>NZ_CP120860.1:3595000-6823772 GCF_029581455.1 Micromonospora sp. WMMD964 | reverse complement strand
GGGCGGAGGAGCTACCCGCCGCGGTGCTCGCGGCCGAGCAGCTCGACCCGGAGGACTGCGTGGCGCACGTCGCGGAGAACTTCTCGGTCGAGCGGATGGCGGAGGACTACGTCGAGGTCTACCGACGCTTCGCCGCCGGGCGGTACGACGTCCACGAATCGGCTCGGGTGTCGGCCCGCTGACCTGTTCCGGCGTCGCCCCGCGTCAGACCTGGGCGGCCCCCAGGTCGGCGATGGCGGCGTCGAGCTGAGAGGCGTACCCCGAGCTGATGCCGCCCTCGCCGAGGCGCACCGCGACCTTCTCCCGCAGCCGGGCCACCGGTGGTCCCAGCTCGTCGCGGCCGGAGCTGACCGCGGCGGTCAGGTTGCGCAGCTCGTTGCGCAGGTCCAGACCCACGTCGTCACGGATCTCCCCGGCGCCCACGCCGGCGGTGATCAGCCCTTCCACCCGGCTGGCGGCCTCGACCAGGCTGCCCGGACGCGACGGGGGCACACCGGTGCTCGGCGTCGTCGGCGAGGGCGTGGTCGGCTCGGACGACGCCGGGACGGGCGGGTCGCTCGGCGGGGTCGTCGTCGGTCCCACCGAGGGCTGCGTGCGGGGCGTCGACCGCTGCTCGGGCAGCAGGGCCACGCCGGCCAGTGCCAGACCGACGGCCAGGATGAGCAGCAGCGCCAGCCGTCGTCGGGACCGACCCGGGTCCGCCGTCGCCTCCCCGGACGCCGGTGCGACCCCGATCGGCGGCGGCGGGGGCAGGGGTCGGGTGGGGACCCGGACGGTCGCGGCCGGGGGATCGGGCGGCAGCAGATGCCCGCGCAACACGGTGGCGACCTGCCGGGCGGTCGGCCGTTCGGCCGGGTCCCGGGCCAGGCTGCGCAGGCAGATCCGGGCCACCGGCGGGGGTAGCCCCGGCACCGCGGCGAGCGTCGGCGGCGGGCCGTCGGTCAGTGCGGCGCTGAGTTGCTCCCAGGTGTCGGCCGGGTACGGAACCCGGCCGGTGAGCGCCTCGTAGAGCAGCACGCCGAGTGAGTACACGTCGGTGGACGGCTGGGCCGGCGCGCCGTCGAGGCGTTCCGGTGCGACGTACGCCGGGGTGCCGAAGGTCTCGCCGTCCTCGTCCTCGTCCGGTGCCCCGATCCGGGTGGCGATGCCGAAGTCGAGCACCTTGACGCCCGTCCCGGTCATCATCACGTTGGCCGGCGTGATGTCGCGGTGCACGATGCCGAGCCGGTGCGCGGCGGCCAGGGCCTCCGCGACCTGCGCGCCCACCTGCACGGCCTCGGCCCACGGCAACGGCCCCTCGGTGAGGCGCAGCTCCAACTCCTCGCCGTCGAGCAGCTCCATCACCACGAACGAGGTGATCGAGCCGTCCGGATCGACGGTCTCGCCGTAGTCGTGCACCGAGGTCAGGTGCGGGTGCACCAACTGGGCGGCGGCTCGGGCCTCGTCGCGCACCATTCCCCGGAAGCGTGCGTCGGCGGCCAGCGAAGGAGCGAGGACCTTGAGCGCGACCAGCCGGTCCAGCACCTCGTCCCGGGCACGCCAGATAACCGACATGCCGCCGGCGCCGATCTGGTCGAGAAGTCGGTATCTGCGAGCCAGCAACCGGCCCGGATGCAGTGCTGCCTTCACGGATCGCACCTGCCTCAGGGGTGGGAGCGGTATCAGGTTGCGCGAATGTGTCCTGGCTGTCAACGCCGTCGCGCCCGCCGGTCGCCGGGCGGTGCCTGGGCTGCGCCGACCGCCCGGCGACGGCGGCCGGCTGGTCGGCTGCGCGTCCGTGCCAGGATGAGGGCATGGCGGGGGGACCTGTGGCATTCGTGCTCGGCGGCGGGGGCGTGCTCGGCGCGGTCGAGGTGGGCATGTTGCGCGCGTTGTTCCGCGCCGGCATCAAACCCGACATGGTGCTCGGCACCTCGATCGGCGCGGTGAACGGCGCGCTGGTCGCCGCCGACCCGTCGGAGGCGGTGACCGACCGGCTGGTCCGGCTCTGGGCCTCGCCGGAGGCGAGCGAGGTGTACGGGGACTCGGTCGCCCGGCAGTTGCGTCGCTTCGCCGCCCGTACCCACCTGCACTCGCCTCGCCCGCTGCGCCGGCTGCTGGAGACCGAGTTGGGCGTGGACACCACCTTCGCCGACCTGAAGGTGCCGTTCCGGTGCTGCGCCGCGCACATCGAACGCGCGGCCGAGCACTGGTTCGACAGCGGCCCGGTGGTGCCGGCGGTGCTGGCGTCGGCCTCGGTGCCCGGCCTGCTCCCACCCATGGAGATCGACGGCGCGCACTACGTGGACGGGGGCATCGTCAACTCCATCCCGATCGGCGAGGCGGTGGCGGTCGGCGCGCGCCGGATCTACGTCCTCCAGGTGGGCCGGATCGAACGGGAGTTGACCCCGCCCCGACGGCCGTGGGAGATCGCGCAGGTCGCGTTCGAGATCTCCCGCCGGCACCGGTTCTTCCGCGAGTTGGCGGCGCTACCCGAGGGGGTGGAGGTGCACGTCCTGCCGACCGGAGGGCTGAACCCCCGCGACGACACGCCCTGGGCGTACCGGGACATGGCGGCCGTGGGGCGGCGGATCAGCCGGGCGTACACCGCCTCCCGGCGCTACCTCGCCACCCACCAGGAGCGATGATGCCGCTGCCTCCCAGGTGGCTGCGCCGGTTGCTGTTCGCCCCCGCCGTGGTGGCACTGGCGTTCGTCGTGGTCACCACGTTGCCGATCTGGGCGTTGCTCGCCGCGGCCGCGTCTCCGCTGGTACCGGGCCGGTTACGGCCGCTGCGGCTGCTCTGGATCGGCTGCGTCTACCTGGTCTGGGACGCCGCCGCGCTGATCGCGCTCTTCCTGCTCTGGGTCGTCTCCGGCTTCGGCTGGCGGACCCGGTCCCCGGCGTTCCAACGCGCGCACTACGTGCTGGCCGGATGGTTCCTGCGGGTGCTGTTCTGGCAGGCACACTGGACCCTGCGGTTGCGCATCGACGTGGTGGGCACGGACCCGGACACCGCGCTGCCCGGCCGCCCCGAGGTGGTGCTCTGCCGGCACGCCGGGCCGGGCGACTCGTTCATCCTGATCCACGGGTTGGTCAACTGGTTCAAGCGGGAGCCACGGATCGTCCTGAAGGACAGCCTCCAGTGGGACCCCGCGATCGACGTGCTGCTCAACAGGCTGCCCAACCGGTTCATCGCGCCGACGCCGGAGCGCGGCGAGGAGACGGTACGCCAGGTCGGGCACCTGGCCACGGGCCTGGACGACAACGACGCGTTCGTGATCTTCCCGGAGGGCGGCAACTTCACCCCCAAGCGCCGGCTGCGTGCCATCGCCCGGCTGCGTTCCCTCGGGCTGGAACGGATGGCACTGCGCGCCGAGCGGATGCGTCACGTGCTCGCCCCGCAGCCCGGCGGGATGCTGGCCGCGCTGGACGCAGCCCCGGACGCCGGGGTCATCTTCGTCGCCCACACCGGGTTGGACCGGATGCTCACCGTGGCCGACGTCTGGCGGGAACTGCCGATGGACAAGCGGATCGTGATGCGGTTCTGGTCCGTGCCGCCGGAGGACATCCCGGCCGGGCGGCAGCAACGCATCGACTGGCTCTTCGACTGGTGGGCGCAGATCGACACCTGGGTCGCCGCCAACCGTTAGGCCCGCTGCCCCGAGCGACAGGCGATTTCGGTGAGTATGGTGACGCGGAGCGTAGCGGTCGCGGACGAAAGACGGGCTCGGTGGCGCCGTGCCGCGTAGGGTGCGGTCGTGGACCAGATCTGCGTCGTGACGACTGTGGTGGATGCGCGTTCGGTCGCGGACGTGCTGGCGGCTGCGGCCGTCGCCGGCAGGCTCGCCGCCTGCGCCCAGGTGGGTGGTCAGGTGGACAGCACCTACTGGTGGAGGTCCGGAGTGGAGACCAGCACCGAGTGGTCGGTGCAGTTCAAGACCGCTCCGGACCGGCTCACCGCGTTGGTGGACCAGATCCGGGTCAGCCACCCGTACGAGGTGCCGGAGATCCTGGTGTCCACTGTGCAGAGCGGAGACCCGGCGTACGCCACCTGGGTGCACGAGCACACCCGGCTCTGAGTACGCGCACTCTGGGCCGCCGCCGGGTGGGTTCTCGATGATGGCCGGGTGGAGGACACCCGTTATCCCTGCCCCGCGTGCGGTGCGCCGGCCGATCTGAGCGCCGGTTGCACACGTTGCCTGCGTGCGCCCGACCCGGCCGCCGCCGAGGTGATCCGGCTGGGCCGGGAGATCGCCCGGTTGGAGCCCGAGGTGGATCAGGCTCGCCGCGCGTACACCGAACTGGCCGGTCGCCTGTCGGCCCTGTCGCGACGGCGCGCCGAGGTGGCGGCGGTCGTCCGGGCGGGGTTGGCGGCCTCCGCCGTGGCAGGTCCGGTGCCGGCTCGCGTCCCGGCACCGGTTGCCCCGGCGGGTTCGACGCCGGGTGCGGCCGAGACGTCGACCCGGACGGTCCAGGGGGTGCTGTTCGTCCTGGGTGGACTCCTGCTGGGCACCGCGGCCATCGTGTTCACCGCCGTGGCCTGGGCGGCGGTGGGGGTGGCCGGGCGAGCGTTGATCCTGGCGGCGTTCACCGCTCTGGCTCTCGCCGTTCCGTTGCCGGCGGTTCGCCGGGGGTTGCGCGGCACGGCGGAGACCTTCGCCGCGGTGGGGTTGCTGCTGGTGGTGCTGGACGGGTACGCGGCCTGGTCGGTGAACCTGGCCGGGGTGGCCGGTTGGCCGGGTAGCCGGTACGCCGCGCTGGTCGGGGGGGCCAGCGCGGCGGTCGCCGCAGCGTACGGCCGGTGGAGCGGTCTGACCGGGCCGTGGTTCGCCGCGCTGGTCGCCGCGCAGCCGGTGCTGCCGCTGCTCGCCGTCGGAGTCGAACCCGGCCCGGCCGGTTGGACGCTGGTCCTGCTCGGGGTGGCGCTGGGGAATCTGGTGGTGCTGGTCGGGCTGCGCGGCCGGGACGGGGCGGTGCCAGTCGTCGGCCGGGTGCTGGCGGGGATTGGACACGCCGGCGCGCTCGTCGCCGCCGCTGCATCCGCGCTGGTGCCGCTGGCCGTCGGACGGGCGGGCGGTTCGCCGCTGCTGGCCGGGGTGCCGCTGCTGCTGGTCGCGTTGACCGGTCTCGGTACGGCCTGGTTGGTCGGCGGGCGGGCGCTGCGGGGGGTGGCCGGTGGGTTGCTGGTGCCGGTGCTCGCCCTCGCCCTGCTGCGCCCGGTGGCCGAGCTGCGGCCGTCGATGCTGCTGCTCGCGGCGGCGACGGTGGCGCTGGGGCTGGCCGTCGCGGTGCGGAGCCTCCCGGTCGGCACCGAAGGGGAGGCAGCCGGGGGTTGGCGGACCGGCCCCCGCGCCGGGGCGTTGCTGGTCGCGGCGGGTACGGCGCAGGTGGCCGTGCTGGCCACCGCCGTGTTGGCGGTCGCCGCCGTGGGCCGTTCGTTGCCGCCGTGGGGCGGGGCCGGGACGGGACCGGATCTGAGCTGGGGCTGGCAGTTGGCACCGGCCGTGGCGTTGGCTGTCGCCGCGACGGCGCTGCTGCTGCCCCGGAAGGCGCAAACGGTGCTCGCCACGGCCGGCGCGGTGGCGGTGCTCTTCGCCCTGCCCGCCGGTTGGGCGGTCTCCTGGCCGACGGTGGTGGCGGTCGACCTGGTCGGAGGGGCTGCGCTGCTGGTCGCCGTGCTGGCCCGTCCGGCGACCCGTCCGGCCGTCCTGCTCGCCTGCGCGCTGGGCGGTGCCGTCCTGCTCGGGCACGGGCTGCTGGTCGCCCTGGCCGGGCCGACCGGTGCGCTGGTGGCACTCGGCGTCATCGTCGTGGTCGGGCTGGCGCTCGTCGTCCGGCGGGGCACCAGGGCGTACCGGCGGGTGGCCGGCGTGGGTCTGCTGGTCGCGCAGCTCGCGCTGCCCGGGATCGCGGTGGTGGCGCTGTTCGCCGGTGGCACGCCGCCGTGGTGGCAGGCACGGATCGCGCTGGTGGCCGCCGGGCTCGCGCTGGTCGCGGTGCTCGCGGTGCGTCGTCACCGGGTGGAGCTGACCGGGTACGCGGTGACCGGCGCGGTGGTCGCCGTGACCGTGCCCGGCCTCGCGCCGCTGGTCGTGGCGGGCGACGAGCCGGTCGCGTTGTACGCCGCGCTGGCGGCGTTGGGCGTGGCGCTCGTCGTCCTCTTCGCCCGCCCGGAGGGGGTCGCCGACCAGCCGGTCCGGATCAGCGAGCCGGCGGTCGAGGGGGCGCCGGTCGAAGGGCTGCCGGTCGGGGGGCCGGCGGTCGAGGGGGCGCCGGTCGGGGGGCTGCCGGTCGGGGGGCCGGTGGACGGGGGGTCGTCGGCGGTCGGGGGGCCGCCGGCGACCGCCCGGTCGGGCCCGGCGCTGGTGGTGGGTGGTGCGCTCGCGGTCGTCGCTGTCCTGGCGGCCCTGCCGAGGGTGTTCACCGCGCTCGTACGGCCGTACGGCTCTTGGGAAGGGGTCTGGTCCGGGGTGCCCAGCGTCGTCGCCGATCCGGCGGCGCTACCCGTCGGGCTGGCGATGGTCGTGCTGGCGGTGGCCGCCGTGCTCACCGGCCGGGGCATCCGCGGGTCGGCGCTGCCCGCGCTGCCGTTCGCCACCGCAGCGCTGCCCGCGCTGCCGTTCGCCGCTGCGGCGCTGCCGGTGCTGCTCGTTTCGGTCGGCGTGCCGTGGCCGGTGCTGCCGACTGCGGTCCTGCTCACCGGGTTGGCCGCGTTGCTGCTCGCCGCGCTGGCCGTGCCCCGGCCGATGCTCGCACCGGTCGCCGTACCCCTGGGTGTGGTCCTGACCGCCTCCGGGGTGGTGGGGCTGCTGGCCACCCGGCCGCTGTCGCTCGCCGCCGAGGGAGCGCTGCTGGTCGCGGCTGTCGTCGTCGCCGCCGGGGGACGCACTGTCGAGGTGCGTGTGACCGGTTGCCTCGCGGCGGTGGGTGCGGCGTCGGCGTTGGCGGTGACCGCTCCGCTGGTCGCCGGGCTGACGGTACGGGCGGCCGCGTACCCCCTGTTGGCGGTGGCCGTGCTGGTGCTGGCCGTCGCCGCCGCGGCGACGCCGACGCGGGCGCTGGTGGGTCGGGTGCTGGACGCTGCCGCGCAGGCGGTGGCGCTGGTGGCGGCGGTCCTCGCCGTCGAGGTGGCGCGACACCTCGCCACGGTCTGCGTGCTCTGGGGTGTCGCCGTCGCGGTGCGGCTGTTGCGCCGGGGCGAGCCGGGCGGCCGACGGTGGGCGTTCGCCGGTGTCGCCGCCGGCAGCGAGCTGCTCGGTGCGTGGGTGCTGTTGGCCGCCGGCGGGGTGACGGTGCTGGAGGCGTACACCCTGCCGGCTGCGGGCCTCGCCCTCGGCGCGGGCCTGCTGGCGCTGCGGACCCGGCCCGGGCTGACCAGCTGGCCGGCCCTCGGCCCGGGGCTGGTCGCGGCGCTCGCGCCGAGCCTCGTGTCGGTGTTGATCGGCCCGGACCCGCAGCCGTGGCGGCGACTGCTCCTCGGTGCGGCGGCGCTCGGCGCGGTGCTGGCCGGAGCGACCCGTCGCTGGCAGGCGCCGGTGCTGCTCGGCGGCGGGGTGTTGACGTTGTTGGCGCTGCACGAGGTCGCCCGAGGTTGGGATCTGCTGCCCCGGTGGATCTATCTGGGGGTCGGCGGGCTCGCCCTGGTCGGGCTGGCCGCCACCTACGAGCGGCGGCGACGTGACCTGGCGCGGCTGCGCGCGGCGGTGGGCCGGCTGGGCTGAGCCGAACCCGTAGGGGTAGGGCCTGCCCTACCTCCCATTCGGGGGCTGTCGGGGTTACTCAGCGCTACCTCGGACGGAAGACTTGCCAGTGAGCCCGAGCCACCCTGGAGCGGGCGCAAGCTGATCGGGGGCACGAATGGCGCTCGGAGCGGTGGCGGAACCGCCGGTACGGCGGCGAGGCAGTGACTACGCACAGTTGTCGCGACGGATCAGTCAGGCCGGTCTGCTGGAGCGCCGCCCCGGCTGGTACCTGGCTCGCATCGTGCTGACCCTCGGCGCGTTCGTGGCCGGTTGGGTGGCCGTGTTCCTGCTCGGCGACTCCTGGTGGCAGCTGCCGCTCGCGGCGCTGATGGCGGTGGCCACCACCCAGGTCGCGTTCCTCGGTCACGACGCCGGGCACCGGCAGATGTTCCGTCGGCGCGGGCCCAGCGAACTGGTGGGGTTGTTCGCCGGCAACCTTGCGGTGGGGCTCAGCTACGGCTGGTGGGTCGACAAGCACAACCGCCACCACGCCAACCCGAACCACGAGGACGAGGACCCGGACGTCGGCGCGGGCGCCCTGGTGTGGACGCCCGAGCAGGCACTGGCGACCCGTGGTTTCGGCAGGTGGTTGGCGAAGCGGCAGGCGTACCTCTTCTTCCCCATGCTCCTGCTGGAGGGTCTCAACCTGCACGCGGCGAGCATCAAGGCGATCGTCGGGCGGGAGCCGGACGGTCGGTACACGACCCCGATGCGGCACCGGGCGGTCGAGGCGGCGTTGCTCGTCGTGCACACCGCCGCGTACGTGGCGTTGCTGTTGGCGGTCATGTCGCCGGTCAAGGCGCTGCTGTTCGCCGTCGTGCACCAGGCGCTGTGGGGCCTCTACATGGGCTGCTCGTTCGCGCCGAACCACAAGGGCATGCCCATGCCGAGCGCCGAGGACGAGCTGGACTTCCTGCGTAAGCAGGTGCTGACCTCGCGCAACGTGCGGGGCGGCGGGTTCGTGGACACCGCGCTGGGCGGGCTCAACTACCAGATCGAGCACCACCTCTTCCCGAACATGCCCCGCGCCAACCTGCGGCGGGCTCAGCCGATCGTCCGCGCCTACTGCGTCGAGCAGGGCATCCCGTACGCGGAGACCGGGCTGATCGAGTCGTACCAGCAGGCGCTCGGTCACCTGCACGAGGTGGGCCGGCCGCTGCGCGGCTGAGCGGCCGAGCGGTGGCGTGTCCGTCCTGCCGGACACGCCACCGGTAGGGTCTGGTCATGGCAGACCTGCTCACCGCGGACGCGGTGCGAGAAGAGCTGAGCGGGTTGACCGACTGGTCGGGTGACCCGACCGGGATCGGTCGTACGGTCCAGCTCGGCAGTTTCCCGGACGTCATCGCCGTGGTGAACCGGGTCGCGACGGTGGCCGAGGAGATCGACCACCATCCCGACATCGACATCCGATGGCGGACCCTGACCTTCCGCTGCGTCACGTACTCGGACGGTGGGGTCACCCACCGCGACATCGCGCTGGCCCGGCGGATCGACGAGATCATCCGGAGTGCGGCATGAGATTCGAGATCAGCAAGGTGCTGGACGCCATCGAGGGGCGCGTCTGCACCGACCCGTCGCTGGCCCGGGCCGTGGTCGACCTGGCCGAGGTGATCCGCTACCAGGACATCGACGGTGGTCGGCCGGCGAGCCTGCTGCGGCTCGGCATGGTCATCGACGCGCTGTCCCGCGAGTTGGAGGAGGACAGCGTCCAGGTCTACGCGGTGGTGCACCGGGCCCTGCTCTCCGACGCCGACCTCACCTCGAACGAGCGGATGGTCGTCCGCCGCTGGGCCGACGACGGGCTCGTCGAGGTGCTCGACAACCCGGGCGACCGGATGCTGGAGGTGGCCGACCTGCTCGGGCTGCCGGTGCTCAGCCGGGTTCGCTTCGACGGGCTGCGCGGTCGGTTCCCGTGGCTGGTCGAGCAGCCGGGTCGGGTCGTCGCCCCGGTACCGGGCGCCGGCGGCCCGGTCTTCATCGCGCACGTCGGCGGCGGCCACGCACCGGTGGCCGGCAAGCGCTCGCCGGCCGGGGTGAAGCTGCTGACCCGCCAGTGGCGCTGCCCGGAGTCGGGTTGCGCGCTGTTCGGCGGCGGTGGTGGAGGTGGCGCGTTCGCCGACCTGGCCGGGGGTGCGGATCGCAGCCCCGCGGCGCAGCCGCCGCCCGCGCTGCGCAACGGCGTACCGACCTGCCCCCGGCACGGCGTCCGACTCGGCGACGGGGGGCCGCGTCCGCGTACGGAGGTGCTCGCGGTCCGCATCGGTGGCCTGGTCCGGCGGCGGTTCGTGCTCAGCGAGGAGCAGCCGTTGGTGGCCGGCCGGGCCCCCGAGCAGGACGGCGGGATCATGCTCGGGCAGTGGCTCAACGACGAGGCCCGGCGGTGGATCAGCCGTGGTCACGTCCGCTTCGAGTTGCGGGTCGGCGAGGTCATCGTGACCGACGTCAGCACCAACGGCTCCGGCATCCGTCCGGCCGGTTCGATGGCCGAGTCGGACCGCATCCCCCTGGCGCCGCAGCAGTCCCGGGTGCTCGGCGAGAACGACATGATCGAGCTGTACCCGGGGGTGCAGATCGGCCGGGCGGAGGAGTTGCCCGCCGGTGCCCCGTTCACGCCCACCTCGGTGATGGCCGAGGCTCCGACGATGGCGATGCGCCTACCCCGCCCCTGACCCGCCCGCGCCCCGCCCGCGCCCCGCCCCGCCCGCGCCCCGCCCCGCCCGCTGCGCACCGTCGCGGGGCAGGCGCGGCGCGGGACGCGGCAAGATCCGCACAAGAACAGGGAAAGTGCTGCCTCAGAGGACGTCGAGGCAGCACTTTCCCTGTAGTTGCGCAGATCTTGGCCGGTGCGGTCCGTCAGGCGGCCGGCACCTTGGCCGGTGCGGTCCGTCAGGCGGCGAGCACCTCGGCGAGTGCGGTCACCGCCAGGTCGATCTCGTCCTCGGTGATCACCAGCGGCGGGGCTAGCCGGATGGTGGAGCCGTGGGTGTCCTTGGCGAGGATGCCGCGCTCCATCAGGCGCTCACACGCCTCCCGTCCGCTCATCAGCGTCGGGTCGATGTCCAGACCGGCCCACAGGCCGCGAACGCGTACCCCCACCAGGCCCTTGCCGACCAGCCCCTCCAAGCCGGCTCGCAGCCGCTCACCCAGCTCCGCCGAACGGCGCTGGAACTCGCCGGTGGCCAGCAGCCGGACCACCTCGACGGCCACCGCGCAGGCGAGCGGATTGCCGCCGAAGGTGGAGCCGTGCTGGCCGGGCTTGAGCACGCCGAGCACGTCGGCGTTGGCGGCCACCGCGGAGACCGGCACGATGCCGCCGCCGAGCGCCTTGCCGAGCAGGTACATGTCGGGCACGACGCCCTCGTGGTCACAGGCGAAGGTCGCACCGGTACGCCCCAGACCAGACTGGATCTCGTCGGCGATGAAGAGCACCTCGCGCTCGGTGCAGACCCGCCGCACGCCCGACAGGTAACCCTCCGGCGGCACCACCACGCCCTGCTCGCCCTGGATCGGCTCCAGTAGAACGGCCACGGTGTTCTCGTCGATCGCGGCGGTCAGCGCGTCCAGGTCGCCGTAGGGCACGACAGTGAACCCCGGGGTGTACGGCCCGAAGTCGGCGCGGGCGTCCTCGTCGGTGGAGAAGCTGACGATGGTGGTGGTCCGGCCGTGGAAGTTGCCCTCGGCGACCACGATGTTGGCCTGCCCGGCGGGTACGCCCTTGACCTGGTAACCCCACTTGCGGGCCACCTTGATTCCGGTCTCCACCGCCTCGGCGCCGGTGTTCATGGGCAGCACCAGGTCCTTGCCGCACAGCTCGGCCAGCTCCCGGCAGAAGTCGGCGAACTGGTCGTGGATGAACGCGCGGCTGGTCAGCGTGAGCCGGTCCAGTTGGGCGTGCGCGGCGGCGATCAGCTGCGGGTTCCGGTGGCCGAAGTTCAGCGCCGAGTAGCCGGCCAGGCAGTCCAGGTAGCGCTTGCCGTCCACATCGGTGAGCCAGGCTCCCTCGGCGGACGAGATGACCACCGGCAACGGGTGGTAGTTGTGCGCCGTCCAGCGCTCGGCGTCCCGGACCGCTCCCGGCGTACGCAGCATGTCATCGATCACTTGCTTGCCTTTCCCTGACGGAGTCGCAGCGTGCAGCACTTCGGTCCGCCGCCGGCCTTACGGAGTTCGGACAGGTCGACACCGATGGTCTCGTAGCCCCGGTCGCGCAGCTTGGCGGCGAGGTCGGTGGCCTGGGCCGGCAGCACCACGTGCCGGCCGTCGCTCACCGCGTTCAGGCCCAGCACCTCGGCGTCGGCCATGGTGGCGTGCACGGCGTCGGGGAAGAGTCGGCTCAGCACGGCCTGGCTGCCGGGGGAGAACGCCTCCGGCAGGTACGCCACGGTCTGCTCGTCGAGCACGGTCAGCGCGGTGTCCAGGTGGTAGAAGCGCGGGTCGACGAGCTGCATGCTGATCACCGGGTAGCCGAAGACCTCCTGCAACTGGGCGTGCGAGGCGTGCGCCGTGCGGAAGCCGGTGCCCGCCAGCAGGTGGTCGCCGGCGAGCAGGACGTCGCCCTCACCCTCGTTGACGTGCTTCGGGTCGTACATCTCGAAGCCGGCGTCCTCGAACCAGGCCCGGTAGGCCGGTGCCTCGTCGGCGCGCTGCGGGTCGCGGAACTGCACGGCCATCGCCTTGCCGTCGATCACCGTGCCGCCGTTGGCGGCGAAGACCATGTCGGGCAGGCCGGGCACCGGAGTGATCTCCTCGACGGTGTGGCCCAGGTCGCGGTACGTCTGGCGCAGCTGCTCCCACTGCCGGACGGCCAGCGCGCCGTCGACCGGCGCGGCCGGGTCCATCCAGGGGTTGATCGCGTAGTCGACGGCGAAGTACGTCGGCCGGCACATCAGGAAGCGCTGGCTGGTGGCGTCCATCGTCATTGTCCTGCTCCCAGGGGTCGGGCGCGCCCGGCCACCGTGGCCCACGGGCTGGCGCCGTTGCTCAACGTTATGCGCCGCCACCGGCAGGATCCACCGCTGAGAGTTGCGCAGCCCGAAGATTCGTTGCGTCTAGGCGACACCGAGGAGTGATTCGTTGCGCCAGCGTGTCCCGCGCCGGTGGGAGGGGTCCTGGCCGGGGTTCACGGCCCGTGATCGGGCGCGCGGCCGTGGCGCGTGATCGGGGTGCGCGGCCGCTGTCGGAGCGACCGGGACAACCCGACATCGCCGAAGCCGTGTCGATCAACCACCCGAGACCCCCGCAACCGAGCCCAAGATCCGCACAACTTCCCAGATGTTGCTGCCTCGGACGTGCGGGAGGCGGCAATGTCCCCGATGTTGTGCGGATCTTGGGCGTTGCGGGGAGATCGCGGGCGGGGCGGGGCGGGGCGGGGGCCGGAAACACTTCAGGGGCGGCGAACCGCCGCCCCTGAAAGGGTGTCTGCCCGGCCGGTGAACCACCGGGTCGTTCGGGCTGCCGGCGAACCGCCGGCGTTTGCCGGTGCATCACCGGCGAGCGGAACAGTGCCCGCTAGAAACGGTCGACAAACTGTGAGTCAAGCCACTCGCGGAAGCGCTGCACCCAGTCGCCGTCGGTGGTCGGCCAGTCGAACTGGCCGGTCATCGCGAGCACCCCGATCACCACCGCGGCCAGGCCGATGAGCACGCCGAACAGCGCGTCGGTGGTGCCGGCGACGTGCCGACGGCGGGTGGCCATCAGGCCGAGCACCGCGAGCACCGCGCCGAACGCGCCGAGCCCGATGCCGTACCCGGCCAGCGTCCCGGTCAGTACGAACAGCGCACCGGCGACGGAGACGATCAGGCCGAGGGTGGCCAGCAGGCTGGCTCGCGGCTTCGGGCCACGCGTCACCGGCGTTTCGGGTGCGGTCCGGTCCGGAGTCGGGTCGGCCGGGCGGTCGGTGGTGACCCGGTCCGTCGTGTCGGGACGCCGGGTCGTGCCGTCGAGGTCCGCGTCCCGCTCGGCGGTACGCGTCGCGGTAGCCGTCGCCCCGCCGGTGGCGGCTCGGGTGTCGGTGTCGACCGGGCGCGTGGTGGCGGACCGGCCGCCGGTGTCCGCCGGGCGCGCGGTCGCCGGGCGGGTGTCGGTGTCCGTCGTGGACCGGGTGTCGGCGTCGACGGGCCGCGCGGTGGCGGCTCGGGCCACCGCCGCCCGCTCGCTGGCCCGCCGCTCGGCCTCACCGGCGCCGCTGCGGTACGTCGTCTGGTCGGCGTCCCGGTCGACGACCGCTGAACGCTCGGTGTCGCCGTCCGTCCGGCCTCCGGTCGTCGAACCGGGCTGGGTGTCGCGGCCGTCGATGCGGCCGTCGAGGTTCTCGTCCCGCGTCGGTGCCGGCTCGGACCGGCGGGACAGCGAAGGAATCCTGACCACTACACACCTCCTGTTGAATGCGTGGTGGCCGTCGGAAGAGGGTGGCACCCACGCGGTACGACCCCTGAACTACCCCGTTGCACGTTTCCTGACACCAATTCCGGGTACGGCCGCCGAGGTCGGCCTCGACCGGCTCTCTGCCGGTGCGGCGTTCAGTACCCGCAGCCCGGCCTGCTGGACGAACACCTCGCGCTTGTCGACGGCCAGGCCCTTGTCGTTCAGGACGTAGCCCGTCAGCCAGACCCACCCCTCGTACGTCGGGCGCTCATCGACGCTCACCAGCCGGAGGCGCAGCGCCCGGTCACCGGTGAACTGCACCGAGCACGCCGCGCCGATCAGCAGCAGATCGCCGGGCTTCAGGTCGGTCATGTGGGCCAGTGCGCACGGTTGATCGGGATGCGGTGCCGGGCCCGGCAGGGCAGGTCCGCGCCGCACCGGCACACCGTGCGCCAGCGCGCCCAACTCCAGACGGGCCGGTGCCGACGGGCGAGGGTCAGTGCGGTGACCAAAAGATATTCGTTGTACGACACACGCATGGTGGCGTCCCCTCCGAGGAATAGCATGCGCTCCGCCGAGGGCGCGCTATTGCCGACGCCATTAACGGCGTCACTTCTGGGCTCCTTCGACGGGTGACAGCGTGTTCCATGCCGGCCACCTTGTGCAATCTCCCGCCCCGCCCTAACCTCAGGCCGAAATGACGCACGAGGAATGGAATGGAAATGCGTACGGGGTGAAACATTCCATGTTGCACGAGGAGGGCGGTGATGTTGCATGACGGATGAAACAAGCGGGTCCACGGTTCCTCGGCGGCAGCTCGGGAGGCTGCTCACCCAGCTCCGGGAGGAAGCCTCGGTGACGCTGGACGCCGCAGCCGAAGCGCTGGACTGTTCTCGGCAGAAGGTGTGGCGCATCGAGAAGGGGCTGGTTCCGGTGCGGGTGGTGGACGCCCGCGCGATGTGCGCTCTCTATCAAGTGCCCGAGACGATGGGGGACATCGTCGCCGGCCTCGCGAAGGAGACTCGCGCCAGGGGTTGGTGGCATTCGTACGGCGATGTGGTCCCGTCGTGGTTCTCGCTGTATGTCGGTCTGGAATCGTCCGCCACGCTGATTCGCCGGTATGACTCGGAGCTGATCCCCGGACTTCTGCAGACCCGTGAGTACGCCACCGAGTTGTTCCGCCGGAAGAATCCGACCCTGCCCGCCGACGAGCGGGAAAAGTTGGTGCAGGTGCGGTTGCAGCGGCAGGGCATCCTCGTCCGCCGGTTGCCCACCGCGCCCACACTGCGGGTGGTCCTCAGCGAGGCGGTGCTGCGGCGCACGATCCCCGACCACCGGGCGATGGCCCGACAACTGCGACACCTGCTGGACGTGGCCGCGCTGCCGACGGTGAGTCTGCGGGTGTTGCCGCTCGCGGCGGGCCCGCCGCTGGCCAGCGAGACCGGCACCTTCGTCCTGTTGGATTTCCCGCAGGCGGTCGGTCGGGCGTCGACCGAGCCGACCACCGTCTACCTGGAGAACATCACCGGAGCGCTCTACCTGGACAAACCGACCGAGGTCGCCGCCTTCGAACACGTCTGGTCGGACCTGGAGGCGCTCGCCTCGGGTGAGGCAGAATCAGAGAAGCTGATCACTTCGATCATCGAGGAGCATCATGACTGACCTTGTCGGTGCCACCTGGCGCAAGAGCACCCGCAGCGGCGGAAGTGGCGGTGACTGTGTCGAGGTGGCCGACAACCTGCCCGGCGTCGTGGGCGTACGGGACAGCAAGGACCCGGCCGGGGCGGCGCTGGTCTTCGCCACCGCCACCTGGGCCGCGTTCGTCGACTGTGTGAAGGAGCAGCGCCGGGGCTGACGCGAGTCGATCATCGGGGCCGCGCGCCTGGCTATCCTTGGTACCCGTGCCAGAGGGACACACGATCCACCGCCTGGCGGCCCGGCACGCCGAGTTGTTCGCCGGGGACAAGCTGCACGCCGCCAGCCCCCAGGGCCGCTTCGCCGAGGGCGCCGCCCGGCTCTCCGGGACGGTGCTGGAGAGCACCGAGGCGTACGGCAAGCACCTGCTGCACCACTACGCCGACGAGCTGACGCTGCACGTACACCTCGGTCTGTACGGCAAGGTCACCGACGGGCCGGGAGAGCCACCGGAGCCGGTCGGTCAGGTGCGGTTGCGGCTGGCCAGCGACCGGCACTGGCTGGACCTGCGCGGGCCCACCGCCTGCGAACTGCTCACCCCACCCGAGGTGACCGCCCTGCGGGACCGCCTCGGGCCCGACCCGCTGCGCGCCGACGCCGACCCCGAGCGGGCGTACGCCCGGATCTCGTGCAGCCCGACGCCGCTGGCCGCGCTGCTGCTGGACCAGTCGGTGGTGGCCGGCACCGGGCTCATCTTCGTGACCGAGGCGCTGTTCCGGGCCGGACTGCCGCCGACGATGCCCGGTCGAGGGCTGAGCCGCGCCGGCTGGGACGCGCTCTGGGCCGACCTGGTCGATCTGATGCGGCTCGCTGTCGAGCACGGCCGGATCGACACCGTGCGCGACGCGCACCTGCCGGAGGCGATGGGGCGGCCGGCGCGGGTGGACCGGCACGGCGGCGAGGTGTACGTCTACCGCCGCCCCGGCGCGCCCTGCCACGTCTGCGGCACCGAGGTCAGTCGCGGCGAGTTGGCCGGGCGCAACCTCTACTGGTGTCGTACCTGCCAGCCGGGCTGACCCTACGCGCTTGATCGACTCCAGGTCGGCGATGTGGCGGTGTCGTCGCCCCAGGATGGCACCACCTCGCCGATGTGGAGTCGATCTTCCGAGCCGCCGTCCTGCCTGGCGGGTTGGACCTTGAACACGCGCCCGGACATGAAGGATCCTGTGCTGATGCAATCGGCGCCGTTCCTCCTGGACCGCCTGGGCCGAGCCGGGATCAGCGATGTCGTCACGGTCGAGCCCGCCACCGGTGGGCTCGCGGCGCTCGCGGGCATAGCCACCCGCCGAGAGGCGCCGTCGGTGTTCGTCAAGGCCTTCGCCGAAGCTCCTGACGACGACGTCTTCGTCGCGGAGGCCGAAGGGCTGGCCGCCCTGCGGGAGTTGGGCGGCGTGGTGACACCCGAGGTGGTCCTGGTGGACCGGGAACTGCTCGTGTTGTCGGTGCTGCGACCGAGACCGCGCAGCGAGGCTTTCTGGGAGCGCTTGGCGCACATGCTCGCTCGTCTGCACCTGAGCACGACGCATCCGCGCTTCGGCTGGCACCGGGACAACTGGCTGGGCCGCCGCCGGCAGACGAACGACTGGAACGACGACGGCTTCGTGTTCTTCGCCCAGCACCGACTGCTCCGGTGGCTGGGGGAGCCCCGCGTCGAGGCGGCGCTCGACCGGGACGATCGGGCGGCGCTGGAGCGGCTGTGCCACCGGCTGCCCGACCTGCTGCCGGACCGGCCGGCATGCCTGACGCACGGCGACCTGTGGGCGCAGAACGTCCTCGCCACTGCGGACGGACAGCCCGCGCTGATCGACCCGGCGGTGTCCTACCTGTGGGCCGAGGTGGACCTCGCCCACGTGTGGTCGACGGCGCCCCCGCCCGAGGCGCATCGGTTCTTCGCGGTCTACGCGGAGCTGACCTCCCTCGACAGCGACTGGCGGGCCCGGATGCCGATCGTCCAACTGCGACAACATCTCGCCGTGCTGGCCCAGTTCGACGACGACTGGGGGGCGGCTGATCAGATCCGGGCCACGCTCGCCCCGTTCCGGACGCGATCCTGACCGGAGGACGGGCGGTAGGGGCGGCTCGCCGTCTCGCCGTCGGGGACGCCGGCGACCCGCCCGACGCGGACGTGCCTGCCCGGCGCGGTGTGACGCAACCGGAATTGACAGTTGACCTGCCGCCGGAGCAGGGTTGCAGAGTGACAACGATGTCAACGGACAGAGAGGGAGGAATCGCACGGATGATCCCTCCGCCTGCGCAACCGGTACGGCCAGCCGGTTCGTGGGGTCCTGTTGACGGTTCTCCGGCGCGGACCCGGTCCGCCCGCCGATCCTGGCCGTATGTCCCTTTCCTACCCGACGGTGACCAGCTGAGATGACCGACCTGCCCCGATCCGACGCCGCCCCGACCCCCGCTCCGGCCGGGTCACCCGAACTACCCGACCTGGACGAGTTCCTCGCCGACCAGACCCGCACACTGCTCGACACGGCCGGTCGGTCGGTCCGCCCCGAGGGCGGCTTCTGGTGGCTCACCGACGACCGCACCCCGGACCGGGGCGAGCCGGTCTTCACCTGGATCACCTGCCGGATGACCCACGTGGCCGCCCTTGCCCATCGCGGTGGTGACCCGGACGCCGCCGCCCTCGTCGACCACGGCGTCGCCGCGCTCAGCACACTGCTGCGCGACGACCGGTACGGCGGCTGGTTCAGTGCCGTTGACCAGCAGGGCGCACCCGTCGACGACCGGAAGGCCGGCTACGACCACGCGTTCGTGCTGCTCGCCGCGTCCAGCGCCGTGCGCGCGGGCCGACCGGGCGCGGAGCAGTTGCTCGCCGACGTGCTGGCCGTGGTGCGGGACCGGTTCTGGGACGACGAGGTCGGCGCGGTCCGCGAGTCGTGGAACCGGGACTGGACCGTCACCGAGGACTACCGGGGCGCCAACAGCAGCATGCACATGGTCGAGGCGTTCCTCGCGGCCACCGCCGCGACCGGCGACGCGAGTTGGGCCGACCGGGCCCTGCGGATCGCTACCCACCTGGTCCACGGCGAGGCCGCCCGGCACGACTGGCGGCTCCCCGAGCACTTCACCGCTGACTGGACGCCGCTGCCCGACTACAACCGGGATCAGCCCGCCGACCCGTTCCGCCCGTACGGCTCCACCATCGGCCACTGGCTCGAATGGGCCCGCCTGCTGCTGGAGCTGGAGGCCGTCCTTCCGCAGCCACCGCGCTGGCTGCTCAGCGACGCCCGTGCCCTGTTCGCCGCCTCCGTACGGCGTGGGTGGGCGGTCGACGGCGCCGACGGCTTCGTCTACACGATCGACTGGGACGACCGGCCGGTGGTCCGCTCCCGGATGCACTGGGTCCTCGCCGAGGCGGTCGGTGCGGCGATCACCCTGCACCGGCGCACCGGTGACGAGGTCTACGCCGACTGGTACCGGGTGTTCTGGGCGTACGCCCGTCGCAACCTGATCGACGGCACCGGGTGGCGGCACGAGCTGGACGCGCAGAATCTGCCCTCGGACACGGTCTGGCACGGCAGGCCGGACGTCTACCACGCGTACCAGGCGGTGCTGCTGTCCCGCGCGGCCGACGGTCTCGGCGGCACCGGTCCACTCGCACCGGGGGAGGTGACCGCGTGATCGTGGTCGCGGGTGAGGCGCTGATCGACCTGGTGGTCACCGCCGACGGAGAGCGGGCCGTGCCGGGTGGCTCCCCGGCGAACGTGGCGGTCACCCTGGCGCGGCTCGACCAGCCGGTACGACTGCTGGCCCGGCTCGGCACCGACGACTACGGCCGGCAGGTCGCCGAGCACCTGAGGGCCAACCAGGTCGACCTGGACTGGGCGGTCCGCGCCGAGGAGCCGACCTCGGTGGCGGTGGCCACGTTGAACGCGACCGGGCAGGCGAGCTACGAGTTCCGGCTGGCCGGCGCGGCGGACTGGCAGTGGACGCCGCAGGAGCTGCCCGAGCTGGCCGGGTCCTCGGCAGTCGCGTTCCACACCGGGTCGCTCGCGCTCGCGCTGGCCCCCGGCGGGCAGGTGTTGGAGGACCTGCTCGCCCGCGAACGCCACCGGGACGGGCTCACCCTCTCCATCGACCTCAACCTGCGGCCGAGCATCGTCACCGACCGGGAGGCCGAGCAGCAGCGCGTACGCCGGCAGGTGCCCCTCGCGCACCTGGTCAAGGCCAGTGACGAGGACCTGGCCTGGCTGTATCCGGACCGGTCGGTGGCCGACGTCATGGCCGAGTGGCGTGAGGTCGGGGTGTCCTGCGCGGTGGTGACCCGGGGTGGTGAGGGCGCCTGGCTGCTGGCCCCGAACGGCACGCTGCACGAGGCGGCGGCGGTACGCACCACTGTCGTCGACACCGTCGGTGCCGGCGACTCCTTCACCGGTGGCCTGCTCGCCGCGTTGGCCGACCTCGACGCGCTCGGCGACCGACCGGCCGACCGCCTCGCCGCGGTGACCGAGCAGCAGTGGGACGCCGTGCTCCGGCAGGCTGCCACGGTGGCCGCGTTGACCTGTGGCCGCCGAGGCGCCGACCCACCCCGTCTCACCGAGCTCAACGCCCTGCTGACCCCGCAGGTCTGACCAACCCCGTCGATCATGGAGTTGTGGTGGCCGTTTGACGGCGTTCCGCGGCATATGCGGGGCACCACAACTCCATGATCGACCGGGGGTTAGGACAGGCCGCGAGGCATCAGGTTCGTGGGGAGCACTGTGGTGGCGGGTGGGGAGTCGTCGCCGGCGATCCGGCTGAACAGCCGCTCGGTGGCGACCCGGGCCAGCTCCCGGGTGTCGTACGCGACGACGGTCAGCGGTCGGGGCATCAGGTGGGCCAGTTCGAAGTCGTCGAAGCCGACCAGTGCCGCGTCGTCGCCCCGGCGGTGCAGCTCCTGGAGCGCACCCACGGTGAGCCGGTTGTTGGCGCAGAAGAACGCGGTGGGCGGATCCGGAAGGTCGAGCAGTTCGCCGACCGCCCGCCCCGCCTCCTCCGGCGCGATCAGCCTCTCGCGGAGCAGCGAGTCGTCCGGCTCGACACCGGCGGCGACCAACGCCGCCCGCGCACCGGCCAGCCGCTCGCGCATCGTGGGCACGCTCGGTGCGCCGAGCAGCAGGCCCACCCGGCGGTGCCCCTCGTCGAGCAGCGCGCCCACCCCGGCGTGGCTGCCGCCCCGGTTGTCCAGCAGCACCGCGTCGGCCTGCAGCTCCTGCGGCGGCCGGTCCAGGAACACCACGGGCATTCCCAGCTCGACCTCGCGGCGCAGGAACGAGTGGTCCAGGCCCGCCGGCACCACCAGCAGCCCGTCCACCCGACGTTGGGTGAAGTCCTGGAGCAGGGCACGTTCCCGCTCCGGGTCCTCCTCCGAGGAGGCGGTGATCAGCATGGTGCCGTGGGCGGCGGCGATCTCGGCGGCGACACTGGCGATCGTCGCGTAGAACGGGTTGGCGATCTCCTCGATGAGTAACCCGACGGTGGCGTTGAGCTGCCGGGAGCGCAGGTTGCGGGCGATGTCGTTGCGCCGGAAGCCCAGCTCGGCGATGGCGGCCAGCACCCGGCTGACCAGCTCCTGCCCCACGGGCTCGTCGTTGACCACCCGGGAGACCGTCTTCAGGCTGACGTCGGCACGGCGGGCCACGTCGACCATCGTCGGGCGTCGGCGCACTGTCGGCCGGGTCGGGGTCTGGGTCACGGGGTGGTCCTCCACGGCGAACGCGGGTCAGCGGTCGAGCGCGGCGAGCGCATCGACCGCTTTTCGGGCGGCGATGAGCACCGGGTCCCACACCGGCGCGTACGGCGGAGCGTAGCCCAGGTCCAGTGCTGTCATATCGTCCACCGTCATGCCGTTCCAGAGTGCCACGGCAAGTGCGTCGATCCGTTTAGCCGCCTCCGACCAGCCGACGATCTGCGCGCCGAGCAGCCGACCGTTGGGACGCTCGGCGATCAGTTTCACTGTCATCGGGCGGGCACCCGGGTAGTAGCCGGCCCGGTTGGTCGACTCGGCGATCACCGAGACGAAGTCGAAGCCGGCCGCCTCGGCCTCGCCCTCGCGCAGGCCCGTCCGACCCACCTCCAGGTCACAGACCTTGGTCACCGCCGTGCCGATCACCCCGGCGAACGTGGCGTACCCGCCGCCGATGTTGATCCCCGCCACCCGGCCCTGCTTGTTGGCGTGCGTGCCCAGCGGCACGTGCACCGGCATCCCGCTGACCCGGTGCAGCGTCTCCACACAGTCGCCGGCCGCCCAGATGCCGGGCATCCCGGGCACCCGCATCCGGCGGTCCACCCGGACCCCACCGGTCGTGCCGATCGGCAGCCCGGCAGCCGCGGCGAGCGCGGCGTTGGGGCGTACACCGAGACCCAGGACCACGACGTCGGTGGGCATCGGCCCCTCGGCCGTGACCACCGCGGACACCCGGCCGTCCCGCTGTTCCAGGCCGGTCACCGGCAGGCCGGCGCGGATCGTGATGCCGAGGCCGCGCATGGCCTCGGCCACCAGTTCGCCCATGTCGGGGTCCACCGTCGACATGGGCTGCGTGCCCGCCTCGACCAGGGTCACCGAGAGGCCGCGCTGGATCAGGGCCTCGGCGATCTCGACGCCGATGTAGCCGCCACCGACCACCACGGCCCGGCGCGGTCGCGGCTCGGCGTCCAGCCACTCGCGCAGCGCCGCCCCGTCGTCCAGGGTCTGCATGCCGAACACGCCACCCGCGTCGGTGGCCGCCCACGGTGGCTTCACCGGCACCGCGCCGGTGGCGTACATCAGCTCGTCGAAGCGCTCGCGGACCTCGCCGCCGCCCTCCAGGTCCCGGGCCACCACCTCCCGGCGCTCCAGGTCGATGGCCGTGACCTCGTGCCGCATCCGCACGTCCATCGCGTACTCGGTGCGGAACGTCTCCGGATCCCGGGCGATCAGCGCCTCCGGGCCGGGCACCAGGCCGCTGATCCAGTACGGGATGCCGCAGGCCGAGTAGGAGGTGAAGTGACCGCGCTCGAAGACCATGATCTCCAGGTCGTCGCGGCCGCGGCGGCGACGGGCCTGGGACGCCGCCGACATGCCGGCGGCGTCCCCGCCGATGACGATCAACCGTTGGGCCACGGGATCATCCTGTCACGAGGTGTTCAACCGCGGGTCTGTCGCGCGACGTCCTGCACCACGTCGGTGAGTCGGCCGGTACGCGCGTACACCGCGCGTTGCCGCGCCGCCCCGCTGCCGTGCCGGCGCAACCCACCCAGCAGGTCGGTCACCTCGGCCCAGTCGCCGTGCTGCTCCAGCGCCGGTCGCATCCGGTCCACGAACCGGTCCAACAGTTCCCAGGCGGTGGCCAGCTCGCCGGTGGTGACGTCGACGGCCTGGCCCTCCAGGCCGTCGTGGGCGGCCCGCCAGTGCGCCCCGACCAGCAGGTGATGGTCGGTCCGCAACGCCGGTCGGCCGGCCTCGACGTCCGCCATCGCGGTGGACACCAGGGCCCGGACCAGCGCGGCGACCAGCACCGCGTCGTCCACCGACGGGCAGACGTCGCCGATCCGCAGCTCCACCGTCGGGTACTTCGCCGACAGGCGGGCGTACCAGTAGAGCATCCCCTCGTCGAGCATCACCCCGCTGGAGATCAACTGACGGATCAGCCGCTGGTAGTGCTCGTGCGACTCCAGCCACGGCGTCGGGGCCACCGACGGCCAGCGTTCCCACTCCACCGACCGCCAACTGGCGTAGCCGGTGTCCGCGCCACGGGCGAAGGGCGAGTTGGTGGTCATCGCGTGCAGCAGCGGCAGCCACGGCCGCACGTGGTTGAGCACCTGCACGCCGGTCTCCGGGTCGGGCACGCCGACGTGCACGTGCATGCCGTTGTTGCCCGGGCCGGGGACGAGCAGCTGGAACCGCTCGATCATCCGGTCGAACCGGGGCTTGTCCACCACCGGCGGCACCGGGCCGTCCACCGGACCGGTGCCGATGGCGAGCAGGCGTACGCCGGCCCGCTCGGCGGCGTCGGCGAGCGCCCCGCGCAGCACGCCGAGGGAGTGGCGGATCGACGAGAGCTCCAACCCGGGTGGGCTGCCGATCTCGATCTGACTGGTCTGGAACTCCCGCTCGACCTGCCCGCGCAACTCGGCCGGCACCTGCTCCATGACCAGGTCGACGGCCGGGACCGCAGCCCCGGTGTGCGGGTCGACGAGGAGGAACTCCTCCTCGACACCCACGGTGAGCAATCCGGTCGCCGCAGCCGTTCCGCTGGGCGCCTCCGCCACCTGGCCGGTCATCGACACCACCGTCCGTTCCTACCGTTCGCGGTCCGTCCGCGTCGGTCCGCCGTTTGGTTACCCAACGTGGCGAGGCCGGGAAACGTGGCGACGGCACCTCGTGACCGGCTTGCCGGTGATCGGCCGGACGACGTGACACGGAGTCCTATGCTGAGCCCGTGCCGGTGCCGCTGGGATTCTTCGGGTTCGCGTGGTTGTCCGCGTTCGCCCAGCTCACAGTGCTCGCCGACCGGCCGGTCGACCTGCTCGCGGGTGCCGCGCTGACCGCACTGGTGCTGCTCGCCGTGGTGCTGGCGGCGCGGCTGCGCGACCGCTCGGGTGCACCCGGCGTCGGGCCCCGTTGGGCCGGCCTGCGGGCCCGTTCCCGGGGTCGACGGATGCCCCGCCAGATCGACCCGGACGCCGCCGGTCGACCCCGTCCCCGCGCTCCCGGGCACCCCTCGGCCGCGTAGCGCCACGCCGCCGCGCGGCCGATCCCGCCGTCACCGGTCCCCCTGCCGAGCGCACGCCGCCGGAGGGGAGACCGCACCGGAATCGGACCGAGGGGTTTCCCATGCTTGCCTTCGCACCACTGCACGGCGTTGTCGGCGCTGCCGGCACCGCGTTGTCCTGGCTCACCGATCTGCTCGAACCGCTGGCCGGCGGCATGGCGACCGCCGCCGCCATCGTGCTCTTCACCATCGCCATCAGACTGCTGATCTCGCCGCTCACCGTCGTGCAGGTCCGCGGCGAGCGACGCCGCGCGGCCCTCGCCCCGCAGGTGCGTGAGCTTCAGCGGCGGTACGCCGACGACCCGGCCACCCTTCAGCGCGAGGTGTTCGCGTTGTACTCCGAGGCCGGTGCGAACCCGATCGCCGGCTGCCTGCCGTTGCTGCTCCAGGCGCCGTTCCTGCTGGTCCTGTACCGGCTGTTCACCACGAGTGAGGGCGGCACCGGGCTGCTGGAGGAGCGGCTCGCCGGGGTGCCCCTGGGCCACCATCTCACCGACGGGCTGACCGGCGCGGCGGGTCCGCTGTTCGCCGTGCTGCTGGCGGTGCTGGTGGCGGTGGCCTGGTGGTCGTCGCGGCGGGCTCGTCGGGCCTCGGCGGCGGTCGGCACGGTGGCCGGTACGCCCACCGAGGGGCCGGGGGCGGCGGTGCTCGGGCGGCTGCTGCCCCTGCTGCCGTTCACGACCGTGCTGGTGGCGCTGGTGCTGCCGCTCGCCGCAGTGATCTACCTGGTGACCACGAGTGTGTGGTCGGCGGCCGAGCAGGCGGTGCTCCGTCGGCCGCAGGCGGTGTCGACGAACGCCGACGCAGATCGACGTTGACAAATGTCATGACCGAGGCGTACAACCCTGAGAGAGCGCTCTCTCGACCCGTCTCCGTAGAGAGGCACGTCCATGACACCTCCTTCGGCGGCCCCCGCCGCCCCGCTCGTCCGACGCCGGCTGCGGCTGGCCTCCGTCCTGCTCGTCGCCACCACCACCGTCCTGGCCGGCGTCACCGTCACCGCGCAAGCGGCCGTGCCGCCACCACCGACCGGCTGGAGCACGGTCTGGAGCGACGACTTCACCGGTGCCGCCGGCACCCTGCCCTCGTCCGCCAACTGGATCATCGACACCGGTCACAGCTATCCCGGTGGTCCGGGCAACTGGGGCACCGGCGAGATCCAGAACTACACCGCCAGCACCGCCAACGTCAGCCACGACGGTGGTGGCAACCTGCGGATCACGCCGCTGCGCGACAGCGGAGGCGGCTGGACCTCCGCCCGGATCGAGACCGTGCGCAGCAACTTCAAGGCCCCGTCCGGCGGCGTGCTCGCCATCGAGGGTCGAATCCAGATGCCGAACGTCACCGGCGCCGCGGCGGCCGGCTACTGGCCCGCGTTCTGGGCCCTCGGCGCGCCCTACCGGGGCAACTACCAGAACTGGCCGGGCATCGGTGAGTTCGACGTGATGGAGAACGTCAACGGCATCAACTCGGTCTGGGGTGTGCTGCACTGCGGCGTCGCGCCGGGCGGGCCGTGCAACGAGTCCAACGGCCTCGGCGCGTCCCGGGCCTGCCCGGGGTCGAGCTGCCAGTCCGCGTTCCACACGTACCGGTTCGAGTGGGACGCCTCGATCAGCCCGCAACAACTGCGCTGGTACGTCGACGGGCAGCTCTACCACACCGTCACGTCCAGTCAGGTCGGTGCGTCCGCCTGGTCGCAGATGACCTCGCACCAGGGCTACTTCCTGCTGCTCAACGTCGCGATCGGCGGGGCCTTCCCGAACGGTGTGGCCGGCAGCGGCACGCCGACCTCGGCCACCGTCCCGGGTCGGCCGATGCTCGTCGACTACGTGGCGGTGTACCAGCGCGGAAGTGGCACCACCCCGCCGCCCACCACACCGCCACCCTCCGGCACGAGGGACGCGTACGCGCAGATCCAGGCCGAGTCGTTCAACGGTCAGAACGGCGTGCTCGTCGAGGCGTGCTCGGAGGGCGGGCAGAACATCGCCGCGCTGCGCAACGGTGACTGGGTCCGCTACGACAATGTCGAGTTCGGCTCCGCCTCGCCCCGGGACTTCCTGGCCCGGGTCGCCTCCGGCGCGGGTGGCGGTGCGAGTGGCCTCGTCGAGGTGCGGTTGGGCAGCCCGACCGCGACGCCGATCGGCAGCTTCGCGATCGGCAACACCGGCGGCTGGCAGAGCTGGCGCTCGGTGCCCGGCAACGTGGGGGCGGTGACCGGTCGGCACTCCGTGTACCTGACCTTCACCAGTGGCCAGCCGAACGACTTCGTCAACGTCAACTGGTTCACCTTCCGCCGCTGAGCGGGCCTTCCCGGTTCTCCCGTCGCGTCGGCGCGCGGCGGGAGGCCGGTCACCCGCGCCTCTGGACAGGAACAGTTAACTGTCTTAATAATAAGCGGAACGTCGACGTCCATGGATGCCCGAGCCGGGCGCGGAGGGCCGCATGAAACGCTCCAGATCCCTTGTCCTGTCCCTGGTCACCGCCCTCGTCGCTACGCTCGGCGCGGCCTGGGTGGCACTGCCCGCGTACGCCGCGGGGGCCACCGCCAGCTTCGTCAAGACCGCCGACTGGGGTTCCGGTTGGGAGGGGAAGTACACCATCACCAACGGTGGCACCTCGACCATCAACGGCTGGAGCCTCGCCTTCGACCTGCCGTCCGGCACCACGCTCGGCAGCTACTGGGACGCGCTGCTCACCTCCGCGGGCCAGCGGCACACCTTCACCAACCGGTCCTGGAACGGCACCATCGCCCCGGGCGCCTCGGTCTCCTTCGGCTTCCTGGCCAGCGGCTCCGGCTCACCCAGCGGCTGCCGGCTCAACGGCGCGTCGTGCGGCGGCGGCACCCCGCCCACCACGCCACCGCCCACGACTCCGCCGCCGACCACGCCACCGCCCACCACCCCACCGCCGACGAACCCGCCCACCGGTGGCCTGCCCGAGCATCTGCTCACCGGCTACTGGCACAACTTCGACAACCCGGCCGTCGAGCTGCGGCTGCGTGACGTCCCCACCGAGTACGACCTGGTGGCGGTGGCCTTCGCCGAGGCCACCTCGACGTCCGGCGCGCTCACCTTCGGCATCGATCCCGGCCTCGCCGCGTCGCTCGGCGGCTACACCGACGCGGACTTCACCAACGACGTACGCACCCTGCACAGCCGGGGCAAGAAGGTGATCCTCTCGGTGGGCGGTGAGACCGGCCGGGTCACCGTGAACGACGGCGCGTCGGCCACCGCGTTCGCCGACACGGCCGCCGCGCTGATCGCCCGGTACGGCTTCGACGGTATCGACATCGACCTGGAGAACGGCCTCAACCCGACGTACATGGCGCAGGCGCTGCGCGCGCTCCGGGCCAAAGTCGGGTCGAGCCTGATCATCGCGATGGCCCCGCAGACGATCGACATGCAGAACCCGGCCGGCGGTTATTTCAAGCTGGCGCTCGACATCAAGGACATCCTCACCGTCGTCAACACCCAGTTCTACAACTCCGGGGCGATGCTCGGCTGCGACCAGAACGCCGCGTACGGGCAGGGCACGGTGAACTTCATCGTCGCGTTGGCCTGCATCCAACTGGAAGCCGGGCTCCGCCCCGACCAGGTCGGCCTCGGTCTGCCCGCCGGACCGGGGGCGGCCGGTGGTGGCATCGTCGCGCCCAGCGTGGTCAACGCGGCGCTCGACTGCCTGGCCCGGGGCACCAACTGCGGCAGCTTCCGCCCGCCGCGCACCTATCCCGGCATCCGCGGTGCGATGACCTGGTCGGTGAACTGGGACGTCAGCAACGGCAACACCTTCGCCCGCACGGTGGCCCCGCACCTGGACACCCTGCCCTGACAGTCCTGGCTGGCGTCTGTGCCAGCGGCAACCGGTAGCGCGGATCAGCGACCGGCGGTCACCGACCGCCGGTCGTCGCGGTCCCGGCGTCGCCGAAGCTTGCGGACCACCCAGGCGACCACCATCACCACGAAGACCGCGCCGATCGCGTAGTTGAACCAGTCGCTGTAGCGCTCGACGTCCTGCCACCGGCTGCCCAGCGCGTAGCCGGCCCCCACGATCAATCCGTTCCACACCCCGCTGCCGATCGTGGTGAACAGGATGAACTCGCCGAGCGGCATCCGGTTGGCCCCGGCCGGAACGGAGACCAGACTCCGGACCACCGGCACCACCCGGCCGATCAACACCGCCCACCGGCCGTGCCGCTCGAACCAACGGTCGGCCCTCTCCAGGTCGTCGCTGTCCACCAGCGGGATGCGGTCCAGCCACCGCTTGAGCCGGTCCTCGCCGAGCGCCGCGCCGAGCCAGTAGAGCACCAGCGCGCCGACGAGCGAACCGACGGTCGCGGCCACCACCACGACCACCACGTTGAACCGGCCCTCGTGAGCGAGGAAGCCGGCCATCGCCAACACGATCTCGCTGGGGATGGGTGGGACGATGCTCTCCAACGCCACCAGCAGCGCCACGCCGACCGGGCCCATGGCCTCGATCACGGTGGCCACCCACCCGGTCAGCCCGGTGAACTCGGACGGGTCGCCACTCTGGGCGTACGCCATGGTCGTCCTTCCGCGTCGGCTCCGGGGGATCGGGTGGTCATACCCGACCGGGCCGGTCGTTACACCTCCGGGTGCAGCGCGGCGTCCGCCGGCCCCTGCCGCCAACCAGTGAACACCACGGTCAGGCCGGCGCGGGACGGCGCGCAGCAGAACGGACCGGCCATCGCCTCCGCCGTCGGATCCAGCGGGGTGAGCCGGACCAGTCGCCACGGCTCGTCGTCGGCCCGGGCGCGGACGGTCAACGCGTCGCCGGCGCGGCTGACCCGCACTGTCACCTCCCGGCCCGACCACTGCGGCACCGGCGCCACCGACCAGTCGGAGAACTCCCGGGTCACCACCGCGCCGAGCTGCGACTCGCCGTCACTCATCTCGACACCGGCCTTGGTCCAGGTCCGTTCGTCGACCCGGACGAGCACACCCGTTTGGTCGAACTGCGCCGAGAAGTCGAGCCGGAAACCCACCTCCATGGCCGTGCCCACGGGAAGGGGCGCCAGCAGGGCCGGAGCGTCGTCGTGGACGAATCCGTAGCTGGTCCGCCGCCACAGGTCGCTTCCGGCCGCCGGTTCCACGACCAGCTCACCGGTCGGCCGCTCCTCGACGCGTACCGGCGGGTGCAGCCACCGCCCCCGGGACCAGTCCAACGGTTCGCTCGGTGGTACGAGGTCGTCTCCCATGACGGGCACGATAACCAAGGGTTTGCCGAGCTGATCGTTCGGAGATGTTCCTCCGGCATGGGTGACCGTTGGTATTCCGAAGCCGTCGTCTACTGCCTCGACATCGACACGTACGCCGACTCCGACGGCGACGGGGTCGGTGACATCCGGGGGCTGATCGGAAGATTGGACTATCTGGCCCGTCTCGGGGTGACCTGCCTGTGGCTGCACCCGATCCACCCGTCGCCCAACCGTGACGACGGCTACGACGTCACCGACTTCTACAACGTGGACCCGCGCTTCGGCACCCTGGGGGACTTCGCCGAGCTGCTGCACCAGGCGCAGAACCGGGGCATCCGCGTGATCATCGACCTGGTCGTCAACCACACCTCCGACGAGCACCCGTGGTTCCAGTCCGCCCGCTCCTCGCCGGACTCGCCGTACCGGGACTGGTACGTCTGGTCCGACACCGAGCCGGACGACCGGCACCAGGGCATGGTCTTCCCCGGCGAGCAGAACGAGACCTGGAGCTACGACCGGACCGCCAAGGCGTGGTTCTACCACCGGTTCTACAAGTTCCAGCCGGACCTGAACTTCGCCAACCCGGAGGTCCGGGCCGAGGTCAAGAAGATCATGTCGTTCTGGCTCCAGCTCGGCGTCTCCGGCTTCCGGATGGACGCGGTGCCGTTCATCATCGAGCTGACCGAGCCGGGTAACCCGAACTCCCCGAAGGACTTCGAGTTCCTCACCGAGATGCGCCAGCACGTGCAGTGGCGCCGTGGCGACGCCGTCCTGTTGGCCGAGGCGAACGTCGAGCCGGACCAGCTACCCACGTTCTTCGGCGACTCCAGCGGCTCCGGCAACCGGATCCACATGCTCTTCGACTTCATGCTCAACGGTCGGCTCATGCTCGCCCTGGCCCGGGAGGACCCGGAGTCGTTGATCGAGGCGCTGCGCGACACCCCGAAGCTGCCGGTCGGCGGGCAGTGGGCCACCTTCCTGCGTAACCACGACGAGATCGACCTGTCCCGGCTCACCACCGAACAACGCAACCAGGTGTACGCGCAGTTCGGCCCGGACGAGAACATGCGCATCTACGACCGGGGCATCCGTCGCCGGTTCGCCCCGATGCTCGGTAACGACCGGCGGCGCATCGAACTGGCGTACGCCCTGCAGTTCTCGATGCGCGGCACGCCGGTGTTGCGCTACGGCGAGGAGATCGGGATGGGCGAGAACCTGTCGCTGCCCGGTCGGGAGGCGATCCGTACCCCGATGCAGTGGTCGTACCAGCCGAACGCCGGATTCTCCACGGCGGACCCGGAGAAGCTGGTCCGCCCGGTGATCGACAAGGGTGAGTTCGGCTACCAGAACGTCAACGTCACCGCCCAGCGCAGCGACCCGAAGTCGTTGCTCGCCTGGTTCGAGCGGATGATCCGTACGCTGCGCGAGGCCCCCGAGATCGGCTCCGGCTCGACCACCCACATCGACGTGGCGATGCCGGCCGGCGTGCTCGCGCACCGGGCGGACGGGCCGACCGGGACCATGGTGTTCCTGCACAACCTGGGCACCGACGACGTCGAGGTGGACCTGAGCAGTCTCGAACCCGAGGCCGACCTGCCGATCGACGTGCTCACCGACCGGGGTTACGGCGAGCTGGGCAAGCTCGGCGCGGTGAAGGTCTCCGGGCACGGATACCGGTGGATTCGCCTATGCCGGGGCCGGGGGTTCTGACGCTAAGCTCCTCCGATCACCCAAGTTACTCGGAGGTAGTCATGTCGGAGGAGCCCCGCGTCGCCATCGTCACCGGAGCCGCGCGCGGTATCGGCGCGGCCACCGCCCGGCGGTTGGCCGCCGACGGGATGGCTGTCGCCGTGGTCGACATCGAGGAGGCGGCCACCAAGGAGACGGTCGACGCCATCGCCGCCGCAGGCGGCCGTTCGCTGGGCGTGGGCGCCGACGTGTCCGACCGGGAGCAGGTGGAGGCGGCCGTGGAACGGATCGCCACCGAGTTGGGCGCGCCCACCGTCCTGGTCAACAACGCCGGTGTGCTGCGGGACAACCTGCTCTTCAAGATGACCAGCGCCGACTGGGACACCGTGATGGGCGTACACCTGCGGGGCGCGTTCCTGTTCAGCCAGGCCGCGCAGAAGCACATGGTGGAGCGCAAGTGGGGCCGGATCGTCAACCTCTCCAGCACCTCGGCGCTGGGCAACCGGGGCCAGGCGAACTACGCCGCCGCCAAGGCCGGCCTCCAGGGCTTCACCAAGACGCTCGCCATCGAGCTGGGGCCGTTCGGGGTGACGGTCAACGCGGTCGCGCCCGGCTTCATCGTCACGGACATGACCGCGGCCACCGCCGCGCGGATGAAGGTCGACTTCGACGACTTCCAGAAGCACGCCGCCGCCGAGATCCCGGTGCGCCGTCCGGGGCGGCCGGAGGATGTCGCGCACACCATCTCGTTCCTGGCGAGCGAGGGCGCCGGATTCGTGTCCGGCCAGGTCATCTACGTGGCGGGCGGCCCACGGGACTGACTCGTACCCCGGCGGGGCGTTCCCTCGTGCGGGGAACGCCTCCGCCGCCGGGTCAGGCGGGGTCGCGGCGGGTGCGCCAGAGCCAGATCAGGCCGAGCACCGGCAACACCAGCGGGATGTAGCCGTACCCGCTGCCGAACTGCGACCACACCGTCTCGTCCGGGAACAGTTCCTTGTCGACGAGGCTCAGGATGCCGACCGCGACCACGCCGACCAGCTCCACGGAGCAGCAGGCCAACGCCACCCGTCGGCCGGTGTGCCCGGCCCGGGCCAGCCCCACGGCCGCCACGATGTAGATGAGCGCGGCCAGCGCGGACAGCAGGTACGCGACCGGGGCCTCGTCGAACTTCGTCGCGATCTGCAAACCCGCCCGGCTGGTCGCGGCGATGGCGAAGAGCAGGTAGACCGCGATCAGCAGCCGACCGGGGCCGGAGTTCGTGCGGCGTCGAGCCGATGCGGTCTCAACCACCGAGCACCTCCCAGGTCTGCTGCAACCGGACCACCACCACCGGGATCACCAGGCAGACCGCGCACACGATGGCCGAACCCCACCGGGTCGGCTCCATCCGGGCCAGCACCCAGGCCAGCGGTGGCAGGCACACGAGCGTGACCAGGTAACCGAAGAAGGCCCCGGGCTCGCCGGGCCGGTCCCCGCCGCCCACCGCGACGAGCGCCAGCACGCCCAGCACGAGCAACGACACCTCGAGTACGGCCAGGCCGACGAACTGCACCCGGTCCGGCGGTCGTTGGCGCACCGCCACGACCAGCGCCCACACCGCGACGAGCAGCGACAGCACGATCGGCACCGTCGCGACGATCCCGTCCACCGGTGAGTCGACGCCCACGCTGGTCACCGGCCCCACCCGGTCGTTGCCTCGGTCACCGGCACAGCCTACTAACCGTTGTAGTAAACGGCTGAACCCGCCTCGGCTCGCGTCCGTCAGTCGCTGCCCTGCAACCAGTACACGGAGACGGCGAGGAGCGGGTCCGGTCCGTCGTTGCGGATCTGGTGCGGCACCCTGCTGTCGAACGCCGCGACGTCCCCGGCCCGCAGCACGCTCGTCTGGTCGCCGAAGGTCAGGGTTCCCGTGCCGGACACGATGATCCACACTTCGCGGGAGCGATGGACATCGAGGTCGTTGGAGGTGTTCGGCGCCACCGACCAGCGAGCGACCTCGAACGGTGCGGGCGCGCTCGCCGGGAACGGCAGCAGGCCCTGGTGCACGGGCCCGCCCTCGGCGAAGTCGTACCAGTGGGCGAAGGCGACCGGGCCGCTGGTCGATGGTGGGTTCGTGTTCGGCATGCCGTCGAGGCTGCCGCCCGGAACCCGGTGTGTCTGGCGGCAAACGGACCTGGCGTTGCCGGGGAAGGGCCCCTGGGAAACGGGGAGTGGGCCGCTTCGATTGGTCGAACCCGCCGCCGTCGTGGCTGGTGGGGCGACTAGCGTGGATCACGTCCGTGGCGTCGCCACGGCGGGGGGAAAAGCGGAGGTACACGTGCTGCGGTTCGGTTTGTTCGGCACCGGTCACTGGGCGATCGAGACGCACGGGAAGGCGTTGCACGCCCACCCGGACGCGGAGTTGGTCGGGGTGTGGGGTCGCAACCCGGAGCGCGCCGCCGCGCTGGCCGAGCGGTACGGGGTGCCCGCCTACGCCGACGTCGACGCGCTGATCGAGCAGTGCGAGGCGGTCGCCGTCGCCCTGCCGCCGGACGTCCAGGCCGACATCGCGGTCCGGGCCGCCTCCGCCGGGCGGCACCTGCTGTTGGACAAGCCGCTGGCGCTCAGCGTGGCCGACGCCGACCGGGTGGTGGCCGCCGCCGAGGAGTCCGGGGTCGCCTCGGTCGTCTTCTTCACCCAGCGCTTCCAGCCGAACGTGACGGCGTTCCTCGCCGCGACCGCCGCCGCCGGGGGTTGGCAGCACGGCCGGACCACCGCGTTCGCCTCGATCTTCCAGGAGGGCAGCCCGTACGGTGGTTCGTTGTGGCGTCGGGAGCACGGCGCGCTCTGGGACATCGCCCCGCACGCGCTCTCCATCCTCCTGCCCGTGCTGGGTCGGGTGACCCAGGTGGCGGCGATGGACGGACCGAGCGGCATGGTGCACCTGCTGCTCACCCACGAGGGCGGTGCCACGAGCAGCGCCTCGCTCTCCCTGGACGCCCCGACCGAGTCGATGACCCGGGAGTTCGTGTTCTACGGCGAGAACGGCATCGAGAACGTCCCGTTCGGCGAGAACGACGCCGCCACCGCGTTCGGCGTCGCCATCGACCAGTTGATCGAGCAGGTGCGGGCCGGTACGCGGGACCACCGCTGCGACGTCCGCTTCGGCCGCGAGGTCGTCGAGATCATCGCCGCCGCCGAGACCGCCCGCGCCGAATCCCGCACCGTCCCCCTCCCCGCCTAACCCCCCGGCCCCCATCCACCGCCCTGGTGATCACCCCAGGCCCACGCCAAGATCGCGCTCGATCATTGATGTAGTGGTGTCGGCGCGCCTGTGAGGCCACTACTGCCTGGTTCGAGCGCGATCTTGGCGTCGCGTGGCCAAGATCCGCACAAGTTCGGGGATGTTGCTGCCTCGGACGTCCGGGAGGCAGCAACATCCCGGAAAGTGCGCGGATCTTGGCGGCAGTCCAGACGCCGGCCCCGGGAGCGTGTGGCCCGCCCCTCGCCGGTGCCGCGCGTCCCGGGGGTGGGGGCGGCACGACCCAGTGGGTGGTAGGTCTACGTCATGCGGCACGGCGTGTCGTGACGCAAACCTCTTGATCACCGAGGGAAGAGGGTGTGCGGCCGCCGGGGGGCGGGTTGCGGTTTGTCGGTGGGGCGGTCGGGTAGCCGCTGGCATGCTGGTTCAGCGGCTCGGCGCGCCGAGCGATTTCGACCCGTTGCTGGAGCGCGTCCGGGACGCCCGGGTGGTGATGATCGGCGAGTCCACCCACGGCAGTTACGACTACTACCGGTTGCGTGAGCAGCTCACCCGTCGGTTGATCGCGGAGTGCGGCTTCTCCTTCGTCGCCGTGGAGGGTGACTGGCCGGACTGTGATCGGGTGCACCGGGCGGTGACCGCCGCGCCGGGCGGCGCGCTCGAACCGCAGCTCGCACTCGACCAGTTCGAGCGGTGGCCGACCTGGATGTGGGCCAACGCCGAGGTGGCCCGATTCACCAGTTGGTTGCGCGCCTGGAACGTGGAGCGGCCGGAGGACCAACGGGCCGGGTTCCACGGGCTCGACGTGTACAGCCTCTGGGAGTCGATGCAAGCGATCTTCGACTACCTGGGGGAGGAGGACCCGAAGTCGCTGGAGGCGGCGCAGGACGCGTACCGGTGCTTCGAGCCGTACGGCAAGAGGGTCGAGGAGTACGGCGCAGCCTCCAGGTTCGTCTCGGCCCGGTGCGAGGAGGAGGTGGTCCGGCTGCTCGCCCGGACCCGTGAACACGCTCTCTCCGACGGCCCGGACAGCTTCTCGGCCTGGCAGAACGCGGAGGTGGTGGCCGGCGCGGAGCGTTACTACCGGGCGATGGTGGCCGGCGGGCCGGATTCCTGGAACATCCGCGACACCCACATGCAGGACACCCTGGACCGGCTGCTGGACCGGTACGGGCCGGACGCCCGAGGGATCGTCTGGGCGCACAACACGCACGTCGGGGATGCCCGGGCCACCGACATGACCGCCGACGGGATGGTCAACATCGGTCAGTTGGCCAGGGAACGGCACGGCGAGGACGCCGTCGCCCTGATCGGCTTCGGTACGTACCGGGGCACCGCGATCGCCGCTCCCCGCTGGGGTTCGCCGGCCGAGGCGATGGTGGTGCCTCCGGCCCGCGAGGGGTCGATCGAGCGCCGGTTGCACGAGCTGATGCCGGAGCGGGCGGTGCTGATCTTCGGTGGTGACGACCAACCGGGCTGGGTCACCGACACCACTGACCATCGGGCGATCGGTGTCGTCTACGACCCGTCGTTCGAGTCCTGGGGCAACTACGTCCCGACCCGCCTGGGTGACCGCTACGACGCCTTCATCTGGTGCGACGAGACGACAGCCCTGCACCCGCTGCCGGTCCCGGCTGCCCCCGGCGAGATGGAAACCTACCCCGCGGGCGTCTGAGTCGCGTCGATCATGGAGTTGTGGTGCTGGACGAAGGCCCCTGACCGGGGCGCGACGGGCACCACAACTCCATGATCCTTTCGAAGCGCGATCAGACGGGGGTCGGGGTGCGCTCCTTGAGCTGGGTGCGCAGGCCCTCGCCCTCGATGTCGACGTTCGGCAGGGCGCGGTTGAGCCAGCGCGGCAGCCACCAGGCGCGGTCGCCGAGCAGTGACATGACCGCCGGGACGATGGTCATCCGGACCACGAACGCGTCGATGGCGACGCCGATGGCGAGAGCGAAGCCCATCGACTTGATCACCGGGTCCTCCAGGAAGACGAAGCCCCCGAAGACCGAGATCATGATCAGTGCGGCGGCGGTGACGACCCGCGCGCCGTGCCCCATGCCGCTGATGGTGGCCTGGCGGGCCGACTCACCGTGGACGAAGTCCTCCCGCATCCGGGACACCAGGAAGACCTCGTAGTCCATCGCGAGCCCGAACAGGATGCCGATGAGCAGGATCGGCAGGAAGCTGATCAGGGGGCCCGGGGTGTCCAGACCGACCAGGTCGGCGAGGTGTCCCTGCTGGAAGACCGCCACCGTGATGCCGAACGTGGCGGCGACGGTGAGCAGGAAGCCCAGCGCGGCCTTGACCGGCACCAGCAGCGAGCGGAACACCAGCATGAGCAGCAGCACCGAGAGCCCGACCACCAGCAACAGGTAGACCGGTAGCGCGTCGGAGAGCTTCTCGGAGACGTCGATGCCGATCGCCGTGACGCCGGTGAGCAGCACGTCCGCGTCACGGATTCCGCTCACCGAGTCACGGATGTCGTGCACCAGGGTCTCTGTGGCCTCGTCGGTGGGGCCGGTCTTGGGCACCACGCCGAGCAGCGCCGTCCGACCGTCCGGGCTGAGCTGCGGCGGGGCCACCGCGAGGACGTTCTCGGTGCGTTGCAGCAGCGCGGTCACCTGCGGCACGGCGCCCGAGGTGGCCTCGGGCGTGTCACCGGCGACGACCACCGCGAGTCGGCCGGTGAAGCCCGGTCCGAAGCCCTCGACGGTCAGGTCGTTCGCCACCCGGGCGGGTGAGCCGACGGCGGCCGTCGCGGCGCCCGGCAGGGCCAGCCGCATGTCCGGCGTGGGCAGCGCGAGCAGGCCGAGGCCGAGCAGACCGACCAGGATGACGGGTACGCGGAACCGCGTGACCATCCGTGCCCAGCGGAAGCCGAACGCGGAGCGGTCCTCGACGGCGGCCGGTCGGTCGGTGACGTCCGACTCGGTGTCCGACGTGCCGTCGGTGGCCGTGGTGCCGTCGGTGGCGACCGTCCGCAGCCGACGGGGGAGCACCCGACGGCCAGCGAAGCCGAGCAGTGCCGGCTGGAGGGTGATCGCGACGAGGACCGCGACGGTGACCGTTCCGGCGGCGGCGAGACCCATCACGGTGAGGAACGGGATGTTCACCACGGCGAGCCCGGCCAGCGCGATGACCACCGTGGCACCGGCGAAGACCACCGCGGAGCCGGCGGTGCCGACCGCACGGCCGACCGCCTCCTCCGGGGACAGGCCGTCGAGCAGGTTCTGCCGGTGCCGGGAGGTGATGAACAGCGAGTAGTCGATGCCGACCGCGAGTCCGAGCATCAGCGCCAGGATCGGTGCGGTGCTGGTCAGTTGGATCGCGCCGCTGAGCGCGAACAGGCCCGCCATCCCGACGCCCACACCGATCAGCGCGTTGAGCATGGTCATGCCGGCCGCGACCAGGGAGCCGAACGTGATGATCAGGACGATCGCGGCGACCAGGACGCCGAGCGCCTCGGTGGAGCCGATCTCAGGCTCGCCGCCGAGCACCTCGCCGCCCGGGGCGACCTGCCATCCCTGGGCCTTCGCCGCCGCACCCACCTGCTCGTACGCGGTGCGCTGCTCGTCGGTCACCTCGTCCCCGCCGGTCGCGAACTGGACCTGGACCAGCGCGTACCGGCCGTTGGGGGTGACCGCGCCGACCTGGAACGGGTCGACGGCGCCGACCACGCCGGGCAGTGTGGACGCCTGCTGGACCAGCTCCCGGACCACGGTCTGGCCCTCCGGGGTGGCCAGTCGGCCGTCGGCCGGTGCCTTGACCGTGATGGTGCCGGTGGCGCCGCTGGCGGCGGGGAACTGCTCGGCGAGCAGATCGAGCGCGCGTTGGCTCTCGGTGCCGGGCATGGTGAAGTTGCTCGCCGTCGGGCCGCGCAGGGTCGCCGCGGCCAGGCCGGCGACGACGAGTACGACGAGCCAGAGCGCGACGACGAGCCGTCGCCGGCGCAACGCGCCCCGGCCGAGCCGGTAGAGCAGGGTGGCCATCAGGAGTCCTTGTCCTCGGTCGTGGGTGGTTGGGGCAGGGGAACGGCGACGGGCTCGACGGCCCGTCGGACGAGGGTGAGCAGGGCGGGGCGCAGTTCGTCGTCGGGGATGTCCGCGAACTCGGCACACGCCTCGGAGATTCCGGCGAGCAACACCAAGGCGGCGATCCGGGCGCCCGGCCGGTCGGAGTGACCGGCCAACGCGTCGCGCAGCCGGTCGGAGATCTGCTGGATGTGTGCGAAGGCCGGCTGGCACAGCAGTTCGGGGAACTCGCCGCGGAGCACCGCTATCTCTCGCCGGAACCGGACCGCGAGGTCGACGAAACCCTGCGCGGCGACCTCCTGGGCCGCCGCTCCGGTCAGGCCGGTGAGCCGGTCGTCGAGGTCCCGCAGCACGCCGATCGCCGGGGCCATCAGCTCGGCGAGCAGGGCTTCCTTGTTGGCGAAGTGGTAGAGGACGGTGGCCTTGGAGCAGCCCACCTCACGGGCGATGTCCTGCAGCGAGGTGCCCCGGTAGCCGGTCACCGCGAACCGCCGCGCCGCCGCGGCGAGGATCTCGCCGTGCGTCTCGGACACCGCTCTGGCCATCACTGGTCCACCTCCGCAGACCAGCATGCCTGACCGATCGGTCAGACCCTGACCGATCGGTCAGAACGAAGCGGTGGTGTTCGCCACACCCCGGGCGCGTTTCACTCGGCGTGCTCGGCGTCGTACCTGGTCCGCGCCTCGGCGATGGCCCGGCGATGCCGCTCGGCCCAGTTGGTCAGCGCCACCAGTGACTCGTAGAGCTCCAGCGCCATCGGGGTCGCCGTGTACTCGACCTTGGGCGGGACGGTCGGATAGACCGTGCGGCGCAGCAGGCCGTCCCGTTCCAGGTTGCGCAGGGTCAGCGTGAGCATCCGCCGACTGATCCCCTCGACGTGCCGCTCCAACTCGGTGAAGCGCACCGGGCCGTGCGAGGCGGACACCAGGATGCTGATGCTCCATTTGCCGCCGACCCGGTCGAGCACCTCGCGGACGGTGCACGCCCGTGCCTGGCCGGGGGTGAACGGCACGTTGTCGGCCGTGCAGGCCACGTCGGCTGCGACCTGCGCGGACACATCGCTGTTCCTCTGGGACACAACAGTGCCTCCTTCCGCTCCGGCTCATGGTCACAGACGATGACCTCGGTAACAAACCGTGCACCTAGGAGGAGTGTCGTGGAGAGTGTCGTCCCATCCCGCTGGCCGGCCATGCTGGTTCTCTGCGCCGGCAGCCTGATGATCATTCTGGATGGCACGGTCGTCGCGGTGGCGCTGCCCGCCGTACAACGGGATCTGGGTTTCACCGCCGCCGGTCTGGCCTGGGTGGTCAACGCCTACCTGGTCGCGTTCGGCGGGCTGCTGCTGCTCGCCGGACGCCTCGGTGACCTGCTCGGCCGACGGACGGTGTTCCTGGCCGGCGTCGCGCTGTTCACGGCGTCCTCGCTCGCGTGCGCGGTCGCCACCGGACCGGCGGTGCTGGTCGGCGCACGTTTCGGGCAGGGCGTGGGTGGCGCCCTGGCGATGGCGGTCAGCCTCGGCATGATCGTGCGGCTCTATCCCGAGGCGGCCGAACGGGCCCGTGCCATCGCCGTGTTCAGCTTCACCGGCGCTGCCGGCGCGTCGGTGGGCACTGTCGCCGGAGGGGTACTCACCGACGTGGCCGGCTGGCGGTCGATCTTCCTGGTCAACCTGCCGATCGGTGCGGTCATCCTGCTCGCCGCCGTCCGCCGGCTCCCCGCCGAACGGGGGATCGGCCTGCGGGCCGGGCTGGACGTGCCCGGCGCACTGCTCGCCACCGCCGGTCTGATGGCCGCCGTGCTGGGCATCGTGGGCACCGCCGAGCACGGCTGGACCAGCGCCCGCACCCTCGTCACGGCGGTGCTCGCGGCGCTGCTGCTCGGCGGGTTCGCGGTACGTCAGCGGACGGCGACCACCCCGCTGTTGCCGCCCCGGGTGCTGCGCGTCCCAGGCCTGGTGGCGGCGAACGCGGTGCAGTTCCTCATGGTCTGCGCGTACTTCGGCTTCCAGTTCCTGCTCGCCGTGGAGTTGCAGGTGGTGCTCGGGCTGGGCGCGTCGGCCACCGGCTGGGCCTTCCTGCCCACCCCGGTGACGATCGCCGTGGTCTCGCTCGGACTGGCCGGTCGGCTGATCGCCCGCTGGGGTGCCCGGAGCGTGCTCCTCGCCGGGCTCGGCCTGGCGACTGTCGGTTTCCTGCTGCTCGCGCGGCTCCCCGTCGACGGCGTCTACGCGGTGGACGTACTCCCCGCGATGTTGATCTTCGGTTTGGCCGGCGGTCTGACCCTGCCGGCGGTCACCACACTGGCCATGGCCGGCGCGACCGACGCGGACGCCGGGCTCGCCTCCGGCCTCGCCAACACCACCCAGCAGGTCGGCGGCGCTGTCGGCCTGGCCGTGCTGGCCACCCTGGCCGCCAGTCGCAGCGACGGCCTACGGGCCGCCGGCTGGGCCGAGACCGCCGCGCTGGCCGGCGGCTACCGGACCGCGTTCGCCGTGGCCGCCGGGCTGGTGGTCGCCGCACTGCTGGTGGCGGTGACGACACTGCCCCGACGCTCGGCCGGGTCGTCGCCGGACGCCGAACCGTCGGGTCCGGCCACGACGAGCACCGACGACGATCGGCAGGTCCGGTTGACCGGCGGCACCGGGGCCGGGAGGGTGGTCGGGTGAGCAAGGCTGACGAGACCCGGGACGGCGTGGCCCTGACCAATCTGGACCAGCCGCTGTCCGACCGCGACGACGCGACGAAGCGTGACCTGGTCGACTACCTCGACGCGGTCCACGACCGCATCCTCCCGCACCTGGCCGGCCGGCCGCTGTCGGTGATCCGGGTCCGCCCCGGCCAGCCGCCGTTCATGCAGAAGAACCTGCCCCGCTACACCCCGGAGTGGGTGCGTCGGACGTCGGTCTGGGCGGAGGCGTCGCAGCGTGAGATCTCGTACGCCCTCTGCGACGACCGGCGCACCCTGCTCTGGTTCGCCAACCAGCGGGCGGTGGAGTACCACCCGACGCTGGCGACCACGGCCGACCTGCACCGCCCGACCCATCTGGTGCTCGACCTGGATCCACCCGAGGGCGACGGGTTCCGCGCGGCGGTCGGCGCGGCCCTGCTGGTCCGTCAGGCGCTCGCCGACGCCGGTCTGGCCGGCGCGGTCAAGACCAGCGGCGCCAAGGGCGTGCACGTCTTCGTCCCGGTGACCGAGGAGCCGACGGCCGAGGAGTTGGCCGCCGCCACCCGGGCACTCGCCGTCCGCGCCGAGCGGCTCGACCCGACGCTGGCGACCACGGCGTACATCAAGGAGGACCGGGGCGGTCGGGTGTTCGTGGACGCCACCCGCGCGGGCGGTGCGACGGTCGCCGCCGCGTACAGCCCTCGGCTGCGCCCCGGGATGCCGGTCTCGTTCCCGGTCGACTGGGCCGACCTGACCGAGGTGACCCCCGCCGACTTCACCATCCGGACCGCGCCGACGCTGCTCGCCGACGGCGACCCGTGGGCGGCGCTGATGCCGGCCCCGCAGTCACTCCCCGCCGACCTGATCGCCGAGGGCCGGACCATCCCGGTGGCCCGGGTGCAGGCCATGCACGAGGGGAAGCGCCGCGCCCGCGCCCGGCGCGAGGCCGGCTGACCAGGCTCGACCGCCGCGCTCGCGGCCGGGCTGAGTCGGCCTCCCTGGCCGCGCTCGCGGCCGGCTGGCGGCCGATTGTCGGTGGGTTGTGGCACGATCTGCCAGGTGAGCAGCAGGACTGACGCGACCCAGCGCCTCGCCGACCTCGCGGTGCTGCGCCGGGTCCGCGACCGGATCGACAGGGAGTACGCGTCTCCGCTGGACGTCGAGGCGCTCGCCCGTGGTGCGCACATGTCGGCCGGGCATCTCAGCCGCGAGTTCCGGGTCGCCTATGGCGAATCCCCCTACAGCTATCTCATGACTCGCCGGATCGAGCGGGCCATGGCCCTGCTGCGTCGCGGCGACCAGAGTGTCACCGATGTCTGTTTCGCCGTCGGATGTTCGTCGCTGGGCACCTTCAGCACCCGCTTCACCGAGCTGGTCGGTGTGCCGCCCAGCGTCTACCGGCGGCAGGCGGCACAGGCGACGGCGGGGATGCCGTCGTGCGTGGCGAAGCAGGTGACCAGACCGGTCAGGAATCGAGAAGCGCGGCCCGCCGAGCCGCAGTTAGCGTGACCGGCATGGACATCACCATTCACTCGAGCTTCCTTCCGCACACCGACCCGGAGGCCTCGCTGGCCTTCTACCGGGACGTTCTCGGCTTCGAGGTCCGCCTCGACGTCGGGTACGAGGGGATGCGCTGGATCACGGTCGGGCCGGCCGGCCAGCCCAGCACGTCCATCGTCCTGCACCCGCCGGCCGCCAACCCGGGCATCACCGACGACGAGCGGCAGACCATCCTCGAGTTGATGGCCAAGGGCAGCTACTTCGGCGTCAACCTCGCCACCACCGACCTCGACGCCACCTTCGCCAAGCTGGAGGCCAGCGACGCCGAGGTGGTCCAGGAGCCGACCGAGCAGCCGTACGGCGTGCGGGACTGTGCCTTCCGCGACCCGGCGGGCAACATGGTCCGCATCCAGGAAGTGCGCTGAGTCATCCGCGCCCGACAGATGGAGACACGATGAGCACGGCCGTCCAGCCGTCCACGCCACACGTCGCCGACAGTCACGACCTGATCCGCGTGCAGGGCGCACGCGTCAACAACCTCAGGGACGTCAGCGTCGAGATCCCGAAGCGGCGGCTGACGGTGTTCACCGGTGTCTCCGGCTCCGGCAAGAGCTCGCTGGTGTTCGGCACCATCGCCGCCGAGTCGCAGCGGATGATCAATGAGACGTACAGCGCGTTCGTGCAGGGCTTCATGCCGACGCTGGCACGCCCCGAGGTCGACCTGCTGGACGGTCTGACGACGGCGATCATCGTGGACCAGGAGCGGATGGGCGCCAACTCCCGGTCCACCGTGGGCACCGCCACCGACGCCAACGCGATGCTGCGCATCCTGTTCAGCCGGCTCGGGCAGCCGCACATCGGCTCGCCCAACGCGTACTCCTTCAACGTCCCCTCGGTGAAGGCCACCGGCGCGATCACCGTCGAGCGGGGTGCCGGCAAGACGAAGACCGAGAAGGCGACCTTCACCCGACTCGGTGGCATGTGCCCCCGGTGTGAGGGCATGGGCGCGGTCACCGACATCGACCTGACCGCGCTCTACGACGACAAGCTCTCGCTCAACGAGGGTGCGATCACGATCCCCGGTTACAGCATGGAGGGCTGGTACGGCCGGATCTTCCGGGGCTGCGGTTACTTCGACCCGGACAAGCCGATCGGCAAGTTCACCAAGCGGGAGCAGCACGACCTGCTGCACCGGGAGCCCACCAAGATCAAGATCGACGGCATCAACCTGACGTACGCGGGCCTCATCCCGTCGATCCAGAAGTCCTTCCTCTCCAAGGACATCGACGCGTTGCAACCGCACATCCGCGCCTTCGTGGAGCGGGCGGTGACGTTCACGACCTGCCCCGAGTGCGCCGGCACCCGGCTCAGCCAGGAGGCCCGGTCGTCGAAGATCAAGGGTAAGAACATCGCCGACGCGTGCGCGATGCAGATCAGCGACCTCGCCGCCTGGGTGCGCGGCATCGACGAGCCGTCGGTGGCCCCGCTGCTGGCCGGGCTGCAACACCTTCTCGACTCGTTCGAGGAGATCGGGCTGGGCTACCTCTCGCTGGACCGGCCGTCGGGCACCCTCTCCGGCGGTGAGGCGCAGCGCACCAAGATGATCCGCCACCTCGGCTCGTCGCTCACCGACGTCACCTACGTCTTCGACGAGCCGACGATCGGGCTGCACCCGCACGACATCCAGCGGATGAACGAGCTGCTGCTCCAACTGCGCGACAAGGGCAACACCGTGCTCGTCGTGGAGCACAAGCCGGAGGCCATCGCCATCGCCGACCACGTCGTCGACCTCGGGCCCGGCGCCGGCACCGACGGCGGCACCGTCTGCTACGAGGGCAGCCTGGAGGGCCTACGCGCCAGCGGCACCATCACCGGCCGCCACCTCGACGACCGGGCGGCCCTCAAGGAGAAGGTCCGCACGCCCACCGGCAAGCTGGAGATCCGTGGCGCGACCGCCAACAACCTCCGGAACGTCGACGTCGACGTACCCCTCGGAGTGCTCGTCGTGGTGACCGGGGTCGCCGGCTCCGGCAAGAGTTCCCTGGTGCACGGGTCCATCCCTCCCGGTGCGGGTGTGGTGTCGATCGACCAGGGCGCGATCCGTGGCTCGCGGCGGAGCAACCCGGCCACGTACACCGGGCTGCTGGACCCGATCCGCAAGGCGTTCGCGAAGGCCAACGGTGTGAAGCCGGCGCTGTTCAGCGCCAACTCCGAGGGCGCCTGCCCGAGCTGCAACGGCGCCGGCGTGATCTACACGGACCTGGGGATGATGGCCGGCGTCGCCGCACCCTGCGAGGACTGCGAGGGCAAGCGGTTCCAGGCGTCGGTGCTGGAGTACCGCCTCGGCGGTCGCGACATCAGCGAGGTGCTCGCGATGTCGGTGACGGAGGCGGAGAAGTTCTTCGGCGCCGGTGACGCCCGTACGCCGGCCGCGCACGCCATCCTCAACCGGCTCGCCGACGTCGGGCTCGGCTACCTCAGCCTGGGTCAACCGCTCACCACCCTGTCCGGCGGCGAGCGGCAACGCCTCAAGCTGGCCACCCACATGGCCGAGAAAGGCGGCGTCTACGTCCTCGACGAGCCGACCACCGGCCTGCACCTGGCCGACGTGGAGCAACTGCTGGGCCTCCTCGACCGCCTGGTCGACTCGGGGAAGTCGGTGATCGTCATCGAGCACCACCAGGCGGTCATGGCGCACGCCGACTGGATCATCGACCTCGGCCCCGGTGCCGGCCACGACGGTGGCCAGATCGTCTTCGAGGGCACCCCCGCCGACCTCGTCGCCAACCGCTCCACCCTCACCGGCGAACACCTGGCGGCGTACGTCGGCGGCTGACGATCCGGTGCGGGCCCGTCTGCCTCTCCGGCTTTGCGGCTGACGGTCTCCGGTTCAGGCGACAGGCGGTCGGGTCTTCTCTGCCGTCCTGCTCGCGAGGGCTGCGCAGACGACGGCAATCAGCCCGAGGGCGACAGTGGCCGGGGTGACGTACCCGGGCACCGACGAGGTGACGTACGACCCGCCGCCGGTGAGGTGGCACTCGAAGTGCATCGGAAAAAGGCTGACGCCGTACCCGTCGACCATGCTCGCCACCTGCGGCCCGACCTCCCGGCAGGGTTCGATCGGGGAGGCGCCGGTTCCGCCGTCCTCCGCGCGCATCACCGCGTAGCCGAGGTTGAGCAGGCCCCAGGCGTACACGGCGACGGCCCCCGCGCCGACGAGGAGCGCTGCGGCCCACAGTCGCCCCGACTGCCTCCGGAACACCGCTCTGAGCCCACGGACGGCGAGGATCGTCGCCGCGACGGCTCCGGCCAGTGCGGCGAGGATCAGTCCGAGAAACAGCATGACGACATCTTGATCATGCCGGGTCACGGATGCAAGAACCCGGGAACCAAGGCCCCTTCACGAGGGCGGCCGCCATGGCCGGACGCGGCCGGACATACGAGTAAGGCCCCTGACCGGGGTTTCCCTGGTCAAAGGCCTTTGGTGCTGGTGGAGCTTTCTTAGCAAGTGTGCCCCCGGCAGGATTCGAACCTGCGCCCCCGCCTCCGGAGGGCGGTGCTCTATCCCCTGAGCTACGGGGGCTCAGCGACTGGAGAAGACTAGCAAACCTCCCCTCCGTACGCCGAATCGGTATCGGGTGAGCCGATCGTGTCGACGACCGGCCCGCCCCAGCGGTCAGGCCGCTACCGCCCGGCGGTCAGGCCGCTACCGCCCGGCGGTCAGGCCGCTACCGCCCGGCCGCAGCTGGGCAGCGGGTGCAGGACGATCCGACGTGGGAGCCGGCGCGGCCACTCGTTGCGCGGCCAGGAACCGTCCACGATCAGGTGTACGGTGCGCTGCTCCTCGCCGCTGAGCCGCAGCACGAAGTCGCGGGGGAGCGGCGGGTCCACCGTCGGCGTGGTGATCATGAAGCGCACCCGACCACGGGACGAGACCGCCGAGATCACGTCTGCGGCCGGCATCGTGCCGCGCAGCCGGACCCGGCCGATCCAGTAGACCTCCGCGAGGTGCTCCTGGGCGGCCCGGGTGATCGCCGGGTACTCGCTGCGGACCCAGCGCTCCACCGCACTGACGCAGAGCCCGCAGGCGCGCTCGCGTGGCTCGCGCGGACCCAACCCCCAGGCCCGCAGGTACGCCCCGACGGCGCCGGGCTCCAGCGGCAGGTCGAAGCGCCGCTGGATGAGCGTGGTGAGGCTCTGCCTCGTCCACAGCTCCTCGTCCAGCCCGAACTCGTCCGGGTGGACGCCCCGCAGCGCGTCGATCAGTTCGAGTTCCTGTTCGCGGCTGAGCATTCCCGGCTCGCCCTGCCGCTGTCCGCGACGGACGGCTGCCACCGCCCCGTCACCACCGATGGTGTGGCGTCGGCACCAACTGGTCACCGAACGCCGTGCGTCTCTGAGTGCAACCCCCACGTCTTGGGCAACGAGCCCGAATCGCAACTGGTCACGATATGTGTGGAGAAAACTCTCTAAGCAGCGTAATCGCCTGGACCGCTCGAATCGACCAAGGCGGACATAAGCGGACAACTACCCTCAAGTGCCCCTCGGGGGTGATCGATCAAGCCAGGAGCGCCGTGCCCCGCTCTTGATCCACTCCATGTCGGCGATGTCGGGGTACCAACACCGCAGGACACCCCCAGTTCGCCGATCTGGAGTGGATCAAGGCCGCACAGGCCCTGTCGGACCGCGCAGACCTGCTGCCAGACCCCGCCCGGCCTGCCGGACCCCGCGCGACTCGCCTCGGCGCAGGCTCGTGGCGGATCGGCGATGTGGCGGTGTCCGGATGTCCGGAACACCGCCACATCGGCGACCTTGTGTAGATCTTGTGGATCTTGCGGACCTCGACGAGATCGGCCTCGGGATGACGCAGACCGGTGCTGCCTCGGCCGGTCGGATCAGCCCTTGGCTGCCTGCGCCTGGAGCTGCCGGAGGTTGTTCAGTTCGGTCTGCTGGGTGGCCTTCATGGTCTTCGCCACCCGCAGCACCTCGTCGTTGTCCGTCACGTCGAGCGCAGCGTCGATCATGTGGATGCCGCCCAGGTGGTGGGCGTACATCAGGGTCAGGAACTGCCTGTCGACCTCGATGCCCTGGGCGTCCCGCAGGGAGGTCATCTGCGCCGGGGTGGCCATGCCCGGCATCAGGCCGTCCTTGAGGGTGGCCCCGTCGGACATCCACGACATCGGCGGCTGCGAGCCGGTCGGGCTCAGGCCCCACTCGCGGAGCCAGGTCTGCATGGCACCGATCTCGCCCTGCTGCCCGGTGGCGATGTCGACGGCGATCTGCCGCACCTCGGGGAGGGTGGCCGACCGGTACGCGATGAGGCTCATCTCCACCGCCTGCGCGTGGTGGGTCGTCATGTCCCGGGCGAAGCCCGCCTCGACCGACGCGTCACCGGGTCGGGTGAGCCGGGGGGTGAGCAGGCCGCCCGCATACCCGAGGAGCAGCCCCACCACCACCATGATGGCGAGCGCCGACACGCCGTAGCGCGCCGCCGGGGCCCGACCGCCCTCGTCCGGGACGGTCGGGGTGTCGTCGTACTCGCTGTCGGTGGTGGTGGGGGCGGTCATCGGGGTCCTTACTGGGTGGGCTGCTGCTGGAGCTCACGCGGCGTGGTGCCGGTGGCGGTGATGCCGGTGTTGCAGAGCGCCGTCGGGCCCTCGACCGAGGCGTTGACCCGCAGGTCCTTGATGAACTCGTCGATCCGCGAGTCGTCGGCGTTGTCGACCTTGAGCTGGTAGCCCCACGCCTGCAGCGAGATCGGCTTGTCCAGGCCCTCGTACGGGCTCATGAAGGTCTTCTCGACGCCGCGCACCTTGCCGGCGAGCTTGTCGACCTGGTCCTGGGGCAGGTCCGGCCGGTACGTGATCCAGACGGCGCCGTGCTCCAGGCTGTGCACCGCGTGCTCGTTGGCGATCGGGGCGTCGTAGACGTCGCCCATGCAGTTCTGCCAGGCGGCGTTGTGCACCCCACCCACCGGCGGCGAGTACTTCCAGGTCAGCGGGCCCGACTTGTGCGACTCGTACTTGAGGCTGTCGGGGTCGGACTTGCGGATGTTGGCGATGCCGTCGATGGCGTTGGCCCGCTTGTCCCACGGCTTGGAGCCCTGGAAGGACGCCCAGGCGCCGTACCCGATGATGCCGGCCGCCAGCACGCCGACCGCGACGAAGAGCGCGATCGGGCCCCAGGCGCGGCCCTGGGTCACCTTGACCGGGGTGACCGGCTTGCGCGGGCCCTTGCCGCCGGATCGGGGGGAGCCCGCCGGCTTGCCCGTCGGCTTGCCGGAACCGGCCTTGGCGCCGGACGCAGGCCGGCCCGCTGCCGGCTTCTTGCCGGTGCTGACCACGGTCGGGCGGCGCTCCGGGCCACCCGGGGTGCTGATGCTCATCGTGCCTCGTCAAGTCGGTCGGTCAGGGGAGTGGCGGGCCGGATGACGCGCAGGGGAGCCGCCGAGTGCCCGAGTCTACCCCCGATAACATGGTTGGGTGACTCCTGCAGAACTAGCCTCGGTCGTCCTTGCCGCCGCACACGCCGTCTTCGACCAGCGCGGGCTCGACCGCGCCGCGTTGCCGGAGCGCACTGTGGTGGAGCGACCGCGCAACCCCGAGCACGGCGACTACGCCTCGACGCTCGCGCTGCAGTTGAGCAAGAAGGTGGGCGTTCCGCCCCGGGAGTTGGCGACGGCCCTGGCCGACGAGCTGGGCCGGGCAGCGGGTGTCAAATCGGTGGAAATCGCCGGGCCGGGCTTCCTGAACATCCGGCTCGACGCCGCTGCCGCCGGTCAGCTCGCCCGGGTGATCGTCGAGGCCGGCGCGGAGTACGGTCGCAGCGACCGCCTGGCCGGCGAGAAGATCAACCTGGAGTTCGTCTCGGCCAACCCGACCGGCCCGGTGCACATCGGCGGGGTCCGCTGGGCGGCCGTCGGCGACGCGCTGAGCCGGCTGCTGCGGGCCACCGGGGCCGACGTCGGCACGGAGTACTACTTCAACGACGCCGGTTCGCAGATCGACCGGTTCGCCCGGTCGCTGCTGGCCGCCGCGAAGGGTGAGGCCGCGCCGGAGGACGGCTACGGCGGGGCGTACATCGCCGAGATCGCCACCGAGGTGCAGGCCCGGCGGCCGGAGGTGCGGTCGCTGGACGACGACGCCGCCCAGGAGGTCTTCCGGGTCGAGGGTGTCGCGCTGATGTTCGACGAGATCCGCTCCTCGCTGCGCGACTTCGGGGTGGAGTTCGACACCTACTTCAACGAGAAGGACCTGCACGACCGGGGCGAACTCGACCTGGCGTTGAACCGGCTGCGCGCGCAGGGGCACCTCTACGAGTCCGAGGGCGCGACCTGGCTGCGCACCACCGACTTCGGCGACGACAAGGACCGGGTGCTGCGCAAGTCCAACGGCGAGTGGACGTACTTCGCCGCGGACTGCGCCTACTACCTGGACAAGCGGGAGCGCGGCTTCGAGCGGGTCGTGATCATGCTGGGCGCCGACCACCACGGCTACATCGGCCGGATGAAGGCCATGGCGGCGTGCTTCGGCGACGACCCGGAGCGCAACCTGGAGATCCTCATCGGGCAGCTGGTCAACCTGCTGCACGACGGCGCCCCGATGCGGATGAGCAAGCGGGCCGGCACCGTGATCACCCTGGAGGACCTGGTCGACGCGATCGGCGTGGACGCCTCCCGGTACGCGCTGGCCCGCTACTCCAGCGACTCCCCGATCGACATCGACATCGAGCTGTGGACGCGGGCGACCCGCGACAATCCGGTCTACTACGTGCAGTACGTCGCCGCCCGGACGGCGGGCGTGGCCCGCAACGCCGCCGAGGTGGGGCTGGTCCCGGGCGACGCCGACGCGTTCCGCCCCGACCTGCTCGACCACGAGAAGGAGAACGAGCTGCTCAAGGCGCTCGCCGAGTTCCCGGCGGTGGTGGCGACCGCGGCCGAGCTGCGCGAGCCGCACCGGGTGGCCCGCTACCTGGAGGAGAGCGTCGCCGCCTCCTACCACCGGTTCTACGACAACTGCCGGGTGCTGCCGTTGGGCGACGAGGAGGTCACCGACCTGCACCGTGCCCGGCTCTGGTTGAACAACGCCACCCGCACGGTGATCGCCAACGGCCTGCACCTGCTCGGCGTCTCCGCCCCGGAGAGGATGTAACACGATGCGCGCTCACGAGGCCGGTGCGCTGCACGCGGACATCAACAACCGGGGGCCGGCCTGGCTGCGTACCCCGGAGGACGTGAACGCCCTGCTGCCGACGCTGTGGCCGCGCAGCGTGACGCGCGGCGCGGACGGCGCGCTCGCCGTCGCGGGCCTGAGCGTCCGCGACATCGCGGCCGAGTTCGGCACCCCGGTGTACGTCCTCGACGAGGCCGACCTGCGGTCGCGCTGCCGCGACTTCCGGGCGGCCTTCCCGACCGAGGACGTGTTCTACGCGGGCAAGGCGTTCCTCTGCCGGGCGGTGGTCCGGATGATCGCCGAGGAGGGCCTGCACCTGGACGTCTGCACCGGAGGTGAGCTGGCCACCGCGCTGTCGGCCGGGATGCCACCGGAGCGGATCGGCTTCCACGGCAACAACAAGTCGGTAGCCGAGCTGGGCCGGGCGTTGGACGCCGGGGTGGGCCGGATCATCGTCGACTCGTTCACCGAGATCGACAGGCTCACCGCGTTGGCCCGCGAGCGCGGGGTGCGGCCCCGGGTGTTGGTCCGGGTCACCGTGGGCGTCGAGGCGCACACCCACGAGTTCATCGCCACCGCCCACGAGGACCAGAAGTTCGGCTTCTCCCTCGCGGGCGGTGCCGCCGCCAACGCCGCGTTCAAGATCCTCGATGAGGGCGTGTTGGAGCTGCGCGGTCTGCACTCGCACATCGGCTCGCAGATCTTCGACGCCAGCGGCTTCGAGGTCTCGGCCCGCCGGGTGCTCGCCCTGCAGGCGCAGATCCGCGACGCACGCGGGGTGGAGCTGCCCGAGCTGGACCTGGGCGGCGGCTTCGGCATCGCGTACACCACCCAGGACGACCCGGCCACCCCGCAGGACCTGGCCAAGCGACTACGCAAGATCGTCGATTCGGAGTGCGCGGCGGAGAACCTGGCCGTGCCGCACCTGTCGATCGAGCCGGGCCGGGCCATCGTCGGGCCGGCCGTGTTCACCCTCTACGAGGTCGGCACGGTCAAGACCCTCGACGGCATCCGGACGTACGTCAGCGTCGACGGCGGGATGAGCGACAACATCCGGACGGCCCTCTACGACGCGTCCTACTCGGCGACGCTGGCCTCGCGGGCCTCGGGCGCGCAGCCGTTGCTCGCCCGCGTGGTGGGAAAGCACTGTGAGTCCGGGGACATCGTGGTGAAGGATGAATTCCTGCCCGCCGACGTGCAGCCCGGAGATCTTGTCGCGGTGCCCGGCACCGGTGCGTACTGCCGCAGCATGGCCAGCAACTACAACCATGTGCCGCGGCCACCGGTGATCGCGGTACGCGACGGCCAGGCGCGCCTGATCGTCCGGCGGGAAACCGAAGAGGACCTGCTCGCATTGGATGTTGGATGACGTCACCTGTGCGCTTGGCGCTGCTCGGCTGCGGCACGGTCGGCCAGGAGGTGGTCCGCCTGCTGCACGAGCAGTCGGCCGACCTGGCCGCCCGGATCGGCGCTCCGCTGGAGATCGCCGGCATCGCCGTACGACGGCTCGGCCGGGACCGGGGTGACCTGCCGGTCGACGAGAGCCTGTTCACCACCGACGCGCTCGGCCTGATCAAGCGCGACGACGTGGACGTGGTGGTCGAGGTGGTCGGCGGCATCGAGCTGGCCCGAGGCTGGCTGGTCGAGGCGCTGCGCGCCGGCAAGAGCGTGGTCACCGCCAACAAGGCGCTGCTCGCCGAGGACGGCGTGGCCCTGCACGAGGCGGCGGCCGAGGGCGGCGGCGACCTCTACTACGAGGCGTCGGTGGCCGGGGCCATCCCGCTGCTGCGCCCGCTGCGCGAGTCGCTGCACGGTGACCGGATCAACCGGGTCACCGGCATCGTCAACGGCACCACCAACTTCATCCTCTCCGCGATGGACGCGACCGGCGCCGGCTTCGCCGAGGCGCTGGAGGAGGCGACCGCACTGGGGTACGCGGAGGCCGACCCGACCGCCGACGTCGAGGGCTTCGACGCGGCGGCGAAGGCGGCCATCCTGGCCTCGCTGGCGTTCCACACCCGGGTCGGCGCGGCGGACGTGCACCGGGAGGGCATCACCGAGGTGACCGCCGCGGACATGGCCAGCGCCCAGGCGATGGGCTGCACGATCAAGCTGCTCTGCATCGCGGCCCGGGGCGTCGACACCTTTGGCCGGGAGACCGTCAGCGTGCGGGTGCACCCGGCGATGATTCCGCGCAGCCACCCGCTGGCCAGCGTGGGTGACGCGTTCAACGCGGTCTTCGTGGAGGCGGACGCCGCCGGGCAACTGATGTTCTACGGCCGGGGCGCCGGGGGCGCACCGACCGCCAGCGCGGTGCTCGGTGACGTGGTCGCGGTGTCCCGCAACCGCCTCGCCGGGGTGCGCGCGGCCAGCGAGAGTGCGTACGCGGACCTGTCGGTGCGGCCGATGGGTGAGGCGCTGACCCGCTACCACGTCAGCCTCGACGTGGCCGACCGCCCCGGTGTGCTGGCCTCGGTGGCGGGCGTGTTCGCCCGGCACGACGTGTCGATCGCGACCGTGCGGCAGGGCTCGGCGGGCGGGCCGGCGAGCCGCGACGGCGACGCCGAGCTGGTCATCGTCACCCACGTGGCACCGGACGCCGCGCTCGCCGCGACGGTGGGCGAGCTGCGCGGCCTGGACATCGTCCGGTCGGTGACGAGCGTGCTGAGGGTCGAGGGCGGCGCCTGAGTCGTTGGACCGTCGACGGGACGGGCTCGGGCGTCCCGCCAGGTGGGTAAGCCGGGGTGTGCCATCGACAGCCGCGCAAGGCTGGTCCAAGGTGGCCCCGACGAGGTCGGCGCGGTGGCAGAGGCGAGGAGAACGACATGTGGCGGGGTCTGATCGAGGCGTACCGGGATCGGCTGCCGGTCACCGCGGCCACGCCGGTCGTCACGCTGCACGAGGGGAACACCCCGCTGTTGCCCGCGCCGGTGCTGTCCGCCCGGCTCGGCTGCGACGTGCACCTGAAGGTGGAGGGCGCCAACCCGACCGGCTCGTTCAAGGACCGCGGCATGACCGTGGCGGTGTCCAAGGCGGTCGAGGCGGGCAACAAGGCGATCATCTGCGCCTCCACCGGCAACACCAGCGCCTCCGCCGCGGCGTACGCGGCGCGGGCCGGGCTGACCTGTGCGGTGCTGGTGCCGCAGGGCAAGATCGCACTGGGCAAGCTCGCCCAGGCGCTGGTGCACGGCGCGAAGCTCCTGCAGGTGAGCGGCAACTTCGACGACTGCCTGTCACTCGCCGCGAAGCTGGCCCAGGATCACCCGGTCGCGTTGGTCAACTCGGTGAACATCGACCGGCTGCACGGCCAGAAGACCGCCGCGTTCGAGATCGTCGAGGCGCTCGGTGACGCGCCCGACATCCACTGCCTGCCGGTCGGCAACGCCGGCAACATCTCCGCCTACTGGATGGGTTACGCGGAGGAGCGGGACGCCGGCACCACCACCCGGACGCCGAAGATGTACGGCTTCCAGGCCGCCGGTGCGGCTCCGATCGTGACCGGCAAGGTGGTGCCGGAGCCGTCGACGATCGCCACGGCGATCCGGATCGGCAACCCGGCGAGCTGGACCAAGGCGTTGGACGCCCGGGACACCTCCGGTGGGTTGATCGCCGCGGTGACCGACCGGGAGATCCTGTCGGCGTACCGGCTGCTCGCCCGGGAGGTCGGGGTCTTCGTCGAGTTGGGCAGCGCGGCCAGCGTGGCCGGTCTGCTCCAGCAGGCCGCCGCGGGCGCGGTGCCGCCCGGTTCGACCGTCGTCTGCACGGTGACCGGTCACGGTTTGAAGGACCCGGAGTGGGCGATCTCCACCGCGCCGGCCCCGTTGACCATCGCGAACGACCCGATGGCGGCGGCCCGGGCACTCGACCTGGCCTGAGCGCACCACCACCGAGGGTGGGCCGCCTCCGGGGGCGGCGGGGGTTCCGGTGATCGAGTCCGGCACACTTTCACGTATCCCCGCCCGCATTCTCGTTCAGGAGTGAGCCAGGCCGATGTCGCTGCTCGCCAGATTCAGCCTCGCCAACCGAGGGCTGATCGCCCTCATCGCGGTGGTGACCACGGTGTTCGGAGCGTTCGCCGTACCGTCGCTGAAGCAGCAACTGCTGCCGTCGCTCGAGTTCCCGGCCGCGTTCATCGTGGCCGCCTACCCCGGTGCCGGTCCCGAGATCGTCGAGTCGCAGGTGACCGAGCCGATCGAGAACGCCCTGCAGGGCATCCCGGGGCTCGACAAGGTCACCTCCACGTCCCGCGAGGGCTCGGCCACCGTCCAGGTGACGTACGAGTTCGGCACCGACCTGGACGACGTGGTCAACAAGATGCAGACCGCGCTGAGCCGGATCGACGCCCAGTTGCCGGAGAGCGTCGACCCGCAGGTCATCGCGGGTAGCACCGACGACCTCCCGGCGGTGGTGCTGGCCGCCGCCGGCACGGCCGACGAGCGGGCGCTCGCCGAGAAGCTGAGCGCGACGGTGGTGCCCGAGTTGGAGGGCATCGAGGGGGTGCGCACGGTCGAGGTGACCGGCACCCGTGACGACGTCGTGGTGGTCACCCCGGACCCGGCGAAGCTCGCCGCGGCCCAGATCCAGCCGACGGCGATCGGCGCGGCGTTGAAGACCAACGGCGTGGCGGTGCCGGCCGGCGCGGTGACCAACGGGGCGCTGGCCCTCCCGGTCCAGGTCGGCTCGCCGATCGGCACCATCGAGGACCTGCGCGGCATCGTGGTCGCCCCGGGTGCGGCACCCGTCCGCCTCGGCGACGTGGCGACCGTCGAGCAGCAGCTCGCGCCGGCCACCGCGATCACCCGTACCAACGGCAAGGACAGCCTCGGCATCGCGGTCACCGCCGCGCCGGACGGCAACGCGGTGCAGATCTCGCACGAGATCCGCGACCGGCTCGCCGACCTGAAGGACGCGTCCGGCGCGGAGTTGACCGTCGTCTTCGACCAGGCGCCGTTCGTCGAGAAGTCGATCGAGTCGTTGACCACCGAGGGCCTGCTGGGCCTGGTGATGGCGGTCATCGTCATCCTGGTCTTCCTGCTGTCGGTGCGCTCGACGGTGGTCACCGCCGTCTCCATCCCGCTCTCCGTGCTGGTGGCGCTGATCGCCCTGTGGATCGGTGACTACTCGCTCAACCTGCTCACCCTCGGCGCGCTGACGATCGCGGTGGGCCGGGTGGTGGACGACTCGATCGTGGTGTTGGAGAACATCAAACGCCACCTGGAGTACGGCGAGGAGAAGCGGCACGCCATCATCACCGGCGTCCGCGAGGTGGCCGGCGCGGTGACCGCGTCCACCCTCACCACGGTGGCGGTGTTCGCGCCGATCGCGTTGGTCGGCGGGTTCGTGGGCCAGCTCTTCGCGCCGTTCGCGATCACCGTGACGGTGGCCCTGCTCGCGTCGCTGCTGGTGTCGCTGACCGTGATCCCGGTGCTCGCGTACTGGTTCCTCAAGCCGCGCGGCGGCACCGCGGACGACGAGGCGGTACGCCGCGACGCGGAGGAGAAGGAGCTGCGCAGCCCGTTGCAGCGGGCGTACCTGCCGGTGATCGGGTTCGCCACCCGCAAGCGGTCCACCCGCTGGATCACCGTCGGGCTCGGCCTGCTGGTGCTCTTCGGCACCTTCGGTCTGGCGCAGAAGCTGGAGACCAACTTCCTGGACGACTCCGGCCAGGACACCCTGAACATGAGTCAGGAACTGCCGGCAGGTAGCGGCCTGGCGGCCACCGACGCGGCGGCCAAGCAGGTCGAGGCGGTGCTGTCGCGGACCAAGGGTGTCGAGACGTACCAGCTGACGGCGGGCGCCGGGGACAACCCGTGGGCGGGTGGCGGCGGCAACAACGTCGCGAACTGGTCGTTGGCGCTCGACGGCGACATCGACGCCAAGCAGATGCGCGAGGTGCTGCGCAAGGAGTTCGACAAGCTCGGCACCGGCGTGGGTGAGATCAGCTTCGGTGGTGGGCAGGAGGCGTCGACCAGCCAGCTCGAGGTCATCGTCCAGGCCAGCGACCCGGAGGTGCTGACCCGGGCCGCCGAGGAGGCACGGGCGGCGATGGCCGGTGTGCCGGACGTCGAGGACGTCTCCACCAGCCTGGCCGAGCGGGTGCCGCGGGTCGACGTGACCGTCGACCGGGTCGCCGCCGGTCGGGTCGGCCTCACCGAGGCCGCCGTCGGGCAGGTGGTGTCGCAGGCGTTCCGGGGCGCGCCGCTGGGGCAGGTCGCGCTCGACGGCCGGCAGCAGAACGTGGTGCTGCGGCTGGGAGCGAAGCCGCCGATGACGGTGGAGGAGCTGCGGGCGCTGCCGGTGGGTCCGGTCAAGCTGGACGACATCGCGGACGTCACCCAGGGCGAGGGTCCACAGCAGGTCACCCGCATCGACGGTGAGCGCAGCGTGTCGGTCACCGGTGCGGCGACCGGCTCGAACCTCGGCGCCACCAGCCAGGAGTTGCAGAAGCGCCTGGACGGCATCGACGTGCCCGGCGCCAGCTTCACCATCGGCGGTGTCAGCGCCGATCAGGCGGACGCCTTCGCCGACCTGGGCCTTGCGGTCCTGGCCGCGATCGCGATCGTCTTCCTGATCATGGTGGCGACGTTCCGTAGCCTCACCCAGTCGCTGATCCTGCTGATCTCCATTCCGTTCGCCTCGACCGGCGCGATCGGGTTGCTGCTGATCACCGGCACGCCGCTCGGCGTACCGGCGTTGATCGGTGTGCTGATGCTGGTCGGCATCGTGGTCACCAACGCGATCGTGCTGCTCGACCTGATCAACCAGTACCGCGCGCAGGGCATGGGGGTCCGGGAGGCGGTGGTCGAGGGAGGCCGACGCCGGCTGCGTCCGATCCTGATGACCGCGGTGGCGACCATCTTCGCGTTGCTGCCGATGGCGTTCGGGTTGACCGGTGAGGGCGGCTTCATCTCGCAACCGCTCGCGGTCGTGGTGATCGGCGGTCTGCTCAGCTCGACGTTGCTCACGCTGATCCTGGTGCCGACGCTGTACTCGATGGTGGAGCACACCAAGGAGTCGCTGCGGGGCCGGCGTGATCGGCGGCGTTCCGGCGCGCCGGAGGTGGACGTGGCGAAGGCCGACGAGGCCGACACCCCGAACCAGGTCGCCGTGCCGAGCGGTGCGTCGACCCCGGCCGCGACCGAGGGTACGAAGCCGGCGCCGCGTCCCGCCCCGTCGGGCGCGTTGGTGGAGGGCACGGACCAGTTCGAGGTGCTGCGGCTGCCCCGTAGCCGTACCTCTCCGCTGCCTCCGTCGGAGCCGACCGAGTAGGTTCCACCGCATTGCGGAACGCCCCCGGCAGGGATCTGCCGGGGGCGTTTCCGACTGGACCGGCCGAGACACTCCGATCCGACCGCCCATGCACGCGGCGTCACGTCTTGCATACTCCACGTGGAGATGGGGAGGGTGGAGGTCGTCTGGTCCGGGCCGACCCGACAGCGACTGGTGGCCCTCACTTCGACGACGGCACAGCACCACAGTGGACGTCGATGGTGCTCGCGGCGTCCCGGCTGGACTACCGACTGGTGCTCTCGACGCTGCAGATGGTGGAGCGTGAGTTCCCCGACGATCCGGTCGGCCACGCCCGGCGCACCGTCGCCGATGTCAGACCGGGAACGATCGTGCTCGGTCATGATGTCGGCGCGGCCCGGAGACTGGTCGCGCTGCGCGGCCTGCCCGACATGATCGGCGGGCTGCGCGCCCGTGGCTACACCTCCGTCACCGTCTCCGCGCTGCTGGGAGCAGGCGTGCCGGACACCCCGACCAGGTAGGGTGCCGCTCCGTGACGTCCACCCTCTCGGTTCTGACCGGCAACAGGAGCTTCCGTAACCTCTTCCTCGCCGAGTTGGTGGTCTTCGGCGCCGACTGGTTCGTCATGGTGCCGCTGCTGGTCCTGCTGCCGCACCTGACCGGCAGTGGAGTCTGGGGTGCGCTGGTGCTGGCTGTGGACACCGGCATCGTGGCGCTCCTGCTGCCGTACACCGGCACGATCGCCGACCGCTTCGACCGGCGAAAGATCATGATCGCCGCGAACGTGGCGGCGCTCGCGGGCGTACTGCTGCTGCTCGGAGTACGGGGCGCGGGCACCGCCTGGTTGGCGCTCGTCGCGATCGGCGTGGTGGCGGTCGCCAAGGCGTTCTACTCGCCGGCCGCGCAGGCCGCGCTGCCCAACGTGCTGGAGCCGCACGAGTTGGCCGCCGGTAACGCCGTGGCCGGCTCCGCCTGGGGCACCATGACAGTCGTCGGTGCCTCCCTCGGCGGGGTCCTGAGCACCGTCGCCGGCCCGTACGCCTGCTTCTGGGTGGCGGCGGTGGGCCTCGTGCTGGCCGCGGGCCTCGCCACCCGGATCCGCCGCCCCCTCCAGGCGCCGCGCGACGCCGACCGACCCGCCCAGCGGACCTGGGCGGCGGTCCGTGAGGCGCTGCGCTACATCGGGCACCGGCCCCGGGTGCTCGCGCTGGTCACGGTGAAGTCGGCGGTCGGCCTGGGCAACGGCGTGCTGACCGTGTTCCCGTTGCTGGCCGGCGTGTACGGCGTCGGCCCGCTCGGCGCCGGTCTGCTCTTCGCGGTGCGGGGAGCCGGGGCGTTGGTGGGCCCGATCCTGATGCGTCGGGTGCTGACCAACCGAGCCTGGTTGCTGCCCGGGCTCGCGCTGTCCATGTCGTTGTACGGCCTGTCCTACCTGGGCACATCGGTGGTCAGGTGGTTCCCGCTGGTGCTGCTGCTGGTGTTCGTGGCGCACTTCGCGGGCGGCAGCAACTGGGTGATCTCCAACTTCGCCCTTCAGGGCGAGGTTCCGGACCACCTGCGTGGACGCGTCTTCGCCACCGACATGATGCTCGCGACGCTGGCGATCTCGGTGAGCCAACTGGCTGTGGCCCTGGTGGTCGACGTGGTGGACGAACGTGTCGTGCTCGCCGGCTGCGGGCTGATCACCGTCGTCTACGCCGTCGGCTGGCGCATCGCCACCCGTCGGCTCTCGCTCACCGAACCGGCCACCGAACCGGTCGCGGGCACCGCCGGCTGAACCCCGGCATGCCCCGTCCACGGGGCGGCTCAACCGGCGCCGGACGAGGTGTGCGCACACAGGCGGCGGGTCCCAGGCTGCGGACGCGGGACCGGATCGTCGGTGCCGGGCCCTAGCATGAGCGCGTGCCGACGAACTTCACCGCCGGGCCGGTTCGGGTCCGGGTTCCCGCGACCAGCGCCAACCTGGGCCCCGGCTTCGACGCGTTGGGTCTCGCCCTCGGGCTCTACGACGATCTGGCCGCCGAGGTCGCGTCCGCCGGGGTCCGGGTGACGGTGACCGGGCAGGGCGCCGGCGAGTTGCCCGACGATGATCGGCACCTGGTGGTCCACGCCATGCGTGTCGCGTTCGACGTGCTCGGCGGCCAACCCACGGGGCTGAGCGTGGAGTGCGTCAACCGGATCCCCCAGGCGCGAGGGCTCGGGTCCTCGTCCGCCGCGATCGTCGCCGGGGTGTTGCTGGCCCGCGCCCTGGTCACCGACGGGGACGACCGGCTGGACGACGCCGGCGTGCTCCGGCTGGCCGCCGAGATCGAGGGCCATCCCGACAACGTCGCGCCCTGCCTGCTCGGGGGCTTCACCGTGGCCTGGTCCGAGCCGACCGGCGCCCGGGCGGTTTCGCTGCCGGTCGCCGACGGGGTGCGGCCGGTCGTCTTCGTGCCCGCGGAACGCGGATTGACCGCCACCGCGCGGGCCGCGTTGCCGGTCTCCGTCCCGCACGGCGACGCCGCGTTGACCGCCGGGCGGGCGGCGCTGCTGGTGCACGCGCTGACCGCTGACCCGACCCTGCTGCTGCCGGCGACCGTCGACCGGCTCCACCAGGATTACCGCGCAGCCGGCATGCCCGCCACGTCTTCCCTGGTCAGCGCGTTGCGAGCGGCCGGTGTGGCAGCTGTGGTCAGTGGGGCCGGGCCCACTGTGCTGGCGCTCAGCGAGCCTCCGGCGAGCTTTCCGGCGGGAACAGACTGGCAGATCTGGCAGTTACCGATAGACGTCAGCGGCGCTCGGGTTGCTCGGGGTAGACTGGGACACGCCGAGCGGGACCCTGTTGCCGCAGGTCGGAAGAGTTGATTACGCTCTAGACCTAGCACAGCCGCGAAGCACGCGATCTCCTGCGGGGCGGCGCACCCCCGAAGCTCTCGGCGGTCAGCCCGTCAACCCCTGCCAAGGCCCACGCCGCGCCGCAGTTTCCACAGGTCGCCGCAGACGGCGAGACCTGCTCACCGACGTTGGTGAGTCGGGATACCACCGGCTGCTGTGTCACAGACTCCCGCGACGCGTCCATGCGAGGCGGGTGCACCGAGGCCGCCCGGCCACCTGAGTTCCGACTCCGGGCAGTCCCGGCCTTATCGAGGGAAGGAATCCATTGAGCGACACCACCGACGTGACGTCGGATGTTTCCAACGTCGCTGGCGATGCCACCGCCGCCGCTCCCGCCCGTCGTCGGCGTAGCGGCACCGGTCTGTCGGCGATGCTGCTGCCAGAGCTGCAGAGCCTGGCTGCGTCGCTCGGCATCTCCGGCACGGCTCGCATGCGCAAGGGCGAGCTGATCGCCGCGATCTCCGAGCGGCAGGGCGGCAACGCCGCCGGGACCCCTCGACCACGGGCCGAGGTCGCGGCCGCGGCCGCTCCCACCCGTGAGGGTGTGCGCGCCGAGGTGCGGGAGACCGCCGACCGGCCGGCAGCCGAAGGGCGTGGCGCCGAGCAGGCGTCGGCCGAGCCGGCCGCCGAGACCGAGGGCCGTGGTCGCACCCGGCGGAGCCGGGTCGCAGCGACCGAGTCGCGTCCCGCCGAGTCTCGGGCGGCCGAGTCGCGTCCGACTGAGTCCCGCGCGGCCGAGTCGCGTACCGATGAGGCGGAGGCCGGCGAGCGGACCGACCGTGGTGAGACCCGCCGCGAGCGGGCCGAGCGTCCGGAGCGGGCCGAGCGGGGCGACCGTGCGGAGCGGGGCGACCGGGGCGAGCGCAACGAGCGGGGCGAGCGCAACGAGCGGGGTGAGCGTGCCGACCGCGGTGAGCGGGGCGAGCGCAACGACCGGGGCGAGCGTGCCGAGCGGGGCGAGCGTGCCGAGCGGGGCGAGCGCAACGACCGCTCGGACCGTAACGACCGTTCGGAGCGCAACGACCGCAACGACCGCAACGACCGGGGTCAGCAGCGGGCGGAGCGCGACAGCGACGACGACGACGGTGAGGGCGGTGGTCGGCGCGGCCGGCGCAGCCGTTTCCGGGACCGTCGCCGTGGGCGCGGCGACCGCGCCGAGACCGGTGGCGACACCGGTGGGCGTGAGCCGCAGGTCGGCGAGGACGACGTGCTCGTCCCGGTGGCCGGCATCATCGACGTGCTCGACAACTACGCCTTCGTGCGGACGACCGGTTACCTGGCCGGCCCGAACGACGTGTACGTCTCGATGTCCCAGATCAAGAAGTACGGCCTGCGCCGCGGTGACGCGATCACCGGTGCGGTGCGGGCGGCCCGCGAGGGCGGCAACAGCGGCGACCAGCGGCGGGACAAGTACAACCCGCTGATGCGGCTGGACACGATCAACGGGATGGAGCCGGAGGAGGCCCGGCGTCGGCCGGAGTTCTACAAGCTCACCCCGCTCTACCCGCAGGAGCGCCTGCGCCTGGAGACCGAGCCGCACATCCTCACCACCCGGGTCATCGACCTGGTCATGCCGATCGGCAAGGGCCAGCGGGCACTCATCCAGTCGCCGCCCAAGGCGGGTAAGACGATGGTGCTGCAGGCGATCGCCAACGCGATCACCCGCAACAACCCGGAGTGCCACCTGATGGTGGTGCTGGTGGACGAGCGGCCCGAAGAGGTCACCGACATGCAGCGGTCGATCAAGGGCGAGGTCATCGCGGCCACGTTCGACCGTCCGCCGCAGGACCACACCACGGTGGCCGAGCTGGCCATCGAGCGGGCCAAGCGCCTGGTCGAGCTCGGCCACGACGTGGTCGTGCTGCTCGACTCGGTGACGCGGCTCGGCCGGTCGTACAACCTGGCGGCTCCGGCCAGCGGCCGGATCATGTCGGGTGGTATCGACTCCACCGCCCTCTACCCGCCGAAGCGCTTCCTCGGCGCGGCCCGCAACATCGAGAACGGCGGGTCGTTGACCATCATCGCCACGGCGCTGGTGGAGACCGGTTCCATGGCCGACACGGTCATCTTCGAGGAGTTCAAGGGCACCGGTAACGCGGAGTTGAAGCTGGACCGGAAGATCGCCGACAAGCGGACCTTCCCGGCCATCGACATCAACCCGTCCGGTACGCGTAAGGAAGAGGTCCTGCTCGCACCCGAAGAGCTGGCCATCATCCACAAGCTCCGGAAGGTCCTGCACTCGCTGGACTCGCAGGCGGCCATGGACCTGCTGCTGGACCGGCTCAAGCAGTCCCGTACCAACATCGAGTTCCTGATGCAGATCGCGAAGTCGACGCCGGGGGAGTAACGGTCCCCGGGTGATCGACGACGAAAGGGCACGGCCGTCATGGCCGTGCCCTTTCGTCATGTGTCTTCGTGTGGATCGGCCCCGGGGAGCCTGACCCCACCAGGCCTCCCGCGCATCCTTTGCTCTGCTTATGCGGAGGCACCAGTGTGGACCGTGGGGGTGGTGCGTCCGCATAAGCAGAGCAAAGGCGGGTGGCAGGGTGGCCAGCCTCGGCGGCATCGAGGGCCTCGGCCTCGGCGGCGTCAGCCTGGGCGGCGGCCTCGGGGGCCGCGGCGCGGCGGCCGCGTGCCGAGGCCGTGCCGTCTCAGAAGTCGCCGTCGGCCACCTGGAAGACGGTGAGGCCGAGGGCCCGCCACATCTGGACCACCTGCACGCGGTCGTCGAAGACGCCGGCCACCCGGTAGCGGTCCCGGATCTCCCGGTCGTAGATCTCCCGCTTGACGATCGAGTCCTTGCGATTGTCGCCGACGGCCCGCATGTGCAGGCCGAGGTGGGGGACCCGGACGTGCCGGGCCAGCCACGCCTCGGTGGCCGAGCGGGCCGAGGCGTCCCGCCCCGAGCAGAAGACCACCCCGTACCCGGCGGCGTGCATCGCCCGGACCGCCGCGATCACCGCCGTGTTCGGCTGGTCCTCGCCGACCCGGGTCATGTCGTACGGGCTGCGGGACACGGCCAGCGCGACGGTGCCGTCGATGTCCACCAGGACGATCTCCGGTGGTTCGGCCGTCGGTGGGTGCACGGCGGCGGGGCGTCCGGTGCGGGCCTGCGGCACCGGCAACGGCAGCGACTTCCCCTCCAGGTAGCGCTCGTGCAGACGGCGGATCGCCTCCGCGCCGACCTGGTCGGCTGCCGGACGCGCCGCGTCCCGGCGCAGGCACTCGGTCAGCGGCACGTCGGTGAAGTCGTGCACCTCGAAATCCGCGCCGTGGCGGGCGGCCAGATCAGCCCAGCTCCGCAGCGTCCGCGCGCGCAGGTTGGTGTCGTCCACGCAGACGTCCGCGCGGGCCCGCAGCAGCGCCTCGACCTGCACCCGCTGGACGACCGTCACCTGGGCCTCGGCCCACTGGGTGAAGAGCCGCTCGCCGTGCAGCATTCGGCGCAGGTCGTCCCGGTTGACCCGGACGACGGACGGCTGGAGGGTGCGGGCGAACGTCGTCTTACCCGAGGCGGGCAGCCCTCGGGTGGCGATCAGGCGGGTCATCGGCGGACCTTCGGCTCGGCGTGCGTACCCCGGGCGGGGTACCCGGCGGTGGTCCGCCGGGTGCGCGAATGCCCCGTCGGGCGGCGGGAATGCGGATGGGGAGGCACGTGTTGACGATGCCGGACGAGGTGTGCGGCCCGATTACCGGGTCGGTTCAGGCCCATGGCACACTGGTCAATCGGCCACCGGTTCCGGTTCACGCCCGAGCCCGTCGCGTACGGCGCGACGAGCGATGACGGCGACCCGGCGACCACCAACGAGAGGACCGAGGCGAGATGAAGGCAAACATCCACCCGGAGTACACGACCACCGAGGTCAGCTGCTCCTGTGGCAACACGTTCACGACCCGCAGCACCGCCAAGGGCGGGGCGATCCACGTCGAGACCTGCAGCGCCTGCCACCCGTTCTACACCGGTAAGCAGCGCGTTCTCGACACCGCCGGCCGGGTCGCGAAGTTCCAGCAGAAGTACGCCAAGGTTCAGGCCAAGAAGGCCAAGTAACTCCTCGTTCGGCGCCCGTGTCCGGTTCACCACCGGACGCGGGCGCCGTCCGCGTTTAACCCAGTTTCCGCCCGACCGCCGGCCATTCCGGCCGCCCGGTCCGGCGCGCACCGTCGAAGGAGCATCCGCAGCATGAGCAGCGAGCGTCTGGCCGGCCTCCTCGACGAGTACGCGGAGCTGGAGAAGCGGCTGGCCGATCCGGCGATCCACGCCGACCAGGCCACCGCCCGCCGGGTCGGCCGCCGGTACGCCGAGTTGGTGCCGCTGCACAAGGCTGCCGGCGAGCTGGAGCAGGCTCGCGCCGACCTCGTCGCGGCTCGCGAGTTGGCCGCCGAGGATCCGGCCTTCGCGGGTGAGGCGGAGTCCATCGCCGCGTCCCTTCCGGTGCTGGAGGAACGCCTCGCCGAGTTGCTCATCCCCCGCGACCCGCACGACGCCAAGGACGTGATCGTCGAGATCAAGGCCGGTGAGGGCGGCGAGGAGTCGGCGCTGTTCGCCGGTGACCTGCTCCGGATGTACACCCGCTACGCCGAGCGGCACGGCTGGGTCACCGAGGTGATCGACGCACAGGATTCCGACCTCGGCGGGGTCAAGGACGTCTCCCTGGCGATCAAGACCAAGGGTGTGCCGGACGGCGGCAACGGCGTCTGGTCGCGACTCAAGTGGGAGGGCGGCGTGCACCGGGTGCAGCGCGTCCCGGTGACCGAGTCGCAGGGACGGATCCACACCAGCGCCGCCGGGGTGCTGGTGCTGCCGGAGGCCGAGGACGTCGACGTCACCATCGACCAGAACGACCTGCGCATCGACGTGTTCCGCTCGTCCGGCCCGGGCGGTCAGTCGGTGAACACCACCGATTCGGCGGTACGGATCACCCACCTGCCGACCGGCATCGTCGTCTCCTGCCAGAACGAGAAGTCCCAGTTGCAGAACCGGGAGCAGGCGATGCGGATCCTGCGGGCACGACTCCTCGCCAACGCCCAGGAGCAGGCCGACGCCGCCGCCTCGGACGCCCGGAAGGCACAGGTGCGTACGGTGGACCGCTCCGAGCGGATCCGCACCTACAACTTCCCGCAGAACCGGATCACCGACCACCGGATCGGCTACACGGCGTACAACCTGGATCTGGCACTCGCCGGTGAACTGGACGGGGTGCTGGACGCCCTCACCGAGGCCGACCGCGCCGCCCGGCTCGCCGGCGACACCGAGCTGACCCGCCGCTGACCGCGGCCGTGAGCTGACCCGCCGCTGACCGCGGCCGTGAGTTGACCCGCCGCTGACCGCGGCCGTGAGCTGACCCGCTGTCGGGTGCTGACCCGCGGCCCTCAGCTCGCGCGGGGGCGGGTCTTGGCGCGGAGCATCTCCCGGTCGGCCAGCTCGAACGCGACGCTGAGCGCGTCGCGCAACCCGCTGCCGCCGGAGACCTCCGCGAAGCCGATGCTCACCCCGACCGGCGTCCCCGGCACCAGTGACTCCCAGTCCTCCAGTCGGACCGCGGCCTCGATCCGGCGGGCCACCTCGGCGGCCTCGGCCATGTTGGTGTCCGGGAGCACCACCACGAACTCGTCACCGCCGTAGCGGGCGACGAAGTCGCCCCGGCGCATCACCCGGTTGATCACGCCGGCGATGCGTTGCAGCACCAGGTCGCCGGAGTGGTGCCCGTGCCGGGTGTTGACGGCCTTGAAGCCGTCCAGGTCACAGACGCCGATGACCACCCGTTCGCCCCGGGTGACCACGGCGGTGATGTACCGCTCCAGCCGACGCCGGTTGGGCAGCCCGGTCAGCGGGTCGGTCAGCGCCTCGCCCTCGAACCGGGCCGCCTCGCGGCGCATCTCCTCGTGGTCGATCCGGGCGGCGATGCCGTCGATGTAGACGTCGCGCAGCCGGTCGTTGCGCTGGGCGGCCAGCCGGAACGCCAGACGGTCGGCCCGGTGCGCCGCCAGGTGGTCGCCGGCGCGGGTCAGCGCGATGCTGCGCAGCCGGGCCGGCTCGGCCGCGCCGAGCGTCTCGTTGGACACCTGGACGGTGTCGAGTCGGGTGACGGCCTCGATCGGCCGCCCGTCGGCCACCGCGAGGCACACCTGGCCGAGCTGTCGCATGTCGCGTGCGCGGGCGCTGTCCCCACCGTGGGTGATCAACCGGGCCGGCTGGGCCTCCCCGCTGCTCTCCACCCGGTCGCCGAGTGCCGCCTGCCGAGCCGCCGCGTAGCCGTACGCGGCGAGGCTGCTCGGGCGGAGGTGGCCGGCCCGACCGGTGCGCAGGAAACGGGCCAGGTCGGAGGCCACGTCCCGGAGCACCCGCAGGCAGCCGTCGCTGTCACCGTTGTGGTCCAGCGCCACCGCGTTGCGCAACCGGATGCCCGGGGCGGCGAAGGTCTCCTCCGGGATCCCGGCGGTCACCCCGAGCTGGCGGGCCCGTTCGATGGCCCCCAGGGCGTACCCGTGGAAGCTGAGGTAGCTGTAGGCCATCGCCAGGTCGTGCCAACCCCACGCGGTGTCCCGGTCCGGGTCCTCCACCGCGCCGAGGGCGCGGGCGGCCCGGACGAGGTGCATGACGCAGCGGTCCAGCGCGCCCTGGTGGTGGGCGGCGAGAGCGGCCAGTGCGTTGAGGTGCCCGTGCAGGTACGGCTCGGCGAGGTCGCGGACCGCTGCCGACGCCTCCTCGATGGCCCGGGTGAACTCCGCGGTCCGACCGAGATTGATCAGCGCGGAGAGGCGCTGCACCATCGCGTCCGCTCGCGCCGCCGGGTCGTTGGTGGTGCGGATCACACGCTCCAACAGGACGTACGCCTCCGCTGAACGGCTGGCCTCCTGCAACGCCCGGGCGTGCGTGAGCGCATCAACCTGGTCCTCGACCCGGTCGAGCCAGCCCACCCGCCAACCTCCTGTCGTGCGCCTCGGCGCACCAGTTCGTCACGTCGCCCGCGACGCTTCATGATTATGTCGTGAGTACTTTGCCGCAACACCCCCCCGAAGGGACAGGCCCCATCCGGCCGTCCGCCGCGGTGGCCCGGACGGCCCGGGTGCTCGCCGCCGCCGGGGTCGGCTCGGCCCGGGTGGAGGCCGAGGTGCTGACCGCGTACGTGCTCGGGGTGCCCCGGGGCCGGCTGGCGCTCGCCGACGATCTCGGCGTCGACCAGGTGGCGCGGCTGGACGAGTTGACGCGTCGTCGGGCCGGGCGGGAGCCGTTGCAGCATCTGACCGGTCGGGCCGGGTTCCGGCATCTGGAGCTGTCGGTCGGCCCGGGTGTCTTCGTACCCCGGCCGGAGACCGAGTTGCTCGCCGGGTGGGGTGTCGAGCAGGCTCGCGGGCGGCCCGACCCGGTGGTTGTCGACCTGTGCAGTGGCTCGGGCGCGATCGCGCTGGCGGTGGCTCAGGAGTTGCCGGGGGCGCGGGTGATCGCGGTGGAGCGGTCCCCGGAGGCGTTGGCCTGGTTGCGGCGCAACGCGGCGGAGCGGGCCGGGGCGGGGGACCGGCCGATCGAGGTGGTCGAGGCCGACGTGACCGCGCCGGATCTGCTGGCGGAGCTGGTGGGCCGGGTGGACGTGCTGCTGTGCAACCCGCCGTACGTGCCGGACGAGGTGGTGGTCCCGCCGGAGGTGGCCGCGTACGACCCGGCGGAGGCGGTCTTCGGGGGCGCGGACGGTCTGGCGGTGATCCGGCCGGTCGTCACCCGCGCGGCGGCCCTGCTGCGCCCCGGCGGCGCGTTCGGTGTCGAACACGACGACACGCACGGCTCGGCGGTGCCCAGGCTGCTCGCCGAGGAGGGCGGTTTCGACGCTGTCACCGAGCATCGGGACCTCGTCGGGCGGCCCCGCTTCGCCACCGCGTCCCGACGGGCGGACGGCCAGGACGCCACGATCGGGGCGGCGTGGCAGACTGACTCCTCGTGATGCTCTACGACTGCCGGTCGCCCGCCGACCGGGACCGCGGCATCGCTGCGGCGATCGAGGCGGTCAAGAACGGCGAGCTGGTCGTCCTCCCGACCGACACCGTGTACGGGATCGGCGCGGACGCGTTCACCCCGTACGCGGTCAAGGCGTTGCTGGATGCCAAGGGCCGGGGTCGGCAGATGCCGCCGCCGGTGCTGATCGGCTCGCGGCACACCCTGGACGGGTTGGTCTTCTCGCTGCCCACGGCCGCTCGTGATCTCGTCGAGGCGTTCTGGCCGGGTGCTCTGACGATCGTGATCGAGCACTCGCCGAGCCTCCAGTGGGACCTGGGTGACAAGACGGGCACGGTGGCGGTGCGGATGCCGCTGCACCCGGTGGCGTTGGAGGTGCTGCGCGAGACCGGTCCGATGGCGGTGTCGTCGGCCAACAAGACCGGGCAGCCCGCCGCGGTGACCGCCGAGGAGGCGCGTGACCAGCTCAGCTACTCGGTGCGGGCCTACCTGGAGGCGGGCCCCTGCCCGGACCCGGTGCCCAGCACGATCGTGGATCTGACCGGTGAGGTGCCCCAGCTGCTGCGCGCCGGGGCGATCCCGTTGGAGAAGCTGCGCGACGTCGTACCGGATCTCGTCGACGGTCGGGGGGTCTGAGTGCCCCCGTTCACGGTTCTGCACGTCTGCATGGGCAACATCTGCCGCTCGCCGATGGCGGAGCGGCTGCTCGCCCTGGCGGTGCGGGAGCGTTTGACGCGGCGCGCGGAGGATCCGGCCCGGGCCGAGGAGCTGGTGCACAGCCACAGCGCGGGCACCGGTGGTTGGCACGCGGGCGAGGAGATGAACCCGCCGGCGGCGCGGCAGGTGACCGGTCGTGGTGGTGACGTCGAGGGGTTCGCGGCGCGCAAGTTGCGCTCGGACCACATCGACGCCGCCGACCTGGTCCTGACCGCGACGGCCGACCAGCAGGAGTACGTGGTGGCGTTGCGGCCGGACGCGGCGGCCCGCACGTTCGTGCTCGGTGAGTTCGGCCGGATGCTGGCCGCGGTGGACGCCGCCGCGTTGCCGTCGGCCGAGGCGACCCCGGAGGCGGTGTACGCGCGGGGCGTCGCGTTGGTGGCGGCGGCTCACGACGCCCGGTTGGGGGCGTCCTCGTTGCCCACCGACGACTTGGACGACCCGTGGGGTCGCGGGGACCAGTGCTTCAGCCGGGTCGCCGACGAGATCGAGGAGACGGTCCACCCGCTGGCCGGCGCGCTGCTCCCCTGAGCCCGGTGCGAGTTTCCTCCGGGTTTGGGGAAAACCAGGGGCTAAAAGGGCATTCCGGGTCATTCTGAACGGGTCCTAGCGTGACCGGCTCCTGCGGGGAGAGCTGATGATCCGGGCCCATCTCGACAAACTGCTGACCGTGGTGATCGCCGGAGTGCTGGCCGGGTTGGTGCTGGCCGCCGCCGCCCTGCCGGCGGCGCTGGCCTTCGGGATCGGCTTCAGCAACCTGTCCACGCCGTACTCGGAGCTGCCGAACACCCTCCGGACGCCGCCGACCGCCCAGCGCTCCAACCTCTACGCCAGCGACGGCACCACCCTGATCACCTCGTTCTACCAGGAGGACCGGGTGGACGTGCCGCTGCACGAGGTGGCCCCGGTGATGCGGCAGGCGATCGTGGCCGCCGAGGACGTCCGGTTCTACCAGCACAGTGGCGTCGACCTGCGGGGCGTGGCACGCGCCTTCACCGCCAACAAGAGCGGCGGCCGGACCGTGCAGGGCGCGAGCACGCTCACCATGCAGTACGTCCGCAACGTGCTCAGCAGCGACCCACGGCTGACCGAGGCGCAGCGGATGGCCGCCACCGAGGTCACCACCGTGCGCAAACTCCAGGAGATGCGGTACGCCCTCGCGCTGGAGCGCGAACTCGACAAGGAGGAGATCCTCACCCGCTACCTGAACATCGCGTACTTCGGCGCCGGGGCGTACGGCATCGCGGCGGCGAGCAAGCGCTACTTCTCCCGGTCCCCGGCCGAGCTGACCCTGGCCCAGGCGGCGCTGCTGGCCGGCCTGGTCCGTTCTCCGGACAGCGACGACCCGATCAACGGCGACGCCGACAGCGCGCTGGAGCGGCGGGCGTACGTGTTGGAGCGGCTGGTGGAGTCGGGCCAGGTGCCGGCGGACGTGGCGGCGGCGGCTCGGGCCGAACCGTTGCGGCTGCAACCCAGCGAGACCCCGAACGACTGCACGGGGGTGCCCGAGGCGCACAACGACTGGGGCTTCTTCTGCGACTGGTTCACCCGCTGGTGGAGCAGCCAGTCCGCGTTCGGGGCGAGCGCCGACGAGCGCCAGCGGGCGCTGCGCCGGGGTGGGTTCTCCATCGTGTCGTCGCTGGACCCGGCGGTGCAGCGGGCCACCACCGAGCAGGTCCTGAAGATCTACCGGCCGACGGATGCGGAGGCGGTGCCGACCGCGGTGGTGCAGCCGGGCACCGGTCGGGTGCTGGCCATGTCGGTGAACCGCGCCTACAGCGTGCAGGACAACCCGGTGGGGCAGAAGAACCGCCCGAACACGGTCAACCAGTTGGTGGCCGGCGGTGGGGCGATCGAGGGCTACCAGGGTGGCTCGACGTTCAAGCTCTTCACCATGCTCGCCGCGTTGGAGTCCGGCCTGCCGCTGTCGACCGAGTTCGTGGCACCCACCCGACTGCTCACCCGCTTCCCGGTGACCGGGCAGGCGAGCTGCGACGGCCGCTGGTGTCCGGCGAACGCCAGCCCGTCGTCGATGGACGGCCCCCGCACCATGTGGAGCGCGTTCGGACGCTCGGTGAACACGTACTTCGCCTGGCTGACCGAGAAGATCGGCGCCGACCGGGTGGTGGAGATGGCCGAGCGGCTCGGCATCGTGCTGCGGGCCGAGTCCGACGCCGACCTGGCCCGGAACGGCGCGAAGAACTGGGGTCCGTTCACCCTGGGCGTGGCCGCCACCACCCCGCTCGACCTGGCCACCGCGTACGCCACGGTGGCGGCCGAGGGGACCTGGTGCGCCCCGCTGCCGGTGGTCTCGATCACCGACTCGGGCGGTCGGCCGGTCGACGCCGCCAAGCCGGACTGCCGCCAGGTGCTCGACGCCGACGTGGCCCGGGCGGCCACCGACGCGGCGCGCTGCCCGGTCGGCGACCAGTCGATGTACGGGCGATGCGACGGCGCCACCGCGCCGAGACTGCGCGCGCAGGTCGGCCGCCCGGTGGCGGGCAAGACCGGAAGCTCGGAGCGGTACGAGACGGAGACGGTGGTGGCGTTCACCCCGCAGTTGGCGGTCGCCTCGATGGCGGCGAACCCGGACGACCCCCGGGACGCGGTCGGTCAGGCGGTGCAGGCCCGGATGGTGGACGCGGTCGGCGAGGTGCTCGTCGTCGGGCTGCGCGACCAACCGGTACGCGACTTCGTCCCGCCCAGCGAGCGAACCGCCTTCCAGATCACCGGAGCCCGCACCGGCAACTGACCCAGGGTCGGGTCAGGGGGGCTGTTCGGCGTTGCGGGCTATGTTGCGGGCCATTCCGCCGAAGACCACCGCGTGGAAGGGGGCGACCGAGCCCCAGTAGGTGTGCCCGGCCAGGCCACGCGGCAGGAAGACGGCGCGTTGCTGGTACCGGCTGCGGCCGTCGTCGGTCGGCACCACCCGCATCTCCAACCAGGCCCGTCCGGGCAGCCGCATCTCGGCACGCAGTCGTAGCAACTCGCCCGGGACGATCTCCTCGACCCGCCAGAAGTCCAACGCCTCACCGACCTGGAGGCGGTGCGGGTCGCGTCGGCCCCGGCGTAGCCCGACCCCGCCGACCAGCCGGTCCAGCCAGCCCCGGACGGACCAGGCGAGCGGGAACGAGTACCAGCCGTGTTCGCCGCCGACGCCCTCGACGACCCGCCAGAGCGCCGCCGGTGACGCGTCAACCGCCCGCTCGCGGACGTCGGTGTAGGCGGTGCCGCCGGACCAGTCCGGGTCGCTGGGCAGCGGCTCGGCGGGCGCGTCCGGGCCGCTCGCCGTCGACCAGCGGGTCTCCACCTGGGCGTCGCGCACCTTGGCCAGGGCCAGCGCCACCGCCTCGTCGAAGCCGGTCAGCCCGTCGGGCGGGTCGGGGACGTACCGGGCGATGTCGTGTTCGTGGGCGACCGCCTCGTGGATCAGGCTCTCCACCAGGGGGCGGGCGATCTTGTTCGGTACCGGGGTGATCAGGCCGACCCAGTGCGAGGAGAGCGACGGGGTGAGCGGGCGGACCGGCAGGATGATCCGCCGCCGCAACCCGGCCACCCGGGCGTAGCGCTGCATCATGTCGCTGAAGGTCAGCACGTCCGGCCCGCCGACGTCGAAGCCCCGGTTGACCTCCGACGGCAACTCGACGCAGCCGGCCAGGTAGTGCAGCACGTCGCGGACCGCGATCGGTTGGATCCGGTTGCGGACCCAGCGCGGGGTGATCATCGCGGGAAGTCGCTCGGTCAGGTAGCGCAGCATCTCGAAGGACGCCGAGCCGGAACCGATGATCACCGCGGCGCGCAGCACCGCCGTGGGCACCCCGCTGGACAGCAGGATCCGGCCCACCTCGGCCCGGGAGCGCAGGTGCGGGGAGGGGACCTCCGCGTCGGCTGCCGGCTCCGGCCCACCCAGGTACACGATCCGGCGTACGCCCGCAGCGCGGGCCGCCGTCGCGAAGTTGGTCGCCGCGGTCCGGTCGGCCTCCTCGAAGTCCGGTCGGCCGAGCGAGTGGACCAGGAAGTAGGCGACGTCCACGTCCGCGAACGCGGCCGGCAGCGTCTCCGGCTTGCTGAGGTCGCCCTCGACGATCTCGGCGGCTTCCGCCCAGGGCACGTCCCGCAGTCGCATCGCCTTACGTGCCAGGCAGCGGACGGTGTGCCCGTTCGCGAGCAGCAGGGGCGTCAGCCGCCCGCCGATGTACCCGGTGGCTCCGGTGACGAGGCATCTCACGGCTCCCAGTCTGCGGCGTCCGAGGGCCTGTTGCACAAGAACTGGCCGGCCTGCGGCGGGCCCGGACGACGCCCGGCGGCGTTGCGGTCACGCCCGGATACGACACCGGTATCCGGACGTGACCGCGCCTTGCCGGATCGCCGCCCGGACTCCGCCTCGGCTCGGCCGCCCTTGTGCAACAGGCCCTAGACTCGTTCGCTGTGGAGACCGAGACGAGCACCTTCTGGGGGCCGGATTTCGCGCAGCTCAGGGCCACCGACCCGGAGATCGCCGAGGTGGTCCTCGGTGAGCTGGACCGGTTGCGGGGCGGCCTTCAGCTCATCGCCAGCGAGAACCTGACCTCGCCGGCGGTGCTGGCCGCGCTCGGTTCGACGCTGACCAACAAGTACGCCGAGGGTTACCCGGGTCGGCGCTACTACGGCGGTTGCGCCGAGGTGGACCGGGCGGAGGAGATCGGCATCGCCCGGGCCAAGGAACTCTTCGGTGCCGAGCACGCCAACCTCCAGCCGCACTCCGGGGCGAGCGCCAACCTGGCCGCGTACGCCGCGTTGGTGCAGCCGGGGGACACGGTGCTGGCGATGGACCTCCCGCACGGCGGCCACCTCACCCACGGCAGCCGGGTGAACTTCTCCGGCAAGTGGTTCCACCCGGTCGGTTACCCGGTCCGGCCGGACACCGAGCTGATCGACTACGACGAGGTCCGGGACCTCGCCCGGGCCCACCGGCCCAAGCTGATCATCTGCGGTGCCACCGCGTACCCCCGGTTGATCGACTTCGCCCGGTTCCGGGAGATCGCCGACGAGGTCGGCGCGTACCTGATGGTGGACGCCGCGCACTTCATCGGCCTGGTCGCCGGCCGGGCGATCCCGTCCCCGGTGCCGTACGCCGACGTCGTCTGCGCGACCACCCACAAGGTGCTGCGCGGGCCGCGCGGCGGCATGATCCTGTGCCGCGAGGGGCTGGCCCAGCGGATCGACAAGGCGGTCTTCCCGTTCACCCAGGGTGGCCCGCTGATGCACGCCGTCGCGGCCAAGGCCGTCGCGCTGCGCGAGGCCGCCCAGCCGGAGTTCCAGACGTACGCCGGTCAGGTCGTCCGCAACGCCCAGGCGCTCGCCGCCGGGCTGGCCGACGAGGGGATGCGCCCCGTGTCCGGTGGCACCGACACCCATCTCGCGCTCATCGACCTGCGGGAGCTGGGCGTGACCGGCGCGGACGCCGAGCGACGCTGCGACGCCGCGTCGATCACCCTGAACAAGAACGCCGTCCCGTACGATCCGCAGCCGCCGATGGTGGCCTCCGGCATCCGGGTGGGCACGCCGAGCGTCACCACCCAGGGGATGCGCGAGGGGGAGCTGCGGCAGGTGGCCACGTTGATCGCCCGTGCGGTACGCACCGATCCCGGTGCGCCCGGTGGCACCGACGAGTTGACTCGGCTGGGCGCCGAGGTGGCCGACCTGGTCGCGGCGTTTCCGGCGTACCCCCGTGGCTGAGCCCGGGGTGGTCGAGCCGGACAGCGACCGGCGCTGGCGGCTGCGGCACCTGCCGGTGTTGTTGGCCGCGTCGGTGGCGCTCGCCGTGGTCGCGGCCGTCGTCGGCGCGGTGACCGGCGGCCCGACGGCGGCGGTCGGCGCGGCGGCCGGGGTGGGCGTCACGGTGCTCAGCTACACGCTGACCACGGTGGTGCTGGCCCGGGCCGACCAGGTCAACCCTCAGCTGCTGCTCCCGCTCGGCGTGGGCCTGTATGTGCTGAAGTTCAGCCTGCTGGGTGGGGTGCTGGTGGCGGTGGCGTCCACCGGTTGGGCGGGGTTGATCCCGCTCTGCCTCGGCATCGTCGCCGGGGTGGCAGTGTGGACGGCGGTGCACATCTGGTGGCTGACCACGGTGCACGCTCGCCGGGCGCACCGCTGACCCGGCGGGTCGTCCCACTTTCTGGACGCGCGGCAATGTGTCGGCCTCCGGTCATTTTCCGACGGGCGGAAGGGGAGTAGCGTGCCCACAGACGACGGCGCCCACGAGAAGCCCACACAACGACGGTTGTGCGGGGGGTGAGGCACAGCCTCGTCTTCCCGGCTGATATCGTTCGCCCCGTCATGGCTGGTGACCAAACCCCCCGTCCCGCCGGTGAACCGGACGACCTTCCGTCCGGTGCCGGTCAGGGTTGGACCGCGCTCAGCTACCTCATCGGAGGCATGCTCGTGTGGGGTTTCATCGGTTGGCTGATTGACCAGTGGCTCGACACCGGCGGCGTCGCCACCGGGATCGGCGTCGTGCTCGGTATGGCCGGGGGCATCATCCTGGTCGTCCGCCGACTCGGCACGCCTACTTAGGAAGGGACGCGGTGTTCGGACAGGCGAACGTTCTGGCAGCGGGCCAGGCGGGATTCCCCCCCACGGTGGACGACTTCTACCTGCCCGCCATCCTGCCCTGGGGTGCGGAGAACTCGTACTGGTTCACCAAGATCACGGCGATGGTCTGGATCGCGGTCGGCGTCCTGATCATCTTCTTCCTGGCGACCTACCGGAACCCGCAGCTGGTGCCGACGAAGAAGCAGTGGTTCGCCGAGTCGATCTACGGCTTCGTGCGCAACAACATCGCCGTCGACATGATCGGCCACGCGGGCGTGCGGTTCGCGCCCTACTTCACCACGCTGTTCTGCTTCGTGCTGCTGACGAACGCGTTCGCGATCATCCCGTTCTTCCAGATCTCGCCGAACTCGCACATCGCCTTCCCGGCGATCCTCGCGGTGATCAGCTACGTGCTGTTCAACTACGTCGGCATCAAGAAGCACGGCTTCGTCAAGTACTTCAAGAACTCGCTGATCCCGCCGGCACCGTGGTACATCCTGCCGCTGCTGATCCCGATCGAGCTCTTCTCGACCTTCATCGTCCGGCCGTTCTCGCTCGCGGTTCGTCTCTTCGCGAACATGTTCGCCGGTCACATGCTCCTGCTGGTCTTCACGCTCGGCGGTTTCGCGATGCTGAGCGCCAACGCCTGGCTGGCCCCGGTCTCGGTGCTCTCCTGGGTGATGACCATCGCGCTCACCTTCCTCGAGTTCCTGGTGATCTGCCTGCAGGCATACGTCTTCACCGTCCTCACCGCCAGCTACGTGCAGGGCGCGCTCGCCGACGAGCACTGATCCACCGCACCAACCGTTGTCGTCCCGCGTGAGAGTCACGCGTGATAACCAGGAGGAACCACACCAATGGACGCTAGCGTTCTCGCCGCGGTAGAGGGCAGCACCGCCGCCATCGGCTACGGCCTCGCGGCCATCGGCCCGGGCATCGGCGTCGGCCTGGTCTTCGCCGCCTACATCCAGTCGACCGCCCGCCAGCCGGAGTCGTCCCGGATGACCCTGCCGTACGTCTGGATCGGCTTCGCCGTCATCGAGGCGCTGGCGCTGCTGGGCATCGCCTTCGGCTTCATCTGGGCCGGCTGATCCCGCCCCTAGACCGGGAGGTAACCATGTACTTCCTCGCCGCTGAGGGTGGTGAGTCCACCCACAACCCGATCATCCCGCTCTGGCAGGAGATCGTCGTCGGGTCGGTGGCCTTCGCCGTGCTCTGCTTCGTGCTGATGAAGTTCGTCTTCCCGCGCATGGAGCAGACGTTCCAGGCTCGGGTCGACGCGATCGAGGGCGGCATCAAGCGCGCCGAGGCCGCCCAGGCCGAGGCGAACCAGCTGCTCGAGCAGTACCGTGCCCAGCTCGCCGAGGCCCGGACCGACGCCGCCAAGATCCGTGACGACGCTCGGGCCGACGCCGAGGGCATCCGGCAGGACATCCTCGCCAAGGCGCGGGAGGAGTCCGACCGGGTCATCCAGGCCGGCAAGGACGCGCTCGCCGCCGAGCGGGCCACCATCGTGCGCGAGCTGCGCGCCGAGGTCGGCACCATCGCGGTGGACCTGGCCAGCAAGATCGTCGGCGAGTCGCTGGCCGACGAGGCACGGCGCAAGGGCACCGTCGACCGGTTCCTGAGCGGTCTCGAGAGCACGGGGGCCCGCTGATGCAGGCCGCCAGCCGGGAGTCGTACAAGGTCGCGGCCGAGCGCCTCGACGCGTACGTCCGCGGCGCGGAGCCGTCGGCGGTGACCTCCACCGCCGACGCCATCCTCTCCGTGGCGGGGCTGCTGCGGCGTGAGCCGCGGCTGCGCCGGGCGCTGTCCGAGCCGGCCCGGTCCGGCGAGGATCGCGGGGCGCTGCTCGGCGACATGCTGGGTGGGCGGATCGGCGCGGACGCGCTCGACCTGCTCGTCTCGCTGGTCTCCGGCCGCTGGTCGGCACCGTCGGAGTTGCTCGACGGCGCCGAGCGCCTCGGCGTGGAGGCGCTGCTGGCCAGCGCCGACAAGGCCGGCGAGCTGGGCGAGGTCGAGGACGAGCTGTTCCGCTTCGGCCAGGTGGTGACCGGTCAGCCGGCGCTCAGCAACGCGCTCGCCGACCCGGTGGCTCCGGTCGAGCAGCGGGCCACCCTGGCCCGCGAGCTGCTCGCCGACAAGGCCCGCCCGGTCACCGTCCGCCTCGTCGAGGCGGCGATCGGCGGGTTCGGGGGACGCTCCTTCAGCGGGGCGCTCACCCGGCTGGTCGAGCTGGCCGCCGACCGGCGCGACCGGCAGGTGGCGTACGTGACCGTCGCGGCCCCGTTGAGTGACGAGGACGAGCGTCGGCTGGGTGCGAGCCTCACCGCGATATACGGTCGAGAGGTGTCCGTCAAGCAGACGGTCGACCCCGCCGTTCTCGGTGGCGTGAGCGTCCGGGTCGGTTCCGACCTGTACGACGGCACCATCCTGCGCCGCCTCAACGAGACCCGCAACGCGCTCGCGAAGCGCTGAGCGGCTCCGCCGCCCAGCGGCTGAGCGGTTCAGCCGCCCAGTGTCGGGGCGGTTGTGCCGCCCAGCGCATCCGGGCGGCACCGCCGCCCAGCGCCCGGATTGACAGACGCCATTCGGACCGGTTGGTACTAGGTATCCCGGGCCCCTGAATTTTAAGGAAGCAGAGGATGGCCGAGCTGACCATCTCGACGGAGGAGATCCGCGGCGCCCTGGAGCGCTACGTCTCCTCCTACTCGTCCGACGTCTCCCGCGAGGAGGTCGGCACCGTCGCCGACACCGGTGACGGTATCGCCCACGTCGAGGGCCTGCCCTCGACCAAGACCAACGAGCTCCTGGAGTTCGAGGACGGCACGCTCGGCGTGGCGTTGAACCTCGACGTGCGGGAGATCGGCGTCGTCGTCCTCGGTGACTCCGCCAAGCTGGAGGAGGGGCAGCGGGTCAAGCGCACCGACCGGGTGCTCTCGGTTCCGGTTGGTGACGCCTTCCTCGGCCGCGTGGTCAACGCGCTCGGCCAGCCGATCGACGGCCTCGGCGACATCGCCGAAGAGGGGTACCGCGAGCTGGAGCTGCAGGCTCCGAACGTGATGGCCCGGCAGTCGGTGTTCGAGCCGCTGCAGACCGGCATCAAGGCCATCGACGCGATGACCCCGATCGGTCGGGGCCAGCGGCAGCTGATCATCGGTGACCGGAAGACCGGCAAGACCACGGTCGCCCTGGACGCCATCCTCAACCAGCGGGACAACTGGCGCACCGGCGACCCGAAGAAGCAGGTTCGCTGCATCTACGTCGCCATCGGCCAGAAGGCCTCCACCATCGCCTCGATCAAGGGGCAGCTGGAGGAGGCGGGCGCGATGGAGTACACGACCATCGTCGCCTCGCCGGCGTCCGACCCGGCCGGCTTCAAGTACCTGGCCCCGTACACCGGCTCGTCCATCGGGCAGCACTGGATGTACGGCGGCAAGCACGTCCTGATCGTCTTCGACGACCTGAGCAAGCAGGCCGAGGCGTACCGGGCCGTGTCGCTCCTGCTGCGTCGCCCGCCGGGCCGTGAGGCGTACCCGGGTGACGTCTTCTACCTGCACTCGCGTCTGCTGGAGCGCTGCGCGAAGCTCTCCGACGAGCTGGGTGGCGGCTCGATGACCGGTCTGCCGATCATCGAGACGAAGGCCAACGACATCTCGGCCTTCATCCCGACCAACGTCATCTCGATCACCGACGGTCAGATCTTCCTGGAGACCGACCTGTTCAACCAGGGCGTTCGTCCGGCGATCAACGTCGGCACCTCGGTCTCCCGGGTCGGCGGCGCCGCTCAGGTGAAGCCGATGAAGAAGGTCTCCGGGTCGCTGCGGCTCAACCTGGCCCAGTACCGCGAGCTGGAGGCGTTCGCCGCCTTCGCCTCCGACCTGGACAAGGCGTCGCAGAACCAGCTCAACCGTGGCGTCCGGCTGGTCGAGCTGCTCAAGCAGGCTAACTACTCGCCGTTCCCGGTGCAGGAGGAGGTCGTCTCGGTCTGGGCCGGCACCGAGGGCAAGCTGGACGACGTCCCGGTGGGTGACATCCGGCGCTTCGAGGCGGAGTTCCTCCAGTACCTGCGGCACAAGCACGAGGGTGTGCTGGCCGGCATCGCCGACAACCAGTGGAACGACGACATCACCAACTCGCTCGACTCGGCGATCGCCGAGTTCAAGCAGGTCTTCCTCAACAAGGAGGACGAGCGCACTGTCAACGACGCGCCCGCCGCTCCGCTCGAGGGCGACGAGAACCGCGAGACGGTGACCCGCTTCCGCGACGGCGCGACCGACCGCCCGGCCGAGAGCTGATCTGATGGCGGCCCAGGTACGCGTTCTTCGTCAACGGATCCGCTCGGCGAAGTCGATGAAGAAGATCACCAAGGCGATGGAGCTCGTGGCGACGAGCCGGATCGCCAAGGCTCAGGCCCGGGTGCAGGCGTCCCTGCCGTACGCCCAGGCCATCACCGGTGTGCTCACGGCGCTGGCGTCCAACGCCCGGATCGACCACCCGCTGCTCACCCCGCGCGAGCGGGTGCGGCGGGCCGGCGTCCTGTTGGTCACCAGCGACCGTGGCCTGGCCGGCGGCTACAGCTCCAACGCGATCAGGATGGCCGAGTCGCTGATCGCGCGGCTCAAGGCGGACGGCAAGGAGCCGGTGCTCTACGTCATCGGGCGTAAGGGCGTCGGGTTCTACCGGTTCCGCAACCGGCCGATCGAGGCGAACTGGACCGGCTTCAGCGAGCAGCCGTCGTTCGAGGACGCCCGCGCCGTGGGGGAGACGCTGATCAAGGCGTTCACCGCCGGTGCGGACGACGTCGACGGCGGTGCCGGCGCGGACGGCGTGCTGGGCGTGGACGAGTTGCACATCGTCTACACCGAGTTCCACTCGCTGATGACGCAGAACCCGGTCACCAAGGTCATCGGTCCGATGCAGGTGGAGGACCGGCCGCGCTCCGAGGGGCTGCTGCCGGCGTACGAGTTCGAGCCGGAGGCGGAGGCGCTGCTCGACGCGCTCCTGCCGAGGTACATCAACACGCGGATCTACGCGGCGTTGATCGAGTCGGCGGCGAGTGAGTCGGCGGCGAGGCGGCGGGCGATGAAGAGCGCCACCGACAACGCCGAAGAGATGATCGAGAAGTACACGCGTGAGATGAACTCGGCCCGCCAGGCCGGGATCACCCAGGAGATCAGCGAGATCGTCGGCGGCGCCAACGCGCTGGCCGCGTCGGGAAGTGAAGTGTGATGACTGCACCAGTGGAGACCAAGACGGCCACGGGTCGCGTGGTCCGGGTCATCGGCCCGGTCGTCGACGCCGAGTTCCCGCGCGACGCCATGCCGGCCCTGTTCAACGCCCTGAACGTCACCGTGAACCTGTCCGGCGGTGAGAAGACGCTGACCCTGGAGGTCGCCCAGCACCTGGGTGACAACCTGGTCCGTGCCATCTCGATGCAGCCGACCGACGGTCTGGTTCGCGGCGCGGAGGTTCGTGACACCGGTTCGCCGATCACCGTTCCGGTGGGCGACGCGGTCAAGGGCCACGTGTTCAACGCGATCGGCGAGGTGCTCAACCTCACCGAGGGCGAGACCCTCACCCCGGACGACCACTGGGGTATCCACCGCAAGGCCCCGGCCTTCGCGGACCTGGAGCCGAAGACCGAGATGCTGGAGACCGGCATCAAGGTCATCGACCTGCTCGCCCCGTACGTCAAGGGCGGCAAGATCGGCCTGTTCGGCGGCGCGGGCGTGGGCAAGACGGTGCTCATCCAGGAGATGATCACCCGTGTCGCCCGTAACTTCGGTGGTACCTCGGTCTTCGCCGGCGTGGGTGAGCGCACCCGTGAGGGCAACGACCTCATCGCCGAGATGACCGAGTCGGGCGTCATCGACAAGACCGCGCTGGTCTACGGCCAGATGGACGAGCCGCCGGGCACGCGTCTGCGGGTGGCGCTCTCCGCGCTGACCATGGCGGAGTACTTCCGCGACGTGAAGAAGCAGGAGGTGCTGCTCTTCATCGACAACATCTTCCGCTTCACCCAGGCCGGTTCGGAGGTCTCCACCCTGCTCGGCCGGATGCCGAGCGCCGTGGGTTACCAGCCGACCCTGGCCGACGAGATGGGCGAACTCCAGGAGCGGATCACCTCCGTCCGGGGTCAGGCCATCACCTCGATGCAGGCGATCTACGTGCCGGCGGACGACTACACCGACCCCGCCCCGGCCACCACGTTCGCCCACCTGGACGCGACCACCAACCTGGAGCGGTCGATCTCCGACAAGGGCATCTACCCGGCCGTGGACCCGCTGGCGTCCTCGTCCCGGATCCTCGCCCCGGAGTTCGTCGGCCAGGATCACTTCCAGGTCGCCACCGAGGTGAAGCGGATCCTGCAGCGCTACAAGGACCTGCAGGACATCATCGCCATCCTCGGTATCGAGGAGCTCTCCGAGGAAGACAAGATCACCGTGGCCCGGGCCCGGCGGATCGAGCGCTTCCTGTCGCAGAACACGTACGCGGCGGAGCAGTTCACCGGCGTGCCGGGCTCGACGGTCCCGATCAAGGAGACCATCGAGGCGTTCCGCAAGATCAGCGAGGGTGAGTACGACCACTTCCCCGAGCAGGCGTTCTTCATGTGCGGCGGCCTCGAGGACCTTGAGAAGAAGGCTGAGGAGCTGATGAAGGGCTGACCAGCCCGATCGGATCCGTAACAAAAAGACTGCCCCGGCAATGCCGGGGCAGTCTTTTGTTCATGTTCGCGTCCTATCATCGTCGCGGTCCGTTACTGGTGCTCGTCGCTTCCGAGCAATCCGAGATACGGTCGGTTCCGCGCTCACCCGAACGAGCGTTGATCCTTGCAACCTTTCGACGACGTGCGCCCGTCTTTCCCCCGTGGGCGTAACGAACGGAGATGCTCGTGGGTAAGGCCGGCAAGAGTGGCCGCAGGTCGTCCGTCTGGCGAGGTGTGCCGCGTTGGGCCAAGATCTGCACGGTGTTCGGCACCGTGCTGACAGTGCTCAGTGGGGCCGTCCTGGTCGGCACCGAGGTGCTGATGGCTCGCTACGAGGGTGCCGTCGGAAAGGCGGACCTGTTCGGCGACCAGGCCGCGGGTGCCCAGGCGAAGAAGAGCGAGATCAAGGGGCCGCTCAACATCCTGCTGGTCGGCATCGACCCGCGTACGCCGACGGCGGCGCCCCTGGCAGACTCGATCATGGTGCTGCACGTGCCGGCGTCGATGGACCGCGCCTACCTGTTCTCGATGCCTCGGGACCTCTACGTGCGCATCCCGCCGTTCAAGAAGGCCGAGTTCCTGGGCGAGACCACGAAGATCAACGCTGCCATGTCGCACGGCAGCAAGGTCCCCGGGGCGAACCCCGACGCGGCCCGGGGCTTCGAGCTGCTGGCGACCACCGTGCAGAACGTGACGGGCATCAAGCGCTTCGACGCCGGCGCGATCATCAACTTCAGCGGTTTCCAGAAGATCGTCGACGCCATGGGTGGCGTCGACATGTACATCGAGCGGGACGTGCGGTCCGAGCACAAGCAGCCGGACGGCAAGGCTCGCCCGGGCAACCCCCGCGGTGAGGGCTACATCGGCCCGCAGGCGGTGTACAAGAAGGGCAACCAGCACCTGAGTGGGTGGCAGGCACTGGACTACGTGCGGCAGCGTTACCCGAAGAACGGCGTTCCCGACTCGGACTACGGCCGGCAGCGTCACCAGCAGCAGTTCGTCAAGGCGATGGTCGGCCAGGCGTTCAGCGCCGACGTGGTGTCCAACCCGGTCAAGCTCGACAAGGTGCTCCGCGCCGCCGGTCAGTCGTTGATCTTCAACGGTCGGGGCAACAGTGTTGTCGACTTCGGGCTCGCCCTGAAGGACATCCGCCCGAACACGATCGAGATGATCAAGCTTCCGGGTGGCGGGGTGTACGACGGCAAGAGGTACCTGGGTGAGCAGTTCCAGGAGGGGGTCTCGGACTTCTTCACCGCCCTGCACAACGAGCAACTCGACCCGTTCCTGCTGGAGCACCCGGAATTCGTGAACAAGTCCAAGTAGCCGCGGCGCCGTTGTCGCCACCCGCGTCAGGCGCGCCTCGGCGTCAGGCTAGACTTTCGGCAATCCGTAGCCGCAGCAAGGAGACAGCGTGGCACAGCAGCTTCACGTCGAGCTCGTCGCCGTCGAGGAGAAGGTCTGGTCGGGTGAGGCCGAGATGGTCGTCGCCCGGACGACCGAGGGCGAGCTCGGTGTCCTGCCGGGTCACGCGCCGCTGCTCGGCCAGCTCGCCGAGCCCGGCCAGGTCCGCATCAAGCTCGCCGGTGGCGAGCAGGTCTCCTACGAGGTGGCTGGCGGCTTCCTCTCGGTGAGCGCCGACGGCGTCACCGTGCTGGCCGAGAGCGCAACCCCGGTTTCCGCGCCGAGCCGCTGAGTCACACCGGGGATGGAGATCGTCGAAGGTTTCGGGATCGGCGTAGGCCTCATCCTCGTCGCGCTCCTCATCCTCTTCGTCCGGCGAGCCCTGGTCACTCGTAGCGGTGGCATCATCCGGCTCAGTGTCCGGGTCTCCACCATGCTCGACGGACGTGGCTGGTCGCCCGGCTTCGGCCGGTTCGCCGACGACGAGCTGCGCTGGTATCGGATGTTCAGCTTCGCGATCCGGCCCAAGCGGGTGCTGTCGCGCAAGGGGCTGGCGGTGGAACGCCGTCGGTTGCCGGAGGGTCAGGAACGGCTCTCCATGCCGGCCGACTGGGTGATCCTCCGCTGTACCAGTCACCACGCACCGGTGGAGATCGCCATGGCGCGATCGACGGTCACCGGCTTTCTCTCCTGGCTCGAGGCCGCCCCTCCGGGGGCGGTCTCGCCACGTGTGGCCTCCCAGGACTGGCCGGCCGCCTGAGGGCGGCCCAAGCAGCGCACGGCCAGCTTGATCGACACCGTATCGCCGATGTGGCGGTGTCCGAGTCAGTAGGTCGCCACCACATCGCCGAACTGGTGTCGATCACCCGGCCGCGACGAGCGTCCGCCGAGAAGCCAGCGTTTTCAGGCGTGGCGGCGGCGGAACGGGGAACCCACCCCTGCCCGAGATGACAAGCCATCCCGCCAGGGGCGGGAACCCGCCTACACGTGGTGCGCAGCGCCGACGGTCAGCGCTTGCCGCCCGGCACCCATAGCACGTCTCCAGCCGGATTTGCCGTTCTTGACAGGATAAAGAGCAGATCGGAGAGCCGGTTGAGATACTTTGCCGGGAGCGTGCTGGTTCGTTCCGGATCGTGGCTGACCAACGCCCAGGCCGCCCGTTCGGCTCGCCGGGCGATGGTCCGTGCCACGTGCAGCAACGCCGCGCCAGCGGTGCCGCCCGGGAGGATGAAGGAGTCGAGCTTGCTCAGGCGCGCGTTGTACTCGTCGCACCAACCCTCCAGGCGCTCGACGTACTCCTCGGTCACCCGCAGCGGTGGGTACTTCGGCTCCGGCTCGACCGGGGTGGACAGGTCGGCGCCGACGTCGAACAGGTCGTTCTGCACCGACGCCAGCACGGACCGCAGTTCCTCGTCGAGGTGGCCCAGCGCGATCGCGACGCCGATCGCCGCGTTGCACTCGTCGACATCCGCGTACGCGGCGATGCGCGGATCGGTCTTCGGCACCTGTTCGTTGTTGCTCAGCCTGGTCATGCCGGCGTCGCCGGCCTTGGTGTAGATGCGCGTGAGGTGGACGGCCATGACGCACAGCCTACGGATTCCCGACCTGACGATCCCGACGCGGCCGGACAGCGGCGCCGGTTGGCCGGTGGTGGTGGGCCCCGGCGACGCGGGCGACCCGGCGGTCAACGACGTCGACGTCATCAGGGTGCACGGTGACGCCCGGTTGGCCGGCACCGTGCACGTGGTCGGTGCCAAGAACTCGGCGTTGAAGCTGATGGCCGCCGCGCTGCTCGCGCCCGGCCGCAGCGTGATCACGAACGTCCCGCGGATCACCGACATCGCGATCATGGGGGAGGTGCTGCGCCGGCTGGGCTGTGACGTCCGGTTCGACGCGGACGACCCGGTCGACCCGATGGTCGCCCAGGGCGGGGTCGCCCGGTCCCGCTCGGTGACCATCGACGTGCCCGAACAGCCGGGTGCCGACGCCGACTACGACCTGGTCCGCCGGTTGCGCGCGTCGATCTGCGTGCTCGGCCCACTGCTGGCCCGCCGGGGGTACGTGCGGGTGGCGCACCCCGGCGGGGACGCCATCGGTTCGCGTGGGCTGGACATGCACATCTCCGGGCTGACCCGGATGGGTGCGGAGATCTCCGGTGAGCACGGGTTCGTCATCGCCTCGGCCCCGCACGGGCTGCGCGGCGCGGACATCGTGTTGGACTTCCCCAGCGTCGGCGCGACCGAGAACCTGGTGATGGCGGCGGTGCTCGCCCAGGGCACCACGACCATCGACAACGCGGCCCGGGAGCCGGAGATCGTCGACATCTGCACGATGCTCAGCCAGATGGGCGCGCGGATCGTCGGCGCGGGCACGTCCACGTTGCGGATCACCGGGGTTCCCGGTCTGCATCCGGTGCGGCACGCCACGGTGGGGGACCGGATCGTCGCCGGCACCTGGGCGTTCGGGGCCGCGATGACCCGGGGGGACGTGACGGTGACCGGGCTGGACCCGGGGTACCTGGAGGTCGCGCTGGACAAGGTGGTCGCGGCCGGCGGCCTGGTCGAGACGCGGGGGAACGGCTTCCGGGTACGGATGGACGACCGGCCCCGGGCGGTGGACGTCGTGACGCTGCCGTACCCCGGCTTCGCCACCGACCTGTTGCCGATGGCGATCGGGTTGGCGGCGGTCAGCGACGGCGCCTCCCTGATCACCGAGAACATCTTCGATGGCCGGTTCATGTTCGCCAACGAGATGATGCGGCTCGGTGCGGACATCAAGACCGACGGGCACCACGCGGTGGTCCGTGGGCGGGACCGTCTCTCCGGTGCGCCGGTACGGGCCACCGACATCCGCGCCGGCGCCGGGCTGATCATCGCCGGGCTCTGCGCGGAGGGGGTCACCGAGGTCTCCCACGTGCACCACGTCGACAGGGGTTACCCGGACTTCGTCGCAGACCTGCGGGCGCTCGGGGTGGCGGTCGAGCGGGGCACCACGCCGGAGGAACCGTCGCTGGAGATCTGACGACCGAGGACGACCGAGGACGGCCGAGGGGCCGCCCCACGACGCCACTTAGCCATCGTTCAGGCTCGCGGACTAGGGTGCAGTCAGGCACTCAATCGCAGCGAGGGAGAAGTAGATGGCGGGTCGACTCGCGGTCGTCGGGGCCGGGCTGATGGGCTCCGGCATCGCCCAGGTGGCGGCGCAGGCGGGCTGGCAGGTGACGCTGCGCGACCTGGACGAAGCGGCCACCACCCGAGGGCTCGGCGGCATCCGGAAGTCGCTGGAGAAGTTCGCCGAGAAGGGCAGGATCGAGGCGTCCGACGTCGAGGCGACCCTGGCCCGGATCACGCCGACCACCGACCTGGAGGCGGCGGCCGACGCGGACATCGTGGTCGAGGCGGTCTTCGAACGGCTGGAGATCAAGCACGAGGTGTTCCGGGCGCTGGACAAGATCTGCAAGGCGGACGCGGTGCTCGCCACCAACACGTCGGCCATCCCGGTCACCCAGATCGCGGCGGTCACCGAGCGTCCCGAGGCGGTCGTCGGCACCCACTTCTTCTCCCCGGTGCCGATGATGCAGCTCTGCGAGCTGGTTCGCGGTTACAAGACCAGCGATGCCACGCTGGACACCGCACGGACCTTCGCCGAGGAGGTCGGCAAGACGGTGGTGGTGGTCAACCGGGACATCGCCGGTTTCGTCACGACCCGGCTGATCTCCGCCCTGGTGATGGAGGCGGTCAAGCTGGTGGAGTCCGGCGTGGTGTCCGCCGAGGACCTGGACACGGCCTGCCGCCTGGGCTTCGGGCACGCGATGGGCCCGCTGGCCACCACCGACCTGACCGGCGTGGACGTACTGCTGAACGCCTCGAAGAACATCTACACCGATACCGCCGACGAGAAGTTCTTCCCGCCGGAGCTGCTCCAGCGGATGGTCACGGCCGGTGACCTGGGCCGCAAGACCGGCAAGGGCTTCTACACGTACTGACCGGTGGCGACCGGGGCGGAGGCCCGCCCCGGTCGGCCGCTCAGCCGTCGCGCTTGGTGGTCCAGCGGAAGGTGGTCAGGCAGAGCACCACGCCGATCACGCACCACAGGACCAGCACCAACGCGACCCGTCCCAGCTCGAACGAGCCGCCCGGCTCCTGCGCACCGAAGCTCTCCGGCAGGAAGACCGCGCGCAGCCCCTGGCACATCCACTTCAGCGGGAACAGCGCCGCCACCTGCTGCATCCAGGTGGGCAGGTCGGTGAAGACGAAGAACACCCCGGAGATGAACTGGAGCACCAGGGCGACCGGGGTGACCACCGCCGAGCCGCTGCGGGCGGTGCGGGCCAGCGACGAGATGGCGATGCCGCAGAGGGTGCACGCGGTCACGCCGAGCACGGCGACCCAGCCGAAGGTGAACCACTTGGCGGCGGTGCCCGGCAGGTCGAGGTCGAACAGCGCCACCGCGACGGCCAGCAGCAGCACGGTCTCGGCGATGCCGATCGCCACCACCATGATCACCTTGCCGGCGAACCAGACCCACTTCGGCATCGGCGTGCCCCGGTAGCGCTTGAGCACGCCCCGGTCCCGCTCGATCGGGATCCAGATGCCGAGGTTCTGGAAGCTCACCGTCATCAGGCCGGTCGCGATCATGCCGGTGATGAAGTACTGGGTGAACTTGACCCCGCCGCCGATCGTCCCGTCGAAGATCGACGCGAAGATCAGAATCATGATGATGGGGAAGCCCATCGTGAAGACCACGGACTCCCGGCTGCGCAGGAACTGGGTGATCTCCAGCCGGCCCTGGCGCACCGCGAGCGCGCCGGCCCCCAGCCGGCGGCGGGGGGTCGCGTCGACCGGCGTCGCCGGCTTCGTCGTGGTCGTCATCGTCCGTGTCCGATCATGGTGAGGTAGACGTCCTCCAGGGTCGGCCGGGTCACGGTGAGCCCCGGGACCTCGCCGCCGTGGCGCGCGGCCAGATCGGCGACCAGGGCCGTCGGCGTCGCGCTCTGCACGCTCTCCAGCGCCCCGTCCGGGGTACGCCAGGAGACCGTCGCCAGGGCCTCCTGCCGGTTGCCGAGCTGGTTCGGCGCGGCCACCTCGACCAGCCGGCCGCCGGCGATCACGCCGACCCGGTCGGCGAGGGCCTCCGCCTCGTCCAGGTAGTGGGTGGTCAGCACGATCGTGGTGCCGGCGGCGGCGAGGTCGCGGATCAGGTCCCAGAACTCGCGCCGGGCCTCCGGGTCGAAGCCGGTCGTCGGCTCGTCGAGGAAGAGCAGCTCGGGGCGACCGATGATGCCGAGCGCCACGTCCAACCGGCGCTTCTGCCCCCCGGAGAGGGTGTGCGTACGGGCGGTGGCCTTGCCGGCCAGCCCGACCCGCTCGATCACCTTGTCCGGGTCGTCCGCGTCCGGGTAGAAGCCGGAGAAGTGCCGGACCACCTCGGCCACGGTCAGCTCGTCGAACTCGCCGGTGCCCTGGAGCACGATGCCGACCCGGGAACGCCAACCGGCGTCCGGGTTCGCCGGGTCCGCTCCGAGCACGGAGACCTCGCCGGCGTCCCGCCGTCGGTAACCTTCCAGGATCTCCACGGTGGTGGTCTTGCCGGCGCCGTTCGGACCGAGCAACGCGAACACCTCGCCGCGCCGCACGTCGAGATCCACGCCCGCCACCGCCACGTTGTCGCCGTACGCCTTGCGCAGCCCACGGACGGAGATGGCCAGCTCGTCATCCATGCCGTCCAGTGTGCGTCCTGACCCGGCCGAGGTCGTGCCCGGGGTGTGGCGGTGCGCGCCACAGCGGGTGCTTCGCACCCGGACGTCCTCGACATGGACCTGTGTGGTTTTCCACAGCTCTTTTTACTGGCCGGTAACTTAAACTCCGGCCATGGACGAGACGGCACTTCCGGGGCGGCTGCCCGAGCGGGACCGCCCGTGGGTGATGCGCACCTACGCCGGCCACTCGTCGGCGACCGCGACCAACGCCCTCTTCCGCCGCAACCTGGCGAAGGGGCAGACCGGCCTCTCGGTCGCCTTCGACCTGCCCACCCAGACCGGGTACGACCCGGACCACGAGTTGGCAGCCGGTGAGGTCGGCCGGGTCGGGGTGCCGGTGGCCCACCTCGACGACATGCGGGCGCTGTTCGGCGGCATTCCACTCGCCGAGACGAACACCTCGATGACCATCAACGCGCCGGCGATGTGGCTGCTCGCCCTCTACGGGACCGTCGGGCTGGAACAGGGCGCCGAGCTGGCCCGCTGCGCGGGCACCACCCAGAACGACATCATCAAGGAGTACCTCTCCCGGGGGACGTACATCTTCCCGCCGGCGGCCTCCCTGCGGCTGACCGCGGACGTCATCGCCTACACGCTGAGGGCGATGCCGAAGTGGAACCCGGTCAACATCTGCTCGTACCACCTGCAGGAGGCCGGTGCCACGCCCGTGCAGGAGGTCGGCTTCGCGTTGGCCACCGCGGTCGCCGTGCTCGACGCCGTCCGCGACTCCGGTCAGGTGCCCGCCGAGCGGATGGGCGACGTCGTGCAGCGAGTGTCGTTCTTCGTCAACGCCGGGGTGCGTTTCGTCGAGGAGATCGCCAAGATGCGCGCGTTCGGCGTGCTCTGGGACGAGATCACCCGGGACCGGTACGGGGTCGCGGAGGCCCGGCAACGGCGGTTCCGTTACGGGGTTCAGGTCAACTCGCTCGGTCTCACCGAGGCGCAGCCGGAGAACAACATCCAGCGCATCGTGCTGGAGATGCTCGGCGTCACGATGTCCCGCGACGCGCGGGCCCGGGCCGTGCAACTGCCCGCCTGGAACGAGGCGCTCGGTCTGCCCCGCCCCTGGGACCAGCAGTGGTCGCTGCGGATGCAGCAGGTCCTGGCGTACGAGTCGGACCTGCTCGAATACCCCGACCTGTTCGCCGGCTCGCACGTGATGACCGCACTCGTCGACGAGATCGTCACCGGGGCGCGGGTCGAGCTGGACAAGGTCCTCGAACTGGGCGGCGTGGTCGCCGCCGTGGAGACCGGTTACCTCAAGAGCGCGCTCGTCGCCTCGCTGGCCGAGCGCCGCCGCCGGATGGAGTCCGGCGCCGACGTGGTGGTCGGGGTCAACCGCTACGCCGAGACCGAACCCTCCCCGCTCACCGCCGCCGGAGCCGACGCCGTCGAGCAGGTCGATCCGGCGGTCGGGGCCGCCGCCGTCGACCGCGTACACCGATGGCGTGCCGATCGGGACGGGGCGGCCGTGGACGCGGCCCTCGCCCGGCTCCGCGCGGACGCCGCGACCACCACCAACCTGATGCCGGCGACCCTGGAGTGCGTGCGGGCCGGGGTGACCACCGGCGAGTGGGCCGGCGCGCTGCGCCAGGTCTTCGGCGAGTATCGCGCGCCGACCGGCCTGGCCGGCGCCACCGGCAGCGGCGGCGACCCGGGGCTCGCGGCGGTCCGGGAGCGGGTCACCGCCACAGCCCGTGAGCTGGGCAGCGGTCGGCTGCGGCTGCTGGTCGGCAAACCCGGCCTGGACGGGCACTCCAACGGCGCGGAGCAGATCGCGGTACGTGCCCGTGACGCCGGCTTCGAGGTCGTCTACCAGGGCATCCGGCTGACCGCCGGGCAGATCGTCGCCGCCGCCGTCGAGGAGGACGTCGACCTGGTCGGGCTGTCCGTGCTCTCCGGGTCGCACCTGGCCGCCGTGCCCGCGGTGCTCGACGGTCTGCGCGCCGCCGGCCGGGCGGACCTGCCCGTCGTCGTGGGTGGCATCATCCCGGCCGCCGACGCGGACACCCTCCGGGCCGCCGGGGTGGCCCGGGTGTTCACCCCGAAGGACTTCGCCCTCACCGACATCATCGACGACCTGGTCACGGTCATCCGGCGCGCCAACGACCTCCCCTGACCCACCCAGACCCGGGCTGATCGACTCGACTTTCAGGAAACCGCGGTGTCCCGAGGTCGGGGACACCGCGGTTTACACGAACCCGAGTCGATCAGGGGTCAGACGCGGAACCCGGCGGCGCGGGCCGCCTCTCGTTCACGGCGTCGCTCGGAGCGGCGACGGAAGAACCAGTAGACGAAGAACAGCAGGCCGACCAGGAAGACGAGCACCAGCACCGGCAGGATGACCGCGACGAGGGAGACCACCACGCTCGTCGCGTCCTCGGCGGTGCTGGCGACCGGAGCGCCGAAACCGGCGGTGGTCGCGTTGATGACCGGCCGCGCCGCGGACTTGAGCAGGTGCACGCCCAACGCCAGCAGCACACCGGTGACGACCGGCACCCACTGGTGGGTCGAGAAGAAACTTCCCGGGTCGCTGACCGTCACCGTCTCGGACGAGGAACCGGCACCGAAGGCCAGGCCACCCGCCGTCGGTCGGACCACCGTCTGCACCACGTCGTTGATGTGGTCGACGACGGGCACCTTGTCCGCCACCATCTCGACGGCGAGCAGGGCGGCCATGATGACGATGACCCAGCCGTTGCCGAGCCAGGTCCAGCCGCTGGGCAGGTCGATCAGGTCGGTGTAGCGGCCGAGGAGACCGAGGACGAGCAGGGGTATGTAGGCGTTCAGCCCTGCCGAGGCGGCGAGGCCGGTGCCGGTGAGAACTTCGAACACGGACTCAGCATCGCATCGACGCGCCAGTGCCGCTCGCTGGCGGCCGGCGGGTGCTCGGCTACCCTCGTCGGGTGCGGTTGGTCATTGCGAAGTGCTCGGTGGACTACGTCGGACGGCTCTCGGCTCACCTGCCGCCGGCCACCCGGTTGCTGATGGTGAAGGCGGACGGGTCGGTGTCGATCCATGCCGACGACCGGGCGTACAAGCCGTTGAACTGGATGAGCCCGCCGTGCCGGTTGGAGGAGGCCCCCGGTGTGTGGCGGGTGGTCAACAAGGCCGGTGAGGAGTTGCGGATCACCCTGGAGGAGATCTTCCAGGACACCTCGTACGAGCTGGGTGTGGACCCGGGGCTGCGCAAGGACGGGGTGGAGGCGCACCTGCAGGAGTTGTTGGCCGCCAACCCGGAGGTGCTGGGGGAGGGGTTCACGCTGGTCCGCCGGGAGTACATGACGGCGATCGGCCCGGTCGACCTGCTGTGCCGGGACGCCGACTCCGGCTCGGTCGCCGTCGAGGTCAAGCGGCGCGGCGACATCGACGGCGTGGAGCAGTTGACCCGCTATCTCGAGTTGATGAACCGTGACCCGCTGCTCAGCCCGGTCGCCGGGGTCTTCGCCGCCCAGGAGATCAAGCCGCAGGCCCGGGTGCTCGCCACCGACCGGGGAATCCGGTGCGTGGTCGTGGACTACGACAAGCTGCGGGGCATCGAGAAGGACGAGCTGACGCTCTTCTGAGCCGCCGCTCAGCTTCCGGTACGCACCGCGATCAGCGACTTGGGCAGGCCGAAGACCCGCTCGACGAGCATCGTCGAGTCGGGGAAGTAGTGGCGCATCTGCGAGCGGTCCAGCAACTCGGTCCAGAGCACCTGGTGGATGGCGGCGTCGTGGCTGCGGGTCGGCTTGTGCCCCAGGGGCCAACGGCGGGCGAGGGCGGTGCGCAGTCGGACCGGCAGGAACTGCATCCCCGGCGCGATCCAGTGTGGCTCGATGGGGAAGTAGCGGTACGGCGTCTGCACCCAGTGCCGGTCGGCCAGCGAGCGGACGGCGGCGGCGAAGCGCAACCGGCGTTCGTGCCCGCCCACGTGCTCCAGCACCGAGTTCGAGAAGACCAGGTCGAAGGCACCCTTGGCGAGGTGCTCCGGCAGGTCGCAGGCGTCGGCCTGCTCGACGTGGGCCCATTCCGGGACGACCGACGGGGGTTGTTCCAGGTTGACGACCGTCACCCGGGCCGGGCGGACGGTGGCGCGGTGCCAGGTGCCGAGCCGGCCGCCGAGATCGACGACGTGCATGTCGCCGAGGTCGGGGAAGGTGCGGGCCAGCCAGTCCGAGCGGTGCCGACGCCGACGGGCGCTCCACGACTGGTCACTGTCGACAAGGCGGTAGCGCAATCGATTGGGGCCCATTTAACGTAATGTACCGCTGCGACCACGGCTCATAAACATGTGGATACGCCGATCTTTGGTGAAGATCGGTTATCCGACACTCACCTGCCGTACATCACCTTGATCGCCTTGACGAGCCGGGTCATGTCGGTGGGCGTCCGTTCGAAGGTCATCGACGGCAGCAGTGACCGGGCGCGACGCCGCGTGATCGCCTTGGCCCGGCCGAACTCGCGCAGCCCGTCCTCACCGTGGATCCGCCCGAAGCCGGAGTCACCCACCCCACCGAACGGCAGTGTGGACATGCCGGCGAAGGTGAGGGTGGAGTTGACCGAGGCCATTCCGGAGCGCAGCCGCCGCGCGATGGCCACCGCGCGCCGTCGGCCGAAGACCGAACCGCCAAGGCCGTACGGCAGGGCGTTGGCCCGCGTGACGGCCTCGTCGGCGTCACGGACCCGGCTGATGGTCACTGTGGGGCCGAACGTCTCCTCCTGGACGGCGGCCGACTCCTCCGGGACGTCCACCAGCACGGTCGGGTGGACGTACGGCGGCTGCACCGCGGTCGGCCCGCCGAGCACGGCCCGCCCGCCGGAGGCGACCGCGGCGTCGATGTGCCGGCGGATCACGTCGATCTGTCTCGGCATGGTGATCGGGCCGATGTCGGCACCCTCCGGGCCGACGGTCAGCCGACCGGCACGGGCCACCACCTTGTCGACGAAGGCGTCGAAGACGGAGTCGACCGCGTACACCCGCTCGATGCCGATGCAGGTCTGCCCCGCGTTGGTCATGCCGCCCCAGACGCACGCCTCGGCGGCGGCGTCCAGGTCGGCGTCGCTGTCGACGATCATGGCGTCCTTGCCGCCGCCCTCGATCAGCACCGGGGTCAGCGTCTCGGCGCAGGCGGCCATGACCTTCCGGGCGGTGGCGGTGGACCCGGTGAAGGCCAGCTTGTCGACCCCGGAGCGGCACAGCGCGGCGCCGACGTCGCCCAGGCCGTGTACGGCGGTGAACACCTGATGCTCGGGCACCACCTCGGCGAAGCCGTCCACCAGCCACTGGCCGACGGCGGGCGTGTACTCGCTCGGCTTGAGCACCACGGCGTTGCCGGCCGCCAGGGCGTACGCGGCGGAGCCGATCGGCGTGAAGACCGGATAGTTCCACGGCCCGATGACGCCGACCACGCCGTGCGGCTGGTATTCGAGGTGCCCGGAGAACTCGGCGAGGATGAGCCGGGAGCGCACCCGGCGTGGGCCGAGCACGCGCCCGGCGTTGCGGGCTGCCCAGTCGATGTGCTCGATCGCGGTGACGATCTCGACGATCGCGTCGTCGACCGGCTTGCCGCCCTCGGTGTGCACCAATTCGGCCAACTGCTCGATCCGTTTCGCGAGCAGGGCACGCCACCGCAGCAGCCGATCGCGGCGGCCGGTGAAGCCGAGCCCGGCCCACCACTCGCCGGCGACGCGGGCGCGGGCGACGGCCTCGCGCACGTCGGCGTCGGTGGCGACGGGGAGGCGGCCGGCCTCGACGCCGGTGGCCGGGCTGGTCGACACCAGTCGGCCCGCCTCGATGATCGGGATGCCGGGGACATGCACAGCCGTCATGGCGGAAGTCTAGACCCGAAAATTACTCGCGGGTAGCTCGGTGATCCGGGGTGCCGTGCCGGGCGTCCCACCACCCCGGCCGATCGTTGATCAGTGCAGGTCAGGACAGTGATGTCGAAAGCCCCCGCCCGAATCGTCGAACGGCAGGTGGCCAGGAGGTGACGAGAGGCTGACCGGCCGGTCGGTATTGACGATTACCGTCTGGTGGCAGGCTGACGCGCGGAGTGACGGTGTGGGGTGGAGGGCTGACTGTCCATGGAGGAACATCCGGAACTGATGCCGCTGTTGACGGTTGCCGGTGGGCCGATGCGCGGAGCGAGCTTTCGAGTGCGAACCGAACCGCAGGTGATCGGCCGGGCGCCGACCGGGCAGGTGGTCATCAACGATCCGCACCTGAGCCGCCGCCACGCCGAGGTGTGGCTGACGCCGGAGGGCCTGTCCCTGCGGGACCTCGGCTCGACCAACGGCACCTGGCTCAACGATCGCCGGATCACAGAGGTGGAGCTGCTCGCCGACGGCGACGTGATCCGGCTCGGCCGGACCGAGCTGCGGCTGTTCGATCCCGGGGTGGCGCTCACCGATCCGGTGGGCCTCAGCTTCGGCCCGTCCCGCCGCGACGTCCGACCGACACTGCCGCTGCCGTTGGCGACGCCGCCCGGCACGCGACGGTGAGGGCGGCCCACACTCGGGCCGCTCCCCGGATGGTGACCGGGCACCTGGACCGTCGCGGTCGGGCGTGGCAGCATGCCGCGGATGGAGACCGAGCACCGGACCGTCACGGCGAACGGCATCACCCAGTCGGTACGCGTGGCCGGCCCGGCCGACGGCACCCCGGTGCTGCTGATCCACGGCAACTGCTCGTCCGCGCTGTTCTGGGAGCCGCTGGTCCGGCGTCTGCCGCCGACGCTGCGGGTGGTCGCCCCCGACCTGCGCGGGTACGGCGACACCGAGACGGCCCCGGTGGACGCCACCCGAGGGCTTGCTGACTTCGCCGACGACGTGGCGGCCCTGCTGGACGACCCGACGCTCTTCGAGGCCGACGCCCGCCCGGTGGTGATCGGGCACTCCCTCGGGGGCGGGGTCGCGATGCGCCTGCTGGTCGACCACCCGCACCGGGTGAGCGCCCTGCTCCTCGCGGCGCCGGTCTCCCCGTACGGCTTCGGCGGCACCCGTGACCTGACCGGCACACCGACCACCCCGGACTTCGCCGGCACCGGCGCCGGCACCGCGAACCCCGATTTCGTCGCCCGGCTCGCGTCCGGCGACCGGAGCGCGGACGCCCCGGCCAGCCCGCGCGCCGTGCTGCGAGCCACCTATGTGGCCGATCCCGCCTCCCTCGGCACCGACGAGGACCTCCTGCTGGACACCGTGCTCTCCACCGCCACCGGGGACGACAACTACCCGGGCACGGCGGTGCCCTCGGAGAACTGGCCCGGCACCGCACCGGGGGAGCGCGGCGTGCTCAACGCGCTCGCGCCGACCTGGTTCCAGCTCGCCGACGAGCTGGTGGCCGTCGCCGAGAAACCCCCGGTCACCTGGGTACGCGGGGACGCCGACGTCATCGTCTCGGACACCTCGCTGTTCGACCTGGCGTACCTGGGTTCGCTGGGTGTGGTGCCCGGCTGGCCGGGCGAGGAGGTGTGTCCACCCCAGCCGATGATCGGCCAGACCCGTGCGGTGCTGGACCGGTACGCGGCGGCCGGCGGCGCGTACCACGAGGTGGTGTTGCCCGGCTGTGGTCACAGCCCGCACCTGGAGCGTCCGACGGAGTTCGTCGCGGAGCTGCTGGCCCTGACCACGGTGCCCGCCGCCTAGCGGCCACGGTGCCCGCTCCCCGACGGTCGCGGCGTCGTGGGTGAAATATGCCACGGCGTCTCGACAACCGAGCGTCACGTGGCAGACTCGCGCGCAGAACCTTAGCGGCCGTTCAGTGGCCGTGCGGAGTCTCCGGGGAGGCCGGTCGTGGCGCGCGATTTCAGCACCGTGGGCGTGGTGGGGCTGGGCACCATGGGTGCCGGCATCGTGGAGGTCTTCGCCCGCAACGGCATCGACGTCGTGGCCGTGGAGATCTCCGAGCCCGCGCTGGAACGCGGTCGGGCCACCCTCACCGGCTCCACCGACCGTGCCGTCGCCAAGGGCAAGCTCGCCGCGGCGGACCGCGACGCCCTGCACGAGCGGGTGCACTTCGCGGTCGGGCTGGACGCGCTGCACTCCGTCGACCTGGTCATCGAGGCGGTGCCCGAGCACCTGGACCTCAAGCAGCGGATCTTCGCGGAGCTGGACCGGGTCTGCCGACCGGAGGCCATCCTCGCCACCAACACCTCGTCGCTGAGCGTCACCGAGATCTCGGTGGCCACCAGCCGGCCCAACCAGGTCATCGGCATCCACTTCTTCAACCCGGCGCCGGTGATGAAGCTGGTCGAGGTGGTCCGCACGGTCGTCACCTCGCCCGAGGTGGTCGCCGACGTCGAGGCGCTCTGCACCCGGCTCGGCAAGGTCGACGTCACCATCAACGACCGGGCCGGCTTCATCGCCAACGCCTTGCTCTTCGGCTACCTCAACCACGCGGTGGGCATGTTCGAGTCGCACTACGCGACGCGGGAGGACATCGACGCCGCCATGAAGCTCGGCTGCGGCCTGCCGATGGGCCCGCTGGCGCTGATGGACCTGATCGGCCTGGACACCGCGTACGAGATCCTGGACACCATGTACCGGCGCGGTGGGCGCGACCGCCGGCACGCCCCGGTGCCGCTGCTGAAGCAGATGGTCACGGCGGGACTGCTCGGCCGTAAGTCGGGTCGGGGCTTCTACACCTACGAGCGGCCCGGTTCGCCGAAGGTCGTACCCGACGGGACGACGCCGCCGGCCACGGACACCGCGCTCGCCGACGGCGCACGCGCCATCGACGCGGAGGTCGGCTTCGGGGGCGCGAGGAGTGGGCTCGCGAGCCCCGCAGTCGTGACCAAGGTCGGCATTGTGGGTTCCGGGACGATGGCCACCGGGATCATCGAGGTGTTCGCGAAGGCCGGCTACGAGGTCGTCTCGGTGACCCGGGGCGCGGAGAAGTCCGCGACGGTGTGCGAGGCGGTGAAGACCTCGCTGAACAAGGGAGTGGTCCGGGGCAGGCTCGCCGAGGCCGACCGGGACGCCGCGCTCGGCCGGATCACCTGGTCGGCCACCCTCGACCACCTCGCCGACGTCGACCTGGTGGTCGAGGCGGTCGTCGAGGAGCTGAGCGTCAAGAAGGCCCTCTTCGCCACCCTCGACGAGGTCTGCAAGCCGGGCGTGGTGCTGGCCACCACCACCTCGTCGCTGCCGGTGATCGACGTGGCGATGGCCACCCACCGGCCGGCCGACGTGGTGGGGCTGCACTTCTTCAACCCGGCGCCGGTCATGCCGCTGGTCGAGGTGGTCCGCACCATCCGTACCTCGCCGGAGGCCACCGCCACCGCCCGCGCGGTGTGTGCCACCCTCGGCAAGACCGGCGTGGTCTGCGGCGACCGGTCCGGGTTCATCGTCAACGCGCTGCTCTTCCCGTACCTGAACGACGCGGTGAAGATGCTGGAGGCCAGCTACTCGACGGCCGACGACATCGACCACGCGATGAAGCTCGGTTGCGGCTACCCGATGGGCCCGTTCGAGCTGCTCGACGTGGTCGGCCTGGACGTCTCGCTGGCCATCCAGCGGGAGCTGTACCTGGAGTTGCGCGAGCCCGGCTTCGCGCCCGCGCCGCTGCTGGAACACCTGGTCACCGCCGGCTACCTGGGCCGCAAGACCCGCCGCGGCTTCCGCGACCACTCGCACCGCTGACGGGTCAACGCCGGAGGGTGCCGACGGCGTCTGCAAGGTGTGACCTTCGAGGAGTACGTCAGCAGCCGGGGTCCGGCGCTGGTCCGGCTCGCCCGGTTGTTGACCGGTGACCCGCACCGGGCCGAGGACCTCACCCAGGACGTGCTGTCCCAGGCGTACGTGCAGTGGCGGCGGATCGCCCGCGCCGACCGCCCCGACGTGTACGTGCGGCGGATGCTGGTCAACGCCAACATCTCCTGGTGGCGTCGTCGGTCGAGCCGGGAGCTGGTCGTCGACACCTTCGCGGAGCTGCCGCACCGGGGCGACCTCGGCGGCGAGGCGGCGGACCGTGACGAGATGTGGCGGCTGATCCTCGGCCTGCCCGACCGCCAGCGGGCGGTGCTGGTGCTGCGCTACTACGAGGACCTCGACGACACGACGATCGCCCAGATCCTGGACTGCTCGCCGGTCACCGTCCGCACCCACGCGATGCGGGCGCTCGCCAACCTCCGGGAGCGCTGCGGTGCCCCGACCACGAACGGGAGCCGACCGTGACAGACCTCGACGAGCGGATCGTCCTGACGCTGCGGGAGCACGCGGAGGGGCCGGTGGACGGCGGCCGGCTACTGGTCGGCGCGGTGCGCCGGGGGCGTACCCGGGTACGTCGGCGACGTGTCGCCACCGGTTGCACCCTGGGTGTGGTCGCGCTGCTCGGTGCCGGGGTGGTCGCCGGGTCGATGGGGCGCCTGCCCGGCGGGCCAACTGCTCCTCCCGGCTGGGCGGAGACCAGCGTCCCCTTCCTGCCGCCGCCGGTCGACGGTGCCGCGGGCGCGGCGGCCCGGCCCGATGAGATCGGCATGGACCCGAGCCTGCTGCACATCGGCCTCGCTCCGGGCGGCCCCCGGTACCTGGAGTGGTTCGTCGGCGGCGGCAAGGAGACCGCGAAGATCGACATTGGTGGCCGGACGGTCACCGTCGAGCTGACCTCGGCCGACGTGCTGCGGTCCATCGGTGCCTGGAACATGCCGTCGTTGGAGGGCCCCACCGCCAACCTTTACGACGGCTCGGTGGTCCGTGCCGTCGGGCCGGACGGTGTGCCGATCTGGCGACGCTACTGGCAGCCGGCCCCCGGGGTGTACGCCGGAGCCAGCGTGCCCGGCCCGGACGAGGGGCCCCTGCACGAGGCCGCCGCCGCGTTGCGGCTCGACCGGGCGTACGAGTGCGCCGGTCCGGTGCGGTTGACCGACCTGCCGCCCGGTACCGAGACGGCCACCTGTTCGAGTTACGTGGGCGCCTTCCCGGCGGCGTACGCGGTGGTGCTGCGCGTGAGCGACGACCAGGGCAGAGGGGTGTCCGTCGAACTCCAGTACGCGAGCACCACACTGATGGCCAAGGCGTCGGCGAACCGGACGATCGGCGGCAGACCCGCCTACTTCGACCCCTCCTACAGCCCCATCGCCGCACGGCTGGAACTCCTGGACATCCCGCAGGCCCAACTGTTCGCCGCGCTCGACCACGAGCAGAGCTTCAGCGAGGCGGAGGCGACGCGGGTGCTGCTCGGGGTGCGGGTCGCCGAGCACCTGGACCGGCCCGACACCTGGTGACCGCCCCGGGCCGTTCCACCGAACGGACCGTACGCTTGGTGACTGTGAGCCCCCGTCGCAACCGCCCCCGCCGGGACGAGAACGCCGACCTGGACGCCGACCGGGTCCGGCAGGGCGTCGCCTCGGTGCAGCAGTGGACCGACGGCGCCTGGCAGGTACGCGGAATCGGCGCGGGGGCGTCGGTCAAGACGTACCGCTGCCCCGGCTGTGACCAGGAGATCCGACCCGGGGTGGCGCACCTGGTGGCCTGGCCGGCCGACGGCCTGGGTGACCTGACCGACCGGCGGCACTGGCACAGCGGCTGCTGGCGCGCCCGGGACCGGCGTGGCCCGGCGGTGCAGCGCGGCCGGGGCGCCCCGCGTTACTGACCGGTCCACTGAGCGACCTGGATCACCCTGTTCCTGCCTGGGTGGGCGGCGGCGGCGGTTTCGCGACAGACTTGGGCGGTGAGCACAGCGATCCGCGCGTCGTCGATCCTGCCCGGCCGCCGGGAGGACATCGAGCTGCACACCGCAGACGGTCTGCGACTGGTCGGCGAGTTGGCGGTGCCGGCCGACCGGCCGCCGGTGGCCACCCTGGTCTGCCTGCATCCGCTGCCCACCCATGGCGGAATGATGGACAGCCATGTCTTCCGCAAGGCGGCCTGGCGGCTGCCCGCGCTGGCCGACCTGGCGGTGCTGCGGTTCAACACCCGGGGCACCAGCAGCCTGCGCGGCACCAGCGAGGGCGCGTTCGACGGTGCCGTGGGCGAACGTTACGACGTGGCCGCCGCCATCGAGTACGCGGAGTTCGCCGAGCTGCCCGACATCTGGCTGGTCGGCTGGTCGTTCGGCACCGACCTGGCCCTGAAGTACGGCTGTGACCCGACGATCGCGGGGGCGATCCTGCTCTCCCCGCCGCTGCGCTTCTCGGCCCCGGAGGACCTGGCCACCTGGGCCGCCTCCGGTCGGCCGTTGACGGCGCTCGTGCCGGAGTTCGACGACTACCTGCGACCGACCGAGGCGCGGGAGCGGTTCTCCGCGGTCCCGCAGGCCGAGGTGGTCGGGGTGTCCGGTGCCAAGCACCTCTGGGTGGGTGACGCGGAGAGGGTGCTCGACGAGATCGTCCGTCGGGTCAACCCGGCCGTCGAGGTGCCACTGCCGACGACCTGGGACGGCCCGATGGAGTCCGGTGACGTCAGCGCGTACGCCGACCGGACGGTGGCCTCGTTCGCGGACACGCCCGTGCCGCAGCCGGGCGACTGACCGGTCACCCCCTCTCCTGGCGGGGCAGCACCACCTCGCGCAGGATCAGTTGCAGCGCGGCCACCGTGGGGATGGCGATCAGCGCGCCCACCACGCCCAGCAACGCCACTCCGAGCAGCGCGGCGAGCAGGGCCGCCACCTCGTTGACCTCGACCGAGCGCCGCATCACCTTCGGGTAGATCAGGTAGTTCTCCACCTGCTGGTAGACGAGGAAGAACACCGCGCAGGCGATGCCGGTGGGCAGGTCGGCGGCGAAGCCGACCAGGCTCACGATCACCGCGCCCAGGGTCGCGCCGATCTGCGGGATCAGGTCGGTAACCGCGACCACCACCGCCAACGCGAAGGGGTACGGCAATCCGACGATCAGCGCGAACACGAAGGTCGTCGCCCCGGCCAGCACCGCGATGCTCAACGCGCCGACCATGTACGCGCCCACCTTGGCCAGGATCTCGTCGCCGATCAGCTGCACCCGCTCCCGCCGCGAGCGGGGCACCAGCGAGTAGCCCAGTGAACGCAGCTTGTTGAAGTAGGCCAGGAAGTAGATGGTCAGCACCAGCACGGTCAACGTCCGGAACACCGTGCCGAAGATCAGTTGGGCGCCGCCCAACACCCCGCCCAGCGCCCGGCCGACGGTCTCCGCGTTGGCCGCGCCCTGCACGCGCTCCACCACGTCGTACCGCTCCACCAGGTCGTTGACCGTCGGATTGCGGCGCAGCTCGTCGAGCAGACTCGGGATCTGGTCGATGAACTGACCCGACTGGGTGACGATCGGCGGGACCAGCGCGACCACGCCGCCGCAGAGCAGCAGCACCACGGTCAACGCCACCAACGCCACCGCCAGGCCGTGCGGCACACCCCACCGGCGTAGTCGGACCACCGCCGGGTTGAGGCCGACCGCGAGGAAGAGCGCGATCACCACCAGCACCAGGATGCCGCCGGCATTGCGAATCCCCAGATAGAGGGTGTACGCCAGCAGCACGCCCAGCGCACCGGTGAACCCGATCAGGAAGCTGCTACGGCGCAACGGCCGCCCCGGCGTGCCGAACTTCCCGGACGGGACGGCCGGCGGCTCGTCCGGGTCGATCCCCGGCGCGGGAACCGGCACCGGGGGCGGCACCTCGGCGGGCGCGGTCGGCGGGGGATCGGCCGACGGAAGCCCGGCTGGCTTGTCCGGGTCACCAGCCGACGGGCCTCGCTGCGGCACCAGGACCTCCCGGGTCAGGCGGTGGGTCGGCCGGCGACGGCGACGAACGCCCGCCAGGCGGCTGGCGCGAAGACCAGGACCGGACCGTCCGGGTCCTTGCTGTCCCGCACGCCCACCACCCCAGGCAGATTGTCCGCCACCTCGACGCACTCCCCGTTGCCGCTTCGACTCGACGTGCGCCAGTGTGCGCCGGTCAGGTCCATTCCGTCACAACTTCCTTCATCAGGTCGATCGACTGTCGGCGCGAGAGAGCGCGGTTTCTGATCATCTCCCAGCGCGCCAGCAGCGTAGCTACCTCATGGTCGCCATCGACCACGAGACCGTCAATCTGGTGCTCCATGTGCCCCACCCAACCACCGTCCGCGCCTCGGGCCAGGTTGAACGGTCCCGACAGGCCGACGTGCAGCCCCGTCTCTGCCGGGATGACGTGCAGGCTGATGTGTGGGCGTTCCAGGCTGGCGATGAGGTGGGTGATCTGCTCGGCCATCAGCGCTCGGACGTCCTCACCGTCGCGTCGGAGCAGCAGCTCGTCGACGACCGCGACGAACTGCGGAGGTTCCGGTTCGACCAGCAGCGACTGGCGGTCGAGGCGGGCGTGGACGCGTCGTTCCACCTCGTCGTCGCTGAGGAGATCATCGCAGCGGATCACCGCGCGAGCGTAGTTCTCGGTCTGTAGGAGGCCGGGGATCAGCGTGGGTTGAAAGCAGCGCAGTTGGCGGGCGCTGCGCTCGGCGTCCAGCCAGGGTCGGAACCAGCTCGGCTGGCCGTCGCGCTCGGCGAGTTTGAGCAGGTAGACGAGCAAGCCACCGGTGGTCAGCACCTCGTCGGCGCGGGCCAGGAAAAGTCGGTCCAGTGGACGCTGCCCCAGTTCCAGCGCGGACACCATCGAGCCGGAGTAGTGCACCAGCCGACCGAAGTCCTCCTGGCTCATCCCGGCGGCGGTCCGCAGTCGACGCAGCTGCGCACGGATCATGTCGGCCGTCGGCGCGGCGTCGTCTTCCACAGTGCCTCCGCAGGTCGAGGGTCGTCTCCACCGGTCGACCCGGCGGGCCACGTCGTCGCCGCAGTCACCCCACCGGAGCCGTCGATGCCTTCCGACCGTAGCGGTGTCTTCAGCAGACTGTCACGTACCGGGTCGTCCCGGACCACTCCGCTTCCCACCGCGCGGGTCTGCCGTCTCCACGTCGGCGCGACCACGCCCCAGTCGAGGAGACAACCCCATGCCCACTCCCACGTCTCGTCCCGTCGGCCGGTCACTGCCCGTCACCGTCACCTCGCCATCGCGGCCGCCCACCGGTTGCGCACCGTCCGGCCCGTACGTGAGCGGGCCGCGTACCCCGGTGTGGCGGTTGTCCACCGGCTGCACGCCGCCGGGTCCGCACCCGGGCGGCGGCAGGGCGCGTACCCCCGTGTCGGGGCTGCCCCAGCCGCGGCTCGGGCCGTACCCCACCTTTCCCCGACCCTGCGGCGCGCGGACGCCGCACACCCCGTTGCGACCCATGTGGTGCTGCCGGGCCGATGGCCTGCCGTGGCCCTGCGCGGACGCCCGGCTGCTACTCAAGGCGGAGTTCGACAGCGATCCGGCCGCGCTGACCATCTACCTCGCCGGGCTCTACCACGAGGCGGCACACGACCTGTACCAGCTCAATCCCTACGACGGGCCGGCGCCCCGGGAGCTGTTCGAACGCTTCGTGGCGTGGGGCCCGTTCCGCCGTCCGATCATCGATGCGCCACCCGACCACCCGTCCTGATCTACTCGCCATTCATGAAACCGGGGTGTCCGAGTGATCCGGACAGCCCGGTTTTCGTGATGTCGTGTCGATCATGTAGCTGCGCCCGCAGCGGGGTCAGTCCTTCTCGATGGTGACCTTGCTGGGCTTGGCGCTGCGCTCGTCGGTGGTCGGCTTGGTGGGACGTTTGCCGTTCTCACCGGTACTGGTGATCTTGGTTGGTTTGGCGTCCCGGCCGCCTACCCCCGGCACCGCGGCGACAGTCGGCTCGCCGTCCACCCCGGCGCTCGCCGCGCCACCGTCGACGGTGGTCACCGGCTCGGCCACGGGTCGCGTCGTCGGCTGCCCGGCGTCCTCCGCGTTGGCGTTCGCCGGCTGCCTGGTGTCGGTGGGCTCGGACTTGAGACCGGTGGCCGGACCCGACCCGGGTGCCGAGCCGGAGACGGTCACGCCGTCGTCGCCACCGCCGGTCGCGCTGCTCGCGGCGTCATCGGCCGTCGGTGCGGTCGGACCGTCGATCGGACCCGCGACACTCTGCAACCGCAGCTCGTTCATCTGCCGCTGGAGCTCGTCGGACTCCTGCCGGGCCTTCCAGGTCTCCTGCCGCAGGTCCGCGAGCTGCTGCTGGGCCTGGGCGATCTCCAACATCACCTGGGCGAGCTGCTGCCGCCCCGCCGCCGCCTCCTGCTGGGTGGCTGCCAGGTGCTGCTGCGTGGTGGCGAGGTGCTGCTGCGTGGTGGCCGCGTACTCCTCGAACTGCCGCCGGGAGGACGCGACATGCTCGTCGGCCTCGCGGCGCTTCTCGCCGGCCTCGGCCTTGGCCCGGGTCAGCAGCTCGGTGGCCTCCGTCTCGGCCCGCTGGCGCAGAGCCGCCGCGTCCTGTTCGGCCGCCTGGAGGATCCCGGCCGCGCCCTGTTCGATCTCGTTCTTGCGGGCCGTGTACTCGGTCTCCAACTCGTCCCGACGCGCCGTGTACGCGGTCTCCAGCTCGTTCTTGCGGCCGGTGTACTCGGCTTCCAGCTCGTCGCGGCGGCTGGTGAAGCCCGTCTCCAACTCCTGCTGACGGCTGGTGAACCCGGTCTCCAGCTCCTGCTGGCGGGACTTGTGCTGCTTGTCCAGGTCGTCGCGGCGCTTGGCGTACTCCTGCTCGGCTGCGGACCGCCGCTGCGCCAGCTCGCGGTCGGCCGCCTCCCGCCGGGAGTTGACCTCCTGCTCCACCCCGGCCCGCCACGCGCCCAGCTCCTGCTGGGTCTGCTCCCGGGTGTGCTTGACGTACGCCTCGGTCTCGGTGCGCATCCGCTGCACGTACGCCTCGGTCTCGGCGCGGTTGCGCTTGGCCGACTCGGACGCCTGCGTGATCAGCCGCTCCGCCTCCTGCTGTGCCTTGGCGCGGGTGGCTCGGCCCGCCATCGACGCGTCGTCGATGATCTGCTTGGCCTCCTGCTGCGCCTTGGCGTGCGTGGCCCGGCCCGCCTCGGTCGCGGTGTCGGTGAGCCGCTTGGCCTCCTGGAGGGCCTTGGCGTGCACCTCCTTGGCCGCGTCGCGCAGGTCGCTGGCCTCCTGCCGGGCATTGGCCAACGTCTCGCGCGCCGTCTCGCGCAGCTTGGTCGACTCCTGCTGGGCCCGGGTGTGGATCTCCTTGGCGGTGTCGCGTAGCTGGGTGGCCTCCTGCTGGGCCTTCGCCAGCGCGTCCTGCGCAGCCTTACGCAGCTGCTCCGACTCCGCCCGGGCCGACCGCAGGGTCTGCTCCGCCTCGGCCCGCTGGGCGGCGCTGTGCCGCTCCTCCTCCGCGCGCCGCGCGGCGAGGGCGATCTCGAAGTCCTTCAGTGCCCGGTCGGCCTGCTCACGGGCCTCCTCGATGATGTGCTCGGCGGCGGCGCGACGGGCCTCGATCTCCACGTTGGCGTCGGCGATGATCTGCTCGGCCAACTCCTCGGACTGGGTGAGGATCGAGTCGACGAGCGGCCCGAGGTGCTTGAACGAAGCCCGGTCCACCACGTTCATCTGCTTGCGCACCTGGGTCAGGTCGCGTTGGAGCACCTCGACCTGGCCGGCGAGCTTGTGGATCTGTGTGTACGCCTGTTCCCGTTCGGCGGCGAGGGTCGCGATCTCGTGCTCGGCACGTGCGACATACCGGTCGACCTGTTTCTTCTCGTACCCCCGCAGAGCGGACTCGAAGCTGGGCTCCGTCGTCACGTCCCCGCCGAGAGCGAACAGTTCCTCGCCGTGCGACATGCCCCCATCCTCACACGCATCGGGCCCGGCTGGGGCGATACGGACGGGCCTTGTGCGAGCTACTTCACTCGGTTTCGGACCGGGCATTCCACGAGCTGGGAAACGCATACGGCGCGAGGTGGAACCGGTCACCCGGTGTCACCTCGCGCCGTCGATGCCCCGACCTACGCCACGCGTCAGCCAGCGGTCTCCGCGGGAACCCGGTCCTGACCGCCGTCGGTCTTCTTGGCCTCCGGCTTGCCCGTCGCCGGAGCCGCCGCGGCCGGCACCCCCGGTACGATGCCGGCGAGCCCGGAGAGCATCTGGCCCAGCTGCGAGGTGACAGCGTCCTTCTGCCGGGTGAGGTCCTCGACCTCGCGGCGGGCGGCCTGCGTGGTCAGCTCCGCCTCCGTGCGGGCCTCGGTGAGCAGGCGCTGCGACTCTGCCTTGGCCTCGTTGAGGGTCTTCTCGGAGTGCGCCTTGGCCTTGTCCACAGTCTCGGCGGCGTTGCGCTCCGACTCGACCCGCCGAGCCTCGGCGCGCTGCTCGATCTCCTTGGCGCGCTCCTGCGCCGCCCGGGCACGCTGCTCGGCCTCGCTGACCAGCTTCTGGGTCTGCGCGACCTGGGCGGCGTGGCGCTCGGACTCCTCGCGCTCGGCCTTCTCCCGCCGCTCGGCGAGCTGGAGCTCCAGCGCCTGGAGGTCCTTGTCGCGCTTGTCCCGTGCGTCGGTCAGCAGCTTGGTCGCCTCGGCACGCTTCTCCTCAGCCTCGCGGGCGGCCTTCGCCCGCTGCTGGGTGATCTCACGCTCGGCGGTCGCCCGGAGGGTCGCCACCTCCCGCTCGACAGTCGACTTCAGCTCGGCCACCTCGTGCGCGGTGACGGTGCGCAGCTGCTTGGTCTCGCGGTCGGCGTCCGCGCGAAGCGTGTCCGCCTCGCGGCGGGCCTGCACCCGGACCTCGGCGGCCTCCCGCTCGGCGGCGGTACGCAGGTTGCCCGCCTCGCGCTCCGCGCTGGCCTTCATGGCGGCGGCCTCGGCGCGGGCCTTGTCGGTGATCTCGCGGGCCTCGAGACGAGCGGCGGAGAGGATGCCCTCGGACTCGCGCTTGGCCTCGTTGCGGTGGTCGTTGGCCTGCTCCTCGGCGAGCCGGAGGATCTGCTCGACGCGGGTGCCGAGCCCGGAGAGGGTGGGCCGGTTGTTCTCTTCGAGCTGCTTGTTCGTGTCGGTGAGCTTCTGCTCCAACGCGCTCATGCGCTGCTCGGCTTGGCGGAGGCGGCGCTGGGCGTCGTTCATCCGCTGCTCGGCCTCGGCACGGGCCTGCTCGGACTGGGTGAGCGCGGCGGTCATCCGGCCGAGGAAGTCGTCGACCTGGTGAGTGTTGTATCCGCGCAGACCCACGGTGAAATCTGGCTGCGAGTTCGCGTTATCGAAGAACGCGAGAGGGGAGGACTGCTGCTGGGGCATTGGGACATACTGGCAGACGCCCCAGGGTGGTTCGCAAGAGCGGTGCGGAGCTTTCGTGCCCTGTTTACATGGTCAACTTCGGCGATCGGCGGAGCCGGACCAATCGGCGATCTTGGCAGCTCCCGGGCGGGGCGCACGCCGTGCGGCGTGATCCGGAAAAGGGCCCCGAGGTCACCCCGAGGCCCTTTGTCGGATCCCAGGGCGGCCTTGCGCTAATCAGATGGAAGAACAATGCCGAGCACCACAATGGCCACCGGGTGCTCGTCCGTCCGGCCGGTGGCCGGCTCGGTGCCAGCCGGTCGGGCCCGCTCGGTGCCGACCAGCCGGACGGGCCCGCTCAGTGTCCGCGGAACCGGTTGATCGCGTCCTCGTGCTGGGCGCGCAGTTCCCCGTCGCGTACACCCAGCCCGTCGGTGGGGGCGAGGCACCGCACGCCGACCTTGCCCTGGTGGGCGTTGCGGTGCACCTCGTACGCGGCCTGGCCGGTGCGCTCCAGCGGGTAGGTGCGGGAGACCGTCGGGTGCACCTTGCCGAGCGCGACCAGCCGGTTGGCCTGCCACGCCTCGTGGTAGTTGGCGAAGTGGCTGCCGACGATCCGCTTCAGGTGCATCCACAGGTAACGGTTGTCGTACTGGTGCTGGAAGCCGCTCGTGGACGCGCAGGTGACGATGGTGCCGCCACGCCGGGCCACGAAGACGCTGGCGCCGAACGTCTCCCGACCCGGGTGCTCGAAGACGATGTCCGGGTCCTCGCCGCCGGTCAGCTCGCGGATCCGCTCGCCGAAGCGTCGCCACTCGTCCGGGTCCTGGGTCTCCTCGTCCTTCCAGAAGCGGAAGCCCTCCGCGGCGCGGTCGATGACCAGCTCCGCGCCCATCCGGCGGCACAGCTCGGCCTTCTCCGGCGAGGACACGACACAGACCGGAATCGCGCCGCCGTTCAACGCCATCTGGGTGGCGTACCCGCCGAGGCCGCCGGAGGCGCCCCAGATCAGCACCACGTCACCCTGCTTCATGTTGGCCCCGTGGTGCGAGACGAGCTGCCGGTACGCGGTGGAGTTGACCAGCCCGGGGCTGGCCGCCTCCTCCCAGCTCAGGTGCCGTGGCTTCGGCATGAGCTGGTTGGCCTTGACCACCGCCAGCTCGGCCAGCCCGCCGAAGTTGGTCTCGAAACCCCAGATCCGCTGCTGCGGGTCGAGCATGGTGTCGTCGTGTCCGGCCGCGTCCTCCAACTCGACGGAGAGGCAGTGCGCGACCACCTCGTCGCCGGGTGCCCAGCGGGTCACCCCGGGACCGACGCGCAGCACCACGCCCGCCGCGTCCGAGCCGACCACGTGGTACGGCAGGTCGTGCCGACGGGTCAGCTCGGAGATCCGGCCGTAGCGCTGGAGGAACTTGAAGGTGGGCAGCGGCTCGAAGATGCTGGTCCACACGGTGTTGTAGTTGATCGCACTGGCCATGACGGCGACCAGCGCCTCGCCCGCCGCCAGCTCCGGCGTCGGCACCTCCTGTACGTGCAGCGCCTTGCGGGGGTCCTTGTCGCGGGTGGCCATCCCGTCGAACATCCGGGACTCCTCGGCGCGGACCACCACGCCCCGGTAGCTCTGCGGTACGGGCAGCGCGGCGACGCCGGCGAGTTCGCGGTCCGGATCGTTCGAGTCCTCCGCCGCCATGATCGCTTCGAGGATGTCCTGCACGGTGACCTCCGGTTCGTCCGCACCCGCACGGGCCCGGGTGCTGCCATCGTCGGCGCCGGTGGGCACGACCACCATGTCGGCATTCGACACATCCGGCACCGGTCGCGCTCCGGTGGGGCCGGACGTTACTGAACGGTAGCTAGGCCCGGAAGTCCTCTGTGAAAAACTGCATCCGCCGATGCGTGAAGGTGTCCGACCAGCCCGCCAACCGCGCACTGACGTGCGCGCAGGCAGGCCCGCCGTCCCACGCCTTGCCTGCGTGCGCAGGTGGAGGCAGCAACTTCGGGGATGTTGCTGCCACCATCGCGTCTGAGGCAGCAACATCCCCGCAGTTGCGCGGATCTTGGGGGCGGGGCGGCGGGGGGCGGCGCGTGTGGCCACGGCGGGGCCGTGCGCGGGCGGCGCGGAGGCGGCACGGCCCGTGTGGCCCCGGCCCGGGGGCGGGGTGGCCCGGCGCGGGGCGGGGTGGGGTCAGTGGGGGGTGCGGGCGGGTTCCACCAGTTCCACGAGGACGCCGCCGGCGTCCTTCGGGTGGACGAAGTTGATCCGGCTGTCCGCGGTGCCGCGTCGCGGGGTGTCGAAGAGGAGTCGCATCCCCCGCTCGCGCAGTGCGGCGCAGGCCGCGTCGACGTCCACCACGGTGTACGCGACCTGCTGCACGCCCGGCCCGTTGCGGTCCAGGAACTTGGCGATCGTCGACTCCGGGGTCAGCGGTGCGAGCAACTGCACGCAGCCGCCCTCGGTGGTCGGTCCGACGGACAGCATCGCCTCGCGGACGCCCTGTTCCTCGTTCGTCTCGACGTGCACGCAGCGCATGCCGAACGTCCGTTGGTAGAAGTCGATCGCGGCGTCCAGGTCGGCGACGGCGATCCCGACATGGTCGATCTTGCGAAGCCCGATGTCTGTGACGTAGTCCGCACCGGGCTCGGCGGGGGAGTTCTCAGCCATGGCGTTAGTCTGACCGAACAATCGTTAAGGCGTACAGCTAGGCACCCCCTTCGGAGGCAGGCATGGCTTCGGTGATCGTCAGCGGCGCGCGGACCCCGATGGGGCGGCTGCTGGGCAACCTCAAGGACCTCCCGGCCACGAAGCTCGGCGGTATCGCCATCAAGGCGGCGCTGGAGCGTGCCGGCGTCAGCCCGGACCAGGTCCAGTACGTGATCATGGGGCAGGTGTTGCAGGCCGGCGCCGGTCAGATCCCGGCGCGACAGGCGGCGGTCGAGGCCGGCGTGCCGATGTCGGTGCCGGCGCTGACCATCAACAAGGTCTGCCTCTCCGGCCTGGACGCCATCGCCCTGGCCGACCAGTTGATCCGCGCCGGTGAGTTCGACATCGTGGTGGCCGGCGGCATGGAGTCGATGACCAACGCCCCGCACCTGCTGATGGGCCAGCGCACCGGCTACAAGTACGGCGACGTGGTGGTCAAGGACCACATGGCGCACGACGGGCTGAGTGACGCCTGGGACTGCTGCTCGATGGGCGAGTCGACCGAGCGGCTCGGCGTCAAGCACGACATCTCCCGCACGGAGCAGGACGCCTTCGCCGCCGCCAGCCACCAGCGGGCCGCCGCCGCGCAGAAGAACGGCCACTTCGCCGACGAGATCACCCCGGTGGTCATCCCGCAGCGCAAGGGTGACCCGCTGGTGATCAGCGAGGACGAGGGCATCCGCCCGGACACCACCGTCGAGTCGCTGGCCAAGCTGCGCCCGGCCTTCACCAAGGACGGCACCATCACCGCCGGTAGCTCGTCGCCGATCTCCGACGGCGCGGCCGCGGTGCTCGTGATGAGCAAGGCCAAGGCCACCGAGCTGGGGCTGACCTGGTTGGCCGAGGTCGGCGCGCACGGCAACGTGGCGGGCCCGGACAACTCCCTGCACTCGCAGCCGTCCAACGCGATCAACCACGCCCTGAAGAAGGGCGGCCTGAGCGTCGCGGACCTGGACCTCATCGAGATCAACGAGGCGTTCGCCCAGGTCGGCATCCAGTCCACCCGTGACCTCGGGGTCAGCCCGGACAAGGTCAACGTCAACGGCGGCGCGATCGCGCTCGGGCACCCGATCGGCATGTCCGGCGCTCGTCTCGTACTCACCCTCGCCCTTGAGTTGAAGCGGCGCGGTGGCGGCACCGGCGCGGCGGCCCTCTGCGGCGGCGGTGGCCAGGGTGACGCGCTGATCATCCACGTGCCGGGCCAGTGAGCGGAGCGGCCGAGGTGCCGGCGCCGGGCGCCACGTCGGTGCGCCGCAGTCGGGACGTACCGCTGCTGGTGGAACGGGCCCGCGCGGGTGACCCCCGCGCGGTGGCCCGGCTGATCACGTTGGTGGAGAACGGCGACACGCTGCTGCCGGAGATCGCCGCGGCACTGGCCCCGTACGCCGGGCAGGCCCAGGTGGTCGGGTTGACCGGCTCGCCCGGGGTGGGCAAGTCGACCACCACGAACGAGTTGGTACGCGCCCTGCGGGCACGCGGGCACCGGGTCGGCGTGCTGGCGGTCGACCCGTCCAGCCCGTTCACCGGCGGCGCGATCCTCGGCGACCGGGTGCGCATGCAGGACCACGCCACCGATCCGGGCGTCTACATCCGGTCCATGTCCAGCCGGGGGCACCTCGGCGGGCTGGCGGCGGCGACGCCCCAGGCGGTCCGGGTGCTGGAGGGCGCCGGTTGTGACGTGGTGCTGGTGGAGACCGTCGGCGTCGGGCAGGCCGAGGTGGAGGTCGCCTCGCTCGCCGACACGACGCTGGTGCTGCTCGCGCCGGGGATGGGCGACGCGATCCAGGCGGTCAAGGCGGGCATCCTGGAGATCGCCGACGTCTTCGTGGTCAACAAGGCCGACCGGGACGGCGCCGACGCCACGGTGCGCGACATCCAGGGCATGATCGCCCTCGGTGAACGCGGTCCGGGGCAGTGGCGACCGCAGGTGGTCCGCTCGATCGCGGCCCGTGGCGAGGGCATCGACGACATCGCGGCCGCGATCGACAAGCACCGCGGCTGGCTGGTCGAGCACGGCGAGCTGCGCCGCCGCCAGGAGGCGCGGGCCGCCGCCGAGATCGAGGCCATCGCGCTCGGCGCCCTCCGCGCCCGGATCGGCTCACTGCGCGACGGTACGGAGTTGGCCACGCTCGCGACCAAGGTCGCCGAGGGCGCGACGGACCCGTACACGGCGGCGGACGACCTGCTCGCCCAGCTCGCCCGCTGAGCCGGTGACGCGACGGGGCCGACGCCGATCACCGGCGACGGCCCCGCGTCAGCTGGGTCTGAGGCCTGTTTCATAAGGCCGGCTAGTTCTTGTCGAACAGGCTTCAGCCGCAGTGGCCCCAGGGGCTGGTCCACACGGTGCCCCGGCTGAGTCCGCCGAACTGGACGCACTTCCCGGCGGCCGCGGCCCGCACCGGCCCCGCGTAGTACTTGTAGGGGTCCTCGTCGAAGGCGCCGAGATCGTTCGACAGGATCAGGTATGCGCCGACCATGGTGGCCTTGCCCCGGTCCGCGGTCTTGATGGTGACCACGCAGTTGTAGCCGTTGGACTTGTAGAGCAGGTACACCGTCGCGCCGGGCAGCCCGTGACTGTCGATGACGTAGTACCCGGAGCCGCAGAGGGCGCTGGGCGACTCGGCCGCCTGGGCCGGGCTGGCCGCGCCGAGCAGCGCGCCGACCGACAGGGTGACTGCCGTGGCGAAACTCAACAACTTCCTGCGCATTAAACAGACCTCAATCATGGCGCCTAGGGGCGTCCAACGTGGACGCATCGGGATCGCAGCGTAGTCGCCAAGATCAGCCTGCGTGGTCCCTCGGCGGCGCGCCGCGCGCCCGGAGGCGAAGGTCGCTCCGGTTTTAGTAGGCTCGCGGCGCGTGGCCGGCGGCGAGGCCGGCGCGCGGCGGGCTGACAAGACGGTTGGTCCACAATGGGTCGCACCAGGGGAGATGTGATCATGACGGACGCGGTGGAGAACGCCGGTACGGTGCCGCCCGCGACGGGTGCGGCGCGGGGCGTCACGTCGGTTTCCGACGAGGTCGTGGAGAAGATCGCCGGAACCGCCGCCCGTGCGGTGCCCGGTGTCGCCGATCTCGGTGGTGACGTGGCCCGGTTCTTCAACAGTGTGCTGGACAAGGTCGGCCTGGACGAGGTGGGCGACGCCAGCCGGGGTGTCTCGGCCGAGGTGAAGGGTGGATCCGCCGTCATCAACGTGGTCCTGGTGATCGACGCCGGGCACGTCGTCGCGGACGTGACCGAGGCCGTGCGGGTCGCCGTGATCGAGGCGGTGGAGAAGTACGGCCTGACGGTCACCCAGGTCAACGTCACTGTCGACGACATCGAGCTGAACCCGCCCGGGGCGGCCGGGGCCTGAGGCGTAGCGGTTGGGCGGCGCATCCCGAGCCGCCCGTAACCGGTCCACCGAAGACACTCCGACGGCACGTCGGGCTTGTAGGCTCGCACCGCCCCACCGAGGTGGAGGCCGGGTGTCTCGGCGCGGTGATGCGAGGAAGGGGAGCGGTGGTGGACCACGAGGCGACGCAGGAGCTGACCGTGGCGTCGATGACGGTCGGCGGGACGACGAAGGTCGCGGACGAGGTGGTCGAGAAGATCGCCGTCGCGGCGGCGAGGGCGGTGCCCGGCGTGGTCGAGCTGGGCGGGGACGTCGCCCGGTTCTTCAACGCGGTGTTCGATCGGGTCGGGCTGGACCAGTTGGGCGACGCCCGGCGGGGCTGCTCCGCCTATGTGACCGGGGACGCCGTCGTGATCAACCTGGTGCTGGTGATCGAGGGCGGTCGCCCGGTGCCGGAGATCACCGGCGAGGTGCGCGCCCAGGTGACGGCGGCGGTCGAGGCGTACGGGTTGCGGGTCGACGAGGTCAACATCCGGGTCGACGACGTGGCGATGGGCGACTCCACCGCGTAGGCGGCGGCCGATTACCCGCCGGTAGGCGGTGACTTAGCGATCGTTCAGGTGAGGGCTCTACACTCGACGTGCAGTCGAGGACCCGAGGAGGAGCCCTGCTCATGGACGCCGACGAGATCGACGCCGGACGGGCGCGCTGGCAGGCCCGTTACGACGCCGCGCGCAAGCGGGACGCCGACTTCACCACGCTCTCCGGGATGCCGGTCGACCCGGTCTACGGGCCGCCGGAGGGTGCCACGTACCCGGGCTTCGAGCGGATCGGCTGGCCGGGCGAGTACCCGTACACCCGAGGTCTGTATCCGACCGGCTACCGCGGGCGGACCTGGACGATCAGGCAGTTCGCCGGCTTCGGCAACGCCCGGCAGACCAACGAGCGCTACAAGATGATCCTCGGCGCGGGCGGGGGTGGCCTCTCGGTCGCGTTCGACATGCCCACGCTGATGGGCCGCGACTCGGACGACCCGCAGGCACTCGGTGAGGTCGGGCACTGTGGCGTCGCCATCGACAGCGCCAGCGACATGGAAGCGCTCTTCGACGGCATCGACCTGGCCGGTGTCACCACCTCGATGACCATCTCCGGTCCGGCCGTGCCGGTGTTCTGCATGTACCTGGTCGCCGCCGAGCGGCAGGGCGCCGACCTGTCCGCGCTGGACGGCACGCTGCAGACCGACATCTTCAAGGAGTACATCGCGCAGAAGGAGTGGCTCTTCGACCCAGAGCCGCACCTGCGCCTGATCGGCGACCTGATGGAATACTGCGCCGCCGAGATCCCGCGCTACAAGCCGCTGTCGGTCTCCGGCTACCACATCCGCGAGGCCGGTTCGACCGCCGCGCAGGAGTTGGCGTACACCCTGGCCGACGGTTTCGGCTACGTGGAGCTGGGCCTCTCGCGCGGGCTGGACGTCAACGTGTTCGCACCGGGGCTGAGCTTCTTCTTCGACTCGCACGTCGACTTCTTCGAGGAGATCGCCAAGTTCCGTGCCGCCCGCCGGATCTGGGCCCGCTGGCTGCGCGACGTCTACGGCGCGACCAGTGAGAAGGCGCTCTGGCTGCGGTTCCACACGCAGACCGCAGGCGTGTCGCTGACCGCCCAGCAGCCGGTCAACAACGTCGTACGGACGGCTGTCGAGGCCCTCGCCGCGGTGCTCGGTGGCACCAACTCGCTGCACACCAACGCGTTGGACGAGACGCTGGCGCTGCCCACCGACGAGTCCGCGGAGATCGCCCTGCGGACGCAGCAGGTGCTGATGGAGGAGACGGGTGTGGTCAACGTGGCCGACCCGCTCGGCGGCTCCTGGTACGTCGAGGCGCTGACCGACAAGATCGAGGCCGAGGCGGAGGAGATCTTCGCCCGGATCCGGCAGCTCGGCGGGGAGGGGCCGCACCAGATCGGCCCGATGACCTCGGGCATCCTGCGGGGCATCGAGGACGGCTGGTTCACCGGGCACATCGCCGAGTCGGCCTTCGTCTACCAGCAGGCGCTGGAGAAGGGTGACAAGAAGATCGTCGGGGTCAACTGTCACACCGGCACCGTCGCCAAGGAGCTGGAGATCCTGCGCATCTCGCACGAGGTGGAGCTGGAGCAGCGCCGGGTGCTCGCCGAACGGAAGAGCGCGCGGAACGAGGACGCGGTCCGCGCGGCGGTGGCCCGGATGGTCGAGGTCAGCCGGACCGACGGGAACATGATCCCCGCGATGCTGGACGCGGTCCGCGCCGAGGCGACCCTGGGCGAGATCTGCGACGCGCTGCGCGCCGAGTGGGGCACCTACCGCGAGCCGGCGCGCTTCTGACCGACACCCTCCGTCGATCGGGCGTTCGGGTGGGATGAATACGGCGAACGGTGCGTATTCCCCTTCCTGAGACGCACGATCGAGGGGGTGTGCGGCAGGGCGTGAGAGTTGCAACGTCGGGGTTGCGGGTGAGCTGAGAATCCGGGCTCACGTGCGAGACTAGGTAACCATGAGCGACCCACGGATCACCTCGTCGATCTTCACCCGCGGCGCGGTCGACCTCAGCACACTGCGCGGCCCCGCACCAACCAGCTCCCGCCCCGGCACGCCCCCGCAGGGCGGTCCGTCCACCGGCGCACCCGCCGCCGGCGGTGACACCGCCATCGTCGACGTCACCGAGGCGACCATCCAGTCCGACGTCCTCGAACGGTCGATGGCCATGCCCGTCGTCGTGTTCTTCGGCGCCGCCGGCTTCCCGGAGAGCGACGAGTTCGCCCCGGTGTTGGAGCGACTGAACGCCGAGGGCGGCGGCAGCTGGGTGCTGGCACGTGTCGATGTGCAGGAAAATCCGCGAATCGCCCAGATGTTCCGGGTCCAGGGCATCCCCATGGTCTACGCGGTCGTCGGCGGGCAGCCGGTCGACGCCTTCTCCGGAGTGGTGCCCGAGCCGCAGTTGCGGCAGTGGCTCCAGGCCGTGCTCAAGGCCGGCGGAGTGACAGTCGCCGAACCGGAGGATCCCCGCCTCGACGAGGCGGACGACGCGCTGATGAGCGGTGATCTGGACGCGGCCGAGCAGGCGTACCGCAAGATCCTGGCCGATGCCCCGGCGGACGCGGCGGCGACGGCGGGGCTGGCCCAGGTCGGGGTCGCCCGCCGGGTGGCCGGAGCGGACCCGACCACCGCGTTGGCCGCCGCCGAGAGTGCCCCCGACGACGTGGCCGCGCAACTGCTGGCCGCCGACATCGAGGTGCTCAGCGGCCTGGCCGAGCAGGCATACTCCCGGCTCGTCGGTCTGGTCCGGCGCACCGCCGGTGAAGACCGCGAGACGGTACGCCAGCACCTGGTCTCGCTCTTCTCCATCGCCGGCCCGGACGATCCGGCGGTCGCCACGGCGCGTCGGGCCCTGGCCAGCGCCCTGTTCTGAGTTCGTAGCACGCCAGCGCGGGCCGGCGTTCCGGCCGGCCCGCCCGACCACCGAGGACGGGAGCTCATGATGCGCCGGATCGCCGTCCTCGACGCGCCGACGAACCTGGGTCTGCGACCGCCGACGCCCACGTCGGTGCCAGGTTGCGCGAAGGCCCCCGGTGCACTGCGCGACCACGACCTGCTGGCCCGGCTACGCGCCCGCGACGCCGGCTGTGTCACCCCGCCCCGGTACGACCCCGGTGACTGGCGGCCCGGCGACGGGGTGTGCCACGCCCGGGAGATCGCCGACTACTCACTGGCGCTCGCCGAGCGGCTCGGCTCGATCATCGACCGGGGCGAGTTCCCGGTGGTGCTGGGCGGCGACTGTTCGGTGCTGCTCGGCTCGGCGTTGGCCATGCACCGCCTCGGCGAGGCCGTCGGCGGACGGATCGGGCTGGTCTTCGTGGACGGGCACTCCGATTTCCGGCACCCCGGCAACGCCTCCTACGTCGGTGCTGCCGCCGGTGAGGACCTGGCCCTGGTCACCGGGCGGGGGCAGGCCGACCTGGCCGCACTGGAGGGACGCCGCCCGTACTTCCGGGACATCGACGTGGTGGTGCTCGGCATCCGTGCCCAGGACGAGTACCGGCTCGACCTGCAGGCCGCCGGGATCACCACCCGCCCGGTCCCCGCGCTGCGGGCCGAAGGTGCCGCCCGGACGGCGCAGTGGGCGCACGAGCAACTCGCCGACTGCGCGGGCTACTGGGTGCACATCGACGTGGACGTGCTCGACCCGGCGGTGATGCCCGCCGTGGACGCCCCCGACCCGGGTGGGATCGCCTTCGCCGAGTTGGAGATCCTGCTCGCCGGTCTGGTCGACACCCCGCACTGCCTCGGCGTCGAGCTGACCGTCTTCGACCCCGACTACGACCCGGACGGCTCGTACGCGGCTGAGATCGTCAACACCGTCGTCGCCGGCCTGGCCCCGGTCACCGCACCGGAGGCGGTCCCGCCCCGACTGCTGTCACCCCGGCCGACCCCCGCCCCTCGGCGCGCCGCTCCCGCCGACCGTGTGGAGCGGTCCGCCGGGGTGGAGCGGCTCGACGCGGGGCGTCCCGGTGGGGTGAACGGGCTCGACGCTGTGGGCCTCGTCGGCGTGGACGGTTCCGGTGGCGGGATGGCTGATGCCGGCCGGGACGGCGAGGTCGAGGCGGAGCAGTCGGGCATTCCCGGACCCGCCTACGCCGAGCCGTCGGGGGTGGCGGCCGTGATTGCGGTTGCGGTCGAGCGCGAACCGGTCGGCCCGCCCGCTTCGGCCGGCCCGGGCCTGCTCCGGCGAACCTCGCCGCCGGCCGAGGACTCTTCGGGGTCGAACTCCGCCAGCGAAAAAGGCGTAGATCTGCACAAAGCAGACACCGCCTGAGTCGCTCGCGAGCCACCGGACGTTGATCGACACGACATCGGCGAGGTGGGGGTGTCCGGGTCGTCGGAAACCGCCAGATCGCCGATCTCGTGTCGATCATCGCCCCGGAGGCCACCGCGCGGCGGCGGCGTCGCGGTCGTGGTCAGGTGGCCGGGAGGGCGCGGAGGAAGCGCTCGGCGATCGGGACGGCCGAAGCCGTGCTGGCGCCACCCTTCTCCACGAACACGGCGAACGCCACGTCGCCCCGCCAACCGACGAACCAGGCGTGGGTGTGGGCGGGGTTGTCGTCGTACTCGGCGGTGCCGGTCTTGCCGTAGACCTCACCCGGCACATCCTTGAGGGCGCTGCCGGTGCCGGACGTGACCACCTCGCGCATCATCGACTTCAGCGCGGTGACCGATTCCGGCTTGAGCTGCTCGCCGGCCGGGGCAGGCTTGGCCGGTGCCGGGTCGAGCACCAGCTTCGGCTGTTCGAAGCGGCCTCGGGCGACGGCCGCGGTGGCACCGGCCATGGCCAGCGGACTGACCAGCGTGGTGCCCTGCCCGAACGAGGCGGCGGCCTGCTCGGCCAGGCTTCCGCCGGTCGACACCTTGCCGGTGAAGGCGTCCGTGCCGAGGTCCCACTGGCCCTCCAGGCCCAGCGAGCGGCCGGCGGCGGCCAGCCCGTCGCCGCCCAACTTCGGTGCCAGGGCCGCGAACGCCGTGTTGCAGGACTTGGCGAAGTCGGTGCGGAACGGCACCGAGCCGAGCTCGAAGTCGTCGGAGTTCTTGAAGGACCGACCGTCCACGGTGAAGGTCTTCGGGCACGCCACCGGCCCGTCCAGGGTGACCGCGCCCCGGTCCAGCAGGCCGAGTGTGCTGACCATCTTGAACGTGGAGCCCGGCGGCACCTGGGCGTTGAAGGCGAGGTTCTCACCGGCCGGACCGGGGCCGTTGGCCGCGGCGAGCACCGCACCGTCGCTGATCCGCAGCGCCACCAGGGAGGACCGGCGGGACTCGGCACGCAGAGCCCCGTCGGCCGCGTTCTGGACGGCGATGTCGAGCGTGGTCTTCAGCGGCTGGCCGGGCTGCGGCTCCCGACGGAACAGCTCCGTGCCGGTCGGCTCCAGCTTGCCGCCCTCGACGGGACGCTCGACCACCACGGTCAGCCCGGGGCCGCCGCGCAGCCGCTCGTCGTAGCGGCCCTGCAACCCGCCGTGCCCGACCAGGTCACCGGCGACGTACCGGTCCGGGTGGGCGGCGAGGTCGTCCGCCTGCGCCGGGTCGACGGTGCCGAGCACCGCCCGGGCGAACTCCCGGGTCGGCGCCAGGTCGACCTTGCCGGAGATGAACTTGGTCCCGGGCAGGTCGTAGATCCGGGGCTTGATCTGCCGGTACGCCTCCTCGCGCAGCGACACCACCTCGACGAAGGCCCCCGGCTCGGCCTCGGCCACCCGCTTGGGCAGGTCGCCCAGGTCGACGGCGGGGACCAGCGCAGGACGGATCGCCTTGAACGCGGCGTCGAGATCCTTGACGAGGTCCTCGATGTCGGCGACCCCGTTGGGCTGCACACCGACCCGCACCACCGGGCGGGCAGTCACGATCGGGTTCCCGGCGCTGTCCAGCACACCGGCCCGGACACCGGCGTCGCGGCGCAACGCCATCCGGTCACCCTTGGTGAGCTGCTCGTGCACCACCCGTGGCTCCCAGATCACCTGCCACTGGTCGCCGTCGCCCTGGGCGAGGCGTACCTCCCGGTCGTACGTCCAACGGGTCTCACCCGGCAGGGTCCACTCCACCTGGACCGTCGTGGTCGCGATGTCCGCCGTGACCTTCGGCTCGCCCCGACGCGTCAGTTTCGGGGGAGTGGCCGCCAGCTCACCGGACAGCTCCTTGATCTCGCGTGACACGTCGGCCGACGGCAGCTTGCTGCCGGTCGGGTCGATCAGGCCGACCGCCTGTAGGTCACCGCTGCGCCAACCGGACAGGAACGCGTCGACGGTGCGCTCCGGCCCGTCGTCACCCGAGCAGCCGGCCAGAACGCCGGCCGTGAGCACCGCCGCGGTGAGGGCGGCGGTCCGACGGCGGGCGTGGTTCGGCCGGTGGGGCCGAGGGTACGACAACGGCATGGAGCTGGTCCTTCCGATCTCAGAGTGCCCCCGCACGGTAATACGCGAACGCCGTCCCCAACGTCCCCCGCGAGCGCGAGCGCGGCCAAAGACGGGCCGAGCCCGTGTGATGAACATCGCGTGGCGGGGTATCCCGCAGCCGGCCAACCTCGGACCCGCAACGGGTGAAAGGACAAAGTCCCGATCCGGACGTCTGGCCAGTGGTCCGCCGACGAAGGCGCAGAACGGCAGGGCCTAGGCTGGGCGGCAGAGTGACCCACAACGCGGTGGGTCGAGGGGAGTGGCACCGATGGACCGGCGTCCGGCGATCAAACCGGAACCCGACCTCCGGCAGGATGACTCCGGCCGGGACGACGACAACTTCGATTCGGCGACCGACGGAGACGGCTACGGCCGGCTCGACACGGGCGTCACCGGGCTGACCGGGTCGAGCATCGACACCCTTTACGATCTGGGCCTGCCGACTGAGGCGTTGGCCGACGACGTGGAGGACGCCGAGCTCGACGAGCCCGTTCCCAACGCGGAGCGCCTGGTGGCCCAGGCCGTCGCGCTCGCGGGGGACGACCACGACGCGGCGACACTTGTCGGCCGTTTCTGGCGGTTCGCGCCGGACGAGGAGTTGGTCGGCTTCACGGCCGAGGAGATGCTCGACGCGGCCCGGGCGCACCGGGATCTCGCCCAGCAGCGGGTTCCGGGCGAGTTGAAGCTGCGGATCCACGAACCGCACGCCGACCAGCACCACACCGTCGTCGAGATCGTCACCGACGACATGCCGTTCCTGGTCGACTCGGTCACCGCGCTGCTCAACTCGTACCACCTCGACGTGCACCTGCTGGTGCACCCGCTCGTGGTGGTCCGGCGGGAGCCGCTGGGCCGACTCACCGAGGTCTCCGCGGACGTGGAGCCGGACGACGCGATCAGCGGCGACATCGTCGAGAGCTGGATGCGGATCGAGATCGACCCGGTCCGGGACGTGGCCGAGCGGGACCGGCTGCGCCGCGAGTTGCAGCGGGTGCTCACCGACGTGCGGGAGGCGGTCGAGGACTGGCCGAAGATGCGTCAGCGTGCCCTCGCGCTCGCCGACGAACTGGCCTCGACCCGCACCTCCGACAACCGCCCACCGGTGCCGGAGAAGGACATCACCGACTCGGTGGAGTTGCTGCGCTGGCTCGCCCACGACCACTTCACCTTCCTCGGCTACCGGGAGTACCGGTTGGTGGACGCCCCCGGGGGCGACGCGGCCGACCCGGTCGACGGCAAGGCCCTCGAAGCGGTGCTCGGCACCGGCCTCGGCATCCTGCGCTCGGATTCGCCGGACGCGCGGTCGCTGTCGTCGATGACGCCCGAGGCGCACGAGAAGGTGCTGGAGAAGCGCCTGCTGATCATCACCAAGGCCAACTCACGGGCCACGGTGCACCGGTCGGCCTACCTCGACTACATCGGCTTCAAGGTCTTCGACTCGTCCGGTGAGGTGATCGGCGAGCGGCGCTTCCTGGGCCTGTTCTCCACGGCCGCGTACCGGACCAGCGTCCGTGAGCTGCCGGTGGTACGCCGCAAGGTGGCCGAGGTGCTGGACCGCTCCGGCCTGAGCCAGCGCAGCCACTCCGGCAAGGATCTGATCCAGATCCTGGAGACGTACCCGCGCGACGAGCTGTTCCAGATCAAGACCGACGACCTGTACCACGCGGTGATCGGCGTGCTGCGGATGGCCGGTCGGCGACAGTTGCGGGTGTTCCTGCGCCGGGACGCGTACGGGCGGTTCATCTCCTGCCTGATCTACCTGCCCCGGGACCGGTTCACCACGCAGAATCGCCTGCGCATGCAGGACATCCTGTTGCGCGAGCTGAACGGTGTCGGGGTGGACTACACCACCCGGGTCACCGAGTCGATGCTCGCGCGGGTGCACTTCATCGTCCGCACCGACCCGACCCGGCCGCCCGGCGACATCGACGCCGACCTGCTGGCCGAGGAGCTGGCCGACGCGACCCGGCTCTGGGACGACGACTACCGGCTGGTGCTGGAGCGCAAGCTCGGCGACGAGCAGGCAAAGCACCTGTTCACCAGGTACGCCGACGCGTTCCCGGAGGGCTACAAGGACGGGCACACGCCGTACGAGGCGATGAAGGACCTGGCGAAGCTGGAGCTGCTGGAGGAGCCCGGCCAGCTGGAGATGCATCTGTTCCGCAAGCAGCTCGCGCCCCGGCCGGGCACCCGGGTGCCCGGTGCGGACCTGGCCGAGGCGATGGACGTCCGGTTCAAGGTCTACCGGTACGGCGAGCCGATGATGCTCTCCGCCGTGCTGCCGGTGCTGCACTCGCTCGGTGTGCGGGTGGTCGACGAGCACCCGTACGAGGTGGACCGGATCGACGGTCGGGTCTACCTGTACGACTTCGGCCTCATGCTGCCCGAGGGGCACCACGAGCTGGCCGAGGTACGCCCGCACGTGGAGAACGCGTTCGCGGCGGCCTGGCGGGGCGAGGCCGAGGTGGACCGGTTCAACGAGCTGGTGCTGCGCGGCGGTCTGACCTGGCGACAGGTGGTGGTGCTGCGGGCGTACGCGAAGTACCTGCGGCAGGCCGGCACGGTCTTCTCGCAGGACTACATGGAGCAGACCTTCGTCGCGTACCCGAAGATCGCCGCTCTGCTGGTGGAGCTGTTCGAGACCCGGTTCGCGCCGGGCGAGCAGACGAACGAGCAGCGCCGGAAGCGCAGCGGTGAGCTGGTGGAGACGATCCGGGGCGCGCTGGACGACGTGGCCAGCCTCGACCAGGATCGGATCCTGCGCTCGTACCTGACGCTGATCGAGGCGACCCTGCGGACCAGCTTCTACCAGAAGCGCGCCGACGGGCGACCGAAGGCGTACGTGGCGTTCAAGCTCGACCCGCAGGCCATTCCGGACCTGCCGGCGCCGCGACCGAAGTTCGAGATCTTCGTCTACTCGCCCCGGTTCGAGGGTGTGCACCTGCGGTTCGGGCCGGTGGCCCGGGGCGGGTTGCGCTGGTCCGACCGTCGGGAGGACTTCCGGACCGAGGTGCTCGGCCTGGTCAAGGCGCAGATGGTGAAGAACACCGTGATCGTGCCGGTGGGCGCCAAGGGCGGCTTCGTGTTGAAGCAGAAGCCGGGCGACCGGGACGAGGCGGTCGCCTGCTACCAGGAGTTCGTCGGCGCGATGCTCGACGTCACCGACAACATCGTCAGCGGGCAGATCGTGCCGCCCGAGGACGTGGTCCGGCACGACGGCGACGACCCGTACCTGGTGGTGGCGGCCGACAAGGGCACCGCGACGTTCTCCGACATCGCCAACGAGATCTCCAAGGCCCACAACTTCTGGATGGGCGACGCGTTCGCCTCCGGCGGGTCGGCCGGCTACGACCACAAGAAGATGGGCATCACCGCCCGGGGCGCCTGGGAGTCGGTCAAGCGGCACTTCCGGGAGCTGGGCCTGGACACGCAGACCCAGGACTTCACCGTGGTCGGCGTCGGCGACATGTCGGGCGACGTGTTCGGAAACGGGATGCTGCTGTCCGAGCACATCCGGTTGGTGGCCGCCTTCGACCACCGGCACATCTTCCTCGACCCGGAGCCGGACGCGGCCACCTCCTACGCGGAGCGTCGGCGGCTGTTCGACCTGCCCCGTTCCTCCTGGGAGGACTACAACCCGGAGCTGATCTCGGCCGGTGGTGGCATCTTCCCGCGTACCGCGAAGTCGATCCCGATCACGCCGCAGGTCCGGGCGGCGATCGGCCTCGGCGACGACGTCACGCAGATGTCGCCGCAGGACCTGATGAAGGCGATCGTCACCGCTCCGGTGGACCTCTTCTGGAACGGCGGCATCGGCACCTACGTCAAGGCGTCCAGCCAGACCAACGCGGAGGTGGGTGACAAGTCCAACGACGCGATCCGGGTGGACGGGCGCGACCTGCGGTGTCGGGTGGCGGGCGAGGGCGGCAACCTGGGCTGGACCCAGCTCGGCCGGATCGAGTACGCGTTGACGGGTGGCCGGATCTACACGGACTTCATCGACAACGCGGCCGGGGTGGACACCTCCGACCACGAGGTGAACATCAAGATCCTGCTGAACACCGCGGTGGCCGACGGTGAGTTGACCATGGCCGACCGGGACGAGCTGCTCGCCGGGATGACCGACGAGGTCGCGGAGCTGGTGCTGCGGGACAACTACGACCAGGCTCGGGCGATCAACAACGCCCAGGCCCAGGCCGCTTCGCTGCTCCCGGTGCACCGTCGGATGATCAACGAGTTGGAGCGTTCGGGCGGGTTGGACCGGGCGTTGGAGGCCCTGCCGCCGGACGAGGAGCTGGCGGTACGCAGCGAGTCCGGGCTGACCGCGCCGGAGTTCGCGGTGCTGCTCGCGTACGTGAAGATCGTCCTGGAGCGGGAGATCCTCACCGAAGGGCTGGCGGACGAGGAGTGGACGACCGACGTCCTGGTCAACTACTTCCCGACGCCGATGCGCGAGCGGTTCGCCGACCGGATGGGCCGGCATCGGCTGCGCCGGGACATCGTCACCACGGTCCTCGTCAACGAGGCGATCAACCGGGGCGGCATCTCGTTCATCTTCCGGGTGGTCGAGGAGACCGCGGCCAGCGCCGCCGACGTGATCCGGGCCTACGTGGTGGTCAGCGAGGTGTTCGGCCTGCGTGAGCTGTGGGACGCGGTCGAGGCGCTGGACAACAAGGTCGCTCCCGAGTTGCAGACGAGCGTCTACCTGGACACCCGTCGGTTGCTCGACCGGGCGGTGCGGTGGCTGGTCTCCAACCGGCGCTCGCCGATCGACGTGCCGGCCGAGATCGCCCGGCTGCGCGACGGTGTCGCTCGGCTGTTGCCGGGGCTGGAGGAGCTGTTCTACGGCAACGAGCGGCAGAGCATCGCCGCGCACATGGACTCGATGACCGAGCGTGGGCTGCCCCGCGAGCTGGCCGAGCAGGCGACCCGCCTGATGTACAGCTTCGGTCTGATGGACGTGGTGGAGACCGCCAACGCCACCGGGCGGGACGTCAGCGAGGTGGCCTCGGTCTATTTCGTGCTGTCCGACCTGTTCCGGGTGGACTCGCTGCTGTCGAAGATCTCCCTGCTGCCTCGGGAGGACCGCTGGCAGACCCTTGCCCGGATGGCGCTGCGCTACGACCTGTACGCCGCGCTGGCCGCGCTCACCGCCGAGGTGCTCGACTCCACCCCTGACGACCTGCCGCCGCACGAGCGGGTGCAGCAGTGGGAGCAGTCGAACGCGACCTCCATCCACCGCGCTCGGCGCGCGATGGGTGAGTTCGACGAGTCGCGGGCGGATCTCGCCGCCCTGTCGGTGCTGCTGCGCCAGATCCGTACCCTGGTGCGGACCTCCGCAGCCGCCTGAGTCGGGTACGCCGGACGCGGTCCGGCCGATCGGGGATGACCCGATCGGCCGGACCGCTCTCGTTCGTCGCCGGTCACGCCGCCAGGGTGGCGAAGACGACGATGTTGTCCGGGTAGCTCTTGGCGGCCTCGTCGAACTGGCCGCCGCAGGTGACCACGCGCAGGCCGGGCCGGTCGCTGGGTCCGTACACCAATTCGGTGGGGAAGGCCGTCTTCGGGTACGACTTCACCGAGTCGACGGTGAAGGTGGCGGCCACCCCGTCGGTCCGTCGCACGGTGATGGTGTCGCCCGGGACGAGGGCGCCCAGGTCGAAGAAGACGGCCGGGCCGAGCACCGCCGAGTCGACGTGCCCGACGATCACCGCGTTGCCCGTCTCGCCGGGGCTCGCGCCCGGCTCGTACCAACCGGCCTTGTCGGCCTGGTCCAACGGGGGGACCTGGACGGTGCCGTCCGGGTTGGTGCCCAGCGACATGATCGTCGCGGCGACACCGATCCGGGGGATCTCGATGCTCGTCGGCGCGGAACGAGCCAGGCCGGCCGGCGCTTCCCCGACCTGCTGACCATCGATCGGGCGGGTGTCGTCGGGGGTGCGGGTGGCCTCGGGCCCGGCCTGGGCCAACGGCTGCGGCGGTCGGGGAGCGGGCGCGGTCTTCAGCGAGGCGCCGATCATGCCGGCGCCGATCATGGCCATGGTGACGACGACGGCCGCGCCGGCGGCACGCCACGGTTTCCCGTGACGGCCGCCGGCCCGTGTCGTCGACACGTCAGACGAGCGAACCATCGGTCCGCCGACGACGCATCAGCACGATCCCGCCCAGCGCCGCAGCGCCGAGCAGGCCCGCCCCGCCGGTGGCCAGGCCCCGGTCGGTGCCGGCGCCGACGCCACCGTCACCACCGTCGACACCGCCGTGCGGCAGCACGACGAGCTCGCCCTCGCCGCACGAGCCCTTGAGCTCGTAGCGACCCGGCTTCGCGTCCTTGTCGACCTTGGCCTCGCCGTAGTAGACGAACTCGCGCTCCTTCTCCCAGTCGCGCTCGTCCGAGCCGCGGTCCTCGGACTCCCAGCCCTTGTCCGAGCCGTACTCGTCGGAGCCGCGCTCGTCCGAGCCGTAGCCGCCGCGCTCGTCGGAGCCGTAGCCGCCGCGCTCGTCGGAGCCGTAGCCGCCGCGCTCGTCGGAGCCGTACTCGTCGGAGCCGTGGCCCTTGTTCTCCCAGCCCTTGTCCGAGCCGTACTCGTCGGAGCCGCGCTCGTCCGAGCCGTAGCCGCCGCGCTCGTCCGAGCCGTACTCGTCGGAGCCGTAGCTGTCACGCTCGTCGGAGCCGTACTCGTCGGAGCCGTGGCCCTTGTTCTCCCAGCCCTTGTCCGACTCGCGCTCGTCCGAGCCACGGCCGTGGGACTCCCAGTCCTTCTTGCCTTCGTCCTTGGACTCCCAGTCCTTCTTGTCGCGGCTGTCGTCCGCGTCCTGGCCGTGCTCCTCGCCCTTCCAGTCCTTGCCACCCTCGTCGGCGGCGGCGTCGGCGGCAGCGCCGCCACCCTGGCCGCCCTTGTCGTCCTTGCCGTGCTCGTCCTTGCCCTTGTCGTCCTTGCCCTTGTCGTCCTTGCCCTTGTCGTCCTTGCCGTGCTCGTCCTTGCCGTTCTCGTCCTTGCCCTCGTGGTCCTTGCCCTTGTCGTCCTTGCCGTGCTCGTCCTTGCCCTTGTCGTCCTTGCCGTTCTCGTCCTTGCCGTTCTCGTGGTCGCCGGAGTTCTCCTCCTCGCCCCACTTGCGGTCGTCACCCCGGTCGTCACGCACGGGCTTGAGATCGACCTTGCCGGTGACCTTGGACCACACGTACGCGTGCTCCTGGCGATCCGGGCAGATCTCGAGGAGCTTGACCTCTTCGCCGGCCTTGACCACGTGCGGCTTGGCGTAGACCTTGCCGTCACGGTCCTTGCCGTCGTGGTGACCGTCAGCGAAAGCGATCCCCGGCGCGAACACCAGGAGCGACGCGCCGCCGAGCGCGGCGCCCGCTACGACCTTCCCGAGCATCTTCTTAGCCATGACCTGCGTCACTCCATCCCTGTTGTCCTGTGCCCGGTGACAACCGAGCTAAGACCGACGTTAGACGGTTTCATGACTTATGAAGTGAAAGATTCGCGTTTTGACCTTTACTCCGGCTCGGCACTGAAGGTGAGCTAAGCGGCTTTCGCCGCTCTGAGTGTCGGCGCAGGCATCCGGCCGCCCGTTCGGGTGCTCCGCGGCGGTCTCGGCCTCCGCGTGTTCGGCCTCGGTGGATCGTCCGCTAGTGCCGCTCCTCGTCCGGCTGGGTGCCCATGAGCGCATGCGGGGGTATCGTCCGAAACGGGGACAGGGTTGATCTCCGCCGCCCCCGGCGCATCGAGCCATTGCCATGGAAGCGCTCCCATGCAAGAATCGGCGAACGCGGTTCGGGGAGCCATACCGCGCAGGCTGGGAGTCGAGGGCACCGGTTCACCGGGCGACGTTCCGCCGATCGATCGACCGCTGCACCGGTCGGTCACGCACCACCACCACCCTCGCCCGTCCGGGCCGGGCACCCCCGAAATCCCGTTGGCGCCGGCGGCCGTCCGTCACAGGACGCTCACCGGGCCGTCTCGCCGGGCCGTACGCGAGCCCGGTCTCGCCCAAGGAGATCAGTGGCATGAATGTGTGGAGAAGGCTTACCGGCCCACGCCGGGCCCTAGCGCTCGCCGGCGCGGGTGCCCTGGTCGCCGGTGGGCTGGTGACGATTCCGGTTAGCGCGGCGCAGGCCGCGACGCAGTGCGACATCGCCTACACGACCAACGACTGGCAGGGCGGCTTCACCGCGAACATCACCATCAAGAACCTCGGCGACCCGGTCAACGGCTGGACGTTGGGCTGGACCTTCCCCAACTCCAGCCAGCGGGTGCAGCAGGGCTGGTCGGCCACGTACACCCAGTCCGGCAGCCAGGTCACCGCCCGGAGCATGTCCTACAACGGCACCCTCGGCACCGGTGCGTCGACGACCCTCGGCTTCAACGGCGCGTGGAGCGGCAGCAACCCGAAGCCGACCTCGTTCACCCTGAACGGCGTCGTCTGCAACGGCGGCACCCCGCCCACCACCACGCCCCCGCCGACCGACCCGCCGCCCACCACCACGCCTCCGCCGACCGACCCGCCACCCACGACCAACCCGCCGCCCGGCACCAAGGTCGACAACCCGTACGCCGGGGTGCGCGGCTACGTGAACCCGGAGTGGAAGGCCAAGGCGGACGCCGAGGCCGGCGGCAGCCGGATCTCCAACAACCCGACGGCCGTCTGGCTGGACCGGATCGCCGCGATCAACGGCACGCCGGACAGCAGCTCCAACGGCGCCTTCGGGGTGAAGGACCACCTGGACGAGGCGCTGCGCCAGGGCGCCGGCTACATCCAGTTCGTGATCTACAACCTGCCCGGCCGGGACTGCTCGGCGCTCGCCTCCAACGGTGAGCTGGGCCCGGACGAGCTGCCGAAGTACAAGGCCGAGTACATCGACCCGATCGCCGCGATCCAGGGCGACCCGAAGTACAGCAGCATCCGGATCATCAACATCATCGAGATCGACTCGCTGCCGAACCTGGTGACCAACACCTCCGGCCAGCCCGGCGGCACGGTCATGTGCGACACGGTCAAGGCCAACGGCGCCTACGTCAACGGCGTCGGCTACGCCCTGGCCAAGCTGGGCTCGATCGGCAACGTCTACAACTACATCGACGCCGGGCACCACGGCTGGCTCGGGTGGGACAGCAACTTCAACCCCTCCGCCGAGATCCTGAAGACCGCCGCGGTCGCCTCCGGCAGCACGGTCAACAACGTGCACGGCTTCATCACCAACACCGCCAACTACTCGGCGCTGCAGGAGCCGTACTTCAAGGTCACCGACAACGTGAACGGCCAGACGGTGCGGCAGTCCAAGTGGATCGACTGGAACTACTACGTCGACGAGCTGTCGTTCGCCCAGGCGTTCCGGAGCAAGCTGGTCTCGTTGGGCTTCAACTCCAACATCGGCATGCTGATCGACACCTCCCGCAACGGTTGGGGCGGCTCCGCCCGGCCCACCGGCCCGGGCGCGACGACCAGCGTCGACACGTACGTCAACGGTGGCCGCGTCGACCGACGGCTGCACCTCGGCAACTGGTGCAACCAGGCCGGTGCCGGTCTCGGTGAGCGGCCTCGGGTGGCCCCGGCGACGGGTATCGACGCCTACGTCTGGGTGAAGCCTCCGGGCGAGTCGGACGGCTCCAGCAAGGAGATCCCGAACAACGAGGGTAAGGGCTTCGACCGGATGTGCGACCCGACCTACGGCGGTAACGCCCGCAACGGCAACAACCCGTCGGGCGCCCTGGCCGACGCGCCGATCTCCGGTGCGTGGTTCTCCGCCCAGTTCCAGGAGCTCATGCGCAACGCGTACCCGGCGCTCTGACCGGAACGCTCCCGCACCAACCCGCTTCCGGCAGTAGGTGAGGCACTGCCGGCGGCAGGTTCCCCCCGGGTCCCCGACCCGACCGCTCTGGTCGGGTCGGGGACCCCCCTCGTGCTCCGGGCTGGGGCCGCTGGTCGACTCCCACGTCGTCAGGGCACGGTGCGTTCGATCGCCGCCCGGCCCTGCTCGGCCAGGTCGCGGCGTGCCCTGTCCAGGTTCTCCGGGGTGAGGTCCTGGCCGCGGGCCAGCACCAGGTCCTCCGGTTCCCACTGTTGCTCGGCCCCGGTGCGGATGTTGTCCCCGCCGGCGCCGGTGCCGGTCCCGGTCGCTCCGGTGCCGGCGCCGTACGGGTCGCCGATCAGCTCGTCGGTGTCCGGGGCGAGGTCGCCCGGTCGGCTGCGGGGTTCGGCGAAGGCCGGAGTGTCCCGGTCGGGGCCACCCCCGGTCCGCAGTTGCGGCACGGTGGCGTCATCGTCCACCGCCGAGGCCACCTCCGGGCTGTCCTCCAACGGCGGTTGGCGATCGCGATCGGTCATGGTGCTGCCTCCTGTGTCCGACACGCTGATCCCCTCGCGTACCCCCTTGTGCCGCGCTCATGCCGCCCGGCCCGGCGGTCAGCTGCCGGGCTGCTGCTCGTTCGGGGCCGGCGGCTCCGCCGGGCGCAGCCACTGCCAGAGCAGCATGAGCAGGCCGAAGGCGAGCATCACCAGCCCGGCCCACAGGTTGATCCGGACACCCTCGGCCTTGTCGATCTCGGCCCGACTGTCGAAGACCCCGATCAGCGTCACGATGACCCCGTACGCGACGAAGAGGCCACCGATCACCCGGCGGATGTCGAACAGTCGGGCGGCGGCGGAGCGCCGCTGTTCCGCCTGGGTCTCGTCGATCAGCGGGTCCTTCGCCGGCTGGCCGTCGTTGCTCATCTGCCCAACCCCTTTCTAGAAGACCGGGATGTAGAAGAGGGCGGCCAGCGCGACGGCGATCACGCCGAGCAGCACCGGGGAGCGGTACCAGGCGGCGTCCCCGGCGAGGACGTCACCCTTCAGGTCGACGCCGCCCAAGCCGTACACCAGCCCGCGCAGCTCCTCGTCGCGCTTGGGGGCGGTGAGCGGGGTGAGGACCACGGCGACGACCGCCACCGTGACGAACGCGAGGCCGGCGCCCCAGAAGCTCTCCTCCAGGTCGGAGTTGAAGTGGATCACGCCGCCCTTGTAGAGCAGGTAGAGGCTGAGCGACGCCAGGGTGCCCAGCAGCAGCGACCAGAAGCCGGCCAGCGCGCTCATCCGCTTCCAGAACATGCCGATGATGAACGTGGCGAACAACGGGGCGTTGAACAGCGAGAAGAGAGCCTGGATGTAGTTCATGATGTTGCTGAACCCGGCCGCGATGAAGGCGGTGCCGATGCCGATCACCACGGCGGCGACCGTCGCCCATCGGCCGACCCGCAGGTAGTACTCGTCCGAACGGTCCCGACGGATGTACGCCTGCCAGATGTCGTAGGTGAAGACGGTGTTGAAGCCGCTCACGTTGGCCGCCATCCCCGCCATGAACGAGGCGAGCAGGCCGGTGACCGCGACCCCGAGCACGCCGTTGGGGAGCAGGTCGCGCATCAGCAGCGGGATGGCGTTGTTGTACTGCAGATCGCCGCTCTCGGCACCCAGACCCTTCACCGTCACCAGGGCCACCAGGCCGGGGATCACCGTGACCAGGGGGATGAACAGCTTCGGGTACGCGGCGATGATCGGCGTACGCCGGGCGGCGCTCATGTTCTTCGCCGAGAGGGCGCGCTGCACCTCGGCGAAGTTCGTCGTCCAGTAGCCGAACGACAGCACGAAGCCGAGGCCGAAGACGATGCCGATCCAGTGGGCGCCCAGGGGGTTCGCCGTGCTGCCGGTGTCCTGCCACGCGTGCAGCCCCGCCTCGCCGAGCTTGGAGTCGCCCACCGCGTCCATCAGGCCGTTCCAACCGCCGACCTTGACCAGGCCGATCACGGTGACCGGGATGAGACCGGCGAGGATGACGAAGAACTGGAGCACCTCGTTGTAGATCGCCCCGGACAGACCGCCGATCGTGATGTACGCCAGCACGATCGCCGCGCCGACCACGATCGCCGTCCAGAGCGGCCAGCCGAGCAGCGCCTGCATGACCAGGGCCAACGCGTAGAGGTTCACCCCGGCGATCAACACCTGGGCGACGGCGAAGCTGAGCGCGTTCAGCAGGTGGGTGGGGCGGTTGAACCGCAGCCGCAGGTACTCCGGGACGCTGCGGACCTTCGAGCCGTAGTAGAAGGGCATCATCACGATGCCCAGGAAGACCATCGCCGGCACGGCGCCGATCCAGTAGTAGTGGACCGTCATCACGCCGTACTGGGCGCCGTTCGCGGCCATCCCGATGATCTCCAGCGCGCCCAGGTTGGCCGAGACGAAGGCGAGACCGGTCACCCAGGCCGGGAGGGACCGACCGGAGAGGAAGAAGTCGACGCTGGTCCGGATCGCCCGGCGGGCGGCGAAGCCGACGCCGAGGACGGTCACGAAATAGAGGGCGAGAATCAGGTAGTCCAGCCCGTTCATGTTCAGTCGAAGACCGCCGCCGTCCATGCCGTCACCCCTCGTCCCGACCTCCACGCGATTGACCGCGCGCGCCCTATTACCCGGCGAGGGTGGTTTCATTCCCGTTGGAGGAATCCGGTGCTTTCCGCCCGGGTCGGGGCACTTCGACAACGCAGGGGCGCCTCGGCCGGTCGGCCGAGGCGCCCCTGTCAGTCGTGTGACTCAGCGGCCCAGTACGCGGTCCAGGAAGTCCCGGTAGTTGCGTACCGCCATCCGCAGTTGCTCGGTGTCGGCCGAGCCGGCGTCCTGCCACCCACCGAGCGTGGTCTTCTGCGCCGCCAACGCTGAGGAGAGGGCCTGGATGGCCTCCTCCACCAGCGACTGCGCCTCGCCGGCCGCCGCGTGCGGATCGTCGACGAAACGCAACTGCACGTCGCGCCAGCGGTCCCGGAAGCCCTGGGCGGTGTCGGTGTCCAGGAGTGTGGCCGCCGCGGTCGCGACCGTCGAGCCGGCGGGCCGCGACGTCCCGGCGGACTCCAGCGAGGTGCCGTTGTCCTCGGTGTGGGCCGGGTCGCCGTCCGCGTCGGGGTCGACCATCTCCGGCGTCGCGCTGCCGTAGCCGGCGCCGTCGGGCCGCTCGTCGTCGACGTCGGTGTGGCGGCGGTGCAGCTCGGCGGTGGGGTCGGCGCGCAGACCCTCCCGCTCGCCGTCCTCGGCACCGTCGCCGGGCCGGGCCGTCCGTTCCGCCCGGGGGTCCGGCTGGTCCTCGGGGCGCGGGCTGGCCAGCGCGGACGCGGCCACCGCGTCGGCCACCGTGGTGGCGCCGAACGTCGTCGGCAACGGCCCCGGCTCGTGGAAACCGCCCTCGTCGGTGGACCGGTCGTCGCGCCGGTGGCGCTGGTCCCGCTCGTCGCCGGCCAGGTCGTCCCCGGCGTCCCGTTCGCTGCCGGTCGTCCGCTCCGAGTCGGTCGTCGGATCGCGGTCGGTGCTCTGGTCGTCGAAGGTGCCCCGCTCGTCGAGGGCGTCCTCCGGGACGTCGGAGCGGCCGGCCCGATCACCGGCCGGGGGTACCGGCACGGGCGCGGAGCGGACCGCCTCCGGATGGTCGTTGCTCACCTGCTGCTCTTCCTGGCGCATCGGTGGCCTCCTCAGCGGCTCGTGGCGTCGTGGTCCGGGTGGTGGCGCTGTTCGGGCGTGCGGTGGCCGAGCGGTTCCTCGCCGAGCAGGTCGGCGAAGAGCGCCCGGTAGTGCACGACTGCCTGCCGAAGCTCCTCGGTGCTCGCCTCGCCCCGAGTGTTGCGCAGGTGGATGTCGTGCGCGTCCCGGTAGTTGGTCAGCGTGCGGGCGTGTTCGACGGAGAGGTGCGCGATCTGGTCGGAGAAGTCCCCGGTCGGGTAGCCCTGCTCCTCGATGAGCCGGGTGACCAGTTCGTCGGCGTCGCCCACCGTCTCGCCGGGCGAGTCGATGAAGCGGACCTGGAGTTCCTCCCAGGCGGCGCTGTAGCGGGCCCGGGATTCCGGGGTGAGCGGGGTGAGCGAAAGCTCGGCGTGCCGGCGTTCCCGGTCGCGCAGCTCGCGCTCCGCGGCGGACCGGCTGTCCTGCTCGGCCACCACCCGGTCGTACTCCGGTCCGAACCGGGAGCGCAGCGCGCGACGGCGGCTGAGCGACCGGGCGGCCACGGCCAGCGCCGCGACGACCACCAGCACGACGAGCACGATGACGATTACCTGAGTGGGCGACATGGGCTCCTCCTTCGTCGTCTGGTATTCCCTCCGGACACTGATCGCCAATCCCGATCCGGGAGACTTTCCTGACGAGCGACGCGACTCGCTGCGCGGCCGAAAACTGGACCTGTTCCAGAAAAATGGACGTTCGTCGTCCCCGGTCGGCCGAATTCCGGAGCGTCGATGTCGGCGCGACGGGCGGTAGTGCAACGGCCCCCGATTACGTATCCTGCCCAAGGCGCCCGCGCCGGTGCCCGGCTTCGACGCCGGGCAGACACCCGGCCGGCGCGTTGCCCGGCGGTGCCGGCGCCCCTCCTGCCACCCCCTGCACGGGCGAGGTCTGATGAGAACCCGCGACTGGCCGATCCGCTCGAAGCTGACCGCACTGGTCGTCGCGCCGGTGACCGCGCTGCTGGCCCTGTGGATCTTCGCTACGACGCTGACCTTCGGCCCCGCGCTGAACCTGCTCTCCGCGCGCACACTGCTGTACGACCTGGGTCGTCCCGGCGAGGCCGTGGTCACCGAGCTGCAACGCGAACGCCGGCTCTCGGTGGTGCAGCTCGCCGGGACCACCGAACTGCCGGCACTGACCGAGCAGCGTCAGCGCACCGACCGGGCGATCGCCGAGCTACGCCGCCGGATCGACGGTGAGGCGCTGCGCGACGCCGCCGACGACCTGTTGGAGGACCGGGTCGACCGGCTGGTCACCGCCCTGTCGGCGCTGCCGACCGGTCGCGGCTTCATCGACGGCCGATTGATGGACCGCACCGGCGTGATCGGCCTCTACAGCGGGATGGTCTCGGCGGCCTTCCAGGCGTTCTCCGCGATGGCGAACCTGACCGACCCCGGCCTCAACCGGCAGGCTCTGGCGCTCACCGCGCTGGGCCGATCCCGAGAGCTGCTCGGCCAGACCGATGCCATGCTGGCCGGAGTGCTGACCACCGGTCGGTTCGCCGCTGGTGAGCACGCCCAACTCGTCCAGATGATCGGCAACCAGCGGTGGCTCACCGAGAGCGCGGTCGCCGACCTGCCCGAGGCGGGGCGTACCGCGTACCAGCGGCTGAGCGAGAGCCCTGACTTCACCAGCGTGCGCGCCATGCAGGACGCGCTGATCGGGGCCAACAGATCAGGTCGACCGCCGGTGGACGCGGCGACCTGGCAGGCCGGGCACGACGCCGTGCAGCAGCAACTCCGCGACTTCGAGCTGGACGAGGCCGACAACCTCACCGACCGCTCCGTGCCGATGGCCGTCGGGATCCTGGCCCGGCTGGCCGCGGCCGGGGTGCTCGGGCTCGTCGCCGTGGTGGTCTCGGTGCTGGTGGCGTTGCGGGTCGGCCGTACCCTGGTCCGGCGGCTCAGCGGCGTCCGCACCGCCGCACTCGACCTGGCCGAGCACCGTCTGCCGGACGTGGTGACCCGGCTGCGTCGCGGTGAGCAGGTGGACGTCGCCCGAGAGGCGCCGCCGCTGGAGTACGGCCACGACGAGATCGGGGAGGTCGGGCGCGCCTTCACCGAGGTGCAGCGCACCGCCGTCCAAGCCGCGGTGGACGAGGTCACCCTGCGTCGCGGGCTCAACGAGGTCTTCCTCAACATCGCCCGTCGCAGCCAGAGCCTCGTCCATCGCCAGCTGCACCTACTGGACCGGATGGAGCGCCGCGCGGAGGACCCGGACGAGCTGTCCCAGCTGTTCCAGGTCGACCACCTGGCCACCCGGCTCCGTCGGCACGCCGAGGACCTGGTCATCCTCGCCGGTTCCGCGCCCGGCCGCGGTTGGCGCAACCCCGTCGCGATGGTCGACCTGATCCGCGGGGCGATCTCCGAGGTCGAGGCGTACGACCGGGTGGACATCGCCGCCGTACAGCCGGCCGGAGTTCTGGGCCGGGCGGTCGGCGACATCATCCACCTGCTCGCCGAGCTGGTCGAGAACGCCACCGCCTTCTCCCCGCCGGACACCCGCGTCACAATCGTCGGGGAACAGGTGGCCAACGGGTACGCCCTGGAGATCACCGACCAGGGGCTGGGCATGTCCGTCGCGGCGCTGGAGACCGCCAACACCAGGCTGGCCAGCTCGCCCGAGTTCGACCCCGCCCAGAGCGCACGACTCGGCTTGTTCGTGGTGGCCCGGCTCGCGGCCCGGCACAACGTACGGGTGCGGCTGCGGCCCTCCGGCGACGGCGGGGTGACCGCTGTGGTGCTGGTCCCCACCGACCTCGTCACCGCCGAACCCCCGGCCGGTCCCGACCCTGCCACGCTGGGTGCCGACCCGGCCGACTCCGGCCGTCGACTGGTCCGCCCGACGCGCCGGGACACCGTGCCCCGCGCCCGCACCCGCCCGCCGACGGCCCCGTCCACCGCGTCGGGCCCTACGGCTGTCGTGACCGCGCCGGGTTCGGCCACCGCACCTGCGGCGCCGGGTTCGGCCACTGTCGGCGCACCCGCGTCCGGAGTGTCGACCTCGGACACGTCGCCGCCGAACGGGCATGGCGACGCCGGGTCGGCCGAGACGGTCGACGACGAGCTCGACGGCCTGCCCCGCCGGGTGCGACGCCGTACGCCCACCGCGCGACCGCGGTCAACCGTCGCCGACACCCCGTCGCCCCGGTCCCCGGAGGAGGTCCGCCGGGTGATGGCCGCCCTCCAGGCCGGAACCGCGCGCGGACGCGCCACCGTGATCACCCCACCGGCACCTACCTCCGCACCGGCATCGCAGGCGGCACCGGCACCTACCTCGGCACCGGCACCGGCATCGCAGCCGGCACCGGCGGCACCGAGCCCGGCACCGGCACCGAACCCGGGACCGGCGCCGAACCCGGCAGCGGCGACGCCGCCGGCAGGAACGGCACCGACGGTGCCGGGCGGTCCGGCGATCCCGGCTGCTCCCGCGGGCCCGAAGACCACCCCCGACCCGACCGCTACTGAGAGGGACGCCTAGTGCGGCATTCGACGAAGCAGAGCGCCGGCCTCGACTGGCTGCTCGACGAACTGGTGCAACGGGTTCCGGCTGCCCGGCAGGCGGTGGTGCTCTCCGCCGACGGCCTGCTCCTCGGCTGTTCGGCCGACCTGGAGCGGGCCGACGCGGAGCACCTCTGCGCGCTCGCCGCCGGCTTCTCCAGCCTGGCGCGGGGCGCGAGCCGACACGTGGACGGCGGTCCGGTCCGACAGACCGTGGTGGAGATGGAGTCGGCGTACCTCTTCGTCACCGCCGCCGGTCAGGGCGCCTGCCTGGCGGTGGTGAGCGACGCCGACGCGGACATCGGGCTGGTCGCCTACGAGATGGCGATGCTCGTCATCCGGGTGGGGGAGAGCCTCTCCGCGCCGGCCCGGTCGTCGGCGGGAGCCGGTGATGCGGACTGAGCCGCCCGGGCCGCAGCACGAGTGGCTGGACGGTGACGCCGGTCCGGTAGTGCGCCCGTACACCCTCACCGGGGGACGGGTACGCTCCGCCGTCGACGGCTTCAACCTGGTCGCGTTCGTGCTGGCCGGATCGGACGTCGACGCGGCGAGTCACCCGCACCTGCTCCCGGAGCATCGACGGCTGGTCGCGCTGTCCCGCCGGCCGGTGTCGGTGGCCGAGCTGGCAGCCGAGCTGGACCTCGCGGTCGGTGTGGTCCGGGTCCTGCTCGGTGATCTCCTGGCCGAGGGCCTGGTAGCGGTGCACGAGCCGCCGGCCGCCGGCATCCTTCCCAACGACGACATTCTCAAGGCGGTGGTCAGTGGACTCCGTGCGCTATGACCATGTGGGCACCAGCACCACCATCCCGCTGGCACTGAAGATCCTCATCGCGGGAGGCTTCGGGGCCGGTAAGACGACGTTGGTGAGCGCCCTGAGCGAGGTCCGTCCGTTGCAGACCGAGGAGGTGCTGACCGGCGCCGGGATCGGCACCGACGACATCTCCGGGGTGGAGGGCAAGTCGACCACCACGGTGGCGATGGACTTCGGCCGGATCACCATCAACGACGACCTGCAGGTCTACCTGTTCGGCACCCCGGGTCAGGACCGGTTCTGGTTCCTGTGGGACGAGTTGGCCTTCGGCGCCCTCGGCGCGGTGGTGCTCGCCGACACCCGTCGACTGGCCGACTGTTTCCCCTCCATCGACTACTTCGAGCAGCGGGGTATCCCGTTCGTGGTGGGCGTGAACTGCTTCGACGACTCCCGGCGGTTCAACCTGGAGACCGTACGCCGAGCGCTCGACCTGGACCCGGACGTGCCGATGGTGCTCTGCGACGCCCGGGACCGGCAGTCCGGGAAGATGGTGTTGATCTCACTGGTGGAGCACGTGGCCCGGCAGAGGGGGGAGCCGGTGCCGGCGGCCTGAGAACCGGGCGGGAAAGCCGGTTAACGGCCGGGCTCTGCGGGCAGCCTCTGGTTGGATCAGCGGAGGATGCCAGCGGAGGAGTCGGACGTGAGTGGTCAGGTTGAGGTCGTCCACATCGGGGGTTACACCGCCCAGAGTGGCGGGCGGGGCAGCGGCATCGTCGCCGCTCGCCGTGACCCGGCGACCGGGGAGCTGACCCCGCTGGGCACGGTGGCGGTCACCGCGTCCCCCTCGTTCCTGGCGCGGCATCCCAGCCGACCGGTGCTCTACGCGGTCAACGAGTTGTCCGACGGCGAGATCAGCGCCTGGCGGGTCGGGTCGGAGGGCGGGCTGACTCCGCTCGGCAGTCGATCCACCGGTGGCGCCGAGCCGTGCCACCTGGCGGTGCTGCCCGACGGCGGCCATCTGCTGGCGGCGAACTACGGCGGCGGCAGCGTCGCGGTCTTCCCGCTGGACGCGGAGGGTGTGCCCGGCGAGCGCACCGACCTGGTGGTGCACGAGGGGCACGGCCCCGACCCGGACCGGCAGGACCACGCCCACGCTCACATGGTCTCCCCGGGTTCCGGCCGGGGGCCGATCTTCGCTGTCGACCTCGGCACGGACTCGGTCTACCGCTACGACCTGGACGACGCGAGCGGACGACTGGTGCCCCGCGCGCCGAGGATCCGTACGACGCCCGGCAGCGGGCCCCGGCACCTGGCCCGGCACCCGGACGGACGGCGTTGTTACCTCGTCGGTGAGCTGGACGCCTCGGTGACCGCGTACGAGCTGACCGAGGACGGCGCGTTGCACCAGCACGGTCGGGTCGAGGCGAGTGGACGGTCGGGTCATGTCCAGCCGTCCGAGGTCACGGTCTCCCCGGACGGTCGGTTCCTCTACGTCGGCAACCGTGGCGTGGGGACGGTTGCGGTCTTCGCCCTGGCCGGGGAGCTGCCCGAGTTGGTGGCCGAGGTGGATACCGGTGGTGAGTGGCCCCGGCACTTCGCGCTGATCGGGGAGCACCTCTACGTCGCCGACGAGCGGGCGGACATGGTGCGGGTCTTCCGGCGTGACGCCGACACCGGTGTCCCGGAGGCGGTCGGAGAGCCGGTGCCGGTGCCGAGCCCGACGTGTGTGCTGGCGTGAGCGACCGAGCCGGGACATGAGCGCGGCACGGGTTCGGCAACGCCACGAGGCTGTCGCATCACTCTCTGTTGCTAAAAAGTGGTCAACTGTTTCTCCTCCGTAACTTTAGTCCGAACGGATGTGGCAGAGACGGCACCTTGTACGCAAGATGGTCACCGTGTCAGCAGGCCGCCATCGCATGCGTTCGAAACTCCACTTAGCAGCCGCCGCCGCGACGGCGGGTGTGCTCGTCGTGACCACGGGCGCGTGGTTCGGCTATCAGGAGTTGATCAAACCGAGCTGCTCCGGGGAGATCCGACTCGCTGTGGCGGTCGCCTCCGAGCTCGCGCCCGCGGTGGACGCCGCCGCCTCCCAGTGGGTCAAGGACGGCGCGGCGGTGGGCCCGACCTGCATCCGGGTCGACGTCTCGGCGTCCGACCCGGTCGACGTGGCTGCCGTGGTGGCGGCGAAGCACGGTGCGGTCCTGGCCGGTGTGGGGCAGGCCAGCGGCACCGCCGTCAGCCCCGATGTGTGGGTCCCCGACTCCTCGACCTGGTTGCTGCGGTTGAAGAAGGACGCGACGGCGTTCGCTCCGACCAACGGCGCGTCCATCGCGCGCAGCCCCATCGTCGTCGCCATGCCCGAGCCGATCGCGACGCGACTGGGCTGGCCGGACAAGAAGTTCAACTGGACCGACCTGCTCAAGCAGGTCAACAACTCCAGCGCCCCGCTGCGGACCGGGATCGTCGAACCGACCCGTGACGCGGCCGGTCTGTCCGGGCTGCTCTCGCTGACCGCGGCGGCCAACGGCGCCGGCGGGGACGCCCAGCGCAACACGGTCGGCGCGCTCCGGGCACTGGCCACCGGGCGCTCGTCGTTGCGCAACGACCTGCTGGCCCGTTTCCCCACCGCCAACGACTCGACGTCCATCGCCAGCGGCCTCGGCGCGGCGGCCCTGTCCGAAGAGGACGTGATCGCCTACAACAGCAAGAAGCCGCCGGTGCCGCTCGCCGCGCTCTACATGGAGCCGGCGCCGATGCCGCTGGACTACCCGTACGCGGTGCTGCCCGGCATCGAGCCGAGCAAGGCATCGGCCGCCCGGGTGCTGTTCGAACTGCTCACCAGCCCCACCTTCCGCAACCGGTTGGCCGCGCAGTCGCTGCGCGCCCCGGACGGCAACTGGGGTGAGGGCTTCAAGGCGCCGCAGGGTGCCCCGAGCCCGTCCGGCGGCGCGCCGACCGCACCGGCGAACGGCGGCACCGCAGCCGGTGGGCTGGACCCGGCGGCCATCCAACGGGTCGTCTCCAGCTGGTCCATCGCCACCCAGTCCGGTCGGATGCTGGCCGTCATCGACGTCTCCGGCTCGATGAAGGACGAGGTCCCGAGCGCCAACAACCGCAGCCGGGAAGAGGTCACCGTCGACGCGGCCCGCCGCGGCCTCGGCCTCTTCGACGACTCCTGGTCGATCGGCCTGTGGACCTTCTCCACCAAGCTGGTCGGCAACCGGGACTACCGCGAGTTGGTCCCCATCGGCCCGCTCTCCGCGCAGCGGGCCCAGTTGGAGGGTGCGCTCGCCACCGTCAAGCCGTCCAGTGGTGACACCGGCCTCTACGACACGATGCTGGCCGCGTACCAGGCCGTGCAGGAGAACTGGCAGCCCGGCCGGGTCAACTCGATCGTGCTGTTCACCGACGGCAAGAACGAGGACGACAACGGCATCAACCAGCAGCAGTTGCTCGCCAAGCTCAAGCAGCTCGCCGACCCGGAGCGACCGGTGCAGGTCATCATGATCGGTATCGGCGAGGGCGTCAGCAAGGCCGAGCTGGAGTCGATCACGAAGGTGACCGGCGGCGACGTCTTCGTCACCAAGGACCCGAGCGAGATCGGCAGCATCTTCCTCAGCGCCATCGCACGTCGCCCACCAGCGCCGCGCTGATCCGACGCTCAGACGCCGGAGGGCCTGCCGTACCGTCGATCGGTGTGGCAGGCCCTTTTGGCCGCTGGGTTGAGGAAAAGTGACGGCAATACGTCGGAAGCAATCGGCCGTCATAGTTGTCAAGGCAGGATGTCGACTGTTCCGGCAGGGTCGGTCCGCCTCCGGTCCGAGCTGTCAGCCGGGGCCATCCTGAACAGAGTGGGAGGGCCGGTGAGCACGGCGACACTGTTGACCCCCGCCACGTCGGCGGAGCCGGACGGCCGTCCTGCCGGGCTGGTGGCCCGCGCCGACGAACGGTCCTACGTTCGGGTTCTGGTGGTCCTGGACACCACCATCCTCATCATCGCGTTGCTCATCGGATACGCCGCCCGCTTCGGTGACGACGAGCCGACCGGCTCGGAGATCCCGTACGTGTTGGTCGCGCCCGGGCTGGTGCTGGCCTGGCTGATCTCGCTCAAGGCGCTCGGCTGCTACGACGACCGGGTCATCGGCTACGGGGCGGACGAGTACCGGCGGGTCAGCTCCGCCAGTCTGCGGCTGGCCGGTGCGATCGCGATCATCGGCTACATCGCCGACGTCGGCGTCTCCCGGGGCTTCCTCGGAATCACCTTCGCGGTGGGCACCGTCGGGTTGGAGGTGGCCCGGTTCGCCGCCCGCAAGCGCCTGCACCGGGCCCGGTCGCTGGGTGCCGGCTGGTCCCGCAAGGTCCTGGTGGTCGGCGACACCGCCCACGTGCTGGAGTTGGTGCACACGCTGCGCCGTGAGCCGTACGCCGGCTATCAGGTGGTCGGCGCGTGCATCCCGGACGCGCTGCTGGCACCGGTGGCGCAGCGGCTGGGTGACGTGCCGGTGGTGGGATCCTTCCGGGGCATTCCGGAGGCCGCCACCGCGATCGGCGCGGACACGGTCGCGGTCACCGCGTCCGGCGAGCTGACCGCGACCCGGCTGCGTCGCCTCGGCTGGCAGTTGGAGGGGACCGGCGTCGACCTGGTCGTGGCACCCGCGCTGACCGACGTCGCCGGTCCGCGCATCCACACCCGCCCGGTTGCCGGGCTGCCGCTGATCCACGTCGAGGCCCCCGAGTTCCGTGGCGCGCGCAAGCTGGTGAAGGGCTTCGTGGACCGGTCGGTCTCGTCGCTGGCTCTGGCGCTGCTGCTCCCGCTGATCTCGTTCGTCGCCCTGGCCATCAAACTGGACAGCCGTGGTCCGGTGCTGTTCCGACAGGTCCGTGTCGGTCAGGGCGGGCGGGAGTTCGACGTGTTCAAGTTCCGCACCATGGTGGTGAACGCCGACGCCATGCTCGCCGAGCTGACCGCCCGTAACGAGACCGACGGGCTGATGTTCAAGATGCGTCAGGACCCTCGGGTCACCCGCGTCGGGCGGGTGCTGCGCAAGTGGTCGCTGGACGAGCTGCCCCAACTGGTCAACGTCCTGCTGGGTCAGATGAGCCTGGTCGGGCCCCGCCCGCCGCTGCCGTCCGAGGTGGCCCGCTACGACGGCGACGTGGCCCGACGGCTGTTGGTCAAGCCCGGCATGACCGGCCTCTGGCAGGTCAGCGGCCGGTCCGACCTGAGTTGGGAGGACGGCATCCGCCTCGACCTGTACTACGTGGAGAACTGGTCGCTCGCCGCCGACCTCACCATCCTGTGGAAGACCTTCGGTGCGGTCCTGAACGGTCGCGGCGCGTACTGACCTCGCCGGTCACGGTTGCGGGCCGAGCCAGTCCAGGCAGACGACCACCGCGTCGTCGACCAGGTCACCGGCCACGAACGCGCGCAGGTCACCGATCAGCGACCGTACGGCGTCCAGCGGCTCCATCGGGCCCGTCCGGCGCAGGAACCGGTCCAGTGCCGTCTCGCCGTAGCGCGTGTGCTGCCCGGTGGCCTCCAGCACCCCGTCGCCGACGACGAAGATCCGGTCGCCGACCTCCAGTGGGAACTTCTGTTCCTGGTAGTCGGTCGCCTCGAACATGCCGAGCGGGAACTGCGCCTCCAAGGGCTGTTCGATGACGTCCCCGCCGCGCAGGATGACCAGCCGTGGTGAGCCGGCGTCGACGACCGTCATCACCCCCGAGCGCAGGTCCAACTGCATCAGCAAGGCGGAGAGGTGCTGCTCGCCCCGGTACAGGTCGTAGAGGGCCTGGTCGGCGAGGGCGGCCTGGTCGGCAAGGTTCAGCCCGGCGCGGCGCGCGTTGCGCAGCGCGTGGGTGGCCAACGAGGTGAGCAGGGACGCGGCGACGCCCTCACCGCTGCCGTTGACCGTGGACAACCAGAGTTGCTGCCCGTCGTCGGACCAGTCGAAGCTGTCACCGCGTACCGCGTACGCCGGTTCCAACTGACCGGCCAGGCTGAACGACGGTCGGATCCGGCTGCGCCCGGGGAGCAGGTCCCACTGCATCTCGGCGGCCAGGGTGAGGCGCTGAGCGCGCCGCGCCGCCCGGTAGACGTCGGTGCCGGGGGAGACCGCCGCCAGCTCGTGGGCGAGCGCGGTGGCGATGTCGGTCAACGCGGCGACGACCTCCGCCTCGTCGGCGACGGGCGACAGGTAGAGGACGCCCCGGCGCTCCCCCCGCATGGTGACGGGGATCCAGGCGCTGCCGTCGGAGACGATCGGTGACTGGTGGTCGAAGGCCCGCCAGGCCGGGTGCCCCGGGCTGGTGATCGGGTCACCCTCGGTGAGCGGGAGAAGCTCGGCGAGCCGGTAGTCGACCTGGTACAGCTCGACGTCGGTGATGCCGTACGACCGGGCCAGCACCTCCCCGACACCACCCACGACACGGTCGGCCGGTGTCTCGTTCAGGGCACGTCGTGCCTCGTTGACCGGTTCGTTCATGCTGGCTCCCTCGCTAAAGCTCGACCACCTGTGGGTTCGGAGTAGTCTCGGGCCACCATGGCCGAACTGAACGGTCCGACGGACCCCGAGACGAGTATGGCTTCCGCGCTGGACGCGGCGGCCGCTTCCCTGCTGGGCATCTGGGAATCCGCCCGGGAGGGGACCGCCCACCGCGTCTCCGGTGCGCAGCTTCGGGCGGTGATGGTGGTGGAGCAGGTCGACGGGATCAACCTTCGTCGGCTCGCCACCCGGCTCGACATGCTGCTCAGCTCCGCCAGCCGCCTCTGTGACCGGTTGGTCGCCGCGGGCATGCTGGAGCGTGAGCCGGGCCGCTTCGACCGGCGGGAGATCTCGCTGCACCTCACCCCGGAGGCCCGCCGGCTCCTCGCCGAGCTGCGGGCCGACCGTCAGGCGCAGCTCGCCGCCGTGCTGGCCGGGATGGGCGCGGAGGGCCGCGACGCGCTGCTGCGCGGGATGCGGGAGTTCGACGAGGTCGCCCGTCGGCAGCAGGTGGACAGCACGCCGGCGGGCGAGTCGGTGCCGCAGGAGGACTGGCCGCGCGACCCGGACGGGCCCGGTGGGCCGGCGGATCGGAGCCGGCAGCCCCACACGCCGTGGACCGGCTCGTCAGGTGCCCCGGAACGGTCGGTCGGCGCCCCCCGCGAGTGGCCGACCGGCGGGCCCGTGGCGCGGACCGCCTGATCGAGCGGTGCCGACTCGTCGTCGCCGTCCACGGTGCCGCCGCCGGGGCGTGGTCGCCGATCACGAGGGCACCGACGCGCGGACGGCCAGCATCGCGATGTCGTCGTGGGCCTGGCCGTCGAGCCAGTCGTCGACCGCCTCCAGCACCAGGTCGATCAGCGCCGCGGGCGGCTGCCCGGCCGCCGACGCGAGCGCCGCACGCAGCCGGGCCTCGCCGAACATCTCCGCGTCGCGCGGGCCGCGCGCTTCGGTGACCCCATCGGTGTACGCGAGCAGCAGGTCCCCGGGATCGAGGTGCACCCGTGTCTCGGCGAACCGGGCGGCCGTCAGCGCCCCGACCGCCGTGCCACCCACCGGGACCGAGGTGACAGTGCCGTCCGTGGTGACCAGCAGGGGCGCGGGGTGGCCCCCGCCGGCGATCCGCACGTCCACCCCGGTGGGGCCCCGGTCCAGGGAGCCGAGCAACAGGGTGGTGAACTGGCTGCGCCGTGCCGCGTCCGGCGCGTCGAACAACGCCCGGTTGAGCAGGTGGATCAGCTCCAGGGGGCGTTGTTCGACGAGCCGCAGCGTCTGCAGGGACTGGCGGACCCGGCCGGTCAGCACGGCCGCGCTCACGCCCCGCCCGCACACGTCGCCGAGCGCGAACAGAGCGCCACGCGGGTGCGGGAACACCTCGTAGAAGTCGCCGCCGATGCGCAACGTGTCCCCGGCGGCGCGGTAGCCGCCGGCCACTGTCACGCCGGGCACGGCGGGTAGCTCGGGCGGGAGCAGGCTGGCCTGTAGCACCCGGGCCAGGTGGGCCTGCTCGCCGTGGAGATCCGCGGTTGCCAGCGCGGCACCCGCCCGGGCGGCGAACTCCCGGGCGAGCTCGATCTCGCGTTCGTCGAAGCCGGCCCGCCCGGTGCGCCGGACGAGCAGCAGGGCGCCGGCCGACCCGTCGGCGCCGGGCATCGGGCAGACCAGCACCGGGCCCGGGGCGCCGAAATCGGGCGGCAGCATCGTGGCCAGGTCGGTGAACGCGCCGCCCGGCCACGGCACCGGTTCGGTGAGGTCGCCGGCCAGCGCCTCGGCCAGCACGGGCACGGTGCTGGTCAGCGTCGTCGGCGCCGGCCCGCTGGTCGGGGTGGGCTCGCCGTCGGCGTGCCGGGTCCAGCGGCCGTGCGGCTCGGCCGAGGTGGCCGGTCGGGGCAGGACCACGGCGACATCGGCCAGGTACGGCACGGCGAGTGTGGTGGTGGCCCGGAGCACCTCGTCCCGGTGCAGGGACGTACCGAGTCGGTTCCCCGCCTCGGCGAGGAACGCGGTGCGGGCGCGTTCGGCTCGTAGCGCGTCGGAGCGGTCGTGCTCCTCGGTGACGTCCCGGACGTACCACACGAACCGGTGGCCGACGAGCCGCCGCCGGGCGCCGCGCAGACGTCGGCCGTGATGGTCGGCGTCGAAGCGGTCGGCGTCGGTGGTGACCGCGTGGGCCAGTGCGGCCACCGGGCATCGGGACAGCTCGGTGCCGACGGCGACCTCCGGGAGCAGCCGCACGGCCATCGCGTTGAGCAGGGTGACCCGGCCGGTCTCGTCCGTCGTCAGGACCGCCTCGGCGAGCCCGTCGAGCAGCTCACGGGCGAGTGGTGCGTCGGCGGGCAGCGGAGTGTGGCGGGGTTGCCGGGTCGTGGTCACCGCCGGACGCCGGCTCGCGACTGACGACTCCTGCGCATGCTGCTTCTCGACTCCTCACCCGGCATCGTTGCTGTGGGGCAAGGATAGCGATCCCCTCCGACAGGCACCCATGCCGCAGCGGCGGTCAACCGGAGCGGGCCAGCCAGCCGGCGGGCTGGGCGACGATCCGCCGGACGACCGAGCCGGCGGCGCCCACCGCGGCGGCCTCCGCGCCGAGCGTGGACGGCCGCACCGTGACCGGTGACCAGGCGGCGGTCAGCACCCGGTCGGCGATCTCGGCGAGCACCGGAGGGCACAACCAGGGCGCCAGGGCCGCGTAACCGCCACCCAGCACCACGGTGTCCAGGTCGAGCAGGTTGACGACGCCCGCCACCGCCACACCCAGCGCCGTGCCGGCCTCGTGCAGGGCCCGCAGAGCGTCGGCGTCGCCGGCCTCGGCCAGCTCGGCGAGCCGTGCCGTCGCGGTGTCCGCCGGGAGTTCCGCCCGGGCCAGCCCGGCAGCGGTCACGATCGCCTCCTGGCCCGCGTACTGCTCCAGGCAGCCCTGCCCGCCGCAGCGGCACGGGCGACCCTCGGGGTGGACCGGGAGGTGCCCGATCTCACCACTCCAACCGCGTACACCGCGGAACAGCGCCCCGTCCAGGACGATGCCCGCGCCGATGCCCACCTCTCCGGAGATGTGCAGGAAGCTGGACGGGCCGGGCGGCCGGGAGTGCAGCTCGCCGAGCGCGGCGAGATTGGCCTCGTTGTCCACCACCAGGACGGGTACGCCGGGAACCTGCTCGACCAGCGGGGGGTGCTCGGCGAGCAGCGCGGGCACCGGCACGTCGTGCCATCCGAGGTTCGGCGCGAGCCGGACCAGGCCGGCGTCGTCCACCAGGCCGGGCACCGCGAGCGCGGCTCCGACCAGTGTGAGGCCCTGGTCGGCGGCGTCGTCGCGGGCGGCCCCGGCCATCTCGACCAGCTCTGCCAGCGCGTCGGCGGGGGCCACCGGACGCAGGTCGGCCCGGTGCACGGTGCGGTGCCGGACCTCACCCGCGAGGTCCACCACGCAGACCGCCAGGTAGTCGACGTTGACCTCCAGGCCGAGCCCGGCCGGCCCCTGGTCGGCGAGGACCAGCCCGCGTGCCGGGCGACCGGCGCCGGAGCGGGGAGCCGGGTCGGATTCGCTGACCAGACGGCCGGCGAGCAGGTCCTCGACCACCGCGGACACGGTGGCTCTGGTGAGGCCGGTGGCGGTCGCCAGATCGGCGCGGGACGGGGGGCGTTCGGCCGCGGCGATGCGGCCGAGCACCAGAGCGAGGTTGAGCTCGCGCAGACTGCCCTGACGGACTGCGCCGGCCGGGGCGTGGGTGAGGCTCACCCCTTGACAGTGCCATAGGGCGGGCAAATAATTCAATGGCTGAACAAATAGCCGACAACACCACCCCGGAGGTTGCTCATGGCACCCCGTCCCACTCCCGCCGACAAGTTCTCCTTCGGGCTCTGGACCGTCGGGTGGCAGGCCCGCGACCCGTTCGGTGACGCCACGCGCCCCGAGCTCGACGCGGTCGAGGCAGTGCACCGGCTCGCCGAGCTGGGCGCGTACGGCATCACCTTCCACGACGACGACCTGATCCCGTTCGGGGCCGACGCCGGCACCCGGGACCAGCACATCGCCCGGTTCCGTAAGGCCCTCGACGAAACCGGCCTGGTGGTGCCGATGGTGACCACCAACCTCTTCACCCACCCCATCTTCAAGGACGGCGGCTTCACCAGCAACGACCGCGACGTCCGCCGCTACGCGCTGCGCAAGGTGCTGCGTCAGGTCGACCTGGCCGCCGAGCTGGGTGCGAGCACCTTCGTGATGTGGGGTGGCCGCGAGGGCTCCGAGTACGACCTCGCCAAGGACGTCCGCGCCGCCCTGGACCGCTACCGCGAGGCCGTCAACCTGCTCACCCAGTACTCCGTCGACAAGGGCTACAACCTGCGCTTCGCCCTGGAGCCCAAGCCCAACGAGCCGCGGGGCGACATCCTGCTGCCCACCATCGGGCACGCGCTCGGGTTCATCTCCCAGTTGGAGCACCCGGAGCTGGTCGGCCTCAACCCGGAGGTCGGGCACGAGCAGATGGCCGGGCTCAACTACGCGCACGGCATCGCCCAGGCGCTCTGGCAGGGCAAGCTGTTCCACCTCGACCTCAACGGCCAGCGTGGCATCAAGTACGACCAGGACCTGGTCTTCGGCCACGGCGACCTGATGAACGCGTTCGCCCTGGTGGACCTCCTGGAGAACGGCGGGCCCAACGGCGGGCCGGCCTACGACGGGCCCCGGCACTTCGACTACAAGCCCTCCCGCACCGAGGACATGGACGGTGTCTGGGCCTCCGCGGCGGCCAACATGAGCACCTACCTGCTGCTCAAGGAGCGCGCCGCGGCGTTCCGCGCCGACCCCGAGGTGGTCGAGGCGCTCGCCGCCAGCAAGGTCGGCGACCTGAACACGCCGACGCTCAACGACGGCGAGGGTTACGAGGAGTTCCTGGCGGACCGGTCCGCGTTCGAGGACGTCGACGTCGACGCGGTGGCCGCCCGGGGCTTCGCCTTCGTCCGGCTCAACCAGCTCGCCGTCGAGCACCTGCTCGGCGCCCGCTGAGGCCCCGCCATGCCGTTGGTCGCGGGCGTCGACTCGTCCACCCAGTCCTGCAAGGTGGTCATCCGGGACGCGGAGACCGGTGCCCTGCTCCGGCAGGGCCGCGCCGCACACCCGGATGGCACCGAGGTCGACCCGGAAGCCTGGTGGCAGGCGCTGCGTAGCGCCGCCGACCAGGCCGGCGGGTTGGCCGACGTGGCCGCGATCTCCGTCGCCGGCCAGCAACACGGCATGGTGTGCCTCGACGAGGACGGCCGGGTGGTGCGCCCGGCACTGCTGTGGAACGACACCCGGTCCGCCGACGCCGCCGCCGACCTCGTCGAAGAGGCCGGCGGCGGTGCGGCCGGGCGTCGGTTCTGGGCGGAGGCCACCGGCAGTGTGCCGGTGGCCAGCTTCACCCTCACGAAGCTGCGCTGGCTGGCCCGGCACGAGCCGGAGCAGGCCGCCCGGGTGGCCGCCGTGTGCCTGCCACACGACTGGCTGACCTGGCGGTTGGCCGGCGCGCCGGGATTGGGCGCGCTGCGCACCGACCGGGGGGATGCCAGCGGCACCAGCTACTGGTCGCCGGCCACCGGCGAATACCGGCTGGACCTCTTGGAGCAGGGCTTCGGGCGGCGACTGATCGTTCCGGAGGTGCTCGGCCCGGCGGAGTCGGCGGGGAAGCTCGCCGACGATCTGGGTGGGCCGGGCGGCGCGTTGCTCGGCGCGGGCACCGGTGACAACGCCGCCGCCGCGCTCGGCGTCGGCGCGGGCCCGGGTGACGTGATCGTCTCCATCGGCACCTCCGGCACGGTGTTCAGCGTCGCCGACGTGCCGGCCGGCGACGAGAGCGGCGCGGTGGCGGGCTTCGCCGACGCGTCCGGTCGTTTCCTTCCGCTGGTCGCCACGCTCAACGCGGCCCGGGTGCTGGACGCGGCCGCCGCGATGCTCGGCGTCAGCCTGGACGAGCTGGCCGACCTGGCGCTCTCCGCACCGGCCGGGGCGGGCGGGCTGGTCATGGTGCCCTATCTGGAAGGGGAGCGGACCCCCAACCGTCCGCTCGCCACCGGAGCGGTGCACGGCCTGACCCTGCGCACGTCGACCCCAGCGCACCTGGCCCGGGCCGCCGTGGAGGGGATGCTCTGCGCGCTCGCCGACGGTCTGGACGCGCTGACCGCACAGGGCGCCACCGCCCGCCGGGTCATCCTGGTCGGCGGCGGGGCCCGGTCCGCCGCGGTGCGTCGGATCGCGCCGCAGGTCTTCGGCTGCCCGGTCGTCGTCCCGCCGACGGGGGAGTACGTCGCCGACGGGGCCGCCCGCCAGGCCGCCTGGGTCGCCCTGGGTGGTCCCACGCCACCGGTCTGGGCGGTCGAGGGCACCGAGGAGTACGCGGCCGAGCCCGTCCCCGCCGTGCGTGAGCAGTACGCGGCGGCTCGCGGACTGGTTCTCGACCGGCGCTGACCGTCGGATCGACGCGGGTGGGTGCCGGGGACAGCTGACCGGCACCCACCCGCGTGACGACGTCCTCAGCCGCGTCTGGTTGGCTGCCGTTCATGACGGTGACCAGTGGCGGGTCCGGCCGACGCCCGCACGGCCGGGGCGGTGGCCCGGCGCACCGGTTGTACAGCGTCGTGGTGTTCGTGCTGCTGGCCTCACTGGACAACGTGGCGATCGGGCTGGTCCCGCCGCTGTACGGCCCGATCTCCGACGCGTTCGACGTGTCCGGGCGACTGCTCGGTCTGGTCACCGCCGTCAGCTTCCTGGTCAGCGCGGTGGCTGCGGTCGGCTGGGCGTACGTCGGCGACCGGACCAACCGCAAGCCCCTGCTCATGGTGGGCACGCTGCTGTGGGCGGCGGGCACCGGCGGCAGTGCCCTCGCCGGCGGCTACCTGACGTTCTTCACAGGGCAGTTGGTCGCCGCGGTCGGCCTCGGTGCGGTCGGCTCGGTCGGCTTCTCGGTGGTCACCGACCTGATCTCACCGACCCGGCGCGGTTTGGTGATGAGCTTCTGGGGGCTCTCCCAGGGGGTCGGAACCCTGGCGGGCACCCTCGTCGGAGGGCTGCTCGGTGCCACCGACTGGCGGCGGCCGTTCCTGATCCTGACCGGTGTCGGCCTGGTCGCCACCGTGGCGTACCTGTTCACGTACGACATCCGGCGCGGCCAGAGCGAGCCGGAGTTGGCCGACCGGCTGGACGCCGGCGCCGAGTACGACTACCGGATCAGTCGCGCCGACCTGCCGCGCATCCTGGCCCGACGTACCAACCGGTGGTTGATCCTGCAGGGCCTCACCGCGCAGGCCGCCTTCGGGTCCCTGGTGTGGTTGCCGGTGCTCTTCGCCGAACGGGCCGAGGCGCAGGGTTACTCGACGTCCACGGCGGTGGTGGTGGGCAGCGTCTTCGCCACGCTGTTCCAACTCGGCGGGGTGCTCTCCATCGTCGGTGGGCTGGTCGGTGACGCGCTGCAGCGGCGTACACCGAGAGGCCGGGCCCTGGTCGCCGCGATCGGCATCCTCGCCGCGTTGCCGTTCTACCTGGTGTTGTTCTTCGTCCCGGTGACGATCGACGTGCCGGACGGCGCGGGCGGCGGCGCGGTCGTCGGCGCGGTGCTGGCCAGCGTGTTCTCCGAGCCGTCGGTGGGGCTGAGCCTGCTCACCGCGATCGTGGCGCTCGCGCTGACCTCGGCCAACTCGCCGAACTGGTTCGCGCTGATCGCCGACGTCAACCCACCGGAGCACCGGGGCACGGTCTACAGCCTGGGCAACCTCATCAACGGGGTCGGTCGCGCGGCTGGCAACGGGCTGGTCGGGGTGGCGTTCCAGGCCCTGCGGACGGCCTTCCCGCCGCCGTTGAACTTCGCCGTCGGGCTGGCCGCGTTCCAGCTCTTCTTCATTCCCACCGGTGTCATGTACTGGCTCGCGTCGCGAACCTCGCCAACCGACATCGAGAACGTGCACGACCTCCTACACACCCGAGCCGACCGCCTCTGACCCCCGCGTCCGTGCCCCGCCTTGTGACTCGTTTACGACATCAGCTCCACAGCGCAACCGACCGACCCCGCCCCGGGCGAGCGACGCTCCCAGGGCGGGTCGGTCGGTGGCGGGGTCAGGCGGAGCGCAGCCAGACCGTGACGTCGGTGGGGACCGCGCCGTCGTCGTCGAGCGGGGCGCTGGTGGCCAGCACCTCGGCACCGGCCGGGACCGGCACCGCGGCCTCGCCGAAGTTGGTCAACACGGTCAGCTCACCGTTGCGGAAGGTCAGCACCTCGTCGCCGGAGGACAACCATTCGAGGGTGCCGCGACCCAGCCCATGAGCGCGGCGCAGCCGTAGCGCCGTGCGGTACAGCTCGTACGTCGAGCCGGGCACGTCGCGCTGGCGGTCCAGCGCGTACTCCGCCCAGAGCGACGGTTGCGGCAGCCAGCTCGCGTCGGTGGGCCCGAAGCCGTACGACGGGGCGTCCGCCTCCCACGGGATCGGCACCCGGCAGCCGTCCCGGCCGCGCTGGGTGTGCCCGGTACGTGCCCAGGTCGGGTCCTGGCGGGCCTCGTCCGGCAGGGTGGTGTGCTCGGGTAGCCCCAGCTCCTCGCCCTGGTAGAGGTACGCCGAGCCGGGCAGGGCGAGCATGAGCAGGGTGGCCGCCCGGGCCCGGCGCAGGCCGAGCGCGGCGTCCGGCTGCGGGTCGCCGATGCCGATGCCGTTGGGCCGGCCACCACTGATCGGCAGGCCGAGGCGGGACGCGTGCCGCACCACGTCGTGGTTGGACAGCACCCAGGTGGTCGGTGCGCCGACCGAGTCGGTCGCCTCCAACGAGCGGGTGATCACCGCGTACTGGGCGGGTGCGGTCCACGCGGCGAGCAGGTACTCGAAGTTGAACGCCTGGTGCATCTCGTCCGGCCGGACGTAGCGGGCCAGCCGCTCGGCCGGCTCCACCCACGCCTCGGCGACCAGCACGCGCTCGCCGGGGTAGCTGTCCAGGACCTGCCGCCACTGCCGGTAGATCTCGTGCACGCCCTCCTGGTCCCACATCGGTGGGCGCGGCTTGTCGATCTCGTTGCCGGAGAGGATCTCCTGCGGTTCCTGCCAGTCGGCCAGGTCGGCCTGCTTGACCAGCCCGTGCGCCACGTCGACCCGGAAGCCGTCCACCCCGCGGTCCAACCAGAACCGGAGCACGTCCAGGAACTCCGCGTGCACCTCCGGGTTGTCCCAGTTGAGGTCCGGCTGGCCGGTGTCGAACAGGTGCAGGTACCACTGACCGGGCCGCCCGTCCGGGTCGACGGTGCGGGTCCAGGCGGGGCCGCCGAAGACGCTCTGCCAGTCGTTCGGCGGCTGCTCACCAGCCGGGCCGACGCCGTCGCGGAAGATGTACCGGGACCGTTCCGGGCTGCCGGGCGGGGTGGGCAGGGCCTCCTGGAACCAGCGGTGTGCCGAGGAGGTGTGGTTCGGCACCAGGTCCACGATCACCCGCAGGCCGCGGGACCGGGCCTCGGCGATCAGCTTGTCCGCGTCGGCGAGGCTTCCGAACAGCGGGTCGACGTCGCGGTAGTCGGCCACGTCGTAGCCGGCGTCGGCCTGCGGCGACGGATAGAACGGGGAGAGCCACACCGCGTCCACGCCCAGCTCGACCAGGTGGTCGAGGCGGGCGGTGATGCCGGGAAGGTCACCGATGCCGTCGCCGTCCGAGTCGGCGAACGAGCGGGGGTAGATCTGGTAGATGGTCGCCTCGGTCCACCAGCCGGTGGCCGGGTGGCCGGAGGGGCTCTGCTGCGTCGGATCGGTGTTCAGGGTCTTCTCCCGTGTCGCGCTGTGGTCAGGTTTTCAGTGTGCCCGGGGTGGTGCGGTCGACTCCCGAACCACCAGGCGAGTGGGCAGGATCACCGATGTGTCGCAGTCGGCGCTCTGCTGGCCCGGGATGGGGCCCGGGGGTCGGGTTTCGAGGGGGTCGAGCAGCATCCGGGCGGCCAGTCGGCCCTGCTCGGCGGCGGGCTGGGCGATGGTGCTGAGCCCGAGCATGCCGGCCAGGTCATGGTCGTCGATGCCGATGACACTGACGTCGTGTGGCACCCGCAACCCGGCGTCGCGCAGCGCGGTCATCGCGCCCATCGCCATCTCGTCGCAGGCGGCGACGATCGCGGTGGGTGGGTCGCCGCGGGCCAGCAACTCGACGGTGGCCCGGGTGCCGCCGTCGATGGTGAAGGTGGACTCGACGTCGAGGCGCGGATCGGGCCGCAGACCCGCGGCCCGCAACTCCGCCTGGTAGCCCCGGCGGCGGTCGAGGTGGGTGGTGAACGCCAACTCGTCGTCCGGGTCGCCGGAGATGTGCGCGATCCGGTGGTGGCCGAGGTCGATCAGGTGTCGGGTGGCGGCCCGGGCCGCGGCGACGTCGTCGATGCGTACGCAGGGCCAGTTGGGCACCCTGCTGCCCGAGCTGATCGTCACCCCGGGCAGTTCCAGCGCGGCCAGCGCGGTCAGGTCGGCCGGCCGCAACGGGGTGGCGACCAGCATGATGGCGTCCACCCGTTTGTGCAGGTTGGCGGTGCGCAGGACCCGCTGGCGGACCTGCTCCCGACCACCCAGGTTGTAGAGCAGCAGGTCGTAGCCGGACTGGTGGAGGTATTCCTCGACGGCCTCCACGATGGTGCTGAAGAACCAGCGGGTGATTCGGGGGACCACCACCGCCACGGTGCCGGTCCGGCCACCCGCGAGCCGGGACGCGCTCGGCGAGACCTCGTAGTCGAGCTGCTCGGCGGCGGCGAGCACCCGCCGTCGGGTGGCGGCCGAGACCGTCGGCAACCCCCGCAGGGCCCGCGAGACGGTGGCCGTGGACACGCCGGCCAACCGGGCCACATCATCAATCCTCGTCACGGTTTCCCCCGCTCGTGCCCGTTTGCCCGCCGCCGCCCGAGGGGCCAGGCGGCGGCGGGCAAACGGGTCAGCCCTTGACGCTGCCGGCGAGCAGACCTCGCACGAAGAAGCGCTGTAGGGACAGGAAGACGATGAGGGGTACGACGATGGAGACGAACGCGCCGGCGGTGAGCCGCTGCCACTCGTTGCCCCGGGTGCCGGCCATCTCGGCGAGGCGGACGGTGAGCGGGGCGGTCTCGTTGCCGCCACCGGCGAAGATCAGCGCCACCAGCAGGTCGTTCCAGACCCAGAGGAACTGGAAGATGCCGAACGCCGCCAGCGCCGGGGTGATCAGCGGCAGCACGATGGTCCGGAAGATCTTCGGGTGGGTGGCGCCGTCGACGCGGGCCGCCTCCATCAGGTCTCCGGGCAGTTGCGAGACGAAGTTGTGCAGCAGGAATACGGCGAACGGGAGCGCGAAGCAGGTGTGCGCGAACCACACCTGGGCGAACTTCTGTTCGTCGACCAGGTCCCAGGCCGGCATCACGGTGATTCCGCCGACGGTGACGCCGGTGGAGAAGAACTTCAGCAGCGGCACCAGGGCCATCTGCAACGGGACGATCTGCAACGCGAAGATCGCGATGTAGAGCCAGTCCCGGCCGCGGAAGTTGATCCACGCCAGCGCGTACGCGGCCAGGGCCGCGAAGGCGAGCGGGAAGAGCACCGACGGGATGGTGATGGCCAGCGAGTTGATGAAGTAGCTGGCGAGCTGCCCCGAGGACGACGACCGTCCGAACAGGACCTGCTCGTAGTTCTCCAACGTGAACTGCGGGTTGGTGAACGCGGTCCACCAGCCGGTGGTCTTGATCTCGTCCTCGGGTCGGATGGACGAGATGAACAGACCGAAGGTCGGGACGGTCCAGACCACCGCGATGACGATCGAGACGAGCGTCGCGGTGCGACTGTTCAGCCGCTTGCGGACTCGGCCGGCCGTGGTGGGCGGGGTCCCGGCGGTCTTCTGTGAGCCGGCGGCGACGGTGGGCGTTGCGGTGGTCATCTCAGCCCTCCCGCTGCTGACGGAGGTTGCGGATCTGGTAGATCACGACCGGGATGACCAGGATGAACAGGAAGACCGCGAGTGCGGAACCCTGCCCGTTCTGGCCGTACCGGAACGCCTGGTTGTACATCTCGCTGGCGATCACGCTGGTGTCGTAGTTGCCGTTGGTCGAGGTCCGGACGATGTCGAAGACCTTGAGCGTGGCGATCGTGAGGGTCACCACCACGACGATCAGCGCCGGCCGGATGCTCGGCATGGTGATCTGCCAGAACATCTGCCACGGGCTGACCCCGTCGAGGCGGGCGGCCTCCACGATGTCGCCGGGGATCGCCTTGATCGCGGCGGAGAGCACCACCATGGCGAAGCCGGCCTGGATCCAGACCATGATGACGATCAGCAGCAGCGTGTTCAGCGGTGATTCCAGCAGCCACTGCTTCGGCTCACCACCGAGGCTGACCACGATCTGGTTGAGCAGACCGATCTGGTCGCCCTCGCCCCGGTAGGCGTAGACGAATTTCCAGATGATGCTGGCGCCGACGAAGGAGATGGCCATCGGCAGGAAGATCAGTGACTTGGCCACCGCCTCGAACCGGGCCTTGTCCACCATCACGGCGTAGAGCAGGCCGAACCCGGTCGCGACCAGCGGGACCAGGAGCACCCAGACCAGGGTGTTGATCAAGACTCGGACGATCGAGTCGTCGGAGAACATCCAGCCGTAGTTGCGCAGCCCCACCCAGTTGGTGCTGCTCCCGTCCATCAGGGAGAGCAGCATCGTGCGGATGGCCGGCACGACCAGGCCGATGAGGAGCAACAACAGCGTCGGCAGCAGGAAGAACAGGGCGAAGAGGCCCTCCCGCGGCTTGGTCCGGCGGGGGAGCGGAGCCCCACTCGCCGAGGCGGCGACGAGCTGCGCCTCCCGTCTCCGGGCGAACCAGGCCGGCACCACGTCGAGCAGCAGGAGCAGACCGCCCACCACCACCACGAAGGCGACCAGCCCGTACATCAGCATGAGGAGCTTCGGCTGCTCATCGGCGAAGTCGAACCCCATCAACCCTCCCTCTCGGGTCAACCTCGGCCGGTGGCCCGGCCCGCGAACGCGGGCCGGGCCACCGCCGGGATCACTTAGGCCAGCTGCTCTCGATGCCCTGGAGCACCGGACCGGTCTGCTTGCCGTTCAGCCAGTCGACCATGCCCTTCCAGAACGTTCCCGCGCCGACGGCGGCCGGCATGAGGTCCGATCCGTCGAAGCGGAAGGTGCCGGTCTTGTCCTGCAGGATCTGGACGGAGAGCTTGTCGATCGGGCTGGCCACGTTGGCGATGTCCAGCTTGTTGTTCGCCGTGACCCAGTTGCCGAGCTTCGCCCGGCTGTTCACGTACTCCGCGGAGGCGAGGTAGGTCTGCACCGCCTGGACCTCGGGACGGTCGGCGTACGCGACGACGAACTCGCCCGCGCCCAGCACCGGCTTGCCCTTGGCCGGGTCGATGGCCGGGAAGTAGAAGGCGAACGCGTCGCCGTCCGCGGCCACCTTGGTGCCCTCGGGGAACTGGTTGGCGTAGAACGACGCCTGCCGGTGCATCGCGCACTTGCCGTTGGTCACCGGCACGCCGGCCTCCTGGAAGGAGGTGGTGGTGATGCTCTTGACGCCGCCGAAGCCGCCGTTGACGTACTTCTCGTTCTTGAGGATGCTGCCGGCGCGGTCGACCGCGTCGACGATCTTCGGGTCGTTGAACGGGATGCCGTGCGTGGTCCACTGGTCGTAGACCTCGGGGCCCTGCGTCCGCAGGATGACGTCCTCGATCCAGTCGGTGGCCGGCCAGCCGGTGGCGTCACCGGACTCGACGCCCACGCACCACGGCTTCATGCCGCTGGCGGCGATCGTGTCGCTCAGGGCGATGAGCTGGTCCCAGGTGGTCGGAACCTCCCAGCCCTTCTCCTTGAACGTCTTCGGCGAGTACCAGACGAAGGACTTCACGTTGGCGCCGAGCGGCACGCCGTAGAGCGTCCCGTTCACGGTGCCGTACTTCAGCCAGTCGGCCGGCATGTTCTGCTCGGCGAGGGCCTTGGTGTCGGCGCTCAGGGACTTCAGCTTGCCGGCGTCCGCGAACCGCTTCACGAGGCCGGGCTGCGGCACGAAGGCGATGTCGGGGGCGTTGCCACCGTCGACCCGGACGGGGAGCTGCGCTTCGAACTCGCCGCTGCCCTCGTACGCGATCTCGATGCCGGTGCAGTCGGTGAACTGCGACCAGGAACGCTCCAGCAGGTCGGCCTCGGCGTCACGGATGGACGCGTAGATCGAGACCTTCTTGCCGTCGTGACCCTCGTACTTCTCGTATGCCGCGCACTCCGCGGAGCCCGCGTTGCTGCTCTTCTTGTCGTCGCCGGTGCCGCAGGCGGTGGCGCTGAACGCCAGCCCGAGTACGCCGGCGATCACGAAGGCCTGGCGTGGTCTGGTAAAGACCGCCATGCCGTCCTCCTTCCTAGCCGGCGCGGTCGTGCTGGTGACCCGTCGCCGGTCCGATTGGGCGTGCACACATGTAAGCGCTTGCATCCGGCGCGGTCCACCCCCTGTCAGACACGAGCGAGTAACAATCCGGAAACCTGCGGGCTGCCTGGTGGGCGCAGTTGCGGCCGGAATCCCGACCTCTTTCGAAGATTGACGATATCTGTCAGGCTAGGGCCACCTCATCGAAGGTTTTCGACATAGGAGGAGCTGTATGCGAAAGCGGTGGATCGGCCTGCTGGTGACGGGTCTGCTCGTCGGGGGCGTGTTGACGCCGGCGAGCCCGGCGCTGGCCGCACCGACCTTCAAGGTGCCCTTCCCGTGCGGTCAGTCCTGGTCCGGTCAGACCCGGACGGGCCACAGCCCGGCGAACGCCATCGACTTCAACCGCACCGACGACCTCGGCGACCCGGTCGTGGCCAGCGCCCCCGGCACCGTCGACCGGGTGACCGACCTGGGCGGCACCAGCTACGGCAAATATGTCCGAATCAACCACGGGGGCGGTTACAGCACGTACTACGCCCACCTGAACGGCTTCAACGTCTCGGTCGGCCAGACCGTCGGGTACGGCAAGGTGCTCGGCTGGGTCGGGAGCACCGGTGGCTCGACCGGCCCGCACCTGCACTACGAGCAGCGCCTCAACGGCGGCGACATCCAGGCGCGCTTCAACGGCACCCTCGCCCTCTACTGGGGCACCAAGACCTACACCAGCGACAACGGGTGCTCCTCGGGCAGCGGCAACGGCACCGTCGACACCAGCGGCACCGCGCTGACCGTCCGCTCCGGCCCCGGCACCGGGTACGCCTCGGTGGGCACCGTCGCCGACGGCACCCGGGTGACGATCGCCTGCCAGACCAGTGGCACCACGGTCACCGGCACGTACGGCACCAGCTCGATCTGGGACCGGATCGGCTCCGGCAGGTACATCGCCGACGCCTACGTGTACACCGGGTACGACGGCTACATCCCGGGGGTACCCCGCTGCTGACCGCGACCGGACGACGGTCTCCGGCGGGCGGACCGCCCGTCGGAGACCCCCGGATCAGGAGTTGAGTCGCCAGATCGACAGGTTCAGCGCGGCGGCGAAGGTGACCCAGGCCCAGTACGGCAGCAGCAGCGCGGCCGCGACCCGGGACACCCGGGCGAACAGCACCACGGTGAGGCCGATCGCCGACCACATCACCACGATCTCGGCGAACGCCAGCCCGTACTGCCCCACACCGAAGAACAGCGGGGTCCAGGCGGCGTTGAGCACCAGTTGGGCGGTCCACGCCCAGAGCGCCGGGGAGAAGCCGACCCGCCGCCACACCAGCCAACCGGCCACCGCGATCAGGGCGTACAGCAGCGACCAGACCGGGCCGAACAGCCACGAGGGCGGCGCCCAGCCGGGCTGCCGCAGGCTCGCGTACTCGTCGGTGGTGCCCTGCACGCCCAGCCCGCCGAGGGCGGCCGCGACGAAGACGGCCGCCGCGAAGCCGACGAGGGCCCACCACTGTCGCCGACCGGAGGTCGTCGGAGCGTCCTGAGATGTCTCCATAATCAAGATGTTTCCGTGTGGCGCCAGCTCAAACCGCCCGGAAAAGAAGGCGCCGGGATCGCCGCAATCGGTGCTCCTGTCGGGAGGACGGAGCTCCGGTCGCGGCGACCCCGGCGGGTCCCGGTGTTATGACGTGCGCGCGTCAATTGAAGATGCTGACACCACCCGGGCCGACCAACAGCCCGACAACGATGAGGACGATGCCCCACAGGATCTGCCGGCGGAACAGCGCGAGGATGCCGGCGACCACGAGTACGACTGCGAGAATCCAGAGAATCAGCTCCATGACCTCTGACTACCCGACTGGCCGATCGGGGAAACCTGGTCCGTGTCGAGTTGATCGCCGACGTGGAAGACGCTGTACGCCTGCTTGATCACCGGGTGCGCGACGTTGCGCACGCGTACCCCACCGGGGGTCGTGCCGCGCTCGGTCCCGGCGTGCGCGTGCCCGTGCAGCGCCAGGGCCGTGGGGGCCGAGTCGATCGCCTGCCCCAACTGGTACGACCCCAGGAACGGGTAGATCTCCAGCGGCTCGCCGGCCAACGTGTCCGGTACCGGTGAGTAGTGCGTGAGGGCGACGAGCATGTCGCACTCCAGCGAACGGAGCGCCGCACCGAGGCTCTCGGCGCTCTCGTTGGTGGTCCGGACGAACGCCTTCATCTCCGGCTCGCCGAAGTCGCTCGCGCACCGCCCGGCGAACCCGCCACCGAAGCCCTTCACACCGGCGATGCCGAGCCGGCCGCCCGCGCAGTCCAGCACGACGCCGTTGCCCTCCAGGACGGTGATGCCCGCGTCCTCCAGCACCTTGACCACCTGTGGCACCTGGTCACACTGGTGGTCGTGGTTGCCGAGCACGGTCACGACCGGCACGGCCAGGCCACCGAACTCCTCCGCCACGCAGCGCGCCTCGGCCTCGGTGCCGTGCCGGGTCAGGTCACCGGCCAGCAGCAACACGTCGGCGCAGTCCGGTAGCTCCTCCAGCGCGGGGCGGAACCGACCGACCACGTCCTCGTCCAGATGTACGTCGCCCACGGCGGCGATCCGGATCACCATGGAACCTCCCTCAGGGCAGTTGCTCGATCTCCGTGGGCGCCTGGGCGCGGATCACTCCGATGTCGCTGGTGACCGGCACGTCCGGGAAGCGCTCGGACACCCGGCGCAGGATCTCCTCCCGCCGGTGCGGGCTCTCCACCTCGCCGTAGAGCACGATGGCGCGTTCCCGCCGGACGACGGTGATCCCCTGCTCGGCGACGGAGGGGTCCTCGGCGAGGAGCCGTTGGATCTCCGCTTCGACGTACTCGTCGGGCGGCCCGGCGTCGATGTCGCGTTGGTGGGTCACGATGTCCCCTCTCCGGTCGGGCTGCCGGTGGCCGGCACCACCTCCAGCCGATCCAGCAGCACCAGGAACGCCTCCGCGTACGGCGAGTGCTGCGTCTCCTTGCGTACCCGTTCCCAGTCGATCTGTTCCCGCAGCGATCGGGCCAACGGCAGGCCGCGGGCGAAGTCGCAGTAGTGCTGGGAGAAGCTGAGCAGCTTGTGCACCATCAGCTGGGTGGCGGACAGCACCGGCATGTGGATCGCGTCCACCGGCCGGACGACCGTCTCGGCGAACGTCTCCTCCGTCACCGGCGTCTCGATCGGGCGGTGGATCAGGTCCACCATCCGGTCGTCGTCGAAGACCTTCACCAGCCAGTCCTCCGGCGGGCGCTCGGCCACGAACCCGGCGGTGACCAACGCCTCCAGGGCCTGCTCCACGTCGGCCTCCCGGATCAGGAAGTCGACGTCGTGGTCGCTGGAGTGGCCTCCGTGGGCGTAGACGGCGAAGCTGCCGCCCAGGGCGAACGGGATCTCGGACTGCTTGAGCACGGCGGCGACCTTCTTCAGGGTGTGCACCAGACTCTCGTCCCCGCGCTCAGCCATCTGGTTCTCCCGTCTTCGTATCGGTGGACCGGCGGTTGGATTTCGAACTCCGGTACCCGGCATTCCGGTCGGCCACACCTGCTGCCGTCGCGGTCGGGCGTCAACAGGGATGAACCTCCACAAACCACGCGGAGCAGGTGCGTGGGTCGGATAACCTGTGGAAGGTGGCCAGATCAACGGGGATGCGTCGACGCAAGGCCCGGTTGCGCACCGTCGCCCTGATCGGCATCGACGGCTCCGGCAAGACCACCCAGGCGCACCGGCTGGCCGACGCTTTGACCGCGGCCGGCCGCCCGGCGAAGTACCGCCGCAACGCCAGCGGCCGGCGTTGGCTCGCCCGTCTCGCCCACCGGCTCGGACGCCCCGACGCCCAGCGGCTCGTCGGGCGGGACGGCGTCCTGGCGGTGGAGTCCGTGCTGCGCTGGCTCGCCATCGCCGTAGCTCTGATCAGTTGCCTGCTCACCGGTCGGACAGCGGTGATGGACCGCTACTCGGCCTGTCAGTACGCGAGCATCCGCGCGAACGGCGGGCAACGCTGGGAGCGGCTGGCGCGGGCCGGTTACCGGCTCTTCCCGACGCCGCAGGTGACCTTCCTGCTCTCCGTGGACCCGGCGGAGGCGTACCGGCGGATCGAGGAACGCGGCACCGACCACGAGACGATGGGCTGGCTCACCGCCGCCGACACCGCCTACCGGACGCTCCCCGAATACCCCACCTTCGTGTTGGTGGACGCGGGCCGCCCGGCCGAGGAGGTGAGCGAGCAGATCCAGGCGCACCTGGAGACCTGGCTGCCGTCGTCCTCCACCGAGCCCCGGGACGCGGGCCCGTTGGCGGCTCAGGCCCGCCCGTAGACCGGCACGGTGGCGCCGCTCGTCGGAGCGGAGTCCGCCGAGGCGAGGAAGCGGATCACCGGGGCGATCTCCGCCGGGGTCACCCAGCGCGAGTGGTCGGCATCCGGCTGGGCGGCCCGGTTGGCCGGGGTGTCGATGACGCTGGGCAGCACGGTGTTGCAGCGCACCCCACGGTGCCGGTACTCCACCGCCACCGTGTTGGCGAAGGCCAGCACCGCCGCCTTGGCCGTCGCGTAGCCGGCCGCGCCGGCGAACGGGGCGACCGCCGCCCGCGCCGACACGCAGACCACCGCGCCGTCACCGGCCGACATCAGGTGGGGTAGGGCGGCCTGGGTGACCAGGTAGGTCGGCCGCAGGTTGACGGCGAGCATCCGCTCGAAGTCCTCGACCGGCGTCTCGTGCACCAGGCCACCGCTGGCGTACCCGCCGACCAGGTTGACCACGGCCCGCAGTGGCGCCGCCGGTTCGCCGGCGGCGACCTCGACCGCTTGCGCGACGTCCGCCGGATCGCTCAGGTCCGCGACGAGTCGGACCACGTCCGCCGCCGGCTCCGATCCGGGCCGGGCTTTCCGCTGGGGTACGACCACCCGCCAGCCCGCCTCGACGAACGCGGAGACGACCGCCCCTCCGAGCCCGCCGCTCCCGCCGGTAATCAGAACACTCCGCCCCACCATGCCCCCCACGCTAAACCCCCCTCCCCGCCCCCCGCCCCCCTCCCCGCCCGCGCCCCGCCTCCCGCCCCGTTGATCATGACGTTGTCGCCATGACACGCCGACCTGAGTGGTGACAACGTCATGATCGCGGTCTGCCGTGAGCAGAGTGGTTGGGATCTTGGGCGGTCGGGGGCGCAGGATCGGCGGATGCGGATTCTGATTCTCGGTGGGACGCGGTTCCTCGGTCGGGCGGTGGCGCAGCTCGCCGTCGCGCAGGGGCACGACGTGACGTGCGCCGCTCGTGGTGTCTCCGGCGCCGTCCCGGACGGGGTCCGGTTCGTACCGGTCGACCGGGACGACCCCGACGCGCTGGTGCCGCTCGCCGGCGACGGCTTCGACGCCGTGGTCGACGTGACCCGACAGGTCAGCCATGCCCGGCACGCGCTCGCCGCGCTCGCCGATAAGGTCAGCCACTGGTCGTTCGTCTCGACGATCTCGGTGTACGCCGACAACACCACACCTGGTCAGACCGCTGTCGACGCACCGGTGCTGGCGGCGGCCCCGCCGGACGTGGACGGGCCGGAGGGCCCGGACCACACCTGGTACGGCGAGTGCAAGGTGAGCATCGAGCAGGCGGTTCGGGAGCGGGTCGGCGTGGACCGGTCGTTCATCTGCCGGGCGGGGCTGATCGTCGGTGTCGAGGACCCGAGCGACCGCTTCCCGTACTGGGTGCGGCGGCTGGCGGCCGGTGGCGAGGTCCTCGCGCCCGGGCGTCCCACCGACCGGGTGCAGTTCGTGGACGTCGCCGACCTGGCGGGCTGGTTGCTGCACGCCGCCGGCACCCGCCTCGGTGGCACGTACGACGGCGTCGGGTCAGCGATGACCCGGGCCGACTTCCTGGCCGGGGTGGCCGCCGGGCTGGACGTGGCCGACCCCGCCCTGACCTGGGTGGATCAGGACTTCCTGGCCGCCCACGACGTGCGCGAGTGGTCCGGGGAGCGGGCACTGCCGCTCTGGGTGCGACTGCCGGAGTCCGGTGGCCTGATGGCCCGCGACGCCCGACCGGCTCTGGCCGCCGGGTTGGCGGTCCGTCCGTTGTCCGACACCGTTCGGGCGACCGCGTCCTGGATGGCAGCACACCCGGCCGCCGTACGGCAGGGTGGTCTCGACCCGGCGGAGGAGGCGGCGGTCCTGCGGGAGTGGCAGGCTGTGCGGGACCGGTGATCCCGGCAGTCGAACACTTTCCCCCACCCGGACAGTCGTAGTTGACGCTCACGCCTGGTGAAAGTAAGTTTCATCCGTGGCGAAGAGTCCGAAGATTTCTGCGAGTCAGGAGCCCGGTGGGCTGATCGTCCACATCAGCGGGCTGTTGCCGTCGTTGTCGCCCGCCGAGCAGCGGGTCGCCCGGCTGGTCGTGTCCGACCCGGCCGCCGCCGCCCGGCGGACCATCACCGACCTCGCCACCGCCGCGGAGACATCCGAGGCGACAGTAATCCGGTTCTGCCGTTCGGTGGGCATGGACGGTTACCCCCAACTGCGCATCCGCCTCGCCGCCGAGGCGGCCCGCCGGATCGAGCCGCCGGACGCCCGGGTGGTCGGCGGTGACATCCCGCCCGGCGCCGACCTCGCCCAGATCATCGCCACCATCGCGTTCAACGACGCCCGTGCCGTGGAGGAGACCGCCGAGCAACTCGATCCCGCCGTCTGCGAGCAGGTGGTCGAGGCGATCAGCGGCGCCGGTCGGATCGACATCTACGGTGCCGGCGCCAGTGGATTCGTCGCCTCGGACTTCCAGCAGAAACTGCACCGGATCGGCCGGATCGCCTTCTACTTCCCGGACGTGCACACCGCGCTGACCTCGGCGGCCCTGCTCGGCCGGGGAGACGTGGCCATCGGCATCTCGCACACCGGCACCACCTCCGACGTGATCGAGGTGCTGGAGCAGGCCCGTACCCGGGGTGCCGTCACGGTGGGGCTGACCAACTTCCCCCGTTCGCCGATCACCGAGGTGGCGGACTTCGTGTTGACCACGGCGGCCCGCGAGACCACCTACCGCTCCGGCGCGACAGCCAGCCGGCTGGCCCAGCTCACCGTGGTCGACTGTCTCTTCGTCGGGGTGGCGGCCCGCAACCGCGCCCGGGCCCGGAAGGCACTCGAGGCGACCGCCGAGGCGGTCCAGTCGCACCGGGTGGGTGCCAACCGGAGGCGGGCATGACGGCCGGCGCGGTGGAGCCGGACAAGGACATGCCAGCGCCACCCGCCCGCCCGACGATCCGGGTGGGTGCCCCCACCGAGCGGCGCAACCCGCTCAGCGTCGACCTCGACCTGATGTCGACCCGGGACGTCCTCACCGTGATCAACGACGCGGACCGGCGGGTGCCGGCGGCGGTCGCCGCGGTGCTCGACGAGATCGCCGCCGCCGTCGACCTGGCGGTCGCGGCACTGCGCGGCGGCCACCGGGTGCACTACTTCGGCGCCGGCACCTCCGGCCGCCTCGGTGTGCTCGACGCGGCCGAACTCGCCCCCACCTTCAACTCGCCCCGGCACTGGTTCTGCGCCCACCTCGCCGGCGGCCCGGACGCCATGTGGCGGGCCGTGGAGGACGCCGAGGACGACGAGCGGGGCGGTGCGGTCGAGGCGGCCAGTTGTGTACGCGCCGGTGACCTGGCGGTCGGTCTGGCGGCCAGCGGACGCACCCCGTACGTCCTCGGGGCGCTCGCCGCGGCCCGCGCCAAGGGTGCTTCGACGGTGCTGCTGTGCGCCAATCCGGAGGCCGAGGCCGCCCGGTCGGTCGACGTGTTCATCGGGGTGGACACCGGACCCGAGGTGGTCACCGGTTCGACCCGGATGAAGGCGGGCACGGCGCAGAAGTTGGTGCTCAACGCGTTCTCCACAGCCGTCATGGTGCGACTGGGGCGGGTCTACTCGAACCTCATGATCGATATGGTCGCCACCAACGCGAAGCTCCGTGGGCGAATGATCTCGATTCTGGTCGAGGCGACCGGCTGCTCCGAGCAGGTGTCCCAGCAGGCCCTCGTCGACGCCGACGGTGATCTGAAGACGGCGCTCGTCTCCCTGGTCTCCGGGGCCGAGGTCGACGCCGCCCGGGCCGCGCTGGCCCGATCCGCCCACCAGGTACGCGGCGCCCTCGCCCTGCTCGCCCGCTGACGCCGCCCTCAGGGGGCGGGAAGCGAAAGCGCCGGCGGATTGTTCATCTGGCCGGGGGGTAATAACACTCCCGATGGATGAACCGACCGGTCCGCCGCTGCGTATCTGCCAGTGACCAGGATCGCAGCGTGGTGGTGACCCGGGTCGCTGTGCCCCCGCGACTGGCGGTGTTGCCATGGTGCGGTAACCAGTCCTGTGGTGCCCGGCGGAGAGCCGCCCGGTGGGGTCCTGACAGCAAACATGGACCGTGCTCTCAGCTACTACTCAGGCATTCGTGACACTTTCGACTCACGAGACGGAATCCCCGACACGTCTCATCTGTTGTGTAGGTGTCAGCACCGCTGGGCACAGCAGAAGTTACCAGGGGTTGACGGACGTGGGGAATGGCAAGGAACCGGGCAACCGGCGCGAGCGAGGGGACCGTGGGCAACGTGGACAAGAACATCGGCATGCGAACCGACGAGGTTGCCGAGGAGCGCGACCTGGTCGGCGTCTACCTGCACGAGATCTCCCGGACGCCACTGCTGGACGCCGCCAAGGAGGTCGATCTCTCCAAGGCGATCGAGGCCGGCCTCTACGCCGAGCACCTGCTCGGTGAGGATGCCGTCCCCGCCGGTGTCGACCGGGCCGACCTGGAGTGGCTGGTCGTCGAGGGGGAGCGCGCGAAGGACCTCTTCATCCGCGCCAACCTCCGACTGGTCGTCTCGATCGCCCGCCGTTACGTGCGTTCGGGCATGCCCATGCTGGACCTGATCCAGGAGGGCAACACCGGCCTGGTCCGGGCGGTCGAGAAGTTCGACTACGAGCGTGGCTACAAGTTCTCCACCTACGCGACGTGGTGGATCCGCCAGGCGATCAGCCGGGCGATCGCCCAGCAGGAACGCACCGTCCGTCTGCCGGTGCACCTGGTGGAGGACGTCAACCGGATGCGCAACGTGGCCCGGCAGCTGACCCGTGAGTTGGGCAGTGACCCGGAGCCGGAGCAGATCGCGGCAGCGCTCGGCGTCACCGTCGAGCGGGTCAACGAGTTGCGCCGCTGGTCGCAGGACACCGTCTCGCTGGACACCCCGGTGGGCGACGACGGCGACACCAACCTCGGTGACCTGGTCGCCGACAGTGACGCGCCGTCGCCGGAGGACATCGTCCTCAGCGGTCTGGAGCGGCAGCGCATCGAGGGGTTGCTCAACCACCTCGACGACCGGTCCGCCGGCATCATGCGGGCCCGCTACGGGCTGGAGGACGGTCGGGAGCACTCGCTCACCGAGGTCGCCTCCCGGTTCTCGCTGTCCCGTGAGCGGATTCGACAGCTGGAGATCCAGGCGCTCGGCCGGCTGCGTGAGCTGGCCCGGGCGGAAGGGCTGCAGGCAGCCTGACCTGGTAGTAATTGACGGCGAACGGCCGGCGTCCGATAGGGGGACGCCGGCCGTTCACCGTCTTCGACCGTCTAGCGGACCCGGCCGTACCCCTGGATGGGCATCATGTTCATGCCCCGCTTGAGCACGTTGCGGCCGGCGCTCGGGGCGTCGATCACCTGACCGTCGCCCACGTACAGGGCGACGTGCCCGAGACCGCTGTAGAACACCAGGTCACCCGGGCGTAGGTCACCTCGGCCGATGTGGGCGACCGCACTCCACTGCATCCGCGTGTTGTGCGGTAGCGACCGCCCGGCCGCCCGCCAGGCCGCCGAGGTGAGCCCGGAACAGTCGTAGCCGTTCGGCCCGTCGCCCGCCCACACGTACGGCTTGCCCAACGCGCCGAACGCGTAGCGCACCGCAGCGCCGGCGTCACCGGCCACCGCCGGCACATTCTTGGCCTCGGTTGCCGCGGCCTTGGGCTCGGGTCGTTCGGTGGCCGCCCCGTACGCCTGCCGGCGCAGCTCGTACAGCCTGCTCAGATCCTGCTCGATCTGCTTCTTGGCCGCGGTGAGCTGACGGGCCTGCGCAGCCTGCCTGGTCAGCGTGGCGTCCAGCCGGGCCTTCTCGTCCAGCAGCCGTCGCTGGTCGGCCGTGTAACCGGAGATGCGCTCCTGCCGCTGACGGGTCAGCTGGTCGAGCGTGCCGAGGCGGTCCAGCAGCGCCGTGGCGCCCTCGGAACCCAGCAGGGCGTCGGCGGTCCGCAGGCCGCCGCTCTTGTACGCGGTGCTGGCCAGCTCGGCTACGTCGGCCTGGCTCTGCTTGGCCTGCTGTTCCAGCGGGCCGATGCGGGCCTGTAATCGGGCCACCGCGGCTTCGTTGGTCTTGATCTCCTCACGCAACTTGTTGTACGACTCGACGACCCGCTCCAGCTCGGTCGAGGACGTCTCGATCCGGCGGGTCAGGTCGGCGGGGGACGGCTCGGCGCGGGCCACCGCCGTCGGGGCGATCAGCGCGGCCGACATGCCGGCCAGCGCGATGGTACGCAGCAGGTTTCTCAGGGATGACAAGAGCGAAAGGCCCCTCTCCCACGGCCGCCGGGGCTGCTGACGCCCTCGGCGACACCGGCCGGGGCCATCCGGGCGGACGGCACTGGGCCGGACCGGCTCGCCCAACCTAACCCGGGACGGCTGTCGCTCGCAGTTGAAGCAGGGGCGAATGTTGGCGATGTGGCCGGTCGTATCCCTGCGTCGGGTGGCGTCATCGTGACTGATGACGCGTGGAAAGAGAGGCGAACCGTCCTTTCGGCGAAGTATTGACGGATACACGACTTTCGTCGTTCCGGGCGTATGCCGCCGGATATCTGCTCGCCATAACCGATAAAACCTGAAATGGATGCTGTTTCTCGGCGATGTCGCCGCTTGGGGGAGCGGGTCGAGAGTCGACAAATACACAGGTCAGCTGGCGGTGCCGCAACACAATGAACGGAGCCGGGAATCCCGTCGACAGGTAGCGATGCCTGCCCGGATCCACCCCGGCCAACCGTCCCCCGCGGGAGGAACCGTGGAACGTGAAGGCGCAGGAACGCGGCCGCCGCGAACGGCGCCGGGCACCCGGTCGACCCTGCTGTACGCGCGGCCCGGCATCATCGTGACCGTCGACCGGTTCACCGCCGGCCGAACCAGCTACCAGGTGGCCGACCTGACCCACCTGCGTACCACCCGAGGCCCGCACGACCGGATCGCCGTCCGGGCCGTCGTCGTCACCGCCGGCATGCTCGGCGGTGTCGGGCTGCTGCTCGGCTTCACCGGTGGTCTGCACCGCCTGACCGCCGGGGCGTACCTCATCCTCGGCGCGGTGTTCCTGCTTCCGGCGGCCCTGGCGATGGTCGGGGATCGCTGGCGGCCACCGCCCTACGAGCTGTGGGGGTGGTACCGGGGAACCGAGGTGCTGTTGTTCAGCGCTGACGACGAGCGGCAGTTCGGCCAGGTCACGCGGGCGCTGCTGCGGGCTCGGGAGGTCAACCGGTACGGCGGGTGGGTCGACCCGCTCGCCTCGGCCGAACCGTGGCGGCCGAACCGTTGACCCCGACGGCGGTGGGCCGGCGCGGAACCGGTGTCGGCCCACCGGCGGCTCAGCGGGCGACCGGCTCCGGCGTCCGCTGCTCCTGCGGCGCAGCCACCCAGGCGCTGACCCGGCGCTCGGCGTAGAACGAGACGAACGGCACGGTGCCCGCCAACATCACCAGCAGCATCCGCTTCAGCGGCCAGTCGGCTCGACGGCTCAGGTCGAACGCGGCGACCAGGTAGATCATGTAGAGGAAGCCGTGCGCCGGCCCCACCGTCTCCACCACCACCGGGTTGTCGAACACGTACTTCAGTGGCATGCCGATCACGACCAGCAGGATCAGCACCACGCCCACGATCCAGGCGATCACGCGGTACCGGGTAAGGGCAGCGCCCACCTTCGTCCGTCCTTCCGAACCCGGCTCAGCCGGGATAGTCACCGGGCCGGGCGCCCGGATTGGCGTTCAACCATGACAGGTAGTGGTTGTAGGCGGCCAGATCGGTGTCCTCGACGGCGTCGCCGCCGACGGGCGTCCGGGCGACCCGCACCGGCCGGCGCACCGTCGGTCGGGAACCGGCGACCTCCGGTGCGATCTCGGAGTCCGTGTCCGCGTTCACCGGCGGCGCGTCGGCGTCCACCGCCCGACGGCGGGCCAGCTTCACCTCGCGCCACCAGACGTAGACCACGAAACCGGCGAAGATCGGCCACTCGACCGCGTACCCCCAGCTCAGGCTGTTGCCGGCGGCGGCCCGGCTGACCTGCCACCAGCCCAGCCCGAGGAAGCCCACGGTCAGCACGACCATGGCCACGTGGCGCGCGATCCACGCCGGGGTCCAGAGCCGCCTCATGGCATCGAGGGTACCGGGGGCGGCGTCGGTCTCCGACACCGTGTCGTAGTTGCCGCGTCGCCGCCGTGGTTTGGCCGCACCACGCTTGGGCAATCGTCTAGACGCCAGCCCAAACGAGATCAAGGGGGGCGATCATGACCGGATCGGTACGCGAGGACGGCTACGCGTCCGGCGGCAACACCGAGATGAGCCCGGAGCAGCGGGTGCCCGAGTGGGGCGGCGACGACCTCGCCGACCCGGCCGGCGCCACGAGTCCGGACGGCGATCTACCCGGCGTCGACCCGACGGAGTTGACCGACGAGGATCTGATCCGCGAGATGCACAGCCTGCACCGCACCCGCCTCGACACCCTGCGCCACGCGGCGGACTCGGCGCTCGCCAACCACCTGCGTCGGACCGCGGAACTCGAGACCGAATACCTGGCCCGCCACCCAGGCCGGGAGGTCGACCCCGGCCGCCTGCGGGACGCCTGATGCCGGCCCGCGCCGTACGCGGCGTGTCCGCACCGCCCGAGGTGGTCTTCAACACAGCCACCGACCCGGATCGCGCCTCGGCGTGGCTGCCGGAGGCGCTGCGCGGCGACGGAAGCCCCGCCGCCGAGATCGACGGCGAGGAGCTGCGCGCCCGCTGGGGCGGCGGCGACGACTGGTCCGCCGAGCTCCGGGTGGAACCGGCCGACGCCGGTGGCGCCCGGATCCAGCTCGACCTGGCCGACGGGTCGGGGGAGCCCGGCCCGGACCAGTTGGCCGACGAGGCACTCACCAACCTGGCCCGCGAGGTCGCCGACAACCTCCAGGCCGGCTGAGCGGGCCCACGCGGGACGCCGGTCCCGCACGACCATGACAGGGGAGGAGAACGGGTGAGCGACACTGGCCTGCGAGAGAAGGCGACGCGGCTGCGGCGGGCGTACGCGCCGCACGAACACCGGCCGCTCGGCGGCTACCTGGCGGCGATGGGCGTCTACGCCGGGGTGACCGGGGCGCTCGCCGGTCTGGTCAAGGTGACCGGTCGGCCGGTGCCGGATCGTCCCGCCCCGTCCGACGTGGTGCTGCTCTCCATCGCCACCCACAAACTGAGCCGGCTGCTGTCCAAGGACGCGGTGACGAGCCCTCTGCGGGCGCCGTTCACCCGGTACGACCGTCCGATCGGCAGCGGTGAGGTGATGGAACAGGTCCGCGACTCGGGCAGCCCCACCCGGCACGCCATCGGCGAGTTGCTGAGCTGCCCGTTCTGCCTGGCGGTCTGGGTGGCCACCGGGCTGACCGGTGGCCTGGTGCTCGCGCCCCGGCTGACCCGGCTGGTGGCCACAGCGCTGACCGCGGTCGCCGCCTCCGATTTCCTCCAGATGGCGTACGCGACGGCGCAGCAGGCCGCCGAAGGCGGGCATGACGACGACTGACGAGCAGTGACGGAAGGGGCCGGCACCGCCGGCCCCTTCCGTCTGTCGTACGTCTCAGCGCTGCATACCGGACCAGCCGTGCGGCGACTCCGGCTCCCGCTCGTCCTCGTCCGCGCCGGTGATGATGTCCCGGTCCACCGCCGTCCTGTCGTGCTCGTTGGCGAAGTCCGGCTCGGGGGTGGTGTCCCTGCCCTTCGGCGGCTGACCCAGCGCCGGCACCTTCTCGTCGTGGTCCTCGTTGTCGGTCATGTCGGTGTCCCTTCTACGGAGCTGGCGAAGTCGCTCACGCAACGGACCGGGTGCGGTCGCTCACCCTACGGAGCCGCCCAGTAGGTCGCTGGCCTCGTCCACCGAGTACTCGCCCTCGGGCAGCGCGTCGACTCGGGCGAGCAGGTCCGCCGGAAGCCCGGCGGCCACCGCGTGGCGGTAGATCTCGCCCTGGTCGACCCGCTCCTGCGCTCGGAAGACGTCGTCGAGCAGGTTGTCGAGGGCCCGGGTGTCCGGCTCGCCGGCCACTGATGCGTCGTCGGTCACCTCGATCAGCTACCCGGGCCGGAATCGGTCAAACGTCGCGCCAACGAGGGCCGCCTGCGCCGGCACCAAGGACCTCATGCGCCTCCTTTGCTCTGCACCCACCCATGCACCGGTGACGGACCGTGACTGTCGCATCGACGGGTGCAAAGCAAAGGAGGTGGCTGATACTGCGCCGCCGCCGCCGCCGCCGCCGCCGCCGCCGCCGCCGTCGCCGTCGCGCCGCCGCCGCCGTCGCGTCCCGCCGCCACGTCGCGCCGCCGTCGGGGTCGTGCGAGGGACGTCTGGGGTGTGGCGGGCCGTCGGAGCCGCCTCGGAGCCGGGGCTCGGGGTACAGACAGCGCCGCCCCCGGCCTTGTGGGCCGGGGGCGGCGCTGGTGTCGGTGTGCAGGTCGCCTCTCGGCGAGTGGCACTGCGCGGCTCCAGCCGGACGGTATTCCGCGAAGGCTGTTTAGGTGAGGCCCGGGGACACTGGACACACCGACACCCCAGTCAACCAGCCGACCCCGGCTCGTGTTCCGGACCCTGCGGTGTCGGCCGTCACACCGTCAGACCGTCGTCGGCAGGGTGGCCCGTCGTGCCCGCACGGCGGAGGCCAGGTGTTCGAGCACCTCGGCGGTGTCGTCCCAGCCGAGGCAGGCGTCGGTGACCGAACGGCCGTACTCCAACTCCCGGGTCGGGTCGAGCTCCTGTCGGCCGGGCAGCAGGAACGACTCCAGCATCACGCCGGTGATCCCGCGCTGCCCGGCGGCCATCTGGGCGGCCACGTCCGCGGCGACCTTCGGCTGGTTGCGGTGATCCTTGCCGCTGTTGGCGTGACTCGCGTCGATCACCAGGCGCTCCGGCAGCCCGGCCGCGCGGAGCAGGTCGATCGCGCCGGCGACGGACTCCGCGTCGTAGTTGGGTCGGCCGCCCCCGCCGCGCAGCACCAGGTGCCCGTCCGTGTTCCCTCGGGTGTGCATGATCGCCGGAGTGCCGGAGAAGTCGATACCGGGGAAGACGTGCGGCACCCCGGCGGCGCGGATCGCGTCCACGGCCGTGCCGATGCTGCCGTCGGGGCGGTTCTTCATGCCGATCGGCATGGACAGGCCGGAGGCGAGCTGCCTGTGCACCTGGCTCTCCACGGTGCGGGCGCCGATCGCGCCCCAGGCCACCGTGTCCGCGATGTACTGCGGCGTGATCGGGTCGAGGAACTCGCAACCCACCGGCAGGCCGAGGCGCAGCACGTCGAGCAGCAGCGACCGGGCCAGCCGCAGGCCGGTGTTGACGTCCCCGCTGCCGTCCAGACCGGGGTCGTTGATGAGGCCCTTCCAGCCGACCGTGGAACGGGGCTTCTCGAAGTAGACCCGCATCACGATCAGCAGGTCGTCGGAGAGCCGGTCGGCGGTGCCGCGCAGCCGCTCGGCGTATTCCAGGGCGGCGGCCGGATCGTGCACCGAGCAGGGGCCGACCACCACGAGCAGGCGGTCGTCGGCACGGTCCAGCACCCGGCCCACCGCCCGACGGCCGTCCAACACGGCCGAGGCGAGCGGTGCGTCCAGGGGTAACTCGTGGTGCAGCAGGGCGGGCGTGGTCAACGGCACGACGCGGTCGATCCGTTGATCGCTGACCCGATCGGTCTCCGGGGTCGTCACGGTGGGAATCCTTCCGCCGACCGCGCCCGGGGCCGGTGCCCGGGGAAGCCGGCTGCTCGTACGCAAAAGGGCAGGAACGAAAGCTCCTGCCCAGCCGGCTCGGTCCGTGGTGACGTCAGATCATGGTGAAGTCACCGGCGTGCGAGCCGGCTGCCTAAACCATCGATACGAACGCGTCACGTCGCCCAGCGTACCCGACCGGATGCGGAAGCCCGCTTCCTCGTCCCAAGATGCGGAGTGAACATCGCGTGTCACGGTCGACGGCGGGGTAACAGGGGTGCCATGACTGACGAGCAGAGCGATCACGACCGCGTGGAGTCCCGCGCCCACCACCTCCTGCCCGAGGAGGAGGCCGTGGGCAGCGACGACCCGGAGGCGCAGGCGGAGGCCATCCTCGCCGAGTCGGACATCCGCGAGGAGGACCAGAACGCGGCACCGGACACGGTGCTGGAACGTCGTACCTCGGATCAGACGGTGGTCGCGGCCGAACCTCCGGACTGAGCGTTCGCCCCGCGGGCCCGGCGTGACCCCCGGTAGGTGTGCTCGCGCAGCCAGGCCAACGGGCCGGCCACCCGAAGGTCGGGTGGCAGGTTGCGCACCGGGTCGAACGCGAGGGCGGCGTCCTCCTCGGCGTCGAGTTCCGCGCCGAAGCTGATCTGCCCCACCGGCCGCCACGGCCCCACGGCGGACGCGACAGCGAGCACCAGGCGCGGCGTGTCCGCCCGGGTCGCGGCGGCCACCGTGCCCAGGCTGCGTCCGAGGCCGACCGAGTCGGGGTCGGCCAGCGCGGCCAGCCAGATCCGCCGTCGGCCCACGCGATAACCCATGATCGAGGTGTACGTCCCGGTGAAGTCACGCCGGGGCAGCGGCAGGTTACGCAGCACCGGGGCCGCGCCGCTGGAACTGACCAGCAGGTCGAAGGGGTGGTCGCCGTCGCGGTGCAGGCGCATCGCGAGGCCCAGCACGTCCGGCCAACTGCCGGGCGTCGGCGTGCCCTTGGACAGCCGGACGGTGGCCCGGTAGCGGCCGGGATCGTCCAGCAGGCGGGCCCCGGTCGGTGGTCCGGGCGTACCCCAGATCATCATCTCGCCGGTGAAGGAGCGACCGGCCGGATGCAGCAACCGGCCGCGGCGCCGGCCCAGCGCGGCGCTGGCGCGTTCGACGGTGGTGGCGAGTCGGGACGGCGGGGTGACGGTCATCGTCCTCCGGTACCCCGAGCGGCGGTCCTGATGCGGGCGGTCGGCTCGCCGACGGACCGCACGTCACCTTTCCGCCCCCGAGATCGGATAGCGTCGGGGCATGCCCGACAGCGGTTACCCCTGGCCCATCGAGACGTCCCGACTGGACAACGGCCTGCGCGTGGTGGTGAGTGAGGACCGCACCGCGCCGGCCGTGGCGGTCAACCTCTGGTACGACGTCGGCTCCCGCCACGAGCCGGCCGGGCAGACCGGCTTCGCGCACCTCTTCGAGCACCTGATGTTCGAGGGCTCGGCCAACGTGGCGAAGACCGAACACATGAAGTTGATCCAGGGCTCCGGCGGCTCGCTCAACGCCACCACCAACCCGGACCGGACCAACTACTTCGAGACGGTCCCGGCCGAGCACCTGGAGTTGGCGCTCTGGCTGGAGGCCGACCGGATGGGCGGCCTCGTCCCGGCGCTCACCCAGGAGACGCTGGACAACCAGCGCGAAGTGGTCAAGAACGAGCGCCGGCAGCGCTACGAGAACGTTCCGTACGGGGATGCCTGGCTGCGGTTGCTGCCGCTGCTCTACCCGCCGGGGCACCCGTACCATCACGCGACGATCGGCTCGATGGCCGACCTGAACGCCGCCGACCTCGCGACCTTCCAGGCGTTCCACCAGACCTACTACGCGCCCAACAACGCGGTGCTCACCGTGGTCGGTGACGCCACCGCCTCCGACGTGTTCGCTCTGGCCGACAAGTACTTCGGCGCGCTGCCCCCGCGCGACGACATCCCGCCCGCCCCGGACGGCCGCAGTGTCCCGGCCACCGGGCAGACCGCCGTCGAGTCGGTCAGCGCCGACGTGCCGGCACCTCGGGTGTACATCGCCCACCGCACCTACGCGTACGGCAGCCCGGAGTACAACGTGATCACCGTGCTCGCCACCGTCCTCGGTAGCGGTCGGGGCAGCCGGCTCTACCAGCGGCTCGCCGACGGTGAACGGATCGCCCAGCCGGACTCGGTCGGTGCGTACGGGGTGGACCTCGCGCACGCCCCGGCGCCGCTGATCGCCACCGCCACCGCCCGCCCCGGGGTGAGCGCCGAGCGGCTGGCCGAAGGGCTGGCCGAGGTCGTCGACGAACTGGCCACCGTGCCGGTCACCGCCGCCGAACTCGACCGGGCCAAGGCGTTGCTCAGCACCGGGTGGTGGCGTCAGATGTCCACCGTGGACGGTCGTGCCGACCTGCTCGGCCGGTGCGCCACCCAGTTCGGTGACCCGGCCCGCATCGCCGACCAGTTGCCGGGCCTGCTCGCGGTGACCGCCGAACAGATCGCCGAGGCCGCCGCCGAGGTGCTCGCCACCGACCGGGTGACCCTGACCTACCTGCCCGAGGAGACCTCATGACGCTGATCGCCGACCGTCCCGGCCCGGGTGCCGCGCGCCCGTACCGGTTCCCGCAGGTGGTCCGCCGTTCCGTGGCCGGTGGTCAGGTCGTCGCCGCGCACCTGCCGGGGCAGAACCTCGCCGTGGCCCTGCTGCTGCTCGACGTGGGCGCGGGCCAGGAGCCGGTCGGCAAGGAGGGCCTGTCCGCTGTGCTGGCCAAGGCACTGGAGGAGGGGACCGCGCAGCGGGACGCCGCCGCGTACGCGCTCGCCGTCGAAGGGCTCGGCACCGCGTTGACGACCGGGCTGGACTGGGACTCGTTCCAGGCCAGTGTGGTGATCCCGGTGGACCGGCTCGGCGCGGCCGTGGAGCTGCTCGCCGAGGCGGTCCGTACGCCCCGACTGGATCCCGCCGACGTGCGCCGGGTCCGCGACGACGAGGCGACCGCGCTGCGGATGGACTGGGCCAACCCGGGCCCGCGCGCCGACGCCGCCCTGCGCGCTGACCTGTTCGGCGCGGAGAACCGTTGGGGGCGTCCCATGCACGGCGACCCGGACTCGGTCGCCGGCTTGGACGTGGAGGACGTCACGGTCTTCCACTCCGAGTGGTTCCTGCGCCCCGGCACCCTGGTCGTCGCCGGGGACCTGGACCGGATCGACCTGGACGCGTTGGCCGCGTCGGCGTTCGCGGGCACGGGCGGCGGTCCGGCCGAGCGGGGCGGCCCGATCGACGTACCCCTGCACACCGGCCGGCGGATCATCCTGGTGGACCGCCCCGGTTCGGTGCAGTCGACGCTGCGGCTGGGCCACCCGTCGCCGTACCGGGCGCACCCCGACCACGTGCCGATGACGCTCGCCGGCACGGTGCTCGGCGGGGCGTTCACCTCCCGGCTCAACCACCTGCTCCGCGAGGTGCACGGCTACACGTACGGCATCCGGGGTGACTTCGCGTCGTCCCGGCGGTTCGGGCGGTTCGCCGTCAGCTCCGGCGTGCAGACGGCGGTCACCACACCGGCTCTGGTGGAGGCGGTGGGTGAGATCACCCGTACCCAGGCCACCGGGGTCACCGAGGACGAGCTGGAGGTGGCCCGGTCCTGGCGGGCCGGGCAGCTCTCGGTCGAGTTGCAGAGCCCCCGGGCGATCGCCTCCGCGCTGACCACGCTCGTGGTGCACGACCTGCCCGACGACTACCACGCCCGGCTGCGGGAGTCGCTGCTGGCGGCGGACGTCGACCAGGTCTCCGCGGCGGCGGCCACCCACCTGCACCCGGACGCGCTGACGCTGGTCATCGAGGGCGACGCCGCAGTCATCCGCGACGACCTGACCGCGGCAAACCTGGGCGACCTGATCACCTGACCCCCGCCGCCCTTCCGCCCTCCCGCGCGCCCTCCTCCCCACCCGCGCGCCCTCCCGCGCTGATCATGAAGTTGTTGTCACCCGCACGGCGTGTCGTAGCGATAACTTCATGATCAACGGCTGAAGGCGGGGCGGAAGGCGTGGGAGGGGCGGGGTGGGAGGGAGGGCGGGGGTGTGATGCGGGACCCGGGGGGTGGGAAAGGACTCCCGGGTTCGGGGGCCGGCTGGGTAGCCTCCGGGGCATGAGGATCGGCATTGTGGGGTCCACCGGCCAGGTCGGTGGCGTGATGCGGCAGGTGCTGGCGGAGCGGGAGTTCCCGGCGGAGCAGGTGCGGTTGTTCGCCTCGGCGCGGTCCGCCGGGCGTACGCTGCCATGGCGCGACGGTGAGGTGACCGTGGAGGACGCCGCGACAGCGGACTACTCCGGGCTGGACATCGTGCTCTTCTCCGCCGGTAAGGGCACCGCGCGGGAGTTGGCCCCCCGGGTCGCCGAGGCCGGCGCCGTGGTGATCGACAACTCGTCGGCGTTCCGGATGGACCCACAGGTGCCGCTCGTGGTCGCCGAGGTCAACCCGCACGCCGCCCTGGACCGCCCGAAGGGCATCATCGCCAACCCGAACTGCACCACGATGGCCGCGATGCCGGTGCTGCGCCCGCTGCACGCCGAGGCGGGGCTCGTCGGCCTCGTCGTGTCCACGTACCAGGCGGTTTCCGGTGCCGGGCTGGCCGGCGTCGCCGAGCTGGACGAGCAGGTCCGCAAGGTCGCCGAGCACGCCGCCGGGCTGGCCTTCGACGGGTCGGCCGTGGAGTTCCCCGCGCCGCGGTCGTTCGCCGAGCCGATCGCCTTCAACGTCCTCCCGCTGGCCGGTTCGATAGTCGACGACGGTTCGTTCGAGACCGACGAGGAGCAGAAGCTCCGCAACGAGAGCCGCAAGATCCTGGAGATCCCCGACCTGAAGGTGTCCGGGACGTGCGTCCGGGTCCCGGTCTTCACCGGTCACTCGCTTCAGATCAACGCCCGGTTCGCCCGGCCGCTCACCCCGCAACGCGCGCACGAGCTGCTTGCCGACGCGCCCGGCGTGGCACTGACCGACGTCCCGACACCGTTGCAGGCCGCCGGGCAGGACCCGACCTACGTGGGGCGGATCCGCGCCGACGAGACGGTGGAGTACGGGCTGGCGCTGTTCTGCTCGAACGACAACCTCCGCAAGGGTGCCGCGCTGAACGCGGTGCAGCTCGCCGAGCTGGTCGCCGCCGAACGCCGCTGACCGTCGCGTCGCCCCGAGCCCTCGCCGGTCGACGGCGAGGGCTCGGTCGCGTTCCGGGCGGCGGTCGGCCGGGCATGCTTGGATGGACGGAGCCGACGTCCACCTGGAGGAGACCGTGCCGGACGACCGCACCCAGCAGGCGTTGACCGACCTGATCGCCAGTCGCTCGATGGGCGTGCTCGCCACCATCAAGCGGGACGGGCGGCCACAGATGTCCACAGTGGTCTACTCCTTCGACCGGGACGCGGGCGTGATCCGGATCTCGGTCACCGACGGTCGCGCCAAGACCGCCAACCTGCGCCGGGACCCCCGGGCCAGCTTCCACGTCGGCAGCGAGGACGGCTGGGCGTACGCGGTGGTGGAGGGTCGCGCCGAACTGACCCCGCCCTCCACCGAACCCGGCGATGCCACGGTCGAGGAACTGGTGGGCCTGTACCGGGCACTGCGCGGCGAACACCCCGACTGGGCCGAATACCGGCAGGCCATGGTCGACGAGGGGCGGCTGGTGCTGCGCGTACACGTGGAGCGCGTCTACGGAATGCCGCCCCAGGGCTGACCCGCCGACGTCGGCGATTCCTGTTCAGCCCGCTGCTCGCGGCCGTGCTCTTCCTGCTGCTGCCCGTCTTCTGTGCCCTGACCAGCAGCGGATTCTACGAGCTGCGGCGACTGCGCCGATAGCCCGGCGAGCAGTGGGCGTTACCCCCTCCCGGGCGGCGGGTAGACGGGCCGTGCCGACACCGAGAGGGGAGCACCATGACAACGGTCGGAGAGTTCATGACGACCCGGTTGGTGACGATGGACGGCAACGACACGCTCATCGCGGCCGCGCAGGAGATGCGGGACAGCGCGATCGGTGACGTGGTGGTGACCGACGGAGACAGTGTGGTCGGCATCGTCACGGACCGGGACATCACAGTCCGGGGTGTCGCGGAGAACATGGATGCGGGCTCGACGCGGCTGAACCAGATCACCACCCGCGACGTGATCACGGTCAGCCAGTACGACGACGCGGTGGCCGCCGCGGACCTGATGCGTACCTATGCCGTACGCCGGCTCCCGGTCATCGACGACGGGCGTCTGGTCGGCCTGGTCTCGATGGGTGACCTCGCGGTCGAACGCGAACCGCAGTCGGTGCTCGCGGACATCAGCGCCGACGACCCGAACAACTGACCGTCCGCCGCGGGCACGCCGGCCCTTCCCCGCAGGGGGAAGGGCCGGCGCTGCGCAAACCCATCCGCGCCCGCCCGCCCCATCCCGCCCCGCGCCCATCCCGCGCCCGCCCCAAGCCGGTGATCAAGAGGTTTGCGTCAGCGTCTCCGGCGTGTCGTGACGCAAACCTCTTGATCACCGGGGGGCGCGGAGGCCGGGGGGCGGGGGGGGCGGGGGGCGCGGGGGCCGGGGTCGGGGGGTGGGGCAGGGGGCGTGGGGTGGGGGGAGTTGGGGGTCACCCTATTCGGGCGAGGTTGGGTGGGGGGCGTGCGGGGACCCGTGCGGGGACGTTCGACGCCGGCCGTCCGCGCGAGGCGAGCGCGGTGGGTGGGATCCCGGGCCCGGCAACTGGGAGGAGTGGACCCGATGGTGGACGCGACCACGAGGTTCTTCGAGGACCTGGACCGGCGGGGGTACGAGCCCCTGCTGGCGAAGACCTCCGGGACACTGCGTATCGACCTGCACGAGGGGGCGCAGACCCGGCACTGGCTGCTGAGGATCGACCACGGCCGGCTCAACGTGAGTCAGGAGGACCGGGAGGCCGACACGGTCATCGGTGCCGATCCGGTCCTGTTCGACGACATCGCCGCCGGGCGTGAGCACGGCCTGGCCGCGCTGTTGCGGGGGGACATGACGGTGTCGGGTGACGCTCGTCTGATCGTGCAGGTCGAGCGGATCTTCCCGGGTTCCCCGGACGCCCGTGGGCCCCGTCGCCGCTTCGTCGGGGAGGTGCACTGATGGGGCAGAGCAACACGATCCGGATCCTGGACGGCAACACGTTCGTCGTCTGCGAGGACACCGGCGACATCGAGGCGACGCCGAGCGAGCCGACCGGGCTCTTCTCCATCGACACCCGTTTCCTGTCGACGTGGGTGCTGACCGTCAACGGTGAGCGGCTCAACTCGCTCTCCTTCGACGACCTGCAGTACTTCGAGTCGCGGTTCTTCCTGGTTCCGGGCATGGCCACGCATTACGTGGACGCGAAGCTGTCGATCATCCGGGAGCGCGTGGTGGGCAGCAGTTTCCGGGAGCAGGTCACCATCCTCAACCACGACGAGAAGCCGGTCGACCTGGAAGTGCGGATGGACGCGGCGTCGGACTTCGCGGACCTGTTCCAGGTCAAGGACGAGATCCTGAACAAGAAGGGCGAGATCTACACCGAGGTCGAGTCGGATCGGCTGCGGCTCGGGTACCGGCGGGGCAACTTCCGGCGCGAGACGGTCATCTCCTCGTCCATGTCGCCCCGGTTCGACAACAAGGGGTTCGCGTACACCGTGCACCTGGAGCCCAACGAGCAGTGGAACGCCTCGATCCACGTCGAGACGCACGCGGTCGGGCCCGGTGGTCGGGACCTGCGTCTGGGTCTGCGCATGCGCGACACCGAGCGGCTCGCCCTGCAACACGACCTGGAGCAGTGGATCGCCGACGCCCCGAAGGTCAACAGTGAGCACGGTCGGGTGTCCAGCACGTACCGGCGCAGCCTGATCGACCTGGCCGCGCTGCGCTTCTCGCCGCTGTCGCTGGGTGGTGCCACCCTGCCGGCCGCCGGTCTGCCCTGGTTCATGACCATGTTCGGCCGGGACAGCATCCTGACCTGCCTGCAGACGCTGCCGTTCACGCCGCAGTTGTCGAAGACGACGCTGCGCATCCTGGCCTCGTTGCAGGGCAGTCGATTCGACGACTTCCGGGACGAGGACCCGGGTCGCATCCTGCACGAGATGCGCTACGGCGAGACCGCGGCCTTCGAGGAGCAACCGCACTCGCCGTACTACGGCTCCGTGGACGCGACGCCGCTGTTCGTCGTCCTGCTCGACGAGTACGAGCGGTGGAGCGGTGACGTCGCGCTGGTCAAGGAGTTGGAGCAGGAGTCCCGGGCGGCGCTGAAGTGGATCGACAACTACGCCGACCTGGTGGGCAACGGCTACATCTGGTACGAGCGGCGCAACACCGACACCGGCCTGGAGAACCAGTGCTGGAAGGACTCCTGGGACTCGATCTCCTACTCCGACGGCACCCTGCCGCCGTTTCCCCGGGCCACCTGCGAGGTGCAGGGGTACGCGTACGACGCGAAGATCCGCGGGGCCCGGTTGGCTCGGGAGTTCTGGGGTGACCCGGAGTTCGCCGACCAGTTGGAGCGGGAGGCGGCGGAGCTGAAACAGCGGTTCAACCGGGACTGGTGGGTGGACGACGGCGGGTACTTCGCCCTGGCCCTGGACCCGGACGGCCGCCAGTGCGACATCCTCAGCTCCAACATCGGCCACCTGCTGTGGAGCGGGATCGTGGACCCCGAGCGGGCGGAGAAGCTGGCCGAGCACCTGGTGGGGCCGCGGCTGTTCTCCGGTTGGGGCGTACGCACCCTGGCCGAGGGGGAGACCAGGTACAACCCGATCGGCTACCACAACGGCACGATCTGGCCGTTCGACAACTCCTTCATCGCCTGGGGTCTGCGCCGGTACGGCTTCGCCGAGGAGGCCGCCACCATCGCCAACGGCATCCTGGACGCGGCCACGTACTTCGGCGGGCGGTTGCCGGAGGCGTTCGGCGGTTACCCGAGGGAGCTGACGAAGTTCCCGGTGGAGTATCCGACGGCGTGCAGCCCGCAGGCCTGGTCCACCGGTACGCCGCTGCTGTTGTTGCGGACCATGCTCGGCCTGGAGCCGCACGAGGGGCACCTGGCGGTCGAGCCACGGCTGCCGGTGGGCATGGGACGGATCGAGGTGCTGGACATCCCGGGTCGGTGGGGTCGGGTGGATGCGTTCGCCCGGGGCCGACTGGACCTGAACGAACTCGACGACTGAGGAACCGACCGACGAACCGGCGGCGGCACGCCTGTCGTGTCGCCGCCGGTTCGCCACTCGGCCGAACCCCAGCCCGGCGGGGTAGATTCTGCGGATGCCGGAGCTCGTGTACCCGCCCGTTATCGCCACCGCCAAGACGATGTTCCGTCTCCTCGACCTGAAGATCACCATCGAGGGCGCCCACCACGTACCCCGCACCGGCGGGGCGGTGTTGGCCAGCAACCACGTCAGCTACCTCGACTTCATCTTCGCCGGTCTGGGTGCCAACGCGTCCGGTCGGCTGGTCCGGTTCATGGCCAAGGACTCGGTCTTCACGCACCGGATCTCCGGCCCGCTGATGCGCGGCATGCGGCACATCCCGGTGGACCGGCAGGCCGGCGCGGCCTCGTTCCGCGCCGCGGTGAGTGCGCTGAAGCAGGGGGAGGTCGTCGGCGTCTTCCCCGAGGCGACGATCAGCCGGTCGTTCACCGTCAAGGAACTCAAGAGCGGCACGGTCCGGATGGCCCGCTCGGCGAAGGTGCCGGTGTTGCCGGTCGCGCTGTGGGGCACCCAGCGGCTCTGGACCAAGGGTCGGCCCCGCACGCTGACCCGCCGGCACACCCCGATCACCATCCTGATCGGCGAGCCGATCGAGCCGGCGGACTTCCCGGACCCGAACGTGCTGGCCGCCGAGCTGACCACCCGGCTCAGCGCTCTCGTCGACCGGGCCCAGCGGGAGTACCCGGAGAAGCCGACCGGCCCGGAGGACACCTGGTGGCTGCCGGCGCACCTGGGCGGCACCGCGCCCACGCCGGAGGAGGCCGCCGCCCTGGACGAGGCAGCCGAGCACAGCACCCCCAGCGCCTGACGCCGCCGTGGCCGGATCGTTCCGCACCCGGGCATGATGGTGTCTCCCGGTGTGGTCCTCATCCGGTCAGGATCTTCAGGCATGAGCAGAGCAGCACTCGTCGTGATCGACGTCCAGGAGTCCTTCCGTCAACGCCCGATCTGGGCGTACGGCTCGAACCCCGACCTGGTCCGCCAGGTCGACCGGCTGGTCGCCGCGGCCCGCGAGCGCGGCGACCTGGTGGTCTGGGTCCTGCACTCGGAGCCCGGCACGGGCGGGTTGTTCGACCCCGACCTCGGGCACGTGCGGCTGATCGACGGGCTCGCCCCGGCCGACGGTGAGCCGACGCTGGTGAAGACCGCGCACAACGCGTTCACCACCACGAACCTCGCGCAGGTGCTCACCCTGGCCGGCGTTCAGGACATCACCGTCTGCGGCATCCGCACCGAGCAGTGCGTGGAGACCACCACCCGGGTCGGCGCCGATCTCGGCTACCGGATGACGTTCGTCACCGACGCCACGTTGACCTTCCCCATCCCACACCGGGACCTGCCGGAGACCGCCACGGTCGAGGAGATCCTCGCCGACCCGCGCACCCTCACGAACGAGGAGATCGTCACCCGCACCGAGTACGCGCTGGCCGGCCGCTTCGCGACTATCCGCACCGTGGACGAGGTCACCGGCGCGACACTCGCCGGCACCCGGGGCTGACCGATGACCACTGTCGTCTTCCTGCTGGTCCCGCAGTTGCACCTGCTGGACCTCGCCGGGCCGGCCCAGGTCTTCTCCACCGCCGCCGACCTGGGGTTCGACTATCGGCTGCACTACGTGGCCGAGCGGGAGCAGGTGCCCACAGTGCAGGGCGTACCCCTGGTCGCCGAGACGCGGTGGCCCGAGCTGACCCCGGACGACCTGGTGATCGTGCCGGGTTGGCGGCCGGCGGCGCACGGGCCGCAGGGGCCGGTGTCGCCCGGTGACCTGCGGCGGTTGGCCGAGCACCACGCTACCGGGGGCACTGTCGCCAGCGTCTGCGCCGGGGCGTACGCCCTCGGACGCGCCGGGCTGCTCGACGGCCGACGGTGCACCACCCACCACGAGGTCCAGGACGACCTGGCCCGCCGTCACCCGGCGGCCCGGGTGGCCCGCGACGTGCTGTACGTGGTCGACGACCGGGTGGTCACCTCGGCCGGCATCGCCAGTGGCATCGACGTGGCGCTGCACCTGGTGGCCACCCGGCACGGGCCCGGGGCCGCCGCGAAGATCGCCCGTACGCTCGTCGTCTACGCCCGCCGCCACGGGCACGAGCAGCAGGCCAGCGCGATGATGCGGCACCGCTCCCACCTGTCCGATGCGGTGCACCGGGTGCAGGACCTGATCGACAGCCGGTACGCCGAGACACTGCCACTGGCCGACCTGGCCGCCGCCGGGGGTCTGGCGGAACGGACGCTGACCCGGTTGTTCCGGGCGGCCACCGGCCTCACCCCGCTCGGCTACCAGCAACTGCTCCGGGTCGAGCGCGCCGAGCACCTGATCGGGCACGGCGCGACGGTGGAGGCCGCCGCGCGGACCGTCGGCTTCAGCGATGCCCGGATGCTGCGCCGCCTGCGAGCCCGCTCCACGAGGTCGGCTCCGGCCCCGAGCGGTAGTAGTCGTCGCGGGAGTGGAACTCCACCGGCAGCGAACCGGGCAGCGTGACCCGGGTTTCCCCGGCGAGGAGGGCGGGGCCGGCCCGCAGCAGGAGCACGTCGCGTTCCTGCGCCGAGAGGTCGACCAGTTGGGGATGGGTGAGCCGGAACATGGCCACCGCCCGGCGGATCTGCTGAGCCAGCGCCGCGACCTCGGCGGCCGGCCCGCCGAGGGCCAACGCCGGCTGTTGGATGGTGCGCAACGCGTCGCAGACGATCAGCAGCTGCGACGGTGCGTCCTGCTCGGCTGCCGGCAACTCCAACCGGGACGGCCACTGCCAGCGGATCTGGCCGCTCATCAGGCCGTTGAGTCGGGCGGGCGGCCGGGCCCGGGTCGTGTCCGCGACGACGAGCGACAGGTGCGAGCCGCTGCCCACCCAGCAGATCCGCTGGTCGGTGATGGTCACCGCGACCGGCTCGGGTAGCTGCCACCGGCGCCGAGCCTCGCTCGGCCCGAGCAGGTAACCCGACACCAGCAGGCGGTGGCGGCCGAGGACCCGCTCGCCGGGGACCGGGCGCAGGCTGTGGCGGCGATCCAGGACCGGCCCCACATCGTCGTCGGGCGCGTCGAACCGGTGGGGGCCGATGAAGAAGGGGGACGCGTCGGCATGCATCGTCACGACCTCCCGGTCAGCTGGCTGTGATGAGAAGCCTGGCGGACCGCAGGGCCGCTGTCATGACGCCTGTTAGGGGGTCGGCCGGTCGTGTGCCGCCTGTGACCGGTAGATGCCGATCTCCTCCGGGCGGACGAGGCCGTCCTCGATCGCGCGGGCGAGCAGTGCCGCCTTTGTGGCGGCCGGACGCCCCGCCCGGGTGTACTTGATCCGCGCACGGTCGACGTACTGCTTCACCGTGTGCTCGCTGATCTGCATCCGGCGGGCCACCGACGCCTTGGACATCGACTGGAACCAGAGCAGCAGCGCCTCGCGTTCCTTGTCGGACAGCATCGGCCGGTCCGGCCGTGGGTCGCCGACCATCGCCCCGGCCAGCGCCGGTGGCACGTACGGGCGGTCGCTCGCGGCGGCCAGCACGGTCGCCACGCAGTGCTCCCGCCCCTCGTGTTTGGCCAGGAACGCCGCCGCGCCGGCGTCCAGCGCGGCGAGCATGGTCTGCGGGTCGGTGTGTTCCGAGTAGACCACCACCCGCCGGCCGGCGGCGCTCAACTCGGCCAACTTGTCCAGTGCCATCCGCCCGTGCAGTCGCAGGTCGAGCAGGACGACGTCGGCGTCCGGCGCGGCCCGCAGCACCTCGTCCGGGTCGTCGCCGGTGGCCAGCACGGTCAGCCGGGGCTCGGTGGCGAGCCAGGCGCGGACACCCTCGACCACCACCGGGTGGTCGTCGACGATCGCCACCCCGATCGGCCGCTCGCCGGTCATCGCCGCCACCGGGTCTGCGCCCATCTGATGTCCCCGTCCCGTTCGTAGAGGTGCTCCACCTGCCCGTCGTCGTGTCGGGCGAGTGGCGGGCCGGTCGCCTCCGGTCCCTCCCGGTCCGGGGTGACCAGGCTGACCACCACCTCGTTCGGGCCGGACACCACCGTCAACCGGGCCCAGCCGCGGGCGTCGGCGAGCGTGGCGGTGAGCGGATCGGCCAGCCGACGTCGGATCTCCACCGGCAGTGGCGGCGGGTTCCCGATGGTGACCAGGTCGATCGGTAGGCCGTTGCGTTCGGCCAGGTCGGCGGCGGCTCGCAGCTCGTGCAGCAGCGGATCGGGCACGTCGTCGGACTCGGCGATCAGGCGACGCAGCCGGGCGGCGGCGAGCACGCTGCGGCGCTGCACCTCCGGGTCGGCCGGGTCGGCCTGACCGGAGGCCAGCTCCCCGAGGACCCGCCCGGCGGCCGAACTGACCAGCGCGAGCCGGTCCCGGCGGTCCCGGCGGCCCCGTTCCGCGGCGTCGCGCTCGGCGGCCAGCGCATGGCCGGCAGCCGACATGGCGGCCCGTTCCCGGGCCAGGGCGACGATCGCGGTGCTGCCCACGAACACCGCCACCGGAAGGGAGAACGTGCCGTAGACGTACATCACGTAGCGGGCCACATCGACCGGGTCGGCCCCGTGCCCGAGCACGGCGACCAGCGCGATCACCGCGTGCGTGCTCAGCAACGCGATCAGGCCGACGACCCGCTGCCCCCACACGGCCAGCACGAAGAACCAGCCGAGCGTGCCCCACACCCAGTTGGCGGCGGTGAACAACTGCCCCTCGCCGGCGGCGGCGAAGACCGCCGCGTCGACGACGAGGAAGAGCCCGGCCAACGGCCACGGCGGCAGCGGCGAGCCGCGCAGGAGGCGTACCCCGGCCACCGCGCCGACCACCGCGACCAGCGCCCAGGCGCCGAGCACCACGACCGGCGCGGCGAACTCCGCGCGGGCGCCCAACACCGCCGGCAGCCCGATCGCGACGTGCCAGACCAGCGCGATGGCGACGGCGGCGATCCGGGCACCCCGGTCGGACGCGTGCGCGACGGCCGCCGGCGCGGCGAGCCCTTCGGCGACGACCGGCTCCCGAGGTGCCGGCACACTTGTCCGGTCCGGCGCCTCCGCATCGCCGGTGGTCTGCGTCGGCGCGCCGAGGTCAGCCGACACCGGGCCACTCCAGTCGGATCCGGGTGCCCGCGCCGGGTGCCGAATGCACGTCGGCCCGCCCGCCGACCGCCGCCATCCGGCCGCGGATCGACTCGCGTAGCCCGTACCGGTGCGAGGGGACGGCGGCCGGGTCGAAGCCGGGGCCGTCGTCGGCGACCTCGACCACGACGCCCACCGCGTCCCGGCTCATCCGCAGCGTGACCTGCGCGCCCGGCGCGTGGCGGACCACATTGGACAGCGCGGCGTAGGTGCTCTCGCTGATCGCGTCGGCAACCCCCGCCGGGACCGCGTACGACTCCAGGGCCAGGTGCACCGGCAGCTCGGGCAGGCGACCGACCACCGCCCGCAACCGCCCGTCCAGCGGCACCGGGCCGTCGCCGGCCACCGGGCCGACGTCGGTGAGTGCGACGAGGGTACGCAGGTCGGCGGCACACCGTTCACGGAAGGCGGCCGAGGGCCCGGGCACCGCGCCGAGCCCCACCATGGTCAACGTGCCGAGCACCGTGTCGTGCAGGTCGCGGTTCTGTTGGCGTTCGGCGTCGCGGGCGGCCCGGGCGACAACCGACTCCCGGGTCAACAGCTGGTGCTCGACGAAGGCGCGGTCCGCTCGGCCGATCCGTCGGCGCATCACCCCCGCCATCATGGCGGTGCAGAGGGTCTGCGCCAGCAGGGTGGCCGCGTGCGCCCGGGCTTCGGTCGGATTGCCGGCCGCCTGCGCACCCGTCACGTAGGTGGCGATCACGAGCAGCCCGGCCGGGATGGACCAGCGCGCCGGGGCGGTGGCCTGCGTGTTGATCACTGTGGTGCTGGCCAGCACGGCGATCCAACTGCCCTCGCCGGGTAGCACACCGGGCGCCACCAGGACGGGGATGAGGAGGCAGGCCAGCGCGGTGACGGCGACGTCGCCGGCGACCAGGCTCGGGCCGATGCCGTGGCGTAGCGCGCGGTGCGCGTACCAGATCGACCAGCCGGTCAGCGCTGCCACACCGGGCAGCAACACGGCCGGCTCGACCGGTGGGGTCCGCACCGACAGGGCCACGGCCGCGCCGACCAGACCGCAGGTCAGTCGCAGGATGGCCGGCAACGTGGTGAAGATGAGGCCGAGCGCCCCGCCGGCCGGATTGTCCAGCGTGGGCGGCGGCACGACAGGAGTGGCCGTGGCCGGCATCGGGAGGTGTCCTTCCGACAACGACCCATCCGGGTCCGCGCGGGCGGAGATCGACATCGGACAATAGCATGCTTTACTGCGAGCGCCGACCACTTGAGTGCATAGTGTCGCTAATGTGTCACTCTGTGCTGCGAGGTTGGAGCAGGTCCCACCGGTTGCCGTAGAGATCGACGAAGACCGCTACCGACCCGTACGCCTCGTGGCGCGGCTCCTCCAGGAAGCGCACCCCGGCGGCCACCATCCGGGCGTGGTCCCGGGCGAAGTCCTCGGTGTACAGGAACAGCCCGACCTGGCCGCCGGTCTGGTCGCCGATCCGGGCCTGCTGCTCGGCGGTGCTCGCCCGGGCCAACAGCAACGCCGTCTCCCGGGCGCCGGTCGGCCGGACCACCACCCACCGCGAACCGTCCGGCCGGGGGGTGTCCTCCACCAACTCGAAACCGAGGCCGCCGACGTAGAAGTCGATCGCCTCGTCGTACTCGGTGACCAGCAGCGCGACAAGTCCCAGATGTGCCATTCGGCCATCATGACGGCGGGCGTCGCGGGCCCGATCGGTGGCCTGCCCGCCGGTCGCCCGCGTCACGCCGCCCGGGTTCGCGTCGGTCAGGCGAACCCGATCGGGGTGGACCGGATGAACCAGTTGACGTACCGCTGACGCTCGTCCACGGCGTTGCCGTAGTCGATGGCCGCGTACCGACGCCCGGTCTCCGGCATCGTGAAGCTCTCCTGCTTCTCGACCCCGGTGCCCGCGACGATGCGCACCTCGTGCTGACCCGGGGGAACCCGCACCGGGAACAGGACCCAGTTGTGCTGGTTCTCGACCGCGAAGAGCCGATCGACCACCTCGGTGCCGTCGATGCTGACCGTGAGGGCGACCAGGTCGTCCTTGAACGACTGGTTGCTCACCCAGAGGTGCAGGTCCGCCTGGTCCTCCTCGACAAGACGCACGGCCGGGGCGTCCGGGCTCAGCGACACGGCCGGGCTCGGCGGCGGCGGGGAAACGTCGTCCTTGGTGCACCCCGCCGTGGTGAGGAGCGCCGTCACGGTGAGGATCGCGGCACGCAGTCGGTCCATTCCGCTGAGACGCCCGACGGTTGCCGTCGGTTCCGTTGGTCGTCGGCGGAACCGAGCGTGCCCGTCAGCCGTCCCATCATCGGGTGGAGAGGTGGTGAGCCGGATGCGCTCGTCCCGGACGGCACTGGCGGTCGCGCTGCTCGGCGTGGCGCTGGCGGGCTGCGTTGACACGACAAAGGGACCGGGGGTGGACGTGGAGCTCGGCCCGGCCGAGATCGTCGACGGCTGGACCTCCTGCGCCGAGGCGGCACCCCGTGCCGGTGAGGTGATCAGCGTGCCGACCACGCAGACGCCGGCGCCGACCGGGCCCGAGCCGAAGATCGGGCGCATCGACCCGGCTTTCACCCCGGTCGCCGTCGTGCTCTGCGGGCGGGAGATCCGACCGCGTACCAACGGGGGGCAGGAGCAGGCCGCCACCGAGCGGCGCGCCGAGGACATCGCCGCGCTGCTCGCCGCGCTCCGGCTGCCCGACCAGCGGGCCGACGGGGAGATCGCCTGCACCCTCGACATGGTCATCCCGCCCTGGTTGGCGCTGGTCGACGAGCAGGGCCGCTGGATGCGGCCGTACCTGCCGACCGACTCCTGCCGTAAACCCCGCGCCGAGGTGAGCGCCGCACTGGCCGGGCTGCAGTGGAAGACGGTGGACACCCGTACCGTCGGGCAGGTCGAATCCGCGGCGGCCGAGGCCGCCGGATGCGCGCAGCGATGGTCGGACATGGTGTGGGTGGAGACCCGGCACGGCCGCCCGGGGCCGCCCGTCCCGGCCGTGCCGCCGGCCGCCGGGCCGCTGCGCCTCTGCGTCTACCAGGTCCCCCCGTCCCAACAGGGCGGCGACAAACCGGCGGGAGATTTCGTGTACGGCGGGCCGCTGCCGACCGAGCGTCAGGCGGGCGTGCTCCGGGGGCTGTCCAACCGTCGAGCGGTGATCGACTGCGCCACCCCGGCGTCCCGCTTCGCGGTGCTGCGTCCGCTGGACGGAACCGCCGGAGCCGAGCGGTACGTGGAACTCGACGGGTGCCTTCGGTTCCTGGTCACGTCACCGACCGGTGCGGCGCAGCTCGGCCAGGGCGACGACGCGCTGGCGAAGCTGCTGGGGCCGGTCTGAGAGTCGGGGGGTCGCGCTAGCGTCCCGTTCATGGCAGCTCGAATCTCCCTGACCCTCGACTCGACCGACGCCCGGGTGCTCGCCGCGTTCTGGAAGACCGCCCTGGGTTACATCGACGAGCCACCACCACCGCCCTTCGCCACCCGCGAGGAGTGGCTGGCGCAGTACGACCTACCGGAGGACGACAGCCCCGAGGACGGCGCGTGGCTGTGCGACCCGGACGGTGTCGGCCCCTACCTCTCCATCCTCAACGTCCCCGAGCCCAAGACCGCGAAGAACCGACTCCACATCGACATCCGGGTGCCGGGCCACGGCAGCCCCGACGATCGGTGGGCGCGGATCAGGGCCGAGGCCGATCGTCTCGTGCAGGCCGGCGGGACGGTCCTGGTCGAGGTCGACCACCAGCACGTCGTGATGGCCGACCCGGAGGGCAACGAGTTCTGCGTGGCGGCAACCTCGGCCTGATGGCGGTGTCACCAGGTGGCCGGGCGGTCGAGGTCGCCGCCCGGCCGGTAACCGCCGAGGATCGCCAGGCCCTCCGCCTCGGTGTAGCCGCTGCCCCGACCCTTGCGGAACGCCTCCACGAAACAGGGCTTGACCACCATCTCCAGTACGTCGCTGCCCTGCCGCCGGGCCCGGTAGGGGCCCGCGACCAGGTCCCCGCGCCCGGCCTCGTAGCCGTCCGGCGCGTGCTGCGCCCGCACTGTCAACCAGCGACCGGCGTCGTCACCGACCACGAGTGAGCCGTCCACGAAACGGCTGTCCCCCGAGCGGCCGAGCGTGACCGAGCATTCGAGCAGCCGTCCACCGGGCGGCAACGACTCCAGGCGGAACGGCACGACACAGCGGTGTGCGCCGTCGAACCGGACCCGGGCGGCGGTGGCGGTCGCCTCGTCCTGGGTGGTCGCGTACATGTCCACCTGGGCCCAGAGCCCGTCGGCGGGCTGCCACCGTACGAACCACAGCTGCCGGTCACCGGACGGGTCGTACCAGGCGACCCCCGGTCGGTCGCCGACCCGCGCCTCGCTGCGTGGCTGCGGTCGTCCGGCCGACGACAACGTCTGTTGCAGCCCGTCCAGCGCCGCCACACTGCGCGCCAACGCGAAACGGGCCTGCCCTCTCGGGCCCCGGAACTCGACGCTCTCGACGCCCCGACCGGCGTGCCACGTGGCGTACTCAGCACCGTCGAGCAGGGCGTCGGGCGAGAAGTGCACGGTTGCGGGGTCGGCACCGACCTCCTCGGGGCGGGCGATGGCACCGCTCTGCGCCGACGCCTCCGGCAGCATGAGCGCCGCCGCCGGCATGATCGGATCGTCGGCGCTCCGGCCGATCGGGACCGCCAGGACGACCGAGGTGACAGCCACACAGACCGCCGCCACGCCCCCGGCGATCAACCCACGACGGCGCAGCCTGAGCCGGCGACCACGTTGACGGGCCTGCGCGACGATCGGAGTGGGGTCGACGTCACCGCCCGCGCGGTGCCGGAGAGTCGCGGTGAGCCGCTGATCGAGATCGCTGAACATCAGAACTCTCCTGCCCGTGCGGGGGTCGGTGCTTCCTGCCGCTTGCGCAGCGTCGCCAGGGCACGCTTCGCGTGGGTGCGTACGGTGCCGGTCGAACAGGCGAGGATCTCCGCGATCGACGTGTCGTCGAGATCCTCGTAGTAGCGCAGCACGATCACGGTGCGCTGGCTCCTCGGCAGCTCACGGACGAGCCGCCACAACGCGTCGCGCTCGGCCACCGTGGCCGCCTCGTCCGCGGCACCCGCCCGGTCGGTCACCGCCGCGACCGACACCTCCTGACTGCTCCGCCGCCGCCACCACGAGTGGTGGGCGTTGACGAGCATCCGCCGGACGTACGCGTCCGGCCGGTCCGTGCGGGAGATGCGCCCCCAGCGGGCGTACGCCCGCGCGAGGACCTCCTGGACCAGGTCCTCGGCTCGATGCTCGTCATCGGTCAGCAGTCGGGCGAGCCGCACCAGCGCCGAAGTGCGAGCGAACGCGTACTCCTCGAACGTCACGCCCTATTAACGCCGTAGGTCGGGCGACCCGTAGACACCGGCCGGGCGGTTCTTGCCTCGGTTAGGGCTGTCACCACTCCACCTCGCACCTGTAGAGCTGCCCCCTTTGTGGGCGGCACTTCGTGCGAGATGTGCTCAATTCCCCGCTACGTTCGGCGCTCGTCGCTGCGAGCGGTCATGGCCATGCCGAACAGATTGCCCAGGCGGTACCGCAACACCCGTGCCTGTCCCATGGAGAGCAGGAGGCCGGCTGCGGCGTCAACACCCACGCTCGTCAGGCTCACCATCGGATCGGTGGCCGGCTGAAGTGCTCGCACCAGTGCCACACCGACGATGGACGCCTCCGGTCGATTGGTGTCCAGGTGCAGCGTCGGAGAGCGGTGCCTGCCCCGACGGTCGCAGCCGCCCCGATCGCACCAGCGGGGGTGGCTCAGGTCAGCGGATTCGGTGGCAAGGGTGCCGGTCGGGAACACGTGTACGTAGCCGCAGGGCCGCTCAATGTCGGGCGCCAGGCCGACCGGGTAGGCGTTCATCCCGGCCTTGGTCGCCACGGCCGTCACGTGGATGGTGTGGGCAGGACAGGTGTACGCGCAGGCGTCGAGAGAGTCTGCCGTGTACAGCTCGATGCGTACCGTCGCAGGCTCTCCGCAGGCGGGCGGGGTAGGCAAGGTTCGCACGGGTCGCCTCCTAGCTAGGCGATCACGGCCCTCGGTCAGCGGCGCAATCGCTGATCGGGGGCCGTTTGTTCTGACCACGCCAAACGTACAGGCTCTGTACGTCTAGTGACTAGACGTACAGATGCTGTACAACCCTGAACACGTACAGATCATGTGCGTGTCTACGCTCCGGCCATGACGAGCCCGCTGTCCAATGTGCCGATCTACCGGCAGTTGGCGGACCTGCTCGCGAAGCAGATCGAGGAAGGCAAGCTGCGCCCGGGGCAGCCGTTGCCGAGCGAACTCCACCTACAGCAGACCTACGGCGTAGCGCGGGGCACGGTACGGATGGCCATGCGCGAACTACGTGAGCGAGGCCTGGTCGTCACCGTGCACGCACGGGGCACCTTCGTCGCCGAACAGGGCTGACGACGGCTGACGCGGCGTGTTCCCCGCTCAGCGCCTGGCGGCGTCAGAGCTGCTGGACGATTTGGATCGGGTTGCCATCCGGGTCGGCCACCCAGGCGATCAGCAGGCGATCGAGCCACCGGTGCGGTGCGGTGCGGTGCGGCCAGGGCCGGGACGCCATTCGCCGTGAGGTCGGCGTACGCGGCGGCGGTGTCGTCGGTCCAGAGGATCACCGCGGCCCGCTGGCCCTGCGGTACGGGGTCGAGCCCGTGGTCGTCGCGGGTGGAGGACACCGAGGCTATGCCGATCTTGTAGCCGTCGAGCGCGAGATCGACGTGAATGGGCTCGCCCTCGGTCGGCACCCGAAAGGTCTCGGTGAAGCCGAGGCCCGTGTAGAACTCGGCGGTGTGCGAGACGTCCTTGCTGAAGAGGATCACTTGAGGAGTGCGAAACGTCGACACGGCCCGACGCTAACAGCGGAGCGGCTGCCTGCCTGCTCGCGCTGGCAGCGAGAAGGGAGGACAACGGGTGGCGCTCGGTGCTGCCCTCGGCGGTCGCCAGCGCCATACGACAAGCGCTTGACTGTGGCTGGCAGCCGGATCATCCGGGATCGCCGTTCATGCTGGGTTTCGGTGATGAGGACCAGAGCCCGTGGCCGGATTCGCATCAACCTGCGGCCCGGCGAGAGTCGGTCAAGGACGGCGGCGCTGGCTAGAGGCAGATCCAGCAGTAGATGCGTTCCCCGCTCGTGCGTGCTCTCCGGGCCAGTCCCACGAACTCCCGTAGGCGCGACAGCATGACCTCAGGCTCGGCGTCGCTGTAGTGGGATAACTCCTCAATGTGAGACCACTGTTCGGCCAGATCCGGCAAACGGTCATCGGGCATGTCGGCGAGCGCATCGCGAGCGGGTTCGCTCAATACGACGACCCAGGGCCCTTCGTACTCAAGGTCCTCACGAGCACCCTCCGGCCAGATGAGTCGATCCCCGATTACGTCGGCACTCCATGGCACGCCGAGGGCGAACGAGACCACCTTGCCGAGGACGACGGTCGGATCGATCCCCTTGCCGTCCACGGCGTCCTCGACGGGAGAATCCTCTGCTCTTACTACCGGGCCGCCATCAGTGGCGGCCATCAGCTTTGCGACAGCCTCGTCGTCAACGGCGCGGAAGTAGTCGTACAGAACACCCACAGGAGCCTCCCGATCGGCTGGTGGTGCGCCCGGCAGGATTCGAACCTGCGGCCTTGGGATTAGAAGTCCCCTGCTCTATCCGCTGAGCTACGGGCGCGTGTGGCGTGGGTGTCGCGCCCAGAGGGTACCGCCGTCCGGCTGCCCAGCGGCGTAAAGGGTGCCCGCGTCCACGTTGCCGAGCAGGGTCTCACGTCGGCCGTGCGGCGGGCATCCGGGTTACCCGGAAGCGGGGTGACCGTGGACCGTACCGTTGCCTGGTGTTGCTGGATTCCGACGCCGAGAGCGCCGTCGCCTACGAGCTGTGCCAGGTCGTCGGTCGCGCCATCCTCCCGTACCGGTCGGGCGACGCCTTCGGCACCGCCTTCTTCTTCCGTGACGGCGACGACCCGGTGGGGGAGTCGCTGCTGACGGCGGCCGACCTGGTGGGCGCGTCGGGCGGGGAGCTGGGGTTGCGGGCGAGCGTCACCGAACCGGCCGGGGTCGCCCCGGCGGTCGTCGCCGAGGCCGAGATCGTGCCCGGTTGGGCCCGTTTCCCCGGCGACGGGGTCGCGGTGCTGCCGACCGCCGGCCTGCACCGCTACGCGGGCGACGGCGGCTGGCGCTGGCGCGTCCAGCCGGTACCGGCGGGGATCGCCGCCGGGCCCGAGGTGGTCGCCCGCCTCGGCGCCGACGCCGCTTCCGCTTTCGTGCTGGCCCTTGGGGTACGCGAAGACGGCTCCCGGCCGCTGGAGGTCGCGATCGAGCGCGTCGTCCGCGACGCCGACGCCGTGCGGATCACTACCGAACTGCCACCTGGGTACGTCGGCGCGCCGGTCTTCATCGTGCAGCCCGACGCGACGGGGGAGGTCTCGCCGTACTGCCTCGGGCTGGTACTACCCGGCGTCGACGGTCACCCGGTGGCGACCTTCGACCGGATCCGCGCTGTTCTCCCGGTGACGCCCGGCGACGTCTGAGCCGTGTCGCCTCCCCGGCAGGGTCAGCCGCCGGGCGTTGCCGCGCCCGCCGTGTCGGCGTCGGACCGTCGGCTCTCGGGCGGTCCGGCCGTGCCGGTGGTCGAGTCGACGTCGGTCCGGCTCTGCGCGGTCAGCCCCGGGCTGGTCGTGCCCGGGTTCGTCGTGCCCGGGTCCGTCGTGCCCGGGTCAATCGTGGCCGGGTCGGTCGAGCCTGTGTCGGTCGAGCCCGGGTCGGCGCTGGCCGGGGCGGCGCTGGCCGGGGCGGCGCTGGCCGGGGCGGTGGGGCCGGCGGCGAGGAACGCCTCGGCCCAGCGGCCCACCTCGTCGAAGACCTTCTTCCGTACGGCCGGACCGGAGAGGGTCAGGTCGTGCAGCCCGCCGTCGAAGCGGGCGAGGGTGACGTGGCGGCCGAGGCGGGGCGCGTACCGGACCATGTGTTCGACGTCCAGCACGGCGTCGGCCAGTGTCGCGTTGTCGTGCCAGCGGGTGCCCCGGAAGGAGCGGGTCGAGCAGGCCAGCAGCACCGGCACCTGGATGTCCAGCCCGGCGCGCAGCCGGCGTTGACCGGTGCGGATCGCGTTCAGCCAGCCGGCCCGGACCGGGAACCCGGCGAGGGGCTTCCACGCCAGGTCGTAGGTCCACTCGCCGCGGTGGTCGGAGTGGATGCTCTCGCCGTACACCGTGCCGAGCCCGAACGGCAGGATGCGGTGCGGCGCCCTGCGGCCCAACCGGGAGACGGCGGCCGCGAGGGGTCGGCGGACCGCCCAGGGTGCGTTCAGGTCGAAGAACGGGCTGTTCAGCACCAGGCCGTCGACAGTGCCGGAGTCGCGGCGGGCGTCCGCCCAGAGCGAGAGGATCAGGCCGCCGGTGGAGTGGCCCATCGCCAACAGGGTGTCGTGGCCGTCGTCCTTGCGGATGACCTCGGCGGCGGCGTCCAGCTCGGGGAAGTAGTCGCTGATGTCGTGGCAGAAGTTCGGAGTCTGGCCGGGGAGCAGACTGCGACCGTATTTGCGCAGGTCGAGCGCGTAGAAATCCCAGCCACGCTCGGCGAAGAAGTCCGCCAGGTGGGTCTGGAAGAAGTAGTCGACGAACCCGTGCACGTAGAGCACGGCCCGCCCGGTGGGGCGCTCGGCGCGCCGTCGGACCAGTGTCGCGACGACGGGGCCCTCGTCGTCGATGCCCAGGTCGATCGTCTGCCGCTCGTACGGCGGCCCCAACACGTCCGGTTCCACGACCGCGACGCTACGCCGCCAACCTACCCAGCGGTAGCCCACGGGTGGGCCCGCCCCGCTGCCCCCGCTCCCGCCCGGCCCGTCCCCGGCGCTGCCTTCCCCGTCCCTGCCGGGCCTGTCCCCGGCCCCGCCTTCCCCGGTCGATCATGGAGTTGTGGTGGTCTACAGAAAGGGTGTTTCTCGATGTAGTGCCCACCACAACTCCATGATCGACTCGGAGGGGTGGGGACTCAGGTCAGTTCCGCGTCGGCCCGGCTCGGGTCGGCGGCGGGAATGTGCTCCTGGTCGTCGGCCGGGTCCGGCTCGCCCTGCGGCTGCGGGATGTCGCGCAGGTGCTTGTTGTGCCGGGGCTCCTGGCGGGTCTTCGCGTCGTTGAGCCGGCGGCGCAGGTCGTCGCGGACGTCGTTGAGCGCGGCGTGCAGGTCCTCCTCGGCCGAGGTGGTGACGATCTTCTGTCGGCCGGCGATCCAGCACTCCAGGGTGACCTTCTGGCCGCGGGCCTCCCGGTCCTTGACCGAAACCTCCAGTTCGGTGGCGTCGGCGTGGAAGCCGGCCAGCCGCGCGTCGAGGGTGGCGAACTGCTCCGCGATCCAGTTGCGGTCGCCCTGCGAGAACCCGGCACCGACCCGCAGGCACTCGGCCACGGTGGCGGGGTTGGCCACGGCGCTCATCGCCGCGCCTCGGAAGCGTTCGCGGAGCCGATGGTAGTGATCATCATGGCTGACCTCTCGTCGACGTGGAGCTGTCGGTGGTGCGTTGATCAAATCCATACCCAGTTCGGGCGGCACCGGAAACCGCCGACCGGCAGAACGGACGGTCGGCCGTACCACATCCGGACATGATCAGGGCTTTGTCCACAGGTGGGTTCGTCGTCCACAGGGCGCGGGCGGGCGCTGGCGACGGTCGCCCGCGGCGCACAGGCTCGGTGTCGAGTCGACTCGCGCTGGCAGGCCCCGATCCCCTGGAGGGATGATGTTTGACACTTATGTAACTATTGTCGGTAATGTTCTGACGGTGCCCGAGTGGCGGCGCACGACCCAGAGCAACACCCTGGTGGCCAACTTCAAGGTCGCCTCAACCGCCCGGCGGCTCGACCGCGACAGCGGCCGGTGGGTCGACGGCAACTCGCTGCGCGTCCGCGTCAACTGCTGGCGCAAGCTCGCCGAAGGGGTGGCTGCCTCGGTCATGGTCGGTGATCCGGTCGTGGTCTGCGGCCGTCTCTACACCCGCGACTGGACCGACGACGCCGGCAACCACCGGACCCTCTACGAGCTGGAGGCCGTGGCCGTCGGCCATGACCTGTCCCGGGGTCGCGCCCGGTTCCTGCGCAACCGGCCCAGCGTCACGACCAGCACCGTGGAGGACGCGGAGGCCGAAAGCCGGGTCCACGGCGAGCAGACCGAGCCCGTGCCGGCTGAGCAGGCACCTGTGCTGCCCGACGACCGCGCGCTGGACGACGAGTTCGAGCTGCCCGACTACGTGGCGGTGCGCACCAGCCCGTTCCTCGACGCCGATGTCGCCGCCACCGGTGGCCGGATCGGGCAGGCCAGCGTACCGCCGGACCTCGAAGACGAGTTCGCCCCGCCACCCGGCGAGGACGACCACACCGACGACGACCCGGACGACGAGTTGGGCTCGGCACCCGACGAGGGCCAGCCGGATCCGGCGCCGACCGGTCGGGGGCGGCGTGGCCGTGGTCGGGTGCCGCAGCCGGCGTGACCGGCTGGTCGGTTCGGGCTCCCGACCGAGCAGTGTGAGGTCGCGGGTGCTCCGGTGACGCGCCGCGGCAGGGCGCTGCACTGCTGGGCGCTGCACAGCAGGGCAGGGCGTTGCATTGCCGGGCGCTGCCGCGGCAGGGCAGGGCGTGACAGGGCAGGGCACGGCAAGGCAGGGCGCGGCAGGGCAGGGCGCGGTTCGGTGGTGCGCTGGGCATCAACGGGGGCGGGGTGGCGGCGCGAGCGGCGTCGTCACCCCGCGTGGCGGCAGCCACGGGGCGGCTCCCGCCCGGGTACGCGCTGTCCGCTCGCGGGGATGGTGAGGCACCGTGGGCCGGGCCGGTTCACGGGGTGCTCGTCTAGGCTGGCCGGCCGGAGGTGGTGCGGGTGCGACGGACAGCGCCGGTGGCGAACGCGGTGGGGCTGCTGGCCGGGTACGCGCTGGACCGGCTGCTCGGTGACCCGCGCCGGTGGCACCCGGTGGCCGGCTTCGGTCAGGCCGCCGGGGCGCTGGAGCGCCGCCTCTACCGGCCGGACCGGACGGCCGGTACGGCGTTCACCGCGCTGGCCGTGGGTGCTCCCGTGCTGCTCGGGGTCGCCGTCGCCGCCGCTACCCGCAACCGGCCGGTGACCCGTGCGGTGCTCGTGGCCGCGGGCACGTGGAGTGTGCTGGGTGGGCGCACGCTGCGGCACGAAGCCACAGTCATGGGCCGGACGCTGCGGGCCGGTGACCTGCCCGCTGCGCGTCGACGTCTCGGTCACCTCTGCGGGCGCGACCCGTCGGCGCTGGACGAGTCGGAGCTGGCCCGCGCCACCGTCGAGTCGGTCGCCGAGAACACCTCCGACGCGGTCGTCGCCCCGCTGGTCTGGGGTGCGGTCGCCGGCCTACCCGGGCTGCTGGGTTACCGCGCGGCGAACACCCTCGACGCGATGGTCGGGCACCGGTCGGCGCGCTACGTGCGGTTCGGCACCCCGGCCGCGCGGTTGGACGACGCGCTCAACCTGGTGCCGTCCCGGCTGACCGGGCTGCTCACCATCGCCGTCGCGCCTGTCGCGCACGGGGACCGGCAGCAGGCCTGGCGGGTGTGGCGGCGTGACCGCAACGACCACCCGAGCCCCAACGCCGGTCAGTGCGAGGCGGCGATGGCCGGTGCGTTGGGCGTCCGCCTCGGTGGTCGCAACGTCTACTTCGGGCGCTCCGAGGTGCGGCCGTTCCTCGGCGACGGCCCTCGCCCGGAGGCGCGTCACCTGAAGCGCGCCGCCCGGATCTCCGGTGCGGTCGGGCTGGCGGCGCTCGGGCTGGCCGCCGCGTACCCGGTGACCCTCGGCCGTCTGGCCGCGGCGCTGGGCCGGCGCGGGCTCCGGTCCGTGGCCCGGCAGGGGTCCGGTGTCAGGGGCCGGCGCGCGCTGGCCGCGACGGCCGATCGGAGTGGGCTCGGGGTCGGGGCCGGAGGGCGTGGGGCGACTGCCGGTGGGGTCGGGGCCGGAGGGCGTGGGCTGACCGCCGTGGGCTCTCGCGGTGGGCTCGGGGCCGGAAGGCGTGGGCCAATTGGTGACGGCGGGCACGAGCGGCACGCTGGCTGGCTGGCGTGGGGGAGTGGGCGGTGAGCGGCGGCCTACTGGTCGCCGGCACGACGTCCGACGCCGGCAAGAGCGTGCTCACCGCCGGGATCTGCCGGTGGCTGCATCGGCAGGGCGTCAAGGTCGCCCCGTACAAGGCGCAGAACATGTCGAACAACTCGGCCGTGGTCGTCGGGCCGGACGGGCGCGGCGGCGAGATCGGGCGAGCCCAGGCGATGCAGGCCGCCGCCTGCGGGCTCGCACCCGACCTGCGGTTCAACCCGGTGCTGCTCAAGCCCGGCAGTGACCTCGCCAGTCAGGTGGTGCTCCTCGGCGAGGCCGTCGACACCATCACCGCCGGTACGTTCCGGCACCTGCGTCCCCGCCTCGCCGAGACCGCGTACGCGGCGCTGGCCGAGCTGCGGGACACGTACGACGTGGTGATCTGCGAGGGCGCCGGCAGCCCTGCCGAGATCAATCTACGGGCCGGTGACTACGTCAACATGGGGCTGGCACGGCACGCCGACCTGCCCACCATCGTGGTCGGCGACATCGACCGGGGCGGCGTCTTCGCCTCGATGTTCGGCACCCTGGCGCTGCTCGACCCCGCCGACCAGGCGCTGATCGCCGGCTTCGTGATCAACAAGTTCCGTGGTGACCTCGGGCTCCTCCAGCCCGGGCTGGACATGCTGCGGCACGTCACCGGCCGTCCCACGTACGGGGTGGTGCCCTGGGCGCTGGACCTGTGGCTCGACGCGGAGGACTCCCTCGCGTACGGCCGGGTGCTCGGCCGCCCCGCCGCCCCACACGGCACCGAATGGCTGGACGTGGCAGTCGTTCGACTGCCCCGGATCAGCAACGCCACCGACGTGGAGGCGTTGGCCACCGAGCCGGGGGTCCGCGTACGCCTGACGATCGAACCGGCCGAACTGGCCGCCGCCGACCTGGTCGTCCTGCCCGGCTCCAAGTCCACCGTCGCCGACCTCGCCTGGCTCCGCGAGACCGGCCTCGCCGACGCGGTGGCCGCGCATGTGGCAGTCGGCAAGCCGGTGCTCGGCCTCTGCGGCGGCTTCCAGATGCTCGGGCGGGCCATCCACGACCCGGTGGAAAGCCGACGGGGCAGCGTGCCGGGGCTGGGGCTGCTGCCCATCGAGATCACCTTCCATCCCCGCAAGACCGTCCGGCAGTCGGTGGGCACCGCGCACGGCGGCCTCCCGGTGCGCGGCTACGAGATCCACCACGGGTACGTCTCGCAGGCCGACCCCACCCTGACCCCACTGCTGACCGGTGACGACGGTGTGGGCGAAGGTGCCGTGCTCGGCGCGGTACACGGCACGCACTGGCACGGGGCGTTCGAGTCGGACGAATTCCGACGGTGGTTCCTCACCGAGGCGGCCCGACTGGCCGGCCGCACCGGGTTCCGGGTCGCACCGGCCACCAGCTTCGCCGCCGTCCGGGAGCGCTCGCTCGACCTGCTCGGCGACCTGGTCGAGGAACACCTGGACACCGACGCACTGTGGCAACTGATCGAAGTCGGCGCGCCCGCAGGTCTCCCGTTCATCCCACCCGGCCCGCCACCATCCTGATGGCCCTCCATGGCACCCGGCCGCTCACTGTCCCGGCGGCCCGCTGTCGCATCCGGCCTTCCGTCCTCCCGGTGGCCCTTCGTCCACTCAACCCGTCACCTTCCGGCGGGCCCCCGTCTCATGCGGAGTGTGAGGCGGGCAGCGAGGCATGATCGTGCTCGATCCTTGATGTAGTGGCCTCGTCGACGGCGGGAGAGGCCTCATTCCTGGATCGAGCACGATCTTGACCCGGTCACCCGGCGGATGAGCCCTGAGTAGGCGGGTGACGGCGTTCGAATCCCACGGCAGCCGGACAGCGTGGACGCGGCCTGCCCGACCTGTCTGGTTCGTCCCCCGGCGCAACGTCACCCCGTGCCGCGTTCGCCGGGTGCGGCCGAGCGAAGGGGCATGATCCGCACACTTTCCGGGATGTTGCTGCCTCCTCCGGTCGTGAGGCAGCAACATCGGGGAAAGTGCGTGACGGCCCGTGCGCGGCGGCGGCGCGGTGCGCGGTGCGGTGCGGTGGTGCGCGGCGCGGTGCGGTGGTGCGCGGTGCGGTGCGGCGGCGGTGCGGTGCGGCGGCGGTGCGGTGCGGTGCGGCATCGGGGTCTCGCCCACGTGCGCCGATCCACGCCACCCTCGGCGTTGCCGACGCCGCCATGATCCGGCCGGCTGGGCGGGGTGGGTGATCAGGGACGTACGTCGGCGGGGCGGTCGCTTGTCGGTAGCCCGGCGGCCAGCCAGGCGTCGACGCCGCCGATCATGTCGGTGGCCCGGCGCAGCCCGAGGGTCTGCAGACTGGCGGCGGCCAGGCTGGAGCTGTAACCCTGCCGGCACACCAGCACGATCTCCCGGTCGTAGCCGGTGGCTTCCGGGATCCGCCAGGCGCTGGCCGGGTCGAGTCGCCATTCCAGTACGGTCCGGTCGATGACCACCGCTCCTGGCAGCTCGCCCTGTTCACGGCGTTGCAGTTCGGTGCGGGTGTCGACCAGCAGCGCGCCGCCGCGGACCGCCTCGACGGTCTGCTGCGGAGTCAGTCGGTGCAGCCCGGCTCGGGCCTGTTCGAGCAGGGCGTCGATACCGGGGCTCATCACGTCTCGGAGCACCACCCGATGATGCCGATTCGGTAGCAGCCACGGCGGCGAACGGGCCGCCCGTCACCCGTCGCCGCCCCAATTCCCCCGGACGTGACGGTGACCGGCCACGGGTGGTCAGCCGGACGTGTCAGTGCGACCGTGGGGCCTCGAACACCGCATGATCGACTCGGTTTCACGGAAGTCGTGGTGTCCCGGCGACGGGGATACCGCGACGTCGATGATCCCGAGTCGATCACCGCGCGCGACGGCCGTGGCGGCATACTGCGGTGATGCACCACGCGAGGCCGCACTGAACCCGGAGACCGGTCGATCGACCGTGGCAGTCGTCGAGCCGTACGCCGAATTGGCTCGTCGGGTGCTCGCGGGCCCGGCGCGGTTGGGGCGGACCCGGCTGGTCGCTGTCGACGGGCCGAGCGGCGCGGGTAAGAGCCGGTTCGCCGCGCGCCTCGCGGACGCCCTGGCGGCGCTGCCCGGCGGACGACCGCCGGTCGTGCACACCGATGATCTGCTCGACGGGTGGGACGACCAGGTCACCTTCTGGCCACGACTCGACGAGTGGGTGCTGGCTCCGCTGCGGGAGGGGAGGCCGGGGGCGTACCGGCGGTACAGCTGGGTGCGGCAAGGGTTTCTGCCCCGGCCGGTTCCGGTTCCGGTGACGTCGGTGCTGGTGTTGGAGGGGGTCAGCGCCGCGCGGTCGGTGATCGGGCCGGAGCTGACCCTGGCCGTCTTCGTCACCGCGCCCGCGCCGTTGCGGTTGACTCGCGCGGTCGCCCGGGACGGGCCGGAGATCCTGCCCGAGCTGCGTCGCTGGCACGTCGGGGAGCAGGCGCACTTCGCGACCGACGACACGGCGGCTCGGGCGGACCTGCTGGTGGACGGCGCACCCGTGCTGTCGCACGACGCGGACCGGTACTACGTGCGCCTCCGCTGAGCGGGGCATGGACGTCCGGCATCGGCTACGGCACGATGCGAGATGGCCGCCATCGGCCGCGGCACGACGGAAAGGCCCGGCGCGAGAAATCGAAACGTCCGGCAGGAGGGCCAAGGGCACCGCGGAGAAGCCAAGGGCGCGGCGCGAGGACCAAGGGCGCGGCGGGAGGGCCGTAGGCACGGCGGGAAGGCCGGAGGCCCACGGCGCGAAGACCGAGGGCGCGGCGTGAGAAGACCAAGGGAACGGCGATCGGGGGACTCAACATGTCGGCAACGGACACGCCCGCGCGGCGCCGGATCACTCTGACCGGCATCAGCTCGCGAGCCTGGGAACATCCGGCCGACCGGGGCGCCCTGGTCGCGTTACGGGAGCTGCGCGGCTTCGACGACGTGCTGCGGGCGTTCTTCGGCATGTGGAACGAGCGGGGTTTCCGCCTGTCCGTGCTGGCCTCGGGCATCCGGGTCGACCACCGGCAGTACCCGGTGGTGTGGCAGCGCTACACCGAGGCGGCGGCGGCGTTGGACGTGGCCGAACTGCCCGAGCTGTACGTGACCCAGTCGCCCTGGTTGGGTGCCGAGGCGGTCGGCCTGGAGCGGCCGTTCATCGTGCTGAACTCCGCCTGCGTGCAGCAACTCGACGAGGACGAGCTGCGCTGTCTGCTCGGCCACGAGTTGGGGCACGTGGGCAGCGGGCACGCGGTCTACAAGACCATGCTCATGATCCTCACCCGTTGGGCGGCCAACCTGAGCTGGTTGCCGGTCGGCGCGATCGCGTTGCGGGCGATCATCGCGGCGATGCTGGAGTGGTGGCGCAAGGCCGAACTCTCCGCCGACCGGGCCGGTCTGCTCGCCGGGCAGGATCCGGCCGCCGCGCTGCGGCTGCTGATGAAGCTCGCCGGTGGCGGTGACCTGTCCCAGGTCGACACGACCGCGTTCCTGGAGCAGGCGGCCGAGTACGCCGGTGGCGGCGACCTGCGCGACAGCCTGCACAAGATCCGGATGACGGCGTGGAGCACCCACCCGGTGCCGGTGGCCCGGGCGGCGCAGCTTCGGCAGTGGATCGACTCCGGGGCGTACGGGCAGGTGCTGGCCGGGGACTATCCGCGTCGCGACGACGACGGCTCGACCAGGCTCTCCGAGGAGATCAAGGCGGCTGCCGAGTCGTACCGGGAGGAGTTCAGCCGGTCCACCGACCCGCTGGTCGGGTTGCTGCGACGGCTCGGCGACGGTGCCAGCGACGTCGGCGAGTGGGTGGGCGGCACCGCCGGGCGGGCCCGCTCGTGGATGGACGCCGCCACCGAGGCCGCCGGCCGCGCACACCGCGCCGGCCGGGCCGCCCCCGGCACGCGGGCCGGCAGCGGGACGCCGGGCGGCGGTGACGGTACGGGCTCCGGCGGCACACACCGGTAAGGTCGGCATACGATGCCGGTCATGACCTCTCCGATCATGTCCGAGTCCGAGGTGCGGGCCGCCGTCGAGCGGGAGATGCCCGGGGTACGCGCCGACCTGGAACGCCTCGTCCGCATTCCCGGCATCGCCTTCGAGGGTTTCGACCACTCGCACGTGGAACGTTCCGCCGAGGCGGTCGCCGAGTTGCTGCGCGGCTGCGGCCTGGACGTCGAGATCGTGCGTTCCGGCGGCCAGCCCGCCGTGATCGGCCGTCGGGCAGCCCCACCCGGTGCGCCGACCGTCCTGCTCTACGCGCACCACGACGTGCAGCCGGTCGGCGACCGGTCGCTGTGGGAGTCCGACCCGTTCGAGCCGGTGGAGCGCGACGGCCGCCTCTACGCCCGGGGCGCGGCCGATGACAAGGCCGGCATCATGGCGCACGTCGCGGCGCTGCGGGCGTACGGGGACGCACTGCCGGTCGGTGTGGTGCTCTTCATCGAGGGCGAGGAGGAGTACGGCTCCGACTCGCTGGAGCAACTGCTGATCGATCACCGCGACGAGATCGAGTCGGACGTCATCGTGATCGCCGACTCCGGCAACTGGGACATCGGCGTACCGGCGTTGACCACCTCGCTGCGTGGCATCGTCAACTGCTTCGTCGAGGTGCGCACGCTGGACCACGCCGTGCACAGCGGCATGTTCGGCGGTGCCGTGCCGGACGCGCTCACCGCGCTGGTCCGGCTCCTGGCGACCCTGCACGACGACGCCGGTGACGTGGCCGTGGAGGGGCTGGTCGCCCGGGAGGGTGCGACGGTCGACTACCCCGAGGACCGGGTGCGGGCCGAGGCCGGGCTGGCCGACGGCGTGCAGTTCATCGGCACCGGCCGGATCACCGACCGGATCTGGACCAAGCCCGCGCTGGCGGTGCTCGGCATCGACGCGCCGTCCACCGGCGAGGCGCCGAACGCCCTGGTGCCGGCCGCGAAGGCGAAGCTCAGCATCCGGCTGGCCCCGGGTGACGACCCCAAGCGGGCGTACGCGGCGGTGCGCGCGCACCTGGAGAAGCACGCGCCGTGGGGTGCGCAGGTGACGGTCAGCTTCGAGCACGACGGCAACCCGTGTGTGATCGACGCGTCCGGGCCGATGTTCGACGCCGCCCGTTCGGCCTTCCGGACCGCCTGGGACGGCACCGACCCGGTGGACATCGGCATCGGCGGTTCGATCCCCTTCATCGCCACCTTCCAGGAGATGTTCCCGAAGGCGGCCATCCTGGTGACCGGTGTGGAGGACCCGCACGCCCGCGCGCACGGCCCGAACGAGAGTCTGCACCTGGGGGAGTTCGCCCGGGTCTGCCTCGCCGAGGCGCTCCTGCTGGGCAAGGTCGCCGCCGCCGCAGGCGCAGGCAGCTAGCGCTGCATCCCCACCCCACCCCGCCCAAGATCCGCGCAACTTCCGCCCAAGATCCGCGCAACTTGGGCCCCGGGTCCCGCTGACCCATACCGGGCCCAAGATCCGCGCAACTTGCGCCCAAGATCCGCGCAACTTCCCGGATGTTGTTGCCTCCGAGTCGCGGGAGGCACCAACAACAGTGATGTTGCGCGGATCTTGGCGTCGGGGGAGGCGGGGGAAGGCGGGGCGGGGCATGCAGGGCAGGGCAGGGGCAGTTGGGTGCCGACACGGCGACTTTGCGTCTGATCTGGCGCTTTACGGCGTGTCGCAGGGTCGACTGTTATAGCCTTTCGAACATGAGTACGAACGAGGTGATGGCCCGGTTGGGGGCCGCTGTCAGCGCACTGGGGGACGTCGACGTCTCCGCGTGGTCCGAGGACACGCTCAACGAGCAGCTCGGTGAGCTCTCCGCCGCCCTGGTCGCCCTCGACTCGGTGCTCTCCCGCGTCGCCGGCGAGGTCCGCGCCCGGGGGTTGCGCATCGAGGAGCCCGTCTCCGCGTAGAACCTGTTCGTAAGGCCCGGCCGGCCTGCGGCGGGATCGGACGACGACCGGCGGCGTTGCGTCCAGTCCGGATACGACACCGGTATCCGGTCGGGACCGCGCCAGGGCCCGGCCGTCCGGACTCCGCCTCTACTCGACCGCCCTGATGAAACGGGCCCTGATCGTCGTCCGCGTGGCGGGCGGCACCCTGCCGACACCGCCCGGGCACGGCAATGCCCGGGCGGTGTCGGAGGTGACTGGCAGGATGAGTTGCGTGCGGTTCCTCGATCTGGCTGCCACCTCAGCCGCCGTCGCCGCCACCAGCGGCCGGCGGGCCAAGGTGGAGCTGCTCGCTGATGCGCTGCGCCGGCTCGACCCGGGCGAGGTCGAGCCCGGTGCCGGCTATCTCGCCGGTGAGCTGCGCCAACGGCAGACCGGGGTGGGCTACGCGAGCCTGCGTGACCTGCCGACGCCGGCCGCCGAGCCGACATTGACAGTGGCCGGCGTGGACGCGGCCATCGAGCAGATCTCCGCCGTGCGGGGCGCCGGTTCACAGGCCCGACGGCGGGCGCTGCTGGGAGCCCTCTACGCGGCGGCGACAGCCGACGAGCAGCGACTGCTCACCGGCCTGTTCAGCGGTGAGCTGCGCCAGGGCGCCCAGGCTGGGTTGCTCGCCGACGCGGTGGCGCGGGCCGCCGAGGTGCCGGTGGCGACCGTCCGTCGGGCCCTGCTGCTCGCCGGAGACCTGCGGGCCGTGGCGGTGGCCGCGCTGACCGGTGGAGCCGCCGAGTTGGCCGGGTTCGGCCTTCAGGTCGGCCGACCGCTGGCACCGATGCTCGCGCAGAGCGCCTCCTCGGTCGACGAGGCGCTCGCCGCGACCGGCACGCCGGCGGTGGTCGACGTGAAGCTCGACGGCATCCGCATCCAGGTGCACCGCTCCGGCGCCGACATCGCCGTGTTCACCCGCAGCCTCGACGAGATCACCGCCCGGGTGCCGGAGGTGGTCGCCGCGGTCCGTGCCCTGCCGGGCCGGGAGTTGGTGCTCGACGGCGAGGCGATCGGTCTGGACGAGACGGGCCGACCACTGCCGTTCCAGCAGACCTCCAGCCGGGCCGCCCGACGCACCACCCCCAGCACCACCGGGCGCACACCCGTCGCCCCGGCGGTGCTCGCGGCGGCTGCCAGCACCGGCGCGACGGTGCTCACCCCGTACTTCTTCGACCTGCTGCACCTCGACGGCCAGGATCTGATCGACCTGCCCGGTCGGGAGCGGTGGGCTTTCCTCGCGGGCGCGGTGGACTCGTCACTGCTGGTCGGTCGGATGGAGGTCGACGGTCCTGAGCAGGCCGCCGCCGCGTTCGCCGCCGCACTCGACGCCGGGCAGGAGGGCGTGGTGGTCAAAGCACCGGACGCCCCGTACGACGCCGGGCGGCGTGGTGCCGCCTGGGTCAAGGTCAAACCCCGGCACACCCTCGACCTGGTGGTGCTCGCCGTCGAGTGGGGCAGCGGCCGGCGTAAGGGTTGGCTGTCCAACCTGCACCTGGGCGCACGCGACCCGCACAGCGGCGGCTTCGTCATGCTCGGCAAGACGTTCAAGGGCCTCACCGACGAGGTGCTGCGCTGGCAGACCGAGCGCTTCCTCGGCCTCGCTGTGGAGCGCGGCGACTGGGTCGTCCGGGTCCGACCCGAACAGGTCGTGGAGATCGCCTTCGACGGGGTGCAGACGAGCAGCCGCTACCCCGGTGGCATGGCCCTGCGCTTCGCCCGGGTGGTGCGTTACCGCGACGACAAGTCCGCCGCCGAGGCGGACACCATCGACGCGGTACGGGCCATCCACACCGGCCGTCCCACCGCTTGACCAGCGTTCCCGGCCCTGCTCATCCGACCGAGAGCGACCTCGCGTAGTTCACCTGGTTGTTCAGGTGCTGCACCTGGATCTGGTCGCTGACCGGGATGCGCGCCACGTACTGCTGCGCGCCGTTGGTGACCGTCACCTGCACCGTGCCGTGGTGCCGGGTCTCCTTCACCAACAGGAAGAGGAGGCTGAAGAAGGCCAGGCAGAAGAAGCCGACGATGGCGCAGACCAGTGCCCAGGTCGCCACCTTCTCCCCGCGCTGCCAGTAGTCGGCGACGTGCCAGGTGGCGCCGGCCAGCGGCAGCACCCCGGCCGGGGTACGGATGATCGGTGGACTCACCGCGATCTCGGCGATCTGCACCGCCACCACCTCCGGCCCGCCTGGGTAGCCGGCGACTGCCGGGTTCACGGCCGGCGGGGTCGGTGGGTACGGCCCGGTCGCCGACCACGCCCCGGCCGGGTGCGCGGGTGGCCCGGAGAGGGGCGCGGGTGGCCCGGAGAAGGGTGCGGGTGGCCCGGAGAGGGGCGCGGGTGGCCCGGAGAAGGGTGCGGGTGGCCCGGACAGGGGCGCGGGCGGCCCGGAGAACGGCGCGGGTGGCCCGGAGAGGGGCGCGGGTGGTCCGGAGAACTGCGCGGGCGGCGGTGCGGCGGGGAACGGCTTGGTGGGCGGTGGGGTGGCGAACGGTGCCGTCGGCGGCTCGGCGGCCCACGGGTCGGTCGGCGGCTGCGTCTGGTGACCTGGAACCGGTTCGGGCAGCGGTGCCGTGGGATCCACGCTCATCGGGACCTCCAACGTGAGGTGAGCACCCGGCGGAGACTACCGGCTGCCGTGGTGTCCCGGGTGCCCCGGAGTGTCCGGTCGGGACGTCGGCGCGGACCCGCTCAGACGGACGCGCTGGGCGCGGGTTCGGCAGCCCGGTCCAGCGGGGCCTCGGGAGCGCCCAGGCCGGCGGCTCGGCGGGCCTCGCGACGGGCCACCCAGCCGTAGCCGAACAGGGCCATCACCGCGAACAGCCACCACTGCACGACGTAACCGAAGTTCTGCCAGTTGTTAGCGTGCCCGACCGGCACCGCCTTGAACACCGGGTCGGCCGCCGGGGTCTGCTCGTCCAACAGCAGGTACGCGCCGTAGACCGGGTAGGGCAGCTCGTCGGCCAGCCGGGACACCCCGATCCGGCGGATCTCCAGCCGCCCGTCACGCCGTTCGGCGGCGCGGGCACCGCTCTCCGTCTCGTGCAACCGGCCGACCACCGTCACGTCGCCGGTCGGCACGGCCGGAACCTGCGGTTGGGCGGTCGCCGCCCCACCCGGTGCCGGGGGGATCCAGCCCTGGTCCACCAGCAGCGCCGTGCCGTCGGCGAGCACCAGCGGGGTGAGCACCTCGAAGCCGACCCGGCTGTCCACCGTCCGGCCACGGACCAGCACCGTGTTCGTCGGGTCGTACCGGCCGGTGACGGTGACCCGGGTCCAGACCTTCTCCTTGGCGGGGGCCGGGCCGACCGTCCCCGCGCCGCCGCTGGGGGCGGTCAGCGCGTCGGCCAGCGGCACCGGTGCCATCCGCCGGCCCGCGTCGATCCGCTCGTTGACCTCGGTACGCCCCCGGTAGCGGTCCAGCTGCCAGTTGCCGAGGAACACCATGACGGCGGCCGCGACCAGGGTCAGCGCGAGAGCGCCCAGCCAGCGTGGGCTCAGCAGGAACCGGTACACGGCACCGAGGCTACCCGTATGACCGGCGCCACTGACCTGGACCGGGTCGGCCTGACGCCGAGGTCGGGCCGGGGGCCCGGTTGGCGGTGCTCGCGTCTGCGGGCGGGCGGGTATCGTCACGCCGACGGATCGGCCCCGGTCGTCCCGTCGCGTACCCGCCGCCGCTCGCGAGGAGTCGATGATGACCGTCGTGCCGCGCCTGGTGCTCAGCGCGCCGTCCTCCGGGCACGGTAAGAACGCGCTGGCGATCGGGCTGCTCGCCGCCCTGGCCGAGCGGGGGGTCGGCGTCGCCGGGTTCAAGCTCGGGCCGGACCACGTCGACGCCGCGTACCTCGGCCTCGCCGCCGGTCGCCCGGGTCGCGTGATCGATCCCCGGCTGGTCGGGATGGACCGGCTCGCCCCGCTGGTGGGGCACGGTGCCGCCGGTGCCGGGCTCGCCGTGGTGCAGGGCAGCATGGGCCTGTACGACGCGGTCGGCGGTCGCCCCGAGCAGGAGTCCACGGCCGCTGCCGCCGCCGCGCTGCGCAGCCCGGTGGTGCTCGTCGTCGACGTGGCCGCGATGGGTCAGTCGGTGGCGGCCCTGGTGCACGGTTTCCGCTCGTACGACGAGCAGTTGTGGCTCGGTGGGGTGATCCTGAACCGGGTGGCGTCGTCGCGGCACGAGGCGATGCTGCGCGAGGCGCTGGACGACGTGGGTGTGCCGGTCTACGGGGCGTTGCGCCGCCAGGACCTGCCGGCGGTGTTGCCGTCGCGTCGGCACGGTGTGGCACCGGTGGTCGACGGGTCCGCCGACGCCGTCCGGGCGGTGCGCCGGCTGGGTGAGGCCGTCGCCGCCACGGTCGACCTGGAACGACTGCTCGCGCTGGCCCGCTCCGCCCCGCCACTGCCCGCTCCGGCCTGGTCTCCCGAGGAGGCCCTCGGCGTGTTCACCGCCCCGACGGACCGCCCGCTGGTGGCACTGGCCGGTGGACCGGGCGGCAGCTTCGGCCACCCGGAGACCGCCGAGCTGCTGCGGGCCGCCGGTGCCGAGATCGTCACCGTCGATCCGCTGCGCGACGAGGCGCTGCCGGTCGGCACCCGCGCGCTCGTCGTCGGCGGCGCGCTTCCCGAGGCGTACGCCGAGCAGTTGTCGGCCAACCGGCGGCTCTGCATCGCGGTGGCCGAGCTGGCGCGGACCGGGCGTCCGGTGATCGCCGAGGGCGCCGGGCTGCTCTGGCTGGCCCGGGAGCTGGACGGGTTGCCGATGTGCGGTGTCCTGGACGCGGTGGGCGTCAGCCGGGACGGCCTGGTGGCCGGCTACCGGGAGGCCACCGCGCAGACCGACAGTGTGGTCGCCGCCCAGGGCACGGTGCTGGTCGGTCACAAGTCGCACCGGGCGGTCCTCACCCCCCGCGCTGGTCAGCGTCCGGCGTGGAGTTGGGACGGCGGCACGCCGGAGGGGTTCGTCTGGCGCAACGTGCACGCCTCACAGCTCACCCTGCACTGGGCCGGTCACCCGGCGACGGCGGCCCGGTTGGTGGCCGCCGCGGCGGCCGAGCCGACGGCCGAGGCGGTGCCCGCGCAGCCCGGTGGGGTGCCGGTGTGATCGGTCAGGTGGCGGTACGCCGCTTCCCGGCGTTGACCGTCTCCACCCCGCGCACCGAGGTGCGTGGGCTCACCGCGGCGGACGCGGAGGCGGCCGGGGAGATCTTCGCCGACAAGCTGACCCGGCGTTGGCTGCCACTGCCCGACGACTCGGGCCCCATCGACGGGCACGCCTGGTGCACGGAGTTGGCCCGGCAGCGGCGGGACAGCGGCGAGGGCGACCACTACGCGGTGCTGCGCCGCGAGGACGACCAGGTGGTGGGCTCGCTCTGGACGCGGCGTACCGACTGGGGTGCCCGTCTCACCGAGATCTCCTACGCGATGGCACCGCACGCGCGAGGGTTCGGTCTCGCCGCTGAGGCCGTCGACGCGGTGGCCATCGCGCTGATCCTGGAGCACGGATTCCAGCGGGTCGAGCTGCGGGTGGCGCCCGGCAACCTGGCCTCACGTCGGGTCGCCGAGAAGGCCGGGTTCAGCTACGAGGGCCTGTTGCGTAACGCCGGGCTGGTCAGCGGCAGCCGCGTGGACCTCGAACTCTGGTCGTTCGTCGCCGCCGACCTGCGCTGACCCGCCGCCCGACCTGCGCTGACCCGACCCCGACCTGCGCTGACCTGCCCGGACCCTCGCGGGCTCAGCCGACTATCGCGTCCGATGGTGGGGTGAACTGGCGGGTCGGTGTGCCCTTCAAACCGTCGCGCAGGGTCTCGGCGACCGCCGCGATGGGGATCTGGGACTGCCCGTCACCGACCGCGTTGAACGGATTGTCCGGGTCGGAGATGAAGCTCGCCGCCGCCAACTCCGGGGTGTACCCGACGAACCAGGCGGACCGGGTGCTGTCGGTGGTACCGGTCTTGCCGGCGACCGGGCGTCCGACGGTGCCCCGCACGCTGTCGGCGGTGGACCAGCCGCCGCAGCTTCCGCGCGCCGGGGTGTCCCCGGTGGGGCAGCGGGCCGCGTCGGTGGCCGCCCGGGCGGCGTCCGCGCTGACCACCTGCCGGCACCGTGGCTTGGCCACCTCACGGTGGATGCCGCCCGGGGTGGCGTACGTGGCCGGTGTGCCGTCCCGGTTCATGATCGCCTGCACCGGGATGGCCTCGCAGTAGCGGCCGTCGGCGGCGATGGCGGCGTAGGCGTTCGCCATCTCCAGCGGTGTGGCGTCGGAGACGCCCAGGGTGAACGCACCCCACTTCTTCGCCTTGTCCGGGGACGCGTGGTCCCGGTCGACGTCGGTACGCCAGCGCAGCCCGAGCTGCTCGGCCAACCGGACCGCCCGGTCCGCGCCGACCTTCTCCTCCAGCCACACGAAGTACGTGTTGACCGACTTGCCGAAGCCGGACCACATGGTCTGCTGGCCGCTCATCGCGCCGCTGGCGTTCGAGGGCGACCACCCGTCGTAGACCTCGGAGCGGTAGCGGTGCGGGGCGTTGAACGTGGTCGACAGCGGCATCCCCGCGTCGAGCGCGGCGAGCATCGGGAACATCTTGAACGTCGAGCCTGCCTGGTAGCCCGCCAGGTCACCGCCGCCGAGCAGCGGGGCCACCGTGTTCGGGTAGTTGGCCTTCACCTTCGGCCCGGCCTCGGGGTTGGAGCTGGGTGGGTTCTCGGCCAGGTCCAGCGAGTACGTCCGGTTCACCGCCATCGCCTTGACCCGTCCGGTGCCCGGTTCGGAGACCACGATCCCGTTGGCGAACGGGCTGCCGGTGGCCTCCTTGGCGCCGACGTTCTTCTCCGCCGCCGCCTGGATCTTCGGGTCGAGGCTGAGCACGATCCGGTAGCCGCCCCGACGCAGCTTGTCCATCCGTTCCAGCCGGTTCGCCCCGAACGCGGGCTGCGCGCTCCACCAGTTCTTCAGGTAGTCGCAGGCGAAGCCCCAGCTGTTGTACTTCTCCGACACGGCGGCGCAGTCGTGCGGCGGGGTCGTCAGCTTCAGCCGGATCGGCTCGGACTTGGCGGCGGCGGCCGAGTCGGGGGAGAGGTACCCGAGTTGGCTCATCCGGTCCAGCACGTAGTTGCGTCGCCCGGTGGCCTCCTTCTGGTCGGAGTCGGCCGGGTCGTACTCGGACGGGGACTTGACCAGGCCGGCGAGGGTGGCGGCCTCGACCGGGGTGAGGTTCTTGGGGGTCTTGGAGAAGAAGATCTCGCTGGCCGCGTAGATGCCGTAGGCCCGGTGCCCGAAGTACGCCGAGTTCAGGTAGCGCTCCAGGATCTCGTCCTTGCTCATCTCCTTCTCCAGGTCCAGCGCCATCCGCATCTCCTTGACCTTGCGCAGGCTGGTCTGCTGGGTGGCCTCCTGGACCTCCTTGGGGGTGGTCGCGCTGTCGCGCAGGGCCATCCGGACGTACTGCATGGTCAGGGTGGACGCGCCCTGGGAGACCCCGCTGGACCGGGCGTTCGCCACGAAGGCCCGGGCCACCCCCTTCGGGTCGACGCCGTGGTGCTGGTAGAAGCGGTTGTCCTCGGCGGCGACGATCGCCTGGAGGATGTTCGGCGACATGTCCGACAGCTTGGTGTACTGCCGGTACTCCTCGTAGAACATGGTCAGCACCGTCTTGCCGTCCGGGGCGTAGACGTACGAGGTCTCGGCGGGCAGGGCGGTGGTGAGGATCTTGGTCTTCTGCTCCACGGCGTGCGCGGTGGCCTTCGCGCCGAGCCCGGTGAGGGCGACCAGTGGGTACGCGACGGCGGCGATCACGATTCCGGCGATCAGCCCGGCGCGCAGGAGAGGGACGAGTCGACCAGCGGCGGTAAGGGGTCGGTTACTCACATGGCCAAGTTATGACATTTCCGATTCGTACCTGAGAAGAACTCATAAACCGACGAGTGGTGACGTGGCTTACGCCGAGATCGTCTGTCCCACCGGCCGCCTTCCCGGCAGGATCGCGGACATGCCCGAGCCGATCGCCGCACCCGAGCCCGACCTGACGCACCACGGTGACGTCGAGGTCGGCGACGGCCTGATCGACCTCGCCGTGAACGTCCGCCAGGCGGATCCGCCCTCCTGGTTGGCCGACCCGATCGCCGCCACCCTGGCCGACCTGGCCCACTACCCGGACCCGGCACCGGCCCGCGCGGCGGTCGCCGCCCGACACCGCCGTCACCCGAACGAGGTGCTGCTCACCGCCGGTGCCGCCGAGGGCTTCGTGCTGATCGCGCAGGCGCTCCGCGGCGTACGCCGCCCGGTGGTGGTGCACCCCCAGTTCACCGAGCCGGAGGCGGCACTACGGGCCGCCGGGCACGCGGTCGAGCGCGTCCTGCTGGACCCCACCGACGACTTCCGGCTCGACCCGTCCCGGGTGCCCGCCGACGCCGACCTCGTGATGATCGGCAACCCGACGAACCCGACCTCGGTGCTGCACCCCGCACGAACCCTCGCCGCGCTGGCCCGCCCCGGCCGGGTGCTGGTGGTCGACGAGGCGTTCGCCGACACCACGACCGCCCCCGGACACCCCGGCGAACCGGAGTCGTTGGCCGAGCGGCGCGACCTGCCGGGGCTGCTGGTCCTGCGCAGCCTCACCAAGACGTGGGGCCTGGCCGGTCTCCGGATCGGCTACCTGCTCGGCGCTCCGGAGCTGCTGACCCGACTGGCCGCCGTACAGCCGCTCTGGGCCGTCTCCACACCGGCGTTGGCCGCCGCGTCGGCCTGCGCCACCACCGTCGCGGTCCAGGCCGAACGCGCGATCGCCGCCGACCTCGCCGCCGACCGCGACCACCTGGTCGCCCGCCTGCAAGACCTGCCCGGTGTACGCGTCGTCGGCCGCCCCGCCAGCGCGTTCGTCCTGCTGCACCTGCCCGGCGCGAGCGCGGTCCGCGCCGCCCTGCGCGAGCGCGGCTGGGCGGTCCGCCGAGGCGACACGTTCCCCGGCCTCGGGCCGGACTGGCTGCGGGTGGCGGTACGCGACCGAGAGACCACCGACGCTTTCATCGAGGTGCTGCGCGAGACCATGGAGGCATGATGTTGGAGACCACGATCGCGGCGATCCGCCCGGCCGACGAGGCGGCCATGGCCGCAGCCCGTGAACTGCACGGTCGACTGACCAAACCGGCGGGCTCGCTGGGCGCGTTGGAGGACCTCTCGGTACGCCTCGCCGGCCTGGCCGGGGCCTGCCCACCGCCGCTGCCCGAGCCGGCCGCGGTGGCGATCTTCGCCGGTGACCACGGCGTGCACGCCCAGGGGGTCAGCCCGTGGCCGCAGGAGGTCACCGCGCAGATGATCGGCAACTTCCTGGCGGGCGGGGCGGTCGTCAACGCGTTCGCCCGGCAGGCCGGCGCGTCGGTCACCGTCGTCGACGTCGGGGTGGCCACCCCGCTGCCCACCGGACCGGTGCCCGATCCGGCCGTGCTGGACGCCGCTGGGCCGGCGCCGGCCGTGCTGGACCCGGCGGTGCCCCGGCTGGTCGTCGCGTCCGTCCGCCGGGGCACCCGCGACCTCGCGGTGACCGCCGCGCTGACCCGGGACGAGGCGCTGGCGGCGGTGCAGACCGGCATCCGGATCGCGGACGAGTTGATCGACGCCGGGGCCCGCATCCTGCTCACCGGGGACATGGGCATCGGCAACACCACCCCGGCCGCCGCCCTGATCGCCGCGTTCACCGGTGCCGACGCACTCGACGCCACCGGTCGCGGCACCGGGGTCGACGACCCGACGTACGCCCACAAGGTGGCGGTGGTGCGCGCGGCGCTGGCCCGACACGCACCCGACCCGGGCGATCCGCTCGGTGTCCTGGCCGCCGTCGGTGGTCTGGAGCACGCCGCCCTGGCCGGGTTGATCCTGGGCGCGGCGGCCCGCCGTACGCCGGTGCTGCTGGACGGCGTGATCGCGGTGTCCGCGGCGCTGGCCGCCGCCGCGTTCGCCCCGGACGCGGTCGGTGCCATGGTCGCCGGTCACCGGTCGGCCGAGCCGGGCGCGACGGTCGCACTGCGGCACCTGGGCCTCGACCCGCTCGTCGACCTGGGGCTGCGCCTCGGCGAGGGCACCGGTGCGCTGCTGGCGTTGCCGGTGGTCACCGGCGCCGTCCGGGTGCTGCACGAGGTCGCCACCTTCGACTCCGCCGGGGTGGCCGAGAAGTGACCACGCGCAGCGAGCACGCCCTCCGGCTCGGTGGTGCGGCGTGACGTCCAACCCGTACCCCCTCGGTTTGCGGCTGCACGGGCGGCGGGTGGTCGTGGTGGGTGGTGGCGCGGTCGCCACCCGGCGCGTACCCGCGCTGCTGGACGCCGGTGCGGACGTCCTGCTGGTGGCCCCGGAGCTGACCCCGGCGCTGCGCGCCCGCGCCGACGCGGGTCGGCTGCACTGGGTGCCGCGCCGGTTCGCGCCGGAGGACCTGGATGGCGCCTGGTTGGTCCAGGTCGCCATCGACGACCCGATCGCGGCGGCCTCGGTGAGCGCCCTCGCCGCCGAGCGACGGATCTTCTGCGTCCGGGCCGACGACCGGTCGGCCGCCACCGCCTGGACCCCGGCGGTGACCCGCCACGGCCCGGTCACGGTGGCGGTGCTCGGCGGGGGCGACCCCCGACGGGCGATGACCGTCCGGGACGCGATCCGCGAACTGCTGGCGGTCCGCCTGTCGCCCGCCGCTGCTACCCCGACGCCCGACCGGTCCGCCACCTCGACGCCTGACGGGCCCGGCGCCGTCCTGACGCCTGACTGGCCCGGTGCCGCCGCCCTGAACCCCGACGGGGTCGGCGCCGCGGCGACCGGCGGTGGGCGGATCGGGCGGGTGGCGCTGGTCGGGTCGGGGCCGGGTGATCCGGAGTTGATCACCGTGCGGGGCTGGCGGCTGCTCACCGAGGCCGACGTGGTGGTCGCCGACCGCCTGGTGCCCGGGTTGCTGCTGGACGAGCTGCGCCCCGACGTCGAGCTGGTGGACGCCTCGAAGATCCCCTATGGGCCGTCCCGGGCCCAGGAGGAGATCAACCAGATCCTGGTCGACCGCGCCCTGGCGGGCGCCTTCGTGGTGCGGCTCAAGGGCGGGGACCCGTACGTCTTCGGTCGCGGCGGTGAGGAGTTGCTGGCCTGCGCGGCGGCCGGTGTGCCGGTGACCGTGGTCCCCGGTGTGACCAGCTCGATCGCCGCACCCGCCGCGGCCGGGATCCCGGTCACGCATCGGGGGGTGGCGCACGAGTTCACTGTGGTCTCCGGGCACCTGGCACCCGACGCGCCCGCCTCGTTGGTGCGCTGGGACGCTCTCGCCGGCCTGAGGGGCACGTTGGTGATCCTGATGGGGTTGAAGAACCTCGCCGCCATCAGCCGGACCCTGATCGCCCACGGCCGGCCGCCGCAGACGCCGGCCGCCGTGGTCCAGGAGGCCACGACGGGTGCCCAGCGGGTGCTGCGGTCCACCCTCGACGCGGTGGCCGCCGATGTGCTCGCCGCCGACCTGCGCCCGCCCGCTGTCGTCGTGGTGGGCGACGTGGTGCACGCCCTCGACGGCTGATCTGCCCGCCGCGCGGCATGATCCACTCCAGGTCGGCGATAGTGGGGTGTCCGACCGGCGGGATAGCCCCGAATCGCCGATCTGGTGTGGATCACGCGGACATGACGGAGGGGCCGGAGCGCTCGCGCTCCAGCCCCTCCGTCACGTCGACTACTGCTTGAGCATGTTGTCCAGCAGCAGGGCGCAGCGGATCAGCCCGAGGTGGCTGTACGCCTGCGGGTGGTTGCCCAGGCCGCGCTCGGCGAGCGGGTCGTACTGCTCGGGGAGCAGGCCGGTCGGACCGGCGGTGAGCACCATCTGCGCGAACAGCTCCTCGGCGTCGGTGCGGCGACCGGTGCGCAGGTACGCCTCGATCAGCCACGCCGTGCAGATGTGGAAGCCGCCCTCCCGGCCGGGCAGGCCGTCGTCCCAGTGGTAGCGGTAGACGACCGGGCCGCTGCGCAGGTCGGCCTCGATCCGCAGGACCGTGGACAGGAAGCGCGGGTCGTCACCCGGGAGCAGGCCGGAGAGCCCGATCCAGAGCGACGAGGCGTCCATGTCCTCGTCCCCGTACGCGACGCTGTACGCCTCGACGTCGGAGTGCCAGCCGTGCTCCAGCACGTTGGCGCCGATGCGGTCGCGCAGGTCCTTCCACTCGGGTCGGTCCTCGCCGCCGTGCTCGCGCATCACGTGCAGCGCGCGGTCGACCGTCATCCAGCACATCACCTTGGAGAAGACGTGGTGCCGGGGTGGCAGCCGGGCCTCCCAGATGCCGTGGTCGGGCTCGTGCCAGCGGCGGCGGACCGCCTCGACCATGTTCTCCAGGACCCGCCACTCGTCGTCGCGGACCGAGCCGCGGGCGTCGGCGACGGCCGCGATGAGGTCGGCGATCGGGCCGAAGACGTCCAGTTGGAGCTGGTGGTTGGCGAGGTTGCCGACCCGGACCGGCCGGGACCCGGCGTACCCGGGCAGCGTGTCGATGACCGCCTCGGCGCCCAGCTCGTACCCGTCGATGGTGTAGAGCGGGTGCAGCCGTTCCGGGTGGCCGCCGGTGCGCTCGATGCAGCCGTCCACCCAGCGCAGGAACGCCTCGGCCTCCTCGATGGAGCCCAGGTCGACGAGCGAACGGGCGGTCAGCGCGGCGTCGCGCAGCCAGCAGTAGCGGTAGTCCCAGTTGCGGACGCCACCCAGCTCCTCCGGGAGCGAGGTGGTCGCCGCGGCCAGGATCGAGCCGGTGGCCTCGTGGCAGAGCCCGCGCAGGGTGAGGGCGCTGCGCGCGACCAGGTCGCGGGAGGTGGACGGCAGCCGCAGCGAGGCCACCCAGTCCTTCCACGGTTGCTCGGCGGCGGCCTGCCGCTCGTGGATCGGCACCCGGTGGTGTTCCAGGCTGTGCGTGCCGAAGCGCAGCTCCAGCACCACCTGCCCACCGGCTGCGGAGAGGTCGACGACCGCCTTGGCGGATTCGTACCCACCGTCGTTGCGGACCTCCCACTCCAGGCCCGGAGCGTAGAGCGCGACCGGCTCGTTGGAGCCGAGCACCAGCAGACCGTCGCCGATCGGCTGCAACTGCACGGCGACCTGACCGAATTCGGGCCGGGGCGCGAACTCGACACGTGCCTTGCCGCTGCCGGTGAGCACCCGGACCAGGGTCGAGTCGCCGGTGATGACCGCCGGGCTGTCGTCCGGAGTGGTCTCCCGGGCCGGCTTGTCCAACCAGTCGGTGACGGTGAGCCCGGACCACCGGGTCTCCACCGTCATCGTGCCGGAGCGGTAGCGCTGGCCCAGCGGGATGCCGCCGCGTTCCGGGGTGATGCTGAAGTGACCGGCCGGGCTGCCACCGACCAGGTCGGCGAAGATCGCCGCCGAGTCCGGCTTGGGGTGGCAGAGCCAGCTGACCTTCGCCTCGGGGGTGAGCAGCGCGACGGTACGACCGTTGGACAGCATGGAGTGCCGTTCGATCGGCACCGCCCGCTCCCCGAACAGCCAGTGCCGTCGGGTCTCCAGCAGCAACGCCAACGCGCGCGCGGCCTCCAGCGGATCGGCGACCCGGTAGCCGGCCTGGGTGTCCCCGGGGCCGATCTTGATGCCGAGGTCGGGGCCGTGCAGGTGGCCGAACGCGTTCTCGTCGGTGATGTCGTCGCCGATGAAGAGCACCGCGCTGGCGGCGAGCTGGGTGCGTAGCTGGTCGACGGCGGTGCCCTTGTGGGTGGCCACGACGGAGAGTTCGATGACCTCCTTGCCCTGGGTCACCGTGACACCGTCGAAGGTGGCCGGGCCGTTGCGGACGGCCTCGATGGCGGCGGCGGCCACCTCCGGGTCGACCCCGCGGGTGTGCATCGCGACGCTCGCCGGCTTGCGTTCCAGCCGGATGCCCGGGTGCTCGGCGGCGATGTCGCGCAGCGCGTTGCGCACCTGGGTGCGCACCGCGACCAGCTCGGGGGAGAGCCGTTCGACGAAGCCGATGTCGAACTCGGAGCCGTGGCTGCCGACGAGGTGCACCTCGCTGGGCAGCCGGGAGAGCGCGGCCAGGTCGCGTAGCGCCCGGCCGGAGACCACCGCCACGGTGGTCTGCGGTAGCGCGGCGAGCGCGCGGACGGCGGCCACCGCCTCGGGCAGCGGGACGGCCGTGCTCGGGTCCTCCACGATCGGCGCGAGTGTGCCGTCGTAGTCGCAGGCGACCAGGAGTTGGGGGACCCGGGCGATCCGGCCGATGGCGGCGCGCAGCTCGGGGTCCATCACCCCGGTGGCGGTGGCCGCCCCATCGTTGACGGACGTGTTCACTCGGCCTCCGCCTCCGGAACTCCGAGTTCGGAGAGGAAGGACTTGGCCCAGTGGCCCACGTCGTGGGTACGCAGGTGACGTTGCATTGTCCGCATCCGGCGGCGTGCCTCGGTTTTCTCCACGTGCACTGCCCGGAGCAGGGCGTCTTTGACCGCGTCCGGGTCGTGCGGGTTGCACAAAAATGCCTGGCGAAGCTCGGTGGCGGCACCGGCGAACTCACTGAGCACGAGTGCGCCACCCTGGTCGGCACGTGATGCTACGTATTCCTTCGCCACGAGGTTCATCCCGTCTCGCAGCGGGGTCACCATCATGACGTCGGCGGCAACGTACATCGCGGCCAGTTCACTGCGACTGTACGACTGATGCAGATAATGCACCGCTGGCACGCCGACCCTGCCGAATTCGCCATTAATCCGACCGACCTCGCGCTCCACCTTGACGCGAAGTGCCTGGTAGTGCTCCACGCGCTCCCGGCTGGGGGTGGCCACCTGCACCATGACCGCGTCGGGGACTGTCAACTTTCCGTCAGCCAACAGCTCACGGAAGGCCTTGAGCCGCAACTCGATGCCCTTGGTGTAATCCAGCCGGTCCACGCCGAGGATGATCGTCTTCGGGTCGCCCAGCTCGGCGCGGATCTGCTTGGCCCGCGCCTGGATGGCCGGGTCGGCGGCCATCCGCTCCATCTCCTGGGTGTCGATCGAGATGGGGAAGGCGCCCGCCTTCACCTGCCGACCGTCGACCTGGATCATCTGCCCCTCGTAGCGCAGACCGAGCAGATGCCGAGCCAGCCGGACGAAGTTCTGCGCGGCCAACCGCTGCTGGAAGCCGACCAGGTCGGCGCCGAGCAGACCGCGCAGGATCTCGGTGCGGAACGGCATCTGCATGAACAGCTCGATCGGCGGGAACGGGATGTGCAGGAAGAACCCGATCCGCAGGTCCGGACGCAGCTCACGCAGCATCGCCGGGACCAGTTGCAGCTGGTAGTCCTGCACCCAGACCGTGGCGCCCTCGGCCGCGACGTCCGCCGCGGCCTCCGCGAACCGGGCGTTGACCAGGCGGTACGCCTCCCGCCAGCGCCGCTTGTAGGCCGGTGTCTCCACCGCGTCGTGGTAGAGCGGCCAGATCGTCGCGTTGGACTGGCCCTCGTAGTAGCGCTCCAGCTCCTCCGCACTGAGCGGGACCGGGTGCAGCCGGATCCCCTCCAGGTCGAACGGCTCGGGGGCGGGGCCGGTGCCGCCGGCCCAGCCGACCCAGGTGCCCTGGTGCTCGGCGAGTACGGGATGCAGGGCGGTGACCAGCCCACCAGGGCTACGCCGCCACTGCCGTCCCTCGGGTGTGCTCACCTCGTCGACAGGCAGACGGTTCGCCACTACGACAAAGGAGCTACGGACGGTCACGATCGGCCACCTCCAGGTACTGACGGGTCCACCGCGATGAGCGTACTGAGCGTAGCTGCGGCGTCTGGTGCCTAGTGCCGGAGTCTCCTACCCGCCTCGGTCCGACCGAACCCAGAAGGTGATCTTCTCGACAGCCGTGCTGGTCAGAGGTCGATGATCGGCCATTCCTTGGGCAGTACCTCGCCCAGCAGCTCCCGCCGATCCGTCATGATCGGTACGAGGGGGTGGGCTGCGGCGTCCATGGCGAGCTGGGCCAGGTCCATCCGACCCTCCATGCGGCGTGACCAGCCCCCAAGGTAGCCGCACATGTTCGCCTCGACGGAGGTGACCTGCACGTTCGGCAGTGCGACGAGCAGTTCGAGCATCTCCCACTGAGCGGGTGCGACGTGCTCGTGTGCGTGCGCGAGACACAAGGCGGGCACGAGCACCTCTTGGCTGTAGTCGGCGGTCTCGGCGATTCTCTTGCCGACATTCCTGGTGCCGGAGGCGAAGGACAGCAGGGCGGCAGTGTCCAGCGCCAGACCGAAGGGGATCACCCGAGCACCCTGGCGCGGGTGACGCGCCCTCCTGCGCGTGCCGCCAGCACCTCGGCCTGGAGTCGGGCGGCCTGCTCACGCAGCTCCGGGGTGATCCGGGCCCTGAGTTGCTCCATCTCCGCGTGGGCCTCAGCGATGTCCTCATCGGTGATCACGAAGCCCGCGCTGGCAAGCATCTCCCGTGTCTTCTCGCCCGCCATCTGGCGCCGCACCGCCCGCGCCACGAATGCGGAGACGTTCGGCTCCAGCGACAGGCGGTCGGCGACGTCGTCCGGCAGGCTGACAGCGATTTTCTTGGTCATACGAAAACGCTATCGAGTTATACCGCCTCCGGCAACGCGGCTCGCCGGCGTACTCCTGGGGCGGGGTGATGTGGGCGAAGCGCGCCGTACCTGTCAGGATTGACGATGGCGTGCGCGCGGCCGGCCCTCCGGCCGGCGGCGGCGGGCGGTCCTCGCAGCCCGCGCCGCGCCGCCGGTCAGGCGACAGTAATCCGACGGAGGTAGCCCGCACCGTGGCCCAGTTCATCTACGTCCTGGAAAAGGCGCGCAAGGCGCACGGCGACAAGGTCGTGCTCGACAACGTGACGCTGAACTTCCTGCCGGGGGCCAAGATCGGTGTGGTCGGCCCGAACGGCGCCGGTAAGTCCAGCCTGCTCAAGATCATGGCAGGGCTGGACAAGCCGAGCAACGGCGAGGCCCGGCTCATGCCCGGCTACACCGTCGGCATGCTCGCCCAGGAGCCCCCGCTCAACGAGGCCAAGACCGTGCTCGGCAACGTCGAGGAGGCGGTCGCCGAGACCAAGGCCAAGCTGGAGCGGTTCAACAAGATCGCCGAGCAGATGGCGACCGACTACTCCGACGAGCTGATGGAGGAGATGGGCAAGCTCCAGGAGGAGCTGGACCACCTCGACGCCTGGGACGTCGACTCCAAGCTCGAGTTGGCCATGGACGCGCTGCGCTGCCCGCCGCCGGACGCCGACGTGACCCAGCTCTCCGGTGGTGAGCGTCGCCGGGTCGCGCTCTGCAAGCTGCTGCTGGAGGCGCCCGACCTGCTGCTGCTCGACGAGCCCACCAACCACCTGGACGCGGAGAGCGTCTCCTGGCTGGAGCAGCACCTGGCGAAGTACGCCGGCACGGTCATGGCGATCACCCACGACCGGTACTTCCTCGACAACGTCGCCAACTGGATCCTCGAGCTGGACCGTGGCCGGACCTACCCGTACGAGGGCAACTACTCCACCTACCTGGAGAAGAAGGCCGCCCGCCTGGCCGTCGAGGGTCGCCGCGACGCCAAGATGAAGAAGCGCCTCACCGAGGAGTTGGAGTGGGTCCGCTCCAACGCCAAGGCCCGGCAGACCAAGTCGAAGGCCCGCCTCGACCGGTACGACGAGATGGCGACCGAGGCGGAGAAGACCCGCAAGCTCGACTTCGAGGAGATCCAGATCCCGCCGGGCCCCCGCCTGGGCAGCACGGTGATCGAGGCGAACAACCTCAGCAAGGGCTTCGGCGACCGGCTGCTGATCGACGACCTGTCGTTCTCGCTGCCGCGCAACGGCATCGTCGGCATCATCGGCCCCAACGGTGTCGGTAAGACCACCCTGTTCAAGACCATCGTCGGGCTGGAGGAGCCGACCAGCGGCGAGGTCCGGGTCGGCCCCACCGTCTCGCTGTCGTACGTCGACCAGAACCGCGAGGGCCTCAACGGCGACAAGACCGTCTGGGAGGTCGTCTCCGACGGCCTGGACTACCTGATGGTGGGCAAGGTCGAGATGCCGTCGCGGGCGTACATCGCCGCGTTCGGCTTCAAGGGACCGGACCAACAGAAGCCGACCAAGGTGCTCTCCGGTGGTGAGCGCAACCGGCTCAACCTGGCGCTGACCCTGAAGATCGGCGGCAACGTGATCCTGCTCGACGAGCCGACGAACGACCTGGACGTGGAGACGCTGTCCAGCCTGGAGAACGCCCTGCTGGAGTTCCCCGGCTGCGCCGTGGTCATCTCCCACGACCGGATGTTCCTGGACCGGGTCGCCACGCACATCCTGGCCTGGGAGGGCGACGACCAGAACCCGTCCAAGTGGTTCTGGTTCGAGGGCAACTTCGAGGCGTACGAGAAGAACAAGATCGACCGCCTCGGCGCGGAGGCCGCCCGGCCGCACCGGGTGACCTACCGCAAGCTGACCCGCGACTGACCGGCGGAGACGGTGTCCGACCGGTTCGTCTACCACTGCACGCTGCGCTGGTCCGACCTGGACGCGTACGGCCACGTCAACAACTCGCGCTTCCTCACCCTCTACGAGGAGGCGCGGGTGGCGTTGATGTTCGCCGGCGGCCGGGCCTGGGGGGTCGGCTCGTTCGCCGACGGGGTGGTGATCCGCCGGCACGAGGTCGACTACCTGCGCCCGGTCGACTACGCCCTGGGGCGGGCCACCGCTGAGGCGGCGCCCACCGTCCGGATCGAGCTGTGGGTGGAGGAGATCCGGGCCTCCCGGTTCACCGTCGCCTACGAGCTGTACGACGGTGAGGTGCTGGCCAGCCGCGCCCGCTCGGTGCTGGTGCCGTTCGACCTGACCCGTCAGGTGCCCCGGAGGATCACCTCCGAGGAGCGGGACTTCCTGCTCACGTACGCCCCGCAGGGCGGTGTGGTGTGACCGGGCCGTCGGGCCGGGCGGCGGCGACCCCGACGCACGGCCTCGGCGGGGTGGCGGACGCGGGAGCCTTCCTGGCCCGGCTGGTCCGGTTGGATCCGCTCGCTCCGGTCCGGCTGCGGCCGACCGGTGGCCCCGGCCGGGTCGCCCTGTGGGCCCGGCTGCCGTGGCAGGTTCTGGTGGTCCGCACGGTGGCCGGTGAGTCGGCCGAGGACGTCACGGTGGCCGCCGCCGACCTGCTGGGCGAGTTGGAGCGTGGCGGCGTGGCCCTGCCGACGCGTCGGGACGCGGCGTGGCGGTGGCCACTGCCGCCGGCGCGGAGCACGCAGGTCGAGGCGCTGCCCGTCGTCGAGCTGCGACGGATCGCGCAGGCGGCGGCGGGCACCCTGCGGACGGCGAGCGAGCAGGGGGTGGCCGGTCGTGCGGTCGGCCAACGTGCCCTCCGCGACGCGTTGCTCGACCACGTGGCGGTGCTGGTCACCCCGGAGGAGACGCCCGCCGCGCCGGTGGAGGTGTCGCAGCGGCTGGTGCAGGGGGTGGTCCGGATGGGTTTCCTCGGTGCCGCTGACGGTCCGGCCGCCGGCCCCGACGTTCAGGTGCGGGTGGCGGGTCGTTGGGTCGGTCTGGTGGGACCATACGGAGCGGCCTGGTCGCAGAAGGCCACGGATCTTGCCGTGACACCCCTCGCGGGTCGTCCGAACGGATGAGCCCGGCTCATTCTTCTGGTCAGGGGCGGTCGTTGGGGGGGTGCTTCAACTCGGCTGTCCGGGTACCGTCCATGCTCGGATCCAACGCACCGTAGGCGGCTGGATCCGCTGGGGAGTGAGGTGCGCGAGCGATGCCGTGGTGGTCATGGCGCCCCGGTCCCGCCGACGGCGGCGATCCGGAAACCCGAAGCGGGATCACGATGGAGAGCGCGGTGCGAGTCGGGCCGCCAAGCCCTCGCCAGCCGGGGGACGACTGCCCGGGCAGTGAGCGGCCCGTGCTGACCGAGATGTCCGCCACCGTCGAGCCGGTGAGTCTGCGCCGGGTCTGCGACGCACTCGACCTGCTCGACGTGCGCTACCTGGCCGACGGCGACGGCAACCTGCTGGCCATGTGGGAGCGGCACGCGGTGCTGGTCACCCTCGAAGGGCCGGAGGACGAGATCCTGGTCATGCGGGCCCGCCCGCACGCCACGGTCCCGCCGGACTGGGCCGACCGGGCGTACCGGGTGGTGAACGAGTGGAACCACACCCGCCGGTTCTGCAAGGCGTACATCGGCGACCCGACCGAACGCGGGCAACTGCCGATCTACGCCGAGCTTCAGGTGCCGCTCGGCGCCGGCACCCACGACGCGCTGTTGGTCGAGATGCTCGACTGCGGCGCGGCGGTGGCCACCAGCTTCGTGGACTGGCTGCACGACGAGGGCGCGTTGCTCTGACGCGGCGCGCGCCGGGTGGATCAGGCGCCGGTGGCCGGGTCGTCCTCGACGTTGACCATGAAGTACGCGGCCCGCTCCAGGTAGTCCCAGAGCGTGGCGGCGATAGTCGGCTCCAGGTCGAGCCGGTCCACCGCGCGACGCATGTTGCGCAGCCAGGCGTCCCGCTCGGCAGCGCCGATCCGGAAGGGCGCGTGCCGCATCCGCAGCCGGGGGTGGCCGCGCTGCGCGGAATACGTGTTGGGGCCGCCCCAGTACTGCATCAGGAACAGGGTCATCCGATCGGCGGCCGGCCCGAGGTCTTCCTCCGGGTACATGGGCCGCAGCAGGGGATCGGTGGCGATGCCTGCGTAGAACTCGTCGACCAACCTGCGGAAGGTGGGCTCGCCGCCGACCGCTTCGAAGAGGGTCATCGACGCACCAGGACGGTCGGATTCGCCTGCGGGGTTCACCGTTCCATCCTGCCAGGTGCGCTCCGGCCCGACCTGACCCCCGTGGCGTGCGTCGGATCACGCCGGGTCGGCGGACCCGGATGCCGTGGGGTTGCCCGCCCGGCCCGCCCGCGTCGGTGAGTCGATCAGGTGACCGCGTGGCGGCGATGGCCGTCGCCGGTGCGCGGCTCGGGAGCGCCGGCCGTGCCACCGTCTCCGGGGTGGCCGGTGCTGCGGGGCGTCTCGGCGTTGGCCGCCGAGGCGGCCCTGATCGCGTCGTCCATCGTCTGCCGGTCCGGCCAGCTCAGTGCGGCCACGGCCATGAGCACGACGCCGGCCGCACTCCAGAGCCCGACCACCGCCGGGATGGGGAACCGCTCGGCGAGCAGCCCGGTGACCAGCACCGCGAGGCCCTGGATGACCTGGACACCGGTGGCCATCACGCCGAAGGCGCGGGCGCGGAAACCGTCGGGCAGGGCCTGGACGAACAGCCCGTTGGCCATCGGCAGCATGCCGGCGACCGCGAACCCGCACAGGGCGGCCAGCAACGCCACCACCAGTGGCGGCGGGTCGAGCAACGACGGCACCAGCACCAGCGGGGCGAACACCGCAAGCGGCCGCATCAGCTTCATCCGGCGGGTCGGCCCGACCAGCCGGCTCACCAGTAACCCGCCGAGAATGAAGCCGATCGGGTTGGCCACCATGATCACGGCTTGGGCCGCACCGGTGCTCAAACCGCTCTTGGCGCCCTGATTGGCCCAGGCGGCGGCGAGACCTTCGGGCACGATCGAGAAGAGCATGGCGCTGAACACCAGCACCGCGATCGACCGCAACACCGGAGTGCCGAACACGATGGCGAACCCCTGGCGGGTCTCCCGCAGCAGGTGGCTGCGGTGTGCGAGGGCCAGCGACGCCGGCCGATCCCGTACGCCGAGGCGGACCAGCAGCGCCGAGAGGGCGAAGGTGGCCGCGTTGAACAGCAACGCGACCTCCGGGTCGATCGAGGCGACGGCCGCGCCGAACACGTACCCGACGACCTGGGCCGCCTGCCCGACGCTGCTGTTCAGCGACAACCCGAGCACCAACCGGTCCCCGGTGAGCATCTGTGGCATCAGTGCGGACTTCGCCGCCTGGCTCGGTGGGTTGGCCAGCGTGGCGGCGAAGATCAGTGCCAACACCGCCTGGTACGGCAGGTTGGGGACGGCGATGAGCAGCATCAAGGCCATCCGGATGAGGTCACACGTCACCATCACCCGTCGGTACGGGTGGCGCTCCGCCAGTGCGGCGAGCACGGGACCACCGAGCAGCCACGGCAGAAAGCTGACCGCGAAGGCGGCCGCGGAGAGCGCGACAGACCGGGTCTGCTGGTAGACCAGAAGGGTGACCGCGGCCTTCGCGACGTAGTCGCCGACCCAGGAGAGCGCACCAGCCACGAAGACAGCCCGGAACTCGCGCTGGGCGAACACTTCGCGAAATGTGGCGGGGCCTTCCGCGGAAGGTCGCTCGTCGGGCACCGTCGCCTCCATCGGCCCCGGTTTGGCCGCTCGTGGCAGCCCGGCCGGAAGCACTCGTCAGATCTGCGGATCAGCGAGGATGTGATCACGCTCCGGCGGGAACGCGTGCCCCGGATTCTGCCCGATCGTCTGACAACTGGCTAGGGCGAACGGATCGATCGTCGCTTCCCCGACTGAACGAACGGACGATACCTGAGGGGCCGGGTGGCTGGCGACCCCTGCATCGGCGGACAGTGTTGCCTGGGTCAGGTGGCGCCGCCCTGACCAGTCTCGTTGTCCGACAACGGTCGGGTCGGAACCCCGGGGAAGATGCGGGCGGCGGCGATCTGCGCGGTGATCCCGGAGTTCTCCAGCGCCTCCGCGAGCCGCCGACGCAGCTCGCGGCCCACCGCGAACTGCCCGTCCGCGGTCGTCTTCACCACCGTCCGGATGACCGCGCCGTCGACGGTCACCTGCTCGACACCCAGCACCTCGGGCGCTTCGACGATCTCCGGGGACAGCTCCGGGTCCACAGCGACCGAGGCGGCGGCGGTCCGCAGGACGGCGGTGGCCTCCTCGGTGCTGTTGAACCCGATCGGCAGGTCCACCACCACCAGGGCCCAGCCCTGGCTCTTGTTGCCCACCCGGATGATCTCGCCGTTGCGGATGTACCAGAGCACCCCGCGACCGTCGCGCACCGTGGTGACGCGCAGGCCGACCGCCTCGACCACGCCCATCGCCTCACCCAGGTCGACGTTGTCGCCCACGCCGTACTGGTCCTCGATCAGCATGAAGAGGCCGGCGATCAGGTCCTTGACCAGGCTCTGCGCACCGAAGCCCAGCGCCACGCCGGCGATCCCCGCACTGGCCAGCAGTGGGGCCAGGTCGAAGCTGAACTCGCGCAGGATCATCAGCAGCGCGATGCCGAAGACGAACGCGGTGGTCAGACTGCGCAGCACCGAACCGATCGCCTCGGCCCGCTGCCGTCGCCGCTCGGGCACGAACTCGGCCGGGTCGACCGCCGCGCTGGGCACCCGCTCCCGCAGCGGTCGCAGCATCGTCGGCACCGCGCCGTCGGTGGTCGTGCGGACCAACCGGTTGATCGTCCGGTGCACGGCCCAGCGGGCCACCATCGCCAGCGCCAGGATCAGCAGCACCCGTAGCGGTTTGAGCAGGATCCAGTAACTGCCCTCGGCGAACCAGGCCGACCTGGTGATGCTGTAGATCCACTCACAGGAGGTGCTGCCCTGGCAGCTCACCGAAACGGCGTCGGGCAGGGCAAGGGGCGTCACGCTGGCGGCACTCACCCTGTCTTCGTACCGCAAGGGGTCAGCGGGCCCGTCGCCGGCCCACCGACCGGGTGAGCCGCCGACACGTGTCCGGCAACGCCGGACTTCTCCCAGCTCGGTACGGCGATCGGACCGGACGCGGATGATCCTCATACCCCATGCGGGATTAGTACGTGCAATCCGGGGTCCGATCAGGGACTATTGGCGCAACGGACGTCGGTGATCGGCCCGGCGTCGCCCGGTTGGGCCGTCGTGCCCTGCCCCGGTCGGCGGCGGTTCGCAGCTGCCGCTGAACCGGGAGGGTGAGCGCGATGCCTGACATACGACCCACGGTGGGCTCCGGCGCGTTGGTCCTCAACGCCACCTACGAGCCGCTGTGTGTCGTGTCGGTGCGCCGCGCCGCGATCCTCGTCCTCTCCGCCAAGGCGGTCTGCGTCGCCGACGGCGACGGCATTCTGCACAGCGCGCGCGACGCGCTCCCGGTGCCGTCCGTGGTCCGGTTGACGCGCTTCGTCCGGGTGCCGTATCGGACGCACGTCGGGTTGTCCCGGCGTGCGATCTTCGCCAGGGACGGTTGGCGGTGCGCCTACTGCCGGGGTGCCGCCGAGACCATCGACCATGTCTTCCCGCGCAGCCGGGGCGGCCGGCACGCCTGGGAGAACGTGGTGGCCGCGTGCGCCCGCTGCAACCACACCAAGGGCGACAAGACCCCGGCCGAGATGGGGTGGCGGTTACACGCGCTGCCCGCCGCGCCGAAGGGCACCGCCTGGCGTGTCCTCGGGCACCGCGCTCCCGACCCCCGCTGGGCCGACTGGCTCGACCTGCGCGAGCCCGAAGCCGCCGCCTGATCCCTCGTCGCGGCCGGATCGACGCGAATACCGGCCGGCTCACTCCCGCTGGTCGGTCGTCCGGCGTGCCGCGCGCTCGTGCCGCTCCGTCGCGCGGGCGTGCGCGATGGCCAGCAGCCGGTCGATCTCGGGCAGCATCTGCGGGCCGGGCATGACGATGCTGCCGAAGGCGTACCGGGCGTAGGACGGGTGCGGCAGGAGGGTGTCCAGCCGGGCGAAGTCGAAGTCGCCCCGGTGCTCCTCGAATGCCTTGGGCGGGAAGCCGAACACCCGCTCGAACTCAGCTCGACCCAGGTCCAGGTTGAGGCGGAAGACCCCCGGTCGGCCCAGCTCGGATGCCTCGTCGAAGCCGGGCACGTCGTGCTCGACGATGGTGGCGAACGGCTGGCGTCGGTCCGGGCCGACGTAGAAGAAGCGGTCGCCCCAGGCGGCCTCGGGCGACCCGTTCTCCTTGCTCGCGAGCACCTGCTCGACGCCGGGCAGCGCCAGGATGCGAGCGGCGAGCACCGCCGCGTCGACGCCGGTCGGGATGTGCAGCACGGCGTCCGCGTGGTCGACGGTGGCCTGATCCAGGGGGAAGTAGCGGTAGTCGTGCTCCCGCCGTTGCGCGGGGCCGATGTCGGATGCCCGGACATAACCGGGAAGGCCGAGCTTCTGCTGGAGTACGCCCTCGTAGGTGGACGCGGCGGGTGCCCCGATGCCGAGCGTGGGGCTCGCGCCGAGGCTGCCGACGATCACCGCGTACCGGTCACCCGACAGCGATGCGACGATCGCGCCGGCTCCGACCCACGACACCTCGGTCGTGCCCACCGTCATCGTGCTCCCGTGACGCTGAAGGTGCGCGTTGTGCGCGAACACCAGCGTCGGCCCACGGTCTGCCTCGACCGCCCGGATGGCGAGCAGGTTCTCGGCCATCAGCGCGTCCCGGACCCCGGCCAGGTGGGCGAGGCGTTCCTCGGGGGCCAGTGGCGCGGCGGCCGCGGCGTGATACCGCAGCAGCGCGACAGCGGACGTGGCGTGGACCAACGCCGCCCGCCAGCCCTCGGGCCGCCGGGCCGCCTGTAGGTACAACTCGGTCAGCAGGTCGTCGGCGATCACCCGCAGGCGCTGGGCGTCGGTCGAACGCCCCACCGATCTGCCGGGCTCCCAGATCGCGGCGGTGTCGCTCCACCGCGCTTCGTCCCCGATCAGGTCGTCGATCTCCGCAACCCGGTCGAGGTCGAGGAACCGACACACCCGGGTGAGGTGGCGCCGTGGACTCGGGGCGGTGTCGATCTCCAGCGGGGCGTCGAAGCCGTGGAACCTCAGGTGTTGGTCGTCCGGCCGTCCGGCGTTCCACTCGCGCATCCGCAGGAGCAGGTCGCGGTTGGCGGGGGCGGTGCCGAACCCGTGGCTGAAACCCTCGGCGAGGGCACGGTCGAGCGGCACGGCCGCGCCCCGCACGAACTCGTCCGCGATCAGTCCCGCGGACCGGTCGCTCTCCAGCGCGATCGACCGGTAGCCGTGCTCGGCCAGCGTCAGGAAAGCCTCGTTGCGGACCTGGAGGAAGGCGGATTCGCCATGTGTCGGCTCGCCGAGCGCGAGCAGTGACGGCGATCCGGAGAGCAGGTCGAGAAGGGATGTCATTGCATCAACGGTATCGTTGAACCACCCGTTTAAGCTTTGTCGCGAAAGGCCGCCGGTGGTGCCTGTGAAACCCTCAAACCAAGGGGTGTACCGGCCGGTCGATCTGGCCCGCCGGCACGGGCTCTCCGCGCAGGCCGTCCGCAACTACGAGCGGGAGGGCGTCCTGCCGCCCGCCGAGCGCACGCCGAGCGGCTACCGCCGGTTCACCGAGGTGCATGTCAGGGCGTTGAACGCCTTCCTGGCGCTGGTCGCCGGCCACGGCCATGCGGCCGGCGGCGACATCATGCGTGCCGTGAACCGGGGCGAGATCGACACGGCGCTGCGCCGGATCGACCAGAGTCACGCACTGCTGCAACGGGACCGGGCGACGCTGGACACGGTCGAGGCGGCGGTCGCGACCCTCGTCGGGGCAGAGCCCCCAGCGCGCAGTAGCAGCGCCGTGCCGATCAGCGTGGTGGCGCACCGGCTCGGTCTGCGCCCCGCGACCCTGCGCAAGTGGGAGGCGGCCGACGTTCTGCGACCGCAGCGCGACCCCGTGACCCGGCACCGCGTCTACGCACCCGACGACGTCCGGGACGCGGAACTGGCCCACCTGCTCCGCAGGGGCGGCTACCGGCTCGACCACATCGCGACAGTGCTGCGCCGGGTACGCGACGCCGGCGGTGCCGAACCACTCGCCGGGTCACTCGGGCAGTGGCGCGAACGGCTCACCGAGCGCGGTCGGGCCATGCTCACCGGGGCCGGACGGCTCGCCGACTACCTCGACGTTCGGCCTCAACCCTGACGCGCCTCGACCAGCGACGCGAAGACCACCACGTTGTCCGAGTAGCCGGTCTCACCGCCGACCCACTGACCGCCGCAGGTGATCAGGCGCAGGCTCGGGCGGCTGAAGTCGCCGTACACCTCGTCCACCGGCAGTCGCCCCTTGTCGAATCGTTCCACCGAGTCCACCTCGAAGACCGCCACGCTCCGGTCGGTGCGGGTCACCTCGATCTGGTCACCGGCGCGCAGTTCGCGGAGTTGGTGGAAGACCGCCGGCCCGCTGGTGGTGTCGACGTGCCCGACGATCACCGCCGGGCCGTACTGGCCGGGGGTCGGCCCCTGGTCGTACCAGCCGGCCTCCTGCGCGCGGCCCACGTCCGGCACGGCGATGGTGCCGTCCGGGGCGATGCCCACGTCGTGCACCGGGGCCCGTAGGTCGATCTTCTCGATGGCGAGGCTGGTCGGGCGGCTCGACGACAGCACCGGGAACTTCTTCGGCGGCGGTCGGAAACCGGCGCTCAGTCGATCCGGCAACAGGCTCATGCCGGTCACCTGCTCGACGCCGAGCATCGCCACGATCAGCACCATCAGGGTGGCGACGGCCAGCACCGGCAGCCCCGGGCCCGTACCGAAGCGGCGTCGAGTCGACGGCGACGCCCCTGCGGCCGGACGCCTGGGTGGCAGCGGTCGGGTGGCCGGATCGGTGGTGGTGACGCTGGCCAACCCGGCCTGCCCGGCGACCCGGCGCAGCCGGCCGGACGCGCGGGCCACCAGCCGGCCGGACGCGCGCAGCGCCGGCCCGGCCCGGAGGCGGGCGCGGCGGTCCGGCCGCGCACGCGCGGATCTGCGGCTCATCTGTCGTCCGGCTCAGGAGCCGGCTCCGGTCCGACGCCGCCCGCCCGCCATGCCGAGCGCGATGGCGGTACCCACCAGCGCCACGCCGCCGAGCACCAGCAGTGACCCGGTGCCGCGACCACCGGCCGTCCCGCCGCCACCGGTCGCCGGTCCCTTGCTGGGTGAGGCCATGTTCAGCACGGTCAGCGTGGTGGAGGCCGTCTGCCCGTTCTCGCAACGCAGGTCGACCGGGTAGTCACCGGCCTGCTTGTCCCGCGGGATGGAGGCCTGCGCGGTCAGGAACCCCCGGTCCGGCCTGAGCGTGACAGACCCGAACGCGTCGGAGTGCACGCTGGCCTGCCGGCTGTTGTTGTCGTTGTCGCAGTTCGCCCGGATGGTGACCCGGCTACCGGCCTGGGCGCTGTTCGGTGTCACCTCGACGAAGGTGTTCTCGCCGGCTCGCGCCGGGGCGGCCGACATCAGGACGAACGCCCCGATCAGCCCCACCAGTGCCAGTACGGACGAGATCGCACGGTTGACAGTGCGGATTCCCTGCATGATTACCCCCCAACCGGCGACGACCGCCGGAACCCTCCCCTGGGCACGCGCGCTGCTTTCCCGTTGGCGCGGAGGCAAACCCGCAGGCGGGCAGGGGCGGGGCGGGTGGCTCAGCGTTGCCGGGGGGTGGCCCGGGCGGAGGGGAGCGGGGTGATCGGCTGCCAGCCCAGCGGGGAGGAGAGGACCATCGTGCTCGACGGCTGGCCGTACGGGGCGAGCCGGTCGATGACCCCCTCGAACGCGCCGATCGAGCCGGCGGCCACCTTCAACACGCTGCACGCGTCACCGGTGATCCGATGGATCTCCAGGATCTCCGGCCAGCCGGCGACCGACGCGTCGTGCAGGATGCAGCGCGCGCCGTAGCAGGACATCCGGATCAGCGCGACGACTGTGCGACCGGCCCGGCTCAGGTCGACGTGGGCGTGGTAGCCGGTGATGACCCCGGCCTCCTCCAGTCGGCGTACCCGCTCGGCCACCGCCGGTGGCGACAGGTGCACCCGTCGGGACAACTCGCTGAAGGAGAGCCGCGCGTCGGCCTGCAACTCGCGCAGCAGCGCCCAGTCCATGTCGTCCACGCTCAGACCTTACTTTCGTGAACCGGCTTCGCCTAGTTGGCTTTCGTTCGTCAGGAGAACGAGGCGAGCGCCGTTGATTCGGCATTCCATCGGCCGATCCAGCCGCGGGATCATGACGTCGGCCAGTCCGGGGGAGGGAGACGAGATGGTGGAGCAGACGGAGCGGCGGGCCCCGACCCGCCCCGCCGCGGTGCGACCGGTGACCCCGGGGCAGCGGGCCGCCCAGGCGGCGCGCACCGGTGGCGAGCCGACGTTGGAGTTCGCCGACATGGTGCCGTACGACGCGTACGTGCAGGCCAGCGCCCTGCACAAGATGCAGCACCCGCTGAGCAGCGACCCGGGCGAGATGTCCTTCCTGATGGTCAGTCAGATCATGGAGCTGTACTTCGGGTTGACCTGCCACGAGCTGCGGGAGACCCAGCGGCTGATCCGCGCCGACCAGGTCTGGGAGGCGCTGGCCCCGTTGCGCCGGGCCAAGCTGCACCTGGAGGGGCTCAACGCCGCCTGGCAGGGTCTGCGCTGGATGAGCCCGGCGGACTTCAACAGGTTCCGCAACCTGCTCGGCGAGGCGTCCGGCTTCCAGTCGGCCATGTACCGGCAGTTGGAGTTCCTGCTCGGGCTGCGCGACCCGGCGCTGATCCGACCGTTCCGTCGGCAGACCGAGGTGTACGCCGAGTTGACCAGCGCACTGGCCGCCCCGAGCCTCTGGGACGACGTGCTGGCGCTGCTCGCCCGGCGCGGCTTCGACCTCCCCGCCGACCTGCTGAACCGGGACGTGTCCGTCGAGCACGATCCGCACCCGCTGGTCGAGGCGGCCTGGGTGCGCGTCTACGACGACGCCGCCCCGGACAACCACCTGCGCATGCTCGGCGAGGCGTTGAGCGCGGTCGCCGAGGAGTTCGGGGACTGGCGCTGGAACCACGTGAAAGCGGTGCAGCGGACGATGGGCGCGAAGGTCGGCAGCGGCGGTTCCGCCGGCCTGGCATGGTTGCAGCGCAGCATGGCGCGGGTGGTCTTCCCCGAGCTGTGGTCGGCCCGTACCGCGATGTGACCGGAGAGCGAGACATGCACACCCCTGAACACGAGGCACACCGGCTGGACGAGGCCGACCCGGGCCACCGACACCTGTTCCACGTGCCGCCGGCCGACGGTGGCGACCACCCCGAGGCGGCGTACCTCGCCGGCAACTCGCTCGGCCTGCAACCCCGGGCCACCCGCGACGAACTCCTCGCCGACCTGGACGCCTGGGGGCGGCTCGGCGTCGAGGGTCACCTCGAGGCGGAGCGCGCCTGGCTGCCGTACCACGAGCTGTTGACCGCACCGGCCGCCCGACTGGTCGGCGGCAGGCCCGCGGAGACCGTGGTGATGAACTCCCTCACCGTCAACCTGCACCTGCTGATGGTGAGTTTCTACCGCCCGGCCGGCGCCCGCACCCGCATCGTCATCGAGGACGCCGCGTTCCCCTCGGACAGCTACGCGGTGCGCAGCCAGGCCCGGTTCCACGGTCTGGACCCGGACGACACGGTGGTCCGGCTGCGCCCCCGCGACGGCGAGACCTCGCTGCGCACCGAGGACGTGACCGACTACCTGGCCGCCGAGGGCGACCGGGTGGCCCTGGTGCTGCTCGGCGGGGTCAACTACCTCACCGGCGAGCTGCTGGACATCCCGGCGATCACCGCTGCCGGTCGGGCCGCGGGCGCGGTGGTCGGTTGGGACCTGGCCCACGCGGTGGGCAACGTGCCGCTGGCCCTGCACGACTGGGACGTCGACTTCGCCGCCTGGTGCTCCTACAAGTACCTGAACTCCGGACCGGGTGCCCTCGCTGGCGTCTTCGTGCACGAGCGGCACCTCGGCGATCCGGACCTGCCCCGCTTCGAGGGGTGGTGGAGCACCGCGGCGGCCACCCGGTTCGAGATGACCCCGGTGTCCCGGCCACCGGCCACTGTGGAGGCGTGGCAGATCTCCAACCCGCCGATCTTCGCGATGGGCCCGGTGCGTACCTCACTGGAGCTGTTCGACTCGGTCGGCATGCCCGCGTTGCGGGCCCGCAGCCTGCGGCTCACCGGCTGGTTGGAGTCGCTGCTCGACCAGGTCGTCGTCGACCGGCCGCTGCGCGTGGTCACCCCGCGCGACCCGGCCCGGCGTGGCTGCCAGCTCTCGGTGCGCATCGGGGCCGGCAGCGCCGCCGAGCTGACCAAACGCCTGCGGTACGAGCACGGCGTCATCGCCGACGCCCGGGAGCCGGACATCGTCCGGTTCGCCCCGGTGCCGCTCTACTCCACCTACCTCGACTGCTGGCGTGCGGCTGCCGCGCTCGCGGCGACGGTCGGGCAGGTGAACCCGTGACCGCGCGGCGCGACGAGATCGCGATCATCGGCGCCGGGCTGGCCGGCTGTCTGGCCGCCTGCTTCCTGGCCCGGCGGGGCTACCCGGTGGCCCTCTACGAGCGTCGGTCCGACCCGCGCGACGGCACGGCCGAGCGGGGCCGTTCGATCAACCTGGCGCTCTCCGAGCGGGGCCTGGACGCCCTGCGCCGGATCGGGCTCGCCGAGCAGGTGATGACCGACGCGTTGCCGATGCGGGGCCGGATGATCCACCCGGTCGAGGGGGAGCAGCAGTTCCAGTCGTACAGCGCGGCCGGTGACCGGGCGATCAACTCGATCAGTCGGGGCGCGCTGAACAACGCCCTGCTGGACGAGGCCGCCGCCCTGCCCGGCGTGCGGGTCGTCTTCGACCACCGCCTCGTCGGGCTGGACCCGACCGACGGCTCGCTCAGCTTCGACACCCCGCAGGGCACCGTCGCGGCCAAGGCGTCGGTCGTGCTGGGCGCCGACGGCGCCGGGTCCGCGGTGCGGGGGCAGTTGCTCGCGTACGGGCTGCTGGACGAGAGCGTGGACTTCCTCGACTACGGCTACAAGGAGTTGACGATCCCGCCGCTGGGCGGGGACTTCGCCCTGGACCCGGACGCCCTGCACATCTGGCCGCGCGGCACCTCCATGATGATCGCCCTGCCGAATCCGGACCGGTCCTTCACCTGCACGCTGTTCTGGCCCAACGACGGCGCCGGAAGCTTCGCCTCGCTGACCGGCCCGGCGGAGATCGAACGGCACTTCGCCGACCACTACCCGGACGTCATCCCGCTGGCCCCGAACCTGGTCGACGACTACCAGCACAACCCGGTGGGCGTGCTCGGCACGGTCCGCTGCACCCCCTGGCAGGTCAACGGGATCGTCGGCCTGCTCGGTGACTCGGCGCACGCGATCGTGCCCTTCTACGGTCAGGGCGCCAACTGCGCGTTCGAGGACGTGGTCGAGTTGGACCGCTGCCTGGACGAGTGCGCCGACGACTGGGCGGCGGCGCTGCCGCTGTTCCAGCGACGCCGGCAGGAGAACGCCGAGGCCATCGCGACGATGGCGTTGACCAACTTCGTGGAGATGCGGGACAAGGTCGCCTCGCCCGTCTTCCAGGCCCGACGGCGGGTGGAGCACGCGTTGGAACGCGCCCTGCCCGGCCGGTACGTTTCGCAGTACGAGTTGGTGTCGTTCTCCACCACCCCGTACGCCCAGGTGCGCCGCCGGGTGCGCCGACAGCACCGGGTGCTCGGCGCGGTCGTCGGCGGAGCCGCGGTGCTGCTGGTCGGTGCGATCGGCGCGGCGCTGAGTCGAGGGAGGCGCGGATGACCGGCAACTGGGATCCACGACTGATGACCGGCCACGGGCACGGCGACCCGCAGCGGTTGCGTAACTTCGTCGCCGGTGAGTTCGTCGACGGTGGGTCGACGTTCACGAAGGTCAGCCCGGTGACCGGCGAGCCGGTCTTCGCGGTGGACGAGGCGTCGAAGTCCACGGTGGACGATGCGGTGGCCGCCGCGCGGGCGGCGGTGCGCGGGCCGTGGGGCCGGATGGGGGAGCGGGAACGCGCCGAGGTGCTGCGCCGGGTCGCCGACGAGCTGGAGCGCCGCTTCGACGACCTGGTCACCGCCGAGGTCGCCGACACCGGCAAGTCCATCTCCCAGGCCCGCACACTGGACATCCCCCGTGGCGCGGCGAACTTCCGGGCGTTCGCGGAGATCGTGGCGACCGCGCCCACCGAGTCGTTCACGACCGTCACCCCGACCGGCGGTCGGGCGCTCAACTACGCGCTGCGGAAGCCGGTCGGCGTGGTCGCGGTCATCGTGCCGTGGAACCTGCCGCTGCTGCTGCTCACCTGGAAGGTCGCGCCCGCGTTGGCCTGCGGCAACGCGGTGGTGGTCAAACCCAGCGAGGAGACGCCCGCCTCGGCGACGCTGCTCGCCGAGGTGATGGCCGCGGCAGGCGTGCCGGAGGGCGTGTTCAACCTGGTGCACGGGTTCGGGCCGGACTCGGCGGGGGAGTTCCTCACCCGCCACCCGGGCGTGGACGCGATCACCTTCACCGGCGAGTCGGCCACCGGCGGCGCGATCATGCGGGCCGCCGCAGACGGTGTGAAGGCGGTCAGTTTCGAGTTGGGCGGCAAGAACGCCGGCCTGGTCTTCGCCGACGCCGACCTGGACGCCGCGGTGGCCGGCTCGGTGCGGTCCAGCTTCACCAACGGCGGCCAGGTGTGCCTGTGTACCGAACGCATCTACGTGCAGCGCCCGGTCTTCGAGGAGTTCACCGCCCGGCTGGCGAAGCGGGCCGGCGAGCTGGCGTACGGCTGGCCGACCGACGAGGCGACCGCCACCATGCCGCTGATCTCCCACCAGCACCGGGCGAAGGTGCTCGGCGCGTACGACCTGGCCCGCTCCGAGGGCGCCGAGGTGCTGACCGGCGGCGGCTCGCCCACCTTCGGCGACGCCCGTGACGGCGGGTCGTACGTGCAGCCGACGGTGCTCACCGGGCTCGGCCCGGACGCCCGCACCAACCGGGAGGAGATCTTCGGCCCGGTGGTGCACGTGGCGCCGTTCGACACCGAGGACGAGGCGTACGCGCTGGCCAACGGCACCGAGTACGGCCTGGCGGCGACGGTGTGGACCCGGGACGTGGGTGTCGCGCACCGCGCCGGCGTCCGGCTGGACGCCGGCATCGTCTGGGTCAACACCTGGTTCCTGCGTGACCTGCGGACCCCGTTCGGCGGGGTGAAGGCGTCCGGAATCGGTCGGGAGGGCGGCGTGCACTCGCTGAACTTCTACTCCGAACTCACCAACGTCTGCGTGGACCTGTCGTGAGCGAGGGAGCGAACGTGGAAGCTGACATCGAGGCCGCCAACCGGGAGCTGGCCGACGCCCGCAGCACCGGCAAGCCGTGCCCGCCGCTGCGCGGGCGGCTGCTGCCGGAGGGGGACGTCGAGTCCGCGTACCGCGTGCAGCAACTCCAGGCGCGGGCCTGGCAGGGTCGCGGTGAACGCCGGGTCGGCGCGAAGATCGGGTTGACGTCCCGGGCGGTGCAGGAGACCTTCGGGGTGTTCCAACCGGACTTCGGCATGCTGACCGACGCCATGGCGGTGGGTGACGGGGTCGAGGTGCCCATCGACCGGCTGCTCCAGCCTCGGGTCGAGGCGGAGATCGCGTTCGTGCTCGACAAGGATCTGTCGGATCCGCAGATCACGACAGTCGACCTGATCCGCGCTGTCGACCACGTGCTGCCGGCGATCGAGATCGTCGATTCGCGCATCGCCGCCTGGGACATCTCCATCGTGGACACCGTGGCCGACAACGCCTCCAGCGGGCTCTTCGTGCTCGGCACCACGCCGCGTCGGCTCGCCGACGTCGACCTGCGACTGTGCGGGATGGTGCTGGAGCACGCCGGTGAGCCGGTCTCGGTCGGCGCGGGCGCGGCCTGCCTGGGCAACCCGCTGCACGCCCTGCACTGGCTGGCCGGCACCCTGGCCCGCGCCGGTGACCCGCTGCGCGCCGGGGACGTGGTGCTCTCCGGTGCACTCGGCCCGATGGTCCCGGTCACTCCCGGGGCCGCGTACGAGGCACGGATCTCCGGGCTCGGCTCGGTGCGCACCTGCTTCAGCGACGGAGGCGACAAGTGAGCGAGCGTCAGCGAGCGAATCATCGGCGCAGGTTGGTGAACGCTCAGGGCGGCACGGAGCGAAGCGGAGTGTCGGCATGAGCGTCGGAGTGGCGGTTCTCGGTTCCGGCAACATCGGCACCGATCTGATGATTAAAGTCCTGCGGCTGAGTGACAGCCTGCGGATGGTGGCGATGGCCGGCATCGACCCGGCCTCCGACGGTCTGGCCCGGGCCCGCCGACTCGGCGTGGCCACCACCGCCGACGGCGTGGACGGGCTGGTCGCGATGCCCGAGTTCGCCGACGTCGAGCTGGTCTTCGACGCCACCTCGGCCGGGGCGCACCGACGCCACGACGAGGTGCTGCGGGCACATGGCCGGACCGTCGTCGACCTGACCCCGGCCGCGCTCGGCCCGTACGTGGTGCCGCCGGTCAACCTGGACGAGCACCTGCACGAGCCGAACGTCAACATGGTGACCTGTGGCGGGCAGGCGACCGTGCCGATCGTCGCCGCGGTCCGCCGGGTCACGCCGGTCGCGTACGGGGAGATCGTCGCCTCGATCGCGTCGAAGTCCGCCGGTCCGGGCACCCGGGCCAACATCGACGAGTTCACCGAGACCACGGCCCGGGCCATCGAAGTGGTCGGCGGGGCCGAACGCGGCAAGGCGATCATCGTGCTGAACCCGGCCGACCCGCCGCTGCTCATGCGCGACACCGTCTACTGCCTCTGCCCGGACGTCGACGCCGACCGCAGCGCCATCGCCGCCTCGGTCACCGAGATGGTCGCCGCGGTGCAGGAGTACGTCCCCGGGTACCGGCTCAAGCAGGACGTGCAGTTCGACCGGGTCGAGGCGTACCTGCCGACGCTCGGGCGTCAGCTCACCGCCCTTCAGGTGTCGGTGTTCCTGGAGGTCTCCGGCGCCGGGCACTACCTGCCCGCGTACGCCGGGAACCTGGACATCATGACCTCCGCCGCGCTGCGGACCGCGGAGCGGCTGGTCGCCCTGCGCTCGACGGGAGCGGTGGCATGACCGACCTGTACATCCAGGACGTGACCCTGCGCGACGGCATGCACGCCATCGCCCACCGGTACACGGTCGACCAGGTGCGGACGATCGCCGCCGCATTGGACGCCGCCGGGGTGGCCGCCATCGAGGTGGCGCACGGTGACGGGCTCGCCGGGTCCAGCGTCAACTACGGTCACGGCGCGGCCAGCGACGCCGACTGGATCTCCGCCGCGGCCGAGGTGCTGACCACAGCGAAGCTGACCACGCTGCTGCTGCCCGGCATCGGCACCATCGCCGACCTGAAGGCGGCGAAGGCGCTCGGGGTGACCAGCGTGCGCATCGCCACGCACTGCACCGAGGCGGACATCAGTGCCCAACACATCTCGTGGGCCCGGGAGAACGGCATGGACGTCGCCGGGTTCCTGATGATGTCGCACATGAACGATCCGGCGGGGCTGGCCGGGCAGGCCAAGCTGATGGAGTCGTACGGGGCGCACTGCGTCTACGTCACCGACTCCGGTGGCCGCCTGCTGATGTCCGACGTGGCGCAGCGGGTCGACGCGTACCGGCAGGTCCTCGCGCCGGAGACGCAGATCGGCATCCACGCCCACCACAACCTGTCGCTCGGTGTCGCCAACAGCGTGCTCGCCGTCGAACACGGCCGGGTCACCGGCTCCGGGCCGGCCGGCCCCGGCGCCCCGAACGGCCGGACGGTCCGGGTCGACGCCTCCCTCGCCGGCATGGGCGCGGGCGCCGGCAACGCGCCGCTGGAGGTCTTCGTCGCGGTCGCCGAGCTGCACGGCTGGAAGCACGGCTGCGACGTGTTCGCGCTGATGGACGCCGCTGACGACATCGTCCGCCCGTTGCAGGACCGGCCGGTCCAGGTGGACCGGGAGACGCTCTCCCTGGGGTACGCGGGTGTCTACTCCAGCTTCCTGCGGCATGCCGAGCGGGCCTCCGTGAAGTACGGCGTGGACGTCCGGTCGATCCTGGTCGAGCTGGGCCGCCGCCGGATGGTCGGCGGCCAGGAGGACATGATCGTGGACGTGGCACTCGACCTGGCCGGCACGGAGCGTTCGCGTGACCCGCGGTCGCGGACGGAGGACGACGCAGCATGATCGGACCGGACATCGCGGGGATCGCCGAGAAGTTGGGGGCGGCGGCCGGAACGGCCACCGCGATCCCGCAACTCGCCGCCGAGACCGGCCTCGACGTGGACGCCGCGTACGCCGTGCAGGCCGCGCTGATCCAGCGCCGGGTCGACGCCGGTGAGCGGCTGGTGGGGCTGAAGATGGGGCTGACCAGCAGGGCGAAGATGGCCCAGGTCGGCGTGGACGAGGTGATCTGGGGGCGGCTCACCAACGCGATGCGGGTGCCCGACGGTGGTGTGGTGGACCCGTCCGCGTACATCCATCCCCGGGTCGAGCCGGAGGTGGCGTTCCTGCTGGACCGGCTGCCCGAGCCGGGTGAGCCGGTCGGCGACTTCGCCGACGCGGTCCGCGCGGTCGCCCCGGCCATCGAGCTGATCGACTCCCGGTACGCGGACTTCCGCTTCTCGCTGCCGGACGTGATCGCCGACAACACCTCGGCCGCCGCGTTCGTGATCGGGGCGTGGTCGCCGGTGCCGGCGGGCCTGGACAACCTCGGCGTGCTGCTGGAGGTCGACGGCCGCGTGGCGCAGGTCGGCTCGACGGCCGCGATCCTCGGTGATCCGCGCCGGGCGCTCGACGAGGGCATCCGGCTGGCCGGGCGGCACGGGGTGCGGTTGGAGTCCGGGTGGGTCTTCCTGGCCGGGGCCGCCACCGCGGCCGTTCCGCTGCGTCCCGGCGCGCACGTCCGCGCGGTGGTCGAGAAGCTCGGCACCGCGTCGCTGCGGGCGTCGTCGTGACCGCGCGGGTCGTCGCCGGGAAGGCGGCTCCTCGGGGGGCGTTTCCCCACGTCAAGGTCGCGGGCGGGTTCGTCTTCGTCTCCGGTACGTCGTCACGGCGGCCGGACAACAGCTTCGCCGGTGTCGAGGTGGACGAACTCGGCACGACCAACCTGGACATCCGGGTGCAGACGCGGGCCGTCATCGAGAACGTGCGGGACCTGCTGCGCTCGGTCGGCGCGGACCTCACCGACCTCGTCCAGGTGACGTCCTACCTGGTCAACATGAACGACTTCGGTGGTTACAACGAGGTGTGGGCGGAGTTCTTCGACGCGTCCGGGCCGACCCGTACGACGGTGGCGGTGCACCAGTTGCCGCACCCGCACCTGCTCATCGAGATCCAGGCCGTGGCCCTTCTTCCCTCGGGAGGTCAGTAGTGAGTGAGATCGCCGAACCGTTCAGCTTTCCGGGCTGGATCGCTGACAACCAGCACCTGTTGAAGCCGCCGGTGGGCAACAAGGAGATGTTCCCCGGCGGGGACGACTTCATCGTCATGGTGGTGGGCGGGCCCAACCAGCGCACCGACTTCCACGTGGACCCGTACGAGGAGTTCTTCTACCAGGTCAAGGGCAACATGCACATCAACCTGATGACCCCGGAGGGGCCGCGTACGGTGCACGTACGCGAGGGTCAGATGTGGATGTTGCCGCGCAACACCCCGCACTCCCCGCAGCGGCCGGAGGCCGGCTCGATCGGTGTGGTCGTCGAGCGGGTCCGTGAGGAGGGCACGCTGGAGACCTTCCAGTGGTACTGCCCCGAGTGCGGCAACAAGGTGCACGAGGTGGAGTTGCAGGTCCGCGACATCGCCGCCGATCTCCCGCCGGTGTTCCAGGCGTTCTACGCCGACGAGGCGGCGCGTACCTGCGCCGACTGCGGCACCCTGCACCCGGGCAAGGGCTGATGCCCGCAGGTGTGGTCGACGTGCACACCCACGTCGTACCGAAGGGGTGGCCGGACCTCGGCGCGGCGTGCGGTGGGTCCGGCTGGCCGTGGTTGCGGGTCGACTCCGAGCGGGCCGCCATGATCATGGTGGGGGAGACGGAGTTCCGCCCGGTCGGCGCGGAGTGCTGGGACGCGTCGACGCGACTGGCCGACATGGACGCCGACGGCGTGGACGTGCAGGTGGTCTCACCCACCCCGGTCTTCTTCGGCTACGACCGCCCGGCCGACCAGGCGGTGAAGGTCGCCCGGATCTTCAACGACCTGACCCTGGAGGTCACCGCCGCCGGTGGCGACCGGCTGGTGCCGTTCTGTCAGGTGCCGCTCCAGGACCCGGACGCCGCCTGCGCCGAGCTGGATCGCAGCCTGGCCGCCGGACACGTGGGTGTGGAGATCGGCAACCACGTCGGCGACCGGGATCTGGACGACGCCGGCGTGGTCACCTTCCTCCAGCACTGCGCCGAGGTGGGCGCGCCCGTCTTCGTCCACCCGTGGGACATGCCCGACGGTCCACGGCTGGACCGCTGGATGGCCCGTTGGCTCACCGGGATGCCCGCCGAGACGCACCTGTCGGTGCTGGCGATGATCCTGGGCGGTGTCTTCGACCGGGTGCCCGAGACGCTGCGGATCTGCTTCGCGCACGGCGGTGGCAGCTTCCCGTTCTGGCTCGGCCGCGCCGACAACGCCTGGCACCGCCGTGGCGACCTGGTCCGGGGCGCGTCCGTCGCCCCGCCCAGCAGCTACGTCGACCGGTTCCTCGTCGACTCGGTGGTCTTCGCGACGCCCGCGCTGCGGCTGCTGGTCGACACGATGGGGGAGGACCGGGTGCTGGTCGGCAGCGACTACCCGTACCCGCTGGGTGAACGGCCGGCCGGTGCGGTGGTCCGTGACGCCGACTTCCTCACCGACGCCCAACGCGAGAAGCTCCGATCCGCCAACGCCCTGCGCTTCCTGCACGGCTGAGGCGGCGCCGCACCCGTGGCGTACGCCGCCGCACCCCCGCCGTGAGCAGATCTTGGACAGTTTCCGTTCTCGCGTAACGGAAACTGTCCAAGATCTGTGGGCTGGCGCGGCGTAGGGCCACGCCGAGGTCCGGTTGGTCCGTTTTCGGCAGGCAGCGCGTGTCGGCTGCGCCGAGGTCCGGCGACCGGCAGGATGGCGGGATGGCCGAGCCGCACGACCTGACCGCGTTGGAGCAGGCCGCCGCCGTCGCGCGCGGTGAGCTGTCCAGCGTCGAGCTGGTCGAGCACCACCTGCGGCGGGTGGCCGCGCTCGGCGACACGGTGGGCGCGTTCGTCACGGTCACACCGGAGTCGGCCCGAGAGGCCGCCCGTGCCGCCGACGCCACCCCCACCGAGCGGCGCGGTCCGCTGCACGGCATACCGACCGCGATCAAGGACCTGACCCTCACCGCCGGGGTCCGCACCACCTTCGGATCGGCTGCCTTCCTCGACTTCGTCCCGCCGGTCGACGCCGACGTGGTCCGGTTCATCAAGGCCGCCGGCCTGGTCAGCCTGGGTAAGACGACCACCTCCGAGTTGGGTTGCTCGCTCTACTCGGAGGGCCGGGTCGCGCCGCCCGCCCGTAACCCGTGGCAGTTGGCGTACACCGCCGGGGGCTCCAGCGGCGGCGCGGCGGCGGCGGTGGCCGCCGGGCTCGTCCCGGTCGCCCAGGGCTCCGACGGCGGCGGTTCGCTGCGCATCCCGGCGTCGCTGTGCGGCCTGGTCGGCTACAAGCCCAGCCGTGGCCTGGTCTCCGGCGGGCCGGTCGGCTCCGGCGCGTTCGGGCTGCCCACCGGCGGCCCGCTCGGGCGGACCGTCACCGACGTCGCCGCGCTGCTCGACGTCATGGCCGTGCCGGTGCCCGGCGAGCCCTACCTGCCACCGCCCGCGCCGCCCGAGGGCTACCTGGCGGTGGCGCGCCGGGCCGAGCCCGGCCCACTGCGGATCGGCCGGTTCACCACGCCCATGCTCGCCGACGAGCCGGTGCACCCCGACTGCGTGGCCGCCGTGGACTCCGCCGCCGCGCTGCTCACCGCGGCCGGGCACGAGGTGGTCGAGGTGCCGCCGCCGCTCACGCCCGCGGTGTGGCCGCTGTTCGAGATCCTCTGGTACGTGTTGGCGCTCGCCCCGGTGCCGCCGCAACGGGAGGCGGAGCTGCTGCCGTTGACCCGGCTGATGCGCGCCCGTGGTGCCGAGATCAGCGCCGGCACGCTCGCCGCCACCCTCGGGGAGTTGCAGGCGCAGGTCCGCCTCGGCACCCGGCGCACCGCCGGATTCGATCTGCTGCTCTGTCCCACCCTGGCCGCCCCGCAGGCGCCGGTGGGCTGGTTCACCGCCGACGGCGACCCGGCGGCCGACTTCGACAGGCAACGCCGCTTCTCGCCCTACTGCGCCGTCTTCAACGTCACCGGCGATCCCTCCGTCTCCCTGCCGGTGGGCAGCACGACCGACGGGTTGCCCGTCGGGGTGCTGCTCACGGGCCGGTACGGTGACGACGCGCGGCTGATCGCGACCGCTGCGCAACTGGAGAACTCCAGTGACGGATGGGATCGGCACCCCGCAATCTGGCGGGCCGTCGACTCCGCTAACGTGAATGGTGACGGCGTCGGGTGGCCGGCATCATGATCGTCCATTCGACCCGGCTGTTCGAGGTCGTCCTTCTTCCGCCTGGGGGCGTTGGGATTGTCTGTTACCGAGACGTTGCTGGTCTTCGTCGGCATCCCGGTGGCCGCGGTGCTGGTCATCACCGGTCTCACCTACGCCGGCAGCCGTGGTGGTGCCACCACCGGCGGCGGTGGCCACAAGCGCTACCGTCCGGGCCGGCCCTTCGACTTCACTCCGGTCTGGTTCCTGGGCCGCCCGGAGCAGCTGGCCGACTCGGCCGGCACCGCGCTGACGGCGGGGGCGCAGGCGCCCGCGCTGACCAGCCACAAGCTTGAGCAGGCCAGCGTCGAGGCGCCGGCCGGTGGAACCGGAGGCGCAAGTGACCGTTGGTGAGAAGCAGACCGGGTCGGAGAATCCGCCCGAGGTGCTGGACGGGCCCTTCTCGACCCGCCAGCTGCTGCGCATCGACGAGGCGTTGCGCCTCGCCGACCAGGGCACCGGCCTGGTCTTCTCGGTCTTCGTCGGTGGTCTCGACGAGCCCGTCCGGGAGCACGCCCAGCGGCTGCACCGCCAGCTCGCCGACCCCGACAAGTCGGTGCTGATCGCGGTGTCGCCCAACCAGCGTCAGCTGGAGATCATCACCGGTCGGTACGCCCGCAAGCGCATCCCCGACACGTACGCGAAGCTGGCCGCGCTCTCCATGGCCGGTGCGTTCAGTGGGGGCGACCTGGCCGGCGGCATCATCAACGGCCTCGACCAGCTCGCCAGCCACGCCGGGAAGGGCTGAGCCCTCCCTTCCACGACGAAGCCCGGCCCGCTGCTAGTGGGCCGGGCTTTCGCGTTCAGCGGGGCCAGGCGGAGGGGTCGAGGCGCATCGGCCACGGCTCGTCGACCTGCACGGGGTCGTCTGGACCGACCGTGCCGAGCAGGTTGTAGTGAACGCCCTTCACCAGCTCGTAGCGGTATACGACGGGGCCGAAGTCGCCACGCTCGACCCGCCAGTAGGCGGGTATACCGGCCTCGGCGTAGAGCGACGGTTTGGTGAACCGGTCATGCCGACGGCTGCTCGGTGACTCCACCTCGACAACGAGTGCCACGTCCGCTGCTTCGACCCAGGTGCCGTCCCGCGGGGCTGTCGGCTTCAGCACCGTGACATCGGGGATGAGGTTGCCCTCGACCGCTCGGAGCCCCGCCTCCCGGATGACCCGCCATCCGGCCGGTGCCGCCGATCGAAGGGCCGCCCGTAGCTCATCCGCCAGTTCCTGATGCCCGAAACCCGGGGGTGGTGTCACGTGCAGGCTCCCGTCGATGATCTCGTAGCGGTTCCCGTCCTCAGGCAGGTCGAACAGGTCCTGCTCGCGCCAGCCCCGCTCCGGGGGGCGCCACTCGTAGGTCGGCTGCGCCATCACGTCCACCTCCTCCTGTCACGATAATGCCCGAGGCCGGCGCGGGGTCACACCCACGCCGGCCCCGGGCCGCGTATTCGGTGCTCAGGCGGTCTGGGCGTCCTTCGCGCGGGCCTTCAACGCCCGCACCACACCGTCGCGGCCCTCGGCGACCAGCCGGCGCAGCGGGCCGGGGTGCCCGTCACCGGCCAACCACGCGTCGGTGGCCGCCACCGTGTCGTCCTCCACCAGGTAGGTCGGGTACGCCAACTGCGCGAACTCCTGCGCCGGCTCGCTGTCCCGGGTGGCCCACACCTGCGCGACGGTGGCGAAGTACCGCTCCCGGTACGGGGCGACCAGCTCCACCTGGGTCGGGTGTGCGAAGCCCTGCAACAGCGCCCGGTGCCGCCAGTTGGGCAGCGCGTCGGGGCCGGTCAGCAGGTCCCACAGGGCGGCCTTGTTCTCCGCCGTCGGCACCAGCGCCCTGGCGTACGCGGCTTCCCGCTCACCGCTCGCGGTGCGGTCACCGGCCAGTTCCGCGTCGATCTCGGCGGCACCGGCCGCACCGTTCGCCACCAGGGACGCGAGGACGGACCACCGCAACTCGGTGTCCACGGTCAGCCCGGCCGGGATGCCGGTGCCGTCCAGCCAACCGCGCAGCGTCGCCAGATCCTCCTCGGAGCGCGCCGCCGAGGTGAACGCGCGGGCCCAGGCGATCTGGAAACCGCTGCCCGGCTCGGCGGCGGCGAGCGCGTCTCGGGCGGTCCGGGCCAGGTCGGCCCAGCCGGTCGGCGCCCACGCCGGGTCGGCGTACAGGGTGAGCGTGGTGGTCGCCTGCCGCAGGGTGGCGGTGACCAGGTTGATGTCGGTCTCGGCGGGCAGCCCGCTCAGCGTCAGCGCCACGTAGTCGCGGGCGGACAGCTCCGCGTCGCGGGTCATGTCCCACGCGGCGGTCCAGCACAGCGCCCGGGCCAGCGACGACTCGAAGCCGCCGATGTGCTGCACCACTGTCGCCATCGAGCGCTCGTCGAGGCGCAGCTTGGTGTAGCTCAGGTCGTCGTCGTTGAGCAGCAGCACGTCGGCGGCCCGCACACCGCGCAGCTCGGCGAGGTCGGTCCGCTCGCCGGTCACGTCCACCTCGTACCGCTCGCGGCGGACCAGCCGCCCGTCGGTCAGGTCGTAGAGGCCCACACCGATCCGGTGCGTCCGCAGCGTCGGGTACGCGGTCGGCGCCTCCTGCCGGACCGCCACCTGCTCGTAGGTGCCGTCCGCGCCGATGGTCACCTCCGGGCGCAACGTGTTGACCTGCGCGGTCTCCAGCCACTGCGCCGCGAACTTGCGCAGCTCCCGGCCGGAGGCCGCCTCCAACTCGGTGAGCAGGTCGTCGAAGGTGGCGTTGCCCCAGGCGTGCTTCCCGAAGTAGGCCCGCAGCCCGGCGACGAACGGCTCCTCACCCACGTACGCGACGAGCTGCTTGAGCACGCTCGCGCCCTTGGCGTACGTGATGCCGTCGAAGTTGACCTCGACCGCCTCCATGTCCGGCATCTCGGTGTAGACCGGGTGCGTGGAGGAGAGCTGGTCCTGCCGGTAGCCCCAGTTCTTGCGGATGGACAGGAAGGTCGTCCACGCCTCGGTGAACCGGGTGGCGTTGGTGTTGCACCAGTGGCTGGCCCACTCGGCGAACGACTCGTTGAGCCACAGGTCGTTCCACCAGCGCATGGTGACCAGGTCACCGAACCACATGTGGGCCAGCTCGTGCAGGATCGTGTTGGCCCGCTGCTCGTACTCGAAGTCGGTGACCTGCGAGCGGAACAGGTAGTGCGACTCGGCGTGCGTGACGCAGCCGAAGTTCTCCATCGCGCCGGCGTTGAAGTCGGGCACCCAGAGCTGGTCGTACTTCGGCAGCGGGTAGCGCACGTCGAACTTCTCGTGGAAGAAGTCGAAGCCCTGCTTGGTGATCAGGAACAGGTCGTCGGAGTCCAGGTAGCGCGCCATCGACGCGCGGCAGAACACGCCCAGGTCGATGCCGTCGTGGCTGTCCCGAACCTCGTGGTACGGCCCGGCGCACATCGCCGTGATGTAGGTGCTCATCCGGGGCGACTCGGCGAAGTGCAGCGTCTTGAGCCCTTCACCGGCGGGCTCCTCCCGCTGCACCGGCATGTTGGACACCGCCCGCCAGTGCGCGGGCACGGTGGCGTGCCAGGTGTAGACGCTCTTCAGGTCGGGCTGGTCGAAGCAGGCGAACACCCGCTGCGCGTCGGCGGTCTCGAACTGGCTGTAGAGGTACGTCTCGCCGTCCACCGGGTCGACGGTGCGGTGCAGCCCCTGACCGCTGTTCGAGTAGGCGAAGTCGGCGTCGACGACGAGCGTGTTGTCGCTGTCCAATCCGGACAGCACCAGGCCCTTCTCGGCCGACCAGTCGGCGAGGTCGACCGGTGTGCCGTTCAGCGTCGCGGACCGCACCGACTCGGCGGCCAACTCGATGAACGTGCTCGCACCCGGCTCCGAGCAGCGGAAACGGACCTCGGTCGTGGACCGGAACGTGCGGCCGTCGGCCGCCAGCACCGCTGTCGACAGGTCCAGACTGATGTCGTACCCCGTCACATTGAGCAGGCGGGCCCGCTCGGTCGCCTCGACCTGCGTCAGGTTGCGCACTCCCGGCACGTTCGTCTCCATCCCACATCACGCCGACGCCCGGCGGCGTCCGTCTCCCCGCCACTCGTGACGGCTGGCCCGATTCGAGTCTTCCACGTACGGGCAGCCCGCGGTGGCCGAGGTCACGCTCTCATTCGGGTGCCGCTCGATGCGCCGTGGGGTGAGGATTCGGGTGAGACGCCGGAGCGCCGGCGCCCCTGTTGAGAAGGGACCTCACCGTGACCGAACGCGTCACCGCCGACATGTGGTTCGACCCGGCCTGCCCGTGGGCGTGGATCACGTCCCGCTGGCTGCTCGAGGTCGAGCAGGTCCGGGACGTGGACATCCGTTTCCACGTGATGAGCCTCGCTGTGCTCAACGACGGCCGGGACGAGCTGCCCGAGGACTACAAGACCTTCCTCCGCACCGCCTGGGGCCCGGTGCGGGTCTGCATCGCCGCCGAGCAGCGCTACGGCAACGACGTCCTGCGCCCGCTCTACAGCGCACTCGGCACCCGGATCCACCTCGGCAAGGAGGAGCGGCGGCACGAGCTCTACGTCGCCGCGCTGACCGACGCCGGCCTGGACCCGGCGTTGGCCGACGCCGCCGACAGCACCGACTTCGACGAGGCGTTGCGGGCCAGCCACGAGGCCGGCATGCGCCCGGTCGGGCAGGACGTCGGCACTCCGGTCGTGCACGCCCCCGGCCCGGACGGCAGCCCGGTCGCGTTCTTCGGCCCGGTGATCACTCCGGCCCCGAAGGGGGAGGCCGCCGGTCGGCTCTGGGACGGCGTCCTGCTGGTCGCCGGCACGCCGGGCTTCTACGAGCTGAAGCGCACCCGCGAGCAGGACCCGATCTTCGACTGAGCGGTACGGAAGGGCCCCGGTCAGCGCCGGGGTCCTTCCGCGTACGCCCCACGGCTTGTCGGGTCGCCGCCCTGCCCGTCCCGTCACCGGGAGACCGCCGCGCTCGTTGGCCTGATGTCCGCCGCAGCGACCCAGGGGGTCGCAAGCCGCAGTCCGTGGAGGCAATCCCGATGGCCAAGCACCGTGCGTCCGGTGACGATCAGTTGACCCGACCGGGGGTGATCGACGATTCCGGAGCGGCCTACTGGTCCGTCGACGACTCCCGCTGGCCGGTGGTCCGTCCCGATCTGCCCGCCCACCTGGTCGATCTGCTCGCGCCCCCCATCGTGGTGGGCGTCGCCCGGGTGCCGGTGACCTCCCGGCTCACCCCGCCCGCGCCGGCCACCCCGCTGCCGACGGCCACCGACCCCGCGCCGACGGCCACCGACCCCGCGCCGACGGATCTGCCGGCCCTTGCCGCACCGGCGGAACCCGCGCCTCCACCACCGGCTCCGGCCGCCCCGCGCCCGGTGCCGACGCCGCCGCTGAACCCGCGACCCGTTCCGTCGCCGCCCCCGGAGCGCCCGGTGCCGGGACCGCCCGCGTCGCCTCGTCGCAGCATGAACAGCGGACCGGTCGGGACCGTCCGGCGGGGCGCCAACGGCCCGGTGAGCGTCGGCCGGCACCGCCGGGGCGTTTCCGACCGCGCCGGCTGACCGCCGCGCCGGGCCTGGCGCTTTCATCTGATGGACGCCCTGCGGGTCCCCGTCGGCGGCGACGCCGTCGCCGGTAGCGTCACGGGTATGACGGTCGTGCATCCGATCACCCGAGCGTGGGTCACCACTGGTGGCACCGGCGCGCAGAACTACGACGAGTTCGCCGACGACGCGGAGATCACCGCGATCATCGAGGCGAACCCGCACAGTGCCCTCGGCATCGAGATGCCGCACCGCGCCCCGCAGAGCCTGGGCAGGTCCTTCCTCGACGCGCTGCCGGACGCGGTCTCCCGCCTCGCCGAGGCCAAGGCCGACGGGAGCTACACCCCCGCCGAGCAGGTCGTGGTGCTCTACCGGATCACCGCAGCCGGTGAGGAGCCCGCGTACGGGCTGTTCGCGATGGTGGACACCGACCAGATCTCCACCCGGGCCGACGAGCCGGGCCTGGTCATCCGCAACGAGGACGTGTTCATCGCCAAGGTGCGGGAGCGGGTGGCCCTGGCCGAGGCGCTGGGTCACCTGCTCTCACCCGTACTCCTGCTGCAGACCGGGCGTGGCGACGAGCTGCACGCCGCCCTCGCGACGGCGACCGAGACGGCCGGCGCGCCCGCCGCGACGGACACCGACCAGGCGGGGCGCACGCACGCGATCTGGCTGCTCGGCCCCGGCCCGGAGCAGACCGCGCTGACCGCTCTCGCCGGTGGCGGGGAGCTGGTCGTCGCGGACGGCAACCACCGCAGCCTGGCCGCCCAGACCGGTGGGTTGTCCCGGTTCCTGGCCGTGGTCACCACCCCCGCGTCGGTGGCCATCCAGCCGTACAACCGCTTGGTCAGCGAGCTGACCACCACGCCGGACGAGCTGCTCGACCGGCTGCGGGCCGCCGGCGCCGAGGTCGAGCCGATCGACGGCCCGGTCGAGGTCCCGGCGGCCGGCGGCACCGTGCACCTGCGCCTCGACGGCCAGGGGTACGCGGTACGCCTGCCGGCCACGGCCAGCGCCCGGCTGGAGAACCTGGACCACGCCCTGGTCGAGCGGTTGCTGCTGCGCGACGCGCTCGGTCTCGACCCGGGCGACAAGCGGATCACCTACGTGGGTGGTGACTACCCGGCGAGCTGGCTCACCGGTGAGGTCGACGCCGGCCGGGCCGAGCTGGCCATCCTGATCGCCCCGGTGACCGTGGCGGACTTCGTCGCGGTGAATCTGGCCCGGGAGAAGATGCCCCGAAAGAGCACCTGGTTCACCCCGAAGGCGCGCGGCGGTCTGGTCGTCGCCGAGCTGCCGCGCTGAGCGGCACACCGCTCTACCGTGTGACGAACCCGGCTCTCCGACGCCGCCGCTGCGACGTCGGAGAGCGCGGCCTGACAGACTGCCCGGTATGCGCGTCTACCTGGGATCCGATCACGCCGGTTTCGAGTTGAAGGTGCACCTGGCCAATCACCTGGCCATGCAGGGGTACGAGGTGGTCGACGTCGGCCCGCACGCCTATGACCCGGACGACGACTACCCGACGTTCTGCCTGCACACCGGCACCCAGGTGGTGGCCGACGAGACGGGTCTCGGCGTGGTCATCGGCGGGTCCGGCAACGGTGAGCAGATCGCCGCGAACAAGGTCGCCGGGGTCCGGGCCGCACTGGCCTGGAGCGTGGAGACCGCTCAGCTGGCCCGCCAGCACAACGACGCCAACGTGGTCGCGGTCGGCGCCCGGCAGCACACGCTGGACGAGGCCACCGGCATCGTCGAGGCGTTCCTGAACACGCCGTTCTCCGGCAACGAGCGGCACGCCCGTCGGATCGCCCAGGTGGCCGAGTACGAGCAGACCCGGAAGCTGCCCGACCTGCCCTGAGCCAGGACGTCAGCGCGGCGAGCGGGGCAACTCCTCGCGGGGCACCCAGTTGCGTCGGACGACGACCACCCGGGCCTCGGCCTCGGCCAGGTCGTCCTCGGTCGGTCGGGCCGCGTCCCGGGCTCGCAGGGCGGCGCTGAGCCCCACCTGGGACGAGCCGGAACCGACCAGCCCGCGTAGCCCCCGCTCGCCGTCGCGCTCGTCGCCTCCCGGGCCTCTGCGGCGCGGCGGCGGCGGGTCGTCCCCGTCGTGCACCCCGGCGGTGCTGGCCGTCGGGGTGTCGACGCCGCGCCCGGCCGGGTCGGAGTCGTGGTGGTGGCGTAGCCGTCGCCGTCGTCGGTCCGGGTCACCCATCAGCCGACCGTACCCTGCCCGCGGTGGGATCCGGCACCGTCGGGCCGGTGTGCGTCTCGGGCGGGGTCGGCGACCGATTTGCCGGGTGGCTACCCTCGGATTCAGGCGGCGGTGATGCCGTCGGTCAGGGGGAGGACGAGATGGCAGACCAGACGCAGCCGTGGGCGGAGCGGACCGTGGAGGTGCCGCCGCAGGCCGGCGTCGAGGTGCCGCCGCAGCGCGACGGGTTCCGCCGGGGCGTGGCGCCGGTCGGTCAGCCGCGCAACCCGCGGACCGAGCCGTTCCCGACCGTCGAGCAGGAGCCGACCGGCACCGGTTGGCCCGGCGGGCCGGTCCCGCGCCGGTCGCTGAGTTCACGGATGGCGCAGCTGCGTCGCGGCGGTGAGTGGAGTGCGGCGGCCGGGCTCTTCGCGTTCGTCTGCTGGGGGATCTGGGCGCTGTCCGGTCAGGGTGACCTGAGCGGCCCACTGCTGGTGCTGGTGCTCAGCCTGCTGGTGGCGGTCGGTCTGTTCGCCCTGGCCCGGTTGGTCGGCCGGGTGGTGCTGGAACGGCAGTTGGGGCGGGTCCGGCGCAGTGCCCGAGGTGCTCACCTGGCGACTGCGGTGTTCCTCGCCGGCCTCGGTGTGGCCTGGCTCCAGCAGACCGAGTGGGTCGTCTCCGCCTGGAACTGGATCTCCTCGAACTGATCCGGAGCGCGTACGGGCGGGTCGGCTCAGGGCCGCCCGCCCGTACGCCCGGTCGCGGCACACCGCGACACCGGTCGTCTCCCCACCAGGCAAGGTCGCTGCTTACCCGGCCGGCCACGGTTCATCCGTGGCCGGCCGGTCCCCGTTCGAGGGCGCCTCAGCCGGCGGGCTGGGCGGCGGCGTAGTCGCGGGCCACCCGCACCAACTCGACCAGCCCGCCCGCGTACTCCTGGGACTCGCCGTGCGCCTCGTCGAACGGCGGCTGGAAGCCGACGCCCTCCCACTGGCCGGTGGCCGGGTTCCACCTGTCGTTGCCGACCTCGAAGTCCCAGGCGAAGATGCCCAGCTCGTAGTAGAGCTGGTCGGCCGAGTTGCCGGCGGCGGAGTAGAGCACGTCGGCGACCGGCCCGGTCTGCGACGGCCAGGTGACCGTGCCGCGTTCCTGTGCGATGGCGCCGACGATCCGCCGGGCGCTGTCGAGGAACAGCGTGGACTCGTCGATCGACGGTCGCGGCAGGGTGACCCTGCCGTCGGCCCGGTACGCCCCCGGCGGCCACATGAAGTACCCGCCGTAGGAGTGCACGTTCATCGCGAACTTGATGTTCGGGTGGTCCTCGGCGAGCGCGATGACGTTGCGGCTCTCCGCCTCGGACAGCTCGGCCGTGCCCGCGTAGTTGCCGGAGAGGCAGTTGGCGCTGGCGCCCACGTAACCGTCGAAGTACGAACCGACCGTGTAGTTGCGGTTGATGTCGACGCCCCACGAGGTGCGGTTCTTCGGGTCGCGGGCCGGTCCGGTGCAGTGGTTGACCAGGTTCTTGCGCTGGAAGTTGAAGTCGTTGAACGAGTAGTTCGCGCCGTCCGGGTTGACCGTCGGGATGACGAAGATGTCGACCTGCTCCAGCAGCTCCCGGGTGGCCGCGTCGGTCCGGGCGTTGGCCAGCATCCGCTCGGCGAACTCCAACGTCACCAACGGCGTGGCCCACTCCCGGGCGTGCTCCTGGGAGTACGCGAGCACACCGACCCGGGAGCCGTCCCGGTGTACGCCGAGGCGCAGCGCCTGCACCGTCCACGGCCGGGCCGGCACCTCGGTGCCCTGCAGACCGTCGTCGAGTCGGACCGGCCCGGCGACGGGCATCGGCAGCCCGGCCGAGCCGTCCTCGACGGTGGCCCGGAACCGGTTCGGTTGGCGGGCGTTGATCGCCGCGGCGACCTCGTCGGTGGTGCTCACCGTCTTGCCCCCGGTGTCGGTGGCCAGCGACACGGTCAGCACCCGGTCGCGGTAGCCGACGGTCAGCGGCCGGTTCGGACGACCCGGGTCGACGGTGCGCACCTGCACGCCGTTCATCCCCTGGTCGCCGAAGCGCACCGAGTCGACGACCACGGCGGCCACCGCCGGGTCACCCAGGTACGCGACGGCGTTGCGCCGGTATCCCTGCGTCTTGTTCGGCAGGTCGATGACGTCGACCAGGTCCCGGTACTGGCGGGCCAGCCGCTTGATGCGGGCCTGGATGTCGGTCGGCGTCAGGTACGCGTCGATGAAGTCCTTCTGGTAGCCGGCCGGCAACGGTGGCGGGGCGGCGTCGGGCCAGAGCGTCGGCGTGATCGCCCGGCTGACCCCGCCGAGGCTGGAGGTGGCGGTCAACTGGACCGGTCGGCTCGGCACCGGCTGGGGGAGGTTGTAGTGGTACTGGTACTCGCCGGAGTCCTCGAACCGGTACAGCGGGAACGACCCGGTGGCGCCGTCGGCCGTACGCCAGCTGACGGTGATCTCCACATCCGGGTCGTCGGTGGCGGTGGTCGCCACCTGGGCCTGCAGGAACGTCTGGCCGGTCGTGGTCCACCAGTACGCCTGCTGGACCTGGAGGGTGTCGGTGTTCGCGGCGGTGCGTTGGCCGGCCGGAGCGCGTAGCCCGGCGGCGGTGCGGGCCTGGGCCGCGCGGACACTCTCGGCGTAGTTCCGGCTGCCGTCCTCGGCGCGCTGCACGATCTGCACCGCCCGGGCGCCCTGCGCGGTCAGCTCGGCGAGCTGCGCGCCGGTCAGCACGAGATCGGCGAGGATCTGCCCGTCCCGGGTGCGGGGTCGGTTGGCCAGGTCCGCGCCTGCGGCGACCAGCCGGTCGAGCTGCGCCTGATCGCGTAGCCGCACCCGGACCAGTGCGGTTTCGGCGGTGTTCAGGGTGATCTGCGGGGCGGGGTCGGCTGGTGCGGCGGTTCCGGGCGCGGGGTGTGACAGCACTGCGCCGAACAGGATCGCTGTGGTGGCGGCAGCTGTCCACCGTCGTCGGACGATCATGTGCCCTCCTGACGGGTGTCGATGTCATTCTGGTCCTTACACCAGTGCATAGATCGACACATGTCAAGGTGCCGTCGCGCGCGCCCCCGGTTCCGCGTTGATCTCGGTGAGATCCGCGCGAGTTCCGGAGCAACCCCCTGCCCCCGACCCCGCGTGACTACCTCGAATCGGGGATCGGAGGCCTGAATGAGCGATCGCGACACGGCGTTCGCCGAGTACTTCGCGGCACGGTCCGGTGCCATGCGCGGCACGGCGTACCTGCTGTGCGGCGACTGGCACCGTGCCGAAGACCTGGTCCAGACCGCGTTCGTCAAGCTCTACCGGGTCTGGAACCGGGTCTCCCGGCACGAGGTGCTCGACAGCTACGTACGCCAGATCCTGATCCGCACATTCCTGGACGAGCGACGGCGTGGCTGGTGGCGACGCGAACGGGTGGGAGGCGAGGACGCCGAGCAGGTGGCCCCGCCGGACTCACCGGAGAGCCGGTTGCTGCTGCTCCAGGCGTTGGCGCGGGTGGCACCGCGCCAACGCGCCGTGCTGGTCCTCCGCTACTGGGAGGACCTGTCGGTCGAGGATGTCGCGGCGCTGCTGGAGTGCTCTCCAGGGACGGTGAAGAGCCAGGCGGCACGCGGGCTCGACACGTTGCGTGGCCTCCTGGCACCCACCTACAGCGAGATCGGTATGGGGGAGCGATGAACGAAGACGAGTTGCGCGCGGGGTTGCGCGGCGAGATGGCGCGCCTCACCCCGCCACCACCATCGAGTGCGGCGGCCACGCTCGGCGTGGCCCGGCGGGCGTACCTGCGCCACCGTGCGGTGTGGGCCTCGGTCGGGACTGCGGCTGTCGTGTTGGCGGTCACGGGCTTCGCGGCCGTCGCCACTCCGGGCGGCCGTGTCTACCAACCTGCGGGTCATGGTCCGCCGGTCGCGCCGGATGCGGTGGGGGACACCGCGAAGCCGTGGCCGACCGGGCCCGACGGTCGCCCGCAGGAGGACCGGACAGCGCGGGCCGGCACCAAGTACGACCAGGGGGCCAGACTGCTCCGCGATGTCATCGCGATGGTGCCCACCGGCTACACCGCGCCGGACGACCCGCCGAACCCGCCGGACGGCCAGATGACCCTGCGGACCCACCAGGCGCAGTTCGAAGCCACAGTGGACGGGGTGGACAGGTGGAGTTACTCGACCTCGGTGGCCGTGGCGCAGGGCGAGGGCACCGGGCGCGTCATCGTCGAGGTGCACGAGGCGGGCGGCCGCGAACTGCCCACCGAACCGTGCGCCCTGGCCCAGACGTTCTGGGGCATGGAGGGCGAATGTCAGGTCGAGACCGTGGGAGCGGCGCAGGTCGGCGTGGTGGTCCGACCCGGCAGGGACGACCGGCTGGACCAGTGGTCGGCGTACCGGCACCCCGATGGCGTGGTGGTGTACGTGGCGCAGGGCAAGAAGCTCGACGATCTTCGGCCGGAGCTGACGACGCTGCCGTTCTCCGTGCCGCAACTGGCGGCCCTCGCGATCGACGAACGGTTCCACCTGAAGTGACACGGTGACCCGGCCGCCCCGGGCGGGCCCAGGTGCCGCGATCATGCGGTGCACCTGGGCCTTCTTCGTCCCCGTTGACGGGCACCCGTTCGCGGACCACGGGGGCTACGCTCGGCCGCACCGAGCCGAAGAGGGGGGCCAGTGCGGCATCGACTGCGGGGTATTGCGATGGTGCTGCTCGGCGCGGTGCTGCTGGGCACGCCGGGTCTCGCTCTCGGCTCCTGGTACGGCGGCCGGGGCACCGTGCCGCTCGGCTACGAACGTGCGACGGGTATCGCGGCGGAGCTTCTCCCGCAGGCCGAGTCGGCCGGTATCGGGTTCGAACGCGGCTTCGGGTACGGCGTCTTCCTCGCCCCGGACGACTTCGGCTCGTCCCGTGCGACGTTCCAGTACGGCATCCCCCGAGCCGACTGCGCCCTGTCCGATCAGCTGCGCCAGAATGCCGCGTCGAAGGGGTGGCCCACCCTGCACCGGGTCTCGGGCGGCCCGTGCGACGGCTGGCGCACCGAGGCGGACGGACTGGACGTCACGCTCAGCCACCGCGACACCGTCTCGACGCTGACCATCGCCCCGGCCGCGCCGGACGGTTTCCTCGCCACCACCCTCATCGGCGCCCTGCTCGGCGCAACCGCCGGCGGAGCGCTGTTCTGGTGGGTGGCGCGACGACGCCCACCCGTACCCCGGGTGGCGCGCACACTGTTGATCGTCGCTCTGCTGCCGGGCACCCTGCTCACCTGGCGGGGCCTCGCGTCGCACGGGCTCGCCGACCCGGTCTGGCCCCTCTGGCGGTCACTCGCGCCACTGCTGTGGCCGCTGTCGCTCGCGACTGTGCTGACTGTGTTGATCATTCAGCTGCGGAGACGTAACCGGACGGACGCCGCCGAGTCGACAGTTGCCAGCATCGCCGGCTAGGGGAGCGGCCGACCGGCCCGCACCGAGCGATGGAGCCTCTGACCTGGGCCTTCGTGTGTGGAGCGGGCGACGGGAATCGAACCCGCGTAGTCAGTTTGGAAGACTGAAGCTCTACCATTGAGCTACGCCCGCGTGCACCTCACCTGAGCGGGGTGCGTCGACAGCGTACCCAATGCTCGTGCCCGGCGTGCAGCCGCGCCACCGCCTGGCGGCGTCGCGTCGCCGCGACGCCGCGCGGCACACTTTGAAGATCAACGCAGGCTCGGCGATGTGGCGGCTTCCCGGCCGGTGGACACCGCCACCTCGCCGACGTTGCGTCGATCATGGCGGCCCGCCGGCCCGCCGGCCCGCCAGCCAGGCGGTCCGGCCGCCGGGAGTTGGGGTTAACGATGACTTTCGGGGGACTTGTCCGGGTGGCGGATGCCCCGGCACCGCCTGGGGCGTGGCGACGGCATAGACTGCTCGTCGCCACGGGGTGTGGCGCAGCTTGGTAGCGCACTCGCTTTGGGAGCGAGGGGCCGTGGGTTCAAATCCCGCCACCCCGACTGTCGTCCGCGGCCGGGCCGACCCGGGTGCCGCCCAGTGCGGTCCCCGGGCGATGCCGGAGCGTCCGGCCGGCTCGCCTACACTCGATGGGCTGAATCACGCCCAGACTCAACTGAGATCCGTCAAGGAGTACGCCTGTGAAGAGCACCGTCGAGACTCTGAGCCCGACGCGCGTGCGGCTCGCCATCGAGGTGCCGTTCGTCGAGCTCGAGCCGAGCCTCAAGAAGGCGTACCGGGAGATCGGTTCGCAGGTCCAGGTTCCGGGCTTCCGCCGGGGCAAGGTGCCGACCGCCGTGATCGACCAGCGGGTCGGCCGGGGCACCGTCCTCAACGAGGCGGTCCAGGAGGCCATCCCGGAGAACATCCTCGCCGCGGTGCGCGAGCACGACCTGAAGACGCTGGGGCGCCCCGAGGTCGAGATCACCGAGTTCAACGACGGTGACTCGCTGAACTTCACCGCCGAGGTCGACGTCCGCCCGGAGATCACCATCCCGGACGCCTCCACCATCGAGGTGGTCGTGGACGAGCTGCAGATCGACGAGAGCGAGATCGACGAGCAGGTGAAGAACCTGCGGGAGCGTTTCGCGACCCTCAAGACCGTGGAGCGGGCCGCCGCCGAGGGTGACTTCGTCCAGATCGACCTCAACGCCACCGTCGACGGCGAGGACGTGCCGGGCGGCCAGGCCAGCAACATCTCCCACGAGGTGGGCAGCAAGCAGCTCCTGCCGGGCCTCGACGAGGCCGTCGTCGGTCTCGCCGCCGGCGACGACACCACCTTCACCACCCAGCTGGTCGGCGGCGACTTCGCCGGTCGCGACGCCGAGGTGGCGGTGACCGTGCGCACGGTCAAGGAGAAGGAGCTGCCCGAGCTGAACGACGAGTTCGCGCAGATGGCGAGCGAGTTCGACACGATCGAGGAGCTGCGCGGCGACCTGCGTTCGCGGGTCACCCAGGGCAAGCAGGTCGAGCAGATCTACGCCGCTCGGGACAAGGCCCTGGCGCAGCTGGTCGAGGCCGCCGAGATCCCGGCCCCGGAGGGTGTCGTCCGCGAGGAGGTCGAGAGCCGCAAGCAGGCGATGGTCGACCAGCTGGAGCGGATCGGCGCCTCCATGGAGGAGTACCTCGCCGCCGAGGACAAGACCGAGGAGCAGATCGACGCCGAGCTGACCGAGGCGGCGACCGAGGGCGTCAAGGTCCAGCTCCTGCTGGACACGCTGGCCGACGCCGAGGACGTGCAGGTCTCCGACGACGAGTTCGGTCACGAGATCGTGCACCGGGCGCAGCGCGCCGGGATGGCCCCGCAGCAGTACTACGACCAGCTGGTGCGCTCCGGCGCGGCCGCCGCCGTCTTCGGCGACGTGCGGCGGGGCAAGGCGCTCGCGGCGGTCATGGAGCGGATCACGATCAAGGACTCGGCCGGCAACGGCATCACCCTTGACGCGCTGCGCGCCGCCAACGAGGCCGAGCACAACCACCAGCACTGATCGTCGGGTGCGGCCGCCGTCCGCCGCTGTGCGGTGGACGGCGGCCGAATCCTTTCCCCGGGTACGCCGGGAGCCCGCGCCGCGGGTGTGCCCGACACAGCTGCGCTGAGAGCGAACAGTGCCCCGACCGGGACTCTGCCGCCCCGCACACCGGTTAGTGTCGGGAAAGACGGTACGGAGAGCGAAGGGCTGCCATGACCGACATGCACATCCCCAAGAAGTCGCTCCGGGCGATTGACGCGCGCGGTGGCGACTCCATTGGCAACCTCGACGACTCGGTCTACAACCGGTTGCTCAAGGAACGCATCATCTTCCTGGGCAGTGAGGTGACCGACCAGGTCGCCAACCGCATCTGCGCGCAGCTGCTGCTGCTCGCCGCGGAGGACCCGGACCGCGACATCAACCTGTGGATCAACTCGCCGGGTGGCTCGGTCTACTCCGGCATGGCGATCTACGACACCATGCAGTTCATCGACAACGACGTGTCGACCGTGGCGATGGGCATGGCGGCCTCGATGGGCCAGCTGCTGCTCTGCGCGGGCACCAAGGGCAAGCGTTACGCCCTGCCGCACGCCCGGATCATGATGCACCAGCCGTCCGGCGGCCTGGGCGGCACGGCGTCCGACATCGCCATCCAGGCGGAGCAGATGCTCTACACGAAGCGGATGTTCCAGGAGCGGGTCGCGCACCACACCGGCCAAGACCAGTCGCAGATCGAGGCGGACTCGGACCGGGACCGTTGGTTCACCGCCCAGGAGGCCATGGACTACGGCTTCATCGACAAGGTGATCATCGGGGCCGCCCAGGTTCCGGATGGCGCCGGGACCCTGAGCTGAGGAGCTGACGATGACTGATCTGAGCCTGCCGCCCCAGTTCGCGGCCGTGCACAACCGTTACGTGTTGCCGTCGTTCGTGGAGCGCACGTCGTACGGGGTGAAGGAGTCCAACCCGTACAACAAGCTCTTCGAGGACCGGATCATCTTCCTCGGCGTCCAGGTGGACGACGCGTCGGCCAACGACGTGATGGCCCAGCTGCTGACGCTCGAGGGCACCGACCCGGACCGCGACATCATCATGTACATCAACTCGCCGGGTGGTTCGTTCACCGCGATGACGGCGATCTACGACACCATGCAGTACGTCCGTCCGGACATCCAGACGGTCTGCCTCGGGCAGGCCGCCAGTGCGGCGGCGGTGCTGCTCTCGGCGGGCACTCCGGGTAAGCGGATGGCTCTTCCGAACTCGCGGATCATCATCCACCAGCCGGCCACCGAGGGCGGCTACGGGCAGGGCTCGGACATCGAGATCCAGGCCCGGGAGATCCTGCGGATGCGGACGCAGCTGGAGGACATGCTGTCCCGCCACTGCAACCGCCCGATCGAGCAGGTTCGCAAGGACATCGACCGTGACAAGATCATGACGGCCGAGGAGTCCAAGGAGTACGGGCTGGTCGACACGATCCTGACCAGCCGCAAGAAGGGCTTGCTGGCCGCTCAGGCCGCCAGCTGAGCTGTACCGGGTCAGAGGTTGGCCGGGGCGTGAAGTTCCCGGCCGACCTCTGACACACCCGTTTTGGGGGTCGGAGATTGCCCCGCCAGCGGGTAACGTCGGGTCCGTACCGCTTCGCCGGTCGGCCCGGCGGGGTGAACTAGCCGGGCGGCGCGCAGCGTCCGCAGGTCAGGGCCGGGGCTCCGGCCGATGAGTGCAGGGAGAACGTAGGTGGCACGGATCGGTGACGGCGGCGACCTACTGAAATGCTCCTTCTGCGGCAAGTCGCAGAAGCAGGTCAAGAAGCTCATCGCGGGCCCAGGGGTCTACATCTGCGACGAGTGCATCGATCTCTGCAACGAGATCATCGAAGAGGAGTTGGCCGAGTCCGGCGAGGTGAAGTGGGAAGAGCTTCCCAAGCCGATGGAGATCTGCCAGTTCCTCGACAACTACGTCGTGGGGCAGGACCAGGCCAAGAAGGCCCTCGCGGTGGCGGTCTACAACCACTACAAGCGGATCCAGGCCGAGGCGGCCAACGCGCCCGGCTCCGGCAGTGATGCCGTCGAGCTGGCCAAGTCCAACATCCTGCTGCTCGGTCCGACCGGGTGCGGTAAGACCCACCTGGCGCAGACCCTCGCCCGTATGTTGAACGTCCCGTTCGCCATCGCCGACGCCACGGCGCTGACCGAGGCGGGCTACGTCGGCGAGGATGTGGAGAACATCCTCCTCAAGCTGATCCAGGCCGCGGACTACGACATCAAGCGCGCCGAGACCGGCATCATCTACATCGACGAGGTCGACAAGATCGCCCGTAAGTCGGAGAACCCGTCGATCACGCGCGACGTCTCCGGTGAGGGCGTGCAGCAGGCGCTGCTCAAGATGCTCGAAGGCACAGTGGCGAACGTGCCGCCACAGGGTGGGCGTAAGCACCCGCACCAGGAGTTCATCCAGATCGACACCACCAACGTGTTGTTCATCTGCGGTGGTGCGTTCGCCGGTCTGGATCAGATCATCGAGTCCCGTACCGGGCAGGGCGGCACCGGCTTCGGTGCCCGGCTCCGCTCGGTGTCCGAGCGGTCGACCGATGACATCTTCAGTCAGGTCATGCCGGAAGACATGCTCAAGTTCGGGTTGATCCCGGAGTTCGTCGGCCGGCTGCCGGTGATCACCAACGTGCGCAGCCTGGACCGCAGTGCCCTGGTGCGCATCCTCACCGAGCCGCGCAACGCGCTGGTCCGGCAGTACCAGCGCCTGTTCGAGCTGGACGGGGTCGAGCTGGAGTTCGACGAGCCGGCGCTGGAGGCGATCGCCGACCAGGCCATGCTGCGGGGCACCGGTGCCCGTGGTCTGCGGGCCATCATCGAAGAGGTCCTGCTCTCCGCGATGTACGAGGTGCCGAGCAACCCCGACGCCGCCCGGGTGCTGATCACCCGCGAGGTCGTCCTGGAAAACGTCAACCCGACGATCGTGCCGCGCGAGTTCACCGGGCGGCGGGCCCGGCGCGAGCGCGAGGAGAAGTCGGCCTGATCCTCCCCGCAACACGCCGGCCGCTCACTCCTGACGCGGCCGGCGTGATCGCGTTCGGCGGTCCCACTCGCCCGACGGGGTGACTGTCACCATCATCAGCCGGGCCGGCTCGGCGGTGTCGTTGCGGTATCCGTGTTCGCGGTCGGCGTGGAACTCGATGGTCTCGCCGGCCCGCACACGGTGGTCCTGCCCGTCGACCCGGACGACCACGGTGCCGGTGAGGACGTGCAGCACCTCCCGAGTGCCGCGCGGGTGGTCGGCGGAGCGGTGGTCCTCGTCCGGTGCCAGCTGCCAGTCCCACAGTTCGACGAGGTCGGGCTCGCCCAGGCCGCTCAGCAGACGAGCCGTGCCGCCGTGCTCACCCTGCCAGAGCACCGGCGCCTGGGCCGCCGAGGTGATCTTCACGGTCCGTTCCTCGGCCGGCTCCAGGAGCTGGGCGATGTTGACGCCGAACGCGTCGGCGACCCGGCAGAGCGTGCCGACGCTCGGGTTGGTGCGCGCGCCCTCGATCTGCACGAGCATCCCTTTGCTCACCCCGGACCGGCCGGCCAACTCGTCGAAGGACCACCCTCGGGCGGCCCGAAGGTCGCGTACCTGCCGGGCCACCGCGGCGGTCACCGCGCTCACCCGATCCGATCCGGCTTCGGTCATTAAACTATCCTTCACGGTCACTATTGTGATACGACAGGGGCATGCTCCCCATTGTCCTGGCAACCGTGTCCGCCGTCGCCTTCGGCATCGCCGACTTCTCCGGCGGAAAGGCGTCCCGTCGCGCCGACCCGATCGCCGTGACCGTCGTCTCCCAACTCCTCAGCGTCCCGCTGCTCGTCGTCCTGGTGCTGGCGGTGCCGGGCACCCCGACCGTCGGGGACATCTGCTGGGGTCTGCTCGCCGGGGTGGCGGGCGCCGGCGGGGTCATGCTGCTCTACCGGGCCCTCGCCGGCGGGATGATGGCCGTCGTGGCACCCGTCACCGCGATCACCGCCGCAGTGGTGCCGATCATCGCCGGCCTGTTCACCGCGTCCTTCCCAGGTGCCCTGGCACTCACCGGCGCCGGTCTCGCGGTGCTCGCGATCGCACTGGTCAGCCTGGGGGAGGGCGGCGAACGACGGGGCGTCCCGGCCCGGCTCGTCGGGCTGGCTCTCGCCGCCGGAGCGCTCTTCGGTGTCTTCTTCACCCTCCTCGGCCAGGCCGACGAGAGCGCCGGGATGTGGCCGGTGGCGGCGGTGCGGGTCAGCTCGATCGCGGTCGGCCTCGCACTGGCCGCCGGCACCGGCGTGCGGTTGCGACTCGGACGGCGGGTGCTGGGCTGGGCGGCCGTCGCCGGTCTCCTCGACAGCGCCGCCAACGGGCTCTTCCTGGCCGCCGCCGCCCGTGGTCACCTGAGCATCATCGCGGCGATCACGGCGCTCTACCCGGCCAGCACCGTGCTGCTGGCGTTGGGCGTCGACCGGGAACGGCTGCGCCCGGTCCAGGTCGCCGGGCTCGGGTTCGCCGCCGGGGCTCTGGTGTTGGCCAGCATCTGACGCTGTCCACGCCGGCTCCTCCGGCCGTACCCTGTGCTCATGCGTGTCGCCGTCTGCCAGCTGAACGCCCGGGACGACCGCAAGGCCAACCTGGCCGCCGCCGAGGTCCTGCTGGAACGCGCGGCGGCGGGTGGCGCGGACCTGGCCGTCCTACCGGAGTACGTCGACTACCTCGGCCCGGCCGCCGGGCTGCCCGAGCCGGAGCCGGTGGACGGTGAGGTCGGCAGCTTCTTCGCCGGGATCGCCCGGAGGCTCGGGATCTGGGTGGTGGCCGGCTCGTTCCACGAGGCCGGGCCGGACCCGGAGCACACCTGGAACACGTCGCTGGTCTTCGACCGCAGCGGCAGCCTCGCCGCGAGCTACCGAAAGATCCATCTGTACGACGTGGAGATCCCCGGTCGGGTCTCCTATCTGGAGTCCGCGACGGTCGCGCCCGGGGTCCAACCCGTCGTGGTGGACGTCGAGGGCCTGCGCGTCGGCCTGTCGATCTGCTACGACCTGCGCTTCCCGGAGCTGTACCGGTTGCTCGCCACCGACGGGGGAGCGCACCTGCTGGTGGTGCCGGCGGCATTCATGATGCACACCGGGCGGGACCACTGGGAGGTCCTGCTGCGGGCCCGGGCCATCGAGAACCAGTGCTTCGTCGCGGCGGCCGGCCAGACCGGCGACCACGAGCCAGGTCGTACCTGCTTCGGACGCAGCATGGTGGTCGACCCGTGGGGGACCGTCCTCACCCAGTTGCCGGACGGCCCAGGTGTGTCGGTCGTCGACCTGGACCTCGATCGCCTCGCCGCGATCCGGGCCGAGCTGCCCAGCCTGGCGAACCGCCGGCTGTAGAGCCCTCACCCCTCCAACAGGACACCGATCACCGCGAACCCGGCGATGGCCGCGGCGGTGACCAGCAGCGCGGTGGTCATCCGAGACCTGCCCCGGCGGGCGAGGCGTCCCACCGAGAGCACCAGGACGACAAGCACGACCGCGCCGATCACCACCTGCCAGAACGGCAGGAGGAGGCCGAGCAGCGCCTCCTCGGCGAACACCCTGCCCTCGATCCCGGACTCATCCATGCCTGACACTCTGGCACGTCGAGGCAGCCCGCGTCCCGGGCTGCGCCGGGACTGTCGCCTGGTCGGACGCCGCGTCCTGCCGATAGCCACCGCGGGCTGGGTTGCCGGGCCGTGCGGCGGTTGTTGCGTGGGGGTTCTCGGGCGTGCCGACGGTCGTCGCGTGCTGGCTCGAGGGCCCTGGGGGCGGTCGTTACTGGCGGTTCCCGGGCTGTGCGGGTGGCCGTCGCTTGCCGGTTCCCAGGCCATGGAAGCTGTCATTGCCTGCGGTTTCCGGGCCGTGCCGACCGTCATCGCGTGCCGCTCCGGGCCGTGCCGGCGGCAGCCCCGGGCCAGCGGGCCGAACCAGTGATGAACCCTGATTTGCCTTCTCCGGGCCGTCCGCGTAACTTTCTCTCTGCACGGGGGAGGCCGGACAAACCGGCTGAGAACGGGCGCCGGGCTCGTGGCGGTGACGCCGAGCGAGACCGAGGATCGGGCGGTGCGGAACACTCCGGATACGGGGTTGCGAACGCGAAGCCGACCGGGTAAAGTTCTGGAGCCGGCAGGAGCCGGGCAGAGAGCCGCGAAGCGGCGATCGGCCGGTCTGCGGTTTCCCACGACAGTAACGACCGCCGGGTACGGCGTGCGTCATCGTGGAATCCGGACGAGCCAAATTGATCACCTCAAACATGAGGTTGACAATGAAAGTTCGGCCAAGTAAGTTTGAGCGGTTGCCCCGAAACGGGGCCCCACGAATGCGGGGCTTCTGGTCGGTGTGTGGTTGTTCTTTGAGAACTCAACAGGGTGCTTGTAAAGCCAGTGCCAATGATGATTTATACCCCGGACTGGCAGCCTGCTTTTGATGGGTTGTTGGTTGGGATTCCTTTGGCAACAATTTGTTTGTTGCTGGGATTGTTTTCCAATTTTTTGTTGGAGAGTTTGATCCTGGCTCAGGACGAACGCTGGCGGCGTGCTTAACACATGCAAGTCGAGCGGAAAGGCCCTTCGGGGTACTCGAGCGGCGAACGGGTGAGTAACACGTGAGCAACCTGCCCCAAGCTTTGGGATAACCCTCGGAAACGGGGGCTAATACCGAATAGGACTTCTGGCCGCATGGCTGGTGGTGGAAAGTTTTTCGGCTTGGGATGGGCTCGCGGCCTATCAGCTTGTTGGTGGGGTGATGGCCTACCAAGGCGACGACGGGTAGCCGGCCTGAGAGGGCGACCGGCCACACTGGGACTGAGACACGGCCCAGACTCCTACGGGAGGCAGCAGTGGGGAATATTGCACAATGGGCGGAAGCCTGATGCAGCGACGCCGCGTGAGGGATGACGGCCTTCGGGTTGTAAACCTCTTTCAGCAGGGACGAAGCGGAAGTGACGGTACCTGCAGAAGAAGCACCGGCCAACTACGTGCCAGCAGCCGCGGTAAGACGTAGGGTGCGAGCGTTGTCCGGATTTATTGGGCGTAAAGAGCTCGTAGGCGGCTTGTCGCGTCGACCGTGAAAACTTGGGGCTCAACCCCAAGCCTGCGGTCGATACGGGCAGGCTAGAGTTCGGTAGGGGAGACTGGAATTCCTGGTGTAGCGGTGAAATGCGCAGATATCAGGAGGAACACCGGTGGCGAAGGCGGGTCTCTGGGCCGATACTGACGCTGAGGAGCGAAAGCGTGGGGAGCGAACAGGATTAGATACCCTGGTAGTCCACGCTGTAAACGTTGGGCGCTAGGTGTGGGGGGCCTCTCCGGTTCCCTGTGCCGCAGCTAACGCATTAAGCGCCCCGCCTGGGGAGTACGGCCGCAAGGCTAAAACTCAAAGGAATTGACGGGGGCCCGCACAAGCGGCGGAGCATGCGGATTAATTCGATGCAACGCGAAGAACCTTACCTGGGTTTGACATGGCCGCAAAACCTCCAGAGATGGGGGGTCCTTCGGGGGCGGTCACAGGTGGTGCATGGCTGTCGTCAGCTCGTGTCGTGAGATGTTGGGTTAAGTCCCGCAACGAGCGCAACCCTCGTTCGATGTTGCCAGCGCGTTATGGCGGGGACTCATCGAAGACTGCCGGGGTCAACTCGGAGGAAGGTGGGGATGACGTCAAGTCATCATGCCCCTTATGTCCAGGGCTTCACGCATGCTACAATGGCCGGTACAATGGGCTGCGATACCGTGAGGTGGAGCGAATCCCAAAAAGCCGGTCTCAGTTCGGATCGGGGTCTGCAACTCGACCCCGTGAAGTCGGAGTCGCTAGTAATCGCAGATCAGCAACGCTGCGGTGAATACGTTCCCGGGCCTTGTACACACCGCCCGTCACGTCACGAAAGTCGGCAACACCCGAAGCCGGTGGCCCAACCCTTGTGGAGGGAGCCGTCGAAGGTGGGGCTGGCGATTGGGACGAAGTCGTAACAAGGTAGCCGTACCGGAAGGTGCGGCTGGATCACCTCCTTTCTAAGGAGCACCTTCCGACGAAAGTCGGTAAGGAGCCCGCGCCGCCCGAGTGTGGTGGTGGGGTGCTCGATGGCGGAGACACTGGCGAGTTTTGCCTCGGCAACGGCCGGGTTCCTTCTAGTACAGCTGCCTTCGGGTGGTGGGAACGAAGCCCTGGTGCGGCTGAGGAAGAATGTAAGCACCCTGTTGGGTCCTGAAGGAACAACCATCGTGTTGTTGTTTCAGAGACTGGTCTGACCCCCTGTGGGGGTTGGGAGTCTGCCAGGCATGGCCTGGTCTCATATACCGCCGGCGGTTGTCGGGTTTGGTGTGGGGCTGTGGGGTTGTGGGTTGGTCGTTTGTTGAGAATTGCACAGTGGACGCGAGCATCTTTGTGGTCAAGTTGTCAAGGGCGAACGGTGGATGCCTTGGCACCAGGAGCCGATGAAGGACGTGGGAGGCCGCGATAGGCCTGGGGGAGCTGTCAACCGAGCTGTGATCCCAGGGTGTCCGAATGGGGAAACCTGGCACCAGTCATGTGGTGTCACCCACACCTGAACACATAGGGTGTGTGGAGGGAACGCGGGGAAGTGAAACATCTCAGTACCCGTAGGAAGAGAAAACAAATTAGTGATTCCGTGAGTAGTGGCGAGCGAAAGCGGATTGAGGCTAAACCGGCTGCGTGTGATACCTGTCAGGGGTTGCGTGGTCGGGGTTGTGGGACCCCGCTGAGTGTACTGACATGCATTCGAGGAGTTACAAAGTTGGCGGCTAGTCGAACAGTCTGGAATGGCTGACCGTAGACGGTGAGAGTCCGGTAGGTGAAAGCTGTTGACCTTCTGTGGGTGTTCCCGAGTAGCGGCGGACCCCTGAAATCTGCCGTGAATCTGCCAGGACCACCTGGTAAGCCTAAATACTTCCTGGTGACCGATAGCGGACGAGTACCGTGAGGGAATGGTGAAAAGTACCCCGGGAGGGGAGTGAAATAGTACCTGAAACCGTTCGCCTACAATCCGTCGGAGCCTTGCGGGGTGACGGCGTGCCTTTTGAAGAATGAGCCTGCGAGTTAGTGGCATGTGGCGAGGTTAACCCGTGTGGGGGAGCCGTAGCGAAAGCGAGTCTGAATAGGGCGATTCAGTCGCGTGTCCTAGACCCGAAGCGGAGTGATCTAGCCATGGGCAGGCTGAAGCGCGGGTAAGACCGCGTGGAGGGCCGAACCCACCAACGTTGAAAAGTTGGGGGATGACCTGTGGTTAGGGGTGAAAGGCCAATCAAACTCCGTGATAGCTGGTTCTCCCCGAAATGCATTTAGGTGCAGCGTCGCGTGTTTCTTGCCGGAGGTAGAGCACTGGATGGTCTAGGGGGCCCACAAGCTTACCGAAATCAGCCAAACTCCGAATGCCGGTAAGTGAGAGCGCGGCAGTGAGACTGCGGGGGATAAGCTTCGTAGTCGAGAGGGAAACAGCCCAGATCACCAGCTAAGGCCCCTAAGCGTGTGCTAAGTGGAAAAGGATGTGGGGTCGCATAGACAACCAGGAGGTTGGCTTAGAAGCAGCCACCCTTTAAAGAGTGCGTAATAGCTCACTGGTCAAGTGGTTCCGCGCCGACAATGTAGCGGGGCTCAAGCACACCGCCGAAGCTGTGGCATTCACATTTCAACCTCGCTTGGACGTGATTCCTTGTGCAGGTGTGTGGATGGGTAGGGGAGCGTCGTGCCGCGAGTGAAGCAGCGGGGTGACCCAGTTGTGGACGCGGCACGAGTGAGAATGCAGGCATGAGTAGCGAAAGAAGGGTGAGAAACCCTTCCGCCGGATGACCAAGGGTTCCAGGGCCAGGCTAATCCGCCCTGGGTGAGTCGGGACCTAAGGCGAGGCCGAGAGGCGTAGTCGATGGACAACGGGTTGATATTCCCGTACCCGCGAAAGAGCGTCCCTGATGAACCTCGTTGTGCTAACCACCCGAGCTACCTGATGTCTTCGGACGGATGGTGGGGAGCGTGGGAACCTGGCGGGTAGTAGTCAAGCGATGGGGTGACGCAGGAAGGTAGCTGAGCCCGGCCGGTGGTTGTGCCGGGGTAAGCGTGTAGGCCGTGGTGTAGGCAAATCCGCACCACTTGAAGGCTGAGACGTGATGCCGAGCCGATTCAGGTGAAGTCAGTGATCCTATGCTGCCGAGAAAAGCCTCTAGCGAGTTCTTAGCGGCCCGTACCCCAAACCGACACAGGTGGTCAGGTAGAGAATACCGAGGCGATCGGGCGAACTGTGGTTAAGGAACTCGGCAAATTGCCCCCGTAACTTAGGGAGAAGGGGGGCCGGAGACGTGAAGCCCCGCGCGGGTGGAGCGTTGTATGGCCGCAGAGAGCAGGGGGAAGCGACTGTTTACTAAAAACACAGGTCCATGCGAAGAAGTAATTCGATGTATATGGACTGACGCCTGCCCGGTGCTGGAACGTTAAGGGGACCTGTTAGCTCTTCGGGGCGAAGCGGAGAACTTAAGCGCCAGTAAACGGCGGTGGTAACTATAACCATCCTAAGGTAGCGAAATTCCTTGTCGGGTAAGTTCCGACCTGCACGAATGGCGTAACGACTTCCCCACTGTCTCAACCACAGGCCCGGCGAAATTGCAGTACGAGTAAAGATGCTCGTTACGCGCGGCAGGACGGAAAGACCCCGGGACCTTTACTATAGCTTGACATTGGTACTCGAATTAGCTTGTGTAGGATAGGTGGGAGCCGGTGAAGTCCATACGCCAGTATGGGTGGAGGCAATCTTGAAATACCACTCTGGTTGATTTGGGTATCTAACTTCGGACCGTTATCCGGTTCAGGGACAGTGTCTGGTGGGTAGTTTAACTGGGGCGGTTGCCTCCTAAAGGGTAACGGAGGCGCCCAAAGGTTCCCTCAGCCTGGTTGGCAATCAGGTGTTGAGTGCAAGTACACAAGGGAGCTTGACTGTGAGACTGACAGGTCGAGCAGGGACGAAAGTCGGGACTAGTGATCCGGCACTTGCGAGTGGAAGCGGTGTCGCTCAACGGATAAAAGGTACCCCGGGGATAACAGGCTGATCTTCCCCAAGAGTCCATATCGACGGGATGGTTTGGCACCTCGATGTCGGCTCGTCGCATCCTGGGGCTGTAGCAGGTCCCAAGGGTTGGGCTGTTCGCCCATTAAAGCGGTACGCGAGCTGGGTTTAGAACGTCGTGAGACAGTTCGGTCCCTATCCGCCGTGCGCGTAGGATACTTGAGAAGGGCTGTCCCTAGTACGAGAGGACCGGGACGGACGAACCTCTGGTGTGCCAGTTGTCCTGCCAAGGGCACGGCTGGTTAGCTACGTTCGGAAGGGATAACCGCTGAAAGCATCTAAGCGGGAAGCCTGCTTCAAGATGAGGTATCCCACCCACCTTTGGTGGGGTAAGGCCCCCAGCTAGACGACTGGGTTGATAGGCCGGAAATGTAAGCCCGGTAACGGGTTCAGTTGACCGGTACTAATAGGCCGAGGACTTGACTACTAAGCTGCTACGCGTCCACTGTGCAACTCTGAACGAGCGAACACCCGTGAACTGTGTGCCGGGGTTGTTTGATATGTTCATAGAGTTACGGCGGTCATGGCGGAGGGGAAACGCCCGGTTACATTCCGAACCCGGAAGCTAAGCCCTCCAGCGCCGATGGTACTGCACTCGTGAGGGTGTGGGAGAGTAGGACGCCGCCGGACAATCTTCCAGAACGGGCCACCCCTTTGCGGGGTGGCCCGTTCTGCATACCCGGCATATTTTTCCCGCATACGTGACCGCGCCAGGCCGATGATCGGACTATCCCAACCAGGGCCGTTCCGCTACGCCGTCCTCTCGGGTTATCCCACCGGGACGTTCGTCAGAGCGTTTCCGTCGGGCTGTTCCACCGCGCCGTCCTCTCGGGTTTACTCCACGGGGCCGTCCCATCGGCCGTTTCACAGCCGGATCCTGCTGGCGCCGCGCCCAGCCGGCCCCGCAACCGCTTACACCAGGCCATCCCCCCGCCGAAGGGCTGCACCAGCGCGGGAGACCGCGGTTGCTGGGTAAACCGGCTACACCAGGCCCCCTCCGCAGGGACGCACCAGCGCTGGATACCGCGCGGTTGCCTCGCAGCCGCTACACCAGACCCTCTCTGCGGGAACGCACCAGCGCGAGACACCGCGCGGTTGCCGGCACCACGAACCCACACCACAAGGTGGATGATCCACCCCAGGTCACCGAAGTGGGGGTATCCCCAGCACCGGACACCACCACATCGGCAACCCGCAGCCCGCCGCAGCCGCCGCAGCCGCCGCAGCCGCCGCAGCCGCCGCAGCCGCCGCAAGGCCCGCGACCCACCCGATCACCACACCCGACAGGACGCACCGGCACCCGAGGCCCACACCCCTGACGAGATCTTGGACAGTTTCCGTTACGCGAGAACGGAAACTGTCCAAGATCTCCTCGTGAGCTGCTCTACGGACGGCCGAAAGCGGCCGCACACGACGAATTCGACGCTCGTCCTCCCGTCGGCCGGGCCTCAGCCGCCACGTTTCGGCGCACCACGTCTTGGCCCATCGCGTCTCGGCCGCCACGTCTTGGCCCATCGCGTCTCGGCCGCCACGTCTTGGCCCATCGCGTCTCGGCCGCCACGTCTCGGCCCATCGCGTCTCGGTTGTGACGACTACGTGCCTGATCAGCTCGGGCAGTTCGCAGGGCCATCAGCGCCGGGCCCGTGCCGCCACTCCGCCTCCCTGACGTATCCGCTCATTCAGGCAACGGACTGACGGGCGGCACTGGTGCCGTTGTCTAGTCTGAACGCGTGGGATGACGTCCTGATCTTTCTGGTGGTCGCGGCCTGCGTGGCGGCGATCCTGGGGATCCTCACCTGGCTGGCGGTCCGGGTACGTCGTCGTGGCATCGGCGGTGAGGTCATGGGCCCGTTCGAAGAGATCTGGCATCCCGCCGCACACCGGTCGCGGGCTGAGATCCGGGTGCAGGAGGCGCGCAGCGTGCCGATGCCACCGCAGGGTGGCCGGAAGCGCCCCGAGGTCTGATCGGCCCGGCTTCGCTGAGACCGCGGTATCGCGGCCCGGGAGCACCAGGACACAAGTGCTCCGGGAGCACCGGGACACAAGTGCTCCGGGAGCACCGGGACACAAGTGCTCCGGGAGCACCGGGACGCAAGTGCTCCGGGAGCACCGGGACGCAAGTGCTCCGGGAGCACCGGGACGCAAGTGCTCCGGGAGCACCGGGACGCAAGTGCTCCGGGAGCACCGGGACGCAAGTGCTCCGGGAGCACCGGGACGCAAGTGCTCCGGGAGCACCGGGACGCAAGTGCTCCGGGAAACACCACGACACAAGAGCTCCGGGAACACCACGGCGAAAGAGCGTCGGAGAGACTCCGGACGGCCTGAGGGCCGGCCGAAACTGCCGGGCGGTGAGCGAGGCACCCGCTCGGGTCAGCCTCGGGTCTGCATCTCCGAGCGGAGGTTGCGGAGCAGGCCGCCGGCGTCGGTGACCGACCGGCCCGGGAACATCGCCATCACGACGCTGCCGTGGTCGGCCCAACCGCACACCGCGAAGTCACCGCCCTCGCCGCTGGTGCTGCCGCACTTGAGGACGCCGCCCAGGTCGCCGGCGGGCACCTCGCGAAGGCCGCTCACCGAGCCGGTCTCGTCCGACATCAGGCGGAAGAGGCTGTCCAGGTCCCGTTCCGGCTGCCACAGGAGGGTGGTGCCCCCGAAGATGAGCACCGAGCGCTTGTCGTCGGCGGGGTCGCGGTAGACGGTGCCGAAGCTGCGGTCCAGCTCGATGTTCGCGGCCAGGCCGCTGCGCAGGTAGTCGGCGGTGCTCTTGGCCCGCTCGCTGTCGTCGCGGGTCAGGCCCGCCACCCGATCGGGTGAGGTCAGTTGGGTGTTCTTCTGCTGCGCCACGCGCCACCCACCGACGCCCAGCACACCGGCGCCGGCGAGGCCGACCGCAAGGGCGATCGCCCAGCCGATCTTGCGGCGCCGGGACCAGCCGCCGGACCGCTCGGCGGGGTCGCCCCCGGAGTCTCTGGTGCTGAGCTGGATCGGCTCCTCGCTCAACTCGACCGGCTCGTGACCGCCGTCGAGCGAACGCTCGGTGAGATGTGCGTCGGACATAGCCGACACCGTACGCGAACGAGAGGTGGCGCACGTCAGGTCCGGAGAAGCCCTCCGTAGACTTGTCAGGTGACCGAGAGACTGGATGCCCACCGCCCCGCCGCCCCGACCCTTGCCGGCCAGTACCAGCCGGGCGAGGTAGAGCAGCGACGGTACGAGCAGTGGGTAGCCGCCGGGCACTTCCGGGCCTCCGCGGACAGCGACAAGCCGCCCTTCACCATCGTCATCCCGCCGCCGAACGTCACCGGTTCGCTGCACATGGGCCACGCCCTGGACCACACCGTGCAGGACGCCCTGGTGCGGCGGAAGCGGATGCAGGGCTTCGAGGCGCTGTGGCTGCCGGGCATGGACCACGCCGGTATCGCCACCCAGAACGTCGTCGAGCGGCAGCTCGCCGCCCAGGGGCTGTCCCGACACGACCTGGGCCGGGAGAAGTTCGTCGAGCGGGTCTGGCAGTGGAAGGCCGAGTCCGGGGGTGCCATCCTGGGCCAGATGCGTCGCCTCGGCGACTCCGTGGACTGGGACCGCGAGCGCTTCACCATGGACGAGGGCCTGTCCCGGGCCGTCCAGACGATCTTCAAGAAGCTGTACGACGACGGCCTCATCTACCGGGCCAACCGGATCATCAACTGGTGTCCGCGCTGCCTCACCGCGCTCTCCGACATCGAGGTCGAGCACACCGACGACGACGGTGAGCTGATCTCCATCCGGTACAGCGACGAGGTCGTGGTGGCCACCACCCGGGCCGAGACGATGCTGGGTGACACGGCGGTGGCCGTGCACCCGGACGACGAGCGCTACCAGCACCTGATCGGCACCGAGGTCGAGCTGCCGCTGACCGGCCGCCGGATCCCGATCGTCGCCGACGCGCACGTCGACCCGTCCTTCGGCACGGGCATGGTCAAGGTGACGCCCGCGCACGACCCGAACGACTTCGAGATCGGCCAGCGTCACGACCTGCCCGCGCTGACCGTCATGGACGAGCGCGGTGTGATCACCGTGCCCGGGCCGTTCGAGGGGCTGGACCGGTTCGAGGCGCGTCCCGCGATCGTCGCGGCGCTGCGTGAGCAGGGCCGGATCGTCGCCGAGAAGCGCCCGTACGTGCACGCGGTCGGGCACTGCTCCCGCTGCAAGACGACTGTCGAGCCCCGGCTGTCGTTGCAGTGGTTCGTCAACACCACCCCGCTGGCACAGGCGGCGGGTGACGCGGTGCGCGACGGTCGGGTCCGCATCGAGCCGGCCGAGTTGGCCAAGCGCTACTTCGCCTGGGTCGACAACATGCACGACTGGTGCATCTCCCGCCAGCTCTGGTGGGGGCACCGCATCCCGGTCTGGTACGGCCCGGCCGGCGAGGTCGTCTGCGTCGGCCCCGACGAGGAGCCACCGACCGGCGACGGCTGGCACCAGGACGAGGACGTCCTGGACACCTGGTTCTCCAGCGGCCTGTGGCCGTTCTCCACCCTCGGCTGGCCCGAGCAGACCCCGGAACTGGCGAAGTTCTACCCGACCAGCGTGCTGGTCACCGGGTACGACATCCTGTTCTTCTGGGTCGCCCGGATGATGATGTTCGGCCTGTACGCGATGGACGGCCGTCCGCCGTTCGACGTGGTGGCGCTGCACGGCATGGTGCGTGACCAGTTCGGCAAGAAGATGTCGAAGTCGTTCGGCAACGTGGTCGACCCGCTGGACTGGATCGACAGGTACGGCGCCGACGCGACCCGGTTCACCCTGGCTCGGGGTGGTAACCCCGGTCAGGACGTCCCGGTCAGCGAGGAGTGGTGCCAGGGCTCGCGCAACTTCTGCAACAAGCTGTGGAACGCCACCCGGTTCGCGCTGATGAACGGCGCGCACACCACCGGCGACCTGCCGCCCGTCGAGCAGCTCTCCACCGTCGACCGGTGGATCCTGTCCCGGCTGGCGCACGTGACGGCCGAGGTGGACGAGCAGTTCGAGGCGTACGAGTTCGCCAAGGTGTGTGACCTGCTCTACCACTTCGCCTGGGACGACGTCTGCGACTGGTACGTGGAGCTGAGCAAGCCGGTGCTCGCCGAGGGTGGTGAGCGGGCGGAGGTCAGCCGTCGGGTGCTCGGGCACGTGCTCGACCAGCTGTTGCGGCTGCTGCACCCGATCATCCCGTTCGTCACCGAGGAGCTGTGGCTCGCGTTGACGGGCGGCGAGACGGTGCAGACCGCCGCCTGGCCGGTGGCCGACCGGGCGCTCGTCGACGACGCCGCCGAGGCCGAGCTGGCGAGCGTGCAGCGGGTGGTCACCGAGATCCGCCGGTTCCGTTCGGACCAGGGGCTGCGCCCGACGCAGCGGGTGGCCGCCCGCCTCGACGGGTTGACCGGGGCGGGCATCGCCGCCCACGAGCCTCTGATCCGTTCGCTGGTCCGGCTGGACCCGGCCGGGGACGACTTCCAGGCCAGCGCCACGTTGGCCATGCCCGGCGCGGTCGGTGTCGCGTTGGACACCCGGGGGTCGATCGACCTGGCCGCCGAGCGGGCCCGGCTCACGAAGGACCGTGCGGCCGCCGAGAAGGAGGTCGCGCAGGCCCGGGCGAAGCTCGACAACCCCGCCTTCGTCGGCAAGGCCCCTGAGCCGGTGGTCGCGAAGATCCGCGACCGGCTCGCCACCGCCGAGGCCGACCTGGTCCGGATCGACGCTGCTCTGGAGACACTGTCCTCGTGACCGACCGTACCGATTTCGCCGCCGTCGAGGCGGAGCTGAACGCCCGTGGTTTCACCCGCATGGTCTTCGAGCTGGACCGGATCGAGTCGTTGCTCGACCTGCTCGGTAGCCCACAGCGGGCGTACCCGGCGATCCACCTGACCGGCACCAACGGCAAGACCTCCACCGCGCGGATGATCGACTCGCTGTTGCGGGCGTTCGGGCTGCACACCGGCCGCTACACCAGCCCGCACCTGGAGACCGTGCGGGAGCGGATCAGCCTGGACGGGGAGCCGGTCAGCGAGGAGCGGTTCGCGTCGGTCTACCGGGAGATCAAGCCGCTGGCCGAGTTGGTCGACGCGCGGTCCGACGAGCCGCTGACGTACTTCGACATGACCACGGCGTTGGCGTTCGCCACGTTCGCCGACGCGCCCGTCGACATCGCTGTGGTCGAGGTGGGGCTCGGCGGCGCCGAGGACGCCACTAACGTGATTCAGGCCGGCGTCTGCGTGATCACGCCGATCGGGCTGGACCACACCGAGTGGCTCGGCGACACGCTTCAGGACATCGCGCTGGCCAAGGCCGGCATCATCCACCCGGGCGCCACCGTGATCGCGGCCGCCCAGGAGGAGGAGGCGGCGCGTCCACTCCTGGAACGCTGCGCCGAGGTCGGGGCCACCATCGCGCGGGAGGGCGGCGAGTTCGGCGTCCTGCGCCGGGCGGTCGCGGTCGGCGGCCAGGTGCTCACCATCCAGGGCCTGGGCGGTGTGTACGACGACGTGTTCATTCCGCTGCACGGTGCCCACCAGGCGCAGAACGCCGCGGTGGCGCTGGCGGCGGTGGAGGCGTTCCTGGGCGCCGGGGCTCGCCGGCAGCTCGACATCGAGGCGGTCCGGGAGGGCTTCGCCTCGGCCAGCTCGCCGGGTCGGCTGGAGCGGGTCCGGAGCGCACCCACCGTCCTGCTGGACGGCGCGCACAACCCGCACGGCATGGCCGCGACGGTCACCGCCCTGCAGGAGGAGTTCGCCTTCAGCAAGCTGGTGGCGGTGGTCGGCGTACTCGCCGACAAGGACGCGGAGGCCCTGCTGGAGCTGTTGGAGCCGGTGGCCGACCTGGTGGTGGTCACCCGCAACAGCTCGCCACGGGCGATGCCGGTGGCGGAACTCGCCGCGCTGGCCACCGAGGTGTTCGGCGAGGAGCGGGTGGAGTCGGCCGAGGAGATGCCGGACGCGATCGAGCTGGCGGTGGCTCTGGCCGAGGAGGACGTCCCCGGTGAGCTCAGCGGGGTCGGGGTCCTGGTCACCGGGTCGGTGGTCACCGTCGCCGACGCCCGCCGGCTGTTGAAGCGATGACCGGCCCGCAGCGGGATCCGCACGCCACCGACGACCCGTCCGGGTCGGCCGGCGAGGGGACACCGGCCGACCAGCCGGTGGGGGAGCCCGGGCAGCCGCGGCGGTCCGGGTTACGCAACCCGGAGGCGGCGGTACGCGGCCTGGGCGCGGGGACGCTGGCCCTGGAGGCGCTGGTGCTGTTGCTGGCGATCCAGCCGGTACGGGTGGTCGGGGGTGACCTGAGCGGCGCCGCGATCGGTGTGGTGGTGGCGTTGGCGGTGGCCGCCGTCGTGCTCGCCGGCATGATGCGCCGGTCGTGGGCCTGGAACGCCGGCACCGTACTCCAGGGTCTGCTGATCCTTGGTGGTCTGCTGCACTGGTCGCTGTTCGGGCTGGGCGTCATCTTCGCCCTGGTGTGGGCGTACGCGCTGCACGTGCGGCGGGTCATCCTCGGCTGACGCCGGTGGCGTCGGCCGAGGCGGGCGGGTCAGGCGTCGGCGCGTTCGCGCCACTGGGTGAGGGCGATGCCGTGGCCGTCGGGGTCACGGAACGCCGCTGCCCACACCTCCAGCTTGCTGCCCCGGTTGACCACCCGGGGTGCGTACGTGAAGCGGACGCCTGATCCACGGAGCCGCTCGTACGCCGCTTCGATGTCGTTCACCTCGAGGTTGACGTGCACCAGGCGGCGGCTGATCGGCGCCGCCCCGGTCACCTCGCGCAGGACGAGCCGGGTCGTGCCGGAGGCGAGTACGGCGTTGTGGGCGCCCTGGTCGACCTCGCTGAAGCCGAGCATGTCGCGGTAGAAGCCGAGCGACCGGGACAGGTCGGTGACCAGCAGGGTGAGCCCGACCCCGCTGATCGGCGCGGTCGGATCCGCGGCCGACGCCGCGTCGAACCCGAAGATCGCCTGGTCCAGTTCCTCGTCGGTGACGGTCTCGCGGCCCGCGGTGGTCGGGGAGGGGTCGTCCAGCGGCAGGTCGAGCGGATCCAGTGGGTCGGCCGCGCCCGGTCCGGAGCGCTGCGCGGGTGGCGGGTCGGAGCGTTGGGCGCTCAGCGGGTCGGAACGTTGGGCGCTCAGTGGGTCGACGCGCTGCGCGGGTGGCGGGTCGGAGCGTTGGGCGCTCAGCGGGTCGGAGCGCTGCGCGCTGAGTGGGTCGACGCGTTGCGCGGGTGGCGGGTCGACGGGGTCCGGGGTCGACAGGTCGTCGCGCGGTGGGACGTACCGGTCGGTGTCGGGCTCGTCGAAGCGCTCCTCGGGGGCCGTGCGCGGCGCCGGGGTGGCGCGCCGGGGCAGCCCGCTGGCCTGGGGTTCGACGAGGACGCCCTCCAACACCGGGCCGCCCGGGGTCTGGTGCACCACCACCGGCTCGCGCTCCTCGGACGCGACACCCGGGTCGTCGCGCAGGGGATCCGAACGCAGGGGATCGGAGCGCACCGGGTCGCCGTGCGGGTCGCGGAAGGGGTCGCCGTGCGGGTCGCGGAAGTCGTCCCGGAAGTCGTCGTCCGGCGCGCGGTCGGCCCACGGTGGGGCGTCCTGCTGGATCAGTACCTCGTCCATCGCGTCGGCGTCGGCGAACTCCGGCGGGAGGTCGGCGACGGCGGCGGCGGTCTCGGCGTGGGTCGGCACCTCGTCCCAGAGGACCTTGACGTGCCGCTGGTCGTCCAGCGCGACCCGGATCGGCAGGGTCTGGCCCAGCGACGGCCACTTGGAGACCGGCACCCGAGGTTCGATGATCTTCTTTGATCGTGGTGGCAGGCCGGGCGCGTCGATGACCAACTGGAGTTCGCAGCGGCCGAACGCGTACTGGGTGGGTGGTTCGGAGGCGCTGTGCACGTGCCCGACGCCGACCACCCAGGTGCGCCCGCCGCCGCGTACGGTCGCCAGGGCGATGGCCAGCACCAGCAGGGCGACTCCGAGAGCCACGATGGCCCAACTGGTCATGCCCAGCCCGAAGAGGACGACGAAGGTGGCCACGGTGCCCAGCACCGTGCCGATCAGTTTGCGTACCGGCGCGATGGGCCGGTTCCCGCCATTCGCCACAGTGGACCTCCCGGGGGTCAGGGCCAGGCTAGGCCGGATCGGCCACCGGGGGAAAGACCGGCCGCCGCGCCGGCGCCGGGACCGGGTCGCTAGGCTGACCGTACCGATCTCGAGCGTTCAACGCGTACAGGAGGAACCCAGCGTGTCCAGCAACAGCCCGGATGAGCGCAGCCTCGTTCTGATCAAGCCCGACGCGGTCCGCCGCGGCCTGGTCGGCGAGGTCCTCTCCCGCTTCGAGCGCAAGGGGCTGCGGATCGACGCGATGGTGCACCGGACGATGGACGCGGCGCTCGCCGACGAGCACTACGCCGAGCACGTCGACAAGGCGTTCTACCCGCCGTTGAAGGACTTCATGACCGGCGGTCCGCTGGTCGCCCTGGTGCTCTCCGGTGACCAGGTCATCGACGTGGTCCGTGGGCTGGTCGGCGCGACCGACGGCCGGAAGGCCGCCGCCGGCACCATCCGGGGCGACCTGTCGCTGTCCAACCGGGAGAACCTGGTGCACGCCTCCGACTCTCCGGACAGCGCCAAGCGCGAGATCGCGCTCTGGTTCCCCGAGCTGGGCTGACCGGAGCCGTCGACGCGGCGCCGACGGCGGCGGGGTTCAGTCGACCGGCGGCACCTTCGCCGGGTTGCCGACCACGTAGATCCCGGTGATCCGGCCGTCGGCCGCCGCGACGGTCAGCGCGTAACGGTTGCCGTCCCCGCTGGTGAGCAGGGCGGCGGGTTCGCCGTTCAGCTCCAGCCGACGGAATGACCATTTCCGGGGTGGGCCGTAGATCCCGGCGAAGAAGCGGGCGACCCGGTCCGCCCCGTTGACCGGGTTGCGGGCGGCCCGCGCCCGCCCACCACCGTCGTTCCACGCGGTGGCATCCGCGGCGACCAGGCTGGTCAACGTCGCCAGGTCACCGTCGCGGGCGGCGGCGAGGAAGGCGTCCAGCAGGCGCTCGCGTTCGGAGCGGCTGGCGGTGAACCGGCGCTGCTCCTGGCGTACCCGGGAAACCGCCCGGTGGTGCAGCTGCCGGCAGTCCTCGGGGGTCCGGTCCAGGATCTCCGCGATCTCGGCGTACGGCAGGTCGAAGGCGGTGTGCAGGACGTACACGGCGCGCTCCGGCGGGGTGAGCCGCTCCAGCACGTGCAACAGGGCGATGGACACCGAGTCGCGTAACTCGGCGCGGTCCAACGGCCCGAACGGGGAGGGCTCGGTCGGCACCGGCTCGGGCAGCCACGGCCCGACGTACGTCTCGCGGCTCGCCTGCCGGGCCCGCAGCCGGTCCAGGGCCAGCCGGGTGACGACCCGGGACAGGTAGCGGCGCGGCTCGGCCACCGTCGATCGGTCCACGCCCAACCAGCGCAGGTAAGCCTCCTGGAGCACGTCCTCGGCGTCGTGGCGGCTTCCGAGCAGGCGGTACGCCAGCCCGAGCAGCATCGGCCGGTGCGCCTGGAGCGCACCGGCCGCCTGCGTCGCCTCGGTCGTCACACCTGTGCCGGGGGCTCCGTACGCATGGTGACCGCCAGTCGGTTCCACACGTTGATTGTGGCAATCGCGAGGACGAGGTCCGCCAGCTCCTTCTCCGACCACACCTTCGCGGCGGCTTCCCAGACGTCGTCGGGTACGCCGTGGTCGCCGAGACGGGTCACCGCGTCGGTGAGCGCCAGCGCGGTCCGCTCCCGCTCGTCGAAGAAGGGCGCCTCGCGCCAGGCGGCCACCGCGAAGAGCCGCCGGCTCGACTCGCCGGAACCGAGCGCGTCCCGGCTGTGCATGTCCACGCAGAACGCGCAACCGTTGATCATCGACGCCCGGAGCTTCACCAGCTCCAGCACCGTGTGGTCGACGTTCGTCTGGACGTACTTCTCCAGGCCCAGGACGGCCCGGTATCCCTCCGGCATGACCTCGGGCGTGTTCATCCGCTGCATGCTTACCTCCCTGATCGGTTCGGACACCGAGACGACGAACGGACCAGGGTCGGCCGTGACAGCCGGAGGTGTGACCCCGCTCATGCCCGCACCGATTACTCGGCGGCGGGGCGGCGGGTGGGTCTTGTATCGTTGAGCACCGTAAGGCGATGACCCGGCCATCACCGGTGAGCCTCCGGAAGAACGGCCGGGTGACCGGCTCAGTAGAACCGGACGGGTGCGGCCCGTCACAGCCGGCAAACGAGCGGGCGGTCGATCCTGACCGTCAAGCGGGGTGGTACCGCGGGCCACCCGGGGAGCGTCGTTCGAGGCGTACCCCGGAAGGTTCGTCCTCGCAGACCACGAAGAGTGAGCTGCGAGGAGAGCGACAGCAGATGGCCTATCCGTTGCACGACCCGACCGGCGCCGGTGTCCCGGCGAGCCCGGACCTGCCCGCGGTCGAGCGCCGGGTGCTGGAGCACTGGACGGCCGACAAGACCTTCGAGGCGTCGGTCGAGGCCCGTCCGGCTGGCGACGACGGCAAGAACGAGTACGTCTTCTACGACGGCCCGCCGTTCGCGAACGGCCTGCCGCACTACGGTCACCTGTTCACCGGGTACGTGAAGGACGTGGTGCCGCGCTACCAGACCATGCGCGGGCGGCACGTGGAGCGGCGCTTCGGCTGGGACTGCCACGGCCTGCCCGCCGAGGTGGTGGCGGAGAAGCAGCTCGGCATCACCAGCAAGGCGGAGATCATCGACCTGGGCGTGGCCCGGTTCAACGAGGCCTGCCGGACGTCGGTGCTGGAGTTCACCCAGGACTGGGAGCGGTACATCAACCGCCAGGCCCGCTGGGTCGACTTCGCCAACGACTACAAGACCCTCGACCTGGACTACATGGAAAGCGTCATGTGGGCCTTCAAGACCCTGCACGACAAGGGGCTGATCTACGAGGGCTTCCGGGTGCTGGCGTACTGCTGGCGGTGCGAGACGCCGCTGTCGAACACCGAGACCCGGATGGACGACGTCTACCGGGATCGGCACGACCCGACGCTGTCGGTGTGGTTCGGGCTGACCGCCGACGAGTCCGCCCCGGAGCTGGTGCGCGGGCCGGTCAAGCTGGGTGTCTGGACCACCACGCCGTGGACCCTGCCGTCGAACCTGGCGCTCGCCGTCGGCCCGGACATCGAGTACGCGGTGCTGGAGCGCGACGGGGACCGTTTCGTGGTCGGTGCCGCACGGCTGGCCGCGTACGCCAAGGAGCTGGACGGGTACGAGCAGGTCGGCACGGTGTACGGCCGGGACCTGGTCGGACGCCGCTACACGCCGCTGTTCGACTTCCTCGTCGAGCAGGCCGGGGAGAACGCCTACCAGGTGCTCGGCGCGGAGTTCGTGACCACCGAGGACGGCACCGGGATCGTGCACCTGGCCCCGGCCTTCGGTGAGGACGACCAGAACGTCTGCAACGCCGCCGGCATCCCCACCATCGTCACCGTCGACGACCACACCCGGTTCACCGCACTGGTGCCGCCGTACCAGGGTGAGCAGGTTTTCGACGTCAACAAGCCGGTGATCCGGGAGCTGAAGGAGCGGGGGGTGGTGCTCAAGCAGGACACCTACACCCACTCGTACCCGCACTGCTGGCGCTGCGACACCCCGCTGGTCTACAAGGCGGTGTCGTCGTGGTTCGTCGCGGTGACCCAGTTCCGGGACCGGATGGTCGAGCTGAACCAGGAGATCAACTGGACGCCCGGGCACATCAAGGACGGCTCGTTCGGCAAGTGGCTGGCCAACGCCCGCGACTGGTCGATCAGCCGTAACCGGTTCTGGGGCTCGCCGATCCCGGTGTGGAAGTCCGACGACCCGAACTACCCGCGCCTGGACGTCTACGGCTCGCTCGCCGACATCGAGCGGGACTTCGGCGTGCGCCTCAGCGACCTGCACCGGCCGGCGGTGGACGAGCTGGTCCGCCCCAACCCGGACGACCCGACCGGTCAGTCGATGATGCGTCGGGTGCCGGAGGTGCTGGACTGCTGGTTCGAATCCGGGTCGATGCCGTTCGCCCAGGTGCACTACCCGTTCGAGAACGCGGACTGGTTCGAGCACCACTACCCGGGTGACTTCATCGTCGAGTACATCGGGCAGACCCGTGGCTGGTTCTACACGATGCACGTGCTCGCCACCGCACTGTTCGACCGGCCGGCGTTCCGCAACTGCCTGAGCCACGGCATCCTGCTCGGCTCGGACGGACGCAAGATGTCCAAGAGCCTGCGCAACTACCCGGACGTCTACCACGTCTTCGACTCGTACGGGTCGGACGCGATGCGGTGGATGCTGATGTCCTCACCCGTGCTGCGGGGCGGGGACATGGCGGTGACGGAGACGCTCATCCGGGACGCCGTGCGGCAGGTGCTGCTGCCGTTGTGGAACGTGTGGTACTTCTTCACGCTCTACGCCAACGCCGACGGGCACCAGGCGCGTCGTCGTACCGACTCGACGCACCTGCTCGACAGGTACGTGCTGGCGAAGACGAACGAGCTGGTGGCCACGGTCGGTGCGCAGATGGACGCGTACGACATCTCCGGCGCCTGCGCGACCGTCCGGTCCTACCTGGACGCGCTGACCAACTGGTACGTGCGCCGCTCCCGGGACCGGTTCTGGTCCGGAGACGTCGACGCGTTCGACACGCTGTGGACCGTGCTGGAGACGCTGTGCCGGGTGGTGGCGCCGCTCGCGCCGCTGACCGCGGAGGAGATCTGGCGCGGCCTCACCGGTGAGCGGTCGGTGCACCTGACCGACTGGCCGGAGGCGACCGAGTTCCCGGCCGACCACGACCTGGTGGCGGCCATGGACAACGTCCGGGCGGTCGCGTCGGCGGCGCTGTCGCTGCGCAAGGCCAAGGGCCTGCGGGTGCGGCTGCCGCTGGCCAAGCTGACCGTGGCCTCGCCGGCGGCGGAGCAGTTGCGCCCGTTCGCCGACCTGATCGCCGACGAGGTCAACGTGAAGGCGGTGGAGTTCAGCGCGGAGCTGTCCGCGTACTGCGAGCAGGTGTTGACGGTGGTGCCCCGGGCGCTCGGCCCGCGGGTCGGCAAGCAGGTGCAGCAGGTGATCAAGGCGGTCAAGGCGGGCGACTGGGAGTTGGTCGACGGCGCCCCGGTGGCCGCCGGCGTCACCCTCGCCGAGGGCGAGTACGAGCTGCGGTTGGTCGCCGCCGACGCCGAGCACTCGGCGCCGCTGCCGGGCGGTGAGGGCGTGGTGGTGCTGGACACCGAGGTGACCCCGGAGTTGGCCGCCGAGGGGCTGGCCCGCGATGTGGTGCGGGTGGTGCAGCAGGCCCGCCGGGACGCCGACCTGGACGTGTCGGACCGGATCGTGGTGTCGGTGTCGGCCTCCGACGAGGTACGCGCTGCCGTGTCGGCGTACGTCGACTTCGTCTCCGCTGAGGTGCTCGCCGACTCGGTGGACTTCGCCGAGGGCCTCGACGGCTTCGCCGGTGAGGTCGGCGACGGCGAGCGGGTCACCGTCACCGTCCGCCGGTCGTAACCCGTGGACGCGGACGCCTCCACACCTCCGTCTGCGAGGTGTGGAGGCGTCCGCTACGGTGACACCGCCTGCTCGCACCTCATCTGCCGGAGGACCAGTGCCCCTGCTCTACACCATCGGCAAGCTGACCGTGGCGCCCACGCTGCGGGTGGCGTTCCGCCCGACCGTGGAGGGTCTGGAACACGTGCCGGAGACCGGCGGCGCGATCTTCGCCGGCAACCATCTCTCGGTGGCCGACGAGCTGTTCCTCGGCACGGTCGTGCCCCGACACCTGGCGTTCTGGGCCAAGTCGGAGTATTTCAAGGGCACCGGGGTGAAGGGCGCGATCTCCAAGTTCGTCCTCACCGGCCTGGGCGCCATCCCCGTCGAGCGGGCCGGCGGCCGGGCCGCGCTGTCCGCGTTCGACGCGGCGATCCCGGCGCTCAAGGGCGGTGACCTCGTGGTGGTCTACCCGGAGGGCACCCGCTCGCCGGACGGCAAGCTCTATCGAGGCCGCACCGGCGCGGCCCGGCTGGCCATCGCCGCCGGTGTGCCGATCATCCCGGTCGGCATGATCGGCACGGACAAGGCGCAGCCGATCGGCGCCCGGGTGCCCCGGCCCGGCATTGCCAAGATCACCGTGCGGTTCGGCAAGCCGCTGGACTTCACCGGCCGACCGGACGACCGGACCTCGCTGCGGCAGATGACCGACGAGATGATGAGCGAGATCCAGAAGCTCACCGGTCAGGAGTACGTCCCCCGCTACGCCCCGCCCCGCGCCCACCCGGACCCGACCCGCGACGCCTGACCCGGGCGTCGGCCCGACCACCTGCGGTCGGCCGCTCGCGCCCGGTGGCCGGCGTTCGGCCACACCCGGTCCAGAAGGCGATATACCTCTGAGTCATAAATATGACTCAGAGGTATATCGCCTGATGTGATGTGTCGTTCCGGCGCGACCTCACGCGGCGTCACGGACGTCACCGCCGGCACGCCAGCCGCGCTGGTCGACCGCCCGGCGTGGGGCTTAGGGCCTGTTTCATAAGAACTGGCCGGCCTGCGGCGGGCCCGGACGACGCCCGGCGGCGTTGCGGTTTCGCCCGGATACAACACCGGTATCCGGACGAAACCGCGCCTTGCCGGATCGCCGCCCGTGCTCCGCCTCGGCTCGACCGCCCTTATGAAACAGGCCCTAGCCCCGCTCGGGTCGGACGATCTGGGAGCGCAGGGTGTTCAGCAGTGTTGCGCTGTCGGTGACGGAGAGCCGGGTGAACACGGCGGTGGCGATGCTGCCGTGGTCGACCGAGGTGCAGACCACCACGTCGCCGCCGTCGGCCCGGCCGACGGCGCAGCGTTCGTGCCGCCCCCGTACGCCGGTGTCCACGGTCTCCGGGGTGTCCAGCGCGTACCGGTCGGCGAGCCGGCTGATCTCGGCCTCCGCGTCCGCCTCCGGGGTCAGCCGGAACCCGGTGCCGCCGAAGACGGTCACCCGCTTGCCACTCGACGTGGAGTAGACCCCGGCGAACGTGTCCTCGGCCAGCAGGTGCTCGTTGCGTACCTCGTTCTCCAGTTGCTTCGCGGTCTCCGCGCTGCGGTTGTCCTGTCGCAGGGTGAGGTCCTCGACCTGCTCGGGCAGCGCGGCGCGGGCCGGGTACTGGGCCGAGATCGGGAACCCGTAGTAGGCGGGGCAACCGCAGCAGCAGGCCAGGGTGAGCAGCAGCAGCCACGGCCAGCGGCGGCGTCGGCGGCGCGGCGCGTACCCCTTGGGCACCTGTCGCCCGGGTGGTGGCGCGGTCGGCGGCGTGGTGTGCCCGCCCCGGCGTTGCTTCGGTGGCCGGACCGGCGTGGGCGGCGGCGCAGGCGGCGGCGCAGGCGGCGACATCGGCCGACTCGGCATCATGGGCCCGGCGACCGGCGGGGGTGGTGGCGGTGGTGGCGCCTGGTGCGGCCCGACCGGGGGAGCGGGCGGGGTGGACCACTGCCGGGTCGCCGGCGGCACCGGATAGGGCGTCGTCGGAGGCAGCGGAGGCAGCTCGGCGGAGGGCAGGTCCCAGCCGCCGGTGTCCACCCCGGCCCACGGGTCGACCGGAGTCTGGTGCTCCGGCAGCCCGACGGGCACGGGTTGCGGTGGGGTCGGTTCGGCCGACTCACCCCAGGCTGGTCGGCGCGGCAACGGGGGCGGCACCGCGGCCGACCCGCTCCACCTGGGCGCGGGGACGTCCTCGGTGGCGGTGGCCTCGGGCTGGTCCGACGACTCCGGTCGGTCGGCAGCCGTGGGCTGCGTCGAGGGTTCCGGCTGGTCCGACGGTACGGGTGGGGAGGTCGGCTTGTCGGCGGCCGCCGGATCGCGGTCCGGCTCTGCGCCCGGGGTGCTCCCGTCGGCCGGCCGTGCTCCCGGCTGGGGCTCGGGCATCGCGGCAATCTCCTCTCGCGCCGGTCCGAGGTTAGTACCGCGTCGCCACCGCCGGACGGGCGCGTACCCTTGGGCATCATGAGTGCCCCGTCCACGACGCCGCGCGCGGCCGCTACCCATTCGGTCTGGTCCCAGCTCGAGCCGCTGCTGCCCCAGGTCTCCAAGCCCATCCAGTACGTCGGGGGCGAGCTGGGTGCGGTCACCAAAGACTGGGACGCGGCAGCCGTCCGCTGGGCGTTGATGTATCCCGACGCGTACGAGGTGGGTCTGCCCAACCAGGGTGTGCAGATCCTGTACGAGGTGCTCAACGAGCTGCCCGACACCCTCGCCGAGCGGACGTACGCGGTCTGGCCGGACCTGGAGACCCTGATGCGCACGCACGGCGTGCCGCAGTTCACCGTCGACGCGCACCGGTCGGTACGCGAGTTCGACGTGTTCGGTCTCTCCTTCTCCACCGAGCTCGGCTACACCAACATGCTCACCGCGATCGACCTGGCCGGCATTCCGCTGCTGGCCGCCGACCGCACCGACGCCGACCCGGTGATCGTGGCCGGTGGGCACGCCGCGTTCAACCCGGAGCCGATCGCCGACTTCATCGACGCCGCGGTGCTCGGTGACGGCGAGGAGGCGGTTCTGGAGATCACCGCGATCGTCCGGGAGTGGAAGGCCGAGGGCTCCCCGGGTGGTCGTGACGAGCTGTTGCTGCGGCTCGCCCGCACCGAGAGCGTCTACGTGCCACGCTTCTACGACGTCGACTACCTCCCGGACGGGCGGATCCAGCGGGTCGTGCCGAACCGGGCGGACGTGCCGTTCCGGGTGCACAAGCGCACGACGATGGACCTGGACGCCTGGCCGTACCCGAAGAAGCCCCTCGTGCCGCTGGCCGAGACGGTGCACGAGCGGTACGCGGTGGAGATCTTCCGGGGTTGCACCCGGGGCTGCCGGTTCTGCCAGGCGGGCATGATCACCCGTCCGGTGCGGGAGCGATCGATCACCACGGTCGGGCAGATGGTCCGCGAGGGCCTGGAGTTCTCCGGCTTCTCCGAGGTGGGCCTGCTGTCGCTCTCCTCGGCCGACCACTCCGAGATCGGCGACATGTGCTCGGGCCTCGCCCAGCAGTACGAGGGCACCAACGTCTCGCTGTCGCTGCCGTCGACCCGGGTGGACGCCTTCAACATCGACCTCGCGCAAGAGCTGTCCCGCAACGGGCGGCGTACCGGTCTGACCTTCGCCCCGGAGGGCGGGTCCGAGCGGATCCGCAAGGTCATCAACAAGATGGTGTCGAAGGAAGACCTGATCCGCACCGTCGTCACCGCCTACAGCAACGGCTGGCGGCAGGTGAAGCTCTACTTCATGTGCGGCCTGCCCACCGAGACCGACGAGGACGTCCTCGAGATCGCCGAGATGGCGCACGAGGTGATCCGGGCCGGTCGGGCCGCCACCGGCTCCAAGGACATCCGCTGCACGGTCTCGATCGGCGGTTTCGTGCCGAAGCCGCACACCCCGTTCCAGTGGGCCGCCATGGATCGTCCGGAGGTCATCGACCACCGGCTCAAGATCCTCAAGCAGGCGATCAACTCGGACCGCTCATTGGGTCGAGCCATCGGCTACCGCTACCACGACGGTGAGCCCTCGCTGATCGAGGGACTGCTCTCCCGGGGTGACCGGCGGGTCGGCTCGGTGATCCGCAAGGTCTGGGAGAACGGCGGCCGGTTCGACGGCTGGAGCGAGCACTTCTCCTACCAGCGCTGGGTGGACGCGGCGGCCGAGACGCTGCCCGCGTTCGGGGTGGACCTCGACTGGTACACGACCCGGCAGCGCGAGGAGCTGGAGGTCCTGCCCTGGGACCACCTCGACTCGGGGCTGGACAAGGACTGGCTCTGGCAGGACTGGCAGGACTCGGTCAGCGGGTTCGAGCAGGACGACTGCCGGTGGACGCCGTGCTTCGACTGCGGCGTCTGCCCGTCGATGGACACCGAGATCCAGATCGGCCCGACCGGCAAGAAGCTGCTGCCGCTCACCCCGGTGGGTGGCAACGGCATGAAGGTGCCGACCGGCGAGGCCTGACCTCGCTGCCGGGGCGGCGCCCGCAGGCGCCGCCCGCTACTCTCCACTTCCGATGTCGTCCAACGGGTCCGCGTCTCGCGGGCCCGTTGGCGTCGGTCGGGCTCCGTGCCGCGCCGCCACGTTCCACCGACTCCGGCCGGTGTGTGTCGACGGCGAACGGGGGCTGCCCCGACTTGGTCAGACTTCGATACGCTGCGTCTGACATGGACCGACCCGGCGGGTCGGGAACGGGGGAGGAATCGCATGGGGAGCATCCCGCCGCCGAGCACCGGCGATCTGCACGTCAGCGTCGAGGACCTGGACGCCGCGGCGGCGTACGTCGAACGCCTGAAGCAGTACGTCGAGGACACCCTCAGCTACGAGATGGAGCGCATCAAGGAACGGATGAAGGGCGACAGCAACAACGCCCAGACCGTTCCCAACGGCACCCCGTTCGGGGCGTACGAGGACGCCCGCATGCAGTGGGCGGCGCTGACCACCTCCACGGGCAACATGGAGGCGCACCTCGCGACGCTCACTCAGAAGCTCGCCGCGCTGAAGCAGGGCACCGAGGAGATCGCCAAGGCGTTCCGCGACACCGAGGCGCGTAACGCGGCCAACGGCAAGGAGATCGAGCGACTGCTGGAGTCCGCCGCACCGCCGCCCACCGCCGGCGGCACGCCCACCTACCCGTACACGGCCTGAGGGGGACGGTCATGGCTGGAGGAACCTGGGAGCGGTGTGTCCGCGAGGTGACGCTCTCCGCGGACCCGGAGACCGTGGGTTCGGTCGGAGCGGGCTGGAACAACCTCTCCACCGGTCTGCAACACCTGCGCGACGCGCTGGTCGGCCGATCGTTCGTCGGGCCGATCGCGACGGGTCAGGAGCGCCCGCACGTCGGCGGCCTGCCCGGGATGCTCGCCGGTTGGAAGGGCAGCGGCGGTGACGCGTACCGCGAGCACCTGAGCGCGATCGGCAAGCAGATCGAGGATCTGATCACCGACGCGACGAACGTCAGTGGCGCCTTGATCCGGATCGAGGGCGACATCCGCAAGTCGGTCTCCACGATCCCGATTCCGCTGATGGACGACTTCGGCTTCAACGAGTGGAGCCTGCCCAACGGCACCGAACTCGACGACGCCCGCGACGGCGAGAGCTCGTCCGGCTTCCTCGCCGCCCTGCGGCAGGACTACCAGAACAACCCGGCGTCGTACGCCGACGGCGCGTTCCGCGACAAGGCCGATGACCTGGAAGCGACGATGAAGGTCGACGGCCAGGCCGGCGACCAGAAGCGGGGCGGCTGGTGGGACACCAAGTCCCACCTGGACAACTGGTACCGGGACAACCAGCAGGCGGCGAACACGGCGATGGCGCCGTTGCCGCAGGCGGTCTACACCGAGCGTCCCAAGCTCACCGTGAACAGGCCGGACGGAAACGACGGTTCGGACGACCTCCGTCGCGACCCCCGGGTCCCGCCGACCGGTCGGCCCGACATCGGCGGTGGCGACTTCGGCGGTAAGCCCGACATCGGCGGTGGCGGGCCCACCATCGGCAGCAGGCCACCGGGCATCGGCGACACGGGCGGCCCGACGTCGACCGTCGACCCGTTCTCCCCGACCGGGCCCGGTGGGATCGGCGGCGGTTCGCCCTCCGGCACCGGTCAGCTCACGCCCCCGTCGACCGGCTCCGGTTACCCCGGCGACGACGACTACAGCAGCGGTCTGGCCGGTGCCGGCCCGAGCAGTGTCGGCGGCCTGGGCGGCGGCATCGGCGGCGGCGGTCTCGGCGGCGCCGGTCTCGGTGGCGCCGGCGGCGGTTTCGGAGGTGGGCCCGGCGTGGGCTCGGCCGGTGGGGTCGGCGTCGGCGGTGGCCTGGGCGCGGGCGGCGGGATCGGCGTCGGCGGCATCCCCGGCATGGTGGGTGGCGGCAACGGAAAGGTGCCACCGCTGACGAGCGCGTCGAACGCGCTCCGCACCGCCGCAGGCGGTGCGGGGATGGCGGGCGGCGCGCGTGGCGCTGCCGGCGTCGGCGGGGTCGGGATGATGGGCGGCGGCATGATGGGCGGCGCGGGCGGCGCCGGACACGGCGGCGGCACCGGCTCCGAGCACTCGTCGTGGTTGACTGAGGACGACGACCCGTGGGGCCCTGGTGACGGTGCGTCCCCGGGCATCCTTCGATGAGGACGGGCGGATGACTGTGAACCTCGGAGCGCTCCGGCCGGTGACCGCCTGCCTGCTGGCCGGGCTTCTGGTCGTCGGGGCCGCCCAACCGGCGGCCGCCGCGCCCCGGCGCGCAGAGCAGTGGTATCTGGACGAGCTGCGGATCGACCAGGCGCACGAGATCTCGACCGGGCAGGGCGTGATCGTGGCCGTGATCGACAGCGGCGTCGAGGCCAGCCATCCGGACCTGCGTGGTCAGGTGCTCGCCGGTGGTCGCAGCTACGGCGCCTCCGGAGACGGCCGGGCCGACGAGGACGGGCACGGCACGCACATGGCCGGCATCATCGCGGCGAAGGCCAGCCGCGACGGTGTGGTCGGCGTCGCCCCCGGGGCGAGAATCCTGCCCATCAAGATGCGCAAGGACGGCGGGAGCTACCGCGACGAGGGGATTGCCCGGGGCATCCGGATGGCCGTCGACGGCGGCGCCAAGGTGATCAACATGTCCATCGGTGGCCCGGGCTTCGCCAACCCGGTGGAGAAGGACGCCATCAAGTACGCGTTGGACCGTGACGTCGTCGTGGTCGCCTCTGCCGGCAACACCGCCCGAGGCAGCGTCGCCGTGGACAGCCCCGCCAACACTCCCGGTGTCATCGCGGTGACGGGGACGACCAGGGGCGGCGCGTTCTGGTCCGGCTCCGTCCAGGGGCCGGAGGCGGTGGTCGCCGCTCCCGGCGACGGCATCTACAACGTCGCCAACGAGGGCGGCTACGGCTGGGGTGACGGTACCTCCGACTCCGCCGCGATCGTCTCCGCTCTCGCCGCGCTGATCCGGGCGAAGTACCCGGACCTCAACGCCGCGAGCGTGATCAACCGGATCATCCGGACCGCGCGGGACGCCGGTCCCTCCGGACGGGACCCGCAGTACGGCTTCGGGGTGATCGACCCGGTGAAGGCGCTGACCGCGAACGTGCCGCCGGTCACCGCCAACCCGCTGCTCGACCCGGCCGCCGCCACCGACCCGGGTCCGGCCCGCACCGGGGGTGCGGACGAGGAGTTCGACGTCACCCAGCACGGTGACCGCGGTGGCCCCACCGACCAGCAGGTCATGGTGGTGGGCATCGGGATCGCCGTGGTGCTGGTGTTGTTGCTGGGGCTGGCGGTCTTCCTGATCTGGAACCGTCGTCGCTACCGGCGGGAAGCGGCACGGGCTGCCGACATCCCGGATCACCTGCTCGACCAGGCGGCGCCCGGCGCGTACCCCTCGCCGGAGGCGGGTTACGCCCCGCCGCCCGGTTACGCCCCTCCGCCCTCCGGCTACGCCCCTCCGTCGGGTTACGCCCCGCCCCCCGGGTACGGGCCGCCTCCTGGTGGTCCGCCCCCCGCGCCGCCGACGCAGCGGTAACCAGCCCCGAGCCTGATGGCCGGTCGTCGACTTCTGGTCGCCGGCCGGCCGTCGGCCTTCACGACGTGGTCACGACACCGGCGGCCGGTTTGCACCCGTCTGTCGGTGCCGTTCGACCGCCCCGGCTGCGTACCGTCACGACGCCTGCGCCAGGATGGGTGGACACGCAGGTACCCCCGAGGAGCACACGATCGCCAGAAAGCCTCAACCCGAGGGCGGCCAGGCGCCGGTCGTCCAGCGCGTCCGCATCCGCTATGCCAAGCGCGGACCGCTGCGGTTCACGTCGCACCGGGACTTCGCCCGGGCGTTCGAGCGCGCGCTGCGCCGTGCCGCCGTGCCGATCGCCTTCTCCCAGGGTTTCACCCCGCACCCGAAGATCTCCTACGCCAGCGCCGCGCCCACCGGGGTGGCGAGCGAGGCGGAGTACCTGGAGATCGGCCTACAGGAGGCGGTCGACCCGGAGGCGCTGCGGGCCGCCCTGGATGCCGCTCTCTCGCCGGGGCTGGACGTCCTGGACGCCGTGATCGCCGAGGGCGGCAATCTGCCGGACCGGATCGAGGCGTCGCTCTGGCACATCGAGATGCCAGAGGTCGACCCGGCGGTGCTGCGCGCCGCGGTGGACGCCTTCGTCGCCGCCGACGAGGTGTTGGTGGAGCGGATGACCAAGCAGGGCCGACGGACGTTCGACGCTCGTGCCGCCGTGATATCCATCGATGCCTCTGCACCGACGCCGACGCCTTCCGGGGCGCCAGCCGTCCCGTGTGCGATACTCGAACTGGTCGTGCGGCAGGTCACCCCGTCCGTGCGGCCCGATGACGTCCTTTCCGGCCTCCGCGTGGTGGCCGACCTGGAGCCGCCGGTTTCGCCGAGGGTGACCCGGCTGGCTCAGGGCACGTTGACCGCGCAGGGTGCGATCGTGGATCCGTTGGATGCGGACCGCGGCGGGGCAGCCATCGTTGAGCACTGACCGACGGTCGGTGCTCTGGCAGGCAGACTTCGGCGGTCGCGCACCACGCGCGCCCGGCGGAAACACTTTTGCGGCGACCCTGCGTGGCAGCGCTCACCCGCGCCCGGGGCAGCCAGAACTGGAGAACGTCCATGCTCGAGAACGAGCCCGAGGGCGGCGAACGGACCGGTTCACAGCCGGCCGGCGAGACCGCTGACGACAGCACCACGGCCGTGGGTTCTGCTCCGGTGGGTCCGCCGGACGCCGGCGGCGCGGAGAGCGCCGAGCCGGCCGCGCCGGTGCGGCGTACCCGGGCGACCCGCCGCCGGGCCGCCCCGCTGAACCAACCGGAGCAGACCGACGCGCCGGTCGAGGCGACCACCGCCGGGGCCGGCATCGTCGAGTCCCCGCAGGCCGAGGTCCTCGCCCCGGTCTCCGGCGACCAGGAGGTCGCCCCGAAGACCCCCCGACGCCGCCGGAAGGCCACTCCCGTCGAGACCACCGCCGACGAGCCGCTGGTCGCCGCCTCGGCGGAGGCGGCGTCGGCCGAGGTGGTTCCGCCGGTGAAGGTGACCCGGACCCGGCGTAAGAAGGCCACACCGGCTGCCGTCGAGGAGCCGCCCGCGGCCGAGCAGCCCGCAGCCGCCGAAGAGCCGCAGGCGATCGAGGAGCCGGCCGTCGCCGACGAGCCGGCCGAGTCCGACCTGCGCGAGGCCGAGGCCGAGCTGGGCGACACGGAGACCCTCCCGAGTGCGGCCGCCGCCGAATTGGCGTGGGCCGACGGCGCGCCGGGTCGCTCGGGCGAGGTGTCGCCCGGGGTGGCGGTTCCCGGTGTGACCGACGCACCGAACGAGCCCGCCGAGGTCGAGCCGGAGCAGCCGCGTACCCGTCGGCGGAGGGCCGCTCTGTCCGCGCCGACCGTGCTGTTCATGGCCCCCCAGCCGGACGCCGTTCCGGTGACCCGGCCGGTGGAGTCCGCCCCGGTCGTCGAGGAGCCGGCCGTCGAGGAGGCCGCCGAGCCGTCCCGCCGCCGTCGGCGTGGCCGCCGCGACGCCGAGCCGGTGGAGCCGATCGAGGCGATCGAGGCCGAGGAGGCGCCGGTCGAGGAGGCCGAGGAGGCCACCGAGGCGGACGAGGACGACGAGGACAGCGCCGCCGCGCGCCGCCGCCGCCGTCGTGGTCGCCGTGGGCGCGGCCGGGGCAAGGGCGGGGCCGACGACGCCGAGGACGAGGAGTCCGAGGAGGCGGCGCAGGCCGACGAGGAGGAGACCGCCGAAGCCGAGGGGGACGAGGACGAGGAGGCCGAGGGCGGGGACGGTCTGACCCGTCGTCGCCGCCGTCGTCGTCGCCGGGGCGCGGGCGACACGGAGGGCGCCGCCGACGACGGTGTCCCGACCGTGGTCAAGATCCGCGAGCCGCGTCGGACGGTCGACGAGGTGCAGGGTGTCTCCGGCTCGACCCGCCTGGAGGCCAAGCGTCAACGCCGCCGGGACGGCCGGGAGCAGCGGCGTACCCGCCCGCCGATCCTCAGCGAGTCGGAGTTCCTGGCGCGCCGGGAGGCGGTCGACCGGGTGATGGCGGTCCGCCAGCGCGGTGACCGCACCCAGATCGCCGTCCTGGAGGACGGCGTGCTGGTCGAGCACTACGTCACCCGCAACTCCGCCGGCACCATGGCCGGCAACGTGTACCTGGGCAAGGTGCAGAACGTGCTGCCGAGCATGGAGGCGGCGTTCGTCGACGTCGGCCGGGGCCGCAACGCGGTGCTGTACGCCGGTGAGGTCAACTGGGACACGTCCGGTCTGGAGGGGCGGGCCCGGTCGATCGAGCAGGCGCTGCGCTCCGGCGACTCGGTGCTGGTCCAGGTCACCAAGGACCCGATCGGGCACAAGGGCGCTCGGTTGACCAGCCACATCGCGCTCTCCGGCCGGCACCTGGTCTACGTGCCCAACGGCAACGCGTCGGGGATCAGCCGCAAGCTTCCGGACAACGAGCGCAAGCGGCTGCGGGACGTGCTCAAGAAGCTGGTTCCGGACGGCGCGGGCGTGATCGTCCGTACCGCCGCCGAGGGCGCCACCGAGGACGAGCTGGCCCGTGACGTCAAGCGTCTGCAGGCGCAGTGGGAGGACATCCAGGCCAAGGCCGCCGAGGGCGGCGCTCCGGTGCTGCTCTACGGGGAGCCCGACCTGGTCATCCGCGTGGTCCGCGACCTGTTCAACGAGGACTTCCGCGAGCTGGTGATCGAGGGCGAGCAGGCGTACGACATGGTCGAGTCGTACCTGTCGCACGTCTCCCCGGACCTGGTGGACCGGGTGCGTCGGCACGTCGGCACGAGTGACGTCTTCGCCGAGTACCGGATCGACGAGCAGATCATCAAGGGGCTGGACCGCAAGGTCTTCCTGCCCTCCGGTGGCTCGCTGGTGATCGACCGCACCGAGGCGATGACCGTCGTCGACGTCAACACCGGTAAGTACACCGGCTCCGGGGGCAACCTGGAGGAGACCGTCACCCGTAACAACCTGGAGGCGGCGGAGGAGATCGTCCGTCAGCTCCGACTCCGCGACATCGGCGGCATCGTGGTGATCGACTTCATCGACATGGTGTTGGAGTCGAACCGGGAGCTGGTGCTGCGGCGGCTCACCGAGTGCCTCGGCCGGGACCGCACCAAGCACCAGGTCACCGAGATCACCTCGCTCGGTCTGGTGCAGATGACCCGTAAGCGGATCGGCGCGGGCCTGCTGGAGGCGTTCAGCGAGACCTGCGAGTGCTGCAAGGGTCGGGGCGTCATCATCCACACCGAGCCGGTGCCGGAGAAGCCGCGCGCCGCCGGTGCGGGGGAGAAGGTCAAGGCGGTCGCCTCGTCGGCGCCCGTCGCTCCGGCGGCCGAGCAGGGCTCGACCTCGTCCCGCCGTCGGGCACGCAAGAACGCCCCGGCCGAGCGGGCGACGGTCGAGGTGGTCGACACCGACACCAGCGCCGAGGCGGACGCCGACTACCAGGACACCATGGGCTACGACCTGTCCCGGTACGAGACGGACACCGCCGCCGCTCCGGCGGTCTCCGACAGCCAGCAGGGTGAGTCGGCTCGACTGGCCGCGGCGGACGACCCGGACGCGCTCGGCGACGGTGACGGCGACGAGGACACCACCGAGGGTGGCGGCGGCAGGCGTCGTTCGCGTCGAGGTGGCGCCCGTCGCCGGACGCGCCCCTGACGGCCTGACCGGCCACGTGTTTGGCGAGGTCCCTTTCCCGGCAATGTGACGGGGGAGGGACCTCGCCGTCACGGCCACCCCGGCCCACGACCGGCCGGCCCGGGTCAGGAGAAGAAGATGCGCCGTCTGCTCGTCGTCACCGCGTTGGTCACCGTGCTCTCCGGCGCGGTCGGATGCTCCGTCGACCGGCCTGAGCCGGGCGGGACAGGGGTGGCCACCGGTGCCCCGGCCGGTGGCGGGGCCGCGGGCGACGCCACCGGAGTCTGCGCCGCCGCCCAGCAGGCCAGCACCACAGCCGTCCGGACGTACGTGGCGGAGCTGGGCCGGATGGTCGCGGCGGTGGGCGCCGGGGACAGCGGTGCGGCCGAGGTCGCCCGGGGGCGGGCCGAAGCGGCTCTGGAGGGCTGGCGGGCCGAGCTGCGGAAGCAGTCGGAGCGGGCCACCGATCCGCAGCTCAAGACTCTGCTCACCGACCTCGGCGCGGAGGTGGCCGCCCTCGGCGCAGACGTCGAGTCCATCGACGAGACCGAGCTGGACCGGCTCCAGCAGCGTCTCGACCAGCTCTGCGTACGCTGACCAGGGCGGGCCGGTTTGGGGTCCGGGCCGGCGATGGCGTACTCTTGCCTGCGGCGCACTTTTGGTGTGCCGAGTTCCCGTGTGCCCGCGCCGCCGTGCACTGCTACCCGGCGAGCCGCCGCGGGGACGACCGCCAGCAGACTCAACGACAGGGAGTGCGCCTCCGATGTACGCGATCGTCAAGACCGGCGGCAAGCAGTACAAGGTCGCCGAGGGCGACGTGATCGAGGTCGAGAAGCTCACCGGTGCTCCCGGTGACGCGGTGAAGCTCACCGCGGTGCTCCTCGTCGACGGTGACGACCTGGTGACCGACGCGGCGAAGCTTGCCGAGGTCGCGGTGTCCGGCGAGATCGCCGCGCACACCAAGGGCCCGAAGATTCGGATCCACAAGTTCAAGAACAAGACTGGCTACCACAAGCGCCAGGGTCACCGCCAGCCGTTGACCCAGGTCAAGGTGACCGGCATCTCCAGCGGGAAGTAGGTCGTCGTCCAATGGCTCACAAAAAGGGTGCGTCCAGCTCGCGTAACGGTCGTGACTCCGCGGCCCAGCGACTCGGCGTGAAGCGCTTCGGTGGTCAGGTCGTCAGCGCCGGTGAGATCATCATCCGGCAGCGTGGCACCAAGTTCCACCCCGGTGACCTGGTCGGCCGTGGCGGCGACGACACGCTGTTCGCGCTGTCCGCCGGTGCGGTCCTGTTCGGCACCAAGCGCGGTCGCAAGACCGTCAGCATCGTTCCGCAGCAGTAGTTCTCTTCGCTCAAGCGGGCCGTGGACCTCCGGGTCCCGGCCCGCTTAGCCTTTTTCGAAGTGCGGGGTCGGACCTCGCTGGAAGGGTTGACACCGTGGCAACGTTCGTTGACCGGGTCGTTCTGCACCTGCAGGCCGGCGATGGTGGGCACGGTTGTGTCTCGATCCACCGCGAGAAGTTCAAGCCCTTCGGTGGGCCGGACGGCGGCAACGGCGGGCACGGCGGCAGCGTGTCACTGGTGGTCGACCCGCAGGTGACCACGCTGCTCGACTTCCACTTCCACCCGCACGTCAAGGCCGACAACGGCAAGGGCGGCGCCGGCTCGAACCGGGACGGGGCCAACGGCCGCAACCTGGTGCTCAAGGTGCCCAACGGCACTGTGGTGCAGACCACCGACGGCACCGTGCTGGCCGACATGGTGGGGGTCGGCACCACCTTCGAGATCGCCCGCGGTGGACGCGGCGGGCGCGGCAACGCCTCGCTGGCCAACGCCAAGCGCAAGGCCCCCGGCTTCGCCGAGCTGGGCGAACCCGGCGACCAGCTGGACATCGTGCTGGAGCTCAAGAGCGTCGCCGATGTCGGTCTGGTGGGCTTCCCGTCGGCCGGGAAGTCGTCGCTGATCTCGGTGATCTCCGCCGCCAAGCCGAAGATCGCCGACTACCCGTTCACCACCCTCGTGCCCAACCTCGGCGTGGTCCGGCTGGACAACCACACCTTCACCGTCGCCGACGTGCCGGGTCTGATCCCCGGCGCGGCCACCGGCAAGGGGCTCGGTCTGGAGTTCCTCCGGCACATCGAGCGTTGCGCGGTGCTGGTGCACGTCATCGACTCGGCGACCCTGGAGCCCGGCCGCGACCCGGTCGCCGACATCGACGCCATCGAGGCCGAGCTGAACCAGTACGGCGGGCTGACCGACCGCCCCCGACTGGTGGCCGTGAACAAGGTCGACGTGCCGGACGGTCGGGACCTCGCCGAGATCGTGCGTCCGGACCTGGAGGAGCGCGGTTACCGGGTGTTCGAGGTCTCCGCGGCGACCCGGGAAGGGCTCAAGGAGCTGACCTACGCGATGGCCGAGCTGGTCGAGGCGGAGCGCAAGGCCGCGCCGCCCGCCGAGCCGACCCGGATCGTGATCCGCCCGATCGCCGTGGACGACGCCGGGTTCACCATCACCGCCGAGGCGGACGGCTCGTACACGGTGCACGGTGTCCGGCCGGAACGGTGGGTCAAGCAGACCAACTTCGACAACGACGAGGCGGTCGGCTACCTGGCCGACCGGCTGGCCCGGCTCGGGGTGGAGGACAAGCTGGCCAAGGCCGGCGCGCAGCCCGGTGACCTGGTCCGGATCGGCGAGCGCGAGTTCGACTGGCAGCCGACGCTCTTCGCCGGCGTGGAGTTCGTCCCCGGCAACCGGGGCACCGACATCCGCCTCGAGGAGAAGTCGAACCGGGCCTCCGCGGCGGACCGGCTCGCCGCTCGGAAGGCCCGCCGGGTGCGGTCCGAGGACGAGGTGGGCGCGGACGCGTCCGACGACATCGACGAGGACGACGCCGAGTAGTCCGTTGCGCTCCGTGATCGGGTTGACTTCCGGAAACCTCCGCGAAATCCACCCCTCCTAGCGTGGGGTGATGCTGATCGAGTCCCGGCCTGCCACCGATCCGGAGATCGCCGCCCTCGTCGTCGCACAGCAGCGTGAGCTGCGGGAGGCCGACGGCGGGTTGGACGGGCAGGTCTTCGTACCGCACGACGACGTCCGCTACCTGGCGGTGGTGGTCAACGGTCGGGCGGTCGCCTGCGGGGGGCTGCAGGCGCTCGACGCCGAGACCGGCGAGGTCAAGCGGATGTACGTCCGGCCCGCGTACCGGGGGCGGGGCATCGCCCGCCAGTTGCTGGCCGCGCTGGAGGAGTGCGCGTTCCGGCAGGGGCATTCGGTCGTCTGCCTGGAGACCGGCACCTACCTGCCGGCCGCGATCGGGTTGTACACCTCGTGCGGCTACGACCCGATCCCGGTGTACGGCGAGTACGTGGGCAACCCGTACAGCGTCTGTTTCGCCAAGCGGCTGCCGGTCGCGGCCTGACGGCCGCGCCCCCGGCTCAGGCGCCGGTGCTGGCGTGCTCGACGGTCACCGGCTTGGACTCCGGCGAACCGTGTTGGCGCAGCACGATGCTCAGCAGGATCAGCGCGCCGACGGCGAGGAACTCGCTCTGCCAGTTCTGCATGGACTGGAACCAGAAGTCGCTGGTGCCCAGGAACTCCCACACCCCGATCGGCGGCGCGCCGCTCTGTAGTGCCTGCTCCTGGTTGTAGGCGGCGGTGCCACCGAGCAGGTGACCGACGAACGAACCGGCGAAGATCAGCAGCAGGGCGAGGGAGAGGCTGTTGCGGTAGACCACCAGCGGCAGGCCACCGACGCGTACCGGCCACGGCGACTGGGGGGTGGCCCGGCGCTCGTCGTCCTCCGGTCGGTCGGTCTGGTCCACCGGCTTCGACTCGGCCGAACCCCGCTGCACCAGGTACGCGGTGAGCAGCACGTACCCGCCCATCTGGAGGAACTCCGACTCCCAGTTCTCGAAGACGGCCTCGGCGAAGTGCCCGCTGGTGAGGTACGCCGGCCAGCTCAACGGCGCGGCCCCGAACTCGGTCAACTCCTCGTTGTGGGTCTGCCAGCCGAAGACGCTCTGCAGCACGAGGAAGACCAGGAACGCACCGAGCATGGCGACGGCCAGCGCGTTGTCTCGGAGCCAGCGAGGCATGTCGTACCTCCTTCGCTGGTCGGTTACCCCCGCCCGCCGGACCGCGAAACCCGTAGCGCCAGGTCAGTGGCGGTCGGCGGGGTTGTCGAGGCGTCCGCCGGTGCCGGCCTCGTTCGACAGCAGCAGCCCGAGCGCGAGCATCCCGAAGCCGAGCGCGAGGTGCAGCCAGTTGTCCGCGTCGTTGACCGGCAGGATGTTCGCCCCGCCTTCCGGGTTGATCGCCTCGATCACCAGCCCGTACAGCCAGAGAGCCAGGTAGATCGCACCGCCGGCGGCCAGGAACACGCGGGCGCCGGCGACGCTGCGGGCCAGCACCAGACCGGCCAGTCCGAAGATCAGGTGTATGGCGTTGTGCAGGATCGACACCTGGAACAGCCCGAGCAGCTTGGCGTCCGAGTGATGCCCGCCGAACCTCAGCTCGCCGTAGTCGGTGGTGATGCCGGGGATGTAGCCGAGGACGCCGATCAGCAGGAAGACGCCGGCGACCACCAACGCGGCCACCTGGACCCGGGGTCGGTGGACGGCCGGTCGGCCACCTCGCGCGTCTCGTGCCATCGCTGCCCCCTCCGTGGATCTGCCAACCCTCGCGAACCCCACTGTCCGCAGCGGCGTGGTGACGCAGCCCGACGATCCTCCATTTTGAAGTCGTCGCGACCGACCGCGCAGAGGAATGCACGAAGAGGTATGGAAGCCAGAACGCCGGGTAGGTGAATGGTCAGCGGTCGTGGCGACGCGATCGCATCCCCCCAGCACAACCGCGACGACTTTCCGAGCGGAAGGGAAATCATGTCTTACGAAACTTCACCTACGTCTTCCACGTACGGGCAGGAGTCGACCAACGGCGGTGGCGTCCGCGACCAGGCACGCCAGGTTGGTTCCGAGGCCGCGCACGCCGGCGGCGCGGTCGCCCAGACCGCCAAGGAGCAGGGCACCGAGGTCGGCCGTGAGGCGGCCCGGCAGGCCCGCAACCTGTACGGCGAGGCCCGCACCCAGCTCGCCAGCCAGACCGGTGAGCAGCAGCGCAAGGCCGCCGGTGGGCTGCGCTCGCTGGCCGACGAGATGCGCTCGATGGCCGAGCAGGGTGGCCAGGCCGGCCCGGTGACCGAGTTGGCCCGCCAGGCCGCCGACCGGGTGCACGGCGTCGCCGGTTGGCTCGAGGAACGCGAGCCCGGCGACCTGATCACCGAGGTCCGCGACTACGCGCGGCGTAACCCGGGCACGTTCCTGGTGGGCGCGGCGGTTCTCGGCGTGCTCGCCGGCCGGCTGACGCGCGGCCTCTCGGCCGGTGGCGACGACTCCGGCAACGGGTCGTCGACCTACCGGGGTGCTGGGGCGTACGACCCGGAGCGGACCGCCGTGATCCCGACACCGCCGCCGGCCCCCCGCACGACGCCGGACCCTGTCCCGGCGGGCGGCTACGCCACCCCCACGTCCGGTGGCTACGCCGAGCCGACGCCGGGTGGCTACGCCGAGCCCACGCCGGGTGGCTACGCCGAGCCGACGCCGGGCGGCTACGCCGATCCCACCCGGGGCGACTACCCGCAGCACTCCGGCACGGGTCAGCCGCTGCCGCCGGTGACCCAGACCGACCCGCTGCCGGGCGTGCCGTCCAGCGGCAGCCCTCGCCCGTGACCCGCCGAGTCGTCCGAAGGGAGGCGGCGGCATGACCATGCCGACGCAGGGGCCCGGGCCGGGCTCCGGCTACCACCCCGACGCGGGTGCCCCGCACACCGCCGACGAGGTGAAGAGCAGTTCGTTGGGTGATCTGATGCGTCAGGTCACCACCGACCTGTCGACGCTGATGCGTCAGGAGGTCGAACTGGCCAAGGCGGAGATCCGCCAGGAGGGCAAGAAGGCCGGCAAGGCCGCCGGGCTCTTCGGCGGCGCCGGCTTCGGCGGCTACATGGTGGCGCTCTTCGTGTCCATCGCCGTGTGGCAGTTCCTGGACAACGTCATGGACTCCGGTCTGGCCGCGCTGATCGTGGCCGTGCTCTGGGCCGTGGTCGCCGCCGTCCTCTACTCCATGGCCAAGAAGAACGCCCAGCACGTACGCGGGCTCAAGCAGACCAACGACAGCGTGCAGCGGATCCCCGACGCGCTCAAGCCACACCCGGAGGGAGTCACCCGATGAGCACCGATCCCGATCAGATCCGCCGCGAGATCGAAGCCACCCGCAACAGCCTCAGCTCCGATGTGGACGCGTTGGCGTACAAGGTCAGCCCCAGCCGCATCGTCGACGACCGCAAGCAGCGGGCCCACTCCGCTCTGCAGAATGTGAGGGACAAGGTCATGGGAACCGCGTCTGACCTCGGCCACGGCACCGGCCACGCCGCCCACTCGGTGGGTGACCGTGCCTCGTCGGCGGCCTCCAGCGTCGGCGACGCCGCGCAGTCGGCGGCGGCCACGGTCAGCGACGCCGCCCACAGCGCACCGCGGGTGATCCGGCAGAAGTCCCAGGGCAACCCCCTCGCCGCCGGCCTCATCGCGTTCGGGGTGGGCTGGCTGGCCTCGTCGCTGATCCCGGCCTCCCGCCGCGAGCAGCAGGCCGCGACCCAGCTCAAGGAGCGGGTCAGCGAGCACAGCGGCGCGGTGACGGAGAAGCTGGGCGCGGTGGCGAGCGAGCTGAAGGAAGAGCTGCGCGAGCCGGCCCAGCAGGCCGCCGAGTCGGTGAAGTCGACCGCCCAGGACGCCGTGCACGTCGTCAAGGACGACACGAGGTCCGCCGCGTACGACGTCAAGGACCAGGCCCAGCAGGCCCGGCACCAGGTCAGCCCCTGAACCGGCCGAACACCGTTGCGACAGCTCGTGGCCACCCCGGTGACCGCGAGCTGTCGTGCGGTCCGGGCCGCCGCGCGGCCTGGTCGGGCCGCAGGGCACGGATCGGGTGGGCGGCCCGGCGGATCCGGCCGTCGCCGTACCGGACCCCGCCGAGCAGGAACCGTTGGGCGACCGCCAGCCAGCCGCACACCCCGCGTTCCAGCAGCCAGACCGGTGCCGCCAGCGCCGTCGCCGCAGGGAAGACCGCCGCGCCGCCCGCTCGGCGGCGACCCATTTCGGCGAGGGCGACGGTACCGGCCGTCGCGCCGAGCACCAGCGCGGGTCGCCGGGCCGCCACCGCCGCGGCCAGCGCCGGCAGGACCGCGAGCGCGGTCAGCAGACGCGCCGGCTGGGCCAGATCGTCGTACGCCTGACGGACCCGTTGGCCGCGGAAGTGCGCGGCGTCCGGAGGCAGCCGGCGGACGTACAGCCAGGACGGCGCGGCCTCGGTGCGGTCGTACGCGCGCATGGTGCGGATCAGTTCCAGGTTCTCGAAGAGCACGTCGGGGTCGTACCCGCCGATGGCGAGGAAGGCGCTGCGACGCACGGCGAGGGTGCCCGGGTAGTCCGCGCCGAGGGCCCGGTTGAGCAGCGTCCGGCCGGTGTCCCACCAGGCGTGCCAGGGCAGCGGGTCGAAGTAGTTCTGCGGGCGGACCAGGTCGACCTCGTCGAGCAGGAGGTGCACGGCGGTCAGCCCGGCCTGGTCGTACCGGACGTCGTCGTCGGCGATCACCACGTGTTCGTGCTCGGCGGCGCGGACGCCGGTGCGGACGCCGAGCACCTTTCCGTTGAGCCCGGAGCCGGTGGTGTCCGGTGGGAGGTGCCGGACCAGCCCCGCCCAGGCGTCGGCGTGCCGGGCGAAGAGGTCCGGTGCCGAGCCGTCGACCACGAGCACGTCGACCCTCCCGGCCAGCCAGCGCAGGTAGTCGGTCAACTCGGCCAGCCCGCTGTCGGAGTGCCAGCGCAGCGGCAGCACGTACGTCATCGGCAGGCGGACCGGCGGCACCGCCGCCCGTCGTACCTCTGCCCGCCCTGGCCGATCACGCACGAGCATCGTCCGATCAGTCGGTGCCGCGGATGTTGGTGAGGGTCAGGCCGAGGGGCGGCAGCGCCGGCATCCGGTGCAGGTCCAGGGTCAGGTCCTGGATCGGCACGTCGTAGCGCATGGTGGTGGTGAGGTTGGCGACCGCCCGTTTCATCAGGTCGATGGTGATCCACTCACCGGCGCACCGGTGCCCGGCCCAGTGGTCACCGCCGCCCTGCGGGATCAGCTCGAACGGGTCCACCCGTCGCCCGGCGAACCGTTCCGGACGGAACAGCTCCGGTTCCGGCCACAGCTCCGGGTGGTGGTTGGTGCCGTAGAGGTCGAGCAGCACCCGACGACCGGCCGGGAAGTGGTGACCCCGCCAGTCGAAGGAGCGCCGGACCCGGGCCGCCGCCATCGGGAAGAACGGGTAGTAACGGCGTACCTCCTGGACGAAGTGCTCGGTGGCCTCGTCGTCGTGGCGGACCCGGGCCTGCCAGCCCGGGTGGTCGTGCAGGGCGAGTGCGGCGAAGGCGATGTACTGGTCGACGGCGACCACCGGGCGCAACACGTTCAGCAGCTCCACCGCCGCGATCCGGCGGGGGAGCAGGTCGCCCCGCCGGTCGCGGTGTTCGGCGATCACGGCCAGGGCGCTGCCGGTCGGCGCCGGAGCGAGACCGACCCGGGTCCGTTCGACCAGGTCGGCGAGGCGGCGTTCGGCGCGGCGCCGGGCGAGCCGTCCCCGCCAGTGCCGCGGACCGGCCACCGCCGGGGCCTCGATCATGGCGTGCAGCTCGACGGCGCGCTCGTCGACCTGCGACGCGGACAGCGGCACCCCGGCCCAGGTGTGCACGACCCGGGTGAGCAGCCGGCCCAGTTCGTCGTAGAGCGACACCGGCCCGGCGGCCGCCCAGGCGGGGATCCGAGCACGCCACTCGTCGTCGAAGAGCTGACCGAGCCGCCCGATGGCGGCCGGCGTCATGATCGACATGAACATGGCCTTGCGGTCGGTGTGCGCCGCTGCGTCGAGCCCCTGCACACCACCCCGGCCGGTGAGGGTCCGCTGCACCCGCAACGGCATGGCGGTGGCGCGTCGGAAGCGTTCGGTGTCGTAGAACAACTCGGTCGCCGCTCGGCCGCGCAGGCAGATGGTCGGAGCGAGCAGGATCCGGGTCCGGAAGACGTCGCTGCCGTACCGATCGCAGCGTTCGCCGATGAACCGGTAGCCCGCTCGGAGCAGCGCGAGGGTGCTGTCCGGGCTGCGGTCGACCGGCATGCTCGCCATCGGGTCTCCTCACGCGCGGGTGCGGCCGGTCGCCGCCGACCGGCTGCGTGTACCCCGGTCGCCGCCGCTGAATCCCCGTGTCGACGGCACGCCGGCTGGCCCCTCCCAGAGGCGGCGGAACCTGGTTTGCTGCTGGTGGAGCAACCACGGGGAGGGCGGATGCGCGACAACACATCACCGCACTGGCGGCAGCGGCGGGCGCTCGGGGCGCTGGGCGGCAACCGTGACGGGCGGTCACTGATCGGGCCGCCCCGGCGGCCCACCCGGCCGCGCCGGTTCTTCACCGTGCACCTCGGCTTCACCGCGCCCGACGCCGCCGAGGCCCGCGAGCTGGCCGTGGCGTACGCGGAGGCACTGAGCCTGCTCCGCCCGGAGCTGGCGCTGGGCGCGGCGGCCCTGTCGCCGGCGGACGCCTGGCAGCGCGCCGAGCGGCTGTTCTGCGGTGCGGTCGGCCCGGACGGCGAGCGCTGCGTCGACGTCGCGGACCATCCTGGTTTCCACCACGCCCCGGGGCCGGGCGGCCTCGGCTGGGGCGACGGCGACGGTCCAGGTCGGGCCGATGGTTGACCACCGGCCCGGGCCGGTCGCCGCGACGCCGGAGGGCCTCGTGCCGGCACCCCGACTGGGGGCACCGGCACGGCGACCGCACACCGGCCGACCCGATCAGTCCAGGTCGAACTCGCCGTCCTGTGCGCCGGCCACGAACGCGTCCCACTCGGCCTGGGTGAAGACCAGCACCGGCCCCTCCGGCTCGGCCGAGTTGCGCATCCCGATCAGGTCGTCGACGAAGGCGACTTCCACGGCGCTGTCGGAGGTGTCCCCCTCGGCCCGCTGCCAGACCGCCCGAGAGAGGTCGAAGTCGCCCTTGGGGTGCTGCGCCATGGTTCTTTCCTCCAGTGCCGAGGGTCGTGTGGTGACCGGGTGCCGATCCCCATCGGGCAGGATAAGCGGATGCCGAGCCTGACCCGTGTAGAGGCGACCGCGCGTGGCGCGGCGATTACTGTCGAGTCCTATCAGGTGGACCTCGACCTGACCGGCGGCGGAGAGCTGTTCCGCTCCCGCGTCGAGATCCGGTTCCGGGCGACCCCCGGCACCGCGACCTTCGCCGAGGTCAAGCCCACCACCCTGCTGGGCGTACGCCTCAACGACAGTGACCTGGACCCCGGCCTGCTCGCCGACAACCGGCTGCCGCTCGACGACCTCGACGCGGAGAACACGCTCGTCGTCGAGGCGGAGATGGCGTATTCCAACGCGGGCGAGGGGATGCACCGCTTCGTCGATCCCGCCGACGGCGAGACCTACCTCTACGCGATGTCGTTCCTCGACAACGCGCAGCGCATCTTCGCCGCCTTCGACCAACCCGACCTCAAGGCCCCGTTCACCCTCTCGGTGACCGCGCCACCGGAGTGGACGGTCGCCGGCAACGCCGAGGTGGTCGCCAACCCTGCCCCCGGCCGGTGGGAGTTCGCCCCGAGCGCGCCCCTGGCGACGTATTTCTTCTCGCTCGTCGCCGGGCCGTGGCACGTCCGGCGGGCCGAGCACGACGGTGTTCCGCTGGGCCTCTACTGCCGCCGGTCGCAGGCCGAGCACCTGGACGCGGACGCCGACGAGATCTTCACCGTCACCCGGCAGTGCCTGGACCGCTTCCACCAGCTCTTCACCGAGCGCTACCCGTTCGGCAAGTACGACCAGGCGTTCGTGCCCGAGTTCAACGCCGGGGCGATGGAGAACCCGGGCATCGTCACCTTCCGCGACGACTACATCTTCCGCTCGGCGGTCACCGACACGCAGCGCGAGCAGCGGGCCACCACCATCGCCCACGAGATGGCCCACATGTGGTTCGGTGACCTGGTCACCATGCGCTGGTGGGACGACCTGTGGTTGAACGAGTCCTTCGCCGAGTACCTGGGCACCCGGGTCACCGCCGAGGCGACCCGTTTCGACCAGGCGTGGACCACCTTCGCGATGCGCCGCAAGGCCTGGGGCTACGCGGCCGACCAGCGCCCCTCCACCCACCCGGTCGCCCCGGAGGAGGTGGCCGACGCCGACGAGGGCCTGCTCAACTTCGACGGCATCTCGTACGCCAAGGGGGCCAGTGTGCTGCGGCAACTCGTCGCGTGGCTCGGCGACGAGGCGTTCCTGGCCGGCCTGAACGCGCACTTCGCGGTGCACCGCTTCGGTAACGCCACCCTCGACGACCTGCTCACCGGTCTCTCCGCCAGCAGTGGTCGGGACCTATCCGGCTGGGCCGACCTGTGGCTGCGTCAACCGCAGGTCAACACGTTGCGCGCCGAGGTCGGCGTCGACGCCGACGGCCGCTACACCGAGGTGGCAGTGGTGCAGAGCGCACCTGATTCGCACCCGGTGCTGCGTCCGCACCGGATCGGCGTGGGCCGCTACTCGGCGGACGGCACCGTCCAGCGTGACGAGGTGGCGATCGACCCGGCCGTCGACGGTGATCGGACCGTGCTGGGTCAGCTGGAGGGCTCTCCGGCGGCCCGGTTGCTGCTGCTCAACGACGGTGACCTCACCTTCGCCAAGGTGCGTCTCGACCCGGCGTCGGCGGAGGCCGTGCCGCTGGTGCTGCCCGATCTGACCGATCCGCTGGCCCGGGCGGTGCTGTGGGGCGAGGCACTGGACGCGGCGACCGACGGGGAGCGGCCGGTCACCGGCCTGGTCGATCTGATCGTCGCCGCGCTGCCCACCGAAACCGAGGTGATCATCGCGGAGGACGTGCTGACGCTCAGCCGGTCACTCGTCGACCGCTACCTCGACCCGCTGACCCGGTCGGCGGCGCTGGCCCGGGTCGCCGAGGCGTGCCGGCGCCTGCTCGACGGCGCGCCGGCCGGGGAGTCGTTGCAGCTCGCCGCCGCCCGGGGCTGGATCGCCGCCACCACCGACGCCGACCTACTCGTCGGCTGGCTCGCCGGCCGGGACGTGCCCGCCGGCCTGAAGGTCGACGCGGAGCTGCGCTGGGCGGTGCTGCGCCGACTGGTGGTGCTGGGTGCCGCCGGCGAGGCGGAGATCGCCATCGAGGCGGCCGCCGACGTCAGCTCCGCGGGCGCGGAACGGGCCGCCCGTTGCCGGGCCGCCCTGCCCGACCCGGGGGCGAAGCAGGCCGCGTGGGAGATCATCGTGCGGGACACCGACCTGTCCAACCGGTTGTTGGAAGCGACAGCGGAGGGGTTCTGGCAACCCGAACAGGCCGAGCTGACCGCCGCGTACGTCGACAGGTACTTCGCGGAGATGCCGGCCGCCGCGCGTCGGCGTACCCCCTGGACGGCCGACCGGGTGGCGGCCCTGGCGTTTCCCCGCTACGCCGTGGCGCAGCCGACCCGGGAGGCGGCCGCGGCGTTGCTGGCCCGCGACGACCTGACCCCCGGCCTGCGCCGGGTCGTGACCGACGCCGACGACGACCTGCGCCGCGCGCTCGTCGCCCGAACGGCGGTGGCCGCCGCCGCGGCCTGAGCGCCGTCGGGCGTGGGGTGGCCGACGAGCCACCCCACGCCCACCGCTCAGCGCAGCGCGGGCTCCGCCGTGACCGGGGCGTCCCAGTCGATGACGTAGCGCTGCTCGTCGGCGCCCGGCGGTCCTTCGCGCAGCGGTCCCGAGATGATCGACTCGCTGTCCATGGAAGCGCGGTGTCCGGGCCCTTCCACCCCCCGGTTTGCAGGAAAGCGAGTCGATCACCGGGCAGTGTGCGAATCGATCACCGCGCGCCGTCCAGGGGGCCGTCGGGCCGCGGCCCGACGGGCTGGCGGGCGTCCGTTGCCGGGCCGCAACAACCCGCTGACAGGCCCGGCCTACGATCACGGGGTGGAGGAAGATATCCGGCGGATCGGGATCATGGGTGGCACCTTCGACCCGATCCACCACGGGCACCTCGTCGCGGCCAGTGAGGTGGCGGACCGGTTCGGCCTGGACGAGGTGGTCTTCGTCCCGACCGGGCAGCCGTGGCAGAAGGCCGACGAACCGGTGAGCCCCGCCGAGGACCGGTACCTGATGACCGTCATCGCCACCGCCTCCAACCCCCGCTTCCAGGTCAGCCGGGTCGACATCGACCGCAGCGGGCCGACCTACACGGTCGACACCCTGCGTGACCTCCAGGCCGAGTACGGCCCCAAGGTGCAGCTGTTCTTCATCACCGGCGCGGACGCCCTGCAACGCATCCTGTCCTGGAAGGACCTGGACGAGATCTTCGAGTTGGCCCACTTCGTCGGCGTGACCCGGCCCGGCTTCGCGCTCACCGACAAGCACCTCCCGGCCGACACCGTCAGCCTGATCCAGGTGCCCGCGATGTCCATTTCGTCGACCGACTGTCGTGCCCGGGTCGCCCGGGGTGAACCGGTCTGGTATCTGGTGCCCGACGGTGTGGTGCAGTACATCGCCAAGCGGAGCCTCTATCAGCGCTGACCCCGCCCGATATGCCCCTGTTTCCGCCTTCAACGGCGCAGAACTGCCGGGTCGGGGCGTCGCCGGGTGTGAGACGCTTGGAGGATCGCACGCTTGATCGAAGGAGAACGGTGACAGTTTCCGAACGCGCTCACGAGCTGGCTATCGCGGCCGCGCAGGCCGCCGCCGACAAGAAGGCGCAGGACATCACGATCATCGACGTCGGCGACCAGCTCGCCATCACCGACGCGTTCGTGCTGGCCGCCGCCCCCAACGAGCGTCAGGTGCTGGCCATCGTCGACGCCATCGAGGAGAGCCTGCTGGAGCTTCCCGAGAAGGCGAAGCCGGTGCGGCGCGAGGGCGAGCGCGGTGGCCGCTGGGTGCTGCTCGACTACGTCGACATCGTGGTGCACGTCCAGCACACCGAGGAGCGCGAGTTCTACGCCCTCGACCGGCTCTGGAAGGACTGCCCCACCATCCCGTTCGTCGACCGTGACCTGGTCGAGGCAGACGCCAGCGGGTCTGCCGCCGCCGAATGACCAAGCTGATCGTCTGGCGGCACGGCAACACCGACTGGAACGCCGCCAACCGGGTCCAGGGGCAGACCGACGTACCCCTCAACGAGCTGGGTCGCGACCAGGCCCGCGCCGCCGCGCCGCTGCTCGCGGCGCTGCGGCCCGACGCCATCGTGTCCAGTGACCTGAGCCGCGCCGCGGAGACCGCCGCCGCGCTCGCCGCGCTCACCGGCCTCCCGGTGCGCTCCGACGCCCGGCTGCGCGAGCGGCACTTCGGCCAGTGGCAGGGCCTGCACCTCACCGAGGTCGCCGAACGCTTCCCCGAGGAGTACGCCCGCTGGCAGGTCGGCGATCCCGCTCCCGGAGTCGACGTGGAACCGTTGCACGACCTCGGCGAGCGGGTCGCCGCCGCGCTGCTGGAAGCCGCCCACGCGGCACCGGGCGGCACCGTGGTGCTCGCCACCCACGGCGGCGCCTCCCGGCAGGGCGTCGGTCACCTGCTCGGCTGGGACGCGGCCGTGCTGCGCGGCGTCGGTTCGCTGGCCAACTGCCACTGGACGGAACTGCGCCACGACGACGTCCGGGGCTGGCAGTTGCGGGCGCACAACGTCGGCCTGATCACCGCTCCGGTCGCCGTCGACGCCGTCTGACGCCGATCCCCGCCCCGGCCGGGCGTCATCGCGCTTCGTCGTTCGGCTTCCCGATCGGCTAGCGTGCCGGGCATGCCCGTCGCGGTCGTCATCGACTCCACCGCCTACCTTCCGCCCGAGCTGGTGCACGCGCACCGGCTGACCGTCGTGCCGTTGACAGTCGTCCTCAACGGCGCGGAAGGGCTGGAGGGGGTGGAGACCCAGCCGGCCGACGCCACCATCGCGTTGAGCGCCCGCCGGGTCACCGCGACCACCTCCCGCCCGGCACCCGAGCAGTTCGCCCGCACATACCGCCGCCTGCTCGACGGCGGCGCCGACGGCGTCGTCTCGGTGCACCTCTCCGCCGCGCTGTCCGGCACCGTCGAGGCCGCCCGGCTGGCCGCCGCCGACCTCGACGGCCGCGTCGAGGTCGTGGACAGTCGCTCGACCGGCATGGGTCTCGGCTTCCCGGCGATCGCAGCCGCCACCGCCGCCGAGGCCGGCGTCGACCTCGCCGGTGTACGCGACGCCGCGCTCGCCGCCGTCGACCGCACCAGCGTCTGGTTTTACGTCGACACGCTCGAGTTCCTCCGTCGAGGCGGCCGGATCAACGCCGCCGAGGCGCTGCTCGGCACCGCCCTCTCCGTCAAGCCGATCATGCACATGCCGGACGGGGCGATCGTGCTGCGGGAGAAGGTGCGCACCGCCAGCCGGGGAGTGGCCCGGCTGGTGGACCTGGCCGTCGAGGCGGCCGGAGACGACGACGTCGACCTCGGTGTGCACCACCTGGCCGCGCCGCAGCGAGCCGAGGCGTTGCTCGTGGCGCTGACCGAGCGGTTCGGTGACCGGCTGCACGACACGTACGTCTCCGAGGCCGGCGCGGTCGTCGCCGCCCACGCCGGCCCGGGTCTGGCCTGCGTGGTCGTCCACCGCCGTCCGACCGACTGATCCGCTCTGTTAGCCTCGGTGCGCGCCCCAGATGGGCCTACCCCCCGGAGGTTCTGGCTACTTCAGCCACCACGCCGAGATCGACGCTGTGCAGGCGTCCCTCGCGCGGGATCCGGGGCGTCGGCGCCCTCGGGGCTTCGTCATCGGTGTGGCTGGGTGGGGGCTGCGGGCCTCGGGTCGGGTCTACGGATCGACCGGGAAGAAGACGCCACGGATGACAGTCACGTTCAACCACACCATCATCGCCAGCAAGGACAGGAACGCCTCGGCCGCGTTCTACCGGGAGCTGTTCGGGCTGCCGGAGGCACCGTCGTGGGGGCCGTTCACCAACGTCCAACTGGACGAGGGCGTGCTGCTCCAGTTCGCCGAGCCGCCGGTGGACATCCAGATGCAGCACTACGCGTTCCTCGTCGACGACGAGTCGTTCGTACGGTGCCTGGCGTTCGTCGAGGGGCGAGGCATGTCGTACTGGGCCGACCCGCAGCTCAATCGCGAGGGGGAGACCAACACCGAGCACGGTGGACGGGGCTTCTACTTCTTCGACCCGGCGGGACACGCGATCGAGATCATCACTCGGCCGTACCTGTAGGCGGTCGGCATCGACAGCGGCTGAGTCGTTCATGGGCCGGGTGCTGTCCGGCGGCGGTCCCGTTCATCGACCCGGTGCTGTCCGCTGGCGGTCCGGGCAGCGCGTCCACCGGCTGCCGACGCTGCGCCGTTGCCGGTGGGTCCTACCCTGCTGCCCATGAGGCCGCGTGGTCGTCGTCGATTCCTCAACCGGCTGGGCGCACGGTATCTGCTGGTGTTCGGCGTGACCGGCGCGATCGGCGCCCTGGCGGGAACGACCTGGGTCCGAGCCGACGCGGTGGCGGTGCCGGGCACCGTGGTGTGGTGCGGAGCGCTGCTGGTGGCCGGGCTGGTGGTGACGCCGCCACCCCGGATCGTCGTGTTGTCGGCGGCCTGGTTGGTCACTGCGTTCCTCATGTACGTCGCCACCGGCACCCTGTGGTCGGCGGTGCTCACGCAACGCGGTGAACGGGTGGTGGCAACCGTGATCGACGTGCGAGACGGCAGCGAGCGGGGCCGCCACCTCTACTACACCCTCGCCGACCAGCACGATCGCCGCATCCCCGGGGAGCTGGGAATGTGGCCGGGGAGCAGCGTCGGTGCGGCCGACAACCCGGAGGGCTCGGTGGGGCAACGCGTCGTCGTGGTGCGGGATCCCGGCGGTCTGGTCGACCCGCGGCTGCCCGAGGACGTCGCCACCGGTCAGGGCAGCCTGATCCTCCTGCCGGGCGTCGTCGGCATCCTCGCCGTGCTCTGCATGCTGGCGGGGCGTCCCCGACCCGACGACACCCCGCAACCGTGGAACCCGGCGGGTCGCGAGGATCCGGCCGGAGCGCCGCCCACCTGGTGACGCCGCGCCGGTCGCGGTCCAGCCGACCGGGTGGCGCGGCGTTCGTCGGCTGCGAGGGCGGGCCTGCGTAGCAGACCGGGGCATGATCAGGGCGTTGTCCACAGAGGCGACTGTCGTCCACAGGGCCGGGGCGAAGCCCCCACCGTTCCCGGTCGCCGCCCTAGCGTCGCCGTGTGTCGCACGACGAGGAGACAGAGGTACGCCGGCGCCTGCGGCGGCTGACGGAGACGGTCGCCGTACCGGTGCCACCCCGGCCAGACGTACCGCTCGCGGGCGTGTCGTCGTCCCGGCCGACGTCGCTCGCGGATCCCACGCCGCTCGTGGATCCCATGCCGCGCGTGGAGCCGACGCCGGAGGGGTTCGCGGGCGAGGCCGAGCCGCGCCTGGCCGGGCCGGGCGCGTTCGACCCGGGGCGACGCGGGGTACGAGCGTTGGCGGTCGTCGCCGTGCTGGTGGTGTTGGGCGCGGCCGGTTGGGCCTGGCGGTCCCGGCCGCAGTCCGAGCCGGTCGCGCCTCTGGTCACCGAGGCCGCCTCGGCCGCTGCGACGGGTGACCCCAGCGGGTCCGGCTCCGGCGAGTTGGTGGTGGCGGTCGCAGGCAAGGTGCGCAAGCCCGGCCTGGTACGGCTGCCGGTCGGCTCCCGGCTCGCCGACGCGGTGCAGGCGGCCGGCGGGGCGCTGCCCGACGTCGACGTGGCATTGCTCAACCCCGCCCGGAAGGTCGTCGACGGTGAGCTGATCGTGGTCGGGGTGACGCCTCCACCGGCACCGGGTGGGGCGGCACCGGGTGGGGCGGCACCGGGTGGGGCGGCACCGGTTGCCGGGCCGCTGAACCTCAACACCGCGACGCTGGCGCAGCTCGACGCGCTTCCCGGGGTCGGGCCCGTGCTCGCCCAACGGATCCTCACCCACCGGGATCAGCACGGTGGGTTCAAGTCCGTCGGCGACCTGCGGCAGGTCGACGGGATCGGCGACGCACGCTACGAGCAGCTCAAGGATCTGGTGACGGTGTGAGGGAGTCCAGTGTCACCCCTGGCCCGCCGCCGGCCGACCAGCTTCGATCCGGGCCCCCGGTCGGTCTCCCGCAGCGAGGCACGGCGGCCGGTCCGGCCCGGCCCGAGCCGCCGGATCTGCGACTGGCTGGGCTCGCCGTGGCCGCCTGGCTCACCGCGCTCGTCGGCCTGCACCTCGGCGGCTCGGCCGTCCTGCTGGGGGCCGGCGCGGCGGCCGGTGTGACGGCGGTCGGTGCTCTGCACCTGCTCGGCCGGCTCGGCCGTCCCCGGGCCGTGGCGCGGCGCTACGGGTGGGTTGCCGTGGCGGTCGGTCTCGGCGTGGTCTGCGGTGGTGCGGCAACCGGGGCGCGCCTCGCCGTTCGCGACGCACCGGCGATCCGTGTGCTGGCCGAGCAGCGTGCTCCGGTCACCGTCGACCTGGTGGTGCGGGACGATCCGCGTCCGATCCGGAGCGCCGGCCGCCCGGGCCTGCTGCTGGTGTCGACGGAGTTGGTCCGGCTCACCGGCCCGGACGGTCGGCGGATCCACTCCTCGGTGCGGTTGCTCGTCCTGGCGGCCGACCCGTCCTGGCGGGGCCTGCTCCCCGGGCAGCGCCTCAGCGTCGACGGCCGGCTCGGCGTCCCGCGCGGTGGCGATCTCACCGCCGCCGTGCTCAGCACCAACGGCGCGCCGGAGCGACACGGCACGTCGAGCTGGGCGCAACGCGCCGCCGGGTCGCTGCGGGCCGGCCTGCAACGAGCCTGCGCCCCGTTGCCCGACGATCCGGGTGGGCTGCTTCCCGGCCTGGTGGTGGGGGATACCAGCCACCTCCCGCCCGCCGTCGAAGCAGATTTCCGGGCCACCGGAATGACACATCTCAACGCTGTGTCGGGGAGCAACGTGGCGATTGTCGTAGGTGCGGTGTTGTTGCTGGCCCGGTGGGCGCGGGCCGGTCCGTGGCTCGCCGTCGGGCTCTGCGGGGTCGCGCTGGTGGGCTTCGTCATCCTGGTCCGCCCGTCGCCGAGCGTCCTGCGGGCCGCGACGATGGGAGCGATCGGCCTCGCGGCGCTCGCCTCCGGTCGACCCCGGGCCGCGCTGCCCGCGCTCGCCGCCGCCGTGACCGTGCTGGTGCTGGTCGACCCGGAGTTGGCCGGTGATCCCGGGTTCGCGCTCTCCGTGCTGGCCACCGGCGGCCTGCTGCTGCTCGCACCGCGCTGGCGTGACGGGCTGCGGCGGCGGGGCGTACCGGCCGGGTTGGCCGAGGCGCTGGCTGTGCCGGCGGCGGCGCAGCTGGCCTGCGGTCCGGTCGTCGCCGGGATCTCCGGCACGGTCAGCCTGGTGGCGGTGCCGGCCAACCTGCTGGCGGTGCCGGCGATCGCGCCGGCGACAGTGCTCGGCGTGCTGGCGGCCATGGTGTCGCCGATCTGGCCGGGTGGCGCCGAGTTCCTCGCCTGGTTGGCGAGCTGGCCGGCCTGGTGGTTGGTGGTCGTCGCCCGCCAGGGCGCACGGCTGCCGGGCGGCACCCTGTCGTGGCCGGGCGGGCTGCCGGGCGCTCTACTGCTGACCGCGCTGACCGTCGCTCTGCTGGTCGCGGTGCGCCGACCACTCGTACGGCGACTGGTGGCCGTCGTCGCCGTCGCGGCGGTCTTCGGTGCGCTTCCGGTTCGGCTGGTCCACGCCGGGTGGCCGCCGCCGGGCTGGGTGGTGGTGGTCTGCGCCGTGGGTCAGGGCGACGCCGTGGTGCTGCCGGTCGCCCCCGGCCGGGCCGTGGTGGTGGACGCCGGGCCGGAGCCGGGTGCGGTGGACGGCTGTCTGCGCCGGCTCGGCGTGCGGGAGGTGCCGCTGCTGGTGATCAGTCACTTCCACGCCGACCACGTCGGTGGAGTGGCCGGGGTGTTCCGGGGCCGCCGGGTCGGTGCCGTGCTGACGCCGTCCTCGACGGACCCGGAGACCGGTCGGGACCTCGTCCGGGCGGAGGCGTCCGGTGGGCGGGCCGCGTTGCTGACCACTGTGGCCGGCGCTCGACATCCGGTGGGCGCGGTCGACCTGCTGGTGCTCGGCCCGCCGTACCCGCTGGCCGGCACCAGGTCCGACCCGAACAACAACTCGTTGGTGCTGCGCGCCACGGTGGCCGGGGTACGGATCCTGCTCCCCGGCGACGCAGAGGCCGAGGAGCAGCACGCGATGGTGGCACGGGCTGCTCCGGGTCAGTTGCGGGCGGACGTGTTGAAGGTCGCCCACCACGGTTCGGCGTACCAGGACCCAGGGTTCCTCGACGCGGTACGGCCCGCCGTGGCGCTCGTGCCGGTGGGCACCGGCAACACCTACGGGCACCCGAGCCCCGGATTGCTCGGTCGGTTGAGCAGGGGAGGCGCTCGGGTGCTGCGGACCGACACCGACGGCGACCTGGCAGCGGTTCGGACGAGCAACGGCCTGGCAGTCGCCCACCGAGGGGTGCCACCGGGCCAGCCGCCCTGAGGCCCCACCTGTCGATTCGCGGTCGCTGATCTCGCCTGGATCAGCGCGGTCGCCGTGGCCACGGGCCATCGCGGCATGATCGGGTTGATACCCGCCATGCCGTGCTGGGCAGCAGCTCGGGCACGGTCAAGTCCGTCCGAATTGAGGGCTAAAAGGCAATTGAGATAAATGTCGGGATTTGCGTTGTGTGCGGGCTCCGCCGACCAAGCAGTGAATGAGCAGGCACGATCCCGCCCTGGGGCGTGCGAATATGGGCGGCGTGACCCCCGCCGGCCTCGCCCCCATTCTGCTCGTCCTCGGTGACGAGGAGCTGCTCGCCACGCGCGCGGTCACCGAAGCTGTCACGAAGGTTCGCAGCGTCGACCCCGAGGTGGACGTCCGCGAGTACCAGGCCGGTGCGCTCACCGTGGGCGAGATCGCGGAGATGCTCAGCCCATCGCTGTTCGGTGGGCGGCGGCTGCTGATCCTGCGCTCCGGCCAGGATGCCCGCAAGGACCTGGTCGCCGCGCTGTTGGCGTACGCGAAGAATCCCGACCCGGACGTCCAACTCCTGGTCCTGCACCTGGGCGGGGCCAAGGGCAAGGCGTTCGCCGACGGACTGCGCACGGCCGGAGCGACCGTCGTACCGGCGGCCAAACTGAAGGGGCACCGCGACCGGTTGGCCTTCGTCCGGGACGAGATCCGCCGAGCCGGCGGAAAGTGCACCGACGACGCCGCGGAGGCACTCATCGCGGCGGTCGGCAACGACCTTCGCGAGCTGGCCGCCGCCTGCTCCCAACTGATCGCCGACACCGACGGGCGGATCAGCGCCGACACGGTCGCGCGCTACTACCGGGGCCGGGTCGAGGTGACCGGCTTCACGGTGGCGGACGCCACCATGGTCGGTGACGTGCCGGCGGCGCTGGAGGCGTTGCGCTGGGCCCTGCACGTCGGGGTCGACCCGGTGCCCATCGCCGACGCCCTGGCCGACGGAGTACGCACCGTCGCCCGGGTGGCGTCGGCCGGGCGCGGTAACCCGTACCAGCTCGCCAGCAGCCTCGGCATGCCGGCCTGGAAGATCGAGCGCGCACAGCGGCAGGGACGTGGCTGGACCCCGGAGGGCCTGGTCCGGGCCATGCAGGTCGCCGCCGAGTGCAACGCGGCCGTCAAGGGTGGCTCCGACGACCGGGCGTACGCCCTGGAGCGCGCGGTCTTCTCCGTCGCGGCGGCCCGGCAGGGCAGCACCAGGTGACGGGGGCGAACCGCCCGGTGTGGGCCACCATCGGAGCGGACGAGGAGCGGTACCGGCCGCTCTACGCCCGGATCCTCGGCCTGCGGTTCGTCAACCCCGGCGGCGTGCTGTGCTTCCTCTTCTTCGAGGGCACCATCGCCCTGGCGGCGCTGCTCTCCCTCGCCGAGCTGGTCACCTGGTGGGCGGTGCTGGTGCTGCCGGTCGTGGTGGCGGCGATGGTCAAGCTCAACGACATGGTGGCCGCCATCGTCGTCCGTTCCGCCGCGCTCGTGCCCGAGCAGGAACGGGACCGGTTCCGCCGTCAGATGGAACCGGCGGTAGGGCGGGCCCAGGTGGAGTGGGTCTCACACACTGTCACCGGCGTGGTGATCAACGCAGACGCGGTGCCACCGCCTCGCCGTACCGACCGGTCGGACTGAGCCCAGCCGGGCGGGCGGCGACGCGTCGGGTTCGACGTGCGCTCTGTCGGGGTGGTGCCGGGCTGTGCGCGCGGCCTGGCGGAGCATGGCAGCGTCGCCGTGGCCACCTGGGCCGGGTCGCGGTAGCCGTGCGAGACCCGGAAGTTGATCAGATCGGCGCCGGGCTCGATGACCACCGTCAGGTCGAGCACACCGCCTGTCGGGTGGTCGCCCCCGCCCGTAGGGCCCTGTGCGCGACCCTCGGGGCGCAACGCGATCCGCGCACTCTCCACCGCCCGAGCGGGCCGGCTCACCGAGCGGACTGGTGCGACCGGGCTGCGGACACACGGAAGCCCCGGGCCGTGGCCCGGGGCTTTCCGAATCAGTCTGACGGTGTGGTCGTCAGGCGGAGAGCGACACCACGCGCTTCGCGATCGCGGACTTGCGGTTCGCGGCCTGGTTGGCGTGGATCACGCCCTTGCTGACGGCCTTGTCCAGCTTGCGCGAGGCGTCCTGCATGAGCGCGGTCGCCTTCTCGACGTCACCGGCCTCGGCAGCCTCGTGGAACTTCCGGACGGCGGTCTTCAGCGACGACTTGACCGACTTGTTGCGCAGCCGGGCCTTTTCGTTCTGCCGGTTGCGCTTGATCTGGGACTTGATGTTCGCCACGCGACAGCCTCGTCTTGATAGCTCGGGTTGGTCAGCTTGCGCGCTGGATGACGAACATGCGTCATCGCCACGCGAAGAGCCAGGCTACCAGGTTGCCCGGGACGAGCCAAAACGGCTCGGCCCGAACGGGGTCCGCGCGCTACCTGGACGCTCGACGCATGCTCCACTCGGCTTCCCGCAAACCGCGGTATCCGACCGCGCCTGACAGCCCGACTTCAAGGAGCCCGAGTCGATCACGGGCCGCCGGGGCGCCGGGGCGCCGGGGCGCCGGGCCGCCGGGCCGCCGGGCCGCCGGGCCGCTGGGCCGCTGGGCCGCTGGGCCGCCGGGCCGCCGGGCCGCCGGGCCGCCGGGCCGCCGGGCCGCCGGGCTGCCGGGGCCGCAGGGCTGCCGGGCCGCTGGGGTGCCGGGCCCGCCGGGCCACCGGGCCGATGAGGGGCGCCGGGGCTGGCGGGCGGCTGTCAGCGCCAGCCCCGCCGGCGGGTCAGCCACTCGAGCGACTGCTCGCCGCTCCACCGCTGGTGGGCGGGCAGGTGTGGCGATGCCGTCGCCGGTGCCGCCGCCGCGCCGGTGAGGTAGTAGCCGGCCAGCGCGGCCAGGGTCGCGTCCAGAGCGTCCGGGGGCGCGTCGGCGGTCGCCGGGTGGGTGGCGAAGAGCCGGTCCGCGTCGAGCCCGCTGGCGTACGCGGTGAGGAGCAGTCCGGCCAGGTCGAACCAGGCCGGTCCGGAGGCCACCCAGGTCCAGTCGCAGAACCAGGCTCGGCCGTCCGCGCCGATCAGCACGTTGTCGACGCGCAGGTCACCGTGGATCAGGCCGGTCGCCTCGGCGGCGTACCGGGGGAGGAGGGCCTCCAACGCGACCAGGTCGGGCAACCGGTCCAGGATCGACGAGGGCAGCGGCGGCGCCGGTTCGCGGCCGGCGGCGACCTCCTCCCACCAGAGGATGTCCGAGCGGGCCAGATCGGCCAGGTGTGGCAGGTTGAGGGCGGTCAGTTCGGCCGGCGGGTCGGCCAGGGCGGCGGCGACCTCGGCGTACCCGCTGAGGGTGGCAGCCAACTCGGCCGGCACCCAGGGCAGGCGCGGGGTGTGGCCGTCGACGGCGTCGGTGCAGAGCACGAACCAGTCGCCCTCGTACAGCGTCCACCGGGGGCGGGGCACCGGAAGGTCGACCGGCAGCCGCTCCAGGATCGCCGCCTCCCGGGCGTACCACTCGACCAGGTGCGGTTGCTCGACGGCGGGTGCGGCCTTCACGAAGGCCCGGCCGCCGTCGGCGGTGTGGAGCACTGCGGCGAAGCCGCGGGTGAAGCCCGCGCCCGCGACCCGGGCGGTCACCACCGGCGCGCCGAGCCGGTCGGCGACCGCGGCCCGCACCGTCGCCGGCAACGCCGACCAGGACGGCCGTTGGGCGCTCGCGTGGTAGGGCACCGGCGGCAACGGAGGAGAGGACACCACACCATGCTGCCCCGGGGTGCGTGCGCGACGCGCGGCGACACTGCCAGACTGCCAAGCCATGAGGACCGAGGACTTCTGGCAGCTGATCGACGAGGCCCGGGCCGGCGGCGGGGGAGAGCCCGGGCCGGTCGCCGCGCGGGCCGTCGCCCTGCTCGCGGAGCGCGATCCGGAGGACATCGTCGGGTACGCCAGACACCAGACCCGGGTGCTGGCCGCCTCGCACAAGGCTGACCTGTGGGGCGCGGCGTACCTGATCAACGGTGGCGCCTCGGCCGACGGCTTCGAGCACTTCCGGGGCTGGCTGATGACCCAGGGGCGGGCGGTCTTCGCCCGCGCAGTCGCCGAACCGGACTCGCTGGCCGAACTGCCGCAGGTGCGGGCGGCCTCGCTCAGCGGCGAGGAGTTCTCCGCCGAGCGGATGCTGTCGGTGCCCTGGGACGCGTACCGCAAGGCCACCGCGACCGAACTACCAGCGGACCGGGACCCGGTGCGGACGCCGGACCTCAACGACTTCTGGGACTTCGACGACGAGGACGAGGCGCGTCGGCGGTTGCCCCGGCTGGCGGCGCTCTTCGTCGAGCCACCGCTGGAGTGAGGCGTCCGCGGACCGATGCATCGCCCGCGCAGTGGGCGTACCTCGGCGGCGTGGGAACATAGAGGGGGTCGGCGGCGCGCCGGCCTGTTCACGTCAGCCGACCAGAACGGACCGCTGTGCCACCGAAGCTCGATCCCGGCGCGAACGCCCCTGGTGCCACCGACCCCGGTCGCATCCGGAACTTCGGCATCATCGCCCACATCGACCACGGGAAGTCGACCCTGGCCGACCGGATGTTGCAGCTCACCGGTGTGGTCGATCCCCGGCAGATGCGCGCGCAGTACCTGGACCGGATGGACATCGAGCGCGAGCGCGGCATCACCATCAAGAGCCAGGCCGTTCGCATGCCGTGGACCATCCGCGAGGGCGAGCAGGCCGGTGAGCAGGCCGTGCTCAACATGATCGACACCCCGGGGCACGTCGACTTCACCTACGAGGTGTCCCGGTCGCTGGCCGCCTGCGAGGGTGCCGTGCTGCTCGTCGACGCCGCCCAGGGCATCGAGGCGCAGACCCTGGCCAACCTCTACCTGGCGCTCGAGAACGACCTGCGCATCATCCCGGTGCTCAACAAGATCGACCTGCCGGCGGCACAGCCGGAGAAGTACGCCGAGGAGCTGGCCCACCTCATCGGCGGCGACCCCGCCGACTGCATCCGGGTCTCCGGCAAGACCGGCGAGGGCGTTCCACACCTGCTCGACGAGATCGTCAGGCAGTTCGTGCCGCCGGTCGGCGACGCCGAGGCGCCCGCCCGGGCGATGATCTTCGATTCGGTGTACGACGTCTACCGCGGCGTCGTCACGTACGTCCGGGTCATCGACGGCCGGATCAGCGCCCGCGAACGGATCAAGATGATGTCCACCGGGGCCGTGCACGAGCTGCTGGAGATCGGCGTCATCTCGCCCGAGATGGTCAAGGCCGACGCGCTCGGCGTCGGCGAGGTCGGTTACCTGATCACCGGCGTGAAGGACGTCCGGCAGTCCCGGGTCGGTGACACGGTCACCATCAACAGCCGGCCGGCCGGCGAGCCGCTCGGTGGCTACAAGGACCCGAAGCCGATGGTCTACTCCGGCCTCTACCCGATCGACGGGTCCGACTACCCGAACCTGCGCGAGGCGTTGGACAAGCTCAAGCTCAACGACGCCGCCCTGGACTACGAGCCGGAGACCTCCGGCGCGCTCGGCTTCGGCTTCCGCTGCGGCTTCCTCGGCCTGCTCCACCTGGAGATCATCCGAGAGCGGCTGGAGCGGGAGTACAACCTCGACCTGATCTCCACCGCCCCGAACGTCGTCTACCGGGCGATCACCGACGACGGCGCGGAGATCGTGGTGACCAACCCGAGCGAGTACCCCACCGGCAAGATCGCCGAGGTGTACGAGCCGGTCGTCCGAGCCACCGTACTGACGCCCAACGACTACGTGGGCGCGGTCATGGAGCTCTGCCAGGGCCGACGCGGCACCCTCCTGGGCATGGACTACCTCTCCGCCGACCGGGTGGAGCTGCGCTACACGCTGCCCCTCGCAGAGATCATCTACGACTTCTTCGACCAGTTGAAGAGCCGCACCAAGGGCTACGCCTCGCTCGACTACGAGCCCTCCGGCGAGCAGGCGTCCGATCTGGTGAAGGTGGACATCCTGCTGCACGGCGAGCCGGTGGACGCCTTCAGCGCCATCGTGCACAAGGACAAGGCGTACAACTACGGCGTCACCATCGCCGCCAAGCTGCGTACGCTGATCCCGCGCCAGCAGTTCGAGGTGCCGATCCAGGCGGCCATCGGCAGCCGGGTCATCGCCCGCGAAACCATCCGTGCCATCCGCAAGGACGTGCTCGCCAAGTGCTACGGCGGTGACATCAGCCGTAAGCGCAAGCTGCTGGAGAAGCAGAAGGAAGGCAAGAAGCGGATGAAGATGGTCGGCCGGGTCGAGGTCCCGCAGGAGGCCTTCATCGCAGCGCTCTCGTCCGACTCCGGCGACACCAAGGCCCCCAAGAAGTAACCCCACCCGCTGCTCGCGCTGCCCCACCCGCTGCTCGCGCTGCCCCGCCGTGCTCGCGCTGCCCCACCCGCTGCTCCGCGGTGATCAAGAGGTTTGCGTCACCGGAGACCCGGATCCTGACGCAAACCTCTTGATCACCGGACGTGGGCCGGGGCGTGGGATGCGGGGAGGATTTTTTCGGGCTTTCGCGGGAGGTCGTCGCCCCGGGCAACATGATGCCTGACCTGTATGGACGCGCGCCCCACTCAAACGACGCAACCGGTCGACATCGACGTTGGCGATTTGTTTGCGACTGAGTCGGTTTGGATTTTCGGTGGGTCGGGCATCTAACCCTCACGACAGGAAGCACACAGATCGTGTGTCAGACATTCTTTGAGGGAGGGTGGCCGTGGAGCTCACCGTGTGGGGCATCATCACTGCGATCGTTGTTGGTCTCATTGTCGGCGCGCTTGGCCGCCTGGTGGTTCCGGGTCGGCAGAACATGCCGATCTGGCTGCATCTGTTGATCGGTGTGGGTGCGGCGCTGCTGGGTACGGTGTTGGCGCGGGCGATCGGGATCGCGACTGAGACCGCTGGTGTGGACTGGGGCGAGCTGCTGGTGCAGGTTGTCGTCGCGGCGATCGCGGTCGCTCTGGTGGCCGGTGTCGGTGGCCGCCGCCGCGTCACCCGATGACACCAGCACTGCCGTAACACCGCGACACTTCCGAGGGGCGTCCAGCCGACAGGCTGGGCGCCCCTGGCGTTTCTTTATCCGGACGGAATGGCGGCCATGGGCCCCGTTTGTCGGCCTGATCCGCTGGCAGCAGTCGTGATCGACTCGAGTTCAGCGAAGTCGGGCTATCCCGCTGCCTCGGATACCGCAGTTTCGGCGATCTCGTGTTGATCATGTCCGGTGCCCGGTGCCCGGTGCCCGGTGCCCGGTGCCCGGTGCCCGGTGCCCGGTGCCCCGGTCGGGATGATCAATGGAGTCTTGGTGTCGGCTGGTGGCGGTCCGGCGGCGCGATCGTGGTGATCGACTCCGGATCGCCGATCTGGCGGTCTCTGGCCGACCCTGATACCGCAACATCGCCGAGGTGGAGTCGATCTTTCGCTTAGTCGGAGCGCGGCCGAGCCTGCCAAGCCAATCCAGTCGTCCTGCCGGGGGCCGACGGCCTGGTCGAGGGCGGTCTTGTCGGTCGACTCCGACGGCCTGGTCGAGGGCGGTCTTGTCGGTCGACTCCGTCGGCCCGGTCGAGCGTGCGCTGCCGGTCGAGCGTGGCCCCACAGCCCTGCCTGTCGGGCCTGGTCCCTCCTCGCCCCGCTGCGGCGCCCGGCCAGGACTGGCAGGGGCTGCCGGGCTCGACCGGCAGAGCCAGCGGGGCTGGCAGGGCCGACTCAGTCGACCTGGTCGATCGTGGCGGGGGTTGGTCCCGATCCTCCCAGGCGGGCTGATGGAACGTGTCCTTGTCGGCCATGTCGTGATCGTTTGGTGAGCGAAGTCGGTTTGGATTTTCCGCCGGTCGGGAACTTAGCGGTCACGACAGAAAGCACACCTTGTGTGTCAGAACATTCTTTGAGGGAGGGTGGCCGTGGAGCTCACCGTGTGGGGCATCATCACTGCGATCGTTGTTGGTCTCATTGTCGGCGCGCTTGGCCGCCTGGTGGTTCCGGGTCGGCAGAACATGCCGATCTGGCTGCATCTGTTGATCGGTGTGGGTGCGGCGCTGCTGGGTACGGTGTTGGCGCGGGCGATCGGGATCGCGACTGAGACCGCTGGTGTGGACTGGGGCGAGCTGCTGGTGCAGGTTGTCGTCGCGGCGATCGCGGTCGCTCTGGTGGCCGGTGTCGGTGGCCGCCGCCGCGTCACCCGGTAACGACCCTGCATCACCTGGCAGGACAGCACTGACAACACAGCACTACACGAAAGAGCGCCCGGCCTCGGCTGGGCGCTCTTTCGTGCCGGTGTGCCCGACTTCGACCCGGTGCCGCAGCGCCGTTGGTCGGGCTGCTGCGGTACGGTCGCCACGCTTCGGCCGGTCCCGCCCACTGTCGTAAAGGAATTCTCCGTACTAGGGTGCGGCGGAGAAGGTTAGTTCCAAGCGGCGCGAGGGGAGAAGTGGCGTGAACAGGTGGAAGCGGCTGGCCCCGGTCACCGCCGTGGTGGCCTCGGCCGCGATGGTGCTGACCGGCTGCGGAGGCTCCGGCGAGGACGCGGCTGACGACAGCAAGCTCACGGTCTGGATGATGGGCGAGGGCGGCGAGGCGCAGAACACCTTCCTCGACTCCGTCGAGACGGAGTTCCGCCAGAAGCACCCCGACACCGACGTGGTGGTGCAGTACATCCCCTGGCTCGAGGCGCCCAAGAAGTTCCAGGCGGCGCTCGCCGGCGGTGAGGGACCGGACATCACCGAGCTGGGCAACACCGAGACCCAGGGCTGGGCGGCCCAGGAGGCGCTCGCCGACGTGAGCGGTCGGATGGGCGGCTGGGCCGACGGCAAGGACCTGCTGCCCGACCTGGTCCGCAACGCGCAGCTCGACGGCAAGCAGTACGGCGTGCCCTGGTACGCCGGGGTGCGCGCCATCTACTACCGCACCGACTGGTTCGCGGAGGCCGGGGTGCAGCCGCCGAAGACCTGGGACGACCTGGTCGCCGTCGCCAAGGCCGTGCAGGCGAAGAAGAAGGGCACCTACGGCATCGCCCTGCCGGGCAATTCGGAGCTGCCCTTCTACTCCTTCCTGTGGGGGGCCGGCGGCGAGATCGCCAGCAACCAGGGCGGCACCTGGAAGTCCGGCTACACCACGCCGGAGGCGCAGAAGGCCGTCAAGTACTGGACCGACCTGGTGACCGTGCACAAGGTGGCCCCGCCCGCGGCGGCCGGCTGGAACGAGATCGACGCGCGGACCCAGTTCGCCACCGGCAAGGCCGCGATGGCCTTCGCCGGAAGCTGGCAGCAGGGCGCCATCAAGAAGGACAACCCCGAGATCGAGAAGGTCTGGGGTACGTTCCCGATCCCCGGCCCGGACGGCAAGGCGGCGCCCGGTTTCGCCGGTGGTTCGGACGTGGCGATCTGGAAGGACAGCGAGCGGCAGGACCTGGCCTGGGACTACCTGACCGTGCTGCTGAACAAGAAGAACGCGCAGAGCTTCGCGAGCAGCCTCGGGTTCTTCCCGGTCTACCAGGACCTGGTCGCGGGTGACACCTACGCCAACGACAAGGTGATGGCGGCGTTCGCCACCACCATGCAGAACACCAAGCTCACGCCGCTCACCCCGAAGTGGGTGGAGGTCAGCCGCACCAAGACGGTGACCCAGGCGATGAACAGCTCGGTCATGAAGGGGCAGAAGACGGTCGAGAAGGCCACCGCCGACGCGGCCGCCGAGATGGAAGGCATTTTGAACAGCAAGTGAGCTCACAGACAAAAAACCCGGAGACGTCCGCCGCGCGGGAGACCCCCGCGCGGCGGCGTCGCCGGGTGGACCGCCTGCCCTACCTGCTGCTCCTGCCCGCGTTGGTGATCATCGGAGTGCTGCTGCTCTGGCCGCTCGGCCAGGTGGTGGTGATGTCCTTCTACCGACTGAACAACGTCCGGCAACTGCGCGGTGACCGTGAGTGGCCCTGGGTGGGGCTGGGCAACTACGTCGACATCCTCTCCGACCCGTTCTTCCTGACCGTCCTGCGCAACACGGTCCTGTTCGCGGCGGCCAACGTGCTGCTCACCATGGTCCTCGGCACCCTGGTCGGGCTCCTGCTCAACCGGCTCGGCCGCAGGATGGCGACCTTCGTGGCCAGTTGCGTGATGCTTGCCTGGGCCACCCCGGCGTTGACCGGCACCATCGTCTGGAAGTGGATCTTCGACGACACGAGCGGCCTCGCCACCTGGCTGTTCAACGCGCTGCCCGACGGGCTCTCCACCAGCCTGTTCGGCCGCAGCGACTGGACCGGATACGGCTGGTTCAACTCACCGCTGCTCTTCTTCGCCATCCTCACCCTGGTGGTGGTGTGGCACTCGTTCCCGTTCATCGCGGTGAGCGTGCTCGCCGGTCTCAAGAGCGTGCCGAGCGAGCTGCACGAGGCGGCCCGGGTGGACGGCGCGAGCCCATGGCGGGTCTTCTGGAAGATCACCTTCCCGCTGCTGCGCCCGGTCTTCGGGATCCTGATCATTCTCTCCACGATCTGGGACTTCAAGGTGTTCACCCAGCAGTTCGTGCTGGCCGGTGGCACCCAGGACCGGCCGACGTTCATGCTCGCCATCTACTCGTACGCCGAAGCCTTCTCTCCACCGCCGAAGTACGGACTCGGCGCGGCCATCGCGGTGATCCTCACGCTGATCCTGCTCGTGGTCACCGGCTTCTACGTTCGGATGGTGCTCAGGCAGGAGGACGAGTCGTGAAGAAGGTCGCTCTCAACGCCGCCGGGCTGCTGGTCGCGCTCTTCGCGGCGTTCCCGGTCTACTGGATGATCTCCACCTCGCTGAAGCCCAGCAACGAGATCTTCTCGGCCACTCCGCAACCGGTGCCGACCCACCCGACGCTGGCGCACTACCGGGAGATCCTGACCGGCAACCTGATCCCCGGCGTGAGTTTCCTCGACTTCTTTCTCAACAGTGCGTTGGTCGCCGTCTCCACAGTGGTGCTCAGCGGCCTGGTCGCCCTGCTGGCCGCGACAGCGGTGGCCCGGTTCCGCTTCAAGCTGCGGACCAGCTTCCTGATCATGTTGCTGGTGGTGCAGATGATCCCACTGGAGGCGCTGGTCATCCCGCTGTTCCTGATGATCCAGCGGCTGGGGCTCTACAACACCCTGCCCAGCCTGATCCTCACGTACCTCGGCTTCTCGCTGCCGTTCGCGGTCTGGATGCTGCGCGGATTCGTCGCGGCGGTGCCCAAGGAGTTGGAGGAGGCGGCGGCCATCGACGGCGCGAGCCGGGCCCAGACCTTCCGGCGGGTCCTCTTCCCGCTGGTCGCGCCCGGACTGGTCGCCACCAGCATCTTCTCCTTCATCACCGCGTGGAACGAGTTGATCTTCGCGTTGACGTTCATCAACGACCAGGGGAGCTACACGCTGCCGGTGGCGATGACGTTCTTCTTCGGCCGGGACGACACCAACTGGGGGCCGGTGATGGCTGCGTCCACCCTGTTCACCCTGCCGGTGATCATCTTCTTCCTGCTGGTGCAGCGCCGGATGGTCTCCGGCCTGGTGGCCGGCGCCGTCAAGGGCTGACCCGCACGCCGTGGCCGGCGCTCGTCAAGGGCTGCACGCCGCGGCCGGTGTGGTCGAGGGCTGACCTCACGCTGCGAGGGCGGGCGGATCTGACCCTTACTAGGCTGGCCGTCATGACGGGCAGGGTGGCAGCGGTGAACCTCGGCACGGTGACCGAGGCGGAGTGGGCCGGCGACGCGAGTGGTCGCAGCGGCATCGACAAGCGGCCGGTGGACGGCCCGGTGTTGGTCCGGGTCGACGGGGTGGTCGGCGACTTCATCGGCGAGCGCGCCCATCACGGCGGTCCCGACCAGGCGGTGTACGCGTACGCCGAGGAGGACGCCGCCTGGTGGGCGGCCGAGTTGGGCCGTGACATCCGACCGGGTGGCTTCGGGGAGAACCTGTCCACCTACGCGGTCGACGTGACCGGCGCGGTGATCGGCGAGCAGTGGCTGGTCGGCTCGGCCCTGCTCCAGGTCACCAAGCCGCGTACGCCGTGCACCACCTTCGCCGGGTTCTGGGGCGTACCGGATCTGATCAAGCGGTTCACCGCCCGGGCGCTACCCGGCGCCTACCTGCGGGTGCTCCGGGAGGGGGAGGTGGGCCCGGGCGACCCGGTCGAGGTGGTGGAACGGCCGGCACACGGTGTGACCATCGGCGAGGTGTTCCGGGCCACCAGCCTGGAGCCGGAGTTGCTGCCTCGGTTGCTCGAAGCGGAGGACCTGCCGGAGCCGATCCGGGAGAAGGTCCGCCGCCGGCTCGCCAGTCAGGCCTGAACGCGAGGAAGGCCCTCGGTCTGCCGAGGGCCTTCCTTCCAGCGGTACGTCAGCGGAGCCAGGGGATGTTGCGGTCGAGCAGACCGCGCTCCTTGAGCTCCTTGCGCAGCGGGATCTCGTCGTCGACGTACCCGTCCCAGTTGATGCCCCAGTAGTTGGCGGTGTGGGTGCCCTCACCGATCAGCTGGCGCTGGACCGGGGTGCGGTTGCGGTACCACTCGCCGTTCACGTCGGGGTGCAGCTCGTCCAGCGGGCGGATCCACCGGTAGGTGTAGCCGACGAAGAGCATCTTGCGGGTGATCGTCGACAGGTTCGTCGAGCGCGAGTGCCACTGCCGGCGGTCGAAGATGAACGCGTCACCCGGGTTGGCGGTGATCTCCACCGTGCCCTCCGGGTCCGGGTTGTGCACGCTGAGGTCCTTGGGCCGGTCCAGCGAGTTCCACAGGTGGCTGCCCGGGATGACCTTGGTGGCGCCACGGCCGGTCTCCGACAGGTCCGACAGGACGTACGCGACCTTCAGCGAGAACATCGGCCGGGGCAGGTTCGGGTCCATCGTCTCCGGGTCGGAGTTCTGCCGGTACCCGTCCTGGTGCCAACCCCAGTACGGCTTCTCCGGCTCGGCGGCCGGCGGGGTGACGTCCAGGTGGTTGTGGTGGGTGTAGATGTTCCAGCCGGCCAGCCCCCACATGTACGGGAAGGCGATCGGGTGGGTCAGCAGCTCACCGAAGAGTTCGTCGCGCTCCAGGAAGCCCAGCAGGTGCAGGGTGCCGTCCTTCTTGGTGGTGCCCTTGGCCTGCTCCTCCGCGTAGACGCGGTCGACAGCCGCCTCCAGCGCCGCCCGGTGGTCCTCCGTCAGGACGTTGCGCAGCAGGAGGAAGCCCTGCTCGTGGAACTCCTTGCGGTCAGTGTCGCTGATCGGTTCGTAACCGGTCCGGTCGCCGTAATCGAACACCGCGTCGTACCCCTCCCCATGAGGTGAATCCTTTTCTGGCACAGGCCGCCGATCGTAACGCGGCGGCCGATGCCTCGGGGAGGGAGTCTTCGATGCGTGGACCGCAGCGGGACCCCGCGCAGCGGGAGAGCTGCGGAGAGTGAGATCTTCGTGATCGATGCAACCTTTGATGGGCATTTGTCCGATTGTGCGGTGACTGCCGGTTAAGAGATCCGGGTCGTCAGCCCTCGTTGAACACCTCGGCCACCACCTGACCGGCGGGGCTCTGCTCGCCGTCCGCTCGACCCCAGGTGCCGGCGCGGGCGGTCCACTCCAGGTCGCCGAAGCGGACGCGCTTGACCCCGTGGTCCTGCGCGTGGGAGACCAACCAGTGCGCGTACCGCCAGCCGTCGCGTTGATCGCCGGGAGTGACCGTCAGCCCGGTCGGATCGGTCGGGTCGAGGCCCTTCAACCCCCAGTCCAGCACCAGGTTGCGGGTCAGTTGCGCGGCCGCCGCCGCGCCGTGCATCACCGGGGTACGCCCCACCGTGCAGGCGACCGCTCCGGTGGCGTCGCCCAGCAGGGCTCGGCTGAGCACCTCGGAGTCGTCGGCCCACTTCTGGTAGGCCTCCGGGAAGGCCGAACGCTGCACCCGTTGGGCGGCGTCGGTGACGCGCATCTTCTCCCAGCCGCGCACCTTCTTGAGCGCCGCGTAGAACCGGTTGGCCGCGTAGCGCGGGTCGCGGATCTGCGCCGGCGTGCCCCAGCCCTGGCTGGGCCGCTGCTGGAACAGGCCGACCGAGTCGCGGTCGCCGTCGGCGAGGTTGCGCAGCCCGGACTCCTGGTACGCGGTGGCCAGCGCGACCACCACGGCCCGCTCGGGCATCTTGCGCTGGGCGCCGATCGCCGCGATGGTCGCCGCGTTCGCCATCTGGTCGGCGTCGAGCGCGACCCGGCCGTCGGCCTGCACTGTGCACTTCCGGGCCGCCAGGGGTAACTGGAGGCGGTCACCGACCTGCCGTACGACGAGCCAGATCGCGATCACGGCGACGAGGATGAGGACCACTCCACCCGCCACGGTTGCCCGAGTTCGCACCCACACCCCCAGATCGACAGTCTCCCAAGCGTACGTCCCCCCCGGACCTCTCCGGGTCGTCTGAGCGGTTCGGGACCGGCTCTGCCGAGGCGTGCCGATCGGGACATTCCCGCTTTGGGCCCGGTCTCACCTGCCGGAACGGCCCTCTGCCGCAGCCCCGCCCGGCGACAATCAGGCGCATCAGGCACACACCGTGCCAGCGCTCCGCGTGGTGCCCGTCCGGCCTGTTCCGCACGTCACGGCCTCGATCCCGCCGGGAAGTGATTGACCGGTCAAGGAGTTGCCGCAGTTGACATGTCAATCGCTTGACCGCCCGGCCGTCCGACACCGGCGACCGGACCGGTCACGGAGCAAGGAGGAGTTCCATGGGAACGCTCGACGGCAAGGTCGTACTCGTCACCGGCACCGGCGGCGGTCTGGGACGCGTCGCCGCGCAGATCTTCGCGCGGGAGGGCGCGAAGGTCGTCGGAGCCGACATCCAGGTCGACGGCAACAACGAGACCGTCGAACTCGTTCGTAACGCCGGCGGTGAGATGACGGGCATCGCCCCGGTCGACCTCACCGACCCGGAGCAGGTGCGTACCCTCGTCGAGGACGCCGCAGCGGCCTACGGCGGGCTCGACGTGGTCTACAACAACGCGGCGGCGCTCCGCTTCGGGCCGATGCCCGACTTCTCGGTCGAGGACTGGCGCTACACCATCACCGGAGAACTCGACATCCCGTACTTCGTGTCGAAGTTCGCCTGGCCGCACCTGGTGCGGCGAGGCGGTGGCGTGATCATCAACGCCGCCTCCATGGCGGGGTCGATCGCCGGTCACGTCCCCCCGATGGTCGGCCACACCGCGGCGAACGCCGGCGTCATCGGTCTGACCCGACAGCTCGCCCTCGAAGGCGCGCCACACGGCATCCGGGCGGTCGCGGTCAGCCCCGGGCCCATCATCAGCCCGGCCAGCGAGCGCGACCTGGGTGACAACCAGGCGGCCCGGGACGCCATCACCGGAAAGACGCTGCTGAAGCGCTTCGCGCAGCCGGAGGAGGTCGCCGAACTGGTGGTCTTCCTCGCCTCCGACCGGGCGTCCTACATCACCGGCGCCAACTATCCGGTCGACGGCGGCGCGACCGCGTGGTGACCGCCGGGTGGGCGCCGCCGCTCGACGGCGGCGCCCACGACGGTCACCGCGGCGCGGCGGCCCCGGTCTGCCGACCGGTGAGCCCCGGTCCTACCCGGCATGATCAGCGGAACCACCGTCCAGAGCGGCCACCCATCGAGTCAATCTCTTCTCCCGGAACGCGGTGACTCCCTCGCGCCCCTCCTCGGAGAGGAAGTAGCCGGTCGACAGGGCGGACAGCCGGGCCAGGTCCGCGCGCAGCTCGGCGGTGCCCGGTCGACGCAGCAACTCCTTCGCGCCGGCCAACGCGCCGGGAGCGCCCCGCACCAGCGAGTCGCAGTAGCCCCGCACCGCGGCGTCCAGCTCGGCGGCGGGCACGGAGGCCGTGACCAGGCCGACCTGGGCGGCCCGCCGCCCGTCGAAGGTGTCCCCGGTCAGGTACAGCTCGGCTGCGGCGCGCGGGTGCAGCCGGGGCAGCACAGTCGCCGAGATCACCGCCGGGATCACCCCGATCCGCACCTCGGTGAACGCGAACGTCGCCTCGTCGGCGCAGACCGCCAGGTCGGCGGCGGCGATCAGGCCGAGCCCACCGGCCCGCGCCGGCCCGCCCACCCGGGCCAGCACCGGCTTCGGGCACTCCCAGAGCGCCGCGAGCACGTCACCCAGCATGCCGGCGGGAACCGTCCCGCTGGCGTACGCGGCGGCCGTCTCCTTCAGGTCCGCACCCGAGCAGAAGACCGGGCCGGTGTGGTCCAGCACGATCGCCCGGACCGTCTCGTCGGCGACCGCGTCACCCAGCCCGGCCAGCAGCTGGGTCATGAGACCGGTGGAGAGCGCGTTGCGGTTGTGCGGGCTGTCCAGGGTGAGGGTGGTCACCCCACGGGCCGTGGCGACCCGCACGAGGACGTCGGGAGAGGTCATGCCGGGCACACTAGTGGCCATGCCCGGCGTCCTTCCAGATGGTGAGACCGTCCCCGCCGACGGATCGCTGCCCGCCACCGCCACCACAGCGGTCGGCGCACGCGGCTTCGGCGTGTACGTCCACGTGCCGTTCTGCGCCAGTCGCTGCGGCTACTGCGACTTCAACACCTACACGGCCGCCGAGCTGGGCGGCGGCGCGAGCCGCGACGGGTACGCCGACACCGTCCTGGCCGAGCTGGCGCTCGCCGCCCGGGTGCTGGGCGACAGCCCACCGCCCCGGGTCGACACCGTCTTCGTCGGTGGCGGCACGCCCACCCTGCTCCCCGCCGACGACCTGGCCCGCATCCTCGACGGCATCGACCGCACCTGGGGGCTGGCCGCCGACGCCGAGGTGACCACCGAGGCCAACCCGGAGTCGGTCACCCCGGAATCCTTGAAGCTGCTGCGGGCCGCCGGCTACACCCGGATCTCGCTGGGCATGCAGTCCGCGTCGCCGGGGGTGCTGGCGATCCTGGACCGCAAACACAGCGCCGGGCGGGCCACCGCCGCCGCCCTGGAAGCCCGCGACGCCGGCTTCGAGCACGTCAACCTGGACCTGATCTACGGGACACCGGGGGAGCGGGCCGAGGACTTCGCCGCCTCGTTGGAGCAGGTGGTCGCCGCTGGGGTGGACCACGTCAGCGCGTACGCCCTGATCGTCGAGGACGGCACCCGGCTCGCCGCCCGGATGCGGCGCGGCGAACTGGCGTACCCCAGTGACGACGTGGCCGCGGACCGCTACCTGGCCGCGGAGGCCGCTCTCGACGCGGCCGGGCTCTCCTGGTACGAGGTCTCCAACTGGGCGCGCACCGACGAGGCCCGGTGCCGGCACAACCTGCTCTACTGGACCGGCGCGGACTGGTGGGGCCTGGGGCCGGGGGCGCACAGCCACGTCGGTGGCGTGCGGTGGTGGAACGTCAAGCACCCCTCGGCGTACGCCCAGCGGTTGGCCGACGGCGTGTCTCCCGGCCTGGCGCGGGAGGTGCTCACCGCCGACGAGGCGCACATGGAGGACGTGATGCTGCGGCTACGCCTCGCCGGCGGCCTCCCGTTGGCCGTGCTCGACGCCACCGGACGGGCAGGCGCCGAGCGGGCGCTGGCCGACGGTCTGCTGGCCGCCGACCAGTACGCGGCCGGTCGGGCGGTGCTCACCCTGCGCGGGCGGCTGCTCGCCGACGCGGTGGTGCGCGACCTGCTGCCCTGAGCGGGACGGTGCGGGGCCGGCCGGGGGAGCGGCCGGCCCGCTGTCACTTGACGAAGCTCGCGGAGAGCGGGTAGCGGTAGAGCTGCCCCTCGTTGGCCTTGATTCCGGCCAGGATGCCGAACACCGCGCCGAGGATGATGGCCGCGCCGACCCCGATGAAACCGATCAGGATGCAGGACAGCACCCAGCCGACCAGGCCGACGATCGACCAGATGAGCTGGAAGTTGAGCGCCGCCACGGCGTGCGCCCGCACGGTCGGGGACTGGTTGCCGCGGACCAGCATCGCCACCAGCGGGGCGATCCAGCCGAGCACGCCGCCGCTGATGATCATCCCGGCGGCGCCGCCGAAGTGCGCGATCAGAGCCCAGGTCTTGTCTTCGTTGTTCGCGTAGCCGCCGCCGGGGCCGCCGTACGCGCCGCCGGTCGGGTAGCCGCCGGGCGGGGGATAGCCCCCGGGCGGAGGGTATCCACCCGCCGGAGGGTAGCCGCCTGACGGCGGTTGGTCACCGGTGGGCGGCGGATAGCCACCGGGCGGGGGATAGCCGCCCGGGCCCGGTGCGCCGGACAGTGGTGCGGTGGGTGGCTCGGCCGACGGGTACGAACCCGGGGAGGTCGGCTCCGGCGGATGGTTGCCGGGGTCACCCGCGCCGGGAGGGCGAGGAGGTTCAGTCATGGATGTCACGGTAGGGGCACCTGGCAACGCCGCACCAGTGCGACACCGCCCGGCGGTGTGGGCCGATCGGACCGGTGGGGGTGGCGCGGGCCGCACCGACCGGCCGCCGTTGATCATCGCGTCGGCGGGTGCACCGACGTAGACTGGCACTCGTTACAGTCGAGTGCCAGGACGGCCCGGCCGGCCCCGGAGGTCGGCGGCCGACGTGCGACAGGAGGTGCGGAGGATGGGTCTCGACGACCGGAAACTCGCCGTGCTCCGCGCCATCGTCGAGGACTACGTCTCCACCCAGGAGCCGGTCGGCAGCAAGGCGCTGGTCGAACGGCACCAGCTCGGGGTCTCCCCGGCCACGGTCCGCAACGACATGGCCGTGCTGGAGGAGGAGGGCTACATCCGGCAGCCGCACACCAGTGCCGGCCGGGTGCCCACCGACCGTGGCTACCGACTCTTCGTCGACCGGTTGTCCCGGGTCAAGCCGCTCAGCCCGGCCGAGCGTCGGGCCATCGAGCGCTTCCTGGTCGGCGCGGTCGACCTCGACGACGTGGTGCACCGCACGGTGCGGCTGCTCGCCCAGTTGACGCGGCAGGTGGCCGTCGTGCAGTACCCGTCGCTGGCCCGTTCCTCGGTGCGTCACCTGGAGCTGGTGCCGATCTCCACCACCCGGCTGATGCTCGTCATGATCGCCGACACCGGGCGGGTGGAGCAGCGGCTGGTGGAGTTGCCCGGGCCGGTGCCCGCCGACGACGTCACCGACCTGCGTCGGCTGGTCAACGAGAAGCTGGCCGGGGCTCGGCTGTCCGACACGCCGCCGCTGGTGCAGGCACTGGTCGAGGAGGCGTCGCCCGAGTTGCAGCCGACGATGACCATGCTCTCCACGGTGCTCCTGGAGACGCTCGTCGAGCGGCACGAGGAACGCATCGCGCTGGCCGGCACCGCGAACCTCACCCGGGGTGGTCTGCTCGACTTCCAGGGTTCGCTGCGGCCGATCCTCGAAGCGCTGGAGGAGGAGGTCGTGCTCCTCAAGCTCATCGGGGAGACCGAGCCGAGCACGACCCGGGTGCTGATCGGCGACGAGAACGAGTTCGACAACCTGCGGGCCGCCTCGGTGGTCAGCACCGGCTACGGCCCGGGCGCGACGATCGTCGGTGGTCTCGGGGTGCTGGGGCCCACGCGGATGGACTACCCCGGCAACATCGCCACGGTGCGCGCCGTGGCACGCTACGTGGGCGAGTTGCTGGCCCAGAACTGACCAGTCAGGGCCGACGGCCGGCGGCTGCCGGATCGGCGCAACGCGAGACGAACATGAGGACACGGAACGCAGTGGCCAGGGACTACTACGGCATCCTCGGTGTGAGCCGGGAAGCCTCCGATGACGAGATCAAGCGCGCCTACCGCAAGCTGGCGCGCCAGTTCCACCCGGACGTCAATCCGGACCCGGAGGCTCAGGAGAAGTTCAAGGACATCAACGCCGCGTACGAGGTCCTCTCGGACGACCGGAAGCGGCAGATCGTCGACCTGGGTGGCGACCCGCTCGCCCCGGGCGGCGGCGGTGCCGGAGGCCCCGGGGGCCCCGGCGGTGCCGGCCCGTTCGTCGGTTTCCAGGACATCATGGACGCGTTCTTCGGCGGTGCCGGGGGCAACACCCGGGGTCCGCGTCCGCGTACCCGCCCGGGCGCCGACGCGATCCTGCGACTCGAACTCGACCTGCACGAGACGGCGTTCGGCGTCGAGGCGCCGATCACCGTCGACACCGCGGTGCTCTGCACCACCTGCTCCGGCGCCGGCACGGCCGCCGGCACCCACCTGGCGACCTGCGAGGCGTGTGCCGGTCGCGGCGAGGTGCAGTCGGTGCAGCGCACCTTCCTCGGCCAGGTGGTCTCCGCCCGGCCGTGCACCGTGTGCCAGGGCTACGGCACCACCATCCCGCACCCGTGCCCCACCTGCGCGGGCGACGGTCGGGTGCGTACCCGCCGTTCGCTGACCGTCAAGATCCCGGCCGGGGTCGAGGACGGCATGCGGATCCGGCTGGCACAGCAGGGCGAGGTCGGCCCGGGTGGCGGCACGGCCGGTGACCTCTACGTGGAGATCCACGAGCGGCCGCACGACGTCTACTCCCGCAAGGGTGACGACCTGCACTGCCGGGTCACCGTGCCGATGACCGCGGCGGCGCTGGGCACCCGGCTCACCATCAAGACCCTGGACAGCGAGGAGACCGTCGACGTCAAGGCCGGCACCCAGCCGGCCAGCACGCTGCGGCTGCGCGCCCGGGGCGTGCCGCACCTGCGCGGCACCGGTCGCGGCGACCTCTACGTGCACCTGGACGTGCGGACACCCACCAAGCTCGACCCGGACCAGGAGAAGATGCTGCGCGACTTCGCCAAGACCCGCGGTGAGGAGGTCGCCGAGCTGTCCAAGCAGGGCGGCTTCTTCTCCCGGATGCGCGACGCGTTCAACGGGCACGCCTGAGGTGTCCGCGCCGCTCTTCCTGGTCGAGGCGCTGCCCACCGGCGACGCGCTGACCCTGGCGGGTCCGGAGGGGCACCACGCCGCGACCGTGCAGCGGCTGCGCGTCGGTGAGGAACTGCTGCTCGCCGACGGCCGGGGCGGCACGGCCGCCGCCGTGGTCACCGCCGTCGGCCGGGGCAGCCTGGAGGTCACCGTCGCCTCCCGGGGGTACGCGGACGCGCCGGTACCCCGGATCGTCACCGTGCAGGGCATCGCGAAGGGCGACCGGGGCGAGCTGGCCGTGCAGGCGATGACCGAGGTCGGCGTCGACGAGATCGTGCCGTGGGCGGCGTCGCGTTCGGTGACCCAGTGGCGCGGTGACCGGGGCGTACGGGCCCGGGAGAAGTGGGTGTCGACCGCCCGGGAGGCGGCCAAGCAGGCCCGCCGGCCGTGGCTGCCGGTGGTGGCCGGGTCGCCGGACGAGTCGACCGCCACGGTGGCCCGCCGGATCGCCGGTGCCGCCGCCGCGTTCGTGCTGCACGAGGAGGCCGACGAGCGGCTGACCACCGCCGACCTGCCGACCTCCGGTGAGATCGTCCTGGTGGTCGGCCCGGAGGGTGGCATCGCCCCGGCCGAGCTGACCGCGTTCCGCGAGGCAGGCGGCCGACCGGTGCGGCTCGGTCCGGCGGTGTTGCGTACCTCGACCGCCGGAGTGGCGGCGCTCAGCGTGCTCGCCACCCGCCTCGGCCGCTGGTGACCGTTCAGGGCCTCGGGAACACCGGCACGACCTCCTCCTCCGGCCCCAGGTCCAGCCCGGCGTTCCCGATGATCTGCGGGTCGGGTGTGCCGACCACCGCGAGGTCCTTGCCGTCGTAGTCGAAGCGGTGCAACACGTGCCGCATCGCCTCCAGCCGCGCCCGCTTCTTGTCGTTGCTCTTCACCACCGTCCACGGCGCGTCGGCCGTGTCGGTCCAGAAGAACATCGCCTCCTTGGCCTCCGTGTACTCGTCCCACCGGTCCAGCGACGCGATGTCCATCGGGGACAGCTTCCACTGCCGGACCGGGTCGACCTGGCGGATCGCGAACCGGGTGCGCTGCTCGTTCTGGGAGACGGAGAACCAGAACTTGACCAGCCGGATGCCCGAGCGCACCAGCATCCGCTCCAGCTCCGGGGCCTGCCGCAGGAACTCCAGGTACTCCTTGCGGCCGCAGAAGCCCATCACCCGCTCGACGCCGGCCCTGTTGTACCAGGACCTGTCGAACAGCACGATCTCACCGGCCGCCGGCAGGTGCGCCAACCACCGCTGGAAGTACCACTGGCCGGCCTCCCGCTCGTCCGGTTTGGCGAGTGCCACCACCGACGCGCCGCGCGGGTTGAGGTGCTCCATGAAGCGCTTGATGGTGCCGCCCTTACCGGCCGCGTCCCGCCCCTCGAAGATGATCAGCAGCCGCTCGCCGGACTCCTTGATCCAGTCCTGGAGCTTCAACAGCTCGATCTGGAGCAGCCGCTTGTCCCGGTCGTACTCGTCGCGGTCCATCCGTTCGTCGTACGGGTAGTCCTCGCGCCAGGTGTCGACGGGAGTCCCGTCGGGTCGGAGCAGGACGGGGTCGTCGTCGTGGCCGTCGGCCACCCGGTAGTCGGCAGTGAGGTCCAGCAGCGCGGAGTCGGCCATGTCGGTGGGACTTACCCATCCACGTGCACCGAACCACTCCCCGGACCGGGTGATCCGGCGGTTGTTCCGACGTCAGCTCCGCAGGTAGGAGGCGCCGTTGAGGTCGACGATCGTGCCGGAGGCCCACTCGGCCTGCGGCGAGGCCAGCCAGTGCACCGCGGCGGCGATCTCCTCCGGCCGGGCCACCCGGTCGAACGGGCTCTGCGCCCGGATCGCCGCACCCTCGTCCCCGCGCAGGTACTCGGCGACCATGTCGGTCGCCACGAAGCCCGGCGCGACGGTGGCGACGGCGATGCCGTACGGCGCGAGTGCCACGGCGAGGGACTGACCCAACGCGTTCAGCCCCGCCTTGCTGGCACCGTACGCCGGCTGGTGCGGCTCCCCCCGGAACGCGCCCCGGGACGAGACGTTGACGATCCGCCCGCCACGGTCGCGCATGTGCTGGGCGGCGCACCAGATGACATTGCCCGCCCCGGTCAGGTTGGTCTCCAGCACCTGCCGCCAGCGCTGCTGCCACTGCTCGTAGGAGGCGCCGAAGACCGGGTGCGGGTCGTCCCGGTCGCCGTACGTCCCGGCGTTGTTGACCAGCACGTCCAACCCGCCGAGCGCCTCGGCGGCCCGGTCGACCATGGCCCGGACCGCGTCCGGGTCGGTGAGGTCCGCGCGGACCACCACGTGCCCGGCACCGGGCAGTCGCGACCGCAGGTCCTCGGCCGCGTCGGCCGAATCGCGGTGGTGGATCGCCACCCGGTCACCGCTCGCCGCGAACGCCTGTGCCACCGCGGCGCCGATCCCGCGCGAGGCTCCGGTCACGAGTACCGCCCGATCCGTCATGCCGGCCATCCTGCCCGAGCCACCTGCCAGTCCTTACACTGCCCCGATGGGATCCGACTGCCTGTTCTGCCGCATCGTCGCCGGGGAGATCCCGGCCACCGTGGTCCGGGAGACCGACACCACGCTCGCCTTCCGCGACATCGACCCGAAGGCGCCGGTGCACGTCCTGGTCATTCCGAAGGAGCACTACGCCGACGTCGCCACCCTCGCCCAGGGTGACCCGGCGCTGGCCGCCGACGTGCTGGCGACGTCCGCCGCCGTGGCCGAGGACGAGGGCCTGCTCGGCGACGGTTTCCGGTTGATGTTCAACACCGGCGCGTACGGCGGGCAGGAGGTGTTCCACGCGCACGCCCATCTGCTCGGTGGTGCGCCGCTCGGCCCGATGCTGGCCCGGGACCTCGGGTGAGCGAGCCGGCCGCCCGGGGGCACGAGCACCTGGGTCGACTCGTCCGGCGGGTGCAGGCCGACGCCCGGGTGCCGGCGGTGTCGGTGGCGCTGCACCGGGCCGACCGACCGCTCTGGACCTGCACCGTCGGCGACACCGGGAGCGACAACCCGCTGGCGCCGGACACCCAGTTCCGGATCGGCTCGGTCACCAAGACCTTCACCGCGGCGCTCACCCTCCAGTGCCGCGACGACGGGCTGCTGGACCTGGACGACCCGGTGGGCCGGCACCTGGATCTGCCCGCCCACGGTGAGCTGACCGTACGCCGGTTGCTGTCGCACACCGCCGGTCTGCAACGCGAGCCGTTCGGCGACGTGTGGGACACCCTGCGCGCACCGGACGCCGACCGGTTGGTGGCGGAGCTGGACCGGGCCGAGCGGGTGCTGCCGACGGCCCGCCGGTTCCACTACTCCAACCTGGCCATGGCCGTGCTCGGTCGACTGGTCGCCCGACTGCGCGGCGAGAGCTGGGCGCAGGCACTCAGCGAGCGGATCCTGACGCCGCTCGGGCTGACCGACACCACGGTGACCCCCCGACCGACGGCGGCCACCGGGTTCCTGGTCGACGCGTACTCCGACGAGGCGCACCCGGAGCCGCCGACCGACTTCGGTGCGGTCGGCCCGGCCGCGCAGCTCTGGAGCACCGCCACCGACATGGCGCGTTGGGCGGCGTTCCTGGCCGACCCGGCGGCACTGGACCCGGCCGGCGCGGTGCTCGCCCCCGAGACGCTGGACGAGATGCGCTGGCCGCTGACCACCACCGACGAGACGCTCTGGGGCGCGGGCTTCGGGCTCGGGCTGATCCTGGTCCCGCAGGGCGAACGGGTGATGCACGTGGGGCACGACGGGGCGATGCCCGGTTTCCTGGCCGGTGTGTACGGCCGGCGGGGCGGCGACGGTACGGCCGGCGCGATGGGCGCCGCGGTGCTCGGTTCGTCCGGTACGGCGACCGAGCTGTTCGACCTGCCGCACCGGCTGCTGGCCGCGGCGGTCGAGCAGGACCCGGCCGACATCGAGCCGTGGCGGCCGGGCGCGCCCGCGCCGGCGGCCCTCCGGGGCGTGCTCGGCCGGTGGTGGGGCGAGGGTTTCGAGTACGTCTTCTCCTGGCAGGACGGCTCCCTGCGGGCACGCGGGGCCGGCGACCCGGCCGGACGGCCGCCGGCGATCTTCGTGCCCCTGCCGGACCGACCGGACGTGTTCCGGACGGCATCCGGTCGGGAGGCCGGTGAGCTGCTGCGACTGACCCGGGACGACACCGGCGCGGTGGTCCGGATGCACTGGGCGACGTACCGGTTCACCCGTCACCAGGAGACCTTCGACCGGTACGACTTCCGCGCCGGGCGTTGATCGCGGCCAGCGGAAATGGGCGCGATGCGGCCCGCGTCGAACGGATACGATGGGTGTAACGTCCGCACGCCGGCCAGCAGACCGGCGCCGAGATCGAGAGCAGGTGGCGCAGGGCCCTTCGGCCCGACCTATGACCGGCACCCCACCTCCCGGCCCGCCCCGGGTGCAGACCAGGATCACCGTGCCCGACTCGAAGATCATGGTCAATCTGCTCGGCGCAGGCGACGAGATCCTCCGACTCGTCGAACGCTCGGTCAACAGTGACGTGCACGTCCGCGGCAACGAGATCACCATCACCGGTGACCCCGCGGACAACGCCCTCGCCGAGCGGGTCTTCAGCGAGCTGCTCGAACTCATCGAGAAAGGCGAGACCCTGACCACTGACGCCGTCCGGCGTACCGTCGGCATGCTCGAGCAGGGCAGCGCCGAGCGGCCCGCCGAGGTTCTGACGCTCAACATCCTCTCGCGGCGCGGGCGCACCATCCGGCCCAAGACCCTCGGTCAGAAGCGCTACGTCGACGCGATCGACTCGAACACCATCGTCTTCGGCATCGGCCCGGCCGGCACCGGCAAGACCTACCTGGCGATGGCGAAGGCCGTCCAGGCGTTGCAGGCCAAGCAGGTCAACCGGATCATCCTGACCCGGCCGGCGGTCGAGGCGGGGGAGCGGCTGGGCTTCCTGCCCGGCACGCTCAACGAGAAGATCGACCCGTACCTGCGCCCGCTCTACGACGCGCTGCACGAGATGCTCGACCCGGAGACGATCCCGAAGCTGATGGCCCAGGGCACGATCGAGGTCGCGCCACTGGCGTACATGCGGGGGCGGACGCTGAGTGACGCGTTCATCATCCTGGACGAGGCGCAGAACACCACGCCCGAGCAGATGAAGATGTTCCTCACCCGGCTCGGCTTCAACTCCAAGATCGTCGTGACCGGTGACGTCACCCAGGTGGACCTTCCCGGCGGGACGACCAGCGGTCTGCGGGTGGTCCGGGAGATCCTGGAGAACGTCGAGGACGTGCACTTCGCCCAGCTGTCCAGCTCCGACGTGGTCCGCCACCGGCTGGTCGGGGAGATCGTCGACGCGTACGCCCGCTGGGACGCCGAGCGGGAGAACCAGCAGGCGCAGGGCGTCCATGCCGTGCCCGGGCGACCCGCCCAGGGCGGCCGGGCCGGCCGCCGCCGCTAAAGCAGAGGAAAGCAGTTGTCCATCGAGATCGCCAACGAGTCCGGTGTCGACGTCGACACCGACGCCGTGCTCGCCGTCGCCCGGCACGCCCTCGACGAGATGGGGGTCAACCCCCTCGCCGAGTTGTCCGTGCTGTTGGTCGACATCGACTACATGACCGAGCTGAACCACCGCTGGATGGGTGGCGACGGCCCGACCGACGTGCTCGCCTTCCCCATGGACGAGGGCAGCGTCGACCACGGCCCGGGTGAGTCCGCGCCGGCCGGCGGCGAGCCCGCCCTGCTCGGCGACATCGTGCTGTGCCCCGAGGTCGCGGCCAAGCAGGCGGCGACGGCCGGGCACTCGCCCGCCGACGAGCTGCACCTGCTCACCGTGCACGGGGTGCTGCACCTGCTCGGCTACGACCACGCCGAGCCGGAGGAGGAGCGGGAGATGTTCGGTCTCCAGGCCCGACTGCTGGCCAGCTGGCGGTCGACCCGCACCCAGTGATGTCCACTCCTCCGTTACTCGCGGCCGGTGCCACCGCCGGCCTTCCCGACCTGCAGCTGATCGCCTTCGCGGCCGGCCTGGTGGTGCTGGCCGGTCTGATCGCGATGACCGAGGCGGCTCTCGCCGCGGTCTCTCCGGCCCGCGCCGCCGAGCTGGCCCGCGACGGGGTGCGGGGCGCCCGGACCCTCCAGGCGGTCGCCGGTGACGTCGTCCGGCACCTCAACCTGCTCCTGTTGCTGCGGCTGCTGGCCGAGCTGACCGCCACCACGCTCGTGGCGTTGGTCGCGGTGGACAGCTTCGGCGCCGGTTGGCGGGCGGCGCTGGTGACCGCCGGCGCGATGACCGTGGTCAGCTTCGTGGTGGTCGGCGTCGCGCCGCGCACCATCGGGCGGCAGCACGCGTACGCCGTCGGTCGTGCGGTCGCGCCGCTGGTCCGGTGGCTGGGCCGGGCGCTCAATCCGCTCGCGTCGTTGCTGATCCTGATCGGCAACGCGGTCACCCCGGGCCGCGGCTTCCGCGAGGGGCCGTTCGCCACCCAGGTGGAGTTGCGGGAGCTGGTCGACCTGGCCGAGCAGCGCGGCGTCGTCGAGCACGGCGAGCGTCAGATGATCCACTCGGTCTTCGCGCTCGGCGACACCATCGCCCGCGAGGTGATGGTGCCGCGTACCGAGATGGTGTGGATCGAGGAGGGCAAGACGCTCGCGCAGGCGCTGGCGCTCTTCCTGCGTTCCGGTTTCTCCCGCATCCCGGTGATCGGCGAGAGCGTCGACGACGTGCTGGGCGTGCTCTACCTGAAGGACCTCATCCGCCGCTCCCGGGGCGGCGACCCGCAGGCCGAGCAGTTGCCGGTGGCCGAGTTGATGCGCCCGGCGACCTTCGTGCCGGAGTCCAAGCCGGTCGACGACCTGCTGTCCGAGATGCAGGCGGCCCGCAACCACCTGGTCATCGTCGTCGACGAGTACGGCGGCACCGGCGGCCTGGTCACCATCGAGGACATCCTGGAGGAGATCGTCGGTGAGATCACCGACGAGTACGATGTCGAACGCCCGCCCGTCGAACGTCTGGCGGACTCCTCGGTCCGGGTGACCGCCCGCCTGCCGGTGGAGACCCTGGGCGAGATGTTCGACACCGACCTGCCCACCGACGAGGTGGAGACGGTCGGGGGCCTGCTCGCCCAGTCGCTGGGGCGGGTGCCGATTCCCGGTGCGACGGTCGAGGTCGCCGGCCTCCGGCTGGTCGCCGAGGGCACCACCGGCAGGCGTAACCGGATCGACACCGTCCTGGTCAGCCGGGTGGAGTCGGGCCACGAACAGGACACCCCGGGGCGCGGCGAGCAGGGCACCGCGGGGCGGCACGAGAGGGACACCGCGGGGCGTGGCGAGCACGCCGGCCCCGGGGACGACACGGACAACCACCGAGATGACGAGAGGCAACCAGCCGATGCCTGACACACCCGCCGCCCCCGCCGCCCGGCCGGCCCCCACCGCGTCAGCCGAGCTGAGCGCCGAGGACGCCAAGCTGGTCGTCCTGGCCCGGGGCGCCCGCGGGCGGGTCGGCGCCGTGGAGGGCGCCGCGGTCCGGGATCAGGACGGCCGGACGTACGCGGCGGCCAGCGTCGCGCTGCCGTCGCTGACCCTCACCGCGTTGCAGTTGGCTGTCGCGTCGGCGGTGGCGGCCGGGGCGAGTCGGCTGGAGGCGGCGGTGGTGGTGACCGAGGCGTCGACGCTGGACGGCGCCGGTCACGCGGCGGTGCGTGACCTCGCGGTGGACGCCCCGATCCACCTGGCCGCCCCGGATGGCACGGTCCTCGGCACGGTGACCCAGTGAGCCCCGTGCAGGACCCGGAGGCGAGGCCGTACCGGGCCGGGTTCGGCTGTTTCGTCGGCCGGCCCAACGCGGGCAAGTCCACGCTCACCAACGCCATCGTCGGCACCAAGATCGCGATCACCTCGAACAAACCGCAGACCACCCGGCACGTCATCCGGGCCGTGCTGCACCGCCCGGAGTCGCAGTTGGTCCTGGTCGACACCCCGGGCCTGCACCGCCCCCGGACGCTGCTCGGTGAGCGCCTCAACGACCTGGTCCGGTCCACCTGGACGGAGGTCGACGTGATCGGCCTGTGCATCCCGGCGGACGAGCCGGTCGGGCGCGGCGACCGGTTCATCACCGGCGAGTTGGCCGAGTTGAAGGCGACGGTGCTGGCGGTGGTCACCAAGACCGACCTGGTGGACAAGCGCCGGCTGGCGGAGCAGTTGCTCGCGGTGAGCGAGCTGGGGGACTTCGCCGCGGTGGTGCCGGTGAGCGCGGTCTCCGGGCACCAGGTGGACACGCTCGTCGACGTGATGACCGACTACCTGCCGCCGTCGCCGCAGCTCTACCCGGACGACATGCTGACCGACGACCCCGAGCAGGTGATGGTCGCGGAGCTGATCCGGGAGGCAGCCCTGGAAGGGGTCCGCGACGAGCTGCCGCACTCCATCGCCGTCGTGGTGGAGGAGATGATCCCCGAAGGTCAACTGACGAAGATCTACGCCGACGTGTACGTCGAGCGACCCAGCCAGAAGGCGATCGTGATCGGTCATCGGGCGAGCCGGCTCAAGGAGGTCGGCACCAACGCCCGCCGCCAGATCGAGGAGCTGCTGGGCGGCCGGGTCTATCTCGACCTGCACGTACGGGTGGCGAAGGACTGGCAGCGCGACCCGAAGCAGCTGCGCAAGCTGGGCTTCTGACACCACCGCACCGACCGGCCCCGGTCGGCGGGAGCGCGACTGTCGGCGTACCTCATGATCGTCTTCGGTCGTGGTGGTGGAAAGATTCACGTTCGGTCGGGGGTGCTGCCCGTTTCGCGGCGGCACCGCGCAGGGTAGGGGAACAACGCCAAGCGTCCCCGACCGAGATGCAGGCTGATGCGCAACAGGTACCTCGATCTGCTCCGATTCCTGGCCATCGTCCGAGTGGTCGTCTACCACGTCACCGGGTGGGCGACCCTCACCCTCGTCTTCCCCGCCATGTCGGTGATGTTCGCGCTGGCCGGTTCGTTGATGGCCGCGTCGCTGACCCGCTCCGGGCCGACGGCGGTCGCGCGTCGGCTGCGTCGGCTGCTGCCGTCACTGTGGGTGCTCGCGGCGGTCTTCGTACCGGCCATGCTGCTCACCGGTCTGCCGGTGAGCCCCCGGGTGCTGCTGTGGCTGTTCCCGATCGCCGACCCGCCGGCCAACGACTGGGGCGCACTGGCCCTGAGCGTCATCTGGTACCTGCGCGACTACCTGTGGTTCGTGCTCGCCTCACCCGTGGCGTTCTGGCTGTTCCGGCGTGCCCCGCTGCCCACGGTGCTGGCCCCGTACCTCCTCCTGGTGGCGATCGAAGCGGGGATCTACCCGGCACCACCGGTGCTGCGCGAGTTCGGGCTGTACTTCGGGGCGTGGACGCTGGGCTTCGCCCACCACGCCGGGATGCTGCGCCGGCTCTCCGGCCGGGTGCTCTACCCGGTGGCGGCCGCCCTCGCGGTGGGCGGCGGTGCCTGGATCGTCGGGCATCCCGGCCCACGCGGGTACGACCTGAACGACAACCACCTGGGCAACGCCCTCTGGTCGGCCGCGTTCATCCTGGTCGTCCTGGGTCGGGCCCCCTCCGGGGTGGCGTGGCTGAGTCGCAGTCGGCTGGCCGACCGGGCGGTGACAGTCGTCAACCGGCGGGCGCTCACCGTCTATCTCTGGCACATGCCGTTCGTGGTGGCGCTCACCCCGCTCGTCGACGTGGTGGGTTGGTCCCACCAGGACCCGGTGGGGTTGGCCATCCGGGTGCTGCTGGTCTTCGCGCTGGTCGGACTGGTCACCCTCGCCGTCGGCTGGGTCGAGGACGTCGCCGCCCGTCGCCGCCCGGAGCTGATCCCCGGTGGCCCGCCGCGCCCGGCCGAGGCGGCCGCGCCCGTCGGCGAGCCCCCTGCCGGGCCGGATGCCCGGTCCGGTGCGCTGTCGGGCGACTCCGTCGGTGCGGGGTCGTCCAGGCGTGTGCCCGAGCCGGCCGCGGTGCCGGCCCAGCGGTCGGCCGGGGAGCCGACCAGCGTCGACGTCAACGTTGGCTGATCGTCACGTTGCCGCTGCCGGCCGAACCGTCGAGCACCAGGGACGCGGCCGGGTCGTCGGCGACGGTGACCCGAGTGTCGCCGGAGCCCGCACCGGAGCGCACCCGGTAGCTGCCCGGCGGCACCAGCAACGTCACGTCGCCGCTGGACGCGTGCACCCGCGCCGCAGCCGGTGTTTCCAGCTCGACTGTGACATTGCCGGAGCCCGCCTCGGCATCCGTGGTGGCGACGAGCCGTCGTGCGGTGATGTCACCGGACCCGGCGCGCAGGCGTACGGCCCCGCTGACCTCGCTCACGTCGATGTTGCCGGAGCCGGTCTCCACCTCGACCTTGCCATCGGCCCCGGTGACCCGTACGTCACCCGAACCCAGCCGAAGCTCCACCGCGCCGACCCTGCTCAGCTCGACGTCACCCGAACCGGACTCGCCCTGGAGGGCCACCCCCTCCGGCACGGTGACCTCGTAGGAGACGCTGCACCGGTCGCCGCAGTCGGTGTCCAGCACCAGCTCGCTGCCCTTGATCTCGTACCGGGCCTGCGGCTCGCCGCCCTGGTAGCGCACCACCCGCTTGATCCGCGCCTCCGCCGCGGTGCCGGTGCCCCGGACGACCACATCGCCGGAACCCGGCAGCACCCGGATGTTGGTGATCTTCACCGGCTCGGTGTCGTCGTAGTCGAGCCGACGCATGGCCAGGTTGTCGCACCCGGCGAGCACGATGAGGGTGGTCGCCAGCCCCAGGGCCACGGGGGCGGCGGCGCGCCGACGGAGACCGCCGGAGGTCGGTTGCATTGCCATGGCCAGCACGCTACGACCGGTGAAGAGCCGCGCGCATCGGGGTTACTCCGCGCCTGCACCCCGAACCAACCCTGATATCGCACCCCGAGGGAGAATGGCCCGATGGCCGGGTACCGCCGACAGCTCTACCGCGACGACGCGGTGGTGCTGCGTGTGCAGAAACTCGGCGAGTCCGACCGGATCATCACCCTGCTCACCCGTCGACACGGCCGGCTGCGCGCGGTGGCCCGAGGGGTCCGCCGCACCACCAGCAAGTTCGGCGCCCGGCTGGAACCGTTCGGCCACGTCGACCTCCAGCTCGCCGGAGACCCGAAGGGCAACCACGGCAGCGCGCTGCACACCGTCAGCCAGGCCGAGGGCATCGACCTGTACGGCAAACGGTTCCTGGGGGACTACCCGCGCTACACGGCGGCCAGCGCGATCGCCGAGACCGCCGAGCGGCTGACCCCGGTCGAGCGGGAGCCGTCGCTGCGGCTGTTCCAGCTCACCCTGGGCGCACTCAAGGCGCTGTCCCGGGGTGAGCACGCCACCACCCTGGTCCTCGACGCGTACCTGTTGCGGGGGATGGCCCTCGCGGGCTGGGCGCCGGCGCTCGTCGCCTGCGCGGTCTGCGGCACCCCCGGCCGGCACCGGGCGTTCTCCGTGCCGGCCGGCGGCGCCGTCTGCCCCGACTGCCGGCCACCCGGCGCGGCCCACCCCGCGCCGGCCACCATCGACCTGATGTCCGCGCTGACCACCGGCGACTGGGTGGTCGCCGACGCCACCGACACCGGGGTACGCCGGGAGTGCAGCGGACTGGTCGCCGCTCACCTGCAGTGGCACCTGGAGCGCGCGCTACGCTCGCTGCCGCTGGTCGACCGGGGTCCCTCGGCGGCCGGCACGGCCCCGCCCCCGGAAGGCGGCGGAGCCGTGGTGCTCCGGCCACAGGGCGACGTCGAGGCCGGGGCGGACGGCGCGAACAGGGAGTGACCGAGTGATCCGATCCAAGAAGGCCAGCCGGCGTGAGCCGACCCCGCCGACACCACACCCGTCCGGCGCCCGGCCGCCGGCACTGCCCACCGAGGCGGTGCCGAAGCACGTGGCGGTGGTGATGGACGGCAACGGTCGGTGGGCCAAGGAGCGCGGGCTGCCCCGCACCAAGGGGCACGAGGCGGGGGAGCACAGCCTCTTCGACACCATCGAGGGTGCCATCGAGATGGGCATCCCGTACCTGTCGGCGTACGCCTTCTCCACCGAGAACTGGCGGCGCTCGCCGGACGAGGTCCGGTTCCTGATGGGGTTCAACCGGGATGTCATCCGCCGCCGTCGCGACCAGTTGGTCGACCTCGGCGTCCGGGTGGTCTGGTCGGGTCGCCCCGGGCGGTTGTGGAAGAGCGTCATCTCCGAGTTGCAGACCGCCGAGGAGATGTCCCAGGGCAACTCGACGCTGACCCTGCAGTTCTGCGTCAACTACGGCGGGCAGGCCGAGATCGGTGACGCCGCCGCCGCGATCGCCCGGGACGTGGCGGCCGGTCGACTGGACCCGGCGAAGGTCACCGAGAAGACCGTCGCGAAGTACCTCTACCACCCGGAGATCCCCGAGGTGGACCTGTTCCTGCGCCCCTCCGGGGAGGAACGGATCTCCAACTTCCTGCTCTGGCAGACCGCGTACGCCGAGTTGGTCTTCCTGGACACCCTCTGGCCCGACTTCGACCGCCGCCACCTCTGGTACGCGTGCGAGCTGTTCGCGCAGCGGGACCGGCGCTTCGGCGGGGCGCTGCCCAACCCGGTCGCCCCGGTTCTGAGCTGACGCGCTTACCCGCACGTCACACTGGGTATCAGTGACGTCAGAAGCCACTGACGGAGGTGAACCCACATGATCCAGAAGCGCATTGCCCAGTGGGCGGTGATGGCGATCGCGGTGCCGGTAGCCGCGGCCGGCGCCCGTCGACTCAGCCACACCCTGGAGGCCCGACGTGGTCCCTCCGGGGCGACCCGGCTGCTGACCAAGGGCGCCGACCTGCTCCGCCCCCAGAAGGCCAAGCGCCGCCGCTTCTTCTGACCAATCTCACCTGCCCCCGGCGCCGCCCGCACCCGAGTGCGGGCGGCGCCGCGCTGTGCTGTGCTCGGGTGGGCGTGCGGCGCCGGGGCTTGTCTGCGGTCGGCGCCTTGATCCACTCCAGGTCGGCGATCTGGCGGCGTTGCCTCGCCGGGATGCCCCCACATCGCCGACGTTGTGTCGATCTTGGGCTGCTGCGCGGTTCCGGGGTGCCGGGTATGGGCGGCGGGTAGGGTCCGAAGGTGGCGGGACAGTGGCGCTCGGAGGTGAACATGCGGGATCTCCGGTTCAAGATGATCATGGCGTTGAACGCGGCCGATCTGGGTGACCCGATCTGCGAGCAGGTGGCCGACATCTGTGCCGAGATCGCCGAGCAGCACTGCGCCGAGTTCGGCCACACGCCGCAGCTGCGTACCGGCGAGATCGCCGAACTGGCCACCGGAGAGCCCGCCCTGACCTGGGCGCCGTCGATCCCCGACGCCGGGCAGCGTGCCTGGTGACCGCACCGGCCCCCGCGGTCGACGTCCGTCGCGCCGACGACCGCTTCGCCACCCGGATCTCCTGGTTGGACTCCAAGCACTCGTTCTCGTTCTCCCGGCACTACGACCCGGCCAACACCCACCATGGTCTGCTGCTGGTCAACAACGACGACGTGGTACGCCCGGGTGCCGGTTTCGAGACCCACCCCCACCAGGACATGGAGATCGTCACCTGGGTGCTGCGCGGCTCCCTGGTGCACCAGGACTCCACCGGGCACTCCGGCGTCATCTACCCGGGGCTGGCCCAGCGGATGAGCGCCGGAACCGGCATCCTGCACTCGGAGAAGAACGACGCCTGGCGGCTCGACAACCAGGAGCCGCACAGCGACCCGGTGCACTTCGTGCAGATGTGGGTGCTCCCCGACGAGCAGGGCGTCGACCCCGGCTACGAGCAGCTGGAGATCGAGGACGAGCTGCTGCGCGGTGGCCTCGTGCCGATCGCCTCCGGGATGGACCGTTACGACGGCGCGTCCGCGATCCGGATCCGCAACCGGTACGCGACGCTGCACGCCGCCCGACTCACCCCCGGCGACGAGGTCACCATCCCCGACGCGCCCTTCGTGCACCTGTACGTGCCCGACGGCTCAGTGACGCTGGAGGGCAGCGGGCCGCTCAACACCGGCGACGCCGCCCGGCTGACCATGACCGGCGGCCGACGGGTCACCGCCGACGAACCGGCCGAGATCCTCGTCTGGGAGATGCACGCCACGATCAACTGACCGGTGCTGCCCGCACAGCCGACGTCTCCCGTGGTCGGTGGTCTCCCGCGATCGGGGCGCCCTCCACGGCGCGGTCGTCTCCCGCGATCCGCGGCCAGCATGATCGTGCCCGAACATTGATGTAGTGGCCTCCCTGCGTCGCGGAGGCCACTACATCAAGGATCGAGCGATCTTGCCGTGGGCCGTGGGCCGTGGTTTGTCTTACGCTGGCGACTCGGTGCGGTCGGCGGCCCACGTGGTGTGGAACGAGCCGTCCCGGTCCACCCGCTGGTAGGTGTGCGCGCCGAAGTTGTCCCGCAGGCCCTGGATCAGCGCGGCGGGAAGCCGCTCGGCGCGTAGCGCGTCGAAGTACGCCAGCGACGACGAGAACGCGGGCGTCGGCACACCGGCCCGGGTCGCGTCGCCCACCACCCGTCGCCAGCTCGGCACACCGGCCGCGACCGCATCGGCGAAGTACGGCGCCACCAGCAGCGTCGGCAGGTCGGGCTGCTGGTCGTACGCCTCACGGATGCGGTCGAGGAAGCGGGCCCGGATGATGCAGCCGCCCCGCCAGATGGTCGCCGTGCCGCCGAGGTCGATGTCCCAGTCGTACTCCTGGCTGCCGGCCCGGATGTGGTCGAAGCCCTGCGCGTACGCGACGATCTTGGAAGCGAGCAGCGCCCGGCGGACGTCCTCGACGAACGCGTCCCGGTCGGTGACCTGCCACTTGTCACCCGCGTCGGGGAACGCGCGGCGGGCGGCCTCCCGCTGGTCGACGTGCCCGGACAGTGAGCGGGCGAAGGTCGCCTCGGCGATCCCGGTGATCGGGATGCCCAGGTCCAGGGCGCTCTGCACGGTCCACCGGCCGGTGCCCTTCTGCTCGGCCCGGTCCTGCACGATGTCCACGAACGGCCGGCCGGTCTCCGCGTCGGTGTGCGCGAGCACATCGGCGGTGATCTCGATGAGGAACGACCCCAGCTCGCCGTCGTTCCAGTCGCGGAAGATCTCCGCGATCTCCGCCGGCTTGGCGTCCAGACCGGAGCGGAGCAGGTCGTACGCCTCGGCGATGAGCTGCATGTCGGCGTACTCGATGCCGTTGTGGACCATCTTGACGAAGTGCCCGGCGCCGTCCGGCCCGACGTGCATGCAGCACGGCACACCGTCCACCTGCGCGGCGATCTTCTCGAACATCGGCCCGAGCTTGGCGTACGACTCGGCGGAGCCGCCCGGCATGATGCTCGGACCGAGCAGCGCGCCCTCCTCACCGCCGGAGACGCCGGTGCCGCTGAAGTGCAGCCCCTGCGCGCGCAGCGCCTCCTCGCGGCGGCGGGTGTCGGCGAAGTGGGCGTTGCCGCAGTCGACGATGATGTCGCCCTCTTCCAGCAGAGGCACCAACTCGTCGATCACCGCGTCGGTGGGCGCACCGGCCTTGACCATGACGATGACTGCGCGCGGCCGTTCCAGTGACGCCACGAAGTCGGCCATCGTCTCGCCGGGCACGAACGTGCCCTCGTCGCCGTGCTCCGCGACGAGGCTGCGGGTGCGCTCCGGCGAGCGGTTGTGCACTGCCACCGTGAAGCCGTTGCGGGCCAGGTTGCGGGCCACGTTGCGACCCATCACCGCCAACCCGGTCACACCGATTTGTGCCCTCGCCTGCTCAGCCATCCGTGCCGCCACCTCTCGTCACCACTATTGGCGTTCCGAACCTATCGTGATGTGGGCTGATCCGGGACCAGTGATCCACCCTCTGATACTCGGGGTGGTGGCGAGGCTGCTGTTGGTGGCGGCGAGGCTGTTGTTGGTGGCGGCGGTCGGCGCCACGGGGTACACCGTGCGGGACCGGTCAACCCTCGGCGAGGCGGGCTTCGATCCGGGCGACCTTTCCGGTGAGCGCGTCGGTCACCCCTGGGCGGACGTCGGCCTTGAGCACCACGCTCACCCGGGGTGCCCGGGCGGCGACCACGTCGACCGCGCGCTTCACCACCGCCATCACCTCGTCCCACTCGCCCTCGACGGTGGTGAACATGGCATCGGTCCGGTTGGGTAGGCCGGATGCCCGGACCACCCGTACCGCCTCGGCGACCAGGTCACCCACGGAGTCGTCACCGCCGAGCGGGGTGATCGAGAACGCGATCAGCATGTGCCGATCGTGCCAGTAAATCGGGTGCGCGTCCGCTCGGAGGGCGGTTAGGGTACGGCCATGCGTTACTGACGCCCCACCTTCCGAGCCGGCCCGCCGCCCCGCGTCGCGGTCCGTGCGCTCGCGGGCGTCCCGCATGTCCTCCCGCCGTTCGGCGGCGCTGGCTGTGTCCGACCCCGGCGAGCAGTTCCTTCCCTGTTCGACCGTCGCGTCGCGCGGCGGCCACCAGCCGATCCGACCGACCGCCGACGCGCGGGACCGGCCAGTCGGTCGGCACCGAAGGAGGCCCGGATGCCTGCCAGGCGCAATCCGAAGAAGTCCCGTAGAACCCCACTCGGCACCGACCAGACGGCCGCCCACGGCCGATCCCGCCCCGACCTCGCGATCGAGCAGGCGGTGCCGGTCGAGCGCACGGTGCCGGCTGAGTCGGCGTTGCCGCCGGTCCTGGTGGAGTCGGCGGTGCCGGCCGAGCCGGCGGTGCCGGTGTCGCTGTCCGAGCCGGCGGTGCCGGCGGTGCGGGTCGAGTCGACGGTGCCGGTGTCGCTGCCCGAGCCGGTGCTGCCAGCGGTGCGGGTCGAGTCGGCGGCGGTGCTCGGTGAGCTGACGCCGTCGATCGACGTGCCCGCGGCGGTCGACGCTCCGGCGGTGGCAGACCTGCCGAAGTCTGCCGGGCGACCGGCGGCACCGACGGCCGGACCGCCCCAGGGTGGCGGCGGTCGCTCGGGCGGCGGCCGTAGCCGACAGGCCGGCCAGACCCGCCGCTACGCCTTCCGCCGCAGCTGACCGGACGTCCTGGCGTCCTCGCCACGCGGGGGTGCTGGGACATGACAGCAATATCAGGGATGTAGTGGCCTCCTCCACCAACGAGGCCACTACATCCCTGTTGTTGTGCGGATCTTGGCGGCGGGCGGCCAGCGGCGGGCGGCCGACGGCGCGCGACCAGCGGGGGGTGACGAGCGCCGCAGCTCTCGGGGCGGGAGCGGCGGAAGGGCCGAGTCAGCCGATCAGTGGGCGGAAGGTGCCGAGGAGGACGCTCGTGGTCAGGGCCGCTCCGGCCAGGAGTGCCGCGCCGACGACGAGAAGCCCGTCGGCGGGGGTGAAGTGCTGGCGGCGGGCCACGGTCCGGGGCGTACCGGCGTCGAAGCCTCGCGCGTCCATCGCCACGGCCAGCCGGGTGCCTCGACGGATCGCACCGACCAGCAGCGCGAACGCGGTGGAGGCGAACAGTCTCAGCTTGGCCAGCGGGTTGCGTCCCGCGTCGACGCCCCGCGCCCGACGCGCCATGCTTATCATCTGCCACTCCTGTCCGAGGAGCGGCACCAGCCGGAACGCGGCCAGCGCCCCGATGGCGAACCGGGCCGGAGCCTTCGCATTCTGGATCAACGAGTCGGCCAGGTCGGTGGGGTCGGTGGTCGCGAAGACGATGACACCGGGCAGCGCCACCGCGAAGACCCGCAGCACCAGGCCGAGCGCGGTGAGCAGCACGCCGGTACTGACGAACACCGGCCCCGCGTCCAGCAGGACCCGGCCGGACCGGTCGGCGGCGAAGAGCACCAGGGTGACCAGGATGCCGGCGGCGCTGAGGAGCAGTGGCCAGGCCCGCCGCGCCAGCACCCGGTAGCGGATGCCGAACAGCGGCAGCACGGCGAGTTCGAGCGCGATGGCGATCGCCGGGGCCACCGGGTCCAGGGTGGCCAGCAGGGTGAACGAGAAGACCAGCGCGGCGGCGACCTTCGCCACCGGGTTGCGGCGGGCCAGTGGCGCACCGGGCGCGGCGACCGGCTCGATGCTGATCATCGGTCGTCACCGGAGGTCGGCCGCAGGGTGACGCTGCGGTCGGCGAGCGCGGCGACGAAATCCGCGTCGTGGGTGACCGCGACCACGCCGTGTCCGGCGTCGCGCAGGTCGGCGAAGAGGTCGACCAGCTCCCGCCAGGTCCGCCGGTCCTGCCCGAAGGTGGGTTCGTCGCAGATCAACAGGCGGGGCGCGGTGGCCAGGGCGGTCGCCACGCTCAGCCGCCGCGCCTCACCACCCGAGAGGGTGTACGGGTTGGCGGCGGCGAGTCGGGCCAGCCGCAACCGTTCCAGCAGTTCGGCCACGGTCTGCTTGACGGCTGACTCGGGTTGACCGGTCCGGCGCGGGCCGAGCGCCAGCTCGTCGAAGACGGTGCTGGTGACGAACTGGTGCTCCGGGTCCTGGAAGACCGACCCGATCCGCCGGGCCAGGGCGGGGGCGCGCCAGCGGTGCGGGGGAGTGCGGTGGTCCGCACCGGCCAACCCGGGGGAGGCGGTGACCCGCCCGCTGCCCGGCCGGAGCAGCCCGCCGAGCAGCAACGCCAGGGTGGACTTGCCGACGCCGTTGGGTCCGCGTACGGCGAGCGCCTCGCCGGCGCGTACCGCAAGGTCGGTGGAGGCCAGCCGGGGTGGCAGGCCGAGCCGGTCGGCGGTGAGCAACAGTTCCCCGGGCGCGGCGGTGGCCGGGCGGGGCGCGATGGGGTGACCCGGCACCCACACCCCCTCGGCGGCCAGGGCGGCACCGTGGGCGGCGAAGACGGCCTCGGGGGTGCCGTCCGCGCGGACGCCGCCGCCGGGTTCCAGGACGACCACCCGGTCGACAAGCGGCAGCGCCTCGGCGACCCGGTGCTCGACCAGGATCAGCGTGGTGTCGTCGTCCAGCGCGCCGGCCACCGCCCGCCGGATCAGCTCGGCCCCGGCCGGGTCGAGGTTGGCTGTGGGCTCGTCGAGCAGCAGCAGGTCGGGGCGGAGGGCGAGCGCGCCGGCCAGGGCGAGGCGTTGCTGCTCGCCGCCGGAGAGCGCGGCCGTGTTGCGGTTCCGGGGGTACGGGAAGCCGACCCGGTGCAGCGCCTCGTCCACCCGGGGCCAGATCTCGCCGGTCGGCACTCCCCGGTTCTCCAGCCCGAAGGCGACGTCGTCGCCGCAGCGTGCCATCACCAGTTGGGTTTCCGGGTCCTGGAAGACGATGCCGACGCGTTCCCGTCCCTTGCGGGGGTCGAGCCCGTCGATCTCGACGATGCCCTCCTGCTCGCCGGAGTCTTCGGGGAGCAGCCCGGCCAGCGCGCTGAGCAAGGTGCTCTTCCCGGCTCCCGAGGGCCCGAGCAGCAGAACCCGTTCTCCGACCTCGACCCGCAGGTCGACGCCGCGCAGAGCCCACGCGCGCCGCCCGGCGTGCCGCCACCCGAACCCCCGCAGAACGACCGCGCCCACCGAACCCCCTTCCGCACGGCTTCTCGTTGTTGATCAAGAGGTTTGCGTCAGGATTCCGCCTCCGGTTGACGCAAACCTCTTGATCAACGCATCCGGGCCCGGGATCAGATCAGGGCTCGGTCCCGGCCCGCCGGGAACCGGTCCAGGACGCCGGTGTTGGCCAGTGCCTTGGTCAGCAGCCAGCCTCCGGCACCGGCGATCACGGTGGCGCTGACGATGGTGATCAGCGCGTACGGGATGCGGTAGTCGGTCAGTTCGGTCTCGACGTTCCAGATGAAGAAGTCGAACAACGCGGCGCTGAGACCGGTCAGCGCGCCGGCCAGGACGGCGGTCGGCAGCCGGAAGGACCGGTACCGGAAGGCGGCGAACGCCAACTCCGCGCCGATGCCCTGCACGATGCCCTGCGGGATCACCGTGCCGGCCCACTGGCTGCCCAGCAGCGCGGAGAGGACCGCGGCGACCGTCTCGCAGTAGAGCGCGGCACCGGGCTTGCGGATGACCAGGCCGCCGATCACGGCCGGCATCAACCAGACGCCGTAGAGCAGCGTCTGCGCCGGTGGGAAGAAGGCGAACGCGCCCTCGGTGGCGCTCCACACCAGGCCCCACGCCCAGAAGATGACGCCGAAGGCGACCGCGATCACCGAGGCGACCACGATGTCGATGGTCCGCCAACGGTGGGTGTCGGTGGTGGATTTCATGTGTTGCTCCCAGTTCGTGAGTGCGAACCAGGAGAAGACGCACGCCGCGTCCGGTGGCACCGGACGACGGCGCGGCTGGAGGTCGACCGAACTCCCTGCGCTGGCATTACCCAGATCAGGTTCGAGGGTCTGCGGGCATGCCCGCACTCTCAGCGCTGTGCGCTCCCCTGTCGGATGTGAAGTTGTCTCGCTGACGCTAACACCGACCGGGGGCGTGGGCCCAGCAGGGCATCAGCCTGACCTGTGGGAGCGACCGGCCGACCCCCGGCTGGGTACGCTTCCGATCATGCGGGTCGACGCACGAGGCTTCACGTTCGAGGTAACCGTCGATGGTCCGCCGGACGGCGTACCCGTTCTGCTGCTGCACGGATTTCCGCAGCACAGCGGTGAGTGGGACGACGTCGTGCCGACACTGCACGCCGCCGGGCTGCGCACGTACGCGCTGGACCAGCGGGGTTACTCGCCGGGCGCGCGGCCCACGGCGGTGGCCGACTACCGGATCCCGGAGCTGGTCGCCGACGTGGTGGCGGTGCTCGACGCCCTCGGTCTGGACGCCGTCCACCTGGTCGGGCACGACTGGGGTGCGGTCGTGGCCTGGGCGGTCGCCGCCCGGCACGCCGAGCGGGTCCGCACCCTGACCGCGGTGTCCGTGCCTCACCCGGCGGCCATGGCGCACGCGCTGGCCGACGACAGTCGACAGAGGGCCCGGTCGTCGTACATCGCGCTGTTCCGTAAGCCGGGCAAGGCGGAGAAGGTGCTGCTGGCGTGGCACGCCACCGCGCTGCGCAAACTGCTCGGTGGGGTCGGTGACCGGCCCCGGGTGGACCGCTACGCCGACCCGATGCGCGAGCCCGGGGCGCTCACCGCGGCGCTGAACTGGTACCGGGCGATGTCCCGCGCCGACCTGGCCGCGGTCGGCCCGGTCGCGGTACCCAGCACGTACGTGTGGAGTGACCAGGACGTCGCCATCGGCCGGACCGCCGCCGACGCGTGTGCGGCGAACGTGACCGCGGACTACCGCTTCGTGCAGCTGACCGGCGTCAGCCACTGGATCCCGGACGAGGCACCGGGTCCGCTCGCCGAGGCGATCCTGGCCCGAGCCGGCGGAACAGCCTGAGCTGCTGGAACGCGGGGCACCCTGGTCGACCCGCTCGACTCGGGCACGGTTGACTAGATGGCCCGCAATCGGACGACGGAGGACGCATGACGGTGAGTGCCGAGGACTACCTGGCCGTGGTGACCGAGACGATCGGCCGGGTGGCCGCCAGCCAGCGGGAGGCGGTGGGCCGGGCCGCGGACCTGATCGCCGAGGCCGTACGCGCCGACGGTGTGGTGCACGCGTTCGGCACGGGGCACTCGGAGGCCCTGGCGATGGAGATCGCGGGACGGGCGGGTGGTCTGGTGCCGACCAACCGGATCGCGTTGCGTGACCTGGTGCTGCTCGGCGGTGAACCCGCCGACCGGCTCGGTCCGCTGCTGGAGCGCGATCCCGCTGTGGCGCACCGCCTCTACGAGCTGGCCCCGGTACGGCCCACCGACGTCTTCGTGCTCGCCTCCAACTCGGGGGTCAACGGCGCGATGGTGGAGTTCGCCACAGTGGTCAAGGAGCGCGGCCACGGGCTGGTGGCGATCACCTCGGCGCAGCACTCCGGCCGGATGACCTCCCGGCACCCGTCCGGGCGCAAGCTGGGTGATCTGGCCGACGTGGTGCTCGACAACGGCGCTCCGTACGGCGACGCGACCCTGCCCCTTCCCGGCGGTGGCGCGGTCGGCGCGGTCTCCTCGATCACCGCCGCCCTGCTGGCCCAGCAGGTCACCGTGGAGGTGGTGGCGCGGTTGCTGGCGGCGGGGGAGCGGCCCCCGGTCTACCTGTCGGCGAACATCCCGGACGGCGACGCGCACAACACGGAGTTGGAGGCGCGCTACGCGGGTCGGATCCGGCGCGGCTCCTGAGGCTGCCGGCGGTGGCTCGGCTGGTGCTTGTGGCCGACCTGCGTCCCCGAAGTGAACGGGAGATGTCGTGAACCTGTTTCGCGCTCGGCCGGGTGGGGCATTGGCGTTGCTGCCGGCGGCCGGGACCGCCGGCAGTAGCGTCGCACCGGAGGTAGCGCGTGTCCAAGGAGACCGAGAAGCAGCGTTGGCAGCGTAACTTCGCCGACCTGCTCCAGGAGTTGCGGGTCGCGCAGACCGGCGTGCAGATCCTCTTCGCCTTCCTGCTCACCCTGCCGTTCAGTAACGGCTTCACCCGGACCAGCGAGTTCCAGCGGGACGTCTACATCGTCGCGCTGCTCGCGGCGGCCGCCGCCACCGCGCTGATCATCTCGCCGGTGGCGTTCCACCGGGCGTTGTTCCGGCAGGGCCGCAAGCCGGAACTGGTGCGGTTCGCCCACCGGATGGCCACCGGTGGTCTCGCCTTCATGCTGATCGCCATGGTCAGCGCCGTACTGTTGATCACCGACTTCGTGCTGGACCGGCCGATCGCCTTCCTGCTCAGCGCCCTGACCGGCATCTGGTTCCTCGTGTTCTGGGTGATCCTGCCGTTCGTCCGCCGCAACTGGGGTGAGGACGACATCGACGACGATGACGACGACCCGGAGACTCTCAGCGTCGGCTGACCACACCGAGTTTCACGCAGCGCTACCCCTGGGTAACAACCGGGGGTAGCGTTGCGTTTGCGCGCACGTCGACGCAGCCGCACCGAGGTTCGAGGGGGCAGCCGTGACCACGACGCAGAACGGCCGACCGGCGCCGGACGGCCCTGATTCCGAGACCACCACCGGAGCCGCCGCGCCGTTGCCGGCGGAGGCCGGGCAGGTCTCCGAGAAGGAGGCCCGGCAGGTCGCCGAGGCCGCCCGCGAGTCCACCTGGGACCGACCCAGCTTCGGCAAGGAGTTGTTCCTGGGTCGGTTCCGGCTCGACCTGATCGACCCGTGGCCCCGGTCCGACCCGGGCGACGTGGCACGTGCCGAGGAGTTCCTCGGTCGGTTCCGCGCCTTCCTGACCTCCGAGGTGGACGGCGCGGCCATCGAACGTGACGGCTCCATTCCGGACTCGGTGTTCCACGGCCTGGCCGACCTCGGCGCGTTCGGCATGAAGATCGACCGGAAGTACGGCGGGCTCGGCCTGAGCAACCTGCACTACTGCCGGGCGCTGATGCTGGCCGGCTCGGTCAGCCCCGCCATCGGCGCGCTGCTCTCGGCGCACCAGTCGATCGGTGTGCCGCAGCCGCTGAAGATGTTCGGCACCGCCGAGCAGAAGCAGCGCTTCCTGCCCCGCCTCTCCGCCGGTGAGGTGTCCGCGTTCCTGCTCACCGAGCCCGACGTCGGCTCCGACCCGGCCCGGCTGGCCACCACCGCCGAGCCGACCGAGGACGGCACCGGCTACCGGCTCAACGGGGTGAAGCTGTGGGCCACCAACGGCATCGTGGCCACCCTGCTGGTGGTGATGGCCCGGGTGCCGGCCGGCGAGGGGCGTCGGGGCGGGATCACCGCGTTCGTGGTGGAGGGTGACAGCGAGGGCATCACCGTCGAGCGGCGCAACGAGTTCATCGGCCTGCGCGGCCTGGAGAACAGCCTCACCCGGTTCCACGACGTGTTCGTGCCCGCCGAGAACGTCATCGGCGGCGAGGGCAAGGGGCTGAAGATCGCCCTGACCACGCTGAACACCGGTCGGCTCTCGCTGCCGGCCATGTGCGTGGGCGCCGGCAAGTGGGCGCTGAACGTGGCCCGGGGCTGGGCCGCCGACCGGGTCCAGTGGGGTCGGCCGGTGGGCGAGCACGAGGCGGTCGCGCAGAAGCTCTCCTTCATCGCCGCCACCACGTACGGCATGGAGACAATGCTCGACCTCTGCTGCCTGCTCGCCGACGACGACCGTAACGACATCCGGATCGAGGCGGCGCTGGTCAAGCTGTACGCCAGCGAGATGGCCTGGAAGATCGCCGACGAGCTGATCCAGATCCGGGGCGGGCGGGGCTACGAGACGGCCGACTCGCTGGCCGCCCGGGGCGAACGCCCGGCCGCCGTCGAGCAGATGATGCGCGACCTGCGGATCAACCGGATCTTCGAGGGCTCCACCGAGATCATGCACCTGCTGATCGCCCGGGAGGCGGTCGACGCCCACCTGTCGGTGGCCGGCGACATCATCGACCCGGACGCGGGGTTGGGCCGCAAGGCCAGAGCGGGCGCCCGCGCGGGGGCCTTCTACGCGAAGTGGTTGCCGACGCTCGCCGTGGGCCGGGGGCAGAGCCCTTCGGCGTACGCCGAGTTCGGGCCACTCGCCGTACACCTGCGGCAGGTGGAGCGGTCGTCCCGCAAGCTGGCCCGGTCGACGTTCTACGCGATGTCGCGCTGGCAGGGAAAGATGGAGCGCAAGCAGGCGTTCCTCGGCCGTGTGGTGGACATCGGCGCCGAACTGTTCGCGATGTCCGCGGTCTGCGTCCGGGCCGCCGCCGAACGGGACACCCGACCGGAGAACGTCGAGCTGGCCGACCTGTTCTGCCGGCAGGCGCGGGTGCGGGTGGACGCCCTGTTCGCCGCACTGTGGGACAACACCGACTCGGTCGACACCGCCGCCGCTAAGCGCATCCTCGCCGGCCGCTACGCGGGCCTGGAGGAGGGTGTGATCACCCCGTCCGAGGAGTTGCCCTGGGTGGCCCGCTGGACGCCCGGCCCGTCCACCGCCGAGGACGTCCGCCGCCGCATCCCACCGAAGCCGTAACCCCGCCGCCTCGCACGCCGTCTGGCTTGATCGACTGCACATCCGCGAGGTGGTGGCATTCCCCGCCTCGATGCCCCTACGTCGCCGACCTGGAGTTGATCAACCGGCGTGCAGTGCAGGGGGCGGCGCGGCAGCGACGGTCAGCGGGCCACCGCCCAGGCCAGCACGCCTGCCAGGATCAGGCCGTTGAGCCCGGCCAGGGCCAGGTACGCCGCAGGCGGGATCTTCCTGCCCCGCCGCAGGAAGGAGACCAGGACGGCGGCGTAGCCGAGCAGCAGGACGGCGATGACGACGAGGAAGTAGAACACCCGAAGACCTTAGCGGCCCCAGCCGCGACGGCCCGACTCGGCGCGGCGAACGCGCACCACGGACCACCAGTGCTTCCCCTTGATCAAGTGATGAGAAGTAGCTCCCCACGCTGTCTCCGAGCTACTTCTCATCACTTGATCAAGATGGGCACGGCTGCCCGAGGCGGGCCGGGGTGGCGGCCCGAGGCTGGGCGCGGTCGCGGTTCGAGGCAGGGGCGGTGGACATGAGGTGGGCCGGTGGCGGCCCCATGGTGGGGGCGCGGTCGTGGCCGGTGTGCGCGAGACCTCAGCGGCCCCGGCCGCGGAGGCCGAGTTGGCGCAGCTCCAACGTGGCCAGGGCGTCGACTGTGGCGTCGTCGCCGCGCCGCCACGCCTCGGCGACGTCCGGCGCGATCCGGGTCAGCCGACCGAGCGGCTGGGTGGCCAGCGCGCGCAGCGCGAGCAGGTCCCGACCGGCCGGCCCGGCGGCCAGTTTCGCGGCCGACCCGGCCCGGCGCATCCAGCGCACCCGCAACGGCAGCCAACCGAAGAGCACCAGGCCGAGCGGGAAGATCAGCACGGCGACGGCGAGGGCGAGCGCGAGCTGGTCGACCAGGTGCTGCTGGTCCCGGCCCGCGTCGGCGAGCCCTCGGGCGGCGTCGGCGGCCTGCCGGAAGGGCGCGGTCAGCTCGTCACCGACCAGTGGGACCCGGCGCACCTTGCCGCCGGCGTCGGCGAGGTTGTCGGCGAGGCCACTGCCGGCGCCCTCCAGTTTCTGCCCCGGTACGGCGAGCTTCTGCACCAGGTCGTGCAGCCACAGCGCGCCCCGGATCGCCGCGTACACCCAGGCGACGACGAGCAGGTCGGTGAGCAACTGACGGGCGGCGGTCGGAAACCGATCGGCATAGATCTTCACGCCGGACAGCGTGCCACGAACGCCCCGGTTCTCACAGGTGCGGATTCACTGCGCGGGGCTGGTCAGCGTACGCAGGTCGGGCAGGTGCCGAAGATCTCCAGGGTGTGGCTGACGTCGGCGTAGCCGTGTTGCGCGGCGACCCGGTCGGCCCAGCTCTCCACCGCCGGCCCGGCCACCTCGACGGTGCGCCCGCAGGCTCGGCAGACCAGGTGGTGGTGGTGCCCCTCGCTGCACCGGCGGTAGAGGTGCTCACCCCCCGGCGGGCGCATCACGTCGATCTCGCCGGCGTCGGCGAGCCCTTGCAGGGTGCGGTAGACGGTGGTCAGGCCGACCCGCTCGCCGCGCTGCCGCAGCATGGCGTGCAGGTCCTGGGCGCTGTGGAAGCCCTCCATCTCACCCAGCAGCGCGCTCACCGCCGAGCGCTGCCGGGTGTTGCGCACCGCGGTGCTGCCCTCGCTCATGATCCCTCCCCGGCGTGGCTGACCGCGTCCGCCACGATGTGCGCGACGTGCTCGTCCACGAGGCTGTAGGCGATCTCCCGGCCACGGCGGGAGCCGCGGACCACTCCCGCGCCGCGCAGCACCCGCAGGTGCTGGGAGACCAACGGCTGCGCGGCGCCGAGCTTCTCCACCAGTTCGTGGACGCATCGTTCACCATCGGCCAGCTCGCTGACGATGGCCAGCCGGATCGGCGCGGACAGGGCGCGGAGCAACTCGCTGGCTCCGTCGAAACCCTCGTAACCCGTCGCGCTGGTCATCTTGCAACGGTAACCAATACCACCGACGCCCTGCTGATGAGGATCAACTCAGTACGACCTCGTGCGGTTCCGGTGCCGGTGCGGCGGCCGGTGTCGCCCGGCGGCGCAGCGCCCGCCAGACGCCGCCGGCCACGGCCACCACCAGGAACGACGCGATCGCCACCAGCACCACCGAGGCGCCCGGAGCGGTGTCCGCCGTAGCCGCCACCCAGACACCGGAGCCGGCGGCGAAGAACCCGAGCGCCATCGCGGCGGCCATCGTGCCGCGGAACCCCCGGGTGACCTGCTGGGCGGTGGCGACCGGGACCACCATCAGCGCGCTGATCAGGAGCACGCCGACGGCCCGCATCGCGATGGTCACGGTGACCGCGGTGGCGACGGCGATCAGCAGGTTGAGCGTGCGTACCGGGAGGCCGGAGACCCGGGCGTACTCCTCGTCGTGGCTGACCGCGAAGAGCGCCGGGCGCAGCGCGATCATGGTGACCAGGATCGCCGCGCCGAGCACCCCGATGGTGACCAGGTCGGCGGTCGAGATGGTGGTCAGCGACCCGAACAGGTAGGCGTTGAGGTTCGCGCTGGTCGCGTCCGAGAGGCCGACCAGCAGTACACCGCCCGCGATGCCGCCGTAGAAGAGCAGGGCCAGGGCAAGGTCACCGGAGGTACGCCCACGGGCGCGTACCACCTCGATGGCGACCGCGCCGATGGTGGCGGCGATCACGGCGACCAGCACCGGTGAGCGATTGAGCAGGAGACCGGCCCCGACGCCGGTCAACGCCACGTGCCCGACACCGTCACCGATCAACGCCAGCCGGCGCTGCACCAGGTAGATGCCGAGCGCCGGGGCGGCCAGGCCGATCACCAGAGCGCCGATCAGGGCGCGCTGCATGTAGGGGTACTGGAAGAGTTCCATGGGTCAGTTGCTCCACAGCCCGGCGGGCTCGTCGTAACAGTGCGGGTGCACGTGGTCGTGGTCGGGCGCCGCGTGGTGCCCGGCCGGGTCCGGCACCGCACCGTCGTGCGCGATGCGACCCTCGTGGACGACGACCGCCCGGCTGATCACCGGCCGCAGCGGGCCCAGCTCGTGCGCGACCAGCAGCACCGTTCCGCCGTCGCCCACGAAGTCGCGCAACGCGCCGGCGAACGCCTCCTGGCTGGCGGCGTCCACCCCGGCGGTGGGCTCGTCGAGGACCAGCAGCTCCGGCTTGCCGGCCAGGGCGCGGGCGATCAGGGTGCGCTGCTGCTGGCCACCGGAGAGCGTGGCGACCGGGTCACCGGCCCGGTAGGCGAGCCCGACCGCGAGCAGCGCGGCGTCGACGGCGGCGCGGTCGGCTCGACCGGGTGGGCGGAGCACCCCCCGGCGGGCCAGTCGGCCGGAGGCCACCACCTCGCGGACGGTGGCCGGTACGCCACCGCCGGCGCCCAGGCGCTGCGGGACGTACCCGATGCGGGCCCACTGTCGGAACCGGCGCAACGGCCGGTCGAAGAGGGTGACCGAGCCGGAGCTGAGCGGCACCAGGCCGAGCACGGCGCGGATCAGGGTGGACTTGCCGGAGCCGTTGGCGCCGAGCACCGCGACGACCTCTCCGGCGGTCACCGTGAACGAGATGTCGCGGAGCACGGGGCGGCCGTCGTAGCCGACCACCCCGTGCTCCACGGTGATGACAGGTGCGGTCACGAGCAGCCCAAGGCTGTCTGCAGGGTCCGCAGGTTGGTACGCATCACCGAAAGGTAGTCCCCGTCGCTGCCGGCGGCGAGCCCCTCGATCGGGTCCAGCACCGCGGTCTTCGCGCCGACCTGGCCGGCGATGGTCTCGGCGACCTTCGGGCTGACCAGGGTCTCGAAGAAGATCGTGGTGGCCTGGTGCTCCTTCGCCTCCTCGATCACGTGCGCGAGCCGCTGCGGGGAGGGCTCGACGTCCGGGCTCAGCCCGGTGATACCGACCTGGTCGAGCTGGTAGCGGTCGGCGAGGTAACCGAACGCGGCGTGACTGGTCACGATCTCCCGTCGCTGGCAGGTCGCCAGACCGGTCTTGAACTCGCTGTCCAGGGCCGTCAGGTCGGAGCGAAGCGTCGCGGCGCGGGCGGTGTAGTCGGCCGCGTGGTTCGGGTCGGCAGTGCCGAGTCGCTGCGCGAGTTGGTCGCCGATGCCGGCCAGCCGGGTCGGGTCGAGCCAGACATGCGGGTCCTTGCCACCGCTCTCCTCGGCGTGCCCCTCCTCGCCCTCGTGGTCGTGCCCGCCGGCCGAGGCGTCCAGCAGCGGCTGCACGCTCGTCACGTCGAAGGCCCGGTCGCCGCCGTTCTGGGCGACGGCGTCGTCCACGGCCGGCTGGAACCCCTTGAGGTAGACGATCAACTCCGCATCGCTGACCTGGCCGACCTGGCTCGGGTTGAGCTCCAGGTCGTGCGGTTCGGCACCGGGCTTGGCCAGGTTGGTCACCCGGGCCGCGTCGCCGCCGATCCGCTCGGCGAGGAACTGGAGGGGGTAGAACGCGGCCACCACGTCGACTCTCTTCGGGTCGGCGCCGGCGGAGTCACCGGTGGAGCAGCCGGCCCCGGCGCCCAGGGCGAGCAGGGCGGTCGCGGCGGCCAGGACACGGTACGTGGCGCGGTTGGTCATGTCGTCAACTGTCCGTGGCAACGATAATGATTGTCAAAAACGCATGATTGCATGTCAGAGCAGCTTCGCGAGGCCCACCGTCACGAGCAGGGTCAGCATCAGCAGCCGAATCAGGCGGGTCTGCGGTGCCTGAACCGCCCAGGTCGTCGCCAACAGGGCGATCAGACCCGCGGCGAGCGCCAGCGTCAGCAGCCCGCCGACCACCCCGGGCGTGAAGAACGCCACCAGCACCACCACCAGGGTGAGCAGGAACACCGACGTCGGGTTCGCCCCGGCCAACCGGGCGAGCAGAGGGCGCTGCGTACGCTGCATCCCACAGACTCTACGAGGAGGGACCCCCGTTGCTGGTGACCAACCGGTTCGTGGTCGACGTCGATGCCGCCGACGACTTCACCGAACGGGCGCACGCCGCCCTCACCGCCCTGGCCGCCCGCCCCGGCTACCTGCGCGGTCAACTGGTCCGGGCCCTCGACGACCCCCGGTACTGGTCGCTGGTCACCGAATGGGAGTCGGTCGGGACGTACCGGCGGGCGCTGGGCGCCTTCGACGTCAAGGTCAGCGCCGTGCCGCTGCTCGCCGAGTCGGTCGACGAGCCCTCCGCGTACGAGGCACTGGCCATCGCTGCGCCCGGCGGGGCGGTGGTCATCGCCGAGAGTGATCGGGCTGCGGGTCCTTACCGCTGAGCCCGCGGACACTACGCTGCTCCTATGACCGCACCCGCCCCGCCACCCGGACCAGGGGTGGCTCCGCCGTTCGCCGCGCCGCCCACCGAGGGCCGCCGCACACGGCTCTGGCTCGGCCTCGGCGTCGGCGCGCTCGCCGTGGTGCTCTGCTGTGGCGGAGGCGGCAGCGCCGTCGTCGGCCTGGCCGTCAGCGGCGTGCAGGCGATCCGCGAGCAGGCCCGCACCGTGACCGGCGACTACTACCAGGCGCTTGTCGAGCGGGACTACGGGCGGGCGTACGACCAGCTCTGCGACGACGCGCAACGGCGTGAGTCGCGGCCCGAGTTCGAGCGGCGTGCCGCCGCCGAGCCACAGGTCGCGGCGTTCCGGGTGGGTGAGGTGGACACCACCAGCCTGACCGTGCCGGTCGACGTGACGCTCGCCGGTGGCGACCGGGAGCAGCAGCAGGTCAGCCTCGGCCAGGACGGGCAGACCGGGGGCGTGGAGGTCTGCGGGGTCAGCTGACCCGCCCCCGGTATTCTGCTGGGCTCAGGGCTGCGGTTCTCGTACCGTGGTCCCGAACTGACCGTTCCATCCACATCTCGCCCCCGCCGACCGCCAGCCGGCGTAGGAGGAAACATGCCAGCCGACCGTATCGACGCCGTCGTCAGCCTCGCCAAGCGCCGAGGCTTCGTCTTCCCCTCCAGCGAGATCTACGGGGGCACCCGATCGGCGTGGGACTACGGTCCGCTCGGCGTGGAGCTCAAGGAGAACGTCCGCCGGCAGTGGTGGAAGACCATGGTCCAGCAGCGCGACGACGTGGTCGGCCTCGACTCCGCCGTCATCCTGGCCCGCAAGGTGTGGGAGGCGTCCGGCCACATCGCCGAGTTCGTCGACCCGCTCACCGAGTGCCAGTTCTGCCACAAGCGCTTCCGGGCGGACCACCTGGAGGAGGCGTACGCCGAGAAGCACGGCAAGCCGCTGACCTCCCTCGCCGAGCTGAACTGCCCCAACTGCGGCAACAAGGGCACCTTCACCGAGCCGAAGATGTTCAACGGCCTGATGAAGACCTACCTGGGCCCGGTGGAGAGCGACGAGGGTCTGCACTACCTGCGCCCGGAGACCGCGCAGGGCATCTTCGTCAACTACAAGAACGTCGAGACGGTCGCCCGCAAGAAGCCGCCGTTCGGCATCGCGCAGACCGGCAAGTCGTTCCGCAACGAGATCACCCCGGGCAACTTCATCTTCCGGACCCGCGAGTTCGAGCAGATGGAGATGGAGTTCTTCGTCGAGCCGGGCACCGACGAGCAGTGGCACGAGTACTGGCTCCAGGAGCGCTGGAACTGGTACCTCGACCTCGGTCTGTCGGCGGACAACCTGCGCCTCTACGAGCACCCCAAGGAGAAGCTCTCGCACTACTCGAAGCGGACGGTGGACATCGAGTACCGCTTCCAGTTCGGCGGCAGCGAGTTCGCCGAGCTGGAGGGTGTGGCCAACCGCACCGACTTCGACCTCTCCACGCACAGCAAGCACTCGGGCGTCGACCTGTCGTACTTCGACCAGACCAAGAGTGAGCGCTGGATGCCGTACGTCATCGAACCGGCCGCGGGTCTGACCCGCGCCGTGCTGGCGTTCCTGTTGGAGGCGTACGACGAGGACGAGGCCCCGAACACCAAGGGCGGCGTGGACAAGCGCACCGTGATGCGGTTCGACCCGCGGCTCGCCCCGGTCAAGGTGGCGGTGCTGCCGCTGTCCCGCAACGAGGCACTGTCGCCGAAGGCCAAGGACCTCGCGACGCTGCTGCGCAAGCGCTGGGTGGTGGAGTTCGACGACTCGCAGGCGATCGGCCGCCGTTACCGCCGGCAGGACGAGATCGGCACCCCGTTCTGCGTGACGGTCGACTTCGACACCCTGGACGACGACGCTGTGACGGTGCGCAACCGGGACACCATGGCTCAGGAGCGGGTCTCCCTGGACCAGGTCGAGCGCTACCTGATCGAGCGGCTTCCGGGCTGCTGAGACGCTGCGCACGGGGCCTCGGCCGACGCGATGAGCGCCGGTCGCGGCCCCGTACACTTGTGCGGTGACTGCCTCGACCATGCCCGTGCTGCGGCCGTTGACTCTCGGGCCGTACCAGGTGTGGCCGCCCGTGGTGCTCGCCCCGATGGCCGGGATCACCAACGTCGGGTTCCGCCGGCTGTGCCGGGAGCAGGGCGGCGGCATCTACGTCTGCGAGATGATCACCACTCGGGCGCTGGTCGAGCGCAACCCGAAGACGCTGCGCATGATCGCTTTCGGTGACGACGAGAAACCGCGCAGCCTCCAGCTCTACGGCACCGATCCGGAGATCACAGCGGCCGCCGTGCGGATCGTCGTCGAGCGCGACCTGGCCGATCACATCGACCTCAACTTCGGCTGCCCGGTCCCCAAGGTCACCCGGCGTGGTGGCGGCGCGGCCCTGCCGTGGCGGCGCCGGCTCTTCGCCCGCCTGGTGAAGGCTGCCGTCGACGCCGCGTCACCCTCCGGGGTGCCGGTCACGGTCAAGATGCGCAAGGGCATCGACGACGACCATCTGACGTACGTCGAAGCAGGGCTGGCCGCCCAGGAGGCCGGCGTGGCCGCGGTGGCCCTGCACGGGCGGACCGCGTCGCAGCGTTACTCGGGCACCGCCGACTGGGACGCGATCGCCACCCTGAAGCAGGCCCTCGACGTGCCGGTGCTCGGCAACGGCGACATCTGGGAGGCCGACGACGCGCTGCGGATGGTCGCGCACACCGGCGTGGACGGCGTGGTCGTCGGCCGCGGGTGCCTGGGCCGGCCGTGGCTCTTCGCCGACCTGGAGGCCGCCTTCAACGGCCGGTCGGAACGGCGACTGCCCAGCCTCGGCGAGGTGGCGGCGACCATGCGCCGGCACGCCGAGCTGCTGGTGGACCAGTTCGTCGCCGGTGCCCGCAACCCGGCCCGAGGTGAACGCGACGGCTGCACCGACTTCCGCAAGCACGTCGCCTGGTACCTCAAGGGTTTCCCGGTCGGCGGCGAACTGCGCCGCTCACTGGCGATGATCGAGAGCCTGGCCCAGCTCGACGATCTGCTCGGCAAGCTCGATGCGACGGAGCCGTTCCCGGTGGCCACGCTGGGCCAACCGCGTGGGCGCACCAACTCGCCGGGCAAGGTCGCCCTGCCGGACGGTTGGCTGGCCAGCCGGGACGACGACACCGTCCCCGAGGGCGCCGAGATGGACGACTCCGGCGGCTGAGCCCGTGGTCCGCGACGGGACGCCGTCGGCGGGTTCGTCTCTGCCCGGATGCCGACCCGGTTCCGCCGGGCGCAGGGGTCGGACGTGGGGGTGCGGCAGGCTGTCGAGCTGATGTCGTAAACGAGTCAAGACGTCAGCTCGGAATGCGCTACCCGCCGCTGCCACCGCGCGGCGCTGCCACCATGCGCTGCCACCAGGCGGGGCTGCCATCCTGCAGGGCTCTGGCGTCGTGCGGGGCTGCCATCGTGCAGGGCTGGCGTCGTGCGGGGCTCTGGCGTCGTGCGGGGCTCTGGCGTCGTGCGGGGCTCTGGCGTCGTGCGGGGCTCTGGCGTGGTGCGGGGCTGGCGTCGTGCGGGGCTCTGGCATCGTGCGGGGCCTGGCATCGTGCGGGGCTCTGGCGTGGTGCGGGGCTGGCGTCGTGCGGCGCGGCGGGTGCCGTTGCGACGCTGATTCGTCTGCGACATCAGCTCCAAAGGACCCGTGACACAACCGACGGGCCGCGCCCGGTGCGCGTCGCAAGATTCGCGCAACATCGGGGATGTTGCTGTGTCCCGCGTGTCTGAGGCAGCAACATCCCCGATGTTGTGAGGATCTTGGCGCGGGGCGCGGGGCGCGGGGCGCGGGGCGCGGGGCGCGGGGCGCGGGGCGCGGGGCGCGGGGCGCGGGGCGCGGGGCGCGGGGCGCGGGGCGCGGGGCGCGGGGCGCGGGGCGCGGGGCGCGGGGCGCGGGGCGCGGGGCGCGGGGCGCGGGGCGCGGGGCGCGGGGCGCGGGGCGCGGGGCGCGGGGCGCGGGGCGCGGGGCTCACAGGGCGGCAGTGGGACTGGACCTGGACATGCTGAAGGCCGGGCCCCGTGGTGGGGTCCGGCCCTTCAGCGTCGGGTGGTGCTCAGCTGGCGGCGTAGCCGCGGGTGGCGATCCAGTCGGCGAGGTGCTCGACGGTGACCTCGTACGAGGCGGTGTTCGGGTCGGCGGAGTCGGCGATGGTGACGATGTCGCCGTTGTCGCGGTAGCCGACCACGCTGATGTAGTGCCCACCCTCGAAGGAGTGGATGCCACCGTCGGTGTCAGTGGTGGTGCCGGCGATGTTGGCGACCACGGCCCGGCCGTCGTCGACGGTGCGGACGATGTCGGCGCGCAGCTTGTCGGTCTGCTTGTCGTCGGCCTTCGGGGTGCTGATCTCGACGGAGTGGTAGGCGTCGTTCTTGCCGGTCTCCTTGTTCAGCACCGGGGTGATGTCGTTGATGGAGTTGGTGCCGGCCTCGGTGGTGCCCATCTCCTTGGCCATGGCGTCCACGCTGATGTCCTTGCCCTGCACGCTCAGGGCGTTACGGGCGGCGGCGGGGCCGCAGTAGTAGAAGTTCGGCTGGGCCTCGTAGCGCACGCCCAGCTGACGCTCACCGTGACCCTTGCGGTCGGTCTGCGCCTGCGACGTCGGCTTGCTGGTGTTCGGGGCGGCGAAGGCGGTGGTGACGGGTCCGGCGATGGCGCCACCGGTGAACGCGAGACCGGCGGCGGTCAGGGCGGTCTTACGAATCAGATCGGTACGCATGATGGCGTGCTCCTCTGCTTCATCGGGGGATACCGCACGACGCACGGGGGACGGCCATGCGGGGGAAGTTCAGTGCCCGGCGGCCCGTGGGCCGGCGTCGGGACAGATCACAACGGTCCGGGGTGGCGGATCATTCCGCCGGGCTCCTCGGCCCGTGCTGCTCGGCTGTGCGGGGGATGTAACCGGGGTGGCCCGGCCGGTGTTCCCGGCGGCTACCCCGCGCCGACGACTCGACAGTCGCGGTGGCGTGCCAGGTATAACGACCCCGCCGGGGCCACGATTCCGCGATCCGGGTGGGCCCGATCACGGGACGATGCGGCTGATAACGGACATTCGGGGATGGTGGTCTCCGACGGATCGGCGATGTGGGGGTTCCCCTGGCTGGCGGACGCCCCACTATCGGCGATCTGGAGTCGATCACCGGATCGGGGCTTACGCCGGGTTGGCGCCCTCCCGGGTCGAGTCGCGCTGGGTGGGGATCGTGGGTCCGCTCGGCCAGGGGATCTCGGGCGCGCGGTGGAAGGCGATCTCGGCGGCGTCCCAGCGTGGGCCGTGGGCGGCCAGGCGGTCACGGAAGCCTGCCCAGTCGTGGGTCTCCCGGCGCGACCAGCCCAGCTCGGCGATGGCGGGGAGCCGGGGCAGGAGTAGGAACTCGATGTCGGTCAGCGAGGTGACCGACTCGGTCCAGAGCGGGGCCTCCACACCGATGACGGCCGTGGAGGGCACCCCGGCGACGTGCGTGGCCGGATCCCAGTCGTACGCCCGTCGCACGTCGATCAGACCGGCCCAGTCGTGCCCGATCGGGGTGTCCGGGGCGTACTTCATGTCCAGGTAGGCGTGGTTGCCGGGGGAGACGATCACTCGGGCGCCCCGGCGTACGGCCTCGACCGTGGTGGGGTCTTCGCCGTTCGTGCCCCACCACTGCAGGACCCGCCCGTCGACGTGGGCGGCCGGTGCGAGCTGGTGCCAGCCGACGACGGTCTTGCCCAGGCCGGCGACGATGCGTTGGACCCGCTCGACGAAACCGGTGTAGACCTCGCCCTTCACCTTGAACGCCTCGTCACCGCCGATGTGCAGCCACGGCCCGGGTGTGAGCGCGGCCAGTTCGCCCAGGACGTCGGCGATGAAGTCGTACGTCCGGTCGTCGGCCGGGTCGACGTAGCTGAAACCCACCTCGGTGCCGGTGTACGGCTGCGGCGCGGTCTTGTCCGGTGCCAGTTCGGGGTACGCGACGAGCGCCGAGTTGGTGTGCCCGGGGAGGTCGATCTCCGGGACGACGGTGATGTGCCGGGCGGCCGCGTAGGAGACGATCCGCGTGTAGTCGGCCTTGGTGTAGAACCCGCCGGGGCCGCCACCGACCTCGGTCGCCCCGCCGACGGTGGTCAGCTTCGGCCAGGAGTCGACGGCGATCCGCCAGCCCTGGTCGTCGGTGAGGTGCAGGTGCAGGTGATTGAGCTTGTAGCGGGCCAGGTGGTCGACCACCCGCAGGACGTCCTCGACGGTGAAGAAGTGTCGGGCGACGTCGAGCATCGCTCCCCGGTACGGGAACCGGGGTACGTCGGTGATGGTGCCCCCGGGCAGCGTCCACCGGTCGGTGACCGGGGTCCGGCTCTCGATCGTCGCCGGCAACAGTTGGCGCAGCGTCTGGACACCGTGGAAGAGGCCGGCGGCGGTGACGGCGGTGACGCGTACCCCGTTGGTGGTGACGTCGAGCCGGTAGCCCTCCGCGCCCAGGTCGGCGGCGGTCTCGTCGAGCATCAGCGCGATGCCGTCGACAGGTGCCGGCGCGGTGGCGTCGGTGACCGGCAGCGGGTAGCCGGTGGCCGGGCGCAGCAGGCCGGCGAGCTGCTCGGCGACCGCCAGCGCCGCCGGGTCGGAGCTGGCCACGATGACCGCTTCGGCGCTCAGTGTCCAGTCTTCGGCCGGGTCCGGCTGGACCTGCTGGGGGGCGGGAACGACATCGGCCAACCGGTGCGGGGCCGCCGGGGCGAGCAAGCTGCGGGCGGCCTGCTCGGCCGTGCGGGCCAGCGTTGCCGCGCCCGGCTCCTCCGCCGACAGCGGGGCGGGGGTGGCGGCGGGGCCGGGGGCGGGGGCGGTCGACACGGTGGCGACTCCGGGGTGTATTCGCGTCGGTTATGGCAAAAGTGAGGTTCACCGGCTGGCGTGTCATCCAGCGTACGACGCTCGGCCGGGGTGCGTGTTGGTGCGCATGGAAGCGTTCCCAGAAAACGGTACGAACACGGATAGTCGTGATGGCTGTGCCAATTGTCACCGAACGGTCCCAGGTCGCTCGATGTTCGCTTAACCTTCGCGCACCGATCGCGTCGACCCCGGGATTACCGGTGGTCCGCCTCGGGGTACAGAAAACTGAACCTTCGTTAAGTGTCAATCCGGCGCGTGTGTTGTGGAGGCTCTGGTGGCAGCGCAAGAGACCGTCGATCACAAGTACGTCTACGACTTCTCCGAGGGCAACAAGGATCTCAAGGACCTGCTCGGGGGCAAGGGCGCCAACCTCGCCGAGATGACGAACCTCGGCCTGCCCGTCCCGCCGGGCTTCACCATCACCACCGAGGCCTGCCAGGCGTACCTGGCGACGGGACGGGAGCCGGACGGGCTCGCCGGGCAGATCGAGGCGCACCTGGAGTCGCTGGAACGCGCGATGGGCAAGCGCCTCGGCGACCCGCAGGACCCCCTGCTGGTGTCGGTACGCTCCGGCGCCAAGTTCTCGATGCCCGGCATGATGGAGACCGTCCTCAACGTCGGTCTCAACGACCAGAGCGTGGTCGGCCTCTCCGCCCAGGCCGGACAGAACGACAGGTTCGCCTGGGACTCCTACCGCCGCCTCATCCAGATGTTCGGCAAGACCGTGTGCGAGGTGCCGGGCGAGGAGTTCGAGCACGCGCTGGACGAGGCCAAGAACGCCAAGGGCACCCACGACGACCTGGACCTGGACGCCGACGACCTGCGGAGGCTGGTCGACGCGTACAAGAAGATCTTTTTGAAGCACACCGGTCGGGAGTTCCCGCAGCAACCGCGTGAACAGCTCGACCTGGCCATCCGGGCGGTGTTCGAGTCGTGGAACGCCGAGCGCGCCGTGCTCTACCGCCGCCAGGAGCGGATCCCGGCCGATCTCGGCACCGCTGTCAACGTGGTGACGATGGTCTTCGGCAACCTCGGCCCGGACTCCGGCACCGGGGTCGCGTTCACCCGGGACCCGGCCAGTGGCGCGCAGGGCATCTACGGCGACTACCTGGCCAACGCCCAGGGTGAGGACGTCGTGGCGGGCATCCGCAACACCGTGCCGCTGAACGAGCTGGAGCGGCTGGACAAGAAGTCCTACGACGAGCTGCTCGGGTACATGGCTCGGCTGGAGGAGCACTACCGGGACCTCTGCGACATCGAGTTCACCATCGAGCGCGGCAAGCTGTGGATGTTGCAGACCCGGGTCGGCAAGCGCACCGCCGCCGCCGCGTTCGTCATCGCCGGGCAGCTCGTCGACGAGGGCCTGATCGACCTGGACGAGGCGTTGCACCGGGTCAACGGCGCGCAGCTCGCCCAGCTGATGTTCCCCCGCTTCCAGCTCGACCACGAGTTCGAGGCGGTCGCCAAGGGCATCGGCGCGTCACCGGGCGCGGCGTCCGGCACTGTCGTCTTCACCTCCGCGCGGGCCGTCGAACTGGCCGCCGAGGGGGAATCGGTGATCCTGGTCCGCCGGGAGACCAACCCGGACGACCTGAACGGCATGATCGCCGCGAAGGGCATCCTCACCTCGCGGGGCGGCAAGACCAGCCACGCCGCGGTGGTGGCCCGGGGCATGGGCAAGACCTGTGTCTCCGGCGCCGACGAGATCGACGTGAACGTCCCGGCGAAGCGGTTCGTCGTGGCCGGGCAGACCGTCAACGAGGGCGACGTGGTGTCCATCGACGGCACCACGGGCAAGGTCTACCTGGGCGAGGTCCCGGTCATGCCGTCGGAGGTGGTGCAGTACTTCGAGGGCAGCCTCGACGCCGAGCACGTCGACAACGCCCTGGTCCGGGCCGTACACCGGATCATGACGCACGCCGACGGCAGGCGGCGGCTCGCGGTCCGGACGAACGCCGACACCGGCGCGGACGCCGCCCGGGCCCGGCGCTTCGGCGCCGAGGGCATCGGCCTGTGCCGCACCGAGCACATGTTCCTCGGCGACCGTCGGGAGCTGGTCGAGCGGCTGATCCTGGCCCGTGCCGAGGGTGAACGGGACGAGGCGCTGGCGGCGCTACTGCCGTTGCAGCGGGCCGACTTCGAGGAGATCTTCCGCGAGATGGACGGGCTGCCGGTCACCGTCCGGCTGATCGACCCGCCGCTGCACGAGTTCCTGCCGCCGCTGGAGCAGCTCGCGGTGAACGTGGCGGTCGCCCAGGAGCGTGGCGAGGACGTCGCGAAGGAGGAGGCGCTGCTCGCCGCCGTCCGGCGGATGCACGAGGAGAACCCGATGCTCGGCCTGCGGGGCGTCCGCCTGGGCCTGGTCATCCCGGGCCTGTTCGCGATGCAGGTCCGGGCCATCGCCGAGGCCGCCGTCGCGGTCACCCGCGCGGGCGGCACCGCCTGCCCGGAGATCATGGTTCCGCTGGTCGGGGCCGTGCAGGAGTTGGAGACGGTACGCGCCGAGGCCGAAAAGATCATCGCGGAGGTGGTGGGTGACAGCGGCGTCGAGGTGCTGATCGGCACCATGATCGAGGTGCCCCGGGCGGCGCTGACCGCCGGGCAGATCGCCGAGGCCGCCGAGTTCTTCTCCTTCGGCACCAACGACCTCACCCAGATGGGCTGGGGCTTCTCCCGCGACGACGTCGAGGGTGCGTTCTTCTGGCGGTACCTGGAGCTGGGCATCTTCGGCATCTCGCCGTTCGAGTCGATCGACCGCGACGGTGTCGGTCGGCTGGTGCGCATCGCCGCCGAGGAGGGCCGGGTCGCCCGGCCCGGCCTGAAACTCGGCGTCTGCGGTGAGCACGGCGGCGACCCGGACTCGGTGCACTTCTTCCACGAGGTCGGCCTGGACTACGTGTCCTGCTCACCGTTCCGGGTGCCGGTGGCCCGGTTGGAGGCCGGCCGGGCGGTGGTGGAGACCGGCGGGTCGGACAGTCGTTGACGCCTGTCGGCGGCGGACCGGACGGCCGGTCCGCCGCCGACGCTCAGATCGGCGGGCGACGCCAGGTGGGCCGGGACGAGCGGCGCAACTGCGCCGGCAGGGTCGCCATCGGGGTACGCACGGCCAGCGGCCCGTGTGCCTCCGGCACGGCGGTGCCGCCGACGCCTCCGCCGCGCCGGTCGACGACGGTGCCCGCTCGACGGGCCACCGCTCGGGCCTCCTCGTGCAGCGCCTCCAGATCCGCCGCGGGCGACACGGTGACCAGGGTCAGCAGGGCGGTGCGCCCGGCCGGGTAGGTCACCACGCACCCGCTGGTCGTGCGGACCACCGACTCCCGGAACTCGCCACATCGGACCGTGTCGGCCACCCGGTGGCCGAGCCCGAAGCTGGCCGCGGCGAGGGCGGCGAGATGGGTGGCGTCGGTGCTGGGTAGGTCGCTGGAGATGAGTAGCCCGTCGGTGCCGGCCAGGACCGTGCCGGCGATCTCGGGTCGACGGCGGCGTAGCCCGCGTAGTTCCGTTCCCACCACCGGGTCTGCGTGCACGAGATTCTCCCCTTACCGGTCGGGATCCGCGTGTCGATCGGCTGGTCACGTTCCGCGCCGGGAACGCTACCGGCTGCCACCTCCGCCCGCGAGCCCATAACCCTCGGCGATCGGACGGCAACTGCGGACCGATCGGCGGTTGTGGGCCCATCGTCGATGCGTCGGGGGCGGGCCGAGAAGCTGCGGCGGGCGTAATCTTGGCTCGCTCGCACACGGCCGATTGTGGAGGCCGTCGAACGGGAAGGGTGACTGCATGACCAGTGTCTGGGAGAGCCTCACCGTCGATGCCCGCGATCCGGCTCGGCTGGCCCGCTGGTGGGCCGAGGCGCTCGGCTACCAGGTGATCGCCGAGAAGATGGACGAGGTGGAGATCCGGCAGTCCCCCGACCGGTTGCCCGGCCTGGTCTTCGTGCCGGTGGCCGACGGCAAGGAGCGCAAGAACCGACTGCACCTCGACCTGCGCCCCGCCGACCAGGAGGCCGAGGTCGAGCGGCTGGTCGACATGGGCGCCCGGCACGTCGACATCGGCCAGGGCGACGTCGAGTGGACGGTGCTCGCCGACCCGGAGGGCAACGAGTTCTGCGTCCTCCGTGAGCGCGAGGAGTGAGCCGGTTTTGCGAGCCCCGCAGTCGCGAACAACGGCGGCTGCGTGGGAAGTGAGCTTGCGGCGGCGGAGGCCCGGCTGGTCGAGGAGTCGCCCAAGGACACCGGACACCGCCGCTCACCGTACGAGCGTGACCGTGCCCGGGTGCTGCACTCCGCGGCGTTCCGACGGCTGGCCACCAAGACCCAGGTGCACACCGCCGGCACCGACGACTTCCTGCGTACGCGGCTGACCCACTCGCTGGAGGTGGCCCAGATCGCCCGGGAGATGGGTGCCCGGCTGGGGTGCGACCCGGACGTGGTGGACGTGGCCGGGCTGGCCCACGACCTCGGGCACCCGCCGTTCGGGCACAACGGTGAGGCGGCCCTGGACCTGCTGGCCACGCCGTGCGGCGGCTTCGAGGGCAACGCGCAGACCCTGCGGGTGTTGACCCGCCTGGAGGCGAAGGTGCTCGCCCCGGACGGCTCGTCCGCCGGGCTCAACCTGACCAGGGCGTCGCTCGACGCGATCGGCAAGTACCCCTGGCCGCGCCGCCCCGGCGAGCGCAAGTTCGGGGTGTACGCCGACGACGCGGTGGTCTTCGACTGGATCCGGGACGGTGCGCCGGGCGACCGCCGCTGCCTGGAGGCGCAGGTGATGGACTGGGCCGACGACGTCGCGTACTCGGTGCACGACGTGGAGGACGGCATCCACGGCGGGTACGTGACGCTGCGCCCGCTGCTGGCCGACGCCGACGAACGGGCGGCGCTCTGTGCCGACGTGGCCGGCGCGTACTCGGTGGAGTCCGCCGCAGACCTGGCCGAGGTGCTGGTCGAGTTGCTGGCCGACCCGCTGCTCGCCCCGCTGGCCGGGTACGACGGCAGTCATCGCGCGCAGGTCGCGTTGAAGGCGACCACCAGTGGGGTGACCGGGCGCTTCGTGTCCGCCGCGGTGGCCGCCACGGAGGAGCGGTTCGGGCCCGGGCCGCACCGCCGTTACGCCGCCGACCTGGTGGTGCCCCGGCTGGTGCGGGCGCAGTGCGCCCTGCTCAAGGGGATCGCGCTGCGGTACGTGATGCGTCGGTCCGGCTTCCGGGGCCGCTACGAGCGGCAGCGGACGATCCTGGCGGAGTTGGTCGCCGCGCTGGTCCGGCGGGCGCCGGACGGGCTCGACCCGACCTTCGCCGCGCTGTGGCGGGACGCCCCGGACGACGCGGCCCGCCTGCGGGTGGTCGTCGACCAGGTCGCCTCGCTCACCGACCCGGCGGCCGTGACCTGGCACACCCGTCTGGCGGGTGGGAGCGCACCGCCGACTCACCACGGGGCAGCTTAGGCTAGCCTAACCGGCATGACGGAACGCCCCAGGAACGTCACCTCGGCCCGGGTGCTGCGCACCGAGCGGCCCACCCCGCACCTGATCCGGCTCGTCCTCGGCGGGGACGAGCTGGCCGGTCTGCCGGTGGGCGAGTTCACCGACCACTACATCAAGGTGGTGTTCCCGCAGCCCGGCGTCGCGTACCCCGAGCCGTTGGACCTCGCCGCGATCCGCCGGGACCTGCCCCGGGAGCAGTGGCCCCGGCTGCGCGCGTACACGGTGCGGCGGTGGGACCCGCTGGCGCAGGAGTTGACCGTCGACGTCGTGTACCACGGCGACGAGGGGTTGGCCGGTCCCTGGGCCGCCGCGCTGCGCCCGGGTGACCCCGTGCACTTCGTCGGCCCCGGTGGGGCGTACGCCCCGAGCCCGGAGGCGGACTGGCACCTGCTGGTCGGCGACGAGAGCGCCCTGCCGGCGATCGCCGCCGCGTTGGAGCGGCTGCCAGTGGGTGCCCCGGCCCACGTCTTCGTGGAGATCGCCGACCCGGAGGAGGAGCAGAAGCTGCTCAGCCCGGGAGCGGTCGAGGTGACCTGGTTGCACCGCGGCGAACGCCCGGTGGGCGAGGCGCTTGTCGCGGCGGTGCGGGCGTTGGAGTTCCCGGCCGGTCAGGTGCACGCCTTCGTGCACGGCGAGGCGGCCTTCGTCCGGCACCTGCGCCGGCTGCTGCGCGGCGAGCGGGGTGTGCCGCTCGACCGGCTCTCCATCTCCGGTTACTGGCGGCGTGGCATGGACGACGAGGGTTGGCGGTCCACCAAGGCCGACTGGAACCGGCAGGTGGCGGCCGAGGAAAAGACCACCGTCGAGGCGGCCCGGGCCGCCTGAGGGCCGCTCATCCCTCGGGCGTGCGGTCGGCCTGGCCGGCTCGGGCGAGTCGACGGCTGAGCAGCACCGCGTACCCGACGACCGCGAGCGCGAGCAGCCACAGCATCAGCCTCGGCTGGTGCACCGTGGCGGTGATCAGGGAGACGGACACCACCCCGTAGGCGGCGATCGCCAACCGGGCGGCGCTCGGCCGGGTCCACAGCCAGTACAGCGCCAGACCGCAGAGCGTCCAGACCACCATCGACGCGCCCAGCAACAGCCGCAGCTCCAGTGGCAGGTGGTTCGCGTTGTCGTCGACCAGCCGGACCACCTGCCCCAGCGCCCATCCGAGCAGCAGCAGCGCCCCGCCGAGCGGGATGTGCAGATAGCTGTACGCCTGCCCGCCACGTAGCCGCCGCTGCAGCAGGCGGGTGGTGACGAACGTGGTGTACACCCACCAGACGGCCGCCGGGATCAGGAACGCCAGCGCGGCGGTGAGGATCATGTGCGGCGGGGGGTGGTCCGGCACGGCGAAGAGCAGGCTGGCCAGCGCGCTACCGAGCACGATGATGGTGAACTGCCCGATCCGTTCCGGCAGGTGCCTGTTGTCCACCGGCCAGTTGTTGAGCCAGCGCAGACCCACCCACGGCGTCGACAGTTCGATGACCATCGCGACGACCCACAGGACCGGGCGCAGCTCGCTGGGCGCCGCCAGCGACGCCAACCAGATCAGCCAGCCCGACCCGAAGCCGATCAGGTAGACGGTCGTCACCGTGCGGGCCATCGGACCGGTCGGGCGGGCCCGCAGGTACAGCAGCAGCAGCACTCCCCGCACGATCAGGTACCCGACCGGCAGGAGCACGCTCTCCGGAACCTCGTCGACGCCGAGCGTCATCGCGCCCGCGCCGATCAACGCGACGAGCACCAGCAGCCGGTGCGGCGCGTCGTCCGGATCGAACCGGGTGTCGTAGTAGACCTGCCCCATCCAGGCCCACTGGATCACCACGAAGAGCCCGATCACGGCCAGCACGGCCGTCGGCGACGGGCTCGGCTCGTCGCCCAGTCGGCGCACCACGGCCGCCAGCGCGTACACGAAGATGAGGTCGAGGAAGAGTTCCAGCCAGGTGGCGTGGCGGTGCCCGGCCTCGTCCGCCTGCGGGGCCCGTCCGCCCAACCCCATCCACGCGGCCACCCATCCGGGCAGGTGGGGGGCGGTCCTCCGTACCCTGCGCATCTGGTCATGGTCCCCGGCGGACCCGGCCTGCGGGCCGGAACCGCCCAGCCGGCAGCGGCGGTCGCCACACCGGCGTCCCCCGGGCGGCGTGTCGACGGTCGGGCAGGGCAGGATGTACGGCGAGGGGGTGGCGCATGGCTGGGCGGATCCGGGACGAGGACATCGCGCTGGTCCGGGAACGCACCTCGATCGCGGATGTGATCTCCGAGACCGTCACCCTGAAGTCCGCCGGCGGCGGCAACCTCAAGGGTCTGTGCCCGTTCCACGACGAGAAGAGCCCGTCGTTCAACGTCTCACCGGCCCGCAACGTGTGGTACTGCTTCGGCTGCGGGGCCGGCGGCGACGCGATCAAGTTCCTGATGGACGCCGACCACCTCAGCTTCGTGGAGTCCGTCGAACGGCTGGCCGGACGCGCCGGCATCCAACTGCGCTACGTCGAGGACGACCGGAGCACCCCGCGCCCCCGACCGCAGCAGGGCCAGCGTCAGCGCCTCGTCGCCGCGCACGCCGCGGCCGTCGAGTTCTACCGGGCGCAGCTCGGCACGGCGGGCGCCCGACCGGCACGGGAGTTCCTGGCCAAGCGGGGGTTCGACCGGGCCGCCGCCGAGCGCTACGGCTGCGGCTTCGCGCCGGACGGCTGGGACCTGCTCACCAAGCACCTGCGCCAGCAGGGTTTCACCCACCAGGAGCTGGTCACCGCCGGGCTGTCCCGGGAGGCCCGCTCCGGCAGCCTGATCGACAGGTTCCGCCGCCGGCTGCTCTGGCCGATCCGCGACCTGGCCGGTGACGTGATCGGCTTCGGCGCGCGCAAACTCTTCGACGACGACGACGGCCCGAAGTACCTGAACACCCCCGAGACGCCGATCTACAAGAAGTCGCAGGTGCTCTACGGCATCGACCAGGCCAAACGGGAGATCGCCAAGCAGGGTCGGGCGGTGATCGTCGAGGGGTACACCGACGTGATGGCCTGCCACCTGGCCGGGGTGACCACCGCTGTGGCGACCTGCGGCACCGCGTTCGCCGCGGACCACATCGCGGTTCTGCGCCGCCTCCTGTTCGACAGCGACGAGGTGGCCGGTGAGATCATCTTCACCTTCGACGGCGACGCCGCCGGTCAGAAGGCCGCGCTGCGCGCCTTCGAGGACGACCAACGGTTCGTCGGGCGCACGTTCATCGCCGTCAGCCCGGACAACATGGACCCGTGCGACCTGCGGCTGGCCAAGGGCGACCTGGCGGTACGGGACCTGGTCGCGCGCCGCGAGCCGCTCGTCGACTTCGCGCTGCGGCACGTGATCGGCCGCTTCGACCTGGACACCGTCGACGGCCGGGTCGAGGCCATGCGGCACGCCGCGCCGCTGGTCGCGCGCCTCAAGGACCGGGAGAAGCGCCCGGAGTACGTCCGCAAGCTCGCCATGGACCTCGGCATGGAGATCGAGCCGGTGCAGCGGGCGGTGCTCGCCGCCGCCAACACCCCGCAGCCCGGCACACGCGATGCCGCACCCGCCCGCCCCGCACCGGCCCGCCCCGAGCCGGAGGTGGACAGCCCGCAGTCGATGGTCGAGCGGGAGGCGCTCAAGCTCGCCCTCCAACAGCCGGTCCTGGCCGGGCCGATGTTCGACGCGGTCGAGGCGTCGGAATACCGCCACCCGGTGCACATCGCGGTGCGGACGGCCATCGCGGCGGCCGGTGGCGCCGCGTCGGCGACCGGCGGCGCGGTCTGGATCGAGTCGGTCCGGGACGCCTGTGACGACCTGGCGTCGGCGGCGCTGGTCGGCGAGTTGGCGGTGGAGCCGCTGCGCATCGACGGTGAGCCCGACCCGCGCTATGTGTCGATCACGATGGCGCGGGTGCAGTTCGGGTCGGTGACGGCGCGGATCCGTGATCTCAAGTCGCGCATCCAGCGGATCAACCCGGTCAACAACAAGGACGAGTACTTCGCGGCCTTCGGTGAGCTGCTGTCCCTGGAGCAGCACGCCCGGGCGCTTCGCGAGCAGGCTGCGGGAGGGCTCTAGATGGGACTGTTCAACCGCAAGCCGAAACTGCCAGCGGCCGACCGGCCTCCGCTGACCGCCGACGAACGGGTGCTGGCCTGGGCGGCGGTCGGCAACGGCGAGGGCGACGGCGTGGCGGTCGCCACCAACCTCGGGCTGTGGCTGCCCGGCCGGGGGCACCGGCTCGGTTGGCACGACATCCTCAAGGCCGTCTGGTCCGGCCGGGAGCTGACCGTCACCCCAGCCGAGACCGTCCTCGGCCGCGACGGCTACACGGTGGTCGCCGACGGCCCGGCCGAGACGTACTTCCTCCTCGACCCGCGGGAGCTGCCCCACCAGGTGCGGGCGCGGGTGACCCGCTCGGTCGCGTACACCCAGCACCAGCCGGTGCCCGGCGGCGCGGCGCGGGTCGCGGCCCGCCGCACGGCCGGGGCCGACGGTCTGACCTGGACGGTCCGACTCGACCCCGGCACACCGGCGGACGACGAGGCCGTGCTCGCCGAGACCGACCGTCTGGTCGGTGTGGCCCGCGCCGCCACCGCACCCGCCGACCTCTGACCCGTCGGGTCAGTTCGCGCCGAGGTCCGTCAACGCCTTGTCGGCGCCCCGGTGCAGCGGCACCGGCAGGGTCCTGCGGGCCCTCTCCAGCGAGATCCCCTTGGCCGCCGGGTTGGCCTGGGCCAGGGCGTCGCGCTTGTCGAACACCGTCCGCGTGATCGCGCAGGCGACGTTGGCGTCCAGGTCCTTGCGGACCAACAACACATTGGGTACGACGATCGTCGGGGTGTCGGCCGCCGTCTGGTACGCGTCCCGCCCGATCGTGCCCTCCTGGTAGCCGGGGCTCAGCGCGGCCATCTTCGGCAGCAGCGGCGCGAGGTCGACGAACCTCACCGTGTCGCCGGCCGTGGTGAACAGGTCGGTGAGGCCCCCGGTGGGCAGACCACCGGACCAGAAGAACCCGTCGACGCTTCCGTCCTTGATCCCCTCGACCGTCTTGGTCAGGTCCAGGCGCTGCGCCCGGATGTCCTTCGCCGGGTCGAGACCGGCGGCCTCCAACAGCCGGTTCGCGATCACCTCCGTGCCGGACTTCGGCGAGCCGGTGGAGATGCGCTTGCCGCGCATGTCGGCCACCGAGGAGATCCCGGAGTCGTTGCGGACCACCACCTGGGTGTAGTTGTCGTAGATGCGGGCCAGCGCCTGCACCGGCTGCGGCGAGGTGAAGCTGCCCTTGCCCTCGACCGCGTTCACGGCCGTGTCGAACAGCGAGAACGCCACGTCGTACTGGCCGGCGACGAGCTGTTCGACGTTCTGCACCGAGGCGCCGGTCTCGGCGGCGGTGCCGGTGAGCTTGCCACCGGTCGCCCCGGACAACTGCCCGGCCAGGGCGTTGCCGACCACGTAGTAGACGCCCGTCGCGTTGCCGGTGGCGATGCCGACGCGGGTCTCCTTGGTCACCTCGCAGGTGACCTCGCTGGCCGTGTCGTCGGTCGCCGCACCGCCCTGTTGACCCCCGCAACCCGCGACGAGGGCGAGCACGCTCAGGCCCGCGGCGAGCCGTACGTCGATTCGTCTCACAGTTTCTCCTCCACAGGATCGGACGGTTGTCGGTCGGCGGATCGGCGTCGCAGGAACACACCGGCCGCCGCGACGGCGGCCAATGCCGTGCCGACGGTGACCGGCACGGGTTCGAGCCAGAGCAGGGTGACCCCGGCGAGCGCGCCCAGCACCCGCTCCGGGGCGCCGACCGGGCCCACGCCGGGCAACCACCCACCGGCGGCGACGGCGAGCACCGCCACACTGAGCGCGGTGACCACGGCGGCGAACGCGATGCGCCGGACCCCGCCGACGCCGAGCAACCCCAGCCCGGCCGGCGTGATGACGAACGCGATCGGGGTCAGGTACGCGGGCAGCGCGTACCGGAGGGTCTGCCACATGGTCGGCACCAGACGGCCGCCGGTGACCGCGGCGGCGGCCACCGCGGCGAGCGCGGTCGGCGGCGACACCTCGGACAGGACCGCGAAGTAGAAGACGAACATCGCCGCGGCGGGCGCCGTCACACCCAGGTCGAGCAGGGCCGGGCCGACGATCACCCAACCGATCACGAACGAGGCGGTGACCGGCACGGCCAGGCCGAGCAGGCTGAGCGCCACGGCGGCGAGCAGCGCGGTGAGCACCAGGACCAGTGTCGGGTCCGAGGTGACCGCCTCCGCCCCGCCGATCAACAGCGCCGCCGCCTGCGGCCCGAGACCGGTCTTCGTGGTGGTCGCGGTGATGATTCCGGCGGCGGCGCAGACCGCCGTCACCGCGAGCACGCCGCGTACCCCGGTGACGAGCGCGGTCACCAGCCGGGCCGGGGTGAGCCGGTGCGCACGGTCTTGCCCGGGGGTGTTCGTCTGGCCTCGCGCGGGGGCCAGGAACGACAGCGCGACGGCCAGGATGGTGGCGAAGACGACGGCCCTCGTCGCGGACATGCCGACCGCGAGGAAGACGATGATGGCGATCAGCGAGGCGAAGTGGTAGCCGAAGCGGGCCAGCAGACGCCACGGCGACCCGACGTCGATCACGACCGGCCGCACGCCGGACCGGCGCGCGTCGATCTCCACCGAGAGCAGGATGCCGAGGTAGTAGAGCACCGTCGGGACCGTCGCCCAGCCCAGCACCTGGAGGTACGAGACGCCCAGGTACTCGGCGATGATGAACGCCGCAGCACCCAGGGTGGGCGGGGAGAGGATCGCGCCCACCCCGGCCGCCGCCAACATGCCACCGGCCCGTTCCGGCGGATAGCCCGCGCGGCGTAGCAGCGGCCAGGTGACCGCGCCGATGCTCACCGTCGTCGCCGCCCCGGAGCCGGAGACGGTGCCGAGCAGGAAACCGGAGGCCACCGCCGTCCGCCCGGCGGCGGTACGCGAGCGGCGGAACGCGGCGGCGGACAACTCGACGAAGAACCGCCCGGCCCCGGACAACTCCAGCACCGCGCCGTAGATGGTGAACAGCACGATGTACGAGGCGGCCACGTCCAGGGGAGTGCCGTAGAAACCGCTGTCGGAGTTGTAGAACGCGTCGACCAGTTGGCTGAAGTCGAGGCCGGCGTGGGCGACCGGCCAGGACTGCGGCAGCAGCCCGCCGTAGTAGCCGTAACCGAGGAACAGCAGGCACACCGCCGGCAGGATCCACCCGGTGGTGCGCCGGCATGCCTCCAGCAGCAGGAGCAGCAGGACGGTGCCCAGCACCAAATCCATCGGCGCCAGCAGGCCCTGCCGGTCGAGGAAGGCGTTGTAGCCGCCGCCACCCGTACCGATCGTCATCGGCAGGACGGGGTAGAGACAGGCTGCCGCGGCCAGCACGACCAGCACCCAGTCGGCGACGGTGGGCCGTGCCCGGGTGCTTTCGCTATCGCGGTCGGCGTTGTCGCGGTCGGTGCTGTCACGCCGCCGCCGGGCGCGGAGCCGGGCCGGCAGCCGCAGGTCGGCCGGGTAGGCAAGAAAGACAAGAGGGAGTACGCCGGCCAGGAAGATGATCAAGTAGTACTTGCTGCCCTGCGACAGTGGGCGGAACACCTGCCAGTGAGCCAGTGCGCCGACCGCCAGCGACACCCCGGTGAGGAGCAGACCCGCCAGCCCGGTCAACACCCGGCCAGGCTTCTCGTCCTCGAACTGGGCGGCGAGGTCACGGGTTGCCTGTTCGGCGACGGAGCCGCCGTCGGCGGAACGAGCCCGGTCGGCTGTGCTCAGGTGGACCGTACTCGGGTGTGGTCCGGTCGCGTCGTTGCCGATCGGGTCGGGCCTGGAGGTGTCGTTGCCGGTCGGGTCGGCCCTGGGGGTGTCGTTGCCGGTCGGGGCGGGCTTGGACGCTTCGTCACCGGTCGGGTCGGGCCTGGAGGTGTCGTTCTCGCTGTGGTCCGGCTCGGTCGGGTCGGTGGCCGGTTGGGTCGGGTGGACGCCGTCGGGCTCGGCCGTCGGACGTGGCCGGGGTACCGCACGGTCGGCGCTCGCCGTGGGCTCACCAGCGGGAGAGTTGGCTGGTCGGGCAGGGGACGACGATCCATCGGGCGTGCTGATGGGCGACACGAAGGGACGATACACGTCGATCGGTCGCCGGGTGGGGCATTGATCGGCGTTTCGGCCGCGCGGTCCGCCGAGGGCGGTGCGGCGGCGGTGGTGCGCGGTCGGCTGGTCGTGGGCGGATATTTGCGTGGAGGGCTGTCGGACCCGGCGGTTAGGGTCGGGCGGTGACTTCGAGGCGACCACTGATTCAGGCTCGTGGGCTGGTGAAGCGGTTCGGTGACTTCACCGCGGTGGACGGCATCGACGTCGAGGTGCTCTCGGGTGAGGCGTTCGGTTTCCTCGGGCCCAACGGCGCCGGCAAGTCCTCCACCATGCGGATGGTCGGCTGCGTCTCGCCGCCCACGGCCGGTGAGCTGCGCATCCTCGGCCTCGATCCGGTGGCTGACGGCCCGGCGATCCGGGCGCGTCTCGGTGTGTGCCCACAGTTGGACAATCTCGATCCGGAGCTGACCGTCCGGGAGAACCTGACCGTCTACGCCCGCTACTTCGGCATCTCCCGCCGGGCCGCCCGGGAGCGGGCGGCTGAGCTGCTCGACTTCGTCCAGCTCACCGAGCGGGCCGACAGCAAGGTCGAGCCGTTGTCCGGCGGGATGAAGCGGCGGCTGACCATCGCCCGTGCCCTGGTCAACGACCCGGAGATCGTGCTGCTGGACGAGCCGACCACCGGGCTCGACCCGCAGGCGCGGCATTTGGTGTGGGAGCGGCTGTTCCGGCTCAAGCAGCAGGGCGTGACGCTGGTGCTGACCACGCACTACATGGACGAGGCGGAGCAGCTCTGCGACCGGCTGGTGGTGATGGACGGCGGGCGCATCGTCGCGGAGGGCTCACCGCGCGCGCTGATCGAGCAGCACTCCACCCGTGAGGTGGTCGAGCTGCGTTTCGCCGCCGAGTCGCAGGAGCCGTTCGCGGGCAAGCTCGCCGGGCTGGGGGAGCGGGTGGAGGTGCTGCCCGACCGCGTCCTGCTCTACGTGTCCGACGGTGACTCGGCGGTCGCCGAGGTCACCGCGTTGGGGCTCAATCCGGCCAACGTGCTGGTGCGGCGCAGCGGCCTGGAGGACGTCTTCCTGCACCTGACCGGTCGCACCCTGGTCGACTGACCGTCCACAAGGGATTGGTGGCAGCTCAGCCGTACGTCCTCCGGTGTGTCACACCGCTGACCTGCCAACGATCACGCTCGGCTGGAAACACGAGCCGCAACCCGACCATGGGGGTTTCATGTCCGAACTGGTGATCGCCAACCGACGTCAGGCCGGGCTCACCGCTCTCTACCTGGGCGTCTTCGCGATGGTCTGGTTCAGTGTGCCGGCGGCCGAACAGCCGCTGCGGGCCCTGCTCGTGGTGGGCAGCATCGCCGCACTGCTCAGCGCCGTGCTGGGAGGTGTGCTGGCCGCCCGACTCCGCGGTGCCGGCAGCCCCCGGGACCGGGCAGCCGACCGCCCGTACCTGCTCATCGTCGTCACCGAGTTCGCCGCCGCCGGGCTGGGTGCCGCCGTGCTGGTCGCCGCCGGCTGGTCCGAGTACGTGCCGGTGCTGGTCTGCCTGGTGGTCGGCCTGCACTTCTTCCCGCTCGCCCCGCTCCTGCGGGATCCGCTGCTTCGTCCGCTCGGCGTCGCGCTGTGCCTGGTCGCGGCGGCGGGGCTCGTCACCGGCCTCGCCTCGGCGGTCTCCGCGGGTCTGGTGGTCGGCGTCGGCGCGGGACTGCTGCTGCTCGGCTACGCAGTGCAGGCGCTGGTCCGCGCGTACCGACCGGCCTGACCGAAGGCCGACGAGCACCGCTCAACGGGCTCTGGCCCAGGTGACGAATCGGTCGGTCAGCGGTTCGTGTCCAGGCAGATCCCCGGCCGCTTCGTCCAGCAACGCGGCGAGGTAGATGAGCAGGCCGGTGCGGTTGTCGCGATACTCACCGAGTAACGACAGGCGGGCGGGCGAGCACGGCCACGCGGCACCGCAGGCCCGGCACCGCCAGGACGGGCGTGCCGCCACGTGCGGGCGGTAGCGGGGCATCACTGCCCGCCACCGTCATGAGCCGACCAGGTGAGTCGCGCGAAGGAACCTCCATCGGTGGGTGGGAGCGCCCCGGACCGGGGGTCCCGGGGCGCTCCCGGCCTGGTTCCGCCCGCCGTCCGATCCCGTGAGCGGTTCCGCTGGGTGACAGTCTGGTGATCCCGCGACTACGGTGGGAGGTTCCGCATGTCGACGGCCAGCGCGTACGTCGGGCGGTCCGGCACGGTATGAAGATGTACGGAGGTTGTCCGTGGAGAGTTCGTCCATGCTGGAGCACTTCGCGGAGGAACTGCGGCTGGCCCGAGCCTCCAGCGGCATGTCGCAGGCAGGGCTCGCCGACGCGCTGAGCTACTCGGGTGCGCTGGTCGCCAAGGTGGAGACGTCCGAGCGTCGACCGAGTCTGGACTTCGCGCGACGGTGTGACGCCGTGTTCCAGGCCGACGGACGGTTCGAGCGCATCCAACGGCGGATCAGCCGCGAGACCGTCGTACCGTGGTTCCGCGACTGGGCCGGCATCGAACAGGAAACCACCGCCCTGCGCTCGTTCGAGCCGCTTTGTGTGCCAGGTTTGTTGCAGACCGAGGGCTACGCGCGCGCCCTACTGACCGGCGGCGGGCTGTTCGCGCCGGACGAGATCGAGCAACAGGTGACGACCAGGCTGGACCGGCAGGCGCTGCTCGCCCGTGACCGACCACCGCTGCTCACGGCCGTGATCGACGAGCACGTGCTGCGCCGAACCGTCGGCGGGCCGGAAGTCATGCGCGAGCAGATCCAACACCTCGTGAAACTTGGCTCGACGATCCCCCGGGTCCGAATCCAGGTAGTGCCGACCTCCGCTGGTGCTTACGCTGGGCTCGGAGGGCCTTTCGTGATCGCTAGCTCGGCGCAGGGAGAGGACCTTGTCTACCTCGCCGGCCAGCGTCACGGGCAGGTCATCGACCGATCCGATTACGTGCGTCAGATGGTCGAGGTATGGGAGTCGATCCGGGGTGAGGCACTATCGCACGGGCAGTCCCTTGATCTCATGGCAGAAGTGGCGGAGACATGGATTTGACCGGTGCCTGGTGGCGCAGGAGCACTCGTAGTGGCCCGGACGGCGGTAACTGTGTGGAGGTTGCCGACAATCTGTCTGGGCTGGTGGCCGTCCGGGATTCCAAGGACCCGGCCGGGCCGGTGCTGGTCTTCACGCCCGAGGCGTGGCGCACGTTCGTCGGGTCCGATTCCGTCCGCCGGGTGTGATCGACTCCAGGTCGGCGATATGGGGGTGTCCGGGCGCGGCGATACCGCCTGATCGCCGATGTGGAGTGGATCGTCACGACGACGCGCCGCGAGCAAGGTGTGGCGCCACCGAAGACCCGGCTGACATGTGGGCGAGCCCGACGACTGCGCGTCGGTCCGCTGATCGACTCGGATTTCAGGAGAACGGGGCATCCGGCGGCGATTGATACCCCGACTTCCGGCGAACCGAGTCGATCAAGGCTGCGGGCGCGTCGTGCGTCGTGCGTCGTGCGTTGAGCGTCGAGCACGGTCGGCGCGCCGGTCGAGGTCGGCGAAACCCGGGAGACGCGTCGACTGCGTAGCCGTAGGGTGACCGGCGGTCTGTCGTACCCCGGGGTAGACAGGTCGTGATGGCCGGCGCGGTGGGCGGGGTGGGTCGTGTGAGTGTGGCGGGGTCGACGCGGTTCCCGTGGGTGCCGGCGTACGCGGTGTTCGAGCACTACCTGGTCGGTCTGCGGCGCACCTGGCGGGCGGGGGTGTTCTCCTCCTTCCTGTTGCCGGTGCTGACGGTCCTCGGCTTCGGGCTGGGCGTCGGGGCCTACATCGACCAGGGTGTCGGCGGGGTGCGTTACGTCGACTGGTTGGTGCCCGGTCTGATCGCCTCGACCGCGCTCCAGGTGACCGTCGGCGATTCCACCTGGCCGGTGTTCAGCAACTTCCAGTGGGTCAAGACCTACTTCTCGCAGGCCGCCTCACCGCTGCGGGTGGGCGACATCGTGGCCGGGCACCTGGCCTTCGTGCTGTTCCGGGTGCTCACCACGATCGCGGCGTTCCTGCTGGTCACCGGGCTGTTCGGAGCGTTGCGGTCGCCGTGGGCGGTGGCCACCCTGCCGGTCGTGGCGGTGCTCGCGCTGGCCGTCGCCGCGCCGACCTTCGCGTACGCCGCGTCGGTGTCGAGCGACAGCTGGCTGGCGATGCTGTTCCGGTTCGCGGTCATCCCGATGACGCTCTTCGCCGGGGTGTTCTTCCCGGTCGAGTCGTTGCCTGACGCGCTGCGGTGGCTGGCGTACGTGACGCCGCTGTGGCACGCCGTGGACCTGTGCCGCGCGGCCACGTTGGGTGTCGCCCCGCAGTGGTCGATCGTCGGGCACGTGCTCTACCTGGGCGCCTGGGCCGGCGCCGGTTGGTTGTTGGCGGTGCGCGCGTTCCGTCGCAAGCTCGTCGTCTAGGAAGGTTTGTCGTGGTAACGCTGATCCTGCCCCGGCTGGTCGACGTCTCCGCCGCGTCCCGGCGGTCGGCGTCAGTGGTCGAGCGCAACGTCGCGGCGCTGAAGTCGGTCTACTGGCTGCTGCTGCTCTCCGGCTTCGTGGAGCCGTTGCTCTACCTGCTCTCCATCGGGGTGGGCGTCGGCGCGCTGGTCGGCGATCTGCCGCTGCCCGATGGGCGGCTGGTCTCGTACGCCGCGTTCGTGGCCCCGGCGATGCTCGCCTCCTCGGCGATGACCGGCGCGCTCGCGGAGACCACGTTCAACTTCTTCGGCAAGATGAAATACATGAAGCTGTACGACGGTATGATCGCCACCCCGGTACGGCCGTTCGAGATCGCCGTCGGCGAGTTGGGTTGGGCGATGCTGCGGGGCAGCGCCTACTCGGCCGCGTTCCTCGGGGTGATGGTCGCTCTGGATCTGACCAGCGTGACCCGGGCGCTGACCGCTCTGCCGGCGGCGGTGCTGGTCGGGTTCGCGTTCGGGGCGCTCGGCATGGCGATCTCCACGCTCATGCGGAGCTGGCAGGATTTCGACCTGGTCGGCTCCGCCCAGTTCACCCTCTTCCTGTTCTCCGGCACCTTCGTGCCGGCGCAGGCCTACCCGACGGTGCTGCGCTGGCTGGTCGAGATCACTCCGCTCTACCGCTCGGTGCACCTGATCCGTGGGGTCACGTTGGGCAGCGGCGGGTGGCTCTGGCTGCTCGACGTGCTCTACCTGCTGGTGGTGATGGCGGTCGGCCTGCTGGTGGCCTCGCGCCGGATGGGCAGGTCGCTCTACCGGTAGGGGTTACGGGCGACCGTCGACGGGGCATGTCCGGAGGTGAAACCGCCGACGATGAGGAGGGGCGATGGCCTCGAACGAGTCTCCCGCCCAGCGGGAGCGTGCTCCCGCCAGCGCGCCGGTCGGTCCCGACGCGGGCCCGGACAGCCCCACCGACCTGCCCGGCAGTGGATGGAAGGCGGCCCTGCGTCGGACGATCAGCGAGTTCCAGGACGACAGTCTGACCGACTGGGCGGCGGCGCTCACCTACTACGGGGTGTTGTCCATCTTCCCCGGCCTGCTGGTGCTGATCTCGATCCTCGGCCTGCTCGGCGAGAGCGCCACCCAGGGCGTCACGGACACTGTCAACCAGGCGGTGCCCGAAGACAGCATCCGGAAGATCATCACCGACGCGATCGGTGCCGCCGACAACGGTGGCCTGGCCAGCATCGCGGCGATCATCGGTCTGGTGGCGGCGTTCTGGTCCGCCTCCGGCTACGTCGGCGCGTTCATGCGCGCCTCGAACACGATCTACGACGTGCCGGAGGGGCGGCCGATCTGGAAGACGCTGCCGATCCGGCTCGGCGTGACGGCGGTGATCGGGGTGCTGCTGTTGGCCAGCGCGGTGATCGTGGTGTTCACCGGTCGCCTGGCCGAGTCGGTCGGCGACGTGATCGGGGTCGGCTCGACGGCGGTCGCGGTGTGGGACATCGCCAAGTGGCCGGTGCTGTTGGTCCTGGTCAGCCTGATGTTCGCGATCCTCTACTGGGCTTCGCCGAACGCGCGCCACGGTGGTTTCCGCTGGGTCAGCCCGGGCGGTGTGCTGGCGGTGGTGATCTGGCTGGTGATCTCCGGGCTGTTCGCGTTCTACGTGAGCAACTTCGGGTCGTACGACAAGACGTACGGGACGCTGGCCGGCGTGATCATCTTCTTGGTCTGGCTGTGGCTCAGCAACATCGCGATCCTGCTGGGCGCCGAGTTCGACGCCGAGTTGGAGCGCGGTCGAGCCATCGCGGCGGGGCACGCCGCCGACGACGAGCCGTACGTCGAACTGCGTGACGACCGCAAGCTCCGCAAGAAGCGCAACCAGCGAGGTTCGGTCGACTGACATGATGCTTCCCTGGCTGCCGGAACCATGCTGGAACCGGCAGCCAGGGAAGTGCATTGTGGAGCCGACCGTCAGCTACAGGCTGAGGTGAGGCACCAGCCGTTGAGGGTGACTTCCTGGAGGTCGTTCACCTTGTGCCAACCGGGGTAGTATTTGTTGCCCACGCTGTCGTAATAAATGTAGCCGCTGGGCACCTGGAAACCGTCGGTGTCACGGAAGTCGTAGTAATACGACGAGTCGGATGCGCTGCCCTGGCCAGCCGGCAACCACATCGTCTTGCTGTTGGTCGGCCAGTTGCCCGAGAGCTTCACGGATCGGCCCAGCCGGTTCTTCACCTCACCGCAGAAAATGCCGGCGGTGCAGTTTCCGAGCGGGGCGAAGTCCGAGCCAGCGGGGTTGGAAGCGGCCTGCTGGACGGGCGCGGCGGCCGCTGACGCGACGGCGGAGCCCGTCGATTCCGGCGCTGCCTGGGCCGCCGATGGCACCAGGAAAGCGAAGAAGGTCGCTGCGGACACGGCCGCGATAAATCGCGTCGGTCGATTCATTGGGGTCCTTCCCGTCGGGGTTTTCGGGCACGACAGAACGGCGTTTCATCGCGATAGGAGATTTGCGGTGCGCGATTCGACCCCGTGGGCTGTCGATGTCCAGGGACGCTATCGGTCACGTTGATGACTGTCAACGTCCTTTGCAATTGTTGTGGTGCTGGACACGGGCTGTTCAGCAGGCCCTCCGCTGGCGTATTAGCTGCTTGAGCAGGGTTTGGCGCCGACGCCGCGAGAGCGCCCGGCACCGCTGGAGTTCCGCCCGAGCTGACCCCATCGGATTCGCCCGACCCGCGCTGGGTTGAGACCTGCCCGCCCTGCCCGCGCCTGCGCCGACTGCTCGTCCTCAAGATCCGCGCAGTATCGGGGATGTTGCTGCCTCCACGCGCTGGGAGGCAGCACTTTCCCCGATCCTGCGCGGATCTTCCCGGCGGATTCTGCGCTCTCGGGTGGGGCCGGCGCTCATGATCGTGCAACATCCTGGATGTAGTGGTCTCCCGGCGCGTCGACACCCCTACTTCCAGGATGTTGCACGATCTTGGCGCGGGGCGCGGGGCGCGGGGCGCGGGGCGCGGGGCGCGGGGCGCGGGGCGCGGGGCGCGGGGCGCGGGGCGCGGGGCGCGGGGCGCGGGGCGCGGGGCGCGGGGCGCGGGGCGCGGGGCGCGGGGCGCGGGGCGCGGGGCGCGGGGCGCGGGGCGCGGGGCGCGGGGCGCGGGGCGCGGGGCGCGGGGCGCGGGGCGCGGGGCGCGGGGCGCGAGGGCGCGGGGCGCGAGGGCGCGGGGCGCGAGGGCGCGGGGCGGACAGGGCTGACGCACGGCGTCGTCGATCCGTCCTCCGCAAGCACGACCAAAACTTCTGTCCGTTTGAGCAAAAGTTAGCGCCGGAACAGCCGAAGCTCTGGACAGCTGATGCGAGCGCTTCTACTGTGTCGGACACAACACATCGGCATTGCGTCGATGTGAACGATGCCAATGCAGAGGCGGCTCTCGGTGCGAACGGTCGACCCCCTACACGTGCGACTGTTGCGGTTGCTCCGCGACGAGGGAGCCGTGTCGCGGGCCGAGCTGGGCGACCGACTGCAGATGCCGCGCCCGCGCATGCTCGCCGAGCTGGACCGTCTGGTCGCCCTGGGTTACGTCGCCGAGGCGGGGCTCGCCGCCTCCCGGGGTGGCCGTCGCTCGACGCTGGTCGAGCTGAACCCGAAGCTGCGCTTCGCCGCCGTCGACCTCGGTGCCAGCTCGATGGACATCGAGGTGGTCAACGGTCGCCTCGAACCGGTGGCTCACTACGGCGAGGCGGCCGACATCCGTAACGGTCCGAAGGTGACCCTGCAACGGGTCAACGAGTTGCTGCACAAGGCCCGGGTCGACGGGGCGTACGAGCGGTTGGACGCGGTCGGCATCGGCGTACCCGGTCCGGTCAGCTTCCGCGACGGCGTTCCGGTGTCGCCGCCGATCATGCCGGGCTGGGACCGGCACCCCGTTCGCGAGCTGCTCAGCCGGGAGCACGGCTGCCCGGCGGTGGTCGACAACGACGTCAACATCATGGCGATCGGTGAGCGCCACGGTGGAGTCGCCCACTCGGTGGACGACTTCCTCTTCGTGAAGATCGGCACCGGCATCGGGTGCGGCATCTACCTCACCGGCGACGTCTACCGGGGCACCGACGGTTGCGCCGGCGACATCGGCCACATTCAGGTCGACTCGCACGGTCCGATGTGTTCGTGCGGCAACGTCGGCTGCCTGGAGGCGCTGTTCAGCGGTGCCGCGTTGGCCAAGGAGGCCACGGCCGCGGCCCGCAGCGGGGCGTCACCGGCGTTGGCCGAGCGGATGGCCCTGCGTGGTGTGGTGACCGCCCTCGACGTCGCCGAGGGTGCCGTCGAGGGTGACGTGACCTGCATCCAGCTGATCCGTGACGGCGGACGGCGGGTCGGTGGTGTGCTCGCCGGCCTGGTCAGCTTCACCAATCCGTCGATGATCGTGATCGGCGGCGGGCTGGCCCAGCTCGGGCACATCCTGCTCGCCGAGATCCGCAGCGTGGTCTACCGCCGTTCGCTGCCGTTGGCCACCGGCAACCTGCCCGTCGTGCTGTCCGAGCTCGGTGGTCGAGCCGGCGTCGCCGGAGCGGCAGTGCTGGCCAGCGACGTCGCCTTCGCGGAAGCCGCATGAAGTTGACCGAGATCCTGTCGTGAGCGAGGAGGAGACTGTGGCTCTGCCCGAGGATGACCCCGCCACCGCGTCGGCCGAGGCCGCCGCAGCCGCCACCGCGTCGGCCGAGGCCGTCGCCGAGGCCCCGCTGGTCGAGGCTCCCGCCGACACCGTCGCGGGCGAGGTGGTCCTGCGCCTCACCGATCTGGTCAAGACCTTCCCCGGCGTACGCGCGCTCGACGGCGTGCAGCTGGAGGTGCGTGCCGGCGAGGTGCACTGCCTGCTCGGGCAGAACGGCGCGGGCAAATCCACCCTGATCAAGGTGCTCGCCGGGGTGCACCAACCGGATTCGGGGCAGGTGGAGTGGCGCGGGGAACCGGCGACGTTCGCCAACCCGCAGGCCGCCATGAAGGCCGGCATCGCCACCATCTACCAGGAGCTCGACCTCGTCGAGGACCTGTCGGTGGCGGAGAACGCCTTCCTCGGCCACGAGTACCGCAACCTCGGGTTCGTTCAGCGCGGCCGGATGGCCCGGCACACCAGGCAGATCCTCAGCCGGCTCGGTCACGCCGAGATCCCGCCGGGGCGGATGGTCCGGTCGTTGCCGGCGGCGGGCAAGCAGATCGTCAGCATGGCCCGGGCGCTGTCGCACGAGGCTCGACTGATCATCATGGACGAGCCGAGCGCGGTGCTGGCCCACGACGAGGTCGGCAACCTGTTCCGGATCATCCGGGAGCTGACCGCGCAGGGCATCGCCGTCATCTACATCTCGCACCGGCTGGAGGAGATCCGCGAGATCGGGGACCGGGTCACCGTACTCAAGGACGGCCGGACCACGGCGGCCAACCTGCCGGCCCGCGACACCCCGACCCGCGACCTGGTCAGCCGGATGACCGGGCGGACCATCGAGTACGTCTTCCCGGACCGGCCGACCGACGACACCGCGGGCGACGACCTGCTCCAGGTGGAGGGGTTGACCCGCACCGGTGAGTTCGCCGACGTCTCGCTGAACGTGCGGGCCGGGGAGATCGTCGGCATCGCGGGGCTGGTCGGCTCCGGTCGCTCCGAACTGCTGGAGACGATCTACGGTGCCCGCCTCCCGGATGCCGGTCAGGTCCGGATGAACGGGAAGGTGCTGCGCCCCGGCGTCGGCTCGGCGGTCCGAGCCGGCATGGGGATGGCCCCGGAGGAACGCAAGAGCCAGGCGTTGCTGCTCGGTGAACCGATCTACCGCAACGTCACGCTGGCCACCTTCGGCCGGTACGCGCGGCTCGGTTTCACCGACGCCGCCAAGGAACGCGCCGAGGCGGACCGGATCGCGGAGACCCTGGAGCTGCGGCCCCGGGACGTCGACCGGCCGGTACGCACGCTGTCCGGCGGTAACCAGCAGAAGGTGGTGGTCGGGCGGTGGCTGCTCGGCGGCACCAAGCTGTTGCTGCTGGACGAGCCCACCCGGGGCGTGGACGTGGGCGCCCGGGCTGAGCTCTACCAGGTCATCCGGTCGTTGGCCGCGCAGGGCGTCGGGGTGTTGCTGGTCTCCAGCGAGGTGCCCGAGGTGCTGGGTCTGGCCGACCGGGTGCTGGTGATGCGGGAGGGGCGGGTCGTCCGCGAAGCCGCGGCCGGCGAACTCGACGAGAACACTGTGCTCGACCTCGTGATGGCGGGGTCCTTGATGGAAGGCGCACCGGCATGAGCGACGCGACTCCCACTCCCACCGCGACACCGGAGCGCCCGCAGCTTCCGGCACAGTCGCCGCCGGTGGACCCGGCGGAGACGGCGGTGGCCAGCGACAAGGCAACCTCGGGCCGGCTCTCCTGGTGGCGCGGGGACGGCGGCGACGGCGCCAAGCGCAACCTCGGTCTGATCGGTGTGCTGGTCGCGCTCATCGTGGTCGGCGCGATCACGAAGCCGGACCTGTACGGCGACCCGAACTGGGTGTGGAACAACGTCCTGGCCATCCTCCAGCTCGCCTCGGTCGTCGGCGTGGTCACCGTCGGGATGACCTTCGTGATCATCGGCGGCGGCATCGACCTGTCGGTGGGTGCGATCGTCGCGCTGGCCGGCGTCTGGTGCACCACCGTCGCCACCCAGAACTTCGGCGCCGGCGGCATGATCTTCACCGCCCTGGTGGTCGGCCTCTGCGTCGGCCTCGTCAACGGTGTGCTCATCTCGTACGGCCGGTTGGTCCCCTTCATCGCGACGCTCGCGATGCTGGTGGCCGCGCGCGGGCTCGCGGCGTCGATCTCCAACAAGCAGACCCAGGTGTCGAGCAGCACCTTCATCAACGACATCGCGGCCCGCAAGGTGATCGGGATCCCGATCCTCGTCTACATCCTCGGCGCGGTGGTGCTGGCCGGGTGGGTCCTGCTCAACCGGACGACCTTCGGCCGGCGGACCATCGCCGTCGGCGGCAACCCGGAGGCGGCACGGCTGGCCGGCATCAACGTCCGGCGGCACACCATGCTGCTCTACGCGCTCTCCGGTCTCTGCTGCGGCATCGCCGCCATCATGCTCACCTCGCAGGCCACCTCGGCGCAGGCGGCGATGGCCAACCTGTACGAGCTGGACGCGATCGCCGCGGCGATCATCGGCGGGACGCTGCTCAGCGGGGGTCGCGGCACGATCGTCGGCTCGCTGCTCGGCGTCATCATCTTCGCCACGATCACGAACCTCTTCGCCATCAACGGCCTCTCCATCGAGGCGCAGAACATGGTCAAGGGCGGCATCATCGTCGCCGCCGTCCTGATCCAGCAGTTCCAGTACAAGTCAGTCACTCGGCTCCTCGCGCGGAACAGGGTCACCACCGCCTGACGCACCGCACCGCTGTCCCTGGCCACGTCGAAACTTTCGACGTGGGCAGGGCCCCGCACACCCTCAATCAGTCAGATACCGCTTCCAGGAGGTCGTTCATGACCCAGCACAGTCGCGACCTGTCGCGCCGCCGGTTGCTCTTCGGCGGAGCCGCAGTCGGCGCTGCCACCCTGCTGACCGCCTGCACCAGCAACGAGACTCCGGCCGCCAGCACCCAGACCAAGGCCGCGGGCGGCGGCGAGGGCAACAACGCCCCCGGCAAGAAGGTCGTCATCGGCTTCTCCGCGCCGGCCGCCGACCACGGCTGGATGGGCGCCATCCACGCCAACGCCAAGGCCCAGGCGGCGGCGTACTCGGACGTGGAGTTCAAGGAGGTCGACGGTGGGTCGAACTCCGAGGCCCAGCGCTCCACGCTCGGCACCCTGATCGCCCAGAAGCCGGACATCATCGTCGTGCTGCCGCACGACGGCAAGGAGGTCAACGCCGTTGCCCTCCAGGCCATGCAGGCCGGCATCCCGATCGTCAACCTCGACCGTGCCTTCCCCGACGCGCTCGCGTCGCGGCTGGTCATCAAGGGTGACAACTACGGCATGGGCGTCTCGGCCGGGCACTTCATCGGCAAGATGCTGAAGGACAAGGGCATCGCCAACCCGGTCATCGGTGAGATCGCCGGTCTGGAGATCCCGCTGACCGTCGAGCGCAGCGAAGGCTTCAAGGCCGCCCTGGCGACCTACGGCTTCACGGTGCGGAACCGCCGCTCGGCGGAGTTCACCTCGGACAGCGGTCAGCGCGAGGCGTCCCAGCTGCTCCAGGCGCTGCCGAAGATCGACGCGGTCTGGAACCACGACGACGACCAGGGCATCGGCGTGCTGGCGGCCATCAAGCAGGCCAACCGGTCCGAGTTCTTCATGGTCGGCGGTGCCGGCTCCAAGCTCGCGATCGACGCGATCAAGGCCGACAACACCGTGCTCAAGGCGACGGTCACCTACAACCCGTCGATGGCCTCCTCGGCGATCTCGCTCGCGCGGCTCATCGCGCAGGGCCGGGGCATGGGAGACCTGACGGAGCTCCAGGTGCCCAAGGAAGTGACCCTGGCCTCCGAGACGATCACCAAGGAGAACGCGAGCAGCTACGACAAGCTCGGGTTCTGACATACCGGGGGGAGACCCACCTTGTCCACGACAGACAAAGAACTGCGGGTCGGCATGGTCGGCTACGCGTTCATGGGCGCCGCGCACTCACAGGCGTGGCGCACCGTGAACCGCGTGTTCGACCTGCCGGCGCGGGCCCGGATGGCGCTGATCTGCGGTCGAGACACGTCGAAGGTGGCGGACGCCGCCGACCGACTCGGCTGGGAGGCGTACACCACGGACTGGCGTGACCTGATCAACCGGGACGACATCGACGTGATCGATGTGTGCACACCGGGCGACAGCCACGCCGAGATCGCCCTCGCCGCGTTGGCCGCCGGCAAGCACGTCCTGTGCGAGAAGCCGTTGGCCAACACGGTGGAGGAGGCGCGGGCGATGACCGCTGCGGCGGAGGTCGCCCGGGCCGCCGGAGTGCGGTCGATGTGCGGGTTCAACTACCGCCGGGTCCCCGCGGTCACGATGATGCGGCAGTTGGTCGCCGACGGACGGCTCGGGGTGATTCGACACGTCCGTGCGACGTACCTGCAGGACTGGATCGTGGACCCGCAGTTCCCGCTGGTCTGGCGGTTGCAGAAAGACAGGGCGGGCTCCGGCGCGCTCGGTGACATCGGTGCCCACATCATCGACCTGACCCAGTTCGTCACCGGTCAGCGGATCAGCGGGGTCAGCGCGGTCACCGAGACCTTCGTCAAGGAGCGGCCGTTGCCGGCCGAGTCGAGCGGTCTGGCGGCCACCGTGGACGGCGGCAGCGCGCCCACCGGGCCGGTCACCGTCGACGACGCCGCGGTGTTCGTGGCCCGCCTCGACGGTGGCGCACTGGCCACGTACGAGGCGAGCCGGTTCGCCACCGGCCGCAAGAACGCGCTGCGCGTCGAGATCAACGGTTCGCTGGGCAGCGTGGTCTTCGACCTGGAGCGGCTCAACGAGCTGGAGTTCTACGACGCCACCCGGCCCACCGCGGAACAGGGGTTCAGCCGCATCCTGGTGACCGAGGGCGAGCACCCGTACATGTCGGCGTGGTGGCCCCCGGGCCACATCATCGGCTACGAGCACTCGTTCACGCACGAGATGCGCGACTTCATCGAGGCGGTCGCCACCGGTGTCGACCCGACTCCCTCGTTCGCCGACGCGTTGCAGGTCCAGCTCGTGCTGGACGCGGTGGCCCGGTCGGCGGAACTCGGCTCCTCCTGGACCGAGGTGGAACCGGCGCTGACCGCGGCGACCGTCTGACCATCGACCATCCGCGACGGCGGTGTTCGCACCGCCGTCGCCCGACCGGCTTCCCGAAGCCGACCGGCGAGGACCGACCGCGGATTGCGCCCCGCGGCCGGAACGAGGTCGGCGTCGGAGAGCGTGCGGCCGGGCCTGACGGCCCGGTGGCGCACGAGCAGGACGGTCGTCCGGTGCGACCGGACCGGGATTCCCCGGCCGCACCGGAGGACCGCCACCATCGGTGGAATCCGTAGGACCTGACCAGACCGCCCGCCGTTGCCCCCACCCGTACCGCATGCACTCGCCGACGTCCGGCGGGTCGCGCGTCCGGTGACCTGGTGGGCGCGGCGGCCTGAGACGCCCGACCGGGGCATGCCAACGCCCCGATCGGTCGGATGCGGGGGAGACAGGGTCGAGACGCCGACCCGACCCTGTCTACCAAGCCCCGTCTGCCTGTACCCGGGCCGGAATCCGGTCCGGCGTCGTCGCCGCCGACGCCGACGTCGGAAACCGGTGCCGATCCGGTGCGGGGAGGGCGGACGGGGCCCCTCGACCAAGGCCGTATCTTTCCGAAAGATATTCTGATATTCCTATATTTAGTGGTACCGACGGTTCCTCGTGAACGGGGAAGGAGCACCATGCGAACAGGTGTCTGGCTGGTAGGAGCGCGCGGATCCGTCGCGACCACCAGCATCGTCGGAGGGCTCGCGCTGCGGGCCGGCCTGGCCGGACCGACCGGCTGCGTCACCGAGCTCCCCGAGCTGCGAGGCCCCGCTCTGCCGGGCTTCGCCGACCTCGTCTTCGGCGGTCACGACCTGGCCACCACCCCGCTGTGCAAGCGCGCCGAGACCCTCGCCGACGCCGGCGTCATCCCGTGGCGGCTGGTCGCCGCGCTCCGCGACGAGTTGGGCGTGGTCGAGCAGGAGCTGCGCCCCGCTCCGGTCGGCGACACCCAGGCCGACCGGGCCGAGGCGGTGGTCCGCGACCTGACTGGCTTCCGCGAGCGGCACGAGCTGGACCGGGTGGTGGTGGTCAACGTCTCCGCCACCGAGCCGGCCCCGCAGCCGCACCCCGGGCACGCCGACCCGGCCGCACTGCGAGCGGCCCTCGCCGGGCCGGACGACGTGCTGCCGGTCAGCTCCCTCTACGCGTACGCGGCGCTGCTGGCCGGTTGTCCGTACGTCGACTTCACCCCGTCCACCGGGCTGCGGCTGCCCGCCCTGGCGGCGCTGGCCGAAGAGGCCGGCCTGCCGTACGCGGGGCACGACGGCAAGACCGGGGAGACGCTGGTCAAGTCGGTGCTCGCGCCGATGTTCGCGATGCGCAACCTGGACGTGCGCTCCTGGTCCGGGTTCAACCTGCTCGGTGGTGGCGACGGCGCCACTCTGGCCGACCCGGCCGCGAACGCGGCGAAGGTGCAGAGCAAGCAGCGGGTGCTCGGCGAGACGCTGGGCTACGTCCCGCAGGGCGGCACGCGCATCGAGTACGTCGAGGAGTTGGGCGACTTCAAGACCGCCTGGGATCTGATCACCTTCGCCGGCTTCCTCGGCACCGGCATGCGGATGGAGTTCACCTGGCATGGCTGCGACTCCGCGCTGGCCGCGCCGCTGGTGCTGGACCTGGCCCGGCTCACCGCCGCCGCGCACGCCGCCGGGCGGGTGGGCCCGCTGGCCGAGCTGGGGTTCTTCTTCAAGGACCCGATCGGCGCGCCCACCCACTCGCTGGGCGAGCAGTGGGCCCGGTTGACCGACTTCACCAGACACCTGCACGCCGGTGGGAACGGTGACCATGACAACGTTGGCTGACCTCGCCGAGCTGGTCCGGGCACCGGCCGCGCTCTCGGTGCCCGGTGACGTGGTCGCCGGAGCGGCGGCGGCCGGGGCGTTGGGTCCGCGTACCCCTGCCCTGGCCGGCGCCTCGGTGCTGCTCTACTGGGCCGGGATGGCCGCCAACGACTGGGCCGACCGTGGCCTGGACGCCGAGGAACGCCCTGAGCGGCCCATCCCCAGCGGGCGGGTCACCCCGGCCGCCGCGGTCGGTCTCGCCGCGGGCCTCACGGCCGCGGGCGTGGGCCTGGCCGCCGCCGTGGGCGGTCGCCGCGCCGCCGCGCTCGCCGTGCCGCTGGCCGCCACCATCTGGGGGTACGACCTGCTGGCCAAGAACACCGCCGCCGGCCCGGCCGTGATGGCCGCCTGTCGAGGGTTGGACGTGCTGCTCGGCGCATCCGGCGGTCGGCTGACCCGGGCGTTACCGGCGGCGGCGACGGTCGCCGCGCACACCTGGACGGTGACCGCGCTGTCCCGCCGCGAGGTCAGCGGAGCCGAGGCCACCCTGCCCATGCGCACCCTCGCGGGCACGGCTGTGGTCGCCGCCAGTGCCGCCGTCCCGGCCACCCGACGCGCGATCATCCGACGACCGGACGACCCGTCCGCCGCGCACCCCGAGCGGTCCCGGCCGGCCGGTGTCGCGGCCGTGCTGCCCGCCGTGCTGCCCGCCGTGCTGGCCGGGTGGTACGCGGCCCGCTACGGGGCGGCCCAGGTCGAGGTGGTCCGTGACCCGTCGGCCGGTCGGATCCGCGCCGCCGTCGGCGCGGGGATCACCGGCCTGCCCGCCCTCCAGGGTGCGTTGACCGCTCGGGGTGGAGCCGGCCTGCTCGGGTTGGCCGTCGCGGCGGCCGCGCCGCTGGGCCGACGGTTGGCCCGGAAGGTCTCCCCGACATGACTGTTCCCCAGGCCCGGCCCGCCCCGCCGGCCGCGGGCGCCACCCCGCCGGGCCTGCCGGCCGGCGATGCCACCACGCTGCGGCTCGGGTACGGGACGAACGGCTTCAACAACCACCGCCTCGACGACGCGCTCGCCGTCATCGCCGATCTCGGCTACGTCGGGGTGGCGCTCACCCTGGACCACGACTACCTGGACCCGTTCGCGCCCGGCCTCCCCCGTCGGGTGGCCGCCGTCAGCCGCCGGTTGCACGAGCTGGGGCTCGCGGTGGTGATCGAGACCGGGGCCCGGTACCTGCTCGACCCGTGGCACAAGCACGCGCCGACGTTGCTGCACGACGACCCGACCCGGCGGATCGAGTTCCTGCGCCGGGCCGTCCGGATCGGCGCGGACCTGGGCGCCGAGGCGGTGTCGTTCTGGGCCGGTGTCCGGCCCGAGTCGGTGTCTCCGCAGTGCGCCTGGGACCGGCTGGTGGCCGGCTGCGCCACAGTCGTCGACGCGGCCGACACCGCTGGCGTCACCCTCGGCTTCGAGCCGGAGCCGGGCATGCTCGTGCAGGACATCGCCGACTGGCGTCGGCTGCGCGCCGCGCTCGGTGACCCGGCCCGGTTCGGCATCACCCTCGACATCGGCCACTGTCGCTGCCTGGAGCCGTGGCCGGTGCCGCAGTGCGTCACCGAGGTGGCCGCACACCTGGTCAACGTGCAGATCGACGACATGCGTCGGGGCGTGCACGAACACCTGGAATTCGGCGTCGGTGAGATCGACTTCCCGCCGGTGCTGGCGGCCCTGGCGGCGGCCGGCTATCGCGGGCTGGTCGCGGTGGAACTACCCCGCGACTCGCACGCCGCACCCGCCGTGGCCGCCCGGTCGATCGAGTTCCTGCGAGCCGCTGCCGAGGCGGCCGCCGGTCACAGTGCTCGCACCCTTTGCTCTGCACCCGCCGATGCGACACCTGCCACAGACACCCCGGTGCATATGTAGGTGCAGAGCAAAGGGCACCGGGGTGCTGGCGTAGCGACAAGGGGAGGAGACGGGATGACACCGGATTCACTGCGGGCCGCGCTGCGAGGCGTACCCGATCCCGACTGGTTGGACACGGCGCTGCGCCGGGTCGCGGCCGAGCCCACCGAGATCACCCGGCTCTTCCCCGCCGTGGGTCGGCGCTGCGGTCGAGGCGCGCTACCCGACGCGCCCGGCTGGACCGCCGACGACGCGGCCCGGGTGCTGCTGCTCACCGCGCTGCCGCGCGACCACGCCGGGTACGCCGAGAGCCTCTACCAGCACGGTGACGCGGCCGAACGGCGAGCGGTGCTGCGGGCGTTGCCACTGCTGCCGATCGACGACGCCGCCGTGCCGCTGCTGCACGACGCGATCCGCACCAACGACACCCGCCTGGTCGCCGCCGCGCTCGGCCCGTACGCCCGGCACCTCGACCCGGCCGCCTGGCGGCAGGCGGTGCTCAAGTGCGTGTTCAGCGGTGTGCCCCTGGCCGCGGTCGCCGACCTGGACGCGCGGGCCGACGGGGAGTTGGCCGCCATGCTGGCCGCGCTCGCCGCCGAACGACACGCCGCCGGTCGGGACCTGCCCGCCGACGCCACCGACCTGCTCGACCGGCTCACCGCCGCACTGCCCCGGGAGGCGTGAATGCGCATCTTCGACCCCCACATCCACATGACCTCGCGCACCACCGACGACTACGAACAGATGGCCGCCGCCGGGGTACGCGCGGTGGTGGAGCCGGCGTTCTGGTTGGGTCAGCCGCGCACCAGCGCCGCGTCGTTCGTCGACTACTTCGACTCGCTGATCGGCTGGGAGCCGTTCCGGGCCGGTCAGTTCGGAGTGCGCCACTTCGCCACGATCGCGCTCAACCCCAAGGAGGCCAACGACCCGCGGTGCCGCCCGGTCCTCGACCTGCTGCCCCGCTACCTGGACAAGGACGCGGTGGTGGCGGTCGGCGAGATCGGGTACGACTCGATGACGCCGGAGGAGGACGAGGCGTTCGCGGCGCAGCTCGCCCTCGCCGTGGCGTACGAGCTGCCGGCGCTGGTGCACACCCCGCACCGGGACAAGGCGCGCGGCTGCGAACGCACCCTGGCCGTGGTCGCCGAATCCGGCATCGACGCCGGTCGCGTGGTGGTCGACCACCTCAACGAGGTGACCGTCAAGCTGGTCCGGGACAGCGGCTGCTGGCTGGGCTTCTCCATCTACCCGGACACCAAGATGACCCCGTCGCGGATGGTCGAGCTGCTGCGCGAGTACGGCACGGACCGCATGCTGGTCAACTCGGCCGCCGACTGGGGGCGCTCGGACCCGTTGCTGACCCGGGCCACCGGCGAGGCGATGCTGGGGGCCGGGTTCAGCGACGACGACGTCGACAAGGTGCTGTGGCGCAACCCGGTGGAGTTCTACGGGCAGTCCGGGCGGCTCGACCTCAGCGACCTGGAGGACCCCGCCGCCGTGGACCCGGAGACCGGCAACTCGATCCTGCGCGGCGGAAGCTGATGCGGCTGCGGCATGCCGGCGGTGAGACGGTCCACCTGGGCTACTGCACGAACGTGCACCCCGCCGAGGACCTCGCCGGCATCCTCGGTCAACTGGACACCTACGCCGTGCCGGTGCGCGAGGCGCTCGGCAGCGACCTGCTCGGGCTCGGCCTGTGGCTGGCCGCCCCGGTCGCCGCCGAGCTGGCCGCCGACCCGGGACTCCGTCGTCGGCTGCGCGCCGCACTGGACGCGCGCGGCCTGGAGGTGGTCACCCTCAACGGCTTCCCGTACGCGGCCTTCCAGGCGCCCGTGGTCAAGCAGGACGTGTACCACCCCGACTGGACCACCGAGCAGCGCCTGACGTACACGCTGAACCTGGCCCGGGTGCTCGCCGACCTGCTACCCGACGACGCCGCCCGGGGGTCGATCTCCACCCTGCCGCTGGCCTGGCGACAGCCGTGGGACGCCGGGCGGGCCGACGCGGCTCGACGGCGGCTGGACCAGCTCGCCGCCGGCCTGGCCGAGGTGCAGCGCGACACCGGCCGGGAGGTGCGGGTCGCCTTCGAGCCGGAGCCGGGCTGCGTGGTGGAGAGCAGCGGCCAGGCCGCCGCGCTGCTGTCCGGGATGGACACCGACCGGCTGGGCGTGTGTCTCGACCTGGCCCACCTGGCGTGCGCCTGGGAGGAGCCGGCCGAGGCGCTCGGGCGACTGCGGGCGGCCGGGCTGCCGGTGGTGAAGGTGCAGGTCTCCGCCGCCGTCGAGGCGGCCGACCCGGCGGGCGGGGCGGACGCGTTGCGCCGCTGGGTGGAGCCGCGCTTCCTGCACCAGACCCGGGGCGCCGGTTGCGCCGGCCTACCCGACCCGGCCGATGAGTCGTACGCGGCGGACGACCTGGACGAGGCGTTGGACCGGGCGCTGCCCGGACCGTGGCGGGTGCACTACCACGTGCCCCTGCACGCCCCACCCGAGGAACCGCTCGGCTCGACGCTGCCGGTTCTGCGCGCAGCCCTGAGAGCGCTCTTCGACGGCCCGGTCGCCGGCTGCGACCACCTCGACGTCGAGACGTACACCTGGGGGGTGCTGCCCGCCGCACGGCGGCCCGGCACCGACGCGGAGCTGGCCGCCGGCATCGCCGCCGAGCTGGCCTTCGCCCGGGACGAACTGGTCGGCCTTGGTCTGACCACGGAGCGAACAGTGACGATGGGAGGGACGCGATGAGCCGCCGACTGGTGGTGCTCGACGTGGTGGGGCTGACCCCCCGCCTGCTGGCGCACATGCCCCGACTGCGGGGGGTCGCCGACGGCGGCTTCCGGGCCGAGCTGGGCACCGTGCTGCCCGCGGTGACCTGCTCGGTGCAGTCGACCTTCCTCACCGGCGAACCGCCCAGCGGGCACGGGATCGTCGGCAACGGATGGTATTTCCGGGAGCTGGGTGAGGTGCTGCTGTGGCGGCAGCACAACGCGCTGGTCGGCGGGGAGAAGCTCTGGCAGGCGGCCCGTCGGGCCGAGCCCGGCTACACCGTCGCCAACGTCTGCTGGTGGTACGCCATGGGCGCGGACGTCGACTGGACGGTCACCCCGCGTCCGGTGTACTACGCCGACGGGCGCAAGGAACCCGACTGCTACACCGACCCGCCGGAGCTGCACGACGCGCTCACCGGCCGGTTGGGCACCTTCCCGCTGTTCACCTACTGGGGCCCGACGGCGGGCCTGCCGTCGTCGAAGTGGATCTGCCAGGCGGCCGAGCAGATCCTGGCCGACGTGTCACCCGACCTGACCCTGGTCTACGTGCCGCACCTGGACTACGACCTGCAACGGTTCGGCCCGTCGTCGGCCCAGGCCGCCGCCGCGGCGGCCGAGCTGGACGCGGTGCTCGGCCCACTGCTGGACGCCGCCCGGGCCCGGGACGCGACAGTGGTGGTGCTGTCCGAGTACGGCATCACCGACGTGTCCCGGCCGGTGGACGTCAACCGGTTGCTGCGCAGCGAGGGCCTGCTGCGGGTGCACACCCAGGCGGGCATGGAGTACCTCGACCCGTGGACGTCGAAGGCGTTCGCGGTCGCCGATCACCAGGTCGCCCACGTCTACGTCAAGGACCCGGCCGACGTGCCGGCGGTGGCGAAGCTCTGCGCGAACCTGCCCGGGGTGGCCGAGGTGCTCGACGCCGACGGCAAGGCCGCGCACGGGCTGGACCATCCGCGTGCGGGTGAGTTGGTGCTGGTGGCCGAGCCGGACGCCTGGTTCACGTACTACTACTGGCTGGACGACGACCGGGCACCGGACTTCGCCCGGCTCGTGGAGATCCATCGGAAGCCGGGGTACGACCCCGCCGAGCTGTTCTTCGACCCCGCGGATCCTGGTGCGGCGAAGCGCCGGGCGGGGGTGGCGCTGGCCCGCAAGAAGCTCGGCATGCGCTACCTGATGAGCGCGGTCGGCCTGGACGCCGGTGCCCGGGCGGTACGCGGCTCCCACGGGCGGCTGCCGGACGACCCGGCGGACGCCCCGGTGCTGCTCTGCTCCGACCCGACGGCGGCCCGGGACCGGATCGCGGCCACCGAGGTCAAGGGGTTGCTGCTGGAGCTGGCCGGATTAGGCGTCGACGGCACGAGCGGTTCGGGGAAGCGGACATGACGGTCACCGTCGCGCCCACCGACACGAGTGGATTGCGGGCGCGGTTCGACGCGGAGCTGGCCGGGTTCCTGGAGCGGCAGGGCCCGGACTGGCCCGACGGCGCGCCGCGCGGCGTGTTCACCGCGCTGCAACGGTTCGTGCTCGCCGGTGGGAAGCGACTGCGTCCGCTCTTCTGCTACTGGGGCTGGCGGGGCGCGGGCGCGGCCGACGGCACCCCGATCGTCGTGGCCGCGGCGGCCCTGGAGTTGTTCCACGCCTTCGCGTTGATCCACGACGACATCCTGGACGGCAGCGACCGCCGCCGGGGTGAGCCGTCGGTGCACCGCCTCTTCGCCGACCTGCACGCCCGGTCGTCGTGGCGGGGCGACCCGGAGGCGTACGGTCGCAACACCGCGCTGCTCTGCGGGGACCTCTGCGCGGCCTGGTCGGACCAGATGTTCCACGAGTGCGGGTTGAGCACCGAGCAGGTGCACCGGGGGTACGGCGTGTTCGCGCTGATGCGTACCGAGGTGATCGCGGGGGAGTACCTGGACCTGGTCTCGGGCGTGGGTGACGGTTCGGTGGCCAGCGCGCTCACCGTGATCCGGATGAAGGCCGCCCGGTACACGGTCACCCGGCCGTTGCAGATCGGCGCTGCCCTGGCCGGCGCGGGTCCCGAGTTGATCGCCGCGCTGGAGGAGTTCGGTGACCCGCTGGGCGACGCTTTCCAGCTCCGCGACGACGTGTTGGGGGTCTTCGGGGACCCGGCGGTGACCGGCAAGTCCGTCCTGGACGACCTGCGTGAGGGCAAGCCCACGGTGATGATGGCGCTGGCCCGCAGCGCCGCGGACCGGTCACAGACCGCCCGGCTGCGGGAGCTGTTCGGCAATCCGGCGTTGGACGCCGACGGTGCCGCGGAGCTTCGCGGGATCATCGAGGCGACCGGCGCCCGGGAGCGGATCGAGCAGATGATCCGGGTTCGGACCGAGGCCGCGCTCGTGGCCCTGCGGGCCGCGGCGGTGGCCGACGAGGCGCGCTCGGCGCTCGTCGCGCTGGCCGGCCAGGCGATCGACCGCCACGCCTGACCCGCGACTTTCGATCAGATTGACAAAAGTTGATGCTGAACTACCGGAAGGTATGGACACATCGACACCTTCAACTTAGTGTCGTGACCAACACGACAATGTTTCGTCGAGGTGAACCGGCGGCGCGGTAACCCACGACCCCCACCACCGCTACGGCATCCGGCGCGACGGCGCGCGCCCGGCCTGGCAGTCACTCGTCAGGAAGGGGCAGCACCCATGTCCATGCAGGACACTCCACGACAACGGTCCCGACGATGGTTCTCCGCCGGATCGGCGCTGCTGCTGGCGGCCACCACCGGCGCCGTCTCCCTCGCCGTCGGCACGGCCCCCGCGCAGGCGCACACGATCGTCGCCACCGACTTCCAGCAGGTCGAACTCGCCCGCGGGGTGAGCGACATGGGTGAGCCGATGTCACTGGCGGTGCTGCCGGACCGTTCCGTCCTGCACACCGCCCGCAACGGCACCCTGCGCCGCACCGACGCGGCCGGCACCACCTCGGTGATCGGCACGCTGTCGGTCTACACCCACGACGAGGAGGGGTTGCAGGGCGTCGGCGTCGACCCGGGCTTCGCCAGCAACCGGCAGATCTACCTTTACTACGCCCCGCCGCTCTCCACCCCCGCCGGTGACGCGCCGGCCACCGGCACCGACTTCTCCGCCTGGAACGGGGTGAACCGCCTCTCCCGGTTCACGCTCAACTCCGACTTCACGCTCAACCAGTCCAGCAAGGTCGACGTGCTCGACGTGCCGGCCAACCGGGGCATGTGCTGCCACGTCGGTGGGGACATCGACTTCGACGCGGCCGGCAACCTCTACCTGTCGACGGGTGACGACACCAACCCGTTCGAGTCCGCCGGCTACTCGCCGCTGGACGAGCGGACCAACCGCAACCCGGCGTACGACGCGCAGCGCAGCGCGGGCAACACCAACGACCTGCGGGGCAAGATCCTGCGGATCAAGGTGAACGCGAACGGGACGTACTCCATCCCGTCGGGCAACCTGTTCGCGCCCGGCACGGCCCAGACGCGCCCGGAGATCTACGCGATGGGCTTCCGTAACCCGTTCCGGATCAGCGTGGACAAGGCCACCGGGGTCGTCTACGTGGGTGACTACGGGCCGGACGCCGGCTCCACTAGCTCCACCCGTGGGCCCTCCGGCCAGGTGGAGTTCAACCGGGTCGCCGCGCCGGGCAACTACGGCTGGCCGTACTGCACCGGCACCAACACCACGACCGAGACGTACAACGAGTGGGACTTCGCCACCAACGCCAGCGGGGCGAAGTACAACTGCACCGGCGGGCCGACCAACAACTCGTTCCGCAACACCGGCCGGACCACCCTGCCGCCCGCGCAACCGGCCTGGATCCGGTACGCCGGTGACGCCGGCACCCCGACCGAGTTCGGCGGCGGCTCCGAGTCGCCGATGGGCGGCCCGGTCTACCGGTACAACGCGTCGTCGACCTCCACCACGAAGTTCCCGCAGTCCTTCGACGGGCAGTTCTTCGCCACCGAGTTCGGCCGGGGCTGGATCAAGCCGATCCACGTCAACTCCGACGGCTCCCGGGGCACCATCGACACCTTCCCCTGGGTCGGCAAGCAGGTGATGGACTCGGCGTTCGGCCCGGACGGCGCGTACTACGTGCTCGACTACGGCACCGGTTACTTCAACGGTGACGCCAACTCGGCGCTCTACCGCTTCGACTACGTCGGCGGCGGCAACCGGGCGCCCACCGCCGTGGCCGGTGCCAACCGCACCTCCGGCGCGGCGCCGCTCGCGGTGACCTTCTCCTCGGCCGGCTCGTCCGACCCCGAGGGCGGCACCCTGACCTACTCGTGGGCCTTCGGTGACGGCACCACCTCGACCGCGGCCAACCCCACCAAGACGTACACCACCAACGGCACCTACACCGCCACGCTGACGGTCCGCGACCCGCAGGGCGCCACCGGCAGCAGCAGCGTGCGGATCAACGTCGGCAACACCGCCCCGACGGTGACCATCAACAGCCCGGGCAACGGCCAGCTGTTCGGCTTCGGTGACACGGTGCCGTTCAGCATCACGGTCACCGACCCGGAGGACGGCACGATCGACTGCACGAAGGTCAAGATGACCTACGTGCTCGGCCACGACCAGCACGGGCACCAGATCACCTCGCAGAACGGCTGCTCGGGCTCGATCACCATCCCGGTCGACGGTGAGCACGACGACGCGGCGAACATCTTCGCGATCTTCGACGCCGAGTACACCGACGCCGGTGGGCTGACCACGCACACCCAGCACACGCTGCCGCCACGGCACCGGCAGGCCGAGTTCTACGCCACCTCGTCCGGGATCAACGTGTTCAGCAAGACCCCGGCCGAGGGCGGCAAGACCGTCGGCGACATCAACAACGGCGACTGGATCGCGTTCCAGCCGTACCGACTGGGCAACGTGACCTCGTTCAACGCCCGGGTCTCCTCGGCGGGCGCCGGTGGCACCCTCCAGGTCCGGGCCGGCTCGGCCACCGGCACGGTGCTCGGCTCGGCCACGGTCCCGGTGACCGGCGGCTGGGACACGTTCACCACGGTGACCGGGACGATCACCAACCCGCCGACCGGCACGACCACGCTCTACCTGACCTTCGCCGGATCGGGCACCGGGGCGCTCTACGACCTGGACGCCTTCACCTTCGTCACCGGCACGCCGCCGGCCGGCGGGGCCGGGGCGATCAAGGGACTGGGCGGCAAGTGTCTGGACGTGCGCAACGCCGCCACCGCCGACGGCACGCAGATCCAGATCTACACCTGCAACGGCAGCGCGGCGCAGACCTGGGCGGTCACCCCGAACTCGACGATCAAGTCGTTGGGTAAGTGCCTGGACGTCTCGGGTGCCGGCACCGCGGACGGCACCAAGATCCAGCTCTGGACCTGCAACGGGACCGCCGCGCAGAACTGGTCCGCGCAGGCCGACGGAACGCTGCGCAACCCGGCGTCCGGCAAGTGCCTCGACGTCTCCGGCAACAACTCCGCCGACAGCACCGTGGTCCACCTGTGGACCTGCGTCAGCGGTGCCGCCAACCAAAAGTGGACCCTGCCCTGAGCTGGCAGGAGGGGCCCCGGTCAACGACTAGTCTCGGGGTTTGGGGCCCCTCCTAACCGCGATTAGGAGAGCGATATGCGCAGACGCCTGCGACCCGTCCTCGGTGCGGCCATGGCCGCACTCGCCGTCCTCGCCTGTACGACACCGGCCACCCCGGCCAGCGCCGCCGACGCCCCCTACGACGTCCTGGTGTTCTCCAAGACCGCCGGTTTCCGGCACGACGCGATCCCGGTCGGCATCCAGACCATCCGCGACCTGGGTGCGGCGAACAACTTCACCGTCACCGCCACCGAGGACGCCGCCGCGTTCACCACCAGCAACCTGAACCAGTACGAGGCGGTCGTCTTCCTCAACACCACCGGCGACGTGCTCAACGCCAGCCAACAGACCGCCTTCGAGTCGTACATCGCCTCCGGGCGCGGCTACGTCGGTGTGCACGCGGCCGCGGACACCGAGTACGACTGGCCGTTCTACGGCAACCTGGTGGGCGCGTGGTTCGCCTCGCACCCGGCCATCCAGCAGGCCAACATCAAGGTGGAGGACCGGGGCCACGCGGCGACCGGACACCTGCCGCAGACCTGGACCCGCACCGACGAGTGGTACAACTACCGGACCAACCCCCGGTCGACCGCGCACGTGCTCGCCACGCTCGACGAGTCGTCGTACTCCGGCGGCGGGATGGGTGCCGACCACCCGCTGAGCTGGTGCAAGAGCTACAACGGCGGCCGGTCCTTCTACACCGGCGCCGGGCACACCCAGGCGTCGTACGCGGAGTCGGGTTTCCGTAACCACCTGCTCGGCGGCATCCGGTACGCCTCCGGCCGGAGCAAGGCCGACTGCCGGCCCGAGACCGGCTACACCCCGATCTTCAACGGCTCGACGACCGGCTGGTCGCAGGCCGGCCCGGGTAGCTTCACCAACTCCGACGCCACCCTGACCTCGGTCGGCGGCATGGGGTTGTTCTGGTACAACGCCAAGCAGTTCACCAACTACTCGTTGAAGCTGGACTGGAAGCTGGCCGGGGACGACAACTCCGGCATCTTCATCGGGTTCCCGCCGTCCAGTGACCCCTGGTCGGCCGTCGACAACGGCTACGAGATCCAGATCGACGCGACCGACGCGGCCGACCGCACCACCGGGGCGGTCTACACGTTCAAGTCGGCCGACATCGCCGCCCGTGACGCGGCGCTGAACGCACCGGGGGAATGGAACACCTACGAGCTGCTGGTCGAAGGTGAGCGGCTGCAGATCTTCCTCAACGGCGTGAAGATCAACGACTTCACCAACACCAATCCGGTCCGGTCACTGGCCGGTCACATCGGCATCCAGAACCACGGCACCGGTGACGACGCCTACTTCCGCAACATCCGGATCAAGGAGTTGGGCACCACGCCGCCGCCGACGGGGAACACCACGATCCAGGCCGAGGCGTTCAGCTCGGCGAACGGGGTCTCCGCCTTCACCAAGGCGGGCGCCAACGGTGGGCAGACGCTCGGCTACATCGAGCCGGGCGACTGGGCCGCGTACAACGGCGTCAACCTGACCGGTGTCACCTCGTTCACGACCCGGGTCGTCTCCGGCGGCGCGGGCGGCAGCATCCAGGTGCGCACCGGCTCGGCCACCGGCCCCGTGCTCGGCACCGTCGCGGTGCCGAACACCGGCAGCTGGGACACGTACGCCAACGTGAGCACCACGCTGTCCAACGTCCCGTCCAGCACCCAGAACCTCTACCTCACCTTCACCGGTAGCGGCACCGGGCTCTTCGACGTCGACGACTTCACACTGGTCAAGGGCAGCGGTGGCAGCACCGGGGTCGGCCCGATCAAGGGCCTGGCCGGCAAGTGCCTGGACGTGCGCAACGGCGGCACCGCCGACGGCACCCAGGTCCAGATCTACACCTGCAACGGCAGCGCGGCGCAGACCTGGACCGTGACGCCGACGCCGACGATCAAGGCGCTCGGCAAGTGCCTGGACGTCAACGGCAGCGGCACCGCCAACGGCACCAAGATCCAGCTCTGGACCTGCAACGGCAGCGGCGCCCAGAACTGGGCGGCGCAGTCCGACGGCACCCTGCGCAACCCGTCGTCGGGCAAGTGCCTGGACGTCTCCGGCAACAACTCGGCGGACAGCACCGTCGTGCACCTCTGGACCTGCCTGAACGCGGCCAACCAGAAGTGGACCCTGCCCTGACCCACTGAGCCGGGAGGAGCCGCCGTCACGACCCGACCTGGCGGCGGCCCTTCCCGAGGCAGTGCCCCGGTGAGCGTCATACCTGCGCGTCGTGCACAGGTATGACGCTCACGCCGGTCACGGCCCCGCGCCGGGCGCCGCCCGGGGCCCGGCTCACAGGCCACTGCCGTACCTTGACCAGCATGGGGCGTATGGCGCAGTGGCGCCGGATGGTGCAGGCGCACGGGCACCGGCTGCTGCACGGGGCCGAGGAGCCCGATCCGTCGACCGGGCCGGCTCCCAGCCTGAACCGCCTCGACGCGCTGGTGGAGGGCTTCGCCGCAGGCCAGCCGGTGCGCTGGAGCCTGGCCGGTTACCCTCGGCCGCTGCCCGGGCCGGTCGACGTCGTGGCGTACCGGATCATCGAGGAGGCCCTGACCAACGCGTGCCGGCACGCCCCGGGCGCGCCGGTCGCGGTCCGCCTGCGCTACGACGCCACCGGCATCACCATCGAGGTACGCGACGACGGCGCCGGTCCAGCGCCGTCGGGCGGGATCGCCCACCACACCGGGCAGGGTCTACTCGGGGTACGCAGACGCGCCGAGCGGCTCGGCGGCACGTTCTCCGCCGGCCCGCGTGCCGGTGGCGGCTTCACCGTGACGGTCACGCTGCCCGCGCCCGAGGAGGTGGCCGAGTGATGATCGGCCCGTGGGGCTTTCGCGATGGGGTGCCACGGAAATAGGGTGGGGTCGGCGACCGTGCTGGTGGCCGGTGACCCGGTGGGAGGCGCAACCCGCCGGGCTCAGGTGTGTTCCGCACCCACCGGTGCCCGCCCGGCGTCGCGTACGTCCGGTCACCCTCGCCCCGGTCCGCACCTGGAATCCCCATGACAACAGGGGAGAAGAACAATGGCGCGACCCATCACGCTCTTCACCGGCCAGTGGGCCGACCTTCCGTTCGAGGAGGTTTGCCGGCTCGCCTCCGAGTGGGGCTACGACGGTCTGGAGATCGCCTGCTGGGGCGACCACTTCGAGGTCGACAAGGCACTCGCCGACGACTCCTACGTCGAGCGTAAGAAGGAGACCCTCGCCAAGCACAACCTTCAGGTCTTCACGATCTCCAACCACCTGGTCGGTCAGGCGGTCTGTGACCACCCGATCGACGAGCGGCACCAGGACATCCTGCCCGCCCGGATCTGGGGCGACGGTGAGCCCGAGGGGGTCCGTCAGCGGGCCGCCGAGGAGATCAAGGACACCGCGCGGGCGGCCGCGAAGCTCGGGGTGAAGACGGTCGTCGGCTTCACCGGTTCGTCGATCTGGCACACCCTGGCGATGTTCCCGCCGGTGCCGCCGTCGATGATCGAGCGCGGCTACCAGGACTTCGCCGACCGGTGGAACCCGATCCTCGACGTGTTCGACGAGGTCGGCGTGCGGTTCGCCCACGAGGTGCACCCGAGCGAGATCGCGTACGACTACTGGACGACGAAGCGGACGCTGGAGGCGATCGGCAACCGGCCCGCGTTCGGGCTGAACTGGGACCCGTCGCACTTCGTGTGGCAGGAACTGGACCCGGTGAACTTCATCTTCGACTTCGCCGACCGCATCTACCACGTGGACTGCAAGGACGCCAAGGTGCGTACCGGGGACGGCCGGCGTGGCCGGCTCGCCTCGCACCTGCCCTGGGCCGACCTGCGCCGCGGCTGGGACTTCGTCTCCACCGGGCACGGTGACGTCCCCTGGGAGGACTGCTTCCGTGCGTTGAACGCGATCGGCTACGAGGGCCCGATCTCGGTCGAGTGGGAGGACGCCGGGATGGACCGGCTCGTCGGCGCCCCGGAGGCGTTGCAGTTCGTCCGCCGGCTCGCCTTCGACGCTCCGAGCGCCGCCTTCGACGCGGCGTTCAGCAGCAAGGACTGACCGCACCTCGGACAGACCACGGGCCGGTCGCCGTGTGGCGACCGGCCCGTCGAGGTGCGATGGGTCAGAGCGTGCTGGCGTTCGTGCCCGAGCCGGACGGCTTGGTGCGGGGGTTCATGGACGACGGCGACCCGGAGGTCGTGCCGACCGTGTTGGTGCCCGCCTTCGCGCCCACGGTGGCGGGCGTGCCGGCGAACGCGTCGTCGGCGGCGGTCAACTCCTGCTTGCCGGTGCTGCCGTTGCCGGTGCCCAGCTTCTCGCCCAGCTTGGTCTGGCCGAGCTTGTCCTTGCCCTCGCTGTAGAGCTTGTTCGCCTGGGCCTGCGCGACCCCGGCCGCCTCCTGGACGGTCGGGTGGTCGAGCACCTTGCGGCCCCGGACCACGAGCTCCTCGTACTTCTCCCGGCCGGCACGGGCGCCCAGGACGAAGCCCGCAGCCAGCCCGCCAAGAAACATGATCTTTCCGCGCATGGCGGCTCCTTCCGTACCTGACGCGCCATCGCCCCGGCGAGTCGCCCCGTCGGACGGCGACATGTTCGCGCCTGCGTCCTCTGTCCGCAGCTAACTACCCATCCTGCTCCCCGCTCAAGCATGTCTGGGCCGGGATGGCGATTTACCCCGTATGTCGATGTGTCGTGGCACCTGACCTGCGAGTGTCGATCATCAGGTGCCCGGGTGGAACCCACTGGACCGCCACCGGGGGAAGTCCTGTACTCTTGTCCCGTCGCACGGCGTCGGCGAGATCCGATTCCGGGCGGTGCACGATCCCCTGTAGCTCAATTGGCAGAGCAGCCGGCTGTTAACCGGCAGGTTATTGGTTCGAGTCCAATCGGGGGAGCTTCTTCACCCAACGCCCGTCGGCCCGATGCCGACGGGCGTTTCCGCATGTGCCGCCCGGCGTCCGTGCCGCCCGGCGTTTGCGCGCGTCCGGCGTCCGTGCCGCCCGGCGTCCGTGGCAGCAACATCCGGGATGTTGCTGTCTCCCGCGTGCCTGAGGCAGCAACATCCCCGAAGTTGCTGCTTCCCGCGTGCCTGAGGCAGCAACATCCCCGATGTTGTGACGATCTTGGCGCGGGGCGCGGGGCGCGGGGCGCGGGGCGCGGGGCGCGGGGCGCGGGGCGCGGGGGGCGGGGCGCGGGGCGCGGGGCGCGGGGCGCGGGGCGCGGGGCGCGGGGCGCGGGGCGCGGGGCGCGGGGCGCGAGGCGTGAGGGCGTGAGGGCGTGAGGGCGCGAGGCGCGAGGCGCGAGGCGTGAGGGCGTGAGGGCGTGAGGGCGCGAGGGCGCGAGGGTGCGAGGGCGGGCGTGGAATGGGAGGTTTGGGCCGCTTCGGGCTTGCCTGCCCGGCAGGATGGTCGATGTCGAGCCTCCGCTGCGTCGATCGACGCGCCGATCTCCTTGGGGTGGGTACGCATGTCCGGACGAGGCGGCCGGGCCACACTTGTCGCGGTGGCGGTCGTGCTGGCCTGGCTGGTGATCGGTGGCGTGGCCGGCCCGTACGCCGGACGCCTCAGCGAGGTCGCCACCAACGACAACGCGGCCTTCCTGCCCACCGACGCCGAGGCGACCCGGGCTCAGGACCTCGCCGGTCAGTTCGTCGACCGGGAGACCATCCCGGCTCTGGTCGTCTACGAGCGGCCCTCCGGCATCACCGACGCGGACCGGCAGCGGGTGAGCGCCGACGCCGCCCGGTTCGCCCAGGTGCCCGGCGTGGTCACGCCGCTGCCGCCGCCGATACCGAGCGAGGACGGCCAGGCCCTCCAGGTCGTCGTGCCGGTGGACGACGCCGAGGGTGAGGAGATCGGCACTGTCGTCGATCGACTGCGCGACATCACCGGCAGGGACCGGGACGGCCTCACCGTGGACGTCGCCGGGCCGGCCGGCCTGCTCGCCGACCTGATCAAGGTGTTCTCCGCCATCGACGGGCCACTGCTGCTGGTCACCCTGGTCGTGGTGCTGATCATCCTGCTGGTCGTCTACCGCAGCCCGGTGCTGTGGATCTTCCCGCTGCTGGCCGCCGGTACGTCGTTCGCCCTCGCCTCGGTCTTCGTCTACCTGCTGGCCGACGCGGACGTGCTCAAGCTCAACGGGCAGGCCCAGGGCATCCTCACCGTGCTGGTCTTCGGCGCCGGCACCGACTACGCGTTGCTGCTGATCGCCCGCTACCGCGAGGAGTTGCACCGCCACGACCGGCCCTGGTCCGCCATGCGCGCCGCCTGGAAGGGCGCCGCCCCGGCCATCATCGCGTCCGGCGGCACGGTCATCGTCAGCCTGCTCTGCCTGCTGCTGTCCAGCCTCAACTCCAACCGGGCACTCGGCCCGGTCGCCGCCATCGGCATCGCCGCCACTCTGCTGGTGATGCTCACCTTCCTACCCGCGCTGCTGGTGCTCGGCGGTCGCTGGGCGTTCTGGCCGCGACGGCCCCGCGAGGACCAGGCCGACCCGCGCCTGGAGCACGGCATCTGGAGTCGCATCGCCGGCTTCGTGGCCCGCCACGCCCGACCGATCTGGCTGAGCACCGCCGTCGTGCTGGCCCTGCTCACGCTCGGGCTCACCCAGCTCGGTGCGACCACCCTCGGCCAGTCCGACCTGTTCACCCAACGCGTCGACTCGGTGGACGGCCAGGAGGTGATCTCCCGGCACTACCCGGCCGGCACGGGCAGCCCGGCCACCATCTTCACCACCGAACAGACCGCCCGGCAGGTCGCCCAGGTGGCGCAGGGCGTACGCGGCGTCGCCGACGTCCGCCCCCTGTCCACCGGCCCACAGACCGGCCCACCCGACCCCGGCGCCGCACCGAAGGTCATCGACGGGCGGGTCCAACTGGAGGCCACCCTCACCGACCCACCCGACAGCGACGGCGCCGAGCGGACCATTCGTGAGCTGCGCGTCGCCGTACACCAGGTGCCCGACGCCGACGCCGTGGTCGGTGGCTTCACCGCGATCAACGTGGACACCTCGGACGCGGCGAAGCGCGACCAGAACGTCATCATCCCGGTGGTGCTGGTGGTCATCGCGGTGATCCTGGCCCTGCTGCTGCGGGCGTTGCTCGCCCCGGTGCTGCTGATCGCCACAGTGCTGCTCAGCTTCGCCGCGACCCTCGGCCTCTGCGCGCTGCTGTTCCGCCACGTCCTCGGCTTCCCCGGTGTGGACTCGTCGTTCCCGCTGTTCGCGTTCGTGTTCCTGGTCGCGCTCGGGATCGACTACAACATCTTCCTGATGAGCCGGGTCCGCGAGGAGTCGGTCCGGCGGGGTACCCGCGCCGGTGTGCTCGCCGGCCTCGCCGTCACCGGTGGGGTGATCACCTCGGCCGGCATCGTGCTCGCCGCGACGTTCTCCGCCCTCGCCGTCCTGCCGCTCGTGGTGTTGGTCGAGTTGGGTACGGCCGTCGCGATCGGGGTACTGATCGACACCATCGTCGTCCGGTCGTTGCTGGTGCCCGCACTGGCGTACGACATCGGGGCGAAGATCTGGTGGCCGGGCCGGTTGTCCCGGGCGAACGGTCAGCGGGAGGCGCGCGATGCCGGCTGAGACCGACGTGGTCGTCGTCGGCGGTGGCCTGGCCGGCCTCGCCGCCGCCCGCCGACTGCACCGCGCCGGGGTGCCCTGGCGGCTGTTGGAGGCCGGCGCTCGCCTCGGCGGCCGAGTCGCCACCGACGTGGTCGACGGCTACCTCGTCGACCGGGGCTTCCAGGTGCTCAACACCGCGTACCCGCGGCTCGGCACGCTGCTCGACACGGACCGCCTCAACCTCGGGTACTTCACCTCCGGTGTGCTGGTCCGCAAGGGCGACACCCTGTCGCGGCTGGTCAACCCGGTGCGCGAACCGACCGGCGGGCCGGGCACCGCGCTCGCCGGTGTCGGCTCGCTGCGCGACCGGCTGCGCTTCGCCGCGCTCGCCGCCGGCTGCGCCACGCTGCCCGCGGCCCGGCTGCTCGCCGCGCCGGAGACCACCGCCGAGACGGCGTTACGCCGGGCGGGCCTGTCCGACGCGATCATCGAGGAGCTGCTGCGGCCCTTCCTGTCCGGCGTGTTCATCGACCGGGAGCTGGCCACCTCCAGCCACGTGCTCGCGATGGTGCTGCGCTCCTTCGCCCGTGGCCGCATCGGCCTGCCCGCCGAGGGGATGGCCGCGCTGCCCCGGGCCGTCGCCGCCCCGTTGCCCGCCGACCTGCTCGACCTGGACACCCCGGTCGCCGAGGTCGCCCCGGGCCGGGTCCGCACCCAGGCCGGCGACGTCCGCTGCCGGGCCGTCGTGGTCGCCGTCGACCCGCCCGCCGCGTCCGCCCTGCTTCCGGCGGTGACGACGGTACGCATGCACAGCTACACCACCTACTACCACAGCGCCCCCGAGCCGCCGCTCACCGAACCGATCCTGCTGGTCGACGGGGACCGGCGGGAGATCGTGGCGAACACGGTGGTGCTCAGCAACGCGGCACCCACCTACGCCCCGGCCGGACGGCACCTGATCGCCACGTCGGTGGTCGGCCCGACCGCCCCACCCGAGCCGACCATCCGGGCCGAGTTGACCCGGCTGTACGGTCAGTCCACAGCCGACTGGACACACCTCACCACAGTCGCCGTGCCGCAGGCGCTACCCGCCGCGCCACCACCGCAGGGGCGGCTGCGCAAACCCGTGTCACTGGGGGAGGGGCTGTTCGTGGCCGGTGACCACCGGGACAGCCCGTCCATCCAGGGCGCTCTCGCCAGCGGCTGGCGGGCCGCCGGGGCGGTGCTGGAGGAGCTGCGCGCCGGCTGAACCCGGCCCGAAACGGGGCCTACGCGGCCCTTGTTGATCACTTATGATCCCCGCCATGCCCGCCCCTCTGCCAGCCCCCACCTTCGATGCTGGTGCCGCGTACCCCGAGGTCAACGACCTCCGCAAGGCGCTCGACGCCGCCGACTGGCCCGCCGTGCGGGCGCTGTTCGCCGACCGCGACCCCGCCTTCCGCACACTGCTCGTCGCCGCCGCCGGGGAACAGGAGGGAACCGAGCCGTTCCTCCGGCGGGTGTACGACGAGGACCCCTCCGACGCCCTCGCCGGGACGCTGCTCGGAAACTGCCTCATCCGTACCGGCTGGCGGATCCGCAGCGCCGCCCGGGCCCAGCACGTCAGCCGGAGCCAGTTCGACCAGTTCCACGACCACCTGCGACGAGCTGAGCAAGTGCTCATCGACGTCACCGCCCGGCACGAGGACGACGCGGCGGCCTGGACACAGCGGATCACCATCGCCCGGGGCCTGCAACTCGGCCAGAACGAGGCTCGTCGGCGCTACGACCGGCTCGCCCGAAGCCACCCCCACCACCTGCCCGCGCAGGCCAGCCTGCTCCAACAGCTCTGCCCGAAGTGGAGCGGCGACTGGGACCGGACCTTCGGCTTCGCCCGGGAGTGCGCCGAGGCCGCGCCCGACGGGGCACCCAACGGCGCGCTCGTCGCCGAGGCGCACCTGGAACGCTGGCTGGACTTCGACACCGAACGGGAACGCACGGAGTACCTGCGCAGCACGCCGGTCGTGGACGAGATCATGCGGTGCGGGCGACGGTCGGTGCTGCACCCCGACTACGTCGACCGAGGGGACTGGGTCTGGGTCCGTTCGACGTTCGCGTTGATGTTCAGCCTGACCGGGCAGTGGTCCGCCGCCGCCGGCCAGTTCACCGTCCTCGGCAACCTCGGCAGCGAATACCCCTGGGCCTACGTGGACGGGACCGAGGGCTTCACCAAGTTCCGCGCCGAGGCGTACGCGAAGGGTGGTCGGTCGTGATCCAGCACCTGGACGTGGACGGGGTGCCCACGCTGCTCGCCCCCACCGGCGGGCCCATGCACGCCGGGCTGACCTTCCGGGTCGGCACCGCCGACGAGACACTCGCCCGTTCCGGCATCACCCACCTCATCGAACACCTCGCGCTCGCCCCGCTCGGCCTGGCCGACTACCACGTGAACGGTGCGACCGCCCCCGCGTACACCACGTTCCACACCCAGGGCTCCGAGGCGGACATCGCGGCGTTCCTCACCGCCGTCTGCGCGCACCTCTCCGACCTGCCGGCCGCGCGGCTCGACGTCGAGAAGGAGATCCTGCGCACCGAATGGAGCAGCCGAGGCTCCGCCGCCGTCGACGACATTCCGCTGTGGCGCTACGGCGCCCGCGACTTCGGCCTGAGCAGCTACCCGGAATGGGGCCTGGGCGCGCTCACCGCCGACGACCTGCGGCAGTGGGCGGCGCGCTGGTTCACCAGGGAGAACGCCGTGCTCTGGATCGCCGGTGACCGGGTGCCCGCCGGGCTGCGGCTCACCCTGCCCAGCGGGGCCCGGCAGCCGGTGCCGGTGGCGTCGTCGGCGCTGCCGACCACCCCGGCGTACTTCGTCAGCGGCGCCCGCGCCGTGGTACTCGACTCGGTGGTACGCCGCACCACCGCCGCCAGCACCTTCGCCGGGGTGCTGGAACGTGAGCTGTACCGGTCACTGCGCCAGGACGCCGGTCTCTCCTACACCACCACCACCGCGTACGAGCCGCGCGGCGACGGGTACGCCACACTGCGGGCACTCGCCGACGCGCTGGCGGAGAAGCAGGACGCCGTGCTCGGCGGCTTCATCGACGTACTCGCGAAGATGCGGGTCGGCCGGATCGAACAGGCGGACCTCGACGCCACGATCGCCAAGCGTGAGGATGTCCTCGCCACCACCGAGGTGGACGCCGCGCGGCTCCCCGGGTACGCCCTCAACCTGCTGACCGGGCAGCCGAACCTCACCGTCGACGAGTACCGGGCCGAACTGAAGGCCGTCACCGTCGCCGACCTGCACGATGTGGCCGGCGAGGTGATGACCTCGGCGCTGCTGATGGTGCCCGGCGGCCACAGCGCCGACTGGGCCGGCTTCACCGCCGCACCCACCCACTCCGCCGACACCGTCGACGGCCCCACGTACCGTGCCCGGGAAGGCGCCGGTGGAGTCCGCCTCGGCGTCGACGGTGTGACCTACCTGCGGCCGGACGGGCACCTGACCGTCCGCTACGCCGACTGCGCCGCCATGCTCGCCTGGCCCGACGGCGCGCGGCAACTCATCGGCACGGACGCCATCGTGCTGCACATCGAGCCGACCATGCTCGGGTTGCCCCCGGGAACGATCCAGGCCATCGACGCCGGTGTGCCGGCCGACCGGCAGGTCACCATGCCGGCCCGCAGCGCGGACCAGATCCCGCAGCCCAGGCCCATCGAGCGTCAACCCGAACCCGCCAGGCGAGCCTGGTGGGAGGTCCCGGTGATGGTGCTCAGCGGGCTCGGCACCCTGCTCATGGGCGGCTTCTGCCTGCTGCTCACCATCGGTATGTTCGCCGCCGAGGAGAGTTCGGAGGACGACGCGTGGTTCTGGGGCGTCATCGCGGTCGGCTGGGTGCTCACTGTTATCCTCGCGTTGCCCATCGTGCTGCTGAAGCGACGACGGCGGTGATGAGGTGGGGCCGGATCGCTGCTGGCCCGTGATCCACCGGCCGGGATAAGATCCGGCGCGGTGTGAGGGGCGGTAGCTCAGCCGGTTAGAGCAGGGGACTCATAATCCCTCGGTCGCGGGTTCGAGTCCCGCCCGCCCCACCAGCACAAACGCAGATCGTCCTGACCAGCGAATCCCTTGGGGCGGGCGATCGGGGGCCCGAGCCCGCGAATCGCTCCCTAGTCCGGGCACGTCGCGATGGGCGGCAAACGCCCGGCCGCGGGTGCAGCGGACGGACGGTGCTGATGCGGACCTCCAGCCCCTTGTCCGTCCGCGCCGACACCCGACCGCCTGCCCGTACCGTCATCAGCTCGGACCGACTGATGACCACCTCGCGCCGTTCATCGGCCTCGCCCTTCTGGTGCGCCACCCTGCCGGTCAGCGTCGCTTGCCGAACAGCTCGGTACGGCTGGAGTCGGCCTTCGGCTCAGGTCGTCGGCGTCAGGCTGCGTTTCGGCACGGCGCTGGGGCGGTGGCGCCCCGGCGGCGTGCTGCTCTCAGCGTGGTCGGCGCGGACGAACAGCAGCAACGAGAGCAGCAGCCACAGTACGGTGGCGACCCGGTTGGCGGTCGTGCCGGGCAGTCCGAAGGATGTACCGATCGCGACCGCGACCAGTCCGAAGGCCAGGGCGAGGTCGGCGGCGTTCCCGGTTCGCCGCAGCCGTGAGCAGCCGGCGATCAGCGCGGCGAACACCGCCGTGTACGCGATCGCCCCAAGCAGCCCGCCGGTGACGGCCGCCTCCAACCAACCGTTGTCGTAGGGGATCGACAGGCCGGCGGCCCCGAAACCCACGATCGGTGAGTAGGTGATGACGAGTTCCCATCCGGTGGCGACGGTCGCCGGACCGGCGCCGCCGAACCGTCCGCCCGTGAACAGGTTGAGGTCGCCGCCGCCCTCGGTGAACTGGGTCGGCAGGGTGATGCCCAGCCGGTCCAGGTGCTCCCATGTCGCGGCGACCGCCGCCAGATAGCAGGCGGCGGCCATGATCGAGTAGCGGAGGCCGCGCCGACCGGGCATCACGAAGAACTGCACGACTGCGACGGGCGCACCCACGAACAGGAAGACCTTGGACACGCTGAGCAGCCCGCCGATGGTGATGGCGGCGATCGCGGCGATCAGGAGTACCGGTCGGTACCGCAGCCGGTACACGGCGGCGAGGGCGGCGACGCTGTAGAACTCTCCGGCCTCGGCAGGCTGCACGAACATGCCGGTGTATCGACCCGTCTCGACCTGCTCCACCCACACGCTGTCGGTGAGGCCGCCGGCGTGCGACCACCACAGCGACAGCCACGCCGATACGTCGGTGGTCGTGGACAACCACGCCAGTGCCGCATTGGCGCAGGCCGCGATCACCACGACCGTGCACACCGTCTTCAGCGTCGCGTGTCGCCGTGCTGGACCGACGAGGGTGAGAACGCTGATGATCACCGCGAGCGGCAGCAGCAGGTTGTCGAACCCGGAGACGGCCGAGCCGGGGGCTTTGACGTACTGCACCTGCCCGGCGCCGATCACCCCCACGCAGAGCGCCGTGGCCTGCACCACCATCAACGACATCGCGGCCTGGGCCGCGCCGGTGGCCTGCGGTAGGCGGGTGACCCACGCTGTCGACAGCAACACCAGTAGCGCGGCCCCGTACACGGCCACCTGCTCGGTGCGCACACCGGGGGCCAGGTACGGTCCGAACGCGGCACAGGCCAGCAGCAGGCAGACCAGAGACGGCCGCGTTGATGATTCACTCACGACAGACATAACAGCACGTACCGTTGGCGCTCTGACGGAACGTGCATATTTGGTTGCAGAGCGTAGGGGAATCTCACTCGAATGCAGTACCTCGGCCAGGTGCCGCCTGGCCGAACAGCTCCTGCGGCCCGCCCCACCTGGCGCTCACGGCCACCGCTCGAGAGGGTCCGGGTGGGAGTGTGGATCTAACAGTGTTTCCGGCCTGACCTGCCGGGCGTTGTGCCTGGTGAGCTGGGTGCCGTGAGGACCGCGACGCTGAACCCAAGGTCAACGCCCAGCCTCAGCTCGTGCTTGCCGATCGCCATCACCACGGTTGTCGTCCGCCATCAGGTCATTGTCCCGGCATCGCAGTACGTCGCTGTGCAGCCATCCGTACAGCCAAGTCGGCCGACGACTACGGTTCGGAGCCGACGCGCGGCGACATGGCGAGCAGGCCAGCGGCAGTCATCGACGCCGGCCGACAGGCTGCTTGATCTTTGCAAGGCAGGGGCTGGGGACGCGGCTCCAGGCAGAATGCGTGCGGATCGGCGAGCCACCACACATCGTGTGTGGTCCATGCCTGTGCGGTTCCGGAGACACGCAAAGTCTGCCCACCGTAGAAATCGAGGATGAGGCTCGCGTCGTCGGCCAGGCCCACCGATGAGCCATGGTTGGAAGTAGGTGGAGCTGGAAGTCAGCGATGTGGTCAAGAGGGACGCGGGTTGCCCGGTGGCCACGAGGTCCAGGACGTCCTCGAAGAGGCCCGTTCCACGATGTGCGGACTCACGGTGCAATCGGCTTCGGGCAGAGGAGCGGTACGTGGTGCGGCGGTGGCGTGGGTTCGTCATGGGTGCGAAAATTCCCCATATGAAGCCGGCCAAGAACCCGTGGTGGCAGACAGCACAGACTCCGCGACAGGGTTTCATCACCGGGAGCGTCTGGCTCTTCGTGGCCGCCGGATGGCTGGTCCTGGCCCTCGGAGACCCCTCGCCCTGGCGTTGGGCGTTCGCCGCAGCGTGGGCGGTCGTCGGTGTGGGCTATCTGGTGTCCGCCGTGGTGCTGCGGCGACGGCAGCGCGACTCGGGTTAGGGCAGGTCAGAAGCCGCTGTCCCGGGGCGATCCGGCCGCGGAAGCCACGTCACATCTTGAGGACATCCACGTCGTACAACGCTATCGACGCGTCGCGGGAGGCTAAGGCCATCCCCTCGACGGACGCCTGTGCCACCAGCATGCGGTCGAAGGGATCGCGGTGATGCAGTGGTAGGCGGCCCGCGACGATGGCGTGGGCGTGGGTCACCGGAAGTTCGCGAAAGCCGATGTTCCGTACGCGCTCGGCCAGGTCAGGAGGGCCGATGAGCTTTCCCGCGCTCTGCTTGATCGTGATCTCCCACAGGCTGACCGGGGAGAGGAAGATGTCCGGGTCGTGGCGTAACCGATCGAGGAACTCGTCGCCGAGAGTCTTATCGCCCGTGATGGCCCACAATGCGACATGAGTGTCCAGTAACAGGGTCATGCGCCGATGCCGAAGTCGCCCGCGATTTCGGCATTGGTCTGAGGTGAATCCCAGTCACCGGAGAGATCCACTTGGCCGGCCAGAGAGCCGACTGCGGTGCGGTTGGCTCGCCGCACCAACGGCACGACCTTCGCCACCGGAGTGCCTGCCCGGTCGATGATGATCTCTTCGCCGCGTTCCACCCGCTCGATGATGCGCGACAGGTGTGTCTTGGCATCGTGCATGTTGTAGTGCACGGCCTCAGCCGACATGACACAACCTCCTCGGTTAGCTAACAGCTTAGCTCGCCTTCTTCGAGGTGGCCCCGGATCTGTGGGCGACGATCTGGCGAGTCGTTCCGGAACCGCCGGGGCGAGGACGCATGCATAATGAATGCATCGTTGCACTTCAGATCAGGGACGTGCCGGAAGAGGTACGAGACGCCTTAGCTGCCCAAGCCAAGGCACGCGGCCAGTCGCTCCAGGCGTACTTGCTGGAGTTGGTGGAGACCCAGGCTCGACGTCTACGGAACACGGCAACCCTTGAGCGCTTCGCCGGGCGGTCTGATGGTGCCCGCGCCCTTCCGGGGGAGAGTGCCGCCGAGTTGAGCGAGCAGCGGGAGCAGCGGGGACCCTGGGGCAGTGCCGCATGATCGTCGCGGATGCGTCAGTCCTGGCCGATGCTCTGGTCGACGACGGGCCGCTGGGTGACGCGGCGCGCGCGGAACTGACCGGAGATCCCCCACTGGGCGGCGCCGGGGCATCTTCTGGTGGAAGTCATGTCGGTGATCAGGGGCAAGGTCCTTGGCGGCAAGCTCGGCCCTGCCCGCGCTCAAGAGGCTGTCGACACTCTGCCTTCACTCGTCATCGACGAGGTTGGCGTCTCGACGTTGCTCCACCGAATGTGGGAGTTACGGGGCAACGTCTCGGCCTACGACGCAGCGTATGTCGCGGCGGCCGAGTTGATGGCCTGTCCACTGGTCACCGGTGATGGCCCGCTCGCCAAGGCCAGCGGGGCCCGCTGCGAGGTCCGACTGCTCGCGCCGAACTGACGGTGCTGCGGCACCTACGGGTGATCCACGTACTCGCCGAACGGCTCGATGGACCCATCCCAACCGTTCCAGCCCTGTTGGGTGATCTGCCCGGCCGCGTAGGTGTAGGACCAGCGAGCGCCGTCCTCGCCTTCGATGTCGACGACCCCGGAGCGGACGAACGGCGCGATCGCGACGTAGAAGGCCGTGGCCCGGTTCGACCACTTGGGGTCGCCCTCGTCGTCGTGACCGAACTCGATCCAGTCACCGTCGCGGCTGATCGATGCTCTGGCGACTTCCGCGATGTCGGTGAGCGTCTCACTCGACGAGGACGCATCGGGCCGGTGCCAACTATTGCGCTCGGTCAGGGCGGCTTTGACAGCGGCGACCGCCGCGATGTCGTCCGACTCCGGTAGGTACAGACGGCCGGAAGGCCACACCGAATATCCCACGCCGAATAACCTACGGCTTTCGATGTCCGGTGCGCCGAAGGCGTCGGTCATCGGGTCGGGCTGAATGGCCCGGTGTCGAGTGGCAGGGCCGGGCGATGATCAGCCCGAAAGCCCGTGGCGGGAGGAAGAGTGTGAGCAATCCGCAGCACGGCTCCGGACTGCGGGCACCGGTCTGGCAACGTCCGTCGGGAACAGGCTGACCGCCTCACACTGCTCGATCGGTGGCATCACTTCGTCCTGGACCAACCGGTCCTCGTGCACCCTGGCGAGATCATCTGGGTCGAGGGCGACAACCTCCTGGTGCAGAGGGCCAGCGGGGTGGTCGATGCCCATCCCGGCTTCACCAACCGCTGAGCAGCCGGTCCGCCACGGGCGTAGGCGGTGCGCTCGTCAGCCCATGGCGCTGTGCTGCGGCGGGAGCCGCAGTTCCAGTTCGATAGTCCGCACGGCCTTCTCGGGGCTGATGTCAAGCGGTTCGGGTCGTCCGGTCTTGTAGCCCTGTGCGAAGTCGACTCCACAGCTCTTCAGAAAGTCCAGCGTCTCCTCGTCCTGGACGTATTCGGCGGCAACGCGGATGCCGAGCGTCTGGCAGAGTTTCACCAGCATCGAGACGACGGCCTGGTCGGCCGGCGACCGGCAAAGATCGACGATGAACACGCCGTCGATCTTCACCAGGTCCACCGGAAGGTACTTCAGGTGAGCGAGCGCGCCGTAGCCCGTACCGAAGTCGTCAAGGGCGAGGTGGCAGCCGATCTCTCTGATTCCGGTCGCGAAGGCGAGGGCTTCGTTGCCGTTCTCGATGAGGGCGGTTTCGGTGATCTCGAAGGTCAGGCATTCCGGCTTCACCCCGTGTCGGCGGATCGCCTCGGTCACGTAAGTGAGCAGGCCCGGGTCGGCGAGCGACTTGCCGGAGATGTTGACCTGGTAGTGGGAGGTCTGCGCCCCTCGGCCGATCAGTTCGAGGGCGTGGTCGATGACCCACTTGTCCACGGTGAGGATCTCGCCGACGCGCTCGGCCATGTCGAGGAAGGCCCACGGTGCCACGGACTCGCCCGTGTCGCTGCGGACTCGCAGCAGGATCTCGTGGCGGGTGACCTCGTTGAGTCGCAGGTCGACGATGGGCTGGGCGTAGAGGGCGAACCTGTTGGTGGACACCGCCTGCCGTACCTGCGAACGGCATCTGTCTGTCCGGTCGTCGGTCGCCGAGGGTTCGGTCAGGACGCGGGTCGGGACACCGTTGCGTCGCGCGTCGCGCGCCGCGTGTTCGCCGTCGATGAGCAGGTCGAACCCGGTCGCCGCGATGTCGCTTCCGAAGAGTACGAGGCCCGCCCACGTGTTGAGCCGCACTGTCCGCTGCTGAACGCTGAACAGGTGGCGTCGGAAGGTGTCGACGATCCGGGCCGCCAGGGTCTCGTGAGGCTCGGCGTGCTCTGCGGTCGGAGCGAGGAGTACGCCCCACAGGCCGGAGCCGACCACGCCACAGGTCACCTCGTGGCCCACGATCGTTCGCAGGAGCCGTGCGACGTCTGCCGTCAGTCGGTCGTGGTTCTCGTCCGTGAGCGCGTCGGGTAGCCGGGTGGCGGGTTCGGTTGCGACGACGATGAGTGCCCCTCCGGTGGTGCGGCGCGCGCGGTCGACCTTGTCGGTCAGGTAGCTGCGGGTCGGAAGCCCGCTGACGATGTCCAGCGCGCCCAGGTCGGCACACAGCATGTCGGTACGGGTGGCGAGCCGGCGACGTTCCTGCCGGGCGAGTTCGAGCGCAGTGACGTCCGCGCCGGTGGCGATGATCCCCGACGGTGCGCCGTCGGTGGTGAGGATTTCGATGTGGCAGTGCACGTGGCGCACGGCGCCGCTCGGCTGGATCACCCTGAAGGTGACCTCGTCGGGGCGGCGGCGTCGCCATGCCGTTCGCACGACCTCACGAACGTGGTCCACGTCCGCGTGGTGGACGAGGTGGGCAAGTGTTCCGGGGGTGAGGCGCAGTGTCCCGGGCGCGTGCCCGAATATCATCGCCATCTCGTCCGACCAGGAGAGACGCCCGGCATCGTCGATCGTCCAGGTGATCGTGCCGAGCTGTGCGAGCTGCGCGGCACGAGCGACTCTGGTCGCCTCGTCGACGACCGAGGTCAGCGGATCGACGAGGTCAGAATCGACGATGATCTCGTATCCGCCGGCGACGGCCAGGTCGTACTCGCTCTGCGCGGCCCGTGCCACGCGGCGGGCACGGGCGAGTTCCAGCGGACTGGGTTGGCTGATCTCGGCCAACGCCAGAATGTCATCGAGGTCCACGGCTGCCTCCCTGGCGCCGTCGGCCTTCCGAGTTCGTGTAGCCGGCCTCCTCGGCCAGCTCTTGCAGGCGTTTGCGAGCAGCGAGCTTGTAGGAGCGGACGCTGTTCTCGGCCAGTCCGAGGATGCGTGCGATGTCCTGGTTGGAGAATCCCTTGCGAGACATCTGGAACACCTCGGCCTGCCGCGACGGAAGGCGGTGCAGCCAGGTGCGCAGCGTCTCCTGGGCTTCCCACGCGTCGGCGATGTCCGTGTGGGGTGCCGGCGGCAGGTCCTCCGGCGCGAACGCGGCTTCACGCTGGCGGCGTTGCAGCTCTTTACGGATCTTGTTGCGGGCCGTGATGATCACCCAGCCGATCGGCTCGGCGTAGGCGCGGATCTTGGGCCACTGGACGCGCCCGTGCAGGTATGCCTCGTTGAGCGCGTCCTGGACCACCTCGCGGTTCCAGCACGCCGCTCGGAGAATCCCCTCCACAGTGTGGTAGCTGCCCTCGGCGAAGGTGGCGAACTCCCTGTCGTGCTCGGCCTTGAGGCGCGCGGCCTCCGCTCTGCGCGCCACTTCGCTGTCGACCGGCTCCGGGGTCAGGGCGGCGGTGCCCTCCACCCCGGTCACGCGGCCTCCCTGGTCGCGTCGCGTCGCGCCGAGTCGAGGCTGCCCAGCTCCACCTCGCGGTGCCCGTCCCGGTCGCGCTCCACGATCCGCACCACGTCGTGGTCGGCCTCCGCCAGCCTGGTCAGCCAGGTGGCCCGGGCGGCGGTTCGTGCCGACGCCTCACGTTCCTCGTGCAGGCGTGTTCGGTGCGAGACGTATGCGCGTACCAACCCTGCCGTCGTCCCGGCGATGGCCAGCACCAAGGCCAACGCTCCGTGATCGGAGATGGCCGTCGCCAACGTTTCGTTCATCGTTTCCCCTCGTCGTCCCGGTTAGCTAATTACTATCCGTGGGGAGGGGCGAATGTAGATATCTGACCGTCCACATTATTAGGTCTTGATCAGCGATCAAGCATTTTGCCTGGGAACACTCCCCAAAGTCATGCTACCGGCACGTCGAGCGAGGGGCGGGCGCGCCAGCCGTCGAGGTCCATGACACGCCCGTCCGACTACTCTCGGTGAAAATTCGACCACATGTGGCGGATGGATCCAACCGACTGGGTCCGCGACTGAGAGCTACCGGCGGCGGTTCCATGGCCGGAGCGTACGTCAAGGGTGGACCTTGGCTTCCGATTCGTCCAGCCAGCGCCGATACCACCGGGTGAAGTCGAGCGGCGTCCCGTCGTCATCGCGCAGCGGCGAGAAGCCGCCATCGTCGGCGGTGTCGTCGGCCCACATCTGCCCCCGTGCGGGGCCGCTGACGACGAGAGCCTCCCCTCCCCGCCTTCAACAGGAAGGACCGGTAGTCGTCGGGTAGCTCCACCTGAAGTTGCGTCTCGGCCTCGGCCAGTTCCTCGGCCAGCAGTGGCGGCTCAAGCTGCCAACCGTGACTGGAGGAGCCGAAGACGTCATCGGCACCGGGAGCGGCGGCCACTCGTGCGAGCCGTTTGCGGACGTCTGACCAGTCGGAGGGTGTCACGGACGGCACGATACAAGTCCGGGGTGACGTCATTCAGCCGAGTGGATCACGCAGCCGGGGTCCGTCCCGTGCGCGGTCAGGCCCCCGTCGGGGGCAGCACGCGGTAGGTCACGTGCTGGACCGTGCTCGCCGACCGTGAGGTCAGTTGTTCGAGGTCCAGCGGCGGAACGCCGTCGAACAACCGCACGCCGGCACCGAGGGTGAACGGCACGATGTGCAGTCGCAGCTCGTCGACCAGCCCCGCGGCGAGGTACTGGTTGATGGTCGTCGCACCTCCGTGAATCGAGATGTCGCCGTCGCCGGCCACCGCCTGCGCCTGCGCGAGCGCCGACTCGATCCCGTCGCTGACGAAGTGGAATGTGGTGCCGCCCTCCATCGGCTGCGGCTCCCGCGCGTGGTGGGTGAGCACGAAGACCGGCACGTGGAACGGGGGGTTGTCACCCCACCAGCCGTTCCACTGCCGGTCCCACTCGCCCCGCACCGGGCCGAACATGTTGCGGCCCATGATGACCGCCGCGACGGCGTCGATCTGGTCGACCTCGGCCCGGTTCTCCTCGCCCGCGTCGAACATCCAGGCGTGCAGCCGCCCACCCCAGCCGTCGCCGCCATCGTCACCGAACGGACGGTCCTCGCTCTGGTTGAGCCCGGCCGAGTACCCGTCCACCGAGATCGTCTGGTTGACGATCACCTTGCCGGTCCGTCTGGTCACTGTTCGCCCTCGTTTCTGCATTGACGAAAACCGCGTCATGTGGAGTTCACCGACTCAGCCTGCGGAGGCGACGACAAACGCGATGCCGACGCCGAGGTCGACGATCGCGCCGAACTGCGCCCACGAACGACTCACCACCAGGTCCACGCGATAGTGGTACACCTCCCAGGGGCCGTGCGCAGGCCGGCCACGCGGTCCACGGCCGGCGGAGCGCGTACGCCATGAGGTAGATGCCCGCCATCGTGGCCACCGTCGGGCCGAGCACCTCGGCGTGCTCGTCGACCAGCGTGATCACGCCGGCGACGACGGCAAGCGCCACCGCGACGGGCCATCGATCGACAAGGAGCGGCCAGCACCGCGAGGTCTGCCCGGTCATGCCCCGATCCTGGAGCCGGTGGCCGCGCGGGGCGGCGTGCGGAGAGCGGCGGTGTCCGAATAGTGGGGACGCCTGGCCGAGGCCCTGGGATCAGGCCGTGCGCGCTGCCGTCTGGGTCGTCCGGTAGCGGGAGGGCGGCACGCCGTACCGATCGACGAATGCCTGCCGCAGCGACTCCGCCGAGCCGAATCCGCATCGTCGTGCCACGGCACCGAGTGGCAGGTCGGTCGATGTCAGCAGGTGCGCCGCCGCTTCGGTGCGTGCCCGACGCACGTAGCGCCCGGGGGTCTGCCCGAGGTGTTCGGCGAACAGGCGCGACAGGTGACGGTCGCTGACCCCGGTCAGTCGCGCCAGCGCCGTCGTGCCCAGGTCGTCGGCGAGGTGGCTGACGATGTGGTCGCTGACTCGGCGGACCAGGTCGTCGTCGCTGACCCGGCGAGCCAGGAAGATGCTCATCTGGGCCTGCCCGCCGGGTCGTTGCAGGTACGCCACCGTGCCCATCGCCACTCCCCGGGCCAGCGCCGGCCCGTGGTCCTCCTCGATGAAGGCGAGAGTCAGGTCCAGTGCGCTCGTCACGCCACCCGAGGTCGCGATGTTGCCGTCCCGGATGTAGATCGGCTCGGCGTCGACCCGCACGTCGGGGAACCGGGCCGCCAGTTGGTCGGCGTACATCCAGTGGGTGGTGGCCCGTCGGCCGTTGAGCAGGCCGGCCTCGGCGAGCACCGTCGACCCGGTGCAGACCGACGCGACCCGCTCCGCAAGCCCGGCCAGCCGTCGAACGTGGCCGACCAGGTGTGGGCTCGCCGCCGCGCATTCGTGGCCGCGGCCACCGCTGACCAACAGCGTGTGCACCGGCCCGGTGAACCGTTCCAGGGCCGCCTCACCCGCCAGTCGCAAGCCGGAGTCGCACCTGATTTCCCGCTGCCCGGGGGTGGCCAGGACGGCCCGGTAGGGAGGCGTGGCGCCGATCCGGTTGGCGATGTCGAGACTGGACGTGACGCAGGCGATGTCGAGCAGTTCTGCCCCGTCGTAGCCGACGACGAGGAACACCCGTTCCCGCATCCGTACAGCCTATGCTACCCCTGGGGGGTATTGGTAGCGTCGACGGTCCCGCACAGCTCGCCTCGCGTCCGCGCCGGTACACCGATCGACGACATCGCCTCCACGTAGCGCCGATACGCCTGGGCGGCCTCGCCGTGCCGACCCGCCGCCGTCAGCGTCCGGACGAACTCGCCGTGCACACCCTCGTCGTAGGGCTCCAGTTCCAGAGCACGGCCGAGGTGGCGGACGGTCTCGTCGACGGCGTATGCCAGCGAGGCCAGCCTGCGCACGACGCGTAGGTAGACCCGGCGTGCCTCCTCGCGGGTCGCACGGGACCAGTCGTCGTACGGCTCGTCCTCCAGGAAGTCGCCCCGGTAGCGCTGCTCGGCGAGGAGGAGCGTGGCGCGGGCGCTATCGGTCTCACCCTGCTCCGCCAGCCGGAAGCCGTGTGCGGCTTCGGTGAGGAACTCCTCGACATCCAGCTCGACGTGCCCGACGTCGAGCGCCAGACTGGGATGAGCGGCGATGACGAAGTGGTCCGTCGGCGTACGACGCCGGGGGTCGAGGACACCGCGGAGCGTGGACAGGGCCACGGACAGTCGGTGGCCGACCCGGTCCGGGTCCTGGTTGGGCCAGAGCATCTCGCCGAGCTGTTCCCGGGGCACCGCGCGACCGCGTCGGGCGGCGAGGATCCGGAGCAGGTCCCGGGCCTTGCGGGACTGCCAGGCGGTGGCCGGCACCTGCGCGCCGTCCACGAACACCTCGAAACGGCCGAGGGTGCGGACGGTGACCTGTGCGACGCCGCACGGACCCTGCCGGCTGAGCGTCGGTGGCGGTACGCCGGCGGCGGTCAGCCGTTCGGCGGCGAGTCGCGCGTTGACGCGTTCCTGGGGATCCGCGCCGGGCAGCCGGCTGAGCAGCACCGCGAGTCGGTCCGCGGCCACCGCGGACCTGATGTCGTGCAGGGTGGCCTCCGCTTCCCGCCAGGCCTGCCGGGTGTCGTCGGGGTCGACGGCGGCAGCCCCGCGAAGCTCCAACGCCTCGGCGAGCGCCGCCCGGTCACGATGCAGCCGGGCGGCGGTGGACGCCGTCCGCGCCACCTCGGCGGCCCGTTCGTGGTCGCCGGTCTCCAGCGCCACCCAGCCGAGCGCGAGCCGGGCGGTCGCCGAGTCCGGGCCACGTTCCAGTTCGACGGCGCGTTGTGCCAGGGCGTACGCCGTGACGCCGTCCTCGGTGGCCAGCACCCGGGCCAGTCCGGCGAGGGCCGGCACCTGGATCTGGTGGTCGTTGACGGGTTCGCTCGCGCGCAGCGCCTCCTCGTACGCCGCGCGAGCCAGGTTGGCCCGGCCCCGCAGCGCGTGCACGTCACCGATCCCCACCAGGGGGTACGCGACCTTCCGGGAACCCATGCGCTGAAGGAGCGGTACGGCCCGCTCGTAGCAGGCGGCGGCCTCCGCGAGTCGACCCAGGTGGAAGTAGGCCGAGCCCTCGTTGCAGAGCGCCAGCGCGAGCATCGCGGCGTGCCCGTTGGCTTGGGCCGACTCCACCGCCGGTCGCACCTCGGCCAGCGCTTCCAGGTACCGACCCTCGCCGACCAGTGCGGACGCGCGGTTGGCGCGGATGCGGGTCACCTGGACGGTGTCGCCGGCCGCCTCGGCGGCTCGCAGCGCCTTCTCGTGGTGCTCGTCGGCCGCCGATCGATCACCGCGCAGCTTGGCGTCGAGAGCGAGCGCGGTGTGCGCGGCGGCGAGTGCGGCGTCGCCGCCGACGGCTGTCGCCGCCGCGAGGGCGCGTGCGGCGTTGTCCCGGCACGCCTCGGCGTCCCCGGTCGTCCACTGCGCCGAGGCGGTCCAGGCGAGCAGTCGGGCGTTGTCGGTGGACGGGTGCGGGTCGAGCACGCCGCGCTGGAAGACCTCCAGCGCGGCCCGCGGTTCGCCACGCAGGTAGTGCACGAGGCCGTACTGCCAGGCCAGCCCGGCCGGCAGGACCTCCCGGTGATCGTCCAGTGCGGCGTACACGGCGATCGCGGCGTCGAAGTCGCCGCGCATCTGAAGCGCCTCGCCGTAGAGCAGCCGCAGCCCGTCGGACCGGGCGTGCTCGGGCAGGGCCTGGTAGGCGTCGACAACGGCCTCGGCGCCGCCCGACGCGATCAGCTCCGCGCCGTGGCCGGCGAGGATCGGCGCCGCCGCCTCGGCGGCACCTGATGTGCGGTACGACCGAAGGGCCGGGACGAGGTACCCGTTCTCGGCGTACCAGGTCGCGGCTTTCGTGTGCAGGCACTCCGCCGCCGCCGGGTCCAGCGGGAGATGGCGGCGGGCGACGGTGGCGACGACCGGCACCATCCGGTAGGTGTGCCCGACCTCGGTCGCCGGGACGAGAATGCCGGCGCGAGCCAGTTGGTCGAGCCGACGAACCCCGTGCCGGTGCCCGAGGAAGTCGGCCAGATCGGGGTGGACCAGGTCGAGGTGCGCCGCGTCCCGCAGCAGTGGGTGGACCTCGGGCGGCAGATCCGCGAACACCTCTCGCATCAGATAGGACTCCAGAGGAGTTCCCGGCTCGGCCGGGTCGTTCCAGCTCCGGCCGAGGGCAGCAGCCGTTCGGGCGGCGAGGGTGACCAGCGCCGGCCAGCCACCGGTCGCGGTGTGGATCCGGGCCGCGAGCGTCGGGTCGGTCAGGTCGTGGTCGGCGGCGAGTACGGACGCCACCTGGTCGGGGGAGAGCCGGAGATCCGTCGTCAGAGAGGCCACGTCCGGGCCGTCGCCCCATCGCACCGAACGGCCGCCCAGCCGGCCCCGCACGGCGACGGTCTTGCCGTACCCGGCTGCGGCGACGACGACGGTGCACCGCCGGCTCCATTCGCGATCCGTCGTGGCGTCCATCCGAGACCTTCCAGTCGACGCTGGTCCATGTCTCATTGGGCGCCGTCCGGGCGGCCACGCGTACTCCAGCGTCGCCGTTACGACACCGAAACCCGGCGTCTTTGACGCCACCTTGACGAGGCTCTGAACCTCGCCTCGAAGGATGTCCCGGCAAGGACCGTAGACGCGCGAACCGTCCGGGTCGGCGTCTCGCAATCGATCGGATGAGGAGTGGTCATGGCACGGAAGCTGTCGGGACGGGTGCTGCTCGCACTGCTGGTCGTCCTGCCGACGCTGGCCGCGTGGGATGCCGCGCCGGCCGGCGCCGCCGGTGGGTCGTCGACCCCAGCGGTGTACGACGACGAGCCGGTGGACCGTGAGGTCGAGGTGGCGCGGCTGGGCTACCGCAACGGCGTGCGGTTGGTGTTCTCCCGCGACGAGGGGTCCGGCGACTGGGGCCTGCGGCAGGACGGGGAGATGGGCCGCAACGCGCCCCTGGCGTACGACGACACGCAGAGCATGTTGCAGACGTACCTGACCCTCACGCCGCGGTCCGTGCCGGTGCCGCGGGTGCTGCTGTCGGAGCCGCCGGCCGGTGCGCCGACCCCACCGGAGTTGGCGTACCGGAGCATCGTGGCGTCCCCGGTCGTCGCCGACGACCTCGCCGTGCCGACGTCGAGCGGTATGTCCACAGCGGCGACGATGACCTGCTGGGACCTGTACTGGAACTCGTACAACTGGGCCGAGCTGCCGGGATACCCGAATCCGTCGACGGTGTGGCACCCGGCCAGGACGTACTACGCGTCCGACTTCGGCGGGATGAAGATGTACTCCTACAGCTACCTCGCCAACTGCGGCGGGTACGCCCGGCACCGGATCTACTACAAGTCGTTCGGTGAGTACTACAAGCACCACGACTACGAGGTGGCGTACGCCCACTGGCAGGCGGTCAAGAAGGGTTCGGTGCACCGTTACCGCAAGGTGCACTACGACGGGACCTGGGGGGACACCCGCAACGGCAAGTACACCGGTTGACGGAGCAGGTCAGCCGTCGATCGTGTCCAGTGCGCGACGAACAGATCGAGCGGGCCGGGCTCCGGAACTAGCCTGATTCGGTGATCTCGATGGCTGGCACGGGCGTACGGGTCCGGCTGCTCGGGCCGGTGGAGGTGGTCGTCGCCGACGGTCCGCAGGCGGTCAACGGCCTACGCCGCAGGGCGGTGCTGGCCACGTTGGCGCTGCAGCCGGGCCGGGTGGTGAGCGTCGACCGCCTCCTCGACGTGGTCTGGGGTGACGACCTGCCGGCCACCGCGGCGAACACGTTGCAGCGCCACGTCTCCTACCTGCGCGGAGTGCTCGGCGAGCCTGGATCGATAGTGGCACGCCAGCCCGGTTACGTTCTCGACACCGGGCCGGGGTCCACCGACGTCCAGGCCGCCGAGCGTCTCCTCGACCTGGCCCGCCGGACGACGGACCGCAACGAGCAGGTGCGGCATCTGACGGATGCGGTGGCGCTCTGGCGCGGCCCGCCGCTGGCCGACGTGACCGGGTCACCGTGGCTCGAGGAGCAGGCCGAACACCTCGTACGCCTGCGGTTGGAGGCCGAACGAGCGCTCGCCGAGGCCCGGTTGTCCGTCGGTGAGCACGCCCGGCTCGTCCCCGGGTTGGAGCGGCTCGTCCGGGAGCACCCGTTCGACGAGCACCTGCACGCGCAGCTGATGCTCGCCCTCTACCGCGACGGCCGCCAGGGCGAGGCGGTCGCCACGTACCGGCGACTGCGCGACGCGCTGCGGGAGAACCTCGGCATCGACCCGAGCCTGCGGCTGCGGGACCTGGAGTGCGCCATCCTGCGTCAGGACGCCGCGATCGCCGCTCCCGCCCCGGCGGTGGCGGCGCAGGAGCCGGTGGCGGCACAACTGCCTCCTTCCGTGCCGACGTTCACCGGGCGCGACGCGGAGCTGGCCGCCCTCGACGCGCTCGTCGACCGGGGCGGCGCCGTCGTGATCTCCGGAACGGCGGGCGTGGGCAAGACCGCGCTCGCCGTGCACTGGGCGCACCGGGCCGCCGAGCGTTTTCCGGACGGGCAGCTCTACGTGAACCTGCGCGGCTTCGACCCGGGAGCCGCACCGACCGAACCGGCGCGGGCCCTGCACGGATTCCTGGAGGCGCTCGGCGTTCCGGCGGCCCGGATGCCGAGCGACCCGGACGCGATGGTGAGCCTGTACCGCACGATGGTGGCGGGCCGGCGTCTGCTGGTCGTGCTGGACAACGCACGCGACGCGGAACAGGTCCGGCCGCTGCTGCCCGGCTCACCCGACTGCCTCGCGATCGTCACCAGCCGCGACCAACTCGTCCCGCTCGTCGTCACCGAGAGCGCCCAACCGGTGCCCCTCGGCCTGCTGAGCCCCGGCGAGGCCCGCGACCTGCTGGTCCGTCGACTCGGGGAGCGCCAGGTCGCCGCCGAACCCGGCGCGGCCGACGAGATCGCCGACCGGTGCGCCGGGCTGCCCATCGCGCTGGCCGTCGTCGCGGCCAGGGCCGCCACCAACCGGCACTTCTCGTTGGCGGCCGTCGCCGGAGAACTGAGCAACCTGGACGCCGTCGCCGGCGAGCTGAGCGACCTGGACGCCTTCCACGGGGGAGACGAGGCCACCGATGTCCGGGCCGTCTTCTCCTGGTCGTGCCGGACGCTCAGCCCACCGGCGGCCCGGCTGTTCCGGCTGTTGAGCCTGCATCCGGGGCCGGACGTCTCCGCTCCGGCGGTGGCCAGCCTGGCCGGCATCACCCCGCAGGCGAGTGGTCCGGTGCTCACCGAGCTGACCCGCGCGAATCTCTTCACCGAGCACACCTACGGGCGGTACGCGTTCCACGACCTGCTGCGCGCGTACGCCGCCGGCCTCGCCGACGAGGCCGAACCACCGGCCGAACGGGAGGCCGCCGTCCACCGGCTGCTCGACCACTGCCTGCACACCGCTCACGCCGCCGACCTCGTGCTGCACCCCCACTTCAGCGAGATCAGCCTCGCGCCGTCGAGGGCGGGCGTGACGGCGGAACGTCCGCGGAGCAAGGCGGCCGCCACGGCGTGGTTCACCGCCGAACTCCCGGTCCTGCTCGCCGCCGTGCCGCTCGCCGCGCGGTCCGGGTTCGAGGGGCACGCCTGGCGGCTCGCCTGGGCCATGGCCGGCTTCCTGCACCGGCAGGGGCACTGGCAGGACTGGCTCGGCACCCAGCGGATCGCCCTCGCCGCCGCGTCCCGCATCGGGGACCAGGCCGGGCAGGGCCACGCGCACCGCAGCCTCGGTCTCGCCTGCTCCCGGCTCCGCCGCCACGACGAGGCCGACGACCACCTGCGGCGCGCGTTCGACCTGTTCACCGCCGTCGGCGACGACGCGGGGCGGGCGCACACCTGCCTGAATCTCGGTCAGCTGGCCGAGCGCCAGGGGCGGTACCAGCAGGCGCTCAGCCACTCCCGGCGGGCGCTGGCCCTGTTCCGGGGCATCGAGAACCGGGCCGGGCAGGGGTACACCCTCAACGCGGTCGGTTGGCAGGAGGCGCTGCTCGGCAACTACCAGCGTGCCCTGGAGTCGTGCGGCGCGGCGCTGGGGATGTTGCGGGAGGTGGACGACGTCCAGGGGCAGGCCGACACCTGGGACAGCCTCGGCCACGCCCATCACCAGCTCGGGGACGACCGGCGGGCGATCGCCTGCTACGAGCAGGCCCTCGACCTCTTCGCGCAGGTCCGGGACCGGTACGCCGAGGCCGGCACGTACGCCAATCTCGGCCGCAGCCACCGGGCGCTCTCCGACGTCGACGCCGCCCGCGCGGCGTGGCGTCGGGCCCTGACCATCCTCGACGACCTCGGCGACGCCGACGCGGAAGCGATCCGCGTCGAACTCGACCAGCTCGACGCCGCCCGACTCCACTGACGCTCCCGCTTTCAGCGGGCTTTCCGGGCCGTTTCAGCGCGGCCCGGCACTCTTCGGACACCAGTCTCCTCCTCAGGAATGGAGTGTTCGATGAGTCGCTCGGCACACCGCCTCGCGGTGATCGGGGTGGTCAGCGGGACGGTGCTGGCCATGTCCTCCGCTGCCGTGGCCCAGACCGGAAGGCCGCCGCACAAGGGCACCGACTGTGTGGTCCAGTACGTCGACGAACGCGGTGGGGTCGACCGCACCGAGACCGAACCCGAAGGCCGGGCGCACGGCGCGTTCCGCTGCCTGGGCGGGCGGTGGACGTTCGCCTGGGACCCGTTCGGGCCGGACGACATGATCACGGCCGCCGAGATCCAGATCGACCCGTCCGGTGCCGTGTCGGTCCGACGGATCACCGGTCCCGCACTCGGCAACGACCTCACGCTGGGCGAGATCGCCGGCATCGTCCGAGCCGTCAGCGGCAGCCGGGAGGCGCTGATCGACCGCGCGGTCGTGGCCGTCGACGACGGCAAGGAGCGGACCCCGGAGCAGGTCGCGGCGTTGTTGGCCGGCAAGGACGACACCGGTGTACGGGTGCTGGGCACCCTCGACAAGCCGGATCCCGCCATGTCGACGAAGGACGTGGTCGACGAGGTCGGCGGCACACCGGAGACGACGGTCGTCTACTTCAGCCTCTGGGGCGCGATCAAGTCGGTGTTCGCCTGGATCGTCGACACGATCAGTGACATCGGCGAGTGGATCGACGACCACTGCGAGTGGGGCTCCCCGAACACCTTCGGCGACCTGGTCACGTGTCGCTGGTAGCCCGGCCGACAGCGACCACCGAGACAGTGGAATGAGGACCGATGACAACTCTGCGGACCATCACCAGGCGTACCACCATCGTCGCGACCGCCCTGATCGTCGGGCTGACCGCTTCGTACGCACCGTCGCACGCGGCCGAGGACGAGGCCCGGACGACTGTCACCGACCACCCCGGTGCTCCGGCGACGATGCTTCGGCAGCTCGAGGACCTGACCGGCCGACCCGTCGGCGACCTGGACAGGGTGCTGGCCGTCGACACCGGCGGCCGGACCCTCACCGGCGATCAACTCGAGGCGCTCGTCGCCGGTGGTGAGGTCGACGGCGTCAAGGTCGTCGGCACGATGCCGGGCGGCCGGGACGTCCTCGGCACGACGATGGCCGACCTCGCCGACGGCACGTTCGACGGCACCGGCGGCGGGGGGACGGCGACGTCGCTGATCTTCGCCTCGTCGGTGCCCGGCGGTCGGGAATGGTGCCTGACCATGTGCGTCGCCAGCGGCAAGTCCGTCTGGGAATGTCTCCTGGCGAGCCGAGGAGGCGAACGGACCTTCACCCTCGACCTGCTCGGCGAGACCACAGTGGGTGGCACGAAGGCGGCCTTCGAGAAGCTCAACGGCGTGGCGGTCGACGGCCCGTCCACCGTGGAGACCCTCACCGGTGACGGTGAGCCCTCGGCGGACGAGATCCAGACCCTCCTCGACGGCGGGGACATCCCTTCGCTGCGCCGGGTGGCGACGCTGGACGCGCCGGACCCGGGGTGGGCGTTGGCCGACATCGCCGATGAGTCCGGCGTGCCGTACGCGAGGACGAAGGCCCACATCTTCACCTTCACCCTTCCCTTCCTCGGGAAGTTCCTCGCGGTCTGCATCTCGCAGGACGACGGGAAGACCTGGAAGTGCTCCGCCCGCCAGTGGGGTGGGTTCTAGCCTCAGCCCCGCTGAACCGTCCGGGCCCCCGCCGTGCCGGGTCCGGACGGTGTCGGGTCGGCGCCACCCGGGAAAGGCAGATCCGGGTAAGAATTCTTCCGGCACACCGTCGAATCCGCGACGAGCCGTTCGTAGCTCAGACGGAAGGCGGCCGGAGGGTGGTCGCCGGGACAAGGGAGTCATGCGATGGCGCGGTATCTGATCTCGTTCAACGACGGCGCGATGGACCACATCCCCGCCGAGGACTTCCCCGACGTGGGCAAGGCGGCGCACGCGGTGACCCAGGAGGCCATGAACGCCGGCGTGTGGGTGTACGGCGGTGGCCTCGAACGGCAGCAGGCGAGCATCGTGGCCACCGACGGGACGGTCACCGACGGCCTCTTCCCGGAGACCAAGGAGGTCATCGGCGGTCTGACCGTCGTCGACGTGGCCACCCGTGAGGAGGCCCTGGAGTGGGCTGCCAAGATGGCAGCCGCGTGCCGGTGCCCACAGGAGGTCCGCGAGATCATGGCGGACCCCGAGCTCGACGTGATGCTCAGCGAGGCGGCCGGCCGGGGCTGACGACACCGGCACCGTCCGGGCGGGCCGGTGTCTCGGGGGGACCCCGGCCCGCCCCACCCCGACCGGACGGCGGGTCACGACCTGGCGGTGACGCTCTCCGACCGGTTCGCGGTGATGCGGTGGCGGCGCACCGGGTACAGCATCGGGTGGGAGATGCTCCAGGCCCCGCCCTTGCAGACGAACTCCTTGTAGCGGGCCGCCAGCTTCCCCGTGAGGAGGGACGGCTTGGCCCGGTCGTCGGCGGTCACGTACTGGATGATGCCATCGCGGCGGCCCAGGCTGATGCACTGGTTGAAGTAGCGCAGCGGAGCCGTCGGGAACTTCGACCGGCCGGTCAGCCGGGCGGCGATGGCATCGGCGGCCTGCCACGCCATCGGGATTCCCGAGGCGCAGGACATCCGCAGCGGCTTGCCGCCCGGTCCGGCGGCGAGGGCGGCGTCGCCGACCGCGTACACGTCGGGGTGCGAGACCGACCGCATGGTGGCGTCGACGACGATCTGCCCGGTCGCCGCGACGGTGAGGGTCGTGGCGGCGGCGATCGGGTGGACGGCGAAGCCGGTCGTCCACACCGTCACCTCGGCCGGGACCTCCCGGCCGTCGCCGGTGACCGCGCCGGTCGGGTCGACCCGGGCGATGTCGGTGTGCTCGTGCACGGTGATGCCGAGCCGGTCGCAGACGCCGCGCAGGTGCCGCTGCGCCTTGTCGTTGAGCCAGTCGCCGAGACCGCCCCGGGTCGCGAGCGCGACGTCGAGGTCCGGCCGGGCCTCGGCGATCTCGGTGACCGCTTCCAGGCCGGTGAGGCCCCCGCCGACGACGAGCACGGTCCCGCCGGCTGCGAGGTGGGCGAGGCGGTCACGCAGCCGCAGCGCCGACGATCTGCCCCCGATGTCGTACGCGTGCTCCGCGACGCCGGGGACGCCGTGGTCGGCGGCGGTGCTGCCGAGGGCGTAGACGAGCGTGTCGTACGCGATCTCGCCGGTGCCGTGCTCGTCGGCGAGCGCGACGGTCCGCCGGTCGACGTCGACGGCGGTGACCCGCGCCTGTCGGAGTGTGACGCCGGTGCCGGCGTAGACATCGCGGAGCGGGTGGTGGTCGAGGTCCTGCCCGGTGGCGAGCTGGTGCAGACGGACCCGCTCGACGAAGTCGGCGTCGGCGTTGACGACGGTGATCTCGGTGTCGTCGGGGTGCAGTCGCCGGGCGAGGCGTCCCGCGGTGATGGCTCCGGAGTAGCCGGCTCCGAGGACGACGATGCGGTGTCTCATGGTGGCGCTCCTGTCTCGGCGGTGGTCGCTTCCTGAACCGGGCAGCGACGCGTTTCCTGACAGGAGCCGGCTATGAGCTGGGTCACCAGACGCGGAAGAGGGCCTCCCCGTGCGCGGTCGCGGACCACTGACGACTCGCGCGGGCGAGCTTGTCCGGGTTGACCTGGTTGTGGATGGCCGCGACGCCGTCGGGAGTCACCTCCAGGGACATCACGCCGATCACCCGGTCGTCGATCACCACCACCACGGCCGGAGCGCCGTTCGCGGCGGCGACGTGCACGGCGGGGCTGCCTCCGACCAGGTCCCGCTTCACGTCCGCGGGTTTGAACAGGCCGCGCAGGAACTTCGCCACCGCCATCGCGCCGGTGATCGAGGCGCGGGCCGGGATCTTGCCGCCGCCGTCGGCGGTGCTCCGCACGTCGTCGGTCAGCAGCTCGACCAGCCGGTGGATCTCGCCGTTGTTGGCCGCCGTGAGGAACTCCGCAATGATCTTCTGAGCGGTGGCACGGTCGACCTCCGCGCGGGCCCGCTCCGCGGCGACGTGCTGTTTGGCCCGTCGGTAGGTCTGCTGGCAGTTCGACTCGGTGCGGCCGAGGATCTCGGCGATCTCGGCGTGCGCGTAGCCGAAGGCCTCGCGCAGCACGTACACCGCGCGCTCGTTGGGGGAGAGCCGCTCCAGCAGGGTGAGCACCGCCATCGAGACCGACTCGCGCTGCTCGGCGGTGTCGAGCGGGCCGAGCATCCGGTCGCCGGCGAGGACCGGTTCGGGCAGCCAGCTGCCCACGTACGTCTCCCGCCTGGCCCGCGCCGAGGTGAGCTGGTTGAGGCACACGTTGGTGAGCACCTTCGTCAGCCACGCCTCGGGCGTCTCGACGTGCCCCCGGTCGGCGGCCTGCCAGCGCAGGAACGTGTCCTGCACGGCGTCCTCGGCGTCGCTCGCCGAGCCCAGCAGTCGATAGGCGATCGCCTCCAGGCGAGCCCGGGAGCGCTCGAACAGCTCGACCTGTTCCGGACTCAGCGGCATGACTAGACAGTATCCAGCGACGCCGAGCGCCAGACCCTCCGCACCAACGCCGGCTTCGTCGCGGTTGCCGCCGTCAGACAGATCACCGTTGCGGCGACCAGCGGCGGGCGGGCACCGAGGTGCACGGCCGCCGAGCCGAGGGGGATCGCGGCGACGAGGGGCCCGAACATCGCGGTGTTCGCCGTCGCGGAGACCCGGCCCAGCAGAGCCGGTGGCGTGTGCGTCTGCACGGCGGTCACCGCCGCGACCAGCGTCCACGGCAGGCCCACTCCGGCGGCCGCCGCACCCGCGACGGTGGCCGGCCACCACGGCAGGCAGCGGGCCAGACAACCGACGGCGAACAGCACCGTCCCGGCGACGCCGACGGCGACGGGACCGAGCCGGCTGATGATCCGGCCGACGAACAGCCCACCGACGATGGAACCGGCTCCCTGCGCGCTGGCCAGCACTCCCAGGAACGTCGACGGAAGGCGCAGTTCCGTGACGACCATCGCGTAGACCGCCGCGGTCGTGAAGCCGGACATGGCGATCGACACGGCCGCGAGCACGACCGGCAGACGCGTCGCGCGCTGTCCGAACAGGACCACCAGTCCGGTACGCGGACCGCCACCGTGCCGCGCGGGCCGGCCGGGAGGTGTCCGGCGCAGGCGGAGCACCGCGTACAGGAGGGCGACCAGGACGGGCATGACCGCGCTGAGGACGACGACGGCGTGACCGCCGCGCCAGGCGTAGAGGCCGGCGCCGACCAGGGGAGCGACGAGCTTCATGCCCTCCTGCGCGCTGGAACGCCACCCGTTGACGTCGCCGAGTTCCGTCGGCGACAGCGCGGACGGCAGCAGCGCCGTCTCACCCGCGTCGATCAGCACGTAGCTGATGCCGTACGCGCACGAGACGGCGAAGATCAGCCAGGTCTGGTCCGGCCCCCGTACGGCGAGGAGGGCCAGCAGCGCGGCGGCCAGCAGCAGGTTGACGGCGATGACCAGGGGCCGCCGGGGCGCCCGGTCGAGCAGACCGCCCAGCCACGGGCCGGCCAGCACCGGGGCGTACACGCAGAGCCCGGCGAGGGCCGCGAGGCTCGTCGAGCCGGTCAGGTCGAGGATCCATACGCCGGCCACCAGGGACATGGCGCTGCTACCGAAGCCGGACAGCAGCGAGATCCCCACGAACAGTCCGGCGTTGCGCCGCATCGGGCCTCCAGGATTGAGTCGAGACGACTCACATCCTGATTCTTGAGCCGGGCCGGGGCAATGCTAGGGGGCAACGTCAAGCTTCTGTTGACAGGGCGGTGTCGATCTTCGCTGCGGCGGTGCGAACGGGTGGCGGCAGCGAGGCGCCCGCCTCGGCGAGGTCCGTGGTGAGATGCACTGCCAACGCGTACAGCGAGCCGGGAGTGGCGTCGAGGGCGACCTCCACGGTGCGCCGGACGAGCGCCGCTCGGCCGAATCGGGTGTCCCAGCGGCGGTCGGCGGCGATCCACCGCCCGAGGTCGACCATGGCGTCACGCAGCGCCACGATCTGCGGCGAGACGTCGAGGTCGTGCCGCTGCCGTCGGGACCGCCGTGCGGTCGCCAGGCGCTGGCGACGCTGCTCGGCGGCCTGCCGACTGCCGAGGCCCAGGGCGGTGGCGATCTGCGCCCACGTCGCGCCCCCGTGGTGCGCCCGGTCGATGAGGTCCAACTCCTCCTCGTCCAGCCGCGCACGGGTGGTCCGGACGTCCGCCAGGCGGGCCAGCTCCGATGACACGTGTCAACGTTACATTGACATGGTGGGTCCTGTGGGTGGGCGCGCACCGCATGAACCACCGCGTCCTCGGTGCTGCTGCCTCCGTCACACCGGTTGGCATACGGAACGGCGTTCCGTATGGTGGTTAGCGGAACATCGTTCCACTTGATCGCACACGGCCACGCCACTCTCCCGTTCGATGGAGGAAAGACATGCAGTACCGCACCTTGGGTCGCACCGGCGTCCAGGTCAGCACCCTTTCGCTGGGCGCGATGAACTTCGGCAAACTGGGACGTACGACCCAGGAGGACGCGACGGCGATCGTCGACGCCGCCCTCGATGCCGGAATCAACCTGATCGACACCGCCGACATGTACAGCCAGGGCGAGTCGGAGGAGATGGTGGGCAGGGCCATCGCCGGTCGTCGCGACGACATCGTGCTGGCCACGAAGGCCGGTATGCCGATGGGCGACGAGCGCAACCACCGCGGCAGCTCGCGCCGCTGGCTGATCACCGAGTTGGACGACAGCCTGCGCCGCCTCGGGGTCGACCACGTCGATCTCTACCAGGTCCACCGATGGGACCCGACCACCAGCGACGAGGAGACCCTGTCGGCGCTGACCGATCTGCAACGGGCCGGGAAGATCCGCTACTTCGGGGCGTCGACCTTCCCCGCGTATCGGCTCGTGCAGGCCGAGTGGGCCGCGCGGGAGCACCACCTGAGCCGGTACGTCACGGAGCAGCCCAGCTACTCGATCCTGCAACGCGGCATCGAGGCCCACGTCCTGCCCGTGACCGAGCAGTACGGGCTCGGCGTGCTCGCCTGGAGCCCTCTCGCCTCGGGTTGGCTCTCGGGCGCGATCCGCGCCGGCCGGGAGATCACCACCAGTCGCTCGGCGATCCTGCCCCAGCGCTTCGACCTGACCATCCCCGCGAACCAGGCCCGACTCGACGCCGTCGAGCGGTTGGCCACGGTCGCCGACGAGGCCGGGCTCACCATGATCCAGCTCGCCCTCGGGTTCGTCACCGCGCACCCCGCCGTGACCAGCGCGATCATCGGTCCGCGCACCATCGAGCACCTGCACTCCCAGCTCGCCGCCGCCGACACGGTGCTCTCCGCCGACGTGCTCGACGCGATCGACGCGATCGTGGCGCCCGGCGTCGACCTCGCCGCACACGAGAAGTTCGACGCTCCGCCGGCCCTGCTCGACCCGGCACTCCGACGTCGCTGACTCACCGGGTGCTGCGTCGGCCGACACCCGCCCCGCGCCCATCGGATGCGCTGATCAGAGCCGGAGGTCGCCGAGGATGAGGTCCATGGGCGCGGAGGCTGTCGGCACGCACATGCCCGCTGTTGTGACGCTCGACGACGTGGCGGCGATGAACGCTGCCGATTCGAATGGTCACCGCTACGAGACCAGCCCCGAGGGCGTTCTGTCGGTCATGCCTCCGCCCGATTCGGAACACGCCATGATCGCCAGTCGCCTCTTCGCCTGGTCGATCATGGCCGGATGGCTCGCCGAGCAGGTGCTCCAGGCGGCCGGCGTCCGCATCTCCGGCCGGGACGGTGACGGCGGCCGTATTCCCGACCTCAGCGTGTGGCGTCGGCCGTCCAGAGCGACGATCGACTCGGTGTTGCTGATGTCGGGGTGTCCTGGTGCTGCGGACGCCCCGACATCGGGTGCCGAATAGTCCCGCCAGTGCCCTTGTCACAAACCGGACAAGACGGTAAAGCCCCTGGTAGAGCACCCTTGGGGTAGGTGGAGGTGGACGGGTGGCGGGCCACATCCCGATCCTCCGGCCCGTTGGGGACAGCATCGTCCGCACCGGTGCCGCCCTCACCCAGCCCGGCCGCGACGCCGCGGCGGTCACGGCACAGATGCCGTGCCGGTCGCGCGTACGACAGGCCGCGGCTGCCACTGACACCCCTGCGGGCGCCCGCAGCGGTGCCTCCGCCCACCGGGACAAGGACGTCAGCACCCGCCGGTAGTCAGGCGACGCCTCCCACCGGTCGTGCCTGCCGTCCCCGTGCCCCGCCGGCCTTTCGCACTGTGGACCCTCGCCGGTCCGGTGTCGCTCGACCGCGCGCCGGCCCGGACGACCGAGCCAGAAGGGGCCCGACATGGCCGCTCCCACCGTTACCGCAGCCCTGAACGCCACCGTCTTCGCGCCGGGCGCCCAGATGCTGCTGACCGTCACCTACTCGGACGCCGACACCAAGCCACTGACCGTCACCATCGTGGTCACCGACGCGCAGGGCAACAGCAGCGCGCCGGTCAAGGTCACGGCCGTCATCGACCCGCTCACCGTGACCGTGACCGACAACTCGGGGCGTACCTGGACCCGGGTGTCCGACAACGGCTCGGTGGCCGTCTACCGGGCGGTGGCGTGATGCCCCGGGTCACCGTCCAGGTCCGCGACGCCGGCGGGAACACCGCGACGGCCGGCGTCGACTACAGCCTGGTCCCACAACAACCCGTACTCGGGGGCTACTACCTGTCCGGGGGCGCGGACCCCACCGCTGACATGACCGGCGGCAACTTCCGGTCGCTCACCCAGTACCGCAGCTTCGCCGACGGCTTCACCTTCCCCGGCTACAACCGGCCCTGGCTGGTCAACCTGGGCAAGGCCGGTGTGCAGATGAACATGGTCCTGGAGTTGAAGCACTACGGCGCGCCCAACCAGGGGCCGCAGAGCTTCACTGTGGACGGCGTCAGCTACACCGTCCCGGCGCCGTCGATGACCATCCAGCAGCGACCCGGCACGACCTTCCCGAAAGCGTACGGCTACGGACAGGTGCTCAAGGGCCAGTGCGACGGGTTGTTCGCCCGTGCCCTGTCGCAGTACCGGACGCTCGGCTTCGGGGTGAACATCCAGCTCGCCTCGGAGTTGGACACCGACCACGAGTTCGGCACCACCGAGGACGGCAAGGCGTACACCTGGGCCGAGTCGGACGCCCGGGCGGTGCAGGCGGTCAACTACATCATCACCTGGTTCAAGGCGCGGTCCCTGCCCGCCAACACCACGTTCTCGGTCGGGCTGGGCGGCTTCGACCGGGCCTGCTTCCAGCGCACCCACCCCGAGTCGCTGATGGCCCGCCTCGACTTCCTCCAGTGGAACGCGTACGGCACCGACGCCAGCCACACCGCGCTGGCCCGGTTCCGCCGTACCAAGGACTGGGCGGTGGCCGATCTCGGCCCGGTGGCGCTGTCCCGGCCCGTGATCATCGCGGAGTGGGGGGTGCGGGTGGCCGAGATCCCCAACCAGGCCGCCTGGATCGCCACCGTGCCGGCGGCGATCGCCCAGCTCAACGCCGAGCGGGGGCCACGGATCGTGCGCACCAACTACTTCAACTCGGGGTGGGGCACGCTGACCCCGAAGGCGACCGGGTTGGCCGCGCTGCGCGAGGCGTACGCCAAGCGACCGTACGTCTGACCGGTCCCGGCGGCTCCGGGTGCCCGGGGCCGCCGGGGCGACACCGTCAGCCCTCACCGAGCCGTTCGGCGTACGCGTCGCGCAGCTCGGACCACCCGAAGTCCTTGGCCTCCGCGCCACGGATCGGGCCGATCGGGTCACCGTCGAGCAGCCGGTCGGCGACGTCGAGGCAGAGGTGCCAGCCGGCCGTGACCATCGGCAGCATGCCCTGGTCGGCGACGGTGTGTCGCAGGGTGAGACGGGTGCCGTCGCCCAACGGGCTCAGTTCCCAGCGGAGCAGGTCGTCGCCCCAGGTGTACTCCAACAGGTGTGGCGGCTCGGCCCGGCGTACCGTCGTCGGGTCCTCCTGGGTGGTCTCGCCGTCGACGAGGGTGAGCACGGCGGCGCCGGTGTGGCCGAGATCGCGGTCGGCGAGGAACGGCGCCCACTGCGCGAGCTGGCTCGGGTCGGTCAGTGCCGCCCAGACGGTGGTCGGCGGATGCCGCAGGTCGCGGACGAAGACCAGGGTCACGGCGTCGCCGGTCGGCTCGGTGCGTACCTCGGCGGGTGGGCTCGGGCGGAACGTATCGCGGTCCATTCACTGCTCCTGACTGTCGAGGTGCCGTTCCAGGGCGTCCAGGTGTCGGGCCCACAGTCGGCGGTACGGGTCCAGCCAGCCGTCGACGGCCCGCAGCGGGCCCGGATCGAGGCGGTAGATCCGCTGTCGGGCGGCCGTCCGGCAGGTGACGAAGCCGGCGTCACGAAGCACCCGCAGGTGTTTGGAGACGGCCGGCTGGCTGACCCCCAGGCCGTCGACCAGCTCGCCGACGCTGCGTTCGGCGTCGCGAAGCTGATCGAGGATCCGGCGCCGGGTGGGCTCGGCGAGGATGGTGAAGGCGTCGGTGGACACGCCCCCTAATATGCCTCTTCAGTCATATGTTCGTCAAAGCATATGGGCGGGGGTCCCCGTCCCGACGTGGGCACCACCGTTCGCTCCCTATGCTCGGATCATGGAACTGCGGATCTTCACCGAACCCCAGCAGGGCGCCGACTACGACCAGTTGCTCGCCGTCGCCCGCTGCGCCGAGGACGCCGGCTACGCTGCGTTCTTCCGGTCCGACCACTACCTCAGGATGGGCGAGGGGACCGGCGAGCCCGGCCCGACCGACGCGTGGACCACGCTGGCCGGGCTGGCCCGGGACACCAGCCGGATCCGGCTCGGCACGTTGATGACCGCCGCGACCTTCCGGCTGCCCGGCCCGCTGGCGATCACCGTGGCGCAGGTGGACCAGATGAGCGGCGGTCGGGTGGAGCTGGGCATCGGCACCGGCTGGTTCGCCGAGGAGCACACCGCGTACGGCATCCCGTTCCCGCCGTTGGCCGAGCGGTTCGACAGGCTGGAGGAGCAGCTCGCGGTCATCACCGGTCTCTGGTCCACGCCGGTCGGCGAACGGTTCGACCACTCCGGCCGGTACTACCCGGTGAGCGGCTCGCCCGCGTTGCCGAAGCCCGTGCAGCCACGCCCACCGATCCTGCTCGGCGGGATGGGCCCGAAGCGCACCCCTCGGCTGGCCGCCCGCTACGCCGACGAGTTCAACCTGCCGTTCGCCTCGGTGCCGGACAGTGCCGCGCAGTTCGACCGGGTCCGCGCGGCCTGCGCCGAGATCGGCCGGCAACCGAACGAGTTGGTCTGGTCCAACGCCCTGGTGCTCTGCTGCGGGCGTGACGACGCCGAGGTGGCCCGTCGGGCCGCCGCGATCGGCCGTGAGCCCGACGAGCTGCGGGCCAACGGCCTGGCCGGAACCCCCGGTGAGGTCCTGGACACCATCGGCCGGTACGCGGAGATCGGCAGCGAGCGCATCTACCTCCAGGTGCTCGACCTCGGCGACCTGGACCACCTGGAGTTGGTCGCCGGTGAGGTGATGGCGAAGCTCTGACCCGGTCAGGCGCGGTGGGCGCCCGTACCGACCCCGTTCGCGTCGCCCAGCACGGTGTCCAGGCGACCGTCCCGATCGCTGTCCACATAGGTGATGTCCGGGATCCCGTCGCCGTCCACGTCGATCTGGACGACGTCGGCGACGCCGTCACCGTCGAGGTCGGTGACCACCTCCACCGAGCCGTCCAGGTGTCGGGTCACGATCGACTGGGCGCCCGGCGCACGTGGCGGTGGCCCGGGCGCCGGCACCGGCGTCGGGGCCGGCGCGGGTGCCGGTGTGGGTCGGGGGCCGGGCGTGGGCGACGGGTGGCTCGACACCCCGCCCGCCGGTGGCGCACTGGCCTGCTCGACGCCGGTGCCGGTCGGGTCCAGCTCCTCCTCGGAGGGGAAGACGTCACCTCGTGCGGCCGGATCGCGGTAGCTGCTCATGGGCGTAGGGTTCCCCGACGACGACGAGAACAACCGTGCCCGATCGACCGGTGTCCCTGGTGCCCGGTCTGGCGGAAGATGTCGGGACCGACGCCACGGTCATGAACGGGGGGTCCGAGCGTGGAACTGCGCCGGAATCGGGGGGCCCGTGCGCTCGCCCTGGTGTGCGTACTCGGTGGTGTGCTCCTGTTGGTCTATCCCAGCGACGGCCAGCTGCTCCGGACGATCATCGCGGTGGGTGCGATCGGGCTGGGCGCGGTCGCGCTGGTCAGCGCGCTGCGGCCGTTCCGGTTCGGGATCCACGCGGAGGGGCTCAGCATTCGGCGGCCCGGCCTGCGCCGGGAGATCCGGTGGGACGAGGTCGACACACTGGTCCTCGACGAGCCGCCCCGACGCGACGGCTACGCGGGACCACCGCGACTGTTGCTGGTTCCTGTGCAGGCTGTGCCGCGTGAGCTGGTCACCGCCCGGCACCCGGTCGACGGCCGTCCGGCCATCGAGCTGCTCGTCCTCGACCAGGTGCGCGAGCAGCCCGAGCAGGTGTCCGCCGCGCTCGCCCGCCACGCCGGGGACCGTTTCGTCGACCTGCTCGCGCTGCGTCGTGACGCCTTCGCCACCCCGGATCTCACGGTCGGGCTGCGCGGCTACCAGATGGACCGGGTCGACCGGTTGATCCGACGCGGGCAGGACGCCCTGATGTCCGGCGACGCGTCGGCCCGGCAGGCGGCCCGGGGAGAGATCGAACGCGCCACCGCCGCCGGTCTGCCGATCGCCCAACGTGGCTACCACACGTACCAGACGGATACGGTTCTGGACGCCCTCGTCACCGCGTTGGCCGACCACCAGCCCACCGATCGGGAGACCGCTACATGACCGAGCAGGGACCGCAGGCCGCAGCTCCCGAGGTGCCGCGCCGCAACTGGGCCGGCAACGTGCGGTACGCCGCCCGGGCGTTCCACCGACCGACCTCCATCGACGAACTGCGCCGACTGGTCGCCGGCAGCACCCGGCTCCGCGCCGTGGGCAGCGGGCACTCCTTCAACCGCTTCGGCGACACCGACGGCGACCTGGTCAGCCTCGCCGGGCTGCCCCAGACCGTCGAGGTGGACCACGAGCGCGGGCAGGTCACAGTGAGCGGCGCGATGCGCTACGGCGACCTCGCCGGACAGTTGCAGACCCAGGGGTACGCGTTGGCGAACCTCGCCTCGCTGCCGCACATCTCGGTCGCCGGCGCGGTGGCCACCGCCACCCACGGCTCCGGTCAGACCCACGCCAACCTGGCCGGCGCGGTCGCCGCCCTGGAGTTGGTCACCGCCGACGGCGACCTGCTGCGGGTCGACCGCGACACCGACAGGTTCGCCGGCATGGTCGTCGGGCTCGGCGCGCTCGGCCTGGTCACCCGGGTCACCCTGGACGTGGTGCCGACGTTCCAGTTGCGCCAGTACGTGCGGCTCGACCTCGACCGGGCGGCGCTGGACGAGGCGCTCGGCTCGGCGTACAGCGTGAGTGTCTTCACCGACTGGCGTACGCCCCGACTGCGTGAGGTGTGGCGCAAGCAGGCAGTCGACCAGCCGCCGCCCCCGGCGGACTGGCTCGGCACCACAGCCGCCGACCAACCACGGCACCCGGTGCTCGGGATGCCACCGGAGAACTGCACACCCCAACTCGGTGAGCCCGGCCCGTGGCACGAGCGGCTGCCGCACTTCAAGCTCGGCTTCACCCCGAGCAGCGGCGACGAGTTGCAGTCCGAGTACCACGTGCCGCGTACGTCGGCGGCCGACGTGCTGGCCGCCCTGGACGACGTGGCGCACCTGATCGCCCCGGTGCTGCTGGTGTGCGAGCTGCGGACGGTGGCGGCGGACGAGCTGTGGCTCAGCCCGAACCACCGGCGGGACAGCTTCGTCGTGCACTTCACCTGGATCGGCGACACCGCCGCCGTGCTGCCCGTGGTGGCCGCCGTGGAGGAGCGCCTGGCACCCTTCGCGCCCCGCCCGCACTGGGGCAAGGTCTTCGTCACCGACCCAGCGGAGCTGGCCAACCGCTACCCGAGGTACGCCGACTTCGCCGCGCTCCTGGCCGACCTGGACCCGAAGAACAAGTTCCAGACCGACGAGCTGAACCGCTACTTCCCCCGCTGAGTTCCCCGCGCCCCCACCCTCGCCCGGTCGATCATGGAGTTGTGGTGACCGGTTTAGGGGCTTGGAAGGTGTTTTGTTCCCACCACAACTCCATGATCGACGAGAGGCGGAAGGCCGTCAGCGGGAGGGGGTGGAGCCGGTGAGGGTGTTGCGTTGGACCGCGCGGGCGATGTCGCTGGGGGAGACGATGCCGGTCAGGCGGCCGTCGTCGCCGACCACCAGGGCTCGACCATCGGCGCACTCGCTGAGGCGGGGGAGCAGGTCGTTGAGCTGTTCACCCGGCTGGGCGAGCACCAGGTCGTCGGCCCGGCAGGCCACCTCCGCGAGGGTGGTCGACGCCCGCCGGTCGGCCGGTACACCCCGTACCCGGTCGACGGTGACCAGGCCGATCGGTCGGCCGTCCTCGGTCAGCGGCAACGCCGAATGCCGGTACGCGAAGAGGTAGTGGTCGACGAAGTCGGCGACGGTCACCTCCGCCGAGACGGTCTGCGGCTGCGGGGTCATCACGTCGCCCACCCGGATGCCGCGTAGCGCGTTTCCGGTGCGGGCCTGCCGCTCCTCCATCCCGGCGGCACCGATCAGGAACCAGCCGATCAGGGCCAGCCACAGGCCACCGAAACCGACCCCGGACAGGAACTGCCACAACCCGAGGCCGATCAGCAGCACACCCAGCACCCAGCCCGCGCGGGCGGCGACCACCGAAGCCCTGGTCCGGTCACCGGTGGCCTTCCACACTGCGGCGCGCAGCAGTCGACCGCCGTCCAGGGGTGCGGCGGGCAGCACGTTGAAGACGGCCAGCAGCACGTTGATGCCGGCCAGCCACGCCACCGCCCCGAGCACCAGCCCACCCACCCCGGCCAGCGCGAGCAGCGCGGCCACGGCACCGAAGAACGCTCCGATCAGGAGGCTGACCAGCGGGCCGACGCCCGCGATCCGCAGCTCCGCGCCCGGGTCGCGGGGCTCACCCCGCAACTCGGCCACCCCGCCGAACAGCCACAGCGTGATGCCGTCGACGGTGAGCCCGTTGCGCTTGGCCACCACCGCGTGCGACACCTCGTGGGCGAGCAGACCGACGAAGAAGACCACCGCCGCGGCCAGGCCGGCGAGGGTGTACGCCACCGGCGAGCGGTCCGGGTACGAACGCGGGAACTGGTTGGCGGCCAATCCCCACGCGATCAACGCGAAGATGACCAGAACACTCCAGTTGACGCCGACCGGCACTCCCGCGACCCGACCGATCCGGAAACTCGCCCTCATCCCGTCGGGATACCCCCGCCGGTCGCCGACATGCCGCTTCGCCAGAGGCATCCGTTGATCAGCGAGCGTCGTCTCCGATGATCAAGTGATGAAAAGTAGGTCACGGACGTCTCTGACAGCTATTTCTCATCACATGATCATGGCAGCCGCAGCCGCAGCCGCAGCCGCAGCCGCAGCCGCAGCCGCAGCCGCAGCCGCAGCCGCAGCCGCAGCCGCAGCCGCAGCCGCAGCCGCAGCCGCAGCCGCAGCCGCAGCCCGGCCGGGGCCCGGGCCAGGGGCCGCCGGTTCAGCGGCGGGGGGTTTCGCTGGCGATGGTCGCCTCGCGGGGGAGCGCCGCCGCGCGCAGCGCCCAGTCGAGCGCGTAGTCGGCGATCTCCTCCCAGCCGTCCTGCCCCACGGTGAAGTGGGTTCGGCCGGGGAACTCCTGGTACGCGGTCAGTGCCCGGGACTTCTGGTAGAGCCCCGCGTTGGCGCGGACCACCGACGCCGGTACGACGTGGTCGTTGTCGCCGGCCATCAGCAGCAGCGGAGGTCGGTCGTTGCGGCCGACGTCGACCCGGGCGGGTGAGCGCGGGTCGACGTTGGCGAAGGCGCCTTCGAAGAACACCCGACCGGCGCCGGGTACGGCATAGCGCTGCCAGGCCCGGTCGGAGTCCTCGCGACTCATGGCGTTGCCGAACGTGTAGGCGAAGTCGTCCGGGGTGAACGGGACGGCCTTGCCCCGGTTGGCGGGGCTGCGCAGGATCGGGAAGCCGGAGCGCAGCTGGCTCAGCGGCACCTTGAGCACGCCCTTCACCGCCGCCGGGTGCACCCCCACCACCGCCGCGCCGAGACCCCGGTCGGCGAGGACCTGGGCGAACAGGCCGCCGAACGAGTGTCCCATGATGATCGGCGGCCGGGGCAGGGCCCGGATGATCTTGTCGTAGTGCGCCACGATCGTGGCCATGCTCTGCTCGGCGATCGGGCCGGGATCGTCCCGCAACTGCTCCACGGACCGGTCCATCCCGGGCCACGCGGGGGTGATGACGTGCATGCCGCGCGCGGTGTACCGCTCGGCCCACCTCTCCCAACTACGCGAGGTCATCCAGAGACCGTGGATCAGCACGACCGTGTCGACCTGGCCCTGCGGCGTGGCACCCATCGAGTCCTCCCGGTTCGGCGGCGTCCGGCCCGGCGGTTACCCGCTGCCGCGCCCGCGATGCCTGCCCAGGCTGTTCCGCCGGGACGCCGCGAACGGCCCTGACAAATGTCACGGCCGGGACGTGACGGCCGTTCCAGGCACCGGGGTACGCGCCACCGGAGCATTACCGGCATGACCAGTACGCATCCGGCTGTCGATTTGGACGGCCTCACCAAGTCCTTCGGCGCGGTCACCGCTGTCGACGGGTTGAGCCTGCGGGTGCAGCCCGGCGAGGTGGTGGCCTTCCTCGGCCCGAACGGCGCGGGCAAGACCACCACGATCGACATGCTGCTCGGGTTGGCCCGCCCGGACGCGGGGACCGTCCGCCTCCTCGGCGGCACGCCGGACAGCGCGGTGGCCCAGGGTCGGGTCGCCGCCGTCCTGCAGACCGGCGGGTTGCTCAAGGACCTGACCGTGGGCGAGACGGTCGAGATGACCGCCCACTTCTACCGACACACCCGCCCGGCGGCCGAGGTGTTGGAGCGGGCCGGCATCGCCGACATCGCCGGGCGGGTGGTCGGGCGCTGCTCCGGCGGGCAGCAGCAGCGGCTGCGCTTCGCGCTGGCCCTGCTGCCCGACCCGGACCTGATGGTGCTCGACGAACCGACCACCGGCATGGACGTGGAGGGTCGCCGGGACTTCTGGCAGGCGCTGCGCCGCGACGCCCGGGCCGGACGGACCGTCATCTTCGCCACCCACTACCTGGACGAGGCGGACGCGTACGCCGACCGGATCGTGCTGGTCCGGCAGGGGCGCGTGGTCGCCGACGGCACCACCGCGCAGATCAAGAACCTGGCCGCCGGCCGCACCGTGCGGGCCACCCTGCCCGGTGCCGACCAGGCCGCACTCGCCGCGCTGCCCGACGTGGACGCCGTGGAGGTACGCGGCGACAGTGTGCTGGTGCGCACCGGCGACTCGGACGCCGTCGCCCGGCACCTGCTCACCCGGACCGCCGCCCGGGACGTGGAGATCACCTCCCGCAACCTCGAGGACGCCTTCCTCGCCCTGACCACCGCGCAGACCGGAGCCTGAGATGACCACTCTGTCGGCCACCCCGAACCGCACCGCCGAGCCGGACCGTCGGCTGCCCGCCCTGGGCGGGTTCTCCCCGGGAGTCCTGCGCATCGAGCTGCGCCGGGTGCTGCGCAACCGCCGTACCCTCGCCTTCACGCTGATCATGCCGGGCGTCTTCTTCCTCATCTTCGGCCTGCCGCAGGGCGGGCAGCACCTGGACAACGGTCGCCCGGTGACGGCGTACGTCATGATCAGCCTGGCCGTGTACGCGGCCATGGTGGCGACCACCAGCGCCGGTGGCGCGGTGGCCACCGAGCGGGCGCTGGGCTGGAGCCGTCAGTTGCGGCTCACCCCGCTGCGTCCGAGCGCGTACGTGGCCACCAAGCTGGCCACGGCGATGGCCCTCGGTCTGCTCGCTGTCGTCGTCGAGTTCCTGGTGGGCGCGGCGGCCGGCGTCCGCGTTCCGGCGTCCGTCTGGCTGCTGTCCGGGCTCGCCGCCTGGATCGGTTCGCTGGTCTTCGCCGCGTTCGGGCTGTTCGTCGGCTACCTGGCGCCGGCCGAGAACGTCATGCAGTTCATCGGCCCGATCCTGGCCGTGCTGGCCATGTTCGGCGGGCTGTTCGTGCCGGTCGAGGTGCTGCCGGAGGTGCTGCAGCACGTCGCGACGTTCACACCGGTGTACGGCGTGGGGGTGCTGGCCCGCGCCCCACTGACCGGCGACGGGGTGAGCATGGCGGCGGTCGCCAACATCGTGGTCTGGGCGCTGGTCTTCGGCGTCGGTGCGGCTCGGCTGTTCCGCCGGGACACCGCGCGGGTCTGACCGGCCGGGCCGATAGCGTGGACCCGATGGACCTCTCGACGGGGCAGCCCTGGCCGGTGAACCGCCACTGGCGGTTCACCGGTTGGCTGCTGGCCGCGGTCTGGCTGTTCTTCCTCAACGTGCCGCTCGCCACCGCGCTGCGCCAACCGGAGCCGTGGCGACGGATCCTCGGTGTGGTCGCCCTGGTCGTGTTCAGTGTCGGCTACGTGCTGCTGTTCCAGTGGGCCCGCAGGCGGCGTCAGTCGCTGCTGCCGATCCCGGCGGGCCGGGCGCGGGTCGCGTTGGCGCTGCTGTTCGCGGTGGGCTTGGCCAGTCTCCCGGGCACCGGCGGGGACTGGCTGGCCACCGTGGTCTACGTGGCCGCGGCGGCGGTGTTCCTGTTGCCGCGGTGGGAGGCGTTGGCCACCGTGCTGCTCTGCGCGGTGACCCCGGTGCTGGCGTCCTGGCTGGTGCCGGGGTGGGAGGCGGAGAAGGGCATCGTCTTCGCCGTGCTGCTCGCCTCGTTCGCCATGTTCGGGTTCTCCCAGTTGGCTCAGCGCAACAGCGAACTCCGGGCCGCCCAGCAGGAGATCGGCCGGCTCGCGGTCGCCGAGGAGCGGGCCCGCGCCGCCCGCGACCTGCACGACATCCTCGGGCACTCGTTGACCGTGGTGGCGATCAAGGCCGAGTTGGCCGGCCGTCTGATTGAGGTCGACCGGGACCGGGCCGCCGTCGAGATCGCCGAGGTGGAGGCGCTGGCCCGGGCCGCGCTGGCCGACGTGCGGCAGACCGCTGGGGCGTACCGCGAGGTCAGTCTCGGCGCGGAGCTGGCCGGCGCCCGCTCCGCGCTGGCCGCGGCGGGCATCGCGGCGGACCTGCCGGTCGAACTGCCGGAGCTGCCGGAGGAGTGGGACCGGTTGTTCGGTTGGGCGGTACGGGAAGGGGTGACCAACGTGGTCCGGCACAGTGGGGCGCGGTGCTGCGTGATCCGGGTGCACCCGGATCGGGTCGAGATCAGTGACGACGGGCGGGGCCCGTCCACTCCCGACGTGAGTGGGCACGGGCTGGTCGGCCTGCGGGAGCGGGCGCGGCGGCTGGACGCGGTGGTGACCGTCGGTCGCCGGCCGCCGGGCGACGGCTTTCTGCTGCGGGTGCACACCCGGGAGGCGGCCCGGTGAGCGGCGGTCCGACGCCGATCCGGCTGCTGCTCGCCGACGACCAGGCGCTGGTCCGGGGCGCGTTGGCCGCGCTGCTCTCGTTGGAGCCGGACCTGACCGTGGTGGCCGAGGTCGGCCGGGGCGACGAGGTGGTGCCGGAGGCGCTGCGCAGTACACCCGACGTGGCCCTGTTGGACGTGGAGATGCCCGGCCTGGACGGGATCGCGGCCACCACCGCGCTGCGGGCCGCGTTGCCGACCTGCCGGGTGCTGGTGGTGACCACCTTCGGGCGACCCGGCTACCTGCGCCGGGCGATGGAGGCCGGCGCGAGCGGTTTCGTGGTCAAGGACACCCCGGCCCGGCAGCTCGCCGACGCGGTCCGCCGGGTGCACTCCGGTCTGCGGGTGGTCGACCCGACACTGGCGGCCGAGACCCTGGCCACCGGCGTCAGCCCGTTGACCGAGCGGGAGACCGAGGTGCTGCGTACGGCCCGGGACGGTGGCACCGTCGCGGACCTGGCCGGGGTGCTGCACCTCTCCGAGGGGACGGTGCGCAACCACCTGTCGGCGGCGATCGGTAAGACCGGCGCACGCAACCGGGCCGACGCGATCCGGGTCGCCGAGCAGAACGGTTGGCTGCTCGGCGACTGAACGGCGGGTCTCGCCGTGGGGCGCTCAGGCGGTCGGTGGCGGGGTGGGCAACCGGTCGACCACGACCAGGCTGCTGCCGGGGCGCACCTCGGCGAGCAACTCCCGCTGACCGGAGCGGGTCAGCCGGATGCAGCCGTTCGTGGTGTTCTCGCCCAACTCGTCGTCGTTGTGCCAGGTGTGCACGCCGATGTGCGCGCCCCGCAGCCCGGCCGGCACCGACTCCGGGTCGTCGGGCACCGACCCGAGCGCGTAGATGTCCACGCCGCCGTAGACCGACTCCGGCGGTGGGGTGCGGCCCAGGATGAAGGTCCGTCCGAGTGGGGTCTCCTGCCCCGCCTGGCCGAGGCTGACCTCCCACGAGCGCACCGCCTTGCCGGCCCGGTACCAGGTGAGGCGGTGGACCGCGCGTTCCACCACGATCTGGTCGCGCAGCGGCACGGTGTCGAACCCGCCGGGGGGCAGCCAGGCGAGCCGCCGATTGGCCGAGGGCAGCAGGACTGCCGTCCAGCCGGCGTGCCGGTCGGCGATCGGCATGGTCAGCTCCACGCCTCGGATCGTCGGTTCGAGGAAGGCACGCGGACGACCGCCGGGCGCGTCGTACGCGGCGATCCGCTTCGTCGGGTGCGCGCCCTCGGTCAGCGGCGTGGTGTCCATGGTGGCCGGGTCGGCGGGGAACCCACCGGGGGCCGGGTCGTAGTCGACCACCGGCAGTCCCGCCGGGGCGGGTGCGGCCGGGGGGATCGACTCCTCGGCGTTCTGCTCGACGCTGCCCGGCGTCGGGTCGGCTGCCGTGACGACCCGTTCTGGGGCCGTCGAGTTCGGAGTGAGGGCCTGGCCGATCAGCAGAGCGGTCACCAGCAGCACGGGGACGGCGATCGCTGCGGTCACCCAGACGCCACGACGGCGGTACGGCTTCTTTCCGTCAAACGACACCAAACGACTGTATCGGACAAAGTTCTGCTGAGCGGAGGTCCTTCCCGCACAAAATCGATAAACGGGGTGCTCTGTGGCCCACGCGGGCGGCGCAACGCACGATGGCACCACTCGGTTCGATCTCGACCCAGAAATTTTCGGCAGTGGGTGATCCGCGCGCCCCGTCCGTCCGTACTGGATGGGGGAGCAGGGGTCGGCCGGTGGTACGCCGCCGCGAGACGATCGAGGAGCAGATGGCCCGGGCACAGCAGGACAAGAAGGCGGCCACCGTCCGGACCAGCGCCAGCAGTCGGGGGGTGCGAACCCCCTCGAGGCCGGCGGTCGGCATGTTGATCGCGTCGGCGCTCGCCGCGCTCTGGGCGGCGGTCATGCTGACCGGCGCTGGACAGAAGGCGTACGCGTACGGCTTCTTCTTCACCGAGTTCTTCGCCGGGGTGATCTCCCTGGTGGCGTTGAGCCTGACCGTGATGCTCGGTCTGCTCGCCACCGATCGGCTGGTGCTGCGCATCCCGCACCGGGTGCTGATGCAGTCGGCGCACCGCGCCACCGGTGTGCTGGGCGTGGCCGGGCTCGGATTCCACGTCCTCACCAAGGTCGCCACAGGTCGGGCGGCGGCGACCGACGCGGTGGTGCCGTTCGTCGGTGGCCGAGGGCTGTACGTCGGGCTCGGCACGGTGGCCGCCCTGCTCATGGTCAGTGTGATCTGGACCGGAATCATCCGGGCCCGCTTCGCCGACGTCGGTCCGAAGTGGCTGTGGCGCGCCCTGCACTCCGTCGCGTACCTGGCCTGGCCCTTCGCCGTGCTGCACGGCCTCAACGCCGGTCGGGCCGCAGCGCCCTGGGTGATGTTCAGCTACCTGGGCTGCATCCTGCTGGTGGTGCTGGCCCTGCTGGTGCGGCTCTCGGTCAGCCTCGGTCGGCGCAGCCGCGAACAGCACCAGGCGGCGGCGCGCAACGCCGCGATGGCCGGCCGGGCCGGTGACGCGAAGGCCGCTCGGTCGCTGTTGGCCGGGTTGGGTCGGCGCAGCAACTCCGCCGCGGAGAAGCGTCCCGCCTGGGCGGACACCACCACCGCCACCTGGGCCGCCCCGCCCGCGCGGCGGGACCCCGAACGGTTCACCGTCCCGGTGGTGCCCGAGCCCGGCTCCCTGGTGGAGCCGAACCGGCCCAGCCGACGCCGACGCGAGGAGGAGCCGGCCGCCCGCCGCGACACCGAACGGTCGTCCCGTAGCCGGCGCGACGAGGCGGAGCCCACCACCCGCCGGTCGACCCGCCGCAGCGTCGAGGAGACCGACACCCGCCGACGCGACGAGGAGGAGTTGGAGCCGGTGGCCCGGCGACGTGGCTCGCGTACCCGGGACGAGGAGGCCTCGGCCGGTCGGCGACGCGCCGAGGAGTCGGCCGCCGAGCGACCCACCCGCCGGTCCCGCCGTGAGGACGAGGACAGCCGGTATTCGGCCCCGCCGCTGCCGACGCCGGAGCCCGAGGAGCCGTGGGACAGCCCGCGCCGGTGGCAGGCCGGCGAGCCGATCTCCGCCGGCCCGGTCTCCGCAGAGCCGATCTCCAGCAGCCCGATCTCGGCGACGCCGCGCAGCGGCAGCGGCCGGCACAGCGCGGAGGACGACCTGCCGGAGGAGCCGGACTACTGGCGTCCGCCGGCCCGGTACGTGCCGGACGAGGCACCGCCGGTCGACGACACGCCGACGCTGGTCGACCTGGCCTCACGTCGCGCCAAGCGGGCCGCCGGTGAGGGCCGCTCCGCCAAGCGCCGCAAGGCCAGCGCCGACGCTGTCGACGGGGCGTACTGGGCTGGGCTGCGGGGTGAGGCGAAGTGATGCGGACGGCTGTGCCACCGGTCGCCTGCGTGGGCGAGCCGCGGCTGACCGCCGGGTTCGCCGAGTACGGTCGGCTCGACCTGGCCGCCCACGAGGAGGTGCACGGCCCGATCGGCCCGATGGAACCCGCGCAGCTGCTCCGGCTCGCCGAGGGCATGCAGCTCAAGGGCAAGGGCGGGGCGGGTTTCCCGTTCGCCCGCAAACTGCGGGCCGTGCTGGAGTCCTGCGAACGGCAGGACCTCGCCGCCGTCGTGGTGGTCAACGCCACCGAGGGTGAGCCGGCCAGTTGGAAGGACAAGGTGCTGCTGACCCGCGCACCGCATCTGATCCTGGACGGCGCGGCGCTGGCCGCGTACGCGCTGGACGCCGACGAGATCGTCATCGGGGTGGCCGACGACGGGGTCGGCAAGGACTCGCTGATGGAGGCCCTCGATGAGCGCCGGATGCCGGTGATGACGACGATCGTCACCGTGCCGCACCGGTTCATCTCCGGTGAGGGCGGCGCGCTCGTCAACGGGATCAACGGGCTGCCGCACATCCCACCCGGCACCAAGAAGCGTTCCAGCGACTCCGGGGTCAGCGGCCTGCCCACCCTGCTGTCCAACGCCGAGACGTACGCCCAGCTCGCGATCGGTGCGCGACTCGGCCCGTACGAGTACGCGGCGCTCGGCACCGACGACGAGCCGGGTACGGTGCTGCTCACCGTGACCGGCGCGGCCGGTCGACCGGCCGTGGTGGAGTGCACCGCCGGCATGCCGCTGCGCGACGTCCTGGACCTGTGCGAGGTCCCGGACGTACAGGGCATCCTGATGGGCGGCTACCACGGCAAGTGGATCACCCCGGAGGCGGCGGAGAAGGCCGAGGTGTCCCGCAGGGGTCTGGCCGCGGTCGGCGGCACCCTCGGCGCGGGCATCATCATCCCGGTCGGTGTCGACACCTGCCCGCTCGGCGAGGCCGCGCAGGTGGTGCGTTACCTGGCCGGGGAGTCCGCCGGCCAGTGCGGACCGTGCAAGATGGGCCTGCCGGATCTGGCCCGCGCGGTGGACCTGGCCGTCGCCGGTAGCCAACCGGCGGACGTGGTGCGGGCCGCCGCCGGCGAGGTGAGGGGCCGGGGTGCGTGCAGCCATCCGGACGGCACCGCCCGGTTCGCGCTGTCCGCGATCGAGGTCTTCGCCGAGGACCTGCGGCTGCACAGCACCGGCGACGGTTGCGGCCGACGGGTCAAGGGCGTGATGGGGCTGCCGGGCGCACCGGACGCGAACCCGCAGAAGCTCACCCTGGACTGGTCGCGGTGCGACGGGCACGGGCTCTGCGCGCACGTCGTACCGGACTTCATCCGGCTGGACGCGAACGGATACCCGGCCTTCCCGGCCACCCCCGTGCCGACCTGGCTGCGGGAGGGGGCGCTGAAGGCGGTCAAGGTCTGCCCCGAGTTGGCCCTCCGACTCGCCAAGGCCGAGTAGGTAGGCCCCAGGTCCAGCAAGGGTCCCTTCCGGACCGGAGACGGAGAAGCGGATGCGGATCAGCAGGACGTGGACGGCGGCCGGGCAGCTGCGCCGCTGGACAGCGGCCGGACCGGTACGTCGTGGCGCCACCGCTGGGGCGCTCGTGGTGGCCCTGTTCGGCGTCGCCGCCTGCACCGGCACCGCGCCGGGCGGACCCACCGCCGCCGGATCGGCCCCGGCCTCGACCGGTGCCGCGCCGACCGCGACACCGCCCCCGCCCACCCCGACCGGCGGACCGCCGGCTGCCGCGGCGCAGGTCCCGGACGTCCTGCGCTTCACCGGGACCACCCTCACCGGTGCGGCGTTCGACGCGGCGCAGCTCGCCGGCAAGCCGGTGGTGCTGTGGTTCTGGGCGCCGTGGTGCGCCACCTGCGCCAGTCAGGCGTGGACGGTGGCCGAGATCGCGCCGAAATACCGGGACACCGTGCCGATCGTCGGCGTCGCCGGGCTGGGCGAGCAGCGGGCGATGAAGGAGTTCGTCACCGAGTTCGAACTCGCCGGGACGACCCAGGTCGACGACCGCAAGGGTGCGCTCTGGAAGCGGTTCAAGGTGACCGAGCAGAGCATTTTCGTGATCATCGACCGGACCGGTGCTGTGGTCCACCAGGGATTCCTGGACGGTGAGGCGCTCAGCGCCCGCGTCGCCGCCCTGGCCGGGGCGTGACCGCCGCGCTGCTGCTCGCGCTGACCGCCGGCATGCTCGGGGCGGTCAACCCGTGCGGCTTCGCGCTGCTGCCCGCGTACCTCTCGCTGTTGGTCGCCGGAGCGTCGGACACTCGCGGCGCGGTCGGCCGCGCGCTCACCGCGGCGGCCGGGCTGACAGTGGGGTACGTGCTGGTCTTCGGCGCGTTCGGCCTGGCGCTCGCGCCGCTGGCCGGCTGGCTGCGGCCCCGCCTGCCGTGGCTGACCGTGACCCTCGGTGTGCTGCTGGTGCTGGCCGGTTGCTGGCTGCTCGCCGGACGGCGACTGCCCACCCTCGGCCGGTCGGCCCGAGCGCCCCGGCTGACCCGGTCCTGGCCGTCGATGGCCCTGTTCGGCGCGGCGTACGCGTTGGCGTCGCTCGGCTGTGCCATCGCCCCGTTCCTGGCCATCGTGGTGACCAGCCTCCAGGCCGGTTCGACCGGGCGTGGGCTGGCGCTGTTCGGGGCGTACGCCCTCGGGATGGGTCTGGTGGTCGCGGTCGCCGCGCTCGGGGTGGCGCTGCTGCGCGACGGGCTGGTGGCGCGGCTGCGCGTCGCCGGGGCGTTGGTGCCCCGGCTCAGCGGTCTGATGCTGCTGGTGGCCGGTGGTTACGTCGCGTGGTACGGCTGGTACGAGCTACGGCTGGCCGCCGGCCGCCGCGACGCCCTGCACGATCCGGTCATCCGAACAGCCGCCCAGGTTCAGCGAGCCCTGGCCGACACTGTGGATCGGGCCGGCCCAACGGTCCTGCTGGCCGCCCTGGCCCTTCTCCTCCTGACCGCGCTCCTGGCGAAGCGCGCCCCCCACCGCCCGACCCCCGCCGCCGTCGACCATGACGTCATCGCCCCGACACGCCGGGGTGACGGGCGATAACGTCATGATCGACCGTCGGAACGGGCCGCGGACCTGAGGTGACGGGGTGGTCTTGACATCTGGAAACGATCATCGGAGGCTGGCTGACAACGTTGTCACCACCGAAGGACCACCATGCGCATATCCGAATTCGAGCTGAGCAGGCGGCGGCTCCTCATCCTCGGCGGTGCCGTCGGCGCCGGCCTCGCCATCGCCCGACCCGCCGCCGCCCAGGCCGCGCCAGCCGCCACCACGTTCCCGGCTGCGGCTACCGGCCCGGTTGCCGACACCTACCACGCGCTGCTGCTGGCCCACACCCGATGGGCCGAGGAGCAGTGGGATCCGGCGATCAACGCGTACCGCCTCGCGGACTTCAGGTTCGCGGTCGTCCTCGGTAACGCGGTCCTGCTCATCTCGCCCGGGTACGACCCGGCGGCAGCAGGCGTCGACCGGGACACGCTGCACGCCCGTACCGTCGCCACCATCCGCCGGTTCGCGGCCACCAACCGGCTCGCCGGCGGCACCGAGTGGGGACGACAGCTGTTCTGGGACAGCACCTTCGAGCTGTACTTCGTCCTGGCCGCCCGACTGCTCTGGTCCGACCTGGACGAGGTGACCCGCACCAACGTCGATCGCATCGCCCGCGGGCAGGCCGCGTACGCCCACTCCCTCGGCACCGGTAACGACCCGCTGAGTGGCAGTTGGACGCCGAACGGGCTCACCGGTGGCTGGATCGGTGACACCAAGCTCGAGGAGATGGGGGTCTACGCCCAGGCGATCGCGCCCGGCCTGGCCTGGGCACCGGACGACCCCGCCGCCGCGGCGTGGCGCGAGCGGTTCTCGATGTGGACGCTCAACGCGAGTGGACTACCGGCAGCCGACCGGGCCAACCCCGCCCTCGTCGACGGGCGGGCGATCGCGGACTGGAACACCGCCCACAACATCCACGACACGTTCCTGGTCGAGAACCACAACTCCTTCGGCCCGCACTACCAGGAAGAACTGTGGCGCACCGCGGGTCGTACCGCGGCGCACTTCCTGACCGCCGGCCAACCGCTCCCCGAGGCACTTTCCCGGCAGCCCAACGGCGACCAACTGTGGCGGACCATGCGGCTGCTGGCCAGCGATGCCGGCGAACCCTTCATGCCGATGGTCGCGGACCGCTACCACCTGTACGGCCGTGATGTCCTGCCGCTCGCCTTCCTCGCGCAGGTCCAGGGTGACCGGCACGCCGCCCGGGCCGAGGCGGACCTCGCCGAGCGGCTCATGCCCTACCTGAACTACCCGCCCGAGAATCGGCTCACCAAGTTCAGCGGCGAGCCGAAGTACGAGCCCGAAGCCCGGGCCGAGGTCGCCATCAGTTACCTCTTCCATGCCTGGCGGGCGGCCAACGGCGGCGTGGTCCAGCCGGTCGCCGGCAGCACGTTCTTCGCGGCGGCGGCGGGCACCCGGGACTTCGGGTCGCAGGCCGGGCTGACCGCCCACCAGACCCCGGCCGCCTTCGCCGCGGCCGTCAGCAAGACCGGATTCGTCTCGTTCCAGTGGGCCCCCGCCCACGACAACTGGCTGTTCGACACCCGGGCCGCCTCGCTGCTGCCGAGGCAGTCCGCGCCGGTCCTCGGCCGCACCTCCGCCGCGTACACAGTGGCCCGGGACGGTGTCGACGCCACGGCGACCGTTCTACGCGTCGCCGGCGGCACCGCCGGATACGTCACGCTGCCCACCGGTACGGTCGTGTACGCCACCACCGGCACCGGTGCCGACGAGGGCGTGTTCACGGTGTTCAACCTGAACATGCCCGGCGTTCCCGGGCTCACCGGCAGCCGTACCTTCACCGGCGAACAGGGATCCGTCACCCTGGCCGGACAATCGGGCGTCGGCGACGGCGGAACCGACCAGATCAGCTTCGCGCCCCGTGCGGCCCGGCACGTGCGGATGCTCGGCCGATCTCCCGCCACCCAGTACGGCTACTCGCTGTTCGCGTTCGCCGTGCTCGACGCCAGCGGGGTCGACCTCGCCACCGGCCGGCCCACCACGGCCTCGTCCGCCGACCCCGCCTACCCGGCGGTGCGGGCGACCGACGGTAACGCCGGCACCCGCTGGGCGGTCGCCCGGGAGGAACGCGCCCGCGCGGACAGTTGGCTCGCCGTCGACCTCGGCGAGGCCGTCGACATCAGCGGCGTACGCCTGGACTGGGAGGCCGCGTACGGCACCCGCTACGTCATCCAGACCTCGCTCGACGGCACCACCTGGACCGACGCGGCGGTGGTGCCGGACAGCCCGACCATCACCGGTTCCTGGCTGGACGTCGACGGACGAGCGGGTCTGGTGGTCCACAACGCCGAGAATCCGATCACCGTGACCGCCACCACCGTCACCCTGTCCAGCGGACCAGCCGCCGGCAGCACTCGGCTGATCATCGAGGGGTACGCGGGCGCGAGCCGGTCGGCCCTGGCCGCCGCGGCGTCGCGAACCCTGCCCAGCGGCGGTCCGGAGGCGTTGCGGGTCAGTGACGCGGACGGATACCTGAGCCTGTTCAACCTGTCCGGCGACGACGTCACCACGGCGGCCGTCACGCTTCCGCAGAGCACCACGCTGCGGCTGTACCACGGAAGCCAGATCACCGGATCGGGAACCACCACCTACCAGGTCGACCTCGCCGCCGCGACCGCACGCGTCGAGCCGCCCCGGTTCACCGTGACGGCGGCACAGCCGGAGAAGGCGATTCCCGCCGGTACCCGGTTCGACGTCACCGACTCGCACCACGTCCGAATCACCGCACCCGCCGGGCACATCGTGAAGGTGCAGGTGGAGTCCGCGTCCGGCGGCGCCCGACAGCGGGTGACGGTCCCCGCCGGACACCGCAAGGACGTCGCGTTCGCGGGGGAGACGGTGACGCCGACCAGGGACCTGGCCCGGTCCCGGACGACCTACCCGACGTCACCGCTCCCAGCCGGCATGACCGACCCGTCGGCCGCCGTCGACGGCGACCCGGGGACGGCCTGGCAACCCGGCCCGAACGGCCGAATGGTGATCGACCTCGGATCGCTGCGGGATCTGGCCTCGATCCGCCTGAGCTGGACTCCCGGTCGTCGGCGGCCGGTCACCGTGGCCACCTCCGCCGACGGACTCGGCTACGTGACGGTCGCCTCGGTTCCGAAGCCGAAACCCGAGACCACCATCTCGACCGGCTCGTCCGCCCGGTACCTGGCGATCGCGGTCGCCGACTGGCAGCCCGGTGACGCCCGGCTGACCTCCGTGGAGGCGTTCGGTGCCTGAACCGTCGGGATCGACCAGCTGAATCGGCGGCGGGGCTGGTGCGGATCGCACCAGCCCCGCCGCCGACTGATTCAGCGCAGGGGGGTCAGCCGGTCGGTGCCCAGGCGCTCCTGGAGGACCTTCGGGACCAGGACGCTGCCGTCGGCCTGCTGGTACTGCTCCAGGATGGCCGGGAAGAGCCGGCTGGTGGCCAGCGCCGAACCGTTGAGCGTGTGCACGAAACGGGTCTGCTTGCCGCCCGGCTCGCGGTAGCGGATGGCGGCCCGACGCGCCTGGTAGTCACCGGCCCAGGAGACCGACGACACCTCCTTGTACTTCCCGGTGCTCGGCATCCACACCTCGATGTCGAGCGTCTTCTTCATCGAGGCGCTGGCGTCGCCGGCCGAGAGCAGCGTGCGCTGGTAGTGCAGGCCCAGCCCCTCGACCAGGCTCTCCGCGTGGGCGAGCATCTCCTCCAGCGCGGCGTCGGCCTGCTCCGGAAGGGTGAACTGGAAGATCTCCACCTTGTTGAACTGGTGGCCGCGCACGGTGCCGCGCTCGTCCGAGTGCGAGCCGGCCGACTCCCGCCGGTAGCACGGGGTGTACGCGAACGCCTTCAGTGGCAGCTTCGGGGTCTCCAGGATCTCGTCCTGGTACGCGCCGAGGATCGCCGTCTCCGACGTCGGCAGCAGGAACTGGCCGCGCAGGGCGGACGCCGAGTCCAGGTGGTAGACGTCGTCGTAGAACTTGGGGAACTGCCCGGCGGCGAAACCGGCCGAGTCCAGCAGCAGGTGCGGCGGGAGCAGGAACTCGTAGCCGGCCCTGATGTGCTGGTCGACGAAGTAGTTGAGCAGCGCCCACTCCAGCCGGGCGCCGATGCCGGTGTAGATCCAGAAACCGGACCCGCCGAGCTTGACGCCGCGCTCGTAGTCGACCAGGCCCAACGCCCGGCTCAGCTCCACGTGGTCGCGGACCTTCTCGATCACCGGAGGCTCACCGAAGGTCTTCACGACCCGGTTGGCTTCCTTGCCGCCGGCCACCACGTCATCGCTGGGCAGGTTGGGCAGCTCGCTCATCGCGTCGCGCAGCCGGGCCTGCACCTCGTCCAGCTGGGACTCCAGGTCGGCGAGCTGCCGACGTTCGGCGTCCGGCGCGGCGACCTGCGGCTCCTCACCGGCGCGCTTGGCCTGCGCGTACGCCCGGGCCTCGGCCTTGCGGCGCTGCCGCTCGGCGTCGATCTCCGTGATCAGCGCGCGTCGTTCCTGGTCGAGCCGCTGGATCTCGTCCAGGGACCGGGTGACCTCGGCGGGATCCAGTCGCTTCGCCAGCGCGGTCGCCACCGCCTCGCGATCCTTCCGGATCAACTCCATGTCGAGCATGCTGCTCCGTACGCCTCCGTCCGGGGTCACAGGTGAACCACCAGATGCTACCGTCGCGGCCCCGTCGGGCCGGGACGGGGAGGTTCTACAGCCGGATCGGCATCAGCACCGAGTAGGTGTCCGCGTCGTCCGTCCGGCGTACGGCCAGCGGGGCGATCGGCCCGTCCAACTCCAGCACCAGTTGCGACGCGCCGGTCGCGTTCAACGCGTCCAGCAGGTAGCCGCCGTCCACCCCGACCCGCAGCGTGTCCGAGGTCAGGTCGCTGTCCGGGAGCAGCCGCAGGCCACCGGCGTCGTCGACGCCGAGCACGGTGACCGTCCGCGCCGTGCCGTCGTGATCGCGGGCGACGGTGGGCGCCGCCGGGTCGGACAGCGCGGCGCGCAGCGCCGCCACGTCCACCGGGATGCGACGGGCGGTGGGCCGCTCGCCGACGGCCTGGCGCACCAGTCGACGGTAGTCCGGGAAGTCGTACGGCAGGGCGGTGCCGGTCAGTGTCCGTCCGGCCACCAGCACCCGCAGGTCCGCGCCCGCCACGGTCAGCCGTACCGGCCGGGCGTCGGCGGCGGTGAGCAGCACCCGGACCTGGTCGACGAGGTCGACGGGGGCGAACGCCCGCACCGGGGGACCGTCGACGTCGGCCCCGGCCCGGGCCAGCGCGAGCCGGTACCGGTCGGTGGCGACCAGCCGCACGCCGTCGGACTCCACGTCGAGCAGCACGCCGGAGAGCATCGGCAGCTCCGGGTCGGCGCCGACGGCGAAGCGCACCGCGTCGAGCGCGGCGGCCAGGTCGGCGGGGGAGAGCAGCAGCGTGGTGCTGGTCGGCGGGGTCGGGTCGACGAGTGCCCGCAGCCGGGTCACCTCACGGCGGGCGTCGGCGAGCCCGTCGACCAGCCGACGCAGGTGCGTGTCGAGCAGCCGGTGCACCGCCGTCGGCTCGGCGCGTACCGCGGCGGCGATCTCCGGAACCGGCATGCCGATGCGGCGTAGCCCGGCCACCAGGCGGGCCGGCGCGACCTGCTCGTCGGTGTACCAGCGGTAGCCGGTCACCGGGTCGACCAGCGCCGGTTGCAGCACCCCCGCCGAGTCGTAGAAGCGCAGCGCGCTGACCGTCAGACCACTGGCCCGGGCCAGCTCACCGATGCTGTGCAGGTCGCTCACGCCGGGCATCCTCCCCCCTCGACCCGGTCGAGGGTCAAGCCGAGGCGTTCAGCACCCGGAAGGTGAGCCCGGCCCGGACGAGCCGGTCGAGCAGCGCGTCACCCATCGCGGCGACCGGGGTGAGCTGCCCGGCGCTCGGCGGCAGGTCGTCGAGCGCCAGGCAGAGCGCCGACTCGCCGAGCATCTTCGCCGTCTCGTCGTAGCCCGGGTCGCCGCCGGCCACCTCGGTGACCACCCGACGTCCGCCGCCGGTGCCGACGAACCGCACCCGGAACCAGGACCCGGCCCGCTGCTCGGCGGTCGGCCCCTGCCCGGAGGAGAGCCGACCGAGCAGCCACCGTCGAGTCGGTGGCAGCTTCACCAGCCCGATCAGCGCGCCGAGCCCGGCCGCGCCGGCCAGCACGGTGGGCAGCCGCTTCACCGCGGCGAAGTGCCGGTAGCGGAAGTCCGGGCCGTACTCCGGTCGGGTCGCAGCCGAACGGCTGACCACCTGCGGGTCGATGGTCGGCAGCGGGACGGTCCAGATGCCCAGCTCGGCGGAGCGGGCCAGCCGGCCGGGTACCGCCCGGACCCGACGGTCGGTGGGGCGCGGCTCGACCGCGCGGCGGTCCCGGGCGGCCCGGCCGGCCTGTGCCGTGCGGGAGAACGCGGTGAGCGCGGAATGGTACGTGCCGGCGGAGAACCGACCACCGGCGCGTACGTAACCGTCCACGGTGATCGGCACGTCGGCGGGCAGGTGCTTGACAGTGAACCAGGCCCCCAGGTCGTGCGGGATCGAGTCGAACCCGCAGGCGTGCACCAGCCGCGCCCCGGTGCGGGTCGCCTCGTCGTGGTGGCGCACGTACATCAGGTCGACGAACTCCGGCTCGCCGGTGATGTCCAGGTAGTCGGTGCCGGCCCGACTGCAGGCCGCGACCAGCGGCTCCCCGTGGTGGATGTACGGCCCGACGGTGCTGGCCACGACGCGGGCGCTCTCCGCCACCGCGCGCAGCGAATCGGCGTCGCTCACGTCGGCGGTCAGTAGCGGCAGCTCGGCCAGCGTCGGGTCGATCGCCGCGAGCCGGGCCCGGACGGCGGCGAGGCGCTGCCGGTCACGCCCGGCCAGCGCCCAGCGCAGCCCGGCCGGCGCGTGCCGGGCCAGGTATTCGGCGGTCAACCCTCCGGTGAACCCGGTCGCCCCGAACAGCACCACGTCGTACGTCCGCTCGCCAGTCATCCCCGGAGTCTGCCATTCGTGGCCCCCGATGGCCGATCGCGACGAGGCCGTCAGGGCGTGAACACGGCCCGCACGCAACCGTCGGTCCGGTCCCGGAACAACGCGTACCCGTGCGGGCCCTGCTCCAGCGGCAGCCGGTGGGTGGCCAGATGCTCGGTCCGCAGCTCGTCGCGGGCCATCCGGTCCAGCAGCATCGGCACGTCGCGCAGGTCCGGCCGACGTACCCCGCGCAGCGTCAGCCGACGGTCGGTGACCGTGCCCAGCGGAAACGCGTCGACGAAGCCGCCGGTCGCGCCGAGCACCACCACCACACCGCCCTTGCGGCAGGCGTACACGGCTTCCCGCAGCGCGTCCGGTCGGTCGGCGGTGTGGCCACCACCACCGAACCGGTCGGCAGACGATCGGGCGGGCGTCGGGCCGGAGGCCACCACGCACACGTCCGGACCGCGTCCACCGCTGCGGTCACGTAGCTCGGCGGCGACGTCGGTGCGGTGGTAGTCCAGCGGCTCCGCGCCGCATTGCCGCTCGGCCATCCGCAGCCGCTCCTCGTGGCGGTCCACCACCAGCACCCGCGCGGCCCCGCGCAGCACCGCCGCCCGGGCGGTCAACTGGCCCACCGCACCGGCGCCCCAGATCGCCACCACGTCGCCGTGGCGCACCGCACCCACCTCGGCCGCGAGCCACCCGGTCGGCGCCGCGTCGGCGGCGAACACCGCCCGGTCGTCGTCGACCGCGTCCGGCACCCCGAACGCCCCCACGTCGGCGTACGGCACCCGCACGTACTCGGCGTGACCGCCGGCGAATCCGCCCGCCGCCCGGGGTCGGCCGAAGCACCCCGCGTCGGAGTGCCCCCGGTCGGGGTCCGCGCTCGCCAGGTCGGCGCTGGCGTTGTCGCAGCAGGAGTGCAGGCCCTGACGGCAGTACCAGCAGCCACCGCAGGCGACGCTCGCGCCGACGACGACCCGGTCGCCGGTGCGGTGCCGGCGCACCGCGGGCCCGACCTCGACCACCTCGCCCAGGAACTCGGCCCCGAGCACGTCACCGGCCCGCAGCAGCGGGTCCCGGCCGGCCAGCAGCGGCAGGTCACCGCCGCAGGTGGCGCTGCGCCGCACCCGGACGATGACGTCCCGCTCGTTGCGCAGCTCCGGGTCGGGCACCTCGCGTACCGCCACCTCGTCGGCGGCCACCCAGCACAGCGCCCTCACCCGCGCACCCCGGGGCGGTCCAGCGCGGACCGGTCCGCGCGCAGCACCTCGCCGGCCTCCACGCGCTGCTTGACCTGGCGCAACGTCCGGCGTACCAGCAGTGCCGGGTCGTCGCCGACCAGGTGTGCGGCCAACCCGGCCGGTGCGGGCCCGCCGACCAGCGGCCGGGCGGCCAGCTCCGTGCCCCGGTCGCCGGGCGCCGGGCGCACCCGCACCTCGATCGCCCCGCCCAGGCGGCGCAGCGGTTCCGGCCAGCGGCCGTCCGGGAGCACCTGCTCGGGCGGCCGGTCGACAGTCACCACCTCCCACCGGGCCGGCGCGCCGGGGTCGCCGTCCGCGCCGGTCCGACCCCGCGCGGGGGCACTCGGCCAGGCCCGCGTGGCGGCACCGCCGTCCGCGCCCGGCCGACCCCGCCACGGGGGTACGCGCAGCGAGCGCGCCGCCCGGGCGAGCGCCCTGCTGCCGAAGGCGGGTCCCGTCCGCGCCAGCCGTCCCATCGGTCCCACCCGTCCTCCCTGTCCACGTCCCTCGATCGTCGGTGCCGGTCGGGTGAAGCGTGCTCGCCCGGAAGGGGTGAACCGCCCGCCGCCGGGTAACCGCTCGCCGACCGGGGGGCGGAACGTGCGGTGGGGGTGGGGCCGGGTGCCGGAACAGGATCGTGTGTCTGTCGGGGCGGCGCCGCTGCTGGCGTCCCGACTGACTCCGGCCGTGCCGCCGGAGCCGGTGGTGGCCCGACCCCGACTGCTGCGCAGGTTGGACGAGGGAAGCGCGGGGCCGGTCACCCGGATCGCCGCTCCCGCCGGTTGGGGCAAGACCACGTTGCTCGCGTCCTGGGTTCGGCTGGGCGGCGCTCCGGCCGAGGTGGAGCCGGGTGCGGTGGTGCCCGACTCCGGCGAAGTCGCGGCCCCGCCCGAGGCCGGTCCGGTTCCGGCGTGGGTGTCCGTGGAGGTCGGCGACGACGGTGACCGGCTCTGGGCGTACCTCGCGGCGGCGTTGCGGTCGGCGACCGGCTCGACGGAGAGCGGCCCGGTGCCCGACCGACCGCCGCGTCCCGAGCACCTGGAGGCGCTGGCGGCCTCGCTCGCCGCCGCGGACCGGCCGGTGCTGCTGATCCTGGACGACCTGCACCGCATCGCCGACCCGGCCACGTTGACCGGGTTGGAGTTCCTGCTGCGCCACGCCGAGCAGCGGTTGCGTCTGGTGATCGGCGCGCGGGCCGGGCTGCAGCTGCCGCTGCACCGGCTCCGCCTCGCCGGGGAACTGACCGAGATCGGCCCGGACGAGTTGGCGTTCACCGACGACGAGGTGGCCGACCTGCTCACCGCGCACGGCGCCGTGCTGCCGGCGGCCGCCGTGCGCCGGCTGCGGGAGCGGACCGGAGGGTGGCCGGCCGCGCTGCGCATCGCGGCCCTGGCGGTACGCGGTCAGCCCGACCCGGAGCGCTGGGCGGGACAGTTCGGCGGTGACCAACCGGAGATCGCCGGCTACCTGCACGAGGAGGTACTGGCGACGCTCGACCCGGCCGAGGAGGACCTGCTGCGGCGTACCGCTGTCGTCGACACCGTCTGCGCCGACCTGGCCGAGGCGCTGACCGGCCGCGCCGACGCCGGGCAGGCGCTCGCCGACCTGGCCGGGGCGGGCGGTCTGCTGCACCGGGACGACACCCGCCCGCCCTGGTACCGCTGCGAGCCTCTGCTGGCCGACCTGCTCCGCGCCGACCTGGCCCGGCTGCCCGCCGACGACCTGCGCGATCTTCATGCGCGGGCCGCCGACTGGTACGCGGGTGACGGCCGACCGGCCGACGGGCTGCGGCACGCGCTGGCCGCCGGTCGGTGGGACCTGGCCGGTGACCTCTTCGTCGCGCACTGGCCGGACCTGACCCGGTACGACAGTGAACCGGCGCCCGCCCCCGCCCCCGCCGCCCCACCGGCGGAGGTGGTCCGCGCCGACCCGGAGGTGGCGCTGGCCTGTGCCGCCGAGCGCGCGTACGCGGGCGACCTGCCGGCCGCCACCGGCCACCTCCACGCGGCGGCCGAACACGCGGCGGGCCTTCCCGTGCCGCGTCGGGACCGGTTCCTGCGGTTGGTCACCGCGTTGGAGGTGAGCGTGGCCCGGCTCGCCGACGACCCGGCGGAGGTGCGGGCCGCCGCCGCCCGTCTGCTGCGAACCCGCCCGGCGGGTGCCACGCCGACCCGGGTGCCGGAGTCAGGGCCGAGTGGGCCGTCCAACTCCGCTCCCACCACCGGCGGGGGCGGTGCGGCCGACGACGCGGACCTGCGGGCGTTCACCGGCACCGCGCTGGGGCTCGTCGAGTTGGCCGAGGGCGCGTTGCCGGTCGCCCGCTTCGTCCGGGCCCGGGCGGCAGCGCGGGAGGCCGGTCGGCCGCGTACCGAGTTGGTCGGCGCCAGCCGCGCCGCACTTCTGCTCGCGGTCCGTGGGGAGCTGCGCGCGGCCGAGCAGGCGGCCCGGGACGCACTGGGCATGCCACCTTGCCGAGGCTGGTCCTGTCGGCTCGACTGCGCCTACGCGTACCTGGCGCTGGCAGTGGTGGCCCTGCTGCGCGACCAGCCCGACGAGGCTGCGGCGAACCTCGCTCTCGCCGGTCCGGCGCTCGGCGTCGCCGACGGGTGGGTCGGCGGCGCCGAGCCCGACACCGGCGAGGACTGGCTCGCCGCCGCCTCCGGCGAACCGGTGGCGGCGGCGGTGGCGGCACTGTGCCGGGCGCAGTTGTACCGCGACGCCGGTGATCCGGCGGCCGGCCAGCGGCTCCTCGTCCGGGCTGGCGCGGTGCTGGCCGACCGTCCCTCCGCCACCGAACTGACCAGCCTCCTGCGGGCCGCCGAGGCCGAACTGCGCGCCGAGCGGGGCGATCTGGACGCCGCCCGCGACCTGCTGGCCGGTGCGACCGACGACCCGGTGCTCGCGGTGGCGGTGGCGAAGGTGGAGTTGCTGGCCGGCGACGCTGCCGCCGCCGGGCGGGCGTTGCCGGGCTGGCAGTCGCCGACAGCCACGGCGTGGCCCCTGCCGGTACGCCTGGACGCGGGCCTGCTGGACGCCGTGCTGGCCGAGCAGGCCGGGGACGGCCGTCGGGCCGGTCGGGTCCTGGAAGAGGTGCTCGACCTGGCCGGCCCGCAGGGCTGTCGGCGGGTCTTCACCCACGCCGCACCACCCGTGCGGGACCTGCTGGCCGCCCACCTGGACGCGGGTACGGCGCACTTCACGCTGGTCAGCGACCTGGTGCGGGGGACCAGCACGGGCACGGCCCGGCCGGTCGCCGCCGCCTCGGGGGGCGTCCTCGACGAGCCGCTCACCGAGCGGGAGCTGACGATCCTGCGTTACCTGCAGAGCATCCTGTCCAACGTGGAGATCGCCGGCGAACTGTCGCTCTCGGTCAACACGGTGAAGACCCACGTCCGCAACATCTACCGCAAACTCGACGCGACCCGCCGGCGTGAAGCGGTCCGGCGGGCGCGCGAGTTGCGGCTGATCTGAGCGGGTCGAGGCGGTCAGGCGTCACCGGCGGCGTCCACGGCCGTCAGCAGGTCGGGCAGGTCGTAGCCGCCGTCGTGCCGGACGCCGTTGACGAACAGGGTCGGTGTGCCGTTCACCCCGCTGCGGATGCCGCCCACGAAGTCCCGGCGCACCCGGTCCGCGTGCGCACGGCTCTCCACCTCGGCGTTCAACTCGTCCGGGGGCAACCCGACCTGCTCGACACCGAGCGAGAGGTGCACCGGGTCGAGTTGGTCCTGGTGCTCGTAGAGCCAGTCGTGCATCTCCCAGAACCGGCCCCGCACCCCGGCGGCCTCGGCCGTCTCGGCGGCGCGTTCGGCGTACGGGTGGACGTTGGCGATCGGGAAGTACCGGTAGACCAGCCGTACGGTGTCGGCCCGCTGCCGCAGCAACTCGTGCAGGTTCGGGTACGCCGCACCGCAGAACTGGCACTGGAAGTCGCCGTACTCGACCACGGTGACGGCCGCGTCGGCCGGACCGCGGATGTGGTCCTCGGTGGTCACCGGGTCCCGGAGTCGGGCGGTGACCTGCAGTGGCGTGGTCATCCGGTCGTCACCTTCCGGTCGGCGGCGAGTTGGTCCAGCGCGTCGAAGATGCCGTCGGCGCCCGGGTTCACATCGGGCGGTGAGAGATGGCTCCAGGCCACGGTCCCCGTCGGGTCGAGCACTACGAGCGCGCGGGCGGCCTCACCCCGCGGCTGGTACGCGCCGTAGGCGCGGGCCACCTCGCCCTTGGGCTCGAAGTCGGCCAGCAGTGGGAACTCGATGCCCCGGCTCTCCGCGAACGCCCGGTGCGACCAGATGCTGTCCACCGAGATGCCGAGCACCACCGCCTGGTACTGCGCGAAGACGGGGGCGGCGGACTGGTAGAGCGACATCTGGTCACCGCAGACCGGGCTCCAGTCGGCGGGGTAGAAGGCGAGCACCACCGGTCGGCCGCGGAACTGCTCGGGCCCCATCGGGTCCCCAGCAGGGGTGGCCGGCAGGGTGAAGCCGGGCGCGGCGTGCCCCGGCTGGATCAGCCCGTTCGGATCACTCATGCCCCCAGCCTGCCCCCGGGGTGGGTGAGACGGGCTCACCCACCCCGGGTGGTTCCGTGCCGGGCGGCGGCTCAGCGCCGTGCGGGGCGCTCGCTCACCGCAGACCCGGGGCGACGGCGATGTGGTTCTGCACCTCACGGATGCCGGGCGCGGACCACGCCACCTGCTCGACCTCCGCCCGCTCGGGCATCGAGTGCACCAACCCGGCGAGCACCGCCGTGTCACCGTGCACCCGGACGCTGATCCGTTCGGCTTCGGTGGCACCGGCTCGGGCGAGCGCGTCGACGATCCGGTCGGCCAGGTTCCGACCGTCCGGCGGGGCGGCCGGTCGGACGGCGATGCCGTTGCTCACCCCGCGTACGCCGGTCAGTCGGCTGACGGCCCGCTCGGCGGCGCGGCGCTGGTACTCCCACTCGACGTCGCCGTGCAGCGTCACCCAGCCCGCCGAGACGGTGACCTGGAGCTTCTCGATCGGCACGAACGCGTCCCACTCCAGTGCGTGGCTGGCGGCGGCGGCCAGGTCGGGGTCGGTGCGCTCCGCGCCGTCGGCCAGTTGTACGGCCAGGTCGTTGGCGACCGCCCGGACCTGGGCGACCCGGTGTGCGGCGCGTTCGGCGGCCCACTTCTTCGCGTAGCTGTCCACCCGGCCGGTCAGTGTGACGACGCCCTCGCCGACTGTCACGCCGATCTCGTGTGGCTGCACCCGTGGTTCCCAGGTCAGCTCGTCGAGTACGGCGGACTGGATGTCCTGGTCGGTACGGCTGATCTCCGCGATGGCCATCTGTCCTCCTCCCGTGCTCCGTCGGCGAACCGGGCGGCGACTCGCAGCCGGAGGCCCGCCGACGTCGAACCTGCCGCAGCCTCGGGTGAACCGTCCTCGCCCGGAAGGGGTGACGACACGGTCGGCGCGGACCGTCTCCCACCCGTGGGAGCGCTTCCATTACGAGCGCATTTCGGTTACGGTAATCGCGTTCCTCGATCGCGGGAGCCGTCGCGTCGGGTGGTGGAGTCAGGGCAGCTCCGTCCGTCCCCGGCGTCGTGCTCGTCCCCCGGGCCACGACGTTCCCACTCGGTCGACCCCGTCCCCCGGGGTGTGCCCACCACCACCACCATCACCACCACCACCCGAGCACCGGTCCGCCGGGCCGCCTGAGGGGTCCGGCACCCGGCGGACCGGTTCCACCCCGTACCGACCCCAGCGGTACGGGCCCCGTTCGACCTGGGTCGATCGGGGCCCGTGGGATGCGCGGTGCGGGGGAAGGTCGTCGGTCAGACCGCCGGTGAGTTGGGGCGGTCCACGTCGACGAACTCCACGTCGTCGACGGTGGAGTCGTCCCGGCTGCCGGCGGCCCGCGCGGCGGAACCGACGGCCCAGCCGACCGCCGCGCCGACCAGGGCCGCGCCGATCAGCAGGGTCCAGGGCAGAGCCGGCTGGCGACCGGCCAGCGCGTCGAAGGCCAGCGAAGCACGGCGGCGTGCCTCCTCGGCGGCGGAGCCGACCAGGTCACCGGCGCCATCGGCCAGGTCACCGCTGTTGCGACGGGCCGACCGCGCGGTGTCCCGCACACTGTCTCCGGCGGAGCTGACGGCGGAGACCAGGTGCTCCCACGCCTGGTCCGCGATCCGCTCCGGCTTGCTGCGGCGATCCAGCAGGTTGGTTCCGAACATCGTGGTTACCTCCTCGGGTGCCGAAGCCGCCGGCCACTTCGGACTTCGGCGTCTGTTCAGCGCGTCACGGTTCGCCTACCCCGCCAGTGCCCAGGGTCGCCCGCGCGCAAACCCGGCCGGGCGGTACCTCAACGCACCGCCACCGCCGTAGCGCCCCTGGCGAAGTCGTCGTCATCGTCGTCATCGTCGCCGCCTCCGCCGAAACCGCAGGCCAGCACCAGGGCGAGCAGCACGCCGACGCCAGCCAGCCCTGCAAGTCGCTTGATCATTGAAGGTCCTCTCCGTCACGGTGGGTGTCCCGGCCCGATGCTAGGACGGGTCGGCAACCACGGGCACCGATCCGGCCGGGGGTCGTGGACGACACGCCGGTGGCACGCGGGATGGGCGTACGTCGTGGGGCGGTTGTCGGGCGCGCCGGGTCCGGACGGCTACCCTGGTCCGGCGACGCGTCGGTCACGACTGATCGACGAGCCGCAGATAACGAAAAGTGTTGAGTAATCAGATACTGAAAAGTACGGATATGGGCCGCTTTGTTGGCTCGGATCCGCGAATTGCTCATCCCGAGGGGTGGCGACCGAGGCCGTTGGAGGAATACTCTCGGTCGCGGCCCGCGTACTGATGAGGCGCCCGGGGGACGGGCGGGTGGAGGTGCTCGCGTGAGCCTGTCGATCGTGAAGTCGGTTCTGTCCGGTGGTGTCGTGGAGATCGCCCCGCGGGGCGAGATCGACGTCGACACAGCGTACGAGGTGCGCGAAGCGATCGCGGAGGTGCTGGCCAAGGGTCGGCCCCTGCGCATCGAGCTCAACATGAGGCTGGTCACCTTCATCGACTCCGTCGGCATCAGCGCCATGGTCGCCGGCTTCCAGACGGCCGAGGTCAGCGACGTCAAGCTGGTGGTGACCGAACCGAGCCGGTTCGTGCACCGGCAGCTCTGGGTGACCGGTCTGCTCGGCCTGTTCGGCGCTCCGGAGCCCTACTTCGCCGGGGCCGCCACCCCCGAGGTGCTGCCGGGTGCCTGACGCCCCCGCGTCAGGTCTGCTCGTCCAGCCCGGTCAGGTCCACGTCGGCCGCTTCGGTGACCGCCCGGATGGCCGTCACCGACGCGTACCCGGCGGCCAGCAACGCCACGTCGGTGCCGGGCTGTGCGGCCTGCCCCGGCTCCTCCAACGAGGTACGCACGTAGCCGTGCCCGGATTCGGCCACCGTCATCTGCACCTGGCCGAAGCTGGCCAGCGCACCTCGACGCACCCCGCGCAACTCCCCGTGCGGCAGGTCCGGTGCGTTCACGTTGAGCACGCTCTCCAACGGCGCTGAGGTCAACCGGGGGAGCAGATCCAGGGCGACCCGTGCGGCGGTGCTCCAGTGCCGTTCGGCGTCGCGTACCCGGGCGGCGGCGTCCACCGCGGCACCGCCGCTCGCCGCCGTCGCCTCACCCGCCGAGAGCACGTCGAGGGAGACCGCCATCGCGCGACACCCGTTCGTGGCGGCGGTGAACGCGGCCCCCACCGTTCCCGAGTGCAGCACCGCCCGGCCGGCGTTGGCGCCCCTGTTGATTCCGGAGAGCACCACCGACGGCGGCGGACCGAACGCGCCGTGCAGGGCGATCAGCGTGATGAACCCGGGGGAGCCGCCGACTCCGTACGCGGGCACTCCCGCCAGGTCCGGTAGCGGATGATCGTTCACGACGACCCTCCCGTCCCGTTCCATCGCGCTCATCGCGGCGCTGGTGCCGCTCGCCTCCTCCAGGGGCGCGGCGACCACCACGTCCAGGCCCCGCTGCACGGCCGCCCAGGCGAGTGCCTGGATGCCGGGTGCGGCTATCCCGTCGTCGTTGGTGATCAGCACCCGCAGGGTCATCGGTCGACCACCCGGTCGGCCAGCTCCTCGGGGGTGGTCCGCTCCTGTGGCCGGCTGTCCGCCGGTACCAGCCGGACCCGGTCCACCAGCCCGGTGATCGAGTCCAGCCGTCCGGTGCCCAGGCCGTGCCGGGTCACGTTCAACGCGCCGGCCGCGGCGCCGGTCCGGATGGCGGTCCGGATGTCTCCGCCGCCGGCCACGACGGCGGCGACCCCGGCGGTCATCGAGTCGCCCGCGCCGCGCGGATCGGCCGCCTCCAGCCGGGGCATCTCGACCTCGAACAACTCCCCGTCGATGAGCGCGAGCGCCGGCTGGTCGGCCCGGCTCACCACCACCGTCTCGGCACCGGCCGCGTGCAGCTCGTACATGGCCCGGGTCAACTCCACGCTGTCGTCGGTGCGGGCGCGGCCGTCGCGGATCAGCTCCTCGTGGCTCACCTTGAGGAAGAACACCCCGCTCTCCAGCACCGCGGAGAGATGATCGCCGGAGAGGTCGACCACCACCCGGCCGCCGTTGGCGCCGAGGTCCGCCGCGAACCGCCGGTACAGGTCGGCGGGGACGAGCCACGGCTCGTTCGGCCCGCTGAGGATGCTCACGGCCGCCGCCAAGCCCTCCCCGAGGGCCAGGTTGTACAGCTCGTCGAGTTCGTGTCGGCTCAACGGCTGCCCCGGCACGTCGGCGATCTCCTCCCGGGACCCGCCCCGGCGGTCGTGCACGTACCCGCCGCTGCCGGAGTCACGGACCACCATCTTGAGGTCGACGCCCTCGCTGACCAGCAGCGGCTCCAGCACCTGCCCGATCTCGCCGCCCAGGGCGGCGCAGAGCACCACGTCGACGCCGAGCGACATCACCATCCGGGCCTGCCAGACGCCCTGCCCCCCGGGGTGCAGGTGCAACTCCGGGTGGTCGTTGGGCTGGTCCACGGTCACCGTCAGCTGTGGCGTTGGCGCGAAGACCATCACGTGCCCGCTCACCGGATCGTCGCCGTTCATGGTGTCCACCCTCAGCACGGTTGGGTTATTCATCACTAATACGACAAATAGTAGCTTGCATCCCATCCTCCGACGCCCGCCCAGCGGGGCGTTGCCAGCCAGACATCGGTAGGGGACGATCGTGCGACAGTCGACGGCGGGAGACGGTGTGCTCAGCAGCGATACCTTCAGCTACACCGTTCAGGCCCGATGCTCGGTTGCCCACGCGGCCGCGCTGCTCAGTGACCTGACCCGGCAGGGTGAGCTGCACCCATTGATCGTCCGGGTCCGCCGACTGCCGCCCCGCCCCGGCGCGCAGGCCAGCTACACGATCAACGACCGGCTGGCGGCCGGCCCGCTGCGCTTCACAACCACCTACCACGCGGACGTACTGAGCAACGAGGAAGACGAGATCGTCATGGTGGCCCGTCAGTGGCCGGCCACCACCGTCCACAACCACACCCGGCTACGCCCCGAGCCGGACGGCCTGGTCCGCGTCGACGTCGAGATCACCCTGACCGCGCCGACACCGCTGTTCCGGTACGCGTTCCGCCAGGCCCGTGCCGCCCACCTCGCCCTGGCCACCCGCTTGGGCCCGGCCCTGGAACGCGCCAGCAACCCCCCACCCATCACCTGACTCCGCGCCTGCGCGCCCCGCGCCCCGCGCTCCGCGCCCCCCGCGCCGCGCGCCCCGCGCTCCGCGCGCCCCGCGCTCCGCGCCCGCGCGCCCCGCGCCCCGCGCCTGCGCGCCCCGCGCCTGCGCGCCCCGCGCCTGCGCGCCCCGCGCCCGCGCGCCAAGATCCGAGTAACATCCCGGATGTTGCTGCCTCCGGCGCGTAGGAGACAGCACTATCCCTGATGTTGCGCGGATCTTGAGGACGAAACACCCGGCGCGACCGCCCGGAGCGGATCGGCGAGCCGGCAGCCGTCAAGGTCACGCTCGATCATGGATGTAGTGGCCTGATGGTGCCCAGGAGACCACTGCATCATGGTTGTAGCGCGATCATGGTGCCGTGGGCGCGGTCGGGGCGCGGTCGCGGTCGGGGGTGTGGTTTCGGTCAGGGGGCGCGGTCGCGGCCAGGGGTGTGGCCGCGGTCGGAGGGCGTGGCGGCGGTCGGGGGTGTGGTTCGGTCAGGCGCGTGGTCGCGGTCGCGGTGTGGTCACCGCGGGGCTCCCCGGTGGGCGCGTCGGCGAGGATGTGCAGGCCGCAGGCGTGGGTCGCGGTCACGGCGAGGTCACCGCAGGGGCGTCGGGGCGCGGCCACCCACGCGGCGTGGTCACCGCTGTGGCCTGGTCAGGGCGCCGTGGACGTCGACCTGCGGGCGTTGCTCACGGTGGCTGGTCGGGCGGCCCGCTGCCGTCCCCACGGCTTGTAGGTGGAGAGCACCGTCGCGATGATCATGAGGCTGGTCGACACCGCTGGTGCGATCACCAGGTCGGCGCGGTCCCGCGCGGGCAGGGCGGCGCCCAACGCCCCGGCGTGGCGCAGGTTCGGGGTGAGCAGGAACAGCACCAGCCCGACCATCACCGTGGTGAGCACGAGCTTGACCAGCACCCACCGGTAGCGCAGCAGGCCCCACGGTGTGAGCAGCGCGCTGGCGACGCCGACCAGCCAGACCAGGATGCTCAGTGGCGCGAACAGGACCGTGCCGACCAGCGCGCCGACCGGGTAGAGCAACGCCGGGTCGCCGCCCCGTTGCACGGCGATGCCGAGGGTGAGCAGCACCAGGTCGGTGCCGAGCCAGCCCAGCGAGGTGACCAGGTGCAGGGTGAGCAGCCCCTTGCGGGCGGCCGGTGGGATCCGAGGCATACCGCGATGTTGCCCGCCGACCGCGGCCGGGTCGTCCGACGACCGGCGACATCGGGTGTACGCCCCGCGACGTAGCCGTGGCCGGTGCCCCCGGGCAGGTGGGCACCGGCCACGGGTGGTCAGTAGACGGACAGGTGTACGTGGTTGGTGTGGTCGCTGGACGGGTCGCCGCCCGCCCCGCTGTACGACTTCCACCCGCTGCTGGGCAGCCAGATCTGCCGGTACCAGATCACGTAGAGCACGGCGAGCCGGTCGGCGTTGCGGATGAAGTACGCGGCCAGGTTGTTGCCGTACGTCTTGTCGCCGCCGGTGGCGTCCCCGCCGAAGCCGCCCTTCTGCGCGGCGAAGTCGCAGGCTCGGCCCTTCGGGTGTTCGCCGGAGCCCCCGCTGCGGTGGCAGGAGACGTACCTGGTGAAGCCGGCTGCCTTGGCCTGGTTGAGGGCGTGCAGGGTGCGCGGGGTGATGCAGCCGCTGGCCGGCGTGGGGTCGTCGACGCTGCACGACTCCTTCGGCCAGGAGCCGTCGGAGTTGCGCGGAGCAGCCTTCGCGTTGCTGGTGGAGGTGCCCCGGTTGGAGCCGGTGTCGGCGGTGGTCTGCGGCTTGGGGGCCGTGGCGACGGTCAGGGCCCGCTCGGCCTGCTCCTTGCGCTTGGCCATCACCGCGACCTGCTTGCGCTGTTCGTTGATCTCACCGTCCAGGGCGGCGCGGGTGCGGTTGGCCTGGTCTTTGGTGGTGAGGAGGTCGCGCAGCACCCGGTCCTCGTTGGCGGCCACCGCGTCCAGGGAGGCGGCCCGGTCCATGAAGCCTTCCGGGGTGTTGCTGTTGAGCAGCGCCGAGATCGCGCTGAGTCGCCCGGTGCGGTACGCGACGCCGGCGATCTCGCCGACCTTGCCGCTGCGCTGGTCGAGCTCGACCTCGATGGTCTTCAGTTGGGTGGTGAGCTGCTGCTGCCGCTGCACGGAGGTGTCCAGGGCGCGTTTCGCGTCCAGGTAGCCCTTGCTGGCGGCCTCCAGTTGGGCGCGGAGTGCCGGGGTGCCGCCCTCTTCGTCGGAGTCGGGTGCGGCGGCCCGCTGGCCGGTCGGGGGAGCGGCCGAGGCGGTGCCGGCCGGGAGCGCGACGCCGAGAGCGAGCATCGCGACGATCAGGGCCGCCAGTCGGGCGGCAGGTGGTCGTGCTGGTGCCACTGCGCAGTCCTTCCGTCAGCCGCCGACCGGGTTAGCTGACGGGTTCGGGACGGAAGATCCCTACCGCTGACGCGGATGCACCCCAGGAACGTGGTTCCCCGGTTCGCCCGTGCGGGCGATTAGGCGACGACCACCACCGGCGCCGGGAGGCGCCGCCTGGTGGCGGCCGGGACAGAGCCTACCGGTACCGGTGGGGCCGCTGCAGCGAATGTGACGGACGGTGCGTGCGTCATCACGGTGAATCGACCTTCACCACTCGATGGAGCCGCATTCTCCGGATGCCGCGCCCGGCTCGATCTGCAACGTGGCGTGCTCGATGCGGAAGTCGTCGTGCAGGGCGGTGCGCGCGGCGGTGAGCACCGCGCCGACCTCCGCGCCGGGCTCCATGGTCAGGTGGGCGGAGGCGACGTCCATGCCCGAGGTGAGCGTCCAGACGTGCAGGTCGTGCACCTCGACCACGCCGGGGACCGCGGCCAGCCGGTCGTGCACGGCGGTCACCTGGAGGTGTTCCGGTGCGGCCTGCACCAGGATGCGGATGGCCGCGCGGGCCAGCCGCCAGGTGCGCGGCAGGATGAACACGCCGATGGCGACGGCGACCAGCGGATCGGCCCACCACCAGTCGGTGACGGTGATGAGCACCGCCGCGCCGATCACGCCGACCGAGCCGAGCAGGTCGCCGAGCACCTCCAGGTAGGCGCCCTGGATGTTGATGCTCTCCCGCGCGCCGGCGCGGAGCAGGCCGAACGCGGCGATGTTCGCCAGCAGGCCGAGCACCGCCACCACGAGCATCGGACCGGTGATGACCTCGTGCGGGTCGCCGAAGCGGCGGATCGCCTCGATCACCACGTAGACCGCGACGCCGGAGAGCAGGACGGCGTTGGCCAGCGCGGCGAGCACCTCGAGTCGGTAGAGCCCGAAGGTGCGCTGCGGGTCGCCGGTGGCCCGTCGGGTGGCGGTGATCGCGGCGAGCGCCATGCCGATGCCGAGCACGTCGGTGAACATGTGCCCGGCGTCGGAGAGCAGGGCGAGCGAGCCGGTGTGCAGGGCGGTCACCGCCTCGACCACCATCAGGGTGGCGAGCAGCCCGAACGCCGCCCAGAGTCGCCCCCGGTGCTGGTGCGCGGCATTGGCGACGGACCCGTGGTGGTGGTCATGACCTGCGCCCACGTGAATCACCTTCCGCCGCGATCCGGGATCCGGTCCAATGTATGTTCACATCGCAATGTGTGCAAGTGTCAGGGCGGCGGCTCTCATCGGCCTCATCCGGGCAGGTCAGCCGGTCGGGTCGATGGTGGTGAGTCGCTGGGTGGCCCGGGACAGCGCCACGTACAGGGTGCGTACTCCGGCGCCCGGATCCGCCCTGATCTCGCTCGGAGCGACCAGCACCACCCCGTCGTACTCCATGCCCTTGGCCTCCAGGCTGGTGACCACCTGCAACCTCGGCGCGGCGAGCGCGTCGAGCCAGCCGACGACCTCGTCGCGGCGCGGCACCGGCGTGATCACGCCGACCGTGCCCTCCACCTCGGCCAGCAGGTCGGCGGCCGCCTTCACGGTCGCGGTCTCCAGCCCGGTCGCGGGCACCACCAACTCGACCGGATCGACCCCGCTGGAGCGGACGGCGCTCGGCAGCGGCAGATCCGGGTACAGCCGACGGATCTCCGCCGCCGCCACCGCGAAGATCTCGGAGGAGTTGCGGTAGTTGGTGGTCAGCGTGAAGTCGTGCCGTTTGCGCCGCCCCAGCGCCTGGTCCCGGGCCCGGTCCAACTCGTCGGGGTCGCCGGTCCACGCGGTCTGCGCGGGGTCACCCACCACGGTCCAGGAGGCCAACCGCCCCCGACGGCCGATCATCCGCCACTGCATCGGTGAGACGTCCTGCGCCTCGTCGACGACCACGTGCGCGTACTCCCGGTAGTCCTCCGGCCGCTCCCGGGCCGCCGCCCGGGCGGCCCGCTGCCGGTCGGCGGCGGTGCTCAGCTCGCGTACGCCCCCGGCGAGCTGGAACGGGTCACGACGGGCCCGGGCCGGTTGTGCCGGCTTCCCGAGCAACGCGTCCAGTTCGTCCAGCAGCGCGATGTCGGCGATGGTGAGCCCGGCCGGGTCCAGGTCCCGGTACGCGGCGGTGAGCAGCCGGATCTCCGCGCCGGAGAGGATCCCCCCGGCGTACCGGCGCAGCCGGTCCGGCCGGGTCAGCCAGCCGAGCACGTGCCGAGGGTGCAGACGCGGCCACCACGCCTTCAGGAACTCCCGGAACTCCGACCGCTCGGCGATCTCCGCCTCGAAGGCCCGCTGCTCCGGCAGCCGGGTGACGCCCACCTCACGGGCCTGCGCCCAGAGCGCGGCGAACACCCCGTCGAAGCCGGCCCGGCGCACCTCGTTGCGTCGGGCGCCCCGGTGCAGCGCGCGGTCCCGGATCCGGTCCAGCGTCGTCCGGTCCAGCCGCAGCAGCGTGCCCCGGTAGAGCAGCCGCAGCTCACCCGGGCCGCCCGGCACCGCGTCGCGGGACGCCCGCTCCAGCACCCGACGCATCCGCAGCGAGCCCTTCACCGCAGCCACCTCGGGCGGGTCGGTGCGGGTGGCGGTCATCCCCGGGAAGAGGGTGCCCAGCGAGTGCAGGGTCGCGGTGTCCTCACCGAGCGACGGCAACACTGAGCCGATGTACTCCACGAAGACCGACGACGGGCCCACCACCAGGATGCCGCCGCCCGCGTACCGGCTGCGGTCGGAGTAGAGCAGGAACGCGGCCCGGTGCAGGGCCACCGCCGTCTTGCCGGTGCCGGGGCCACCCGCGACGATCGTCACCCCGTTACCGGGCGAGCGGATCGCCTCGTCCTGCTCCCGCTGGATGGTCGCCACGATGTCCCGCATGCCCCGGCCGGTGGCCTTGGACAGGGTGGCCAGCAACGCGCCGTCACCGACGACCGTCATCCCCTCCGGAGCGGCGGTCGGGTCCAGCAGGTCGTCCTCGATCCGGGTGACCCGCTCGGCGCGGGACTGGATCGTGCGGCGACGCACCACGTTCAGCGGCTGCGCCGGGGTGGCCTGGTAGAAGGCGGCGGCGGCCGGCGCCCGCCAGTCGACGACGAGGGTGCTGGCGTCCTCGTCCCGGATCCCGAGCCGCCCGACGTGCAGCACCTGACGGTCGCGCAGGTCCAGCCGGCCGAAGACCAGCCCCTCGTGCTCGGCGTCCAGCGTGTGCCGTCGCTGTGCCGCGTGGAAGACCATCGCGTCGCGCTCCACGAGCGCGCCGAACGTGCCCACCCGAGCCATCCGGTAGCCGTCGCGCTCGGCGCGGACCGCCGACTGCCGCAGCTCGGCCAACCGGGCGTACACCCGGTCGAGGTGGCGTTGCTCGACGGCGATCTCCTGCTCCAGGCCGGTCTGGTCGGTCAACGCACGCTCCTTCGACTGTCGCCGGCAGGCGGCGGGAACCGCGCAGGCCGACCGCAGAAGGGTACGGCCCCGGGCCCGGCCCGCCGCGCCCGAGGTGCGGGAACGTGCTCAGGCGGGGGTCGCGTCGAGGCTGCGGGAGGGCGGTTCGGCGAGCACCCGGCGCAGGACTCCGGTGAGCGCGGCGTTGACCTCGTCCGGACGTTCCATCATCAGCATGTGCCCGGCACCAGGGCAGATGGTCAGCTCGGTGGCCGGCAGAGTCGCCGCGATCGACTCGGCGCACGGCGGTGGGGTCAGCCGGTCCCGGTCGCCGACCAGTGCGGCGGCCGGCAGCGGAGCCAGCGCGGCGAGGGTTTCCAGTCGATGCTGGGCGCCGATGGAGGCGCGAAACCCCCCGATCGAGCGCAGCGAGGCGCGCGCCACCGCCGAGGTCACCAGGCGGAGGTCGGACGGTTCGCACCGGTCGCCGAACAGCATCCACCGGATGCTCGGCCGCAGCGCGTTCAACAACGCTCGGGGTGCCCGCCAGGAACCGCATCGGGCCAACACGCCGGCACCCGTCGTCTCGGCCAGCCGGATCAGCCGGGCGATCCGCGGCGAGAGGCCGTAGACGGTGTGCGTGTGCCCCTCGGCGGTGGTCGAGACGAAGACCAGCCCGGCGGTACGGGCGGCGAAGTGCTCCGGGTGGCGGTGGGCGTACTCCATGATCGTCATGCCGCCCATCGAGTGCCCCACCAGGACCACCGGCCCGGTCGGCGCCACGGTGTCGATCACCGTGGCCAGGTCGTCGCCGAGCTGGGCCAGGGTGGCGGTGGGCAGCGCCATGCAGCTGGAGCGGCCGTGCCCCCGCGCGTCGTAGGTGACCACCCGCACCGCCCCGCCGAGCGACGCCGCGCCGAGGGCCTCGACCTGCCGGTGCCAGGCGCGCCCGTCGAGCGTCCAGCCGTGCAGCAGGACGGCCGTCACCTGGGCGTCCGCCGGCCCGGTCACCCCGACGTTGAGCCGTACGCCGTCCGGCATGGCGACCTCGAGCCGTACGCCGTCCGGCTCGGTGACCTCGAATCGCTCCGGCATCGCCACCTCCCCAGGGCCGCCCAGCACCACGAGCACCGGGATACCCGGCGGTAACACCGGCTACCCGCCATGAGAGCACGCCAATCGCGCCAGGGCGAACATTCCCGACCCCGCCCCTGATCGGCGGCGGAAGGCCAAGCTGAACGGCATGGGGTCGTCGGGAGCACCCATGGGCGGGACGCCGGGGCAGGAACGGCAGGCCGGCGGAACGCCCCGCGCCGCGCTGGCCGACCTGCTCGCCGGGAACCGGCGGTTCGTCAGCGGCCAGCCGATCCACGGGCACGACGTCACGGCCGCCGCGGCAGCGGCCTCCGGTGACCAGCAGCCGTACGCGGTGGTGCTCGGCTGCATCGACTCGCGGGTTCCGCTGGAGGCGATCTTCGACCAGACGTTCGGCGCGATCTGCGTGATCCGTACCGGTGGGCACGTGCTCGACCGGGCGGTGTGCGGCTCCATCGAGTACGTGGTCCGGCAGCTCGGCGTACCCCTGGTGATGGTCCTCGGCCACGAGCGGTGCGGCGCGGTGGGTGCCACGGTGGACGCGCTGCGCACCGGGGAACGTCCCGGGGGGTCGCTGGCGTACCTGGTGGACGAGATCGCTCCAGCGGTGACCGAGACCGGGGTCGACGACCCGGCGGCGCACCCGCTGGCGATCCGCCGGCACGTCCGGCGGACGGTGCGCACGCTGCGCGACGACGACCTGCTGGCCGGGCTGGTGGCCGCCGGTCGGGTGGCCGTCACCGGCGGCCTCTACGACCTCGCCACCGGTGAGGTCGCCCTCCTCGACCCGGGCTGACCGTCCGCGCCGCCGGTCCGAGCGCACGCGAAACCGCCCGCCGGGAAGTCCCGACGGGCGGTTTCAGATGATGCGGTGGGGGAGGGCTCAGCCCTCGAAGACACCGGCCGCGACGAGGCGCTTCTCGGTGGCCTCCCAGCCGTCACCCGGGTGGGTGGCAGCCAGGGTGTTGATCTCCGCCCGGATCTTGGCGGCGTGGCCGGCGGCGGCCAGCACGCGGATCTCCTCGACGAAGGCGTCCGAGTCGGTGCGCAGGTGCGCGGTCTTGCCGTTGGTCAGGTTCCGCACGTAGGCGTGCTTGCCGCCGTTGAGCGGGATGAGGTACTTGAACTCGCCCAGCACGCTGAGGGCGCCACCCTGGCCAGCCTGGCCGGCCCGGACTGACGCGCGCGCGGTCTTAGAGGTGTTGCTCGCCACGGAGGTACTCCTTGCAAGACGTACGGGAGGACTGGACGTCCGGGGGCTGTGTGCGGGCCGAACGGACTCGGCTCGCGTAGGTGTAACGCGGCAGAAGCCGCCGGTGGAACTGTACAGGACCACGACATCATGCTGGTCGTCGCGGTGTCCTGAGAGGCAACGGCAGCCACCCGTCCGGCTATTCCGCCCGGCGTTTTTTCCGATTCCCTGGCGCACCACGCGTCACAGGAGTCATCATGTGTTGCACGAGCCACCTGGGTGGTCGAGGTCGTAGGGGAAGACGCACCTCGCTCTCCGGGAGGTCACCGTGCCAACGCGTGGCGTCGTATACGTCCACTCGACCCCGCTCGCCGTGTGCTCACACGTCGAGTGGGCGATCGCGCGCGTCCTAGCCGCGCCGGTCAACCTGCAGTGGACGGCTCAGCCCGTCGACCCCGGCGCACGCCGGGCCGAGTGCGGGTGGACCGGCCGTCCGGGAACGGGCGCCGAGCTGGCTGCTGCCCTACGGCAGTGGCCCATGATCCGTTTCGAGGTCACCGAGGAGCCGAGTCCCGGTGCCGACGGTGAACGCTTCATGTACGTGCCGGCCCGTGGCCTGTTCCGGGCCACCGTCGGCGTGGCCGGGGACATCCAGCTCGGCGAGGACCGGCTGCGGACGCTGATGGCCGCCTCCCGGGCCCCGGAGGCGCTGGCGCACGCGCTGGACAAGGCGCTGGGCACCGCGTGGGACGCCGACCTGGAGCCCTACCGCTACGCCGGCGACGGCGCGCCGGTGACCTTGCTCACCCGGGTCGGCTGACTCGTCCGCGTGCCGGTCGGGCAACCTGCACGCACGTCGTCGCTGGCGCCTGCGGGCGGAAAGGTCAAGTTGCCCCGATAAGGGGGAACTGATGGGATAGGCCGCGTGTCGAATCGCCCGTGGCGCGCCACCGTCGCAGTCGCCGCCCTGACCGCCCTGCTCGTCTCCGGCTGCTCCGGTTCCGCCGAACGCCCGGCCCCGACGCCGAGCCCGTCCGGCACCTCGGCGGCGCCCGGCACCTCCGCCGCGCCGCCGGCCGGCGACCCCGCCGCCCGGGCCGCCGCGCTGGTCGCCACGCTGTCCGACGAGGACCTGGTCGGCCAGGTGCTCATGCCGTACGCCTACGGCGACTCGGCGACGAAGGTCTCGGCCGGCTCGGCCGCCGGCAACCAGGCCCTCGCCGGAGTCGACACCCCCGCCGACATGATCAGCAAGTACCGGCTGGGTGGCCTGATCCTGGTCGGCTTCAGCGCCGACGACCCGACCAAGGGCAACCAGGAGACCACGAACGTCGACAACCCGAAGCAGGTGCACGACCTCACCACCGGGCTGCGCGCCGCCGCCGGTCGCCTCGCCGCCGGCCCCGCGCCCCTGCTGATCGGCACCGACCAGGAGTACGGCGTCGTCACCCGCGTGACCGACGGGGTCACGCTGCTACCCAGCGCGCTCGCGGCGGGCGCGGCCGGCGACCCGAAGCTGACCGAGGCCGCCTGGCGGGCCGCCGGCGCCGAGCTGGCCGCGATGGGAATCAACGTCGACTTCGCCCCGGTGGCCGACGTGCTGGCCACCCGCAGCACCGTGATCGGCTCCCGGTCGTACGGCTCCGACCCCAAGCAGGCCGCCGCGCAGGTGGGCGGCGCCGTCCGCGGCCTCCAGGCCGTCGGGGTCGCGGCCACCCTGAAGCACTTCCCCGGGCACGGCCACAGCGCCGACGACTCCCACCAGGATCTGCCGGTGCTCACCCAGTCCGCCGAAGCGTTGCAGAACGGCGCGTGGCCGCCGTTCACCGCCGGCATGGACGCCGGGGCGATGGCGGTGATGTCCGGCCACCTGGACGCTCAGGCGATCGACCCGGGGACCCCGGCGACGTTCTCGCACAAGCTGCTCACCGACGTCCTGCGCGGCCGGCTCGGATTCAAGGGCGTGGTGATCACCGACGGGATGAACATGCCGCCCGCGAAGCGCTGGGCGCCCGGCGAGGCGGCGGTCCGCGCGCTGAACGCCGGTAACGACCTCATCCTGATGCCCCCGAACGTCGGTCAGGCGTACGACGGGCTGCTCGCCGCGCTACGCGGCGGGTCACTGCCCCGGACCCGGCTGGTCGAGGCGGTCACCCGGGTGTTGACCATGAAGTTCCGGCTCGCGGACACCCCGGCCGCGCAGATGTCCACGCTCAACTCCCCGGAACACCGCGCGGCGGCCGACGCGCTGGCCGCCGCCGCCGTCACCGTGCTGCGAGGAGCCTGTGGCAAGGCGGTGGCCGGGCCGATCACCGTCACCTCCTCCGGCGGTCGGGACGGAACCCGGGCCGCCCTCACCGCCGCGCTGACCGCCGCCGGTGTGCCGGTGAAGCCCAGCGGCGGCACGATCGTGCACCTGGTCGGTTACGGCGACGGCGCCACCGACCTGCGGCCCGACGCGGCGGTCACGGTCGCCATGGACACCCCGTACGTGCTGAGCGACGCGAAGTCGCCGACACTGCTGGCCACCTACTCGTCCAGCCGGGCGTCGATGACGGCGTTGGCCGCCGTGCTGGCCGGCAAGGCCAAGCCGAGCGGCAGATCACCGGTGGCCGTGTCCGGCCTGCCCGCCACCACCTGCGGCACCTGACCGGCGCGGCGTCCGACCCCGGTCGGCCGGTGCGAAAACGGCTCGCTCCGGGCCGTCCGCCCTGACAGTCTCCCGGGCATGGGAGCGCCAGGAGGATTCCGGTACGTGCGGCGGGCCGACGGCACGGTGGTGATCACCCACCACGGGCGGGCGGCCGGCGTGCTGCGTGGTGCCCGGGCGGCGGAGTTCCTCGCCGAGGTCGACGACGACCCGCAGTTGGTGATGGCCCGGTGGACCGGCAACTACCGGCACGGCAACGAGCGCACCGCCAAGCAGCACCCCCGCAACCGGGGCTGAACGAGCGGAACGGGCCACCTCCGATCGGAGGTGGCCCGTTCCGGGCAGGCTCAGGGGCGGGCGAAGACCAGCGCCACGTTGTGGCCGCCGAAGCCGAACGCGTTGTTCAGCGCCGCCGGGATCTCCATGTGGCGGGCCTTGTGCGCGGCGACGTCCAGGGTGAGGCCGGGCTCCGGGTCGTCCAGGTTGATCGTCGGAGGGACGACACCGTCGCGGATGGCCAGGATGGTGGCGATCGACTCCAGCGCCCCGGCCGCACCGAGCAGGTGACCGGTCATCGACTTCGTCGCGGACAGCACCGGGTGGTCACCGAGCGCCTTGTGCAGCCCGCCGATCTCCAGCATGTCCCCGACCGGGGTCGAGGTGGCGTGCGCGTTGACGTGCACGATGTCCCGCTTCGCCACGTCCGCGTCCGCGATCGCCTTGGCGATGGCCCGGATGGCGCCCTCGCCCTCGGCGTGCGGCTGCACGATGTCGTACGCGTCCGAGGTGATGCCGGCACCGGCGAGACGCGCGTACACCCGGGCGCCCCGGGCGGCCGCGTGCTCGGCCCGCTCCAGCACCACGATGCCGGCGCCCTCGCCGAGGACGAAGCCGTCCCGGCCCCGGTCCCACGGACGGGAGGCGCGCTCCGGCTCGTCGTTGCGGGTCGACATGGCCCGCATCGAGCTGAAGCCGGCGATCGGCAGCGGGTGGATGACCGCCTCGGTGCCGCCGGCCACCACCACGTCCGCCCGACCGGAGCGGATGATGTCCAGGCCGAGAGCGATCGCCTCGGCGCCGGTGGCGCAGGCGCTGGCCACCGAGTGCACACCGGCCTTCGCGCCCAGCTCCAGCCCGACCCAGGCGGCCGGACCGTTCGGCATCAGCATCGGGATGGTGTGCGGGGAGACCCGCCGTGGCCCGGAAGCCTCCAGGATGTCGTCCTGGGCGAGCAGGGTGGTGGCACCACCGATGCCGGAGCCGACGCTGACGGCCAGCCGTTCCCCGTCGAGGTCGGAACCGGCCAGACCGGCGTCGGCCCAGGCCTGCTGCGCCGCGATGATCGCGATCGCCTCGGAGCGGTCCAGGCGGCGCAGTCGGACCCGGTCCAGCACCTCGGACGGCTCCACGGCCAACTGGGCGGCGATCCGGACCGGCAGTTGCGCGGCCCACTCCTGGGTGAGGGCACTCACCCCGGAGCGGCCGGCGAGCATGGCGTCCCAGGTCGACGCGACGTCCCCGCCAAGCGGGGTCGTCGCGCCGAGCCCGGTGACGACGACGTCAGGACGACTCATGATCAGGACTGCGCCTCGATGTAGCTGACGGCGTCACCGACGGTCTTGAGGTTCTGCACCTCGTTGTCCGGGATCTTGACGCCGAACTTCTCCTCGGCGGCGACCACGACCTCCACCATGGAGAGCGAGTCGACATCGAGGTCGTCGGTGAAGGACTTCCCCTCGGCAACGTCGTCCGGGTTCACCCCGGCAACCTCTTCGAGGATCTCGGCGAGGCCGGTGGTGATCTCGTCACGGGTCATTGCGGTTGGTTCCTTTCATCGGGGTTTCCGGCGGACGGCGTCGCCGACCGCCACTCCTGGACGCGTCCGCGCCCGAGGGGGTCATCAGGGGCAGCGGACGACCTGACCGGCGTAGGTCAGGCCGCCGCCGAACCCGAACAGCAGCACCGGCGCGCCCGAGGGCACCTCCCGGCGCTCGACGAGCTTGGACAGGGCCAGCGGAACGCTCGCCGCGGAGGTGTTGCCGGACTCGACGATGTCCTTCGCGATGATCGCGTTGGGGATGTTGAGCCGCTTGGCGATGCCGTCGATGATCCGGGCGTTGGCCTGGTGCGGCACGAACGCGGCCAGCTCCGACGGGGCCACCCCGGCCCGCTCGCAGGCCTGCAGCGCGAGCGGCGCCAGCGCGGTGGTGGCCCAGCGGAACACCGCCTGCCCCTCCTGCTGGACGTACGGGCGCCAACCCTCGATGCGGACCGCGTCGCTCTTCTCCGGCACCGAACCCCAGACCACCGGTCCGATCCCGGCCGGCTCGTCGTCGGCGGTGGCGGAGACCACCGCCGCGCCGGCACCGTCGGCGAAGATGATGCAGGTGGAGCGGTCGGTCCAGTCGGTGAAGTCGGACAGCTTCTCCGCGCCGATGACGATCGCGTTGCGCGACGCACCGGCCCGGATGGCGTGGTCGACGGTGCCCAGCGCGTACGCGAAGCCGGAGCAGGCCGTGTTGACGTCGAACGCGCCCGGCGCGGCGATGCCCAGCTTGGCGGCGACCCGGCAGGCCACGTTGGGGCTGCGGTCGACGGAGGTGCAGGTGGCCACCACGACCAGGTCGATGTCGGCGGCGGTCAGGCCGGAGTTGGCCAGCGCCTTGCCGGCGGCGGCGGCGGCCATGTCGGCCACCGTCTCGGTGTCGGCGATCCGCCGGCTGACGATGCCGACCCGGTCCCGGATCCACTCGTCGTTGGTGTCGACGAGCTGGGCGATGTCGTCGTTGGTCACCACCCGGGAGGGTTGGTAGTGCCCCATCGAGACGATGCGACTGCCAGTCATGAGCGACCTCCGATGCGGGCGATCAGGTCCCGTGCGGCCGGCAGGTCGTCCGGGGTGTTCAGGGTGACGATCTCCGGGGCGCCGTCGCCCTTGAGGTCCCGCTTCACCAGCCCGGCGAGAGTGCCGGCCGGTGGCAATTCGATCACGCCGGTGACCCCGAGGTCGGCCAGCGTACGCATGCACAGATCCCACCGCACCGGCGCGGTGACCTGACGCACGAGGCGCTGCACCATCGCGGCACCGTTGTCGACAGCCGTGCCGTCGAGGTTCGACAGCAGGAGGCGGGCCGGGTCGGCGGGGGTGATCTCGGCGGCGAACGAGGCGAGCGCGGTCTCGGCCGGGGCCATGTACGGGGTGTGGAAGGCTCCGGCCACCTTGAGTCGGATGATCCGGGTCCGCGCGGGCGGCTCGGCGGCGAGCTTGTCGAGCCCCTCCAGCGAGCCGGCGGCGACGATCTGCCCGGCACCGTTGCGGTTGCCCGGGTACAGCTCGTGCGTCTCGATCGCGGCGAGCACCTCGTCGGGGTCGCCGCCGAGCACCGCGGCCATGCCGGTCGGCTCCAGCGCGCACGCGGCTGCCATCTCCCGGCCGCGGACGCCGGCGAGGCTGATCGCGGCTTCGGGCGTCAGCACACCGGCCAGGGCGGCGGCACCCAACTCGCCGACGCTGTGGCCGGCGGTGAGCGCGACGTCGTCCAGCGGCAGGTGCTCGCCGGCGAGCAGCGCGGCGGCGACCAGCAGCGGCTGGGTGCGAGCGGTGTCCTTGATCTCGTCGGCGTCGGCCTCGGTGCCCAGGTGCAGCAGGTCGACCCCGGCCAACGCGGACCACTCGCGCAGACGCGCCTCGGTGCCGGTCAGGTCGAGCCAGGGGGTCAGGAAGCCGGGTTTCTGGGAACCCTGGCCGGGACTAAGTACGGCGAGCACGCCTATGACTCTCCCGGATACGCGCGGGTAATGCTGTGCCGCCCCCGACCAAACCGCACTAGTGCCTTTGGAGGTTTCCTACAAAGATCGGCGGGGATCATCCTCGTTTTGAGCGGTTTTCCGGGCGGCCGGGGTCATTGTCTGAGTCGGGACGGGTGCGGCGGGCGGGGCGACCGGATCCAACCGGCCCACGGTCAGCGCGACCTGGAGGGCGAACGCGTCCCGAGGGGACAACGGCGAGAAGCCGGTCACCTCGGCGATGCGCCGCAACCGGTACCGCACGGTGTTCGGGTGGACGAACAGGGCGCGCGCCGCGCTCTCCAGCGTGCCACCGGCGGCGAGGAACGCGTCCAGGGTCGCCAGCAGTTCGCCACCGGCGCGCACCAGCGTCGCGTACACGTCGTGCCGCAACCGTCGACGGGCCTCGGCGTCACCCGCGAGCGCCCGCTCCGGCAACAGGTCGGCGGCCGGCACCGGCCGGGGAGCGCTGGGCCACGCCGGCGCCGCCCGGAAACCGGACAGCGCCGCCCGCGCCGACTCGGTGGCCTCGTCCAGGCTCGGCACGGCCGGACCGACCACCACCGGGCCGTCGCCGAACGCGCTCAGCAACTTGGCGGTGGCGGTCATCGGGTCCGCCGCGCCACCCAACACGATCACCAGCCGGTCGCCGTGCACACCGCCGATCACCTCCACGCCGATCCGGCGGGCCTGCCGGTACACCACGTGCAGCACCGCGGAGACCTCCCCGCCGGGCGACCGACCGACCGCCACCGCCACCGGCGGCGCGTCCGCCCAGCCGAGCGCTGCGGCCCGACTGGCCAGCACGTCCGGCGAGTCACCGCGCAGCAGCGCGTCGACGAGCAGGGCCTGCAACCGGGCGTCCCAGGCACCACGGGACTCGGCGGCCCGCGCGTACACCCGGGCGGCGGCGAACGCGATCTCCCGGGAGAAGCGCAACACCGCCTCGCGGAGTTGCTGCTCCTCGCCCTCGGCGGCCAGGTGCGACACCTGCTCCTCGACCACGTCGATGGTCACCTTGATCAACGCCACGGTCTGTTGGAGGGTGATCGACCGGGCCAGCGCCTGCGGAGCGGCGGCGAAGACCTCGTCCGAGACCTCCTGGGTGCTGTCCGCGGTGCCGCCGCCGTCCTGCAACCACTGCACCAGCGATCGGGCACCCGCCTGGGCCACCAGCATCACCCAGGAGCGCTGGTCGGCCGGTAACGCCCGGAACCACGGCAGGGTCTCGTCCATCCGGGCCACGCTGGAGGTGGCCAACGCCCCCGCCGAACGTTCGATCCGGCGCAGCGTGGCCGACAGCTCTCCACCGCCCGGCGTACTCACCGCCCTAGCCTGACACGTTCTGAGCAGGTCATCCACGTCGGGACCGGTCAGCGGGTGGCAGCAAGGACCTTCCGACCGGCGCCCTTGACCGACGCGTCGAGCGCCTGGTCGGGGCTGTGCAGGAGGCACCCCACGCCGAGCCTGCCCGCCTGCCACTCGGGCTCGCCCTCCGGCGTGAACCAGAACATCTCGAACCGGCTCTGCACGTCCTGCTCCGACACCCCGACATACCGGGAGACGGTGGTCAGGCACCCCGCGTCCCTGATCTCGTCGGTGAGTTCCTCGACCTCCGGCCCCGCCCGCCAGATGCCGGCGAACTCGGTGTCGTGCGGCCCGGTGCACGAGGCGGGGGGCAGATCGCCGGCCTCGGTCGGGTCGGTGAAGCAGGTGTACCTCAGCGGTGATTCACCGGTCAGGGCACCGCGCAGGCTGTTCGCCCGGGGGTTCGGGAACCACCGGTCCATCGCGTGCATCTCCAGCAGGTCGCAGCGGTACCACCGCTCACCCGCCTCCCAGCGCGCGGCCGACGGGGTCAGCGTTCGCATCGCCAGCCGCGACTCGCGCCACTCGCCGCCCAGGAAGACGGCGGCCTCGGCGTCGCAGGCCTCGTGCAGCCGCGCCATCCCCTCGGAGTCGGCGGCCGGTGGCGCCGACGCGGCGCCGTCCGCGCCGGTGATCCGGCCGACCAGGAACGTCTCCACGTCGTGCTTCGAGGAGCAGGGAATCGGGAGGTACGCCTCCGGGCTGCGGTCGTCGGAGGCGGTGGCGTGGCACACCCCCGTCGAGGGGACGAAGGTCGAGGTCTTCTTCGTGAAGGGGACGCCGTCACAACCGCTCGCCCCGATGGTCAGCGCCACGAGGATCGTCGTTCCCCACGAACGTCGCACGTCGTCCCCATTCTGCACAGCTACCATCGGCGTGAATGCCGGACAGCGTACGACGGGTCGACGGCCGTCGTTGTCCAGGGTGGACTCCCGTGGTGCTCACCGCCGCGGGGGAGTGGGCAGGCCCAACTCCTGGGCCAGGATCGCGGCCTGCACCCGGCTCCGCAGGCCCAGCTTCGCCAGGATCCGGCTCACGTGCGTCTTGGTGGTGCTCTCCGCCAGCGCCAGCCGGTCGGCGATCTGCTGGTTGGACAGGCCCAGGCCGAGGCAGGCCAGTACGTCCCGCTCGCGCGGAGTGAGGGTGTCCGACGCGGCCCGGGTGTCGGCCGACGCGCTCGGCGTGGTGGCCGCGAAGGCGGCGATCAACCGTCGGGTGACCGCGGGAGCGATGAACCCGTCGCCCCGCGCCACCGTACGCACCGCGTCCACCAGGCCGTCGGCGTCGGTGTCCTTCAACAGGAACCCGGCCGCGCCGGCCCGCAACGCCCCGAAGACGTACTCGTCGAGGTCGAAGGTGGTGAGCACCAGCACGTCGGCGAGCACGTCGGTGACGATCTCCCGGGTCGCGGAGATCCCGTCCCGGCGGGGCATCCGGACGTCCAGCACCGCCACGTCCGGGCGCAACTCCCGGCACAACCGCACCGCCTCGTCGCCGTCGGCCGCCTCGCCGACCACCTCGATCCCCGGCGAACCACCCAGGATCAGGGCCAGCCCGGCCCGTACCGCCGGTTGGTCGTCCGCGAGCACCACCCGTACCGGCGCCACCGCGTCGCTCATCCGCCCTCCCCGATGGGCAGCGCGGCGCGGACCTGCCAGCGGCCGTCGTGCGGGCCGGCGCTGAACCGGCCGGCCAGCAGGGTGGCGCGTTCCCGCATCCCGATCAGCCCGGCCCCGGCGCCGGGTAGCCCGGCCCCGTCGCGGCGCACCGGGTTCTCCACAGTCAGCACCACCTCCGCCGGTCGGTACGCGATCGTCAGGTCCGCCTCACCCGTGCCGTGCTTGAGCGCGTTGGTCAGCGACTCCTGCACGATCCGGTACGCGGCGAGGTCCACCCCCACCGGCAGCGGGCTCGGCGCGCCGTCAGTGCGTACCCGCACCGCGAGGCCGGCAGCCCGTACCCGCTCGACCAGCTCGTCCGTCTCGGCGAGCCGGGCGCTGACCGACTCCGGCATCGCCACGCCGTCACCCGCCGGGCCCGGTCCGCCCCCGGCACCCGGCTCGCGGAGCACCTCGATCATCTGACGCATCTCCGCCAGGCCCTGCACGCTGCTCTCCCGGATCACCCGCAACGCCGCCTCGACCTGACCGCGATCCAACCCGGGCACGGACAGCACGGCGGTGGCGTGGATCGCCACCGCGCTGAGGTGGTTGGCGACCACGTCGTGCAGCTCCCGGGCCATCCGGGCGCGTTCCGCGCTGACCGCCTGCCGGCGGTCCAACTCGACCAGGCGGGCGGTCTGCTCGGCCCGGGCCCGTTCGGCGGCAGCCTGGTCGCGGTACTGCCGCACGCTGATCCCGGTCAGGACCGGCAGCAGGCCGACGAGCACCACCAGCACCCCGATGGCCACCCCGCTCCACTCGTCGGTGAGGACCACGCCGACGACCGCACCGATCACGCTCAGCCCGATGGTCGCCCGCAGCAGCCACCGCCACAGCCGGGGTGGGCCGTAGACGCAGGCGTCGTAGAGCACCTGGGTGTAGATCAGGATCGTCCCCAGCGAGCCACCGAGGGCGATGTCCACCACCACCGCCGTCGTGCCGACGGCGAGGCTGGCGCGCGGGGCGACGAGGCGCAGGCCCACGGCGACGCACATCGCCAGCAGCGGCGGCAGGAACAGGACCGCGGGCACGTCCGGGTGCGGGCGGATCTGCGGTTGCCAACCGAGGGTCCACAGCACCAGCCCACCGGCCAGCGACGCCCCGGCCAGCGCCAGGTCCCGGCCGCGGGTGCCGGAGCCGAGCCACGGTGGCGGACGCATGCCCTGATCCCACCACAGCCGCACCCGCTCGGACTCCGACCGGGGGAGGACGCCGCCGCCCCCGCCATGCGCCGAAAGGGGTACGCGGACAGCGCCCCGACGGCCGGACAATGATCATCATGACCGATGTGGAAGCCCGAGCCGCACTGGCTCGTGAGATCGACACCACCTGCCGCCTGACGGGCACGTTCGTGCTCCGCTCCGGACGGACCGCCGACGAGTACTTCGACAAGTACCGCTTCGAAGCGGATCCGCGCCTGCTGGACCGGGTAGCCGCCCAGTTGGCACCCCTCGTTCCGACGGACACCGAGGTGCTCGCCGGGTTGGAGATGGGCGGGATCCCGGTGGTGACCGCGCTCGCTCGGCACACCGGGCTGCCCTGCGCCTTCGTCCGCAAGAGTGCCAAGCCGTACGGGACGGCCCGGCTGGCCGAGGGGGCCGAGTCGGCCGGTCGACGGGTGCTCATGGTCGAGGACGTGGTCACCTCCGGCGGTCAGGTGGTCATCTCGACCGGCCAACTACGCGAGTTGGGTGCCCGGGTGGAACATGCCATCTGTGTCATCGACCGGGCCGAGGGTGGGGCGCAGGCGCTCGCCGATCACGGCGTGGCCCTTCGGGCGCTCTTCACCCGAGCGGATCTGGAGGCTCACCGCACCCGCTGACCGTCGAACCGGCCGGTCGCGACGCCGGGGTGAACGACGCGAGAAGACGCTGTGAACTGGGCAACCGGCGTCCGCGCTCACCGTGCTGCGCACTGGTCGCCCGGGTACGCCGTGCACGGCCCGTCGGGCCCGGCCAGTACGGTGACAGGGCACGTCGGGGGCATCCGGGGTGAGACGAACGTGAGGAGACCGGGGATGGCGCACGGGGAGGCCGACCACGGCTGCGCCCAGGGCGAGCCCTGCCGTCCGGGGCACCACGACCCGCAGCCGGCCGGCAAGCACCGCCGGTCGGTCGGCGGTGCGCCATTCGTCGGTGGTGAGGTTGAGGCCCTGGACCGACGGCTGCACCCGGGGGAGCCGCCCGCCGGTCGAGCCGACGACGAACCCGCTCTTCCGCGTCAGCGCTCCGGCGAGCCCGGCGCCCTCGGTGCGGCCGACGTCGACGTCCCGGCTGGTTGCCTCAGCGAACTTCCCGGCTGGGCCGGGGCGCATCGGCACGGTCCGGTCCGGCCGCGCCCGCGCGCCACCCGCCGCGAACGCCCACCCCGCCGCTGGTGCTGACCTGATCACCGCCCGCCGCTGACCGGCGGGTGCGGCTGCCGCTGTTCAGCGGGCACGGCTGGTCAGCGCGTGCGGTTGACCGGCAGGCGCGGTCGACCAGCTCGTGCGGCTGGTCAGCGCGTGCGGCGCCGGATCAGCAGGGCGATCCCGGCGAGGCCGACCGTGATGGTCAGCATCACCCCGACGTTGAGCAGCAGCAGTCGTTGCAGGTCGCCGAGCGCCTCGTCGAGATCCTTGGCGGGGTCGAGCGTGTCCTCCGGGAGCACCCGCTCGCCGCCGCCCACGCCGCCGCTGACCGTGTCGAACTGCCGCTCCAGCGGCACGCCGGCGGTGCGCAGGGTCTCGGACATGCTGAGTCGACCCAGGAACCAACCGGCGCTGGTCTTGCGGCCGTCCGGCTGCTTCGCCGGCCGGTAGACCCGGGGGCCACCGATCGCCTTGGGATAGAGGTCGTAGGTCTGCTTCGGGGTGTCCCCGGCGAGCACCACGACCGTGTACTTCGGACCGAGGTCGGCGGCCTTCGGGCCCTTGGCCATGCCGGTGCCGGCGAGGAAGTTGACCTGGTCGATGACCGCGCCCACGTGGGCGGGCTGCGTCTCCGCTCGTAACTGCAACGGTGCGGACAACCCCACGCCGGTGATGTCCACTCCGGCGGGTGCGGGCTTCGGCGCGGCCGAGGCCGGGCCGACGGTGCCGAGTGACAGCAGCGCCGTCGCCAGCGCGCCCGCCAGCACGGCGGCCAACCGCCTCATCTGTCGGACCATCCCGCCTCCTCGCCCCGTTCGATGGATGGCATCGTTCGTGTCGTCCGGACCGGTCTGCCGGTACGACGCCGACCGGAGGGTCGGGGTCATCTTTACAGACTCCGGGGAACGTCGATGAGTTGCAGCAAGTGGAGCAGTAATTGGAACTATCTGCGATCTCGGCTCGACTAATGAGGAGCCGTTTGATCAGCGGGCGGATCGTACCCTTACGGAGGGGTTCATGGGGGGCAGGGTTACACGTACGGCGCGGGTAGTGCCAGTGGTGCTCGGCGTGGCGTTCGGTGTGTCGTTTCTGGCGCCGCCGACGCCGGCGGCAGCGCACAACTCGCTGACCGGCAGCGACCCGCGTGACGGTGCCAAAGTGGCGACGGCACCCGCCCGGATCGAGCTGCGGTTCCTCGCCAAGCCGGCACCGGCAACGACGAAGATCACAATAACGGGGCCGGACAATGTGGTCGCTGGCGGCCCACCCGTCTTCGACGGCAGCCGGGTACGGGTGCCGTTCAAGCCGGCGGCGGCGGGGCTCTACATCGTGGGCTACCAGCTCGCGTCCTCCGACGGGCACCCGGTGAAGGGTGAGGTGCGGTTCACCCTCACGACCGGCACCGCCGCCGACCCGTCCGCCTCGCCGTCGGCCACCCCGACCGTTGACGGCACCGCCCCGGCCGCCGCCGCGAGTCCGGCCGCCGAAGGGACGTCGTCCGTGACGCCGGTCGCCACCGCGGCGGGCAGCCCGCTGCCGGCCGCGCAGGAGAGCAGCCAGGTGCGCGGTTGGCTGTGGACGATCGGGGCGGCTCTGCTGGTGGGCACGCTCGTCGTCTGGTTGCAGCGGCGCCGCCGAGCCCGCCGCCGCTGACCGGCCGGGCGCCAGCCTGACCGGCTGGCGTCCGGCGACGGCGCGGGCGTCGGTGCCCGGGGTCAGACCAGGCGGAGGCGGGCGGCGCGGATTCGGGTCAGGGTGCGCTCGCGACCGAGCACCTCCAGCGACTCGAACAGCGGCAGGCCCACGGTGCGGCCGGTGACCGCGACCCGCACGGGTGCCTGCGTCTTGCCGAGCTTGAGGCCACGCTCGGCGCCGACCGCCTCCAACGTCGACTTCAGCGACTCGGCATCCCAGGACTCCAGCGCCTCGAAGGCCGCGACGGCGTCGTCGAGCAACTCGGCCGAGCCGTCCTTCATCGTCTTGGTCCACGCGGCCTCGTCGATCAACGGCGAGGCGAGGAAGAGGAAGTCGACGTTCGACACGATCTCGCTGAGCACCGCGATCCGCGTCTGGGCCAGCGGCGCGACGGCGGCGAACGCGTCGGCGTCGAACTCCTCGGGCTGCCACGGCGGCGGCGCGATCGTCTCGGTGCCGGTCAACCACGGCTGGCAGGCGTCGACGAAGTCGGCAACCGGGAGGGCGCGGATGTATTCGCCGTTGAAAGCGCGCAGCTTCTTCTCGTCGAAGAACGCGGGGGAGGGGTTGACCTCGTCCAGCCGGAACTCGTCCTCGATCACCGACCAGGGCACGATCTCCCGGTCGCCGGAGGGGGCCCAGCCGAGCAGCATCAGGTAGTTGCGCATCGCACCGGCGAGGTAGCCCTCCTCGCGGTACGCCTCCAGGGCGACCTTGTCGCGCCGCTTGGAGAGCTTCTGCCGCTTCTCGTTGACCACCACGGGCACGTGCGCCCAGATCGGCGGCTTGACCCCGAGGGCCTCCCAGAGCAACTGCTGCTTGGGGGTGTTGGGCAGGTGCTCCTCGGCCCGGATCACGTGGGTGATCCCCATGGTCATGTCGTCGACGACGTTGGCCAGCAGGAAGACGGGCGACCCGTCGCCCCGGGCGATGACGAAGTCCTCGATGAGCTTGTTCTCGAAGGTGGGCTCGCCGCGGATCAGGTCGACCACCACCGTGGCGCCCTCGTCGGGCGTACGGAAGCGCAGCGCGTGCCCCGGCCCCGGGCCGAGGCCGCGGTCGCGGTGGTAGCCGTCGTAGCCCTGGTACTGCGAGCCGGTGCGGGCCTGCACGTCCTCCCGGGTGCAGTCGCAGTAGTACGCGCGGCCCGACTCGTAGAGCCGGGCGGCGGCGGCCCGGTGCTCGCCGGCGTTCTCCGACTGGAAGTACGGGCCCTCGTAGCTGCCCCGGGAGATGCCGATCCAGTCCAGCGCGGAGAGGATGCCCTCGGTCCACTCGGGCTTGTTGCGTGCCGCGTCGGTGTCCTCGATACGCAGCACGAACACCCCGCCCTGCTGCCTGGCGTAGATCCAGTTCTGCAGCGCCGAGCGGGCGCCGCCGACGTGGAACATACCGGTCGGGGAAGGGGCGAAGCGCACACGTACCGTCACGCCCCCAGCCTACGGCGAGCGTCGACGGGTTTCCGCCACGGCCCCCTGACTCAGGGAACCGAGCGGATCTTGACGACCAACGCGCTGCCGATCAGGGTGACCACCGCCGTGACGGCGTAGAGCGTGGGGTAGCCGCCCAGGTACACCACGAGCGGCGCGGAGAGCGCCGGGCCGAGGACCTGCGGTGCCGAGTTCGCGATGTTGATGACGCCCAGGTCCTTGGCCCGGTCGGTGGCCCGGGGAAGCACCTGCGTGATCAGCGCGGCGTCCACCGAGAGGTAGACGCCGTAGCCCGCGCCGAGCAGCAGCGCGGCGACGATCGCCATCGGCCAGACCGGCGCGACAGCGAGCAGCAACGCCGCCACCGCCATGATCACGCCGGATGCGATCACGTAGATCTTGCGGCGGCCGGAGCGGTCCGACATCCGGCCGGCGACCACCGCCGTCAGCATCATGCCGAGCGTGTAGAGCAGGATCAGCACCAGCAGCGAGCCCTCGGGGTCGGGGTGGCGCACCCCGTCGGTGAGGAAGTACAGCAGGTAGAGGGTGCCCAGGGCATTGCCGAGCTGGACCAGGAACCGGGTGATCCAGGCCCAGGCGAAGTCCGGGTGCCGACGCGGGTTGATCCACATCGAGGCCAGCAGCGCCCGCGCGCGCACCACCTGCCGATGCGTACGCGGCAGCGGCTCGTCAGGAGTGAGCAGCGCGAACGGCAGCGACAACAGCAGGACGGCCACGGCGATGGCCAGGTAACCGGCGGCGTTGCCGGTGACCACGGCGGTGACCAGCACCGCGCCGAGCACCAGCCCGAGCGCCTGCGGGATGCCCACCCAACCCGAGACGCCGCCGCGCTGCGCCACCGGGACCCGGTCCGGGATGGCGGCGGTGAGGCTGGCGAGCATCGCGTTGAAGCAGACCTGGGCGGCGACCCAGCCGAGGGCGACCCCGAGGATGGTCCGCTGCTGCGCCAGCAGCACCAGGGCCGCCGCCCCGAGCACCGCCCCACCCGCGGTCCAGACGTGTCGGCGACCGAACTCGCGGCCGGCGACCCGCAGGCAGGTCCGGTCGGAGAACGCGCCGGCCAGGGGGTTGGCGAGCACCGCCGCCAGCGCGCCGAGGCCGGTGACCACGGCCAGCATGTTCTCCTTGTCGCCGGGCGCGATCTGCTCGATCTGCTGGGGCAGCAGCACCTGGATGGGCGTGAAGAACGCCATCCAGACGCCGAGGTTGGCGGCGAAGATCAGCCCGATCCAGCCGCGCCGCACCGGCACCGTCGGCTCGGCGAGCGCCGCCGGCAGCGACGCCGGCGTCGGGTCGACCGTGGTCATCGGGCCGACCCCGGCCGGCTGGCCGCGATGACGTCGCGCAGCCAGGTGTACGACGACTTCGGGGTACGGGTCTGCGTGGCGTAGTCGACGTGCACGAGGCCGAAGCGTTTGGTGAACCCCTCGGCCCACTCCCAGTTGTCCAGCAGTGACCAGACGAAGTACCCGCGCACGTCGACCCCGTCGTCGATGGCGGCCCGTACCGCCCGTAGGTGCCCGTCCAGGTACGCGATCCGCTGCGGGTCGGCCACCCGCCCGTCCGCGTCCGGCGCGTCGTCGTACGCGCACCCGCTCTCGGTGATCTCGATGGGCGGCAGCGCGTCCCGGTAGGTGTCCCGCAGCCAGCCGAGCAGCTCGTGCAGCCCGTCCGGGGCCACCGGCCAGTCGAAGGCGGTGCGCGGGTAGCCGTCGAGCGGGACGAGGTCGAACGGGAGGGGAGAACCCTCCTCGGCGGCGCGTACCCCCGTGGGGTTGTAGTAGTTCACCCCGAGGACGTCGATCGGTGCGGCGATCGTGTCGAGGTCGCCGGGGTGGACGATGCCCGGGTCGAGGCCGGGCAGTTCCGGGTAGCCGCGGCCCAGCAGCGGATCGGTGAAGAGCCGGTTGTGCAGAGCCTCGTACGCCTCCCCGGCGGCCCGGTCGGCGTCACCGTCGCCGAGCACCCGCACCGGGGAGTAGTTGTTGGCGATCGCCACCGGGCTGCCGGTGTGGGTCCGCAGCGCGGCCACCGCGAGCCCGTGCCCGAGCAGTTGGTGGTGGGCGGCCGGGAAGGCGTCGAAGAGCAGCATCCGGCCGGGGGCGTGTACGCCCATCCCGTACCCCATGCTCATGTGGATGAACGGCTCGTTCAGGGTGATCCAGAGCCGGACCCGGTCGCCGAGTCGGGCGGCGGTGAGGTCGGCGTAGTCGGCGAACCGGGTGGCGGTGTCGCGGTGCAGCCAGCCGCCGGCGTCTTCGAGGGGTTGGGGCAGGTCCCAGTGGTAGAGGGTCGCCACCGGGTCGACGCCGGCGGCCAGCAGGTCGTCCACCAGGCGGTCGTAGAAGTCCAGGCCGGGCGCGTTGGCCGGGCCGGTCCCGGTGGGCTGCACCCGGGGCCAGGCGATGGAGAACCGGTAGTCGGAGACGCCCAGCCCGCCCAGCAGCGCGACGTCCTCGGCGTGCCGGTGGTAGTGGTCGCAGGCCACCGCACCCGTGCTGCCGTCGCCGATCCGGCCCGGCGAGTGCGCGAACGTGTCCCAGATGGACGGACCGCGTCCGCCGACTGTGGTGGCGCCCTCGATCTGGTGGGCCGAGGTGGAGACGCCCCAGCGGAAGCCGGTGGGGAACTGGGGCAACGGTGCTCTCGACATGCGCCCTCCCGGTCAACGTGAAACGTGTTCGGGACTTTAGAGCGCTCTCGATGAATGCGCCATAGGCCGCTCTGGCGCTATCCGCAATGGCTGATCGGCGTGTCTTTTTCCAAACCCGTCCAGGTAAGTCCGATTTAGCGCATAGAGTGCCGATATCGTGGGATGTCCTCACCGGAGGAAGACGGAAAATGATCCTCGTTGAACGCAGTGCGCACGTGGCGGCGCCGATCGAAGTTGTCTGGGATGTCGTCCAGCGGGCCGAGCAGTTGCCGGCCTGGCTGGCGGGGGTCCGCGCGGCCGAAGTGCTCTCGGGAGAGGGCTTCGGCCGGCGGCAGCTGGTCCAGGCGGGGCGCGGCTCGGCGCATGAGGCCGAGGTGATCGCCTACCAGGAGCCGACGCTGATCGGCTGGCGGGAACGGGCCAAGGGGGCCGGCGCTCGGGCGGAGGCACGCACCGAGATCTACGTCCAGCTCACCACCGACGAGGAGGAGGGCGGGACCATCGTGCGGCTCATCGTCGTCCGTTGGCCGGCCGGGCCCGTCAAGGCGGCCCTGCTGCGCCTCGGACTGCGTCGGGTCGGCGCCGACCTGGAGGACTCGCTGGCCCGGCTCACCGACCTGGCCGCCGTCGGCTGACGAGAGCCCATCCTCCCGGCGCCACCCGCGACGGCGGTGGTCCGGATCCCCGCCAGGGACCCCGGCCCACCGCCGCTCCCGTTCCCGCCCCCACCGGCGTCGCCCACCCGCCCTGCTCGGCGTCGATCATGGACTTGTGGTGCCTGGTTCGCGGCCTTGTAACCGCTTCGTCCCCACCACAACTCCATGATCGACGCTGGCGGGCGGGGGTGAGTTCACCGTGGCGAGGGCCCGGCACGCGACAGCATGCCGGGCCCCGTTGGTCGTGCTGATTTAGCTGTCGCCGCCGGTCTCCCCGACCGGGGCGGCGTTGACGTCGTCGATCGCGTACTTCTTCGCAGCCTCCGCCGGTACGGTGGCCGCCACCGCGCCGCTACGGGCGAGCTGCCGCAGCGTGGCGACGACGATCGACTCGGCGTCGACGTGGAAGTGCCGGCGCAGCGCGTGCCGGGTGTCCGACATGCCGAAGCCGTCGGTGCCGAGCGACGTGTAGTCGCCGGGCACCCACCGGGCGATCAGGTCCGGTACGGCCCGCATCCAGTCGCTGACCGCGACCTTCGGGCCGTCCGCGTCGGCCAGCTTCTGCTGGATGTACGGGATCTTCGCCTCGGCGCCCGGGTTGAGGAGGTTGTACTCCTCGGTCTCCACCGCGTCGCGGCGCAGCTCGGTCCAGGAGGTCACCGACCACACGTCGGCGGCCACCCCCCAGTCCTGGGCGAGCAGCTGCTGGGCCTTGAGCGCCCACTGCATGCCGGTGCCGGAGGCGAGCACGTTGGCCTTCGGGCCGTCGACCTCCGGCGCCGGGGAGTAGCGGTAGATGCCCTTGAGCAGGCCCTCCACGTCCACTCCGGCCGGCTCGGCCGGCTGCAGGATCGGCTCGTTGTAGACCGTCAGGTAGTAGAAGACGTTCTCCTGCGCGTCCCCGTACATCCGGTGCAGGCCCTGCTCCATGATGTGCGCGATCTCGAACGAGAACGCCGGGTCGTACGCGACCACCGCCGGGTTGGTGGCGGCGAGCAGCAGCGAGTGGCCGTCCTCGTGCTGGAGGCCCTCACCGTTGAGCGTGGTGCGCCCAGCCGTGGCGCCCAGCAGGAAGCCCCGCGCCATCTGGTCGGCAGCCGCCCACAGCCCGTCGGCGGTCCGCTGGAACCCGAACATCGAGTAGAAGATGTACATCGGGATCATCGGCTCGTCGTGGGTGGCGTACGCCGAGCCCGCCGCCGTGAACGAGGCCACCGAACCGGCCTCGTTGATCCCCTCGTGCAGGATCTGCCCGGTCGTCGACTCCTTGTACGACAGGAACAGCTCCCGGTCGACCGAGGTGTAGCGCTGCCCGTGCGGCGAGTAGATCTTCGCGGTGGGGAAGATCGAGTCGAGGCCGAAGGTGCGGGCCTCGTCCGGGATGATCGGCACCCAGCGCTTGCCGAACTCCTTGTCCTTCATGATGTCCTTGAGCAGGCGGACGAAGGCCATCGTGGTGGCCACCTTCTGCTTGCCCGAGCCGCGCTTGACGTCGGCGAACCGCTCCGGACCGGGGATGGTCAGCCGCTTGGTGCTGGTCCGCCGGGACGGCAGGTAGCCGCCGAGCTGCTCGCGCCGCTCCTTCAGGTATTGGATCTCGTCGGACTTCTCACCCGGGTTGTAGTACGGCGGCAGGTAGGGGTTCTCCTCCAGCGCCGAGTCCGGGATGTCCAGGTAGAGCCGGTCGCGGAAGGTCTTCAGGTCCTCCAGCGTCAGCTTCTTCATCTGGTGGGTCGCGTTGCGGCCCTCGAAGTGCGAGCCGAGCGTCCAGCCCTTGATCGTCTTCGCCAGGATGACGGTCGGCTGACCGGTGTGCTCGGTGGCCGCCTTGTAGGCCGCGTAGAGCTTGCGGTAGTCGTGCCCACCCCGCTTGAGGTTCCAGATCTCGTCGTCGCTGAGCGGTTCGACCATCTTGCGGGTGCGCGCGTCGCGGCCGAAGAAGTGCTCCCGCACGTACGCGCCCGACTCCGCCTTGTAGGTCTGGTAGTCGCCGTCGGTCGTGGTGTTCATGAGGTTGACCAGCGCGCCGTCGGTGTCCGCGGCGAGCAGCGGGTCCCACTCACGGCCCCAGACGACCTTGATCACGTTCCAGCCGGCACCCCGGAAGAACGACTCCAGCTCCTGCATGACCTTGCCGTTGCCCCGGACCGGGCCGTCCAGCCGCTGGAGGTTGCAGTTGATCACGAAGGTGAGGTTGTCCAGCTCCTCGCGGGCGGCCACGCCGATGGCGCCCAGCGTCTCCGGCTCGTCCATCTCACCGTCGCCCAGGAACGCCCACACGTGCTGCTGCGAGGTGTCCTTGATGCCGCGGTGCTGCAGGTACCTGTTGAACCGGGCCTGGTAGATCGCGTTCAGACCGCCGAGGCCCATGGAGACGGTGGGGAACTCCCAGAAGTCCGGCATCAGCCGCGGGTGCGGGTACGACGGCAGCCCGCCGCCGGGGTGCGACAACTCCTGGCGGAACCCGTCGAGCTGGTGCTCGCTGAGCCGCCCCTCCAGGAACGCCCGCGCGTACATGCCGGGGGAGGCGTGACCCTGGTAGAAGATGTGGTCGCCACCGCCCGGGTGGTTCTTGCCCCGGAAGAAGTGGTTGAAGCCCACCTCGTACAGCGACGCCGAGCTGGCGAAGGTCGAGATGTGCCCGCCGACGCCGATCTCCGGGCGCTGTGCCCGGTGCACCAGCATGGCGGCGTTCCACCGGACGTACGCCCGGATCCGCCGCTCGACGTGCTCGTCACCCGGGAACCACGGTTCGCGCTCCGACGGGATGGTGTTGATGTAATCGGTGGTGGTCAGGGGCGGAACCCCGACCTGGCGCTCACGGGCCCGCTCCAGCAGGCGCAGCATGACGTAGCGGGCACGTTTGGCACCGCGCTCGTCGATGACACCGTCAAGCGACTCGACCCATTCGCTTGTCTCTTCAGGGTCGATGTCCGGAAGCTGGCTCGGTAGGCCGTCGCTGATCACCGGGCGCTTGCGTTCCGTAGCCACAGGCGTTCCCTCGGTTGTGTGTGGGATAGGTCTCTAGCGCCATCCTGCCCCCTGGTGGCACCTGCCGTCACGCCTAGGTGCCCTCGACGCGATGCTGAACACAGGTACTCGCCGGTAACTTAGCGCGACGACGCGGGGAACTCTGGGCGGTTTGCTCGCCACTCCTACCGTTGCGGAACATGAACAGGCGCCATGTCGCGGTCGCCGCGACCATGATCGTTGCCGGGGTCGCGGGCCTGGTGGTCGGCGTCGTCCAAGTCGCCTCCGGCGAGGCGGCATTGGTGGGACTGGTGGCCATCGGCGCCCTCGTGGCCGTGCTCGGAGCAGTCCTGCTCCGCGACACGGCCCGCGCGGCCCGGCAACCCGGCGGGTCCGCCCGCCGCCGTCCGGACACGGACGACAGCGGCCACCGCGTCTACCCCGGGCCGACCGGCGACGTCGGCAGCGAGTGGCACGTCAACCGCCAGCGCGACGGCGAGACCTCCGGCGGTACGGAGTCCGTCGGCGGCACCAGCGGTGACTCCGGCTGGGGCTGGTCCAGCGGTGACTCCGGCGGCGGCTGGTCCGGTGGCGGCGGTGACTCCGGTGGCGGTGGCGGCGGCTCCTGACCCCGCACCGGCCGGCCCGGCAGCGCCGCTGACCCGGTCGGTGGCGGCGGCGGTTCGGGACCCGCCGCTACGGCAGAATGCGGGGTATGCGCAGCGACGTCATCACCGTCCAGACCGGGTCCCGCCCGGCTGTCCGCGACATCACCGCGGAGGCCCAGCAGTTCGTCTCCGATGAGAGCGACGGGCTGCTGCACGTCTTCGTGCCGCACGCCACCGCCGGTGTGGCGATCATCGAGACCGGCTCGGGGTCCGACGACGATCTACTCAGCGCGTTGGACGACCTGCTACCCACCGAGGACCGCTGGCGGCACCGGCACGGCTCGCCCGGCCACGGCCGCGACCACGTGCTCCCGGCGTTCGTCCCGCCGTACGCGACGCTGCCGGTACTGGCCGGTCGGCTCGCGCTCGGCACCTGGCAGTCGATCTGCCTCGTCGACACCAACGGCGACAACCCGACCCGGCAGGTCCGTTTCTCCTTCCTCCCCGGCTGACGGCCGCCCGCGTCACGATCCGCGCGGCGTCCCTCGAACGGTGGCGCCTCGACCAGAGCGAGGCGCCGCCGTTCGAGGATCGTGACGCGTCGGGCGGGTTACGGGCGGGCGGTCTCCTGGTCGACGGTCTGCTGGCCGGGGTCCGTGAACGGCGTGGCGCTGCGGGCCGCCGACGGGACCGGGTTGTCCGCCGTCTGGTGCAGGCCGGGCACGCGGTCCTCGATCACGAACGAGGCCCGGGTGTACGCGGGCGCGCCCGGCCGGCTGACGTACGGCAGCACGTCGAAGTCGGCGGTGAGCTGTCCCGGGGTGATCGTGGTGCGCACGTACCCCCGCAGGTTGTTCTGGAAGCGCAGGTGCGGGTTGAACGCGAACCACGGGTGCGAGCCGGCCGCCGAGTCCGCGCCGTCACCCGTCGAGGTGATCGAGGAGCAGACCAGTTCGGTGCCGACGGTGCGCGAGGTCGGGTCGGCGTAGTCCAGCTTGAGATCGCTGGCCCAGTGCGCGTGCACGTCGCCGGTCAGCACCACCGGGTTGCGTACCCCGGCAGCCAACCAACCTCGGGTGATGCGGTCCCGGGAGGCGACGTAGCCGTCCCAGGCGTCCATGCTGGTGACGGTGAGCGGGCCGGAGTCGTTGTCCCGTTGGGCGAAGAAGACCTGCTGGCCCAGGATGTCCCACTGGGCGTCCGAGCGACGGAAGCCGTCCAGCAGCCACGCCTCCTGTGCGGCCCCGGTGATCGACCGGGCCGGGTCGCTTGCCGCCGCGCAGTCCCGGTAGCCGTCGCCGCAGGCCTGGTCGTCGCGGTACTGCCGGGTGTCGAGCATATGGAACGTGGCCAGCCGCCCCCAGCGCACCCGCCGGTAGAGCTGCATGTCGATGCCGCGGGGGATCGACGTGCGTCGCAGCGGCATGTTCTCGTAGTACGCCTGGAACGCCGCCGCCCGCCGCGCGGGGAACTCCGGGTCCGTCGCCTCAGGCACCTCGTCGGCCCAGTTGTTCTCCACCTCGTGGTCGTCGAACACCACCGCCCACGGCGCCACCGCGTGTGCGGCCTGCAGGTCGGCGTCGGTCTTGTACTGGGCGTGCCGCTGCCGGTAGTTGGCCAGCGTCCGGGTCTCCGGTCCCTCGTGGTCACGCGGGTTGCCACCGGGGACGTTGTACGTGTCCGGGGCGTACTCGTACTGGTAGTCGCCCAGGTGCAGGATCAGCTCCGGCTCGGTCTCGGCCAGCCGCCGGTAGGCGGTGAAGTAGCCGTGCTCGTACTGGGAGCAGGAGGCGAAGCCCATCGCCAGGGCGGCCGGCATGCTCCACGGAGCCGGGGCGGTGCGGGTGCGTCCGGTCGGCGAGACATGGCGCTCGGCCCGGAACCGGTAGAAGTATTCGCGCCCGGGCAGCAGGCCGGCCAACTCGACGTGCACGCTGTGCGCCGAGCGGGTGCGGGCGACCGCCACCCCGCGGCGCACCACGTGCCGGAACCGCTCGTCGGCGGCCAGCTCCCAGTGCACCGGCACGTCGCGGTCCGGCATGCCGCCGAGGCCGTCCTCGGCCAGTGGCTGCGGGGCCAGGCGGGTCCACAACACGAACCCGTCGTGGTCGGGGTCGCCAGAGGCCACACCGAGGGTGAACGGAAAGGCCAGCGGTCGACCCGCCGCCGCGCCGGCCGCCGCCGGCAAGCCGGTGACCGCGCCCGCGGCGCCGACCGCGCCGGACAACAGGATGGTACGTCGGGACAGTGACACGAATCCTCCCCAGAGTCCGATCTTCGTGACTCCGGGAGCCTCGCGAGCCCCGGTGGCCGACAGGTGACAGTGAGTGGCCCTACTCGTCGCCGGCAGTCGAACACCGCTGGCCGCTGTCGATGCGTACCGACCCCCGATCCGCCGTCCGAGGGTGATCCGGCGGCCGGGCCGGGACCGACGATGCCCGTCCGGTCGTCGTGCCGAACCTGATCGCTGACCTGGACGACCGGCGCCGGTGCGTACGATGTGGCCGTGGGGCAGGAGGTGGGTTCCGTAGCAGGTGGACCGGTGGACCGGGCTGGTCTCGCCGCCGATGTGCTGCGCCGGATGGCCCACGTCAGCGACGCCCTACGACACCAGCAGGGCTCCGCGTTCGCCGAGTTGGGGCTGACTCCGGCAACGGCTCGGGCGTTGCGCGAGCTGGACCCGGACCGCCCGCTGCCGGCCCGGGATCTCGCCGGCCAACTGGGCTGCGACCGGTCGAACGTGACGGTGCTTGTCGACAAGCTGGAGCAGGCGGGGCTGGTCGAGCGACGCACCGACCCGGCGGACCGCCGGCAGAAGACGTTGGTGGTGACCGCGAAGGGCCGCGTCGAACGGGATCGGGTGACCAGGGTGATGTCCGACTCCCGACTCCTGTCCGGGCTGACCGACGGGGAGCTGCGTACCCTTCGTGACCTGGTCTGGAAGGTGTCCGACGGTGGTCGCCTGGAGCCCTGCGGTCCGGAGTGAGTCGGCCCGCGGCGGCCGTGTCCCGCTGGGCGACCGGGCCTCCCGTCGGTAATGCTGTGCGACGTGACCACCCCGCAAGACCTCGACGACCGCTTCCGGGAGACGCTGGCGGCGCTGCCTGCCGCGGAGCGTCGGCGTGACCCCGCCGACCCGGTCACCGACGACGCCCCACTGACCGGCGCGCAGGTGCTGGACCTGTTCGACGCGCAGGTGACCAGCCGGCAGCTCGACCTGGCGGGTCGCTGGCTGCGCAGCTTCGGAGAGGGTTTCTACACGATCGGTTCGGCCGGGCACGAGGGAAACGCCGCGGTCGCCGCCGCGCTGCGCCCCACCGATCCGGCGCTGCTGCACTACCGTTCCGGTGCCTTCTACTGCCTCCGTGCCGCCCAGGCCGCCGCCGCGGCGCCGAGCGAACCAGGCTCGTCCGGAGGTCCGGCGGCGACCGGCGACCCGGCGCCGACCGCCGGTCCGGCGACCTACAGCGACCGGGGGCCGAGCACCTATCCGGCGCCGACCGCCGACGCCGAGTCGACCGCCGACAGCGACCCGTCCGGGCCCGCGCCGGCCTCGACGAGCGGCGGCGGGTTCGACGCGTACGCGGACGCGGCCCGGGACGTGCTGCGCGGGATGGTCGCCTCCAGCGAGGAGCCGATCGCCGGTGGTCGGCACAAGGTGTTCGGTCGGGCCGACCTGGCCGTGGTGCCGACCACCTCCACGATCGCCTCGCACCTGCCCCGGGCGGTCGGGATGGGGCTGGCCGTGGAACGGCTGCGCCGACTGGACAGCGCCGGTCGGCGTACCGGAGGCGGGGTTCGGGTCGGCAGCGGCGCGGGCGTCGCGCACGTTCCGTGGCCGCCGGACGCGATAGTGGTGTGCTCGTTCGGGGACGCCTCGGTCAACCATGCCAGCGCCACCGCGGCGTTCAACACCGCCGGGTGGTACGACCACGCCGGTCTGCGCATCCCGGTGCTCTTCGTCTGCGAGGACAACGGGCTGGGCATCAGCGTCCGGTCACCGGAGGGCTGGGTCGAGGCGACCCTGCGCGCCAAGCCGGGCATCCGCTACTTCAGCGCGGACGGGGCCGACCCCGTGCGGACGTACGAGGTGGCGGCGGAGGCCGCGGCCTGGGTACGCCGCAACCGCCGTCCGGCGGTGCTGCACCTGCGCACCGTCCGCCTGATGGGGCACGCCGGGGCGGACGCGGAGTCGGCGTACCGCAGCCCGGCCGAGCTGGCCGAGGACCTGGACCGCGACCCGGTGGTCGCGACCGCGCGGCTGCTCGTCGACGCCGGGGTGGCGACCGGCGAGGAACTGCTGGCGCGGTACGACGAGACCGGCTGGCAGGTACGCCGGTTGGCCGAGGAGGTGCTGGGCGAGCCGAAGCTGGCGTCGGCGGCCGACGTGGTGTCGGCGCTGGCGCCCCGCCGTCCGGTGCGGGTGGCGCGGGCGGTGGCCGACGCCGCGGCGCGGGCCGGCGGTCCGGGCGCGGCGGCCCGCGCGGAGGCGTTCGGTGGCAAGCCGCCGGAGCTGACCGGTCCGCTGACCCTGGCGCAGAGCATCAACGCCGCGCTCGCCGACGGGATGCTCGATCATCCGCAGATGGCGGTGTTCGGCGAGGACGTGGCCGCCAAGGGCGGCGTGTACGGGGTGACGAAGGGGCTGCGGGACCGTTTCGGCCCGGCCCGGGTCTTCGACACTCTGCTGGACGAGACGTCGGTGTTGGGGCTGGGGCTGGGTGCGGGGCTGGCCGGGATGCTGCCGGTGCCGGAGATCCAGTATCTGGCGTACCTGCACAACGCCGAGGACCAGCTCCGTGGCGAGGCGGCCACGATGCGGTTCTTCTCGCAGGGGGCGTTCCGCAACCCGATGGTCGTGCGGGTGGCCGGGCTGGCGTACCAGGAGGGGTTCGGCGGGCACTTCCACAACGACAACTCGGTGGCCGTACTCCGGGATGTGCCCGGTCTGGTGGTCGCGGTGCCGGCGCGCCCGGACGACGCCGCGCCCATGCTGCGGACCTGCCTGGCCAGCGCGGCGGTGGACGGCAGTGTGTGCGTGTTCCTGGAGCCGATCGCGCTCTACCACACCCGTGACCTGTACGCCGACGGTGACGGGGAGTGGATGGCCGGCTACCCGGAGCCGGGGGCGTGGGTCGCCGGGCACGTGCCGATCGGTCGGGCCCGGGTCTACCGGGTCGGCTCGGCGGACGACCTGACCATCATCACCTTCGGCAACGGCGTGCGGATGTCGCTGCGCGCCGCGGCCGTCCTCGCCGAGGAGGGGGTCGGTACCCGGGTCGTGGACCTGCGCTGGCTGGCCCCGCTGCCGGTGGCCGACATCATCCGCGAGTCCTCGGCGACGGGCCGGGTGCTGGTCGTGGACGAGACCCGCCGTTCCGGCGGGGTCGGCGAAGGTGTGATCGCCGCTCTGGTCGACGCCGGATATGTCGGTGCCGCGCGGCGAGTCGCGGGAGTTGACTCGTTTGTACCATTAGGTCCGGCAGCACGTCATGTTCTGGTCTCCATGGACGCCATTACCGACGGTGCCCGTACGCTGCTGGCACGGTAAATTCCGTTCCACCCGGTGCGCCACTTGCGCAGGGACCAACAACTGTGTGGACTTGCCTGACGGCGTCGCACAGACGCCACGAGCAGGGACGAGATGAGGAGGCACGCGACAGTGAGCGCGACCGCTGGTCAGGCCGCCGACGGGGTACGCAGCCTGGCGGACCGGTTCGGGATCGAACCGGGGATGGTCGTCATGGAGATGGGGTACGACGACGACGTCGACCAGGATCTCCGAGACGCCCTGACCGACCGCTGTGGAGATCTGGTCGACGAGGACACCGACGAGGTGGTCGACGCGGTGCTGGTCTGGTACCGCGACGGCGACGGTGATCTCTTCGAGCTTCTCGTCGATGCCCTCGGCCCGCTGGCCGACAACGGGGTCGTGTGGCTCCTCACCCCGAAGGCGGGGCGTGACGGGCACGTCGAGCCGAGCGAGGTCGCGGAGTCCGCGCCCACCGCCGGCCTTCAGCAGACCTCGACCGTCAACGCCGGCCGGGACTGGAGCGGAGCACGTCTGGTGCTGCGGCGAGGGGCTAAGGCCAAGAAGTAGCCTCCGCCGCTTCGCGCACCCGGTGGCCCGCACCGCCGCCGGGTGGCGCGCCGGTGCCGTCTCCCTGACCGAGCCGAGGAGGGTTCGCATGCCCATCGAGGTCGGCGCCGAGGCGCCGGACTTCGTGCTCAAGGACCAGAACAACCAGGAAGTCCGGCTCTCGGCCTTCCGGGGTCGGCGTGCCGTCCTGCTGGTCTTCTACCCGCTCGCCTTCACCGGCACCTGCCAGGGCGAGCTGCACGAGGTGCGGGACAACCTCGACGTGTACGAGAACGACGACGTCCAGGTGTTGACGGTCAGCGTCGACTCGGTCTACAGCCACAAGGTCTGGGCCGACCGCGAGGGCTACCGGTTCCCCATGCTGGCCGACTTCTGGCCGCACGGCGGTGTCGCCCGGGCGTACGGGGTCTTCGACGACAGCGCCGGCGTCGCCAATCGGGGCACCTTCGTCATCGACAAGAGCGGCGTGGTCCGCTTCGCCGAGATGAACAGCCCGGGCATGGCCCGCGACCAGCAGGGCTGGCGCAAGGCCATCGCCGAAGTGACCGTCTGACCGGGGTACGCCGTGCGCCCGGGTCGGCGGCGGGCAGGGTAAGCTTGCCAGCCACCGGCCCGCCGCACGGGCGATCCGGGCGCGTAGCTCAGTGGGAGAGCACTCGCCTTACAAGCGAGGGGTCGCAGGTTCGAAACCTGCCGCGCCCACCCTTCACCACCGTCAGTCCTCGACCGCCGTGACGAGCGTCAGACTTCGGGGCGAAGCACCCGGAGGAGGGCGGTCCGTAGCGCCTCGGCGGCCTCGACAGGGGTTGCCGAGGTCTAGCCGAACCACCCCCGTGGCTTCACCCGGCGCGCTCCATTCGTGTCCGCGCGGGATGGACCTCCCTCGGGCGGCTCGTTAGCCTCGATCACCATGACCAACGCAGACGAGCACGGTCACTGCGAGCCACCGATCGCGGGCGACGAGACCGCCACCCTGCTGGGCTCCCTGGAGCGCCAGCGCGCGACCTTCGCGTGGAAGACCGGTGGGCTCGACGCCGACGGGCTGCGGGTGACGCTCGGCCCGTCGTCGATCACCCTGGGCGGGCTGCTCAAGCACCTCGCCTTCGTCGAGAGCTTCTACTTCTCACTGAAGCTGGCCGGGCGCTCGCCCGGCGCACCCTGGGACACCGTCGACTGGGAGGCGAACCCGGGCTGGGACTGGTGGTCAGCCGCCGAGGACACCCCGGAGCAGCTCTACACGCTCTGGCGGGATTCGGTGAACCGCTCCCGCGCCATCGTGACCGAGCTACTGACCGACGCCGGGCCGGAGCAGTTGGCCCGGGGCGAGTGGCCCGACGGCCGGGTGCCGAGCCTGCGGCGGATCCTCGTCGACCTGATCGAGGAGTACGCCCGGCACGTCGGCCACGCCGACCTGATCCGCGAATCGGTGGACGGGCTCACCGGGGAGGACCCGCCCCGGCCGGCCGCACCACTCACGCCATGATGGGCGGGTGCAGGACACCGTCGCCGTCGCGCTGATCACCTCACTGTCCACGTTGGCCGCCGCCGCCCTGACCGGGTTGGTCGGCGCGCTCAGCACCCGCCGGCAACTGGCCCACCAGCTCACCGTCGCCCGGCAGGAGAGCGTCGAGCGCCGGGCGACCCGCCGGGACGAGCTTCGCCGGGACGCGTACGTCGGGTTCCTGAGCGCCTGCGACCAGGCGTACCGGCAGTTGGACCGGCGGTGGCTCGAAGCCGGCGGGACTGGGCCGGTGCCCGGCTACGACGAGGCGTACGCGGCCATGCGCGCCGTGGACGAGGCGTACAACCTGGTGTTGCTGGAGGGCCCGGCGGCTGTCGAGGCGGTGGCCCGGTCCGTGCTGACCAGCCTCACCCTGGAGTACGCCGACCAGCGCCGCTTCCGCGACGAGCCGGGGGAGGCGACCGTTCCGCTGCGCGACCGGCACCGGGAGCGCTGGCTCGCGGCGATCGAGGTACGCACGAACCGCCGGATCGCGTTCGTCGACGCGGTACGCCCGGTATTGGACGGCGGCGAGTGAGGCCCCTCACCCACTGGTTCGGCGTGCCCGCCTGACCCGGCGATCGTAGCCCCACAGCGCGATTCGCCGGCGATTCGCGTAGAGCACCCCTACCGTGACGAGCATGGTGAGGAGACCCGTCCAGAACCAGAACCGCCCGCCCACACCGCCCGGTGGCTGTGCGTCGCGGACGCGTCCGTTGCGGATCACCTGGTCGGCGATGTCGACGGCGATCACCTGGTCCGGTGCGGTCAGCACGGTTCGCGGCGCGCTGGCACCGGGCGTCAGCGCCAGCACCCGCACGGTGCGCAGGCGCTGGTCGCTCGTGGGTGGGTTCGACTGCTCCTCCAGTGGCAGGTCGGGGGCAGCGGGGTCCGGCAGGTAGGCCGCGACCAGCGCCGACCCGTCCGGTGCCCAGCCGAGCAGCCGGATGGAGACGACCCCGGACACGGCCGGCAGCGCCAGCGGACCGACGTCCTGTCCGCTGGTCGGATCGACCTGGCGCAGGGTCCACCCGGCGTCCGCCCCACGGGTGGCCAGCGTCAGGTTCGTGCCGTCCGGACGCCACGCGCCCTTCCCGGCCAGCCACGTCTCGCCGGGCAGGGCGAACGAGGACAGTTCCCGGCCGGCCAGGTCGGTCACGGCGACGGTGCGGCCGTACTGGTAGGCGATCCGACCCGGGGCGGCGGCGACCGTCGAGCCGACGTACGCCTCCTGCGCGACGGCGGCCAGCCTGGTCCACCGCTTACCGGCGACTGTCACCGCGCTCAGCACTGTGGTGTACGTGGCCCCGTCGAACGCGACCGGCACCTCGTCGCTGACCACCAGCGACCCGCCGTCGGCGGACCAGCCGACAGGTGCGCTCCAGACACTGCCGTCCACGGGCGACGAGAGCCGCTGGGTTCGCCCCGTGACCAGGTCGACGACCTCGACACCCGGGGGATCGTCCTGGGCTCCGTCCGGCCGGGCCAGGTACCGGCCGTCGGGGGAGAGGTGCACCTTTCTGCCCGCCAGTGACTCCCCGCCGACCCGCATGATCCGGTAGCGGTCGGAGTCCGCGCCGACCACGCCGACGACGTTCACGTCGTTCCAGCCGTGCAGACGTGGTGCGGGCCCGTCGAAGACCACCGACGCGGGACCGAGCCGGGGGCGGTCGGTGACGTGCAGCGTGCCGAGCGGCGGCAGGGCGATGTGGTCGGGCAGCGCGCCGTTCGCGGTGGCGGCCGGATCGAGGCCGGGGGTACGGGTCAGCGGCACCACGACGCCGGCCACCGCGAGCAGCACCAACGCCGCCGCGCCGACGCCCACCCGGCGCAGGCGGTTGCGGCGGGCGGTGGCGAGAGCGCGCTCGTACACCGGGTAGGTGGGCACGTCCTCGGCGGCGGAACGCAGGGCGTCGCGGAGCCGGGCGGTCATCGGGTGCTCCTCTCCGCGGTGGCGTCGAGCAGGTCGGGAGCGACCGCTCGGAGTCGGCGCAGCGCGTCGTGGGCGTGGCGTTTGACGGTGCCCAGGGAGCAGCCGAGCAGGTCGGCTACCTGCGCTTCGGTGCGGTCCTCGTAGTAGCGCAGCACGATGACGGCGCGTTGGCGGGGAGTGAGGTGGCGCAGCGCGGCCGTGAGGGTCAGTCGCAGGGCGGTCCGGTCGGTGTGGTCGCCGCCAGCCCGTTCGGTGGGCTCGGCTTCGAGTCGTTCGGCGAGGCGTCGGCGTCGCCACCAGGAGACCTGCTGGTGGTACATGACGCGGCGGACGTACGCCTCCGGGTCGCCGTCGCGGATGCGTCGCCAGTGACGGTAGGTGCGGGCCAGGGCGGTCTGCACGAGGTCCTCGGCGAGTTGGTGGTCGCCGGTGAGGAGGTAGGCGGTCCGGGACAAGGCAGGAGAACGCTGCACCACGAACTCGTGGAACGTCTCGGTCATGCCCACCCCCTCGGTGAGAAGAACGCCGCCCGTACGGCGGATGGTTGAGGACCTATCCTCGCGGTGCGAGCAACAAGGGGAGCGTGAGCGTGGAACTGGCGGGCATCGGCGCGGTGCTGTTCGACATGGACGGCACCCTGGTCGACTCGGACGCGGCCGTCGAGCGGGCCTGGAAACGGTGGGCGGCCGAGTACGCGGTCGACCCGGCGGCGGCGCTGGCCATCGCGCACGGCAGCCCCGCCGACCGGACCATCCGCCGACTGTTGCCCGACCTCGACGACCACGCGGTCGCCACCGCGGCGGCACGGCAGCTCGCGTTGCAGTACGACGACCTGTCCGACGTGGTCGCCACCCCCGGAGCGCACGAACTCCTGGACACACTGGCCCGGTTGGGGCTGCCGTGGGCGGTGGTGACCAGCGCCGACGCCCGGCTGGCCCAGGCGCGGCTCGGCGCGGCCGGGATCGTCGCGCCGGTGCTGGTCACGGTCGAGGACGTGCGGGTCGGCAAACCGGACCCGGAGGGCTACCTGCGGGCCGCCGCCCTGGTGGACGTACCCGTCGCGCGGTGCCTGGTCGTGGAGGACGCCGAGGTCGGCTTGCGAGCCGGGCGGGCGGCCGGTGCACTGACCGCCGCGTTGAAGGGACTCGACGGCGATCTGCGTCTGCACGACCTGGCGCAGCTGGCGCGTTACCTGGAGTCGACGCCGACCGCACCCTGACGGGCAGCCGCCTCATCGCCCGTGACGGCGGGTCAGGTGGACGGCGGTCAGGGCGATCACCAGCAGACTGGCGGCGAAGAGCACGGCGTTGAGGGCGACCGTGGGATAGCCCAGTCGGGGCACGTCGAGGAACGGGTAGAGGTAGCGGTCCTCGGCCCCGCCGAGGGCGCCCCGGACCAGGATGACGGTCAGCCACACCAGCGGATAGCCGAGCAGGCCGAGCGCGTACGCCGGGCGCAGCGCGACCCGGGGTCGACGGCTCAGCCAGTGGGCGGCGGCCAGTGGCGGCGCCACGACGTGCAGCAGCAGGTTGGCGGCGTCGGAGATCGTCCCCCGGGCGTCGGCGTTCGCCACCATGGCGTAGCGGCTCCACGGGTTGGCCAGCACCAGGACGAAGACGACTGCGGTGCCGACGAGGTAGACGGTGAGCGCGGTCCGCAACCGGTCACCGCCACCGGCCAGCAACACCACCAGGTAGGCCAGGTCGACCTGCACGGTGAAGTAGAAGAGCAGCTCGACGGGATCGTCGCGGGCGGCGACCAGCGCGAGGACCAGCCCGACGGCCACCACCGCGGCCGTGCCCAACCGCAGGGCCCGGGTGACGTCCCCGGTCACGGCGTCGCGTCCGTTGGGCCAGGCGGCGGTAGTGCCGCGTACAGCGTGACCAGCTCCGCCAGGTAGCGCTCCCCGGACCAGGCCGCCACCGCGGCCCGGCCGTCCCGGATCACCTCCGCGCGCAGGTCGCTGTCGGTCAGCAGCCGGGTCAACAACGCGCCGTACGCCGCAGCGGTGGGTTCGGCGACCGGCCGGGCGGTGCCGGTGCCCGGCCGCTGCACCAGCGCGGTGTCCACCATGGCCACCGGCAGCCCGTACGCCTCGGCTTCGGAGAGCACCAGGCCCTGCGTGTCGGTGACCGAGGTGAACGCGAGCACGTCCGCAGCCCGGTAGTGGGCGCCGACCCGGTCGTGCGGTACCGGGCGCAGCAGGCGCACCGCGCCGGCCACCCCGTACCGGTGGGCCACCCGGCGGATCGCGAGCCGGTTCCGTCGGGCACCCAGCAGCACCAGGTGAGCGGCCGGCATCGTCCGGCGGACCTGGGCGAACGCGGCGAGCAGCAGCTCCGGGTTCTTCTCCGGCGTGGCCCGGCCCACCGCGAGCAGCACCGGCGCGTCCGCCGGGATGCCCAGCCGGGCCCGTAGCCGCCGCCGGTCGTCGGCGTCGGCGCGCGGCGCGGCGGCCGGGGTCGGCAGGACCACGATCGGGGTACGCCCCGCCATCGCCGCCATCATCGTCGCGGTCTTCACCGAGGGGGCGACCAGGACGCTGGTGTGCGCCAGCAGGCACCGCCCCAGCTCCGCCAGTCGGGTCTGCCGGTCCGGTCCGGGACGGCAGAGGGCCCACAGGTCCCGCGCGCCCCACCGCAGGCCCAGCCGCAGGCCCGCGTACGCGGCCCCGATCGGGATCTCCGGGTAGTGCGCCGCGTACGCGACCAGGTCGGTGTGCCAGGTCAGCACGGTCGGTACGCCCCGGGCGGCGGCCCACCGCAGGCCGGCGACGCCGAGCGGGCCGGTGGTGTGCACGTGCACCACGTCCGCCGGTGCGTCCGGCGACCGGGGCACCGCCAGCCGGTAGGGGCGGGTCGGCACCGCCAGCGAGGGCACCTCACCCGGTCGGCGGCGACCCCGCAGCAGGGGGCCCGGGCAGTGCAGCACGACCCGGTGCCCGGCGGCACGCAGCAGCGCCACGGCGGTGCCGACCGAGGTCGCCACCCCCTCCGGGTTGTCGAGGTGGCTGTCGCTGACGTGGGCGATGCGCACGTCGCCATCATGGTGGGCCCGCGCACCCCCTCCGTCGCGTCCGCGACCGCGCGGGGCCGGGTGGCGCCGTCCGGGTCGGTTCTGCTGCACTGTCCGCTGGCGACGACGAGGGGGAGCCGCGGTGGAGTTGACGTTGACGCCGATGACGGCACCGGAGCTGGCCCGGTTGCGGGGGCCGTTGGAGCAGGGGTACGCCGAGGACCTGGTGGCACATCGCGGGTTGAGCCCGGAGGCGGCCCGCGAGCGGTCGGTCGAGCAGATCCGGGAGTCGCTGCCGGCGGGCGCGGCGACCGAGGGGGCACTGCTGCGGGTGGGCCGGGTCGACGACACCGAGGTCGGCTGGATCTGGGTGACCCTGCCGGCGGCGACCGGTTCGCGCCAGGCCTGGATCCACAACATCGAGGTGCATCCGGAGCACCGGGGGCGCGGTCACGCACGGCGGATGATCCAGCTCATCGAGGCCGAACTCGCCCAGCTCGGCGTACCCGAGTTGGGGTTGAACGTCTTCGGGACGAACACCGTGGCGATCGGTCTCTACCGCAGTCTGGGGTTCGAGGTGACGTCCCAGCAGATGGCGAAGCGGATCGACCCGGCCGGCTGAGTCGGCGAGCCCTCGGGACCGGTCCCTCCGGCAGGACTGTTCACCTGCCCAGCGGGAAACCGGCGCGGACCGCACCTGGGGAGGAGCGACGGATGACGCACGGCGGCGGACTGACCATCGGTGTGCTCGGCTCGTACGGTGGGCGAAACCTCGGCGACGAGGCGATCCTCACCGGCCTGCTCACCGATCTGCGCACGCAGGAACCCAACGCCCGGATCATCGTCTTCTCCCGTAACCCGGAGCACACCCGGGCCGCCCATCCGGACGTCGAGGCGGTGCCCTGGGAGGGCGTCAGCCGTACCGACTCCGCGCTGGTCCTCGCCCAGCTCGACCTGCTCATCCTGGGCGGGGGAGGCATCCTCTACGACCGGGAGGCCCGCCGCTACCTGCGGGTGGTCCGGGTCGCCCAGGAGCGGGGCCTGCCGCTGATCACGTACGCGGTGGGCGTCGGGCCGCTGGGCGAGGCGGTGGACACCGGCATGGTCCGGGAGACGCTGTCCAGCGCGGTCCAGGTGACAGTGCGGGACCAGGAGTCCCGGATGGTGTTGGAGGAGGCCGGGCTACTCAACCCGATCACCGTCACCGCGGACCCGGCGTTCCTCCTGCAACCGGAGGAGTTCCCGGCCCACCTGCTGGCCGAGGAGGGGATTCCGGTCGGCCAGCGACTGGTGGGGATAAGCGTGCGGGAACCGGGACGGGCCGCCGAACGGCTGGACGTGGACGGTTACCACCGGCTGCTCGCCCAGATCGGCGACTTCCTGGTGCACCGGATCGACGCGTACGTGCTGTTCGTACCCATGGAACGCGACGACATCCGGCACGCCCACGGGGTGCTGTCGCACATGGTCGCCGCCGATCGGGGTCGGATCCTGCACGGCACCTACTCGCCGCAGCAGATCCTCGGGCTGATGCGCCACTTCGACCTCGCCGTGGGCATGCGCCTGCACTTCCTGATCTTCGCGGCGATGGTCGGCACACCGTTCCTGCCCCTGCCGTACGCCGGCAAGGTCTTCGACCTGGCCCAACGGCTCGGCGTGCCGGCCCTGCGCGGCGTGGAGCGGGAGGTCGAGGGGCCGCTGCTGGCCGAGGTCGACCGGCTGTGGGACGAGCGCGAGCAACGCGCCGAGGGCACCGCGCGACGGGTGGCCGAGGTGTGCGATCAGGCGAGGGGCACCTCGGAGGTCACCCGGGGCGTGTTGGAGAGCCTGCGCAGCCAGACCCTCACCCGGGTCTGAGTCGACGCGGTCAGACCGCCGGGCCGGTCCACCGGTAGCGCCACTCGCGGGCCTCCTCCCGAGCGGTCTCCAACTCGTAGATCTGCGCGTCGGCGAGCCCACCCGCGCCGACGTGGTGATGGGTCAGCGGCGGGCGGCCGTTGCTGTCCAGCTCGACGGTGATGGTCTGCCCGTCCGCCGTGCCGCCGACGAGAAGGATCTGCACGGATGAAGCCATGCGCCCATCCTGCCCGCCGTGCCGCCGGTCCGCAGCGGATAGCGGGGCAGCGGGGGAGCCGCTTCGTGGCTAGGGTCGGCGGATGGAGCAGACGATCGATCCGTCGCTCGGTCCGGTGCTCGCCCGCACCGGCGACGAGCGTGCCGTGCTGGAATCGTTCCTCGACTTCCACCGTGGGGTGCTGCTGCGCAAGCTGCGCGGTCTCTCCGACGCCGACGCCGGCCGTCGGTTGGTGCCCTCGGCCACCACGCTCGCCGGGCTGGTCAAGCACCTGACCCTGGTCGAGCGGAACTGGTTCCCGACCCTGCTGGCGCCCGAGCCCGGCGACGTCTACCTGACCTCGGAAGAGGACGCGGTGGCCAGCTTCGTCCTCGGCGAGCAGGAGACCGTAGCCGCGCTCGTCGAGGCGTACGAGCGGGCCTGCGCCCGATCCCGGGCCGTCGCCGCGAGCTTCGACCTCGACCACGTGGTGCCGCACCCGCAGCTCGGTCAGGTGTCGCTGCGCTGGATCCTGGTGCACATGATCGAGGAGACGGCCCGCCACGCGGGCCACGCCGACATCCTGCGCGAGCTGACCGACGGCGAGTGCGGCGCCATCTGACCCCCGGCCGCCGCGCGCCGCCGCGCGCCGCCGCGCGCCGCCGCGCGCCGCCGCGCGCCGCCGCGCGCCCCCGCGCGCCGCCGCGTGGTCAAGATCGACACGGGTTCGCCGACGTCGGGGTGTCCGACCGACTTGGATACCGCGATATCGGCGATGCCGTGTCGATCAGCCCCGTGAGTCGGCGACGATGCCGGTGCGCGCCGTGCGGTGCGTCCGTTCGGCGGTGGCTGCGGACGCCCGCCCCGGCGGGCCGCCTATCCTGGGGCGCGGGCGGCGACGAGGGGGAGTAGGTGCTGGTCATCCACGGGCTGTGGCTGCCCGGCGACAGCTCGACCGACGGCCTCGCCGTGTGGGCCGAGGACAGCACCGTGCCGATCCCCGCTCCGCGCGCCGGGCGACCAGCGCGGGAACGCCCACACCCCTTCGCCGCCGGGCACGCCGACCTGGCCGCCGTCCTCGCCGACGCCGCCGAGCCGACCCGGCCGGACACCGCGCTGCTCACCCTGCCCACCCGGGCGGGCGCGCCGACCGACTCGCCCGAACTGATCCGGACCACCGTCGCACAGGCGACCCGCGGCCGACTCGCCCTGACCGGGTGGCGGGTCCCCATCCTGGTGTACGCCCCGGACGACGCGCTGCCACTGCTCCGCGCCCTGGACGACCTCCCGGCGGTGCCCGGGGCCTCCCTGCGTCACCTCGCCGAGCTTGCCGACTTCGCCGCCGACCTGGTGACCCGTGGCCGCGTCCTCCCCGGCGTCAGCCCGACGTCGGCGAGCCCCACCCCGACGACCGTCCCGCCGCCGAGCGCCGCCGCGCCGCCTGTCCCATCCGCGAGTATCCCGGCGGGGAGCACCACGGCGGCAGGGGCTTCGTCGGACGCTGCTGCGCAGGTTTCGGCGCGGGCGGTCTGGCGGCCGCTGCTGACCGGCACCGACGCGGCGTGGGCGCGGTCGTTGGCGCTGGCCCTACCGCCCGCCGCCCGAGCCGCCGTCGACCTGCCCGGCGCTGCCGGGGTGGGCGGGGGTGAGCTGACGGCGGCCGAGGTGGTCGCGGACGCGCTCGACGCGCTGACCGACGCCGCCGCGCGGGCCGCGCTGGCGACCACCACGCTGTCCCGGGGGCTGCGGCCGGGTGGTCCGGCACCGGCCTGGCTGGCGGCGCTCGCCGGTCCGCAGCGAGATTTCACAGTCGACGCCACGGCGTTGGCCACCCTGCGCGACGAGCTGGACGTCTGGCAGCGGGACGCCGCCGGCGGCCCGGTGCGGGCCAGTTTCCGGCTGGTGGAGCCGGCCCCGGACGAGGTCACCGAGCCGATCCTGGCCACCCGCCCGGCACCGGGAGACATCGTGCCGGCATCGGTCGAACCCTCCGGCGCTGCGCGGTGGCGGCTGGAGTTCGGGTTGCAGGCGGCCGACGAGCCCGGCCTGCACGTCGACGCCGGCCAGGTCTGGCGGGCACCGCAGACCCTCGGCGGCCTGACCGGGCGTACGGGCAACCCGCAGGAGACACTGCTCGCCGAGTTGGGGCGGGCCAGTCGGCTCTGGCCGGACCTGGACGCGGCACTGCGTACCGCCGCTCCGGAGGTGATGCAGCTCGACGTCGAGGGGGCGCACCGGTTCCTCAGCGAGGGCGCCCCGGTGCTGCACGCGGCCGGGTTCGGGGTGCTGCTGCCGTCCTGGTGGCAGCGCCCGTCGGCGCGGCTCGGCGCCCGCCTGCGCGCCCGCAGCCGTACCGCGCCCGGCACGGTGAGTGGCGCCGACGCCGGTGTCGGCCTGGACGCCCTGGTGGACTACCGCTGGGAGATCGCCCTCGGCGACCAGCCGCTGTCCGCCGAGGAGTTGGCGGAGCTGGCCGAGCTGAAGACCCCGCTGGTGCGGTTGCGTGGCCGGTGGGTGGAGCTGGACCCGGGGCGGCTCGCCGCCGGTCTGCGCCTGCTCCGCTCCTCCGGTGAGTTGACGGTCGCCGACCTGCTCCGCCTCGGGCTGGCCGACGGCGAGGCCACCGGTGCGCTACCGGTGTTGGAGGTGACCGCCGACGGGGCACTGGGTGACCTGCTCGCCGGTGCGGTCGAGCGGCGGCTCACCCCGCTGGAGCCGCCGCCGAGCTTCCACGGGACGCTGCGGCCGTACCAGCAGCGGGGTTTGGCGTGGTTGGCGTTCCTGCGCTCGCTCGGGTTGGGCGGCGTGCTCGCCGACGACATGGGTCTCGGCAAGACGGTGCAGCTGCTCGCGTTGCTCGCCGGGGACCCACCGGACGCCGGGCCGACCCTGCTGGTCTGTCCGATGTCGCTGGTCGGCAACTGGCAGCGGGAGGCGGCCCGGTTCACGCCGACGCTGCGGGTGCACGTACACCATGGGGCGGAGCGGGCGCGGGGGGCGGAGTTCACCGCGGCCGCGCACGGCGCGGACCTGGTCCTCACCACCTACTCGGTGGCCGCCCGCGACGCCGCCGACCTGGCCGGCATCGACTGGCACCGGGTGGTCGTGGACGAGGCGCAGGCGATCAAGAACGCGTCGACCCGGCAGGCCGAGGCGGTTCGTGCGTTGCCCGCGCGGCAGCGGGTGGCGGTGACCGGTACGCCGGTGGAGAACCGGCTCGCCGACCTCTGGTCGATCATGCAGTTCGTCAACCCGGGTCTGCTCGGGCCGGCGGCGACGTTCCGGAAGAGGTTCGCCGAGCCGATCGAACGCAACGGCGACGCCGAGGCGGCCGAGCGGCTGCGCCGGATCACCGGCCCGTTCGTGTTGCGTCGACTCAAGACCGACTCGTCGATCATCTCGGACCTGCCGGAGAAGTTGGAGATGGAGGTGCTCTGCAACCTCACCGCCGAGCAGGCAGCGCTCTACCGGGTGGTGGTCGACGACATGCTCGCCCGGATCGAGACCAGCGACGGCATCGAGCGACGCGGTCTGGTGCTGGCCACCATGACCCGGCTCAAGCAGGTCTGCAACCACCCCGCCCAGTTGCTGCGCGACGGTTCGGCGTTGGAGGGGCGCTCCGGCAAGCTGGCCCGGCTGACCGAGATCCTGGAGGAGGTGCTTGCGGCGGGGGAGAAGGCGCTGCTGTTCACCCAGTACGCCGAGTTCGGCGCGATGTTGCGCGGTCACCTGTCGGCTCGGTTCGGCCGGGAGGTGCTGTTCCTGCACGGCGGGCTCGGGAAGGCCGAGCGGGACGCCATGGTGCAGCGTTTCCAGTCGGCGGAGGGCCCGGCGCTGTTCGTCCTCTCCCTGAAGGCCGGCGGCACCGGCCTCACCCTGACCGCGGCCAACCACGTGGTGCACGTGGACCGGTGGTGGAACCCGGCGGTGGAGGACCAGGCCACCGACCGGGCGTTCCGGATCGGGCAGCGCCGTCGGGTGCAGGTCCGCAAGTTCGTCTGCGCGGGCACCGTGGAGGAGAAGGTCGCCGCGATGATCAACGACAAGCGCGCCCTCGCCGAGCGGGTCGTGGGCACCGGCGAGCAGTGGATCACCGAGCTGTCCACCGGCCAGTTGCGGGAGTTGTTCGCCCTGGAGGCCGGGGCGGTGGTGGAGTGAGCACCGATCGGTTCGCCGACTACGGGCGCCCCCGCCGCGTCGACGGGGGTCTGCGGGCGCGCAGCTCGCGGGGTGCCATCGGGCGCTCCTGGTGGTCCCGGCGTTTCCTGGAGGTGCTGGAGTCGTTCGCGCTGGGCACCCGGTTGACCCGAGGTCGTTCCTACGCACGCGCCGGCCAGGTGCTGACGCTCGACATCGCACCCGGCCGGGTCAGCGCCGTGGTGCAGGGCTCCCGCCCGAAGCCGTACCAGGTGTCCATCGCACTGCGGCCGTTCCCGGCCCCGCTCTGGTCCCGGATCGAGGAGGAGCTGGCCGGGCAGGCGTTCTTCAGCGCCCGGCTGCTCGCCGGAGACCTCCCCGACGAGCTGGAGGAGCTGTTCGTCGCCGCCGGCGCGCCGCTGTTCCCGGCCGGTGTGGACGAGCTGACCCAACGCTGCAACTGCCCCGACTTCGCGGTCCCGTGCAAACACCTGGCGGCGACGTTCTACCTGCTGGCCGAGGCGTTCGACGCGGACCCGTTCGAGTTGCTGCACTGGCGTGGTCGGTCCCGTGCGGAGCTGCTGGACGAGCTGCGCGCCCGGCGGGTGCAGGCCACCGGCGCCGTCGCGCTGCCCGAGGCGGTGGACCCACCGTCCGAACCGGACGGTGACCGGTCGACCGTGGCCCCGGTCGGTGCGGCCCGCGCGCTCGTCGGGCTGTCGACGACTGCGCTACCGGAGGCGGTGGACCGGTTCTGGCTGCCGCCGGTGCCGTTGCCGGACCAGCCGCCTCGACTGGTGACCGGCCCCGACCTGCTGCTCCGCCAACTCGGCGCGCCGGCCCCCGCCATCGGTGGCCCCGGAATGCTCGAACGGTTACGCCGCGCGTACCGGGCGTTCGGCCCGGACGGCAGGTGACCCGTCACGTCCAGCGGCGGCGGAACCGCCACATGATGGCGGCGTTCGCCACCAGCACCACCGCGCAGATCGCACCGGTCAGCCGACCGGCGAACACGGCTATCGCCGGCAGCGACGCCCACAGCACGATGGTCAACAACATCAGGTAGCGGCCCCTGCGGGCCCGGACCCGGTGGTCCAGCCGCTTGAAGAATGCCGGGTCGCTCTCCCGGAGCTGACGGGTGATCTGGTCGAACCTGCGCTGATCCTCTTTGCTGAGCATGGCGCTGCCTTCCCCTCACGCGTTCAGCGGTTCGGCGGCATACCCGCTGTGGTGCCGGCTCACGCTCGCCTGCTGCAGCTACTTTTCCTCCTCGCGAGGCCCGGTGACGTCGAGCGCGCAGACCATCGTGAGGTCACCTCATGTCCGGCTTACCTGAACCTTAAGTTTGCCTGTGGTCGTGAACGACGCGGAAAGTGACGCGTACGGCGGTGTGGTCCGGTCCGTACCCGGCTGCCGCACGTCCGCCCTGCTGAGAAGGTCTGCGCCCGGCCCCGCCCCGTCGACCGGCGTAGAAGCCGCACTGAGCGCTGTCTTAAGTGCCCTCAGGAGGGTGTTCGGCCCACCTTGAAGGGCCCCGGGGGCTTGGTTACCTTGCCGTAGCAACTCCCCTCAGGCAACAGTCGCCGCACCTGCCGCACCTGCCCGGTCGCAGCTTCCGGCGCTCATCAGAAATCGGGATTGGTACATGGCCGACCAGAATGTGCCACCACGTCAACCGCGGGACGACCGCGGTTGGGACGGACGCCAGCACCACAACGCGGACGGCTACGGCGACCCCAACGCGTCCGCGCCCTACGGGTACGACTCGCCCCACCCCTACCAGGGCGGCTACCCCGCACCGGCCGACCCCCGTGAGCAGTACGGCGAGGGTTACGCGTACGCCGGGCAGCCCGCCCCGCGCGGGCCGCAGTGGGTCGGCCCGGAAGGGCTCGGTCACCAGGTAGCGGCGCGGCCCGGCACCGGACTGCCCACTCTGGACGACGACGAGTCGGGCCCCAGGGTCGGCCGGCGCAAGGCGATGGTGGCCCTGGGCGGCACCGCCGCCGTCGTCGCCGGTGGCGCGGCGCTCGCCATGACCCCGCAGCTCCGCGGCATCTTCGGTGACGAGGTGGCCGGTGACGCCACCGGCAGCACGGTCACCGACGGCACCGCCGCGCGGCCCAGTGGCCAGCAGCCCAGCACGGTGCGTACCTACACTGAGCAGAACGAGAGCTACATGGGCTCCCGGGCCGGTGAGGCGCTGAAGAAGAACGCGCCGACTGGTGGACGGATCCTCTCCGGCCCGGCCGCCGCCGCCGCGGCGACCCAGGTGACCGTGAAGACGGTGCTGGCCAAGGACCCGATCCTGCACCTGGCCCGGCGGGCCACCTTCGGGCCCACCCCCGAGGTCGTCGCCGACATCAAGAAGCAGGGCATCGACGCCTGGGTCCGCGCCCAGTTGGACCCGGACAAGATCGCGCCGAGCAAGGCCGAGCTGAAGCTCGCCGAGCTGCCCACCCAGAAGCTCAGCGTGCAGCAGTTGCGGACCCAGCGGGACCAGCTCAACGAGCAGGGCGCCCAGCCGGAGCGGGAGATGGTCGACGCGACCATCGCCCGGCAGATCTGGTCGAAGCGTCAACTCTTCGAGGTGATGGTCGACTTCTGGAACGACTTCCTGCACGTGGCGGCCGACTTCGACGGTGGCGAGGTCTACCGCAACTCGTTCGACCAGGACGTCGTGCGTAAGCACGCGCTGGGCAGCTACCCGGAGATGCTGATCGCGGCGAACAAGCACCCCGCGCTGCTGATCTACCTGAACCAGAAGGACTCCCGCAAGGACGCGATCAACGAGAACCTCGCCCGGGAGAACCTCGAGCTGTACTCGGTCGGCGTCGACGGCGGCTACAAGGAGCCGGACGTCCGCCAGGCCGCCATGCTGCAGACCGGCCGGGGCATCGACAAGGACGGCAAGTACGTCTTCAGGCCGGAGCAGCACTACGTCGGCAAGGTGAAGATCCTCGGCTTCACCCACGCGAACAACTCGTCGGACCCGAAGAAGGCCGACGCGGCGATCGACGCGTACATCACCTACATCGCGCTGCACCCGTCGACGGCCAAGTACGTGGCGCAGAGCCTGGCGACCCGGTTCGTCTCGGACACTCCGCCGAAGTCCCTGGTGGACCGGCTGGCCAAGGTCTACACCTCCAACAACGGCCTGATCAAGCCGGTGCTGATGGCGATGTTCTGCTCCACCGAGTTCTGGGCCGCCGTGGGCCAGAAGGTGCGCCGCCCGATGGAGTACCTGGTCGCCACGTACCGCACCCTGGGCGTCTCGCCGGAGGCGTCGCCGAAGCACAACAACGGCGACAACAAGCGCACCCCGTACGCGCGGGGCCTGCGGCAGATCCACGACAAGCTGCGCGAGTTGGGCCAGTTCCCGATGGGACACCCCACCCCGGACGGCTACCCGGACGTCTACGTCGCCTGGACGTCGGCCGGCACCATGGTCAACGGCTGGAACGAGGCGGGCGAGATCCTCGCCGGCTACCGCACCACCTTCACGTACACGCCGCCGGAGAAGCTGGTCGCCAAGCCGCCGGCCACCGCCGGGGCGTACGTGGACGCGCTCTCGGCGCGCCTGGTGGGCCAGAAGCTGAGCACCCGGGAGAAGAACCTGATCCTCGGTGTCGCCGGCGTCGCGGCCACCGCCAAGGTCGACGCCACGTTCAACGGGGCCATCACCGCCGTCGCGCGGGCGATCCTCGCTTCCCCCCAGCACCACCTCCGGTGAGGCACCCGATGGAGAAGACTGTGTACAACTCTTTCCCCCTGCACCCCGAATGCCCCGACGTGCGGCGGCTGGCCGACAACCCGGCCGAGGCGATGTTGCGCGCGGAGGCGGACATCGTCGCCGCCGAGAACGCCGCCGAGCTGGACCGCTACCGCACTCTGGAGAACCTGGAGGAGGCCCAGCAGGACGGTCGCGGCGTCACCCGGCGGACCTTCGTCGCGGGTGCCGCGGCCACCGCCACCGCCCTGGCCACGGCCCAGTTCGTCACCACGTCGGCGTCGTTCGCGGCCACCAAGACCGGCACCCTGATCCACGTCTTCCTCTACGGCGGGCTGGACGGGCTGAGCCTGGTCGCACCGGACAACGACCCGGTGCTCAGCAAGGCCCGCCCCGACCTGCTGCTCGGCAACGACTCGTTGGCCCTGGGCCGCGGTTTCAAGCTGACCAGCGCGTTCAAGCCGCTGGAGAAGTGGCTCACCGCCGGCCAGCTCGGCTTCATCCCGGGCGTCTCGGACGAGCGGCTGTCGCGCAGCCACTTCCAGGCCGCGGACGCCTGCAACCTGGGCGGACTGCCCAACGAGACCGGTGGTCGGGGCTGGCTGGACGGTCTGGTCGACAACCTGGGCAAGGGCACCGCGTTCCGCAGCGTCGGCATCGGCAGCACGCTGCCCCGCTCGCTGGTCGGCAACAACGGCGCGTTGTCGCTGAACAGCGTCGGATCGTTGCGACTCAACGGCGACGAGAAGTACCGGGCGGCCACCGAGAAGGCCATCAAGGGGCTCTTCACCGGGATCAACCACCCGGTCGAGGAGGCCGTGCAGGAGGGCATGGGCGCGCTGGCCACCGCCCAGAAGCTCGCCGCCAAGCCGTACGAGCCGGTCGAAGGCGTCACGTACGAGGGCGTCGGGAACGCGTTCAAGCAGCTCGCCCAGCTGATCAAGGGTGGCGCCAACGTCCGGGTCGCCACGGTCGGCATGGGTGGCTACGACACCCACGAGAACCAGGGCACCAGTGCGGGTGGCCAACTGCACCGCCGGTTGAACGAGCTGGCCAAGGCCATGGCGGCCTTCTTCACCGACCTCGGTCCGCAGGCCGCCGACGTGACGATCATGGTGTCCAGCGAGTTCGGCCGCCGGGTCGGCTCCAACACCGGCGGCACCGACCACGGGCACGGTGGCGTGGTCACGGTGCTCTCCGGCAAGAAGCTGGCCGGCTCCCTGCTGGGCACCTGGAACGGGCTGGACAAGCTGGACTCCGGTGACGTGCCGGAGTACAACAACATGTTCAACGTCTACGGCGCGGTGGCACAGGGCCGGTTCGGGCTCACCAACGCCGAGGTCCAGAAGGTCTTCCCCCGCCAGAAGTACGCCCCGATGAAGCTGTACGCGTGACGTACCCGCACACCCACGCCGCCGGCCGTCGTACCGGGACCTCGTCCCGGCACGGCGGCCGGTCGGCTGCCCCCGTACCCCCGCAGATCCCGGACCGGCGCGGACCCGGCGGCCGACGGCTGCTGGGCGTGCTGCTCCTGGTCGGCCTGGTCGCCAGTGTGCTGCCGTGGTGGTTGGGCACCCCCGCCGGTTCGTTGCGCAGCACCGCGGCCACCGTCACCGCGGCGGGCCGGATCACCGGCCTGATCGCCGGCTACCTGCTGCTGGTGCAGGTGCTGATGATGAGCCGGCTGCCGGTACTGGAACGCTGGATCGGCGGCGAGCAGATGGCCCGCTGGCACCGCGACGTGGGAGCGACCCTGCTGGTCGCCGTGTCGGCGCACATGTCGCTGATCCTCGTCGGCTACGCGGACCTGCGGAACCAGTCGATAGTCGCCGAGGTCGGCACGCTGCTCGGCGACTACGAGGACATGGTCTCGGCGTTCGTCGCCACCGGCATCATGATGCTGGTCGGCTTCAGCAGTGTCCGGGCGATCCGGCGGGCGTTGCCCTACGAGCTGTGGCACGCGCTGCACCTGTCCAGCTACCTGGTCCTGCTGCTCGGCTTCGGCCACCAGTTCACCCACGGCGCGCAGCTGTACAAGCCCGGTCCGGTGCGGACCGGCTGGATCGCGCTCTACCTGCTGGTGGTCGCCGCTCTGCTCTGGGGGCGGGTGATCGCGCCACTGGCGTTCAACCTGCGGTACAAGCTGCGGGTCGCCGACGTGGTCGCGGAGAGCCCGGACACCATCTCCATCTACCTCACCGGTGAGCGTCTCGGTCGGCTGACGATGCTCGGTGGCCAATACTTCCGCTGGCGCTTCCTCACCCGGGGTTGCTGGTGGCAGTCGCACCCGTTCTCCGTCTCCGCCGCCGCGAACGGTCGCTGGCTGCGGCTCACCGTCAAGGTCGTCGGCACGCACACCGCGGACCTGCGCGACCTGGAGCAGGGCACCCGGGTCTGGGCACAGGGCCCGTCGGGCACCTTCACCGCCGCGCACCGGGTCCGGGAGCGGGCCCTGCTGATCGCCGGCGGCAGCGGCATCACGCCGATCCGGGCCATGTTGGAGGAGCTGCCCCCGGGCGCCGCCCTGATCTACCGGGCCCGCACCCCGGCCGACGTGCTGCTCAGCCGGGAGCTGGACTGGCTGGCCCAGGAACGGGACACCTCCGTCTGGTACGTCATCGGCTCCCGCGACGACCCCGGCCCCCGCCAGCTGATCAGCCCGGACGGGTTGCGTCAGCTGGTGCCCGACGTGGCCCGGCGGGACGTCTACCTGTGCGGGCCGCCCGGGCTGGTGGAACAGTCGGTGCGCGCGCTGCGCCGCGCCGGTGTGCCCCGACGGCAGATCCACCTGGCCACGTTCGAGCTGTAGGAAGGGCACCCCCATGCGTCGCGCGTTCCTCGCGATCACCGGCCTGGCCGCCAGCACCACCGCGCTGGTCGTCTTCAAGGGCTCCCCGGCCACCAACCAGGTCGCCCAGAACCTGCCGACCGTCCAACCGGTCGACCCCACCGGGCAGGACGTCGACCCGAGCGCCGACCCGAACGCGCCGGGCACCGACCCGGCGGACGGCGCGGCGACGCCGTCCAGGAGCGCCGACGCGCCGGTGTCGCCCAAGCCCGGCAAGACCACCGCCCGCCCGTCGGCCACCAAGACCACCAAGGCTCCGAGCGCACCACGCACCACCAAGCCACCCCAGTCGACCAACCGCCGGGTCACCGGGGCCGGCTTCGACAACGAGTACGGGTACGTGCAGGTGCAGATCGTGGTCTCCGGCAACCGGATCGTCGAGGCCGTCGCGTTGTCACTGCCCAGCGGCGGCGAATCCGACATCCACAGCAGCGACGTCAGCAACGCGTACGACGGCACCGGCGGGGAGGTGGTGCGGAAGCAGAACGCCAACCTCAACACCGTCTCCGGTGCCACCGAGACCAGCAACTCCTACAAGCAGTCGCTGCGGTCCGCGATCGAGCAGGCGTTCTGACGTGTCGACCGCGCTGACCCGGCCGGGTCTCTGCCGGGTCGAACAGATCATGGGTACGGCGATCACGGTGGACCTCGCCGACGACCTGCCACCGGCACGGGCGGGTGAGCTGGCGGACGAGGTCTTCGCCTGGATGCGCGAGGTGGACGCCCGCTTCAGCACGTACCAGCCGGACAGCGAGGTGTGCCGCTTCGACCGGGGTGAGGTGCTGCTCTCCGAGGCGTCGGCGGACCTGCGGTTCGTGCTGGAGACCTGCGCCGACCTGTGGGGCGTCACCGACGGGTTCTTCGACGCGTACGCCACCGGGCGGCTCGACCCGTCCGGTTTCGTGAAGGGCTGGGCAGCGCAGGTCGCCTCGGACCGGCTGCTCGCCGCCGGTGCCGCGAACCACTGCGTGAACGCCGGCGGCGACGTGCGCGTACGCGGGATGTCGCCCTCCGGCGAGCCGTGGCGGATCGGCATCCGGCACCCGTGGGACGCGATGGCGACCTGCCTGGTGCTCACCGGGACCGATCTGGCCGTGGCCACCTCCGGGGTCTACGAGCGGGGTCGGCACGTGCTGGACCCGCGCCGGGGCGCACCGGCCGGCGGGCTTCGCTCGGTGACCGTCGTCGGCACCGACCTCGGGGTGGCCGACGCGTACGCCACCGCCGCCCTGGCCATGGGAACCGCCGGTCGCGGCTGGCTGGATCGCCTGGACGACCACACCCACGCCGTCGTCACCGACGACGCCCGCCACTACTACTCCGCCGACATCCCGCTGACCGACTAGGGCCCGTTTCATAAGGGCGGTCGAGCCGAGGCGGAGTCCGGGCGGCGATCCCGCAACGCCGCCGGGCGTCGTCCGGGCCCGCCGCAGGCCGGCCAGTTCTTATGAAACAGGCCCTAGCGGATCGGGCGGTGGGTGCCGGCCGGGCGGGAGCCGGTGGGGCGGGGGCGGCCGGGGCGCGAGCCGGACGGTCGGGTGCCGGCCCAGCCGTGTCGTCGGTGGCCGCGTCGGGGCGGTTCGGTGCCGCCCGGATGGGACGCTCTGTCGTTCGTGGACATGTCTCCCCCGATCGTGGCGCGCGCTCGCGCCGTCCCCCTGTCAACGAGGACCCGCGCCCCGGCGACGCTGTCGGGCACCGGATGGATCGTCGGACGGGGCGTCTTCTTCACATTCCTCGTCGGGGCAGCGGCAGGTGACCGGGCACCAGGTCGGGGGTGAGCGTCACCCCGGTGGCGCGCAGCGCCCCGATCAACGTGTTCTGCACGAGGTACGAATCCGGAAGTCGCCAGCGGGCCTGCTCGGGGGCGACCGCCCAGCGGACCGTCCCCTCGGGCAGCCGGGTGGGTGGTGCGGGGATCCACGAGCCCGGCCCGTGCCGGACCACGTGGAAGCAGTGCTCCAACTCCGGCCGCAGCGGGTCGCCGGGGCGGACCAGGAACATCCACCGCCCGGTGGGCGTGGCCAGCACCGGCCCTCGTACGCCGGTGCCGGCCGGGTGGATCCGCACCGCGTCGAGGACGAGCCGACCGAGGTGGGTGGGCACCTCCAACACGTCGAAGGCCCGGCCGGTGGGCAGCAGCACCCCGTGCGGGCGGCTCCGCCACCAGGTCGCCACCCGGGCCGGGTCGGCGCTGGCGGCCAGTTCCCAGTTCTCCAGGGCGGGGTGGCAGCCCACCGTGGGACAGCCGGCCCGGCCGCAGACGAAGCGACTGCGGGCCAGACAGGCCCCCGGGGTGACCTGCCAGCCGTGTGCGGCGTACCGCATGGCGACCCGGCGCAGCCGGACGCGTTCCAGCGGCGACAGTTCGACGACGCGCGGTCCGACATTCCCCCACATGTGTGCCATCTCCCCTCGTCGGGCCCGGCGTTCGCCAGGTCCCATGTCGAGCACCGTCACTGCCGTAACCCACGATCGTTGAGGTTGACGAACGGCTCGTGCAACTTGCACGAAAAGTACGAGGACTGGCTGTCCGGCTGACGTACATCGTGTGCGACCAGCGGAAACGTGAAAGTGAATGAAGGCCGCCGCGCCCGGGGACATCGCTTCGACTCGATCGGTCGTCGCGCAGGGGAGGATGGGGAGATGGACGAGCTACCCATAGGACGGCGGGTCGCCTACTGGCGCGGGCGGCGCAAGATGTCGCAGCAGGTCTTCGCGGACCGGCTGGGCAAGTCGAAGAGCTGGGTGGACAAGGTCGAACGCGGCGTCCGCCGGTTGGACAAGTTCTCCGTCCTCTACGAGATCGCCGACATCCTCCAGGTGGACGTCCAACTCCTCATGGGCAAGGATCCGGAGCGCCGCACCGACGCGTTGAACTGCATCGACCAGATCGAGGTGCAGGAGATCCGGGCGGCGCTGGAGCGCTACGACTCGATGAGCGCCTACTTCGACGCGGCGCCCTCGCCGCCGCCGCTGGACGACATGCGCAAGGCCGTCAACCACGCCTGGCTCACCTACCAGTACGGCCGCTACGGGATGCTCACCCGGGCGCTGCCCAAGCTGCTGCGCGACGCCCAGGCGGCCGACGCCGCGTACGGCGGGGACCGGGGCGTCGAGGCGGCGCACCTGCTCGGGCAGGTCTACCAGATCGCCTCGTCGGTGCTGCGCAAGCTCGGCGAGTGCGAGCTCGCCTGGCTGGCCGCCGACCGGTCGATGGCGGTGGCCCAGCGGGCCGACGACCCGCTGCTGGCCGGGATCGCCACCACCCGGGTCTGCAACGCGCTGGTCGCGATGGGTCGGGCCCGGCCCGCGTTGGAGCTGAACGTCCAGATCGCCAACCGGCTGGCCCCGGGTGGCGGCAACGAGGTCTCCCCGGCCCGGCTCTCCGTCTACGGGATGCTGCTGCTCCAGGGCGCGATGGCCGCCTCGCGGATCGGCGACACGGCGAGCGTCGACGACCTCATCAACTGTGCGCAGGAGGCCGCCACCCTGCTCGGCGGCGACCACAACCACTACTGGACGTCCTTCGGTCCGACCAATGTCGAGTTGCACCGGGCCGCCGCCGCCGTCGAGTTGGGCGACGGTGGTCGGGCCGTGGAGGTGCACCGGCTCCGCATCGCGGAGCCCGCCTTCAACGCCCTGCTGCCCGAACGCCGCGCCCACCACCTGCTCGACATCGCCCGTGGCTACGCCCAGATGGGCGACGTGGCCAACGCCGGCGAGATGCTGCTGCTCGGCGACCGGCTCGCCCCGTCGGAGATCCGCTGCCGGCCGATCGCGCACGAGGTGATGTCGGACATCCTTCGTCGCACACGTGGTGCGCCGCCTTCTCCGGTAGCGGAGTTGGCTGAGCACATGGGAGTAGGGGTATGAGCGCGGAGCCGGTCTGATGGCCGGTTCACCGCGCACCAGCGGGCACCGTGAGGTGCTCTACGTCATCGCCTGCGGCTCACCGCTGGCACGGCACGTCGGCCTCCTGGTCGACCTCGCCCAACAGGATGGTTGGGACGTCTGCGTGGTCACCACGCCGGACGGCGCGAAGTTCGTCGACCAGTCGGCACTGGCCCGGCAGACCGGCCATCCGGTGCGGACGCACTACAAGAATCCGGGTGACCCGGACGTGCTGCCGCCCGCCGACGCGATGATCGTCTGCCCGGCCACCGTCAACACGGTCAACAAGTGGGCGGCGGGCATCGCCGACACCCTCGCGCTCGGCCTGCTGGTCGAGGCGCAGGGCAAGGGCATCCCGATCGTGGCGGTGCCGTACACCAACGTGGCGATGGCCGCCCACCCGGCGTTCCGGGCCGGGGTGGCCCGGCTGGCCGAGTGGGGTGTCACGGTGCTCTTCGGTGATCACGTCGTCGCGTTGCACCCGCCGGGCACGGGGGAGCAGCACCTGTCCGCCTTCCCGTGGGCGAAGCCCCTGGCGGCGTTGCACACCGTCGCCGCGAACGCCGCCTAGGCTCACCAGGACCGGCAGGCTGGGACGACCGCCTCGGGAAACGCCGCCCGGCGCTTCGGGTCGACGCGGCCGGGCGGGCGTCACCGCCCGAGGGCCCTCGCGCCGGTAAGCTGGCCCGCCGTGAGCACAAGCGGATCCGCGCCCACGGTGGCCGACGTGGTGGCCGAGCTGGAACGGCGTTTCCCGCCGGCCTGGGCCGAGGAGTGGGATCGGGTGGGCCTGGTGCTCGGCGAGCCGTCCGCGCCGGTGCGCCGGGTGCTCTGCGTGGTGGACGTGGTGCCCGAGACGGTCGCCGAGGCGCTGGCCGCCGACGTGGACATGATCGTCTCGCACCACCCTCTGCTGCTGCGTGGCGTCTCGTCGGTCGCTCCGACGACCTTCAAGGGGCGGATCATCCACGACCTGATCCGGGCCGGTGTGGCGCTCTACGCGGCGCACACCAACGCCGACGTGGCCGCCCCCGGCGTCTCCGACGCCCTCGCCGCCCGGTTCGGCCTGACCGGGCTGCGCCCGCTGGCGCGTCCCGCCCCCGGCTCGCCCGCCCACGGCGACGACCGGGGCTTCGGCCGGATCGGCGAGCTGCCCCAGCCGATGACCCTCGCCGAGCTGACCCGGCACGCCGCCGCCGTGCTTCCCGTCACGTCCTGGGGAGTTCGCGCTGCGGGCGATCCCCGGCGTATGGTTCGTACCCTCGCCGTCAGCGGCGGGTCGGGGGACGGTTTCCTCGGCGCCGCGACCGCCGCCGGGGTGGACGCCTTCCTCACCGCCGACCTGCGGCACCACCCGGCCGGCGAGCACCTCGCCGCCGATGGTCCCGCCCTGCTCGACGCCGCCCACTGGGCGACCGAACGACCGTGGCTGGACGACCTGGCCGCCCTCCTCCGGGCGGCGCCGGGCGTCGAGACGCTGGTGTCCGACCTGGATACCGACCCGTGGACAGTGCACGCCGCCGCACCCGTTGTGGACGACAAGGAGCCCCGACCGTGAAGGCTGACCCTCAGGTGCAGCGCCGCCTGCTCGACCTCCAGGCGATCGACACCAACCTCGCCCAGCTCGCCCACCGTCGGCGGTCGCTGCCCGAGCGGGCCGAGCTGGAGGCGCTGGCCCGGGAGTTGTCGGCGTTGGAAGACGAGCGGGTCCGCGCCCAGGTGGCCGTCGACGACCTGGACCGGGACATCGCCCGGATGGAGAAGGACGTCGAGCAGGTCCGGGCCCGTAAGGAGAAGGACGAGAACCGGCTGGCCGCCGGTACCGGCCCCGCCCGCGAGTTGGAGGCGCTCCAGCACGAGCTGGTCTCGCTGAACCGGCGGCAGAGCGACCTGGAGGACGCCGAGCTGGAGCTGATGGAGCAGCGGGAGACCGCGCAGGGCGTCCTCGACGGGGTGGAGCAGCGGTTGGCCGACGCCCGCGACAAGCGGGCCGCCACCGAGCAGCGCCGCGACGAGGCGATGGCCGAGATCGCCAAGGAGGAGGAGTTCAAGCGCGGGGCCCGTCAGCCGCTCGCCGCCGACCTTCCGGCCGACCTGGTCAAGCTCTACGACAAGATCCGCGAGGACACCGGGCTGGGCGCCGCGCTGCTCACCGCCGGGCGCTGCGGCGGATGCCGGTTGGAGCTGTCCGGCGCCGACCTGGCCCGGATCCGCGGGGCCGCCCCGGACGACGTGGTCCGCTGCGAGGACTGCCGACGGATCATGGTCCGCACCAACGAGTCGGGTCTGTAGGTCGTGGCGCCGCGCGTCGTCACAGTCGAGGCCGACGGCGGGTCCCGGGGCAATCCCGGCCCCGCCGGCTACGGCGCGGTGGTCCGTGACCCGGAGACCGGCGAGGTGCTCGCCGAGCGCTCCGAGTCGCTCGGCACGGCGACCAACAACGTCGCCGAGTACCAGGGGTTGATCGCCGGGCTGACCGCCGCCGCCGAGTTGGGCGCCGGCGAGGTGGACGTCCGGATGGACTCCAAGCTGGTGGTCGAGCAGATGTGCGGCCGGTGGCAGATCAAGCACCCCGGCCTGCGACCCCTCGCCGCCCAGGCGGCCGGGCTGGTCGGCCGCTTCGCCGCGGTCCGGTTCGCCTGGATCCCCCGGGACCAGAACCGGCACGCCGACGCGCTCGCCAACGCCGCCATGGACGCCGCCGCCGGCCGACCCACGTCGACCGGCGCCGCCGCCCCGGCGGTCGGCAGTGACCCGGCGACCGCCCCGGCGTCCTGGGAGCCCCGGCCGACCTTCACCGCCACCCGGCTGATCCTGGTCCGGCACGGCGAGACCGAGTACACCGAGCAGCGCCGCTACTCCGGGCGCGGCGACGTGCCGCTGTCCGAGAAGGGTCGGGCCCAGGTCCGCGAGACCGCGACGAGGGTGGCCGCGCTGGCCCCGACCGTCGCGGCCGTGCTCAGCTCACCGCTGTCCCGGTGTACGGCCACCGCGGCGGCGATCGCCGCCGCGCTCGGTGACGTGCCGGTGCGTACCGAGGACGACCTGATCGAGTGCGACTTCGGCCAGTGGGAGGGGCGCACCTTCGCCGAGGTACGCGAGGGGTGGCCGGGGGAGATGGACGCCTGGCTCGCCTCACCCCGGGTCGCCCCGCCCGGCGGGGAGTCGTTCACCCACGTCGCCGAACGCGCCCAGCGCGTCGTGGCGGGGCTGCTCACCGCGTACCCCGGGGAGACCGTGGTGCTCGTCTCGCACGTCTCGCCGATCAAGCTGGTGCTGCGCGACGCCCTCGCCGCCGGCGACGGGTTCCTGCACCGACTCTTCCTGGACGCGGCCGGGATCTCGGTGCTCGACATGTGGCCCGACGGCGGCGTCGCCGTCCGCACCGTCAACGACACCTCCCACCTCGCCGCTCTCTGAGCCGTTTCACCAGTCGGCCGGTCGGTCGCGCCGTTCGGCGCAGCCGACCGGCCGTTCGGCGCAGCACCCTCCGACCGGGTCGCGTGACGGCCGTCACAAAGTCGTAGCCTCCGGCCGTTACATCGAGAGCCTCGACTCCCCGGAGGTGTGTCAGATGGCTGCACCGGAACCGGAGGCGCCCACCACGGCGCCGACCAGGGCGAAGGACCACAGCCCCTGGAACTGGTTGCTCTTCATTCCCATCGTGGTGCCGCTGGTCCCGGCCTTCTTCAACGGCGACTCGCCCCGGGTCTTCGGGTTTCCCCGCTTCTACTGGCTGCAACTGGCGTTCATCCTGCTCGGCGTCGGCACCACGACGCTGGTGTACCAGATGACCAAGAAGCGTGGAGGTCGCTGATGTGGCGGGACCACCTCACCGAGATCATCGTCTTCACGCTGCTGTTCCTCCTGGTCAGCGCGATGGGTTTCGTGGCCGCCCGCTGGCGGGCCCCGAAGGACATGGCGCACCTGGACGAGTGGGGCCTGGGCGGGCGCAGCTTCGGCGGCTGGATCACCTGGTTCCTGGTCGGCGGTGACCTCTACACCGCGTACACCTTCGTGGCGGTGCCGGCCCTGATGTTCGGCGCCGGTGCGGCCGGGTTCTTCGCCGTGCCGTACACCATCGTGATCTATCCGTTGGTGTTCCTGGTGCTGGTTCGGCTCTGGTCGGTGTCGCACCGGCACGGGTTCGTCACGCCTGCCGACTTCGTCCGTAAGCGCTTCGACTCGCCGGTGCTGGCGCTGCTGATCGCGATCACCGGCATCGTGGCCACCATGCCGTACATCGCGTTGCAGCTGGTCGGCATCGAGGCGGTGCTCAAGACGATGGGGGTCACCGGCGACAACGCGCTGGCCCGGCACCTGCCGATCATCATCGCGTTCGCGATCCTGGCCGCGTACACGTACCAGTCGGGTCTGCGCGCGCCGGCGCTCATCGCGTTCGTCAAGGACAGCCTGATCTACATCGTCATCCTGGTGGCGGTCATCTACCTGCCGTACAAGCTGGGCGGTTGGGGGGACATCTTCGCCGCCGCGGACGCGAAGTTCGACGCCTCGCCCAACCCGAACGACGGCATCCTGCTCAACGGCAACAACCAACTCCAGTACGTCACGTTGGCGTTCGGCTCGGCGTTGGCGCTCTTCCTCTACCCGCACAGCATCACCGGTGTGCTGGCCAGCCGGAACCGCGATGTGATCAAGCGGAACATGTCGGCGCTGCCCGCGTACAGCCTGCTGCTCGGGTTGATCGCCCTGCTCGGCTACATGGCCATCGCGGCCGGTGTGAAGCCGCTGCCGGGCAGCTCGGCCGGGTCGGTGGACAACAACACGGTCGTGCCGTTGCTGTTCGACCAGCAGTTCCCGGACTGGTTCGCCGGTGTCGCGTACGCGGCGATCGGCATCGGCGCGCTGGTGCCGGCGGCGATCATGTCGATCGCGGCGGCGAACCTGTTCACCCGCAACATCTACAAGGAGTACCTGAAGCGGGACGCCTCACCGGCCCAGGAGGCCAACGTCTCGAAGATCACCTCGCTGGTGGTGAAGGTCGGCGCGGTGGCCTGCATCGTCTTCCTCGACCCGCAGTTCTCCATCGACCTCCAGCTGATCGGCGGCGTGATCATCCTCCAGACGCTGCCGGCGGTGGCGCTGGGCCTCTACACCAGGTGGTTCCACCGCGCCGGTCTGATCACCGGTTGGGTGGTCGGCATGGGGTTGGGCATGTGGATGCTCTACCAGGTGGCCAGCCCGACCCGGAAGCACTTCGGTGGCTCGGCGTTCCCGCTCTCGGAGTTCGGGTTCGACACCACCAAGACGATCTACGTCGGCATCGTGGCGGTGGCGGTCAACCTGGCCGTCGCTGCGCTGGTGACCCTTGCCGTACGGGCCGCGAAGGTGGCCGAGGGCGTCGACGGCACCGAATCGGACGACTACTTCGCCGACGAGGGCGACCCCCGGGTCACCCCCGGCACCGACCGCGACGCCGACTCGGCCCGCGAACCGGTCGCCTGACCACTGGTACGCCCGGGTGCCGACGCCGGTCGGTGCCCGGGCGTATCTGTGTGTTCAGGGCCGTCGTCCGGTGGGTGGGCGTCGTCGGGGCGTGGGGGTCGTTGTCGCGGAGCGGCGAGGTGGTTTCAGGCGCTATCGAGCTGATGTCGCAAACGAATCACGCACCCTCCGACATCGCAGCGAGGGCTGCGGCGTCAGCGAGGGCTGCCGGGCCGGGCCAGGCCGGCGACCTGGCGCGCTGTGGCTACCACGATCGTGCTCGATCATTGTTGTAGTGGTGTTGGGCCGCGCGGATTGCCACCACAACCAGGATGTTGCGCGATCTTGAACCTCGCGTCGGTCAACCAGGGACGGCGGTGCTGCTGGTGCCCTACGGCTGCTCGCGGCCGATGCCCTGTAGGGCGAGGGTCAGCAGTTGCTCCGCCTTGGCCGCGCCCATCGGTTGCGCCGCGAGTGAGATGCCGTTGGCGAGGATCATCAGGTCGGCCATGGTGATGTCGGGCCGTACCGAGCCCTCGTCGGCGGCTCGGCGCAGCAGCGGTTCACCGGCGGCGACGAGGGTCGCACCGCAGGCGTCGCTCTCCTCGGCGGGCTCGTTCAGAAGCGAGTCCGCGAGGCCGCGGGTCGTGGTGGCGTACGCGGTGACCTCGTGCAGCCAGGTCGTCAGCGCGTCGAGGGCGTCCGGCGCGTCGAGCAGGTCTCCGGCGCGCGCTGCCAGGTTGCCGACACAGTCGCGGAAGATCGCCTGGAGCAGCGACCACCGGGTGGGGAAGTGCCGGTGCAGGGTCGCCGATCCCACCCCGGCCGACCGGGCGATCTCCTCCAGCGAGGCGTACGCGCCGTCGCGGGCGATCGCCTCGGAGGCCGCCTTGACGATGAGGTCGTAGTTGCGCTGCGCGTCCGCTCTCATGGCCCGCCTTGCAAAAGTGGGGTGGTCCCCCATATCGTAGCCGACGAGAAGTGGGGGGTCACCCCACTTTGTTCTCGGGAGGCATCATGGCTGTTCTCGTCATCGGCGCGACGGGCAAGCAGGGCGGGGCCACGGCCCGAGCGCTGCTCGACCGGGGCGTCCCGGTCCGTGCCCTGGTCCGTGATCCCGGCATCGACAGCGCCCAGGCTCTGCGGGCTCGGGGCGCCGAACTGGTCACCGGCGACCTGGATGACGCCGACTCGCTGCTCGCCGCGGCGGACGGGATGGACGGCGTCTTCTCCATCCCGTACCCCGACGTGACCGACATGCAGGGCGACGCCGAGGTGACCCGCGGCCGCAACGTCGTCGAGGCGGCGCGCCGGGCCGGCGTGTCGCACGTCGTGCACAGCAGCGTCTCGGGTGCCGGCGACTTCCACCGTAACCAGCCGGGATGGGCCGAGGGCCGGTGGGACACGCACTACTGGGAGAGCAAGGCGGCCATCGACGAGATGGTTCGGGCTGGTGGCTTCGCGCACTGGACCGTGCTGAAGCCCTCGACCTTCATGGAGAACCTCGTCGGCTGGTCCTACCTCTTCGGCGACTGGTCCAGCGGCACGATCATCACCGGCTTCGCCGCGGACACGCGAATGCCGTGGATCGCCGTCGACGACATCGGTGAGGCTGCGGCCATCGCGTTCACCAACCCGGGGAAGCTCGACGGCCTGGACGTCGAACTCGCCGGCGACCTGCTCACCATGACCGAGGTCGCGGCCATCCTGAGTGAGGTCACCGGCCGGGCGATCACCGCTCCGGTGCTCACCCCGCAGGAGGCCGTCGAGCGTGGCCTGCTGCCCGCCATGGTCAACGCCGTCGAGCGGATCAACGAGATCGGCAGCCCCGCTCGTCCGGAGATGGCTCAAGCTCTCGGCCTGCCCACCACTGACTTCCGCACCTGGGCGCGGCGGACGTTCTCCTGACGCCCCGCCGGGCCCGGCTGCCCGGCGGGTTCGCGTGGACGGCGTGCCCAGCGGGTTGAGCGGACGGGCGGACTGGCGTGCTCGGCGGGTTGCGCGGCCGGGCGGGCTCGGCGGGTGCACCGCAAGATCGTGCTCGATCATTGTTCTAGTGGTGTTGGGCCGTGCGGGAGGCCACTACAACCAGGATCTTGTGCGATCTTGGCGGCGGGAGGGCATGTGGTGCGGCCGGGTGGAGTGATGGGCCGGCACGACACCGCCGCGCGTGCTCAGCGGCGGCGGTTGCGATTCACCAGGGCCTGGTTGAGGCGGCCCAGTAGCCGGGCCAGGGTTTCCCGGTCCGCGGGGCTCCAGTCGGCCAGCATGTCGCCGTAGAGCCGGGTCCGCGCGGACCGCACCGCCGCCATCCGTTGCAGCCCGGCGGTGGTGGCGGAGATGACGGTGCCTCGGCCGTCGGACGGGTCCGGGGTACGGGTGATCAGGCCGTCCCGTTGGAGCGCGGACACCTGCCGGGTCACTGTCGAACCGTCGAGGTTGAGCTGGGCGGCGAGCGCGGAGACGTTCTGCGGGCCGGCGTTGTCCAGGTGCCGCAGGATCACGTACGCCGCCCGGTCGAGCACCCGGTGCTCGGCGGTGCCGGTGGCCCGTCGGGTGGCCTCACCGAAGCGCATCAGCAGGGCCACCTCGGTCTCGATGTGCCCCAGGGTGATCTCGTGGTCGTCGCTCATAGCTGTATGATACAGAATAAATACCTGTACAATGCAGCTATCTGAGGAGTCGGAGTGGATCGGCGTTCCGAACCGAACCGCAGTGCCATCTACGCCACCACACTGGTGGCCTTCCTCGCCATCGCCGGCATCGCCGTCGTCGACCCGATCCTGCCCGCCATCGGAGACGCGATCGGGGTCACCGCCTGGCAGGTCGAGTTGCTGTTCACCGCGTACATCGCGGTCATGGCCGTCGGCATGATCCCGGCGACGCTGGCCAGCGGCCGGTTCGGCTTCAAGCCGGTGCTCATCACCGGTGTCTCGGTGGTCGGCGTCGCCGCGATCCTCGCCTCGTTCAGCGACACCATCGTGCAGCTCTCCGTGCTGCGCGGCATCTGGGGCCTGGGCAACGCGATGTTCTTCGCCACCGCCATGGTGGTGCTCGTCAACCTGGCCGTCGACCGGGAGTGGGTGGTCGGCCTCTTCGAGACCGCCCTCGGACTCGGCTTCGCCGTCGGCCCACTCATCGGCGGCCTGCTCGGCGAGGTCACCTGGCGGCTGCCGTTCTTCGTCTGCGGCGTCTTCATGGTCCTCGCCCTCGGCGTGGCCTCCCGCAAGCTCCGCGAACCCGCCAACCGGCAGCCCCCGGTACGCGTCGGCCAGATCTTCGCCACCTTCCGCCGACCGGCGTTCATCGCCCTCTGCGCGGTGACCGCCGCGTACAACTTCGTGTTCTTCGTGGTCCTCGGCTACACGCCGCTCTTCCTCAAGCTGGACATCATCCCGCTGGGGCTGGCGTTCACCGGCTGGGGTCTCGGCCTGGCCGCCGGCATCCTGGTGATCGGCCACCGGCTGGCCCATCGGATCGGCGCCGTGCAGACCGCCGGCGTGGCCATCGCCGGGCTGCTGGTCTGCATGGTTCTCTTCGCCACCTCCACCGGCACCGCCGAGTCGCTCGTCGTGCTGGTGCTCGCCGGACTCTGCATGGGAATGGCCAACGCCAACCTCACCGACCTGGCCCTCGGCCTCGGCTCCAGTGACCGGCGGGTCGCCACCGGCGCGTTCAACCTGGTCCGCTGGGGTGCCGCCGCGCCGGCGCCGATCATCTCCGGCAAGCTCGCCGAACACTCGCCGGCCCTGCCGTTCTGGGTCGGCTTCGGGGTGCTCGCCGTCGGTGTCCTCGTCTACCTGGCCTTCGCGCACGTGATGGCCGCCGGCTACGGCGAGCGGGTCCTCTGGTCCCGCTGGAACCGCGCCGCCGCCGGTGCGGAGAACACCGCCGAAGAGCCGGTAGGCGAGACCTACTGACCGCCCCGCCCGCCCCCCGCCGCCCCGCCCGCCCCGCCCCCGGGCGCCCCGCCCGCCCCGCCCCCCCCGGGCGCCCCAAGATCCGCGCACTTTCGGGGATGTTGCTGCCTCCGGGCTCGCTGAGGCAGCAACATCCCTGATGTTGCTCGGATCTTGCGCGTCGACGCCGGGGCGGGCGGGGCGGGCGCCCTCAGCGCAGGGCGCGGTAGAGCAGGTAGAGGCCGATCGTCGTACCGAACACCACGATCATCGTCTTGAGCACCACCGGCGGCAGCCGACGGACGAGCCGGGCGCCCGCGTACCCCCCGATGAGGGTGGCGGGCGCGACCACCGCGACCGCCGCCCAGTTCAGCGGGCCGAACAGGGCGAAAATCACGAGCGTGGTCAACCCGACCACGGCCGAGAGCAGATTCTTGATCGCGCTCACCCGCGCCAGGGTCGCGTCCAGCACCAGGGCCAACCCGGCGACCAGCATCACCCCGAGGGCCGCGCCGAAGTACCCGCCGTACACCGCGCCGAGCGCGACCATCGTCTGCACCGCGACCGTCCGCTGACGTGGCGACAGGTCCCGGGGATGACCGACCAGGCGGCGCAGCGGGTCCTGGAAGGCCAGGACCGCTGTCGCGCCGAGAACCAGAAAGGGTACGACCAGCTCGAACGCGCGGGCCGGCGTGGCCAGCAGCAGCAACGCCCCGAGGATCGTGCCGACGATCGTGGTCGGCACCAGCGTGGCCAGGGCGCGAGGGCGCGGCAGGTCCTGTCGGCTGCCCGCCACGCTGGCCACGTACCCGGGGAAGACGGCGACGGAGTTGCTGACGTTCGCCGGCACCGGCGGCAGCCCGACCGCGAGCATCGCCGGGAACGTGATCAACGAACCACCACCGGCCACCGCGTTCACTGTGCCAGCGGCGAGACCGGCGGCGAGCAGCAGCGCGGCGTGGGAGAGATCCATAGCCCCACGAGGCTAGCCGTCGCCCTCCGAGGCGACTCCGCCGGACCGCCATTGAGCTGCGCGATCTTGCTCAGGCGGGGCGGCAATACCGGCGGCACGCTCGTCGTTAGGATGAGAGCGCGACGGACGAGTCGACCGGGCGGTCGCGTCGGCGGGCTCCGGCCCGCCGCCGAGGAACGTCCGGACTCCACAGGGCAGGGTGGTTGTTAACGGCAACCCGGGGCGACCCGCGGGACAGTGCCACAGAAAACAGACCGCCGACCCCAACGGGGACGGTAAGGGTGAAACGGTGGGGTAAGAGCCCACCAGCACCCCGGGTGACCGGGGTGGCTCGGTAAACCCCACCCGGAGCAAGGCCAAGCAAGGGCCGTCACCGCAAGATGACGACCCGGCGCAGACGCTTGAGGGCTGCCCGCCCGATGTCTGCGGGTAGGCCGCTGGAGCCTGCCGGCAACGGCAGGCCGAGATGGATGGCCGCCGCCGACGCGAAACCCTCTGGGGTACGCGTCGCGCACAGAATCCGGCGTACAGGTCGACTCGTCCGTCGCCCACCAGCTCAGAGCCGTGATCACGGCTCTGAGCTGCCTCCCCATATTCGGGCGCGCGGGACTTTACTTGCACCCCGCGTATTTAGTTGGACTCATCCAAATTTTCGTGACTCTGGCACCGTCGAGCGGCACGGTTTGACCGTCGCAGAAGGAAACGATCACTCCTGAGTTTCCGTAGATGATGCCCGACCAACCGCCCGCCCGGACGTCGTAACCGCGGGAGTTCAGATTCTTATCTCCACTGCATTCCCAGGTGCGCGAGCCAATGGATCCGTCCGACTCGTAGAAGCGGTAGCGCAGCGCAGCGCTAGCCGCCTGGCAACCCATAACCGTAAATTCGGACGCGGAGGCTGCCGATGGGGTGAGCGCGATCCCACAAGCGACGACGCCAATCGTCGCACTGGCAGCCAGCTTCCTTGCACGTTTCATCGTTCCCCCGTTTCGTAGGCGCGATCTTCGGCGTCCCATTGCAGGGTGAAGGCGCTACGAGTTTTTGCGCATCAGGGTTTAAGCGGGTCCGATAAGGCCCGCATCCCTGCGACCGAAGATTCGGCGATCAAATATAGGGGACAGTCTATGGTTCGGTTCGGCGGTGCGTCACGCCATCGAAACAACCGACAAAGCTGGCGAGAGCCGGACTTTTTCGGTGCTTGAGACCCTGACCGCAGCCGCGTCGGCTCACTTGACCAGCGACTCACCGCTTTACTATGTTACTAGTAAAGCAGTAGGGGGCTCCCGTGTTCGTCTTCCGGCTCGACACCCACTCCGGCGTGCCGCCGTACCTGCAACTCGTCCAGCAGGTCCGCCAGGCGGTGCTGCTGGGCTTCCTCCAACCCGGTGACCGCCTCCCGCTCATCCGCGAGGTGGTCGAGGACCTGGCGATCAATCCGAACACCGTCGCCAAGGCGTACCGGCAGATGGAGCAGGAGGACCTGGTCACCGGCCGTCCCGGCCAGGGCACGTTCGTCAACGAGCAGCAGTCGGCCGTGATGTCGGCTTCGACGTACACGTCGCTGCGCCGCGGCCTGACGACCTGGCTGCGCCGCGCCTACGCGAGCGGCCTCGACGAGCAGGCGGTCAACGCGCTCTTCGCCTCCGTGCACCAGCAGACGAGGAACGAGGACGTGGCATGACGGCGACCGAGTTCGCGCTGCGCGCGGACGGTCTGGGCAAGCGGTACCGGAAGGGCTGGGCGCTGCGTGACTGCACGCTGGCCCTGCCGGCGGGCGGCGTGATCGCCCTGGTCGGGCCGAACGGTGCGGGCAAGACCACGCTGCTGCGCATGGCCGTCGGGTTGCTGGCACCGAGCACCGGCACGGTGGAGGTCCTCGGCCACGACGTCACCGCCAGCACCCCGCAGACTCTGTCCCGGGTCGGGTTCCTGGCCCAGGACCACCCGCTGTACAAGCGCTTCACCGTGGCCGAGATGCTCCGCTTCGGCCGGGCCTGCAACCTGCGGTTCGACCAGGGGTTGGCCGAGCGTCGGCTGGCGAAGCTGGGCATCCCGCTCGACCGCAGGGTCGGCACGCTCTCCGGCGGGCAGCAGGCCCAGGTCGCGTTGGCTCTGGCCCTGGCGAAGCGGCCGGACCTGCTCGTCCTCGACGAGCCGGTGGCCAGTCTCGACCCGCTGGCCCGGCACGAGTTCCTGCAGGTCCTCATGGGCGCGGTGGCCGAAGGCGGGGTGACCGTCCTGTTCTCCTCCCACGTCGTGCACGAGCTGGAGCGCGTCTGCGACCACCTGGTCGTGCTCAACCACGGCCGGGTCACGCTCACCGGTGACATCGACACCCTCCTCGCCGAGCACCGGCTGCTCGTCGGCCCGCGCACGGCCAACGACCTCGACCGGGCCGCCGGCGTCGTGCAGGCCGTCCATAGCGACCGCCACACCACCCTTTTGGTACGCGACGGCGCGATCCCCGCCGCGCCCGGGTGGCAGCCCCAGCCGGTCGCGTTGGAGGACCTGGTGATGGCGTACCTGCGTCGGCCGTCCGAGCCGAGCGCCCCGGTGACATCGGGGGTGGCGGCATGACCTGGCTGATCTGGCGGCAGCACCGGACCGAGGTCTGCGTCCTGGGGCTGCTCGTCGGCCTGTTCGGCGTCGCCCTGCTCGTGCTCGGGACGCAGGCCCACGACCTGTTCCCCGGCGGTCCCGCCCGGTGTGCGGGAGAGGCCGGTGTCACCGAGGCGTGCACGGTCTCCTTCCGTCGGCTCGACGAGGAGTACGGGTACGTCGAGAACCTCCTGGCGGCCTTCTATCTGGTCCCCGTCGTCATCGGTGCGTTCCTCGGTGCGCCGCTGCTCGCGCGGGAACTGGAGGACGGCACCTGGCAGCTCGCCTGGACGCAGGCCGTGCCGCGAATGCGCTGGCTGGCGGCCAAGCTCGCGGCACTGGCGGGCGTCACCGTCGCGCTCACCGGGATGTTCACCGCGGTCCTCACCTGGTTCCGTCAGCCGTTCGACGTGTGGGAGGGGCGGTTCCAGTACGACGCCTTCGACCTGGAGGGACTCGTGCCGGTGGCGTACGCGCTGTTCGCGTTCGGCGTCGCCACCGCCGCCGGGGCGATCCTGCGGCGCAGCCTGCCCGCGTTCGGCGTCGCGTTCGGGGCGTTCCTCGCCGCCCGGATGTCGGTGGCGCTGGTGGCCCGTCCCGCGTACGCCACCCCGCTCACCACCATGGAGCCGATCCCCGTCGGGAAGGAGCAGGCGGGGCACCGGCCCGTGACCGGCTTCGCGGACTGGGTGATCGAACACGGCTACGCAGACGCCGCCGGGCGCAGGCTGAGCTCGGCCGAGTACTACGAGCTGGAGGATGCCGCCAACCGGGCCGGCACCAACCTCAACCAGTTCCTGCACGCGCGGGGCGTCCAGCAGTTCGGGGTCTACCACCCGGCCGACCGGTTCTGGACCTTCCAGCTCATCGAGGCGGCCCTGTTCGTCGCCGTCGCGGCGGTCCTGATCGGTGTGGTGGTGTGGCGGGTACGACGCCGTCTGATCTAGTGCCCCGACCACTGTCGTTCACCATGTTGGTTGACACGCTGTTCGGCTTGTCGGCCCTAGCGGACGGCCGGGTCGGGCTCAGCCCGACCCGGCCGTCCGCCGCGAGGAGAGCATCCGTCTTCGCCAGTATCGACGAGTGGTCGCGAGCGAAGTCGAGACAGGTTCTGGGCGGTCACCAGGTCGGCTCGACCAACAAGGGCGACTAATCGCAGACGTCGAAGTTCGCGTAGGTGTAAGAGAGGTTATGCAAGTCGCCACCGATGTACATGTTCCAGATCCCGCTGCTTTGCCGATTGAAATCAATGCGGCGACTTTCGATGCCGATGTACCGATATTTTCCCGGTGCCGAACCTTCCTGAAGCCACCGGCTAACGTACTTGAAGCTGTCAGGGTCTGCCCGCCCCGTAATGAAGAGTCCGTTGACGTCCTGGAAGGCCCTGGTGGCGGCGGCGGTCACAGGACCGAAGACGCAATCGATGTCGAACCCCGCCAGATAACCCTCCGCCCAGAGGATCTGCTGCCACATCGCCACCACGTTGTTGCGACTGTACGAGCCCATGCCGATGGGTCCCTCGTTTTCCCAGTCGTTCGTCCAGTCGCCACTTCCGTCGACAAATCCTGACCCGATGCTGGCCGATGCGGGTGCGGGTGCGGCCGAGACGATCAAGGTGCCGACGACCGTTGCGGCCAGGATGGCCTTAGCGGATTCAAGCAGCATGGATCGTGCTTTCATGTGTCACCCCCGTGTGCGGACGAGGCTCCAGGATGGTGCCTCGAGTGCCGTTCTGACATTGAAAGCAGGGCACCAGCATGTGTCAACGATGTTGGCGTAGGTCTATGAGCAAGCGGAAAAAGAGAACATTGGCATGATTCGTACTCTGGACGTGGGGCCTTCGGGCCACGATTGATGATCCGGCAAAAGATAGACTCCGGATTTGCTGGCTTCGACGCGACGAGCGGCAGGGGCAATGGCGGCGGTACGCCCTCGTGGCACGGCGGCCCGGTGCGGCTCGGCGGACGGTCACAGACCAGTCCGGCCTGTCGCGGCCGTCGTCGTCCCAGATCAGCCGGGAGTACTGAGAAGCGGTGAGGACGAGGCCGTTGCCAGGCGGTTGATCAACCGGTTTGCCACGTCCGGCCTCCGGGAAGAACTGGCCAATGTCTATCTGGAGCCGGTTCACGAAGAGGCGTAGGGAGAAGATCGAACAGCAGCGTTCCGAGGCTGTGGCCAGGGCCATGGCTCGCGGCGCCACCCCGGAGGAGGCGGCGGCCGCCGGAGAACGCGCAGCGCGCGGCAACACCGCCACCACCATGATGGGCGCCATCAACACCTGATCCGTCGGTGCGACCGGGACGAGCCGTCCCGGTCGCACCCGGACCGCCGCCAGATGCTGACGAAGGCGTGGCGGAGCCACTGCGCATTGGTCCGAGGCGGCCACCGCGAGCATGACAACCAGCAGGCGCGGACCGGTGACGGGTGCGTTGCGGCGGTTAGGGCCGCTCGGCGACCTGGGCGACGAAGGCGGCCCAGGCCGCGGGACCGAAGACCAGGGCGGGACCGGCAGGATCCTTGCTGTCCCGGACGCCGATGACGCCGGGCAGGTTGTCGGCGACTTCGATGCAGTTGCCCCCCGAGGAACCGCTGCGCCGGGACTTGCGCCAGATGGCGTTAGTGAGGTCCATGATGGCTGTGCACTTCCTTCATCAGCTCGTTGGACTGCCGACGCGGGAGCGCTTCGTTTCGCACGTTCTCCCACCTCGCCTGGAGAGTATCCAGCCCATCTTCCGTGTTGACCACGATCCCGCCTAGCTGATTCTCAAGGTGCCCGACCCACGCCCCGTCAGCGGCGCGAGCCAGCGCGAATGGCCCGGACAGCCCGATGTGCAGGCCCGCACCCGCCGGGATCACGTGCACGTGAACGTGTGGCAGTTCGGCGACGGTGATGAGGTGGGCGACCTGCTCGGCCATGATGCCGGCATGCTCCTCGCCCGCGCGACGAAGCGCCGACTCGTCCAGGACGGCCACCACCTGCGGTGGCGTATCGCCGGTAAGGATCTTGTGCCGACTCATGCGGGCGCTCACCTGATGGTCTACCTCGGTGGCCGACATGAGGTCGTTCAAGCGCATCACGACGCGGGCGTAGTTCTCGGTCTGGAGCAGGCCCGGGATCAGTAGTGGCTCGAAGAGGCGAAGCTGTCGCGCGCCGCGCTCGGCGTCCAGCCACGGCAGAAACCACGACGGGGCACCAAGCTTCACGACCAGGCGTCCGAACAGACCGCCGTTACTGAAGGCGCGGTCCGCTCCCCGGATGAAATCCATCGTCAGCGCCCGGGTGCCGCTCTCCACGGCGCTGACGTGTGAGGCGCTGAAGCCCGCCGCCCGGCCGAACGACTCCTGCGTCATCCCGGACGCCCCGCGAGCGCGGCGGATCTCGCTCACGACGAAGTCCGCGAGTGGACTCGGTACGTCAGCCATTCAACGCTCCTCACATCGGAGATCGACTACCCGAGGTGCCACATGCCTGGGGCTGGTCCGGCCAGCTCCGGCCCGGACGCCTGGAACGCCTTCCGAGCGTAGTGGTCTCCACAGCAGAGTGTCACCAGGCGGCGCGGCTGGTAGGACCACGAGACCGGCGGTCGCGTTCGTAGCGGGGCCGCTTCCGACGGGCGAGCACTCACGGGAGCGGCCCCTTCCCAACGGCACCGAGGGGGAGAGCGTGCCCGACGACAAGCCCGAGAAGCCCGAGCCGAAACCAGCGAGCCGACCGCAGGCGAGCCGCGCTGTCGCGTACCCCTGGGGGTTGCGGTGATCGGGACGATGACGGCCGGTGACGTGGTCTACCTGAGCACCGCGGCGAGTGTGCAGTTCCTGCGCCCGATCGTCGTGCGCGTCATCCGCGAGTTGCCCGAGCGGCACACGTACCACGGATGGGTCTGGATCGAGGGTTACCAGCTGAACGCGGCGGGCGACGCGGTCGCGCGACGCGAGTTGTACGTGCGGCGGGCGGGCGTGCGGACGCAGGCCCTGCCGACCGAACGCCGTCGGCGTCCGGTGCGGGTCGGATGACCCCGCACCTGCCGATGCGCCCGGCGTGGTTGTGTCGCAACTGCGCCGCGCCCTGGCCGTGCGGTCCGGCTCGGCTCGATCTGGCGGCGGAGTTCTACGGTCATTCGATCGCGTTGGCGTTCTACCTGGCCGCGTCGATGCAGGAGGCGATCGACGACGGGTACGGGCTGGGGCTGCGCCCGGACCTGGCCGCGCTGCACGCCCGGTTCCTCGGCTGGTTGTCGCTAGCCCGCCGGCCACACCGATAGCCAGGAAAAAACCGGCCGGGTGGGTGTCGCCCCCACCCGGCCGGCAACCGGATCCCTAAAACCTCAGTGCTTCTTGAACACCGGCATGGTGTCCAGCGTGGTGGTGATGGTCTGCGTGGTGCCGCCCCGGTACGTCTTCCCGGTGAAGATGTCGGTCCAGTTGTCGCCCGGCGGGAACCACACCGACGTGGTGGCGGTGTCGCCCGGCGTCGTCACCGGCGCCACCAGGTAGTCCGGGCCGTAGAGGTACTGGGAACCGGCGGTGGCGTAGGCCGGCTGCTCGTTCGGGTACGCCAGGTACATCGAGCGGACGATGGGCGTACCCGTGCGGGTGGCCTCCTCGGCGGCGGCGTAGGTGTACGGCTGGAGTTCCTTACGCAGGTTGAGGAACTTCTTGGCCGACGCGTTGGCCGCCGGGCCGTACTGCCAGGGCAGCCGGTCGCTGTGGTTGGAGTGCAGCCGGTCGATCGGCTGGAACGTGCCGAACTGGACCCACCGGGCGTAGAGGTCGTCGGGCAGCTTGGTGCTGCCCGGTTCGGTGCCCGGCTCCTGGAGGCCGCCGGTGTGCCCGCCGATGTCGTGGCTGACCGCGGCCAGTCCGGTCGCGGCGGACTCGCCCGGCGTGTAGCCGACCTCCATCTGCAGGGTCGACCAGTCGGAGGTGGTGTCACCGGTGAAGTGCAGCGTGGTGCGCTTGTCCGCCCACGGTCCGGTGGACACCGGGGTCGGGCTGCTGTAGCCGCCCGCCTGCAACGAGCCGTACGCCCGGGAGAAGGCGAAGCCGGTCTTGTCGGCGTACTGCTTGTTGATCCACGCGTCGGCGGTCACCCCGGCGAGCGACGACGTGGTGTTGTCGCAGCACCAGTCCAGCCACCAGAGGTCCGGGCCCTTGCTGCCCTTCGGCAGCATCCCGTCGTGGAGCTGCAGGTACGCCTTGAGCTGGTCCGGGTCGCCGAAGTCGAACGCGTAGCAGTCGGGCCCGCCGTTGCAGCCGACGCGTTGCAGTTTGCCCTTCGCGGTGGCCTGCGCCTGCGCGAACTTCGGGTCCGAACCGAGGATGCTCGGGTGGATGTTGATGCCGGTGTGCAGGCCCTGCTTCTTCGCCCAGTCGAAGAACGCCTTCGGGTCGGGGATCCGGGTGGGGTCGATGCTCCAGCCGTTCCACTTGTCCGGCGCCTTGATGTCCGTGTCGAGGACGAGAACATCCAGGGGTACGCCTTCGGCCTTCGCCCGGGTCACCAGCTCCTGGAACTCGGTGGAGGTGCGGTCGTAGTACTCGGAGTACCACACCCCGTACGCCCACTTCGGCAGCAGCTTCGTGGGCCCGGTCAGGGTCGACAGCTCCTTCAGGCCACGGGTGAAGTCCTGCCCGTACGCGAAGACGTAGCCGTCCTGTTCCGGCGCGGGCCGGGGCTTGGTGGTGCTCAGGGCGGAGGCCGAGTCGTCGAGCAGGTACCAGCCGTCCTGGTAGAGCAGGCCCGGAGCGGTGAGCGCGGAACCGGTCACCCCGTCCAGGCCGCGGCGGTAGCCGCCGAGCGGCGCGTGCGGGGCGAGCAGCGGGGAGTCCTTGCCCGTGACGGCGACCGTGTCCACGTTGACGTTGCAGCTGGCGTCCGTGGGGCAGCCCAGTGCCACGGTGTTGGTGCCGCGGTCGAGGTGGACCGGGACGGAGACGGTGTTCCAATAGTCCCACCCGCTGGTCGGCGGGAGGGTCGCCGTGACCGGGGTCGCCGTTCCGGCCGTGACGGACATGGTGCGCGTCTGGCTCGGCTGGGCGCCGGCCTGGCCGTTGGCGTACCGGATCTGCACCCGGTAGTCGCCTGCGGCGGGGACATCGGTCACGGTGAGCGCCACGGCGGCGGTGGTGCTTTCCAGACCGGCGAGGAACCCCGTACCGGAAGCGCCGTTGTGGTCGTTCGCGGGCCGTGCGCCGCCGGTCAGCGCGCCGGTCTCGGCCTCGCCGAGCGTGCCGAACCGTAGCGGTTGCGGCTGGGGCGTGGACGGCGCCGGGAACTCAGCACCCGGGTCGACCACCGCGAGGCTGTCGATGTTCACGTTGCCGGAGTCCTCGGCACCCCGCACGACAGTGATCTCGTGCCGACCCTTGGTGAGGTCGAGCGGCACGCTGGCCAGGCCCCAGGTGTCCCAGTTCGTGGTGGGCGGCAGCGTCAGCGTGCGACCGGCGTCGCCGTCGACCCGCACCGTCAGGGTGCGGGCGACGTTCTGGCCGTCGCCGCCGGTGCTGTTGGCGTACCGGACGGTTAGCTGCTTCGTGCCGTCTTCCGGCGCGTCGAGCGCGAAGGTGACCGAGTCACCGGACGAGGCGAACCCGGCCGCGAAGCCGCGTCCGGTGTACCCCTGGTGGTCGGTGGCCACGCCGGGGCCGTTCAGCTGCAGCGACTCGGCCTCGCAGAGCGCGCCGAACGCGCACGCCGGAGCGGTGTGACCGGCCCAGGGGCGGCCCTGCACGACCTGCTTGCCGGCCTTGAGCTGCACGGTGAGGTTGTCGGCGGTGAACGCGCCCGACCCGACCCGGTAGCGCAACGTCATCGCGCCGGTGTCGATGGTGAGCCAGCCGTGATCGACGTGCTTGGTGAAACGCGTACGGGGGAAGTCGTCGCGCCCGATGACGTTGAAGGTGGCGGCGTCGGTGAACCTGCCGTCCTTCTGGTACTCGGTGCGGATCAGAGTCGGGGACAGCACTTCGAAGCGTGCGTCACCCGACCGAACAGACCCGTCCTGCGCCTTGTGGCGGCTGGCCTGCGCCGGCCCGGACGGGGCGAGTGCCAGCCCGGTGACCAGGATGCCGACTGCGGCGGCTGCCGTCGCGCGACGGCGCGGTGAGTTCCGATAGAGCAAGATGCGCTCCTCGTCTCATATGGAGGAAATGAGTCGATGACAACGCTGTCACTCGCGCGAAACGCATGTCAACTCCAACGCATGAGCAGCGGCCGAACGCGAACAGCCTCGGGTGCGACAAGGTCACTAACCGTCATCGGTCTGTGACGTGGTCGGGGTCGGAGATTGACGTTGTGCTGCGACCGTCGGGGTGTGACGACTCAGATGCTGATGAGTGCGCGGCGGATCAGCGCTTCGCTGATCGTTGCGATGCTCGTGCTGGCCGGGGCGACCGGTTGCACTCCCGTGATCAAGGCCGTCACCGGCCTGACCGTGGACGCCGACGGTCAGCCCTTCGCGGTTCTGTCCTGGTGCGCGGACCGGCCACCAGGCACGGTCATCCTCCTTGCCGAGAAACGCTCGGTTTCGCCCTCGCCGTCCGGCACGGCGGCCTCCCAGAGCTGGCCCTCCTGGCCGGGCCGACGGTATGCCGTGCCGCGTGCCGCGACCTCGCCGACCGAGGTACGCCTGGAGGGGTTCCCACCTGATCCGGCCCCTGACCCGGACGAGGCCTTCCGGATGTACGGAGTCGCCGATGACAACAGCTTCACCTCGCACGCGGTGAGCTTCCGGTTCGCTGAGGTGGCAGACCTGCGGCCCGGATCTATCCTGATCACCGAGGTCGTGGACAACCTCGACGAGCAGCGGGCCGTGTCCATGGAGGAGTTCGCGAGCCTCGCAGAGGACGAATGCTGACCAGTGCTGATGGGCGTGGCGCTCGGACCGTCTCTGCGCGGTGGTCGCCGGCTCGTCGGACCGACTTTCTGCGTCGGCAGCGCATCGATCTGTCAGGAATGCTCCTTGTCTCGGACGCGACATTCATGTGATTGCGGGCTTCACCTATACAAGGATGTCGATTAGAGGAACCACCTCGTGAGCACACCTGGAGAGGAAGTCCTATGCAGTTCCGAACGGGGATCAGGCAGTCGGGGGTCGTCGCCGTGGCCGTCGCGACACTCCTGTTGGTGTCAGGTGCACCAGGTCAGGCCGCCGAGCCGAACCGGTCCGTCGATGCGGCCGCGGCGTCCTGCGCGGTGACGCCGAAGTCTGGAATGGGCAACATCAACATCCGCCTCGGTGCAGGCACGAACCACCCGATTGACGGGGTTCTCCGCTCCGGCACGTGGGCCTCTTCGGCCTGCTCCAATGTCTCCGGTGGTTCCTACTCGGCCTGCGGTGGCGGTAACAGATGGATCGTCGTACACCCCGATTGCCTGGGATGTTTCGGGTACGTCGCCTACAGCTGCGTACGCCTGGTGCGGGACGTCTAGGTCCGCTCGAACCGGAACAGGCCGAGGGCGGCGGGCTTCGGTCCGCCGCCGACTCGCGGGCGCACGGCGTGCGAGCCGGGGTCCTCGGCGTACCGGGTCAGCAGCGCGGGCTGCCGAGCGGCGCGGGCCCGGCGAGCGCTTCGACTGTCGCCGTCGGCGCGGGCGAGGGCGGGGCAGCGCTCGGTGAGGACGGGGCCGAGGGCGTGGCCGGGGGAGACGGCGAGGGTGAGCTGCTGGGCGTGGCCGGGCTGACGAGGGACACCGTGCTGCGCTGCACCTGCTTGGTGGCCATCCGGATGCCGGTGGCGGTCGCCTGGTGCCCGTACACGTCGGTGACCTTGATGCTGAACGGCCCGGGGCCGAGCCCGCCCTCGACGGTCCAGTAGTTGTCGGTCTGGCGGATCGCCTTGCGGAAGTCGCCGCTGGTCCCCTTCGCCTCGACCGAGCGCAGCGGGTTGCCGTGGTTGCCGACCTGGACGGCGAACCACCACTGCGAGGCGCCGCCCTTGATCCGGAAGGTGAGCCCGCCGTCGAGCGGCGGGTTGAGTGCCGCCCGGTACGTCACGGACGCGATGCCCTGCGACCGGTCGGCGATCCGGGTGAACGCCTCGGTGGAGAGGTCGATCTTCGTCGGCCCGCAGCCACCGCACTGGTCCATGACCATGACTCGGACGGTGCCCTTCGGCCCGGTCACGTCCAGGTAGCTGCCGCAGGCCGCTCCTTTGGAGTACTGCGACGAGCCGAGGGCCACGTAGAGCCGGTCCGCGGGTGGGCCGGGAAAGGAGCAGTTGCCGCCGGAGCGACCCGCGTCGTAGAAGCTGGCCTTTCCCTTGTGGACGGTGTTCCCCGACGGGGGCGCGGCGCAGGCCGGGGTGGCGCCGCCGCGTACGGCGAGGGTGATGCCGAGGGTGGCGGCCAGGGCGGTGAGGCCGGCGCCGACCAGCCAGTGCCGGGTCCGCCGACTCATCCGGGGTGTGCTGGCCGGGGTGTCGTCCTCGGGGTCCGTGCCTGGTGCCGTCACGGCGCCTGATGTTGCCGCACCAGGCTGCGGGAACGCAAAAGGCGGTCACTCGCCGGATCAGCGGGGTCGCAGGCCGTCGAGGGCGGTGGTGACGACCTGGTCGGCGTACTCGGTGGTGAGCGGCCCGCTGCGGTAGAGCCACCGGTTGAGCACCGGCCCCCAGATCAGGTCCACGGCCACGTCGAGGTCGAGGTCGTCGGCGAGTTGCCCGGCCTGCTGGGCGCTGCGGAGGCGTTGCCGTTTGGCCTCCCGCAACGGCCCGTCCAACCGTTGCGCGTACGCGGCTGCCAGTTCGGGGTCGAGCGTGATCTCGGTGGCGAGGGCGCGCATCGGTTGCTCGTACCGGGGGTCGTTCATCTCCTCGACGGTGGCGCGGAGCACCAGGCTGAGGTCCGCGGCCAGGTCGCCGGTGTCCGGCAACGTCGGTGGCTCGCCGTCGGCGCCCTCGCTGAGCAGGAGGAAGGCGTCGAAGATGACCGCGCCCTTCGACGGCCACCAGCGGTAGATGGTCTGCTTGCCGACCCCGGCCCGGGTGGCGATGCCCTCGATGCTGACCTTCGCGTACCCGACCTCTTGGAGCAGGTCGAAGGCCGCGGTGAGGATGGCGCGCCGTGATGTCTCGTTGCGGCGGGCCGTGTTGGGCGTCATGGCCCGACACGATACCAGCGACGAGACGGACCGTCTCGTCTTGACGGCGGTGCCGCCGGGAGCTAGCCTTCTGGCCGTAACGAGACGGACCGTCTCGTCTCGCAAAAACCGATGGGGAGACCGACATGCGTACCTGGTTCATCACCGGCGCCAGCCGTGGCCTGGGCCGTGCCTTCACCGACGCCGCCCTCGACCGGGGCGACCGGGTGGTCGCCGCGTCCCGCAGCATCGCCGCGGCCGACTTCGACGAGCGGCACGCCGACCGGCTGCTGGCCCTGCCCCTCGACGTGACCGACCGGGCGGCGGTCAGCACCGCCGTGGACACCGCCGTGGCGCACTTCGGGCGGCTCGACATCGTCGTCAACAACGCCGGCACCATGTCCATGGGCATGGTCGAGGAGTTCACCGAGGCCGAGGCGCGCGCCCAGTTCGAGGTGAACTTCTTCGGCGCGCTCTGGGTCGGTCAGGCCGTGCTTCCGCACCTGCGGGCCCAGCGGTCCGGCCACATCGTGCAGGTGTCCAGCATCGCCGCGCTCGGTGGTTTCCCGAGCACCGGCATGTACAGCGCGAGCAAGTTCGCCCTGGAGGGCATGAGCGAGGCCCTGGCCATGGAGGCGGCGGCCTTCGACATCACGGTCAGCATCGTGCAGCCGGGCGGATACTGGACCGACCTCTACACCAGCATCGCCGCCACCACCCCGTTGGAGGCGTACGCGGCACTGCGCGCCGAACTGGAACGACAGTGGGCCGAAGGCTCGGTCGACAGCGAGCCCAAGCTCGCCGCCGAAGCGTTGTTACGACTCGTCGACAGCGACGACCCGCCGCTGCGGCTCCTGCTCGGGAGCATGGTGTACGACCTCGCGTTCGACATCTCCCGACGGCGGATGGACACCTGGGCGGGCTGGGAGCAGGTCAGTCGAGCCGCCGAGCAGGCGGTCGCGGCGCCCTGAGCGCCGTATCGCCACGGGCCGGGGGCGCACCGTTCTAGGCTCCGAATATGGCGGCGGCGTGCCCATTCCGGAAATGGCGCACAGGCCCATGAATTCTCCTCGCAGGGCGCAAACCTAGTCGGAGAGGAACCCGCATGGCTGTCAAAACCAAGGCCCGTCCCGGCACCACGGAGATTCGGCCGTTCTCGGTCGACATTCCCCAGGCCGACCTCGACGACCTGAAGAGGCGCATCAAGGCGACCCGCTGGCCGGACAAGGAAACGGTGGACGACCAGTCGCAGGGCGTGCCACTCGGGACCATTCAGGCCGTCGCCCGTTATTGGGAGAAGGAGTACGACTGGCGCAAGGTCGAGGCACGACTGAACGCCCTGCCGCAGTTCATGACGACGATCGACGGAGTGGACATCCATTTCATCCACGTACGTTCGAAGCACGAGGACGCGCTGCCGCTCATCGTCACCCACGGCTGGCCCGGTTCGGTGATCGAGCAGATGAAGATCATCGAACCGCTCACCGATCCCACCGCCCACGGCGCGAGCGCGTCCGACGCCTTCCACCTGGTGATCCCGTCGCTTCCCGGGCACGGCTTCTCCGGCAAGCCGACCGAGTCGGGCTGGAGCCCGCAGAAGATCGCCACCGCCTGGACCGAGCTGATGAAGCGCCTCGGCTACACGCGGTTCGTCGCGCAGGGCGGCGACTGGGGTGCGGTCATCGTGGACCAGATGGGCCTCCAGGCGCCCCCGGAACTGCTCGGCATCCACACCAACATGCCCGGCGCGATCCCACCCGAGATCGACCTGCTGTTCCAGGGCGACACCACCGGCGCGAACAACGCCATGGGCTCACTGCCGTCCGGTCTCTCCGCCGACGAGATGCGGGCCGCCGAGGAGGCCAACTACGTCTGGAAGCACGTCGCGTACGCCCTGATGATGGCGACGCGTCCGCAGACGCTCACCGGGCTGGCGGACTCCCCGGTCGGTCTGGCGTCCTTCCTGCTCGACCACGACGCCAAGAGCCTCGCGCTGATCGCGCAGGTCTTCGACGGTGCCAAGGCGGGCCTGACCCGTGACGACATCCTGGACAACATCTCGCTCTACTGGCTGACGAACACCGCGGTCTCCGCGTCCCGGCTGTACGCGGAGAACAAGCTCTCGTTCTTCGCCGCCAAGGGCGTCAAGATCCCGGTCGCCGTCAGCGTCTTCCCCGACGAGCTGTACGAGGCACCGCAGAGCTGGGCCGAGCAGGCGTACTCCAATCTCATCTACTACAACAAGCTCGACGTCGGCGGGCACTTCGCGGCCTGGGAACAGCCGAAGATCTTCTCCGAGGAGCTTCGGACCGCCTTCCGGTCGCTGCGGTAGATGGCCGTGCACCTGCCCCCGCTGAACGGGGCGGTCGAGTGGCTCAACTCCGAGCCACTCGACCCCGCCGACCTGCGCGGGCGCGTCGTCCTGGTCAACTTCTGGACGCTGACCTGCATCAACTGGCTACGCCAGGAGCCGTACGTGCGGGCCTGGTCGCAGGCGTACCGCGACGACGGGCTGGTCGTCGTCGGGGTGCACACGCCGGAGTTCTCGTTCGAGCACGAGGTCGACCAGGTACGCAGGGCGGTCGAGGCGCGGTCGATCGACTACCCGGTCGCCGTCGACAACGACTACGCGATCTGGCGGGCCTTCGACAACCACTACTGGCCGGCGCTCTACTTCGTCGACACCGGCGGGGTCATCCGCGACGAGCACTTCGGCGAGGGGCGCTACGAGCAGTCCGAGCGGACGCTCCAACACCTGCTCGGCATCGAGCGGGACCCCGTACCCGTCGACGGGGTCGGGCCGGAGGCGGAGGCCGACTGGGACGACCTGCGGACGCCCGAGACGTACCTCGGTTTCAGTCGCGGCGAACACTTCGCGTCGCCGGACGGCCCGGCGCTCGACGAACGCCGCGCCTACCACCTGCCCGAGCGCCTGGGCCTCAACCAGTGGGCGCTGGCGGGGGACTGGACGATCGGCGCGGAGAGCGTCACGGTCGACCAGGCCGGTGGCAGCATCGCCTTCCGGTTCCACGCCCGTGACGCCCACCTCGTGCTGGGCCCCGTGCCGGGACGGTCGATCCCGTTCCGGGTGCTCCTCGACGGGGAGGCTCCCGGCCCGTCGCACGGCGTCGACGTCGACGCCGACGGCCACGGGGTGCTCCAGGACGGTCGCCTCTACCAGCTCGTACGCCAGGACGACGCGGTCCGCGAGCGGACCCTGGAGGTCACGTTCGGCGAGCCCGACGCGGCCGCGTACGCCTTCACCTTCGGGTAGGGCGCGCCCCGCGCCGCTCAGCGACGCAGGTCGACGCTGACGGTGTCGGAGACCGGCGACATGCAGTGCACCCGCGGGCCGGGACGGAGCCGAGCGTCGCCGGCGTACCGGTCGGCGAGGGCCTTCTCCGCGGCCTCGTCGCCGTCGTCGGCGGCGAGCAGCAACGCGGCGATCTCGTCCACCAGGGTGAGATCGGCGGTGGCGAGATCCTCGGTCATCGCGCCGAAGCCGTCCCAGAGCAGCAACTCGTCCTTCTGCCGATGGGCCAGTTCGATCAGGACGTAGTCGTGGATGAACCAGTCGCCTCGGAACGGCAGCTCCGGGCTGACGCCGTAGCGGTCGGGGTCGATCGTCCCGGCCCGGAACGCTGACCACACCCGCGCCGCCGAATCGAACAGCCCGGCCTTCGGGTCGATGTCGTAACCGTCGAACCCCCAGTCACCGGCCGGGTCGAGCTCCGGGTCGGCCCAGACCCACCGGTGGCCGTTCCAGTACTCCACCAGCACGTGGTCGTGGTGCCAGTCGGGTGCGAAGTACGAGGCGAAACCGACCCGGCTGCGGCTGGGAATGCCGTGCTGACGCAGCACCGCGACGGAGAGCAGCGTGTGGTCCCGGCAGCAGCCGGCCACCCGGTCCACGGCTGGCCGCTCGGCGGCCAGGGGCAGCGGGAAGCGGGACTGGTCGGTGTCGAGGATGCGGTCCACCCAGCGACAGTTGACCTCTTCGAGCCGGTCGGGGGGCAACTCGACCCCACCGGCGCGGTAGTGGACGATCAGATTGCGGACGGTGGCCGCCACCGAGGCGATGTCGGCCGGGACGGCGTCGAGCAGCGCGGCGTGCCGACCGGGATCGCTGTACGGGGAGTGCTGACGGTAGTCATCGATGTTCATGCGCCGAGTCTGCCGTCCCGCGCCGGGGTCGGTGGGGCCGCTCGGCCTGCAATATCGTCAATCTCATGACGACGCCCGAGATCACCATCGCCACCCCGGCAGACCGCGAGGCGGTTGTCGGTTGCCTGGTGGCCGCGTTCGTGACGGATCCCATCCTGCGCCACCTGTTCCCCGACGACGCCACCTACCCGCGATACGCCGCCACCTTCTTCGGGAACCTCTTCGACAAGCGGGTGCACCTGTCGTCGATCTGGACGATCGGCGGCGGCGCCTCGGTCGCCCTCTGGGACCCGCCGGCCGGGCAACCGGCTGCCGCGCACGGGTCGCCGACGGACGCTCCCTACCCGGCCGACGTGCTAGCCCGGGTCCAGGGCTACGACGACACGATGCACGCCGCCCTGCCGACGTACCCGTTCTGGTACCTCGGAGTGCTGGGCACCCACCCGGACAGCGCCGGACGCGGCTGGGGCCGGGCCGTCATGCGGGCCGGGCTGGATCGCGCCGCCGCCGAAGGGCTTCCGGCGATCCTGGAGACCAGCAACCCGGGCAACGTCGAGCTGTACCGCCGGGCCGGCTGGGAGGTGCTGGGCTCGCTGTCGGAGCCGGTACCCACCTGGATCATGCAGCAGCCACCCCGCTAGCGGGACCGGCGCGCCGTCTCCCGCCGAGATCTTGGACAGTTTCCGTTCCGCGCTAACGGAAACTGTCCAAGATCTGCGCGTGCGACACCGCTGACGCGAGCTGATCAGAGGGCTACGACATGACGATCGGTGCGGGCTGACCCGACCGATGCGGGCACCGGATGTCGGGTCGGCCACCTGCCCTCCCGCCTAGCGTGGCTGCTGAAAGGGAAGGAGATCCTGGTGCTGGAGCGGCTCAACGAAGCCATGACGTACATCGAGCGGCACCTCGACCGGAAGATCGAGGTGGCCGAGCTGGCACGGATCGCGCTGACGTCGGAGTACCACTTCCGGCGGCTGTTCTCCGCGCTGGCCGGGATGCCGCTGTCGGAGTACATCCGTCGGCGTCGGCTCACCGTCGCCGGGGCGGACGTGCTGGCGGGGGAGCGGACGTTGCTCGACGTCGCGGTGCACTACGGCTACGGGTCGACCGAGGCGTTCGCCCGGGCGTTCCACGCCGTGCACGGCGTGGGGCCCGGAGAGGCTCGGCGTACGGGGGCGGCGCTGCGTGCCCAGCCCCGGATGTCCTTCCGACTCACCGTCGAAGGGAGCGGCAGTATGGAGTACCGGATCGTCGACAAGGACGCGTTCGCGCTGGTGGGGCGCAAGGCCCGGGTGCCGCTGGTGCACGAGGGGATGAACCCGGCGATCGTCGCGTTCATCAAGGGCATCGACCGGGAGACGACCGAGCGGATCGAGGCGCTCTCCGACCAGGAGCCGAAGGGGATCGTCAACGTCAGCGACAACCTCGCCGACAGCCGGGCCGAGGGCACCGAGTTGGACTACTGGCACGGAGTGGTGACCGGCGCCGTACCGCCGGTGGACCTGGACGCGCTGCCGGTGGCGGCGGGCACCTGGGCGGTGTTCACCACCTCGGGCGCGTTCCCCCAGGCGGTGCAGTTCCTGTGGCGGGACGTGTTCACCCAGTGGTTCCCGTCCAACCCGTACCGCAGCCGACCCGGACCGGAGATCTCCCGGGTCCGGGTCTCCGCGGACGGCACCGAGGCGGACGCCGAGCTGTGGATTCCCGTCGAACGGGTACCCACCCCTATGTAGAGTTCCGATACAGTGGTCGGATGCGGATGACCATTCCGGTCGCCAAGGTGCTCGCGGCGCTGCTCGCCGAACCCGACGCGCAGCGTTACGGGCTGGACCTGATGCGCATGACCGACCTGCCCAGCGGCACCCTCTACCCGGTGCTGCACCGGCTCACCGAGGCCGGCTGGCTGGCCGCCGACTGGGAGGAGATCGACCCCGTCGCGGCCGGTCGGCCGGCCCGCCGCTACTACCGGCTCACCGCCGTCGGGGTGACGCGGGCCCGGCAGGCGCTCGCCGACCTGCGAGCCGCGATCCCCGACAGCCGTCCATCGTGGGGCGGCACCGAGCCGACCGGAGCGCCGGCATGGTGAGCCGACGCGTCGCCGAGTTGCTGTTGGAGTTGGCCGCCCGCCGCTGGTCGGTCGACGTCCGCGACGACCTGCGCCGCGAATGGGCCGCCGAGTTGCACGTGCTCGCCGAGAGTGGCCGTCGGACGAAGATGCTCGGCTTCGCCGCGAGCCTCGCGATGAGCCGGGCCGGCACCCCGGTGGTCGACCGCACCGTGCTGCGTGGTCGGGCCGGCCGCACCGTCGCCGCGCTACTGCTGTCCCCGATCACCTGCGTCGGGATCGTGCTCGTCGGTGCGTTCGCCCTCGACCCGATCGAGCGCGTACTGGCCGAGAGCTGGTCGGAGCGGGCGCAGAAGCCGATCTGGACGACGCTCACCGTCGCGATGGCGGTGCTGCTGGCGGTGTTCGCCGTGCGCTGGGCCCGGCACACCGCGCTCGACGGCCCGCTGCGCATCGCGCTGGGCGTGGTGCTTCCCATCGGCGTGACCGCTGTCGTGTTCCTGTCCGCCATCTCCCCGGACGACCTGGCCACCCTCGTCCCCGGGGTGTTGCTCTGGTTGGCCGGCCTGACGCCGGCCCTCTGGGCCGCAGCGAGCCTCGCCGTCCGCAGTCGCCTCCGTGCGGCCTGGTCGGTGGGCGTCCTCGGCGCGCTCGCCGCCACCGACCTCGCGGTGATTCTCGCTGTTCTCGACGCCATCTCGGCGGGCAGTCGCGCCGGCCCGGTCAGCGGCCCGACGCCACTGGACGGCGTCGATCAGATCTCCGCGCCGCTGTGGCTCCTCGCCGCCTGGACGGACTGGAACGTCGGCCTACCCCGGCCTGCCATCCCGTGGGAGGTCTTCCACATCATCACCAACCAGGTGATGGTGGAGCCGATGCTCTACCTGGCCTGCATGCCCTACGCGCTCGCGTACACCATCCGGGCGGCCCGGTCGGCCCCCGCCGAGCAGGCCGCCCTCGCGGCGACCCCGGTGTGAACCTCAGTCGGGTACGTCGTCCCAGGTGGTGCCCGGCTCCAGGTAGCCGGCGACCTGGTTCTCGCGCAACGCGTACGCGAGGACCAGCAGGGCGTGCTTGTCCAACTCGGGCAGCCGGTCCACCGGGAACCACCCGACGGCCAACGACTCGTCGTCGTTGACCCGGGCGGTGCCGGACACCAGCCGGCACAGGAAGCCCAGGTTCAGGTATTCGCAGCGGTCCCCGTTGGGATAGGTGTGCGGGTGCGAGACGGCGCTGGACAACCGCACCGGCGCGACCTCCAGACCGGTCTCCTCCCGCACCTCACGGACCAGCGCGGCGGCCGGCTGTTCGCCCGGCTCGACGAAACCACTGATCACCGACCAGCGGCCGTCGTCGGCCCGCTGACCGAGCAGCAGCTCACCGGCGTCGTTGCGGACCACCGCGCTCACGCTGGGCAGCCAGAGCAGGTCGTGCCCGACATGCTTGCGCATGCCCACGATGTAGTCCGGTGTTCCCATCCGGCGATCATAGGCACGACCCCAGCGGCCGGCGCCGCCCCGTCACGGCACGTCGGGTGTCAGGCCGACCAGCTGACGGTACGGCGGAACCGGCCGTCCAGCCGACGGGCGGCAGTCGGGAAAAGTGTCCCGGCCTGGGCTTCTTTTGCTGTTCCGGCCCGACGAACGCCTTGCATATCTACTGTGGAGAGGGTCGGCGACTTGTGCGATCCGGTGGCGGCCGGCCGGATCGCGGTGCACAGTGATTCCCATGAGCGACAGCGGACGTGGTGGGCAGTTCTACTGGTGCACCCGGCATCACCGGGTCGAGACGGACGCCGACGTGTGTCCGGCGAAGCACGTACTCGGCCCGTACGACTCGGCGGCCGACGCGGAGAACGCCCTGCAACGAGTGCAGGAGCGGAACGAGGCGTGGGATGCCGAGGACGCTCGTTGGGCCGGGGAGGACAGATAGGCGGCGCGGGACGGCTCGCGCCGAGGCATTTCGTGCTCCGCGACGCACGCGAGAGCACGTCCCCGAGGAGGGAACCACGATGGCCGAAGCACAGCAGGCCACCACCCGTCCGGCTGCCCGACGTACCACCGCGAAGAAGACCGCCGCGGCGGAGCGGAACACGGCGGCGAGCCGGACCACCCCCGTCCGCAAGTCCACCGCGGGTGCGACGGCGGCGAAGGCCCCGGCGCGCAAGGCGGCCGGCGGCGCGGGGCGTGCCCCGGCCAAGAAGACCACCACGGCGGCCAAGAAGGCCCCCGCGAAGAAGGCCACCACGACGAGCAGGACCACCACGACGAGCACGGCCAAGAAGGCCCCGGCGAAGAAGACCACGACCCGCACGACGACGGTCGCGGCGAAGCGGGCCCCGGCATCTCGCACCTCCACCGCCGCCGCGACGCGGCCCGCGACGCGCAAGAGCACGGCGGCCGCGAAGAAGACCACCGCCGCCGCGAAGAAGACGACGGGTACGGCGAAGAAGACCACCGCCGCCGCGAAGAAGACGGTGAGCGCCGCGAAGAGGACCACCACCTCGGCGGCGAAGAAGACCACCGCCGCGGCGAAGGCACCGGCCCGCAAGACCGCGACAGCGGCGAAGGCGCCGGCCCGCAAGACCGCCACTGCGGCCAAGGCGCCGGCGCGGAAGACCGCCACCGCGGCGAAGGCACCGGCGCGGAAGACGGCGGCCAAGGCGTCCGCCGTCAAGAAGACGGCGGCGAAGAAGACGGCCGCCACGAAGGCCGCCGTCAAGAAGGCCCCGGCGAAGAAGGCCGCGTCCACCCGACCCAGCGGTGGCGCTCGCAAGGCCCCGGCGAAGAAGGCCCCCGCCGCGAAGGTGACCGGCACCTCGTCGACGACCGCGCGCAAGGCGGCGGCGAAGAAGGCACCGGCGAAGAGGACCGTCGCCGCCAAGGCCCCGGCCCGCAAGGTCACCGCCCGCAAGTCGCCGGCCCGCCCGGTCGCCGCCCGCGCCACCGCCCCCCGGGGTACGCGCAGCACCGCCCGGAAGGCCACCGGCTGAGCGGGCCGCGGACATCTCGGCCGGTCACCGGAAGCGGATCACGGGCGGCGCTGTCAGGATTGACCCGTGGTCATCCGACGCGTACTCGCGCCCCGCATCGACTTCGGCGCGCTGCGCCGCGAACTCGGCCTGCCCGAGGAGTTCCCGCCCGACGCCCAGCGTGAGGCGGACGAGGCGGCGGGCGCGCCGCCTCGCCCGCCCGTCGACCGCACCGACGTACCGTTCGTCACCGTCGACCCGGCGACCTCCCGGGACCTGGACCAGGCGATGCACCTCGCCCGCCGTCCCGGTGGGGGTTACCGGGTGCGGTACGCGATCGCCGACGTCGCCGCGCACGTCAGGCCGGGCGGCGCGTTGGAGGCGGAGACCTGGCGGCGGGGGCAGACGATCTACCTGCCCGACGGGAATGTGCCGCTGCACCCCCACACCCTCAGCGAGGGCGCCGCCAGTCTGCTGCCCGACGACGACCGGGCCGCGGTGATCTGGACGATCGACCTGGACGCCGACGGCGGCACCGTGGCTGTCGAACTGGAACGCGCCATGGTCCGCAGCCGCGCCAAACTCGACTACGCCGGGGTGCAGGCGGCGGCCGAGGCCGGTCGACTACCCGACCCGATCGCGCTGCTGCCGGAGATCGGCGACCTGTTGACCGCCCGTGGGTTGCGTCGCGGCGCGATCAACCTGCCGCTGCCCGAGCAGGACCTGGAACCCGACGGCGAGGGCTGGCGGCTGGTGCTGCGCGCGCCGGTGCCCATGGAGGAGCACAACGCCCAGATCTCCCTGCTGACCGGGATGGCCGCCGCCGACATCATGCTGGCCGGCCGCATCGGGTTGCTGCGGACCATGCCGGCTCCCAAGCCGGAGGCGGTGCAGCGGCTACGGGCCGCCGCCGCACCGCTGGGCGTGCACTGGCCGGAGGAGATGGGCCCGGGTCAGGTGATCGCCGGTCTGGACCCCGCCCAGCCGCGCGCCGCCGCGTTCATCGACCAGGCGGCCGAGTTGATGCGCGGCGCCGCGTACACCGCCTTCGACGGGACGGTGCCGGAGCAGCCGGAGCACGGCGGTGTGGCAGCCACGTACGCCCACGTCACGGCGCCGTTGCGACGCCTGGCCGACCGGTACGCCACCGAGGTCTGCCTGGCCCTGCACGCGGGCCAGGCAGTGCCCGACTGGGCCCGTGCCGCGTTGCCCCGGCTGCCGGAGGTGATGGCGAGCACCGACCGGACCGCCTCGGCGGCTGCCCGGGGCGCCGTCGACCTGGCCGAGGCCGCCGTGTTGGAGCACCGGGTGGGCGAAACCTTCGACGCGGCGGTCCTCGACGTCGACGCCCCGCCCAACGGTCGGTCCCGTCCCCGACCACCGGGCGGCACGGTGGCCCTGGACGAGCCGCCGGTACGCGCCCGCTGCCTCGGGCAACTGCCGCTCGGCGAACGGGTCCGGGTCCGCCTGGTCACCGCCGACCCGGCGGCCCACACCGTCCTGTTCGAGCTGGCCTGACCGAGCCGTCCGGCGGCGGCCTGACGCGCTTGCGGGCCGGAGGGCCCGAGCCGGCCTGACCGGCCTGACCTCGACGGCCTGACGCGGTGCCGGGCCGGACGGTTTGCGAGGATGACCGCATGGCATACGACGCGAGCACGCTCCCCGACGTGTCCGGGCTGACGGTCGGCATCATCGGTGGCACCGGCGACCAGGGGCGGGGCCTGGCCTACCGGTTCGCGCGGGCCGGGCAGACGGTGCTGATCGGTTCCCGCAACGCGGAGCGGGCCGCCGAGTCCGCCGCCGAGATCGCCGCGATGCCGGGCGTGCCGGCCGACGCCGGTGTCACCGGCGCGGCCAACGACGAGGTGGCCCGGCGCAGCGACGTGGTGATCATCGCGGTGCCGTGGGACGGGCACGCCGCCACCGTCGCCGCCCTCGCCGAGCCGCTCGCCGGTCGGATCGTCGTCGACTGCGTCAACCCGCTCGGCTTCGACAAGCAGGGCCCGTACGCGCTGACCGTCGCCGAGGGCAGCGCCGTGCAGCAGGCCGCCGCGCTCCTGCCCGACTCCCGGGTCTGCGCGGCGTTCAACCACGTCAGCGCCCCGCTGCTGGCCGACCCGGAGGTCGACCGGATCGACCTGGACGTGCTGATCTGCACCGAGGACCGCGAACTCGTCGGCATCGTGGGTGCGCTCGCCGCCCGGATCCCGGGGATGCGCGGCATCTACGCCGGCCGACTGCGCAACGCCCACCAGGTCGAGGCGTTCACCGCCAACCTCATCGCCATCAACAAGCGCTACAAGGCCCACGCCGGCATCCGCGTCACCGACGTCTGACCGGGTTCCCGGTCCGACGATCGGCGTGATCCACTCGGGTTCGGTGATATCGCGGTGTCCCGGTGCCGGGGATACCCCGACATCGGCGAACCCGAGTCGATCACGGCTCCTGCTGGACTAGAAGGTGTGTTCGGCGGCGGGGAACTCGCCACCCCGGACCTCGTCGGCGAAACGGCGGGTGGCGTCGGTGAGGGCACCGGCCAGGTCCGCGTACCGCTTGACGAAGCGTGGCGTCTTCCCGGTGCGCAGGCCGGCCATGTCCTGCCAGACCAGCACCTGCGCGTCGGTGTCCGGGCCGGCGCCGATGCCCACCGTCGGGATCGGCAGCTCGTTGGTGATCCGCTTGGCCACCTCGCCGGGCACCATCTCCAGCACCACGGCGAACGCGCCCGCCTCCGCCACCGCCCGTGCGTCGGCGAGCACCTCGTCGGCGGCGTCGCCCCGGCCCTGCACGCGGTAGCCGCCCAGGGTGTGTTCGCTCTGCGGGGTGAAGCCGATGTGCGCCATCACCGGAATGCCGGCGCCGACGATCGCGGCGATCTGCGCGGCGCAGCGGCGGCCACCCTCCAACTTCACCGCGTGGCAGCCGCCCTCCTTCATGAACCGGACGGCGGTGCGCAGCGCCTGGGCCGGGCCCTCCTCGTAGGAGCCGAACGGCAGGTCACCCACGATCAGCGACTGCCGGGTCGCCCGCACCACGGCCCGCACCAGCGGAAGCAGCTCGTCGGCGGTGATCGGCAGGGTCGTCTCGTAGCCGAACACGTTGTTCGCGGCCGAGTCGCCGACCAGCAGCACCGGGACGCCGGCCTGGTCGAAGATCGACGCCGTGTACTGGTCGTACGAGGTGAGCATCGGCCACCGCTCACCGCGCTCCTTGGCGGCGATCAGGTCCCGGGTGCGGACCCGTCGGGTGGCCGGGCCCCCGTAGAGCGCGGTCACCTCGTTCGGAGTGGACTCCACCATCTCTGTCTCCCTTCCTCGAGGCCGCGTGCGCGGTCCCCGGGTTCAGTCGCGATCGTCGCACCGCGAGACGGGGCGATGGCAGGGCCCAGTGCAAGATGTCACTCCACCGCGACGCGAGGCCGTCGGCGGCAGAGCCGCGAGGCCGTCGCGGGCAGCGCCGCGGGGCGGTGCCGGGTCGTGCCACCGACCCGACACCCCACGGTGTACGGCTCAGCCGCGCTCGCGCCACCGGTTGGTGATCGGCAGACGGCGGTCCCGACCGAACGCCTTCATCGAGATCTTCGTGCCCGGCGCGGCCTGCCGTCGCTTGTACTCGGCGGTATCCACCAGCCGTAGCACCTTGTCCACCACCGCCGGGTCGTGGCCCGACTCGACCAGCCCGTCGCGGCCGAGGTCGCCGTCGACGTAGCCGATCAGGATCGGGTCCAGCACGTCGTACTCGGGCAGGCTGTCGCTGTCGAGCTGCCCCGGGCTCAGCTCGGCGCTCGGCGGCTTCCCGATCGAGTTCTCCGGGATCGGCGGGGTCTCGCCGCGCCGGGCCGCGTCGGTGTTGCGCCACTTGGCGAGTCGCCAGATGAGCGTCTTCCAGACGTCCTTGACCGGGTTGAAGCCGCCCACCGAGTCGCCGTACAGGGTGGAGTAGCCGACCGCCAGCTCACTCTTGTTGCCGGTGGTCAGCACCAGGTGGCCCTCCTGGTTCGACAGCGCCATCAGGATCACGCCACGGACCCGGGCCTGCAGGTTCTCGACGGCCAGGCCGGACAGCGACAGGTTGGCCAGGAACCCGTCCACCATCGGCTGGATCGGTTCGACCCGGTAGTCCAGGCCGGTGCGCTTGGCCAGGTCCGCGGCGTCCTCCCGGGAGTGCTCGGAGGAGTGCTGGCTGGGCAGCGACACGCCGACCACCCGGTCCGGTCCGAGGGCGTCGACGGCCAACGCGGCCACCACCGCCGAGTCGATGCCGCCGGAGAGACCGAGGACCACCGACGGGAACCGGTTCTTGTTGACGTAGTCGCGCAGACCGAGGACCAGCGCCTGCCACACCTCGGCCTCGTCGGCCACCGGCTCGATCAGACCGCCGGTGGCGGCGGGGCCGGTCGGCGCGGCCGGAATCCCGTCGAGGGTGCTGCGGACGATCCGCATGCCGTCCGCGACGGACTCGCCGGTCGGCAGGTCGGTGGCGGCCGGCAGGTCGACGTCGTGCACGAGCAGGTGCTCGACGAACTGGGGAGCCCGGGTGAGCAGGTCACCGTCCGCGCTGACGATCATCGAGTCACCCTCGAAGACCAGCTCGTCCTGGCCGCCGATCATGTTGACGTACGCGATGGCGGCACCCGCCTCGGCGGCCCGGCGGCGCACCAGCGGCAGCCGGATGTCGTCCTTGTTCAGCTCGTACGGCGAGCCGTTGATGTTGACCACGAGGCCGACGCCCGCGCGCCGGGCGGCGGCGAACGGGCCCCCGGCCTGCCACAGGTCCTCGCAGATGGTCAGCGCGACGTCCACCCCGCCGATCCGCACCACGGTCAACGCGTCCCCGGAGACGAAGTAGCGGTCCTCGTCGAAGACGCCGTAGTTGGGCAGGTGGTGCTTGAAGTAGCGGGCGGCGACGGTGCCCCGGTGCAGCAGCGCGGCGGCGTTACGGGCCCCCCGGCCCGGCTCGGCGTCCCCACTGACCTGCGGCGGCCCGTCGGCGTCCAGGTAGCCGACCACGACCGGCACCGCACCGAGGCCGTCCGCGGCGAGGTCGGCCGCGAGCCGCTCCACGGCGGCCCGGGACGCGGCCACGAAGGAACGCCGGAAGACCAGGTCCTCGACCGGGTAACCGGTCAGCATCAGCTCCGGGAAGAGCACCAACTGGGCGCCGGCATCGGCGGCCTGGCGAGTCCAGCTGCGGACCAGGTCGGCGTTGCCGGCGATGTCGCCGACGCTCGGGTTGACCTGGGACAGGGCGAGACGCAGGGTGGGCATGTCCTCATCTTGCCCCAGCCTCGGCGGCTGAATCCCACCCCTCGGACGAGATGGCCGCCACGCTGCGACGGACGCGTCCGCCGGGCGGTGCGGCCGCGGGCCCCCGAGCAGCAGGGCACGGGGCTCTTCGACGGGAGGGCGCACGCCCGTGGGGCGGGAGGTGAGGGGACGGCCGGCGGCGGTTCGCGTAACGTCTGCGTAACCAGGCCCGGGAAGACTGGGCGATCAGGCCGGGTGCAGCCCGGCCAATGCGGACAAATGAGTGTCGCGAGGGGTTGGGGAAGTGGACCGTCAGCAGGAGTTCGTCCTCCGGACGCTGGAAGAGCGGGACATCCGGTTCGTCCGGCTGTGGTTCACCGACGTGCTGGGCACGCTCAAGAGCGTCTCGGTGGCGCCAGCGGAGCTGGAGGCCGCCTTCGAGGAGGGCATCGGCTTCGACGGCTCGGCGATCGAGGGCTTCGCCCGGGTCTTCGAATCGGACATGGTGGCCATGCCCGACCCGACCACCTTCCAGGTCTTCCCGTTCGAGGGCGGGGTCAGCGGCGAGAGCGCCCGGATGTTCTGCGACATCCTGCTGCCCGACGGCGGGCCCTCCTGGGCCGACCCCCGGCACGTGCTGCGCCGGGCCCTGTCCAAGGCCGCCGAGAAGGGCTTCACCTTCTACACCCACCCGGAGATCGAGTTCTTCCTGCTGGAGAACGGCCCGCAGGACGGCTCACTGCCCACCCCGGTCGACACCGGCGGCTACTTCGAGCACACCACCCACGCGGTGGCCCGCGACTTCCGCCGCCAGGGCGTGCTGGCGCTGGAGCGCATCGGCATCTCGGTGGAGTTCAGCCACCACGAGGTCGCCCCCGGCCAGCAGGAGATCGACCTGCGCTACGCCGACGCGCTGACCACCGCCGACAACATCATGACCTTCCGGCACGTGGTCAAGGAGGTGGCGCTCTCCACCGGCGTGCAGGCCAGCTTCATGCCGAAGCCCTTCACCGACCAGCCGGGCAGCGGCATGCACACCCACCTGTCGCTGTTCGAGGGGGAGCGCAACGCCTTCCACGACTCCGGCGACCCGATGAAGCTCTCCAAGGTGGCGAAGTCGTTCATCGCCGGCCTGCTGGTGCACGCCCGGGAGTACACGGCGGTCACCAACCAGTGGGTCAACTCGTACAAGCGGCTCTTCCCGCAGCACCTGCCGGACCGCATCACCGAGAGCCCCGCGTACGTCTGCTGGGGTCACCTCAACCGGTCCGCGCTGGTCCGCGTGCCCGCGTACGGCAAGCCCAACTCGGCCCGGGTCGAGGTCCGCTCGCTGGACTCGGCGACCAACCCGTACCTCGCCTTCGCGGTGCTGCTCGGTGCCGGCCTGAAGGGCATCGAGGAGGGGTACGAGCTGCCGCCCGGCGCCGAGGACGACGTCTGGGCGCTGACCAGCGCGGAACGGCGTGCGATGGGCTACGAGGCGTTGCCGGAGAACCTGGCCGAGGCGATCGACGTGATGGCCGAGTCCGAGCTGGTCGCCGAGGTGCTCGGCGAGCACGTCTTCGACTTCTTCCTGCGCAACAAGCGGGCCGAGTGGGAGCAGTACCGCCGCGAGGTCACCCCGTACGAGCGGCAGCGTTACCTGGCGCTGTAGGGCCTTGCCGGATCGCCGCCCGGACTCCGCCTCGGCTCGACCGCCCTTATGAAACAGGCCCTGGGCGCGGGGCTGACGCGGTTGCGCCCTGCCGCTATCGTCTCGGTCACCGCGCCGGTACCCCTCCGGGCGGAGAGTCGGGAGGCAGTCGGTGCTGGAGGATCTGCTCAGCGGTGCCTGGCAGAGCGTCGTGTTCGGGATCGTGGGCGTCGGGCTCATGGCGGCCGGGTTCGGGCTGGTCGACCTGCTGACCCCGGGTCGGCTGCGGGACCTGATCTGGGTCGACCGCAACGCCAACGCCGGGCTGCTGCTCGCCGCCAACCAGCTCGGCATCGCCGGGATCGTCTTCACGGCGATCCTGACCAGCTACAGCGACTTCGGCAAGGGGCTCGCCTCCACCGTGGTCTTCGGGCTGGTCGGCCTGGCCATCATGGCGCTGGCCTTCGTCGTGCTGGACCTGCTCACCCCGGGCAAGCTCGGCGAGGTCATCTGCTCGCCCGAGCCGCACCCGGCGGCCCGGGTCAGCGCCGCCACCCACTTCGGGGCCGCACTGATCGTCTGCGCCTGCATCGCCTGACGAGGCCGGCAGGCGTGGCGGTTCCGGTCCACGATCTCCGGCCGGTCGAGGTGCGCGCGGGCGTCGTACCCCGGTCGTAGCGTCCCGGGCATGAACCGCACGGACCGTCTCTACGCGCTGGTCGAGGAGCTGCGGGCGGTGTCACCGAGGCCGCGCAGCGCCCGTTGGTTGGCCGCGCGTTTCGAGGTGAGCAGCCGGACCATCGAACGCGACATCGGCGCTCTCCAGGAGGCCGGGGTGCCGATCTGGGCCGAGCCCGGGCGCACCGGCGGCTACGTGGTGGATCGGGCCCGCACCCTGCCGCCGGTCAACCTGACCGCCGCCGAGGCGGTCGCGATGGCCGTCGCGCTGCACCGACTCGCCGGCACGCCGTTCGCCGGGCCGGGCGCCACCGCGTTGCGCAAACTGATGGCGGTGCTGCCGCCGGCCGACGCCGTCGAAGCGCACCGTCTCGCCGGCCGCGTGCACCTGATCGCTGACGGGCCGGGCACGCCCTTCCCGGCCGTCGTCGCCGACGCGGTCGCCGCCGGGCGGGTGCTGCGCATCGGGTACGCCGACCGGGCCGGTGCCGACTCGCTCCGTGACGTCGAACCGCTCGGCTACCTCGGCAACACGCGACACTGGTACCTGCTCGCCTGGTGCCGGTTGCGCGACGAGCTGCGGTGCTTCCGCACCGACCGGATCCGGAGCGTCCGGGCGCTGCCCGACGTGGTGTCCCGCGAGTTGCGCCCGGCCGACCTGGACATCCCCCGCGAACGGGTCCGCCCGCTGAGCCTGGTCTGAGACGCGTCGGGGCGTGCGCCGCCGGCGGGTCCGGGCGTGTCGGGTCCGGCCCGGTGGGAAACCCCGTCGGGTGATCCGGAAACACCGACAGGACGGTGTCGCGGACGGCCCCGAGACTGCTCCGAGACGACGGCCGAAACGGTCGGCTCGGAAACTCTGGAGGCAGTAGATGTCCACGACGCCCATCACCTGGTTCGAGATCGGCACCGACCGGCCGGAGGAGGCGGAGCGTTTCTACGGGGAGCTGTTCGGTTGGACCTTCGAGGAGCAGGGCTCGGCCGACGGCGGTTCCTACCGGGTGACCGGTGCCGGCGGGGGCAGCGGGATCGGCGGAGCGATCCGGGCGACCGACGGGACGGGGCCGAACTACGCGGTGTTCTACGCCGAGGTCACCGACGTGGTGGAGACGTGTCGGCGGGCCGAGGCGGCCGGTGGCAAGGTGCTGGTCGCGGCGCGTACGGCGCCGAGCGGGCTCACCCTCGCCCACCTGCTCGACCCGGCCGGCAACCACCTCGGCGTGTTCACGCCGCCGCCCGGCCAGAACTGACGCCCACGCCCCCGGGCGGTCGGCCGGTCCCGGGCGGTCGGCCGTTCCCGGGCGGTCGGCCGGTCCCGGGCGGGCCCGGCCCGGAGGTGCACGGCGGTGATCGACACTCAGATCGCCGATGTGGCGGGGTCCCCGCTTAGGCACACCGCCACATCGGCGAAACGGAGTGGATCACGGGCGCCGGGGGCTCACTTGCCGGGCGTACCCGCCGGGCCGCCGTGGCCCCACCCACGGTGACCGCCGGGGAAGACGCCGGCCTCGACGGCCTTGGTGATGGCGTCGGCCTGCTCCTGGGTGAGCTTGCCGTCCTTGACGGCCTGGTCCAGCCGTTCCCTGAGTGCGGCCTTGCGGTCCTCGCCGGAGGGGCGCTGCGGCCGATCGGCGGGCCGGTGCTGCTCGCGGACCTTCTCCAGGGCGGCGGTCACCTTGTCGGTGGGCACGCCCAGTTCCTTGGCGAGCGCCTCGGCGAACTCACCCTGCCGGTCGGCCTTCGCGCCGGGAGCCGGTGCGCTGCTGGCGCTCGGCGCCGGGGTGGGGGTGTCCGCGGCGAACGCGATCGTCGGGGCCGCGATCCCCACGCCGAGGACCCCGGCGGTGGCCAGGCCGGCCAGCAGGTGCTTCCTACGGATGGTGCGGGACATGCTGTCCTCCAGAGGTTCGGTCATCCTGCGATGTCGTCACCGACGGTGACCGAGCAGTCTGGGTGGAAGCCGTGGCGATCCTGTCAGCGGGCTGACAATCGTGGCGGGCGGCGAACGAAATCGGTTGTGTCGCCACCGGCCGACCGGTCAGGGTGGGCGATCCGCCCACGGAAGGACACCGCACGTGACGACCGTCGACATTCGGGAGATACCGCTCGTCGAGCCGGGAGCGGGCCCGTACGGCATCACGGCGGGCCCCGACGGCGCGTTGTGGCTGACGCTGGTCCACGCCGGAGCGATCGCCCGCCTGGGGGTGGACGGCACGGTCCGTACCCATCCGCTTGATCCGGCCGGCGGACGTCCGTTGATCATCACGGCCGGGCCGGACGACGCGCTCTGGTTCACCCGCTCCGGCGACGACCGGATCGGTCGGATCAGCCTCGACGGCGAGCAGCGCACTGTCGCCCTACCCGCGGGCAGCGGACCGGGCGGCATCGCCGCCGGGGCCGACAACGCGCTCTGGTACGCCGGGATGACCTCCGACACGATCGGCCGGGTCGACACCGACGGCACTGTCACCGTGTTCCCGCTGCCGGTGACCGGCGGGTTCGCGTCGATGATCACCGCCGGGGCGGACCAGGCGCTCTGGTTCACCCTCAACCAGGCGAACGCGATCGGCCGCATCGACCTCGACGGTCGGGTCACCGTGCATCCGCTGCCCACCGCGAACGCCGGACCGGTCGGCATCACCCTCGGCGCCGACGGGGCGGTCTGGTTCGTGGAGATCGCCGCCGGTCAGCTCGGCCGGATCACCCCGGACGGCGAGATCGTCGAGTTCCCGCTACCGGACCGTGCGGCCCGGCCGCACGCGATCGTGGCCGACCCGGCGGGCGGCGTGTGGTTCACCGAGTGGGGCGCCAACCGGATCGGTCACCTCGATCCGACCGGCCGGATCGACGCTCACGACCTGCCCACCCCCGATGCCGAACCACACGGCATCACCCGCACCGCCGACGGCGTCTGGGCCGCCCTGGAAATCGGCGCGGTAGCCCACCTGCCCCACCCCGCCTAGTCCTCGGTGATCAAGAGGTTTGCGTCAGGATCCGGGCCGGAATTGACGCAAACCTCTTGATCACCGGGGGAGACGGGGGGAGACCGGGGAGACGGCGGGGGCCACCGTCAGGGTTCCGGTTTCGGTGTTCAGGGTTGCTGTGGTGCCTACCGGGACCGTCAGTTGGTCTTTGCCGTGGCCGATGGGGAGGCCGCCGAGGACCGGCACGCCCAGGTCGCCGAGGCGTTCGGTGAGCACGTCGACGATCGTGGTGTCCCAGCCGTCGCCGCAGTCGGTGAACTGCCCGACCGCCACCCCGGCCAGCCCGTCCAGCGCGCCGGCCCGACGGAGGTGGGTGAGCATCCGGTCGACCTTGTACGGGGGCTCCTGCACATCCTCGATCAACAGCACCGCACCGGTCAGGTCGGGCAGGTCCGGTGTGCCGATCGACGCGGCGATCATGCACAGGTTGCCGCCGAGCAGGGTGCCGGTGGCGTGACCCGGCACGCGGACGTCGAAGGTCTCCTCGGTGGGCACCGCGCTGATCGACACCGGTTCGGTCGTCATCAGCGCCGCGTGCAGGGACTCGGCGGAGCGCAGCGGGGTCCGCTCGTCGCGCCAGGCCGCCCCCGGGCCGTGCACCCCGGCCAGCCGGGCGCCCCGCCACAACGCGAACTGCAGGGCGGTGATGTCCGAGAAACCGGCCACCACCTTCGGGTCGCGGCGGACGGCGGCCATGTCGACGGCGTCCACGATCCGCTGGACGCCGTACCCGCCCCGGGTGCAGATCACCCCACGGATCTCCGGATCGGCGAAGGCCGCGTTCAGGTCGGCGGCGCGCAGCTCGTCCGTGCCGGCGAGGTAGCCGTGGCGGGCGTACGCGTTCGGGGCCGGCACCGGGCGCAGACCCCACCCGACGAGCAGTTCCATGCCCCGGGCCACCCGTTCCGGCGAGGTCGGCCCGGACGGCGACACCAGCAGCACCGCGTCACCGGGCACCAGCACGGGTGGGCGGACGGCGGCGGTGGTGTGCTCGCTGATCACAACCGCAGAGCCTAACGATCCCACCAGCACGGGCACGCTGGTCCGTGGCAGGGCGTGGCAGGGGGTGGCGTACCCGCTAGCCTCGACGGGTGGCAACCGCGCTGGTGATCGAGAACGACCCGACCGACGACGCCCGCCGGCTGGGCGAGTGGCTGACCGAGGCTGGGCTGGAGTTGTGGGTGGTCCGCCCGCACGCCGGCGACGAACTCCCCGCCGACCTGGAGGGGTACGCGGCGCTGGTGGTGCTCGGCGGCGAACAGCACGCGTACCCGCTGCCGGACGGCTCGCCCGGCGCGCCCTGGTTCCCGGCCGTGGAGGGCCTGCTGCGCAAGGCGGTCCGGCACCGGGTGCCGACCCTGGCCGTCTGCCTGGGCGCGCAACTGCTCGCCCAGGCGCACGCCGGGCTGGTCGAGCGCAGCCCGTCCGGGCCGGAGATCGGCCCCGGCGTGGTGGGCCGGCGCGACGCCGCCGAGAACGACCCGCTGTTCCGGTACGTGCCGTTGATCCCGGACGTGCTCCAGTGGCACGTCGACGAGATCACCGAGCTGCCCCGGGGCGCGACCCTGCTGGCCGCGTCGACCCGCTACCCGAACCAGGCGTTCCGGCTCGGGGACCGGGCGTGGGGTCTGCAGTTCCACATCGAGTGCGACGCCGCGATGATCGCCGACTGGTCCACCGACTCGGCCCAACTCGCCGAGCTGGGCTACGACCCGGAGTTGGTGGTGGCGGCCTGCGCCTCGGTGCTGCCCGACATCGAGGAGGTCTGGCAGCCGTTCGCCGCCCGGTTCGCCGCGCTGGCCCTCGGCGAGTTGGACGACAGCGTGACGCGGCGCGGCCTGCCGCTACTCGGGCACTGATGAGCCGGCCGACCAGGGCGCCGGGGCGGCTCGCCCGGTACGGGTTCGGCACCGCCGAGGGCGACGGCGGCGCGCGCGCCGCGGACCTCCTCGGCCCGGACGGGCTGCGGCTGTGGCGGCCGGAGGAGCAGGAGCCGACCGACGAGCCGGCCGGGGAACTGCTCGCCGCGCTGTCCCGGGCCGCCGACCCGGATCTGGCCCTGCGCCAACTGCACCGCATCGTCGAGGCCGCGAGGCGGACCGACGGCACCAACGCGCCGGGCGGCGGCAGCCGTGCCAGTGCGCCGGGCAGCGGCACCAGTGCGCCGGGCAGCGGCAGCGGCACCAGTGCGCGAGGTGGCGGCAGCGGCACCAGTGCGCGAGGTGGCGGCAGCGGAGCCGGGACACCGGGCGGCAGCGGCGGCGACGCGTACCCTCCGCTGCTGGCGGAGCTGCACGCCGACCCCGGGCTGCGGCGGCGACTCATCGCCGTGCTGGGCGCGTCGTCGGCGCTCGGCGACCACCTGGTGGCGAACCCGGAGCACTGCCTGACCCTGCGTACCGCCCCGGACGGGCTCGCCCCCGTCGCCGAGGGGCGGCTGGAGGTGACCGACGGCGGCAACCCGGTGGCGGCGCTGCGCACCGCGTACCGGTTGGCGTTGCTGCGGATCGCGGCGGCGGACCTGACCGGTGGCCGCGGCCTGGAGCAGACGATGGCCGCGCTCTCCGCGCTTGCCGACGCGACGCTCGCCGCCGCGTACGAGATCGCTGTCGCCGAGCTGGCGGACGGCACCGAGCGGCCCCGGCTCGCGGTGGTGGCGATGGGCAAGTGCGGCGGTGGCGAGCTGAACTACGTCTCCGACGTGGACGTCATCTTCGTCGCCGCCGAGGACGCCGACCTGTCCGCCGCGACCCAGGTGGCGACCCGGCTGATCTCCGTCTGCGGGATGGTCGCCTGGCCGGTGGACGCCGCGCTGCGCCCCGAGGGCAACCGGGGCCCGCTGGTGCGGACCCTCGCCAGCCACCTCGCCTACTACCGGCGGTGGGCGCGCACCTGGGAGTTCCAGGCGCTGCTCAAGGCCCGCCCGGCCGCCGGTGACCTGCCGCTGGCCCAGGAGTGGATCGACCAGCTCGCGCCGCTGGTGTGGCGGGCGGCCGAACGGCCCGAGGCGGTCGAGGACGTGCGCGCCATGCGCCGCCGGATCATCGACAACATCCCGCCGAAGGAGCTGGAACGCGAAATCAAACGCGGCCCCGGCGGGCTGCGCGACATCGAGTTCGCCGTCCAGTTGCTGCAGCTCGTGCACGGTCGCGGCGACGAGACGCTGCGGGAGCCGGGCACCATCCCGGCGCTGCGCGCGCTCGTCGCCGGCGGCTACGTCGGTCGCGCCGACGGCGAGGCGCTGCTGCGCGGCTACCGCTTCCTGCGCGGCGTCGAGCACCGGCTGCAACTCCAGGGCCTCCGCCGCACCCACACCGTGCCGACCGAGCCGGGCGCGCTGCGCTGGCTCGCCGCCGCGCTGGGTTTCACGGCCACGCCGGGGCGCAGCGCCGTGGAGAGCTTCCGGGCCGAGTGGGTCACCCACGCCACCGAGGTACGCCGGTTGCACGCCAAACTGCTCTACCGGCCGCTGCTGGAGTCGGTGGCCCGGGTGCCGGCCGACGGGCTGCGGCTCACCCCCGAGGCGGCCCGGAACCGGTTGGAGATCCTCGGTTTCGCCGACCCGGCCGGGGCGCTGCGACACCTCCAGGCGCTCACCGGCGGGGTGAGCCGCACGGCGGCCATCCAGCGGACCCTGCTGCCGGTGCTGTTGAGCGAGTTCGCCGACGCGCCGGAGCCGGACCGGGGGCTGCTCAACTACCGCAAGGTCTCCGACAAGCTCGGCAGCACCCCCTGGTACCTGCGGCTGCTGCGCGACGGCGGCCCGGTCGCCCGCCGGCTGGCCCGGGTCCTCGCGCTGTCCCGGTACGTCGCCGACCTGCTCGCCCGCGACCCGGAGGCCCTGCGGCTGCTGGCCGAGGAGAACGAGCTGGCCCCGCGCTCATCCGACGTGCTCCGGGAGGGGTTCCTCGCGGCGGCGGCCCGGCACACCGATCCGGTCGAGGCGGCCGGTGCGGTGCGCGCGCTGCGACGTCGGGAGCTGGTCCGGGTGGCCTGCGCCGACCTGCTCTGCCGGGCGGGCGCGCTCGCGCCCACCCCCACCCGACCGGACGGCGCGAACCGGCCCGCCCCCGGGCTGGCCGACATCACCGAGGTCGGCACGGCGCTCGCCGACGTCACCGACGCCACTCTGGCCGCCGCGCTGCGCGCCGCCCGGGCCAGCCAGCCCGCGCCGGAGGGGCTGCGGTTCGCGGTGATCGGCATGGGACGGCTCGGCGGGTACGAGTCGAACTACCTCTCCGACGCCGACGTGCTCTTCGTCTACGACCCGCCCGCCGGGGTCAGCGAGAGCGCCGCCAGCGCCGCCGCGCACGCGATAGCCGAGGAACTGCGCCGGTTGCTCGGGGTGCCCGCCCCGGACCCGCCGCTGGGCGTCGACGCCGACCTGCGCCCGGAGGGCCGGCAGGGTCCGCTGGTGCGCAGCCTCGCCGCCTATTCGGCGTACTACGCCCGCTGGTCGCGGGTGTGGGAGGCGCAGGCGTTGCTGCGCGCCCGGTTCGTCTGCGGCGACGCGGGTCTGGGCGCCGAGTTCGAGGCGATGATCGACCCGGTGCGGTACCCGGCCGACGGGCTGACCCGCGAGCAGGTCGTCGAGATCCGGCGGATCAAGGCCCGGGTGGAGACCGAGCGGCTGCCCCGGGGCGCCGACCCGGCCACCCACACCAAACTGGGTCGCGGTGCCCTGGCCGACGTGGAGTGGGCGGTGCAGCTCGTCCAGCTCCGGCACGCCGGGGCGAACCCGGCGCTGCGCGGCACGCGTACCCTCGACGCTCTCGCGGCGGCCGAGCGGGCCGGCCTGATCGACCCGGCGGACGCCGCCGAGATGGCCGCCGGGTGGTCCCTGGCCGCGCAGGTCCGCAACGCGTTGATGCTGGTCCGGGGTCGGGCCGGCGACCAGTTGCCCCGGCACGGGGTGGAGCTGGCCGGTGTGGTCCGGCTGCTCGGCCGCGACGACCCGGGGGAGTTCCTCGACGAGTACCTGCGCGTCGGTCGTCGCTCCCGGGCCGCTACCGAACGGGTCCTCAATGCCTGACGCGTCGCCCCGCCCGTTCGGGCGGCGCACCGGCTGGGCGGCGGCGACCGGGGTCGCGCTGGTGCTCGCCGTCGCGTTCCTGGTCGCGCCCCGGATGGGCACCGACCTCGCGGCGCAGGTGGCCCGAGCCGAGTTCGCCGACCGGTACGGTGCGACGCCGCTCGACCTCGGCTGGTACGGCGGCGTCAACCAGTACGGCTACAGCCTGTTCACGGCCCGGTTGGGCGCGTTGGTCGGGGTGCGTCCACTGGGGGCTGTCGCCGCGGTGCTCGGCGCGTTCGCGCTGGCGTGGCTGTTCGCCCGGAACCGGGCCCGACGGCCGCTGCTGGCCGGTGTCCTCGGTGCGGTGGTCCTCGTCGGCAACCTGGCGAGCGGACGGATCACCTTCGCGGTCGGGCTGACGTTCGGATTGGTGGCGCTCTGCGCCGTCAGCACGGAACGCCCACCGCGTCCGCTCCGGTTGGCGCTGGCCGCGGTCTGCGCCGCCCTGGCGACGGCGGCGAGCCCGGTCGCCGGCCTGTTCACCGGGCTGGCCGGTGCGGCGTTGCTGCTGGCCGCCCTGCGGCGCGGCGACGGACCGGGCCGCCCGCTGGCGGGTGGGTGGCGGGCGGAGGGTCCACTGGCGGAGGGTCTCGTCCTGGCCCTGGCCCCGGCGGTCACGCTCGCGCCGATCGCGCTCCTCTTCGGCAACGGCGGCACCCAGCCGTACTCGGCCGAGTCGATGCGGATCAACGTCGCGCTCGCCGTGCTGGTGGCGGTCCTGCTGCCGCGACGCCGCCGGGTGCTGCGGGTCGGCGCGGCGCTCACCGTCCTGCTCCTGGTCGGGGCCTACTACGTGCCCAGCCCCATCGGGTCCAACGCGCTGCGCCTGCCGCTGCTCTTCGCGCTGCCCGTGCTGGCCGGGTACGCTCCGCTGCCCGGCCCGTGGCTGGCCGGGCTGCTCGCCGCGTTGGTGTGGTGGCAGTCGCCGGTGATGACGAGCGACGTCACCCGGGCCGGTGCGCCGGAGAGCGCCCCGGCGTTCCACCGACCGCTCGTCGACGAACTGCACCGGCGGCAACCCGTCGGACGGGTCGAGGTGGTGCCGCTGCGCGACCACTGGGAGTCGGCTTACCTGCCACCGACCGTGCCGTTGGCCCGTGGCTGGGAACGTCAGGTCGACAGCGACCGCAACGCGCTGTTCTACGACGGCACCCTGAACGCGCAGACCTACGAGCGGTGGCTCCACGACGAGGCGGTGACCTACGTGGCCGTCGCACCGGACGCCCCCGCCGACCGGTGGGGTCGGGACGAGGCCGCGTTGATCCGCGCCGGCCTGCCGTACCTGCGGGAGGTCTGGCGTGATGCGACCTGGCGGCTGTACGCCGTGGCCGACCCGACGCCGCTGGTCGGCGTACCGGGCCGGCTCGTCGCCTCCGACCGGGGCTCGGTGCGGTTGACCGCTCCGCCCGGCGACGTGCCGGTGCGGGTGCGCTGGTCGCGGTGGCTGTCGCTGAGCGGCCCGGACGGCTGCCTGCGCCCCGGTGCGGACGGGTGGACCGAGGTGCGGGTCCGCGCGGCCGGCGACTACACGATCAGCAGCGACCTGGCGCCGGCCGAGCACTGCTGACGGTGCCTGCCGTCGCCCTCCGACCCGAGGGCTGGCAGCATGTCGGGCGTGCCTCCCCACCTCGCGCGCTGGATCGGCCTGGTCGGCTCGACGCTGCTCGCGCTGTCCGCGTTCCTCGGCGGCGCGTTCCCGAGCGGCCCGCTACGCAGCACCCCGGTCAGCATCTGGCAGGGCCCCCACGGGCCACTGGTCCTGGCCGCCTGGCTGGTCGGCACCGGCCTGCTGGCGTACGCCTGGTGGGCGCTGCGCGACGGGGTGCCGTCGACCCGCTGGGCGCTGGTCACCGTGGGGCTGTGGCTGCTGCCGCTGCTCGTCGCGCCCCCGTTCGGCAGCCGTGACGTGTACGCGTACGCCTGCCAGGGTGCCAGCTTCGCCGGTGGCATCAGCCCGTACGAGCACGGCGTCTCCGCGTTGCCCTGCCCCTGGCTGGACACGGTCTCCGTCATCTGGCGGGACACCCCGGCGCCGTACGGGCCGCTGTTCGTCCTCATCGCGGGTGCGGTGGTCGAGGTCACCGGGTCGCTGAACGCCAGCGTCGTGCTGTTCCGGGCCCTGTCCCTGGTCGGGGTGGCGCTGACCGCGTGGGCGCTGCCGGTGCTGGCCCGCCGGGCCGGGGTGCCCGCCCGACGGGCGGTGTGGCTGGCGCTCGGCTGCCCGCTGGTCGCCACGCACCTGATCGGCGGCCCCCACAACGACGTGCTGATGCTCGCCGCGCTGGTCGGAGGGCTGGCCGTGGTGGCCTCGAACCCGGGTCGGCGCGGAATGCTCCTGGTCGGCGGGCTGCTCCTCGGCATCGCCGTGGCGATCAAGGTCACCTCCGTGGTGGTGGTCCCGTTCGCCGCGTTGGCGGCGACCGCCGGGCCGTACCGGATCCGGACGCTGATCCGTGACGGCGGCTGGGTGGTCGGCGGTGCCGTCGCCACCGTCGTGGGAGTGACAGTCGCCGGTGGGCTGGACTTCGGCTGGATCGGCGGGCTCTCCCAGGGCGGTGCCGCCATCGCCTGGACCTCCCCACCCACCGCCGTCGGGCAGACGATCGGCTACCTCGCGGTGCCGTTCGGCGGTCACGTCGACGCGTTGCCGGTGACGCGCGGGATCGCCGTGGTGCTGCTGGCCGTCCTGCTCGTCTGGCTCTGGTGGCGGGCCCGCACCCGGGACCCGCTGTTCTACGCCGGCCTGGCGCTCGCCGTCACCGTCGCACTCGCCCCGGTCGTGCACCCCTGGTACTGGACGTGGCCGCTGTTCGTGCTGGCCGCCACCGCCCGGCGTACCGGATGGTTCCTCGTGGTCGCCCTGGTCGCGTCGTTCCTGATCCTGCCGGACGGCACCGGCCTGCCCCGCTACACCAAGACGGTCGGGGCGCCGCTGATGACGCTGTTGGTGATCGTCGTGGTCGTCCGGTTGGTACGGTCGGCTCGGGCGACCCGTCAGCCGGTCGCCGCCGACTGAGGGAAGGTGCGCCGGTGACCGCTCCCGGCCCGCCTGGTTCGTCTGGCCCGCCTGGCCCGGCTGGTTCGCGCGGCCCGGCTGGTTCGCTGGCGGCCGGTGCGCTGGCTGCTGGTCCGGTGGCGGCCTCGGTGGCGCGCTACGTCGGTCTGGCCGGCGCGATCCTGCTCGCCGTGGCCGGATACCTCGGCGGCGCGCTACCAGACACCCCGTTCGGCGCGACACCGGCGTCGATCTGGCGAGCCCCGGACGGTCCGGCGACGCTGACCTGCTGGCTGCTCGGCACCGTGCTGCTGGTCGGCGCGTGGTGGTCGTTGCGCGACGGTGCCCCGTCGACCCGATCGGCGTACGTCACCGCCGGGCTGTGGGCGCTGCCACTGCTGCTCGCGCCTCCGCTGGGCAGCCGGGACGTCTACTCGTACGCCTGCCAGGGCTGGACGTACGCGCACGGCGTCGACCCGTACGCGGTGGGGGTGGCGGCGGCGGGCTGCCCGTGGCTGGACACCGTCGCGCCGATCTGGCGGGACACCCCGGCACCGTACGGGCCGGTGTTCGTCCTGCTCGCCGCGCTCGCGGTCGACCTCGGTGGCGGGTTGACCGGCACGATCGTGGCGCTGCGGGTCATCGCCGTGGCGGGGTTGGTGCTGGCCGCGCTCTGCCTGCCCGGTCTGGCCGGTGCCGCCGGGGTGCCGACCCGGCGGGCAGCCTGGCTGGCGCTGGCCGGGCCGCTGGTCGGCGTACACCTGGTGGCCGGGGCGCACAACGACGCCGTGATGCTGGGTCTGCTGCTCTGCGGGCTGCTGGTGGCGATCCGGCGACCGGGTCGGCCCGGGGCGCTCCCGCTGGCCGGGGCGCTGCCGCTGGCCGGAGGGTTGCTGCTGGCCGGAGGGTTGCTGCTGGCCGGAGCGCTGCTCGGGCTGGCGGTCACGGTGAAGGCCACCGCCGTGGTGGTGGTGCCGTTCGCCGTGCTGGCCGGGATGCGGCGCCCGTACACGCTGCGGGCGTTGCTGCGCGACGGCGGTTGGCTGGCCGGAGGGCTCGTCGGCGCGGTGCTGGTCACCTCGGCGCTGTCCGGTCTCGGCTTCGGCTGGGTGGGCGGGCTGACGCACAGCGGCGACTCCGAGCAGTGGACGTCGCCACCCACCGCCGTCGGGTTCGTGGTGGACTACGTCGGCGCGCTGGTCGGTCGGGACCCGCAGGCCGTACCGGTGGTGCGGGCGGCCGCCCTGCTGCTCCTCGCCGGGTTGCTGGTGGTGCTCTGGTGGCGGTCCTGGCGGACACTGCGCCGGCTGGACCACACCCGAGCGCGGGTGGTCGCCGTACCCGATGATGACGCGGCTGCCGACGGCGGCCGGGCCCCGGTTGCACCTACGCGGGTTGAGGCGGCGCGGGTCGGGGCGGCGCGGGTCGGGGCGGCGGATTCCCGGGTGGTGTTGCGCGGCGCCGCGCTGGCGCTGGTCGCGACCGTCGTTCTGTCCCCGGTCTTCCACCCCTGGTACGCGACCTGGCCCCTCGCGCTGCTCGCGCTGACCGCCACGCGGACGACGTGGTTCGTGCCGCCCGCCGCCGTGGCGGCCTTCCTCGCCCTGCCGGACGGCACGAACCTGGCCCGCTTCACCAAGGCCCCCGGCGCCCTGGCGATGACCGCCCTGCTCCTGACCGTCCTCGTGTCGGTGCTCCGACGGGCTCGCGCCTAGCCCGAGATCCGCGCGACTTCGGGGAAAGTGCTGCCTCCAGCGCCCCGGAGGCAGCAACATCCCCGAAGTTGCTGCCTCCAGCGCGTCAAAGGCAGTGGGCGAGACGAGCCGGGCCGGCTCCGCGATCGCGGAGCCGGCCCGGCCGGTGTACGAGTGACTGCTCAGCAGTCGTAGTACATGGCGAACTAACCGCCCATGGCGGCTGACCTGGGGGAGTGGCATCGATCATGCCGCTGAGCAGGCCGTACGCCGTATATCAATTTCCATCGTTGTCCAGTGTTTCCAGGCGGCGTCTGTACCCCTCGTGTACCTAATGATCATGGGGTGGGGTTGTGTGCGAGCGGTTCCGATGGTGACCGGTGCGGCATCCCGTCGCGCAGGCTCCGCCCTGCCGGGCCGCGCCGACCTGGTCCAGGTGGAGCGCCCCACTGGACGTACGACCTGGACCAGGTCGGCGCGGTCTGGTGGCCTCTGGTGGGCGACGGGTCCCCGGTTGCGGCCGAGGCATCCCAGAGTCGCCGAGGGTTCGGGGCGAGTAGCCCCGACCGCCGGAGGCCATCCCCGGGTCGTACGGCCGGAGGCCCTACCCGCCGGAGGCGAGGCGCTTGCCGGTCGGCAAGCCCTAGAGGGTTCCGGTCACGATCTGTGCTTCCCCGCTCACATCAACGTCATTACCTTGATAGGTATGGATGAACCGGACTGGGGCGAGCAGGAGCGGGGCGAACCCGATTGGGTCTTCGACCCACCGGACGAGGAAGACGAGTACGAGTTGGCACACACCGACGTTGACCTCAAGGCCGACCCCGGTGGGATCGCCGAGATCCGGCAGCGTCACCCGAAGGCATACCGCCCATGGACACCGCAGGCTGACTCGGAGCTGATGAAGGGCTACCTGGCCGGCCACAGCATTGACGAGCTGGCGATGTCGTTCGAGCGGCAGCCGAGCGCGGTCCAGCGACGCCTTGAGCGGCTGGCCTTCGCCGAGATGAGTCGACATCGCGCTGTGCCAGATCCGCCCGAGCCGCGCTGACCCAACCGATCCTCCGTGCCCTGCGCCGAGTTCCGAGCGGCGTGGGGCATCGGTGCGTCCGACTGCCGGTCCGCCGTTGCCGCAGGCATAAGGCGGAACCGGCAGGGGTCCGACGACGCGGCCCGAAGGGCCGCCTTGAAGACGTATGGAAAGTTCTCACCGGCAGGAGATTGATCTCGGAGCGCCCAATTCGGGGTCCAGCTACGGGCTGATAGGACGAGCCGTTCTGACGGGTTCAGTCCCGGCCGAGGGTATACGCGTATAGGAACAGTCCGATTGCGAACGGCACCGTAAAGATGACGAAGTTCTTCCAGGTGTAGTCGTCAGAGATGGCAACGTTGCCCAGGTATCCCAGCGCCGCACCGGTGAGCAGGGTGCCCATCTCGGACAGCCTTCGGTCGCGTTTCGATCCGGAAGTTCCCAGCGACTCTGCCGCAGTCCTTACGTGATGTGCGGAGACGTCATCAGACTGCTTCTGATCGGCGATTGCTCTGCTTATGAGTTCGAGGCTGGAGATGTACTTCGCGATGGCGGCAGCGTGCTCGGCGGCTGCTTCCGGGCTGAACCTGAGTGAAGCAGCGGCGACCAGTGGTGTGCTGACGGGGGCAGTCGGGGCAGTTGTCGGCCGTCGGTCGACGCTACGAGGTAAGCCCTGCCCCACAGGGGAAGGTACCTTCTCAAGGGACTCACCTACCGTCGGACGAGGGCGCATGCGGCCTGTGGTCACAGTCCGCTCCCGCTGGGACGTTCCTGCTGTGGCTGCTGTATCGCCTGCGCTTCGCGGTTCAGTATCTCCAACTGGCGGCGCAGCACGTCCACCTCGCTCTCGACCCGCCTTCGATGGACATCCTCACGGATCCGCACAGTCTCCAAACGCGCCTCGATGTCGAGTTCTTTCTCCTCCAGGACCCTGAGCCAGTCATGCAAGACCTTCGCGGCGCCCTGTAACACTCGCGCCCTTCCCCACGCTTCCCGTTGGCTGAGGATGAGCCCTATGAGCGCTGCGCATAGACCTATCAGAGCCGCAGCGACGCCAGCCACCGGCTCGTTCGATAAAGGCACTTCCATCCACAACGTCGAGAGGAGCACGAGAATGAAGACGAGGGCCATCAGGCCCCAGAGGAATACCAATTTGTGACGCCCGAAGCGGGCGGGACGGCCCTCATGGCGAACGGCATTCTCCATTCGCTGGATGGCGTCCATTGCGGCGGCATGCTCGGACTGGAGTCGGAGGAGTTCACGGAGGAGCTCTTCTTGCTCCGACACGGCCCCCTCGCCGCCAGTCTGCGACTTCAAGGTTCCCGCTGGCGGTTCGCCTGCTTCTAGCGACACAGGTCAACGATACGGGCCGATAAGCCTCAACGGGTAGTGCCCGGGCGGGGTGACAGAGCGCCAGAAGTCCTGGTCCTCGTCGGGCGCAGCGCCGTCGATCGAGCTGGAGACGTCGTCGCGCGCCAGGTCGCCGGATGAAGCACAACCTGACAGCGAGCTCCGGACGGGGCGAGGGGATGCATAGGTGCGATGATCGTTCAACGCGGGCAGAATGGCGTATGTGACGAGCCCTGATACAGACGCGGAGTGGTGGACGACGTCGGAGGTCGCCGAGTACCTCGGCGTCCAAGTCGGGACCGTGAGTTCCTACCGGAACCGTGGCCAGATGCCGGAGCCTGACAAGACGTTCGGCCGCACCCATCTATGGCGCCCGCGAACCATCGTGTCCTGGCACGAGGGTCGCCCCCGGCTCGGAAGTCGCGCCGTTGACGCGAGCAATGAGCAGCCCTGGACCGTCTTGCAGGTGTCCACCGCTGTGGAGACGCGTGAGGCGGCTGTCGAGCTGGCGCGCCTCGTTGTGGAAGCAAGGCTTGCTGCTGGCGCGCAAATCGTCGGGCCTGTCATCTCAGCCTTCTGGCACCAGGGTGAGTTCGGCACCGGCGAAGAGTGGCAGCTTCTCCTGAAGACGCATGCGCAGCGCTTCGAGGATCTACGAGCCTTCCTCCAAGACCATCACCCTTGGCAGAACCCCGAGATCGCGGCTGTGCCGATCGTGATGAGTTCGGACGAGTATGCCGCGTGGGTCAGCCGGACCCTCCTGCTGGACGTGGAGCCGTAAGGGCTACGCCCTGGCGCGCTCCAACACCTCCCGCACCCCTGGCACGGCGGCGTGGTCCCTCAGTCGTTGTAGAACCGGGCTGAGACGTTGGCGTGGTCGCACGGAGGCGACGCCTTCGGAGAGGTCCAGCACTCGACCAGCGACCCGGGCGGCTTCCTCCGGCTCCCCCGCCGTGGCATAGGCGTCCGCCAGCCAGCACGAGTACAGGGCCTTGTCTCGGGCGTGGGCGTCGTCGAAGCCAGCTAGTACGCCCTCCAGGAGAGGAACGGCGCGCAACGGCCGGCCAAGTTCCGCCCAGCAGCGGCCGGTCATGATGGTCACCTCTTGGTCGTCAACCCACGTCGACCAGTCAGGTTCCTCGGTCGCGTTGCGACGCTCCAACGCAGCGCGCGCCGTTGCCAGGGCCGCATCAGTCTCACGGGCATTTCCGACGACAGCGTGCGCCCAAGCTCGACGCTCGTGCAGCAGAGCCGTGACGGTGGCCGGGGCTTCTTCGCCGGCTGCGGCGCAAGAAGCCTCCGCGATCGCCACGGCTTCGCGGGGATCGCCGCCCACGGTCTGATAGGCCAGGAACGCCAGAGCGTTTCCGGCGAGGTGAGGCGCGTGCGCTTGATTGGCTATCCCGTGGCTTTCGCCGTAGAGCCGCTTCGATAGGTCCAAGTTCCCTGCGTCGAACGCAGCCCATCCAGCTTGCTGCGCCTGCTCCGCCAGAATTGCGAGCAGGCGCTGTTGAATCGTCTCTGTGTAAGTGCCGCCCGCCACGAGTTTCTTGGTCATCTCGTATTCGGACAGGTAAAGGCGAACGGTGTCGCCTCCGCCCAGGACGTCATCGAGGCGACGGAGTCGCGCCGTCCGTCGCGCGAGTACCTTCGGCAGCTTCTCGCCGAGGCGTCGCCCGGAGGACAGGTCTACGACGTCAACAGCACCGAGCAGGGTGCCGGCACCGACGGCAGATACGCGCAGGAAATCACGTCGATTCACGGTCTCACCTCGGGCATCTCGGGCTGCCGCCTGGCCGGCCTCCCAGTCTCGGGGAGCCAAGCCCAGCATATGCCCCGGAATTCGCATCGCATCTGCGATTATGCTGATCTTTTCGTATGTTGCGATACTGCCCTGTCCACGGGCAAGAGCGCCGACTCTTTCGGGCTTTATTGAGCACGATTCCGCAATTCGCGAATAGCTGATGCCAGCCCATTTCCGAGCCAGCATGAACACTGTCCCGAAGTCATGCCGAGCGAGCGCGGCACGCATGTCCTCGCGCTCTAGGACATGGCGCGGGAGAGCAATCCCGCTGACTCGCTGCGACATCAATGCCTCCACCCCGTCGGTCGCTCCTCATCCACATCCGTCAGTGGCCTACCCATCATGGGTACCCCCGCCGGAGGGTCGAAAGAGCACTTCCCAGCCTCGCACTCTTACACCCAGGGATCAACACAGCGCGATGCGTCACCACGCTTGACCTGTACCGAGTCAGTCAGTACGGTCAAGTCGGTACTGAGTCGCACGGATGCCCATGGATAAGTAAGGGGAGGTTGGGCATGGCGAAGTCAGGGATGTTCGGTGAGCGCCCGGTGGGTGCGGTGACGCTGGTGGAGACGCCGGTGTCGCGGTCGTACGCGCAGAAGGCTCGGGTGGCGTTCCTCGTCGTGGCGGCGTCGGTCGCCCTGGTGGTGGCCGCTACCGCGTCGGTGGCGCTGCCGCTGGTGCTCGCGGTGGTGGTCGGACTGTTGTCCGGCGGCGTGTGCGGCCTGGTGGTCGCGTGCGTGGTCCGGGTGTGGCCGGCGCTGCGGGTGCTGTGGTGGTGGGCGTTGGAGATCGTGGCTGCGGTCACGGTGTTCGTGGGCATGGCGTACCTGTCTCGGGCGACGCATCCGGCGGTCCCGCTGGTGCTCCTGGCCCTGGTACTGGGCGTGGTCTTCGGTGTCGGTCGGCTTCGTCGGCGGGTGTCGGCGTGGGTGTGGTGCGTGGTGGTGCGGCACCGGCTGCGGTTGTGCTTCGCGGAGTTCATCCGGTCCGCGTCGCGGCTGCATCCGGGCCGGTTGCCGCTGATCCTGTGGGCGCGGCCGACGCCGGCCGGGGAGCGGGTGTGGGTGTGGCTGCGGCCGGGCCTGGACCTGACGGACCTGGACGGCAAGGCGGACAAGCTCGCGGTGGCCTGCTGGGCGGGCGAGGCGCGGATGGTCCGCGCGTCGGCCAAGCATGCCGCGCTGGTGCGGGTCGACATCACCCGTCGTGACCCGCTGACCGGTCTGGTGGCGTCGCCGCTGTCGGCCTGGGTGGCGTGGATGCGCGACGAGGACGCCCCGGTGTCGCCGGCTATGCCGCCGCTGGGCCTGGACCTGCTCGACGTGCCGGAACCGGCACCGGAGCAGCGCAACCCTCGCCGCTGAAACCAAGACTCACACGCCCTGACCGGGGTGTGTGCGGTGACCGCCAACAGGGCGGTTCACCTCCAACAATCTCGAAGGAGATCGCAATGGCAAACGACACGACCGTGACGGTGGTCGGCAACCTGACCGCCGACCCGGAGCTGCGGTTCACCCCGGCCGGGGTGGCGCTGGTGAAGTTCACCGTGGCGTCCACGCCTCGGGTGTTCGACCGCAACTCGGGTGAGTACCGCGACGGTGACCCGCTGTTCCTGACCTGCACCGCGTGGCGGGACCTGGCGGAGCACATCGCCGAGTCCCTTGCCAAGGGCACCCGCGTGGTGGTGGCCGGGCGGCTGCGGCTGTCGCGGTGGGAGAACGAGGAGGGCGAGAAGCGTTCCGCGTACGGCCTGGACGTGGACGAGGTCGGCCCGTCGCTGCGGTTTGCCACGGCGACGGTGAAGAAGATGGCCCGCACCCGCAACGGGGACGGGTTCACCCCGGAAGCGCCGGCGGATGACCCCTGGTCGACCGCTGCGCCGGCGGCGGCCTGAGCGGGCCAGCGATGTCGACGCTGACCGCTTCTCCCGTACCGGGTGGCGTGCCCGCTGATCCGACCGTGTCGATCTTCGACCCGGTGCATGTCGGGGTGGACGAGTTCGGCCACCCGGTGCGGGTCCCGCTGATCTACCGCAACTTGTTGATCGGTGGGGAACCGGGCGGCGGCAAGTCGACCCTGCTGAACCTGATCGTGGCTCACGCCGCCCTGTCGCTGGACTGCCGGCTGTGCCTGCTCGATGGCAAGCAGGTCGAGTTGGGCCAGTGGAAGAGCTGCGCCGACGTGTTCGTCGGCCCGGACATCACGCATGCCCTGGCCACGCTGCGGCGGATGCAGATCGTGATGGACAACCGGTACGCCTACCTGGAAGTGGCCGGCCGCCGGAAGACCCAACGCGATGACGTGTTCAGCCCGATCCTCGTCGCCATCGACGAGATCGCCTACTTCTCGGCCACCGTCGGGGACAAGAAGACCCGGGAGGACTTCGCGGGTCTGCTGCGGGACCTGGTGGCCCGAGGGCGGGCGGTCGGCATCATCGTCGTCGCGGCGACGCAACGCCCCTCGTCCGACATCATCCCGACGAGCCTGCGGGACCTGTTCGCCTGGCGGTGCGCCTTCCGGTGCACCACCAACGTGTCCTCCGACATCGTGTTGGGGCACGGGTGGGCGGACCGTGGCTGGTCGTCCAACACGATCAGCCCGACCAACCCCGGCGTGGGCTTGCTCATCGCCGAGGGCGGCACCCCGCAACTGATCAAAGCCGCGTACCTGGATGACGCGGCCTGCGCTCGCATCGCCATCCACGCCGCCCGCATGCGGGCCAACCGCAAGGAGCGTGCGGCATGAGTATCCGTATCCGACCCCGGCCGGCCACGTCCCCGACCTGGCCTGCCGCCGATGACCACCTGTTGCACCCGGAGTGGTGCGCCCGAGGGCACGCCTGCGGCCTGGGCGAGCACCGGGCACAGCCGGTGACCCTGCGGGTTCCCGGTCGCGGTGTGGTGGTCCTGACCCGGGTGCTGGCCGCCGACGGCAGCCAGCACGCCGAGATCCGCACCCGCATCAGCCTCGCGGCCGGCGACACCAACGCCCGGGCGCACCTGATGCGGATCGTCACCGAGTTCGACGCGGCCTTGCGGCGGATGGTCCGCCCACAGCGCCGAACCCCATAGAAACGGGCCGACAGCAACGGGCTCGCCCTGGAAAGCCGCCCGAGGCCGCCGACCCGCCCCATCAACAGCCCGGAAGGAGCTGCCGTCATGCACGCTACCCAAAACACGGTTGCCGAGCAGGTGACCACCCCGGCCCGCGCGCTGCGGGACGCCGCCCTGTACCTGTCCCGCCACGGCTGGACGCAGGGCGCCTACTACGACGCCACGTCGGGGTCGTTCACGCCCCCGGCCTGTCTGGTCGGCGCGGTCGGCATGGTCTGCTACGGCGGACCTGTCGACGCCCCGGCGCAGATGTTCGACGCCCCGGAGTTCGCTGACTTCGAGGCGGCGTTGACCTACCTGGACTGGTACTTGGCCTGCCGGTTCTCCGACGGCCAGTACTACAAGGGGCTCGACAACGCCTACGACTTCAACGACGCCAAGGGCCAGACCGCCGACGCTGTCGTCGCCGTCCTCAACGCGGCGGCCGACGCGTGGGACCGCACCAACGGTGGTGCGGCATGAACAAGAACACCGTCAAGCCCGGCTTGACGCGCACCCGTACGAAGCGCGCCAAGCGGTCGGTGGAAACCACCGAGTTCGACGCGTTCGTGCGGCGCATCCTGCGGGCGTACGCCCGTCGGGTCGCTGCCGGCGACATCGAGGCGCTGCGGTCACTCGCGGCGCTGTCCACCGACGTGGACGCCATGACCCGGCTCGCTGTCACCGGCCTGCGTCAGCCTCCGTACCGGTACTCCTGGGCGGAGATCGCCGACCGGCTGGGCGTGTCCCGGCAGGCGGTGCAGATGCGCTACGGCGACCGCGCCGACCGGATCGCCCTGGACGAGCGGCTCATCCGCGCCGGCCTCGGCATCACGGTGGCGACCCTCGCGCAGGTGTTCGCCGATCACCACCCCGGTAGCCCGGCACGGTCACTGTGCCCGGGCTGCGGCTTCCGCTACCCCGACGGGGTAACGGACTGCCCGACCAACGCCACCGTCCGCCCCCTGCTCTACCGGCGGCGCGGCGAGGACAAGCAGGCGCTCAACGTGCTGACGCCTGACCAGTTCGCCGACCTGCACAACCTCAAGACCGCCCGGTCCAACCGGGCGGCAACCCGCAGGGCGGCCCAACCCACGCCGCCGGCCTCCCGTGAGGAACCGACCCTGTTCGGCCTCACCAATGGGAGGGCCACGGCATGACCACCAACCCGACGAACCTTCGGCCGGCGGCCGGTGAGCCTCGGTTGGCGTCGATCGCCTCGTGGGCGGTGCTGGCCGCGTCGTTCGGCCTGTCCGCCTCCACCTGGATCGCGCTGGCCGAACTCGCCGGCTTCACCGACCGCATCACAGTCCCCGGCACCTCGGTCAGCCTCGCTCTGGCCTGGCTGATGCCCATCGCGGTCGACGGCTACGTGGTCGTCGCCCTGGTGCTGTGGATGGCTCCCGTGCCCGCACGGGTCGCCGCGTTCGCCAAGAAGAACACCTACGGTGCGGCCGGCATCGGCATCGCTGCCCAGTCGGCCTACCACCTGCTCGACACCATGTCCACCAACGTCGAACCCTGGCGCGTGGTCCTGGCCGCGATCGTCGGGGCACTGCCGCCGGCCGTCGCCGGCCTGGCCGTGCACATGCGCGCTCTGCTCCGCCGGGAAAGCGGCCGAACCCCGGCCGCCGCCACCGGCACCGTCCCGGCACCCGCCGCGACGCCAACTCCGACCGTGACCGTTCCCGCCGTCCCGGCACCGACGCCGGTCCGGCCCGAGCTGCCCATCGTTCCCGCTACCGAACCCGCTGAGCCGGCACCGACGCCGGCCCGGCCCGAGATCCCGACCCCGGCGCAACTGGCCGACCGGATCACCGCACCGCGATCGGTCCCGGCCCCGGAGCCGTCGACGCCCCGGCCCGATGCGACTGCCCGCCCCGCCCGTCCCCGTCCGAGCAAGCCTGATGTCACCCCGGCACCGACGTTGGCACCGTCCACCACTGACACTCCTGTCACCGCGTCTGACGCTGCCCAACTGCCGCTGCCGATCGTGGCCCCGGACCTGCTCGCCCGAGCGACCCGCGTCGCGAAGCAGTACCGCACCGAGCACGGCACGCCGATCACCCCGGGCCAACTGGCCGTCCGCCTCAAGGTGACCTCCGATGAGGCCACGCAAGCCCTCGCGGTCCTGGGCCTCGACCCGAACACCAACAACCGACCCGTCCAGCCTGCCAACGGACGCCCCGTGAAGGCGACCCGTTGACCGTCTCGACGCTGACCGTCGTACCCGAAGCATCTGCTTCGGGTACGGCCCCGTGCGCCGAGCCGACCGCTCCACCCTGGTACGCCACGTCCGCCGATATCCGGCTCCAGGCCGCTGCCCGGCTGACGCAACCCGACTTCGCCGGTTGGCTGCGCCACGTCCGCCCGGCCGCTGGCTGCACCCGCCCGGTCCGCCTGGTCGGCACCATGGCCACCGTCGAGGCCGCCACCGGCCGTCTCCTGTCCGAGCGGTCAACGGCCGACATGCCCGACGGCGTCATCTACAAGCCGTGCGGCAACCGCCGCGCCGCCGTCTGCCCGACCTGCTCCAAGCTCTACCAACGCGACGCCTACCAGGTCGTGCGCGCCGGCCTCGTCGGCGGCAAAGGCGTACCGGAGCAGGTCGCCCACCACCCGGCGGTCTTTCCCACCTTCACCGCCCCGTCCTTCGGCGAGGTGCACACCCGCTACGTCAAGCGGCACACCTGCACCCGGCGCACCTCGTGCGACTGCCGGCCGGAGCCGTGCCACGCCCGCCGGGAGCCGACCATGTGCCCGCACGGCGTACGGCTGGTCTGCTTCGCCCGCCACGAGGACACCGACGCCCGGTTGGGCACCCCGCTGTGCCTGGACTGCTACGACCACGACGCGCAGGTGGTCTGGAACCTCTCGGCCGGGGAGCTGTGGCGGCGCACCACCATCGCCATCAACCGCTACATGCACCGGCTGGCCGCCGCTCGCGGCATCCCCGACATCCCCGTGACCTCGCCGCGTACCGGTAAGACCCGGTGGGTGTCCCCGGTGCGGCTGTCGTTCGGGAAGGCCGCCGAGATGCAACGACGCGGCGTCGTGCACTTCCACGCCATCATCCGGCTCGACGGTCGCGACGCGGGCGACCCGGACGCCATCGTGCCGGCACCGCCGCAGCTCGACGCCGCCGACCTGGTGGCCGCCGTCGACCACGCTGCCGCCACCGTCGGCTTCACCACCGCCGACCACCCTGCCCGCCCCGGCGGCTGGCCGATCACCTGGGGCACGCAGGTGCTCACCAAGGTAATTACCGTGGCCGGGCGGGGTGAGGTGACCGACGCGCAGGTCGCCGCGTACCTGGCCAAGTACGCCACCAAATCGACCGAGGTCACCGGCCACGCCTCCAATCGGCTGACCGCCGACAGCATCGACATTTACGCCGACCCGGCCGGCAGCCACGCCGAACGCCTCATCGACGCGTGCTGGATGCTCGGCACGCCCCGGGGCTGGCGGCGGCTGCGCCGCTGGGCGCACATGCTCGGCTTTGGCGGCCACTTCCTCACCAAGTCGCGCCGCTACTCGATCACCTTCGCCTTGTTGCGCAACCAACGCATCGTGTTCCGCCGTGCCCAGAGCAGCGGCCCGCAGGAAGCCGCGGCCGGCACCGAGCCGACCACGCTGGTGGTCAACTTCCTGCAATTCGTGGGCGCCGGCTGGCACACCACCGCAGACGCCATGCTCGCCAACGCGTCCGCCGCGATGGCCCGAGAGCACGAGGACGCGGCGCGCGAGTACCTGCAGACCCTCGTCGGCTGACGCGCGATCCAGCGTCAAGCCCACCTTGACACCTAATCGGCCGACAGTCGGCCATCGCAGTCGTGGAATGGAGCACTGGACCGATGAGCACTCAGAGGCAGACAAGCGCTGTCGACCGGCTGTGGACGGTGGAGGATGTCTCCGCCTTCCTGGGCGTGCCGGTGGGCACCCTGTACCAATGGCGGCACCGCCGGTTCGGGCCACCGGCGGCCAAGGTCGGACGGCACCTGAGGTACGACCCGCAGGACGTGCGGTCCTGGGTCGCGGAGCAGGCGGCGTAGGCCATGCCCGTCGATGACCTGTGGTACCTGAACGCGCGTGGCCCTGACGGTGCCCGGGTGCCGTCGAAACGGCACGGGCGGGGCAAGCGGTGGCGGGTCCGCTGGACGGACAACCTCGGCGAGACGCGTACGCAGTTGTTCGAGCGGAAGGTGGATGCCGACCGCCACGACGCCAACGTGCGCGCCGACCTGAGCCGGGGTCAGTACATCGATGACCGGGCGGGCCGCATCACCGTCGCGGCCCTCGCCTCGCTGTGGCGGGACGCCCAACTCCACACCGACAGCACCACCGTCCGGGTGGAGCACGCTGTCCGGCTGCACGTGCTGCCGGGGCTGGGCGCGCAGCAGATCAAGGATGTCCGCCCGAGCCACATCCAGGGATGGATACGGGACCGGTCGACGGTCCTCGCTCCGACCACGCTGCGGGTGGTCTACACCTACCTCAGCTCGATGTTCGCCATGGCGGTGCGGGACCGGCTGATCTCGGCCAGCCCGTGCGACAAGGGCATCCGGCTTCCGCCGGTCAGCCGGGGGAGCCGGGTCCTTCCCACGGCGGAGCAGGTGCACGACCTGGCGCGTCTGCTGCCGGCCCGGTTGGCCCCGACGGTCTATCTCGCGGCGGGCTGCGGCCTGCGCCTGGGCGAAATCCTCGGCCTAGAGGTGGACGACATCGACTTCGACGTGCGGGAGGTGCACGTCCGACGCCAACTCAAGGTGCTCAAGGGCCGTCAACCGTTCCTCGGACCGGTCAAGACCAGCACCAGCGCCCGCACCATCGAGCTGCCTGACGTCGTGGCGGTGGCGCTGCGTCAGCACCTGGCCGACGGGTGCGACGCGGTCGAAGTTGACGACGACACGGACCGTCGCCGGCCGGTCCGCCGGGCCGCACGCCTGCTGTTCAAGGGTGTCGGCGGCGAGCCCGTCAACGCGGCGACCTTCTCGCGGACGTGGACGAGCGCCCGGGAACTGGTCGGCCTGCCGGCGCGGTGGGGGATTCACGGACTACGGCACTACTACGCGACGGTCCTGATCCACGCGGGCGCGTCGGTGAAGACGGTGCAGCTCGCGTTGGGGCACAGCACACCGACCATCACGCTCAACACCTACGTGCACGAGTGGCCGGACGTGCTCGACCGGACCCGGCTGCTCATCGACGGTGCGCTCGGCCAACACGAAACGGCGGCCACGCCGGCTGTGAGCCGGGCATGACCGCCGTCCGTGAGGTTGTACCCAACCTGTACCCAAGATCAGTAGTGATCCTGTTGTTGCAGGTCAGAGCCTTGATCAGGCTCAGCAGTCGTAGTACATGGCGAACTCGTGCGGGGTCGGGCGCAGGCGCACCGGGTCGACCTCGTTGGCGCGCTTCCAGTCGACCCAGGTGGAGATCAGGTCGGGGGTGAAGACGCCACCGTCGAGCAGGTAGTCGTGGTCGGCCTCGAGCGAGTCGAGCACCGCCGGCAGCGAGCCCGGCACCTGCTTGACGTCGCCCCACTCCTCCGGCGGGAGGTCGTAGAGGTCCTTGTCGATCGGCGTCGGCGGCTCGATCTTGCTCTTGATGCCGTCCAGGCCGGCCATCATCATGGCGGAGAAGGCCAGGTAGACGTTGGCCGACGGGTCCGGGACGCGGAACTCGACGCGCTTGGCCTTCGGGTTGCTGCCGGTGACCGGGATGCGGGTGCAGGCCGACCGGTTGCGCTGCGAGTAGACCAGGTTGACCGGCGCCTCGAAGCCCGGCACCAGGCGACGGTACGAGTTGACCGTCGGGTTGGTGAAGGCCAGCAGCGACGGGGCGTGGTGCAGCAGACCGCCGATGTACCAGCGGGCGGTGTCGGACAGGCCGGCGTAACCGGTCTCGTCGTAGAACAGCGGCTCACCGTTGAGCCAGAGGCTCTGGTGGGTGTGCATGCCGGAGCCGTTGTCACCGAAGAGCGGCTTGGGCATGAACGTCGCGGTCTTGCCGTTGGCCCACGCCTCGTTCTTCACGATGTACTTGAAGAGCTGGAGCTGGTCGGCGGCGTGCAGCAGCGTCGAGAACTTGTAGTTGATCTCGGACTGGCCGGCGGTGCCCACCTCGTGGTGCGAGCGCTCCACGGTGAAGCCGGTGTCGACCAGCCGGCGCACGATCGAGTCGCGCAGGTCGGCGTAGTGGTCGACCGGCGGCACCGGGAAGTAGCCGCCCTTGTAGGCGGTCTTGTAACCGCGGTTGCCACCGGCCTCCTCGCGGCCGGTGTTCCACGCGCCCTCGATCGAGTCGATGTAGTAGAACGACTGGTGCGCCGAGGTCTCGTGGCGGATCGAGTCGAAGATGTAGAACTCCGCCTCGGCGCCGAAGTACGCGGTGTCGGCGATGCCGCTGGCCGCGAGGTAAGCCTCGGCCTTCTTCGCCACGTTGCGCGGGTCGCGGGTGTACGCCTCGCGGGTGAACGGGTCGTGGATGAAGAAGTTGAGCGCAAGAGTCTTCTGCGCGCGGAACGGGTCGATGAACGCGGTGGCGACATCCGGGAGCAGGAGCATGTCCGACTCGTGGATCGCCTGGAAACCGCGGATCGACGAACCGTCGAACGCGAGGCCGTCGGTGAAGAGGTCGTCGTTGACGGACTCGACCGGCAGGTTGAAGTGCTGCATCACGCCGGGAAGGTCACAGAAACGAACGTCGACGAACTTCACGTCCTCGTTCTTGAGGTATCGCAGCAGTTCCTCGGGATTGGCGAACACACATCCTCCTGGCACGTCCACTGGGTGGCTAGGCTTCTGGCGACGCTAGGGCCGGGGGGTTGCCCGGCCGTGTCTCCGTTGTTTCTGCCGTGTTACGTCCCTCGCGCAGCGTCAGCGACGCTCCGGTCGACGCCTCGGTCCGCTGCGAACGCCGTACCGACTGTGCCAGTCTAGTGACATCTGATGCGTTTGGCCTGAATCGGCACACAGTGGCGGCGACACTCGGCAAGCCCCCGTCACGGCGCGGATACCCTTGACCGCTGTGACCAATCCGCACGCCCCGGCAGCGCCGGCCACCGACCCCACCTTCACCCCGCCGACCCTCGGGCGACGGTTCGGGGCGCTGATCATCGACTGGGTGCTCTGCCTGCTGGTGTCCAACTTCTTCGCCGACCCGGTACGCGACGGTTGGGCGCCGGTGCTCGTGCTGGTGCTGGTCTACGGCTTCTTCCTCGGGCTGTTCGCCCAGACGCCCGGCATGTACATCACGAAGATCCGCTGCGTGAACTGGCACGACGGCGGGCGGATCGGGATCCTCCGAGGGTTGATCCGGGGCCTGCTGCTGGCCCTCGTCGTCCCCGCGCTGATCATGGACGAGCACCGCCGGGGCCTGCACGACCGCCTCGCCGACTCGGTCATCGTCGACGCGCCCCGCGGCTGACCCGACCCTCTGCGCCCGCTTAGGCGACCGAGCCCGCCTCAGCGATCCCAAGATCGCCCTCGATCCTTGATGTGGTGGCATCCACACGTCACTGAGACCACTACAACCAGGTTCGAGCACGATCATGACCGCGCCCGCGCCGCCCGCGCCGCCCGCGCCGCCCGCGCCGCCCGCGCCGCCCGCGCTGCGCGCACCACCCGCGCCACCCGCGCCACCCGCGCCGCGCACGCCGCCCGCGCCGCGCACCAAGATCCGAGCAACATCAGGGGGGTAGTTCCATCCTGAGTTGGCTGGTCAGGGGGTCTTGACGGTTGGTGGTGGTGGGTGGGAGGTCCAGGTTGGTGGTGAGGTGATCTTTGGGTTGATCGTTTGCCGTGGGTGGTTAGCGGGTGGTGTGGGTTTGGGTGAGGACGGTGAGTGCGCGGATCAGGGTGGTGGCGTGGTGGTGGTTGCCGCGTAGTCGGTCGAGGATTCGCCAGTTCTTGAGGTCGTTGAAGGCGTGTTCGTTGGTTGCTCGTTCGCGGCTGATGAGGGTGTTGACGATTGTTTGGTGGCGGGTGAGGGGTTTGCCGCGGGCGGCGCGGCGGCCGGTGATGATGGTGGGTTGGTCGTGGGGGTGGCCGGGGTGAGCGCCGCGGGGGCGAGGTGTGTGGCTGATGCCGGGTTGGTCGTCGAGGCGGGTGAAGCCGAGGTCGCAGATGGCGGCGAGGTCGGCTGCGCGTAGGTGTGCGGGGATGCGGTTGCGGCGGGCGGCGGTGATTTCCGCGGTGCGTGCGGGTAGGGCTGCGGAGGTCCAGAGCAGGTTGCCGTTGAGGTCGGTGATGGCGAGGACGAGTAGGCCGAAGGTTTTGTGTTTACCGCTGTAATGGGTGCGGCGGCGGTGTCGGTCGTGGGGGCGTTGGACCGGGATGAGGGTGCCGTCGAGCAGGACTACCTCGCTGTGGTGGCGGGCGCGGCGCAGGACCCGTGACAGGCGGGGCATCTCAGCGGCCAGGACAGCGATGACTTGCGCGACCCATCGACGGACGGTGGAGGCGGATATGCCGTTGCCGGCGGCCAGGTCGTGAGGGCGTTGGTTATGGCGCAATACCGCCAGCACGATCATCGCCGCGCGGTGATCGGACAACTTGCGCCATCGGGAACGCACCCGTGAGCGGTGCTGACGGATCGCGTTGACGACCAGGGTCAGGGTCTTCGTGGACAGCGCAAGGCTCGACTGGTAGACAAGCGGCGAGCCCTCGGCCACCGGGTTTTTGTGTGTCACGACCGAACACCCTGGCCGAGGGCTCATCTATCTTCTGCACGCCACACCGTCACCACCGGCAAACGATCACCGCGAAGATCACCAGCGGTTGACCTGCTCCATCCCCGCCACCCCCGCACCGTCAAGACCCCCTGACCAGCCAACTCAGGATGGAACTACCCCAGGGATGTTGGTGTCTCCCGCGTGTCGCAGGCAGCAACATCAGGGAAGTTGCTCGGATCTTGGCGACGGGCGACGGGCGACGGGCGACGGGCGACGGGCGACGGGCGACGGGCGACGGGCGACGGGCGACGGGCGACGGGCGACGGGCGACGGGCGACGGGCGACGGGCGACTGGGCCAGGTGCGACAAGCGGACGAGGCGCAGGTGCTGGGCGACGGGCCTCCGGGACGGGCGTCAGGCCGGGGTGACAGGCGGGTGCGCGCGACGGGTGGCGTCCCTCTCCGGGGGCCACGACGCGAAAGAGCCGGGCCCGTGCGGGTCCGGCTCTTCTCGGCGTACGGCCGAAGGGGTCAGCGGCCCCGCGACTGGCGGAAGGCGCCTGGCGGCCGCATGTTCTTCGGGATCGCGCCCTTGGGCATCTGCGGCCGGGCGGTGAGTGCCTTGAGCCGCTTGTCCAGCGAGTTGACGTCCTTGCCGGAGAGCGCGCGGGGGAGGCGCAGCAGCGTGGTCCGGAGCTTGCGGATGGGCAGCTCGCCCTCCTGCTGCCCGATCACGTAGTCGTGCAGGGGGGCGGAGCCGATCACCTTGGCCAGCCGCCGCTTCTCCTGCCCGAGCAGGCCGCGCACCCGCTGCGGGTTGCCCTCGGCCAGCAGGATCACGCCCGGGCGACCGATCACCAGGTGAACCATGTCCATCTGGGTGGTGGAGCTGACCGCCGGGGTCACCCGCCAGTCGCCGCGCATGTTCTCCATGATCTGCGCCGCCGCGCCGGGCTGCCCCTCGGCGGCGTTCATCATCGCCTTGTTGGACCGCAGGTTGAGCACGATCAGCACGGCGAGCAGGATGAACAGGATGCCCAGCGGCAGCCAGATCCAGCCCCAGAAGATGACCGCGACCACGGTGAGGGCGAGCGGGAGCAGCACCGCCGCGGCGACCAGCGGCGCGAACCACCGGTCCTGCTTGGCGGTGAACTGGAACACCATCCCGATCTGCTTCAGCCGCTGGCCGAACGAGACCTTCTCCTGGGGCTTTGCCATGCCGCAGAGTCTAGTGGTCGCCGCCTGCCCCGTTGATCCGCGTCCGGGTGCTGGGCCAACTGAGTACCTTACGTCGCCTCAGGCGCCCGGACCGGACGGGTAAGGAGGGTGCCGGTCGGGAAGATGAGGCGTCCTGCCCATGCCCGGGTGGGGCCTTCGCGCGAAGAGTCGTCAGCAGATGACGACGACGCGACGAAGGAGCCCGACATGTTCGGCAACGACGCAGAATTCCTGCTCACCCTGCACCGCTCCCACTCCGCCGAGCTGCGCGCCGAGGCGGCTGCGGAACGGCTCGCCCGCTCGCTGTCCCGGCCGGTCAGTAAAGGTTGGCTGGGGCGGCGCAGGCAGTCCGGCCGCACCGCCGACGCCCGCCGGTGACCGCCCCCGTCGGGTCGGCCGGCCGGACCGAGCCGGGTGATCGACTCGAACCCGCCCCGCCGCCCGGACACCGGCCGATCGGCGGGGCGGGCGTTGCGGGCGGGCGTGGCATGCTCGAACCTGTGACCGTACGCACCGCCAGCTCAGTCCTCGTCGGCCGCCATCGCGAGCTCGCGGCACTGCGGGACGCGCTGGGCCGCGCCCGGGCGGGCGAGCCGACCACTGTGCTGGTCGGGGGCGAGGCGGGTGTGGGTAAGACGCGGCTGCTGGAGGAGTTCGGCAGCGGGGCCGGTGACGGCGGGGTGCGGGTCCTGGTCGGCCAGTGCCTGGAGTTGGGCGAGGCGGGGTTGCCGTTCGCGCCGTTCGCCGCTGCTCTGCGCTCGGTGCTGCGGGCCGACGGTCCCGAGGTCTTCGCCGGCTACGAGGCGGAGTTCGCCCCGCTGCTACCGGAGTTGGGCCGGGCGTCAGCGGCGCTGACCGGCCCGCGTGCCGTGCCGCTGGGTGACGCCCCGCGCGGCTACCTGTTCGATCTGGTCGCCGAGTTGTTCCAGCGGCTCGCCGACGCCTGCCCGCTGGTCCTGATCATCGAGGACCTGCACTGGGCCGACCGTTCCACCCGGGACCTGATCGGCTTCCTGGTCCGGGCGGCCCGGCCGGGCCGGCTGCTGTTGGTCTGCACGTACCGCACCGACGAGTTGCAGCGTGGGCACCCGCTGCGTCCGTACCTCGCCGAACTGGACCGGGCGCGCGGTGTGGAGCGGGTCGACCTGGGCCGACTGGACCGTGACGGCACCGCGGCGATCCTCGCCGACCTGCTCGGCGCCGAGCCGCACACCCGTGCCGTCGACGATGTCCACGACCGTACCCAGGGCAACCCGTTCTTCATCGAGGAGTTGGCCGTCGCCGGTGACCCGGTGGGCTGCGCCGCGCTCCCGGAAACGTTGCGGGACCTGCTGTTGGCCCGGGTGGAGCGCCTCCCCGAACCGGCCCAGCGGGTGCTGCGCATCGCGGCCGCCGGCGGCACCCGCTTCGCCCACGACCTGCTCGCCGAGGTCGCCGAGTTGCCCGAGATCGAGCTGGAGGAGGCGCTGCGCACCGCCGTCGCCGCCCAGTTGGTGGTGGCCGACCGCGACGGTGACTACGAGTTCCGGCACGCGCTGGTCCGCGAGGCCGTACACGACGAGTTGCTGCCCGGCGAGCACGCCCGGTTGCACGCGCGCTTCGCCGCCGCGATCGAGGCGCAGCCACACCTGGTCGCCGCCGGGCGGGCCCCCGCCGAGATCGCCCACCACTGGCACGCGGCGCACGACCACCCGCGTGCGCTCGTCGCCGCGAAAGTCGCGGCGTGCGCCGCCGCCGAGCGGTACGCGTACGCCGAGCAGCGCCGGCTGCTGGAGCGGGCGTTGGAGCTGTGGGAGCTGGTGCCCGACGCCGCCGACCTGCTCGGCATGGACCACCTGGCGTTGCTGGAGCAGACCCTGGACGCCGCAGTCACCGCCGGCGACTTCAGCCGGGCCATGACCCTGACCCGGGCCGGACTGGCCGAGGTGGACGCCGACGCCGCGCCGCTGCGCGCCGCCCGCCTGCTGGACCAGCGCGGCCGACTGATGGCCCTGCTCGGCAAGAGTGACGGTGGCCGGGAGTTGGACGAGGCGTACCGGCTGGCGGCCGGCGGCCCCCGGGGCGCGGAGCGGGCCCGGCTGCTGGCCGAGATCGCCGCACACCTGGTCAAGATCGACCCCCAGAAGGCGGCCCGGGTCGCCGCCGAGGCCGCCGACGACGGCGAGGCGCTCGGCGAACACTCCGCCCTGCTGTCGACGCGGATCGCACTGCTGTGCCACGGCGAGCGGGACCTGACCGGAGGGCTGGCCGAGCTGGGCCGGGCGGCCGCCGCCGCCCGTGCGGCGGGGGACGTCCCGGCCCTGGTGCTCGCGCTGGTGTTCGAGTCGGACATGCTCTGCGAGCTGGGCCGGTACGCCGAGTCCGCGCAGGCCGCCGAGGCCGGCGTGACCGAAGCGCGGCGGGTGGGGATCAGCCGTTCCACCGGGGCGTACCTGTTGTCCAACCGGGCCGAGGCGTTGATCGCGCTGGGCCGGTGGGACGAGGCGGAGGCGGTGTGCGCGGAGGCCGCCCGGATCGACCTGTCGGGTGTCACCGCGCTGCACTGGCTCCAGTTGAGCGCCGGGCTGCGGCTGGCTCGCGCCCACCCGGGCACCGACGAGGTGGTCGACCGGGCGCTCGCCTTCCTCAATCGGCCCTACCTGTGGCCGAACCACAGGTTGCCGCTGCACGAGCTGGCGATCGAGGCGGCGTTGGCGGCTGACGACAAGGTCGAGGCCGTCCGTGCGGCAGGCGTCGCGGTGGCCGACGAGAGCCTGCCGCAGCTTCCCCGCGAGGGTTGGCCGGTGCTCAGCGCTGTCGCGCGTACCGCCGCACGGGTGGGTGACCGCGATCTGTCCGGCGCGGTCGGGGCGCTCGCCGCCGACCTGCCCGCCCGGCACCCGGCGGCCCGGGCACACGCCGCCCAGGTCACCGCGCTGCTCGCGGTCGGTGACCGCGCGTTGCCGGCCTGGCGTACGGCGGTCGACGCGTGGCGGGCCGACGGGCAGCCGTACCCGCTGGGCCGCGCGTTGCTGGCGCTGGCCGAGGCGGCAGCCGCGGCGGGGGAGCGCGACGAGACGGCGGCGGCGGTCACCGAGACCACCGAGATCGGTCGGCGACTGGGGGCGGTGCCGCTTGTCGAGGCGGCGGCCACCCTGGCCCGGCGGGTCGGCCTGCGCACCCCGGGGCAGGGCGGGGTCGGCGCGGATCTGCTGACCGCCCGCGAGCGGGAGGTGCTGCGACTGGTCGCCGAGGGGCACAGCAACAGCCGGATCGCCGAGCGGCTGTTCATCTCCCCGAAGACGGCAAGCGTGCACGTGTCCCGGATCATCGCGAAACTGGACGTGACCAACCGCGGGGAGGCCGCCGCGTTGGCGCACCGCCTCGGCCTGCTCACCGAAACCGCCGCACCGCGCTGACGCTGACCGCCAGCGCCGGGCCGCGTTGACGCTGACCGCCACCGCCGGGCCGCGCTGACGCTGATCGCCACCGCCGGGCCGCGTTGACGCGCGGCCCCGCACCGCACGGAGCGCGAGCCACCGCGCGATGCGTCAGACGCGCAAGATCACCGGGGCAGGTAGATCCGCCAGCCGTCGATCGTGACCAGGTCGAGGCTGCCCGCGCGTTGCCGTACGTCCAGGGCGGCCGCCAGCGGCGAGCCGGTCGGTGCGACCCAGGCCGGTGCCACCGCGGCGTCCACCTCCCGCCGGTAGGCCGGGTAGCGGTCGAAACCGGGGCGCAGCGCGTCGTCGACGACAGCGCACACCACCTGCTCCGCGCTGGCGAAGGTGAGCCGGTTGCAGGTCCAGTAGTCGGCGCGCACCTGCCGTACGCCGAGTTCGCGCAGGGTGCTGACCAACTCGGCGTGCCGGGCCTCGGCCGCCCGGGTCGCCGACGCGGTCTGCGCCGCCCGCCAGGTGGCGTGTGCGGCGGTGCCCAGGGTGGCGGCGAGCAGTGCCACCGCGACCGGCCGGGCCAGCGTCCGTCCGACGCCGCGCGGGCCGGACGCCGCCGGAGGTCGGTGCCGGGCCACCGTCCACACCGGCCAGAGCAGCGCCGGCACGGAGATGAGCAGGCAGGACAGGTACCGGGAACTCTCCACCGGGGTGAGACCGGCGGAACTGCTCACCGTGTACGCGCCGAGCGTCGCCACCGCGGCCAGCACGAGCGCCAGCGAGGTCGCCGCCGCCACCCGGTGCGGCAGGACCATGGTGGCCGCCGGCGCGGTGGGCGGTCGGCGTAGGGCCCGCCAGGCGGTGACACCGCCGACGGCCAGCAGCAGCGGCAGGGCGAACGCCCACCAGATTTGCCAGGTGGCGCACCGCCCGGGGTCGCAGAAGCCCATGCCCAGCGGCGGGCCGAGCAGCAGGCCGCCGTGCAGGCGGTCCGCCCAGCCCGCAGTGGTGTTGGCGCCGCTCGCGGCGAGCACCGCGTGCAGCGGGTTCCGTCCGTTCAGCAGGCTGTGCAGCAGCAGCGGAGCCGCACCCAGCAGGGCCGCCGCCCCGAGCAGCGTCCCGGCCGCACCCCGCAGTTCCCGCCGGCGGAACCCGACGAGCACCGCCCCGGTCGCCACCACGTACGGCAGCACGAGTGGGTCGACCCAGAGCATCAGGCCGGCCAGGAATCCCCAGGCCGCCCAGCGGGCCGGTCGCCGCCCGGGTCGGCCGGTGGCCAGGTCCACGGCGAGGACGGCCAGCGCCACCCCGGCCGCGTTCATCTCGGGGTAGCCACCACCGGCGATGAGCTGGTTCTTGACGATCCGGTCGGAGCCGAGCGCCAGCAGTGCCACCACCAGCAGCCCGAACCACCGGTCCCCGGTCAGCCGCAGCGTCAACCGCCAGGCCAGCAGCAGGAACACCGCGTACAGCAGCAGCGTGGGCAGTCGTAGACCGAACAGCGACGGCCCACCGGCCACTGCGAACACCGGGGCGGCCAGGTACGCCTCCAGCGTGCCCATGTACTGCTGTCCGTAGAACCAGACCGGGAAGCCCTCGCCCCGGGCGATGTGCAGCGCGGCCAGCCCCATGGTGGCCTCGTCGCTGTTCGTCGGAGGTGTCGCGTGGGCCAGCAGCCAGAGCCGGTGACCGACTCCGGCGAGCACCGCCGCCGCGGTGAGCCAACCGGCCGGTCCGAGGCGCACGGCGGGCCGCGGACGACCAGCGTCGCGTGGCTGCTCGCGTACCCCGGTGGTCATCGCACGATCATGACACCCGGGCGCCGCACGGTCCGTGCGGCGCTGCCGGTGGGTCAGCCGGCGGTGACGACCGACGTGGCGGCGCGGGCGTCGAGGGCCTGCTGGTAGAGCCGACCGGCCCGGTACGACGAGCGCACCAGCGGCCCGCTCATCACCCCGGCGAAGCCGATCTCCTCGGCCTCCTCGCGCAGCTCGACGAACTCCTCCGGCTTGACCCAGCGGGTCACCGGGTGGTGCCGGGGGGAGGGCCGCAGGTACTGGGTGATGGTGATCAGCTCACAACCGGCGTCGTGCAGGTCGCGCAGCGCCTGCGAGACCTCGGCCCGCTCCTCGCCCATGCCCAGGATGAGGTTGCTCTTGGTGACCAGGCCGTCGGCGCGGGCCTGACGGATCACGTCCAGCGAGCGCTCGTAGCGGAACGCCGGCCGGATGCGCTTGAAGATGCGCGGCACGGTCTCCACGTTGTGGGCCAGCACCTCCGGTCGGGAACCGAAGACCTCGGCCAACTGCTCGGGAACGGCGTTGAAGTCCGGGATCAGCAGCTCGACGCCGCAGCCGGGCTGCAGGGCGTGGATCTGCCGGACCGTCTCGGCGTACAGCCAGGCGCCGCCGTCGGGCAGGTCGTCGCGGGCGACACCGGTGATCGTCGCGTACCGCAGCCCCATCGAGACCACCGACTCGGCCACGCGGCGGGGCTCGTCGGCGTCGAACTCGGCCGGCTTGCCGGTGTCGATCTGGCAGAAGTCGCAGCGCCGGGTGCACTGGTCACCACCGATGAGGAAGGTGGCCTCGCGGTCTTCCCAGCACTCGTAGATGTTGGGGCAACCGGCCTCCTGGCAGACGGTGTGCAGCCCTTCGCGCGAGACGAGCCCGCGCAGCTGGGTGTACTCCGGCCCCATCTTGGCCTTGACCTTGATCCATGGCGGTTTGCGCTCGATCGGCGTCTCGGCGTTGCGCGCCTCGATCCGCAGCAGACGCCGCCCCTCGGGGGCCGCCGTTGCGGTACGCGCTGCCTGGCCGGTCGTCGGCGCGGAGTGCTCGATCGTCACGAAAACGAGCCTACGCCGGACGGCGGGTGTCTATGTGCGTCGGGCGACCGGCGTCACGCCCCAGATGTTGTGACGCCGGACACCGGCATGTCGAAAATGGGCGTCACACGAGAGGGTTTCGGGTGCTACGGTCAGCGCCAACAGCGACGACGGAGCCGAGTAACGCGCCGACCCCGCCAGTCCAGAGAGCCGCCGGTGCTGAGAGGCGGTCTGGCGCCGGTGCGCGAAGACCCTCCCGAGCTGCGGGCAGAACGGCGAAACGCCTAGTAGAGCCCGCCCGGCTGGCCCCGGTCACCAGGCGACGAACGAGGCCCCCGCTACGGCGGGGGTGAAGGTGTGGTGGCACCGCGAGGATCCCGCTCGCCCACACCTCCCTGGGGCTGACGCGACGCTTCGCCGCCCCGGGTGGCGGCGCGTGGCGATCGACCGAGGAGTCCGCCATGCAACGAACCCTGTCCCACCACCTGCCCGCCCGGATCGGCGAGACCGTGCGCGTCGCCGGCTGGGTGCACCGCCGTCGACTGCTCAAGTCGGTGGCCTTCCTGATCGTGCGCGACGCCACCGGCCTGGCCCAGGTGGTCGTCACCGACCCGGCCGTCCGCGCCGACCTGGAGAAACTCACCGAGGAGACGGTCGTCGAGGTCACCGCCAAGGTCACCGCGAACGACACCGCGCCCGCCGGGGTCGAGCTGACCGACCCGACGGTACGTCCACTCGGGCCGCCCGCCGTGCCGCCACCGTTCGACCTGTACCGGCCGGCCCTCACCGCGAGCCTGCCCACCCAGTTGGACCACGCGCCCACCGCGCTGCGACACCCCACCCGGTCGTCCGCGTTGCGGATCTCGGCGGCTGCGGTGGCCGGGTTCCGGGCCGCCCTCGACGCCCAACGGTTCGTGGAGATCCACACCCCGAAGGTGGTCGGCTCCTCCACCGAGAGCGGCGCGAACGTCTTCGCGCTGGACTGGTTCGGCGCGCCCGCGTACCTGGCCCAGTCGCCGCAGTTCTACAAGCAGTTGATGGTCGGCGTCTTCGAACGCGTCTACGAGGTGGGGCCGGTCTTCCGGGCCGAACCGCACGACACCGTCCGGCACCTCGCGCAGTACACGTCGCTCGACGCGGAGCTGGGCTTCGTCGCCGACCACTCCGACGTGATGCGGGTGCTGCGCGACACGGTGGCCGGGATGGTGGACACGGTCGGCGAGCGGGCCGCGGCGGCGCTGACCACGCTCGGCGTCGACGTGCCGGTCGTGCCGGCGGAGATCCCGGCGGTGCACTTCACCGAGGCGCTGGTGATCGCCGGTGCGCCCGCCGACGAGCCGGACCTCGCGCCCGCCCACGAACGCGCGCTGGGCGAGTGGGCCCGCCGGGAACACGGCTCGGAATTCCTCTTCGTCACCGGCTACCCGATGGCGAAGCGACCGTTCTACACCCACCCCGACCCGGCGCGGCCCGCGTACTCGAACGGTTTCGACCTGCTCTTCCGTGGTCTGGAGCTGGTCACCGGCGGGCAGCGGTTGCACCGGCACGCCGACTACCTGGCGGCGTTGGCGGCCCGGGGCGAGCCGACCGAGCCGTACGCCGGTTATCTGGACGCGTTCCGGCACGGCATGCCGCCGCACGGCGGCTTCGCCGTCGGCCTGGAACGCTTCGTGGCCCGCCTGGTCGGCGCGGCGAACATCCGGGAGGTCACCGCGTTCCCGCGCGACCTGCACCGGCTGACGCCGTGAACGCAGGCGGCCCCCGGCGGGTGTCGCCGGGGGCCGCCGCCTCAGACCTCGATGAGGGTGGACAGCCGTCGCTCGACGACCGGCAGCACGTCGGCGACGGTGATCGGGCGGCCCAGCTCGGCGGTGAGCGAGGTGACGCCCGCGTCCCGGATGCCGCACGGCACGATCCGGTCGAAGTGCGTCAGGTCGCAGTCGCAGTTGATCGAGAAGCCGTGCAGGGTGACGCCCCGGGCCACCCGGATGCCGATGGCGGCGACCTTGCGGGCCGGCCCCCGGTCGTCGGCGGGCACCCAGACCCCGCTGCGCCCCTCGACCCGGCCGGCGGTCAGCCCGAACTCGGCGCACACGTCGATGAGCAGCTCCTCCGTGCGGCGCACGTAGGCGACCACGTCCACCGGGTCCGGCAGGCGCAGGATCGGGTAGCCGACGAGCTGCCCCGGCCCGTGCCAGGTGATCTTGCCGCCGCGGTCCACGTCGACGACCGGGGTGCCGTCCACGGGACGGTCCCACGGTTCGGTGCGCTTGCCCGCCGTGTAGACGCTCGGGTGCTCCAGCAGCAGCACGGTGTCACCGCGCTCGCCGGACACCACCGCCTCGTGCAGGCGCCGCTGCTCGTCCCAGGCGGCCTGGTAGTCGAGCAGACCGGCACGGACGGCCGTCAGGCCGGGGGTCGTCGTCGTCACGAGGTCCAGCGTAGTCCCGTCGGCGGTGATCATCCCTGGTGAGACGCCTCACCAGAGCCTGGTCACGCCCGGGGTCGGCGGGCTACCGGTCGGCCTGCGGGATGCGCCAGAGCCACACGTCGTCGACCCGTTGCGGTTCGCCGAACAGGGCGACGCCGGTACGCCGCAGCGCCTCCTCTTCGACCTCGAACTTCGCGCCGTGCACCTCGTCGGCGAGCACCACCGTCTCGATCCGCCAGTGCCGCAAATCCGACTTGACCTCCTGGATGGTCCCGTCGGTGATGATCGGCACCAGGCCGGTGCGACCGGCCTGGTCCATCAGGGCGCTCAGGGTGCGCGGGACCGGACCGATCCGGCCACGCCCGTCCGGTCCTCCGGGGCCGAGGAAGAAACCGCCGGGGATGGCGAACTCGCCCTGCCGGTGCGACAACGCGTACGCCTGCCAGCGCTGGCCGTCCGGGTAGATGTCCACGGTCAGCGGCACCGGGGTCAGCACCCCGTCCGGTGAGACGTACTCCCGCCAGGTGCCGGACGTGATGAACCGCGGGATCGGTTCCCGTTCGTCGGTCAGCAGCGGGGTGGGCAGCAACGGCACCAGGGCCGCCGCGAACCCGATCACCCAGGCCAGCTCCGTGAGGCGGTACCGGGGTGGTGTGGTGCGCAGCTGGTCCACGGCGTACGCCAGCACCAGCCCGATCACCGGCGCGACGATCAGGGCCAGCCGGGCGGGCAGCGCGGCGTTCACCACGGGAAGCTGACCGAGCACGTCGAACGGCATGGGCAGGTCGGTGCGACGCCCGTCGACCTTGGCGACCGGGCCGAAGGAGAGCACCGAGAAGATCAGCGCCAGGGCGCCCAGCGCCCAGAGGGTGGCCCGGCGGTTCGCGTCGGCCCGTCGCCAGAGCACGACGAAGCAGACCACGGTGAGGATCAGCAGCGGGATGCCGAAGAAGGAGTTCTCCTCCGTCGGGTTCGGCGCGAGCGAGGTGCCGAGCCCCGCCTCACCGGCCAGCGAGCGGCGCGGGAAGGCGGCGAACGCCGCGATGTCCTCGGAATGGATCACGGGGTCGAAACCGGTGCCGTGGAACCGTTGCGGCCCGGCGAAGTGCAACCACAGCGGGTACGACAGCAGCACACCGGCGACCACGGCGGTCACCCCGAGCCCGCGCAGGAAGTCGGGCAGCACGGCGCGTGCCTCGGCGCGGTTGGCCGGGTGCAGCGCCCAGACGGCGACGAACACCCCGAGCGCCAGCGCGGTGAAGAAGAGCCCTTCGGCGGCGATCGAGAAGGCCACCGCGACCAGCACGCCGAGGATCACCCCGTCGCGCAGCCAGTGCCCTGCCCGGCGCAGCGCGAACAGCCGCCAGACCAGCAGCGGCACCAGCCAGCCGGCGGTCCAGTTCAGGTGGGCGTTGGCGTGCGACACCATGCCGGGGGAGTAGGCGATGAACAGGGCACCGACCCCGGCGGCCAGCCGACTGCGGACCAGGTGCCGGGAGAGGAACCAGTACCAGGCCAGCGCGGTGGCGAACAGGTTCAGGGTGAGGATCACCAGGAACGTCGCCGGCGGCCCGATGAGGTACGTGAGCGGGGCGAACACCACCGCGTACACCGTGATCGAGGTGTTGACCGCGAGGTTCACGCCGTCCGGGACGTTGATCAGGTAGGTGAAGAGCGGGTTGTCGCCGTGGGTGACCGCGTGCCCGCCGAAGGCCAGCAGCCACTCGAAGAGAGCCTGGTCGCTGGAGTTGGCGGTGATCGTGCGGTTGTTCGGGTCCCGCCACAGCCCGCTCGTCACCCAGACGGCGAGCGCGAGCGCCACCAGCGCGACGATCAGGTCGGCCCGGCGGTCCCGGACGACACGTGGCGGTGACGCTGGTGCGGGCCCGGTGGCCAGCGACGGGGAGGACGGCACGCAGCGGACGTTACCAACCGGACCTGGACACGCCGGTCAGACCGGCGGTTGTCGTGGCTTCCCCTTCGGCGGCGGCGGTCGCTGGTTCGGCGTACACAGCGGTCGCCGTAAATGTGTGAGTGTGCCCCATGTCATAACGGCGACACATCGTCGTAACGTCTCGGCAATTCGACAGTGACCCAGTTCACAGTCCGCCCCTCAGGAGGCTGCCGTGCGCCGCTCCTCGTCCACCCTCACCCGGCTGACCGGCGCCATCGCCGGGCTCGCCCTCGCCCTGGCCGGAGCGTTCGCCGTCGCCGCACCCGCCCAGGCCGCCACCCTCACCCAGGTCACCGGGTTCGGCTCCAACCCGGGCAACCTCGCCATGTACGCCTACCGCCCGGACAACCTGCCGGCCAACTCCCCGGCCGTCGTCCTGCTGCACGGGTGCGTCCAGAACGCCTCCGGTTACTTCGCCAACTCGGGTTGGCAGAAGTACGCCGACCAGTGGAAGTTCGCCCTGATCGTCGCCCAGCAGCCCGCCGGCAACAACGCCAACTCCTGCTTCAACTTCTTCGAGGCCGGGGACACCACCCGAGGCCAGGGCGAGGCGCTGTCGATCAAGCAGATGGTCGACCACGCCAAGACCAACTTCGGCGTGAACGGCTCCCGGGTCTACGTCAGCGGCCTCTCCGCAGGCGGGGCGATGAGCGCCGTCATGCTCGCCACCTACCCGGACGTCTTCGCCGCCGGGTCGATCATCGCGGGCATCCCGTACCGCTGCGCCACCAGCATGGTCAACGCGTTCAGCTGCATGAACCCGGGCGCGGACAAGACCCCGGCCGCCTGGGGTGACCTGGTGCGCGGCGCGTACTCCGGCTACACCGGCCCGCGCCCCCGGGTGGCCATCTGGCACGGCACCTCGGACACCACTGTCACGCCGCTCAACGGCACCGAGTCCCGCGACCAGTGGACCAACGTGCGGGGCGTCTCGCAGACCCCGAGCAGCACGTCGTCGCTTCCCGGCAACACGACCCTCGAGGTGTACGGCAACGACGACGTACGCCTCTACCGGGTCGCCGGGATGGGCCACGGGACGCCGGTCGACCCGGGCTCGGGCGCGGACCAGTGCGGCACCGCCGCCGCGTACTTCCTGGACACCATCTGCTCGACGTACCGGGACGCGCTCTTCTTCGGCCTGAACGGCGGCGGCACCGGCCCGACCCCCACCCCGACCGTCACGCCGACCCCGACTCCGACCGTCACGCCGACCCCGACGCCCACCCCGACCGTGCCGGCGACCTGCGTGACGGCCAGCAACTACGCGCACGTGACGGCGGGCCGGGCGTACCAGTCCGGTGGCTACGCCTACGCCAACGGCTCCAACCAGCGGATGGGTCTCTACAACACCTTCTACACCAGCGCCCTCAAGCAGACCGGCCCCAACTACTGGGTGATCGGCTGCTGACCCCACGTGCCCTTGTTGATCAAGAGGTTTGCGTCATCCGGAAGCCGTAATCTGACGCAAACCTCTTGATCAACGCCGATTGTGGCGGGTGGTCAGGGGGTCAGGGGGTCAGGGCTGCGCGCAGTGCGCCGGGCAGATCAGGGTGCTGGTAGTGGTAGCCGGCTCTCGTCAGGACGCCGGGGAGGACCCGGGTGCTGGTGAGGGCCTCGTGGGCGAAGCCGCCGAGGACGACCTTGAGCGCCAGCGCGGGGATCGGGATGATCGCCGGCCGGTGCAGCTGCCGGGCCAGCTCGCTGGTGAACTCGGCGTTCGTCACCGGGTTCGGCCCCACCACGTTGACCGGGCCGGAGATGTCGTCGCGGTCCAGCAGGAAACGGGCCGCGTCCAGCCAGTCCTCCATCGAGATCCACGGCAGCCACTGCCGGCCGCTGCCCAGCCGACCGGCGACGCCCAACTTGAACGGCAGCAACTGCGGCTTGAGCAGACCACCGTCGCGGTGCAGCGGCAGGCCGGTACGCAGCCGCACGACGCGTACCCCGGCGTCCTCGGCCGGTCGGGTCGCGGCCTCCCACACCCGGCAGACGTCGGCCAGGAAGCCCTCACCGGCCGGCGCGTCCTCCTCGACCGCCCGGTCGCCGGTGTTGCCGTACCACCCGACGGCCGAGGAGTTGAGCAGCACCCGGGGGCGGTCGGCGGCGGGGAGCCCGGCGACGGTGGTCGCCAGTGTGGTGGTGCTGTCCACCCGGCTGGTGCGGATCAACCGCCGGTAGTCGTCGTTCCAGCGCTTGTCGCCGACGCCCGCGCCGGCCAGGTTGACCACCGCGTCCGCCTCGGCGACCACCGCCGGGTCGAGCTGCGCGGCCGCCGGGTCCCAGCGCCGCTCCTGAGGACCCCGCGGTGCCCGACGGACCAGCCGGGTGATGTCGTGCCCGTCCGCCGCGAACCGGTCGGCCAGTCGGGTACCGAGGAAGCCGGACGCGCCGGCCAGAAGGATCCGCATACCCCCATCTTCGTCCAGAACGCCGTCGGTGGATGCCCGGTGGGGTCAGGCGCGGCGCAGATCGGCGAGCAGACGCTCCACCTCGGCGTACGCGTCGGCGTCGAGCGGCCCGAGCTCCAGGGTGGCCAGGTTCTCGTCGGCCTGCGCCACGGTGCGCAGGCCGGGGATCGGCACCGTACGCGGGCTGCGGGCCAGCAGCCAGCCCAACGCGCCCTGCGCGAGCGTCCGCCCGTCGGCGGTGAGCGCCGCCCGGACCTGCTCGACCCGGGTCGCCCAGCGGGGCGTCGGTCGGCCGTCGGTGAACCAGTCCAACCACTCCGGCGCCCGCCCGCGCACGTCGTCCGCCCCGACCGCCCGCGTCGACCCGGTGAGCAGGCCCATCGCCAGTGGCCCACGGTTGAGGCTGGCCAGGTCGTGGGTGTCGCAGACCGCCAGCACCGCCGCGTTGTCCCGGAGCACCGACTCGTCGTGTTGGATGGCGGCACAGTGCGGGCCCGCGGTAGCGAACGCCTCCGCCGAGGCCGGGTCGTCGGTGCTCCAGCCGTACGCCCGGATCTTGCCCTGGTCGACCAGTGCCTCCAGGGTGTCGACCAGATCGAGCGCGGCGGGCACCGGCAGCGCGTTGATGTGCAGTTGGTACAGGTCGACGTGGTCGGTGCCGAGCCGGCGCAGCGAGTCTTCCAGGCTGCGTACCGCGAAGGCCGGGCTGGCGTCGGTGCCGAGCGCGCGCCGGGTGGCCTCCTCGCTGACGTTGCCGAACTTCGTGGCGATCGCCACGCCGTCCCGTCGGCCGGCCAGGGCCCGACCGAGGATCCGCTCGCTGTGCCCCGCGCCGTAGTTGCTGGCCGTGTCGAACAGGGTCACCCCGAGGTCGAGCGCGCGGTGGATGGTGCGGATCGACTCGTCGTCGTCCACCTCACCCCAGCCGAAGGGCTGTCGGTCGTCACCCCAGAGCGGGCCACCGATGGCCCAGCACCCCATCCCGATCGCGCTCACCTCGATGCCGCTGCGTCCCAGCGTTCGTGTCATCGTCATGCGCTCCACCCTCCAACCTGGAGCGCGCTCCAGGTCAAGCACTACGATTCCGCGACATGAGCGGTTACGCCCCCTCGGAGGCCGCCCGCCGCAGCGGCTTCAGCCTGGACACCCTGCGGTACTACGAGAAGATCGGCCTGCTCGCCGACGTGGAGCGGACAGCCGGTGGGCAGCGGGTCTTCACCGACGACGACCTCGGCTGGCTGGAGCTGTTCCGGTGCCTGCGCGACACCGGGATGCCGATCGCGCAGATGCGCCGCTACGCGCAACTGGCCCGCGAGGGTGAACACACCGCCGACGAGCGTCGTGAGCTGCTGCAACACCACGCGGTACGGGTCGAGGAGCAGATGGACCTGCTGCAGCGCCAGTACGAGCACCTCCGGGCGAAGATCCGCTACTACGAGCGGCTGCCCGGCCCGGAGCCGTCGTGACGGTGGTCGGCACCGGCAGCTGTGCCGATGTGGCGGTGTCCCGCGGTCGGTGACCCCGCCACATCGGCGATCCGGAGTCGATCACGGCTCAGCCGGGCGGCACGGTCAGGCCGAGGAGGTCCTCGGCTGTCCCGGGTCGACCGGTGAGCGCGTTCAGGGCGGTGACCAGTCGCTTCTCCTCGTAGCGGAAGTGCGACTCCAGCAGCGCGGCCAAACCGTCCAGCTCACCGCGTACCTGCTCGACCGGCACTGCCACGTCACCGGCCAGCAACGCCTCGACCCGCCCCAGGATCCCCGCCACCACCTCGTGGTCGGTGATCAGGTTGGCGATGACCGGACGCAGTTCGGGGACCTGCTCGGCCAGCAGCCGGAACGCGCCGGTGTCCTCACCGGTGTGGTGTCGACCCAGGGCGGTGCAGAAGGTCAGACAGTGTGCTCGCAGGTCACGCGACGGGGTGTCGAGGCTTGCCCGGAGACGGGCCAGCTCCGCGCTGAGCCAGAGGTGGATCTCGATCATCTGATTGCCGACGGCGGCGAGCCGGTCGGCCGGTGAACCGGTCGGGTGCACGTTCGTCCCATGCTGTCCCCGCGCCTCCATGCCCACGGCGGCCTTCGTGCCGGGTGCACCGCGACGCTGCGCCGGAGTCTATCCCGACCGGACGGGCCGGTGCCGCCCTGTCGCCGGGGCCGCCGCTCAGGGTGCCGTCGGCTCGTCGCTCTCCGGGACGTCGTGCCAGCGCGCACGCCAAGCCGCCTCGTGCGCCTCGTGGGTGGTCCGCTCCTGGAAGACGGCGGACCGCAGCGCGTGCCGGGACTGCGACATCACCAGCACCTCCACGGCCACCAGGCCCACACAGATCAGCGTGGCGAGGATGAGCGTGCACAGTACCGGCAGGTGCTGACCGATCGGGAGGGCGGCTGCGAGCACCACGATGACGCCGACCCGGGTCCAGCTGACGGTGTGCAGGGTACGCAGCTGGAACAGCAGGTTGACAGCGAAGTAGCAGATCAGCCCACCGAAGAGCATCGGCACCGCCGGTCCCTCGATCTTCTCGGCGATCCCGCCGGCCGGATCGGTGATCTTGTGCAGGATCTGCTCGTTGCCGATCGAGAAGAGGATCACCCCGGCGATCATCGGCAGGTACGCGTACGCGTACGCGTCGCGGGCCATCGCCACCCGGGGGGCGCCCTCCGCCGCGTGCAGGGCGATCCGGGCGGCCGGGCCGATGAAGTCGAAGTGCGCCCACCAGAGGGCGGCGGTGATCACGATGCCGAGCGCGGCGGCGGCCACCGCCGGCCAGGTCACCGGCTTGCCGAGCAGGTTGCCGCCCACCCCCGTGGAGATGATGGACTCGCCCAGCGCGATGATCAGGATGAGGTCGTAGCGCTCCGTCCAGTGCTCGGCGCTGGTCACCCCCCAGCCCCAGGTGCCGACGATGAAGCCGGTGGCGTACTGCACCACCACCACGGTGATCCACAACCCGTCGCGGACCAGGGCGGCGTCGTCCGGGTCGGCGATCTGCGGCGGGATCAACGCGGCGGCCAGCAGCAGCACGATGCTCACCGCCAACTCCGGGGCGAAGCGCCGCAGTTGCCGGCGTTCCTGCGGGCTGTCCCGCACCACGTGCTGATAGAGGATCATGTGGACGGCCCGGACCACGACGTAGCTGATGGCGACGAGCATCGGGCCCGCCGTGCTGCCCTTCGGATCACTGAACGCCTGGGGCAGCGCCAACGCGAACGCGAACAGGGCCACCATCGCGATCACCATGAGCACCGGGACGTAGCCCTCGCCGAGCCGGACCCGGGTGGCGACCAGGCTGTGCACCACCCAGATCCACCAGAGCACGGCGAGCACCAGAGCGGCGTGCAACAGTTGCCGGCCGGTGATGTTCGCGGCCGTCGCCCGGGTGATGATGAAGAACGAGAAGACGAAGACGAGGTCGAAGAAGACCTCGAACTTGTCGACCCGGGCACCGGGGGCGATCGGGACGGCCGGTCCCAGTTGCCCACGCCGCCGGTGACCGCCCACGCCCCCACTCTGGCAGCGTCCGGGCTGGTCGGAGGGGCGAACAGCGATGGCCGGGGCATCCCGGGTTACCTCCGGCCCGGGCCGGGAAACCACCCGGACTGCCGCCTGCGCCGGCGGGCCGGTCGGTCCCACCCACCCCGGACAAGGATGGATCATGACCACGAACAAGCCGATCACCACCTCGTTCACCCCGCACTCCACCGCCATGGACGTGATCCAGGGCGTCGACCTCGTCCGGCGGCGGGCGATCGTGACCGGTGGGTCGTCCGGCATCGGCGTGGAGACCGCCCGCGCTCTGGCCAGCGCCGGAGCGGAGGTCACCCTGGCCGTCCGCAACCCCGACGCCGGGCAGAAGGCCGCCGACGACATCACCGGCACCACCGGCAACGACCGCGTCCTGGTCGCCCCGCTCGACCTCGCCGACCAGGATTCGGTCGCCGACTTCGTCGCCAACTGGGACGGCCCGCTGCACATCCTGGTCAACAACGCCGGCATCATGGCCGCGCCCCTGTCCCGCACGCCGCAGGGCTGGGAGATGCAGTTCGCCACCAACCACCTGGGGCACTTCGCGCTCGCCAACGGGCTCCGCCCGGCACTCGCGGCCGGGGACGGGGCCCGGATCGTCTCGGTCAGCTCCGCCGCCCACCTGCGCTCACCGGTGGTCTTCGAGGACATCCAGTACGACCACCGGGAGTACGAGCCGTGGCAGGCGTACGGGCAGTCCAAGACGGCCAACGTGCTGTTCGCCGTGGAGGCGACCCGGCGCTGGTCCGACGACGGCATCTTCGCCAACTCGCTGATGCCCGGCGCGATCCGGACCAACCTGCAGCGCTACGTCAGCGAGGAGGAGCTGACCCGCTTGCGCAGCGGCAACGCGGCGGCCTGGAAGACAGTCGAGCAGGGCGCCGCCACCTCCGTGCTGGTCGCCGCGTCACCACTGCTCGACGAGGTGGGCGGGCGCTACTTCGAGAACTGCCAGGAAGCCGCCCCCGCCCAACCGGGTCAGCGGACCGGGGTCGCCGACTACGCGCTGGACCCGGAGGCCGCCGAGCGGCTCTGGCAGGTCTCCACCGCCCTGCTCAAGAGCTGAGGCCGTCCTGGCCGCTCGGACGGAGGTGTCGCCGACGGCCACGACGAGAAGGGCGCCCCGGTCATCGACCGGGGCGCCCTTTCGGCGTACAGGCGGATCAGGCCAGGCCCAGCTCCGACTCGAAGTTGCCGGCCTCCAGCCGCTCCTTGACCGCGGTCAGGAAGCGGGCCGCGTCGGCACCGTCGATCAGGCGGTGGTCGTACGACATGGCCAGGTAGACCATCGACCGGACCGCGATGACCTCGCCCAGCTCCGGGTCGTTCACCACGACCGGCCGCTTCACCACGGCACCCGTGCCGAGCATCGCCGACTGCGGCGACGGCACGATCGGGGTGTCGAAGAGGGCACCCCGGCTGCCGGTGTTGGTCAGCGTGAAGGTCGCCCCGGCCATCTCGTCCGGGGTGATCTTGTTGGCCCGGGTGCGCTCGGCCAGGTCGGCGATCCGCTTGGCGATGCCGCCCATGTTGAGGTCACCGGCGTTGTGGATGACCGGCACGAGCAGCCCGCGCTCGGTGTCCACGGCGATGCCGAGGTGCTCGGCCGCCGGGTAGGTGATCGTGCCACCCTCCAGGTCCATGCTGGCCTGGATGATCGGGTGGGTCTGCAGCGCCTCGATGGCGGCGAGGGCGAAGAACGGCAGGAAGGACAGCTTCACGCCGTGCTTGGCCTGGAACGAGTCCTTGGCCTTCGCCCGCAGCTTGGCGACCTTGGTGACGTCGACCTCGACGACAGTTGTCAGCTGCGCCGTCTCGTGCAGCGACTGCTGCATCCGCTTGGCGATCGTCGCCCGGATCCGCGGCAGCTTCTCCGTGGTGCCCCGCTTCGCGCTGGGCTCCGGCTTGACGGCCGGCTTCGCCGCGGCGGCCGACGGTGCGGCGCTCGGCTGGGCCGCCGGAGCCGGCGCGGCCTTGGCCTTCTCGGCAGCCTCCAGCACGTCCTGCTTGCGGATCCGGCCACCCACGCCGGTGCCGTTGAGCGAGGACAGGTCCACACCGTGCTCGGCGGCGAGCTTGCGCACCAGCGGAGTGACGTACCCGGCGGCCTCCTCGCCGCCACCCTGCGCGGGGGCGGACGGACGCGGCGGCGTCGAGGCGGCAGCGGCCGGCTGCGCGGCCTGCTCGGTCTTCGCCGGCTGGGCCGAACTCTCCGTCTCCGCAGCCGGCTCGTTGTACGACATGCCCGGCGTCGGCTCCTGGACCTTCGGCTCCGGCTTCGGCTCCGGCTTGGCCTCCGCCTGGGGCTCGGGCTTCGGCTCGGGCTTCGCCTGCGCGGGGGCCCCGCCGGCGACACCGATGATCGCCAGGTCGGCGCCGACCGCGGCGGTCTCGTCCTCGGCGACCTTGATCTCCAGCACCGTGCCGGCGACCGGGGACGGGATCTCGGTGTCCACCTTGTCGGTGGAGACCTCCAGCAGCGGCTCGTCGACCTCGATGGTCTCGCCGACCTGCTTGAGCCAGCGGGTGACCGTACCCTCGGTGACGCTCTCGCCCAGGGCCGGCATCTTCACCGCGGTGCCCTCGCCCGACGAGGCGGCGGCCGGAGCCGGCGCCTCGGCCGGGGCCTCGTCCTGGGCCACCTGGTCGGCAGTGCCCTCGGCGGCGGCCGTCGGCTCGGCGGCCGGCTCGACCGCCTCGGCCGGGGCCTGCTCCTGCGGAGCGGCCTCGCCGCCGCCGGCGGACTCGCCCTCACCGGCGATGACGGCGAGCTCGCTGCCGACCTCGGCGGTCTCGTCCTCACCGACCACGATCCGGCTCAGCACGCCCGCAGCGGGCGACGGGATCTCGGTGTCGACCTTGTCGGTGGAGACTTCGAGCAGGGGCTCGTCGACCTCGACCGTGTCGCCCTCCTGCTTGAGCCAGCGAGTGACGGTGCCCTCGGTGACGCTCTCGCCGAGCCGAGGCATGGTGACCGATACCGGCATTTTCTCCAGACTCCTTCATTCCCCTGGTGGGATCTTCGCCCGTCGCCGGACGCCGCGGTTGATTGTCAGGCGTGCGAGTGCAGCGGCTTGCCGGCGAGGGCCAGGTGCGCCTCGCCCAGGGCCTCGTTCTGGGTCGGGTGGGCGTGCACGAGCTGGGCGACCTCGGCCGGGTAGGCCTCCCAGTTGTAGATGAGCTGCGCCTCACCGATCAGCTCACCCACCCGGGCGCCGACCATGTGTACGCCGACGACCGGGCCGTCCTCCACCCGGACCAGCTTCACGAAGCCGGTGGTCTTGAGGATCTGGCTCTTGCCGTTGCCACCCAGGTTGTAGTTGTACGACGTGACCTTGTCGGCGCCGTACTGCTCCTTGGCCTTCGCCTCGGTCAGGCCCACCGACGCCAGCTCCGGGTCGCAGTAGGTGACGCGCGGGATGCCGACCTCGTCGATCACGGCCGGGGTCTGCCCGGCGATCTCCTCGGCCACGAAGATGCCCTGCTGGAAGCCCCGGTGCGCGAGCTGGAGGCCGGGCACGATGTCGCCGACCGCGTAGACGTTCGGCACGCTGGTGCGCAGCCGCTCGTCGGTCAGCACGTAGCCGCGGTCCATCTTGACGCCCTGCTCCTCGTACCCGAGGTCGGCGGTGTTCGGGCCGCGACCGACGGCGACCAGCAGCAGCTCGGCCTCGACGGTCTCGCCGCCCTGGATGGTCAGCTTGACGCCGTTCTCGGTCTTCTCGACCTTCTCGAACGGCTTGCCGACCTTGAAGTTGATCTTCCGCTTGCGGAACGCCCGCTCCAGCGCCTTCGACGACTCCTCGTCCTCGGCGGCGACCAGTCGGGGCAGCGCCTCGACGATCGTCACGTCCACGCCGAAGGACTTCCACACGCTGGCGAACTCGACGCCGATCACGCCGCCACCGAGCACGATCACCGACGACGGAACCCGGTCCATCGTGAGGGCGTGGTCGCTGGTGATGATCCGCTCGCCGTCGACCTCCAGGCCGGGCAGGCTCTTCGCGTACGAGCCGGAGGCCAGCACGATGTTGCGGCCGGTGTAGCGCTTGCCGTCCACCTCGACGACGTTCTTGCCGACCAGCTTGCCGGTGCCGGTGACGACGGTGATGTTCTTCGAGCCGCCGATGAGGCCCTGCAGGCCCTTGTAGAGGCGGGAGATCACGCCGTCCTTGTACGAGTTGACCCCGGCCATGTCGATGCCGACCAGCTCGGTCTTCACACCGAACTGCTCGGACTCGCGGGTCTGGTCGGCGATCTCGGCGGCGTGCAGCAGAGCCTTCGTCGGGATGCAGCCGTTGTGCAGGCAGGTCCCGCCGAGCTTGCCCTTCTCGACCAGCGCGACGGAGAGGTCCAGCTGGGCGGCGCGCAGCGCGGTCGCGTAGCCGCCGCTGCCACCTCCGAGAATGACGATGTCGAAGGTCGCTTCGTTCGGCTCGCTCACGTCCAACTCCCAGGTCGCGTCGCTGCATCGGGGGTCACGGGGTTGCAACACGGACACACCCCACCTCGGTCATCTTGTCACCACCGGGCGCAGGGTGCGTACCGAGGTGCCCAACGACACGTCATCGACACGTACCCTTGGCACCGTTGTCGATGACATACAGCTGGGGGAGAGAACCGGTGGGGTTGTTCCGGCGCCGCAAGCAGACGGCTGTGCCGAGCCATGACCGTGCCGCCGACCGCGGTGATCTGGACCATCTGGAGAACTTCATCCGGAGTCGGCGCGGCGTCGAGGCGTTCATCGAGCCCCGCACGACGGTGACGGAGACCACGGTCATCCTGATCGCCGACGACGGTGAGTGGACCCGCCGGCGCATCGACGGTCCGGACGGCGCACGGCGCTTCGCGTACCGGATGGGCATCCCGGTCTACGACGTGCGGCTGATGGGTTACCCGCAGCGGATGCGCGACTTCAACGAGCGCCGCAAACGTCGCCCCGAGCGGTACTGACAGCGAGGGCCCCCGGCATCGACCGGGGGCCCTCGCTGTCGGATCCGTCAGCCGTTGGCCGCGATGTCCTCGACGAGCTGCACCAGGGTGCGGACCGGGACACCGGTGCCGCCCTTGGTCCAGTAGCCGGTCGGCTCACCGGAGTGGTAGCCCGGCCCCGCGATGTCGATGTGCGCCCAGGCCACGTCGTCGGTGACGAACTCGCGCAGGAACACGCCGCCCTGCAGCATGTGACCGGCGCGGTCCATCCCGGCGTTGACCTGCGAGATGTCCGCCACGTCGGAATCCATGCCCTTGCGCACGTCGTCGGGCAGCGGCATCGGCCAGGCCGGCTCGCCGACCGCGTCCCCGATCGCCTGGACCCGCTCGCACAGCTCCGGGGTGCCCATCACACCGGCCATCCGCTTACCCAGCGCGATGACCTGACCGCCGGTCAGGGTGGAGGTCTCGAACAGGTAGTCGGTGCCGTCCGCGCAGGCGCGGGCCATCGCGTCGCCGAGCACCATGCGGCCCTCGGCGTCGGTGTTGAGCACCTCCACCCGCTTGCCGTTGAACATGGTGATCACGTCACCCGGCCGGTAGCTGGCACCCGACGGCATGTTCTCCGCCATCGGCAGGTAGCCGCTGACCGCCACCGACGGCTTCAGCGCGGCGATCGCCAGCATGGCCGCGCCGACCGCTGCCGCGCCCGCCATGTCGGACTTCATCTCCCACATGCCCTGCGCCGGCTTGATCGAGATGCCGCCGGTGTCGAAGGTGATCCCCTTGCCGACCAGCGCGACCCGCTTGCCGTTGCCCCCGTTCTCCGGGGTGTAGGTGAGCTTCACCAACCGCGGCGGAGCCTCCGAACCCTGCCCGACCGCGACGATGCCGCCGTACCCACCGGCGACGAGCGCCGCCTCGTCCAGCACCTCGACGGCCAGCCCCGCCGCCCGCGCGGCCTCGGCGACCGCGTCGGCGAACGACGGAGGCCGCAGCTCGTTCGGCGCGGTGTTCACCCAGTCCCGGCTCACCCGGACCGCGCCCGTCACCGCCTGCGCCCGGGTGACCTCCGCCTGGGCGACCGCGTCGCCGGCGTCCGGCACCGCGATGAGCACCTCGGCCACCGGCTCCCGCCGGGTCGGCTGGGGGCGGGTCTTGTAACCGGCGAACCGGTACCCGCCGAGCAGCGCACCCTCGGCGACCGCGCGCAGCTCCGCCGACGCGTCCGCGTCGTCCGGCAGCGGCAGCGCCAACGCGACCTTCGGCGCGCCGGCCAGGGCCCGGACCGCCGCACCGGCGGCCCGGCGCAGCGTCTCCGGAGCCGGGGCGGCCCCCGACGGCTCCGGGCCGAGCCCGACAGCGACGACCAGCGGGGCGGTCACGGTGCCCAACGTGGCCAGCTTGACGACCTCACCCGGCCCGCCCGTCGCGCCGAGCAGCGCGAGGGTCTCGGTCAACTTGCCGTCGAAGGCGGCGGCGATGCTCTCCGCGCCGCTGGCGAGCAGCAGGGTGCCGGCGAGGCCGCTGGTGGCGCCCTGCTCTCCGGTCTGGCTGTGCAGGCCGATGACGATCGCGTCGACGGCGAGCTCGGCCGGGTCGGTGTCGACCAGGCTCAGGTTGGTGGTGCGGGGTGATGTCACTGAAGCTACTCCGGGCGGGCCGGGCCGGTCGCGGCGTCGCGTACCGGCGGTGAAGGTCTCCGGCGGAACCTACCCGCCGGACGTGATGGTTGTCCCGCCGACAGCGTCAGCGGGCTCCCGCCGATGCTAACCAGCCACGTTGCCCCCGGTAAGTTGCCACCCATGACCGACGTGACCTCCGCCGCCGCCGCGACCCGGCTGCGACGTTCCCCGCTGCACGAGCGGCACACCGCCGCCGGTGCCAAGTTCGCTCCCTTCGGCGGTTGGGAGATGCCACTGGAGTACGCCGGCGGCGGCGTACTCAAGGAGCACACCGCGGTCCGGACGGCGGTCGGGGTCTTCGACGTGTCGCACCTGGGCAAGGCCCGGGTGAGCGGGCCGGGCGCGGCGGACTTCGTGAACGCCTGCCTCAGCAACGACCTGGGCCGGATCGGCCCCGGCCGGGCGCAGTACACGCTCTGCTGCGACGACGCCACCGGCGGTGTGGTGGACGACATCATCGCCTACCTGTACGCCGACGACCACGTCTTCCTCATCCCGAACGCCGCGAACACCGCCGAGGTGGTGCGCCGGTTGCGCGCCGCCGCGCCCGCGCAGGTCACCGTCACCGACGAGCACGAGGCGTACGCCGTGCTGGCCGTGCAGGGCCCCCGCTCGGCCGAGTTGCTGGCCGCCCTCGACCTGCCGACCGAGCACGACTACATGAGCTTCTCGGCGGCGAGCCTGGCCGGGGTGGAGTTGACCGTCTGCCGTACCGGCTACACCGGTGAGCTGGGCTACGAGCTGGTGGTGCCGGCGGAGCACGCGGTGGCGGTCTGGGACGCGCTCTTCGCTGTCGGCGCGACGTTCGGGCTGCGCGCCTGCGGGCTGGCCGCCCGCGACACGCTGCGCACCGAGATGGGCTACCCGCTGCACGGGCAGGACCTCTCCCTGGACATCAGCCCGGTGCAGGCCCGCTCCGGCTGGGCGGTCGGCTGGGGCAAGCCGGCCTTCTGGGGTCGCGACGTGCTGCTCGCCGAGAAGGCCGCCGGCCCCCGGCGTACGCTGCGCGGCCTGGTGGCCGTCGACCGGGCCATCCCGCGGCCCGGGATGACCCTGCACGTCGGCGACACCCAGGTCGGCGTGGTCACCAGCGGCACCTTCAGCCCGACGAGGAAGCAGGGCATCGCGCTGGCCCTCGTCGACACCGACGCCGACCTGACCGACGGCGACCAGGTCGAGATCGACATCCGGGGCCGCCGAGCACCTCTGACCCTGACCAAGCCCCCCTTCGTAACCCCCTCAGTCCGCTGACCCCACCCTCTGCCCCCGGTGATCAAGAGCTTTCCGTCATTTCCGGACGGGATTTTGACGCAAACCTCTTGATCACCGGGAGCTGAGAAGGGTGGGGTGGGACTGGTCAGGGGGTGGGGGGTTCGCCTGCGTCCAGGACTGCTTGGGTCCAGCCGCCCTGGATGACGCCCGTGGCGTCCAGGACCGCCCAGTCGACGACGTCGGTCGCCTCCACCACCACCGGCGCGCCGATGCGGACCGTCGGGTCGGTGGCGGCGTCGCTGGCGCTCACGCCGACGATCCGTTCCGGCGCCTCCCAGGAGGTCACGCCCGCCCAGACGTACTCCGGGCCGTCGTCGCCGGGCAGGCCGTACTTCACCACCAACTGCGACTCGTCGGGCAGTTGCCCGGCGACGAAGCGGGCCCGCGCGTCACCCAGCTCGGCGCGGGCGGTGGCGACCGCCCGGCTCATCGCGTCACCCGAGCGGGCGTAGCGCACGTCCGGCTGGATTCCGGAGAACAGGGTCGCGCAGGCGGCGGCGTAGTAGCGGCCGTCCGGACCGGGGTGCCCGGCCGGCGGGCGCAGGCTGAGGAACGAGTCGGCCTCCGGGTCGGTCGCCGGGTCCAACTCCAGGCGCAGCAGCACCGGGGCGGTCGCGCCGTGCTGCTCCGGGTTGCCGTACGCCACCGCGATGTCGTGCCCGGTGACCGTGGCGAGCACCGGCAACTGAACGAACGCGGGCACCTCCTCGCCGGTGAGCCCGTCGGTCCAGTCCCGCAGCAGCCGCCGGGCCGCCCCGGTCATCACCGCACCCCAGGCGCGGGTGAGGTGGTCCGGCACCCCCTGGGTCTGCAACTCGAGCAGCCCGAAGCGCCGCAGCCCCTTGGTGGTGAACCACAACCCCTCGGTGTCCGACGAGTACGGCACCAGCACCCAGTCGACCAGCCGGATGCGGCCCTGCTCGTCGGGGAGTGAGCGCAACGCGGTCGCCGGGTCGAGGAACTGCAGGCCGAAGACGTCCACCACGTCGCCGCCGACGGACTCCGCCACGGCGGCCGCTACCGCGCGGGCCGCCCACTCGTGCGCGGGCGGCCAACCCGGCCGGTACTCGGCCTGCACGACCACCAGGTGGGTCGCCGCGGCCAGGCGGGCCAACTGCTCCTCGGTGGCGCCGAACGCGGTGAGCAGGTCCGGCGGCAGCTCCGGGAACTCGCTGATCGGCCGGGTGTCGACGCTCATCAGCGGGCTGTCCAGCATCTGCCGGGCCAGGCCGTGCACCGGCTCGGCCAGCCGGCCGGTCAGCGCCGCCACCGCGGTCTTCGCGCTGACCTTCGGCAGCCCGGTCATCGGCACCAGGTAGGTCGCGCTGAGCGACTCCGGCACCGGTACGGGCAGGAAGTCGTCAGTGATGAGCATGGGGGTCCCCCGGTGGCCGTGCTGGTGCTGTCGAGCCGAACGCTACCCGGCCGGTCGTGCCCGGTTCAGCCGGACAGCACCAGACCCAGGTAGACCAGCGTGGTGACCACCTCGACGGTCGCCCCGAGGACGTCCCCGGTGATCCCGCCGAGTCGGCGTACCACGTGCGTCAGCAGCGGTAGCGCGACGGCGAGCGCCGCGACGACGGCCAGCGGCCCCTGCCACGGGCGGCCCGGCACCGCGGGCACCGCCAGCAGCGCGACGGCGACCGCGCCGACGGCCAGGGCCGACGGGCCGACGGTGCCGGCCACGAGCGCCCCCAGCCCGTCGGGTCGGGCCGCCGGCACGCCCCGACGGCAGGCCACCGTGACGCCGAACCGCCCGGCGGCGGTCGCCGTCACCACCGCCGCGAGACACGCCGGCCAGGACCGCCCGGCCAGGTCGGCGAGCGCCGCGGCCTGCACCAGGAGTACGACCACCAGGGCGACCACCCCGAACGGGCCGACGTCCGGCTTCTTCATGATCTCCAAAGCGGCTGCGCCCCGCCGGTACGAGCCGAGCGCGTCCACGGTGTCGGCGAGCCCGTCCAGGTGCAGCCCCCGGGTGAGCAGCGCGGAGGCGCCGACGGTCACACCGGCGGCCACCAGTGGTGGGGCGAACGCGCCGCTCAGCAGCAGTACCCCGGCCAGCAGCGCGCCGAGTGACGCGCCGACGGCCGGTGCGAGGGCCATCGCGGTGCCGGCGACCGGGCGGTCGATCCGTCCGGCCCGCACCGGCAGCGTGGTGAACGTGGTGATCGCCAGCCGGGTGCCGGCGAGGAACCGCGATTCAGCCGGCACGCCAGCCCGACGCCGGCTGGTCGTCCGCCCCGGTGCTGGCCGGGCCCGGCCCGGCCGGTTCCGGCTCGGCGAAGTCGGGCTCGGTGCCGTCCGGGTCGGTGTCGCTCGCGTCGAGGTGGCTCGGCTCGGTGGACGCCGGCTCGTCGCCGGTCGGGGCTTCGTCGCCGCCGCCGAGTGACGGGTGCACCGGCAGCGCGGCGGACAACGCCAGCACCGAACGCAGCAGCGGGAGCGCGACCAGCGCGTTGGCGCCCTCGCCGAGATCCAGCCGCAGGTCGAGCAGCGGGGTGAGACCCAGCACGTCGGCGGCGAGTCGCACCGCCGGGTGCCCCCCGTGGTCGGCGAGCAGGCACCAGTGCCGTGCCTGCCCGGCCAGGTCGCGGCTGACCATGCCGGCGGCGACGCCGACCGGCCCGTCGAGCAGCACCGGCACCCGGCGGGCGGTGGCGCCGAGCAGCACGCCGGTGGCCACCGCCACGTCGCCGCCGCCCAGCTCGGCCAGGATGTCCTTCGCCCCGCGCGACGAGCGGCGGGTGCGGTGCAGGGCGTCGCGTACCGCCGCGCAGCGGACCATCCACGCCGCGTCGTCGATCTCACCGGAGTCGGTGATCACCCGGCCCAGCACGGTGGGCGGCTCCGCGCCGGCGGTCGCCGCGAGCACCGCCGCGGCCGCCGCCTCGGTGCCGGCTCCGCAGGCACCCAGAACCAGCAGTCGTACGCCGGCGTCGGCCGCCTGCTCGGCCAACCGCCAGCCGTAGCGCAGTGCGGACTCGACCTGGTCGAGCGTCAACGCCGGCTCGTCCTCCATCGCTGCGGAGGCGGGTACGTCCACCACCTGGAGGCTGGCGCCGTTCTCGGCGGCCAACCGCGCCAACGCGCCCTGGCCGGCGCGGGCCTGCGCGGCCCGGCGCGCCGACTCACCGGCGACGGCACCGGCCGAGCCGCCGCCGGCGTGGTCTCCGTGCAGCAGCAACACCCGCACCGAGCCCCACGCCTGCGGGGTCGAGGTGCCCTGGGTGGCGGCGGCGAACCCGACCACCCGGTCCAGCACACCCAGCCCGGCGCCCGGAACGTCGAGCGTGGCCAGCCGGTCCACCGCCTGCGGGCCCGCGTACTCGTCGGGCATCGGCAGCTCCATGCCCGGCTGGATGACCAGCCCGGTGGCCACCATCGGTAGCGCCATGGTGGGCGCGGCCCAGGGGTTGCCGGGCTCCTGGGCGGGTGCGACGGGCGGCGTGTGGGTCAACACGTCGGGCAGCTGCACCTCGGGGATGTCCTCGGCGTCGGCCAGTGTCGGCACGACCGGTGCCGCCGTGCCGGCGGGAGCGAAGGCCGCCGTGCCGGCGGGAGCTGAGGCCGCCGTGGCGTTCGGGGTGGCGGCAGCGGGGGCCGCCGGGGTGGCGACCGGCTTCAGCCAGACCGGCTGGCCGGCGACGACGAGCACCACCGCGTCGCAGGCGTCGGCGACCGCGCGGTTGGCCGCGCCCAACGCGTCGGTGAACGCCCGGCCGAGCGGGGTGGTCGGCACCAGCGACAGCCCCACCTCGGGGCTCACCAGCACCACCCGCGCCGAGCAGGTGCGCAGCGCGTCGGCCAGCTCGGCGATCGTCGCCACGTCGTCGGCGGGCTGGTGGTCCGGGTCGAGCAGCACCGTCACCCAACCGCCCAGGTCGTCGACGAGCAGCGTCTCGTTGGGCTCCGCGGACGCGAGCACGTCGGCCAACCGGCGTGGGTCAGCGGAGGTCTCCTCGGTGGTCCAACTGCCCGGGCGGCGGGCGCGGTGCGCAGCCAACCGCGTCGCCCACTCGGTGTCCTCCGGGTCGCCCTCGGGCGCGGTGGCGACATAGCGGACCACCGGCGCGTCGGTGACCAGGGACTCGGCGAACTCGGACTTGCCAGACCGGATACCGCCGAGCACCAGGACGGTGTTCCACCCCTCTACGGACATGCCCGTACCTTAGTTCTCATCCTTCGGGGCTGGGCACGTCGCCCCGGCCCTAGCGAAGATCAAGAGCCCGTTCCGCGACCATTGCGGGAAAGCGCCCAGGTTCCAGCCCCGGATGCGGCGCGACCCCCGGGCCGCTTCACCCGCCGCCGCTGGGCAATCTTGGACACTTACCGTTCTCGCGTAACGGAAAGTGTCCAAGATCTACCCGCCGACTCCCGCGAGGTGGCGCGCCCCCGGGAACCACCAGCTTGATAGCGCGACCGGCCGATCAGTCGCAGTGTTCGAAGCCGCTGCCGTAGCTGACCCCGCCGGTGGCACCGCCCCACTTCACGCACGTCCCGGCGGCGCTGGCCTTCACCGGCCCGGCGTAGTAGTCGAACGACCCGCTGTCGGTGCTCCGGGCCCGCCCCTGCACCTCCAGGTACGCGGAGACCGCCGACTTCGTGCCGACCGCCGTGTCCTTGAGGGTGACCACGCAGTTCGTGCCGGTGCCCGAGTGGTACAGCAGGAAGACCCGACCCTTGCGCTGCCCGTCGGTGCCGGTCAGCGTCGCCGAGTCGATCACCTGGTAACCGCTGCCGCACGCCTGTGCCGCCGTGTACGGGTTGGGTCGGCTCGACGGGGTGCGGCCGGGAGTCGGTCGGCTGCTGGTCGTACCCGTCGGCGTGCTGCCCGGCGCGCCGGTGGTCCGGCCCGGCCCGGCGCCGGTCGTCGCGTCGGTCGGAGATCCGCTCGGGTCGGCCGTCGCGGTGCGGGTGGCGTCCGGCGTACCGCTGGGTCGAGGCCCGGTGGTGGTCGCGTCCCCGGGCGACAGCGGTGCGTCGGTGACCGCCGCCGACTCGCCGGCCAGCGCGGGTGGCTGGTCCGCAGAACCCGGCTTCGCCTCGGGCCGGAGCGCCACCACGGCCACCGCGACGGCAAGCGCGACGAGGACGACCGCACCGGCCCCGACCAGCAGTGGACGGCGCCGGCCCAGCGGCCCGATCCCGACCGCGTCCTCCCGGGTCGGCTTCGACTCGGTCGTCGCTTCGACCGTGACGTTCGCCGGTGGGCGTGGAGCGGCGGGCCCTGCCGACACCGACCCGGCGGGCGGTGTTGCAGCATCCGGCGGCCCGGAAGCCAGGCCGGCCTGGGGGACGGAAGCCAGGCCGCCGGGAGTGGCGGGGGCCGGGGCGGACGGCGGCGCGGGGGCCGGGACGGCAGGCGGCGCGGCGGCCGGGACGCCCGGGGCGAGCGGTGCGGCGACCGCCCACGGTGGGCGGGCCGAGACCGGGATGCTCGCCAGCGTCGAGTCACGCGCGTCGGCGGCGGCCGCCGCCAGCTCGGCGGCGCTGCCGAACCGCTCCTCGGGGCGCTTGCCCAGCGCGCGAACCACCACCGCGGCGACCGCCGGTGGGGTGTCCGGCGGCAGCGGCGGAGGCGTCTCCTGGGCCTGCCGCAGCGCCACCGCGAGGGGGTTGTCACCGTGGAAGGGCGGCTGCCCGGCCAGGCAGAAGTACGCCACCGCGCCGAGCGCGTAGACGTCGGTGGCGGCCGAGACCGGCTGTCCGGTGGCCTGTTCGGGGGACATGTACGAGGCGGTGCCGAGCACCATGTTCGCGGCGGTCAGCCCGGCCATGTCCCGGGACCGGGCGATGCCGAAGTCGACCAGCACCACGGTGCCGTCGGCCTTGACCAACAGGTTGCCCGGCTTCACGTCCCGGTGCACGATGCCGGCGAGGTGCGCGGTGTGCAGCGCATCCGCGGCCTGGGAAAGCACCGACATCGTGGTGGCCGCGTCCAGCCGCCCCGCCGCGCGCACCCGGGCCGACAGCGGCTCGCCCTCGACGTACTCCATCACCAGGTAGTCGACCCGGCTGCCGTCGGCGAGCGCGGCCTGCCCCACGTCGTGCACCGGGACCACGCCGGGATGCCGCAACGCGGCCAGCATCCGTGCCTCGGCCCGGAAGCGGGCGGTGAACTCCTGATCGGCGACCAGCGACGGGAGCAGCACCTTCACCGCCACCTCGCGTTCCAGCAGCACGTCCGTGCCGCGCCAGACCGCGCCCATCCCGCCCGTCGCCACCCGCTCGCCCAGCCGGTATCGGTCGCCGAGCAGCACTCCCCGAGTCAACACCGGGCCACCGTACCGGTCGGCCTCGATCGAATTGATCCGCCTGCGGGGTCCTGCCGGGGGCAGCGAGGGGCCGTTGCGCGCCGGGCCGACTACGCTGGCGAGGGTTCGTCCCACGGGGACTTCAGCGGCGAGGGGAGACGCGGCATGGCGTGGAGCTGGCGGTACGAGGGCACGGACGGTCAGACGGTCGAGGGACCGGCGGAGTCGTTCGGCAGCCAGGCCGACGCCGAATCCTGGATCGGTCAGACCTGGCGGGAGCTCGCGACGTCCGGCGTCACCTCGGTCGCGCTCGTCGAGGACGACCGGGTGGAGTACCGGATGAGCCTGCTGCCCACGGCCGAGTGATGGCCTACGACCGGCCGGGCGCCGACGGGCTGGTCCTCGGTGTGCCCAGGGCGGCGTTCCGGCCCAGCCCGGTCTTCCTCGGCCTGGTCGCCCTCTTCGCGGTCAGCGGGGTGCTGGCCTGGAACGGTTACGGCAACGTCCGGTTCAACGTGTTCCTCTTCGTGGTGTCCGGCTGGCTGGTGTCGCTGTGCCTGCACGAGTACGCCCACGCGGTGGTGGCCTACCGGGCCGGCGACCGGGACATCGCCCACCGGGGCTACCTGACGCTCAACCCGTTGAAGTACACCCACCCGCTGCTGTCGATCGTGCTGCCGGTGGTGGTGGTGCTGCTCGGTGGCATCGGCCTGCCCGGCGGCGCGGTCTGGGTGGACCGGCACGCCATCCCGGGCCGCCTACGGCACACCCTGGTCAGCCTCGCCGGCCCGGCCACCAACGTGGTGTTCACGCTGGTGCTGGTGGCGGCGGTACGCTTCGGCACCCAGTCGGGTGGCCCGGTGGAATTCTGGGCCGGGGTGGCGCTGCTCGCCTTCCTCCAGCTCACCGCCAGCGTGCTCAACCTGTTGCCGGTGCCCGGCCTGGACGGCGGCAACATGATCCAGCCGTGGCTCAACCCGCAGTGGCGCAAGATGTACGACCTGTTCGCCCCGTACGGCTTCATCCTGCTCTTCGCGCTGCTGTGGAACCCGCGTATCGGCGGCTGGTTCTTCGACGCGGTCTTCGCGGTCGGTGACCTGCTCGGTCTGCCGTCGTGGCTCTACGCCACCGGCCTCGACCTGATCCGCTTCTGGCAGAGCTGAGCCGACCCTGACCGGGTGGAAGCTGAGCGGACCCTGGCCGGGTGGAAGCTGAGCCGACCCTGAGCGGGTGGGGGCTGAGCCGACCCGGCCAGGGGCGGGGCTGAGCTGTTCCGACCCGGTCGGCGCGACCGTGCCGCGCCTACCGGGCCGGACCGGCGTCAGGGACGCTGCGCGGGGGACTCGGTCTTCGCCGGGTCCCGCTCGGTGACCGGCTCGACGATCTCGTCGATCGCCTTGAGCAGCTCGGCGTCGAGCTTCACCCCGGCCGCCTTCACGTTGTCGTGCACCTGCTCGGGGCGGGACGCGCCGATGATCGCCGACGAGACGTTCGGGTTCTGCAGGACCCACGCCACCGCGAGCTGGGCCATGCTGAGCCCGGCCTGCTCCGCGAGGGGCTTGAGCCGCTGTACCCGGGTGAGCACCTCGTCGTTCATGAACCGGGAGATGAAGCCCGCACCGGACTTCTCGTCGGTGGCGCGGGAGCCGGCCGGCGGCGGCTGACCCGGCAGGTACTTGCCGGAGAGCACACCCTGCGCCATCGGCGACCAGACGATCTGCCCGATGCCCAGCTCCTCGCTGGCCGGCACGACCTCGGTCTCGATGACCCGCCACAGCATCGAGTACTGGGGTTGGTTGGAGACCAGCGGGATGTGCAGCTCCCGGGCGAGCGGGTGGGCGGCACGCAGCTGCTCGGCGGTCCACTCGGAGACGCCGATGTAGTGCGCCTTGCCGGAGTGCACGACGTCGGCGAACGCCTCCATCGTCTCTTCCAGTGGGGTGCTGTAGTCGTACCGGTGGGCCTGGTAGAGGTCCACGTAGTCGGTGCGCAGCCGGCGCAGCGAGCCGTTGATCGACTCCATGATGTGCTTGCGGGAGAGGCCACGGTCGTTGCGGCCCGGCCCGGTCGGCCAGTAGACCTTGGTGAAGATCTCCAGCCCCTCGCGGCGCTCGCTCTGCAACGCCCGGCCGAGCACGTCCTCGGCCCGGGTGCCGGCGTACACGTCGGCGGTGTCGAAGGTGGTGATTCCCGCGTCGAGGGCGGCGCGGACGCAGGCGAAGGCCGCGTCCTCCTCGACCTGGGAACCGTGGGTGATCCAGTTGCCGTACGAGATTTCGCTGACCAGCAGGCCGGAACGGCCCAGGTGTCGGAATTCCATGTACCGACCCTAACTCCGCTAGATCACTAACGTCGACCGGCCACTCACAGCACGGGATTGGCGTCGGTGAGTAGCCGGTCGATCTCCTCCAGCACCTCCGCGCGGTCGCGGTGCACCGGGTCGATCAGTGCCGCGCCGCGCCGGTCCAGCGCACCCCACCGCCCGGTGTCGGTGGCCACCAGGAACGCCACCGGGTGGATGACCAGCACCGGATGCGCCGGGGGGACCAGCACCGTACCGGTGCGGTCCACCACGCCGCGCCGTCCGGCCACGTCGACGACCGCGAGCCCCTCCTCGGTGAACCCGTCGACCTGCTGGCCGTCGGCCAACTCGGTGACGAACCCGTGGTAGCGGGTGGGCACGACCATCCGGCCGGTCCGGTCGACCGCGCCCCACCCCTCGCGGCGGACCGGGGCCAGCCCGCGGCGGAACGGCCGTACCTCGGCGAAGTTGGGCGCGACCTGCACCGTGCCGGTCGCGTCGATCGCCGTCCAACCGCCGTCACCGACCACCCAGGCCAGCCCGTCGCTGAACGGGTGCGCCGCCCGGAAGGACGGCGGGATCACCGTCGTGCCGAGCAGGTTGATCAGCGACCACCGGTCGGTGTCCGGTCGGCGGACCCAGGCCAGCCCGTCATGGAACGGTTGCGCCTCGGCGTACCGGGCGGGGATGACCAGGTCGCCGTCCGGGCCGGTGTAACCCCACAGCTGCCCGTCGCGTTCCGGCACCGGGGGTCGGTCACGGTCGAGCACCTCGTCACGACCCCGGGGGTACGGCCCGAAGCCGTCCGCCGAGGCCCGGACGGCGACCGCGTCGAGGGCCACCCGGATCCGGCCCAACAGTTCGGCGTCACCGGCCCCGCGCAGGTCGAGCGCGTCCTCGAAGTGCTCGCAGGCCTCCATGAGCCGCCCCTGGTCGTAACAGGACCGTCCGGCGTGCTCGTGCAGCGCGGCCCGCAGCCGGTCGGGTAGCTCGACCGAGTTGGCCTGGGCGAAGAGCTGGTCGGCCTCGGCGAAGTCGCCACGCCACCGCAGGACGTGGGCCAACCTGGCCTGGGCCAACGCGGTCCGGCGCAGCTCACCCGTCGCCTCGGCGTAGGTGAGGGCGAGTCGACCGTCGGCCAACGCGTCGTCCAGGTCACCGAGGATCCGTGACGTCACCGCCCGGAGGCTGAGCAGCCGGGCGCGGGCCCGGTTGTCGACGGCCGAACCCAACTTCTCGGTCAGACGTCGCCGGATGGCCCGCAGATCGTCCGGTTCCGTCAACTCCTCGCGCAACGTGACCGGGTCCAGCTCCCAGCGGTACGCCGCGAGGACCTGCTCCGGGTCACCCGGGTCGGCCAGTGACGGGCGGGCGGCGACCGGCGCGGCCTCGGCGGGTGGTGCGGACACCGGCATGGCGTCCCCGCCGTTCCTGGGCCCAGGGACGGCCGAGGCGGGCGGTGCGGAGGTCGGCAGGGGTGGCGCGGAGGTCGGCATGACCGACGCGGGCGGTGCGGAGGTCGGGAGGGGTGGCGCGGAGGTCGGCATGACCGACGCGGGCGGTGCGGAGGTCGGGAGGGGTGGCGCGGACGTCGGCGTCACCGACGCGGGTGGTGCCGAGACGGGCGCGGTGGAGATGGGCGGTGCGGAGACGGGTGCTGCCGAGATGGGCGCTGTGGGGTTCGGCAGGGGTGGCGCGGAGGTCGGCATCACCGACGCGGGCGGTGCGGATACCGGCGGTGCGGAGACCGGTGCCGCCGAGGTCGGTGGCGCGGGTGGTGCGGAGACCGGTGCTGCGGCGGCCGGGTGCGGGGGCGCGGGTGACGCCGGCGGTGCGGAGACGGGCACGGCCGACACGGGTGTCGGGGCGGTCGTCTGCGGTGGCGCGGGTGGTGCGGAGACCGGAGACGCGGGAGGGGCCGACACGGGTTCGAACGCGTCGTCGTCCGCCGTCTCGCGATGCGCCGACGGCGTGGCGTCGGTCGGCCAGTCGTCGGCCCGAGACACGTCCGCCGGTCCACTGGTGCTCGGACCGTCCACACCGTCCCACCGGTGGTCGCGCGGGGCGGCCTCGTCCACCGGCTCCCGCTCGACCTGGGTGACGCGCTCGACGGGGTGAGCGGTGACCGGTTCGGGCTGGTGGTACGGCGTCGCCGTGGCGGGTAGACCGGAGACGGGCCGGTTGTCGCCGTCTGCCGCGGCCGGCTCGGCGGGCGGTGGTGGATCGTCGGCCAGGTCGTCCGCCCAGGTGGGCGCCCTGTCGGCGGGCGGCGCGGAGACCGGCTCGGGGGCGTCGGTCGAGGTCGACCCGCCGGTGGGCTCGTCGGCTGGCCGGTCGTGGTCGTGGGTTGTCGGTGTCGACGGGATGTGCCCGGTCGTGCCGGATGCGGCGGCGACGTCGAGGTCGTCGGAGGTCGACGTGTCGTCGGTGGTCGACGTGTCGTCGGATGCCGGCTCGGTCGGTTCGGGCTCGACCTGCTGAGCGGGGCTGAACCAGGCGGCCGGCCCGCGGGTCCCGGGAACACCGTCCGGCTCCCGAAGGGGTGTCACCGGCCCGTCCGAGGGCGGCGGGGGTACGTAACGGCGCGGCGTGCCGGGGGCCGGTGGGAGCGCCGGTTCGACGTCCTCCACACGGGGATCCTGGGCCGCCGGGGTCGGGATGCCCGGGTTCGGCGCGGCTCGGTCGGCCGGTGGGCTCTGGACCTGCCAGGCGGGCGGCGGTGCGACCGGCGGGCGGCTGTCCGCCACCGGGATCGGTCGTTCCGACGCGACCGGCCGTTCCGTCGAGGTCGGCGCCTGCGGGGGACCGGGACGCTCCGGCGAGACCGGCCACTGCCGTGCGTCGGGCCGTTCCGGCGTGTGCGGCCGGTCGGGGGAGTACGGGCGCTGGTCCACTGGGCGGTCGTCGACGTCCGGACCGGGGTAACGCGGCGGGGGCGCGGGCTGCGCGTAGGAAGTCGGTGGTTCGGTCGCCGCCCGGCGCTCGGGTGCCGGCGCGACCTCCGACCGGTCGGCGACGTGTGGCGGGTCCACCGGCGCCGGCAGGTACTCCAGTCGTAGCCGTGCGGCGGGTGGGCCCGAGACGGGCACACCACTGGCCGGGGAGACGGGGGCGGCCGACACCGGGCGGTCCCGGCCGGGCGCGGCGGGGGAGACGGGCGCGGCGGGGGACACGGACGTGGCGGGGGAGACGGGCGCCGCCGGGGAGACGGGCGAGGCGGGGGGCACCGGCGCGGGCGACACCGGCCGATCCGGGGTGACCGGCGCGACGGGTGTGGCACGGCCCGGCGACGGCGGTGCGGGTGGAGCCGTCGCCGCGGGACGCACGGGCCGCTCCTCGTACCGGGAGGGGCCCGTCGCCGGTCGCTCGTCCGGGCGACCCGGCGGCCGCTCCGACGGCGCGGGCCGGCCCGGCTCCGCGCGGTACGGGTCCGGCATGCGCTGTGGGTCGGTGGGTCGGTACGGGTCGGCGGGGCGGTACGGCTCGGTGCGGTGGCTCTGCTCGCGGGTGCGGTCCGGACGCAGCGGGCCCGGTGGTGGCCAGGGCAGGGTGCCGTCGGGTCGCTGGCTGGGCCGAGGCTCGCGGTATCCGTTCTCGCGGTGCCCGTCCTCACGGCGGCCGTTCTCGCGGTAGGCGTCCGGGCGGGCCTCCTCGCGGGAACGCCGCTCCGGGTGCGCCTCGGCGCGGGCGGCCGCCTCGCGGGGCTGCTGCCGGTGCGGGTCGGTGTCGGGACGTCGCCACTCGTCGTCGCGGTGGGGTGGTTCGGGCATGTCCGGCTCGGGCCGACGCCGTCGTCCACCGTTGGGTGCCGGTGCCGCCTCGTACCCCTCGTCCGCGCGGTAGCGGCGCTCCGGGCGACGGACGTCGTCGGCGGTGCGGTCCGGGTACCCGTCGGCGCGGTACCGCGTGCGGCCGTCCCCGGACGCCCACGGGTCGACGCCGTCGGCGTGCCGGTCGTCAGTGGCGCGGCTGTGGCTCTCCCGGGCGGGTCGGTCGGCGTACCCGTCTGCGGGGTGCCGCTCGTAACCGGCGGCCGTGCGGTCCGGTGCGCCTCGACGACGCGGTGCGTCGTCCGGTTCGGGCATCCAGCCGACGTCGGGCCGGGGCGCCGGGGACACCGGCGGTGTGCCGCGGTATCCCCGGTCCCGTTCGGTGGGCTCCTGCCGCGGGCGTCGGCTGTCGTACCGCTCGGAGGCGGGCTGGTCCCGGTGCCAGGCGGCTTCCCGCGCCGGTCCCCGCTCGTCCGCGGGACGCCGCTCGGACCAGGCGGTACGCCGGTCCGTCGCGGGCGATCGGCGTTCGTCGCGTCGGGGCGGTTCCGGTAGTGGCCGGCGGTACGGCTCGTGGTCGTAGGTGCGGGATTCGGCGCTGTCGGAACGCCCGTAGGCGGATCCGTCGACGTCGCCCCGGGGTCGACCGTAGGTGGGTGTCTCGCCCGGGCCGTCGTCCACCCAGGACCGGCCGTGTGGTGTCGGGTCCGCCGCCGGCTCGTCGGCCCAGGACCGGCCGAGGTAGGTGCCGTCGGGGCGGGTCGGTGCCAGCGGCGGGACCTCGGCCCGGCCGGTCACCGTCGCACGGCCGCGCGGCGGCGGCTGGTGGAGCGCGCCGATGTCGCCGGGGTAGCGCTGGCCGGGGAACTGGGGATGCCACTCGGTTGTCGGTTCGACCACCCAGGACGGTTCGTTGGGGTCCGGCCACCGGTCGTCGTAACGGCCGTTCATCCGTCGAGCCCGTCGCCGCACCCGGCCACTCGGCCGATATTCGACGGAGGTGAGTTGTGCCCAGCCGCGAACGGGTGACCCCCGGGCGTCCGGTCGCCGCCTGCCACGCCCCGGTGGCCGGCTCGCGTCCGCTCGCTCACGGCGTTGTCACCTCGTTGCAAATTGTCGCGCTGGAGCTTCGCGTGCCGGTCAGGTCGCCCGTTCCGGCTGCCCGTGGCTGCGGATGGAGGGTAACGGCGTGGGCTCGCTCACCGCCACTGTGGTGCCGCCCATGGGCGCAAACGTTATCCCATTGGTTTCGGACATTTGGCCCTATAACCGAATCTGGTCCTCGACCATACCCCACCTGAAGGCCGTCCGGCTCCGGCGGTACGTCGCGCGTTACCGCGAACGGCCGCCGCGCCCCGGTGGGAGCGATCGCAGCGGTGCGGCCCACGCCGAACTACGAAACTGCCGCCTCGGAGACGACCGAGGCGGCAGTTTCGTAGCTCTTGCAGTGGGTGGCGAGTCGGTGTCAGACCTTCTCGCCGAGCTTGACCCGGGGGGCCGGGGCACGCATCCGGCGGAACGTGATCGACCGCATGACCGCGTACAGGTAGAGCGACCCCATCCGCTGGTCGGTCTTCGGGAACCGTTCCCGGACCAGCTTGCCGATCTTGCGGCAGATCAGCACCGAGTCGACGACCACACCGAGCGCCAACGCGCCCCAGAGCAGGTTGGAGATCAACCGAACCGGTGCCGGCATGGCCGCGTTCGACCCGATCAGCACGATCAAGGCGCCGCCGAAGAACCAGGTGCCGACGGTACGCCGGGAGTCGACCACGTTACGGGCCAGCAGCCGCTCCGGGCCACGGTCGCGGGGGCCACCCTCGCGGCGGAACTCCGATGCGGCCTCGGCGCGCAGTTGGCGGCGACGCTCCCGCTCCTCCTCCTTCGTGAGGGGGCGGGTGGGGCCGGCCGGCCGGCGACCGACGGTCGGCCGCTTGGGAGTCTCCCGACCCTTGGCCGGGGTGTAGCCCCGGGGACGCTCGGCGGTCTCCTCGGGGGTGGGCACCGAGGAGACGGCCTCGTCGACGAGGTCGGTGGACTTACGGCGAAAGAGCGACGGCACGCGGCAAGGGTAGCCAACGTCTCGCGCCCGGTGCACATCGCGGTGCACCGACGACGGCTCCAGCTCGACGCGCGGCGAGCTGGAGCCGTCGTGGCGGACGGACAGTGTTCGGTGTTACGGACGCTCGGCGTGCGCGCCCAGGTCGGCGAGCTTCGCCTCGAAGTCCTCGTAGCCCCGGTTGATCAGGTCGACGCCGTACACCCGGGAGGTGCCCTCGGCCGCGAGCGCCGCGATCAGGTGGCTGAAACCGGCGCGCAGGTCCGGGATGACCAGGTCGGCGGCGTGCAGCTTGCTCGGCCCGGCGATCACCGCGGAGTGCTTGAAGTTACGCCGGCCGAAGCGGCACGGGGTGCCGCCGAGGCAGTCCCGGTAGACCTGGATGTTGGCGCCCATCGAGTTGAGCGCCTCGGTGTAGCCGAGCCGCTGCTCGTAGACCGTCTCGTGGACGATCGACAGGCCGCGGGCCTGGGTGAGCGCGACGACCAGCGGCTGTTGCCAGTCGGTCATGAAGCCGGGGTGCACGTCGGTCTCCAGCGCCACCGCGTTCAGCTCGCCGCCCGGGTGCCAGAAGCGGATGCCGCCCTCCTGGCCCGGGTCGCCCAGCTTCGGCGCACGGGCGTCGGTGACCTCGTACTCGCCGCCGACCGACCGGAAGATGTTCAGGAAGGTCATCATGTCGGCCTGCTGTGCGCCGAGCACCTCGACGTGACCACGGGTGGCCAGGGCGGCGGCCGCCCAGCTCGCCGCCTCGATCCGGTCCGGGATGGGCCGGTGGGTGTAGCCGTGCAGCTTCGGCACGCCCTGGATCTCGATCACCCGGTCGGTGTGGACCTTGATGATCGCGCCCATCTTCTGCAGGATGCAGATCAGGTCGATGATCTCCGGTTCCACCGCGGCGTTGCGCAGCTCGGTGACACCCTCGGCCATCACCGCGGTCAGCAGCACCTGCTCGGTCGCGCCGACGCTCGGGTACGGCAGGGCGAACTTGGTGCCGTGCAGCCCGTTCGGGGCGGACAGGTGCAGACCCTCGGGCCGCTTGTCGACGGTGGCGCCGAACTCGCGCAGCGCCTGCAGGTGGAAGTCGATCGGGCGCGGGCCGATGTGGCAGCCGCCCAGGTCCGGGATGAACGCGTGCCCGAGCCGGTGCAGCAGGGGGCCGCAGAACAGGATCGGGATCCGGCTGGACCCGGCGTGCACATTGATCTGGTCGGTGCTGGCGCTCTCCACGTTCGCCGGGTCGAAGACGAGCTCGCCGTCCTCGGTGCCGTCGGTGACCTTGACGCCGTGCAGACCGAGCAGACCCCGGACCACCTCGACGTCACGGATCTTCGGCACGTCGAACAATCGGCTCGGGCTGTCGCCCAGAAGCGCGGCGACCATCGCCTTCGAAACCAGGTTCTTCGCGCCGCGCACGCGGATCCGCCCTTCGAGCGGAGTGCCTCCGTGCACAACCAGGACGTCGTCGGTCAACGCAACCTCCAGCGCGTCGGTGCTGCCGTGTTGATGGTGGGGCGCCTGAACGTCGTCGCTACCCCGGATGCGGCCATGTCGAAACGGCCCGCTTGTGTCGTCGCTCCGGCAGCATAGCCCTCGGTGACGAAAAAGGACTCGGTCACATCGGCGTGTGTGGCATTAATCGGTGATCCGGCACTTTTGCGTACCAAGGGCGTTACTGAATGTGATCAGGGCGCAGTCGGCGGTGGGGTGTCCGCACCGGGCAGGGCGAGCATCTGGTCCAGCGCGACCCGAGCGTGGTGCGCGGTGTCGGCGTCCACCGTGATCTGGTTGACGACCCGGCCCGCGACCAGCTCCTCAAGGGCCCAGACCAGGTGCGGCAGATCGATCCGGTTCATCGTCGAGCAGTAGCAGACGGCCTTGTCCAGGAACATGATCTGCTTGTCCGGGTGGGCCAGCGCGAGCCGGCGGACCAGGTTCAGCTCGGTGCCGAGTGCCCAGGCCGAACCGGCCGGAGCCGCCTCGATGGTCTTGATGATGTATTCCGTCGAGCCCACGTAGTCGGAGGCGGTGACGACCTCGTGCCGGCACTCCGGGTGGACCAGGACGTTGACCCCGGGCACCCGCTCGCGGACGTCGTTGACGCTGTCCAGCGTGAACCGACCGTGCACCGAGCAGTGACCCCGCCAGAGGATCATCTTGGCGTCACGCAACTGCTCCGGGGTGAGCCCGCCGTTCGGCTTGTGCGGGTCGTAGAGCACGCAGTCGTCGAGCGACAGGCCCATCTCCAGCACCGCCGTGTTGCGGCCCAGGTGCTGGTCGGGCAGGAAGAGCACCTTCTGCCCCTGCTCGAAAGCCCAGTCCAGGGCGCGCTTGGCGTTGGAGGAGGTGCAGACCACGCCGCCGTTGCGGCCGACGAAGCCCTTGATGTCGGCCGACGAGTTCATGTACGTCACCGGCACGGTCTCGGCGGCGATGCCCGACTCGGTGAGCGTGTCCCAGGCGGCCTCGACCTGCCCGAGGACGGCCATGTCCGCCATCGAACAGCCGGCGGCCAGATCGGGCAGGATCACCCGCTGCGCGTCGGTGGTGAGGATGTCGGCGCTCTCGGCCATGAAGTGCACGCCACAGAAGACGATGTACTCCGCGTCCGGGCGGGCGGCGGCCTCCCGGGCCAGCTTGAACGAGTCGCCGGTCACGTCGGCGAACTGGATCACCTCGTCGCGCTGGTAGTGGTGCCCCAGCACGAAGACCTTGCTGCCCAGCTTCGCCTTCGCGGCCGTGGCGCGAGCCACCAGATCCGGGTCGCTGGGCGCCGGCAGGTCGCCCGGACACTCCACGCCACGCTCGGTGTCGGGGTCGCTGCCCCGGCCGAGCAGCAGCAGAGCCGTCGCCGTGTTGGAGGGTTCCACCCAGGTCGAAGTCACCTAGCCATGGTCCCACAGCGGGAGCGCGCCGCAGCTTCCCTCGGTGTGGGCTGCCACACTGCTCGGCATGCGCGTGCTGCTCTGCCCGGACAAGTTCGCCGGCACCCTGCCCGCACCGGAGGTGGCCGCCGCGGTGGCCGACGGTTGGCGGTCCGTCGCCCAGGGCGACGATCTGCTGATCCGGCCGCTCGCCGACGGCGGGCCGGGCTTCGTGCAGGTGCTCGCCGAAGCACTCGGTGGCCGGCGCGTGCCGGTGCCGACGGTCGACCCGCTGGGGCGGCCGGTGGCCGGTGAGATCCTGCTCACCACCGACGGCACCGCCTACCTGGAGAGCGCCCAGGCGTGCGGCCTGCACCTGCTCTCCGCGACCGAACGCGACCCGAAGACCACCACCTCGTACGGGCTGGGGCTGTTGGTGACCGCGGCGGTGGAGAGCGGCGCCCGGACGGTGGTGATCGGGCTGGGTGGCTCCGGCACCAACGACGCCGGGGCCGGCATGCTCGCCGCGCTCGGCGTCACACCACTCGACGCCGGTGGTGCCGCGCTCCCGTACGGCGGGGCGGCGCTCGCCGCGGTCGACGCCGTGGACGGTGTGCCCCGGCTGCGGGGTGTCCGGCTCGTCGCGGCCACCGACGTGGACAACCCCCTGCTCGGCCTGCACGGCGCGAGCAACGTGTTCGGCCCGCAGAAGGGCGCCGACCGTGCCGACGTGCTGCTGCTCGACGCCGCGTTGGAGCGTTTCGCGGAGGTTCTGCAGCGGGATCTGACCGGCTGCCCGGCGGGGCTCGGCACGCTGCCCGGGGGCGGCGCCGCCGGCGGCATCGGTGCGGCGCTGCTCGCCCTGGGGGGTGGCTGCGAGTCGGGCATCGGCCTGGTCACCCGGGCCACCCGACTGGACGCCGCGCTGGACACCGCCGACCTGGTGATCACCGGTGAGGGGTCGTTCGACCACCAGTCGTTGCGCGGCAAGGTGGTCGCCGGGGTGGCCGGGGCGGCCCGTGACCGGGGCGTTCCGTGTGTGGTGGTGGCCGGGCAGGTGAGCACCGGTCGGCGGGAGGCCGCCTCGGCGGGAGTCACCGACGCGTACAGCCTGGTCGAGCACTTCGGTGGCGAGGAGGGCGGCGGGCTCGACGCCGCGCTGAGCCGACCCGCCGAGGGTTTACGCGAGTTGGGCGCCCGGCTGGCCCGGCAGTGGAGCCGCTGAGGGGGTTCCGACAGCCCGCCCGACCGGGCCGACCTGCGGCGGGCGTCACGCCACCCGGGTGCGTCCGGCCGAGGCGGCGTACGATCGGTTGAGGACCACAACCGGGAATCACTGGACGGCGCGCGGCGTTGGCCAGTGCGTCCGGACCCAAACCGCGCAGGGAGACTTCCACGTGACCACGCCAGCGCAGACCGAGTCGACCGAGGCCCAGGCCCCTACTTCCGTCGTCCTCACCGACGTCGCGGCGCAGAAGGTCAAGGCCCTGATCGAGCAGGAGGGCCGCGACGACCTGCGGCTCCGCGTCGCCGTGCAGCCGGGCGGCTGCTCCGGCCTGCGGTACCAGCTCTTCTTCGACGAGCGTTCGCTCGACGGTGATGTCGTCACCGACTTCGGCGGTGTCGAGGTCGTCGTCGACCGGATGAGCGCCCCCTACCTCGCCGGCGCGACGATCGACTTCGCCGACCGGATCGACGCCCAGGGCTTCACCATCGACAACCCCAACGCGGGCAACTCGTGCGCCTGCGGTGACTCGTTCAACTGAGTCACGCACCACGCATCACCGACGACGGGGCCGTCCTTCGGGACGGCCCCGTCGTCGTAGCGGTTCCGACCCGCTCGTGACGACATGGTGGCCGTTGTCCGACCGACTGGTCACCGTCGGGTTGCCGGGCCGGTAGGCTGACCGCGCCCTGCTCCCGACCCCGAGGGTTGACATGAAGATCGCCGTCACCGGCTCGATCGCCACCGATCATCTGATGAGCTTCCCCGGTCGCTTCGCCGACCAGCTCATCGCCGATCAGCTGCACAAGGTGTCCCTCTCCTTCCTGGTGGACGACCTGGTGCTCCGCCGCGGTGGCGTGGCGGCGAACATCTGCTTCGGCATGGGCCAACTCGGGTTGCGCCCGGTGCTGCTCGGTGCGGTGGGCGCCGACTTCGCCGACTACCGCTCCTGGCTGGAGCGCCACGGCGTGGACTGCGACTCGGTGCACATCAGCGAGGTCGCGCACACGGCCCGGTTCGTCTGCACCACCGACACGGACATGTGCCAGATCGCGTCGTTCTACGCCGGCGCGATGAGCGAGGCCCGCAACATCGAGTTGGCGCCGGTCGCCGACCGGCTCGGCGGCCTGGACCTGGTGCTGGTCAGCGCCAACGACCCCGAGGCGATGCTGCGCCACTCGGCCGAGTGCCGCACCCGCGGGTACGCGTTCGCCGCCGACCCGTCGCAGCAGCTCGCCCGAATGGGCGGCGAGGACGTGGTGGCGCTGATCGAGGGCGCCGAGTACCTGATGACCAACGACTACGAGAAGTCACTGCTGCAGAGCAAGGCGCAGCTGACCGACGACCAGTTGCTGGACCTGGTCAAGGTGCGGGTCACCACGCTGGGCAAGCACGGTGTGGAGATCGTCGGCCGGGGCGTCGACCCGATCCACGTACCGATCGCGCGGGAGATCCGGGCGGTCGACCCGACGGGCGTCGGCGACGCCTTCCGGGCCGGCTTCTTCACCGCGCTCTCCTGGGGCGTCGGCCTGGAGCGGGCCGCCCAGGTCGGCTCGCTGCTCGCCACGCTGGTCCTGGAGACCGTCGGAACGCAGGAGTACGACGTCCGCCCCGACCTGTTCGTCAAGCGGCTCGCCGAGTCCTACGGCGACACCGCCGCCGACGAGGTCCGCGCCCACCTCCTGCCGTAGCCGCCGACGCGTCTGGCCGGACGCGTTGCCTCAGTGGGAGCGGCGCACGTCGTAGGCGGGGCCTTCGGGGCCGGTGACCGCGCCGAGGAACTCGTGGCCGCGCATCCGGCACCAGGCGGGGATGTCGACGGCCGCCGCCGGGTCGTCGGCGAGCACCCGGACCACGGTTCCCACCGGCACCTGCGGCAACCGCCGGGCGGCCGCGATCACGGGCAACGGGCAGCGCTGCCCCCGGCAGTCGATGACCTGGTCCGGCATCGTCACAACCCCACCACCCCGGCGTCGGCACGCAACTCGGCCACGATCGTCGGCAGCTCACCGAGGAACCGCTCGACGTCCGCCTCGGTCGTCTCCCGGTGCAGGCTGACCCGCACGTTGCCGTGCGAGAGCACCCCCATCGCCTCCAGCACGTGCGACGGACGCAGCGTGGACGAGGTGCAGGACGAACCAGACGAAACAGCGAAACCCCGCCGATCCAGCGCGTGCAGCAACGTCTCACCGTCGACGTACAGACACGAGAAGGTGACCAGGTGCGGCAGCCGGAGCACCGGATCACCGACCACCTCCACGTCGGGCACGTCCGCCGCGACCCGCGCCCGGATCCGGTCCACAAGCGGGGCCAGCCGGGCCGCCTCGGCCGCCGCGTCGGCCGCCGCCGCCCGCAGGCTCGCCGCCGCCGCCACCACCGCCGGCAGGTTCACCACCCCTGGGGTACGCCCACCCTCCCGCTCGTCGGCCGGCCACGGTGACTCCCAACGGGCACCCTTACGCACCGCCAGCACACCCACCCCCGGTGGACCGCCCCACTTGTGCGCGCTCGCGCTGAGCACCGACCAACCGGCCGGAAGCGGCACCCGGGCGACCGACTGCGCGGCGTCCACGTACAGCGGCACCCCCACCTCCGCGCAGGCAGCCGCCGCCTCGGCGACCGGTTGCACGGTCCCCACCTCGTGACTGGCCGTGATCAGAGACGCCAACGCCACTCCGGGTTGGCGTACGGCAGTCGACCATGCGGCCAGATCCAGCCGACCCGACCGGTCGACCGGCACACTCACCGCCGTACCACCCGCTGCCACCTGCCGCTCCGCCGCGTGCAGCACCGCCGAGTGCTCGATCGCCGAGTGCACCAGGGTCGACCCGACCCGACGCCGCCCGGCCAGGCCCCCGAGCACCGCGCCGTGCGCCGCGGTCGTACCACTGGAGGTGAAGGACACCTCGTCGGCGCGGACACCGAGCGTCAGCGCGGTGGCCTCGCGGGCGGCGTCGAGGAGTTGCCGGGCCCGACGGGCCTGCGTGTACAGCTTGCCCGGGTCCGCCCAACCGTCGTCGAGAGCGGCCAGCAACGCCTGCCGCGCGACCGGATGCATCGGCGCGGCCGTCGCCGCGTCCAGGTAGACCGGGGATGCGCTCACAGATCACTACGCTATCGCGGCGGTATGCCCGGGATCCCCCCGATGGGGGCGGACAGTGACCCCACCACGGTCGAGTCCGTCATGGTCGAGTAATCTGCGACCGTCGGTGACGCCTTTGCCGTCGGTGCTGAGGAAAGACGCACCGCGGCGCGCTAGGGAGGCAGGACCAGGTGGTCGCAAGGAGTTCGGAGGTACGGCCGTCGGCCGTACGGCACAGTGCTTCCCCGGGGGTTGGTGGACGCCGGGGGCGTGGTGCTGGTCGGTTGGCCGGGCTCGGTCTCGGTGGCGTGGCGCTGCTGGTTCTGCTCACGGGCTGTGACGTGGGGCAGACGTTCCACGGCTTCGGCTGGCCGCAGGGCGGCATCACGCCGGAGTCCAAGCGGATGTACGACCTGTGGATCGCCTCCTGCATCGCCGCGCTCGCCGTCGGCGTCTTCGTGTGGGGCCTGATCTTCTGGTGTGTCGTGCGCTACCGCAAGCGTGGCAACGCGCTGCCGGTGCAGACCCGCTACAACCTGCCGATGGAGTTCCTCTACACCATCGCGCCGATCCTGATCGTCTCCGTGCTCTTCTACTACACGGCGATCGTGCAGACCGACGTCGACAAGCTGTCGAAGAACCCGGACGTCACGGTCGAGGTCGTCGCCTTCAAGTGGAACTGGCAGTTCAACTACCGCGACGGCCAGGGCCCGGACGCCAACACCACGGCGTCGACCCTGGGCACCAGCGAGGTCATCCCGGTGCTGGTGCTCCCGACCAACCGGTCCATCCGGTTCGAGGAGACCAGCCGCGACGTCATCCACTCGTTCTGGGTGCCGGAGCTGCTGTTCAAGCGGGACGTCATGCCGGGCAAGATCCGCAACGTGTTCGAGGTCTCCAGCCTGGACGCCGAGGGCGCCTACGTCGGCCGCTGCGCCGAGCTGTGCGGCAGCTACCACGCGTTCATGAACTTCGAGCTGCGGGTGGTCTCGCCGGAGAAGTACGACCGGTTCCTGGCGGCCAAGCAGGGCGGCAAGTCCACCCAGGAGGCGCTGGCCGAGATCGGTGAGGAGCCGTACGCGGAGACCACCCGCCCGTTCGACACCCGGCGGACGCAGGACAACTTCAACCCGGACGACGTTCCGGCTCGCACGGGAAGCTGAGGCAGCGGCATGAAGACCGAGTGGCGTATCTTCCTGATCATCGCCGTGTTCCTCTTCGGTGCCACCATCCTCTACGGCGCCTGGACCCACGGTGAGGCGGGCGGCGTCGAGTGGGTCGGAACCGTCGCCCTGCTCCTGTCGTTCCTGCTCTGCTCGATGTGCGGTGGCTTCTTCTGGTTCGTCTCCCGCCGGATCGACCTGCGCCCGGAGGACCGCCCGGACGCCGAGATCGCAGACGGCGCCGGCGAGGTCGGCTTCTTCAGCCCCGGTAGCTACTGGCCGTTCGGCCTGGCGCTCGCCGCCGCCATCGCCGCGCTCGGCATGGTGTTCTGGCAGTACTGGCTGATCGGTGCCGGCCTGGTGGCGGTCGTCTTCGCCGCCTGCGGGTTGCTGTTCGAGTACTACAGCGGCACCCGGCGCACCGCCGAGCACTGACCGGACCCGGTCCACCGCGAAGGCCCGTTCCCCAGGTGGGGAGCGGGCCTTCGTCGTGCTCGCGTCGCGGCTGGTCCACGGCCTGGCTCCCAGGTCAGCCCCGGACCGGCCCTTGCGAGGCGGTCCACGGCCGTCTGGGCGTGCTGACGTGCCGTCGCGCCGGATGATCGACTCCACATCGGCGAGGTGGCGGTCACCGCGCGGCGGGATGCCGCCAGATCGGTGACCTGGTGTTGATCAAATCGAGGGCCACGGCGGGAGTCGGCCGGTTGAGGTCAGGCGGCGCGGCCGGGTGGGCCGGTGACGAGGTCAGGCGGCGCGGCGGGTGGGCCGGTGACGAGGTCAGGCGGCGCGGCGGGGTGGGCCGGTGACGAGGTCAGGCGGCGCGGCGGGCGAGTCGGTGACGTCGGCCTTCGGCCAACCGGGGGACCGGGGCGATGAAGGTGGCGATCATCACGGCGGCGCCACAGTCGGTGCAGACCAGCTCGGGACAGTCGATGCCGTGGCCGTCGACGCAGGGCGGAGCCTCGAACGGTGCCACACCCTCGCAGACGTCGCAGTAGAGCTCGCGGTGCGACACCGGCGTCTCCTCTCACTCCAGGCGAACCGCCCCCGGATGCGACAGCGACGCACGGACAGGAGCGGAGAACTACTCGCCTGTAGTTTTCCACGCGGGTCCGACAAATCTCCGTCCGGAGGTCCTGCGTCGGCTGCTGAACGATCGCACCGCAGCACAGGACGGATGATCCACTCGGGTTCCTTGATGACGCGGTGTCTCAGCGCGAGGACACCGCGGATTCAAGGAACCCGAGTCGATCAATCGCTGCCGTGACGCCGGGGGAGACCGCCGTGACGCCGGGGGAGACCGCCGTAACCCGGCGCTCTCGTGGCTGGTCAGGCGGCGGTGGCGGCCTTGATCCAGCGATCGAGGGTCGCGGCGGCAGCACCCGAGTCGATCGACTCGGCGGCGCGGTCCAGGCCGGCGCGGAGTGCCTCGGTCAGGTCACCGTCCAACGGGCCCTGGGTCGCCAGCGCCGCTGCCGCGTTGACCAGTACGGCGTCCCGGACCGGGCCGGTCTCGCCGGCGAGGAGACGACGGGCCACGTCGGCGTTGTACGCGGCGTCACCGCCGCGCAGGTCACCGAGGGTGGCCCGGGGTACCCCCAGGTCCGTGGCGTCCAGCACGGCTTCGCGTACGGTGCCGCCCTGGGCCACCCAGACCCGGGTCGGCGCGGCGGTGGTGAACTCGTCCAAACCGTCCTCGCCGCGCATCACGATCGCCGAGTCACCCCGGGCGGCGAAGACGCCGGCCATCACCGGGGCCATCCGGGAGTCGAAGCAGCCGACCGCTCCGGCGCGGGGGCGGGCCGGGTTGGTCAGTGGGCCGAGGAAGTTGAAGAAGGTGGGCACGCCCACCTCTCGGCGGACCGGACCGGCGTGCCGCATCCCGGGGTGGAACCGGGCCGCGAAGCAGAACCCGATGCCGGCCTCCTCGACACAGCGGGCCACCTGCTCCGGGCCGAGGTCCAGCGGGATGCCGAGGAATTCCAGCAGGTCGGCGGTGCCGCACAGCGAGGAGGCGGCCCGGTTGCCGTGCTTGACGACGCGGACGCCCGCGCCGGCGACCACCAGCGCGGTCATCGTGGAGATGTTCACCGTGTGGGCGAGGTCACCGCCGGTGCCGACCACGTCGAGCGCGGTGTCGCGCAGGTCGTCGGAGAGCACCACCGGGACGGAGCGGCCCAGCATCGCCTGCACCAGGCCGCCCAGCTCGGCCGGGGTCTCGCCCTTGGCCCGCAGCGCCACGGCGAAGCCGGCGATCTGGGCCGAGGTCGCCGAGCCGGTCATGATCTCGTCCATCGCCCAGGCGGTGTCGGCGGTGGACAGTTCCTCGCCGCGCAGCAGCGAGTTGAGCAGGTTGGGCCAGGTCCGATCGCCCATGGCGGGCCTCCCGAGCGTACGAAGTGCGGGTGGGCTGGAACGGGCGCCGGCTGGTCCGGCGCCGTGACGGTGCCGGTGAGCGTGGGGGACGTCAGGCGGGTGCGTGCGTCCGCAGCAGCTCGGCCACCGTCCCGCCGGTGGTAACCGGGTCGAGCGGGTGCACCAGCGTGGCGTCGACCTCGGCGTACGCGGCGAGCCATCGGTCGGCGGCGCGGGCGATCACGAGGCAGGTCGGGGGAGCGTCGTCCCGGTCGTCCTTGATCTGCCGGGCGATGCCGATGCCGCCACCGGGGCTGGCCTCGCCGTCGAGCAGCAGGAGGTCGATCTCGTAGTCGTCGACCAGCCGGATGGTCTCCGCGTAGGTCGACGCGTCGACGAACTCGATCTGCAGCCCGGGCGCGGGACGGGTGCCGACGGCCAACCGCATCCGGTCACGGACCTGCGGGTCGTCGCTGTAGAGCAGGACGGTACAAAGACGATCGCTCATGCCGACCTTCCGCTTTCACCTGGTAGCTGCCCGCCGATCGTACCGGTCGGCGTGACGTAGCCGACATCCCGCCCGCCGCCGTGCGTCGGGGCGTACCGTCCGGGCAGCTCAGGCGGCCGCGGCGTCGGCGGCGCGTTCGCGGGCCTCCTGGCGGTCCAGCTCGCGGTCGACCCGGCGGGCCTCGCGCTCGGACTGCTTGACCCACTGGACCACCAGCACCGCGAGCATGGTCACACTGACGAACTCGCCACCGGCCCAGAGGATGCCGCCGGCGACCACCTGGTCCTGCCAGGGGTCGACCCAGCCGAGGTTGAGCGAGGGGTACCAGTCGCCGCCGAAGAGCGTGCTGCTCTGCATGATGGTGAGACCGAGCACGGTGTGGAACGGCACGGAGAGCAGCATCAGCAGTGCGCGAGCCGGGTACGGCCACCGGCCGGGCAGCGGGTCGAGCCCGAGCAGCGGCCAGAAGAACACGCAGCCGGTCATGATGAAGTGGGCGTGCACCAGCTCGTGCGCCCAGGCGTGTTCGAGGGTGTAGCGGTACAGGTCGCTGAAGTACAGCACGAACGGGTTGACCACGAAGATGGCGAACGCCACCAGCGGGAAGCTGTAGACCCGGGCGATCCGGCTGTGCACGATCGCCAGCAGCCGTTTGCGCGGCCCGACCGGCAGGGTGCGCAGGGCGAGGGTCATCGGCGCGCCCAGCGCCAGGAAGATCGGCGCCACCATCGACAGCACCATGTGCTGGATCATGTGCACGGACAGCAGCGCGGTGTCGTACGCGTGCAGCCCGCTGACCGTGACCAGGGCGATGCCGCCCAGGCCGGGGCCGAGGAAGAAGACGGTACGGACGATCGGCCAGCGGTCGCCGCGCAGGCGCAGCCGATACACCCCGTAGAGGTACAGGCCGGCGGCGAGCACCAGGCCGAGGGCCAGCCAGCTGTCCAGCCGGGTCTCGGTGAGCACCGCGCCGACGGTGAACGGCGGCGGTGTCGAGGTGGCGGCGAAGATCGGATCGACGTGCAGCACGCTTTTCAGGCTAGGCCAGGCGAACCGGACCCTGACGCTCGGGCCACGGAAGGCGCACGTTTGCCACCCCGCTGATCGCCGGCCCCGGTCAGGGGCAATAATGACGGCGTGACTGCGGCCCCAGCCATTGACAAGAGCCGGATCCACTCTCTGACCCGACCCAACATGGTCAGCGTCGGGACGATCGTGTGGCTCTCCAGCGAACTCATGTTCTTCGCGGCGCTGTTCGCGATGTACTTCTCGATCCGCGCGGCTGCGCCGGAGCAGTGGGAGAAGCACACCGAGGCGCTGAACATCCCGTACGCGACCACCTTCACGGTGATCCTGGTGCTGTCCTCGGTGACGTGCCAGCTCGGCGTCTTCGCGGCGGAGAAGGGTGACGTGCACGCGCTCCGGCGCTGGTTCACCGTCACCTTCGTGATGGGCCTGATCTTCGTGCTCGGCCAGCTGAACGAGTACCGGCACCTGGTCGCCGACGGCGTCAAGATCAACGAAGACGGTTACGGGTCGGTGTTCTACCTGACCACCGGCTTCCACGGTCTGCACGTGACCGGCGGTCTGATCGCCTTCATCATCTTCATGGTCCGTACGACCATGGGCCGGTTCACCCCGGCGCAGGCGACCTCGGCGATCGTCGTGTCGTACTACTGGCACTTCGTCGACGTCGTGTGGATCGGGCTGTACGCCATGATCTACTGGCTTCAGTGATCTTGCGCGTCACGTTCCGTACTGCTGCTCCGTCCCCTGAGACAGGTCCAACCGGTTAAGGACACCGCTCATGACTTCTGACAACGACCGCCGACGCGGTCTGCTCGCGCGGTTGCGCGAGCGGCCCGCCGCGCGCAGCAGGGGCCGCCGCCGGCTGGGCGCCGCGGTCCGGCTGATCGCCGCGCTGATGCTCGCCGGCGGCGCCTACACCGTCTTCGCCCCGGGTGCCCAGGCGCAGGACAACCCGCAGCTGACCGGCGCCGCCGCCGAGGGCAAGGCGCTGTTCGACGTGAGCTGTGTGACCTGCCACGGCCGCAACGCCCAGGGTGTCGAGGGCCGCGGGCCGAGCCTGATCGGCGTCGGCGCGGCCTCGGTCGAGTTCCAGGTCAGCTCCGGGCGGATGCCGCTGGCCCGCCAGGAGGCCCAGGCCCACCGCAAGCCCCCCGTCTTCACCGACGAGCAGACCCGTCAGCTGGCCCAGTACATCCAGGAGCTGGGTGGCGGCCCGGTCGTGCCCGAGGGCGACGACCTCCGTGAGGACGGCAACATCGCGGCCGGCGGTGAGCTGTTCCGGATCAACTGCTCGCAGTGCCACGCGTTCGGCGGTGGCGGCGGCGCGCTCTCCTCGGGCAAGTTCGCCCCGAGCCTGCACCCCGCGACCGACCGTCAGATCTACGCGGCGATGCTGAGCGGCCCGCAGAACATGCCGGTGTTCGGCGACAACCAGCTCCGGCCGGAGCAGAAGGCCGACATCATCGCCTACATCCAGGAGACGCTGAAGCACGACCAGGACCCGGGCGGCTTCAACCTCGGGCGGTACGGCCCCTCGACCGAGGGTCTGGCGATCTTCCTGGTCGGCATCGTGGCGCTCGTCTTCGCCAGCCTGTGGATTGCGGGCAAGTCGTGACCGAGCGGATACTCAGTTTCAGCGCCGTGGTGCTGTTGGGCACCACCCGTAGCGAGGTGACGGCATGAGCACCCACACCGAGCACCAGGCCCCGCAGGGCCGGGAGCCGCTCGACGTGAACGACCCCAAGCTGACCCGGTTCGACATCGTTCGTGAGGGTGCGCGGCGGGACGACATCGAGATCGTCCACTACGAGCCGCAGGTGCTGCCCGGCACCAAGGCGGAGCGTCGGCTGACCCGTGTGGTCGCCGGGTTCTTCCTGCTCACCGGGCTGGCCGCGACCGCCTTCCTGGTCATCTACATCGCCTGGCCGTGGAAGTACGAGGCGGGCCGGGGCGGCGACAAGTTCTACACCCCGCTGCTCGGCCTCACCCTCGGCGTGGCGCTGCTCGCCGTCGGCTTCGGCATCCTGACCTGGGGCAAGAAGTTGCTGCCCAAGGAGGTCTCGATCCAGGACCGGCACGAGGGCCAGGTGGACGAGGAAGGCCGCACCATCACCGGCCAGACCATGCTCTACATGGCGGACGAGCTGGGCGTGAAGCGTCGCCCGCTGCTCGGCATCTCGCTGCTGGCCGGTCTCGCGCCGGTCGCCGCGGTCGCCGCCGCGCCGCTGGTCGGCGGGTTGATCTCGCAGCCGCACAAGAACAACCAGATGTTCACCACCGGGTTCGCTCCGGCCGAGGGTGGCGAGCGGATCCGCCTGGTCCGCGAGGACGGGCGGCCGATCCGTCCGGAGGACATCAGCGCCGGTGGCCAGCTGACCGTCTTCCCCGGCATCGACCACGGTGTGAGCAACAAGCACGCCGACTCGCCGACGCTGCTGATCCACCTCCGGGACTCCGACGCGCAGGAGTCGCGTCGGGCCAACGAGAAGATCGGCCACGGCGACTACATGTGGGGCAACTACGCGGCCTTCTCCAAGATCTGCACGCACGCCGGTTGCCCGGCCAGCCTGTACGAGCAGCAGACCAACCGGCTGCTCTGCCCGTGCCACCAGTCCCAGTTCCTCATCACCAACAACGCCAAGCCCGTCTTCGGCCCTGCCAGCCGGCGGCTGCCGCAGTTGCCGATCGAGGTGGACTCCGAGGGCTTCTTCGTGGCGAAGTCCGACTACACCGAGACCGTCGGGCCTGACTTCTGGGAGCGGCCATGAAGCGTCGAAAGTTTGACCTTGCGGCGACGCCGGGCAAGGCCGCGGTGGGGGTGGACGACCGCTTCGCGGTGGCCACGCCGCTGCGCAAGCTGCTGAACAAGGTCTTCCCGGACCACTGGTCCTTCCTGCTCGGCGAGATCGCGCTGTTCTCGTTCATCGTGCTGCTGCTGACCGGTGTGTTCCTCACCTTCTTCTTCGAGCCGGCGATGACCGAGGTGGTCTACGACGGCAGCTACGCGCCGTTGCAGGGCACCCCGATGTCCGCCGCGTACGCCTCCAGCCTGGACATCTCGTTCGACGTCCGCGGTGGTCTGGTGATGCGGCAGATGCACCACTGGGCGGCGCTGCTGTTCATGGCCGCGATCGTCGTGCACATGCTGCGGGTCTTCTTCACCGGCGCCTTCCGCAAGCCGCGCGAGACCAACTGGATCATCGGTTCGCTGCTGTTCTGGGTCGGCTTCCTGGCCGGCTTCACCGGCTACTCGCTGCCGGACGACGGCCTCTCCGGCACCGGCCTGCGGATCGCCTCGGCGATCATGCTATCCATTCCGGTGATCGGCTCCTGGGTGACCTCGTCGGTCTTCGGCGGCGAGTTCCCGGGCACGATCATCATCAGCCGGTTCTTCATCGCCCACGTGCTGCTCATCCCGGGCCTGCTGGTCGCGCTGATCAGCGTCCACCTGGGGCTGGTCTTCAAGCAGAAGCACACCCAGTGGCCCGGCCCCGGTCGGACCAACAACAACGTGGTCGGCGAGCGGATGTTCCCGCGGTACGCGCTGAAGCAGGGCGGCTTCTTCATGGTCGTCTTCGGCGTCATCGCGCTGATGGGCGGTCTGTTCCAGATCAACCCGATCTGGCTGTTCGGCCCGTACGAGGCGTGGGTGGTGTCCGCCGCCAGCCAGCCCGACTGGTACGTCATGTTCCTCGACGGCTCGACCCGACTCATGCCGGCCTGGGAGATCCCCATCCCGATCGGTGACGGGTACGTGATTCCGCCGCTGTTCTGGCCGACTGTCGTGTTGCCGGGCATCCTGGTCGGTCTGTCGACCATGTATCCGTTCCTGGAAGCACGGCAGCGCAAGGACTACCAGAGCCACAACCTGCTCGAGCGGCCCCGGGACGCTCCGGCCCGCACCGCCGTCGGCGCGATGGCCGTCGCGTTCTACATCGTGCTGACGCTCTCCGGCGCCAACGACGTGATCGCCGACAAGTTCCAGATCAGCCTGAACGCGATGACCTGGGCTGGCCGGATCGGTCTGCTGGTGCTCCCACCGCTGGCGTACTACGTCACGTACCGGCTCTGCCTGGGTCTGCAGCAGCACGACCGGGAGGTGCTCGCGCACGGCGTGGAGACCGGCATCATCCGGCGTCTGCCGGACGGCCGGTTCGTCGAGGTGCACCAGCCGCTCAGCGCGTCGAACGGGCACGCGGACGGTCACGGTCAGCTGGACTACGTCGGCTGGGTCGTCCCGAAGAAGATGAACCGGCTGGGTGCCCTCGGGCCTGCCATCCGGGGCTTCTTCTACCCGATCGAGAAGCCGGTCGAGGCACCGGTCTCGCCGGGGCACCCGCCGGTCGAGCCCCGACCCGAGCGCGAGGAGATCGGCAGCGGCGAGAGCCGTCGCTGATCGCCCCATCGCACCGTCACGTGACGCCCGCCGGTTCACCGGCGGGCGTCACGTCGTTTCCGTACCCGACGCCCATCCGAGGCGGAGTCGGACGGCCACGGTAGGACCGGCTGACCCTGCGCGACGGGGGATCGCAGGAATAACCCCGGTGAGCCGGGTATCCGAGCGGTCCAACGTCTCAAGGGGGGGAAGCATGTTGGGTATCAAACGCCTCGGCCTGTTGGCCGCGCTGGTACTGGTCGGTGTCGCGCCGGCCGCGGCCGCGCAGGCCGCGGCACAGCCGTCGACGCAGGACACCCAGTACCTGCAGGCGGTTCACCAGGTCAACCTGTTCGAGATCACCGCCGGTGACCTGGCCCAGCAGAAGGGCCAGAACCAGGGGGTCAAGGACCTGGGTGCGATGTTCAAGACCGACCACACCCAGCTGGACCAGACGGTGCAGCAGACCGCGTCCCAGCTCAACGTGGAACTGCCGAACGAGCCCACCGCCGACCAGCAGGCGGTGATCGACCAGCTGAACAACGCCAGCGGTGCGGAGTTCGACCGTGAGTGGGTGACCGCGCAGTTGGCCGGTCACGTCCAGGCCATCCAGGCCACCCAGACGGAGATCTCGCAGGGCTCCGAGCAGTCGGTGGTCCAGTTGGCCCAGACCGCCCTGCCGACGCTGCAGGCGCACTACGACGAGCTGGTGCAGCTCGCCAACCAGTTGGGCATCCCGGTCCCGCAGACCAGCGCCAGCGGTACGCCCAGCCCGGGCGTCACCGGGGGCACCGAGTCGCCGGCTCCGGGCGGCACCGGCACCGAGTCGCCGGCTCCGGGTGGCAACACCGAGGCCCCGGGCGGCGGCACCACCGAGACGCCGGCTCCCACCGAGAGCTGACGTAGCGACAGCAGACGGCCGGTCCACCCGAGCGGTGGACCGGCCGCCGTGCGTGCGGTGAGCCCCGAACGGGCCGGGCAGGTCAGTCGGCGCCGGCCAGGCCGATCGCGAACGCCTCCTCCAGGTCGTGCTGGGAGTACGCGCGGAACGCGATGTGCGACTCGGTGTTGAGCACTCCCGGCACCTTGGAGATGCTGCCCGCGATGACCTGGGCGATCTGGTCGAACTCGCGGACCCGGACGATGGCGATGAGGTCGACGTGCCCGGCCACCGAGTAGACCTCGCTCACGCCGGGGAGGTTGGCCAGGGTCTCGGCCACCTCGGGGATCGCGTCGGTGGCGCAGTCGATCAGCACGATCGCGGTGATCACGGGACATTTCTCCGTTCGTCGGCGTCGTCGCCCATGCTAGATGTTTTCCGGCCGGGCCGAGCGGGGGCCGCCGACCAGAGCCGTCGGGCTACGTGTAGGCGGCGGGCACGGTGCGGCCGTCGCCGAACCGGACGGCGTCGACCAGCCGTTCGCCGTCACGGACCGTCGCGCCCGGCCACACCACGCCGCGTAGCACGTCGCCGTCGACCTGTGCGCCCGCGCCGATCACCGCCTCCACGCAGCGGCCGGTGACCCTCGCGGTGGGGTCGACGAGGGTGCCTCCGGCCGCCGCGTGCAGGTTGGCCGCCAGGTAGTCGGCCGGGGTGCCGGTGTCGAAGAAGGTGCCCGGATAGGGCACCACCTCCAGGGCGCCTGCCGCCTCCGCCGGGCGCCAGACGGCGTGGACCAGGTCGGAGAGGACGACCGGCAGGTCGCGGACCAGCCGCCAGGGCAACAGCGAGAAGCCGGTGAAGCAGTGCCCGTCGAAGGTGCCCGGCGCCGTCGGGTTCGCGGCGGGCTGGCCCAGCAGACGAACGGTGTACCCGTTCCAGCCGTCGAGCAGGGCGGCCACGTCCGGGCCGGGCGCGGCCGCCGGGTCGGCGAGGTACGCGTCGGCGTTGCCGACCAGTACCGGCCGTCCGTCGATCCAGTCCCGCAGGTTGGCCACCCCACCCGCGGTGCCCAGCGGGTCGCCCACCTCGACGGACAGGTGCGCGCGGTCGCCGACGTGCGCGACGACCTGGTCGCCGAGGTAGCAGGCGTTCACCGCGACCCGCTCCGGACCGGTCAGGCCCAGCCCGGCCGTCCGGGCCAACGCGCGGTCGAGCAGCGGCACGTTGCCCACCGGGCAGAGCGCCTTCGGGACCTGTTCGGTGAGCGGGCGCAGTCGGGTGCCCTCGCCGGCGGCGAGCACCACCGCGCACAGCTCCGCCGGCACGCCCGCCGCGCCGGTCATGGCAGGTCGTCCGGGACCGGTGGCGGGAACTGCCCGGCCAGCGGCCCGATGTCGTAGTAGGCGAGCAGCCGGGCGGTCGGCCAGGTCAGCTTGGGCAGGTCGTCGAGCGGGTGCCAGGCGGCCTCGAAGACCTCACCGCCGTCGACGGTCAGCACGGTGGTGGACGCCGGCACCTCGGTCTCGAAGACCATGTCCACCCAGCCCTTGGCGTGCACGATCGCGTTCGGCGTGGCCGGGCGCAGCCGCGACGGGGGGAGCCGGATGCCGGATTCCTCGAACAGCTCCCGGGCCGCCCCCGCCACCGGGGCCTCGCCGCGGTTCAGCAGGCCGGCGGGGAGGGACCAACCCTTGCCGGGTGGCTGGCGCAGCATCAGCAGGCGGCCCGCGCCCGTCGCCTCGGCGTCGCGGACCAGGGTGACCGCGCCGACGATGTACTTGGGCACGGCCAGCCGGACCAGCCGCCGACGCACCGGCAGCGGCATTCGGTAGAAGGCCTGGTAGAAGATGGCCCGACCGGTGGCGCGGGAGCGGGGGATCATGACTCCAGGCTAGTGGTCACGAATGTCCCTCGGACGCGCCGGGGCCGGCCCGGGTCACTGTCGATGGTCGACCAGGTCGATGAGCTGGCGTACCACGGTGTCCGGTTCGATCACCCGGTCGAAGACGGCGACCAGCATGGTCTCCAGGTCGGGGTAGCCCAACTCCTCGGAGAGGCGCAACAGTGGCAGGTCGCTGGCGAGGCCGCGATTGTGCTGCCGGAGGGCGAGCCCGATGGTGGCCCGCCCGAGGCGGACCTTGTCGCTGATCGTGATGCCCGGCTCGGTGTGCTCGGCGAACCACCTGTTGATCTGCATCTGCGCGTTGGGGGACTTGACGAAACTGAGCCACTCCCGGCGGGGGCCGCGCGGCGCCACCCCGGCCTCGAACCCGTTGTCGCCGTCGCTCTCGGTGAAGATCTCGACCACGTCGCCCTCGTCCAGCTCCGAGCTGAGCGGGGCCAGCCGACCGTTGATCCGGGCGGCCAGGCAGTGATCACCCCGCTCGCTGCCCAGCTCGTACGCCAGGTCGACGGGGGTCGCGCCGGCCGGCAGCACGACCTGCTGCCCGTCGGCGAAGACCTGGATCTGGCCCTCGGCGAGGTCGCAGCGCAGCGACTCGTAGAACTGCGCCGGGTCGGCGGCGTCCGGCTCCCAGTCGAGCACCCGGCGCAGCCAGTCCAACTGCTCCGCGCGGGCCGCCGCGCTGCCGCTGTTGCCCGAGCGCGGGAAGCGGAAGTCGGCGGCGATGCCGTACTCGGCCGAGCGGTGCATCTCCTCGGTGCGGATCAGCACCTCGACGGTGCGGTCCTGCGGGCCGCAGACGCTCGTGTGCAGCGACCGGTAGAGGTTGTTCTTCGGTGAGGCGATGAAGTCCTTGAAACGGCCGGGGATCGGTCGCCACGTGCCGTGGATCGCGCCCAACGCGGCGTAACAGTCGGTTGCCGGGCCGTCGACGACCACCACGATGCGGGGCAGGTCGTACGGAGCCGTGTGGTTGCCGGCGATGGTGTCCTTCCAGATCGAGTAGAGGTGTCGGGGACGAGGACTGACCTCGGCGTCGACCCGGCTGCGTTTGAGCGCGACCCGGGCCCGGGCGACCACCGAGTCGAGGTACGCGTCCCACCCCGGTCGGTCGTGCACGTGTCGGGCCAGCCGGGCGTGCTCGTCGGGCTCCAGGTGCAGCAGCACCACGTCGTCCAACTCGCGCTTGAGGGTCTGGATGCCCAGCCGGTCACAGAGCGGGACCAGCACCTCCTGGGTCTTGCGGGCGATCCGTTCTCGGGAGGAGGCCGAGCGGACCCCGAGGGTGCGCATGTTGTGCAGCCGGTCGGCCAGCTTGATGATCAGCACCCGGACGTCCTTCGCGGCGGCCACGATCATCTTGCGGATCGTCTCCGCCTCGGCGGCCTTGCCGTAGAACGCCTTGTCGAACTTGGTCACCCCGTCGACCAGGTGGGCCACCTCACCGCCGAAATCCTCGGAGAGCGCCTGGAGGGTGTAGCGGGTGTCCTCCACCGTGTCGTGCAGCAGCGCGGCGACCAGGGTCGTGGAGTCCATGCCCAGCTCGGCGCAGATCTGCGCCACCGCGAGGGGATGGGTGATGTAGGGCTCCCCGCTCTTGCGGAACTGCCCGCGGTGCATGTTCTCCGCGATCGTGTACGCCCGGCGCAGCACCGCGGGGTCGGTGCCGGCGTGGATCCCCCGGTGGGTGCGCACCAGGTGGGTGACCGGGTCGGAGTCGGTGGTCGGCCAGCTGAGCAACGACCGCAGCCGGCGGGCGAGCGGCAGCTCGCCCGGCTGTGTCGGAAGGGCGCCCCCCAGGGCGGCGCCGTGTCCGGCGTCGACGTCCACGAGGGACACCTCCTCACCCCGGCTCCACACCGCCGGAAGCCGGCGGCGGGAGCAGGCCCACGAATCGGGCAGGACTGTACTTCTCTAACAGCCTAAGCGAGTCGACGTAGTCCGATCGGTCAGTTGGTCATGAGCGTTCGGTCGAGAGTTGCTGGGACGAGCCGTTCTCGGCCTTCGCCAGCAGGTCACGGAACCGCCCCGCCCCACCGGCCGGAGAGGACCAACCGGAGGACATCTCCACCAGCCGGGTCTCCGGTCGTTCCAACCAGGACAGGATCCGCTCGGACTCCTCCGCCGTGGCGGCCGGCACCGGGCCGTGCCCACCCGACACCGTCTCGGCGGTGGCCCGGATGGCGGTCAACGTGGGCCGCGGGTGGACACCCGGCGGAGACACCCCGGCACCGGCCAGCCGACCGTGCCGGACCAGCGCCAACTCCCAGCCACCCCGCGCGGCGGGTCGTGCGGCGGCCAGCTCGACGATCCCGGTCAGCGCGGCCAACCGCTGCATCCGCACCGTGGCCCGCAGCACCGCGGCCAGTCGGGACCGCACCACCGCCGCGTCCTCGTAACGTTGGTCGGCCGAGAGCACGTCGATCCGGGCGAGCAACGCGTCCACCACCGGCTGGGGGTCGGCGGCCGTGGCGGTGCGGAACGGCTGCGCGGCGCGGTGGTCGTACTCCTCGGGGGTGATCTTGTGTTCGCAGGGTGCCGGGCAGCGGCCCAGCTCGGCCAGCGCGCACGCCGGCGTCACGGTGCGTAGCGAGAGCCGGTGCGTGCACTGGCGCAGCGGCACCGCGTCGTGGAACCCGGCGGCGGCCAGCTCCGCGGCACGCCGGGAGGTGAACGGCCCGAGGTACGCGGTGTCGGTGGGGGAGAGGTCACGGACGATCGACAACCGGGGGTACGGACCGTCGGTGAGCTTGAGCCAGACCATCCGCTCCGGGTATTTCGACCGTCGGTTGTACGGCGGGGCGTGCGCGGCGATCAGCCGCAGCTCCCGGACCTCCGCCTCCAACGAGTGCGCGCACTCCACCGCCTCGACCCGCTCGGCGGCGGCCAGCATCTCGGAGATCCGGGCCCGCTTCTCCCCGGCGGTGAAGTAGCTGCGCACCCGGGTCGCGATGTCGACGGAGGTGCCCACGTAGAGCGGACGGTCGTCGGCGGCCCGGAAGATGTAGACCCCCGGGACCTTGGGCAGCCCCTCGGCCAGGTGCCGTTTGCGGCGCTGCGTCGGGCTGACCGCCCTGGCGAACTCGATGGCGTCGCCGACCGTGTCCACCCGGTGGCTGCCGAGCCGACCGATCAGCCCGTGCAGCACGTCGACGGTGGCCTTGGCGTCGTCCAGAGCCCGGTGGGTGGGCTGGGTGGTGGTGCGGAAGTAGGCGGCGAGCGTGCCCAGCTTGCGGTTGGGCACCTCGTCGCGGGTCAGCACCCGGCGGGCCAGGGCCGCCGTGTCCAGCACCCGGGGGTTGGGCCACCGGTAGCCGTGCTTGGCGCAGGCGGCCTTGAGGAACCCCACGTCGTACGGGGCGTTGTGGGCCACCAGCACCGCGTCGGCGATGAACTCCAGGAAGCTCGGCAGCACCTGCTCGATCGGCGGCGCCGGCAGCAGCATCGCCTGGGTGATCCCGGTCAGCACGGTGATGAACGGCGGGATCGGCTGACCCGGGTTGACCAGGGTGGCGAGCACCCCCAGCTGCTCACCGCCGCGCACCTTCACTGCGCCTATCTCGGTGATGCCGCCGCCGTCCGGCGCGCCGCCGGTGGTCTCCAGGTCGACCACCACGAAGGTGGTCGCGTAGAGCGGCAGCGCCGGGTCGACCCCACCCACCGCCGGGTCGAGACCAGCGAGGGACTCCTGGACGTACTCCGCCTGTGCCATCGGCGGCACGCTAGCGCCCCGGTCCGACACTCCCGTCGCATGCGCCCCACCAGTCAGCATGGGGCTAGGATGAGAGATCGGCTCACTCACCGGGCGGTGGGCCCGCTCGCGGTGGGAGACTTGCCACATGCCCCTCGCCGAGCCGCACGACGACCACCTCCCAGAGGAGGATCTGGTCGCGCCTGACGGGGCCTCGGGCAACCCGGACGACAACGTAGTCAGCGAGACATCCGACGCATCCGACACGACGGCCACCGCTGACGGCGGCGCCGTCGAGCCGGAGCCGACGTTGCCTGAGCCGGTCCGGCAGCGGATCGTGACGCTGACCGCCGCGGTGCTGCCCACGCTGCCGGCCGACGAGGTGCCGGTGCCGCTGCGCCGGGTGGCCAAGTTCGCCCCCAACCGGCGGGCCCGGCTCGGCGCGCCGGTCATCGCCGCCCAGCTCACCGCCGACCCGCTGTTCCGGCAGCGGGTCACCGCCCGCGTCCTGGCCGACGCCGGTGACCTCGGGGCGGCCGTCGTCGAGGGCACCGCGCCCGCCGCCGCCGACCCGGTCGAGGTCGCCGCCCTGGCGTACCTCGCCCGTCCGCGTGGCTGGCGGGAGCTGATCGACGCCAGCGGCGCCGCCGTTCGCGCCGAAGCGGACAGCGCGGTCGTCGCCGAACTGGTCCGGGAGGCCGAGCAGCGCGCCACCCGCGCCGAGCACGACCGGGCGGTGGCACGGGTCGAGGCGGAGAAACTGCGCGACGAGTTGGCCCGCGTCCGGGAGGAGTTGGGGCAGCTCCGCGAGGAGTCCCGGCAGATGGCCCGCACCCTGCGGGAGACCCAGGCCCGCGAGCGCAAGGCCACCGAGTTGCTGGCCACCGAGCGTGGCCGGGCCGCACGGGCCAGCGCCGACGTGGACGCCGAGCTACGCCGGGCCCGGGCCCGGTTGGCCGAGGCGGAGGCCGCCGCCGGGGTGGCCCGGGCGAGCGCCAAGGAGGCGCGTTCGGTCGACGACGCCCGACTGTGGCTGCTGCTGGAGACCATCGGCCAGGCCGCCGTCGGCCTGCGCCGGGAGTTGGCGCTCGACCCGGTGGACAAACTCCCCGCCGACTTCGTCGCCGACGCGTTCGCCGACCAGCCGGGCACCGCACCCGCCAACCCGGCCACCCGCGCCCGCGACACCGACGACCCGGCCCGGCTCGACCAGCTGCTCGCCCTGCCCCGGGCGCACCTGGTGGTCGACGGCTACAACGTCACCAAGCGCGGGTTCGGCGAGATGTCCCTGGAGCAGCAGCGCAAACGCCTGATCACCGGGCTCGGCGGCATCGCCGCGCAGACCGGCGACGAGGTCACCGTCGTCTTCGACGGCGCCGAGCGGATGCACGGGCTGCCACCCGCGCCGCGCGGCGTTCGGGTGCTCTTCTCCCGCAAGGGCGAGACCGCCGACGAGCTGATCCGGCGGCTGGTCCGTGCCGAGCCGGCCGGCCGCCCGGTGGTCGTGGTGTCCTCCGACCGCGAGGTCGCCGACGGGGTACGCCGGCACGGCGCCTACCCACTGGGCGCGGACTCGCTGCTGCGGCGGCTCGCCCGCTCCTGACCGGGCGTTGCCGGCGCGTGTCGGACCTGAGCGTTAGCATCGCCGCGACCACGGGGATGGGAGGCGCGATAGTGCCGGACGACGTGAAGGTCTTCGTCGACAAGGATCTGCGGGAAGCACGGTTCAACCGCTCGACACTCGCGGGCGCGGTGATGCGTGGCGTCGACGTGGACGGTCTGCACATCGACGCGCCATGGCTGGCCGAGGGCACGCTCCTGGTCAACGGTGTCGACGTCGTGCCGCTCGTCGAGGCCGAGCTCGACCGGCGGTTCCCCGGCCGCGACCTCAGGCAGGCCGGCGAACCCGCCGATCTCCGGGCGGGATGGGCGGCGGCCGAACGAGCCTGGGCGGCGGCGGTCGACCGGGTCCTCGCCATGCCCGAGGGCGCGGTCGACGTCTCGATCGACGGTGAGTGGTCGTTCGCGCAGACGCTGCGTCATCTCGTGTTCGCCGCCGACGCGTGGTTGGGCAAGGCGATCCTGCGCCTGCCGCAGCCGTTCCACCCGCTCGGTCAGTCGCACGTCGAGTATGAGACCGACGGCTTCGACATGTCGGTCTTCGCCACGGAGCAGCCGACCTTCGAGGTGGTCCTCCGGGTGCGGGCCGAGCGCCAGGCCATGGTGCGCGATTTCCTCGCGACCGTCACGCCGGACCTGCTCGCCGAGTCTCGGCCGAGCGCGTGGTGGCCCGAGCACATCGTGTCCGTCCGGCACTGCCTTCACGTGATTCTCAACGAGGAGTGGCAGCACCTCCGCTTCGCGCTGCGGGATCTCGACGCGCAGGGCTGACCAGGCCGGGCCCTCGTCACCGTCCCCGCGGACCTGTCGGCGTTGACGGATGATCCACACCAGATCGCCGATGTCGCGGTGTCCGGGTGGCCGGGTTACCCCGATATCGCTGATCTGGAGGGGATCTCGCCCGCAACGGGTCGGTGGCGACGGTTCTGTCGTACCCGGTGGTTAGCGTCGATGTGACCGACGGTGCTCAGGTGGCGACGACAAGGCGTCGACTGCCCGCCGCGAGCGATCCAGGAGGCGTTCATGCTCATCGACTGCGACGGGTGCGCGAGGCGGGGTGACGACTGTTCCGGCTGCCTGCTGGCCGCCCTGTTCGACGACACGTCCCCGGCGGCCGGGCTGGTCGCCGCCGAGGTGGAGGCGATCGAGGTGCTCGCCCGGGCCGGTTTCGACGTGGAGGTGCTGGAGGTGCCCGCCCGCCGCGGCGCCACCGGCCGCCGGGCCACCCGCCGGGTGGCCTGAGGGCGGCACCGCACGGCCATCGTGGTCGCGCCGGGTCGCCGGGTGGCCTGAGGGCGGCACCGCACGGCCATCGTGGTCGCGCCGGGTCGCCGGGTGGCCTGAGGGCGGCACCGCACGCCATGGTTTGTCGCGCCGGGCACCGGGTGGCCGAGCGCGACACCGCGCCCGGTGCGCGCCTTTCGCGGGCCATAGGATGGGCGGTCACGGCGGGAGGAGCGGCGGGATGAGCGGGGTACGACGCGACGACGGCACGGCTGTCGGCGGCGCTGCGTTCGGTGGCGGCGACCCGGCCCGCCGGGCGGTGTCGCGGTGACCCCGCGCGGGTGGGCGCTGCTGGCCCTGGCCGGGTTGACCGTCGCGTTGGTCGTGATCGCCGCGCTGCTCATCCCCTGGCACCGACCGCCGGCGCCCCGGGCCGACCAGCTCGCGGCGCTGCGTGACCTGCCGGCCGAGCAGGTGGCCAGGGGGCGGGAGTTCCGGTCCGCGTTGCGCCCCGGCAGCTACACCGCGCTCGCCGTCGGGCTGCTGGTCGCCCTCGCGCTCGGGCTCACCCCGCTGGGCAGCCGCCTGATCGAGCTGGCGGGCCGGCCCTTCGGTGGGCACTGGGCCGCGCAGGCCGTGCTCGGCGGGCTGGCCGTGGTGCTCGTCGCCGACCTGGTGACACTTCCGTTCGCCGCCTGGCGGCAGAGCGTGCTCACCCGCTACGGGCTGAGCACCAACGGTTGGAGCGGCTGGGCGGTCGACCTGCTCAAGTCGTACGCGGTCAGCGCGGTGATCGGCGCGGTGGCGCTGTTCGGCTTCTACGCGGTCATCCGGCTCGCGCCGCGCTGGTGGTGGGCGTTCGGCGCGGGCGGCGCGGCAGTGCTGGTGATCCTGCTGTCGTTCGTGCTGCCGGTGCTGGTGGAGCCGGTGTTCAACCGGTTCACGCCGATGGAGCAGGGGCCGCTGCGCACCGAGCTGATGAGCATGGCCGCCCGGGACGGGGTGCCGGTGCGTGACGTGCTGGTCGCCGACGCCTCCCGCCGCACCAAGGCGGTCAACGCGTACGTCTCCGGTCTCGGCCCGACCCGGCGCGTGGTCGTCTACGACACGTTGCTGACCGAGGCGACACCGGCCGAGGTGACCGCAGTGGTGGCGCACGAGTTGGGGCACGCCAAGGATTCGGACGTGGCGGTCGGCACGCTGACCGGGGCGCTGGGAGCCGCCGCCGCGGTGGTGGCGCTCTACCTGCTCGGCTCGTGGGGGCCGCTGCTGCGGCTGGCCGGTGTCGACTCGGTCGCCCATCCGAGAGCGTTTCCCCTGCTGTTGGCCCTGGTCACGGTGGCCGGGTTGGTGGCCGCGCCGGTGCAGGCGTTGATGTCGAGGCGGGTGGAGGCACGGGCCGACGCGCACGCCCTCGCGCTCACCGGTGACCCGGATGCCTTCGAGTCGATGCAGCGGCGGCTCGGCTCGGTCAATCTCGGCGACCCCGACCCGCCGCGCTGGGAATACCTCTACTCGGCCTCGCACCCGTCCACAGTGGAGCGGATGGCCGCCGCCCGCGCGTACGCCCGGGAGGCCGGTCGATGAGTCGCACACTGCTGATCACCAACGACTTCCCGCCCCGTCCGGGCGGGATCCAGTCCTTCGTGCACAACCTCGCGGTGCGGCAACCGGCCGGTTCGGTGGTGGTGTACGCGTCCAACTGGCGAGGGTCGGCGAAGTTCGACGCCGACCAGCCGTTCGAGGTGATCCGGGAACGCACCCGGGTGCTGCTGCCGACCCCGTTGATCGCCCGACGGGCGGCGCGGCTGGCTCGCGCGTACGACTGCGACACGGTGTGGTTCGGCGCGGCGGCCCCGTTGGGGCTGCTCGCGGCCGGTCTGCGCCGGCGGGCGGGCGTACGCCGGGTGGTGGCGCAGACCCACGGCCACGAGGTCGGTTGGGCGGCGTTGCCGGCTGCCCGGCCGGCGCTGCGGCGCATCGGTCGGGGTGTGGACGTCACCACCTACCTCGGTGAGTACACCCGCAGCCGGCTGGCCCGGGTGCTCGACGGGGTGACCGAGCTGCGCCGGTTGGCGCCCGGCGTCGACGTGGACACCTACCACCCGACGGTGGACGGTGAGCCGGTCCGGGCTCGGCTCGGGTTGACCGATCGGCCGGTGGTGGTCTGTGTGTCCCGGTTGGTGCCGCGCAAGGGCCAGGACATGCTGATCCGGGCGCTGCCGGATATCCGCCGTCGGGTGCCGGACGCGGCGCTGCTGATCGTCGGCGGTGGACCGTACCGGGCCACCCTGGAGAAGCTGGCCCGGCAGACCGGTGTGGAACGGGACGTGGTGTTCACCGGCTCGGTGCCGTCGGCCGAGTTGCCGGCGCACTACGCGGCCGGCGACGTCTACGCGATGCCGTGCCGCACCCGCAACCGTGGGCTCGACGTCGAAGGGCTGGGCATCGTCTACCTGGAGGCGTCCGCGACCGGCCTGCCGGTGGTGGCCGGTGACTCCGGGGGCGCGCCGGACGCGGTCCGTGAGGGCGAGACCGGCTACGTCGTCCGTGGCCGGGACGTCGCCCAGCTCGCCGACCGGGTCTCCCGGCTGCTCGCCGACCGGGACCTGGCCCGCCAGTTGGGTGCCGCCGGCCGGGCGTGGGTGGAGCGCGAATGGCGCTGGGAGGCGCAGGCGGAACGGATGGCGGCACTGCTCGCCGGCTGACGGCTGCTCCCGGGGCGCGAGCCTCCACCGTGGATGGATGTAGGGACCACTCGCGCTCGACTGGCCCCTACATCTCGAACCTGCCCGCGATCGGATCGGTCAGGCGGCGACGGTCACGGTCACCGTTCCGATGACGATCCGATGATCGGAACATGGGCCGCCGCAGCTGGTGGAAATGCTCAGCGAGTCGCCGTCGTAGGCGCCCACTATCTTGTCCTCCCGTACGAAGATCAGATCGATCTTCTTGCCGGGCCCGCACGGACCGGCCGGGGTCCCGTCGTCCTGGGTGTTCTCGCCATAGCCCACGCAGCGTGAATCGCGATCGTCAAGCTCGCGGTGGCTGCCGCTGTTGTTGGAGTTGTTCGCCGTATTGACCGATGACGAATACCACTTGTCCAGGCGGTTGTAGCTGGGCTGGGCGTTGAAGTCACCGGCGATGATCACGGTGTCGCCGGCAGCGTTGAACGCATCCACGTGAGCGCGGACTGCGTCGAGTTGCTGCTGATTGATCGGGCTGCCCCCGATGGTCTCGCTCGACGTGGTGATATGGGTCGTGCAGAACCGGAGGTGTGGTCGGGCCTCAAGCGGGGCGCACAACAGCTTCCGCTTCTCGACGCGGCCGTCGTCCGGCAGGGTGATGCGGTTGGCCGTGCCCATCGGTGCCTTGCTGAAGAGGGCGATGCCGGATTCCTCTCCGCCGCAGCCGGTGTCGTTGGTGCTCTCGAATCGCGAGTAGTTCTCCTCGTCATCGCCCCAGCCGGACGCGCGGAGATTCGCCTGGATCGCCTTGTACTGCCCCCAGCAGAGCTCATTGAGCGCGGCGAGATGCGTCGAGCGGTTCCGGATGGAATTGGAGATCACGTTGATCAGACCGTTGCTCGTGGAGCCGCGGTGCATCGTCCAGCCCGCCACGTTCCAGGTCCAGATGTTGTAGCTGACGTTGGCGGCTGCCGAGCTGACACCGGCACTCGCCAGGAGGACAGTGAGGACGGTCGCGGCCACCAGGGCGCCCTTCAAGATACGCACATTCACCCCCGTTGATTGGCGTTGGACGAATGCTAACGTCCGACCGAGTCCTGTATGGACCCGTCCACCCGGAACCGGGGAAACTCGTGTATCGGGTCCTAACCGGTGTTCCGCCGGGCACGATCAGATGCGTCGACCGGGGCCGGCTCAGGCGGCCGGGTCCTCTCGCCTGGGGGCGTAGCGCGGCACGTACTCCTGGCCGGTCAGCTTCTGGATCGCGGCCATCACCTCGTCGGTGATCGTCCTGATGTCGCGGGGCCCGGTGATCCGGTCGGCGACCGGGATGGGTGGGCCGAACCGCAGCGTGACCGGGTGGCGGCGGGGCAGTCGCGCGTCGACCGGCAGCACCTCGGCGGTGCCGACGACGCCGACCGGGATGATGGGCACCTCGGCGTCGCGGGCCAGCCTGGTCATCCCGACCCGACCCCGGTAGAGCCGTCCGTCGGGGGAGCGGGTGCCCTCCGGGTAGACGGCGACGAGGCCGCCGGAGCGCAGCACCGGTACGGCGGCGTCGAGGGCGCGCAGGGCGGCCCGACCGTCGGCGCGGTCGACCCGGATGGCGCCCATGCCGGCGACGATCCGGCGGTTGAGCCAGCCGCCCGGACCGCGGCCGGTGAAGTACTCCGCCTTGGCCCAGAACGTCACATGTCGGGGCGTCGCGGTGACGAGGAACAACTCGTCGGCGACGGAGAGGTGGTTACCGGCGAGGATCGCGCCGCCGCGACGGGGCAGATGCTCCAGCCCTTCCACGTGAGGCCGCCAGCCTAGACGCAGTGCGGTGCCGACGGTCAGCTTGGTGAGGTCGTACAGCAGGGGCACGTGTCCTCCGGGGTCGGGGTCAGGTGGGGGTCGGGCCGAGGTGGGCGTCGAGCGTGGCGCGCAGCAGGGCGTCGTCGTCGGTGGCGCCGGTGGCCAACGGCAGGCTGCCCCAGGCCCAGAGTTGGGCGATGCCGTGCAGGTTGGCCCAGAGCGCGCCGGCGAGCACCGGCGCGGGCGCGTCGGTCGGTCGGCGTACCTGGGCCACCAGGTCGGCCAGCACGGCGAACAACGGGAGGCTCGTCTCCCGCAGCCGAAGCCGGCCGCTGTCCAGCAGGTCGTGGCGGAACATCAACTCGAACATGCCGCGATGGGCCGCGGCGAAGTCGAGGTACGTCCGGGCCAGCGCGGTCAATCGGGTACGCGGGTCCGGGTCGACGTCGCGCATCGTCTTCTCCACGCGGGCGGTGAGGTCCGCGAAGCCTTCGCGGGCGATGGCGGAGAGCAGGTCGACATGGGTCGGGAAGTAGCGGCGGGGTGCGCCGTGCGAGACGCCGGCCCGACGGGCGATCTCCCGCAGCGACACCGCCGACTGACCCTCGCTCAGCACCAGGTCGACTCCGGCGGCCACCAGTCGCGCCCGCAACCCGGTCTCGTCCACGTCCATAGACACTGTCTACCAGACGCCGTAGACGCTGTCTACGGCGCGATGGTGTCGGTGCCGGTGCGGCGTCCGCAGGTACCTCGTGCCTTACGTCCCCACACCATCAGCGAAGGTGCTGTCTCAGCCGCGCGGGAGACACCAACAAACCTGATGTTGCGCGGATCTTGGCGAGGAAGACGCGCCGCCGACCACGGGGTGGCCCACGGCGGCCCTGCCGGCGCGGGCCCGGACGGGTCAGCGGATGCGGGCCAGGATGCGGTCGGCGGGGGCCGGGCGGCCGAAGTGCCAGCCCTGGGCGGCGTCGCAGCCGATCGCGCGCAGCCGTTCGGCCTGCCCGGCGGTCTCCACCCCCTCGGCGGTGACGGTCAGGTCCAGCGCGTGCGCCAGCGAGACGAGCGAGGCGAGGATCCGTTCGTCGGTACGGCCCACCGACGGCGACCGCAGGCCGGCCACGAACTCCCCGGCCACCTTCAGCTCGGTCACCGGTAGGTCCCGCAGGTACGCCAGGTTGCTGTAACCGGTGCCGAAGTCGTCGATGGCGATGCGCACCCCGAGGTCGGCGAGGACCCGCAGGGCGCGTACCGGCTCCTCGGCGGTGCTCATCATCGTGCTCTCGGTGATCTCCAGTTGCAGCCGCTCCGGAGGCAGGCCGGTCTGGCGCAGCAACGCGCGGACCTCCTGCACCAGCCCTGGCCGGTGCACCTGGCGTACCGCCAGGTTGACGCTGACGAACGGGGCTGCCGCGCCACCGGCGGACCAGGCCTCCGCCTCGCGGCACGCCTCGGCCAGCACCCACCCGCCGAGCTGCACGATCAGGCCGGTCTCCTCGGCCAACCCGATGAAGCTGTCCGGTCGCAGCACCCCGAGCTCCGGGTGCCGCCAGCGGACCAGCGCCTCGACCCCGACCAGGCTGCCGTCGCGCAGTGAGGTCAGTGGCTGGTAGTCGAGGTAGAACTCGCCCCGCTCCAGGGCCGCCGGAATGGCGGCGGACAACGCGTAGCGGGCCAGTTCACGTTGGTTGCGCTCGGCGTCGTAGAGGGCCCAGCGGGCCCCACCGGCGGCCTTCGCCCAGTGCAGGGTGCTGTCGGCGGCGCGCATCAGGTCACTGGGATTGGCCCCGGCCACCTGACGCTCGACGATGCCGATGCTCGCCGAGATCTGCAGCTCGTGCCCGTCCACCAGGGCCGGTGTGCCCACCGCGGCCAGCGCGGTCTCGGCCACCGTCACCATGGAGTCGGTGCCGCCGCTGTGCTCCACCAGGATGACGAACTCGTCGCCGCCGAGCCGGGCCACCAGGTGCTGACCCATGGCCTTGGACAGTCGTTCGGCGACGGTGACCAGCAGTTGGTCGCCCACCTGGTGCCCCAGGGTGTCGTTCACGACCTTGAAGCGGTCCAGATCCAGGAAGCACACCCCGACCCGCTGCGCTCCCCGGCCCGGCTCGTTCAGGGCGGCGGCGAGCCGCTCGGTGAACAGCGTCCGGTTGGGCAGGGCGGTGAGCGGGTCGTGGGTGGCCTGGTGGCGGAACCGGGCCTCGCTGGCCCGCAACGCCCGTTCGGCCTGCGTACGGGCCCTCATCGCCGCCCGGCGGATCGACTCCTGCTCGTCGAGCGTCCGGTCGCGCAGCGCGCGGGCGTAGCCGGTCGCCACGGCCGCGAGCAGCCGGGCCATCCGGTCCTCGACGTCCTCGGCGACCAGACCGAGGTCGCGCACCAGGCGGAGCTGGATGACCTCGACGGTACGCCCGAGCCCCTCCGCGGAGGCGATGTGCGCGGCGACCAGCTCGGCGCCGACCCGGTGCCCGGCACGCACGTCGAACGGCTCGGTCAGCAACGCGCCGGCCAGTTCGCCGGTGAGCCGGTCCAGAAGCGTTTCCAGCTGGGCCTGCGTCATCGGCAGGTAGCTGGTCCCGGAGACCGCCTTGGCCCAGGCGCGGGCGAACGTGCCCGGGTGGGAGGTCACCCCGGGCGGCTCAGCCACCGAGCCGCCCGACACCGCCCATGAAGACCGCGCGTTCGGCGTCCTCGGCGCTCTCCGGAGTGTCCGGTCGCCACTCGGGCACCCAGACCACGCCCGGGTCGAGCAACTCGAACCCGTCGAAGAGCGCGGTCAGCTCGGCGCGGCTGCGCACCCACAGAGGGTTGTCGGTGCGCTGGTAGACCCGCTCCGCCTCGGCCCGTTCGTCCTCGCTGCGGCCGTCGTCGCTGGCCTGCGAGAGCACGAGGTAGCTGCCGGGGGCCAGTGCGTCGCGCAGCGTCCGCAGCAGCTCCGCCGGCCGGTCGTCGTCGGAGACGAAGTGCAGGACGGCGACGACCATCACGGCGACCGGCTCGCTCAGGTCGAGCAGCTTACGGACGTCCGGGTGGGTCAGGATCGCCTCCGGGCGTCGCAGGTCCTCCTGCACCACCACCGCCCGTTCGTTGCCGGCGAGGATCTCGCGGCTGTGCGCCACCGCCACCGGGTCGACGTCCACGTAGACCACCCGCGACTGCGGGTCGAGCCGCTGGGCGATCTCGTGCACGTTGCCGACGGTCGGGATGCCCGAGCCGATGTCCAGGAACTGCCGGATCCCCGCCTCGGCGAGGTGGTGCACGGCCCGGCGCAGGAACGCCCGGTTGGCCTGGGCCATCAGCGGCGCCTCGGGCACCGCCGCGACCATCGCCTGCGCCGCGGCCCGGTCGGCGGCGAAGTTGTGCGAACCACCGAGGTAGTAGTCGTACATCCGGGCCACGCTCGGGCGCTCGATGTCGATGGTGTCGGGTGCCCAGTCCGGCCGCTGCATGCGTCAACCCCTCGAAATCCTCGACGCGGGCGACGTCGCCCGCGCGGGTATTGTGCACCCGCCACGCACGCCAGACCATAGCGCGGCGGAGGTTCCCCGCCGACGTCGGTCGATGCGCGACGGTCCGCGCCGGGCCGAAGCCGGCGCGGACCGTCGAGACATCCCGTCCCGCTCGACGAGCGGGGGCAGGTCAGAACTTGGGCGCGTCCGGTGCCTCGAGCAGGCCGAGCCGGAGCGCGGTCATCAACGCCTGAGCCCGGTTGGCCGCCCCGAGCTTCTCGTAGAGCTTCGAGATGTGCGTCTTGGCCGTGGACTCGCTGACGAACAACTGCTTCGCGATGCCCGCCACGCTCATCCCGTCGGCGAGCAGCCGCAGCACCTGCCCCTCCCGGGGCGACAACTGCGGGCCGGACGGGGCGAGCCGGCGCTTCATCGCCTCGGCCAGGTCGGCGGCCGTGAACGCGCTGGGGGAGGAGGCGGCGTGCCGCGCGGCGGCCACCACCTCGTCGGCCGGGGCGGTCTTCGGCACGAAGGCGCTCGCGCCGGCCTCCAGGGCGCCGAAGAGCTGGTCGTCGCCGGCGTACATGGTCAGCACCACGATGCCCATCGACGCGCTGGACTTGCGCAGCGCGCGGGTGGCCTCCAGGCCGCTGCCGTCGGGCAGCCGCAGATCCATGATCACCACGTCCGGCTGCAGGGCGCCGGCCTGGCGGACCCCCTCCGCCGCCGTGGCCGCCTCACCGACGACCTCGAACTGACGGTCGCGCTCGAAGGCGTGCCGCAGACCCTTGCGAATCAGGTCATGATCGTCGACAAGGAGGACCTTGGTGCGGGTGGCCGGTGTCGGACTTGTGGTCATCCTCGGGTTACTCCCCTTCTGGTGCTGCGCTGTCGCGCACGTTGTCGCGCCGGGACGAGGAACCGAGAACCACCGCCACGGTCGTGCCGCTGGGTTGCCGCGGCCTGATCTCCAACCGGCCCCGGATACGTTCCGCCCTCTCGGCCATGATCGCAAGACCGTACCGTCCGTCGGGGCGCTGGTCAGCCATCCCCTGACCGTCATCCGACACTTCTATTTGCGCGTACGGGGGGTCGACCTCACAGGTGACCCACAAATTCGAGGCTCCGGCGTGCTTGCGAGCGTTGGTCACCGCCTCCTGGGCGATGCGCAGCAACTCGGCCTCGGTGGCCGCCGGCAGCCGGGCGGTGGACTCGTCCAACGACAGGTGTACGCGCAGTCCGCCGGAGGCGCCCACGGTGCGTGCGTACTCGGCGATCGCCGCGGCCAGCCCGCCCTGCCGGTCCACCTCGCTGCGTAGCTCGAAGAGGCTCAGCCGCAGTTCCTGGATCACCCGGGTCACCTCGGCGCGCAGCGTACGCAGGGCCTCGGCGGTCTCGTCCGCGTCGTCGAAGACGGTGGCCATGGCGTTGTCGATGCCGTAGCCGACCATCACCAACTCCTGCGCCACCCCGTCGTGGATCTCCCGGGCCAGCCGCTGCCGTTCCTCGTTGGTGGCCAGCGAACGGACCTCGTCGAACAGCAGCGCCGCCTCCAGCCGCAGCGCGGCCGGGCGGGTCAGCGCCGTCACCCGGGACACCACCGGCGGCGGGTACGCCTGCGCGGCGTCCGCCTCCAGCACCACCAGTCCCACCGTGCGTACCCCGGCGACCAGCGGGACGATCAGCGCGGACACGTCACCGCCGCGGTGCGAGCGCGACTGGGACCGCGCGGCCGTCGTGGCCTGCTGGCTGGCCCACGCGTCGGCGATCGCCGAGTCCGCGTCCAGCGTCGTCTCCCAGTCCACCCGGTCGACGCCGGCCTGGGCGAGCACCACGAGCCGACCGCCGCCGCTGGCCGAGAGCACCGCCCCCCGGTCGGCCTGCGCCACCGTGCGCAACTCCTCCAGGAGGTGCTCGGAGATGCCACCCGGGTCGAGGGTGGCCCCGGGCAGCTGCCGGGCCACCGTCCGCAGTTGGGTCAGCAGGCGGGTGGCCTCGGCGTACGGCTGGGGTTTGCCCTCGCCGCGCACGGCCATGACGCGGTGCAGGGTGCCGGCCGCGTAGAGCCCGAGAGCCGCCAGGATGAGCCACTGCGCGCAGACCGCGAGGTAACCCGGCTGGCTGAGCTGGATCTCGCCGCCGACAGTGGTCAGGGCACCGCTGACCAGCAACGCGGCGGCCGTGACAGCGAGCAGGGCGGAGCCCTCCCGGAAGCGGCGACGCAGCGCGGTGACGGTCACCGGGACCGCCAGGTACGGCAGCATCGCCGAGGCGCCGAGCCCGTCGACGGTGCCGCCGATCGACGCGACCGCCGCCACGTGGCTCGCGGCCAGGCCGAGGACCACCACCTCCGCCACCCTGCTCAGCGGCGCGACCAGCCGGTGCTGGGGGGCCAGCAGGGACGGCAGCCCGGCCACCGCCAGCAACGCGACCCACCACAGCTGGGTGACGTCACGGGTGGCGAACAGGGTCAGGACGGCGATCAACGCCAGCATCACCAGGCGGGCGGCCGCGGCGAGGGGATGCGGGTGCGGTGCGGTGGCTGTGGATGCGGGCACGTGACGGATGGTAGTCAGCCCCGGTAGATATCGGCGATCTCCGCCGCGTACGTCTTGTGGACAACCTGGCGCTTGACCTTGAGCGACGGGGTCAACTCGCCGGTCGCCTCGGTGAAGTCGTGGGGGAGGACCCGGAACACCTTGATCGCCTCGGCCTTGGAGACGGCCTGGTTCGCGGTGTCGATCGCGGCCTGGATCTCCCTGCGCAGGCCCTCGTGCTCGCGCAGTTGCCCGACCGGGGTGTCGGCGGGCATGCCGGCGCCCTCCAGCCAGGCCGGCAGCGCCTCCTCGTCGACCGTGACCAGCGCCGCGATGAACGGCTTGGCGTCACCGACGACGACACACTGACTGATCAACGGGTGCGCCCGGACCAGGTCCTCCAGCACCGCCGGGGCGACGTTCTTGCCACCGGCGGTGACGATCAGCTCCTTCTTGCGGCCGGTGATGCTCAGGTAACCGTCGGCGTCGAGGTTGCCCAGGTCGCCGGTGCGGAACCACCCGTCGGAGCTGATCGTCTCGGCGGTCGCCGTCTCGTTGCGCCAGTAGCCCTGGAAGACCAACTCGCCGGAGATCAGGATCTCGCCGTCGTCCTCGATGCGGACGGTCACGCCGGGCAGCGGGCGGCCGACGGTGCCGATCCGGGTGCCGGTGGGCAGGTTCGCCGCGGCGGCGGGCGAGGTCTCGGTGAGGCCGTAGCCCTCCAGGACCGTCACGCCGATGCCCCGGAAGAAGTGACCGAGCCGGGCGCCGAGCGGCGCGCCGCCGGAGATCGCGTCCCGGCACCGTCCGCCGAGCGCGGCGCGCAGCTTGCGGTAGACCAGCCGGTCGAAGACCGCGTGCTGGGCGCGCAGGGCCAGGCCGGGGCCGCCCCGGGTCTCCAGAGCCTCGCTGTACGCGATGGCGACCTGCTCCGCGCGGGCGAAGATGCCGCCCTTGCCGTCCGCCTCGGCCTTCTGCTTGGCCCCGTTGTAGACCTTCTCGAACACCCGGGGTACGGAGAGCACGAAGGTCGGCCGGAACGCCTGCAACTCGGCGACCAGGTTCTTGGTGTCGGCGCAGTGCGCCATGGTGGCCCGCGCCTGGACGACGCCGATCTGGATGAGCCGGGCGAAGGCGTGCGCCAGGGGGAGGAACAGCAGGGTGGACGCGCCGGCGTTGAACAGGTTCGGCAGCACCGGCACCGCGTTGGCGACGTCGGCGTACATGTTGCGGTGGGTGAGCACGCAGCCCTTGGGCCGGCCGGTGGTGCCGCTGGTGTAGATGATCGTGGCGAGGTCGTCGGCGCGGACGGCCTTGCGTCGCCGCTCGACCTCGGCCGGCTCGACCTCGGCGCCGGTCGTGACCAGCTCGCCGACCGCGCCGCCGTCGATCTGCCAGACGTGGTTCAGCTCGGGCAGCCGGTGCCGGACGCCGGCGACCAGGTCGGCGTGCGCCTCCGTCTCCACCACGACGCCCACCGCGTTGGAGTCTTCGAGGATCCACGCGGCCTGTTCGGCGCTGGACGTCTCGTAGATCGGCACGGTGACCGCGCCGACGGCCCAGATGGCGTAGTCCAGCAGCGTCCACTCGTAGCGGGTGCGGCTCATCAGGCCGACCCGGACGCCCGGCTCGATGCCGGCGGCGACCAGCCCGCGGGCCACGGCGGCCACCTCGTCGCGGAACTGGAGGCAGGTCACGTCGGTCCAGGTGGTGACGGTGCCGTCGGCGTGCGGGACGGGGCGGGCGAACTGGACGGCGTCGGGCGCGACCTCGGCGTTGTCCCAGACCGGATCGGTGAGGTTGGCCGCGTCGCCAACGGTGACGATCGGCGGGACGGAGAACTCGCGCACCTGCACTCCTTCGTGCTCGCACTGGCCGGGCCGGACGCCACGGCGGGCGTCGGTTGTGTCGAAACCTACCCGGTGAGCTAGGGCACCCGGTCAACGGCCGGTGCCGGACACCGCCGGGGGCGGCGCGGCGTGCCGGCGGTGCGCTCCGGGTAGCCTCCCCCCATGGCGGACTCCTCCACCCAGTCGATCATCATCGGCGCCGCACCGGACCGGGTGACGGCGGTCATCTGCGACTTCGCGCGCTACCCCGAGTGGACCGACGCGGTGCGCCGCGCCGAGGTCGTCGAGGAGTACGAGGACGGCTACGCCAGCCAGGTGCGCTTCACCATCGACGCCGGGGTGATGGCCGACGAGTACGTGCTCGCCTACGAGTACGCCGAGGACCTGTCCCGGATCGAGTGGCACCTGGTCGCCCCCTCGAAGATGCAGAAGAGCCAGCGCGGTTCGTACGACCTGGTGGGCAACCCGGACGGCAGCACCACGGTGACCTACACCCTGGAGGTCGACCTGTCGGTGGGGATGCTCGGGATGTTTCGGCGCAAAGCCGAGAAGATGATCATGGACACCGCGTTGAAGCAGCTCAAGCGCCGGGTAGAAGCAACAGGTGCGGCGCAGTGACGTGTCCGGTGGCACGGTAGAGGAGCCGAGGGTGGGCGGAACGGATCCGGGTTCGGCCCGGGAAGAGGCGGAGCGGCTGGTCGCCACCCTGCTCGCGGGGGCGCGACTGGCCTCCGCGGGCTCGGCGGGCGGCGGGCTCGGCTCCCTGGGCGGGGTGCTGGCCGGTGTCCTCGGTCACAGTGGCGGCCCGGACAGGCGTCCCGGCTCCGGTGGCGCTTTCGCCACCGGATCGCCCGAATGCTGCGTCTGCCCGGTCTGTCGGGGCATCGCCGCGTTGCGTGACCCGAGTCCGGAATTCGCCGAACGTCTCGCGACCGGCGCCGGGGACCTCGCGGCGGGCGTCGCCAGCCTGCTCCGCGCGTTCTCCCCGCCGGAGTCGCCCTCGGCGAACCCCGCCGAGTCGACGACCGAACCACCTACCCGGACGTCGCCGGCACCCACCGCGAGCACCGACGACGTGCTGCCGGAGCCGACCGTCGGCGAGCCGTCGGCCGCGGCCGACGACGAGCACGTGTGGCGCGATGCCACCCGCACCGGGCATGATTCTCAGCCGGCGCCGGAACGGGATGTCTGGTCGGTCGCCACCCGGACGGCGAATCCACTCGCCCCGGCCGCCGCACCACCCGTCGACGAGGCCGGGTCGGCGACCGTACCGGCACCGACCACCCGTCCCGTGGTGCCCGCCTCGCGGGTGCCCGACGACTCCGACGCGGAAGCATCGGGCGACGGCGCCTGAAGCGCGGGACATCCCGACCCGGACCGGCACGCCGCCGGGCGCGGGCCGGACAGCAGCAGAGGGGGGCGGCAGCGGTGACGCTGACCATCGGAGTCGACGTCGGTGGCACGAAGGTGGCCGGCGGTGTCGTGGACGAGACCGGCACGGTCCTCGTACAGACCCGACGGGACACTCCCGCCGATGACGTCGGCAAGACCCGCGACGTCATCATCGACCTGGTCGCGGAGCTGGCCGCGGGCCGGACGATCGAGGCCGTCGGGATCGGCGCGGCCGGCTGGATCGACGCCAGTCGGTCGACGGTGCTCTTCGCCCCCAACCTGGCCTGGCGCGACGAACCGCTGCGCGAGTACGTCGGCAAGGCCACCGGGCTTCCGGTGATCGTGGAGAACGACGGGAACGTGGCCGCCTGGGCCGAGTTCCGGTACGGCGCGGCCCGCGCCGCCGACGACTCCATGATCATGTTCACCATCGGCACCGGCGTGGGCGGCGGCGTCGTCCTCGGCGGCGAGCTGATGCGCGGGGCGCACGGCATCGCCGCCGAACTGGGCCACATGCTGGCGGTTCCGGACGGGCACCAGTGCGGCTGCGGCCGGCTGGGCTGCATCGAGCAGTACGCCAGCGGCAGTGCCCTGGTGCGCTTCGCCCGCGCCGGCGCCCGCCAGGAGCCCAACCGGGCCACCGCGCTGCTGGAGTTGGCCGGCGGTGAGGCCGAGGCGATCACCGGTCCGATGGTGACCGCCGCCGCCCAGGACGGCGACCCGATCTCCGCCGAGGCGTTCGCGCAGATCGGTCGGTGGTTGGGCACCAGCCTCGCCGACATGGCGCAGATCCTCGACCCGCAGACCCTGGTGGTCGGCGGCGGTGTGATCGACGCCGGTGACCTGCTGCTCGGCCCGACGCGCCGCTCGTACGTCGACGCGCTCGCCCAGCGTGGTCGCCTGCCGGTGGCCGAGGTGCTCCCGGCGGAGCTGGGCAACAGCGCAGGCGTGATCGGCGCCGCCGACCTGGCCCGCCGGATCTGAGGCGGTCCACCGATGGGCGTGCCGCTGCGGGTGGTGTCGTACAACATCCACAGCCAGCGAGACGACACCGCCGCGCTGGCGGCGGTGGTCCGGGCCGCGAAGCCGGACGTGGTGATCGTGCAGGAGGGGCCACGCCGGTTCCGGTGGCGGCAGAAGTCCGCCATGTTGGCCGAGTCGTTCGGCCTGGTGGTCGCCGCCGGTGGGCTGCCGGCGCTGGGCAACCTGCTGTTGACCAGCCTGCGGGTCCAGGTGCAGGCCACCCGGTGCCAACGCTTCCCGCTCACCCCCGGCCGGCACCTGCGCGGCGCCGCGTACGCCGACTGCCGGGTGGCCGGCGCCCGGTTCACCCTCGCCGGCTCGCACCTGTCCACCGACCCGGCCGAACGGCCGGCGCAGGCCGCCGAGTTCAAGCGGGGCCTCGACGCGGCGACCAGCCCGGTCCTGGCCGGGGCGGACCTCAACGAGGGCCCGGACGGCCCGGCCTGGGCGACCGTGTCGAGCGGATTGACCGACGCCGCGGTGGCGGCCGACCGGGCGGACCGGCTCACCTACTCCTGCCGCGAACCGCGCCGACGCATCGACGCGCTCTTCGTCGACCCGCGGATCAGCGTGGTCGACTACGACGTGGTGGACACTCCGCAGACCCGCCGCGCCAGCGACCACTTCCCGGTGCTGGTCGACCTGCTGCTGCCCGCCGTCGACTGACCCCGGCGTCGGCGCGACAGCCGATGTCGGCACGGCGGGACTGGACATCCGGCGTCGTTGTGGAGAGGATTTCGCGGCGACCGGCACGCCTGCCGTACCAAAAGGAGATGTTTCGGTGTCCACCTCCACCGACCACGGCCGGCCCGATCCGGAGGCGATCCCGTCGGCGCTGAGCAGCGGCGACGGTCACCCGGTCTCCGACCGGGGCGAGACGGTCTGCGTCATCGGGGCCGGGGCCAGCGGCCTGACGGCCATCAAGAACCTGCGTGAGCACGGGTTCGGCGTGGACTGTTACGAGCGGGAGACCGGCGTCGGCGGCGCCTGGAACTGGCGGCACGACCGCAGCCCGGTGTACGCCAGCACCCACCTGATCTCGTCGAAGCCGTTCACCCAGTTCCCCGACTTCCCGATGCCGGACTCCTGGCCGGACTACCCGCACCACAGTCAGCTGCTGTCCTACTTCGAGCGGTACGCCGACCACTTCGACCTGCGCTCGCACATCTGGTTCGGCACCGAGGTCGTCCGGGTCGAGCCCGCTCCCGGGGAGCGGTGGGACGTGACCACCCGCTCCACCGGCGGGTACGGCCCGGAGCGCACCTCCCGGTACGCCGCGGTGGTGATCGCCAACGGTCACAACTGGTCGCCGAAGCTGCCCCGCTACGAGGGGCTGGAGGAGTTCCGCGGCGAGATCATGCACGCCTCGTCCTACAAGGACCCGGCGCAGTTGCGCGGCAAGCGGGTGCTGGTGGTCGGTGCCGGCAACACCGGGTGCGACATCGCCGTCGAGGCCGCCCAGCAGGCGTCGCGCTGCTGGCACTCCACCCGGCGCGGCTACTGGTACGCACCGAAGTACGTGCTGGGCCGCCCCGCCGACCAGATCAACGACAGGTTGCTGGCGCTGCGGGTGCCGCTGCGGGTGCGGCAGTGGCTCTACCACTGGACGCTGCGGCTGACCGTGGGCGACCTGACCCGCTTCGGCCTGCCCAAGCCCGACCACCGCGTGTACGAGACGCACCCGATCGCCAACAGCCAGCTCGTCTACTACGTGGGCCACGGTGGGATCGGCCCGGTGCCGGACATCGCCCGGTTCCACCCGTACGCCGTGGAGTTGGCCGACGGCCGCGAGATCGACCCCGAGGTGGTCATCTTCGCCACCGGCTACCTGCCGCGCTTCGAGTTCCTCGACGCGTCGGTGTTCGGCGACAGCGCGGGGGCGGGTCGGCCCACCCTGTGGCTCAACGCGTTCACCCCGGGGCACCCGACGCTGGCGGTCGCCGGCCTGGTCCAGCCGGATTCCGGGTTGTTCACCCTGTCGCACTGGCAGACGGTGCTCTTCGCCCGGGTGCTCCAGGCCCGCCGGGACCGGCCGGAGCGGGCCGCCGCGTTCGCCCAGCGGGTGCGGGAGCGGGCCGGGGAACGCTACTCCGGGCAGGTCAAGGAGAGCAGCCGGCACTGGTTCGAGGTCGGCCACGCCGACTACCTGCGCGCCGTCCAGCGCGCCCTAGTCGACCTGGAGGGCAAGTGACCGAGCTGCGGATCATGCGGGGCCGGGAGTGGTCACGTCCGGTCCGGCCGGTTCGGCGGGAGGTGCTCAGCGCGCTGCCCGAGCACGAGGAGGGGCGTCCGCCGCTGCTCTTCGTGCCCGGCTTCGGGCACGGCGCGTGGGCGTTCGCCGAGCACTGGCTGGGGCACGCGGCGTCGCGGGGCTTCCCGGCGTACGCGGTGAGCCTGCGGGGGCACGGCGGCAGCGAGCCCGCGCCGGAGGCGACGCTGCGCGCGTACACCCATGACGTGGTCCAGGTGGCCGCGAGCCTGCCACGGCAGACGGTGCTGGTGGGGCACGGCGCCGGGGCGCTGGTCGTGGCGCACGCGTTGGCCCGCTACCCGGCGCGGGGCGCGGTGCTGGTGGCGCCGGTCTTCGGCGGTTGGGGAGTGCTGGGCGCGGCGCTGCGTCGTAACCCGGCGGGCACGCTGCCGGCGGTGTTCGGCGGGCCGTTGCGGCTCAACCGTGGGCAGTTGTTCAGTCGCGAGCTGCCCGACGAGGAGGCGCGACGGCACGTCGGGCGGCTCGGTCGGGCCAGCCGGCGGGCGCAGTGGACGCTGCTGAGCGAGCCGGAGGCCGAGCCGGCCGTGGGCGCGCCGCCGGTGCTGGTGCTGGGCAGCCCGGACGACCGGGTGGTGCCGGCGTCGACGTTGACCCGGGTGGCCCGCCGGTACGGCTCGGCCCCGCTGCTCTTCCCCGGCATGGGTCACGATCTGATGCTGGACGCGCGCTGGGCGGAGCCGATCGACGCGATCCTGGACTGGTTGGAGAAGGAGCCCGCCGCGCACTGAGGCCGGCGGTCAGCCGCCGGCCTGGTGGCCCGCCGGGCTGCCGGCGGGAGTGGCGGGTCGGGGCACCCGGGCTGCGCCGTCGGCGTTCGCGTCGGTGCCGGACAGGCGGCTGACCAGGGCGCCGCCCTCGTCCACGGCGCGCAGGTAGGAGCGGGCCCAGGCCCGGATGTCGTGCTGCTGCAGGTGGGCGCGCATGGCCCGCATCCGCTGGGTGACGTCCTCCGGGCTGGCCCGCAGCGCCGCGCGGAGACCCTGCTTGAGCCCCTCCAGGTCGTGCGGGTTGACCAGGTACGCCTGGGACAGCTCGGCGGCGGTGCCGGCGAACTCGCTGAGCAGCAGCGCACCGTCGTCGTCCACCCGGGCGGCCACGTACTCCTTGGCGACCAGGTTCATCCCGTCCCGCAGCGGGGTCACCGCCATCACGTCGGCGACCCGGTAGAGGGCGGCCAGCTCGGCCCGGTCGAAGGGTTGGGTGAGGTAGTGGATCGCCGGCTCGCCGACGCGGCCGAACTCGCCGTTGATCCGGCCCACCTCGCGTTCGATGCGCTCCCGCAGGATCTGGTACTGGCCGACGCGTTCCCGGCTCGGCATGGCGACCTGCACCAGCACGGTGTCGCGGACCTTGACGTCGCCGGCGGCGAGCAGTTCGCTGTACGCCTTGAGGCGCTGCTCGATGCCCTTGGTGTAGTCCATCCGGTCCACGCTGAGGATGACCTGTCGAGGGTCGCCGAGGTCCTGCCGCAGGCGGTGGGCGCGGGCGGCCACGTCCGGTCGGGCGGCCAGCGCGGCCATCTCGGCGGTGTCGATGGAGACCGGGAACGCGCCGATGCGGACGACCCGGTCGTCGACGCCGATCCGCCGGTCGGTGGCGGGCAGCTCCAGCACCCGGGTCACCAGTTGGGCGAAGTTGTGCGCCGCCTGAGCCCGCTGGAAGCCGACCAGGTCGGCGCCGAGCATGCCGCGCAGCAGCTCGGCACGGCGGGGGAGCTGCATGAACAGCTCCGGCGGCGGGAACGGCACGTGCAGGAAGAACCCGATGCGCAGGTCGGGGCGGAGCGCGCGGAGCTGACCGGGAACCAGTTGCAGGTGGTAATCCTGCACCCAGACCACCGCTCCCGGCTCGGCCACCTGGGCGGTCGCCTCGGCGAACCGCTGGTTGACCCGCTGGTACGCCTCCCACCACCGCCGGTGGTGCTCCGGCTGCTCCACGGCGTCGTGGTAGAGCGGCCAGAGAGTCGCGTTGGCGAACCCCTCGTAGTGGTCGCGCAGGTCTTCCGCGCTGAGCGCGACGGTGTGCATCCGTACGCCGTCCACGTCCGGCAGGGTGGGGGCGGGCCCGGTGCCGCCGGCCCAGCCGACCCAGGTCGCCGGGGTGTGCCGCAGGAGCGGGTGCAGCGCGCTGACCAGCCCACCCGGGCTGCGCCGCCACTCGCAGGCCCCGTCGGGGGCCTGGCTGTCGTCGATGGGAAGGCGGTTGGCGACCACCACGAGGGAACTCTGTCGCATCTCGGGCATTCCGATCAGCAGAGGACTGACCGCCACGAGCAAGGGAAAACCGGTCAGTCAGCGGGGGAAGTGACGTACAGCGGTATTCCTACTGACAGTAAGTTACACCACTGTTACGGCATCGGCAGGTCGCTGCCGTCCCGGAATGCGGGCGAGGGTCAGACGACGGCGCCGTTGTCCGGGTCGTCCTCGTCCTCGTCGCCGGGGCGCAGCCGCCAGATCAGCGTGACGAAACCGGCCAGGATGCCGGTGAACCCGAACAGGGTGACAGCCGACCGGTCCACCGGGAGCAGCCACGGGAAGAGGAAGAGCACGAACCCGATGACCACGCCGAGCACACCGACCACCGCGTACTTGCTGACCTTTGGCAACGGCGGCGGCGGGGGCGGGTGGTAGCCCTCGTCGTCGTCCTCGTCGTCGGGCAGGTCGGCGCCGAAGGTGTCCAGCCCGTCCAGCAGCGACGGTTCGTCCGGGCGAGCGCCGCGACCGACCGAGATGCCCGAGATATCGGTCGCGGACGGCATCCGGCGGACGTCGGTGGCGGTCGGGCCCGGCTCGTCCGCCCCGGAGCGGGCCAGCGGACCAGCCGTCGGCTCGTCCCGCTCATCGACGTTCTCCGACGCCGGCCACGGGTGCTCGTCGGTCGACGAGGTGGTGTGGAAGCCGGCCACGATCCGCGCCCACTCGGCGTCGATGTCCGGTTCGTCGCGGGCCGGCGGCTGCTCCGGAGCGGCCTCGTCGGCGAGCTGGGTGAGGTAGTCCCGTGCGGTGGTCAGATGCGAGCGGTCGACGTAGAGCCGGTCGACCGGCCGGGCCGGAACGGTGGTGGTGCGGGTGACCGGGTTGAGGTCGGCGGAGGGCTGGAGGTAGGCGGCGATCCCACCGGCGGCCAGCACGTCGAGCAGGTGCTCACCGACGCGCGGATCGACATCGCCGACGACGGCGTACTCGTTCGCGTCGAGCCCGTTGTCCCGCCGTCCCCGGCGGGCCCCACCCGCTGACACCCGGACTCCCCCTTAACGCGCCTTCCGGCGCGGCCACCCCTGCCCCTCGGCGCCCGACGGCACGCCGTGCTCTGAATCGTGACACGTCAGGGCATGGTTCCGGGAGTGCGTTGTGTCGCGTCTTCCAAAGTCACGGCTACCGCCGCAGGTCGCGGCGGGGGTCCTTTGTCCGTTCTTGCGCGAGACGTGCGATCTCGGTGATCGTCGACGCCGGGGCGCCCCGCCCCGCCGTGCGCGGCCCGCCGACCTGCCGGCGCGAGTGTGGACCCGGCACTGCGGTGACCCGGTTCGGCGAACTCGCGGTATCCCAGCGCCAGGGATAGCCGCACATCGGCGAAATCGAGTGGATCAAGCCCGCACTCGACGAGTCGGAAGTGGCTCTCCTCTGAGAGGATCACCTAGATGAATGTCGACCCGTTCACTCGAACCGGGTCGGAAGGCAGGTTCGCGGCGGCGGCCTGGCGGCGGCGTCCCCGGGCCTGACGCGGTCGCGGGCACACCACGGGAAAGGACGCCGGTGCTCTACTGGCTGTTGAAGCACGTGCTCCTCGGTCCGCTGCTCAGGCTGATCTTCCGCCCGCAGGTGGAGGGCCTGCACCACGTGCCGGCGACCGGGCCGGTGATCCTGGCCAGCAACCACCTCTCCTTCTTCGACTCGATCTTCATCCCGTTGATCGTTTCGCGGAGGGTCACCTTCGTGGCCAAGGCGGAGTACTTCACCGGCAAGGGGATCAAGGGCCGGCTGATGAAGATGTTCTTCGTCGGCACCGGGACCATCCCGGTGGACCGCTCCGGCGGTCAGGCCGCCCGCGCCGCCCTGGACACCCAGTTGCGGGTGCTGCGTGCTCAGGGGGTGGCCGGCATCTACCCCGAGGGCACCCGATCCCCGGACGGGCGGCTCTACCGGGGCAAGACCGGCGTGGCCCGACTCGCCCTGGAGAGTGGGGCGGTGGTGGTGCCGGTGGCGATGCTCAACGCCGACGAACTCCAGCCGCCCGGCCGGCTCCTCCCGCGGGTCGGCCAGGTGCGGGTCCGCTTCGGCGCGCCCCTGGACTTCTCCCGCTACGCGGGCCTGGCCGGCGACCGGTTCGTCGAGCGCGCGGTCACCGACGAGGTCATGTACGAGGTGATGGAGCTCTCCGGCCGGGAGTACGTCGACGTCTACGCGCAGAAGCTCAAGGAGCCCGTGGCGGCGGTGGCCGCCTGACCACTGCCCGCACCGGCCCGGTCGACGGTCAGGGCAGGTGGAGCAGGGCGGGGGCGTGATGGCGGGTGGCGAACTCGTGCAGGCGGGCGCGGGCCGCCGTGGCGGCCGGTGGGTCGATCTCGTTCAGCGGGCCGACCGCCAGTGCCAGCGTGATGATCTCGTCGGTCACATCGGTCATCCGGGCGTAGCTCGCCGCCGCCGACCGCAACAGGCTGGCGGCGGTTGCCTGGTCCCCGGTGTGTCGGGCCAGCGTGGCGTCGGCGACCTGACCGGCGGCGCGAGCCCACGGGGTCGTCCGGGGCGAATGGTCGAGCATCTCCCGGACCAGCCGGGCCGCGTCCGCGCCGAGCACCCCGGCGACGTGCCCGACGGCCGGCACCCACTCGGCGAACGGGATCATCCGGGTCCGCCGCCAGTCCTCGTCCAACTCGGTGAGCAGCGCCATCGCCTCGGCCCGGCGGCCCTGCACCGCGCGGCAGAGCGCGGCGTGCGCCAGGGTGGACCGCAGCACCCGGTGGAATCCACTGCGCCGCGCCGCGTCCAGCGCCTGCTCGATGAGGTCCGCACCGGATTCGTCCGGCCCGGTAGCCACACCCGGCTCGGCGCCGGCCAGCCCACGCATCCAGCCCGAGACCGCCACGATGTGCAGGTCCCACTCCGCAGTCGGCCGGCGGGTCGACTCCGCCGCCATCGCCAGCGCCGCCGTCCAGTCACCGGCGTAGTACGACCGCGCCCACTGGTCGGCGAAGCTGGTGGCCAGGCTGTGCTCACCGCCCAGGTCGAGGGTGAGCTGCTCGTCGACCAACCGGGCCGAGCCGGCCAGGTCACCCTCCTCCTGCAACGCCCAGGCCAGGTTCTGCACCGCCCGACGTCGACTGGTCAGCCGTTCCACCCGGCAGTGCTCGGTCACCTCCGTCAGCTCTGGGAACGCCGACGCGGCACCGGCCAGGTAGCGCGCCACGGCCAGGGTGATCCGCGCGTTGGCCTGGACCTCCCGTAGCTGAAGGCGCTCGGCCAGGGCCGCTGCCGCCCGCGCCGCGGTGCACGCCGGCTCGGTCTCCGCGTTGAGCATGTGCACCCGGGCCAGCTCCAGCAGGGCACCCGCCTTCTCCTGGCTGTCCGGCAGGTCGCCGTAGATGCCGATCGCCTCGTCCAGGCAGCGCAGGGTCGCCGAACGGTCGGCCCGACTCCACGCGGCGGTGGCGAGCAGCGTCCAGGCGCGTGCCGCACCCGTCCGGTCGCCGCTCACGGTGAGCCGCTCGGCCAACCGGGTGAGGGTGTCGGTGCCGCCCTGCACCAGGAAGGCGTCCCCGTCCCGATAGAACGCCAGCTCGGCGTCGAACAGCTCCAGCGCCGGGTCCGGCCCGACGTCCAGGGTCAGCGCCCGGCCGACCAGCGCGGCGGCGGTGTCCAGCGCGTGCAGCTCGTACGCCCGGCGGGCCGCCCGGTGCAGCGCGGCCCGCGCCGCCGGGGCGTAGGGGGCGGTGTCCAGCCCGACGGTCCGGGCGATCTCGTGGGCCGCCCAGCGATGGTTGGCCAGCACCTCGGCCAGGTCGTACTGCCGGCCGTCGGCGAGTTGCGCCATCCAGTCGGCGGTGCGTTGGTGGCGCAGCACCCGCTCGGCCCTCGGTAGCCGCTGGTAGCAGACGTCGCGCACCAGGATGTGCCGGAACCGGTACTCGGACTGGCCGGGCATCGTCGACGTGCTCTGCTCGTACACCAGGTCGCGGCGTTGCAGCCGGTCCAGCGCACGCTCCACCCACTCCACCGGCCGCCCCAGCGCCGTCGCCACCGGCGCGGCCCAGAACTGCACGCCGACCACTGCGGCGGCCTGGAGCACCGCCCGGTCGGCCGGGTCCAGCAGGTCGAGCCGGTTGGCGATGACCGCCTGCACCGTGCGGGGCATCTCCGCGCCGCCGTCGAGGTCGAGGCGGGCGGCGGAGCCGACCGTGTCGAGCAGGCCCCCGTCCAGCAGCATGCGGGCGTACTCCTGGGCGTAGAGCGGGTTGCCGTCGGCGAACTCGATCAGCGGGGTACGGGAGCTGGAGGGCAGCGTGGCCTGTCCGAGCAGCAGCGAGTAGAGCGTGTCGATGTCGGTGTCGTGCATCGGCGGCACGGAAATCGACATCGCGCCGCTGATCGTCCCGGTCCAGGCCGGGTGCCGTTCCCTCAGTTCGGGCCGGGCGGTCGCGACGACCAGCAGCGGTACGCCACGGGCTGACGCACCCAACTGCTCGACGAAGGTGAGCATCGCCTGGTCGGCCCAGTGCATGTCCTCGAAGACCAGCACGGTCGGCCCGGTGGTCGCCAGGGCGAGCAGGAACCGCCGCCAGGCGGCCTCGGTCTCGCCGGGGGTGAGCCGCTCGCCGGGTACGCCGATCAGCGGCCCGAGCGCCTCGGCCAGCCGGGTCGCGTGCGGGTCGGCGAGCTGCCCCAGCCGGGCCCGCAGCCGCTCGCGTAGCGCGGCTGCGTCGTCGACCTCCGGCACGCCCACCCAGGTCTTGACGATGTCCGACAGTGCGGCCCAGGTGACGTTCTCGCCGAACGGTGGGCACTGCCCGACGAGCCAGGTGATCGGCGGCCCGGGCAGGCTGGCGGCGTGCCGCGTCAGCTCGCGCAGCAGTCGACTCTTGCCCACACCGGCCGGGCCGAACACCGTCACCAACTGGGAGGTCCGCTCGGTCACCATCCGGTGCAGCGCGTTGACCAGCAGGCCACGCTCGTGCTCCCGGTCCACCATCGGGGTCAACTCGACGGCCCGCGGATCCCGATGTGGTCGCACCTGGACGGCCAACCAGATCCGGCTCACCGCGGACCGGCCGCGCAGGGTGACCGGTGGTTGGTCCGCGTACTCCATCTCGTGTCGGGTGGCCGACCAGGTGCTCTCGTCGACGACGACACCGCCCGGCGGCGCGAACGCCTGCAACCGGGAGGCCGTGTTGACCACGTCTCCGGTCACGAAGGCCTGCCCGCCGTCGCGGGTCGCCGAGAGGTCGACCAGAGCCTCGCCGGTCGCGATGCCGACCCGGAAGCCCAGCGGCGGCTGCGGACCGGCGGGCTGCCGGGCCAGGCTCCGTTGCAGCTCCAGACCGGCGCGGACACACCGCAGCGCGTCGTTGTCGGTGGCCACCGGCGCGCCGAACAGCGCCATCGCCGCGTCGCCGATGTACTTCTCGACGACGCCGCCGTACTGGTGCACGATCCGGCGCACGGTGGCGAAGTAGCCCTGCTGCAGGCTGCGGGCCTGCTCCGGGTCGGCCCGCTCCGCGTACCGGGTGAAGTCCACGATGTCGACGAAGAGCACGCTGACCTGACGCCGGTCCTCCTGCACCACCACGACGTGATCGCGAAGTGGCTGGCCACAGGCGGTGCAGAAGTTGACCTCGGTGCTGTTGGCGTGCCCGCAGTGCGCACAGGTGACCCCGAGCGGCTGGCCACACCCGCCGCAGAAGCGATCGTCCGGCCCGGCTGCGCGTGCGCAGTGTCCACACTTGAGGTCGATGGTCAGCTCCGTGGGCGAAAGAGGTCAGTATCGCGCCCCACCCGCCTAGTCGGGTACCCGACGTGCGGACGGGCAACGTCATCGATCGGTCGGGGCTACTGTTCCGTACCAGGAAGTTTCATATCAGGGAGAGTGCCGTGCAGGTACGACTGTCCGCCTCGTGGACCGATCCGGGTGGCACGTCATGGGCGCCGGGCGACACGATCGACGTCGATGCGGCCACTCTTGCCGAACTGGAGGAGCAGGGCATGGTGGAAGAGCCTGAGGGTCAGTCGGGTGGGTCGGGGGAGACCACGACCACCTCGTCGAGCACGTCCACGGCCGGAAAGCCGACCGACCCGAAGAAGATCGGCCCGGGGCCGGGTGCGCCGCCGGCCGACAGCAAGGAGAACTGATCGTCCGGGTGCGGCCGGTGGACCAGTGGTCCGCCGGCCGCACCCGTTGGGCAGCCTCACCCGTTGGCCGGTGCGAACCTGCCCGGCACGGGCAGCCGTAGTCCCAGGGCCCGGGTGAGCAGGGGAGCGATCAGCCCCAGGGTGGCCAGCACACCCAACCCCGAGATGACCAGCACCCATCGTGGCCCGGCCGCCGCCAGCAGCGGTGCGCCGACGGCGTAGGCCAGCGCCTCCGCCGCGTACGGGAACATGTAGACGGTGCCGAACACCACGCCGAGCCGGTCGGCCGGCACGTTCTGCTGGATGAGGGTGTCGGCGGCGACGTTGTGCCAGCCGGCGCCGACGCCGGCCACCGCCTGGCCCGCGATGACCAGCGCGATCACCGGGCTGAGGCCGGTCACCAGCGTGCCGACGCCGAGCGCGAGCAGCGCGCCGTAGAGGACGAGGTCCATCCGGATGCGTACGCCGGTTCTCGCGAGACACATGGGACCGAGCACCATGCCGACGCCGTAGGCGGTGCCCAGCAAACCGATCGTCGCCTCGGTGGCGCCCAGTTCGGCGCGTGCGAGGGGGACGATGGCGAGGTTGTCCAGCGCGGCGAAGGCCACCATCACCAGGAATCCGACCGACACCGCGCGGACGACGCGGTGTCCGCGGACCACCCGCAGCCCTTCCCGCAGCACGCTGTGCAGCGATTCGGACCGGCGGGTCGTGGTCGCCGAGAGCGTCCGGACCCCGCCGATGAGCAGTGCCGAGAGCACGAAGGTCGCCGCGTCCACGAGCAGTGTGGTGGTCAGCCCGAGGGTCGCCAGCAGAAGGCCGCCGACCGCCGGCCCGGCGGCGATGCCGATGTTGACGCCCGTCGCGAGTTGCGCGTTCGCCGCCGGCAGTTGCTCACGCTCGACCAGGCGGGGCAGCAGGCTGCGCCCGGCCGGGGTGAACGCGGTGGCGGCCGTGGTGGCCGCGGTGATCAGCGCCAGTAGGACGGGCAGGGGCGGTGCGAGCAGCGCGACGGCGAGGTAGGTCAACGCCTGTGCGGTGTCGCAACCGATCATCAGCCGGCGCTGGTCGAACCGGTCGGCCAGGGCGCCGAGCAACGGGCCGAGCAGCCGGGGGACCGTCGAGGCCAGCAGCAGCAGGGCGACCGCGGCACCGCCGTGCCGGTCGTAGACGGCGATCAACAGCGCCGTCCGGGCCAGCTGGTCACCGGTGTACGACACCAGCCGCGCCGACCAGTACCGACGAAATGCGACATTGCCGCGGAGTAATGACATGACCGGTGGCTCCTCACTGCTGCGGGTATGTCGGCGCGGGCCCTGGAACAGGGGTGGGCGCGGCAACCTTGTCAGTGCGGTGTGGAGGCCAACAACCGCCCTTCAGCCAGTAATTCATGTCGATTTGTCCTATTTTGCACTACTGCTTCACGTCGTAGCGTCATGGCAGACAGGCACCACCCATCGATCGGGGAGATGACATGGCGACCACGACGACGACCACCACGACCGCGAGCGGCTGGGTCGGACCGGGCATCTGGGCTGGACCGGGTTTCTGGGCCGGACCGGGTTTCTGGGCGGGCCCCGGCTACCAGTCGACCGCGGCCCGGTGGCCGGGTGCGACCCGCTGGCTCGGCCCGACCCGTTGAGCCCGACCCGCTGAACCGCGAGCACGGTGACGCCGGCTGCCACTGGCAGCCGGCGCAGCCGTGCGTACGGGCGGCAGCCGCCCACATCGGACGCCTGCTCGGCGACGAACCCGGACCGGGTCGGTCAGCGGTCGTTCATGCCGGCACGGCGGCGCAGGGCGGCCACGTCGGTCACCACGATCCGTCGCCCCTCGGTACGCAGCCAGCCGCGGCTGGCGAACGAGCCGATCGCCTGGTTGACGCTCTGCCGGGAACCGCCGGCCATCTCGGCCAACTGGCTCTGGTTGAGCTCGATCGTGATCATCGGTGCCTGGCTCTCGCCGGCCAACCGGACCAGCGTCTTGGCCACCCGGCCGGGCAGGTCGAGGAAGACGTGGTCGGCGTTCTGCTCGGTGAGGCGGCGGATCAGCCCGCCCAGCGAGCGCATCACCGCGTCCAGGATGCGGGGGTTGGAGTGCACCAGTTCCATGAACGCGCCCCGGGAGAGTGCGAGCGCGGCGCAGTCCTCGATGGCCTCGGCCGACGCCGACCGGGTGGACGCGTCGAGCAGGGAGACCTCGCCGAGCACGTCCGGTGGTCGGATCACCGACAACACGGCGCGTTCGCCGGTCGGCGCCGTGCGGAAGACCGCCACCGCGCCACGGCGCAGCACGATCAGCGACTCGCCCGGGTCGTTCTCCACGAAGAGCAGCTGGCCCTTGCGGTAGGTGCGCGGAACAGCGGCGGCGATGACCCGCTGCCGTACCTCGGGCTCCAACCCGGCGAACATCTCGACACCCGTGAGCGCGTCACCCGGCTCCGGCAGGCGCATCTCCACGGCCCAACCCCTCCCCGGTCATGGACCACAAACTCGCTCACCGGGTGAACCTCATGGCCCTGACAAGGTGAACTGACACCGATTCGGCGTCCGGTAGCGGTACACATCAGATCATGACGGTCCGGTCGCTTGCTGTACACCCCTCGAAGCACTTCCGTGACCGTCGCGAGCTGGACCCCCGCCGGGCGGGGTCGCGCGGCGGTGGGCGAGGATGGCCGGAATGGTCTACCGCTACTTCTACGACTGCGAGTTCATCGAGGACGGCACGACGGTCGACCTCGTCTCGATCGGTGTCGTCGACGAGTACGGCCGCGAGTTCTACGCGGTCTCCACCGAGTTCGACGACTCCCGTGCCGTGCCCTGGGTCCGCCGCAACGTGCTGGACAAGCTGCCCTCCCCGGCGGATCGGGCCTGGCGGTCGCGGGAGCGCATCCGCGACGACCTGTACGACTTCCTGGTCGAGCCGATCCGGGACCGGCCGGGCGAGCAGCTGGAGCTGTGGGCCTGGTACGCCGCGTACGACCACGTGGTGCTCGCCCAGCTCTGGGGTGCGATGCCGGCGCTGCCCCGGGAGATCCCCCGCTACACCAAGGAGCTGCGGCAGCTCTGGGACGACCGGGGTCGGCCCACCCTGCCGGAGGCGGACGCGGCCCGGCACGACGCTCTGGTCGACGCCCGGCACAACCTGGCCCGCTGGCGGGCGATGACGACCCGCTGACCGCCGGTCGTACCGCCGTAGGTTTGACCGGTTCTGTCCCGGGCATCGGTTCGGCGAACCGAAGCGGAGGAGAGTGCCATGAGCAACGAGCCGACCAGCGCCGCGGAGTCCCGTGCCCGGATCACCGAGCTGGCCCGGGCCGCCCGGATCTGCATGCTCACCACGATCGCTCTGGACGGTCGGCAGGTGAGCCGGCCGATGGGGCTCCAGGAGGCCGAGTTCGACGGCGACCTGTGGTTCTTCGCCTACTCCGACTCCGCCAAGGTCCGGCAGCTCCGGGTGAACCCGGAGGTCAACGTCGCCTTCTCCGACCAGAAGCACCACGCGTGGGTGTCGATCTCCGGGACCGCCACCGAGGGGCTCGACCGGGCCCGGGCCGAACGGCTGTGGAACCCACTGCTCAAGGCCTGGTTCCCCGGCGGGCTGGACACCCCGGGCCTCACGCTGATCAAGGTGCACGCCACCTCCGCCGAGTACTGGGACTCGCCGGGCAGCACGGTGGTCAACCTCCTCGGCTACGCGAAGGCCGCGGTCACCGGCCGCCCACCGAAGGCCGGCGAGAACCACGAGGTGACCTTCTGAGCCGGGTCGCCACCGGGGCGCGCTGTCGCCGTACCTGCGGGCCGACTACAGTTCGCAGTGACGGCCCGCCCCGGGCCGGCAACGGCGCCGATGGTCTGACCTGACACATACCCTGGGGCAAATCGGGCTTTACCTGATGCTCCAGGAGGATGACGGATCATGCGTATCGGCGTGCTCACCGGCGGCGGCGACTGCCCCGGCCTCAATGCGGTCATCCGGGCGGTGGTCCGTAAGGGTGTCGCCACCTACGGTCACGAGTTCGTGGGCTTCCGGGACGGTTGGAAGGGCCCGCTGGAGGGTCTGACCCGTCCGCTGGGCATCGCCGACGTCCGCGGCATCCTGCCCCGCGGCGGCACCATCCTCGGCTCGTCCCGGACCAACCCGTTCAAGATCGAGAACGGCGTCGAGCGGATCAAGGACAACCTCGCCGAGCAGGGCGTGGACGCGCTCATCGCGATCGGCGGCGAGGACACCCTCGGCGTCGCCACCAAGCTGCACGAGCTGGGCGTCAACGTCGTCGGCGTGCCGAAGACGATCGACAACGACCTCGGCGCCACCGACTACACCTTCGGCTTCGACACCGCGGTCAACATCGCGATGGAGGCCATCGACCGCCTGCACACCACCGCGGAGAGCCACCACCGCACCCTGGTCGTCGAGGTCATGGGCCGGCACGCCGGCTGGATCGCCCTGCACGCCGGCCTGGCCGGCGGCGCCAACGTGATCCTGCTGCCCGAGCGGCAGTTCGACGTCGAGCAGGTGGCCGGCTACGTCGAGAAGCGCTTCCAGCACCAGTACGCCCCGATCGTCGTGGTCGCCGAGGGCGCCCAGCCGCTCGACGGCCAGATGGTGCTGCACAACCAGGAGCTCGACGCGTTCGGCCACGTCCGCCTCGGCGGCATCGGCCAGTGGCTCGCCGAGCAGCTGGAGGCCAAGACCGGCAAGGAGGCCCGCACCGTGGTGCTCGGCCACATCCAGCGCGGTGGCACCCCGACCGCCTTCGACCGGGTGCTCGCCACCCGCCTGGGCCTGCAGGCCATCGACGCGGTCAACGACGGGGACTGGGGCAAGATGGTCGCGATGCAGAGCACCGACATCGTCCGGGTGCCCCTCGCCGAGGCCACCCGCGAGCTGAAGACCGTGCCGCTGGAGCGGTACGCCGAGGCCGAGGTCTTCTTCGGCAGCTGATCGACAGTCGGCGGCGCGGCGGGCCTGCGGGTCCGCCGCGCCGCGACCCGACGCGAGGGGGTACGACCGAGATGTCAGCCGGGGTGCACACGGTCGCGGTGATCGGCGCGGGCAAGATCGGCGAGCTGATGCTCTCCGGGCTCCTGCGCTCGGGATGGCCCGTGGACAAACTGCTGGCCACCGCCCGCCGGCCGGCCCGCGCCGAGGAGCTGACCGCCCGCTACGGCGTACGGGTGGTCGACAACCTGACCGCGGTGGACGAGGCGGCGGTGCTCGCGATCTCGGTCAAGCCGCAGGACGCGGCAGCGCTGCTCGACGAGATCGGCCCCAAGGTGCCGGCCGACAAGCTCGTCATCTCGCTCTGCGCCGGCCTACCCACCAGCTTCTTCAGCCGTCGGCTGCCCGACGGCACCCCCGTGGTCCGGGTGATGACCAACACCCCGGCGCTCGTCGACGAGGCCATGACCGCGATCTCGGCGGGCGCGTACGCCACCGGTGCCCACCTGGCGTTGGCCGAGGAGATGTTCAAGCCTCTCGGTCAGACGATCCGGGTTCCCGAGTCGCAGCAGGACGCGGTCACCGCGCTCTCCGGCTCCGGCCCCGCCTACTTCTACCTGCTGGTCGAAGCCATGATCGACGCGGGGATCCTGCTCGGGCTGCCCCGGCAGGTGGCCCACGAGCTGATCGTGCAGACCGCGATCGGGTCCGCGGTGATGCTGCGCGACTCCAGCGAGCACCCGGTGAAACTGCGCGAGGCGGTCACCTCGCCCGCCGGCACCACCATCTCCGCCATCCGCGAGTTGGAGAAGCACGGCGTACGCGCCGCGCTGCTCGCCGCGCTGGAGGCCGCCCGCGACCGCGCCCGCGAACTGGCGGCGCAGGCCGACTGAGCCTTCTTCGCGCGTGGCGGGCCGGTCTGGTGTTCCGAACGCGTGCCGACGGGCCGATCCGGTGTTCCGGACGGGCCGGTTGAGCTCTTCGGGCGCGCGGCGGTGCGGGCGGCCGAGCGTTCCGGGCTCGTGGCGGAGCGGGGCGTGGCGCATACTGGCGCGGTGTTCACACTCGCCCAGGCCCGGCACCTGGTGGCCACGCTGCAACCGCGCGTCGACGAGTTGATCCGGGTCCGGGCCGACCTGGCCGAACTGCGCGCCGACCTCGCCGACCACGGCGTCAGTGCCCTCGGCGGGCTGGCCGAGGTGAAGGGGCTGGAGGCCCGGCTGCACGCGGTCGTCGACGAGTTGCACCAGCACGACATCCAGGTCAAGGGCATCGCTCCGGTGCTGCTCGACTTCCCCGGCGAGCGGGAGGGTCGCGCGGTGCTCTGGTGCTGGCTGGAGGGCGACTCCGACGTGCGCTGGTACCACCGGGCCGAGTGCGGCTTCGCCGGCCGCCGCCCACTCTGACGCACCCGGCCTGGCGTCGTGCCCGGCCTGCGGTCGTGCCCGGCCGCGCTGCCGGCCTTGATCCACTCGCGTTCACGGAAAGCGCGGTATCCGAGCGCGGCGGACACCCCGGGCTCCTTGAACCCGTGTTGATCTAGCAGGGCGCGGCTCAGCCTGCCGCGCCCTGCCGCCGACCTGCTCCGCCGTCGCGCCTTGATCCACTCGAGGTCGCCGAAAACGCGGTATCCGAGCGCGGGAATACCGCCAGATCGGCGACCTCGAGTGGATCAAGCCCGGTGGGCTTGGACCGCCGCCGACGGTGAGGCGGATCAGGCGCGGTGGGGCTTAGACCGCCGCCGACTCTGGCGGGGATCAGGCCGGGTGCGGCTCAGCCCGTCGCGGGCTTCGGCAGGACCGGGCCGGGTGTCTCGGCCACCGCGAACACCACGACGTTGTCCCGGTAGTGCCCACTTCGCCGATCGAACGCACCCCCGCAGGTCACCAGGCGCAGCTCCGCGTTGGGCGTCGGCCCGTACACCACCGAGGTCGGGAACTGGTCCTTGCGGGTCCGCAGCGACCCGGTCACCCGGAACGCCAGCGGCTGCCCGCCGCGCCACACCTCCACCCGGTCGCCGGGCCGCAGCTCGCCGAGTCGGGCGAAGACCGCCGGGCCGCGTCGCGAGTCGAGATGCCCGGCGAGCACGGCCGGGCCGGTGTCGCCGGGTGCCGGACCGCCGCCGTACCAGCCGGCGGTGTCGAAGTCGGCGGGCGGGACCAGCGCCCCGGACTGGTCCAGACCCAGCACCGTGAGCGTGGAGTCGACGCCGATGCGCGGTACGCGTACCCGCGTGGGTGGGCCCTGTGCTGTGGGCGCGGCGGCCACCGACGGGCAGTCGTCGGTGCAGCCGGGGTGCCAGCTCGCGACCGACGGCGTCGGGCCGGTGCCGGCCAGCCCGACCCCGGTGCTGGCGGCGAGGCCCACCGCCGCGCTGGTCGCGAGCAGCGCGGCCAGCGGCACCCGGCGGTCGCGGTGCCGCCGGATCGACGAGTCCGGCCCGGCGCTCACCAGGTGGTACGCCGACGCCGCCGCCAGAGCAGCAGCGCCACCACCCCGGCCGCCGCGGCCAGACCGCCGGCCACCAGGGGGTACGCGTCGAGCCCGGTCCGGGCGGCGCCGCCGGCACCCGTGTCCACCCCGCCGGCGGGGACGACGGTGCCGCCCTCGGCGTCGCGGCGCAGCTCGGCGGTGAGCCCACCCTGCTTGCCGTCGAGCACCAGCAGCGAGTAGACCGCGCCGCCGGTGAGGCGCACCTCCGCGTCGGTGCTCGGACCGCCGGCACCGGTCAGCTTCAGCCGCCAACGGCCCGGCTCGACCTGTTGGTAGTCGGTAGTCGTCGCGAACTGCACACCGTCGGCGATCATCGGGCCGTCGGCGGCGGCCACGTCGAGCATCGGGGTACGCACGGACGCCTGCACGACCCGCACCTTGGCGCGGCCGTCGGTGGGGGCGCTGAGGTCGTCGTTGAGCACCCGCAGGCCGAGGTCGGCGTGCCGGCCGACACCGGCCACCGTGAAGGCGTCGCCGCTGGTCACCGCGACCTCGGTGGTGAGCACCGGGGGATCGCTCGCGGGGGCGCCGGCCTCGCGCATGGCCACCGCGTACCGCCCGGGCGCCAGCTCCAGGTAGTCGGAGACCACGCCGTAGCCGACCCCGGGGAAGACCCGCGGTTTCGCGGTGTCCGGCGCGGCCAGGTAGACGTCGACGGCCGGGGTGTCGGGGGAGAGGTGGGCGAGCCGGACGTAGCCGACGGTGTCCGCGGCCGTCGCGGCACCGGCCGGAACCGGGACGCCGGTGGCAGCGAGGGCGGTGCCGAGCAGGAGCGCGCCGGTGCCGGCCAGCAGCCGGCGGGGCACGGTACGGAGCGTGTGCATGTCGCCTCCGGAAGCACGTTCGGTGAGCGGGCCACAACCCAGAGACAGGGTCCCGTTTACGGGACTGCGACGCAAGTTGCCACGTCGATGTTTCTGCCCGGTCCGGCCGAGCTACCGCTCGCGGATCGCCACGAAGGCGAACAGGTCCGGCACGCCGCCCGGCCCTGCCTCGGCGACCCGGAGCAGCCGGAGGCCGGCGGTCATCGTCGCGTTGAGCAGGTCGGCGAGGGGCAGGTGCCAGGCACCGACCCGCACCCGGACGCCGCTGGTGTTCCAACTGTCGAAACTGCGCGACCGGTCGGCGTACCGCGCGTCGACCACGACTCTCGGATGCCGACCCCAGTCGGCGAACGCGCCCACGAAGCACGGGTGCACGCCGACGTGGACGAACCGCCCACCGGTTCGCAGCACCCGGACGACCTCCCGCAGCAGGGCCGGGTAGTCCGGCATGTCCGTGCTGGACAGGACGCACATCGCCGCCGGAAGCGACGAGTCGGCGACCGGCAGAGCCGTCGCATCGCCCCGGACCACCGGCAGTCGCCCGCTCGCGTGCCGCAACTGCCCACCGGACAGGTCCACGCCCAGCGGTGTCCAACCCAGACTCGCCGGCACCCTGGCGTGCGCACCGGTGCCGCAGCAGATGTCGAGACAGGGACCGTCGCCCCTGCCGAGCATGTCCTCCGCGATCGCGTGCACCCGCTGGAGGTAGTCGCCGCCGCCGGAGATGAACCCCTCGTACCAGTCCGCGTACGCGTCGTATGCCGCAGTGCTCGTCGTCGCCATTCGTCGATGCTAGGGACCGGCTCGCGCCCGGCCCGGTCCGTTCTCCCGAGGGCAGACGCCTCAGGTGCGCCTGCCCGGGTGCCGGTGAGCGACGGCGGGGCCGACGGAGGCGGGTTCGCTCGATTATCCTCGGTCGATGCGGGATCGCCGGGTGGCGCTGGCGTGGGCGACCTTCGTCGTCGTCGCGCTGGTGTCCTGTGTGCTCGTCCTGAGCCGACCGGACCGCCTCTCCGACCTGCACATCTACTACGGGGCGCTGACCGACCTGCGTGCCGGCCGGCCGCTGTACGAGTACGCGGCGGAGAACGGGGGCCCGTTCACCTATCCGCCGTTCGCGGCACTCGTGCTGGGTCCGATCACCGTCGTGAGTGAGGGCGTACTGCAGGGGATCTGGCTGGTGGCGACCTGCGCGGCGGTCGTCGCCGTCGCCGGGGCGGTCGGTGTCGCGTTGACCACCCGGCAGTCCCGGCGACCGCTCGTGGTGGCGGTCGCGGCCACGGTGCTGATGCTCTCCGCGCCGGTGCAGAGCAACCTGCGCTTCGGCCAGGTCAGCATCTTCATCGTGCTGATGGCCCTGCTCGACGGGATGGGCCTGGTCCCGCCCCGGCTGCGCGGGATCCTGGTCGGGGTCGCGTCGGCGATCAAGCTGACCCCGTTGCTGTTCGTCGTCTACTTCCTCGCCACGGGCCGTTACCGCGACGCGGGCCGGGCGGTGGCGACGTTCCTGGCGTGCGCGGTGGTCGCCGGGATCGTGCTGCCCGCCGAGAGCTGGACGTACTGGACCGAGGCGGTGCGGCAGACCGGACGCATCGGCAACCTGGCGTCGGCGGGCAACCAGTCCCTGCACGGGATGCTGCTACGCGTCGGCCTGGCCGAGGCGACGTTGCCGGTGCTCTGGGCCGGCCTGGTGGCGTTCGTCTGTGCGGCGGCGCTGCTGCGGGCGCGACAGCTGACGCGACAGGGCCGCCCCGGGCACGCGGCGGTGCTCGTCGGCTGCGCCACCGTCGCCGCGTCCCCGGTGTCCTGGACTCACCACCAGGTGTGGCCGGTGCTCGCCGCCATGCTGCTGATCGGCGCGTCCGGCGTCACCCAGCGGGCAGCTGGGGGAGCGCTGCTCGCCGCCATGGTCGTCTCGCTGGGTGCGGTGCTCAGCCCGGTGTCGACACGGCCGGGGGTGCAGTTCCTCTTCGAGAACGCCCGGGCGATCGGGGTGGGCCTGCTGTGCCTGGTCGGCTTCGGAGGCGTCGCGGTCGCCGCGGCCCGGACGCACCGCCGGCCGGCGGGCGGACAGGGATGGTTGCGGGTGGGCGTGACCGCCGCGGTGGCGGTCGCGTTCTTCGCCGTGCAGCCGTTGCCCGCCGGGGCGGATCCGACCTTCAAGGCGTACGCCCTGAGCGACGTGGTCAACCCGCGGTACTTCTTCGTCTGCCGTGGCCCGGTCGAGTGCGCCGCCTACGGCACCGACGCGCCGGTCACCTTCGGCACCCGGGCCGAGAAGACCAAGGTGCGGGTCAACGGGGTGGTCTCCCCACAGGTGACCCGACTGGAATACTTCTCCGCCCCGGGCGGGCCGCCCCGGGTCATTCCGCTGCTCGACGCGTACCCGGGGAGCCGCACGTTCTCGTTCCGTTCGGCGAGCATGGCGCAGGGGCGACTCGTCGCGTACGCCTCGAACGGTCGACCGCTCGCGAGCTACGACGACGAACTCGCCGCCGCCCTCCGGACGGCCACCCGGTAGGCGACCGCCGTGAGGGCGGCGGCGGCGCTCAGCGGGTGGCGGCGGCGCTCAGCGGGTGGCGGCGGCCAGAGCGGCGCGCAGCTCGTCGGCGCCGCCCGGGGCCGGGTGCTGCCAGTCGGTCGGCGAGGCGGAGTAGAGCGTGCCGTACGCCGGGGTGTCGGGCTGGTAGCGCCATCCCTCGGCGAGGGAGCCCACGTCGACGGCGTCGTAGCCGATCCGGTCGAGGAAGGCCGTCACCTCGGCCTTCGCGGCCTCGTCGTCACCGGCGATGGCGAGGGCGCTGCGGTCGGCCGCACCCGTCGGCCGGGCCAGCGCGGCCAGGGCCGTGAAGTAGATGTTGTTGAAGACCTTGACCACCCGCGACTCCGGTAGGTGTCGCTGGAGCAGTTCGCTGCTGGTGGTCTCGCCGCTGTCCAGCTCCGGGAAGTTCCCGTCGCGCTGCGGGTAGTAGTTGTTGGTGTCGATGACGACCTTGCCGGCCAGTGGCTCCACGGGCACCGCGCGGTACGCCTTCAGCGGCACGCTGACCACCACCAGGTCGCCCACGCGCGCCGCGTCCTCCGCCGTGCCGGCGCTGGCGTGCCCGCCGAGGGCGTCGACCAGGTCGGTGAGGGTCTCCGGGCCTCGCGAGTTGCTCAGCACCACGTCGTAGCCGGCGTCGACGGCCAGTCGCGCCACGGTGCCGCCGATGTGGCCGCTGCCGATCAGTCCCACAGTTGTCATGCTCGTCCCCAACTCCGCCCGGCCGTGCCGCATTCCCCACCGACGTGATGGGTTATTCCGGGCTACCCGGCTGCGCCGGACCGACACGCCAGCGCCCCCGCCGGCCGTCCTGCGCCAGCCGGCGCTGCTCCGCCGGCTGGCGAGCCCGTCCTGCCCAACGTACTGCTCATGCCGGTCAGCGACGGCGGCTCCGACGTGTTGATCAAGAGGTTTGCGTCAGAAGGGGGCGCTGAATTGACGCGAACCTCTTGATCGACACGCTCTGGGGGTCAGGCGGGGAGGGTCTTCTCGATGGCGATGCGCACCTCGTCGGCGGTGGGCTCGACAGTGGGGGCGAACCGGGCCGCCACGGTGCCGTCCGGGGCGACCAGGAACTTCTCGAAGTTCCACCGGACGTCCCCGGTGTGCCCGTCGGCGTCCGCAGTGTCCACAAGCGCGGCGTAGAGCGGGTGCCGGTCGGTGCCGTTGACGTCGACCTTCTCGGTCAGTGGGAAGGTGACTCCATAGTTGACCTGGCAGAACTCGCTGATCTCGGCGGCGCTGCCCGGCTCCTGCCCGGCGAACTGGTTGCACGGCACACCGAGCACCACCAGGCCGCGATCGGCATAGCGGTCAGCGAGTTTCTGCAGGCCGACGTATTGCGGGGTGAGGCCGCAACGGGAGGCCACGTTCACGACCAGCAACGCCTTGCCGCGGTAACGGGCCAGGTCGGCGGGGCCGCCGTTGAGGGCGTCGATCGGGATGTCGAAAACGGTCATGGGGGGAGGCTACGCGCCGGCCACCGGCGGGCCGGGGCATGGGCACTCCACGCACCAGGAGAAATCGAAACATGGACATCTTGACGAACTGATGACGCCGTGAGTACCGTCTCACCATCTCTTTTGGAAAGTTTCCTAACAGTTCGGGAGACGCCTCATGAAAAGATCGCTCCGCCGGGCCCTCTGGGCCGGTGCCGTGGTCGCCGTGACCGTCGCAGCGGTGCCGGTCACCACCGCGTTCGGCGCCGGCACGGTCACCACCACCTTCACCAAGGCGCAGGACTGGGGGACCGGTCACGAGACGAGGGTGACCGTCACCAACGGATCGAGTGCCACCATCAGCACCTGGCGCATCGAGTTCGACCTGCCGTCGGGCACCACCATCAGCAGCGCCTGGGACGCCGACGTCACCAGCAGCGGTAACCACTACGTCGCGGTCAAGAAGAGCTGGGCCGGTGGCATCGCCCCGGGCGCCTCGTTCAGCTGGGGCTACAACGGCACCGGCGCGTACAAGGCCCCGCTGAACTGCACCATCAACGGCGCGGCGTGCGGTGGCGGCACCACCCCGCCGACCACGACGCCGCCGACCACCACCCCGCCGACGACCACCCCGCCCACGACGACGCCGCCCACCACGCCGCCGCCGAACACCGGTGGCAAGAAGGTCGTCGGCTACTTCGCCGAGTGGGGCGTCTACGGGCGCAACTACCACGTCAAGAACATCCAGACCAGCGGCTCGGCCGCCAAGCTGACCCACATCCTGTACGCCTTCGGCAACACCACCGGCGGTCGCTGCTCCATCGGTGACAGCTACGCCGACTACGAGAAGGCGTACACGGCCGCGGACAGCGTGGACGGCGTGGCCGACACCTGGGACCAGCCGCTGCGGGGCAGCTTCAACCAGCTGCGCAAGCTCAAGCAGATGAACCCGCACCTCAAGGTGATCTGGTCGTTCGGCGGTTGGACCTGGTCCGGTGGCTTCACCCAGGCCGCGCAGAACCCCGCCGCCTTCGCGGAGAGCTGCTACAACCTGGTCGAGGACCCGCGCTGGGCAGACGTCTTCGACGGCATCGACGTCGACTGGGAGTACCCGAACGCCTGTGGCCTGACCTGCGACAGCAGCGGCCCGAACGCGTTCAAGAACGTGATCAGCGCCCTGCGGTCGAGGTTCGGGTCCAGCGCCCTGGTCACCGCCGCGATCACCGCGGACGGCAGCAACGGCGGCAAGATCGACGCCACCGACTACGCCGGCGCGATCGGCAACCTCAACTGGCTGATGCCGATGACCTACGACTACTTCGGGGCCTTCGCCGCGCAGGGGCCGACGGCGCCGCACTCGCCGCTCACCTCGTACACCGGCATCCCGCAGCAGGGCTTCAACTCCGACGCCGCGATCCAGAAGCTCAAGAGCAAGGGCATCCCGGCCAACAAGCTGCTGCTCGGCATCGGCTTCTACGGCCGTGGCTGGACCGGGGTCACCCAGGCCGCACCGGGCGGCAGCGCCACCGGCGCGGCACCGGGCACCTACGAGGCGGGCATCGAGGACTACAAGGTCCTCAAGAACACCTGCCCGGCCACCGGCACGATCGCCGGCACCGCGTACGCCAAGTGCGGCAGCAACTGGTGGAGCTACGACACCCCGTCGACCATCAACGGCAAGATGACGTACGCGAACAACCAGGGCCTCGGTGGCGCGTTCTTCTGGGAGCTCTCCGGTGACACCAGCAACGGCGAGCTGATCGGCGCCATCAAGGGCGGTCTCGGCTGAGCCGAGGGCCGACGCACCACCCACACGGCGGGGAGGGGCCCGCACCGTCCCTCCCCGCCCGTGAGACCGGCGGCCCGGTCGACGCCCAGCGTCGGCCGGGCCGCCGTCGTTGGGTCGGCCCAGCTCGATGTGGCAGACTCCCGGCTCGGCAGGTCTCGATGGCACCGACGACGGAGGTGGTCATGCGCTCGACCCACCGCAGGCTGGCGGCGACCGCCGCCGGGCTGGTGCTGTCGCCCGTCATCCTGGGCGGCTGTGGCATCGGCGGCGACGCCGAGGAGGAAGGGCCCGCGGCCAAGCCCGCACGCGCCCCCGCCGAGGAGGCCGCCACCCGCTCCCGGGAGCGGGTGCAGGCGTACCTCGACGCGATGACCGCGAAGGACGTCGCCGCCGGTAGGAGCCAGCTCTGCGCTCTCCTGCACGACGGCTTCGACCTGGGCGCCACCGGGCCCAACGGGGACTTCGCCGACCACTTCCAGGTGCCCGAGGCGGCCATCACCGACATCCGGCCCGGCCCGTTCGGGCAGGAGGTCAGCGTCTCGGTCTCGGTCACCTCCGGTAAGCGCACCGTCAAACGGCCGCTGCTGTTCACCGTCACCCGGGACGGAGGCGACTGGTGCATCGCCGGGGAGGCGCCGGGCGGAACTCCGACCGCCGGCCCGACGCCGGGCGGTGCCGTCCTCACGCCCCCGTCCTGACCAGCGCCCGACGGATTGATCTCCCACCTGCCGGAACCGTCCCCCTCGCCGCCCGGTCACCCCGACCGTCGCCGTACGCTTTCTGTCATGCGCCATGAGTGGCATCAGCTGAGCCATCCCGGGGTGGGTAGCCCCGGTCTGCAGACCAGCCGACCGACTGTCGACTCCGCCGAGGACGCCGCGCTCGGCCTGGACCGATGGCGGGAGCTGCCCCGTGAGCAGGTTCCGCCGTGGTCCGACCCGGCCGCCGTCGCCGAGGTCTGCAAGGTCCTCGACACGGTGCCGTCGGTCGTCGCGCCCTACGAGGTGGACCAGCTCCGGCAGAAGCTCGCCCTGGTCTGCGAGGGCAAGGCGTTCCTGTTGCAGGGCGGTGACTGCGCCGAGACGTTCGCCGACAACACCGAGAGCCACCTGCTGGCCAACGCCCGCACCCTGCTCCAGATGGCGATCGTGCTCACCTACGGCGCGTCGCTGCCGGTGGTCAAGGTCGCCCGGGTGGCCGGGCAGTACACCAAGCCCCGCTCGCTGCCCACCGACGCGCGCGGCCTGCCCGCGTACCGGGGCGACATGATCAACTCGCTGGAGGCCGACCCGGCCGCCCGGGTCGCCGACCCGCAGCGCATGATCCGGGCGTACGCCAACTCGGCGGCGGCGATGAACATGCTCCGGGCGTACCTCGCCGGTGGGCTCGCCGACCTGCACGCGGTGCACGACTGGAACAAGGGCTTCGTGAAGAACTCCCCGGCGGGGGAGCGCTACGAGGCGATCGCCCGGGAGATCGACCGGGCGCTGGCGTTCATCCGCGCCTGCGGGATGACCGACGACGAGGCGCTGCGTACCGTCACGCTCTACTGCTCCCACGAGGCCCTCGCCCTGGAGTACGACAGGGCGCTCACCCGGGTCTCCGACCGTCGGGCGTACGGGCTCTCCGGGCACTTCCTCTGGATCGGCGAGCGCACCCGGCAGATCAACGGCGCGCACATCGACTTCATCTCCCGCATCGCCAACCCGATCGGCGTCAAGCTCGGCCCGACCACCTCCCCGGACGAGGCGATCGAGCTGTGCGAGAAGCTCAACCCGGACAACATCCCCGGTCGGCTCACCCTGATCAGCCGGATGGGCAATCACCGGGTGCGCGACGCCCTGCCGCCGATCGTCGCCAAGGTCACCGCCGCCGGCGCCAAGGTGGTCTGGCAGTGCGACCCGATGCACGGCAACACGCACGAGTCGTCCAACGGCTACAAGACCCGGCACTTCGACCGCATCGTCGACGAGGTGCTCGGCTACTTCGAGGTGCACCGTGGGCTGGACACCCACCCGGGCGGTCTGCACGTCGAGTTGACCGGCGAGGACGTCACCGAGTGCCTCGGCGGCGCGCAGGGCATCGAGGACCTCGACCTGCCCGACCGCTACGAAACCGCCTGCGACCCGCGTCTGAACACCCAGCAGTCGTTGGAGTTGGCCTTCCTCGTGGCCGAGATGCTCCGCGGCTGACGCGAGGAGTGAGCTTGCGAGCCCCGCAGTCGGCAGCCGATGGGCTGACAGCGGCTGAGGCCGCAGACCCCTCTGCCGCAGCCGAGAAGAATGACCGTGACCAGGTGTGTGAGACCCGCAACCGGCGGTCGGAAGGATGACAGTGGCTGACCAGTTCGTGGACCTGCGGTCCGACACGGTGACCCGACCCACCGCCGGGATGCGGGAGGCGATGGCCACCGCAGAGGTCGGTGACGACGTCTACGGCGAGGACCCGACAGTCAACGCCCTCGAAGCCGAGGTCGCCGCCCTGTTCGGGCACGAGGCCGCGCTGTTCGCCCCGAGCGGGTCGATGGCCAACCAGATCGCCCTGCAACTGCTGGTGTCGCCGGGTGACGAGCTGCTCTGCGACGCGGACGCGCACGTGGTCACGTACGAGGTCGGGGCCGCCGCCGCGTACGGCGGGATCTCCTCGCGGACCTGGCCCGCCGTCGGCGCGGACATCGACCCGGGGGCGGTGGCCGGGATGATCCGGCCGGACGGTTTCTTCGCCGTTCCCACCCGCGCGATCGCCGTGGAGCAGACCCACAACCGGGGCGGCGGCGGGGTGATTCCGCTGGCCACCCTGCGGGATCTGCGTGGGGTCGCCGACGAGGCGGGCGTGGCGGTGCACTGCGACGGCGCACGGATCTGGCACGCGCACGTCGCGGACGGGGTGCCCCTGATCGAGTACGGTCGGCTCTTCGACACGCTGTCGGTGTGCCTCTCCAAGGGCCTCGGTGCCCCGGTCGGCTCGCTGGTGGTGGGCAGCGCCGACAAGATCGAGCGAGCCCGGCTGATCCGCAAGCGGATGGGCGGCGGCATGCGTCAGGCCGGCATCCTCGCCGCCGCCGGGCGGTACGCGCTGGCACACCACGTCGACCGGCTGGCCGACGACCACGCCAAGGCGGCCCGGCTCGCCGAGGCGGTCGCGCCGTTCGGGGTGCTGGCCACCCCGGCCCGCACCAACCTGGTCGCGCTGGACCTGACCAAGCACGCCCTGGACGCGCGTGCCCTGGCGGCCGTCGCGCGGGCCGAGGGCGTCCTCATCTCGGTGCTCGGCCCCCGTACCGCCCGCCTGGTCACCCACCTGGGCGTCAGCGACGCCGACATCGACCACGCGGTCGAAGCCCTACCCCGAATCCTGGCAGCGTCCTGACCACGCGGGGCCCGGCCCGCCTCCTGGTGTTGATCAAGAGGTTTGCGTCAGATTCCGGGGTCCGGATGACGCAAACCTCTTGATCAACGAAGATCGGCGGCGTGGCGGCGGGGTTCAGGGGTGCAGGCGGGTGAGGGTCTGGATGTCGGCGGCGTGGCCGATCTGCTTCTCACTCGGGGTCTCCACGACCAGGGGTACGCCGGCGGTGGCGGGATGCGTCATCAGCTCGGCGAAGGCCGGCTCCCCGATGGTGCCCTTGCCGATGTTCTCGTGCCGGTCCCGGGTGGAGCCGCACAGGTCCTTCGAGTCGTTGGCGTGGACCAGCCGTAGCCGGTCCGCACCGACGGTGGCCACCAGCGTGTCCAGGGTCGCCGTCATGCCGCCCTCGACCGCCAGGTCGTGGCCGGCGGCCCAGGCATGGCAGGTGTCGAAGCAGACCCCGAGCATGGGGTGCCGGTCCACCGCGTCCAGGTACGGGCCGAGCTGCTCCACCCGCGAGGCGAGCGACCGGCCCCCGCCCGCGCTCGGCTCGACCAGCAGCATCGGCCCACCGGCGGCGGCGGCCCAGTCGAGCAGCGGCAGCAACTCCTCACGGACCTGTCGCATCGCCGCCTCGGCGTGCCCCTCGTCCACCGAACTGCCCGCGTGGAACACCACCGCCTGAGCGCCGATCGCCACGCCGCGACGCAGCGCGTGCGCCAGCGTCCGGGTCGACTTCTCGACCGTGGCCGGGGTGGGTGAGCCGAGGTTGACCAGCAGCGAGGCGTGGATGAACGCCGGAATGCCCCGCTCGGCGCAGCCGTCGCGGAACAGGGCGTCCTGCGCGGGGTCACCGTCGGGCAGCGCCCAGCCCCGCGAGTTGGAGACGTAGACCTGCACCACCCGCGCGCCGGTCGCATCCGCGTACGGCAGGGCGGCCCTGGCCAACCCACCGGAGGTCGGAGTGTGCGCGCCCACCGGACGCGAGGTGACCGCCGACATCAGAAGCACGTGAGGGTGACCGGGGTGCCCGGCGGCACCTGCGAGTTCTCGCCCGGCGCCTGGATCCGGACCGTGGCGTTCGGGTTGATCAGGGCCGTCACCGGGAAGCCCTGGCCCTCCAACGCCTGCTTGGCCTGCTGGCACGGCAGGTCGATCACCCGGGGCATGACGATCGCCGGCGGGCCCTTGCTGACGTCCAACTTGACCTGGGTGCCCTTCTCCACGCCGGCGCCGTCGGCCGGGCTCTGGCCGAGGATCTCGTCCTTGGGCTTGTCCGACTCCTTGTAGGTCTCGACCAGGGTCAGGTTGAGCTGGGCCAGGGTGGTGCGGGCTTCGGTCAGGCTCTTGCCGACCAGATTCGGCACCGTCACCGGCGCCCTGCCCCGGCTCAGGATGAGGGTGATCTTCGCGCCGGGTTTGACCTCGGTGCCCACCTTGGGAGAGGTGTCCAGCACGACGCCCGCCGGCAGGGTGTCGTCGTAGCGGGCGGCGCCCTTGGCCACCACCAGCTTCACGTTGACCAGATCCGCCTCGGCGAGCTCGAACTCCTTGCCGATGACGTCCGGCACCGGGAAGCGTTCCGGGCCCAGGGACAGGGTCAGCGTGATCGTGCCACCCTTGACGATCTTCGAGGTCGAGCCCGGGGTCTGCTCCAGCACGCTGTCCTTCGGAGCCTTCTCGTCGAAGCGCGGCTCGCCGTACTCCAGGACGAGCCCGGCCCGATCGGCCTGCGCCTGCGCCTCGGCATTGCTCAAACTCACCAGCTGCGGGGCGGTCGTGTAACGCCCGACACCGAACCACCAGCCACCGATCGCGGCCACCAGACCCAGCGTCACCACCACCGCCGCGACGGCCAACCGGCCACGCGGACTCGCCATCAGCGTGCCCCGCAGTGCGGCGAGCCGGGACCCCAGGCCCTCCGCGGGCTCCGGAGCGGCCCGACGTCGACCGCCGCCCTGGTTGCCGCCGCCCTCGGGCAGCCGCGCCCAGGCCGGGCGGTCGGGTGGCCGGACCGTCGCGACCACCATGGTCGGCTGCGACAGGGGCGCGTCGCCGCTCACCGGGCGGAGCACCGCGGTGTGGGTGTTGCCGTCACCCAGGCGTTCCCGGGCCGCCTGAACCTCGGTCAGCAGTGCTCCGGCGTCGGCGGGCCGGGCACTGGGATCACGTCGGGTGGCGCGCTGCACCAGGTCGTCGAGGACCGGCGGCAGGCCGGGCACCAGCGTCGAAGGTGCCGGCACGTCCCTGTCGACGTGCTGCCAGGCGACGTCGACCGGGCGGTCCCCGTCGTACGGGACGCGGCCGGTGAGCATCTCGAACAGCACGATGCCCGCCGAGTAGACGTCGGTACGGGGATCGGCGCGGCCCTCGGTGACCAACTCCGGGGCGACGTACGCCACGGTGGCCATCAGTTGGTTGCCCTGCTCGTCGTCGGCGCTCGCCTCGACCGCCCGGGCCAGGCCGAAGTCGGCCACCTTGACGACGCTGTCGACCAGGTTGGCCACACCACCGGTGGGTGCCTCGGCGACCAGCACGTTCTCCGGCTTGACGTCGCGGTGCACCAGACCCGACCGGTGCGCGGCGGCGATCGCGGCGAGCATCTGCTCGGCGATGGCCAACGCCTCGTCCGGGTTGAGCCGACGGCGCTCGGCCAGCACGTCGCGCAGGGTGCGGCCGCGGACGTACTCCATCACCAGGTACGGCAGGCCGGCGTGGGTGCCCTGGTCGTAGACGGCCACCACGTTCGGGTGGGTCAGCCGCGCGATGGTCTTCGCCTCGTCGGTGAACCGAGCCACGAAGTTGGCGATCCGGGCCCGGGCCTCGGGCGCCTGGGTCGGATGAATGATCTTCACGGCGACGGTGCGCTCGAGACGCTCGTCGGTGGCGGTGTACACGGTCGCCATGCCACCACGGGCCACGCGACCGCGAATGCGGTAGCGCCCGTCGATCAGCGAGCCCAGCAACGTGTCGGCGACCTGAGTGTCCATCGGCAGGGAGTCTATGTGTCCAGGGGGTGAAGGTTGAACAGGATGCTACAGCCGAACGCCGAACTGGTTCGTCCCGCCGCGCTCGCCGCCCCTCGTCCGCTGGTCAGCGGCGCGTACGAGCCAGGGCTCCGATCGGTTGTCCGGGGTGCCGGTGGCTCGTCGTGGCGGCGGCGTGGCAGGGTGGTCGGGTGACCGAATCCGTACCCGACCAGGCCGTGCCCGGCCCGGAACCCGCCGGACCAACCGACCCGGCCGGCTGGCTGACCCTGCCCGACGTCGCCGAGCGTCTCGACGTGTCGATCAGCAAGGTGCACCAGATGATCCGCGACCGGGAGTTGCTGGCGGTCCGCCGCGACGGCGTCCGCCGCATCCCGGCGGACCTAGTCGCCAACCAGACGGTGCTCAAGCACCTGCCCGGTGTGCTCAACCTGCTCTCCGACAACGGCTACGACGACGAGGCCGCCCTGCGCTGGCTCTACGAGCCTGACGACACCCTCCCCGGGAACACCCCGGCCGCCGCCCTGTCCGGCGACCAGGCCCGCGAGGTGAAGCGCAGAGCCCAAGCCGAAGGCTTCTGAACGAACCCCCTCCCTCGCCGTCCCCCGTCGATCATGAGGTCAGCGGCGCGACACGCCGCTGCGGACGCCGCCAACCCCATGATCGACCGGGAAGAGGGGGCCGGGAAGGGGGCCGGGAAGAGGGCGGGGAAGAGGGGGCCGGGAAGGGGGCGGGGGGTTAGTCGGCTCGGCGGGTTGCGGCTATGGCCAGGTCCACCAGGGTCTGGCGGGCCTCGGTGTCGAGGTCGACGGCGGTCAGGGCGGCCAGGGCGGCGTCGGTGAGCGTGACGATCCGCTGCTCGGTGCGGGCGAGAGCCCCGCTCGCGGTGATCAGCTCGCGCAGCCGGGCCACCCCCTGCTCGTCCAACTCCGGGTCGCCGAGCCGGCCGAGCAGCAGCTCGCGGCCCGCGTCGTCGGTGGTCTCCAGGGCGGCCGCCACCAGGTAGGTGCGCTTGCCCTCGCGCAGGTCGTCCCCGGCCGGCTTCCCGGTCAGGGCCGGGTCACCGAAGACTCCCAGCACGTCGTCGCGGAGCTGGAACGCCTCGCCCAGCGGCAGCCCGTACGCCGAGTAGGCCGTCCGCACGTCGGCCGTCGCGTCGGCCAGCGCCGCACCGAGCAGCAGTGGGCGTTCGACCGTGTACTTCGCCGACTTGTACCGGGCGACCTTGCCGGCCCGTTCCACCGAGGTGTCCCCGGTGGCCTGCGTCAGCACGTCGAGATACTGGCCGACGGTGACCTCGGTGCGCATCTCGTCGAAGACCGGCCGGGCCCGGGCCAGGACCCACGGGTCCAGCCCCGCGGAGTGCAGCAGCTCGTCGGACCAGACCAGGCAGAGGTCGCCCAGCAGGAGAGCCGCGGCGTCGCCGAAGCTGTCCGGGTCACCACCCCAGCCGGCCTGCCGGTGCCGGGCGGCGAACCGCCGGTGCACCGCCGGCTCACCACGGCGGGTGTCGGAGCGGTCCATCAGGTCGTCGTGCATCAGGGCGCTGGCCTGGACGAACTCCAACGAGGCCAGGGCGGCGAGCACCGGTTCGCCGTCGACCCCGCCGGCGCCCCGGAACCCCCAGTACGCGAACGCCGGACGCAACCGCTTGCCGCCACCGAGCACGAATGCCTCGATCGCCTCGGCCACCGGGACCAGCGCGTCGTCCACGGCGGTGAGCCGGGCCCGTTGACCGGCCAGGAACTCGGTGAGGGCCTTGTCGACCCGCTGCCGCAGGTCGGCGCGGTCGACGGGAGACACGGGAGCAGCGTGGGTCACGCCCCCGACGCTAGCCGGTCCCCATCGCCCGCGCTCCACCGCCACGCGTGGTCCCGGCGGTGCGACGGGGACCGGTGCGGCCCGCCGCCGCCGCGCCGGCCCGAGGGGCGCGGCCCGGTCCGGTGGCTCGGGTGGCGCGTGTCGGGACGGCCCGGCGGGTGACTGCGGCGGCCTCCGCGAGCACCACCAACGGCACGTCCAGGACGACGGCGAGCCAGCCGAGCCAGAACCCGCCGGGCACCCGGCGCTGTCGTTCCCAGCGGGACACCTCGTGCCGGCTCAACGTCGGCACCCCGGCGGCGGCACACAACTCGGCGGCGGCGCGCTGCTGGCTCCAGCCACGGGCCAGTCGGCAGCTGACCAACAGTGGCCCGAGCTGCCCGGAGCGTGGCGATGCGGGTGCGGGCACAGGTCCTCCTGGCGGGCGTCGGGCGGTGACGACCCACTCCACCGGGCGGACGGACGTCACCGTTCGGTTGCTGACCCCCGCACGGGCCCGGGGCCGCCCCCGCCGCCCCTCCCACGCCACTCATTCCTACCCCGGGGGTACGACGCCCTCGCGCCCACCGGCCGGGCGTACGGCGCGACACCGGTCACCGGGTGGGAAGTGTCTGGGTCGTCCCGGCCTCGCCCGCTAGAGTCGGGTCGTGGCGCTCGGTCTTCCCTCGGTACTCCCCAATCCGCAGCCGGCGATCGGGGAGCTCATCCGCGAGCGTCAGCCGACCTTCTCGTTCGAGTTCTTCCCGCCCAAGACCGAGGCGGGAGAGCAACTGCTCTGGCAGGCCATCCGCGAGCTGGAGTCGCTGCGTCCGTCGTTCGTGTCGATCACGTACGGCGCGGGCGGCTCGACCCGGGACACCACGGTGGCGGTGACCGAGCGGATCGCCACCGAGACCACCCTGCTGCCGATGGCGCACCTGACCGCGGTCAACCACTCCGTCGCCGAGCTGCGACACGTGGTCGGCCGGCTCGCCGGGGTCGGGGTGCGCAACGTGCTGGCCGTGCGCGGCGACCCCCCGGGCAACCCGGGCGGCGAGTGGATCCGCCACCCCGAGGGCGTGGACTACGCCGAGGACCTGGTCCGCCTGGTGCGTGACTCCGGCGACTTCAGCGTCGGCGTGGCGGCCTTCCCGTACAAGCATCCCCGCTCGCCCGACGTGGCCAGCGACACCGCGCAGTTCGTCCGCAAGTGCCGGGCCGGCGCGGCGTTCGCGATCACGCAGATGTTCTTCGACGCCGACGACTACCTGCGGCTGCGGGACCGGGTGGCCGCTGCCGGCTGTGACACCCCGATCCTGGCCGGGGTGATGCCGGTGACCCAGATCGGCACCATCGAGCGGTCCGTGCAACTGTCCGGTGCGCCCTTCCCGCCGGCGCTGGCGGCCCGCTTCGAACGCGTCGCCGACGACCCGGAGGCCGTCCGCCGGCTCGGCGTCGAGCAGGCCAGCGAGATGTGCCGCCGACTGCTGGACGAGGGCGTGCCGGGAATCCACTTCATCACCCTCAACCGGTCCACGGCCACCCGTGAGGTCTGGCAGAACCTGAAGGTCGACGCGCGGGTGTGAACGCTGGTCCTGCGACACCTGATGCCCGGCACGACGGTTGATCCCCAGGTGGGCACACAGCTGAACTGGGATCAGTACGCCACGGCCTGGGCGCGGTTGCATGGCGGGTTCGACCCTCGGGTCGCGGCGCCGGTGGTGCGCGCCTGGCTGCGATTCGCGTACCACGTGGGGTATGTGCTGGGTCGGCTGCGGGTCAGCCCCACCGCGGTCACCGTGGCCGGGGTGGTGCTCTGCTTCTGCGTACCGTTGCTGGTGACCCGGCCGGGGAACGGCCTCTTCCTCGGCGCGTTGTTCGTGCTGCTAGCCGCCGTGGCGGACAGCGTGGACGGCGCGGTGGCGGTCGCCACCGACCGCACCACCCGGCTCGGCTACGTCTACGACTCGGTCGCCGACCGGCTCGGTGAGGTGGCGTGGTTGCTGGCGTTCTGGCTGGTCGGCGCGCCCGGCGGGCTTGTCGTCGCGGGCGGCGCGCTGTCCTGGCTGCACGAGTACGTCCGGGCCCGGGCGGTCGCCGCCGGCATGCGTGACATCGGCGCGGTGACAGTGGGCGAGCGCCCCACCCGGGTCTCGGTGGCGCTGGCCGGGCTGCTGGTCGCCGGGCTGGCCGGGCTGATCGAGCCGGACCTGGCCGCCGGCACCATCACCATGGCGACCGCGGTGTGGGTGCTGTTGGCCGGCTTCGGCCTGGGGCAGTTGCTGTCCACCATCCGCCGCGCCCTGCTCGACGCCGGCTGAGGCCCCGACCGCCGGCTGAGCAGCGCTACCAGGCGGGGCCGATCTCGTCGGCGACGATCTGCGCGGACAGGGTCACCATCGGCAGCCCGCCGCCCGGGTGGGTGGAGCCACCCACCAGCCACAACCCGTTCGCCGGGCCCCGGTTGGCGGGGCGGAGCAACCCACCGGCGGTGCCGTAGATCGAGCCACCCGGCGCGCCGGTCGCCACGTCCAGGTCGGCCGGGGTGCGGACCTCGCGGAACAGCACCCGGTCGCGTACGTCCACGCCGCGCCGCGCCAGCACCTCCAGGACCCGATCGGCGTACGCGTCGGCCAGCCCCGGGCGTCGCCAGTCGACAGCGCCCGCCGCGGTGCCCTGTCGAGGGGCGTTGACCAGCACGAACCATGCCTCGTGCCCGGCCGGGCGGACCATCGGGTCGTCGGCCACGGTGACGAACACCGTCGGGTCGGCCGCCGGCCGGGCTCGTACGCCGCGCCCCGGGTCGCCGAAGACCGCGTCGAACTCCGCGTCGTAGTCACCCGGGAAGAAGACGTTGTGGTGGGCCAGCCCGGTGCTGCCGGAGACGCCGAGCAGCAGCACGAAACCGGCGAGGCTGCGGTCGGTCAGCCCGGCCAGCCGCCGCGGGTGCGGCAGCAGGTCCCGGTAGACGGTGAGGGCGTCCACGTTGGCCACCACCACGTCGGCGGGCACCGGCGCGCCGACACCGGCGAGGCGTACCCCGTGCACCCGGCCGCCGGTGGCGTCGATCCGCGTGACGGTGGCGTCGGTCTGCACGACCACGCCCAGGTCCAGACAGCGGGTGAGCAGCGCGTCGGCGAGGGTGCCCAACCCGCCGCGCAGGTACCAGCCACCGAAGGTCAGCTCGGCGTACGGGACGGCGACCAACGCCGCCGGCGCCCGGCGTGGGTCGGCCCCGGTGTAGGTGGCGTAGCGGTCCAGCAGCATCCGCAGTCGAGGGTCGGACAGGTGTCGGCGGCCCAGGCCGCGCAGGGTGCGGCCAGGGGCGATGGCGGCCAGGTCACCGACCCGCCAGGCCAGCGAGGCGAGGTCGCGGGGGGAGTCGACGGCACGGCGCAGGATGTCCCGCGAGGAGGCGTTCCACACCCGCGCGGCCCGACGCCACAGCCGCTGCCAGTCGGCCGCCGCCCGGTCACCGAAGGCGGCGCCGATCCTCGTGGCGAACTCCACCGGGTCGGCGCACGAGTCCAGGGGCGGGCCGCCGCCGGGGAAGACGTGCCGGACGATCGGGTCCAGCGGGACCAGGTCCAGGTATTCGTCGAGCTTGGCCCCGGTCGCCTCGAACAGGTCGTGGAACACCTCGGGCAGGGTGAGCAGGCTCGGCCCGGTGTCGAAGTGGAACGAGCCGGCCGGGGTGTCGTGCGCGTACCGGCCGAGCTTGCCGCCGACCGTGTCGGCCCGTTCGAAGACGGTCACCTGGTGCCCGGTGGCGGCCAGCCGGGCGGCGGTGGCGAGGCCACCCACCCCGGCGCCGACGACCACGATCCGCGCCATGCCGCGCCCTCCCTAGCTGACCGGGCGGCCCCGCCAGGTCAGGCGACGTCGCTTTCGCAGATGGTACGACCGCAGCGTCAACCAGCCGAGGACCACGACCGACACGGGGTGTGCGAGCGCGTCGGGCCACCACCGCCCCCCGGTCGCCCGGGCGGTGAGCACCCGCCCGGCCACCCCGAGCAGGTAGCCGGCCAGGCCCACGGCGGCCACCACCGGCGCGCCGGCCGCCACACCCACCAGCGCGATCAGCGGCGGGGCGGTGTAGAGCAGCAGCAGCGCCGCCACCACGGCCGCCGCCGCGCCCGGGTGCCCGAACGACGCCCAGAGCGACTTCGAGTACCCGTCGCGCAACTGCGGCCAGTCGTCGTACATCCGGCAGCCGGCCAGCCGGGAGCCGTCGGCCAGGGCGATCCGCCCACCGGCCCGCTTGACCGCCCGGGCCAGCTCGACGTCCTCCAGGATCTTGTCGGCGACCGCGGCGTGCCCGCCGGCGGCGGTGTAGCCGGCCCGGTCCACCACCAGGAACTGGCCGCCCGCCGCGGCCAGCGACGGCCGCGACGAGCGCTCCATCGCCCGTAGCGGCAGGAAGGTCAGCCAGAGCCACTGCAGCAGCGGCTGCACCAGCCGGTCGGCCGCGGTCGCCACCACGATCCGGGGGTACGGCGACAGCAGCGTCGCGCGGGCGGCGCGCAGCTCGGTGACGGCGGCGGCCACGGCGTGCGGGGCGAGCACCACGTCGGCGTCCACGAAGACCAGCGCGGTGGCTTCGGGGTCGGCCCGGGTGGCCAGCTGCCAGCAGGCGTGCGGCTTGCCCAGCCAGCCCGGTGGCGGGGCGACCCCGGTGAGCAGCGTGACCCGAGGGTCGTCGCCGGCCACCGCGCGGACCACGTCGGCGGTGCCGTCGGTGGACCCGTCGTCGAGGACCACGACACGCAGCCCGGGTACGCCGCGCTGGGCGAGCAGGGAGCGCAGGCAGGGGGTGACCCGGGCGGCCTCGTCGCGCAGCGGCAGCAGCACGGTCACCGACTCGTCGACGGGGGTGGGCCGGTCGGAGGGCCGGCGCAGCCAGCGGGCGGCGTTGAGCCAGGTGTGCCCGGTCAACGCGGCGACCGCGACGAGCAGGGCGAGCAGGACGGTCATCGGGTCGCGTCGACGCCGGGCCGGTGCGGCTGGTGGTCCTCCTGGGGGGTCTCCCGAGCCCGGCGGGCGCGCAGCAGTGTCACCGCCAGCGGTATCGCGGTCACCGACATGCCGGCGGCGCCCCAGAGGGCCGAGGCGGGCAGGTCGAGGAAGACGGCGTGGGCCAGGATGCTGGAGAAGTACGTCCACAGGTAGAGCGCGGCCATCGGGTGGTCCCGCCGGTCGGTGCGCTCGGCGGCCGGCCCGGCCAGCGGGCGTAGCGCGCTCATCATCAGCACCGCGAAGAGCAGCCAGCCCAGGTAGTTGCTGACCGGGATGCCGGGCAGACCGGGCAACGCCGGGGTGGCGTCGCGCCAGACCCAGTAGCCCTCGGCCACCATCTGCGGATCGAGGAAGAGGTCCCAGGCGGCCAGCCCGATGGTGGCCAGCGCGATCCGTCCCACCCATCGACCGACCGTCGACCCGCCACTGCCGGTTGCCGACGTGCCGCCGGTTGCCGCCGTGCCGCCGGTTGTCGCCGTGCCGCCGCCGGTGAGGCGGACCGCGGCCAGCCAGGCCGGCCAGGCCATCCAGGTCCAGGCCAGCGGAATGATCAGCGGCACCCCGGCCAGTTTGGGGCCCAGCTCGCCGGAGTAGTCGTAGCTGCCGAACGGCACGCCGGTGGCCACCCCGATCGCCTCGATCGCGAACCCGCCGCCGGTGGCCACCGCGACCAGCGCCGCCGCGACCCGCGGGCCCCGGCTGAGCAGTGCGTGGCCGACCGAGAGCAGCCAACCGAGCACGACGGTGGCCACGGTGAGCCCGGCCCTGGTGGCGCCGGTGGTGAGCGGGTAGCAGATCTGGGCGAGCACCAGGACGGCGAGCAGCGCCCAGGAGATCCGCCGGGTCATGACGCCGGTGGCTCGAGGGGCAGATCCCGACCGAGGACGCCGAACGGCCGCTCGTCGCCGGGGAAGTGGAAGTTGCGCAGCACGTCGACGAAACCGAAGCGCCGGTACAACCGCCAGGCCCGTGAGGTCTGCTCGTCGGCCTCCGGGGTGGACAGCAGCGTGGTGTCACCCTCGGCCATGCCGAGCAACGCGCGCAGCTGCCCGGTGCCCAGACCGTGCCCCTGCGCCGGCGGCCGGACGTGCAGCTCGACCACCTCGAAGCAGTGGGTGAGCCAGCGTTGACGGGTCGATGCGTCCAGCGCTCGGTGCACCTGGTCGTGCCACCACTGGCCGGAGGCGCCCAGGTAGCCGTAGCCGAAGCCGGCGAGATGACCCTCGCTGGTCAGGCTGGCGACCGCCCGGAAACCCGGACGGCGGACGTGGGTGGCGATGTAGCCGCGCCGGGCCTCCAGCAGGTCGGTGCGGTATCCCATCGCCTCGCCGTAGACGGCCACCACGTCGTCCAGCCGCCGGACGAGATCGTCCGGCGTCCAGCGCACCAACCTCATGCCCGTCCACCCTTCACCGTTGCCGGGCCGCCGTCGGCGACCCACCCGAGCACCGACGGGTCGCCGACCACGTCGCGTACCTCGAACCGGGCGAACAGTTCCTCGGCGTACCAACCCTCGGTGGGGGTTCGCATGATCGCCGCCCGGTGCTCCGGGTGACGGTACGCGAACGCCACCAGGTCCGTCGGGTCGCGCCACACGCTCACCGTGCCCTGCCAACCCAGCGGCGCCTCCCCGACCCCGAAGCGGGCCAGCAGCCCGGGCGCGTCGCGCAGGGCGGCGGCCACCGGGGGGATCGCCCGCCAGAAGGTGGCCGCCCGGCGGGCCCGCAGCCGGGCTCGGGTCAGCGCCAGCACCGGGCCGGTGACCCGGCCGCCCGGCGGGTCGCCGAACGGCCGCTGACCGGACCACTCGCCCCGGCTGGTCAGCGGGCGCAGGTCGACCCGGGCGGAGGCGCGGGCGATGCGGGCCCAGGCGCGTCCGACCGTCGAGTCGTCGAAGTCGGCGGCGGCTGCGGGGGAATCCCAGACGGTGAGCGCCGCCCACCGGGTCAGGTCGGCGTCGCCCGGCCCGAACCCGGTGCCGGTCCCGGTGCCCAGCAGTTTGCCGAACCGGGCGCCGGGGAGGGCGCGCAGCCGGCGGGGGTCCACCGCCATCCGGGTCAGCGCCCGGGGCAGCGCGCCGCGGGAGGTCCTCCACACGTGCAGCGTGACCAGCTCCGGTGCGGTGCTCACGCCACCTCGGCGGGGCTGCCGGCGGCGGGCGTGTCCGGCACCGTTCGTACGTTCGGGTGTGGCTGCATGTGGCCATTCTTCCCGGTTCGGTGGGTGCCGGCTCACCCTGGTTCGCTCGGCCGGCACGTCCAGCGCGTCACACGTTGCATTTTCGTCGGAGGGGAGGTGTACTGTCAGCAGCAGTTAGAACGAGTGTTCGATTGCCTCGAACGCTCGTTCCAACCAGCCGGAGCGCGGTGTTTCGCGGCGCCAGCCCCGGCGGTGCGGCTCCGCGGGCCGCACCTGGGTTTCCAGGCAGTCGCGAGCCTGGTCCCGACAGGCAGGATCGTCGCCCGCCGCCCACGACCCCCGGGCGGCGGGCGACGAACCCGCCGGTACGCCGGCCGGGTGTGGTGTGGGGAAGCGTCCACACCCGGCCGGCCACACCCGGTGCGTCTTCCTCCGCACCACCCGACCTCGGCGTCTCGCCGGCGGCACCAGCGCGCCGGGGCGACGCCCCGGCCATGTGGAGGAGACACCCATGCCGACCAACCCGGCTCAGGCACCGACGGTGCCGGCGCACGTGCTGCCGCACCGCACCCCCGCCCAACTCCTCACGTTGGCCCGACGTGGGCTGGTCGAGGCCGGCCAGACCCGACCTGACGGTCTGCGCTACGCGGCTGCCCACCTGGCGGCGCTGCGTGCGGCGGCCGCCCTGCTCGCCGCCCGTGCCCGACCCGCGCCGAGTCGACGCAACCGGATCACCAGCGTCTGGGTCCTCCTCTGCGCCGTCGCTCCGGAGCTCGACGAGTGGTCCCGCTTCTTCGCCGCCGGTGCCGGCAAGCGCGCCGCCGCCGAGGCCGGCATCCCCCGGGTGGTCAGCGCCCGGGAGGCAGACGATCTGCTGCGTGCCGCCGAACAGTTCGTCACGGTGGTGGAGACCGCGCTCGGCGTGGCCCACCAGCCGGCCCTGGACGGCCTCGCCGCCTGATCCCGCCGTGCCACCGACCGCCCCGCGGGGGGAGCCGGGCGGCCGGTGGCACGGCGTGCCGATCCTGATCTGATCCACAGCAACGACGGGGGAGTTGGTCCAATGGCGGGCCGCACGGTGGTCGGTTCCGCCGCACTGGCCGACCTGGTGCGTCCGGCGAGCACGCCGGGCCAGGTCGGCGGTCACCGGGTGCTGCCGGTGGTGCCCGAGCTGACCGGTCTGCTGCCCAACCGGGGTCTACGCCGGGGCAGCACCATCGCGGTCGCCGCCGGCCAGCCCCAACGCAGCGGTGGCACCTCGCTGATGCTGGCCCTGCTCGCCGAGGCGTCCCGGGCCGGTTCGTGGTGCGCCGTCGTCGGGGTGCCCACGTTCGGTGCGGGCGCGGCCGCCGAGCTGGGCATCGCCCTGGACCGGCTGGCCCTGGTGCCGAACCCGGGCCCCGAGTGGGCCACGGTGGTCGCCGCGCTGATCGACGGGGTGGACGTCGTGGTCACCGCCGTGCCGGCTTCGGTCTCCGCCTCGGTCGCCACCCGGTTGGCCGCCCGGGCGCGGCAGCGCGGCAGCGTGCTCGTCCCGTACGGCCGGTGGGACGGTGCGGACGTGACGCTGCAGGTGGTCCGTGGCGTCTGGGAAGGGCTCGGGCCTGGCCGGGGGCGGCTGCGCCGCCGGGAGGTCACCGTCTCGGCGCGTGGGCGTGGGGCAGCCGCCCGGCCGAAGGAGATCAAGGTCTGGCTACCGGGTGACGGGCTGACCCGGGTGATCCCCCGTCCGAAACCATCGACGGCGGGCCGCCCGACCGCGTCACTCGCCCTGGTCGGTCGGGAGTGACCGGCTCGCCGGCACGGACTCTGCTGCTGTGGTGCCCGGACTGGCCGGTGCTCGCCGCCGAGATCGTCGACGGGGTGCCGGCGACCGGCCCGGTCGCCGTGCTGCACGCCAACCGGGTGGTCGCCTGCTCGGAGCGGGCCCGTGCCGAGGGGGTGCGCCGAGGGCTGCGCAAACGGGAGGCGCAGGGTCGGTGCCCGCAGCTCACCGTCGTGGACTACGACCCGGGTCGGGACACCCGGGCGTTCGAGCCGGTGGTCGCCGCGGTGGAGGAGTTGGTCGCCGGCGTCGAGGTGGTCCGTCCGGGTGCCTGTGCGGTGGCCGCCCGAGGGCCGAGCCGTTACCTCGGTGGCGAGGAGGCGGCCGCCGAGCGGATCATCGAGCACGTCGCCCAGTCGTGTCTGGTGGAGAGTCAGGTCGGCATCGCCGACGGGGTGTTCGCGGCCGGGTTGGCCGCGCGCGCCGGTCGGGTGGTGGCACCGGGTGGCACACCGGAGTTCCTGTCCGGGCTACCGGTCGAGGCGCTCGGCCGCTCGGCGCTGGCCGACCTGCTGCGTCGGCTCGGTGTGCGTACCCTCGGTGACTTCGCCGCGCTGCCGGCCGGTGACGTGCTGGCCCGGTTCGGGTTCGACGGTGCGCTGGCCCATCGGCTGGCCGCCGGGCGGGACCACCGCCCGCTCGCAGTCCGGCAACCGCCGGCCGACCTGACGGTGACCGCCGAGCTCGACGAGCCGATCGACCGGGTCGACGTGGCGGCGTTCGTGGCCCGGGCGCTGGCCGAGCAGTTGCATGAGCGCCTGGCCGGGCACGGGCTGGCCTGCACCCGGCTCGGCATCGAGGCGGTCACCGAGCACGGGCAGGAGTTGCACCGGGTGTGGCGGCACGACGGTCTGCTCACCGCCGCGGCCATCGCCGACCGGGTGCGCTGGCAGCTCGACGGTTGGCTCTCCGGCAGCAGTGGCCGCACCGGCGCCCGGCCGGCCCGACCGACGGCCGGCATCATCCGGCTGCGACTGATCCCGGACGGGGTGATCGCCCAGGCCGGTCTGCAGGCCGGCCTGTGGGGGGAGACCGGCGAGGAGCGGGAGCGAGCACACCGGGCGTTGAGCCGTGTGCAGGGCATCCTCGGGCCGGAGGCGGTGGTCACCGCGGTGCTCGGTGGGGGGCGCTCCCCGGCCGACCAGGTGCGACTGGTGCCGTGGGGTGACGAACGCCTTCCGGCCCGTCCCGGCCCGCCACCGCTGCCCGGCGAACCGACCACTACGGGTGTCGGCCGGGCTGGGGGCGCCGACAGCGCTGCCGATGCCGACGGGGCTGCGGGCGTCGGCCGTGCTGCGGGCATGGGGCGGGCGGCTGGTCGCGGTGGGGGCGGGGTGCCGCCGTGGCCCGGTCGGCTGCCGCGGCCCTCGCCGGCGGTGGTGCTGCCGAGCCCACTCGCGGCGACCGTGCAGGACACCGCCGGCGAGGCGGTGGTGATCAGCGCGCGGCTGGCGGTGAGCGCCCCGCCCGCCCGACTGGTGGTCGGCACCGGTCGGCCGGCGGAGATCGTCGGCTGGGTCGGCCCGTGGCCGGTGGACGAGCGGTGGTGGGCTCCGGCCGAGGCGCGGCGGCGGGCCCGGTTCCAGGTCTGTCTCGCCGACGGCACCGCTCTGCTGCTCGCCGTCGAGGCCGGGCAGTGGCTGGTGGAGGCGATCTATGACTGAGCGTCTGGTCGTGAAGCACCCGAGTCTTGATCGACTCCACATCGCCGAAGTGGGGCTGTCCGAATGGACGGGACACCCCCACTTCGGCGATGTGGCCCTCAGCCCACTCGGGATCAGCCGGGAGCGGCGGGGATGAGCTTCCACAATCCGAAGATGCCCTGGTCGGAGCTGGAGCGGGTGCTCTCCGGGCGGGCCGACAAGCGGGCCGACGGCAAGCGGGCCGACGGCAAGCGGGCCGACGGCAAGCGGGCCGGTGGTGGGTCGGGCGGCGGGTGGTCGCGCGAGGAGCGGCACCTGCACGTGGTGGACCCGCTCGCCGTGGACGCCGACGGCGGCGACTCCCCGGCCTGGAGTCGTCGCCGCGAGCAGTACCAACCGCCGGAGCTGACCCGTCCCGACGGGGTGGTGCCCTACGCGGAGCTGCACGCGCACACCAACTTCAGCTTCCTCGACGGCGCCAGCCACCCCGAGGAGTTGGCCGAGGAGGCGGCCCGCCTGGGGCTCACCGCGCTGGCCGTCACCGACCACGACGGTTTCTACGGTGTGGTCCGCTTCGCCGAGGCGGCCCGCACGCTGGGCCTGCCGACCATCTTCGGCGCGGAGCTGTCCCTCGGGCTGCCCGGACCGCAGAACGGCGAGCCCGACCCGCACGGCGCGCACCTGCTGGTGCTCGCGCACGGCCACGAGGGGTACGCCCGGCTGGCCGCCACCATCGCCCGCGCCCAGTTGCGCGGCGGGGAGAAGGGCCGCCCGGTCTACGGGGAGTTGGAGGAGGTCGCCGCCGAGCTGAAGGATCACGTGCTGGTGCTGACCGGTTGCCGCAAGGGGCACGTGCCGGGTGCGCTGCTCACCGAGGGGGTGGACGCGGCGGCCCGCGAGTTGGACCGGCTGACCTCGCTCTTCGGCGCGGAGACGGTGGCGGTGGAGCTGACCGACCACGGCCACCCGGTCGACGCCGACCGCAACGACGCGCTCGCCGAGCTGGCCGCCGCGGCCGGGCTGCCGACGGTGGCCAGCAACAACGTGCACTACGCCAGCCCCGGCCGACGGCGACTGGCCACCACCGTCGCCGCCGTCCGGGCCCGGCGCAGCCTGGACGAGATCGACGGCTGGTTGCCCGCGGCGGCCACCGCCCACCTGCGCAGCGGTGCGGAGATGGCGGCCCGGTTCGCCGCGTACCCGGGTGCGGTGGCGCGAGCCGCCGAGTTCGGCGCCGAGTTGGCCTTCGACCTGCAACTGGTCGCGCCGCAGCTACCGGCGTACCCGGTGCCGCCGGGGCACACGGAGATGAGCTGGTTGCGGAAGCTGACCGCCGACGGGGCACGCGAGCGGTACGGCCCTCCGCAGGCGCACCCGACGGCGTACGCGCAACTCGACCACGAGCTGAACATGATCGAGGAGTTGGGCTTCCCCGGTTACTTCCTGGTGGTCTACGACATCGTCACGTTCTGCCGCGAGCAGGACATCTACTGCCAGGGCCGGGGTTCGGCGGCCAACTCGGCGGTCTGCTACGCGTTGCGGATCACCAATGTGGACGCGGTCCGGCACCGGCTGCTCTTCGAGCGGTTCCTCGCCCCGGAACGGGACGGCCCACCCGACATCGACGTGGACATCGAGTCCGACCGTCGGGAGGAGGTCATCCAGCACGTCTACACCCGCTACGGCCGGGAGCACGCCGCCCAGGTCGCCAACGTCATCTCCTACCGGCCCCGGTCGGCGGTACGGGACGTGGCCAAGGCGTTCGGTTACTCGCCGGGGCAGCAGGACGCCTGGAGCAAGCAGATCGACAGGTGGGGTTCGGTCGCCACGGTCGACGTCGAGAACATCCCCGAGCAGGTGGTGGAGTACGCCAACGAGTTGCAGACGTTCCCCCGGCACCTGGGCATCCACTCCGGCGGCATGGTGATCTGCGACCGTCCGGTGATCGAGGTCTGCCCGGTGGAGTGGGGGCGGATGCCCGGGCGCAGCGTGCTCCAGTGGGACAAGGACGACTGCGCGGCGGTCGGCCTGGTCAAGTTCGACCTGCTCGGCCTGGGCATGCTCTCCGCGCTGCACTACGGCTACGACATGATCGGGTCCCGGCTCGACCTCGGTGACATGACGCTGGACGACCCGGAGGTCTACGACATGCTCTGCCGGGCCGACTCGGTGGGCGTGTTCCAGGTGGAGAGCCGCGCCCAGATGGCGACCCTGCCCCGGCTCAAGCCCCGCGAGTTCTACGACCTGGTGGTCGAGGTGGCGCTGATCCGGCCCGGCCCGATCCAGGGCGGTTCGGTGCACCCGTTCATCAGGCGCAAGAACGGTCAGGAGCCGGTGACCTTCGCGCATCCGCTGATGCGTAACGCGTTGGAGAAGACCCTGGGTGTGCCGCTGTTCCAGGAGCAGTTGATGCAGCTCGCCATCGACCTGGCCGGCTTCGACGCGGCCGAGGCCGACCAGTTGCGCCGGGCGATGGGCGCCAAACGGTCGGTCGAGCGGATGAGCCGGATCGCCGATCGGCTCTACGCCGGGATGGCCGAGCGGGGCATCACGGGTGAGCTGGCCGACGACGTCTACCGCAAGCTCACCGCGTTCGCCAGCTACGGCTTCCCGGAGAGCCACGCGATGAGCTTCGCCTACCTGGTGTACGCCAGCTCCTGGCTCAAGCGTTACCACCCGGCGGCGTTCCTGGCGGCGCTGCTCAACGCCCAGCCGATGGGGTTCTACTCGCCGCAGACCCTGGCCGACGACGCCCGCCGGCACGGGGTGGAGGTCCGTCGTCCGGACATCAACGCCAGCGCGGCGTCGGCGGTGCTGGAGTCCACCCCGGAGACCCGGTGGGGCAGCGGGCCGGGGGAGCCGCCGCACGCCTGGGGGCTGGGTGGTCCGGCCGTCCGGCTGGGGCTGTCCAGCGTCCGTACCCTCGGGTCTGACGTGGCCGAGCGGATCGAGGCCGAGCGGACGGCCGGTGGGGCGTACCGGGACATGCCTGATCTGGCCCGGCGGGTCGGCCTGACCGCCGCCCAGTTGGAGGCGCTGGCCACCGCGGACGCCTTCGCCTGTTTCGGGCTGACCCGGCGGGAGGCGCTGTGGGCCGCCGGGGCGGCGGCCCAGGACCGGCCGGGCCGGCTGCCCGGCACGGTGACCGGCGCGGCGGCGCCCACGCTGCCCGGGATGGAGGCGGTGGACCGGCTGGTCGCCGACGTGTGGGCCACCGGGCTGTCGCCGGAGAGCCACCCGGCCCGGTTCATCCGGGGTCAGCTCGACGTGCTCGGCGCGGTGCCGATCGCCCGGCTCGGTCGGGTGGAGCCGGGGCAGCGGATCCGGGTCGGTGGCATCGTCACCCACCGGCAACGCCCGGCGACCGCGGGCGGCGTCACCTTCCTCAACCTGGAGGACGAGACGGGGATGCTCAACGTCACCTGCTCGCCGGGGCTGTGGCAGCGCTACCGGCGGGTGGCCCGGAGCAGCGCCGCGCTGGTGGTCCGGGGGCGGTTGCAGCGGCACGAGGGGGTGACCAACCTGGTGGCCGATCGGCTGGACGCCATCGAGCCACCGGTCAGTCCCGCCTCCCGTGACTTCCGCTGATTAGTGATCCACATTACGGTTTCCTGCGGCGGTGGGCGGGAGACTCGTCCCCGAGCGGGCAGAGTGGCCCGTGATCCGTGAGGGGGAATGACAGTGATGGGGAATCACGCGTACACCGGTGGAATCGCGAACGCCCGGCGGACCCGGCTGGGTGCGACCTGGGTGCCGTCGCACCTCGCCGACCCCCGCGAGTACGAGGTGACCAACGGCCCGGTGGCCAACGAGCGCCGGTCCCGGGCGGAGGACGAGGTCGAGGGCACCGAGTCCTGACCGACCGGCACCGCAGGCCGACCGGACGGGTGGCGGATGCGCCCGCCACACGCCCGCACCGGGGATGGACCGGGTGACTAGGCTCGACCGGGTGGAGCAGACCCGAGGCCGGTTCGCCGGGCCGCCGCTGACCCCCCGTACCGCCGTGATCTGGTCGGTGCTCCGCGCCGAACTGGACCGGCGCGGCGACGCCGAGCTCACCGTGCTGGACGTGGGCGGCGGCACCGGTGGTTTCGCCGTCCCCCTGGCCCGCGCCGGGCACCGGGTCACCGTTGTCGACGCCAGCCCCGACGCGCTCGCCGCGCTCACCCGCCGGGCCGCCGAGGCCGGCGTGGCGGACCGGATCGCCGCCGTGCAGGGCGACGGCGACGCCCTCGCCGGGCTGGTCGAGCCGGCCGGCGTCGACCTGGTGCTCTGCCACGCCGTGCTGGAGGTGGTCGACGATCCGGCGCCCGTGGTGGCGGCGCTGGCCACCGCGCTGCGTCCCGGCGGCGCGGCCAGTGTGCTGGTGGCCGGTCGGGCCGCCGCCGTGCTGGGCCGCGCGATGAACGGTCACCTCGACGTCGCGGCCACGCTGGCCACCGACCCGGACGGCGCCGCCGGGCCGCGGGACACCCTGCGGCGACGCTACGACGCCGCGAGTGCCGCCGCGCTGCTCGGCGCCGCCGGTCTCGTGGTCGAGGAGATCCACGGGGTACGCGTGCTGGCCGACCTGCTGCCGGCCGCGGTCGCCGACGGGCAGCCCGCCGCCCTGGTCGAGTTGGAACGCGCGTTGGCCGCCCAGCCGCCGTACCGGGATCTGGCCGCCCAACTGCACCTCTTCGCCCGCCGGCCGGCATGAGCGACGCACCAGCCGGGGCGCCGCTGGCGGTCCTCGGGCCGGATCACGGTGGCGGCCGTCTCGCCGACGTGCTGCCCAGTGCGCTCGCCGTGCTGGGCGTCCCCGGCTCGGCCGACCCGCTCGGGCTCGTCCCCGCCCTGGCGGGGGTACGCCGGGTGGCCGTGCTGCTGGTCGACGGGCTCGGGTGGTACCAGTTGCCGACCGCCGCGCCGTACGCGCCGACCCTCGCCGGGCTCGCGGCGACGGTGGCCCGGCCGCTCATCGCCGGTTTCCCGTCCACCACCCCGACCAGTCTGGTGTCGTTGGGCACCGGCGTCGCGCCCGGCGCGCACGGGGTGCTCGGCTTCACCGTGCGGGTGCCCGGCACCGACCGGGTGCTCACCCACACCGACTGGGCCGCCGACCCGCCGCCGCTGACCTGGCAGCCGGTCACCACCCAACTGGAGCGTGCCCGCGCCGCCGGTGTGGCGGTGACCGTGGTGAGTCGGCCGGAGTTCGGTGGCAGCGGGTTGACGGTGGCCGCCAACCGGGGTGGCGACTTCCGGGGCGCCGCCGGCGGTGAGGCGGTGGCCGCCGCCATGCTGGCCGCGCTGGCCACCGGCTCCGGGCCGACACTGGTCTCCGGCTACCACGCCGACCTGGACCGGTACGGCCACGTCTACGGCGTCGACTCGGAGCCCTGGCGGGTCGCCGCCGCCGAGGTGGACACTCTGCTCGCCCGGCTGGTCGACGGGCTGCCGCCGGACGCGGCGCTGCTGGTGACCGCCGACCACGGTCAGCTCGACGTACCCGCCGAACACCGCTTCGACCTGGACACCGACCCACGGCTGCGCGCCGGGGTGCGGCTGGTGGCCGGTGAGGCCCGGGTCCGCTACCTGCACGTCGAGGCGGGCGCGACGGACGACGTGCTGGCCGCCTGGTCGGAGGTGCTGGGCGACGCCGCCCGGGTCCGCACCCGGGAGGAGGCGGTGGCCACCGGCTGGTTCGGTCCGGTGCCCGAGGAGCATCTGGCCCGGATCGGCGACGTCGTGGTGACCTGCAACGACACGTACGCGGTCATGGCCACCCGTACCGAGCGGCCGATGGCGTCGAAGCTCGTCGCGTACCACGGGTCGGACACCGCCGTCGAGCTGACCGTGCCGCTGCTGGTCGTCCGCGGCTGACCGGGGTGAGGTCCGGCCCACTGGTGGCTGGTGGTGTCGTACCCCCGGGTTAACCTGCCGGGATGGGCCGCAGCCAGTCGTTGCCCCGGGGCGACGATCCGCGCTTCGGGCCGGACGCCGACGACTCCGCCAGCCCGATCCTGCACGTCGACATGGACGCGTTCTTCGCCGCCGTCGAGGTGCGCCGCCGACCCGAGCTGCGCGGCCGGCCGGTGATCGTCGGCGGCGTCGGGCCCCGCGGGGTGGTCAGCTCGGCCAGCTACGAGGCCCGCCGGTTCGGGGTGCGCAGCGCGATGCCGACCAGTCAGGCCCGGGCCCGCTGCCCGCACGCGGTCTACCTGCCACCGGACTTCACCGCCTACAGCGCCGCCTCGCGGGCGGTCATGCAGATCTTCCGGGACGTCACCCCACTGGTCGAGCCGCTCTCCCTCGACGAGGCGTTCCTCGACGTGACCGGCGCCCGTCGGCTCTTCGGGTCCCCGGCCACCATCGCCCGTCTGATCCGCCGCCGGGTCGCCGAGGAGCAGGCGCTCACCTGCTCGGTGGGGGTGGCCCCGAGCAAGTTCGTGGCCAAGCTGGGCTCCACCCGGGCCAAACCGGACGGCCTTCTGGTCGTGCCGCCGGGGCAGGTGCTCGACTTCCTGCACCCGCTTCCGGTGGACGCGTTGTGGGGGGTGGGGGAGCGCGCCGCCGAGGCGCTGCGCCGGCTGGGTCTGGCCACCGTCGGCGACCTCGCCGAGGCGCCGGTGGGCATGCTCCGGCGCGCGGTCGGTGCCGCCTCGGCGGCGCACCTGCACGAGCTGGCCTGGGGACGGGACCCGCGTGCGGTCAGCCCGGAGCACGTCGACAAGTCGATCGGCGCCGAGGTGACCTTCGACGTCGACGTGTCCGATCCGTTGGAGATCCGCCGTGCGTTGCTCGCGCTCAGCGCCAAGGTCGGTGTCCGGTTGCGGGGTTCCGGGCAGGTCGGGCGCACCGTCGCGCTCAAGGTCCGGCTGGCCGACTTCCGCACCGTCAGTCGCTCCCGCACCCTCGACGTGCCCACCGACACCGCCCGGGAGATGTTCGACACGGTCTGGGCGCTCTACACCGCACTGGACCCGGGCGAGCGGATCCGACTGGTCGGTGTCCGGGTCGAAGGGCTCGCCCCGGCACAGGGTGCTCCCCGGCAACTCACCCTCGGCGCGCCTGAGCGTGGCTGGCGCGAAGCGGAAGCTGCCGCCGACGCCGCCGCTGCCCGTTTCGGGCGGTCCGTCATAGGTCCGGCCAGTCTGATGGGCGACCGTGAGACCCGTCGAAAGGAAAATCCACCCCACCCGTAGGTCGTCCCGCTTTCCGACGCGCGACCCCCCTCGTAGACTTGCGGGTAAGCAGCCGGTTGGCTGCCACGGTCTGTCGGCCCGAGTGGGCCCGACCAACGTGACCGGGGAGGAGTGCCGTGCCGCTCTCGGAGCACGAGCAGCGGCTGTTCGAGCAGATCGAGCGGTCGCTTGCCGAGGACCCCAAATTCGCCTCGGCCGTGCGCGCCAGCGATCCGCGCTTTCACGCGCGGCGTCGCCTGCTCGTCGCCGCCGGCGTCATCATCGCTGGCTTGGCTCTACTGGTCTATGGCGCGGTGATCAAGACTCCACCGCTGGCGGTGGCGGGCTTCGTCGTCATGTTGGCGTCGGCCGCGTTCGCGGTGCAGTCGCACCGACGGGCGCAGTCACCCGACCTGCACGTGGTGGGCGGCACGACGAGTCGTCGTCGCCCCCGCGGTGGCCGATCCGGTCGCCGGTCGTCGATCCTGGACCGCATGGAGGACAGGTGGCGGCAGCGCCCGGAGGGGCACAGGTGAGCCGACCCCGCCGCTGAGGCGGGCCGGACACCGCGACGAGCAGGTCGCCGGGTGTACTCCCGGCGACCCTTGTCGTGCCCGGCGTGCCTCCGGGCCGCGGGCCCGGCGTGCCTCCGGGCCGCGTGCCTGTGGGCCTCGTGCCTGCGGGCCTCGTGCCTGGCGTACCTGCGGGCCTCGTGCCTGCGGGCCTCGTTGTCCGGCGTGTCCGGCGTGCCTGCGGACCTCGCGCCTGCGGGCCTCGTGCCCGGCGCCCGGCGTGCCCGGCACCCGTCCAGGGCGCGGCGTGCGCCGCGCCCTGGCGTCTCGGGCGGTACCGCACGATGATCGACTCCAGGTCGGCGAGGTGGTGGCATTCCGTCCGCCGGACACCCCCACATCGCCGAAGTGGAGGCGATCAACGATCCGCGCGTCGGCCCGGGCATGCCGTCCAGACGGTGGGGCGGCGGCGGTGGGCCGCCGCCCCGAATCATCGATGGACGGTCGTCAGCGCGCCGCCCGGTCCGCCAACAGCCGACGGGGGTTCCAGCGCAGCAGCTGGTACCGGGCCCGCCCGGTCAACGCCACCATTCGGCTGGAGGTGTCCGCCAGGCCGGTCCTCCACCGCATCAGCACCGACGGCGGCAACACCGCGGCGAGCAGACGGGTCCGCCGGTCCGCCCGCGTGGCGAGCGCCCCACGGACCGTACGGAGTGCCGGCGACAGCGGCTCACCGGTCAGCGGATCCCGCGCGTACCGGGCCCGCTCCTCCGCCCTGCCGAGCAGTCGTGCCGACTCCACCGCCGCGGAGTCGTCGAGCGTGTCCCGGACGAGCCGGTCCGCTGTCGCCCTGGGCGTCTCGGTCAGATCGACGGGAACCCGGAAGTCCACCAGAGTGTCGAGCAGCTCCGCCCACGCGGCGTGTGCGTCGGCGCGGGCACGGTCGGCGTCCGCGGTGACCACCACCGCACGGCCACCCGGCTCGGTGCCGTCGTCCAGAACGGTGGCGGCCACGGTGGCGCTCGGCCTCCCGCCCCGCCGACGTCGCAGCGCGAGCCGGCGCAGCGCAGGCACCGCGAGGAGGGCCAGCAGGGCCAACAGGCCCGCCGCCCACCACGGCCAGACCGGTGGCTGGTCCTCGGGGGTCGAACCGCCGGAGGAGAACCCCTCGTCGATCTCCCGGTCCGCGTTGTCCGGCCCCGTCGGCTCAGCCGACGCCTCGGGGCCGGTCGGAGTGTCAGTGACACCGGTGCCCGGCGTCGACGGCTCCGGCGCGTCGATGTCCGGTGCCCAGGCCGATCGGGTGGAGCCGGGCACCCCGTACGCCGGGGTGGCATCGAAGGGCACCCAACCGACGCCGTCGAAGAAGACCTCGGTCCAGGCGTGCAGGTTGAGGTTGGTCAGGGTGAACGTGTCACCGTCCCGGTTGCTGCCGTTGGTGAACCCGAACGCCACCCGGGCCGGGATGCCTGCGGCGCGGACCAACCAGGCCATCGACGCCGCGTACTGCTGGCAGTAGCCGACCTTGTTGGTCAGGAAGTTGACGATGTCCTGCCCGCTGCTGCCGCTCTCGGTGCTGAGCCGGTACTTGAACCCGTTGTCCGCCGAGAAGTGCTGGTAGATCGCCAGCACCCGGTCGTAGTCGGTGCGCTTGCCCTGGATCAACCCCTTGACCAGCTCGTCCACCTCGGGCACCCGGTCGGGGGTGGCGGTCATCTGCCGGAGTACCGGGTGCTCCGCCGGAAGCGGCGGCGCGGCCCGCAGCACCGCCGGGGTGTATGTCGAGCGGACGTAGTCGAAGGAGTACTTACGGCCCCGGGAGTTCTCCCGGTTGGAGAAGACGATCTGCTGGTTGGGGTCGTACAGCCAGTTGGAGCTCAGGTCCTCGGTGCGCACCGGCTCGGCGTACACCGGCATCAGCGCCATGCTCAGGCTCTTGGTGACCTCGACGGTCGCCCGGTAGGTGGTGCGCTGCACGCCCCGCCCGGCCCGGTCGGCCGGGTCCGGCAGGTCCCGGTTGGCCGGCCGGCCGCTCGGGCTACGCGCCAGGAAACCCGACGGACGCAGCTCGTCGGCGACCGCGTACCGCAGGTAGAACGGGTTCGCCTCGGTGGTGGTGACCTTGACCATGTCGAACACCTGCGACTGGTTGAGTTGCCCGGCGAGCGACGCGAACAGGTCGATCCGACCCGACGTGCCGCCGGAGCCGGTGCCGTTCCCGGTGCCGTTCCCCGACCCCCGGCTGAGGCTGTCGAGCATCCCACCGGTCATGCCCGGCACCGCCAGGGGCAGGACCACCGCCACGGCAACCCCGATCACCGCGAGCCGGCGACCGGCGGACGCCAGCGGCGATGCCTCCCACACGTCGATGTCGCGGCCGTCACCGGTGAACCGTCGCCCGAACCGGCGTACGCGGTCGACGTTGTCGGTGACCAGCAGCCAGAGGTAACCGGCGGCGCCAACCACGAACGGCACCGGGGGGACGCTGTCGACGTAGACGGCCACCGGCACCGAGTAGATGGCGAGCATCGGCAGCCCCGCCAGCGCGGGCCGGCGCAGCCCGACGGCCAGGACGTCGACGAGGACGGCCACCCCGGCGACGCCGAGCACGGTGATGAACAGCAGCGGGTCGGTGTCGGGAACCTCGACGCCGTACGACCGCATGTCCTGTGCGGACCCGGCGACCAGCTCGCTGAAGTGCGCGAACGTGCCCGGCGTGGGCAGGACGGCGAACAGCTCCGCGCCGCTGGGGAACAACCAGGTCAGGGCGAGGACCAGGCCGGCGAGCATGCCCAGCACCTGACCCCACAGCGGGGCTCGGGCGAGCCTGGTCAACGCGGCCACCCCGGCCACCACCGCGACCGCGATGACGGACTCGATCAGCCACGTCCAACTCTCGAAGATGGCCGACAGCGGCGCGGCCGCCAGCAGAGTCGCCGCGGCCGCCACCGCACCGATGTTGCGACTGGCGCTCATGAGGGGAACCTTCCGTTCATCGCACGCCGCCGGCCACCGTCTCGGCCAGCGCGGCGCGCAGGGCGAAGCCCTGGGAGCCCCGACCGGCCTGCGGCCACAGCGCGGGCAGCCGGCTGCCGTGGTCGACTCCGACCACCCGCCAGCCGCTGCGCACCATGGCGAGGACGGCGGTGCCGTGCGCGTGCTCGGCCTCGGCCCGGGCCTTCTCCGGCAGGCTGAGCCAGGTCGAGCTGTTCAGCAGGAACCCCACACAGGTGGCACCGTTGCCGCGCAACCCGGCCAGCAGCTCGGCCTCGGTCACGCTCACCGTGCCGAACAGCCCGATGATCAAGCCGCCGTCGGAGCGTTGGCGGACCTGTTGCACGAGGTCGGTCACCTCGGCGCGTTGATCCAGCCGGACCTCCGCGAGATGGTCGAGCAGGGCCCCGTCACCGCCGGCCTCCGAGGCGTCCACGTCCACCCCGGAACCGGTGACCAGCCGCAACTTGTAACCGGCCTGGCGCAGGTGGACGGCGATGCTCGCGGCGGCGGAGACGGACCACTCGAAGCTGGCCGTCGGCCCCTCGCCCCGGTGGCCGTACGCCCGGGTGTCCAGGACGACGGTGGCCCGGCTCTCCCACGGCTGCTCCTCGCGACGCACCATCAGCTCGCCGGTGCGGGCGGTGGACTTCCAGTGCACCCGACGCAGGTCGTCGCCACGCCGGTACTCCCGGGTCGCCGCGTCGTCCTCGCCGTGCACCGCCACGGACCGGGCCCGGCTGTCGCCACTGCCCGCGTACTCCCCGGGGAGCCGCACCGACGGCAGCGGGGTGACCTGCGGGATGACCGTCAGGTGGTCGGTGCTGGGGAAGGACCGGGTGAGCTCGCACAGGCCGAACGGGTCGGTCATCCGGACCACCAGCGGGCCCACGTCGTAGCGACCCCGCACGTCGGCCCGCACGGTGTACGCCACGGAGGTGGCCTGGTGCGCGCCGAGCCGCTCCAACACCACCCGGGGGCGGCTACCCAGCGCGTAGGGCAGCCGGTCCTCCAGGAGAAGGGTGCCGGTCGGCAGCCGGGAGAGGTTCTGCAGGCGCAGCACCACGCGGGAGTTGGCGCCGACGGGAACCCGGTGTGGATCCAGTGAACGGTTGCAGGCGAGCTTGTAGCGGCTGCGCCCGACGTAGGCCGCGGCCAGCAACGGGAGGATGGCCAACAGCACCGCCACCCGCAGCAGGTCCTTCTCGCCGAGGATGGCGGCCGAGATCGCCGCCGCGAGCGCGGCGGCGAGGAAGGAGCGCCCGCGGGTGGTCAGCCCGCGCAGCCCGGCACGCACGTCACGGCCTCCGCGGCTCGTAGGGCGCGCGGCCGTTACCGGTGGCGGGCCGGGTGTCGTACGGGTTGCGCTGCCGGTCGTGCGGCAGGGGAAGGCGGTGCACCAGCTCGGAGACGATCGCGTCGGTGGTGCGGCGGGCGAGCTGCGCGTCGGCCGTCGGGATGATCCGGTGCGCGAGCACCGGCACCGCCAGGGCCTGCAGGTCGTCCGGGAGGACGTAGTCGCGACCCTCCAGGGCGGCGACCGCCCGGGCGGTGCGCAGCAGTTGCAGGGTCGCCCGGGGGGAGGCGCCGAGCCGCAGGTCCGGGGCCTCGCGGGTGGCGGTGACCAGGTCGATGGCGTACTGCTTGACCGCGTCCGCGACGTGCACCTGCCGGACGGTCGAGATGAGCTGCCGGACGATGTTCGCGTCGGACACCGGGCGCAGCTCGTGCAGCGGGTCGGTCGCGCCGTGCCCGTCGAGCATGGCCAACTCGGCGTTGACGTCCGGGTAGCCCATCGCGATGCGGGCGGTGAAGCGGTCGCGCTGCGCCTCGGGGAGCGGGTACGTCCCCTCCATCTCGATCGGGTTCTGGGTGGCGATGACCATGAACGGGGTCTGCAGCTGGTAGGTCACGCCGTCGACGGTGACCTGCCGTTCCTCCATGCACTCCAGCAACGCCGACTGGGTCTTCGGTGAGGCCCGGTTGATCTCGTCACCGACCACCAGGTTGGCGAACACGGCACCGGGGCGGAACTCGAAGTCGTGCGTCTCCTGGTTGTAGACGCTGACGCCGGTCACGTCGCTGGGCAGCAGGTCGGGGGTGAACTGGATCCGCCGCACGGTGCAGTCGATGGACCGCGCGAGGGCCTTGGCCAGTTTGGTCTTGCCGACACCCGGGACGTCTTCGATCAGGAGGTGACCCTCGGCGAGCAGGACGGCCAGGGCGAGCCGCACGGTGGCGGTCTTACCCTCGATGACCTGCTCGATGTTGGCCACGATGGCCTCGCTGGCGGCGCGGAACTCGTCGTGCGGCAGTAGGCCGCCCACCTCGTCCCAGGTCTGTTGTGTCACGGGCCTCCTCCTCGTCGCCGTCACGGCAGCTCTGACTAGAGCACCTGGACCCGCCGTTGGGTTCGCGACGTCGAGCCTCGTTTGCCGCAGGAATCTCACTGGTCTCTCAGGCTAACCATGTTTGTCGTTATCGCCGACCCCCGCAGGTAGTCCGTCGGTTACGCCCCGGAATATTCGCCGGCCCGGGGCTCGGGTACGACCTCGGCCGGGGGCGGGCAGGCCGAGCCGTAGGCGAGGTACACTGCGGGACATGGCCGGAGTCTTCCTGCTTCTTACCGGGCCGTGCTGATGCGCTGAACGCAGCGACAGCACGGCGGCCCCTCCTGCGCGAGGGGCTTTTTTGTGCCCGCCGCCGGCCCGGCCCGGTGGTGCCGAGACGAAGCGAAGCGAAGCGAGGAGAGACGATGAGCGAGGCAGCCGCACCGGCGGACGACATCCCCCCGTTCCGGTACACCGCGGCCCTGGCCAACGAGATCGAGATCCGTTGGCAGGACACCTGGGCGCGCGAGGGCACCTTCCACGCGCCGAACCCGACCGGCCCGCTGGCCGATCCGACCCACCCGCGCGCCGGCGCGGAGAAGCTGTACGTGCTGGACATGTTCCCGTACCCGTCCGGTGCCGGCCTGCACGTCGGTCACCCGCTGGGCTACATCGGCACCGACTGCTACGCCCGCTACCAGCGGATGGCCGGCCACAACGTGCTGCACGCGATGGGCTTCGACGCGTTCGGCCTGCCCGCCGAGCAGTACGCGGTGCAGACCGGCACGCACCCCCGGACCACCACGGTGGCGAACATCGAGCGGTACAAGGCGCAGCTGCGTCGGCTGGGCCTGGCCCACGACGAGCGCCGTTCGGTGGCGACGATCGACACCGACTTCTACCGCTGGACCCAGTGGATCTTCCTGCAGGTCTTCAACTCCTGGTACGACCGCGACGCCGGCCGGGCCCGCCCGATCGCCGAGCTGATCGCCGAGTTCGAGGGCGGCAACCGACCCACCCCGGACGGCCGGGCCTGGGCCGAGCTGAGCGTCGCCGAGCGCCGCCAGGTCGTCGACGACCACCGCCTGGCGTACGTCTCGCAGGCCCCGGTGAACTGGTGCCCGGGCCTGGGCACCGTGCTGGCCAACGAGGAGGTCACCGCCGACGGCCGGTCCGAGCGGGGCAACTTCCCGGTCTTCAAGCGCAACCTGAAGCAGTGGATGATGCGGATCACCGCGTACGGTGACCGCCTGCTGGACGACCTGGACAGCCTGGACTGGCCCGAGCCGATCAAGCTGATGCAGCGCAACTGGATCGGCCGCTCGCAGGGCGCGCACATCGACTTCCCGACCGCCGCCGCGCCCGTGCGGGTGTTCACGACCCGACCGGACACCATCTTCGGCGCCACCTACATGGTGCTGGCCCCCGAGCACGAGCTGGTCGACACGCTGGCGCCGGCCGCCTGGCCGGACGGGACGCGGGACGCCTGGACCGGCGGGCACACCACCCCCCGGGCGGCCGTCGAGGCGTACCGCAAGGCGGCGGCGGCCAAGACCGACGTCGAGCGACAGTCCGACACCAAGGAGAAGACCGGCGTCTTCATCGGCGCGTACGCCACCAACCCGGTCACCGGCGGGCAGATCCCGATCTTCATCGCGGACTACGTGCTGGCCGGCTACGGCACCGGCGCGATCATGGCGGTTCCGGCCCAGGACGAGCGGGACTGGGCGTTCGCCGAGGTCTTCGAGCTGCCCATCGTGCGTACCGTGCAGCCGGCGGAGGGCTTCGACGGCAAGGCGTACACCGGTGACGGCCCGGCGATCAACAGCGCCGCGCCCGAGCGCGGCCTGGACCTGAACGGCCTGGGGATCGCCGACGCCAAGGCCGCGAGCGTCGCGTGGCTGGAGGCGAACGGGCACGGCACCGGCGCGGTGACCTACCGGCTGCGCGACTGGCTGTTCTCCCGGCAGCGCTACTGGGGTGAGCCGTTTCCCATCGTCTACGACGAGACCGGCGCGGCCATCGCCCTGCCGGAGGAGATGCTGCCGGTCGAGCTGCCGGAGGTGGACGACTTCTCGCCGAAGACGTTCGCCGCCGACGACGCCGACAGCAACCCGGAGACCCCGCTGTCGCGGCGGCGCGACTGGGTCGAGGTCGAGCTGGACCTGGGTGACGGGCCGAAGCGCTACACCCGCGAGACCAACGTGATGCCGCAGTGGGCCGGTTCCTGCTGGTACGAGCTGCGCTACCTGGACCCGACGAACAGCGACCGGTTCGTCGACGCCGAGAACGAGCGCTACTGGATGGGTCCGCGCGGCGACGGTGACTGCGGCGGCACCGACCTGTACGTCGGTGGCGCCGAGCACGCCGTGCTGCACCTGCTGTACGCGCGCTTCTGGCACAAGGTGCTGTTCGACCTGGGCCACGTGTCGTCGTTCGAGCCGTTCCGCAAGCTGTTCAACCAGGGCATGATCCAGGCGTACGCCTACACCGACTCGCGCGGCAGCTACGTGCAGGCCGAGGACGTGGTCGAGCGCGACGGCGCGTACTACCTGGAAGACCTGGTGGTCAACCGCGAGTACGGCAAGATGGGCAAGTCGCTGAAGAACGTGGTGACCCCCGACGACATGTGCGCCGCGTACGGCGCGGACACCTTCCGGGTGTACGAGATGTCGATGGGCCCGCTGGAGGTGTCCCGCCCCTGGGAGACCCGCGCGGTGGTCGGCTCGTACCGGTTCCTGCAGCGGGTGTGGCGGGCCGTCGTCGACGAGCAGACCGGCGCGCTGCGGATCACCGACGACCCGGCCGACGAGGCGACCCGTCGGCTGCTGCACAAGGTGATCGACGGGGTCCGTGGCGACATGGACGGCATCCGGTTCAACACCGCGATCGCCAAGCTGATCCAGCTGACCAACGGGCTGACCGGCCTGTCGGCCACACCCCGCGAGGTGGCCGAGCCGCTGGTGCTGATGGTGGCGCCGTTCGCCCCGCACCTGGCCGAGGAGCTGTGGCGCAAGCTGGGCCACGACACCTCGCTGACGTACGTGGACTTCCCGTCCGCCGACCCGGCGCTGCTGGTGGCCGACACGGTGACCTACCCGGTGCAGGTCAACGGCAAGGTCCGTGGCCGCGTCGAGGTCCCCGCCGACGCCTCCGAGGAGACCGTCCGTACGGCGGCCCTGGAGGCGGTGGCCGCGACCCTGGCCGGCAAGGAGCCGCGCAAGGTCATCGTCGTCGCGGGCCGAATGGTCTCCGTGGTCGCCTGACGATCGCCGTCCCGTCCCCGCCCCCGCCCTCGTCCTTCCCGCCCTCGCCCTTCCCGCCCTCCGCAGGGAGGCAGCAACATCGGGGATGTTGCTGCCTCCCGCCCGCCGCAAGCAGCAACATCCCCGATGTTGTGACGATCTTGGGCGCGGGGCGCGGGGCGCGGGGCGCGGGGCGCGGGCGCGGGGCGCGGGCGCGGGGCGCGGGGCGCGGGGCCGTGAGGGCGTGAGGCGTGAGGCGTGAGGGCGCGGGGCCGTGAGGGCGTGAGGGCGTGAGGGCGCGGGGCCGTGAGGGCGTGAGGCGCGAGGGCGTGAGGGCGCGAGGCTCGGGGCGCGCGGGCGTGAGGCGCGAGGGCTTCCGTGCGGTTCGGTGCCGGGTCAGACCGGCATGCGTCGGCGGCGGCGTTCGGCGCGCCACCACTGGTGGACGAGCACCACGCTGGCGATCAGGCCGAGGCTGGCCGGGGCGGCGGCGTACCAGTTGATCTGGCCGGGGGAGCTGACCGCGGCGCCGATCGCCGCGTAGCCGAACGCGGTCGGCGCGGACGCGATCACGCTGCCGGCCAGGAACGGCAGCACCCGGGCACCGGTCGTGCCGTAGCCGTAGCTGACCAGACCGAAGCCGGCGATCGGCAGCAGTCGGACGGTGACCACACCGAACACGCTCTGCCGGGCGAACCAACCGTCGAGGCGGGCCAGGCGACCACGGACCCGTTCGGCCACGAACTCCCGGCCGAGCAGGCGACCGACCGTGAACCCGATCGCGGCGGCCACCAACGCGGCGCCCAGGGCGTACGCGGCGCCTTCCAGCGGGCCGAAGATCGCGCCGGCGGCGAGCGTGATGAAGGTCCGGGGGACCAGCGCGACGAGCAGCAGCGCACCCCCGAGGATCGCCGCCACCGGGGCGAAATCGCCCAACCGGTCGGCCAGCAGCGGAAGGTGCTCCGGATCGGGCCGGGGCACCAGCAGCAGCAGGAGCCCGCAACCGACGATCAGGAGCACGAGCAGGCCGAACCGGACGGCCGACGGCTGCCGCAGCAGCCGTCGGACGGCACGGATCATGCCCGGGCGGCGGCCACTGCCGAACGACGTTCGTTGCGGAGCCGGTCGGACCAGGTGTCGTCGAGCGGCGGGAGTTGGTGCGCCCCGGTCGCCCAGCGCAGCAGCAGGTCGGCGAGCGCCGGGTTGCGGGCGAGCGCCGGGCCGTGCGAGTAGGTGCCCAGCAGCTTGCCGCGCCAGGCGCCCTCGGTGGTGCCGTCGTTGCCGATCCCGGCGGTGATCCGGGCCAGCGGGGAGACCTCGGGGCCGAGGTGGGTGCGGCCACCGTGGTTCTCGAAACCGGTCAGCGGGGGCAGACCCAGCCTGGGGTCGATCTCACCGGCCAGCTCGCCCACGGCCCGGCTCTCGCCCCGGTCGGACTGCAGGTCGAGCAACTCCAGGCCACGGCACTGCACGCCCTTGGCGAAGAAGGAGGTGCCGAGCAACTGGTAACCGGCGCAGACGCCGAACACGACCGAGCCCTGGGCGACCGCCCGGTGCAGACCGCCGTCGGCGATCAGCCGCTGCGCACCCAGCGCCTGCGGGCCGTCCTCGCCGCCGCCGACCAGGTAGATGTCGGCTGTCGAGGGCAGTTTCTGGTCGGAGCGCACCTCGACCACCTCGACCGGCATGCCGCGTTGGCGGGCTCGGCGGGCGAGGATCAGGGCGTTGCCCCGGTCGCCGTAGGTGGACAGCAGGTCGGGGTAGATCCAGACGATACGCAGGCTCTCAGATGACACGGTCCAACTCCGCTCGGATGTCCTGGAACGCGGTGTAGTTCGCGATGACCTCGAGCCGCCCGGGCGGAACCGACCGGATGGCGTCCTCGAACGTGCGGACGTGCTGGAAGGGCACGTCGTTGACGTCCAGCCGAACCGCCAGGTCGAATGCCCGGTCACCGGTGATCAACACCTGCCGGCCGCGGAGCGGGGCGAAGTCGACGTCGAAGAGCCAGGACGTGTCGAGGCCGTCGGGGTCGCGCGCGTTGATGGAGAGCAGTGTCGGCGCGTTGTCGGCCATGTCGAACGCCTCCAGCCAGCTGGCCGGGTTCTTGGCCAGCAGCAGCCGGATGTTGCGCCCGTCCTTGTCGACCTGCGCGTAGCGGCCGGCGACCGAGGTGACGATGCCGAGGCGGGACACCGCGTCGACCGGACGGACACCGAACTCGGCGGCCACGGCCAGCGCGGTCGCCGCGTTGCCGACGTTGACCTTGCCGGGCAGTTGCAGGGAGACCTTGTGCCAGGCGCCGGTGGGGTCGAGCACCCCCTCGTCCTCGACGACCCACTGCGGCTCCGGTCGGCGCAGCGCGCAGCCGGTGCACCACCACTGGTCGCCGGAGCGCGCGATGGTGGAGCCGCACTCCGGGCAGACCCACGAGTCGTCGTGCCAGCGCTGACCGGCGCTGAACCAGGTCACGTGCGGCGGGTTGATGCCGCGGGCGGGGTCGCCCGGCGGCGTGGCGGCCCAGACCACCATCGGGTCGTCGGCGTTGGCCACCACCCGGACGTCGGCGTGCCGGACCAGGGCCGCGCGCCAGAGCTGCGCCATCATGGCGACCTCCTTGGCGCGGTCGAGCTGGTCGCGGGAGAGGTTGAGCAGCGCGACCACGTGCGGCTCGGTGGCCTCCAGCACCTGAGCGAGGTAGTGCTCGTCGACCTCGAGCACCGCGTACGGGGTGCTGCCGGCCTTCGCCAGCGCCGAGGTGTGCCCGGTGGGCATGTTGGCGCCGAACGAGTTGGTGGCGACCCGGCCGAGCACGCCGACCGCGGCGGAGGTCAACCGGGTGGTGGTGGTCTTGCCGTTGGTGCCGGAGACGAGCGCGATCGCACGCCCGGCCGACAGGTGGGCCAGCAGGTCCGGGTCGATCTTCAGGCCGATCCAGCCACCGATCACCGAACCGTCGCCACGGCCGGCCGCCCGCGAGAGCGCCGCGGCGGTCCGTGACACGGAGCTGGCCACCTTGGCCCGTAGGGGCATTTTCGCGTCCGTCACGCGAGCGAGGTTACCGGACCGCCCGCCCCGCCAGATCGCCGCCGACGGTGAACCGTTCGGCCGTGGCGGCTGTGCGGGCGGCCGGTCACGCCTCCACCGGACAGAGTCGATCTATGTCGGAAAGCGGACCACGCCGGGGGACCGCCGCGGCCCTCCACTCCGCTCCACCCCTCGTGACGTGCGGTTTTGCCCTCGGGTGGAGCGCGCCACGCGGGCGAATCTGGTTGCAGGTGGAGGGAAGTGGAGTAGAGTGGGGACCAATGGTGAGGCCGGGAGGGCTCACCGGCCCGGGGGGTCAGCGGCGCCGCGAACGCCGCTCAGGGGCAAGGGGGGTAGGGCCGTGTTTCTCGGCACCCACACTCCACGCCTGGACGAAAAGGGCCGGCTGATCCTTCCGGCCAAGTTCCGAGACGAGCTGGCGGGGGGTGTTGTGGTCACCAAAGGGCAGGAGCGCTGCCTCTACGTCTTCCCCACCCCCGAGTTCCAGCGGATCGCGGAGCAGTTGCGCGCGCAGCCGATGACGCACAAGGCGGCCCGGGCCTACAGCCGGGTCTTCTTCGCCAGCGCGCACGACGAGGTTCCGGACAAACAGGGTCGGGTGACCATTCCAGCCCACCTGCGGGCGTACGCCGCGCTGGACCGCGAGCTGGTGGTGATCGGCGCGAGCACGCGGGTGGAGATCTGGGACAAGGTCGCCTGGGAGACCTACCTCGCCGAGAGCGAAGACGACTTCGCCGACATCGAGGAGGGGGTGCTGCCCGGCGGTCTGTAGGGCGGAACGGCGCCCGACGTACTGCGAGATCTCCAGCCGCTTTCGAGTTCCTGGCATCCCTTCCCCGGTGCCAGGCGCACGATCCAGTCATCGGGTGCGAGTCCGGTGTCCGGCGGGAGCGGATGGGGATCTGGCGGTACGACGGCAGCGCCGTCCGACGACAGGCGCACGAGAAGAACGGACGTTTCAACCAGTGGGGGTCACCATGGGGGAGTTGCGCGGCACGCACGTGCCGGTGCTGCTCGAGCGCTGTCTCGAGCTGTTGGCCCCCGCGCTGGGTCGAGGCGGCCGGACGGTCTACGTCGACGCGACGCTCGGCCTGGCCGGGCATGCCGAGGCGGTGCTGGAGGCGCATCCGGAGACGGTCCTGATCGGGCTCGACCGGGACACCGAGGCGCTCGCCCACGCGCGGGTCCGACTGGCTCGGTTCGCCGATCGGGTGCACCTGGAGCACGCCGTCTACGACGAGCTTCCGGATGTACTGGATCGGCTGGGCTATCCAGGCATCGACGGGATCCTGTTCGATCTGGGCGTCTCGTCGTTGCAGTTGGACGCGCCCGACCGCGGGTTCGCGTACGCCCAGGACGCGCCACTGGACATGCGGATGGACCAGACCCGGGGGGTGACCGCCGAAGAGGTGGTCAACACCTACGCCCACCCGGACCTGGCCCGGGTGCTGCGGGTCTACGGCGAGGAGAAGTTCGCCGGCCGGATCGCCTCGGCGATCCTGCGGGAGCGGGAACGCGGCCGGATCACCTCCTCCGTGCGGTTGGCGGAGCTGGTTCGGGAGTCGATTCCGGCACCAGCCCGACGAACGGGCGGACACCCGGCAAAGAGAACGTTTCAGGCTTTACGGATCGAGGTAAACAGAGAACTGGCAGCGCTGGAGACAGCGTTGCCATCCGCACTCGACGCACTGACCGTGGGCGGTCGCATGGTGGTCCTGTCCTACCACTCGTTGGAGGACCGGCTCACCAAGGCGGCGCTCGCGGACCGGGTTCGCAGTAAGGGCCCGGTCGACCTCCCGGTCGAGCTTCCCGGGTCGGGTCCGACGTTCCGGCTGCTCAGCCGAGGCGCCGAACTACCCGGGGAGGCGGAGGTCTCCGCGAACCCGCGGGCCGCGTCGGTGCGGCTTCGGGCAGCGGTTCGACTCGACCCGAACGCGACGGAGCAAGGGCGGACCGACCGCGAACGGTCTCGCCGACGGGTGAAGGGAATGCACCAACCGGGCACGGGGTCCGCCTGATCCGTGGGGGGTCAGGGGCACCGGGACGGCAGAGGGACGGATGTTGAGGGGGAGGGACATGAGCATTGACAAGCGCGACCGCCGGTACGCCGGCGGCGAGCAGCGCGCACCGCGGTCGGGGGGCCGGACCGCGGCGGAGCGGGCTCCGCGCCTCGGAAACGGTACGCCACGCATCGATCGAGTGAACCGGCAGGGGGAGACTCGCGCCCGGGGGGCGCGCGAGTTCCCCACTCAGGGCACCGCCGCGCTGCGGCCGGTCGAGAAGGCCGGCGCTGCCGGTGGCGCGCGCCCGCCCCGGCTGCGGGTGGCGCCACCACCGCCGGTGTCGGTGCCGCGTGCGCCGTTCGCGGCGCTGATCGTGGTGCTGGTGGTCGGCGGGGTGCTGGGCATCCTGGCGGTCAACACCAAGATCAACGAGAACGCGTTCCGGTTGGAGCGGTTGCAGCAGCAGCAGGCTCGACTGGACCTGGAGAAGCAGCAACTGGACAAGCAGATCGCCGAGGCCGAGGCGCCGGGCAACCTGACCGCCGAGGCGCGGCGGCTGGGCCTGGTGGACGCCGGGGAGCCGGGCTACATCCGGCTGCCGGACGGCAAGACGCTGGAGGTGCCGCAGCCCGCCACCGGCCAGCGGTCGGTGACCAGCCAGGGCACGGGAGGCTGACCGGTGCCACCGAGGTCGGACGAGCCGCGCCGGGACCCGAAGGGGGCCCGGCGCGGTTCTTCGCGTGAGGCCAGGCCCGCCGACGACGAGCCGCGCACCGGTGAGCCCGGGATCGGGGGTATCTCCGGCGCTCGGGCGTACACCCCGAGGGGTCGGACCGTCCGCGAGGACCGCGGCACGGCGGCTCGCGGTGGCGGCGCCGAGCAGCGTCGTACGCCGCGCAGCACCCGCTCCGGCGACCCGTTCCGGCCGGCGTTGCAGGTGCTCGACGGCGGCCGGGCCGCCGCGCGTTCCGGCCGACGCGACGCCCCGGCGGCCGGGCGCGGCGGCGTCGTGCGCACCGTCTCCCCGCGTACCCCGCGTGCTCCGGGTGTCGACGAGCCCGCACCGCGCCGCCGGACCACGCCTCGTGCGCCGCGCCGCGCCGACCGGCCGGTGGCCCGCCGCCCGTCCCGCAAGCCGCCGCGCCCGCCGAAGCTGGCCGACTCGCGGCTGCGGCTGCGACTGGGCACCGCGCTCGCCCTGACACTGTTCGCCAGCATCGGAATCCGGCTGGTCTTCCTCCAGGCGGTCGACGCCCCGGCGTACGCCGGCGGCGGCACCGCCGACCGCACCCGCACCGTCGAGCTACCCGCGCCGCGCGGGGCGATCTACGACACCACCGGCGCACCGCTGGCCCGCAGCGTCGAGGCGCGGTACGTCTCGGTCGACCCGACCGAGGTCGAGGACCCGCCCGGCACCGCGAAGGCGCTCTCCCCGTTGCTCGGCATCCCGGCGTCGAAGCTGGTCGAGCTGATGAAGCCCCGCAAGCTGGAGAACGGCGTCGAGTCGCGGTTCGCGTACCTGGCCCGGGGTGTGGAGATCGCGACCGCCAAGCAGGTGCAGGCGCTCGAACTGCCCGGCATCGGGGTGCACCGCGACGAACGCCGCGACGTGCCCGGCGGCGACCTGGCGGCCAACCTGATCGGCTTCACCAGCCAGGACATGGCCGGGCTGGAGGGTCTGGAGGCCCGCTTCGACGACGTGCTCGCCGGGCAGGACGGCAAGCGGGTGTACGAGGCCGGTCTCGGCGACCTCGCCGCACCGATCCCGGGCGGCTACAGCCGGACCATCCCCGCGAAGCCGGGCAGCTCGCTGGCCCTCACCATCGACCGTGACCTCCAGTTCCGCACCCAGCAGATCCTCAGCGCGGGCATGGCCCAGGCGCCCGGTGGCACCGGCGCGGCCGTGATCATCGAGATCCCCTCCGGCGCGGTGCTGGCCCAGGCCAGCAATCCCACCTACAGCGCGGCGAAACCGTTGCCGAGCGACCCGGTCGCCCGGGAGGACGCGGCGACGAGTTTCGTCGTCGACCCCGGATCGATCCACAAGGCGATCACCTTCGGCGCGGCGTTGCAGGAGGGTGTCATCACGCCGGACACCACGCTGCCCATCGCCAACGCCATCAAGAAGGGCGACACCTGGTTCCCCGACACCCACCCCGCCAACGGCAAGCGGATGAGCATCCCGGGGATGCTCGCCTACTCGTCGAACGTCGGCACGATCACCATCGCCGACAAGCTCGGCCGGGACCGGCTGATCGACTACCAGAAGCGGTTCGGGCTGGGTAAGCCCACCGGCGAGGGCATGCCGGGGGAGGCCAGCGGGCGGCTGCTGCCGGCCGACGAGTGGAGCGAGTCGTCGGAGGGGTCGGTGCCGATCGGGCACAGCGTCGACGCCACCCCGTTGCAGATGGCCGCCGCGTACGCCGCCATCGCCAACAACGGCACGTACGTGCAGCCGCACCTGGTCAAGGAGGTGATCGGCCCGGACGGCAAGCGCACCCCCACACCGGCGCCGGTGACCCGTTCGGTGCTCAGCCCGCAGAACGCGGCGGCGTTGCGCACCATGCTGGAGGCGGTCACCACCGTCGACAACGCCACCGGCCTGGCCGCCGCCGTCCCCGGCTACCGGGTCGCGGGCAAGACCGGCACCGGATGGCGGCTGGTGGACGGCAAGAAGCAGCCCGGCGAGGTGTCCTCGTTCATCGGGATGGCCCCCGCCGAGAACCCCCAATACGTCATCGCGGTCTTCGCGTACGCGCCCAAATCCAACGGCGCGGCGATCGCCGGGCCGGCGTTCCGCGACATGATGCAGTTCACTCTGCGTCACTACCGCGTGCCGCCGTCCACCGGCGGTTCCGCACCCAAGTTCACTGTCTATCCGCGCTGAGCAGCGACGGCGGGACATCATCGGTGAGTGCCGACGAACCACCGGGGCGGCTGTGCGGCCGGAACCGGACGACCGGGTAGGGTCTGACGCCGTGCCCGGCAATCCACGTCCACGTACCGTGACCGGAGTCCGGCTCGGTGATCTTGCCGTCCGACTCGCCGTCGACCTCCCGGCGGACGCCGCCGCGGTGCTCGTCACCGGGGCCACCCACGCCAGCGGTGAGGTCCGCCCCGGCGACCTGTACGCGGCCCTGCCCGGTGCCCGTCGGCACGGCGCGGAGTTCGCCGCCGGCGCCGCCGAAGCGGGTGCCGTGGCCCTACTGACCGACCCGGCGGGTGCGGAGACGGCCGCCGGGAGCGGTCTCCCGGTCCTGGTGGTGCCCGACCCGCGTGCCGTGCTCGGCGAGCTGGCCTCGGCCGTGTACGGCGACCCGACCGCCGACCTGACCGTCATCGGGATCACCGGCACCGCCGGGAAGACGTCCACCGCGTACCTGGTCGAGTCGGGGCTGCGGGCCGCCGGCCACACCACCGGGCTGATCGGCACGGTGGAGACGCGCCTCGGTGACCTGGTGATCGACAGCGTGCGTACCACCCCGGAGGCGACCGACCTGCACGCCATGCTGGCCACCGCCCGCGAGCGGGGGGTGACGGCCGTGGTCATGGAGGTCTCCAGCCACGCGCTGGCCATGGGCCGGGTGGGTGGTGTGCGGTTCGCCGTCGGCGGCTACACCAACTTCGGCTCCGACCACCTGGACTTCCACGCCGACAGCGACGACTACTTCGCCGCCAAGGCCCAGCTCTTCGACGGGCGGTGCGCGGTCGAGGTGCTCAACCACGACGACCCCGCCCTCAAGTCGCTGTACAAGCCGGCCACCGTCACCTACTCGGCGGCCGGCGACCAGGGCGCGACCTGGTGGGCCGACGGCGTGAGCGGCGAGGGGTACGCCCAGCGGTTCACCGCGCACGGCCCGGACGGCGTGGTCCTGTCCGGCGGGGTGGCGTTGCCCGGGCGGCACAACGTGGCGAACGCGCTGCTGGCGATCGCCGCGCTGGTCGGCGCCGGGGTGGCCCCGCAGACCGCGGCGGACGGCGTGGCGGCCTGCGGTGGCGTGCCGGGTCGCCTGCAACTGGTCGACGTCACCGCCCCGGTACGCGGCGTCGTCGACTACGCGCACAAGTCGGACGCGATAGTGGCCGCGCTGGCCGCGCTGCGGGAGCTGAGCGCCGGTCGGCTGATCTGCGTGATCGGCGCCGGCGGGGACCGGGACCGGGGCAAGCGGCCGGTGATGGGCGCCGCCGCGGCGGAGGGAGCCGACGTGGTGCTGGTGACCGACGACAACCCGCGTACCGAGGACCCGGCGGAGATCCGCGCCGAGGTGCTCGCCGGGGCGTACCGGGCCGCCACCGCCGCCCGGATCGTGGAGGTGGCGGGCCGCCGCGCCGCGATCGACGAGGCGGTCCGGCTGGCCGAGCCGGGTGACGTGATCGCGCTGCTCGGCAAGGGGCACGAGCGGGGCCAGGAGGTGGCGGGCGAGGTGTTCCCGTTCGACGACAGCATCGAGTTGGCCGCCGCGCTGCGGGCCCGCTTCGAGGACCCGGCGGGTCAGCGATGATCGCGTTGAGCCTGGCCGAGGTGGCCGCCGCCGTCGAGGGGCGGCTCGTCGCCGCCGACCCGGCCGCCACCGTCACCGGCAGCGTCGAGTTCGACTCGCGCAAGGTGGGTCCGGGGTCGCTCTTCGTGGCCTTCCCCGGGGAGAAGGTCGACGGGCACGACTATGCGGCGACGGCCATCGAGGCCGGCGCGGTGGCGGTGCTGGGCAGCCGCGAGGTGCCCGGGGTGCCGATGGTGATCGTCGACGACGCGCTGACCGCGATGGGCCGGTTGGCCCGCGCCGCGGTGGACCGGCTCCCCGACCTGACCGTGGTCGGGGTGACCGGCTCCTCCGGCAAGACCACCACCAAGGACCTGATCGGCCAGCTCACCGCCCGGCTCGGGGCCACGGTGGCGCCGCCCGGCTCGTTCAACAACGAACTGGGCCACCCGTACACCGCCCTGCAGGCCGGACCGGACACCCGCTACCTGGTGATGGAGAAGGGCGCCCGCGGGATCGGGCACGTGCGGTACCTGTGCGAGCTGGTGCCGCCGCGGATCTCCGTGGTGCTCAACGTCGGCACGTCGCACATCGGCGAGTTCGGCTCGCAGGACAACATCGCGCTGGCCAAGGGCGAGCTGGTCGAGGCCCTGCCGGCCGACGGACTGGCCGTGCTGAACGCCGACGACCCCCGGGTGGCCGCGATGGCGAGCCGCACCGAGGCCCGGGTGGTCCGCTACGGCGAGGCGTCGGACGCCGACGTACGCGCCGAGGACGTCACGTTGGACGAGCGGGGGCACCCGTCGTACACCCTGGTCACCCCGGAGGGGCGCGTGCCGGTGCGGCTCGGTCTGACCGGCCGCCACCAGGTCGGTAACACGCTCGCCGCGGCGGCGGTCGCCCGGGAGCTGGGCATGCCGCTGGCGGAGCTGGCCACGGCCCTCGGTGAGCTGGGCCTGGTCTCGACCCGGCGGATGGACGTCTTCGACCGGCCCGACGGGGTGACGGTCATCGACGACTCGTACAACGCCAACCCGGCCTCGATGGCGGTGGCGGTGCGGGCGCTGGCCGGCATCGGCCAGGGGCGGCGTACCGTCGCGGTGCTCGGTTACATGGCCGAGCTGGGCCCGTTCGAGCGGGACGGCCACGCCGAGGTCGGTCGACTCGCCGCCGAACTGGGTGTCGACCGGCTCCTCGTGGTGGGTGAGCCGGCTGCGCCGATCCACGAAGGCGCGACAGCGGTAGCGAACTGGGGAGGAGAGTCGGTGCTGCTCACCGATCAGGCAGCGGCCGTCGAGGTGCTGCGGAGCGAACTACGACCGGGTGACGTCGTCCTGGTCAAGGGCTCCCGGTATCGGACCTGGGAGGTGGCCGACGCCCTGCGCGCCGACGCCGCCGCCGGGGAGGCCGGCCGATGAGGGCGGTCATCGTCGCCGTCGGGGTGGCCTTCATCGTCTCGCTCTTCTGCACCCCGATCGCGATCAAGGTGTTCACCCGGCTGAAGGCCGGCCAGCCGATCCGGGCCGAGGGCCCGGCCATGCACCAGGGCAAGAAGGGCACGCCGACGATGGGCGGCGTGGTCTTCATCCTGGCCACGGTCATCGCGTACGTGGCCGGACACCTGGCGCTGACCACCCTGCCGGACGCCCAGATCGCCCAGGTGGAGCCGACCATCACGGCGTTGGTGCTGCTGGGGCTGATGGTCTTCTCCGGCGCGGTGGGCTTCATCGACGACTTCCTCAAGGTGCGCAAGCGCAACAGCGCCGGCCTCAACAAGCGGGGCAAGCTGCTCGGCCAGATCCTGGTCGGCGCGGTCTTCGGGGTGATCGCGCTGTGGTTCCCCAGCACGATGACCGACGCCACGGGTAGGGCGACGAACACCGAGACCGTGGGCAGCACCACGCTGAGCTTCATCCGGGACATCGACTTCCTGGAGGTCAGCAAGGTCGGCGCGGTGATCATCTTCATCTTCGTGGTGATGGCCGCGACGAACGGCGTGAACCTCACCGACGGTCTGGACGGTCTGGCCACCGGCGCCTCGGTGATGGTGCTCGCCGCGTACGCGCTTATCGCGTTCTGGCAGTACCGGCACTGGTGCGCCGACCCGAGCTACACCCAGCCGTACTGCTACGAGGTCCGCGACCCGTTGGAGATCGCGCTGATAGCCGGGGCGGCGGCCGGGGCCTGTGTGGGCTTCCTGTGGTGGAACACGTCCCCGGCGCGGATCTTCATGGGTGACACCGGGGCGTTGGGGCTGGGCGGCCTGATCGCCGGCATGGCGATGTCCACCCGCACCATCCTGCTGCTGCCGATCATCGGTGGGCTCTTCGTGATCATCACGATGTCCGTGGTGATCCAGATCATCTCCTTCAAGACCACCGGCAAACGGGTCTTCCGGATGTCTCCGCTCCAGCACCACTTCGAGTTGGCAGGCTGGAGCGAGGTCAACATCGTGGTGCGTTTCTGGATCATCGCGGGAATCGGCGTGGCCATCGCCCTGGGCCTGTTCTACAGCGAGTTCCTGGCCAACATGACCTGACCCGCACCCGGGCCTCCCGCCGACCCCCGACCCTCGGCCCCGCCCCGGACGCCCCGGCGCCCGGGGCTGCGCCTGCCCAAGATCCGCGCAACGTCGGCGACGTTGCTGTCTCGGCGTGCTCTGAGGCAGCAATTTCCCCGATGTCGTGCGGATCTTCCCGGTCCGACACGCCGGGGGTCTCGTTGTGGGCTCGCCGGGCGTGGCTAGCGGTGATGATGTCGGGGTGGGGGAGGAACCAGGCACCGACGACAGGACAGCCAACCGACCGCGACGGTCACCGGGCTCGGCACGTACCGCGGAGGCCGGGGCGCCGCCGGACGACGCCCGCGGCCCGGAGCCGGGCGGGGCGCCACGCACGGCGGAACCGCCACCGGCGGTGCCGCTACGCGGGCTGGACGGGGCCGCCGGGCTCGCCGCGTTGCGCGGCCTGCTGGACCGGCCGCTGGCCTCCTACTACCTGCTGCTGTCCTGTGCCGGCCTGCTGCTGCTGATCGGGTTGACCATGGTCTTCTCGGCGACCAGCGTGAAGGACTACGCCGAGGACGGCAACGCCTCGGCGTCGGTGACCAAGCAGGCCATCTTCGCGGTGATCGGCATCGGCGCGTTCTGGGTCTGTCAGCGGCTGCCCGCCAGCACCTACCGGTCGCTGGGCCGGCCGCTGCTGTTCGCCTCGATCGGGCTGTTGCTCCTGCTCAACCTGCTGCTCGCCTACGCCCGGCTGACCGACCAGGACTCCGCCCGGGTCGGTCCGCTCGAGGCGCGGCTGCTCTGGCTGTTCATCGGCGGGATCCAGGTGCAGCCCTCGGAGTTGGCCAAGTTCGCGCTGGTGTTGTGGGGCGCGCACCTGATCGCCCGCAAGGGTGCCGCGTTGGGTTGGTGGCGGGAACTGGCCACCCCGCTCTTCCCGGTGATGGGCCTGCTCTTCGTGCTTGTCGGTTACAACGACGTCGGCACGATGCTCTGCCTACTGGCCCTGGTGGTGGGGCTGCTCTGGGCCGCCGGCGTCCGGATGCGGGTCTTCGGCGTGCTGACCGTGGTCGGCCTGCTCGGCGTCGGCCTGCTCGTCGCGGTGGCCTCGCTCGGGGCCGGCTCCGGCGAGCGCGGCGCGGACAACTACCGCCTCGCCCGGCTGGCCATGTTCTTCAGCCCGCCGGACCCGGAGACCTGCAAGCTCAACGACTGTCTCCAGTTCTACCAGGGGCGGCTGGCCATCGAGCACGGCGGCTGGTTCGGCGTCGGGCTGGGCAAGGGCAGCCTGAAGTGGGACTGGCTGCCCGAGGCGCACAACGACTTCATCTTCGCGATCATCGCCGAGGAGTTGGGCGTGATCGGCTGTGCGGTGGTGCTCGCCCTGTTCGCCGTCCTCGCGTACACCGGGTTGCGGATCGCCCGCCGGGTCGACGACCCGTTCCGGCGGCTCGCCGCCGCCGCGGTGACCACCTGGCTGGTCAGCCAAGCCGTGATCAACATCGGTGGGGTGGTCGGGCTGCTGCCGATCACCGGCCTGCCGCTGCCGTTCATCTCCGACGGCGGAAGTGCCCTGGTGGTGACGTTGGCGGGCATCGGCATGCTGGCGTCCTTCGCCCGCGCCGAACCCGATGCGGCCAGAGCACTGCATGCCCGTCCGCCGGCCCGGTGGGTCCGACTACTCTGGGCCCCGTTGCCGCCGCTTCCCGGCCGGCGCCGCCGACCGGCGACGCCACCGGCGGCCCGAGGGCCCGTGCCCCGGTCGCGGGAGCGACGGAAGGACGACCAGGCCGCACCGCGCGGTGTCCGGCAGGGCCGGAGCCGTCAGGGTACGGCGAGCGAGAGGAGACGCTGATGGGTCCGCTGCGTTCGGTGGTGCTCGCGGGAGGTGGCACCGGGGGGCACGTCTACCCGCTGCTCGCCTTCGCCGACTGCCTGCGCCGACACGACCCGGGCGTCCGGATCACCTGCCTCGGCACACCACGCGGCATGGAGAACGACCTGATCCCGCCGCAGGGCTACGATCTGCGGCCGATCCCGGCGTACCAGCTGCCCCGGTCGGTCAACATGAACCTGGTCCGTACCCCGGGCCGGATGTGGACCGCGGCGCGCGCCGCGGGCAAGGTGATCGACGAGGTGAAGGCCGACGTGGTCGTCGGCTTCGGCGGGTACGTCTCGGTGCCGGCCTACCTGGCCGCCTGGCGTCGGGAGATGCCCATGGTGATCCACGAGGTGAACGTGCCGCCGGGCGTGGCCAACCGGCTCGGGATGAAGTTCACCAAGAACGTCGCCGTCGGCTTCCCGCACCAGCCGAGCCAGGCCGAGTCGCTGCGCGACGCCACCATCGTCGGGGTGCCGCTGCGCCGCAGCATCGCCGCACTGGACCGGTACGCGCTGCGCAACGCCGCCCGCGCCCACTTCGGGCTCCGCCCGGACCTGCCGGTGCTCTTCGTCTCCGGCGGCTCGTCGGGCGCCCGCTCGATCAACCTGGCGGTGTCCGGGGCGGCCAAGGAGTTGGCCCGCAACGGCGTGCAGGTGCTGCACGTGATGGGCGCCCGCAACGAGCCGGTGCCGATCCCCACCGACCTCCCCGTGCCGTACGTGACCCTGCCGTACCTGTCCGAGATGGAGCTGGGCTACGCCGCAGCCGACCTGATGCTGGCCCGGGGCGGCGCGATGACCGTCGCCGAGGTCTCCGCGATCGGGCTGCCGACGATCTACGTGCCGTACCCGCACAGCAACCAGGAGCAGCGGCGCAACGCCCTGCCCGTGGTGGAGGCCGGCGGCGGGATCCTGGTCGACGACGCCGAACTCACCCCGGACTGGCTGGAGCGCACCGTCATCCCGCTCATCCGCGACCCGCAGCGGTTGCAGGGGATGGGCGCCGCCGCGGCGAGGTACGGGCGACGGGACGGTGACGAGGCGCTGCGCTCCTTCGTGCTGCAGGCGGTGGCCCGATGACCGCGCAGTTCACCCCGGCCGGCACGCTCACCGCCGAGGACCTGGGCACGGTCCATCTGATCGGTGTCGGTGGGGTGGGCATGCTCGGCGTGGCCCGGCTGCTGCTCACCCGGGGCATCCGGGTCTCCGGCAGCGATCTGCGGGAGTGGCCCTCCCTCGCCGGGCTGCGGGCGCTCGGCGGCACCATCTACCTCAGCCACGAGGCGACCAACCTCGACGGGGTCGACACCGTCGTCTACTCCTCGGCCATCCCGCAGGACCACCTGGAGCTGGTCGAGGCGCGTCGGCGCGGCCTGCGGGTGCTGCACCGCTCCGAGGCGTTGGCCGCGGCGATGACCGGTCGCCGGGCGATCGCGGTGGCCGGGACGCACGGCAAGACCACCACCACGTCGATGGTGACGATGGTGTTGCAGCAGGCCGGGGTGGACCCGTCCTTCGTGATCGGCGGCGAGATCTCCGAGGTCGGCTCGGGCGCCCACCACGGCACCGGCGAGCACTTCGTGGTCGAGGCGGACGAGAGCGACCGGTCGTTCCTGATCTACCGCCCGTACGTCTCGATCATCACCAACGTCGAGGCGGACCACCTGAACACCTACGGCGACTACGCGACGCTGGAGGCGGCGTTCGTGGAGTTCGCGCGCCTCACCGACCCGGACGGGTTCATCATCACCTGCGCCGACGACGCGGGCGGTCGACGGCTGGCCGAGAGCCTTCGCGGCGAGGGGCGGCGGGTGTTCACCTACGGCGAGGCCGCCGACGCCGACCTGCGGTTGACCGAGATCTCCTCCTCGGCGCGTGGGGTGCGCTACCTGGCCGCCATCGACGGCCGGTCGCTGGGCGAGTTCCGGCTGCCGGTGCCGGGGCGGCACATGGGGCTCAACAGCGCCTCCGCGGTGCTGGCCGCGTACCTCCTGGAGCTGCCTCTGGAGGCGGCGGAGGCCGCGCTGGCGGTCTTTCCCGGGGTGCGACGGCGCTTCGAGCGCAAGGGTGTCGCGGACGGCGTGCTGGTCTACGACGAGTACGCCTACCACCCGACGTCGATGACGCTGGCGTTGCAGACGCTGCGCGAGGTGGCCGGGGACGGGCGGTTGATCGTCGTCTTCCAGCCGTACCGGCTGTACCGCACCCGCGACAACCAGGCGGAGATCGCGGAGGCCCTCGCCATCGCCGACGAGGTGGTGCTGCTCGAGGTCTTCGGGCCGGGCGAGCTGCGCCAGCCCGGCGAGGGCTCGGCGGCGCTGATCGCGGCGGTGGACCTGCCCGCCGAGCGCAAGGTCTTCGTCGACTCGTGGGAGGCCGCGCCGGTCGAGGTGGCCCGTCGGGCCCGCCCGGGGGACGTGGTGGTGACCATGGGTGCCCCGCCGATCTCGCTGATGGGCGACGAGTTGCTGGCCGCGCTGGGGGAGCGGACGGCCGGCTCCGCGACGGTCGACCCGGTGGGCGCCGCCCCGGTGCTCGGTGATCCGGTGCCGGGTGGGGCCACGGCCGGCGGCGACGGTGCGGCCCTCGGTGGCACCGCCGCCCCCGGCGGCACGGCGCCCACGGCCGGATGAGTCCCGGGCCGGCCCGAGGGCGGACCAGCGCCGGCGACGGCGGCGTACCGCGCCGTGGTCCGGCCCGGCGTTGGCAACTCGTCCGGGCCGGTCGGGACGCCGTTCCGCCCTCGACCCGCCGGTTCATGGCCCGGGCCCGGCAGCGCCGGATGCGCGCCGCACTTCCCTGGGCGGTGGCCGCCGGGGTGCTCGCGCTGGCCGGGCTGGTCGCCTGGACGGTGCTCGGCACCGGGCTGTTCGGTGTGCGGGAGGTACGGGTCGAGGGTGCCGACCTGGTGACCCCGGTGCAGGTGCACGACGCGGTGGCGGTGCCGGACGGGGTGCCGCTGGCCCGGGTGGACCTGGCCGCCGCCGCCCGTCGCGTCGGCGCGCTGGCCCCGGTGGAGCGGGCCACCGTGTCCCGGGATTGGCCCGGCACGCTCGTGGTGCGGGTGACCGAGCGGACTCCGGTGGCGGCGGTGCCGCAGGGGCAGCGGTTCGCCCTGATCGACCGCAGCGGGGTGGCGTTCCGCACAGTGGATCAACGACCCGCCGAGTTGCCCCAGGTGACGGTGGGCCGACCGGCCGCCGACGACCCGGGCACCCGCGCCGGGCTGGAGGTGCTCGTGGCGCTGACCCCGCAGCTGCGCGCCGAGGTGGTGGACGTGAACGTGGAAGGGCTGGCCCGGATCACCCTGCGGCTGAAGGGGGACCGGACGGTGGTCTGGGGCGACGCGACGCGGGGCACCGACAAGGCGCGGGTGGCCACCGCGCTGCTCGACCAGGACGCCGATCGGATCGACGTGAGCGCGCCGGACGTGGTGACCTTCCGGTGAACCGGGAAGCGCGTGACGCCGTGACCCGTTGCGCTCCGCCCGGCGACACGCCGGGCGGGTCCTTGGCTCATGGCGTGGTGGCGCTTACGTTGCCCCGAAGAGGTTCAGTGGTTGACATAACTGTAAGCCTCTAGTAGAGGGTGAGGGTTCACCCCTGATCCTCGCTGGTGACAGCTGTCGTCGGCCGCTGGTCTGGCCACGCCGTACCCGGTCGGCCGAAGCCAATCTCGAAGGAAAGGACCGGAGATGACACCTCCGCACAACTACCTGGCGGTCATCAAGGTCGTCGGCATCGGGGGCGGCGGCGTCAACGCCGTCAACCGGATGATCGAGGTTGGGCTCAAGGGCGTCGAGTTCATCGCGATCAACACCGATGCGCAGGCGCTGCTGATGAGTGACGCCGACGTGAAGCTCGACGTCGGCCGGGAGCTGACCCGCGGCCTGGGGGCCGGGGCCAACCCGGACGTCGGCAAGAACGCCGCCGAGGACCACCGCGACGAGATCGAGGAGGTGCTCAAGGGCGCCGACATGGTCTTCGTGACCTGCGGTGAGGGCGGCGGCACCGGCACCGGTGGCGCGCCCGTGGTGGCCAACATCGCGCGCAAGCTCGGCGCGCTGACGATCGGTGTGGTGACCCGCCCGTTCTCCTTCGAGGGCAAGCGCCGTCAGGTGCAGGCCGAGTCGGGGATAGACGAACTCCGCAACCAGTGCGACACGCTGATCGTGATCCCGAACGACCGGCTGCTGGCCCTGGGCGACCGCAACATCAGCATGATGGACGCGTTCCGCACGGCCGACCAGGTGCTGCTCTCCGGTGTGCAGGGCATCACCGACCTGATCACCACCCCGGGTCTGATCAACCTGGACTTCGCCGACGTCAAGAGCGTGATGAGCGGCGCCGGCAGCGCGTTGATGGGCATCGGCAGCGCCCGCGGTGAGAACCGCGCGGTGGAGGCGGCCGAGGCGGCCATCTCCAGCCCGCTGCTGGAGCAGAGCATGGACGGCGCGCGCGGCGTGCTGCTCTCCATCGCCGGCGGTTCCGACCTCGGCCTGTTCGAGATCAACGACGCCGCCCAGCTGGTCACCGACGCGGCCCACCCGGACGCCAACATCATCTTCGGTGCGGTGATCGACGACGCGCTCGGCGACGAGGTGCGGGTGACGGTCATCGCGGCGGGCTTCGACGGCGGTACGCCCGCGTACAAGGCGGCCGAGCCGACCCGCAAGACCAACACCAACCAGCCGGCGCCGCAGAGCACGCCGGTGTCGGCACCGGCGACCAATCCGGCTCCGGCGCAGTCGCCGCGCCGCGTGCTCTTCGACGACGTGGACGTTCCCGACTTCCTCAAGAACGGTTCCTGAGCAGCGCCGATGACCGACAGCTCAGCCACGGTGCGGCCGGAACGGCACGCCGAGATCGCGGCCGGCCTCGCTCAGGTGCGGTCCCGGATCGCCGACGCCTGCGCGCTCGCCGGACGGGACCGCGCCGACGTCACGATGATCGCGGTGACCAAGACCTACCCGGCCGGCGACGTGTTGGCGTTGGCCGGGCTCGGGGTGACCGACATGGGGGAGAACCGCGACCAGGAGGCGGCCGTCAAGGCCGCCGAGGTGGCGGCGGCCGGGGTGCGTCCCCGGTGGCATTTCATCGGTCAGTTGCAGCGCAACAAGGCCCGCTCGGTGGTCCGGTACGCCGACGTGGTGCACTCCGTCGACAGTGTCCGGCTGGCCCGGGCGTTGGCCACCGCGACCGCCGACCGGGAGTCTCCGCTCGACGTCCTGGTCCAGGTGAGCATCGACGGCGACGCGGCCCGGGGCGGGGCGTTGCCCGGGTCGGCCGATCCGGGCGCCGGGCTGGAGCCGGTGGCCGAGGCGGTGGCCGACGCGTCCGGGCTGCGTCTGGTCGGCCTCATGGCGGTCGCTCCACTGGGTTGGGAACCGGAGCGGGCATTCGCCGGCCTCGCCGAGGTTGCCGACGTGTTTCGGCGCGTCCACCCGGGAGCGACAGAGCTGTCCGCGGGGATGAGTGGCGATTTCGAGGTCGCGATCCGATATGGCGCGACACATGTCCGCGTCGGTAGCGCGTTGCTCGGAATGCGTTCCACGCTGCGGTAGCCTGACCGCGAGACATGCAAATTACATCAGTGTTGTTTCAGAGGCGGCGTCTCCTGGTCGGGGGTCGTGGCGCGCGACGCGAATCGCGCGCCGGGGGATTGCCGTCTCGGTCCGATGGGCATGGTTGTCCACTCGCGACGGGCGACATGGCACGGGGGCGCGTGCCGCACGGCGGACGGAAGGGCGCGGGATGGGTGCACTGCGCAAGGCGGGGGTCTGGCTCGGTCTGGTCGAGGAAGACGACGAGCGGGCCTACGACGACGGTGGCTACGACAAGGGTGGCTACCGCGAGTCGCGTTACCGGCAGAGCCGGTACGCCGAGGAGTTCGCCGACGAGGACGAGGACGACACCGAGGAGCCGCCTGCTCCCCGGCCGCGGGTCAGCGAGCGGGGGCGGCTCTCCGAGCGCACGAGCGCGCGGTTGGGTGAGTCCGAGCGTGGTGACGGCGAGCGTCCGGAGCGGATCGAGCGGTCCAGCGTCCGGTCGATCACCCGGTCGTCGGCCGGTGAGACCTCCGGCGCGCTGACCTACCACACCCGCGACAACCTGGCCCTCGCGCCGCAGGTCACGGCACGTGAGCGGGCGTTGCCCGAGGAGGAGCAGCGGTACCAGATCACGACGCTGCACCCGACCACCTACCGCGAGGCGCGCACGATCGGTGAGCACTTCCGCGACGGGGTTCCGGTGATCATCAATCTCACCGAGATGGATGAGGCCGATGCCCGCCGTCTGGTGGACTTCGCCGCCGGTCTGGCGTTCGGCCTGCGCGGTACGATCGAGCGCGTGACCAATCGGGTGTTCCTGCTCTCACCGGCTAATGTCCAGGTCACCGCTGAGGACAAGGCCAAGATCGCTGAGGGCGGTTTTTTCAGCCTGAGTTGACCCCGCCCGACCCGAGGGACGTCGCTGACCGTGTTGTCGATCTTACTGCAAGTGCTGTACCTGATCCTTTATGTCTTCCTGCTCCTTCTCCTGTCCCGGTTCGTGTTGAGCGCCGTCCTGCAGTACGGCCGGCGCTGGCAACCGGGACGCGGCGCATCGGCAGGATTGGAATCCGTGTGGAGCGTCACTGATCCCCCTCTCAACGCGTTGAGGCGTGTGATCCCTCCGCTGCGAATTGGTACCGTGAGCATCGACCTGGCCTCCCTTGTGCTCCTGGTTATCCTGTTCGTGCTGATGGAGTTCGTGTTAGGGCCGTCGATCAGGGCATCTGCCTGATGACCGACGCGCTTTCGCGGCCGCAACTGACCCGAGGAGTTTCGATGCCGCTGACCCCGGCCGACGTCCACAACGTCGCCTTCAAAAAGCCGCCGATCGGCAAGCGGGGGTATGACGAGGAAGAGGTCGACGCCTTCCTCGACGAGGTCGAGCGCGAGCTCGCCCGTCTCATCGAGGAGAACAACGAGCTGCGCGCCCAGGTGGAGCGCGGCGGCCGTGGCGGCGCCCCCGCGGGCCCCGGCGGCGACGCCCGACTGGCGGCGGAGCTCAACGACGTCAAGGCCCAGCTGGACCGGGTGCAGCGCGACAAGTCGGCGGCCGAGCAGGCCGCCCGCGCGATGCAGGCCGAGCTGGAGCAGGTCCGCACGACCGGCGGCCCCGCAGGGGTCACCGGTGACGGCGAGCAGCAGGCCCTGCGCGTGCTGATGATGGCTCAGCGCACCGCCGACGACCACGTGTCCGACGCCCGCCGCGAGGCCGACAGCCTGCTGTCCGAGGCTCGCAGCAAGGCCGAGGAGGTGACCCGGGAGGCACGCGCGAAGGCTGACGCCCTCGAGCGGGACGCCCGCCAGCGGCACCAGGAGGCCATGGGCGGCCTGGACGCCAAGCGCACCGCCCTGCAGAAGCACATCGAGGAGCTCAAGCAGTTCGAGCGTGAGTACCGCACCCGGCTCAAGGCGTACCTGGAGAGCCAGCTGCGGGACCTCGACGGTCGCGGCCAGGGCCTCGAAGCCGAGATGACCCGCTCCGAAGCCGGCCGGGTCGCCGGCGGCAACGGGCTGGCCGCCGCGGGCCTCGCCGGTTCGTACGGTGGCGGCGGGCGCTCCGGCGCCCTCGAAGCCGGACGCTGAGCACCGGCCGGCGATCGGTCTCCGACAATGGTGACGGTCGCCGGCCCCGCCTTGGCAGTACGACGCGGCGGGGGTGAGCCGTGATAGTCGCAAGTCTCCTGCTCATCCTCGTCGCGGTGGTCCTCCTGGTGCTCGGCCTGGCCGGTGGGTCCAGCTTCCTGTTGATCATTTCAATCGCGGCCAGTCTGCTGGCCGCCGTGGCGTTGGTGGTGGGCGCCCGCCAGGCAGCCGCCAACCGCGCGACGGTGGACCCCGATCGGACCAGCCGGCGACACCCCGACGGACCCCGCACGGCCAGCCAGGCCACGGGTTCCGCGTACGGGCCGCCGCTGGCCGAGCCGGAGGTGCCGGTCCAGCACGTGCCCACGACGGTCGGTACCGGCGGCACCGGGTGGCGGCAACCACCCGAGCCGCCGGTCGACGATGAGCCGCCGCTCGGCTCCCGGGCCGACGATGCCGCGCCGTTCGTGACGACGGCCGACGGCGTGTCCGCTCCCGCCCGGCCGGTCAGTCCCGCGTCGCCGTCCTCGACATCGACCGACGGCGCCCTCCACGACGGCCGCCCGGTGCCCGACGAGCCGGCGGAGCAGTCGGTCACCCCCGCCGAGGCGGCCCGGGTGGCGCGACTCCCCGATGCCGTGCAGGTGGTCGACGGTCACCCCCGCTACCACCTCGCCAGTTGCCGCTACCTCGCCGACCGGGTGCCCGAGGAGCTGCCGGTCGCCGAGGCCGTCGAACTCGGTTTCACCCCCTGCGCGCACTGCGCGCCGGCCACCGCCCTGCTCGCCGACGTCCGGCCGATCTGAAGCGGCGCCGGTGCCCGCGCAGGAGACGCTCACCGTCGCGGTACGGGTGAAGCCCGGTTCCTCCCGGGACCGGGTGGGTGGGCGCTTCGACGGTCCACACGGGCCGGCCCTGGTGATCGCCGTGCACGACCCAGCCGTCGACGGGCGGGCGACCGAGGCGGCCCGCCGGGCGTTGGCAGCCGCCCTGGGGCTTCGGCCGGCCGCGGTGTCGCTGCGCGCCGGCGCGGCCAGCCGGGACAAGCTCTTCCTCGTCGACCGGCCCACGCCGGAGCTGCCCGCGCTGCTGCGCCGACTGCGCGACGGATCCGCCGAGTGAGGAACGCCCAGGCCAGGCAGCCGTGACACCCGGGTTGGACATCGCGCTGCTGCTCGGTGCGGCCGTGCTGCTGGTAGCCGTCGGTGCGGTGCGGCTGTCCACCCGCCTCGGCGTGCCCAGCCTCCTCGTCTACCTGGCGCTGGGCGTGGCGATCGGCGAGGGCGGGCTGGGCATCCGCTTCGACGACGTCGAGCTGACCCGGGCGCTCGGCTTCTGCGCTCTGATCGTGATCATCGCGGAGGGTGGTCTCACCGCCCGGTGGACCACGCTACGGCCGGTGCTCGGGCTGGCCTCGGCGCTCTCCACGGTCGGCGTGATCGTGAGCATCGTGGTGGTCGGTGTCGCCGTACACCTTCTGTTGGGGTTGGACTGGCGGTTGGCGTTGCTCTACGGGGCCGTGCTGTCGTCCACCGACGCGGCGGCCGTCTTCGCCACCCTGCGCCGGCTGCGGTTGCCGCCCCGGCTGGTGGCCACCCTCGAGGCCGAGTCGGGCATGAACGACGCCCCGGTGGTGCTGCTGGTGGTGCTGCTGTCTCACGAGGGCTGGGCGCATCCGTGGTGGTACGAGGCCGGGTTGGTCTGCTACGAGCTGGGCGTGGGCGCGGCGGTGGGCGTGGGCGCCGGTGTGGCGGGCACCTGGGCGCTGCGTCGGGCGGCGTTGCCGTCGGCCGGTCTCTATCCGATCGCCGCGGTGGGCATCACCGTGTTGGCGTACGCCGCCGGAGCGGTGCTGCACGCCTCGGGTTTCCTCGCCGTCTACGTGGCCGGGGTGCTGCTGGGTAACGCCCGGTTGTCGCACCGGCAGGCGATCCTGGGTTTCGCGGACGGGCTCGCGTGGCTCGCCCAGATCGGGCTGTTCGTCCTGCTCGGGTTGCTGGCCTCACCGGGTCGGCTGGCCTCGGCGGTGCTGCCCGCGGTGGTCGCGGGGCTGGCCCTGGTGCTGCTGGCTCGGCCGTTGTCGGTGGCCGTCTCGGCGTTGCCGTTCCGGGTCGGCCTCCGCGAACAGGCGTTCCTGTCCTGGGCGGGGCTGCGCGGGGCGGTGCCGATCGTGCTGGCCACCATTCCGCTCTCCGAGCGGGTGCCCGGTGCGGAGCGTCTCTTCGACGTGGTCTTCGTGCTGGTGGTGATCTTCACGCTGGTGCAGGCCGGGGCCCTGGGGCCGTTCGCCCGTCGGTTGGGGGTGACCGCGCCGACCGAGGCCGCCGAGATCCACGTGGAGACCGCCCCGCTGGAGCGGATGCGCGCGGACCTGCTCCAGGTGGAGGTGCCGCCGGGCTCGCGGTTGGCCGGCGTGCACGTCGACGAACTGCGGCTGCCGTTGGGCGCGTCGGTGACGTTGGTGCTGCGCGACGGGGTTGGTTTCGTGCCCGCGCCGGACACCCGTCTGAAGACCGGCGACAGCCTGTTGATCGTGGCGACCGCCGGGGTGCGGGACGCCGCCGAACGGAGGTTGCGGGCGGTCAGTCGGCGGGGTCGGTTGGCCCGGTGGTTTGGCGAACACGGTGATGAGGTGCCTGGTTGATCTGCTAGCGTTCCCTTTGCCCCAGTTTGGCAGGGCTAGGGGCTGTTGAGCGGTGCGACGGTGCGGCACGTTGTCGGACGCCTGTACGTTCCGTATTCTTGCCAACCTCCGGAGTGCGCGGCCAACGTCGCCGTGCGCCCCTTTTCGTCCATTAGGGGACGCCTTGGTCGGCGCCCCCTGACCAGGATGCCGCTAACCACGCGGCTCCCCGGCCGAGGGAGCGACCCATGGCTAAGCCAGCCGACACCAGGACCGCCGGGCGTAAGCCGGTGGCCAAGGCCACCCGGAGCACTGCGGAGACCGAGAAGATCCGGGCGGCGTTGGCGGCGCGGCGGGACGAGCTCCGCGCCGAGTACGATCAGACGCTGAGCGAGATCACCGAGCTGCAGCGCGACCGGCTGACCGACTCGGCCGGGGACGACCAGGCCGACACGGGCACCAAGACGCTCGAGCGGGAGCAGGAGATCTCTCTCGCCAACAGCATCCTGGAACGGATCACGCAGGTGGAGCGCGCGCTGGAGCGCCTCGACGAGGGTGGTTACGGCTGGTGCGAGCGGTGCGGCAACCCGATCCCGGTCGAGCGCCTCGCCGCATTCCCGTCGGCCACCCAGTGTGTGACGTGCAAGCAGCTGGAGGAACGGCGCTGAGGTCCGTTCCCCGGCGGCGATGAGACGGTGAGCGATCACCGCCGAGACTGTCGATGGGGAGCGCATGACCGCAGTACCGTCCGCCGAACCCGGCCGCACCGATCCGGGTGGCGGCACCCGCCGACCTCGGGCCGTCGTGATCCTCGCCGGAGTCGCCCTGCTGGCCCTGCTGGCCGACCTGGTCACCAAGCACCTCGCGCTGGCCGCGTTGACCGACCGGGAGCCGGTCCGACTGCTCGGCGGGTTCGTCTACCTGAGCCTGACCCGCAACAGCGGCGCCGCCTGGAGCATCGGGGCGGACCACACCTGGGTCTTCCCGCTGATCACCATCGGTGTGGTCGGCTGGATCGTCTGGATGGCACTGCGGCTCCGCTCACTGCCCTGGGCGATCTCCCTCGGCCTGGTGCTGGGTGGCGCGCTGGGCAACCTCGTCGACCGGATCTTCCGGGCACCCGCGCCCTTCCACGGGCACGTGGTCGACATGATCAGCCTGTTCGACCCGTACGGCCAGGTGTGGCCGGTGTTCAACCTGGCGGACAGCTCGCTGGTCTGCGGCGTACTGCTGGCCGTGCTGTTGGAGTTGACCGGCCGCCAGCGTGACGGCGGGCGGGCCGGCCGCGACGGCGACCCGGCCGAGACCGACGCCGCCCAGGGCGCCGACCAGCGGGAGCGGGCATGACCTCCGCATTCGCCGCCGGCGGCGACCACCGTTCCCTGCCGGTGCCGGACGGCCTCGACGGCATGCGACTGGACCAGGCCGTGTCCCGCCTGTTCGGGCTCTCCCGCACCGCCGCCGCGGCCCTGGTGGATGCCGGGGACGCGCTGGTCGACGGCAGCGCCCGGCCCAACTCGCACAAGGTCAAGGCCGGCTCCTGGCTGGACGTCACGTTGCCCGCCCCGGTCGCGCCACCGACGGTGGTGCCGCAGGCGGTGCCCGGCCTGCGGGTCGTCTACGCCGACGACGACATCGTGGTGGTCGACAAGCCGGTGGGGGTGGCGGCCCACCCGAGCCCCGGGTGGACCGGCCCGACGGTGATCGGCGGCCTCGCCGCGATCGGGCACCGCATCTCCACCAGTGGCGCCGCCGAGCGCCAGGGCGTGGTGCACCGGCTCGACGTGGGGACCACCGGGATCATGGTGGTCGCCAAGAGTGAACAGGCGTACACGGCGTTGAAGCGGGCCTTCAAGTACCGCGAGGTGGACAAGGGCTACCACGCGGTGGTGCAGGGTCACCTGGACCCGCTGCGCGGGACGGTGGACGCGCCGATCGACAGGCACCCCACCCACGACTACCGCTGGGCGGTGGTGTCCGGCGGCAAGCCGAGCATCACCCACTACGACACCCTGGAGGCGTTCCCGGCGGCGAGCCTGGTCGACGTCCGGCTGGAGACCGGTCGGACCCACCAGATCCGGGTCCACTTCTCCACCCTGCGGCACCCCTGCGTGGGTGATCTGACCTACGGCGCCGACCCCACCCTCTCGGCCCGTCTCGGTCTGGCCCGACAGTGGTTGCACGCCCGCGAACTGAGCTTTCTGCATCCCCGAACGGGGGACGAGGTCCGGTTCGTCAGCGACTACCCTGACGACCTGGACCGTGCGCTTCAGATCCTGCGTGACTGAGCGGCGACCGCCCGACACCGATCCGACGAGGGGATCCCGCCCGTGCGCGCCGGCAACCTGCTGCGGCAGCTGGACCAGCGGCTGCTGCCGCAGCTGACCCGGGCCGTGGCCCGGCTCGGCGACCGGTCGGCGCGGTCCGGGGTGCTCAGTTGGGCCGCCGTGCTCTCCGCGGCGGCGGTCCTGGGCACCGCGGTCTGGGCTGCCGACGACGCGCCGGTGGGCGACCGGACGGTGGGCGAGGTGACCCGGGTCGGTGTGACCGACGGCGACTCCGTCCCCGGCTACCTGCGGTCCGCCGCCGACGACCTGGCCGCGCTCTCCGGGTCCGCCTCGTCCGGCGGGAACGGGACGTACGCACTCGTCACGCTGACCGAGTACCTGGCGCCGCAGCGCCTGGCGGCGGTGCTGGGCGACGTCGGGGTCTCCACCGTCTTCGGGCGGGTGCCGCTGCCCGGGCGGCAGACCGAGATCGTCCGGATTCCCGCGCTGCGGGTGCCGGACGACGTGGTCGCCGGAATGGAGGAGGTGGCGGCCCGCAAGGACGCCGAAGCCGCCGACTACCGCACCCGAGCCGCCGCCGTCGACGGTGACGGGGCGGCCGAGCGGGAGCTGCGGGACCGCTACGTCAGTGGCGCCGAGGTGGCGACCGCCGAGGCGGCGGCGTACCGGAGTGGCTGTGCCTGCGTCTACGCCGCCGTGGTGCGTGCCGTGCCGGAGGCGCTACGCGGTGTGGCGACCCGAGCCGACGTCCGGGCGGTCGACCCCGCCCCCGAGGTGTACCGGCTGGACCGCACGGTGTTCACGCCACCACTGCCCGAGCAGCGCGACGTGGTGCGCCCGCCGGCCGACACCGGGCCGAGTCCGGCGTCGACCCCGGACGGTCCCGTGCGGTCGACCCCACCCGCGCCCGCGCCGCTGGCATCGGTGGGCGAATCGTCGGAACCCGCACCAGTCGTCACGATTCCGTCGCCCGCGCCGTCGCCGCCCGGGCCGACCGAGCCGCCCCCGCCGAGCATCACCACCTCCCCGGACAGCGCCGGTGCCGAACCGCCGTCGCCCGCGTCGTCGTGATCTGCGTCGGCTGGTGTGCGCTCCGAGGTGTGGTCCGAATAGGGTTTGGTTCGTAGCCTGTCAGACGGAGATCGATGGCGCTGGGAGGGCGGGCCGTGGAGGGCAGTGAGACCGGCTGGGGCCGGCCGGCCGAACCAGCGCCGCGGTGGCGTGCGTTGTTGGACCGCGCCCGGCTGGGCGGTCGCGGCGCGGAACAGACCGAGCCGGACCGGCGTGCCGACGACGCGCCGCCGGACCCGCTGCCACGGCGCGCGGCCCCCAACGGCTACGCCGGGCGGGCACCGGCCATCGGGCATCCAGCCGATCTGTCGTACGGCGCGGAGCCCGACTACCGGGCCGAGGCGACCTACCGCGTCGACCCCGCCTACCGGGCCGAGCCGGGTTACCGGGCGGACCCCGCGTACCGGGCTGAGCCGGACTACCGGTCGGACCCGGCGTACCGGACGGAGCCGGGTTACCGGTCCGAGCCCGGCTTCCGGTCCGAGCCGGACTATCGGGCGGAGCCCGCGTACCGCGCCGAGCCGACCTATCGCCCCGACCCGGGCTATCGGGCGGAGCCGGGTTACCGGTCCGAGCCCGGTTACCGGGCTGAGCCGGACTACCGGGCCGAGCCGACGTACCGGACCGAGCCCGGTTACCGGGCCGAGCCGGACTACCGGGCCGAGCCGACGTACCGGACCGAACCCGAGCCGCCGCCGGCCGTTCCCGACCCCGGTCAGTCGCGGTACGCGTTGCTGGACAACGGCTACCGGCCGAACGACCCGCCGGTGGAGTCGCGGTACGCCCTGCTGGAGACCGGCTACCAGCCGGAGACCGGTTATCCGGTCGCCGTGCCGTCGCCCCCGCCGGTCGCAGCGCCACCCGCCGCGCCGGTCGTGCCACCACCGGTCCCGCCGCCGGCCCCGTCGGTCGGCTCGGCGGTCGTCGAACGTGCCTACCCGGCCCGGATCGAGTGGCGCCCGCAGGGCGTCGACCAGGAGCAGGAACGAGCCAACGGGGTGCTCCGGCGGGATCTGGGCACGCCCCGGGTGCTCGCCTTCGCCAACCCCAAGGGCGGGGTGCACAAGACCACCGCCACCGTGCTCGCCGCGGCCACCGTCGGCAGTGTGCGGGGGCAGGGCGTGCTGGCCTGGGACGACAACGAGCTGCGCGGCACCCTCGGGCTGCGGGCCGGCAGCGCCCGGCACGCCCGGACGATCCGGCACCTCGTCACCGACCTGGCCCAGATCGAGATCCTCGAGGGCGACACCCTGCTGGGTCGGCTGGACGACTACCTGCGGCACGCCTCCGACGGCTCGTACGACGTGCTGGCCGGCGAGGAGAGCCCGCGCTTCGCCCAACGACTGGACCAGTTCACCGTCCGGCGGGTGTTGGAGTTGCTGCGGCGCACCCACGACGTGGTCTGCGTCGACACCGGCAACAACGTGGAGAGCCCCAACTGGCGCACCGTGATGCAGGCCGCCGACCAGTTGGTGGTGACCACGGTGCCGCGGGAGGACGCGGCGTTCAGCGCGGACTGGATGCTCGACCTGCTGCACGAGGAGGGCATGGGCGAGTTGGCGGACAACGCCGTCACCCTCATCTCCTGCCCGACTCCGGGTCGCTCGCCGCTGCAGGACGACCTGGAGAGGCACTTCGCCACCCGCACCCGTGGGGTGGCCGTGGTGCCCTACGACCCGGCGCTGGAGACCGGGGCTTCCATCGAATACCACCAGCTCCAGCCGGAGACCCGGCAGGCGTGGTTGCGGGCGGCGGCGATGATGGTGGAGCCCTTCGCCCGGTGAGCCGGTCTGCCGCCACCGGAGCCCCAGCCGTCCACCGGGCCTGAGAGGATCATCGGGTGAGCCCGGACAACCCCGACCCCACGCGGCCCGTCGACGAGCCCGACCGACCCGCGCCATCCCGCACACCGAGCGCGGACTCACCGCAGACCGAGCAGGGGGCCGGAGCGCCGCCGCAGGCGGAGCAGCCGCCCGGGTCACAGCCGGAGGCCGGGCCGCAGCCGGAGGCCGGTGCGCAGTCGGACGCCCACCCACTCACGCCGCCGCACGGGGACGGTCCGGGTGACGCCCCCGCCTCGGCCGCGTACCAGAGTTCGTTGGAGTTGACCTTCGACGAGCCGCGTCGTCCGGCGCGCACCGTGGCGACGGTGCTGGCCAGTGTGCTCGCCGTGGCCGTCCTGGGTGTCCCGTTCGGGCTGGTCTGGGCCGCGTTCGCGCCGGACACGCCGGTGCTCAAGACCGCCGAGGGGGCGATCTACGCCGACCCGCAACCCGAGCAGCCCATCGCCGCCGACGGATGGTTCAGTCTGCTCGGGCTGGCCTTCGGGTTGCTGGTGGCGCTCGCCCTGTGGTTCGTGCTGCGACGTCGGCGCGGCCCGGTCGGGCTGCTCGCCGCCGTCCTCGGCGCGTTGGCCGCCGCGCCGGTGGCCTGGCAGGTGGGACGGCGGATCGGCCTGGCCACCTTCGACCGGCTGCTGGACACCGCCCCGGTCGGGCAGTCGTTCACCAAACCCGCCGACCTTCGGGCCGGTGGGGTCGACTGGTTGCTCGGTGTCCTGCCGGTGCCCCACGGCAACCTGCTGTTGCCGGCGTTCGGCGCCGCGATCACGTACACCCTGCTGGCCGGCTGGTCGCGGTGGCCGGGCCTGCGCCCGGAGCCCGAGCCGGGGCTCAGTTGGGTGTCGGCGGGGACGCCAGTTCCGCCAACGGCACCGGAACCGCCCGCACCTGACGCAGCAGAGCCGCCTCGCGGTTGAGCAGTCGCAGCTCGGCGCGGAGCCGCGCGGCGGTGTCGTCGATGGCCAGCAGCCGTTGCCGGTCGTCGACGGTGAGCGCCGCGGTCGCCGCCACCAGATGCGACAGCACGGTCGGGTCCTCCGGCAGTTGCTCGGAGATCTCCTCCGGGTCGGGGCGGATCAGCCCCAGGTACTGCCGGAACACCGCGATCACCCGGGCGGCCAACAGGTCGGCGACCTCGTCCGGCCCGGACGGGTCGGGCAGCCACTCGACGTCGGCGGTCAGGTAGGGAGCCGCGTCGTCGTCGACCTCGGCGATCCGGAAACGGCGACGGCCGACCGTGACGATGTCGAAGCCACCGTCGGCCAGCTCGGTCACCTGGCGCAGCTCGGCGGTGCAGCCCACCTCGTGCAGGGTGACGTCGCCGACGCCCGACGTCGCGCGGGCGCCGGGACCGGCGGGCGCGACCTCCCACCCGGCCTGGATGGCCACCACACCGAACTCGCGGGGCGCACCCTCGGGCAGGTCGACGAGGTGTCGGACCAGCGCCCGGTAGCGCTCCTCGAAGATGTGCAGCGGCAGCACCAGCCCGGGAAAGAGCACCGTTGCGAGCGGGAACACCGGCAGCCGTGCGGTCACATGGTCGAGCCTAACCAATCTCGCCCCGGTGGGCGTGGCCCGGCTCACCGTCCCGGCGTACGGGCGGCTGGGGTGCGTCGCGGGCGGGCCGCCTAGACTCGCAAGGGTGCTGAACCGGATCGACCTGCGCAACGGTCTCGGAGACCCGCGCCGCCTGCTGCCCCGTGCCCAGCTCGACGTGTCGGTCGCCGTCGAGCGGATCCGACCGCTGGTGGAGGCGGTCCGCGAGCATGGTTACCCGGCGATCCGGGAGGCCAGCGAGCGGTTCGACGGCATCTCCCCGGAGGTGCTGCGGGTGCCGGTCGAGGCCATCACCGAGGCCGAGGGGGTGCTCGACCCGGCTGTGCGCGCCGCGCTCCTGGAGTCGATCAGCCGGGCCCGTCGGGTGCACGCCGACCAGCGGCGCACCGACCACGTCACGCAGGTGGTGCCCGGTGGCACTGTCACCGAGCGGTGGCTGCCGGTCGACCGGGTCGGTCTCTACGTGCCCGGCGGCCTGGCGATGTACCCGTCGACGGTGGTGATGAACGTCGTCCCCGCTCAGGCGGCGGGCGTGCGGTCACTGGTGGTGGTGAGCCCGCCGCAGAAGGACAACGGTGGTCTGCCCGACGCCCGGGTGCTCGCCGCGTGCGCGCTGCTCGGCGTCGACGAGGTGTACGCCGTGGGCGGCGCCCAGGCGGTGGCGATGCTGGCGTACGGCGCGGCGGTCGACCCCGCGGGTGAGCTGCGGTGCGACCCGGTCGATCTGATCACCGGCCCGGGCAACATCTGGGTGACCGCCGCCAAGCGGTTGCTGCGGGGCGTGGTCGGCATCGACGCCGAGGCCGGGCCGACCGAGATCGCCATCCTGGCCGACGACACGGCCGACCCGGCGCACGTGGCCGCCGACCTGATCAGTCAGGCCGAGCACGACCCGCTGGCCGCGAGCGTGCTGGTCACCCCGTCGCCGACGCTGGTCGAGGCGGTCGAGCGGGAGCTGGCCCGGCAGGTGCCGGCGACCAAGCACGCCGAGCGGGTGACCACCGCGCTGACCGGCGAGCAGAGCGGCGTGGTGCTCGTCGACGACCTGGAGGCGGGGCTGCGGGTGGTCGACGCGTACGCGGCCGAGCACCTGGAGATCCAGACGGCCGACGCCCGGGAGTGGGCGCTGCGGGTACGCAACGCCGGGGCGATCTTCGTGGGCGCCTGGTCGCCGGTGTCGCTCGGCGACTACTGCGCCGGGTCCAACCACGTGCTGCCCACCGGCGGCTGCGCCCGGCACTCCTCCGGTCTGTCGGTGCAGTCGTTCCTGCGCGGCGTGCACCTGATCGAGTACACCGAGGCCGCGCTGCGGGACGTGGCCCCGCACGTGGTCACCCTGGCGACGGTCGAGGACCTGCCCGCGCACGGCCAGGCGGTCCAGGCGCGCTTCCCGGAGGGGGCGGCGTGAGCGAGCGCAGCGAGCGGACCGGCCGGCTCGGTCGTCTGGTGTCTCGTGCCGCCTTCTCGCGAAACGGGGAGGCGGCATGAGCAGCCTTGACGACCTGCCGATCCGCGATGACCTGCGGGGGCTGTCGCCGTACGGGGCGCCGCAGTTGGACGTGCCGGTGCGGCTCAACACCAACGAGAACTCCTACCCGGTGCCGGAGCCGGTGGTCGAGGCGATCGGCAAGGCGCTCGCGGCCGAACTGCGTGAGTTGAACCGCTACCCGGACCGGGACGCGGTGGCGCTCCGCGCCGACCTGGCCGAATATCTCGGTCACGGGCTCACCGTCGAGCAGGTGTGGGCGGCCAACGGCTCCAACGAGATCCAGCAGCAGTTGCTCCAGGCGTTCGGTGGGCCGGGGCGCAGCGCTCTCGGCTTCGTTCCGGCGTACTCGATGCACCCGCTGTTGGCGCTGGGCACCGGCACCCGGTGGGTGCCCGCCGTGCGTGGCGTCGACTTCGGGTTGACCGCCGAGGAGGCGGTCGCCCAGGTCCGCGAGCACCAGCCGGACGTGGTCTTCCTCTGCTCGCCGAACAACCCCACCGGCACGGCACTCGATCCGGCGGTGATCGCCGCGGTGCTCGACGTCGCGCCGGGCATGGTGGTGGTCGACGAGGCGTACGCCGAGTTCGCCCGCCCCGGGACGGTCAGTGCCCTCGCGGTGCTGCCCGGCCACCCCCGGCTGGTGGTCAGCCGCACGATGAGCAAGGCGTTCGGCTTCGCCGGTGGGCGGCTGGGTTACCTGGCCGCCGACCCGGCGGTGGTGGAGGCGGTGCAGCTCGTCCGACTGCCGTACCACCTGTCCGCACTCACCCAGGCCGCCGCGCGGGCGGCGGTGACCCACCGCGACGCCCTTCTCGGTACGGTGAGCGCGATCATGGCGCAGCGGGACCGGATCGTGGCGACGTTGCGCGAGCGCGGGTTGCGGGTCGCCGACAGTGACGCCAACTTCGTGCTCTTCGAGGTGGGCGGCGACCAGGCCACCGTCTGGAAGGCCCTGCTGGCCCAGGGCGTGCTGGTCCGGGACGTCGGTCTGCCCGGTTGGCTGCGGGTGACCGCGGGCACCGCCGCCGAGACCGACGCCTTCCTTACCGCAATGGAGACAGTCACGTGGGAGCGCGAGGAGTGAGCTTGCGAGCCCCGCAGTCGCGATCGAGAGGCAAGCGATGAGCCGGACCGCCCGGGTGGAGCGGATCACCAAGGAGACCAAGGTCCTCGTCGAGATCGACCTCGACGGCACCGGCGCCGCCGAGATCAGCACCGGCGTGGGCTTCTACGACCACATGCTGCACCAGATCGCCCGGCACGGCGGTTTCGACCTGACCGTGCGCACGGTGGGTGACCTGGAGATCGACGCGCACCACACGATCGAGGACACCGCGCTCGCCCTGGGCGCCGCGTTCGACCAGGCATTGGGCGACAAGGCGGGCATCCGACGGTACGGTTCGGCGACCGTGCCGATGGACGAGGTGCTGGTCCGGGCCGCGGTGGACCTCTCCGGTCGGCCGTACGTGGTGCACGACGAGCCGGTTCTGGCCCCGTACATCGGGCCGGTGTACGCGACGAGCATGACCCGGCACATCTGGGAGTCCTTCGGGCAGGCGGCCCGGGTCACGCTGCACGTCGACGTGCTGCGGGCGGCCCGGCCGGGCGGTCACCCGGACGCGCACCACGTGGTGGAGGCGCAGTTCAAGGCGGTCTCCCGGGCGTTGCGCGAGGCCACCTCGATCGACCCGCGCGCGGCCGGTGCGATCCCCAGCACGAAGGGTGCGCTCTGATGAGCGCGAGGAGTGCAGCGGAGCGGAGCCCCGCAGTCGCGAATGGCGGGTGGAACTGATGAGCGCGAGGAGTGCAGCGGAGCGGAGCCCCGCAGTCGCGAATGGCGGGTGGAACTGATGAGCGCGAGGAGTGCAGCGGAGCGGAGCCCCGCAGTCGCGAATGGCGGGTGGCTCTGATGGGCGCCGTGTTGCCGACGTTGTTGTTGATTTTGGCCGGGGTGTTGGTGGGTGGCGTGTGGTCGCTGTACCGCCAGGGCGCGTCGAAGGGCGTGGTGGGCGTCACCGCGTTGCTCGCGGTGCTCGCCACGGTCGGTGGGGTGTTGTGGCTGTTGCCGGGGTCTGACGCATGAGCGACGTGGTGGTGCTCGACTACGGCTCGGGCAACCTGCGGTCGGCGGAGCGGGCGTTGGCCGCCGCCGGAGCGGACGTGCGGGTGACCGACGACCTGTCGTCGGCGGCCGCCGCGGATGGCCTGGTGGTGCCGGGGGTGGGCGCGTACGCGGCGTGCATGGCCGGGATCGAGGCGTTGGGCGCCGGCCCGGTGATCGCCGAGCGGGTGGCGGCGGGCCGACCGGTGCTGGGGATCTGCGTGGGCATGCAGGTGCTCTTCGAGTACGGCGAGGAGCACGGTGTGGTGTCCAAGGGGCTCGGGTTGCTGCCCGGTGGCGTGACCCGGTTGGCCGCCCGGCGGCTGCCGCACATGGGCTGGAACACGGTCCGGGCGCCGGGGGAGTCGGTGCTCTTCGGCGGGTTGCCGGAGCAGAGCCGGTTCTACTTCGTCCACTCGTACGCGGTGGGGGATCCGGTGGCGCTGGCCGCTGCCGGTGCCACCGTGACCACCGCCCACCACGACGTGGATTTCGTCGCCGCGGTGGAGCGCGGCCCGCTCTCGGCGGCCCAGTTCCACCCGGAGAAGTCCGCTGACACCGGTGCCGCGCTGCTGCGCAACTGGCTCGCCACGTTGCCCAGCGGTGGTTGAGCGTCGTCGCCCGGTGCCCGACGCGGGGGCGTCGCGGTGAGCCGGGAGCGGGCCCGCCGGAGGGCGGAGCGGGAGGCGGAGCAGGCCAGGGAGCGGGCGGTCCGGCAGCGGAAGGTGGCTCGCCGGCAGCGCCGACGCGCTGTGGTGCGTCGGTTGACGCCGCAGGTGCGACGGGGGCGCTCGGGTCGGCTGGCCCGGCACACCCGGGGTGAGCGGGCGGCGATCGTACTGCTCACCGGCGCGGCGCTGATTCTGATCTGGACGTTCGTCGACAATGTGGCGTTGCGTGTCGCGTTGATCGTGCTCTTGCTGCTCGTACTGCCGGCGATCGTGGTGATCGCCCTGGACCGTCGTAGCTGATCGAGGAGAAGACGTTGAGCCTGACCCTGTTACCCGCCGTGGATGTCGCCGACGGCCGGGCCGTCCGGCTCGTGCAGGGCGCCCTCGGAAGCGAGAGCGTCTACGGCGACCCGTTGGACGCGGCGCTCGCCTGGCAGCGGGACGGCGCGGAGTGGATCCACCTGGTCGACCTGGACGCGGCGTTCGGGCGGGGCACCAACGCGCACCTGCTCGCCGAGGTGGTGCGCCAGTTGGACGTGAAGGTGGAGCTGTCGGGTGGCATCCGCGACGACGAGTCGTTGCGCGCGGCGTTGGGCACCGGTGCGGCCCGGGTGAACATCGGCACGGCCGCCCTGGAGGACCCGGTGTGGTGTGACCGGGTCGTCGGCGAGTACGGCGACCGGGTGGCCATCGGGTTGGACGTGCGGGGTCGGACCCTGTCCGCGCGGGGTTGGACCCGCGACGGCGGCGACCTGTACGAGGTGCTGGAGCGGTTGGACAAGGCGGGTGGGAGTCGGTACGTGGTCACCGACATCACCAAGGACGGCACGATGCGCGGGCCGAACCTGGACCTGCTGCGTGAGGTGTGTGCTCGTACCGACCGGCCGGTGATCGCCTCCGGTGGGGTGTCCACGCTGGACGACCTGCGGGCGTTGGCGACCCTGGAGTCGGTGGGGGTGGAGGGCGTGATCGCCGGTAAGGCGCTCTACGCGGGCGCCTTCACGGTGTCCGAGGCGCTGCGGACCCTGGCCGAGGCGTGACCGTCACCCGGTTGGGATCGGGTGGCCCCTGGGAGCAGAGCTACGGCTATTCCCGGGTGGTCCGGGCCGGTGACCGGGCCTGGACGGCCGGCTGCACGGCGACTGTCGACGGTCGGGTGGTGCACGTCGGTGACGCCGCCGCGCAGACCGCGCAGGCGCTGCGGATCGGCCTGGACGCGTTGGCCGAGGTCGGCGTGGAGCCGGGTGACGTGGTGCGGACCAGGATGTACGTGACCGACCGGCGGCACGCGGACGAGGTGGGCCGGGCGCACAACGCGGTCTTCGGAGCGGTCCGGCCGGCGGCGACCCTGGTGGTGGTGGCCGGTCTGTTGGACCCGGAGCACCTGGTCGAGGTGGAGTTGGAGGCGTACCTCGGCGATCGCTGAGGGTGTGCCCGGCCGAGCCACGGTCGGCCCGATTAGGTTGTGCACAACTTAATTGTGGACTACGGTTCAACCGTGACCGATGACCTGGTGCTGCGCCGGCAGGTGTGCTTCGCGCTCTACAGCGCGTCGCGCGCCCTGACCGACGTCTACCGGCCGATCCTCGACGAGTTCGGGTTGACCTACCCGCAGTACCTGGTGCTGCTGGTGCTCTGGGAGCGCCCCGACGACCCCCGCACGGTGTCCGAGCTGGGCACCGAGCTGCGGCTGGACTCCGGCACGCTCTCCCCGCTGCTCAAGCGGCTGGAGGGGGCGGGGCTGGTGGTCCGCCGACGGTCGGCCCACGACGAGCGGCGGGTCGAGGTGGGCCTCACCGAGCAGGGCCGCGCCCTGCGCCGACAGGTCGACCACGTCCCGATGTGCGTCGCCCAGGCCACCGGGCTGGGCGTCGCCGAGTTGGTCGCGCTGCGCGACACTCTCACCCAGGTCGCCGACACCATCCACCGACAGAAGGAGCAGTGACCATCATGCAGGTCCTCTACACCGCGTCAGCGACCGCCAGCGGCGACGGCCGGGACGGCCACGTCGAGACCTCCGACGGCACCCTCGCGCTCGACCTGGCCGTGCCGAAGGAGATGGGTGGCGCCGGTGGCGCGGCCAACCCGGAGCAGCTCTTCGCCGCCGGCTACGCGGCCTGCTTCCACAGCGCGCTTCGGGTGGTGGCCCGTCGGGCCAAGGCAGACGTGACCGGCTCCGTGGTCGCCGCCGAGGTGGGCATCGGCCCGAACGGCAGCGGCGGCTTCGGGCTCACCGTGCAGCTCGTCGTCGACCTGCCCGCCGTGCCCCGCGAGGTCGCCGAGCAGTTGGTCGAGCAGGCCCACCAGGTCTGCCCCTACTCGAACGCCACCCGCGGCAACATCGACGTCGCCCTGACCGTCCGCGAGGCCCTGGCGGCCTGACCCGCGCCCCCAGGCAACCCACCGCGGACGAGAGGACGACCACCCCGTGACCAGCAACCGTGAGATCCACCTGGCCAGCCGCCCCGAGGGCTGGCCCACCGACGACAATTTCCGGCTCGTCGAGACCGACGTCCCGACGCCGGGGCCGGGCCAGATCGTGGTCCGTAACCAGTACCTGTCCGTCGACCCGTACATGCGGGGACGGATGAACGACGTCAAGTCGTACGTCGCGCCGTTCGCCCTCGACGCGCCGCTCGACGGCGCCGCGATCGGCGAGGTGGTGGCCAGTGCGGCGGCGGACATCGCCGTCGGGGCCACCGTCCTGCACGGGCTGGGCTGGCGGGAGTACGCGCTGCTCGACGCCACCGCCGCCCGGCCGGTCGACCCGAGCATCGCCCCGGTCAGCGCGTACCTGAGCGTGCTGGGCATGACCGGGCTGACCGCGTACGCCGGGCTGCTTGAGGTGGCCGCGATGAAGCCCGGCGAGACGGTGTTCGTCTCCGCCGCGGCCGGGGCGGTCGGCAGTCTGGTCGGCCAGATCGCCAAGCTCAAGGGCGCCGGGCGGGTCGTCGGCAGTGCCGGGTCGGCGGCCAAGGTCGAGCGGCTGCGGGCCCTGGGCTTCGACGCCGCCTTCGACTACCACGACGGGCCGGTCCGCGACTCGCTGCGGACGGCGGCCCCGGACGGCGTCGACGTGTACTTCGACAACGTCGGCGGCGACCACCTGGAGGCGGCGATCTCCGCCATGAACCTGCACGGCCGGGTCGCCATCTGCGGCATGATCGCGCAGTACAACGACACCGAGCCGCCGGCCGCCCCGCGCAACCTGGCGCTGGTCATCGGTAAGCGGCTCACCCTGCGCGGCTTCCTGGTCAACGACCACAACGCCGTGCGTCCGGCGTTCGTCCGCGACGTCGCCGGTTGGCTGCGCGACGGCACGCTGTCCTACGACGAGACGATCGTGGACGGCATCGAGAACGCTCCGGCGGCCTTCCTCGGCCTCCTGCGCGGCGAGAACCTGGGCAAGATGCTCGTCCGCGTGTGACGCCCACCTCGGTTCCACGACACCCCTTGATCCACTCGAGCTCGCCGATATGGCGGTATCCAAGCGCCAGGGATACCCCAACTTTGGCGAAACGGAGAGGATCAACCCGCAAGCGCGGCACGGCGCTCGACCCGAACGGGTCGACCGCCGTGCCGCACGCGGGAGATAGGCTCGCGGCATGACCGTGGCGGTACGGGTGATCCCCTGTCTGGACGTGGATGCCGGACGGGTGGTCAAGGGCGTCAACTTCCTCGACCTGCGTGACGCCGGCGACCCGGTGGAGTTGGCCGCCGCGTACGACCGGGCGGGCGCGGACGAGCTGACCTTCCTCGACGTCACCGCGTCGTCGAGCGACCGGGGCACCATGCTCGACGTGGTGCGTCGTACCGCCGAGTCGGTGTTCATCCCGCTGACCGTCGGCGGTGGGGTCCGGCAGGTCGCCGACGTGGACACCCTGCTGCGTGCCGGGGCGGACAAGGTGGGCGTGAACACCGCCGCGATCGCCCGTCCGGAGCTGATCGCCGAGATCGCCGACCGGTTCGGCCGGCAGGTGCTCGTGCTCTCCCTCGACGTACGCCGGGCCCCGGACGGTGTGACGACCAGCGGCTTCGAGGTCACCACCCATGGCGGCCGGCGCGGCACCGGGATGGACGCCGTGCGGTGGGCGGCCCGGAGCGCCGAGCTGGGCGCGGGAGAGATCCTGCTCAACTCGATGGACGCCGACGGCACCAAGGCCGGCTTCGACCTGGAGCTGATCGCCGCGGTACGAGCGGTGGTGGACGTGCCGGTGGTGGCCAGTGGCGGTGCCGGCGAGGTGGCCCACTTTCCGCCCGCGATCGGCGCCGGGGCGGACGCGGTGCTCGCCGCCAGCGTCTTCCACTTCGGCGAGCTGACGGTGGCGCAGGTCAAGGATGCGTTGCGCGACAGCGGTCACCCGGTGCGCTGAGCCGTTCAGTGCCCTCCGGAGTGCCCCTCCGGGGATCGGCGGGGCGTCGGGATGGACCGAACCGCGTACTCCTGGACGGCCGCCGCGTGGTCGGCCTCGTCCAGGTTCCAGTCGGCGCTGCCGGGCGCGTGTCGACGGGTCAGCACCCCCTGCACCGTGTCCACCATGGTCGCCACACCCGCCCGCGGGCGGGTACGCCAGAGCTGCTCACCCTCTGCGGTGATCCGGAACCAGCCGTCGGCGACGCTGACCAGCCCGGCGCCGACCAGCCGCTGGACCGCGGCTTCCACCTCGTGCCGCTGCGGGATCGTGTGGTTGAGGTGGTCAGCGGTGGAGAGCACGTCGGTCAGGCGGACGCCCTCCGGCCGTCTGCTCGTCGCCGACCGACGGTGCCGACCGGCACCGCTCGCGATCACCAGCGACACGAAGATCCAGGCGTCCGTCCAGCGCCAACCGTTCTCCCCCATGAGGAGATGATGACGGCGCGCGTCCCGGAAGGGAACACCCACCCTCCATCTGAACACTGTGGAGCACCACCGCGTGTCGGCTCGCGAACGGTCGGTGAGAGTTCAGCCGGTGGGGGCGACCGGTGCGGTGTCGCCGGGTGCCGGATCGGCCGTTGCGGCCCTGTCGGGCGCGTCGTCGGCCGCTGCGGCCTGCTCGGGCGCGGCCTCGGGCACGGCGAACAGCGGGATGAAGAACTGCGCCAACGGGCCGATGGCCAGCGCGTACGCGATGGTGCCCAGGCCGACGGTGCCGCCGAGCAGCCAGCCCAGCGCCAGCACGGTGACCTCGATGGCGGTGCGCACCAGCCGGATCGACCAGCCGGGCCGACGGGCCACGAAGCCGGTCATCAGCCCGTCCCGGGGGCCGGGGCCCAGCCGGGCGCCGAGGTAGAGGCCGGTGGCGGCACCGTTGGCGACGATCCCGCTGATCAGCAGTGCCAGCCGGACGCCGAGCGGACCACCGGCGGGCAGCAGGGCCAGAGTGGCATCCACGACCAGGCCGATCACCACGACGTTGCTGACCGTGCCGAGGCCGGGCCGTTGCCGCAGTGGGATCCAGAGCAGCAGCACCAGCGCGCCGACGCCGATGGTGACGGTGCCGAACGAGAGCCCCGTCAGCTTGGAGAGGCCCTGGTGAAACACGTCCCACGGGTCGAGGCCCAGGTCGGAGCGGACCATCAGGGCCATGCTGACGCCGTACAGGCCGAGCCCGAGGTAGAGCTGGACCAACCGTCGAACCGGCCGGTGCCGCAGATTGCCAAGCAATGCCATGCATGCCACCCTAGGTGCCAATCCTCGTCGTAGAAGAAGCCAATATCGGGGGAGTGGCATGACTGGTCAGGTGCGAGGAGTCCAATTGGCTCGCCTGCTCGGGCAGTGGCATGCCCTCCCGGGCCGCCGACGCAGCCCCGACTACGCCGCCCTGGCCGGTGCGGTGCGCGGTCTGCTCGCCGACGGTCGCCTGCCGCTGGGCGTCCGCCTCCCCGCGGAACGGGAGTTGGCCGAGGCGCTGCGGATCAGCCGGACCACGGTCACCGCCGCGTACCGGCACCTGCGCGAGACCGGGCACCTGGCCAGCCGCCGGGGCGCGGGTAGCTGGACGATGCTGCCCGGCAACCACCGGGTCGCCAGCACCGGCCTGTGGACCCCGCTCGACGACCAGGACATGATCGACCTCGGCGCCGCCGCACCGGCCGCCCCACCGCAACTGCTGGACGCGGCCCGGGCCGCCGCCGAGGACCTGCCCCGCTACCTGGGCGGAGCCGGTTACCACCCGACCGGCATCATCGAGCTGCGCGAGGCGGTGGCCGACGGGTACACCGCCCGGGGGCTGCCCACGTCGGCCGACCAGATCATGGTCACCAGCGGCACCCAGCACGCCCTGGACTTGGTGCTGCGCCTCGCCCTGGCCCCGGGTGGCAGTGTGCTGGTCGAGTCCCCGACCTACCCCAACGCGCTCGCCGCGCTGGCCGGGCGACGGGCCCGGATCACCACCCACGGTCTGGCCGCCGACGGCTGGGATTCCGACCTGCTGCTGGGCGGCCTCCGGCAGACCCGGCCCAAGCTGGCCTACCTGATTCCGGAGTTCCAGAACCCGACCGGGCACCTGATGCCCGCCGCGCTCCGCGAGCGGGTGGTGGCCGCCGCCCACGCGGTGGGCACCGACCTGGTCGTCGACGAATCCTTCGTGGACCTGCCGCTGGACGGCACCGAGGTGCCACCACCGGTCGGCGTGTACGACCGGCACAGCCGCGTGATCAGCATCGGCGGGATGAGCAAGCCCTACTGGGGTGGTCTGCGGATCGGCTGGGTGCGCGCCTCCGCGCCGCAGGTGCAGCGGCTGGCCGCCGTGCGGGTCGGGGTGGACATGGCCAGCCCGGTGCTGGACCAACTGGTGGCGGTGCACCTGCTCGCCCACGCTGACGCGATCGTCACCGACCGACGCGTCACATTGGCCGCCCAACGCGACGCCCTGCTCGGCGCGCTGGCGCAACGGTTGCCGGACTGGCGGGTGACCGTGCCCCGGGGCGGCGTGACGCTCTGGGCCGAGTTGGACGGCCCGGTCTCCAGCGCGTTGGCCCGGGCCGCCGAGGAGGTCGGCGTACGACTGGCACCCGGCCCCCGGTTCGGCCTGGACGGCACCCTGGAACGGTTCCTGCGGCTGCCGTTCACCCTGCCCGCCGCGGACCTGGTGGAGGCGGTGGGGCGGATCGCGGCGGTCCGCTACGACCTGGACCGGACCGGCCGGCAACGGTGGCGCGAGCCCACCGTCATCGCCTGAGCCCGGACGCCGAAGGTCGACGGCCGCAGCAGTGCCGCGCCGAAGGCCGACGGCCCCGTACCCGCCCGGGTACGGGGCCGTCGGCCACCCCTCACAGCTCGGCGAGCGTGCCCGCGTACATCTCCTCGATCTGGGCGGCGAAGTTGCTCTCCACACCACGACGCTTGATCTTGAGCGACGGGGTGATCTCGCCGTCCTCGATCGTCAGATCGCGCGGCAGGATGGCCACCTTCTTGATCGTCTCCCAGCGGTTGAGCTTCGCGTTGAGCTGGGCGACGTACTCCTCGACCATCGCCCGGGCCTCCGGCGACGCGACGATCTCGCCGTAGCTGCGCCCCTCCAGCGGCCCACCGGCGACCCAGCCCCGGATCGCGTCCGGGTCCAGCGTCACCAGCATCGTGCAGAAGTTGCGGGCCTGACCGACGACGACCGCCTGCGAGGTGTACGGGCAGATGGCCTTGAACATCCCCTCGATGTGCGACGGTGCGATGTACTTGCCGCCCGAGGTCTTGACCAGGTCCTTCTTGCGGTCGGTGATCCGCAGGTAGCCCTGCTCGTCGAGGCTGCCGATGTCGCCGGTGCGGAAGAAGCCGTCCTCGGTGAACGCGGCTGCGGTCTCCTCCGGCAGGTTGTGGTAGCCGCGCATCACCGGCCGACCACGCACCAGGATCTCCCCGTCGGTGTCGATCCGGCACTCCAGGTCACCCATGGCCCGGCCCACCGTGCCGATCCGCAGCCCCGAGGGCGGGTTGACGAAGTTGCCGGCGCTGGTCTCGGTCAGGCCGTAGCCCTCGCTGATCGGCAGGTTCGCCGCGGCGAAGAAGGTGGCGATCTCGGGGCTCAGCGGGGCGGCGCCGGACACCAGCACCCGCATCCGACCGCCGAGGCGGGCCTGGAGCTTGCTGAACACCAGCTTCTCGGCCAGCCCGTAGCGCAGCTTCAACCCGCCCGGCACCGGCTTTCCGGCCTGCTCCAGGGCGACCTTCTCCTTACCGACCTGGACCCCCCAGGCGAAGATCTTCGCCTTCGCGCCGCCCGCGCCCTGCGCGGTGGTCACCGCCCGGTTGTAGACCTTCTCGAACACCCGGGGCGCGCCGCACATCAGCGTCGGACGGATCACCGACAGCAGGTCGACGAGCTTCTCCACCCGCCCGTCGACGTAGGTGGGCAGGCCGACGTGGATGGCGCCGCAGAGCAGCGTCTTGCCGAACGAGTGGGCCAGCGGCAGCCACAGGTACTGCAGGTCGTCGTCGCGTAGCAGCCCGACCTCGGCCTGTGCCACGGCCTCCCAGCACCAGCCGCCGTGCAGCAGCTCGACGCCCTTGGGGCGACCGGTGGTGCCGGAGGTGTAGATCAGCGTGGCGAGGTGCTCCGGACCGATGCCGGCCACCAGCATGTCGATCAGATCCGGCTCGGCGGCCAGCGCGCGGGTGCCGCGTTCCTCCAACTCGGCGAGCGTCAACTGCGGAATCGCGGCGGTCGGGTCGGCGGCACCGTCGAGGAGCACCACGTGGGTCAGCGCGGGCAGGTCGGCGCCGGCGATCTTCGCGGCCTGGGTGGGGTTCTCCGCGAAGAGCACCTTCGACCCGGAGTCGGCGATGATGTACGTCGCGTCGGCCGGCTCGGTGGTCGGGTAGACGGTGGTCGTCGCGCCGCCGGCACACATGATGCCGAGGTCGGCGATCACCCAGTCCAGCCGGGTGTTGGCGAGGATCGCGACCGGGTCCTCCTGGCCGACGCCCAGGCCGTGCAGGCCGGCGGCGACCGCTTTGGCACGCTGGCCGACCTGCTCCCAGGTCAGCCATGCAGGCCCCGCGTCGTCGGGGGTCGGGGACGCAAACGCGTTCCGGTCGGGGGTGGCCGTCACACGCTTGAGGAACATGTCCGGGATGGAGCGGTACGGTACATCGAGAGCCATCGCTGTAGCCGCCTTCGGGGGTGGTGGCGTGACGGGCGTCACGTCATGATGGTTACCGAAGAGTATTGCCTGCCACCGTGCATCGGCTAGCCCCGGTGATCGTCCGGCCGTCCCAAGCCACCGACCGGTACTGCGGAATCAGGCGTACCGGGCAGCCACGACTGACCAGTCGTAGGTGGCCCGCACCCAGTTGCGCCGGGCGGCCAGCGCGAGACGTACCTCGTCGTTGCCACTGGACAGCAGCGCCTCCTCGGCGTCCAGATACTCCGCCAGGCCCTGGTTGAACCGGTTGGCCGCGGCCCGCAGCGCGGCCTGCTCGTCGGCGTCGCCGTCCTGGGCGATCACCGTCACCAGATTGTGCGCGTCCGGGTCGGCCCGACTCTCCTTGCCGTAGGAGAAGAGGTCGTTGCACCAGCAGACCAGGTCCACCGCCAGCAGATCCAGGGCGAGCAGCGCCGGGTCGGCGCGCTGGGTCGACCCGGGAGGTCGTGCCGACGCCAGGTCGGTGAGCGTGAGGCAGGGATGCACCCCACCGATGTGCCGGCGCAGTTGGACGTACTCCGCCACGTCGGGCACGCGCCGGCGCTCCCGGTTGGTCGCCTCCCAGAGCAGCGCCAGCAGGTACTCCCGCATCTGGCTGACGAAGCGCAGCAGCAGGGCCGCATGGTCGTGCAGTCGGATCCGGCGGCACAGGTCGTGTAGCGCGTCACCGAGTGGCCCGACGGCGGGCGGTGGGACATCCGGGTCACCGTAGCGGTCCAGCACGTCGAGCAGCGTGCTGATCGCCGGACCCAGCCGGGCCGGGTCGGCGCCGAGGCCGTCCTCGTCGCAGGCGTCGTCCATCACGAAGAGCCAGCTGATCAGGTCGGTGAGCAGTCGTAGCCCGTCGATCGAGCCGTCCGGGCAGGCCCGCCCGGACAGCCCGGCGGCGTCGGCTCCCTGCAGTCGACGCACACGTTCGCTGGAATCGACCAGCCCGAACGTGCGCGCCCACTCGACGCTCTCGCTCGCCACCTGCTCCGTGGCGCCATGGCGCCCCGTGGAGAACGGGGGCTCCCGCAGCGCCGACATCGCGAAACTTCGCACAGTGCGCCCCCACTTCGTGCCGCCCGGCGCGGAGCGGCGCGGTGAAGCGTACGGGAGGAGGTATCTGCATGTTTCGTTGGGTGTGGGGAATTCCACACCTGTTTCGTGTCCGTTTAGGTACAGACGGTCACATTCCCAGGCTGGCGGCACGAAGCCGTCGTGCCGCCTCCGCGGGTCCGTCCAGTTGGACCCGGGCCACCCGTTGGCGACCGGAGAGGAACAGGACCAGCTCCGCCGGAGGGCCGACCACCCGCAACCGCTCGCCCCCTCGACCGACGGACAGCTCACCGTGCCCGGGCGCCTGCACGTAGAGGTCCGCCGGGAAGCGGCGCAGCGCCAACCGCGCCATCGGGCTGGCCCGCCTCCACAGCGCGCCCTGCAGGTCGGCGGGCAGGTCCCGCGGCTGCCAGCCGGAGCCGGCCCGGCGGACGTCCTCGTGGTGGATGAAGAACTCCATCAGGTTGGCCGGTTCGTCGGTCACCGGATTGCTGACCGGGCTCCAGAGCGGCGGGCGGCGGACCTGTGCGACCAGGTCGGGATAGGGCCGCGCGGCGAGTCGCCGACGGACCTTCTCGGCGTAGCCGCGCAGCGGCGGCAGCACGATCCCCCCGGCCGCGTCCGGGCGACGTTCCCGCAGCACCAGGTGCGCGGCGAGGTCACGGGTCGCCCAGCCCTCGTTGATCGTCGGGGCGTCCGGCCCGAGGGCCAGCAGGAGATCGGCCAGCGCCTCGCGCTCGGCTCGGGCGTACCGCGGCATGGGCTGATCGTAGGCCCGGCGACCCGTCGGCGCGCGGCGGCGGATGCCGGGGACGACGCGGCCGTCCGCTACGTGACGGTCGACATATCCGGTCGGGGTCGGCGGTGCTGGCCCGGACCGGTAAGGATGAGGGAGATAATTGACGCTTACGGCGGGGGAGAGCGTGGCGAGCAGGACAAGTCGGGACGTGCTCAGTCGAGGACTGGGGGTCCTGCGGCAGGCCATTCGCGAGCAGCCACGGATCTTCGCGGTGGCGGTCGTCGGCAGCGTGCTCTTCGGCGGAATGATCATCATCAGCGCGCGGGTCGTCGGGACGGTCATCGGCGAGGTGGCGCTCCCGGCCATCGAGCGCGGCGAGGTGGGCGCGGGCACCCTCGCGCTGGCCGCGACGGCGTTGTTCGGGATCAGCGTGCTGCGGGTGGCCGGCATCGTCGGCCGCCGGCTCGGGGCCGGCTACATGCAGTACCGCCTCCAGGCGTCCTACCGCCGCCGGGTCACCCGCCGGTACCTGGAGCTGCCGCTGTCCTGGCACCACCGCAACTCCACCGGCACGTTGCTGTCCAACGCCAACTCCGACGTGGAGGCGGCCTGGTACCCGATCGCGCCGCTGCCCTTCGCCGTCGGCACGCTGGTGATGCTGGTCGGCGCGATCGTGTCGCTCTTCGCCACCGACTGGGCGCTCGCCCTGGTCGGCCTGGCGGTCTTCCCCGCGCTGTTCGCCCTCAACGTCGTCTACTCCCGCCGGATGGCGCCCCGGCAGGCCCGGGCCCAGCGGCTGCGCGCCGAGGTCAGCGGCATCGCCCACGAGAGCTTCGACGGCGCCCTGGTGGTCAAGACGATGGGTCGCGAGGCGCAGGAGACCGCCCGGTTCGCGGGCCGCGCCGGCGAGCTGCGCGACTCGTTGATCGCGGTCGGTCGGCTGCGCGGCGTCTTCGACCCGCTGTTGGAGACCCTGCCCAGCCTCGGCACCCTCGCCGTGCTGGTGGTCGGGGCGTTCCGGCTGCGCCAGGGCGCGGTGAGCGTGACCGAGCTGGTGAGCGTGGCCTTCCTCTTCACCGTGCTGGCCTTCCCGGTGCGGGCCATCGGTTGGGTCCTGGCCGAGCTGCCGCGCAGCGTCGCCGGCTGGGACCGGGTCCGCCGGGTGCTCGACGCCACCGGTGAGATGCCGTACGGGCAGCGCGTTCTCGACCCGGCCGGTTCCGCCCCGGCCGCTCTCACCTTCAGCGACGTGCACTTCTCCTACCCGCCGGCCGAGGCGCACCAGCCCGGCGCGCAGGTCCTCGGCGAGGTCGGCTTCACCGTGCCGGCCGGTCGGACGGTGGCCCTGGTCGGGCCGACCGGCGCCGGTAAGTCGACGATCGCCTCGCTGGCGGTGCGCCTCGTCGACCCGGACACCGGCGTCGTCACACTGGACGGGGTGGACGTCCGCGAGCTGACCGCCGAGTCGCTGGCCGGCACGGTGGCGCTGGTCGCCCAGGTGCCGTTCGTCTTCGACGACACGGTGCGCGCCAACATCGCGTTGGACCGGCCGGGCATCGACGACGAGGCCGTCTGGGCGGCGCTGCGGCTCGCCGAGGCGGACGGGTTCGTCGCGGCGCTGCCCGACGGTCTGGACACCATGGTCGGCGAGCGGGGCACCTCGCTCTCCGGCGGGCAGCGGCAGCGGCTCACCCTGGCGCGCGCCCTGGCGGGCCGCCCGCGCCTGCTGGTGCTCGACGACGCGACGAGCGCGGTGGACCCCCGGGTGGAGGCGGCCATCCTGGCCGGGCTGCGGTCGTCGTCGGCCGAGCCGGGTGTGCCGGTGGCGTCGATCCTGGTGGTGGCGTACCGGCGGGCCACCATCGCGCTCGCCGACGAGGTCATCTACGTGGAGCAGGGGCGGGTGGTCGCCCGGGGCACCCACAGCGAGTTGCTGGCCACCGTGCCGGGCTACGTCGACCTGGTGACCGCCTACGAGCAGGCCGAGGTCGAACGCGCGCAGGAGAGTCCGTACGGCGATGACGTCGCGCCGCTGCCCTCGGGCCTGGAAATCGAGGTGGACCGGTGAGCGCGAGGAGTGCAGCGGAGCGGAGCCCCGCAGTCGCGAACGGAAGGCGGGCCCGGTGAGCGCGAGGAGTGCAGCGGAGCGGAGCCCCACAGTCGCGAACGGAAGGCGGGCCCGGTGAGCGCGAGGAGTGCAGCGGAGCGGAGCCCCGCAGTCGCGAACGAAAGGCCGGTTCGGTGAGCGTCAAGACGGATGAGCGGGACCAGCGGACCGAGACGACCTGGCAGACCCTGCGTCGGGGTCTGGCGTTGTCGCCGGAGCTGCGGACCGGCCTGGCCGGCACGCTGGCCCTGGCGTTGGTCTACATGGTGGGCCGGGTGGCGGTGCCGGTCGCCGTCCAGCAGGGCATCGACCGGGGCATCGTCGGTGGTTTGAGGTTCGGCGTGCTGTGGTCGGTCGTGGGGATCACCGCGGCGATCCTGGCGATCACGACGCTCTGCGGTTACCTGATGATGCGCCGACTGTTCACGGTGAGCGAGACGGCGTTGGCGAACGTGCGGACGCGGGCGTTCCGGCACGTGCACGACCTGTCGATGTTGCACCAGCAGTCGGAGCGGCGTGGGTCGTTGGTCTCTCGGGTGACCAGCGACGTCGACCAGATCACCCAGTTCCTCCAGTGGGGTGGGGTGATCCTGCTGGTCAACCTCGGTCAGCTGGTGGTCACGACTGCCGTGATGCTGGCGTACTCCTGGCAGTTGACCCTTGTGGTGTTGGCCGCGTTCCTGCCGGCGGTGTTCGTGATCCGGCAGTTGCAACTGCGGCTCGCGACGGCGTACGCGACGGTGCGGCAGCGCACCGGAACGTTGCTCGGCGCGATCGGCGAGAGCGTGGTGGGCGCGCCGGTGATCCGGGCGTACGGCATCGCGGGGCGTACCGAGCGGCGGCTGGACGAGGCCATCGACAAGCAGCGGTTGGCGCAGCAGCGGGCGATCCGGATCAGCATCGTGGGCAGTTCGGTGGGTGAGCTGGCGGCGGGGCTGGCGTTGGCCGGTGTGGTGGCGCTCGGTGTGACGCTCGGCGTGGGCGGGACGTTGTCGATCGGCCAGTTGACGGCGTTCCTGTTCCTGGTGACGCTCTTCATCCAGCCGGTGCAGATCGCCACCGAGGTGCTCAACGAGGCGCAGAACGCGATCGCGGGCTGGCGTCGGGTGCTGGACGTGTTGGACGTCGCCCCGGACGTGGCGGACCCGGGGGAGCAGGGACGGGAGTTGCCGGGTGGGCCGTTGGACATCCGCTTCGCGGGTGTGCGGTTCGCGTACCCGGGTGGCCCGCCGGTGCTGCACGACATCGACCTGGAGATCGCGGCGAAGAGCCGGGTGGCGGTGGTCGGCGAGACGGGCAGCGGCAAGACCACCTTCGCGAAGTTGTTGACCCGGCTGATGGACCCGTCGGACGGGGCGGTGTTGCTGTCCGGGGTGCCGTTGGCGCAGGTGCGGTTCGACTCGTTGCGGTCCCGGGTGGTGATGGTGCCGCAGGACGGGTTCCTGTTCGACGCGTCGGTGGGGGACAACGTCCGGTTCGCCCGGCCGGAGTTGACCGACGAGCAGTTGGTCGTGGCCTTCACGGAGTTGGGCCTGTCGGACTGGTTGGAGGGTCTGCCGGCGGGTCTGGACACGCCGGTCGGTGAGCGTGGTGAGGCGCTGAGCGTCGGGGAGCGGCAGTTGGTGGCGTTGGCCCGCGCGTACGTGGCCGATCCGGACCTGCTGGTGCTGGACGAGGCGACCAGCGCGGTGGACCCGGCGACGGAGGTGCGGTTGCAGCGCACCCTGGACGCGGTCACCCGGGGGCGGACCACCCTCGCCATCGCGCACCGGCTCTCCACGGCGCAGGCGGCCGACGAGGTGATCGTGGTGGATCGGGGTCGGGTGGTGCAGCGGGGTCCGCACGACGAGCTGGTGCGTGACGCCGACTCGGTCTACGGCCTGCTCTACGCCTCGTGGCTGGAGCAGACCAGGTGATGTGGTGTTCCGGTGTGGTGGACGTCGACGGTCAGGTGCTCTAGGCTCCGGCTTAGGTAAGCCTAACCTTCGAAGGAGGTCGCGCCCATGCGGCCCAACCCCGCCGAGATCGTCCGTACCCTCGTCGCCGGGCGCCTGCCCGGTCTCGTCCACCTGGCCCACCGGCCGGGCCCGCACCATGCCCGGCACGTGACCGACCCGGACGGGCGGGTGCTGCTGTTGGTGCCGGTGGCCAGCCATCTGGCCGCCGCCCTGCAACCGGTGGCCGGGGGCAGCGACGTGGCGGTGGTGCTCGACGTGCTCGACCTGCCACCCGCCGCGGGCGCGCCCGGGCTGGGTCGGGCGTGGGTGTCCGGTTGGGCGGCCGAGCTGCACGGCGACGAGGCCCGTCGGGCGGCTGTCGACTTCGCCGTGGTGGAGCCGACCGGTGACCTGCTCGACCTGGGCACCCGCTTCCGGCTGTTCCGCTTCGAGGTGGTCGAGGTCCGCTGGGAGCGGGCCGGGGTCGTGCACCGGGTCGACCCGGGGGAGTACGCCGAGGCCGAGCCGGACCCGGTGCACCCGGTCGAGGCGCGCCTGCTGGCCGACCTCGCCGAGGGCGACAGCGGCCAGGTCACCGACTACCTGCGTCGGCAGCTCGGGCTGACCGAGCAGGCTCCGGGTGGGGCGCCCCGGGTGGTGCGCATCGACCGCTACGGGCTGGTGGTCGCCCTCGGTCGACCCGGTTCCCGGCGTCGGGTCCGACTGGCCTTCCCCGACCCGGTGGTCGACCCGGCCGACCTGCCGAGGCTGCTGCCGCCGCTGCGGCTCCCGGCCGGTGCCCGCCCGCCGCGCGTTCGGCCTTGATCCACTCGGGTTCGCCGATGTGGGGGTGTCCCTGGCACTCGGATACCGCGAGGTCGCCGAACCGGAGTGGATCACGGTGGCTGGGAGGTCGCAGGGACCTCAGGCCGGCAGCGGCCCGGTGAGGTACCGCTGGATGGTCGGCCCGACCGTCGCGACCAGGGTTTCCGGGTCCGCCGACGCGACCGGCTCCAGGCGCACCACGTATCGCATCATCGCCAGGCCGATCATCTGGGTGGCCACCAGCGAACCACGTAGCGGCAGTTGGGCCGGGTCGACGTCGAGCTGTTCGAGCACCCGGCGCAGGATCTGGGCGGTGACGAACTCACGCAGCAGCCGGGCGGTCCACTCGTTGCTCACGGCGGAACGCAGCAGCGCCTGCGCGGCACTGCCGGCGGGGGAGTCCCAGACGCCGAGGAAGGTGCGCACCAGGCGCTCACCGGCACCGTCCCGGTCACCGGCGAGCACCGTCGGCACCACCTGGGCCGGGTCGACCGGGATGTTCATCGCGGTGAGGAAGAGCTGGTCCTTGCTGCCGAAGTAGTGGTGCACCAGCGCGGGGTCGACACCCGCCGTGCCAGCGATGGCGCGGATGGACGCGGAGTCGAAGCCGCGCTCCGCGAACGTCGTGCGCGCGGCGTCGAGGATCGCCTCCCGGGTGTCCGGGTTGCCGGGTCGTCGGCCGGTCCGCCGCGTCATCGCCGCCCTTCGTCTCGTCCACCTGGCAGCCGTGGGCCGGTCGGCCCACGGCTGCCGCGCTCTCAGCCGCTGCGCCGCCGCAGGGTGGCCGCCGCGAGCACCAGCGCCAGCACCACCGCCCCGACCACCACCGCGACGTCCCGCCACATCCGGCCGGTGGGCTCGGCGTGGGCGCCGACCTCCTGCAACGCCTCGATGGCGTACGACAGGGGGAAGGCGTTGCTGAGCGCCTGGAGCCAACCGGCCATCTGGTCGCGGGCCACGAACAGCCCGCAGAGCAGCAGTTGGGGGATCACCACGACTGGCAGGAACTGTACTGCCTGGAACTCGGTGCGGGCGAAGGCGCTGCACAGCAGCCCGAGGGCGACGCCGAGCACGGCGTCGACGACCGCGATGCCGATCACCAGCCCGATGCTGCCGGCGGTCTCCAGACCGAAGATCCAGTACGCCACCCCGGCGGCGACCACGGCCTGCACGGCGGCGGCCAGCCCGAACGCGATGCCGTACGCGAAGAGCAGGTCGAGCTTGCCCAGTGGTGTGGTGAGCAGCCGCTCCAACGTGCCGGAGGTGCGTTCCCGCAGCATCGCGATGCTGGTCACCAGGAACATGATCACAAAGGGGAAGATGCCCAGCATCACCAGCGCGATCCGGTCGAACGTCGTCGGTTGGCCGGGCGGGGTGGGCTGGTCGGCGTACATGAAGTAGACCAGGGTCAGCAGGGCCGCCGGCACCACCACGAGCAGCGCGATGGTCCGCCGGTCGTGCCGGAGCTGACGCAGGATGCGGCCGGTGGTGGCCGCCAGGATCCGGGGGTTCACGACCGCTCCTGTCCGTTCGTCGCGTCCATGGTGGCCGGGCCCGCCTCGCCGGCCCGGATCAGGCGCAGGAACGCCTCGTCGAGGTCGTCCACGCCGGCGGCGGCGCGGACGGCGGCCGGGCTGTCGTCCGCGATCAGCCGTCCCTGACGGATCAGCAGGAGCCGGTCGCAGCGGGCCGCCTCGTCCATGACGTGGCTCGACACCAACAGGGTGGTGCCGGCCGCGGCCATCGCGTGGAACCGGGCCCACAGGTCGGCCCGCAGCACCGGGTCCTGACCGACGGTCGGCTCGTCGAGGATGACCAGCTCCGGTTCTCCGACCAGCGCGCAGGCCAGGGAGGCACGGCTGCGCTGGCCGCCGGAGAGGGTGCCGACCAGTTGACCGGCCGCCTCGGCCAGCCCGACGTCGCGGACCGCCCGGTCGGCCTCGACCCGACCTCGGCCGTACAGGGCCGCGAAGTACCGGGCGTTCTCCCGCACGGTCAGGTCGGCGTAGACGCTCGGCGCCTGGGTCAGGTAGCCCACCCGGTGCCGAAGGGTCGGGGTGCCCGCCGGCTGGCCCAACACGGTGATCGTCCCGCCGCTGACGACCTGCACCCCGACCACCGCCCGCATGAGCGTGGTCTTGCCGCTGCCGCTGGGGCCGAGCAGGCCGGTGACGGCACCGCGCGGGACGTGGCAACTGATGCCGTCCAGCACCCGCCGCCCGCCCCGGTCGACGACCAGGCCCCGGACGGCTATCGCGTCGTCCATCGCGCACCTCCACAGGAAACTCATCATCCGTTGAACTCAACGCTAGATGAAATACTGGTCCCGACGCAATGCGTCGCACCGCACAGTCGTCGCGCTTAGCATGAGAACGGGCAGTAGGCTCCGGACCGGACACCGAGTCCGCCAACGGGCATTGCGCGCTGATCGGACGTACGGCACGATGGCGCGGTGGGTCACCCTCCGTTACCGGACAGCGGTTTTCTCGAGGACTGGGCCGCGCGGTTGCGGCAGGCCGCCGAGCGGCCGGTCGTCGGCATCCTGCTGCGCGGCAGTCACGCCCGCCGCGCCGCCACCGCGCACAGCGACGTCGACCTCGACGTGCTCGTCGGCGGTGGGACCCCGTACGCCGCCCGACGTGCCTACCTGACCGAAACCGCAGGCCGCGTCACCCACGTCTCGGTGGCCGCCCGCGACGTCCGCTCCTGGGTGCACCGACTCGGCGAACCGGCCGACTGGGCGTTCGGGCTGCCGGTCACCACGCCGGCCCGGCTGCTCTGGGCCGACCCGCACTGGCGGCCCCGGATCGACCTGCCGGTGCTCTGTCAGCCCGCCGAACCACCCCGACTCGAGGAACTGATCGCCACGCTCGGTAAGGCCGCCGCGGCCCGAGCCGTCAACGACCGCCTCGGGGTCCGGCTCGCCGTCGCCGACCTGGCCCGCCTCTGCCCGTCGGTGCTGCGCCCGGCCAACCCCTCGGTACGGGTGCACTCCCGCCGGGCGGCCTTCGCGGCGGCCCTGGAACTGCCGGTGGCCCCACCCGGGTACCGGGCCGACATGCTGCTCTGCCTCGGGCTGCGCCCGGGCGCCACCAGCGCGCTGTGGGCCGCCGCGGTGCGGCTGGTCGCCGGCACGTTGCCGTTGATCCGGCCGTACGCCGAGGAGATCGCCGACACCGCCGGAGTCGACCTGGCGGCCGCCCTGGTCGACGGCCGCCTGGACCGCTATGTGGCCCAGTTGGCCCGACCCGTCGGGCCTCCGCCGCAGCCCGGGCGGGAGCGGTCGCCGGTACCCGCGCCGCGTGCGGGACAATTGGTCACTGTGCCCGTACCTGACGCGCCGGTGACCGGCGTTCCCAGCGATCCGAGCGACCCGGTGACCTCCGAGCCGGCTCGCCCGTCCCGGCTCGACCCGGCCATCGCGGCCCGACTGCGCCGCAGTGCCGACGGTCTGGTCGCCGCCGTGGTCCGTGCGCACGACTCCGGCGAGGTGCTGATGGTCGCCTGGATGGACGACGAGGCGCTGCACCGCACGCTCACCACCGGCCGCGCGACGTACTGGTCGCGCAGCCGCCGCGAGTACTGGGTCAAGGGGGCCACCTCCGGGCACCACCAGTACGTCCGCTCGGTCGCCCTGGACTGCGACGGAGACGCGCTGCTGGTGAGCGTGGACCAGGTCGGCGCCGCCTGCCACACCGGCCACCGGACCTGCTTCTTCACCGAGCTGCCCGTCACCACCCAGGCCCAGCCGTGACCGACGGCGCGGTCAGCCCGGACCTGGCCGGCTTCACCGAGTCGGCCGCCCGCTGGCGGGTGGTGCCGGTCACCCGACGCCTGCTGGCCGACGCGGAGACCCCGGTGGGCGTCTACCGGAAGCTGGCCGGAGGGCCGGGCACGTTCCTGTTGGAGTCCGCCGAGCAGGGCGTCGGGTCCGCCGGCATGGCCTGGTCGCGCTACTCCTTCATCGGCGTACGCAGCAGCGCGACCCTCGTCGAGCGGGACGGCGTGGCGACCTGGCTCGGCCGGCCGCCGGTCGGACTGCCCACCGAGGGTGACCCGGTGCGGGTGCTGCGGGAGACGGTGGCGGCGCTGGCCGGCCCGGTCGGCGATCCGACCGACGGGCTGCCGCCGTTGACCGGGGGCATGGTCGGCTACCTGGGGTACGACCTGATCCGCCGCTTCGAACGGTTGCCCGAGCTGACCGAGAACGACCTGGGCGTGCCGGAGCTGGGCATGATGCTCGCCACCGACCTGGTGGTGCTCGACCACTACGACGGTTCGGCGATCCTGGTCGCCAACGCGGTGCTGCCACCGGTGGACGCCCCGGACCGCGCCCCGCAGGTCGCCGCCGCGTACCACCACGCGGTGGGCCGGCTGGACGCGATGACCACCGCGCTGTCCCGGCCCATCCCGCCGATGATCTCCACGGTCGAGCGTCCGCCGGTCGGGGAGGTGCTCTGCCGGACCCCCGCCGACGGGTACCCGAAGGCGGTGGAGGCGGCCAAGGAGGCGATCCGGGCCGGTGAGTGCTTCCAGATCGTGCTGTCGCAGCGGTTCGAGCGGCCGATCCACGCCGACCCGTTGGACGTGTACCGGGTGCTGCGTACCAGCAACCCGAGCCCGTACATGTACCTGCTGCGCTTCGACGGGTTCGACATCGTCGGCTCGTCACCGGAGGCGCACCTGAAGGTCACCGCCGCCGAGGACGGGCGACGGCGGGCGCTGCTGCACCCGATCGCCGGCACCCGGCCGCGCGGCGGCACCCCCGCCGCCGACGCCGCGCTCGCCGCGGAGCTGCTCGCCGACCCGAAGGAACGGGCCGAGCACGTGATGCTCGTCGACCTGGGCCGCAACGACCTGGGCCGGGTGTGCCGGCCGGGCAGCGTGGAGGTGCCCGAGTTCGCCACCATCGAGCGGTACAGCCACGTCATGCACATCGTCTCCACCGTCACCGGCACGCTGCGTGACGACCAGACGGCCTTCGACGCGCTCGCCGCGACCTTCCCGGCGGGCACCCTGTCCGGTGCGCCGAAGGTCCGGGCCATGGAGATCATCGAGGAGTTGGAGCCGGTCCGCCGTGGTCTGTACGGCGGCACTGTCGGCTACTTCGGTTTCGGCGGTGACCTGGACATGGCGATCGCCATCCGGACCGCGCTCATCCGCGACGGCCGCGCCTACGTGCAGGCCGGGGCGGGGGTGGTCGCCGACTCGGACCCGGCCGCCGAGGACCAGGAGACGCGGAACAAGGCCGCTGCGGTGCTGGCGGCGATCGCGGCGGCCGAAACATTGAGGCCGGCTCGGTGAGCGCGAGGAGTGCAGCGCAGCGGAGCCCCGCAGTCGCGAACGAAGGGCCGGCTCGGTGAGCGCGAGGGGTGCAGCGCAGCGGTCCGGTGTGGGGCGGCGCGAGTTGACGTACGCCGTCCTGCTGTGTCTGGTCGGTGCCGGCCTGGCCTTGTGGGCTGCGACGCGGAGTTGGTCGGTGGAGTTGACGGTACGCCCGGCGCCGCTGCCGCCGGTGCGGGACACCCGCAGCGGCGCGGGCCTGTTGCCGTGGTTGCCGGCGTTGGCTGTGGTGGCGTTGGCGGGTGGTGGTGCGGTGCTGGCCACCCGGGGCCGGGTGCGCCGGGTGCTCGGCGGGCTGCTCGGTCTGTTGGGTCTGGCGGTGGCTGCCGGTGGCGGTTACGGGCTGGTCGCCGACGTGGGTGGCTCGGTGAGCCGGCAGTGGCCGGCGCTCTGCCTGGTCGGCGGGTTGCTGGCCGCCGCCGGGGGTTGGTGGACGGCGGTGCGGGGCGGCGGTTGGCCGGCGATGGGCGCTCGGTACGAACGGCCGGCGCGCTCGGGCCCGGAGCCCGCGCCGGTCGGCCCGGAGGGTTCGTCGGCTCCGTTGGCCGGGCGGCGGACCACGGAGGCGTGGGACGCGTTGGACCGGGGCGAGGACCCGACGGCCGACTGAGACGTCGGCCGGCGGGGTCAGCCGACCGGCTGACGCTCGCGCTGTGCTCGGTGGCCAGCGGCGCGGGTGGCGGTCAACTCGGCCACCAGGCGGTTCAGCTCGGCGCGTTGGTCGGCGCGGGCTCGGTCGGCGCAGACGGCCTCCCAGGCGTTGCCGCGTGCCGTCCGCATCCGTCCTTCGCCGACCACCGCGCGCTCGACGGTGTGCACCACGCCGACGGCGAGCGACGCCACTGTCCGTGAGATTGTGGTCAACCCGTTGGTCGGCTGCGGCTCGGACATGCTCATGGTCACCTCGCACGAGGAGTTGCGACGGTCGGGCAGGCGCGCCGTTGAGTCTGCCCGAGGACGATGTTCGTCGGCCGAGGTTTCGCCGCGGTGACCGCCCGGTCAACTGTCGCGCCTGGGGCGTGACCAGGGCGGTCCGTCCGACCTTGAGCTTGCTCACAACATCGATCGACGTTGTTGTCGTCGCGCGCCGACCGGCGACTGGTGGCATGATCGATGGATCGGCCCGGTGCGACCGTGGCCGTGAGGCCTCGTACCGTGTGACGGCGGTCGATACCGGAGGTGGCGCTGCGTGACACACCGTTCACGGCAAGTCGGCCATTATGCCGCAGCCCTTTTCGTGAGCAGCGCCATACCCCCGGCATTCGGCGTCGGTCGGCTGCCCCTAGCATCGGCCCATGACGCCCGGAGAGGGGAGTCCGTTGGTGACTGCTGAGCATGCGCACGCGGAGGGGGACGAGGCCGGTCAGGCAGCGTCCGTAAGCGTGCTCGACGAGATTCTGGCCGGCGTGCGCGAGGACGTCGCCCGACGCCAGGAGCAGGTTCCGCTGGAGCGGATCCGTGAACTGGCGGCGGCCGCGCCGCCGCCGCTGGACGCGTACGCGGCGCTGCGCAAGCCCGGGGTGGCCGTGATCGCCGAGGTGAAGCGTTCGTCGCCGTCCAAGGGCCGACTGGCCGAGATCGCCGATCCGGCCGACCTCGCCGTCGACTACGCGGCCGGTGGGGCACGGGCGATCAGTGTGCTGACCGAGGGGCGCTGGTTCGGCGGGTCGCTGGACGACCTGGCGGCCGTCCGCGCCGCCGTGACGGTGCCGGTGCTGCGCAAGGACTTCGTGGTCTCCAGCTACCAGGTGCACGAGGCGCGGGCGCACGGCGCGGACCTGGTCCTGCTGATCGTCGCCGCCCTCGAGCAGAACGTGCTGATGGGTCTGCTGGAGCGGATCGAGTCGCTCGGGATGACCGCGCTGGTCGAGGTGCATGACGAGGAAGAGGCCGACCGGGCTCTGGAGGCCGGCGCACAGGTGATCGGCGTCAACGCCCGTGACCTGCGTACCCTTGAGGTCGACCGGTCGGTGTTCGAGCGGATCGCGCCCGGCCTGCCCAGCAGCGTCGTCAAGATCGCCGAGTCCGGCGTGCGTGGCCCGCACGACCTGATCCGGTACGCCTCCGCGGGCGCCGACGCGGTGCTCGTGGGCGAGGGCCTGGTCACCCAGAAGAGCCCCCGCGAGGCGGTCGCCGAGTTGGTCAACGCGGGCAACCACCCGGCAACGCCCCGGCCGGTGCGCTGATCCCGCACCGACGTGACGCCCCACCGAGAGGATTTCCGATGAGCGCCGACGCGCTGGCCCCGGTGGCCGGCCCGCAGCCCGACTCCGCCGGCCACTTCGGCCGCTTCGGCGGTCGGTTCGTTCCCGAGGCACTGGTGGCCGCGCTGGACGAGCTCGACGGGGCGTGGCGGGCCGCGATGGCGGACGAGTCCTTCCGGGCCGAGTTCGGGGCGCTGCTGCGTGACTACGCGGGCACCCCGTCGCTGCTCTACGAGGCCCGGCGGTTCTCCGCGAAGGTCGGCGCGCGGGTGCTGCTCAAGCGCGAGGACCTCAACCACACCGGCGCGCACAAGGTGCGCAACGTGCTCGGCCAGGCGCTGCTCACCAAGCGGATGGGCAAGACCAGGGTGATCGCGGAGACCGGCGCCGGCCAGCACGGTGTGGCCACCGCGACCGCCGCCGCCCTGTTCGACCTGGAGTGCGTGGTCTACATGGGCCAGGTCGACACCGAGCGGCAGGCGCTGAACGTGGCCCGGATGCGGATGCTCGGCGCCACCGTCGTGCCGGTCACCAATGGTTCGCGCACCCTCAAGGACGCCATGAACGAGGCGATGCGCGACTGGGTGGCCAACGTCGACGAGACGCACTACCTGATCGGCACCGCCGCCGGCCCGCACCCGTTCCCGGCGATGGTCCGCGACTTCGTCCGGGGCATCGGTGACGAGGCGCGCCAGCAGTGCCTGGACCTCACCGGCGCGTTGCCCGACGCGGTGACCGCCTGCGTGGGTGGTGGGTCCAACGCGTTGGGCATCTTCCACGCCTTCGTCGGCGACGACGACGTGCGGCTGTACGGCTTCGAGGCCGGCGGCGACGGGGTGACCACCGGCCGGCACGCGGCGAGCATCACCGGCGGTTCGGCGGGCGTGCTGCACGGCACCCGGACGTACGTGCTGCAGGACGCCGACGGGCAGACCCTGGAGTCGCACTCGATCTCCGCCGGTCTGGACTACCCGGGCGTCGGGCCCGAGCACGCCTGGCTGCACGACACCGGTCGGGCCACCTACCTGCCGGTCACCGACGACGAGGCGATGGCCGCGTTCGAGCTGCTCTGCCGCACCGAGGGGATCATCCCGGCGATCGAGAGCGCGCACGCGCTCGCCGGCACCGTGGCGCTGGCCCCGAAGCTCGCCGCCGAGCTGGGCCGGGAGCCCACCATCGTGGTCAACCTCTCCGGGCGGGGCGACAAGGACGTGCACACCGCCGGTGACTACTTCGGCATCCTCGACAAGGAGCGGTGAGATGAGCCGGATCGGGCTGGCCTTCGACAAGGCCCGCGCCGACGGGCGGGCACTGCTGGTCGGCTGCATGCCGGCCGGTTTCCCGAGCGTCGAGGGCAGCATCGCCGCGATGACCGCCATGGTCGAGGCCGGCGTCGACGTCATCGAGGTGGAGATCCCCTACTCCGACCCGGTGATGGACGGGCCGGTGATCCAGCGGGCCAGTGACATCGCCCTGGCCGGGGGCGTCCGCACCGCGGACACCATGCGCATCATCGAGGCGGTGGCGGCCACCGGCGCACCGGTGGTCACCATGACCTACTGGAACCCGGTCGAGCGGTACGGCGTGGATGTCTTCGCCCGTGACCTCGCCTCCGCTGGTGGCACCGGTCTGATCACCCCGGACCTGATTCCGGACGAGGCCGACGAGTGGCTGGCCGCCTCGGACGCGCACGGGCTGGACCGCACGTTCCTGGTCTCGCCGTCGTCCACCGACGCCCGGCTGGCGATGACGGTGCAGCACTGCCGTGGCTTCGTCTACGCGACAGCGGTGATGGGAGTGACCGGTGCCCGGGCGCGTACCTCGGACGCCGCCCCGACGCTCGTCTCCCGGACCCGCGCGGTCACCGACCTGCCGATCGGTGTGGGCCTCGGGGTGGGCACCGGCGCGCAGGCCGGCACCGTCGCCGGGTACGCCGACGGGGTGATCGTCGGCAGCGCCCTGGTCCGGTGCGTGCTCGACGCGCCCACCGAGGCCGACGGGCTGGCCGCACTGCGTACGCTCAGCGCCGAACTCGCCGAGGGTGTCCGCAACCCCACCCGCTGAACCCGTCCGCGCTGGGCCCCTGTGGCCGGCCGGCGCGCGCAGCGCGGGGGCATGTCTGTCTGTTGAGCGGTATACCTCTGAGTCATATTTATGACTCAGAGGTATACCGCTCAATCGCATGTGGCGCGGCGGCGAGGGTGCCGGCCGGGCGGCCCTCCTCGGCCGGGCGAGCCGCCGGCAGGGGCGCGGGCGCGGAGGCGACGGCACCGGGTACGCAGGGCACCTCGCGGAGCACGCCGGAGCGACCGGCGGTCGCGTCGGTGACGGCGGCCCGGGTGAGCGGGGTGACCGCACCGGGTAGTGCCCCGGGGGAGTGCCAGGTCAACCGGCAGCCGGGTGCGGGGCCGGCGGCGGGTCGGACCCCGGCCGCGCGGGCCCGGAACACGTGTACGAGTACGTCCGGCAGTGGAGCGGCGCGCCCGGCCAGGGTTTCCACCGGCGGGCCGGTCAGGTGATAGACACCGACCAGGTCGACCAACTCGATGTCCCAGCCGGTCTCCGCCCGGATGTCCCTCAGCGCCGCCCCTACCGGGCTCTCCGCCGGACGTAGCCGTCCACCGGGCAGCGCGTGGCGGCGCGTGCCCCGGCCCTGCCGGCAGAGCAGCACCCGGCCGGTGTCGTCGGTGACGACAGCGGCGACCGCCCAGGTGAGCGTGCTCATGGACAAAGAGCGTACGGGGGTGCAAACCAGAAGTCACCGAGTTGCGGGCTCCGACGGCCCGGGGTGCCGCGGTGGGGGTGTGCAGCGGTAGCGTGTGCACCCGTGACCCTCGCCTCGCTGTCCCCCCAGGCGGCCCTGCCCAGCCCCAGCACCGCGGTCTGGCAGCTCGGGCCGGTGCCGATCCGGGCCTACGCGCTCTGCATCATCGCCGGCATCGTGCTGGCCTGCTGGGTGACGGAGCGCCGGCTGCGGCAGCGCGGCGTCGCGCCCGGCGCGGTGCTCGACATCGCCGTCTGGGCGGTGCCCGCCGGCATCATCGGCGCCCGGATCTACCACGTGATCACCTCACCGGAGAAGTACTTCGGCGCCGGTGGTGAGCCGTTGAAGGCGTTCGCCATCTGGGAGGGTGGTCTCGGCATCTGGGGCGCGGTCGCCGGCGGCGCGGTCGGGGCGTGGATCGCGGCCCGACAGCTCGGCATCCCGTTCGGGGTGGTGGCCGACGCGCTGGCGCCGGGGCTGCCGCTGGCCCAGGCGGTCGGCCGGCTCGGCAACTGGTTCAACAACGAGCTGTTCGGCGCGCGTACCACGCTGCCGTGGGGCCTGGAGATCCACCGGATGGACCCGGACAACCCGGGGCACGCGCTGCGCGACGACGCCGGGCAGCCGATCCTCGAACCGGGCCTGTACCAGCCGACGTTCCTCTACGAGCTGCTGTGGAACCTCGGCGTGGCCGCCCTGGTCCTCGTCCTCGACCGTCGGCTCAAGCTGGGTCGGGGTCGGGCCTTCGCGCTCTACGTCATGGGCTACACCGCCGGCCGGTTCTGGATCGAGCTGATGCGCACCGACGAGGCGAACCAGATCCTCGGCGTCCGGCTCAACGTCTGGACCGCCGCGCTGGTCTTCCTCGGCGGGTTGATCTACTTCCTGCGGGTGCGTGGCCCGCAGGAGTTCCTGATCCCGCTCGGCGCGACGGCGACGCCGACTCCGCCCACCGCGTCCGACCTGTCCCAGGTGGACCTCTCCGAGCGGGAGACCCCCACGCGGGCCGCCGCGCCGGAGGGCTACCGGGTGGTCAGCGAGGAGCAGTACGCCGCCTGGCAGGAGACCGGCGTCGTACCGCCGGAGTCAGGCGCCGACGAGACCCGCACCGACGAGATCCGCACCGGCGAGGCGGCCGTCGACGGGCCGTCGTCCCACGACCCGGCGGACGAGTCGTCAGCCGACCGTGCCGACGGCACGAGCACGCGGCCCGCAGACGGGGCTGACGTCGCCGGCACCCGGCCCGCCGATCGGGCTGACGCCGCCGGCGCGCGGCCCGCCGACCGGGACAGCTGAGCGGGGGCGTAACCGATGCGAAGCGCGGTGGTGGTCGGCGCCGGGGTGGGTGGCCTCGCGGTGGCCGGCGCGCTGGCCCGCTCCGGCTGGACGGTCACCCTGATGGAGCGCGCCGAACGGGTCCGGCCCGAGCCGACCGCCGTGGTGCTCTGGCCCAACGGTGTCCGCGCGCTGCAAGCCCTCGGGCTCGGCGCGGGTCTGGCTGCCATCGCCACTCCGCTTCCCGACGGTGGAGTCCGCCGCCCGGACGGGCACTGGCTCGTGCAGCCCCGGCCCGTCCCCGCCGACCGGATGCCGGTGGTGGTGCACCGCGAGGACCTGCACGACGCGTTGATCGCCGGCCTCGGCGAGCGGGTCGACCTGCGGACCGGCGTGACCGTGCGCCACGTTCGGGTCGAGCCCGGTCAACGACCCGCGGTCAGCGACGGGCGACAGACCATCGAGGTCGACCTGGTGGTCGCGGCCGACGGCACGGACAGCGGCATCCGCCGCCAACTCGCCCCCGAATCCCGGGTGGTCAGCTCCGGGTGTGCCGCCTGGCGCGCCGTCATCCCCTGGTACAAGGCGCCTCGCCTACCCGACGACCAACCGCTGGCCGGTGAGATCCTCGGCGCGGGCTACCGGTTCGTGGCGGCGTCGTTGGGCGAGCGCGGCTCGTCGGGTGGTTCCGCCCGGGGTGGCATCTACTGGGTGGCCACCGCCGCGGGCGCGCCCCGCCCCGAACCACCGGAGACCCAGCTCGCCCTGCTGCGCCGCTGGTACTCGGGCTGGCCCGACCCGATCAGCGCGCTGCTCGACGCCACCGACCCCTCCGACCTGGTCCAGCAGGAGGTCCGCGAGCTGCGTCCGCTGCCCCGCTCGTACGGCTTCCCGGCCGGGCCGGGAGGGGTGGTGCTGCTCGGCGACGCGGCGCACGCCATGCCGCCGCACCTCGGGCAGGGCGCCTGCCTCGCCTTCGAGGACGCCGCCACGCTCGCCTCCCTGCTCCGCGAGGCGCGGCTGCCCGACGCCGTTCAGGCGTACGACCGGGTGCGTCGCCCACGCGCCGCGACAGTGGTTCGGCAGACGCGGCGGATGTCGGCGGTGCTCCAGGCCCGTGGCCGGTTGGCGCTGCGCGCCCGCGACGCCGCCCTGGGCACGATCAACTCCCGACTGCTCTCCAGCGCCGCCGCGTCCGCCGCCCAGTGGCGTCCCCCCACCTGACCATCCCACCCCACCCCACCCCACCCCGCCCGCCGCCCGCACCCTCGTGCCCCCATCGATCATGGAGTTGTGGCGGTAGACGAAGGATGGCAAAACCCTCCTTAACCGGCACCACAGCTCCATGATCGGGAGGGTCGGGCGGCGGGTGGGGTTGGTTCCTGTCGCGCCTCGGTCGATGCGGCCCGGTCCGGGCTTCGGTGCCGGTCGCCCATTGCCGTCGTGCCTGCCTCTCGCGAGCCCTCTCCGTCGGGAGATCCGCGCAACATCAGGGGGGTAGTTCCATCCTGAGTTGGCTGGTCAGGGGGTCTTGACGGTTGGTGGTGGTGGGTGGGAGGTCCAGGTTGGTGGTGAGGTGATCTTTGGGTTGATCGTTTGCCGTGGGTGGTTAGCGGGTGGTGTGGGTTTGGGTGAGGACGGTGAGTGCGCGGATCAGGGTGGTGGCGTGGTGGTGGTTGCCGCGTAGTCGGTCGAGGATTCGCCAGTTCTTGAGGTCGTTGAAGGCGTGTTCGTTGGTTGCTCGTTCGCGGCTGATGAGGGTGTTGACGATTGTTTGGTGGCGGGTGAGGGGTTTGCCGCGGGCGGCGCGGCGGCCGGTGATGATGGTGGGTTGGTCGTGGGGGTGGCCGGGGTGAGCGCCGCGGGGGCGAGGTGTGTGGCTGATGCCGGGTTGGTCGTCGAGGCGGGTGAAGCCGAGGTCGCAGATGGCGGCGAGGTCGGCTGCGCGTAGGTGTGCGGGGATGCGGTTGCGGCGGGCGGCGGTGATTTCCGCGGTGCGTGCGGGTAGGGCTGCGGAGGTCCAGAGCAGGTTGCCGTTGAGGTCGGTGATGGCGAGGACGAGTAGGCCGAAGGTTTTGTGTTTACCGCTGTAATGGGTGCGGCGGCGGTGTCGGTCGTGGGGGCGTTGGACCGGGATGAGGGTGCCGTCGAGCAGGACTACCTCGCTGTGGTGGCGGGCGCGGCGCAGGACCCGTGACAGGCGGGGCATCTCAGCGGCCAGGACAGCGATGACTTGCGCGACCCATCGACGGACGGTGGAGGCGGATATGCCGTTGCCGGCGGCCAGGTCGTGAGGGCGTTGGTTATGGCGCAATACCGCCAGCACGATCATCGCCGCGCGGTGATCGGACAACTTGCGCCATCGGGAACGCACCCGTGAGCGGTGCTGACGGATCGCGTTGACGACCAGGGTCAGGGTCTTCGTGGACAGCGCAAGGCTCGACTGGTAGACAAGCGGCGAGCCCTCGGCCACCGGGTTTTTGTGTGTCACGACCGAACACCCTGGCCGAGGGCTCATCTATCTTCTGCACGCCACACCGTCACCACCGGCAAACGATCACCGCGAAGATCACCAGCGGTTGACCTGCTCCATCCCCGCCACCCCCGCACCGTCAAGACCCCCTGACCAGCCAACTCAGGATGGAACTACCCCAGGGATGTTGCTGCCTCCGGCGCGTCGCAGGCAGCAAGAACAGGGAAGTTGCTCGGATCTTGGTGCGGGGTGCGGGGTGCGGGGTGCGGGGTGCGGGGTGCGGGGTGCGGGGTGCGGGGTGCGGGGTGCGGGGTGCGGGGTGCGGGGTGCGGGGTGCGGGGTGCGGGGTGCGGGGTGCGGGGTGCGAAGTCAGGGATCAGGGGATCAGGGCCGCGGGTTCGGCGATGCAGGCGGTGCCGATGCGGCGGAAGCCGACCCGCAGGTAGACGCGGGCGATGTCCTCGCTGCCTGCGGAGAGGAATACCAGGTCGGTGCCGGCCGCGAGGAGTTCCCGGGCGAGGGCGGCGGTCAGCGCGGCGCCCAGCCCCCGTCGCCGGGCGGCCGGCAGGGTGGCCACCCCGGCGATCTCCGCGACGTCGTCGACCCGCATGGCCATGCCGCTGGCCAGCGCGCCCTCGGTCGGCGTGCCGGCCAGTGCGGAGATCCGTCGGCCGTCGGCGATGCGGGCGCGTTCCTCGTCGAGTGCGGCGAGTTCGAGTTCGGTGACGGCGGCGTCCCGCTCGGCCGGGCCCGCCTCTCCGGTCGCGGTGCCGGCGGCGGCGAACGACACGGCGGCCACCGCCCGTCGGGCGGCGACGTCGGCGGCGAAGTCGGGGGAGTCGGCGGCCAGCACCCGTATCGCCACGTCGGACAGGGTCGCCGGGTCGGGCAGCTCGGTCGGGTCGAGCACCATCAGCGGTGCCTCCAGCACGTGCAGCCCTGCCGAGCGCGCGACCGCCAGCAGCTCGGGGGTCGTCTCGTGCACCCACTCGAAGGCTTCCGGCAGGCCCAGCTTCCGTTGCCGCTCGCGGACCGCCGTCACGTCGGCCAGCGACGGTGGTTCGGTGGCGTCGAGCCGGGGCCGGGCGTAGAACGGCCAACCGTTGCCCTCGCGGACGAACAGCACCAACCCGCCATGGTCCTCCGCACCGGCGACGTCGCGGGGCACCGCGTCGTAGAAACGTTCCAACCGGTCGAAGACGTGTTTGTTGAGCGGATCCACCGCGCGAGACTACACGTCCCAGCCAGTGGACGGTGTGATCAATCTCAGGTGGCCGTGCGAGCGTCGCCCTAACGTAGACTCAATAGACCCACGGGCCGACGTCGTCCCCACCATGATCCAACCTGAGTGACGACAGGAGGCCCGGTGGCTCAGCCGTACGCGGATATGACACAGCCGTACCCGCACAGCCCGCAGGCGTCCCCGATGCCCGACCCCCGCCCGTCCGCCCAGGGGCTCTACGACCCCGCGCAGGAGCACGACGCCTGCGGTGTGGCGTTCGTGGCGGACCTGCACGGCAGGCGTTCCCACGCGGTCGTCGCCAACGGGCTCGGTGCCCTGTGTCGGCTGGACCATCGCGGCGCCCGGGGCGCGGAGCCGAACACCGGCGACGGCGCGGGCATCATGATCCAGGTCCCCGACGCGTTCCTGCGCGCGGTGGCCGACGTCGCGCTTCCCCCGGCCGGCGAGTACGCGACGGGGCTGGTCTTCCTCCCCGACGACGACGCCGCCGAGGCGCGTGCCCGGCAGGTGGTCGAGAAGTACGCGCTGGTCGAGGGGGCCGACCTGCTCGGCTGGCGGGATGTGCCGATCGACAGCAGCGATCTCGGCGAGACGGCCCTGGCGGCGATGCCCCGGGTCCGGCAGCTCTTCCTGGCCGCGCGCCGGCTCACCGACGCGCCCGAGGGGCCGGCCGGTTCGCCGCTGCACGGCATCGAGCTGGACCGGGTGGCGTTCAGCCTGCGCAAGCAGGCCGAGCGGGAGACCGCCGAGCGGGGTGTGCCGGCGTACTTCCCGTCGCTGTCCAGCCGCACCATGGTCTACAAGGGAATGCTCACCCCCGACCAGTTGCCGGCGTTCTACCCGGACCTGCGTGACGAGCGGATCGACAGCGCGATCGCGTTGGTGCACTCGCGCTTCTCCACCAACACGTTCCCGTCCTGGCCGCTGGCCCACCCGTACCGGTTCATCGCCCACAACGGCGAGATCAACACGATCCGCGGCAACCGCAACTGGATGCAGGCCCGCGAGGCGCTGCTGCGCTCGCCGAACGTACCGGGCAACATCCGGCGGGTGTTCCCGGTGTGTACGCCCGGCGCCTCCGACTCGGCGAACTTCGACGAGGTCCTGGAGTTGTTGCACCTGGCGGGGCGGAGCCTGCCGCACGCGGTGCTCATGATGATCCCCGAGGCGTGGGAGAACGACCCCGGCATGGAGCCGGCCAAGCGCGCCTTCTACCGCTTCCACGCCAGCCTGATGGAGCCGTGGGACGGTCCCGCCTCGGTGGCGTTCACCGACGGCGAGATCGTCGGCGCGGTGCTGGACCGCAACGGGCTGCGTCCGGGGCGCTGGTGGCAGACCGACGACGGCCTCGTCGTGCTCGGTTCCGAGGCGGGCGTGCTCGACCTCGACCCGGCTCACGTGGTCGCGAAGGGGCGACTCCAGCCGGGGAAGATGTTCCTGGTCGACACCGTCGCCGGTCGGATCGTGCACGACGAGGAGATCAAGTCCGAGCTGGCCGCCGCTCAGCCGTACGAGGAGTGGCTGCACGCGGGGCTGATCGAGCTGGGCGACCTGCCGGCCCGCGCGCACACCGTCTACACCCACGACTCGGTGCGCCGCCGCCAGCAGACCTTCGGTTACACCGAGGAGGAGCTGAAGATCCTCATCGGGCCGATGGCCCGCACCGGCGCCGAGCCGCTCGGTTCGATGGGTACGGACACTCCGATCGCGCCGCTGTCCACCCGGCCACGACTGCTTTACGACTACTTCCACCAACTCTTCGCCCAGGTCACCAACCCGCCGTTGGACGCCATCCGGGAAGAGTTGGTGACCAGCCTGGCGTCGACCATCGGGCCGGAGGGCAACCTGCTCGACCCGGGTGCGGCGAGCTGCCGGCAGATCGTGCTGCCGCACCCGATCCTCGACAACGACGAGCTGGCGAAGATCCTCTCCATCGACGAGGACGGCGACCTGCCCGGCTTCAAGGCGGTCCGGGTGTCCGGGCTGTACCGCGTCCGGGAGGGCGCCGCCGGGATCAAGGCGCGGCTGACCGAGATCTGTCGGCACGTCTCCGAGGCGATCGAGGACGGCGTCCGGATCCTGGTGCTCTCCGACCGGGACTCCAACGCCGACCTGGCACCGATCCCGTCGCTGCTGCTCACCGCCGCGGTGCACCAGCACCTGGTGCGCGAGCAGACCCGGACGCAGGCGGCGTTGATCGTGGAGTCCGGCGACTGCCGGGAGGTGCACCACGCGGCGGTCCTGATCGGCTACGGCGCGGCGGCCGTCAACCCGTACCTGGCGTTCGAGTCGGTGGAGGATCTGATCTCCACCGGCGCGCTGGCCGGGGTGGAACCCGCCGCCGCCGTGCGCAACTACGCCAAGGCGCTCGGCAAGGGCGTCCTGAAGATCATGTCGAAGATGGGCATCTCGACGGTCTCCTCGTACTGCGGGGCGCAGGTCTTCGAGGCGGTCGGTCTGGACACCCGGCTGGTCGAGCGCTACTTCCGGGGCACCCCCAGCCGCATCGGCGGGGTGGGCCTCGCGGGCGTACACGCCGAGGTGGCCGCCCGGCACGCGCTGGCCTGGCCGGCCGCGGGCGCCGCCGCCTCCGACCGGTTGGAGGTCGGCGGCGAGTACCAGTGGCGTCGCGAGGGTGAGCTGCACCTGTTCAACCCGGAGACGGTCTTCCTGCTGCAGCACGCCACCCGCAGCCGGCAGTATGACGTCTTCCGCGAGTACACCGCGAAGGTCGACGCGCTCGCCGCGCAGGCCGGTTCGCTGCGCGGGCTGTTCACCCTGCGGACCGGGGTCCGCCCGGCGGTGCCGATCGAGGAGGTCGAGCCGGCCTCCGAGATCGTCAAGCGGTTCGCCACCGGCGCCATGTCGTACGGGTCGATCTCCGCGGAGGCGCACGAGACGCTGGCCATCGCGATGAACCGTCTCGGCGGCAAGTCCAACACCGGTGAGGGCGGCGAGGACGTCGAGCGCCTGCACGACCCGGCCCGCCGCTCGTCGGTCAAGCAGATCGCCAGCGGTCGCTTCGGCGTGACCAGCGAATACCTGGTCAACGCCGACGACCTCCAGATCAAGATGGCCCAGGGTGCGAAGCCGGGCGAGGGCGGTCAGCTGCCCGGCAACAAGGTCTGGCCGTGGATCGCCCGTACCCGGCACGCCACCCCCGGCGTCGGTCTGATCTCCCCGCCGCCGCACCACGACATCTACTCCATCGAGGACCTGGCCCAGCTCGTCCACGACCTGAAGTGCGTCAACCCGGCGGCCCGGGTGCACGTCAAGCTGGTCAGCGAGGTCGGCGTCGGCACCGTCGCCGCCGGGGTGGCGAAGCTCAAGGCCGACGTCATCCTGATCTCCGGCCACGACGGCGGCACCGGCGCGTCCCCGATGAACTCGCTCAAGCACGCGGGCACCCCGTGGGAGCTGGGGCTGGCCGAGGCGCAGCAGACGCTGTTGCTCAACAAGCTGCGCGACCGGGTCACCGTGCAGGTCGACGGTCAGCTCAAGACCGGCCGGGACGTGCTGGTCGCGGCGCTGCTCGGCGCGGAGGAGTTCGGTTTCGCGACCGCGCCGCTGATCGTCGCCGGCTGCGTGATGATGCGGGTCTGCCACCTGGACACCTGCCCGGTCGGCATCGCCACCCAGAACCCGGTCCTGCGGGAGCGGTTCACCGGCACCCCGGAGTTCGTGGAGAACTTCTTCCTCTTCCTCGCCGAGGAGGTCCGGGGTTACCTGGCCGAGCTGGGTCTGCGGTCGATCGAGGAGGCCATCGGGCAGTCCGAGTTGCTCGACGTGGCCCCGGCCCTGACGCACTGGAAGGCCCACGGGCTGGACCTGGCACCCGTCCTGCACCTGCCGGAGCTGCCCGCCGGTGCGGCCCGACGCGGGGTGCGCGCCCAGGACCACGGCCTGGAGCAGGCCCTGGACAACGAGCTGATCGCGCTGGCCCGTCCGGCGCTGTCGGAGCGGGCGCCGGTCCGGGTCGAGGTGGCGGTGCGCAACGAGCACCGCAGCGTCGGCGCGATGCTCGGCGGGGAGGTCACCCGCCGCTTCGGCGGTGCCGGCCTCCCGGACGACACGATCGAGTTCGTGCTGCACGGCACGGCCGGGCAGTCGTTCGGCGCCTTCCTGCCGCGCGGGGTCACCCTGCGGCTGCACGGCGACGCCAACGACTACGTGGGCAAGGGCCTCTCCGGTGGGCGCGTCGTCGTCCGTCCGGACGCCGCCGCGCCGTTCCTCGACCCCGACGCCGAGCCGGGTCAGCGGGCCGAGGATCAGATCATCGCGGGCAACACCATCCTGTACGGAGCCACGGCGGGCGAGGTCTTCCTGCGCGGCCGGGTGGGGGAGCGGTTCGCGGTCCGCAACTCCGGCGCGGTGGCCGTGGTCGAGGGCGTCGGCGACCACGGTTGCGAGTACATGACCGGCGGCACGGTCGTGGTGCTGGGTGCGACCGGCCGTAACTTCGCGGCCGGCATGTCCGGCGGTACGGCGTACGTGCACCACCTGGACCGTGCGCGGGTCAACACCGAACTGGTGGACCTGGCGCCGCTGGGCGAGCAGGAGCAGTCGTTGCTGCACGAGCTGATCCAGCGGCACGTGGCCGAGACCGGCTCGTCGGTCGCCGAGGAGCTGCTCAAGCGCTGGCCGGAGGCGGTGGCCGAGTTCACCGCCGTGGTGCCCCGCGACTACCGCCGGGTGCTGGAGATCATGCGGGCCGCCGAAGCCGCCGGCCGCGACGTCGACGACGCGGTGATGGGCGCCCTCAGCGCGCCGGCCGCGCCGCCCGCCCCGCGGGTGGCGGCCCAGGAGGTGGCACGTGCCTGACCCGAACGGTTTCCTGCGCTACGACCGGCGGCTGCCGGCCCGCCGTCCGGTGTCGGTGCGGATCAGCGACTGGCGTGAGGTCTACCCGCCGGCCGGCGAGGAGTTGGTCCGTGAGCAGGCCACGCGCTGCATGGACTGCGGCATCCCGTTCTGCCACGACGGCTGCCCGCTGGGCAACCGCATCCCGGACTGGAACGACCTGGTGCGTACCGGCAACTGGGACGCCGCGGTGGAGTCGTTGCACGCCACCAACAACTTCCCGGAGTTCACCGGTCGGCTCTGTCCGGCGCCCTGCGAGGCGGCCTGCGTGCTCGGCATCTCCGGCGGTCAGCCGGTGACCATCAAGCAGGTCGAGGTGGAGATCGCCGACGCCGCCGCGGCGCGCGGGTTCACGCCCCGCCCGGTGCCGGCGCCGTCCGGCCGGTCGGTGGCCGTCGTCGGCTCCGGGCCCGCCGGTCTCGCCGCCGCCCAGCAGTTGGCCCGCGCCGGTCACACCGTGACGGTGTACGAGCGGGACGACGCGATCGGTGGCCTGCTCCGCTACGGGATCCCCGACTTCAAGTTGGAGAAGCGGCACATCGACGCCCGGTTGGCCCAACTCGCCGCCGAGGGGGTGCGCTTCCGTACCGGTGTGAACGTCGGGGTGGACGTCACCGCCGAGCAGTTGCGCGCCGAACACGACGCGGTGCTGTTGGCCTGCGGCGCGTTGCAGGGCCGGGACACTCCGGAGACCCCGGGCCGGGCGCTTCGGGGCGTACACCAGGCGATGGCGCACCTGGTCGCGGCGAATCGCGCGGTCGCCACCGCGACCACCGAGGAGGCCGGCGAGCGCCGGCTGGCGCCGGCGGTGCTGCCCGACGGCAGCCCGATCGACGCGGCCGGCAAGCACGTGGTGATCATCGGTGGTGGCGACACGGCAGCCGACTGCCTCGGCGTCGCGCACCGCCAGGGCGCCGCGGGCGTGCACCAGCTCGACCTGTACCCGCAGCCTCCCCAGGAGCGCGACGAGGCACGGGACCCGTGGCCGACGTGGCCGTGGGTCCTGCGCAGCTACCCGGCGCACGAGGAGGGCGGCGAGCGGGTCTTCGCCGTGGCGGTGCAGGAGTTCGTGGACGACGGCACCGGCCAGGTGCGGGCGGTGCGGATCGCCGAGGTGACCGTCGAGAAGCGCGACGGTCGGCGCATCGTCACAGTGGTGCCGGGCTCCGAGCGGGAGCTGCCGGCGGATCTGGTGTTGCTGGCGATCGGTTTCGAGGGCACCGAGCGGCAGCCGCTGCTGGAGCAGTTCGGGGTGACCCGCAACCCGCGGGGCGCGGTCGACGCCCGCGACGACTGGCAGACCGACGCCGACGGGGTGTTCGTCGCGGGCGACATGCACCGGGGCGCTTCGCTGATCGTCTGGGCCATCGCCGAGGGGCGTGCGGCGGCCGCCGCGATCCACGCGTACCTCGGCGGTGTCGGTGCGCTGCCGGCCCCGGTCGGCCCGGCAGCGCAGGCTCTGGCCGCCCGCTGAGCCGTTGGGGTGTCCGGCCGGTGTGGCAGGCTGCTGCCACACCGGCCGGGCATTCCCGCTGGTGAAGCCGCTCACAAATGTGGGCAAACAGGTTTAAGGTGGCAAGACTTGTCGGCTGCCGAGCCGCGCCGCGATCGGCCTGAATGATCATGCCGCCGATCGCTGGAGGTCCGTCGTGGCCACGGGTGCCACCTTCGCCGCGCTGCGCCATCGCAACTACCGCATCTGGGCGCTCGCCGGGTTCGTCTCCGTCATCGGCACCTGGATGCAGGTCCTCGGAGTCAACTGGTACGTCCTGAAGGAGACCGGTTCGGCGACGTCCATGGGCTTCGCCGTGCTGCTCCAGGCGGCACCCACCCTGCTGCTCAGCGTCTGGGGAGGTGTGCTGGCCGACCGTCTGCCGGCCCGCCCGTTGCTGATCGCGGCCCAGGTGACCCACGCGGCGCTCGCCGCCGGACTGGGAGCGGTCGCCCTGACCGGTTTCGGCGGGCTCCCGCTGATCTTCGCGATCTCCCTGGCCACCGGTGCCGTCTCGGCGATCGAGGGGCCGGTGATGGGCCGCTGGGCCTCCACCCTCGTCGACCGGGAGACCCTCGGCAACGCCCTGGCGCTCGGTTCGCTCTCCAACTCCGCCGGGCGCATCCTCGGCATGAGCCTCGGCGCCCTCGTGGTGGCCGCAGTCGGCCCCGCCCTGCTGTTCGGCATCAACGCGGCGAGCTTCGCCGCCGTGGTGGTGGCGCTGTTCGCCGTCCGCCCGGGGGCCGTGACCGGCGTGGCGGTGGCCGCCGCCGGTGCGACCCGCGGCGGCGTACGGGCCGGGTTCGCCTACCTGCGCCGGCAACCGGTGCTGCTCGTCGCGCTCGCCCTGTCGTTCGTGCTCGGCAGTCTGGGCCGCAACTACCAGGTGACGATGGCGGCGATGAGCGACGGCCCGCTGAACGCCGGCGCCTCCGGCTACGGCGTCCTGTCCACCGTGTTCGCGATCGGAACGGTGGTCGGCGCACTCGTCGCGGCCCGCCGCCGGTCCCTGGGCTACCGGACGCTCGTCGTCGCCGGCCTGCTCGCCAGCGGGTTGCAGATCGTCGCCGGGCTCGCCCCGGGGACCGTGAGCTTCGCGGCGGTGATCCTGCCGATCGCCGCCGCCGCGGTGGTCATCGACACCACCGTCGGCACCCGCGCCCAACTCGACACCGACGCCGCGATGCGCGGCCGGGTGCTCGCCGCCCTGGCGGTCACCGGCTCGGTCTCCGCCGCGGTCGGTGCCCCGCTGCTCGGCTGGCTCGCCGAGTACGCCGGGCCGCGCCAGACGCTCGTCCTCGCCGGAACCGCCGCGACGATCGCCACGGTCGCGGCGGCGGTCGCCCTCGACCGTCAGCAGGCCCGCGCGGCGACAGCCCCGCTGGTCGCGCCCCGGCCCCGCCATCCGGTACGACGGGTGGCGTTTAGGGCCGCCCGCATCGTCCGCCCCACTGGGGCGGTGTGTGTGATCGCGCCCGCCGACGGTGTTCCCTCGGGCCCGATCCGGCTCCCCGAGTTGGCCACCGCCGGATCCCTGCCCCGCCGCTGAAGACGCGCCCCCTCCGCCCTGGTCCCGCGCCCCGCCCCGGCCCCGCGCCCCGCCCCGGCCCCGCGCCCCGCCCCGGCCCCGCGCCCCGCCCGTCCCGTCGATCATGGAGTCGTGGTGGGCGATGTGCTCGCCATTGCCCGATTTGTGGGGCACCACAACTCCATGATCGACGCGGGCGGGCGGGCGGGCGGCGCGGGCGGGCGGGCGGCGCGGGCGGGTGGGGGCGCGGGCGGGTGGGGTGGGGCTAGTGCGACATCAGGGCATGGGCCTCGCGGATCTTGGCCCAGGACTTCGGCTCGGTCGGCGGGGCGGCCTTGCGGGCGGCGCCGGCCACGTCGGGGCGGCCGGCGGTGAAGAGCCAGGTGGTGAACAGGTCGTCCAGGTCCAGCCCGGAGATCCGCTCGGCGAGCGCCTGGAACTGCGCGACGGTGCCGTTGCCGTAGCGGTGCTCGGTGGCCCAGGCCGGCAGGATCTCGAAGAACGCGTCGTCGCCCACGGCCAGCCGGAGCTGGTGCAACGTCATCGCGCCCCGGTCGTAGACGGCGTCGTCGAAGATCCGGCCGGCGCCCGGGTCACCGGGCAGCACCTGCCAGAACTCGTCGTCGGCCGGGTAAGCGGCGTAGGTGAAGTCGAACACCTCCTGCGCGGTGCCCTCACCCTGCTCCTCCGACCACAGCCACTCGGCGTACGAGGCGAAACCCTCGTTGAGCCAGATGTGTCGCCACTCGGCCACCGAGACCGAGTCACCGAACCACTGGTGGGCGTTCTCGTGCACCACCACGTACGTGTTGGCGCCGCGCCGCCAGAAGCCCGGCCCGTACACCGGTCGGGTCTGCGTCTCCAGGGCGAAGCCGATGCCGTCGACCGGTCCGGCCACGCCACCCTGCGCCTCGAACGGGTACGGCCCGAAGATCCCGCTGCACCAGTCGACGATCTCGGCGGTCCGCTCGATGCTGGCCCGCGCTGCCGGCCCGAGGGCGCCCAGTGAGGTGCTGTACGCGTTGACGACCGGCTGGCCGCCCGGGGTGGTGTCGGTGACGATGTCGTACTGGCCGATGGCCAGGAAGGCCAGGTAGGTGGCCGTGGGGGAGGTGGTCCGCCAGATCCAGCGGGTGCGGTTGCCGGCCTCGGCCGCCGGTGGCCTCGGCTGCACGCCGTTGCTGATCACCTCGACCCCGGTGGGCACCGACACCGAGATGTCGAAGGTGGCCTTGTCCAGGGGGTGGTCGTTGCTGGGGAACCACCACCACGCCGCCTCGGGCTCGTTGACGGCGAGCGCGCCGTCGTCGGTCCGCGTCCAGCCGGTGTAGCCGCCGACCAGGGTCTCCGATGGGACGCCGGAGTAGCGCACCACGATGGTGAGCTGCTGCCCCCGGGTCACCGTGCGGGCCGGGGTGACCACCAACTCGTGGACGCCGGCGGTGCTGGTGGTCGCCGCCCAGCCGTTGACCCGGACCGACTCGACGTCGAGCAGGAAGTCCAGATTGAACGTCGAGAGGTCCTGGGTGGCGGTGGCGAGGATGGTGGTGGTGCCGGTGAGCAGGTCGGTGGCCGGGTCGTAGCGCAGCCGGACGTCGTAGTGCTCGACGTCGTAGCCGCCGTTGCCGTAGTCGGGGAAATAGGTGTCGCCCAGGCCGGACGCGCCGGGTTGCGGCGCGGCGGTGACGACCGGTCGGCCCCAGCCCGTCGGGGCCGCCTGGCCGGGGGTGCCGGCGAGCATGGTGCCGGCGGTGGTGAGGGTCAGGGCGGCGGTGGCCGCCGTGAGTGCTCGTCGCACGGGGTGGACTCCCTCCATCGGGGTGTTCGCCACGCCAACCTAATCGACAACTGTGAACGCCGTCGCCCGCGACACCGCCGATCGGCGTCGATCTCTGGTGTGTCTTGCTCGGCAAGGTCACACTGTGTGGATCGGAGGTGACGCGTGCGGCGGTCCGAGGTGCCCAAGCGGGAGTTGATCGGCCAACGGCAGGCCGCAGGTGGTCGGGAGCGGCTGCCTGCCGGCGGGTTGGAGTTCTTCACGTTGCTCGCCCGGCTGCTGCGGCGACCCCGCCGTGGCGACCGCCGGCTGCCGCTGCTGTGGCTGGTCCGCTCGGACACGTCGGACCTGATGACGCCGCTGCGCCGGTTCCTCGGTCAGGGCCCCCGGCGGCGGGTGCCGCACGCGGTGGTGGACGCCGACGTGCCGCCGGGCGCCGGGGACGTGTCGGCGCTGCTGCGTGAGCTGCACCGGCAGCTCTCCCTGGAGGCGTTCGGCGCCGCCCGGCTGCGCTTTCGGCACTACCCGCTCGCCGACTGGCTGATGCACCAGAGCCTCAGCTTCGGCGTCGACGCCGACGACAGCCGCGCGGCCCTGGTCCGCCGGCTGCGCGACCGCCGGGGCACACGTGCGCCGGAGGCGCCGCCCAGCGGCGGTGACGCGGTCAGCATCGTCTCGCAGGTGCTGCTCTGGCTGGTCCGCCGCGCGGTGCCGGGGGTGCTCTTCCGGGCCGCCGTCTCCGGCCGGGTGCCGGTGCTCGGGCGACACTACAACTGGTTCATGCGCCAGCAGTACCTCGCGCCCCGGCAGTCGGTCACGTTCCTCGGCTTCGCCGAGCGCCTCACCGCCGGGTGGCGGGACGGCGAGCAACCCGACCAGGTCAACAAGCTGCTGCTGCACGCGTTCCTGGAGGACCTGCGGCAGGCGTACCGGCGTCGGCCGTGGCGCCCGTCGGACTGGCGGCGCACCGCGTACCCGGTGCTGCTGATCGACCACGTCGCGCCCGACAACGTCGGCGGCGAACTGGTACGTCTGGTCGGCGACGTCCGCACCGAGACGGGCCGCAACGACCCGCTGCTGATCGTCGTGTCCGGCGGGCAACCGCCACCGGAACTGCCCGAGCCGCACCCGTTGACCGAGGCCGACGAGGCGTACGACGAGTGGGCCGAGGCGTTGCCGGAGATGCGGCGGCTGCGCCGCCAGGCCGCCTGGCTCGTGGCGTTGCGCCCCGACGACACCGACACCGGCCCACCGTCGCGGGGCGGCGTCCGGCCGTTCTCCGCGCCCGACCCGCCCTGGTGGTCGCGGCGTTTCCTGCCGGCGGCGCTCTGCCTGGTGCTGGTCGCGGCGCTGGGCGTCTGGGTGGGCAGCCGGTGGGGGCCGGGCTGCCACCCCTCGCTGACCGGCGGCCGGGTGTCGGTCGAAGTGGTCGCCCGCGACGAATGTATCGGCTACAGCGACAGCGCCGCGCAGGTGTTCAACAACGACCCCGGCCAGGACGGGCTGCGGACCATCCAGCGGCGGATCTTCGCGCAGAACCGCGCCGCCGAGGAGGTCTGGCAGCGCAGCGACCGACGCCGACCCTTCCTGACCCTGGTCTACCTGGGCACGCTGACCGGCAACCTGACCCGCGCCGACGAGGAGTCCTACGTCTCCGAGCGCGAGGAGCTCGAAGGCATGGCCACCGCCCAGTACGCGTTGCTGAAGGAGTCGGCCGGCGCCAACGGCGCGGCGCTGCTGCGCATCGTGGTGGCCAACGGCGGCCGGCAGATGATCTATGCGGACCGGGCCGTGGCGATGCTCGCCGAGCTGGCCGCGGACGACCCCACCGTGGTCGGGGTGGTCGGTCTGGTGGAGAGTCGGACGAGCACCGCCCGAGCGCTGCGCGAGTTGAACCGGGTCGGGCTGCCGGTGCTGGCGCCCACGCTCTCCGCCGACCGGATGGACGCGAACTCCCGCCTCTACCTGCAGATCTCCGCGCCCAACGCCGACCAGGTGGAGATGGTCGACGCGTACGCCCAACAGGTGCTGAAGGTCGACGAGGCGCACGTCTACTACACGACGCTGGAGGGCAGCACGCTCACCGAGGACCTGTACGTGGGTACGCTCGTCGACGGGCTCCGGCAACGGTTCGGTCCCCGGATGACGCGCCTCGAAAAGTGGAGCACCGGTGCCCGGCTGATCGACGAGTGCGGCTACCCCGGCCTGCTCTTCTACGCGGGCCGCTGGACGGAGTTCCACGGTTTCCTGCGGGCGTTGCGCGAGTGCGGCGGCAACCCGCCCCGGCACCTCGTCGCCGACGACTCGGTCAACCGCTACATGGCCAATCCCGGGCTGCGCGTCGCAGCCCCCAGCAACCTGCCCGTCACGTACGTCTCCAAAGCGGCCCTGGCCACCTGCGCCGCGTTGAGGGCCGCCCAGGACCGACGGGACGACGCGCGGGCCAGTTTCCTGGCCTGGATCCAGGCCGACGACCTGCTCGACCCGCCACGCTGCCGACCGGGCTCCGAGCACCAGGTCGGCGAGCGGGTCAGCCTCGCCTACGACGCGGCGATGATGATGATCCGCGCGGTGGAGAGCCTCGCCGCCCGGCTGCACCACGCCGACCCGCGCCAACGGTGGGAGCCGACCTCGGTCAACCCGGTCGCCGTGCACGCGGAGGTGCTCCGGCAGAACGCCAGCCAGGGTTACCCGGGGGTGGCCGGGCTGATCCGGTTCACCCCCGACTCGGGGGAGCCGGTCGACAAACGGCTGGCCCTGCTGCGGGTGGAGCAGGTGCCGGACGTGGTCACGGCGCCGGTGGAGGTGTTCCGCTGCGGGTTGGCCGACACCGCCGAGCCGGTGCCGTGCGGGCCCGCCTGACAGACCCGGCGTGACACGTCCTGGCAGGACTGTCCGGGTGCCACCGGTGTCCGTTAGGGTTCCTGGGACCAGGCGGCCGTCGGCGTTGGGGGCAGAGGGTGGGCAGGCTCGCGTCGGCGTACGGGCAGGCGGTCAACTCCCACCGGGCGGCCCGGGCGCATCTGGACAATGCCCGCAACGCGCTCGGCACGGCGACCGCCGCCGCCCCGGCCGGGGTCGACGACCTGGTGACCCGACTCGCCCGTCTCGGCAGCGCCCTGGCCACTCCCGCTCCGGGCGTCACGCCGCTGACCGACGAGCCGGCCGCGGTGCGCATCGGCGCGGCGTCCACCCCGGACGGTGACTTCCCGGTGCTCGTCCCGCTCGGCGGCGGTCACCACCTGGCCGTCGACACGGACGCCCGCGACCCACTGGTCGCCGGGCTGCTGCGGGCGTTGGTGCTGCGACTGGTCGCCACCGCACCACCGGGTCAGGTCCGGGTCGCCGGCATCGACACCGCCGCGCTGGGCGCCACCTTCGGCCCGTTGCGCCCCCTGCTCGACGCCGGGGTGCTCGACCCACCGGCCACCGGTGAAGCCGAGGTGACCGCGCTGCTCGACGCCGCGGAGCAGCACGCCCGGGCCGCGCAGCACGGTCAGCCCACCGCCCGGCACCTCCTGGTGGTGGTCGCCACCGCCGCACCACCGCCGCGCGAGCTGGCCCGGCTCGCCGCGCTCACCCACGCCGGTCCGGCCGCCGCCGTCTGCGTCCTGCTCACCGGCCACCCGTCCCGGCTGCCCGGCGAGACCCCACCGCCGCTGGGCGGCACCACCGCGATCCGGCTCGACCAGGGGTACGCGCACGTCGGCGACCCGCCCGGCACCCCGTTCAGCGCCGACGGCAGTGGGCTCGCCGCGCCCGTGCTGCTCGACGGTGACCCGCCGCCCGCCTCGGTACGCGCGCTCGCCGAGCACCTCGGGGCCGCCACCCGACGCGCCGACGCGCTGCCCTTCACCGACCTGCTGCCCGAGCGGCGGTGGGCCGAGTCCGCCGGCAACGGTCTGCGGACGGTGATCGGCCGGGCCGGCACCGCCGCGCTGACGCTCGCCTTCGACGACGCCACCCCGCACTGGCTGGTCGGCGGGCGCACCGGCGCGGGCAAGACCGTCTTCCTCCTCGACGTCCTCTACGGGCTGGCCGCCCGCTACTCGCCGGCCGAGTTGCAGCTCTACCTGCTCGACTTCAAGGAGGGCGTGAGCTTCACCGAGTTCGTGCCCACCGGCCGGGACCCGTCCTGGCTGCCGCACGCCCGAGCCGTCGGCATCGAATCCGACCGCGAGTACGGCCTCGCCGTCCTGCGGGAGCTGCGCCGGGAGGCGCAACGCCGGGCCACCGCGCTCAAGCGACACGGTGTCACCAAGCTCGCCGACCTACCCCGGGACAATCCGCTGCCCCGCATCGTGGCGGTCGTCGACGAGTTCCATGTGCTGCTCGCCGGTAACGACGCGTTGGCCCGCGAATCCGTGGACCTGCTGGAGGAGTTGGCCCGCAAGGGCCGCTCGTACGGCATCCACCTGGTGCTGGCCAGCCAGAGCATGACCGGCATCGAGGCCCTCTACGGTCGGGCCGAGGCGATCTTCGGGCAGTTCGCGTTGCGGGTGGCGTTGCCCGGCGGCGGTGGGGTGCTCGACCAGCTCAACGACTCCGCCTCGGCCCTGCCGATCGGCTCCGCCGTCATCAACACCGCAGCCGGCGCGGTCGGCGCCGACACCGTGCTGCGCTTCCCCGACGCGCACGCCGCCGCCGCGGACCTCGCCGCATTGCGCCACGAACTGTGGCAGGCCCGCCCACCGGGTTCGCGGGCACCGGCGGTCTTCAAGGGGTACGAGGCCGCACGCGTCGAGAACGACCCGACCTTCGCCGGGCTGCGTCCCGGTGGCCGCCGTCCGATGGCCCTGGTCGGCCGGACCGTCGACGTGCACGGCACCACCGCCCTGTTCCTGATGGACGCGACCCCCGGCCGGCACCTCGCCGTGGTGGGCACCGCGCCGACCGGCGCGGACGTGCTGCGTGCCGCGACGGTGAGCCTGGCCCGCCAACACGCTCCCGGTGACGCCCGCTTCCAGGTGGCCTCCCTGGTCACCGCCGCCGATCCGGTCGCCGACGACACCGAGGCGATCCTGCGGACGGCCGGTCACCGGGTGTCGCGCCTCGACGCGGCCGGGCTGCGCGACCGGATCGCCGCCCTGGCCGCCGAGCCCGACGGCCGCGAGTACCTGGTGGTGTTCGGCATGGACGCCGCCGCGCCGGTGCTCGGCGCGACCGACCCCGGCACATTCCGCTCCGGCCTGGACGACCTGCGCGCACTCCTGCGCCAGGGGCCCGGGCAGGGGGTGCACCTGCTCGGCTGGTGGCGCGGGCTGCGTCGCCTCGCCGACGACCTCGGCGGCACCCAGAACCGCGACGACGTCGCCTGCCTGGTCGCCCTCAACGTGCCCGGCGCCGAGTTGGCGCTGCACCTCGGGACACACGACCTCGCCTACACCCCCCGCGCCGACCGGGCACTGCTGATCGACCGGCACGACCAGCGCACCCGGCTGATCGTCCCGTTCGCCGGCGACGGGCACGAACCGGACGGGGAGCGGTGACAGTGTCCTTCGAGGAGTACGCCGCGCTGGCCCGACAGCTCTCCGAGCAGCGTCGTGCCGGTGAACAGCACGCCGCCACCGAGGCCGCGCGCCGCCGCGACCTGCACGCCGCCGTCGACTATCTCCAGCAGCGGCTGACCGCTCAGGGGCACCGCCTCGACCAGCTCGGCCGTGCGATCGGCGTGGACCAACCGCCACCCGGCGCACCGTCCGGCGTCGGGTCGGCCCCACCCCCACCCGGCGCACCGTCCAGCGTCCGGTCGGCCCCGTCCACCCCACCCGGAACCCGGGACGGGGGAGCCGCCGGCGCAGCCGGCGTGCCGGGGCGGCCGGGGGTCGGGGCGTACCCCGAGCTGCCGGCGGGGGAGGCGCGGCTGGCGTTGCCGACGGCGGTGAGCGCGGCGGGCGCCGGGGTGCCCACGCAGCGCGCGGCGGCGGTCGACCCGACGGTCGAGTTGGAGTTGGCCCGGCGGATGGCCGACGAGGCCGACCGGCACGGGCAGCAGGCCGAGGTGCTGGCCCAGCGACCGGCGCTGCTACCGACGTGGTCACCGTTGGCGCGGGCGGTCGCCGTCTACGCCGGATGCGGGGCCGCCGCCGGGGTGCTGGTGCTGGCCCTGGTGCTCGCCTCCGGGGTCGGTCTGGTCGACGGGTTCACGCTCGGCGCGTGGATCTGCGCGGGGCTTCCGGCGGTGGCGTTCTTCGGTGGGTACCTGGTGCTGGGCCGGTGGGGGAGGCCCGCGATGGTCGCCGGGGCCCCGCCGCGATATCTGCCGCTGGGATTCCTGATCTGTTTTCTGCTGGTGCCGACGGCCTACTGCGCTTATCTGCTGCTGGTTCGCGGCCTACGCTGAGCCCGGCCTCCTTTCCGACAATACGCGCCGCGTTCGAGTCAGCTAATTGACTCGAACGCGGCAGTTCTTCGGGTGTGGCCGATGGTGGGATAGTGTCCCGTCAGCCGCTTGAGGATCACGCGATGAATGAATGTGTGAATCATTCGGGTCGGGCCGACGATGCGCCGTTCCCGGCAGCGTCGATTTCGTGGAGGTGGTTCGGTGTTCCGTCGGACTGGAGCTGAGGCCGAAGCGAGCAGGCTGCGGTTGGCGCTGGCCGGGTTGATCGCCCTCGCGCTGATCGTGTCGGTCGGCTACATCGTCTGGCGAATCGTTGTGCCGCCCGGGCAGCGCGACGATAGCCGGACATCGTCCACGCCCGCCGTGGACGGTTGCGAGGGAGTCGTCGCCTCCGGCACGGGAGAGTGCCTCGGCCCGGTCACCGACGAGTCCAGGCTCGACGGCAGCATCCGTGACGTCGCCGGGAAGATCCTTGCCATGAACCGGGAGGTCGCAGGCCAGCCCCGGTACGTCCGGGTGGCGCTGCTGACGCCGTTGAGCGTCGCCCCGCCACCTGCCGAGTCGGCGATGTCCCTCGACCAGGTCAGGTTCAGCTTGCAGGGCGCGTACGTCGCCCTGCGGCGGGTCAACGCCTCGGCGGCCTTCGGCGACAAGAACGCCCCCGCCGTGCAACTCCTCCTGGTCAACCAGGGCAGCGGTCAGCCGTTCGACACGTCACTTGTGGAGCGGATCGAGAAGCTGGGCGACGCCGAACATCCGTTGGTGGCCGTCGTGGGTCTCGGCTCCAGCAAGCCGGGCACCGAGCAGATGGCTGAGGCGTTGTCGATCCGAGGCATCCCCATGGTCGGGGCCGTCACCTCCGCGACCACGCTCACCGCGGCCAGATTCTCCACGTTTCACAGCGTGTCCCCGAGTAACAGCGACTACGCGAACGCGATGAAGGACCTCCTGGACAAGAATGCCCGCACGCTTCCCCGTAACGGAATCGTCGTACGGGACGCCAACAACGACCCCTATTCACAGACGTTGGCGGACACCTATAACGACGTTTTGAAGGATTACATCAAGTTCTCTCCGCAGAACTTCCATGGCGGCACAGAACGCAACGCGGGCGCACCACGTGCCTTCGACGGCATCGTGCGGAGCCTGTGTACCGCGGTGAACCACAAGACGAAGAATCTCCAGATGGTGTTCTTCGCCGGCCGGGTCGCCGACTTTCCGAGCTTCGCGGAGATGTTGAAGGAACGGACCTGTGACGATGAGCCGCTGACCGTCATGGTCGGTGCCACCGGCTTTCAGCTCTCCAAGCAACAGGAGGCCATGCTCGACGAGGCGAACGTCTCGGTCATCTGGGTCTCCTCGGCGGACGCGCCGGCCTGGATCGAGAAGAGGAACGGCACGCCGGCAGGCTTCGCGGACTTCCTCAAGGTCTACCGTGACGAGGCGAAATACCCGGCCGACACACTGAACGACGGTTACGCGCTGATGTACCACGACGCGGTCGCGAGCGCCGTGCGAGCGATCCGGATGGCCGCCGAGCGCGTCGACATCCCGACGGCCGAGGGCGTGCAGACCCAGTTCGGCAACGTCGCACTCGCCTACGAGGTCAGCGGAGCGACCGGCACCCTGTCGTTCGGCGAACGGGCGGACATCGACGGTCGGGCCACCGGCAAGGCCGTGATGTACCGCCAGATCGGCAGCAAGGGTCCCCGACTGCCGGCCGACGTGCAGCCCTACCTCACCCGGTGACGCCGGAGCCGTCACCGGCGTCGGGCACCAGCCAGTGTCGGCTGCGCGGGTCCTCGTAGGCATCGACCCACTCGTTGGGCCGCCACAGCCGCACCCTGCGCATCCCGAGCTGCGGCTGGAACCCGAGCATGGTCAGCGCCAACCCCAGCTCCGCCGCCGCCAGCACGACCATCGCGCCGCCGACGGCCGGGCTCAGCACCCCGCGGCCGCGGGCCAGGTCCCACCCGACCGCGACGAGCGCCGCGACCGAGAGCACCGCCAGCATCGCGCCAGTCGCCCGTTCCGCCCGGTGCCGGTCGACCCGCTGCGCCCGGAACACCGGGACGACCGCCGAAGCGGACTGGTGACGCCGGTCCGCTTCGAGGCTCGCCCAACGGGCCGGGTCGGTGGCCTTGGCCGCCAGGAAGCGGTTGATGTCCGGCGCGGCCAGCCCGATCTCCTGAGCCCAACACAGCAGCGTCACCAGGTTCGACTGCCGGTCCAGCCCGCGCCGGAACGGGTACACCTGCTGCCGCAGGAGCGCGGTGGCGAACCTCGGGTGTGCGGCCGGTTGGCGCTGCAACGCCGCGAAACACGCCGGGTCGGTGGCGAGCCGGAGCAGTCGGTCGACCAGCGCCACGAGCGACTGGTCGTCGGCGGCGGCACCCTCGGCGGTACGGAGACACCGCCACAACGGTTCGACGAACCGCGGATCGTCCGGTACGACGGTGACCAGCCGGACGACCATGGAACGGCTGACCGAGCTCTCGCCCAGCCGTTCCACCAGCATCGTCATCACGTCGAGCAGCGTCTCGTGGGTGCCCCCGAGCGCGTCCGCCGCGTCCGCCCCGCCCGCGACCTTCGTCAACCAGGTGAACGCCTGGTCGCGTGCCGAGTCGCGGATCGCCGCCCGTGGGGACGCGGTGGCGCTCAGGACCGCCGCCAGGGCGGGGAGCATCACCGCGGGCGCCGGGTCACGCAGTGGTTCGGCCATCCGATCGAGTACGGCGAACCCGACCGGGTTGAGGCAGTCCGCCCCGGCCAGACAGGCGCAGGCGAGCACCGGGTCGATGTCGGCCAGTTCCCCGATGAAACCCGTGACGACCGACTGGTCCGCGACGGCCGTGTAGAAGAGCACCAGCCGACGCCACTCGCGCTCCATCACCCGCTCCCGCAGCAGCCGCAGGCCGTCGTCGCCCTGGCGGAGCAGTTCGGCGGCGACCAGGTGCTCCTGCAACGAGCGGTGCACGAACTCGTACTGCCCGTCGACGACCCGGCTGAGCAGCCCGGACCGGTCGATGATCTCGTCGACGAACTCGTCGGCCCGGCCGTCGATGTTCTGCCGTAGCCGGTCACCGGTCGCCGACCCGAACTCGACCAGCGCCAACCGGCTGAACGGCCCGAAGCCCTGCGGGCCGAGCGCCGCCCACAGTGCGAACTCCCGCAGCACCCGCAGCTTGTCGGCCTGGTCGAACTCGTTCACACCGGTGGTGAGGCCGTCGGCCCGGAAGCTGTGCCGGCCGAGCATCTCGTCGATCATCTCGTCGTACAGCCGGGCGGTGGAGTGCGCGATGGCGGGGAACTTGCGGCCCGCGTACAGGCCCACCGACATCGACAGGACCAGCGGATTGCGGTGCAGGCCCAACGTGCCCGAGGAGCGGAGTTGCTGCAGGAACCGCTGCGGCCCGTCGACGTCCGGGAAGCGGTCCGGGAAGGCCCGCAGGTAGGCGAGGATCTCGGTGTCCCGCAGCGGTGCCAGCGCGTAACTGCGGTGCGCGCCGAACCGCTCCGCCTGCCAGTCCTCGGCGATCCGCAGGAACGTGAGCCGCCGGCAGGTGATGACGATCCGGGCGTTGGCGGTCGGCAGCTCCGGTGTGTGGTCGTCGAGGAACCGGTACACCTCGTCCCGCACGGCCGCGTACGTCGTCGGCGTCACCTCGTCCAGCCCGTCGAGCAACACGACGCAACGCCGCTGCTGCAACACCTGGGCGAGGAACTGGTCGGCTTCCTCCCTGGTCATTGCGAGCCCCTTCTGCGACCGCAGCAGGGCGAGGATGTAGTCGGTGAGCGCCCCGGGTTGCACGACGCCACGCAGCAGCCGCACCGGCACCAGGAACGGCACCTCCCGGTCCCGACCCGTCCCGCTGCGACCGTCGATGCCGCCCAGCGCCGCGATCCCGAACGCCTTGAGCGTCGTCGTCTTGCCGGACCCGGCGTCACCGAGGAGCACGACGTGCCCGGTGCGATCGGCGATCCGCTCGGCCGCGTCGGCGGCGCGGTCCGGCTGCCCGTCCTCGGTGACGAACAGCGGCACCAGGGTCCGTTCGAGCCGCAGTGTCTCCGGTGCCGCCAGGTACGGGTTGTACACCCGGTACTCCTCGACGAACCACCGGCGGTACCGCTCCTCCGGAGCACCGCGTCGGAGCCGGCTCATCCGTCGAACCAGCCACCCGGACATCGCCACCGCGGCAAACCCGGCGCTGATGAGCACATTCGCCGACTCGATCCAGCCGAGCGCGTCCTTCAGCCACTCCCGCAGGTCCACGTACCAATGGTCCGTCATTGCGGTCACGAAGCGTGACGGCTTGGTCACGACTCGCCGGGTGGCTGTGTGGTTTCCCGGGAACCGCCGTCGGGGCTGCCGCACACCCGGGTGCCACAGCGTCCACATTGGTGCCGTAATCTCCCGCCCCGAGCGCCGTGGGTGCGCAGTCGTTCGCGAACGCGGGAGTCACGCCCCGACGCCTCGGTGAACGGCGGGTCGAAAGGTTGGGCAGGACAGTGCAGGGACAGGTGTCCACCACCGTCGAGGTGGAATCCTCTCGGGACGGTGCGGCAGTCGAGGCGGCCACGCCACGAGCCGATCAGGAGTCGGGGCTGACCGTCGTCGCGGCGTCGCAGCAGGCCGGTCCCGGGGCGGTGCTCGCGGGGTTCGGGCTGATCGCCGCCGGAGCTGTCGCCGCCTGGGCGATCTGGCGTAGCGGCATCTCCGCCGCGAAGATCCAGCCGAAGGACTCCACGGCTGTCTTCCTCACCCTCCTGGTGTTCGCCGCGGCTGTCGAACGGCTCCTGGAACCGTTCTCACGCTGGCTGCCCGGACGTGCCGCCGAGGCCGCGTTGGCACGAACGGTGGCCGAGGCGGACGCCCGGACCGACGGCCCGACCGACGCCGACCGCGAGGCGGTCGCCGCGGCCACCGCCACGGCGGCCCGGGCGAAGGCGAACCGCACGATCGTGGCGTGGGGTCTCGCGAGCGGGCTGGCCACCGTGGCGTCCAGCGCCGGCGGGTTCTACATCCTGCACGCCGTAGCGGGTGGCGACTGGAACGGGGTGGCGATCTGGATCGACGCCATCGTGACGGGTGTGATGGTCGGCAGCGGCACCAAGCCGTTGCACGACCTGATCAACCGAGCGCAGAACGGGCCGCCCTCAGCGGCGTGATCCACGCGGGTCCGCGGACGTCGGGGCGTCCTGGGGATGCCCCGACGTCGGCCATGTCGTGTCGATCATCCGGGCAGCCCGCTGCGGTAGCTGAGGCGTCCGGTGTCGCCGAACTCCTGGTCGGTGTCGGACAGGCCGAAGACGCGGCAGGCGCAGCCCTCGCCGGGTTGCTTCGCTGACGCTTCGGCGTAGTACCAGACCTGGCCCACCCGGGCGGTGAACGTGCGAGTGGTTCGCGGCGGCATCTCGACCGCCCGGTGTGGCCGGCACTCGGAGTCGAAGAGCCAGAGCACGTACGGCTCACTGAACGTCGAAACAGTGCCCCGTACCGGCTCTCCCCAGCGGTCCGCCGGAACGTCCCGCAGGAACAGCGCCGCCGCCTCCAGGCCCTTGAGCCGCACGACACACTCCCGGCCGACCTGGGTCTGCGGTGACGATGCCGGTGTGGGCGTGGGCGTGTCGCGGAAACCCCAACCGTCTCCGGTCGCGAGCAGGAGGGCCAGCAGCAGCACGAGACCACCACCCAGCCCGGCGGCGACAGCCGACCGACGTCGGCCGGCCGGTCTGCCGGGCGTACCCGCAGCTGTCACGTCGCCGCCCCCATCCCGCGCTGGCCATCGCTCGCGCCGTCCGCGGACTCTACGGCGCTTCCCGTCCCGGCACCGCCCCGTGAAGGCTTGGTGGAAGGTGTCGGCGGGGTCGGCATGTTCGTCGCCGAGCGGTGACCGCTCGCCCAGCCTGAAATCGGGGCGTCCACTCCAGATCTTGGACACTTTCCGTTCACGCGTAACGGAAACTGTCCAAGATCTACCCGTCGCCGTGCCCAGTCGACGTCTCGTCCGCGGTTTCCTTCAGCGAGGTGACGAATCAGCGAGCGGGCGGTCGCGCTGGGTGCGCGGATCTCGTACGCTCCCAGGTGGTCTCCGCCGGTGCGGTGGTGGAGGCGATGGTCGACCACGGGGAGGTGCGCGTGAGCGCAGCACAGATCATCGCGAGGTTGGCGGCGGCGTCGCAGAAGCTGGACGAGGCGAAGGCCAAGACCGCAGCGGCGGCGCAGGACGCAGCCGAGGCGCGGGCACTCGTCGCCGGTGCGCTGGAGGGTGTGGCTTCGGGTCCGCTGGTCGGGATGATCGACGCGTACCGCCAGGCGCTGGCGCAGGCGTCCCAGGGTGGCGACCCGGCCAAACAGCACGTCCAGGAGACGATCGCCAAGGTTCGAGCGCTGGGAAACTGACGTCGGGTGGTGGCAGCGCAACCCACCAACCACCCGCAGCAGCGAACGTCACCTTGCGGCCTGCGGTCCCGCGCTGGGAGGCGGCATCGGCCGACCGCGATGGACGACGCGAGTCACGGAGTCGAGAGCATCGGGAGGCGCCTCCGCCCACGCGGCGCAAGAAGGTCAGCCCAGAGGCGATTGCTGTTGGTGGCTCATCGGCGGCGACTGCATGGGCGAGCGTCTCGGAGTTTCTTCCAGCGCTGCCGAAGGCGGTAGCCGGCGTCGTACTCGGGGCGGTAGCCACCTGGGGATCCCTCAAGGCTTACAAGGCGAGATCGCACAACGACGGAGGTTCAGTTGAAGATCGATGAGCGAGTCGAGCAGCTCGTCCGCGACGCGTTGCACTGGGCCGTCAAGCGGCAGCCGGGCGAGTTCGACCAAGCACTGAAGACGTTCTCCGATGAGCCAACGCGGCGGTCGGCTATGGAACTGCTCGTCGCTATCTCAGCCTTCGTCAGTGCTGACATCTGCGGGGGAAGACCATCACCACAACAAGTACAGGAGTTGGCGGCCGAGGTTGCCGAGGCCGAGGCGTGGAGTTCCGTGACCGCTGGCGAAGTCGAAGCCTTCCTCAGTGCCGTGCTGACCGGCCGACAGCTGTCAGGAGTGCTACCAGCCGGCAGCGCAGTCATTCTTGCCTTCGTTGTGGCGGCGAGTCTCCTGTCGCTGCGTCCGAAGAGCGAGGGGGAGTGGTGGTTCAACTATCTGGACAAGGTGGAGGCGGCGATTGAGGCGGCCGGGTGATGAGCGCGCCTGATTCGGTTGCCCGGGACGGTGGGTACCTGGACGGTTTCCACATCGGCTACCTGCCGCCGGGCGTCGGTGACCTGGTCTCGGACTTCACCTCCGAGTGGGAGGACGTCAGCTTCGCCACTCGTGTCTGGGAGCGCCAGGTTGAGGATGGCCATCGGGTCGACCTGCGGGTGCACGTGCTCCGGGGTGCGCGGCTCGGAACCCTCGCCGAGCTACGCGACTTCCTGGCCGAGTATCACGAGCGTGATCCTGCGGAGTGGGCGTTGACCGAATTCCAGCATGTCGAGTGCTCTGGTCTCATCGGTGCCGCTGAGGCGTTCTGGCTGGCGGCGCCTGGTGTCGCCGTCGACGTGCTGGTCGACCAGGATCGCTTCAGCACGGACACCCTGCGGGCAGTCACCCGAGGGATCACCACGCCCGAGAGCCCACGGTGATCAGGTGATGAAAAGTAGGTCAGCGACGACCCCAGCACCTACTTCTCATCACCTGGTCACTGCGGCTTCGCCGACGTGCGCTCGATGATGACCAGGGGAATCTCCCGCTCGGTCCCCTTCTGGTAGCGCGCGTAGGTGGGGAAGACCTTCGTCATCACCGGCCACAGCCGGACGCGCTCCTCGGTGGTCGCCGTCCGGGCCCGGCCGACGAACCGTTCCGCGTCGACCTGGACCTCCACGGTCGGGTCGGCGCTCAGGTTCAGGTACCAGGCCGGGTGCTTGTCCGCGCCGCCGTTGGACGCCACCAGCAGGTGGTCGTCACCGTCGCGCCCGTACATCAGGGCCGTGCGGCGCAGCTTGCCCGATCGGCGTCCGCGGGTGGTGAGCAGCAGCGACGGTATGCCGTGGAACGTGCCGCCGTCCGCGCCGTCAGTCTGCACGTAGCGCCGAATGTGGCTGGCGACCCAGCCGACCGGGCTGTCCTCGACCGTCTCGTGCTGATCCTGCTCGGTCACGGCATTGCCTCCTCGAAGAGCGACAGGACGGTCAGCCGCGCGAGCGGGGCAGGCAGCACTTCTTGTACTTGGCGCCCGACCCGCACCAGCAGGGGTCGTTGCGGCCGGGTGGCCAGGCGGTCACGCCGGCCTCGTCGAGGCTGTCGGCGTACTCGTCGAGGGTTTCCTCGTCGATGGGGTCGACGCCAGCGACGGCCGCCAGACCCTCGACGGTGCCGGTGACCACGCCCAGGTCGGCGCCGCCCAGCCCGGAGGACTCGACGAAGGCGCGTTCGAGGTTGGCGCGGTGTTCGTCCCAGGTGGGCGGGTAGCTCTCGGCGAGCGCCGGCCAGCGCACCAGCAGCGCGTCGAACTCGGCCTTCGGCCAGAACAGCAGCGTCGCCGGGCCGTCGTCCAGGGCGTCGAGCGCGTGGTCGCTCGCGGCGCGCAGACGGTCGGCGAGGTTGTCGTACTCGTCGTGCGGCAGACCCAGGTCTTCGCGCAGGTCGTGCCGTTGCTGGGTCAGGCCGAAGATCATGGCAGCGGCCTCGTCCTGGGCGTCCTCGGACTCGTGCTGGTGGGTGCGGGTCCGTTCCAGGATCGCGTCGAGTGCCCCGGTCAGCCACTCCAGCGCCGTCTCGGTGTGGTCGGATTCGACCAACTCGTCGATCAGGTACGCGGCGTCGGGGTGGGTCTCCAGCAGCGGGCGTAGCGCGGTCAGCTCGGCCAGACCCTCGTCGGTACGGCCGAGGCGTAGCAGCAGGCCGCCGCGCACCGCCCGGGGGTACGCGTCCTCGTCGGGCTGTTCGGCGATGGCGCGGGTGGCCAGGGCGAGCGCGTCGGCGCGGTCGCCGGCCTGCTCCAGGATGTCCGCGGCGACCAGCAGGGCGAACCCGGTGTCGGCGGGGTCCGCGACCCGCCCCTCGTCGACGGCGCCCACCAGTTCGGCGACCAGCGCGGCCGGGTCGGGGCTCTTCGGGCCCAGGGCGCCGATCTGCTCGATGCGGTCGGCGGTCAACAGTTCCGGCATGGACACATCCTGACGACGGCTGGTGGGCGCAGGCGGCCAGCCTAGCTCCGACACACGCCGCACCCGACACACGCCGCACCCGACACACGCCGCACCCGGCGCTGCCGCACCCGGCGCTGCCGCACCCGGCGCTGCCGCACCCGGCGCTGCCGCACCCGGCGCTGCCGCACCCGGCGCTGCCGCACCCGACACACGCCGCACCCGGCGCTGCCGCACCCGGCGCTGCCGCACCCGGCGCTGCCGCACCCGGCGCTGCCGCACCCGGCGCCGGCCGGGACCGGCCGACCGGCGCCGGTCGTGTCGGCGGATCAGCGTTCGTCGATTAGCTGGACCTCCTCGGCGGTGGGGTCGATGGCCAGGGCGAACGCCGCCGTGCCGGCGGCGCTGCCCGGTGTCACCTTCCGCGCCGCCGCCAGCTGCTCGGCCGACTCCCACCGCCACACGCCCACCCACTGCCGCTCGTCGACGCGGCCGAGGCGGGCCTCGAGCGGGCCGCCGACGGCCTCCCGGGTGGCCGAGACGAGGTCGGCGTGGCGGGTGGGCACCTGCTCGGCGTGAGCGGGGTCGGCGGTGAAGCGTGTGATCACGAGCAGAGACATCGCTGTAGCTCCTCTCTAGAGTTGACTTCTAGTGACTTGTTCTAGAGATAATCTCTCGCATGAGCGATGTCAAGGGCTCGGGACTACGCAGCCAGAAGGCGCGACAAACCCGGCAGAAGATCCTGGCGGCCGCGCGGGAGTTGTTCGTCGAGCGCGGCTACGGCGCGACGAATCTTCAGGACGTGGCGGCGGCAGCCCAGGTGGCGGTGCAGACGATCTACTTCGCTTTCGGCAACAAGCGCACGCTGCTCAAAGAGCTGATCGATGTCACGGTGGCCGGGGACGACGAGCCGGTGGCCACCATGGACCGGCAGTGGTTCCGGGCCGCCATGGCCGCCGCGACGGCGCAGGAGCAGTTGCGCGCGCACGTCGACGGCACCACGGCGGTGCTGGACCGGGTGGCGCCGATCATGCGGATGCTCGATGCCGCCGTCGCGACGGACGCCGAGGTCGCCGCAATCTGGCCCCCGGAGATCGATCCTCGGTACGTGGTGCACGAGGCCGCCGCGACATCGCTGATGACCAAGCCGGGGGCGCGTACCGACGTGTCCGTCGCGCAGGCTGCCGACGTGCTCTACGCCCTGCTCGGCCCGGAGCTCTACCTGGTCCTGGTACGGGAGCGGGGGTGGTCGCCGCAGCGCTGGTCGGAGTGGGCTTTCGCCACCCTGCGCGCCCAGCTCTGCGTCACCTGACGCGCCGGAGCCCGGGACGGCTGACCGTCCCGGGCTCCGACCCGACCGACGAACCTCAGCGGGTCGCGGGCACGGTGGCGAACTCGCCGGCTAGCTCCGACTCGACGATCGTCGCGGTGGACGGCCCGCGACCGGCCGACGCCCGCCGGGCGGACGGGACGGCCAGGGCCGCGAGGGTGGCCGCGACGGCGATCGCGGTGAGGAGGAGAAACCCCATCGTGAAGTCGGCCTCCCGGGGCAGGCCGCTGGCCTGCGGGTGGGCGGTGATCACGCCACTGACCACGGCCGCGCCGATCGCGCCGCCGATGGTGCGGATGTTGGCGTTCATGCCGGTGGCCACGCCGGTCTGGCTGGCGGGCACGCTGGCGACGATCAGGTTGGCCATCGACGCGAAGGCCAGGCCGATGCCGAGACCGGCCAGGCCACCGGCGACGGCGACCTCCCACCGGGTGTCGTGGGCGGTGGCCAGCATCGCGGACGCGGCCACGTTGAACGCGGCACCGGACGCGAGCTGCGCCTTGGCGCTGAAGACGGCCTGGAGGCGGCCGGCGACGATGCCGGCGACGAACATCGCGACGAGCATCGGCAGCATGAGCAGACCGGCCTGGCTGATGCTGGCGCCGAAGCCGTAGCCGGCGGTGGCCGGGGTCTGCACGAACTGGGGGAGGAAGGCGTACACGGAGAACATCGACGCGCCGTAGAGCAGGGCGACCAGGTTGGTGGTCCACACGCCGGGCAGGCGCATCATCCGCATGTCGATCAGCGGGTTGGCCGAGCGCACCTCGGCGACCAGCCAGCCGGCCAGCAGCACCACGGCGAGCGCGAGCAGGCCGACCACCCGGGTGGAGGTCCAGCCCCAGGTCGCGCCCTGGCTGATCGGCAGTAGCAGCGCGACCAGCCAGCCGGAGAGCAGCACCGTGGCGCGCCAGTCGATGCGTCCGGGGGTGCGGACCGGCGACTCGGGAATGAACAGGTGGGCGGCGACGGCGGTCAGGCCCACCACGACCATCGGGATCCAGAACAGCCACCGGTAGTCCAGCGCGGCGACGATCGGGCCGGCCAGCACGATGCCCAGGCCACCGCCCGCCGCGACGATCGCCGAGATGGCGCCGACGGCCGAGGAGACCCGGGCGGCCGGGAACTCGTCCCGGATGATGCCGAACGACAGCGGGAAGACCGCGCCGCCGATGCCCTGCACGACGCGGGCGACGATGAGGACGCCGATGTTCGGGGCGATGGCGGCCACCAGGCAGCCGAGGGCGAGCGCGGCCAGCGAGGCGACGAGCATCCGCTCCTTGCCGACCATGTCGCCGACCCGTCCGAGGATCGGCGTGAAGATCGACGCCGAGAGCAGGTAGGCGGTGAGCACCCAGGTCACGGTGTTCTGGGAGGTGTGCAGGTCCTGCTGGATGGTCGGCAGCACCGGGGTGATCAGCGACTGGAGCATCGCGAAGAACCCGGCGCCGGCCGCGAGCACGGTGAAGGTGAGCCGACGCGAGCTGCGTCGGGAGGTCACTGCCACGAGAGAAGACTCCTGATAACGGTACGGAGGGAGGTGTGTCACCCGTCGTCTCTGGCGGGCGGGCATGTCGGGTCCGGGCGATCGGGGTGGCCAGGCGGCGATCGTGCGGGTCCCGAGGTAAGCTAACCGGAGGCAGGCCTCCGGCGATTCCGGAGGGGTGCCTCCACTAAGCTAGCGGAGGGATGCCTCCGGATGCAACCAGGTTGAGGTGACGCACGTCATGAGCAGCGCGGGGCAGGCGCCCGAGGTCTTCGCCCAACGGCCCAAGCGGGCCGATGCGCGGCGCAACTACGACTCCCTGATCGCCGCTGCCCGTGAGGCGTTCGCCGAGAACGGCGCCGCCGCCTCGTTGGAGGACGTGGCCCGGCGGGCCGGGGTGGGCATCGGCACGCTCTACCGCAACTTCCCCAGCCGACGGCACCTGTTCGAGGCGGTCTACGTCGAGGAGGTCCGGGCGTTGAGCCGCTCCGCCGAGGACCTGGCCGAGCTGGCACCCTGGGACGCGCTGGTCGCCTGGCTGCACCGCTTCGTCGCGTACGTCGCCACCAAGCGGGCGCTTGCCGAGCATCTGCTGCACGACTCCGAGATCTTCCAGAGCTGCCGGACGGAGATCTACGCCGCCGGTGAACCGCTCATGCGCCGGGCCCAGGCCGCCCACGCGGTCCGTGACGACATCGGCTTCGACGACGTGGTGCGGCTGATCAGTGGCCTCACCATGGCCCAGTTCCCGTCCCCCGAGCAGCGCGACCGGGTGCTCGGCGTGGCCCTGGACGGGCTGCGCCCGCCGGCCGCCCCGCGCTGACCGCCGCCCGGTCAGCTGTCGACCAGCAGTAGCCACTCGTCGTCGAGGCGTTCGGTCACCGTGCCCGCCGGCCAGCGGTGACCGGCGTCGACCATCGCCCGAGCCTGCTCCACCTGCGGTGGTCGGCTGAACTGCGCGTCACGGAAGCTCGCCATGCTGTGGAACCGGGCCCGGCCGAAGTTCGCGGCGTCGGCGAAGTGGGCCCTGTCGAACAGCGCCTCCGCGCCGAACACCGTCCAGCGGAACAGCGCCATGTTCGTGAAGCGGACGGAGTAGAAGGTCGCCGACCGGCCGAACTCGGTGTGCTCCATCGACAGGGCGCCCTCGAAGACGGCCTCCCGGAACGTGACGGCGTCCTCGAAGCGCGTCGCGTCGAAGCTGGTGGGCTGGCCGAAGGTCGTCCGGCGGAACGAGGTCTGGCCGGCGAAGGCGGCTCGCCGGCAGGACAGGCCACCGGTGAAGGCGGCCCCGTCGAAGCTGGCCTGGCCGACACCCCGAACGCCGTCGAGCACGACCTCGCCGTGGGCCGTGAGGCCCTCGAAGACCACGTCGTCGACGGTCGCCGCCCCGAGCAGGAGACGCCCTCGAGCCGTCGCGCCCGCGAAGGTGGTCGTGCCGGTGAACACCGCGCCGGTGAAGTTCGCGTCGACGAGGGTGCAGCCGGCGGCGTCGAAGTCGACCAACCGGGCGCCGACCAGGTCGAGCGTCAGCTCCGGCCAGTGGGCCGCGTCGTCCGCACGCAGGTGTCGGGTGAGCACGCGCTGCGCGGTGCGCCGGACCTCCGTCTCGCGCGGCTCGTCGTCGGGCGCGGGCATTCGCAGGTACGCGCAGAGCACCGCCGCGATCGTCGTGCGCTGCCCCGGATTGTCCTGGCCGAGGCGTTCCAGCGCGTGCAGGCCGCCGAGGCGTACCGCCGCGCTGTCGTTGCCGAGCAGTTCCACCGCCCGGGTGTAGAGCTCGGTCAGCCGCCGTTCCGCAGCGTCGTGCTCGGCGGCTGAGGACTGCCGGTCCTGGTGGCGCTGCGCGGCCTCGGCCACCGACTCGGCGTGCGCCTGGACCCGGTCGCGGTGGCTCTGATCCCGGGCGGCGACGCTCTCCTGGTGTCGCTGGGCGCGTTCGGTGATCCACTGCCGGCGGGCGGCCAGCAGCAGGGCGAGCCCCCCGCCGGTGCCGGCCACCACGGTCAGGCCGGTGCGGATCGCGTCGATGCGCAGCGTGGCCCGGGTGTCCGGCTGACCGGCCCGGTCCGCCTCGGTGAGGAGCAGGTCCAGCACCAGCCAGCCCAGGGTGGCGGCGATCAGCAGACCGACCAGGACCAGCCACCAGGGCATCACCCGGAGCCGGCGCTCGGCGGATTCGTCCGGGGCCACGGCCACAGCATGCCATTCGACGGCCCGACCCGGGGGTACGCACCAACCCGGCCGTCCGATGTGGAGAGCCCGGTGAATTGCCGGATTGCACCCACGGCGGAACAACGGGTTACCGGCGCGTAACAAGTCATTGACGTTGCCGAATCGTTGCGGGGATGATCGTCGCACTGTCGACCGGACACCCCCACCCACCTGCCCGGTTCGCCGGGTGCCTCCCCCCGGAGGTGCAGCCATGCTGCTCCGAAAGACCGTCCTCGTCGTATCCGTCGCCGTCGCCGCCCTGATCGCCTCCGCCGGCACGGCGACCGCCGCCCCCGCCGCCCCGGCCCCCGCCGCTTCGACCACTGCCGCCGCCAACCCCGTGATCGTGGTCGGCGGGCTCAGTGGCGTCGCCGTCGCGTACGAGCCGATCGCCGCCCGGCTGCGCGCCGACGGCTACCGCGCCTTCGTCTACCAACTGCCCGGGCTGGGCCTGGGCGACATCCCCACCTCCGCCCGCGCGTTCGCCACCTACGTCGACCAGGTGCGCGCCGGCACCGGCGCGTCGACGGTGGACGTCGTCGCCCACTCCGAAGGTGGCCTGGTCAGCCGCTACTACCTCAAGCGGCTCGGCGGCACGGCGGCCGTCGGCCGTTACGTCAGCCTGGGCACACCGCAGTACGGCACCTACGTCGCCAACATCGTGGCGTTCCTCGGACTCGGCAGCTGCGCCGGCATCGTGGCCTGCCAACAGATGACCATCGGCTCGGCCTTCCTCGCCGACCTCAACGCCGGGGACGACACCCCGGGCGCGGTGCGCTACACCACCATCCGCACGCTGCAGGACGAGCTGGTCCGGCCGACCGGCAACGCCGTCGTCAACGACGGGGCGACGAACGTGTTGATCCAGTCGTACTGCCCGCTGCGGGTGGTGGGGCACCTCGGCCTGGTGCTCGACGGCACGGCGTACAGCATCGTGCGTGGCGCCCTGGTCGACGGCCCGGTGCGGCCCAACTGCCTCGCGCTCTGACCTGGCCCGTGGGGGTGGTCCCGCCGGGACCACCCCCACAGTCGTGGACGGGTGACTGTCGGTTGCCCGACGTTGGCGGGAAAGGATGTGGCAGACATCAGATGTCCTCGATAGCCTGCTGCGGCTGTCCATTGACGACAGAGGAAGTGACCTTCGCGAAGGAGCAGCGCGCATGACCGAGCCGCACACCATGCCGCCGGAGAACACCCCGCCGACCGTGCCGCAGCTCGACGTCCGGGCCGCCGAACCACCGGCGGCCGACCCGCCGTCGACCGTCGGTGGGTTGACCGACCGCCCACCGGGTTATCCCAGCGCGCTGGTCTGGCTGCGCGCCGGGATCCTGCGGGACTGGCGCGGTGTGCTGGGCGCCTTCGTCGCCACCTGGTTCTACCTGCCGGTGGCGCTTCTCCTGGCCTTCTGGGGCGGCCTCAGCTTCGGCATCGTCGGCCTCTTCGCCGGCGGCGTCGGCGCGGACGACCAGGTGCCACAGGTGCTTCGCGACGCGCCGCTGATCGGCTCCCTGCTGGAGTCGTTCCTGAGCCGTTCCGGCGGGGTTCTCGGCGGTGTCGCGGGCTTCGCCGTCGGCTTCGTCGTCGGCTTCGTCAGCGTGCTGGTGCTGCCCTGGCTGGGTGCCGGTGACGGGCCCTTCACGGTGGTCACCGGCCTGCTCGGCACCGTCGTCGCGGCGGCGCTGATCGGGGTCCTCTACACCCTCTACCGGGTGCTGCTGGAACCGCGACTGCTCGTCGTCTCCGGCGCCCGCCAACCCAGCCGTCGCGAGGCCGCGCGGCTGCGACCCGTGCTCGACGACTGCGCGCGACGGCTCGGCCTGCCCAGCGTGCCGCGGCTGCTCATGGAGGACGACCCCGTCCTGAGCAACGCCCGCACGTACGCCCGGCACGTCGTGGTCACCACCGCGGTGCTCACCGAGGCCGACGACGAGATCGCCGCGCTGCTCAGTCACGAGCTGGTGCACTGGCGCACCGGGGACGAGATCACCAGCGCCTTCGTGCGTGGCGTCGGCCTGCCGCTCACCCTCGCGCACGCCCTGCCGACCTGGCTGATGCGGACGTTCCCCCATCCGGCCACCAACTTCGTGGTCTTCCTGTTCTTCTGGCCGGTGCTGCTCACCATGCGGTACGTGGTGCTGCCGCTGCACGCCCGTGACGTCCGGGCGGCGGAGTACCGGGCCGACCTCGGTGCCGTGCTCACCGGGCACGTCGACGGGATGCGCCGCATCCTGGAACGGCGGCTGTCCTTCGAGACCGGCCGCAGCGGCTGGGACGAGGCGGTCTGCGCCACCCACCCGCCGCACGAACTCCGGCTCGACGCGCTGGAACGGGCGACGCCGACCGGCGCGCCCGTCGGGGTGGCCGAGCCGGTCACCGTCGAGCGGCTGTTCAACCAACCCGGCCCGGTCGGGAGCCGCCGCACCTGGCTGCTGGTGGGTGTCCTCGCCCTGGTCGCCTGCCTCGGCGCCGGTGGGCTCAGCGCGGTGCAGTGGGCGTTCTTCCGCCCCCAGACGGCGGTCGAGGGCTTCTTCGGCGCGCTCGCCGACCGGGACAGCGAGGCCGCGCTCGGCTACCTGACCGACCAGGGCGCCGGCACCGACACCGAACGGCTCGGTCGACTGCTGCGCGGCGACGGCTACCAACCACCGACCGACGTCGAGGTCAGCTCGCTGGAACGCGACGGCGACAAGGCGACGGCCACCGTGGCGTACCGGCTGGCCGACGCGCCGCAGACCGCCACCCTCACGCTGGAGCGCGACCAGGAGGCCACCGCCGGGTTGTTCCACGGTTGGCGGTTGACCGGTGGGCCGATCCCGCTCAACTCGTCGATCGCCGACCCCGGGGTGAAGCTCAACGGGGTCGAGTTGCCGGTCGCCACCGAGGGGCCGCCGCTGGTGCTGCTGCCCGGTGCCTACACCGCCACCGGCCCGTCCAGCGCGCTCAGTGAGACGCCGAGCACGACGGTGCTGGCCGCACCGGGGCAGAGCGCGGCCACCCTGCAACTGACCCCCGTGCTCAAGCCGGCGGCGACCGAGGCCGTCGACGCCCGGGTCCGCGCCTGGCTGGACGAGTGCGCCAAGCAGACGGTCGCCGCGCCACCCGGTTGCCCGTTCCGCTACTACGGCGGGTCCGCGCAGAAGATCACCTGGAAGATCCTGGAATACCCGAAGGTCACCGTCGAGCTGACCGGCCCGAGCAGCGCCCGGGTGGCCACGCCGCTGCAGGGCCAGGGCCGGGTGCAGGTCAGCGGCACCACCACGTACTTCGGCACCAGCTCGCCGTTCACCGACGACAACGCGCTGACCGTCACCGGCGTCGCCACCGCCGACGGCGACACCGTCACCTTCCGACCCGCCTCCGACGACTGACCGGGAGACCCACCGTGACCGACAGCGACGCCGCGGCCCGGCTGCCCGTGCGGCTGACCATCAACCCCCGGCAGCGACAGCAGCCGTCGGTCGACCTGCTGACCTGGATCCACCGCCGCCCGGAGTACCGGCCGGTGGTCCGCCAGGCCGGCGGCGGTGGAGGCCGACCCGGTTTCAGCGACGCGGTGATCATCGCGGTGCTGGCCCAGGGCCTGCTGCCCGGTCTGTTCAACCTGTTGCAGACCTGGGTCGACCAGCAGCGCACCGAGGCCAGCATCCGGATCCAGACGGGGGACACCGAGGTGGAACTCCAGGTGAGCGGACGCACCGACTCCGCGCGCCTGCTGGCTCAGGCGACCGAGGCGCTGCGGGCCGCCCGGGAGCCCGGTCCGGACGCCGCCGACTGAGTCGGCGGCGTCCGGTGGCTCGGTGTCGGCGGCGCCCGGACCGGCGCGGGGGTCAGCTCGCCTTGGCGAGCGCCTCGAACTCGTCGTCGGTGAGCCGCACGTCGGCCGCGCCCACGTTCTCCTCCAGGTGCGCCACCGACGACGTACCGGGGATCGGCAGCATCACCGGCGAGCGGCGCAGCAGCCAGGCCAGCGCGAGCTGAGCGGGCGACGCGCCGTGCGCGGTGGAGATCGCGTCCAGCGGGCCGCCCGGACGGGCCAGCTCCCCGGTGGCGATCGGGTACCACGGGATGAACGCGAGGTCGTTGCGCTCGCAGTACTCCAGCACGTCCTCGGCGCTGCGGTTGGCGAGGTTGTACAGGTTCTGCACCGACGCGATCGTGGTGATCGCCCGGGACTCCTCGATCTGCGCGACGCTCACCTCGGACAAGCCGATGTGCTGGATCTTGCCCTCCTGCCGCAACAGCGCCAGCTCACCGAGTTGGTCGGCGAGCGGCACCTGCGGGTCGATCCGGTGCAGCTGGTAGAGCGGGATGCTGTCCAGGCCGAGGTGGCGCAGGCTCAGCTCACACTGCTGACGCAGGTACTCCGGGCGGCCCACCACCCGCCAGTCGCCCGGCCCGGACCGGGTGAACCCACCCTTGGTCGCGATGACCAGGTCGTCGGCGTACGGGTGCAGGGCCTCCCGGATCAGCAACTCCGAGACGAACGGCCCGTACGAGTCGGCGGTGTCGATGAACGTCACGCCCAGCTCGACCGCGCGGCGCAGCACCCGGACCGCCTCCGCCGGGTCCTTCGGGTCTCCCCAGACACCCGGACCGGTGATCTGCATCGCCCCGTAGCCGAGCCGATTGACGGTGACGTCGCCACCGATGCGGTACGTGCCGGACGCCTTAGCGGGCTGCTCACTGATGTTTGTCGCCATGGGCAGATCATCCCCTGGAATCCGGCCGTGACACCGCCGGTCCACCGACTGTGTGGCCGGACACGTCACCTGCCCGCCGACGCCGGTTGCCCGGAAGCGACGGGTACCGCCACCGCGTACGTGCGACGCTGACCAGGGCCGGTGCGAACCGGTGCGACGGCGAAGGGAGCACCCATGGCGGGAGCGCCGCAGGTCGACTTCGCGCTCGACACGTACGAGTGCATCGTGCTCTACCCCGGCGCGGCCGGGCGGGTGCTGCCCGCCGAGACCGTGCAGCGGTTGCAGGCCGAACACGCCGAGCACATGCAGGCGTTGCAGCGACGCGGCATCATCCTGGTCTCCGGCTCGATCGACGGAACGACGAGCAACCCGGAGCCCCCGATCGGCTTCGGGCTCGCCCGCACCGGCAGCGTCGAGGACGTGCGCAGCGTGCTGGAGGCCGACCCGGCGGTGCAGGCCGGGCTGTACCGGGTGGACGTGCTGACCTTCCTCTGCCCGGCCGGGTCTCTGGAGTTTCCGCTGGTCAAGGCCGGGAGCTGACTGGCCGGTCAATCGGCGGCTGTCGTGATGGTGACGGCGCTCGGCGGCCCTGCGGTGCTACGGTCGCCCCCAGCGAGGGCCGCCGCCGGGGCGCACCCGGAGCCATCGATCGGCCCCGGTCGAGGAGTCGCCATGAGCTCCGCCGCCACCGGTGATGTCGCGACGGCCACCGCCCGACTGCGGGCCCTGCTCGGCGACCGGCTGCACGAGCCGGGCGATCCCGAGTACGCCACCACCACCCGGCTCTGGAACGGCGCGGTCCAGCGCGCGCCCGCCCTGGTCGCGCACTGCCGGGACGCCGACGAGGTGGCCGACGCCGTCCGCATCGCCGCCCGGTGCCACCTGCCCCTGTCGGTCCGCTCCGGCGGGCACGACTGGGCCGGTCGGGCCCTGCGCGACGGCGGGCTGGTGCTCGACCTGACCGGGTTGCGGGCCGTCCGGGTGGACCCGGACTCGGCCACGGTGACGGTCGGCGGCGGCACCACGGCCGCCGGGCTGCTCGCCGCCGCCCGCCCGTACGACCTGGTGGTGCCCACCGGTGTGGTCGACGCCGTGGGCATGGCCGGGCTCAGCCTCGCCGGCGGGTACGGCCCGCTGGGCGGCCGGTTCGGGCTGACCGTGGACAACCTGCTCGGCGCGGAGGTGGTCCTCGCCGACGGCCGTCGGGTCACCGCCGACGCCCGGCACGACGCCGAGCTGTACTGGGCGTTGCGCGGCGGTGGCGGGAACCTCGGCATCGTGACCGAGCTGCGCTTCCGGGCGCACCGGCTGCCCGCCGTGCTGGCCGGCATGATCATGTTTCCGCTGGCCGAGGCGCCGGATGTGCTGCGCGGCTACGGCGCGCTGGTCGCCGAGGCCCCGGACGAGCTGACCGTGATGACCGGTTTCCTGCCCGGCCCGGCCGGCGAACCGGTGATCTTCGTCTGCCCCTTCCACAGCGGCCCGGACCTGGACGCCGGGCTGCCGTGGATGGACCGACTGCGCGCCCTGGGCACCCCGCTGGTCGACCAGATCGCCCCGATGCCGTACGCGGACGCCCTCCGGATGTTCGACGGCGGAATGGTCGACGGCAACCACTACCTGCTGCGCACCCGCTGGCTTCCCGCGCTCACCGACCGCGCCGTGGACGTGGTCGTCGACGCCGCCCGGCAGGTCAGCTCGCCGTTCTCCGCGCTGGCCGTGCACCACTTCCACGGTGCGGCCACCCGGGTCCGGCGGGCCGACACGGCGTTCGGGCTGCGCACCGAGCACCTGCTCGCCGAGATCATCGCGGTGTGGGCGCCCGGCGAGCGGGCCGAACCGCACCGTGACTGGGCCGAGCGCACCTCGACGGGGCTCGCCCCGCACGCCCTGCCCGGCGGTTACCCGAACCTGCTCGCCCCCGAGGAGACCGACCGGGTCCGGCTCGCCTACGGCGCGAACTGGCCGCGGCTGCGCCGCGCCAAGCACCGTTACGACCCCCGTGAGCTGCTCACCGCGGTGCCCACCCTGCCCCCGTCGGCGCACTGATGGCAGGCCGCCGCCGGGAGCACCCCGACAGCGCACGTCACCGGAGGCGTACGATTCCCGGCGCGCGGTCGCTGTTGCCCGTCGCCACAACGTTCCCGGCGTGGTTCCGCCCGTCGGCCCGACGCGCGCCGCGCGTCGTTGGACACATGTTCCGCTGCCTGCAATGGGTCGGTCCCGAGTCCGACCTGAAGGAGAGACTAGCCTGATGGGCGTGACACGCCGCGCGAAGATCGTCTGCACTCTTGGTCCCGCCACCTCGTCCCCGGAGCGCATCCGGGGTCTCGTCGAGGCCGGCATGAACGTGGCGAGGCTCAACTTCAGCCACGGCAGCCACGCCGACCACGCGGCGGTCTATCGACTGGTCCGGGAGGCGTCCGAGGCGGCAGGTAAGCCGGTGGCCGTCCTCGCCGACCTCCAGGGCCCCAAGATCCGCCTCGGCAAGTTCGCCGACGGCCCGCACGAGTGGCGCACCGGCGACTCGGTCGTGATCACCGGCGACGACATCCTCGGCACCAAGGAGCGGGTCTCCTGCACCTACACCAAGCTGCCGCACGAGGTGAAGCCCGGTGACCGGCTGCTGATCGACGACGGCCGCGTCGCCGTCGAGGTCAGCGACGTCACCGGCAACGACATCCGCTGCCTCGTCACCGAGGGTGGCCCGGTCTCCAACAACAAGGGCGTCTCGCTGCCCAACGTGGCGGTCAGCGTGCCCGCCATGTCGGACAAGGACGCCGAGGACCTGCGCTTCTCCCTCGGGCTCGGCGTCGACCTGGTCGCGCTCTCCTTCGTCCGCTCGGCGGAGGACATCAAGCTCGTGCACGGCATCATGGCCGAGGAGGGCGTGTTCCGCCCGGTGCTGGCCAAGGTCGAGAAGCCGGAGGCGGTGGACGAGCTCGAGGCCATCGTGCTGGCCTTCGACGGCGTCATGGTCGCCCGCGGTGACCTCGGCGTCGAGATGCCGCTGGACCAGGTCCCCCTGGTGCAGAAGCGCGCCGTGCAGCTGTGCCGGGAGAACGCCAAGCCGGTCATCGTGGCCACCCAGATGCTCGACTCCATGATCGAGAATTCCCGCCCCACCCGCGCGGAGGCCTCCGACGTCGCCAACGCCGTGCTCGACGGCGCGGACGCCGTGATGCTCTCCGGCGAGACCAGCGTCGGCAAGTACCCGGTGCTGACCGTCAGCACCATGGCCAAGATCGTGACGACCACCGAGTCCGGCTCGATCGGCGTTCCCCGCCTGCAGCACGACCCGCGTACCCACGGTGGCGCACTCACCGTCGCCGCCTCGTCGATCGCCCGGGCCATCAACGCCAAGGCGCTGGTCGCCTTCTCGCAGACCGGCGACACCGTCCGACGGCTGTCCCGCCTGCACTGCGACCTGCCGCTGCTGGCCTTCACGCCGGTCCCCGAGGTGCGCGACCAGCTCGCCCTCACCTGGGGCGTGGAGACCTTCCTGATGCCGTTCGTGCAGCACACCGACGACATGTTCCGTCAGGTCGACCAGGCGCTGCTCGGCCTCAACCGGGCCAACCCCGGTGACTACGTGGTGATCGTGGCGGGCAGCCCGCCCGGCACCCCCGGCTCGACCAACACGCTGCGCGTACACCAGCTCGGTTCGCTGGTCGACGCGGCGTCGGCGCGGGCCCTGCAGTGAGCGACGGTCGGGTCGCGGTCGGCCAGGCCGCCGTGGACCAGCTCCTGGAAGTGCTGGACCTCGACCCGACCGGCGAGATGACCTTCCGGGGGATGAGCCCCCCGGTCGGTCCGCAACGGGTGTACGGCGGCCAGGTCGCCGGTCAGGCCCTGGTCGCCGCGGGCCGCACCGTCGACCCGGAGCGGTTCGTGCACTCCCTGCACGGCTACTTCGTCCGCCCCGGTGACCCGGTCGAACCGATCGAGTACCAGGTGGAGAACATCCGCGACGGACGGTCGTTCTCGGTCCGCCGCTCGGTCGCACTCCAGCACGGCAAGCCGATCTTCTTCATGTCGGCGTCGTTCCAGCGGGCCGAGGAGGGGCTGGACCACCAGGTCACCGCCCCGCTGGACGTACCCCTGCCGCAGGATGTGCCGACGATGGCCGACCGGCTCGCCCGCTACCCGGAGCGGCTCGGCATCTGGGGTCAGATCCCGCGACCGATCGACGTGCGTTACGTGGGGGAGCCCGGCTGGGTGCGCCCCGGTGACCGGCCCGCCGACCCGCACCAGCGGGTCTGGATGCGCATCGACGGCAAACTGCCCGACGATCCGCTGCTGCACGCCTGCGCGCTCACCTACGCCTCGGATCTCACCCTGCTCGACTCGGTGCTCTCCGCGCACGGTGAGGTGTGGGGCCCGGGCGGGCTCGTCGGCGCGAGCCTGGACCACGCCCTGTGGTTCCACCGGCCCTTTCGCGCCGACGAGTGGTTCCTCTACGACTGCCTGAGTCCGTCGGCGTCCGGGGCCCGCGGGCTGGCCACCGGCCGGATGTTCACCACCGACGGCCAGCAGATCGCCAGCGCCGTCCAGGAGGGTCTGCTGCGCCGCGTCGGCGCCTGACGCCCTCGTCATCCCCGCCCGGCCCCTGGCGGGGATGACGAGAGTCAGCCCTGGTGGATCGCCTCGCCGGCGATCTCGATCTGCACCGTCTTACCGACCAGCACCCCGCCGCTCTCCAGGACGACGTTCCACAGCAGACCGTAGTCCTCACGGTTGATCTCGGCCGTCGCGCTGAACCCGAAGATGTTCTGCCCGTACGGATCCTGACGTGCGCCGCCGAAGTTCACCTCCAGGTCCACCGCCCGGGTGATCCCCTTCACCGTCAACTCACCGGTGAGGACGAATCGTCCGGGAATGCCGTCGGACTGCGGCGGAACAATGTGACTGCGGCCTCGTCCGCCCAGCCGGTGGTTGCGCAGCCGGGCCCACTGGAATATCGGGTTGTCGTTGCCCTGCCATTTGATGCCGGTGCTTCGATATTCGAGGGTGGGATAACGCTCCACGTCGAGGAAGTCGGCGCTCTTGAGATGCGTGTCCCGGTCACCGCTCCCGGTGGTGATGCTGGCCGACATGATGGTCGCCGTGACCGAGGAGAGCAGCGGATCCTCCGCCACGAAGACCTGTGCGCTGGCCTCGGCGAACTCGCCGCGTACCGGGCTCACCATCATGTGCCGGGACAGGAAACCGATCCGCTTGTGCGCCTGATCGAGAAGATAGGTGCCGGCCACCGGGATGGTCATGCCATCCCAGGTACGTGTCGCGGTATCGGTCATCGTGGTGCCTTCCCCCCGAGGATGCCCGGGCGTTTATCAATATCTTGCCGGCGGTCGGGTAAACGGCCAGGCAGTCGTACTCCCGCCCAGCATAAGGAGGCTCCCGAACCGCATTTCGGCCCCCACCGTTCGGTGGATCATGAGGCAGCTCACGCGTCCCCGGCGGTGGCCTCGGCCGGTGTGCTGCGCGCGTCCCCGACGGTGGCCGTCGACGGGGTTTCCGCGCGTGGCTGTGGTCGGTGTTATGGGCGCGTCCCCGGCGGTGGCCTCGGCCGGGGATTCCGCGCATCCCGGGCGGTGGCTGTAGTCAGTGTTCTGCGCGCGTCTTTGGTGGTGGCTGTGGTGGGTGTACTGCGCGCGTCTTTGGTGGTGGCTGTGGTGGGTGTACTGCGCGTCCCCAGCGGTGGCCGTCGCCGCTGCCCGGCGGGGCCTCTCATCGGTTCCCGGCAGCGACCGCGGAGCGCCCGACCGGCGTCCGTTCCGATCGGTGTGTGTCCGATCGGCCGAGGGTCGCCCGCCCGCCTGGTTGACCAGCGACTAACCTTGCCGGCATGCGCCTCTCCGCCCGGGTCGACTACGCCCTCCGCGCGGCCGCCGAACTCGCCGCGACGGCCAGCGGTCCCGGGCGCGGCCGCCCGGTCACCGCCGACCAGATCGCTCGAGCTCAGGAGATCCCACCGAAGTTCCTGGAGAGCATCCTGCTCCAGCTGCGGCGCGGCGGCATCGTGCACGCCCAGCGTGGCCCGGAGGGCGGCTACTGGCTGGCCCGCCCCGCCGAGGAGATCTCCCTCGCCGAGGTCATCCGGGTGATCGACGGGCCCCTCGCACACGTACGCGGGCAGCGCCCGGAACAACTCGGCTACCACGGCCCGGCCCGGGCGCTGCAGGAAGTCTGGATCGCGCTGCGGGCGAGCGAACGCGAAATCCTCGAACTGGTGAGCGTCGCCGACGTGGCCGCAGGCACCCTGCCCGCACGGGTCACCGAGTTGGTAGCCGACCCGCGCGCCTGGACCTGAGCTTCGCCCGTTCCCCACCAGGGCGCGATGGTGTCCTTAGGTCGGCTAGGGTCCGCGCCGACCGGCTCTGGCGCCGTTCCGACACACCGACCGGCGTGGCTCAGGCGAGATCTTGGACAGTTTCCGTTCAGCGCGAACGGAAACTGTCCAAGATCTCCCGGTGGTGAGACGTTTTGGTGGTCGAGGCGACGGAGATCGCCGCGCCTGCGCTGTGTCGCGCGGTGGTCCTGCGCGATCAGTCCTGCCCCGCAGACCCAGATCGATGCGGGCGAGAGCCGACCGCTCGCCCGCATCGGTGACCAAGAGGGTTACGTCGGCGTGCGCCAGGCGTCGGTGTGCGCCAGGTGTCGGCGTGCGCCAGGTGTCGGCGTGCGCCAGGTGTCGGCGTGCGCCACACGTCGGCGTCCCATCCACCGATCGGGGGCTTGACCCTGGCTGCCCCGTGCCGCATTGTCGACCAAGTCGATAGGAGATACCGAAAAGTCAGGGGGCGCTCGTGCGCAAGCTACTGGTCCTCGCTCTGGTCGGGCTCGTCGCGCAGTTGATCGATGGTTCGCTCGGCATGGCGTACGGGCTGACCTCGTCCACGCTGCTGTTGGTCGCCGGAGTCGCCCCGGCTGCCGCCTCGGCGTCGGTGCACCTGGCCGAGATCGGCACCACGCTCGCCGCCGGGGTCGCTCACTGGCGGTTCGGCAACGTCGACTGGCGAGTGGTGACCCGCATCGCCCTGCCCGGCGCGATCGGGGCCTTCGCCGGCGCCACCCTGCTCAGCTCGATCTCCACCGAGGCCGCCGCGCCGTGGATGGCCGGCATCCTCTTCGCCCTCGGCGCGTACCTGCTGGTCCGCTTCGCCCGACCGCTGCGCACCGGTCGGGTCGGCGGGCGGCTCCGCGGTCGCTTTCTCGGCCCACTCGGCCTGGTCGCCGGCTTCGTCGACGCGACCGGCGGCGGTGGGTGGGGCCCGGTGGCCACCCCGGCGCTGCTGGTGTCCGGCCGCATGGAGCCCCGCAAGGTGATCGGCTCGGTGGACACCGCCGAGTTCGTCGTGGCCGGCGCGGCCAGTGTCGGGTTCCTCATCGGGCTGGGCACCGAGGGGTTCCTGCTACCCACCGTCGCCGCGCTGCTGGTCGGCGGACTCATCGCCGCCCCGCTGGCGGCCTGGCTGGTACGAATCGTGCCCGCCCAACTGCTCGGCGCGGCGATCGGCGGCGTGATCGTGTTGACCAATGCCCGCACCCTGATCCGTTCCGCCGAACTCGACGGACCTGTCCGCCCCACCCTGTACGCACTGCTGGCCGTCGGCTGGCTTGCCGCCCTGGTGCTGGCCGTGCGGGCCCTGCGCCGAACCCGGCAGGCCCGCGCCGAGGAAGCCGCGGCGGCGAACGCCTCTTCCGCGCCCGCCCCGGCCGCCCTCGTCGGCGCTGCCGCCGCCGTCGTGGTCCCGGCCGATCTGACCCCATCGGGTACGCCTCACCCACGCTGAACCCCACCCCCACCCGCGTGCCCGTGACCGCGTGCCCGTCCCTGTCCCCGCGCTCGTCCCCGCCCGCGTGCCCGTCCCTGTCCCCGCGCTCGTCCCCGCCCGCGTGCCCGTCCCTGTCCCCGCGCTCGTCCCCGCCCGCGTGCTCGGTCGACGGGCGCACCCGTCACCGGGCCCCAATGGTCACGGCTGACCTTTCCGCCAGGCGCTCCTCGCCAAGATCGGGCAAGATCCAGGATGTAGTGGTATCCCGGCGCTTCGTGGCCACTACATCCTGGTTCGAGCATGACCTTGACGGCTGCCGGCGTTCGACCCGCTCCCGGTCGGCCGCGCGACGGGTTCGTGGTCAAGATCCGCGCAACATCAGGGATGTTGCTGTTTCCCGCGTGTCTGAGGCAGCAACATCCCTGATGTTGTGAGGATCTTGGGCGCGGGGCGCGGGGCGCGGGGCGCGGGGCGCGGGGCGCGGGGCGCGGGGCGCGGGGCGCGGGGCGCGGGGCGCGGGGCGCGGGGCGCGGGGCGCGGGGCGCGGGGCGCGGGGCGCGGGGCGCGGGGCGCAGGGCGGCGCGGCGCGGAGCGGGGTGTCTGCGGGGGGCGGGGCGCGGGTCAGGGGTTGAGTAGATCCTGGGCCGTGGTGGCGAGCAGGGTCCAGGCGTCGTCGACGTGCTTGTCGGTGGTCTGCGGGGAGCCGATGGCCATCCGCAGCGTGTAGCGGCCGGCGATTCGGGTGTGCGTCAGGTGGACGCGGCCGGTGGCGTTCACCGAGGTCAGCAGTGCGGCGTTGACGTCGTCGTCGGCGCGTAGCCGGAAGCAGACAAGCGCGAACGGGTGCGCGGCCGCCAGCTCGAACCGGTCGTCGGAGCGAACCTGTTCGGCGAATCGTGCGGCGAGCCGCACGCCGGAGCGGATGTGTGCCTGCAGTCCTTCGGCGCCGTACCAGCGCAGCACGAACCACAGCTTCAGGGCCCGGAAGCGTCGGCCCAGCGGCACCTGCCAGTCGCGGTAGTCGATCACCGCGCCGGAGTCGGAGGCCGCGTTGCGGAGGAATTCCGGAAGCACGGTCAGTGCCTCGATCAGCTCGGCCCGGTCGGCCACCCAGAACGCGTCGCAGTCGAAGCCGGTGAGCAGCCACTTGTGTGGGTCGAAGCAGTACGAATCGGCGTACTCCAGGCCGGCGTGTGACCACCGCAGTTCGGGGCAGACGGCGGCGGCGCCCGCGTACGCGGCGTCGACGTGCAGCCAGATGCCGTACTCCGCGCAGATGGCCCCGATCTCCGGTATCGGGTCGACGGCGGTGGTGGAGGTGGTGCCGATGGTGGCCACCACGACGGCCGGTACGTCCCCGGCGGCGAGGTCGGCTTCGATGGCGGCGCGTAGCGCGGCGGGCAGCATCGCCTGGGTGTCCGGGTCCACGTCGATCGTGCGGATCCCGTCGCTGCCCAGTCCGGCGATCCGGACGGCCTTCTCGATGGAGGAGTGCCCGTGGGTGGACGTGTAGGCGCGGTAGCGTCGGTCGATGCCGGTGTCGCGCCAGCGGCCCCCGCTGGCCCGGTGCAGAGCGGCGAGGGTGGCGACCAGGGTGGCTGAGGAGGCGGAGTCCTGGATGACGCCGCCGCCGCTGCCGGTGGAACGGAATCGCTGCGGCAGGTCCAGCAGGTGCGCCAGCCAGTCCATCACCACCGTTTCCAGTTCGGTGCAGGCCGGACTGGCCGCCCACAGCATGCCCTGCACGCCGAGCCCGGAGCTGACCAGGTCGCCGAGCACGCTGGGGCCGGAGGTGTTGGCCGGGAAGTAGCCGAAGAAGCTGGGGTGCTGCCAGTGGGTCAGCCCCGGTACGACGATCGCGTCCAGGTCGGCGAGGAGCGCCTCGACCGGTTCGCCGCCGGTGGTGGGTGGGGTGGTGGGGAGGGCGGCGGCGACAGTGCCGGGCGGGTCGGACGGGGCGACCGGCCGTTGCCCGACTGTCGCCCAGTAGTCGGCGATCCAGTCGACGACGGCGTGGCCGGCGCGGCGGAACTCGTCGGGGTCCATGTGTGCAGCGGTCACCCCAACGAGTTGATCAGGCATCGATCGTGGGCGCAAGACCCGGAATCGCGGTGACGTGCGTCGATATTGCGAAGCGGAAAGCGCTTGCCCTACGATGCGGCTTGAGTCGGATCCGTGAGTTCCAGGGCGTTCACCCCCCGATCAGACCGCCGTCCGCCGCCGCCGCGGCCGGGCCGATCCACTGTGCTCCCCGGGCCGGGCCAGTGGGCCACAGCGGTCGTCACCGGATCCCCGGAGGCAGCTCATGCACCCGTCCAGACATCGGCTGATCCTGCTCGCCGGTACGACGGCCGCCGCCGTCGTGGCCGGCACCCTCGCCACGGTCGCCGCCTCGGCCGCGGCCGTCGGCTGCCGCGTCGACTACCAGATCACGAACCAGTGGCAGGGCGGCTTCAGTGCCAACGTCGCCGTCACCAACCTCGGCGACCCGGTCAACGGGTGGGCCCTCACCTGGTCGTACGCCGCCGGCCAGCAGGTCACCCAGGCGTGGAACGCCACCGTCACGCAGTCCGGCGCCCGGGTCACCGCCCGCAACGTCGACCACAACGCGAGCCTCGCCACGAACGGCTCCGCCTCGTTCGGCTTCAACGGTTCGTGGACGGGCAGCAACCCGGTGCCCGGCAGCTTCGCGCTCAACGGCACCACCTGCACCGGCGCCCCACCCACCGACGAGCCGACCACCCCGCCGCCGACCACGCCACCGCCCACCACGCCGCCCCCGACCAGCGGGGGACTGCAGATGGAGAACCTGGACCGGGGCCTGATCAGCGTCCGCTCCGGCGGCGGAAACCTGGTCTCCTGGCGGCTGCTCGGCACCGAGAACTCCGCCGTGTCGTTCCACCTCTACCGGGGCTCGACCAGGGTCAACGCCAGCCCGATCACCGGCGCCACCAACTACCTCGACAGCGGCGCGGCGGCCGGCTCGGCGTACACCGTGCGGGCCGTCGTCGGCGGTGTCGAGCAGGCGGCGTCGGCACCGGCGCTGCAGTTCGGCGCGGGTTACCTGGACGTGCCGTTGCAGGTTCCGGCCGGCGGCAGCACGCCCAGCGGCGAGAGTTACACGTACAGCGCCAACGACGCCTCGGTCGGTGACCTGAACGGTGACGGCACCTACGAGATCGTGCTCAAGTGGGATCCGTCGAACGCCAAGGACAACTCCCAGTCCGGCTACACCGGCAACGTCTACGTGGACGCATACACCCTCACCGGCACCCGGCTGTGGCGGGTCGACCTCGGCCGCAACATCCGGGCGGGCGCCCACTACACCCAGTTCCAGGTGTACGACTACGACGGTGACGGCCGCGCCGAGGTGGCCATGAAGACCGCCGACGGCACCCGTTCCGGCACCGGTCAGGTCATCGGGTCCTCGTCGGCGGACCACCGCAACTCCAGCGGTTACGTGCTCAGCGGCCCGGAGTACCTGACCATGTTCAACGGTCAGACCGGCGCGATCCTCTCCACGGTCGCCTACGATCCGCCGCGCGGCACCGTGTCGTCCTGGGGCGACTCGTACGGCAACCGGGTGGACCGCTTCCTCGCCGGCACCGCGTACCTGGACGGGCAGCGCCCTTCACTGATCATGGCCAGGGGTTACTACACGCGTGCGGTGATCGCGGCCTGGGACTTCCGCAACGGCACGCTGACCAAGCGCTGGACGTTCGACTCGAACTCGTCGGGTAACGGCGCCGCCGCCGGTCAGGGCAACCACCAGCTCTCCGTCGCCGACGTCGACGGCGACGGCCGTCAGGAGATCGTGTACGGCGCGGCCACCATCGACGACAACGGTCGGCTCCTGCACTCCACCGGCAACGGGCACGGCGACGCCCTGCACGTCGGGGACCTCGACCCGAGCCGCTCCGGCCTGGAGGTGTTCAAGGTCGACGAGGACGGCAGCAAGCCCAGCTCCTACTTCGCCGACGCCCGTACCGGTCAGGTGCTCTGGTCCACGCCGGCCTCCGGGGACAACGGTCGGGGTGTCTCGGCGGACATCTGGGCGGGCAGCCCTGGGGCGGAGTCGTGGTCGTCGGCGGCCTCCGGGCTGGCCGACACCAGGGGGCAGAACATCGGCCGTAAGCCGTCGTCGGCGAACTTCCTCGCCTGGTGGGACGGCGACCCGGTGCGGGAACTGCTGGACGGCACGAAGATCGACAAGTACGGCACCGGCGGCGAGACCCGGCTGCTCGACGGCAGCGGGGTGGCCTCCAACAACGGCACCAAGTCCACGCCGGCGCTCTCCGGCGACATCCTCGGTGACTGGCGCGAAGAGGTGATCTGGCGGACCACCGACAGCCGGGCGTTGCGCATCTACAGCACACCCACCCCGACCAGCGTCCGGCTCTACACCCTGATGCACGACCCGCAGTACCGGGTGGCCATCGCCTGGCAGAACACCGCCTACAACCAGCCGCCGCACCCAGGGTTCTTCATCGGCAACGGGATGGGCAGCACCCCGCCCACGCCGAACATCCACCTACGCTGATCTGACCCCTGGCGGTCCCGGACCGGGTCGCCTAAGGTGGCAGGCACCGGGCCGCAGCCGCGGAATCCGCTCAGCTCCGGCCCGGTGCGCCACACCGCGGCACTCTCGACCCGTCCCGACCGAGAGTGCCGTACCACCACCGGAACCAACATTAGGCACCGTCGGGGTCGGCGGGGTGACGCTGACGTGAAGATCGTGTTTCACGCCGTCCGGCGCAGACCGCCCGCCACCTGCTCGGCGATCAGCTCGTACGACCGCACCCGGTCGGCGACGTCGTACACGAGCGTGGTCAGCATCAGCTCGTCCGCGCCGGTGCGCTCCACCAGCTCGGTCAGCTGCCGGCGTACCGTCTCCGGTGAGCCCATCGCCTGCCCGTCGCGGCGTTGCAGGACGAACTCCCTCTCGAACTCGGAGTACGGGTACGCCGCCGCCTCGTCGGGCGTCGACAGCGGCTCGGGCCGCCCGGAGCGCAGCTTCAGGAACGACAACGCGCTCGGCCCGGCCAGCCACTCGGCCCGCTCGTCGGTCTCGGCGCACACCGCGTTGACCGCCACCATCGCGTACGGCTTGTCCAACCACTGCGACGGCCGGAAGTGCTGGCGGTACAGGGCGAGCGCCGGCAGGGTGTTCGCCGAGCTGAAGTGGTGCGCGAACGAGAACGGCAGACCGAGCAGCCCGGCGAGTTGGGCGCTGAAGCCGCTGGAGCCGAGCAGCCACACGGCCGGCTGCGCACCCCGACCCGGCATGGCGATGATCTGCCCCGGCTTCTCCCCGCTGAAGTAGTTCATCAGGTCCGCCAGCTCGCGCGGGAAGTGCTCCGCGGACAGGCCCTCCATGGTGCGCCGCAACGCCAGCGCGGTCACCTGGTCGGTGCCCGGCGCCCGGCCGATGCCCAGGTCGATCCGACCGGGGTGCAGCGCTTCGAGGGTGCCGAACTGCTCGGCCACCACCAGCGGCGCGTGGTTGGGCAACATCACCCCACCAGAACCGAGGCGGATCGTCGAGGTGTTCGCGGCGAGGTGGGCCAGCAGCACCGCCGGAGCCGAGCTGGCGATCGCCGGCATGTTGTGGTGCTCGGCCACCCAGAACCGGTGGTAGCCCAGTTCCTCGGTGCGTCGCGCCAGCTCGGTGGTGGCCTCCAGGGCCGCGCCGACGGTGGTGCCCTTGGCGACCGGAGCAAGATCAAGAACAGACAACGGTACGGTGATCACACGGGGTGCCAACTCCCCGGCCTGCCCGTTCATTCCAACCGCCGGTCAACCCATCCCGCGCGCCTGCTCGAAGATCAGGCTGGTCTGGGTGTGCTGCACCACCGGATCGACAGCCAGGTGATCCAGCACGAAGTCCCGTAACGCGTCACCGGACGCCGCCCGCACGTGCAGCACGTAGTCGTCCGCGCCGGCCACGTGGAACACCGACACCACCCCCGGCAGTCGCACCGACCGGGCCCGGAACGCGTCCACCGCCGCCCGCTCGTGCGCGGTCAGCCGTACCGACACCAACGCCTGCAACGGCAGACCGAGCGCGGCCGGATCCACCTCCGCGTGGAAACCACGGATCGCGCCCCGCTCACGCAGCGCCCGGGTACGGGTCAGGCACGTCGACGGCGCGACCCCCACCCGCTCGGCGAGGGCGTTGTTCGGCAGGCGACCGTCCGCGGCCAGTTCGGCGAGGATCGCGCGGTCCACCTCGTCCAGGGCCGGATACGGCCGCACATCGTTCGGCTCAGGAGGCATTCGGCCATCCTCGCCCGAACCCGCCACCGAAACCAGGCCGATCGACAGAATGATCTGCCGAAGCATTGCCTGTTCATTGGTAGATGTTCGACGCTACCGGCATGACGACGGTGGACACCCGGGCCGTACACGCCGGCCGCGACGACCTACGCGCCCTCGGCGTGCACGTGCCACCCATCGACCTCTCCACCACCAACCCGCTGCCCTCGGTCGACGACGGCGGCGCCGCATACGAGCAGCTCGCCACCGGCGGCACCCTCCCCGCCGACGGCAGCGCCGTCTACCAGCGGCTCTGGAACCCCACCGTCGCCCGCTTCGAAACCGCCCTCGCCGCACTGGAGGGCACCGCCCAGGCCGTCGCCTTCGCCAGCGGCATGGCCGCCCTCACCGCCACCGTGCTCGCCGCCACCCGCGACGACCGCCGGCACGTCGTCGCCGTCCGCCCCCTCTACGGCGGAACCGACCACGTCCTCGCCAGCGGGCTGCTCGGCACCACAGTCACCTGGGCGCGACCCGACGAGGTCGCCGCCGCCATCCGACCCGACACCGCCCTGGTCGTCGTCGAGACACCCGCCAACCCCACAGTCGACCTGGTCGACATCGCCGCCCTCGCCGCGCAGGCCGGCGACGTCCCACTGCTGGTCGACAACACCGTCGCCACCCCCGTGCTGCAACAACCCGCCCGGCACGGCGCCGCCCTCGTCCTGCACAGCGCCACCAAGAGCATCGGCGGACACGGCGACGTGCTCGCCGGTGTCGTCGCCTGCGACGCCGACTGGGCCGCGCGCCTACGGCAGGTCCGCGCGGTCACCGGCGCGATCCTGCACCCGCTCGGCGGCTACCTCCTGCACCGCGGCCTGCAAACCCTGCCACTGCGGGTCCGCGCCCAACAGGCCACCGCCGAGAAACTCGCCGGCTGGCTCGCCGACCACCCCGCCGTACACCGGGTGCACCACCCCTCGACGCACGACCCGGCGGCGCTGGTCGGCCGCCAGATGGCCGGACCCGGCAGCCTGCTCGCCTTCGAGGTACGCGGCGGCGCACCCGCCGCGGCGACCGTCGCCGGCGCCTGCCAGCTCATCACCCACGCGGTCTCGCTCGGCGGCGTCGACACCCTCATCCAGCACCCGGCCTCGCTCACCCACCGACCGGTCGAGGGCGACGCGAAACCCGACGCCGCGCTGCTGCGCCTCTCGGTCGGTCTCGAAGACCCCGAGGACCTGCGCGCCGACCTCGCCCGGGCGCTCGACGCGATCGCCTGATCAGCGCAGCTCGCGGTTGCCCAGCACCCGCGTCGCTCCCGCGCCACCCGCAGCATCGCCTGACCGATCCGGTCGCCCGGGTCCGCGACACCGCTCCGGGTTCCTGCCCTAGCCTGGGAGTGTGGATCTAAGGGTGTTTCCGGCCTGACCCGCCGGGCGTTGTGCCTGGTGAGGAGGGTGCCGTGATGACCGCGACACTGAACGACCAGACCGGACGTAAGAAGCGGGCCGAGCCGTCGGCGGAGGCGAAGGCCGCCGCCGAGCTGGTCCGGGCCGCTAAGGAACAAGGGCTGTCGTTGACGGGCCCGGACGGGTTGCTCAAGCAGTTGACCAAGACGGTCTTGGAGACCGCGCTCAACGAGGAGATGACCGAGCATCTCGGTTACGAGAAACACGACCAGGCCGCTGCTGGGTCGGGCAACGTCCGCAACGGAACCCGGTCGAAGACGGTGCTGACCGACAGCACCGGTCCGGTACAGATCGACGTGCCGCGGGACCGGGCCGGCACGTTCGACCCGCAAATCGTCCGCAAGCGGCAGCGGCGCCTGTCCGGGGTCGACGAGGTCGTGTTGTCGCTGTATGCCAAAGGCCTCACGACCGGGGAGATCTCGGCGCACTTCGCCGAGATCTATGGGGCTTCGGTGTCGAAGGAGACGATCTCGCGAATCACCGACAAGGTGATCGAGGAGATGGTCGACTGGTCGCACCGCCCGTTGGACGAGATCTACGCGGCGGTGTTCATCGACGCGATCGTGGTCAAGGTCCGTGACGGGCAGGTCGCCAACCGGCCGTTCTACGCGGCGATCGGGGTCACCCTCGACGGGGAGAAGGACATCCTCGGGCTGTGGGCCGGCACCGGTGGTGAGGGCGCGAAGTTCTGGATGAGCGTGCTGACCGACCTGCGCAACCGAGGCGTGAAGGATGTGTTCTTCCTCGTCTGCGACGGGCTCAAAGGCCTGCCCGAGGTCGTCACCAATGTGTGGCCCCGCGCGGTGGTGCAGACGTGCATCATCCACCTGATCCGCAACACCTTCCGGCTCACCTCCCGCAAGTACTGGGACGCGCTCAAGCACGACATCAAGCCGATCTACACCGCCGTCAACGCCCAAGCTGCCAGGGCAGCGTTCGACGATCTCGCCGACAAGTGGGGCGGCCGGTATCCGGCGGTGATCCGCCTGTGGGACAACGCCTGGGCCGAATTCGTCCCGTTCCTCGACTACGACGTCGAAATCCGGCGGGTGATCTGCTCGACCAACGCGATCGAGTCGTTGAACGCCCGCTACCGACGGGCCGTGAAAGCCCGCGGCCACTTCCCCAACGAGCAGGCCGCGTTGAAGTGTCTATACCTGGTGACCCGGTCCCTGGACCCCACCGGAGCAGGCAGAACCCGATGGACGATGCGCTGGAAACCCGCGTTGAACGCCTTCGCCATCACCTTCAGCGACCGCTTCCCAGCCGCTGAAACCTACTAACCAAGATCGCCGGAAACACCCTTAGCGAGACAGCCCCCCTAGCCTCGGCCTTTCGCCCCCAACTGTTGATTAAGGGGGGTCGTTGAGGCGGGTCTGTGGATCTTTTGCATGGTTGTTCGGGCTGGTGGCCGGGGTGAGTGGCCGGGGTCCTCCGGGTGTTCGTGGTGGTGGGATAGTGGGTTCAGGTGATGGGCCGGGGTAGCGCGGCGAGGCGGTTGAACGCGGCGGCGAGGACGGTGGCCCAGGGCCAGTGTCCGGCGATGCGCAGGCGGGTGCGGCGGGCGGATCGGGTGATCTGGGCGGGGACGTGCAAGAGCTGGTAGCGCCGTTTCTTCGGTTCGGCGTTGGTCAGTTCGCCTTTCAGGAGCAAAGTTTGGTTCCAGGCGAGCATTTCACGTTCCCGATTCGCCACCACCGCCAGCCTTCATGAAGGTGCGAGGCTAGGCGTCAAGCGGGCCGTGACGGTCAACCGATTCCGCTGCCTGAATCAATGCTCGGGAATCGACTGGATGACCCCGTCGGACCTTGAGTCTTGCTAATTACAGCCGAACTAAGTTATACGCGCCACCCCGGAGAAGTGGGGTGGCGCGTATAACTTAATTCACTGACTCTAAGTCTAGCCCCACGTGGAAAGGGAGTCGGCGTAGATTTGCGTACCTGCTCCGCCGGTGCAGACCGCAGTCGAGGTCCCCGAACCATTACGTGCAGGGCCAGTGCGGACCCAGCTGTTACCGGCGCTGTCGATGCAGTAGGCAACAGCGGCGAACCACTGCGGTCCGCCGCCCTTGTTGCAGGTGTAGCTGACGGAGGTGCTGGTGAGGCTCTTCGTGCAGACGCCGACAGCGGACGCGGCGGAAGGTGCTGCGAGAATCGATCCCGCTACCAGCACCGGCACTGCGATCCTTGTGAATGCCCTCTTCATCTTGGCTCCCCGTTTCCCTAGGTGAGATGGCTTGCAACGAAACCTAACGTCTAATAGATCTATTTGCAACCCGCTATTGCTCTTGAAGGGCCGGGGCGACCCTGCTAGGGTCGAGTTCACTTGGCGCCCAGAGGCGGCACAACCACCCCGTGGCGTCGTGCCGGCGTTAAACCAAAGTTGCCTTATGCGATTTGTGGAATTGGCTAGCCGCCGGGTTCGCCGGCCTGCATATAGGCGGCGCTCATCCGCGCATCAAGTGTGGATCGTTATTCGGGCTGGCCCGGCCCGGCACCTCACCACGTGCTGCGTCGCTGGTTGCAGTTCTGATCGTGCTCAGGCTCACCCAATGAAGGCCGCTCTCCGCGACTGCAGACGGGCAATGCAGGCGGTGCAGCATGCCACAGCGCGTCGTCATCCGCTGGGTGCACCGACCGGTACCCCCCATCTAGGGGATCGGGTGTGGGGATGGCCGGTGTTGCGGTTGCGGCGCAGTCAGGACTTCGGGCCGACGTGCCGGTCCAGCGTGGCGACCGCGTCGCGTCGCGCCACCGACAGCGAGTTTCGTCGGTTCATCCGCCAGGCGACGCCGAGCAGGTCGAGGCCCCACTGGCAGAGCCCCATGATGTCGGCCGACTCGTTGACGAACATGTAACGCGGATAGATGTAGTGCCGACCTCGCGTCGTGACCCGGTTGGCTGTTCGGCAGCCGTCGGAGTGGAAGAGCCCGCGCAGGAAGTCACCGGGATGATCTTCGAGAATCGGCCGTTGCCAGTCGGTCAGGACGATCGGTCGGTCGTGCTTCTTGCCCGGACCGTGCTGTGGCAGCAGGCACGGCCAGTGGCTGCCGTAACTCTGCACGCCGACGCAGCCCTGTTTCTGGACCCGCTGCACCTTAGCGGCGAGCACAGCACGCATGGTCGCGTCACATGCCTCGATCAGCCCTGGCCAGGCGTTGGAGCAGTAGATGCGCAAGACCGGCACCCGGGCCGTCGTGACCAGATGGCCATCGCCGAGGTACAGACCGAGCAGATAGGCGTAGGCACGGGGGTCTGTCGGACTGTCGACACCCTCACGGCAGCGGAAGCACCTGAGCTGCGTGCCCTGGAACTTCGCCTCGGGTCTGTCGTTGCACCAGTGCCAGACGGTCCGATAGGGCAGGCCGGTAGCACGAGCCGTGTCAGCAACCGTGCTGCCAGCAAGGAAGAGTTGCCGCGCACGCGCGCGGATCTCGGGTGGATGCACGAGACCATGCTCGAACATCCGTACGACATTAATTTGTGCCCTCGGTGGGATTCGAACCCACACTGTATGGAGTTTGAGACCATTGCCTGCTGCCAGTTGGGCTACGAGGGCGCTTCCCTGATTCAGCACTGACAGGATACCCACTACGCTGAGGGCGGTGACACCCGGCTGGGCGGGTGCCGCGTTCGAACTGGTGGGGGTAGGGCTGGTGGCTGAGATGCCGACGGATGCCGAGCGCAGGCGCGTACTGATCGCCGAGGACGAGGCGCTGATCCGGCTGGACCTCGCCGAGATGCTTGTCGAAGAGGGTTACGAGGTGGTGGGGGAGGCCGGTGACGGCGAGACAGCCGTCCGCCTCGCCGAGGAGCTGAAGCCCGATCTGGTCATCCTCGACATCAAGATGCCGATCATGGACGGGCTGGCCGCCGCCGAGCGCATCGCCGGCGCGCGGATCGCTCCGGTGATCATCCTCACCGCGTTCAGCCAGCGTGACCTGGTGGAGCGGGCGCGGGCGGCGGGCGCGATGGCGTACCTCGTGAAGCCCTTCCAGAAGAGCGACCTGGTCCCGGCGGTGGAGATCGCGCTGTCGCGCTACTCGGAGGTCGCGGCCCTGGAGGCGGAGGTCGCGAGCCTGACCGACCGTCTGGAGATCCGCAAGGCGGTGGAACGGGCCAAGGGCGCGCTGATGACGACCTACGGGATGACCGAGCCGCAGGCGTTCAAGTGGATCCAGCGCACGGCGATGGACCACCGGATGACCATGAAGGAGGTCGCCGAGCGGATCCTCGCGGAGACCGCCGGCGGCGAGGTGTCGCAGCAGCCCACCGTCTGAGCGCCTGATCCGGCCCGCGCGGGGCCGCCGGGCGTGACCTCCGGTGGTTAGCATCGACGCGTGTCCGTCCGACGGGTGATCGCGGTGTTCGGCCTCTTCACGCTGGCGCTCGCCGGGTGCGACGGGTCGGGCGGCGGCGCGCCGACGACGCCTCCCGCGTCGGCGTCGCGACCGGCCTGGCAACCGCTGACGCTGCCGGTGCCGCCGGGCGGTGCGGGGCGTCCGGTGGTACGCGACGCGGCGGCATGCGCGGGCCGGTGGTTCGTGGTCGGTGGCGTCGTCGACGCCGAGGGCGGCACGCGTCCGGCGGCCTGGACCAGTGTGGACGGTACGACCTGGACGGTGCTGCCGGTGCGTCCGGAATCGTTCTACGGTCGGCAGAACGTGTTCCTGTCGGTGGCCTGCCGGGATGGGAAGGCGGCGCTGATCGGCGCGAAGGTCGGTGGGGCGCACGGCTATCCGCGGGTGAGCACGTGGCGGCAGGTGGCCGACGGCGCGCTGGTCGAGGTGCAGGCGTCGTTCGAGACGTACGGCGGGCCGACGGCGGTGAACGTGTCCCGTCTGGCGGCCGGTCCCCAGGGTTGGCTGATCGTCGGCAACCGTTCGGCGGGGGCGGCCTCCTGGGTGGGTTCGCCGGACGCGGCGGAGTTCACGCTGGTCGAGGGTGCGCCGGAGTTGGCCAGTGATCCGGTGGGGGTGACCTGGGCGTTCGACTCGGTGGCGACGTCGGCGGGTTGGCTGGCGGTGGGTGGTCTCCTGCCTGTCGGTCGGATCGACCGGGATCCGGCGTTCTGGTCGTCGCCGGACGGGCGGTCGTGGCGGCGCACGGTGCTGCCGGGCGGTTCGGAGTACGAGGAGTTGCAGCGGGTGGCGCTGGTCGGCGGGGTGCCGGTGGCGGTCGGCCTGCGTGGCGGGACGTTCGGCGCGTGGCGGCAGGAGGCGGCGGGCTGGGTGGCGGCCGGGACGTTCGGGCGGCGGGCCGGCGCGGGGGTGCCGGCGGTGGCGTCGCTGGTGTCGTCGGGCGATCGGCTGTTCGCCGCGGTGGTCGACGGGGCGCGGCATTCGGTGTGGGTGTCGGCGGATCGTGGTGGGTCGTGGCGGGAGGCCGCGCTGCCACTCGACGTGCCGGCGGGCGTCGACCGGGACGTGACGCTGGTGGCGGTTGGTGACCGGTGGTGGTTGGCTGCGGACGACGGCACCCGGGCCGGGCTGTGGTGGGCGAACGGGTCCGGGGTCTGAAAGTCGACTGTGCTGTGCCGGCCCGCCCCGATCACGCTGTTTCCGCTGCTCAGGGCGCTGTTCATCGGCTTGAAGCGGCCCGTGTGAGCGTGGGTGGTATTCGACCGGGGCGTGGGCTTAAGGACCGTCTGGCCGATTCACCTGTGACGGACATCGACAAGATTGCCCACGTCTTCGTAACGGTTTCGCAGACCCCGCGTTCAGGCCTTCCGGGACGGTATGCGGTGTCGGTACGCTCCGCCATCACGAGCCGTAACGCAGGGGGCGTCCCTGCGGGGTGGGTGGAATTGCGGTCTGCTGCTGTCGCCGTCGCTTCGGGTCAGCCGGGTCGCATCTGGAGGAGGTCAGGAAGCCGTGAGGCGAAGCTATGTACGGGCGCTGGGCACCGTTGCGCTCGCCGCGACCCTGGTGGTCGCGGCTGGTTGCCAGGATTCCGGTGGCGGCGAGGGTGGGACCGCGTCGGGTGACTGCGGTGGCAAGATCGCGATCTTCGGCGCGTTCACGGGTGACAACGCGGGTCTGGTGATCCCGTCGCTGAACGGCGCGAACCTCGCCGTGGAGCAGTTCAACGCGGCGAACCCGGACTGCAAGGTCACCATGCAGCCGTTCGACACCCAGGGTGACCCCGCGGTGGCGACCCCGTTCGCGAACCAGATCGCGGGCGACAACTCGTTCCTCGGTGTCATCGGTGGTCACTTCTCCGGTGAGTCGGACGCGACGATGCCGATCTACCAGGCCGCCGGCCTGGCGATGGTCAGCCCCTCGGCGACCCGGACGGACCTGACCCAGAAGGGCAACACGTCCTTCTACCGCGTGGTCGGCAACGACGGCACGCAGGCCGGTGCGGTGGCGAGCTACTTGAAGTCCCAGAACGCGCAGAAGGTCTTCATGGTCGACGACGCCAGCGCCTACGGCGCCGGCATCACCGACGAGCTGGGCAAGCAGCTCGGCCCGCTGGTCGTGAACAAGGACAAGATCCAGGAGCGGCAGACGCAGTTCGACGCCACCGTCTCCAAGATCAAGGCCGCGCAGGCGGACTTCGTCTTCTACGGCGGTTACACCCGTGAGGCCGCTCCGCTGGTGAAGCAGATGCGTGCCGCCGGCGTCAACGCCAAGTTCGTCGGCCCGGACGGTCTCTACGACACCGCGTTCCCGAAGGGCGCCTCTGGTGGCGCCGAGGGCGCGATCATCACCTGCCCGTGCCTCCCGGCCGACAAGGCCGGCGGCACCTTCTCCGCCGACTACCAGAAGAAGTTCGGCATCCCGCCGGGCTCCTACGGCGCCGAGGGCTTCGACGGCGCGATGATCTTCCTGGACGCCTTCAAGGCCGGCAAGAAGACCCGGGCGGACATCCTGGCGTTCGTGAAGTCGTACGACAAGCAGGGCGTGTCGAAGTACATCAAGTTCGACGCCAAGGGCGACGTCGACCCGACGAAGGTCGTCATCTGGGCCTACCAGATCAAGGGCGAGGCCATCGAGCCGCTGCAGGAGCTCAAGCTCAGCTGACGCCCCACGAAATGGAGTGCGGCCGGGGTGTCTCACCCCGGCCGCACTCGATTCAAGGAGACCCCCGGTGCATTTCGATGAACTGATCGGCCATCTCGGCCAGCACACGGTCGACGGCCTGTCCAAGGGCGCCATCTATGCCCTGATCGCCCTTGGCTACACCCTCGTCTACGGCGTCCTTCGCCTGATCAACTTCGCGCACTCCGAGGTGTTCATGGTCGGTACCTTCGCGGTGCTGATCCTCTGGAACCAGATCGGAGTGCAAAATAACCCACCCATCGGCCAGGCGATCCTGTTCCTGGTGCTCGGTCTGGTCGTCGCGGCGGTCGCCTCCGGCGGCACGGCCCTGGCGCTCGAGCGGGTCGCGTATCGACCACTGCGGCGCAAGAACGCCCCGCCGCTGATCTTCCTGATCACCGCGATCGGTCTGTCGCTGGTCTTCGTGGAGCTCTTCGGGCAGGTGCTGCCGAAGCTGCTCGGTGGCGCGTTGCCGGACGTCTTCGGTCGGCCCCGCCAGATCGTCGGTATGCCGACGATCATCCAGCAGGAGACCCTGTTCACCATCGGCAACACCGCGATCACGAACATCCAGCTGATCGTCTTCATCGCGGCCGTGGCGATGATGGCGTTGCTGGACTGGTTCATCAACCGCACCCGGTACGGCCGGGGTGTGCGGGCGGTGGCCCAGAACCCGGAGACCGCCGCGCTGATGGGCGTCAACCAGGAGCGCGTGATCATGCTGATCTTCGTGCTCGGTGGCATCATGGCCGGCGCCGCGGCTCTGTTGTGGAGCATGCGGTTCGGCTTCACCCAGAACAGCATCGGCTTCGTGCTCGGCCTGAAGGCGTTCACCGCCGCGGTGCTCGGCGGCATCGGCAACCTGCGCGGTGCGCTGCTGGGCGGCCTCTTCCTGGGCATCGTCGAGGTCTACGGCGCGACGCTCTTCGCGTCCAACTGGGAGGACGTCATCGCCTTCGTGGTGCTGATCGTGGTGCTGATGTTCCGGCCCACCGGCCTGTTGGGTGAGTCGCTCGGGAGGGCCCGCGCATGATCGACAAGATTCGCACCGCGGACCGCCGCCGGGTCGGTTTCCTGAACTCGGTCGGCGAGCGCTGGCGGGCGCTGCCGAAGTGGCAGAAGGCCATCGGTGTGGTGGCGCTGCTCGTCTTCATCTACTCCCTGCCGTACCTGGGCAAGTTGCCCGGCGGTCTGATGATCCCGGGCCTGAACGATCTGCGTACCGACTCGATCGAGGGCGGCAACAACTGGGCGGGCGTGCTCTTCGTCTGCGCCATCTACGTGCTGGTCGCGATCGGTCTGAACGTGGTGGTCGGCCTCGCCGGTCTGCTCGACCTCGGCTACATCGGCTTCTTCGCCATCGGCGCGTACAGCGTGGCGCTGTTCGGTTCGGTGAACTCGCCGGTGGTCAAGTGGATCCAGCAGGAGTTCGACCTGCCGCCCACGTGGGCCGTGACCTGGGGCATCTGTCTCCTGATCGCGATCGTGCTGACGATGATCTCCGGGGTGCTGCTGGGCTGGCCGACGCTTCGGCTGCGCGGTGACTACCTCGCGATCGTGACGCTCGGCTTCGGTGAGATCATCCGGATCGTGGCCCGCAACGCCACCGGTGTCACCAACGGTCCGGTGGGCATCTCCGCGATTCCCGGCCCGGAGGGTCCGCCCTCGGCGGACAACAAGGTCTTCGGTCTGATCGATGCGAAGCCGTGGTACTGGTTGGCGATCACCTTCGTCCTGCTGATGGTGATCCTGGTCCGTCGGTTGGAGCACAGCCGGGTGGGTCGCGCCTGGCTGGCGGTTCGCGAGGACGAGGACGCCGCCGCGGTGATGGGCGTGTACCCGTTCAAGTTCAAGCTGTGGGCGTTCGCCATGGGCGCGGCGCTCGGTGGCCTGTCCGGCTTCCTGTTCGGCAGCCGGAACGCGTTCATCGACCCGACCCAGTTCAACGCGAACCTCTCGATCCTCTTCGTCGCGATGGTCGTGGTCGGTGGCTCCGGCAACATGCTCGGTGTCTCGCTCGGCGCGGTGCTGCTGGCGTACCTGCCGGAACGGTTCCGCGACTTCGCCGACTACCGGTGGTTGGTCTTCGGCCTGGCCATGGTGCTGGTGATGATCCTGCGTCCGCAGGGTCTGATCCCGAGCCGGCGGCGAGCCCGCGAGTTGAAGGACCGCGCGTCGGAGGCAGAGGAGGCGCCCGCTCATGTCTGACCAGACCACCAGCACGTCCGCGCCGAAGATCCCGGCGCAGCCCGGACCTCGGTCGGTGTTGCTCGAAGTCGACGACGTCACGCTGCGCTTCGGTGGCGTCGTCGCCCTCGACAAGATCAATTTCCAGATCTACGAGGGCGAGATCCTCGGCCTCATCGGGCCGAACGGCGCGGGCAAGACCACCAGCTTCAACGTGATGACCGGGGTCTACAAGCCGACCTCGGGGGCGGTCCTGTTCCGCGGCCAGAAGGTGACCGGCCGCAAGCCGCACCAGATCAGCCAGTTGGGCATCTCCCGGACGTTCCAGAACATCCGTCTCTTCCCGGAGATGACGGCTCTGGAGAACGTCATGGTCGGTACGGACTCCCGGCACAAGACCAGCGTGCCCGGGGCCCTCTTCCGGTTGCCCCGGAAGAAGGCGAAGCCGCACGAGTTGCCGCAGGTGACCGCCGAGGCGGGCATCCAGCGGACGTGGCAGGAGACGCGCCGGACGTTCGCCAAGACGTTCGGGTTGTCCCGGCACATCCTGGAGGAGCGGGCGGCGGAGGCCAAGGCGCTGGAGTTGCTGCGCTTCGTCGGCATCGCCGACCGGGCCAACGACGAGGCGCGCAACCTGCCGTACGGCTACCAGCGCCGGTTGGAGATCGCCCGCGCGCTGGCCACCGAGCCGAAGCTGATCTGCCTGGACGAGCCGGCCGCCGGCTTCAACCCGGCGGAGAAGGAGGAACTCCTCACCCTGATCCGCAAGATCCGGGACATGGGCCTGACCGTGCTGCTCATCGAGCACGACATGCGGCTGGTCATGGGCGTGACCGATCGGATCGTGGTGCTGGAGTTCGGCCGCAAGATCGCCGAGGGTGCGCCCGCGGAGGTCAGCCGCGATCCGAAGGTGATCGCCGCGTACCTGGGGGAGCCCGCCGATGACGCTGCTTGAGCTGGAGAACGTCTCCGTCGCCTACGGTCGGATCGAGGCGCTGCACGGGATCAGCCTCACCGTGAACGAGGGTGAGGTGGTGGCCCTGATCGGCGCGAACGGCGCCGGGAAGACCACCACGATGCGGGCCATCTCCGGGACCCGGTCGCTGTCGGAGGGGAAGATCACCTTCAACGGTGAGGACATCAGCAAGCTCCGGGCCGACCTGCGGGTGGTCCGGGGGCTGTGTCAGTCGCCGGAGGGCCGGCAGATCTTCCCGGGCATGACGGTGATGGAGAACCTGGACATGGGGGCGTACACCCGGCGGGACTCCGCCGGCATCGCCGCCGATCTGGACCGGGTGCTGGGCCTCTTCCCGCGGCTGGCCGAGCGGCGCAAGCAGGCCGGTGGCACGCTCTCCGGCGGTGAGCAGCAGATGCTCGCCGTCGGTCGGGCGCTGATGAGCCGTCCGAAGCTGCTGCTGCTCGACGAGCCGTCGATGGGTCTGGCCCCGCTGGTGATCCGGCAGATCTTCGACATCATCACGGAGATCAACCAGCAGGGCACCACCATCCTGCTGGTGGAGCAGAACGCCCAGCAGGCGCTGTCGCGGGCACACCGCGGCTACGTGCTGGAGACCGGTCGGATCGTGAAGGAGGGGTCCGGTCAGGACCTGCTGCACGATCCGTCGGTCAAGGAGGCGTACCTCGGCGTGGCCTGAGTCATCCGAGCGGCGGCCGGTCACCCCCCTGGTGGGGTGGCCGGCCGTCGGCGTTCGGGGCGCCCGTCGTCGTGGCGTCGCTGGTGGGGTGGCCGGTGGTCGGCCGCCGGTCGCGCGTCGTTTTGGCGTCGTGTCACCCGGTGCCGCCGACCAGGGATGTCGGTGCGACGGGCTAGAGTCGCTGCCGTGACAGCTACGACGCCGCGCCTGCTTCTCGTCGACGGACATTCCATGGCATACCGGGCTTTCTTCGCCCTGCCCGTGGAAAACTTCTCCACCACGACGGGTCAGCCGACAAACGCGGTGTACGGCTTCACGTCGATGCTGATCAACGTCCTGCGCGACGAGCAGCCCACCCACATCGTGGTGGCCTTCGACGTCTCCCGCCGTTCCTTCCGCACCGAGCAGTACGCGGAGTACAAGGCCGGCCGCAGCGAGACCCCGAACGACTTCAAGGGCCAGGTGAGCCTGGTCAAGGAGGTCCTCGCCGCGCTCCAGATCCCGGTGGTGGAGAAGGAGGGCTTCGAGGCCGACGACGTCATCGCCACCCTCGCCTGCCAGGCCCGCGACCAGGGCATGTCGGTCCTGATCAGCAGCGGTGACCGGGACGCCTTCCAGTTGGTCGACGACCAGATCACCGTCCTCTACCCGCGCAAGGGCGTCTCCGACCTGGCCCGGATGGACCCGGCGGCGATCGAGGCGAAGTACGGCGTCGGCCCGCAGCAGTACCGTGACCTGGCCGCTCTCGTCGGCGAGTCCAGCGACAACCTGCCCGGCATCCCCGGCGTCGGCCCGAAGACCGCAGCCAAGTGGATCACCACGTACGGCGGGGTGGAGGGCGTGATCGCCCGCGCCGACGAGATCAAGGGCAAGGCCGGCGACAGCCTGCGGGAGCGCCTCGCCGACGTGATCCGCAACTACGAGATCAACCGGTTGGTCTCCGACCTGGAGCTGCCGCTGCGCCCGGAGGACACCCGCTGGACCGGGTGGGACCGGGAGGCCGTGCACCAGGTCTTCGACACCCTCGAGTTCCGCATCCTGCGCGACCGCCTCTACCAGTACCTGGAGGCGGTCGAGCCGGAGGCCGAGTCCGGGTTCGACCTGGCCGGCGAGGTGCTCACCGAGTCGGGCGCGCTGGCCGGCTGGCTGGGCACGCACGCCCCGACCGGCACCCCGGTCGGGCTGGCGGTCAAGCTCGACACCGGCGTCAACCGCCGGCACACCGCCTCGATCACCGGCCTGGCGCTGGCCACCGCCGGCGGCGCGGCGGCCTGGGTCGACCCGGCGCGGCTCGACCCGACCGACGAGGGCGCCCTGGCCGCATGGTTGGCCGACGCGCAGCGCCCCAAGGTGCTGCACGACAGCAAGCCGGCGGTGCTGGCCTGCGCCGCGCACGGCTGGCAACTCGCCGGCATCGTCCGCGACACCCAGATCGCCGCGTACCTGGCCCGCCCCGACCAGCGCTCCTACGACCTCACCGACCTGGCGCTGCGCTACCTGCACCGGGAGCTGCGGGTCGATGTGCCGGAGTCCGGTCAGCTCACCCTCGACGGGCTGGGTGACGAGGGCATCGCCGAGCAGAACCTGATGCTCCAGGCCCGGGCCACCCTCGACCTGGCCGACGCGATCGACGCCGAGTTGTCCCGCGACGGCGAGCAGTCCGCCCGGCTGATGGCCGGGGTGGAGTTGCCGTTGATGCGGGTGCTGGCCGGCATGGAGAGCACCGGCATCGCCGCCGACACCCACTACCTGTCCGAGTTGGAGGCGCACTTCGCCGCCGAGGTGAAGGCCGCCGCGCAGGGCGCGTACGAGGCGGTGGGTCGGGAGTTCAACCTCGGCTCACCCAAGCAGTTGCAGGAGATCCTCTTCACCGAGCTGGGCCTGCCGAAGACCAAGAAGATCAAGACGGGCTACACCACCGACGCCGACGCCCTGCAGTGGCTCTACGCCCAGCAGCCGCACCCGGTGCTGGCGCATCTGCTGCGCCACCGCGACGTGGCCAAGCTCAAGTCGACGGTGGACGGTCTGCTCAAGTCGGTCTCCGACGACGGCCGGATCCACACCACCTTCAACCAGACGGTGGCGGCCACCGGTCGGCTCTCCTCCACCGAACCCAACCTGCAGAACATCCCGATCCGCACCGAGGAGGGGCGGCGCATCCGCCGGGCCTTCGTGGTGGGGGAGGGCTACGAGTGCCTGCTCACCGCCGACTACAGCCAGATCGAGATGCGCATCATGGCGCACCTGTCGTCGGACGACGCACTCATCGACGCCTTCAACTCCGGTGCCGACTTCCACGCCGCAACCGCCTCGTCGGTCTTCGGGGTGCCACTCGACGAGGTCACCCCCGACCAGCGCCGCAAGATCAAGGCCATGAACTACGGCCTGGCGTACGGGCTCAGCGCGTTCGGCCTGTCGCAGCAGCTCAGCATCAGCACCGAAGAGGCGCGCGGGCTGATGGAGAACTACTTCGCGGGCTTCGGCGGGGTGCGTGACTACCTCCAGCAGGTCGTCGCCCGGGCTCGCCAGGACGGCTACACCTCGACCATCCTGGGTCGCCGCCGCTACCTGCCCGACCTGGTCAGCGACAATCGGCAGCGCCGCGACATCGCCGAGCGGATGGCGCTCAACGCCCCCATCCAGGGCTCAGCGGCCGACATCATCAAGGTCGCGATGCTGCACGTCGACACCGCCCTCGGCGAAGCCGGGCTGCGGTCGCGCATGCTGTTGCAGGTGCACGACGAGTTGGTCTTCGAGGTCGCCCCCGGTGAGCGGGAGGCGTTGGAGACACTGGTCCGCCACGAGATGGGCGGCGCGTACCCGCTGTCGGTGCCGCTGGAGGTCTCGGTCGGCGAAGGCCGGGACTGGAACAGCGCCGATCACTAGGTCTTGATCGCGGTAGGCGGGTTGCGGGTCGGGCTGGCCCGGAACCCTGACCTGGTCGTCCTTGTCGCGGCCGTAGGTGTCATGGGCCCGTCCCCCGCCTCATGATCTGCGCAACTTCGGGGAAAGTGCTGGGTCGTGGCGTTCTGAGGCAGCAACTTCAGCGAAGTTGTGCGGATCTTGCTGCGGGGGCCCGCGACGTATCGGGCCGGTTCGCTACTTCATCGGGTCGTGGCCCCAGTTCATGAGGGACCAGCGCCACTTGGTGTCGCGGATGTTGCCGGAGGGGCGCTGCGCCATGTGCCGGCGTACGTAGCCGACCACCTTGCGCATGTGCTTGTAGTCGCCCTCGGACAGATCGCTGCGTTTACGTCGCAACAGGTTGATGATCTTCCGGCCGGACTCGTGCCCGACGGACTCGCCGCCACCGGAACGACCGCCCTTGTGCCAGCCGACCTGCTTCGACTCGTCGGTCTCCAGCCAGGACGACAGCTCGCCGGGCTTCATGTTCACCGCCTCGGTGAACTCCCGGTAGGTGTCCCGGCCCTGGTCGTCAGCCCTGCTCATGGCGCAGCGCCTCGGGGCGGTGGGCCACGTCGCGGCCCGTTCCGTCACTGCGGACCCGGTACTGCGGGTCGTCGGGCGACGCGTTCACGGCTCGCCCCCGGATCCGGGTCCGCTCGGTGATGGTCTCCCGCACCACGCCGTACGCGCGGCTTCCGTGGGCCGACCAGGAGACATGGTCGCCCTTGTGGAATCTCTGTTCGGCCATGCCCTCGGCTACCCGACGCCGGTGCGGCGAAACGGCTACGGCGTGATCTCGGCGATCGGCAGCTTGATGTCGAACGGCTCGGTCAGCTCGATCACGTCGGCACCGTCGGCGACCAGCTCGTACTGCCGCTCACCGCCCGGGCCCACGCGGTCGCCGATCCGGTACGCGTAGACGTGCAGCGGGTCCTGCTCGATCCGCCAGTAGAACGGGATGCCGGCGGCAGCGTACTCACCGGGCTTCGCGAACCGGTCGATTCGTCGCGTGCCGGGCGAGACGATCTCCACGGCGAGCACGACATCCGCCGGCCGCAGCATGGAGTGCACGGATGCCACGTTGGCGTGGTGCACCAGCACATCCGGCTGTCGACTGGTGTTGTGGCCCAGCTTGACTCCGACGGCCTGCGCGGCACGAAGGTGCAGTGGCGCGTGATTGCGCAGCCAGAGCCAGAGCGTGCTGGCGATGTTCTGATGGCCCAGGGTGGGGGAGGGTGTCACCTGGATAACTCCGTCGACGAGTTCGACGCGGGGGGCGTCGTCCGGCAGGGCGAGCAGGTCCTCCAGCGTGTAGTCGGCACGCTGCTGCCGCATCGGATCCGGACACCAGGGGCCAGGTGATGTCGGGATGGGCTCGGCGCTCATGGGGCCGAGCCTACCGGCGATCGATGGCCCGCAGGTCGGACCACAGGTGCGACGCGCTCAGTCGGCGGGCTTCTCGGTGACGAAGATGGCCGTACCGGGAAAGAGGCGCCCGCGCAGTGGGCTCCACTGCCCCCAGATGCCCTCGTGTCCCTCCGGCCACTCGGGCTCCACCAGGTCCACCAGCCGGAAGCCGGCCCCGACCAGCTCCCGGACCCGGTCGCCGAGCGTACGGTGCTGCTCGACGTAGGTCGCCACGCCGGATTCGTCCTGCTCCACGTACGGGGAACGGTCGAAGTACGAGTGCACGGCGGTCAACCCGCGCTCGCCCGGATCGTCCAGGAAGATCCACCGCATCGGGTGGGTCACCGAGAACACCCATCGTCCGCCGGGGCGCAGGACCCGGTGCACCTCGGCGTGCAGGGTCGCCGAGTCGTCCACGAACGGGATCGCGCCGAACGCGGTGCAGGCGAGGTCGAACGACCGGTCGGCGAACGGCAGGGCGAGGGCGTCGGCCTGCACCAGCGGTACGCGTACCCCGGTGTCGTCGGCGGCCTTGGCGGCGTGCCGCAACATGCCGGCGGACAGGTCGAAGGCGATCGGCCGGGCGCCCTGGGTGGCGAGCCAGCGGGCAGCGGCCGCCGCGCCGCAGCCGACCTCCAGCACGCGCCGTCCGGGCAGTTCGCCGAGTAGGCGGGCGTCGGCCTCGCGGAGCCCCTCCGGGCACCAGACGAAGTCGACGTCGCCGAGGAACGCGCCGTGCTCGGCCTGGTAGTCGTCGGCGTCGGTGTCCCACCAGCCACGGTTGGCCCGACGGGTCTCCGCGTCACCCACCCGCCGCCGGGTGACCCGGCTGTCGTCATCCACGGCGCCCACGCTAGGCCCTCCCCTCCGCGTCGGGTGCGGCGGCGCGGCCGAGATTCGAGCGGCACCTCGATCGACACGGTTTCCGGCACGTCGCGGGGACCCGCCGGGCTCCCGGTGAGCCCGAGTCGATCAAGCGATGACCGGCGCCCGACACCCGTTCGGCGGGGGTCGGTGTGGCTGCTGTGACGCACGAGACAGCAGGGGTCGTTTCCGGGTGATTGTTCGCCTTTCGCAGGTCACCGCACGTAGAGAAGCCGGGAGGGCTTGCACGCTGTGGTAATGCGCACGGTAGGCTAGACGATGCGCTCGCGGATCGCGTTGCCTCGGCAGGGAGCAGGTGCGCGGTCGACGGAGCCACATCATGATCTCACTAGCGATCGTTCGGTGTGCCCGGCGACGGATCCGCTGGCGCGAACAGGTCACCGCGACACCAGCCTGCTGTGACAACCCACCGACCGGAGCAACCGCCCACATGACGAGCAGCATCGAGGCCCCCTCGAGCGCCACCCGGGTCACCCACGACGATCTCGGTTCCGAGGAGGCTTTCCTCGCCGCGATCGACGAGACCATCAAGTACTTCAACGACGGCGACATTGTCGAAGGCACCGTCGTCAAGGTCGATCGGGACGAGGTCCTGCTCGACATCGGCTACAAGACCGAGGGCGTCATCCCCTCTCGGGAGTTGTCGATCAAGCACGACGTGGACCCCGCCGAGGTTGTGACGGTTGGTGACCACATCGAGGCCCTGGTCCTCCAGAAGGAGGACAAGGAGGGGCGTCTGATCCTCTCCAAGAAGCGGGCGCAGTACGAGCGGGCCTGGGGCACGATCGAGAAGATCAAGGACGAGGACGGCGTCGTCCGCGGTTCGGTCATCGAGGTGGTCAAGGGCGGCCTCATCCTCGACATCGGGCTGCGCGGCTTCCTGCCCGCGTCGCTGGTCGAGATGCGTCGTGTGCGCGACCTGCAGCCGTACGTCGGGCGGGAGCTCGAAGCCAAGATCATCGAGCTGGACAAGAACCGCAACAACGTGGTCCTGTCCCGCCGGGCCTGGCTCGAGCAGACGCAGTCCGAGGTGCGCACCGAGTTCCTCAACAAGCTGCAGAAGGGCCAGGTCCGCAAGGGCGTCGTGTCCTCGATCGTCAACTTCGGCGCGTTCGTGGACCTCGGTGGCGTCGACGGTCTGGTGCACGTCTCCGAGCTGTCCTGGAAGCACATCGACCACCCGTCCGAGGTCGTCGAGGTGGGCCAGGAGGTCGAGGTCGAGGTCCTGGACGTCGACCTGGACCGCGAGCGGGTCTCGCTGTCGCTGAAGGCGACCCAGGAGGACCCGTGGCGGCAGTTCGCCCGCACCCACGCGATCCAGCAGATCGTGCCGGGTAAGGTCACCAAGCTGGTTCCGTTCGGTGCGTTCGTCCGCGTCGACGACGGCATCGAGGGCCTGGTCCACATCTCCGAGCTGGCCGAGCGCCACGTGGAGATCCCGGAGCAGGTCGTCCAGGTCGGCTCCGAGGTCATGGTCAAGGTCATCGACATCGACCTGGAGCGTCGCCGGATCTCGCTGTCGCTCAAGCAGGCCAACGAGGGCTTCGTCGAGGGCGAGGAGCACTTCGACCCGACCCTCTACGGCATGGCGGCGACGTACGACAACGAGGGCAACTACATCTACCCGGAGGGCTTCGACCCGGAGACGGGCGAGTGGCTCGAGGGCTACGACAAGCAGCGCGAGACCTGGGAGAACCAGTACGCCGAGGCTCGTCAGCGCTGGGAGGCCCACACCAAGCAGGTGCAGACCTCTCGGGCCGCCGACGCCGAGGCCGCTGCCAACCCGGCCCCGGCCGTCCCGGCCGCTGCCGGTGGCGGCGGTGGCACCACCTCCTCGTCCAGCCCGGCCCCGAGCCGGCAGGCCGAGGAGCCGGCCGGCACGCTGGCCACCGACGAGGCGCTCGCCGCACTGCGGGAGAAGCTCGCCGGCGGTAAGTGACCCGCTGAACGACGACAGGCCCCGTCCCCGCGATCTTCGGATCGCCGGGGGCGGGGCCTTCGCCGTGAGCGGGGTGCCCTGTCGTGGGCCGCGCCGCCCCGTGCGACGCCGCCCCGTGCGACGCCGCGCCACGCCGCCCCGCGCCACGCCGCCCCGCGCCACGCCGCCCCGCGCCACGCCGGGCGGACCTCGGGCGGGCCGGGTTGGTCGGGTGGGCGGGTTTGCTGGTGGGGTTGGGCATCCGGTTGACTGGTCCGGTGTTGAGAGTGGGGTTGACCGGCGGGATCGGGTCGGGCAAAAGCGCGGTGGCCGCACGGCTGGTCGAGCGGGGCGCGGTGCTCATCGACGCCGACCAGGTGGCGCGGGAGGTCGTGGCACCGGGCACGGACGGGCTGGCCGAGATCGTCGCCGCGTTCTCCGACGAGGTGCTGGGCGCCGACGGCGCGTTGGACCGGCCCGCACTGGGCGCACTGGTGTTCGCCGACGAGGCGGCGCGCCGGCGGCTCGAGTCGATCACCCACCCTCGGGTTCGGGCCCGGACCGCCGAGCTGACCGCCGCCGCGGCACCCGACTCGATCGTCGTCAACGACGTACCGCTGCTGGTCGAGGTGGGGCTCGCGCCCACGTACCACCTGGTGGTCGTGGTGCAGACGGCCGTGCCGACGCGACTGGAACGGTTGGCGCGTGACCGGGGGATGGGCCGCGCGGAGGCCGAGCGGCGGATGGCCGCCCAGGCCGACGACGCCCGTCGGCGGGCCGCCGCCGACGTGGTGCTGACCAACGACGGCAGCCTGGCGGCCCTGCACGACGCCGTGGACGCGCTCTGGGGGCGTCGGCTGCTGCCCTACGAGGACAATCTGCGCGAGCGGCGGGTGGTCCCGCCCGGTCAGGTCGACCGGGCTGACGCCGACGCGACGTGGCCGGAGCAGTACGCGCGGCTGGCCGCCCGCATCCGCCACGCGCTCGGCGCGGACGCCCTGCGGATCGACCACATCGGCGCGACCGCAGTGCCCGGCCTCGCCGCCCAGGACGTGATCGACGTGCAGGTCGCCGTCTCCAGCCTCGCCGACGCCGATGGTGCCCTGGCCGACCGGTTGGCGAACGCCGGGTTCCCCCGGGTGCCGGGGCAGTGGTGGGACGACCCGCGCCCGGCCGGCAGTGCCCGGTGGGAGAAGAGGTTGCACGGCAGCGCGGACCCGGCCCGCCCGGTTCGCCTGCACGTCCGGGTGGCCGACTCACCGGGCTGGCGGTACGCCCTGATGATGCGCGACCACCTGCGTGCCGACCCGGACCAGCGGGCCGCCTACCTGATGTTCAAGCGGGACCTGGCCGACGCGGCTCCGGAGGTCGGCGTCTCGGGCACGGCCAGCGACCCGTGGTTCGACGAGGAGTACCTGCGGGCTGAGCAGTGGGCCGAGCAGACCGGCTGGCGGCCCTGAGCGGCACGGATCAACGAGGGCGAGGGGCGGCGGCCAGCCGCGGCACCACGGCGGGGCGGAGATCCAGTTGAGCCCACGCGTCGGCGTCGGTATGCAGTTCCAGCCGGCGTAGCGACCCGTCCCGGTCGATCCAGTAGCGCAACCGCCCGTCGGGCGGGCCCACCTCGATGACGTCCACGGTCCGTCGGTCGGCGACGTCCTCGCGTACCCGCACCGCCGTACCGCGTGGCCCGACCGACCCGGCGGCCACCGCCGCGTCGACGAGCACGCTCAGGGCGTCCCCACCGGGTCGTGTGACCCGCCACGGCCCGGCCGGGGGCGGCAGCGGCGGCCGTTCGGGAGCCTCCGCGGTGCCGCCACCGGCGGCGCCCGCGGGCAGGTCCACCCGGGCCAGACCGGTGGTGTCGCGCCGCAGCAGGGTCCGGCGCTCCGGCACACCCAGGTCGGCGACCGCCAGGTACGCGGTACGCCTGGTCCAGCTCACCCAGCCGGCCCCGCGCAGGTTCGTGTCCGTGCCCACGGGTGCGGTCAGCGTCACCGTGGCACCGCCCTGCGCCTTCAACCGGGCGGGCAGGCGCTCCAGTCGACGGCGTTCGGCGTCGGTCAGCGCGCGCGGCAGCCCGGGTCGGCCGCCGAGTGCGTCCACCGGGTGCAGGGTCGGCCGGTCCGCCCGGTTGAGGACCACCGTGACCGGGCCGACGCCCGGCAGCCTGGTCACCAGTTTGTGCAGGCGGGCGTCCTGGTCGAGCCAGTACCGGGTCTGCCCGTCCGCGTCGGCGCCCGTCGAACCGGCGGTGCTGCCCGGTGCCGGATCGGGGGCTGGTGTCCCGGGCAGCGACGCCTGGAGGACGTCCACGGGGCCGGCGGCCACCGTCTCCCGGGCGACCCAGCGCGCCCCGCCGCCCGGCACCGCCTGGGTCGCGTCCGGGCGGTCGGCGGCGAGGCGCAGGAGCAGGTCGAGAACCGGTGCCAGGTTCGTGCCAGGTGCCAGGCGGTGCAACCGCCAACGGTCCGCCGGAGGCACCAGGGGCGGCGCGGCGGGAGTGGGTACGGCCGCCGGGTCGGGCCGGACCACCAGGACCGGGCCGACCCTCTGCACCAGCCCACGCTCGGCACCCGCGCCCGGCCCACCCACGTCGAGGTAGAGCAGTGACCGCGACCAGTCCACCCAACCCACCAACTCGACCCGGGCGGCGTCGACGCCGGCGGTGACACGGACCCCGGCGCGTAGGTCCCGCAGGTTCGTGACCCGCACGGCGGCCAGCCGCTCGCCCTCGGCGACGGTGAGCGGCCGGGCCGGCTCGGGCGGGTCGGGCGGGTCGGGCGCCCAGCTCAACAGCCCGAGCACCAGCGCCGCCGCCGACGTCACCGCGGTCAGGGCGAGAAGCAGCAGCAGGGTACGCCGACGGCGACCGGCCGAGGCCCTGCCGGACGCGACCGCCGGGTCGACGCCGGATGCGGTGGTGTCGTCACCTCGGTCGGCCCCGGTCGGCCCGGTGCCTCGCCCGGTGGCGGTCCGGCGCGCGGCGGCCCGGCCCCGGTCGGCCGATCGGGCGGGAGCGGCTCTGCTGGTGGTCGGCCTGACCTCGGCGTCGAAGGTCGGCCGCGCGAGGTCGGCACTGCGGGAGGTGGCGGACCGGCGCCCTCGTTTGGCGTTGGTGTTGCGTGTGGCGGCTTGGCGTGCGTCCCCGGCGTCTGCGTCGTCGCCGGTGCTCCGACCGGACGCGGTGTCGGGAGTCGGGGTCGCTGAGGTGTCCACGGAGATGAAACGGGCGGGGAGGCACCGGGGTGACGAGCAGGGGCGCTCGCGGCGGCCGGTCTGCGCCTCGAGCGCGACCACACGGGTGCGCACGCCGGACGAGCCGGGTGCTGCGACCGCAGTGCCGGGGGCGGCCGGCCGTGATGACGGCCTGGCCACCGGCCCGGTCGGCCGCCGCGAGCGGCCTACACGAAGAGGGTAGTCCCGGTGACATGGGCCACACAATGGGAATATTGAAGCTGATCACGTACCCGGCGTGACGGCCGTTCCTGTCGGACCTCCGGCGTACCGTTGACGGTATGGCGCTCGACATTCCCCGGCTCGACAGCCGCTTCCAGGTCGTCAGTGAGTTCCAGCCGGCCGGCGACCAACCGGCCGCCATCGACGAGCTTGCGCGTCGGGTCCGGCGCGGCGACCGTAACACGGTGCTGCTCGGCGCGACCGGCACCGGCAAGAGCGCCACCACGGCGTGGCTGGTCGAGCGGTTGCAGCGTCCGACCCTGGTGCTCGCCCCCAACAAGACGCTCGCCGCGCAGCTGGCCAAGGAGTTCAGCGAGCTGCTGCCGCACAACGCGGTCGAATACTTCGTCTCGTACTACGACTACTACCAGCCCGAGGCTTACATCCCGCAGACCGACACCTACATCGAGAAGGACTCCTCGATCAACGAGGAGGTCGAGCGACTGCGGCACTCGGCCACCATGTCGCTGCTCACCCGCCGCGACGTGATCGTGGTGGCGACCGTCTCGGCGATCTACGGCCTGGGCACCCCGGAGGAATACCTCGACCGGGCGGTGAAGGTGCAGGTCGGCCAGGAGCTCGACCGTGACCAGTTGCTGCGCCGGCTGGTCGACATCCAGTACACCCGTAACGACATGGCCTTCCAGCGCGGCACCTTCCGGGTCCGCGGCGACACGCTGGAGATCATCCCGGCGTACGAGGAGCTGGCCGTCCGCGTCGAGCTGTTCGGCGACGAGGTGGAGAAGCTCTACTACCTCAACCCGTTGACAGGTGACGTCGTCCGCGAGGTCGACCAGCTGGTGATCTTCCCGGCGACGCACTACGCAGCCGGTCCGGAGCGGATGGAGCGGGCGATCCGTGACATCGAGGCGGAGCTGGCCGAACGCCTCGCCGAGTTGGAGCGGCAGGGCAAGCTGCTGGAGGCGCAGCGGTTGCGGATGCGCACCACCTACGACATCGAGATGATGCGGCAGGTGGGCTTCTGCTCCGGCATCGAGAACTACTCGATGCACATGGACGGGCGGTTGCCCGGCAGCCCGCCGCACTGCCTGCTCGACTACTTCCCCGACGACTTCCTCACCGTGGTCGACGAGTCGCACGTGACGATCCCGCAGATCGGCGGCATGTACGAGGGCGACGCGTCCCGCAAGCGGATGCTCATCGACCACGGCTTCCGGCTGCCCAGCGCGGCCGACAACCGGCCGTTGCGCTTCGACGAGTTCCTGGAGCGCGTCGGCCAGATGGTCTTCCTGTCCGCGACTCCCGGCACCTGGGAGATGGAGCAGGCCCAGGGCGAGTTCGTCGAGCAGGTCATCCGGCCCACCGGTCTGGTCGACCCGGAGGTCGTGATCAAGCCGACCAAGGGCCAGATCGACGACCTGATGCACGAGATCAAGCTCCGGACCGACCGCGACGAGCGGGTGCTGGTCACCACGCTGACCAAGAAGATGGCCGAGGATCTGTCCGACTACCTCCTGGAGAACGGCATCCGGGTGCGTTACCTGCACTCCGAGGTCGACACGTTGCGCCGGGTGGAGCTGCTGCGCGAGCTGCGCAAGGGCGACTACGACGTGCTGGTCGGCATCAACCTGCTCCGCGAGGGTCTGGACCTGCCCGAGGTGTCGCTGGTGGCGATCCTCGACGCCGACAAGGAGGGCTTCCTGCGCAGCGGGCGGTCGCTGATCCAGACCATCGGGCGGGCGGCCCGTAACGTCTCCGGCCAGGTGCACATGTACGCCGACAAGATCACCCCGTCGATGGCGGCGGCGATCGACGAGACCGACCGGCGGCGGGCCAAGCAGATCGCGCACAACGAGGCCAACGGCATCAGCCCGGAGCCGCTGCGGAAGAAGATCCACGACATCCTGGACGACATCTACCGCGAGGCGGAGGACACCGAGAACTCCCGGGTCGGGGGAGCGGTGCGTCAGCTCTCCCGGGGCAAGGCGCCGGTCAAGGAGACCCGCAGCCGGAGCCGGACCGCCGCTGCCACCACCTCGCGCGAGGGGATGGCCCGCGCCGACCTCGCCCAGCTGATCCAGGATCTCAACGACCAGATGCTGGCCGCCGCCCGCGAGCTGCAGTTCGAGCTGGCGGCTCGGATTCGCGACGAGGTCTCCGACCTGAAGAAGGAGCTACGTGGCATGGACGCCGCCGGCGTGAAGTGATGGCCGGCCGTTCGGCGACAACCAGCGCCCGCTCGGGCGTCGGCGGTCGAGGCATGCGATGGGTGGGCTGAACGGCATCGGCCTGCGAGGCCGCCGTCGCCGGGTGGCCCGATTCCTGGGTGCGTGCGGGCGCTCAGCTGGGCGTGACCGACCGGCGCAGCACGGAGCGTCCTGACGGCCGGGCGCCTGGCTGGCGGCCGGGCGTCGGCTGGTGGGCGGGCGTGGGCTGACCGTCGGGTGCCGGCGGACAGGCGATGGGTGGCAGGCGTTGGCCGGCGGGCGCGGGCGCGTGTCGGTGGCGGGTTCGGAGTTGTGTCGGTGGTGGGAGCCTTTGGAGCTGAATCGTTTGTGGCATCACGGCCCCGCATCGGCCCCGCATCGGCCCCGCCAGGCGGCCGCCCTTACGGTCGTTCCTCGACCGGCCTCCGGCCCTCTCTTCGGCTCGCCCTCCGGCCGTTTCGCGACCGAGCCTCGCTTGATCGGCCGTATCGTCTGCGACATCAGCTCCTCGATCGAGCCTCTCTGACGGTGAATCGTTTGCGACATCAGCTCCATAGGGGCCGTCAGTGGTATCGCCCACCGGCGCCGGCCTCACCATTCTGACCCCCACCGACGACGCCTTCACGCCAGCGGTCAGGCCGCCCCACACCAGGTGTTCGTCGCCAAAATCCGCGCAGTATCGGGGATGTTGCTGTCTCCCGCGTGTCTGAGGCAGCAACATCCCCGATGTTGTGAGGATCTTGGCGCGGGGCGCGGGGCGCGGGGCGCGGGGCGCGGGGCGCGGGGCGCGGGGCGCGGGGCGCGGGGCGCGGGGCGCGGGGCGCGGGGCGCGGGGCGCGGGGCGCGGGGCGCGGGGCGCGGGGCGCGGGGCGCGGGGCGCGGGGCGCGGGGCGCGGGGCGCGGGGCGCGGGGCGCGGGGCGCGGGGCGCGGGGCGCGGGGCGCGGGGCGCGGGGCGCGGGGCGCGGGGCGGCGATTTAGGCGGATTCTCTGCTCTGAGTCGGCGGCGGCACCGGATGCCCTGATTGCGGTCTGCGAGCGACCTATTGCACTGGGTGATCGTCCTGCGTACTCTCCCTCGGTGGGGAGGCCGGGATGCCGCTACCGACAAGTCCTGTCATTCGACGTGCACGTCTGGGCGCAGAGCTGCGCCAGCTACGCCGGCGCGAGGCGCTGACCCTGGAGCAGGTCTGCGACCGGCTGGGGTGGGCCTCGACGTCGAAGTTGTCCCGCATCGAGCTGGGTCAGAGTCGTCCTGACCTCGCCGACGTGCTCGATCTGCTGGACATCTACAAGGTTCCCTCGCCTGCCCGTGAGGCGCTGATCGTGATCGCCCGGGACGCGGCCACCAGTCGCGGCTGGTGGAAGACGCTGGGCGAGATGAGTGAACGGCAGCGCACCTACGCCGAGTTGGAGGCGGGTGCGGCCGACATCGTCGAGTATCAGCCGTCGGTCGTGCCGGGGCTGCTCCAGACGCCCGCGTACGCCCGGGTGCTGGTCACGGCCAGCGCGCAGCTCACGCCCGAGGTGGACGTGGAGGCCGAGGTGCGCGCCCGGGCGCTGCGGCAGGAGGTGTTGCGGCGGGCCTACCCGCCGCGCTACACGGCGGTGCTCGCCGAGGCGGTCTGCGACCCGGGCGACCTGCCGGAGGCGGTCTGGCGTGAACAGTTGCGGCACCTGGTGGCCGTGACCGGGCTGTCGCACGTGACGGTGCGGCTGCTGCCCCGTGGCGTGGCCGGTGGCGGGTTGCACCCGCTCACGCCGTACTCCTGCTATGCCTTTCCGGACCCGGCGGACCCGCGGACGGTGATGCTCGAGGCGTTGACCACCGACGTGCGGTTGGCCACCGTGCTCGACGTCGACCGTTACCAGCGGATGACCGAGGCGCTGCTGGCGGCGGCGTTGTCACCGGAGGAGACGGTCACCGTGCTGGCCCGCCGCGTCGGCGAGTAGCACGTCGTGCCGCGCGGCCACCGGGCCCGGCGCCCCCGAGCCCGTCGGGACCGGCGGCCGGCGCGTGCGCGGGCACGATAACCAAGGGGTACGACAGCGAGCCCGGGGTACGACAGCGACGCTCAGGCCGGTACGTCGAGGAAGTGCTCGACCACGGGCGGCCCGGCGAAGTGCGGCCCGATCAACGCACGCCACCGCTCGAAGCGTTCGGTGGCGCGGAAGTTGTCCTCGTGGGCCTCGACCGAGTCCCATTCGACGAGCAGCACGAAGCGGGTCGGGGACTCGATGCCCCGCGTCATCCGCACGGACCGGCAGCCGGTCGCACCGGCGAGCACCGGGTGACCCTCGGCGTAGGCGGCGGCGAACGCGTCCTCGTGTCCGGGTAGTACGTCGATCAGCGCGACTTCGAGCACCATGTCGGAAAGCCTCCCACGGCGGGCGGGGCCGCTGGCGTCCCGGGGTCTGTTCCAGCCTGGAGGGTGCCCCTAGGGTGGCATCGTGATCATCGATTGGCTCACCGGCACCGCGTTCGAGGTGGCCGGTACGGGCACCACCTGGGCGGAGTTGCTGGGGTTCGCGACAGGTGTGCTGAACGTGTGGTTGGTGGCCCGGCAGAAGATCGCCAACTGGCCGATCGGCATCGCGAACGTGCTGCTGCTCATGCTGCTGTTCTGGACCGCCGGCCTGTACGCCGACGTCGGGCTCCAGGTCGTGTACGTCGCGCTCGGCTGTTACGGCTGGTGGCACTGGCTTTTCGGTGGTGAGCGGCGGAGCCGGCTGACGGTGAGCCGCACGGGGCGACGGGAGTGGTGGGCGCTGGCCCTGGTCGGCGTGCTGCTCACCGCCGGCCTGTGGGTCCTGCTGGACCGGGCCACCGATTCGACGGTGCCGCTGCCGGACGCGTTGACCACGGCGTTGTCCCTGCTGGCGACGTACGGGCAGACCCGCAAGCGGGTGGAGAGCTGGTGGCTGTGGATCGCCGCCGACCTGATCTACATCCCGTTGTACGCGTACAAGGGTCTGCACCTGACCGCCGTCCTGTACCTGGTCTTCCTCGCCCTGTGCGTGCTCGGCCTGCGGGCCTGGCGGGCGGACCTGCGTCGGGTCGACCCGCCGACCCCGGTGCCGCCCGGCCCGGCGCCGGTCGCCGCATGAGCGAGCGGGGCGTGGAGTTCGGGCACGGGATGGTGGTGGGCAAGTTCTACCCTCCGCACGCCGGGCACCACGCGCTGATCGAGGCCGCGTCCGCGCGTTGTGCGGAGGTCACCGTCGTCGTGGCCCCCTCGCGCCGGGAGTCCATCCCGCTCGCCCTGCGGCTGGAGTGGTTGCGGGAGGTGCACGCGGACACGCCGTGGGTCCGGTTCGTCGGGCGGTACGACGACCATCCGGTCGACTACGACGACCCGGCCGTCTGGGACGCGCACTGCGCGGTGTTCCGGGCGGCGGTCGGGTCGCGGCGGGTGGACGCTGTGTTCTCCTCCGAGGCGTACGGCGTCGAGTTGGCTCGGCGGTTCGACGCCGTACCCGTGTCGGTGGATCCGGATCGGCGGACCGTGCCGGTGTCGGGCACTGCCGTCCGCGCGGACCCGGCGGGTCACTGGCGGTGGTTGAGCGCTCCGGTGCGCGCCTGGTTCGTCCGGCGGGTGGTGGTGGTCGGCGCCGAGTCGACGGGCACCACCACGATGGCCGAGGCGCTGGCGGCGCACTACGGCACGCCCTGGGTGCCGGAGTACGGCCGGGAGTTGACCGCCCGCAAGCTGACGCGACTGCGGGAGCGCGTGCCGCAGGCGACCGTCTTCGACGTCACCTGGGATCGGGACGACTTCCGCACCGTGGTCCGCGAGCAGCAGGCCGCCGAGGACGCGGCGGCCCGGACGAGTGGGCCGCTGTTGATCTGCGACACCGACGCGCGGGCCACGGCCGTGTGGGAGGAGCGTTACCTGGGCGGCACCTCGCCGGAGGTGCGGGCGGCGGCGCGCCGGCCGGCGCTCTATCTGCTCACCGACCACCGGGGGGTGCCCTTCACCGACGACGGGTTGCGTGACGGCGAGCATCTGCGGGCCTGGATGACCGAACGGTTCCGTGCGGAGCTGGCCGGGTGCGGGGTGCCGGTGGTGGAGCTGACCGGGACGTACGACGAGCGGTTGGCGCGGGCGGTGCGGGCCTGCGACGACGTGCTCGCCGCCGGCTGGTCGCTCGCCGACCCGATCGTCGCACCCGACTGGGCCTAGCCTCCTAGGAAACCTGGCGGGTGTGACGCGTGTCCCGGGACCACCGACCGCCCGGGGTGTGATCACGCGCGGTGGTGGGCAACAATGGTCACCGAGGAGGGGAGTATTCCCCCGCAACGGAGTCGTCAGCACGGTCGGTCGTCGGAACCACGGCGTCCCGACCCGGCTCCGTTGGTCGCCTCCCGGTGACGGGTGGCGGCGGAAGAGACCTCCGACAGTCACCAGAGTGAGCGACAGCGGCACACCGGCCCCTCCGGGGGCGTACGGTGTGCCCGACGCCGCGTGTCTGCCGGAGGAATGAACGTTGGACGTGTCCGGATTGGTGTGGGCGGGGACGCTTGTCGCACTGACTGCGGTCCTGCTCGTCGACCTGTTGATCATTGGTCGGCGCCCGCACGAGCCGAGTGTGCGGGAGTCGAGCCTCTGGGTCGCCTTCTACGTCGGTCTCGCCCTGCTCTTCGGCGCCGGTGTGTGGTTGACCTCCGGTGCCAGTTCGGCCGGGCAGTTCTACACGGGTTGGCTCACCGAGTACAGCCTCTCGGTGGACAATCTCTTCGTCTTCGTGATCATCATGGCTCGCTTCGGTGTGCCCCGGCAGTACCAGCAGAAGGTGCTGCTCGTCGGCATCGTGCTGGCGCTGGTGATGCGGGGTGGGTTCATCGCCGCCGGTGCCGCGTTGATCTCGCAGTTCTCCTGGGTGTTCTACATCTTCGGCGCGTTCCTGATCTACACGGCGGTGAACCTGGCCCGGCAGGGCGAGCCGGACGAGGACGAGTTCTCCGAGAACGTGCTGATCCGGTGGAGCCGCAAGGCGCTGCCGATCTCCAAGGACTACGACGGCGCGAAGCTCACCACCCACGTGGCCGGTAAGCGGTTGTTCACCCCGATGCTGATCGTGATGATCGCGATCGGCACCACCGACCTGATCTTCGCCCTGGACTCGATCCCGGCGATCTTCGGCATCACCCAGGAGCCGTACCTGGTCTTCACCGCGAACGTCTTCGCGCTGATGGGTCTTCGGCAGCTGTACTTCCTGCTCGGTGGCCTGCTCGACCGGTTGATCTACCTGAGCTACGGCTTGGCCGTGGTGCTCGGCTTCATCGGCGTCAAGCTGGTGCTGGAGGCGTTGGCCGACAACAACCTGCCGTTCATCAACGGCGGTGAGCACGTCGGTTGGGCGCCGCACATCCCGATCTGGCTGTCGCTGCTGGTCATCCTCGGCACGCTGGGCGTCGCCACCGCCGCCAGCCTGATCAAGTCCTCCCGGGACCGACGCCGCGAGTTGGTCGACGCTCGCCGCTGACCCGTCGCGCCGACGTGGTCGAGGCGACGGCCGGAGCGGTGGAAAGCCGGCCGGGGGCGGGAACGCGCCCGGCCGGTCAGACCCGGTGCGCTCCCACCAGGGTGGCCGTCCGGTCGGCTGGCAGCGGCTCCTCGACGACCCGCCGGCGGCGGTAGCAGGCGTGCAGCATCCGCCGCTCGCTCCCGTCTCCGGGTGGGGCGGTGACGATGCCGATGTGATGGATCTTGCGGCCGGGGCGGGCGAAGAAGTAGAGGTCGCCGGGGCGTTCCGCGCCCAACGTCAGCGGGGTGGTGGCGGCGGCCTGGTCGTCGGCGTCGCGGGGTAGCAGCACCCCGAGCCGCCGCCAGGCCAGGTGCACCAGGCCGGAGCAGTCGATGCCGTGTGCGGAGAGGCCACCCCAGATGTAGATCACGTCCAGCAGTCGCTGCGCCACCGCGAGCGCCTGCTCGGCGCTCGGCGCGGCGGCGGGCGTCGCGACGAGGTGGTCGTCGGGCAGCCAGAGCGGCCCGGCCCGGCCGGGGACGTGTACCGGCCGCCAGTCGTCGCGTACGGGGCCGGCGGGGACGAGGCGGGTGCCGACGACGACGCCGGGCAGCACCACCGGACCGCCGGGGGCGGCGTGCAGCCCGGTGACGGTGGTGTCCACGACCAGCGGCGGTTCGGTGCCGGTGGCGGCCGGGTCGACGGCCGTCAGTTGCTCGGTGGGCAGCCATCCCGGGTAGCCGCGCGGGTCGAGCTTGGCGGCGGGCTGTTCGACGGCGACGACCCGGGCCCAGCCGTCCGGGCGCAGCTCGCTGACGAGGACCCGCTCGCCGAGCAGGAGTTGGCTCAGCACGCAGTCGCCGACCTGCTGGTCGGTGTTCATCCCGGAGACCCAGGCCAGGATGTCGGCGCGGGCGGTCAGGGCCGGGCGGTCGACCGGACGGACCGCCTCGGGGGAGGTCCACAGCGTTGCCACCGCGACCCGGACGACGGCCTCACGGCCCGGTTGCAGCTCCACGTCAACCCCCAGATCGTGTCGGCTGTCCAGGGGGAACCCTATGAAGAAAAACAACGATCATCAACCGTGCGCCTGCACCTTTGCTTCAGCCAGGCCGGAGATGCCCAGGCCGGGGGCGCTCGGCAACACCACTGTCGCCCCCTCGTAACGGATGCCGCCCTGCACCGGCGACCAGGCCAGCCACCAGGCGGCGTCCAGGTCGGGGACCGCCGTGGTGCCGTACGCGGCGACCAGGCTCGCCGCCGCCCCGATGCCGACCTGACTCTCCATCATCGAGCCGACCACCGTGCCGAGGCCGTGGGCGGTGGCCAGGTCGAGGAGGGTACGCGCCGGGTGCAGCCCGCCGCACTTGGCCAGCTTGACGTTGACCAGGTCGGCGGCCCGGCGGCGGATCACCTCCACCAGGTCACGGACCCCGAAGACCGCCTCGTCGGCCAGGATCGGTACGGAGACCCGGTCGCTGACCCAGGCCAGCCCGTCCAGGTCCCAGCGGGCCACCGGCTGCTCGACCAACTCCACGTCGAGCCCGGAGTCCTCGATGCCCCGGATCACCCGGACCGCCTCCCGGGGCGTCCAACCCTGGTTGGCGTCCAGCCGGATCCGGACCTCCGGCCCGACGGCCGCGCGGACGGCCCGCACCCGGTCCAGGTCGCCGCTCGCGTCGGTACCGACCTTCAACTTGAGCACGCCGAAGCCGTCGGCGTGCCGCTGTCGGGCCGCCGCCGCCAGGTCCACCGCGTCGCCGGCCGCCAGCGTGACGTCCGTCGGCACCCGCAGGGTGGTGCCTCCGAGCAACCGCGCCAGGGGTACGCCCAGCCGGCGGGCGGCGAGGTCGTGCAGCGCGACGTCGACCGCCGCCTTCGCCGCCTCGTTGCCGGCCACGGCGCGCTGCACCTCGGCGCAACGGGTCACCAGGTCGTCCGGGTCACGCCCGATCAACTGCGGGCCGAGCAGTTCGCGGACGCAGGCCCCCGCGCCGGCGACCGACGCCCCGGTGACCTGCCACACCTGGGGCGCCTCGCCGAAGCCGGACCGGCCGTCGGAGTCGACCAGTTCGACGACCAGGGTGTCCACTGTGGTGGTCCGACGCAGCGCGGTGACGAACGGGGTGTGTAAGGGGGCGGAAACCCGGTGGGTGCGTACCTCCGAGATCGTCATGTCGGGCACCCTATACGCAGGCACACGGCGGGAGGGGAGACCGGATGACCGGGCAGGGCTGGGAGCTGGTGGGTGCACCGAACGCGCGCGAGCTGGGCGGGCTCGTCGGCGCGGGCGGGCGGCGGGTACGGGTGGGGCAGCTGATCCGTACTCCCGCGTTGGGGCGGCTCACCGACGAGGACCTGCCGGTGCTGGCGAAGCTGGGGCCGGCGTGCGTGGTCGACCTCCGGGACGGCTCGGAGATCGCGGTGGCCCCGGCCGACCGGCTCGCCGGTGAGACACGGGTGGTGTGCCTGCCGGTGCACGACCCGGAGCACCCCGTCTTCACGTACGTCTCGGCGGTGCTGCTCGGCCACGACCTGGACGCGTACGCGGAGCTGGCCCGGCAGGGCACGGCGGGGGCGATGGCGGCGATCTACCGGTGGTTCGTCACCGGTGAGTCGGCCCGGGTCGGCTTCGCCGAGGCGGTCCGGCTGGCCGGTCGGGCGGAGAACCTGCCGATGGTCTACCACTGCTCCGCCGGCAAGGACCGCACCGGCTGGCTCACCGTCATCCTGCTGACGGCGCTCGGGGTGGACGAGGCGGCGATCCGCGCCGACTACCTGCGCAACAACGAGCTGACCGACAGTCTGCGCGCGGTGATCGTCGAGGCGATGCGACGGCGGCAGCCGGACCTGGACGTCGACGCGGTGCTGCCGGTGTTGGAGGTCCGCGCCGAGTACCTCGACGCCGGTTACGACGAGGTGCGCCGGGTGCACGGCTCGTTCGACGCGTACCTGCGCGACGGGTTGGGGTTGACCGACGGCGACATCGGGGCGCTGCGGGCGCGGCTGTTGGAGTGACCGGCTCGGGTCAGAGGTCGTGGCGGGCGGCCCAGACCCGGGCGGAGACGTCGGCGATCAGCAGGCAGGCGTCGTCGTCGACCGCGTCGTCCGGGTCGGTGGTGGTGCAGACGGCGATCAGGTACGGCGGGGCGTCGTCGGGCAGTACCACGCCGACGCCGTGCCGGACCCCGCGTACCCACCCGTTCTTGTGCGCGATGCGGGTGCCCTCGGGCAGACCGGCGGCCAGGTCCTCGCGGTGTTCCTGAGCGAGCAGGACGTCCAGCATGGCGGCGCACGCGGCGGGCGTGGCGAGTGCGCCGGGGGAGTTCGCGCCGGAGGCGAGCGCGCCGAGCAGGGCGGCCAGGTCGGCGGCGGTGACGGTGTTGGTGATGCCGGCCTCGCGGGCGGCGAAGTCCTCGATGCCCCGGCCGGTGACGCTGTTGCGGGCACCGGTCGACGCCCACACCTGCGCCACCGCGGGCAGCCCGACGTGTCCGATCACCAGGTTGGTGGCCAGGTTGCTGGACCGCACGATCATCCGGTCGGCCAGCCACCGCAGCGGTGCCGTGCCGCCCACCCGGTCCCAGACCGCGTCGTCGTTGTCGTAGGGCTGCGCGCAGGTGAACCGGGGCGCGCCGGGCTGGGCGGAGTCGAACTCGTTGACCACCGGGACCGGGGCGTCCAGGTCCAGTTCGCCGGCGTCGGCGGCGCGGTGCAGCGCGGCGAGCACCGCCACCTTCATGGTGCTGGCGGCGTAGTGGGCGGCGTCCGGGTGCCGGGTCCAGGTCGGCGGCGCGTCGAGTCGGCCCACGTACGCCGAGACGGTGCCGGGCACCCGGTCCAGACGGGCATCGAGATCATCCCAGGTCATGCCGGTGACCGTAGCGGATCAAGGGGCGGGCGGGCCCGCGTACCCGGGTGGGGAGACGGACGGGCGCGCCGGCCGGAAGCGGCCGACGCGCCCGGTGCCGGGTGCTGGTGGATCAGTTGGCGTGCTTGCGGCGGGCGGCGGCGCGGCCCCGCTGCTGCTGGTCGAGCACCACCTTGCGGATGCGTACCGCGGTCGGGGTGACCTCGACGCACTCGTCCTCGCGGCAGAACTCCAGCGCCTGCTCCAGCGACAGCTTGCGCGGCGGGATCAGCTTCTCGGTCTCGTCGGAGGTCGACGCCCGCATGTTGGTGAGCTTCTTCTCCTTGGTGATGTTGACGTCCATGTCGTCGGAGCGGGAGTTCTCCCCGACGATCATGCCCTCGTACACCTCGGTGGTCGGCTCGACGAAGAGCTGGCCGCGCTCCTGCAGGTTGATCATCGCGAACGCGGTGACCGCGCCGGACCGGTCGGCGACGAGCGAGCCGTTGTTGCGGGTGCGCAGCTCGCCGAACCACGGCTCGTACGACTCGAAGACGTGGTGCAGGATGCCGGTGCCCCGGGTGTCGGTGAGGAACTCGGTGCGGAAGCCGATCAGGCCGCGCGCCGGGACCAGCCACTCCATCCGGATCCAGCCGGTGCCGTGGTTGACCAGCTGCTCCATCCGGCCCTTGCGGGTGGCGAGGAGCTGGGTGATCGCGCCCAGGTATTCCTCCGGGGCGTCGATGGTCAGCCGCTCGACCGGCTCGCAGGTCTTGCCGTCGATCTCCTTGGTGACGACCTGCGGCTTGCCGACGGTCAGCTCGTAGCTCTCCCGGCGCATCTGCTCGACCAGGATGGCCAGCGCCAGCTCGCCGCGGCCCTGCACCTCCCAGGCGTCCGGGCGCTCGGTGGGCAGCACCCGCAGCGACACGTTGCCGATCAGCTCCTTGTCGAGCCGGTCCTTCACCATCCGGGCGGTGACCTTGGAGCCCTTGACCTTGCCGACCAGCGGCGAGGTGTTGGTGCCGATGGTCATCGAGATGGCCGGCTCGTCGACGGTGATCAGCGGCAGCGCCACCGGGTTCTCCACGTCGGCCAGCGTCTCACCGATCATGATCTCCGGGATGCCGGCGACGGCGATGATGTCGCCCGGGCCGGCGGTCTCGGCCGGCTTGCGCTCCAGGCCCTCGGTCATCAGCATCTCGGAGATGCGGACCCGCTGGGTGCTGCCGTCGGTGCGGCACCAGGCCACCGTCTGACCCTTGCTGATGGTGCCCTGGCGGACCCGGCACAGCGCCAGTCGGCCGAGGAACGGCGAGGCGTCGAGGTTGGTGACGTGCGCCTGCAGGGGGGCGCCGTCCTCGTACGCGGGGGCCGGGATGGTGTCCAGCAGGGTGCGGAACAGCGGCTCCAGGGAGGTGCTGTCGTCGGGCACCGAGCCGTCGGCGGGCTGGGTCAGCGAGGCGATGCCGTCGCGGGCGCAGGCGTAGACGATCGGGAAGTCGATCTGCTCCTCGTCGGCGTCCAGGTCGAGGAAGAGCTCGTAGGTGTCGTCCACGACCTCCTTGATCCGGGCGTCCGGCCGGTCCACCTTGTTGATCACCAGGATGATCGGCATCCGGGCCCGCAGCGCCTTGCGGAGCACGAAGCGGGTCTGCGGCAGCGGGCCCTCGCTCGCGTCGACGAGCAGGACGACGCCGTCGACCATGGTGAGGCCGCGCTCCACCTCGCCGCCGAAGTCGGCGTGACCGGGGGTGTCGATGATGTTGATGGTGACCGGGTCGGAGCCGTCCGCCGGCAGGTAGCGCACGCCGGTGTTCTTGGCGAGGATCGTGATGCCCTTCTCCCGCTCCAGGTCACCGGAGTCCATCACCCGCTCGGTCGTCTCGCCGCGTGCGCCGTACGCGCCGGCCTGCCGCAACATGGCGTCGACCAGGGTGGTCTTGCCGTGGTCGACGTGAGCGATGATGGCGACGTTGCGGAGGTCGGTGCGAAGCTGCATACCCTCTATCCTTCCGCCTGCGCTCGCGCAGGCCGCGTCGGGGTCACCCCCAGGTGCCCCTGATCTATGGTGAAACTGCTGTGCCGGTGGTTCTCCCGGCTGGCATGCTGGCTCCCGTGTCCCGGGGGCCTGAGTGCACGACCTGCTGACCTGGGTGCAGAGTCTGCCCACCCTGTGGATCTACCTGGTCGCCGCGCTGATCGTGGCGGGCGAGACCGCGGTGATCTTCGGCCTGCTCGTGCCGGGTGAGGCTACCCTGCTGCTCGTCGGCTTCCTCACCTACAACGGTACCTTGCGCCTCGGGCCGGCGTTGCTCGCGATGATCGCCGCGGCGGTCGTCGGGGATGGGCTGGCCTTCCGCGCCGGACGGCGGTACGGCCCCCGGCTGCGTGCCGGGCTGGGTCACCGGGTCGGGCCCGAGCGGTGGGCCCGGGCCGACGCCATGCTCGCCCGGCTCGGGGGGCGGGGGGTGCTCGCGGCCCGGTGGGTGGCCTTCGCCCGCACGCTGGTGCCCCGGTTGGCCGGCGCGGCCGGCATGCCGTACCGGCGGTTCGTGCTGTGGAACCTGGCCGGGGTGGTGACCTGGGTGGGCGGCTCGGTCCTGCTCGGCCACCTCGCCGGTGAGTCGTACGACACGGTCTCCCGGTTGCTCGGCCGGGCCACCGGCGCGGCGCTGGTGCTGCTGGCCGGGCTGTTGGCCGTGGTGCTCGCCGGCAGATGGTTGGGTCGCAACCCCGACCCGGCACGCGCGTTGCTGTCCCGGGCGGGCGCGTTACCCCCGGTGCGCTGGCTCACGGCGCGGTACGGGGTGCTGTTCTTCCTGGTGGCCATGCGGATCGGCCCGGCGTGGACGCTGCTGCTCAACCTGGCCGCCGGGCTTCTGCTGCTCTTCTGCGCCGGGCTCGCCATCGCCGGTCTGCTGGCCCTGGCGGTACGCAACAGTGGCCTGGCCGCGCTGGACGGCGCCATCGCGGGCTGGTTCGCCGCGCGGCGTACCCCCGATGCCGCCGACGCCACGACGGTCCTGGTGTCGGTGGTACGAGGGTCGGTGCTGATCCTGCTGGTGGCGCTGGTGGCGGCGGTGCTGGCGTGGCGCAGCCGGCCCTGGCGCACGGACCTGCTCAGCGTGGTCGGCACGGTGGGCGCGTTCGTGCCGCTGGTGGTGCTGGCCGTGGTGGCCGAGTTGACCGGGCCGCAGGGCGGCGGGTCCGCCCCGCTGCCGACCCAGAACGCCGTGGTCGCGGCGAGCTTCTGCACCCTGGCCTGGCTGGTGTCCCGGGGCGCCCGCTGGCCGGTGGCGGTGGCCGCCTGGACGGCCGCCGCGGCGGGGGTGCTCGGGATCGGAGGCGCGCGGCTCTACCTGGGCCTGGACACGGCGAGCGGGACCGCCGCGGCTGTGCTGCTCGGGGTGCTGTGGACGGTGGTGTTCATGGTGGCGTGGGCCACCCGGGACCGTGCGGTGCGGGAGTTGGAGCAGCCGGCGGACCAGGCCCGGCCGCCGTCGCAGGGACACCGCAGCCCGGTCGAACCTTGCTAGGGTGCGGCGACGGTCACACGGGGAGGCAGCGGCATGATTCGACGGACCGGTCGGTGGGGCGCCGTGGTGCTCGCCGGGTTCCTGGTGACGGGCATGCTGGTCGGCTGCGCCGACAAGGGGGAGCGCCCGCAGGACCAGGCGGCTCCGGTGGCGCTCGCCGACGCGCCGAACGACGCCCCCGCCGACGAGGCCACCGGGGAGCCGAGCCCGTCGGCGAGCGCGGTGGAGTCGATGGGCGCCGCGCCGAGTCGCAGCGCGACCCCGACGCCGACGAAGAAGCCGACCAAGAAGCCGACCCGCACCGCGACGAAGCCCCTCGCGGTGGCGAAGCCGCCCACCGAGACGCAGGTCCCGCCGGCACCGCCGAAGCCCGCGCCGAGTTCCTGCAAGCCGAGCTACAAGGGCACCCAGGCGACCCGGGCCGAGGTGAAGGCGGCGCTGACCGACGCGGCCGGCCGCACCTACTGGCCGTCCTCCGCACCGGACATCAAGATCCCGCTCAACCTGCTCAAGGCCACCGCCTGGCAGGAGAGCGGCTGGCAGTCCAACATCTACGCCTGCGACGGCGGCGTCGGGCTGATGCAGGTGATGCCGGCCACCGCGACCTGGATGAACCAGCGGTTCGACAAGAGCTACGAGATCGACGCCTACCGGGACAACGCCTACCTGGGCGCCACCTACCTGGCCTGGGCGACGAAGTACATCGGCGACATGTACTTCGAGTCCGACTTCCGCCTCGACCCGGCCCTGTGCACCACCGAGCTGAACTCCTGCCTGCTCAACGCGGTGATCGCCGCGTACAACTACGGGCACGGGGCGGTGGCGCAGGAGGGGAGGCCGCTGGCCATCCCCAACCCGTCGTACGTGCGCAACGTGCGCGCGCTGATGTCCGAGTGCGTCTGCCTGGACTACTGACCCCGACGGGGCCGTGACGGTGTCGCCACGGCCCCCGTCGCGCCTGTCGGTCAGTCGCGGGCGGCGACCGGCTCCGGCGACGCCGGGACGTCCGCGGAAGGCTCCCTGGTGATCCGGCCGGGCCACCAGAAACGCTCACCGAGCAGGAACGCCAGCGCCGGCACCACGACCGTGCGGACCAGCAGGGTGTCCAGCAGGACACCGATGCAGACGATGATGCCGATCTGGGTCAGCGTGATCAGTGGCAGCACGCCGAGCACGGCGAACACCGCGGCCAGCAGCACCCCGGCGCTGGTGATCACGCCGCCGGTGACCCGCAGGGCGGAGAGCATGCCCTCCCGGGTGCCCACGCTGCGGGCGTCCTCCCGGGCCCGGGTGACCAGGAAGATGTTGTAGTCCACGCCGAGCGCCACCAGGAACACGAAGGCGAGCAGCAGGACGCCGCTGTCGAGCGCCGGGAAGTCCAGCACGTGGTCGAAGAGCAGCCACGCCGCGCCGAGGCTGGCGAAGAACGACGCGATCACGGTGAGCACCAGCAGCAGCGGCGCGAGCAGCCCGCGGAGCAGGAGCACCAGCACCGCGCCGACCAGCAGCAGGATGATCGGCAGGATCAGTCGCAGGTCGCGGTCGTTGGCCTCGTCGGAGTCGTACGTGGCGGCCACGGAGCCACCGACGATCGCCCCGGACGGCGCGTCGGCGCCGGCGACGGCCGGGGGAGCGGAGTCGGGAACGGCGGCGACCGCCGCCCGCAACGCCTCGATCGCGCGGTCCGAGGCGGTGGTGCCGGGCTCGGCCTCCAGGACCACGTCGACCTGGGCCACCGCCGCACCGGCGTCGCCGGGGCGCGCCGAGGCGACGCCGGGTACGGCGGTGGCGGCGTCGGTGACCGCCCGCACCGCCGCGGGCGTGGTGAGCACGGCCACCGGTTGGGTGCTGCCGGCGGGGAACGCCCGGGCCAGGGTCTGCGCCCCGGTCACCGCCTCGGGCTCGGCCCGGAACTGCTCGGTCTCGGACAGGCCGGTGCGGATCCCGAGCCCACCCAGGGCCAGACCACCCAGCAGGACGGTGGCCAGCACCGCGACCACCACCGGACGGCGTTCCACGGCCGCGCCGAGCCGACCCCAGAGCCGCCCCTCCCGGGCCGGGCCCCCGACGCGGGGGACGAACGGCCAGAACAGGCCCCTGCCGAACAGCACCAGGACGGCGGGGAGCACGAACAGGGCCGAGAGCATGGCGAAGACCACACCGGTGGCGCAGGCCACCGCCAGTGCCCGGTTGGTCTCCTGCTCGCTGAGCAGCAGGGTGAGGACGCCGAGTACCACGGTGCCACCGCTGGCCAGGATCGGCTCGGCGGTGCGGCGCAGCGCGGCGCGCATCGCCGCGAAGCGGTCCTCAGTACGCCGCAGCTCCTCCCGGTACCGGGCGATGAGCAGCAGGGCGTAGTCGGTGGCGGCGCCGAAGACCAGCACGCTGGCGATGCCGGTGACCTGGCCCTGCTGGAGGTTGATGCCGACGGCCGGGACGATGGTGTCCACCGCGCGCAGGGTGAGCTGCTCGGTCGCCGCGACCACGACCAGCGGCACGATCCACAGGAACGGGCTGCGGTAGGTGATCAGCAGGAGCACCGCCACGACGGCGGCGGTCACCGCGAGCAGGGTGATGTCGGCGCCGTCGAACACCGAGGAGAGGTCGGCCGTGAAGGCGGGTGCGCCGGTCACGTCGGCACTCAGCCCGTCGGGCAGGTCCGACAGCGCGTCGCGCAGGTCGGTCACCGTCGCGGTGACGGCCTCCTGCCCGCCGGCGGTGTCGACCGGTACGACGACCAGGGCGACGGTGCCGTCCGGGGAGACCTGGGCGGGGCTGACCCGGCCGCCCGCCGCGAAGCGGCGCAGCTCGCCGGCGCGGGTGTCGACGCTCGCCCGGTCGGCTTCGTTCAGCGCGCCACCGTCGCCGCGGCTGACCACCACGATGGCCGGCTGCACGTCGCTTGCGGGCAGCTGGTCCTGGAGGCGCTGCACCTGGGTCGACTGCCACTGCGCGGACAGGCCGGTGGCCGAGACCGGTGCCGGGTTGTCCGGCTGGGGTGTCCCGAAGACGATCGCGGCGACGACGATCGCCGCGGCCACGGTGAGCCAGGCGGCCAACCGGCCTCGGGCGACTCTGGTGAACACAGACATCAGGATTGACCTCGGGGTCCTTCGGGAGTCGAGTATCTTGATGATCGAGATTATCGCCGGCTGTTCTATGCTGCAACCCGAGAGACGGACGACGGGGGGAAGCGGCGCGAGGTGGCGACTCACGGCATGTACCGGCGGCGCGACACGCGCCGCGAGCAGCTGGTCGCGGAGATCACCAACAACCTCCGGCGGTACGCGTCGGACGCCCAGCAGGTCGGCCACGCCTTCGCCAACCTGCACGGGCTCAACCCGACCGACCTCCAGGCGTTGATCGCCGTGATGGACGCCGAGCTGCTCGGTGAGCCGATCACCCCCGGTCGCCTCGGCGAGCAGCTCAACCTCTCCTCTGGCTCGGTCACCGCCCTGATCGACCGGCTTGAGCGGGCCGGTCACATCCGCCGGGACCGGGACACCGTCGACCGGCGCAAGGTGCTGCTGCACTACGCCGACCAGGGCGCCGCCCTCGCCATGGAGTTCTTCCAGCCCCTCGGCGCGCGTACCGACACGGTGATGGACCGCTTCGGCGACGACGAGCTGGAGATCGTGCACCGGTTCCTGGCCGACATGGGCGAGTCGCTGCGGGACCATCGGGACGCGGTACGCGCCGCCCGCCCCGAGTCGCCCCGCCGCCCGACGGGCTGACCGGTGCCGGACCGGCTCCTCGCCCGCCTCGCCGCCGCCGCGTTGCGGCTACCACCCACCCGACCCGGTCCGGTGCGGGTCACCCGCGACATCCCGGTCCGGGCCCGGGACGGTGTGGTGCTGCGCACCGACCACTACGCCCCGGCGGCCCGGGACGCGCCGACCGTGCTGATCCGCACCCCGTACGGGCGGGGTGGACCGCTGCGGCTGCTCGGCCGGCTGCTCGCCGCCCGGGGTCGGCACGCGGTCATCCAGGCCTGCCGGGGCACCGACGGCTCCGGCGGCACGTTCGCCCCGCTCGTGCACGAGCGCGACGACGGAGTGGACACCCTGGACTGGCTGCGCCGCCAACAGTGGTGGGCCGGTCGGCTCGGCATGTTCGGGGTCAGCTATCAGGGCTTCGCGCAGTGGGCGCTGGCCGCCGACGCCGGCGAGGACCTGCGCGCGATGGTCGCGGTGGTGACCGCGTCGGCCACCCGGGACTCGACGTACGCGGGGGAGTCCTTCGCCCTGGACACGGTGCTGACCTGGGCGGAGTTGCTGCACGCGCAGACCGTGCCCTGGCTGGCCCGGCAGTGGGAGCTCAAGCGTGGGCAACCCCGGCTCGTCGCCGCGCTGCGACACCTGCCGTTGGCCGACGCCGACCGGGTGGCCACCGGTGTGACCATCCCCTTCTTCCAGGAGTGGCTGCGCCACCACGATCCGGACGCCGTCTACTGGCGGACCCGGGTCTTCGCCGACCGGGTGGCCCGGGTGCGGGCGCCGGTGGCCATGGTCACCGGCTGGCACGACATCTTCCTGCCCGCCCAGCTCGACGACCACGCCACCCTGCGCGCCACCGGAGCGCGGCCGCGTCTGGTGATCGGGCCATGGACGCACGGCAGCCCCGGCCTGTTCGCGGCCGCCCTGCGCGAGGGACTGGCCTGGCTCGACGAGCACCTCACCGCCGCGCCGCGCTCGCCCGTCCCGTCCCGGCCGCCCGTGCGCATCTACGTCACCGGCCCCGGCGGCGGATGGCGGGACCTGCCCGACTGGCCGCCCCCGGCGGCGCAGACCGCGTGGCACCTGCATCCGGGTGGGGAGCTGGCGGTGCGCCCGCCGGTCGGGTCGGCCCCGGACGAGTTCCGGTACGACCCGGCCGACCCGACCCCGTCGGTGGGTGGCCCGCTGCTCGTCGCCCAGCGCGCCGGTCCGGTGGACAACCGGCACGTCGAGGCCCGCCCCGACGTGCTGACCTACACCAGCGCCCCGCTGACCGGGCCGGTCGAGGTGATCGGCCCGGTCCGCGCCGAGATCCACGTCCGCGCCGAGCTGTCGCACCTGGACGTCTTCGTGCGACTGTGCGACGTGGACCGTCGAGGTCGCTCGTGGAACGTGTGCGACGGTCTGGTACGGGTCACGCCGGAGCGTTTTCCGGCGGACCCCGACGGCGTGCTGCGGGTGCCGGTGCCGCTCTGGCCGACCGCCTACCGGTTCGCCGCCGGACACCGACTGCGGGTACAGGTCTCCGGTGGCGCCCATCCCCGCTGGGCGCGCAACCCCGGCACCGGTGAACCCCTCGGTACGGCGGTGACGCTGCGTGCCGGATGGCGGCAGGTTCTGCACGACCCGGCGCACCCTTCGGCACTGCTGTTGCCGATCGTCCACTCTGCCCCGGCATCGGCTCCAATCTGAACAGAGCCCGTCTGAGCTGGGCATCTACCGGAATTGCGGGCTATGGTTGAGCCAACGCCCGGCGCCGTGCACCAGCAGACCGGGCTCGCCCGAAGCCCAGCACCGCGTACGCGGTGTGACGTCGTGCCCGGTCCCGGTTCCAGTTGAGAGGGGGACCCCATGACCCGGGCCCCGGCAAATCTGTTGGCCCTTCGAAGTCTGCTCCTCACTCACCTCGACAACGCCCCCGGCCCGGACGACCTGGAGCCGGCGGAGGTCGGCATCGTCGGCGACTCGTCCCACCGGGGCGGCTACCACTGCGGCTCGGACCGGGTCGTTCCCAACGACTACTCGGTGGTCGAGTCACCCCGGGACCGGGCCGGCCTGACCCTCGACGCGGCGGCGCTCGACGTCGGCCAGTTCGACGTCCGCTCCGGTGGCCGTTCGAACACCCTGCCCAGCTTCTCGGTCTGGTGCGTGGCGCAGTGCGCCGCGAACGCGGCCGACACCCGGGACATCCGCGAGATCATCTACAGCCCCGACGGCTCCACCGTGAAGCGGTGGGACCGCCTCGGCAAGCGCACCACCGGCGACAGTTCGCACCGCTGGCACACGCACTTCAGCTTCTTTCGTGACGCCATCAAGGCGGGCCGCGACCAGCGGCCGTTGTTCCGCCGCTACCTCAGCTCCATCGGACTCCTGGAGGACGACGACATGACCCCCGAAGAGCACAACTGGCTGGCGACCGTCCACAAGAACCTCACCGTGCTGGACGGCCGTAACCCGATCGGACAGATCTACACCCGAATGGCGGAGGGGCGGGACGACACCGGTGCCCCGGTCAACGGCAACTGGAACCTGCAGGCGATGACGAAGCAGCTCACCGACCTGCAGGCCACGCTCAACGCACTGGCTGCGAAGGACTTCACCGACGAGGCGGCGATCGTCCAGGGCGTGCTGGCCTCGCTGACCCCGGAGAAGATCGCTGCGGCCATCCCACCCACCATCGCCAAACAGGTCGCCGACGAGCTGGCCCGCCGGCTGGTCGCCTGAGCGGAGGGGCGGCCCGTAGCCGCCGGGCCGCCCCTCTCCACACTTCCGCAACGATCATTGGGCAATAACCATTGCGCAACAAGTCTTGCGGATGACATGGTGGGGCCATGGAAAGCCCCGACGTACGCCAGATCACCGACTCGCGGGCACTGGCCGCCATGGCCCACCCGCTGCGCCGCCGCCTGATGGACGTGCTCAAGGTGCACGGCCCCTCGACCGTCGGCCTGCTCGCCGAGCGCACCGACCAGGCACCCGCGAACGTCAGTCACCACCTCAAGGTCCTCGCCGCGGCGGACCTGGTCACCGAGGCCCCCGAGCTGGCCCGGGACCGGCGCGAGCGGTGGTGGCGGCTGGTCAGCAGGAGGCTGAGCTGGTCCACCGCCGACTTCGACGCCGACCCCGCCGCCCGGGTGGTCGCCGACGCGGCCACCTCGCTCAACCTCGACCGGCACGTCGCCCTGGCCCGCGCGTGGCACGCCACCGACGAAGCCACCCAGGCCACCTGGGAGGACGCGCCGTTCTCCACCGACCGCTGGCTGCACCTCACGCCGGGCGAACTGGCCGAGCTGAGCCACGAGCTGAACGGCGTCCTCTCGCGCTGGGCCGACCGGGACGTGCCCGACGACGACGCCGAACGCCGACCGGTCTTCCTGTTCGTCCACGGCGTACCGGCCCGACCGTGACCACCGCCACCCGCAACCAGCCGTTCGACGTCCAGCCGACCGGCGGGTTGCTGCGGCACCGCGACTTCCGCCTGCTCTGGGCCGGTCAGACGGTCAGCAGCGTCGGCAGCAACGTCACCACCGTGGCGCTGCCCCTGGTCGCGGTCGCCGTCCTCGACGCCGGCACCTTCCAGGTCGCGGTGCTCACCGCCGCGGCCTGGCTGCCCTGGCTGCTGATCGGCCTGCCGGCCGGGGCGTGGGTGGACCGGCTGCCCCGCCGGTCGGTGATGGTGGTGTGCGACCTGTTCTGCGCGTCGGCCTTCCTCAGTGTGCCGCTCGCCGCCGTGCTGGGGTGGCTCACCGTCGCCCACCTGCTGGTGGTCGCTCTCAGCGCCGGCGCCGCGCGGGTCTTCTTCGAGACCGCAGACCAGGTCTACCTGCCGGTGCTGCTGCGACCCGAGCAGCTACCCGAGGGCAACGCGAAGCTCCAGGCGACGCAGACCGTGAGCCAGGTCGTCGGGCCCGGCCTCGCCGGCCTGATCGCCCAGCTCACCGGTGCCGTCGCCGCCCTGCTGCTGGACGCGCTCACGTTCCTCGCCTCGGCGGCGCTGCTGCTGCGGATTCGCACCCGTGAACCACGCGTACGTCGGCGGGACCGATCCCGGTCACTGCGTCAGGACATCGCCGAAGGGCTGCGCTTCGTCGTCCGGGACCCGTACCTGCGGGTGCTGACGGCCTTCGGCGCGGCCAGCAACTTCGGGCTGAGCGGCTACCAGGCCGTCCTGGTGGTCTTCCTGGTCCGCGAGCTGCGCCTCGAACCCGGTCTGGTCGGCGCGCTGGTCGGGGTGATGAGCCTCGGAGGCATCGTCGGGGCGCTGGTGGCCACCACTGTCGGCCGGCGTTGGGGCACCGCGCGGGCCCTGCTGATCGGTGGGGCGCTCGCCGGCCCGCCGGCCCTGCTCATCCCCCTGGCCGCGCCGGGCGTCGGGTTGACCTGGCCGGCGCTCGGTGGTGTGCTGATCGGCCTCGGCGTGGCCGTCGGCAACGTGGTCAAGGGCGCCTTCCGGCAGACCTACACGCCGCACCACATGCTGGGCCGGGTGACGGTGAGCATGCAGCTGCTCAACTACGGCACGATCCCGATGGCGGCCGTGTTGGCCGGTGTGATCGGTGCGCGCTACGGCGTCGCGACAGCAGTGTTCGTGATGACCGCCTGGCAGGCGTTCACCCCGTTGATCCTGTTGGTCGGGCCGATCCGGAGGCGGCGGGACCTGCCCGCCGCCCCGGTGGCGTCTTGAGTGCGCTGCGACGGCGGCCGGAACCCGACCGCCGTCACCGGCACGGAGCTACATCGGGCGGACGTTGTCCGCCTGCGGACCCTTCTGCCCCTGGGTCACCTCGAACTCGACCTTCTGGCCCTCGTTGAGCTCCCGGTAGCCGCTCGTCGCGATGGCGGAGTAGTGGACGAACACGTCCGGCCCTCCACCGTCCTGCTCGATGAAGCCGAAGCCCTTTTCCGAGTTGAACCACTTAACCGTGCCGGTTGCCATGCATCTCTCCCTGTTCAAAGCGGCTGACCCTCGGCCTTCGGCCGATGATCGCCCGTACCTGTTCGACAGTAACGGGCAAAACCCCGATCTGCTGGCCGAAGTGCCGTAGGTCTTCGAGTGAACTCTGCGCGCCGGCACGTGAAAGCCGCCCCGACCCCGCCCCGCTGGGGCATGCTTGCGCCGATGACGGGTGCCGCAGCCGACGCGCTGACCGAGCTGGAGCGCGAGATCGACGCTCCCGGAGCCGGCCTGGACCGGCTCCGGCTGGTCCCCACCCCGTTCGTCCCCGAGGTGCGGCTGCACCTGGCCGAGGACGCGATCGTCTGGTGGGCCCGGATGGAGGCCACCGCCGGACACGCCCTGCCGGCCCCCTACTGGGCGTCCGCCTGGGCCGGAGGCCAGGCACTGGCCCGTCACCTCCTGGACCACCCGGAGCTGGCCGCCGGTCGCCGGGTGCTCGACCTCGCCGCCGGGTCGGGACTGGTCGCCATCGCGGCCGCGCTCTCCGGCGCCACGCAGGTGATCGCCAACGACATCGACCCGTACGCCGTCGCCGCCGTCACCCTCAACGCGCGGGCCAACCAGGTCGCCGTCGACGCCGTCGGAGACGACCTGCTCGACAGCGTCGACGCGGAGGCCGACCTGGTCGTCGCCGGGGACGTCTTCTACGACCGCGCGATGGCCGACCGGATGCTGCCGTTCCTGGAACGGATCGCCGCCACGGGCGCCGACGTGCTGGTCGGTGACCCCGGCCGGGAACACCTGCCGTCGGACCGGCTGACGGTGCTCGCCGACTATCCGGTGCCCACCACCGAACCGTCGGTCGACCCGTCACCACGCCGAGTGCAGGTGCTGCGGCCCGGGTGAGCGCCCTCGACGCCTCAGGGTGACCCCGAGACGGAAGCCAGGGGTCGGTGGGGGCAACGACCGGATGTCCGAAGTGGTGCGGTGGCCATAGCGTACGAAGCATGACGCAATGGCTGGCCCAGATCGGAGAACTGCCTGTTCTGCTGCTGATGGGCGCGCTCGGGCTCGTCATGCTCTTCGATGCCGTACCCCTGCTGGGTGTCCTGGTCCCCGGCGACGTGGCGATCCTCGCCGCCGTCGGGGTGGGCCGCCCGACCACCGGGCTGGCCACCTTCGCCGCCGTCCTGGTCGGCTGCCTGGCCGGCTGGTCGCTGAGTTTCCTGGTCGGTCGCCGCTACGCCGAGCAGCTCCGACACAGCCGGATCGGCGACTGGATCGGCGAGGCACGCTGGGCGGCGGCGGAGGGCATCCTGCGTCGTGGCGGCGGCCGGATGATGATCGTCGCGCCGTTCCTGCCCGTGTTCAACGCGCTGCTTCCGCTGGCCGCCGGTGGGCTGCGGATGTCGTACCGCCGATTCCTGGGATGCGCCACGCTCGGCGCGGCCGCCTGGGCCGGTCTCTACCTCGCGCTGGGCACCGCGGCGCGGTCCGTCGCCGGGCTGCTGCCCGGTGAGCCCAGCCCGCTGGTGATCACGATGGGGGTCGGGTTGGTGCTGGCCTCCGTCGTGTTGCTGGGGGCGCGGCGGCGGCTGTTTGCTGTTGCTTCTTGAGTGGTTGCGGTGGTGGGGCAGGGGCTCTTTGCTCTTGGTGGTTAGTGGTTGCGGTGGTGGGCCCCCGCCCCCTCTGGTCGACCTGCGTCTTCCGGTGTCGCGTCCGCCGGTGGGGTTTTGATCTTGGGCGGTTCCCGGTCGACGTCGTGTTCTCTGGCTTTACCAGCCTCTGGCTTTCCACTGGGGGAGGGCGGGGCGTTCCGCGCCCAGGGTGCTGTCCTTGCCGTGGCCCGGGTAGAACCAGGTGTCGTCGGGGAGGCGGTCGAACAGCTTGTGCTCGACGTCGTCGATCAGCGCCGCGAAACGCTCCGGGTCCTTGTCGGTGTTCCCCACGCCACCGGGGAAGAGGCTGTCCCCGGTGAAGAGGTGCGGGGTGCCGGCCGGGTCGCGGTAGAGCAACGCGATCGAGCCCGGGGTGTGCCCCTTGATGTGGATGACCTCCAGCGCGCAGTCGCCTACCGGCACGGTGTCGCCATCGGACAGACGCTCCGCCTCGATCGGCAGCCCGGCAGCGTCGTCGGCGTGCACCAGCGCCCGTGCACCGGTCTTGGCGACCACCTCCTCCAGCGCCACCCAGTGGTCCATGTGCTGGTGGGTCGTCACCACCGCGGTGAGCCCGCCGTCGCCGACCAGCTCCAGCAGCCGGGGCGCCTCGTTGGCGGCGTCGATCAGCACCTGCTTCCCGGTGCTCGTGCAGCGCAGCAGGTAGGCGTTGTTGTCCATCGGACCCACCGACAGCTTGCTGATGGTGAGCCCGTCCAGCTCGCGTACCGCCGGCGCTCCGCCGTGGGTGACGTCTCCGCTGTATGTCATGACGTTTCAGATCCATTCCGGTGGAGTAGGCAGGGGACCGTCAGGGGTGACGGAGAGCGGGGCGCCGTCGGCGCGGCCGATCAGCCAGGCGGCGAGGTCGGGGGCGGGACCGGCGACGATCGGCGCGCCGTCACGGTCACCGATCACCACCTCGTGCCCGCTGCCGTCGAGGCGCAGCACCATCGAGGGCGGTGTCGGCGCCATGGCGTGGTGGCTCGCCGCCTCGCGCAGCAGCCGTTGGGTGAACGTGGCCGACCAGTCGGCGGCCCGGTAGCCGGCGGCCAGGTCGAGGTGGTGCACCTCGATCTCGCGCAGGCGACCCCAGACCAGCAGCGCCGCCGGCCACGGGCCGCGACGCGCCTGTACCGTCGCCGCCCACGCCTCGGCCGGCATCGCCGCGACCGCCTCGGCGAACAGGTCCGCGCTGCGCCGCAGGTCGTCCAGGTGCTCGGCGGGCGGGCGGGCCGAACCGGCCTCGATGTCCGCCGCGCGGACCTCCAACGAGACGTACATCGGCCGGTCCTGCCCGGTGCGCGCCGAGGTGAGCAGGTTCACGAAGCCGTCCGCGTTGCGCGCCAGATGCGCCAGCACGTGGCCGCGCGTCCAGCCCGGCAGCAGCGACGCGGCGGCCAGGTCCGCCTCGTCGAAAGAAGCGGCGGTACGCAGCAGCCGGCTGGTGGCCGCGTCCACCTCGCCCATCAGCAACAGCGGATCCGTGGTCACCCGTCGACCCTAGCGGTCCGCCGTCGCGGCGTCGCCGGGGAAATCGCTTTCGGCGCGTCGGCGCGGGACCTACCGTCAGCGGCAGACGCGGCACCGGGACATCGGACGGAGGTGGTGATCATGCCGGACGTGGCACGCGTGTTCCGCCATCACCAGCTTCCACACCGATGAGGATGCCATGACGATCGATCTGACCGCGCTCGGCTGGGACGCCGAGCGAGCGGCGTACGCCGAGCGACGCGGCGAGCACCACCCGGGTCGGGTGGCCCGCGTGGACCGGGGGGTCTGCACGGTGCTCACCGCGACCGGCCCGATCCGGGCCAGCCTGGGCGGGACGGTGTTGACCGCCGCCGCCCGGGATCCGTCCGCCCTTCCCTGCGCCGGTGACTGGGTGCTGCTCACCCACTGGCCGGACGGTCGCGTCACCGTCGAGGTGGTGCTGCCGCGCCGGAGCGCGCTGATCCGGCGTACCGCCGGCAAGGACGCCAGCGGGCAGGTGCTGGCCGCCAACCTCGACGCCGCCGCCGTGGTGGAGCCGGTGCACCCCGAGCCGGACGTGGAACGCATCGAACGGCTGCTGTCCCTGGCCCACGAGTCCGGCGCCCGGCCGCTGGTCGTGCTGACCAAGGCCGACCTCGCGGCCGACCCGGCCGCGCTGGCCCGGCAACTCGCGGCTGTCGCACCCGGGGTGCCGGTGCTGCCGGTCAGCGCCGAGCGGGGCGTCGGGCTGGACCCGCTGCGCGCCGAGGTCACCCCGGGCCGCACGCTCGGCCTGCTCGGGCCCTCCGGCGCGGGCAAGTCGAGCCTGGTCAACGCCCTCGCCGGCACCGTGACGATGCCCACGCAGGCGATCCGCCGGGTCGACGGCAAGGGCCGGCACACCACGACGTGGCGGGCCCTCGTACCGATCCCCGGCGGGGGTGCGGTGATCGACACGCCGGGCGTACGCGCTGTCGGCCTGCTCGACGGCGCGGCCGGGCTCGACCGGGCGTTCGCCGACATCGCCGGGCTGGCCGAGGGTTGCCGGTACGCCGACTGCGGGCACGACGGCGAGCCCGCCTGCGCGGTCCGGGAGGCGCTGCACACCGGCGAACTCTCCACCCGGCGGTGGGAGAGCTGGCGGCGGCTACAGGGAGAGGTGGCCCACGAGAGTCGACGGCGGGAGGCGCGGGTGGCGGCGGAGCGGCGCGGCGGCTGGCGGTCGGCCCGACGCCGGGCGGCCCGTCCGCCGACGCCCGGCGGCTACTGACCGGGCTCCCGGCGTCGGGGCCCTTTGCTGGCGTCGGGGCCTTCTGCTGGCGTCGGTGTCGTCTGTCGCCGTCGGGACCAACGGCTGGGAGCCGGTTCGCCGGTCGCGTTGAGCCTTGCGCTCCGCGTGGCCGGTGGGCTGTCGCCGTGCCAGCTATAACGACCCCCGACTGCACCACCTGGGCGACCCTCAACCACCGGACAAACCTCGCTTGACGGGGCGATCCTCCCCGGTCGGCAAGGTGCACTCGCCTTGATCCACTCGGGTTCGCCGATATTGCGGTATCCGAGTGCCGGCGATACCCCGACATCGGCGAAACGGAGTGGATCAACCCGCAAGCGCGGCGGGGTGCGGTCCACACGCTCGGCAGCGGCCGGGGGCTGTCGCTCGCCTCGGGGCCTACTCTCCGCCCGGTGCACCGGGGGTGTCGTGCCCGGTGCCCCCGGGGCGCGGCAGACGTGGGCCTCGCAGCGCTGCGGCCGACCGGGCTGACCTGGGGGAATGTGCCGGCGGGGAAAAGTGTCGTACCTCGGGGCTAGAGTTGCCGAGGCGTGTTCCGCGCGCCCGTACGACCGCTCAAATCACCCAGAGCGGGACACATTCTTCGCTTCGTCTTCTCCCGGGAGTACACGCACCGTGGCCGACCGACTGATCATCCGTGGCGCGCGCGAGCACAATCTGCGTGACGTCAGTCTCGACCTGCCCCGGGACGCACTCATCGTGTTCACCGGGCTGTCCGGGTCGGGCAAGTCGAGCCTGGCCTTCGACACGATCTTCGCCGAGGGGCAGCGCCGCTACGTCGAGTCGCTCTCGTCGTACGCCCGGCAGTTCCTCGGCCAGATGGACAAGCCAGACGTCGACTTCATCGAGGGCCTGAGCCCCGCCGTCTCGATCGACCAGAAGTCCACCTCGCGCAACCCGCGCTCGACCGTCGGCACCATCACCGAGGTCTACGACTACCTCCGCCTGCTCTTCGCCCGCATCGGCGAGCCGCACTGCCCGGTCTGTGGCGAGCGCATCTCCCGGCAGAGCCCCCAGCAGATCGTCGACCGGGTCCTCGCGATGACCGAGGGCACCAAGTTCATGGTGCTCGCGCCGGTCATCCGGGGCCGCAAGGGTGAGTACGTCGACCTCTTCGCCGAGTTGCAGGCCAAGGGCTACGCCCGGGCCCGGGTCGACGGCGTGGTCTACCCGCTGACCGAGCCGCCGAAGCTCAAGAAGCAGGAGAAGCACACCATCGAGGTGGTGATCGACCGGCTCACCGTCAAGCCCAGCGCCAAGCAGCGGCTGACCGACTCGGTCGAGGCCGCGCTGGGTCTCTCCAGCGGCCTGGTGCTGCTCGACTTCGTCGACCTCCCGGAGGACGACCCGGACCGGGAGCGCCGCTACTCCGAGCACCTGGCCTGCCCCAACGACCACCCGCTCGCCATCGAGGACCTCGAACCCCGGGTCTTCTCCTTCAACGCGCCGTACGGGGCCTGCCCGGAGTGCACCGGCCTGGGCACCAAGAAGGAGGTCGACCCGGAGCTGCTGATCCCCGACCCCGAGCGCAGCCTGCGCGAGGGCGCGATCCAACCCTGGTCCACGGGGCACAACCTGGAATACTTCCTGCGCCTGTTGGAGGCGCTCGGCGAGGCCCAGCACTTCGACGTCGACACCCCGTGGCGGGCGTTGCCGGCGCGGGCCCAGAAGACGATCCTGCACGGCTCCGACGACCAGGTGCACGTGCGCTACCGCAACAAGTACGGACGCGAGCGCTCCTACTACACCGGCTTCGAGGGCGTGGTGCAGTGGATCGAGCGCCGGCACTCCGACACCGAGTCCGAGTGGTCCCGCGACAAGTACGAGGGCTACATGCGTGACGTGCCGTGCGCGGCGTGCGGGGGCGCCCGGCTCAAGCCCGAGGTGCTCGCGGTCACCCTCGCGGGCAAGAGCATCGCCGAGGTCTGCAACCTCTCCGTGGGGGAGTGCGCCGACCTGCTCGCCGGCATCGAGCTGAGCGACCGGCAGAAGCTGATCGCGGAGCGGGTCCTGAAGGAGATCAACGCCCGGCTGCGGTTCCTGCTCGACGTCGGTCTGGACTACCTCTCCCTGGACCGGCCGGCCGGCACCCTGTCCGGCGGCGAGGCGCAGCGCATCCGCCTCGCCACCCAGATCGGCTCCGGCCTGGTGGGCGTGCTCTACGTGCTCGACGAGCCGTCGATCGGGCTGCACCAACGCGACAACCACCGGCTGATCGAGACCCTGGTCCGGCTTCGCGGGCTGGGCAACACGCTGATCGTGGTGGAGCACGACGAGGACACCATCCGCGTCGCCGACTGGATCGTCGACATCGGGCCGGGCGCCGGTGAGCACGGCGGCGAGATCGTGCACAGCGGCTCGGTGCCCGCGCTGCTGAAGAACAAGGAGTCGATCACCGGGGCGTACCTGTCCGGTCGTCGGTCGATCCCGACACCGTCGACCCGTCGCGCACCTGACCCGGCCCGGGAGTTGGTGGTGCACGGGGCGCGGGAGCACAACCTGCGCAACCTCACCGTCTCGTTCCCGCTGGGACAACTGATCGCGGTCACCGGGGTCAGCGGCTCGGGCAAGTCGACGCTTGTCAACGACATCCTGTACGCGGTGCTGGCCAACCAGATCAACGGCGCCCGGCTGGTGCCCGGCCGACACACCCGGGTCTCCGGTCTGGAGCACGTCGACAAGGTCGTCGGCGTGGACCAGTCGCCGATCGGTCGTACGCCGCGCTCCAACCCGGCCACCTACACCGGGGTGTGGGACCACGTCCGCAAGCTCTTCGCCGAGACCACCGAGGCGAAGGTCCGCGGGTACGGTCCGGGTCGGTTCTCGTTCAACGTCAAGGGCGGGCGCTGCGAGGCGTGCTCCGGCGACGGCACCATCAAGATCGAGATGAACTTCCTGCCCGACGTGTACGTCCCCTGCGAGGTTTGCAAGGGCGCCCGGTACAACAGGGAGACCCTCGAGGTGCACTACAAGGGCAAGACCGTCTCGGACGTGCTGGAGATGCCGATCGAGGAGGCCGCCGAGTTCTTCTCCGCCATCCCGGCCATCCACCGGCACCTCAAGACCCTCGTCGACGTCGGCCTGGGCTACGTACGCCTCGGTCAGCCCGCCCCCACCCTCTCCGGTGGCGAGGCGCAGCGGGTCAAGCTCGCGTCCGAGCTGCAGAAGCGCTCCACCGGGCGGACGGTCTACGTGCTCGACGAGCCGACCACCGGTCTGCACTTCGAGGACATCCGCAAGCTGCTGATGGTGCTCGAAGGGCTCGTCGACAAGGGCAACACGGTGATCACCATCGAGCACAACCTCGACGTGATCAAGTCCGCCGACTGGCTGATCGACATGGGCCCGGAGGGCGGTCATCGGGGCGGCACCGTGCTCGCCACCGGCACCCCGGAGGAGGTCGCCGAGGTGGCCGAGAGCCACACCGGCGAGTTCCTGCGCCAGGTGCTCAAGCTCGACGGCGCGGCCAAGGGCGCGGCCGCCGCCACCAACCGCGCCGCCAAGGCCAACGGCACGACCAAGGCGCGGGCCGGCCGAAAGGTGCCGGCCGGAGCGCGCTGACCGTTCAACGCATGGTCGTCGGGCGGGTCGGGTCGGTTCCGCGCGTGCCAGCACGGGACGGGTGGGGCTGCTCCGACCCGCCCGTCCTATTTTCCCGGGTCGGAGAGATGCCCGGATGAACCATCCGGCACAGTTGCCCGTGTGGAGAAGTGTGGCCGGCTTCTGACCGGCAGCGGGCTAGAGAGAGGCGAGGCATGAGTGACGATCAGGCGCTGACCGGTCCGGGTACGCAAACACGTCGCACCCTGCTCACCGGCGTCGGGGCAGTCGGCGCGGCCGTCGTCCTGGCGGCCTGCGGCAGCGACGGCGGCAGCGGCAGCGACACCCCCACCAGTGGCGGCCCGGCCGTGCCCAGCACCGGCGACGCGGGCGGCGGCGACCGGCAGAACGCCCAGTCGCTGGCCACCACCGCCGACATCCCGGTCGGCGGCGGCAAGATCCTCGCCGCCGAGGGCGTGGTCATCACCCAGCCCACGGCCGGCGAGTTCAAGGGCTTCAGCCCGATCTGTACGCACCAGAACTGCCCGGTGTCGAACGTCGACGGCGGCACCATCAACTGCACCTGCCACGGCAGCAAGTTCTCGATCGAGGACGGCTCGGTGAAGGCCGGTCCGGCCACCAAGCCGCTGCCGCCGAAGGACATCAAGGTCACCGGGGACCAGATCTCGCTGGCCTGACCGGAGCGGTGAGGCCGGCCGCCGGTCCTGCCGTGGTGCGGGGCCACGCGAGCCGGTCCTACCGTGTCGGCCGCGCGAACCGGTCGGTGCCGTGGTGCGCGGCCGTGCGGGCTGGTCCCGGCCGTGTGGGTCGTGCGGGCTGGTCCCGGCCGCGTGGTCCGGCCGCGCCGGTCGGCCCTGCCGCGTGATCGACTCGTGTTTCGGGATGTCGGGGTGTCCGTGACGGATCGACACCCCGACGTCCCGGAAGCCGAGTCGATCTAGAGCTTGGGCTGGGCTGTCGGTGCTGCGGACTAGGCTTGCTGGCGTGGCTGACCCCTCGACCTACCGCCCCGCGCCCGGCACGATCCCGGAGCTACCGGGGGTCTACCGCTTCCGCGACGGCACCGGCCGGGTGATCTACGTCGGCAAGGCGAGGAACCTGCGCAGCCGGCTCAACTCCTACTTCGGCGACGTGTGGAACCTGCACGAGCGCACCCGTCAGATGGTCACCACCGCCGAGTCGGTGGACTGGATCACCGTCGCCACCGAGGTCGAGGCGCTCCAACAGGAGTTCACCTGGATCAAGCAGTACGACCCGCGGTTCAACGTCCGCTACCGCGACGACAAGTCGTACCCCTATCTGGCCGTCACCCTCAACGAGGAATACCCCCGGCTGCAGGTGATGCGCGGTGCCAAGCGCAAGGGGGTGCGCTACTTCGGTCCGTACTCGCACGCCTGGGCCATCCGGGAGACCCTCGACCTGCTGCTGCGGGTGTTCCCCGCTCGGACGTGCTCCGCGGGTGTCTTCAAGCGGGCTGGTCAGGTCGGCCGCCCCTGCCTGCTCGGCTACATCGGCAAGTGCTCGGCGCCGTGCGTCGGCACCGTCTCCGCCGACGAACACCGCGCCATCGTGGACGGGTTCTGCGACTTCATGGCCGGGCGCACCGACACCATGGTCCGCAAGATCGAGCGCGAGATGCTCGAGGCGAGCGAACAGCTCGAGTTCGAGCGGGCCGCCCGACTGCGCGACGACGTCGCCGCGCTGCGCCGGGCCATGGAGAAGCAGACCGTGGTGTTGGGCGACGGCACCGACGCCGACGTGGTCGCGTTCGCCGACGACCCCCTCGAAGCGGCAGTGCAGGTCTTCCACGTCCGCGACGGCCGGGTCCGGGGCCAGCGCGGCTGGGTGGTGGAGAAGACCGAGGACCTGACCACCGGTGACCTGGTCCACCACTTCTGCACCCAGGTGTACGGGGGCGAGCACGGCGAGGCCGACGTCCCCCGGGAGTTGCTGGTGCCCGAGCTGCCCGCCGACGCCGACGCGCTGGCGGAGTGGCTCTCCAACCACCGGGGCAGCCGGGTGTCGCTGCGGGTGCCGCAGCGCGGTGACAAGCGCGCGCTGATGGAGACCGTCGAGCGCAACGCCAAGGACGCGCTGGCCCGGCACAAGCTCAAGCGCTCCGGTGACCTGACCACCCGCGGCAAGGCGTTGGACGAGATCAGCGAGGCGCTGGGCATGAGCACCTCACCCCTGCGCATCGAGTGCTTCGACATCTCCCAGATCCAGGGCACCGACGTGGTGGCCAGCATGGTGGTCTTCGAAGACGGTCTGCCCCGCAAGAGCGAATACCGGCGGTTCATCGTCCGTGGCGCCACCGACGACCTCTCCGCGATGTCCGAGGTGTTGCGCCGTCGCTTCGCCCGCTACCTGGACGCGCGGGCCGAGACGGGTGAGGTGGGGGTCGAGTCCGCCGACGACCCGACCACCCCGGACGAGACGGCTGAGCCGCAGGTGGGTGTCCTGATCGATCCGACCACCGGCAGGCCGCGGAAGTTCGCGTACCCGCCGCAGTTGGTCGTCGTCGACGGCGGTGCCCCGCAGGTCGCCGCCGCCGCGCAGGCCCTCGCCGACCTGGGCATCGACGACGTGGCGCTGTGCGGGCTCGCCAAGCGGCTCGAGGAGGTGTGGCTTCCCGACGACGAGTTCCCGGTCATCCTGCCGCGCACCTCGGAGGGTCTCTACCTGCTGCAACGGGTCCGCGACGAGGCCCACCGGTTCGCCATCACCTTCCACCGGCAACGCCGGTCGAAGCGGATGACCGAGTCGGCGCTCGACCACGTGCCCGGCCTCGGGGAGGTACGCCGCAAGGCGCTGCTACGACACTTCGGCTCACTCAAGCGACTCTCCGCCGCGACAGTCGAGGAGATCACCGAGGTGCCCGGTGTGGGCCGGCGTACCGCCGAGGCGATCCTCGCCGCCCTCGACAACGGCACGAAGGCCGACGACGCCGTGGACCCGACACCAACGACCTGACCGACCCGTCACCCACTCCGTGGCCGGTCGGCCCCGCGTCAGAGGGCGCGACGGCGCGCGGGCGCAGGGTGGTTCGTGTTCGTCGTTGGGTGACGCGACGACCTGCGGCGGCTGTATCGGACCCATCGGGCGGCCGTCCACGGCGCACGACGTGCCCGACACCGCGCAGCGCCCCCGAGCGTGCGTGATCCACTCCACTTCGCCGAAGTCGGGGTATCCCGGGCGGCGGATACCCCTGTTTCGGCGAAGTGGAGTGGATCTAGACGGGTTGCGGTTGCCGGGCGGCGGCTGGGTGTGTTATCCGTTTCGTGTCCCCACGGACTTGATCGACTCGAGTTCGCCGATGTGGGGGTATCCCGGGCGGCGGATACCGCCGTTTCGCCGAAGCGGAGTGGATCAAGGCGGGTTGCGGGTCGCGGGGTGGACGAGTTGGCGGATTTCGTGTCGCGGACGGGCGTTGATCGACACGGGTTCGGCGAAGTCAGGGTGTCCTGGACGGCGGATACCGCCGTTTCGGCGGAGTGGGGGTATCCAGCCTGCAGCTGGGTGGTTTTCTGCGGGTTTGGTGGGTCGGTGTCAGGTGGTGGGGGTCACCGGGGTGGCGGAATCGGGGGCCGGGCGGGGGCGTTACACCTGGCACGCCCGGTGGAGTCGCCGGCGGCGGCGGTCCCGGGAACACTGGCCGGGCCGCCCGGGTTACACACCCCGGCACGAGTGAGCGCCACCGATGACGTTGGTGGAATGACTTGCTGCGCCCCCCGGTTGCATCCCCTGGTCCGGTGGAGCGCCACCCGGTCGAGCGCCACCCGGCCGACCCGGAAGCCTGGCGGAATGATCCGCCACCGCGCCTGGTTACACCTGGTCCCGATGCCGGCCGACAGGGCCGCCGGGCAGTGAACTTCTTCCCCCTTGTACGTGCGGCACGTCCACCCCCCCGGGCGTGCCGTGCACACCACCCCCGATGCAGAGGAGCACGCTGTCATGCGTACCGATCTGATTCGTAGGACTGCTCTGACCGCTGCTGGTCTCGCGTTCACCGGTGGTGCGATCGCCGGTCCCGTCACGACCGCGTTCGCGGCCCCGAGTACCGCGAAGCCGAGCGCCCAGACCCAGACCGACCGCAAGAACCACGGTGAGCGGGAGTTGGGTGTGCGCTACGAGGCGCAGCCGAACTTCTACTACTGCGGCCCGGCAGCCACCCGTAACGCGTTGAGTGTGCAGGGTAAGGACATCAACGTGGACGCGATGGCCAAGGAGATGGGCACCACCGAGGCGGGCACGAACTCGATCAACGACATCACCCCGGTGCTGAACAAGGAGACCGGTGAGAACGCCTACCGTTCGGTGGAGATCTCCAGTCCGGACGCTGATGCGAAGCAGACCGACCAGCTGCGCGCCGACATCGTCCGCACCGTCGACGACGGCCGGGCCGTGGTCGCGAACATCGCCGGCACCAGCACCGACACCGACGGGGTGAGCCACTCCTACGAGGGTGGGCACTACATCAGCGTCGTCGGCTACCGCGACAACGGCGACACCGTCACCATCGCCGACTCCGCCGACCCCACCCAGGCCTCCTACCAGATCACCGTCGAGCACCTCGCCGACTGGATCGCCACCCGCGGCTACGCCACCAGCTAAGCCGGTAGACACACCCGAAGGGCCGGACCCCACCACGGGGCCCGGCCCTTCGCCGTCTCTCAGTCGGTGGCGAGCACGGCCAGGATCTGCTCGCCGTACTTGGCGAGCTTGTTCTCGCCGACCCCGCTGACGCGGGACAGGTCGGCGAGAGTGCTCGGCGCGTCGCTGGCGATCTGTCGAAGCGTGGCGTCGTGGAAGATCACGTACGCCGGAACGCCCTGCTCTTTGGCGGTGGTCGCCCGCCAGCCGCGCAGGCGCTCGAAGACCGACGCGGCGGCCGGGGTCAGCTCGGCGACGACGGTGGCCGAGCCGCGCGGCTTCGACGAGCGGCTCGACGTGGGCCTCTCCGGCTCGCGGCGCATCGTGACCGTGCGGCGGCGGCCCAGCACGTCGGCGCTGGCGTCGGTCAACGCGAGCGTGCCGTAGTCGCCCTCCACGGCGAGTAGCCCCTCGGCGAGCAACTGCCGGACGACACCCCGCCACTCCGCCTCGCTCAGCTCGGAGCCGATGCCGAACACGGTCAGCGAGTCGTGACCGTACTGGCTGATCTTGTCGTTCTGTTTGCCGAGCAGGATGTCGATGCAGTGCCCCGCGCCGAAGCGCTGGTTGCGCTCACGGTCGAGGCGGAAGACCGTGGAGAGCAACTTCTGGGCGGCGACGGTGCCGTCCCAGGACTCCGGCGGGCTGAGGCAGGTGTCGCAGTTGCCGCAGGCGGGGGTGGACGTCTCGCCGAAGTATTCGAGCAGTTGGACGCGCCGGCACCGCACCGTCTCGCAGAGGGCGAGCATCGCGTCCAGGTGGGCGGCGAGGTTGCGGCGGTGGGCGAGGTCGCCGTCGGACGTCTCGATCATCTTGCGTTGCTGGACCACGTCCTGCAGCCCGTACGCGAGCCACGCGGTGGACGGCAGGCCGTCGCGTCCGGCGCGGCCGGTCTCCTGGTAGTAGCCCTCGACGGACTTGGGCAGGTCGAGGTGGGCGACGAAGCGGACGTCGGGCTTGTCGATGCCCATGCCGAAGGCGATCGTGGCGACCATGACCAGGCCGTCCTCGCGTAGGAAGCGTTGCTGGTTGGCGGCGCGGGTGGCCGCGTCCAGACCCGCGTGGTACGGCAGTGCGGTCACCCCGTTGGCGACCAGGAACTCCGCGGTCTTGTCGACGGAGGCCCGGGACAGGCAGTAGACGATCCCGGCGTCGCCCGGGTGCTCGTCGCGCAGCAGCGCCAGCAGTTGCTTGCGGGGCTCCCGCTTGGGGACGATCCGGTACTGGATGTTGGGCCGGTCGAAGCTGGCCACGAAGTGGCGGGCATCGTCGAGCTTGAGCCGGCTGGCGATCTCGGTGCGGGTGGCGCTGGTGGCGGTGGCGGTCAGCGCGATCCGTGGCACCTGGGGCCAGCGTTCGTGCAGCATCGACAGCGCCAGGTAGTCGGGGCGGAAGTCGTGCCCCCACTGGGACACGCAGTGCGCCTCGTCGATCGCGAACAGGGAGATGCGCCCCCGGTCCAGCAGGGCCAGCGTGGAGCGGACGCCGAGCGCCTCCGGGGCGAGGTAGAGCAGGTCCAGCTCGCCGGCGACGAAGGCGGCCTCGACCCGGCGTCGGGCGTCCAGGCTCTGGGTCGAGTTGAGGAACCCGGCGCGGACGCCGACCGCGGTGAGCGCGTCGACCTGGTCCTGCATGAGGGCGATCAGCGGGGACACGACGACCGCGACGCCCTCGCGGACCAGCGCCGGGATCTGGTAGCACAGGGACTTGCCGCCACCGGTGGGCATCAACACCAGCGCGTCGCCGCCGTCGACCACGTGGTCGATCACGTCCTGCTGGAAGCCGCGGAAGGCGTCGTAGCCGAACACCCGGCGCAGCACCGGCAACGCGCCCTCGGGCCGGAGGTCGGTGGGGGAGGCCATCCGGGGAGTCTACGAGCCGACCCCGACAGCGCCCGCCCGGCGCACCCGGGCGGTGACCGTGACCCGCCGGTCGCCCGGTCTGGCCTGCGAAGATCGCCAAGAGCGCGTCCATGGTCACTGATCGTCATCAAGGGTGGAGGGTGGCAGGCCGTGCCGGGTGCGCGGACTGGGCCCGGCAGCGGGATAGAGTCGCTGATTGACCAATCGCGGCCAAAGGCGGCCACGGCGCCACGGCTTGGGGGTACGGGTGAGCGAGGCGCGCACAGTCGGTGACCGGATCGTCGACCCGGATGCGGTCGACGGGCAGTCGACGGCGGAGTCGGAGACCACACTCGTGGTGGTCACCGGGCTCTCCGGCGGTGGCCGCAGCACGGTCGCCAGGGCGTTGGAGAACGTCGGCTACTACGTCGTCGACAACCTGCCGCAGGCGTTGATGCTGGACATGGCCGAGTTGGCGGTCAAGGCCGGCGGCGCGGCCCGGCGTACCGCGATGGTGCTGGACGTGCGCTCGCGGGCCTTCTCCACCGACCTGGCCGGGGCGATCCGCGAGCTCAAGGAGCGCGGGTTCTCACCCCGGGTGGTCTTCGTCGACGCCGACGACGAGGTGCTGATCCGGCGGTTCGAGAGCGTCCGCCGTTCCCACCCGTTGCAGGGGGACGGGCGACTGGCCGACGGCATCGCCGTCGAGCGTGGGCTGCTCGAAGAGGCCCGGGACCAGGCCGACGTGATCATCGACACCAGCCACCTGAACGTCAACCAGCTCCGCCGTCGCATCGAGGAGCTGTTCGGCGGCGAGGACGCGCGCCGGCTGCGGGTCACCGTGCTGTCCTTCGGATTCAAGTACGGCCTTCCGCCGGACGCCGACTTCGTGCTGGACGCCCGGTTCCTGCCCAACCCGTACTGGGTGCCGGAGTTGCGCGAGCACACCGGGCGGGAGGAGGCGGTCAGCGCGTACGTGCTCGGGCAGGAGGGCGCGGACGCCTTCGTCGCCTCGTACGCCGACCTGGTCAACGCCACCACCACCGGCTTCGAGCGGGAGGGCAAGCGGTACCTGACGGTCGCCGTGGGCTGCACCGGCGGCAAGCACCGCAGCGTCGCCATCGCCGAGGAGTTGGCCGGGCGGCTGCGCCACTCCGGGCTGGCGGCCAACGCCCAGCACCGCGACCTGGGGCGCGAATGACGGCCCGGCGGGTGGTGGCGTTCGGCGGCGGGCACGGGCTGTCCGCCTCGTTGCGCGCGCTGCGGCACTGCGCCCCCGAACTCGACCTCGACATCACCGCGGTGGTCACCGTCGGAGACGACGGCGGCTCCAGTGGTCGGCTGCGCGCCGAGCGTGGCGGTCTGCCCCCGGGTGATCTGCGCCAGGCGCTGGTGGCACTGGCCGGGGACCACCCGGCGACCCGGCGCAGCGCCGGGCTGTTCCAGCACCGCTTCGCCGCCGTGCCGGCCGGCGTACCCCCGCTCGGCGAAGCCGACCCGGACCCGGCAACGACCGGTGGCGGCCGTGCCCCCGACCGGAACGCGGCGACCGGTGGCGGCCGTGCCCCCGACCGGGACGCAACGACCGGCGGCGGTGCCACCGACCGGGACCGGGCGATTGGCGGCCGTGACTCCGACGCCCGAAGCGAAGGTCCGGAAGCGGCCCGCGTCGACGGGCTGACCGGGCACGCGGTCGGCAACCTGGTGCTGTGCGGTCTCATGGAGCTGCTCGGCGACCCGGTGGCCGCGCTGGACCACGCCGGTGCGATGCTCGGCGCGGTCGGCCGGGTGCTGCCGATGTCCCGGCAGCCGGTCGGCATCGAGGCGCAGGTCCGCGGGATCGACCCGGCCGCCCCGGACGAGGTGCGCACCGTGCGCGGCCAACACCAGGTGGCGGTCACCACCGGGCGGGTCGAGTCGCTGCGCCTCACGCCTGTCGCGCCACCCGCCTGCGCCGAGGTGATCGAGGCGATCATGGCGGCGGACTGGTTGATCTTCGGACCGGGCAGTTGGTACACGAGCGTGCTTCCGCACCTGCTGGTGCCGCAGGTGGCCGACGCGATCGTGTCCACCTCGGCCCGGCGGTTGGTCACGCTGAACCTCGCCGCGGAGAAGGAGACCCTCGGGCTCTCCGTCGCCGACCACCTCGCGGCACTGCACTGGTACCTGCCCGAACTCAAGGTGGATCTCGTGCTCGCCGACGCCAAGGCGGTGGGTGACCCCGAACCGGTCGAACGTGCGGCAGAATCGCTGGGTGCCCGCCTGGTCCTCGCCCCCGTCGCCGTCACCGGTGGCACCCCCCGCCATGATCCGGCCGCCCTGGGCGCCGCACTGGTGCCTGTCCTGGGCGCCGATCGTTAGACACGTACGTAATCTCCGGCGACACGCCGGAACCGGTCCGTGAGGGGACGCACAATGGCGATGACGGCCGCGGTCAAGGACGAGCTGAGTCGGGTCGACGTGCCCAAGCCCTGCTGCCGGCGGGCGGAGATGGCCGCGCTGCTGCGCTTCGCCGGCGGCCTGCACATCGTCTCCGGCCGTGTGGTGGTGGAGGCGGAACTGGACACCGGGGCGGTGGCCCGGCGGTTGCGCCGGGAGATCGCCGAGGTCTACGGCTACCCCAGCGAGATCCACGTGCTGGCCTCCGGCGGGCTGCGCAAGGGCAGCCACTTCATCGTGCGGGTGGTCAAGGACGGCGAGGCCCTCGCCCGGCAGACCGGCCTGCTCGACGTGCGGGGCCGCCCGGTGCGCGGGCTGCCCCCGCACGTGGTGGCGGCGAACGTCTGCTGCGCCGTCTCCGCCTGGCGGGGCGCGTTCATGGCGCACGGCTCGCTCACCGAGCCCGGCCGCTCCAGCGCGCTGGAGATCACCTGCCCGGGGCCGGAGTCGGCGCTGGCGCTGGTCGGCGCGGCCCGCCGGATCGGCATCACCGCGAAGAACCGGGAGGTACGCGGGGTGGACCGGGTGGTCGTCAAGGACGGCGACGCGATCGCCGCGCTGCTCACCCGGATCGGCGCGCACTCCAGCGTGCTGGCCTGGGAGGAGCGCCGGGTACGCCGCGAGGTGCGGGCCACCGCCAACCGGCTGGCCAACTTCGACGACGCCAACCTGCGCCGGTCGGCGCGGGCGGCGGTCGCCGCCGCCGCCCGGGTCACCCGTGCCCTGGAGATCCTCGCCGACGAGGCGCCCAACCACCTGACCGACGCCGGGCGGCTGCGCCTGGAGCACCGGCAGGCGTCGCTGGAGGAGTTGGGAGCGCTGGCCGACCCCCCGCTGACCAAGGACGCCATCGCCGGACGGATCCGCCGACTTCTGGCGCTGGCCGACAAGCGGGCCCGGGACCTCGGCATCCCGGATACCGAAGCGGCAGTCACGCCCGACATGCTCGTGGTCTGATAGGACGGTAAGGCCGCACGGTGCGTCCGGGGCACGACCCGGCGCAGCGTGGTCTCGCACGCTCGGATAAGGTCGCTGCGTACGGCAAGGGGGCCGACACAGGCACTCCTCGTCGTGCACACCGCCTCGGGCGGTCAAGGTCCTCAGACCGCGGCGGGGTGGCCGAGACGAACCGTCAACGGCCGGCTCCAACGGTCGGCGCACACCACTCCGCCGGCCCGTTGTCTGAGGCCGGCAGACCAGAACGCGAGGAGATGGGACCTGTGACCATCCGGGTTGGCATCAACGGCTTCGGCCGAATCGGCCGTAACTTCTTCCGGGCAGTGCTGGCGTCCGACGCCGACATCGAGGTCGTGGCGGTGAACGACCTGACCGACAACGGCACGCTCGCCCACCTGCTCAAGTACGACAGCATCCTGGGCCGCCTGCCCTACGAGGTGAAGGCCACCGCCGACGAGATCACCGTCGGTGGCAAGACCATCAAGGCGTACGCCGAGAAGGACCCGTCGAAGCTGCCGTGGGGCGAGGTCGGCGCCGACGTCGTCATCGAGTCGACCGGCTTCTTCACTGACGCCACCAAGGCCAAGGCGCACGTCGACGGCGGGGCCAAGAAGGTCATCATCTCCGCCCCGGCGAAGAACGAGGACGTGACCGTCGTCATGGGTGTCAACCACGACACCTACGACCCGGCGAAGCACACCATCATCTCCAACGCCTCGTGCACCACCAACTGCCTCGCGCCGATGGCGAAGGTCCTGCACGACACGTTCGGCATCCAGCACGGTCTGATGACGACGATCCACGCGTACACCCAGGACCAGAACCTGCAGGACGCGCCGCACTCGGACCTGCGTCGGGCCCGGGCCGCCGCCCTGAACATCGTGCCGACCTCCACCGGCGCCGCGAAGGCGATCGGCCTGGTCCTGCCGGACCTCAAGGGCAAGCTCGACGGGTACGCCCTGCGGGTGCCGATCCCGACCGGCTCGGTCACCGACCTCACCGTCAACGTGGGTCGCGAGACCACCGTGGACGAGGTCAACGCCGCGCTGAAGGCCGCCGCGGACGGCCCGCTCAAGGGCATCCTGGTCTACAACGAGGACCCGATCGTCTCCACCGACATCGTCACCGACCCGGCGTCGTGCATCTTCGACGCGCCGCTGACCAAGGTCGTCGGCAACCAGGTCAAGGTCGTCGGCTGGTACGACAACGAGTGGGGCTACTCCAACCGCCTGGTCGACCTCGTCAAGCTGGTCGGTTCGTCGCTGTGAGCATCCGGACCCTCGACGACCTGCTCGCCGAGGGGGTGTCGGGTCGGCGCGTGCTGGTGCGCGCCGACCTGAACGTCCCGCTCGACAAGCAGACCGGTGACATCACCGACGACGGGCGCATCCGCGCGGTGCTGCCGACCCTCGGCGCGCTGGTCGAGGCCGGCGCGAAGGTGGTCGTCTGCTCGCACCTGGGCCGCCCGAAGGGCGCACCGGACCCGCAGTTCAGCCTGAGCCCGGTCGCCGGGCGGCTCGGTGAGCTGCTCGGCGCTCCGGTGCACTTCGCCACCGACACCGTCGGTGAGTCGGCCCGTTCCACCGTCGCGGGCCTGGCCGACGGCCAGGTCGCCCTCCTGGAGAACCTGCGTTTCAACGCGGGCGAGACCAGCAAGGACGAGGCCGAGCGGGGCGCGTTCGCCGACCAGCTCGCCGCGTTCGGTGACGCGTACGTGGACGACGCCTTCGGCGCGGTGCACCGCAAGCACGCCAGTGTCTTCGACGTGCCGGCCCGGTTGCCGCACGTCGCGGGTCGACTGGTGCTGCGTGAGGTCGAGGTGCTGTCCAAGCTCACCGGTGACCCCGAGCGGCCGTACGTGGTGGTGCTCGGTGGGTCGAAGGTGTCCGACAAGCTCGCCGTGATCGAGGCGCTGCTGCCCACTGTCGACCGGCTGCTCATCGGCGGCGGGATGTGCTTCACCTTCCTCAAGGCCCAGGGCCTGGAGGTGGGCACCTCGCTGCTGGAGAAGGACATGGTCGACACCTGCCGCAACCTGCTGGAGCGGGCCGACGGCAAGATCCTGCTCCCGGTCGACGTGGTGGTCGCGGACGCGTTCGCTCCGGACGCCGCGCACGACACGGTCCGCGTGGACGGCATCCCGAGCCACCGGCTCGGTCTGGACGTCGGCCCGGAGACGGTGGCCGGCTTCAGCGCCGCCCTGTCCCAGGCGAAGACGATCTTCTGGAACGGCCCGATGGGCGTGTTCGAGATGCCGGCCTTCGCGGCGGGCACCCGGGGGATCGCCGAGGCGATCACCAAGGCCGACGCGTTCAGCGTCGTCGGTGGCGGTGACTCGGCGGCGGCGGTCCGTGCCCTGGGGCTGGACGAGTCGTCGTTCGGGCACATCTCCACGGGCGGCGGCGCCTCCCTGGAATACCTCGAGGGCAAGACCCTCCCCGGCATCGCGGCCCTGGAGAACTGAATGTCGAGCACGACCCGTCGGCCGCTGATGGCCGGCAACTGGAAGATGAACCTCAACCACCTCGAGGCCAACCTGCTGGTGCAGAAGCTGGCCGCGAGCCTCACCGAGAAGCAGCTCACCGAGGTCGAGACGGTCGTGCTGCCGCCCTTCACCGACCTGCGTACCGTGCAGACGGCGGTGGACGGCGACAAGCTGCTGATCGGCTACGGCGGGCAAGATCTTTCCCCGCACGCGTCCGGCGCGTACACCGGGGACATCTCCGGCCCGCTGCTGGCCAAGCTCGGTTGCACGTACGTGGTGGTCGGGCACTCCGAGCGGCGGGCCTACCACCACGAGGACGACACCGTCGTCAACGCCAAGGTGAAGGCGGCGCTGACGCACGGCCTGACCCCGATCCTCTGCGTGGGGGAGGGGCTGGACGTCCGCGAGCAGGGCACCCACGTGGCGCACTGCGCCGACCAGCTCGACGGGGGCCTCGCCGGCCTCACGCCCGAGCAGGTGCGGCAGGTCGTGATCGCGTACGAGCCGGTCTGGGCGATCGGCACCGGCAAGACCGCGACCCCGGAGGACGCCCAGGAGGTGTGCGGGGCGGTCCGGCAGCGACTGGCGGAGCGCTTCGGCCAGGACACCGCCGACCAGGTCCGGGTCCTCTACGGCGGCTCGGTCAAGGCGTCCAACGTCGCCTCGATCATGGCCCAGCCGGACGTGGACGGGGGCCTGGTGGGGGGCGCCAGCCTGGACGCGGAGGAGTTCGCGCAAATCTGCCGGTTCCCGGAGCACATCGCTCGCTGATCGCTCGGTATCCTGGACACCGCCCGTCCGCCGGTCGGTGCCGCCGTGCCCGATCAGACCGGGCGAGGACCGTTACGAGAGGAACTGACCCCAGCCATGCCGATCTGGTTCGCATACACGTTGATCGTGTTGCTGGTCATCACGAGCATCCTGCTCACGCTGCTGATCCTGCTGCACCGCGGCAAGGGCGGCGGCCTGTCGAGCATGTTCGGCGGTGGCGTCAGCTCCAGCCTCGCCGGGTCGTCGGTGGCGGAGAAGAACCTGGACCGTTACACCGTTCTGGTGAGCGTCGTCTGGTTCGCCGCCATCGTCGGTCTCGGGCTCTGGCTCCGCCTGCAAATGAACAGCGGCGCCTGAGCGAGCGCGTCTAGTCGTACAATCTGCGCGCGGTCCGTCACTCGACGGGCCGCGCGCAGGCTTTTCTCCGCTGCACCGCGTCGCCCGCCGCGCACCCCCCTCGACGACGGCGGGTCCCCTCCGACGACAGGAGCGAGCAGCCGTGCCGAGTGGCAACGTCATCCGTGGCGCCCGCGTCGGGTCCGCACCCATGCGCCCCGACGAGCGGCACCAACCCGCCCCCCGACAGGACGTCACCTACTGGTGCCGCAACGACCACCGGACCGACATCCGGATCGCCGCGGACGCCGAACCGCCGGGCCTGTGGGACTGCCCCCGCTGCGGCCTACCGGCCGGGCGGGACGCGCAGAACCCGCCGGGCCGGGTCCGCGCCGAACCGTACAAGAGCCATCTGGCGTACGTGAAGGAGCGGCGCACCGCCGAGGAGGGCGAGGCGCTGCTGGCCGAGGCACTCGCCGCGCTCCGCCGCCGCCGCGGCGAGTAACGGCTCCGCCGCCGCCGCGGCGAGTAACGGCTCCGCCGCCGCCAACGGCTGCTCCGCCGCCGCGGCTATCGCAGGCTGCGGAAGCGGGCGGGTACGTCGGCTGCGGCGGCCCGGTCCAGCAGCCAGCGGGTACGGCTCACGCCGTGCACCCCGGCGGCGGGCAACTGCACCGGCCCGGCACCGGCCAACGCCATGCCCACCGCGCGGGCCTTGTCGGCGCCCCCGGCGACCAGCCAGACCTCGTCGGCGGTGTTGATCGTCGGCAGGGTGAGCGTGGTCCGCACCGAGGGCGGCTTGGGGCTGCCCCGCACCGCGCTGCACGGACGGGTGTCGTAGTGCACCGGGTGCTCCGGGAAGACCGAGGCCACGTGCCCGTCCTCGCCGACACCCAGCATCAGTACGTCGAAGTGCGGCAGCGTGGCGTGCCCGGGTCGGGCGGCGCGCGCCAACTCCTCGGCGTACGCCGCAGCGGCCGCCTCGGGGTCGTTGCCGGTCGGGCCGTCGGACGCCGGCATCGGGTGCACCCGGGCCGGGTCGAGCGGCACCACGTCCAGCAGGGCGGCCCGGGCCTGGGTCTCGTTGCGGTCCGGGTCACCGGCGGGGAGGAACCGCTCGTCGCCCCACCACACGTCGACCCGGGACCAGTCCACCGCGTCGCGGGCCGGCAGCGTCGCCACCGCCCGGTAGACGGCCGCGGCGATCCGACCGCCGGTGAGCACCACCGACGCCTCACCCCGATCGGCCTGCGCGTCGAGCAGCTTCACCAGCAACCGGGCGGCCACGGCCTGCGCCAGCAGGTCGGCGTCGGCGTGGACGGCGACACTCGCCTCACTCATGGGATGCGCCTTCGTTTCCCGACCGCCGAGCGGCCGTAATCGCGTCGTGCCCGGGCGGATGCGCCCGGAGGTTTCGGGGCAGGGCCCGGTCGTGACCCGGCCCTGCCCCGACGTCGTGCCGGTGGTGGATCAGCCCTCGCCGCTCGTGCCGGTGTGCGCGGTGACCCCGGCCTCCGCGCGCCGTGCGGTGGCCGGATCCTTCCACACGTGCACCCGCTGCGCGGGACGCTGCTCCAAGCCCCGCAGCCCGACCGTCGCACCGAGCGCCTCCGCGTACACCTGGTCGGCGTCCAGGCGGCGCAGCTCCTCGGCCAACTCGTCACCGAGCGGGCGGCGGACCAGCGGCAGTGCCCGGTCGTCCTGGCCCGTACGCCGGAACACGGCCATGCTGTCCTCGCGGGTCAGCGTGAGCTGGTCGCCGTTGGCGCAGCTCAACTGCACCTCCCGCATCCGGGGGAACTCGTTGGTGTCCACCCGGCGCGGGGTGATGCCCAGCCGGCTGGACAGCCAACCGATCATCAGCGCGGCAGTCGGGTCGGTGGGTGGGGCGACGACCGTCGCCTCGGTGATCTGCTCGCTGGTCGTGTCGAACGCCCCGGCGACGAGCGTCCGCCACGGGGTGATCCGGGTCCACGCCAGGTCGGTGTCGCCCGGGGCGTAGTCCCGGGCCCGCTGCCGCAGCGCCTCCAGCGGGTCGGCGGCCTGCGCCGCGTCGGTGATCCGCCGGTCGGCGACCACCCCGAGGAAGTCGGTGGCGATCTCCGCCGGCGGTTCCCCGTGCCACCAGGTGACCACCGGCACGTCGGGGACGAGCAGCGGCATCACGACCGACTCGGCGTGCAGGGCCAGCCGACCGTACATCCGGGTGACCACCGCCTCGCACGGGCCGAGCCGCCCGCCGACGACGATCTCCGCGTCGAGCCGGTTGCGGTCCCGCTCGATGTCGGAGCGGACCACGACCACCAGCCGGCACGGGTGGGCGGCGGCGGCGATCGTCGCCGCCGCCTCCGCCTCCCGAACCCGCTTCTCGTCGACGACCACGATGAGGGTGAGCGCCATGCCACTGGCCACTCCGCCGGCACTGCGCCGCTCGGCGGCGAGCGCCTTGACCACCTCGTTGCCGGTGGTGTCCCACAGCCCGATCATGCTCGTCTCCAAGCGCGGCCCTCACGGGCCAGCATCTCGTCGGAGGCCCGTGGCCCCCACTCACCGGCCCGGTACGGCTCCGGCGTGGTGCCCTCCCAGGCGTGCTCCAACGGGTCGATCACCTGCCAGCTCTGCTCGACCTCGGCGGCGTCCGGGAACAGGGTGCGGTCGCCGATCAACACGTCCAGGACGAGGCGTTCGTACGCCTCCGGGCTGGACTCGGTGAACGCCTCGCCGTACTGGAAGTCCATCGCGATGTCGCGGACCTCCATCGTGGTGCCCGGCACCTTCGACCCGAACTTGAGCACCACGCCCTCGTCCGGCTGCACCCGGATGACCAGTTGGTTGTTGCCCAGCGACTCCATGTCGGCGTCGTTGAACGGCAGGTGGGGCGCCTTCTTGAACATGATGGCGACCTCGGTGACCCGCCGGGGCAGCCGCTTACCGGCCCGGATGTAGAACGGCACCTCGGCCCAGCGCCGGTTCTGGATGCCCAGCCGCACCGCCACGTACGTCTCCGTCGTGGAGTCGGCGGGGACGTCCTGCTCCTCCCGGTAGCCGACCGCCCGTTCGCCGCCCACCCAGCCGGGCAGGTACTGGCCGCGCACGGTGTCCCGGGCCACGTCCTTGGGCAGGGTGATCGCCTTGAGCACCTTCAGCTTCTCGGCCCGGATCTCGTCGGCGTCGAAGCTGGTCGGCTCCTCCATCGCGACCAGGGCGAGCAGTTGCAGCAGGTGGTTCTGGAGCACGTCGCGGGCGGTGCCGACGGTGTCGTAGAAGCCGGCGCGGGTGCCGATGCCGACGTCCTCGGCCATGGTGATCTGCACCGAGTCGACGTACTGCGAGTTCCACAGCGGCTCGAACAGGTTGTTGGCGAACCGCAGGGCGAGGATGTTCTGGACCGTCTCCTTGCCCAGGTAGTGGTCGATCCGGAAGACGTCCTCCCGGGTGAACACGTCGTCGACGAGGTCGTTGAGCGCCTTCGCCGACGGCAGGTCGTTGCCGAACGGCTTCTCCACCACGACCCGACGCCACCCGCCGGACTTCTGGTTGTCGGCCATCCCGGTGCGGGCCAACTGCTTGAGCACGACGGGGAACGCGGCCGGCGGGATGGAGAAGTAGAACGCCGCGTTGCCGGTGATGCCGTGGGTCTGTCGCAGGTCGTCCAGCGTCGAGGCGAGGTGGTCGAAGGCCGCGTCGTCGTCGAACGAGCCGCCGACGAACTTGATGTTGCCGGCCAGCCGTGCCCACACCTCGTCCCGCCACGGGGTGCGGGCGTGCTTGCGGGCCGCCTCACACGCGAGGGTTTCGAAGTCGCCGTCACCCCAGTCGCGGCGCGCGAAGCCGAGCACCACGAACCCGGGCGGTAGCAGCCCCCGGTTGGCCAGGTCGTAGACCGCGGGGAGCAGCTTCTTGCGGGCCAGGTCGCCGGTCACCCCGAAGATCACCAGAGCGCAGGGCTCCGGGATCCGGGGCAACCGGCGGTCCTGTGGGTCGCGCAGCGGGTTCACCGAGCCACTTTCAACTCGCGACTGCGGGGCTCGCAACCCCGGCTCACTCCTCGCGCTCACCGACCCACCTCCTCGCTCCGCTTCAGTCACGTCGTCCATCCTCACGCGCGCAGATCACCGGCGGCGTCGAGCAGTTGAGCGACACCGGCCGCGCGGTCGGTCAGGTGCAGTCGCAGCACCGGCCGCTCCCGACCGGCGAGAGCCTGCCGGTCACCGGCGGCCTGCGCCGCCTGCAACTCACCGAAGGTGTACGGCTTGCCCGGCACCTCCAGGTCCTCGGCCACCGCGCCGGTCACCTGGAGGTAGCTGCCCACCTGCGGGCCACCCTTGTGGTACTGGCCGGTCGAGTGCAGGAACCGCGGCCCCCAACCGAAGGTGACCGGCCGACCGCCCGCCTGGGCCAGCAGCGGCCGCAGCCGGGCCGCGTCGGCGTCGGCGAACCGGTCGAGGTACGCCATCACCGCGAGGTAACCGTCGTCGCCCAGCCCGTCCAGCAGCCAGCGCAGCACGCCGGCCAGGTCGCCGGGAGCGCCCTGCGGGGCGTACACCTCGACCGCGCCCTCGGTGAACGACGGCGTCTCCGCCGGCAGGCCCGAAGCCAGGATCTTGTTGGTGTTCTCCTTGGACTCGGTGACGTTCGGCTGGTTGAACGGGTCGATGCCGAGCACCACACCGGCCACCGCGGTCGCGTACTCCCAGGCCAGGAACTGCGCGCCCAGCGGACCGTTGACGGCCACGTCCGGGTTGGCGCCGCCGCCCGGCACGTCACCCGCGGCGAGCGCGCCGCCGTAGCTGACGGTCAGCACGTCCGACCCGGTGGCGCCGGGACTCTGCGGGGACTCCACGACCACCGGGAGGATGCCCACCCCGGCCTTGCCGGTGGACTCGGCGATCAACTGCTCGGCCCAGTCGCCGAGCCCGTCGATGCCGGTGCCGTCGGAGAGCAGGGCGACCTTGTCCCGGGCCAGCGTCGCCGCCGCACCCAGCGCGGCGCCCAGCGCGAGCGCCGGGTTGTTCTGGTCGGCGCCGAGCGACGCGGCCAGCGCGTCGGCCTGGTCGAGCAGTTCCGCGACCTCGACCCCGGCCAGCGCCGAGGGCACCAGACCGAACGCCGTCAGCGCCGAGTACCGGCCGCCGACGTTCGGGTCGGCGAGCACGGTGAACGCGCCCATCTCGGCCGCGGTGGCCTCCAACGGCGAACCCGGGTCGGTGACGATGACGAAGTGCCGGCCGGCTTCCGCCTCGGTCATCCCGGCGTCCAGGAACGCCTGCCAGTAGGCACGTCGGTGGCTGTCGGTCTCCACCGTCGACCCGGACTTGCTCGCCACCACCACGACGGTGCGCTCCAGCCGGTCACCGAGCGCCGCCCGGACCTGACCCGGGTCGGTGGTGTCCAGCACCGTCAGCGGGCGCCCCAGCGTCCGGGTGATCACCTCGGGGGCCAGCGACGAGCCGCCCATCCCGGCGAGCACCACGTGATCCAGATCGGCCAGCTCCGCCTTCAGCTCGGCGAGCTGCGCCAGCAGCTCCCGGCTGCGCCGGTGGGTGTCCACCCAGCCCAGCCGGATCTTCGCCTCGGCCTCGGCGTCCGGACCCCACAGGCTGGCGTCCTTACCGGCCAGCTTGCCCGGAACGCCGGACTTCACCAGGGCGTCGCGGGTCGAGGCGGGCGCGGCCTTGTCGACCGCGTCCGCGCCGTACACGGCGAGCCCGGCGGCTGCCTCCACCGGCCCCGCAAGCAGGTCGCTCATGCCGTCACTCCGCTCCGCCGCGTCCCGTCATGAGGCACCTCCGCGCTGCGCCTGCTGATTCGCTCGCTCATGCGCCACCGGCCTTCTCAGCGGCCTTCGCGTTGTCCTTGGCGGCCTTGTTCGGCGCGCCGGTGCCCTTCGCGGCGGCCTTCAACGACTTGCTGACGCCGTCGAGCAGCTCCTGCCAACTGGCCTCGAACTTCTCCACGCCCTCGCGCTCCAGGGTGGCGATCACGTCGGCCATGTCCACCCCGACCGACTCCAGGTCCGCGAAGACCTGCCGGGCCGCGTCGTAGGAGCCGGTGACGGTGTCGCCGCGGGTCTCGCCATGATCGGCGTACGCGTGGATGACCGACTCCGGCATGGTGTTGACGGTGCCGTCGGCGATCAGCTCCTCGACGTAGATGACGTCGCGGTAGTCCGGGTTCTTCGTCGACGTGGACGCCCACAGCGGCCGCTGCGGGTGTGCGCCGGCGGCGGCGAGCGCCTTCCACCGGTCCGAGGAGAAGACCTCGGTGTAGCGCTCGTACGCCAGCTGGGCGTTCGCCACGGCGGCGCGCCCCTTCAGTCCCACCGCGCGCTCTTTGCCTGCGCTGTCGGCGGCCTTGTCGGCCATCCGGTCCAATCGCTTGTCGACCTCGGAGTCGACCCGGGAGACGAAGAACGACGCGACCGAGCCGATCTTCGACAGGTCGTGACCGTTGGCCTTCGCCTGCTCCAGGCCGGCGAGGAACGCCTCCATGACCGCCGAGTAGCGGTCCAGACCGAAGATCAGCGTCACGTTGACGCTGATCCCCTCGGCCAGCGTGTCGGTGATCGCCGACAGGCCCTCCTCGGTGGCCGGGATCTTGATGTAGAGGTTGGGCCGGTCGACCAGCCACCACAGCGCCTTGGCCTCGGCGACCGTCTTGTCCGCGTCGTGGGCGCTGCGCGGGTCCACCTCGATCGAGACCCGACCGTCGACGCCCGCGCTGCCGTCGTACGACGGGCGCATCACGTCGCAGGCCCACCGTACGTCGTACGTGGTGAGCATGCGTACCGCCTCTTCCACGTCCACGCCACGGGTGGCGAGGTCGCGGAGCTGCCAGTTGTACTCGTCGGCGTCGCTGAGTGCCTTAGCGAAGATCGTCGGGTTGGTGGTGACACCGGCCACGTGCTTCTCACGGCGGAGCTGGTCCAGCCCGCCGGAGCTCAGTCGTACCCGGGAAAGGTCGTCGAGCCAGACCGCCACGCCCGCGGCGGTGAGCTCATTCAGCTTGTCGGTCATGCCGTCCACGCTCCCTCAGTTGCCGGTGGTGAAACCGGTGATGTCGCCCACCCGGGCCAGCGAGGCGTGCGCCGCCGCCACGATCCGGTCCGGGGTGAACCCGAACTGCTCGAAGAGCACGGTGTGCGGGGCACTCGCCCCGTAGTGCTCCAGGCTGACGCTTTCGCCGAGGTCACCGACGATGCCGCGCCAGGACATCGCGATGCCCGCCTCCACGCTCACCCGTGCCTTTACCCCGCGTGGCAGAACCGACTCCCGGTACGCCTCGTCCTGCTCGAAGAACCACTCCTGGCAGGGCATCGAGACGACCCGGGTCGGGGTGCCGTCCGCCTCCAGCCGCTCCCGGGCGGTCAGGGCGAGCTGCACCTCGGAACCGGTGCCGATGATGATCACCTGAGGCTTGCCGTTGGACGCCTCGGCCAGCACGTAGCCGCCCTTGGCCACACCTTCCGCCGCACCGAGGACGTCGCGGTCCAGGGTCGGCAGCGGCTGACGGCTCAGCGCCAGCGCGGTGGGCCGGTCGGTGTGCTCCAGCGCCAGCCGCCACGCCCAGGCCGTCTCGTTGGCGTCCGCCGGGCGGACCACGTCCAGCCCCGGGATGGCGCGCAGCGCGGTCAGGTGCTCCACCGGCTGGTGGGTCGGGCCGTCCTCGCCGAGACCGATCGAGTCGTGCGTCCAGACGTAGGTCACCGGCAGCTTCATCAGCGCGGCCAGCCGCACCGACGGACGCATGTAGTCGCTGAACACCAGGAACGTGCCGCCGTACGGGCGGGTGCCGCCGTGCAGGGCGATGCCGTTGAGGATCGCGCCCATGGCGTGCTCACGGATGCCGAAGTGCAGCGTGCGGCCGTACTCGTGACCGGGGAAGTCCTTGGTGGCGTGCGCGGCCGGGATGAACGACGGCTCGCCCTTCATCGTGGTGTTGTTGCTCTCGGCCAGGTCGGCCGAGCCGCCCCACAGCTCCGGGAGCACCGGCGCCAGGGCCTCCAGCACCTTGCCCGAGGCGGCCCGGGTGGCGACGCCCTTGGCGTCGGCCGGGAAGACCGGCAGCGCGTCGGTCCAGCCGTCGGGGAGTACGCGACCCGCCAGCCGCTCGTAGAGCGCGGTGCGCTCCGGGTTGGCCTTCTTCCAGCCGTCGAACGCGGTGGTCCACTCCTGCTGCGCGTCGGAGCCGCGGCCCATCACCGTGCGGGCGTGGGCGAGCACCTCCTCGTCGACCTGGAAGGTCTGCTCCGGGTCGAAGTCGAGGATCCGCTTGGTGGCCTTCACCTCGTCGGCGCCGAGCGCCGAACCGTGGATCTTGCCGGTGTTCTGCTTGTTGGGCGCGGGGAAACCGATGATGGTGCGCAGCGCGATGAAGGAGGGGCGGGCCGTCTCCGCCTTGGCGGCCACCAGCGCCGCGTACAGCGCCTCGGCGTCCTCGTGGTAGTCGCCCTGGTCGGCGTCGCCGTTGCGCCAGTCGACGGTCTGCACGTGCCAGCCGTACGCCTCGTAGCGGGCGGCCACGTCCTCGCTCTTGGCGATCCGGGTGTCGTCCTCGATGGAGATCTCGTTGTCGTCGTAGATCACCGTGAGGTTGCCCAGCTGCTGGTGCCCGGCGAGGGCGCTCGCCTCGTGGCTGATGCCCTCCTCGATGTCGCCGTCGGAGACGATGCACCAGATGTCGTGGTCGAAGACCGACGCGCCCGGCTCGGCCTCGGGGTCGAACAGGCCGCGCTCGCGGCGGGCCGCCATGGCCATGCCGACCGCGTTGCCCAGGCCCTGCCCGAGCGGGCCGGTGGTGGTCTCCACGCCCGGCGTGTGCCCGTGCTCCGGGTGACCCGGCGTCTGCGAGCCCCACTGCCGCAGCGACTTCAGGTCGTCCAGGCTCAGCGGGTAGCCGGACAGGAACAGCTGGATGTACAGCGTCAGGCTGGAGTGCCCGGCGGAGAGGACGAACCGGTCCCGGCCGGGCCAGTTCGGGTCGGCCGGGTTGTGCCGCATGACGCGGTTGAAGAGAAGATAGGCCGCGGGCGCGAGGCTCATCGCGGTGCCCGGGTGGCCGTTGCCGGATTTCTCGACGGCATCCATGGCCAGTACGCGGACGGTGTCGACGGCCCGGCGATCGAGGTCGGACCAGTTCAGTGCGGAGTGCTCGGGTCGTTTGGCAGCCACGATGGTTGTGCTCCTCGGCAGATGGGCGGAACCCTCACCGATGACCTTATCGAGCGTGCCTAAACGTGCGCCCGGGGATCTGCGCATGGTGTGCGCTACGTGACGATCCAGATGCGCGGTTGACCTCGGTGGTGTGACCGTCCGCACCGTTGTCGGGTCGGCCGGGCAGCCAAAACGACGACGCGTAGTGTGTGGGTCGGTGTGCGGACCCGAACGGGCCCGACATTTCCGAATCTCCCCGTGCCGATGCCGGAAGGTGCCAATCCGTGAGCATGATCACCGAGCGCCCCGCGAGCAACCCGGCCGGGTCGCGCCCGGCGCGGGCGGCCGAGGGCCCGGTGGCCCGGCGGGACGTACGCGCGGTCATCTCGGCGTACGTGGCGCTCACCAAGCCGCGGATCGTCGAACTGCTGCTGGTCACCACCATCCCGGCGATGATGCTCGCCGAGGGCGGGCTCCCGTCGCTGTGGCTGATGGCCGTCGTGCTGATCGGTGGCTCGCTCGCCGCCGGCGCGGCCAGCGTGCTCAACTGCTACATCGACCGGGACATCGACCAGTTGATGCGGCGTACCAAGCGTCGGCCGCTGCCGGCGCACACGGTGTCGCCGCGGAGCGCGCTGATCTTCGGTCTGGTGCTGGCGGCGGTGTCGGTCGCCCTGATGGCGGCGTTCACCAACCTGCTGGCCGCCGGGTTGACCCTCGCGGCGATCGCCTACTACGACCTCGTCTACACCCTGTGGCTCAAGCGGTCGACCCCCACGAACACCTTCTGGGGTGGCGCCTGCGGGGCGGCCCCGGTCCTGATCGGGTGGGCGGCGGTGACCGGATCGCTCGCACCCGCCGCCTGGGGGCTCTTCGCGGTGGTCTTCTTCTGGCAGATGCCGCACTTCTACCCCCTCGCCATGAAGTACAAGGACGACTACGCACGCGCCGGCATCCCGATGCTGCCGGTGGTGGCCTCGACCCGACGGGTCAACGCCGAGATCCTGATCTTCGCGTGGCTCACGGTGCTCACGTCCCTGGCCGTCTGGCCGCTGGGGCTCAGCGCGATCTACGGGGTGCCGACCCTGGTGGTGGGTGCCGTCTTCCTGGTCGAGGCGCACAAGCTGTGCCGGCGCGCGACGCGCGGCGAGGCGGTCAAGCCGATGCGGCTGTTCCACTGGTCGACGACGTACCTCACGATCGTTTTCGTGGCCGTCGCGCTCGACGCGCTGATCTGATCGTTCGGCGGCCTGCGCGGCGCCGGTCTGGACCCGCGCGGCGCCGGCGTGGTTCGCTCCCTGGTCTGACTCGTGCGGCGCTGGTCTGGTGCGGCCGTTCGTGGGTGCGGCCCGGCGGGCGGGCGATCGAGGCCGGTGATCACGTGATTAATCATGGCCGTGGATGAGTTGTCCCGGTTTAACGTCACATCAGAGTAACTTTCGACATGAGTCGTATGCGCTCAACCTGCGGCGGTTGAGGGCTCTAATGTCGAGGTGCTTTGGGCCTAAAAGTCGGCATATAAACGGACAGCAAGTCTGTGGTCAGTCTTAAACCTGTAGGTAATTGGCATCACAAAAGGTTCATGGTTCTCGCCCGGGAGGGTGCGAGTCTGCTTAGGCTTCGCGTCATGGCAGATGGTTCCGATACGACGCTGACGGCTGAGCAGACCGCCGGCGAGCAGACGCCGCAGGGCCTCGTTGCGGGTCTCAAGGCGTTCGCCGCTGGACACGGCGGCGCGAAGGCGGTCATCGAGTACGTCGGCAAGCGCGGCGCGCGGATCGTCCTGGTCGGTGCCGACGGTGAGTGGGGCGACCAGTTCGCCGACGACACCGTCACCGCCCGGGAGGCGTGCGCCAAGGCGGGAGTAGCCGTCGAGAACGCCTGGGAGCGTGAACTGATGGACCAGATGCGCCCGAGCAACGACCTCTGGCGGTCGATGGCCCGACGCACGATGGCCCGCTGAATAGACACCTGAATTGACCACCCACCACCAGTCGACCCGGGGGGAACCCCGGGTCGCTCTCGTCACCTGTGCCGACCTGGTCGACCTCGACCCGGACGACCGCCTGGTACTCGCCCCGCTCGCCGCCCGTGGCGTCACCGTGGAAGCCGCGGTGTGGGACGACGCCGACGTCGACTGGTCCTCCTACGACCTCGTCGTGCTCCGTTCACCGTGGGACTACGCGCTACGCCGCGACGAGTTCGTCGCCTGGGCGGCAACCGTCCCGACCCTGGTCAATCCGGCCGAGGTGGTCCGCTGGAACACCGACAAGCGCTATCTCGCCGAGCTGAGCGCCGCCGGGGTGCCGACCGTGCCGACGTCGTGGGTCGAGCCGGGGGAGACCTGGCAGCCGCCCGCCGAGACCGGCGAGTACGTGCTCAAGCCCGCGGTCAGCGCCGGCAGCCAGGACACCGGGCGGTACGACCTGACCGACCCGGAGCACCGGGACCTCGCCGCCGCGCACGTCCGCCGGCTCTCCGACGCCGGCCGGGTGACCATGGTCCAGCCGTACCTGCGTGCCGTCGACACCGAGGGCGAGACGGCGCTGCTCTTCCTCGCCGGCCCGGACGGGCTCGCGTTCAGCCACGCGATCCGCAAGGGCCCGATGCTGACCGGCCCGGACCTGGGCCCGGACGGGCTCTACAAGGCCGAGGAGATCACCTCCCGTGCCGCCCGCCCCGACCAACTCGCGGTGGCCGAGAAGACCCTCGCCACCGTGCCCGGCGGCACCCGGCAGCTCCTCTACGCCCGGGTCGACCTCATTCCGGGCCCGGACGGCGAGCCGGTCCTGGTCGAGCTGGAGTTGACCGAACCGTCCCTCTTCGTCGGGTACGCGGACGGAGCCCCCGACCGCCTCGCCGACGCGATCACCACCCACCTGGCCCGCCGCGGCTGACGCCCCTGCTTGCCGCGCATCTCGGGCAGGGTGATCGGGCGCGGAGCGCGGTGACGAGGCCCCAAGATCGTGCTCGATCATCGATGTAGTGGCGTCGGCGCGCCGCCGAGGCCACTACATCCTGGTTCGAGCGTGACCTTGACGGTCGCGGGCGTCCCCAACCGCCCCCGGTCGGCCGGCGACGGCGTTCATCGCCAAGATCCGCCGTTCGTCGCCAAGATCCGCGCAGGATCGGTGATGTTGCTGTGTCCCGCGTGTCTGAGGCAGCAACATCCCTGATGTTGTGAGGATCTTGGGCGCGGGGCGCGGGGCGCGGGGCGCGGGGCGCGGGGCGCGGGGCGCGGGGCGCGGGGCGTTGGGCGTTGGGCGTTGGGCGTTGGGCGTTGGGCGTTGGGCGTTGGGCGTGCATGCGTGTGGCGGGGCGTGGGGCGCGGTGCGGCCAGGGATCCCTGGGGGGTGTCGTCAGGCGGTGACCGGGACCGGGGTGGTCGCGTCGGCGGGGGTGGCCTGGGAGGGGGTCGGGGCGACCGGCCGGCGTTCCCGGGTGGACCACTGCACGGACAGGGTGGCCAGCAGCACCAGGCAGGAGCCGAGCATGTGCGCGCCGACCAGGAGTGCCGGCACGTGGGTGAAGTACTGCACGAAGCCGATCACGCCCTGACCCAGCTCGACGGCGATGAGGACGATCGCCGCGCGGGTGGCGCGCTGAGCGCCGACGGCGCGGAACGCGAAGATCAGGGCCACCGAGAGGCCGATCAGCAGGAAGACACCGTCCGCGTGCACCTGCGAGATCGTCTCGGGATCGAGCCCGTTGCGGGCGGCGCCGTGGTCGCCGGCGTGCGGGCCGCTGCCGGTCACCCAGGTGCCGATGACCAGTACCGCGACGGTGACGCCGGTGGTGATCCGAGCGAGGGTGCGCAGCGGCGCGGGCACCACGGCGACGGTCGGGCCGTCCGGGTCGCCGACGCGCCGCCAGAGGGCGTACGCGGCGGCGATCACCGCCATCGAGGCCAGGAAGTGCAGCCCGACCACCCACGGGTTGAGGTTGGTGAGCACGGTGATCCCGCCGACCACCGCCTGGGCGGGAATGCCCAGGAAGACCGCTACGGCCAGTGGGAGGAGCCCGGGTCGGCGGGGTCGGTGCGCCAGCACGGCCAGCAGGGTGGCCAGCGCGATGAGACCGACCGCGAAGGTCAGCATCCGGTTGCCGAACTCGATCACCCCGTACACGCCCATCTCGGGCGTGGTGACGTAGGAATCGTCGGTGCACCGGGGCCAGGTGGGGCAGCCGAGGCCCGAGGCGGTCAGCCGGACGGCCCCGCCGGTGACGACGATCCCGACGTTCGCGATGATCGAGGCGAGCGCGAGGCGGCGCAGCAGGATGCCGGGGACCGGACGGGCGATTCGGTTCACGGCGCAAATCCTACGCACCGTAGTGATCGAGGTTCGTCCGACTCCGCCGACGCGGTGGTTCGGATCACCGGGACCCGGGTTTGCGACAGTCCGGGTAATTACGTAACGTTGGCGTTGTGAAAAACGCGGCGGCGCTCTCCGGGCAGCAGCCGACGGCCGGTCCGGCTGTCGGTGCGCCCACGTCGGCGCCCGTCACGAGCATGCCGGGGGCCACGGCGGCCGAGATCTCCACCCGGGACCGGGTCACCCAGTTGCTGCTGGAGCAGGGGCCCACCACGGCCGCGCAGCTCGGCGTGGCCCTCGGGCTCAGCCCGGCGGCGATCCGCCGACACCTGGACGCGATGCTCGCCGACGGTGACGTGCATGCCCGCGAGCAGACCGTGCAGGGCAGCCGCGGCCGGGGGCGTCCGGCCAAGGTGTTCATGTTGACCGAGGCGGGCCGGGTCCGCTGTGGCACACACCACTACGACAACATGGCCACCGCCGCCTTGCGGTGGATCGCCCGTAGCGGCGGTTCGGACGCGGTGGAGGCGTTCGCCGCCGAGCAGGTCTCCGCTCTCGAATCCCGCTGCCGAGCGGCGATGGAGGACGCCGGCGACGACCCTCTCGCGCGTGCCGAGGCACTCGCCGCGGCGCTGACCGCCGAGGGTTACGCTGCCAACGCGACCACGATCGCCTCCGGCGGTCAGCTCTGCCAGCACCACTGCCCGGTGGCGCACGTGGCCGCCGAGTTTCCCCAGCTGTGCGAGGCCGAGACCGCGGTGATCTCCCGTCTGGTCGGCACCCACGTGCAGCGCCTGGCCACCATCGCGCACGGCGACGGGGTGTGCACCACGCACATCCCGACCCAGCCGGGCCGTGTTCAATCCGGTAATCCCGTCACCACTGTGAGGACAGATAGATGACCGAGCAGATCGTCCAGCCCCTGACCCAGGAAGAGCAGCTCGCCGCCCTGGGCCGGTACGAGTACGGCTGGTCCGACCCGGACGCCGCCGGGGCGGCTGCCCAGCGCGGCATCAACGAGGCGGTGGTGCGGGACATCTCGGCCAAGAAGAACGAGCCGGAGTGGATGCTCGACCTGCGCCTGAAGGGCCTGCGGCTGTTCGGCCGCAAGCCGATGCCGGCGTGGGGCGCGGACCTCACCGGGATCGACTTCGACAACATCAAGTACTTCGTGCGGTCGACCGAGAAGCAGGCCACCAGCTGGGAGGACCTGCCGGAGGACATCAAGAACACCTACGACCGGCTGGGCATCCCGGAGGCGGAGAAGCAGCGGCTGGTCGCCGGTGTCGCGGCGCAGTACGAGTCCGAGGTCGTCTACCACAAGATCCGCGAGGATCTCGAGGAGCAGGGCGTCGTCTTCCTGGACACCGACACGGCGCTGCGCGAGCACGAGGACATCTTCAAGGAGTACTTCGGCACGGTGATCCCGGTCGGCGACAACAAGTTCGCCGCGCTGAACACCTCCGTGTGGTCCGGTGGCTCGTTCATCTACGTGCCGAAGGGCGTGCACGTGGAGATCCCGCTGCAGGCCTACTTCCGGATCAACACGGAGAACATGGGCCAGTTCGAGCGGACGCTGATCATCGTCGACGAGGGTGCGTACGTGCACTACGTCGAGGGCTGCACCGCGCCGCTCTACTCCTCCGACTCGCTGCACAGCGCGGTCGTGGAGATCATCGTCAAGAAGAACGCGCGCTGCCGGTACACGACCATCCAGAACTGGTCGAACAACGTCTACAACCTGGTCACCAAGCGCGCCGTCTGCCACGAGGGCGCGACCATGGAGTGGGTCGACGGCAACATCGGCTCCAAGGTGACGATGAAGTACCCGGCGGTCTACATGACCGGTGAGCACGCCAAGGGTGAGGTGCTCTCGGTGGCGATGGCCGGCGAGGGCCAGCACCAGGACGCGGGCGCCAAGATGGTGCACGCGGCGCCCCACACGAGCAGCACCATCGTGTCTAAGTCGATCGCCCGTGGCGGCGGCCGCACCTCGTACCGGGGTCTGGTCCAGGTGCTGGAGGGTTCGCACCACAGCCGGAGCACTGTCAAGTGCGACGCACTGCTGGTCGACACCATCTCCCGCTCGGACACCTACCCGTACGTCGACATCCGCGAGGACGACGTGGCGATGGGGCACGAGGCGACCGTCTCCAAGATCAGCGATGACCAGCTCTTCTACCTGATGAGCCGGGGCCTGAGCGAGGACGAGGCGATGGCCATGATCGTGCGCGGCTTCATCGAGCCGATCGCCAAGGAGCTCCCGATGGAGTACGCGCTGGAGCTCAACCGTCTGATCGAGCTGCAGATGGAGGGCGCGGTCGGCTGACGCCGTCCCGTCCCGTGGCGGGCCTGCGATATCGGCCCGCCACACCAGGCCCCACTCGTCGTCACGGAACAGACAGACCAAGGAAGAGATGACTACCCAGGCTTCCGCGCCGCCGCCCAGCACCAAGTCGCAGGCGCTGCGCTCGTACGACGTCGCCGACTTCCCGGCCCTCACCGGCCTGGAGGAGGACTGGCGTTTCACCCCGCTCAAGCGCCTCCGCGGTCTGGTGGCCGAGGCGCCGGCCGCGACCGGCGTGGTCCGGCACGAGCACGACGACCTGCCCGAGGGCGTGACGATCACCCGGGTCGGCCGCGACGACGAGCGGGTCGGAAGCGTGCTGACCCCGGTGGACCGGGTCAGCGCGCTGGCCTACGGCGCCGCCACCGACACCCTGCTGGTGCGGGTCGCCCCGGAGGCGGTGCTCGGTGAGCCGGTGCGCCTGCGGGTGGTCGGTACGGGTGCCGAGCAGCCGGCGTTCGGGCACACCTTCGTCGAGGTGGGCCGCTTCGCCGAGACGACACTGGTGGTGGAGCACGTCGGGTCGGCCACGCTGGCCGACAACGTCGAGGTGCTGGTCGCCGACGGCGCGAAGCTGACCCTGGTCACGATCGCCGACTGGGCCGACGACGCGGTCCAGGCCCAGCACCTGAAGGTCAAGCTGGGCCGGGACGCCAGGGTCGTGCACATCCAGGTCTCCCTCGGCGGTGACCTGGTCCGGCAGTTCACCAGCGTGGAATACACGGGTCGGGGTGGCGAGGCCGAGCTGTACGGCGTCTACTTCGCCGACTCCGGCCAGCACCTGGAGCACCGGCAGTTGGTCGACCACAACGTTCCGGACTGCCGCAGCTACGTCGGCTACCGGGGTGCCCTGCAGGGCGAGGACGCGCACACCGTCTGGGTGGGCGACGTGCTGATCCAGGCCGAGGCGACCGGCACCGACACGTACGAGATCAACCGGAACCTGCTGCTCACCGACGGCGCGCGGGCGGACTCCGTACCCAATCTGGAGATCGAGACCGGCGAGATCGCCGGCGCCGGCCACGCCAGCGCGACCGGCCGCTTCGACGACGAGCAGTTGTTCTACCTGATGGCCCGGGGTATCCCGGAGGGCGAGGCCCGCCGTCTGGTGGTCCGTGGCTTCTTCGCCGAGGTGATCAACAAGATCCCGGTGGAGTCGCTGCGTGAGCGTCTCGGCGAGGCGATCGAGGCCCGGCTGACCAAGGCCGGCGCCTGATGATCCGGATCTGCTCCGTCGAGGACGTGCCGAAGGGCACCGCGATCAGCGTGGACGTCGACGGCACCTCGATCGCCCTCGTGCACGGCGAGGACGGTCGGTTCTACGCCGCGTACGACGAGTGTTCGCACGCCGCGGTCGCCCTCTCCGAGGGTGAGGTCGACGGCTGCACGCTCGAATGCTGGTTGCACGGTTCGCGTTTCGACCTGCGCACCGGCGAGCCGAGCGGGTTGCCCGCGACCGAACCAGTCCCCGTCTACCCCGTCGACGTCCGCGACGGCGACATCTACCTCAGCCTGACGCCGAGTAATGGAGTGACCCGATAATGAGCACCCTGGAGATCCGCGACCTGAAGGTGTCGGTCAAGCTGCCCGAGGGTGAGCTCAAGCCGATCCTGGCCGGCGTCGACCTGACCGTCCGCTCCGGTGAGACCCACGCGATCATGGGGCCGAACGGCTCCGGCAAGTCCACCCTGGCGTACTCGATCGCCGGTCACCCCAAGTACGAGATCACCGGCGGCACGGTGACCCTCGACGGCGAGGACGTGCTGGCCATGACGGTCGACGAGCGTGCCCGCGCCGGCCTCTTCCTGGCCATGCAGTACCCGGTCGAGGTCCCCGGCGTCTCGGTGGCGAACTTCCTGCGCACCGCGAAGACCGCCATCGACGGCGAGGCGCCCAAGCTGCGCACCTGGGGTGGCGAGCTGCGCGGCGCGATGGAGCGCCTGCAGATGGACCCGGCGTTCGCCCAGCGCAACGTCAACGAGGGCTTCTCCGGTGGTGAGAAGAAGCGGCACGAGATCGTCCAGCTGGAGCTGCTCAAGCCGAAGGTCGCGATCCTCGACGAGACCGACTCGGGCCTCGACGTGGACGCGCTGCGCGTGGTCAGCGAGGGCGTCAACCGGGTCCGCGACACCGGCGACACCGGCGTGCTGCTGATCACCCACTACACGCGGATCCTGCGCTACATCAAGCCGGACTTCGTGCACGTCTTCGTCGCCGGCCGGATCGTCGAGCAGGGCGGCCCCGAGCTGGCCGACAAGCTCGAGGCCGAGGGCTACGAGCGGTACGCCGCCGGGGCCGGCACGGCCCGGGCCTGAGCGGGAGAGGCGCTGCCGAGATGACCAGCATCGCGATCCCCGAGGGGATGCCGCAGTACGACGACGTGCCGCGTTTCGACGTGGCCCGGGTGCGCGCCGACTTCCCGATCCTCGATCGGGAGATCAACGGGCACCCGCTGGTCTACCTCGACAGCGCCAACACCTCCCACAAACCGCGCCAGGTGCTCGACGTGCTCGACGAGCACTACGCGCGGCACAACGCCAACGTCTCGCGCTCGGTGCACACCCTGGGCACCGAGGCCACCGAGGCGTACGAGGGGGCGCGGGCGAAGGTCGCCGCGTTCATCAACGCGCCGAGCGTCGACGAGGTGGTGTTCACCAAGAACTCCACCGAGGCGATCAACATCGTGGCGTACGCCTTCTCCAACGCCTCGCTGCGCCCGGACGCCGACGCCCGGTTCCGGCTCGGCCCCGGCGACGAGGTGGTGATCTCCGAGATGGAGCACCACTCGAACATCGTTCCGTGGCAGCTGCTCTGCGAGCGGACGGGCGCGACCCTGCGCTGGTTCCCGGTCACCGACCAGGGTCGGCTGGACGAGTCGGGTCTGGAGGACCTGGTCACCGAACGGACGAAGATCGTCTCGTTGGTGCACACGTCCAACATCCTGGGCACGATCAACGCCACCGCCCGGATCACCGCCCGGGTCCGTGAGGTGGGCGCGCTGCTGCTGCTGGACTGCTCCCAGTCGGTGCCGCACCTGCCCATCGACGTGGTCGACCTGGACGCCGACTACATCGTGTTCACCGGTCACAAGATGTGTGGCCCGACCGGGATCGGTGTGCTCTGGGGTCGGGGTGAGCTGCTGGCGGCCATGCCGCCGGTGATGGGCGGCGGCTCGATGATCGAGACGGTCACCATGGGCCGCTCGACGTTCGCCGCGCCGCCGGCCCGGTTCGAGGCGGGCACGCCGCCGATCGCCGAGGCGGTCGCGCTGGGTGCGGCGGTGGACTACCTGACCGGCGTCGGGATGCGGGCCATCCAGTGGCACGAGAAGGAGCTGACGGCGTACGCGCTGGACGCCCTCGGTTCGGTGCCGGACCTGCGGATCTTCGGCCCGACCGTGCCGGTGGGTCGGGGCGGCACGATCTCGTTCGCGGTCGGTGACGTCCACCCGCACGACGTGGGGCAGGTGCTCGACTCGCTCGGCGTGCAGGTGCGGGTGGGTCACCATTGCGCCAAGCCGGTGTGCAGCCGGTTCGGCGTCCCGGCCATGACCCGGGCCTCGTTCTACCTCTACACCACCACCGGGGAGATCGACGCTCTGGTGGCCGGTCTGGAGCAGGTGCGGAAGGTGTTCGACTGATGGTGCAGCTCGACCAGCTCTACCAGGAGATCATCCTGGATCACTACAAGCACCCGCACGGGCGTGGCCTGCGCGACGCCGACGACGCGGGGGACCGGGTCGCGGAGGCGCACCACGTCAATCCGACCTGCGGCGACGAGGTCACCGTCCGGGTGGCCACCGACGGCACGGTCCTGCACGACATCTCGTACGACGGGATGGGCTGCTCGATCAGCCAGGCCTCGGCGAGTGTCCTGCACGAGTTGCTGCGTGGTCGGGGCGCCGGGGAAGCATTCGAGGTGCACGAGGCGTTCGTGGAGTTGATGTCCGGACGTGGCCAGGTCACGCCGGACGAGGACGTGCTCGGCGACGGGGTGGCCTTCGCGGGCGTGGCCCGCTACCCCGCCCGGGTCAAGTGCGCGCTGCTGCCGTGGATGGCGTTCAAGGACGCCGCGGCACGTGCCGGCGTCGGCGTCAACCCGGAGGTGACGGCATGAGCGAACGTCAGCGAGCGAATCGTCGGTGCGGTGCGGCCTCACGGCGCAGCGGAGCGGATGGCATGAGCGAGCGAAGCGTCGGTGCCGCACGGCGCCGCGGGAGCGGTGCGTTGGCATGAGCGAGCGGACAATTGGTGCAGCGCAGTGCTGCCCGGTGGCGGCACGGAGCGAAGCGGAGTGATGGCATGAGCAGCGAGAACACGGCAACTGCGGCGACGCCGGAGGCCGGTGACACCACCGCGGCACCGCAGACCGACGCCGCGACGACCGACGGTGCCGCGACGCCGGAGGCCGGCGACGCCGGCACCCCGGCGGGCGGCGTCAGCAAGGCCATGATCGCCGACATCGAGGAGGCGATGAAGGACGTCGTCGACCCGGAGCTGGGCATCAACGTGGTCGACCTGGGTCTGGTGTACGGCGTGCACGTCGACGACGAGAACGTCGCCACCCTGGACATGACGCTCACCTCGGCGGCGTGCCCGTTGACCGACGTGATCGAGGACCAGGCTCGGCAGGCACTGACCACCGGTCCCGGAGGCGGCCTGGTCAACGACATCCGGATCAACTGGGTGTGGCTGCCGCCGTGGGGCCCGGACAAGATCACCGATGAGGGTCGGGACCAGCTTCGGTCCCTCGGTTTCAACGTCTGACCGATCCCGTCCTTCGAGCGCGGTACCCCGTCGGGGTGCCGCGCTCGATTGCTTTCTCACATACGTCGGCCTCACTTGTGGAACGGATCGTTCCGGTCTGCTAAGCTGATGACAGTTGAACGGAGCGGAACATTCCGCTCCGCAGGCGGGCGGGATCGTTCGTCTGACGGGATCGACGGAGAGGCCAGGACGATGAGCGAGATGGCAGCGGCGCAGTGGCGGATCGTGCTCGGCGAGGCGCACAAGGCACTCCGGACGGCCGTCGAGGGCGTTCCGGCCGACGCCTGGGACCGACCCACCCCGTGCGACCAGTGGACGGTCACCCAGGTGCTCCAGCACGCGACGGGTGACCAGCTCGCCTTCGCCTCGGCGATCGTCGGCGGCCCGGGGCCGACGGAGGACCCGTTCGCGCCCTCCGGCCGGATCGAGGGTGACAAGATGGTCGACCTGCGCGCCGCTCTCGACGCCTCCGCCCGCGCCTGGGCGAGTGTCGCCGACGACAACCCGCAGGTGCCCACGCCGCTGCCCCAGGGCAAGTTGCCGGCTCCCGTCGGTGCCGTCGCGTGCGCCCTCGACGCCGCGGTGCACGCCTGGGACATCGCGACGGCCACCGGTCAGTCGTCCCCGCTCGGCGAGGACCTGGCCCGCCCCCTGCTGGTGGTCGCCCGGCAGATCGTCGAACCGCTGCGGAACTACGGCGCGTACGCCCCGGCGATCACCACCGACCCGGAGGCCGACGAGGTCAGCGTCCTGCTCGCCTACCTCGGCCGCGACCCCCAGTGGTCCGCCCGGACGGCCTGACGCCCCACGTTCACCCAGAGATCGCGCTCGACCATGGATGTAGTGGTCTCAGCAGGTCACCGAGACCACCACATCCTGGTTCGAGCACGATCTTCGCATCGCGCCGCACCCGCAGCCGCCCACGTCGAACGCTCACCGTCAAGATCCGCACAAGAACAGGGATGTTGGTGTCTCCCGGGCGTCGGAGGCAGCAACATCCCTGATGTTGTGACGATCTTGGGGCGGGGCGGGGCGGGGCGGGGCGGGGCGGGGCGGGGCGGGGCGCGGCGCGGTGCGGTGCGGTGCGGTGCGCGAGGCGCGGTGCGCGAGGCGCGGGGCGCGCGGGGGACGGGGAGGGCGGCGTGCGGGCACGGGGCACGGGGCGCAGGCAGGGGGCGCGGGCACGGGGCGCAGGGCGCGGGCACGGGGCGCAGGGCGAGGCGAGGAAAAGTGGTGGCGACGGCGGGGCGTCGGCGCGCAGGATGCGGGTGTGATTGAGGCGTACCCGATGCAGGTCCTTGTCCGTGCGGCGACTGCCGTGCGTCGACAGCGGCCGGTTCCGGGGCGAGCCTCGATCCGCCACCGACGGCCGTGAGCGGGGCGTTCCTCGCCGGCCTGGTGGCCGGTTACGGTGTCGCCATCCCGGTCGGCGCGATCGCGATCCTCATCCTGGGGCTCAGTGCCCGTACCTCGTTCCGGGTCGGCGCGGCGGCGGCCCTCGCGGTGGCGACGGCCGACGGCCTGTACGCGGCGGTCGCCGCGCTGGGCGGCGCGAGCCTGGCCGGGATCATCGCGCCGGTCGCCGGGCCGCTGCGGGTGGTGGCGGCCGTGGTGCTGCTGGGACTCGCCGCGCACGGCCTCTGGCGGACCTGGGCCGCCCATCGTTCGAACGCGACGCCGGCGGCACGGGCCGGTCGGGGCCTGGGCACTCCGGGGCGGGCCTACGCGGCGCTGCTCGGGTTGACCCTGCTGAACCCGACGACCGTCCTCTACTTCGTCGCGTTGGTGCTCGGTCGCCCGGACACCACCGACGCGGGCCTGCTCCCCGCGGCACTGTTCGTGGCGGGTGTGTTCCTCGCGTCGGCGAGTTGGCAGTTGCTCATCGCCGGTGGCGGCACCGTGGTCGGGCGGGCGTTGAGCAGTCCGCGCGGGCGGCTGGTCACCGGTCTGGTCTCCAGCGCGCTGATCGCCGCGCTGGCGGTGCTCGCGCTGCTGCCGGGCTGAGCACCGGGCACGCCGGGCCGTGCCGTACGGTCGGGCGGTGACCAGTCGACCCGCAGCCGGCGGTGGCCGCTGGGTGGAGGTCGACCCCGCCCGCGTCGGCCGCTGGGTCGAGGGCTTCGCCGAGCGGCACGGCCCGCACACCACCACCGCGCGGGAGTACGGGCTGCTGCTCACCGCCGACGACGGGTCCACCGCCGAGTTGTACGCCCCGCCGGGGGCGTCGGCCGGCGACGACGTCGCCGGGTTCGTGGCCTCCGCCGTCGCGCCCCGCCGGATCGGCCTGCTGCTGGCCCGTAAGGGCGCGGTGGCCGTCGGCGTGGCCGAGGGGGGCGACCTGGTCGTCTCCAAGGTGGACAGCCGCTACGTGCAGGGGCGCACCGCCGCCGGCGGGTGGTCGCAGCAGCGGTTCGCCCGGCGGCGTGACAACCAGGCCAAGGCCGCCATGGGTGACGCGGCCGACCTGGCCGTACGCCTGCTGTTGCCGGAGGTGGCGAGGCTGACCGCTGTGGTCTGCGGCGGGGATCGGCGGGCGGTGGACACCGTGCTGGCCGACCGGCGATTGGCCCCACTGGTGCCGCTGCGCGCGGAGCGGTTGCTCGACGTGCCGGAACCCCGGCACACGGTGCTCGTCGCGGCGGTGACGGCGGCGCGGGCGGTGCACATCCGGCTGCGTGACCCGGAACCCGGCTGAGGGCAGGAGACGACCACCACGCAGAACGGGGTTCCCGGCCTGCCGCCGTGCCGACGGTCGGAGGATGGGCACGTGGAGTTTCTGGTGGACATGGTGACGACCGTGCCCGAGGGCACGTCGGAGGACGAGGTGGCCGCGATGCGGGCGCGTGAGGCGGCGCGTTCGGCCGAGCTGACGGCGCAGGGCAGTCTCCTGCGCTTGTGGCGACCGCCGCTGGCGCCGGGGGAGTGGCGTACGTGGGGGCTGTTCCAGGCCGACGACGCCGAGGCCTTGGAGACGGTGCTCGCGTCGATGCCGTTGCGGGCTTGGCGGCGGGAGAGCGTCACGCCGTTGACGCCGCATCCGAACGACCCGGGTCAGCCGTCCCGGTGATCCGCCGCTGAACAGGGAGATCGCACATGTCCGACACCCAGATCCTGCGTACCGTACTGGACCGGTGGAAGGCGGCCGTCGACGCCCACGAGCCGGAGCGGGTCGCCTCGTGCTTCACCGAGGACGCGATCTTCCAGGGGCTGCACCCGTACACCGTCGGCCGGGCGGGGGTCGCCGCGTACTACGCCTCGCAGCCGCTCGGCCTGACCGCCGGGTACGACATCCGGGAGACCCGCCGGCTCGCCGACGACCTGGTCCTCGGCTACCTGGACGTGCGGTTCGGCTTCACCGACCGCCCGGCCTTGAGGGTGCACCTCGGCGTGATCGTGCGGCGGGTCGAGGACGACTGGCTGATCGCGCACTACCAGGTCTCCAAGCTCGACTAGGGCCTGTTTCATAAGCGCGGTCGAGCCGAGGCGGAGCACGGGCGGCGATCCGGCAAGGCGCGGTTTCGTCCGGATACCGGTGTTGTATCCGGGCGAAACCGCAACGCCGCCGGGCGTCGTCCGGGCCCGCCGCAGGCCGGCCAGTTCTTATGAAACAGGCCCTAGCCCCGCCAGCGTGATCGGCGCTGACGGGGCGGGTCGGGTCGGGCGGGGGAGCGGTCAGAGCTGGTCGGTGCCGAAGGTGTCGCAGGTCTTCGGGGTGCCGCTGTCGAAGCCCTGCCGGAACCAGCGCTGCCGTTGCTCCGAGGTGCCGTGGGTGAACGAGTCGGGGTTGACCTGCCCGCCGGAGCGTTCCTGGATGCTGTCGTCACCGATCGCCTCGGCGGCCACCAGGGCCTCCTTGATGTCGGTCTCGGTGATCGACGTGAACAGCGGTTCCTGACCGGTCTTGTCCTTGCTCTCGGTGGAGTTCTTGGCCCAGGCCCCGGCGTAGCAGTCGGCCTGCAACTCCAGCCGCACGGAGGCGGACCGGGGGCCGCTCTGGTCACCCTGGCCGGCCTTGGCGTTGGTGCCGAGCAGGTTCTGGACGTGGTGCCCGTACTCGTGGGCGAGCACGTAGGGCTGGGCGAACTCGCCCTTCGCGCCGAACCGGGAGGCCAGCTCGTCGTAGAAGCTGAGGTCGATGTACACCTGCCGGTCGGCCGGGCAGTAGAACGGGCCGACACCCGAGTCGGCCTGCCCGCAGCCGGTGTTCACGGCGGCCTGGAAGTAGTTGGTGTCGGTCGGCTCGTACTGGCCGTCGCCCAGCTCCGGGTACGCCTTCTTCCAGTACGCCTGGATGCTGTTGACGTAGAGCAGGTTGCGGCAACGGATGTCGTCGAAGCGCTGGGCGTTGTCGCGCGAGCACACCTGCTCCAGGTCGGCGCCGCCACCGGCCTGCCCGCCGTCCTCGCCGTTGGTCATCGCGTTCAGGCCGAACCCGCCGCCGAGCAGCGCGACCAACACGGCGACGACGATGCCGATGATGCCACCCCGGCCCCCGCCGCCGGGCAGGGGGATGCCGATGCCGCCGCCCGCCCCACCGCCCCGGCCCCGGTCGTTGACCTGGGAGGTGTCGAGTTCGGCCCGCTCGTTGAGTTCCATGCTGACCCCGATCGCCGTATGTCCGTGAATGCCCTCTGTGTTGCGTTCTGTCGCTCGAAGTGCCGGACGGGGTCCGGACAGCGGTTCCGGTACCCGATGATCTTGATCGGTAATCCGGGCGGACCGCCCGGCGACGCCCGGTACACTTGTCGGGTGCTGCGCTGCGAAGGCTGAACCGCCCCGCGCCGTCGGGCCCTTGAGCCCGCCGGCCGTTTCGCGTGCCCCGAGTCAGCCTTCCAGACCCCGAGAGCGAGCCCGACACCATGATCACTGCCACCGGCCTGGAACTGCGTGCCGGTTCCCGCATCCTGCTGTCCGACACCACGCTGCGGGTGCAGCCCGGTGACCGGATCGGCCTGGTCGGTCGCAACGGCGCCGGCAAGACCACCACGTTGAAGGTGCTCGCCGGCGAGGGGCAGCCGTACGCCGGTCAGATCGACCAGCGCAGCGCCATCGGCTACCTGCCACAGGACCCGCGTACGGGTGACCTGGAGGTGACCGGCCGCGACCGGGTGCTGTCGGCGCGCGGCCTGGACGTGCTGATGGCGCAGATGAAGGAGATCGAGGAGCAGCTCGCCGAGAACGCCGACGACAAGCTGGTCCGTCGCTACGGCGCGCTGGAGGACCAGTTCGCGGCCCTGGGCGGGTACGCCGCCGAGGCCGAGGCCGCCCGGATCTGCGCCAACCTCGGCCTACCGGACCGGGCGCTCGCGCAGACCATCGGCACCCTCTCCGGCGGTCAGCGGCGGCGCATCGAGCTGGCCCGGATCCTGTTCCGCGACGCCGGTGAGAACGGCGGCGGCATCCTGCTGCTGGACGAGCCGACCAACCACCTCGACGCCGACTCGATCGCCTGGCTGCGTGGTTTCCTCGCCAACCACAAGGGCGGCCTGATCGTGATCTCCCACGACGGCGCCCTGCTGGAGTCGGTGGTCAACAAGGTCTGGTTCCTCGACGCCACCCGTTCCGTCGTCGACGTCTACAACCTGGGCTGGAAGGCGTACCTGGAGGCGCGCGAGACCGACGAGCGGCGTCGCCGTCGGGAGCGGGCCAACGCGGAGAAGAAGGCCGGCGCGCTGATGGCGCAGGCCGACAAGATGCGGGCCAAGGCGACGAAGACGGTGGCCGCGCAGAACATGGCCCGCCGCGCCGAGAAGCTGATCTCCGGCCTGGAGGAGGTACGCGTCGCCGACCGGGTGGCCAAGGTGCGTTTCCCCAGCCCGGCTCCCTGCGGCAAGACCCCGCTCACGGCGACCGGCCTGTCCAAGTCGTACGGCTCGCTGGAGATCTTCACAGACGTCAACGTGGCCGTGGACCGGGGTTCCCGGGTGGCCATCCTGGGGCTCAACGGCGCCGGCAAGACGACGCTGCTGCGGATGCTCGGCGGGCTGCTCAGCCCGGACACCGGCGAGGTGCACGCGGGTCACGGCCTGCGGCTGGGCTACTACGCCCAGGAGCACGAGACGCTGGACGTGGAGCGGACCGTGCTGGAGAACATGCGCGCCGCCGCCGTCGAGCAGTCCGACACCGACCTGCGCAAGATCCTCGGTGCGTTCCTCTTCTCCGGTGACGACGTGAACAAGCCGGCCGGGGTGCTCTCCGGTGGTGAGAAGACCCGGCTGGCGCTGTCCACGCTGGTCTGTTCCGGTGCCAACGTGCTGCTGCTGGACGAGCCGACGAACAACCTCGACCCGGTCAGCCGGGAGCAGGTGCTCGACGCGATCGCCAACTACCCGGGCGCGATCGTCCTGGTCACCCACGACCCGGGGGCGGTGCTCGCGCTCAAGCCGGACCGGGCGATCCTGCTGCCTGACGGCGACGAGGACGCCTGGAGCGACGACCTGCTCGAACTGGTCGAGCTGGCCTGACCGCGTCCCGCCCGCCGACGCTCGGCCGCGTTCTCAGCCGAGCGGGTCGACCAGTCGGCCGAGGACGCCGGAGCTGACCAGGATCACCACGCCGATGCCGATGAAGATCGTCGGCACCAGCCAGTGACCGGCGCGTTCGACCAGCCGGACCACCCGGGGGTGCCCGCCCAGCCAGGCGCCGGCGGCGCACCACAGCGCGATGAGCAGCACGAACACCAGGAGGAACACCGCGCTGTCGGCGACGCCCAGGGCCCGGAAGACGGGTACGTAGACGGCCACGTTGTCGGCGCCGTTTGCGATCGTCACCCCGGCCACACCGAGCGTTCCGGTGACGACGATGGGGGTGTCGTCCTCGTCTGGGCGCCGTAGCGCGCGGACGCCCAGTGCGATCGGCAGGAGGCCGAGAAGCCCTGTCCACGGGTCCGGCACCACGAGTAGCCCGGCCGCCACCACCGCACTCGCCAGCGCGAGCGCACCGATACCGACGTATTGGCCGGCGACAATCTGCCACGGGCGGGGACTGCCGGCCGTGCGCGCCGCGACGAAGAACAGCGTCAGAATGACGATGTCGTCGATGTCGGTCGCGGCGAAGACCACCGCCGCTCCGGCCGCCGTGCTGAACAGGTCGATCACGACGGCAGGTTACGGCTCGTCGGCGGCGGCCGGGGCCTGCGGGGGGTACGTCCGGAGGGCCGGACGCGACCGATTGCCAGGATCACTCTATCGGGAAGCTGACATTGCATAGCGTGTCGGTTGGCGAAGAGTTGATATCTGGCGCATGATCGTCCGAGGCGGTCTAATAGGTGGGACCGTATCCGAACCGCACAGTCTGGGACGTGAGGACACAGTATGGCAGCCACTGGCACAGCCACCAGCACTGAGAAAGGTCGCCGGATCGTCGGAGCCGAGCGTCAGACGCTCGCCAAGGACCTGGTAAAGCGGTACACCTCGGGGGAAAGCATCCGCGCGTTGGCGGCCTCGACCGGCCGTTCCTACGGGTTCATCCACCGAGTGCTCACCGAGTCCGGGGTGCAGCTGCGTCAGCGCGGTGGTGCCCGACGCCGCAAGAAGGCGTGACCCGCCCCTCAGCGTCGTCCACCAGCGCCGCGCCCCGGGCCGTCCGGTGACCGCCGAGGCGACCGGGGTTCGGCTGACCTGCGACGGGCCGGTTGCCACGGTGACGTTGTGCCGGCCCGACGTGCTCAATGCCCAGACGCCTTCGATGTGGCGGGCGATGAGCGACTTCTCCCGCGAACTGCCCGGCGACGTGCGGGTGGTGGTGGTCCGGGGCGAGGGGCGTGCGTTCTCCGCGGGCCTCGACCTCGCGGTCGCCGGTGCTTCCGGCCCGGGCTCGTTCGCGGAGCTGGCCGCCCTGCCCGAGCAGGAGTGTGCCGAGCGCATCGCGGAGTTCCAGGCCGGCTTCACCTGGCTGCACCGCCCGGACGTCATCTCGGTCGCCGCCGTGCAGGGCCACGCGATCGGTGCGGGCTTTCAGCTCGCGCTCGCCTGTGACCTGCGTGTTCTCGCCGCCGACGCGAGACTGTCGATGGCCGAGGTGACCCTGGGCCTGGTGCCGGACCTGGCCGGCACGAAACGCCTCGTCGAGCTCGTCGGCTACGCCCGCGCGCTGGAGATCTGCGCGACCGGCCGTCGGTTGGACGCCGCCGAGGCGGACCGGATCGGGCTGGCCACCCTCGTCGTGCCTCCGGCCGAGTTGGACGGCGCGGTCCAGGACCTGACCGCCGGTCTGCTCGCCGGGCCCCGGGACGCGGTGGTGGAGATCAAGGCGTTGCTCGCCGGCGCGGCTGGGCGATCGCACGCCGACCAGCAGCGCGCCGAGCGGGAGGCACAGACCCGTCGGCTCCGCGATCTGGCCGGCAGCGGAGAATAGGTAAGGACCGCACGGGAAGATCCGGGTTACGACCGAGGTTGTCACAGTCGTCGGGAGAATTGACCTGACGACGCGGTCTGCCCGACAACCCGGAGGTGAGCGATGTCCAACCCGATGTCCGGAGGCGGCATGGCCGGGTGGAGCATGCTCCGGTCCATGCGCAACCAGGACGAGGTCGCCACCCACCGGCTCAAGCGCGGCGTGGCCCGCCGCATCGTCGCCTTCGCCCGGCCCTACCGGCGTGACATCGTCGTCTTCCTGGCCACCGTCGTGTTGGCCGCCGTCATCGGCGTGGCCACCCCGGTGCTCGCCGGTGACGTGATCAACGCGATCAACCGGGGCGGCGCCGAGGCGGGCCGGCTCGTGGTGCGGCTGGCCCTGTTCATCGCCGCGCTGGCGGTCGCCGACGCGTTGCTCTCCCTCGCCCAGCGGTGGTATTCCGCCCGGATCGGCGAGGGCATCATCTTCAACCTGCGCACCCGGGTCTACGACCACGTGCAGCGGATGCCGTTGCAGTTCTTCACGCGTACCCAGACCGGTGCTCTGGTCAGCAGGCTCAACAACGACGTGCTCGGCGCCCAGCGGGCGTTCACCTCCACCCTGTCCGGTGTGGTCAGCAACGTCATCCAACTGGTGCTCACCGCCGCGGTGATGTTCACCCTCTCCTGGCAGATCACCGCGCTCTCGTTGGTGCTGTTGCCGATCTTCATCATCCCGGCCCGCCGGGTCGGTCGGCGGCTGGCCGACATCACCCGGGAGGCGTACAACCTCGACGCCAAGATGAACGCGACGATGACCGAGCGGTTCGGGGTGGCCGGGGCACTGCTGGTCAAGCTCTTCGGCCAGCCCGAGATCGAGGCGCGCCGGTTCGCCGGCCGGGCCGAACGGGTCCGTGACATCGGCATCCAGTCCGCCATGTACTCCCGCACGTTCTTCGTGGCGATGCTGCTGGTGGCCTCGCTGGCGCAGGCGCTCACCTACGGCCTCGGCGGTTGGCTCGCGGTCACCGGTGGCGTCAGCGCGGGCACCGTCGTGACGCTCGCGTTGCTGCTCACCCGGCTGTACGGTCCGCTCACCGCGCTCTCCAACGTCCGGGTGGACGTGATGAGCGCCCTGGTCTCGTTCGACCGGGTCTTCGAGGTGCTCGACCTCAAGCCGGGCATCGTGGAGAAGCCGGACGCGGTGCCGGTGCCCCGGGGGGCCGGTCGGGTCGACTTCCGCGACGTGCGGTTCCGCTACCCGAGCGCCGCGGAGGTGTCGCTGGCCTCGCTGGAGGAGGTCGCGACGCTCGACCGCACCGTCAACGAGCCGGTGCTCAAGGGTGTCTCGTTCAGCGTGGAGCCGGGGCAGATGGTCGCGCTGGTCGGCCCGTCCGGCGCCGGCAAGTCGACGTTGTCGATGCTCATCTCCCGGATCTACGACGTCAGCGACGGTCAGGTGCTGGTCGGCGGGGTGGACGTACGCGACGCGACGTTGGCGTCCCTGCGCGACGAGATCGGCGTCGTCACCCAGGATTCGCACCTGTTCCACGAGACGATCGCCGAGAACCTGCGCTACGCCAAGCCCGACGCCACCGACGACGAGATCTGGGCCGCGTTGGCCGGCGCCCAGGTGGCCGACCTGGTCCGGGCACTGCCCGACGGTCTGGACACCACCGTCGGGGAACGCGGCTACCGGTTCTCCGGCGGTGAGAAGCAGCGCATCGCGATCGCCCGGCTGCTGCTCAAGGCGCCGTCGATCGTGATCCTCGACGAGGCGACCGCCCACCTCGACTCGGAGAGCGAAGCGGCTGTGCAACGGGCGTTGGCGGTGGCGTTGACCGGCCGGACCGCCCTGGTGATCGCGCACCGGCTCTCCACCGTGCGCGACGCCGACCAGATCCTGGTCCTCGACGGCGGGCGGATCGTCGAGCGGGGCCGGCACGACGAGCTGGTGGCCGTCGGCGGGCTCTACGCCGAGCTGTACCGGACCCAGTTCGCTGTCGCCGACTCGCCCACCCCGTTCGTCGACGCCACCGGGCCCGAGCCGGTGGTCATGCCGCTGGGCACCTACCGCGCCGACGAGGTGCTGCCACCGGCCGCCGCGAACTGAGCCCCGGGCGGCCGTTCACGGTCGACTGAGCCCCGGGCGGCCGTTCACGGTCGATCGCATGTCGGTCGGTTGCTCTACGGTGTGCGCCATGTCGAGGTGCCCAAGCCTGCTGCCGCCCACCGTGCCCGCCGTCGCGGAGGTAGCGGTGTGACGCACTTCCTCAGGTGCCTGAGCCTCGGCCACGTGGCCGCCGTCGGTGAGCTGCTGAGCACACTCGACGAGCCGGCCCGCCGGGCGCTCGGCGACGAGCTGACGGCCCACGTCCGAAGTCGACGCGACACCTGGTGGGCGGACAAGCAGGCGACCGCCCTGGCGGTGGCCGCGGTGGGCACGTTGAGCACCGCCACCAAGACCGCGACCCTGCTCGGCCGGCGGTCGGTCGAGCTGGGTAACGCCGACCCGCAGCCGGTCGTCGAGGCGGCCCGCCTGCGGGGCGTGCCCTGGTTGGCCGAGGTGGCGTACCGGCTGGCCGAGCGGTTGCCCCGCAGTCGCTCGTGGGACGGTTGGCACTTCGTCGCCGGGCTGCTGCTGGCCGAGAAGGCACCGCCCCCCACGGCTGACGCGTTCGTCGCCGGATGGGCGCAGTCGTTGTGGATGGCGCGCTTCGAGAGCCGGCCGCAGTCCCTCGTCGAGCGGCTCCGCGCCGACCCGTTCCTGGACACGCTGCTGCCCCGACTGTTCGAGGTCGACGGGATCGGCACCGACCTGACGTTCAACGGCGCCGGTCAGGGCGTGCCGCCGGCGTTGGCGGCGCTGGCGACCGAGGGCCGACTGGACCGGTCGACGCTGCTCGACGGGGTTCTCGGCCGGCTGCTGCGCGGCGATCGGCCGACCGCGTTGCGGCCGTTCATGGCCCTGCACGACCTGCTGGCGCCCACGCCGGGAGAGGTGACGGCGCGGGCGAGCGCGTATCTGCGGTTGCTCGCCGACGCGCCGGGGCCGGTCGCCGGCCTGGCCCAGCGGGCGCTACGCGACGCGGACGGCGACCTGGACATCGACTCGGTGTTGGACACCGCGCGGGTCGTGCTGGGTCGGCCGGAGAAGGCGTTGGTGCGGGCTCAGTTGTCCTGGTTGGACCGACTGGTCCGGCAGCACCCCGACCGGGCGGCCGACATCGCCGAGGCCCTGGCGTCGGGTGTCGCCCAACCCTCCGCCGACCTGCGCGACCGCGCGCTGGCCCTGGCGCAGCGGCACGGCCATCGTCCGGCTGCCACGGCCACCGTCGCGGTGCCCGGCGACGAGCTGCCGCCACCGGTGCCGCCCGCGCTCGCGCCGCCACCGATCACCGACGTGGACGAGCTGGTGGAGGAGATCACCGGGTTGCTCGGCCAGGCGTGGCCCGCGCTGACGTTGGAGCGGGTCCTCGATGGTCTGGCCCGGCTGGCCACCCGCGAGCAGGACCGGTTGGCGGCTGCCCTGTCGCCGGTGGTGCGCCGCGCGGAGATCCGGGGGCACGACGGCAGGTCGGCGGTGTCCAACGTCCGGGCCCAGTTCAACGGGGTGCTGCTGGCCGCGGCCGCGCCGACGGAGGCTCAGCGGCGGCGTGACCAGTGGGCCCGCATCCTCGGCCAGTCGGTGACCTGGAGGGACCGCCTCTTCCGGCGCCGGTCGACGGATGAGTCGTCCACGCAGTCTCCGATCTCGCAGCTCTACTGCGCCCGACTCGCCGAGATCGGCCAACGGATGGACGGCTCGGACGATCCCGGGCTGCTGGCCGCCCCGACGTCGGTCACCGGGGCCGTCGACCCGGGGGTGCTCTACGAGCGGCTTGTCGCACTCGGCGACCGGCCCGCCTGGCGGTGGGACCTCACCCAGGCCCTGCTGCGGGTGCCCGTCGGCGTGGACGACGCCCTGGCGAGCCGCGCCGCGGCGCTCGGCACGCCGGCCGGCGACGAGCTGGCCGGCTGGCTGCGCGGGGACGCCCTACCGGCACCCGTGCAGCAGGTGGTCACGGTCGGCCGACGCGAGCGCCGCCACGGGTTCGACTACGGCTACGACCGCCTGCCGGTGCGGCGTACCGTCGTCGCCACCACCCCGCCCGAGGGCGTGGCCGACCCGATCGGCCTGCTCACCGTGGCGGTCCGCCGGGTCGGGCAGGGGCCCGCCGACTGGAGTGACCTGTGGCCGGCGCTGCTGCCGGGGCATCGGGGTCTGGTCGCCGCTCGCCTGCTGCCCGGTGTCGCCAGCGGGGCGCAGGAGGACGCCGAAGGGTTCGGCGCGGTGCTGCCGCGGCTCGCCGAGTGCACCGGCGTCGGCGGACCGGCGTTCGACCTGGCGCTGGCGTACGGGCTGTGCGCCCGACACGAGGCTGACCGGGTCGCCGCCCTCGACGCCCTCCTGATCCTGGCGGCCGCCGGTGAGCTGGACGCCCCGGGCGTCGGCGGGCGGTTGGGGGCGCTGGCGGCGGACAACCAGGTGACGCTGACCCGGGCGGTGAACCCGCTGCGGGACGCGGTCGCGGCCGGTGCCCGGCTGAGTGTGTGGTGGCTCCTCGCCGCCGCGCTACCGCCGTTGCTGGCCGCGCCGACCGCGCCCCGTGGCACGCCCGACCTGCTCGCCCTGGCCACCGAGACAGCCGGCGCGACAGGCGTCCACATCGAGCTGCCGGGGCTGGCCGACGTGGCGGCGCGCGGCGGCACGAGCCGGTTGGTGAAGGAGGCCCGCCGGCTGCGCGCCGCGTCGACCGGCTGACCCGCCGGACCGGCGCCGGTCAGGCGGTCGGTGGCGTGCGGCGGTCCGGCAGCTCCGCCGCCACCCGCAACTCGGCGAACGCCAGGCCGAGCGTGACCGGGGTGAAGTGCGCGTTCAGGCCGCTCGGGTTGGGCAGCACCCAGAGCCGGGCATCGACCAACGTCTCCGGTTGCGGCCCGAAGGCGGCCTTCGGCCGCTGAAAACCGATCCGGTACGCGGTCACCCCCACCACCGCCACCCAGCGCGGCCGGTGGCGGGCCACCGTGTCGGCCAGGATCGCCGCACCGGTGAGCAGTTCCTCGGTGCTCAGCTCGTCGGCGCGGGCGCTGGCCCGGGCGGCCATGTTGGTGATGCCGAGCCCGAGGGCGGGCAGCTCGTCCTGCTCGCTCGGATGCAACAGTCGCGGGGTGAAGCCGCCCGCGTGCAGCGCCGGCCAGAACCGGTTGCCGGGTCGGGCGAAGTGCCACCCGGTGGCGGCCGACCAGAGCCCGGGGTTGATGCCGACGAAGAGCACCTCCAGGCCCGGCGCGAGGACGTCGGGGATGGTCCGGTCCGCGGCGGCGGCCAGCTCCGCCCGATTCGGTCGAGGATGGCTGCCGGCAGCGCGGGCTCGAACCGGGTCGGGCGTCACCGCGTCGGCATCGTCGGCTGAACCGGACCGCACCGGACCGGCCGGCTCACCTGGTGAACCGGGCCGCACCGGACCGGCCGGCTCACCCGGTGCACCGGGCCGCGCGGCCCGGCCAGGCGTCACAGCCCGCGCAGCGCGCCGCCGTCGACCGGCACGGTGATGCCGGTGAGGTAGCTCGCGGCGGGGGAGAGCACGAACGCGGCCACCCGACCGAACTCGCCCGGGTCACCGAGGCGGCGAAGCGGGATGCCGGCCTCGGCTTCGGCGCGGGCGCGCTCCGGGTCGCCGGTGGCGGCGAACAGCTCCCGGTTGCGGTCGGTCAGGATCCGGCCGGGCAGCAGCCCGACCACCCTGACTCCGCGGGGGCCGTAGTCGTCGGCGATGTCCTTGGCCGCGCCGACCAGACCGGGCCGCAGACCGTTGGAGATGCCGAGGCCGGGCACCGGACCCCGGGCCGAGGTGGAGAGCACCAACCCGATCGCGCCGCCCTCGGGCAGCGCGGCGGCGATCGTACGGACCGCGCGGATGGTGCCCAGAAAGACGGTCTCGAAGGACAGCCGCCACTGCTCGTCGCTGATCGCCGCCGCGTTGCCGGCCGGTGGGCCGCCGACCGAGATCAACGCGCCGTCGAGCCGACCGAAGTGCTCCCGGGCCGCCGCGACGAGCTGGCCCGGGGTCTCCGGGTCGGCCAGGTCGGCGGTCAGCCCCACGGCATTCTCCGGGCCGCCGAGCTGCTGCGCGGCGGCGGCCACGGCGTCCGGGTCACGGGCCGAGAGGACCACCCGTGCCCCGTCGGCGACCAGGCACTGCGCGGTCGCGAAGCCCAGCCCGCGGGAGGCGCCGGTGAGGACGTACACGTGGTCGGTCAGCCCTAGATCCATAAGCTCGATCCTGCCGCATCCGGTACGTCGTCGCCAGCGACGGTGGCCGTCGTCGTGGGGCGCGGAGCGGCGCGTAGCAGGCGTACCCGACCGCCGATCTGCACCGCCACGGCCCCGCCGGCGCGGCCCACCGCCGGCAACCGGCGCGGACGTGGCGCGGAACGCCCGTCGTAGCGCAGGCGTGCCTCCCGGGCGGCCAGCTCCTCGGCGGCCGACGGGGGAAGCGCGTGCTGGTCGCGCAGCGTGCGGGCCAGGTCCCAGCCGTCGCGCAGCGACCCGGTGGTGGGTCGCCCCGCGGCCCAGCCGGCGAAGGTCGTCGACCACTCCGCGCCGAGGCCGGCGGCGAGGAGCGGCCAGTGCCGGGCCACGTCACCGGCGCGTTTGCGCAGCAGCGCGGCCCGGGTGGCGGCCAGCGGCCCAGGGGCGAAACCCGCCGGCGGCGGGCCCCCGGCGACCAGCGCCGCGACCAGTTCGGCCTGCCGTTCGGCCAGCCCCGCCCGGGGCGGGGAGGTGCCGTCGTCGTCGGTCATGTCACGGCCGGAAAGCCGGCGGTGGCGGACAGGGCGTCCAGTTCGGCGCGGAGGACGGCGGCCGGCGGGTAGTGGCCGTCGCGTTCCAGCAACAGCGCCGGTGGTCGCCGTCGGGCGCAGAGCGCGCCCACCAGCTCCAGCACCGCCGGAGGAACCGGGTCGGTGTGGGTGTCGTGGTAGAAGCCGCCGTGTTCGGCGCCGCCGGCCACGTGGGCGTACGCCACCCGCTCCAGCGGCAGTCGGTCCAGCAACGCGAGCGGGTCGGTGCCCCGGTTGCGGGCGTTGGCGTGCACGTTGGCGACGTCCAAGAGCAACAACGCCCCGGTCCGGTCGAGGATCTCGGTGAGGAAGTCCGCCTCGTCCAACTCGTCGTCGGGCCAGTCGACAAGCGCGGCGATCGGTTCCAGCGCGATCGGCACCGGCAGTTCGGCCTGGGCCCGTGCCACGTTGGCGCAGACCGCGTCGACCGCCTCCCGGCTGCGCGGCAGCGGCAGCAGGTGCCCGGCCTCCAGGCCACCGGCCCGGACGAACGCGATGTGCTCGCTGACCAGCGGGGCGTCGACGCGGTGCGCCACCGCGGCCAGGTGGGCGACCCGGGCCGGGTCGACCGGCTCGGCGCCGCCGAGGGAGAGCCGCACCCCATGGGGTACGACTGTCACCGCGCGCTCCCGCAGCCGGGCCAGACCCGGCGGGAGCGGCCCGGACGCGGGCACCGACTCGGCCACCACCTCCACGAACCGCAGCCCGGGTAGCTCGGCCACGAAACCCGCGATCTCCGGACGCCAGCCGATGCCGACCCCGGACGGGCCGGTCATCCGCCGCACCCCCCGCCGCCGCATCCGCCCCCGCCACCGCAGGAGCTGCCACCGTCCGAGCCGGAACTGTCGCCGCCGCCCGACGACCCGTCGCCGCCTCCGCTCCAGCCACTGCCGGAGGCGGCCTGGCGCTGGATCTCGGCCTGCTCGGCGAAGCCCGGGTCGAGTGCCCAGAGCGAGGCGGTGCCGTACAGGGCCACACCCATCGCCGCACCGGCCGCCCCGTAGGTGGCGTAGGCCGGCGCGGACGCCGGGGCGAGGTGGGTGTGCTCGCGGCGCACGCCGCGCAGCGCCGCTCGACCGGCCCGGGTGAGCGCGGGCGCCCGACGGAGCACCAGCGTGACGATCAGGAGCGTCACCAGGGTCAGCAGCAGGTAGCCGACCGGCTGACCGTTGAACAGGCCGGAGACGAATCGGAAGACGCCGAGACCCAGCAGGCCGATCAGGAGCGTGGTCCAGAGGCGGGCACGCGCGCGCTGCGCGTCGGTGTTCAGTAGCCCTCGGTGCTCCAGGCCGTCGCGGAGTTGGTCCAGCGCGGCGCGTACGCGCTCGTCCTTCGGCAGGTCCGCGACCCGGGCGTGCTGGTGCGCGGCCCAGTGGACGGCCTGCTCCAACGGGGTGAGCCCGGTGGGCGCGGCACCCCCTGTGGTCAGTCGGCGGTCCGGTCGTACGCCGATCGCGCCGCTGCCACGGAGGCCGCCGAGCGCGGCGTGGACGGCGAGCCGAGGCCCACCGTTGAGGTACGCGACCTGCTGCGGCCCGAGTGCATCGGCGGTCGGGGCGGTCGTCGACCCGGCGGCCAGCCGGACCCGGTGGTAGACCGCGACAGCCACCACCAGGGCGGCTGCCACCAGGTAGAACCGGAGGAAAGTCGGGCCGGAGACGCCCCAGGTGTCGCCGGACGCGGCGTGAACGATCATCGACTGCTCCTGTCACCGGAGGGATCCGCGGCCCCATTGTGGAGCAGCCTCGCCACGGTCGACGGACCGCTGTCCGCGCACTCAGTGGCGGCGGACCGCCTCCTCCACGAGGTCGAGCACCGGGCCCAGGTCGCCGGCCGGTCGCCCCATGGCCAGGTGCAGCACCAGACCGTCGTAGGCCAGTTCCAGGAACTGGGCCAGCACGTCGATCGGGACGTCCTCGCGCAGCACCCCGGCGTCGCGCTGGCGGGCCAGCCGGTCGCGGGTCGCCTCGGCGATCGCCGCGGACCGCTCGGCCCAGCGCTTGGCGAACGCCGGGTCGGTGCGCAGGCGGCGGGAGACCTCCAGTTGGCTGCCCAGCCAGCCGGTGGTGTCCGGGGAGACGGCGCGGGCGAGCAGGTCACGCATCACCTGCACCAGACCGTTGCGGGCCACCGTCTCGACCATGGCCGCGGCGTCGTCCTCGGCGACGGCCAGGAAGAGCGAGTCCTTGTCCCGGAAGTGGTGGAAGATGGCGCCACGGGACAGGCCGGTGGCCTCCTCGAGGCGGCGGACGGTCGCCCCCTCGTAGCCGAGCCGGGCGAAACACGCCCGGGCCGCGGCGAGGATCTCCTGCCGGCGCGCGTCGAGCTGGTCCTGACTTACTCTGGGCACGCGTCGATCGTTGCAGGTCACCCCGGGTCACGCAAACCGTACGTACGGCTTGGGAGTCCGCCGATTACCATCGCCCGGTGATCCCGCCGCAGACCGTCCCCACCACTCCGCTGACCGTGGCCACCATCCAGGCCACACCGACTCCAGGTGACGTCGTCGGCAACACACTCCTCGCCGCCGACCTCGTCCGCCGGGCCGGTGAGCGGGATGCCCGGGTGGCCGTCCTGCCGGAGCTGTTCCTGTGCGCGTACCACCCGCCGACCCTCGCCGCCGACCCGGCCGGCACGGACATCGCGGCCGACCCGGCCGGGGTCGTCGCGGACGCCCGCCTGGACCCGCTGCGCGACGCGGCGCGCGAGGCCGGCGTCACCGTCGTGGTCGGCGCCGCCGTCCGCCACCAGGACCGACGCCGGACCATCGGCGCGCTCGTGGTGGACCGCACCGGCGCGGTCCGGGTGGGGTACGACAAGCAGCAGCTGTGGGGTGACGAGGGCGAGCTGTTCAGCGCCGGCGGTCGCGGTGCCACGCTGCTCGTCGACGGATGGCGGCTCGGCCTCGGCATCTGCTACGACGGCTGTTTCCCCGAGCACGGGCGGGCCGCCGCACTCGACGGCGCACACGGTTACCTGTGCCCCAGCGGATACCTGGCCGGCTCCGAGCACCGCCGGGACCTCTACTACGCCGCGCGAGCCCTGGACAACACGATGTTCGTGGTCTTCGCCAACGCCGTCGGCGGCGACGACCCGTGGCGGTTCAACGGCGGCGCGGCGGTCTACGACCCCGAGGGCCGGGTGCTGGCGCGGGGCGCTGACGAGGGCACCGCGGTGCTCGTGGCGACGCTGGAACCCGCCGTGCTCGCGGCCACCCGGACGGCCCATTCGATGCTCGCCGATCGACTGCCGGACCAGGGCGGGGCCCGGGTGTCGATGTCCGGCTGAGCACGTCGTGAGGTCGAAACCCGCCGGCTCTGTTGGCGGACACGTCGGTCCCGTAGGGTGCCCGAGTGCCACTGCTCCTGCTGGACCTGGACAACACCCTGCTGGATCGGGCCGGGCCGTTCCGCCGCTGGGGTGAGCGCTTCCTGGCCGGCATCGGCGCGCCCCACACCGACATCGACTGGCTGGTCTCGATCGACGCCGACGGTCTGACCGACCGATGGGATCTCGCCGATGCCATCCGGGACCGCTACGAGCTGCGCATCCCCTCGATCGACCTGGTGGAGGAGCTGCACGACGGGGTGGTGGCGCAGACCCGGCTCGACTCGTTGACCGCCTGCGCGCTGCGGATCGCCGACGACGCCGGGTGGGTGCCGGTGGTGGTCTGCAACGGCACGGTACGCGTCGAGGACGCCAAGATTCGCCAGACCGGCCTGGACCGGTACGTCGCGGACTGGGTGATCTCCGAGGAGGCCGGCGTCAGCAAGCCCAACCCGAGGATCTTCGCGCTCGCCGCCCAGCGGGTCCGGATGCCGCTGCGCGGCGCCTGGGTGGTCGGCGACAGCCCGGAGGCGGACATCGGTGGCGCCGCCGCCGTCGGGCTGCCGAGTGTCTGGCTGCACCGGGGACGTACCTGGTCGGACGTCCGGTTCGCGCCGAGCCACACCGTGGACGGGCTGATCGCCGCCGTCGCCACCGTACTGGCCCGCTGAGGGCGGTCCTGTCCGCGCGGGTGTGCGCGGTGCGCCCGCGCTGCGCGCTGCGCCCGATGTGCACGGCGCGCCTGCGTTGCGCCCGCGTTGCGCGCTGCGCCTGATGCGCACGGCGCGCCCGGGCGCGCCCGCGCAGTTTCCCTGATGTTGCTGCCTCCACGCGCCCGGAGGCAGCAACATCAGGGTTGTTGTGCGGATCATGCCCGAGGGCGGGGCGGGGCGGATCATGCCCGAGGGGCGGGGCGGGGCGGGGCGAGGCGAGGCGAGGCGGGGGAGCGGGGCGCGGCGGTCGCGACGCACCGGCGTGCGGTCGGCGGTAATTCGGTTGACCGGGTGTCGCGTGGCCGTGAGAGTGGTCCTGCGCATGGTGCGTCCCGGGCGTGGGCCCGGTCGAGGAGAGGAGGTCGGTCATGACCGTCTTCGCAGGTCGATTCCAGCCGCCTAGCTCAGCCTCGACCAAGGGAACCTCACCACAGTGCGCGATCACGACTTCCCGGCGCTGGAGCGCCGGAGCCGCGGCAAGAGCCGCTTCGACGACGACGAACCGCAGTTCCTGAAGCGCGGGCGGCCCACCGAGCCGCCCGCCGACCCGGACGGCGAGCCCGATCCGGACACCGGCGACCACTGGTCGTCCTGGGACGACGCCGTGCACGGGCCGGAGCCGCACCCAGCCTGGCTGGTCACCGAGTTGGCCGCCCGGGACACCGAGTTGGGTGTGCTGAAGACGGGCAAGGAGGCGGACGTCCACCTGGTCCGCCGGGCCGTGCCCGACACCGACCGGTCCTGTCTGCTGGCGGTCAAACGCTACCGGGATCCCGAGCACCGGTTGTTCCACCGCGACGCCGGTTATCTGGAGGGTCGTCGGGTGCGTCGGTCCCGGGAGAACCGGGCGATGGCCGGGCGCACGGCGTTCGGTCGGCAGATGATCGCCGGGCAGTGGGCGGCGGCGGAGTTCGCGGCTCTGGCCCGGCTCTGGGAGATCGGGGCCGGGCACGACCGGATCGCCGTGCCGTACCCGGTGCAGCTACGGGGCACCGAGCTGATGCTGGAGTTCGTCGGCGACGCCGAGTCGGGGCAGGCCGCGCCCCGACTGGCTCAGCTGCGACCCGGCCCGGCCGAGCTGCGCGACCTGTGGGCGCAACTCGTGGAGGCGCTGCGGGTGTTGGCCCGGGCGGGTTACGCGCACGGTGACCTGTCGCCGTACAACCTGCTCGTGCACCGGGGGCGGCTGGTCGTGATCGACCTGCCGCAGGTGGTCGACGTGGTGGCCAACCCGCAGGGTCCGGAGTTCCTGGCACGTGACGTGCGGGTGGTCGGGGCCTGGTTCGCGGCTCGAGGGCTGCCCGCCGAGCAGACCGATCCCGGTACGTTGACCGGTGAGTTGCTCCGCGAGGCGGGGCTGCGCTGATCGGAGCGGGTCGGGCGGTCGGACCGCCCGACCCGCTGTGCCGTCACTGCAGGTAGCGCTCCACCTCGGGCTTGGGGCGTTCGCCCTGCGCGTCCGGGTCGCCGTGGGTGTCCCGGGCGGCCCGTCGGCGGCGCAGCAGGTCCCAGCACTGGTCGAGGGACTCCTCCAGGGCGCGCAGTCGCTCGCTGGCCTCGCCCGCGGTGCCCGACTCGTGGGCCTGCGCCTCGGCACGCAGCTTGTGTTCCTCGTCGACCAGCTCGGAGATCCGGTTCAGGATGGTCTTGTCGTCCATGCTCCTGAGCCTGGCACAGCGGCCCCGGAAACGCCTGGATTCGTCAGCCGCTTGTGTCCTGGTCGTCAGCCTGGATCACACCGACGCCGACGCGTCAATGTGCCATTTTTCACTCTCCGTCCGGATGGCCTCACGCGGTGCTCATCACGGGGGCACCACCTGCGGGATTCTCGTGGATGGGCCGTGCCGGTCCGGATCAAAGGCACAAATCACCCGGCCTGAGCGAAAAGTCTCCCCGATCCGCCTGCTGGTGAAGCGGATTCGCGAATGCGAAGCTCTGCCTGATGGTCACGCGCCATCGCCGAGGCAGCACGAAGCGCGACCCGCAGTGCGGTGCCACCGGAGAGGACGGACCCGTGCAGGTGAACGATGACTGAGCCGACCATGCCGACCCGCCGTGATCCATACGTGGCCACCCTCCGGCGGACGTTACCCGGGTTGCTCCGTGATCCACTGGGCACGATGGTCGGGCTGGCCGACTCGGCACCCGGGCAGATCGTGCGACTGAACCTCGGCACCATCCGCCCGTACCTGGTCACCGAGCCCGCACACGTCCAGCACGTGCTCCGTGACAACGCCGCCAACTACACCCGGGCCGGCGACAGCATGCTCTGGCAGTCGGTCAAGAAGCTCGGCGGTGACGGCATCCTCTCCGAGGGGCCACAGTGGGAGGCGAGCCGACGGCGGCTCCAGGTCCACTTCACGCCGAAACGGCTCGACGCCGCGATCGGCGATCTGAGCCGGGCGATCAGCGATGCGGTCGACGACCTGAAACTCCCGGCCCGCAACGGCGAACCGGTCGACGCGGCCGACGAGATCTCCCGGATCATCTGCCAGGCCGTCATCAAGGTCTTCTTCGGCGACCGGATCACCGTCGCCGACGCCGTACGGGTCGTCGCGGAACAGGACACCGTGGCCAACGCGCTGCGCTTCCGGCTGCTCACCCCGTTCATGCCGGACGCCGTGCCGATGCCCGGCGACCGCGCCTTCCGCCAGGCGGTCCGGAACATCGACGACATCCTGCTGCCGCTGGTCCATGCCGCCCGAGCCGAGGACGACGAGGGCGACGACATCGTCGCGTCGCTGGCCCGGGCCCGTGACGCACACGGCCGCAGACTCGACGAGCAGCGGGTACGCGACGATCTGGTGTCGATGTTCGCCACCACGACCGAGACCACGTACGTCGTGCTCACCTGGCTCTTCCCGCTGCTGGAGCAACAGCCCGACGTCGCCGCGCGGCTCTACGAGGAGATCGATCGCGTGGTCGGCCCCGACGACGTGATCGACAAGAAACAGCTCGGCGAACTGCGCTACCTGCGGATGGTGCTGGACGAACTCCTGCGTGCCTACCCGTCCGGCTGGTTGGTGCCCCGCACCGCTGTCGCCGACGACGTCATCGACGGCACCCGGGTCAGGGCCGGCAGCACGATCATCCTGAGCCCGTACGTGACCCAGCGGCTGGCCCGCTTCTGGGACCGGCCGGAGGTGTTCGACCCGGAACGCTTCGCGCCCGACGCTCCCCGGCGCGCTCACCGCTACGCCTACTACCCGTTCGGTGGCGGCGCTCACCAGTGCATCGGCCAGTACCTCTTCCAGCTCGAGGCGCCACTGATCGTGGCGACCCTGCTCAGCCGATTCCGGTACCGACTCTGCACGCCCGGGATGCCGTCGGCGAAACTGGCGGCGTCGCTGCGACCACGGGAACGGGTGCCGCTGCTGCTCACCCCCCATCGGCAACCGGCCCTGGCCTAGCAGTGGCACAACGATCTGCGATCAGCGACGACCTCCAGCAGGCCGCCGAGCACGGGCGCGTCTGTGCCCTCGCCGCCCAGGGGCAACGTGACCTGCAACGGTGTCTGACCGCGCACCCGGACCTTTTCGCGGAAGGGCCCTTCGACGGCGCTTTGACCAGCACCATCGCGCTGGTCACCGCGTTCAGCGCGCCCTGGTGTGCGGCCGCCGAGCTGCGACTGACCAATCGGGCCGTGCTCTGGGTGTTCGCGCTGGACTGGCAGGTGGACCGGCTGGCCACCTCTGCCGCCGAGCTCGACCGGCTGGTGCGGGGGCAGCTTCGGGTGGCCGACGGTGAACCGCCGTCGGCCGACGAGCCACTGCAACGGTTCCTCGCTGCTCTCCACGACGACCTGGCTGCCGCGCCCGCATTCGACCGGCTGGGTGGGGCATGGCGGGCGGCGGCCCGTCGAAGCCTGCTGGCCATGCGGCAGGAGTGGCAGTGGAAGACGGCGATGGGCGACGACCTCCGGGCGCGGCCCAGCCTCGCCGAGTACCTGGACAACGCGGACAACCTGGCCAGCACTCTCGTGAACGTCCTGCAATGGATCCGGACCGGCGCGGCCGAGACGGAGGCCGCGCTCGACCGGCTGGTCATCGTGAGTGACGCGGTACAACGCGCTCTTCGACTGGTCAACGACCTGAGTACGTACGAGCGGGACCTTCGCTGGGGCGACCTGAACGCGATCATGCTGGTGGACGACCGGTCAGTCGTGGAACAGGAACTGAAGCGCCTGGTCGCGGAGGCGACCGACCTGCTGGAGGAGTTGCGGGTCGACTGCCCGAGGGAGGCGGCGTACCTGACCCGGCAGCTCGGCTACACCACCGGCTTCTACCGGAGCACCGACTTCTGGGGAGTGTCGTGAGCACCGGGGCGTTGGTCCAGGACGCCGGGGCGTCCAGAGATCGCGGGCCGGCGCGCGACGTCGCCGAGGTGATCGCCGAGCTGAGCCGGCACCCGTCCGGCCGTACGTCCGCCTCGCCGTACGAGACCGCCCGTCTGGTCTCCCTGGCCCCCTGGCTGCCACGCCACGCCGACCGGATCCGGTACCTGCTCGCCGGGCAGCGCCCGGACGGCGGCTGGGGCGGGCCGGACGGGTACGCGCTGGTGCCCACCCTGAGCGCCGTGGAGGGGCTGCTCGCGACGTTGCTGCGCGTCGAACCGGCGGGCTGGTCTCCCGAGGCGGTGTCCGATGCCGTCGATCGTGGACTTCGACTGCTGTTCGACCGGGCGACCGGCCCGGCGACCCACCCCGTGCCGGACCTGCCGGCCGCGGACCTGATCGTTCCGGCACTCGTCGACCGGATCGCCGACCACCTCGCCGACCCGCCGACGCGGTTGGTCCACTGGCGAGGCGTCGGCGCGCCGGCGATGCCCGACGGCCTGGACCGGCAGCGGCTCGACCGGGTACGCCTGCTGCTGGGGTCCGGTCGGCCGATTCCGCCCAAGCTGCTGCACGCGTTGGAGGTCCTCGGCCCGGCCGCCCGGCGTGCGGCAGGTGTCACCGCCACCGCCGCCGGCCCGGTCGGAGCCTCGCCGGCCGCCACCGCCGCGTGGCTCGGCGACCCCGACGGTACTCAATCCGCCACGCTGGACTACCTCATTCGGGCAGCCGACGAGCACGGTGGAGCGGTCCCGTGTGCCACTCCGATCACCGTGTTCGAACGGGCGTGGGTGCTGAGCACCCTCGCGCGGGCCGGTGTGCTCCCGACGGTGCCGCCGGAGCTGCTCGCCGGGCTGCGCGACGCGGTGGGACCCGACGGTGCGGCCACCGGCCCGGGGCTGCCCACCGACGCCGACACGACGGCCGTGACGTTGTACGCGCTGGCCCTCCTGGGGCACCCCGCCGATCCGTCGTGCCTGGGCCGCTTCGACGCTGGTGAGCACTTCGGCACCTGGCAGGGCGAGGACGGCTCGTCGGTGACCACCAACGCGCACGTGTTGGAGGCGTTCGGTCGGTGCGTCGGCGGCGGCGGCCCGTCCCCGGCGCCCGTGCTGCGCCGGCTCACCGGATGGCTGCTCGACCGGCAGGAACCCGACGGTCGATGGTCGGACCGGTGGCACGCCTCGCCGTACTACGCCACCTACTGCGTCACGCTGGCGCTCCGGGAGTACGGCGGGCCGTCGGCACGCCACGCATTGCGGCGGGCCGTCTCCTGGGTGCTCGACACCCAGCGGGCCGACGGTTCGTGGGGGCGCTGGTGTGGCACGGCGGAGGAGACCGCCTACGGGCTGCTCGTGTTGCTGGCCGCGCCGCCGTCACCCACGATCCGTGCCGCGGGCGTCGCCGCCGCCCACCGTCTGTCCACAATGCAGGATGAGCGTACCGATCATCCACTGTGGCATGACAAAGACCTTTATCATCCGGCGGTGATAGTCCGAGCGACGGTGGCGGCTGCCCGGGTTTCGGCGGCGGCGCGGCTGGGCGGATCCGCCCATATCCCGGATAGCCGTTGGTCTGCACCGCTTGAGTGAAATTCCGGACACTGCTAGCGTGCGCCGGGCCGGGGGCTGGGCTCGTTCAGCCAATCGAAACGGTCGAGGGACGGGTGGGATGGCTTCCCGCAGTGCAAGTTTGCGCACCAAGATTGTGGCCCTGCTGGTCTCGCTCGCCGCGCTCTGGGCGTTCGCGGCCTGGGTGACCCTGCGCGACGGCTTCAACGTGCTCGGTGCGCAGACGCTCGACTCGCAGGTCGCGCAACCGAGTGAGTCACTGCTCACCGAGCTTCAGCGGGAGCGTCGGATGTCGGTGGCCTACCTCGGCCGCCGCGATCAGGGCCTGGCACAGGAGTTGCAGGCGCAGCAGGAGCGCAGCGAGAAGAGCGCGACCACCTTCGCCGAGTCGGCCCGCAGTTGGCGGGCCCGGTTCGCGTCGAGCGACGAACTGATCGGTCGGATCGACGAGATGGTGGCCCGACTGGACGGGCTCGGCGAGATGCGTGCGGCCGTCGTCTCCGGCTCCGTGGACCGGGCCGGCGCGGCCGCGGCGTACACCGGGGTCCTCGACTCGCTGTTCCGGGTGTACGCGGCGATGGGTCAACTCGACGACGAGCAGATCGCCCAGGACACCGTCAACCTCACCCGGCTCGTGCGGGTACGGGAGCTGATGTCGCAGGAGGACGCGCTCTTCGCCGGGATGGCCGCCGCCGGTCGGGTCAGCGCCCCGGAGTACACCCAGTTCGCCCACCTGGTCGGCGCGCAACGGTTCCTGGTCGCCGAGGCGTTGGCCGAGCTGCCGGACGCCGACCGTGAGCGCTACGTCCAGATGACCGAGGGGCAGGCCTTCACCCGCCTCCGCGCCCTCGAAGACCGGATGGTCACCGTCGGTCGCCCCAACGCGCCGCTGCCGGTCGAGGCCGGCGACTGGCAGGCCGCGATCGATCCCTCCCTCAAGGAGCAGGAAGCCGTCGTCCTGGCCGGTGGTGACGCTCTGGTGAAGCGCGCCACGCCGGTGGCGGTCTGGGTGGTCATCCGGCTGGTGCTCGCCGCCGGTCTGGGTCTGCTCGCCGTCATCGCCTCCGTCGTCGTCTCGATCACCACTGCTCGCGCCCTGCTACGCCAGTTGGGCCGACTGCGGGAGGCCGCCTGGCAGCTCGCCGACGAGCGGCTGCCACGCGTGGTCGATCGGCTCGGCCGCGGCGAGGAGGTCGACGTGGCCACCGAGGCACCGCCGCTGGAATTCGGCACCGACGAGATCGGCCAGGTCGGAAAGGCGTTCAACGCCGTCCAGGAGACCGCTCTGCGGACCGCCGTCGAGCAGGCCGACCTGCGTCGCAACGTCCGCGAGGTCTTCCTCAGCCTGGCCCGCCGCACCCAGGCACTCGTACACCGCCAGCTCACCCTGCTGGACGCGATGGAGCGCCGTGAACACGACGCGGAGGAGCTGGAGGACCTGTTCCGCGTCGACCACCTGGCCACCCGGATGCGGCGTAACGCGGAGAACCTGATCGTCCTCTCCGGCTCCACCCCCGGTCGGGCCTGGCGACGCAACGTCCCGATGGTCGACGTGGTACGTGGCGCCGTGGCCGAGGTGGAGGACTACACCCGCGTCAACGTGCTGCCGCTCGGTGAGGTCTCCCTCGCCGGCCGGGCGGTCGGCGACGTGATCCACCTGCTCGCCGAGCTGATCGAGAACGGCCTGTCCTTCTCCCCGCCGCACACCACCGTCGAGGTCCGTGGCCAGTCGGTGGCCAACGGGTTCGCCATCGAGATCGAGGACCGGGGCCTCGGCATGAGCGAGGAGGACCTGGCCGCGGCGAACCACCGGATCGTCGACCAGTCCGAGCTGAACCTCGCCAACGCCTCCCGCCTCGGCCTCTACGTGGTCAGCCGGCTGACCGAGCGGCACGGTGTGCGGGTGCGGTTGAAGGAGTCGGCGTACGGCGGAACCACGGCGGTCGTGCTGATCCCGCTCGAACTGGTCACCGAGGACGGTCCCAACCCGGAGGACTCCGGCTCGATGCGGACCGGCTCGGCCGCTCCGACGCCGTCGACGAACTCCGCCGACGCCGGCCGGTCGACGGCCCTCGCACCCGTCGCGCTGGCCGCGACGCCAGCGACCGCGTCGGACGTACCGGAAGCGGTCGTCCCGGCAGCGCCCACGTCGGACGGTGCCGACCCGGCGACGTCGGCCGACGAGGGCGACACCGCCCTGCCCACCCGGCAGCGGACGACCGCGACGCCCGAACTGCCCGTCCGGGCCCGGCGTGGTCCGGCCGTGCCGGCGCTGGAAGCACCCACGGTTCCCACCGGCCTGCCCGCTGTCGACCGCACCCGAGGGGCGGAGCGCGTGGAAGCACCCGTCACGGCCGACGACGGCCCTCCGGTCGCCACCGGCGGCGACGCCCCGACGCCCGACCAGGCCGAGGCGGCGCGAACCGACTCCGGTCTCCCGGTCCGGGTCCGACAGGCGAACATCGTTCCCGAGCTACGGGACGACCCAGCGGAGTCGGAGAGTGACGACGAGGATGTGGTGCGCCAGCCGGAGCAGGTGCGCCGGATGATGAGCTCCTACCAGACCGGCACCCGTCGTGGCCGCACCGACGCGGCACGGCTGCTCGGTGGCCCGTCCGGCGCCCCGACGACGGCGACGCCCGAGCCGAGCGACGAGGACCCCCAAGCCCCCTGACCGGCTGTCGAAGTGCGGGAATCCCCGCACGGCGTGACGGTCAGCCCTAGACGAACACGGCGCAACAGCCGGGCGAGAAGAGGACGACGAAGTGGCGCAGAAGACGGCTTCGAGTGCCGACCTGACGTGGTTGCTGGACGATCTGGTGGGCCGGGTGAAGCAGGCCGAGCATGCGGTCGCGCTCTCCAGCGACGGGCTGTTGATGGCCTCCTCCCAAGGGCTGAGCCGGGACGACGGTGAGCACCTGGCGGCGATGGCGGCGGGCATCCAGAGCCTGGCCCGAGGCGCCGGGAAGCGCTTCGGCGGCGGGCAGGTGCAGCAGACCATCATCGAGATGCAGTCGTCGTTCCTGTTCGTCACGGCGGCCGGGCGCAACGCCTGCCTGGCGGTCCTGGCCAGCGAGGACGCCGACGTGGGCCTGATCGCCTACGAGATGGCGATGCTGGTCACCCGCGTCGGCAAGTACGTCGCGTCTCCTTCCCGGGCAACTGAGCAGTCGGTCGACGAGAGGTAGCGGCGATGACGGTCCAGGGGGAGTCCGCAGACCATCAGTGGGTGGATGACCACGCGGGTCCGGTCGTACGCCCATACGCGGTGACGCGCGGGCGAGCCCGCCCGGTCACCGGCACCTTCGACCTGATCTCCCTGGTCACCGCGACCCAAGCCGAGGTCACGCCGGAGATCGGTCTCGGTCCGGAGCACGTGGCGATCGTCGGCTTGTGCCAGCGCATACAGTCCGTCGCCGAGATCGCCGCTCATCTCGACCTGCCGGTGGGCACCATCCGGGTGCTCCTCGGTGACCTGGCGGCCCGCAGCCTGGTGCGGGTCCGCGAGCCGCAGACCACGGCCGGTCTTCCCGACAACAGCATCTTCGAGGCGGTAATCAATGGACTACGGGCACTCTGACCGGCCGGCCGGAGCGACGACACTGCCCACCGCGATCAAGATCCTGGTCGCCGGCGGCTTCGGCGTGGGCAAGACGACCATGGTCGGTGCGGTCAGCGAGACCCGGCCCCTGCGCACCGAGGAGGTGCTGACCGAGTCCGGTGTCGGCATCGACGACCTCTCCGGAGTGGAGGGCAAGTCCACGACCACCGTGGCCATGGACTTCGGCCGGATCACCATCAGCGACGACCTGGTGCTGTACCTGTTCGGCACGCCCGGGCAGGACCGGTTCTGGTTCGTCTGGGACGAGTTGGCGTTGGGCGCGATCGGTGCCGTGGTGCTGGCCGACACCCGCCGGCTCGCCGACTGCTTCCCGTCGATCGACTACTTCGAGGGCCGGGGTACGCCGTTCGTGGTGGCGGTGAACTGCTTCGCCGACGCCCGGCAGTACCGGCTCGACGAGGTGCAGGCCGCGCTGAACCTGGACCCGGGGGTGCCGGTGCTGCTCTGCGACGCCCGGCAGCGCGAGTCCAGCAAGGAGGTGCTCGTCACGCTGATGGAGCACGCCATGAAGACCCGCGAGGCCCGTCGCCGCGCCGCCAGCGGAGACTGACCGACGTTTTTCGGGGGAGGGTGTCCGGAACGCCGTCGGCCGATCGTCATGCTGGCGACACCCCGAGAGACCAGGGAGCGACCAGATGAAATACATGATGTTCGTGTGCAGCGACAGCGAGCCGGACACCGACCCCACCGAACTGCCCGACATCCACAAGTGGGTGGCGGAGAACGACTCTCGTGGCCGCCGCCTGACCGGCGACGTGCTGGCGCCGACCAGCGCGGCCACCACCGTCCGGGTGCGCAACGGTGAGCTGCTCGTCTCCGAGGGGCCGTTCGCGGAGACCGCCGAGGTGATCGTCGGCTTCGACCTGATCGAGTGCGCTGACCTGGACGAGGCGATCGAGGTGGCCCGCACCCACCCGATGGCCCGTGCGGGGCGACTGGAACTGCGTCCGTTCGCGGACCTGCCCGACTGACGGTGCCCACATCGCAGCGCCGGCCGGTGCGCACGGGGGCACCGGTCGGCGCGGCGGCGGAAGCCGTCGCGGCCGCCGGCGTCGAGGCGTACCCCCGGATCGTCGCGACCCTGATCAGGGTGACCGGGGACTGGGCGTTGGCCGAGGACTGCGCCCAGGAGTCGGTGACCGTCGCCCTGGAGCGCTGGCCCGTCGACGGTGTGCCGGACAACCCGGGCGGCTGGCTCATGACGGTGGCCCGCAACCGGGCGATCGACGCGCTGCGGCGGGCCACAGTGGAACGCCGCAAGCTGCACGACCTCGCCTTGCTCACGCCCCCTGACGCGCAGCCCGAGCCCGAGGTGGGGGAGGACGTGGTGGACGACCGGCTACGGCTCATCTTCACCTGCTGCCATCCGGCCCTCGCCTTCGAGGCCCGGGTGGCGCTGACGCTGCGTACCGTCTGCGGGGTGCCGACCGCCGCCATCGCCCGGCTTCTGCTGGTCACCGAGTCGACGATGACCCGGCGGTTGACCCGGGCCCGCACGCGCATCGCGCAGGCCGGCATCCCGTACCGGGTACCGGCCGGGCCGGCGTTGACCGAGCGGTTGCCGGGCGTCCTCGCGGTGCTGTACCTGCTGTTCACCCGAGGCTACGTCGCCGACGGCGAGCCGGCCTTCGCCGACGAGGCGGTCCGACTGGCCCGGCTGCTCGACCGGCTGATGCCGGAGCAGTCCGAGGTGGCGGCGCTCCTGGCGCTGTGCCTGTTCCAGCACTCCCGCCGGGACGCCCGCCGCGACGCCGCCGGCAACCTGCTCACCCTGCAACGGCAGGACCGCTCACTGTGGGATCACGCGGCCGTCGCCGAGGGCCTGGAAGCCCTCCATCGGGTACGCCACGACGGGCCGTACGCGTGGCAGGCCCGGATCGCCGCCTGCCACGCCACCGCCGCGTCGGCCGACGACACCGACTGGCCGACCATCGCGCGGGCCTACGACGCGCTGGCCGACCTCCGGCCCTCCCCGGTGGTCGCGCTCAACCGCGCTGTCGCGCACGGGTACGCGTACGGGCCGACCGTCGGGTTGGCTCTGCTGGACGCGGCGCGGGCCGGGGGAGGGCTGGACGGCTACCCGCTCGCGGGGGCGGTGGAGGCCGATCTGGTGGCCCGGCAGGGCGACCGACGTCGGGCCGCCGGACTGTTCCGGGAGGCGGCGGCGACGGTGGGCTCGACCGCCGAGCGTCGCGCGCTGCTGGACCGGGCGGCCGAACTCGCGCCCTAGACGAGCGCGTCGGCTCTGAGCCGGCCGAGTCCCGACGGCCGGACCGCGCTTGTGCGTTTGGTGGTCCGGCCGTGTCGAAGACGCCGGTCGGGGCGTCGGGGAGGACTAGCACTGTGAATCTTGGACAGTTTCCGTCTTCGGCTGACGGAAACTGTCCAAGATCTCGGCTTTCAGGCGGTGGCGCGGCCTGGGCCGCGCCGGGAACCTCCCAGAGGTTCAGCCGCGCTTGGCCGACGCCAGGAATCGGGACCAGGCCGCCGGGTCGAAGGTGAGCGCCGGACCGGCCGGGTCCTTGGAGTCGCGTACGCCGATGACGCCCGCTGCGGCTGCGCTGAGCGCTCACCCAGTCACGCATCCCTGTTGGGCGCGGTCGGCGACCGATATGGTGGCCGCATGCAACTGCCGTTCGTGGTTACTCTGCGCGGCTACGACATGCGTCAGGTCGAAAGTCTCTTCGCCGAGGTCGACGGGGCACTGGCCACCGACAGCGCAGTGTTGCGGGCTGCCGCGCGAGACGCGCTTCGGGCGGCCAGCCTGCGACGGCGGCTACGTGGCTACGACATCCGGGCCGTGGATGCGGCGATAGACCAACGGCTGGCAGCCCTCGCGCCCTGACCGCAGGCGTTCCTCGGCTAGTCCGGCGAAGGCCGCCCCCGCCGAAGCGGGAGCGGCCCTCGACCAGCCGAACGCGATCAGTTGGCGATCATGCGGCGCAGCACGAACTGCAGGATGCCGCCGTGCCGGTAGTAGTCCGCCTCACCGGGGGTGTCGATCCGCACCACGGCGTCGAACTCCACGCCGGTGTCGGTGCTGACCTGCACCGTACGCGGGGTCTCGCCGTCGTTGAGGGCGGTCACCCCGGTGATGGTGAACGTCTCGGTGCCGGTGAGCCCCAGCGACTCGGCGGTGACGTCCACCGGGAACTGCAGCGGCAGCACGCCCATGCCGATCAGGTTGGAGCGGTGGATCCGCTCGTACGACTCGGCGATGACCGCGCGGACGCCCAGCAGCATCGTGCCCTTGGCCGCCCAGTCCCGCGACGACCCCGAGCCGTACTCCTTGCCGGCCAGGATGACCAGCGGGACGCCGGCCTCCTGGTAGGCCATCGAGGCGTCGTAGATCGAGGTCTGCTCACCGGTGAGGTGGTTGACGGTGAAGCCGCCCTCCACCCCGGGCACCAGCTGGTTGCGCAGCCGGATGTTGGCGAACGTGCCCCGGATCATCACCTCGTGGTTGCCCCGGCGGGACCCGTACGAGTTGAACTCGTGGCGGGGCACACCGTGCTCGGCGAGGTACGTGCCGGCCGGGGAGTCGGCCTTGATCGCGCCCGCCGGCGAGATGTGGTCGGTGGTCACCGAGTCACCCAGCTTGGCCAGCACCCGGGCACCGGCGATGTCGACGACCGGGGTCGGCTCCTGCTGCATGCCCTCGAAGTACGGGGGCTTACGCACGTAGGTGGAGTCGTTCTCCCAGGCGAAGGTGTCACCGGTCGGGGTGGGCAGCGACTGCCACCGCTCGTCACCGGCGAAGACGTCGGCGTACGCGGCGCTGAACCCGGTGGCGCCGATCGCCTGGGCGATGACGTCCTGGATCTCGGCGCTGTTCGGCCAGATCTCCCGCAGGTAGACCGGGTTGCCCTCGGTGTCCTCACCGATCGGCTCATTGGCCAGGTCGATGTCCATCGTGCCGGCCAGGGCGTAGGCGACCACCAGCGGCGGGGACGCCAGGTAGTTCATCTTGACGTCCGGGTTGATCCGGCCCTCGAAGTTGCGGTTGCCGGAGAGCACCGAGACGACCGACAGGTCGTGCTCGTTGACCGCGGCGGACACCTCCTCGGGCAGCGGGCCCGAGTTGCCGATGCAGGTGGTGCAGCCGTAGCCGACCAGGTTGAAGCCGAGCTTGTCCAGGTACGGCGTGAGGCCGGCCCGCTCGTAGTAGTCCATGACGACCTTCGAGCCGGGCGCCAGGGTCGTCTTCACCCACGGCTTGCGGGTCAGGCCCTTGTCGACGGCGTTGCGGGCCAGCAGGGCGGCACCGATCATCACCTGCGGGTTGGACGTGTTGGTGCAGGAGGTGATCGCGGCGATCACCACGGCGCCGTGGTCCAGCTCGTACTCGACACCGTCGGTGCCGGTGACCCGGACCGGGTTGGTGGCCCGCCCGCCCGCTCCGGCGGCGGCCGTCTCCAGGTCGCGCGGCTCGTCGGCCGGGTCGCTGAACTCGTTGGCCGGCGGGTCGCTGGCCGGGAAGGACTCGGCGCTGGCCTCGTCGGCCGGGCCGTTCGCGCCGCGCGGCAGCTCCTCACGGGCCACGCTCGGCTTCAGGTCCCGCTCACCGGCGGAGTCGTCGGCGACGTAGTCGGTCAACGCGGAGCGGAACAGCGTCTTCGCGCTGCCCAGCGGCACCCGGTCCTGCGGGCGCTTCGGGCCGGCGAGCGACGGCTCGATGGTGCTGAGGTCCAGCTCCAGGCGCTCCGAGTACTCCGGCTCGGCGTCCGGGTCGTGCCAGAGGCCCTGCTCCTTGGCGTACGCCTCGACGAGCGCGACCTGAGCGGCGTCGCGGCCGGTCAGCTCCAGGTAGCGGACCGTCTCCGCGTCGATCGGGAAGATCGCCACGGTGGAGCCGTACTCGGGGGACATGTTGCCGATGGTGGCCCGGTTGGCCAGCGGCACGGCGCTGACGCCGGGGCCGTAGAACTCGACGAACTTGCCGACCACACCGTGCTTGCGCAGCATCTCGGTGATGGTCAGCACCAGGTCGGTGGCGGTGGTGCCGGCCGGCATCTCGCCGGAGAGCTTGAAGCCCACCACGCGGGGGATCAGCATGCTGACCGGCTGGCCGAGCATCGCGGCCTCGGCCTCGATGCCGCCGACGCCCCAGCCCAGCACGCCCAGGCCGTTGACCATCGTGGTGTGCGAGTCGGTGCCGACGACGGTGTCCGGGTACGCCTGCCCGTTGCGCTCCATGATCGTGCGGGCCAGGTACTCGATGTTGACCTGGTGCACGATTCCGGTGCCCGGGGGGACGACCTTGAACTCGTTGAACGCGGTCTGGCCCCAGCGCAGGAACTGGTAGCGCTCCTTGTTGCGCTCGTACTCCAGCTCGACGTTGCGGGCGAACGCGTCCTCGCGGCCGAACAGGTCGGCGATCACCGAGTGGTCGATGACCAGCTCGGCCGGGGCGAGGGGGTTGACCTTGGTGGCGTCGCCGCCCAGGTCGCGCACGGCCTCGCGCATGGTGGCCAGGTCGACCACGCAGGGCACGCCGGTGAAGTCCTGCATGAGCACCCGCGCCGGGGTGAACTGGATCTCCACGCTCGGGGCGGCGGTGGGGTCCCATCCGCCGAGCTGACGGATGTGGTCGGCGGTGATGTTCGCGCCGTCCTCGGTCCGCAGCAGGTTCTCCAGCAGGATCTTCAGGCTGTACGGCAGCCGAGCGTGGCCGTCCACCTTGTCGATCTTGAAAATCTCGTAGCTCGCGTCTCCGACGCGTAGCTGGGTCTTCGCACCGAAGGTGTCGAGGCTCGCCACGTCGTACTCCTTCACACCAGCGACCGTGAGTAGTCCTGAGCAGTCTGTCGCACCGGTCGGGGTGCCGCCGAGGTTAGGTGACACTTACCGCCGATTCCGCGCTCAACAAAACCGTACGTCCGTCTTGCTAGTTGTGCAACCCGGCCGCCTGTCCGCCCGTGCCGCGGCGGCACCTGCCGGACAAGTCGCCCGGGAGGGTTCGCGGCACTGTTGCGGATCCAGGCCAGGCCGGGCCGCTCGCGAGCCCACCGGGTCGAGGCCGTCGAACCGACGCCAGACCCCGAGGTGGTACGCGCGAACACCTGACCCGCGCACGGCGAAGGGCCGGGCCCCGTGGTGGGGTCCGGCCCTTCGGGTGTGTCTACCGGCTTAGCTGGTGGCGTAGCCGCGGGTGGCGATCCAGTCGGCGAGGTGCTCGACGGTGATCTGGTAGGAGGCCTGGGTGGGGTCGGCGGAGTCGGCGATGGTGACGGTGTCGCCGTTGTCGCGGTAGCCGACGACGCTGATGTAGTGCCCACCCTCGTAGGAGTGGCTCACCCCGTCGGTGTCGGTGCTGGTGCCGGCGATGTTCGCGACCACGGCCCGGCCGTCGTCGACGGTGCGGACGATGTCGGCGCGCAGCTGGTCGGTCTGCTTCGCATCAGCGTCCGGGCTGGAGATCTCCACCGAACGGTACGCGTCGTTCTTACCGGTCTCCTTGTTCAGCACCGGGGTGATGTCGTTGATCGAGTTCGTGCCCGCCTCGGTGGTGCCCATCTCCTTGGCCATCGCGTCCACGTTGATGTCCTTACCCTGCACACTCAACGCGTTACGGGTGGCTGCCGGGCCGCAGTAGTAGAAGTTCGGCTGCGCCTCGTAGCGCACACCCAACTCCCGCTCACCACTCTTACGGTCCTGGGTCTGGGCGCTCGGCTTCGCGGTACTCGGGGCCGCGAACGCGGTCGTGACGGGACCGGCGATCGCACCACCGGTGAACGCGAGACCAGCAGCGGTCAGAGCAGTCCTACGAATCAGATCGGTACGCATGACAGCGTGCTCCTCTGCATCGGGGGTGGTGTGCACGGCACGCCCGGGGGGGTGGACGTGCCGCACGTACAAGGGGGAAGGTCACGGCAACGTCGGCGATCCAGGGGACCTGCTCGAACGTTGCGGAGGATGTAACCGGGGCGGCCTGGCGGATGTTCCCGGCGGCCGCCGCGCCCCACGACCCGAGAGTCGCGGTGGCGTGCCAGGTATAACGACCCCGCCCGGCCGCCGATTCCGCCCCCGGGGTGGCCCCGACCACGGGACATCACCGCACACAACCGGCTGAACCACACGAACGGCCGACCGCCGAACCGGACATTCGACGCTACGGGACGTCGCGGCTGATCAGGTGCCAAACGATCTGAGCCTGCCGCTCAGGGTCACGTACCTGGTCCACGACGCGCCGCCACCAGGCAACATCTAGGCTCTGACCGAGAAGGGTGGATCATGGACGCTGCAATGTGCCGGGCTCTGGTTCCTGCCCCGTCGGGGGTCGGCCGATGAGCGCAGTGGCATTCCTGAACATCTCCATGCACGGGCACATCAACCCGACATTGCCCGTTGTGGGCGAGCTTGTTCGTCGCGGTCACTCCGTCACCTACCACACGACGCCGGTCTACGCCGAGGAGATCAAAGCCACCGGGGCGCGGGTGCTCCTCTACCCCGGGGACGACGTACCGCTCTCCGGCCCGCCGACGCCCGTCACGGTGATGGAGCAGCTAGCGCGTACCGCCGTACGCGTGCTGCCCGCCGTGCTGACCGACCTGCGGGGCACCCGACCCGACGTGATCGTGCACGACTCCCTCTGCCCGTGGGGGCCGGTGGCCGCCCGGGAACTCGGCGTTCCGCCCGCGTCGTCGTTCACCACCTTCGCCTTCAACCGGCACGTGCCCAGCCCAACCCGCGGCTCCTGGAAGCTGCTCAGCGCGGCGGCGGCCCTTCCCCGTCCCACCATGGGGTACCTGCGGTCGCGCTGGGAGCTGCGCCGGCGGTACGACACAGGCGCGTTACCCCTGATCGACCTGGCCAACATTCGTCAGCCGCTCAACCTGGTCTACACCTCGCGGGCGTTCCACCCCGAGGCGGACAGTTTCGACGAGTCCTACCAGTTCGTCGGACCGAGCATCGGTGCCCGCCCAGCAGACTCGTCGTTTCCGGACGATCGACTGCGGGACCCGGTGATGTACGCCTCGATGGGCACGGTGTTCGACGCCCCGCAGCTGCTGCGCACCTTCGCCGCCGCGCTCGCCCCACTGGGTGGCACGGTGATCATCTCCACCGGACACACCGAACCCGCCGCGCTTGGCCCGCTGCCGGACAACGTGCTCGCCTACCGTTCCGTACCGCAGCTGGAGGTGCTGGCCCGCGCAACGCTGTTCATCACCCACGGCGGAGTGAACAGCGTCAACGAAGCTCTGTACGCCGGCACCCCGATGCTGGTGGTCCCGCAGGGCGCTGACCAACTGCTGGTGGCTTCCCGCATCGTCGAGCTCGGTGCCGGCCTGTCGATCCGCACCGAGGATGTCACGGTGGAGGTGATGCGCGCCCTCGCTGGGCGCCTGCTCGACGAGAGTCGATTCCAGGCCGCCGCGAGCACCCTGCAGGTCGCCCAGCGCCAGGCAGGCGGCTACGCCCGTGCCGCCGACGTGCTCGAGCACTTCATGCAGCAGACCGGTTCGGTCACCCAGCCGGGCTCCGTCAATCTGCCACCACCGAGCTGACGATGTCTCCATTCGTCGTCATCCTGCTGCTCGTCGCCGGGCTGTCCGAGGCCGCCGGGCGTCTCCTGCCGGTGGTGGCTCGCCTGTCCGGCGTGTCGCGCGCGAGGGTGGTCAGTCTGTTGCTGGCGGGCGCGATCGTCGACGGTGCGGTGTTCGCACTCTGGCCGCTGTCCGCCTGGGCCGTTGCCGGTCTGGTACTGCCCACCGCACCCTCCGGCGAGGCCGCACTGGTCTGGACACCTGGCCTGGCCGCTCCGCTGGTGCTCGCCGGCGTCCTCGCGTTCCCGCTGCTCGGGCCACTGCTGCACCTGTTGCTCATGGTGGGCGTGGGGGCCGGCCTCGCCGGTGCACTCGCCACAGTCGCCGACGTTGGCTGGTGGGAGGCCGCCGGCTGCGTAGCGGTCGCGGGTGTCGGGCTCGGCGTCTCCGTCGAGGCCGTCCGCCGCCTTGTCGTGAAGCTCAACAGCAGAAGAGCACCGGAGCCGGTCGCGTGATCGGACTGGCGCTCTTGCTGCTGCTCGGAGGGCTCGGACTGGTGCTGATCGCCGAGGCGTTGCTCGCCCGCTACGAGGTGCTGGTCTACGCCGCAGGATGGCGCACGCCCACCATCTCCCGCCCCGACGGGATGTCCTACGCCCGCGGGGCGGATCCGGACCGCCCCCCGGACGCCTACCTGGTCTACCTGGACGGCATCGGGAAACGCCGTTTCCACGACACCCGCGACGGTGGCCGACTGGTCAAGAGCCTCATCGACCGGGCGCCGGAGCTCCGGGTACTGGGCCAGGTGCAGCCCTACTCCCCGCTGGCCGTGCCGCTCGCCGACCGGCCGGTCTGGACCTGGCTGCGCCGCCACATCGGGCTGCTGCTGTTCCTACACAACGTGATGCAGATCTTCGTCGCCGCCGACCGCCGATACCGTCCCCTGTACAACCGGGCCGTCGGCGCGCAGATCGCCACCGAGCTCCACGTCGCCGGTTACCGGCCGGACAGCGGCATACCCGTGGTGCTGCTCAGCTACAGCGGTGGTGCCCAGGTCGCCAGCGGTGCGGTGAACGAACTGTGGTCCCAACTGCGCACCCCGCTCTGGCTGATCACTCTCGGCGGTTTCCACAACGGGGCCAACGACATCACCCATGCCCAGCACCTCTACCGACTCACCAGCGCCGGCGACTGGATCGAGCGGGTCGGCACCTGGATCTTCCCGCAGCGGTGGCGGCTGTTCCGCTGGAGCGGTTGGAACCGGGCCGACCGCGAAGGGAAGATCAGCGTGCATCGGCTCGACCCGGCCACGCACATCGGTCCGCGCAGCTACATCGCCCCTGAGGCACGCATGCCGGATGGCCGCAGTCACCTCGACCGGACCACCGACACCGTGCTCGCGCTGATCCGGGACAGCCTCCGCCGGAATGCGGAGACCGACGGCCCGCTGCCCTGAACGCTCACACGTCAGCCTTCAAGCCCGCCTGCTGATCCGCCTCGCTCTGAGTGAGCCCGGAGATCTGGAGCACCTGGCTGACGACGACGCGCAGTTGCGAGACGACGACCGCCCCGGAGGACCCGACACCCTCGGCGCAGGCCTCGTTGATGTCGGTGATCACCTGTAGCGCCCGCTCCCGCGCGCGGTCCGGCTCCCGTCCGGCCAGGAAGTCCCGGTGCAGAAGCCTGAACGCCTGGCCGAAGTGCTCGATCGCTGTGGAAAGGCCGGCCGGTAGCCTCTCCCCGGCGTGCAGTGCCGACAGCGCCCACTGCACCATCTCGCGGCTGCTGGTGTAGGCGAGTTCAAGGTGCTCGGCCGCCCGCGAATACCGACGCATGATGCCCAGCCGTCCCCTGCGCCACGGTGAGAGGACCGCGACTTCGCATGCCGCGGCGACCACGTCGGCCATGTTGCGTCGGTCCGCCTCTGCCGCACGCAGTCGCTGCAGGGCATCCTCGGCCTGCCGCGCGTCGCGGTGCGCCAGCGCGTTGGCGGTAGCTGTCATCTCCCGGGCGATGGCGTTGACTGTCGGGCCGGCGGCGCGGTGCACGATCCGCACCGGATTGAGCGGCAGGATCAGCAAGGCCACCACGATGGCAACCACGACACCGACCAGCGCATTCGACGTCCGTGGAACGGCCAGGTCCGGCCGGTCCGGAGACACTGTTCCGAGCAGGACGGCGGTGCTGCCCGCCTGCACCATGACGGCTCCGGTGCCGCGAAAGACGGCGGCCGCCGAGATGGCCAGTGCCACGACCACGCCGGTCTGTATGGGTCCCACCCCGATGAACCGTATGAGCCCGTTTCCGACCAGCACCCCGAGGACCACCCCGGCGAGAAGTTCCAGAGTTCGACGGGCCCGGTTGCCGATGGCCGCCGCGATCGTCCCGACCGCCGCGGCGGGTGCGAACAGCGGCTGCGGGTTGTGCAGCACGTCGTTGGCGATGAACCAGGCCAGACCCGCGGCCACGCCCGCCTGCACCGCGAGGATGAGGTAGGTGCGAAGCCGTTCATAGGCCTCCCGGCCCTCGCGCAGCGCACTCTCCGCCGGTCGGGCACCCCGACGTCTGCTACGCATCTCGCACCCCTGCCATCGTCCGGCTGTCTTCCGATCGTCGTACGACGGGGAACGTCGGGTGCGAGAGATCCCCGATCTGATGACCGTGGCTGAGGAGTCGAAGGAGTGTCGGCCGTCCGGCATCCCGCTCACCCGCATCGGCCAACCCTGCGGGGTCGCCGCCCGGAACGAATGCGTCGATGCCGGCCAGGACCGGTGGGATGTCCTGGCCGGCCCGGGTCAGCACCGGTGGCACGCCCCTGCCGGAGCTGAGGCTCCGACCAGCAGGAACCGAGGGTCGACCTCCCGACCGGGGGAGGGCGAGAAGGATCCGACGATGATCTACAAGGGGCGGTCGGTCAGGCCGGGTCGGCGGGCTTCGCGGCGTCGCCGGCCTGGGCGTGCCGCTCCAGCAGTCGCTGCCGGATCTCCTCCGGGGTGTACGCGCGTCGGCGTCGTTCGGCCCGCGCGACGACCACGCCGGAGGCTGCGACGCCGGCGAGGCCAGCCAACCCGAGAACCTTCCACCACCGCATTCGTTGCGCCATCGGCCTAGGCTAGTCCCTCATGAGCATCAGCCTGGATGAGGCCGTCGAGTTGACCCGCACCGGCGACGTGTGGGTGTTTCGGGGTCGCAGCGTGCCGGACCGGGCGATCCAGTTCACCACCAACAGCCCGGTCAACCACGTCGGGATGGCGGTGGTGCTGGACGACATGCCGCCGCTGATGTGGCATGCGGAGTTGGGCAGGTCGTTGCCGGATCTGTGGTCGGGTACGCACCAGCGTGGCGTCCAGTTGCACGACCTGCGGGACGCGGTCTCCGTGTGGGCGAACCGGTACGGGCAGCGGGCCTGGCTGCGGCAGCTCGATCCGCCGGCCGACGGGGAGATGGAACGGGCGGTACTGCGGACGATCGCGCGGTTGGACGGCACCCCGTTCCCGTCTACCGCTCAGTTGGCGTGGCGGTGGGTGCGTGGCCGGGTGCCGACGCTGCCGCGCCCCGGCCGCCCCGCACTCCGATCGACCCCGGCCGGCTCGGCGGGGGAGCGGGACCGGGCGCTGGAGACGGCGTACTGCGCCGAGGTGGTCGCGGTGACCTACGAGGCGATGGGGTTGCTGCCGGCGGGCCGGCGTCCTAACTGGTACGACCCGGGACGGTTCTGGAGTGGTGACGACCTGGGTCTGGCCGCCGGTGCCCAGCTGGGCTCGGAGATCGAGGTGCGGGTGCCGCCGCGTTGAGGTTTGACCTGGGCGGTGACCGGCAATTGCTGTGGCCGTGAACGCCTCCACGGATCTCGACACGCTGGCCGACTTCTTCGACCGGTACGGTGCGGCGCTGACGTCCGGCGACCTGCCGGCGATCGCGGGCTGTTACGCCCTTCCGGGTCTGGTGGTGGCCGACACCTACAGCTTCTCCTTCACGTCCCCGGCGGCTGTGGCGCTGTCCTTCGTGGGGGCCGCACCGGACTACCAGGATCGGGAGCTGATCGCGGCGCACGCCCGGATCGAGGATGTGCAGGCGGTGTCCGCGCTGTTGACGATGGTCGCGGTGGAGTGGGAGTTCCTGGACAGTCAGGGGCAGGCGGTGCCGGGGGAGCGGTACCGCTACCTGCTGCGGATCTCGGACGAGGGGCCGGTGATCTGCACCGTCGTCCGGACGGCCTGATCGAGCGGGACCGTCCGCCGGGTCGGACCGTTTTCCGTTGGGCGTCGGCTGGTCGGCCCGATCCCTACCCGCCCGGTTTCCGCGCGGGGCGGTGCTGGCTACGCTGTCGCGTCGGTGGGGACGAGGGGAGACCTGATGGCGGTGCGGCCGGATGGCGCGGCAGGGTCACGGGCGGCTCGACTGTTGGCGTCGGTGCCGTGGATCGTGGTGCTGTGCGGTGTGTGCGCGCTGGTGGTGCTGCTGGTGGTGGCGCTGCTGTCCTTCCGGACCAGGGAGCGGGAGGCCGTACCGCAGGGTGCCCCTCCGGTGATCGTGCCGACCGTGCCGGCTGCCGCGTCGGCGACGGGTGGGCCGACTCCGGCCGGTGTGGAGCGGCGCTCGGTGTCGCCGCGGCCGTCGCGCAGCAGTCGGACGCCGTCGCCACGGCCCACCGTGACCGGCGCTCCGACGCCGGGACGGACGAGCGCTCCGCTGGTGTCGGCGTCCTCGGCGGGTGCGACGGTCACCGCCCGGTACCAGGTCGGCACGGACGGCTGGGACGGGGACGCGGCGGTGTTGTCGATCGCGAACGAGTCGAGCCGGTCGGTGGACTGGTCGGTGGAGTTGACGTTCGACGACGACCTGTGGGCGTTGCGCCTCAGCGACGACTCGGGGATTTCGGTGCGGGGTCGTGGGAACGGCGAGTTCGTGTTGCGGGGGACCCGTTCGCTGGAGCCGGGTGGTTCGCGGACGGTGCGGTTGCGCGTGGGGTGGGGTGAGTCCGCGCAGCGGCCGGAGCGGTGCACCATCAACGGGGTCGACTGTCGGCTCGGCTGAGCGGACGTCAAGCGGTCCCGGCGCTTTCCGGTGCGGCCGCCGATCGCTACGCTGCCCGGACGGTCCGCTGAGGGAGGTACATGTCCGGCATGCGTCGCGCCCCGCGACTGACGCCCGGCCCGGCCGCGATCGTGTCGTCGCCCTGGGTCGTGGTGGGCGCTGGGGTGGTCGTGATGGTCGTTCTGCTCGTCATGACCCTGAGTGCGTACCGGGGGCGTAGCCCGGCACCGGACGGTGCGTCGGCCCCGCCGGCGTTGCCGCTGCCGTCGGCGGAGGCGGCGCCGAGCCGACCCACGCCGGTGGCCTCGCCGGCGCCGGTGATGCCGGGGTTGTCCGGGCGCGCGAGCGGGCTGCCGCCGGGTGCCGTGACGGGTTCGCCGTCGCCGTCGGTCGCCCCTCCGGTCAGCCCGCCCGGTCAGCCGGTGGTGACGCGGTCGCCGAGTCGTGCGCCGCAGGGTCAGCCGGCGGTCAGTGGGCGGTACCGGGTGGTGCAGAGCTTCGACGGCGGCTTCATCGGCGAGGTGGCGATGGTCAACGCGTCCGCCCAGAGCCGTGGCTGGACGGTCCGGCTGGAGTTCTCCGGTGGGCGGCTGGTGACCGCCTGGGTGGAGGGTGTGCCACAGGGGACGGTCCGGCAGTTCGACGGCGGTTTCACGTATGTCAGTGGGGTGGACGTGCGGCCCGGCGGGTCGGTGTCGTTGCGGTTCCACATGGAGCGGGCGTTCAGCACGCCGCGGTCGTGCACTGTCGACGGGGTGCGCTGCGGCGGCTTCTGAACGGCACTTCCGCAAGAACATGCTCGGTTACGACCATGTTTGCAAGGCATTGCAGAATGTTTCGGCAAGGGTTAGCGTGCGGCCATTCAGCGACCAGAGGAAGGCGTCGATGAAACAGCCGCCGATACCGCGCACCACCCTGGCCCTCGTCTCCCTGCTCACCGTGACGCTCGTCGGCACCTCGGTCGCCGTGCCCCCGGCCGCCACCGCGGCCCCTCGCCCCTCCGGGGCCGTCCCGCTCGGCGGTGCCACCCAGTGGACCAGCGAACCCACCGCCGAGGCGCTGGTGAAGGCCGGCGGCGGCTCCGCGCGGGCCGAACAGTTCTACTTCGTCCTGCCGGACCGGTTCGCCAACGGAGACTCCCGCAACGACCGGGGTGGCCTGACCGGTGACCGGCTGCGGACCGGGTTCGACCCGACCGACAAGGGCTTCTACCACGGCGGTGACCTCAAGGGTGTCATCGACAGGCTGGACTACATCCAGGGGTTGGGCACCACCGCCATCTGGCTCGCCCCGATCTTCAAGAACCGACCGGTGCAGGGCTCCGGCGATGACATCTCGGCCGGCTACCACGGTTACTGGATCACCGACTTCACCCAGGTCGACCCGCACTTCGGCACGATGGCGGAGATGAAGCGGCTGGTCCGGCTCGCCCACCAGCGCGGCATCAAGATCTACCTCGACGTGATCGTCAATCACACCGCCGACGTCATCAAGTACGCCGAGGGCTCCTACGCGTACGTCGACAAGGCGGCCTCGCCGTACACGGACGTGCGGGGGCAGGCGTTCGAGGACCGTAACCACGCCGACGGCAGCCGTGCGTTCCCGCCGGTCGACGAAACGTCATTCCCGTACACGCCGACGTTCGACGAGCCGACGGACGCCACCGTCAAGGTCCCGGCCTGGCTGAACGACGTCACCATGTACCACAACCGGGGTGACTCCACCTTCGCGGGTGAGAACAGCGAGTACGGCGACTTCTTCGGTCTCGACGACCTGTGGACCGAGCGGCCCGAGGTGGTCCGGGGGATGACCGAGGCGTACGGGGACTGGATCGGCGCCACCGGCGTCGACGGGTTCCGGCTGGACACCGTGAAGCACGTCAACATGGACTTCTGGCCGCAGTTCAGCCAGGGCATCGAGCGGGCCGCCGAAAAGGCCGGCAAGAAGGACTTCTTCATGTTCGGCGAGGTGTACAGCGCCGACCCGGAGATCAGCTCCCGCTATGTCCGGCAGGGCAAGCTGCCGGCGACCCTCGACTTCGCGTTCCAGGAGGCCGCCCGCGGCTACACAGCCGGTGCGGGCTCGGCGAAGGCGCTCGCCGACGTGTACGCCCGCGACGACCTCTACGCCGCCCGGAACACCGACGCGGGACGGCTGCCCACCTTCCTCGGCAACCACGACATGGGCCGGATCGGGTCGTTCGTCGCCACCGGTGGCACCGACCCGGCCAGTCACCTGCGCCGGGACCAGCTCGCACACCAGTTGATGTTCCTGACGCGTGGCCAACCGGTGGTCTACTCCGGTGACGAGCAGGGCTTCACCGGGCCCGGCGGGGACAAGGACGCCCGGCAGGACATGTTCGCCTCGAAGGTGCCCGACTACCTCGACGACGACCTGCTCGGCACCGACCGCACCCATGCCGCCGACCAGTTCGACACCGGCCACCCGCTGTACCGGACCATCGCCGAGCTGGGGCGGTTGCGCCAGGCCCACCCGGCGCTGCGCGACGGTGTGCAGGTCACCCGGTACGCCGCCGACGGCCCGGGTGTCTTCGCCGCCTCCCGGGTCGCCCCCGCCGACCGGATCGAGTACGTGGTGGCGGTGAACAACGCCGACACCGCGCAGACTGTCACCGTGGACACCTGGTCGGCCGGCGCCACCTTCACCGGCATCTACGGCGACACCGGCCGTGCCACGGCGAACGCCGACGGCAGGCTGACCCTCACCGTGCCGCCGCTGTCGGCTGTGGTGCACCGGGCGGGCACCCCCGTCGCACGGCCGACCGCCGCGCCGCGCATCGCTCTCACCACCCCGGACGCGCCGGTCGCCACCCGGGTTGCGGTGACCGCCCAGGTGACCGGTGACCCGCTCTCCACGGTCACCGTCGCCGCCCGGGTCGCGGGCGGTCGGTGGACGTTGCTGGGCAGCGCCGACCGCGCACCGTACACGGTGCAGCACGACCTGACCGGCCTGGCCGGCGGCACCCGGGTCGAGTACAAGGCGGTGGTCCGCGACGGTCGGGGTCGCACCGCGACCGCCCGGTCCACCGCCACCGTCGGCACGCCGCCGCAGGGCGGGTCCCGGGAGTGGGCGGTGGTGCACTACCAACGCCCCACCGGCGGGTACGACGACTGGGGGTTGTACGCGTGGGGTGACATCGACCCGGCGTACGTCACCGAGTGGCCCGAGGGGCAGCCGTTCGCCGGGGAGGACTCCTACGGCCGGTTCGCCTGGGTGAAGCTCAAGCCGGGCGCGACGTCGGTGGGTTTCGTGGTGGTCGACGAGGACGGAAACAAGGACGTCGCCCAGGACCGCAGCATCGACGTCACCGCCACCGGTGAGGTCTGGCTCAAGCAGGGCGACCCGACGGTCTACCCGACCCGGCAGGCGGCCACCGGTGAACCGGACCCGCCGGCCGAGGAGGACACCGCGGTGATCCACTACCGGAGGGCCGACGGCGACCACGACGGCTGGGGTCTGCACGTGTGGGACGGCGCGGCCGACCCGACCGACTGGTCCGCGCCGCTGACACCCATCAGGACTGACGCGTTCGGCGCGGTGTTCCGGGTGCCGCTGGCGGCCGGAGCGACCGGGCTGAACTACATCATCCACCAGGGCGACACCAAGGACCTGCCCGACGACCAGCGGCTCGACTTCACCAGCGCGGGCCGGGAGGTGTGGCTGCTCGCCGCCACACCGGGCCGGTTGCTGCCGCAGACGGCGACCAGCGCCGGTGGGGACACCGACATCACCCGGCAGAAGGCGCACTGGATCGACAGGTCCACCGTGGCGTGGCAGACCCCGCCGACCGACGGCAAGACGTACGCGCTGGTCGTCGCACCCGAGGGCGGGATCGGTGTGGCCGACGGGGAGTTGACCGGGGCGTACACCACCCTGCCGTTGCGGGCGCAGCGCAACGGGCTCACCGAGGCCCAGCGCATGGCGTTTCCGCACCTGTGGTCGTACCGCAGCTTCACGCTGGACCGGCGCGACCTGGCCAAGGTCCCGGCGGCGCTGCGGGGGCAGGTGCTGGTGACCGAACGCGACGCCTCGGGGGCCCTGCTCGCGGCGACCGGCGTGCAGATCCCCGGCGTGCTCGACGACGTGTACTCCCGGGCCACCGACGCCACCCTCGGACCGAGCTTCGACGGCCGGACGCCGAGCCTCGCGGTGTGGGCGCCGACCGCGCGGGCGGTGACGTTGCAGCTGTTCGACTCGCCGACCGCCACACCGAAGGCGGTGCCGATGCGCCGCGACGACCGTACCGGCGTCTGGTCCGCGCGTGGCGACCGGAGCTGGACCGGCAGGTACTACCGCTACCAGGTGCGGGCGTGGCAGCCGGCGGCGCAGAAGATGGTCACCGCGTCGGTGACCGACCCGTACTCGGTGGCCCTCGCCGCGGACTCCACGCACAGCCTGCTGGTCGACCTGAACGACGCGGCGCTGGCCCCGCCGGGCTGGCGGACGCTGCGCAAACCTCCACCGGTGCCACCGGCGAAGGCGCAGGTATCCGAGCTGTCGGTACGGGACTTCTCCATCGCCGACGAGACCGTGCCGGCCGAGCGTCGGGGAACGTTCCTCGCCTTCACCGACCCGAGAACCGCCGGGATGACCCACCTGAAGGCGCTCGGCGACGCGGGCGTCACCCACCTGCACCTGCTGCCGGCGTTCGACTTCGCGACGATCCCGGAGAAGCGGGCCGACCAGCGGCAGCCGACCTGCGACCTGGCGGCGCTCCCGCCGGACTCCGCGGAGCAGCAGAAGTGCGTGGCGGCGGTCGCCGATACCGACGGCTACAACTGGGGGTACGACCCGCTGCACTACACGGTGCCCGAGGGCGGTTACGCCGTCGACCCGGTCGGCGCGGCGCGGACCACCGAGTTCCGGCGGATGGTCGCCGGGCTGAACGGCGCGGGTCTGCGGGTGGTCATGGACGTGGTCTACAACCACACGGCGGCGGCCGGAACCGACACCAAATCGGTGCTCGACCAGGTGGTGCCCGGCTACTACCACCGGCTGCTGGACGACGGTACGGTGACCGACTCCACCTGCTGCGCCAACACCGCTCCCGAGCACGCCATGATGGGCAAACTGGTCATCGACTCGCTGGTGACCTGGGCCCGGCAGTACAAGGTGGACGGTTTCCGGTTCGACCTGATGGGTCACCACCCGAAGGCGAACATCCTGGCCGTACGCCGAGCACTGGACCGACTGACCGTCGCCCGCGACGGGGTGGACGGCAGGTCGATCCTGCTCTACGGGGAGGGCTGGAACTTCGGCGAGGTCGCCGACGACGCGCGCTTCGTCCAGGCCACCCAGGCGAACATGGCCGGCACCGGCATCGGGACCTTCAACGACCGGCTCCGCGACGCGGTTCGCGGCGGTGGACCGTTCGACAGCAACCCGCGCGCCCAGGGCTTCGCCTCCGGGCTCTACACCGACCCGAACGGCGACGAGGTCAACGGGTCGCCGGCCGAGCAGAAGGCGCGCCTGCTGCGCGCCCACGACCTGATCAAGGTGGGTCTGACCGGCAACCTGCGCGACTACCGCTTCACCGACACCGCCGGACGGCAGGTCACCGCGGCGCAGGTGGACTACAACGGCTCCCCGGCCGGCTACACCGCCGCGCCGGGGGAGGCGGTCACCTACGTCGACGCGCACGACAACGAGATCCTGTACGACGCGCTGGCGTACAAACTGCCGCAGGCCACCTCGGCGACCGACCGTTCCCGGATGCAGGTGCTGGCACTCGGCACCGTGGTGCTCGGTCAGGGCACCGGGTTCGTCACCGCCGGGACCGAGCGGTTGCGGTCGAAGTCGCTGGACCGCAACTCGTACAACTCCGGTGACTGGTTCAACCAGATCCGGTGGGGCTGTGAACGGGGCAACGGGTTCGGTGCCGGTCTGCCGCCCGCGCCGGACAACGAGGACAAGTGGCCGTACGCGAAGCCGCTGCTGGCGGACCCGGCCTTGGTGCCCGACTGCGCGGCGATCGACACCACCGACGCCCGGTACGCCGAGCTGCTGCGCATCCGGGCGTCGTCGCCGGTGTTCGGGCTGGCCACCGCCGAGCAGGTCCAGCGACGGGTGGCGTTCCCGCTGTCCGGGGCGCAGGAGACGCCGGGCGTGCTGACCATGACGTTGGACGCCCGCGGGCTGGGCGGACAGTGGACGTCGATCACCGTCGTCTTCAACGCCACCCCGAAGACGGCCACGCAGACGCTGACCGGTCTGCGTGGGGCGGATGTGGCACTGCACCCGGTGCTCGTCGACTCGGCCGACCCGGTGCTGCGTACGGCCTCGTTCGACCGGTCCGCCGGGACGTTCACCGTCCCGGCGCGCAGCGTGGCGGTCTTCGTCCAGAGGTGACACGGAACCGGCCCCCTCCCGCTGGTGCGGAAGGGGGCCGGCTCGTTGGTGCTCTGCTATCTCGTCACCCGAAGGGTGATCAGGCGAAGCAGTTCTCGATGGTCCCGCCCGGGATGGCCAGGCAGTTGGTCGGGCGGTTGGCGGTGATCGCGGACTTGTCGTCCACGTTCACGTCTCCGAAGAAGCTGAAGACACCGCCCGGAGCGAAGGTGGAGAAGTTGTGGGCGACCTTCGTCTTCGACAGGTTGACCTCGCCGAAGATGTTGAAGATGCCGCCGCCGACCCCGATCGGCCCGATGGCCCGGTTGCCGACGACCTCGCTGTCCCGCAGCGTGGTGACGCTGAAGGCGTTGAAGAGTCCGCCGCCGAAGAAGCCGGCGGTGTTGTCCTTGATGCTGCTCTTCTCGAACGTGGCCACGCTGTCGAAGGCGATGGCCACACCGCCACCGACACCGGCGGTGCTGTTCTTCTCCACCGAGACGTGGTGCAGGTTCAGCTGGCTGTCCGCCGCGGCGATACCACCACCGGCGAGGACCGCGGTGTTCGAGACGAACTTCGTCTCGTACGCCGTGGTGTTGCCCTCGATGTCGAGGTAGCCACCGCCGAAGCCCAGCGTCTCGTTGTCGGTGATCTCGGCCTTCTTGAGCTCGACCGTTCCGCCGTCGACGTCGTCGGCGAAGATCTCCGCGGCGCCGTTGGAGATACCGCCACCACCGATGATGGCCGTGTTGTCCTTGATCTTCGACTCCTCGACCTTGAGCAGGCCGGCGTTGAAGACACCACCACCGAAGAAGAAGGCGGTGTTACGGGTCACGGTGCTGTGCCAGATCTTCGTGGTGCCGAAGTTGGCCACACCACCACCGTTGCCGCCCGACTGGTTCAGGACGACCTCGGACTCCAGGATCTCGGCGGTGCCACCCGGCTGGACCAGGATGCCGGCACCGTCGGTAGCCTCCGGCTGCTCGACGAGCGGCGTGACGACGCCGCCCTCGGCAGCCGGCGCGGCCTTGGCCGTGACCTTCGGCGCGGCCTTGAGGCCGGCCTTCGGGTTGGCCTGCCGGGCGGTGAGCGCCTCGTTCAGCGGCGTGCCCGCCTTCACCTGCGCCGCGATCGCCTCGGAGTCCGAGTACGACGCCCAGACCTCGGCCGGCTGGACGGTGTTGAACAGTTCGAGGGTCTGGCCGCCCTTGATGGTCAGGCCCTTGATGGTGAGGTGACCGCCGCTGCCGACGTTGAGGATGCGGAAGTAGTCCGCCGTGGCCTCCCGGGCGATCGTGGTGTGCTCACCCTTCAGGGTGATGCGCTCGGTGATCACCGGCAGGCCGTTGCCCTGGTAGTCGTTGCGGGTCAGGTTGTAGGTGCAGCCCTTGGCCAGCTCCAGCACACCGCCGTGCTTGCTGTTGGCGAAGATGATCGCCTGGATGAGCTTGTCGGTGTCGCAGGGCACCTCCTTCCCGCGCTCGTGGTCCTTGTCCCGGTCCTTGTCCTTGTCCCGGTCCTTGTCGTCCTTGTCCTTGTTCCAGTCGCGCGACTCGTCACCCCGCTGGTCGCCGTCCTTGCTGACCTGCGCGGTGTTCCAGTTCAGGCCGACCGCTCCGGCGCTGCCCGCGACGCCCACCGCCGCGAGACTGATCACGCCCGTCAAACCGGCCACGCCACTGGCGAGCCAGAGCTTGCGGCGGCGCTTGGCCGTCGCCCGCCCGGAGGCTTCGTTGTTCGTTAGGTAGTTGGACATCGGAGCTCTCTGCCCTCTCCTCGTACCAGACAGGGTCGCCGCCGTCAGACGGGCGTCCCCTGCTACAAATCGGTTGTAGCTCCCAAAACCACCGTATGAGAAGGTTCCTCGCCTCGTGGGCTTATCCGAGAGAACCCCACATTCGGTTCATCTTCGGCGCGGACCGGCCGGGAGGGTCCGTTGGGGACGGCGCCCCCGTAGGGCCCCTGAGCTGCCCAAATGGGTACGCCCCTCCGTGCCGTGACCGGCTCGGAGGGGCGCACCCTCTATGTGGATCAGCCATCCGTTCCGGTCAGAAGCAACCGGGAACGTTCAGGCAGTTGGTGGGGCGGTTGGCGGACACCGCGGACTCGTCGTCCAACCGGACGAAGCTGCCGAGGCCGTTGGAGATGCCGCCGGGCGGAAGGGTGGCGAAGTTGTGCGTCACCTTCGTCCGGCGGAGGGTGATCTCGCCGCCATCCGTGTTGTAGATACCGCCGCCGCTGGCCAGCGGACCGATGGCCCGGTTGCCCGTCACCTCGCTGTCGCGCAACGTGGTGACGCTGTCCTCGTTGAAGAGGCCGGCGCCGAAGAACCCCGCGGTGTTGTCCTTGATGGCGCTGTCCTCGATCGTCGCGACGCTGTCGAAGGCGACCGCCAGGCCGCCGCCCACGCCGGCGGTGCTGTTCTTGACCACCGTCGCGTGCTTGAGCGTGAGCCGGCTGTCGGCCACCGCCACGCCGCCACCGGCGAGGACCGCGGTGTTGTCGCTGACCTTCGTGTCGTGCAGGGTCGTGGTGCCCTCGATGTCCAGGACGCCACCGCCGAAGCCGAGCGTCTCGTTGTCGGTGACCTCGCTCTTGTAGACCCAGACCGAGCCGCCGTCGACATCGTCGGTGAAGATCCGGGCCGCCCCGTTGGAGATGCCGCCGCCGCCGATGATGCCGGTGTTGTCAGTGATCTTCGACTCGTCCACCTGGAGCACCCCGGCGTTGAAGATGCCGCCGCCGAAGAAGAAGGCGGTGTTGTGGGCCACCGTCGTCTTGCTCAGTCTGGTGCTGCCGAAGTTGGCCAGCCCGCCGCCGTTGCCGCCGGACTGGTTGTAGAGCAACTCGCTGTCCAGGATCTCCGCACGTCCACCGGGCTGAACCAGCACCCCGGCGCCGTCGGTGAACCCGGGCTGCTCCACCAACGGGGTCACCGCCGGCGCGGCTAGCGGGGTTGCCTTGGTCGCCGCTGCCGCCTGGGCCTTGGCGGTTGCCTTCGGCTCGGCCGCTGCCTTGGTTGCCGCTGCCGTGGCTTTCGACGCCTTGGCCTTCGGCGCCGTCGGCGTGGCCTTGGCGGCGGCCTTCGGCTTGGCGGCCGCCTTGGTCGCCGCCGCCTCCGGCTTGGCCGCCGCCTTGGTCGCCGCCGCCTTCGGCTTGGCCGCCGCCTTGGTCGCCGCCGCTGCCGGCTTCGCTGCCGCTGCTGCGGCCGGCTTCGCTTCCGGCTTCGCTGCCGGTGCTGCGGCCGGCTTGGCTGCCGTGCTGGTCACCGTGGAGCGGACCATCGAGGAGTACGGCGCCCAGACCGCCGCCGGGTCGGCGGTGATAGCGGCTTCGAGGGTCTGCCCGCCCCTGATGCTCAGGCCCTTGAGGGTGAGGTGCCCGCCGGGGCCGACGTTGAGGATGCGGAAGTAGTCCGCGGTGGCCTCCCGGCCGATCGTGGTGTGCTCGCCCTTGAGGGTGATGGGCTGGGTGATCACCGGCAGGCCGTTGCCGTCCTGGTTGCGGGTCAGGGTGTAGGTGCAGCCCTTCGCCAGTTCCAGTACGCCGCCGTGGTCGTTGTTCGCGAACGTGATGGCCTGGATCAGCTTGTCGCTGTCGCACGGGACCTGCTTGGTGCGGTCCTTCTCGTCGCGCTTGTCGTCCTTGCCGGACCGGTCGTCGAAGCCGCTCCAGTCGTCGCCGCTCCACTCGTCGTCCCGACCGTCGGTCTTCGAGCCACCCTCGTCCGCGCCGCCGGCGTCACTGACGTTCTGCCGGTCGGTCGACGGCTGCGCGTCCGAGACCTGGTCGGATTTGGGCTTGTCGTCCCGGGCGGCCACGCCACCGAGGGCCGCCAGACCGACCACACCGGTCAGCCCGGCCACGCCGGCGACCCACAGCGCCCGCCTTCGTCGTGTCGGCGGAGCTGTCGAGGCCCCGCCGTCGGTACTCGTTACGTCGTTGGACATCAGAGCCTTCCGCCCTTTCCTGCTACCAGACGGGGTCGCACCGCCTGGGGCGCCACGACCAGCTACAAATGGGTTGTAGCCTCTGATCCCCACCGTATGAGAACCATCTTCGCGATGCGGACGTATCCGAGATAACCCCGCATTCGGCTCAGGCCGGTTGACGTCGGGCAACCGGTTCGGGGTGGTTGAAAGGGGGCGTGAGCAGCGCAAACGCCGACGGAAAGCGCAGCCTCACCCACGAGTCGCGGCGTGATCCACTCCACATCGCCGATATCGCGCTGTCCCCGCAACCGGATACCGCCACTTCGGCGATATGGAGTGGATCAGGCGCCGGGCCTCGTGCCGGGCCTCGTGCCGGGCCTCGTGCCGGGCCTCGTGCCGGGCCTCGTGCCGGGCCTGGCGGGGCCCGGCGGGGCGGGGCGGGGCGCGGCGGGGCGCGGCGGGGCGCGGCGGGGCCGGCGGGGCGCGGCGGGGCCGGCGGGGCCGGCGGGGCCCGGCGGGGCGGGCTGGAGGCAGTGGGGTGGCTGGAGACGGGTCGGGCCGCGACGGTCAGTCGTCGCGGCCCGAGGGTGAGGTGCTGGTGGCGCGGTCAGCCGGGCAGGCGGGGGCCGGCCTCGCGCTGCTCGGCCAGCCAGGTCTCCACCTCGTCGGAGGTGCGGGGCAGCCCGGCCGACAGGTTCGTCGCGCCGGTCGCGGTGACCAGCACGTCGTCCTCGATCCGGATGCCGACGCCGCGCAGCTCGGCCGGGACCAGCTCGTCCTCGGGCTGGAAGTACAGCCCCGGCTCGACGGTGAGCACGTAGCCCTCGCCCAGAGCGCCGTCGCGGTACGTCTCCTTGCGGGCGTTCGAGCAGTCGTGCACGTCGATGCCGAGCATGTGACCGAACCCGTGCAGCGTCCACCGCCGGTAGACGGTCGACTTCTCGTCCATCGCCTCGTCCACGCTCACCGGCAGCAGACCCAGGTCGGACAGGCCCTCGGCGAGCACCCGCATGCAGGTCAGGTGGACGTCCTTGAACTTCACGCCGGGGCGGATGGCCTCGATGCCGGCCTGCTGCGAGGCGTACACGATGTCGTAGACCTGGCGTTGCAGGGCGGTGAACCGGCCGCTCACCGGCAGCACGCGGGTGACGTCGGCGGTGTAGAGGTTGCGGCCCTCGACGCCCATGTCCATCAGCAGCAGGTCACCCGGCCGGGTGGTGCCGTTGTTGTGCACCCAGTGCAGGATCGTGGCGTGTTCGCCGGCGCCGACGATCGAGCCGTACCCGACGTCGTTGCCGTCATGGCGCGCCCGCAGCGCGAAGACACCCTCCAGGAGCCGCTCGGAGACCGCGCGGTCGGCCGGGAGGATCCGGGCCACGTCCTCGAACCCGCGCACGGTGGCGTCGATCGCGTCCTGGAGTTGGCCGATCTCCCACTCGTCCTTGACCAGCTTCATCTCCGAGATGGCGATGGCCAGCTCCCGGTCGCGGGCCGGCTGACCCTCGGCGCGGGCGCCGTCGTACTGGCGCACGGCCGCGTCCACCTGGGCGTCGAAACCACGCAACACGCGGGTACGCCCCGGCGCGAGGTCCGCGAGGGTCGCCTCCAGGCCGGTCAGGTCGGCGGTGGGCAGGCCCAGCTCGGTCGACTTCTCGGCGAGGGTGTGCCGCCGGCCGACCCACAGCTCGCCGTTGCGGCTGCGGAAGAACTCGTCGGTCTCCCGGGACGACCGGGGTCGCATGTACAGCGTCGCGTCGTGGCCCGAGCCGTTCGGTCGCAGCACGAGCACGCTGTCCGCGTCGTGGTCACCGGTCAGGTAGGCGAAGTCGCTGCCGGGCCGGAACGGGTAGTCGGTGTCGTTGGCCCGGACCTTGTCGGTGCCGGTGGGGATGACGAGTGTCTCGCCGGGGAAGGCCGCCGAGAGCGCGGCGCGCCGCTTCGCGTAGTTCGGCGTCTCCGGGCGAGGCGTCACGGGCAGCGCGGTGTCCCGCCAGCCCTGCCGCATGAAGGACAGGAACGCCTCCGGGAAGTCCGGATCGTGTGATTCCGTACCGTCCGTCGTCGTACCGTCGGTGCGTCCCTCGGTCATTGCGCCGCTCCCTCCGCTTCGTTGCTGGTCCCGACGGTACCGCGCGTCCGGTTCGCGGTGCCGCCCGCCGGGAGCGGGCCGATCGACGGACGCCTGCGACGGGCCGACAACGCGCGTGGAAAGATGGCCATCATGTGCGGACTTCTGGCCTTCTTCAGCGCGAACGGTAATGCCGCCGCGCATCGCGACCACATCGCCGGAGCGTTGGAATGCCTGCACCACCGCGGCCCCGACGAGACCGGGGTCGAGGTGGTCGGCGACGCTTCCGGCCGGTACGCGGACGGCGTGTTCGCCCACAAGCGGCTGGCGATCATCGACGTCGCGTCGAGCCACGAGCCGCTGCCCTACGCGAACGGTCGTTACCTGCTCACCTTCAACGGTGAGATCTACAACTACATCGAGCTGCGCGAGGAGCTGATCAGGAACTTCGGCGCGCAGTTCGCCACCGCCGGTGACGGCGAGGTGATCGTGGCGGGCTACCACTTCTGGGGCGAGCAGGTGCTCACCCGGCTGCGGGGCATGTTCGCCTTCGTCATCTGGGACCGGCAGGAGCGGCGCGCCTTCGGTGCCCGGGACTACTTCGGCATCAAGCCCATGCACTACCTGGAGACCGCCGACGGTCTCTACCTGGCGTCGGAGAAGAAGGCGCTGCTGCCGTTCGCGCACAGCAACTACCAGGGTGACGCGGGTGTCGACCCGGCCAACCTGAGCCACTACCTGACCCTGCAGTACGTCCCCGAGCCGGGCACCCTGCACAAGGGCATCAGTCGGATCGGCTCGGGGGAGTACCTGACCTGGACCCCGGGCGGGCGGATCGACGTACGCCGGTGGTACCGGCCGGTGTTCCGGCCGGCACCGGTCGACGACGAGCAGAAGCTCTACCACGAGATCCGGGAGACGCTGCGGGAGAGCGTGCGCATGCACATGCGCTCCGACGTGCCGGTCGGCTCGTTCCTGTCCAGCGGCATCGACTCCACGGCGGTGGTCGCGCTGGCCCGCGAGTTCAACCCGAACATCCTCACCTTCACGGTCGGCTACGACGTGCCGGGCTATTCGGAGATCGACGTCGCCCAGGAGTCGGCGCGGCACCTGGACGTCACCACGATCCCTACCAAGATCGGTCCGCAGGACATGATCGACGCGTTGCCGAAGATCGTCTGGCACCTGGACGACCCGGTGGCCGACCCGGCGCTGGTGCCGCTCTACTTCGTGGCGAAGAAGGCCGCCGAGCACGTCACCGTGGTGCTGTCCGGCGAGGGCGCGGACGAGTTCTTCGGCGGCTACACGATCTACCGGGAGCCGCTGTCGTTGGGCACCGTGAACGGTCTGCCCGGCGGGGTGCAGAAGGGCCTGCGCGCGGTCTCCAAGGCGATCCCGCAGGGGGTCAAGGGCAAGAGCTTCCTGGAGCGCGGCACCACCCCGATCGAGGAGCGCTACTACGGCAACGCGCGGATGTTCACCGAGGAGGAGAAGCAGCACCTGATGCGGCGCTACGACCCCTCGGTGCGCTACACCGACGTCACCGCCCCGATCTACGCCGAGTGCACCGAGCTGGACGACGTCACGAAGATGCAGTACGTCGACCTCTACACCTGGCTGCGCGGCGACATCCTGGTGAAGGCCGACCGGATCTCGATGTCGCACTCGCTGGAGGTGCGGGTGCCGTTCCTCGACCGTGAGGTCTTCGACGTCGCGGCGAAGATCCCGGTCGACCTGAAGCTGCCGCCGCGCTCCGACGCCACGAAGTACGCGATGCGTCAGGCGTTGCAGGGTGTCGTGCCGCCGGCCATCGTCAACCGGAAGAAGCTGGGCTTCCCGACCCCGACCCGGGTCTGGCTGCGCGGTGAGATGTACGAGTGGGCCCGGCACGTGCTGAGCACCTCGGGTGCGGGTGACCTGCTCGACCTGTCGTACGCGCTGCGACTGCTCGACGAGCACAAGCGGGAGGAGGCCGACCACTCCCGCAAGGTGTGGACGGTGTTGATCTTCTGCATCTGGCACGCCATCTTCGTGTCGAAGACGCTCGACCCGGGCATCCAGCGCAACCAGTCCGCCCTGCTGACCAAGCCGGTCGTGGGCTCCATGGTCCGCTGACCCACGGCCTCACCCCGTTGATCAAGAGGTTTGCGTCATCCGGAGTCACTCCGGTGACGCAAACCTCTTGATCAACTATTCACGGCGGGGCGCTCAGCGGGCGGCGCAGGTCACCGTGGGGGCGCTGTTGGTTCCTGTGGAACTGCCCAGGAAGCCGAACGTCGCGGTGCCCGACGGTGCGACAGTGCCGTTGTAGGCGACGTTCGTCGCCGTCACCGACGAGCCGGACGTCGTCTGGGTGGCACCCCAGATCTGGCTGATCGACTGCCCGTTGGGCCAGGTCCAGCTGGCGGTCCAGCCGGACAACGCCGAACTGCCGTTGTTCGTGATCGTGACCTCGCCCTGGAAACCACCCTGCCAGGAGCCGGTCACCTTGTAGCTGGCCGCGCAGGCGCCACCGGCCGGCGGCGGGGTGGTCGTCGGCGGCGGGTCGGTCGGCCCCGGCGTCGGCGTGGTCGGGGTCGGCGACGTCGTGCCGCCCCGGATGCCGGTCACCTGGCCGTTGCCACCGTCGAAGACCACGTCGGAGCAGCCGAAGAAGTTCTCCTGCGAGTCGGATCGCACCCAGCGCGAGTAGATGATGTGCTGGCCGCTCTTGCCCGACGGCAGGTTGCCACTGAAGTAGTAGTGACCGTCGTTGGTGCCGACAGCTCCGCGCTGCGGCGGGTTGGTCACCGTGAGGAACGGCTGCTCCTCCAGGTCACTCCAGGCCAGCGCCCGGTTCGGGCTCCAGCTGTTCTTCGTGATGTAGAAGTAGAACGTGCCCGGGTGGTGGGCCCAGTTGCTGTACTTGAAGTCCAACCGCGCCCCGGCGGTCAGGTGGGTGAGCGGCCAGTCGGTACGCGGCAGGTCGTAGCCGCGGAAGCCGGTGGCACCACCGCTGCACAGCTGGCCGTCCGGGATGAAGCCGGTGGTCCGGCCCCCGGCGTCGGAGCGGAGCACGCTGAACCAGTTGTAGAGCGAGTTCGCGCCACTCGTCGCGACGGCGGCGGAGCACGCGGGGTTGGTCGGCCGGATCTCACCGGTCGTGCTGAGGCCGTCCTGCCAGCACAGGTAGGTGCGGCTGCCGGGCGTCATCGCCGCGCCGTGCGCCTCGGCAGGCTGCGGACTGGACGCCAGGGCGACAGCGCCCAGCGCGAGTGTCACGGACGCGATGAGCAACGCGGCCGTACGGGAACGGTTCACAGGTTCTCCTGACTCGCGAGGCGCGCCGCCAGCGACGCCCCGCTGCAATCGGGTGGGGATGTGGCTTGATCGCCCGCTTCGGTGAGCGGTGCGACGATCACGGCGACGGTCCCGGCGAAGAATCGGCCGGTGGACGTGCGCCATCGTCGGTCCTGCCCTGGACCGGTGCCCTCGCGCCAAACGAACCCGGCAACCGGCGACGCGACAGCCCTCGCACCGCCCGGTACGCGTCATCCCACCACGCCGCGCCGCCCAGCGCAATAGTCGTTCCTCGATGGATGAAATGACCCGTCGCCCGTCGGTGGACGCCATATCCTGCCTGGGGGAGCGGGAAACCGGGAGGTGGCGGCGGGTGCCGGACGTGTTCGACGAGGCACACCGCCGTTGCCGCGGTGGCGAGCCGGTCGCCCTCGCCACCGTCGTGGCCACCTGGCACTCCGCGCCGCAGCCGCCCGGCGCGACGATGCTCGTCGCAGCCGACGGCACGGTCACCGGCAGCGTCTCCGGGGGCTGCGTCGAGGCGGACCTCTACGAGCGGGCCCGTCGCGTGCTCGACACCGGCGCAGCCGAGCTGATCCGGTACGGGGTCAGCGACGACGACGCGTACGCCGTGGGCCTGACCTGTGGGGGCACTCTGGACGTGTTCGTGGAACGCGTCGACGCCGACGCCCTGCCAGGGCTGGACGTGGTCGCCGCCGCCCGCCGCGACGGCCGACCGGCGGCGGTGGTCACCTGCGTGGCGGCCGACGCCGGTGACCCGCCGGGCGCGGTGCCGGTCGACCCGGCCGGGCGGCTGGGCCGGCGGCTCGTGCTGACCGGTCAGCTGTCGATCGGTTCCCTCGGTGACGACCGGCTCGACGACGCGGCCGGTGCCGACGCCCGCGGGCTGCTCGCCGCCGGGCGCAGCGGGATGCTCCGGTACGGGTACCACGGGCAGCGCCGCGGCAGCGGCGTCAGCCTCTTCGTGGCCGCGTACGCCACAGCGCCCCGCATGATCGTCTTCGGGGCCATCGACTTCGCCGCCGCCGTGGCCCGGATCGGCGCCTTCCTCGGCTACCGGGTCACCGTCTGCGACGCCCGGCCGGTCTTCGCCACCGCTCGGCGCTTCCCCGAGGCGGACGAGGTGGTCGTGCGGTGGCCGCACCGCTACCTGCGTACGGAGGTGGACGCCGGTCGGGTCGACGAACGGACCGTGGTGTGTGTCCTCACCCACGACCCGAGGTTCGACGTGCCGTTGCTGGAGGTGGCGCTGCGGCACCCACTGGCGTACGTCGGCGCGATGGGCTCGCGACGCACCCACGACGACCGGCTCAAGCTGCTGCGCGAGGCGGGGCTCAGCGCGGCGCAGCTCGTCCGGCTCGCCTCCCCGATCGGGCTGGACCTCGGCGGGCGTACCCCGGAGGAGACCGCGGTGAGCGTGGCCGCGCAGATCGTCGCGGCCCGGTGGGGCGGCACCGGGCGCCCTCTCGCGGCGCTCGACGGGCCGATCCACCAGCCGGGGTAGCGGTTGCGGCGGCTTCGGGGCCCGTCGGGCGGCGCACTGTGCCAGCCTGGTGCCACGGCGATCGGCTCGGCGTACGACGGTCGGTGGCGGTTGGCGAGGACGGGAGACCCGGCATGGGATACGCGGTGGTGCTCGGCGAGGCGCTGGTCGACCTGCTCGACAGTGAGCGCGACGGTGAGCGGGTCTACCGGCAGGCGATCGGCGGAGGGCCGCTCAACGTCGCCGTCGGCGTGGCCCGGCTCGGAGGCGAGGCACAGTTCGTCGGTTCGCTCGGCGACGACGTGCTGGCTGATCGGATCCGCGCCTTCCTGAGTGCGGCCGACGTCGGGCTGGCCGGCGCGGTCACGGTGCCGGCGCCGACCACGCTCGCGGTGGTCACGTACGCCGGACCGGAGCCGGACTTCCGTTTCTACGGCGAGCCGGCCTCCTACGGGCTGCTCGGCCCCGACGACCTGGATCTCGCGCTGATGGAGGGCGCGGACGTCCTCTACTGCGGCTCGATCGTGCTCCTGCGGCCCGGCACGCTCGCCGCCGCCCGACGCGCCTGGTCGCTCGCCACCGGTCTGCGGGTCTTCGATCCGAACGTGCGTCCCCGGCTGCTGGACGGGCCGACCGCTCTGGAGGGGCTGCGCGAGGTGGTGGCCGAGTTCGCCGCCGGAGCGCACCTGGTCAAGCTGAGTGCCGCCGACGCCGGACTGCTCTACCCGGGTGAGCCGGTCGAGGGGGTCGCCGCGTACCTGCGCGAGCTGGGTGCCTCCACGGTGGTGGTGACGCTCGGCGCGGCCGGTGCGGTGTTGGCCGCCGCCGATGCCGACCCGGTCCGGGTGCCGGCCCCGAAGGTCGACGCGATCGACGCCACCGGCGCGGGTGACTCGGTGATGGCCGCGTTGATCGCCGATCTGCTCGTCGGCGGTGAGCCGGTCACCCCGGACGGTTGGGTCGAGCGGGTGGGTTTCGCGCTGCGGGTCGCCGGTCTGGTCTGCGAGTCGCCGGGTGGCGCGACCGCCATGCCCACGCGTGCCGATGTGGAACGTCGCTTCGGAAGCCCCGGCTGAGTCGTCGCGTGGGCGGGAGTCGTCTTGACGTCCACTTAATGTGAACGTTAACATCGACATCTTGCGATGGAAACATCCCTGCGCTTCTCGCCGGAGGCTTCGATGTCACCAGTCCTGGTACCTCCGTCGTTCCGCCCCCTCGCGGCCATGCTGATCATGCTTCTGGTGGCCGCGGCTGGCATCTTCGTCAGCCCGCCACAACGGGCGCTCGCCTGGGACAACGACGTGGCCGACACCCCACCGATGGGCTGGAACAGCTACGACTCGTTCAACTGGCGGGTCACCGAGGCCGACGTCCGGGCCAACGCCGACTACATGGCCACCAACCTGCGGCAGTTCGGCTGGCAGTACGTCGTGATCGACTGGGCCTGGTACTACCCCGGCCAACACAACAACAGCCCCAACCAGGACGCCAACCTGCAACCCCGGCTCCGGATGGACGCCAACGGACGGCTGCTGCCGGACACCACCCGCTTCCCCTCCGCCGCCGGTGACAACGGGTTCAAGCCCCTCGCCGACTACGTCCACGCGAAGGGGCTGAAGTTCGGCGTCCACCTGATGCGCGGCATCCCCCGCCAGGCCGTCGCCGACAACGTCCCGATCCTCGGCACCACCTGCCGCGCCAACCAGATCAACAACACCACCACCGCGGCCTGGCTCAACCTCATGTGGGGCCTGAACATGTCCAACCCCTGCGCGCAGACCTACCTGGACTCGGTGTTCCAGCTGCTGGCCTCCTGGGGCGTCGACTTCGTGAAGGTGGACGACATCGCCGCACCGACGTACCGGCAGGCCGAGGTCGAGGGATACCGCACCGCCATCCAGCGCAGCGGCCGTCCGATGGTGTTGAGCCTGTCGCCCGGGGCGACCCCGCTGGCCGGCGGCGGGCACGTGCAGAACAACGCGCACATGTGGCGCATCGTCAACGACCTGTGGGACAACTGGTCGTCCGTGGACGCCCTCTTCGACCAACTCCGCAACTGGACCCCGTACCGTGCCACCGGCGCCTGGCCCGACCCGGACATGATCCCGATCGGTCGGCTCTCCAAGTACGGGCCGGTCGGCTCGCCGCGCTACTCCAACCTGACCGCGGACGAACAGCGCACCCTGATGTCGCTCTGGGTGATCAACCGCGCGCCGTTGATGTGGGGCGGCAACCTGGTCGAGAACCGCGCCTCCGAGCTGGCGTTGATGACCAACGCGGCGGTGTTGGCCGTCGACCAGAACAGCACCGACAACCGCCAGCTCACCGGCGGCACCCGGCAGGTGTGGACCGCCGACGTGCCGGGCGGCGACCACCGGTACGTCGCCCTGTTCAACCGGGAGAACAGCGCGGCCCCGGTGACTGTCAACCTGGCCGACCTGGGCATCGGGTCGGCCACCGTGACGGACCTGTGGTCCGGTGCGGCCCTCGGCACGGCGAGCGGGACCTTCACCCGTACCCTCCCGGCCCACGGCGCCGGGCTGTACCGGCTCGCGCCGGAGACCACGGTGCCGGTGCCCACCACCTCCACCCTCACGGCACGGCACAGCGGCAAACTGCTGGACGTGTCCAACAACGCGACCACCGACGGCGCCGACGTGGTCCAGTGGGCCGCGAACGGCCAGCCCAACCAGCGGTGGCGGTTCCAGGACGCGGGCGGGGGCTACCAGACCGTGGTCAGCGTGCACAGCGGCAAGTGCCTCGACGTGTACGGCGGCGCGGGCGCCATCGCCGACGGGATCCGGGTGACCCAGTGGACCTGCAACGGCGGCACCAACCAACAGTGGCGCGTACAGGACCTCGGCACCGGCTACGTGCAGCTCGTCGCCCGGCACAGCGGCAAGTGCCTGGACGTGCTCAACGCCGCCACCACCGACGGTGCCCGCGTCGTGCAGTGGACGTGCAACACCGGCAACCAGCAGCAGTGGCGGCGTACCCCGGCGTAGCCGGGTCGGGCGCGCCGCGGGACGAGGGTCAGCCCTCGCCGTCGAGTTCCAGATAGCCGCGCCGGGCGGCGACCAGGGCGGCGCGCGCGCCGAAGGGCGCCTCGGCGGCCACCCGCTCCGGCGGCGCGCTGCCGGTGTGCGCGGCCCGGATCAGCCAGGCCAACCTGGCCAGCTCGGTGTGCTGGGCGCGGACGAAATCGACGTCCACCGGGTCACCGTGGCCCGGAATGACCACCGTGCGCGCCGTGGTCAGCCGCAACAGGTCCGCGACCGCGTCCGGCCACCGCAGGGGGTACGAGTCCTCGAAGGCGGGTGGGCCGCTCTGCTCCACCAGGTCCCCGGCGACCAGCACGTCGGCGTCCGGCACGTGCACCACCAGGTCGGCCTCGGTGTGCCCCCGGCCCGGGTGCCGCAGCAGCACCCGCCGGCCACCCAGGTCGAGCGTCGTCTCCGTCTGCACCGGGTGCGTCGGGGCGAGCAGCGGGGTGTCGGCCAGCTCGGCGGCGAGCGTCGGGTGCTCCGTCCGCACCTCCTCGTACGCCTCCCGGCGCAGCCGCTCCGGCTCGTCGCGCAGGGCCGCGGCGGCCAGCTCGTGCGCGTACACCGGGCGGGATGGCTCACCGGCCAGGACGGCGTTGCCGAAGCAGTGGTCGTAGTGGTGGTGGGTGTTGACGAGCGTCAACGGCCGGTCGGTGACCGCCCGGACGGCGGCGGCCAGGTCGGCGGCCTGCGCGGCCGACGAGAGCGTGTCCACCAGCAGGGCCTCGTCGTCGCCCACCACCAGGGTGACGTTGACCCGCAGCATCGGCTCGCGCAGCAGGTGCACCCGGTCGGCGACCTCGACGAACCCGGCGTTCACGAGGCCCGCCCGGCGCGTTCCACGAAGCGTTGCCGGTCCACCATGATCCGGTCGACCCGGCCCCGGGCCACCGTCTGGTCACCGTCGCTGACCGTGACCTCGAACGACAGCCGACGACCGTCGACGGTCGCCAGCAGGGCCTGCGCCCGGACCGTCCGGCCGACCACGGTCGGCGCCAGGTGCTCCACCTCGACCCGGGTGCCCACCGTCGTGAACCCGGGCGGCATCCCGGTCGCCGTCGCCGCGACGGTGGCCGCCTCGGCGAGCGCGAGCACCCGAGGAGTGCCCAGCACCGGTACGTCCCCCGAACCCACCGCCTGGGCGGTGTCCGCGTCGGTGACTGTCAACTCGACCTGGGCGGTCAGACCCGGCGCGAAGGCCGGCTCGGGCTGCTCCTGCATGGTCGTCAGCCTAGGTGCTCGCCGGGCCCGTCGAGCACGCGCCCGGCGATCCCGACACCCACCGTCTCCCACCTGTGCGCGGGCCCGCCGGGTGGTCCCCGTCGGTCGATGCCGTACCCGTCGTTAACCTTGACGGCGATGGCCGTCGTGACTGACCCCCAGCCCCCCGCCCGGACCGACCCACCCGCGTCCCCGGACGGTGGTCGTCGGCGCGTCGTCGCCATGACCGTCTGGGCGGTCGCCTTCGTCGTCGCGTGGCTGGCCATCGGGTTGCCCACCGACCCCGCGTACGCCTTCGTCTGGATCTGGGCGGCGACGATCGCCTGGAACAGCGAGCGACCGTGGCGCAGCCACCTGCGCTTCGCCCGGGACTGGGTGCCGGTGGTGCTGCTGTTCGTCGTCTACAACCTCTCCCGGGGGTTCGCCGACAACGGGGCCACCCCGCACGCGATGGAGTTGATCGTCGCCGACCGGTTCATGTTCGGCTGGGCCACCGGCGGGGAGGTGCCGACCGTCTGGTTGCAGCAGCACCTCTACCACCCGCAGGTGCACTGGTGGGACGTCGCGGCGAGCTGGGTGTACTTCTCCCACTTCGTGGTGGCGCTCGCCGCCGCCGCGGTGCTGTGGCTGCGTGACCGGCACCGCTGGGCCGCGTACATGCGGCGCTGGGGTTTCCTCTGCGCCGCCGGCCTGGTCACCTACTTCCTCTACCCGGCCGCCCCGCCCTGGTGGGCCGCGCAGAACGGGCTGCTCACCGAGGTCGCCCGGATCTCCACCCGGGGCTGGAAGGCGTTCGGCATGCACGGTGCCGGCAACGTCCTCAACGCCGGTCAGATCGCCTCCAACCCGGTCGCCGCGATGCCGTCGCTGCACACCGCGTGGGCGCTGTTCGTGGTGCTGTTCTTCCTGACCAGCACCCGCCGCCGCTGGTGGCCGCTGCTGCTCGCGTACCCGCTGGCGATGACCTTCACCCTGGTCTACTCGGGCGAGCACTACGTGATCGACGTGCTGGTCGGCTGGGCGTACGTCGGGTTGACCTTCCTGGTGGTCGGCCTGGCCGAGCGTGGCTGGGCCGCGTGGCGGGTCCGTCACCCGAAGACCCGAACCCAACCGCCCCCCGAACCCCCCGCCACCACCCCCGAAACACCGACCGGCGAACCCCCGTCCCCCCGCAAACAAACCACCCCCACCAGCCCAGACCCCCAAATCCCCGCCGACCACTAACCCCGGGCGTGCCCACCCCTCCCGGTGCCCCCGCCCTCGGCGGCCCGCCCGCCCTCGGCGGCCCGCCCCTGTTGATCAAGAGCTTTGCGTCAGGAATCGCGGGTGCGGTGACGCAAACGTCTTGATCAACACGAGCGGGGCGTGGGGGTTAGGGGCGGTGGCGGGCTTGGTGGGCTCTGTGGGTCAGGTCGGCGGCCAGGGCCCAGGCTTCGGTCAGGTCGCGGTCCTGGGCGGTGGCGCCGGAGCCGCCCGCGGTGTCCACGTGCACGGAGGCCAACCCGAGGCGGCGCTGGATCGGCCCCTGCACCACCCGCACGCTCTGGATACGGGCGTACGGCACGATCACCAACTGGCGGGTGAGCCGCCCGGAGCGGGTGGCGAACACCTCCTCGAACAGCCCCGCACCGAGCGCGCGTCGGCCCAACGGGTGCAGCCACCGGGTCCGGGACGGCGGAGGGCTCAGCGTCATGGTGTCGAGGCGTACCCCGGGGAGCACCTCGGCGACGATCATCGTCGCGGTCGGCAGGTCACCGACCGGCAGCAGGCGGTCGGGTCGGTTGCGGTCGTCGGCCTCCGCGACGGAGAACCCGGCCACCTCCAGGCGCAACCGCAGCCAACCGTTGACCCGCCACAGCAGCGGCCAGGTGGCCCGTACGGTCTGCACCCGGGCCAGCGGCACGGTCTGCGAACGGGTCTCCAGCAGGCCGTTGTGCACCCGCAACGTGCCGCCGTCGCGGGCCAGCCGGAAGTTCCAGTCGTCGAGCACCCGGCGCACCGGTTGCAGCAGCACACCGGCCATCGCGGTCAGCGTGCTCGCCACCGCGACGAAGGACCACGACCCGGCGGTGAGGAACTGGATCACGACGAACGCCACACCGAACGGCAGCAGGAACGCCTGCGGCGTGAGCAGTTGGCTGATCAGCAGGCTCTGGTTGCGTACCGCGTGCAGTGGTCGGCCCGGCGCGGCCACCGTCGGCGCCGGTGCTCCCGGGACCGCCGCGGACGTCGCGTGCTCCGGTGCCGGGGCCTGCGCCACCCGCCCCGCCAGCTCCAGCAGCCGAGCGCGCAGCCGGGCCGCGTCGGCCACCCCGAGGTACGCCAGGGGCGCCTCCGTCTTACCGCCACCGACCACCTCCAGCCGCAGCTCGGCCAGGCCGGTGAGCTGGGCGAGCAGCGGCCGGACCACCTCCACGGCCTGCAGGCGCTCCAACGGGATGGCCCGGGTACGCCGCCAGAGCAGCCCCTCGTACACCCGTAGCTCGCGGCCCACCACGTGGTAGCCGGTGTTGTACCAGCTCACCACCGACAGCACTGTCGCGCCGAGCGCCAGCACCGCCACCATGGCGGCGAACCAGCCGAAGCCCACCCGGGACAGCGTCGACCAGGACAACCCGGCGATCACCACGACCAGTGACTTGGCGCCGTGCAGGACAGGGCTGAGCGGGTGCAGACGTTGCCGGGGCTCGCCGTCGCCGCCCTCCGCCGGTGTCGGCCATGCGGCCGGCGGCACCGAGTCGTGCGGTGTCGAGACGGCGGGTGGCACGGTGCTCGGCTCGGCAGGCCCCTCGCTCATCGGGCCGGCCCTCGCCGCCCAGGGTCAGCGCGTCGCACAACCGCTCGGGTGGTCGCCGGGCGCGACTGCGGGGCTCGCGAACCCGGCTCACTCCTCGCGCTCGCCGGGCCGCCGTCCGTTCGCGACTGCGGGGCTCGCAAACCCGGCTCACTCCTCGCGCTCGCCGGGCCGCCGTCCGTTCGCGACTGCGGGGCTCGCAAACCCGGCTCACTCCTCGCGCTCACAGGCCCTCCGCCCGGTCTTCGCCGAGCGCGGTGAGCCGGTCGCGTAGCCGGGACGCCTCTGTGGGCCGCAGCCCGGGCACCCGGGCGTCGCTGGCCGCCGCGGCCGTGTGCAGCTGCACGGTGGCCAGGTCGAAGGCGCGCTCCAACGGCCCGGCGCTGACGTCGACGAACTGCATTCGCGAGTACGGAACGATGGAGAGCCGCCGGACCAGGAGCCCGTGCCGGACCAGCAGGTCGTTCTCCCGCTCCGCGTACCCCCAGGCCCGCACGGCGCGGACGATCGCGATGGCGCGCCACCCACCGAGCAGCGCGACGACGGCGACGGCCAACCCGAACAGCCAGTGGCCGCTCAGCGCCCAGCCCACGGCCGTCACCGCCAGCCCGACAGCGACCACGATCGCCAGCCGGATCAACTCCACCCAGATCAGGTCGGTGGAGATCGGCTGCCAGTTGACAGTGCTCGGCCAGGGCTCCAACGGCCCCCGCCCCGGCACAGGACCGGACGGGCCGGGAGCGTCGGGGGCGGCCGGCAGGAGGCCGGGTGCGGGCAGGTCGGGGGCCCGCTGGTCGGCGGCGGGCCCCGGACGGTGACCGGGTGGCAGCGCACCCGGTGGCAGCGGCGCCGGTGACGAGACGTCGGGCGCGGCGGGCTCCGGGCCGAGCGTGCCGGGTGCCGGAAACGCGCCGGGCGGCGGCTCGACGCCCGGTGGTGCGGAGGCCGGGGCGGGCGGCCAGGTCGGGGAGGTGGGGCCGGGGGAAGCCGGTGGGTCGCCGCTCACGTGTCGAGCGTAGGCGATCCGGGCACCGGAGTGACGGCACGTAGGAAGCCGCGAGCGTCCAGGAAGTCACCGAGGCTGCTCCGGTGTTCGGCGCAGGCCAGCCAGGTCTTGCGCCGGTCGGCGTCGTGCAGCCGGGGGTTGTTCCACTTCAGGGCCCAGACGGCGTCGGCCCGGCAGCCCCGGGCCGAGCAGACCAGGGCCTCGTCGGCGGGGGAGGGGATGCTCATCCCGGCCAGTCTAGGGCGGCGGGACGGAGAGTTTGAGCGCCGGGCGACCACGGGGGGAGCCGCCCGGCGACGGGATGAATCGTACACGCGGCGGGCCGATCCGTGCACACCCGCGTTTCGCGGTTCGGCCGCCGGGGACGGCGCGGCGAAAATCGGCTTCTCCCCACCTCGACACTCAGCAAGGCATGCGAGTCTTGATACCGCACCAGCCGCGACGACCGATTGATGCTGTGGAGGACCGGTGGCCCAGCCGACCATGCCCGACGCCCCGACGCCGAACGGGGCGGCACCACAGACGCCCGCGCCGGTGACCACACCCGCGCAGGACGCCACCCTGCTGGAGAAAGCGCTGTTCGAGATCAAACGCGTGATCGTCGGGCAGGACCGGATGGTGGAGCGGATGTTCGTCGCGCTGCTCGCCCGTGGTCACTGCCTGCTGGAAGGGGTGCCCGGGGTCGCCAAGACCCTCGCCGTGGAGACCCTCGCCAAGGTCGTCGGCGGGTCCTTCGCCCGGGTGCAGTTCACTCCGGACCTGGTGCCGGCCGACATCATGGGCACCCGCATCTACCGGCAGTCGAGCGAGAAGTTCGACGTCGAGTTGGGGCCGGTCTTCGTCAACTTCCTGCTCGCCGACGAGATCAACAGGGCTCCGGCGAAGGTGCAGTCCGCGCTGCTGGAGGTGATGAGCGAACGGCAGGTGTCCATCGGTGGGGAGAGCCACCGGGTGCCCGACCCGTTCCTGGTGATGGCCACCCAGAACCCGATCGAGCAGGAGGGGGTCTACCCGCTGCCGGAGGCGCAGCGCGACCGGTTCCTCATGAAGATCGTGGTGGGTTACCCGACCGACGCGGAGGAACGGGAGATCGTCTACCGGATGGGCGTGGCACCGCCGGAGCCGGTCGCGGTGTTCGACACCCCGGAGCTGATCGCCCTGCAACGCAAGGCGGACCAGGTCTTCGTGCACAACGCGCTCGTCGACTACGCGGTCCGGTTGGTGTTGGCCACCCGCGCCCCGGCCGAGCACGGCATGCCCGACGTCGCCCAACTGATCCAGTACGGGGCCAGCCCGCGCGCCTCGCTGGGCCTGGTCCGGGCCACCCGCGCGTTGGCGCTGCTGCGGGGGCGCGACTACGCGTTGCCGCAGGACGTGCAGGACATCGCACCGGACATCCTGCGGCACCGGTTGGTGCTCAGCTACGACGCCCTCGCCGACGACGTGCCCGCCGACCACATCGTGCACCGGGTGATGTCGACGATCCCCCTGCCGGCTGTCGCACCCCGGCAGCAGGCCACCCCGTCGTCGAGCGTGCCCCCGCCGGGCGCCGGCTGGCCCGGGCAGCGCCCGTGACCTCACCCACCCCTCGTCCCGCCCCCCTCGCCGACCGCAGCGAGGCCGTGCTGTCCCGGCTTCAACTGCTGGTCACCCGCAAACTCGATGGCCTGCTCCAGGGCGACTACGCCGGCCTGCTCCCCGGGCCGGGCAGCGAGGCGGGGGAGTCCCGGGAGTACCGCCCCGGCGACGACGTACGCCGGATGGACTGGCCGGTCACCGCCCGCACCACGACCCCGCACGTGCGGCGTACGGTGGCCGACCGGGAGCTGGAGACGTGGCTGGCGCTGGACCTCTCGGCCAGCCTGGACTTCGGCACCGGGCAGTGGCTGAAACGGGAGGTGGTGGTCGCCGCCGCGGCTGCCATCACCCACCTGACCGTACGCGGTGGCAACCGGATCGGCGCGGTGATCGGCACCGGTGGCGGCGCTCCCGTTCCGACCCGACGATGGCGGGGCGCAGCACCGCCGGCCGGGCCCGGAGTGCTCACCCGGCTGCCGGCCCGCTCGGGTCGCAAGGAGGCGCAGGGCCTCCTGCGTACCGTCGCGGGCACCACCATCCGACCCGGCCGCGGTGACCTGGGCGCCCTGATCGAGATGCTCAACCGCCCGCCCCGACGACGCGGGGTGGTCGTGGTGGTCTCGGACTTCCTCGCGCCGCCCGAGCAGTGGGCCCGGCCGTTGCGCAAACTGCGGGTCCGCCACGACGTGCTGGCGATCGAGGTGGTCGACCCGCGCGAGCTGGAGCTGCCCGACGTGGGAGTGCTGCCTGTCGTCGACCCGGAGAGCGGCGAGCTGCACGAGGTGCAGACCGCCGACCCTCGCCTACGGCAGCGCTACGCCGACGCCGCCGCCGCCCAACGCGCCACGATCGCCGCCGCCCTGCGCGGCGCCGGCGCGGCCCACCTGCGTCTGCGTACCGACCGAGACTGGCTGCTGGACATGGTGCGATTCGTGGCCGCGCAACGGCACGCCCGCACCAGGGGGACGACACGATGATCCGTTTCATGCAACCGTGGTGGCTGCTGGCCGTGCTGCCGGTGCTCGCACTCGCCGGGTTCTACCTCTGGCGGCAGCTGCACCGCCGGGCGTACGCGATGCGGTTCACGAACGTGGACCTGCTGCGTACGGTGGCGCCGAAGGGGCTGGGCTGGCGTCGGCACGTTCCGGCGACCGCGTTCCTGCTCTGCCTGCTGGTGCTGGCCAGCGCGTTGGCCCGGCCCGCGGTGGACACCAAGGAGCCGTTGGAGCGGGCCACCGTGATGCTCGCGATCGACGTGTCGTTGTCCATGCAGGCCGACGACGTGGCGCCGAATCGGCTGGAGGCGGCCCAGGAGGCGGCCAAGCAGTTCGTCGGCGAGCTGCCGGAGAGCTACAACCTGGGCCTGGTGTCGTTCGCCAAGGCGGCCAACGTGCTGGTGCCGCCGGGCAAGGACCGGGACGCGGTGACCAGTGCCATCGACGGGCTGGTGTTGGCCGAGGCGACCGCCACCGGTGAGGCGGTGTTCACCTGCCTGGAGGCGATCCGGTCGGTGCCGGCCGACGGCGCGGCGGGCATCCCGCCGGCCCGGATCGTGCTGCTGTCCGATGGTTTCCGCACCTCCGGGCGGGCGGTGGAGGAGGCGGCGGCGGCCGCTCAGGCGGCCAACGTCCCGGTCTCCACCATCGCGTTCGGCACCGACACCGGTCAGGTCGACATCGGCGGGCAGTTGCAGCGGGTGCCGGTGGACCGGTTGGCGCTCGCCGACCTCGCCGAGACCACCGAGGGCTACTTCTACGAGGCGGCGTCGGTGAGCGAGCTGAAGCAGGTCTACCAGGACATGGGCAGCTCGATCGGGTTCCGCACCGAGCCGCGCGAGGTGACCCAGTGGTACGCGGGGATCGCGTTGCTGCTGGCGCTCTGCGCGGGCGCGCTCAGTCTGCTCTGGTCGTCGCGGATGCTCTGAGCGGTGGGCCGGATGCGGTGAGCGGTGGGCTGGCGGCGGACAGCGCCGCCGCCGGGGCGGACGACGGCCGCCGGCAACCGGAACGAGTGCCGAGGACGGTCAGTGACCGCCGCCGGCCAGGACGAAGACGACTGCCACCCAGACGGCGGCGAGGGTGAAGCCCAGCGGGGCGACGTAGCGGCTCATGGACGGCTCCGGGTGGCGGCAGGACGGTCCGCGATGCGGGGGCGGACCGCAGGGGGTGGGGACGCGCACACGAAGTCGTGACCGGGCGGCTCCCGGCGACCGCCCGGAGTCGGGCGGCGCGGCATACACACCTCGGCGTGGACCGAGGTGGTCGGGAGCGAAGCGGGGTCAGCTCACCAGACTGAGTCGTGGCTCAGCGGGACTGACCATCGGCCCGGCCACGACTAGGAGGATCGCTATCTCGCACAGCGATCACCTCCTGCGGGTCGGGCGGGCCGGAACGTCGATGATCGTACACCGGCGACACCGCCGGGGCGTACTCGGCCGACCGGTCGGCAACCCCTCCACCGCCCGGCCGTCGCGGCGGCCGTGGTCGACCCGTCCGCACCACCGTGACCAGCACCGCGGCCAGCAGTGGCAGCCAGCCGAAACGGGCCAGCACCCAGCCCGGGCCGTCCGGCGCGGTGTGCAGCCCCGGCAGGGCCAGCCCGCCGCGGGCGGTGAGCGCGGTCACCGTCACCAGGATCGGCTGATGCCACAGGTAGATCCGGACCGCGTACCGGTTCACCTCGGCCACCGCACGGCCCGGTAGCGGCCGGGTCAGCAGCCGTTCCAGTGCCGGCCGAGCCAGCAGGCCCAGTCCGACCTGGGTGACCGCCAGTGCCACCGCCAGCAGCGACGGCGGGTTCAGGTTGGACACCCCGGCCCCGGGCACCCCGACCGCGCTCGCCGGATAGCCCAGCGCCAGCAACGCCGCGAGCGCGACAGCCCCACCGGCCGCCAGCGTGCCGGCCGTCCGTCGGCCGCCCAACCGCCCGTCGGCGTGCGCCACCCCCAACAGGTACGGCACCGACCACGCCGCCAGGACGGTGAGCGGCGGCAGGTCGGTCCCGGCCGGTAACAGGCGCACGGCCAGGTCGACCGCCGCGACCACCGCCACCGCCGGTGCGACGGTCCGGGCCACCCCCCAGCGGCGTACGGCGGCGCGCAGCGGGCTGGTCGCCGCGACCAGGAACACCAGTGGCACCAGGAACCACAGTGGACTGATCGCGAGTCGGAGCGCCACCGCGAGGGTCTCGTCCGGGGTACCGGCGACGGTGGCGGCGAGCAACACCGCAGCGCCCACCCCGAGCAGCGCCACCGTCGGCAGCAGCAGCCGGCGCAGCCGACGGGCCAGCCGACTGCCCGCCCGTCCCCGATGGCTCGCCAACGACCGGGTCGACCCGAAACCGGCGGTGAAGAAGAACAGCCCGAGCGTCTGCAACACCCAGGTCACCGGGGCCAGGCCGGGCAGGGCGGTCAGTGGGCTGGCCTGGTGCAGCCCGCCGTCGCCGGTCAGCACCAACCCGGTGACCAGCCAGTGCCCCAGCACCACCCCGCCGATCGCGTACGCCCGCAACGCGTCGACGGCACGGTCCCGGTTCACCGGGCGTCCCCGCTCCCGGCGTCGGAGCCGCCGAGCACCACCGCGTCGGAGCCGCCGAGCGCCACCGTCGCCACCGCGGCCAGCGTGGCGCTGCCCGACGCGAGGTAGCCGTCGTGCCCGGCCACCCCGACCACCGGCAGCGGGCGTGCGCCGAACGCCTCGTCGCCGGGACGACGGCCGAAGCCCAGGCCGAGCAGTCGCACCGGCGGCACGCGGCGGATCCAGTCGCTCGGCGCCTCCGCCGCCCAGAACCGCCGCCGACCGGGCAGATCGTCGGTGTGCTGCACTCCGGCGCCGACGCCGCCGAGACTGACCACGTCGGTCACCTGGGCGGGGGCGTCGACCGCCGCCAACGACACCACCAGCGCCCCGTAGCTGTGCCCTACCAACGTGATCGTCGCCGCCGGACGTCGAGCGGCCAACTCCCGCAGCAACACGACCAACCCGCGCGCTCCGCGCCGGGCGCTGCCAGCACCGGCTGCGGTCAGCACCCCGTCCGGCGGGTCGTAACCCAGCCAGGCCAGCACCGCCACCCGCGCCGTCGGGTCGGTCGCCCGCAGCTCCCGGTAGAGCTGCCCGGCCTGCACCGCCGGCGCCCGGCCAGCCACCCCGCCCAACCCCCGGTCGAAGTCGGCGAGGGTGCTGCCCACCCCCGGCACCAGCACCGCGATCCGGTCCGCGCCGACCAGATCGCCGAACACCTCCACCGCACGGCCGTCGCCACGCGTGTCGAACGTCAGGAACCGGCGTCCGTCGGCCGCCCAGTCCGCGTACGGGCGGCCGGCCGCGAGCATCGCCGCCGCCATGACGGGGTACGCCTCGACGAACCCCGCCGCCGCCACCGGCTCGGGTCGGGTCGGCAGGACCAGGTTCACGCCCAGCAGCGCGGCCACCGCCACCCGACCGGCACCTCGTCGTCGCATCACTTCTCCCTCCGGAATGTCGTCCGGAGGGAGAGTGCGTGAGCGGTCGGCGCTCGGTCGTCATCCCGGGGAGCCGTCTGTGGACTGGCTCCACGGGGCTACTCCCCGGCGGCCACCAGACCCGTCTCGTACGCCAGCACCACCGCCTGGGCCCGGTCGCGCAGCCCCAGCTTCGCCAGGATCCGCCCGACGTGCGTCTTCACGGTCTGCTCGGCCACCACCAGGTCGGCGGCGATCTCCGTGTTGTTGCGGCCCCGGGCGATCAACCGCAGAACCTCGGTCTCGCGTGGAGTGAGCCCGGCCAGGTCGGTGGGGCGCGGACGGCGGCGCTCCGGGCGGGCGGCGAACTCGGCGATCAACCGGCGGGTGACCGCCGGGGCGAGCAGCGCGTCCCCGGCCGCCACCACCCGCACCGCCTGCACCAGGTCGGCGGCCGGGGCGTCCTTGAGCAGGAACCCGCTGGCCCCGGCGCGCAGCGCCTCGTACACGTAGTCGTCCAGGTCGAACGTGGTGAGGATGAGCACCCGGGGTCGCTGCGCCGAGCGGTCGCCGAGCAACATGCGGGTGGCGGCCAGCCCGTCCATGACCGGCATCCGCACGTCCATCAGCACCACGTCCGGGTCGAGGTGGCGGGCGGCGCTGACGGCCTGCTCGCCGTCGGCGGCGTCACCCACCACGAGCAGGTCCGGTTGGGCGGCGAGCAGCGCCCCGAAGCCCTGCCGGACCATCGCCTGGTCGTCGGCGATCAGCACCCGGATCATCGGTCCCCACCCTCCGCGTCGTACGGCAACCCGGCCGCCACCGCGTAACCCCCGTCCGGTAGCGGCCCGGCGGTGAACGTACCGCCCAGCGAGGTGGCCCGCTCCCGCATACCGGTCAGGCCGTGCCCGGGACCACCGTCGGCGGTCGGCCGGGCGTCGGCCGGGGAGTTCTCGACGCGTACCTCCAGGCGGGAAGGACCGACGCGGACGGTGACCCGCACCGCGGCGCCGGTCGCGTGCCGGGCCGCGTTGGCCAGGCCCTCCTGCACGATGCGGTACGCGGCCAGCCCGACCGGCGCGGGCACCCGCCCGTCGTCCGGCGGCCCGGCGTCCAGGGTGACCGGCAGCCCGGCCCGGCGGGCCGCGTCGACCATCGCGCCCAGGTCGCTCAGGTCCGGCTGCGGCGCGGTCTCCGGCCCGGTCGTCTCGCTGCGCAGCACCCCCAACAGTCGCCGCATGTCGGTCAGCGCGTCGCGGGCCGAGGCGGCGATGGCGACGAACTCGGCAGCCGTCGGGGCCGGCACGTCCGTCAGCCGGTACGGGGCCGTCTCCGCCTGCACCGCGATCAACGACATGTGGTGCGCCACCACGTCGTGCAGCTCCCGGGCGATCCTGGTGCGTTCCTCCAGCACCGCCCGGCGCTCCTGCTCCCGCTCGTTGCGCTCGGTCTGCGCGGCCAGTTCGTGCCGGGACAGCCGGTTGCGGCGGACCAGGTCACCGACGATCGCCAACGCGCCCAGCAGCAGCAGGACGGGGACCCGGTTGTCCGGGTGCACCATCGTGAGCACCGGGACCGTGCTGATCAGCACCACCCAGGCCAGCACCGGACGGTCGACCCGCGCGACGACCACCGCCAGCACCGCGATCGAGCCGAGCGCCAGTGGCGGGGTCCACGGCCAGTCCTGATCCGCTGGGGCGTCGAACGTGCAGATCAGCAGGGCCAGCACCATCAGCCGCCAGGCCAGCAGCGGACGCCGGGGCAGCGCCAGCAGCGGCGCCACGGTCATCGCCGCGAACAGCACCGCGATCGGCGTCGGCAGGCCCCACTCGGTCTCCACGGTCAGCGTGATCAGGAATAGGCCGAGCGCGGCGAGCAGGCCGACCGGGGCGGCGTACGGGGCCAGCGTGGGCCAGCGGGCCAGCAGCGGCCGACCGGGCGGGGCGTCCCGGCCCCACAGGGTCTGCCCGAGGCCATCGAGGGCCAGGGATGGTCGCCAGTTCACCACCCGGAGGCTACGGGCCGCCCCCGCCGCAGGGCGTGCCACCAGGGGTTGATCCCGGTGTCGTACCCCGGTGTGACGCGGCTCCCGTTAGCGCTTACCTGCGGGTAACGCCTAGGCTCGCCTCCGACTGAGATCGGCTGAGCAAGGGGGAACAGTGGCCCGTACCGTGCTGGTGACCGGCGGCAACCGGGGGATCGGCCTGGCCGTCGCGCAGGCCTTCGCCAAGCAGGGCGACCGGGTGGCGGTCACCCACCGCAGCGGCGACGCGCCCGAGGGGCTGTTCGGCGTACGCGCCGACGTCACCGACGCCGCCTCCGTCGACGCCGCGTTCGACGCCGTCGAGGCCGAGCTGGGCCCGGTCGAGGTGCTGGTCGCCAACGCCGGCATGACCGCCGACACGCTGCTGCTGCGGATGACCGAGGAGCAGTTCACCGGTGTGGTGGACACCAACCTCACCGGCGCGTTCCGGGTCGCCAAGCGCGCCTCCGGCAAGATGCTCCGCGCCAAGTGGGGCCGTATGATCTTCATCTCGTCGGTCGTCGGTCTCGCCGGTGGTGCCGGGCAGGTCAACTACGCCGCCAGCAAGGCCGGTCTGGTCGGCGTGGCCCGCTCGATCACCCGGGAACTGGGCAGCCGCAACATCACCGCGAACGTGGTGGCACCCGGCTTCATCGACACCGACATGACGTCCGGCCTGTCCGAGGACCGCAAGGCGGAGATCCGCAAGTCGATCCCGGCCGGTCGGATGGCCAGCCCGGACGAGGTCGCCGGGGTGGTCACCTGGCTGGCATCCGACAGCGCCGGGTACGTCTCCGGCGCCGTGATCCCGGTCGACGGCGGCCTCGGCATGGGCCACTGACCCCATCTACGTACGGAGGAACCCCCGGATGTCCGGACTGCTCGCCGGTAAGCGGCTGCTCGTCACCGGTGTCATCACCGACGCCTCGATCGCCTTCTCGGTGGCGAAGCTCGCCCAGGAGAACGGCGCGCAGGTCGTCCTCACCGGCTTCGGTCGGCTCTCCCTGGTCGAGCGGATCGCCAAGCGGCTGCCCGAACCGGCCCCCGTGATCGAGGTGGACGTCACCAACGCCGAGCACCTGGCCAGCCTCGCCGACCGGGTCCGCGAACACGTCGACGGCCTCGACGGTGTCGTGCACTCGATCGGCTTCGCCCCGCAGAGCTGCCTCGGCGGCGGCTTCCTCGACGCGCCCTGGGAGGACGTGGCGACCGCCCTGCACGTCTCCACCTTCTCGTACAAGTCCCTCGCGATGGCGGCGCTGCCGCTGATGTCGCCCGGCGGCGCGGTGGTCGGCCTGACCTTCGACGCGACGAAGGCGTGGCCGGTCTACGACTGGATGGGCGTCGCCAAGGCCGGTCTGGAGTCGGCGTCCCGTTACCTGGCGCTGCACCTGGGCAAGCAGGGCATCCGCAGCAACCTGGTCGCCGCCGGGCCGTTGCGCACCATCGCCGCGAAGTCGATCCCCGGTTTCGACCAGTTCGAGGAGGCCTGGACCGAACGCGCCCCGCTGGGCTGGAGCCTCACCGACCAGGAGCCCGCCGCGAAGGCGTGCCTGGCGCTGCTCTCCGACTGGTTCCCGGCGACCACCGGCGAGATCGTGCACGTCGACGGCGGCTACCACGCCATCGGCGCCTGACGCTGCCCAGCGGCGCTCCCTGATCTCCGTTCGCGTGACGCACGCATCCGGACCAGGGGGCGTCGCGGGGCCGTTGCGGCCGAGGGGCGAGAATGACCCCATGTCGTACGACGCGGTGGTGCTGGTGTCCTTCGGCGGGCCGGAACGGCCCGAGGACGTGATGCCGTTCCTGCAGAACGTGACCCGCGGCCGAGGCGTGCCGCCCGAGCGGCTGGCCGAGGTCGCCGAGCACTACCAGCACTTCGGTGGGGTGTCCCCGATCAACCAGCAGAACCGGGACCTGCTGGCCGCCATCCGCGCCGACTTCGCCGCGAACGGCATCGACCTGCCGGTCTACTGGGGCAACCGCAACTGGGACCCGATGCTCGCCGACACCGTCACCCGGATGCGCGACGACGGGATCACCCGCGCCCTGGCCTTCGTCACCAGCGCCTACGGCGGCTACTCGTCCTGCCGGCAGTACCAGGAGGACATCGCCGCCGCCCGGGCCGCCGTCGGCCCGGACGCCCCGGTGATCGAGAAGCTGCGCCAGTTCTGGGACCACCCCGGCTTCGTCGAGCCACACGTCGACGCGGTCCGGGCGGCCCTGGGGCAGCTCGACCCGGCCAAGCGGGCCACCACCCGGCTGGTCTTCACCGCCCACTCCATCCCCACCTCCATGGCGGCCAACGCCGGCCCGCACGGCGGCCGGTACGAGGCGCAGCTCCGCGAGACCGCCCGACTCGTGGCCCAGGCCGCCGCACCGGACCTGGAGTACGACCTGGTCTGGCAGAGCCGCTCCGGGCCACCACAGGTGCCGTGGCTGGAACCGGACGTCAACGACCACCTGGCCACCCTCGCCCAGGGCGGCACCACCGGCGTGGTGGTCAGCCCGATCGGGTTCGTCTCCGACCACCTCGAAGTGGTGTGGGACCTGGACACCGAGGCACCGGAGACGGCCAAGCAACTCGGCCTGGACTTCGTCCGGGCCGCCACCCCCGGCGTCGACCCGCGCTTCGTGAGCATGGTGCGGGAGCTGGTCACCGAACGGACCGACCCGGACGGCGCACACCTGCGCCGCCGCCTCGGCGAACTGCCGATGTGGGACACCTGCCCGACCGTCTGCTGTGTACCGACCCGCCGTCCGACACCTGCTGGGGGCACCGATGCATGACCGTAAGCCCGTACAGAGTTGGCTGACCGACATGGACGGCGTGCTGGTGCACGAGGGCCAGCCGGTGCCCGGCGCGCCGGAGTTCATCAACCGGATGCGCGCCTCCGGCAAGCCGTTCCTGGTGCTGACCAACAACTCCATCTACACCCCGCGCGACCTGACCGCCCGGCTCAGCCGGATGGGGCTGGACGTGCCGGAGGAGTCGATCTGGTCGTCCGCCCTCGCGACCGGCCAGTTCCTCGCCGACCAGCGGCCGGGCGGCACCGCGTACGTCATCGGTGAGGCCGGGTTGACGACCGCGCTGCACGCGGTCGGCTACGTGCTCACCGACTTCGCCCCGGACTACGTGGTACTCGGCGAAACCCGCACCTACAGCTTCGAGGCGATCACCAAGGCGGTCCGCCTGATCAACGACGGCGCCCGGTTCATCTGCACCAACCCCGACGTGACCGGGCCCTCCGTGGAGGGCGCCCTACCCGCCGCCGGCTCGGTCGCCGCCATGATCTCGAAGGCCACCGGGGTGGAGCCGTACTTCGTCGGCAAGCCCAACCCGATGATGATGCGCTCCGCGCTCAACACCATCAACGCGCACTCGGAGAGCACCGCGATGATCGGTGACCGGATGGACACCGACATCCTCTGCGGCCTGGAGGCCGGGCTGGAGACCATCCTGGTGCTGACCGGGATCAGCAGCCGCACCGAGGCGGAGCGCTACCCGTACCGCCCCTCCCGGATCGTCAACTCCGTCGCGGACCTGCTCGACGAGATCTGACCGGCCGGCCTTCGCGGGCTGGTCGCGTCCTGCGGTGGTCGCGTCGTGCGGTGGTCGCGTTGCGCCCCGGATGATCGCGCTGCAACCGGGATGTAGTGGTCATCGTCCGCGCCGGAGGCCACTACATCCATGATCGAGCGCGATCATGCAGGGCGCGCGGCATCACCGTGGCGTGGGTGACCGGTCAGGGGCGAAGTGGGGCGTTGCAGGCGGCCACCAGCGCCTGCCGGCAGGCCGCGGTGAGCGGACGAAGCGCGGCGTCGCGCTGCTGGGCCTCGTAGTTGTTGATCGCGCCCCCGGGAGCGGCGTGCCCGGCCAGCGCGAGCACCCGGTCGAGCACCGCGGCCCGGGCGAAGAGCCGGCGGGCCCGTGGGTCGAAGCCCGGCGGCAGGTCGGTGGCGCCGTCGGGGCGGCGCAGCGCGGCCAGCGCCCCGGCCAACTCGGGCCGCCACTGAGCTACGTCGAGACGGGTCAACGCGGCGGTCGTCTCGGCGAGCGCGGCGGCCAACTCGGCCTCGGCCTCGGCGGCGCCGGGCAACGAGAGTGATGCGGCGGGGGCGTTGGCGGGCAGCGGATACACCCGCCACAGCACCGTCTCGAAACAGTCCCCCGAGCCGGAGGTGTGCGAGCGGACCTCCGGGATCAACCCGAGTGCACCGGCCACCACCGCCTCGCCCGCGACCAGTGCCGCACCCGCGAAGTCGCCGGGACCAGGCAACCCCCGAGGGTCGCCCGGCGCGGGCAGCACCAGGCGGATCTCGTCCGGGGAGAGCTTGGCCAGGGTGGGCAGCGCGGCACCCAGCGGGACGTCGGTCCAGGTGCCGGGGGCGTCCGCGACGAGGTGCTCCTCGTCACCGGCGATGGCGTCGGCGACTTCGTCGTACGGCACCAACCCGGCGCGCCACGCGCGCACCCAGGCAACGAACCGGCTCGACCGGCGCGGCGCGAGTGTGGCCGCGCCCGTTGCGGGGGTGGACATGCCGAAAGGGTACGTGGTCACCACCGGCTGTGTCTCGACTGCCGCTCCGGCCGCCCGCCCTGCCCCGAACTGCTCCCTTCACCCCATTCCCCGCCCCCGCCCCCGCCCCCGCCCCCGCCCCCGCCCCACCCCCACCCCCACCCTCGCCCGCCCCTCGCCCGCCCGGTCCCGCCCCGGTCCCGCCCCGGTCCCGCCCCGGTCCCGCCCCGGTCCCGCCCCGGTCCCGCCCCGGTCAGCGTCGATCATGGTTCTGGTGGGCGATATCCGGCTGTTGCAAGCGTTTGTGGAGCACCACAACTCCATGATCGACGAGGCCGTGGCTGTGCGGAGGGCGTCCGGACGGGTGGCTGCTGGGCGGGGCGGCGTTCGGTGAGGAGGCTGGGGGCGGTGTGTCGGGAGGTGGGGTGGGGGTCGGGACGTTAGCGTGATCGACATGGCGGGGCGATACGGCGAGGACGTGTTGGCGGGGGACTGGCGGCGGCGAAAGGTCACCCCCGAGGTGGACGCCGAACCGGACCTCGTGGTGGAGGACGCCGACTCGGGGTTCTGCGGTGCGGTGGTCGGTTTCGAAGCCGGCGCGGTGGTGTTGGAGGACCGGCACGGCAAACGGCGCAACTTCCCGCTGCTGCCCGCGGCGTTCCTGCTCGATGGTCGCCCGGTGACCCTGCGCCGCCCCGCCCGCGCGCCGGTACCGGCGGCGCGTCGACGCACGGCGTCCGGCTCGGTGGCGGTGGACAACGTCCGGGCCCAGGTCGCCAAGGCGAGCCGGATCTGGGTGGAGGGCATCCACGACGCCGCGCTGGTCGAGCGGATCTGGGGCGACGACCTGCGCATCGAGGGTGTCGTCGTGGAGCCGTTGGACGGCATCGACGACCTCGACGCCGACGTACGCGACTTCGGCCCCGCCCCCACCCGACGGCTCGGCGTGCTCGTCGACCACCTGGTGCCGGGCAGCAAGGAGAGCCGCATCGTGGCCCGGGTGACCTCGCCGTACGTGCTGGTGACCGGCCATCCCTACGTCGATGTGTGGCAAGCGGTCAAGCCGGCGGCGCTGGGCATCGCGGCGTGGCCGGTGGTGCCGCCGGGGCGACCGTGGAAAGAGGGAGTCTGCGCGGCCCTCGGGGTCGCCGAGCCCGCCGACATGTGGCGGCACATCCTGTCCCGGGTGAACAGCTTCGCCGACGTGGAAACCCCGCTGATCAACGCCATGGAACGCCTCATCGACTTCGTCACCGAGCCAGCCTGACCCCCGCCCCGTGGCTTCCCTCACCGCCTCACCGCCCCGCCCCGCATCATCCGCCGTCCGCCGCCCGCCCCAAGATCCGCGCAGTTTCCCTGGGGTAGTTCCATCCTGAGTTGGCTGGTCAGGGGGTCTTGACGGTGCGGGGGTGGCGGGGATGGAGCAGGTCAACCGCTGGTGATCTTCGCGGTGATCGTTTGCCGGTGGTGACGGTGTGGCGTGCAGAAGATAGATGAGCCCTCGGCCAGGGTGTTCGGTCGTGACACACAAAAACCCGGTGGCCGAGGGCTCGCCGCTTGTCTACCAGTCGAGCCTTGCGCTGTCCACGAAGACCCTGACCCTGGTCGTCAACGCGATCCGTCAGCACCGCTCACGGGTGCGTTCCCGATGGCGCAAGTTGTCCGATCACCGCGCGGCGATGATCGTGCTGGCGGTATTGCGCCATAACCAACGCCCTCACGACCTGGCCGCCGGCAACGGCATATCCGCCTCCACCGTCCGTCGATGGGTCGCGCAAGTCATCGCTGTCCTGGCCGCTGAGATGCCCCGCCTGTCACGGGTCCTGCGCCGCGCCCGCCACCACAGCGAGGTAGTCCTGCTCGACGGCACCCTCATCCCGGTCCAACGCCCCCACGACCGACACCGCCGCCGCACCCATTACAGCGGTAAACACAAAACCTTCGGCCTACTCGTCCTCGCCATCACCGACCTCAACGGCAACCTGCTCTGGACCTCCGCAGCCCTACCCGCACGCACCGCGGAAATCACCGCCGCCCGCCGCAACCGCATCCCCGCACACCTACGCGCAGCCGACCTCGCCGCCATCTGCGACCTCGGCTTCACCCGCCTCGACGACCAACCCGGCATCAGCCACACACCTCGCCCCCGCGGCGCTCACCCCGGCCACCCCCACGACCAACCCACCATCATCACCGGCCGCCGCGCCGCCCGCGGCAAACCCCTCACCCGCCACCAAACAATCGTCAACACCCTCATCAGCCGCGAACGAGCAACCAACGAACACGCCTTCAACGACCTCAAGAACTGGCGAATCCTCGACCGACTACGCGGCAACCACCACCACGCCACCACCCTGATCCGCGCACTCACCGTCCTCACCCAAACCCACACCACCCGCTAACCACCCACGGCAAACGATCAACCCAAAGATCACCTCACCACCAACCTGGACCTCCCACCCACCACCACCAACCGTCAAGACCCCCTGACCAGCCAACTCAGGATGGAACTACCCCCCTGATGTTGCTGCCTCATCGCGCTCCGAGGCAGCAACATCCCTGATGTTGTGCGGATCTTGGGGCGGGCACGGGGGCGGGTCGGGCAGGCATGGGCGGGGCGAGGCGTGGCGCGGGTCGGGCAGGCATGGGCGGGCCGAGGCGTGGCGCGGGTCGGGGAGGCGCGGGCGAGGCGATGCGAGGCGCGGGCCGTGGCGCGGGCGCGGCGAGGTGTGGCGCGGGCCGTGGCGCGGGCGCGGCGAGGTGTGGATGAGGGCTGGGCGCAGGTGAGGGCTGGGCGGTGTGCTCTCAGGGCTCCTGGTCGGGAGTGCGGGTGTAGACGAAGGTGGCGACGTCCAGCGCGACCGCCCGGCCCTGCTCGTCGCGGTGCACGGTGAGGATCTCGCCGTCCTGCCCACCGGCTCGACCGCGCCAGCGGTCCGGGCCTTCGGCGACGAAGCGGAGGTTCGGTGCGCCGACCGGGCCGGCGCGCAGGACGCCGTCGGTGTCCGCGTACACCTCGATGGTGGTGCCCATCCACCACCAGCGGCCGGTCAGCTCGGCGAGTTCGGCGGGCGGCGGGTTGGTGGCCGGACGCCAGGGGGCGACCGGCGCGGGTTCGGTGTCCACCACCAGGGTGAGCAGCCGCCGCCCGAGCGCGCCGAGGTGCACGTTCCGCAGGGTGTACGCGTTGACCAGGCCGACCACGGCGGTACGGCTGGGCCGGTGCACGGCCAGCGAGGCGCCGTAGCCGGGCATCGATCCGCCGTGTCCGGCGTACACCCGGTTGCCGTCCCGGAACAGCTCCAGCCCGAGGCCGTGCCCGTGGGTCCAGGCCTCGTGGTCGCTGATGACGACGGGGGAGCACATCTCGGTCAGGGTGTCGGCGGTCAGCACCGACGGGTCGGGGTCGGCCAGGAACGCGGCCCAGCGGCCCAGGTCCTCGATCGTCGACCAGAGTTGCCCGGCGGGGGCCATCGCGCCGGTGTCGGTGCGCGGCTCCTCGCGCAGGGTGTCGTGCCAGGGGTGGACGACGTGGCCGCGGGCGAACGGTTCGGTCGCGTTGTACGTGGTGCGGCCCATGCCCAGCGGCGTGAGGATGCGTTGGTCGAGCAGGTCGATCCACGGCGTGCCGGTGAGCCGTTCGAGCATCCCGCCGAGCAGCCCGTACGCCAGGTTGGAGTAGTGGTACGTGGCGTGCGGCGAGTAAGCGATCTTGTCGGCGGTGACCCCGGCGAGCAGGGTGGGTAGGTCGACGCCCTCGGTCCGCTCCCACCAGTCGCCGTCGGGTTCGCGTTGCAGACCGCTGGCGTGCCCGAGGAGTTGGCGCACTGTGAGCGCGCCGAGGCCGGTGCCCGGCAGGTGCTTCTCCAGCGGGTCGTCGACGCTGAGCCGGCCCGCGTCGCGCAGCTGCATGATCAGGGTCGCGGTCATCGTCTTGCTGATCGAGCCCAGCCGGTACTGCAGGTCGACGTCCGGGCGGGGGTGTTCGCCGGCGGTGGCCAGGTGCGCCAGCGTGCCGTCGCGGACGACGCCGATCACCAGCGACGGGGCGTGCCCGTCGCGCTGTGCCTGGGCGACCTGGTCGTCGATCTGTCGGGCGGTCTCGGGCAGCAGGGGCAACGGGGTCTCCTCGGGTCGGGTCGGGCGCCCGGATCAGGGTCAGGGAGGGCCTCGCCGAGCCTACTGATCTTCGCGGGGAGGCCGCGCGTGCATTCGCGTGTCACGATCGTGGGGTGGACGCGGTGGTGTGGATCGTATTGGGTGTGGTGCTGGCGGTCGCCGAGATCTTCACGACGACGCTATTTCTGATCATGTTCGGGGTCGGTGCGTTCGCCGCCGCGGGGGCCGCCGCTCTGGGCGCGCCGGTGGCGGTGCAGGCGCTTGTCTTCGCTGTGGTGTCGGCGTTGAGCCTGGTGGTGGCTCGGCCGGTCATCCGGCGGCACCAGCGTCCCGCGGTGGACAGCGGCGAGCAGCCCTTCGGCGTGGAGGCGATCGAGGGCTCCACGGCACTGGTGCTGGAACGGGTGGACGCCGACCATGGTCTCGTCAAGATCGACGGCGAGCTGTGGACCGCCCGCTCGTACGACACGACGCAGGTTCACGATCCCGGTCAACGGGTTCGGGTGATAAAGGTCCGGGGCGCGACCGCCCTGGTGTGGCAGGACGACGTTTCTTCCGCCGGCGAGTTGCCGGAAGCGAGAGGGTGAACGGGATGACAGTCATAGGGGTGCTGATCATCGCGGTGGCGTTGATCGCCGTGATAACGCTGGCGAAGGCGGTGCGGATCGTGCCGCAGCAGCGCCAGGACGTGGTGGAACGGCTCGGTAAGTACAAGCGCACCCTCAGCCCCGGCCTCAACCTGCTGGTGCCGTTCATCGACGCGGTCCGGACCAAGGTCGACATGCGGGAGCAGGTGGTCAGCTTCCCGCCGCAGCCGGTGATCACCTCGGACAACCTGGTGGTCTCGATCGACACGGTCCTCTACTTCAAGGTGGTCGACTCGGTCCGGGCGACCTACGAGATCTCCAGCTTCCTGCAGGCCATCGAGCAGCTCACCGTCACGACGCTGCGTAACGTGATCGGTTCGCTGGACCTGGAGCGGGCGCTGACCAGCCGCGATGAGATCAACCGCCACCTGTCGGGTGTGCTGGACGAGACCACCGGCCGCTGGGGCATCAAGGTGACCCGCGTGGAGATCAAGGCGATCGAGCCGCCGGCCAGCATCCGCGACTCGATGGAGAAGCAGATGCGCGCCGAGCGGGACCGCCGGGCGGCGATCCTGACCGCCGAGGGGCACAAGCAGTCGCAGATCCTCACCGCCGAGGGTGAGAAGCAGTCGGCGGTGCTGCGGGCCGACGGTGACCGGCAGGCCCGCATCCTGCAGGCCGAGGGTCAGGCGAAGGCGATCCGCACGGTCTTCGACGCCATCCATCAGGCCAACCCGAGCCAGAAGGTGCTCGCCTACCAGTACCTGCAGGCCCTGCCGCAGATCGCCCAGGGCAGCGCCAACAAGGTCTGGATCGTCCCGGCCGAGCTGACCAAGGCTCTGGAGGGGATGGGCGGCGCTCTCGGCGGGCTGAGCCAGATGGTGGGGGACCTTCCCGCGCCGGAGGCCGCGGACCACGCGAGCCAGGTGGAGCGCGAGGCGGCGGAGGCCGCCGAGGCCGCGGCCGCGGCGGCCCAGCAGATCCACGACGAGGTACGCGTCGCCGAGGCGCAGGCCACCGGCGGGAACAAGCCGCAGGGGCTGCCGGCGCCGGAACCGGTGTCTCCGCTGAGCCTGGTCGAGGACCCGGCCGACGAGCGCGAGCGCGGCTGATCCTGGTACACAGGCCGGCAATCCGGCGTTAATACGAGAAATGCTCATGGGGCGCTCCGACGCCTGCCACGATCGGTCCTAGGACGGGTGGTGACCAGGCAATCGGGGCGCCCCGGCGCGTCTCGCACCGCTCGTGGACGAGCGAGGTGACGCATGAAGGATCCGGCGAATCGGATGTGGTCCTCGGCCCCGGTGCCCGGCGCGCACGACCCGGTCGCCCCGCTGGGCTCCCGCCGCAGCGGCGGCGGTTTCGGCGTACTGCCCTTCGTCGGCGAGCCGACCCCGGGCGCTCCGGCCACGAACGCCAGTTGGGCCTGGTCGGTGCGGAAGTTCGCGCGGGCCGCCGTGTGGCTGCTGCCCGCGTACGCCATCCTCTACGGCATGGTGGCGATGGCCAGCGACGGCGGGGTGGGCAACGACCCCTATCCGGCCGACGGCCGCGCGGTGTACCTCATCGGATGGGTGGCCGCCGTCTGGCTGGGCCTGCTCGCGTTGCTGGCCCTCACCGGCCTGCTCGCCGCGACCCGCAGCCGCCGGGTGGCCGCCGCCGGGCTGCTGGTCAGCATCGCCGGCACCGTGCTGATGCTGCCCTTCGCCGGCCTGGCCGAGCAGACGCCGGTCTTCGGCACCACCGCACGGTCGCTGGTCCTGCTCGGCGCGACCTTCTACAGCGTGGGCTGGTTCCTCACCGGCTGGGCGGTCGCCCGCTCGGGCACCTTCAGCCTCGGCGACGGCGCCATGTTGATCATCGCCGCGCCGCTGCTCGGCCTCGGTGGCGCCCTGATCGGTTCGCTGCAGACGTTCGGCGCGATCTTCGTGCTGATCGCCGGCATCGGCATCGGCTACCGTTCCGGCCGCCTGATGCCCCGGGAAACCGCCCGAGACGCCGCCACCGCCAGCCTCAGCACCCCCAACCCCTAAGCGCCTGCCACCCCTCCACCCCGGCCCTCGACCACCCCTCCACCCGGCCCCTTCCAGCCCCGGTGATCATGAGGTTGACGGGCGATTCCGTGATCAAACTTCCCGCTAACCCCATGATCACCAGAGCGGACCGGCGGGGAGCGGGGAGCGGAGCGGCGGGGAGCGGGGAGCGGGGAGCGGACCGGACCGGCGGGGGAGCGGGGAGCGGGGCGGGGAGGGCAGCCAGCGAGCTGGGGATTGGCTGGTGGGGGGCCGTGAAGTTGGTGACAATCAGCCCCTGGGGCTGGTCGGTTGGCGTTTTTTGTGGCAATCCTGGGGAGCATGGCCGCCTCCCGCTCGCCGCTGTCGCGGCTGTTCACCGTGCTGCTCGCCGGCGTGTTGGCCGGGCTTGTCCTGGCAGTCGCCGCGCTCCCGGGCAACCTGCTGCTCGGGTTGAGCGCCCGTGCCGCCCTCGGCTCGTACGCCGCGTTGCCGGCCTCGCTGAAGACCCCGGCCACCCCGCAGCGCTCGTACCTGTACGCCAACGACGGCAAGACGCTGATCACCACGTTCTACGACGTGAACCGCACCGACGTGCCGCTGGCGGACATCGCCCCGGTGATGCGGCAGGCCATCGTCGCGGCCGAGGACCGGCGCTTCTACGACCACGGTGGCGCTGACCTGCGCGGCCTCGCCCGGGCGCTGGTGGCCAACGTCAAGGGCGGCGGCACCGAGCAGGGCGGCTCGACGCTGACCATGCAGTACGTCCGTAACGTGCTCAAGACCGACCCCACCCGCACGGCCGAGGAGCGCGCCGCCGCCACCGACCCCACCGTCGGGCGCAAGATCCAGGAGATCAAGTACGCGAGCGCGCTGGACAAGAGCCTCGGCAAGGACGAGATCCTCGACCGGTATCTGAACATCGCCTACTTCGGCTCCGGCGCGTACGGGATCGCGGCGGCCAGCCAGCGCTACTTCGGTAAGCCGCCGGCCCAGCTCACCCTCGCCGAGTCGGCGCTGCTCGCCGGTCTGGTGCAGTCCCCGGACGCGTACAGCCCGATCGACGGCGACAAGAACGAGGCGCTGGCCCGCCGGTCGTACGTGCTGGACTCGATGGTCGCCACCGGTGCGATCACCGCCGCCCAGGCCGCCCAGGCCAAGGCGGAGCCGCTGGCCCTGCACCCGACCGCCCAGCCCAACGGCTGCACCGCCGTCTCCCAGGGCCACGACGACTGGGGATTCTTCTGCGACTACCTGCGTCAGTGGTGGCGGAGCCAGCCGGCGTTCGGTGCCACGGTCGCGGAGCGCGAGCAGGCCCTGCGCTCGGGTGGCTACACCGTGGTCACCACGCTGGACCCGAAGATCCAGGCCACCGCGCAGCAGCAGGCCACCAAGGTCTACGGGTACGACAACAAGCGCGCCCTGCCCATCGCGGCGGTCGAGCCGGGCACCGGGCAGGTGCTGGCGATGGCGGTCAACCGGCACTACAGCCTGGCCGACAACCCGGGCGGGCAGGCGAACCACCCGAACACCGTCAACCCGTTGATCTCCGGCGGAGCCAGCGTCGACGGGTACCAGGCGGGTTCGACGTTCAAGCTGTTCACCATGCTCGCCGCGTTGGAGTCGGGCCGTACCCTCTCCACCGGCTTCGACGCGCCCGCCAAGCTGCCCACCCGGTACGCCGCCGAGGGCCCGGGAAGTTGCGACGGCCGCTGGTGCCCGGCGAACGCCAACCCGGACTGGATGGACGGTTACCGGATGATGTGGGACGGCTTCGGCCGCTCGGTGAACACCTACTTCGTCTGGCTGGCGGAGCAGGTCGGCCAGGACAAGGTCGTCGAGATGGCGCAGCGGCTGGGCATCACCTTCCGGGCCGACTCGGACGCCGCCTTCGCCGAGGACAACGCCGCGAACTGGGGTTCCTTCACCCTCGGCGTGGCCGCCACCACCCCGTTGGACCTGGCCAACGCGTACGCCACGGTGGCCGCCGAGGGCACCTACTGCACGCCGGTGCCGGTGGTCTCGGTGACCGGGGCGGACGGTACGAAGGTGCCGGTCGGTGAGCCGTCCTGCAAGCGGGTCCTCGACCCGGACGTGGCCCGTGCCGCGACCGACGCCGCTCGCTGCCCGGTGGGTCAGCAGTCCGCGTTCGGGCAGTGCAACGGTGGCACCGCGACCGGGGTGAACGACATCCTCGACGGCCGGCCGGTGGCGGGTAAGACGGGCAGCTCGGAGCAGAACTCCACCGAGACGTTCGTCGGTTTCACCCCGCAGGTCGCGGTCGCCGGCATCGCCGCGAACCCGGACGACCCGGCCGACTCGGTGGGCTCCGCGGTCCAGAGCAAGGTGATCGACGCGGTCGCCCGGGTCATCGCCACCGCCGTCAAGGGGCAGCCGGAGAAGGCGTTCGCAGCGCCCAGCAAGGAGCTGGCCGGTGACCCCCGCCGCCCGGTCGAGCGCCCGACGGTCCCGCAGAGCCCGCAGAACCAGGACGACGACCGCCTGTCACCGCTGGAGCGCTGGCTGAACCGCCGAGGCTGACCCCGCCCGTCAGCGGTCGCGGCGGCGGGGGCGGTAGCTGGCCAGGGTGGCGGGGAGGCCGCGGCGGATGATCCCGGCCCAGTCGGTGTCGCCCCGGAGTACCGCCGCCGCGGTCTTGCGGGCCTGCTCGGCGGTGAAGTGCGGCGGCAGCATCAGCTCGGCCGGGTCGACCAGCGCGTTGATCACCACCGGCCGGTCGGCGGACAGGGCCCGGTCCCACACGTCGGGCACCTGCTCCGGCGAGTCGACCAGCTCACCGCGCAGCCCGAGCACCTCCGCCCACTGGTGGTAGGCGATGTCCGGCAACTGTTGGCTGTCCGGGAACATCGGCGTCCCCTCCGACGAGCGCTGTTCCCAACTGACGAACGCCAGGTCCCGGTTGTTGAGCACCAGCACCACGAACCGGGGGTCGGCCCAGCTGCGCCAGTACTTGGCCACGGTGATCAGCTCGTTGACGCCGTTCATCTGCATGGCGCCGTCGCCGATCAGCGCGACCAGCGGCCGGTCCGGGTGGGCGAACTTGGCGCTCAGCGCGTACGGCATGGCGCCGCCCATGGACAACAACGTGCCGGACAGGCTGGCCAGCATCCCGGGGCGGACCTGGATGTGTCGGGCGTACCAGGCGGTGGTGGTGCCGCAGTCGACGGCGAGCAGCACGTCGTCGGGCAGCCGCTGGTTGAGGGTGTGGAAGAGCAACTGCGGGTTGACCGGGTCGGCGGCCTGCTCGGCCAGGTCGTGTTGCACCCGCCACCACGCCGAGGTCGCCTCGGCGATCTCCGCCCGCCAGGCGGTCGGTGCGGGGCCGGGGCCCAGCTCGTCCAGCAGTGCCCGCAGGGTGGGGCGGGCGTCCCCGGTCAGGTTCACCTCGGTCGGGTACCGCAGCCCGAGTTGGGTGCCGTCCAGGTCGATCTGCACCGCTCGGGCCTGACCCGGCGGTGGGTAGAACTCCGAGTACGGCATGTTGCTGCCGACGATCAGCAACCGGTCGCAGCCGGTCATGAGCTGCCAGCTCGGTCGGGTGCCGAGCAGTCCGATCGCCCCGGTCACCCACGGTTCGCGGTGGTCGACGGCGGTGAAGCCGAGCAGGGCGGTGGCCACACCGGCACCGAGCCGGTCGGCGATCTCGCGGACCTCGTCACGCGCCCCGAGGGCGCCCTGCCCGACCAGCATCGCCACCCGCTGCCCGCCGCGCAGCACGTCGGCCGCCCGGCGTACGTCCGCCTTCGGCGGCACCGTCGGGGTGCTGCTCGGCGCGTTGCTGGTCTGGTAGTAGCCGTGCGCGTGCGGCGGGTCCACCACGGCCGGCTCGTCCTGGATGTCGAGGGGGAGGATCAGGGCGGTGACGGTACGCCGGGCCAGGGCGGTGCGGCACGCCCGGTCGACCAGGTGCCGAACCTGGGCGGGATTGTCGAGCTGGGCCAGGAACGCGGCGGCCACGTCCTTGTAGAGGGCGAGCAGGTCGACCTCCTGGTAGTAGCCGCCGCCCTCGGCGGTCGTCGCCGTGTGCCCGACCAGGGCGATCACCGGCTGGTGGTCGAGCTTCGCGTCGTACAGCCCGTTGAGCAGGTGGATGGCACCGGGACCACTGGTGACCAGGGCGCAGCCCAGCGGCCCACCGCCGTACTTGACGTGCGCGGAGGCGGCGAACCCGGCGGTCTCCTCGTGGCGTACCTGGATGAACTGGGCGCGCTCGTTGGTGCGCTGCAGCGCGGACGTCATGCCGTTGATGCCGTCGCCGGGGTAGCCGAAGTAGCGCCGTACACCCCAGCTGAACAGCCGCGACACGATGTGGTCGGCGACGGTCGGGTGCCGGGGCAGGGCGCCGGCCTCGTACGCTGACGTGTGGTCCGTGCTCACCTGGCTGGTCCTTCCCGTCGGATCCCTACTGTGCCGGTCCTTCCCGTTCTCTTCCGGACAAAACACCTCGCGTTACCGGCGCCGGAGTGCGGGGCGCGGCGTCCGGCAGAATCGTCGGGTGCCTGTCCACCAGATCACCGACCCCGACGACGACCGGATCGCCGACTACCGGGCGCTCACCGACGTCGAGTTGCGCACCCGCTGGGAACCGCCGCACGGACTGTTCATCGCCGAGGGGGAGCTGGTGCTGCGCCGCGCGCTGCGCGCCGGCTACCCGGCCCGGTCGTACCTGGTCGACGCCAAGCGGGTCGACCAACTCGCCGACCTGGACACCGGTGACACGCCGGTCTACGCCGCGACGCCCGACGTGCTGCAACAGGCCACCGGCTTCCACGTACACCGGGGGGTGCTGGCGTCGTTCCACCGCCGGTCGCTGCCGACGGCGGCCGAGGTGCTCGCCGCCGCGCGCCGGATCGTGATCCTGGAGGACGTCAACAACCACACCAACCTGGGGGCGATCTTCCGGGGCGCCGCCGCGCTCGGCGTCGACGCGGTGCTGCTGTCGCCGACCTGCGCCGACCCGCTGTACCGGCGCAGTGTGCGGGTCAGCATGGGGGAGGTGTTCGCGGTGCCGTACGCCAAGCTCGACCACTGGCCGGCGGGCCTGGACCTGGTGCGGGAGGCCGGCTTCACGGTGCTCGCCATGACGCCCGCGCCGGACGCCGTACCCATGCAGCGGTTGACCCCGGCGCAGCGCGAGCGGGCGGCGTTGCTGCTCGGAGCAGAGGGGCCCGGTCTGACCGCGGCGGCCCAGGCGGCCAGCGACGTGCGGGTGGTCCTGCCGATGCGGCGCGGGGTGGACTCGTTGAACGTCGCCGCCGCGGCGGCGGTGGCGTTCTGGGAGTTGGGCCGCGACGACCCGCCGGACGACAGCGAGTAACCGCTTCGACTTGCATGGCCATACGTTCTATTGCATAATTTTCCCCGTGTCCAAGGTTCTCACCTCCCTGCCCACCGGCGAACGTGTCGGCATCGCCTTCTCCGGCGGCCTCGACACCTCTGTCGCCGTCGCGTGGATGCGCGACAAGGGCGCGATCCCCTGCGCCTACACCGCCGACATCGGCCAGTACGACGAGCCCGACATCGCCTCGGTGCCCGGTCGCGCGCTCAGCTACGGCGCCGAGTTGGGCCGCCTGGTCGACTGCCGCGCCGCCCTGGTCGAGGAGGGCCTCGCGGCGTTGACCTGCGGCGCCTTCCACATCCGTTCCGGCGGGCGGGCGTACTTCAACACGACCCCGCTGGGCCGGGCCGTCACCGGGACGCTGCTGGTGCGGGCGATGATCTCCGACGACGTCCAGATCTGGGGCGACGGCTCGACGTTCAAGGGCAACGACATCGAGCGGTTCTACCGGTACGGCCTGCTGGCCAACCCGATGCTGCGGATCTACAAGCCGTGGCTCGACACCGCCTTCGTCACCGAGCTGGGTGGGCGTAAGGAGATGTCGGAGTGGCTGCAGGAGCGCGGCCTGCCCTACCGGGACAGCACCGAGAAGGCCTACTCCACCGACGCCAACATCTGGGGCGCCACGCACGAGGCGAAGACCCTGGAGCACCTCGACACCGGCATCGAGACGGTCAACCCGATCATGGGTGTCCGTTTCTGGGACCCGGCGGTGGAGATCCCGACCGAGGACGTGACCATCGGCTTCGACCAGGGCCGCCCGGTGACGATCAACGGCAAGGAGTTCGGCAGCGCCGTCGACCTGGTGCTGGAGGCCAACGCCATCGGCGGCCGGCACGGCCTGGGCATGTCCGACCAGATCGAGAACCGGATCATCGAGGCCAAGAGCCGGGGCATCTACGAGGCGCCCGGCATGGCGCTGCTGCACTACGCGTACGAGCGGCTGGTCAACGCCATCCACAACGAGGACACCCTGGCCAACTACCACAACGAGGGTCGCCGCCTCGGCCGGCTCATGTACGAGGGCCGCTGGTTGGACCCGCAGGCGTTGATGCTGCGCGAGTCGTTGCAGCGCTGGGTCGGCACCGCCGTCACCGGCGAGGTGACGCTGCGGCTGCGCCGGGGCGAGGACTACTCGATCCTGGACACCACCGGTCCCGCGTTCAGCTACCACCCGGACAAGCTGTCGATGGAGCGCACCGAGGACTCGGCGTTCGGCCCGTCCGACCGGATCGGCCAGCTCACCATGCGCAACCTGGACATCGCCGACTCGCGGGCGAAGCTGGAGCAGTACGCCTCCCTGGGCATGGTCGGCGGCGGTGCGGCCCCGCAGCGGGTGATCGGCGCCGCCCAGGCCGCCTCGACCGGGCTGATCGGTGCGATGCCGGAGGGCGGCGCGGAAGCCATCGCCTCCCGGGGGGTCGCCTCCGCCGAGGACGAGGCGCTCGACCGCGCCGCGATGGAGTTCGGCGTCGACTGAGCCCGTCCCACCACGCCGCCACGCCGGGGCAGCCCAGGCCGCCGCCCGGCTCGCGTCGCCGGCCGCTGTTCGAGATCCGGCGTCACGGACGGTAGCGTGGCGGCCGTGTTCCCTACCGTCCGTGAGGTCCTCGCCCTGGACCCCGTCCGCCACGGCGCACCGCGCGTGGTCGCCGGAGACGCGGGGCTGGACCGGCCGGTCCGGTGGATACACATCGCCGAGGTGCCGGACATCGCCACCCTGCTCGGCGGCGGCGAGCTGGTGCTCACCACCGGCATCGGTCTCCCCGGCGACGACGCGGGCCTGCGCGCGTTCATCGGCGACCTCGCCGACGTCGGCGTCTCCGGGCTCGTCGTCGAGCTGGGCCGCCGCTACCTCAGCGGGGTGCCCCGGGTGATGGTCGCCGCCGCCGAACGACGGGGCCTGCCCCTGGTGGAGCTGCGCCGGGCCACCCCGTTCGTGCGGATCACCGAGGCGGTGCACGCGCTGATCGTCGACGCGCAGCTCACCGAGCTGCGCGCCACCGAGGAGATCCACCAGCGCTTCAACGACCTGTCCGTCGAGGGCGCCGACGCCGCCGAGGTCATCCGGCAGGCCGCCGAGCTGTCCGGCTGCCCGGTGGTCCTGGAGAACCTGTCCCGGCAGGTGCTCGGGTACGACCCGGCGGGCGAGAACGCCGAACTGCTGCTCGACGGCTGGGAGCAACACTCCCGGCGGATCCGGCTGACCGGGCGCACCGCGTACGACCGGGACAGCGGTTGGCTGGTCACCGCCGTCGGGGCGCGAGGTCAGGACTGGGGGCGGCTGCTGCTGCGGTGGCCGGCCAGCGGCGACGAACCCAGCGACGATCCACCGACGCGGCTCACCATCCTCATCGAACGGGCCGCGTCCACCCTCGCGCTGGGCCGGCTGATCCGTCGCGACGCCGAAGGGCTGGAACGGCAGATCCACCGCACCCTGCTCACCGCGCTGCTCGACCACTCCCGGCCGGTGGACGAGGTCGCACTGCGCGCCAAGGCGCTCGGGGTGGTGCTCGACCGCCGACACCTGGTCGGCGTGATGGTCCGGCACCGGTCCGAGGACCCGGTCGGGGAGAACGGCCCGGAGGCCGGTCAGGCCCGGCTGCGGGACCTGTCCGAGGCGGTCGGTCAGGCGCTTCGGGAGGCGAAGCTGACCGCGCTGACCAGCGCCGTCGACGACAACTCGGTGGGCGCGCTGCTGGCCCTGACCGACCCGGCCGCCGAGGACCGCGCGCTGTCCGCGTTCGCGACCGCACTTCGCCGGGTACGCCTCGACTCCGGCGCGACCCGCGCGACACCGGGAGTCGAGGCGTCCCGGGGTGTCGGGGCGGGCGCGGTGATCGTGGCCGCCGGATCCGGGGTGGCGACTCCCCGGGAGGCCCGACGCTCGCTGGTCGAGGCACGGCAGATCGCCGAGGCGGCTCGCCGGGACCGGCGGGACCTGCCGATCTTCCGGCTGCCGCACGTCGGGCTGGCCGGGCTGCTGCACCTGCTGCGCGACGAGCCCCGACTGCAGACCTTCGTGGAACGCGAACTCGGCGCACTGCTGGAGTACGACGCCCGGCACCCCCGGGAGCAGTTGCTGGACACGCTGCGCGCGTACCTCGAACAGGGCCGCAACAAGACCGCGGGCGCCGCCGCCGCCCACCTGTCCCGGCCCGCGTTCTACGAACGCCTGGCCCGCATCGCCCGCATCCTCGACGTGGACCTGGATTCGGTAGAGGCCAGCCTCTCCCTACACGTAGCCCTCCTAGCCCTCGAAGCAGTCCGAACCCCCTAACACCCGACCCCGCGCCCTCTCGTGTTGATCAAGAGGTTTGCGTCAGAAATCGCGCCGTTCGTGACGCAAACCTCTTGATCACCGAGGTGGGGGTGGGGTTAGAGGTTCAGGGTTTTTGCGTAGGTTGGGGGGATGTGGTTCGGGCCGCCGGGGGTGAAGACGTCCGTTGACGCCACCGCGGACCAGGCTGTCGCGGGGACCGCGTCGACCAGGGCTCGGATCACCGGGGCGTCGCGCCACTGGTCCTGCTCGGCGAGCAGGCCGAGGGCCACCACCGACTCCTCGACCTCACCCACGCACTCGAACGGCTTGTGCCCGTCCACACCCAGCAGCTCCCGGTAACCGGGGATCTGCTCCGGGTCGGCGAGCAGGTCACCGCCGAAGATGTGCGTGACCCGCTCCCGCGACATGAACGGCGCCATGGCCAGGAAGACGAACCGGCACTTCGGGCAGTCGCGGCACCAGCGCTCGCTCGGGTCGTGCAGCTTGAACGCGGCGTTGCAACTGGTCACCACGTCGTCGTACCGGGTGATCTCGGCGAACAGCCGGGCGATGTGCAGCTCCGACAGCGACCGCAACAGCGAGAAGTACGGGTCGGTCAGGCCGGCGTGCTCGGCCAGCGCCCCGCGCAGCAACCCCTCCGCCTCGACGCCCTTCGACCACTGGTGGTTGATCTCGTGGCCGTCCCAGACCAGGTTCGGGTCGGACGCCGAACGCTCGTTGGACATCACCACCGGGCCCAGCCCGTGCAGCACGGCGGTGGCCACCGCGATCAGCGAGTTGATCGCCGTGACCGGGATGTGCCCGTTCAGGGCGCCGGCCTTGTTCAGGTCGAACAACACCGGGTCGATCCGCCGCCGGGCCGTCAGCGGGGTCAGCCCGGACGCCTCGTTGACCGCGACGATCACGTGGTTCGGGTTGACCGAGAACGGCACCGGGTCCAGCTCGGCGCGACGAAGCGCCTCCAGGCTGACGATGGAGTCCTTGCCACCACCGACCGCCGAGAGCGGGCGACGGTCGGAGTCGTCGTACACCCGGGGGGAGTCCGGCGAGCCGGCCGGCACCTCCGGGCGCAGCTGGAGCACGTGCGGCAGCTGGTTGCGGTACGCGTACTCCGCGAGGCCCTTGGTGTAGACGGCCGTGACGTAGTCGACGACGGCCGCACCCAGCGGCGTCGGCAGCACCAGCCGGGGCGGCGCGGCCGCCTTGTAGTAGCTGACGCCGGCGACGAGGTGCAGCACCTCCAACACCCGGTTGAGAGTCGCCACCGTGTCGTCCGAGGGCGGCTCCGCCGGCAGCGGAAGAGTGATCACCTCGGTGAATCGCTGCTCACCGGCTGGGCCGGTCAGGGCGTAGTCGAACAACACCTCGCCCGTGGCGAAGTCGATCGAGTAGGACGGGAAGGTGAAGGCGTCCATCCGCCGCAGTTGTCCGTTAGGCACAGGTCATACTAGTCCGAGCTCAACCGCTCACGAGCAAGGAGATCACAGGTGCACCTGGCTGACCTGCGCGGACGCTCCGTGGCCGTCTGGGGTACGGGTCGTGAGGGCGTGGCTGCCGTCACCGCCGCCGCCGCGCACGGCCCGGCAAGCCTGGTGGCCGTCGACGACCGGACGAACTTCCTGTCGCTGCCGTGGGAGGGGGCGGTCGCCCAGGCCGCGCCACTGGTGACCGGCGAGGAAGGCCTCGCCCGGCTGGTCGCGGCAGACGTGGTGATCCGTTCGCCCGGTGTGCCGCAGACCCACCCCTGGATGGCCGAACTGCGCCGACGTGGCATTCCCGTCACGCAGGGCACCGCCCTGTGGATGGCGGATCACGCGGCCCGCACCGTCGGCGTCACCGGCAGCAAGGGCAAGAGCACCACGTCAAGCCTGACCAGCCACCTGCTCAACGCGGTGGAGCGGCCGAACCTGTTCGGCGGCAACATCGGCGTACCGACGCTGGAGCTGCCGGAGGCGGACCTCTACGTGCTGGAACTGTCGAGTTACCAGTGCAGCGACCTCACCGAGTCGCCGCACGTCGCCGTGGTGACCGCCCTGTTCCCCGAACACCTGGACGCGCACGGCGGTGAGCGGGAGTACTACCGGGACAAGCTCAACCTGATCGCACACGACCCGGCGACCGTGGTGGTCAACGGCGCGGACCCGCGGCTGGCGGCGGAGTTGGGTGACCGTCCGGTCGTCCGGGCCGGTCTACCCGACACCACCCACGTCGACGTCGGCCCGGACGGGACGCCCTGGTTCCACCTGGGCGGCCAGCCGCTCTTCCCGCGCGCGGTGCTGCCGTTGGTCGGCCGGCACAACGAGAGCAACCTGTGCGTGGCACTGGCCGTGCTCGAGGCGCTCGACGTCGACGTCGTCGCACGCAAGGACACCCTTGCCGTGGCGATCGCCGAATTCCAGGGTCTGGCACACCGGCTCACCGAGATACCCGACCCGTCCGGCCTCACCTTCGTCGACGACACCCTCGCCACCAGCCCGTACGCGGCGATGCACGCCATCGACGCGTACGACGGTCGGCCCTTGACGGTGATCCTGGGCGGCAACGACCGAGGGGTGGACTACGGCCCGCTCCGCGACCACCTGGCCGAGCGGGATCTCACCGTCATCGGCATCCCGGACAGCGGCCCACGCATCATCCAGACGCTCGCCGGGCTGCCCGGGGTGCGCTGCGAGATCGTCGAGGACCTCACGGCGGCGGTACGCCAGGCGCGCAAGCTCACGCCGGCCGACGGTGTGGTGCTGTTGTCACCCGCCGCGCCCAGCTACGGTCGATACCGCAACTTCGAGCACCGCTCGGAGGCGTTCCTCGAGGCGATCGAGGAGACGGCGGCTCGCTGACCGGCCTGCTTGAGCGGGCGGGTCTGCCCCGGACACCGGGGCGGCGCTGCCCCGTAGGTTCGGTACAGCCCGATCCCTATCAGTCGTGGCGATCCTGAGCAATCGGTTGTGGGTAGCTGGGCGTATACCGATATCCGACAGTTCGAATCGGGGTCGCGGCGGCGATTGTCCCGAGACTTCCCAGAAGCGATGAGGCGTCCGCCTCCTCAGTGGTGTCCATCGACCTGAAAGGTTGATGGTGACCACACCGGCGCCTATCTAACCTGACCCCGAAACGCATCGCAGATCATCATTGATCAATCGCTGCGAAGGGGAGTCCTTTCACTCATGTGGACCGTCGAAGAATTGGAATCGATCTGCCATGCCCTGCGCGCCGAATCCGATGGCGTGGATGATCCCGAGGTGGACCGTCGCGCCGCCGAAGAGACGCTGATCGAGGAGATCGAGCGCGAGGTGGCGGAGTACCGCGAGTGGTATGCCAAACACCGATCGTCCGAGTCGATTGAAGACTCCGTCGAACCGCCTGATGAGCTGCGTGAACGTCTGTGGTTGATCGGATGGATGATCTACGAGGCGAGTTGGCAGATTGTCCGCTGGGCGCGGCGTACCAAAGCGGGTGTCGAGGTCAACCAACGGGCTGCCCACCTCATCGAGCGATTGGCCGAAGTGGCTCGTATCCTGCCCTGGCCGCATTTCGCACCCCGGGCACTGGGGGCGATCCGAGCCGACGCGCTGGTCGCGTCCAAGCGGGATACGCCACAGGGTTACAACGTCGCGTTCCTGCGGCACCGGGAGGCGCGGGAACGGCGCGACCACTATGTCGAGAGCCATGGTCGTGCACCCGGGCGCGAACGGGAGTTGCTGGGCCTTGAGGAGATCTTTCTCCAGTTGGTGCTGGCCGAGACGGGCACCGCCTGCCGCACGGCGGAGCGTTTCATCGGTCGTTGGCTGGACGAACTGGAGAAGGACCAGCAGAAGCGCCAGTGGACCGCGGACGACGAGGAGCACTGGGTCGAGATCCTGTACCAGCAGCTGTCCGTCGGTGTCGTCATCGGCGAGCAGTCGCTCGACAAGGCCGCCGAGATCGAACGCGCCTACGGGCTGGTCAAGCGCGTAGGTCGGGACCGACTGGCACTGCGCACAGCCTTCCGCAACCCCGGCATCATGACCGCTCGGGCGGCCCTGCACCTGCTGCCGCTGACGTACGAGATGGAAGAACTCGCCCTGGAGCCGGGTTCCGACTACGAGAGTTGGAAGGAGATGCGCGAGGCGACCATCCGGCGCTTCGTCAAGGCGTACCAGGCTATCGAGAGGCCCGTCCTGGACGACGACGACCAGGCGGTGCCGCTGATCGCCGACCATCGACGGTCAGTCGCCCAGCTTCGGCTCAACGCCGCGCTGGTACTCCCCGGTATCGACCTGCCCACCTCTCTCGACTTCGCGGATTTCCTGCGGTGCGACCCGCTCGACGCCGAAGCGGCCGAGGAGATCTCGGCCTGGCTCGCCGAAGAGGACAGCGCGGGAAAGATCCGCGGCAATGCCAACGCGATCGGCAGCGTGACGATGCCCGCGTTCCTGCGGGGCGTCCGGGCCAGCCGTGCCGAGCGCGGCGTGTCGGAGGGCTACCGGGAATGGCGGCAGCGGTGGTTCGTCCTCGATCGCTACGCCCAGGAGGAGGGCCGCCGCGAACGGGTGGAGCGCGCCTTGCGGGACTACTGACGACGCTCAGCCCTGGCTCCGGTCCGACGTCGGGTCAGCGCGCGTAGGCGGCGAACAGGATCCAGGCGAGGTCCGGCCAGCGGCGCCTCACCCACTCCAGTTGAACCTCGCGGAGGGCGACGTCGAGCCGGGTGCCGTTCGTACGGCTCTCGCGAACCATCGCGGCGGCCGTCTTGCTGGCTGAGTAGTCCGCGACGTCGTCGATGCAGGCCACGACCTGTTCCGCTCCGCCGGCGAGCGTCGCCATCACGAAGTTCAGTGGTTCGGCGTGTTCGACATTCACCAGCCGACCGACCTGACACGACGCGATGAGCAGTGACTGCGGCCAGCGCAGCATCAGCGCCCGGCCGGCGCTGATGGGTGCGTCCGGCAGCAGCAGGGTCTGGCCGAGGCCCACGCCCTCACCGTGGGAGGCGATGTGGACGTAGCGCCAGCGGCCGCTCCGCTCGGACAGTGCGGAGGCGAGCGTGCCGGGCACCTCGACCGGCGGTGCGCCCGGCTCGAGCTCGCACTCGCTGAGCGGAGGGCTCCCATGCTCGGGTGGGGCCAGACCCCAGGCGGCACCCTCTCTTTCGATGCCGAGCTCTGGGCTGCCCTCGGCACGATCCCCGACCAACTGGATCAGGGCGGGCCCGGCAGCGGTCGCAGCGGTCGGACCGGAGAGGAAGGTGAGCACCGGCGTCTGGGTGAGGATCGCTCGCTCCACCAGGTGCGTGTGTGGGTCGACGCGAAGTGCCGCCCACGGCATCAGGCTGAGCGCGGAGTGCGCCGAGATCACCAACGGGACAGGCTCTTCGGTCAGTTGCAGGACGTCACGCAGCTGCGGTGGTAGGAGTTGCTCGCCGAGTGCCTGCCAGTCGACGCCACCGGCCAGGGCGTCGGCCAGACTGACCGTCGGCGCACTGATCGCGGTGATGAACGCCGAGAGGACGTCGCCCACCCGGAGCCGGCCGAAGGAGATGACGCCGGTCGGCTCGATGAGCGTCCGGAACCACGAGGTTTCGGCGGTGACGGTGTCCGGGAGGCCGACGTAGTCGAGCGCGTAACGGTCGCCCACCGCGTCGATCAACCGCGCGACGTTCACCGGCACGGGCACGACGGCGTCCGCGAGCAGCGGTGAGACCGCATGTTCGATGCGTTGCCGTAGTTCCTGGAGAAGTTTTTCGTTCTCCGCGTCGGCCGCGCCGAGTTGCTGTCCGGATTCGGCCTCGACCACCTGGTCCAGCAGCGTGCGCAGTCGCCGACCGGTTCGCCAGGTGCGCCAGTTGGTCTCGACGTCGAACCGGTCAGCCCGCACCCGAGAGGCGAAGCCGGACTGCTTGGCCGAGAGACTCACCCGTAGCCCGAGCTCGGCTGCCTGACGGCCCGGCAGCATGGCGGCGGCACGGGCGATGTCTCCGTAGACGCGGCGGATCGCCGCGGCCAGCGGGCTGCCGGACCGGGAGATCACCCGCCACCGGTCGCGGAGTCCCTCGATGGTGTGCAGCGCGTCGTCCAGATGGTCGATCGCCTGATTGACGGCAGCGAGCGGCAGGTGGTTCCCGTCGATGAGCAACTCCGCACGTGTCATCGACAGCAGCAGGTCTTCGATGTCGTACTGGGGTGCCCGCCCGCCGGTCTTCCGGAGGTGGCGATGGGCGCGGGCGAGCCGCTTGGCCGCGTCATCGCGGTCGCCCTCCGCCCAGGCGCCGAGGGCGTAGGCGTAGTCGATACGGTGACGGCTGACGAACTGGCTGTCCTGGACTGCCTTCCAGTACCCCCGCGACTCCGACTCGCGCAGTAGTCGCCGGACCTGCGCGCCCTCGTTCTCGAGGAGGTGTCCGGCTGCCAACTCGTAATGAAAATGAGCGCGGAAGATGTCGGCGCCGCTTCCGACGAATTCGCTGTCGGGTCGGTCGGCGAGGGTCATCGCGCCGTGGCGGTCGCCCCGGATCCGGCGATCACGGGCCGCCCGATACCGGATCGTCCGTCCTCGGTACAGGTCCTTGTCGAGATCGACGCCGGCCAGCGTCTCGGAATCGGCCTCCAGTCGGTCGAGCGCCTGCTCGTGCAGAGTGGCGACGTCGACACCTTTGGGGGCCCGTAGGGGGACTTTGAGCAGGGCACAGAGCCGAACGATCGTCCCGGCGCTGTCCAGCGAGTCCAGAAAGGTCGACGACGAGAATCGGTCGTCGGTCGCGTTGCGGGCGGTGTCGCAGTACGTCTTCAGGGCCTCGGAGAACAGTTCGCTCTCCTGCCGAAACACGTGTTCTTCCGGCATTCCCTCACGCATGATGTCGACGGCCACCTCGGCGTCCCGAGCGAGCATCATCACGTCGTCACGGGCGAGTACCCGCCGGACCGCGGAAGAGAGCCCACCGTCAGTGGCCATCGGCCGATTATTCGGTCACGTCGATCCACCGTCAATCGTGCGGCCGGGGCGATCGGCAGTCAGGATTCCGATACGTCGATCCCTTGACTGGGGCCGGGCTTCTGCTGAAGTAATTGACCATGGACGAGGTGGATCGCGAAGATCTGACGTACCTGATGACGAAGATCATCGACAGCGAGTTCGAGGAATCCGACTGGGGGCGGGTCGAGCGTGCTCTCGCGCTCCTGGATCAGTCGCGTGGCTCCGGCGACGAGGATTGGACGCAGGGCAGGAATGAGCTGTACAGGTTGCTGGAGAGATATCAACGCACGAGGAGGGGCTTGCGAGATTCGCTGTCCGAGAAAACGGAGAAGCCTGCCCCGCAGTTGATCCGGGAACACGCCGTCCAGTTGTTGCACAAGGTCGGTCACGTGCCTCGTCAGGAGCGACGCGCCGATGACTCCGCGTAGACCGGCCCTCATCGTCCACACGTTTTTCGCGGTCAATGCGGCCAGCGGCTCTGCGGGGGAGTCGACTCCCGCCCTGACCGCCGACGCGGTGACAGGTCTCTGGCGTGGGCTGGTGCGGCTCGACCTGACCGAACCGATCGCGCCGTACCCGGCCGACCTACCCGACGACTACGGTCCCGCGACCCCGGAACTGCGCGTGCTGGCCGCGCGGCAGCGGGTGGTTCCGGAGGCGTTCTACGAGGCCCTGGCATTCCGGTGCCGTGACGTCGTCGGCGTGAGCGTGCTGCTCGCACCGAATGACGACGGTGTCGGCTGGCAGGAGTTGCGCGATCGGTGGGCGTCGGCAGTCCCACCGGTCTCCGGCGCGGAATTCAGCACGACCATGGTCTATCTCGGGCTTCTCGATCACCGCCACGTCAACTGGCTCGGACGGCGGGTAGGGGAGGCCCGGTGGGCGCGGCGGTTGGACCTGCTCCTGCCCGGCCCACATCCGGGGCCGGGCTGGACGGCGACCTGGAGCCGCATCGCCGACAGCCTGCTGATGTGGGTCCTACCGGCCGACGACGGGTACGCGCACAGCCGTTACCTCGTCCTGGCCGACCTCGCCGACGAAGCCGAGCTGGACCGGCTGACGTGGCTGAGCGACGGCCGGGCCCTGCCGCCGTTGACCCGATACGTGCTCTGCGGTGCCGAACTCCGGCACCAGGAGAAGGTTCTGGAGGCGGCTGTTCCAGGTTTACGTGCCGCGATCAGAAGGACTGACCGCGCGTGCGAGACCCTCGCGGAGCTGCTGCGGGCGACCGACCCGTCCGACCGGCAACTGCGTGCCGCCGCGCTGGAGTTGGCCACCGTCCAGGCCGAGGGAAGCGGATTGATCGCGGCCACGGCCGATGTCAGCAAGATGGCGGAGACGGTACGCGGCATCCGCGACAACATGGAGGCGGCCCTCGGCCACGCGGTAGGTCGCCGCCTGAACGCGGCCGTGGAACAGGACCGGACGCGTGCGGTGTGGCTGGCGGACCAACTGCGCATCGAGCTGACCTACGTCGATGCCACGTGGCGCAAGGCCGACCAGCTCAACCGTCTCGCGGCAGCTGTGGTGGACGAGCGACACCGTCGCCGGCAGGAGGTGTTGACGCTCATCCAGGCGTCGATTCTGGGCAGCCTGCTGATGGGGTTGGCCGCGATCCAGAGCCTCCAGTACCAGGTACCCCTGGCCGGGCCGCTGGTGGCGCCGTTGATCTGCGTGTTGGGAATCCTGGCACTGCTGCTCCCCGCCGCGGTTCTACACTGGCCGCGCCCGGGTACGTCGGTGCCTCGGCGCCGCTGGCTCGTGGCAGGTGGCTCCGTCTTCGGGGCCGCCCTCGGTTGGCTGATGGCCAGTATCGGCTGGTGGCAGGCGCGGGACGAGCCGGCTCCTTCGACGTGGTCGGCTCTGCTGGCTGCTGCCGGTGCCACCGTGGTGACGGCGTCGGCCCTGCTGCTGATCCGCCCGCGAAAACACTGATCCGCCCGCGACAACCATTCGCTGTCCTCGGAAAGTCTCCTGAGAACCGGTTTGAGGATCCATGGACTTCGTCTTCGCCAGTGAGCCTGGTCCGGGCCGACCCAACGAGGATCACGTGGTCGTGTCGGCCACCTTCGCCGTCGTCCTGGACGGTGTCACCCAGCTCCCTGATCTGGACACCGGTTGCGTCCATGATCCGATCTGGCTGGTCCGGGAACTGGGCGCCTGTCTCGTGGAGGCGTTGACGCGGGCGCCGACGGCACCACTCGACGACTCCCTGGCGGAGGCGATCGGCCGACTGCGCGGCCGTCACCAGGGCCTGTGTGACCTGTCGAACCCGAACAGCCCCTCGTCTACCGTGGCGATCCTGCGGGAGCGAAGCGGTCAGGTGGACTACCTGGTGTTGTGCGATTCGTCGGTGGTGTTCGAGGACCGGACCGGCATCACCGTCGTCCACGACGACCGTACCGACGGCCTGCCCGCCTACGACCGGCACACCGTGGCGCGGCTTCGCAACCGGCCGGGAGGCTTCTGGGTGGCGTCGACCGACCCGGCCGCCGCCACCGAGGCGGTGACGGGCAGCGTCGCCCTCGACGGGCTGCGTCGGATGTTGGTCTGTACTGACGGGGTCTCGCGACTCACCGAGTTCTTCGGGCTCAGCTGGACCGACGTCTTCCAGTTGGCCGAGCGCTCCGGGCCGCGAGCTGTCATCGACACGGTCCGAGAATATGAATCGAACCGCCCAGGACTGCTGACCCGGCCGGGGCGAGGTCGGGTGAAGCGACACGACGACGCGACACTCGTCGTCCTTCGAACGGGAAGGATGAATCGCTAGCGGACCTCGGCCGGATCGTTGACGGAATCCCGACCATGCTGTTGCACTGAAGGGCACGTGCCGGTTCAATACTGCCGTTCTGACCTGACGGGACGACATCACCACATGCGCCAACCCGCACCCGTACCGTTTGCCTCACGATCATTCATGACCGGACGTCGTGGCATTGCGCTCCGGGGGCCCGGTCCGACGGGATGTGTCAGCTGTGATCGAGGAAACGGACAGGCCGATGTCCTCCGATGACCTGTACCGAATGGCAGCGATGGACGCCAAGACGTTGCAGGATCGGATCTTGTCGGCAGCGGGGAACAGCGTCGACGTCAGTGACGGGCGGGTGGCGGCACTCGCCCTCGCCGACGCTCTCCTCGCCGCCGTGCAGGAACACCTCGAACGCACGTCGAACGAGCATGACGTGGAGCTTTTCCTTGAGGTCAACGGGCGGCGACCGGCCGACATCGGGACCTGGCCGGTGAACATCCTGGCGGGCCTACGGCTGCGGCGGACTTCGGCCGACGATCGGCGATCCATCTGCGAACGCGCGGTTCAGTTGGCGGTACGACGGCTTCGACCGCGACCCGGGGCCTGAGCGTCGTCGCCTGACCACCGTGATCATTGACGGCCGGCATTGGGCGATCAGTAGGCTGGCGCTGTGACAACCACCTTTGCTGACCTGACCACGATGCGGGTCGGCGGCCCGATAGGTCGCCTGCACACCCCGGAGACGATCCCGGAGGTTGTCGACCTTCTGCACGAGACCACCGCCGCAGGAGACCCGCTGCTGGTGATGGGTGGCGGATCGAATCTGATCGTGGGTGACGTCGGTTGGGACGGCACGGTGATCAAGACGGCGTCCTCGGAGTTCGACATCGACGGCGAGGTGGTCACCGCCGCCGCCGGCGTCGAATGGGACCACCTGGTGCGGACGACGGTCGCCGAAGGGCTTGCCGGCTTGGAGGCGCTCTCCGGCATCCCCGGCCTGGTGGGAGGCACACCGGTGCAGAATGTCGGCGCGTTCGGCACGGTGACCTCGGACGTGCTGGCGTCGCTGTCCGTGTACGACCGGCAGACCGGTGCCCTGGAACGGTGGACTCCGGACCGCTGTGGGTTCGGCAGCCACCGGCAGTCCGTCTTCAAGCACAGCGACCGGTGGGTCGTGGTGGACGTGACGTACCGCCTGCGCCGGAGTGACCAGTCAAAGCCGATCGGGTACGCCGAACTCGCCGCGAGGTTGGGGATCGAGGTCGGAGGCACGGCAGCGCCGGCTGACGTGCGGGAGGCGGTTCTGGCCCTACGTCGCGGCAGGGGCATGATCCTTGACCCGGAGGATCACGACACCTGGAGCGTCGGTTCGTTCTTCATCAACCCCGTTCTCGCCGAGGTGCCGGACAGCGTCCGGGACTGCCCGCGCTACCCCGACGCCAAGGGCACGAAATTGCCGGCGGCGTGGTTGATCGAGCGAGCCGGGTTTCCCCGAGGCTTCGGTCATGACTGGGGTAACGGGACGGTGGCTCTGTCCAGCCGCCACGCGCTTGCTGTCACCAATCGGGGTGGCGCCACAACGTCGGAAGTCATGAAATTCGCGGCCCACATCCGGGAAGGTGTCGAAGCGTGCTTCGGCATTCGTCTGGGCCCCGAGTGTGATCTCGTCAACTGCTCATTCTGACGTGATCTTCGAAGCCCCGTACCGACGCTTCTCGGTGTCGGTCCAGGTCGGACGATCGCCGATGGCCCGCGTCGACCTTGACCGACCGACGTCACTCTCGTCTAGCATGCGTATACGGGACGTCGTCACCACTTCCGCCCGCGTCGTGATCCCTGTGAAGGAGACGCATGGCCAGCTTTCCCGCTGTTGCCCTGCCGACCTGTGAGCCGAACTTCCGCCCGGAGGCGGTAGCCGCCGAGATTCACGGCTGGATCTCCTCGGCGCCGATGCGTGCTCTCGTCGGCGAGTACGGTGGCACTCTCCCGTCGGCGACGGTCGGCGATCTGCTGACGTGGTTGGACGCCTTCTCCGACGAGCACTGGGACTTCCGCAAACACGGCAACGTCGAGCGTGACCAGGTGAAGGCACCCAGCTTCACTCCCGCCCAGGCCGAACTCATCCAGGCGGCCGCGACGGCGCTACGTCTGGTCGACGCCGATCGGCCACCGCGATCGACGTACGACCACCTGCTGATCCTGGGTGGCCTCGGGCGGGCCTGTCTACAACGAACCGAGTACGCCGCCCGCCTTGTTCGGGACGCCGCGGTCGCGGTCGGTGCGGTGTCGGCGCTCGGCAGTTTTCGCCAGTTGACCGAGGCGGAGACGTCGTTACCCGGCCTTGCCGACAGCCGCTACGAGGTGGACGCGATGGACGTCGGCGTACGGCTGGGGTTCGGGCTCGCGGAGCCTGCGCTCACCGAGTCGTCCGGCGGCGCCGTGACGCACGAGTCCTGGCAGGTGCGCACGTACCGTGCCGCCGGTTGCCCGGAGGTGCATGTGCTGGCGGCGCCGTCGAGCGAGCCTGCGCAGCGGCGGGCCAACACACCGGACACGTACGACTTCTGGGCCCGGCGGTCCAGCCTTCGGCCGACCGACCGCATCCTCGTCGTCACCTCCTCGATCTACGTGCCGTTTCAACACAACGACGCGATCCGGATGCTGGCGATGCGATACGGCTGTGGTATCGACACCGTCGGGTTCGACCCGGCGCGGGCCAGCGTTCCGATGGCGTCCGGGGCCACCGGCCCCGACCGGTACCTGCAGGAGATCCGGTCCGGGATCCTGTCGATGCGGCGGTTGCACCACGCGCTCGCCGGGAGCCTGACCGCGTGACGGCCGTTGCGCTTCCCCCGGTGCCACTGCCGACCACCGTCGCGGGCGGTGACAACCGCGCCGAACTGGCTCGGGCCATCGCCTCCTGGGTCGACTCGCCGGCGATGACCGCCCTGCTGCGGGAGTTCCGCTACGGGCCGCTGCCGGACGCCCCGCTCGGCGATCGGCTGGCGGCGCTGGAGAAGATCTCGGCTGAGCGTTGGGACTACCGCGCGGGAAACCTCGAACGCCACGAGGCGGTCGGGGAGCGCTTCGACCCGGCGGCCGACGCCCGGATCCGGTCGGCGGCCGGGGCGCTGGGGCTGGCCGACCGGTCCACACCGGCGGGGCGGCGGTACGACCATGTGCTGGTGCTCGGCGGTGGCGTACGCACGATGATGGCCCGCGCCCATCTGGCAGCCACGATCCTGCGCAGCGGTGTCGGTGCCGGCTCGGTCACCGGGCTCGGCAGCCTACGCCTCCTGCACGACCAGAACGACCTCGCCCGGCAGTTCGGGCTGGGCGAGTGTGTGACCGAGGGTGATGCGGTCGACGAGGCGTTGCGGCACGTCTTCGACTCGCCGCCGCGCGCCGATCAGCGGATCGGCAGGACCACCACCGGCGAGCCGTGGTGGATCAGGTCCTACCCGGAGACACAGCCTCCGCTGCACGTCCTCGCCGCACCGTCGAGCCGACCCGGCGAGCGGGCCAATACCGCGGACACACTGATCGGCTGGGCGGAGTTGACCGGGCAGGCACCAGCCGGCGCGCGGTTGCTGCTGGTCACCACCGACATCTTCGTTCCGTTCCAGCACTGTGACGCGGTCCGGATCCTGGGCCTCGGGTACGGCTGCGGCGTGGAGACGGTCGGCTTCGCCAATCTCACGGACCGGTGGGTTCAACCGGCGGAGACCTTCGCGATTCTGCAGGAGGTCCGGTCGGCCATCCGGTCGATGCGGGCGCTGCACCAAGCGCTCACCTGATCCGCCGCACACGGTCCCCCGTCGCGGTGTCAGGGGCGGTTGTAGCCGGTGTTTACGCTGGTCGTAGCGGCTGATTGGGGGACTTCGATGACCCGTGACGTGGCCCGTCCACGCCGACGAGGCGGCACCTCCGGCGGGTTCCTCCGCCTGGTGGCGCACACCGACCCGGTGGCCCTGGTCGGCATCACGCTGTCGATCACCCTCAGCATCGCGCTCGACCTCAGCAACGCCGCCTCCGGCGTGGAGTCGCTGCTGGCCGGCCTGATGGGTATCACCATCTCGCTGTTGGTGGACTCGCTGGCCCGCGCGGAGCGCCGGTTTCACCTGCGTACCCTGCTGGACGGTCCGCCCTGGCTCGCGCACACCACGACAGAGTTGGCCGGGGCCATCCGGGACGCGACCGAGCAGCACGCGGGGACCCGGGTCGCGGTGGAGGCGCAGCGGCGCTACGAGCAGTTCCGGGTGGAGGCCGAACAACTCGCGTACGGCCGGATCATCCGGCGGGGCGACGAGGACGAGGACCTGGCCGGTGCCACCCGCACCTGCCAGCACCGGTTGGACGGCCTGACCAACGTGATGCCCCGGGTGAGTGGTGAGTTGAGCTGGTGGCGCAGTGAGATCGGGCAGCGCTACTGGGAGGCCAACGTGGAGGCCCTGCGACGCGGTGTCCAGGTCACCCGGGTCTTCGTCTACGCGAACCTGACCGACGAGCTGTCCGCTCTGGTGGAGAAGCAGCGCGCGGCCGGAGCCCGGGTGGGTCTCCTGCCCCTCGGTGTGGTCAGCCCTCACCTGCACGTCAACCTGACGCTGTGGGACCTGTCGAGCTGCTGGGAGGCCCGGATGACCGCCCACGGTGAGATCGGCGAGAACCAGTTCTCCGTCAACCGGGCGGACGTCGCCCGGCTCACCCGCGTGTTCGACCTCTGCGCGAGCGCCGCGACCTTCCAGGACTGACGGCACCCGGGGCGAGGGCGGGCGCGATGACGTGGAGTGGGGTCCTGCTGCTGACGGCAGTGGTCTGGGCGGTCAGCCTGATCCGCTCCGTCCGGCTCCGAGCGCTGGTCTACAGCCTGCCGTTGCCGATGACGCTCGCCCTGGTCAGCAGCGGCCACCGGGTGGAGGGCGCGCAACTGCTCGGTGTGCTCGGGCTCAACCTCTTCTTCGTCACCGTCGCGGTCACCCACCGGCGGCTGCGCTGGCCGATCCTGCTCGCCGACGGCGCGGGGATCGTCGTCTACGTCGCGCTCAGCGCCGGCCTGCTGGCCGTCGGCATCCCGTTCGAGGCCGCCCTCGGCGGCACGCTCGTGCTCTGGGCGGCGACGATGCTGCTGCTCCACCGTCGCGCCCGCGCGCGAACCGCCCCCGCTGACGCACCGGCCACCGCCGACGCACCGGCCACCGCCGACGCCCGACGCCACGGGCTGCCGGCGCTGCTCAAGCTAGTGGTGATCTTCGTCGGGGCGGTCCTCACCACGCTCCTCGGTGCCGTGCTGCGCGGCATGGTGGTGACCTTCCCCTACTCGGGTGTGCTTGTCGCGGTCGAGGCCCGCCGTCAGTTGGTCGAGTTCAGTCGACACTTCGCCCGCAACAGCCTCGCGCTCGTCGGATTCCTCACCGCGTACCACTACCTCCAGGACGTCTCCCCGCTCGTGGCGCTGGGTGCCGGTTGGGCGGCCTTCGCGGTGGTCGCCGCCGCGCTGCACCTGCCGCCGCGCCCCCGGCCGGGACACCGGACCCCCGACGGGGTACGCGGGGCGAGGCTGCCGGGGACACGTCGCCGATGCTTTCCTCGCCCCCGGCCGGGCGGTGTCAACGTCGGGTTCCGAACCCGGACCTGAGCAGTCGCAGCGCACCCGCTCCGGCCGCGTATGCCAGCAACACCCCGACCGGTGTGCCGAGCGGTTCCGGGGCGTGCTGCGGTGTCGTGCTGTTGACCAGCAGCGCGGCCACCACGGCGGCGTAGCCGGCGACGGTCGCCGCCGCCTGGGCGGGTGTGCCCCGACCTGCCCGACGAGCGGTGCGGTGTCGGCCACTGCGTGCCTCGACCGGTCCGAAGACGGCGACCAGCACCGCCAGGACGGCGGTGAGCAGCAGCAGCCACGGCACCCGCCACACCCACCAACCGGCCGAGTCGACCGCCGGGGTGGGCAACGTTCCGGTCGCGTCGAGCAATCCGATCAGCAGGATCGCGGCGGTCAGGTGCCAGAGGAAGACGGTCAGCACCACCAGGTTGACACCGATCACCACCTGCCAGGGGCCGGTGCGGCGCAGCAGCCGTTCCGCCGGGCCGCGGAGCAGCAGGATCACGCCCAGTTGGCCGGCGGCGACGGCCAGCAGCGCGAGGCTGGGCGGTGCCGCGTTGTCGAGCCGTTCGTCGGGCACCTTGAGCATGGCCACCGGCCACGGACCGAGCACGGTGAGCAGCAGCACCGTACCCAGCCCGACGGTCAGGAAGGCCAGGCCGGCTCGGCGGGAGGTGGGCAGCCGTCGTCGGCGTACCGTCGGGCGCTCGGGTTTCGGCGCGGCGTCGGCCTTCGCGGACGGTTTGGCGGTCGGCCCGGCGGCGGGCGGTGGCGCGGTCCGGCCGTCGGGCGGCGGTGCGGCGCGGGTGTCGTGCCAGGCGAAGCCGAGCTGGTGGACGGCCAGCCAGCCGAAGAGGTAGTTGCCGTAGCTCAGCCCTTCCGGCCCGGTCAGCCGGCCGAGGTCGCCGAGGCCGACCAGGGCGACCAGCACCAGTGGGACCGTCAGGCCGAAGCGGCGGTGCAGCGCGTACATCGGTGGGGTGAGCGTGACCACCACCAGGTAGGCGACCAGGAACCAGAGCGGGATGGTGGCGAACCAGAACACCTCGCGGGTCCGGGTCGGGTCGGCGCCGCGCAGCCAGGCGACCGCCGCCGCGGCGGTGAGCACCAGCAGCAGCGTGCTGGTGGGGCGGACCAGTCGGGCGCTGCGGTCGAGCAGCCAGTCGGCGGCGTCGCCACCGCGCGCCCGCAACCGGGTCAGCGAGGCCGCGTTGGCGTAGCCCCCGACCAGGAAGAAGACGGGCATCACCTGCACCAGCCAGGTCAGCGGGTACGCCCAGCGCAGATCACCGAGCGCGGAGTGCGCGGTGACGCGTCCGTCCGCGTCACGCTCGATGACCGTGACGATCCAGTGTCCGATAATGACCATCGTGATGGCGAGCGCGCGGAGCAGGTCGACGTACCGCTCCCGGTCGGCCGGGGTGCGCTCGGCTAGCTGGCGCAGGCGGCGCATCGCCCCAGGTTAGGTGACGCGACGGTCGCTGGTGGCGATAACGGTTCGACCGTCAGGACTTGAAGTCCGGGCCCGGCTGTCGTAGAAATTCTTCAGCAACAGAGCATGAACTGAAGAGAACCAACGCGCCTCGCGTGGCGGTCGCCTCCCCCTGAACACCGGCGGCCCGCCCGACCCGACCCGAGGAGAACCGATGAACAGGCGTGACATCCTGCGGCGTACCGCCGCCGCCGGCGTGCTGGCCACCCCCGCCGCCGCGCTACTGACCGGCTGCGCCACCAGCGGCGGCGGTGACAAGAACGACGCCGACACCTACCAGGGCACCAAGAGCGCCGAGAACCCCCTCGGCGTGAAGGAGGACGCCCCACTCGAAGTGGTGATCTTCGGCGGCGGGTTCGGTGAGGAGTACGCCAAGGCCCACGAGGCCATGTACACCGCGAAGTACCCGAAGGCGAAGGTCAAGCACACCGCCACGCAGGAGATCAGCAAGACCCTCCAGCCCCGCTTCGTCGACGGCACCCCGCCGGACGTGGTCAACAACTCGGGCGCGGGCCAGATCGACTTCAACGGCCTGGTCAGCCAGAACGCGGTGGCCGACCTCGGTGAGCTGCTCGCCGCGCCGAGCCTCGACGTCCCCGGCAAGACGGTCCGGGACACGCTGCTGCCCGGCGCAGTCGAGGTTGGCTCGTACGACGGTAAGTTCCTGGTCCTCAACTACACCTACACCGCCTACGGCATCTGGTACTCCAACAAGCTGTTCACCGACCGCTCCTGGGAGTACGCGAAGACCTGGGACCAGCACATCGCGCTGTGCAAGGAGATCAAGGCCGCGGGCGTCGCCCCGTGGACGTACGCCGGTCTGCACCCGCGCTACATGAGCTGGCCGGTGATCGCCACCGCGATCAAGCTCGGCGGCCCGTCGGTGGCGACAGCCATCGACAACCTGGAACCGAACGCCTGGAAGTCCGAGTCGATGCGGGCCGCCGCGGACGCCTGGTACCAGATCGTCAAGGACCGGTACATCCTGGACGGCTCGTCCGGTTTGGATCACAAGCAGTCGCAGACCGCCTGGTGCCAGGGCAAGGCCGCGTTCATCTCCTGCGGCTCCTGGTTGGAGAGCGAGCAGAAGGACGTCACCCCGGTCGGGTTCAACATGACCATCGCGCCGACGCCGAGCCTGGGCAGCGGTGACAAGCTGCCGTTCGAGGCGATCCGGGGCACCGCCGGTGAACCGTTCATGGTGCCCGCCAAGGCCCGCAACCTCGCCGGTGGCCTGGAGTACTTCCGGACCATGCTCTCCAAGAAGGGCGCCCAGGACTTCACGAAGAAGGTCGCCAGCCTCACCGTGGTCGCCGGTGCCACCGAGGGCGTCGAGCTGCCGTACGGGCTGAACAGCGTGGTCAAGGCCCTCGACGCGTCCGGCGCCAACGGCTTCAACTGGGTCTACAACAACTACTACCGCAAGTTGGAGCGCAACCTCGTCGACGCCGCCTGCGGCGAGTTCTTCAGCGGCCGGACGAGCCCCGCGGAGTTCCTCGACCAGTGTCAGAAGGGCGCCGACTCGATCGCCCAGGACAGCTCGATCAAGAAGTACAAGCGAGCGGCCTGACAGCCCGACCGGCCGGTGGGGGAGAGGTCCACCCCACCGGCCGTACCCCAACGGAGAGGTCCTCCTCGTGAGACATGGCAAGTGGCCGCTGATCGTCGTGTTCCTGGTGCCACCGGTGCTGCTGTACGTGTTCTTCGTCGTCTCGCCGTACCTGCAGGCGTTCCAGATCTCCACCACCGACTGGCTCGGCTACTCCGCCGAGGCCAACCCGGTCGGCCTGGCGAACTTCAGGACACTGTGGCACGACGGCTACGTGTGGAACGCGCTGAAGAACAACGCGATCCTGCTGGGCCTGGTGCCGGTGCTGACCATCGTGCTCGGGCTCTTCTTCGCCAGCATGCTCGCCCTCGGCGGCCGCAAGGGCCGCGCCGGCGTGACCGGGGTACGCGGCGGGGCGCTCTACCGGACCGTGTACTTCTTCCCACAGGTGCTCTCCGTGGTGATCATCGCGCTGCTGTGGAAGGAGGTGTACCACCCCAACCAGGGGCTGCTCAGCGGGCTCGTGCGCGCGGTGGGGCTGCCCGCGCCGACCTGGCTCGGCGACCCGGCGACCGCGTTCTGGTGCGTCCTGGCGGTGATGGTCTGGAGCAACGTCGGCTTCTACGTGGTGCTGTTCGGGGCCGCGATGTCGGCGGTGCCCAAGGAGATCTACGAGGCGGTGCTGCTCGACGGCGCGTCCCGGTTCACCACACTGCGCCGGGTCACGCTGCCGCTGCTGTGGGACACCATCCAGGTCGCCTGGGTCTATCTGGCCATCTTCGCCCTGGACGGGTTCATCCTCGTGCAGTTGATGACCAACGGAGGCCCGAACTTCTCCACCGACGTGATCGGCGTACGGATGTACGACACCGCCTTCGGTAGCGAGACCAAGTTCGGCTACGCCTCGGCGATCGGCGTGGTGATGTTCTTCCTGACCCTCACGGTGGCGGTGCTGTCGCTGCGGGTCGGCCGGCGCGATCGAATCGAGTACTCGTGACCACTCTTGATCAGCCCACCACGCCCGTGCCCGCGCCGACCGTCGGTCGGGACCGCCCGGTGCGCCGGGAACTCGGCTTCGGCAACACCCTCTCGCACGGCTTCCTGCTGCTCTGGGGCCTGCTCACCGTACTCCCGCTGCTGTGGATGTTCGTCAGCTCGTTCAAGACGAACGGTGAGATCCTGGCCGACCCCTGGGGGCTCCCGGCGACGTTGCACCTGGACAACTGGGCGCGGGCCTGGACCGGAGCGCACATCGGCCGGTACTTCCTCAACAGCCTGGTGGTGGTCAGCGGCTCGGTCGCCCTCACCATGCTGATGGGCGCGACCGCCGCGTACGTCTTCGCCCGCTACGAGTTCCGCGGCCGCCAGGTCGTCTACTACCTGTTCGTCGGCGGCCTGATGTTCCCGGTCTTCCTCGCCCTGGTGCCGCTCTTCTTCGTGGTCCGCAACGCCGGCCTCTTCGGCACCTGGAAAGGGCTGATCCTGGTGTACGCGGCCTATTCGCTGCCGTTCACGGTGTTCTTCCTGACCGCGTTCTTCCGGACCCTGCCGACCACGGTGGCCGAAGCCGCGATGGTCGACGGCTGCGGGCACTTCCGGCTCTTCTTCCGGGTGATGCTGCCGATGGCGCGTCCGGGATTGATCAGTGTCGCGATCTTCAACTTCCTCAGCCACTGGAACCAGTTCCTGCTGCCGCAGGTACTCATGCAGGGCGACGACTCCAAGTGGATGCTGGCGCAGGGGCTCTTCGCGCTGTCGGTGAGCCAGGGCTACGCCGGCGACTATGCCCGGCTCTTCGCCGGGCTGAGCATCGCGGTGCTCCCGGTCCTCGCGGTCTACGTGGCGTTCCAGCGCCAGGTGCAGGCGGGCCTCACCGCGGGACAGCTCAAGTAGGGGTCCGTTCCCGCCCCGCCCGCCGCCCACCCGCCGCCCCTGCCCCCTCGCCCGAGCGCCTCGCGCGCCTCGCGCCCTCGCCCTCGCCCCAAGATCCGCGCAACTTCGGTGAAACTGCTGCCTCATCCCGGGTCGAGGCAGCAGTTTCACCGAAAGTGCGCGGATCTTGGGCGTGCGGCGGCGGGTCGGCGTGGTTCGAGCACGATCTTGATCGGGAGTGCGCACCGGTTCGCCCACCGCGCCTGCCGCCCCGCTCCGATCCGGCGCGCCTGGTCCAACCCGCTCCGGCAAGGCGATGTCTGTGCTGGTGCGGCCCGCCCTGGTGCGGCCCGCCCTGGTGCGGCCTGCCTGGCTCGGCCTGGCCTGGCCTGCCTGGCTCGGCCTGGCCTGGCCTGCCTGGGGTGGCCTGCCTGGCATGGCCTGGTCTGCCTGGCTTGGCCCCGGCGGGCGGGCGTGGGGCGGGTGGTCAGGTGGTGGGGAAGAGGCGGGCGTGTAGGGCGCCCGGGTCGGTGACCTCGGGTAGGTCGCGGGCGGCCAGCCAGGCGGCGGCGACCGCCCCGTCACCGGCGGTGCGTAGGGGGGCGTCCGGCCACTGTCGGGCGATCTCCACCCGGACGGCGGTGGCCAGTGGGGTGTCCGCGGTGAGCAGTCCGCCGCCGAGCACGACAGGTGTCACCGCGCCGGCCGGGCGGATGCGGCCCACGCTGTCGGCCAGGTGCGCGGCGGCCTCGGTGATCAGCGCGGTGGCCACCGGGTCGCCGTTGGTGGCGGCGTCGACGACGAGCGGTGCGAGCCGGGCCAGGTCGACGGGGGCTCGGCGGGTCACGGCCTGGATGGCGGCGTCCACAGTGGTCCGGGGTCGGGCGGCCACCTCCGCGCTGCCGAGCAGTTCGGTGAGCACCGCTGTGGTCAGCGGGCCTAGGGCGTGGCCGGAATCCAGGTCGGCGAGCAGTCGGCGGACCGCCTCGCGGCCGAGCCAGAAGCCGGACCCCGCGTCGCCGAGCAGCCAGCCGTGACCGTCGGCGATCCGGTCGAGGCGCAGGTCGCTGACCTGCGCGGTGATCGCCCCGGTGCCGGCGATGAGGACGGTTCCGTCCGGGGCGGCGGTGCCGGAGGCGTAGGCGACCAGGGCGTCGCCGTGCACCGCGTACGGGCAGCGCAGGCCGGCGTCGTGCCAGGCCCGGTCGAAGGCGGCTCGTCCGGCGGGGTCGGCGAGCAGTCGGCCCGCTCCGGCCAGCCCGATGGTGCCGGCGGCCACCCGGGCCGGGTCGAGGTCGACGAGTGCGGCGCGGAGCGCGGTCAGCAGTTCGACGGCGGCGCGTTCCGCGCCGTGACTGGTCGGGTTGCCGCCGCCGGCGCGACCGCTGCCGACGCGTCGGCCGGTGAGGGTCAGGGCGGTCGCCCGGGTGGACGTACCGCCGACGTCGAGGCCGACCACGACGGTGTCGGACATCGGCACGGGTCTCCTTGCGCTGGACGGCGATCGGGACTGTTCATGCTGGTCGGCGCCACCGTGGAGGGCAAGATCTGGCGGGCGCGGCGGGCTGTGCGCCAGGTAACAGTTTGAAAACTTCGCCCACAGTCTTGACACGGAGGGGCCTTCAGTAAGAACTTTTACCACTAACAGTTAACAGTCTTTTCGGAAAGGTGAGGCGACCCATGGTTGATCACGAGGTGGACACCGCCGCGGGGACCGCGGTGGTCGACGCCGACGTGGTCGACCGACGGAGTTCCGCCTCCGGCGGCGTGCTGGCCCGCGTCCGCAACGGACTCGGCGACCTGACCGGCGCGCTTCGCCGAGTCGCCGAGCACGTGCTCAGCGACCCGGAGGCCGCCGCCCGATCCACGATCGTGGAGCTGGCCGAGCGCAGCGGGACCTCACCGGCCACCATCACCCGCTTCTGTCGGGCGATGGGCTTCGAAGGGTACGCCGACCTGCGGTTGGGCATCGCCTCCGAGACCGGTCGGGCCCGCTCGGCCGGCTGGACCGTCGACATCGGACGCGAGATCCAGCCGAGTGACCCGCTCGCCCGGGTGCTCGACCAGATCATGGCCGCCGACACCCGCGCCATGCACGACACGGCCACCCTGCTCGACCTCGCCGAGGTGGAGCGGGCCGCGGTGGCCATCGCGGGCGCCAACCGGGTGAACATCTTCGGTGCCAGCGGCAGCGCGCTGGTCGGCGAGGAGATGCAGTTCAGCCTGCACCGCATCGGCGTGGCCGCGTGGGCGTGGAACGACGTGCACGAGGGCCTGGCCAGCGCCGCGTTGCTGCGCTCCGGGGACGTGGCGCTCGGCATCTCGCACACCGGGCAGACCCGGGAGACGATCGAGATGCTCGCCGAGGCGGGCAGCCGGGGCGCCACCACCCTCGCGCTCACCGGTTTCCCCCGCTCACCCTTGGCCGAGCTGGCCGACATCGTGCTGCTCACCGCCAGCCAGGCGACGACGTTCCGACCGGACGCGCTCTCCGCCCGGCACCCGCAGCTCGTCGTGCTCGACCTGCTCTACATCGCCGTCGCCCAGCGGACCCACGACCGCGCGCACGCGGCCTTCCGGCGTACCGCGCAGGCCGTCGACGGGCACAAGGCAGCGAAGGGAAGCCTCTCATGATCAGCGCCCAGGGGTACGCGGACGCGGTCCGCCCGGTGCTCGACCGCCTGCTCGACTCGGAGGCCGACGGGATCACCCGGGCCGCCGACCTGATCGCCGACAGCCTGCGCGACGGTGGCGTGCTCCAGGCGTTCGGGGCCGGGCACTCCGAGGCGTTCGCCGCCGAGTTGGTGGCCCGGGCCGGCGGGTTGGTCCCCACCAACCGGCTGTCGGTACGGGACCTGGTGATGCACGGTGACGCCCCGCGTGACGTGCTCGCCGATCCCAAGCTGGAACGCGACCCCTCCATCGCCCACCAGATCTACGCGCTCGCGGCACCCCAGCCGCGGGACGTGTTCGTGGTGGCGTCCCAATCCGGCATCAACGGCTCGGTGGTCGAGCTGGCGGCGCTGGTCACCGAGCGCGGTCACCCGTTGATCGCGGTCACCTCGGTCGAGCACACCGCGCGGGTCGCCCCACGGCACCCGTCCGGGCATCGGCTCGCCGACCTCGCCGACGTCGTGCTGGACAACGGCGCGCCGTACGGCGATGCACTGCTGCCGCTCGAGGGCGGCGGCGCGGTCTGTGCGGTCTCCTCGGTCACCACGGCGCTGCTGGCGCAGCTGCTGACCGCGGAGGTCGTACGACGGTTCCACCAGGCCGGGGAGGTACCCCCTATCTACCTCTCCGCCAACGTCCCCGGCGGGGACGAGCACAACCTCGCCCTCGAGTCGCGGTACGCCGGGCGTCTCCGGCGAACCGCCTGACCCGACACCACAAGGAGAGTCGAAGATGTCGGATACCCCCGAGAACATCGGTGACCTGAACCGTCGGACCCTGCTGCAGCGCGCCGCGGCGGCCGGTCTGCTCGCCGTTCCGGCGGCGGGCCTGTTGAGTGCCTGTGCCGGCAGCGAGCCGTCCAAGTCCGAGGACAGCGGTGCCGCGAAGAGCAAGGACAACCCGTTCGGCGTCAAGGACGGCAGTGCCGTCAAGGTGGTCGTCTTCAACGGCGGTCTGGGCGACCAGTGGGCCAAGGAGGACAAGGTCCTCTTCAACGCCAAGCACCCGAACATCACCGTCAACATGAGCTCCACCCAGAAGATCAAGACCGAAGAACAGCCGAAGATGGCGACCCAGCCGAGCGACCTGGTGATGAACTCGGGCGCGGACATCATGGATCGCAGCACGCTGATCAACGAGGGTGCGATCGAGCCGCTCGACGACCTGCTCACCGCCCCCGCGTGGGACAGCGAGGGCACGGTCGCCGACACGCTGCTGCCGGGCACGGTCACCGACGGCACCCAGAACGGCAAGTTCTACGTGGTGAACGTGGCCTACACGGTCTGGGGCAACTGGTACAACGCGGCCCTGTTCAAGCGTGAGGGCTGGCAGGCGCCGACCACCTGGGACGACTTCTTCGCCCTCGCGCCGAAGATCAAGGCCAAGGGCATGGCGCCGTACGTGCACGACGCCGCCCACGGTTACTACCCGCGCTGGGCGCTCTTCGCCAGCATCTGGAAGGCCGTCGGCAAGCAGCCGATCATCGACATCGACAACCTGAAGGACAACGCCTGGAAGGCCGACGGCATCGTCGCGGCGCTGGAGCCGTGGGAGAAGCTGGTCAAGGACAAGCTGCTGCTGCCGGGCAAGCTCGACCACACCCAGTCGCAGCAGGCCTGGCTCGACGGCAAGGCCGCCTTCATCCAGGTCGGCACCTGGCTGAAGAACGAGATGTCGGCGACCATCCCGCCGGGCTTCGAGATGACCCTGTCGGACTACTGGTCCAAGCCGGGCGACAAGGCCGCCAAGGACGTCTTCGCCTCGTCCGGCGAGGGCTTCGTGGTGCCGAGCAAGGCGCCGAACAAGGCGGCCGCGAAGGAGTTCCTGCGGGCCATCCTCTCCAAGGCCGGCTCGGCGAAGTTCGCGGAGCTGACCAAGTCGCTCGCCTCGACCAAGGGCTCCGGCGACAACGTCCAGGACACCGCGCTGGCCTCGGCCAACACGCTGATGAAGAGCGGCAGCACGGACCTGATCTCGGTCAAGTTCCCGGACTTCTACGCCGACCTGGACAAGGAGAGCCAGAACCTGTCCGAGGAGCTGATGGCGGGGCGTCTCACCGCGCAGCAGTTCGTCGACAAGATGCAGGCGGCCGCGGACAAGGTCGCGAAGGACTCCTCCGTCAAGAAGCAGACCCGTACCGCCTGACAGGCCCTGATCAGCTAGAGAAGTGAGTGACCATGCGGCACGGTGTTGCGCGTTTCGTCACGGGTTTCCTGGCCTTGCCGCTTGCGCTGTACCTCTTCTACGTGGTGTGGCCCTTCGTGCAGGCGGCGGGATACTCGTTGACCGACTGGGGTGGTTACTCGGACACCCAGAACTTCGTCGGTCTGGACAACTACGTCCGGCTGTTGTCGGATGAGTTGATCAGGAAGGCCTTCTGGCACAACGTCTTCTTCCTGATCACCGTGCCGCTGTTCACCATCGCGCTGGCCCTGTTCCTCGCGTTCCTGCTCAATGTGGGCGGACGCGAGGACAGGGCCGGCATCCGAGGGGTGTTCGGCTCCGGGGTCTACAAAATCATCTTCTTCTTCCCGCAGGTGCTGTCGCTGGTGGTCATCGCCGTCATGTGGCAGCAGATCTACCGCAGCGACGGCCAGGGCCTGATCAACGGCCTGTTGATCAAAATCGGTCTGGTCGACGTGGACAACCCGATCGCCTTCACCGCCGACCCGGAGCCCTTCCTCGGCGTGCCGGCGGTGCTCTGGTGGTTGCTGCTGATCGCGGTCTGGAGCGGTGCCGGCTTCTACATGGTGCTCTTCTCGGCGGCGATGCAGTCCATCCCGAAGGACATCTACGAGGCGGCCCTCCTCGACGGGGCCAGCCGGTTCCACACCTTCTTCAAGATCACGCTGCCCCTGCTGCGGGACACCGTCTCGGTCGCCTGGGTCTACCTGGGCTTCATCGCACTGGACATGTACGCCCTGGTCTTCGTCATGACGCCCAGCCAGGGCGGCCCGAACCACGCCAGTGAGATCTTCGCGTCGGTGCTCAACTTCACCGCGTTCCAGAAGGGCCAGTTCGGTTACGCCTGCGCGATGGGTGTCGCCCTGGCGATCTTCACGATCCTGCTCGCCGCGGCGCAGCTCAGGATCACCCGTCGCGACCGTATCGAGTACTGAGGAGGCTGGACGATGAGCACTGCGACGCACGATGGTCTGACCCGGCCCGACCAGAGCCCGGACACCGCACCCGAGGGTGGGAAGGGCGGCAGGTCCACCTCGGACGGGATCGGCGGCAAGTTCTTCAACGGCTTCTCCCACCTCTTCCTGCTGGTGTGGGCCGTGATGGTGATCTACCCGCTGCTGTGGGTGGTGATGTCGGCGCTCAAGACCGACTCGGAGGTCATCCGTCAACCGCTGTCCCTGATCCCGGCCAAGCTCAACTGGGACAACTTCAGCCGAGCCTGGGGCGCGGGGCACCTCGGGTCGTTCTTCCTCAACACCGTGCTGGTGTTGGCCGGCAGCGTCACCCTGACCATGCTGCTGGGCTCGATGGCCGCGTACGCGCTGGCCCGCTACGAGTTCCGGGGCAACCGGCTGATCTACTACGTGTTCCTCTCCGGCCTGACCCTGCCGATCTACCTGGCCGCGGTGCCGCTGTTCAAGGGCGTCTACAACACCAGCGTCCACTTCCCGCTGCTGGGCCCGAACAAGCACCTCATGCTGATCCTGGTCTACGTGGCCTGGTCGCTGTCGTTCACCGTCTTCTTCATGCACTCGTTCTTCCGGACGCTGCCCAACACCATCGCCGAGGCGGCCATGGTCGACGGCGCATCGCACAGCCGACTCTTCTTCAGCGTCATGCTGCCGATGTCGAAGCCCGGTCTGATCAGCATCGGCATCTTCAACGTGCTGGGTCAGTGGAACCAGTGGTATCTGCCGACCCTGCTCATGCAGTCGGTCGCCGGGGAGCCGAAGAACCAGGTGATCGCCCAGGGCCTGATCGAGCTGTCGGTCAACCAGGGCTACAAGTCCGACTGGTCCGGCCTGTTCGCCGGGGTGACCATGGCGATGCTTCCGGTGCTCGTGGTCTACATCATCTTCCAGCGGCAGGTGCAGTCCGGCCTCACCGCGGGCGTCGGCAAGTAACCATCGACCGCACGTCAGGGGCCCCTCACCGGAGAGGGGCCCCTTTCGTCATCTCCGGTGCTCGTCGGCCGGGGTGTGCCAGGAGCGCCACAGGTCGGCGTACGCCCCGCCGGCCGCGACCAGGTCGTCGTGACTGCCGATCTCGGTGATCCGGCCGTCCGCCAGTACGGCCACCCGGTCGGCGTCGTGCGCGGTGTTGAGCCGGTGCGCGATCGCGATGACGGTCCGCCCGACCAGCACGGCGGCGAGTGCCCGCTCGGTACGACGGGCCGTGGTCGGATCGAGCGCGGCGGTCGCCTCGTCGAGGATCAGCGTGTGCGGGTCGGCCAGCACCAGCCGAGCCAGCGCGAGTTGCTGGGCCTCCGCCGCACCGAGCTGGCGCGCGCCGTCGCCGAGCGTGGCGTCCAGACCCTCCGGCAAATCGGCGAACCAGTCGGCGCCCACGGTGCCGAGCGCCGCCCGCATCTGCTCGTCCGAGGCGTCCGGCGCGGCGAACGCCAGATTGTCCCGTACCGAGCCGATGAAGACGTGGTGCTCCTGGGTGACCAGGGCGATCCGGCGGCGACGCTCGGCCGGGTCGAGGTCGGTGACCGGGCAGCCACCGATGCTGACCACGCCCTGTCGGGGCGCGTCGATCCCGGCCAGCAGCCGGGCCAGGGTGGACTTGCCGGCCCCCGACGGGCCGACGACGGCCAGCCGCTCGCCGGGCTGCACCTCCAGGTCGATGCCGTGCAGCACGTCCGGCCCGCCGGAGTAGGAGAACCGCGCCCCGCGCACGACGAGCCGCTCACCCCGCGACGTGGCCGTCCGGCCCGGCGGCTCCGCCGGGACCAGGCCGACCCCGAGCACCCGCGCGTACGACGCGAAGCCCCGCTGCGCCTGCTCCGTCCACTGCAACAGCCGGTCCAACGGGTCGATCGCCTGTTGCAGGTAGAGCGCGGCGGCGACCACCGCGCCGAGCGACACCACGTCCCGGGAGAGCAGGTAACCGCCGACGAGCAGCACCAGCGCGATCGGCAGCGGGTAGCTGGCCTCGACGACCGAGAAGAACACCGTACGCAGGGCGAGGGTGGCCCGCCGGGCCTGCCACACCCGGCTGATCCGGTCGGTGCCGTGCCGGACCCGGTCGTCGGTGAGGCGCAGCGCCTCGACCGTGCGGGCGCCCTCGGCGGTCGTGGTGAGCGTCTCGGTCAACTCGGCTGCCGCCGCACCCTCGGTGAGGTACGCGGAGCCGGCCCGGCGCAGGTACCAGCGGGTCACCGCCACGATCGACGGGAGCCCGGCCAGCGCGGCCAGCCCGAGCAGCGGATGCAGCAGGAAGACCGCGCCGAACAGCAGCAACAGCTGCACCGAGGCGATGACGATGGTGGGCACCACGTCCCGGACGGTGGTGCCGACCGTCGCCACGTCGACCGAGCTGCGGGTGGCCAGGTCCCCCGAGCCGGCGCGCTCAACGACCGAGACCGGCAGCCCGAGAGTCCGGGAGACGAACTCCTCGCGTAGCTCCGCGACGGCACGCTCACCGAAACGGTGACCGGCGTACTGCGCGTACCGGGAGAGCAGCGCGCTGACCACGACGCAGCCGGCGATGGCCAGCGCCAGCCGGTCCACGGTGGCCACCCCCGCGCCCGCGGTGACCCGGTCGACGATGGTGCCCAGCAGCCACGGTGGGGCGAGCCCGGCGACCGCGGCGGCGCCGTGCAGCGCCAGCACGACCCCGACCGCGCGCCGGTGTCGGCTGAGCATGTCCCGTAACGCCCGGCGTACCGTGCCGCGGTCGGCCACCGGAAGCCGGCTCACCGGTACGCCTCCTCGGTGTCGACGGGCTCGGGCTCGTCGCTGCCCCGGGCCACCAGGTGCCGGTAGTCGGCGTCGGATTCCAGCAGGTCGGCGTGGCTGCCGGTGGCGGTGATCCGGCCGCCGCTCAGGTGCGCGACCAGGTCGGCCCGGCCGAGCAACAGCGGTGACGTGGCGATCAACACCGTCGTCCGCCCGGCCCGCGCGACCCGCAACCGTTCGGCGATCCGGGCCTCGGTGTGCGCGTCCACCGCCGACGTCGGGTCGACGAGGATCAGCACCTCCGGTTCGGTGAGGAGGGCACGCGCCAGGCGGACCCGTTGCCGCTGACCGCCGGAGAGGGTCCGGGCCCGGGAGTCGATCGGGGTGTCCAGCCCGGCCGGCAGGGCATCGACCACGTCCTCGGCGGAGGCGGTCCGCACCGCCGCCCCGACCCGGTCGTCACCGTCCTCGGCCCCGCCGCGCAGGATGTCGCGCAGTGTCCCGGCGAAGAGGTACGAGTCGTGGTCGGCGACCAGGACCCGGGAGCGGACCTCGTCCAGGGCGACCCCGGCCAGCGGCACCCCACCCCAGGTGGTGTCACTGACCACGTACCGGCCGAGCCGGTCGGCCAGTGCCACGGCCGCCGCCGGGTCGTCGGCCGCCACTCCGGTCAGCCGGCCGGCGCGGACGGTCAGCCCGGTCACCGGGTCGTGCAGGTCGGCGGGGCCGACCGGCGCCGCCAGGGCTTCCGGCTGGCGTGCCTCGGGCACCGAGCCCGACCACCGACGGCCCGGGCCGCCGACATCGTCCGGGGCCACCGTGAGCAGGTCGGTGATCCGTCGCGCGGCGACCCGCCCCCGGATCAGCTGGTGACTGCCCTCCAACAGGAACCAGACCGGCACGATCAGGGTCGCCACATAGCCGTAGACGGCGACCAGCTCACCGATCGAGACGTCACCCGTCACCGCCATCCGGGCCGTCAGCCACACCACCGCCGCCAGGAACAGCCCGGGGATGGCCACCGTCGCCGCGTCGATCCAGCTGATGACCGCGCCCACCCGGTAGCCCTCGACGCGCAGCTCCTGGGACCGGGCCGCGTACCGGCCGGCGAACAGGCCCCGACCGCCCACCCCGGCGAGCACCCGCAGCCCGGCCACGATGTCCCCGGACCGGGCGGTGAGTGCGCCCTGCTGGCGGCGGTAGACCGACTCCGCCTGTTCGAGGCGGCGCAGCAGCGGCCCGACGACCAGCCCGACCGCCGGCACCCCGACCAGGACGCAGAGCGCGAGCATCGGCGAGATCGACCAGAGCACCACGGCGATGACCCCGAAGGCGACCACCGCTCCGACGCCCGGCCCGGTCAGCGTCAGCACCTGCGCCGTCCAGTCGATGTCGGAGCCGCCGATGGTGGACACCTCGCCGGAGGCGACCCGGCGGGGGAGCACCGCGCCGATCCGGGACAGGTGGCGCAGCAGGACCTCGGCGGAGCGGGCCTTGGCGTCCTCCCGGATGAAGGTCATCGTGCGGTGCCGCATGGTGCCGAGGAACGACAGAGCAACCCCCGCGACGACGATCGCCGCGACCCAGAACACCAGCGCCCGGGTGTCGCGGGCGCGCAGACCGTCGTCCACGGCGCGGGCGATCAGGTAGGGCCGGGCCGAGAGCCCGACCATCCAGGCCGTGCCGAGCAGGCTGCCACGTAGCACCCGCCAGGGTTGGCGGCGGGTGAGCCACCACAGGTATCGCATCGGGCCGCGGGTGTCGGGAGTGCCTGGATCGGGGTGCGGGATCTGCGGAGGCACCAGCTCACGCTACCGACCGGGCCCGACACCCCACCGACCCGAAACGCGTGAGGTGCGCCTCCGTTCCTGTCGCAGGGGAGAGGCAGAATCACGTTCGTGCTGGTAGCGGTGGTGGCTGATGAGCGGGGCGGCGGAGTGCTCTGTCCGCTCGACCCCGCCGGTCGCCCGGCCGGCCCGATCGAGGTCGTCACCGATCTGGCGGCCGCCGTCGCCGCGCGGGAGGCCGCCGGGCACCCGCGCTGGGTCTGGTCCGGCTCCGCGTCGGTCTACCCGGCGTTGCTGCGCGCCGGCGTCCGGGTCGACAGGTGCCACGACGTGGAGTTGACCGAGGCGTTGCTGCTCGGTCACGCGGGCCGCTGGGGCGAGCCCCGTTCGCTGGCCGCCGCCTGGGCCCGGCTGAACGGCGCGGCGGTGCCGCCCGACCCGCCGCCGCGCGCCCCCGCGCCACCCGGGCACGGCCAGGGCGCGCTCTTCGACACGATGCCCGGCCCGCCGGGGCCGGGCATCGAGGCACTGACCCAGGTGTACGCCGACCAGCTCGCCCGCGTCGGCAGGGCCGAGCACCCGGGCCGGTTCCGGTTGCTGGTGGCCGCCGAGTCCGCCGGTGCGTTGATCGCGGTGGAGATGGGCGTCGCCGGGCTACCCTGGCGGGCCGACGTGCACGACGAGATCCTGCACGAGCTGCTGGGTGACCCGTCTCCGGTCGGTGGCCCGCCACGCCGCCTCGCCGAGTTGGCCGCCCGGATCGCCGACGCCCTCGGCGTACGCCACCTGCACGCCGACTCCCCGGCGGAGCTGCTGAAGGCGTTCGCCCGGGCCGGGGTGGAGCTGCCCAACACCCGGGCCTGGGTGCTGCGCGGTGTCGACCATCCGGCGGTGCCGCTGGTGCTGGAATACAAGGAGCTCTACCGGATCTGGACGGCGCACGGCTGGGCCTGGCGTGAGCAGTGGGTGCAGGACGGCCGCTTCCAGCCGGAGTACGTGCCGGGCGGGGTCGTCTCCGGCCGGTGGGCCACCCGGGGCGGTGGCGCGTTGCAGATCCCGAAGGTGATCCGCCGGGCGGTGGTGGCCGATCCGGGCTGGCGGCTGGTGGTCGCCGACGCCGGCCAGTTGGAGCCCCGGGTGCTGGCAGCGGTCTCCGGCGACGCGCGGTTGGCGGCGGCCGGTGGAGCCGGCGACCTCTACGCCGCGTTGGCCCGGGATTCGTTCGGTGGCGACCGGGCGAAGGCCAAGGTGGCCCTGCTCGGCGCGATGTACGGGCAGACCGGAGGTGCCGCGGTGCCCGCCCTGGCGGTGCTGAAGCGCAGTTACCCGACCGCGTTCGGCTACGTCGAGGCGGCGGCGCGCACCGGTGAGACCGGTGGGCTGGTGCGATCGTGGCTGGGGCGGACGTGCCCGCCCGGCTCGGCCGGCTTCGGCGATCTCGACGACGCGTCAGCCGACCCGGAGGGGGCGGCCGATCCGCAGAGCCCACGGGCTCGTGCCGCCCGGTCCCGGGGTCGTTTCACCCGCAACTTCGTCATCCAGGCCACCGCCGCCGAGTGGGCCTCCACGTTGCTGGCCACGCTGCGGACGGAGTTGTCCGGCACCGACGCCGAGCTGGTCTTCTTCCAGCACGACGAGGTCATCGTGCACGCTCCCGCCGAGCAGGCGGCAGCGGTCACCGACGCCGTCACGCGGTCCGGCGAGCGGGCCTCGGCGCTGCTCTTCGGTGCGACGCCGGTCCGCTTTCCGCTGGACCTGTCAGTCGTCGACTGCTACGCCGACGCGGCCTGACCGCCGGCGCCGACCTGCCCGCGGACGCTTTGATCGACTCCACTTCGGCGATGTGGTGGCAATCTGCCGCCCGGATACCGCCATATCGGCGACCCGAAGTCGATCAAGCCGCCCGCCCGCCGCCGCAAGTGCTCCGATGCGTAACGGTTGTGCTATTTCTCCTTTTCGCCCCGCCACCCCCCGCTGGCCGTCCTCGTTGCAGTGTCCGTAGGAGGGGGCGGATCGGTAGCGGTCGCTCCCATGCTTGAGGGGGCGCAGCTGAACCGGATCGCAGGAATGATCATCGCAGCGGGTGGGGGACGACGGATCGGTGGTCCGGAGGCACTGCTGTGCCAGGGGGACAAGCCCCTGGTCAATCAGATGATCGACACGATGACCGAGGCGGGCTGCGAGCGGATCGTGGTCGTGCTGGGTGCCGCCGCGGAGCAGGTGCAGGAGGCCGCCGACCTGGGCAGGGCCACCGTCGTCATCAACAAGGCGTGGGGCACCGGAGTCGGCTCGTCCATCCGGGCCGGCCTGGCCGCCATGGACGACGAGGGGATCGAGGCGGTGGTGGTGGTCCCGGTCGACATGCCCGGTCTGACCGCCACGGCCGTCAGCCGGGTGGCCGCGCTGCCGTACCCGGACGTGCTGGTCTGTGCCACCTACGACGGGTTGCGCGGGTACCCGATGCTCTTCGGTCGCCGCCACTGGCCCGGCATCGCCACGCTGGCCAGCGCCGACGTCGGCGCGCGGCCGTACCTGTTGGCGCACAAGGACCAGATCGTCGACATCGCCTGCGACTCGGTGGCCGACGGCAGCCGGGTGGACACGCCGGAACTGATGGAGCTGTACGGGCTCACCGTCCCGCCCCAGCGCGTCGGGGTCTAGGTGCGAGTCTCGCTCGACTGATCGAACGACGCTGTCCCCCTGGACCGGTCGAAATCCCGTTCCGCCAATTCGATCTGGTGTCGGGAGCTGCCGCCCACTAGCCTGACCCTGCGCGGTCTCGCTTCCACGGGGGTTGATGTGACATCGCCGTTGTCGCTTGCCTGTGCGCGCGTGGCTGTCCTCAGACAGCCAATCCGGGTTCGTGCCAGAGAGGCGATGCATGAGATTTGTCAAAGTCGGTTGGCGGGCGGGTTTATCGCTCGTCCTGGTGGCGGCGGGTTTGACGTCGTCAGGGCTGCCGGCGCAGTCGGCTGTCGGCGTCACAGCCGCTGACGGCACATACCGTTTCGTCGCCAAACTGACCATCGGAGATCCAGGCCAGGCGGATGGCACCAGCTGTTCCGGGGCGCTGGTCGCGCCGCAATGGGTGATCACCGCAAAGAGCTGCTTCGGATCGTCCAGTGTGACCGCGGGGCCACCGCCACGGTCCACCACGGCGACCGTAGGCCGCGCGAGCCTGAGCACGTCCGCCGGTACGGTTTCCGCTGTCGACAGGCTGGTGCCCCATCCGGATCGAAACGTGGTGCTGGCGCGGATGGTGACTCCGGCCGATGGCATCACGCCGATCAGGCTCGCTCCGGCCGAGCCGCGGTACGGGCAGGTGCTCCGCGTCGCGGGCTACGGCCGGACCGCCACCGAGTGGGTGCCGGACCGGATGCACACGGCGCAGTTCACAGTGGGATGGTGGGCCGACCAGACGGCGACGACCTTCGACGTGAAGGGCCGGGTGCCGGCGAACGCGAGCATCTGCAAGGGCGACGGCGGAGGGCCGGCCTTCCGGGAGCTCGAATCCGGCCCTCAGTTGGTGGCCATCAACGGGTCGTCATGGCAGGCCGGCTGCATCGGTGAGACCCAGACGCGGCAGGGCGCCGTCGAGATCCGTGTCGACGACCTCGCCGACTGGGTCCGGAGGAGCATCGTCGACTTCCCGATCGCCGACGGGTCCCTCTACCGCGAGGCGGCCGGCGCGATCTCCGTCATCGCCGGGGGATCGCCCATCTGGTTCGACGACATCGCCGAGATCAGGGCCACTGGCTACACCACCTCGTGGACCGACGTTCCGAACGGCACGTTCGGGCTCCTGCCGACCGCCCCGCGCAACGGCACTGTGGTGTCTGCTCCGCAGCATGGCATCTACGTGATCGCGGGCGGTGCGAGGATCTGGTTCAGCACTCCGCAGGAGATTGTCGACACCGGTTACGGCGGGGTGTCGCCGACGATGGTGCCCACCCGTTACCTTGACACCGTTCCCACCACTCCGCGGGACGGCACCCTGGTGTCCGACCCGCAGGGCAACGTGTACGTGTTCGCCGGTGGGGCGAAGATCTGGTTCAGTCACCCGCAGGAGGTGACCGACACCGGTTACGGCGGGCCCCGAACTGTTCTGCCCACTCGGCACCTGGCTGGTGTTTCCGACGTTCCCCGTGACGGCACGATGGTGAGTAACCCGCAGGGAGACGTCTACCTGATCGTCGGTGGCGCCAAGAAGTACTTCCACTCGTGGAACGAGATCGTCGCGGGCGGGTACGCGGACGCGCCGCTCACCGTGCTTCCGGCCCGCTACCTCGCTGGACTACCGACCGCTGCCTCGTGATGACGAGCGGCCGGTGAGCCGTTGATGATCGACGGGCTGGATGTGCTCGGCAACCGCCGAACGCATCCAGCCCGTCGCGGTTCGTCCGCCCGTCAGGCGTCCGGCAGTTCGCCGGTGGCCGCGAGGCGCTGGTACCAGTGGGCGCTGTCCTTCCAGGTGCGGACCTGGGTGTCGTAGTCGACCCGGATGATGCCGAACCGGCGGTCGTAGCCGTAGCCCCACTCGAAGTTGTCCAGCAGCGACCAGACGAAGTAGCCGCGCACGTCGGCACCCTGCGCCCGGGCGTCGCCCATCGCGCCGATGTGTCGGCGCAGGTAGTCGATCCGCCGGTCGTCGTGGACCCGGCCGTCGGCCGACACCTCGTCGTCGAACGCCGCGCCGTTCTCGGTGATCATCATCGGCTGGTTCGGGTACTCGCGGTGCAGGCGCAGCAGCAGCTCGGTCAGGGCCGGCGGGTCGATGTTCCACCCCATCGCCGTGTACGGGCCGGGCTGCGGCAGGAAGTCGACGTCGTCGGCGGCGACCCACGGCGTCGAGGTCGAGGCACCGTGCCCGTCGGCGTCGGAGCGGGCCGACACCCCGTCCCAGGCGCGGACGAGGGTGCTGGAGTAGTAGTTGACTCCGAGCACGTCCAGCGGCACCGCGATCTGCTTCTCGTCGCCGTCGTGGACGAACGACCAGTCGGTGACGGCCGCGGTGTCGGCCAGCAGGTCGGCCGGGTACGCCCCGTCGAGCATCGGCCCGAGGAACGCCCGGTTGGCCAACGCGTCGATCCGGCGTACCGCGTCCCGGTCCGCCTCCGACCCGGACGCCCCCCGGATGACGTGCAGGTTCAGCGTCACCGACAGCTCGGCGGCCGGGGCCAGCTCCCGGACCACCCGCCCGGCCAGGCCGTGCGCGAGGTTCAGGTGGTGCACGGCGGCCAGCGCCGCCGCCGGCTCGGTGCGGCCGGGCGCGTGCACGCCGGAGGCGTAGCCGAGGTACGCCGAGCACCACGGCTCGTTCAGCGTCGTCCAGGTGTGCACCCGGTCGCCCAGCGCGCCGACGATGCCCGCCGCGTACTCCTGGAAGCGCAGCGCGGTCTCCCGGGCCGCCCAGCCGCCCGCGTCCTCCAACTCCTGCGGCAGGTCCCAGTGGTACATGGTCGCCACCGGGCGGACGCCCCGCTCCAGCAGCCCGTCCACCAGCCGGGAGTAGAAGTCGATCCCCGCCTGGTTGAACCGGCCGGAGCCGCCCGGCTGCACCCGCGGCCAGGCGATGGAGAACCGGTACGCGTCGAGCCCGAGGTCGGCGACGTGCCCGAGGTCCTCGGCCCACCGGTGGTAGTGGTCGGCGGCCACGTCGCCGGTGTCGCCGTTGAGCGTCCGGCCCGGTGTGTGGCTGTACGTGTCCCAGATCGACGGCCCGCGCCCGTCCTCGCGGGCGGCGCCCTCGATCTGGTACGCCGCCGTCGCCGACCCCCAGACGAAGCTCTCCGGGAAGTGGTGTTGCGTCATCGTTCAGTCCCCTGGATCTCGCAGATGTAGCCCGTCGAGGCACCGGCGACCAGTGCGGCACTGGCCGTCCCGTCCTCGTAGCGCACGTCGAACTCGGCGCCCGGCCCGTGCCCGGGTGACGGTACCCGTACCCGGGTCCGCTGACCCTCGGCCGGTGCGTACAGCCGTAGCCGCACATCGTCGGCCCACTCGTAGTCCGGTCGGTCGTCGCGTGCGCCGAACGGGATGACGGCGCCGGGCCGGGCCAGCACGGGCAGGCTGTCGAAGGCGTGCTTCTCGGTGACCCACGCCGGGCCGGTGACCTGCGCCCCGCTGACCAGGTGCGTCCAGGTGCCGGCGGGCACGTAGTAGGTGACGTCGCCGTCGGCGCTGAGCACCGGGGCGACCAGCACGTCGGGGCCGAGCATGTACTGCCGGTCCAGGTACGCGGTGGCCGGGTCGTCCGGGAACTCCACGAACATCGGCCGCATCATCGGCGTACCGTCGCGGTGCGCCTCCTGGGCGGCGGCCGCCAGGTACGGCATCAGGCGGAGTTTGAGCTGGGTGAAGTGCCGCAGCACGTCGACGGCCTCGTCGTCGAACGCCCACGGCACCCGGTACGACCCCGAGCCGTGCAGCCGGGAGTGCGAGGAGAGCAACCCGAAGGCGACCCACCGCTTGAACACCACCGGATCGGGGGTGCCCTCGAAGCCGCCGATGTCGTGGCTCCAGTAACCGAAGCCGGACGACGCCAGCGACAGCCCGCCGCGCAGCGACTCGGCCATCGCGGCGAACGTCGCCTCGCAGTCGCCGCCCCAGTGCACCGGGAACTGCTGCCCACCGGTCGTGGCCGAGCGGGCGAACAGCACCGCCTCACCCTTGCCCCGCTCCGTCTCCAGCAGCTCGAAGACCGCCTTGTTGTAGAGGTAGGAGTAGTAGTTGTGCATCCGCTGCGGGTCCGAACCGTCGTGCCACACCACGTCGGTCGGGATGCGCTCGCCGAAGTCGGTCTTGAAGCAGTCGACGCCCATGTCGAGCAGCACCTTGAGCTTGCCGGTGAACCAGCGGACCGCGTCCGGGTTGGTGAAGTCGACCAGCGCCATCCCGGCCTGCCACTTGTCCCACTGCCAGACCGACCCGTCGGGCCTGCGGACCAGGTAACCGGCCTGCCGCCCCTCCTCGAAGAGGTAGGAGCGCTGCGCGATGTACGGGTTGATCCAGACGCACACCTTCAGGTCGCGCTCGCGTAGCCGGCGCAGCATCCCCTCCGGGTCCGGGAACGTCGCCGGGTCCCAGATGAAGTCGACCCAGTGGAACTGGCGCATCCAGAAGCAGTCGAAGTGGAACACCGACAGCGGCAGCCCGCGTTCGGCCATCCCGTCGACGAACTCGGTGACCGTCTTCTCGTCGTACGAGGTGGTGAAGGAGGTCGACAGCCACAACCCGTACGACCAGGCGGGGATGCGGGCCGGGCGGCCGGTGAGTGCCGTGTAGCGACGCAGCACGTCCTTCGGGGTGGGCCCGTCGATCACGTAGTAGGTGAGCGACTGCCCCTCGACGCTGAACTGGGTCTGCGTGACGATCTCGGAGCCGACCTCGAACGACACGTGCTCCGGGTGGTCCACGAACACCCCGTAGCCGGCGCTGCTGAGGTAGAACGGCACGTTCTTGTACGCCTGGTCGCTGGCGGTGCCGCCGTCGGCGTTCCAGATGTCGACGGTCTGCCCGTTCTTCACGAACGGGCCGAAGCGCTCGCCCAACCCGTACACCGTCTCGCCGACACCCAACGCGAGCCGCTCGTGCACGTGCTGCCGGCCCTCGGCGTCGGTGACCAGGCCGACGCTGCGTTCGGTGGACGCGGTGAGCAGCCGGTCACCGTGCCGGAAGTCGACGCGCCACCCGTCGACGAGCGCCACCCGCGCGGTCAGCTCACCGGTGGTCAGCGTCGCGCTGAGCCCGCTGACGTCGACGGCGACCGGATGCGTGTCGTCGGTGCTCAGCCCGAAGTGCGGCTCCCGGGGCAGCCCGCCGGTGTGGTGGGCGATGGTCACCCCGACGACGCCGGGGGCGGGGGAGAAGAACCGGACGGTGACCAGGGGCCGGTTGAGGGTGTCGCCGCGTCCGGTGATCCGGCCGGTCGGTGCGAAGACGGTGAACCCGCGCTCGTCCGGCTCGACCGACTCGACCGTGCCGGGGCGCAGGACGCTGACACCGGGGCGCAGTTGCCAGTACCCGTCGGTGAACTTCACTTCTCGGCTCCTGCCGTGATGCCGCGCGCCAGAGTGCGCTGGAAGATGAGGAAGAAGAGGACGGCCGGCACCAGGCTGATCAGCGAGCCGGCGTTGGTGGTCGGAGCGTCCATCAGCCGGTCGCCCTGCAACGACGCGAGCGCGACCGGGATGGTCTGCGTCTGGTTGTCGATGAGCATGACCAGCGGGATGAGGAACTCGTTCCACGTCCAGATGAAGAAGAAGATGAGCAGCACCGCGAGGGTGGGTCGCAGGTTGGGGAAGACCACCCGCCACAGCACCGTCCACTTGCCGGCGCCGTCCAGCGCGGCGGCTTCGAGCAGTGAGCGCGGGAACGTGCCCAGCACCGAGGCGAGCAGGTAGGTGCCGAACGCGCTCTGGATCACGGTGAAGATGATGATCACCGCGAGTCGGGTGTTGTAGAGCCCGACCTCCTTGGCCACGTAGTACAGCGGGTAGATCAGCGCCTCCTGCGGCAGCATGTTGGCCAGCAGGAAGAGACCGACGATCCAGAGCCGGCCACGGACCCGGCCGATACCGAGGGCGTACGCGTTGAGCAGGGACACGGCGACGCCGAGCACCGCCACGGAGCCGGCGATGAGCGCCGAGTTCCACAGTTTGAGCGGGAAGTCGACGGCGGTCCAGTAGGTCCGCAGACCCTTGGTGTAGAACTCCGTCGGCCAGCTCAACGGCCCGGCCGACGAGTAGTCACCGGGCGACTTGAACGCGTTGAGCAGCATGAACGCGAACGGCACTAGCATGACCAGCGCGCCGAGGGTGACCAGGGCGAGCACCACCCAGCGACTCGCGCCGCGGTGGTGCCGGTCGCGGACGGGTCGGCCCGCCGGGGCTTTGGTGATCATGATGGCCATCTCAGACCCCCCGGTCCCGGCGCTCGCTGCGAGCCTGCATCCAGATGAAGAGCACGGCCACCACGATGATGATCAGCGTCAGCACGGTGGAGATCGCCGAGCCGTAGCCGACCTGGAGCTTCTTGAAGAACGTGTAGTACGCGAAGTAGGACGGCACGTTCGTGGCGTTCTCCGGGCCGCCCCGGGTCAGGGCGAAGATCGGCCCGAACACCTTCAGCGCGGCGATGGTGCAGGTCAGCGCCACCACGAAGGTCTCCGGCCGGATCTGCGGGAGGGTGATCGCCCGGAACCGGTGCAGCCAGTTCGCGCCGTCGACCTCGGCCGCCTCGTACAGCTCGGGGTCGACCCGTTGCAGCGCCGCCATGAAGACGACCACCGGGTAGCCGATCTGCACCCAGATCATCACCGCCATCACGGCCGGGAGGGCCGTGTCCGGGTCGCCGAGCCAGTCGTGGCGTAACGCGCCGAGCCCCACCGCGTCGAGCAGGCTGTTGAACGCGCCGTCCGGGCGGAGGATCCAACCCCAGACGATGCCCGCCACCACCACGGGCAGCACCTGCGGCAGGTAGAACGCGGCCCGCAGCGCGGCGGCGGTGCGGGGCTTGAACCGGCGGCCGATGACGTCGAAGAGCACCGCCGCGAGCAGCAGCCCGAGCACTGTGGGCACCACCACCATCGCGACGATCATCGCGACGGTGTTGCGGAACGACGCCCAGAACACCTCGTCCTGGAACAGCTGCCGGTAGTTGTCCAGGCCGACCCACCGGGGGTCGCCGACACCCGACCACTTGGTCAGCGACAGGTAGACCGTGCCGACCAGCGGTGCGCCGATGACCAGGACGAAGAGCGCCGCTCCGGGGAGCAGATAGAGCCAGTACGCCGCGTCGCGTCCGCGTCGTCGGCGGTTGGGCGCGGGCGGGGTGGTCGTCGCGGCCGGTGGTGTGGCGGCGACGGTCTCGGAGACTGCCATGGAAGATCCTTCCCGGCGGGGCGGGCGGGCGCGTCGGTGGTGCCGCGCACGCCCGCCGCTCGCCGTGTCACTTGCCGGTGATCTCCTTGACGCCATCGGCGTACGGCTTGGCGATCGTGTCGAGAACCTGGTCAGGCGACTTCGAACCGTTGATCAGGGCCTGGAAGCCGGAGACCAGCACGTCGTAGTAGCCGGGGACCGGCCAGTCCGGGTAGAAGGCGAGCCCGTCGGACTTGCTGACCGTGTTGAAGTCCTCGATCAGCTTGCGGTCCTTCGGGTCGGTGATCTTCGACGCGTCGGCGGCGACCGGGACACCACCGTTGTTGCCGATCAGGTCCTGGACCTCCGGACGCAGGGTGATGTCGATGAAGTCGTACGCCAGGCTCTTGGCCTTGCTGTTCTCCGGGACGACCCAGAGGTTGCCGGAGGAACCGGCCTGCAGCGTGTTGCCCGGGAAGAGGAAGGTGTCCCAGTCGGCCTTCATCTCGGTCTTGAACCGGCCGTACCACCAGCTGCCCGAGACGATCATCGGAACCTTGCCGGCGATGAAGGCGGTGCCCATGTCCTCGGCCTTGAGGCTGGCCGAGTCCTTGGCGACGTAGCCCTTCCGCACCCAGTCGGCGAAGGTCTCCGCGCCGTACCTGAGCGGGTCGGCCTTGAAGTCGACCGGGTTCTTGTAGAGCTGGTAGTCGTCGACGAACCGCCGGTCGCCCTTGGAGAGGGCGAGCTGGTAGAACAGCTGCCCGGCCGGGTACTCGGCACCGGCCATGCCCAACGGGGTGACGCCCTTGCCGACGAAGGTGTCCATCGCGGCGGTCATCTCGGCCATGCTGGTCGGGACCGCGACGCCGTTGGCCTGGAACAGGTCCTTGTTGTAGTAGACGGTGACGTACTCGCCGTAGTTCGGGACGCCGAACCACTTGCCCGAGCCCATCACGCCCTTGTCGCTGTAGCGGGCGGTGGTCTGCAGGCTGGGGCTGAGCTTGCCGGCCCACCCGCGTTTGTCCGCCTCGGCGCTCAGGTCGGTGAGCAGACCCTGGGAGGAGAGCAGACCGGCCGTCGCGTTGCCCTTGTTGTACTCCATGATGTCCGGGCCCTCGGACGAGTTGATGATCATGCCGGCGTTCTGCTGGATCTGCTCGAACGCCTTGCGCTCGAAGCGCACCTCGACACCCGGATGTTCGGACTTGAAGATCTCGATCGCCTTGTCCCAGCCGACCCCCATCGCGCTGTTCTCGCTCTCGTAGTGCCAGAGCTTGAGGACCTTCGCGTCGCTGTCGTCCGCGTTGTCACCACCACCGCAGGCGGCCACGGTGGTCGTCGCCGTCGCCGCCAGGGCGAGCGCGGCGACGAGCCGGTGGAATCGCTGCATTAGCATCCTCCTCGTTGAGTATCTAGCCGGTACTTCACGAGGCCCGTCGTCGCGTTGCAGCGCGGCGGCGGGCCGTTTACTGATCAGCCCCCACTGGTCGGCGGCTTCGTGGGCGGCGGCTTCGTGGCGCGGCGGTCGACCCCCGGACCTCCAACACGCAGGGCAGCAGTTGCTGGTGGTGCTCGACCGCCGAGCCGTCCATCTGGCGCTCGGCGGGGCCCTCCAAATGGCGCACCAACGCCTCGATCGCCATCCGACCGAGCGCCGACCCCGGCGACGTCATCGCGGTCAGCGCCGGGGTGGCCAGCTCGGCCACCTGCGGCGAGGTGACCATCGAGACGACCGAGACGTCGTCGGGCACCGACAACCCACGGCCGGTCAGCTCACCGAGGATGCCGAAGATCGCGGTCTCGTTCATGGCCAGCACGGCGGTCAGCTCCGGCGCCTGCGCGAACGCGTCGGCCAACGCGGCCCGCCCGCCCGCCGCGCTGTCCTCGGCCGCGATCATCACCGGGTCGAGGCCGTGCGCGGTCATCGCCGCGACGAAGGCATCCCGGGTACGCAACGCGGGCCCGTAGCCGCTGGCCAGGGTCGCGGCCGAGTGGTTGACGTAGACGATCCGCCGGTGCCCCAGGTCGACCAGGTGCGCGACGGCCTCCCGCACGGTCTGGTCGAAGTCGATGTCGACGTAGGAGAGGGTGCTCGTGTCGGCGGTGCGGCCGATCAACACCAGCGGAACCCCGGTCTCCTGGAGCACGGTGACCCGCTCGTCGACCAGTTGGACCTCCATCAGCACGACCCCGTCGAGCATCCGCTGACTGGCCAGCCGCCGCAGGTCGTCGAGGTCACCGCCGCCGACCGGGGAGAGCACCAGGTGGTAGCCGGCGTCGCTGGCCGCCGCGGCGGCACCGGTGACGAATGCCGTCTCGGTGGCGCCGAGCCCGCGCTCGTCCATCGGCATCAGCAGACCGAGGACCCGGCTCCGCCGGCTGGCCAGGCCGCGCGCCAGCGCGTTGGGCTGGTAGTCCAGCTCCGCCATCGCGGCGAGCACTTTGTCGCGGGTGGCCTGCGAGATGGGCCGGGTGCCGGTGAGCACGTACGAGACGGTGCTGACCGAGACCTGCGCGAGGCGGGCGACGTCGTGCATGGTGGCCACCCGCGCACCTCCCTGGGCCAGGCGTGGGATCGCTCCCGATACGGCGTCGAAGCGTTTCGACTAAGCGGTTCGACAGGACGCTAGGCCACCTGTTACGGAGACGTCAATAGGAGATGTCGAAAAGGATGCGGCCCGCCGCTGGCACCCCGCCCCGCCCCGCCCCGTTCCGCGCCGCCCCGCGCCGCCCCGCCCCGCGCCGCCTGCCCCGCCCCGCGCCGCCTGCCCCGCCCCGCGCCGCCTGCCCCGCCCCGCGCCGCCCCGCCCCGCCCCGCGCCGCCCCCGCCCGGCCGCGAGGCGCGAGGCGCGGTACTCGCAGGCAGCAACATCCGGGATGTTGCTGCCTCCCGCATGCCGGAGGCAGCAACATCCCGGATGTTGCGCGGATCTTCCTCGCCTGTCGCCCAGCGCGGGCGCGGGGCGCGCGGGCGCGGCGGTGCGCGGGTGCGGGGCGCGGGGCGGTGGGGGGCGGCGGTGCGGGGCGCGCGGGTGCGGGGCGGTGGGGCGCGGCGGTGCGGGGCGCGGCGGTGCGGGGCGCGGCGGTGCGGGGCGCGTGGGGCGCGGCGGAGCGGGGGCGCGTGGGGCGGGGCGGAGCGGGGGCGCGTGGGGCGGGAGGTCAGGGCAGGTTGAACAGCGCGGCGGCGTTGTCCCAGCAGACCGCGCGCAGCCAGTCGTCGCCCAGGTCGAGTCGCGCCAGGCCGGTCAGTTGGTCGGCGTACGGGTAGGGGATGTTGGGGAAGTCGCTGCCCAGCAGCACCTTGCCGGCCAGCCCCAACTCACGCAACCGGGGCCGTTCCTCGGCGGGGAAGGGAACGACCTGCTCGAAGAACGGCGTGAGGGCCATCGTGGTGTCCAACCGAACCCGTTCGTACGTCTCGGCGAGGTCCAGGAAGGCCCGGTAGTCCGGGGCGCCGAGGTGTGCGACCACCGCGCTCAGCCGGGGGTGGCGGGCGAGCAGTGCGGCGAACGGGTCCGGGCCGGTGTGCGCGGTCCCCACCGGGGCGTGCCCGGCGTGCACCACGACCGGTACGCCCGCGTCGGACAGCGTCCCCCACACCTGGTCCAGCGCGGGGTCGGTGGGCGAGAAGCCGCCGACCTGCAGGTGCACCTTGAACAGTCGGGCCCCGTCGGTCAGGGCCGCCTCCACGTACTCGGCGACGTCCGGTTCGGGGAAGAAGGTGGCCGAGGGGAGACAACCCGGGGTGGTCCGGGCGAAGTTCAGCGTCCACCGGTTGAGGTCTGCCGCCATGGCCGGCCGGTGCGCGTACGCCAACGCGCTGAACGCCCGCACCCCGAGGCGGCGCAGGTGCCCGACCCGCTCGGCGTCGCTCCACCGGTAGCGGATCGGCCACTCGACGCCGACCAGCGGCCCGGCCGCGTCGAAGTACTCCCAGATGCGGCGCAGCAGGCGCGGCGGCAGGAAGTGCACGTGCACGTCGGCGAGACCGGGCAGGCCGAGCGCGTGCCAGAACTCGGGCACGCGCTCGTCCTCGGCCGGTGGCAGCTCCGCCGCCGGGTCGGTCATATCTCGATGTCGAACCGGCTCAGAACCGACGGCGCGACCAGGCCGAGGGTCGCGAGCGCCGAGATGACGGTCAGGGCGATGCGCATCCCGACCACCTCGGCCTTGCTGCCGACCCGCAGGGCGATCTTGTTCGGCAGGCCGATCATCGTCCACATGCGGCGCTTGATCGGGATCGGCCAGAGGATCGGCACTCCGGCTCGGGTGATCATGTCGCCGAGGATGTGTACGAAGCAACCCACCCCCAGCGCCGTGCCGATCAGCGGATAACCGCGACCACCGGGGAGGTTGGCGAAGGTGAACCAGGCCGCCCCGGCCGAGGCGAGGGTGATGATGACCCAGCCGGCGCGCTCCGCCCACTCGTCGAACAGTCCGCGCAGCGCGAGGCCGAACATGAAGAACAGGATGGTGATGACCGCCCACTTGCCGTACGCGGCGCAGAGCGCGGTGGTGCCCCAGCCCACCAGCACCGTGAACGGCAGCGTGTGGGTCAGCGTCCGGTGGCCGTTGTTGCGGCGGGGGTCCTTGCTGAGCTTGGTGGCGTAGTAGACCCCGAGCGAGATCTTCTCCATCACCTCGGCGGCGAAGAGCGAGAAGACCCCGAAGGTACGGGCGACGGTGGCCCCACCCTGGTTCCTGGTCACCTTGCCCGACATGTCGAGGTCCGGAAAGAGCGCGCCACCGGCGCACACAGCGGTGCCCACCGCCAACGCGAGCGGCGACTGGTGGTAGTCGGCGAACTGCTGCAACGCCCAGGACCCGGCCAACCACACCGCCGCGCCGGACAGCGCGTGCTGCGGACCCATCATCTCGGCTCACCCTCCCCAGGGATCTTGAGCGCCCAAAACTACGCCACTGTAGTCAGCGTGGACGTCGCAGGGGCATCACCCGGAAGGTCCACATCGGACACTGTCAGAGGGCGGGGGTGAAGCTCTGCCGGATCATCGGCAAGTATGCCGCGTTGACCTGCCAGTCGAACTCTTTTGTCAACCACGAGACGGTGTAGGAACGCTCGGCCGAGGTGTTGGCCAGCAACCGGAAGCTGTGCACCTGCTCACCGGCGGCGTTCTCCCAGCCGCACTCCCAGACGGCGCCGCCCTCGAAGATGTCCATCGCGGAGATGTCCACCTTGCGGTACGCCGGCAGCAGCCCGTCGCCGCTGGTGAGTCGCGCCTCCTCATCCCTCCAGTACGCCACCGGGTCGGGTCGCGCCGGCCCCGACTCGACACTGAGCACCCGGGCCCCGCCCGGCTCCCGGAAGCAGGTCGCCGACCCCTCGGTCCAGCGCGCCCAACCGACCGGTGCGGCGATCCGGAAACCGGTCGGGTCGTCGTGCCAGGTCCAGCCTTCGCGCAGCCGGTACCGGGCCTCGGCGGGTGGCGCGACCGAGGCCACCGGAGTCGACGTGGGCGGCGCCGGTGGAGGTGCCGCACAGGCGAACGCGGCCGGTCGGGGGGTGGCCACGCCTCCACCGGAGCCGGACGGTGGCGTCCGGTCGTCGTGGCGGTTGACCAGGGCAACCGCGACACCTCCGGCGACGAGCAGCGCGGTGGCCGCACCCCCCAGGGCGAGCAGGCGCCGCCGTGCTCGGCGGGGGTGACTCGTGGGCCGGGCCGTCGTCGCGGGGTCGAGGTAGCCGGGCACGTCCACCGGGGCGGGTGCCTGGACGCGACCCGCGCTGCGTACCGCCGCCACCGCCGAGGACAGCGGTGGCCCGGCGGGCTGGTCGTGCTGCGCCGCCGCCTGGTGCAGCAGCGACTCCGCCTCCGCGGCGGTCAACCGCCGCCACGGATCGCGCTGCAACAGGCCGACGAGGACGGGACGCAGCGGCCCGGCCCGGCGCATCGGGTCCGGCGGCTCGGTGGCCAGCGCGCTCAGCGTCGCCATCGCGCTGGACCGGGCGTACGGTGACTGCCCCTCGACCGTCGCGTAGAGCGTCGCGCCCAACGACCACAGGTCGGTGCGCTGATCCGACACGCCGTCGCGGGCCCGTTCCGGGGCCACGAACTGTGGTGAGCCGAGCACCGTGCCGGGCCCGGTCATCGCCCCTTCGCCACCGTCGAAGGTGGCCAACCCGAAGTCGGTGAGCACCACCCGACCGTCGTCGGCGACCAGCACGTTGTGGGGCTTCACGTCGCGGTGCAGCACCCCGGCGGTGTGGGCGGCCCGCAACGCGGCGAGCACCGCCAGCCCGATCCGCGCGGTGCGCTGCGGGCTCAGCGGCCCCTCGGCGCCGATGATCTGCTGCACCGACCGGGACGGGACGTACTCCATCACGATCCAGGGGCTCTCCCGGTCGTGCACGACGTCGTAGATGCGGACCACGTTGGGGTGGTTGAGCCGGGCGGCGGTGCGGGCCTCGCGCAGGGTCCGCAGCCGTAGCTCCTCGCGTTCGGACTCGGCCAGCCAGGACGGCGGCACGATCTCCTTCACCGCCACGTCACGATGCAGCATCTCGTCGCGAGCAAGCCACACCCGGCCCATTCCGCCGGTGCCGACCAGGTCGAGCAGCCGGTACCGACCCGCGATCAGCAACTGCTGCACGGTCGCTCCCCCTCGGTCACCCCGAGTTACACGATAGCCACCGTGGCGGCATTTCTCATCCGCTGAGCGGCCTCGATCCACGCCGGACGGTAGTCCGGATCATGACCATACGGTGCAGGTCAGGGGGGTGGTCGGAAACTCTTTCGGAGGTTTTCCCCGTCGGCTGCGGCCCCGGCCCAGTCCTCGTCGTGGGCGATCCAGCCGAGGGCCCAGCGGCCGGCCCCGACGACCTGATGCCGAGCGTGCAACCACGGGCCGTTGAAGGGAGCCGTCCACCGGCACTCCCACTCCGCCCCGTCGTCGGTCCCGGCGAGCCGGATCTCGTCGTACCCCGGAAGTGCCCCCGCCGAGATCGCCGTGTCGCGCGCCGCGCGCAGCCGGGCCAGCGGGTCGGCGCTGTCGCCCCCGGCGACGCTGAAGGCCCGGCCGGTCGCCGGGTCCTGGAAGCAGGCCACCCCACCGTCGCGGGAGTAGTACCAGGTCGCCGGTACGGAGACCCGGAAGCCGCTGCTGTCGGCGTGCCAGACCCAGCCGGGCGGCGGCCGGAACGACTCGCCCGGGGTCGGCGTGCCGGCCTGCACCGGCCTGCCGACGACATGCGGACGGACACACGCGAACGGTGGCGGAGGGACGTTCCGGCCACCGGGTGGGGGACCGGGCCGATCGAGGCCGGGGTCGAAGGGTCCGCCCGGGCCGCCACCGTCGGGCGGACCGTTCTGCGGCTGTTGCGAGGACCATCCGCCGGTGTCGCCGGGCTTGTCGTCGGTGAGGGTCAGCGCGGTGCCGACGCCGGCGGCCGCGGCCACCAGCAGCGCCACGCCGACCAACGCCAACCGAGCGGTGGTACGCCTCCCGCCCGCACGCCCCGAGGTCGGCGCGTGGGTGGTGGGGTCGCCCGGGCGGGGGCTCGGGTCGGCGGGCGGATCGGGCAGCGGAACGGTGGGGTCCTGCTCGTCGCCGCCCTGCGCGACGGCGGGCACCCGCACCAGGCCCGGAGTGGGCCGGTCCGGCGTCGACTGTGGGTCGGACACGGGCGGTGGTTCGGGGCGGCCGGTCGCCGCGGCGGTGAGCAACCGGCGGGCCGTGTCGTGGTCGAGGCGGTCGCGCGGGTCGCGGCGCAACAACCCGTCGAGCACCGGCGCGAGCCGCCCGGCGTGCGGTGCCGGGTCCGGTGGCCCGGCGGCCAGTGCGCTCAGGGTCGCCATCGCCGTGCTGCGGGCGTACGGGGAGCGGCCCTCCACCGCGGCGTGCAGTGTCGCGCCGAGCGACCACAGGTCGGCGGCGACCGTGGACACCCCCTCGGCGGCGCGTTCGGGGGCGACGTACTGCGGGGACCCGAGGACCATGCCGGGGCGGGTCATCACACCGTCACCACCGTCGAAGGTGGCCAGCCCGAAGTCGGTGAGCATCACCCGCCCGTCGTGCGCCACGAGGACGTTCTGCGGTTTGATGTCGCGGTGCAGCACCCCGGCGGTGTGCGCGGCGTGCAGCGCGTCGAGCACCGCCAGCCCGATCCGGGCCGCCCGGGCCGGCTCCAACGGCCCTTCCGCGTCCAGTACGTCCTGCAGGGTGCGCGACGGGACGTACTCCATCACGATCCACGGGCTGCCCTCGACCGGGACGACGTCGTAGAGCCGGACCACGGCGGGGTGGTTGAGCCGGGCGGCGGCGCGCGCCTCCCGCAGGGTGCGCGAGCGCAGCTCGTCCCGCTCGTGGTCGGCCAGCCAACTCGGGGGGACGATCTCCTTGACCGCGACCTCACGGTGCAGCATCTCGTCGTGGGCGCGCCACACCCGCCCCATTCCCCCACGACCGACCAGGTCGAGCAGCCGGTACCGACCAGCGATCAGCACCTGCGCACACTCCTCCTCAGCCGCTGTCCGGGCTACACCCTAACCAGCGGATCGGAAGCCACCTATAGCTCGTCTGACGTATCTCAGCACGCGGCGGGGTCGAGGCGGGCGAGCAGATTGCCCTCCGGAATCGCGATCCGGGGTTTCCCACCGGCCAGTCGGGCGGCGGCCCGGCGGGCCTGTGTCGGGCCGTGTTCGCGTCGGGCGGCGGTGTAACTCGCGGCGGTACGGGCGGCGATGCTCGCCCAGCCGTACCGCTGGCCGACCATGGTGCGGGCCCGGCGCGCGACCCGCCGGGCGAAGATCTCGTCACCGAGCAGTTGACCGACCGCCCCGGCGAGGGCGTCCGGGTCGCTGTGCGGGAACGTCACCCCGGTGACGCCGGGCTCGACGATCTCGGCGAGCCCGCCGGTACGGGCCACCGCGAGGGGCGCACCGGCGGCCGCCGCCTCCAGCGCCACCATGCCGAACGGCTCGTAGAGGCTGGGCACCACCGTCGCGTCGGTGGCCCCGAGCATCGCCGGCAGTTGGGTGGAGTCGAGGAAGCCGGTGAACCGTACCGTCGAACTGAGCGCCAGCCGCCGGGCCTCGGCCTCCAGGTCGGCGCGGTAGGGGCCGTCCCCGGCGATCACCACGCGCAGCCCCGGGTGCTCCTTGCGCAGCCGGGGCACCGCGTGCACCAGGTGCTGGACGCCCTTCTCGTAGACCAGTCGCCCGGCGTACCCGACCAGCGGGCCGTCTCCGGCGAAGCGCGCGCGGGCCGACGCGACCGCCCGTGGGCGGGCCCGCCAGGCACGGTCGTCGACCCCGTTGGGCACCACGTCCACCTGCGCCGCCGGCACGTCGAACAGCGTCGTCACCTGCTCCCGCATGTAACCCGAGCAGGTGATCACCCGGATGGAGGAGCCGCTGAGCCAGTGCTCCACGCCGTGGATGGTGCGGTTCATCTCCTCCGGCAGCCAGCCCTGGTGCCGGCCGGCCTCGGTGGCGTGGATGGTGGTGACCAGGGGCAGGTCCAGGTGCTCGGCCACTGTGATGGCGGTGTGCGCGACGAGCCAGTCGTGGGCGTGGACGACGTCGTACGAACCGGCCTCGGTGGCGCGCAGCGCGGCGCGGGTGAGGGTGTGGTTGAAGGCCATGGTCCAGGCCAGCAGGGAACCGGTGGCGAGGGGGAAGGTGACCGGGTCCTCGGGGGCGCGCAGGATGCGCACGCCGTCGGCGTACTCCTCCAGGGGTGCGCCCTCGGAGTGGCGGGTGACGACGGTGACCTCGTGGCCGGCGGCGGCCACTGCGACCGACAGGGCGTGCACGTGCCGACCGAGACCGCCGACGAGCACCGGCGGGTACTCCCAGGAGAGCATCAACACCCGCAGTCGCCGGGCGGGGTGGATGTCGATCACGTGGGCGTCGGGTGACATGCGGCCCCCTTTGAGTTGTCCCCGGGCGCGCGCCGACCGACACCGGAGCCCGGTGTCGCCGTCGCGTCTGGATCGGGGCCAATCCTGCCGGGACCGAGATAACCAGCGGAGACACCGCCGTTGCGGTCGTGTAAAGCGCTACTGGCCCTTTCGGCGCACTCGCAGCAACTCGGCCACCGACCACGCCTGGAATGGGCAGCCGGTCGCGGAGTGCGGCGCGAGACCGTCGGCCGTCTCGCTTACCGATCCTAGCCCATATTCGGTCAGATGGGCCTCGATACCAACGAAAACGTCATCGACCGACATCTTGCCCCGGCGGCAGGCGTCCACGTACGGCCCGAGCAGCCACGGCCAGACCGTGCCCTGGTGGTAGCCACCGTCGCGTTCGGCGGGACCACCCCGGTGGCGGCCCACGAACTCCGTCGAATCCGGGGCGAGGCTGCGTGGCCCGAGCGGGGTGAGCAGCCCGTCACCGATGCGCCGCAACGTCGTCTCGTCCGGCTCCATCGGCGCGTACGGCAGCGACCAGGCCAGCAGTTGGTTGGGGCGCAGCGCGTCGTCGTCGTGCAGGGCGGCCCCGCCCAGCGGGTACGCCGGCGCGGGCGCGTCCAGCACGTCGTGCAGCCAACCGGTGGGCGCGGGGAACCGCTCCCGGAACGAGGCGACGGCCTGGCCGTGCCGTCGCCACAGCTCGTCCGCCTCCTGCCCGGCCAACTCGGCCAACTCCGCGAACCCGGCCAAGCCGTTGATCCACAACGCGTTGACCTCGACCGGCTTGCCGGTACGCGGGGTGACCGGCACCCCGTACACGCGGGCGTCCATCCAGGTCAGCGCGGTGCCGGGGGCACCCTGGTTGAGCAACCCGTCGGCCGGGTCGACGGAGATCCCGTACCGGGTGCCGGCCACGTGGGCGTCGACCACCGACCGCAACGCGGGCAGCAGCTCGTCACCCAGGTCGGTGTCACCCGTGACGGTGACGTGCCGACTCACCGCGTGCAGGAACCAGAGCGTGCCGTCGACGGTGTTGTACTCCACCCGACCGGTGTCGGCCGTGTTGGCGAGCATCCCCTCGGACAACGTCGCCGCGTACGCCCGCAGCAGCTCCCGCCCCTCGTCGGCGCGACCCGTGCAGAGGAACAACCCCTCGTAGGAGATCATCGTGTCCCGGGACCAGGCCCCGAACCACGGGTACCCGGCCACCACGTCGACGGCCCGCCCGCCGGGGCGGACCACGAACGCGTCCGCGGCCAGCGTGAGCGTCGCCTCGACCGGGTCCGCCGGCTTCGCCGCCGCCACCACCCGCCGGTTGCGCCGTCGGGCCGTCTCGACGATCTCGGTGGCCGGTGGCGGCTCCTCGTCGAGTCGACCCGCCCACGCCCGCACCGACACCGTGTCGCCGGGGCGTTCCAGGGTGCCGGCGAACCGCCCCGCGTACCACAGGTCCTCGTCCGGATTCAGGCCCCGGTTGGCCTCCTCCCGGTGGTGTACGCCCAGCCACCACTGCCCCTCGGGTGACCAGCCCGGCCCGGACAGCCGGTACGCGCCCTCCACCACCGCGCCGTCGGCCACCGTCTCGACCTGCGGAACCGGGCCGTCGGCCCGCCGTTCGCCGTGCGCGTCACGCCAGGTGCAGGCCGCCGACAGCTCCAGCCGGACGGGCCCGCCGGCGACCAACCGGTGCACCACCGACACGCAGGAACGGCCGGGCAGCATGGCCACCTCCCGCTCGATCACCACGCCGCCGATCCGCCAGCGCCACCGGGGCAGCCCGTCGACCAGGTCGAAGCGCTCCAACAACTCGAAACCACGCGGGTCCACGTCACCGGAGGACCACTCGTGCGCGCCGAGGCGCACCCGCGCGCCGGACGGCAGTGTGACCGCCGGGTCGAGGCTGACCAGTCCCACTTGACGGGACGCCGGAGTTTCGCCGGGAACCACCAGCAGACCGTGGTAGCGGCGCGTCCGGAGCCCGCCGACAGTGCCCATCGCATATCCGCCGAGACCGTCGGGGACCAGCCACTCCCGGCTCGTGGCGCTGGTCAGATCGCCGCAGACCTGGGGGCCGAAGCGCATGTCGATCAACTTTCCTCCACCTGCGACGGGGTGTAACACGCCACGACGAGAATGGCCGCTGTGGTCAAGTACCGCGGCGACGTCAAAGATGTGCACGTGATCACTGACGGATCGTCCTCCGACGCCTCGCCACCCGACGCTGAGCAGCTCCGGCTCGCCCAGGCCGACTCGGGGGAGCAGGACTGGCGTGCATGGGGTCCCTATCTGTCCGAACGGGCGTGGGGGACGGTACGGGAGGACTACAGCGAGCACGGTACGGCCTGGGACTACTTCCCGCACGACCACGCGCGGTCCAGAGCCTACCGGTGGAACGAAGACGGAATGGCCGGCGTCTGTGACGACCGGCAGACCTTCGCCTTCGCCCTCGCGCTCTGGAACGGCAAGGACCCGATCCTCAAGGAGCGGATGTTCGGCCTCGGCGGCGACGGCGGCAACCACGGCGAGGACGCCAAGGAGTACTGGTGGTACCTCGACAGCACCCCGACGCACTCCTGGATGCGCTGGCGCTACCACTACCCCCAGGCCGCCTTCCCGTACGACGAACTCGTCGCGGTGAACGCGTTGCGCGGCCGCGACGACACCGAGTACGAGCTGGTGGACACCGGGATCTTCGACGACGACAGGTACTGGGCGGTGACCGTCGACTACGCCAAGGCGTCCCCCACCGACCTCTGCATGGTGGTGACCGTCGCCAACCGGGGCGACCGGGCGGCGACCCTGCACGTGCTGCCGACCCTGTGGTTCCGCAACACCTGGGCGTGGGGCCTGCCCGGCGGTGACCGGATCCCCCGCATCACCGGTCAGGGCACCCGGCTCGTCGGCGAACACCGGGTGCTCGGCCAGCTGCTGCTGGAGGGCGACGGTGGCCCGGTGCCGCTGCTCTGCGACAACGACACCAACGCCGAACGTCTCTGGGGCCTACCCGGGCGCTCGAAATATCCCAAGGACGGCATCAACGACCACGTCGTCAACGGCGCGGCCACCGTCAACCCCGACCGGGAGGGCACCAAGGGCGCGCTGCACTACGTGCTCGACGTCCCGGCCGGCGGGCAGCGCCAGATCCGGCTGCGACTGACCCGCACCGCGTCGCCCCCGGCCGCCGCGCCGCCGCCCCCGGCCGACCTCAGCGCCGGCTTCGAGGCCGTGGTGTGGGCGCGGCGGGCCGAGGCGAACCGCTTCTTCGCCGGGATCATCCCACCGGCCGCCACCCCCGACGAGGCGTTGGTGGCCCGGCAGGCCATCGCCGGGCTGATGTGGGGCAAGCAGTTCTACCACTTCGACGTCAAACGCTGGCTCGACGGCGACCCCGGCTCCACCCCACCGGCCGGTCGCCGTCACGGGCGCAACAGCGCCTGGTGGCACATGACCAGCTTCGACGTCATCTCCATGCCCGATCCCTGGGAATACCCGTGGTACGCGGCCTGGGACCTGGCCTTCCACTGCGTGAGCATCGCCCGGGTCGACCCGGGCTTCGCCAAGGAGCAACTGCTGCTCCTGCTCCGCGAGTGGTACCTGCACCCCAACGGGCAGATCCCGGCGTACGAGTGGGCGTTCGGCGACGTGAACCCGCCGGTGCACGCCTGGGCGGCGCTGAAGGTGTTCGAGATCGACGGCGGGCGGGACTACGAGTTCCTGGCCCGGGTGATGCACAAGCTGCTGCTCAACTTCACCTGGTGGGTCAACCGCAAGGACACCGGCGGCAACAACGTCTTCGAGGGCGGCTTCCTCGGGCTGGACAACGTGGGGCCGTTCGACCGTTCGGCGGCGCTGCCGGTGGCGGGTGTGCTGGAGCAGTCCGACGGCACCGGCTGGATGGGCATGTACGCGCTCAACCTGCTGGACATGGCCATCGTGCTCGCCGAACACGACCGGACCTGGGTGGACACCGCCACCAAGTTCTTCGAGCACTTCGCGTACATCGCCGCCGCCGCGTACGAGCAGGGGCTGTGGGACGACGAGGACGCGTTCTTCTACGACGTGCTGCGCCTCGCCGACGGCACGAAGGTGCCGCTGAAGGTCCGTTCCGTCGTCGGGCTGCTGCCGTTGGCCGCCACCACCCGGCTCACCGCGAAGACCCTGCACCGCCTACCGGAGTTGGGCGCCCGGTTGCGCTGGTTCCTCACCAACCGCCCGGAGTACGCCCAGGTGATCGGCACCCGACGCCTGGGCCCGGACGGCCGGCAGCAGCGGCTGCTCTCCATGGTCGGCCCGGAACAGGTGGTCCGGCTCCTCGCCCGGATGCTCGACCCCGACGAGTTCCTCTCCGACTTCGGCCTGCGGACGCTGTCCCGCGCGCACCTGGACAAACCGTTCTCGGTCACCCTCGGCGGGCAGGAGTTCTCCGTCGGCTACGAGCCGGCCGAGTCGACCAGCGGATTGTTCGGGGGCAACTCGAACTGGCGTGGGCCGATCTGGATGCCGACGAACTTCCTGCTGATCAGCGCGCTACGCGACTACGCGGCGTTCTTCGGCGACGACCTGCAGGTGGAGTACCCGACCCGCTCCGGCGTGAAGCGCACCCTGGACGAGATCGCCGACGACCTCTCCGCCCGGCTGATCGCGTTGTTCACGCAGGACGACTGGGGTCGCCGACCGATCTACGGGGCGGCGCAGATGTTCCAGACCCACCCGGACTGGCGCGACCTGATCGCCTTCCCCGAGTACTTCCACGGCGACAACGGCGCCGGCCTGGGCGCCTGGCACCAGACCGGCTGGACCGCCCTGGTGGCCGACCTGATCCTCACGTTGCGCCGCTGACGCCCCCACATCCCACCCCGGCCACTCCCTCTCCCGCCCGGCCCTTGCCCGGGCCTGCCCTCGCCCGGGCCCGGCCTTGCCCGGGTCTGCCCTTGCCCGGGTCTGCCCTTGCCCGGGCCCGGCCTTGCCCGGGCCCGGCCCGGGGGCCTCGCCCCGGGTGGGCCTCGCCCCGGGTGGGCCTCGCCCCGGGTGGGCCTCGCCCCGGGTGGGCCTCGCCCCGCCCAAGATCCGCGCAACATCGGTGATGTTGCTGCCTCCGACGTCCGTGAGACAGCAACATCACCGAAAGTGCGCGGATCTTGCGGCTGGAGAGCGGCATGATCGCGCTCGATCCTTGTTGTAGTGGTGTCGACCGGAGCAGGAGGCCACTACATCCCGGATCGAGCACGATCATGCCGGGGCGCGGGGCGCGGGGCGCGGGGCGCGGGGCGCGGGGCGCGGGGCGCGGGGCGCGGGGCGCGTTGTCGGTGGTGCGGCTGGGCGCTGGGGCTCGAGGTGCCGTCGTGTGGTGCATTCACTAGCGTGAGTGTGCATGGGGGAGTCGGTGCGGCCGGTGGGCGAGACGGTCGTTCTCGGGCAGTCGCGGGTCTGGCCCGCCGTGGCGATACCGGGAGCGTTCCTGGCCGCGATGATCGTGGTCGGGGTGCTCTTCGAACTGCTCAACTGGACGGCGCTGCTGTTCGGTTTCGCGTCGGTCGCCATCGCGTTCACCCGCTGGCAGAACGCGGTGCTCGCGGACGACGTCGGGCTGCTGATCCGCGATCGTCAGGGCCTACGCCGCTCGTACGCCTGGACGGAGATCGAGCGGATGGGCTGGGTGGACGCGGGAATGTGGGGCAGCACCCTGGCGGTCTATCCCCGAGGCGGCCCGTACGACGTGCCGGGGCCCAACTCGTCGACGAACGTGGGACGCATCTGGCGGCCCCGGCGGCGCCATCTCGCCGACCCGATGCCCGCGCTGCTCAAGACTCACGGCATCAAGGCGCTGTGGGACGGCTGATTCCCGAGCCGCCGGGGCACGTCAGCCGTCTGCCTCCGCCTGCCTGGCTTTCCATCGGCGACGGCGGACTGCCGCGACGGCGACGGCCAGGGCGAGGAGCAGTGCGACGACACCTTTCCACGCCCGCTCGACCCACGGTCGATCGTCGCCGAACGCCGCCTCGCCGGCCGTCATCAGCCACAGGCCCACCCACGCCCACTGCCAGCCGCGCGGCCGGGAGAACGTCTCGGGCCGGTCGGAGAACACACTGACGAACATGAATCCGGCCCAGACGACGAGAAGCACCGGCATCACGACGCGTGTGACGACCTCCCACGGGGGCATCGACAGATCATCACATCCGGTCAGCCTCCGAAGGGCTCGGGCCAGAGGCGACCCCACGCCACGAAGGCGGCCACCGCCAGGTAGGTCAGGTTCAGCACGATGAACTTCGCCTCGCCGTAGCGCAGGTGGGTGATCATCGCCCCGACCATCAGCAGGATCCAGCAGAGGGCGGTGACCGGCACCAGCACCGGTGCGATGTCGAGCACGGCGGGCAGGATCAGGCCGACCGCGGCCAGGATTTCGAGGATCCCGAGGGTCTTGACGAAGCCCACGCTGGCGTCGGCGGTCCACCCGCCGCCGTTGGTAGCGGCCAACTTCTCCTTGGGTACGAACGTCTTGGTGACGCCGCCGGCCAGGGCGACTGCGGCCAACAGTCCGGCCGCGATCCACAGTGCCAGGTTCATGGGGTTCCTTCCGTCTCGGGTCGACCACGAGACACCGCCGACCCGCTCGCTGTGACAGGGGTGCCGGGGTGACGCGGCCCACGCCTGCCCGGTGTCACAGACGGCGCGGGACCGGTGTCTCGTGGGCGATGCCATCGGGATCGACGAGACTGGAGCCAGATGTGGTCGGCACATTCCGGACCTGGGGAGCGAAGCCATGACCGAGGACGGCCGGGCGGGCCCCGCCGTCGACGCGTTCGTCACCCACCGGAACCTGCTCTTCACCGTCGCCTACGAGATGCTCGGATCGGCCGCCGACGCTGAGGACGTACTCCAGGAGACCTGGCTGCGGTGGGCGGACGCGGATCTCGCGGCGGTGCGGGACCAGCGCGCCTACCTGGTCCGGATCACCACCCGCCAGTCGCTCAACCGGCTGCGGGCGGTCGGCCGGCGGCGGGAGTCGTACGTCGGCTCCTGGTTGCCCGAGCCGTTGCTGACCGCGCCCGACGTCGCCGACGATGTCGAACTCGCCGAGAGTGTCTCGATGGCGATGCTGCTGGTGTTGGAGACCCTAGCGCCGACCGAGCGGGCGGTGTTCGTCCTTCGTGAGGTGTTCGACCTCGGCTACGACGAGATCGCCGAAGCGGTCGACAAGAGTGCGGCCGCCGTCCGCCAGATCGCCCATCGGGCCCGGGCGCACGTCGCCGCACGTCGACCTCGCGGGACGGTTTCCCCGGCCGAGACCCGGCGTGCGCTCGACGCGTTCCAGCGGGCCGTCGAGACCGGCGACGTGCAGGGCCTGCTCGACGTCCTCGCACCGGACGCCGTGTTGCTGGGCGACGGTGGCGGAATCAGACAGGCGGTGCTACGGCCGGTCGTCGGGGCCGACAAGGTGGCCCGGCTGCTGGCCAGCACGAAGGCCCGGGCCGCTGCCATGTCGTTGCGACCGGCCCAGGTCAACGGCTACCCGGCGCTGGTGCTCCGATTCGACGGCGAGATCGACACGGTGGTCGCGCTGCGCATCGACGACGGTCTGGTCAGCGCGCTCTACGCCGTACGTAATCCGGAGAAGCTGTCGCACATGCGGCGGGAGACGACCCTGTCCCGCTGAAGATCGTTGTCTAGAACGGCGGTGTCGGTGTCTCCGGTGGGTGCCGGCGGGAGCGTCGTGCGTCCGCCCCCGCGACGCCGAGCAGCACCACGGCGGCGGCCGCCCCGGCGGTGAGCGGTTCGAGGTGCACGGCGACCGGCGCGAGCAGGCCGAGCGCGAGGAGGCCGGCCAGCCGGGAGCGGGAGACCCGGGCGAACACCTGGTATTCGAGGGCCGATCGTCCGGCGAGGAAGAGCGCCGGACCGCCGAGGATGGCGATGAGCCAGGCCGCCGGGAGGTGCCCGAGGGGTTCGGTGATGAACAGTTCGAAGCCGACGCCGGTCAGCACGATCCCCGCGATCATGACCATGTGGGCGAACGCCAAGTCGGTCGCGAGCCGGGCCGGGTCGCGGGAGCGGTCGACGGCCGTGCCCAGTAGCCCGCCCGCCACGTGGAAGTAGATCCGCCAGAGCAGGACGGTGCTCGCCAACGCCAGGACGAACCCGCCCGTCTGGTCGGTGTGGAACTCGCTGCCGCTGAACGCCAGGCCGATGACGAAGATCGCCTCGCCGAGAGCGATGAGGAGGAACTGTTGGTACCGCTCGGCCAGGTGCTCGGCCGCGATCATCTGGACGCCGAGTCGTTGCGCGCCGAGTCGGGGGGTCGGCCAGCCGAGGAACAGCCCGGTGTAGTCGATCAGCACGGCGAGGGTCCAGAGGGCCCCGCGGATTGTGCCGTCGTTGACCAGCCCGCCGACGACCCAGAGCGGCGCGCTCAAGCCGAACCAGAACAGGATCCGGATCGACTGTTGGGGGTCCGGTCGGCCGTGCCCGGCGAGGTGGAAGAACACCACTCGGCCGATCTGGAGGGTCACCAGGGTGATGGCGAAGAGTGAAGCCCGCGCGCCGAAGCCGTTCGGCACCGCGACGGCCATCGTCATGGCACCGACCAACGTCATGATGATGACGGTCTGGACGATCGGAGCGTCCGGGTCCAGCCAACTCGTCGACCAGACCGTCACCGACCAGACCGCCCACAGCGCCAGGAACAGCAGCAGGGCCTGGCCGAGACCCGCGAGCACGCCGCGTTGGCCGTCGGTGAAGTCGGCGATCAGCCGCGCGGAGATCCGGGTGAGGGCGAAGACGAAGACCAGGTCGAGGAAGAGTTCCAGGAAGGTGGCCCGCTGGCGGGTGGCTTCGCTGCGCAACAGTCCGCCGGGGGTATTCCTCATCGGCTCGCCACGCGCCGGTGTCGCCGAACGAGCACGTGCCCTCCCGTCGCGGTGATCTCCTCGCCTAACGAGCCAGGGGCCGCTGTGGCACGTGGGGGGAGGGGGCGCACCCACCACAACAGTCACCAATCTGTCACCAGGCGGCTACCGGAGGGGTCCGGGCTTACGCTCGTGGGCGTGCCCGGACCTGCCGAGAAGGCCACCGAACAGGACCGGCGTGACCTTCTCGTCACGGTCGCGCGGGAGTTGGCCGAGGCGGAGGGCTGGGCGGAAGTGAGCACCCGCCGGCTCGCCGAACGGGCCGAGATCGACATCGGCGACGTCTACCGACACTTCGCGGATCTGGAGGCGCTGCTCGCCGCCGTCGCGGTGTGCGCGTTCGCCGACCTGGCCGCCGATCTGGCGGAGGCGCACGCCGAAGCCGTGGACGGTCCCGACGGTGCCTGGTCGGCGGTCGCTACCGCGTACCTCGACTTCGCGTACACCAATCCGGAGGTCTACGACGCGATGCTCGCGCTGACCCCCGACCTGGCGCTCGGCGTGGATGGTGTGCCGGCCGCGCCGCGGGCGGTCTTCGCGGAGCTGAGGGCGGCTCTGAAACCCCTGGCCGAGGGGCGGGACCTGGACACCCTCGCCGAGGTGGGATGGAGCCTGCTGCACGGCGTGGTGATGCTCACCCGTGGTGGTCGGCTCCGGCCCGAGGGGCAGGAGGAGCGGGAGGCGCTGATCGCCGAACGACTGCTGCGATGGCCCTACCCGGCGAGCAGGAACTCGGTGGGGGTGACGGGCGACATGACCTAGAGTTCCGCACCGCATCAGCGTGATCGCGCGGGGGCGGCATGACAGCGGACGGCACGGCGGCGCGGCGGCAGGCGAAGGTGTTGATCTTCGATGCGGACGACACCCTGTGGGAGAACAACGTCGTCTTCGAGCGGGTGATCGACGACTTCCTGTCCTGGCTGGACCACCCCACCCTGGACCGGGCCGCGTTGCGCGCCGTCCTGGACGACATCGAGCGGGCCAACGCGGTGGCGCACGGGTACGGCAGCAAGGTGTTCCTGCGCAGCCTGGGGGAGTGCCTCGAACGGCTGCGCGCCCGGCCGGCCACCGAGACCGAGCGCCAGGAGATCGACCGGTTGGCGGTGGCGCTCGTGGAACACCGGGTGGAGCTGATGCCCGGTGTGGCCGAGGCGCTCGACGACCTGGCCAGCCGGCACGAGCTGCTGTTGCTGACCAAGGGCGACCGGGAGGAGCAGCAACGCAAGCTGGACGCCTGCGGGGTGCTGCACCACTTCCAGGCCGCGCACATCGTGCCCGAGAAGAACGCCGAGACGTACCGGTGGCTGGTCCGGGAGCACGGCTTCGACCCGTCCACCGCCTGGATGATCGGCAACTCCCCGAAGTCCGACATCCTGCCGGCGCGGGCCGCCGGGCTCAACGCGGTGTTCATCCCGAACGAGAACACCTGGGTGCTGGAGGAGGACGAGCTGGACCCGACCGACGGCGGCGTCCTGCGGCTGGCCGCGTTCCGCGACCTGCTCCGTCACTTCTGACGGCCACACCCGACGTCGGACCCCGGCCCGCGGCGGCCGAGCCGACGCGGCGACCCGAACAGCGCCGACGATCAGGGTCCCGTTACGGCGACATGCCGCTTTTTCAGCGTGGGATCAGTCATGCCGTCGGCGGCCCGCTTCGGCTTGTTCGCCCCGTCGGGGCCCCCTAGCCTGGGCCGGCGTCTTCTGGCTCTGGGGTTTTGCCGGGACGCGTCAGGCGTCCGGAGGGTGGGCACCGCGGAGCTGAGTGACCGCAGCCGGACGCCACGGTCAGGGCCGGGTAGTTGCGGACCCGGCCCTGACCACCACGATCTGTCGCCGACTCAGGACGCCTCACGCCGGACGATCGCCACCGCCACCCGGCAGAACTCGTCCATGTCCGGGTTGAACCCGGCCGCGATGTCGGGATGCAACCCGGAGCGGGTCTCCTCCAACAGGCGCTGGCAGACCTGCTCGACCGGCTCGCCGGCGTAATCCGCGCGGACCCGGTCGGTGGCGGCCTGAAGCGCCGAGGTCAGCTGTTCCTCCAGCGGGCCGCGCAGCTTCTGCTGCACCGGGTCGAGCCCGCGCGGGTCGAGCGTGACATGTGGCTCCGACATCGGTGCTCCCTTCGTCGGCGTCCGCGGTACCCCACCGCGGACGTCGGTCAAACCCCGTTCGGTACGGCGGCGACCCGCACCTGGTATGAAAAGTCCTCCGCCGGCTCCTCGTGGTACGACAGCCGGCGGATCTGCCGGTCGTCGTCGTAGAGGGCGACGTCCACCAGGACGCCGAGGTGGCTGAGGCCGATGGACGACACCCGCTTCTTGTCCTGCAACACCGCGCAGACGCCGCCGAGCAGGGTGCTGGCGTCGGCCGTACGGTGCCCGGGTGGGCAGCGCAGGACCAGGTCGACCTCGACCGGCCCGGGCAGCGGCGTCCAGCCGGTGCGCTGGGCCGCGGTGAGAGCGGCCTGGAGCAGGGTGCGGACCCTCGTCGCCTGGCGATGCCCGGCGGCGAAGATGGACAACGCTTCGGTCTTGACCGGGGGCAGGCCGCTCACCTCGAATGTGAGGGCGAGAGCGCGGGTGTCCTGCACGACGGCACCTCCTCGTTGGGACGATCCTGCCGAACCGGGGGAGCGGCGGTGCGACGTTCCCGCGATTACCAACCGATCGGGCAGGTTGGGGTCGGCCGAGGCGTGTCGACGGCGGCGGCGAACGCGCCCGCTGCGGCGCTAGGAAAACGCTAGTCGACGATGCCCGCGCTGGGTAGTCGGTCGTTCACCCGGTAGTGCGCGGTGCGAAGGCGCAGAACTCGTTGCCCTCGGGATCAGCCAGCACCCACCAGCGGCTGCGGTCGGTCGGCTCGGCCAGCACCGTCGCACCGGCGCTGACCAGCGCGCCCGGCTCGTGATCGACCAACTCGACGTCCCAGTGCATGCGGTTCTTGACCGTCTTGGGCTCGGGCACCCCGGCGAACACCCAGTAGTCCCAGGGGAACCCGGCCGCGCCGACCACACCCGCGTGGGTCCCCTCGTCCTCGACGGTGCCGCCAACCACTCCGGCCCACCAGGTCGCCTGCGCAACCGGGTCGGTCGAGTCGACGACCAACTCGAACGGGCCCGGCCGGGTGCCCTCCCGGGCCGGGAACGCACAGAACTCGTTGCCCTCCGGGTCGCTCAACACCCACCAGGTCGCCTCGCCGCCCGGCTCGCGCACCAGCCGGGCACCGTCCGCGAGCAGCGCCGCCGGGTCCGCGTCGGCCAACCGCAGATCCAGGTGTACGCGGGTCTTGCCGACCCGGGGCTCGGGCACCTTGTTCACCCAGATCGACTCGGCGTCGGAGCGGGCCGAGCGGGGGTCCAACCGGGTGTCGCCGTCACCGGCGTCGGCCACGTCGCCGTCGAGCATGCGGGCCCAGAAACCGCCCAGCGTGAGCGCGTCGGCGGCGTCCAGACAGAGGTCCTTGAAGCGCGCGATCATGACCCCAGCATGCCTGGTCCAGGCACGCCGTGGGAGCTGCCGCCCGACGCCTCGTCGATCATGGAGTTGTGGTGGGTGACAAACTCCTCGTACAACCCCAAACCAGGCACCACAACTCCATGATCGACCGGGTTGGGGCCGCGGTCCTTGGTGTCGCGCACCAGCACCACGGTCGGCAGGTTGTCGGCGACCTCGACGCGGGACCCGCCGTTGCCACCGGACCGGGTCGACTTGCGCCACTGTGGGCCGGTCCAACCTGTCCAGCATCCGCTGGAATCGGTCGCCGGTCTCGTGGTGGGTGTCGACCGCCCGCATGTACTCCTCCTGGGCCAGGGCCCGCACCTGACCTAGCTCGACGCACCGCTTGATCGACTCCGCTTCCTGAAAGGCGGGGCTTCCGGGCGCGGTGACAGCCCGTCTTCCGGAAAGCCGAGTCGATCTTGCAAATGGCGTCCGCGCCGCCCGCAGACAGCTCGTCGCTGCCCGCAGGCTCGGTGTGACGGCCAGGTTTCGCGGCTTCGCGAGTGGGGCAGTGTAGCCGCACGGAGCATCTGAGCCGTCGTGTTTCCGCAGTTCACGGGGCTCGGAATTGTCTCGCCGTGCGCCGGGGCACGGATGCCCTCCCCGGTTTCGCCGAAGAGAGGGGGAGGGCGATGACGGACCCCGAAGCGGCTCGACACCGACGCCGGCCGGTTGTTCGGCTCGGGGCGGCGGCCGCCGCGCTGGCGCTCGTCGCACCGCTGGCCGCGTGCGGCAGTGACGACGGTGGTGGCGGTACGCCGACCATCAACCTGTACTACCCGCCGGAGCAGAACCTGCAGAAGGTCGTCGACGACTGCAACGCGCAGGCCCAGGGGCGGTACGAGATCGCCTACCGGGTGCTGCCCCGGCAGGCCGACGACCAGCGGGTGCAGATGGTGCGCCGGCTGGCCGCCGAGGACACCGGCATGGACGTGCTCGGCCTGGACGTGACCTGGACCCAGGAGTTCGCCAGCGCCAAGTGGATCCGGGAGTGGACCGGCCAGGACAAGGCCGAGGCCGAGCAGGGCACCCTCGCCGGGCCGCTGGAGACCGCCCGCTACGAGGACAAGCTGTACGCGGCCCCGAAGAACACCAACGTCCAGCTGCTCTGGTACCGCAAGGACCTGGTGCCGCAGCCGCCGACCACCTGGGACCAGATGATCAGCGCCGCCCAGCAGCTCAAGGAGCAGGGCAAGCCGTACCAGGTGCTCACCATGGGCGCCCAGTACGAGGGCCTGGTCGTCCTCTACAACACCCTGGCCGAGAGCGCCGGCGGGAAGATCCTCGACGACGACGGCACCAAGGCCGTGATGGACGAGGGCGCGGTCCGGGCGTTGGACCAGCTGAAGCGTTTCGCCACGTCGGGCGTGACCTCGCCGTCGTTCAGCAACGCCACCGAGGACCCGGTCCGGCTGGAGTTCCAGTCCGGCGCGGGCGCGTTCCAGGTGAACTGGCCGTTCGTCTACCCGGCGCTGCAGGAGGCCGACCCGGAGCTGGCCGAGCAGGTCGGCTGGGCGCGCATCCCCAGCGTCGACGAGGGCACCCCCAGCAAGGTCACCATCGGTGGGGTCAACCTGGCGGTCAGCTCCTATTCCAAGCACCCGGAGCTGTCCTTCGAGGCGGCCCGGTGCATCCGCAGCGCCGAACACCAGAAGTTCTCCGCCATCAACGACGGCGTACCGCCCACCATCGAGGCGGTCTTCGACGACCCGGAGATGACCGAGGCGTACCCGATGAAGGACACCATCCTGGAGGAGCTGAAGGACCCGGCGACGCGGCCCCTGACCCCCGCGTACCAGAGCATCTCCACGGTGATGTCGGCGATCCTGTCGCCGCCGTCCGGGATCCGTCCGCAGCAGACCGCCGACGAGTTGCGCGGCGCCATCGCCGACGCCCTCGAGTCGAAGGGGGTGCTCCCGTGAGCGCGGACACCGTCGAGAAGACCACGACACCCACCGTGCCCACCCAACGCGGGGGCCGCCGCAAGCCGCCGCTGAGCGAGAACAAGAAGGCCGAACGGCGGCTCGGCTGGCTGCTCTGCGCGCCGGCCGCGCTGGTCATGATCCTGGTGACCGCGTACCCGATCCTCTACTCGGTCTGGCTGTCGTTGCAGCGCTTCGACCTGCGCTTCCCCGACCAGCGGGAGTTCGTCGGGTTGGAGAACTACGTCACCGTGCTCACCAACGAGTTCTGGTGGACCGCGTTCGGGGTGACCACGCTGATCACCGTGGTCACCGTGGCCGTCGAACTGGTGCTCGGTATGGGCCTGGCGATCATCATGCACCGCACCCTGGTCGGGCGCGGCCTGGTCCGGACCTCGGCGCTCATCCCGTACGGGATCGTCACCGTGGTCGCCGCGTTCTCCTGGCGGTACGCCTGGACGCCCGGCACCGGCTACCTGGCCGACCTGTTCAGCGACGGCGCTCCGCTGACCGAGCGGGCCAGCTCGCTGGCGATCATCATGCTCGCGGAGATCTGGAAGACCACCCCGTTCATGGCGCTGCTGCTGATGGCCGGGCTGGCGCTGGTGCCGGAGGACCTGCTGAAGGCTGCCTCCACCGACGGCGCGACCGCCTGGCAGAAGTTCACCAAGGTGATGCTGCCGGTGATGAAGCCGGCGATCCTGGTGGCGCTGCTCTTCCGCACCCTGGACGCGTTCCGGGTCTTCGACAACATCTACGTGCTCACCGCCGGAGGCAACGAGACGTCGTCGGTGTCGATGCTCGCCTACAACAACCTGCTGCGGGGTCTCAACCTCGGCATCGGCTCGACGATGTCGGTACTGATCTTCATCACCGTGGCGATCATCGCGTTCGTCTTCGTGAAGCTGTTCGGCACCGCTGCCCCCGGCAGCGACGACGGGGAGAGGCGCTGACATGGCCGTCGAAACCACTGGTAAGGCAAAGCTGCGCTGGGGTCTGCTCGACGTCCTCGTTGTCGTCTTCGCGCTCGTCCCGGTGCTGTGGATCGCGTCGCTGTCGTTCAAGACGCCGGCCACCCTCACCGACGGGAACTTCATCCCCCGGGAGTGGACGCTCGACAACTACCGGACGATCTTCGACACCGACCAGTTCGTCCGGGCGCTCGTCAACTCCATCGGCATCGCGCTGATCGCCACTTTGATCGCGGTGGTGCTCGGGGCGATGGCCGCGTACGCGATCAGTCGGCTGGACTTTCCCGGCAAGCGGTTGCTGGTCGGCATCTCGTTGCTGATCGCGATGTTCCCGCAGGTGTCACTGGTGTCGCCGCTGTTCGAGATCGAACGACAGTTGGGGATCTTCGACACCTGGCCCGGGCTGATCCTGCCGTACATCACCTTCGCGCTGCCGCTGGCGATCTACACCCTGTCGGCGTTCTTCAAGCAGATCCCGTGGGACCTGGAGAAGGCCGCGAAGATGGACGGCGCGACCCAGGCCCAGGCGTTCCGGCGGGTGATCGCGCCACTGGCCGCGCCCGGGTTGTTCACCACCGCGATCCTGGTCTTCATCTTCTGCTGGAACGACTTCCTGTTCGCCATCTCGCTGACCTCCACCGAGCGCTCCCGCACGGTGCCGGCCGCGCTGTCGTTCTTCACCGGCGCGTCGCAGTTCGAGGACCCCACCGGGGCGATCTGCGCCGCCGCCGTGGTGATCACCGTACCGATCATCCTCTTCGTCCTCTTCTTCCAGCGTCGCATCGTGTCCGGTCTGACCTCCGGCGCGGTCAAGGGATAGGTGAGTAGTCATGGCTGACATCGTGCTGGACAAGGTGAGCAAGAACTTCCCGGACGGGACGGTCGCCGTGCGGGACGTCGACCTGGAGATCGCCGACGGTGAGTTCGTGATCCTGGTCGGCCCCTCCGGCTGCGGGAAGTCCACCACCCTCAACATGATCGCCGGATTGGAGGACATCAGCTCCGGCGAGCTGCGCATCGGCGGGCAGCGGGTCAACGACAAGGCCCCCCGGGACCGGGACATCGCCATGGTGTTCCAGTCCTACGCGCTCTACCCGAACATGACGGTGCGGGAGAACATGGCGTTCCCGCTGCGGCTGGCGAAGCTGGACAAGGAGACCATCAACGCCAAGGTCGACGAGGCGGCCAAGGTGCTGGAGCTGACCTCACTGCTGGACCGCAAGCCGGCCAACCTGTCCGGTGGTCAACGCCAACGGGTGGCGATGGGCCGGGCGATCGTCCGCCAGCCGAAGGCGTTCCTGATGGACGAGCCGCTGTCCAACCTCGACGCCAAGCTGCGGGTGCAGATGCGTACCGTGGTGTCCCGGTTGCAGAAGCAGCTCGGCACCACCACCGTCTACGTCACCCACGACCAGACCGAGGCGATGACCCTCGGCGACCGCGTGGTGATCATGCGGGGTGGAGCGGTGCAGCAGGTCGGGCCACCGCAGGAGCTGTACGACCACCCGCGCAACCTCTTCGTGGCCGGGTTCATCGGCTCGCCGTCGATGAACTTCCTGCACGCCGCCGTGGAGGACGGCGGTCTGCGTACCGCGCTGGGTGACGTGCCGCTCGGCGACCGGGTCCGCCGGGAGTTGGAGTCGGCCGACGCGCCCCGCGAGCTGATCCTCGGGATCCGCCCCGAGCACTTCGAGGACGCCGAACTGGTCGACGACGACACCCGCCGCCGGGGCATGGAGTTCGAGGCGCCGGTCGACATCGTCGAGTCGATGGGCTCGGACAAGTACGTCTACTTCACCGTCGAGGGAGAGAAGGCCAGCGCCGCCGAGTTGGAGGAGTTGGCCGCCGACGCCGGTGCCGCCGACTTCGCCGGCGCCGGGGGCAACCTGGTGACCCGGCTGTCCGCGGAGTCCGCTGTCGCCGAGGGGCAGTCGCGGCGGGTCTGGTTCAACCTGGAGAAGATTCACCTGTTCGACCCGACCACCGGGCGGAACCTGACCCTGCACGAGGGGCGGGCGGCCGGCGCGCTCGGCGACTGAACGCCAGCAGGGTGACGGGCCGGCGGGTTCGCCCGCCGGCCCTCGTCGTGTCCTGCGCCGCCGGCCGGGTCGTGGGAAGGTGGTCGGAGGTCGCGTCGTGAGGCGGGGGGCGGGATGAACCGACGACTGGCCGCGCTGGCCGATGCGCACGGCGTGTCCACCTGGTACGAGGACTGGCGGCACCGTCGCGTCGCTGTCGCACCGGAGACCGTGGTGGGTGTGCTCGGCCTGCTCGGTGTGGACGCCACCAGCCCGGCGGCCATCGCGGACGCGCTGGCCGCAGCCCGTGCCGTCGACCGGGGCGCGTTGCCGCCGACCGTGGTGCTGACCCACGGCACGACCCGGGCGCTGCCCGGCCCGGGCGTGGTGACCCTTGAGGACGGCGGTCGACGCGCCGTCGACGGCGAGCTGCCGGGGGACCTGCCGCTGGGCTGGCACCGGTTGGCCTGCGCCGACCAGGAGGCGACGCTGGTGGTGGTGCCCCGCCGACTCCCGGTGCCCCCACGCACCTGGGGCTGGATGCTCCAGCTCTACGCGCTGACCTCGGAACGCTCCTGGGGCATGGGTGACCTCGGCGACCTCGCCGACGTCACCCGCTGGGCCGGCGACACCGGCGCCGGGCTGGTGCTGCTCAACCCGCTGCACGCCGTCGGGCCCGCGCACCCGGTCGCCGCCTCGCCCTACTCGCCCGCCAGTCGACGCTTCGTCAACCCGCTCTACCTGCGGGTCGGTGACACCGCCGCGTACCGGGCGGCCGACCCGGCGACCCGGGCCGTGGTGGACGCCCTGCGCCCCGACCGTGGCGAGTTGATCGACTACGACCGGGTGTGGGCCGCCAAGCGGCACGCCCTGGAGCTGCTGCACCCGTACGCCCAGTCGGTCGACCTGGCCGCGGACCCGGCGCTGACCAGCTTCGCCACCTGGTGCGCGCTCGCCGAGCGGCACGGCAACGACTGGCGTGCCTGGCCGGAGGCGCTGCACCACCCGGACTCCCCGGCGGTCGCCGAGCAGCGTCGGCAGCTCGCCGACCGGGTCGCCTTCCACGCCTGGTTGCAGCACCTGTGCGACGAGCAGCTCGACGCCGTCACGGCGGCGGCCCGGGCGGCCGGGATGCCGGTCGGGGTGGTGCACGACCTGGCCGTCGGCATCGACCCCGGCGGCGCGGACGGTTGGCAGCTCGCCGACGTGCTGGCCCAGGGAGTGCGGGTCGGGGCCCCGCCGGACGACTTCAACCAGCTCGGCCAGGACTGGGGGCTCGCCGCGTGGCGCCCGGACCGGCTCGCCGCCACCGGGTACGCCGCCTACCGGGACATGCTGCGCCGGACCCTGCGGCACGCCGGTGGCCTGCGGGTCGACCACGTCGCGGGCCTGTGGCGGCTGTGGTGGGTGCCGCCGGGCGCCGGGGCGGCGGAGGGCACCTACGTGCGTTACGACGCCGAGGCGATGCTCGGCATCCTCGCGCTGGAGGCGCACCGGGCCGGTGCGGTGGTGGTCGGTGAGGACCTCGGTACCGTCCAACCGGCGGTGACCCGGGGGCTGCGCGGGCGCAACATGCTCGGCTCGACGGTGCTGTGGTTCGCCCGCGACGACGACGGCGCGTTCGTCCCGCCCGCCCGTTGGCCGCGCAACGCGCTGGCCACGATCTCGACGCACGACCTGCCGACCGCGCCGGGCTTCCTGACCGGTGAGCACGTACGGGTGCGCGACGAGTTGAAGCTGCTCGGCACCGACGTGGCGGTGGAGCGGGCCCGGGCCGCCACGGACCGGAAGCGTTTGCTGGACATGCTGCGGGCGGAGGATCTGCTGCCCGACCCGGAGGCGACATCCGACGACGACGTGGTGGTGGCCATGCACGCGGCGCTCGCGGCGAGCCCCACCCGGCTGCTCGGCGTCTCCCTCTACGACGTGCTGGGCGAGGTGCGTCAGCCCAACATGCCGGGCACCGTGGACGAGTACCCGAACTGGCGGCTGCCACTACCGGCGACCGTCGCGGAGATCCGTTCGGACCCCCGGGTGGCCCGGATCGTCGACCTGCTCACCACCGCCCGCCCGCAACGGGCCGGCCAGGATTGACGTCGCTCAGGTCACGCCAGCCAGTCGACGCGCGCCGGCAGCCCGAGGAAGTCCGCGTACCGCCCCAGCGCCTGCTCCACCCGGGCCCGTGCCGCCGCGTCGAGTGACGTGAGCGGTCGGACCGCCACGGTGACGGCTGAGCGGCCGACCTTGCGCTTCCACACACCGACGACCCGCCCGGCGCGGGCCACTGTGGCTTGGAAGATGCCATTGTTGCCCGGCACGACGGCCTGCTGGTCGGCCGGGTCGAGCATCAGTGAGCGATCCCGGTAGCCGAGCAGGTACTCGTCGAAGCCGGGCAGCGCGAGCACGTCGTCCGGCGCGAGGTCCGGCACGTCGGCCAGCGCCGCGTCGACGTGCATCGGCTCGCCGTCGACCCGTACGGTGCTCAGTGCGCTCTCGGCGGCGGCCAGGCCGCGCCGCGCGTCGGTCAGCGTGAGGCCGCTCCACCCGGCGAACTCGCGGGCGGTGACCGGCCCGTGCCCCCGCACGTAGCGGTGGGCGAGCACTGCCAGCGCCTCGTCCCGGTCCAGTCGGCGTGACTCGGGCGCCCACTCGTCGAGCAGGGCGAAGGTCTGGTCGGTGCCGACGTTGGGTGCCACGCAGGTCACCCCGCGCACGCTCGCGGTCCACAGCAGGTGGTAACCGCGTTGTCCGTCGGTGCCGATGCCCGCCTCGCGCAGGGTGGCGAGGCACTGGGCGCGGGTGAGTCGCCCGCCGCCGGCCAGCGCCGCGCCGAGCACGTCCATCGCGCGGCCCTCGTCGGCCTCGGTGAGACCGAGCTGCGCGCGCCGGGTCGCCGAGCCGGAGAGCGAGCGTACGCCGGTCAGCTCCAGCATCCAGCGGGCGTCGGCGGGCGGGACGAGGTGCACGGTGCCCCGCATCGGCCAGGTGCGCAGGGCCTCGCGCCGCTCCAACGCCGCCTGCACGTCGGCGACGCTCTGCCCGGGCAGGCGTGCGCCCAACGACCACAGGCCGCTCGCCAGATCCTGCGCCTGCATCGCACCGAACCACCGCACCACGTCGGCGACGCCGCCGGGTCGGCTGCTCGGGTGCGGGCGCAGCAGCAGGCTCGTCATCCGTAGGCCGAGCGCCTCGGACGCCGTGAGATCCCTGCTCATCAGGCTCCTTCCCCGGGTCGACGGCCAGCGTATGACAACCGGCCGACGTCGCTGCCCCCACGGCGAGACGTAGATGTGGGACGATCTCTGCCGTCACCATCCTGGTGCCGCAGCGGTGCCGCCACGTCGATCCACACCGGACCGTGCGGGCGACTGGTCTCAGGTGACTTCACACGGGGTGAACGATCAATGCAGACTCCCTCCTGGAAAACAACTGTCGCCGGTGCTGCCGCTGTCGTGCTGGCCAGCGCAGCGGCGGTGGTCGTCAGTCAACTTCCGTCCGCGGCCGAGGACACGCCGCCCTCGATCGTCGAGGACTACTCCTACCCGGGCGCCGCGCAGGTGCTGGCTCAGCGGGGCATCAAGCTGATCAAGGGTGACGGGCACATCACGTTGGTCAGCTGTGGGTCGACGCCCAACAACCCACCGGCGGACCTGATCCTGGTGCAGAGCAACGACCTCACCCTGCCGGCAGGCATCAACTTCTGCTTCAAGGCCACCGGCACCACGGGCCTGCTCACCATGGAGATCCCTCAGGTCTACTTCGTTCGCGGCGACAGCACCCGCACGATCGCGGCGAAGGTCGAGGTGAAGGACGAACCCACCGTGGTGGAGGTCGAGGAGGTCATTCCCGCGGAGTGGCAGCCGGTCGGCGTCGGGCAGGGCCGGGGCGATGCCACGATCCTCGAACTGCGGTACCCCTTCACGTCCTGAGGTCTGACACACGGGCTAGAGGGCGGGCTTGAGCCCGTCCTCTGTCTCCGTCTATCCGCCGAACCCGCCGAATCCGCCGTCGAGGCCGTGTCGGTCAAGATCCGGCTCAGACGGCATCTCCCCGCCGGGGCACCCCGCCGGCAGCGCACCCCGTTGAGCTGGCATAACGACCCACACGGTGGGAAGGCGCTCACCCGGAAGTGCGCGCGCCGCGCGTACGGAGGGGAGCCTCATGACTGCCGCAAGCCAATCGGCCGGGTCCCGGCCCCATCGAGCGTCCACCGGTGCCAAGACCAGCGCGGCCGCCACCTTCGCCCTGGTCTTCGGTGTGGCCGGTCTGTTCAGCGTGTTGACGGCGATCCTCGCCTGGCTGGGGCTGGTGCTCGGCATCATCGGGATCATCCTCGGCATCGTCGGCCTCAAGATGGCGCGCCGACCCGGGGTCACCGGACGTGGTGTGTCGATCGGCGGCCTGGTGCTCAGCATCCTGGCGGTGCTGATCGGGCTGGGGCTGGCTGCGGGGATCACCACGTTCGTCAACAACGAGAACGCGGTGGACCGCCTGCAGACCCAGGTCGACAAGCTGCGCGACAAGCTCGACTGACACCGGCCCGGTGAGCGGGGCCAGGGAGTGCCGCTGGCCCCGCTGGACCTACCTCGACTCGACCCGGCCGACGGCGTCGCCGCCTCGACCCGGCGCGGCGAGGAGCCTTCCGGGTGCTGACGCGGCACCGGCACGGTTGGTGCCGGGGCAGGGCACCGCCTGCTTCGGCTACAGTCGAATCGGATCGCTGTTCCACTATCATGCGGAGCGTTGATCCGTTTTCTGATCGTGTGGGTGGAGGAGAGCCGGTGTCGGCGACGAGCCAGTCCCCGCAGGTGCCGACCCGTGGCAGACGGGCCGACGCGCTGCGTAACCAACAGGCACTCCTTGCCGCCGCCGCTGCGGTGTTCGTCACCTCCGGTGTCGAAGCGCCGATCCGGGAGATCGCGGCCCGGGCCGGGGTCGGCATCGGGACGATCTACCGGCACTTCCCGACCCGGGCGGACCTCGTCGTCGCCGTCTACCGCCACCAGGTCGAGGCCTGCGCCGCGGCCGGCTCCACCCTGCTGGCGAACGCCGCCTCGCCCCTGGCCGCACTCCACCAGTGGGTCGACCTCTTCATCGACTTCCTGGTGACGAAGCACGGCCTGGCCAACGCGCTGCGATCGGACACCGGCGGTTTCGACGCGCTGCACACCTACTTCGTCGACCAGCTCGTGCCGGTCTGCGCGCAACTGCTCGACGCCTCGGTCGCCTCGGGTGAGATCACCCCCGGCACCGGCCCCTACGAGCTGATGCGTGGCATCGGCAACCTCTGCATCGGCCGCGACAACGACCCGGAGTACGACCCCCGGCGGCTCGTCGACCTGCTCCTGCGCGGACTCCAGCAACCACGGTGACCCACCCTCGGAGATCACAGTAGGGTTGGCGACGTGCTCCGCCAGGTCACCGCGATCCGCTACGTCACCCCGCTACGCGAGGGTGGCTCGTTGCCGGGCGTGGTGGAGGCCGACGACCTCGGCACGTACGTGGCGAAGTTCCGGGGTGCCGGGCAGGGGCCCAAGGCGCTGGTCGCCGAGGTGATCTGCGGTGAGTTGGCCCGCCGCCTGGAGCTGCGGGTGCCGCCGCTGGTGGTGCTCGACATCGACCCGGTCATCGGCCGCGCCGAGCCCGACCAGGAGGTGCAGGAGCTGCTGCGGAACAGCGGCGGCGCGAACCTGGGCATGGACTTCCTGCCCGGGGCGCTCGGCTTCGACCCGGTGGCGCATCCCGTCGACGCGGCGCTGGCGTCGCGGGTGCTCTGGTTCGACGCGTACGTGGAGAACGTCGACCGGAGCTGGCGCAACCCCAACCTGCTGGTGTGGCACCGGGAGCTGTGGCTCATCGACCACGGTGCCTCGCTCTACTTCCACCACAACTGGCCGCGCGCCGGGGCCGCCGTGCACCGCGCCTACCGGGGAGCCGAGGACCACGTGCTCGCCCCGTACGCCGACGGGCTCGCCGAGGCCGACGCCGAGCTGGCCCCACGGGTCACCACCGACCTGCTGACCGAGGTGCTGGCCCTGGTGCCCGACGAGTGGCTGACGGCCGCCGACTTCGAGACGGCCGACGAGGCGCGGGCCGCCTACCGCGACCACCTGTCCGCCCGGGTCGCCCGCACCGCCGACTGGCTGCCACCGGGGAGCGCGGCATGAGGCACCCCTTCGAGTACGCGCTGATCCGGCTGGTGCCCCGCATCGAGCGCGGCGAACAGATCAACGTCGGGGTGCTGCTCTACTGCCAGCAGCGCGACTTCCTGGGGGCGCGCACCCACCTGGACGCCGACCGGGTCCGCGCCCTGGCCTCCGACGTCGACCTGCCCGCGGTGGCCGCCGCGCTCGGCTCCTGGGACCGGACCTGCTCCGGCGACGGGCCGGCGACCCGGATGCGACTCGGTGAGCGGTTCCACTGGCTGGTGGCACCCCGCAGCACGATGATCCAGGCCGGGCCGGTGCACACCGGGCTCACCGCCGACCCGGCGGCCGAGCTGGAGCGGCTGATGGCGGCCCTGGTCCACTGAGTGCCGGGTCCACCGACTGCGGGGTCCACCGCGCCCCGGTACATCCGACGACCCCTGATCGCGCTACGCCAGCGCCGTTGCCGGCGGAGCGCGATCCCCCGTTCAGGTGCCCGGTGCGGGGCGGCGGCTCGTTCCCGCCGGCACCGGTGACATCAGGATCGCCGCCCGCGTGGGACGCAGGGCCGTAACCACCCGGAAGTTGCGGAAAACTTGAGCCCGGCGGATCGATCGGTGAGAACCCTCGCGCGCTGGCGTTAGAGAGCGCGCTCATCGGGTAGTCGCGGGAGCTGACCCGAGACGAGTTAGGGGAAACATCTGATGGCTGCCCAGACCAAGGTAGCGGTGATCTACTACAGCGCGACCGGCATCACGTACCAGATGGCGCAGGCCGTGTGCGAGGCCGCCGGGGACGCCGGCGCCGACGTGCGGCTGCGTAAGGTGCGCGAGCTGGCGCCGGACGAGGCGATCCGCTCCAACTCCGGCTGGCAGGCCCACCACCTGGAGACCCAGGACGTGCCCGAGGCGATGATCGACGACCTGGCCTGGGCCGACGTGGTGATCCTCGGCGCGCCGACCCGCTACGGCCTGATCGCCGCCCAGCTGAAGCAGTTCATCGACACCACCGGCCCGCTCTGGGCCCAGGGCGCGCTGGCCAACAAGGTCTACTCCGCCTTCACCTCGACGGCCACCTCGCACGGCGGGCAGGAGACCACGTTGACCTCGCTGTTCAACGTCTTCTACCACTGGGGCGGTGTGGTGGTGACCCCCGGCTACACCGACACCAGCCAGTTCATCGCCGGCAACCCCTACGGCCCCTCGCACACGAGCAACAACGGCGAGATCGCCCCGGACGCCGTGGCGCTGGGCGCCTGCGCGCTCACCGCCCGGCGGGCGGTGCAGCTCGGGGCCGCGTTGAAGGCGGGCCTGGGCAGCTGACGGCGGAAGCGACCGGTGGCGCGGGCGGGGGCTCTCGGCCCGTCCGCGCCACCGGTCGATCCAGCCCTACCCCGAGGCGGAACGACTATGCGCGTCCGCCCGTCGCGGACAGCTCGTCCGCCCGCGGTGCCGGCAGCAGGTCACTCAACAGCTCGGTCAGCACAGCCAGCCCGTCCGGGCTCAGCACCGACTCGGGGTGGAACTGCACCCCGGCGAAGCCGCGCCCCCGCAGCGCGTGCACGGCCCCGTCGCCCGGGTCCCGGGCCAGCTCCACCGGCCCGTACGCGGTCTCCAGCCGGTCGGCTTCCGCGCGGGCCGTGAACGTCGAGTAGAACCCGACCCGCCGGGTCCTGCCGAACAGCGGCACCTCCCGCTGCAACCCCTGATAGGGCGCGTCCCTGCGGTGCAGCGGCAGCCCCAGCAGCCCGGACAGCACCTGGTGGCCGAGGCAGACCGCGAGGGTCGGCCGACCGGCCGCCAGCAGGCCGCCCAGCAGCTCCCGTACCGCCGTCATCTTCGGCTCGTCCGGGCTACCCGGGTCACCCGGCCCGGGGCCGGCCACCACCAGGTCGTACCCGTCGACCGAGCCGCTCGTGTGCCACGGTCGGGTGGTCACCGCGAGACCCAACGCGCCCAACTGGTGGGCCAGCATCCCGGTGAACGTGTCCTCGGCGTCCACGATCAACGCGCGACGGCCGACCAGACCGGGCAGCTTGGGAGCGTCCGGTGCCCGCTGGTCCAGCCAGAACCGGGCGAGCGGGGCGTTGCGCCGGGCCAGCGCGTCGCGTACCGCCGGGTCGTCGGCCAGTCGCGCGACCGGCTCGTCCCCCCGGTCGGGCGCCGCCGGCCCGAGGCCGAGCGCGGCCAGCACACCGGCGGCCTTGGCGTGCGTCTCGGCCACCTCACCGGCTGCCGTCGAGTGTCGGACCAGGGTGGCGCCCACCGGCACCCGCAGCCGCCCGGCAGGGGAGATCTCGGCGGTACGGATCAGGATCGGCGCGTCGAGGGTCTGGCGGCCGGCCTCGTCGTGGCCGACCAGCGCCAGCACCCCGGAGTAGTAGCCCCGGCCTCGGCGTTCGTGTCGGGCGATCACCCGGCAGGCGTTCTCCATCGGGCTGCCCGTGACGGTCGGCGCGAACATCGTCTCGCGCAGCACGTCCCGGACGTCGCGGGTGCTCTGCCCGGCGAGCAGGTACTCGGTGTGCGCCAGGTGCGACATCTCCTTCAGGTACGGGCCGATCACCTGGCCGCCGTGCTCGGCGACCGTGGCCATCATCTTCAGCTCCTCGTCGAGCACCATGTACAGCTCCTCGACCTCCTTGGGGTCGGCGAGGAAACGCAGCAGCGCCTCCCGGTCCGGCGTGTCGCCGGCACGCCGGAAGGTGCCGCTGATCGGGTTCATCATCACCAGCCCGTCGTCGACGCTGACGTGCCGCTCCGGACTCGCGCCCACCAACGTCCGGGTACCGGTGTGCACCACGAACGTCCAGTACGCGCCGCGCTCGGCGACCAGCAGCCGACGCAGCGCGGCGAGCGCCGCCACCAGCGGTGGACCCTGCACGGTGGCGTGCATGGTGCGGTGGATGACGAAGTTCGCGCCCTCACCCCGGCCGATCTCCTCGGCGAGCACCTGGTGCACGGTGCGCGAGTAGTCCTCGTCGGTGATGTCGAACGCGGCGTCGGCGGTGCGGACCTGCTCGTCGGGCAGCGCGGCCAGGGCGTCGGCCAGCGCGATCCGTCGATGGTCGCGGATCCGGAGGCACTCCAGCGGGGCGCCGTCGTCGACGCAGGCGAAGCCGCGTTCGGAGATCTGCCGGTACGGCACCAGTGCCAACGTCTGCGCCCCGGACGTACCCGGCGTCAGCGGGATGTCCGCGAGCCGTTCGACGGTGTCGACGGTGCCGGTGAACAGTTCCAGCTCGTCCGCGCCCTCACGGCGTAGCAGGGCGAAGGGGCCGGGGTCGGCACCGCTGACGATGGCGGTGAGCAGGTCGGTCAGGTGGGTCATCGGAGTCTCCGTCAGGCTCGGCGCCGCCGTTGTGGCGGTCATCCGGCCGGGAGATCCGGCAGCCGCCTGGAGGGCGGCCGCGTGGTTGGAGCTACGCGCGGGAGGTGGCCGCCGGGTCGGCGGGCCACCAACTGGTCGGTTGCGCGAGCATGTGATCCACCTTACGCGCCCGTCGCCCGGTTCGCACCGGGTAACTTGACCGGCGATGAACATTCTCGCGCTCGATCTCGGCACCTCCTCGGTTCGCGGGCTGGTGCTGGACGGGAACACGCGTCCGCTGTCCGGTGCCCTCGCCCGGCGCAAGGTCGAACTCGCGATCGGCGACGACGGGACCGGCACGCTGTCCGCCCCCGACTATCTCGCCTCGCTCGTCGAATGCCTGGACGAGTTGGCCGAGGCGGGGCACCTGCGCGACGTCGACCTGGTGGCGGTCTCCGCGCAGTGGCACTCGGTGCTCCCGCTGGCCCGCGACGGCGCGCCGATGGGCCCGGTGATCACCTGGCTGGACACCCGGCCCGCGCCGGTCGGCGGTACGGCGGGGCCGGCCGACCCGGACGCCTTCCACCAGCGCACCGGCTGCTGGTGGCACCGCTCGTACTGGTCGATGCGGCTGCCCTGGTTACGCGAGCAGGCCGGTACGCCGATCGCCCGGTTCGTGGGCCTGCCGGAGTATGTGCTGGGCGAGCTGCTCGACTCGGCTCCCATGTCGATCTCCCAGGCGTCCGGGACCGGCCTGCTGGACCTGCGCACCCTGCGCTGGGACGAGGAGGCGCTCATGCTGGCCGGGGCGCGGGCGCAGGACCTGCCGTCCCTCGGCGCGCTGGACTGGCACGGTCGACTCCGGGCCGACCTGGCCGGCCGGTGGCCGCAGCTGGCCCGGGCGCGCTGGTCACCCCCGGTCGGTGACGGCGGTGCCTCGAACGTCGGGTCGGGCTGTGTCGACCCGAGCCGGGCCGCCGTCACGGTGGGCACCTCCGCGGCCGTACGGCTGATGCAGCGGATCCCGGCCGGCGACCCGATGCCGCGGCTTCCCGAACGGCTCTGGCGTTACCGGGTCGACCACGACCACGTGGTGACCGGGGCGGCGTACGCCTGCGGTGGCAACCTGTTCGCCTGGGCGGACCGGGAGTTGCGGTTGCCCCGGGGTGCGGAGCTGGACGCGGCGCTGGCGCTGGTGCCGATCGGCGGTGGCCGATCGGCCGACCCCCGTTTCGGCGGCGACCGGGCGCCCGGCCTGGCCCCGGCGGGCACCGGTGAGCTGCGCGGCCTGAGCTTCAGCACCACCGCGGTGGACATCCTGGCCGGTCTGATGCAGGGGGTGTGTGAGCTGGTCGCCGAGGATCTGGCGGTGCTGGAGTCCACGATCGACAAACCGGTGGGTGTGGTGCTCGGTGGGGGCGCGGTGGCGGCGTCGACGTGGTGGCGGCAGTCCTTCGCCGCCGCGCTCGCACCACGACCGGTGTCGCACCAACGCAACCCGGAGATCGGGGCCACCGGTGCGGCACTGGTGGCGCTCGGCCGGTTCGGCGACGCGATCGACCTCGCCGACATCGGCCGGACGGACGAGCTGGTACTACCGACCACGGCAGGACGATCCCACCCGCAGTATCCTTCCTGAACCACCGCTCAGCCCAAACCGTTGACAGTCCAACCAAGCCTGGTTGGATGGACTGCGCTCCCCGGACCGCGGCGGACGCGGTAGCACGGAGGAGGCAGGGTGGCGGCAGGTCCCGAGCCGGCGAACGGCGCGGTGTCGAACCACCGCCGGCGCCGCTTCGATGTCCGGGTGGTGGCGCACCGGCGACGGTCGCCGTTCCGGCTGCGCGACTGGCGGATGAGCACGAAGCTCGCCACGGTGCTGGTGGTGCCGTCGATGGCGTTCCTGCTGCTCGCCGGCGTGCAGACCAGTGACCTGGTGGGACGGACGACCGCGCTCAACGACTTCTCGCGTCAGGTCGGCATCGGCCGGCAGGTCACCGCGGCGGTGCATCAGCTTCAGCAGGAACGCGACCGCTCGGCGGGCGAGTTGAGCGAGTTGCGCAGGGGCGGCGACCGGGCGGCCGCGACGGCCAACCTGAAGCCGTTGCAGACGGCCACCGACCGGGCCGTCGCGGAGCTGAGCCGGGCGGCGGAGCCGCTGGCCGACGCCGACGCGTCCTGGCGGGTCGCCTTCTCCGAGGCGCTGGAGGCGTACGACCAGGTGATCGACATCCGCCCGGCGATCCCACCGGCGGTGCTCAGCAACGAGACCATCCTCAGCAACTACCACCGGGCCGTCAACGCGTTGCTCGACCTGCTCGCCGAACCGACCCCTGGTCAGGGTCGGCCGGCGTTGAACGACGCGGTGTTGCGCTACGTCCAGATGGCCCGGGTGAAGGAACTCTCCTCCAGGGTGCGGGCGCAGCTCTACGCCGCCGGACGCGCCGGCGCGTACGGCACCGAGGACCGGGTGATCCTCAGCGATCTGCGTGGCCAGCAGTTGACCGCGCTCAGCGCGTTCCGGGTAGCTGCCACGTCCGACCAGGTCCGCCGGTACGACGAGACGTCGGTGAGCCCGACGTTCCTCGTCGCCACCCAGTTGGAGGAGCGCAGCCTTCCGGCCGGCAACGCGTCGCCGGAGGTGCTGCCCTCGGAGCAGTGGTGGGCGGCCAGCCAGCAGCGCCAGGAGCTGCTGCGCCAGCTCGAGGCGGGTGTGCTGGACGACGCCGTGCGGCAGGCCGACGACGCCAGCAGCGAGCAGTTGAGGACCACCCTGCTGGTGGCCGGCGGGGTGGTGGCGGTCCTGCTGGTCGCCCTGCTGATCTCGTTGCTCGTCGGCCGCTCGGTCGCGCGGTCGATGCGTTTGCTGCGGAGCCAGGCGCTCCGGATCGCGCAGGTCGAGCTGCCGGACGCGTTGGACCGTTTGAAGACCGTCACCGGCGGCGTGCCGGGCATCGAGGTCGCGCCGGCGGTGGTCCGCTCGCTCGACGAGATCGGTGAGCTGGCCGAGGCGTTCGTGGCGGTGCACCGTAGCGCCGTCACGGTCGCCGTCGAGCAGGCGCTCATGCGGCGCAACGTCAACGCCATGTTCGTCAACCTGGCCCGCCGCAGCCAGGTGCTCGTGGAGCGCCAGCTCGAACTGCTGGACGACCTGGAGCGCGAGGAGAGCGACCCGGACCAGCTGGAGAACCTGTTCAAGCTCGACCACCTGGCCGCCCGGATGCGCCGTAACGACGAGAGCCTGCTGGTGCTCGCGGGCACGGACTCCACCCGCCGCTGGAACCGGCCGGTCGGCCTCGGCGCGGTGCTGCTGGCCGCCGCCGCCGAGATCGAGCAGTACCAGCGGGTCCGGATCGACGCGGTGGCCGACGTGTACGTGGTCGGGCACGCCGTCGGCGAACTGGTGCACATGCTGGCGGAGTTGCTGGAGAACGCCACCGCCTTCTCGCGTCCGGACACGACGGTGGTGGTGACCGCGCGGGTCGACGCCGCGACCGCCCTGGTCGAGATCGCCGACCGTGGCCTGGGCATGAGCCCGACCGCGCTGGCCGAGGCGAACGCGGTGCTGGCCAGCCCTCCGGCCGCGGACGTCGCGACGGTGGAGCGGATGGGCCACTTCGTGGTCAGCCACCTGGCCGCGAGGCTGGGCGTGCGGGTCAGGTTGGACGACCACCAGGGCGGTCTGGTCGCCCGGCTGGCGTTGCCCGCGGCGTTGCTCGCCCCGGCGGGCGCGGTGCAGGCGGATCTGCCCGCGCCGGCCCGCATGCTGGCGACGGGCGCCGCCCGCGGCGTGGTCCGCCAGCCCTCGGCCGTCGCCGAGGCCCACGTCACCGGGCCGGGCATCGCGGCACGGGACCTGCCGGTCGCCGGTCGGCCACCGGCCGCGGCCGTGCCGCGGCAGACCCGACCGGTGCCGCTGCGCGCCGAGGACGTGTTGACCCCGGCCGGGCGTGACGACGGCGGGGGTTGGTGGTCGCGGCAGGGCCCCGGCCCGTCCGCGCCGATCGTGCCCGCGTCGGGGATGCCACCGGCCGTCCCGGTCACGGCCGGCACGAACGAGCGGGGTCTTCCGGTGCGCGTGCCGATGGCACAGTTGAGCGCGGTCACCAGATCGGCGCAGCCGACGGCGCCACCGACCCGCACCGACCCGGACCCGGAGGCGGTCGGCGGCATGCTCTCCCGGCTCTACAGCGGGGTGCGGCGCGCCGAGGCCGAGGACACCACCGAGATACCCGTGCCACCGTCCGGGGGGCACGACGAAGGGGGACGACGACAGTGACGACGTTGAGCCAGGAGGCGCGTGACCTGAGCTGGCTGGTGAGCGCGTTCGCGGAGCGGGTGCCGGGCGTGGCGCACGCGGTGGTGGTCTCCTCCGACGGGCTGTTGGTGGCGATCTCCGATCACCTGCCGCGCGACAACGCGGACAAGCTCGCGGCGGTCACCTCCGGGTTGATGAGCATCACCGCCGGAGCGGCCCAGATGTTCGACGGGGATGTCGTCAAGCAGACGGTGGTCGAGATGGGCCGCGGGTACTTCCTGGTGATGCAGATCCGCGACGGCTCGATCCTGGCCACGTTGGCCGCCGGTGACGCGGACATCGGCGTGGTGGGCTACGAGATGGCCCGGTTGGCCAAGCAGGCGGGGGAGATGCTCACCCCGGCGCTGCGGGCGGAGTTGCAGCAGGCGTTGCCCCGCTGAGTGCGTCGGCCGGGGCCCGGACGGTCACCGGCTCATCCGAGCCGTCCGGGCCCGGCCGTCCGGGTGGCCGCGCGCTCAGAAGCCGCCGTCGGCGATGACGGAGCGGTACCACGCGGCGCTGCTCTTGGGCACCCGTCGCTGGGTCGCGTAGTCCACGTAGACCAGACCCCAGCGCTGGTCGTATCCGGCGTCCCACTCGAAGTTGTCGAGCAGTGACCAGACGTGGAAGCTCTCCAGCGGCACGCCGTCGGCGATGGCCCGGTGTGCGGCGGCGAGGTGGTCGCGCAGGAAGCTGATCCGGCCCGTGTCCTGGACGGTGTCGTCCGCGGCCAGGGTGTCCGGTGTGGGCAGCCCGTTCTCGGTGATGGTGAGCGGGATCGGGCCGTAGTCGCGGGTGACCCGGGTCAGCAGGTCGTACAGCCCCTCGGGGTAGATCTGCTGCCAGGCGGCCTCCGAGGTCACCCAGCGGTGTTCGGTGCCGCCGTCGGCGGTGACGTAGATCGGCGTGTAGTACTGCACGGCCAGCAGGTCGACGGGCGCGGAGATGATCGCCAGGTCACCGTCGCGGATGCCCTGGACCATCCGGCTGCCCGGGCCCAGGTCGGCCAGCACGTCCTCGGGATAGCTGCCCCGGAGGATCGAGTCGAGGTAGAGGCGGTTCTCGTAGCCGTCGTAGAGGTGGGCGGCCGCGGCGGCCTGCGGGGAGTCGTCGGCGGCGTAGCAGGGGTGCAGGTTGAGTGCCGGACCGATCCGGCTGTCGCTGCCACCGGCGCGCAGTGCGGCGACGGCGAGCCCGTGCGCGAGCTGCAGGTGGTGGGCGACCAGGTAGGCGGCGTCCGGGTCCTGCCGGCCGGGGGCGTGGTGGCCGGTGAGGTAGCCGTTCTGTACGACGGTCTTGGGTTCGTTGATGGTGAGCCAGGCCGGCACCCGGTCGCCGAGAGCGCGGAAGACCAGGTCGGCGTAGTCGGCGAAGCGGTGGGCGGTGTCGCGGGACTCCCAGCCGCCGGCGTCCTGCAGTGCCTGGGGGAGATCCCAGTGGAACAGGGTGGCCATCGGGGTGATGCCGCGTTCGTGGAGGCCGTCGAGGAGGCGGCGGTAGAAGTCGAGCCCGCGTTGGTTGGGCGTGCCGGTGCCGTCGGGCTGGATCCGGGGCCAGGAGATGGAGAAGCGGTAGCTGCGCAGGCCGAGGTCGCGCATGAGGTCGAGGTCCTCGGCGTAACGGTGATAGTGGTCGATGGCCACGTCGCCGGTGTCGCCGTTGCGGGTGCGCCCCGGGACGCGGCTGAAGGTGTCCCAGACCGATTCGCCGCGCCCGTCCTCCTTGGCGGCGCCCTCGATCTGGTACGCGGAGGTTGCCGCGCCCCAGCCGAAGTCCTCCGGGAAGCGGAGCGGGCTGGCGGGCCCATTAGGTATCGACATGGATTCTCCTCATGGATACGGGGCCACCGCCGAAGATTCGGGAGCGCTCCCATGATAGGGCAGACGCGGCCTGCCGGTCATCCGTCCGTCCTGACGGCCGGGGCTGGCGGGGTGGTGGCGGGTATGGCCCCGAGCAGCGAACGAGGCCGTCCGGGCGGCGCACCGCGCCTGTCCCGTCGGCCTCTTTTCCTATCGTGTACGGGGGTTTAGTGTGGGGACGGGGGAGGGCAACCCCCGTCCCCACCGTAACTGCACACACGCACGCGGAATTTGGGTCCTGTCATGCGTGTCGCGCGGGAGCCGGGCCACGCGAGTGGCTCTGGTTCCACCTCCCTCCATGTGGCGGGACGATGGTTGACGACGGCGTCCGGGCTGGCCCGTCGTCGACCATCGGTCGGGTTCCCCGACCCTGCCCAGAGGCAGCGCCGGCGATCTTCTAGTTGGAACCTTGTCGATGGAAGCGCTCCCATCGACCGATGTTGCGACTGTAACGCCCGTCACGCCTTTGTGAAAGACCCAAAACAAGATCGAAACAAGGAGTCGATCCGGCTTGTTGTGGGAGCGCTTCCATGGCACACTGTCGATTCAGCGCGGCAGGAGCCAGATCGCGTGAGTGCGGGTCCACCGAGGGCAGCCGGCGGCATCACCTCCGGTCACGGTCACCCCACCGCAGCCGGCGGGACCCCCTCCCGTGCAGGCCGCACCGACCCACCCCGGCCGGGCCCGGGGGAGACCACCATCCCGGCGCCTTGACTCCCCGCGGACCACCACCCTCGCGGGCAGGCGCCCCGCCGGGACCATCCCGGCCTCGCCCGAGGAGACACCGCGCACATGAGACAACTGGCAATACGCCGTCGCGTGGCGATCGCCGCCGCCGCGTTGCTCGCCGTCGGCGGGGTGACCCTGCCTGCCGGCGCCGCGCAGGCCGCCCCCGCCTGCGACGTGGTCTACGCGACCAACGACTGGAACACCGGCTTCACCGCCAACGTCACCATCAAGAACCTGGGCGACCCGATCAGCAACTGGACGCTCAAGTGGACCTTCCCGAACAGCAGCCAGCGGGTCACTCAGGGCTGGTCGGCCAGGTACAGCCAGACCGGCAGCGAGGTCACCGCGACGAACGAGTCGTACAACGGCAACCTCGGCACCGGGGCCTCCACCACGATCGGTTTCAACGGCGCGCACTCGGGGAGCAACCCCAAGCCCACCTCGTTCACCCTGAACGGCACGGTCTGCAACGGCACCGCGGCCAACCAGCCGCCCACCGTCGCGCTCAGCCTGCCGAGCGGGCCGTTCACCGCGCCGGCCGACGTGCCGCTGACCGCCACCGCCAGTGACCCGGACGGGACGATCAGCAAGGTCGAGTTCTACCGCAACGGCCTGCTGATCAACACCGACACCTCCGCGCCGTACTCCTACACGCAGGAGGACCTGCCGGCCGGCAGCTACACCGTGCAGGCCAAGGCGTACGACAACGCCAACGGCATCGGGGTCGACGAGAAGGCGTTCACCGTCGGCGCCGCCACCGGCCCGACGCTGGTGGCCACCCCGTCCGCGGTGAGCGTCGCCGAGGGTGGTACCGCCACCTTCAACCTGAAGCTCAGCGCCGCGCCGACGGCGAGCGTGCCGGTCACCCTCACCCGCACCGGCGACGCCGACATCACGGTCTCGCCGGCCAGCGCCACGCTGACGTCGAGCAACTGGAACACCGGGGTCACCGTCACGGTCGCCGCGGCCGAGGACGCCGACACCGCCGGTGGTGCCGCCACCATCACCGCCTCCGCCACCGGTCTCGCCTCGCTGGCGGTCGCCGCCACCGAGATCGACAACGACACCCCGGGCGGCGACAACACCTACATCGCGAAGTTCCTCGAGCAGTACGGCAAGATCAAGAACTCGGGCTACTTCAGCCCCGAGGGCGTGCCGTACCACTCGGTGGAGACGCTGATCGTGGAGGCGCCCGACCACGGTCACGAGACCACGTCGGAGGCGTTCAGCTTCTGGCTCTGGCTGGAGGCCTACTACGGGAAGGTCACCCAGAACTGGGCCCCGTTCAACAACGCCTGGACGGTGATGGAGAAGTACATCATCCCGACGCACGCCGACCAGCCGACTTCGGGTTCGGCGGGCACCCCGCAGTACGCCGCGGAATACAACCTGCCCAGCCAATACCCCTCGGCGCTGAACCCGAACGTCTCCGTCGGGCAGGACCCGCTCCGCTCGGAGCTGCAGTCCACCTACGGCACCGGCGACATCTACGGCATGCACTGGCTGATGGACGTCGACAACACCTACGGCTTCGGCCGCTGCGGTGACGGCACCACCAAGCCCGCCTACATCAACACCTTCCAGCGGGGCACCCAGGAGTCGGTGTGGGAGACCATCCCGCAGCCGTCCTGCGACACCTTCGAGCACGGCGGTCAGTACGGCTACCTCGACCTGTTCGTCAAGGACACCGGCGCCCCCGCCAAGCAGTGGAAGTACACCAACGCCCCGGACGCCGACGCCCGCGCCGTGCAGGCCGCGTACTGGGCGCTGACCTGGGCCAAGGCGCAGAACAAGCAGGCCGACGTCGCGGCGACCATCACCAAGGCCGCCAAGATGGGCGACTACCTGCGGTACGCGATGTTCGACAAGTACTTCAAGAAGATCGGCAACTGCGTCGGGGCGAGCACCTGCCCCGCCGGCAGCGGCCGGGATTCGGCGCACTACCTGCTGTCCTGGTACTACGCCTGGGGTGGCGCGTACGACACCAGCCAGAACTGGTCCTGGCGGATCGGCTCCAGCCACAGCCACTTCGGCTACCAGAACCCGTTCGCGGCCTGGGCGCTGACCAACACCCCGGAGTTGGCGCCGAAGTCGCCGACCGCCGCCAGCGACTGGACCAAGAGCTTCGAGCGGCAGCTGGAGTTCTACACCTGGCTGCAGTCCGCCGAGGGCGGCATCGCCGGCGGTGCCACCAACAGCTGGGACGGCAGCTACGCACAGCCGCCGTCGGGCACCAGCACCTTCTACGGCATGTTCTACGACGTCGACCCGGTCTACAACGACCCGCCGTCGAACCAGTGGTTCGGCATGCAGACCTGGTCGATGCAGCGCATCGCCGAGCTGTACCTGCAGACCGGCAACGCGAAGGCCAAGGCGCTGCTGGACAAGTGGGTGCCGTGGGCGATCGCGAACACCACGCTCGGCACCAACTGGTCGATCCCGTCGGACATGGCGTGGACCGGTCAGCCGACCACCTGGAACCCGAGCAACCCGCAGCCCAACACCAACCTGCACGTCGAGGTGATCACCAAGGGCCAAGACGTCGGTGTCACCGCCGCCTACGCCCGGATCCTGATCGCGTACGCGGCCAAGTCGGGCAACGAGGCGGCCAAGACCACCGCCAAGGGGCTGCTCGACGCGCTGTCGGCCGCCAGTGACGCCAAGGGTGTCTCCACCACCGAGAAGCGTGGCGACTACCGGCGCTTCGACGACGTCTACAACGCGTCCACCGGGCAGGGCCTCTACGTCCCGCCGGGGTGGACCGGGACGATGCCGAACGGTGACGCCATCGCCGCCGGCAAGAGCTTCCTCGACATCCGGTCCTTCTACAAGAACGACCCGGACTGGCCCAAGGTGCAGGCGTACCTGGACGGTGGTCCGGAGCCCGAGTTCAACTACCACCGGTTCTGGGCACAGGCTGACGTCGCCATGGCGTACGCCGACTACGGCAGCCTGTTCCCGAACGGCTGAGCGACCCGGGGTGGGTGGCGTGGACCGCCCACCCCGGGAATCGGTCGGGGTCCGGGGAACGACGGACCCCGACCGGGGAACGGCCTGACACCCACGGTCAGGCCGGGGTGGGCCGGCCATCTGGCCGACGCAGCGGATCGGCTGGCCCACCCCACCGCCCGGACTGGAGCCAGTCGCGAAAAAGCCCAGAAATTCGGGCCGTCACGGGATCACGCCGAAGTCCACGACGGAGTAACGTACGTCACCGGAGAGGCCGCTCCCCCCGTGGCGGCCTCTCCTCTTTCTTGCCCGGGATCCGTCGCTGCCGGGAGCCCCGTTCGGGTCAGCGCGGCGGCCCGGCCGGGCCCGGGACGACCGGATGACGCAGACCCGGGTGCCCGGCGGGCAGCGACCGACGCAGCACCACCCAGCTCAGCGCCAGCGCCGCCGCGACCAGCGGCCAGGTCAGGGCCACCCGGGCCACCACCAGCGCGAGCACCTGCCCACTCAGGTAGAGCGGAACGAACACCACGAGCCGCAGCACGTAGGTCGCCGTCCACACCCAACTGGCCCGCCCGTACCCGCGCAGCAGCGCCGGGTCGCGCCGCCACCGGGCGCGTTGGCCCAGCACCGCGCCGACCAGCACCCCGAGCAGCGGCCACCGCACCAGGATGCTGACCGCCCAGGCGAGCGCGCTGGCGGCATTCGAGAGCACCTGGAGCAGAAAGAAGTTCTCGGCCCGGCCGGTACGAACCGCGATCAACGCCGCGACGCAGACCGCCAGCAACCCGATGAGCACCGAGCGCGGTCGGTCGCCGCGGCGCAGCCGTACACCGGCCACCACCCCGCCCACGGCCAACGCCGCGCCGACCCCACCCCACAGCGACTCGCCGCCCAGCAGCCAGCCCACCGCGAACGCCAGCGGCGGCAGGGTGGCGTCGACGGCGCCCCGCCGCCCGCCCAGGAGATCGGCCAGCGACTCGGCCCGCGTCGACTCTCCCGGGCCCGAACCGGCGTTCGCCTGCTGGTCCGGGCCGGGTGTGGCCTGACCGCCGTCGCCCATCGGTGCTCCGCCCACCGCCGCCTCCTCGCCTCCGGCACAACCTAACCGTCGGCGCGCGGCGGGCCACCGATCGGCTGGCCGACATCGGCCGCTACGGTGTGCGGATGCGCGCGACGGCACGGGGTTGGACCGCGGTCTGGTTGGTCGTACTGGTCCTCGTCCAGGCGGCTGCCTTCCTCGCCGTGTGGCGGGTGGCCGTGCACACCGAGGTCGGTCAGTGGGTGGACACCGTCGCGTTGACCGGCAACCGGATCGGGCACGACACCATCGACGGCCCCGTCGACCGGATCCTCAACGCGATGTCGGTGGTCTCCCTGCTGGCCGCCACCGCGATGATCGGCTTCATCGCCCTGATCCGGGGGCGGATCGCCCTCGCCATCACCGCGACCCTGCTGATCGCCGGGGCGAACGTCACCACCCAGTTGTTGAAGTACGGGCTGGGCCGCCCCGACTTCGGCCTCGACCCGGAGCGCGCCGGGGTGGGCAACAGTCTGCCCAGCGGGCACACCACAGTGGCCGCGTCGGTGGCGGTCGCGCTGATGCTCGTCCTCCCGCGCAAGGTACGGGCGGCCGGCGCCTTCATCGGCGCCGGTTACGCCGCCGCCGCCGGGGTCGCCACCCTCTCCGCCGGTTGGCACCGGCCCAGTGACGCGGTCGCCGCGTACCTGGTGGTGGGTGTGTGGGCGGCGTTGGCCGGGCTGCTCCTGCTGGTCACCCAACGAGAGCAGGCCGAGATCGCCCCCGGCGACGCGCACCGGGTCGCCGCCCTGGTGCTCGGGGTGGGCGGCGTGGTCGCCCTGGTCGCCTGTGGGCTGGCCCTGGCCTGGCTGATCGAGCTGCGCGGCACCGGGCCGCAGGAGTTGACCCGCCGGCCGCTGTTCGTCGGGTACGCCGGCAGCGCCGCCGGGATCGCCGGCACCATGGCGGTGGTGATGGCGCTGGTGCTCACCGTCGTGCACCGGCTCGTGCCCCGGGTCAAGGGCTGAGCCGGACGATGGATCCGGCCCGCGCGGCGTTCTCCGCCGAGTGCGTACGCCTCACCGAGGTCCTGGCCGACCTGGTCGACGCCGACCTCGACCGTCCCACCGACTGCCCGCCGTGGACCGTCCGGGAGTTGATCGCCCACATCCATACCGGAGTGGGCCGGCTGGCCGACATGCTCGCCGCGTCGGCCCCAACCCGCGCCGAGGTGGACGCCGCCGGTTACTTCTCCCGGGCGAAGTTCACCCCGCAGGTGGACGCCGACCGGATCGCCGGCGGGCGGCGCGACGCGCTCCAGGTGGACCGGGGGGCCCTGGCGGCCGAGGTGGAGCGGGCGTGGCGGGCCACCGAGGCGGGTGTGGCCGCCGCGCCGCCCGGCCGGGTGGTGCGGACCCGCCACGGGGACGCGATGCTCCTCACCGAGTTCCTGCGCACCCGGGTCGTCGAGGTGGGCGTTCACGGTCTGGACCTGGCAGCCGCTCTGGGCCGGTCGCCGTGGCTCACCGCCCCGGCGGCCGAGGTGATCGCCGACCTGCTCACCGGCGGGCACCCCACACCGGTCGGTCTGGGCTGGGACCGGGTGACCCTGATCCGCAAGACCACCGGCCGGGCGGCGCTGACCGCCCCGGAACGGGCCGCGCTCGACGCGGCCGGGTTCCGCCCGCTCGCCTTCGGCCGCTGAGCCTCTCCGACGGCCCTGGCTCCATCGCTGCCGAGCCGAGCCGACGGCTCCGGATCCGTGGCCGCTGAGCCAGCCGACGGTCTGGCTCGGTGGCCGTCGGTGTCGGCTCGTCGTCGGCGCTGGTCGCGGCTCGTCGGGAGCCGGTCAGCTCGCGGATCGGGGTGCGGGAACGTGCCTGGCGACGCCGCGCAGGTGCGTCAGGACGACCGGGTCGATGCGGCCCGGCACCAACCGCTCCTCCAGGTTCTCCAGCCCCGCCCAGGAGATCAACGCCGCCTCCGGCCCGTCGTCGGCCACCGGGTGGCCCAGCGCCCTGAGCAACGCTGTGACCTCCTCGGCGACCGCCCCGGTCAGGTCGAGCAGGGTGGCCGGGTCCGGCCGACCGAACAGCATGGTGTGCACGGCGAGCAGCCGGCTCAGCTCGGCGATCGGATCCGGGTGGTCGTCCACCCGAAGGTCGACGACCACGTCGCTGGTGCCGCCGTACCCGCCGCCGCGCTCGACCACCAGCAACCCGGCGCTCTGCCGACCCCGCCGGTCACCGCCGGCCTCGTCGCCGGCTCGCAGCGCGGCCACCAGCCGCTCGGCGAACGGCAACGCCGCCCCGGCCAGCCACGCCTCGCCGAGCGCGTCGACGACCTCCGGGCCGGTGAGCACGTTGCCCTGCGCTGCCCAACCGTCGCCGGTCCGCCCGCCGGCCCACGGAAGGCAGGACGGCCCGGTCCAGCCGGCACCCGGACCGTCGGCCCCGACGACGCCGAGTTGGCGGTGCTCCCGCTCGGGGTCGGCGGCGACCAACCCGGCCACGACGTCGGCGGCGGCCACGCCGGTGCGGAGCAGGGCGAGGCCCTGCGGGCGGTAGGCGAGGTTGGCGTGCGCCTGGGTGGCCAGAGCGCCGACCTCGGCGGCGGCGGCCGGCACCAGCGCCCCGGCGGCGAGGAACCTGCTGGCGACGGCGACGCCGTGCAGGCGGCCGTCGGCGGAGCGGGCGACGAGCGAGAAGGTCACCGGCCGAGATTAACCGGTCGCGTCGGCAGGACATCGCCGTACGTCGTCGCCTCAGAACGGCGGCGAGGCGGGCTCCGGTGGGGCGCCCCGCGCCCGACGGGCGTCGGCGACCACGACCGCGGCCAGCACCACCGCTCCGACCGCTGTCGCGGCCACTCCGGGCAGGTGCCACAGCGGCACCGCCGACGCCAGCAGCACCAGGAGGGCGATCCACCGGGACGGGGAGACCCGTGCGAACACCTCGTACTCCAGGCGGGACCGCCCGGCCAGGAACAGGATCGGACCGGCGAGCACCATGACCAGCCACGGCCCGGGGATCCGCTCCAGCGGTTGTTCGATGATCAGCTCGTATCCGATCGCCGTGGAAGCGAGACCGATCACCATCACCAGGTGGGTGTCGGCGGCGGAACGGCCGATGGTGGCGGGGTGCCGAGCCTTCGTCACCGCCTCGCCCAGGATCCGCCCGGCACGCTGCACGTAGATCCGCCACAGCATGATCGAGGTGGCCAGTGCCAGCGCGAACGCCCACGCGTGCCCTGCCTCGTACGGGCCCTTGCTGTACGCGAAACCGGCCACCAGGATCGTCTCGCCCAGCGCGACGAGGAAGAACTGCTGGTACCGCTCGGCCAGGTGCTCGCCGGCGATCTCCCACTTGGAGATTCTCGAACGGCCCAGGCCGGGCACCGGCCAACCGCAGCGGGCCGCCAGATACTCGAACGCCAGCGCCGCCGACCAGAGCGCCACCTGCCCGTTGGTGCCCAGCATCGCGCCGCCGATCCAGAGCACCCCGCTCAGCGCGAAGATCACCGCCATGCGCACCTTCAGCCGGCGGTACGGGTGCGCGCCGAGCGCGACCGACAGGATCACCGGCCGGGTCACCTGCGCGATCACGTACGCCACCGCGAACATCAGCGCCGTCTCGCTGAACGCCCGGGGGATCGCGACCCCCATCACCATGCTGCACACCAACGCGGTGATCACCACGGTCTGCAACGGCACCCGGTAGGGGTCGTACCGGCTGGTCGTCCACGCGGTGCCCTGCCAGACCGCCCAGAGCGCGAGCAGCAACAGCAGGGTCTTGCCGCTGCCGGTGACCGCCTCCCAGATGTGCTCCCGGCCCGACTCCTCGGTCAGGTCCTCGAACGCGCGCGCCGAGATCCGGGTGAGCGCGAAGACGTACACCAGATCGAAGAAGAGTTCGAGGAAGGTGGCCCGGCCGGGAGCGGTCGCCGCAGGGACCGGCTCCAGGCCGCCCGCTGCCCTGGAACCCATGGTCAGCGGCCTGCGCCGTCGGTCCGGTCCACCTCGAAGTCGTAGCACCCTGCGGCGGCACGCACCGCCGGAAACCGGCGATTCTGCCCAGTACGGGGATCTTGCTCGCGTGCCCCGTCAACGGGCACGATCGATCGGTGACGAATCGATGGGGCATGACGGTGCCGCTGGGCGGGATCGCCCTGGCGCACCACGACGCGGCCTACGCGGCGCTCGACCAGGCCGGGTTCACCGACGTGTGGTCGTCGGAGGTGGCCGGGACCGACGCGTTCACCCCGCTGGCGCTCGCCGCCGCCTGGCAGCCCCGGCTGCGGCTCGGCACCGCGATCACACCGGTCTTCACCAGAGGGCCGGGGCTGCTGGCGATGAGCGCGGCGGCGTTGGCCGAGGCCGCGCCGGGCCGGTTCTCGCTCGGCATCGGGGCGTCCTCACCGGTGCTGGTCCGGGACTGGAACGCGGTCCGGTTCGACGAACCGTTCCGTCGCACCCGCGACGTCCTGCGCTTCCTGCGCGCCGCGCTGCGCGGCGACACCGTCGACGAGGTCTACGACACCTTCACCGTCCGCCGGTTCACGCTGGAACGGCCGCCGGCGGTGCCGCCGCCGATCCTGCTCGCCGCACTGCGCCCGGGAATGCTCCGGCTCGCCGGCGCGGAGGCCGACGGGGTCATCCTCAACTGGCTCAGCGCCGACGACGTGCCGCGCGCCCTCGCCGAGCTGGGCGAGCGGCGTCCCGGGTTCGAGGTCGCCGCCCGCATCTTCGTGTGCCCCACCGAGGACGCCACCTACGCCCGGACACTGGGCCGGCGGCTGATCACCAGCTACCTGACCGTTCCGGCGTACGCCGAGTTCCACCGCTGGCTCGGGCGCGGCGAGACGCTCGCGCCGATGTGGGATGCCTGGGCCGCCGGTGACCGGCGGGGGGCCGGTGCCGCGGTGCCGGACGAGGTGGTCGACGCCCTGGTGCTGCACGGCACGCCCGAGCGGTGCCGCGCCCAGGTGCGTCGCTACGTCGACGCCGGCGTGGACGTGCCGGTCGTCGCGCTGCTGCCCACCCCGGAGGTGACCGCCGGCGGCGCGGCCGCGCTGCTCACCCTCATCGCCCAGTTGGGCGTCGATCCGCAAGGAGCGTCCGCGTGAACCTCACCGACCGGATCGTGGTGGTCACCGGTGGCGCCGGTGGGATCGGAGCCGCGCTGTCGCGCCGGTTCGTCGCCGAGGGGGCCGCCGCGGTGGTGGTCGCCGACCTGGACGCCGAGGCGGCCCACGCGGTGGCCCAGGGCATCGGCCCGGTCGCGCACGCCACCGCCCTCGACGTCACCGACGAGGACCAGGTCCGCGAGCTGGTCGCCGACACCGAGACACGATACGGCCGGATCGACCTGTTCTGCGCCAACGCGGGCGTGACCACCGGTGGGGGAGTGGAGGTCGACGACGCCGCCTGGGACCGGGCCTGGCGGGTCAACGTGCTCGCCCACGTCTACTCGGCCCGTGCGGTGCTGCCCGGGATGCTCGCCCGGGGCGGCGGCCACCTGCTGCACACCTGCTCGGCGGCGGGGGTGCTGACGGCGGTGGGCGACGCCGCGTACACCGCGACGAAGCACGCCTCGGTGGGGTTCGCCGAGTGGCTGGCCATCACCTACCGGGACCGGGGCATCCGGGTCAGCGCGCTCTGCCCGCAGGGCGTGGACACCCCGATGCTCGCCGACGGGATCGCCGAGGGTCACCTCGGCGCCCGGGTGGTCACCGCGTCCGGTGCGGTGCTCACCCCGGACCAGGTCGCCGACGCGGCCATCGCCGGGTTGGCCGAGGAGCGCTTCCTGATCCTGCCGCACCCGGAGGTCGCCGACTACGCACGCCGCCGCGCCGAGGACCCGGACGGTTGGCAGGCTGGCATGCGCAAACTCATCCGTCGCCTGACCGCCTGACGCGGTCGGGCGTCGGTCCGGCCGGGTCGGGGCTCTGGTCCGGATCGCGGGTTCCGGGGCCGGTCTGGTTGTCGGCGGAATGCTCATGGCCGCCGGCATGGAGGGTTGACGCAGCGCCAAGGTCAAGCCCGACGAGCGCCGCAGGCCGGATGCGGCGCGTGCGGCCATCCCCCGACGGCGGGAGCGAGACCCCCGACGTCGGGGAGGAGTGGCGCGGCGTCGCCGCAGAGCATTGATCCATGCATGTGGGTGTGGGGTCACCGGCGTCCGGTCGTGTCAGTCGATCCGTCGACCCCGGTGCGGCGCGACGCTGGGCGGTGGCCGGTGCCGTCTTCGTCGTGGGGGAGTCGGCCCTGCGGCTGTACTGGATCGCGGGCGGTCGGTGGGCGTACACCGCCTGCGACCGCACCGCCCTGGTCGACCCGGCCGGTGGATGCGGCGCGGACCGGGTGCGGACGCTGCCGTTCTGGGCGGGTTGGGGTGCGGTCGGTGTCGGTGTGGCGCTCGCGGTGGTCATCGGCTTCGCGATCCGGGCTCCGGGCCGTGCCGCGTCCGCCGCGAGCTGGGCGGTGGGCGCGTTTCTCCTGGTCGTGGCGTTCCCTCTGCACCTGCTCTTCGAGGTCCCGGCGGCGGTGGCGGGACGCCCGTCGGACTGGCGGGACCTCGGGGCCCGGCTGGCGCTGGCAGCCGGTGGCGTCCTGTTCGCCGGGCTGGCGAACGCCTCCGCTCCCCGGCGTGGCCCGGCTTCTGGCGACTACCAGCCGGTGCCGAGGTGGACGCGCCGCTGGGCGTACGCCGCCGTCGCCCTGCCCGTGGTCGGCTGGGCCGTGCCGCACGGGCTGTGGGTGCTCGGCGTTCCGTTCGGCATCTCCGAGCGGAAGCTGGACGAGATCCACCTGAATCTCTCGACGGAGACCGGCGTCGCGATCACTCTCATCCCGCCGCTCGCCGGCCTGCTCGTCCTCGGGTTGGCGCGGCGGTGGGGGCAGCAGTTCCCGCGCTGGGTGCCGGGGCTGGGCGGCCGACGGGTTCCCCGGCTGCTGGCGGTGATCCCGGCCGGGGTGGTGGCGCTCGCGTTGGTCAGCTACGGCGTGTTGAGCGTCGCGGTGTTCGTCGGCCGGCTCCGCACCGGAGAGCTGCAGTGGTCGGAGGTGGGGGAGAGCTGGGCGACCAGCGCCACCCTGCTGGTGTTCCTCGGTTGGGGAGTGGCGCTGGGCGTCACGACCAGCGGATACGCCCTCGCCACCCGGCCACGTCGGCCGCACGACGTTTGTCTGCCGTCGGAGCAGGCGGATCCCCTGCCACGATCGGAGTACCGGTGAACCCCACCGACTGCTACCGCGCCTGGGCCGCCGACCCGCCACGCTGGGCCGTCTGGGCCGCCTACGCCGTGCCGCTGTGCGTCCTGCCGTCCGCGCTCTGGCGACTGTCCCTGCTGTTCACCGACGATGCCGTCACCTCGTGGTACATGATCTTCCTGTCCGTCCTGTCGATGGGGCTGGCGCTGTCGACACTCGGCCTGGTGCATCGCTGGGGACAGCGACTTCCGCGCTGGGTGCCGTTGCTCGGCGGCCGTCCCGTTCCGGCACGCCCGGTCGTGCTGGTCGCGCTGATCGGCGGTGCGCTGCTCGTCGCCATCTGCGTCTACCTGTTCCTGAACAGCAGGTTCCACTTCGTGGAGCGCGGGTGGGTGGGAATAGGCCGCGACGAGCCGGCGCGTCCGGCACCGACCTGGGAGGTGCTGCGCTACTACGCGCCGATGCTCGCCTGGGGGCCCCTCGTCATCGCCGTAGCCGCCGACTACGGCCGCCGCGCCACCCGCCCCCGCCGACCCCCGGCGGACCACCGCCTGGGTTGATCAAGAGGTTTGCGTCAGAAAGACACCGGCCGGTGACGCAAACCTCTTGATCACCGGGGGAACCCGGGGGTGGGTGGTCCGGGTGGGTGCGGTGGGCGGGGGTCAGCGGGGGGATCGGCGGGCGCGGCGGAGGGGGGACGGGTGGACGGACCAGAGCAGGCGGCGCCACCAGGGCCGGGCGGCGCGCAGGGTCGCCACGTAGGCGGTGGCCACCTCGGCGGCCCGCGCCGCCTGGTCCGGAGTCGCGGCACCGGGGGCGAAGCCCACCTGATTGAGCAGGGCCGCCAGCTCGTCGACAGTGGACCCCTCGCTGGTCGGGCCGCCGACGGTGAGGCCGCCGCCGGCTACGCCGCTGTCGGTCGGGCCGCCACCGGTCGGACCGCGGCCGCCGGTCGCGTCGGCCTGGGCGTCGGTCAGGGCCTGGCGGGCGTGCCCGGCCACCTCGGTGGCGGCCAGGTCGTCGCCGACCGGTCGACCGGCCAGACGCAGCGCGTCGGTGACCTCCTGCCAGGCCCCGGCGATACGACGACCGGGATCACCCTGGGCGAGCCGACTCCGGGTCAGCGAGCGACGCATCGCCAACAGGGTGAGCAGCAGCGCGCCCACCAGCAGCACCAGGCCGCCGCTGCCCCCGGCGACGAGCACCGGCGTGGACAACCCACCGCGTCCGGGTGGCCCTTCCGGGGCGGCCACCGGCTCCGGCGACGCGGTCGGCTCCACGGTGGGCGCCGGGGCCTCCGACGGCGGCGGATCGTCCGGCGTCGGCCGGAAATCCTCCTCCACCGGCCTCGGCTCGTTGTTCGGGCGTGGCAGCGGGTCGAACGGCACCCAACCCAACCCGTCGAAGAGGACCTCCGGCCAGGCGTACGCGTCACCGGCCAGCACCGGCCCCTGCCCACCGGCCCGGAAACCCACCACCACCCGGGTCGGCAGCCCGGAGAGCCGGCCGAGCACCGCGAACGCCGCCGCGAACTGCTCGGACGTACCCTCCTGACCGCCACCGTCGCGGGGCCCGAAGAGGAAGAAACCCAGATTCGGGTACGCGTGACCGCTCGGCGCGTCCGCCACCAGCCGGTAGTGCTCGGCCAGGAACTGCTCGATCGCCAACGCCCGCGCGTACGGAGCGCCGTTCTCCTCGGCGAGCTGCCCGGCCAACCGGCGCATCGGGTCGGGGACCCCGTCGGCGACCCGCAACACCCGGGCCACCTCGTCACCGGCGGGCACGTTGGCGGTGCCCAACAGGTTCGAATCCGGATGCGCCTCGGCGGAGGTCACCTCGTAGCGCAGCCCCGGCGTCAGCCCCTCCGGCCGGATCAGCGTCCCGGTCGCCGGGTCGTACGCCACCCGCGCGCCGCTGACCTCCCGAGGCGTCGCCACGGCCGGGAGAAGTCGACCGCTCAACTCCGCCACGGTGATCTGCTGGCGGACCGTCCCGACAGTGCTGTCCTCAGGAGGTGTGGCGGCCGGCAGGATCCGGCCGGCGTTGCGGTACGTCGCCCCGACCCGCCAGGTCACCCCGTCGTAGTCGCTGAGCACCGCCAACCGGATCCGCACGCCACCGGCTTTCTGCTCGGGTTCCGGCTCGCCGTCCGGTGGCGCGGCGTCGGGCGGTGCGCCGTCGCGTTCCGTGCTCACCTCGAGGAGTTTCTGCTCCGGGCGCAGCGCCCAACCGGAGATCCGGATCAACGGGTTCTCGTCGAGGGACTGCACCTGCGGTGGCTCCACGTACCGGCGCGGGTCCACCGGTCGACCGTCCACCTGACCGGCGACCACGGGACCGAGGAGCGCGACCGACCCGACCACCACCGCCACGCCGAGCGTCGCGCCGGCGGCCAGCCGGAGTCGCACCGCCGCGCGTACCCGAGGTGCCAGGTCGGCCGCCGGGTCCCCGCCGACCGGCGTCGCGGTGCCGGGTGCCGCCAGGCCGACCGCCGCGACCGCGACGAACGCCACCGTCGTCCCGACCGCCGGCTCCGAGTTCGGGCCGACCGCGTAGAGGGCGGCGGCGTAGAGCCCCGCCGCGGGCAGGTAACCCAGCAGCACCCGGCCGGCGCGCAACGCCACCTCCGCACCCGCCAACCCGGCCAACCAGGCGGCGACCACCGGCACCAGCACCGTGTCCGGTGCGGGCTCCACCGGAATCATCGCGGTGAGCAGCCGGGGGATGCCGTTGCGCGCGGCGTCCGCGGTGACCTCCAGCAGGCTGCCGGGAAGCTCGGCGTGGTCGGCGGCGAGCCGCAGCGACCACAGTGTCCAGCCCGCCATCGCGGCCACCGACACCGGCGCCACCAGCCAGGACGGCAACCGGCGGGCGGCGACGCTGACCAGCACCGAACCGGCCGCCGCGCCGCCCACCAGCCAGGTCAGCAGGTCACCCGCGTACACCCGGCCCAGCGCCACCCCGGCGAGCACCGTCAACCCGATCAACGCTGCCGGGACGACGGCCGCCCGCAGCACCCGCATCACGTGCGTCACCACCGGCGTACCCCGTCCCACTCGGCGGCGAACCGCGCGCCGTCCGCCGCGTCGACCACCACCAGGCCGGCGGCGCCCGGTGGCGTCGGCTCGGCCGCGCCGAACACAGCGACCACCACCGAGGGGTACGCCCCGCGCAGCGCGCCGACGTGCCCCAGGTCGCCTCGGCCACCCGGCCCGGTCAGGAAGATCAACGTGTCGCCGAGCCGGTCCTGTCGCAGTCGGGTCGTCGTCGCCCGTACCGCGTCGTCGTCGGTGGACAGTTCGGCGGCGGCCAGCCGGTCCAGCGGTCCGAGGGCGGCCCCGGAGTCCGCCTCCCCGCCGGGCGTCGCCGCCTCGGCGGCCACGAACAGCAACACCACCGGCAGGTCCGCGCGGTGTGCGGCGGTGACCACCGACGCCGCCGCCTCGCACGCCGACTCGAACGACTCCACCACCCCGTCGACGCGCTGCGGGTGCGCGGCGACACGGTTGTCCAGCAGGACGACCAGACGCGGCAGACTGGTGTCGACGTTCTCCCGCACCATCAGCTCACCCACCCGGGCGCTGGTCCGCCAGTGCACTCGGCGCAGCTCGTCGCCGACCACGTACTCCCGCAGCGAGTCGAACGTGATCGACCCGTGCGGCACCCCGTCCACCCGGCCGTCGAGGCTGCGCCCCGCGCCGGTGGGCACCGCCGTCAGCGGGTGGATCCGCGGGTGCACCCAGACCGGCACCACCGCACCGTACGGGCGGGCCAATGCCACCAGACCCAGCGGGTCGCGTCGGGTCACCCGCAGCGGCCCGACCGCGACCACCCCACGTCGGTGGGTCGGCACGTCGTAGCGGACCTCGGTGTCCCGCCCCGGCCGCAGACGCAGCACCGGAACCGGTACGACGCGGTCGCCGCACCGGTCCTCGGCCAGCAGGTTCGCCGACCGCAGCCGCCCCGAGTTACGCACTGTCACCGTCATGCTCGCCGACTCGCCGCGCGCCACCCGGTCCGGGTCGGCGTGCCGGGTGACCGTCAACCGGGGCCGCCAGGCCGCGACCAGTGCCGCGTAGCCCACCGCCGCGCCGGCCGCCGCGCCGAGCAGCGTCAACTCGGGGTACGCGAACCGGAAACCCGCCCCCAGCAGCACGACGGCGGCGACGAGCAGCCCGACCCCACGGGCGGTGATCCCCATGCCGCTGCTGCCGGTCAGCCCTGCACCGGAGCGGGTTGCCCCGACGGCAGCGGCACCGGCACCGAGGCGATGGCCTGGCGCAGCACCTCCGCGGCGGTCAACCCACGCACCTGGGCTTCCGGGGTGAGCAGCAGCCGATGCGCGAACACCGCCTCGGAGAGCGCCTTCAGGTCCTCCGGCATGATCCAACCTCGCCCGTCGATCAGCGCGTACGCGCACGCCGCCCGGGTCAACGCGATCACACCCCGGGGGCTGACCCCGACGCGTACCTGCGGGTGGGCGCGGGTTGCGGCGGCCAGCCGGACCGCGTACGCGTAGAGCGGCTCGGCGATGTGCACCCGGCGGGCCATCCGGACCATCTCTCCGACGGTGGCGGTGTCGGTGACCGGGGCGAGCGCCTCGGGGGAGCGCACTGTGGCACCGCGCAGCACCTCGACCTCGACCGCCTCGTCCGGGTAGCCGACGGACAGCTTCACCAGGAACCGGTCCAACTGTGCCTCGGGCAGCCGGTACGTGCCGTCCATCTCCACCGGGTTCTGGGTGGCGACCACCAGGAACGGCGACGGCACCGGGTGCCGGACCCCGTCCACCGTGACGGTGCGTTCCTCCATCACCTCCAGCAGCGCCGACTGGGTCTTCGGCGACGCCCGGTTGATCTCGTCGGCGATGACGATGTTGGCGAAGACCGGCCCCGGGTGGAACTCGAAGTCCCGGGTCGCCTGGTTGAAGATCGTCACGCCGGACACGTCCGACGGGAGTAGGTCGGGGGTGAACTGGATGCGCCGCCACTCACCCTTCACCGTGGCGGCGATGGCCCGGGCCAGGGTCGTCTTACCGACGCCCGGCACGTCCTCCAGGAGCACGTGACCCTGCGCGAACAGCGCGGTCAGCGCCAGCCGCACCACCTGCGGTTTGCCGAGTACCACCGCGTTGACGTTCTCGGCCAGCCGGGCGGCCAGGGCCGCGAAGCCCTGCACCTCCGGCTGGGTGAGTGGCTCGTGGGTGTTCACGGTCGGTGGTGCTCCTCGCTGGTGGTTCAGCAGGTGGGCAGGACGTTGATGGTGTCGCCGCCCTCCAGGTTGAGCCAGGCCCAGGGGATGTAGTTCTTCCCCTCGAAGTTGACCTGCACCCACCAGGTGCTGCGCTTCTCGTTGTTGTAGATGTAGGCGTAGACCTCTTCGCCCGACTTCTTGCAGTACGCCTGCAGCCTGGTGCCCGGCTTCGCCCAGCCCACCTGCTTGTCGTTGTCCTGCCGAGCGACCGAGAAGATCTCGTTGCCGTTGCGGCCATCCCGGTCCCGGTCGCAGTAGGTCGACTCGGGCCCGGACGCGCCGTTACGGCAGGTCGCGATCCCGTACAGCGGCTGCGTCTTCTGGGCCCTCGTCGCCGTGCCCTTACCGGCGGCGTTGCTCGCGGTCACCGTGAACGTGTAGTTGGTGCCCGGCGTCAGGCCCGTCATCGTGATGCTGGAACACGCCCCGGCCTTCGCCGGCTCACCCGGCGTGCTCAGCGAACAGGTCGCCTGACCGCCACCGGCGTCCACTGTGAACGTCACCGTCGCCCCGGTGGCCGTCGCCGACGAACCGGTCACCGTGACCCGCGGCTCGGCGACCGTACGCGCGGTGGCGGTGGCCTCCGGGCCCGGCCCCGCCTCGTTGACCGCCTTCACCTTCACCGTGACGTTCTGGCCGTTGCCCAGCCCGGTGACTGTCGTGCGGGTGTCGGTCACCTCGCTGGTGCGCCCACCGACGTCCACCAGGTACTTCGTCACCGGCCGACCGTTGGCCTCGGCCGGTGCCCACTGCACGGTCACCGCGCCCGGCTGGTTGGCGACGGTGCCGGCCCGCAGGTTGAGCGGACGACCCGGCGCGGCGAACGGCACCACCGTGTTGCTCACCGGCGAGGCCGCCGACCCGGCGCCCTTGCTGTTGACCGCCACCACCGTGAACGCGTACTGGGTGCCGTACTCCAGCTCACCGGCCGGCACCACCAGCTCCGTCTTCGTCGACTCGCCGGCCGGGGCGTTCGTCCCCGCCGAGGTGGCCGTCACCGCGTACCTCGCGATGGTGTTGCCCTGCCCGTTCGCGGCCGGCCACTTCACCAACACCGTGCCGTCCGGCCGTTCCTGGGCGGTGACGCTCGCCGGCGGATCGGGCACCGCCGCGGTCGGGGTCACCGGGTTGCTGTTGCGTGGCGGGCCGTCGCCCTTGGCGTTGACGGCGTGCACGGCGAACCGGTACGTCTCGCCGTTGGTCAGACCCTTGATCTCCACCGCACGCTGGTTCGCGCCCACCTCCACCCGCTGGCCGGCACCCTCCACCACGTACTTCATGATCTCGGCGCCGTTGGCGGCAGCCGGCCGCCAGCTCACCCGGGCCTGCGCGTTGCCGGCGGAGGCGGTCACGCTGCGCGGAGCGCTCGGCTTACCCACCCGGGGCTTCTTCGGCGGGGGCGGTGGCGGGGCGACCGGCGGCGGGTCGCCGCCGAGAACGTCGTTGGCGTACTTGTCGACCTCACGCACCTGGTGCTTGTCGTCCACCACCCGGGCGGTCGCCGCGTCGGGGGAGTTGATGAACAGGTGGTTCTCCCGGACCTCCAGCTCCAGCGGCCCGTTCGCCCGCCCGCCGATGGTCTCGACCAGCTGCCCGCCCCCGTCGAAGGCGTAGATCGTGCCGGTGGACTCGTCGGCGCAGTAGAACCGGTCCGCCCAGGCCACCGCCGCGCTGAGCCGATCCCCCTCACCCGGCACCGTGAACGCCTTCTCCTCCCCACCGTCGCCCACCACCAGCACCCGCCGCTCGGCGGGCACGGTGACCGGGATGCGGGGGCCGCTGGTCCGTGCGGGCAGCGCCGCCGGACCGGACAGCGTCAACGGCGTCGGACGCACCTTGCCGCCCTGCACGCGCACCAGCTTGCCGGCCGTGCGGTCGAGCACCGCCACACCGTCGTCCAGGGTGGAGACCACCAGCTCGTGGCTCGCCTCGGCCACGTCGTACGACTCGACCCGCTCCGGGCTGAGGCCGCCACCGTCGGGCGCGGCCGAGGCCGGCGCGGACGGCAGCTTCGCGGCGGTGATCGCCGAGACGGTGCCCTGGCTGGGCACCGCGATCCAGAGCCGACCCTCGCCGTCGAAGGTGCCGCCGGCGATGCCCGGGGGATAGCGGACCGGCTCGCCGACCGGGGCCAACGACCGCGGGTCGAGCTGCCGCACGATGCCCTGCACGGCGTCGACGACGAACGCCGCGTCCTCGTGCAGGGCGACACTCACGCCGAGGCCGGGGGTCGTCTTGGTGGTCGCGGTGAGCTGCAGGGTCGCCAGGTCCAGGGAGCTGACCTGCCCGGTCTGCAGGTCGCGCAGGATCAGCAGCCGGTCGGTCTGGGTGACCTGCATCGGGTGACGGTTGGCGCCGGGGATCTCGGTGCGGGTGTCCACCCGGGCGGTCACCCCGTTGACCCGGGCCAGCTCGCTGCGCGCCGTGCTCCACAGCCAGGAACTCGCGTCGTAGTTGGCCACCGCGTTGTCGGCCGCACCCAGCCCGAGAACCGTCAACCCCATGGCGGCCAGCAGAGCGGTCACCGTGCCGACGGTCACCAGCCCACCGCGAAGCCGGGACCGGGAGCGGGGGGCGTCGGTCCGTACGGCGTCGTCGATGCTGGCCACAGCCGGCTGCCTCCAATGAGTCGTGGCAGGTGGCGCGCCGCGCGGCGACCCCTCCCCTGAGCCGGGTGCCATCATATGGCGCTGCTGGTGGCGGGGGAACCCGCACGGTCACCCCTGTGGATACCGAGCGTGTGCGTTGTGGACGCCCAGCTAGCCCGGTGCGCGCTCCGAATCGGTTCGGCTCACGTTCCGGCTCGGCCCGGCTCACGTTCCGGGTCAGCTCGGCGACGGTCGGCCCGAGGGCCCTTCACCCGGCGAGGCGGTGCGCTCCCGCGCGGTGCAGACCTGGCCCGAGGTCGCGAAGCTGTCCGTCGAGTACACGGCCAGCACGGTGAAGCAGTGATCCACTCGGGAGTTCAACCCGTTGACCGTGTAACTGGTGCGGCCCGGGTCCACCGTGGCCATCACCCCCAGTGCCTGCCCGGCCCGTCCGGCGGCGACCATGAACGGCACCGCACCGCCGGACGGGTCCGTCCAGGTCAGCGTGATCGTGGTCGAGTCGTCCCGCAGTTTCAGATCCCCCGGAGGCGGCCCGGCCGCCGTCGGCACCACACCCGTCGGTGCCGCAGTCGTCGGCGCGGCCCCGCCCGGCGGCGGATCGTCGCGGGTCAGCACCACCGCGCCCAGCCCGGCCACCGCCACAAGGGCGACCCCGGCCGCCACCACCGCGCCGATCAGCGTCGCCCGGTTACGGCCCGCCGAGCCGTCCTCGTCGGCGTACGCCGGCCGGTACGCGTCCGGCACCGGGTGGTACTGCTGGCCCGGGTACAACGCCTGGCCCTGCTGGTGCTCCGGGGTGGCGTGGTGGTCCTGGTGGTGGCTCTGCGTCGGGTAGGGGGCCTGTCCTGCCGGGGTCGACTGCCCGTCCTGCTGGTGCTGCCCGTCCTGCTGGTGCTGCCCATCCTGCTGGTGCTGCGTGAACGGCTGTGGCACGCCCGGCGTCGCGGCGCTGCCCTGCGCCGACCACTCCACCGGAGTCGGCGTCGACGGCGTGGCGACAGATCCGGCCTGGACGGCGAACGGCTGACCCGGGTCGGCGTGACCGCCGGGCGGACCACTGCTCGCCGCGACGGCCGGGAACACCTCGGTCGCGTCGGACGCCGAGTCCCGGGTCCGCTGCGTCGGCACCACCGCGGCGTCGAAGATGTCCAGCCCGGACTCACCGTCCCCACCGGCGGGTTCGGCGTCCGTCCGGGGCGGCTCAGCGACCTCAGCGACCTCGGCGCCGGTGTTCGGCAGTGGCGGCGGGCCACTCTGGCTCCACGGCGGCGCGGTCAACCCCCATGGGGGTACGGAAGACGCGGCGTTGGGCGGCGCGGTGTTGGGCGGCGCGGTGTTGGGTGGTGCGGAGACGGGGGGCGCGCTCTGCGGGAGCCCGGCGACCGGTTGCCGGGGAATGGGCGGTGCGCTCGTCGGAGGGGCGGAGACGGGGGGTGCGGAGATCGGCTGCCCGGCCGGTGGCGCAGAGGTCGGGTAGCTGTACCCAGCCGAGGCGGGCGCTGCTGGGTAGGTGTGCGCGGGTGGCGCGGACCCGAATGGTCCATGACCGGGTGGCCCGGAGACCGGAGGAGTGGGTGGCCCGGAGACCGGATGGGCTGATGCTCCGGAGCCCGGGTGGGTCGGCGGCCCGCTGACCGGGTGGGCTGGTGCTTCGGAGACGGGGTGGGTCGGCGGCGCGTTGACCGGGTGGGCTGGTGCTCCGCCGACCGGCCGTGTCGGCCCCGGGTGGCTCCTGGTCGGCGACGGGCTGCCCGGCGATGTCGCCTCGACATCGGCTGCGTCGACCGGTCCGGTTGGCCTGACTCCCGTTCGGGCCGCCTCCTCGGCGAGCAGCGGCTCGATCTGCCGTACCTGGATCGTGGGCTCGTCCCAGCGGGGTGCGGGTGTCGGAGCAGGTGGGACGGCCGGTTGGTGTGCGGCGGCGTCGACGGGCGGGTGGTCATCGCCGACACGCTGGCGCGGCGCGGCGAGAGGCCCGACCGGTGGTCGGTGTGGCGGCCCCTGCTCGGATGACGGCACCGGCTGGCGTTCGGCCCTGGGCCTGGGTAACCGGCCGTCGGCAGTCGGTCCGGCCGGTTGGCCTCCGGCCCTCGGCGTGAGCGGCTGGGACTCGGTACTCGGCCGGGGCCGCTGCCTCTCGACCGTCGGCCCGAGCGGCTGGCTCTCAGTCGCCCGCCCGGGCGACCGGCTCGCCGGCGGGGGTGGCCCTGGCTGCGCTGGCGGGGTAGGTGTCGGCGGGGCGGGTTGTGCTGGCGGGGTCGGGGTAGGTGTCGGCGGGACGGGTTGTGCTGGCGGGGTCGGGGTAGGTGTCGGCGGGACGGGTTGTGCTGGCGGGGTCGGGGTAGGCGTCGGCGGGGCGGGGCGCGGTGGCTGGGCGGGTCGCGGTGGCGTGGCCGAGGGAGGTGCCTGCGGGACAGTGTGCGTCGGCGGGACCGAGGTGGGCGTCCGGTGGATGGGCTGCGCCGGAGGCGCCGAGGCCGGAGCCATGGCGTTGCCGGGTGCGGCGGGTGCGCGTACCCCTGGAGGGGTTTGCTGGGGTGGGGCCGGCGGTTGCGGCGGAGCCCAGGGTGAGGCGGCGGTCGCCGGTTTGAGACCGGAGGGACGCATCGCGGCGAGGGTCGCCAGGGACAGCGTCGGCCCGGACAGCGCCGACCGGACACCGGAAACGGGCGGCGCACTGACCGGCTCCGGACCGGGCGTGGGCGGTGGGTTGGGCGGCCCGCTCGGGGCCGACGCGGGCAGGCCGAGGTAGTCGCGGGCGGCGCGTACCGTCGGGTGGTGCTCCCCGAGCACCGCGGGCCCGGCGGTGGCGACCCGGGTGTAGTTGCGGCGGGCCTCGTGCCGGTTGCCCAGTTCCTCGGCCACCTCGGCGAGTTCGAAGGCGATGGCGAGCAGCCCCGGGTCGGAGTGCTCCCACCGCCGCTCACCCGCCGCGAACGCCTCCTCCAACACCCGGCGGGCGCCGAGCGGATCATCCGCCTCCCGGTGCAACCGCGCCAGCAGATGCGCGGTGTGCAGCACCTCGGGATGATCACCAGCGTACGGCGCGGGAGGGGACTCGACAGCCTCCGCGAGCAGCTGCCGGGCGGCGCTGAGATCGCCAGCGGAACGCAGGGCGAGGGCCCGATGCTGGACGGCTGCGAGGGGGGAGGGATGGGACACGTGGCAATGCTGCCGCCAGAGGGCCGCCGGACGCTACCCGGACACGCGTGACCGCCGTGTCGGTGCGGCCCGGTGAGGCCGCCTGAGCAGTGGTGCGAGCGCCCAGACCGGGACGCCGGAAGGCGATGTGCATGATCCACGAGCGGCGTGTACAGTAACTCCCCGTGCGGCCCGCCGTACCGACATCGGATGGAAAGATCATCCGGTCGGCGAGGTAGGCTGAACGTGTAGGTCCGGGTGGCGGAATGGCAGACGCGCTAGCTTGAGGTGCTAGTGCCCGTATAGGGCGTGGGGGTTCAAGTCCCCCCTCGGACACCAATGATTGCCCACGGTGCGTGCTGAGATCGACTGCAGCACGCACCGTTTGCGTTTCGGTCTGGTAGGTGATTCGACGCGACCACCCCCGCAGCGCAAAGCCGCGCGTCGCTGCCACATGACCTTCGTGAATTCCGGCAACAGGCCCCGGACACGGCCAGCACCATCCAGACGGCGAGGAACGCGCTCAGCGGACCGGTAGCACCCTTGTGCCACCGTCCTTGATCGAGCGAGTCACCTTCGGGCCTCCTGACCAGTAGAAGCATCGGATTCCCCGGTCGCCGCGCGCCCACGCCTCCTCGGCCGGCGCCAGGTACGAGGTGCCCGTGCGGTAGCGCAGCGTGCCGTCGACCGGGACCTTCGCGTACCGAGCCACAAGGGTCCGGCACTTGGCGTGCACGCCGTCCTCGTCACGTTCCGCGTCCGCGTACGAGCTGTCGGGCGCCGTCCACGAGCCGACGTACTCGAAGGTGTGCGGCCGGGCGCAGGTGCTCTGCTCGAACTTGCCGTACCGGTCCTCGTTCAGGCACCCGAAGGCCAGCGGTGACGGGCCCTTCAAAGCGTCCCGCAGGCTGCCGGTGTGCTGCACCGGGTGGTCGTCCGGATGCCGTTGCGCCGAGCCGCCGTCGGCGGTGTCCAGCTCAAAGATGTCGCACCGGAACCAGCGACTGCCACCCTGCCATCCGCCCGGAGACGGGGGCGCGACCTGCACCGTCAGGCGAGCGCCCCGCCAATCACCACCGACGAACGCGGTCGCCTTCGCGTCGCATTCGGCAAACGCCGGCCGCAGCACCGCCGAGCCCACCGGCGGCGGGGCTTCCCGCTCGGCTACCGCGCCCGTGAACGTGCCCAGGTGAAAGGTCTCCAGCAGGTGCTGCCGCGTGCAGTCGACCGGCTGGTAGCTGGCCAGGTAACTCGACGGCTCGGCAATCACATGGCAGTCGCCCACCTTCGGGGTGAACTGCACGGCCGCCGCGGCGGGCCGCCAGTCGTCGGTCAGGTCGCCGTCGAGCCCGGCCGGTGCCCCGCACCCCGCCATCGCCGTCGCCCCGGCCATGGCGGCCACCGCCACCCGAACCCGCCACCGTCGCATGTCACCCTCCCCGTCGTGCCGCGGCAGCATATGCCACCCGGCGTCGCGGACGTATTGCCCGTAGTCGCGGTCTCAGGCTGCGCCGAAGACGGTGCCTTTTCTTGTTGCCGAGCAGAGGGGGAGCGCCGCGATGAGGGTGTCTGCGGGGGCGTAGTCGGCTGCGCAGGTGGATCGGCGGTGTTCGACGAGCCGAGTGCGGTATGGCGATGTTGTTTGAGGTGTCGAGTGGTCACCAGCGCAGTTGGCCATGCCGATGGTGCGTTCCGCCGTGGGTCACCAGGGGATGACGCCCCGGGCGTCGAAGAATCCGCCGCTGGGACCGTCTGGTCCGATCTGGGCCATCCGCACGATGATTTCGGCACCCTGCTCGATGGTCTGGTGGCCGGCGTGGAAGTTGAGGTCGGTGGCGGTGAAGCCGGGGTCCACGGCGTTGATCCGGATGCCCGGGTACGCCTTGGCGTATTGGACGGTCAGCATGCTGACGGCTGCCTTGGATGCGGGATAGGTGATGTCGGGATAGAAGTGGGCCGGGCTTTCGGGGTTGCTGAGTTCACGCATCAGTGACGCGCCGCTGCCGACGTTGACCACGGCCGGCGCGGCGGAGCGCTGCAGCAGGGGGAGGAACGCGTGCAGCATCCGGATGTGCCCGAACACGTTGGTGTCGAACACGCGGTGGGCGAGGTCGGCGCTTACCTCGGCGGCAGGGATGAAGCCGCCGTCGGCCTGGCGTGGTTCGATGCCGGCGTTGTTGACCAGGACGTCCAACCCGCCCTCGGCCGCGACCTGCTGGGCCGCTGCCGTTACCGAGGCGTCGTCGGTCACGTCGAGCAGCAGGAAGCGGGCGCCGAGTTCGTCGGCGGCCCGTCGCCCGCGTTCGGCGTCGCGTGCACCTGCGTACACGGTGTGTCCGGCGGCCACGAGTTGCCGGGCGGTCTCGAAGCCCAGGCCCTTGTTGGCGCCGGTGACGAGGATTGTTGTCATCATTAGCTCCGCAGTTGCAGTAACAGGTGATTAATGCTTCGGCCCGGCATCAGTCGCTGACGTGATCGTGCCATTACGTAGCGGTGTCAGACTGCGCTTGAATGGAATCGCCTGTCGGCAGGTCTGACCCGCTATCGGACTCGGGTGTCGATCGGGTGCCGGCTCCGCCGACACCCGAGTCCGGGCGTAGCTCTCCGTCCTGACTGCCATGGGTCGGCCGGCGGGCGCGACTCGCCGCCCGGCTGGTGGACGGGGTGATCAGGCGGGGATGGCGGTGCTTCGAGGTGGGGTGGCGGTGCCGTGGATGCGCTTGGCGTGCTTGGCGTACGTGCGTGGCGCGATGATCGGCATGAGCAGCCGGATTAGGAGCGGGGCCTCCGCGAGGATCCCCTTGATCACCTCGGGATCGGCCTCGTACATCATCATGCCTAGGGCCAGTGGCACGCTTTTCTTCGGGGCGTCCTTCATCCCGTGCTCGCCCATCTGCTTCCACTCCGCGTGGGTGACGTGCTTCTCGGCCAGCGGCAGGATCTCGCGCTCCTCCAGCGTCATGTGCTCGGCCACCGCGGTGTAGAGCCGCTCGCAGGCGTCGGCGAGGTCGTCGCCGCCGCGGCCGGTGGCCCGCCAGCCGGGGAGCAGAGCGGCCACCGTCTCGTTGGCCTCCTCAATGGCGTGATGCTGCTTCTCCATGATCGGCACAATGGCCGTCGCCTCGGCGCCGCCACGCGCGTTCAGCAGGGGCCAGAGCAGCGCATCCTCGCCCTGGTGGTGCAGGTGCAGGATCATGGTCACGAGCTCGGTATGCGCGCCGACGATCTCGGCTCGCGCGGCATCGCCGGGCGTGACCCCGCGGACGACCCGCGGAAGCAGGCCGAGCTCCCGACGCATGAGGGCATGGGCCATGTACATGTCGCGGACATCGGCCATGGGTTCGTTCTGATTGCGGCTCACGGTGACCTTTCAGGGTGGCATCACGGGGTTTGTTGATCGTCGGCCACGGGATCGGGCCTTAGCGACGGCACACGTCGAGCGATCGTGCGCCCAGTCACTCGGGGGTCACTTGGAATTGACTAACCACCTCATCCGGCGAGCGCGGACTCCCCTGTACGGGTGGGGTGGGTACGGCATCGACGGCGGGCATCACCGCGGCAGCGGGCCGGTCTCCGGGGGTGTGGTGGGGGAGTCGAGCCACGCGTCGATGAGCGCGGTGAAGTCGTGGCCGGTCTTCTTGTTGACGTACGCGGTGAACGACGCCCGGGTCTGCTGGGTGTGCAGGTTCTCCTGCACCCAACCCCGTGCCAGGTCGAAGAACCGCTCGTCTCCCAGCGCCTGATGTAGTTGGCGGAGCATCGCCGCGCCGCAGGTGTAGACGTTCGTCGCACCGAACTCGGCGGGGTCGGGCTTGCTCGGTGGGCCGTACTCCTTGCGTAGTTCCCCGTCGCGTTGCCGGCTCGCCTTCACCATCTCCGCGTCCGTGAGCCCGTACTTGTCCTTCTCGTAGAGCTTCTGCACGTAGAGGGCCCAGCCTTCGTTGAGCCACATGTCGCGCCAGTCGGTGAGCGTGACGGCGTCGCCGAACCAGTGGTGGGCGTACTCGTGCACTGTGGTGAGGTCGAACATCTTGTCGCCGCGTTGCGGCTGTACCTCACCCAGGGTGACCATCTGCTGGGTTTCCATGGCGGAGTTCGACTCGACCACGACGAGGCCGGCGGAGTCGAACGGGTACGGGCCGAAGCGCTCCTCGAGCCAGGTGAGGAAGGCCGGGGACCGTTTGAGCATCGGTAGGAATCGAGTGTCCTTCGCTCGGTACCAGGTGGTGACGGGGATGCCGCGCGGGCCGGTGGCCGCGAGCTTCTTGTACCTGCCGACGGCCAGGGTCGTCGCGTACGAGGCGACCGGGACGGTGCTGCGGTAGGTGAAGGTGGTGCCGCTCTGCCCGACCGGGGTGCCGCTGGCCACTCCCGTCCAGCCCTTGGGCGCGGTGACCGCGATGTCGTAGAGCGCCTCGTCGGAGGGGTGGTCGTTCGCCGGGTACCAGGTGAAGGCCCCGAACGGCTCCTGCATGGTCCAGATTCCGCCGTCGCTGTCGACTGTCAGCCCGAGCGGGTGGGCGTCGCCGCGCTTCGTCGGCCACGTGGTGGTCGACGGCTTGCCGTGGTAGCCGACGACCAGTGTGATCGGGACGCCCGCCCGGACCGGGGTCTCGACTACGAGCTTCTCGCGGGTGACCGCCGCCGTGGCGCTGGTGCCGTCGACGGTCACGGTGTCGAGGGTGTACGGCGTGAAGTCCAGGCTCACCGACGACGCGTCCCGGATCGGCCGCAGGTGAACTGTCGCCGTGCCGGTGAGGGTGCGTTTCGTCGGTGACCAGTCCAGATCGAGTCCGTAGTGCAGCACGTCCACCGCGTCGGTGCCGCGCTCGGGGTAGAGCGGGTCGACGACCGGCTTCGACACACCCGCCGCGAACGCCATGTACGGACCGGAGAGCGCGGGGGCGCCGGACGGGGTCGCGAAGATGCCGCCCTTCGTGGGCGCCGTTGGCGGGTCGGCCGTGCAGCCGGCGAGCAGCGTCAAGGACGCCAGCACCGCGACGGCGGATCGGTAACGCACCTGTGAGCTCCAGAGGCCGGCGACAGCATGGGGGATCTTCTGCAGGTAGACGTCCGGTCTTCCTCGGGACTCTGCTGGAGAGGGGCGGTCGGTGCTCATGTGACCCATCCTACTGTTGCTTGCGCAAGCACGTAAATAGCGGGATTGTCGGATCCAGACCCCGCCCGGGTTGTCACGATCCCTCCCGCATACGGACCGGCTCGGCGTCCCGGGGCAACGCGACATGGAAGGCAGGAAACCTGTGACTCCGGAGAACGAGCCGCTCGCCGACGCCCGCGACATGTTCGCAGTGCACACCATGCTGCGCCGCGAACTCGGAACTACCCCGGCCCTGATCCGCAAGGTCGGTGCCGGTGACCAGCGCCGCGTGGAGGTCGTGGCGCGTCACGTCGACCTGATGAGCCAACTCCTCGAACAGCACCACTCCGGGGAGGACAAGCACATCTGGCCCCGGCTGGAGGCGCGGGTCCCCGAGGCCATCGCGCCGATCATCGACGTCATGGAAAGGCAGCACGAAGCCATTCACCGAGGTGCTGAACGGGTCAACGAGGCGTTGCGACAGTGGCGGGCCGACTCGTCAGCCGTGTCGCGCGATGCTCTCGCCGACGCCGTCGACGCGCTCCTGAGGGTGCTGCGGGAACACCTGGCACTTGAGGAGGAACGCGTCGTCCCGCTCATCGAGAGGTACGTCACCGCGGCCGAGTACCGGCTCGTGGCCGGCGAGGGCGGCGAAGAAACCTCGCCCGAACTGCTGCCGGTGATCTTCGGCATGCTCATGTACGAAGGTGCCCCGGAGGTCATCGACAGCATCATCGCCGAGATGCCCCCGCAGGCTCAGACTGGAATCAGGGAGTTGGCCTCACAGGCGTACGCCAGCTACGCCGAGAAGGTCCACGGCACGTCCACGCCAACGCGTACGACGGGGAGCTGACCAGCCGTTCACCCTGCGGTGGGTCGACGCCGGGCGGGCGGTCCGAGCCGCTACCGCCGCCGGCGCGTCGTTTCGAACCACACCACGGCTACGCTTGTTGAATGACAGCCCCAGTTCCTCTCGACCCCGACGAGGAGCGTTTTTGGCGAGCGTTGATGCGGGTCATGGTCTCGCTACCGAAAGCGCTCGACGACGACCTGCAGAAGGCGACCGGGCTGACGCTCTCGGAGTACATCGTCTTGATGCACCTCTCCGAGGCTGCCGACCGGGAGATGCGGGTAACCGACCTCGCGATGACCGCGACACTGTCCGTCAGCCGTATCTCCCGGGTCGTCAACGCCCTCGAAACCCGTGGTTGGGTGACGAAACGACGCGACGCCAAGGATGCCCGGGGGAGCGTCGCGACTTTGACGGACGAGGGACTACGACGCCTTGAAGCGGCCTATCCGACGCTCCTGGCGAGTGCCCGTCGGCGCATCGTCGACCATCTGGACAAGGCCGAGGTCCCCGGTATCGCCGACCAGTTCCACAGCATGGCGCTGACCCTCGAGTGAGCCGACCCTGAGAACCGGGCGTCGGCGCGCCACACACAACAATGAGGTCGGTCGGGACGCCTCAGGCCCTCTGGTTGATGACCTCTTCGGCGAGTCCGAAGGCGTCAGCGTCGGCGCCCTGTGGACGCGGTAGGGCCGCGTCCGTACATGCCGAGAACATTCGACATGACCAGGCTCGTACCCGACGTGTACCGCGATGTCGCCGATCGTGCGTCACTGCGCTGGGACCTGGCCGCCCGCCAAGCCCCGGAGGAATCCCTTGACCTCGGGGCCGGTTTCACCATCGAGAAGGGCGCGGCGCTCGCCAGGGCCAGCCGGATGACGACCTACAAGTGGGGCCCGCCAAGGGCGCGCTCGCCCTGGACGGCTACTTCACCGTCGTCGCACCCACGTCGGCGTTCCCGGACACCGGCGACATCGTCGCCGACCTGACCGACCATCTCGTCGCCTTCGTCCACCCCGTCCGGGACACCTCCGCCGGGCCGGTCATCAATCAACTCATCGGGCAGGCGCAGACCGACCCGGCGCTGGCCGCCGCCTACCGGGAGCGCTACTCCGCCCCCCGTCGGGCCCTCGCCGTCGAAACCCTCACCCGGGCCATGGCCCGGGGGGCAGCTACGGGCCGACATCGACCCGGAATCCGTCGTGGATCAATTCTGGGGCGCGTGCTACCACCGCCTGCTCATCGCCGACCTCCCGCTCACCGCAGACTTCGCCCGCACCCACGCCGACAACCTCGTTCGTGGGCTGCGCTGACCGCCCGGCCGGGTCAACCCGCCTGCCGCTCAAGCCTCCGGTGCCGCCTCAGCAACTCGACGAAGCGGCGCGTGGCGGGGCTGGCCGCCTCCCCGGTAGGGAACACGAAGTCCAGTTGGCGCTCCAGCCGCAGATCGGCGAGCGGGATCAGGCGGACGCCGAGTTGACGGCGGTAGCGGGCGAAGTCCAGCCCGGCGGGGACCAGGGAGACACCGACGCCGGCGTCGACCAGGTCGAGCACGCTGGTCCACTCGTTGACCTCGCAGACGACCCGCCGCGTCAGACTCGCGGCCTGGAACGTCCGGTCGACCAGCACCCGGATGGCCCAGTCGGCGGGTGTCTCGACGAACCGCTCCCCGTCCAACTCGGCCAGCCGGACCGCGCGCCGGTCGGCCAGCGGATGCCCCTCGGCGCACGCCAGCACCACCGGGTCAGAGATCAATCGCAGGGCCGCCAGGCCGCTGGCATGCGGGGCGGAGAGCAGGGCGCAGTCCAGCCCGCCGTTCTCCACCATCTCCAGCATGCGCAGCGTCGCGTCCTGCTTCACGACGATGGTCACCCCTGGATGGGCATGGGCGAACTCCGCCAGCCAGGTGGTGAAGGGCAGCGTGTGCCCCACACTGCTGATCGTCCCGATTCGCAGTCGTCCGGAGAGGGTGCCCTCGACGTCCTGTACGACCTGCCGGGCCGCGGCCGCCGCCTCCAGGGCGCGCCGGGCCGCGCCGACCAACGCCTCACCCGCCGCGGTCAGCCGCACCGGCCGCGTCCCCCGCACGAACAGCGGCGCCCCGACGTCCCGCTCCAGCGCCCGGATGGACGTGGACAGCCCGGACTGAACGATGAGTTCTCGTGCGGCCGCCCGGGTGAAGCTCCGCTCCTCGGCCAGGGCGACGAAGTGCCGCAGGTTCCGCAGTTCCACGCACACGTCATTTCCCGCAGAGATGGGAACCATCTCCACCATGTGTGTCGGATCTGAATACGTCCTGAACAGGCCGTTTGTTGTGAGTGGCAGGACCGGCACCGTCCGGCCGGCACGGCAACAAACCTGTTCAGAAGTGGAGTTCGTACCATGTCCGTTTTTCCCACACACGAAGGCCGAGTGGCGGTCGTCACCGGCGCGGCCCGCGGCATCGGCCAGGCCATCGCCCGTCACCTCGGCGAACGAGGCGCGACGGTCGTCGCGATCGACCTCTCCGACCCGGTAGAGACCGTGGGTCTGATCACCAGCGGTGGACACACCGCGATCGGTCTCACGGCCGACGTCTCCGACCCGGACCAGACGGCGGCCGTCGGCACCGAGATCATCCGTCGGTTCGGGAGGGCCGACATCCTCGTCAACAACGCGGGCATCTTCCCGTTCCGCGACATCGACGACCTGGACTACGCGACCTGGCGGCACGTCCTCGCGGTCAACCTCGACTCACAGTTCCTCATGGTCAAGGCCGTTCTTCCGGCCATGAAGAACGGCGGGTGGGGTCGGATCGTGAACCTGACCTCAAACTCGATCGTGACCGCGAGCCCAGGGCTGTCGCACTACATGGCGAGCAAGATGGGCGACATCGGCTTCACCCGAGGTCTCGCCAACGACCTCGCGCCGTTCGGCATCACCGTCAACGCCGTAGGCCCGACCCTGACCATCACGCCGGGCGTCCTCCAGGTTCACCCGAAGGAGGTCCTCGCGGCGGTCGCGCAGGCGCAGGCGATCAAACACAACGGCCAGCCGGACGACCTGGTGGGCACCGTGGCGTTCCTCACCAGCGACGACGCCAGCTTCATCACCGGCCAGACGGTCATGGCCGACGGAGGTCTGGCCCGTTGAGGACGTGCGACCCGCCCAGCAGAGTGACCAGCGAGCGCCACCGCCACCGGTGGCGCTCGCACCGTCCGCTCAGATGACCGGCCAGCGGCCAGACCACGTCGCCACGCCACGGATCGACCGGACCCTGCGGCTGGTCGCTGCATCGCGTGCGGCGAAGCCTCGCCGGCATGCTCGGCCAATTCGTCAACACACCGAGTCAGCGTCCGGGCAAGTCGCGACATTGGTGCGCGAGCCAACCCGCCGTGATCGGCATCGCGAAGCCGCAACTACATTGCGGGCCAGCACGCCCGATCCCTACGATCTGCCACGTGACTGATCGCGAGCGCACCGGCACAACAACAGCCAACACGCGCGAGTGGCGGGACGAAGAGGGTTGGGGAGTCGTCGACTCACCCGATACGCCAGGCGGGTGCTGGGTGCACTTCAGCCACATTGACATGCCCGGTTACCGCGCCCTGACCCCGGGACAGGCAGTACGACTCGACTGGGAATCCCCTGGCCAGGATGGCTACGACTACCGCGCCGTCCGCGTCATTCCGTAAACCCAACAGCGAGCCGACGCCCCCGAACGCCAGGTCAGGTCCAAGGACACAATGACTCGCCCTCGCACGCCGAACCACGCTCTGCTCATCGCTGGTCATCTACATAACTAACCCCGCTGCCGTACTAGATGAAGTCAGCTCAGCGGCTAGAATCGTGCGAGCCTCAGAGTTGCGCTGAGCTTCATCGGCGGTGGGGCAATGGGCTGTGTCGCCCCTCGGACACAAACCATTGCCCCACGGTGCGCGCTGAGATCCACTTCAGCGCGCACCGTTTGCGTTTCCGGTTGGTAGTTCAGCCGGAGGCCGAGTTGCCGGTAGACCTCGGCCTTGTCGGCGGGGTCGGCGTCGCGCAGCACGGTGGTGATGTCGCCGAGTGCGGTCACCAGGGGGGTGATCTCTGCTCGGCTCATCCGGGGTGGCACCCGGAATGGTGCGTAGTTCGGCTTTCCGCGCGGGCGCGTTCGGCCTGGGTTTGGGCGATCCAGGCGGTGACCACCGCTGGGTCGGGACAGGAGCAGGGGGATGCGCGCTCGCCCGCGTCCCCCTGCTCGCGCTTAGCTCGGCAGCCTCATTGACTACTCCGGCAGTTGCATGGGTCGGCCGCAGCCGGGGGCGGCGGACAATTTCGTCTGGGTCCAGCCGGCCGGGTCGACGAGCGGTCCGAGCTCGGTGATGTCGCTGCCGGAATTGTTTTCTGGGTTCTTGTCGAAGTAGACGGTCACCTTGCCGGTGTCCTTGTCCCGGGCGTAGTAGAGGCCACTGCCGGGTGAAAGCAGGTGGCTCAGGTTCGACCACGTGTGACCGAGCGGCCAATCGTAGAACGAGTTGACGCCATTGATCAGGTAATTGTGCAGCGTGCCGTCCGTGGTCTTCGTTCCGATGATGTGCTGGTTGGCGCTGGCGGCGAGGGTGTTCAGCGTGAAGCCGGTGCCGATCGTCATCGAACCGGTGATGTCGCCGCTCACGGGCTTGCTCGGGTAGATCGTGTAACGCTGCAGAGATCCGGCGGCGGTCACCGCGTGTAGGTAGGAGCCGTGGTAGGCGAGCTGGGTGAAGCCCGTCCAGCGCGAGCCGATTGCCACCGGGGCGCCGAAGGTGAGTCCGGTGGTGTTGTTGGTGATGTCCACTCGGTAGAGCGGGCCGGCTGGGCTGGTCATCAGCACCGTGTTGTCGTTGAGAGTGGCGATCGCGAGCGGGGCGAAACTGAGGGGCGCGTTCGATGTCAGGCGCCGGACGACCGTCCGGGTGTAAGGCTCGATCAGCGTATAGGTCAGCCGGTTGTCGGCGTTGACGCCGTAGAGCGTGACCTGCGGATCGCAGTCGATCGCCGGGCCCGCCGGCATGACCGCGTTCGTCGAGGTCTGTACGGCGGAGATGGTGCCGTCGAGGAAGTCGCCGACGACGCCGTTGTTCTTGACCGCGCCGACGCGGAAGCTGCCGTTGGCGTCCGGCGGGTAGGGGTTCTTGGGGTTGGGTTCGGCGGAATAGGTAGCGCTGGCAGCCGGGACACCGTCGATCTTCAGGAGCAACCGCCGTGTGGCGCGTTCGTAGTGCACCGCGATATGGGTCCACGTGCCGAGCCGGGAGGTCTCCGGCGCCGTGCTCACCGTGCTCCAGGTGGGCGGGCCGTTCCTAGTCAGGATGCCGTCGAGTACGGAGAACCGCCACGACCGGTCGCTGGCTTCCGGCCACAGCCGGTAGGCGGGGTGGTTGGCATAGCCGCTGTCCTGGGAGATGACCGTGCCCCCGAAGGCATCGAGCTTCACCCGCACGCTGAGGGTGAAGCTCGCCAGCTTCGACACCGCGGGCTGTGTGGAGGCCAACGAGCCGGAGACGCCGTCGAGGGCGACGGCGGGGGTCGTCGAGTCGCCGGTCGTCCACGTGGCGCCGGCGGTCGCGGTCAGCGGCATCGGAGTGCCGTTGTGGACGCTGTCGCCGACGGTCAGGACTTGGGTGCCGTTGGTGGCGTCAGCCGGCATATCGGTCAGCGTCCAGGTGTGCGCCGCACCAGGGTAGGTGGTGGTGATGGCACTGACCCAGGTGGGCAGGTCATCGACCCGGGCGCCGGTGACTGCGGAGCCGGCGCCAGTGACGTCTAGACAGCCCTCCTGGCCAGCCTGGCTGAGCACTGCGGCGACCTTGCCGCCGACCAGGACCGGTGCGCCGGCCATGCCCTGGCAGATCTGCGGACCGGTGGGTGCGGACAGCGTGGTCGCGGTGGTCGCGGAGAACGTGACGTTCGCGATGCGCTGTGTGTCCGTCAGTCGATCGGTTGCGGTCTGCCCGAAGCCGACCGCCGGCACTGATACACCCGGGATCGCAGGCACGGTGGCGACTGCCAATGGGGTCACGCCGTCCACGGCGGTGACCAGGCGGGCCAAAGCCACGTCGCGGCCGGGTTGGGGGCTGACCCAGTCGACGGCGACGACGCCCTTGCCGGGAAACACCGCCCGGCTTCCTTCAGGTGCCTTCGCTTCGTTCACGACCGGCGCGACCGGGTTGTCGGCAAAGCAGCTCGCGGCGGTCAGCAACCAGCGGGGCGAGACGAGGGTAGCGGTGCATTGCCGATCGAGAGTCGTGATCTTTCCGACGGCGGCTTGGGCGCCGCTCACCGGTGCCATGCCGTCGCCGGCGCGGAGCTGCACCAGCATCGTCGGTGACGCTTCCGGGTCGGCGCCCAGGCCGACCTGGGTGGAGCCGTCCGGATCAACCTCGACGGAGATCTCCTCGCCGTCATCCGCGACAAGATCGGCGATCACCTCGTGACCGGTGTTGGGTCGTTGGCCGTCGCCCCGGATCTCGTATACGCCGGGCACCGCGAGGGTGAGCCAGCCACCCGTCGCGGTGACCTTGAAGCAGACCCGGCCGATTCCGTCGGCACCGATCGTCTCGTCGGTGGTATAGATCTTCAGCAGGCCGATGTCGCCTGTCGGCGGGCTCGCACAGTCGGCCAGAATGATATGGCCGTCGCCGGCGATCAGTCGGACGTTCTGCTCGGCGAGGATCTCTCCGGCGCCGGGATAAAGCGAGTCGTCCACGAGAGACGGTGCGGGTACGGCAGCAGCAGTGGCCGACCCGCCTGTGCCGAAGATGCAGACTGAAGCTGAGACCGTTGTGGCGGCAGCAATTGCCGCCCATCGCCGTAATCCGACCATGGCTACGCAAACTCCCCCGTGTATGAAGCGAGCCTCCAGAGATGAGGTTGGCTCACGGAAGGTAACTCTCCGCGTCGAAACCCGTCAAGATTAGTGCAGTCAATATGTCAAGCGCGCAAGATGTCGCTGCTCCGTCGAATGTCCGGCGCGACTGCGTCGGGAGGGAGGCGTGTTCGACGGGGCCGCCCAATTAGGAAAAGACCGCATCGGGCCAGGCCCGCGCGGAGTGGGCGGCCTGCTCCAAGCAATCGCTTCGGCCAGCCCTGGCCCAATGCCTCGACAGACATCATGCTCGCCTCACCTTCAGCGGCCCCGGTTTTTGCACGGCTTCGCTCTTGCCATCTCTCGATCCTTCCTAAATGGGGAGTTTCTACACGAACGCGGGATTTTCAGGCGACGCGGCCCTGGCTTGGGGTCGATGTGGACAAGGGCAGTCCTCGCTCCCAGCGGACGGCTCGGTGCACAGCCGTGGTGCAGATGTCCTCGCCGACCGGCCATCGTGCTGTGTCGATCTCGCGCGCATCCGGCAGAGAGTGGTTAAGGTCAAGGCGGGGGTTGCCTACGTCAATTTCTTGACTGTAAGGAACGGTTGCGTCCCACGAGCATGTTCACCTACGCTTGGGGCGCTCCTTGGTCGCAGGACGGCCGAAAATTCTGATAACAGCAGGTCAATGCCTATCGTGCCGGACGGGTGGCCTGTAGTTCGTGGCGATGATTCCTGACGGGGGAAATCACATGGCCCATTTTATTCGGTGCGCAGGGTCTGCTCATGGCGACCTCCATGTAGGCCGCGTCGATCGACGCCTGTGCCGCAACGGTCGCCAACGTTCCTGACGATACGCCCGGGTGGGTCAGTCATCGACTGCTGCAGCTATCCGAATGCCGGGAAGATCAGGCGACGAACGTCAATGGATTCCCGCTGATGCTGGCGTGTGACAACGGTCGTCGGTCCCCCATCGTGGTACCCGGGCCCGTCAAGGCCTCCTCCTCGTGGCTCCGGCACGCCGTATTGAAGTGGATGACGGCGGCTGGCTAAGCCACTTCTCGCGTTCCATCCTCCCTGACCGCACGCCACGAAGGGTCCACTAGGGCCCTCACTGCCGAATCGACGTTGCCGAACCGCGGCCTCAGCCGCATCGAGACACTTGCCCACGGGGATCGGAGTCGCAGTGAAGTTGCCATCTGAGGTGTTCCTGGGCCGGCGACTCCGACACGTCGGTAGGCGTGGTCCGATCGCCATGCTCACCGCGGTGACACTGCTAGCAGGACTCCTGCAGGCCACCCCGGCGACCGCTGCGGCCGAACAGGAGCCAACCAGTCCCAATCGGTCGATGGTGGTCGCCGCATGGCGATCCGGCGGCGCCCAGGTGCGATTGGCCGCCGAAACTGCGCTCGTTGGCTCCGACGACCAAATTCGCGACTTCCTCGACGACGGCTGGCAGTCGGCCCAGGCAACTGATGAGCGGGACGCGATCGCCGGTGTCATCGGAGAGGCCGGCCCGTCCGTGCGGGATGCGGCTAATCAGGCGCTGGTGGCGGCCGAGGCTGGTAATCCGGCGGCGATCACGGCCTTCCTGGCTGAGGGATGGCAGGGGCCGTCGAACATTGACCTACGGGTGTCGGTCAACCGAATGATGGTCGACGCCGGGCCTCAACTTCGCCAGGTGGCCCAGCAGGCACTGGACTCCGAGGACCCGACCGTGCTGCGGGACTTCCTCGAATCCGGCTGGCAGGTGCAGTGGCTGACCGACCAACGGCTGCGAGTCAACCAGGCAATGTCCACCGGCGGACCACAGGTCCAATCCGCCGCGCAGCGGGCCTTGGACCACGGCACCCCGGAGGCCCTGGAAGCGTTCCTGGAGTACGGGTGGGCGGTCGCGTCGGCGCGAGACGAGGAAACCGGAACATTGGTCGGGCTTGTTGCCCAGGCCCAGGCCGCCGGAGAACTCGCAGCACAGGAAACCCAACATGCCAATCAGGAGGCGGCACGGGCGAAGGCTGCCGCCGATGCGGCCCGTCGAGCGGCCAGCGAGGCTGCCCAGGCGACGGCGGCTGCTCGGAACAACATGACGCAGGCGGCAGCCCACGCGAAGCGCGCTGCGGTGGCCGCGGAGAAGGCGGCACAGGCGGCGAAGGTGGCGGTGCAGGCTGCGGCTGCGGCGAGCAGGGCTGCCCGTGCCGCCGCCTCGGCTGCGTCCCGAGCCGCGTCGGCGGCGTCCCGTGCTGGTCAGGCGGCTGCGAGGGCATACAGATCAGCCGCCGATGCAGCGCAGGACGAGACGAAGGCTGCGGACGCACGACGAGCCGCAGACACGGCGAATCGGATCGCCCAGGAGGCCGACAGCCTCGCGGACAAGGCTCACGAAGCGGGCCAGGCGATCGAGCAGGGCCTGGCTGCAATCGAGGCCGCAAAGTCGGCAGCCAACCACGCTCGACAGGCCGCCGACGCCAACGACGAGGCCGCTCGGCACGCGGGAAGTGCAGGCGCGGACGCGTCCGCCGCGATCGCGGCGGCACAGCGGGCACGGGCCAACGCCGATCGTGCGGCGCGTGCGGCGCAAGCGGCCGAGAGGTACCTCAGGGTCGCGATCAGTTCAACGTTCGCGGCGAGGGACGCGGCCCGCCAGGCGGCAGGGAACGCCCGAGCCGCCGCCAGGGCTGCGATCGAGGCGGCCGAACACGCCGGTGAGGCCGCCGAAGCAGCACGCCGGGCCACCGAATACGCCATCGCCGCGACCGCAGCGGCACAGGCTGCGGTGGACACCAGCATCCACGCTCTCACCGTGTTCGAGGCGGCCCGGGAGGCTGATGCCGAACGGCTCGCGGTGGCGAGCGGTCAGGGGCTGGAGTTCGCGAGAGCTGCCAATGCGGAGTACGAGAACCAGCAACGCGCGATCGACTGGGATGTCGAGCAGGCGGCCCAGCGCGACGCGGAGACCAACCGACTGATCGCAGAGGCGCAGAACCCGGCTACACCTCCTGAAGAGGCGGCGACTGCCGGGCGCCGAGTCGCGCTTGCGTTAGCCAGTGCCAGGGGCACCTGGACCCGGGAAGCCGCCCTAGCGGCCCTCGAGAGCAGCGACGAGCAGGTGCTTGAGTTCGTTCGCACCACCATCACGAAAGCCGCCGGCAGGGATGACCGCCAAGTCGTGATGAATCTCGCGGTCAGCGACAACGCGGCGCTCTCGGCAGCGGCACTGACCGCGTTGGCGGGAAGTGACGCGACGGTGACGCATTTCCTGCGCACCCAGAACTACCCCGGCCGTTACGCCCGAGACCGGACGGCGGTCAACCAGATCCTCGAGTCGGCCCGCGGGACCGGCGACGTGGTTCTGATGCAACGGGCACAGGAGGCGTTGGACGCCGAGACCCTGCCCGCTCTGCGGGACTTTCTCGACACCGGCCAGTACACCGCTGCTGCGATCGGCGAACGGGTACGCGTCAACAACATCCTCGCTCACCCTGCCAGCGGGCCGGAGATCAAGGCTGCCGCCCAGATCGCCCTGGATGGACCGCCGCCGGGACTGCGGCAATTCCTCAGCACCGGCCAGTACCTCGCTGCGGAACGAGACCACGACAGCGCGGTGCACGTCGCGGTGGCCGGCGGACTCGTCGAACAAATCAACCAGATCGCCGAAACCGCCGTACAGAACGCCTTCGAAGCACAGGCATCAGCAGCGCAGGCGCGTGGCGACGCCGAAAAGGCCGCAGAGTACGCCAACCGGGCGATCGCCTCGGCAACCAGAGCCGCCGAATACGCCACCCGAGCAAACGGCTATGCCAACCAGGCGGCGCAGTCAGTGGAGAAGGCCGCCACCGCCGTCGCCACCGCCAAGAACGCGGCCACCAGGGCCAACTCCTCCGCCCGAAGCGCCATCCGGTCTGCCACTTGGGCGATCACCTCGCATCACACCGCCGTCAAGTACGCCGCGGAGGCGAACGCCGCAGCCACTCGCGCCTACGCGTCAGCGGTCAGGGCTGGCATGGATGCCGAAGCCGCGGTAGCCGCTGCCCGCGAGGCTTACGAGGCGTATGACAGGGAGAAGCATGCCGAGATCGCGCACTGCCACACGGCCTGGGCCTCTGGGCCGGCCCTGACGATCGAGCGTCTACTGCGTGACGAGGAAGGGTCGTGGTTTCGGAACTGCGCACGGAATGTCATCGCTGATCCGGTCGAACTGGCCACCCGCGGTTACACCAACGAGTCCCTCTGCGGTGTGCATCCGGAGGGTAGCCGGCTTTACGACAACTGCCTCGACCGGGTACACAACCCCAACTTCGGGGCGATGGAGCCGCTGTTCTTCCTCACGGAGTCGATCAAGGGTCTGACTGCGACTCTCGTCCCGCTCGGGATCATCGCCGCTGGCGCATGCCTGGCCACGCTCGTCTGCGGAGCGGTGGCGGGAACGCTTCTCACCCTGGCCGACGTCGGCCTCAACCTCCACCGTCTCATCAATGGCGACCAGTCACTCGCCGGCACCCTGCTCAACCTTGGCCAGGCGGCGCTGGAGGCCCTGGTCATCATGGGTATCGGTAAGTTGGTCGACGTTGGCTTCCGGAACATCAGAGCGCTGTACATCACGACCCAGAACGCCAAGCGTGCGGAGAAGGGCCTGTGGGAGACCAACCAAGCCCGCGTGCGGCTGGTGATGCTCAATTGGATCCGAGGTTGCAGCGGTCCCGAGGTCAACGCCGCCTCCGGTAGATCCGGACAACTCGACAACGACCGGCCAAGTCGAATCATCGCTGCTGACACCCACCCGTTTTGGATGCCGGATCATCAGCCGCGGGCCGCCACCGCTGAACTGCCTGCGGGGCAGTGGCTACGCACAAGCTCCGGCAGCTGGGTTCAGGCGGACAGGGTCGCGCCTCGGGCGACAAAGGCCTTTGTCCACAACTTCACCGCCGCCGACGACGCCCACCACACCGGCGCGAACCTGGCACCCGTCCTTGTACAGAACGACAGCTGCTTCTTGCGACTGACGGACCTCGGTGCAAACTGGTACCGGACGCCAGCAGGGCTGAACTACGGGCCGGGCAGCGAGCACGGCCATTACATCCTCCATGTGCTCGACCACGCTTATCCCAATCCCGCGAAGTCGCTTCACACGGTGTTCCTGGCCGAGCCTAGTGAGATCCTCAAAATCGTTGACGAGGCATGGAATAGACGTGACGGCAGCATGCTGATCGAGATTGATGACCGAGGCGATTCGTGGTGGGCGATCTCCATGGGACGACAGATCGGCACCGCCGGCGAACGGCATATCTGCCTAGTGGTCAGGGACATCGATCGAGTTGTCACCGCATATCCCATCGCCAACCCGGCAAAATGCCGACGCGACCCCAAGTCGGTGCCATGAGTCACGAGAGCCAACGTCTGGCCTGTCCCGCCTGTGGACAGGACTGGCAGATCTGGTACCGAGTCCGAAGCGACGGATGGTCGTTCCTCCTGTGTGCCGAGTGTGAGTCGGTCTGGTTGCCCGAAGACGATCGACACGGCCCCGCGAGCCGCTATCTCGACAGCCTCTTCCCGTCCGGCCAGATGTACGACGCATGGAGCCTCATCGAACCGATTGACCCACCGGATCAATGTTAGGAGGGCGCGGAGAAGGTGTGGGCCAAGATCGCCCATCACGAGGCCCACGGCGCGGGCGAGGAAGAGGTGCAGGACGAGACGACACTGTCTCACCAGACGCCCGAAACCCCGCTCTGCGAATGATTCCCGCCTGGGGGACGTCAGCGAACAACAGGCTGAGCTGGTGACCTCTTCGGCGCGCCCGAAGAGGTCACCACCATAGCTAGACTTGCGCGAGCTTCAGAGTCGCGCTGAGCGTCATCGGGGGTGGGGCAATGGGTCGTGTCGCCCCTCGGACACGTTATTTCCCCACGAAGCGCGATTTCTCTTCGCGTTTCGAGCGATCCCCGTCCCGTTGGACGGGGATTTCTGCTGTGCGGGTCAGGACGGTCGTCGGGGCGGTGAGTGGGAAGACCGCCCGGTCAGTTTCGGTGGTCCAGGCGTCGTTGTCGCAGACGATGATCATGTTGTGGAGCCGTAGGTAGCCCGCGACGCTGTCTGGATCCTGGTCGCGCATCGCCGGGTGGTGCCGACGCAGGCTGCTGTCGTGTCGGATCCTGTCCAGAAGATGGTCCTCACCCAGATGCGTGCCACGAGCAGATCGGGGTCGCCTGCGGCCGTACGCCGGCCGAGGTCCCACAGCGGTCGGAGGATGCTCTTGCCCGGGATTTGGCGTTCGCCGGCCCCTTTGGTGGGCGACAGGAGCCGCAACTCCGCGCGGACGATCCCGTGGATGCTCTCCCACCGGCCCTCAGTGGCACCACGCGGCAGCGTCGGGGAGCCACATCAGCTCGGCGCTGCCGATCAGCAGATCCCACCAAGCGGTCGGCGGTCGCCATCGAGGTCTCTAAGGAGGTCGAGCGCGATCTCCCCCTCGTCGTAGTCGAGGTACTCGCGTACGTCCGCCACCGTCACGCCGGCCTCGTTGACGACATCAGCCGGGACCATGCCTGCAGCCCGAGCGAGCAGATCGGCAACATCCACCCGCGGATTATTCAACGTCGCCGCAGCATCCGCCCGGGGTTACGTCGTGATCGACATGGGCGGCAGTTCCCTCGCCGGGGGTGGTACGCGGAGGTTGGCTCGAGGTTGTCAGGGCTGGTTGTCAGCCGCTGACGTTGATAGCCGACGCCGGACCGCCGCTTGGTGGAGGGGGAGTGCGACGGATGCCACGTCACTGACGACGGAGTCCAGCAGTCGCTGAACGCGTGGCTGCTGGCGGGAGACGAGTCGAATGTCGTCGATGATCATCGCCAGGATGGTGTCGTACGAGATGCTCCGCATCTGGGCGCGGACAGTGCCGTCGTCGTCGCGGACGATGTGGGTCGGGTCGGGACGGGTGGCGAGCCGGCGAAGGAGGTCGTGTGCTTCCTGCACCGCGCGTACGGCGGTGGTGACGTCGTTGATGCCGGGGGACAGCGCACGTTCGGCGATGTCGGCGAGCTGGCGGAAGCCGAACCCGAGGTCCTGGCCCGGGGTGCGTTCCACGCCGATGGTCACGCCCTGTTCGGCTGCGTCGACGGGCACCGGGGAAGGCGTGGCGCCAGCGGTCCGGTGGATGCGCAGCAGCGGTGCTCCCGCGACGACGAAGTCACCCGGTGTGGGCACGACGGTGATGGTGCAGTCGTGCTCGCGGGCCAGCCACGCGAGGAGGGCAAGGTCGACGTTGCTGACCATTCCGGGTGCCGAGGCCGGCACGGTCTGTGTCAGCTCGCCGAGGGCAACGACCTGGGGTTCGTCGGGCGGAGGGAGTCGGGCGATCGACCGTCGGGTCTGTGCGCCGATGGAACCGATGATGTGTGACACCCGCATCACGGTGGTGATGTGGTGCAGGTAGTAGATGAAGGTGGCGCTGCTAACCAGGACGAGCGCTATCGACACCGCCAGGGACAGCTCGGGCAGCCCCTGGTTCGCCTGGTCCGGTAGCGCGGCCAGTACCACCATGGCGAACAGGAACGTCGCGACGAACGTACCGAGCGTCGCCTGGATGGTCCGGTCCTGCAGGAAGGTCCGCAGGACGCGGGGGGAGTACTGGCTGCTCGCCAACTGCAGGGCCACGACCGTGATGGAGAAGACCAGCGCGGTGAAGGAGATCATCGCCGTGATGATCGAGGACAACAGCGACCGCGCGCCGGCGGGGCCGCTGGGCACGACCCCTCCGAAGGGGAGATTCAACTGCAGCTCCAGCGCCGACAGGCCGATCGCCGCCACCACCGCGCCGATGGAGAAGAGCGCCGGCACCAGCCAGAAGCTCTCCCGTATCTCGGCCAGCCGCGCGGCGGCCGTACGGGGCCGGCTCACGGTGCGCAGCTCATCGTCATCACAAGGTCATCGTCGCGCACACCCGAATGTCGCGCGGGCTGTCCGCTGATGTCGACAAGGGGCCGGCGCATCGTCGCCGGCCTGGCGCACAACACGGTCGTCGGGGACCGGTCGTGGGCGTCGGCGCATGAGCTCGACGACGCGTTGACCCGCTATCTGGTGTTGCCGCTGTTCTTCCTGCTCGGCGTCGAGGTGCCGTGGCGTGCGTGGCGCGAGTTGGGCTGGCCGTTGGTGGCGTTCGTGGTCGCGGTGCTGGTGCTGCGTCGACTGCCGGTGGTGCTCGCGCTGAAGCCGGCGCTGGGGCTGCCCTGTCTCGGTGTGGTGTTCCTGGGGTGGTTCGGGCCGGTCGGCGCTGTTCGATCTGACCTACAGCCGGGACGGGGGGTACGGGATCCTCGGCCGTGGGCTGCCGGGAGTCTGGTGGTGGCGGCGAGCACGGTGGTGTACGGGGTGACGGCCATGCCCGGTCGTCGCTGGTACGCGCGGCGGTCGTCGGTCTCCGGTCGTTGACAGCGAGGGAACGTTCGAGACCGCTACCGGTGGTCGGCCGAGGTGGCGGCGGCTGGTTTCATCGGGTGGGGTGAGTGGATGGTGATGTCCTGGGTCTCCGATGCCACCCGGATGCCGCTTTCGGCGAAGCGATCCAGCACCCGCCGGGTGACCTGGTCCTTGACCTGACGGGCGCCGCGCACCGGCACCACGAACCGTGCCGACAGCTCGATCCAGTTCGAGGTGGCGCGGACGAACACGCGGGGATCGACTTCCGCCTCGGCAGTGGGGTAGCGGTGGCGCATCGCGTCGATGGCAGTGCGTGCCTCGGCTGTCGAGGAGACGTTCTGGGCTTCCTCGCACAGGATGCTCTCGGCGAGGTGCCAGTCGGCCTCGTAGGGGATGGGCAGCGTCAGCTCCTCCCACAGGTGGTCCAGGACCATGCTGCTGTTGTAGACCGGTGTGCAGAACACGAAGCGGTTCGACAGTGAGACAACCCGGCCGGTGTACTGGCGGCCGCGGATCCAGGATTCCGGGTCGGTGGACGAGCCGCTTTCCAGGATGCGGGTGCGCAGGGGGGTGATTTCGAGGACGTCACCTCGTACGTCGCACATCTGGATCCGGTCCCCGACGCGGTACTGCCGGCCGGTGATGATGCTGATCCATCCGGCAAAGGCGCCGATGACCTCCTGCAGGGCCAGCGCGAGACCGACGCCGAGTAGTCCGACGACCAAGCCGATCCGGCCGGCGAACGGCTTCCACAGCAGCGCCAGCGCGAACAGCAGCACCATGACGGTCAGGTAGTGCGTCGCCTTGCGCAGGTAGTAGCGGTTGGTGGTGTCCTTCACCCGCAGGGTGGACAGGCGCCCGGCCAGGGCGGCGATGACGAAGGCCAGCACGATCAGGACGATGCTGGTCACGAGGCGACCGCTCACGCTGCCCGTGTCCCAGAGTGCCTCCAGGAACCGCTCCATGTTGCTTGCCCATCGTCCTCGCAGGCGACCCGTCGGTGCGTTTCTGTCGCGTCAGCCTCACCATAGGCAGCCGCTGTCCGCGGATTCTTGGAAACGGCCGGTGCGGGCTGGGGCGGCCGGGCGCGCCCGGCTCGGCGATGCGACGTGCACCTCTCCGCGGCACGCAGAGGATCGTCACCAGACGGTCAACTCCCGGGCGACGAGCGCGCGCCCGCCCTCGAAGGCCCGGTACGGTCCCCGCGGCCCGAGGTGGTAGCGGCCGGTGAGGTCGCCGTGGGAGAACCGGATCACGGTGCCCTCGACGGTCACCAACTGCGGCGCGGCGGGCACCGACGGGCCCGTCGACAGAACGAGCAGGGTCCCGTCGGTCAGGTCCACGTCGCGGACGACGAACGCGCTTTCGGTGATGACCGTCTCGACGGTCGCGGTCACGGTGAGCTGGTCGCCCACCTGCGCCCGTGCGACCGTGCCCGGCGCGGTGGTGGGCGTCGGCACGGGACTGGGTTGCGGCGCTGCGGGCTCGTCGGTGCAGCCCCCGGCGAGCAGGACCACCGCCGAGAGGGTTGCCGCTGCTGGGCGCACCCAGCCATGCCTTCTGCTCATTCGTGGTTCCTCCGCTCCGTCGTACCGCCTCCGCAACGAAATTCCCTGGCATGTGGCGGCACGACCCCGAAACCGTGACGGTTTGGTGACGATCGACCTCATCGGGCCTCGCCGCACCGAGCCAGGGCCGACGCCACAAGACGACCGGGGACGGTCCGTGGCGGCTTGCTGCGTCGCAGCGGACATCAGCCGCCGTGATCGCTGCCCTCGCGTTCGACGATCGGTGGTGGCGGTGCGTCGGGGGTCAACGGGGCGGCGACCGGTGCCGGACCGGTGACCTTGTGTCCGTTGCCGAAGTCGAACGTGACGGACGCGGTCTGTCCCGAGTGCAGGGACTCGTCGAGTCCGAGGAGCTGGAAGTGCGCGACCATGCGGGCTAGGTGAGCCTACGAGTGTTGACACTGTCCCTGATGGCCAGCGTGCCCGTACACGAACGACGCTATGATCATTCGGACCCAGCGGGGCGTCGAGAGGTCTTCTCGGCATCGTCATGACGCATGTCCGTGGAGCGTGACCGATGCTGTTGCTGTCGTTCGCCGTTGTCCTTCTGGTGGCGGTGTTGCTCTCGGCGCTGGCTCACCGCACCATCCTGTCCACCGCGGCGTTGTTCCTGGTTGCCGGGTTCATCCTTGGCGAGGACACCACCGGGCTGCTGCACCTGCACTCCGATTCCCCCATCGTGGCGCAGCTCGCGGAGCTTGCCCTGTTCGCGGTGCTGTTCACCGATGGGATGCGGGTCGGTTGGGCGGACCTGCGTTCGGCGTGGCGGCTGCCCGGCCGGGCGCTGGGTTGGGGCCTACCGCTCACCCTGCTGATCACCGCACTGTTGGCCCACTTCGTGGCTGGCCTGGGCTGGCCGGAGGCGCTACTGATCGGCGCTGTTCTGGCCCCCACCGACCCGGTGTTCGCGGCGGCGCTGGTGGGCAATGACAAGGTTCCGGCCCGACTGCGGCATCTGCTCAACGTGGAGTCCGGCGTCAACGACGGTCTGGTCCTCCCGTTCGTGGTGCTGCTGCTGGCTTTGGCCGCAGGCTCGGACGACCTGCACCTGGGCAGGATTGCCAGCGAACTGGCGGTGGGCCTGCTCATTGGTGTGCTGGTGCCACTGCTGGCGATCGCCTTGGAGCGGACCCGCTGGCTTGCGGCGTCCGCGGCGTACGCGCCGCTGAACGGGGTGGCGATCGGGCTGCTCGTGTTGGCGTTGGGCAAGGTCACGCACGGCAACCTGTTCCTGGCGGCGTTCGCCGCCGGGATCACCGTGGCGACCTTCGGGCCGAGGGAACGGGCTGCGTTCGAACATTTCGGGGAGAACATCGCTGAGCTGTTGAAACTCGCCGCGCTGCTGGTCTTCGGCGCGCTGATCTCGGTGCGGTTCCTGGGTGAGATCTCGTGGACCGGCTGGGCCTTCGCGGTGCTGGCCATCTTCGTGGCCCGCCCGGTCGCATTGTGGATCTCGTTCCTGCGGTCCGGGCTCGGCGCCAGGGAGCAGGCCGCCGCGATGTGGTTCGGGCCGAAGGGGTTCGCTTCCGTCGTCTACGGGCTGCTGGTCCTGGAGTCCGGCATCGCTGCGGGTGACGAGGTGTTTCACCTCGTCGCCCTGACAATCGTGATCTCCATCTTGTTGCACTCATCGACCGACGTGGTGATCGCTCGGGCGTTCGACGAGTCGCGCGAGGCGCCCGCCTGGTTCGGCGTGCTACATCGGGTCCGCCGGCCGCTGCGGCCCCGGCGGCGAGATCGGGAAAACTCGTCCGCTGACGGGTGATCCGTGGGGGCCGTCGATCGCGGCCCAGACGGTCTTGCCGTCGCCGAAGGGGAAGAAGCCCCAGTGCGTGGTGAGGGCGGCGATGATCGGCAGGCCACGACCACCTTCGGTGACCTGACGAGGGAGGGTCGGGGTGGTGGAGTCGGGTGTTTCGCCGTCGCGGTCTCGGACGCTGATCCTCAGCGATCCCGCCACGTCGGCGACGGTGATGTCCATGTCGGTTCTGGCGTGTTGGACGGCGTTGCTGACCAGCTCCGAGGCGATGACCATCACTCGGTCGGCCACCGCGTGCATGCCCCAGGCATGACACTGCCGGGCGACGAGCCTGCGGGCAGCGGCGGGCGACCGCGCGTCAGCGGGAAGTCGCAGGTGCGCGCGATACGCAGAGACCGGCGCACGTCTGGCGGGGTGTTCGAGCAGAGCCCTGCCGAGGATCGCGTGCTGACCGAGTGTGGCGCGCAGCAGGCGTCCCGGGGGAGTCAGCGGATTAGCCGACACCGTCAGCTCAGGCCCGGCGGAGCGGTCGGCGGCCCACCGGGCGAGGAACGTGCCGATCGGGACGACGTCCGACGTCGTGATTGTGTCGAGGTCGACCACGAGGGTCAGCGGGGCGTCCAGGGCACCCGCGCACAGCAGGGCGGCAAGATGTGGTTCGGCCTCTGGGGTGAGGCCGCCGGCGAGGGTGATCCGGGTGCTACCACCGTCGAAGTCGCGCAGGATGGTCCATCTCATTCGTGGCACGCGAATGTCATCTGCCGGTCGGCGAGCCGTAAATCGTGCCGGTCGGCCGGTTGGCGGGACGCCCGAGCGTCGCCGCCACCCCGGTGACCCGGAGTACCTCGGCGACGATTCCGCTGGCGTTGCGCAGGATCAGGACCCGTCCCTGTCGGGCGGCGAGCCGGTGGACGTCGACAAACTCCTTTATCGCACCGGAGTCGATCATTGTGGTGTCCTGAAGATCGACGATCAGCCATTGCGTCGAGGTCGCCGCGAGCGTGCGCTCGACGGCGTCGCGGAGTTGGCCGGATACGGCCATGTCCAGTTCTCCGGAGAGGTGGAGGGTCCTCGGCGCGAGCCCCGCACCGGAGGACCGGATGCTGAACACGGGCTTCTGCCACCTCCCACGAGCCGACGCCATAAGGTACGCCAAGATACCTGCATGACTGCAGGTATCGTCAGGGCGTAACGGTACCTGCTCGATGGCTCGCGTCGTCAGGTACCGACGCTGACTGCTCCCAGTGCTGCCACCACAGCTCCTCCGTCGGCTCTCCGGCGGCGATCACCAGGGAGTTGATCAGCTCGGCGGGCGTGCGCCGGCGTCCGGAGTCGGCGACGCTCAGGAGGCGCCGGATTTCGGCGGTCCGGCGTCGCATGACATCGCCCACGAGCGTTTTGCCGCCCTCGGTGAGGCTCAACCAGGCGACCCGCCGGTCGTCGGCCTGCTGACGGCGGGCCACCAACTCCCGCCGTACGAGGCGATTGCACGTCCTCGTCGCCGTCGACGGGTGCACCCCCAACAGGGACGCGAGATCCACGGTGCGCAGCGGAGCACGGGACGCGAGAATGACAAGTGTCCGGTACTGGGGCAGGGTCACCTCGGCGTCCACCGACGCCAGGGTTCGGGCGGTGATCCCTACCAAGGTGCGGGCCAGCGCAGACAGGCCGTCAACCAGCTGGTCGTTACCTGCGGTCGACGCGGTGCCGCCTTCCCCGTACAGTTTCACCTAGAAATGATTGCACGGGTGCACGCACAATCGTCGGGTGGGCCGTTCATGCAGGTGAGGACTGAAGCGCTGCCTGCCGACCGGGCCGCGCGATGGGAGCGGCTGACGGCACTCCCGTTGACCGTCCTGTCGGTCCTTTTTCTCGTGGTCTACGCGGCACCGATCCTGCGGCCCGACCTGGCGGAATCCTGGCTGCGGGTGTGCGAGGCGACGACTGTTCTCATCTGGCTGACGTTCTGGGTCGACTTCGTAGTGCGGCTGAGCCTGACCGGAGCCCGGCGGCGTTTCCTGCGCGATCACCTCTTCGACCTCGCGGTTCTGGTGCTCCCCGTCCTGCGCCCGCTGCGTGCCCTGCGGCTGATCACCGTGGTGCTGAGCCTGAGCAGACGCGCGGAGTCGTGGGCACGTGGCCGGCTCGCCGTCTACGTGGGCGCCACCACCATGCTGCTGGTGCTGGTGTCCGCGCTGGCGGTGCTGGACGCCGAGCGGTCCGCGGCGGGCAGCAACATCGCGTCGTTCGACGACGCTCTATGGTGGGCGACGGTGACCATCACGACCGTCGGCTACGGTGATCACTTCCCCGTCACCGGGACGGGCCGGTTCGTCGCGTTGGGGCTCATGATCGGCGGCATCGGCCTCATCGGTTTCGTCACCGGCTCACTGGCGACCTGGATCGTGGATCGGGTCTCCCAGAAGGGCGGCACCGCGCCGGCGACCGCCGACGACATCGCGGCCCTGCGCGCGGAGATCGAGGCGCTACGCCGACAGCTCGACCCAGAGTCATCGCCAGCGGGCGACGATCCGGATCGGCGGAGCCATGCGGCCCAACCCTCCGGTTGAGAGCGGCGAGGGCAGGGAGCCGTCCGCCCGTTCCTCCGTCGCTGACGCGGAGCCGGGCCGGTGGACCCGCTGGCTCGGGGTGCGGCTGGCCATCGGATTCATCGCGGTGGTCCTGCTGATTGACGTCGCGGCGGGCACCCATGCCGTACTCATTGGTTTTCTGGCCCTTGCCCCGCTGTTCGCCGCCGCCGTCGAAAGCCCTCGCCGGACTGCAGTGGTGTCGGCCACCGCGACCGGGGCGGCGGTGGGGGCCGGGCTGCCCAGCGGGATGCTCGGCAGCCTCGATCACCTGCTGCGGGTGGCGGTGGTCATCTCGGTCAGCCTGGTGGCGGTGTACGTCGCGCGGGCTCGAACGGGACGGGAGGAGCGTCTGCGTCGGATGGCCGAGATAGTGCGGATCACCCAGGCTGCGATCCTGCGTGAGCCGCCGCGGTATGCGGCCGGGGTGGAGTTGGCGGCCCGGTATGTCTCGGCTTACGAGGAGGCCGGCGTGGGTGGCGACCTGTACGAGGTGGTGGTCGACCAGGACCGGCTGCGGATCATCGTCGGTGACGTCTGCGGCAAGGGGCTTGCCGCGGTGCGGCTGGCTTCGGCGGTGGCGGGGGCGTTCCGGCAGTCGGCGATCGTTCGGCCCGACCTGACGCAGGTGGCGCGCGACCTGGATGATCTCGTCGCTCGGGAGCCGACTCCCGCCCAGGGCGCGACGTTCGTCACGGCCGTTCTGGTCGAGCTACGCGGGGGCGAGATCCGGACCGTCAACTGCGGTCACCCCGCGCCGTTTCTGCGGCACCGCTCCGGAGAACTGGAGGAGTTGATGGCGTCTGCGCCGGATCGACCATTGGGTCTGGGTGGGCCTCGGACACCGGGGAAGGTGGACCGTTGGGACGTCGGTGACCGGCTGCTGGTCCTCACCGACGGGCTGATCGAGGCACGTGACGGCGAACGGCGCTTCTTTCCGATGCCTGCGCTGAGGGCGTGTCTGGCCGAGCCGTCGGTGGACAACTGTCTCGACGCGGTCTGGGACGCCGTGCACCGGCACGTGGGCGGCGAGCCGCACGACGACATCGCCCTTCTGCTGGCCGAGCGGAGCCCTGCGGCACAGTGAGCGACGAAGACGCCTCGCACTTGGCGATCTTGGACATGGCTCCCGCAGAAGATAGGCTGGCCTGCGGCAATAATTCATTGCATCCATGCATGTTTCACCTGGCGCTGCCACGGTTAGGAGTCGTGCGTTGGAGTTGACAGTCGACACGTTGCAGATGGGGGCCACCACCCGCATCCGGTTGGGTGGGGAGATGGACCTCGCAACGAGCGGACTCGTGCACGACGCGGTCATTGCGGCGTTGGCGACTGATTCGGTGCAAGACGTCATCCTCGACTTCGGTGACCTCACCTTCATCGACTCCACCGGCATGGGAACGCTCGTGGCCTGCCAACGCGCCGTCGCCGTGCGGGGCGGCGCGCTGCGGTTGGAGAACCTCGCGCCTGTCGTCCGGCGGCAGCTGTTCGCCGCCGGCCTGCTCGGCCTGCTGTGCCCAGGGGCCGAAGACCAGGCCGCCCTCTCGGACTGACCCCCGGCCGTCCCCTCGGTTACCCCACAGATCGGATCCTCTCGTGACTCCGCCCCCGGACGCGGCACCGCCGCGTCGTACCGCCCTGGCCGAACGCCTCAGGCACGCGGCTGCTCGGCCAGGGCGGATCATGCGCTCGCCGTGGGCAGGCAGTGTCCTGGCGGCGGTCGCCCTGGTCGCCGTCACCGCCACGGGCATCACGGTCGGCACCCTCCTCGGGGCCAGAGGCGCCAGTGACGTCGGGCCGTTCCGGGTCGTCTTCCAGCTGACCCCGTCCGCGGACGGTGGCACGGAGATCGCCATACCCCCACTGGGGTCGCTCTTCCTCGACAGCCACGACGGCCCCGCACGACTGACCGTCCGCCTCGACTCACTCGACCAGCGACGCACCAAGGCGCTGCTCGACGACCCCGCCGGCCTCGCTCACGCCGGCGCCACGGCACCTGATGACCTCCGCGATGCCCTGGTCCGGCTCGGGCTCCGTACGCTCGGCGTGTCGGTCCTGGCGTCCATGCTGCTCGCGGGGTTGACGTTCCGGTCCGTGCGCCGCGTCGCCTGGTCGGGTGGCCTCGCGCTGCTGGTCACCGGCGGCACCCTCGGCACGGCCGCCCTGACGATGCGACCGCAGGCGCTGGCCGAACCCCGATACGAGGGCCTGCTGGTCAACGCCCCGGCGCTGATCGGTGACGCGCAACGAATCGCCGATGACTACAACCGCTACGCCGAGCAACTCCAACGCCTCGTCGGCAACGTCGGCGAGCTGTACACCACCGTGTCGACCCTGCCGATCTACCAGGCCGCGCCCGACACCACCCGGATCCTGCACGTCTCGGACCTGCACCTGAACCCCGCCGCCTGGCCGATGATCAGAACCGTGGTCGAGCAGTACGACATCGACCTCGTCATCGACACCGGGGACATCACCGACTGGGGCAGCGAACCCGAGACCTCGTACGTTTCCATGATCGGCCAGCTCAACGCGCCCTACGTCTACATCCGGGGCAACCACGACTCACCCCGAACCGCCGCTGCGGTGGCCAGCCAGCCGAACGCGGTCGTCCTGGACGACTCCGTCACCACGATCGCCGGAGTGACGATCGCCGGGATCGGCGATCCTCGATTCACGCCCGACAAGCAGGAGGCCGAGGCCGGGCCCTGGGAGGAGCCAGCGGCGACGGTCGAGGGCACTGGGAAGCAGCTCGCCGCGACGATCCGCTCGCTGGACCAACCGGTGGACATCGCTCTCGTGCACGACCCCGCATCAGCGACCGCGCTCAACGGTGCGACGCCGCTCGTCCTGGCCGGCCACACTCACCAGCGGAAGGTGACGACGCTGCCGCAGACCGCCGCGGTCGCCACCCGGCTGGCCGTGCAGGGTTCCACTGGCGGGGCGGGATTGCGCGGACTCGAAGGTGACGAACCGATGCCTCTGGTCATGTCGGTGCTCTACCTCGGCGCCGATCACCGGCTCCAGGCGTATGACGACATTCAGGTCGGCGGCGCCGGCACCGCGCAGGTGAGTCTCAACCGCAAGGTGGTCGACGGCGCGCCACAAATGAATCCGGCAGCACCGTCCGCGACTCCGCCGACAACTAGCTTCTGAACCCCTCCACCCAGACGGCGGCGTCACCGGAGTCATCCTGCCCAGGCTGGAACCACCTGCGGGTCACCGGCGTCGTCGTGGGCGGTCATGGTCTCCTGCCGGTGGGGTTCCTCGCGCAGGATCGCGGCGTGCAGCCATTCTTGAGGGATGGCGAAACCGTCGACGAGGTCGCGCATGTGCGGGCGTAGTTCCTTGAGTAGTCCGTTGACGACGCCGGTGATGGTCTTGGAGCGGGCCGGTGTGAGCCGGCCGTGCTCCAGGAACCAGCCCTTGTTGGTCTCGATGACGCTGAGCGCGTAGAGGTCGCAGACGCGGGTGAGCAGCGCCCGGACCGCCGGGTCGGCGGTGTCGTTGATGCCGGCGACGAACGCCTCCAGGGTGATCCGGTCGATGTGCGCGGCGGCGACGGTCAGGACGTGGTCCTGGACGTCGTTGAAGATGTCGAAGGGTCGGTCCTTCTTCGTGGCCGCGCCGTTGCGCAGGCGGCGGACCGCGCCGTCGAGGAGGTGCCTCTCGCGGTCCTCGAAGGTCTTGAGCTGCCAGCCGCGGTCGGTGACGGCGACCTCCTCGTCACGGCCGGGCACGGCGCTGATCAGCCGTTCGATGAGCGAGCGCGCGGCGGTGCGTTCGAGCACCATCTCGCGGACCTGCTCGGCGACGAAGGAGGCCCGCCCCCAGCCGTCCAGCGAGCCGAACTCGTCCCGGTAGCCGGTGAGTAGTCCTTTGGCTACCAGTTGCAGCAGCACCGTGTTGTCGCCCTCGAAGGTGGTGAAGACGTCGGTGTCGGCCTTGAGGCTGGGCAGCCGGTTCTCGGCCAGGTAGCCCGCACCGCCGCAGGCTTCGCGGCACATTTGAATGGTGCGGGTCGCGTGCCAGGTCTGCGCTGCCTTGAGACCAGCGGCCCGGGACTCCAGCTCCCGTTGGCGGTGTTCGTCGACCGGCCCGTCGCCGCCCTGGACCTCGTTGAGCGCGGTGACCAGCTCGGATTGGGCGAAGTGCAGCGCGTACGTGGTGGCCAGGGCGGGAAGCAGTTTGCGCTGGTGGGCGAGGTAGTCGTTGAGCAGCACCTCCCGGTCGGCGTCGGGCGTGCCGAACTGGCGGCGGATGTCGCCGTAGCGCACCGCGATGGTCAGCGCTGATTTCGTGGCCGCCGACGCGGCGCCGCCGACGCTCACCCGACCACGGACCAGGGTGCCGAGCATGGTGAAGAAGCGGCGGGAGTCGTTCTCGATCGGGCTGGAGTAGGTGCCGTCCGGCGCGACCTGACCGTAGCGGTCCAGCAGCATCTCCCTGGGCACCTGCACGTGGTCGAAGGTGAGTCGCCCGTTGTCCACGCCGAGCAGCCCGGCCTTGGGCCCGGCGTCGCCGATGCGCACGCCGGGCATCGGGTTGCCCTGCGCGTCGCGGATCGGCACCAACCACGCGTGTACGCCGTGCCGCTCCCCGTTTGTGATCAGCTGCGCGAAGACCACCGCCATCCGCCCGTCCCGCGCGGCGTTGCCGATGTAGTCCTTACGGGCCGCCTCGTGCGGGGTGTGCAGGTCGAAGGTCTGCGTCTGCGGGTCGTACGTGCAGGTGGTGCGCAGCTGCTGCACGTCGGAGCCGTGCCCGGTCTCGGTCATGGCGAAACAGCCAAAAACCGTGCCGGAGATGATGTCCCGCAGATAGGCGTAATGGTGCCGTCGGGTGCCGAGAGCCGCGACCGCGCCGCCGAACAGGCCCCACTGCACGCCCGCCTTGACCATCAGCGACAGATCGACCTGCGCCAGCATCTCGCTGGCGATGATCGAGCCGCCGACATCGGAGTTGCCGCCGTACTCGGTGGGGAAGGCCGACGCCATGCCCAGCTCGGCGGGAAGTTCGGTGAGCAACCGGGAGATCCGCTCCCGTGCCTGGTCACCGGTCTCGCCGTACACCGGGAGGAAACGCGCGTCGAGGTGCTCCCGGTGCGCGTTGCGGACTGCGGCCCACGGTCCGTCGAGCACGTGCCGCAGGCGAGCGAGGTCGATCTGGTCGGGCACGATCCCCCCTCAGTCAGCGGACATATGCGCACAGGTCGTACTCGATCAAAGATACCGCCGCCAGCCGTCACGAAAGTGGGCAGGGACCGTCATCGTTTCGTCGTCTAGTCCGGGACGCCAGGTGGGTAGCGGAAAGGGAACAGACGCTACGGAAGGAGCAGCTCATGCCACACGACACGACAGCGATTCTGATCAAGCTTGGTGACTCCGGGCAGACGATCGCGGCTGCCGAGCAGGACGTACGCGGCCGGCACGTCCTCGACGCCAACGGCGACGACCTGGGCAAGGTCGACGACCTGCTGATCGACCGCGACGAGCACAAGGTGCGCTTCCTGCGAGTCGAGCACGGAGGAGTCCTCGGTATCGGCGCCACCGCCACCTTCATCCCTGTCGAGGCGATCAGCGACGTCACCGACGACACGGTACGGGTCGACCTGACCCGCGAGAAGATCGAGCAGGCCCCGACGTACGACCCGGAGGTCGTCGAGGAGACCGGCTACTACGAGGACGTGTACTGGTATTACGGCTACGCGCCGTTCTTCGGCCCGAGGGGGGTCGCTCCGCCGTACCCGGTGCCCCCGGCCCAACGCTGAGTTTCGGCTACCCCCGACCGGTGTTTCGCCGGTCGGACGCGAGCCACCGGAACACCGAAGCACCCGCGAGGAGGCACGATGACCTACGTCCCCTGGTTCGTTCCCGACGACCCCCCATCGCTGTTTCAGACCGGTCCGACCTCTGCTGATGCCCGTCTGGCCTGCCAACTGCTTGAGCGCATGCAGCGGGATCTGCGGTTGCGTCATGAACACATCTGCATCGAAGTGCAGAACCGCGTGGTCATCCTGGAGGGCACGGTCACGTCCGCTGATGTGAGCGCGGAAGCCCAGGCCCGCGCCTGGAGCATTCCGGGAGTGCACGACGTCAACAACCGCCTGCGCTCGTTGGAGCGCTGAACGCCCGATTGCGAGGGTGACCCCGCTCAGGCACAAACGTCCCGACGGCGGTAGCCGGCTGTGCTGGGGCGACGAGCGGGTCGACCAAGAGGTGGCGCACTACGTCGCGCGGGTCCGGGCCGAGCGGGCCGCGCACGAGCAGCCCGACGACGCGGCGGCGGACGCCTTCCGGCTGGACCCGCCCGACGTGGTGCCGGCGGTTACCGTGGCGGCCTGAGCGGGCTCCGGGGGTGTGCCCGGCATGCCGCCGGAGCCGGTGGGCAGTGTCGGCTACACCTTGCTGCTCCCGCTTCCCGGCGACGTCCTCACCCTGGCCGCGCAGGACTGCCCGACGGCCGCGCATCGGCTGCTCCTGGCACTCGTAGCTAGACCTGCGCGAGCTTCAGAGTTGCGCCGAGCGTCATCGGCGGTGAGGCAACGGTTCGTGTAGCCCCTCGGACACCACATTTCGTGGAAAATCACGATGAACAGGGCAGAGTTACTGTCAACGGCCGGAAGCGGTTCATCATCACCGACACCCTCGGCCAACTGGTCACCGTCTGGGTCCTGGCCGGACCGCAACGGCGCCAAGGAGCCCTACTCGCCACCACGCAGAGACCCCCATCCGGCATGCTCCGCCGTCTCACACGAGGCGAAGCCGCCACCCGCCGACAACGCCGCACCTTCAACACGCCCGACTGACAGCAAATCTGAAACCCGCTCTCAGTCCATGACGGCGGTGGCCTCGACCTCGACGAGGTAGTCGGGGCCGGCGAGGGCGCTGACGCCCAGCCCGGTGAACGGCGGGACCGGAGTGACTTCGAGTTTCGCGGCGGCTCGGGTGATGCCGTCGATCAAAGGCGTCATCTTGTCCGGGGTCCAGTCGACGACGTACACGGTGAGGCGTACCACATCACCGAAGGACCCACCGACCCCGGCCAGAGCTTTGGCGACGTTGAGGTAGCACCGCTCGACCTGCGCGGCGAGGTCTCCGGCGCCGACCGTGCCCCCGTCCGCGTCGACGGCCACTTGGCCGGCGATGAAGACCTGCTTCGTGCCGGTCGCGACCGCGACGTGACGGTACAGGTCGGTCGCCGGTAGTCCCTCGGGATTGACGAACGAGACGGCCATGGTGCGCTCCTTCCGGAAGAGCCGCCGATCGGCGACTCGTCAAAGCTCGGCCTGCCGGTCGTGGCCAGGCGGACCCGTTCCCACAGCTCGGAGAGAATCTCCTCGGTCATGCCCTTCCTGTTGAGGCGTTGGAAGTCGGAGTCCACGGTCTGCCAGGGCGGGAAGTGAACCGGTAGGTACCGCCACGCGCACCCGGTCCGCACTACATAGAGGATGCCGTCGACGACCGCCCGGCGTGAATGCTTCTCTGGTTTGCCCATCCACTGCGGCGACGGCAGCATCGGCTCCACGATCTCCCACTCGACGTCAGTCAGATCAGACGGGTACCGCCGCATTCGACCCATATCCTTCTACCGACCCGGTCGGGGCTCATCGATCGGACCGGTGTGCGACACGCCCGGCCAACCCACAACCCCAACGCGCACTGAGGTTGCTACGCCATCTCAGCCCGTCCGGAGCCGCTCGGACAACTCGCAGACCGCCGCCTCGTATCGGTCGTCCGTCACGCACGGCCGATGACCGCACATCGGAGGCCACACGGTGTCACGGCCTCGGGCTTCGAGATTCTGCGGATCCCGAAGCCTGCGGTCCACCTCGGACCGCTGCGGCAGCGCGTCGTCACCGCCGCGTCCGGACGTGAAGATCCAACTGCCGATGGGATCGGTGTCACGCCACAGGTTCACCCAGCGCCAGCCCAACCGGCGGCCGGCTTCACTCAGCACATCCCTGCCCACGTACGCCGGGAACAGCGTGCTGTAGAGGCATCTCAGCGGTGAACCGTGCGTCAGCAGGGCAACCCTGGAGAGCGCGGACGCCTCCAGTTGCAGGACGCTCGCCAGAGCGAGTACCGACCCGTGGCTGTGCGCCGCTACCAACACGTATCTTCCTTGCCGGACCAGCATGCTGATACGACACGCGAGTTCGGGCACGGCGCGCTCGGCGTAACACGGTGGGGCGAAGGGGTGAGCGGCGCGCGGCCAGAACATCCCGAGGTCCCAGAGCGTACCGATATAGCGACGAAAAGTGGTCGTACGGTAGGCGAACAGCCCTCCGAAGAACAGGCCGAGAAACAGCAACGCCATCAGGTAGCTCCCCAGTTGGGTGCCCGCGCTGACGAAATCGGATGGCAAGCTGACCAGGCCCTCCACGGCGACACTGGGCTGCAGCTCGTCCAAGGCCAGAGCGGTGAAACCCAGGCTCAGCGCGACGAGGCAGCAGTAGGTCAATCCGAGCGGAAACAGCCGTTCCGTGAATTGCGCCCGGGCGATTGCGTCGCGTACTTCTGCCCGCCGTCGGGTCGTCCCCGCATCTGCGTCAGGAAAGTCGCGCGCGACGATGTCTTCCGCTGATCGTCGTCGACTCCACCGCGTGAACAGCACCATCACCGCACCTGCGACTGCTGCGCCAATGACCGACACGAAGAACCCGAACATCGTCCACTTGTATGCCAGAACAGGGCTGGTGGGCAGCACGTCGGGGGTGGGCAGATCGCGGTCGAGGTAGTCCGATACGCGGTAGTTGAATTCGGTGGCAAAGCCGACCGCCAGTCCCACCGCCAGACACGCGAACAGCGGCGCACCCGACCAGCGCAGCCTCCTCAGGCTGCCCTCCCGGCCCGCCAGTGCGGCGATCCCGAGCAGCGCGAGTAGGGCGCCCTGTGTCCCGAAGAGCAGCACGACCGCGACGTCGTGGCCGGGCAGTCCGTTTTCGGCGGGCCACTCGCTGCGATCGAACGCGACCCGCCCGATGACGGCGATCGTCACCACCACGGCAGTCGACCGCAGGGCATGGACCACCCCATCGACCGCCGGGGTGCCGGCTACGGCGTCGATGACGGAAGGTACGCACACCAGTACGACAGTGACGACAAGGGTGAGCGCGGCGCCGAACGTGAGCAGAACGTCAAGGAGGTTCGGTCCACGAGCGGTCCACAACGTCGCAATCAAACTGAGATCGAGCACGGCGAGACCGGTCGCCACATGGATGGAGCGAAGTCGCATCACTCCCGGAGTGGCGTGACGTGTCCCGATCGCGCCCAGTGCCGTGTCGGCCGGCGCAACCGTAGGTGGGATGAAGTTGTCGTACCAGCGAGGGCACCGGGAGCCCACCAGCCACAACACCCAGATCGCGGCGACGGGCACCAGCGACAACAGCGCAATGCGCAATCCGACCGGTTGACCACCGAGCCAGGACAGCCAGGTCCGGCCTCCGAGGCAACTACCCAGGGACATGCACTTGCAGGCGAGCAGGTCCAACGCCACGCCGACGAAAGACAGGACGTACAGGGCCGTGAGGCTCAGGCCGACCAGCCTGCAGCCCACCCAGACCACACTGCCGCTGACCTTCGCCCGCGGCCGCATCCATGCCGCCACGTTGCAGGCCATGAACGGCAACAGCAACACCAGCGACAGCGTCCTCGCGGCGGCCCCGCTGCGGAGATCGCTCCACCGATATGTCTCCAACACCACGCCGCAGGCGCCTCGGGAGTCGCCGTAGCCTCTGCGGGGCCGGTAGAAGCCGCCCTTGCTGTCGCCGCCGACCCGCTGCACATGCGGCCGATCCAGGATGTCATCCGCGTCGGCACCCATCACGCCGTGCACCCGCAACTCAACGACGTCACCGGGCGGGTGGCACTCACCCTGTGCACGGCGCGGCGATGATTCGGGCATTCCTACCTCGCAGACTGGGACAGACCTCGGAGCGAAGCGCTGGCCAGCCGTGCATACCCGAACGGGCCTATTCCAGACGAGGGATCCCCACCACCCTTCGTCTCGCCCGACTACCCGGGGCTCGTGTAGAAGTGCTCGTCTAGGGGATCGGCCCGTCGTAGTCCATCCAGAAGTCGACCTCGTCGGAGCGTGGGTGACGTGCCATCCCGCTGCCGCCATTGAACTCCATGACGTGGTCGGGTGCTTGCGCGACCGTCGGCCAGGCCGGCAGGCCCGGCGCGTTGGGGTCGCCGGTGCGGACGAAGTTGACCCAGTACGCGCTCATCTGGTCGCGGAGCCGGTAGTCGGCCTCCGTGTAGTCGGCGGCGCTGTCGGCGCCGAGGTTGTCGTATGCGTATGCGACCTCGGCGCCGTGGTAGGCGCCGTACTTTTCGAGACCCTTCTCGGGAGGGATGTGTGAGAAGAAGTAGAGGTAGGCGTCCGACTCGCCCGTCTGCGTCTGCAGCTGAGCCCAGCGCCGCATGGCACGCGTCATGATCTTGTCGGTCTCGGCCTGCAGGCGCGACTCCAGAACCTGCTCCGCGGTGTCCCCTGGATACAGATCGAGGAACCGATCCGCACCCTCACCGTATGTTTCGCGTGCGGACGCCCGGTACTCGTCGACGTCCGTGTCCGGTGGGCTGGCCAGCGCGAGCGAGGCCTCGTCCGCGTTGCTGCCGACCAGGGTCGGCACGTCCAGTTGCTCTCCGGACGCGTAGGTCTCCGCCGGCGAGCGCTTGAGCACATGGCCGTCGACGGAGGGTTGCCAGTGCGCATCGAGCTCGCCTGCCGCGTCCACGAGGCGCTCGACGGGCATCTCGCGCATCTCCTCGATGGTCGCCCCTCCCAGTTGCTCGCTCAGGCGGCGGCCGGCATCCTCAGCCGCCTCACGCGTGTCAGTCTGGTCGCCGCGCTCGGTGTTCCCCGTGGTGCCCATGCACGCTCCGCTGCCGGCGACGATGCCGTCCACGAGGTCTTCGGCGAGTGGTGTCGCACCGAGGATGCAGACGCTCTCGCCCCCGGCGGATTCGCCCGCGATCGTGACCCGGTCGGGGTCGCCGCCGAATGCCGCGATGTTGTCGCGCACCCAGGCTAGGGCGGCGAGCTGGTCGAGGATCCCGTAGTTGCCCGACGCGTTGTGTGCGGACTCGGCGGACAGTTCGGGATGGGAGAGGAAGCCGAGTACCCCCAGCCGGTAGTTGATGGTGACGGTGATCACCTCGCCGCGGGAGGCGAGCGACTCGCCATCGTAGAGGGGGAGGGCGCCGGAGCCGGTCGCGAAACCGCCGCCAGGGATGTAGACGAGCACGGGAAGGTCCTCCGAGGCGGGCTTCGTGCTCCGCCAGATATTGAGGGAGAGACTGTCCTCGCTCACGGGATACGGATTGAGGAGCGTGCCTTCCAGGGGCACCTCCACGATCTGCGAGAGCGCCCGCGTGAAGAACCTGGAGGTGCCCTGAATCGGAACGGCGGAGAACCGGTTCGCGGTGAGCACGCCCTCGCGCGGCTTCAGCGGCTCAGGCGCACGCCAACGCATATCCCCCACCGGAGCCTGCGCGTAGGGGATGCCCGCGAAGACCTCGACGGTGCGCTCGTCGTTGTAGACGCCGGTGATCGGTCCCTGCTGCGTCTGCACCGGCCCGGACGGCGAGCGGTCCCCGCCGCCGGCGATGCGGGTCTGCGGCGGTGGATAGGCGAGCACCGCCGCCCCGAGGACGAGCGTCCCGGCGAGCAGCCACGCACCTATCCGGAGCAGCGCGTGCCCTCGGGCCCACGAGCGCACGGTCGCACCGAGCACCACGAGCAGCCCCACGACAAGTACCCAGCCCCACCACGGACTCCGGTTGAGCCACGCGAGCACGAACGCGATAGCCGTCAGCGGGAACAGGGGGACCCAGGGGCGGAGGGACCTCGCGAACCGTCGGCGCCCCCCAGACGTGGCACCCTCCTGGTCGACACCGGTTGGGCGCTGTTGCCGCTCGCTTCCCACTCTTGACTCCTGTTGCTGGATTGAGAACTGACACATGTTCGCGAAGCGCTTCGCTGCCGGGTGCGCAGTGACGCGTCGCCTATCAGCGGACACTCTGTCGCCGGAACAGGGTCAACCGCGGCGTCGCCGCATTAGACAGCGGGGAGTTTGCGAACGGCGCAGCGCTCGTCCGACGGTGCGCGGTGCTCATCGGCGGGGTTCCCGCTGGAAGAGCCGGGTGGCCGGGGTGGCGGCGATGGCGACCCACGCCAGGTCGTGCATGGTGCCGGAGGTCGGCCTCCGGTGGGGCCGTACCTGGAAGGTGAGGTCCTCGACGGCGTGGAAGTCGCCGTCGGTGAGGTTCAGCCGGTCGACGACGATGACAGGTGTAACTGACATATACCCATGACAGCGCGGGCGAGGCCGACCCGTCAGTGGCGCCATGTCACGACTGCGTGTGACGTGGTGTCACTGGTTGGTCCTCGGCTGCCGGGTACCCGACTTCGGCCCCGGCGAACGCGTGCTCTCGGCCTACCACCAGGGGGAAGCTCTCCCGTGACGACGCGGTGCGGTATGGCCTGGGCGCAGTGCGCTCGCCCCGGTCGGTGCCGCGGCCGGAGCAGAAGTAGCGGAAAATCTTCTGTCAGGGTCGGCGGGCCGAGCCGCTTTGGGTGATATTCCGACGGGGAATGCGACGCGAGCCCCGGGAAGCGCGACGCAGTCGACAGGGGCGGGTGAAACCGGAGGTCAAGCCACCAGGGACAAGACGACAGGCCAGGGAGAGTGGTGGTCAACGTCGTACGCAAGACGACCGCGGTCGCCTGCCACAGCAGCAGCACCCGGGAGCGCGAGGTCCCCGAGGCGATGAGCATGGCCTCGGTGAACTGGGTCGGACGGCCAGCAGTCCGAGCAGGCTCGCTCCGGGCATGCCGAAGCGCATGAGGTAACGGCGGAGACGCCGGCACCCGTTGGCCTCGGGGTGCTCCTCGCGGCCGCTCGGTCGGCGTCCGTGAGCGACCGCAGCGGCGCGGGCCCGCGAGCTGACCAGCACGACGACGAGCAGCCGGAGGAAGTTGCCCGCACGAGCTGCGCCCCGCCTGCTGCCGTTACTCTGAGTCGCTTGCCTATTCTTCGGATCGAGTCGACGGCGGGCGGCCCGGCTGGCGGCGAAGGCCAGCGCCGCCCGAACGGCAAAGAGCAGTGTCGTTCAGATCTACCTGCACACGTCCACCGCCGCCCGGCCCGCGACTACGAGACCTACCCCAGCACGTGAGAGGCCGTAATTCGATGGGCTGCGCTCGGCGGCATACTTCGCCCTCACCCAAGGCAAACCGCCACCCGCCAACAACGCCGCGCTTTCAGCACGCCCGAGTGATACAAAATGCGAAACCCGTTCCCAGTCTGTGGATGGTGCTCACGGTGCCTTGCGTACGTCGGACAACTCGCGCCTGGACGTATGGACTTGGCACCTCGAGAGGCCGAGACCGCAAATAGGCACCCGCCCTCCTCGGTCGTCCGTATAGTCACCGAGAGACTGCCGTCGGGACATCCTCCACGCTGAAGGGGAGTCGGTCGCGATGCGAGAAATCAGCGATGAGTTCTTTTTGACCATGGCAGAAGTTTCTGCTGCTCTTATCGGCACACTTCTCGTCGGAGTCTTTTTCTACCTCGACTCCGACCTGCACAAGACCCGCCGGGGCGCAGCTGCGGCCGACCGCTACATGCGCTCGGGAGTGCGGTGGATCTTCTTGGTATCGGCCGTGCCGCTCATCGTGTCCCTCACGCTCGCCGGCCTGGAGCCGTTCTGGGGTGCTCTCACCTTCATCGCGCTCTCGGTCGTACTGGTTGCTTTAACTGCCAACACGACCTACCGCACAGTCGCTCGCGGCGCCTCGGCTATATCGACCGCCTTCGTTATAAATGAAATCGCCACCACGGTCGCAGTCGTCGTCCTTGTCACGCTGCCCTGGGTGCTTGGTGGTTGGGTGCCACCGCCACCTGCCTTCGTGCCCTCGCTTTTGCTGGCCTTGGGATCCGGCTTCTTCAGCATTGTGGCGCTCGTGATGACTCTCTTTGGGCCGGCCCGGCAGGACGACGCCCCTCCGTAGCACCCAGCGGACACCGGCGGGTCGAGACCGGCTGAGAGCACGCGGCAGCGCGCTGGGTAACAGCTAAGGGGCTCATACCGACGCGGCCGTGCCGGCGGTGGCGGGAGCCTCACCGTTGCGGAGTCCGTCCGGCTGATCGGCCGGCTCGCCCAATGTCGGGGCACTGTGGCCAGGGTGCTCGATCTCGTCGACCTCGCCCACTGGGCGGACACGACCACGAAGTATCCGACGATAGAAGGGAAATGACCATGGGTTCATCGCCGTCGGGAACGAGAAACAGCACTCCGATCGAGCTGTACTACGAGGATCGGGGTGCAGGTCAGCCGGTTGTCCTTCCCTGCGCTCCTTCCTCCGCTGAGCTGAGGGCGGGCGCCAGCTTAGCCACTAACACCAGTCAATGAGCGTCCGGTTGTTGTCACCCGCCGCGATCGTTCCGCCCTCGAAGTCGACATCGGACCACGGCAGCCCGCACACCTCGGCCGGCCGTAGGCCCATCAGCGACAGCAGGCAGGCGGCGTAGAGGCGTTCGCCCGTGATGCCGGTCAGGAACGCGCCCCAGCCGCAGTCAGGCGCTCGTCTCCGACGCGAGCGGTGAGACGGGTAGCCTGCCAGAGATTGCACATCTGACGACCCTGTCTGTCAGAGCGGTCCGCCGCTCTCGCCGTCGTCCCCGCCCTCTTCCAGCTCGTCGAGCTGCCGGCGCAACTCGGTTGCCTCGCCGCTTTTGATCATGGTTGTCCGTCAACGCGGGTCAGACCCTCTGGCCTTGCCGATCAAGCCGAGGTGGGTGTGCTCGAATCCTTCGGCCGTCTTCAGGCCGTAGCCAAGGCCGCGATCGACGCCGATGTGGAACACCCAGGCAAGGGCCAGAACTCCGAGCCAACCGATCCGGTCGCCGAACCCGGCCGCGGCCACGGCTACCGCGCCCAGCGCAGCCGGCAGGGTGTAAGAGTGTGCCAGGTTGTAGCAGAAGGCCCCGAGACGTGGCCCGCGCAGGTAGCCGAGCATGGACAGGTCGAAGACGAGGAAGAGGGCAAGCATCGACCACCACGGGTACCCGGCGGTGACGGTCACGACGACGGCGAGAGCCGCGACGACGAGGCCCTCGACGCGCTGCACTGCGACCGGACTCAGATGCGGCATCTCACACCTCGTTGTCGGTCAGGGACGCTCGTGGGTTGTCTTCCCGTCGCTGGCCTGGCCTGGCCTGGGAAGAGGATAGGCGGTGATGACGACCCTCGTGCTCCGTTACCGGACAACAGCTTCGGCAGAGAGGACCAGCGGCCCCGCGGGGTCGGCCAGATGAGGGTGGCCGTCGGCGCGCCAAGGATTTGGTCGACGAGCCTCTTGCGAGTTGCCGAGCCGAGGGCCGCGTTGGTCCTGCAGCACCTACGGATGGGGTAGCGGGTCAGCCCTGCCTGCCCGCACGCACACAGGCCGGCCCTGGTCCGCGCACGGTCAACTGTCCGACGGAGTTGCGCGTCATCTGCTCGGGCCGGTCTGGTTCTCGGCCCCGCCGTCGACGAGTTCGTACTGCAGTGCCCCGGAGGGGCAGCGCCGAACCACTTCGGCCAGGCGCTCGGCCTCGGCACCGTCGGGCCGGATCCACGGGCGCTGGCTTGGGTCGAAGACCTCCGGCAGGCCGCGGACGCACTCGGCGGCGTGCAAGCAACGCCTCGCCTCGAACGTGACAGTGATCTTCTGGCCCTCGTACGTCTTCTTTGTGGTTCCGCTGCTCATAGCGACCTCCGTCGTTGCCCTGCTCGGCCGTTCAGTCCCTGACCCTGCTGTTGGCCTGGTACACCAGGTCCTGATACTCGGGGTGCCTGGCGATCCAACCCGCGATAAATGGGCAGGTGGCCAGGACCAGCAGGTTCGCGGCGCGCGCCTCGTCGAGGGCGGTGCGGGCCAGTGCCGCCCCGACTCCGCGGCCCTCGTACTCCGGCGAGACCTCGGTGTGTACGAACGCGACGAGCTCCGCGGTGCGGATGTACTGCGCGACGCCCGCGACCTTGGACTCTGCGTCGACGCGGGCCTCGTATCGCTTGGCCTCGGGGACCTCACTCACTCTTACTGCCACGTGTTCTCCATGTGTCTTCAGGGTGGATCTCAAGCCATGGGGGTTCGGTCTCGTTGATGTGTCACTCAGTGTCACCGGCCTCCGGACCCCGGGGCCTGCTTTCGGGACTTGGTGGGGCAACGCGGCGCTCGACGTCGCCAAGTTGTGCGGGCACAGCCGTCGCCGCGTCGTTCCGGTAACCGCGGCGATCCCGCGGTCACCACCCAGTGTCCGTCAGCAACCGGCCTCGACCAGTGACACCGCGTCACATGCGGTGATGACGCAGCGCCACTAGCGGACCGGCTCGTAGGCGCTTCCAGGAGTCTGTCCAACCAACCGGTCATCGAAGTCGAACGGCTCAATGTCATTTACAGCGGCACACCTTCAGTGAAGGTGCTCTCTTCCAGGTACGGCGGCAGTGCGTTGGTGCAGGCGCAGCCCCAGCGATCAGCGGCGGATGCGTCCCCCATGGGTGTCCTGCTCGCAGATGGCGGCTTCTCCCGGAGCTCACGGGTCGTGCCGCTCGCAGCGCCTGGGTGACCTGCATCCCAACCCCTTGCCGAAACGCGCCGCCGAGTTGAGAGTTCAACTCAGCGGCGCGTCGTCCGCACCGGCAACGGAAGGGCATGTCATGACCAGGCAACTAACAGGCCGTAGCTTTCGCTTCGACCTGGGCGACCTCAAGGTGCGGTTCACCTTTGATTCGCCGACCCAGGGCAGCTTCACCGTGGTGCAGGGCGCGGGGCTCGCGCCCGACGGTCACGCTGAAACGGTGGCTCTGAACCTGCGGGAGATCCGTGAAGGCGTGTACCTGAACTCCTGGACCGAGGCGAGCGGGGCCACCGTTACGCACCTGGAGGACTTCGAGAACGGGACGGTCTATTCCAATGTGACCGTTGGCGGCAAGCTCTACAACCTCGTCGGAACGATCAAGGAGGCCTGAAGATGACCCAGTACCCCGTGACCCAGGACGATCAGGCACAGCGCAACACCGAAATTGTGCTGACCGCGATGCGAGAGTTGTTCGCGGAGAAGGATCTCACCGCGATCGACCGATACTGGGCCGAACCTTACGTCCAGCACAGCCCGCAGATGCCCAACGGGCTGGACACCTTGCGCAATGTCGTCCCGGGGCTGGAGGGCTTCTCCTGGGAACCACAACGGGTTGCCGCTCAGGGCGATCTGGTCTTCACCCACAGCATCGTCCGCGGCTGGGCCCCGAACCCGGTGGCCATTGTCGACATCTTCCGGCTGGAGAACGGACGTATTGTCGAACACTGGGACGTGGTTCAGGACATCGTCAACCCCGAGGCCTCCGCCAACGGCAACGCCATGGTTTAGGCGCCCGAAGGTCGACATGCCGGTGCGTCGACGCGAGAATGAACACCGTGACGACGCGACGTGACGACGACCTCGACCGGGCCGCGATATGGCAGGACTTCGTGCTGGCGGCCCACCTCCTCGAGGTCGCGCTGGAACGACAGTCCCAGCGCGACGGGAACATCTCGCATGGGCACTTCAAGTTGCTGGTCCTGCTGAGCGCTGCGGAGAATCAGACGCTGGGCCTGAAAGCGCTCGCCGGCATGCTGCGCTTCTCGCCCAGCCGCGTCAGCCACACGCTGAACGTCTTGGAACGCCAGGATCTGGTCACCCGGGGTCGGGTACCAACGGGACGACGTGCCTACGAAGCCACCTTGACCTCGCAAGGTCGGTTGCTCGTTGCGCGCGTGCTACGCGCGCAACGAGCAGAAATTCGAGACGTCCTTTTCGGCAGCCTGGGTGCAGCTGATGCCGCCGCCCTCGGCAGGATCAGCGCGCGTGTTGTTCGAGTGCTCGACGAGGCAGAAGTCTAGTGCAAATGCCACAGGATGGTGTGGTGGCCCAGTGCTATCCAGTTGCTCCCAGGCGGGTGTGCCGGAATTCAATGAGAATAGTTGGGCTGCGGTTAAGCGCGTTTCATTAGTAGTTGCGCGCCGGGTCAGGTGACGGCGTGACGGTGATCGATATAGGGTGAGGTCTCCGCTGGGTGAACATCCACGTGACGACCGGTGCGATGGCCGGTTCGGGGTCAAGCCGTAGCCGGCGTCGGCCTCGCCGGGCGTCGGCGCGGTTGGGGTGCGGCCCGGCGTCGGTGGGTCGACACCCGTATGGGGGTCGTCCGCCCAGATAGCGGGCCTTGTTCGCGGGCCTGTGCCCGCATCGCCGCGGTGATCCGGAACCGCGAGCGCAGCAGCTCCCGGCGTGACTGCGCGGACAGCTGAAGGATCGCCAGCGCATGCACCGCGTTGGCAGGGTCGTAGGTTCCGCACAGTTCGGGCAGCCACACCTGCACCCCGTGCCGGGCGGGAGATCGGCATCAGGTCGGCGAACTGGTTGCCGTAGAACGCCCGCTCACGCTCGCCGATCACGACCGCTCGAAAGCACGGTTGGGATCGGCGAGGACGGCAAGAAGCTCGCGGGCCTTCGGACGCTGCGACCACGGCAGCCGGCTGGTGTACCCGACGTCGCGAGGCTGAGCGGGCGTAGCCACCCTGGGTCGACTCGCTGGACGCGGCGATCCTGAGGTCACCCCCTCAGTGTCCGGCAGCCACCGGCCCTGGCCACTGACGCCACGTCACGCGTAGCGGTGAGGAGCAGCCTCAGGGTTGGTCGGGGCCGGACGTTACGAGAGCTCGGCCGAGGAAGTCGTTGATGAGTTCCGCCACTGTCCGCCCTTCGCTCTCCAGCAGAAAGTGCCCGCCGTCCAACAGGTGGATCTCCGCGTTGGGCAGGTCGTCCCGGAATGCCTCCGCCCCCTCCGCGGAGAAGATCTCGTCGTTGCGGCCCCAGACCGCAAGGAGGGGGATCTGGCTGTCACGCAGATACTCCTGCAGCCGAGGGTAGAGCTCACGGTTGGTGTGGTAGTCGCCGAACAGCCGCAGCTGCACCGCGTCGTTGCCGGGCCGCTGCAGCAGTGCGTGATCGAGCGTCCAGGTGTCGGGGGCGACCACGCTGGGGTCCGGTAGGCCGTGGGTGTACTGCCAAACGATCGCGTCGAGGCTGAGGGCGGGTCGGAGCGCGGCTTCGTTCTGCGCGTTCGGGTCGTCGCCGTACGCCCAGATCGGGGCCCAGAATTCGGGCACGAAGCCGGCCTCGTAGCCGTTGCCGTTCTGGCTGATGATGGCGGTCACCGGGGCGGTCGGCTGAAGCGCGAGGCGCCACCCGATCGGCGCGCCGTAGTCCTGGACGTAGATGGCGTAGCGGTCGAGCCCGAGGTGGCCGAGCAGCCCGGCGGTGAGTCGCGCCAGCGCGTCGAAGCTGTAGTCGAACTCGTCAACCGTCGGGGCGTCCGACTGGCCGAAGCCAAGGTAGTCCGGCGCGATCACGTGGTAGCGGTCGGCCAGCCTCGGGATGAGGTCGCGGAACATGAACGAGCTGGTCGGGTAGCCGTGCAACAGTACGACGGCAGGGGCGCCGGCAGCGCCCGCCTGGCGGTAGAACAGTCGCCGCCCCTCGATGGTGGCGTACCGGTGATGGACCCGCATATCTAACCTCCATAACCTAGTGTGAGGGTTAGGAGCCTACTGATAGACTTCTACCCTGTCAAACTCGTGAAGATGGTTAGGCGGTGCGATGCCGGTCTCCACTGGCGAGGAACTTCTCCTGTTCATTCTGAACAGCACCCCGCTGGTCAACGGCGATTCACAGGATCTGCTCGCCGATCCGACCGGCGCCCCCCCAGCGTTGCGGCGATTCGGCGGTACCGGCTCGCCCGAGGAGTTGGAGGCCGTACGCGCCGTTCGTCCCCTACTGCAACAGGCGGTCCGCGGCGACATCCCGGCCGACGCTCTCGCTTCCGCCCTGACCGGTGTCCACCGGACCCCGCGGCTGACCGCGACCGGCCTCACCTGGACGCTGGTGGTCGCGTCGGACCGGAGGCTCGCCGTCCAGGCCGTGCTCGCCTGGGCCGAGATGCGCGAAAGCGCCCCCGGACGGCTACGCCCCTGCGCCAACGACGAGTGCCGCCTGTTCTTGGTCGACCGCAGCCGGGCGAACACCGCCCGGTGGTGCTCGATGGCGACGTGCGGCAACCGACTCAAGGCTCGACGTCACTACCGCCGCTCGGTGAGCCCGGACGCCTGACGCTCCCGTTCGGTCCAGCCGGGGTCGTCTACCTCTTCCCTGCCTACGTCATCACCGCCGGACTCCTGATCGCCGCTATCGGCTTCGGGTTGACCAACTTCCTGTGCGTCCCGCTGGCCGAGAGCAGCGCCGTGAGCGCGGCGACCCGGGCCTGCGGCTGCGCACCGTCCACGAGGACTTGCCGAACCTCGGCGAGCAGGCGGGCCCGTCGTTCGGTCCGGCCGTCGCGCAGGACCGCCGTCCGGAACAGGCCGAGCACCTTGCGGGGCGGAGGGGAGCTGACCGTGGAACAGCCGGCTGCGCCACCCTGGACTCGACGGAATGCCACTTCGACTAGGGCGGGGTGGCCCGCACCTACGCCGGACGCCGACCCCCGCACTGGGCGAACCGGCTGAGGGCGACCCCAGGTCGTCGAACGGGATTTGTCGTGGGGGCTAGCCACCGCGCCTGCTCAGCGGCTACGTCCCCGACTAGGGTTTATGGCGATGTTTTCCCAGGACGGCCACGGTGCGGCCATGAGCAGACAACGACGGCGCAACGTGCTGTTGGATAGGAGCGTCGAACGCGCAGCGCTCGATCAGCTCCTCGCTGGTGGGCGTCTTGGAGTCAGCGGGGCTCTCGTACTTCGTGGTGAGGCGGGAATCGGAAAGACCGCACTGCTGGAATACGCCCTGGCCCAGGCCGGGGACTGCCGGGTCCTTCAGGCCACCGGGGTAGAGGCCGAAAGCGAACTCGCGTTTGCCGGCCTGCATCAGATCTGCGCGCCGGTTCTGGATCGGCTTGAGCGGCTGCCCGCTCAGCAGGGCCGCGCGCTGAGCACCGCGTTTGGTCTGAGCGCTGGCGAGGCACCGGACCTCTTCATGGTTGGTCTGGGAGTGCTTGGCCTTCTTGCCGGCTTCGCCGACGAACAGCCGGTCGTGTGCATCGTTGACGACGCCCAGTGGTTGGACAAGGCGTCAGCCCAGGTCCTCGGCTTCGTGGCCCGGCGGCTGAGAACCGAGTCGCTGATCATGATTTTCGCGGTGCGCGGCGACCTCGACACGGACGACATGCCGGAGCTGAAGGGCTTGCCGGTCATGACCGTCACCGGCCTGTCCGACGAGGATTCGCGGGCGTTGCTCGCTTCGACGGTTCTCGGGCGAGTCGACCAGCGGGTACTCGAGAGGATCATCGCCGAATGCCACGGCAATCCCTTGGCGCTCACCGAACTGCCTCGTGGCTTCACTGCTGCTGAACTCGTAGGCGGCTTCGGCATTCTCAGCCACAGCGCTCTGCCTCGCCGCATCGAGGAGAGCTTCCGACGGCAGATTGCCGCGCTCCCTCCGGACGCCCGCACGTTGCTCCTGGTCGCAGCGGTTGAACCCGTCGGAGATCCTGTGCTGGTATGGGGCGCTCTCACTCGTCTGGGCGTGCCCGCCGAGAGTCACCTCGCTGCGTCATGGCCCGCCGCCGAATTCGTGGATCTCGGCTTCGGGGTCCGGTTTCGACATCCACTGCTGCGCTCGGCGGTTTACCGGGCCGCCACCGAGACGGAGAGGCGTCAGGCACATGCCGCGCTCGCCGACGCCATGGAGCCCGGCAGGGATCCGGACCGGCGAACCTGGCACCGGGCGCAGGCAGCCGCAGGACCCGACGAGGACGTGGCGACCGAGTTGCAGGCATCCGCGGCTCGGGCGCAGACCCGTGGCGGGTTCGCGGCGGCCGGAGTGTTCCTGGAACGCGCTGCGGAGCTGACTCCGGATCCGGCACGGCGAGCTTCGCGACTCTTGGCAGCGGCGCAGGCCCGACATCTGGGCGGCGCTCCGGACGTCGCGTTGCGCCTGCTCGCCTGGGCTGAGGCCGATCATTCGTCCGAGCTTGACCGGGCACGCGCGGATCTCCTGCGGGCCGACATCGCCTTCACGGTCGACCGAGGTCGTGAAACGGCGGATCTCTTCCTCAAGGCGGCTTCGCGGCTCGAACCGCTGGACGTCGGTCTCGCCCGGAGCACATATCTCGACGCGTTGCGGGCGGCCTGGTACGCGTCAGATTCCAGCAGCAGTGGCACGCTGGGAGACGTGGCCCGGGCGGCCGCTGCTGCGCCGGTCGCCACAGCGCCAGCGCGGCCGTCGGATCTCCTCCTGGACGGTCTCGCGATGCGGTACACCGCAGGCTTCGCTGCTGCCGTGCCGAAGATGAAGGAGGCGCTGAAGGCGTTCCAGAGTTCGGATCTGGCGAGCGCGGAGGGCCTTCGGTGGATGTGGTTTGCCAGTTCGATCGCTACGGACCTCTGCGAGGACGATGCGGCAGACGCGCTCACCGGCAGCTACGTCCGGCTGGCGCGCGAGAGCGGGGCGTTGGCCGACCTGCCCTTGGCGCTGACGACACGCATTCTCATGCACCTGTTCGCCGGTGACCTGTCCGAGGCATCCGTACTGCTTATGGAACTCGACGACGTGGCGGACGGTACCGGGATACCGGTGCCGGGTTACATGGCTCTGCTGCTCGCCGCGTGGCAGGGCGACGAGGCGCGGACGATCGAGTCGGCCGCTGCCAGCACCGCCGACGCCCGCCGCCGCGGTGAAGGGCTCGCCCCGGCGATCGTCGGTTGGGCCCAGGCGCTGCTGTACAACGGCGTGGGCCGGTTCGGTGCGGCGCTGAGCGCAGCTCAGCTGACGATCCAGTCGAGCCTGGAACCCGGGGTGTTGACCGGTGCGCCGCTCGTCGAGCTGATCATCGCCGCTGCCCGCACCGGACAGCGCGCATTGGGGGCCGAGGCATTGGAGCGGTTGTCCATCTCGACGCAGGCGTGCGGCACCGACTGGGCGCTCGGTATGGAGGCGTGCTGCCGTGCCATGCTCACCGGCAACGCGAGGGCGGAGGACTCGTACGTCGACGCGATCGAGCGGCTCCACCGTACGAGGATTCGACCGCTGACGGCACGCGCCCACCTCTACTACGGTGAATGGTTGTGGGATCTGGGGCGACGCGACGACGGCCGCGACCAGCTTCGGATGGCCTACGACATGTTCACCGCGATGGGCATGGAGGCGTTCGCCGCCTCAGCTGCTCATCGACTGGGATTGACCATCCGTCAGCGGCCGAGTAACGACACCGGCTCGCTGACGCCACAGGAGACCCATATCGTCAAGCTGGCCCGTGAGGGGCTTTCAAATGCGGAGATCGGGACCCGTTTGTTCATCAGTCCACGGACGGTCGAGTGGCATCTGAGCAAGATCTTCGCCAAGTTGGGCATAACCTCACGGCGTCAATTGCGTCGCTGAACCCGGGACGGGGGCGGCGCAGGGAAGCTTCGGAGCACCTGGTCGCGCTCGGCAGCGGTCGGCCGGCTCGGGTCGGCGACCACGAAGCACAACTGGAGCTGCATGTCACAGCGTCGTTTCGTCGCTACCAACGGTGTCAATCTTCGGATATGGGAGGCGGGCGACGGCCCCCTCGTCGTACTGCTGCACGGCTTTCCGGAGTCGGCTCACTCGTGGCGGCACCAGATCCGTCCCTTGGTCGAAGCCGGCTACCGGGTGGTCGCTCCCGAGCAACGCGGCTATGGCAGCAGCTCGCATCCGCCGACGGTCGAGGCTTATTCGATCATGCATCTGGTTGGCGACATCACCGGCCTCATACGAGAGATGGGGGCCCAGAGTGCCGTTCTGGTCGGCCACGACTGGGGTGCCACTGTCGCGTGGAGCCTCGCCCAGATGCGTCCTGACCTTGTCCGGGGGGTGGTGGGGCTGAGTGTTCCCCCTTATCTGCGGGGAGAGAGCGGACAGTTGACCACCATGCGTGCGATGCACCACGGGCGGTTCTACGTGAACTACATCGAGGAGCCTGGCGTCGCGGACGAAGAGTTCGGCCGTGACCCGATGACGAGCCTGCGTCGCACCTTCTACGGCTTGAGCGGGGACAACCCGGCGAACCAGGCACCCCGGGACATGCTGGTCCCCCCGGGCCGGGGGTTGCTGGACGCGGTCGACCCGGAGCACAGTACGGCGCTGCCAGGATGGCTGACCGAACAGGATCTGGAGGTCTATGCCGCCCAGTTCGAGGACGGTTTCACCGGAGCACTCAACTGGTATCGCAACCTCGACCGCAACTGGGAGTTGACCGCTGCCTTCGACGGGCTGCGCCTGCCGATGCCCGCGCAGTTCATCTCGGGCGATCTGGACCCGGTACTGGCGTTCCGCGGGCTCCGCGACTACGTGCACACCCTTTCCCGTCGACACGACCGGTTCGCCGAGCCCATCTTCCTGCCAGGGTGTGGACACTGGATTCAGCAGGAACGCCCGCAGGAGGTCAACCGGCTGCTGCTTCAGTTTCTGGCAACCCTCTGACAGCCCATTCCGGCACCGCCGGTCCGGCCGCGGTACGGCCGGACCGGCGGTGACATCCTTGCCAGGGCCGGTTCGTTCGGACGCGCAGTCCGCCCGAACTTTCTAACTTGCGGCGACTGCACCTGCACGAGATGTCAGGATCTCTGCGACCTGGTCAGGCTGCGACAGCATCGGTGAGTGCCCCGTCGGGATCCGGACGACATCCGTCGTCTGCGCCGCGTACTGCTCCTGCAGAGAGACCGGGAACTGCTTGTCCTCGGTGCAGATCACGTAGGTCGAGGGAACCGTACGCCAAGCCGCTCGCGTCGTCGGCTGCACACAGGACAGCAGGCTCTGGTCGACAAGCTGGTCGATGGCGGCCTTCGCGTCGACGTCCGAGAGGTCCGAGTAGAACGTCTCCCGCGGATTTCCGTACGCCTCGCGCGGCGCGAGACCGCTGGGGTCATCAGGCACCGGAATGCCGAAGGCCGTCGCGGCGGAAACCCCTTCGGTCGGCATGAAGGCGGCGACGTAGATCAGGCGGACGAGGTTCGGGTGGTCGTCGCCGAGCTGGGTGATGGTCAGGCCTGCGTGGGAGTGACCGACCACCACGACCGGGCCTTCGATCTCCCGCAGCCTCGCGGCCAGCGCGTCGGCATCCTCGTACAGGCCTGCTGTGGGCTGCTGGCCCGCGCTGGGCATGCTGACCGCCTCGGACTTCCATCCCCGGGCGTCGAGAATGTCTTGTACGGGTAGCCAGGCGGACGCGGTGTGATAACCACCGTGGACGAGCAGGAAGGACGGGGAAGGGGCAGAGTCAAGCAAGGTGGAACTCCTTCTCGTAGACATGCGACCGCTTAGGAGCGGTGCTGATCGGCCAACCGGAGAGCGGCCAGCAGGGCCAGGAAGCCCATTCCGTAGATGGCGGACAGGGCCGAGCTTTCGTAGACGTCCGCGGAGCGCCACAGGTATCCGGTGGCATCCATGACCTGTGCTGGCACACCGTCGTGGCCGCCGGTCAGCCAGGTGACCACGTAATCGCCGGCCACCACGACGTACGCGACGACCGGTAGCGCCAGGTAGCCGCCGCGCCGTCGTTCGAGACTGTCGGCCTCGGGGCCCCACCGGCGCAGGTACAGCGCGAAGAGCTGGTAGAAGACGTAGACGGTCAGGCTCCAGCCCAGGAAGTTCGTGAGCGGCACCCCGAAGTACCCGCCGCCGTCCTCCCACTCCCAGCGTCCCCGCAGCGTCGACGACGACGGGTCCAACGCCAGATCCCAGGCGACCATGGTGAAGGAGGCGACGAGGGGCGTGCCGATGACTGCGACGACAGGGCTGCCCCGGTGCACCGGACGGAACAGGATGGTGGCGATGCACCACGCCAGGTAACCGACGGCGAAGTAGGCCGGCCCGATCAGCACGGGTACCTCGATCAGCTTGGCACCCAGCTCGTCGGTGTAGTGATAGTGGCCGAACGGCACGCCGGTCAGCACGCCGATGTCCTCGATGACGTTGCTGACCACCAGCGCCAGCAGGAGGAAGACCAGAATCCCTCGCCATCGGTAGGCCACGGCACCGTGCGACAGGGCGAACGTCAGCTCCATCAGCAGGCTCACCACGGTCACCACCGAGCCCGCCAGAGGCAAGGGGATCAGGTTCACGATCGCGTCCACGCCGACGGCGATCCACATCACGACGAGGACTGTCCGGGTGGGGCGCAGCCGGCGTTCGCGCCGATCCCCGGCCTCGATCTGTTGGATTCGAGCACTCACAACCAACAGGTACGAACCGCCACGGGCGAAGTTCTCCCGGTGTGAGAGATCACAGAGGGTGGGCTGCGGTGTGGTTGCGTCTCACACCGGGGCGGGTGCGGTCTCAGCTCGATCAGCAAAGCCGACACAGGGGATGACGACGCGCAGCCCGTCGCGTTCGGGCTGCGCGTCGTGTTCGCGGAAGTCAGCTGTTGATCGCGCCCATGATGGCGGCGTTCGTCCCGCCGTTCTCCGCCCGGTCCGCAGCCTTACGCGCCTCCTCCGGGGTAGCTCCTCCTGCGGATGCACGCAGGTACGCCTCCTGGCGCCGCTGCTGGATCTGCTTGTTTCGCCGCTCCTTGAGCCTGCTCCAAATGGTCATGACACGATCCTTTCCGAATCGGGGCGGCGACAAACCGCGAGGTCGGTGTCCGGCTGGGCCCGGTACCAACCCCGCGAGGTCTATCGGCGCAGGACGACCATGCGGCCGAGGTTCGTCGTGGCGATGCGGATCAGAGTGAAGCCCGCCGCCTGAGCCTCGACGGCGAGCTGCTCGGCTGTCGACGCGAACGAAATGCCCCAGCCGTGGAACACCATGCGGCGCAGCGCCAACGCCGGAGCATGTGCGGTGTCGGCGGGCTTGCTGTCCAGCTCCTGTTCCAGCAGGATCCCGCCGGGGGCGAGGGCACGGTGGATCGCCCTGAGGGTGCCTGGACGAGTTCTCGTGACCTCGGTCTCCGGTCCGCCAGGTGCCCGACCATCGGGAGGATGGTGGCACCCGTTCCCCGCCGTCATGGCCGCTGCCACCGTTTGCGCCTTTCATGATGGACCTGGAGGGCAGGCGACGTGCAACGTGGCGGTAGGCACAGGTCCGCAGTCGAACCGGGCGCTCAAGCCGACGTGAGAGCGGTCATGGAGTGGTCAGACTCGAACAACCAGACTTCCGCCGACGACGTGAAAGAACAGAAGTCCCTGCTCACGGCACTCGCTGCAGAACGCCTCGCGCTCGGCGACAAGGTCGCCGCCGCCAAGTACGGCAGCACGACCCCGATCGACGACGAAGCTCGGGAGGAGCGGCTGCTCGCGGACGTCGTCGCGCGTTCCCGGGAGATCGGACTCGACCCGTTGCTCAGCTGGCGCTTCTTCCGGGCCCAGATCGAGGCCAACAAGGTGCTCCAGCGCCGTCTGCACGCCCTGTGGAGTGATCATCCGGAACTGCGGCCACGGCGCCGGCCGAATCTGGATTCCGAGGTGCGTCCGCAACTCGACATGATCACGCAGCAGATGCTTCTGCGACTGAAGGCATTCGAGTGCGCCCTTACGGCCGCGCACCGCGTCGACGGCACCCTCGACGAGTCACTGCGCCGCCTGCACGAAGAGGCCCTGCGCATAGCGCTGGGGTCGATCCGGGGACGCACCGACACGAACATGACATCCGACGGCGCCGACCAGAACCGCCACGAGCGGTGAGGTGTCCAGCACCAGGTGGTTGACCGGTGTTTCCCGGGGGCGGCCCCGGGCCGCTACGGATTCGCTCGGCTCGGCCGAGGGCGACAGTGATCGAAGCTGACCTGACTATGCGATCACGAAAGGCGATAACGATGGGAAATTCCGAAGTGGCGGCTTCCGCAGACAGGACCTACGACGTGATCGTCATCGGCGGTGGTCCCGTCGGGCAGAGCGTCGCTGCTCGCGCCACCGCAGCCGGCCTGACTGTGGCGATGGTCGAGAAGGAACTCGTCGGCGGTGAGTGTTCCTACTGGGCGTGCATCCCGAGCAAGGCGATGCTTCGCCCGGTGGTGGCGGTGGACGAGGCCCGGCGGCTCGACGGTGCACGGCAGGCTGTCAGCGGGCCCGTCGATGCTGCCGGTGTCTTCCGACGCCGTGACGTTCTCGTATCTGGGTGGGACGATTCCGGGCAGGCGCAGTGGGTCAAGGACATCGGGGCCGACCTGTTCCGTGGCCACGGCCGAGTCGACGGTCCGCGCCGGGTCGCCGTCGCGACCTCGGAGCACCAGATCGTCGGCCTGACGGCCCGACACGCGGTGGTGGTCTGCACCGGCAGCCGTGCGGCGATCCCGGACATGCCGGGTATCGCCGAGGCGTTGGTCTGGACGAACCGGACCGCCACCGACACCTCGACCGTGCCCGCCCGCTTGGCGATCGTCGGTGGCGGCGCGGTCGGTGTGGAGATGGCCACCGCCTGGCAGGGTCTCGGGTCCGCGGTGACGCTGTTGGCGCGGGAGCCGCGTCTCCTACCACGGCTGGAATCCTTCGCCGGCGAGATGGTCGGTGCGTCTCTGCAGAAGGCGGGGGTCGACGTTCGACATGGTGTGACCGTGACGTCGATGCGCCGGCCGTCACCCACCGGTCCGGTGACGCTGATGCTCGACGATGGGGCCGAGGTGGAGGCGGACGAGGTGCTCGTCGCCGTCGGCCGCGTCCCGCTCACGGGCGACATCGGTCTCGAGACGGTGGGGCTCAGGCCGGGGTCCTGGCTCGACGTGGACGACACCTGCCGCGTGCACGGCGTCGACGGCGGCTGGCTGTACGCGATCGGCGACGTCAACCACCGCGCGTTGTTGACCCACCAGGGCAAGTACCAGGCCCGGATCGTCGGGAACGCCATCGCGTCCGTTGCCGCAGGTCAGGCTCTGGACACCGCGGCCTGGGGACGGCACGCGGCGACGGCGGACGTGCACGCCCTGCCGCAGGTCATCTTCTCCGATCCCGAGGTTGCGACGGTCGGACTCAGCGCCGACCAGGCGCGCCGCAATGGCCGTGAGGTGCGGGTCGTCGATGTCGACATGGCGGCAACCGTCGCCGGCGCCCGGCTGTTCGCGGACGACTACCAGGGCCGGGCCCGCATGGTCGTCGACAGCGCCACCGAACGCGTCCTCGGCGTGACCTTCGTGGGGCTCGGAGTCGCCGAACTGCTCCACTCGGCCACGGTCGCGGTAGCCGGGCAGGTGTCCATCAGCCGGCTGTGGCACGCCGTGCCGCCGTTCCCGACGGTCAGCGAGGTGTGGCTGCGGCTGCTGGAGGCGTATCGCGACGGGAACAACGCCTGACCGCTCGTCGACGGCAGTATCACGATCCCGCACGACTGTCGGTCTGCCCGTGAAGGTCCCGAAGTGGCTGCAGCTCGGCACGGGACCGGACGCCGAGTTTGGGGAAGGCCTTGTACAGGTGGTACTCCACCGTACGGGGGCTGATGAACAATTGTGCGGCGATCTCGGCGTTGCTGAGCCCGGCCCGGGCCAGCGATACGACCTGAGTCTCCTGCGGGGTCAGCCGGCGTCGGCTCCGGTCGGGCCGCCGATGCGTGTACTCCCCGGTCGCGAGCAGTTCTCGGCGGGCCCGTCGGACGAACGCATCGGCGCCGACCTCGCCGAAGTGCCCGCTCGCGGCTCGGAGCTGAGCCCGGGCTTCGATGCGGCGGTTACGCCGACGCAGCCATTCGCCGTAGAGCAGCTCGGCCCGTGCCAGCCGATCGGGCAGGCCGGTGCGGCCGAGCCGCTCGACGGCCTCCCGGTATGACGCCTCCGCTTTCTGGTCCTTGGCGATCAGCGCCTCGGCGGTTGCCTGGACTCCCAGCGCCCAGTCGCCTCCCGCCGGGGTGGTGCGCTGCGCGAGCTGGGCCGTGGCTCTTTCGGCCAGCTGCTCGTCGCCCGCGCGGACCGCAGCCTCGACCAGCTCGATCAGCGCCCAGCCCGTCAAGCCGGGATGCTCCGACCGCGCCGCCTCGGAGGCCGCCTCGACGGCCAGGTCGTACTGCCCTGCTGCGTTGTGCAATGCCGCGGCCGCGACCAGCTCGGCGATCCCGGTGGCGCGACTGCGAGCCCGCTGGGAGAACTGCGAGAGCGGGCTGTCGCGCCAGAGGTTCCGTCCGGTCGCGCCGTGGCGCTGAGTCAGGTCTCGCCAGGCATGGCTGTCCCACACCTCCGCGGCGAGCAGACCCGCGAGGCCGAGCCACCGTGCCGCACGCAGGTCGAGAGACGGCTCCCGGAAGGCCGCGACTGCCGCCCGCAGCGGTGCAACCGAGCGGGCGTAGCCGTCGAGTACCCGGGTGGCGAGCCCGAACAGAAGCTGGTCGGCCGGACGGCGACGGTGTTCGCCTGCGGTGGCGCGAGCCTCGGTCGCCGTGACGAGCAGCAGCGCGCGATCCGTGGGTCCGCTGACGAAGGTCGCCGCGAGGAGAGCGTCGACGTATGCCTCCCGCGCGTCGTCCGGGTCGAGTGGCCACAGCCGCCGGGCCGCCTCCAGCAGGTGGCGCGCGGAGCCCGCACCGGGACGCAGGACGGTCTCGATCCGGGTTCGGTGCCAGGTCCGCCGAGCGGCGCGGACAGCGTCCTGCGACTCCGGCGTCACGATGGCCAGGAGCCGCTGGGCGCCGGGAAGGTCGCCGTCGTCGTACATCGCGGCCGACGCCGCGAGCGCGCGGTCGGCGCGTACGCCCGGGTCGCTGGTGAGCAGGGCTGCCCTCTCCAGGAACGCGGCGCGGGCGGCCGTGCCCACTCGGGGCTGCAACAGGTCGGCGTGGGCCTCGAGATCGTCGGCGAGAGCGTCGTCAGGGGTGCCTGCCGCCAGGCCGAGGTGCCACAACCGCCGCGTTGGATCGCCGGTCGTGTTCTCGGCGAGCATGCGGTGGATCAGTCGCCGTTCGGCGGGCGCGGCCGAGTGGTAGCTGACCGACCTCAGGTCCGGGCAGGCGAAGACGACATGATCACCAACCTCGACCAGCTGGGCCGCGACGAGTGTTTCCCGGTCGGTGCCCAGCTCGACGGCCATGCGCTCGAAGAGCAGGACGTCACCGGTCGGGTCGGCCGCCGCCGCGAGCAGAAGCCGCCGGGACGGCGGCGTGAGGTGACCGACAACCGCCGAACAGTGGCCTTCGTGCGGGCACGAACGGACGCGACGGGGGCCGGGGATCGCGAATCCACCGGCCAGTTCCGCCGCCGTGTGACCCTGGAGCGACTCCACCAGTGCGCACAGGTTGTCGCCGGACTCCGCCAGCATGCGCTCGGCCACCGCGTCGTCGACGGGACCCGGCACGACAGCCCTGAGCTGACCGCGGAGCTCGCCGTGCCCGATCGGCCGGCGGTGCATCGCCGGAACCTGCCCGAATGGGTCGAGCCGTGGGGTGGGCGAGCCGGCGATCACGATCATCAGCGCTCGTCCGGCCGAGTGGGAGGCGACGAAGCCCAGTACCTCGGTGCTGGGCTCGTCCAGCCAGTGGGCGTCGTCGACGACGGCGCAGACCGGCTGCACCTCGGCGATGCCGCTGAGCAACGCGAGCACAGCGGGGGCGACTGCGCCGACGCTGGGCCTGGGTTCGTCGATCAGGCCGAACGCGGCCTGCAGTGTCGCGAGATGTACGGCCGACAGGAACGCGCAGTGGTCGAGCAGCTCAGCGCAGAGCAGGTGGAGAGCCGCAAAGGGGATCTCCTGCTCGGTGGCGACCGCCCGAACCCGGAGCAGGCGGAAGCCGGCAGCCTGATCGATCATCTGATCCAGGACTGCTGAACTCCCGGTGCCGCGGTCTTCGACGATGCGTATCCCGCCGCCGGAACCGGCCGCGGTACCCAGTCTCAGGTCACCGAGCTGGTCCTCCTCGCCAGGACCGTACAGCGGCAACCGAGGGTCCGCCGGCAGGCCCGAGGCATCGGGGTCGAGATCCATCGGACAATCCTGCGCGTCGTCGGCCGGATCGAGTCACGGGTCCGCCACCGGTTGCACCCCGGACCTGGCATCCGCGCCCCGGGAGGTGTGCAAAAACCCACAAGATGGCTGAAATGGTACGCCGACAGCGTTCGCGCCCCGTCGCCTGCTCGCGTTCGACAGGCAGCCCCCGGGACCAGGCCGGGGGTTAGGCCGGTGGTGATTCGGAGGCGAAGCCCCTTCTCGCCGAGCCAAGCTCGCAACCGTACAGGTCGCAGACCGTCCTGATGGTGCAGCGGAGAAGGAGGAGCCATGCCCAACGTTCACCACCGGTATGCCTCAGTGGCAGGGCGTCAACTGTTCTACCGGGAGGCCGGCCCGGCCGACGCGCCGACCGTGGTCCTCCTGCACGGGTTCCCGACGTCGTCGTTCATGTTCCGCAACCTGATCCCGGCGCTGGCCGATCGCTATCACGTCATCGCGCCCGACCACCTCGGGTTCGGGCTGTCGGATGCTCCCGCGGCCGATGAGTTCGACTACACCTTCGACGCGTTGACCGATCTCACCGCCGACCTGCTCAAGCAGCTCGGCATCGAGCGGTACGCCATCTACGTGCAGGACTACGGGGCACCCGTCGGGTTCCGGCTGGCCCTGCGCGACCCCGACGCGATCACGGCGATCATCACGCAGAACGGCAACGGCTACGAGGAGGGTTTCGTCGAGAGCTTCTGGCAGACGGTCTGGAACTACCAGAAGGAGCAGACCCCGGAGACCGAGTCCGCCATCCGTGCGGCACTCACCCTGGACGTCACCCGCTGGCAATACGTCACCGGCACCCCCGACGAGACCCTGATCAGCCCCGACACCTGGCACCACGACTACGCCCTGCTGAGCCGGCCCGGCAACGACGACATCCAGCTTGCCCTGTTCCGCGACTACGCCACCAACCCGCCGCTCTACCCCCGTCTGCACGAATACCTGCGGAGCAGCGGCGTGCCGGTGCTGGCGGTCTGGGGCCGCGGTGACGAGATCTTCGGCCCGGACGGCGCGCGGGCCTTCGCCACCGATGCGACCGACGCCGAGATTCACCTGCTCGAGGGCGGCCACTTTCTACTCGAGAGCGCCGGCGACACAGTGGCCACGATCATCCGCGAGTTCCTCGGCCGCCGACTGTCCGTGACCATGCCCGCGAGTGCTCCGGGCGGGGTCTCCAGCTAGCGGGTAAGACGGCCGGCCGCCCCTCGATGTGCCCGAACGCAATCGGCGGCCACCGCTCACCTGACCACGCTGTCCAGGAGTGAATGATCGCCATGAATACTCCGCGCCTCGACGGCCCGGACGAAAGCCCGTACCTCGCCGGAGAGTCAGGGCAGATCCCACGGCACGACGACCGGAACTCTCTTCGGCGGCGTGACGGGGAGAAGTTGCGGCAGATCTTCGAGGAACGTTCCGGCGTCCTGCTCCGCTACCTCAGACGGATCAACGCCTACCGGCCGCAGATCGTCGAAGACCTGTTGCAGGAGACGATGTTGAAGGTGTGGCGGCACATCGCCGACGTCCCGGTCGACGAGGACCACATCCAGTCGTGGCTCTTCACGATCGCTCGCCACGTGTCGGCGGACGAGGCGCGCAAGCGCGTACGGCGGCCCCAGGAGTCCCCGGGCGAACGAGAACTGCAGAACCACTCCTCGCCGGCCGACCCGATGGACGTCGTCGTGGCCCGCGAGTCCCTGCTGGACGCGTTCCGCAAGCTGAGTCCCGAGCGCCGCCGAGCGTTCGAGGAGATCTACCTGCAGAGCCGCAGCGCAGTCGACGCCGCCGAACTCCTCTCCGTGCCGATCGGAACGGCCAAGTCGCGAGCCTTCCACGCGATGAACTCCCTGAGGTCGGCGGTCCTCTCCGCCTGACGACCGGCACGCCGGACCAGACCAATCACGAGGAAGCGATGCCGCAGGTGCACCAAACGATGGAGCCCGACCCGACGACGTCGATGGTTATGACACCCATCGGGTCGGCGGCTCGGCGCGGCTTCCCGCGTACCGGATCGGCCGGCGCGACGCTCCTCGTCGCCGCCGTCGCCGTCGCCCTCGTCTGGGCGAACCTGCCCTCGCTCGACTACGACGGCTTCTGGTCCTGGGTCATGACCATCCAGGTCGGCCCCTGGGCGGCGCACCTCGACCTGCGCACCTGGGTCAACAGCGGGTTGATGACGTTGTTCTTCCTCGTCGTCGGCCTCGAAGCGCGCCGCGAGTTCGATCTGGGCGATCTGCGAGAGCGGCGACGCCTGGCCCTCCCGGTGCTCGCCGGTGCGGCGGGCATGGTGATTCCGGTCAGCATCTATCTGATCGTGAACCACGGGGGAGCCGGTGCCGTGGGGTGGGGCATCGCGATGTCCACCGACACCGCGCTCGCGCTGGGAGCCTTCTCCCTGATCGCAGCGCACGCGCCGGACCGAATCCGAACCTTCGTCCTGACCGTGTTCGTCGTCGACGACCTGGTGGCCCTGATCGTGATCGCCCTCGCGTACAGCGAGCACATCGCGGTGCCGGGCATGGTGGTGGCAGTGGTGGCCTACGCCGGCCTGCTGGCAGGGCGCCGGCTGCCGCACCGGCTCCGCGGATGGAGCTTCGCGCTCGGCACGGTGGTGACCTGGGCCGGGTTGCTCTCGGCCGGCGTCGACCCGGTGGTCGCTGGGCTGGCCGCGGGGCTGGCCACGACGGCGTACACGCCCAGCCGCACCGAGCTTCAGGAGGCGACCAGACTGGTCCGGCTCTTCCGCGAGCAGCCGTCGGCGAAGTTGGCGGCGGTGGCCACTCGGAGCCTGACCGGTGCGCTGTCGGCCAACTCCCGGATGCGCCATACCCTGCACGCCGCGACCAGCTACGCGATCGTCCCGCTGTTCGCCCTGGCCAACGCAGGAATCGTCATCGACGGTGACTCGGTGCGCCAGGCACTTCGATCGCCGATCACGATCGGTATCGTCCTCGCCTATGTCGTGGGCAAGCCGGCTGCCGTCGTCGTCGCCTCCTGGCTGGCGGACCGTCTCAGCCGAGGTTCGCTGCGCCCACCCGTCGGATGGGGCGCGGTCCTGGAGAGCGGCACGATCGCCGGGATCGGCTTCACCGTGTCGCTGTTGATCGCGAACCTGGCCTTCACCGGCGACGCGCTCGACCAGGCGAAGATCGGTACTCTCGCGGCCGCGGCCGGCGCGGCTCTGCTGAGCTTCGCCGTCTACCGCGTCATCGAGACCCTCCCGGCCAGAACACAGGCGCGGGCGTTGCTCGGCAGCGCGGGCCCGCTTGTCGACCTGGCGGAGCCGGTCAACGACGACCGTGACCACATCCAAGGCCCACCCACCGCCGTCGTCACCGTCGTCGAGTACGGCGATTTCGAATGCCCGTGGACCGCGATGGTCGGCCCCACCGCCCAGGAGCTGCTCATCGAGAACGCCGACGTGCGCTACGTGTGGCGGCATCTGCCCCTGCCGGACGTCCATCCGTACGCGCAGACAGCCGCCGAGGCCGCCGAGGCCGCGGGAGATCAGGGCGCGTTCTGGCCCATGCACACCCTGCTGCTCGAACGCCAGGACCGGCTCGCCCCCGAAGACCTGATCGGGTACGCCGAGCAACTCGGCCTCGACCTCGACAGGTTCCGCGACGACCTGGCCCGCCACCGGCACGAGGCCCGGGTTCAGCGGGATGTCGATTCAGCCGACCGCAGCGGCGTGGCCGGCACCCCCACGTTCTTCATCAACGGTCGGCGTCACGAGGGACCCCAGGACCTCGCCACCCTCAATCGCGTCATCGAGGAGGCACGGGCCCAGGCCACCGCCGTGCACCGTTGACCAACTCCGCCTGACGCCCTCGATGGCGTGCGCCTGGATCCCCGAAGAGGAATTGAGTTATGCACAGTGACCTGGAAAACCGATCAGTGCTGGTGATCGGGCGCAGCGGCGGCATCGCCGGCGCCATCGTCTCCGCCGTACGCGCCTCCGGCGCCACAGTGGTCGTCGCCTCCCGCAACCGCGATGCCCTGGCCGACGCGTACGGCGAGGAGGTGACCATCGAATCCGTCGACGTCACGGATGAGGTGAGCGTGGCGGCGCTCGCTGAACGGCTGGGTCGCGTCGACCATGTCGTGTCGACAGCGTCGGCCCGGGCTCGCGGACGTCTGAGCGACCTGCAGCCCGCCGCCGTGCTCCAGTCCCTGTCGACCAAGGTGCTCGGCCCGATCCTACTGGCCAAACACCTCGCGCCTCGCATGCCGCAGGACGGCAGCTTCGTCTTCTTCTCGGGCGCGACCGCCCGCAAGCCGGCGCCGGGCATGCTGGCGGTCGCAGCCACCAACGGCGGCGTCGACGCGGTCACCCGGGCATTGGCTGTGGAACTCGCACCGCTGCGGGTGAACTCAGTCTCGCCGGGCACCATCGACAGCGGTGCCTATGACGCGCTCGGCGAGCGGCAGAAGGCCGACCTCTTCGCGAGTCGGGCGGCGCGCAACCCGGCCGGTCGGGTGGGCCACCCGGACGATGTCGTCCGCGCGGTCCTCTACGCCCTCACGAGCACCTTCACGACCGGCGCCACGCTGGCCGTCGATGGTGGCGAGACGTTGGTCTGACGATGGTGCCTCAGCAGGTCCCACGTTCGTTTCGGTTCGAGGTCAGGGGAGTGGCAATGGAACAACGGCGCGGCACCGACCTGCCGACAGGCGCGGCCCAGGATGGACGGCACGGGACGAGTCCCGTACCCCTGTCGATTCTCGATCTGGTCGTCAGGGGCGCCGGGCACCGGCCGGCCGACGCGCTCCAGCAGTCCACGACACTGGCGCAGGCCGCCGAGCGGTGGGGTTACCGGCGCTTCTGGGTCGCCGAGCACCACAGCTTCCCCGCCTCGAGCAGCCCGGCGCCTGCTGTTCTCCTCGCGCACCTCGGTGCCGCGACCCGCTCCATCCGGCTGGGGTCGGGAGGAGTCATGCTCACCAACCATGCACCACTGATCGTGGCCGAGCAGTTCGGCGTCCTGAACGCCTTCCACCCCGGCCGCATCGACCTGGGCGTCGGCCGAAGTCCCGGCGGTCTGCCGTCGGTCATGCAGGCGCTACGTCGCAGCGGCGAGGGCTCGGGTGGCAACAGTTTCCGCGACGACGTCGAGGAGCTTCTGGGGTTCCTCCGCAACGACTTCCCGGAGAACCATCCCTACCGTCGCGACAACGTACACGTGGTGCCGGCGGCACCCGCCCTTCCCGTCTGGACACTCGGCTCGGGAACCACCGGTGCGGAGGTGGCCGCACGCCTCGGCCTGCCGTTCGCGGCTGCCTTTCACATCAATCCCGTGCAATCCCTGCGGGCCGTCGACGAGTACCGGAGAACGTTCCGGCCGTCCGATGCCCTGGCCGCACCACACGTGATGGTCTCCGTGAACGTCACCTGCGCCCCGACCGCGCCCGAAGCCGAGCGCCTGGCTCGGCCGGGTGCGCTGATGATGATGCTTGCGCGGCAGGGGAAGCAGGCCGCCCTTCCCAGCCCGGACGAGGCGGAGAACCGCCCTTACACGCCGGAGGAGAAGGAGTTCGTCGAAGGCTGGCTGGGCAACGTCATCCACGGGGCGCCCGACACGGTGCGCGAAGGTCTGACAGAGCTGCAGCGGCGAACCCAGGCCGACGAGTTGATGCTCACCTCGTTGATCTACGACGCCGCCAACCGCATACGTTCCTTCGCCCTCGTCGCCGAAGAGTTCTCACTCAGCACAAGCTCCTCCTGACCAGAGCCAACGGGTGTGCGGTCTCTAGATTGCCCGCTCTTCCGATGCCTGTCCGGTGACTGGCAGCACCACCCAGAGCTACCGGAGGTTCGCGCCTTCTGCGCCGCCTTGGACCTCCCGCTTGGTGCTGCCCTGCGCCCCCTCTCCCATCGTGACGCCGGTGATCCGCTTCCGGGTCGGAGAATCTGCTCGCCGGCGACCTCACAACTCGATGACGAGCCGGCCCCGGACGCCGCCGGCCGCCAAGAGCCGGTGGGTCTGTGCCGCGTGCTCGGGCGGGAAGGTGTCGGCGACCCGGAGGCTGAGCCGTCCTTCGTCGGCGAGCCGGCGGAGCAGGTCGAGCTTGTCGCGTCGCCCGTCGTAGTCGTGCACGTGGGCATAGGTGAGGGTCACCCCGCTCGTCGCGGCCGCCCGCTCGAACGCCGCCTGGTCCGGCCCGCCGCGTACGTACGCCAGGGTGCCGCCGCGGCGGACGGCCGTGAGCAGCGGGGCGCCGATGACCGCGGCGTCGACGACCGCGTCGACGCCGTCGGGGGTGAGCGCGCGGAACCGGTCGGCGACCCCGGGCCCACGGTCGACGACGCTGTCGGCGCCCAACGACGCGACGAGATCGGCGTCGCGTGGGGAGGCGTCGGCGAGCACGCGGTGTCCGGCGACCCTGGCCAGTTGTACGGCGTAGCCGCCGACCGCCCCGGCCGCGCCGGTGACGGCGAGTGTGCCGCCCGGGGGCAGTCGCAGCTGGTCAAGGGCGTGCAGGGCGGTGAGCCCGTTCATCGGGAGGGTGCTCGCCTCGGCGTGACTCGCCCCGACCGGTGCCGGGACGACCCACGACTCGGGGAGTACGACCCACTCGGCATAGCCGCCGCCCGCCGGGCGGGTGGGGTTGACCATCGCCATCACCCGGTCGCCGATGGCGAGGCGGGTGTCGGTGCCGGGACCGATCTGGTCGATGGTGCCGGCCACGTCCAGGCCGGGGATGACCGGCTCGTGTCCGCGTTGTCGGATGGGCGTGACGCCGGCCCGGATCAGGGTGTCGGCGGGGTTGACGGCCGCGGCGCGTACCCGGATCCGGACCTCGCCCGGTCCAGCGTGCGGGGTGGGCCGTCCGACTACCTCCAGTACGTCCGGTCCACCGTGCCGTAGCAGTCCGATCGCTCTCATGTCATCGGCTCCAGATCGGGGGAGGCGGCCGGCGCCCCGGGGCGCCGGCCGCCGGTTGGTCACTACAGGGATTGAGCGATGCCGGTGGCCGACGAGCGCTCGACGGCGTCGATGAGGCGGTGCCGGTTGAGGGCGTGCGCGAAGTCGGGCACGGTATGGGCGCCGTCGGCCAGGTCGCGGGCCAACTGCGCGTAGAGCCGCGCGACGCTTGCGGCCGGGGTTCCGGCCAGATCCGCGGGGATCCCGTCCGAGTAGGACGCGGGGACTTCGATGGTGGTGGCGGTGGCGTCCGCACCGCGGCCACCGGCGAGGGTGAGCTGGGCGACCTGCATGTTGCCCCAGTCCGAGGTCAGGACGAGGTCGCCGTCGCTGCCGTTGATCTCCCACCGGAGGTTCTCGCCGCGCGACGCGCCGCCTCGGTAGAAGACCGAGGCGGCCGCGCCGGAGGTGAGCGTGCCGATCAGGGCGACCTGATCGGCCACCGTGACGGGGATCCGGGTGCCGTCCTCGGCGATCGTCGTCTCCTTGCGCGCCACCACGAGGTTGGCCGCGACCTTGTCGAACTCGCCGAGGACGAAGTGCACCGGGTCGAGGGCGTGCAGCGTGGCCGAGGTGAGCGGGGTGGCGCCGTTGGTGTTGTCGAACCAGTAAGCCTGGCTGCGGTTGGCCACTCCGCCCCACACCATGCCGGAGCCGACCAGGGTGGTGCCGAGCACCTCGCCGACGTATCCGTCCCGGATCAGGTCACGGGCGTGCTGGACCTCGGGGGCGTAGCGTCCCTGAAGCCCGACCACGGTACGGACGCCGGCCCGGCGGGCCAGCTCGGCGAGGCGCTCGGCCTCGGCCAGGCCGTTGGCGAGCGGCCACTCGCTGTAGACCATCTTGCCCGCCTCGAGCGCCGCCGAGATCAGCTCGAAGTGCTGGGTCACCTGCACCGCGACGACCACCAGGTCCACCCCTGGATGGTTGATGAGGTCGTTGTGGTCGTCGTACCCGGGCACCCCGTACCTGGCCTCTGCGGCCTCCGCCGAGCTGCGCCGGGACGTGCTGACCGCGCGCAGGTCGAATGACGGGGATGCCGCGATCGCCGGGATGTGCGAGACCGACGCCCACGCGCCGGGCCCGATGATGCCCACACCTGTCTGTTTCATCCGCTTACTCCATCATTATCTTGAGTGATCGTTACAGAATCTGGGTACGACGGGGGCCCGAATGGCCCAGGGAACCGGTCAGTCCAGGCAGCTCAGCGCAACCTCGGCGGAACGCATCAGGGTGGACCGGTCGGGGTTGATCCCGCCCATCACCCGTAGGCCCTGAAGGCTGGTGACCAGGAAGGCGGCGAGGTCCGAGGCGCTGCGTCCGCTGCGGATCTCACCCCGCAGCTGTCCCTCGGCGAGCACGTCGAAGAGGGCGGACTCCAGCGACCGAGTCGTCGACCGGAGCCGCTCGGCGACCCGCAGGTCGTCGCGGGCCCGCTCGACCGTGGCGCTGACGATCAGGCATGCCCGGTGTTTCCCGTCCCGGGCGATCTCATCCACGGCGGCGATGAAAACCTCGCGGATCACCTCCCGGGCGTCGTTGCCCGAGTGCAGCATGTCGATCAGGGGCGTCGCGTACCGCTGCCGGTAGAGGTCGAGCGAGGCCAGGTACAACCCCTCCTTGCTACCGAAGGCGGCATAGATCGAGCCGCTGCCCAGGCCCGTCGCCTCGCTGAGGTCGCGGATCGAGGTGCCCTCGTAGCCGTGGCGCCGAAACGCCTCCATGGCCGCGGCCACCGCCGCATCGATGTCGAACTCCCGGGTACGAGCCATGCAGCCAGCGTACGGCTAACTGGAACGATCGCCAAAGAATTGTGGCTCCGCCCACTGGGGTCTGTTCCATAAGAACTGGCCGGCCTGCGGCAGGCCCGGACGACGACCGGCGGCGTTGCGGTGGCATCCGGATACAACACCGGTATCCGGACACCACCGTGCCTTGCCGGATCGCCGCCCGGACTCCGCCTCGGCTCGACCGCCCTTATGAAACAGACCCTAGGTGCGGTGATCGTGGGCGTGCTTCCCGAGCGACCGATGTGGTTGCGGGCGTGGTGCCGCCTGGTAGAGAGGTGTGCGCAGGTCAAGGCGGTAAGGAGTCGTTGGTGAGCTTGGCCTTGGAGCCAGAACCAGTTCCCGGGAGCGGCTATCGGAACCGGGAGACGAAGCGGCGCTGCCAGGGGGTCTCGACGGCACGCGGAGCGTAGTGCTGCCGGACATAGGCGACTGCCTGGTCGTTGGGTACTCCGTCGATCACGGCGAGGCAGGCGAGGGCCGTGCCGGTGCGTCCCTTTCCGCCCCCGCAGGCGATCTCGACGCGATCGTTTTCGGCGCGGGCCCATGCCTCGTACAGCGCGTCGGCGGTTGTCGCACGGTCGGATGGCAGCCGGAAGTCGGGCCAGCGCAGCCATCGATGCTCCCACGCCACGGGCGTCGGCTGGCGGCCGAGAAGGTAGAGCGCGAAAGTGGGCTGCATGCCCTGCGGGAGCGGGCGTCTGAGTGCCCGGCCGCGGACAAGTCGGCCGGAGGGCAGTCGGAGCACGCCTGCCGCTGTGGGGTCCCAAGTGCTCATTCGTGGTCAGGGCCGCCGCGCCCTTTCGGGTGCGTGTGCCCGTCCTCCTTTCGGTTCGGTGTGTGTAGGTCCGACGTCGGCGCCTTCTGCCAGCACGCCCTCCTCTCCATTGCTCGTGACATGTCAGATCCACGCCGTTCGGGCAGATGGCGGCCTGGGTCGCGAACACTGTGTGTGTGTCCGGCTGCCCACCCCGCCCGGCTACCGGTCGCCGGTCATCAGGATGACCTGCGTGTCGGAGTCGGGGTCGCTGTCGTGTCGGGTGACGTGGGCCGGACGACGGCTGGCGAGGAATCGCGGGGCCCACCAGTTCGCTTCGCCGAGCAGCCGCATGAGGGACGGCAGGACGACCGCGCGGATGACCGTGGCGTCGATCAGGATCGCGGCGGCGAGCCCCACGCCGAGTTGTTTGAACTCGACGATCGACAGGGTGGCGAAGATGCAGAAGACGGCGACCATGATGATCGCGGCGCTGCTGACCGTCGACGCTGACGAGACGATTCCCTGCTCGATCGCCTGCCGGGTCGGTACGCCCCGCTGGACCGCCTCGCGGATGCGGCTCACGACGAACACGTGGTAGTCCATCGAGAGCCCGAAGAGGATGACGAACAGCATCAGCGGCAGCCACGACACGACCGCACCGTTGGAGGTGAACCCGAGCAGGTCTTCCGCCCAGGTGTGCTGGAACACCAGCACCAGCAGTCCGTACGAGGCGGCTACGGAGATCGTGTTGAGCAGGATCGACGTCAACGCCACCACCACCGACCGGAACGTGACGAGCATGATCAGGAATGTCATGCCGAACACGAACGCGACAACCGGCGGGAGTGCCGCCGCCATCTGGTCGCGGAAGTCGGCGTCGCTCGCGGTACGGCCGGCCACCGCCCACTCCGTATCTGGGACCGTGCCGACCGTCTGCGGCAGCAGTTCGGTGCGCAGCCGTCGCAGCGACTGGGTCGCCTCGCTGCTGTCGCTGGTGCCCGCCACGTGGACGGTGGCCAGGAAGACAGTGCCGTCGGCGGATTTGCGCACGGTCGGGGGACGGTCCTGTGCGAACCGACTATCCCGCATGATCCGGCTGGAAAGCTCGGAGATCTCCCGCTCCACCAAAGGTCGGGCGGCGGCCTCGGTGCGGATCGCGACGACATGGCCGGTGCCCAGGTCGTTGCTCGGGAACGCCTCGGCCAAGCGGTCGTAGCTGCGCAGGATCGGGATCGAGCGGGGCAGGTCGGTGACGGTCGGCCGCTTGAGATTCATCTGCAACGCGGGGACGGCGACGACAACCAGTACTCCGGCGGAGAGCACGAACGTCACGAGCGGTGCCCGCAAGGCCGGCCGCAGCACCGCCGCCCAGAAGCGGCTGCGTTCCGCCCGCTGGATTCGCCGACCGAGGAAAGGCACTCGTGGCCGATCCACCCAACGTCCGAGGGTGACCAGGATCGCGGGTAGCACGGTGAGAGACCCGATCACCGCGACCCCGACGACCAGGATCGAGCCGGTTGCCATCGAACTGAACGTGTTGTCGCCGACCAGGAACAGGCTGGCCATGGCGACCATGACGGCGAAGCCGGAGACCATCACCGCGTGCCCCGAGGTGGCGGCCGCGACTTCGACCGCGCTGCGATGGTCACGACCGCGGGCTCGTTCCTCCCGCTCACGGCGCAGGTAGAACAGGGAGTAGTCGACGCCGACCGCCATGCCGATCAGCAGGATGATGCTGCTGACCAGTTCCCCGGCCGGGAAGACATGCGAGGCGATCTGCGCCAGCCCCATGGCACCGGCGACGGCCGACAACGCCAGCACGACCGGCACCCCGGCGGCGATCAACGCACCAAAGCTGAAGAGCAGGATCACCAGCGCCACCGGAACGCTGATCAACTCCGCCTTGACGAAATCCGCCGCCAGCGTCTCGGTCAACGCCTTCGCCAGGGACGCCGAACCCACCTGTTCCACCCAGAGGTCGGGATACGCCTGCTGCGCCCGCGTCGTAGCCTCCAACAGCGGTCCTACCCGCGTGTCCGCGTCGTTCGCCGAACCGGTCATCTCGACCTCGACCAGCACGGCGTCCCGATCGAGGGAGGTAACCGGATCAGCCACCCTCGCCACCTCCGGCAGCCCGCGCATCCGCGCCGACAGTTCGACCGCGACAGCCTGCGCACGTTCGAGATCCAGTTCGCCGGTTCGCGCCGTGATCAGGACACTCTCGGCTGCCGGAGCCTCCGGGAACTCGCCGGCCTGCTCGATGCGGTCCGCGCGGGCCAGTTCTCCGTGCAGGCTGTCCTGCGTGGTGGCCTGCACCGTGCCGACCAGGCTCCCACCGACCACGCTGGCCAGCACGAAACACAGCCAGGCGGCGATCGCGAGCCAGGGATGGTTCGCGCTCCACCGGCCCACCCGGCTGGTGAACGACGTACGGACGGTATGCGGTCGGCGGTGCCCCGTCGGTGCGGGGTTCACCACACCCGGGGTCATCGGCGATTCTCCGACCGGCGCGGAATTCCGTACACGCTGCTGCGTACGACTGAGGCCGGATCGTCGGTCCCGGATGGCTCGTACGCCCCGACGCGTGTTCCCCACCCGTACGGTTGCGGCAACCGAGCCGCGATTACGCGGACCCGGTCCCGCCCGAACGCGACGCCGAGGCAGTACAGCATCGCCGCCCCCAGCACCGAACCAATCGTGGTCCAGATGACCGCGGCGAAGCGACTCATCCTTCCCTGACTGGCCGTGAGTCCGGCCAGCGGCAGGATGACCTCGGTCGGGATCGGCGGGAACAGGTTCTCCAACGCGACCGCCAAGCCCGCCCCAGGAGCGCCGAACCGCTCCATCAGACCAGTCACCAAACCGACCAGACCACCCGGCGGCGGATCAGATTCCCGTGCCAACAGGCCAGCATGCATCGACGCGTGCCACAAACGGATCATGCCGACAACGCTATGAATTCACCACGGCCCGGACCATGAGGCCAACCACCGGCCCCAACAGGCCGACCTCAATGGCCAGGGTGCGGAAAACCACACTCCCACCGAACACTCAAAGGCAAGGTGGCGCCTGCTGGGCGGTCAGCGACCGGCACACGGACCCACGGTGTGCCGGGGGTCGACGCCAGACGCCGCGTGATCAACATGGGCAATGCTGCCGCCAACAGGTTCGCCAACGGTCACCGCCCAGGATCAACGAGAACCTGCACCGCCTGACCAGCTCAACCCCGACGTTCGGCCTCGCACCCCGTCCGGACCGCACAAACATCCCGCCCATCCGCACCATGGCAGGTTCGTCCATCAGGCGCGGCGGATCGGCACCCGCTGCCACCAGGTGAGGCACCGCCAGAGCCATTCGAGCGGACCGTAGAGGAAGGAACGCAGCCACAGCACGCTGAAGATCGCCTGCACGACCCCGATCGCCAGGCCCAGTGCGACCACGGCGCCGTACGGAGGCCGGGATCCGATGTCGAGCAGCACGTCACCGGCCACGATCAGGAACGACGCGGCGACGTAATTGGTGAGCGCCACCCGACCCAGCGGGGCCAGCAGCGCGCCGAGCGGCCGTCGCAGGGCGGTTCGCATCAGCAGCAGGAACCCGACGGTGAAGAGGAAAGCGAACGCGAGACCGGCCGGCAGGACGCGGTAGTTGGCGGTCGCACCGACTCCAGCCCGGAACTGCAACCAGCCCATCACCGCGGCGACCGGCACCGCGACGGCGAGGGCGAGGGCGAGTTGCCGGCCGCGCGACGGCAGCGTGTCCGGGATGTCGTACTCCGCGATCGCCAGGCCGAGCAGGAAAAGGCCCGGGATGATGAAGACACCGTTGAAGGTCAGCGCGGCGGCGAGGGTCGACACGATGCCCAGCCCGAGCGCCCAGCCGCGGGACAGGTACGACGCCGGCAGGAGCACGACCAGCCCGAACGCGGCGTAGAACTTCAACACCTCGCCGGGCTGGATCAGGGTGTGTAGCGCGCCGAAGAGACCCAGCCAGAGCAGCCGGCGCAGCAGCACCAGCCGGGGGCGGTCGCTGCGCCGGGCCGCCGTACGCAGGAAGAGCGAGAAACTGATCCCGAAGAGCAGCGAGAAGATGGGAAACGGCCGCTGCACGAAGAGCAGCTCCCAGACGTACGCGCCGACGTGCTCGTCGGCCGGTCCGGAAACCCGGTTCAGGTGGGTCATCTGGACGATGTTGAACATGACGATGCCGAGGAGCGCGAGCCCACGCAGCGCGTCAAGTTCGTCGATGCGGTGGAACCCGGCCGGTTGCGCCACGGGATCAATCGAATGTGCCATCCGGCAATGCCACAGCAGTCGTACCCGGTCGAGGCAGGCCCGGAGGTCGCCTCCGCAACCTACCTTCGTCGCGTCCCCTGGTCCCTTCGTCGCTACCCGTGTTGCTCGCCGCGCCGATCCCGGCCGGCCCGGCTAACCTGCAACGCATGAGCGCGGTGGACCGCCGAAGGGTGCCGCCACTCGTCGTCGACGTGCTGCTGGTCGTCGTAGCGGCGGCGGCCGGCGTGGCCCGTGAGGTCGCCTTCCCGAGCGCCGGGTCGAGGCATCTCCCGGCCCCTGTCTGGGTCCACGCGGCGGTGCAGGTCGTCGCGGCGGTCACCCTGCTGCTGCGTCGGCGTCGGCCGTACCCGATGGCCCTGGTCATCGCCGGCGTCAGCCTGCTGGTGCCGGCGTCGGCGGTCTTCCTCGCGCCGTACGCGGTGATCGTTTATGGCCGCGACCGGCGGCGGTCCTGGGCGGTGATCGCGGCGCTCGCGGTGTGCTGGCTGCTCGGCGCGCGGCTCTGGACGGTCGACGACCCGTTCAGCGGGCCCGGACTGTTGGCCATCTCGGCCTTGCTCGGCCTCTATGTGGGTGCCCGCCGCAGGCTCGTCGCGGAGCTGCTCGACCGCGCTGAACGCGCTGAGCAGGAGCGGCTGCTCCTCGCCGAGCAGGCCCGCATCGACGAGCGGCTGCGGATCGCCGGCGAGATGCACGACGTGGTGACTCACCGGATCAACCTCATGGTGCTGCACGCCGGGGCGCTGGGCACCAGCACCACGGATCCCGCCGTTCACAGCGCCGCCGAGGAGCTGCGGACGACGGGCTGCCAGGCGCTGGCCGAGCTGCGCGACCTGCTCGGCGTGCTGCGGCACGGCGACCAGTCGACGACCCGCGCCGCAGCGCAGGAGCCGTCTGCGGAGGGCGACCTGAACGATCTCGTGACCGACTCGCGCGCGGTCGGTCTGGCGGTCCGTCTCGACGAGGAGGGTGACCCGTCGGCGCTGGCACCGGCCATGCGGCGCACCCTCTTCCGGGTGGTGCAGGAATCCCTGACCAACGTGCACAAGCACGCTCCAGGCTCGCAGGTGACAGTGTCGATCCGGTACCAGCCGGATCTGGTCCGCGCGACAGTGACGAACGACCGGCCGGACCGCGCCCCCGACCCGGACCTCGCCGCCGCCGGCGAGGGTGCCGGCCTGGCCGGCCTGCGGAGTCGGGTCGACGTGCTGGGCGGCACCCTGACCGCGGCGGCGACCCCGGAGGGCGGCTTCGCGGTGCGGGCGACCCTGCCCGGGTACGTGCCGACGGGCGTGCCGCGATGATCCGGGTCCTGCTCGTCGACGACGAACGGATGGTCTGCGCCTACCTGCGGACGATTCTCGAAGCAGCCCCGGACGTCGAGGTCGTCGGCGAGGCGTACGACGGGGCGGAGGCCGTGGAGGCGGTGACCCGGTACCGGCCGGACCTGGTCCTGATGGACCTGCGGATGCCGGGCGTCGACGGGCTCACCGCCATCGAGCACCTCACCCGGTCCTCGGCGCCACCGAGGATCGTCGCGCTGACGACGTTCGACCTCGACGAGTACGTGCTGCGGGCGATGCGGGCGGGTGCCGTCGGTTTCCTGCTCAAGTCCACGGCGCCGGAGGACCTCGTCATCCTGGTGCGGGTCGCCGCCGCCGGGCACACGGTGTTGTCCCCGACGGCGACCCAGCGGCTGGTGTCGAATCGGCACGACGGAGAACGGGTGCGGGAACGGGTCGCCGCGCTCACCCCCCGGGAGGTCGAGGTCCTCGGCTGTCTCGGCGCCGGCCGCTCCAACCAGCAGATCGCCCGACGACTCTGCCTCTCCGAGGCGACGGTCAAGGGGTACGTTTCCCGCCTGTTGGAGAAGCTCGGCTGCGACAACCGGACCCAGGCGGGTCTGTTGGCGCACCGGGCCGGCATCCCGGCGAACTGAGAGCACCCGGCGCACCGGTCACCGATCGGCCGTCGGCAACCGGTGCGAGGCGTGGGCGCGCGCCGCTCACGCCCATCGCACCGCGTCCGCGTGGTCCAGCCGCGGCAGGCGCGCGTACCACGGGTCCTTGCCGGGGGTGGCCGATGTCGAACGGGATGCGTTACACGTCGTTTGACCTGACGTGCGATCTGACCAAGGCAGCCCTCGGACCTTTCCAGACGCCCGCACGGCATGACCTGCCGGCGCACCTGACTCGGGGGCGATCCCGGCGGTCGCGGCGTGGCGGCGGCCGGGGCTGACGAACGGGCTACCGCTTCCGATGTTCGGCAACGGTCTCGGCGTCATGTCAGCCGGATGCTGACCTGGATGCCAGATAGGAACGCCGACGACGATGTGGGTATGACAAGCGACATCGCCCTACTCACCGAGGACCTGACCAAGTTCTACGGTCAGCGCCGCGGCATCGAGGGCCTCAGCCTGGAGGCTCGCGCCGGGGAGGTGGTGGGATTCCTCGGACCCAACGGAGCAGGCAAGACAACCACGATCCGGCTGCTACTCGACTTCCTGCGCCCCACCCGTGGACACGCGAGGGTGCTCGGACTCGACCCACGCAAGGACAAGGCCGAACTGCACCGTCAGATCGGCTACCTGCCGGGCGAGCTCGTGTTTCCCGGGCGGGACAAGGCGGAGGACCAGCTGCGCTTCTTCGCCGCAGCACGCGGCGGCGTGCCCTGGTCGCAGGTGACCGAACTCGCGGAGCGGCTCGAGCTGGATCTCTCGCGCTCGGTACGGACGATGAGTAAGGGCAACAAGCAGAAGGTCGGGTTGGTGCAGGCGTTCATGCATCGGCCGGCGGTGCTGGTCCTGGATGAGCCGACCAGTGGGCTGGATCCACTCATGCAGCAGGAGTTCCTGGCCATGGTCCGCGACGCCAGTGGTGCCGGGCAGACCGTCTTCATGTCCTCTCATGTCCTGGCCGAGGTGCAGCAGGTGGCCGACCGGGTCGCCATTGTGCGGGACGGCCAGTTGGCCGCGGTCGAGCGGGTTGAGTCGCTGGGAAAGCGGGCGGTCCGTGCCGTCGAGATCCATTTCGATGATCCGGTGGACCCGGCAGAGTTCAGTGTCCTGCCCGGAGTCAGTGACGTGGTGGTGTCCGGGCCGGTGCTGAAATGCACTGTCGACGGCCGCATCGACCCGCTGATCAAGGCGGCGGCTCGTCATGAGGTGGTGGACATGTTGTCGGCCGAGCCCGACCTGGAAGAGACGTTCCTGTCGTTCTACTACCACGGGGAAGGAGCCGGCGATGCTTCCCGCGCTGGTGCGTAAGACCTGGCGTGACGACCGCCTGGCATTGATCGGGTGGGCCGGCGGCGTCGCCGCTTTCACCGCCATCTACACCTCGTTCTACAGCCAGTTCCAGGGAGCCGCGGAGCTGAAGCAGGACGCGCTGCCCCAGGGCATGCTGGACTTCCTCGGCATCGCCGACATGCTGTCACCGGCCGGCTATCTGCAGGCGACCATCTTCAGCCTGGTCGGCCCACTGCTGGTCCTGATGTGCGCCATCACGCTGGCGGCCCGCACGATCGCTCGGCCGGAGGAGGACGGTGGCATGGAGCTGATGCTGGCGAACCCGGTGTCGCGCGCCGCTTTCGCCCGGCAACGCGTGGCCGCTGCCGGCAGCGCGCTCACCGGGATCGCCGCCATCCCCGGGATTCTGCTGATGATCATCGTTCCCTGGATCGGCATGGACATCGCCCTGTCCAACGTCGCTGCCGCGTCCGCAGGTCTGGTCGCCCTGGTCTGGAGCTTCGCCGGCGTCGCCTTCCTCGTTGGTGCCGCCACCGGAAAACGGGCCGCCGTCCTCGCGATCACCGGCGGCCTTGCCGTGGCCACCTACATGGCCAACGCCATCGGCGGCATGCTCGACGGGTGGAACTGGGTGCGCTGGCTCTCACCGTTCCACTACTTCATCGGCACGGACCCGCTGCACACCGGCTGGCACCCGACCGAGCTTTCCACCCTCGTGCTCCTCGGTGCCGCAACCACGACCGCCGGAGTCATCGTGTTCGACCGCCGCGACATCGGTGTGTAAACCTGAGGCTGGTGGCCGCCGTGCACCGGCCGCCACCAGCACGCCGACGAGGAACAGCCCGTGAACGACGCCGATTGGCTGGTGGCCAACTGCCAGGATCTGCTGTACGTCGCGGCCAGTGCCCGGCGTCAGGCAGCGATCAACCTGGGTGCCCGCGCAGCAGATGAGGGGTTGACGCTATGCGAGCTCGTTACCGCTCTGCTGGATGCCACGAATGCCCGCTGGAGCGCCACCCCGGCCGAGCCGGCCGACGCGGCCGCCGCCGTGCACTCCCGCGCCGGGGCCCTGTTGGACACCGCCCGTGCCCTGCTCACCGCAGCTATCGACGGCTACAACCGGCAGAACCGTGCCGAACTGGATCGCCACGACAACGAACGTGCCAATTTCGTCAACGACCTACTCACCGGCCGCGCCGACCCAGGCGGTCTGGCCGAGCGCGCACACCGCTACGGTATCCGCCTGTCGGCCACCCACACCGTCCTCATCGCCCGTGCGGCCGGCCTGACTCCCGGCATCGCGCACCGCATCGATGCCGCGCTGGCCTCCAGGTTCGGCGAGGGCAACACCCTCACCACCCTTCGCGACGGCGACGTGGTCTGCATCAGCGCCGGCGGCCTACGCGGCATCGCGGCCGAACTCGCCCACCTGCTCCTGACCGAACTCGGCGCTGGGAACTGGCAGATCGCCGTCGGCCGCACCCAACCGGGGGTGCACGGCCTGGCCACGTCCCTCGACGAAGCCCGCCACACCCTCGACTACGCCGTCCGGCTCGGCTTCACCACGCCCATACTCAATGCCGCGGACCTGCTGGTGTTCCCGGTGCTGTTGCGTGACCGGGACGCCATCACCGACCTGGTGACCACGGTCCTCGGGCCACTGACCACGGCTCGGGGTGGTGCCGACCCGTACCTGGAGACCCTGACCGTGCTCTTCGAAAACCAGGGCAACCAGACCGCGGCCGCCCGGCAGCTGCACCTGTCTGTCCGCGCGATCACCTACCGACTCGAGCGCATCCGGGACCTGACCGGCTACCACCCCGGCGAGCCGACCCAACGCTTCACACTGCAGACAGCCGTACTCGGCGCTCGACTGCTCGGCTGGCCGCCATAGCCCAGGCCGGCGACGCCGACCGGGGCCAGCCCATCGGAGTCGGCGGCCACGGCAGCGCACTGATCGGTCGCGACACGCGGTGGGCGGGTAGGTTGACCCCGCCCAGCGCGTGTCCTCGACACGTCGCCAATCCACGGTGAGGTCGCATCGCCGCGCCGACGTCTTCGGTAACGCCTGACGTGAATGCCGGGACGGCGAGCGGGATCCGGCTCGACGTCGTCGAAGCCGACCTGGCCACGATCGGGCACGCCACGAGCTGGCTGCCGTTGCCTGACAAGGGAGAGGATGAGTCATGCTTCATGCCTTCGTAGCGGAACCACCGTGCGCAGTGTGCGGGCGACCGGCGGCACACGTCGAACTCGTCGCTCCCGCTAGCCAGCCGGCGGACTTGCATCGCTGGTCACCGCAGCAGCGCGACGCCTACAACGCTGCCCGACGGTGCCACGACGACCAGCAGTGGTGGCTGGTGTTCTCCGGGATCGTGGCGGGCAACGGATCCGGCAGGCCGGTGGACCCGGCAGAGGCGCAACGGATCGCTGACGCCTTCACCCGGCCGTACCGGTACGCCGCCGTAACCTCTGCGGGCTTCTACGACGACGCCGGATTCTGCGGCCAGTGCGACGCACCGTACTGCTACCACCATTGGAACGTCTCCAGCACTGGTTACGGACGATGCCCTCAAGGCCACGGCAAGAGCCTTGATCCGCACTGGTGGCCCGACGATCTTTGAAGGCCTGCGAGCGGAACACAGTGGAAGTGCGTCCACAAGGCTGGCGGAGGCGCCGGGGTCGCGCTCAGTGCGTCCAGCCGGCGGCGTGAAGGCTGTTGTGGAACCAGCCCCCTCGACTGAGCGGCTGGACGGACTTGCCGTCGTCGAGGTCGTGCGGGAAAAGGGCCAGGACTTGGGCGAGATCCTGCTCCGCCGGTCGGGGTAACTGCAGAAGTGCCTCATCGAGGGTCAGCCCGTTCGCCTTGACGAACTCGGGATGCTTCCGGAGGTATGCCGCGACGTGGTCCACTACGGCGGCGAGACGCTGGCGCAGCCGGGCGGCGTCGGGTGCGTCACGGCTGTCCCGTAGGTCGACCAGTTGCCAGGTCGGTCCGAACACCGGCACCAGTTGTGAGCCTGCCGCGTTGAAGAATTCCAGGGGCCCTCGACGGGTGTCGGTATCACCGAACCCATCCTCGATCATTTGCCGTACGTCCGAGTAGACGTGCGCGTAGGTGTCGTCGGAGGCGATGGCGACGATCGTGGTGGTCGTGCGGGGCGTGGTGACGATTGTTGTCGAAGATCCGTCCACTCTGCTTTCCTCCCGTACAAGCATGACGTGGAAGTTCGTCTATGCCTCCAGGGTAGGCAGTCAGGTCAACCGCTGACGTGCCGATGGGGCCTGACATCCGCTGACTCACCTGCGCCGCATGATCGCGTGCAGCGTCCTGCTGCTCCCCACCTCCGTCACATCAATGAGTTCCCACCCCATGTGGCTGAGGTAGTCGGCGGCGGCGAGTGCCTGACTGATGCCGGCCCCGCCGAGGGCATTGGCGGCCACGGCAAGGTGCCGGTGCGGGTAGGCACGTAGATCGACCAGTTGCTGCAGAACCGCCGCTGCGGTGATGGCGCGGGTGCGAGCAACAGAATCAATGGTCTCGCGGGGCATGCCACGACGATAACGGGCCGGCCTCCGCCGGCCCGACCCATGCCGTAGGTGAAGCAGTCACACTGCCTCCGGCGGCCCCTGGCCGACGGAGAAGCCGAGATGGGCCCCTCCGGAGGCGTCGATCACCTGGCCGGTCACCCAGCGGGCCGCCGGAGAGGCGAGGAAGGCGACCACCTCCGCGACATCCTCCGGTTCTCCAACACGGCGCAGGGCCGACAGGCCGGTCACGGCCTCGCGGAGCGCCGGCTGGGCGTCGAACCACGCCGCGTTGACCTCGGTGGCGGTGGTGCCGGGCATCACCGCATTCACCGTGATACCCCTGGCGCCGAGTTCCTGCGCCAACGTGACGCTGAACGTGTTGATCGCGCCCTTCGTCATGGCGTACGCAAGTGTGTCCGGTATTGCGATCCGGGTGGCGACGGACGAGACGTTGACGATCCGGCCGCCGTCCCGAAGCCGGTCTACGCCATGCTGAACCACGAAGAACGGCGCCTTGACGTTGATCGCGAACAACTCGTCGAAATCGTCCGGCCGCGCCGTGGCCAACGTCGGCGTGGCCCCGCCGATCGCCGCGTTGTTCACCAGCACGTCGACGCCAGGCCGTACGCCACGCTCGGCCAGACCGGCCTCCACACCCGCCCAGAGCCGATCTGCGTCACCGGCGACGCCAAGCCGCGCGCCGACCGCGAACGCCGCGCCGCCCGCCTCGGTGATCTGCGCAACGGTTTCCTCGGCACCCGACCCGTCCGTGCCGTAGTGCACTGCGACCAGTGATCCGTCCCCGGCGAGACGCTTGGCGATCGCGCGACCGATGCCCCGGCTCGCGCCGGTGACAAGACTGGTAGTGCCATCCATCGTTCTCAACTTTTGTCTCCTGCTCCTCGTATCGGGCAACCGGACCGACCATCCGGCCCCGGTTGGCCAGGCCGCAACGCAGTGAGAGAAGACAACGTCCGGTTGCCGCACTTCCGCCCGCCGGGGAGGGCTGCGCGCGTACGCTCGTTCGATGCGCTGGGACGCCGAGGAGAAGCGACAGCGGATCCTGGCCGCGGCACGGCGCGCCTTCGCCGACAAGGGTGCGGACGTCACGGTGGCTCGGATCGCGCGCGACGCCGGCGTGTCCGTCGCCACCGTCTACCGGCGTTTCCCCACCCGCGACCGCCTCATCGCCGACGCTACGCCGATCAGTGGAAAGACTGCGCGACCATGCACGCCGCAGCCCTGCGCGACCCCGATCCTGCGCGTGCGCTGCGCGAGCTGATCCGAACGCTCTGCGCATATCAGTTGCAGGACAGGGGCTTCACCAGGGCGTACGTCGACGCGGTGGTATCCGGACACGGGCTGGACCACGAGCGGCAGCAGACCGACCGTGTCATCGCCCGACTCCTGGAGCAGGCGCAGGCGGCCGGCACCGTTCGCGCCGACCTGACCGTCGCCGACTTCCGGCTACTGATCGCCGCGCACCACGGCGTCGTCCTGGCCGCCGGGCCCGACGCCGCAGCGGATTCCCAACGCTACCTTTCACTGATGCTGCGTTCGCTCCAGTCATGACAACGGGTGCGCCGCAGCGGTGTCGCTCGTCATCGCCGTCGTCATCGCCGCCTGGAACGTCAGCCGGCTGGCGGCGCCGAGCGTCGTGCCACGCGTGAACCTGAAACGCTGAACCCGGCACCGGCCCGCACGTCGACCGGAACCCCCGAGCGGGCCATGCCGGCGCGCATCATCGGGGATAGGGTGCCGCGCATGGAGTGGGACTACGAGGCGTATCGGTTGATCGATCCCGGTGAGGCCGAGCGGCGGTTCTCGTTGTCTGTACATGTCGGTTATCCCTACGCCGACCCTGCCGACCAGCAGGAGATTCGGCTGTTCGAGGGCGATTGGACGGTCGACGGGGACCTGATGTCGGCATTCGACTTCACCCGGCCGCCGTACCACGTCATCATCGACGGCGACCTGACTCACGTCAGCGAGCTGACCTGGGTGACCGACGACCGCTCCTCGTTCTTCCTGGTCTGTGGCGATGTGGAGGCCCGGGCGGTGACGCTCGGCGGAGTCACCGCAGGGCCGGAAATGGTCATCAGCGGGAGTCTGGTGGCATACGAGGGCGTACTCGGCGACTGCGACGACCCCGGCGGCCGGCTCGTTGTCCACGGTCGTACGCACACCCCGATCGCGTTGGTACTCGACGCCTTCGTCATGGATTTTCGTCGGTCGCTGGACGGCGTCGCCGTCGGCGAACCCAGCGCCTTCGTCGGGTCGCATCCTGTCGCCGGCTATGCGGACGCACTGCGCCCCGGTCTTATCGTCGACGGCGAGTTCGACAGGGAGGCAATCTGGGAAGACCTCAGCGCTGGCGGCGCCGCTTCCCTCCTGTGGTCGCAGTACACCCCTCGGTCGGACTGACCGCTTCTGCGGTGGCAGACAGGTGGATCCGGGCCAGGGTGTCGGTGAGGCCGGCCTGCCACCCGGTCTACCTGCCGGCGCCGGCTGCAGTGGCAGGCGGCCGAGGTACCGAATGATCACCGTCCGAACCTGATTGGGCGGGCATCCGTAACGGCCGCTCGGACAGATGCTGACGGCGCGTCCGGCGGTCGCGCAACTCTCCGACGACGACCAACGGCTGCTCGCCCTGGCCGGCAGCCTCGCCACCGGGCAGCCGGTCGACCTTGCCGCGAAAGCCGCCGTGCGGGCCACGAGCACGCGGCGAAGGTCGCCGAGGCAATGGTGATCGCCGCCGGATACCACATGAAGTACGAGGTCGAGGCGACCGAGCGGCTCACCACGAGATTCGCCAAGGCCTGAGAGCGGAATGGCGGGGCACCCTCCGGAGCACGGTTGGGTGCTCGGGTGGAGAGCGCCGCTCTGCCCCTCTCGCGGACCTCGACGTCCCGGTCGAACTATGCGATCTCGTGCTCGCGTGATTTCGCTTTCGTCACACTGTCGTTCATGCCGAGGTCGGCGGGGTAGCTGGCGAAGTGCTTCAGGTCGAACTTGCGTACGGCCGTGGCCCACGGGTTGTGCGTGGCCGTGTGGACGAGGTGCTCGAAATGGGAGAGGTACGTCTCGCCGCGCTGGGCCCGCTCCGCGAGGATGTAGGGCTCCAGGATGCGCCACGCCTGCCGGGAGCGGTAGCTGACAGTGCCCATCAGAAGCCTTGGATCGACCGCCTCGAACGCCAGCATCTGGCCCAGACCGTTGTAGTAGAGAGACAGTCGGACCACGTGGTGGCGGGCCTCGACCGGTAGGGCGCTGACGCTGATACCGGGTGGCGGGTGTCGGGCGGCAAGCTCGTTGAGGACGAAGTCCTCCGCGCGTATGAACTCGTCGCTGGATCGGTCTCGGGTCAGTAGCTCGATCGCAACGAGGGTCTGGTTGGCGGTCTGCGCCGAGCGCAGTTGGCGTACCGCGAATACGACTGTCACGACAACCGCGATCGCGGACCCGCATGCCGCTACGACGTCCGCCAGGTCGGATATCACAAGGCCCGAGGGTACCGAACCGAGGCGAGCATCGATGGCTGCCTTCCCCGCGCACCGGACTGGCGTGAGGTTCCCCCGGTAGCTCGGAGGCTTTCGATCATCCTCTGATGGAGCTGAAGGGAGTCATCCGTGGCTGCGGAACTGGATCCGCCAGGACGAGGCCGACCGGGGTCAGCGTGACGACCGGCCGACGACCTCGGAGGTGGAGGAGTTGCGGCGGCTGCGGCGGGAGAACGCCGGTGAACGTCCGCGCCTTGCCCTGGTGCGGCATCTGGGCTGCGCTGGCAGCCAGTGTGTCGACGCTTCACTCCAGCGCATCGTCCTCCTCCTTTCCTCAGTGGCGCGGATCTGAGGCGCGGGAGCAGAGGATGTTGATCGCCGTGGTCTGTTCAGCGGTGAGAGGAATTGATTCATCGCCGTCCGCGCGCTCGAATCCGCCAGCAAGGGATAGCACCTCATTTCTCCATGCTCCACCGAAATTCGCAAATAGCCAGGATTCCAGGGGACGCAGGGTCGCCACGGCTCTCTCCCACTCCGTGTAGGTCGGCACTAGGCCAAGCTGCCGGCTCCGAATCCCATCGTTGGCTCGGAACCTGCGCCATGCTTCTCGCAGACCGGACCACCGCCCGCCTTGAAGCATGACCCAAGAGAAGAGATAAACGTGGACGGCCTGTCCCGCTAGGAGTCGTAGCTCTTGAGCGTCGCGGATCCCGACCATGTCTTCGATGACTCTAGCGAGAGAGAACCGCAGCCCGTCCACGGCCGCACCTGACCGTTCAGTCGGGGATGAAAAGGATTCCCGAATCGACTGGATAAGTGCCTCCACGCGGAAGTCGATGCAGTGGATGATTCGGATCGACGCGAAAATTCCATCCCACGGGGCCTCCTCGTTGATGAGCATGCGGCGATGGAGAAATTCAAGACTCTGAAGTGAGGTTATGTTCAGATCCACTTGTTTGGTGTGGAATCGAAATGGTGTGTGCCGCGACTCCGTAACGACAATCAGGTCGAAGTCGGAATTGGCCGAGTAGGTACCCCGGGCACGGCTCCCGTATTCGAGGAGAGCGAGATAGTCGCTCAACGTCGCTCGAAGTTCCTCGGCGATGGCGGTGAGGTTCATAGGATGCCAATCTTCAGCTCGGAAGCGGGCAACTACCAAGGGACTGCGTCCGAACCCTCCGTGCGCTTCAGGACCATAGCCCTCGACTGTGCGACGAGCCTTCTAGCCTCTCGCGCCTTGGCGAACGATGCATTCTTCATGTGGATCTGCCCAGTAGTCGCGAGCCTATAGATTGACTCGAAGTGCTGAAGGTACACGTCTGATCCAATCTCCTTCCGTGTCGCGCGAACCACTGGCTCCATTACGAGCCAATAATCCACAACAGTTGGAACGAAATATGCCTGTTCAAGTGTTGCAGGGATCATGCCGTGGACAGCGAGGAGCGCGGCGTACTCCAAGGTCGCTAGATCTTTCCGCAGCTCGGACAGGGTGTGGGGTCCATCGTCAGCAGGTCCGGTTTTGCGAAGGAACTCGTCGAGTTCCCGCAGTCCATTCTTTCGACCAAGGATGGCCTCAACCTCATCTCTGTGACGATAGAGGAAGCTCCGGCTTCGGCGCGCCGAACTCGACTCCAGTTGCTGCATCAGCCCGAGAATTCCCTGCAGCTGCCGAGCGGAAAGAGACTCCTTGAACTGGCGCAATGCAATCCATGCCGCGACTATGACAATTGCAGCTGCTAGCGCATCAGAGATTGCTGATATGGCATCCCACGAAACCTGCACTGGCTCCTCCACCGCCGCATCGTTTTGAGAACCATCGTTGCAGGCCGAGGCAAGGCGAAGGGGCGGTGGACTCATTGCAGTTGTTGAAATAGGCTGCGATGGTGGTCGGGAGCGACGTCAAAATCTGACGGGCGACCGAAGCCGGTCACGCATCCGTCCCGGTTTTCTCGGCGTCTTGCGATCTGCGGCCCGGTCGTGGTCGGCGCCTGGGTATGGGGGACTCGTAGCGGTTGTGGGGTCGGCGTGGCTGTCGGCGTCGTCTTCCTCCCAGCGCCGGCCGGCGCGTTCGCCGTCTCGCAGGCGAGGGCAGGCCGGGAGCATTCTTCGACTACGCTAAGTCACCGCAGGCGGGGACGGCGGTGCCCGGATCTGCCGACGAGCGGATGTCTATGCCTACGCGCTCTCCGGCGGTTGGACGCGCTGCTGTGCTGGATGGCGACGGTGGCCGTCGGATGGATCGGCCTGCCGATGGTCTGATCGACATGACTCAACGGGACCGGTGCTTCGGTTGTTCGGTATCGCCTGGATGGGAACGGATGTCGGGCGGATCAGGGTGATGCCGTAGGCGACGAGCCACACGACCCAGATCAGCCAGCCGACGAGGCCGAGGAGACCGACCGTACCGGGGTCGTCGATGGCCAGAGGGCTCAGCACGGCCGAGCCGAACTGGAGTGCGGCGGCAAGCAACCCGATCCCGCTGTGCCAGCGGCGGATCAGGCCGGCGCGTCGGCCGCTGATGGACAGGCCGGTCATGGCCAGTGCCAGGAAGGTGCCGTTGAAGACGAACAGCGCGTTGTGTAGTGCCCAGAGCCCGGCGATCGTGCTGCTGTCCTGCGCGGTCGTTGACGCGAGCGCGAGCCGGGTGGCCATCACGCCGGTGAAGGTGATGTTCTGCATGATCACCCCGGCGAACCCGACCAGGGACCAGGCGCTGCCTTGCTCGAGGTCGGAACGCCACAGCACGGAGACCGCACCGGCGCCGAACAGGGTGGCCAGCACCCAGGCGATCGGGGCGAGTGCTGACGCGAGGCCGACGGTGTCCTGTCGGGTGGTGAAAAACTGGACGACGTCGTTGGTCTCAGCGCCGGTGTGGGGCAGGCCGGCCGGCACCAGGAAGGCGTTGGTGGAGGCGATCAGGATGGCGAAGCCGAGTCCGGCGAGTCCGGCGATCCGCGAGAACGTCCAGGTGCTTGCGACGCCGAGTTTACGGAACATATATCCAATATAAGTCCCGAAAGGTGAAGGGGGCAAGCCATTGACCGCGGAGACAGGCAGGCGGAAGTACGAATCACTGCGCCGGGTGGCGCAAGCGGCAGAGACGAGGGGTGAGATCGCCAGCGCCGCTCGTCGACTTTTCTTCTCCCGCGGCTGGGCGGCGACCACGGTACGTGACGTGGCACGGGAGGCGGGGGTCTCGGTGCCGACCGTCTACGCGGTGTACGGAAACAAGACCGGGCTGATCCAGGCCCTGGCCGACGCGGCGGACATCGCCGCAAATCCATCGCAGTCGCTCGCCGAACTGGAAGAGGCCGAGAACGATCCGGTGCGGCAGCTCGCGGCGATGGCCGGCTACGACCGGCGGCTCTTCGAGCGCGCCGGTGACATCATCGCGCTCGTACGCGAGGCGGGCCGCACCGAGCCTGCGCTGGCGAACGTCTACCGCGACGGCCGTCAGCGGGGGGACGAGACCAGGATCCAGGTGTTCTCGTCGTGGCCGGGCGGCGTTCTCCGGCAAGGACTAGACATACGGTCGGCCGTCGATATCTACGCGGCGATCTGCAACATCGACGTCTACACCACGCTGACCGGCGAACGCGGCTGGCAACCCGATCACGTCGAGCGCTGGTGGGCCGAGGCCCTGGCCCGCGAACTCCTGGCCTGAAGTGTCATGAGGCGCCTCATGACACTGATGCTCATACGCCGACCCTACACTCCATGATCATGGCGGTCGTCGGCCGGGCGCGATAGTCGCGCACCTCGAGCTCTCGCCCGAAATACGACCGGGCGGTGGCGTGCCGCGCACCGGGACCTGAGCGAGAATAGGCCAGTTCGAACTCTGCGCAACCCTGGAAGGACCCTCCCTTGGCCGGTGGACTCGTAGCCCTGCTGGATGACGTGGCGGTGCTGGCCCGGGCCGCTGCCGCGTCGATCGATGACGTCGGGGCGGCCGCCGCGAAGGCCGGCGCCAAGGCTGCGGGCGTCGTCGTCGACGATGCTGCCGTCACGCCGCAGTACGTGCGGAGCCTGGCGGCAGAGCGCGAGTTGCCGATTATCAAGCGCATCGCCGTGGGGTCGCTGCGCAACAAGTTCCTCATCATCCTGCCGGCGGTGCTGCTGCTCAGTCAGTTCGTGCCCTGGCTGCTCACTCCGATCCTCATGCTCGGCGGCGCCTACCTCTGTTACGAAGGCGCGGAGAAGGTGTGGGCCAAGATCGCCCATCACGATGCCTCCGGCGCGGGCGAGGAGACGGTGCAGGACGAGACGACACTGGTGTCCGGGGCGGTACGAACCGACCTGATCCTCTCGGCGGAGATCATGGTCATCAGCCTCAACGAGGTGATCGATGAGCCGTTCTGGTCCCGCCTGGCGATCCTGGCTGTGGTCGCCGTCGTCATAACCGTCCTGGTGTACGGCGTGGTGGCCCTGATCGTGAAGATGGACGACGCCGGGCTGCGCCTGTCGCAACGTTCCGGCGCCGTCGCCACGTTCGGCCGCGGTCTGGTGCGGGCGATGCCGACGGTTCTCACCGTGCTGACGGTGGTCGGCACCGCGGCGATGCTGTGGGTGGGCGGGCACATCCTGCTGCTGGGCACGAACGAGCTGAACCTGCACTTCCTGTACGACGCCGTGCACCACGTGGAGGTCGCCGCCCACGACGCCACGGGTGTTCTCGGCGGGATCGTCGGCTGGCTCGTCAACACGGTGGCCAGCGCGATCCTCGGGCTGATCGTCGGAGCGCTGGTCGTGCTGGTCATGACTCTCACGCTCCACCGCCGCAACTCCAAGGCTGCGGCTGCGGCGGCCACGACTCGTACTGACGGCACCATCCCCGCGCCGCTGAGCCGTGCAGCTCGGCGTCTCGACGCTCCTACCGACCGAGCGCCGCGCGGCTGACCGCAAAATCCCGCGTCGCGCTCGGCGCATCGGCCTACCCTTACCGCTGCATATCCTCGGGTTTGGTGTTGTCCTCGATGAAGCCTTGGGTGAGGAACAGCGGTGCGTCGCTGCCGTGAGTCAGCCGGGGCAGGTCGCGTGCCCTCCAATGCGCCGAGTCCTGCTCGTTGACCAGCAGCCCCAGCCGACAGGTCGCCGGGATCCGGTAGCCGCCGTCCGGCTCCCGGTATCGGCAAGCTCTTCCCGGGCCGTGACGTCGGCGTCGTGATCGGGCAGGTAGGTCATTCAATCAACCGGGAACGTGATCACCAGCTGGTATCAGGGTCTGAACTGCGGCGTCACGTCGGCGAGTGCATGATCGAGGATTTCCAGGCCCAGGTCCAGCTCCGCGTGGCTGGAGGTGAGCGCTGGCGCGATGCGGAAGACGCCGCCCATGCCCGGCAGCTGCACCACGTTCATGTGCAGGCCCAGCTCCAGGCAACGCCCTGTCACTGCGGCGCCCAAAGCGTCGGCCGGTCGTTTCGACTCCCGGTCGCTGACCAGCTCGAGCCCGACCAACAGCCCGCGGCCGCGCACGTCGCCGACTGCAGGGTGCCGCTGGCTGATCTCCTGAAGGCCCTTCCGCAGGTACGAGCCCAGTTGCGCCGCCTGTTCGTCGAGCCGGTCGGCCTCCAGCACGTCCAGGACCGTGTTGCCGACCGCGGCCACCAGCGGGTCCGAGACGTGCGTGGTGAAGAAGAGGAAGCCGCGCTCGTGTGCGGTCTGCTCGATCTCCGGGCTGGTCACCACGGCGGCCAGCGGCAGGCCGGCGCCGAGCGTCTTGGACAGGGTCAGGATGTCCGGCACGACGCCGTCACGCTGGAACGCGTACCACTCCCCGGTGCGGCACAGACCGGTCTGCGCCTCGTCGAGGATCAACAGCCCGCCCCGCTCGTGCACCTTGTCGCGCAGGGCCAGGAGGTATCCCGGCGGCAGGTCGATCACTCCGCCGGAGCTGAGGATCGGCTCGACGATGCACGCCGCCAGGCTGCCCACCGACTGGGCGTCGAACAGCTCGAACGCGAACTCCAGCTGACGCCGCCAGTCCAGCTCGCCGTTGGGAGAGGTGAAGTCGGGCCGGTACGCGTTCGGCGTGGGGATGGCGAAGTTGCCGGGCGCCGCGGGCCCGTACCCCTTGCGCCCCGAGCTGTAGGTGGCGCTCGCCGCCGCCTGCGTCATCCCGTGCCAGGACCGGGCGAACGAGATGATTTCGTGCCGGCCGGTGACCAGCTTCGCCATCCGGATCGCCGCCTCGTTGGACTCCGCGCCGGTGGTGAGCAGCAGGACCTTGTCCAGCGGCGCGGGCAGCGAGCCGGCGAGGCGGCGTGCCAGCTCGACCACGGGCCGGCTCAGCATGCCACTGAACAGGTGGTCGAGAGTGGCCGCCTGCCGCTGGATCGTGGCTACGACGGCCGGGTGAGAGTGGCCGAGGATCGCGCTCATCTGCCCTGACGTGAAGTCGAGCAGGCGGCGGCCGTCGGCGGTGAAGACGAAGCTGCCCTCGGCACGGTCGATGATCTCACGTACGAAACCGCCCGCGCCGATGTAGCGGACCAGGTGACGATCGGCGTCGGACCAGAAGGAATCAGCCATGGACCGACGCTAGGCAGCCCGGACAGACACGTCCATCGCACATTTCCGCTGTCGCTGTTAAGCAGAGCCGTACAGTCGGCGGTCATGACACTGAATCCGTGGCGGCTGCGCCTGCTCGCCGACCTGGCGACCTACGGCACCGTCCGGGCCGTTGCGCAGCGCGGCAACCTGAGCCCGTCGGCGGTGTCGCAGCAGCTGACCACGCTGGAACGGGAGACCCGGACCGCGCTGCTGGAACGCACCGGGCGGCGGGTGCGGCTCACTGCGGCCGGAATGTTGCTCGCGGGCCGGGCTCGGGAGATCCTCGCAGCGATGGACGCGGCCGAGGCGGAGCTGCGCCGCCTCGCCGACGAGCCGGCCGGCACGGTCACCGTGGCCGCATTCCAGAGTGCGGTGCAAGCCCTCGCCGAACCGGCACTTGTCCGTCTCGCGGCCCGACACCCGGACGTGAGCGTGGTGTTGCTGGAGCTGGAGCCGCACGAGAGCATGCCGGCACTGCGCCGCGGCGACGTCGACCTGATCATCACGACGGCCGACTTCGCCGGCGCCGAGCTCTCCCCGGAGATCCACCTGGTGCCGCTCGCCACCGACCCGATCGTGCTCGTGCTGCCCCCGGAGCATCCGCTGACCAGCGCCGAGTCGGTCGCACTGGAGGCGTGCGCGCAGCAGCGCTGGACGTTCGACGTCGCCGGCTCGTACATGTCCGAGCTGTCCACCCGGCTGTGCCGGGAGGCCGGTTTCGAGCCCGTGGTGATCTGTCGGTTCAACAACTACATGCTGGCGCTGCAGCACGTGGAGAACGGCCGCTCGATCACCATGCTGCCGAAGCTGGCGGTGGACTCGCGATACCGGGTGGCGACCCGACCGCTGAGCCCGCCGCTGACCCGGCGCATCACCGCCGGGGTTCGGCGACCGGCGGCGTCACGCCCCGAGGTGACGGCCGTGCTCAGTGCCCTGAGAGCAGGTGACTGACCTGGGCCGGGCCGTCGGTCGGACCCGCGTCTCTGCGCCGCGCCGGCTGAGCACCACCACCGAGAGCCTGTGCCTGGAACACACGTCAATGGCGAGATGCACTCCTGTTTCAGCCCCGGCGCCTTCGGGTGCTTCGGCAGGGCGGCACTGAGTCCGCCTGCCCGGGCCATCCGGTCGTACGCTGGTACGAGGGGCCTCAGCCACTGAATCAAAGGTAGTTCACGATGCAGCAGGCGACTCGACCGGGGGCGACGTGACTCGGGTGCTGGTGACCGGGGTCCGCGGCAAGACGGGCCTACCGCTGGCTGAGTTGCTCGTGGCACGGCAGGGCGTCGAGGTGCTCGGCGGCAGCAGTGATCCGTCCAGCGTCGGCATCGACGGCGTCCATCCCATCGCCTTCTCCTGGGATGAGCCTTCGGGGTGGACGGCGGCGACCGACGGCGTCGACGCCGTGTACGTGGTCCGCCCAGATCGCGCGGACGCGCCGGCACTCATCGGGGAACTGCTGGCTGGGACCTCTCCGCGGACCCAGGTGGTCCTGCTGTCCGACAGGGACGGCGACCACCCGGGCTCCGACTACCCCGCCGGCTGGGCACCGAGCGTCGAGCGCGTGGTACGCGACAGTGGCCGCCCCTGGACGGTCCTGCGGCCGGGCTGGTTCATGCAGGTCTTCACCGACTCGCGCTTCTACCAGAGTCAGATCGCCGACGCGGGCGAGTTGCCGTTCCCCGGTGGCGGCGCCGAGATCTCCTGGATCGATGCGCGCGACATCGCCGCGGTCGCCGAGCGGGCGCTCGTCGAGGATGGGCACGCCGGTCGGACGTACCAGCTCTCGGGCCCGGAGGCATTGTCGTTGCCGCGCACTGCGGAGTTGCTCTCCGCTGCGGCGGGGCATCCCGTGATTCACCGGGACCTGACCGTCGACGAGGCCGTAGCCGGGACCGAGGGCTTCGAGCGCGACCTCAACGTGCTGACGTTCGAACGCGTACGCGCCGGTGGCTTCGCCGAGGTGACCGACACCGTCGCGCACGTCGCCGGAAGGCCGGCGCGTACGCTGCGGGACTTTCTGTCCGCCAACGGGCCGGCGTTGCGGCGTACAAGCCGTTGACAGGGGACAAGACGCAGACCCGGACCGGCCACGAGGCGGTCCGCTACTCCCGCGAACACGAGCGGCTGCAGCCAGCGGTCCGGCCCGCGCCCGGTGTGACCACCCGTCAGGTCATGAGCGCGTTGGATGCCCTGCTGGCGGCAGGGTGAAGATCGGCAATGTGCGGCGGTGGTGCCGGGAGACCGGGTTAATAGGAAACTCCTGTCCCTCCGCCGGTCAGTGAGGGTGGACCAGGCCGTTGTCGTACGCGAAGATCACCGCCTGGATCCGGTCACGGGCGCCGATCTTGAACAGGACCCGTCCGACGTGCTTCTTCACGGTCGACTCGGTCAGCGTGAAGCGTTCGGCGATCTCCGTGTTGGTGGCGCCCTGGCCGATCGCCTCGAGCACCTCGCGCTCCCGCTCGCTCAGCGTGTTCAGGCGAGGGTCCGTAGGTGTGGTCGGCACCGGCTCCTGAAGGTAGGCGTCCATCAGCTTGCGGGTCAGGCTGGGGGCGACCACCGAGTCGCCACCGGCCACGGCGCGGATGGCGGCGATGAGTTCCTCCGGGCGTGCGTCCTTGAGCAGGAAGCCGCTCGCTCCGGCCCGCAGCCCGGCATAGACGTATTCGTCCAGGTCGAATGTGGTCAGGATCAGCACGCGGGTGCGCGATCCGGCAGCGGTTATGCGGCGGGTGGCCTCGATGCCGTCCATGCCGGGCATGCGTACGTCCATCAGGACCACATCGGGCCGGGTCACATCGACTTTCCGCACTGCCTCGGCGCCGGTGGGGGCCTCACCCACAACGGTGATGCCGGGGGTGCCGTCGAGCAGCATCTTGAAACCCATGCGTTGCAGCGGCTGGTCATCGGCGATCAACACCGTTGTCATGCTGGCTCCTTGAGGACGACATCGACGACCCAGCCGTTCCCCGCCGGACCGGCGGTCACCACCCCGCCGTACATGGCCCCGCGTTCGCGCATGCCGAGCAGGCCGTGGCTGGGGGCGGCGGGGGCGCCACGGCCGTTGTCGCGTACGCGGACCCGTACCTCGCCGTCGGACACACTGAGACTCACGTCAGCGGTCGCGCCCCGTCCGGCGTGTTTGAGGGTGTTGGTGAGCGCTTCCTGGACGATGCGGTAGACCGCGAGCTGCACGCCCCGGCCGAGGGTGTGCAGCTCACCCGAGGTCGAGTAGGTGACTGGCAGCCCGGCCGCCCGCACGCTCGGCAGCAGCCGGTCGAGATCGTCGATGCCGGGCTGCGGCCTCAGCTGCGGATCGCTGGCCTCCCCGCGCAGCACGCCCAGCACCCGGCGTAGCTCCGCGAGCGCCTGGCGGCCGGTTTCGCCGATCAGCCGGAGCGGCTCGGCGGTCTGCTCCTGCCGCGATCTGGCGAGGGCGGCGCTGCCGTCGGCGAGGCCGACGATCACCGACACGTGATGGCCGACGATGTCGTGCATCTCGCGGGCCACCCGGGCCCGCTCCTCAGCGACGGCCAGGCGAGCCCGCTGGTCCCGTTCGATCTCGAGGCGGGCGGCGCGGTCCTCCAGGGCGATGAGGTACGCCCGGCGGGTGCGCACCGCGACGCCGGACGCGATCGCCGCCACTGTCGCCCCGAGGGCCAGCATCGACGTGAGGGTGCGGTTCTCGGTGACCGACCCGAACAGGTAGATCTCCGCGAGTAGCTGGACCACCGTGATCGCGGAGGCCCAGGCCAGCGACCGCCAGGCCCCTCGGGAGGCCACCCCGAAGAGCATCACCAGCAGGATCACCCCGGCGCCGACGCCGATGCCCAGCCCGCTCAGGAGCAGGTCGGTGGCTACGGTGGCCAGGAACGCCGGGAACGGGTACCGCCGCCGCCAGTAGAGCGGTGGCAGGAGCACCAGGGTCGCGATGGTCGCCGACAGGGGCTTCTCGATGATGTTCGGGATGCTGAAGAGCACGATCGGAACGGCTACCAGAGTGTCCGTGACCCACGGGTGGCGCCGATCGAACGCCCGCAGCCGTTCCTGCCGGTCCACGAGCCATCCCTGCGTGCTCATCGCCCGAGTCTCCCTTACGCGTCGGTCTTCTTGAGCCGATAGACGGCGGCGGCGAGCGTCACGGCCACGTACCCGGCGAAGACGGCCAGGCCGGCCCATGGGGCCAGGGTGCCCTCCCCGTGGGTCAGTGCCATCACGGCGCTGCCGGCGTTGCTGGGCAGGTATGGGGTGATGGCCTCGGAGATCGAGTCTGGCAGCAGCGCGGCCAGACCGGGGACGATCAGCAGCAGACCGGCCAGGATCGCGATGGCTCCGGCGCTGGAGCGGACGAGCATGCCGAGCGCGACGCCGAGCACCGCGACCAGGCCGAGATAGAGGCCGGCGCCGAGCAGGGCCCGCAGCACGCCGTCGTCGCCGAGACCCAGGCCGCTGATCTTGTCGTTGAGTACGGCCGATCCCGCTGCGAAAGCGGCGAAGGCGCCAGCTGTCATTGTGACGAAGGCGGCCGACCCCGCCACGAGGCTCTTCGACCACAGCACCGGCGACCGGCGTGGCACTGCGGTCAGGGTCGCCCGGATCATGCCGGTGGTGTACTCACTCGCTCCCAGCAGTGCGCCGAGCACGCCGACGGACAAGGCGGCCAGGACGCTGCCGGACAGGGCCAGGTCGATCGCCGTCATGCCGTCGCCCGAGAAGGAAGCCGAAGCGATCATGCCGAAGGCGATCAGGAGGAAGACGGAGATGCCGGTGGTGATCCAGGTGGAGCGCAGTGAGGAGAACTTGGTCCATTCGGCGGCGATGACGCCGCCAGGGGTGATCTTCATCGGGCGGCCTCATATTCGACGGCGTTGCGGGTCAGTTCCATGAACGCCTCTTCCAGCGAGGTGTTCTGCGGGGTGAGTTCGAACAGCGGGATGCCGCGCCTGGCCGCGGCCAGGCCGATCTTGCGGGCGGAGGTGCCCTCTACCAGCAACTCTTCAGCACCGGTCGAGGTGACCGTGATACCTGGACCTGCGATCAGGGTGCGCAGCGCATCCGGGTCTGCGGTGACGACCCGGACGCCTTCGGCGGTCACGAAATCGGCCACGGTGGTGTCGGCCAGCAGCCTGCCCCGGCCGATGATGACCAGGTGGTCCGCGATCAGCGAGACCTCGCTCATCAGGTGCGACGAGAGCATCACGGTGCGGCCCTCCGCAGCCAGGCCGGTGAGCAGGTTGCGCACCCAGAGGACACCCTCGGGGTCGAGGCCGTTGACCGGCTCGTCGAGCATCACCACGGCCGGGTCGCCGAGCAGCGCCGCGGCGATGCCGAGCCGCTGGCCCATGCCGAGGGAGAAGGCGCCGACCCGCTTGTGGGCGACGGCCGAGAGACCGACCAGGTCGAGCACCTCGTCGACGCGGGAGCGCGGAATGCCGTTCGTGCGAGCCATGACCAGCAGGTGGCTGACCGCAGTGCGCCCCGGGTGCACGGCCTTGGCTTCGAGCAACACGCCGATCTCCCGCAATGGCGCTGTCGACGACGCGTAGGGCTTGCCGTTGACCAGCACGTCACCCGAGGTCGGCGCGTCGAGACCGACGATCATCCGCATGGTCGTCGACTTGCCGGCACCGTTGGGGCCGAGGAAGCCGGTGACCTGTCCGGGCTTCGCGGTGAACGACAGTTGGTCGACGACCGTCTTCGGGCCGTATCGCTTGGTTACTTCGCGTACCTGAATCATGTTCACCACGCTAGGTCCGGGCGCAGCCCCCACCCTGGTACCGCAGTCGAATTCTCCGGCCCGCCGGTGGTACCCAGGTTCTACCGGCCATCACTACGTAAGGGCGTTTCACCGACGCGAACGCCGCCCCCTGCGCGAGCGTGGAGCCGCAGACGTACAGGCGGGAGGAACTGAAGTGGCCTGGAGCGCCCGGGAGCTCGCGGAGCTCTCCGGCACGACGGTTAACGCGATCCGGCACTACCATCGGATCGGCCTGCTCGATGAGCCCTCGCGCCGATACAACGGATACCAGCAGTACGGAGTGTCCGACCCCGTGCTTCTGCCTGTGACCCGGCGGCGTGAACACGTACACCCCGCGTGGCGCTTCCGCACAACCCAGCACCCGGGACGGGTTCTCGACTCGAGTCAGGGGCGCTTGCAGTTGATCGTCGAGGCGACGACGGCGAGCGGGCCTGCTCGCGACCGCTCGCTCAGCGGAGGCGTTCGGCGAGGTCACGCACGGCTTCATCGAACACCCGGTCGGCCTCGCAGGGGCTGTGTCCCCTGATCGGTGGTGGAAAGATGTCTCCGGGCGCAGCGGTGATGTCGGCTGGGTCGCGTAGCCGTCGGTCCACCGGCGGCGTTCGGTCGAATGCGCCAGGCTGCTGGGGTGGGAGGACGCGGCCGCCGATCGGGTCGGTGTCGCGCCACAGGTTCACCCACCGCCAGTCGACCCGTTCGGCGATCTCGCGGATGACCTCGTCGTTGAGGTAGGCGGGGAAGAGTCGGGCGTACAACCGGCGCAGCGGCGAGCCGTGGGTCAGCAGGGCGATCCGGTCGGTGACCCGTGCCGGCAGTTGGAGCACTGTCGCGGCGAGCAGGACGGAGCCGTGGCTGTGCCCGGTGAGCACCACCGCGTTGCCGGAGTCGACGAGGTGGGTGATCCGGCAGGTCAGTTCGGGAACGGCCCGTTCGGCGTAGCAGGGTGGCGCGAACGGGTGCGCGGCCCTGGGCCAGAAGGTGCCCAGGTCCCACAGCACGCCCACGTACCGGCGGAACCCGGGGGTGCGGTAGGCGAAGATCCCGCCGATGATCAGGCCGAGGAAGAGGGCGGCGATCAGGTAACTGCCCGCACCGATGCTGAAGTTGACGAAGCCGGCCGGGAGGCCCACGTAGCGTTGGATCAGTTCGTCCGGAGGTGTCGGCATCAGGCCGAGCGTGACCGCTGCGATGCCGATCCCGGCAAGGCAGGCGTAGAACACCGCGAGCGGCACCAGCTTCTCGGTGAAGCGGGCACGGGCGATGGTCTTGCGCACCTGGCGCAGTCGGGGCGTGGCATCGGCGGGGGCGTCGGGGAAGTCACGGGCGACGATCACCGACGCGGCGCGGATCCGTCCTGGCCGGGACGCCAGCGCCTTCACGCCTGCGGCGGCCAGTGTCACCAGCACCGCCAGCGAGAAGCCGAGAATCGCCCAGACGCAGGCCCGCGGAGGGCTGGTGATCGAGGCCTCCGCGGTCGGTGCGTCCCGGTTCAGGATGTCGGCGACCCGGTAGACCAGTTCTGCGGAGAACGTGAGCGCCAGACTGATCGCGGCGACGGAGGCCGCCAGGGCGCCGAGCCCGAGCGAGAAGGCGACATCCGGCTGTCGGTCCCGGTGCCAGAACAACGCCACCCCCAGGACGACCAGCAGCATCATCTGACCGATGAACAACCCGACGACGGTCAGGTCGTAGCCGGGCAGTCCGTTCCTCTCCGGCCAGGGAGCCGAACTGGACAGGACGTAGATCCAGACCAGCGCGGTCAGGCCGAGCGCGATGGTGCGCAGCACGCCGACCAGCCGGTCGAGCCGCCGTTCCGTCGGCGCGGACCGGGGCGGAGTGCAGAGCAGAACCGCACACGCGGTCAGCAGAAGCACGCCCACTGCCGCCAGCGCGACAGTGACGATCGACCGACCCTGTGCCGCCCGCGCGCCGAGCAGACTGAGGTCCAGCGTGGCGAACGCCGCCGCGACGTGAATGGAGCGCAACCGACCGACCAGCGGCTCGGTGTCCCACCGGCCGACGGCGGTGAGCCGGTGCGCCGAAGTGAGCGGGTCGGCCGAACGGGGAACGTGGGGCGGGAGTGCCGGGCGAGCGGTGATCCCCCACACCAGGGCGATCGCCGCTACTGGCGCGAGTGCGAGCACCGCCAGTCGCAGTCCGGCCGGGCGTCCGCCGAGCCAGGAGAGCCAACTCCGTCCGGCCAGGCACTCCGGCGAGGACATGCACTTCCAGGCGATCACGTCCAGCGCGATCCCGACGATGCTCAGCACGTACATCGCGGTCAGGGTGAGCGCCAGCAACCGGCACAGGGCCTTGATCACCGGGTCGGAGCCGGCTCCGGTCGGACGCATCCAGACGGCGAGGTTGATCGGCATGAAGGGCAGCAGGATCACCATCGACAGCGTTCGCACCGCGTTGCCGGCCGGCAGGTTGTTCCAGCGGTAGGCCTCCAGCGTCACCCCGTCCGCCTCGCCACCCTCGCGACATTCGGGTCGGGGTCGGTAGAAGCCACCCCGGTGGTCGCCCGCCACCTGGCGCACGTGCGGCCGCTCCAGCAGCTCAGCCGGGCCGATGGCGGACACCCCGTGCACCCGCAGCTCCACCACACCGACATGCCCGGCGCGCCCGCCCACCTCTCGCTGATCCATCCCGTACCGGCCCCCGGCGCGTCCGCGGCCACACGTCCCGCTCGGCTGATCCGACGGCACCCGCGTGGCGGAACGGCGTACCCCCCGAAGGGGAAAACAACCCTGAGCTTCGGGAGCGGTCCGGCCGGCCGGACCGGGTGATCGACGGCGCTGGTCATCGACCTGGGATGCCGGGCGTGGACGGCCTGGGCGTCGTCGCGCAGATCCGACGCCGATCGGGACCACACGTGTCCGGCCGTGGCCGGATCCGGTTCGAGGCGTTGAAGCCGGCGACCCAGCGCCCGAGCGCGGCGTTCGGATGAGGGCCGGCGACGGTGAACGGGAGGATCCACGCAGGGTGGTCTCCGTGATCACCTGCACCCAGGCATCCCTCCCGACCATCCTCAACAGACAGACGCCAGGGTTACGAGACATCCCTCAGCGCAGCTGGTCCATCCTCATGGAGCGATGATGGCCGCATCGTCGGTTCTGGCCGTTCTCGTGCCGTCTCCTCGTAACGGCCCAGTGCTCAGGTACATGACCCCAGCCACCGAGTAACCGGCGAGTGATTCACGACGGAGCGATCGAGGCCGGCCAGTGCGGGGCGGACGGGAATCCATGACTGCCGCTATCCTGCCGCTGCAGTCGATTTTCGACCTATCTACGGGGGAAGTAATGCCTGCGGCTTCTGCTGCACGTTTTCGCTTGGGGCTGCGCGCCCTATGGGCGTTCGTCGTCCTCGCTCTGATCGTCCAGACCGCCGGCTCCGGCGTGGCCGCCCAGGCGGCCTCGACCGACATGTCGATCACCGCCATCCGCGGCGTCGTCGTGCTCGACGCGATCAAGGGCACGCCGTCGATCCGCCGGGCCGCCGAGACCGCGCTGCTGGGGACCGACCAGGACCTGCGCACCTACTACGACACCGGCTTCACCGCGGCCCAGCAGGCCGACCAGCGGGCCGCCGCGCAGTCGCTGGCCGCCATGGACGGTCCGTCGATGCGGGCCGCCGCGCTCAACGTGCTGAACGGCTCCCCGTCCGAGATCGAGTCCTTCGTGCAGGGTGGCTGGACCTCGGCCTGGAACGCGGACGAGCGCCTGCGGGCATACCGCCTGATCGAGTCCGGTGGTCCCACGGTGCGAGCCGCGGCCCAGCGTGCGATCGAGGGCGGCACCGAGACGGTGGCGTCGTTCCTGTCCGACGGCCTGGACGCCGCCGAGCACGCCGACGACCGGCTGGCGGCGACCCGCATGCTGACCGGCGCCCCCAACGCCAGCGGCCCGGTGCTCAACGCGGCCGCGTCGACGGCGCTCAACGGCACCCCCGAGGATCTGCGGGAGTTCCTGCGCTGGGGTCAGTTCGTGGCCCGGGCCCGTGACGCCGAGCTGGCGTCCATCAAGAGTCTCACCGAGCAGGCCAAGCAGGCCGGCGAGACCACGTCGCGCGAGGCCAACCTGGCCGAGGAGTCGTCGACCCGGGCCGGCAACGCGGCCGCCGAGGCCAAGAAGGCGGCGCAGGCGGCCGAGGCCGAGGCGCGCGCGGCCGGCGGTGACGCGAAGAAGGCGTCGGCCGCGGCCGGCCGGGCCGCGGACGCGGCGGAGGGCGCGGCCAGCGCGGCGCGGGAGGCGATCGCGGCCTCGAACGCGGCGATGCGCGCGGCCAGGGTGGCCGCCGACGCGTCCCGCAAGGCGACCACCGCGGCCGCGCTGACCGCGCAGGCGGCGGCCAAGGCGCAGCGGGCCGCCTCGGCGGCCCGGCTGAACGCCGGCGACGCCCGGCTGGCCCGCGAGGCGGCCGAGGCCGCCCGCGACGCGGCGGCCAAGGCGAAGGAGCTGGAGCAGGTCCGCGCGGAGCGGGACCGGGCCCTGGCCCAGGCCGGCGCCGCGTCGGCGTCGGCCAAACTGGCCAGCCAGAACGCGGATGCCGCGGGTGTCGCCGCGGACCAGGCGAGCCGGCAGTCGGGGGTGTCGCAGCAGCAGGCGCAGCGGGCCCGCAACGCGGCCGCGCAGGCGCGCCGCGCGGCGGCGACCGCGGACCGGGCCGCCGATCGGGCCGAGGCCCTCGCGCGGCAGGCGCGGGAGGCGTCCGAGGAGGCGTTCGCGTACGCCAAGTCGGCCGCGCAGCACGCCGACAACGCCGTCACCCAGGCGATCGCGGCGGCCGACGCGGCCGAACGCGGTCAACTGTCCGCGGCCGAGGCGGCCACGCACGCGGCGGCCGCGGTGGACGCCGCGAACGTCGCGGTGAACGCGGCCAACCAGGCGGTCGAGCTCGAGGCGCTGGCCCGGCAGGAGGACGTGGACCGCCTGGCCGAGTGGAAAGAGCAGGGCATCCACGCCGCGCAGGACGCGCTGCTGGCCGAGCAGGAGGCCATCGCCGAGGGCGGTGAGCTGAACGCCTGGAACCGCTCGCTGCTGTGGGACACGGCCGAGGAGGACCGCGTCGACGCGGCCACCCGGGCCCTGCTCAACGAAGCGACCGCGGCCGGCACCTCGCCCGCAGTGGCGGTCGACCGGGGTCGCCGGGCGGCCGTCGCGCTGCTCACCACCGGTGGCGAGTGGACCAAGGACGCGGCCCAAGACGCCCTGGCCGGCACCGACGCCGAGGTCCTGCTCTGGCTGACCGAGGGCCGGCGGGCCGCGGTCGGGCAGGACGACCGGGCCCGGACCTGGCGGCTGATCGACACGCTGCCCGACGGCAACGAGAAGACCGCGGCGCAGACCGCGCTCGACGGCGACGACGCGGCCGTGGAGACGTTCCTGCGGACGCGCAACTACGCCGGCAAGGTGACCAAGGACCGCCAGACGGTCTACGCGATGCTCCCCGGCGCCGGGCCGAACCTGACCGCGGCGGCCAACGCGGCGCTGGCCGGCACCTCGGCCCAGTTGCACCAGTTCATCCGCACGGGGCAATACCCGGCCCGGGCGGCCGACGACCGCATCGAGATCTACCGCGTGATCGACGCCGGCGGTCCCGAGGTCAAGGCGGCCGGCGAGGTGGCCCTGAACGGCCCGGCCTCGTACCTGTCGTACTTCCTGGCCAGCGGCCGGTACGACGCGGCCCAGCGTGACCTCGAGCAGGCGGCGCACGTCCAGACCGTGCACAAGCTGATCGCCGAGGCCCAGCAGTACGCGCAGAAGTCGGTCGAGGACGCCAACCGGGCGATGGAGGCCGCCAAGCGGGCGCAGGGCTACGCCAGCGAGGCGAACGCGGCCAAGGCCCGCGCGGATGCAGCCGCGGCCCAGGCGATCACCTTCTCCAACCAGGCCCAGGCTTCGGCCCAGGACGCCAAGCGGTCGGCCGACCAGGCGGCGCAGTCGGCCGTCACCGCCCGCGACGCGTCCAACCGGGCCCAGGCCAGCGCGGCCGCGGCCTCCCGGTCAGCAGCCACCGCGACCGCGGCCGCGCAGCGTGCGCGCAACGACGCCGCCGCGGCGCTGGCGGCCAAGCGGGACGCCCGCGCGGCCGCCGACGCGGCCGGGGCGGACGCCGCCGCGGCGGCCCGGGCCGCCAAGGAAGCGTCCGACATCTACACCGAGCGCCTCAAGCAGGCCGAGAAGGACCGGCGCAGCACCGTGCCCGGCAGCGGTCCGGGCGGGGAGGGCACCGCGGCCGACGCCCACAAGACGTGGGGCTGTCTGTCGCTGGACCCGTCGAACCTGTCCAAGGAGTGCCTGACGGTCTTCAAGGACTTCGCCGACGCCCTCATCAACCCGGCCAAGTGCGCCGCGCCGGCCAACAAGGACATCACCGGGTGCTCGATGCTGGGCGACCTCAAGCAGTTCGTCGCGGAGAACAAGGACATCCTCCTCGACATCCTGCAGTTCACCCTGATGGCCTGCGGTCTGATCCCGGGCGCGGGCGAGGTCTGCGACGGCATCGACGCGGCGGTGTCGTTCGGCCGCGGCGACTGGCTCGGCGGCCTGCTGTCGCTGGGCTCGGCCATCCCGGTCGCGGGCTGGCTGGCGACCGGGGCCAAGGCGTGGAAGAACTCAGACCGGTTCCGCAACGTCCAGAAGATCCTCGACAAGCTCCGACGACCGGCGGTGGACTGCAACAGCTTCGTGGCCGGCACCCGCGTGCTGCTCGCCAACGGGCGCTTCCGGGACATCGAGGACGTCGAGGCCGGCGAAAAGGTGGTCGCCACCGATCCGATCGCCGGGCGCACCGGGGTCCGGACGGTGACCACACTGATCCGTGGCACCGGCGTCAAACATCTGATCGACATATCCGTCGACCAGGACCACGACGCCGACACGGCGCCGACCGTCATCACTGCCACCGACGGCCACCCGTTCTGGGTACCGGCCTCGAAGGCGTGGGTCAACGCCGGTGACCTGGTGGCCGGCTCGACCGTGGAGAACGGGGCCGGCAAGCCGGTCACGATCACCGCGCTGGCGGCGCGGGACGAGGTGACCACCGTCTTCAACCTCACCGTGGCTGACATGCACACCTACTACGTGGCGGCCGGCAACACGCCGCTGCTGGTGCACAACGCCAACTGCGTCCCGGCGATGCTCGACGAGTCCTCCGAGAAGTACGTCAAGGAGAAGCACGTGCAGGGCGGGCCGAAGGTCGAGGACAGTAAGGGCGTCTTCGACAACACGGTGGATCTCGACGATCTCGTCGACGAGGCGAACAAGTGCCCGTGCAACGGGCCGAACAAGGACGGCCACTACGAGCGTGAGGCGAAGGCCGACCAGCCGGTCGGTCGGACGTCGAAGGACAGTGGCGCACAGATCACGAGTTGTTACATGGTGGTTCAGGACAGGTGGGGCGGCGTGCGAACGATGTACCCGATTCCCTGCAAGGACTGAGCGCCGAGGACCGTAAGGTTGGCCGGCCGGGGTGTGCGATGCCCTGGCCGGCCATTTCGTGAAGGAGGCGCGGCGGTGGGGTTCGGGGTGTATGTCGAGAACCAGGTGCACGAGCGACGCTATGCCGGCGTGGAAGCGGGCTCCTCACTGCAACGCCTGGTGGCGGCGAGCGACCGGGAGCGGCACCACCTGGTGTCGAGGATCGATTCCTACGGCGACACCATGATCAACCTGATCCAGCTGCCGCAGCTGACCGCGGAGCTGGACGAGATCGCGAGCCGCAGACCGGAGCTCCGGGTCGACGTGCAGGCACTGGGGACGCTCATCGAGGAGGCGACCCGGGCACGCGGATATCTCTGGATCTCCGGTGACTGAGTGGGGCCGTTGACCGCAGACCTGCGTTCGCGTTGAATCCGGACCGCCGAGCCCGTGGCCGGCGCATCCGCGCATCGGGCCCCTCGGTGACCTGTTGGTGACCTCGGGTGGGTTCGGTCGGGCGGATCACCGTGGCTCAGTGGTGCGTGTTCGGGACCCGGCCTCCGGGGGACCTGCGGTTGGAGATCGACCTCGGCCTCGGCGGCGTCAGGTCGTGGAGGCCGGGGCCGTCTCGCGGACCAGCGTGACAGCGCTGCGGTCGGCGGCCGGAATGATCAGCGCCGATGCGACGAGCGCGGCGACGGCGATGCCCAGCCATCCCCAGAAGCCGAAGGCGATGACCAGGCCGGAGAGCGCCGCCGGGCCGATGATGTTCTGCGTGATCACGTGCAGGTCGAACGCGCCCAGGTACTCGCCCTGAGCGTGCTCGGGGGCGAGGCCGAACGCGAGCCCCCAACCGGAGGCGGCCTGCATCACCTCGGCCACGGAGAGGATCAGCACGGCGGCGACGATCGCCACGGATGCCAGGACCACGGTGTCGTCGAGCGCGGTCACCGCCAGGACGGCGCAGCCGCCGGCCAGCCAGTAGCCGGAGCGCCGGGCGAGCCGACCGGCGCCGTGCACGGTGTCCGCGCCCCGGCTGGCCCGTACCTGGAACAGGATGACGAACGCGGTGTTGACGATCAGCAGCAGAGGAATCAGGAAGTGCGGCAGGTCGGTGCGGTTGAGCGCCCAGAGCGGCACCGTCACCAGGATGATGCTGACGTGCGAGGCGAGGATCGTCGAGACGCCGATCACCGCGAGGAAGCGTGGGTCGCGGACTGCGGCGAAACGCTTGAAGCCCACCGGTGCGGCACGCGGCGGCACGTCGGGCAGGCGGGTGACGAGCAGCGCGGCGCCGGCCATCAACGCGGCGGTGGTGAGGGGGATCAGCACGAGCAGCCGTTGGCTGAGGGCGGCGACGGCCGCCACGCCGATACCGATGCTGAATCCGATGTTGAACACCGACCGCATCAAGGCCTTGAGCTTCACCCGCTCCTCGGCGGGCACGAGGTTGCCGATGAGGGCCCCGTTGGTCGGGCCGGTGCCGTACTCGAGGAAGCCGACGGTGACCACCAGCGCGAAGAAGGCGGTCGCGCTGTCGACGAGGCTGTAGAGCCCGAATCCGACCGCCAGCGCGGCGAACAGGATGACGAGCAGGCGGCGGGCGCCCACCCGGTCGGCGATCACGCCGAACAGGACCGACGAGAGGAAGGCGGACAGGCCGGCGGCCGACAGGCCCAGGCCCACCTGCCGGGCGTCGAGTCCGACACGCAGCGTGAAGTAGACGACGCTGCCGCTGAGGAAGACTCCCTTGCCGATGGACTCGGCCAGTCGGATCGCGATCAGCTTCCTGCGGAGCGGGTCGGTCGGTACCAGACCGGTGAGAACGTCCGTCACTCGTGACAAGGGCATGGGTCAATCCTGGCGACGGCGGTGTCGGGCGGACAGGGCGACAGGTGTAGCGCGTACGGGATGACGTCCCGGATCGGCCGGGAAATTCCCCCGTGGACTCCCGGGTGGGCGGCATGTCGACCGCCCGTGAAAGGTCCGCTGTGGACGGCTTCGTCAGGGCCGGGACGGAAAGTTCGGTTCGGTTTTTCGATGCGTCAAAAGGCTGACCGAGCCCGGCCCCGGGATCACTTCTTGTGTTGTTCTGTTGGCCGTGAGTAGATGTTCATCACGACGCGGGGTCGGCGCTACCGCGGCGTTTCCCCGCGCGACTAAGACACCGCGGGCCGTTCGGACGGGGTGAGGTGGATAGATGGTCAGCGTTGGCTCGGCCTCGGAACTGGCTCGGAACATGAGGCGGTATCCGGAGGAAGTCACGGCGGAGACACAACCCGACGCGGTGACGGTGGTCCTGGCCGACGCTCAGCCGGTGGTACGCAGGGGCCTGCACGCCCTGCTGGCGCCGTCGGCTGAGGTCGCCGTGAAAGGTGAGGCGGCGTCCGCGCGGGAGGCGTTGGCGCTGGCCACCGCTACCCGTCCCGACGTGCTCGTTCTCGACATCGAGCTGCCGGGGTTCCAGGCGGGGGTGACGATCCAGGAGATCAACCGGGTGTCGCCCTCGACAGCGGTGCTGGTCTTCACCGCGGTCGAGGACGAACACGCGATCCTCGCGGCCATGTGGGCGGGCGCCCGGGGCTACGTGCTCAAGAGCTGCCCGGGCGACGGCATCGTCCGGACGATCCGGGGCCTCGCGACGGGTGAGGTCATCCTCGGCCCCCGGGTGGCCGACAAGCTCATCGGGCAACTGAGCCTGGAGCCCCGCATCCAGCAGCTCTTCCCGGAGCTGACAGCCCGCGAGCGGGAGGTGCTGGAACTGATTGCCTCGGGTATGCGCAACGTGGCGATCGCCGCGAAGCTGAATCTGTCCCCGAAAACGGTCAGCAATCATATTTCCACCATCTTCAGTAAATTGAACGTCTCTGACCGGTACGAGGCGATCGAGGTCGCCCGTCGGGCGCGGTTGGGGCGCCCCGGGCCGCCCGGCTCCCATTCACCATCGGTGCCTGGTGGCAGCGTTCTGCTGGCCGGCAGGCGTGGTGTCGTGGCGCCGGGCGCGGCCGCGTACGCCGGCGCGCGGTCGGTGCGCGGGTGAGCGGGATGAGCCTGGACCTGGACGCGATCGCCAACCGACTGGAGCCACGGTTCGGCCGGGCCGCGCACCGCTGGGTGGGCACGCTGCGCCAGCGGCTCGACGACCTCGTCGAGCAGTGGGAGTTGACTCTCGGTGACCCGCTCAAGTCCGGCAACTCCTCGGTGGTGTTCCGGTGCGTGGGCCCGCTCGGCGACGCGGTGCTCAAGCTGTCCCCGGACAGCTACGCCGTGCGGGAGGAGGTGGACATGCTGCGCCAGTTCGCCTCCAGTGCGCGGGTGCCGGCGGTGCGGGAGTCGGCCAAGGGCGCCGTCCTGCTCGAAGCGATCCACCCCGGCACCCTTGTGGAGAAGATGCCGCAACCGCCCTCACCGCGGGAGTACGCCGCCTTCCTCACCGATCTGCACGGCGCGGGCGACCCGGCTGCCGCTCCCCGTCAACTGGCGGACTGGATCGACGTGCTGTTCAACTCGGCGACGCGCCGGGGTGCCGACCTGAGCGGGTCCAAGCGGCTGCGCGACGACCTGTTCGCGGTGCCCACCGACACCGTGCTGCTGCACGGGGACCTGCACCTCGGCAACGTGCTCGACGGCGGAGCCAGGGGCCTGGTGGCGATCGACCCGATGGCGTGCGCCGGTGACCCCTGCTTCGACGCCGTGGACTACGTGCTGGAGGGTCTGGACCGCGCGGAGATGGTGCGCCGCCGCGACGAGCTGGCGAGCGCCGCCGGCATCGACGTGGGCCGGCTCGACGCCTGGTGCCGGGTGACGGCCCCGATCGGCGCCACGTACGTCAGTAATCCCGTGCACTCCGCCGAGCTGGCGGCCTTCGGGCGCGGCGAGTACTGACCGGCCGACCACCGCCCCGGTCCGACGGCGACCCGCGCCGGGCCGGGGCCGCGCCATGCCCGGGGACCCGCGTCGACGTGTCGCCGACGCGACCGGGAGCTTTTCCTGGTGGGGCAGGAGAACGTGCTCTGCCGCGCGGGACGTGCCGGGCCGCACGATCGGTGCATGGTTCGTACCGGTCGTGCTTCCTTCGCCCAGGAACGCCTCTACTTCCTCGATCAGCTCCAGCCCGGAAACCCGGCGTACGTGGTGGCCTTCGCGGTGCACCTGCGCGGTGCGCTGCGACCCGAGGCCCTTCGCACGGCCCTGACCCGGCTGGTCGCCCGGCACGACGCGCTGCGCACCACGTTCGGGGTGGTCGACGGTGTCCTCACCCAGCGGGTGTCGTCGACGCCCGCTGTGGACGTCGACATCACCGCCGACGGGTGGGTCGATCGCGCCGCCCAGGAGGCCCACCTGCGGACGCTCGTCGCCGAGCAGGCCCGCCAGCCCTTCGACCTCGCCGACGGGCCGGTGGTACGGGCCTTCCTGCGCTCCTGGGGCCCGGACGAGCACGGCCTCGCGGTGCTCGTGCACCACATTGCCTGCGACGGGTGGTCGGTGGGTCTGCTCCTGCGCGACCTGGCCGCCGAGTACAACGCCACTGTCGACGGGTCGGTGGCCGCCTACGACGAGCCGGCCGAGTCCTACCTGGCGTACGCCGAGCGGCAGCACGAGACGTGGCGGCGGGACAGCTCGGGCCTCGACTTCTGGCGTGCGGCGCTGGTCGACGTGCCACGACTGGCGCTGCCCACCGACTTCCCCCGCCCGAGCGTGCTCGGCACCACCGGCGCGGTGCTGCGCCGCCCGGTCGAGCCGGAACTGGTGCGGCGGCTGGGGGAGTGGGGGCGGGCGCGGGGCGTGACGCTGTTCGCGGTGACGCTCGCCGCGTACGCCTCGGTGTTGTCCCGGTACGCGCGCCAGGACGAGGTGGTGGTCGGCGTTCCGGTGGCGAACCGGATGGACGACGCCGAGGAGCGCCTGGTCGGCTGTCTGGTCAACACGCTGCCGATCCGGCTCGACGTGTCCGGCCGGCCGAGCTTCAGCGAGCTGGTGGACCGGGCGCGGCGGACCAGCATGGCGGCCTTCGCCAACCAGGACGTGCCGTTCGAGCAGATCGTGCGGGCCACCGTGGGGGAGCGGCAGCTCAGCCACGCGCCACTGTTCCAGACCTCGCTGACGGTGCAGAACTTCCCGTTCGCGTTCCCCGAGTTCGCCGGGGTACGGCTGACCGAGGTCGACGTCGAGATCGACGTCACCAAGTTCGACCTGGGCCTGACCCTCGACGTCTCCACCGACGTGCCGTTCCTGCGCGCCGAGTACAGCACCGAGCTGTTCACGGCCGAGACCGTCGGCACGCTGCTCACGCACTACCTGACGTTCCTGCGGTCGATCGTCGACGAGGAGCAGTGGGAGCCGTCCATGGTGGACGAGGCCGAGCGGGTGCGGCTCACCGAGGGGGTGAACCCGCCGCTCGCGTCGGCGCCGGTCACGTACCCGTCGGTGCTGCGTCGCCTCGCCGACCACGTGGCGGCGACCCCGGACGCGGTGGCCGTACGCCACCGGGACGTCGAGATCACCTACGCGGAGCTGGACCGGTGGGCCGGGCGGATCGCGGCGGGCCTGGCCGATCGCGGTGTCCGCCCCGGCGTCCGGGTGGGGCTGCTGCTCGGCCGTTCACCGGCGGTCGTCGCGGCGATCCTGGGCGTGTGGAAGCTCGGCGGCGTCTACGTGCCGCTGGACCCGGACTACCCGCGCCAGCGCCTCGAACTGATCGCCGCGAACGCCGGGATGGCGGTGCTCGTGGTGGACCCGGAGACCGCGGAGGCGGCCGCGGCGCTCACCCGCGACAGCGGGACCCCCCTGGTCGACGCGCACACCCTCGACGGCATCTCCGTGCTCGAGGAGACCTTCCCCGGGCCGGACGACCCGGCGTACGTCATCTACACCTCCGGCTCGACCGGCGTACCCAAGGGGGTCCTGGTCGGGCACGGCGGCCTGGACGCGCTGAACAGCCCGACCCCGGCGGGCCTGGACGTCACGGCCGCCGACGTGTGGCTGGCGGCCAGCTCGTTCTCGTTCGACGCGTCGGTGTGGGAGATGTGGGGCGCGTTGACCACCGGCGCCCGGCTGGTCATCGCCGACCGGGTCGACCTGGTGGACCGGGAACGGCTGGCCCGGCTGGTGCGTCGCGAGGCCGTCACCGTGCTGTTCCAGACCCCGGGCGCGCTCTACCGCCTGCTGCCGCCGTACCTGCGGGCGCTCGAGGAGGACGAGACCTCCCGCATCCGCTACGTCGTCCTCGGCGGCGAGGCGCTGAGCTGGTCGCGGCTGGCGTCGCTGATCGCGGACGCGCCGGGTCTGCACACGGTGTTCGTCAACATGTACGGCATCACCGAGGGCACCATCCACGTCACGATCTTCCAGGCGTCGGCCGCCGACGTGCCCCGGGTCCCCGAGGGTGCCATCGGCGTACCGCTGCCGTCGGCGCGCTGCTACGTCCTCGACGAGGACCTGCGGCCGACCGGCCTCAACGTGCCCGGCGAGCTGTACTGCGGCGGCGCGCTCGTGGCGCACGGCTACCTGGACAACCCGGAGCTGACCGAGGCGCGGTTCCCGCCCGACCCGTACGGCGGCGGGGTCATGTACCGCACCGGCGACGTGGTGAAGTGGGGTCTCGACGGGAGCATGGTGTACCTCGGCCGCAACGACACGCAGGTGCAGGTGCGCGGCTACCGCGTCGAGCTGGCCGAGGTGGAGGGTGCCCTGCTCACCCACCCCGCGGTGCGGTCCTGCGCGGTGGCCGCCGAGGACGACGAACTCGTCGCGTTCGTGGTCCACGGGATCGGCCCGGACGCCGAGCACGACCTGCGGGCGCACCTGCGCGAGACACTGCCGGCGTACATGGTGCCGTCGCGGATCCTGACCGTGGCGACCATCCCGCTCACCGCACACGGCAAGGTGGACCTTCCCCGCCTGCTGGCCGACAGCCGCGCGGCACGGACGGCCACCGCGCCGTCGCGGCCACCGGCCGCAGTGGTCGGCACCGGGTTGGAGGAACGGATCCGGGCCTGCTGGGTCGAGGTGCTCCGGCGGGACGACGTCGGGCTGCACGACAACTTCTTCGACCTGGGCGGCCACAGTTTCGCGCTGATCGCGCTCCAGCAGCGGATGTCCGAGGAGGGGCTGGACGTCTCGGTGACCGACCTCTTCCGCTGCGGCACGATCGCCGGCTGCGCGGCGACGCTCCAGCACACCGCGCCCGTCGTCGCGGACCCCAACGCGGCGCAGCGCCGCCAGGGCCGCGCCCTGCTGGCCGACCGGCGGCGCAGCGTGGGAGCCGGCCGTGGCTGAGCTGGACGACAGCGCCGCGGTGGCGGTGGTCGGCATGGCCGTCCGGGTGCCCGGCGCCGAACGCGACCTGGACCGGTTCTGGCGACACGTCCACGACGGTGTCGACGCCGTCAGCGTCTTCACGCCCGAGCAGCTCGTCGGTTGGGGCGTACCCAAGGATCTGGTGGAACGGCCGGGCTTCGTGCCGGCCCGCGCGGTGCTCACCGACGCGGACCGCTTCGACCACCGGCTGTTCAGCTACTCACCGTCGGACAGCGCCCTGATGGACCCCCAGCAGCGGATCCTGCTGGAGTGCGCCTGGGCGGCCCTGGAGCACGCCGGCCACCCGCCGGTCGCGCCCGACGGCAACCGGGTCGGGGTGTACGTCGGCACCGGGCTCAACGTCTACCTGCTGGACAACGTGTGGCCCAACGAGCGCGCGGTCGAGGCGGCCGGTGGCCTGGGCGTGATCATCGGCAGCGACAAGGACTTCGCCGCCACCCGGATCGCCTACAAGCTGAACCTCCAGGGGCCGGCGCTGACAGTGCAGACCGCCTGCTCGACGTCGCTCGTCGCGGTGCACCAGGCGACGCAGGCGCTGCTCACCTACGACGCGGACGTGGCACTGGCCGGCGGGGCCACCGTCGCCCCACCGACCCGGCGCGGGCACCTGCACGAGCCCGGCGGCATCTTCTCCGCCGACGGTCGCTGCCGCGCCTTCGACGCCACCGCCGACGGGACGGTGCCGGGCGACGGAGCGGGCGTGGTGGTGCTCAAGCGCCTCACCGACGCGTTGCGTGACGGCGACACGGTGCACGCGGTGATCCGTGGCTCCGCGGTCAACAACGACGGCGCCCGCAAGGCGGGTTTCACCGCGCCCGGCCCGACCGGTCAGGCCGCCGTCATCGCGGCGGCGTTGGAGGTGGCCGACGTCGACCCGGACACCGTGGGCCTGGTCGAGACGCACGGCACCGGCACCGCGCTCGGCGACCCGATCGAGGTGGCGGCGCTGCGGCAGGTGTTCGACTCCGCCCGGCCCGACCGGGTGCCCTGCGCGCTGGGCGCCGTCAAGTCGGTCGTCGGACACCTGGACACCGCCGCCGGGGTGGTCGGCCTGATCAAGACGGTGCTGGCCCTGACGCACCGGACGATCCCTCCGATCGCCCACCTCCGTACGCCCAACCCGGCGATCCGACTGGACGGCTCGGTGTTCGAGCTGCCGACGACCGCCCGACCCTGGGCGCCTGTCGACGGCGTACGCCGGGCCGGGGTGAGCGCCTTCGGCATCGGCGGCACCAACGCCCACGTGGTGCTGGAGGAGGCCCCGCCGACTCCGCCCCGACCCCGTCGGCACGTCCCGCAGCTCGTCCTGGTCTCCGCGAAGACCGCCGCGGTGGCGCAGGAGAGCCTGGACCGGGTCACCTCGTTCGCCGCGGGAACCGCGCCCGGGGACCTGGCCGACCTCGCGTACACACTGCGGACCGGCCGCGCCGAGCTGCCCTGGCGGGCCGCCGTCCTGACCGGCGTGACCGACGGGGTCGCCCGGCTGCGCAAGGTCGACGCGACGGCTCGGGCGCGCGGGGTGGCGCTGCACCTCACCGGGGCCGGTGCGGTGACCGGCAACCGACCCAACTACGACGCCGACCCGGTGTACCGGCGGACCGTCGACGAGGGCGTCGCGCTGCTACATGGCCACGACCTGGACGATTCGGTCCGGGAACGCGGCGACCGGCTGCTGGCCTGCGTCGGCCTGACCCGGTCGCTGCGCAGCCGGGGCGTCACCCCGCGCGCCCTGGCCGGTGACGGCGTCGGCGCGGTGGCCGCCGCCGTCGTGGCCGGGGTGATGTCGCTCGCGGACGCGCTGGCGCTGCTGCGCGACACCGACGACCCCGGGGTACGCCTGCACCCCGCCGCTCTGCCCCTGCTCATCGACGGGCGGCCCGACGACAGCGCCTTCTGGCGGGCCGCGGCCCTCCGCCCCCCGACGTCGACGCCGCCCCCCGACGTGCCCGACCCGGTGCTCTGGATCGAGGTCGGCACCACCGTCACCCCGCACCTGGACGCCGACCAGCCGGCACTTCCGGCCGACCGGCATGCCCGCCTGCTGGCGATCGTCGGCGCACTGTGGCAGTTGGGTCTGACCGACGCCTGGGACCCCGTGCACGACACCGGCCGCCGCCGGCTGCCCGCCCCCACCTACCCCTTCGCGGCCACCCGGCACTACCTGGACGCACCCGGAGCCGACCCGACCACAGAGAGGCGACACTGATGCGCGACGTACACGACCGGACCTGGGTGGCCGAGTTCGAAGAACTGTGGATGGAGGTGCTCGGCGTCGACACCGTCGTCGACGACGACGACTTCTTCGACCTCGGCGGCCACTCGCTCAGCGCGCTGCGGCTGAGCACCCTGATCCGCCAGGAACTCAACCTCGCGGTCATGTTCGGCCACGTGCTGGAGAACCCCCGCTTCGCCGACCTGCGCAAGGTCGCGAGCGAGGTGCCGCTGGAGCGTCCGGCGGCGGAGACCGCCTGATGGTCGCCCCCGACCTCGCCGCCTGGGCGCCGCTCGCCGCACGGGTGCTCGGCGGCACCCCCGAGCAGGTCCGCGCGGTGGCCGCCACCGAGTCGTTCGTCGCCCTGGGCGGCACCTCGCTCCAGGCCATCGCCCTCGTCGCGCTGGGCCAACGCGAACTGCGGGCGGACGTGGACAGCGCCCGCCTGCTGTCGGCGCTGCCGCTGGCCCAGGCCCTCGCCGGCGCCGTGGACTTCGTCGACACCGCGCCACCCGTCGTCGCGCGGCGGCCGGCAGAGCGGGAGTTGCTGCCGGGTCAGCGGTCCATGCTGGCCGCGCACCTGCTGGACCAGGACGCGCCGTACCACCTGATGTTCACGGTGGAGGCGGACGGGCCCCTCGACCCGGCCCGGGTCCGGTGGGCGCTGCGCGAACTGGCCACCCGACACGAGGCGCTGCGGACACGCTTCGTACGCGACCCCCGCCAGGCCCGGATCGTGCTGCCCGCGCCCTACGAGCCGCGCCTACTGCACCAGACGCTGCCCGACGACGACGCGGTACGCGCCGTGCACGACCTGTACGGCCCGGCCGCCGCGCGTCTGCTGCGCCCCTTCGCGCAGCCACCCGTGGTGTTCGTACTGACCCGAACCGGCCGGCGCGACCTGCTCACCATGCTGGTGCACCACACGGTCAGCGACGGCTGGAGCGTCGGGTTGTTCGCGCGGGAGTTCGCCGAGTTCTACACCGGGGACGGCCCGGCCGAGGCGGCCCCGTCGCCGGACTGGGTCGGCACCCGGCTCGCCGCGCAGGAGTCGTCCGGCGCGCTGGAGGCCGCCCTGACCCGGGTCACCGCGCGGCTGGACGGCGCGCCGTGGACGGTGACGCTCCCCACCGACCTGCCGCCGGTCGCCGAGGCCGACGGGCGGGGCGCCCGGCTGCGCTTCCACCTGGACGAGACGGCGGCGGAGGCGACGACCGGGTTGGCCCGGGAGTGCGGGGTGACCGTCACGTCGGTGGCCCTGGCGGCCTGGGCGTTGACGGTGTCCCGCCGCGCCGGTCTGGACGACCTGGTGCTCGGGGTGCCCGCGGCGGGCCGGTTCGAGGCGGGCATGGACCGCCTGGTGGGCCTCTGCACCCGGGTCGTCCCGGTGCGCTGCGCGGCGACCGACGACAGCACCGTCCGGGAGTTCGTCCGGGGGATCGCCGACGCCCTGGCCGCGGCGGTCGCCGACGCCGACGTGCCGTTCGAGCGGGTCGTCTCCGCGCTGGGCGCCGGCACCGACCCGGGCCGCAACCCGCTGGCCCAACTCGGGTTCGCCGCGCACCACGAGCTGGTGCCCGACGAGCTGGCGGTGGGCGACCGGAGCTGGCGGCTGCACGAGGGCCACTGCGGTGGCGCGGTGTTCGACGCCCTGCTCTACCTCCAGTCGTGGTCGGATCGTCCCCGCTTCGCGCTGGAGTACGCGACAGCGCTGCTGACCGCCGCCGACGCCGGGGAACTGGTCGAGTCGTTCCAGGCGGCGGTGCGGGAGCTGGCCGCCGACCCGGACGCGACGGTGCGGGACGTCACCACGCTCTCGGCGGGTCAGCGCGCCCGGTTGCGCGAGCTGGGCGCGGGCGGGACGTACGACACCGCCGACGACGTGTGGCACCGGTTCGCGGCGTACGCGGAGTCGGCGGGCGAGCGGTCCGCGCTCGTCGACGCGCACACCGGGCTGACGCTCACCTACCGGGACCTGCACGACGCCGCCGTCGAGCAGTCCCGTCTCCTGCACGGCCACGGGGTCCGTGCCGGCGACGCGGTGCTCCTGGAGGTGCCCCGCTCCGCCGCCGAGGCGGTGGCGGTGCTGGGCGTGCTGCGACTCGGCGCGCACTACGTGGCCGTCGACCAGCACGCCACCGCCGAGTGGCGTACCCATCTGGCGGCGACCGTCGCGGCGCGGGCCCGCCTCGGTGTGGGTCAGCCCTGGCCGGGAGTCGTCGACTGCCCGCTCGCCGATCCGCGGACGCCCGTCGGGGCGGACCCGGTCGAGGCGGCGCCGCGCGACCCGGCGCGCACCGCGTACGTCTCCTTCACGTCCGGTTCGACGGGCGTGCCCAAGGGCGTCGTCGTGCCGCACCGGGCGGTGCTGCGACTGGCCGACGACCCGGGGATGTTCGCCGAGCGGCCGGGTATGCGGATGCTGCGGTTGTCCCCGCTGGCGTTCGACGCGTCCACCCTGGAGCTGCTGGTGCCCCTGGCCACCGGCGACACGGTGGTGGTCTTCCCGCCGGAGGACCCGACGCCACGCGGGCTGGCCGACGTCCTGAGCACCGCCGGGGTCACCCACGCCTGGCTCACCTCGGGCGTGTTCCACCTGGTCGCCGACCACCGTCCGGACGCGTTCGCCGGGTTGCGGCAGCTGTTCACCGGCGGGGGAGTGGTGTCACCGCCGCACGTGCGCCAGGTGTTGCGGGCCTGCCGGGGCCTGCGCCTGACCAACGGGTACGGCCCCACCGAAAACACCACCTTCACCACCACGTACTCCGTCGAGCACGCCGACGCGACGCCCGACCCGCTGCCGATCGGTGCTCCGGTGCACGGCACCGACCTGTCCGTGGTCGACGCATCGGGTCGGCTCGTCCCACCGGGTGCCGTCGGCGAACTGCTGGCCGGCGGCACCGGCCTGGCCGACGGGTACCTGGGCGACCCGACGAGGACGGACGCCTCCTTCGTGCGCCACGACGGGGAACGCCGTTACCGCACCGGGGACCTGGTGCGCTGGGGCGCCGACGGCCACCTGCGCTTCCTGGGCCGCAACGACCGCCAGGTGAAGATCGCCGGACACCGGGTGGAACCGGTCGACGTCGAGCGCCGGTTGCGGGCGCAGCCGGGCGTCCGCGACGCCGTGGTCTTCCCCACCGGCGACCCGGCGAGCGGGGTACGCCTCTGCGCGGCGCTCAAGCCCGACCCGCACGGCGTCGACGTGGCCGCCGTGCGCCGCGCGGTGGAGCCCGACCTGGCCCCGTACGCCCGGCCGCAGCAGTGGGTGACGGTGACCGAGTTCCCGCTGGACCGCAACGGCAAGGTCGATCTGCGGGCGCTGGGCGCGCTGGCCCAACCGACAGTGCCGCCGGAGACCTCGACCGTGCCGCCGGAGACCTCGACCGTGCCGCCGGAGACCTCGGCCGTGCCGCCGGAGACCTCGGCCGCGTCGGCCCGGGTTCCCGCCCAGCGCTCGGCGTCGCTGGCCGAGTTCGAGGAGCTGGTGACGGGCGCCTGGGTGGAGGCGCTGGGCACCGACGACTTCGACGTCGACGAGGCGTTCTTCGACGTCGGCGGTGAGTCGCTGCGCCTGGCGATCGTGCGCCGGCTGCTTCAGGAGCGGCTGGCCGGCCGGACCATCCCGCTCACCGACCTCTACCGCTTCCCGACCGTGCAGACGTTGGCCCGGCATCTGCACGCGCAGACCGAGAGAGCAGGCGCACCCTCATGAACGACGACATCGCGATCGTCGGCCTGGCCGGTCGGTTCCCCGGCGCCGCCGACGTCTGGGAGTACTGGTCGAACCTGGTCGACGGGAAGACCGCTGTCAGCGCGCTGACCCGGGGCGAGCTGCTGGCCGCCGGGGTGCCCGCCGACCGGCTCGACGACCCGGCGTACGTCCCCGCGCGCGGCGTCCTGGCCGACCCGGACCTGTTCGACGCGGCCTTCTTCGGCATCACTCCGAGGGAGGCGGAGACGATGGACCCGCAGCACCGGCTGCTGATGCAGACGGCGTGGGCCGCGCTGGAGTCGGCGGGGCTCGCCACCGAGCGGCCGTTCGGTCGGGTCGGCGTCTTCGCCGGGGCCGGGTTCAACTACTACGCGCTGCACCACGTGTTCGCCCAGCCCGACGTCGTCGAGTCGCAGGGGCTGCTGTCGGTCGTGCTGGGCAACGAGAAGGACCACCTGGCCGCGAAGATCGCGTACCGGCTGGACCTGGGCGGGCCCGCCATCACCGTGCAGACCGCCTGCTCGACGTCGCTGGTGGCGGTGCACCTGGCCTGCCAGAGCCTGCGCGGCGGCGACTCGGACGTGGCGCTCGCCGGTGGCGCCTGCGTGGCGGTGCCGCAGCAGGCCGGGTACCTCTACGAGACGAAGGGCATCATGTCGCCGGACGGCACGTGCCGGCCCTTCGACGCCGCGGCCGACGGCACCGTGCCCGGCAACGGGGTCGCCCTGGTGGTGCTCAAACGCCTCCCGGACGCCCGCCGGGACGGGGACACCGTGTACGCGGTGATCAAGGGGTCGGCGGTGAACAACGACGGTGGGATGAAGGTCGGCTACACCGCGCCGGGCATCGCCGGTCAGGTCGACGTGTTGACCCGCGCGTACGCCTGCGCCGCCGTCGACCCGGCGACAGTGGGCTACCTCGAGGCGCACGGCACCGCGACCGAGGTCGGCGACGCCATCGAGCTGGCCGCCCTGACCGAGGTGTTCCGTCGCGGCGAGCGACAGTGCTCGATCGGCTCGGTCAAGGCCAACATCGGGCACCTCGACGCCGCCGCCGGTGTCGCCGGTCTCATCAAGGCAGCGCTGGCCCTGCACTTCCGGCAGATCCCGCCGCTCGCCGGCCTGAAGCAGGCCCGGCCCGAGCTGCTGGACGGCTCGACGCCGTTCACGGTGGACACCGTCGCCCGACCCTGGGAGACCGCCGACGGCCCGCGCCGGGCGGCGGTCAGCGCCTTCGGTCTGGGTGGCACCAACGCCCACGTGGTCCTGGAGGAGGCCGACGGCCCGATCCCGCCGGAGCCACTAGCCGCCGACGGCCCCGCCGAGTTGATCGTGCTGTCCGCGCGGACCCCGGAGGCGGTCCGCGAGGCCGCCGAACAGGTGCACGAGTACCTGCGGCAGCGCCCCGACCTGTCCGTGCGGGACGTCGCGTCGACGGCGCAGACGTACCGCCGGCACTTCCCGCACCGGTTGGCGGTGGCCGCGCGGGACGTCCCGGCGGCGCTCGCCGGGCTGCGCCGGGGGCGGGTGCGCGCGGCGGCCCGCCGACCCCGGGTGGTCTTCCTGTTCCCCGGGCAGGGCGCCGAGTTCCCCGCCATGGCACGCGGCCTCTACGACCACTACCCCTCGGTGCGGGCCGCCCTCGACCACGGGGCGGAGCTACTGGCCCCGGTCCTCGGGCTGGACCTGCGGGACGTCCTCGTCGACGACGACCCGCGCGGTGTCGTGCACCGCACCGACGTCACCCAGCCGGCCCTGGCCCTGTACGAGGTGGCGCTCGGCCGGCTGCTGCTGTCCTGGGGCGTCCGACCGGCGGCGATGATCGGCCACTCGGTCGGTGAGTTCCCGGCCGCCGCGCTCGCCGGTGAGCTGGCCGACGACGACATGCTGCGCCTGGTCGCCACCCGGGGCCGGCTCATGCAGGACGCCCCGGAGGGTCACCTGCTGGTCGTGCTGGCCGGGCCGCGCACCGTGGAGGAACACCTCACGGGCCTGGACGACCTCGACATCGCCGCCCGCAACGCGCCGGAGGTCACCGTCGTGGCCGGGCCACCGGCCCCGCTCGCCGCGTTCCGCGAACGCCTGGACGCGGCCGGAGTGCCCTGTCGGGCGCTGCCCGCGCAGCGCGCCTTCCACACCCGGATGATGGCCGACGCGGCCCGGCTGCTCGGCGTCGAGGCCGACCGGGTGCCCCATCGACCCCGCACCCTCCCGGTCGTCAGCAGCGTCGACGGCACGCTGCTCGGCACCGGCCGGGCGCGTGCCGAGGGCTACTGGGCGGCACAGTTGCGCAGCCCGGTGCGCTACCACGACGCCCTACTGACCGCGCTGGAGCTACCCGACCCCGTGCTCGTCGAGGTCGGTCCCGGCACCGCGCTGACCGGCATGGCGCGGCAGACCCCGCAGGGACGGGGGGTGCCCGGGTTCGCCGTGCAGCCGCGACCGACGCCGCGCGCCGACGCCGCCGACGTCCTCGCCGGGATCGGTGGACTGTGGACGGCCGGGGTGACGGTGGACTGGGCGGCGGTGCGCGGCGGCACCCCGGCGCGGCGGGTGGCGCTGCCGACGTACCCGTTCGCCCGTACCCGGCACTGGCTGGAGGCGACACCGCCACCGGCCCCGGACACCGTCGAGCCGTCGCCGCCTCCCGCGACTACCGGGGAGAGCACGGTGGTGGGGGAGATCGTGGAGCTGTGGCGCCGGTTGCTCGGCTCGCCCGACATCGGGCCGGACACCGACTTCTTCACCGTCGGCGGTGAGTCCCTGCTGTTCATCCGCATGGTCAACCAGGTGCAGCGCCGCTTCGCCGTCCGCATCCCGATGGAGGAACTGTCCGCGCGACCCACGCCGCGCGTCCTGGCCGAGCTGGTGACGGCATGACCGACCACACCGACCTGACACACGCGGCAGCGGTGGCGGCCGTGCTCGTCCACCGCCTCTCCGGCGCGAGGTCGGTGACGGTGCGCGGCCCGCACGGCGACCACACGCTGCGCGTGCACCCGGAGCAGACCCCCACCGAGGTACGCGGGCAGGCGCGAAAGCTGTCGTCGCTCTCCTCCACCGTGGACGTGGTGTTGGTCGCCCCCGGCCCGCCAGACGTCGGGGCGGCGGCGACGGTGGGCCCGGTGCCGGTCTGGCTCGCCGGCGACCACGGACACCCCGCCCACCTCCAGGAACGACTGGACACCCTGAGCGGATGGCTCACCGCCCATCCCGACCGCCCGGTGCGCGAGGCGGTGCTCGTCGGTCCCCGGGAGCGGGCCACGCTGCTCGGCTTCAACCCCGCGCCGACCCCGGCCCCCCGGACACCCGTGCACGAGGCGATCTGCCGGCAGGCGGAGCGCACCCCGGACGCCGTCGCGTTGCGCGGCGGCGGACGCGACCGCAGCTACCGGGACCTGCTCGACGAGGCGGCGGCGCTGGCCGGGCGACTGCGCGCCGAGGGCGTGGGCTCCGGCTCGGTCGTCGCCCTGTGCACCGAGCGGAGCCCGGAGATGGTCGTCGCGGTGCTCGGTGTCCTGCTGGCCGGAGCGGCGTACCTGCCACTGGACCCGTCCCACCCGAGGGCCCGGCTGGACCTGATGCTCACCACCGCCGACGCCGCGCTGGCGCTCGCCGACGAGGAGGGACGGGCCGCGCTCGGCACCGGCGGAGCCCCGGCCGTGCCGGTGCGACCACTGGCCGGCGCCGACCTGCCCGCCTCGCCCGTCGACTGGCGTGGCTACCGCGCGCCGGAGGCGGTGGTGGACGGGCTGTCGTACGTCATCTTCACCTCCGGGTCGACCGGGGCGCCGAAGGGTGTGCAGATGACCCATCTGTCGCTGGCCAACCGGCTGGCGTGGATGCAGGAGGAGTACCGCATCGGGCCCGGCGACGTGCTGCTGCAGAAGACGCCGTACACCTTCGACGTGTCGGTGTGGGAACTGCTCTGGGCCTTCCTGGCCGGCGCGACGCTGGTCACGGCCGAGGCCCAGGCGCACCGCGACCCGCAGGAGATGGCCGCCGTCATCGCCCGCGAGGCGGTGAGCACAGTGCACTTCGTGCCGTCGATGCTCGCCCTGTTCGTCGAGGAGCCCGGGGTCGCCGCGTGCGCAGCCCTGCGCCGGGTGATCTGTAGCGGGGAGGCCCTGCCGCCGAAGCTCGTCAACAAGCTCACCGCCACCCTGCCGACGGTACGGGTGGACAACCTGTACGGCCCCACCGAGGCCGCCATCGACGTCACCGCCTGGCCGTGCCGCCGACCCGAACCGGACCCCACCGTCCCGATCGGCAGGCCGATCACCAACGTCACGGCCTACGTGCTGGACGACGACGGTGCGCTGGCCCCGCTGGGCGTACCCGGGGAACTGGTGGTCGGCGGCGACTGCCTGGCCCGGGGGTACGCCGGACGGCCCGACCTGACCGCCGAGCGGTTCGGCACCGTGCACGTCGCCGGGCGTCCCCAGCGGGTGTACCGCACCGGCGACCTGGCCTGGTGGTCACCGCAGGGGTTCCTGAACTACGGCGGGCGCATCGACACCCAGGTGAAGATCCGTGGGCAGCGGGTGGAACTCGGCGAGATCGAGTCGGTGCTGAACAGTCACCCGCTCGTCGCGAACAGCGTGGTGCTGCTCCGTGACGACCTGGGTGCGGCCCCGACCCTGGTGGCGTACGTGGTGACCGAGCGGCACGCCGACGTGGGCGACGTGAGCGAGGCGGCGCTGCGGGCGTTCCTGGCCGAGCAGCTTCCCGACCACATGGTGCCGCTGCGCCACGTGGTGCTGCCCGAGTTGCCCGCCACCGCCAACGGCAAGGTCGACCGCAGGGCTCTGCCCGCCCCGCCGGCCCGGGTCCGCCGGCCGGTACGGGTCGGGTCATCGGCGTAGGGCGTCCGGAGCGGAGGAGTCCGCAAGCCAGTGCTCCGATGCGCTCCCGTCCCGGGAGTCGGCGGCAGCGCGCGATCCGCCAGTCGAGCGGCGTCCGCTCAGGTCGTGACGACGGACGGTTCAGGCGGCTGGGGTGGGGCGGACGGGGAGCAGGTTGCGCTCTGCGAAGACCTTCTTGGCGACGAGCGTGGCGTTGACGGCCCGCGGCACACCGCAGTAGACCACCGCCTGCAGGAGCGCCTCGACTATCTCCGACGGCGTCAGGCCGGCGTTGAGCGCGCCGTTGACGTGGACCTCCAGCTGGGCCTCGGCGTCACCGAGGCCCGTCAGGATGCCGAGGGTGAGCAGCTCCCGGTCCCGGCGCGCGAGTTGGGGCCGGACATAGAGATCCCCGTAGGACCAGGCGACGGAACGACGACTGAGCTCGGGTGAGACGTCGGCGAGGGCTTCCAGGAGTCTCTGCCCGGCGCCGCCGTCGGCCTGCCGCAGGGCCTCAAGACCCCGCTCGTACTGCTCGTCTCCCGCCATGGTCACGCCCTACCTTTGCCCAATCGTCCTGTCGGCTGGACCGGCGGGTACCCGTGACCGCGCCGGACAAACGGATCACTGCCACTTCGCGCGCGGTGTCGTGTTAGTCGACCGCCCTGCGACCACGAGATGGGCCCGTCCCACCGCCTCAGGTGCGCAGCAGTGGCAGCAGTTGGTCGCCCTGACGGGTGATTTCGCGACGGTAGGGCGTGTCGGAGAGCACGAAGTGGGTGATGCCCAGCCGCTGGTATTTGCGCAGCGAGTTCGCCACGTCCTCGGCGGAGCCGACCAGCCAGGTGGTGCCCGCTCCGCCCCCACCATATTTACCGGGGCTGGTGTATAGGTTGTCGTCGAGCACCTCTCCGCGGGCGGCGAGGTCGAGCAGCCGGCGTTGACCGACGGCAGTCTGCCGGTTCCGGTCGCGTGCGGCGCCCTTGCCCTTGGCCATGTCGGCGACTTTGGCTTCGGCGTCGGTCCAGGCCTGTTCGGTGGTGTCTCGCACCAGTGTGGTGACCCGCAGCCCGAACTCCAGAGGCGGGTGCTCGCGTCCCAGCTTCTCGCTGAGCTGCTTGAGTCGTTCGATCCGATCGGCCACGCCGTCGAGTGGCTCGCCCCAGAAGAGTTGGACGTCGGCCTCGGTGGCGGCAACCTCTTCGGCGGCGGCGGAGGCGCCGCCGAAGTAGAGCCGGGGATGTCGGCGTTCGCCGTTGACGACCGGTCGGAGCGCCAGGGTGGAGCCGGTGACGGAGAAGTGCTCGCCCTGGTAGGTGACGCTCTCCTCGGTCCACAGCCTCCGAACGATCTGGAGGAATTCCTTGGTGCGGGCGTAGCGGTGAGCCGGATCGCCTTCGCTGTCGCCGTAGGACGCCAGATCGTCCTTGCCCGAGACGATGTTGATCAGCGTTCGGCCCCCGCTGAGGTGGTCGAGAGTCGCGGCGGCGGAGGCGAAGTTGGCGGGCCGCCAGTAGCCGGGTCTGATCGCGATCAGTGGCTGGAACGTGGTCGTCCGGGCGGCGAGCGCGGTGGCGACCGTGAACGTGTCGGGCCGTCCCCAGCCGGTCCCGATGAGCGCGCCGCCCCACCCGTGCTCTTCGAGGGCCCTGGCGTGGTCGGTGAGGGTCGCCAGGCTGTTGTGGTCGTCGATCACGTCGTCGCCGCGGTGGCCGGGTTGGACCTGATTCGGGATGTACCAGAGAAATTCGGGACTCATCGGTGGCGGCCTTCCAGTTCGGTGAGATGACGGCAGCGGGCATCGCCCACCGGGCGGGCGGTGACCGTGCCGCCCGCCCGGTGGGGCGAATCAGGGTCGTGTCATGTCACGCCGGTTCGCTGTGCGCTGATCGCGGTGGAGTGCTGGTCGGCCCACTGCGCCGCGATCTCGTACACGTCTGCCAGCTGCGACTCGAGTACGGCAAGCGGCGGCGCCGGGACCTGTGCGCCCAGTTCGACGAGCACGTCCCGCAGAGCCGACGCGGCCGCGTCGGCGTGCGACGGCGAGGCCGCCACGGCTATCGGCATCGCGACCACCCCGGCCAACTCCCGGTGCCCGAACTGGTCCAGGAAGACCTTCACCAGCCCGGTGTAGCTGCCCTTGTACGTCGGCGTCGCGACGACCAGCAGCCGGGCCGACCGGACCGCCGCGAACGGATCAGGGCCGGCCTTCGCCCCGTACGCCGGTTCCGGTCCGAACGACACTCCGACGATCTCGGCCAGCTCCAGCACCTGGACGGCGTTCGGTGGTCCGCCCAACCGATCCAGTAGGGCCACGGTGACCGCCTCGGCGATGCCCCGGGTACGCGACCCGGCCCGAGGGTTACCCACCAGCACGACGAGGTCCGGGGTCGACGGCGATCTGTCGCTCATGAGGCCACCCCGATCCGCGCCGATGAGCCGCCGCCGCGATGAGCGGGCTCGACCTGGTTCGGCATCTTCCAGAGGAACTGGGAAGTCATCAGTGGGTCTCCCCGTTTCGGGGGCGCAGCGGCGATGGCCGCCCCGCCCGGTGGGTCCGGTCAGCGGAACAGCCGTGGCGCGTTGCGCAGCGTGTACGCGGCCACGTCGCGGCCGAGCCGGACGCCGACCTCGTCCGCGGTACGGGTGTGGATGCCCGACCACACCCGGGCGTCGACGTTCTCCGCCGTGGGTCGCTGCCAGTCGCGGTAGGTCCGGGTGGCGCCGGGCTGGCTCGGGCTGGTGATGGTGTAGGGCTCCCGGGCCTGCGGCCCCAGCAGGACTGTGAGCACCTGCTCGGCGGCGCCGGAGTAGGTGTTGTGCCCGCTCGGGTAGTCCGGGTGCGCCGGCGTGGTGTGCAGCGGCGTCCAGGCCGGATCGCCGCCCGCGCCGGCCCGGATGGCGGTGACCGGTCGCCAGCGCAGGTACGCGTACTTGGCGTCGGAGGTCGCGATCTGGGTGTCGACGAGCGCGACGTGGAAGATGGCCACCAGGCTCGCCCGCCCGGCGACCGGCCCGGTGGACTGCGCCAGCGCGGCGCGCAGGATCCCGGTGTAGAGGGTCAGTGAGGAGCCGAGCCAGAAGGTCGCCGTGTCGGTCTGCTGCGGTGTGCGTACGGCGCTGCCCACAGCCCCGTACGTCCGGACCTCGGCGAGGTCCGCCCGGTAGCGCTCCGAGTCCAGCGCGGGCGGTGGACCGGGCCGGTACCGGTCCGCGCGGTCGAGCAGGAACGGCCGTGCGAAGCGGGTTCCGGCCTGCTGAGCGGGGGAGAAGCTCGGTGGGGTGGGCTGCCAGCTACCCGGGCCCGCTTCGGGGTTCGGATACGCCGGGTTGACGGAGGCGGGGTCGAGCCCGTCGCCCGTCCGCTGGGCCAGCAGCAGGCGTGCTTCGGCACGGCCGGTGGCCGCGCCCCGGTCCTTTGCCCGCCCGTCGGGGATCCGGTCGAGTGCGGTCCGCAGTGCCGTGTCGAGCGCGGCAGCGCCGTCGGGTATCAGGGTGCTCAGCGCGGTGTGGACGGCGGTCGCGAGCGCGGCGTCCCGGTAGTGACGGGGGTTTCCGGTGGGCGCGGTGCGGGTGGCGCGGGCGGCGGCGAGCCAGCTGATCGCCCACGCGCGGCTGTTGGCGACCTGCGGCAGTGTGCTGGTCGCGACGGCTGCCGCGGTGGCGTCGTACCACTCGAGAGCAGTGTCGGTCGTCGTGCTGGCGGCGGCCGGCGCGGCGGGCAGGCCGCCGACCAGGACGGCGGCGGCGATCATCGCCACACCGCGGCGCCAGCCGCGGCGGCTCGACAGGGTCATGATCCGGTGGCTCCTCGGCTGGGACGGGTGCGACGGTAGGGAGAGCGGCATGCCTCGGCTGCTCATCGGGCCGGCCCGGCGGCGCGTGGCGTCGTCCCGCCGCGTCGGCGTTCGGCCGGATCGGTCAGCGACGGTGGGAGGTAGCCGGCGTCGGCGGGGTTGAGCGTGGTGCCGGGCGGGACGATGGCGTCGATGCGGTCCAGCACGTCCGGGGACAGCGTCACCTTGGCGGCGCCGATCTGTGATTCCAGGTGTGCCAGGGTGCGCGGCCCGATGATCGCCGACGTGACGGCCGGGTGTTCCAGGACGAAGGCGATCGCGAGGTGGATGAGGGAGAGTCCGGCCTCGTCGGCGAGGGCGGCGAGCTGGTCGACGGCGGTCAGTTTGGCGGCGTTGGCGGGCAGGGTCGGATCGAAACGGGCCGGGAGCCGGTCGGCACGGCGGGAGATCGGGGCGTCGAGCCGGCCGTGGTAGCGCCCGGAGAGCCACCCGCCGGCGAGCGGGCTCCACGGGATCACGGCCAACCCGTACCGCTGGGCCAGCGGCAGCACCTCCCGCTCGACCTCGCGGGCCAGGATCGAGTACGGCGGCTGCTCGCTGACCACCCGCTCCCGTCCGCGTCGCTGCGCGATCCACTGCCCCTCCACGATCGCGGACGGCTCGAACGTGGACGTACCGATGTAGCGGATCTTGCCCTGGTGCACCAGGTCGGTGAGTGCGCCCAGGGTCTCGTCGAAGTCGGTGTCCGGCTCCGGGCGGTGAGCCTGGTAGAGGTCGATCCAGTCCGTCCCCAGCCGGCGCAGGCTGTTCTCGACGGACCGGACGATCCAGCGGCGGGAGTTGCCGCGGTGCTGCGGGTTGTCACCGACCTGGCCGTGGAACTTGGTGGCGAGGAAGACGTCGTCGCGCCGCCCGCCCGCGAGGGCCTTGCCGACGATCTCCTCCGACTCGCCGTGGGAGTAGACGTCGGCGGTGTCGATGGCGTTGATGCCCTCGTCGAGGGCGCGGTGGATGATCCGGATGCCGTCCTCGTGGTCCGGGTTGCCCCGTTGTCCGAAGTTCATCGCGCCCAGGGTCAGGGAGCTGATGCGGACGCCGGTGCGCCCGAAGGGCCGTTGGTCGACCATGACTTCTCCTTCGTGGTGGGTCAGCGGGACGCGGTGGTGAGCTGCCGCGTGAACTGGTTGGTCGGTCGGGGCAGCCCGTAGTGCTCGCGCAGGGTGGTCCCGGCGTAGTCGGTGCGGAACAGCCCGCGGCGTTGCAGGATCGGCACGACGTGCTCGACGAACGTCTCCAGGCCGGACGGCAGCACGGGAGGCATGATGTTGAAGCCGTCGGCCGCGCCGCCGCGGTACCACTGCTCGATGGCGTCGGCGACCTGCTCCGGGGTGCCGGCGAAGGTGCGGTGCCCGCGCCCGCCGCCGAGCCTGCCGATGAGTTGGCGGACGGTCAGGCGTTCGCGCCGGGCCAGGGTGACGATCAGGGTGTACCGGCTCTTGGCGCCCTCGATCTCGTCCTCGCTCGGCAGGTCGGCGGGCAGTTCCCTGTCCAGGTCGAGGTCTTCCGGGGCGACCCGCAACGTTGTGGCGAGCTGCTGCCGGGCGTACTCCGGTTTGACCAACCGGTCCAACTCCTCCTCCAGCGCGCGGGCCTCGGCCTCGGTGGCTCCGATGGCCGGCACGATGCCCGGCAGGATCTTGATGGTGTCCGGGTCGCGGCCGACCTGCGCGGTACGCCGCTTGAGGTCGCGGTAGAACGCCTGCGCCTCGTCCAACGTCTGCTGGGCGGTGAAGACGGCCTCCGCGTAGCGGGCGGCCAGGTCCTTGCCGTCCTCGGACGACCCGGCCTGCACCAGCAGCGGATAGCCCTGCGGTGGGCGGGGGACGTTGAGTGGGCCGGCCACCTTGAAGTACCGCCCCGAGTGCTCCGGCGGGTAGAGCAGCGCGTCGTCGCCCCACCGCCCGGCGGCCTTGTCGCCCAGCGGCGCTGCGTCGTCCCAACTGTCCCAGAGCTTCTGGGACACCTCGATGAACTCGGCGGCCCGCTCGTACCGGTCCCGGTGCGCCGGTAACTCGTCCAGGTTGAAGTTCCGGGCCGCCTTCTCGCCGGCCGTGGTGACGATGTTCCAGCCCGCCCGGCCGCCACTGATGTGGTCCAGCGATGCGAAGCGACGGGCCAGGTTGAACGGCTCGTTGTACGTCGTCGACGCCGTCGCGATGAGCCCGATGCGGCTCGTCGCCGCGGCCAGGGCGGTGAGCAGCACGGTTGGCTCCAGCGTGCCCCCCGGCCGTCGACCGATGCTGTTCCACAGCACCGGGCTGTCGGCGAGGAACAACGAGTCGAGCTTGCCGCGCTCGGCGATGCGGGCCAGACGCGTGAAGTGTTCGACGTCGGTCTGCGCGAACGGATCGCTCTCCGGCAGCCGCCAGGCCGCCTCGTGGTGGCCGACGCCCATGAGGAACGCGTTGAGGTGCAGCATGGTCATCCTTCCGTCGGGTCGACGCCGAGCGCCCGGAGCAGGGTTTCGCGGTACGCGAGGAACTGCGGCTGTCGGTACGACCGCGGCGTGGGCAGGTCGATGGCGAGGTCGACGGCGATCCGGCCGCTGTCCAGCAGCAGAACGCGGTCGGCCAGCGTGATGGCCTCGTCGACGTCGTGGGTGACGAGCAGCACCGTGGGCCGGTGCCGAGCGCACAACTCGCGCAACAGGCCGTGCATGTGCAGACGGGTCAGCGCGTCCAGCGCGCCGAACGGCTCGTCGGCGAGCAGCAGGTCCGGTTCGGACACCAGCGCCCGGGCCAGCGCCACGCGTTGCTGCTCGCCGCCGGACAGCTCGTTGGGCCAGGCCCGTTCCCTGCCGGCGAGGCCGACCTCGGCGAGCGCCACCCGGCCGCGTTCGGGAGAGTCCGGCCCGCGCAGGCCGAGGACGACGTTGTCCAGCACGCGCTGCCAGGGCAGCAGCCGGGCGTCCTGGAAGACGACCGAAGAGTTCTCCGGTACGTCGACCAGGCCCGAGCCGGTGGCGTCGCCGTCCAGGCCGGCGAGCGCACGCAGCAGGGTGCTCTTGCCCGACCCGCTGCGCCCCAGCAGCGCGACGAACTCCCCGGTGCCGATCTCCAGGTCGAATCCGTCGAGGACCACCCGGTCCCCGAAACCTCGCGCCAGGCCGTGCACCCGTACGGCGCGAGACGCGGTCAGTCCGCCAGCGTGCGTCGCCACGACAGCGCCCTCCTCTGGGCAAGCCGAACCGCGCCGTCGGACAGCAACCCGAGCAGGCCGTACAGCACGAGTCCGACGATGATCACGTCGGTCTGGCCGTACTCACGGGCCAGTTCCATCATGTAGCCGATGCCGCTGGTGGAGTTGATCTGCTCGACGACGACCAGGGACAGCCAGGCCCCGACGACCGCGAACCGCATGCCGAGCAGGAAGCCGGGCAGTGCGCCGGGCAGCACGATCCGGCGGATGAAGGCGGTACGCCGCAGCCGTAGCGACTCGCCCAGCTCGACGTACCGGCTGTCGATGGTGCGTAGCCCGTTGTGGGTATGGATGTAGACGGGGACGAACACGCCCAGCGTGATGGTGATGACTTTCATCTGCTCACCGATGCCGAACCAGAGGACGAGCAGCGGAATCAGCGCGAGGGCGGGGATGGCCCGCTTGATCTGGATCGGGCCGTCGAGGACGGCCTCGCCCCACCGGCTCAGACCGGCGAGCACGGCCAGCACCGTGCCGACGGCGGTACCGATGGCCAGCCCGAGGCCCGCCCGTTGGGCGGAGATGGCCAGATTGTCCTGCAGCCGACCGTCGGCGATGAGGTCACCCGCCGTGGTCACCACGGTCCACGGCGCCGACAGCGTACGGGGGTCGATCCAGCCGGCCGCCGAGCCGGCCGCCCACAGCACCAGCAGCAGGGTCGGACCGATCGCCGCCCCGAACGGGATGGGGCGGCCCGGCTTGAGCCGGCGCCGCGGCCGGTCGGCGAAGATCGCGGCGGTCGGTCGGGGGCGGGCCGGTGCCGAGACGGTCACTGGGCACCTCCCGCGGTCAGGGCCTGCGCACCGACCGACTCGTACCGTCGGTCGTACAGGTCCTCGGCCGTGAGGGGCTTGTTGCCGGTCTCCTTCGCGAGCAGGTCGATGGTCTCCTGGTGTCGGGCGATGGCCTCCGTCCAGCTCGCCGGGATGTCGGCCACGCCGCCGTTTTCGACCAGCCACCTGCCGTCGTCGGCGGTCAGGCCCTGGTCCTTGACGTAGTACCGCTCGATCCACTCGTCCGGGTTGGCCTCGCGCCACCGCCAAGCCCGTGCCCACGCCTGCGTGTACTCGCGGATCGCGGCCGCCTTCGCCGGATCGCCGAGCACGGTGACGGGGGCGTAGAGGTGACCGGGGTCGTCGCGCAGTCCGTGTGCGATCGTCGTGGCGCCGTCCCGGGTGTACTTGGTCTCGTACCGCTTGATCTGCACACCACCGATCGGCGCGACCTCGACCTGGCGGCTGGCGAGCGCGGTGGCGTAGACGTCGCCGGTGCTCGGCAGCTCGACCAGCTTGACGTCCTTCTTGGTGAGGCCGACCTTGTGCAGTACCCGCAGGACGAGTGCACCCTGCGCCTGTCCCGGGCTGTACGCGATCTTCTTGCCGCGGAGGTCGGCGAGGGTGGCGACCGTGACGCCGGGGGCGATGCCGAGCCGGTAGATGGCGTGGTCGAGTGGGTTCTGGCGGAACTTCGAGGCAACGATCTTCGTGGGGATACCCGTCCAGTGCGAGTGGATCGGCGGAATGTCGGCCACCGCCCCGACGTCCAGCGCCTTGGCGCGGAACGCCTCCAGGGTCTGCGGGCCGCCGCTGATGTTCGCCCATTCCACCTCGAAGCTGAACGTGTCCGCCTCGCCGGAGAACTCGATCGCCTTCTGGTGCTCCTTGTCGCCGACGACGAGCTTGGTGCCCTTCGGCACGGCCTGCGGCAGCGGTGCGCCGGCGGCCAACGCCGCGACGGGTGTCTCGTCGCCGGCGCAGGCGGTCAGGCCCAGTGTGACCGCGCCGAGGGTCGCGGTCAGGAACGCCCGACGGTCCAGAAAGGATGGTGAGGTCACTTACAACTCCTTCGTCGCTGGTTGCAGGGCGGCGTAGCGCCCCATGTGGTAGAGCAGAGGCGCACCGTCGCGGTGACTGGCGACCAGCGGCTCGGCGATCACGATGACGTGGTCGCCCGCGGGCACCCGCTGGGTCACGCGACACAGGAGCCACGCGACCGGCTCGTCCAGTAGCGGCACCCGGTGCGGCCCGTACCGCCAAGCCTGGTGTGCGGCGAACCGGTCGATGCCGCTCGTCGCGAAGGTCCGCGCGACGTCCTCCTGGTTCGCACCGAGCAGGTGCACCGCGACGTGCTCCGCCTCGGCGATCGTCGGCCAGCTCGACGACGATCGGGCCAGGCAGAACGACACCAGCGACGGGCGTAGCGACACGGACGTCAGCGAGGTGACGGTGATCCCGACCGGTGGCTCGCCCGCGGCGGTGACCACCGCGACTGAGGCGGCGTGCCGGCGTAGAAGAGCGCGAAACAGGTGCGGGTCGACCGGAGTCACGGGTTCGGCGGTGACTGTCATGGCTGTCCTCCTGGGTCGACGAAGACAGCTGCGCGCCGCCCTGGATACGCGTGGACGCAGGGCGGCGAGCAACCGTCGATCGGTGCGAGGAGTCGGCTGCCGGTCGTCGTCGACCTGGCGGCGCGAGGGGGGAAAGAGGGAGCCGGGGTCAGCGGCAGCAGCCGCAGGCGGCGGTCCAGCCACGGCAGCATCCCCGCGACACCGCGATAGCGGTGTTCTGAAGCAGGGTGTGTTGGCTGGTCATGGATACGACGCTAACCCACAATCTCTATGTGTCAAGTAGGATTTCAGGCGCTGGGATCCGCGGCGCTGGGGCCGACGAGGTGGTGGTGGGCCCGGAGGGCGTCGGCGAGCCGGCCGCCCACCGGTCGACGCCGCGGAGTTGGTGCGGCTCGGGGCATCAGGTCGATTACCGCTGGAGTGCCCGCCCATGTCGATGGGCGGGCACTCCAGCCGACGAGCTGTCAGACGCCCTCGAGTCGAGCGGACGACGGGCGTAGGTACACGAACCAGGTGATGACGAAGCAGATCGCGTAGAAGACGATGAAGGCGATGTAGGCCGCATCCGCGGTCTGGTAGGTGAGGAACGACTGCCGGAAGGCCAGATTGACGAGGACTCCGCCGAACGCGCCGATGGCACCGGCGACGCCGATGAGCGCGCCGGAGAGGCGCCGTGCCTCGTGCTCCGCCGCCCGGTCGTGCGGGTCGGCCGCGCCGGCGGCGGTCACCTGCACACCGCACTTGGCCCGGAAGATCGCCGGGATCATCTTGTACGTCGAGCCGTTGCCGACACCGCTGAACACGAAGAGTGCGATGAAGCCGACCAGGTACAACGGCAGCGAGCGTTGCTGGGAGGCGAGCAGGACGATCGACGCGCCGACCGCCATCGCCACGAAGTTCACGAAGGTGACCCGGGCCCCGCCGAGCCGGTCGGCCAGGACACCGCCCACGGGACGGATGAGCGAGCCGAGCAGCGGTCCGAGGAACGTCAGGTATGCGGCCTTCACCGGCGTGTCGAAGGTGTCGGCGAACTGCACCTGGAGCACCTGGCCGAAGGCGAACCCGAAGCCGATGAACGACCCGAACGTGCCGATGTAGAGCAGAGACATGATCCAGGTGTGCGGTTCGCGGGTGACGTCGCGCATGGCCCGTTTCTCGTTGCGGGCGTGGGTGAGGTTGTCCATGAACAGCGCGGATCCGAGTGCGGCCAGCACGATCGCCGGAACGTAGATGCCGGCGACGATGCCGGGACTGTCCGCCCCCAGGAATGCCAGCACGAACAGGCCGACGAGCTGGACCGCGGCGACGCCGAGGTTGCCGCCGCCGGCGTTGATGCCGAGCGCCCAGCCCTTGAGCCGGTCCGGGTAGTAGGCGTTGATGTTCGCCATCGAGGAGGCGAAGTTCCCGCCACCGACGCCGGCCAGCGCGGCGATGAGCATCAGCGTCGAGTACGAGACGCCGGGCTGGATCAGGAGCGCGCCGAGCAGGCTCGGGATCAGCAGCAGCGCCGCGCTGATGATCGTCCAGTTGCGGCCGCCGAACCGGGCCACGGCAAGGGTGTACGGGATCCGCAGTACCGACCCGACCAGTGCGGGCACGGCGGTGAGCAGGAATTTCCCGGCCGGGTCGATGCCGTACTGCGGCCCGAGGAACAGCACCAGTACCGACCACATCGTCCAGATGGAGAAGCCGATGTGCTCGGAGTAGATGGAGAAGATCAGATTGCGTCGGGCGATACGGGACCCCCGGCGTTCCCAGAAGAGGGGGTCCTCGGGTCGCCAGTCGTCGATCCAGTGTCCGCGGAGGGTCAGGCTGCGCCGGTCCTGCTCGATGCTGCCGGTTTTTACCGCCGTGGTCATGGTTCCTCCCAAGGAAAGTCGTCGGTCGGCTCGACACCGTGATCGATTCGCTCGTCAGGTGGGCGGCAGGCCCACCACCAGGCGTCCGTCGGCGTCGGCACGGACCGGGTACACAGTGAGTGGGGACTGCCCGGTGGTCGAACAGCCGGTCGCCAACTCGAAGGTGTTCTGGTGCAGAGGGCAGACGACGACTTTCGTATCCACCAAGCCGTCCGCGAGCGGCCCGCCGGCGTGCGGGCAGAGCGCCGACACCGCGCGCAGGCTGCCGTCGCGCAGCCGGAAGACGGCGATCATGTCGGCCCCCACGGCGTAGGCACGCCCCTCCCCGTGGGGGATCTCGTCGACCGGCCCGAGCCGGTGTTCCACGGCGACGAGCTTGGCCATCACGGCCGCCTCGCGGATGCCGAGCCGGCGCCGTCGCCCTGGTGGCCGTTGCCGCCGTGCCCGTTGCCGGCCGAGCCGTCCGTTACCGAGCCCGGCCCCGATACGGCGGAGCCGATCGACGGCACCACCGGCCCCGGAACGGAAACCGGTACGGCTTCGCGGACCGGCACCTGGGGCAGGACCGCCAACGGCAGGGAGGTGCGGAACTGCCCTGGAGTGACCGGGTCGCGCCGTTCCAGCCACGGGTCGCGGTAGGCGGCGACGGAGGCGGCCATGGTCGCATCGAGCCGCGCCGCGATGCCGTCGCTGTCGTCGACGACCACGGCCCGGATGTGGTCGATGCCGAGCCGGGGCACCCACGCGTACGTGCGTTCCAACCAGTTCGCGCTCTCCCGGTAGTACTGCAGGAACCGGCCGGTCAGCGTGATGACCTCGTCGGGCGAGTCGACGACGGCGAGCAGGTCCCCCTTGCGTACGTGGGCGCCGGCGGCCCCGCCGACGTAGATCTCCCACCTGCCGCCGTCGATGGCGACGACACCGAGATCCTTGACGTACGCCTCGGCGCAGTTACGGGGGCAGCCGGTGACGGCGAGCTTCATCTTGCCGGGGCCCTCGATGCCCTTGAACCGATCCTCGATCGCGATGCCGAGAGCGGTGGAGTCGCCGACGCCGAAGCGGCAGAAGTCGGAGCCGACGCAGGTCTTCACCGTACGGAAGCTCTTGCCGTAGGCGTACCCGGACGGCATGTCGAGGTCCGCCCACACCCCGGGCAGGTCTTCCTTGCGGATGCCGAGCAGGTCGAGGCGCTGGCCCCCGGTGATCTTGACCAGCGGTACGGAGTACTTCTCGGCCACCTCGGCGATCCGCCTGAGCTGCGCCGGTGTGGTCACGCCACCCTTGATCTGGGGGACGACCGAGAAGGTGCCGTCTCGCTGGATGTTGGCGTGCACCCGGTCGTTGATGAAGCGGGCGTCGCGTTCGTCGACGTACTCGTCGCCCCACATCATCTTCAACAACGAGGCCAGGCCCATCTTGCTCTTCGCGTCCTCCGCGCCGCCGGGCACGAGGGTGGCGAACACCGCGGAGACGGATTTCAGGCCGTGTTCGCGGATCACCGCCATCAGCTCCGCCTTGGGCATCGGCACACCGGGGACGTACCAACTCGCGGCCGGGTCGTCCTCGACCTCGCCGTCAGCGGCCCACTCGACGATCTGGGCGACCAGGCCCTTGCACGAGCCGCAGCCCTTGCCGGCACGGGTGGCGTCCATGACACCGGTGAGCGTCTTCACGCCGCCCCGCACGGTGCCGACCAACGCCCGCTTGGTGACGCCGTTGCAGTTGCACACCTGCACGTCGTCGCCGAGCTCCGCGGCACTCACGTCGGCCGACGGCGCGCCGAGGTCGAACAACATCTCGATCCGCTCCTTCGGCAGGGCGAGCCCACGGTCGAAGGCCTGCACGAGGAACGCGACCTTCTTCACGTCGCCGAGGAGAGTCGCGCCGACGAGCCGGTCGTCGCGGATGACGATGCTCTTGTAGACGCCCTTGCACGGCTCGGCGAAGACGACCGTCTCGTCGTCGTCGCGCTCCGCCTCCTTCAGGCCCATCGACGCGACGTCCACGCCCGCCACCTTGAGCTTCGTGGCCAGTCGGGAGCCGTGGTACGCCGCGTTCGGGTTCGTTCCGGTGATGTGGTCGGCGAGCACCCGCGCCTGCTCCCACAGCGGAGCTACCAGGCCGTACGTCTCGCCGCGGTGTTGGGCGCACTCGCCGACCGAGTAGATGTCGACCTCGTCCTGCACGCGCATCTGGTCGTCCACGACGATGCCCCGCTCCACCGGCAGCCCGCTGGTCGCGGCCAGCTCGGCGTTCGCCCGGATGCCGGCGGCCACGACGACGACGTCGCAGGCGATGGTCCGGCCGTCCTTGAGTTTGACCCCGGTCACGGCGTGCTTGCCGAGCACCTCGGTGGTGTGCGCGCCGAGGACGACCTCGATGCCGAGTCGCTCGATGCTGCGCCGCAGGATGGCGCCCGCCTGGGCGTCCAACTGGGCGTTCATGAGATGGCCGGCGGCGTGCACCAGGGTCACGTGGGGCAGATGGTTCTGCAGGCCACGCGCGGCCTCCAGACCGAGCAGGCCGCCGCCGATCACCACCGCGCGCTCGTGCTCGCGGGCGTACCGGACCATGTTGCGGGTGTCGTCGATGGTGCGGAACGCGAACACGCCCTGGTGGTAGCCGCGCCCAGGGCGGTGGATGCCGGGAATCGGCGGGACGAACGCCCGGCTGCCGGTGGCGATGATCAGTTTGTCGTACGGCGTCGCGGTGCCGTCGTCCGCGTAGATCCGTCGGGCGAAGCGGTCGATGCGGGTGACCCGGGTACCGGCGTGCAGGGTGATGCCGTTCTCGGCGTACCAGGACATGTCGTTGAGGAAGATGCCCGCCTCGTCGTCGGCCCCGGAGAGCACGTTGGAGAGCAGGATGCGGTTGTAGTTGCCGTACGGCTCCTCGCCGAACATCGTGATGGCGAACTGGTCGCCCCCGCCGCGTTCGAGGATCTCCTCGACCGTGCGGGCGCCGGCCATCCCGTTGCCCACCACGACGAGGCGTCGGCGCTGGTCGACGGCGTCCATCAGACCTCGACCAGACCCAGGTCGACGATGACGGTGCCGGACACCCCGGCGGGCGCCGCCACGTGCACCTCGATACTGGTGCCGGCGTCGAGGTCCTCGACCACCCGCAGCGGCACGTGGACGTCGGACTTGGCGCCGATCGGGAAGTACCGCATCGGCTGGCCGTCGCGCACGAGCAGGACACAGATCAGCTCAGCACTGGCGTTGCCGCCGCGGAAGTAGACCGGCTGGGCCACGACGCCGCCCGGCACCACGTAGCTGAGTGTGCCGTCGACGAGGCCGGGTCGGTCGAGGCCCTTGCCCTCGAAGCTGTATACGCCCTGCAGGAAACGGGGAGTGGTGTGCACAGCGATGCTCCCTTGATCATTGAGGCGCTGGGTTGGGCGGTCGGGTGGTCAGCAGGTCGGTGTCGTCCGGGCCGCCTGCGCGCGCGATCGACACCGCGCAGGCCTTGAAGGCCGGCATCCGCGAATGGCGGTCCAGCGCCGGGTCGGTCAGCGCGTTCACGGCGGAGCTGCCACCCCAGTGGAACGGTGCGAAAACGGTGTCGCGGCGGATGCCGTTGGTGAGGCGCGCCCGGAAGAAGGCCCGTCCGCGTCGGCTGCGCAGTTCCACCACGTCGTTGTCGGCGATGCCGTGCCGGTGGGCGAGGTCCGGGTGCAGCTCCGCCCGGGCATCGGGCAGCGCCATGGTCAGGGCACCGACCCGGCGGGTCTGGTTGCCGCTCTGGTACTGCTGCATGTTGCGGCCGGTGGTCAGCACATACGGGTAGTCGGCGTCGGGCAGTTCCGCCGGATCGCGGTGCTCCACCCGGAAGAACCTCGCCCGCCCATCGGCGGTCGGGAACCGGTCGGTGAACAGCCGTGGCGTACCCGGATGGTCCTCGCTCGGGCATGGCCAGAACACCCCCTGCTCAGCCTCGATGCGTTCGTAGCTGATGCCGGCGTAGTCGGCCGTCCCGCCGGCGCTGGCTCGGCGCAACTCGTCGAAGACGCGGCGCGGATCGTCGTCGAAGTAGCGGCCGCGGCCGAGCCGGCCGGCGAGGTCGGCGAGCATCCGCAGGTCAGTGCGGACCTGCGGCGGCGGTGACATGACCCGCTTACGGCGGATGACGCGCCCCTCCAGATTCGTCATCGTGCCGTCCTCCTCCGCCCACTGTGTCGTGGGCAGCACCACGTCGGCCATGGCTGCGGTCTCGGAGAGGAAGATGTCGGAGACGACGAGCAGGTCCAGCGCCTGCAGCCGGTCCCTCACCCGGTTGGCGTGCGGCGCCGACACGGCGATGTTGCTGGCCAGCACGAGCAGCACGCGTACTCCGTCGTCGGTCCCGAGCCGGTCGAGCATCTCCCAGGCCGACCGGCCCGGCCGGGGCAGCTCGTCCGGGTCGATGCCCCAGACGGCCGCGACGTGGGCTCGCGCCGCAGGGTCGTCCAGGCGCCGGTAGCCGGGCAGTTGGTCGGCCTTCTGCCCATGCTCGCGCCCACCCTGCCCGTTACCCTGCCCGGTGATCGTGCCGTAGCCGGAGAAGGGCCGCCCGGGCAGGCCCAGGGCGAGGGCCAGATTGAGGTACGCCTGCGCCGTGTCAGTGCCGTTGCTGTGCTGCTCGGCGCCGCGGGCGGTGAGCACCATCGCCGACGTGGCCGCCGCCAGCAGCCGTACCGTCTCCCGCAGGTCCCGTTCCGGTACGCCGGTCATCCGCTCCACCCGGTCCGGCCAGTACGCCGCTACGGTGGCCCGGACCGCGTCGAAGCCGCTCGTGCGGTCGCGCACGTACGTCTCGTCGACCAGGCCCTCGCGAATCGCGACGTGCAGCAGCCCGTTCGCCAGTGCGAGGTCCGTGCCCGGCAGTGGCTGCAGGTGGAGGTCAGCTCCTCCCGCGGTGGTCGTCCGGCGGGGGTCGACGACGATGTGCCGTGCGCCGGCGGCTCGTCCGGCGTCGAAGTACTGCATGGACGGCGGTAGCACATCGGCCGGATTCGCGCCGACCAACAGCACGGCCTGCGCCTGGGCGATGTCGGCCAGAGGGAACGGCAGGCCACGGTCGATCCCGAGCGAGCGGTTCGAAGCGGTCGCCGCGGACGACATGCAGAACCGGCCGTTGTAGTCGATCGACGCCGAGCGCAGCGCCACCCTGACGAACTTGCCCAACGCGTACGCCTTCTCGTTGGTCAGCCCGCCGCCGCCGAAGGCCCCGACGCTGTCGGGGCCGTACCGGTGTTGGCTGGTACGGATGGCGTCGACGATACGGTCGAGGGCCTCGTCCCAATCCGCCGGTCGTAACGGGCTGGTGCGATCGCCGGGATCCTTACGGACGAGAGGGCTCAGTAGCCGGTCGCCGTGGTCGAGAAGGTCGGCAGCCGTCCATCCCTTGGCGCACAGACCGCCCCTGTTGACCGGGAATTCGGTAGGCGCCAGCAGAGGCGGCCCGTCGCCGATCGTCAGGGACACCCCACACTGCATGGCGCAGTAGGGGCAGTGCGTATCGATCGCAGACGATGCGCTCACCTGTCCGATGCTTGCCCGGCACTGTTTCCGATCCATACCGGGGCCGTAACGCTCTGCGACCCTCGGGCTCGGACCTCCGCGCCTGAACACTTTCCCGGCTGATCGGCAATGTCAGGGTGAAGCGCGGACTTTGCCGAGGAGGGCCATGGCTTCGGATGCGGATTTGATCGGCCGGTCGCTGGGTGGCGATGTCGACGCCTTCGTGGAGGTGGTCGAGCGTCACGAGGCCGCCGTCGGTTCGTACCTCGTTCGCCGGGTGGGGCGGGATGCGGCTGAGGACCTCCTGGGCGAGGTCTGGGTCGCGGCGTTCGAGTCGCGGCGATCGTACGACCGGTCGTACAACGATGCGCGGCCGTGGCTGTACGGGGTGGCATTGAACCGCCTGCGGCGCTACTGGCGGTCCCGGCCGGCCGAGGATCTGGTCGCCGATGTGCCGGACGTGGCCACTGGATGGGATCCGTGGTCGGCGGTGGACCTCGGCGTGGACGCCCGGGCGGTACTCCGGTCGGCCCTGACCCGGCTCAAACCCGAGGAGCGGGAAGTCCTGAGGCTCGTCGCCTGGGAGGACCTGACCGCAGCCGACGCCGCGCGGGCACTCGGCATACCGGCCGGCACCGCGCGGCGGCTGCTGAGCCAGGCCAGGACGGCATTGCGCGACGCCCCGGGGGTGTCCGCGCTTCTGAAGGACCGCAACAGCGCGAAGGAGAGACACCGATGACCGACGAGCTCGATCTGATCGGTGCCTTGGGCAGCGCAGAACCACTACGCCCGGAGGCGTATCAGCGGGCACGGGCGGTGCTGCGGGCGGCTATGGCCGACCCCGGAACCGTGCGGCTGCTCGGCGCGACATCAGCGGAGGACACGACTATGGAGGCGTCTTCAACAATGGAAACGACGACAACCACGCGGGACCACGAATCCAGCCCAGCGCCTCAACGCCGCCGCGGGATCGGTATCGCGGGTCGACTGGGCATCGGCGCCGGGGTGGGGGTTGCCGCCGCGGCGGCGGTCGTCGCTGTGGTGCTCAGCTCGTCGGCGACCGGAGGCATGGAGGCCGGCAAGGCCGGTAAGGCCGGTAAGGCCGGTAAGGATTCGTCAGCCGCCACCTCGGGCTCGACCACCGTCGACGGGTCGGCCGAGCGCGCGCCGCTGATGACCCTGGCCGGGTCCATCACGACGGTCACCCCGGCGGCGGGCGACGCGTGGCTGGTGAAGGCGACGCAGGTCCACGGCACCAAGACCATGCAGGTCGTCTACACGCTGTACACCGACGGTCACGCGATCTATACGGGCAACAGCGTGAAGGACATCAAGCGTGCGATCGCCCGTCACCAGGACCAGATGACGGACGGCGGCTACGCTCCGCTCCTCAAGGCAGCCGTCGCCGCGGCGGACAGCAGCCCGGCCGACGGCCGGACCCAGATGCTCACGGCAGCCGAGGACCCGCTGGTGGGCCTCGACCCCGCAGCGCAGAAGGCGGTGTGGGACAAGCAGCAGGCGGACGTCCAGGTGATCATCAAGCAGAAGGGCGGCAACGCCGAGCCGAAACCGTACAGCCCCCAGGCCGTCGAGCGGCACTTCGACAACGCCCTGTGGACGTACAGCACCCAGGCGCTGTCCGCTGGCAACGGCAACACGCAGGTCCGGGCCGGTGTGCTGCGCCTGCTGTCCACCATCTCCGCGGTCAGCGTCAAGAACTCGACCACCCACGGCAAGGCCACGCTGACCATCACCGCCGGCCCCGAGGTGTTCGGCGGCGAGGGGAGCGAGGTGCTGACCATCGACGCCACGACCGGCATGCTGGTCAAGGACGTCTCCACCGTGCCCGGCCTCCCCCCGGCCGCCACGACGTACGAATCCTCCCGCGTGACGACGGTCGACCTGTAGGCCCGGGAACTCCCACCCACCGGCAATCCGGTAGACGGGCGTGACGCGCCCAGCGTTCGATATAACGGTGCGGGCCGCCCAGAGGCGGCCCGCACCGCCGTTCTGTTGTTCGCACGGCCCGTGCACGCCCTGATCGTTTACCTTCTCCGGCCTTCGGAGGCGTGGGAGGTGCGGCTCAGCCGGGATCGGACCCCTCTGCCGGCAGGTGCAGGTGTTGGAGGTCCTCCGGTATCGGTAGGTCCGGCCGGTAGATCAGCAGTGGGGGCCGGCTGTCGGTGTCGGCGCGGGCGGCGGGGGCATCGGCGAGCGAGAACTGGTCCCGGAGTCGGCCGAAGAAGTCGTCGACGTCGCCGACGATGAGCTTCGCGCGGCGTCGGGCGGGGTAGACGGCGACCCAGTCACCGGGGTCGAGGATTCCGTGTACGCGTCCGTCGACGACGACGGTGACCTGACCCGAGCGAGGCAGCACCTGGACACCGACGGGCTCGTCCGGGGCGGTGACCATGCTTCGGTTGAACGCCATGTGCGGGGCGACCGGGGTGAAGACGAGGGCGTTGAGGCGCGGCGACAGGACCGGTCCGCCTGCGGCGAAGGAGTAGGCGGTGGAGCCCGTCGGTGAGGCGACCATGACGCCGTCGGCGGAGTAGGTGGCGAACAGCCGACCGGACAGGTACACCGCCACGCTGGTCTGCCGGTCCCGGCCGAGCTTCTCGAACACGACGTCGTTGAGGCCGCTGAGGCCCAGCGGGACACCCCAGCCCACCTGGTCGGGCGTGCTCGGCCGGGGAATGGGCGGGGCGGGCGCGGGACCGCGGCCGTAGCGCAGCAGGGTTCGAAGCTCGGGTGGGACCTGCAGCGGGCGCGACGCCCGCAGGGTGAGCAGCATCCGTTGCTGGATGGTTGCGCGGCCGGTCAGGGCGGCGCCCAGCACCCTCGGCAGGTCCGTCGCGGCGAACGGAGTGAGGAAGCCGACCCGTCCGGCCTTCACGCCGAGAACGGGTGCGTCGGCCTCGACCGCGACGGCCAGTCCGCGCAGGAGAGTGCCGTCGCCGCCGATGGTGACGACGAGCTGCGGTCGTTGCGGAAGGTCGGCCAGCACGTCGGCGGGGCTCTGCTCGTCCCGCCAGACGTCCAGGGTCTGCGCCGTGGCGCCGTGCTCGGCGCAGATTCGCGACACCATGTCCGCCGTCTCGGCGGCCTGCGGCCTGGTCGGGTGTACGACGACGCCAACGAGCATCCGAATCACCACGTCCCCTCGGCTCCCGACGTCATCTGACGTGACCACTGCGGAAATACTCTACGGAGCGGTCGGGTGCCGGGTGTACGCGTCCTCCGCTCGCGCCGGTGCGCCGGCCGACTCGCCGCCGCACCGCGCGAGCCCCGGCAGACCTGGACACCGTGCGCTGGTCCGGCTGGCGACTCGGCGGGTCGTCGCGACCCGGTGCCTCAGCCGGCGGGGGATCGGGGCCAGAGGATCTCGTCGGCGGCGTCCTCGGCCGCCTGAAGGACCCGGAGGATGTTCCGGCCGGTCAGCTTCTCCAGGTCGGCCTGTGACCAGCCGCGCTGCCCGAGTTCATTCAGCAGCCGCGGGTAGCCGGACACGTCCTCGAGGCCGATCGGCTGGCGATCGCAACCGTCGTAGTCGCCCCCGAGCCCGACGTGGTCGATCCCGGTGACCGCGCGAACGTGGTCGACGTGGTCGGCGACCTGGGCGATGGTGGCCTCCGGTCGGGGATGCGCGGTCAGCCAGGCCCGGAAGGGTTCAGGGGCGTCGGCCGGGACGCCGGGCAGTCCGAAGGCGGACGTCGCGGGTGCGGCGGGAAGGGATGACGGCAGGTGCTCGCCGGGGCGCGGCGCGCGTGTCCATTCGTCCTTCGCCGGCGGCAGGCCCAGCCGTTGCCACTGCTCGGTCGCCGCCGCGAGCCACTCGGCGACCTGGCCGGAGACGAACGGCGGCGCGAACGCGACCATGCACACCCCGCCGTTGTCCCGCAGTCGGACGAGGACGTCGTCGGGCACGTTGCGGCTGTGTCCGGTGAGCTGCCTGGCCGACGAGTGGCTGAAGATCACCGGAGCGGTGGCGACGGCCAGGGCCGCGCGCATCGTCGTCTCCGCCACGTGCGACAGGTCGACGAGTACCCCGATGCGCTGCATCTCGGCGACGATCGCCCGGCCCTCGTCGTTCAGGCCCCCGACGCCGGGCCGGTCGGTCGCGGAGTCGGCCCAGGAGGTGTTGTCGTTGTGGGTCAGGGTCACGTAACGCACACCCAGCCGGGCGAAAGAGCGCAGCACCCCGAGCGAGGAGGCCAGGCTGTGTCCGCCCTCGATGCCGATCAGGGAGGCGATCCGGCCGGCGCTCAGGGCCCGCTCCACGTCGCGGGCCGAGTACGCGATCGCCAGCTCCTCCGGATACTCGGCGGTCAGGCGGTACACGGCGTCGACCTGCTCCATCGTCGCCACGACCGCGTCCGGTTCACTGAGGTCCGACGGCACGTACACGGACCAGAACTGCCCGCCCACCCCACCGGCGCGCAGCCGGCTCAGGTCGGTCTGCAACTCGGGCCGCTCACGCAGGCCGGTCACCCGATAGCCGGTCCGGGCCCGCAAGGCCAACGGCAGGTCGTTGTGCCCGTCGATCACCGGCATGGCACGCAGAGCGGCGTCGACCACGGACATGTCATCAGCTCCTCACCGTCGGCTGTTCGGCGACGTCGGCCGGGGTCACGGCTGACCCCGGTGGCTCGCGTGCCGTGAGCCATCGTGCCGCCGGAGGCCACCGGTGTCTTCGTGCGGTGCGACGAGACCGGGCAGAGATTCCTGTCCGCCCCTCCACCACCTCGTCGGGTAGCGGTCGATGTCGTCGCCGACGACGAATCGGCAGGCGCCGTGTTGTCGGGGGCACCGAAGACAACCGGTCGCGGCGCTCGGCAGTCTTGCCGCACACGTAGGTGGGTGGAGGCGGCGCGATGAAGGCTCTTGGGTTGACGGCGGTGCTCGGCGCGGCCGTTCTGACGATGAGTGCGTGTGGTGGCGGTTCCGGCGACAGCGGCGGAACCGACCTGGTCAACGGCAAGACCTTCGTCATGGCGCTGCCTGGCGACCCCGGCAACCTCGATCCACACTTCACCTCCCTGTCGGTCACCGGCCAGGTCGGCCGATTCCTGTACGACTCGCTGCTCGGGTTCGCTCCGGACGGACGGTTGCTTCCCGGCCTCGCCGCGTCGTGGGAGTCGACGGGCACCACGGCGACGTTCACGCTGCGCAAGAACATCACCTGCTCCGACGGCAGCCCGCTGACCGCGACCACCGTGGCCGCGAACATCAACTTCGTCGGCGATGTCAAGAACGCCTCGACGCGGATCGGCACATACGTCCCGGCCGGCGCCAAGGCCACGCCGGACGACAGCGCCGGAACCGTCGCCGTGACGGTGCCCGCCCCGGACGCGTTCCTGGACCGCAATCTGGGCGGCCTGCCGATCGTCTGCGACGGCGGGCTCAAGGACCGCGCCAAGCTCAAGCAGAACGCCCTGGGCTCCGGCATGTTCACGCTCACCGAGGCGGTTCCCGACGACCACTACACGCTGACCCGGCGCAAGGAATACGCGTGGGGGCCCGGCGATTTCAAGGCGGACCAGGCCGGACTGCCCGACAAGGTGGTCCTGCGGGTCGTCGCGAACGAGGCCACCACCGCCAACCTGATGCTCTCCGGTGAGGTGAACGCGGCCCGCTTCACCGGGCCGGACGGCCAGCGGTTGCAGGGCGCCGCGTACCTCAAGCGCGACATCATGGCACCGACCGGCGAGATGTGGTTCAACCAGAAGCCCGGCCTGCCCACCGCGGCACTGAACCTGCGCCGAGCGCTGGTGCAGGCCCTCGACCTCGCCCAGCTTCGGCAGGTGTTCGTGAGCGGGCGCGGCGGCCCACCGACCGGGCTGGTCGTCCCCGCCACCAGCCCCTGCAAGCAGGACACCGTCACCGGTAACCTTCCGACATTCGACGCCGACGGCGCGAAGACGGCCGTGGCGGCGGCCACGAACGGCAAGCCCGTCAAGCTGACCGTCGCGTTCGACACGTCGTCCGGTCCGGGTGCGCAGGCCGCCGCCGAGCTCGTGCAGCAACAGTGGGCCGCCGTCGGCGTACAGGTGGAACTGACGTCGGTGACCGAGACGCAGATCGGCCAGATCGCGTCCGGCCAGTTCGCCTGGGACGTGGCGATGTTCCCGATCGGCGTGTCGCTGCCCAGTCAGCTGGTGCCGTTCTTCTCCGGGCCCACGCCCCCGAACGGCAGCAACTTCGCCAGTGTCCGCAACGACGCCTACGTGGCCGCGGTGACCGCCGCCGCCAAGACCCCCGGTGACGGTGGATGCGATCAGTGGGCCGCGGCGGAGAAGGCCCTGCTGCAACACCTCGACCTGGTGCCGTTCGCCAACTCCAACGTGCCGGTGTACGCCCGGGGATCGCAGTTGGACCTCTCCACGGGCGACGTCGACCCGACGTCCATCCGGATGCTCGGCTGAGGATCACCAGCGTGACCGCGACGACCGTGACCGCCCTGGCCGAGAACCAGTGGATTCGGTTCGCGCTGCGCCGCTCCGGAAGACTGCTGCTGTCGCTGTGGGTCCTGGTGAGCGCCGCGTTCCTCATGATCCATGCGCTGCCCGGCGACCCGGTCCGAGCCGCGTTGGGCCCCACCGCTCCGAGCGCACTGGTCGAGCAGCGGCGCGCGCAGATGGGCCTGGACGATCCGCTCGCGCTGCAGTACGCGCACTTTCTCGGCCGTCTGATCACCGGGGACCTGGGGACGTCGATGACCTCGGGCCTGCCGGTCGCCGACGTCATCGGGGACCGGATCGGCTCCACCGTCACGATGGCGGCGCTGGCGTTCTCCGTGGCTCTGCTCGTCGCGATACCGCTGGGACTGGTGATGGCGGTGCTGGCCCGAAGTGGCCGTCGCGCGGCCGACGGGCTCTTCACGTCGGCCGGCATCGTGGCCGCCACCATCCCGGAGTTCCTCCTGGCGGTCGGCCTGGTGTTCGTGTTCGGCGTGCAGCTCGGCTGGGCGCCGGTGGCCGGACGATCCGGGGCCGGCTCCTACGTGCTGCCCGTGGTGGCACTGGCCGTCGGGCCGGCGTTCGTGCTGGCCCGCATCATCCGCGTGGAACTGCTGACAGTGCTGCGCGCCGACTACATCCGCACCGCCCGGGCGAAGCGGTTGCCACCGTGGCTGCTCTACCTGCGGCACGCGCTGCCGAATGCGCTGACCGCTGCCCTGACCATCGGCGGCCTCCTGTTGGGTTCACTGGTGGCCGGCACCGTGCTGGTGGAGAACATCTTCGCGTGGCCGGGGCTGGGTGGCACGATCGTCGCGTCCATCCTCGCCAAGGACTATCCGACCGTGCAGGGCGTGGTCCTCGTCTACGGGGCCGGCGTGCTGCTGGTCAACCTCGCCGTCGACGTGGTCCTCGCCGTGCTCGACCCGCGCTCCGCGATCCGGGAGGGCTGAACCATGGCGGGAGCGACGGCGCGACGGTGGGTGGCGGTGCTGCGCAGTCCGCTGGGCATCCTCGCCGTGGTGCTGTTGACGGTGCTGCTCGGCCTCACCGTGCTGGCGTACCCGCTGTGGCACGCCCGCGCGCACACGGTGGTGCCGGCGGAGATCCTGCAGGGTCCGTCCGCCCGGCACCCGGCCGGAACCGACCTGCTCGGCCGGGACATCCTGGCCCGGGTGCTGGTGGCGACCCGGCTGTCAGTCGGCCTGGCGCTCGCCGCCACCGGCATCGGCGTGGCCATCGGCCTGCTGTTCGGCGCGGCCACAGCGCTGTCCGGAAAGCGGTTCGGACGCTGGATCGGCACGCTCGTCAACATCGCGGTGGCGTTCCCGAATCTGCTGCTGGCGCTGTTCTTCGCGGTGATCTTCGGGGTCGGGGCGAAGGGCGCGGTACTGGCCATCGGGTTCGCGACCGCACCGGGCTTCGCCCGGCTCACCCAGACGCTCGCCGCGGCTGTCTCCGGACGCGACTTCATCGCCGCCGCCCGCATCGCCGGAGTGGGCCGCGTCCGGATCCTCTTCCGGCACGTGCTGCCCAACATCGCCGAGCCCCTCGTGGTCACCGCCACCTCGGCCGCCGGCGGCGCGCTGCTGGCGTTCGCCGGCCTGTCGTTCCTCGGGCTGGGTGTGCAGGCACCGTCCTACGACTGGGGACGGCTGCTCGGCGAGGGCCTGACACAGATCTACATCCATCCCGCGGGGGCGCTCGCGGCAGGACTCGCTGTCGTCGTCGCGGCGTTGGCGTTCAACCTCGCCGGGGAGGTCGCGGCTCGGGCGCTCAGCTCGCATGACGCCCGGCACGGTCTCCGGCGTTCACCCGCGTCGGAACTGGCTCCCGTCGTACCGATGGGGGAACCGACGGTGCTGGCCGTGGAGAACCTCAGCGTCTCCTTCCCGGCCGACGAGGGGTTCGTCACTCCCGTACGCGGAGTCAGCATGACACTACGACGGGGTGAGTCGGTCGGCATCGTCGGCGAATCCGGTTCCGGCAAGAGCCTGACCGCGCTGGCGATCGCCCGGCTCGTGGAGAGTCCGGGCCTGGTGCGGGCCGACCGGCTCGACTTCCTCGGCACCGACCTGCGGGCCGCAGACTCCCGCTCGGTGCGCGGCCTGCTCGGCACCTCGCTCGCGATGGTCTTCCAGGACCCGATGACGTCGTTGAACCCGATCCAGCGAATCGGCCGTCAGCTCGCCGAGGTGGCCGAACGGCACCAGCGGATGAACCGACGCAGGGCCTGGGACCGGGCGGTGGAACGGCTCGATGCCGTACGCATTCCCGCGGCTGCCCGGCGCGCCCGGCAACTGCCGCACGAGTTGTCCGGCGGCATGCGCCAGCGGGCGATGATCGGCATGGGCATCATGGCCCAGCCCTCGTTGATCATCGCCGACGAGCCGACCACGGCGCTCGACGTGACAGTGCAACGGCAGGTGCTGGAACTCCTGGCCGAGGTGCGCGGCGGCAACCAGGCCGCCCTCCTGTTCATCAGCCACGACATCACCGTCGTCGCCGAGGTGTGCGTGCGGGTGCTGGTCATGTATGCCGGTCACATCGTCGAGGATCTGCCCAGCGCGGCGCTGCTCCACGACGCGCGGCACCCGTACACCCGGGCACTGGCCGCCGCCGTGCCCACCATGGAGACCGACCGGGACCAACCACTCGCCGTGATCCCCGGCCGCCCGGCTGATCCACGCCGACCAGCCGCCGGCTGCCCGTTCGCCCCCCGCTGCCCGCTGGCCACCGAACAGTGCCACGAGCAGAACCCGCCACTGGCCGCGTACGGCACCGCGCACCGCGTCGCGTGCTGGCACGCCGATCTCGCACCGGCGGTGGCACCCGTCACCGTTTCGGAAGGAGACCTGAGATGAACCTCGAACACCGGCTCGCCACGATCGCAGAACGTCACGGCGTGCCCGGCGCCGCCGTGGGCATCCTGCACGGTGACACCGTCACCGAAGCCGCCTACGGTGTCCTGAACCGGGCGACCGGCGTGGCCGCCACCACCGACTCGCTGTTCCAGATCGGGTCGATCACCAAGGTGTGGACCGCGACCGTGGTCATGCGGCTGGTCGACGACGGGCTGCTGGATCTCGACGCGCCGCTGGTCGACGTGCTCCCGGAGCTGCTGCTCCGCGACGCCGACGTGACCAGGAAGCTGACCATGCGCCATCTGCTGACGCACACCAGCGGCATCGACGGTGACATCTTCACCGACACCGGCCGCGGCGACGACTGCCTCAAGAAGTACGTCGCACTGCTGGGCGACGCCGCCCTGACCCACCCGCTCGGCGCCACCTGGTCGTACTCGAACTCGGGGTACTCGCTGGCCGGCAGGGTGATCGAGAAGCTGACCGGCGACTCCTGGGACGCGGCACTGCGGGAGCTGCTGTTCCGACCGCTCGGGCTGACACACACCGTCACGTTGCCGGAGGAAGCGCTGCTGTTCCGTACGGCGGTCGGCCATCTGCCCGGCGCCGACGGGAAGCCGGAACCGGCGTCGCAGTGGGGCATCCCCCGATCCGCCGGCCCGGCCGGAGGTGTCACCGCCACCGTCGCCGACGTCCTCCGCTTCGCCCGCATGCATCTGAACGGTGGCAGATCCGCCGACGGCACCGCGGTGCTCAGCACCGCCGCGACCACCGCGATGGCCGCCCACCAGGTGGAACTGCCCGACAAGCACACTGTCGGTGACTCCTGGGGGCTCGGCTGGGAGCGGACGGCCTGGGACGGCCACCGGGTCATCGGTCACGACGGCAACACCATCGGCCAGGCAGCTTTCCTGCGCCTGCTGCCCGAGCGCGATATCGCCGTGGCACTGCTCACCAACGGCGGTAACGCCGCAAGACTGTACGAGGAGTTGTACCGGGAGATCTTCGCCGAGATCGCCGATGTGGCCGTGCCGCACCCACTCGGGCCACCGGACGAGCCGGTGGCGACGGACGTGACCCCGTACGCGGGGCTCTACGAGCGGGCCAGCATCCGGCAGGAGGTGCTCACCGGCGGGGACGGCCCGATCCTGCGGGTATCCGTGACCGGGCCGCTCGCGGAGGTGCTCAAGGACCAGAACGTCGACTACCGCATGGTCGCGGTCGCTCCGGACCTGTTCGTCTGCCAGGACCCGACGACCGGCAACTGGATGGCCGCCACGTTCTACCAGATCGAGAGCGGGGAACGCTACGTTCACTTCGGCGCCCGCGCCACACCCCGGATCGGGTGAGGCCGACGTGCCCGAGCTTGTCTTCGAGGACGTCACCGTACGGTTCGGCACCCGCCGACGCGGGACGGTGGCGGTCGACGAGGTGAACCTGACGGTGCCGGCCGGAGCGGTCGTCGGCCTGGTCGGCGAGTCCGGCTCGGGCAAGTCCACACTGGCCCGCGCCGCAGCCGGGCTGACGCCCGTCACCGGCGGCCGGATCCTGCTCGACGGGCAACCGCTGGACGCGGTTCGGGCGCGCGGACGACGTCCGCTGCAGATGGTCTTCCAGGACCCGTACTCCGCACTCGATCCCCGGATGGCGATCGGCGCGTCGATCGCCGAGGCCGTGCCCCGCGGCAGCACCACCGCGCAGCGCCGTGCCGAGGTCGCGCGGCTGCTCGGCCTCGTCGATCTGCCGCCCGAGATGTCCACCGCCAGCCCGGATCAACTGTCCGGCGGTCAACGGCAGCGGGTCGCGCTCGCGCGGGCGCTCGCCGGGCGACCCGAGGTCCTGGTGGCCGACGAGATCACCTCCGCGCTGGACGTCTCCATTCAGGGTGCCGTGCTCAACATGGTCCGGGACCTGCAGCGGCGGATGCGGTTGACAATGCTGTTCATCTCGCACAACCTCGCGGTGGTGCGCTACGTCAGCGACTTCGTGGGGGTCATGCACCAGGGCCGGATCGTCGAGTACGGCCCGGTGGACGACGTGCTGACGGATCCGCGGGACCCCTACACCCGCGACCTGCTCGCCGCGATTCCACACGCCGGGGTGTAGGCCCCGGCCCAGACAGGACGGCGGTCACTCGATGCAGCCTCGTGCGAGCCTGGGCCGGATCCTCGACGACCTCGGCGCCACGTTGCTCGATCTGGTCCACGGCGACTCGCACACCGGCGCACCGATCGGCGGCGTCTCGATCCACGACCCGTTGGACGAGGTCGTTCTGCCGCCGCACGCCCTGGTGCTCGGCGTCGGCCTGCGGGAAGTCCACGAGATCGCCGACCTGCTGCGTGCGCTCGGCACGCACGGCGCCGCCGGTCTCGTGGTCCGGGGCCCCCTGGCCGACTCCGACAGCCTGCGATCAGCCTCCCAGGAGTCCGGGGTGGCGCTGCTCGCGCTGACCCGCGGCGCATCCTGGGCGCAGCTCACCGCCCTGCTGCGGTCCATGCTCGGTCAGGGCGACGTCGGCGACGCCGGACCGGAGACTCTCGGCGGGATGCCCTCCGGGGATCTGTTCGCGGTGGCCAACGCGGTCGCGGCCCTGGTCGACGCGCCGGTCACCATCGAGGACCCGGACTCCCGGGTGCTGGCGTTCTCCGGGCGTCAGGAGGAGGCCGACGAGTCCCGGGTGGAGACGATCCTCGGTCGGCAGGTGCCGGAACGGTACGCCCGACTGTTGACCGAATCCGGAGTCATCCACGACGTGCGCCACAGCGAACAACCGGTGTTCGTGGCACCGCTGCCCAGCCTTCCCACCTTCCTGGTGCCGCGCGTCGCCGTGGCGGTCCGCGCCGGCGACGAGTTCCTCGGCTCCATCTGGGCAGCCGTACGCAAGCCGCTGAGCCCGGACCGGTCCCGGGCCTTCAGCGACGCGGCGAAACTGGTCGCCCTGCACCTGCTGCGGCTACGGGCCGGCGCGGACGTCGCACGGCGGTTGCGGACCGACCTGGTCAGCACGGCGCTGGAGGGAGGCTCGGGCGCTCGGGAGGCCCTGGCCCGGCTGGGGCTCACCGATCAGCCGCTGGTGGTGCTCGCGCTCGCGCCGACCGAGCGGATCACCCCGGGCGTCGATGACCGATCCGGGGTCGTCGCGCAACGCCAACGCCTCGGAGACGCGCTGGCGATGCATCTGGGCACGGTGCATCCAGCCAGTGCGGTCGCCCTGCTCGGCGATGTGACGTACGGGCTGTTGCCGGTCGGCCGCGACGCGCCGGCGAAGCAGGCGGCCCGGGTGGCCTCCGGGTTCCTCGATCGGATCGGCACCCGACTGCCGGCGATGGCCGGTGTGAGCCCGGTGGCGAACACACCCACCGACCTGCCCGCCGCCCGCACCAGCGCGGACCGGGCGCTTCGCGTGCTGTGCGCCGGGCGGGGCGGTTCGCGCCGGGTCGCTCACCTCGCCGACGTGTACACCGAGTCGTTGCTGCTCGACATGGGCGACGCCATCGCGGCTCGTGGGGACGCACCCAGCGGCGTGGTGGCGCGGCTGATCGCGTACGACGCGGAGCACCAGTCCAGCCTCGTCGAAACGCTGTCGGCCTGGCTGGACGCGTTCGGTGACGTGGTCGCGGCGGCAGCGGCGTTGCACGTGCATCCCAACACCTTCCGGTACCGGTTGCGGCGCCTCGCCGAGCTGGGCGGCCTGGATCTGACCGATCCGCACGCACGCTTCGGCGTGATGCTCCAGCTGCGCGTGTTCGGTCTCTGACAGCCGATCTTGGTCGTCCGGACGAGAGCGGCGTGCCCGTCTCGTGCCGTCGCACCAAGACAGCGATCGCGGTGACCGGCAAGCTTCGTACCAGAGGTCCCCGACGCCAGGAGAGTGCCGTGGTGTCGCCGACTGGCTGCACCGCCACCCGGAGAGAAAGGTCGACGGACATCAACGTTGAACTCTGGCAGCGTCGCCTGGCCGCGCTCGCCGAACAGCACCGCGTTCCCGGCGCCACGCTCGGCATCCTGCGACTGCGCCCGGACGGACCGGACGAACTCGTCGAGGTCGCGTACGGCGTTCTCAATGTGAACACCGGGGTCGAGACGACCACCGATTCGGTGTTCCAGATCGGCTCCGTCAGCAAGGTGTGGACCGCGACCCTCGCGATGCAGTTGGTGGATGAGGGGCTACTCGATCTCGACGAGCCGGTGGTCCGGGTGCTGCCGGAACTCGCGTTGTCGGACCCGACGGTGGCCGCCGAGGTGACGATGCGTCACCTGCTCGCGCACACCAGCGGCATCGACGGCGACGTCTTCACCGACACCGGCCGCGGTGACGATTGTCTGGAGAAGTACGTGGCGACGCTGCGCGACGAGGCGCAGAACCACCCGCTCGGTGCCACCTGGTCGTACTGCAACTCCGGGTTCGTGCTGGCCGGCCTCGTCATCGAGAAGCTCACCGGGATGACCTGGGACGCCGCCGTCCGGACCCGGCTTACCGAGCCGCTCGGGTTGGCGCGTACCAGCACGCTGCCCGAGGAGGCCCTGTTGCAACGGACGGCGTGCGGGCACACCGACAGCGCCGAGGGCCCGGAACGGGTCGCGCAGTGGATGCTCCCGCGTGCGCTCGGGCCGGCCGGCCTCATCAACGCCAGTGTCGCGGACCTGCTGCGCTTCGCCCGGATGCACCTCACCGGGGGTGTGACGGAGGACGGCACCCGCGTGCTCAGCGAGCGCAGCACCGCCGTGATGGCGGCACACGAGGTGGACCTGCCCGACCGGTACACCCTCGGCGACTCGTGGGGTCTGGGCTGGATCCGCTTCGGCTGGGACGGGCGGCGGCTCATCGGCCACGACGGCAACACCATCGGGCAATCGGCTTTTCTGCGGTTGCTGCCGGAGCAGAACACGGCGGTGGCGCTGCTGACCAACGGTGGGAGCGCCGGGGACCTCTACCGCGACCTGTACCGGGAGATCTTCGCCGACATCGCCGGTGTGACGATGCCACCACCGTTCACGCCGCCCGCCGAGCCGGTATCGGTGGACGTGACACCGCACCTGGGCACGTACGAGCGAGCGAGCACTCGGCTGGAGGTTCTCGACGGTGCGGACGGCCCGGTGCTGCGGATGACCGTGACCGGCCCGCTCGCCGAGCTGACGCCCGATCCCGTCCAGGAACTGGCTCTGATCGCGGTCGGCCCGGATCTGTTCGCGATCCGTCTGCCGGACCGGGACTCCTGGACGCCGGTGACGTTCTACCGGCTGCCCACGGGGGAGCGGTACCTGCATCTCGGCGTTCGTGCCACGCCGAAGGTGACGTGAGATGAGCCTGCGGGAACGCCTCACCCGTCGTCTGCCGCACATGCTGGAGGACATCGCGGAGCTGGTCGGGTGCGAGTCGCCATCGGCCGACCTCGCCGCCGTGGCCCGAAGCGCCGACGTCCTGGCTGCCATCGGGCAGCGGCGGCTCGGCGTGCCACCGGAGAGGATCGTTCTCGACGGGCACACCCACCTGCGGTGGCGCTTCGGTTCCGGGCCGCCGACGGTGCTGCTGCTGGGTCACCACGACACGGTCTGGCCGATCGGTTCCCTTCGCGACCGGCCGTACGAGGTGACGGACGGGATCCTGCGCGGTCCGGGGTGCTTCGACATGAAGGTCGGCATCGTCCAGGCACTGCATGCGGTTGCCGAGCTGGACGACCGTGACGGCGTGACGCTTCTCGTGACCGGCGACGAGGAGCTGGGATCGCCCAGCTCCCGATCACTCATCGAACGGGAGGCGGCGGGAGCCGCCGCAGCTCTGGTGTTGGAGGCTTCCGCCGCCCGTGGCGCTCTCAAGACCGCCCGCAAGGGCATGTCCCGCTACGTCGTGCACGTCGAGGGACTCGCCGCGCACGCCGGCCTGGAACCGGAACGTGGTATCAACGCCGGGGTCGAGGTCGCCCACCAGATCCTCGCCGTTCTCGCCCTGGCCGATCCGAGCCGAGGTACGAGCGTGGTGCCGACCACGATGTCCGCCGGAAGCGCGGGCAACACCGTTCCGGCGAACGGTACGTTCGTCGTGGACGTGCGCGTGCATGACATCGACGAGCAGCGACGGGTCGATCTCGCCCTGCGGAAGCTACAGCCGGTCGTTCCGGGCACCCGGCTGAACGTCGAGGGCGGGCCGAACCGACCTCCGCTGCCGTCTTCGGCGTCCGAGGCGCTGTACGAACGGGCTGCAGCAGCGGCGCGAGACCTCGGTCTGCCGGTCCCGGGGCGGGCCGCCGTCGGGGGCGCGTCGGACGGGAATCTCACCGCCGGCGTGGGCACGCCCACGCTGGACGGGCTCGGAGCGGTGGGCGGCGGGGCCCACGCCGACTCCGAGCACGTCGTGGTCGCGGAGATCCCGCACCGGGCGGCGTTGGTGGCCGCGCTCACCAGGGCACTACTGGAGCAGCCGTGAGTGCGGCCGTTGCGCTGACCAGCACCCCCGGGGATGACGCCTCGGCCTCCGCGGCGGCGGCCCGGGTCCGCGTCGCGGCACTGACCGAGCTCGACGACCTGCGCGCCGTGCATCGGCTGCTGATCAGCATCTGGCAACCGGCTCCGGACAATCCACCGATGACGCCCGAGCTTCTGCGCGCTCTCAGCCTGGCGGGCAACTACGTGGCCGGGGCGTTCGACGGCAGTGCGCTCGTCGGGGCGTGCGTGGGCTTCTTCGCCGCCCCGGAGCGCCGCGAACTGCACAGTCACATCGCCGGAGTCTCGGCCACCGTCCTGGGCCGCGGGGTGGGACACGCTCTCAAGCTGCACCAGCGGGCCTGGGCGCTGCAGCAGGGCGCGACCACGATCGCGTGGACGTTCGATCCGCTCGTCGGTCGTAACGCGTACTTCAATCTGGTGAAGCTGGCGGCGACGCCGACGCGTTACCTGACGAACTTCTACGGCAGCATGCATGACCGGATCAACGGCGACGACGACACCGATCGCCTGCTTCTGCACTGGAGTCTCACCGATCCTGAGGTACGGCAGGCGTCGGCTGGCAGCGTACGCCGATGGGACGCCGCGGCACGGCGGCGAGCCGGTGCGGCGGTGGCCCTCGACCGGGATGCCGACGGTGCGCCGGTGATCGGCAGCATCACCGGCGACGACGTGCTCGTGGCCACCCCTGAGGACATCGAGAAGCTACGGGTGACCGACCCGGCAACCGCCCGCCAGTGGCGCCGGGCACTGCGGGAGGTCCTGGGCTCATTGCTGGCCGAAGACGCGACGGTCCTCGGATTCGACCGGGCAGGGTGGTACCTGCTGACGCGTAACAGTGCGACGAGGAGAGATGGATGAAACTCACCGGCATCGAGTTGCGCCGTGTCCGCATGCCGTTGGTGGCACCGTTTCGGACCTCGTTCGGCGTCGAGCACGACCGAGACATCCTGTTGGTTCGCGCGGTCACGGACGAGGCGGAAGGCTGGGGAGAGTGCGTGGCGATGGCCGACCCGCTCTACTCCAGCGAATACGTCGAGGCCGCCGCGGACGTCCTGCGTCGGTATCTGATCCCCGCCCTCGCTGCCCGGCCACCTGCCGACGCGACGGCTGTCGGCCCGACGCTGCATCGGTTCAAGGGGCACCGGATGGCGAAGGCGGCGTTGGAGACGGCGGTGCTCGACGCGGAACTGCGGGCCGGTCGCCGGAGCCTGGCTCGTGAGCTCGGTGCGGTGCGGGACAGGGTGCCCGCCGGCGTCTCGGTCGGCATCATGGACTCGGTCGACAAACTTTTGTCCGATGTGGAGGGCTACCTCGACGAGGGCTACATCCGGATCAAGCTGAAGATCCAGCCCGGCTGGGACGTCGAGCCGGTCCGCGCGGTGCGGGAACGCTTCGGCGACGACGTACTCCTGCAGGTCGACGCGAACACCGCGTACACGCTCGGGGATGTCGCGCTGCTGGCCGCGCTCGACCCGTTCGGGCTGCTGCTGATCGAGCAGCCGCTCGACGAGGAGGACATCCTGGGTCATGCGGCGCTGGCGCGGCAGGTGCGCACTCCCATCTGCCTCGATGAGTCGATCGTTTCGGCGCGGGCCGCCGCGGATGCGATCCGCCTCGGCGCGTGCCGGATCGTCAACGTCAAGCCGGGTCGGGTCGGTGGCTATCTCGAGGCCAGGCGCATTCACGACGTCTGCGCGGCCCATGGTGTACCGGTGTGGTGCGGCGGCATGCTCGAGACCGGTATCGGTCGAGCGGCCAACGTGGCGCTCGCGGCGTTGCCGAACTTCACCTTGCCGGGGGACACCTCCGCCTCCGGCCGTTACTACCGAACGGATCTGACCGAGCCGTTCGTCCTGGACGACGGGCACCTCGCCGTGCCCGACGGCATCGGCATCGGCGTGGCTCCGGTGCCGGAGATCCTCGCCGAGATGACGACGTCGCTCGAATGGCTACCCGTGGCCTGAATCGGCTGCCCAGGTCTCGCGGGGCGATGATCAGTTGTCCCAGGGCTCGGTTGTGGGCCGATGCGGCCAGCCACGCCCGGTTCCGGTACTCGATGGCGGGTGACGCAGGGGTTTGTCAGAACCTCGCGTGGTGCCGGGGACGCTTCCTCCAGCGGGATGGGTACGCCGGAGCGACGACCATCGGCCAGGCCGCTGTCGTTCTCCAGGAGCCGGACCGGACCGGTTGGACCGTCGCTGCGCGGCGTACCCCAGAGGGTCAGCCGGTCTTGGTGGCGAAGGGACCGCCGTCGCCGAACGCGAGCCGCGCGAAGTTGTCGGCGATACGGCGATGTCCGGCCGGGTCGGGATGCACCTCGTCGGGAAGTGGGAGTTCGGCGTAGTCCGCCTCGCCGTACAGGTCGCGTCCGTCGAGGTAGTGCAGGTTCGGGTCATCGGCCGAGCGCTGTTCGACGATCCGGGCGAGTTCGTCACGGATGACGTTGAGGGTCAGCCGCCCAGCGCTGCGCTCGGCCGGATCGCCCGTGGCCTTGAACCGCAGAGTCCCGCCCTCGAAGTCCGGCGCGAGAGGGCCGGGCGTGTCCTCTTGAACCGGGCACAGGATGGCGGACACGACCAGCAGTGGTGTGGTCGGGTGCCCTTCGCGGACAGTGTCGAGGAAGCCGTGGACCGCAGGGGTGAAGGCGCGTAGTCGCATCACGTCGCTGTTGACGATGTTGATGCCGATCTTGACACTGATCAGGTCCGCAGGGATGTCCCGCATGGCGCGGGCGGTGAACGGGTCGAGCAACGCGCTCCCGCCGAACCCCAGGTTGACCAGCTCCACACCGCCCTCGGCCGCGGCCAGGGCAGGCCAGATGGCGGTGGGATGACCGGCGTTCGAGCCGTGGCTGATGGAACTGCCGTGGTGTAGCCACGTCCGGTGTCCGCTGGGCGGGGTGTGCTCGACGGGCGCGTCGGTGCGCAGCGCGATCAACTCGGTGATCTCCGTGTGCGGAAGCCAGATCTCGATGTCCTTCTCACCCTCCGGCAGACCCGCGAAGCGGGCTGTGCCGGACGGCCCTTCGGCCAGCACAGAGGTTTGGGTGAACATGTCGGTGACCGTCCGGACGTTGCCGTCGGGCACCGAGGCCTGTGCGGCCAGGCGGCCGTTGATCAGCAGGTCGTAGACGCCGTCCGGTGGGGGCGGGAAGCCTTGGTAGACCCGCTTGGTGGGCAGCGTGTCCAGTTCGATGGTGGTGGCCCGGGTACGGAGAGCCAGTCGCACGCCGGAGGGCTGGGCCTCAGCCATGGCCAGTTGGTCGTCGGGGATCTGCCGGCGCGCCTGGGCGGTCAGCCGATGAGGCAGTAGACCGCGCGCGGTCGCCTCCAGATCGACAAAGCCACGCAGGAGGTCCGCGGTGACCGGGGTGGTGATCCACTGGTGTTCGGTGGGCATTGCCTCAAGCCTCTCGATCGAGATCTCGATGTCCATCCGCGCTCCGCGCTACGAACCGCTGGCGGTGGTGCGGCCGTCGTCGGGTCAGCGAGTGCTGCGGTTGCGTAACACCGCGTCGAGTGAATCCACGATCCATTCCCAGGATTCCAGCGCGTCGGGAGGGCTGTGTTCGAAACCACCGGCTAGCTCCAAGCTGACGTAGCCGTGGAAGACGCTGCCCAGCATCCGGACCGCATGAGTCGCGTCCGGCTCGTCCAACCCGTAGCCCCGCAAGATCGCCCGAGCCATCTGCGCGTGCCGGACACCGGCACTGGCGGCCGCCGTTTCCGGATCGAGCCGGAGTCGCGCGGCGGCATAGCGGCCCGGGTGCTCCCTGGCGTAGTCGCGGTAGGCGTCAGCGAACGCGGCTAGAGCGTCCCTGCCGGCCCGACCGGCGACGGCATCGGCGACGCGGTCGGCGAGTTCGTTCAGCGCGAACAGCGCTATGCGCATCCTGAGGTCCTGCGAGTTCTTCAGGTGCGAGTACAGGCTCGGGACCTTGACGTCGAACCGCCGAGCGAGCGCCGAGACGGTGACCTGGTCGAAGCCGACCTCGTCGGCCAGTTCCGCCCCCGCTCGGGTCAGACGCTCCGGCGTCAGTCCTGGTCTGTCCATCACGCCCCCTGCTTGCCTAAGGCGATTATGCTCCTGCCTAACATCTGTAGGCAAATCTGGCCGTGAGGTCGAAGCTGGGGCGACGTTGGGCTTGGTCGGGTGCGCGTCAGCGCGTCGTCAGCATCTCCACGCCGAAGGCCTGCGGCTCGCCCATCAGCGACGCCTTGGTGGTCGCACTCGCGGTGTCCGCGATGATCTCGGTCTTTCCCGCCTCGAGGCCGTCGAGAGCGATGCGGGCGATGTCGGCCGGAGCGTTCATGAGGCTGAGCAACGCGTCACCGCCGTCCATCCGGGCCGCGAAGGATGTCATCGCCTCGGTTGCCGTCGGCCCCAGCACCACCCCGCTGACCAGAGTGCCCTGCTCGGCGAGTTCGAGCCGGACGGCGTTGGTCAGTCCCCACTGCGCCGCCTTGGCCGTCGAGTAGGCGAGGTTGCCGGGGAACGGCGCCCACCCCACCGCGGACAGCATGTTCAGGATGCCGCCGCCGCCGTTGGCGGCAAGTACCGGGGCGAACGCCCGGATCACGGTCAGCGTGCCCCAGAGGTGGGTGTCGAAGGTCCGCCGGATCTGATCGAGGTCCCCGTACACGAGCGGGGCGCCGAAGGAGACGCCGGCATTGTTGATCAGCAGGTCGACGTCGGCGGCGACGGCTGCGGCTGCGGCGACGGATGCGGGATCGGTGATGTCGAGCTCGAGAGCCCGCACACCGTCCAGGGTGATCAGCTCGGGCCGGCGGGCGGTCGCGTAGACGTTCGCGCCCCGCCGTAGCAGGTCCGCGGCCAGCTCCCGGCCGAGGCCGCTGCCGGCTCCAGTGATGAGGGCGGTCGCTCCGTGCAGTCGCATCGTTGTCTCCTTCTGCTCAACAGTTCTTCATCTGCACTGTATGCATCACACGATGCATCAGTCGATGCTGCAGAAGCTCAGAAAAGTTGCTGCTTGCCTCAGTGAAGGTGGTGGGCGGTAGTCTCGACGAATGGATGTGGTCAGCGAGGTGTTACGTATGTCCGGCGTCCGTGGGAGCCTCGGTGCCCAGATCGAGGCGGGCGGGCGCTGGGCGATGGCCCTGGACGACTTTCCCGGTGCGGCCCTGCACGTGGCCATCACCGGTCGCGCGAGGGTCACGGTCCCTGGGCGCGAGCCGGTCGAGCTGGCAGCCGGCGATGTCGTACTGCTGGGGGCCGGCCTCGAGCATCGTCTCAGTGACTCGGCCGATGAGCACGACGGTCCCACGGCGGAATTCGAAGTCCCAGAGCCCGGCAGGGTGATCCGGCTCGGCACGCCACCCGTCCGGACGCGCTTGGTCACCATCTTCTACGACTGCGACCACACCGCGCGGACCCAGGTTCTCCCTACCCTGCCGGACCTGCTGCACATCCCCGGTGGCGACGGCACCGAAGGGGTCGGCGACATAGTTCGCCTTCTCACCCGGGAGCTGGCCCACCCTCGGTTCGCCGGCACAGCGGTGCTCGACGGCCTCGTCGACATCATGCTGATCCAGTTGCTACGCGCGTGGCTGCCCGGCCGGCCCGGCGACCAGCGCGGCACCTGGCTCGGCATGCTGACCGACCCGATCGTCCATCGAGCCCTCCAGCACCTCCACGCTGATCCCGCGCACCCTTGGACGACCGCGAAGCTGGCCGCCACCCTCGCGGTGTCGCGGGCGACGCTTGCCCGGCGTTTCCCGGCCGCCATCGGCCAGAGCCCGGTCGCCTACCTGACCCAGTGGCGGATGGACCTCGCCGCCGCCCGCCTGCGGAGCGGCTCCGGATCGGTCGAGGCGATCGCCGCCTCTGTGGGCTACCTCTCGGTGCCGGCCTTCAGCCGCGCCTTCACTCGCGCCCATGGGCAGGCACCTGGCCGCTTCCGCAGCGCCCCAGCCGAAAACGTCGGTACCAAGCCGACCTGAGCCACTACGAAGGCCGAGGCCACCCACTCTGCTGACTGCCGTACCAGGCTGGATTCGGTCGGCTGGCGCTCGTGACGTCAGTAGAGGCGTTGCGTGGAGAAGCATGGCCGCGGCGGGGATAGAACGTTCGGTCTTGACGATGCGGCGTGCGTCTGTCATGCTGGATAAGACAGAACGATCGTTCTCCCTAGCCCCTCCGCCGAAAGGTCACCCGTGACCACCATTGCTGCTTCGCCCGGTATCTCCCAGACGGCCTCCGCGCTGCGGCGGCTGTACTTCGTCCGCTTCGCCTTCGCCATCGTCTGGGCCGGCGTGACGATCGCCACCGCCAAGGAGATCGGTCCGCTCACGGTGGCGCTGTTCGTCCTCTACCCGTTGTTCGACGTGGGCGCCGCCATCTACGACCTCCGTTCGTCGCGGGCCACCGGCTCGCCGACCCTGCTGTACGTGAACATCGCGGTAAGCCTGGTCACGGCCGTCGGTGTCGGTGTCGCAGGCGCGTCCGGTGTGCCCGCTGTCCTGCGAGTGTGGGGCGCATGGGCGGTCGTGGCTGGTCTGGTTCAGTTGGTCGTGGGGGTCACCCGCCGGAAGATGGGCGGGCAGTGGCCGATGATCATCAGTGGCGGCATCTCGACGCTGGCCGGCGCGTCCTTCATCGCCGGTGCCTCCGCGGCCAACCCGTCGCTGACCAACGCGGCCGGCTACGCCATCCCCGGCGCCATCTTCTTCCTCATCGCGGCGATCCGCCTCGGCCGTACCGCGAAGGGCAACTGACATGACAACCATCGAGTACGACGTCGTCGTGATCGGTGCCGGTCCGGTCGGCGAGAACGTGGCCGATCGGGTCGTGCAGGGCGGGCTGACCGCCGCGATCGTCGAGCGGGAGTTGGTCGGCGGTGAGTGCTCGTACTGGGCCTGCATGCCGACCAAGGCGTTGCTGCGCAGCGCGTCCGCGTTGCGGGCGGCTCGCCGACTGCCGGGTGCGCGAGAGGCGGTGACGGGAGACCTGGACGCGGCTGCGGTGCTCGGCCGGCGGGACTCCTTCGCGTCCCATTGGCAGGACGACGGTCAGGTGTCCTGGCTGGCGTCGGCAGGCATCGCGCTGCACCGCGGTCAGGGGCGGATCACTTCCGCCCGCGTCGTCGAGGTGACCGGCGACGACGGTGTCACGACGACGCTGACCGCGCGGCACGCGGTGGTCGTCGCGACCGGCAGCAGCGCCCTGTTGCCGGATATCCCGGGGCTGCGCGAGTCGGCGCCGTGGTCCAGCCGCGAGGCCGCTTCGGCCAGTTCGGTTCCCCGTCGGCTCGCCATCATCGGCGGTGGCGTGGTGGCGGCCGAGATGGCGACCGCGTTCGCCGCACTCGGGTCGTCGGTGACCGTGCTGGCTCGCGATGGTGTGTTGCCGTCGGCGGAGCCGTTCGCCGGCGAACTGGTCACGGAGTCGTTGCGCGAAGCCGGCGTGTCGGTACGCCTCGGCGCGGAGGCCGTCGCCGTCCACCGCGACGACAGCGGAGCCGTCCACATCAGGACCGCCTCCGGCGAGCGGGTCGAGGCCGACGAGGTGCTGGTGGCGGTCGGTCGCACACCCAACACTCAGGACATCGGCCTCGACCGGGTCGGGCTGGCGCCGGGTGCCTGGCTGGCGGTCGACGACACCCTGCGCGTCGTCGGCGGCGGTGAGTGGCTCTATGCGGCGGGCGATGTGAACCGGCGGGTGCTGCTGACCCATCAGGGCAAGTACCAGGCGCGGGCGGTGGGCGACGTGATCGTGGCCCGGGCGAAGGGCGAGAAGGTCGAGGACGGCCGGTGGGGCTGGCACGTGGCGACGGCCGACGAACGCGCGGTTCCGCAGGTGGTCTTCACCGACCCGGAGATCGCGTCGGTGGGCCTGACCGCGGCTGCGGCCGAGGCGGCTGGGCTGCGGACCCGCGTCGTGGACTACGACCTCGGGGCCGTCGCCGGAGCCTCCCTGCACGCCGACGGCTACCGGGGACACGCCCGCATGGTCGTCGACGAGGACCGAAAGGTGATCGTCGGCTGCACTCTGGCAGGCCCGGACGTCGCGGAACTGATCCACGCCGCGACCATCGCGATCGTCGGCGAGGTCCCGCTCGACCGGCTGTGGCACGCGGTTCCGGCCTACCCGACCGTCAGTGAGGTGTGGCTGCGGCTGTTGGAGACCTACGGCCGCTGAATTCAGATCCGCAGCAATAGTTTCATCTCAATGTCGAGGAGAGTCCCATGCCCACCAAGATCACGATCATCATCGACAACCCTGCGAGCCCCGACGACTTCGAGCGGGCCTACGCGGACGTGAAGGCTGCCGCGGCGACGTTCCCGAAGTTGCGGCGACTCGAGTCCGCGAAGGTGTGGCCGAAGGAGGATGGCACCGCCACCCCCGCGTACCGGACGCTCGACCTCTACTTCGACAGCTACGAAGACGCCTCCGCTGCAGTCGCGACAACCGTTGCCGCTGATGTCTTCGGCACCCTCGTGGGAACGCAGGTCCCGTTCAAGGGGCTGTTCTCGGACATCGAGCAGGCTTAAGGATCGAAAGCTCCCCGGGCGTAGGCGGAAACGACGCCTACGCCCGGTTGCTGAGCTGGTGGCCGGGTAGGAAGCCGGCCGCACACCGGAGGGCGAGGCCTCAGCGAGCGAATTTCTCGATGGCGGCCGGGGTGACCGGAGTGAAGACGTTGACGAGGTTGCCGTCGGGGTCACGGAACAGCAGTGACCGGTTGCCCCAGGGCAGCGTGGTGGGCTCGTTGACGAAGTCTTCGACGACGGTGGTCAGGTTCTGATGCACGGTGTCCACGTCGTCGACGAGGAACTCGATGATCAGGCTGCGGTTGTCCGCCGGTTGAGCGGACCCGGGCGCGAACAGTGCGACGGTGCGAGTGCTGCCGATCGCGAGAGTGCCGGAGGCGGTCCGCAGCTCAGCGAAGTCCTCGGTGGCCCAGTCCGCCTGCACTCCCGTGACTCGTTCGTAGAAGTCGACGAGGCGTGCGACATCACCAGTGATGATCCGGACCGAGACGAGGTTCATGGTGATCTCCTAGATCGGGTGGAGCCAGGTGGCACGGCCACGCTAGAACGAATACCGGACAGAATCGGTCCAGTATTCGCGGTAACTTCGGCAGGTGGCTCGACCTACCGCTCAGGTCCTTACCCTGTTGGAGCTCCTGCAGTCGGGTGGCATCCGGACGATGGCCGAACTCGCCCACCGTCTGGGCGTCGACGAGCGCACCGTGCGGCGGTACGTGGGTCACCTGATCGACCTCGATGTGCCCGTCGAGTCGGTACGCGGTCGTCACGGCGGGTACCGACTCGCGCCCGGGTACCGCATGCCGCCGCTCATGCTCAGCGACGACGAAGCCCTCGCCGTGCTGCTCGGCCTGGTCGCGGGTCCCCGGACAGGGCTGGCGACGACGTCCGACACGGCGAGTGAGACGGCAGCGGCCAAGATCCGTCGGGTACTACCCGAGCGCCTGGCCCGCAGACTCGGCACCGTGCTCGAGGCCCTCGCCTTCACGGCTCCGCCCGGCGAATTCGGCGCCCCGCAGACTGGGGTTCTCCTCACTGTCGCCGATGCGGTGCGCCATCACCAGCCGTTGTCGATCAGATACACCAGTGCCGACGGCCGGCGCAGTGAACGGACGCTGCACCCGTACGGCCTCGTCGCCCATTCGGGCCGGTGGTACGTCACGGGTGCGGCCCCTGGGATCGGCGAGGACCGGACGTTGCGGCTTGATCGGATCACGGACGCGAGGACCCTTCCCGGCTCCTTCGAGCCACCCGCCGGACCCGATCCGGCGCAGCGCGTCCTTTCGGCGCTCGCCAAGGCGCCGTACCGGTACGAAGTGACCCTGCGGATCCAGGCGACGGTGGAGCAGATCCGTACCCGACTTCCGGCCAGCATCGCGATCGTGGAGGAGTTCCCGTCGCCGGCAGACGCAGATCTCAACAGTGAGGGCTGGCTGCGCGTCGAACTGCGGGCGGAGCGGCTCGACTGGCTGCCCCCGGTGCTCGCGTCGCTCGACCGGCCGTTCGTCATCGAGCGGCCGGACGAACTCCGCGGGCTCGTCACCGCGCTCGCCGACCGGCTCACGACCAGCGCCCGCAGAGTCCGTCCTCTACCTGACCGCAGCTCGTGAGGCGGGATCAGCGAGATTCTCGGGGGGCTCCCGCTGACCCGGTCGGCACCGGTCTCAAAGCGACTCCGGCAGCGGGAGCATGGCCAGGGGCACGTGGTGCTGCCCGGCGTGGATGTCGCGGTCGCGCAGGCTGCCCTGCGCCACAGGGCGCGGGAACGAAATCTTGACGACGTTCAGCGCCGGTATCCGGAAGATGCGGATGGTGTCGGCCGGTACGCCGTAGAGGCGGGCGATCAGCGGCGCGTCCAGGAAGCCCGGGTCGGCCACCACGGCGTACCCGGCGGTGTCGCGCATGAACAGCTCCATCGTCACCCAGAACGGGCCGGCGTTCTTCGACCGAACCTCCAGCGCGAGGTCGGCGACGGTGCGGGGGTGGGCGTTACCGGACATCGCTGTCCTCCGGGAGGTGGATGCGGAAGAGGCTGGTGGGCGAGTCCACGTCGACGACGTGGTTGAGGACGAACTCGTACGCCGCCCCGCGCTCGGTCTCGGCGGGGGAGTAGGGGAACGCGAGGCTGGGCAGGTAGTCCATGTCGGGCGTGGGCAGGTGCAGCATGAGCGGATTGGCGATCTTCGCGACGGCGGTGGCCGTCTGCTGATCCGCGGCGCTGACCAGGAGCATCACGCCGACCTCGCGGGGTGTCCGGGTGTCCGGGTCCTTCGCCTCCAGCACGGCGTCGTAGCCGTACAGGCGGATGTCGAAGGCGTAGTCGTCGGCGCCGAGCCCGAGCGTCTGGGCGACCCGATCCGCGGTGACCCGGCGCAGCAGCTCGGCCCAGGTGGTGATCTGGCCGAGGATGTGCGGGTCGCGGATGGCGGTGAACGACATCGTCTCGTAGCCGGTGATCCGGGCCCCCTCGAGCTTGTTCGTGTACGGGGCCGGCTCGAACCGGGAGCCCTCCACCCGTACCCGCCGCTCGTCCAGGGCCCGGTAGGTGGCGTCGGCGACCATCAGCGTGCCGGCCGGTTCCCGCATCGAGAACGGGTCGGCGGTCTCGTAGAGCATGTGCGCCGCGACCGAGGTGGGCGTGCAGGCGACGGCCGGGTCGAGCGGCTCGATCGTGAAGCCGGTGGCGTCGATGGTGGCGAAGACCCCGCTGGAGCGCGGGTTCGTGGTGCACTGCGCGCCACACTCGATGATCTTGGCAGCGTGCCAGGTCGGGCCGGCGGGCATGCCGGCCATCAGCGGGAAGGCGGCGGCCAGGGCGGTGTCGGTGGCGCGCCCGGCCAGTACCACGTCGGCCCCGCCCGCCAGCGCCTCGGCGATCGGCTCATGGCCCATCATCGCGACGATGTGCTGGCAGCTGTCCAACGTCGCCGGGTCGAGGTCGCCGGCCGGCGGGAGCGGGTGGATCCGCCCCTTGTCGAGATGGTCCTTGAGGTCGGTGGCCCGCTGCTCGCTGTAGATGGTGGCCACCCGCAGGTCCAGCCCCTCCTCGGCCAGGATGCCACGGGCGATCCCGGCGACCCAGTCCACGCCGGAGTCGGTGCCGCTGGTACCGCACGAGCCGACGATCAGCGGAATGCGCGCCTTAGCCGCCGCCCGGAGCAGCAGGCGCAGGTCGCGGGCCACGGCCGCGGCGGTGGTCTTGGCCGTGCCGGTGCCCAGATAGTACGGGCCGGAGTCGGTGGACCCTCCGTCCAGGGCGATGACGTCGGCGCCGAGTTCCAGTCCACGGTCAACGATCTCGGGCGGGAATCCCGAGCCGAGCATGCCGGAGGGCACGAGAATGCGTACGCAGTCGCGGGTCACGGTTTCCTCATTTCGCGGGTACGAGCCGGTCATCCGACGGTGGTGGCCACGGCGCGGCCGGCCTGGCGGCCGGAGAAGAGACAGCCGCCCAGGAAGGTGCCTTCCAGCGCGCGGTAGCCGTGCATGCCGCCACCGCCGAACCCGCTGGCCTCGCCGGCGGCGTAGAGCCCGGGCACCGGCTGGCCGGCGCCGTCCAGCACCCGACCGTCGAGGTCGGTGTGCAGGCCGCCCAGGGTCTTGCGGGTGAGCACATGCAGGCGCACGGCGATCAGCGGCCCGGCCTTCGGGTCGAGGATCCGGTGCGGCGCCGCGGTCCGCATGAGCCGGTCGCCCCGGTAGTTCCGGAAGTTGCGGATGGCGGCGATCTGCATGTCCTTGGTGAAGCTGTTGGCCAGCTCCCGGTCGCGTGCCTCGATCGTGCGCTGAATCTCGAGCGGGTCCAGCAGAGGCTCGTCGGTGAGCGCGTTCATGCCCTTCACCAGCTCGTCCAGCCGGTCGGCCACGACGAAGTCGGCGCCCTGCCGCTTGAACGCCTCCACCGGTGCCGGTGCGCCGGCACGGAGGCGGCCGAGTACCTGTTTGACGCTGCGACCGGTCAGGTCCGGGTTCTGCTCAGAGCCGGAGAGCGCGAACTCCTTCTCGATGATCTTCTGGGTGAGGACGAACCAGCTGTGGTCGTGGCCGGTGGTGCGCAGATGGGCGAGCGTGCCGAGGGTGTCGAATCCGGGGTAGAGCGGCACCGGCAGCCGTCGTCCGCGCGCATCGAGCCAGACGGAGGACGGCCCGGGCAGGATTCGGATGCCGTGCGCGTCCCAGATCGGGTTCCAGTTCTGGATGCCCTCGACGTAGTGCCACATCCGATCGGGGTTGATCACGGCGCCGCCGGCGTCCTGCGCGATGGTCAGCATGCGACCGTCCACATGGGCGGGAACGCCGCTGATCATGTGGGTGGGCGGGGTGCCGAGCCGTGCCGGCCAGTTGCGGCGGACCAGGTCGTGGTTGCCGCCGATGCCGCCGGAGGTGACGATGACGGCCTGCGCGGTGTAGGCGAAGTCGCCGATCGCGTCCCGCGAGCTGGCGGTGCCGCGGGCGGCGTCGCTGGGCTCCAGGACCCGACCCGTGGCGCCCACCACCGCGCCGTCGCTGATGGTCAGCGCGTCGACCCGGTGCCGGAAGGCGAACCGGACGAGACCGCGCCCGGCGGCCTCCCGCACGATCGCGATGAAGGGTTCGAGCAGGCCCGGACCGGTACCCCAGGTGACGTGGAAGCGGGGCACCGAGTTGCCGTGTCCGGTGGCGTCGTAGCCCCCGCGTTCGGCCCAGCCGACGATGGGGAACAGCTTGACGCCGAGGCCCCGCAACCACGCGCGTTTCTCGCCGGCGGCGAAGTCGACGTACGCCTCGGCCCAGCGCCGTGGCCACGCGTCCTCGGGGCGGTCGAACCCGGCGCTGCCTAGCCAGTCCTGCCAGGCGAGTTCGGTCGAGTCGCGGATGCCCATCCGGCGCTGCTCGGGCGAGTCGACCAGGAACAGCCCGCCGAACGACCAGAACGCCTGGCCGCCGAGGCTCTGCTCGGGCTCCTGGTCGAGCAGCAGGACGGATCGGCCGGCGGTGACGAGTTCGGCGGTGGCCACCAGTCCGGCGAGGCCCGCGCCGATCACCATCACGTCCGCGTCCGCTGTCCTGGTGGTCATGCCGGCTCCTTCGGTTCGGTGAGCGAGTGGGCGGGCCGGCCGTCGAGGGCGGCGACGAGTTCCCTGGCGCCCTCCATCCCCGCGGCCAGCCGGGCCTCGGCAGTCTGCCCGGCCATGTGCGAGTAGACAGTGATGCCCGCCACGCCGCGCAGGACGCTGTCGGCGGGCAGCGGCTCCACGTCCACCACGTCGAGGGCTGCGCCCGCCAGCCGGCCGGACCGGACCGCCTCGACCAGGGCGGCCTCGTCGACGAGCGGCCCGCGTGCGGTGTTGATCAGGTGCGCGCCCGGCTTCATCCGGGCCAACGCGGCGGTGTCGATGAGATGGCGCGTGAGCGGGGTCAGTGCGGTGTGGACCGACACGAAGTCGGCGTCGCGCAGCAACTCGTCGAGCGTCACTCGGGTGACCGGCGCGGGCAGGCTGCCGGTGCACAGCACCGTCATGCCGAAGGCGGCGGCCAGCGGCGCCACCTGCTGGGCCACCGCGCCCCGCCCGATCAGGCCGAGCGTCTTGCCGCGCAGCTCGTGGCCGTCGGTGCGGGGCCAGCCGCCGGCGGCCACCCCGGCGGCCATCGGCACCAGGCACCGGGCCTGGGCGAGCAGCAACCCCATGGTGTACTCGGCCACCGCGTTGGCGTTGATCCCGGGCAGGTTGCTCACGCTGATCCCGAGCCGACCGGCGGCGGCCACGTCGACGGAGTCGTACCCGACTCCGGTACGCACGACGGCGCGCAGGTCCGATGCCTGGCGCAGCACCTCCGCGGTCATCGGCTCGTTGGCGATCAGCGCCCCCTCGACGCCGGCCAGGGCCGCGATCAGCTGCTCCGGCCGGCGTGGTCCCCGCATGGGGTCGTGCCGCGTCGTGAAGCCGAGCCCGGTCAGGTAGGTGTCCACCTCGTCGCCCGGGGCGAGGTAGTCGGTGGTGATGAGGATGGTCGGCATCATTCGCTTCCGGTGAGGGTGACGGCCCGGTCGGCCCGGTGCACACGCTGCAGGCGTTCGAGACGTACGACGACGAGCATGGCGAATACGGCGAGCACGGCGATGTAGAGCGGCATCCCGTCCCAGCCGACCAGGTCGATCACCGCGCCGACCAGGGCGGGGCCGCCGAAACCGCCCAGGTACCAGGTGACCGCGTACAGGCCGGTGTAGGCGCCGAACACCCGGCTGGACGGTGCCAGGTTCCACAGCGCCACCGCCGCGTTGATCGTGAACGCGGCGGCGCCGGCCGAGGCCACACAGAACGCGACGACAGTGCCGGTGGCGGTCTGCACGACGGTGCCCGCCGCCAGCGCGACGGCGAAGACGCCGATGCCCACGAGGATGATCCGCAGCCGTCCGAAGCGCTCGGCCAGCAGCGCGGCCGGATAGGCGGCGGCCACGTAGACGATGCCGCTGGGCAGGGTGAGCCCGCCCGCGTCGCCGCGGCTCAGGCCCAGCGCCTCCATGCCGTACGGGGTGATCAGCGACCGCGAGGCGAACCATGCCCCGCCGAAGAGCAGGACGGTCAGCAGCAGCAGGAGCCGGCGGCGGTCCTGGTCGGTGAACAGGCCGGCGACGATCTGCCGCAGCGGTTGGCTGACCGCGGCGGGACCGGCGGAGGACTCCTCGGCCACCGCGGCCTGGTAGGCCGCCGACCGGCTGTCGCGCACGTTGGCCAGCAGCACGAACGTGGCGGCCAACATGATCACCGATGGGATGACGAAGGCTGCCCTCGGATGCTCGTCCACCACGAGCAGGCTGATCAGCGACGCGACGATGATGGTCAGCGCGGTCGCGATCTTCACGACGGCGTTCGCCCGGCTGCGCCGGTGCGGGGGCAGGAAGTCCGGCACCAACGACTCCGCCAGCGGCCGTGTGGTGTTGGCGATCAGCGCGTAACAGAACATCACCACGACCAGCGTGGCCAGCGACGTGGTCCACGGCAGGAGGACGAAGACCAGGGCGGCCAGGGGCATGCCCACCGCGAGGTACGGGATCCGCCGCCCCCACCGGGTCCGGGTGTTGTCGGACCGGTTGCCGATCCAGGGCTGGACGAAGATTCCCAGCAGGTTGTCCATCCCCATCAGCGCGCCCACGAGCGCCGCGCTCGTCACGTGCTCGCGCAGCAGGACGGGCACCTGATTGTCATAGAAGTTCCAGGTCGACTCCTGGGCGAAGAGTGCGAGGGCTATGAAGAACGTGATCCGTCGGTTGGACACACGTCCACCTCCTTGTGTCCCCGGTCACGTTAAGTTGCTGTAGCAAACTCGTCAACAGTTGCAAACAAAGTTGCTATGTCATGCGCTAGAGTGCGGTCATGACGACAGCCGGGACGCTCGCCGATCAGGCGTACCGACAAGTCCGCACCGCGATCGCCACCGGCGAACTCGCGCCGGGAGAGAAGGTGACCGAGCGCGGCATGGCCGAGCGGCTCGCGGTCAGCCCGACACCGGTCCGCGAGGCCCTGCGCCGGCTGGAGCTCGACGGGCTGATCGAGCGGATCGGGCCGCGTACCGTGCTGGTCGCCGCCATCCGCGACGCCGCCATCGACGACCTCGCGGAGGTGGAGGTCGGCCTGCGTGGCCTCGTCGCCCGCTTCGCCGCCCGGCACGCCACCGCCGAGCAGCTCGACGCGCTCGACGCCCTTCTCGACCGCGCCGACGACCTGCTGATCCTCCTCAAGGAGCGGTCTGCTCAGGGCGGGCCGGTCGAGCGGCATCTCACCGACCTGCTCGACACCATGCAGCAGTTCAACGACACGGTCAGCGCCTGCGCGCACAACCCGGTGCTGGTCCGGATGCTCGAGCAGAGCCGCGTGTTCTCCCGCCCGCAGCGCCGCGAGCTGCTCCTGCAACGGGTCGCGGAGGACGACACGTTCGGTCTGGAGCGATACGGCAGCCACCGGGCCCTGGTCCGGGCGCTACGTGCGGGCGACTCCGCCGCAGCGGAACGCATCGCACTCGAGGACTCACAGGGCGGCCTCGCAGCGCTTCGGGAGGCGCCGTGACCACCCACCGGATCGCCGTCATCCCCGGTGACGGCATCGGCAAGGAGGTCGTCCCGGCCGGCCTCGACGCGCTGCACGCCACGGCACGTCGTTTCGGCCTGACGCTCACCTTCGACAGCTTCGACTTCGCCAGCGCCGACTACTGGCAGCGGCACGGCGCGATGCTGCCGCCCGACTGGGAACAGACGCTGCGGGGCTACGACGCCATCTACTTCGGCGCGGTGGGCTGGCCGGAGGTCGTACCCGATCATGTCTCGCTCTGGGGCAGCCTCCTGCAGTTCCGGCGGGTCTTCGACCAGTACGTGAACCTGCGCCCCTGCCGGCTCATGCCCGGCGTCCGCAGCCCGCTGGCCGGGCGGCTCCCCGGCGACATCGACTTCGTCGTCGTCCGCGAGAACACCGAGGGCGAGTACTCCAGCGTGGGTGGACGGATCTTCGAGGGCACCGACCGGGAGACCGTCCTGCAGGAGACGATCATGACCCGCGTCGGCGTCGACCGAGTCCTGCGCTTCGCCTTCGAGCAGGCCGACCGTCGCCCGAAACGGCACCTGACGTCCGCCACCAAGAGCAACGGCATCTCCATCTCCATGCCGTACTGGGACGAGCGGGTGGCCGCGATGGGCGAGCGGTTCCCCGACGTCCGCCTCGACAAGTTCCACATCGACGCGCTCGCGGCGCAGTTCGTCCTCCATCCGGAGTGGTTCGACGTGGTCGTGGCCAGCAACCTGTTCGGCGACATCCTCTCCGACCTCGGTCCGGCCTGCACCGGCACACTCGGCATCGCACCGAGCGCCAACATCAACCCTGAACGTGAGCATCCGAGCCTGTTCGAGCCTGTGCACGGCTCCGCACCCGACATCGCCGGCAAAGGCATCGCCAACCCGATCGGCCAGATCTGGTGTGGCTCGATGATGCTGGAACACCTCGGCCACCCGGAGGCCGCCGCCCACCTGCTCGGCGCGGTCGAGGACGTCCTGGCGTACGGGCCCGGACAGGCGCCACTGACCCCCGACCTACACGGCACCGGCACGACGGCGGAGCTGGGCCGGGCGATCGCCGAGAGGGTCGGCGAACGCCCGTCCGGCACCGCGTGAGGTGGCGGCAGGCCGTCGCCCCCGACTCCGGCGTCGGGAACCTGCACGGGTTGGACGTCGCCGCTCTGCGCGGTGGGCCTCGACCGACTGGTAGTGGGTGCCCGCGGGCCGACGCCCCTCTCCCCGCGCTACGCCAGCCACGTCGGGGCATGTTCGTCCATGGTGGACGGGGCGGCGGATCCGGGTCCTGACCCGAGACCGACCGCGAACACCCCTCGTCCTCCGTTGAGCAGATCGGTGTAGGCCTCCTGCAACTCGGCTGACGGGTCCACCCCGAGCTCCTCGGCGATCCGCCGCCTGACCTGCTCGTAACGTTGCAGCGCCTCGGCCGGTCGGCCCAGCCGGTGCAGGGCCTTCAGGAGGCGCAGCCACAACGACTCACGCAGCGGATGTCGCGCGATCAACCCCTCGACCGCCAACAGCGACTCGTGGTACCGACCCACTTCTAGATCGATGTCTACGAGGCGTTCGACAGCCGCCAGATGCCGCTCGAGCAACCGTGGATACTCGGTACGCGCCAACCACTCGGAGTCGACGCCCTGGAACGGCTCGCCCCGCCACAACCCCAGTGCCTTGTCCAAGAGTGCCCGCTCCATGGCGACATCCGGGGTGCGGGTCGACTCGGAGAGGACCCCTTCGAACCGCAACGCGTCCACCCCATCGGCGGGGACTTTCAGCGCGTACCCAGCGGGTTCGGTCCTGATGCGGTCCGCCCCGAGAACGGCACGCAACCTCGCCACATAGGTCTGCAGACTCCGCCGAGGATGAACCGGAAGATCGCCATTCCAGACGATGGCCGTGAGCTGCTCGACCGGCACCGATCGTTCTGGCGACAACGCCAACCCGACCAGCAGGCATCGCAGACGATTCATGGTCAGCGGCACCGACCTACCGTCGAGATCGACCAGTAGTGGCCCCAGAACACCCACCGTCAGCGCGGCCACAGCCGCTCCCCGCGGACTCGCCCGTTGCCGGCCACCGTGGCGATGCCGGGTCCGAGAGACTCCGTCCTGGGCCTGACCAGCGCGAGCACCGGGACGACACTCGCCACGGCGACGAACGCCGACGAGGTCGCCCACGGACCGACCGACCTCGCCCGCTGTGGTGACCCTGCATCTGTCATGCATCGATCCTCGTCGTGCGCCAGCGCTCCAAGACTGCTCCCGCTCGAACGTGTCCGGATTCCTCGGCAGCCGTGCCGAAATCCTGGCGCGGACAGCTACCGGGACCGACGTGTGGTCGTACCGGCAGCGCGACGGGCGTACCGGTTGAGCAACCGACCTCGACCTGAGCAGCGGTGAAGCGCTTCTGAAGCGGATGTGAAGCCGGCTACCACGATTCTGGCTCGGCGAACGCGAACGCGAGCGCGTCGGCGACACCGACACCCAGGAGTACGTCGCATGACTCGACAGCCCCAGCATCATCCCGGGCCTCCAGGCGAAGCGACCCGTACCCGGGACAGCGGTACGAGGCGGCACGGTCCGACGCTCACCCGCATCGCCGCCGGCATCGCCCTCAGCGTCATGGCCGCGTGGGCGGTCGTCAGCACCGGAACAGGTGCTGCCGTCAACGCACCAACCTCCGGCGGTCGACCAGTGGACGCCACCGATGACGAGCTGCTCCATCGGGCCTCGGAGCGGCTGATCGCCCGCTGCATGGCCCGGCACGGCTTCACGTACACCGAACAGCCGCCGCCCTCGTCGGCGGGGCAGGACTTCCGCTACGTGCTCGACGATGTCGGTTGGGCCCGTGAGCACGGGTACGGCGCCCTGCTCGGCAGACCCGGCGCCTGGGACCAGGATGCCAACTCCGTCAACCTGGAGAAGCTGTCGACTGACCGGCAGCGGGACTGGCAGCGGACGCTCCTGGGGTCCGGACGTGAACTCACCGTGGACCTTCCCGACCTCGGCCGGATGTCCGCGCCCGACAACGGCTGCACCGCCGATGCGCGACTCACCCTCTACCGGGACCTCGCCGGCTGGTACCGGGTGCGGCGGATCGCTGACCACGTCGGCAGCTACGTCGCCGGCAAGGTGACCGGAGCCCCTGAATACCGAACCGGGCTCTCCGTCTGGGCCTCGTGTGTGCGCCAGCGTGGGTATGCCGCGTCGTCCCCGCGTGAACTGCGCGAAATCGTCGCTGCCGAGACACCGGAGTCCGTCGGCGAGCAGGCCCGGGAACGGGAGGTCGATGCGGCCGAGGCTGAGGCCGAGTGCGCGACTTCCTCCGGACTCTCCCAGACCATCGACGCTCTTGAGCGGAGGTACCGACCGGAGATCGAGAGGAGGTTCGCACGCGAGCTCGACGCACTGAGGTCACTCGAGCGGGAAGCCGTTCCCCGGGCCAGGAAGACCCTGGCCAACGCCTAGCACCGCAGCACCGACCGGAGAGAAGCCGAAAGGACAATTTGATGATCAAGGCTCTGAGGAACATCGTCATCGGGCTGCCCATCGTGGCGGCGGCCCTGGTGGTGGCCCCGACCAGCGCCAGCGCCGACTTGGGCGACTGCCCCCGAAGCGCCTTCTGCGCCTGGGCCGAGGACCGGTTCACCGGCCCCTGGGCCTACTGGTACGGGAGCTACCCGAGGTGGGGCGACTATGGCATGCACGACGACGCCGACTCCGTCTTCAACAACGCCCGATCGAGTACGACAGTCCCCGACAACGTGTGGGTCTACTACGACGTCGACTACGTGAGCCCGTCCATCTGCGTTCAACCCGGCGAGACGTACGACGCCGGGATGAACGACAACGACTACGACTCCCACAAGTGGTTCCACTCGTGCTGACGGACGGACCTGCCCAGCGGCGGGGTGCCCGGCCCGCATAGTCGCCCACGACAGACCCCGCCTGCTCGTGTCTCCGTCAGGAGCGCGGCAGGCGGGGTCCACGACTTCGACCCCGACGCTCTCGCCCCACTCGCCGCACACACCAGGACGGACCGGCCGGGGAAGCGACCGGGTCGGTCCTCGCCGGCAGCAGAGAGGTCTCCGTCAGCTCCCTTAGGTGAGTGTCGGCGGTGGCTCGTCGAGTTCGAGCAACCGGCGGCGCAGCCGCTCCGTCTCGGCAGGGCTGCCGCGGAGCAGAGCGGCAGCGCGTTGCCACGCTTGCCGCGCCGCATCGGGGCGACCCAGGCAGAGGTGGCTTTCGCCGAGATGCAACAGGCTCTCGGCCTCCTGGAAGCGGTCGCCGACCTGCCGGGACAGTTCCAGGGCTCGCTCGAAGCAAGCCACCGCCCGGTCGTACTCGGCAAGGCGGTGGTGGATGTATCCGAGGCTGTCCCAGGTCTGGGCCGCGGCGGTGACGTTACCCATCGCCTCGTGCAGGGTGAGTGCGCGAAGGCAGTAGTCCAACGCCGTGGCGAGGTCGCCGAGCTGGGCGTGATCCCACCCCAACGCGTTGAGAGCCCTGGCCTGACCCACCTTGTGTCCCACCTCGGCGAAGAGCGACAGGGCGCGCTCGTCCTCGGCGAGTGCCGCCCGCTGACGACCCTGCAGCTCGTACACCCAGCCGAGGTAGAGGCGGGTGTAGGCGTGGCCGGACGGTAGGTCGAGCTGGACGAAGAGCGCGCAGGCATCGCGAAGATGGGCGACGGCTTCGTCGTGCCGGCCCACCTGAACCGCGGCCAACGCCAACTCCCGCAGTGTGTGGGCCTGGCCGAGGGCATCGCCTCCGTGCGTGGCCGCTCGCAGCGCGATGCGCTGGACCGAGGCCAGATCCTGCCAGTACGCCTGTCGGCTGAGGAAGGTGGCGAGAGCCCAGGACAGCCGCCAGGCATGGCCGTCGTAGCCGGCGCGCTCGGCGTCCGCCACGATGGCGAGCAGCACCGGACGCTCCGCGTTCAGCCAGCGCAGCGCGTCGGCCCGATCGTGCAGACGCTCGACTGTGACGTCCGTCGTCACCGCAGGGAGATCGATGACGTCCCGGTGCGGTTCGGTCAGGAGCGCCGCGGCGTGGGCCGTGTGCACGTAATGGTCGTAGAGGCGCTGCCGTGCGCCACCGTCGTCCTCCTCGGCGGCCAACTCCGCCGCGTAGGCACGGACGAGGTCGTGCGAGGTGTACCGGTGCAGACCGTGTCCACTGACCAGGTGCGCCCTGGCCAGGTGCTCCAGGATTCGCTTCGTCGCGGTCACCGGCAGCCCGACCAGACTGGCTGCCGCGGCGGCGCTGATGTCGGGCCCGGGGTGCAGCCCGAGCAGCCGGAACAGCCGGGCCGGCTCCGGCCTGAGCGCCCGCCATGACCAGGAGAGGACGGCCCGTACGTCTGCGGCGGGTTCCCCGGTGGCCAGCGCGTCCAACCTTCCCGGGCGGTCGATGAGGTCGTCGGGTGACAGGGCTCGGTTGGTGCTTGCGCGCGCGGCGACGATGGAGAGCGCCAGCGGCAGGCCGGCGCAGGACGCGACGATCTGGTCGATGCGAGTCGCCCATGCCGCGGTGCGTTCCCGCCCGAGCCGGTGGGCCAGCAGATCGAGGGACTGCTGGGTGCTCAGCGGATCCAGCGGCAGCGGGTGGGCGCCCTCGGTGGTGAGCAGCCCCACGAGCTGATCCCGGCTGGTGATGACCACGAAGGAGTGGGATGCGGACCCGGGCAGCAGCGCGCGAACCTGATCGGCGTCGCGTGCGTTGTCCAGCAACACGAGCATCGTCCGGCCGGCCATGAGGCTGCGGTAGAGGGCCGTCTGCCCGTCGAGGTCGCGTGGTATCGACTCCGGCCGTGTGCCGAGTGCCTCCAGGAAGCCGTGAATCGCCGTCGACACCGGCAGCGGTCGGTTGTCGGGGGAGAAGCCGCGCAGGTTCACGTAGAGCTGACCATCCGGGAAACGGCTCAGGTGCTGGTGGGCCCAGTGCAGGGCAAGCCACGTCTTGCCCATGCCTCCGACACCGGTGACCGCGGCCGTCACGCCGGAGCCGGAGCGGAGCGCATCGCCCAACAGTTCGGTGAGCCCGTCGAGTTCCTGCCGCCGGCCGACGAAGTGCGGTGGGGCAGCGGGTAGTTGACGGGGGACGGGAACGCCGTCCGCGTCGGCCGGGGTCTCGTCAGCAGCCGGCCCGACCGGCTGCGCCGAGCCGGGATCCGCGTTCCGGGGAGCGTGGCCGCTGGTGCCCGGGCCGGTGGTGCCCGCCGGTCTGTCGCCGGTGCCGGGGCGGGCACCGCCGGTGGTCTGCGGGCCGCCCGTGAGCAATGCCTGGTGCAGGATCCGCAGCTCGTCACCGGGGTCGATACCCAGTTCCTCGGCGAGGTGCTGCCGCACCGTGGCGTAGCGGTCCAGCGCCTCGGCGGTCCGGCCCGCCTGCTGCAGTGCCCGCATCAGCGACGCGGCGAGCGGCTCGACAAGTGGGTGGTCGTCCGCCAACTCGCCGAGCCGAGCGATGACCGGGTCCGGGTGCTGGAGCGTCAGCTGAGCCTCGGCCCAGTCGAGGGTGGCCTCGAGCCGTTGCCGACGGCAGTTCTCCCGCACCTGCTGCGGCCAGGAACCGTCGAGCCCGGCCAACGGATCGCCGCGCCACAGCCCCAGCGCCTCGTCGAGCAGCGCCGCTCGCCGGTCCTGCGGCACCGCCGGTTGGCGGGCGGTGCCGACCAGCCGCCGGAAGCGGTGCAGGTCGACCGCGTCCGGGTCGACGTCGAGAAGGTACCCGTCCGGACGCCGCCGCAACTGGGTGTGCGTCTGCGGGCTCGCGGCCACCGGGGCGAGCAGCCGCCGGATCCGCATCACGTGTACGTAGAGGGCGTTGCGTGCGCCGGCGGGCGGCTGCTGATCCCACACCCGATCCACCAGAACGGGGACGGGCACCGGTTGGCCGGCGTCGACGACCAGCGCGGCGAGGGTCGCCCTCTGCTTGGGCGGCCCCAGATTCGCCGATTCACCGGCAATGACCAGCTCCAATGGACCGAGTACGCGGAACTGCGCCATGGCCCCCCAATCGCGAGACGCGACCGCCGATTAGATTTTCTTAAGATCTTCACACATACGTCGGAGCCATGATTCCACCGTCCCGACCCGTAGAACGCGCCTGGTGCTCCGTCCGGTGCACTCCGGCACGTTCTGCTCGACCGGAAGGAGTGGGTATGTATCGGAAGCTGGAGGCGGCGGGAAGCCGATTCCTCGCGCTGTTCGTGCCGACGCTGGAAGCGGAGGCGGCCTGCGGCCCGCAGAAGGTGGTGAACTACTCGTCCTGCTGGCAGTGCGAGGCCCCCTGCGGCTACTACGCGAGGTGCAGGGCGATCTGCCGCGATGGTTGCGGCTGCCAGGTGACCACCTGCTACTGCTAGTCGTCAGCGTGCCCGGTGGCCACAGCCACCGGGCACGCCCCGTACCGCGCCACGTCCAATCCGGCAGAGGAGCAGCTGTGGTCTATCTGGCAATCGGAGTTCAGTGCCTCCTCGGAACGGTGTTCGTCGTGTCGTCATGGGCGAAACTGGTCGGTCGGAATTCGTTCCGCGAATTCGTCACCTCGGTGGACGATCTCGGCCTATTGCCAATCCGGTGGGTTCGGCCGGTAGCGTGCCTGGTCGTCGGTGGTGAGCTGGGAGTCTGTGGCCTGCTCCTGGTTCGCGCGGTCGACGTGGCGTACCTCCTCGCGGTGTTCTTGTTGATCGCGTTCGCGACCGCGATCGCGCTGACCCGGCGTCGCGGTGTCTCCGCGACCTGTCGCTGTTTCGGCGCCTCCACGGCCCCGTTCGGGCCCCGCCACATCGTCCGCAACGGGGTCCTCGCGGCGGCGGCGCTGGTCGCGGCATTCGGTCCGCAGACCACCGCTCGGGCCGGCGCCGGTGGCACGGCGGTCGCCATGCTCGCGGGCCTCCTCGTCGGAGTCGTCGTCGTGACCCTCGACGACATCCTCGACGTGCTCCGGCCGTCGCCGGTACGGCCGTGGCCCTCCACCGGCACGAGGAGCAGGGCACACGGCTGATTCAGCACCGGGGCGCACACCGCGTCCCGCTCATCAAGGGAGATGTTCATGTCGATCATCACTGCGACCGTCGTCCTGCTCGCGGCGGTCTGCGCGTTGCAGTTGCTCCTCACCCTCGGGGTGATCAGGCGGCTCCGCGAGCACACGGCCGCGCTGGCCGGCGTCGCACAGCCGCCGGCGTCCCTCGGGGTCGGCGACGAGGTGGGCGCATTCAGTTCGGCCACTGTGGACGGCGAACCGGTGGAGCGGGACTCGATCACCGATGAGACTCTCGTCGCCTTCTTCACGCCCGGCTGCGGACCGTGTGAAAAGCGCCTGCCGGAGTTCGTCTCGTACGCCGGCAGCTCCCCGGGCACGCGTGACCGACCGATCGCGGTCGTCGTCGCCGCCGAGGCCGGCGACGCCGACCCCTACGTCGAGGCCCTGCGGCCGGTCGCCCGGGTGTTCGTGCAGGACTCCGACGGGGCGATGTGCAGGGCCTTCCAGGTGACCGCGTTCCCGACGGTGGTGAAGGTGGCACCTGCGTCGGACGGGAGGGTCGTGATCACCTCCGACCGGATCCGGCTCGACCAGCCCGCATCCGTACCGGCATGAACCCACCGTCGTCGCGGCCTGGGTCCCTCGGCGACCGGCGCACCCGCGGCGGACCGATCGGGGTACGCAACCTCTCGGCCGCGTGCAAGCTCCCGGCATCGGCCGCACCCGTCACGTTCGCCGGATACGTCGGGGTGACCTTGATCGCCGGAGCGGTGCCGGTGGCGTTGGCCTGGATGGCGAAGCTGGTGCTCGACGGCGTGGTCCAGGGCGGTACCGAAGGTCGACTCGTCGCCCTCGCCGCCGGCCTGGCCGCAGCGGGAGTGGTCGCCGCGGTGCTGCCGCAACTCGGCCAGTACCTTCGCGCAGAACTCGACCGCGCCGCCGGGCTCACCGCCCAGAAGCGGCTCTTCGAGGCGGTGGGCCGCTTCGTCGGGCTCGGGCCCTTCGAGGACCCGGTGTTCCTGGATCGACTGCGGTTGGCCCAACAGTCAGCGGCGATGATGCCGACCCAGGCCGTCGACGGGGTGCTGGGCGCCGGACGGTCCGCCGTCACCATCACCGGTTTTCTCGGCACCATGTTCCTGATCAGCCCGTTGATGACGGGGCTGGTGCTGCTGGCCGGAGCGCCGACGCTGCTCGGTGAGCTGGCGCTCGCGCGAAGACGCGCACGGATGCACTGGGAGGTCGGACCGGTCGAACGACGGGAGATGTTCTACGGCGGCCTGCTGTCCAGCCTGGAGGCGGCCAAGGAGATCCGCCTCTTCGACTCGGGGCTGTTCCTGCTTCGCCGCATGCTCGCCGACCGTCGTGCCGGCAACGCCGTCAAGCGGTCGATGGACCGGCGCGAACTGGTCACTCAGGCCGGGCTGGGCCTGCTGGCCTCGGTGGTGTCGGGCGGTGGTCTGCTGTGGGCCGTGGGCGCCGCCCGACAGGGCCGCCTGTCGGTGGGGGACATCACCGTCTTCATCGCCGCCGTGGCGGGAATGCAGTCGGCGCTCGGCACCCTCGCGGCCGAGGTCTCCCGCACTCATCACGCGGCACTGATGTTCGACCACTACCTGGCGGTGACCACGGCGGGGCCTGACCTTCCAGTGGCGGTCGACCCGCCCGCGCCGCCCGCGCTCACGCACGGCATCGAACTGCGCGACGTGTGGTTCCGCTACTCCGACAACCATCCCTGGGTGCTGCGCGGGCTCAGTCTGTGGATACCGGCCGGGTGTTCGCTCGCCCTGGTGGGCCTCAACGGCGCGGGAAAATCGACGCTGGTCAAACTTCTCTGCCGGTTCTACGACCCCACCCGCGGCAGCGTCCGTTGGGACGGCCGGGACATCCGTGACCTGGACCCGGGAGAGTTGCGGCGGCGGGTGAGCGCGGTCTTCCAGGACTACATGGAGTACGACCTGACCGCCGGCGAGAACATCGCGCTCGGCGACCTGACGGCGCTCGACGACTCGGCGAGGATCGAGGCGGCGGCGCGCGGGGCCGGGATCCACGAGCGGCTGCACCGGTTGCCGCGAGGGTACGACACGCTACTGTCACGGATCTTCTTCATGGAATCCGAGAAGAACGATTCCGGCACCGGCGTGGTGCTGTCCGGCGGGCAGTGGCAACGGCTGGCCCTGGCCCGCGCCTTCCTCCGTGGCGACCGGGACCTGTTGATCCTCGACGAGCCGTCGGCCGGGCTGGACCCGGAGGCCGAACACCTCATCCACAGTTCGCTGCGTCGACAGCGGGTTGGGCGGACGAGCGTGCTGATCTCGCACCGGCTCGGGGCGGTGCGAGACGCCGACGTCATCGCCGTGCTCGACGACGGCCGGGTCGTCGAGCAGGGAACCCACCAGGAACTCGTGGCTGCCGACGGCGCCTACGCCCGCCTCTTCGCGCTGCAGGCCGCCGGCTATCAACCGGAGGAGAGGCCGTCGCTGTTGTCAGGGGCAGGGGGCGCGGTCGGCGTCTCGGACGTCGGGAGGCTGTCGTGACGGTCGGGTGGTGGATCGGCTCTCTACTGGGCGCGCTGACGGCGGCCGCTCTAGCAGCCCTTCACCTGAGGAGGCGGTTGGTATCGGTGACCGTCCACGGTCACAGCATGTATCCCACCTACACCTCGGGTGAACGCATCGTGGTCCACCGGCGCCGCCGGGTCAGGGTGGGGCGGGTGGTGGTGGTGGAGCAACCGGAGCCGGGCAGAGGATGGGCACCGGAACCGGTGATCGGAGCGGCGCCGGCCGTGGCCGTACGACGATGGATGATCAAACGGGTGGCTGCCCTGCCGGGAGATCCACTGCCGTCGACGCCGATACCCGTCGCCGACGGCGTCGGCGTGACCGTACCTCCGGGGCACTTGATCGTCTTCGGTGACAACCAGCGGGCCAGCTTCGACTCGCGGCACATCGGCCCGGTGCCGATGGAACGCGTTCTCGGCGTGCCGCTGGTGAACCGCCCGGCCCGTTCGCCGGACGGTGTCCCGGTCGGCAGGGGTCTCGACCCGCACGGTGACGTACGGGGGCGGAGCCGGGCGGAGGTGATGGTGTCGAGCGCGGAGACCGACACGAGCAGCGAAGCCTCCGGTAGTCGGTTCGGCAACCACGCTGGAACGTCACACCGGAGGCATCGTGCCGTGCGTAACGGCAGTGAGGCGTCATGACCTGACCGACATGCGGTGGGGCGGCGCTGGAGCCGTCGGCGTCTGCCGGGATCAATCCTCGTCGGGCTGGAGGAACAGCTCGGCCAGCCGGGGCAGCCGCCTCCGCATCTCGTCGTCATCGTCGAAGTCGAAGTCTTCACCCATGTCGGCTTCGTGGGCCTCGTCGATGCCGACCGCAGTGTGCCGGCGGGCCTTCAACGCTTCGTAGAAGGCATCGTCGTCACCACCCGTGACCTGCTCGTACGCCTCGCCGGCCACGTAGTTCACCGACTCGGCGAACAACGCGCCGTCGTCTTCCTCGGCCGCCGCTTGTCGGACCACGGGGTGGTCAGCCAGTGCGTCGGGCGAGGCCAGGACCCGTCCGTACCACTCGCGGCCCAGCGCGATGACTCCCGCCCGGAAATCGATGAAGCTGTCGTCGGAGCATCCCCCGCCGATCAGGTACGCAGCCGCCCACACGTCCCAGCGGTAGAGGGCGTCATGGAGCTGATCGAACAGCTCCTGGAACTCGAGGATGCCCTCCGACGGTGTCGCGGCCAAGCGCGTCACCAGCGCCGCGGCAACGGCCTCACCGTCGTCGCCGGTCCGCCCGTCGAGACCCGCTCCGGCCGACTCCACGACCGCCCAAAACTCGTCAATGTCCACGGCGCGAGAGTCTCCCACCGCCAACCGACAGAACTCATGCCTGTCGACACGGGAAACCAGTGCCGATGACGGTGTGGCGGCCGGTGTAGGCGAGACCGCAACCCTTCACATGGTCGTTGACGGTGTCCTGACGTCGTGAGCCGAGAGAGCCTGGCTCCATCCAGACGTGCGGCTTGGGAGGGTGGTGGCGTGTCAGGTTACGCAACCCGACACGCCACCTGCCTCACCTGCCGTTCGTGGTCGCCGGTCGGGTGCCGGGGTTCGAAGGGGTCGTGGTCGCCGGAGGAGTCCAGGCGGGCAACGGGTCCATCCAGAAGCGGGTCAGCAGTACCGAATCGATCAGCCACTCACCGTTGACCTTCTTGTAGGTCTCGCGGTACTGCCCGTAGCCGTTGTGCCCCTCAGGAGCGTTCGGGCCGGCCGGGAAGGTGAGGATGTCTTCCATCGACCAGATTCCGGACGCCGTGTCCGGTCCCGTCATCGTGATCTCTGGCATGGCTCCCGAGTGAGCTGACGGGGCGGCGCCGGTGAGGTCGCGGATCGTGTAGGCGAACTCCTTCGGCGATTTCCAGGTGATCCCGTCGGTGACGAGTTTGGCGTCGGGCGTGAACAGCGCGGCCAGGTCATCGTGCTTCTTCTCGTCGACAAACCGGAAGTAGCGGGCCTTGAGCTGGTGGATTTCCTCGATGTCTTCCAAGCGCTGCACCCGCTCGGCGAGGGACTTGGAGGAGGCGCTCGTCGAGTGGTCGTGCGCGCTCGCCGCCTGGGAGGTGAGGGCTGCCACGCCCACCCCACTGCCGGCCAGCAATGCAGCCGCCGCGGCCACCGCGCCGACCCGCCACCGCAACGTCGCTGCTCGACGGGTTTCCTGCTTGCTCATGACGTGGTTCCTTTCGTCTCTGTAAACGGTCTCGGACGCTCGGGTGCTGTGCCGGGCGATCCCGCGCATTGCGCTTCAACCTCTATACGGACGGAGTGCGTCCGCTTTCAGTCGGTGGCGAGCCTAGCCCAATGGGACGACTGTCGTCCGCTTCTGCTGGTGGTCGACCAGGTGACCCTGACCACTCCGCATCAAGGCGCCGGGGCAGGCCGCCGCCGGCAGGCGAATCCGTCTGCGGGCACTCCCGCCATCGGCGAAGGGTGGCCAGGGTCACGTCGGCGGGGATCCGGGAAGCGGACGATGCCCGTCCTGTTGAGCTAGAGTCAGATACGGACGGCACTCGTCCGCCTAGTGATGCTCGATTCCTAATGGATGCGCAGGGAGGCTCCGTGAGTCATTTCACCGAAACGGTCCGGCTACGGGACGCGTCGGAGGCGATCGGAAGCAGTGACGAGCGCCGGATTCCACCGGTCTGGGCTGGGGCCGATGTCTGACGTCCGGGCGGACGCTCGCCGTAACCGACGCCAACTGATCGTTGCGACACGGGAGGCGATCGCCTCCCGTGGACTCGACGTGTCGGCTCTGGACATCGCCACGGCTGCGGGTGTGGGAGTGGGTACGTTGTACCGGCGCTTCGGTACCAAGGAAGCCCTGCTCGACGCGGTGGTCCTCGGCCTGTATGACGAGTTGTGCGAGACCGCACAAGCCTGCCTCGAGCGCCCGGATCCATGGAATGGGCTGGCCGAGTTCGTCATGGAATTGGCGGGGGCGCATCGGGACAGTCGCGGCCTGGCCGAGGTCACCGCAGCGTGCGAACGGCCGCCGTCACCCGAGCTGGCGCAGCGGACCGCCGCACTGCAGGACGCCGTCATCCGGCTGACCGAACGGGCCCACGCCGCCGGCGAGCTGCGCGAAGACGTGACGTGGCAGGACATCATGATCTGCTCACGCGCGCCGCTGGACACTGACCACTGCCTCGGTGTCGACGCGGGACCGGGCGGATGGCGGCGCGTCGTCACCATCCTGCTCGATGGTATGCGTGCCCCCGGGCGAACAGCTCTTGACGCGCCCGGGCCACAGATCAGCCAGGCATGACCACCGGAACGCCGCCCACGAGGTAGACCCCAAGCACCTCCCGGCCGCCTCCTTGCCCGCCTGACTCCTGCCGAGGCTCGGGCGGCCGAGGAGAACCTCGCGGGCATCGCCAGGGAGGAAGGGCTCGACTACCTCGTCGACTTCCGGGACCACGGCAACACCTTCGACCTGCACCGGCTGCTGCATCTGGCCGCGGCCCGGGGTCTGCACGACGAGCTGCTGACGCTGTTCTATCAGGGCAACTTCGCTGCGGAACGGAGCACCTACGACTCCGAGCACCAGGTGGAGATCGCCATCCGCGCCGGACTCGACGAGGCCGAGGTGCGCGCCGTGCTCGCCGACAGCCGGGCGTACGCCGACGAGGTGCGCCGGGACGAGGACGAGGCCGCGCAGCTGGGCATCAGCGGCGTGCCGTTCTTCGTGATCGATCGGAAGTACGGCGTCTCCGGCGCCCGTTCGGTCGAGGTCTTCTCCGAGGTGCTGAGGCGGGCCTGGGCTGATCGCCGACCGGAGCTGACAGTCCTCGGTGCTGGTGGCCGAGTCGGGTGCGACGCGCACGGGTGCGAACTGCCCAGCGCCGGCGAACCCAGCACACCAGGCATGTGATGAACCACGAGAGGAAGATGTGATGCGAGCAGTTGGTCTACATGAATTCGGCGGGCCGGAGGTGCTGCGCGTCATCGAACTGCCGGAACCGCATGCGGGCCCCGGCGAGGTGCGGGTACGCGTACACGCGGCGGCGGTGAATCCGTCCGACACCCTGCTGCGCTCCGGTGTTCACGCGTCGGCCCTGGCCGGGGTGCCAGGGCCCTACGTGCCCGGAATGGACGTCGCGGGCGTGATCGACCAGATCGGCCCGGGCACCGTCACCGATCTGTCGGTCGGTGACCGGGTGATGGCGATGCTCCTGCCGGTGACGCCGACCCCGGAAGGCACCCTGGAGAACAGCGGTGGCGGTTACGTGGAGTACGTGGTGCGTCCGGCCGGCTGGGTCGTGCGCGCGCCAGCGGGCGTCAGTCATGAGGCGGCGGCGACGCTGCCGATGAACGGACTCACCGCACTTCTTGCACTCGACCAGCTGGCGCTCGCGCCAGGATCGACCCTGGCCGTGCTCGGGGCCGCCGGGGCGCTCGGCGGCTACCTGGTGCAGATGGCCGGTAACGCCGGGCTGACCGTGGTCGCCGACGCCGCCCCGGCCGACGAAGCCCTGGTCCAGGAGTCCGGTGCGGCCATCGTGGTGGCCAGGGGGTCCGAGGTCGTGAACGGTATCCGGGCACACTTCCCGGACGGTGTGGACGCCGTCGCCGACGTGGCGCTCATCGGAGCGAGGCTGTTCGATGTCGTACGCGACGGTGGCACCCTGCTCCGGATCCGCCAGGCCGACGAGCCCGGCGGCTACCAGGCCGCGAGCACCCGGGGTATCAGGGTGTTGACGCCGTTCGTGCCCGACTACGCCGGCCGGACGGACAAACTGGACGAGATCCGTCGGCTCGCCGAGGCGGGTGTGCTCATTCCGCGGGTGGCGAAGACTCTGCCCGCCGCCGAGGCACCCGACGCGCACCGCCGGTTCGCCGCCGGCGGTGTCCGCGGCCGACTCGTGCTCACCTTCTGAACCACGCACCCACCGAAACACCCCACTGACAAGAGGCAAGGATCAACTGTGTCCACCCGATTCGCAGACAAGGTCATTCTGATCACCGGTGCCACCTCCGGCATGGGCCGGGCCACCGCCGAGCGGGTCGCCGCCGAGGGCGCGAAGGTCGTCCTAGCGGCCCGCGGCAAGGACGCCGGCGAGGCGGTCGCCGCCGAACTGCGTTCCGCCGGCCGCGACGCCCTCTTCGTGCCGACCGACGTGACGGTCGAGGCCGAGATGGCGCGGCTGGTCCAGCAGACGGTCGACCACTACGGCCGGCTCGACGGCGCCTTCAACAACGTCGGCGCGGCCACCGCGTACGGCCCGGTAACCGAGATCAATGGTGATGCCTGGAGTGCCGAACTGGCACTCAACCTCAACAGCGTATTCCACGGTCTGAAGCACCAGATCCCCGCGCTGCAGGCGTCCGGCGGCGGTTCGATCGTGAACAACGCCTCCAACGTCGGTGTCACCGGTATGGCGAACATGGCCGCCTACAGTGCGGCCAAGCACGGCGTCGTCGGTCTGACCCGGTCGGCGGCACTCGACGTGGCCGCGACGGGCGTGCGGATCAACGCCCTCGTCACCGGTGGTGTCGACACCCCCCTGCTGCGCGGCAACATGGGCCCGAACCCGGAGGAGGCCCTCCGTGCTGCCGGCGCCATGCACCCCGTGGGCCGGATCGGAAGGCCCGAGGAGATCGCCGCCTTCGTGGCCTTCCTCCTCAGCGACGAAGCCCCGTTCGTCACCGGAGCCGCGCTCGCGATCGACGGCGGCCTGACCGCCGCCTGACGACGCGCCTGCCCATCTGGCGTGGTTTGCCCACACCCGCCGATAGGTCTTGGACGCCCTCTTGATCCGGCGCGGCCAGCGTCCTCACACCAGTCGATCCAGCCGCTCGCGAGCGGCGGTGTCGGGCCGAGGAGTGAGGACGACGAGGCGCAGGTCGGTGTTCTGGGTGGTCAGGACGTTGGCATCCAGTGGGATGGCGCCCACGTCCGGATGTACGGCGGTCTTGTGCGCGCTCTCGTGATGGGCCACCGCGCGGAGGGCCCAGAGGTGGCAGAACCTGTCGTTCCCGGCCATGCGTGAGACCAGTGCCGCCACATCGGGGTCGTTCGGATAGCGGGCGCTGGTGGCGCGCAGATCGGCCACCAGCGACTGCTCGAAGTAGGCACGCTCGGTGTCGGTCTGACGGACTCGGGGGTTTCGGGATTCGAACTGGACGATCAGGGCGTTGCGGTCGTCGGCTGTGGCGCCCGCGGGGTCGCCGAAGACGGCCGCGAACAGCCGGTTGCAGTGCAGCAGCCGCCAGACGGCGTCGTAGACGGCCACGGGGGTGTCGCCGAGGTGGTCGATGACGCGGTGCAGGCTGCTGGGGATCAGGCGGGGGATCCGGTCCGGGGCCGCGGCGAAGCCGGCAAGGCGCATCAGGTGCGCCTCCTCGTCGTCGGAGAGCCGTAGCGCGCGGGACAGAGAGGTGCACACCTGCGCCGATGGTGTGGCGGCCCGGCCCTGTTCGAGGCGTGCCACGTATTCGGGGGAGATACCGGCCAGTGCTGCCAGCTCGCCACGTCGTAGCCCGGCGACGCGGCGAGGTGAGACGTTCGTGAGACCGACCGCGGCCGGGTCCGTGCGATCCCGCCAGGCCCGCAGCGCCGCTCCGAGGTCATTCATGAATAACATGATCCGCCATCGATGTCGGAAGAGCTGGGTGGTACCAGCGGTACGCGGAAGATCTGTGCCTTCCACGGTGGTGGCGCTGCCCCTGAGGATGGGGATCATGAGCAGAGTGACCAGGATGAATCACATCGGAGTGCCGGTCAGTGATCTGGCGCGGTCGGTGCGGTGGTACGAGGACGTCCTCGGCATCGCGCCGAACGGCGTGACGATCTCGGCGACGAACCCGGCGATCGGTGCGGTTGTCGAGGTCGAGAGCGCGTCCATGCGGGCGTCGTTCGCGCTGGCCGGTGACAACGTGCTTTTGGAACTCATCCAGTACGACAACCCGCAGCCGAGGCCCTTCACCGGGCGCAACTGCGACGTCGGGGTGATGCACCTGTGTTTCGAGGTCGACGACCTCGACGCGGCGCACCGCGACCTGGTGGAGCGGGGCGTGCACGTCAACGCCGATCCGGTCGTGCTCCAGGACGGCGACGGCGTCGAAGCGGGGGCGTTGGCCGGAACCAAGATCCTCTATCTACGTGACCCCGACGGCATCCAGCTCGAACTGTTCGAGTTGCGCGCGTAGGAGCGTGCCACTTCGGACCCGGTGGCGGTCGACCCGATCGGTGCACTGCTGTCGAAACCATCGATCGGGCCGACCAACCGAAGCCGGGCCGACCGAGCGACGAACGGCCCCGGCGGCACGAGACCGGCGGGGCCGTCGAATCGCGTCAGCGCCGGGCCCGCTCACACTCCCGTTCGGCCCGCGTCTTCAGCTCCGTCAGCCACGTCTTCAGACCGTCGCCGAGAGCCGCGGTCGAAAAGTCGACGTCCTGCTCCACCTGGTCACCGCGCCACGTCTCCTCGGTACGCACCAGAACCCGGCCGTCGACCTCGGTGAACGTCCACACGTGAACGCCCTCGTCGATGCGCAGCCCCGCACCGATCGCCGGGCCGTCCCACCGAAGGCACTTCTGGTGCTGTAGCTGACGGACGGTGGACGTGACGACGAGGGTCGTGGCGGGATTCAACGCGGTCTCGGGCACCGAGGTCGACCATCGAAACGATGAACCGGGACGCAGTGGACCGCGATCGAGCCGCTTGCTGGAGAGGACCGGCCTCTGCCACGACGGCCAGCGTTCCACGTCGGTCTGGATGTTCCAGATGGTCCGTAGCGGGGCGTCGATCGTCGTCTCCGTCCGGTAGCGAATCTTCGCCGTGGTGTCGACGGTCCTTCCCGCACATCGCACCGTCGCGCGGTCGGAGCCGCCATCGCGCCTGGCCTCGGCCCCAGCCGGTGCACCTGCGGCGCCCACGAGGCCGGCCACGACCACTGCCGTCGCGGCGGCAACCATACTGTTCTTCATGAGGCGGTCGCCTCCTCGGCGGTGCGCTCGATGTCCGTGAGGATCCGCCACACGGTGTCCACCGACGCGGTCACCGTGACGCTGTGGCGGCTGACCACCGGTGCCGACACGATGCCGGCCTCGTCGGCGTCCGTCATGTTCTCCATCGTGAAGCCCTCCTGCGGTCACTGACGATCGGAACGCCGGGCATGAGCGAGCTGATCGATCCACACCCGGCAGAAGCGATCGTGCCAAGACGGCGAGGGCTCACCATCGGCGAGAATTACGTAGTTACCGCTTCGTCGGCCGAGAACGGTGGCACGCGATGCCGGCAGGCCGTCACAGCGATGCTCGCCAGCCGGTCGGACGGCCAGGCACGGGTCTGCGACACAGTCACTGATCGGCCCCCTTACCGGGTGCGGTCGAGACCACCCCCGAGGGGGAACAGATTCGAGGTCCGCGACAGCCCGCGCTCCGCCCGGCCGTCGACGCGTCCGTCCGACAAAATCGGTACCCGGATGGCGGTGCGCGGTGATACACAGCCGAGGTGCGAAACATTCTGGAGTTCCCCGAGGTCCTGCGGCTGATCGAAGACCGCTCGGCCGCGTTCCGCGCCGCGATCGCGTCCGCTGCCGACCTTGACGTCCAGGTCCCGACCTGCCCGGACTGGACCCTACGCGAACTGGCGCAACACCTCGGCGACGGCCGTCGCCGCCAGGCCGCCATCATCGCGGCGGGCCCGGGCGCTGAGCCCCCGGCCAAGACGAACCCGAAGGGTGCCCCGACCGCGCCCCGCGACCGCGAAGCCCTGGACGCCTGGCTCTCCGAGTCGACCGAGCTCATGCTCGGCGCGTTGCGCGAGGCCGGCCCGGACCGCGGCTGCTGGACCTGGTGGGGCCGCTCGCAGGCCCCGGAGACCAGCGGAGCCCTGGCGCGGCACCAGATCCAGGAGATCGCCGTCCACACCTACGACGTCCAGCTCACCCAGGGGGCCGCGCAGCCGCTGCCGACGGACGTCGCGGTCGAGGGGGTCGACGAGTTCCTGACGACCGTCGCGGCGACGACCGTCGCCTGGCCGTTCACGCCGGCGACAATCGACCTGCACACGACCGAGGGCCGGTCCTGGCGTCTGACCCTCGACGCCGAGGGTGTCCGCTGCGACGACCTCGCCGCCGACGCGGAGCCGGGTGACATGGCGATGCGGGGCACCGCAAGCGACCTGGTCCTCTACTTCTACGAGCGCCTTCCGCTGGACGACCTGGCGACCACCGGCGACACCGAGCCGATGGAGCGGCTCGCGGACTGGGACCCGACCGCGTAACCACCGGGGAACGTCGGCACCTTGCGTCTGCGGCTCCCAGAGATCCTCGTTCCGCGGCACGAACACCGTGGCAGCGGAAGCCGCCATCCTGATCTGCCGGTGATGACCACGCACGCGCAACAGCCCGCCCCGCAGACGCCCGCTAATCCTCGAAGGTGAACTCGAAAGTGCCCGCCTCGATGCGGTCGATGAGCCGGCTGACATCGTCGGCTTGCCGAATCGCGCTCTCCCAGCCACTGCTGGTGATGTCGCCCAGTAGTACTGGCGCATCCTCGCCGCGCAGGTCGAGCACAAGCTGTTCACGTGAACCGTCACCGCCGATGATCGCGATGCCGGGATGCTCATCGGTGGCCTGGCCCCACGCGTCATGCACGTCGAGCATCTCGCGTGGTGTGTTGAGCCATACGTAGGCTCCGCTGGGCATCCAACCTCGCCGGAACCACGACTCACCTTGCAGGTAGCTGCGCCAGGCAGCGGGCAGTGGCCGGCCCAGGGCCTTGTCGGCGTCGGTGAACTCCTGGTCGTCCACCGGGCCGCGGTACTCGGCCTCCTCGACGATGGCGCCGACGATGTGGCCGTTGAAGTCGGCGAGTTCCTCGGCGGGGATCCAGTACTCCAGCACGTCGCGGCCACCGGCCTGATGAACCTCGTAACGGTCCAGGTACGACCGCTCGACGTCGAACCGGGTCACGTAGCCGACACCCTCGGCGGGGACGTTCCACTCACGGGCGATCTTCGTGGCGTACCAACGGTTCAGGACCGGGTAGAAGATCGGCTGGTCCGCCAGGCGTGGTGGCCACGCACGCCACCCCGACGCCGCGACGAGGTCACGTTCGGCCTGGCCCGTGGGCCGCCACAGACTGATCGTGTCGGAGTTGTCGATGGTCTGCTCCTCGCCGATCGTGGTCACGGGGTGGTCGTGGCAACCCATGTGTCCTACGCGGGGCCCTCGGGATGGCCGACATCCGTGGAACTCGACGCGACGCGGACGCGACAGCTCCACTGTCGGAGTACCTGGGCGGTCGTCCGGAGGGCATCCACGCGATGATGATGCCTGGCCCCGCCAGGATCCGACAGCCGAATTCGGCCACTGTCCGCGCTGGTGCGCCACGTGCGCCGGTGGTCGGGCCGGGCCTACCGCGCACCGCCGGATCCATCGTGGTACGACTACGCGTCATGGACGCGAAAACCGACTCGGATCTCGCCGACCTTCGCGCCGCCTTCCTGGTGGACGACGCCGGTGAGTCGGCTCTGGGCTGGCCAGGCGTGTACGCCTTCGAGACGGAGCACGGGATCGTGCTGCCGGAGCCGTACCGGACCTTCGTCGCGGAGATCACCGACGGGTCGTTCTCCGGGCCACCGGACTTCGGTCTTCTCGGGGTGGCCGAGATGCCCGATGACTGGGGTGACGACCGCCCGGTGCGCGAGTTGGCGGCTCCGTTTCCGCTGACTCAGGCATGGCTGTGGGAGGAGGACTCCCGCCCGTCGGAGGAGATCGAGCCGCTGCTCGATGCCGTCTTCGACCACGGCTCGATCGTGCTCGGCACGGACGGCTGCGGGATGTACTGGCATCTCGTCGTGACCGGACCGCATCGCGGGCACATCTGGAACATCAGCGGCGAGGGGGCGATGCCCTTCGGGGCGGAGTTCGGCCACACCACCGGGGCGTCGGGGTTCGTCGGGTGGGTTCGGCACTGGGCGGCCGGCAAGCCATGGTTCGACGCTGCCTGAACTGAACGCGGCACACGAGCGGATTCGTCAGCTTCTGCGATCCGCCGACGAGACCCTCATCCGGCTCGGGCAGCGGTTGCGTGCACGATCTGGATGCGGACCGCCGTCTCTTCGCCCGGCATCCCGACGCCGACCGCAGGCAGGATGGATCGATGGCGACGATCAGACCGTTCGACAGCGCCGATGCCCCGGGTGTGGCGGGCCTCATCGAACGCTGCCTGCGTGAGGTCAACAGTCGCGACTATCCGAGCGAGGTCATCGAGCGGATGTGCGACCACTTCACCGAGCGACGCATCAGGGAACTCGCGATCCGACGACAGATGTTCGTCGCAGAGGAAGACGGGATCGTCGGCACCGTCTCCCGCGACGGCGACAAGGTCTACACCATGTTCGTGCACCCACGGGTCGCCGGTCGCGGCATCGGGCGGCTCCTCATGCGCCACGTCGAGGCGCTGGCGGCGATCGACGGCTACGACCACATGGAGACCGGAGCGAGCATCACCGGGCACGCCTTCTACCGTCGGCTCGGCTACATCGACGTCCGCTCCACCGAGACGGAGTTCGGCCTCAACTACATCATGAGCCGCAGTCTGCCCTGACGAACCGGGGTCGCCGACGCCGCCTCACTGACACAGTGGGCGGGCGAGATCGATCTCGCCCGCCCACTACTGCGACGCGTCTCCTCGGGTGCCTATCCCGCCTTCCGTACCGTCAACGTCTGGTAGTCGGCGGCGTGGGGCCGGTAGGTCGGGTTGCCGGAGTAGGCGACGTGGACCCGGTAGGCCCCCGGCCGCAGATCAGCGGTCTGCAGTTCGACGACCGCCTTACCGTGTGCCAGTGGCACGACGTGCACGGTGCCGCCGAAGGTGACGGTGACCTCGCCGGTCGGGGTCGGAGCGTGCTTCCGCCCGCCCGCCGGCCCGACGGTCACGTTCAATTTGAACGTGTCCCCGCGAACGACCGACGCCGGCGAGGCTTTCGCCTGGACCTTGACGGCGGCCGGGCCGGAGGGCACCTCGAACGACGCCGTACCCTCCGACGCCTTCAGGTAGTCGAAGCCGAGGTATTCGGCCTTCACCGTCCGGGCACCCGCGGGCAGACCCGTCGGCAGCGTGACGGTCGCCGCACCGTCGTTCAGGTAGGCGAGCTTCGACCACGAGCCGACGCTGACCCGTACCTGACCGCCGGTCTCGAACCCGTCCGCTGCCGCGACCGTCACGGTGGCCCTGGTCGTCTGGGCCCCCCTCGCGTACGGCTCGACAGCCACCTCGGTGGTGGTGGTGACATCGCTGTTCGGGATACCGCGGATGTCGTTCCACTCGCGAACCGTCAGCGGGATCACGGTGCCGTGACGCGGACGGACGACACCCGCGTTGGTCATCGTGATCGCCTTGGCGTTCCACGTCGGAGCCTCGATGTTCTCGTGACAGGCGGCCTGGTACCCCCCACCGTTCGTGTACCGGTCGCCCCAGAGGTAGAACTGGCCGGGGCAGGCGGTGTCACCGGGGTTGGCCTCGAAGATGACCGGCCCCTCGTACCCCTGGTCGGCGACCCAGGTCGTGCGGCCCAGAGCCGGCGCGACCAGCGTCCAGTTGTCGATGTCGCTGTCCAGGAAGTCGGTGTGCTTCTCCGAGAAGATGTCCGAGCCCTGGTTGCCGGCCTCGTTCTTGGTCACCCGGTAGTAGTGGTCGCCGACCCGGATCGCGGTCGTGTCGATGCGCGACAGCGGGGCGGGATCCTGCCAGACCTGGGGAGCGGAGAACGTCTTGAAGTCCCGCGTCGTGGCGTACCACATCTGCGCGTTCCCCTGACCGGTGCGGTTCACCGGGTCGTTCCACAGCGACTGGGCCCAGAACACGACGTACGCGCCGAGTTCCTCGACCCACAGCGACTCCGGTGCGAAGGCGTTGCCCGCGTTGTCGGGCGCGACCTTCACGTGCCGCTGAGGGGTCCAGTTCACCAGGTCGTGCGACTCGAACACCTCGATGTACTGGGTGTCGTTGATGGCGTACCCGCCCTGGTCGTACCAGTTCAGGTCGGTGGCGATCATGTAGAACGTGTCGCCGTCGGGGGAGCGGACGATGTGCGGGTCGCGAAGCCCCTGGTCGCCCAGTTGGGAGATGAGGGACGGCCGTCCTCCGGTCAGACCGGTCCAGCCCAGAGCGGTGTTGCCGTTGGAGGTGGCGAACATGATCTGCTCGCCGTCGGCGATGCCCTCCCCCTTGAAGTACCCCATGAAGTACCGCTCGTACTCCTCCGAACGCGGCATGGCGGCGATGGTCACCGGGAACGACTTCTTCTGCGACGCCTTGCCCTTGGTGACGGTCGCCGTCAGGGTGGCGGCGACTTCAGCGCGGCCGAAGGCCGGGCGGGTGACCTCACCCGTCGGGGTGATGAGGCGGGTGGTCGACTTCCAGGTGATCGTGGATCCGAACTCGCCCTCGGCGGTGAGGTCGAGGTTTCCGCGTACGTCGTCGGTGGCATCCAGGGTCAGGTCGAAGGCGTCCCGGTCGACCGACTGCGCATCATCGAACTCGGCCTTCACCACCACGGGGATCTCCCGTGTGGTGACCTCCTGGGCGCCCTTGCGGACGGTCGCCGTGAGCGTGGCTGTCGCGTCCGGCTGCCCCTGCGCGGGCCGGGTGATCCTGCCGGTCACCGCGACCTTGCGTGCGCTGGGGACGGCCGGCGGGGTGTCGACCTCGACGACCGACGGGTCCGAACTCGTCCAGGTGATCGCCGAGCCGGCCACGGAGCCCACCTTGGGCAGGACGATGTCGCGTACGACCGCACTGGTCCGGCCGAGGTCGATGGCCGCGGCGTCGGCGCGAACGCCGTCGGAGACGGTCCTCTCCGCCAGGGCGAGTGTCTCGTCGAGACTGACCGCCCGGTCGTACACCCGGAAGTCGCGGATCGTTCCGCGGAACGAGTAGTGACCCGATGTCTGCGAGCGGCCGAGGAAGTTGCAGTTGGTCCCCGCGGCGTTCACCGACGGCGCCGTGGTCAGGTTCGTCGACGTCGCGTGCGGCACACCGTCGAGGTAGAGCCGGCCGGTCCAGCTCGTTCCGTCCGAGTTCAGTGACTGGGTGTAGGTGACATGGGTCCACGCTCCCTCGCGCATGCGGACCCGGTTCTGTTGGAGGTTCGCCGAACCCACCGCGACGCGGAACCGCTGGGTGTTCGACGCGAAGATGGAGCCCTCGGCGCCGGTGTCGACGTCGCACGAGCCGGACTTACGGCCGAAACCCCACATCTGGTGCTCGCCGACGTTCGCCGGGTCGACCCACACGTCGTAGTCGACGGTGAGGTTGGACATGCCGGCGGTGATGTCGTTCGGCAGCGCCACGTAGGCGCCGTCGAGGGCGCCCTCGTAGGAGTCGGGGTTGAATCTGACCCCTTCGCCGGTCAAGGTCGCCTTCTCGGGATTGACGAGCGTGGCGTTCGCCGCCGCGCCCGCGCTACCCGAATTGACCAACGTCGTCCCACTGGTCTCGTCGAGGGCGAAGTGGTGCACCAGGCCCTCGTCGAGCTGCTCCTCGGCAGCGTACGAGGGCGTTGCCGCGAACGAGACCGAGAGAAGCGCACCGAGTGCCAGGACCGCGACACCTCTACCCTTCCGACTCGGCCCGAGGCGTGGTCTCCGCTGTCGCAGTCTCAATGGATCCTCCTTGACCGGGACGGGTTTCGGGCGTGTTAACGCTAACTACGGGGTGCCGTCGGGTCAACGAGATGCGTCGATGCCCCCTTCTGTGGACGCCCGCGGTGCCCGAAGCTCAGCAGACAGGTCGGGGATCGGATCCTTCAGCAGCAGGTCCGGCGTGACCGCCGTCATCGAGGGGGGTGGGCCGACTCGACACGCTGCTTGAGTGCGTCGTTGAAGGCATCGAACCCGGCGTGTGTGTTCTTCAGTGTGCCCTTGAACAGGGCGACGAGGATTCCCGAGAAGCGTTCGCCGTGGACCAGGTGGGTGGTCCCGTCGGCGTTGGCGGTGAGGACGAACGAGTGTTCCCCGTCGAACAGTCCACCGAAGCCGAGCTTGCCGAGCCAGCGCAGTTCCTGGCCCGGGTTCGCAACCAGAACGGTGGGCTTGAAGGTCATGCCGCCTCCCCCTGGTGGGCTCAGGTGCACGACGAGCTTGGTGCCGACCTGAGGGGTGCCCTCGATGCGGCGCATGAACGGGTTCCAGTCCGGGTAGGCGGCGAAGTCGGTGAGGACCTCCCACACGGTTTGCGGACTGGCGGCGATGTCGATCGTGGTGCTGATGGTTGTGCTCATGGCTCGCTCCGTCTCACCTGGCTAACGCTGTTAGCTACCACGTTAGGCAACAGGGTTGCTCACACCGGGAGATTCTGTGCACGGCCCGCCCGCCGGCATCTTCGAGGTGTGCGGAGCGCTGCTCCGCGTCTGGCCTGGTAGCCGACCCAGGACAGCGCGGACGTGCCCGGAGGCGCCAGTGGCGTGGTGTCACGATCGCTTGTGACGTAGCGTCACTGTTCGTTCGCCGCTGAGCACCGAAGACTGGGGTCGTTGCCGTACCCACTGCCGCGTCACGCCCGCGTCGATCGGGGCGGTCGCGTGGACGCTGAGCGCGTAGGCGCTCGTCCGGTACGCCGTGGCCGACCCATTGACCAGCCGATTCGACGCACGACCGGCCACGATGACGACCTCTGTCACCCTCCGGTGACAGCACCAAGGAGTGCGAAGCGATGACAAACCCGGCAACGACGAGCTGGCCGAGCCTGCGGGTCTCGGACTGGACCGCCACCCGCGACACCCTGCACATGTGGACCCAGATCGTGGGCAAGATCCGCATGGCGCACGCTCCGTTTCTCAACCACTGGTGGCAGGTGACCCTGTACGTGAGCCCACGCGGGTTGACGACGTCCGCCATCCCGTACGGCACCGGGGTCTTCGAGATCGAGTTCGACTTCATCGCCCACCGGCTCGACGTGCGCACCAGCGACGGCGGCGCGCGGAGCCTGGCGCTTCGGCCGATGCCGGTCGCCGAGTTCTACTCGCGGGTCATGGCCATGCTCGACCAGCTCGGAATCGAGGCGCCGATCCGGCCGTACCCCAACGAGGTCGACCCGGCGATCCCGTTCGCCGAGGACCACGACCACGCCTCCTACGACGCTGAGGCGGCGGCCTTGTTCTGGCGACAGCTGGTGCAGGCGAATCGGGTGATCGGCGAGTTCCGGTCGCATTTCGTGGGCAAGGTCAGTCCGGTGCACTTCTTCTGGGGCGGGATGGACCTCGCCTGCACCCGTTTCTCCGGCCGGTCGGCCCCGCCCCACCCCGGCGGCGTGCCCAACTGCGGGGACTGGGTCATGGTCGAGGGCTACTCCCGCGAACTGTCCAGCTGCGGGTTCTGGCCCGGTGGCGGCGAGGAAGGGGCCTTCTACTCGTACGCCTACCCCGCGCCCGACGGGTTCGCCGAGCAGCACGTCGGTCCCGAAGGCGCGTACTACAGCAGCGAGTTCCAGCAGTTCCTCCTGCCCTACGAGGCGGCCCGTGCCGCACCGGACCCCGATCGCGCGGTGGCCGAGTTCCTCCGCAGCACCTACGAGGCCGCCGCCGACCTCGGGAACTGGGACCGCTCCGCGTTGGAGGACGACCCCCTCCGGTGGGACCGTGCCGCCGCTACCTGAGAAGGACCGTGAATCTCACGAGTACGAAGACACTGTGGATCCCGATGAGCCGTATGGAGGACATGACATGGTGGACGTGAAGGACGCGCCCGAGGCCAACCGGTACGAGGCCAGGGTCGACGGGGAGTCCAGGGTCGCCGGCGTCGCGCAGTACATCCGTACCGCGGAGCTCGTCGCGTTCGTGCACACCGAGGTCTCGCCGGAATACGAGGGCAAGGGGGTCGGGTCGGCGCTGGCCCGCGCCGCCTTGGACGAAGCTCGTGCGGCGCACCTGCTCGTCCTGGCCACCTGCCCGTTCTTCGCGGGATGGATCAACCGGCATCCCGAGTACCAGGATCTGGTCTACCAGTCGCACAGCCGGGTCAGCGACTGAGACAGAAGGGCCCGGCGGACGCCCTGGAGGGTCCTCACGGCATGGTGAAGTCGGCGAAATCGAAGCCCGGAGTCACCACGCAACTGACGAGGACGTGCTCGTCGCCCGCCGGTTTCGCCGACTGCCACTCGCCCGCCGGGACCAGGATCTGCGGGCGCTCGGCACTCAGGATCATCGGCCGACTGTCCCTTCCCACGGTCAGCGCCAGCGGCCCACCCGAATGCCAGAACCACATCTCGTCCGACCGCACGGTGTGCCAGGCCGACGAGTCACCCGGCTCGAGAAGGAAGAGGATCGCCGTCGCGGTGGCCCGGCTGCCCGGGTAGCCATCAGGCTCGAACGTGACAGCGGACCGGTAGGTCTCCCTGAACCATCCGCCTTCGGGATGCGGCTGCAGGTCGAATTGCTCGGCGAGAGGCGGACGTGTGGTCATGAGGGGCCACTGTAGTGGCCGACATCGCGGAGGTACGCCGAAGTGTCACCGCGCGCCGGTCACCGACCCCGGCTCGCGGTCGGGACGTGTCGGGTCCGGTCCCCGGTCCAGGCCGCCTCGAGGATCGCGGTCAGGCTGGCGGTGTCGGTCGGGCCCGGGTGGTTCTGGATCAGGCGGGTGACGCCGCTGGCCATCTCCGCGAAGCGCGGGAGGTCGGCGCGTGCCACGCCGATGTCCGCCAGGGTGGGCGGGATGCCGATGTCGACGAGGAGCCCGTCGAGCCAGGTGAGGAACGCGTCCGCGGCCTCGGCGTCCGAGGCGTCGCCGACGTCGAGCCCGCACACTCCGGCGAGGATGGCCAACCGGTCGGCGATGGCGTCCCTGGCCGCGTCCAGCGCGTACGGCAGGAGCAGCCCGACGCCCAGGCCGTGCGGCGTGTGCGTGGCTGCGCCGATGGGGTACTGGAGGGCGTGTGGGGCCGCGTTGCCCGCGTGGGAGAAGGCGAGCCCGGCGAGCATCGACCCGTAGGACATGTCCGCGCGTGCCTCCGTGTCGCCTCCGTCGGCGACCGCCCGACGCAGGCTACGGGCGATCCGCTCCGCGGCCAGGAGCGCGTAGTGGTCGGTGATCGGGTTGCGGCCGAGGAACACCTGCTCCACCGGGTCGCGCGGGCCGTGGGCCCGGGGTCGCGCGGTGTAGCTCTCCACCGCGTGACAGAACGCGTCGATGCCGGAGTGGGCGGTGACCGTCGCGGGGCAGGTGTACGTGAGTTCGGGGTCGACGATCGCGAAGTCGGGCACGATGTGGACGCTGGAGACCCCCACCTTCAGCTCGCGGTCCGGGTCGGTCAACACCGAGACGGGTGTGAGCTCGGAGCCGGTGCCGGACGTCGTCGGGACCGCGACGAGCGGAATAGTCGGGCCCGGCACCCTCGACTCGCCGTAGAAGTCGCGCGGCGTCCCGCCGTGGCGCCGGATGACCCCGACGATCTTGGCCAGGTCGATCACCGTGCCACCCCCGACGGCGAGGATCACGTCGGCGTCCACCTCGGCGGCGGCCGAGACGGCCAGGGCGACGTCGGTGAGTGGCACGTCCGGAGTCGCGTCGGAGAACACCCCGACGACGGCGACCTTCTCCCGCACGGCGGCCACGATCTCGGCCACGCCCGGCTGCCCCAGAAGAACCTTGTCGGTCACGATGAGGACCCGTGAGCCACTCTCGGCCACCACTCGCGGGATGTTCTGCGCGACCCCTTCGCCCACGATCAGTTGGCGTGGTCCGCGGACGGTCTCAAGCATGTCGGTGCCTCTCTCGGAACGTCGGCGGCGATGTGGTGGGCGGGTGCCCGGAGCAGCAGGCCGGTCACGGTAGGTCGATCGCCGCGTAGGTGAGGTCGAGGTATTCGAGGATTCCCTCGTGCGACCCCTCCTTGCCGATCCCGGACTGCTTCACGCCGCCGAACGGAGCTGACGGGTCCGAGATCAGACCACGGTTGACGCCGACCATCCCCGTCTCCAGCCCCTCGGTGAACCGGATCGCCCGCTGCAGGTCACGGGTGAAGACGTAGCCGACCAGGCCGTGCTCGGTGTCGTTGGCCTTCGCCAGCACCTCGTCGTCGGACGTGAACGGGATGATCGGCGCCACCGGGCCGAAGATCTCCGCCTGCAGCATCCGCGCGTCGTCGGGCACGTCGACGAGGACGGTGGGCGGGTAGAAGTGGCCCGGCCCGTCCGGACGCTCGCCGCCCACCAGGACCCGGGCGCCGCGATCGACCGCGTCGGCGACGAGTTCGCCGATCGTGGTGACCGAGGCCTCGTCGATCAACGCCCCGACGTCCACGCCGTCGTCGAGACCGTGGCCCACCGACAGCGCGGCCATCCGCTCGGCGAAGCGCGCCGTGAACTCCTCGCGCACCGGTTCCTCGACGTAGATCCGGTTGGCCGCGATGCAGGACTCCCCGATGTTGCGCATCTTGGCCACCATGGCGCCGTCGACCGCGACGTCCAGGTCGGCGTCCGCACACACGATCAGGGCCGCGTTGCCGCCCAGTTCCATCGAGGTACGCAGTACGGCGTCCGCGGCCTGCCGGAGCAGCACGCGCCCGACCTCGGTCGAACCGGTGAACGAGAGCTTGCGGGTCCGAGCGTCGGCGAGCAGTGCGGAGACCACCTCGCCGGAACGCTTGGTGGTGACCACGTTGACGACACCCGGGGGGACGCCGACCTCCTCCATGATGCGGGCCAGGAGCAGCATGGTGAGTGGCGTCTGGCCAGCCGGCTTGGTGATCGTCGTGCAGCCCGCGGCCAGCGCGGGCGCGATCTTGCGGGCACCCATCGCCAACGGGAAGTTCCAGGGCGTCACGAAGACGCACGGCCCGACCGGCTTCGGCACGGTGAGGATGCGGTACCCGCCGGTGGGGGCGGTGCTGTAGCGCCCCTCGACACGTACCGCCTCTTCGGCGAACCAGCGGAAGAACTCGGCGCCGTAGGCGACCTCGCCCCGCGCCTCGGCGAGTGGCTTGCCCATCTCGAGTGTGATCAGCCGGGCGATCTCCTCGGATCGCTCGGTCAGCGCCCGGTACGTCGCGGTCAACAACTCCGACCGTCGCCGTGGCGGGGTCGCCGCCCACCCCGGCATCGCCGTGCTCGCCGCGTCCAGGGCGGCGAGCCCGTCGACGACGTCGGCGTCCGCCACCTCGGCGATGGTCTTGCCGGTCCCCGGGTCCTCGACGGCAAAGGTGGTGCCGCTCGCGGCGTCGCGCCAGGCGTCGCCGATCCGGAGCCGCCGGTACTCGGGGGGCAGGACGTCCATCGGGTCACTCATTGCGTCGCCTCCTGCGATCTTCTCGGTGATGGGCAGGACGACGCCCCGCCCACCGACCGTCTTCTCGGGCCACCTGCGGGCGCAGCGCGCCGTCACCGCCCGGCGCGGCTACCGCCCAGCCTCGGACAGCGACAACCCGGTGTCCGCGTCGAAGAGGTGCGCGCGGTCCAGGTCGACGGTGACCTGCAGCCGTTCGCCCGGCGTACCGGTGACTGTGGGTCGTGCCTTGACCTTGAGGATCGTCGTCCCCACCCGAACGTCGACCACCGTGCGGTCACCGAGCGGTTCGAGCCCGTAGAGCTCTCCCGGCAACGACGCGTCCCCACGCTGCTCGACGGACAGGTCCTCCGCGCGCAGGCCCAGCAGCAGCGCACGACCGTCCTCAGCCGTGGTCCACCGGGGCCGCGGCAGTGTCCAGCCCTCCGCACCGACCAGACGATCTCCCTCGGCGCGGCAGGCGAGCAGGCTGATCGGCGGGCTCCCGACGAATCCCGCGACCCACTGGTTGGCGGGACGCTCGTACACCTCGGTCGGTGTTCCGACCTGTTGCACGGTCCCCTCCCTGAGGACCGCGACCTGGTCGGCCATGGACAGGGCCTCGACCTGGTCGTTGGTCACGTACACGAAGGTCGCTCCGAGGCTCCGGTGGATGCGGGTGAGCTCGGTGCGCATCTCGACGCGGAGCTTGAGGTCGAGGTTCGTCAGCGGCTCGTCCATGAGGAACGCGCGCGGGCTGCGGACCAGCGCCCGGGCCAGGGCGACGCGCTGCATCTCACCGCCCGACAACTGCGCGGGCCGACGCTGCAGCAGACGTTCGATGTGCAGCAGGTTCGACATCCGCTCGACGGCGGTGGCGATCTCGCCCGACGAACAGCGGCGTGCCCGCAGCGGCGAGGCGATGTTCTCGTACACGGTGTGGCGCGGGTAGAGGGCGTAGTTCTGGAACACCATGGCCAAATCGCGTGCGGCGGGGGCGTCACCGGTCGCGTCCCGCCCGTCCAGGTGCACCGACCCGGCGTCGAGCTTCTCCAGCCCGGCGATGGCGCGCAGGGTCGTCGTCTTGCCTGCCCCGGAGGGCCCGAGCACGACGAAGAACGAGCCTTCCGGCACGTCCAGCGTCACCCCGTCCAGGGCCCGCACCTTGCCGAAGGACTTGCACAGGCCGTGCACTGCCACGGTTCCCATCAGGCCACCAGTTCTTCCGTGCGCACGTCGTAGACCGCCGGGGTCCCGCCGGTGTGCCGCAGCCCGACCGTCGCGTCGGCGGAGAAACGGACGGTCGGGGGCATCCGAACCCGTACGTCGCGCTGGCCGCCGTGGTCGACCACGTAGATGATCTCGTCGCCCAGCCACTCCGCCGAGACCACGCGGGCCGGGACCGCGCGGTCCGCCCCCGGTTCGGTGACCTCCAGTGCCTCCGGCCGGACGCCGGCGACCAGGCTGCGGTCGCGCGGCAGGCCCGGTGGCGGCGTGAGGACCAGTCCGCCTTCCCCGCGCAGCTTCCCCTCGGCCACCTCGACCTCGATGAGGTTCATCGGCGGGGAGCCGATGAACGCGGCGCAGAAGAGACTCGCCGGACGGTCGTAGACCTCCAGCGGCGTGCCGATCTGCTCGACGCGGCCCTTGTTGAGGATGGCGATCCGGTGACCGAGCGACATCGCCTCGACCTGGTCGTGGGTGACGTAGACCATCGTCGCCCCCAGCTCTCCCTGCAGGTGCTTGATCTCCGTACGCATGTCCGCCCTCAGCTCCGCGTCCAGGTTGGTGAGGGGTTCGTCCATGAGGAATGCGCGAGGTCTTCGCACCAGGGCGCGAGCGAGCGCGACGCGTTGCTGCTCCCCGCCGGACAGCTGGCGCGGTCTACGGTCCAGCAGCGGACCGAGCCGCATCAGCCGGGCGGCCTCGGCGACCCGCTCCTGCACCTCCGACTTGGGCAGTCCCTCGGCCCGCAGGGGGAACGCCAGGTTGTCGCGGGTTCGCAGATGCGGGTAGAGGGCGTAGAACTGGAACACCATGGCGATGTCGCGCTCGGCGGGCGGCAGGTCGTTGACCAGCGTGTCGCCGATGTGGATGTCGCCGGTCGTCTGCCTCTCCAGGCCGGCGATGGCCCGCAGCGTGGTCGTCTTGCCGCAACCCGACGGGCCGAGCATCACGAACAGCTCGCCGTCGCCGATGGACAGGTCGACGTGGTCGACCGCGACCGTCCCGTCCGGGTAGCGCTTGTGCAGCGCGGTCACCTCGATACCCGCCATCAGCGTCGCACCGCCCCGAGCGTCACACCGGCGACGAGGTGCTTGCGCACCAGGTAGGCGAAGACGAGCACCGGTAGGGCGAACACCACGGAGGCGGCGGCGACGAGACCCCAGTCCGTCGTGGTGCCGCCGATGAGGCTGGCGATGGCGGGTGGTGCGGTCCGCACGCTGTCGCTGGAGGTGAGGAAGGTGGCGAACACGAACTCGTTCCAGGAGAAGATGAGTGCGAACACCGCCGTCGCGGCGATGCCGGGCACGAGCAGGGGGAGGGTGAATCGCCAGAACGCCTGCAGGCGGGTGTAGCCGTCGAGCATGGCGGCGTCCTCGTACTCCGCGGGCACCTCGTCGACGAACCCCTTCATCATCCAGATCGTGAACGGGACGTTGAACGCGGTGTAGATGAGGATCAGACCGATCTTGTTGTCGATGAGTCCGACCTGGCGGTACATGAGGAAGATCGGGATCACGACCACGACGGGCGGCATGAAGCGCGTGGACAGGATGAAGAACAGCTGGTCCTTCTTGGCCTTCACGGCGAGGCGTGAGTAGGCCCAGGCCGCCGGGACCCCCAGCACGGTGGCCAGCACCGTGGAGACCCCGGCCACGATGACGGAGTTGAGGAACGACTCCGACAATGCCTTGCGACCGCTGTCGGAGCCGACGAAGACGTCCCGGTAGTGGTCCAGAGTGACGGTGAAGTCGAAGAACTTGGCCGGGATGGCGTAGACGTCCCGGTTGTCCTTGAGGGACGTCTCGATCATCCACAGCACCGGGAAGAGCATCACGACGGCCAGCGCGGTCAGCAGCGCGACCTCCAGTACGGAGCGGCCCCGGCCGCGGCCGCCGAGGCGACGCGCGGGGGGCGTGTGATCCCGGGGGGGACCCGTGGACACGGCCTCGTCGACGGAGACGGCCATCAGCCCTCCTTGAGCTTGTTCAGGTAGCGCAGGTAGAGCTGCGTGAGGACGATGACGACGAGGATCATGAGGATTCCGTACGCCGAGGCGGTTCCGGTGTTGAAGCCCAGGAACGCGACCTTGTAGACGTGGAACGACAACGTCTCGGTGGAGACACCCGGGCCTCCGTTGGTGAGGATGTAGACGAGGTCGAACAGCCGGAAGGCCTCGATGCCCCGGAACATCACGGCGATGAGCAGCAGCGGCCACACCAGCGGAAGGGTGATGGTGCGGAACCGGAACCACTCGGACGCCCGGTCGATCGAGGCGGCCTCGTACAGGTACTTGGGGATCGCGCTGAGGCCCGCGAGTGCGATGAGCATGATGAACGGCGTCCACTGCCAGGTGTCGACCACGATCAGGGAGACCAGTGCCGTCCGCTGCCGGGTGAGCCACTCCACCTGCCCCAGACCGAGCGAGCCGAGCATGCTGTTCACCACGCCGAACTGGGCGTCGAGCATGAATCGCCAGAACAGCCCGACCACGACCGGCGACAGCATCATCGGAACCAGGAACACGGTGGTCAGCAGCCCTCGCCCGTGCGTACGCCGTGAGATCAGGTAGGCGATGGTGAAACCGAGCACGGTCTGCAGGCCGACCGCGCCGACCACGTAGATCAACGTCGTCAGGGCCCGCTGGTGGACCTGCGCCGACGTCAGGATGGCCGTGTAGTTCCCGAACCCGATGAAGTCGGCGGGCCCGCCGCGGGTGGCCGAGTAGTCAGTGAAGGACAGGTACAGCGACCACAGCAACGGGAACACCGACATGGCGAGCAACAGCAGCAGCGCGGGGGAGATGAAGGCCACGGCGAGCCAGCGGTCGCTCAGCCGGCGGGACCGACCCGGTGCGGGTGGCGTCGCAGACGCCACCCGCCCGTGGTGATCGGTCTTCAGAGGTACGGGGCCACTCACAGTCCGCCGCCGCCCTTGCGGCCGCTGGAGTCGAGCACGCCCTGCTGCTCCTTGGCGATGTCGTCGAGCGCGTCCTTCGGCTTCTTCGCGCCGTTGAGAGCCGCGTTGACGTTGGTGTTCTCGATGTCGACGAGTCGCGCGTACTCGGGCACGTTCCACATGTCCCGCATCCGCGGGACCGAGTCGGCGTACACCTTGTTGAACGGCCCGGCGTTGAGGAACTCGGGTGACTGGATCGCGTCCGTACGCGACGGCACCCCACCGGCCGCGGCCCACTTCTTCTGGATGTCAGCCCGCTCGAACCACTTCATGAAGTTCAGGGCCTCCGCCTGGTTCGCCGCGGCGGAGTAGGCCGACACGTGCATCCCCATACCGCCGAGCGGGACCAGGTTCGTCTTCTGCGTCGGCAGGGTGGCGAAACCGAGCTTGTCGAGGATCTGCTCGCGGGTGGTGCCGAGCGTCGACTGCTTCGGATCGAGCAGACCGCCGCTCGCGGCGATCCAGTTGAACGCGATGCACGCCTTGCCCTGGGCGACCGCCGCGTTCACCTCGTCGATGAACCAGTTGCCGGAGCCCTTGGCGGTCAGCGGCTTCATCTTGTTGACCAGGACGTCCATCGCCTCTTGGCCCGCGGCGTCGTTGAGGACGCCCTCGATCTTGCGGTTCTTGGAGTCCCAGAGGTTGCCGCCGTAGACGCCGTTGACCGTGTTGTAGGTGACGGCCGCGGCGTCGGAGCCGTTGGCCTGGTGGAAGGCCAGACCGCTGACGCCGGGGTTGTCCGTCTGGCACTTCTCGGCGACTGAGATCATCTCGTCCCAGGTCTGCGGTGGCTTGTCGCCGATCAGGTCCTTACGGTAGATCATCGTCCAGGTGTCGCCGAGCAGCGGCAGTCCGTACAGGCTGGCGTTCTCGTCGCGTTTGCCGGTCTCCGCCTGGGGGAACTGGCCGTAGGCCGCCAGGAGGTACGGGTCGTAGGCGTTGACCTCGATGTTGTTCTTGACGAAGTCGGTGAGGTCGAGGATGTTGCCGTTCGTCACGGCCTCGCCGATGTGTTGCGAGTCCAGGATCGCGATGTCGAAGTCGGTCTTACGCGCGGCGAACTGGGTGAACATCGCGTCGTGCCAGTTCGCGTTCGGTACGGTGTTGACCTTGATGGTCGCGTTCGGCCGCTCCTTCTTGTACTCCGCGTTCGCGAAGGTCTCCAGTGCGTTGGCGGGCGGCCAGTCGAACCAGATGAAGCTGAGCGTCAGCGGGTCCTTGGTGAGCTCCGGGATGGTCGCCGGTGCCTTGGGGGCGCTCGCCTTCGCGCCGTCGTCCTTGCCATCGCCGCACGCCGCCATGGTCGTGGCGACCAGCAGCATGGCCGCCGTCGCCAGCTGGACCTTCCGACCGGGGGCGGATGTCCGTCCTGTTCGCTTCAATCGCCGCATATTCCTGCCTGCTTTCCGGGTTCGGACTTCTAGGGCCTCGCTAGGTGCTTCGCCGAGCAGTTGCCGGGTTGTTCAAGCGTGTTGCCGGGCTCTCGCGGGCGCGAGCCGCGGGCCGGCGTCACGAGTGCGCCGCGATGTGCCGGGTCCTCATGCCGTCGAGAAGTCCCTCGGTCCACCTGCGGCCCGGTGACGAACCGAGCAGGACGTCGAGCATGCTCATCGGCAGCCCCAGGTGATCGAGATGGAGCGATGGCGGCCGGTCCCGCGATGGTGCAGGATGGCGATCATCCGCCACGTTTCCTATACGATCGTGTGGGGGGCGTCAGCATGCCGCAGCGTTGTGACTGATGTCAATAGGCTCGCGAAGGCGCACGGAAGGACCTCACCTCACGATGGACGACGAAGCGATGACCACGCGGGGCCGTAGGGCCGTGCCGGGCGGAACGCCGCCGGGACGATCCGGCGGCCGGCTTGCCGACGAGGTGTACGACACGCTGCTCGGACAGCTGATGTCGCTACGGATCGAACCGGGCTCCCGCGTCACGATCGACGTCCTGGCGCGAGAGCTCGGGGTCTCGCAGACGCCGATCCGGGACGCCCTGAACCGCATGGAGGCCGAGGGTCTGGTCGTGCGTGTGCCGCACGCCGGCTACCGCATCCCTCCCCAGATCACCCGGCACCGGTTCGAGGACATGCTCGAGGTCCGCCTGCTCCTCGAACCGGCAGCGGCACGCCGATCCGCCGAACGCGCATCCGCCGAGCAGGTGGCCGGTCTGCGGCGGATGCTGGAGGAGATGGCGGAGTTGGAGGGGGGCAGCGGGCCCGCGGCGTACGGTGCCTTCGGGTTACGTGACGCCGCTTTCCACGATCTCGTCGCCCTGAGCGCGGAGAACCAGGTCATCCGGGAGGCGCTCGCGCGCCTGCACAGCCACGTGCACCTGTTCCGGCTGCACCACGACACCCAGGTCACCCACCTGGCCATGGCCGAGCACGAGGACGTCGTGGCGGCGATCGCCGCGCGTGACCCCGACGCCGCCGCCTACGCGATGCGCCGGCACATCCTGCGCTCCGGCGAACGTTTCCGCCGATTGTTCGATGAGGTCACCGAGGTGAATGGAGTGGCGGTAGAGGCTTGACGGGTCGGCTGGGTCGAGCGATGCTAACGCGATCGGATCAGATCGGATCTGATCGAATCCTCCCACCCGTCCCAGATGCGAGGAGAAGCAGGTGCCCAGAGCGCTGCTCCTGACCGGCGACGCCGCCGAAGAACTCGACACCATGTATCCCTACTACCGCGTGCAGGAGGGCGGCTGGGACGTCGACGTCTCGTCCCGGACGATGCGTGACGTGCAACTGGTCATCCACGAGTTCGACCCCAACTCCGACGCCTACGTGGAGAAGAACGGCCGGAAGCTGCCGGTCGACGTGCCCTGGGCCGACGTCGACGTCGAACGCTACGACGCCCTGATCATCCCCGGCGGACGTGCTCCGGAGTGGATTCGGGTCGACGCCGACGTCAGGCGCATCACCGAGCACTTCTTCGCGCGCAACCTCCCCATCGCGCTGGTGTGCCACGGCGCGCAGGTGCCGGCGGTCTACGGGCTGCTCAAGGGCCGGAAGACGGCGTGCTTCCCGCCCATCACCGGTGACATGGAGAACGCGGGCGCGACGGTCATCGACGCTCCCGACGTGGTGGACGGCAACCTCGTCTCCTGCCGGGGCTGGCCCGACATGCCGCAGTTCGGCCGGGCGATGATGGAGGTCTTCTCGAAGTCCGTCAGTCCCGCATCGGCATGAGCGCAGCTGGTCTGCCCCGGTGACGACACTTCGGACCGTCGCGGTCGACGGTTCCCCCGTCCACGTCCTGGAGGGCGGCACCGGGCCGGCGGTGCTGATGCTGCACGGCTCCGGACCCGGCACGACCGGGTCCGGAGCCTGGGCGACGACCGCGCAGGCGCTCGGCCCGTCCTGGCGCCTGGTGGCTCCCGACCAGGCGGGGTTCGGCCGCACACCGGTCCCGGCGGGCTCCAGGGGTGGGCTACGGCTGTGGACGGAGCAGGCCGCCGGCCTGATGGACGCCCTCGGCGTGCAGCACTACGCCGTGGTGGGTCACTCGATGGGCGGTGCCGTGGCGCTGGCGTTGGCCGCGGCGCGCCCCCAGCAGGTCACCCGTGTCGTGGCGGTCTCGACGATGGGCGCCCCCGGGGCGCCGCTATCCGCCGACCTCGACGCGATCTGGGCCGCCCCCGCCGGCCCGCTCGGGGCACGAGACATGCTGAGTCGCCTCGTCCTCGACCAAGCGCTCGTCACCGATGCGGCCGTCGACGCCCGGGCGACCGCGATGCGAGCGGGGGAGGCCGCCTTCGCGTCGTTGTTCCCGCCACCCCGGGCCCGTTGGAACGACGACCTCACCCTCTCGGCGCGGACGCTGGCCGAGATCCGCGCGCCCGTGCTGCTCGTGCACGGCGCCCAGGACCGAGTCACCCCGCTCGGGACGGCAGCCCAGCCCCTGCTGGAACACCTGGCCGACGTCCGTCTGCACGTGTTCGGCCGATGCGGGCACGTGCCGGCGATCGAGCACCCGCACGAGTTCCGGCACCTGCTGTCGTGCTTCCTCGACCGGGGCCGGGGTCACTGACCGCTGCGGCAGGTGCGCGGCCACCCGGAGGGGCTGCTTCTCGGCGAAGGCGCGCCGCGCACGTGCGCTCGGTGCGGCGGTACGCGCTCGACCCCCCACTCCCGGAACCGCTACTGGCGGGTGCCGGTTCGGGCGGCCCGCTCGACTGCGGCGACCAATCGGCTGTTGTGGGCGGCGTGCCCGAAGCCCGGCGTGTGGTGGGTGCCGTTGGCGATGTCGCGTGCCAGGCTGGCGTACACCTCGCCCACGTTGATGGACGCGCCGTTCCAGATCTCCGCGGCGGTCGGGCCGGTGCCGGTGGCGACGGGACGGTCGGGCGCGGTGAAGTCGACGCTCGACGACAGCGTGAGGTCGCCGACCTGAACGCCCGCAGGGTGGTTGCCGGTCAGTCTCAGCCAGCCGTCCGAGCCGCGGACCTCCAGACTGAAGGCGGCGTCCGTCGGGGGTACGCCGGCCAGGATCTGCACCCCCACGCTGGGGCCCGACGAGGTCTTGACGATGGCGTCGAGGTGGTCCGGCACCTCCCGGGTGGTGACGGCGCCGGTGTCCACCAGCTTCACCTCCGGCCACAGGATCTCCGTGCGCGCGTCGATCTCGGTGATGTCGCCGAGGACAGCCTCGACCACGTCCAGGACGTGACCCGCCGCGATCGTCAGGAAGCCGGCGCCCGCCGCGGCCTTGTCGAAGTACTCGTACGCGCTCACCGACTCGGGGCCGTTCCCGAAGGTCGTCGCGGCTACTCGCGCCGACAACAGCCGCCCGAGGCGCCCGGCCTCGATGATCTCCGCCGCTCGGCGCACCGAGGGGTTGAGTCGGCCCTGGAGGCCGATCGCGGTGTGCAACCCTCCGGCGGCTTCGGCCATCTCCTCGGTCTGCGCGACGCTGGCTCCCAGTGGTGACTCGGAATACACCGCCTTGTTCGCGGCGAGGGCTGGAAGCACGAGGTCGCGGTGGGCCGGGACCTTGACGGCCACGGTGACGAGGTCGATCGACGGATCGTTGATGAGGTCGAGCGGGTCGGCGTACCAGCGTTCCGCGCCGAAGGCTTCCGCGGCCGCGCGAGCACTCTCCTCGCGACGGGTTGCTACGGCGGCCAGGACGAACTGCGGCTGTGCTGCCAGCGCGGGGATGTGCGATGCGCCGGCCCAGCTCGCCTTCGTGTCCGCGCCGATGATGCCGACCCGAATCACCTTGTTCTGCATGACGTGCGGCTCCGTTCGATGAGGTGCGACCGGGGACCGGCCGCTGCGTGGTGTTCTGCTTTCTCAACCGTCGATCGCGTCCATGTCGGGCTCGGCGTGGCGCTCGCCGGACGCCGGCGTCAGGTCGTCCAGCCGGGCGATCTGGCCGGCGGTGAGTCGGGTCCCGTCTGCGGCGCAGTTCTCCTCCAGCCGGTCGACACGCCGGGTGCCCGGAATAGGCGCTATGCCTTCGCCCTGCGCGAGGAGCCAGGCCAGGGCGACCTGCGCGGGAGTCGCACCGGCCTCGTCGGCGATGTCGCGGACCTCGTCGACGATGCGCAGGTTGCGCGTGAGGTTGTCGCCGATGAACCGGGGGTTGGTACGCCGCCAGTCGTCTGGGTCCAGGCCGTCGAGCGAGCGGATGTCGCCGGTGAGGAAGCCGTGCCCGAGCGGCGAGTAGGGCACCAGGCCGATGCCGAGTTCCCGCAGCGTGGGCAGCACGTCCGCCTCGGGGTCGCGAGTCCACAGCGAGTATTCCGTCTGGACGGCGGCCACCGGATGGACCGCGTGAGCCCGCCGGATCGTCGTCGGGGACGCCTCGGAGAGGCCGATGTAGCGCACCTTGCCCGCGGTGACGAGGTCGCGCAACGCTCCCACCGTCTCCTCGATGGGGGTCTGGCGGTCCACCCGGTGCTGGTAGTAGAGGTCGATGTGGTCGGTGCCGAGTCGTCGCAGCGAACCGTCCACAGCGGCGCGGATGGTGGCCGGACTGCTGTCCGGACCCGGTCTGCCGGTGTGCGAGACGAGACCGAACTTGGTGGCCAGGGCCACCTCGTCCCGGCGGCCCCTGATCGCGCGACCCACCACCTCCTCGTTGACGTACGGCCCGTACACCTCGGCGGTGTCCAGGTGCGTGACGCCGAGGTCCAGAGCGCGCTGGATGGTGCGGATCGACCCGGCTTCGTCGTGGCCGGCGCCGGTGTAGTAGGCCGACATTCCCATGGCACCGAGGCCGATGCGGGAGACCTCGAGGCCGCCCAGCGAGGTGGTGTGCATCAGGTGGTCCTTCCGTGGATCGGCGGCCGGTTCGTGCCGCCGAGGAGGCACGCTCAGGCGAACTTGACGCTTCAAGTTCTACTCCCTTCAACTTGAAGCGTCAACAAATAGCTTGTATTGTGATCCACATGACGAAGAAGGAGGCGGAAAGGCCCAGCGGCCCCGTTGCCGAATCCCGGTGGTTGAGCGACGACGAGCGGGCGGCGTGGCTGGCCAACTCCGCGATCATGATCAGCCTGCCGGCTGCCCTGGACGCACGGATGCAACGCGAGTCCCAGCTGACCTTCTTCGAGTACATGGTGCTCTCGGTTCTCTCCGAGGAACCGGAGCGCACCATGCAGATGAGCCGCCTCGCCGCTCGTACGGCCGCGTCGCTGTCCCGCCTGTCACACGTCGTCGAGCGGCTGGAGAGGCGCGGGCTGCTCGCCCGGGCCCGGGTCCCCGGCCCCGGCAGACGCACCAACGCCGTGCTCACCGACGTCGGCTACCAGGCGGTCGTGGCTGCGGCGCCGGGGCACGTCGCGGCGGTTCGGGAATACCTGATCGACCAACTCGAACCGCACGAGCTGGCAACGTTGACGCGCATCGGCACCGCGGTCGAGGCCGCCATCAACCGCCCCGCGGCACCGCCCGGGACGGCCGCGCGGTAGCCCCGGTGGCCGGCCTCATCGCATCGGATGGCGCTCGGCGAACTCCCACACGATCGCGCTGGCGTCGGGGCCGGCGTGATCGGTGTAGCGGCCGTCGCCGTCCGGGCCCGGCCACGCGTGCCCCATGTCCTGGACGCGGTACGCCTCGACGACCGACGAACCGTCCGGTGCCGTGATCGTCGAGTGCGTGTACGCGTGCCGACCCTCGGTGGCCGGCACGGACACGGTCTCCTCGGTCGGGGCGAGGCTGCCGTTGGGCAGCCCGTCGTCGACGAGATCGCCGACCGCGGTCCAGTGGGCGACGAGGCGGGTGGCGACCAGGGGCGGCACGACCTCGTCCCGCTCACCCTGGATGATCAGCAACGGCACCCGGCGAGCCCGCTCACCCATCTGGGCCCAGGCCTGACGTGCCGTGTCCAGCGGTGGCGTCGCGTCCGGGTCGTCCGGGTCGACCTGGTTGAGGCCGCACTCTCCGCCGGCCACCGAGGTCACCGTGGCGAAGACGTCGGGGTGGGTCGCGGCGAGGATGACGGCGGTCCCCGCGCCCGACGAGGCTCCGGCCACGTGCACCCGCGCGGGATCCGCGTCGTACTCCTCGACCACCTGGCGGGCGACACCGGCGAGCAGCGCGGGTTCGCCGGTGTGCCGCTGTTGGTCCCGGGGATCGGCGGAGTTCCAGCAGGCGATCACGTTGCGGGAGATCAGTTGCGTGGGATAGACGACGATGAAGCCCTCCCGGTCGGCCAGGCGGTTGAACTGCGTCGTGGACTTCATGGAGTTCCACCCGTAGCCGGTCATCGCGCAGCCGTGGATCGCCATGACGACCGGCAACCCGGCTTTTTCGTCCTGTTGGGGCGGAACGTGGACCTGGTAGCGCTGCGACCCGGCAGCGCCGTTGTAGACGTGGTTGCGGTCGCCCTCGCCCAGCTGCCAGGGCAGGCCGAGTTGAAGACCGGCGACGCCGACGCTGACGGCGGCCACGACGGTGACGAAGATGCCGGAGACGATCCGGAGCCATCGTCGTCGTGGACGACGCGGCGGGTGCGGCGGTGCGGTCACGCGGGCCTCCACTGCGGTACGGCATCCACGTCGGACGGATGTCCTGGCCGGTTCCTGTGCACCAGGGCCTCAGCCCCGGGGAAGCACAGAGATGGCCACGACGGCGCTGTTGACGACGGTGGCGGTCACGGTTCGGGTCACGGCTGCCCCCGCTGCCTCGGCGCCCCAGTCGCCCCGCTCGAGCTCCTTGGCTCGGCTGATCACCGGTGACGTCCACGGGATCTCGCGGTGGAACTGCGGGAGAGTCCCGCTCGCCGAGAGCAGCGCCGCGAGCGCGGCGACCCGGGCCTGCGGCTCCGCACCGTCCACGAGGACCCGCCGGACGTCGGCGAGCAGGCGGGACCGGCGTTCGGTCCGGCCGTCGCGCAGCGCCGTCGTCCGGAACAGGCCGAGCACCTTACGGGGCTCCTGGTCGATGTCGCCCCGCGCGATGAGCCGCTGCAGAACCGGCTCTCGCAGGGTGGGACCGATCGCGGCCAGTGCCGTCTGCACCCCTCGGGGTTTCTCGGCGAGGTAGTCCCACGCCCGGCGCAGGAGGCCGTCCGACGGCGGGTGACCGGCGACGCTGCTGACCCGCTGCCGGTCCGTCGTGGTCAGGTGCTCGCCGAGGGCGAGGTCTGCGAGGACGGCGCCGCCGAGGACGTAGAAGAGGGTGTTCTCGCCGGCGATGGTCCCGGATGCGGGTTGGAACAGGAGCAGGAGGAGGTCTTCGACGAGGGTCGGGGCGTCCGACCGGGGTTCGGTGGTCATCGGCGGGGCTCCCAGCGGAAGAGTCGGGTGGCGAGGGCGACGGCGATGACGACCCAGCCCAGCGTGGGCGCGAGCAGGAGCAGGGAGTCGATCACGGCGACGCCGCCGTTCCAGGCGTTCATCGTCAGCTCGGTGGCCGCTCCGCCGGGCAGCAGTCGCTTGAGCCAGGCGAGGTTCTCGGTGCCGGAGATGCCGACCCAGCTGGCCACGGCGATCACACCGAGGGTGACGGGCAGGGTGGTGACCTGGGCGTGCTCGGGGGAGTTCGTCAGCCCGGCCGTGGCCAGCGCCAACCCGATCATCATGGCCACGGTCGCGAGGACCGCCACCACCAGCAGGGCGACGTTGTCCGGCCCGCCGGCGACCACGGCCAGGGCGATCAGGATCGCGGTCACCTGCACCACGGTCAGCAGGAGTACGGGCAGCAGCAGACCGGCGAGGATGCCGGCGTCACCTTCGGCGGTGGACCGCAGCCGCTTGAGGAAGAGGTTCTGACGGCGGGACGCCAGGGTGGTGACGGCCGTGGCGTAGAGCCCGAAGGCGGCCACGGTGAACAGCACGATCGCGGCGATGTACCCGAGGCTCCCGATGGCGGCGTAGGTCTCGTGCTGACGGACGAAGAACGCGGACACCGCCGCCGGGATGATGAGGCTGGTGATCAGCACCAGCCGGTTGCGGAAGATCTGGATCAGTTCGCTGGACGCGATGGACAACACGGTGACGGGCCTCTCGGAAGAACGAATCAACTGTTGATGGCGCGGAACACGTCGTCGAGCCGGGTCGGTCCCGCCGCCAGGTCGCGCAGTTCCACGGCGTGGTCCTGCGCCCAGCCGAGCAGGAGGTGCAGGTCCTTCTGCAGTTCGAAGGACTCGACGGTGACCTTCCCGTCGGCGTCGACGACCGCCTGCAGCGGTAGCGGCGGGACCGGCGCGGCAAGGGAGAAGCGGATCACGCCGGGCAGGGTGCGGGTCAGCTCGGAGACGGTGCCCTCGCGGTGCAGGGTGCCCTCGTGCATGAGCCCGATCCGGTCGGCGCGCTGCTGCGCCTCCTCCAGGTAGTGCGTGGTGAGCACGATCGTGGAACCGTTCTCCCGCAGCCGGTCCACGGTCGCCCAGACGGCGTCGCGGGACTGGATGTCGAGGCCGGTCGTCGGCTCGTCCAGGAAGATCAGCTCCGGGGTGCCGTAGACCGCGGTGGCGAAGTCCAGCCGCCGCTTCTCCCCGCCGGACAGCTGGGCCACCTTGCGGCCGGCGCGACCGGTGAGGTCGACCACGTCGAGCACCCGGTCGACGTCGTCGGCGCGTCGGGTGAGCCGGCCGACCAGGCCGACGGACTCCCGCACGGTGAGGTCAGGGGAGAATCCGCTCTCCTGGAGCATCACGCCCATCCGGGGACGTACCGCCCGGCGGTCGGCGGGGCTGTGCCCGAAGACGCGTACCGTGCCCGACGTCGGCTTCCGGTGCCCCTCGACGACCTCCAGGGTGGAGGTCTTCCCGGCGCCGTTGGTGCCCAGCAGCGCGTAGAGCTCTCCGGGCCGTACCTCGAAGGAGAGGTCCTTCACGGCGTGGAAGTCGCCGTAGGTGAGGTTCAGCCGTTCGACTTCGATGACTGGTGTGGTGGACATGCACCAATGACAGCGCGGGCGCGGCCGTTCCGTCAGTGGCGCCATGTCACCACCCCATGTGACGCGGTGTCACTGGTCGCCGCCTCCGGCTGCCCGATACTGGTCTGGTGACCGCCAGGCCGCCGCGCTTCACCGAGTCGACGCAGGGAAGGCTGCGCCGACTCAACCTCGCCACGTCGCTGCCGCCGGTGGTGTTCGCCGCGGTCGTCCTGGTCTACACCGACGCGCGTACCTGGTGGCACGTCGTCGTCCTGGCGCCGGGGGCCGTGGCGGCCCTGGTGGCCTTCGAACGGTGGACGGCCAACGACCTGGCCCGGGTGGCCCTGCCCTGCCTGGTCGTGGCGGGAGCGGTGTGGCCGCTGGGGGTCCTGGTGACCGGCAGCCCCAACGCCTACTGGGGGTTCTGCGCGGTGGGCTCGCTCGCCATGCGCGAGGTCCGGCGGCACCGGAGACTGGCGCTGACCGGGCTCTTCGCCTACGTCGCCGCCGTCGGCGCGGCGCGGCTGCTGGTGCAGCGGGACGACATCGGTCACGTCCTGGTCACCTACGTTCTCATCCCGACCGTCCTCACCGTCATCGTGACGGTCTTCACCATCCTGGGCGAGCGGTTCTTCGACCTCATCCGCGAACTCGAACAGACCCGGGAGCGGGAAGCGGAACTCGCGGTGATCCGCGAACGCGTCCGTTTCGCCAGCGACCTGCACGACATCCAGGGCCACACCCTGCACGTGGTGAAGCTGAAGATCGCCCTGGCGCAGCGGCTGCTGCTCCGCGACAGCGCCCGCGCGGAGAAGGAACTGCGGGAGACGTACGCGCTGGTCAGCGACACCATCGCGCAGACCAAGGAACTGGCGTACGCGCAACGGCGGCTCAACCTCACCGCGGAGATCGAGAACGCGAAGAACCTGTTCGAGGCCGCCGGCATCCGGGTGCGGGTGACCCGGGAGGCCGAGGTCGACGCCCGCGTCGGCGAACTGCTCGGTCAGGTGCTTCGCGAGACCACGACCAACATCCTGCGGCACGCGCAGGCCTCCCAGGTGCAGATCACGCTCTCCGAGTCGAGCATCACCATCGTCAACGACGGCGTGACCGCCACCTCGCCCCCCGAGCTGCGGGGGCTGGCGGCACTCCGGCAACGGGTGGCCGGCGACGGAGGGGAGCTGACCGTGGAACAGCAGCAGGGACGCTTTCGGACGGCGGCGACGTTCCCCGTCGTGCGTGCCGGCGCGGAACGGGGTGACGGCCGATGACCACGATCGTGCTCGCCGACGACGAGGCGCTGCTGCGGACGGCCCTGGCCGCGCTGCTGCCGATGGAGGGCGACATCACCGTTCTCGCCGAGGCGTCCGACGGCCGGACGGCCGTCGAGGCCACTGTGCGGCACGAGCCCGACGTGTTGGTCATCGACCTGGAGATGCCGGGCGTGGACGGCCTGGGCGCGGTCGCCGAGATCCGGCGTACGCGCCCGGAGCAGGTGGTCCTCATGCTGACCCGGCACGCCCGCCCCGGCGTGCTGCGTAAGGCGTTGAAGCTCGGTGTCCAGGGCTTCGTCAGCAAGTCCGCCGAGCCGGCGCACATCTCCTCCGTCATCGCCACCCTGCACGCGGGCAAACGCTGGATCGACCCGGACGTGTCCGCGCTCGCCGTCACCGAGGACAACCCCCTCACCGACCGTGAGGCCGACGTGCTGCGGGTCACCGGTGAGGGCTACTCGGTCGCCGACATCGCCGCACGCCTGCATCTCGCGCCCGGCACCGTCCGCAACTACCTCTCCAACGCGATGCGCAAGACCCAGACCCGGACCCGCCACGAAGCGGCCCGCTACGCCCGCGAACACGACTGGCTGTGACCGGTCCGGCCGCTCCTCGCGGGCGCGTCCATCCCACACCAACGCGGCGGTCGAACTCGACACGCTGCCTCGGCGATGCCGAATCAGCATGAACACCGCCAGTTCCGTCTTCGACCGCATGCCAGATCCCTGCCAGGGTCGAGTCCTGTCCGACCGGTGCCGCCCGCACCGGACCGACGGCACTGACAAGGAGCGATGATGATTTTTGCGACACACCGTCTGGTGGCCGCGATGGCGGCGGTGTCCCTGGCCGCGTGCGGCCCCGCCGATGCCGCCGAACAGGGGCCGAGAGACGGTGCGGTAACGGTCACCGTGCCCACCGCCACCGACCGGGACCATGAGTTCCGGCGACTGGAGGAGGACTTCGACGCGCGGCTGGGGGTCTACGCGATCGACACCGGCACCGGTGGCACGGTGCGGTACCGGGCCGACGAGCGGTTCGCGTACGCCTCGACGTTCAAGGCGTTGGCCGCCGCCGAGGTCCTCGACGGGACCACCGACGCCGAGTTGGACCGGGTGGTGCGGTACTCGGCGGACGACCTGGTGACCTACTCGCCGATCACGGAGCAGCACGTCGCCGAGGGCATGACGCTGCGCGCGATCGCCGACGCGGCCGTGCGCTACAGCGACAACACCGCCGGAAACCTGCTGTTGCGTCAGCTCGGTGGGCCGCAGAAGTTCGAGAAGGAACTGCGCGAGGTGGGGGACGAGGTCACCGATCCGGCGCGGTACGAGACCGAGCTCAACGAGGCGAGGCCGGGTGACCGGCGGGACACCAGCACCGCGGCGGCCCTGGCCGAGGACCTGCGGGCGTACGCCGTGGGAGACGCCCTCGAACCGGCGGACCGCGACATCCTCACCGGTTGGTTGAAGGGCAACACGACCGGCGCCGAGCTGATCCGCGCCGGTGTGCCCGACGGCTGGACCGTGGGGGACAAGACCGGCGCCGGTGGCTACGGCACCCGCAACGACATCGCAGTGATCTGGCCTCCGGACCGCGCGCCGATCGTCCTCGCGGTGCTGTCCAGCCGCGACCAGAAGGACGCCGACTACGACAACGCCCTGATCGCCCGAGCGACCGAGATCGTGATCGCCGCGATGTGACGGCGTGCCGGCCCGCCCCCCGAGGGCGGGCCGACACCGGCTCGCCTGCTGCACGACGTGGATCGAGGTCGCCCAGAATGCCGATACGTAGGCACACAATCCTGAACAAGACCCTGTCGCTGATCATCTGTGGCCTGTTGGTCGGCGTGGTGGTCGCGGCGGCCGCCTTCCCTCCGTTGGCACTGTCCGGCATGGGTGCGAAGGCGGGCGCGGAGGCGTTCGGCGCGTTGCCGAGCGAGTTGACCGCGGCCCGTACGCCGCAACTGAGCTACCTGCTCGCGGCCGACGGCAAGACCCCGCTGGCCACCATGTACGACGAGAATCGGCGCGACGTGAGACTGCGTGACGTGGCGCCGGTGATGCGCGAGGCGATCATCGCCGCCGAGGACCACGATTTCTACCGGCACAACGGGGTCGACCTCGCCGGCATCGCCCGCGCGTTCGTCAACAACTCCTCCGGCGCCGGGGACCGGCAGGGCGCTTCGACTCTCACCATGCAGTACGTACGGCTGGCTCTCGCGTATTCGGCGGACCACCCGGCCGACGTGGTCGCGGCGACGGAGGACACCACCGCCCGCAAGCTGCGTGAGGTGCGGTACGCGCTCCAGGTCGAGAAGGATCTCGCCAAGGACGAGATCCTGGAGCGTTACCTGAACATCGCCGCCTTCGGCAACGGTGCGTACGGCGTCCACGCCGCCAGCCAGGTCTATTTCGGCAAGCCGCCGAGCAGGCTCAGCATCGCGGAGTCGGCGCTGCTGGCCGGCATGGTGAAGGCACCCACCACCAATGACCCGACCACCAGCGGCGGCCGTCCGCTGGCACTGGAGCGGCGCGACTACGTGCTCGACAACATGGCCACGGTCGGCGCCGTCACGCAGGCCGAGGCCGACGCCGCCAAGGCGGAGCCGATGGTGGTCAGGGACAGGCGTTCCCCGAACGGTTGCGTCGCCACGAACGAGAAGAGCTGGGGTTTCTTCTGCGACTACCTCTACCGCTGGTGGATGTCCCAGGAGGAGTTCGGCGCCACCGCGTACGACCGGGAGCGGCGGCTCAAGGGCGGCGGCTACCGGGTGGTCACCACCCTCGACGTGCAGGCGCAGCGCGCCGGCGACCGGGCCGTACGCAAAGCCAAGAGTGAGACCGCCAAGGAGGCCGCGATGGTCGCCGCGGTCGAACCCGGCACCGGCCGCGTCCGCGCCCTCGCGGTGAACCGCACCTTCCAGATCGACGACCCGCAGGATCCGGCCAACAAACCCCACAGCGACCCGCGACAGCGCTCGAAGAACCGGTTGGGTACCTACCCCAACACGGTGAACCCGTTACTGACCGGCGGTGACGGCATCACCGGCTACCAGGCCGGCTCGACCTTCAAGATCTTCACCGTCGTCGCCGCCCTGGAGAAGGGGATCCCCCTCAGCCACACGATCGACTCGCCGCAACGCTTCCGGTCGGAGTACGTCATCGACAGCGCCAGTCCCACCGCGTGTCCCGGGACCTCCCGCTACTGCCCCCGGAACGCCGACCACAGGGCCGGTGGGGTGCTGAACATGTGGAGCGCGTTCTCCCGGTCGACGAACACCTACTTCGTCCCCCTGCAGCAGCAGGTCGGCGCGGAGAACGTGGTCGACGTGGCCAAGCGACTCGGCATCCAGTTCCGGGTCACCCGGGAGGACCGGTGGGCCGACGACCGGGCCGCCGCCCACGGTTGGGGCGCGTTCACCCTCGGCGTCTCTGCCACGACCCCGCTGGAGCTGGCCAACGCGTACGCGACCCTTGCCGCGGACGGCACCTGGTGTGCGCCGACTCCGGTGCAGGAGATCCGCGGCCCTGACGGCGGGAGCCTGGACATCGCCGAGCCGCGCTGCGAGAAGCGGGTCGGCACCGACGTGGCCCGCGCCGCCGTCGACGTCGCCCGCTGCCCGGTCGGTGACGACTCCGCGACCAGCCGGTGCGGCGGCAGTCGCACGGCCGCGCAGGTGAAGGCCGCGGTGGACGCTCCGGTCGCCGGTAAGACCGGCACCACCGACGCGGAGAACTACGCCTCCATGGTGGCGATGACGAAGCAGTACGCGGTGGCCGGGATCCTGACCGACCCGGACTGGCCGCAGACCACCGTGAAGATGCGGCACCAGCAGCGCGACGGCATCAATCCGCCGGTCTACGAGACCCTGGCGGCGGCGATGCACGGCAAGCCGCGCGTCGACTTCCCGCCCGCGCCGGCGGCTCTCGCCGGGTGAGGCGGTCGGGACGCGCACCTCGAAATGTCACGGTGGGGTGGTGACACGGTGGCACTGCACGTCGGACGCGGTCCGCGCTGGAATGGGACGTCCAGCAGCGTCGAAAGGAATCCCCCGATGAGCGCGCCACGATCCGACGGACCCTGGGTAGGGGCGGAGCGCCCAGGCACCTCTGACGCGAGAGGCTCGCGCCGTACGACGTCGGAGCGATCCGGGCCGGCCGTCGACAGTTCCCGGCCCTTCGGCGCCCACCTGCGCATGAGCTGGTGGAAGCCGCTCGTGGTCATCCTCGTGCCGCCGCTGGTGATGCTGCTCCTGCAGGTGCTGCTCTACCAGGTCGTGGGCGTCATCGAGGGCAGCGACGACCCGATGTCGGCCACGCTCACGCCGTTGAAGTTGGTGGCCGTCAACATCAGCATCGGCGCGGCGGGCGTCTTGGCGATCCTGCTCCTGGTGTGGATCGCCAAGGTGCCGTGGCGGAGCCTGATCAGCTTCCCCCGGGCCTTCGACGCCCGCCGCCTGGCCCACTACCTGACCGGAGCGACGCTGCTGGTGGGTGCCGGGATCGGTGTCGTGGCGCTGGTCGCGCCGGACTCCCCGGGCTGGACCGCCTTCGGTGTCACCGGCACGACGATCGGCGTGCTGGCGGTCACCGTCCTGAGCACCCCGATCCAGTCCGCCGGCGAGGAGTTGATGTTCCGGAGCGCCGTGCTGCCCGCCGCCGCGTCCTGGGTGCGCGCGGTGCGCCCGGCCCTGGTCGTCGGGCTCGTCGTCTCCGGCCTCGGCTTCGCCGTGGTCCACGGGTCGGCCGACCCCTGGCTGTTCGGCTACTACACGTTCATCGGTGTCAGCACCGGCCTGATGGCCGTCGTCAGTCGCGGCATCGAGGCGCCGGTCGCCTTCCACGTCGCCAACAACGTCCTGTTCGGGATCGTCAACACGGTGATGGCGGACGGGGAGCCCTACGCGATCGACCGGTCCACCGACTCCGGTGACGCGGCCCTGTTGATCCTCGGCGCCGTCAACATCGCCATGGTGGTGCTGGTCTGGCTGCGTGAGCGGCGCCTGCGGCCCTAACCCCACCAGGGCAGGGTGCCCGTCCGCAGGTGGTCGTGCAGGCTCCGGGCGACCTGGGCCATCGTCGCCTCGCTGCCGGGCTGCGCGACGGCGGGCACCCGGGAGGCGGTGAGCGCGGCGATCGCGTACGACTGCCCGTCAGCATGATCCACCACCCCGATCTCGTGGCGCAGGTGCAGCAGGGTGCCGGTCTTGGACGACCAGCGGGACGCGTCGGAGGTGAAGTCGGGGGCGAGCCGCTGCCGGTGCAGGTTGTCCGCCAACAGAGCGCGTACGCGGGCGGCGGTGCTCTCGTTGATCGCCGAGGGCCGCCAGAGGGCGTGTAGCAGGTCGACGAAGGCTCGCGCCGACCCGGCGTTGGCACGGGTGACGTCGAGTTGGGCGACCGGATGGCCCTGACCGGGGGTCGCCGCGCCGATGGCGAGGGAGTGGGCCAGGTGCACCTCGTCGGGGCCGAGGCGTTCCGCCGGGGTCTCGGCGAGGTCGGCGACCCGGTGCCGCACGGAGATGCCCCCGATCCGCAGTCGCCGCAGCTCGGCGGCGACCGCGGTCGGCGGGACGAGGTCGAACAGGGCGTCGGCGGCAACCCCGTCGCTGACGGAGGTGCTCAGGTAGAGCAGGTCGTCCACGGAGATCCGGGCGGGATGACGGAAGCGGCTGATCCCGGTCGGGCCGGGCGTGGTGATCCGACCGGGCACGAGGTCGACAGGTGTCGCCGGGTCGAGTTCCCCGCGCGCGACCCGTTCCAGGACGGCGACCGCCAGCGGCACCTTGACCAGCGACGCCGACGGGTACGGGGTGTCGGCGTCGAAGCCGATCTCCTGCCCGTTGTCGAGGTCGCGGACGAGGAAGGCGCCGCGCAGTCCCGCCTCGTCGAGCAGGTCACGTGCGCTGCGGACGACGGCGGTGGCGCTCATTCCGTGGCTCCTCTCGGTCGGTCACCGGCTGCGCCGTCCCCGGCGGCACCCAGGGATCGTGCGACGTCCGCGTACAGGACGGTGCGGAGCTGGTCGAGGTCCTCGCGTGCGCCGGCGGCGACGTCGTAACCCCGCAGGAGCCGCGGGCCGGCGAGGGGGCACCAGTGCAGCGCGAAGTCCTCGGCCTGCCGGCGGGAGCACAGGAGGAGGTCGGGGGAGCCGAGGGCCGCCGCCGCGGCGTCGACGAGGGACGGCGCGATCGCTACCTGGGCCGGTGCCAGGCCGGCCGACTGGCCGGCGCGGGTCAGGGGATCCCGCAGGTGCGCGACGTCGTCCTCGGGCTGGATCAGGATCCGGCGGCGTGCCTGGGTGCGGGCCCGGCCGGTGCGTAGCGTCTCCAGGAACACCGTCGGCGCCGGGAAGGGAGTCCGGGCGGCCAGCCCGAGCGGCACCCGCCAGAGTGCCGTCGCCTCCGGAACCGCCACGATCGCGGTATCGACCTCGAGGGTCTGGCAGAGCCGTTCGCGCTCCTGCGGACCGGCCGGCCGTACCTCCAACTGGACTCGCTGCCGTCGGGCCGCGACCACCAGGGCGGCGAGGCGGTGCGGCGGGCAGATCTCGGGTACGGCGACCCGCAGCGGCCGCAACCGGGCCCGCTCGGCGTCGTCGGCCATGGCGTCGGCGAGGTCGACGAGGCGTCGCGCCGTCGGCAGCATGTCCTGCCCGAACGGGGTCAACCGGACCGCGCGGGAGCTCCGGTCGAACAGCCGCGACCCGAAGTGCTCCTCCAGGGCGGCGATGCGGCGGCTGGCCACGGACTGGGGTATTCCCGCCGCCGCGGCGCCCGAGGTGAAGCTGCCGTGGCCGCTGACGGCGACGAAGGCCCGACACGCGACGACGATGTCCATCCACCGAAGCTATACCTGGAACGCATGGACGAGGCGGCCGGGCACCCTGATCGGCATCGTTCTCTCCGCCCGAGTCGGCCGCACCGGCTCATGCGCTGGCGAGTTCCCTACGGTGGGCGCGGTTGGCGCTGATCAGCTCGTCGAGGACCGCCCGGGTCTTGATCAGGTCTTCGATGTGCCGATCGATCCGGTCCCGCTCCTGGCGCATCCGCTCGAAGGCCGCCTCGGAGGTGGCCGTACTCGGGGACTCGACGCAGGGCAGGAGGTCGACGATGGTGCGACTGTTCAGGCCGGCGGAGAAGAGCCGCTGAATGAGGATGATCCGCTCGACCTGGCCCTCGACGTAGCGGCGGTGACCGCTCGGGCTGCGCAGGCTGGCGAGCAGACCCTGCTCCTCGTAGTAGCGCAGGGATCGCACGCTGACCCCGGTACGGGCCGCGAGTTCACCGATCCGGATGGTGGTGCTCATTCCTGCCTCCCGTCGTACCTCACGTGGATGTGAGGTCAAGCCTACCCCTCACTGGTAGCGGACTCCTGAGTCCGGTACTGTCGGCGCTATCCGGACTCGGGAGTCCGGATAGTCGAGAGGACAACCCGATGACACCCGTACGCATCAGCGACGCCATCCGCGACGTGGCCTTCGAGCCCCGCCTCAGCCTGGAGGAGGCCCTGGACAGGTACTACGCCCCCGACCTCGTGCACACCGGCGACGGTCGGACGCGCGACCGCGCCGAGTTCGCGGAGATGGTCGCCGGGATCCGCAGCAGAGTCGCCGAGGGCGCGGTGACCGTGCTCGACGAGCTGTACGACGGCCTGAACTACGCCGAGCGGCACCGGTACACGATGACCATGACCGACGGAACGGTCGTCCACCGGGAGATGTACTACTTCGCCACGCTGGCCGAGGACGGTCGGTTCCAGCGGGTCCACGAGAGTGGCTTCGACGTCGACCCGGGGCCGGGGCTGCCTCTGCCCGAAGCAGACCGACGGTGAACGCTCTTCGGCGCGCGGACGCGCTGCGCAACCACGAGCGGGTCGTCGCGGCGGCCCGTGACCTGTTCGCCGAACGCGGCCTGGACGTCACAGTGCCCGAGGTGGCGGCGCGCGCCGGGGTCGGGCGGGCCACCGTCTACCGTAGTTACCCGACCAAGGATGAGCTGGTGCTGGCGGTCGCGCAGGAGAGCTTCCGCTCGCTGCACGCGCGTACCCTGGCCGCCCTTGCCGCCGACGACGCCTACCGGGCGTTGCTCGACTACGTGCCGGACCTGCTCGACCATCTCGCCCGCGACCGCGGCCTGGCGGCGGTTTTCTTCGAAGGCCGCCTGCTGCCCGCCGCGGAACTCGTCGACCTGATCGGCCGGCTGCTCCAGGCGGCGAGGGCGTCGGGGCCGATCCGCGCGGACGTCGGCACCCTGGACGTCCGCGTCGTGCTGTGCGGCGTGGTCCGCCAACTCATCGCGCTGGACGAACGCGATCCGGCCGTCTGGCGTCGCTACGCGGGTCTGATCCTCGCCGCCTTCCATCCCTGACCACGGCTCCGGCCGGGCGTAGCAGACGACGTACGCGCGGGAGCTGTTGGCGAGCAGGTGCGGCAGCGGAGCGCCGGGGTCCCACTCGAAGCCGATGTCGATCACTTCGGCGTACTGCTCGCCGCGGGCTGCTGCGAGAGCACGCTCGGCGGTCGATCTCTTCTTCCCGTCGCTTGGCCTCAACCAGTCTGCGAACCAACTCATCAGGCACGCCAGCATTATCGATTGCGGAGTCGCCGCGAGTTTTGGGGACGAGGTCCGCGGGGAGCCGACCGGGCATCGCTGCCGCCGTCAGGCGCAGAACCCTTGCTTCGCCCTTTGCTCTGCACCCATTGAGGCGACGGTTACGGAACGTGCGTGGTGCCTGGATGGGTGCAGAGCAAAGGGGGCGGGCCTGGTGGGTGGGTCCGGCGGGCGGGACCCCGCTGAGCAGGGGGCGGGCGCAAGGCGAAGGCGGCGTGCGCGGCGGTCGGGCCGGGCTGGCGTTACCGGCGGTGACATCCACGAGATGTGGCGCGCGAACGGCCGATGCTACGCCGACAACGGAGCGATGAAGCGGGAGGCTCACGTCGGTCGGGCGACGTGCGTCGGTGCCCTTGCCCAAATCATCTTAGTCATTAAGATAAATGCATGCGGCTATCGACGGACTTCTCGGTGGCGATCGCCGGCGCCGGCCTCTCCGGCCTCTGCCTCGCCCAGTACCTGATGCGTGCCGGCATCGAGGTGCACGTCTACGAACGGGACCCGGGCCCCTTCGTCCGGCGGCAGGGCTACCGGATCATCCTCGACCGGTACGGGCTGGCGGCGCTGCGCGAGAGCCTGCCCCGCCAGCTGTACAACCTGGCGCTGGCCACCGGCGACGAACCCGGCGGGTACCTCCGCTTCACCGACAGCCGACTGCGGGACGCCTTCACCATCACCTTCAAGGACCAGCCACACGCGACCCGTCAGGTCGACCGGCTGACCCTGCGGTCGATCCTGCAGTCCGGGCTGAACGGGCGCATCCACTACGGCAAGGAGGCCGTCGCGGTGGACGGCGGCGGCCCGTCGAAGCTCCGACTGCGGTTCTCCGACGGCGGGGCCGCCGGGGCGACCGTCGTCGTGGGCGCGGACGGCGTCGGCTCGGCGCTACGCGCGCAGCTCATGCCGGACGCGGACCCGGCGAACACTCCGATGGCGGGCATCTACGGTCGGTCACCCCTGCTGCGCAACGGCGAGAGCGTCATCCCGGACGCGCTGCGGACCAGCGGGGTCCTGGCCATCGCCGACCAACCGGGCCGCGCCTTCTTCTTCACCTCCATGCGGTTCGGCGAGAGCCCGCAGGAGGCGTTCGCGCGCCTGGCCCCGGGCAGCTACGCGCCCACCGGCTACGACTACGTCATGTGGGGACTGCTGCTCCGGCAGGAGGAGGTGCCCACCGGCGTACGCGGAGACCTGCTGGCGCTGTGGCGACTGGCCGCCCGGATGAGTGCGGACTTCCACCCGGTCGTCCGGCGGTTGGTCGCCACGGCCGAACTGGACGCCACGGTGCTCAACCTCTTCGCCGCCGGCCGGCGTCCGCGCCGGTGGGCGGTGCCCCGGGCGACGATGATGGGCGACGCCGTGCACGTCATGCCGCCGTTCGGCGCTCACGGCGGCAACACGGCGCTCCGCGACGCCGCCCTGCTCGGCCGCAGGCTGGTCCAGGCCCGGGCGAACGGCACGCCGGTGGAGCAGGCGATCGCCGACTACCAGGACGAGATGGTGCCCTACGCCTTCCGCGCCGTCGACACCGCCGCCGGGCTGATGCGCCGCCTCACCGGGGGAGCGGCCGCACCGCACTGGGTGCTGACCCGCCTGTTACCTCGGCTGCACCGGGTGACCGTGCCGGAGGCATGATTGCCGGCATGTCCGACGACCCGGCCCGTGCGTCCGCCATCGCCGACCTCATGCACGCCGGGCGGGAGATGTCGCGGCTGTCGATGGTGTTCCGGTACGCCATCGCGGAGCGGCTGGGCCTCACCGTGAGCGACCTGGAGTGCCTGGACTACCTGGCGGACGCGGGATCCGCCACGGCGGGGCAGGTCGCCGAGCGGACCAACCTCACCACCGGGGCGGTGACCAGCATGCTCCGTCGGCTCCAGCAGGCGGGCTACGTGACGGCCGAGCGCGATCCGGCGGACCGGCGGCGGGTGATCGTCACCCTGCGGCCGGAGCGGGCCGCCGAGTTGAAGCGACCGTACGAGCGCTTCGCCGAGTGGACGGAGCGGCTCATCGAGGGCTACAGCGTCGACGAGGTCACGCTGCTCGTCCGGCACTACGACCACATGCAGGCGATGTACCTCGCCGAGTTGGACCGCCTCCGCGCCGACAACCTAACCTCCTAGGATGCCGTACGGACCGTGACCCGCACGACCCACTGTGCCGGTCGGCAGGAGCTGAGGAAAATTCGCGCCGGAAGACGGTAACCAAATCGGCCCGCCAACGCGTCAGGTAGGAGACGGATCGCCGCGCAGGGCGGCCGGGCCGAGGAGGGGTACGGGACATGGGTGACGTCCGTGGACGTTTCAGGGACGATCTGGCCCACCACCCCGCCCCACCGTTGGGTGACCTGGTGGAGCGGGCGATGGTGCAGGGCCGCCGACTGCGCCGTCGGCGCCGCCTGGCGCAGGTCGGCGCCGGCGGGTCGGCATTGGTGATGCTGGTCGTGATCGGTCTGGTCGGCGGGCCGCTCGGCGTCGGGACAGGTGACGACGGTCCGCCCGGTGGGATGAACGTGGGTTCGCTGGGTGGGCGGGTCGACACGACCACGCCGTCCCCGGCGGGGACCACGGACGGGTTCGTCGACGACGCCGGTGGAAAGCCGGGGGGAGCCCTCAACCCGGCGATGTCGCCGACCCCGTCGACCACGGTGATCGACACCGTGCGAATCGGGGCGGGGCCGGGCGGTGAGCTGCTGACCGCCACACCGCAGGGCGCCCTGGAACTGTTGACCCGGCTCCTGCCCAAGGGGAAGACCGGCGGGTACGCGAGCCTGCAGAGCAGCGGTGCGGGCCCCGGCATGCCGTACGTCCAGCTCCACCTCGACCGGGGCGAAGGGCCGGGCATGCTGCGGCTCTCCGTCTACCAGGACCGCCTCGGTGACAACCCGGCACCGGGGACGGTGGAGCTGACCGAGGTTCCCGACAACTGCGTGCAGAACGAGATGGTCACGGTTTACCACCACGATGGCCTCCAGGTCGATGTGATGATCTCCACCTGCCTGTTCTGGGAGGGCAAGGGCACCTCGCCGGCACCGCCCGCCCTCTCGGTGGACGAGGCGATCGCGATCGCCGCGAACCCGACCTGGGGGACGAGGATTCCGGCCGAGCTCGTGCGAAGCGGCGCCAAGAACTTCGCGTCGCTGGCGCGGTCGAATGGCTGACGAGGACTTCGTGGAGTTCGCGCAGGCGGCCGCTGGTCGCCTGCGCGACGCCGCGTTTCTGATGTGCCGCGACTGGCACCTCGCCCAGGACCTCACCCAGACGACACTGGCCAAGGTGTACGCCAACTGGAAGCGGGTCCGCCGGGCCGACGACCCCCACGCGTACGCCCGCAAGGTACTGCTGCGCTGCATGATCGACCAGCAGCGGCGCCGCTCCAGCCGCGAGTTGGCGATGTCGGTGCCGCCCGATCGGGGCGAGGAACATCCGACCGAGTTGCGGATGACGTTGCTGGACGCGGTCGCCACCCTGCCGCTGCGGGATCGAGCGATCATCGTCCTGCGTTACTGGGACGACCTGAGCGTGGAGACGACCGCCGAGGTGGTGGGCGTCTCCGTCGCCGTCGTCAAGAGCCAGAGCATGCGCTCCCTGGGCCGCCTGCGCGAACTGCTCGGCGATAGCCGTTCCGAGCTGTTCGCCGAGGAACGCCATTGACCGGTCCTGTCTGCGGTCGGGGCGTGGCGGACCCCGGCGGTGAATGTCTGCCTCGGGGAGGTTCGGTGTCGGTGTCGAGCGGCAGGACGGGCCGAGGCCGGATTCGCGGCAGAGGCAGAGGTTCGTCCGCTGTCCTGCCGGTGGTCCTGTCGGCGTTGGTGGTGATGGCCGCGGGGTGCCATCGGCCGGAGCCCGGCGTCGGCCCCGACGAGCGGCGTGCCGCCGACGCGGAGCCGAGCGGTCCAGGCACCCTGCTGCGTGCGGCCGACCTGGGTTCGGGCTGGCACGAGGACGAGGCCCGTAGCGGTCTGCCGCCCTGGCCGTGGGAGCAGGTCGACTGCCCCGACTATCGGAGCACCGACTACCCGGCGAAATCCCATCGCCGCGCTGCGGTGGAGCGCTACTACCAGCCGTCTGACGGCTCGTCATCCGCCCATCACGTGGTGGAGACGTACGAACCCGGGTGGGCCGAGCGGAACGTCGACGACGTCCGTCGGGTTCTGCTGCGGTGCGCGAGCTACCCGGTGCACGGGTCGCAGCTCTCCTTCGCCGTCGTCGACGCGCACTACCTGGGGGGCGAAGGTCTTCTCATCCGAGGCCGGATCGAGCGTGCCGGCATCCCGCACAGCGTGAGGTACTTCGTGATGCTGAAACGAGGCGAGACGGTCTCGACGGTCAGCCTTCCGGATCCGGGCAGCCGGGCCGCGGTGGACTCGATCGCGGCGAAGGCGGTGGCCCGTCTTGGCTGAGCGGGAAGGTCGACAGCTGACACGCCGCTGGGTGGTCTCCGCGGTCACCATGTCTCTGGCGGGTGTTGCGACGGCCGCCTTCGGTGCCACCCGCGCTCTCGACGGCGGGGGAGCCGGCCCGTCGCACGGTCCGTCTCCTGCCCGGCCGATTCCCACGACACCCGCCGTCGACCTGGTCGCCGAGGCGAGGAAGCGCATCGAGACCTACGTGGAGCGGTACGACGGTCACCTGGCGGTGGCGGCACTGGATCGGCAGGGAACGGCGGCGGTGACGGCCGGCGTCAAACGGTTCGAGACGGCCAGCATCGTGAAGGTCGACATCCTCGCGGCCCTGCTGCTGAGGCAGAAACCGGCGGGCAAGGCCCTGAGTTCCGGCACTCGGCGGTTGGCCGAAGACATGATCGTGTCCAGTGACAACGATGCGGCGGTGGCGCTGTGGCAGCGGATCGACGGCTCGCGCGGACTCACCGCCGCGAACCGCGCACTCGGTCTGCGGGAGACCAAGCCGAACTCGCACTGGGGCCTCACCACGACCACTGCTGCCGACCAGCTCCGTCTGCTGACCGCGTTGACGTCGCCGACGGGACCGTTGACCCCGCAGGACCGTACCTTCGTCCTGGGCTTGATGAAGAAGGTGATCCCCGAGCAGCGATGGGGGGTCACCGCCGCCGGGGAGCCGGGCAACCGGTCCGTCTACGTCAAGAACGGCTGGGACACCGCCGATGTCGACGGCGGTCGCTGGATCGTCAACAGCATCGGACGGATCGTCGAGGCACGCCACGATTGGCTGATCGCCGTACTCTCCGACCATCACGCGAGCCAGGAAGCGGGCGTTCGCGTCGTCGAGCAGGCCGCCACGTACGTGCTCAAGGAGCTGCGCGCCGCCACCGCTGGTGACGGTTCGTCGCAGGGATAGCTCTCCGCCTCTGGTGAGCGGCCCGCCGAGCGGCTTTCGGATTTCGCTGACACAGGGCTCATCCGTGCTGGATATTAATGCTGTACCGCCCCCCGAGGCCCGGATCCCGGGCCGGCACGGGGCTGCGAGTGAGACGCCCCATCGAACGTTCCCGCCGCCTATGCACGTGTGGTGACGTCAGCGGCAGGGGACTTCCGAAAGGTGATGCCGAATGACCGCTGCACCTGACTCGCCCGGCCAGGCGGGGCTGCCCACTGTTGTGTTCGTCCATGGGGCGTTCGCCGATTCGTCGAGCTGGAACGGGGTGATCGCCGACCTCAAGCGTCGAGGCTACCCGGCCATGGCTGTCGCCAACCCGTTGCGTGACGTGCAGCAGGACGCCGCCTACGTCCGTTCCGTCGTGGACAGCATCGATGGTCCGGTCGTCATGGTCGCTCATTCCTATGGCGGAATCGTGATAACCGAGGCCGCGGACGGCGCCGCCAATGTGAAGGCTCTGGTGTACGTCGCCAGCGTCAGCCCGGACGTCGGCGAAAGCGTACTCGACCTGATCTCGAAGTATCCCGGGAGTGAACTCGGTACCTCCATCAAGATGGTTCCGTTCCGCCTCCCCGACGGGTCGATGTCCATGGAGCAGTACATCGAAACGGACAAGTTCCCGGCGGTGTTCGCCGCCGACGTCGACCCCGACCTCGCTGCGCTGATGGCGGTCACGCAGCGGCCCGCCGCGCAGAGCGCCCAGACGGGATCCGTGACCAAGACCGCCTGGAAGTCCATCCCGTCGTGGACCCTGATCAGCAAGCAGGACAAGGGCATTCCGCCGGACCTGCAACGCTTCATGGCCGACCGGGCCAAATCCACCACGGTCGAGGTCGACGGGTCCCACGCCGTGGCGGTCTCCCAACCCGGCAAGGTCGCCGACCTCATCGACACCGCCGCCCGCGCGACCGCCGGCTAGGCGCCCGCCGAGGACGACGGACGAGGGGCGGGCCCGGCGTCACGCCGAGCCCGCCCCTTTCAGTTCGCCGTGCTCATCGCGAGAGCGCGGTGAGCCGGAATTGCTGGTTGGTCTGGCCGTGGCAGTCGTAGAGCTGGATCTGGGCGCCGTTGGCGGTGCTCCAGACGTCCAGGCATCGCCCGGACTGTACGCCGCTGATGGTGCCGTTGGAGTTGACGTTCCACTGTTGGTTGGTCTGGCTGTGGCAGCTGTAGATCTGCACCGCCGCCCCGTTGCCCGACCCTGCCGCGTCGAGGCACATGTTGCCGTACACCTGGAGTTGTTTGTTCGAGGTGTAGGTCCACTGCTGGTTGGTCTGGCCGTGGCAGTCGTAGAGGTGGACCCGGGTGCCGTTGGTGCGTGAGGCGTTGGGTACGTCGATGCACCGGCCGGACTGGGTGCCGACGATCTCGTTGGCCGAGCCCGGTGGGACGGTCGGGGTGGGGGTCGGCGTCGGCGGATCCGTGGGGGTCGGCGTCGGCGTGGGCGGTGTCGAGGGCAGCAACGGGCAGGTGCTGCGATAGGTGACCACACCGCTGTTGTCCAGCAGCGGGCAGAGGAACTGGCTGTACCGGGCGTCGTTGTCGACGAACATCTTGACGAACGGCAGCATGGTCCGGACCATCACCGGGTTCGACCGTCCGACCATGAACCCGTGATCGGCCCCCGCGACCTCCAGGTAGACGCTCTCAGTGGTGCTCGGGAGGCTGTTGTACAGGCCGGTGGCGTAGGACGGGGTGACCACCGTGTCCGCCTGCCCGGAGATGATCATCGTGGGCACCCGGTCGTTGGCCAGGTTCGAGGACGGTGAGTACGGCGCGATCCCGACCACCGCCTTGAGCGACGAGCGTCGGATGGCCGCGCTCAGCGCGCCACCGCCGCCCATGGAGTGACCGGCGACCGCCAGCCGGGTGGGGTCGACCCGGTCGCGTACCGGGCTCTGCTGGGTGAGGTAGTCCAGTGCGGCGAGCAACTGGGTGCCCCGGGCGGTGTCGAAGTCGTTGCGGCTGTTGGTCTCGATGCCGATCACCACGAACCCGTGGGAGGCCAGCCACGGCCCCATCCAGGCCAGTTCGGCGGAGAACAACGCCGTGTAACCCGGCGAGATCGCGATGGCCCCGAAGGTGCCCTGGCTGGTGTCGGTCGGGTAGTAGATCCGGCCGCCGTTGAAGCCGTACCCGGTCGGGACGCTGACCGACGTGTTGGCGAAGGGGCCGTTCACGGCGGTGACGCTGGTCCGGGTGGGGTCCGGGCCGCGCTGGTACGGGTTGTCGGCCGCCGACGCCGAGCCGGTCGCCACGGTGATGGTGAGCAGTCCGACCGCGGCGGCGATCCCGGCTGCGGCGAGCTTGAACAGTCGTCCCCGACGGCCGGGTGTCGCTCGGTCGGCAGGGGTGTTCCCCGCGGGTGGCGGGTGGTCTACGGGTCGTCGCACTGTCGGTACCTCCTGGGTGGTGGTGGGGGAACGAGGGGCGGGCGGGCTCGTCGTGTGCCGAGCCCGCCCGCCCCCCGGCGTGTTCCGATGGTCAGCGCTGCAGGGTCAGCAGACCCGGGCGGTACGGCAGGAGGCCGTAGTCGCCGCCGGAGCTGGGGGAGCGGCCCTGGTAGAGCAGTTGCAGGTTGCAGGCGTTCACGGTCATGGTCTGGTCGGCGTTGGTGCGCAGCAGCTCACCGTGGCTGATGTCGTTGGTCCAGGTGGCACCGCTGTTGGCCTTGCCCGCGAACGGGTTGCTCTCACTGGTGGCCTGCGGCGTCCAGGTGCCACCCAGGCTGCTGGCGGTGAACGAGCGGAAGTAGCGCCCGTTCGCGCCGATCGCCTCGACGATCATGAGGTACTTGTTCAGGCCCTGGAGCTTGTAGACCTGGACGGCCTCGAACAGGTTGTTCGTGGTGTCGGTCATGATCGTGGTGTAGTTGGAGCCGAAGCTGCCGGGGAAGTTCCCGATCGGCATGCTGGCCCGGTAGATCCGGCCGTTGTCGCCGGCGAAGAACAGGTACATGTTCTGGTCGTCGCCGATGAGGGCCTGGTCGATCGGGCCGGTGTTGGAGTTGGAGATGCTGCCGCTGAACAGCGTCTGCGGCGACGACCACCCGTTGGGGTTGGTCGGGTCGCTGGAGGTCCGGTACGAGAACGCCGGGCCGCCCCACTGGTAGGCGAGCACCCAGATGTTGCGCGGCGCGAAGTAGAACAGCGACGGCGCGACGGTCGCCGAGTTCATCGCGTTCTGGCTGGCCGAGCCCATCTGGGAGTAGTTGCTGAAGAGGCCGAAGTTCATCGAGCCCCACGTGGTGCCGGTGTCGTGGGTGGTGGCGTAGACGAGCTGCTGGCCGTTGTACGGCGCGACGGTGAAGTCCTTCAGCGACACCCAACCGGACCTCGGCTGCGCCAGCGCGCCAGTCGACGACCACCGGTACGACGACGGGAGGTCACACGTGGTGGTGGGCGGCGGAGTCGTCGGGGTCGGCGTCGGGGTGGAGCCGCCGCCCAGGGCGGCGAGCCGGAACTGCTGGTTGGTCTGGCCGTGGCAGTCGTAGAGCTGGATCTGGGCGCCGTTGGCGGTGCTCCAGACGTCCAGGCATCGCCCGGACTGCACGCCGCTGATGGTGCCGTTGGAGTTGACGTTCCACTGTTGGTTGGTCTGGCTGTGGCAGCTGTAGATCTGCACCGCCGCCCCGTTGCCGGAGCCCGCCGCGTCGAGGCACATGTTGCCGTACACCTGGAGTTGTTTGCTCGAGGTGTAGGTCCAGGCCTGGTTGGTCTGCTTGTTGCAGTCGTAGAGCTGCACCCGGGTGCCGTTGGTGGTCGCCGCGTTCGGCACGTCGACGCACCGGCCGGACTGGGTGCCGACGATCTCGTTGGCCGAGCCCGGTGGGACGGTGGGGGTGGGGCCCGGCGTGGTGGGCGTGGGGGTGGGGCCGGGGCCCGCGCTGTTCAGGGCGTCCAGGGTGGACGTGTAGGCGGCCTTCTTGTTGCCGTTGCACTCGAAGAGCAGCGGAGTGCCGCCGGAACGCCACGAGTCACAGTCGCGCACGCCCCAGACGGTGATGCCGTTGCAGCGAGCCACGGCGAGACAGTCGTTGACCACGTTGCGGTAGGTGTTGGCCTGCGTCGTGCCGGAGCCCTCGATGTCCAGTTCGGTGATCTGCACGTCCACCCCGAGGGCGGCGAAGCTGGACAGCGTCGTGCGGTAGTTGCTGTTGTACGGCGAGTTGGCGTTGAAGTGCGACTGGAACCCGACGCAGTCGATCGGCACGCCACGGGACTTGAAGTCGCGCACCATGTTGTAGACCGCCTGGGTCTTGGCCCAGGTCCAGTTGTCGGTGTTGTAGTCGTTGTAGCAGAGCTTCGCGTCCGGGTCCGCCGCGTCGGCGGCGCGGAACGCGGCCTCGATCCAGTCGTTGCCGGTGCGCTGGAGGTTCGAGTTACGACGGGCGCCGCTGTTGCCGTCCTCGAACGCCTCGTTCACCACGTCCCAGGAGTGGATCTTGCCCCGGTAGTAGCCGGCCACGCGGCTGACGTGGTTGAGCATCGCGCTGCGCAGCGCGGAGCCCTCCATGCTCTGCATCCAGCCGGGCTGCTGCGAATACCAGGCCAGGGTGTGGCCGCGGACCTTCCAACCCCGGGAGAGTGCGTGGTTCACGATCCGGTCCGCGTTGCCGAAGGTGAAGTTGTTCTGCTGTGGCTCGGTCGCGTCGATCTTCATCTCGTTCTCGGGAGTGACGCTGTTGAACTCCCGGTTCAGGATCGTCGTGTAGGCGCTGTCACCGAGCTTGTTCGCGGCGACGGCGGCACCGAAGTACCGGCCGGACTGGGCCGCGGCCGCACCGAGTGTCGTCTCGGCGGCCTGGGCGAGGTTGGGTAGCAGCGACACGACGAGGGCCGCAACTATCGCGACAGTTCCGGAAAGTGTGAGTGTTCGTGGTCGGATGCGACGGGTGGGACGGGTCCGGGGAACCATGGTGATCCTCCAGTAGTGGGAGTGGCCCGGTGGCCTGGCGGGGAATGGTGGCGGGCGCTGGGCTCGCTGGGTGGTGGTGCGCTGTCACCTGGCAGATGGGTGGGTTGCGGTCGGTGGGGCACCTCCGGCGGCGAAAACGATCATGTTAACGTTCACACTCATCGATGGCCTTCAGGCTGGCAGAAAATTCCAGGGATATCAACCGGTAGTTTCGGGGCTGTTGCGATCACCTGCCGCGGGGTCCGACCGCCGGTTGTCGACGACCAGGAACGCCTGACCTCCTCAAGCGTGGTCAGGCGTCGGTCTTGCTGATGGTCGGTCGGGCGGATGTCGGCGGCTGTCGGCCACCGCGTCGCCGCCGGAGACACGCCGGCCCAGGGCGTTCACGCCCTGGGCCGGAGCAGTGCCGTGTCGCCGGTCAGGCGATCCTGATGTCGCTGCACCACATGTAGGTCTGGTCCATGTGCGACGCCTTCCAGATCACGAACAGGATGTGGTTCCCGCTGCGTCCGGACGCCGAGACGTTGAACGAGATGTTCTGCGCCGGCGCGTACCGCCCGGTCGTCGCGACCAGGTCGAGGTTGCCCCAGCCGAGCTGCTGCGTGGCCGGGTTGAAGCCCTGCTTGGTGACGTACACCCGGAAGTAGTCAGCTCCATGGCTGGCCTGGTCGTACAGCTGCACCGTGAAGTTGCTGCTGACGGTGGTCGCCTTCCAGGCTCCCAGTTGGTTGAGGGAGTTGTTCCGGGAGAGGCCGTTGCTGCAGAGCTGCCCGTCCGGGGTGCGGGCCTGGAACTGGCCGGCGAGACCGTCGCGCAGCTGGCTCATCCAGTTCCACATGGTGTCGGGGTTGGACTGGAAGGCCTGGTAACACATCGGGTCCTGCTGCTGCATGGCCGGGTTCATGTGCTGGTTGCCCCAGGTCTTCCAGCACTGGTAGGCCCGACTCGCCGGGTTGATGATCGTGCCGTGGGCCTGGGCGGCGCCGGTGAACGGCAGCGTGCCGACCACCATCGCGAACAGCAGGACGAGCGCTTGGAGCGACCGACGGATGGTTGACCGGGACGGTCCGCCGGATTGACCTAACTGGTGTGAACGCACTGTTCATCCTCCGTTCGTTGGTGCGGGGGGTGGGAACGCTCCCAAGGCCACTGTTGCATCAATAAATGTAAATATCAATGTTGATCTGTCTATAGCCGGATGTGGATCGAGCTGTCCGCAATCGTCGGATCAATGACGGGTCTGCGCACGGCGCGCTGCGGCGCGGCCGCGGCCCATTGACCGCGGGCGACGGCATCGACCACGCTGCCCGGACCGGGCGCGCCCGATGGCGCGGATGGTCAACGCGCGGCCTGGCGGCCTCGCATCCGACGGCCGGTCGGGTGCGGGAGCGACCCCCTGCCCGGTGCGGTCACAGCCCTGCTGCGGCGTCGTACCGGCGACGCTGGTCGGCCATCTCCGCGGCGGTCAGCGCCTCCTCCTGCGCCAACGCCGCGTACTTGGCCGGGAACATCTGCCGCAGACGGTCGATGAACCTGACGTCCTCGGTCGCCTCGACCACCTGGATGCCCGGCGGCTCGGTGGACATGTCCATGATCACCGGACCGGCGAGTTTGACGGCCACGTCCCAGGGGCGCTTGCGCTCGGCGACCCCGCAGAGGTGGAAGCCGTAGACCGTCTTCACCTCGGCGAGCGTGGTCACCTCGGCCGGCTCGTAGCCGTAGACGCGCACGCCGCAGATCACCGGCGGCTTCTCCTCCCCGGCGGCCACCTGCTGCGCGCCGTGCCCGGCGTGGTTGTGCTGCCCCGGGTCCACGCGTTCGAGCGTCGTCCGCATCCGGGCCACGATCTGCGCCTGTAGATCCGCCGGCTCCGCCTCCGAGCCGAAGCGGTTGACCAGTACGGCCGCACCGGCCGACGTCACCAGCAGGATCACCGCAACCCACACCAGGCGGTGTCGGTACCACCCAGCCAAACTCTCTCGGGAAATCATTACCGCTTCTCACCTCGTCGCCGGTTCTGCCGTGCTGGCAGGCCGATTCGGACGCCCCCGGCGGGCGGGGCAGGTGGCGCTTCGGCCGCCGGGGACGCGTACCGGGGGACACGCGCGGCGGGCGAGGCCGCCGGTCGGCAGGACGCCCGTCGTCGTGGAGATGGCCCGGCGATGCGGCAGGCGAGCGCCTGCCCAGGCGGCGCGCTGCCGGCACTGCGATGCTCCCGTGCTTGCCGTTCCCAGCGCGGTTGCCCCCGCGCTGCGGCGATATGAGCCATTCCAACACGTCTGAAGGCGTTCTGGCAACATCGACCAGCGTCAGTGCTGCGCTGTCCTGGTCGCGTTCACCGGAGCCGCTGCTGCCGGGTCGGTCAGGCGGCCACCGGCGGCGCACGATGATCAAATGGTGAGAAGTAGGTCCGGGGGGCCGGTGGAGCTGCTTTCCATCAATTGATCATGGGCCCGCCGCGTCCTCCGTGGGCGCGGTGGCCTCACCACCGGCCGGGCCGCCCTGGCGACCGGAAACGGTTCAGCCAACCTCGGGTGCGACGACTCGCAGGTTCGGCGTCGGACCGAGGGGACCGCGTCCGCGTCGGTCGTCGTGCGGCAGGTGGCAGACTCGGCGGGGTGAACGACGTGGCCGCATCGCCGATGGATGGTGAGCTGGAAAGTGTCAGCCTGGTGGACCTCGCCGTCACCCGGCTCACCCGCGAGATCCTCAGCGGCAGGAGTGACCCGGGTGAACGCCTCGTGGAGGAGCAGCTGACCCGGCGGTTGGGGATCAGCCGGGCGCCGTTGCGCGAGGCGCTGCGGCTGCTGGCCCAGCGAGGGCTGGTCGAGCACGTGCCACGGCGCGGGGTCCGCGTCGCCACCCTCTCCGAGCGGGACGTGCGGGAGCTGTACGAGCTGCGGGACGTGTTGGAGCGTTTCGCGGTGCGCGCGGGCATCCCGGTGGGCCGGGAGAGCGACCTGGTCGGCCTGCGGGCCGCTCTGGACCGGATGGGGGAGGCGGTCCGCCTCGGCGATCGGATGGAGGTCGCCGAATCGCACCGCGCGTTCCACGTCGCGTTGGTGGCGCTCGCCGACAACCGCCAGTTGTCCATGGTGTACGACTCGATTCTGGTGAAGTTGCAGCTCTACATGGCGATCAACCTGCGTCGGGAGGCCGAGTTGGCGCAGCCGCTGGACGGCGTCCACCGGCACGAGCGGCTGTTCGAGGCCGTCGCGGGGGGAGACCCGGAGGAGGTGCTGGCCGTGCTCTCCGCGCACGGCGCACGCTCGTACCTCGGCTAGCCACCACGGGCGGCCCGACACGGGCTCGTTACCAATCGCGCCGCTGTTCGTAACAGGACTGTCGACAATCGACAGTATGTCAGAGCCCGTTGGTCCCTTTTCGGTCCTGCGGTCGGCGTACCTGAGCGGCGCGACGACCCCCGTCGAACAGGTCGAACGTGTCCTGGCCGGGCTCTCCGGCCGAGACGGCGGGCCGGTCTGGATCAGCACCGTCGCCGCCGACGGCCTACGGGCCCACGCCGCGTGGCTGACCCGCCACCGCGACCCGGCCGACCTGCCGCTGTACGGGATCCCCTTCGCGGTCAAGGACAACATCGACGTCGCCGGTATGGTCACCACCGCCGGCTGCCCCGACTTCGCGTACCGTGCCGCCGAGGACGCTCCGGTGGTACGCCGACTGCTCGACGCCGGTGCCCTGCTCGTCGGCAAGACCAACCTCGACCAGTTCGCCACCGGCCTGACCGGCGCCCGCTCGCCGTACGGCAGCTGCGAGAGCGTCTTCGGCGGCGGGCTCGTCTCCGGCGGGTCCAGCTCCGGCTCGGCCGTCGCGGTGGCCTCGGGCCAGGTCGGCTTCGCCCTGGGTACGGACACCGCCGGCTCCGGCCGAGTCCCGGCGGCCTTGAACGGGATCGTCGGCCTCAAGCCCACCCGGGGGCTGCTCAGCACGGCCGGTGTGGTCCCGGCCTGCCGCTCACTGGACTGCGTGTCGGTCTTCGCCACGGACGTCGCGGACGCCGTCGAGGTGCTGCATGCCGCCCGGGGTGTGTCGGAAGCCGACCCGTGGGGGCGCGCGCTGCCGGCCGAACGCGCGAGCGGCGACGCACCGGGGACGCTCCGCCTCGGGGTGCCTCGCGCGGAGGGCCTGGAGTTCTTCGGCGACGAGGGACAGAGCGAGAGGTTCACCGCCGGCGTACGACGACTGGGCACCCTGGTCGCCGCCACCCGGCCGGTGCCGCTCGACGACTTCTTCGCGGCGGGGGACCTGCTCTACCAGGGGCCCTGGGTCGCCGAGCGGCTCGTCGGGCTGGGCGAGTTCCTGCGAGGGCACCCCGATTCGGTGCTCCCGGTCACCCGGACCGTGCTGGAGACCGGGTGGCGCTACGACGCGGTCGACGCCTTCCGGGGTCAGCACCGGCTCCGCGAACTGCGCGCCCGGGTCGACCGGCTCTGGCGCGAGATCGACGTGCTGGTGGTGCCCACCGTCGGCACCACGTTCACCCGCGGCGAGATCGCCGAGGATCCCATCGGGCGCAACGCCATGCTCGGCCGCTACACCCAGTTCGCCAACCTGCTCGATCTGGCCGCGGTGACCGTACCCAACGGTTTCACCGACAACGGCCGACCGGCGAGCCTGACCCTGCTCGGCCCGGCGTTCAGCGACCTCACACTGGCCCGGCTCGCCGCCGCGCTCGTCGCCGGCGTCGGTGAGGCGTCGCCGGCTGCGGCGGCGGCCGACGCGCTGCCGACCACGGCGCGGACGCTGATCGCCGTCGTCGGCCGACATCTGAACGGCGAGTCCCGCAACGGTGAGCTGACCGGGCGTGGGGCCACTCTCGTCGGCGCGGCACGGACCGCGCCGCTGTATCGGCTCTATCGGATGGAGACCCCGGACGGTGAGGGGCTGCCCGGCCTGGTCCGGGTGCCCCCGGGCGACCCGCAGGGTCAGCCGATCGAGGTCGAGCTCTGGAGTCTGCCGTCGGCCGCCGTCGGTGAGCTGCTGGCCGGAGTGCCGGCTCCGCTCTCGCTCGGCTGGGTTCGGCTGCACGACGGGCGGGACGTGCTCGGCTTTCTCTGCGAGGCGTACGCCGCCGGCCCGCCGGCCGTGGACATCAGCGCCGCCGGTGGGTGGCGGGCCCACCGTCAGGCCGCCGCCGGGAGGTAGGGCGGCAGGCACCAGCGAGGAACGACAGGAGGCGAGAAGATGGGCAGCATCGGGCCGGTACCGGCCAACCCCTACCCGTGGCCGTACGACGGTACGGCGGACACCGCGCACACCGCACTGCTCTGCATCGACTGGCAGACCGACTTCTGCGGACCGGGCGGCTACGTGGATGCGATGGGCTACGACATCGGCCTCACCCGGGCGGGCCTGCCGGCCACCGCCCGACTGCTGGAGCATGCCCGTTCACTCGGGATGCTCGTCGTGCACACCCGGGAGGGACACGACCCGGAGTTGTCCGACCTGCCGGCGAACAAGCGCTGGCGGTCGGCGCGCATCGGCGCCGAGATCGGTTCGTCCGGCCCGGCCGGTCGGATCCTGGTCCGCGGCGAGCCGGGATGGGAGATCGTGCCCGAGGTCGCACCGGCCCCCGGCGAGGTGGTCATCGACAAGCCGGGCAAGGGTGCCTTCTACGCCACCAACCTCGACCTGGTGCTGCGCACCCGGGGCATCACCCACCTGATCCTCACCGGCATCACCACCGACGTCTGCGTGCACACCACCATGCGCGAGGCGAACGACCGGGGGTACGAGTGCCTGATCCTCTCCGACTGCACCGGCGCCACCGACAAGGCCAACCACGACGCGGCACTGCACATGGTCACCATGCAGGGCGGCGTCTTCGGTTGCGTCACCACCTCCGACGACGTCATCGCCGCCACGACCACGTGAGGTGTCCATGTTGACCATCGCCGCCGCGCGGCCCACCCCGTACGCTTTCGACCTCTCGACCACGGCGTTGCTCGTCATCGACATGCAGCGCGACTTCCTGGAACCCGGCGGGTTCGGGGAGAGCCTGGGTAACGACGTCGGTCAGCTTCGCCGCACCATCGCCCCGCTTGCGGCGCTGCTGGCCGACGCCCGCGCCGTGGGCCTGACCGTCGTGCACACCCGCGAGGGGCACCTGCCGGACCTGTCCGACTGCCCGCCGGCCAAGCTGAGTCGCGGTACGCCCAGCAAACGGATCGGTGACCCCGGGCCGAACGGTCGGATCCTGATCCGCGGCGAGTACGGCCACGACATCGTCGACGAGCTGACGCCGCTGCCCGGCGAGCCGGTCGTCGACAAGCCGGGCAAGGGCGCCTTCCACGCCACCGACCTGGACGCCCTGCTCACCGAGCGGGGCATCCGTAGTCTCCTGGTCACCGGGGTCACCACCGAAGTGTGTGTGCACACCACCGTCCGGGAGGCCAACGACCGCGGGTACGAGTGCCTCGTGCTCGCCGACTGCGTCGGGTCCTACTTCCCGGAGTTCCAGCGGGTGGGGCTCGACATGATCGCCGCCCAGGGCGGGATCTTCGGTTGGGTCGCCGACTCGGCGCAGGTCCGCGCCGCGCTGCCCACCACCCCCGTGTTGCAGCCCTCCTCCTGACCGGGAGCAGTCATGGCCTCCACCAGACCCTCAGTCGCCCCACTGCCCTACTGGGTACGCGGCGACACCAACGCGTTCTTCGGCTTCGGCGTCAACGTCCTGGTCAACGTGCTCACCCTGACCGGGCTCTGCCTCGCCGTGGTGAACCTCCCCGAGGGGGAGGTGTTCGGCACCATCCTGCCGGCGCTCGGCATCGCCCTGGTCGCCGGGAACATCTACTACACCTACCTGGCCCGTCGGCTGGCCCGACGGGAGAACCGCAGCGACGTGACGGCCCTGCCGTACGGGCCGAGCGTGCCACACATGTTCATCGTCATCTTCGTCATCATGCTCCCGATCTACCTGCGTACCCAGGATCCCGTGCGCGCCTGGGAGGCCGGGCTGGCATGGGCCTTCATCATCGGCGTGATCGTGTTGATCGGCGCGTTCGTGGGGCCCTACATCCGCCGGTACGCGCCCCGGGCCGCGCTGCTCGGCACCCTCGCGGGAATCTCCATCACGTTCATCTCGATGAACCCGGCCGGGCAGATGTGGCGGCTGGCCTGGGTCGCCCTGCCCGTCTTCGCCCTGCTGCTGATCGGCCTGCTCACCGACGTGAAGCTGCCGTTCAACTTTCCGATCGGGCTCGCCGCGCTGCTGCTCGGCACCGCTATCGGCTGGGCCGGCGGAGCGATGTCGGTGCCGGACGTCACGGCGGCGGCCCGGGACATCGCCATCGCCGTACCCTCGTTCAAGATCGACCTGCTGGTCGCCGGGCTGGCCGACATGGCACCACTGTTGGCGACGGCGATTCCGCTCGGCGTCTACAACTTCACCGAGGGCATGACCAACGTGGAGAGCGCCGCCACGGCGGGGGACAACTACAACCTGCGCAGCGTGCTGCTCGCCGACGGCGCGGGCGCGGTGATCGGTGCGGCTCTCGGCTCGCCGTTCCCACCGGCGGTCTACGTCGGACACCCGGGCTGGAAGGCGGCGGGTGGGCGCAGCGGCTACTCGATGGCGACCGGCGTGGTGATCGCGGTGCTCTGCTTCCTGGGCATGTTCGGTCTGCTCGGGGCGATCTTCCCGACGGCGGCGATCGTGCCGATCCTGCTCTACATCGGACTGCTGATCGGGGCACAGGCGTTCCAGGCGACGCCCCGGGCGCACGCCGCCGCGGTGGTCGCCGCGCTGATCCCGAACATCGCGGCCTGGGCGACCGGGCAGATCGACAACGCGTTGGCAGCGGCCGGTACGACGGCCGCCGCGGTCGGCGACGAGGCGCTCAACGGTGCCGGCGTGGTCTACGACGGGCTGCTGGTGCTCGGTCAGGGCGCGATCCTCGCCGGCCTGGTACTCGGCGCGGTGGTGGTCTTCATCATCGACAAACGGTTCGTCCGGGCCGGGATCTTCGCCGGCTCGGGCGCGCTGCTGTCGTTCGTCGGGCTGATCCACGGCGAGCGGATCGAGTGGAACGCCAACGGCCAGGTCGCGCTCGGCTACCTCTTCGTCGCGGCGATCTGCGCGGTCTTCGCGCTCGGTCGTCCCGCTCCCCGTGAACCCGACCCCGGCGAGGACGACGAGGATCGGGCTGACCCGGCCGCTGACCGGTCCGACGGTGAGCAGCGGACGTCGGCCCTGAGCGGCTGAGCCGACGGGCCCGGTCGGGGCGCCAGGGCTCCGACCGGGCCCACCAGTTCCGGACCCGACGGATCGGAGGGACGAACCGCATGGATATCGACCGGACCGACGTGGTCGCCGAGGTGACGGCGGCCTTCGCCGACTACGAGCGGGCTCTGGCCGACGGCGATGCCGACCGGATCTGCGGGTACTTCTGGGATTCCGAGCGGACCGTGCGGTTCGGCCTCGCCGACCATCAGTACGGGCTGGACGAGCAGCGCAAGTGGCGGGCCGCGCAGCCACCACTGCCCGCCGGTCGCCGGCTGGTGGACCCCGTCATCACCACCTTCGGCCCGGACCTGGCGGTCGTGACAACCCGATTCGGGTACGCCGGCGCCGCCGCGACCGGGCGGCAGACCCAGACCTGGGTACGCCTGCCCGTCGGCTGGCGGATCGTCACCGCCCACGTCTCCGTTCCGGAGCACTAGCCGCCCGGGTGGTGACGCGCCGCCCGGGACAGGAACCGGGCGGCGGCGTCTCCTGGATCGGCGCAAACAGGCCCTAGCTGCGCGTGCTCCACCGCTGGTTGGCCCCGCCGTGGCAGGCCCACAGGTGCAGCTGCGTCCCGTTGGTGGTGCCGGAGCCGACGGCGTCGAGGCAGAGCCCGGACTGGGCTCCGGTGATGGTGCCGTTGGAGTTCAGGTTCCACTGCTGGTTGGCCTGGCCGTTGCAGTCCCAGATGATGACCGCCGTGCCGTTGCTGCTGCCGCCTCCGCTGGCGTCCAGGCACTTGTTGCCGTAGACGGTCAGGGCGCGGTTGATGGTGTGGGTGAAGCGCTGGTTGGCGCCGCCGTGACAGTCCCACAGTTGCGGGCGGGTCCCGTTGCTGGTGCTGGAGTTGGGGATGTCGACGCACCGGCCGGACTGGCTACCCGCGATCATCACGTTCTGCTGGCCGGACGGCGGCGTCGTCGGCGGGGGAGTGGTGGGCGGTGGGGTGGACCCGAACTGGCTGAAGAACTGCCACACCTCCTGCTTGACCCAGCTCCGCGCGCCGCTCTCGCACCCGGCGCACCCGTCCACCGGGCCTTGCTGGTGGCCTCCGTCGAACGCGGCCCAGAGGACCGGATATCCGGGCTGGCACGAGTAGGCGGTGGTGATGTGGGTCAGGCTGCCAGCCCTCGGCTCGGGCGGGTTCTGCGCGGCACAACCGTTGTTGCGGACGAACCTGTCGCGCAGCGAGCGCCCGCTGGGGATGTTGTCGTTGATGCCGTGGATCCCCAGGTACGCGACCGGCTGGGTGCCCCCGCTGCATCCGCTGATCGGCCCGGGGGCGGCGATCGCCGCGACCGCTCGGAACACGGTGGGCCGGGAGCAGGCCAGGGAGTAGCTCATCGCCCCGCCGTAGCTGAACCCGACCGAGAAACGTTGGGTCGTGTCGACGCAGAGGGCGTTCTCGATCGTACGGATCATGTCGTCGGTGAAGGTCACGTCCTCACCGTTGGAGTTGCCCCAGCCGTTGTTGAGGCCCTGCGGGGCGACGAAGATCGTGGTGTTGTCGGCCTGCGAGAGCATGCCGTAGTAGGCCCACGCGGCTCCGTCGGTCCCGCCCGACGCGACCTGGGTGGCGGTGCCGCCCAACCAGTGGAAGCCGAAGGCCAGCCGGTGGGCGTAGGTGTTGTTGTAGCTGTCGGGCAGCCGAAGGATGAAGCTGCGGCTCTTCCCGCTGCTCTGGATGGTGTGGGTGCCGCTGCTCAGTCCGGGTGCCTTGCCGCAGCCGGCGGTGGTGGCCGCGGCCGCCGAGGTGACGGTCGTGAGGACGTACGCCCCGATGGCGAACAGGACCATGACCGCGATGGCCGCGCCCAGCCAGGGGGTGGACGGTTTGCGAAGTCGCATGGTTGAGCCTCCTTCTGCGTTCGCCGAACTCAACTCCGGCTCCATCGTTGGCTGGCCGCGCCGTTGCAGTCCCAGATCTGGACACGCGTGCCGTTGGCGGTGCCGGTGCCGACCGTGTCCAGGCAGCGGCCCGAACCGACTCCGGTGATCGAGCCGTCGGAGTTGAGCCGCCACTTCTGGTTGGACTGGCCGTTGCAGTCCCAGATGATCACCGAGCTGCCGTTGGCGGTGGCGGCGCCGTTCACGTCGAGACACTTGCCGCCGAAGACACGCAGCTCCTGAGCCGAGGTCGACGTCCAGCTCTGGTTGCTCTGCCCGTGGCAGTCCCAGATGATCGCCGCCGAGCCGTTGGACTGCGATGCGCCGTTGACGTCCAGGCACCGCCCGGAGGACGCGTTGCGCAGCGGCGACGTGCCGCCCGGCGGCGGGGTGGTCGGCGGCGGCGTGGTCGGTGGGGTGGTCGGGTCGGTGCTGCCGAACTGGGTGAAGAACCGCCACACCTCGCCCTTGGTCCAGGTCCTGGCGCCGCTGTCCCCGCCGCCGTCCACCGGGCCGGGGGTGTGCCCGCCGTCGAAGGCGGCCCACACCACCGGGTAGCCGGACCGGCAGCCGGAGTAGGTGGTGGTGATGTGCGTCAGGCTGCCGGACCTCGGCTCGGGCGGGTTCTGGGCGGTGCAGCCGTTGTTGCGGACGAACCTGTCCCGCAGGGACCGTCCGGCGGAGATGTTGAGCACCGAGTCCCCGATGCCGTGGATGCCCATGTACGCGATCGGCTGGCTGCCGTCGCTGCAACCGCTGAGCTGCCCGCCGGCGTAGACCGCGACGGCGCGGAAGACACCGGCCCGGGAGCAGGCCAGCGAGTAACTCATGCCTCCGCCGTAGCTGAAGCCGAGCGCGAAGCGCTGCGTCGTGTCGACGCAGAGGTCGGCCTCGATCAGGCTGATCATGTTGTCGACGAAGGTGACGTCCTGGCCGCCGGGGTTGGCCCAGCCGTTCCCGTTGCCCTGGGGGGCGACGAAGATGGTGCTGTTGTTCGCCTGCTGCCGCAGCCCGTAGTAGGACCAGGCAGCCCCGTCCGACCCACCGCCGTCGACGTCGCCGGCGGTGCCGCCGTTCCAGTGGAAACCGAAGATCAATCGGTACGGGTGGTTGCGGTCGTAGTTGTCCGGGATCCGCAGGATGAAGCTGCGGTTCTGGCCGCTGCTCTGGATGGACCGTTGGCCGCTGGTCAACGTCGGGGCCTTACCGCAGCCGGCGGTCGCCGCGGCCGGGGCGACGTCCGCGGCCGACGCGGTGGTGCTCAGGCCACCGGTCAGTGCGGCCGCGCCCGCGGCCACGACGACGGCTGCCGTCGCGAGTGAGGCAAGGATCGGTCTGCGTCTTGTCATGCTGGGGCTCCCGCCACTCGGCACGGATTGATGTAGCTGGAAGAGACCGCGGTGACCACACGCGCGGTTGCCGGCTGACCCCTGCCGACACCGCGGGCGACACCTCGGGGAGACGTGACGTGCCACGGCGCCCGGCCGGCTCGTCGGCACCCGATCCCGCCACCGACCTCGCCGCCCGAGCGGGACCAGGTGGTCGTCGAATCGATTCGGCCCGACGCTAGATCAGGCAGTGAAGTATGTCAATGCTGTGTCCGGCCGGTTGCGGGCTGGCGAACGCACCCGGCGCCGACTGGCCGTGTCGCCGGCGCGCAGGGGTGGACGGGCGCACCTCCGTGGGGGCGGGGGGTCCCGGACCCTCGATTCCTTGACACCCGTCGATGCTATCGCTAACACTGTCCGCAACGCGACGTTAACGAGCAGAAAACATCCGCCCCGCTGCTCGCGAGCGCCGCATCGGCAGTGCTCGAGACGGCACATCACCGCGCCCACGGTTGGAAAGAGCGCATCGCGTACGGATTGATCTTGTTAGCGCTAACATAGATGACCTTTGGCAGAGGAGAGGTCCGGATCGTGGTTTCCCGGCGGATGACGGATCGCCTACCGCCCCTGCGCGAAGGAGACAGACCCATGTCGAGAGCCCTCTCCCGGCTCTGTGCGGTGGCCGTCGCCGCGTGCCTGCTCTTCACCACCTGGTCGGCGGCCACTCCGAAGCCGGCCGCCGCGCTCGACCCGACCGTCGGGTACCTGATGGCGCACTTCACCGGTGAGTCGTCGACAGACCAGCAGATCTACCTGGCCCACAGCACCGACGGCCTCCGCTGGACGGACCTCAACAACGGCGGCCTCGTCCTGCGTTCCCCGGTCGGCACCCGTGGTGTCCGCGACCCCGCCCTGGTCCGTTCGCCCGCCGGCGACAAATACTGGATCATCGCCACGGACCTGTGCATCGGCTGCGGCCAGGACTGGTCGGCCGCCATCAACAACGGCAGCCGCAACCTCGTCGTGTGGGAGTCCACCGACCTGGTCAACTGGTCGACGCCGTGGTTGCTGAACGTCGCCGGGGCGATCCCGGACGGACGCAACGCCTGGGCACCGGAGGCGATCTGGAACCCGGCCACCGGCGACTACGTCCTCTACTGGGCGACGAACGTCCCGCTCAACGGGGCCACCAAGCACCGCATCTACTACGCGCGCACGTCGAACTTCCGCAGCATCACCACGCCCCAGCCGTACATCAACCGGCCCGGCAACCAGGAGATCATCGACACCCAGATCGTCGAGGTGCCGGCCGGCGTCGGCGCCTACCGCTACGTGCGGGCGTCCCGGGACGGTCAGATCACCATCGAGGGCAGCAACTCCATCCTCGGAACCTGGACCACGCTGGGCGACCTGTCCGGCATCGGGCTGACCGGCGCGCAGGTCGAAGGCCCGATGTGGATGCCGTTCAACGGCCGCAACGAGTGGGTGCTCTACCTGGACCAGTATTCGAGCGGGCGCGGCTACCTGCCCGTGCTGACCACCAACCCGTCGAGCCCGGGCGCCTACCGGCTGCCCGCGTCCGGCTCGTACACCATGGGTGGCACCAAGAAACGGCACGGCACGATCCTCAACCTGACCGCGGCCGAGCAGAGTCGGGTGCTCGCGCGCTGGCCCAACACCGCGGTCAACCGCATCCAGTCGTACAACTTCCCGGACCGGTACGTGCGGCACGCCGACTACGACGCCCGCATCGACCCGAATGTCAGCCCGGCGCAGGACGGCCAGTGGCGGCTCGTGCCCGGTCTGGCCGGCTCCGGAACGGTCTCCATCCAGTCGGTCAACTACCCGGGCCACTACCTGCGGCACTACGGGTTCGACTTCCGGTTGCAAGCCAACGACGGCAGCGCCACCTTCGCCGCCGACGCGACCTTCCGGCAGGTCGCCGGTCTGGCCGACTCCTCCTGGACGTCGTTCCAGTCCTACAGCCACCCGGACCGCTACATCCGGCACTACGGCTACCTGCTCCGGCTCGATCCGGTGACCGACGCCCAGAGCCGTGCCGACGCGACGTTCCGGGTGACCAGCTGAGCCCGACCTCCGCACCGATTGGACATCTCATGAACACAAACGCGTCGTGGAGTAGGCGGAGACTGCGCCGGCTGCTGATCACGGTGGTGACCGCGCTGACCGCGATGGCCGGCGTCATCGTCGTCGCGTCGTCGCCGGCCACCGCCGCCACCAACCAGTTCCGCGGCATGAACTGGGCGGTGCTGGGCGACAACTTCAGCACCGGCCCGCTCGTCGTGCAGGGCCTCAGCTCGTCGGACAGCAACGCGACGGTGCGGGCGAAGGCGAACGCCCTCTACGACGACATGGCCGCCACCATGGGCGTCAACACCGTCCGGCTGCCCATCAACACCCACACCGTGGGGACGGCCTGGTGGGAGGCGTACCGGGGGGCCATCGACGCGGCCACCGCGCGGGGCTTCAAGGTGATCCTGGCGTACTGGGAGGACGGTGCCGCCTCCGGCGGCAGGATCACGAACCTCGCCGCCTGGAACGCGATGTGGTCCACGGTGACCAACACGTACGGCGGGAACGCCAACGTCTACTTCGAGCCGATGAACGAGCCGCATGGTTACAGCTCTGCGGAGTGGCGCAACGTGGCGGCGAACTGGCTCAGCTACCACTACTCGGCGGTGCCCGGCCGGGTGCTCATCGGCGGTACCGGCTTCAGCCAGGACCTGCGGGACATCTGCAACGACACCCGCTTCACCTCGACACTGCTGTCCTTCCACCACTACGCCTTCTTCTACGGCGCGATGACCTACGACGCCTTCCGCAGCCACATCCAGACCCGGCTCGGCAACTGCGCCTCCCGGGCGGTCGCGACCGAGTTCGGTGCGCCCATGAACGACGGCCGCAACTACGCCGACGCGAACAGCACCGACAACTTCGTCCGCCACATCCGGGCCATGGCGCAGGTCATGCGCGACAACCAGATGGGCGGCACGTACTGGCCCGCCCTCGGCGGCAAGCCGGGCACCATCGGTTACGACTGGTACTCGATGTTCTCCCTGGGTGGCAGCGGCACGAACCTCGACCTGAGCATTCGCAACACCTCCGGCGCCGACCGGATCCGGTACGCGTGGGGCGACATCGTCGGGACCGACCCCACGACGCCTCCACCGGCGACGGGGACGTTCTACCGGGTCACCGTGCGGCACAGCGGCAAGGCCATGGACGTGCAGCAGCCCAACACCGACAACGGCGCACGCGTCGGCCAGTACACCTACGGCGGCAGCGCGTGGCAGCAGTGGCAGTTCCAGGACGCCGGCAGCGGCTACTGGCGCATCGTCAGCCGGCACAGCGGCAAGTGCCTCGACGTGGTGAACGTGTCGACGGCCGACGGCGCCGAACTCATCCAGTACACCTGCGGCACCGGCACCAACCAGCAGTTCCAGATGGTCACCAACGGTGGTTACTTCCAACTCCGGGCCCGGCACAGCGGCAAGTGCGTGGACGTTCCGGCGGCGTCGACCGCGGACGGCGTGGTCCTCAAGCAGTACACCTGCAACAGCGGCGCCAACCAGCAGTGGTCGCGTACCGCCGTCTGAGCGACCGCCCCGCGACCCGACCGGTGCCGGGTCCGCCGCCGACCTAGTACGGTTTCGGTGATCGACAAGCACCGGTGTCGGTGGCACCCCGCCGCGGCGGGAACCGTCAGTCCGGTGGCGACGGATCGTGGGAGGGAGCGCGGGTGACCCAGCCGAAGGCACTGGTGGTTCGAGGCGGATGGGAGGGGCACCAGCCGGTCGAGGCGACGGAGCTGTTCATCCCCTTCCTCGAAGGCAGCGGCTATGCCGTACGGGTCGAGGAGTCGACGGAGGCCTACGCCGACGCGGCCGAGATGGCCGACACCGACCTGGTCGTGCAGTGCGTGACGATGTCGCAGATCACCTCGGCCGAGGTGGCGGGCCTGAGCGCCGCGGTCGTCGCCGGCACGGGCTTCACCGGGTGGCACGGTGGCATCGTCGACTCGTTCCGCGCGTCGTCGGACTACCTGCACCTGGTGGGCGGTCAGTTCGCGACGCACCCGGGCAAGGAGCCGTGCGAGCGGCACGGTGCGGCGGAGGACAACTTCCTGCCGCACACCGTGCACGTCACGGACCTCGGCCGGGAGCACCCGGTCACCACGGGGATCGAGGACTTCGACCTGGTCACCGAGCAGTACTGGGTGCTGCACGACGACCTGATCGACGTACTGGCCGTCACCACCCACCCCACCCGGGAGTGGCACCCGTGGCACCGGCCGGTCACGTCACCGGCGATCTGGACCCGACAGTGGGGTGCCGGGCGCGTCGTGGTGACGACCCCGGGGCACAGCGTCGACGTGCTGGAGCACCCGAGCGTCCGTACCGTGATCGAGAGGGGGATGCTGTGGGCGACTCGCACCGCGTCGGCATCGTAGGTCTCGGAGTCATCTCCCGCGCGTACCTGGACACCCTGGCGAACCACCCCGCGGTGAGCATCGTCGCGCTGGCCGACCTCGACGCCACCCGGTCGGCCGAGGCCGCAGCCAAGATTCCCGACGCCGAGGCGGTGAGCGTCGAGAGCCTGCTCGCCCGCCCGGACGTGCAGACGGTGCTCAACCTCACGATCCCCGCCGCCCACGCCGACCTCTCGCTCGCCGCGATCGACGCGGGCAAGAACGTGTACGTCGAGAAGCCGCTCGCGGTGACCCTGGAGGACGGCCGCTCGATCGTGGAGCGGGCCGCGTCGGCGGGCGTCCTCGTCGGGTGTGCGCCGGACACCGTCCTGGGCACGGGTACGCAGACGGCCCGGGCGGCGATCGACGGCGGCCTCATCGGGCGACCGATGTCCGCCTCGGCGGTCATGGTCACGGCGGGGCACGAGCGTTGGCATCCCCACCCCGACTTCTACTACGCCCCGGGTGGGGGCCCGCTGCTGGACATGGGTCCGTACTACATCTCCGCGCTCGTCCACCTGCTCGGGCCGGTTCGCGCGGTGACCGGAGCCGCCAGCCGCCTGCGCGCCGAACGCGTCATCGGCTCCGGCCCGCGCGCCGGTCAGCGGATCCCGGTCGAGGTGGACAGCCACGTGACAGGCGTGCTCGAACACGTCAACGGCGCTCTGTCCACGATCACCACCAGCTTCGACGGCGTCACGACGACCGCCGCTCCGATCGAGGTGCACGGGGAGACCGGCACGCTCGCCGTACCCGACCCGAACTACTTCGACGGGGACGTCCGACTCTTCGCGCTCGGCGGCGACGAATGGCGGGTCCTCGAACCGCGGGCCGGTTACGCCGGAAGCTCGCGCGGCGTCGGTCTGATCGACCTGGTCCGGGCCGACGGTCAGCGTCCGCCGCGGGCCGGTGGTGACGTCGCGTTGCACGTGCTCGAAACGATGACCACCCTGCTCCGCTCGGCAGCCGAGGGCCGGCGGATCGAGCTGACGACGACGGCGCGGCGGCCCGCGCCGGTCCCGCTCACGCCCGCCGAGGAGTGGCAGGCATAGGCCCTGGTCAGGTGGTCGTGAGATCGGCCGCGCCGAAGGAGACCGCGAATCGCTTGCACCAGATGGAGACGCTGCGGAAGTCGGCTGGATCAGCCGACGCCGGTAGCTCGTACACCTGATTGCCCTTGTTGCCCTTGAGCCGGGCCAGCTCGACCCACTTCCCGTCGTCGAACACCTTCCAGCCGGCCGTGCCCCGGATGACCGGCTGGTCGGTCAGCCACACCCGCAGGTCCGGGCCGTTCGACGTGTTCAGGTCGCGGATGACGAGCTGGTGACGCCCGTCGGCGAGCCGACGGATCTCGGCGCTGCCGGTCGTCTCGTGCTCGTGGGTGACGAAATCGCCGGAGGCCAGGATCTCGTTCGCCGCCGGTGTGGCCGCCGGGCTCGGGGAAGCCGACGCCGGAGCCGACGCGGGAGCGGAGGTCACCGGTGTCGTCGCGGCGGGGGGCAGCGCGTCGTCGACGTACGTGTCGGTGAACAGCTTCCACGGTTGGAACCAGTAGAGGCCCAAGACGGCCACGACGACAGCGGCGGCGATACCGGCCCGTGCCAGGCGCGACCGGAGAATCCATTTACCCACCCGCACAGCGTATGGCGGCCACCGCGGTCGAACCGGCCCCGAACCCTTTCGGAACCCTTACGACGTCAACCGGCCGGCGTCATGGCAGCGTGATGCCGCTGTCCGTACCCGCCAGAGCGTGCCCGCACGGGCAGTCTCCCTGGTCCGGTGGCAACGCCTGCACCGCGTCGCCGAGCAGGACACGGAGGCGGTCGATGTTCCCGGCGAAGACGGTGAACACCTCCTGCTGGGTCACGCCGTGACCGACCTCGACACCCGAGTCGAGGTCGGTCACCAGGGACAGCGCGGTGTAGCACACCGCCAGTTCGCGGGCCAGCACCGCTTCGGGGTGACCGGTCATGCCGACCGTCGACCAGCCCGCCTGGCCGTACCACAGTGATTCGGCGCGGGTGGAGAACCGAGGGCCCTCGATGACGACCATCGTCCCACCGTCGACCGGTTGCCAGCCGTCGGCGCGGGCGGCGTCGAGGACCGTGGCCCGCCCGACCGGGCAGTAGGGGTCGGCGAACGGCACATGGACGACCCGGGGGACCTGCCCGTCCGGGCGTACCTTCCCGTCGTAGTAGGTCTGCTCGCGGCCGGTGGTCCGGTCGACCAGTTGATCCGGTACGACGAGCGTGCCGGGGCCCAGCTCCGGTCGCAGGCCACCGACGGCACCCGGTGCGAGCACCTGGCGGACGCCCACTGCTCGCAACGCCCACAGGTTGGCCCGGTAGTTGATGCGGTGCGGGGGCAGGGTGTGCCGACGACCGTGACGGGGCAGGAAGGCCACCGTCCGCCCGGCGAGGCTCCCGATGGAGAGGGAGTCGCTCGGCGGTCCGTACGGAGTGTCGACGGCGACCTCGGTGACGTCGTCGAGGAACTCGTAGAATCCGGACCCGCCGATCACCCCGACCGGCGGGCGACCGTCTCCTCGTTCAGACATGGGGACTTCTCCGTTCTGCGTGGTCTGCGGGTTGCTCGGATCGCCGGGCCGGGTCGCGGTGATCGGCGATGGTGTCGACGACCAGCGCGATCGCGACGACGGCCCAGAGGACGGTCAGCCCGGCGGTGAGGCCCAGCGGATAGTCGCGGTCCGGTAGGCCCGGGTTCGGCGGTGCCGACGGCGGTCGCCACAGCAGTGGCACCGCGACCAGCAGCAACGTGGCGCTCGCCGCCAGCCCGGCGGTGATCCAGGCCCGCCGCCGCCGGTTCGTCACCAGTCGGCCCAGCGCCAGCCCGGCCAGCCCGACCAGCGGGGCCACCAGGAGGTCGTGCAACACCGGCCCGCCGATCAGCCACGGCACTGTGGTGTCGAGTTGACCTCGGAGCAGCCAACCGCCGTACGCCGTCGCCGCGACACCGAGCACGAGCAGAAGCAGCCGTACCGCTCTCACCGCAGCACCTCCAACCGGGCCACCCACTTGGTCTGGAGCACCCCCGGCCGACTCGGGGCGATGAGGCGGCAGGGGTAACCGTGGTCCGGGGACAGCTCCTCACCGTTGATCCTCAGCGCGAGCAGGGTGAGCGGGTCAGCGACGTGGGTCGCCGGGAGGGTGCTGGCGGCGTACAGGCCGTCGGTCTCCAGTGAGGAGACCCGCACCGGTCGGGTGGTCGGCGCGCCGACGAGCCGCAGCAGGTCGACGACGGGTACGCCGGTCCAGTCGGCGGAGGCGCTCCAGCCCTCGACGCAGGCGATCGGCAGGTTCGCCGTCCGCTGGCGCAGGGCGGCCAGTTCAGCGCGGGAGAAGACGGCCCTTCCACCCGCCCAGACGATCTCCAGCCGCCAGTCCGCCGGAACGGTGATGCGGGCGGCCGCCGCCGTCCGGTTGATCGGTACCCCCTGCGGTCCGGCCGCCGAACGCCACGCCAGCGGAGACACCCGACGCAACCACGGCACGGTCACCCCGGCGGTGGCCAGCACCGCCACGCCCGCGACGCCCGCCGACGTCCGCAGGAACGCCCGCCGTCCGGACGAGTCTCGATCGTCGCGTCGCAGCGGTGTGCTCAGCGCCGCGCGGACGATCGGCAGTTTCACCGCGAGGTGCAGCAGCACCCCGCCCGCCAGCAGCCAGGCGACCGCGTAGTGCGCCGCCGGGAAGAAGAACCCCCACGGGTACGACTGGGCGACGTTGAACAGGCCGGTGACCAGCTCGAAGAACGCGGCGCAGACCAGGACCAGGACGGAGATCCGTTCCAGGCCGTGTGCGGACAGCCGGATCGGGTGGCGCACCGGTGGACGGACGAACAACCGGGGGTAGACGCTCCACAGTTTGGCCAGCAGCAACGGGATCGCGGCGATCCCGGAGAGCACATGGGTGCCCTGGGTGATCCGGTAGAGGTTGACCGGGCGGCTCGGCCAGGTGAACCAGCCGGGCGGGTGCTGGATGAGGTGGCTGAGGACACCGGTGACGAAGCACAGCCCGAACGCCACCCCGAGCCAGAGACCGAGCCGGGCGGCGACCAGCGGTGAGTGCGACGGCGCGGTGAAGTCCTCGGGGGCGGGGACGCGTGGGCGGCGGGTCATGCGCTCACCAACTCGGCGAACCAGCGCGGACCGAGGCGGAACGTCGTCGCGACCCGCAGGCCGGCAGCGGTAGCGGCGTCGGCCACCGCCTCCGCCCCGACCCGCGCCCAGCGGAACGTCGGACCCTGTCGCGCTTCGTCGCCGGTGGAGCCGGACAGCACGTACGCCTGCCCCTGCCACAGCCCGGCTCCCGGGGGTTCGACCTCGACCACGAGCGTTCCGTCCGCCGCGAGCAGCGCGCCGCACCGGCGCAGCAGTCGGACCGGGTCGCCGCCGATACCGATGTTGCCGTCGACGAGCAGGGCGTGTGCCCATCGGCCCTCGCCGGGGAGTGGTTCGAAGATGTCGCGTCGCAGGGCGACCACCCCTCGGCCCTGGGTCAGCCGTACCGCCTCGGCGGAGATGTCCACTCCCAACGCGACGAGACCCTGCTGGGCGAGTGCCCTGGTCAGTCGGCCGGGGCCGCATCCGAGATCGATCGTGGGGCCGGAGCAGCGTGCGGCGATGGACGTGATCGCCGGTTCGGGTGGGCCGTGCCAGCGCCGCACCGGCAACGGGTCACGTCGCCCGTCGGTGTGCACGAGCCAGTGGTCGGCCGGAGGTGGCGGGCCGCAGGCGTCCTGGGCGGTGGCCCGGCTGTCGAGCCCGCCCCAGACGAGGTCGAAACCGTCACGGGTGATCGTCGAGGTCACCGGTGGCGTCCGCTCGTCAGGTGGCCACCGACCGACTCGACGGCGTCCGCGAACCGGGTGCCGGGCAGGTCGACGGCGACCGCCAGCGCGGTCGACCAGTCGTCGACGTCCCGTTGCACGGGCAGGATCGCCGGGTGTGTGCCGTGGTCGCGAAGCGCGGCGAGAGTCCGTCGACCGGTGTCCTGGGACGACATGGGCACGTCGCGTAACACCCGCGCGCCCGCCGGGTCGCGTAGCCCGAGCGCCCACCAGCCGCCGTCGAGCGCCGGTCCGAACACCGCCTCGTGGTCGGCGAGCCGTTCCAGCGCGCTGGTGAGCAGGGCCGGGCGGATCTGCGGCGTGTCCATGCCGATCTGCAGCACCGGGCGGCCGGGGAAAACCACGGCCGTGTCGGCGTGCGCGTTCGCCAGACGGTCGGCGAACGTGTCACCGCGCTGCGGAAGGAGATGCCAACCCGCCAACGCGGCGGTCAGCTCCGCGGCGTGCTCGGCATCGGCGAACCGGCCGGTGTACGCCAGCACGGGGATCGTCGACGGGGTGGCGCGCACCGCCGCGAGGGTGTCCAACAACGCCGCCGCCGCGATCCGGGCGGCCTGGGTGGGACTCGCCGGCGGGCAGAGCCGCGTCTTGGCCAGCCCTGGGACCGGTGCCTTGGCGACCACGAGCAGGACGTTCACCGGCCACCACCGGCGTCGGCGCGGAGTACTCCGGCGAAGTCCCGGGCCGCCCGCACCGTGCCCCGGACCGACCCGGAGACCTTCGACCTGGTGCCGGCGGCCCGGGGCGCGTAGGCGACGTCCAGTTCGAGGATCCGCCAGCCTGCCCGGGACGCGCGGAGCAGCAGTTCCAACGGGTAGCCGAACGCGCGGTCGTCGACGCCGAGTCCCAACAGCGCCGCGCGGTGGGCCACCCGGATCGGGCTGACGTCGTACACAGGTACGCCACGGCGGCGCAGCAGCGCGGCGACCACCGCGTTTCCGGTCCGGGCGTGCCACGGCCAGGCGTCCGCCGAGACCGGCCGACGCCGCCCGACGGCGAGATCCGCCCTACCGTCGAGCACCGCCGCGACGAGCCTCGGCAACTCGGCCGGGTCGAACGAGCCGTCCGCGTCGAGTACGCAGACCAACTCGGCGTCCGCCGCCAGCAGCCCGGCGTGCACCGCCGCGCCGTAGCCGCGTCGTGGCTCGTGGACGACCCGGGCCCCGTGCTCGGCCGCGATCATCGGCGAGCCGTCCGTGGAGCCGTTGTCGACCACGACGGCGCGGTAGCCGGGCGGCAGCCCGCTCAGTACGGCAGGCAGTGCGGCCGCCTCGTCCAGACACGGCAGCACCACGTCGATCGTTGTGCGCATACCGGCGACGCTAGGCCCGCGACGGACCACCCGGACCGTCGTGCCGTCTTACGAATCGCTTACGCGGCAACGGATCTTACGAGTCCCTGACGTCCCCGTCGTTCGGCTGTCGAAGCCCTGGTCGCGGGTCGTATCGTCGGCCGTCACCATGACCATGATGACCCGGCCGGGACGATCCCGGTACGCCGACCTGATCGTCCTCGGCGTCGAGGTGGCAGTGCTCGCCGCCGCCGTCGGCATCGGCGCACTGCTCAACCACCGGGGCGTGCGGCTGCACGCCGACGCCGCCCCGCTCTATGCCACCTGGCGGCCCCATCTGGGCTTCGGCACCCCGGTCGCGCTGCTCGTCGGGGCCCTGTTCGTCTGGCGCGGTACGCGCTGGGCAGCCGACACGCGCTGGCCGCGGCTGCTGGTCGTCGGCTACCTCGCCTCGGTGCTCTGGACGCTCTCCCTGGCGCTGGTGGACGGCTGGTCGGCCGGCGTGACCGAGCGGCTCACCGTGCAGGCCGAGTACCTGCACGAGGTGCCCCGGGTGACGGATGTCGGCCTGATGCTGTCCGGCTTCGCCGACCGGATCCTCGACTTCCAACCGAACTCGTGGTCGACCCACACCGCCGCTCACCCGCCGGGTGCGCTGCTGTTCTTCGTCGGGTTGGACCGGATCGGCCTGGGCGGCGGGGCCGCCGCCGGGCTCGCCTGTGTGCTGCTCGGGGCCACGGTGTCGGTGTCGGTGCCGGTGACGTTGCGGGCACTCGGGGCAGCGGATGCGGCTCGGGCGGTCTGGCCGTTCCTGGTCCTGTTCCCGGGGGCGGTCTGGGTGGGGGTGTCGGCGGACGGGATCTTCGCCGCGGTGGTCGCGGGCGGGCTGGCGCTGGTGGCGGTGGGCGGCCGACCCGCTGCCGTGCCCGGCGGGTTGCTGCTCGGGTTCGCGCTCTACCTGTCGTACGGCTTCGTCCTGGTCGGGCTGCTCGCGCTGACCGTGGTGCTGCTCCGGGCGCGGGACCGCCTCGCCGTCCTCCTGGTCGCGGCGACGGCGGGCGCGGTGGTCGTCGCCGCGTTCACGGCGTCCGGTTTCTGGTGGCCGGACGGCTACCAGTTGGTGACCCGTCGTTACTACCAGGGCTGGGCGGCGGATCGCCCGTACGGCTACTGGGTCTGGGCCAACCTCGCCGCACTGCTGCTCTCGGCCGGCCCGGTGGTGGGGCCGGCGCTACGGCGGGCGGTGGCGTCCCTGTCGATCCGGCGGGCGGTGCCCGCCGGGTCGGCCCGGCCGCCGCATCGGTCGTTCGCGGCGGCCCTTCGAGAGCGGGCCGTCGGCGCGGGCCCCACGGTGTGGCTGCCCGTCGCGGCGGCGGTGGCGGTGCTCGCGGCGGACCTCTCCGGGCTCAGCAAAGCCGAGGTCGAGCGGATCTGGCTACCGTTCGCCGTCTGGCTGCTGGTCGCCACCGCGCATCTGCCCGCCGGGCACCGCCGGTGGTGGTTGGCGGCTCAGGCCGGCACGGCTCTCGCCGTCAACCACCTACTGTGGACGGTGTCCTGACCGTAGCCGGTTCCCTCATCACGGCGGTGGTGAAGTCGGCGATGCCGGCGGCGAAACCGATCCTGGCGGTGAAACCGAGCAGCCGGGTGGCGCGGGCCGGGTCGGCCACGACGTGCCGCACGTCCGCCGCCCGCCCGCCCCCGACCGTGACGGGCAGCGGCCCGTCCATCGCCGTGGCCAACTCGTGGGCCAGCTCGCCGACGGTGTGCGGTTCACCCGAGCAGACGTTGACCGGGTTCAGCGGATCCGGTGCCGGTGTCGTCAGGGCCAGCAGGTTCGCCGCGGCGACGTCCGTCACGTGCACGAAGTCGCGCCGCTGCCGGCCGTCCTCCAGGACCCGGGGCGGTCGCCCGGCCGCCAGCGCCGACCGGAAGATCGACGCGACCCCGGCGTACGGGGTGTCGCGGGGCATCCGTGGCCCGTACACGTTGTGGTAGCGCAGGGCCCAGACCGATCCGCCGGTCTGCCGGGCCCACGCGCCGGCGAGGTGTTCCTGGGCCAGTTTGGTGGCGGCGTACGTGCTGTGCGGTTCCAACGGCGCGTCCTCCGGAACGAGACCGGGGGAGAGCGTCCGGTCACAGCGAGGGCAGGTCGGCTCGTACCGGCCTTCGGCCAGGTCGGCGGCCCGGCGGCCGGAGGGCCGGACGACTCCGTGGGTCGGGCAGTGGTAGCGGCCCTCGCCGTAGACCACCATCGAGCTGGCCAGCACGAGGCGGCGTACCCCGGTGGCGTGCATCGCCGCCAGGAGGGTGGCCGTGCCGAGGTCGTTGTGCGCGGCGTACCGGGGGGCGTCGGCCGGGTCGACGCCGTGGCCGACCATGGCCGCCTGATGGCAGACCGCGTCGACCCCCGCCAGTAGCCGGGTCAGCAGGTCGACGTCACGTACGTCGCCGAGCACGAGACCGTGCCGATCGGTCCAGGGCGGCGCGACGGCACCGTGCGCCTCCGGCAGGAGCGCGTCGACGGCCACCACCTCGTGCCCGTGTTCGATCAGCAGGTCGGCGACGTGTGAGCCGATGAACCCGGCCGCACCGGTGACAAGGATCCGCATTCCGGTCACCGTATGACCCCGGGTACGCGCGGGTCGCGGTGCGCGCGCAACCGTAAGAACCTCACAAGATCTGCGTGGTGGGGGCGTGCCTCGGCGCGTGGCTACGCTGGGTCGATGGACGGGACGCGCCGGAACGGGGGAGGCACGTGACACAGCGGGTGCTGGTGGTCGACGACGACCAGACCGTGAGTGACGTCATTCGCCGTTACCTGGAGAACGACGGCTTCCAGGTGAGCCTGGCGGCGGATGGCGAGGAGGCGCTGGCGGCGGTGGAGCGGGAGACGCCGCACCTGGTCGTGCTCGACCTGATGCTGCCCCGGATCAGCGGTCTGCAGGTGTGCCGGCAGCTGCGGGTACGGCCGGACGGCGTGCCGATCGTCATGCTGACCGCCCGCGGAGACGAGTCCGACCGGATCCTCGGTCTGCAGCTCGGCGCGGACGACTACCTGACCAAGCCCTTCTCCCCCCGGGAACTGGTGCTGCGGGTCCGTTCGGTGCTCCGTCGCGCCGCCGGCGGGTCGACGACCGAACGGCCGGAGGCGCTCGCCGACGGCGGCCTGGTGGTGCACACCACCTCCCGAACCGCTCACCTCGCCGGCCGGGAGCTGGCTCTGACGCTGCGCGAATTCGACCTGCTCGTCCATCTCATGCGGCACCCGTCCACGGTGTTCGGCCGCGCCGAGCTGCTGGAGCAGGTCTGGGGATGGAACTTCGGGGACCACTCGACGGTGACCGTGCACGTACGCCGGCTGCGCGAGAAGATCGAGGCGGACCCGGCCGATCCGCAGCGGATCGTGACCGTCTGGGGCGTCGGCTACCGCTACGAGCCGGCCCATGCGTGACCTGCTGCTGATCTTCGCGATCGCCCTCGGCGCGGCGCTGGGCATCGGCCTCGTCGGCGCGGCCCTGCTCCGCGCGCTGCGGCGCAGGTCGATCACCGTGCACCTCAGCGTGCTGCTCACCACCACGGTGGTCGCCGTCGCCGTCGGGGTGATGGCGGTCGCGGAGGCGATGTTCCTCTCCCCACACGACCTCGAGGTCGTCCTGATCACCGTTTCGGCGGCTGCGGTGGTCAGCCTCGCCGTCGGCGGGCACTTCGGTCGCCGACTGGCACGCGCGGCGGTGTGGCGTGACCAGGCCCGCGAGCGGGAACGGCACCTGGAGAAGGGGCGGCGTGACCTGGTCGCCTGGGTCTCCCACGACCTGCGTACGCCGCTCGCCGGCATCCGGGCCATGGCCGAGGCGTTGGAGGACCGGGTGGTCCGGGATCCGGACACGGTCGAGGACTACCACCGACGGATCCGGCTGGAGACCGACCGGATGACCCGACTGGTCGACGACCTGTTCGAGCTGTCCAGGATCAACGCGGGGGCGCTGCGATTGTCGTTGACGGCGGTGCCGCTCGGCGAGGTGGTGTCGGATGCGCTGGCCACCACGTTCCCGTTGGCCGACGCCCGCCGGATCAAGCTGGTCGCCAGCGAGTCGGGGTGGCCGACGGTCGCCGCGAGCGAGCCGGAGTTGGCGCGCGTGGTGACCAACCTGCTGCTCAACGCGGTGCGCTACACCCCGGAGGACGGCACGGTACGCATCGAAGCCGGCCGCGAGGAGGACGACGCCTGGCTGTCGGTCGCCGACACCTGTGGCGGCATCCCGCCGGGTGACCTTCCCCGGGTGTTCGACATCGCCTTCCGCGGTGAACCGGCCCGCACCCCGGGCCGCGGCGACGGCGGAGCCTCCGGAGGGCTCGGCCTGGCCATCGTCCACGGCCTGGTGGAGGCGCACGGCGGTCGGGTCGAGGTACGCAACACCCCTGAGGGCTGTCAGTTCCTGGTCCGACTGGCCGGGGCCTGACGTAACGCGCGGGCCGGTGAACGTCGCCGCGCGACGGTGGCGGTCACTGCGCCGCCGGCGCCATCCCGAGCGGGGCTGGGTTCGCCGGGGGTGGCGCTCCGGTTGTTCGGCCACGCGCTTTTTCTCAAGTCGCCTATCGGCTGCCGGTCGGGTCGGCATCGTGCCGTGAAGGTCGGTCGGAGGCAGGCAAGAGGCGTTCTGATTCAAGTCATTCGGCGGTTGACAAATCCTTGCGGACGGTTCTTCCAAGGGCTGCCGCATGCGGCGCGAGGACTCGATGTGGACATGGCAGATTCGGTCGTTTTGCATAGGCGCTCATGGTTTTGGTGATATCTGGACGGGCGCGATCGGTCGATAATCCGCCCTGACCCGCATGGGATTCCTGTCCCCACTCGACTTCGTCGTGTGTGTCCCGGCCCGGTGGATCCGGGGTGGTTTATTGGTTTTCGGGGAATCCGACCGGTCCCTTTCTACGGTTCAAAGGGCAAACTCGCAAATAACCTGCACCCCGACGTCGGGTGTTGGAATGGGAGTGGACATCTTCGAAATTCGATGGCCCTCCGGTATAGTGACCATTCCCCTTGAGTGCGCCGGAAAGCGTTTGATCTGCGTGATGACATCTGGGCTGGAAAATGCGTCAACGGGCCCGCGCTTCGTCGGGCGGCAACCACAGTTGGCGCGTATCGAGAGAGCCCAGGCCGCTGCGCTGAGCCGTGGCCGGCAGATGGTTTGCGAGGTGGTCGGTGAGCCGGGCATCGGCAAGACCCGGTTCGTCCACGAGGCACTGCGACGATGCGTTCCCACCGTTCCGTGGGCGGTCGGGACGTGCGCGCCGGACGAACGAGGGGTTCCCTTCCACGTCTTCCGACAGGCCTTCACGACCGGGCAGCCACACCGACGCGGGCTACGCCTCGGGCGGTTCACCGGGGAGACCTGGATGGAGTCCGGCGCGGCGCCACCGGGGCCGGCGCGGGCGTCGGACGCCCAACGGTTCCGCACCAACCAACTAGCCCGTCGGCTGATCGGCCTGGCGGCGCGGGACGGTCTGACGCTGGTCCTCGACGACCTGCACTGGGCGGACGCCTCCTCCGCCGGCCTGATCGCCCACCTCCTGCGCTACCCGGTGCCCGCCCCCCTGCTGCTCGTGCTCGTCTACCGCCCGCGGCAGATGGCGACGCCGATGCCGTTCGGGCCACCGGATTCGCGCGAGCAGGCCGACGCGGAGCCGGCGTCACACGACCGGATCGAGCTCAGCCCGCTCAGCCTCGCCGAGATGGCGCCTCTGCACCCACACGCCGACCAGGCGGAGCTGCGGGCACGGTACGACGTGACCGGCGGCAATCCCGGTTACCTGACGGCGCTGCCGGGCGGCCCCGCACCGGACCACACCGACCCGATCCGGGAGGCGCAGGGCGCCTGGTTGTCCGACGCCGTGGTGGCCGTGCTGCGCCGCGAGTGGTCGGGCCTGCCGCCCGTCGAGCTGGCCTGTCTGCGGGCCGGGGCGGTCGTCGACGCGCCCTTCGCCGCCGACCTGCTCGCCGCGATCGCGCAGGTGCCGACGCCACGTGCGGTGGAGGCCGGCTGGCGGCTGGTCCGACTCGACCTGATCCGCCGCGTCCCCGGCACCGGACGATTCGCCTTCCGGCACCCGGTGCTGCGGATGGCCGTCGCACAGGACACCGACCCGGCGTGGCGGGCCGATGCCTCCGCGCGGGCGCTCACCGCGCTCGTCGAGCTGGGCGCGCCCCCCGCCGACCAGGCCCGCTACGCCGAACGCCTGCTCGCCCTGCCGAACGGCCGCTGGGCCGAACGCTGCGTCGACGTGCTCTGCCAGGCCGCCCAGGAGATCCGCCGCGAGACACCGGACCTGGCCATCCGCTGGCTGCGGTTGGCGTTGCGGGCGCTGCGGCCGACGGCCGGCTCGACGCAGCGTCGCCGAGACGTGGCCCTCGCGCTCGCCCAGATCACCGGGGAGGCGGGCGACCTGGCCGAGAGCAGGGCCCTGCTCCAGGAGATCGTGCCGCTGTTCCCCGCCGACCCGCAGGGACGACGGGCGCAGGCGGTCGCGCTCTGGGCGCGAGTGGAACGCCTGCTCGGCAACTACCCGGAGGCGGCGGCGATCAGCCGGCGCGAACTGGCCGCCCTGCCCGCCGACACCGCACCCGGTGTCGGCTACCGACTCGCCACCGAGATCGGCGTCGCCGGCATCCTGGGCGGCCGCCGACCCGCCGCCGGTCTGCCCGACGCGCTCACCGGAGACCGCGACGGCCCCGCCGCCGACCGGGCCGGCCTGCTCGCCGTCCGCAGCCTCGCCGCCGTGCACGACGGCGCACTCGACGACGCGCGGGGCCTGCTCGACGCGGGCGTCCGGATCGTCGACGCGTTGCCGGACCGGGACGTCCGCGACCACCCCGACTGCCTCACCGCGCTCGGGCTGACCGAGTTGTACCTCGAACGGCAGGCCGACGCAGCGCGGCACCTCGACCGAGGGCTGACCCTCGTGCGGGCCTCGCACCGCGACGACGGGCTCTGCCAACTGCTGCTCGGTCGCAGCCAGGTCGCCTACCACGGCGGTCAGCTGACCACGGCCATCGGGCTGGCCACCGAGGCGGGCATCGTGGCCCGGCGCATCGGCAGCCATCACCTGCTCAGCTTCGCCCTGGCGTTCGAGGCGGAGGCGACGGCCTGGCGTGGTGGCCCCCGCGACGACGACCGGGCGGTGGCGCTGGCCCGCAGCGCCGTCGGAATCGCCACCGACCTCGCCACCTGGTGTGGCCGTACCGCCGTACTGGCGCTGGCCACGGCGGCACTGCTGTCCGGTGATCCGGCGACCTGTGCCGAGCTGGTGCGCTCGGCCGGCGGTGACAGCCGGCTGAGCCGCCTGCAGACCACCCTCCGGCCGATGTGGTTCGAGCTGCTCTGCGCCGCCGCGCTCGCCGCCGGTGAGGTGACCGAGGCCGAGCGGCAGGCGCGACAGGCGATGACCGAGGCGGAGCAGAGCGGCCTCGCCGGGCAGCGGGGCTTCGCCGAGTCGGCGTACGGCGAGGTGCTGCTCGCCCGGGGTGAGGTGTCCGCCGCGTTGCGGCACCTGGAGAGCGCGGCCGACCTGTTCCGCGCCGGTGGGATGGCGCTGCGGCGCAGTCTCGCGCTGGCCTCCCTGGCGCGGGCCGCCGAAGCCGAGGACCAGGCGGGCCGGGCGGCGCGGGCCCGCCGCCGGGCTCTGGAACTGGCCGGGTGGTGCGGGACGGAACGGGTCGGCCTTCGGCTGGCCCGCCCGGTCGGCCCGGTCGAGGTGGCCGCCCTGACCGACCGGGAATGGCACATCGCCCGGCTGGCGGCGACCGGAGCCACCAGCCGACTGATCGGGCGGCAGTTGAACATCAGCCCCCGCACGGTGGAGGCGCACCTGACCCGGATCTACCGCAAGGCCGGCGTCGCCTCCCGGTCGGGGCTGGTCGCCTGGGTCGCCCGGCTCGATGACACCGATCGGTGACCGCGATCCCGGCCCGATGACGTCGTTCGGTGCAACGCCCGGAGGCCGGGCAGCACGAGGCCGCGCCGCCCCCGGCGGGACCCGACAGCCGCTCACATACTCGACTCATCGGGCGCGATTCCCGCCGGCCGGTGGTGGATGGAGGACGAGATGCTGGGCAGAAGATCCGTCAGGAGCCCGCGTACCCTCGCCGCGCCGGTGCCGGTGATGCCGCTGGTCGCCGCCGTGACGGCGCTCCTCGTGCTGGCCGGCTGTGGTGGTGAGCCGGTGGACGCGGCCGCCCCCGCGACCGAGGGTCCGGCCACGTTCGGTCGCGAGCGGGCGGCGCTGGTGCTCACCGCCTTCGACCAGGCCGACTCGGCCGCCTCGGTGGCCGGTGACGTCGAGGCGCTGCGGACCCAGGAGGTTCCGCCCTCGCTGGACCTCAGCATCGCCGCGGTCCGCCGGGCCACCTACAACCAGCGTCCGCAACCGTCGTTCCAGCACATCAACCCGGCGTTCGCGGTGCCGCCCGGAGACCCGGCCTGCTTCCTGGTCACGGCCACCCTCAAGCTGAACGGCTCGGAACTGGCGCCCACCGACGTCAGCCAGTTCGTGCTCGGCGACGACGGCCAGTGGAAGCTCAGCCACAACGTCCAGGTCACCCAACCCTCGCTGGTGGTCGCCCGGAGCATCGACGGCCGACCGGCCACGCAGGGTGGTACGGCATTGGACGAGACCAGCCGCCGGGCCCTCGCCGCCGAGGTCTTCGCCCGCAGCATCGGGTCCACCACGAGCAACCGCTCCCTCGTCGCGTCGAGTCCGTTGCTCGACGGCCAATTCGCCGGCGGCTGGGAGATCTACGGCCAGCAGCTCGCCGGTGCCGGCGCGGCGGCGCAGCGGACGATGGACCGGGCCGAATGGTCCGACTGCGCGGTGGCGGTGCCGACCGGCACGCTGACCTTCCTGACGATCCACGCCACCGACACCCTGCGCCCGGCACCCGGCGGTCCGGCCACCGTCCAGATGGTGCCGCAGAGCCCGGATCTGATCGCCACCGGCCACCGCCAGACGATCAGCGGAAAGTCGATCCGGGTGAACCGGGTGGAGACGTTCCTGCTGCTCGTACCGACGCAGGTCACCGGCACGTCGGTGCTGGGGCTCAACGACACCGCGCTCACCGTCACCGCCGGCTGACCCGACCATCGGCCGCCCCCGGTCGCCGCCGACGGCAGAAACCGGTGGCATCACTCGGATCGGACACCGGTGGACCGCGACGATGGCAGCAGCCGTGATCGCCGGCGGGGCCGGCGGTGCGGCCACCAGGCTCGGGAGGAACCATGTGGCGTCCGCGCTTCCGATCGGACTACGCGCAGGTACGCCTGCCCGACGGTCCGCTGGTGGTGCTGGGGGAGACCCGCAGCCTGCTCATCGACGACCCGGTCGCGGCGGACCTGGCCGACCAGCTCGACGGCGTCGAGCCGTTGGCCGACGTGGTGACCCGGCTGGCCACCCGGCACCCGGTCACCGCCGTCGCCTCCGCTCTCGCCCGGCTGCGCGACCACGGCCTGCTGGTGTCCGGTCCGGCGGGCACCTCGACGGCCGAGGCCGCCGGATGGGACGCCCGGGGTGTCCCGCCCGAGGCCGGGCACCGGTGGATGGCGCAGGGCGCGGTCACCATCGTGGACCTCGGGGCGCCCCGGGTGGCGGAGACCGCCGACGCGCTGCGCACCCTCGGGCTCGCCGTCACGGTGGTCGGGCCGGACGAGACGGACGACGATCCGGTCGCCGCTCAGATGCTGGTGCTGCCGTCGTCCATGCTCGACCCCCGACTGGCGCCGATCAACGACCGCCACCTGGCCGCCGGTCGTGCGTGGACCCTGGCCCGGCCACACGGCAACGTCATCCTCCTCGGCCCGCACCTGGTGCCGGGGCGCACCGGCTGCTGGGCCTGCCTGCGGCAACGGTGGCAGGAGAACGAACAGGTCAACGCCTTCCTCGACGGGCAGGACCTGGGCGACCCGCTGCCGCAGCTTGGCCGGGCGGTCCTACCCGGCCTGGCCACCACGGCCGCCGGGCTGCTCGCCACCGAACTCGCCGTGCTCGCCGTCCGGGGTTCGTCCCCCCGCCTCACCGGTCGGATGGTCGCCCTGGACACGCGGGACCTGAGCACGGAGAGCCACCAACTCGTACGCCAACCGCAGTGCGCCGCCTGCGGCGACCCGGACCTCGTCGGCAAGGCCGAACCACGGATCGACCTGCCGCCGAGCGGTGCCCAACCCAGCCGGGCCGAGGACTCCCGCACCCGGGATCCGGCCGAGGCGTACGCCGCCCTCGCCCACCACGTCAGCCGGTACCTGGGGGTGGTGAGTCGACTGACCCCGTTGGAGACGACCGACAACGGTGTCACCCACACCTACTCGGCCGGGCACAACTTCGCCCAGCCCCGCCAGCTCGCCGGGTTGCGCCGCAACCTGCGCGGGCAGAGCGGCGGCAAGGGCCGCACCGACCTCCAGGCGCGGATGAGCGCGATCGGGGAGGCGGTGGAACGCTACTGCGGGGTGTGGCGCGGGGACCGTCCGGTGCACCGGGCGACGTACCGGCAGCTCGGCCCGGACCGCGCGGTGCACCTGCGGGAGGTGCTGCTGTTCTCGCCCCGGCAGTACGCCGAGCGGGACCGGCTCAACGGCGACCTGGGCCACCTGCACCGCATCCCCCGCCCGCTGGCTGACGAGGTGGAGCTGGACTGGACCACCGGCTGGTCGCTGACCCGGCGGACGCCACGCGAGCTGCCCGCCGCCTACTGCTGGTACGGACATCCGGAGTTGACCGGGCTCGGGGTGTGCTCGGCCGACTCGAACGGCTGCGCGGCCGGAGGCAACCTGTCCGAGGCGATCCTGCAGGGCTTCTGCGAACTCGTGGAGCGGGACAGCGTCGCCCTGTGGTGGTACCACCGTTCCCGGATGCCCGGGGTGGACCTCGCCTCGTTCGCCGACCCGTGGACGGCCGCCTGCGTCGACCATCACGCCACCGTCCTGGGCCGCGAGCTGTGGGCCCTCGACCTGACCGCAGACCTCGGCGTACCCACGTTCGCCGCGGTGTCCCGGCGGGCCGACGGCGGGCCGGAGGACGTCCTGGTCGGCTTCGGCGCGCACCTGGACGCGCGGGTCGCCCTGACCCGGGCGTTGACCGAGGTCAACCAGTTCCTGCCCGCCGTTCCCGGGCCGACCTCCGCGCGCAACCGGTACGGCGTCGACGATCCGGACACCGCCCGCTGGTTCGGCACGGTACGGGTGGCCGATCAGCGGTGGCTGACCCCGGACGCCACCCGAGCGCCCCGCACCGCCGCCGACCACCCGCCGCTGACGACCGGGGATGTCGGGGACGACGTGCGGCAGTGCGTACGCCGGGCGGAGCTGGCCGGCCTGGAGGTGATCGTCGTCGACCAGTCCCGTCCGGACGTCGACCTGTCGGTGGTGAAGGTCGTGGTGCCGGGCCTGCGGCACTTCTGGCGTCGGCTCGGTCCCGGGCGGCTGTGGGACGTGCCGGCCCGGCTCGGCCGGGGTCCGTTGGCCGCCGACGAGACGGCGGCCAACCCGCTGAACGTCTTCTTCTAGCGAGGGGTGCGCAGATGACCACGGTGGTGGGACCGGCCGGTCGGCGGTCGTCGTGAGCGGCTCCGTCGGCGGTCCGCTGATCCAGGAGTCGTACCGGCTGCGCCGCGACGCGGAGCTGCGGCTCGGCGAGGACGGTTCGCTGACCCTGCGGCAGACCCGCTTCCAGCTCACCCTGGAACGACCGGGCATGGGTCGGCGGGCACTGCTGCTGCAACTCGCCGCCGACTGGGTCAGCGACGTCGAGGTCGGTCGGCTGATCAGCGGTCTGGAGGGGGAGAGCCGGGTGCTGGCCGCGCAGCTGCTCCTGCGCCGGTTGCTCGCCCACTCCTGGCTGGAACGCCGCCTCCAGGTCGACGACCGGGCGCTGCTCGACCTGGTGCCCACCGGACTCGGGCGGGGCAGCCTGCCGGAGAGCCGCCCGCACACACCCGGGGTCCGTCACCGGCTCTCCCGCTTCGCCACCCTCGCCCACGAACGGGGCCGGCTGGTGGCCACGTCGCCGCTGAGCACCCTCGCTGTCGGCTGCGCCGACGTCGCCCTCGGCGCGGTCCTGGCCGCCGCCGTGCCGGGCGTCGGACCGGACACGGTGGCCCGCACGCTCGGGGTACGGCCGGCGGCCGCCGGCCGGGTGCTCGACGAACTGGCCACCGCCCGGATCCTGGTCACCGAGGCCGAGTTCGAGGCGGAGTGCGACGACGCGCCGCTGGCCTACTGGTCACCCGAGGAACTGCGTCTGCACCACCGCTCCCGGGCCGGTCGGCACGCGCTGCCGGTCGGGGGCACCTACCGGATGCGGGAGCGGTTCGAGCCACAGCCGTTGCGCCGCCCCTACGACGGGGCTCGCGCGATCGAGTTGCCGCTGCCGGACCTGGCCACGATCGCCAAGGTGGATCCCGCCTTCGGCCAGGTCGTGGCGGAGCGGCGCAGCGTGCGCGAACACGACGACTCAGCGCCGCTGCCGGTGGAGCGGCTGGCCGAGTTCCTGTACCGCTCGCAGCACACCAGCGCCGTCGGCGAGGCCGGTGGTCAGGAGGTCGGTCACCGGCCCTACCCGGGTGGCGGCGGGGTCTACGAGCTGGAGATCTATCCGCTGGTCGCGCGGTGCGACGGGCTCGACCCGGGGCTCTACCACTACGACGCGGTCGGGCACCGGCTGGAGCCGGTCGCCGGTTGGGGGGCGGCCGCCGACCGGTTGCTGGCGTACGCCCGGGCGGCCGGCGCCATGCCCCGGCCGCCGCAGACGGTCCTGGTGGTCACCGCCCGGGTTCAGCGGCTGATGTGGAAGTACGAAGGGATGAGCTACGCCATGATCCTCAAGGACGCGGGAGTGCTGACCCAGCAGATGTACCTCGTCGCCACCGCCATGGAGTTGGCGCCGTGCGCCCTCGGCGCCGGGGACTCGCAGGCCTTCGCCGAGTTGTCCGGGCTCGATCCGCTGGTCGAACCGAGCGTGGCGGACTTCCTGCTCGGCTCGCGCCGCGCCGCCGCCCCGCCCGGGACGGGGGACCGGCCATGAAGTTCCGGCGGCAGGCACTGCGCCAGTTGGAGGCCCCGGAACAACTGGACCGGGCGGTCCGGCTGACCACCGTGCCGCACTGGCTGGCCACCGCCGCACTGGTCATCGTCGTGGTCGCCGCGGGCGTCTGGTCGGTACGCACCGTGGTGCCCCGCACCGTCGAGGCGGCCGGGGTGCTGATCCACTCCAACGGGATCTCCGCCCTCGACGCGATCGAAAGCGGTCAGGTCACCAAGGTCTGGGCGTCCCCCCACCAGCGGGTCACCAAGGGCACTCCGCTCTACAGCCTCCGCACGCTGGACGGCAAGGTGGTGGTGGAGAACGCGCCGGGTGACGCGTACGTCGTGGTGTGGCTGGTGTCGGAGGGGGAGATCGTCACCCCGGGCACGCACCTGGCCGATCTGGAACGGCTCGACACCGCGGGGGACGCGTTGCAGGCCGTCGTGTACGCGCCGGCCGTCGCCGCTCCGCTGCTGCAACCAGGTGTACCCGTCGAGGTGGCGGCCGCGGCGGCACCACGCAACGTGTTCGGCACCCTGGCCGGTCAGGTGGCCACCGTCGGCGCGTTCCCGGAGACCGAGGCGTCGCTACGGGCCTTCCTGGGCACCGGTCCGGACGTCCGGCGGCTGCTGGCGCACGGCAGCGTGATCCGGGTGACCGTCGCCCTGGTGCCGGACCCGGCCGCCCCGGGCGGTCTGCGCTGGACGAAGACCCCGCCGCCGTTCCAGCTCAACTCGGCCAGCGAGGTCACCGCCTGGTTCACGGTGGACGAGGAACACCCGATCGACTGGTTGCTGCGGCGATGAGCGCGCCGTCGACAGCGGTCCCGAACGCACCGGAGCTGCCCCGGATCCGGCGTCGACGGGTCCGCACGCCCACCCTGATCCAGATGGAGGCGGTGGAGTGCGGCGCCGCCGCGCTCGGGATCCTGCTCGCCCACCACGGCCGGCACGTGCCGCTGGAGGAGTTGCGTCGGGTGTGCGGAGTGAGCCGGGACGGCTCCACCGCGGCCACCGTGCTCAAGGGCGCCCGCCGCTACGGGATGGTCGCCAAGGGCTTCCAGATGGACCTGGCCGGCCTGGCCACCGTGGCGCTGCCGGCGGTGCTGTTCTGGCGGTTCGAGCACTTCGTGGTGTTGGAAGGGCTCGGTCGGAAGAAGGTCTTCCTCAACGACCCGGCGACCGGCCCCCGGGCGGTGAGCTGGGAGGAGTTCGACGGCGCCTTCACCGGCATCGTGCTCACCATGGAACCGGGGCCGGAGTTCCACCCGGGCGGCACCCGTTACCGGCTGGTCCGGGCGCTGGCCCAACGGTGGCGCGGTCCCGGCTCGGCGATCGCACAGATGCTGCTGCTCGGGCTGCTGATCGCCGTGGTCGGTCTGACCATTCCGGTGATGGCCCAGGTCTTCGTCGACCGGGTGCTGTTGCAGGAGGACCGGGCCGCGTTCGCCGGCCTAGTGGCGGCGGTGGGGGTGGCCACCGTGCTGACCTTCCTGGCCGGCCTGCTCCAGCAACGCCTGACCGTACGCGCGGAGACGGCGCTCGCCCTCGCCAGCGCCGCCCGGTTCTTCCGACATCTGTTGCGACTGCCTCCGTCGTTCTTCGACCAGCGCCAGGCCGCCGACCTCGGCCAGCGGGTCCGCGGCAACGACGTGGTCGCCGAGGTGCTCACCCGCCGCGCGGCCACCACTGTCGTCGACACCGGCCTGGTGCTGGTGTACGGGGCTCTGCTCTGCCAGTACGACCTCCTGCTCGGACTGTGCGCGGTGGTCCTCGCCGGGCTCAACGTCAGCGTGCTGCGCTACGTCGCCTCGACCCGGTCGACCGCCGTCGCCGGACTCCAGGCGGACCGCAGCAAGCTGGTGACGACGGTGTACACCACGGTCCAGTTGATCGAGACGGTGAAGGCCGGCGGCGAGGAGGAGCGGGCGGTGGCCCGGTTCGCGGCGCGGCACGCCACCGTCGCCAGCCGGCAACAGCGGCTGGGGGTGCCCACCGCCGTGCTCTCCGTGCTGCCGGCGTTCCTCGCCTCCGGGACCACCGCGGTGCTGCTCGGGTTGGGCAGTCGGCAGGTCGTGGCGGAGGCGATGACCGTGGGCGTGCTGGTCGCCATGCAGAGCCTGGCCGTCGCGATGAACAGACCGTTGGGCAACCTGACCGCGCTGGGTTCGCGGTTGCAGGACATGAGCGCCGACCTCAACCGGCTCCGTGACGTGGAGCGCTACCCACTGCCGTCCACCGGGGATCGACCTGCCCGGCCGCTGACGCCGATGGAGGGGCATCTGCGCATCGAGAAGGTGACCTTCGGCTACAACCCGCTGGGTCGTCCACTGCTGGAGGACTTCAGTCTGGACCTGCCGCCCGGCGCCCGGGTGGCGCTGGTCGGCCGGTCGGGCAGTGGCAAGTCGACGGTGGGCCGGCTGGTCGCCGGGCTCTACCGTCCGTGGACCGGCCAGGTCACCGTGGACGGCCTCGACCGTCCGGGCACCGACGACGGTCTCTGGGCGGCCACTGTCGCCATGGTGGACCAGGACCAACGGCTGTTCGAGGGGACGGTCCGGGACAACGTCACCATGTGGGACCTCACCGTCGCCGACGAGGACGTCGTCACCGCGCTGACCGACGCGTGCCTCTACGACGAGGTGGCGGCGCGCCCGGGCGGCCTGGGCAGTCCGGTACGGGAGAACGCCCGCAACTTCTCCGGCGGCCAACGGCAGCGCCTCGAGATCGCCCGTGCGCTCGTGCGCAACCCCCGGGTGCTGGTGCTCGACGAGGCCACCAGCGCGCTGGACGCCGAGACCGAACGTCGGATCGACACGCATCTGCGTCGGCGGGGGGCGACCTGCCTCATCGTCGCCCACCGCCTGTCCACGGTCCGCGACTGCGACCTGATCGTCGTGCTGGACGGCGGTCGGGAGGTGGAGCGCGGCACCCACGAGCAACTTGTCGCCCGCGACGGGGCGTACGCGCGACTGGTCCGGGACCAGTGACCGACGACGAGCCGAGGAGACACTGATGAGCGGCGCGGTGGAGGAGCCCCCGACCGGCGACCTGATCGGATTCTGCGCCGACGGCGTACGCCAGGTCTGCCGGTTGGACGGCCCGGTGGCCGGCTGGTTGGTGACCGGCGGGGAGGCCGACCTGTTCGCGGTGCGGCGGACCGGGATGAGCCCGTCGCGCCGTCACCATGTGGCCCGGTTGCCGGCGGGGGGCCTGGTGCCGACGTCCACCGCGATCGGTGCGTGGCAGTTGATCCTGGTGCCGTTGCCCGGCGCGGAGTTGCACGGGTTGTCCCAGCGACACCTGTCCCTGCTGGAGCGGCACGTCCGGCTCGGCCGTTCGGCGGACGAGGGGCCGTCGCGTCGGGCGCGGACCGCGGCTGCGGAGATGGTCGCGGCCGTGGACCTGGTGTTGGTCACCGTCGCCGACGCGCTGCGCCACGGGCAGGCGCCCCGGGAGGCGTCCACCCTGAGTGGGCGCGAGATCGTGTCGCTGGCGCAGGGCAGCGCGCTCACCTCCACCGGGGGTGCCTGGTGGCTGCGCAGCGCCGGCGGGCAGCTGCGCCGCAACGACGGTGGCCCGGCGGAGATGTCGGGGGAGCACGAGCTGCTGCTGATCGCCGAACGTGACTGGGTGGTGGCCGAGTCGGCGTGCGCGGTGGAGAGCCACGGCAGCTGGGACCTGTTGGTCGCCGGTCAACTCCGGGCGGCTGTCGACCAGCACGTGGCCCGGCTCCTGCGCATGGTGGAGAGCCGGATCGAGGAGGCCGACGCCGCGTTGCTGAGCGCCGTGCGGCGGCGTCGGCAGGTCGACGCCGCGGTGCTCGCCGCGGCGGCCCGCCGTTCGATCGGGGTGATCGGCGCGAGTGGCACGGTTCCGGTGCCGGACGTCGAGGCCGGCTTCGACAGGTACGGGCGGGCGGCCTCGGTGCTCGAGGTGGTCACCGAGGGGATGGGCAGCCCGATCAACGAGCCGGCCGACCGCGGTCGCGCGCCACTGGGCGATCGGGCCGCGGTGCGGGCGGTGTCCCGCGCGTCCAGCCTGTTCCTGCGTGAGGTGCGCCTGCCGGAGCGGTGGTGGCGGCGGGACCTCGGGTCGTTGGTGGGGTGGCGGGCCGGTGACGACCCGGAGCATGCGGTAGCGGTGCCGCTGGTGTTCCGGCGAGGTCGCTACCACCAGGTCGACCCGGACACCCGCGCGCGCCGCCCGATCAGCGCGACGGTGGCGGCGACGTTCGCCACCGAGGCGACCCAGGTGCAGGCGCCACTACCGCCGGTCGCCCGGATGCGTCACCTGCTGCGGGCCGGACTCGTCGGCGCGGGCCGCGACGTACGGGGCCTGCTGTTCGCCGCCGCCTGCGTGGCGCTGCTCGGCCTGGGGGTGCCGCTGGCCACCGGCGAGGTGCTCGGTCAGTTGGCCCGCCAGGGTGAGGTGGACGGCCTGTTCGGTTTCGTCGCGCTGATGCTCAGCGCCGCGGTGGTCGCCGGGCTGGTCGGAGTGGTGCAGAACCTACGGCTGCTGCGGTTGGACGGCCGGTTGCAGTCCGGCGCGCAGCTGGCGATCTGGGACCGCCTCCTGCGTCTGCCGGCCCGGTTCTTCACCGGTCGCAGCAGCGGTGAGATCGCCAACTCGATGCTGGGAATCTCGTTCGTCGGTGAGGCGCTGAGCGCGCTGCTGCCGCAACTCGTCTCGGCGGCGGCGACCGTCGCGGTGACCCTCGGCATGCTCCTCGTGGTCGAGCCCGTGCTCGGGCTGTGGGGGGCGGGGATCGTCGCCGTCACACTGCTGACCTTCGGCGCGTTCGCCGTGTTGATCGTCCGTCAGCAACGGTCCGCGCTGCCGGCGGAGCACCGGGCGGCGGCGATGACGAACCAGTTGCTCGGCGGCATCATCAAGATCAAAGTGGCGGCCGCGGAAGCCCGTGCCCACGCCCGCTGGTCGGAGGTGGCTGCCTCGGCACGGGCGGCGCTGCAACGGGTCCGGCAGAGCCAGGCGGGTCTGGTCGCCTTCGCCACCGTGCTGCCGATCGCCGGTCAACTGGTCCTGTTCGCCGTGCTGATGGGGCCGCTCTCCGGCCGGATCGCACCGGCCGACTTCTTCATCCTCAACGTCGGCTTCGCGATGTTGCTCGGCGCGCTGCTGGTGCTGGTGTCGGCCGGGGTCGAGGTGATCGCGGCAGTGCCCCGGCTGCGCAGCCTGAACGACATCCTGCGCGCCGACCCCGAGGCGCGGCCGGACCGGGTGGATCCGGGCGAGCTGCGTGGCGAGATCGCGCTGCACCGGGTCACCTTCGCCTACCAGCCGGACGAGCCGCCGGTGCTCGTCGACATCGACCTGCACGTCCGTCCGGGTGAGTTCGTCGCCATCGTCGGGCCGAGCGGCTGCGGGAAGTCCACCCTGCTGCGGCTGCTGCTCGGTTTCGAGCGCCAGCAGCAGGGTGCGGTGCTCTACGACGGCCAGGACCTCTCCGAACTGGACGTGCACGCGGTCCGCCGACAGTGCGGGGTGGTGCTTCAGGACGGCCAGCTCTTCGCCGGCTCGGTCCGGGACAACATCTGCGGTGCCGGCAGCTTTCCGCTCGACCAGGTCTGGGAGGCGGCGCGGATGGCCGGTCTCGCCGACGATCTGGAGGCCCTGCCGATGGGGATGAGCACGATGGTGCCCTTCGGCGGCGGGACACTCTCCGTCGGGCAGCGCCAGCGGGTGCTGATCGCCCGCGCGTTGGCTCCCCGGCCCCGGATCATCTTCCTCGACGAGGCGACCAGCGCCCTGGACAACCGGACCCAGGAGGTGGTGACCCGGAGCACGGCGAGCATGGCCGCGACCCGGTTGGTCATCGCCCACCGGCTGTCCACGGTCCGTGCCGCGGACACCATCGTCGTCCTCGACGCGGGGCGGATCGTCCAGCGGGGCACCTACGACGAGTTGATGGACCAACCCGAGGGGCTGTTCCACCGGCTGGCGCGGCGACAACTGTTGACCGAGCCGGACCGGTCCGACACCGCCGCGCAGAGCCGGCAGTCGGAGGGGCAGCCCGCGACGGGCTGACCGTCGGCTCAGCCGTTGTCGATGACCGTGCCGTCCTCCAGTGACACGTCCGTGTCGAGGTGGTTCTCCAACAGCTCCGCCACGTGCGCCTCGGCCTGGTTCTCCGCGGCGAGCCGGAACGCCTCGGTGAGCACGTTGACCACACCCTGGGTCAGCATCAGGGTCTCCCGGTCGAGGTCGGCCCAGGACGCCCCGGGGCCGTTGCGGACCAGCTCCGGCGCGAGCGCCAGCAGTCGGGCGGTGACGGCGGCGACCAGCTCGTCGGCGACCGGCCGCAGGCTGTCCAGCACCTCACTGAGGGTCTGCAGCGCCGGCACCGTGCCCACCCGTACCCGATGCAGGTCCAGGGCGGCACGCAGCGGGCGTGGCCGCACGGTGCGGACGGTGCCGTCGGTGGTCCGGCCGATCACGCCGTGGCGGGTCAGCGCGTGGGCCAGCGCGGGGCGGTCGGCGGTGAGCCGTTGCAGCATCGCGGTCAGACCGTCGGGCGCGTCGTCACTGGCCCGGACCCCGAGCATCGCCTCGATGGAGACCAGGTTGAAGCCCTGCCGTTGCAGGGCGAGGATCGCGTCCAGCCGGCGGACGTGGGAGTCGTCGTAGTAGGCGGCCCGACCGTGCCGCACCGGCGGAGGCAGCAGCCGCCGAGCCTGGTGCGCGCGGATGTTGCGAGGCGACATCCCGACCTTGCGGGCGAGTTCCTCCACGCTGTACCCGGCCGGGCCGCCGGGCGTCGTCGTCACCTGGTCGATGGTCACGGTGGCCTCCGGCAGCGATCGGTGGCGGAACATGGCACCCCGTCGAACCGCTCTCAGCACTGGCGGTCCGTTGATCGCAGCCTAGGTGCGCGGACCGGGTGGTAACAGGCGAGGAATTACTACTTGTTCACAGTGATGACAGTCTCTAGAATCGCAATCCGCCGCACGCCACTGAATCCCAATTACCCGGCTTTCGCCGCAGGGTGGCCTATTCGCGGCCACATTCGATGAAATCCCCGCTCGCGACGCGGACCGGATCGGCCGGTGGCCCACGATGAAGCGGAACCGGCGGCCCGGAAATCCCGCGCTTCCGGTCGCCGCCGGGGCGTCGCCGCCGGCTGCCGATCATCGAAGGGAGCAGGGGTGTGACACCTGTCGATCGAGCGGTCTTCGTGGCCGCGTACAGCCGGTTGGTCGCCGAGGTCTGGGCCGACCCGGTCAAGGAGCGGGCGCTCGACGAGGACCCGCGCGGGTTCCTCGCCGGATACGGGCTGGAGCTGCCCGAGGACGTGCAGGTACGGGTGGTCCGGGACGTCGCCGACGCCGACCCCGACCTGGAGGTGCAGGTCGAGTCGTGGGAGTCGGCGGCCACCACCGGCACCTTCGTGCTCTTCGTGCCGTCGCTGCTGCCGGTGGCCCAGGCGGAGCTCGCCGAGGACGAGTTGGACAGCGTCGTCGCCGGCCTGGACTCCAGCTGCGCCTGCTGCTGCCCGTGCTGCTGCACCTGACACCGATGTCTGCCGCGGGTCGGCCTGTGCGGCACATTCTGATGGCAGTGACAGGAAATGCTTGATTGCCGAACCTCGATCTTTTTAGCGTTCTCCAAACAGAAATCGACCGCCCACCCCGGAGCGTTCCCCAGGAGAGGACCAAACGATGAGCAACGACGGACAGGAATTCGGCGCGAGGTTCGTGACGAAGTATTCGGAGCTGGTTACCGCGGTGTGGCGCAGCGACGAGGAACTGCAACGCCTCCTCGCCGACCCGACCGCCTACGCCACGGCGGCCGGCCTGCCGGTCGAGCCCGGTGCCCGGGTCGAGGTCGACCGCGCCCAGCCCGCCACGCTCTACACCAAGGAGCAGATCGTCTCCGACTGGGCCGGCACGCCGGGCCTGCACATCCTGCACGTGCCCGAGGTGCCGCTGGTCGACCTCAACGAGCTGACCGAGGCCGAGTTGGAGACGGTCGCCGGTGGCGTCGCCCCGATCGCCGACAACAACGTCAACATCATCGCGGTCCTCATCCTCTGAGTTCCCCCACCACCGCCGGGAGCCTCGATGACTGACACGACCGAAACCATCGCTTTCCGGTCCGGCACCTACCGGACGGCGAGCGTGGAGCAGACCTGGGAACGGGTCGGCGGGATGCTCGACCGATTCCGGATCACCCGGGTCGCGGACATCACCCGACTCGACGAGATCGGCCTACCGGTGCACGTCGCCTACCGGCCGGTCGGAGCCACCATGGCGGTGAGCGTCGGCACCGGCGCCACGGCGACGCAGTCCCGGGTCAGCGCGGTCATGGAGAGCATCGAGTCCTGGCATGCCGAGAACCTCCGGCCGGGGATCGTCGTGCGGTCCCCGGCCGCGGCGCTCGACCTGCCGTACGACGTTCGGTGGCTACACCTGGCCGAGCGGTCGCCGCTGACCCCCGCCGTCGAGTTGGACTGGGTGGCCGGCCGTGGGCTGGTCACCGGTGCGCAGTGCCTGGTGCCTCGCGCCACGATCGAACTCGACTTCACCGTCCGACGGGGCTGGGACCGCGCGCTGTTCACCCCCAGCAGCAACGGCCTGGCCACCGGCAACACCTTCGCCGAGGCCAGCCTGCACGCCCTGCTGGAGGTCGTCGAACGCGACTGCATCGCGCCGTACTGCACCTCCCCGTTGGCCGAGCGCACCTACGCCGACCCGGGCACCGCCACGAACCCGATGACCCGCACGGTGCACGACGCGTTGCTCCAGGCGGGCTGCTGGGTGGAGGTCTGCGACATCACCAACGCGATCGGTGTGCCCTGCTACGCCGCCTCGATCTGGTCGGAGGACCTGCCGGTCACCTTCGGCGGCTTCGGCTGCCACGTGGACCCGCAGATCGCCGTCGGCCGGGCCATGTCGGAGGCAGCCCAGTCCCGGCTGGTCATGGTCTCCGGAGCACGCGACGACATCGACGCCACCGCGTACCACGACGTGGGTGCCGCGCCGGTGCCGCCCCCGACCGTCGACCGGCCCGTCCAGCCGGTCCGCCGGGACCTCCCGCCCACCGGCGACGTGACCGAGGTGCTGCGCGAGTTGGCGTCCCGCGTGCAGCGGATCACCGGCGTCGAGCCGTTCAGCGTCGACCTGACGCACGACGACATCGGCATCGCGGTGAGCAAGGTGTTCGCCCCCGGCCTGCGCATGTTCGACGAGCGGGCCCTGAGTACCCGACCGGGAGTGCCCCGTGACTGACGTCGTCTTCATCGGTCCGAGCCTGCCGATCGACGAGGTCCGCCGGTCGCTGCCCGACGCGGTGGTGCTGCCGCCCGTCGCGCACGGCGACCTGCTCCGCCTGGACGTCGTCCCCGGCGACCGGGTCCTCGTCATCGACGGGTTCTTCCTGCAACACCCGCCGGTCCGCCACCGGGAGATCCTCGACCTGCTCGACCACGGGGTCGCAGTGGCCGGTGCCGCGAGCATGGGCGCGCTGCGCGCCGCGGAGCTGTGGCCGTTCGGGATGCGGGGCGTGGGCGAGGTGTTCCAGCTCTACCGCGACGGCGTCGTCACCGGCGACGACGAGGTGGCGGTGGTGCACGGGCCCGCCGAGGAGGGTCACCGCACGCTGAGCGAGCCCCTGGTGAACATCCGGGTCCAGCTGCGTCGCGCCGTCGCCGCCGGAGTGCTCAGCGACGCCGAGGCCGCGCTGTTGCTGGACACCGCTCGGGAGTTGCCGTTCCGGCGGCGGTCGTACCGCGCGTTGGAGCGCACCGCGCCACCCGAGGTGGCGGCCGTGGTGGACCGCTTCGTGACCTGGCACCGGCGCAACCCCTGGGACGCCAAGAGCGCCGACGCCCGGTTGCTGCTGTCGATGGCGGCGGACGACGCCCCCGAGCTGTCCCCGGCGCACGGCGGCGACCAACCGATCGACAACCTGCACACCCGCTTCCTGGACAGCTGGCGATCCCGCTTCGCCGGGGAGTCGATCGGCGGGCACTGGGTCAGCGACCGGGAGGCCGCGGCGGTGCTCATGCTGCTGCACCCCGAGGAGCCCGCCTGGCACCGACGGGAGGTGCTGGCCGGGCTGGCCGGAGTCGACATCGCCGATCCGACCGCCGAGGAACGCGCGTACGAGGTGGCGCGTGGGCGAGGACTGACCACCGTCCTGCCGACCGGGCACGACTGGCTGACCGACTCCGAACGGGGCCTCGACGACCGCGAGGCGGTGCTGCGGGTGTTGGTGCGGGCGTTCGGCACCACCCCACACCGCAGCCTGGCGCTATGGATGGTCGCGGCCCCGCTGCGTACCCCCGCACTGCTCGCCGCGGCACGGCAGGTCGCGGCCACCGCGGCGGCGCTGAACGAGACCCTGCCCCGGAAGACCGGGCACCGTCGACCGGGTGGTCGGCTGCACTTCCGGACCGCTGTCGTCGACGCGTGCTTCGCCGCGCTGTGGGGCTGCGACACCGACGGGCTGGAGGCGGCGGCATGGGACCGGGGCTTCGTCGACCTGATGGCGTTCCGGTACGCCGCCGAACCACTCGTGGCGTACGTCAAGGCGTTCGGCGCTCCCCGGCTGCCGGAGGTGGCGCAGCACGCGCCGGAGGAGACCCTGGCCGGTTCCGCGGCCCGGGTCGGCTGAGGAGGAGTCGATGAGCGGCACCGTCAAGGCGGCACTGATCTACCCCCCACTGACCGATCCCACCTCGGGATACCACTCCCTGAACTACCTCGACTCGTACGCCCGCGCGCAGGGGCACCGGCCGGCGGAGATCATCGACGCCAACATCGAGGCGTTCCACCACTCGTACACCCCGTCGGCGTACGAGTGGCTGCAGCGGGAGCTGTCCCGCCTCTCCGTCGACGACCTCAGCGGCCCGGACGCGCTGATGGCCCGGGCGAACCTGCTCAACCTGCCCGAACCCGACCCGGAGCGGCTGCGCCGGTCGATCGGGGTGCTCCAGGACCCCACCCTGTTCTACGACTACCGGCACTACCAGGACGCCGTCGAGGGCGTGATCTCGTGGATGGACACCCTCGGCGCGGTCGGGTTCCCCGGGCAGTTCCACGCCGGCTTCCGGCTGCACCCACCGCCGATGATCTCGATCGGCTCGGTGGCCGCGCTGACCGACGAGGCGCTACTCGGCCGGCTCAACCGGCCCTTCCAGCCGTACTACGAGGACGTGCTGATCCCACGACTCGCCGCCGGCGGCAACCAGGTGATCGGGATCAGCGCCACCTACCAGTGGCAACTGCCGTTCGCGCTCTGGATCGCCCGACTCGTCCGGAAGGCGTGCCCGGACGTCTTCCTCATCGCCGGCGGCACGGAGATCTCCGACGTCTGGAAGTGCGCCAGCAAACCGGAGTACGTCTTCCAGGTGCTCGCCGACTTCGACGCGATAGTGGTCGGCGAGGGGGAGAGCGCGTACACGGAGATCCTGGACGCGGTGGCGACCGGCACCCTGCCCGCCGGGCATCCCAACGTCCGCCTGCACCCCAGGTACGGCCGCCAGCGTCAACTGCCGCTGCGCTACGAACGCCTGGCGCAGGTGCCCGTCCCGGACTTCTCCGGTTTGCCCTGGGACCTCTACCTCAGCCCGGAGAAGTTCGTCTACTACTCGCCGACCCGAGGCTGCTACTGGAACAAGTGCACGTTCTGCGACTACGGGCTGAACACCGACGGACCCACCAGCCCGTGGCGGCAGGACACCGTGGACACGATGATCGCGGACGTCACCGAGCTGTCGAAGTTCGCCAAGTTCATCTACTTCTCGGTGGACGTGCTCGCGCCCGCGACCATCCTTCGTTTCGCCGAGCGTGCCGTCGAAAAGGGGTTGGACTTCCGTTGGGGCGCCGAGATCCGGTTGGAGAAGTACTGGTCCGACGAACGGTGCGAACTGTTGCGCCGCAGCGGTTGCGTGGCCGTCTCGGTCGGCTTCGAGTCCGGGAACCAGCGCATCCTCGACCTGATCGACAAGGGCACCAAGCCGGAGCAGGTACGCCGCACCATGACCGCGATGACCAAGGCCAACATCGGCGTACAGATGATGGGCTTCACCGGCTTCCCCACCGAGACCCGCGAGGAGGCGCTGGACAGCGTCACGTTTTTGCGCGACAACCCGGACCTGTGGACCCTCGGCGGGCTCGGCGACTTCATGCTGACCCCGGGCGCGATCGTCGCGAAGGAGCCGGAGCGGTTCGGCATCACCAACGTGCGGCCGGTGGAGGGCTCCGACATCGTCCGGATGCTGACGTACGACGAGCCGGTCACCGAGGCGGCGCAGGAGGAGGTCGCCCAGGCCAAGGCCGGCCTCAACCCCGGGCACTTCCACCGTCCGTGGCTGGGCAGCACCGACACCCCGCACACCTTCTTTTACCACGACCGATACGGCACGGCGGTACGCGGCGTACTCGCCCACGACCGGGTCCGGCACGACACCGACGAGCACACCCGGTTCCTCGCCAACGGCACCTTCGTGGACCGTGACGACGAGCAGGTCTGGGAGGCGTACCGGCGGATGCGCTCCGACGACCAGGACGGCGTCCCGGGCGACCTGCCGGCGGACCGGCACCTGTTCCGCCGGGCCGACGGCCAGGTGTACGCGCTCAACCGCAGCAGCCGGCTGTTCCTGGACCTCTTCACCGCGCCGCTGACCCTCGCCGAGGCGCAGCGTCGACTCTGGATCGTCGAACCCACGGTCGCCGACCGGGTCTGGCGGACCTTCATCGGGCAGCGCCTGATCCGCCGCCACCAACTCCCGAACGAGGCGACGCGGTGACCGCGACCGCCGGATGCGGCGGGCGGGGCGATCCGCATCGGTGCGACCGTGCGGCAATGCGCCGAGCTGGGCATCTTCACCTTCGGAGCGGGCCGCCCAGCTGCGGGCCGAGGCCGACGCGGAGGCCGCTGCTCCTCCGCTGTGCGACATGATCAAGTGATGAGAAGTAGGTCAAGAACGGCCCTGCGAGCTACTTTTCATCATTTGATCATGTAGGGCCGCCGATACTCGGCTCAGGCATGCGACCACGGCACGTCGCCGTAGGCGTGCTGCCCGGCGACCGCGATGTCAGCGGACGATGACGAGGTTGGCCATGTCGACGACCGGTCGGTAGCCGAGGGCAGCGTAGATCTTGTTCGAGGTCGGGTTGGCCTGGTCGGTGAACAGGCAGACCCGCGCGCCCTCGGCCTGGAGTCGCCGGGAGACCTCGGCGACCGCGTTGCTGGCCCAACCACGCCCGCGCTGGTTCGGCGGCGTGTACACCGGGCCCACGCGTGCCACCCCGAACGACGGCGGGTTGGCACCGGTGAGGTGCACCGGCTGCCCGGTGTCGTCGACCCAGAACCACAGCCGTCCGGCGCGAAGCCGGCGCAGCAGCTCGTCGCGCTCAGGCACGTCGTGCGCGCTGGTGCCGCGCGGTCGCCTCGCCTGTTCGTCGGCGTCGCCCTGGAACGCGATGTACCACCGCGTGACCAGTTCCACGTCGTCCTCGGTCGCGACCACCAGACGGCCGGGCACGGGTGGCGGGCAGGTCAGCTCGCCGAGTTCGTGCAGCCGCATGTGCTGCGCGACCTGGGCTCGACCCCCGAGGAGCCGGGTCAGTTCGGTGGCGAACAGGTCGACTGCGGGCCGGGCCCCGTTGACCGCGAGCACCTCCTCGTCGCGCCCGTGCAACGTGTGGGCCAGCGCGACGGCCGCCTCGTCGGGCATGGGCAGCAGGTACGGCGGATAGGGGGCGTAGGGCGTCGTGCGCATTCCGGCGCCGACCACGGCGCCGGAGTCGTCGACGACCGCCAGCCACCAGTCGCGGTTCGAGTACGGAATGCCCGCATCACGCTGTGCCGACAGCCGGTGCGTGTGGGTGGTGACGATGGTGCAGCCGACCGGATCGGCACGCAGGTAGTCGTCCGCTGCGGCCAGGAACTCTTCGGGGTCGGTGAAGAACCGCAGCCGCAGCCCGGCCGTCTGGGTAGCGCTCATCCGCGTACGGTAGCGACAGCGGTGCCACATCGACGCGGAATTTCGTGTGGCCCACGGTCCGCAGACACTCACCGACCCGGATCGGTGGTTGGAGCCGTCGACACACTGCTCTCGCACGTCCAACGTGGAGGGAGCGGCGGTGTACCGTCGCCGCATGACGGTGCTGCAGGAGTTTGTCGCCGCTCTATCCAGCGGCCGGATCCAGGTTGTCGACCTCACCGCCCCGCTCTCGGACCAGACCCCGATCCTGGGTCTGCCGGAGCAGTTCGGCCAGACCTGGCCGTTCCAACTCAGCGAGATCAGCCGGTACGACGACCGTGGTCCGGCCTGGTACTGGAACACTTCTCCACCGGTGAGCACACCGGCACCCACTTCGACGCCCCGGTGCACTGGGTCACCGGTCAGCAGGGCGCGGACGTGTCGCAGGTCCCGGTGAGCCGGTTGATCGCCCCGGCGGTGGTGATCGACCACACCGCGGACGCCGCCGACGACCCGGATTTCCTGCTGGAGGTCGAGCACGTCAAGGCGTGGGAGGCCGAACACGGTGCTCTGCCCGCCGGTGGCTGGTTGCTCTACCGCACGGGATGGGACGCGTACGGCGACGACCCGGAGCGGTACGCCAACGCGGGCCGTACCCCGGGCATCTCCGTCGAGTGTGCCCGATGGCTGGCCGAGGAGTCGCCGATCCAGGGGGTCGGGGTGGAGACGGTCGGCACCGACGCGGGTGCCGCGCATTCGTTCGACCCGCCGTTCCCGTGTCACTCGTTCCTGCTCGGCCAGGAGAAGTACGGCCTGACCCAGCTCCGTAACCTGGCGCTGTTGCCGGCGACGGGCGCGGTGGTGATCGCCGGACCACTGCCGATCGTCTCCGGGTCCGGCAGCCCGTGCCGGGTCCTCGCGCTCGTCGAGCGGTAGGACCAGCCCACCGATGCGGGTAGCCGAGGTGGTCGGCCGGGTTCTCCACGCCCACGGCGCACGGTACGTCTTCGGGGTGGTCGGCAGCGGCAACTTCCACGTCACCAACGCGCTGGTGGCGGCCGGCGCCCGGTTCGTCGCGGCGGCCCACGAGGGCGGCGCGGCGAGCATGGCGGACGGGTACGCCCGCACCTCCGCGGCGGTGGGCCTGCTCTCGGTGCACCAGGGTCCGGGTGTCACCAACGCGCTGACCGGTCTCACCGAGGCCGCGAAGAGCCGTACCCCGATGGTGGTCCTGGCCCCGGAGGCGACCGCGCCCCGGTCGAACTTCTTCATCGACCTGCCGGGGCTCGCCGCCGCGGTCGGGGCCGACTTCCATCGGGTACGCGCGACGCACGCGGCCGAGGACGCGGGCGCGGCGTACCGGGCGGCCGCCCGGGGCGCGACGGTGGTGCTGGGCCTCCCGTTGGAGGTGCAGGGCTCGGCTGTCGAACCGTGGTCCGGCCCACTTCCCACGGTCGCGTCGACCCCGTCCGTCGCGCCGCAGGTCGAGCCGCTGCTGGCCGCGCTCGGGGCCGCTCGTCGGCCGGTCTTCATCGCGGGTCGGGGTGCCCGGTCGGCGCGCGAACCGTTGACCCGGCTCGCCGACGGGTGTGGGGCGCTGCTCGCGGTGTCGGCTGCCGCGAAGGGACTGTTCACCGGCGACCCGTGGTATCTCGACGTGGCCGGCGGCTTCGCCACCCCGCTCGCCGTCGAGCTGATCGGCGCGGCGGACCTGGTGGTCGCGTGGGGCAGCACGCTGAACATGTGGACCACCCGGCACGGCGAGTTGATCCCGTCCACCGCCGTCGTCGTCCAGGTGGATCAGGACCCGGCCGCGTTCGGGGTGAACCGTCCGGTCGACCTGACGGTGCTCGGCGAGGTGACCGCCGTCGCCGAGGCGCTGCTCGACCGGCTTGGCGAAGACCCGACGGGCGTCAGCGGTTGGCGCACACCGGAGCTGGCACGGCGGATCCGCGACCACGGCCGGTGGCGGACGGTCCCGTACCAGGATGAGGGCGACTCGGCGACGATCGACCCGAGGACCCTCTCGGCCGCTCTGGACGACCTGCTGCCGCCCGACCGCACGGTGGTGGTCGACTCCGGCAACTTCATGGGTTACCCGTCGATGTGGCTCGACGTGCCGGACGTGGCCGGGTTCTGCTTCACCCAGGCCTTCCAGTCGGTCGGGCTCGGCCTGGCCGGCGCGCTCGGCGCGGCGGTCGCCCGGCCGGACCGGCTCACCGTCGCCGCGCTCGGCGACGGCGGGTTCGTCATGTCCGCCACCGAGCTGGTGACCGCCGTCCGGCTCGCGCTGCCGCTCCTCGTGGTGATCTACGACGATGCTGCGTACGGTGCCGAGGTGCACCACTTCGGCCCGGACGGTCACCCGTTGGAGACCGTCACCTTCCCCGACACCGACCTGGCCGCGATAGCCCGTGGTTACGGCTGCGACGGGGTGACCGTCCGCAGCGTCGACGACCTCGGGCCGGTACGCGAGTGGCTCGCTGGTCGCCGTACCCGGCCACTCGTGGTCGACGCCAAGGTCTGCGCCGCGCGGGGGTCGTGGTGGCTGGAGGAGGCGTTCCGTGGCCACTGAGCCGTCGCCGTGTCTCGACCGGTGGGCACACGACGTGGGCCGACGCTGAGGCGACCGGGTGGGATCGAGACTCCTCCGTCGACCGGGAGAAACGACGCCGCTGACCCGTTACGCGTGCCGGGGCGCGGCGAGGTCGGTGGGGGGACGGGCGGTGGTCGGCGACGGCTCGGTGTGGCCTCGCCGCCCGTCGACGGCGAGCAGCCCGAGAGCGACAAGCGTCAGCAGGCCGCCGACGAGGGCCAGCGGGCGCGCTCCCGAGGTGGACAGAAGCGCGCCGCCGAGTAGCGAGCCGCCGCAGATGCCGGCGTTGAACGCGGTACTGACACCGGCCGACGCGATGTCGGTGCTACCCGGAGCCAGGTGCAGCATCCGGTTCTGCACGGCGGAGCCGAATGCGGCGTAACCGAGGCCGATCCCGGCCAGGAGAGCCGCCGCGCCGGGTTGGAGCGCGCCGATCGCGTACAGGCCGAACAGCGAGGCGGTGCCGATGCTCAGCGGCGTCAGCAGGGAGACGATCGGCCAGCGGTCCAGGGTCCGCGCCGCCGCCAGGGTGCCGACGACGCCGGCGGCGCCGGAGACGAACAGCAACGGCGCCAGCATCGCGTCGGCGAAGCGGCTCACGTCGAGCAGGAACGGTGTGACGTACGTCTGCAGGGTCATGAAGCCGCCGATGCCGAGCGCCGTCGCGACCAGCAAAAGGATGAAGCGTCGCCGGTCCGGTGCCGTCCCCCGCGCCGCGCCCCCGGCGGCCGGGGGATAGGAGGGGAGAAGAACGGAAACCGCTGCGGCGGTGGCCAGACCGACTGCGGCCAGCACCCCGAACGCCACCCGCCACCCGGCCTGCTGCCCGAGCCAGGTGCCCAGGGGTACGCCGAGAACCGGGGCTAGTGTCGCCCCGGCGGCGAACAGCGCCACCACCCGGCCGCGCACCGCGACGGGAAAGTGCCCGGTCACCGTCGCCGTGGCGACGGACCAGAAGAGCGCCTGCGCGAGGGCTGTCAGGAGACGGGAGCCGGCGAGGACGGCGTACGTCGGCGCGAGCGCGGCGGTGGCGTTGCCGGCGGCGAACAGAAGCATCGTGACGCCGAGCAGGTGACGCCGGGGAATCCGCTGGGTGAGCCGGGCCAACGGCACCGAGGCCAGCACGACCACGATGGCGTACCCGCTGACCAGCAGACCCACCTGCGAACGGCTGCGGTCGAGATCGGGAGCGATGTGCGTCAACAGACCGACGGGCAGCAACTCGGTGGTGATGAACGCGAACGCGCCGAGTGAGAGCGCGGCGAGCACGGCTCTGGCCCGGCGGGGCGACACCTCCGGCGTCATGGACACCCCCGTTCCTGGTCACCGTCGTCGAGGGTCCACCCCGCCCTCAGCCGGTCGGGGAGGGATCCTCCGCCCGGCGGCGTAGCTCGCGCAACACACCGTGCCGGCGCAGCGCCCACACGAGGCGCCGGACGCTGCGGTGCCGCAGGAACAGCACCGCCGCCCGGTGGATCAGCCCGACGCGATCGTCGTTCACCTGGTCGTCGACAGCCTGCCAGATCAGCTCGCGCGCTCGCGCGTTGTCCAGCACCGCCCGCAGCTCGCGCCGTACCGCAGGATCCTCGGCGGCCGAGGCGATGGCGGCAGCCTGGCCCGGTCGGTCCGCGAGGGGTTCGGCCATCGCCGCGACGAGTGGTCGGCGTACCTCGTCCCGCTCCAACAACAGCAGCACCGCGTCCCGGATCTCGGTGGTGTCGAGACCGGACCGCAGTAGGCCCAACAGGCTGCGCTCGACCTCGCGGTCGTGGTCCGGATCGGACAGCGCGGCCAGCAGCACCGCCACCTCGTCGAGGTCGACGAGCTCGCGTATCCCGCTGCGGAACTCCGGCAACTCCCAGGCAGCCTGTAGACCTTTGACGAGATTGCGATTCATGACCCGTGCGCTACCCGGAAGGGACGGACGCCGAAACCCGTCGACCGTCGGCCCTCACGCCGTACAACGTCAGCCCTCTGCGAGAGGATCATGGCTGCACCACCGACGAGGAGGCGGGTGACGACATGGATCTGGAAGACGTCTACCGCGCGGAGTACGGGCGCTGCGTCGCCACCCTGACCCGCGTGCTCGGCGACATCGACCTCGCCGAGGAGGCGGTCCAGGACGCCTTCGCCACGGCCGTGCAGAAATGGCACGTCACGCCGCCCAACCCCGGTGCCTGGATCGTGACCACCGCCCGCAACCGGGCCGTCGACAGGCTTCGCCGGGAGTCGACCCGCGAGGCCCGGCACGCCCAGGCGCTCCTGCTGAGCCACCAGGACGAGCCCCGGGAGGTGGGGCCGGTGAAGGACGATCAGCTGCGACTCATCTTCACCTGCTGCCACCCGGCGCTCGCCCCCGACGCGCGCACCGCTCTCACGCTCCGCCTGCTCGGCGGTCTACAGGTGGCGGAGATCGCCCGGGCCTACCTGATTCAGGAAGCGACAGTCGCGCAGCGGATCGTGCGTGCCAAGAGGAAGATCCGCGACGCCGCCATCCCTTACCGGGTGCCCGCCGAACACGAGTTACCGGAACGGCTGCCGCCGGTGCTCACCGTGCTCTATCTGATGTTCAACGAGGGCTACACGGCCACCGATGGGCCGCTGATCAGACCCGACCTGTGCACCGAGGCGATCCGGCTCGCCCGCGAACTGGCCGTGCTGATGCCCGACGAGCCGGAGGTCCTGGGGCTGCTCGCCCTGCTGCTGCTGACCGAGGCACGCCGTGCGGCCCGGGTCGGCCCGACCGGCGGCCTGGTGCTGCTGGCGGACCAGGACCGGTCACTGTGGGACCGGACGCTCGTCGCCGAGGGCCACGACCTGGTCCGCCGTTGCCTGCGGCTCAACCGGCCCGGGCCGTACCAGATCCAGGCCGCGATCAACGCGGTGCACACCGACGGCGTCACCACCGACTGGCGGCAGGTCCTGGCACTGTACGACCAGCTCCTCGCGCTCACGCCGACCCCGGTCGTCGCGCTCAACCGGGCGGTCGCCGTCGCCGAGGTGTACGGGCCGGCGGCGGCCCTGGCCGCGCTGGAGGAGGTGCACCTTCCCGGCTACCACCGGTTGCCCGCCACCCGCGCGGAGTTGCTGACCCGGCTCGGCCGCGACGCCGAAGCCCGGGCCGCCTACGACGAGGCCCTGGCGCTGGTCACCAACGAGACCGAACGTGCCCACCTGCGGACGCGCCGCGCACAGCTCGCCCCCACAGGCTGAGGCCGCCCGCATCCTTTTCAAAGTCCCTCGCGAGGACCCGGCGTACTCAGCCGTCGAGCATGGAGGCGATCGTGGCTGGGGCGTTCAGGGGCGCCCTGCGCGCGGCTGCCGCGTGGTCGACCACCGCGACGACGGCCGCGCCCGCCCGCTCCGCCTCGGCCCGCAGGGCGGCGACGGTCTCTCCGACATCGTGGGCCGTCTGGTCACCAGTCCGTCCTTCACGGCCGACCCCCGCTCACCGCGTCGCTGGGCGAATCCCTCTCATCGTGCCCGCGACCGACGCAGGTCGGTGGCGCTTTGCCGTGAGTGAGCGCGCAGGTGGGCTTGGTCAGACCGAAGTACGAGCCCGCGGCGATCAACAGCCCGACACCCCACACGGTGTAGGCCGGCAGGACCACCGCCAGGAACCACGCAGCGCCGTCCACGTTGTCGCCGGTGGCCCAGGCCGTCATGCCACCCACGCCGAAGTATCCGGTGAGGCCGGCACCCACGAAATACCCCGGCCCGAGTACGAGCCAACGCGGCACCCCGCGCCCGGCGAGCGGCCGGACCCAGCGCGGCCAGATCCGACCCCACCTGTGCACCAACGCCAGCGGTAGTAGGGTGCCGGCCAGGAACATCAGGACGACGAAGGTGACCAGGAACGCCCAGGGAACCTCCGGCGCCTTGCTCGACAGGAAACCGTGCAGTATTTCTGCGCCGAATCGGGCCAGACATGCCACGACCGCCGCGTAGCCGGCGAGAACGGCCCACCACGGCGTCGTCTCCCGTGACTCCGGGGAGCCGCACCCGGTACGACCGCAGCGCCGGCAGACGCCACGGGCGCGCCGTTGCTCGCGGATGGCGACGCCGATGGTCACTGCCCCGCCGACGCCACCACTGCCCTGCGCCAGCAGCGTGGCCCCGTCGACCGAGCTGACCTCCATGCCGAACACGCCGCCGAGGACCATCAGGAGAGTCAGCGGGAACATGAACGAGTAGAGCAGCAGCGACACCCCCGATATCCAGCCCAGCGCTGCCACCAGCCATCGGAGAGCGGTCCGGCGACGACGCTCGGCTCCCGACCCGACGAGCAGGACGGTCGCTGTCGCGAGCACCGAGACCGCCACCGGAAACCATCCCTCCGGCAGGAACGACTCGCCCGGTTCGGTGAATCGTGGCGCACCGCGGCTCGCCCATACGGCGTGGACAGCCGCGTATGCCGCCGTCCACGCCGCAGCGGCGTACGGCAGCCAGGCTGATCCCCGGCCCGGTCGCCAACCTGTACAGGCGCTTCTGGTCACAGAACCCACCATCGCGGTCGTCGGGTCGCGTCACGTCCCCCACGCGGGTGAGCCACGTCCCGCCCGAGCGGGAAGGCCGTCGTCGCCCAGCCCACCCGCCTCCCGGGAACTCCTCAAGGATTGCTCAAATTCGATCGGCGTACGGCGATCGGGTGGCGAACGCGCATACGCTCACCGGACCCAGCCCCGCTCACGCCCTCCCGTCCCCTCCTCGCGACGGCGATCGTCGTCGTACCCAGACTCCACCGCGCGTACGGCATGGCTGTTCCTACCGGGGGCGACGCGCACGGAGTCACCCGATCAGCGTTCAAGCAGAAGGAGGGGGAATGCGGCGCACACGACAGCGCATCGCGCTTCTCGCACTGCCCGCCCTGGTGGGAAGCATCCTCGTGGCGACCGGGCCCGCGGGTGCGGAGCCCACGGGGCCGTCGACCGCGGCCAGCCGATCCCACGTCGGCGATCCCGACGCGGTACGCCACGTGCACATCAGACTGACCGGCGCGGACATGCTGGACAAGGTGACAGCCGCCGGTTTCGACCTCGAACACGGCCTACGGCGCGTGCCGACCGGCATCGAGGGCGAGGCGGTGGTGACCGCCGAGCAGCTCACCGCACTGACGGCGATGGGCGTCGAGGTGCTCGCCGACGACGCGGGCTTCGCCTGGGCCGACGAGGCCGACGGCGGCATCGGGGCCGTCGGCGCCCGGGTGGTCGCGCCGTCGAGCCACGAGGCGACGGTCCGCGTCGTCCGCGCCGACTGGTTCACCACCAAGGGCCAGGGCTTCCTCTACGTCGAGGCGCGGACCACCGAGGGGCAGCAGGCGGAGCCGATCGTCGGCATGCAACTCGAGAACGACTCGGGCAAGGGCAGCCCGTTCGGCTTCGCCCGGACGATGAGCCGCTTCGTCGACTCGGGGCAGTACATGTTCCACCGGAACCTGTTCAAGCTCGACACCCGTCCCGACCGGATCCGGGTGACGAGTTCCACCGGCGGCGTCGCCACCGGCGTGGTCTCGAACTGGTTGGAGGACGCGCCGCCGCCGCTGACGGCGAACCCGTCCTACAAGTCGGACTTCGTGGCCGGCTACCAGCACCCGCAGCAGCTCTACAGCCGCGCCAAGGAGATCGCCCGCCAGTACCCGGACATCGCCGAGATCGTCTACCTGCCGAACCAGACGAACGGGTACCAACGCAAGGCGCAGGCCCAGATCGGCGGCACGGGGCAGTCGGCGGTCGTCGTCACCTCGGCGGCGTGGGGCCACGAGGGTGGCAACGACGTCACGGTGGACTTCGTCGACCGGCCGGGTGCGGACCTCCCGCTCGCGGTGGAGGTCGCGGGCAAGGCCGTCCGCGTCCTGCTCGCGAAGGACGCCTCCGGCGTGCCGGCGAGTACGGTGAGCGAGGTGGCGGAGGCACTGCGGACCCGCTCCCAGGGCCTGGTCGACCGGGCGCACCCGTACCGCGCGAACGAGGGCACCGGCATCGTCGCGCCGACGGCGGGCCCGGTCGCGCTGACCGACTTCCTCGACCAGAAGCGCGTCGGCGCACCGGCGGGCGAGGTGCCGCGGGGCCCGGTCACGATCCCGGTCCTGCGGATCGGCAAGCACCGCGACGGCACGAAGCCCGGCGTGCTGATCCAGGCGCAGGATCACGCCCGTGAGTGGGTGCCGGCGACGACCAGCCTGGAGTCCGCTGAGCGGCTCGTGCACAACTACCGGTCCGACCGGGAGACGAAGAAGATCGTCGAGAACACCGACGTCTTCTTCATCCTGTCCAACAACCCGGACGGCGCGAACTACAGCTTCTACAACTTCGCCTCCCAGCGTCGGAACATGACCAACCACTGCCCGGACGCGAACGCCGATCCGGGCCGACGCAACTCCTGGGGCGTCGACCTGAACCGGAACTACCGGGTCGGATCCGGCCACGACGGTTACGCCGGAGCGTCGACCAGTTGCGTCAGCGACACCTACCAGGGGCCGGAGGAGCTGTCCGAGCCCGAGTCGAGGAACATCATCTGGTTGGTGGAGAAGTACTCGAACATCAAGTTCATGATGTCGGTGCACTCCAACGGCGGTCAGCTCTTCTGGCAGCCCGGTGCGTACATCGCGGACGGTCGGATCACCACGCCACGACCGCCACTGGGCGACGAGGCGTTCTACTGGCAGTCGGCCGCCCGAATCCTGTCGCAGGTCAAGGCGCACCGGGAGACCGTCGTGACCCCGGAGAACGTCGGCGGCTCCTCCGACGTCCTCTACTCGTCGGCGGGTAACGTCCGCGAGGACCTGTACCACACGTACGGCATCTACGCGTTCGGCTGGGAGGTCGGTGGCTCCGTCTACAACCCGGCGACCGGAGACTGGCAGGGCGGTTCGTTCCAACCGGAATGGGTGGGCAACCCCGACCTCGTCAGTGGCCACGCCGAGACGATGGAGTACGCCAACGGGATCATGGAGATGTTCCGGGTGGCGGCGGACTGGGGCCGGGACCGGAAGGACCCGACGTCCCGGCTCGTCCCGGGCGCCGGGCGTTACCCCGGGCCCGTCGACGTACGCTTCGAGACCAGCGAGCCGGCCACCGTCTACTACACGACGGACGGCAGCCGACCCACACTCGATTCGCCCCGCTACGCGGCGACCGAGTTCCGTGAGCCGGGTCAGGTGTTCCACGTGACCGAGACGACGACGTTCCGCTGGTTCTCGGTCGACAGCGCCGGCAACATCGAGAGGAACTACGACCCGACGAAGAGCGGCCGGCGCGACAACTACCGGACGGCGACGATCAGGATCGTCAGCGGATAGGTCGTCAGCTGCTCGTTGCCCCGTCGGTGCGGACGCCGACGGGGCAACGGTCGCCGGTGCGCGTACACCAGGGGTGGGAGACCAGGGTCGGTCCCTCGCGGTCGTCGGGAACCGCCTCAGGAGTGGTGCGCCGCGACGTTGATGACGTTGCCGTCCGGGGCGCGGACGAAGAACCTGCGCACGCCCCACGGCTCGGTGGTCAGCGGGTGCACGACCTCGTAGCCGAGTCGCTGCGCCTCCGCGTAGGCGCCGTCCACGTCGTCCACCTGCGCGCTGATGACCGAGTCGACGGGCGCGGACGCGTCGCCGGAGACGAGCTGCACGGCCACATCGGAGTCGGGCGACGTGTAGCGGGCCACCCAGCCCAGGTTGAACTCCTCGGTGCTCAAGCCGAGGAAGTCGGTGTAGAAGCCCTTCGCGGCGCTGACGTCGGCCACCGGAAGGTTGGGCAGGATGCGGATGACTCGCACGCGGACCTCCAGCTCAGGCGATCGGGACCTCATTATCCGGACAACGCCGACGAGACCGCACGGCGCGACCGTGGCGGCGGAGCCGCATATCATCGACCCGCTTCGGAAGCGGCCGAGCCGAGACGCCGCATCGGGGACCGAGGAGCAGATCACATGCAGCGCACGCTGGCAGACATCCTGGAGGCGGCGGCGCACGGCGCCTTCCCGCCGCCGGACGGCGGGACCACTGTGGTGCCGCAGCCTTGTCGCCGCGACGCCGGAGTCATCGCCTTCACCGGCCACTCGGTGGTGTTCACCGACGAAGACCACCAATGGGTACGTCGTACGTTGGCCGCTGTCGCCTGCGACCCTCTGGCGGCCACCATGAATCCGCGTTTCCTGGCCGCGCTGCTCGACCGCACCGGGCGGTCGATGGACACGATCGACCTGCTGACCGTGGCGAGCGGCCTCGCCGGGGACCCGCCCCTGCGGCTCACCGAACTCACCGACGCCGATCATCCCCGCGAGGCCAGGGCACGTCGCCGCCGTACCGACGTGCGCCTCTGGGCAGCCGATGGTGGGGTGATCGTTATCGGCCGGGGGGTGGCCGGCCGCTGGGAGGTGGCGATCGAGGTCGACGACGAGCGTCGCCACCGGGGCCTGGGGAGGGCACTGGCGACCGCCGCGCGACACCTGGTACCGGACGGTCAGCCGCTCTGGTCCCAGCAGGCCGCCGGCAACTCGCGCAGCGTGCGCGCCTTCCAGGCGGCCGGGTTTCGACCGGTCGGAGCCGAAGCGCTGCTCCTCGGGGCGTAGGCGGCGCACCGCACATGCCGTGCCGACCACTGTGGACCCGCTGATGATCGGCGGCAGGTTTCCGCGATCACGGTCGGGGGCATCTCGGCGGGCGAGTTCCACATCCGCCAGTGATCCCCTGATCGAGGAGACCCATATGTCCGCCCAGGCCTTTCTCTACATCCTCGCCGTCATCCTGATCGTGCTCGCGGCCCTGCCGCTGCCCACCCGGGGTGTCTCGCTCGCGCTCCTGGGTGCCGCGTGCGCCCTGCTCGCGTACGCCTGGCCGGTGATCACCGCCTGACCGGGGGACGGCGTGCGGCCCGGCGGGGGGACCGCCGGGCCGCGTTCGGCCGGTCACCCGACCCGCAGTGGTACGGCGGTCAGCAGCGCACCTCGGTCTCCTTCTGCGCGACGTCCGAGATCCCGCCGAGCGCCCGGGTGCACACCGACAGGGTGTCGGCGCCCAGGGACCAGACCTCCTTGCCGCTCGAACACTGCAGGTCACGCAGGGTGCTTCCGGTCACGATCGAGGTGCAGACCTGGTACGAGCCGTGGGTCTCCCGATACTGCTGCCACACGTACGTGTACGCGTAGTTCTTGCCGCAGCCCTTGTACTGCTTGACCGAAGCGGCGGTCTGGCCGCCCACGGTGACGTACGCGGTCGCGCCGATCTGCACCGAGCCCACACAGCGCGGGTTGGTCTCGGCGTGGGCCGGTCCGGCGAACGCCAGCGTCGCGGGCACCGCCAGCCCGACCGCCGCGAGGATGCGCACACCACGTCGGGAGAGACTCTTCATCGGTGACCTCCTTCAATGCACCGGGACCGTGGAGCCCGGTGTCGTCGATGCACCACATTGATCGCGGCCATCGCCCGTTCGGTAGCCTCTGACACGCTCTGACAACGCCTGACGACGCCGTCTGACATGGGGGAGTGGATGAAGGACCAGCGTGCCGCAACGGATGGAGTTCAGGACCGATCGGCCGCCGGTAGGTTCGCCGAACAGTTGCGGGCACTGCGATCCGCGGCCGGCGACCCGTCCTTCCGCAAGATGGCCGGTCGGTCGGGCCGGATCTCGCACACGACGTTGCACGAGGCCGCTGCCGGGACCAGGTTCCCCTCCTGGGAGACCACCCGGGAGTTCGTCCGAGCCTGTGAGGCGGACGAGGCCCTATGGCGACGCAGGTGGGAGGAGGCGCAGCGACCGGCCTCGGCCCACGGCATCCCGGCCGACGATCCCGCGTCGGACGGATCCGCGTCGGCGGCCGACGTCGGAGCCGAGCCCACCGCGACCGGCGCCGAGACCGCCGGCGACCCGGAGCCGTCGACGATCCACGGGCGATCGATGACGGGTGACGCCCCGTCGTCGGCGGAGTATCCGAGCGACCTGCGGGTCGGCGACTACCCGCCGGTCGAGGAGGAGGCCGGAGCGCGGCGCAGCCGTTCACCGTGGCTGGCCGCCGCGGCGGTGGTGATGGTGGTGGCGATCGTCGCCGTCCTGGGCGTGACCCTGCGGGACCTGTCGTCGCGCGACGGCGGGGGCACCCCTGCCGCGTCGGCGTCGTCGGCCTCGTCGCCGTCACCGTCGTCGTCGGCGTTCTCGGACTCGTTGATCGCCGGTGACTCGAGCAAGTTCGTCGCGGACGTCACCATCCCCGACGGCACGCGAGTGAAGGTGAACACCACGTTCGTGAAGGTGTGGGCCCTCGCGAACGTGGGGAAGGTCGTCTGGCACAACCGTTACCTGGCGCGGACGAACCCGACCGCCGACGCCGACGGTTGCCAGGTGCCGGAACGGGTCGCGATCGGCGACACGCCGCCCGGTGAGCAGGTGATGATCAGCGTTCCGGTCACCGCTCCGAGCCGTCCCGGGAAGTGCTGGGTCAGCTGGAGGATGGTCGACGAGAACGGGCAGGAGTTCTTCCCCACCCGCCGACCGGTGTACTTCATGGTCACCGTCACGGCCTGAGCGCGCCCGCGAGCGGCGTCAGGGGGCGACCGCCGCACTGTCAGTCCCGGGCGCCCGCAAGCTGACAACACCGCATTCATCCAGGTCGGCGACGGCCTGACGAATCTGACAGGCCAACGGGGTACCGAACAGCAGGTGCCTCCTCGCACTGTGATGTCCGTCCCAACGCGACTCATCACCTACGAGGAGGATCGACAGTGCGCCGTCCCTGGTTGACCGTCGGGCTCGCCGCGCTCTGTGTGGCGGCGAGCGTCCCCGCCCACGCATCGGCCGCGACACCCGACGCCACCGCCCAGCAGGCCGTCACCACCGCGGCGCTGCCGGTGGTGAACATGGAGGCCACCGTCCTGGCCGCCCAGATCGACCCGCGCCGCGCCGACGACACGCTGACCCCGGGCGCGAAGAGTTCCGTGCTCGCCGTCGAGCAGGCGCTCCAGGCCCGGAACCTGCTCGACGCGCAGTGGGTCGACGGCTACTTCGGCACCGTCACCATCTCGGCGTACGCGGCCTACCAGCGCTCGCTCGGTTACACCGGCCTCGCCGCGAACGGGCTGCCCGGCACGACGTCGCTGACCAAGCTCGGGCAGAACCGGTACACCGTCGGCAACCCGATCGGCCCGGGTGCCAAGGTCCAGCGCGACGGGTACGTCGTCAACGCCCGTACGCAGGCGATGCTGGCCGAGGCCCAACGTCTGCTCGGGTACGCCCTGGTGCTCGAACAGGGCTCGTACAACCCCGGGGGTGATCCGACCTCGGCCGGCACCCACGACGGCGGTGGCGTGGTGGACATCGCGGTCACCGGCATGACCGCCGCCAAGCGCACCGCCGTGGCCCGAGCGCTCCGCCGGGTCGGCTTCGCCGCCTGGGTGCGCAACCCGAGTCAGGGCGACTGGCCGTGGCACATCCACGCCACGGCGATCAACGACACGGACCTGTCCAGCCCGGCGCAGCACCAGGTCGGGGACTACTACCTCGGCCTGAACGGCCTGGCCAACCAGGGCCCCGACGACGGCCCCCGGATCCCGATCAGGACCTGGGAGCAGTACCAGCGCGGGCAGTGACCCGCACCCCCTCACCGTTTCGGAAAGGACACCATGAACATCCGTAAGAGCCTCGCCGCCGCCGGCGTCGCGCTGGCCGCGACCACCTCGATCCTCAGCGTCGCATCGCCCGCGTCGGCGGCGGCCCGTGACGGGGTCTGCGACAGCGGCGAATTCTGCTACTACTACAACAGCGGCAACGCCGGATCGATCTCGGACTTCACCGGATCGCTCGCCGACTACGGCACCGAGCAGCCCACCTGCTACGACTTCAAGGGCGCCGGCGCCGGCAAGGGCCTGTGCATCAAGAACGAGGCAGCCTCGGTCTGGAACCGCAGCACCAAGACCGTACGCGTCTACTACAACAGCGGGTACGCCGGTTCGTACCAGGACTTCGCGGCCGGCGCGAAGGGGAACCTCAACGCCACGCTGAAGAACAACAACGCCTCCCACCAGTTCTCGCCGTCGGCGCGCACGAACCTGTCGTACGCCCTGTACCAGGCCAGCGGTGGCGTGGTCACCTGCGCCTTCGACGGGTACACCACCACGCCCGGGCGGCACGAGGGCATCGACATCGCCCGCAGCGTCGGGTCGGACGTGCGTGCCCTGGTCTCCGGAACGGTCACCTACGTCGCGCGGGGCAACACCGGCAGCGGCGGCCTGTCCACGATCTCCGTCTACAACTCCTCGCTCAACAAGACGGTGATCTACCTGCACACCGCGCCGAGGTCCGGGGTGGGCGTGGGCGACGCCATCAGCAAGGGCCAGATCATCGCCGACGAGTCGTGGCACGGGGTGTCCTCCAGCTCGGCCGCGCACACCCACGTCGAGGTCCGGGCCGGCCGGCAGACCCACGCGGCCGTCAGCGTCGGCGACCCCACCCTGGACAACGCCGACCCGACCGCGTTCTGGAACTCCCAGGGTTACAACGAGAAGTAGGACACCGTGAATCTCCGCAAGGGCCTCGCCGCCGTCGGCGCCGTCCTCGCCATGTCCACCTCCATCCTGAGTGTCGCCTCGCCGGCAGCGGCAGCCGCACGGGACGGAACCTGCGACAGCGGCGAGTTCTGCTACTACTACAACAGCAACCAGGCCGGTTCGGTCTCCGACTTCACCGACTCCCTGGACGACTACGGCACGACCCAACCGACCTGCTACGAATTCAAGGGCGCGGGCAACGGCAAGGGCCTGTGCGTGAAGAACAACGCCGCGTCGGTGTGGAACCGGACCGGTAAGACCGTGCGGGTCTACTTCAACAGCAACTTCGCCGGTGCGAGCCAGGACTTCGCGTCCGGGGCGAAAGGCAACCTCAACGCCACGCTGAAGAACAACAACGCCTCGCACGAACTGCTGAGCGGACCGACGGGATGCAGCACCGACGGCACCAACAGCAAGCTGCCGAGCACCATCCTGGTCTACCGGGTCGGGCTCGGCCGCGTCGACCGGGTCGACTTCAAGACGTACGTCAAGAACGTCCTCCCGAACGAGTGGATCACGAGCTGGCCGAACGCCTCGCTGGACGCCGGTGCCGTGGCCGTCAAGAGCTACGCCTGGTACTGGGCGTTGCACTCGACCCGCAAGACTCCCGGCGGACAGTGCTACGACGTCCGTGACGACACCGGGGACCAGGTCTATCGGCCGTCGTCGGCGCAGGCCTCGACGTCCTCAGCGGTGGACCGCACCTGGTCGACCCGGCTGACCCGGAGCGGCAACATCCTGCGGGCGCACTACTGCGCGACGACCACCGCCTGCGGTGGTTGGGTGGACGGGGACTGGCTGTCCCAGTACGGCTCCCGTGACCTCGCCAACGAGGGCCGGACCTACCAGGCGATCCTGCGCTACTACTACCGCGACGTGGTCGTCTCCTGAGGCCACCAGCCGACCGTGCCGCCCGCCGCGGATCCGCGGCGGGCGGCACGCCGGTGGGCGTCAACACCAGGTCAGCGTCGAGTTGATCCGCGTGACGTTGCTGATCGTGTTGTTGGCGCCACCGCAGGGGTTCTGGGTGATGTTGGTGCCGCTGACGGTCAGGTTCTGGAACCGGATGCCGGAGGAGATCGGGAACTCCGTCCGCGACGCGATCCTCACCTCGCCGCCACCCGTCACTGTGCCGGACACCCCGGCGATGACGACGTTGTAGCAGTTCTCCACCAGGATCGAGTTGTTCCCCGTGTTCGAGATGGTCACCCGGTCGATGACCGCGCCACCGGACTCGGACACGCAGAAGATCCCCCGGCCACCGCCGGACGCGATCACGGTCCCGACCCGGATGTTGGTCGGGTACGAGCTGCCCACCCGACCGTTGCGGTTGGCCATCCGGAACGCGGCGTAGCCGGTGCCGGCCCCGGCGTTCTGCGCGTCGACGGTGCCCACCGTGGCGTTGATCGTGTCGTTGAGCAGCAGGCCGGAGTCCCTGGTGTTCCGTGCCGTGACCGTGCCGATGGTCAGGCCGTCCACCCCGTACGTCTCCACGCCGTGGGTGCCGGTCCCCGACACGTAGACGGTGTCGATGCGGATGTTGCGCACCTTGACCGCCCGGTCCCCACCGTGGTTGTCGATGCGGATGCCCAGGCCGGAGGAGAGCCGCATGTCGATCTGCCCGAGGGTCAGGTTGTTCACGTTGCGCATGAAGATCCCGTACAGCGGCGACCCGGTCAGCGTCAGGTTCTGCACCTCTACGTCGGTGGTGCCGCGCGAGTAGACCGGCGCCTGGTCGCCCGACCCCGAGCCGGTCACGTTGATCGTGCCGCACACCGCCAGGGTCGTGTACGACGGCAGCGACAACCGCGAACCCGCGCTCACCGACCCGGAGCCGCGCACCACTACCCGCTGCTTCGACGTCCGACCCGCCGACAGCGAGTTGACCGCCGCCTGCATGGCCGACAACATGTCCGAACCCGAGTAGACGGTCGACGAGCCGTTGCGGGCGGTCCAGGTGCTCCCGTTCAGGACGGCCTCGGCGTTCGTCGACCCGCTGCCGCAGCCGGTTGTGGGTGGTGTGCTGCCGCCGCCCACGGCGACCAGCTGCCACTGCTGGTTCGGGCCGTTGAGGTCGGCGTACTGACTGACCCGGCCGCCGTCGGCGGTGGACCGCTCCCAGACCTCCAGCGCCTTGGCGGAGTGGCGGTTGATGAGCCGCACGTAGCCGCCGTCCGAGTCGAGGACCTGGAACTGCTGGTTGGTGCCGTTGGTGTCGGGCCACTGCCGGTACTCGGCACCGTCGGCGGTGTTCCACTCCCAGAGGTCGACGACCTTTCCGCTGTGCCGGGCCTTGAGGCGGTAGTAGCCGCTCCCGGAGGAGACGAACTGGAACTGCTGCCACGCGCCGTCGTTACGGGACCACTGCTGGATCACCGCGCCGTCCGCCGTCGAGGTGTCCCGGACGTCGAGCACCTTGCCGCTGTGCCGGTTGACCAGGACGTAGTAGGCGTTGGTGTCGATGGTCGCCGCCGCTGCCGGCGGCGCGGCGACCAGCACGGCGGCGGCCGCGCCGACCAGCGCGGTGATCATGGCCAGCACCAGGCCGGTACGCCCCGCACGGCGGACCGGCTCAGCGGTGGACGGCCTTCTGGTGAAGAGAGGCATGGGTTCTCCTGCCTGGTGGGTGGCTATTCGAGGTGGAAGGTGGCGGAGCCACGCTCGGCTGTCGAGCTCACCGGCTCCAGGTAGAGCAGCCCGTCGCGGTGGCGCACGTACCGCCCGGGGAAGTTCTGCGACTCCAGGGAGAGGCCGTCGCTCGCGGCCAGGCCGGGTCGCCGTTGGAAGCTGGCGTCGTTGCCGAAGAGCGACGACCCGTCGCTCCTCTCGACGTACAGCGCATAGCCCCGGTGACGCAGGTAGTAGCCGGGGAAGTTGGTCGACTCCAACGACACCGAGCCGCCGCCGGCGAGGCCGTTGACGATGCGGAACTGGGAGTCGGCCAGATTGGTGACGTTCGGCTCGATGCGGGCCCGGTAGTCGTAGTGCCGTACGAAGCTGCCGTTCAGGTCGTGTGCCCGCAGCCGGACCGGGGTGGCCCCGTCGGGCACCGGGATGCCGAAGTTCGGGGTGCCGTCAGCGTTCCAGTACAGCTTCTGCAGTCTGGTCCGCCGGTTCGGGTCGTTCAGTGGATCGCCGCTGATGTCCCGGTAGCTGCGGTCGTGGTAGACGAGGATGTCGCTCTGCCCGTCCTCGGAGACGGTGAACGAGTTGTGGCCGGGGCCGTACTGGCTGGTGGCCGCGTTGCTGGCGAACACCGGGGTGGGGCTCTTGCTCCACGAGGCGGCGTCGAGCAGGTTCGCGGTGACGGAGGCGGTCAGCATCCCCAGGCAGTAGTTGGCGTCGGTGGCGCTGGCCGAGTAGGTCAGGAAGACGCGGCCGTTGCGCTGGATCACCGCCGGCCCCTCGGCGACCCGGTAGCCGCGGGTCTCCCAGTCGTACGTCGGCACGACGAGCCGGGTCACCGTGCCGGTGATCTGCCAGGGGTTGGCGCCCATCCGGGCGAGGTAGACGTTGGAGTTGGTGGAGATGCCCGGCTCCTGCTGTGCCCAGGTCAGGTAGCGCACCCCGTTGACGACGAAGGTCGAGGCGTCGAGGCTGAAGGTGTCCCAGGGTGTCGTGATCCGGCCGCGTTCGGTCCACGACCCGTTCAGCGGATTCGCGTTGGCGTTCTCCAGCACGTACATCCGGATCCGCCACACGTCGTCGGTGCGTCCCGCGGCGAAGTAGACGTACCACCTGTTGTTTATGAAGTGGATCTCCGGCGCCCAGATGTGGGCGCCCATCTCCCCGCTGGTGTGCCGGGTCCAGATCGTCGTCTCGGCCGCCGTCGCCAGCCCCTGCAGGGTGGTCGCCCGGCGCAGCACGATCCGGTCGTACTGCGGCACTGTCGCGGTCAGGTAGTAGTAGCCGTCGGTGTGCCGGAAGATGTGCGGATCGGCCCGCTGGTTGACCAGGGGGTTGGTGTAGTTCACGGCCGGTGCGGCCTGCGCCGGCCCGCCGACCGGCAGCCCGGCCGACACGGCGAGCACCACCAACGCGGCCGCCACCACCGACCGTAGGCGTCCGGGGCGGCGGCCGGCTGGCGCGGAACGAACTGCTGGGCAGAGGACCGGACCGGTGCGGGGGAGTGGCAGCGACATCTGTCCTCCGTGCGGTTGGTGAGCGTCCGAACGACGCCACCCGGGGACGGTCGACCGACGGCATCCCGCCAGGAAGAAGCGTGAGTGGGCGAGGGAGACATGACGATGGTGTTACGTCGAGGTGGCGAACCAATGTTCGCGTTAACATCGATGTGTGTCAAGGCCTCGACGGGGCTCTACACCATCGTGCACGCGGACGAAGCCCTGCTCAGGCGTGCGCTCGACGTACCATTTCGTTGATCCAGACTGGCGCGTACGGGGATGTGCACCCCGGGGAGGTCGGGTAGTCCTTGAGCACCGCCAGGCGTTCGCCGATGTCGATCGCGCGAGCGCGGTACGCGGCGTGCTCGATCCCGATCTGGGCCAGGCAGTGGTTCATCGCCCACTGGAGGCGATCCGGCGCGTCCCTCATCTCGCTCTCGATGACGTCGAGCAGTCCCGGGAGGTCGAGGCTCTCGGGCTTCTTCGTCACGCGCTCCGTGGTCAGCGCCCAGCCGGCACTCGCGACCACCGGATCCTGATCAGCACACCAGGCCAGGCGTAGCTCCTCGGAGTGCGGGCTCTTCTTCACCACGTAGTTCACGAGCCAGTCGTGCACCTTGGGCGCGCGTGCCTCGCGCAGCATCGTGTCCAGCTCGGCACGCCCGAACGCCCTGGGGCGGCAGATCAGGATCGACAGCAGTCTCGCCGCGGTGTCGTCGGTCTTCCAGAGCCGGCACGCGAGTTCCTGTTGCGTCTTCAGCCGCTTCGCGAGCGCACGAAGCTCGCCGAGGTGCACACCGTGATCGTCACCGTGTTTCGCGTTCACCTCGCGCGTGCGGGGGTCCTCCAGTGCGGCCAGTTCGGCCATCACCTCGGCCACCACCGGGTCGGTGGGCGTCGTCGCGGTCACCAGAGCAGCTTACGTCGGAGTCGGCCCCCGGTGACCTGCGGCTTGTCGGTTCCGGGCTGCCTGTCGGTTCCGGCTGGTCCGCCGTCCGCCGAATGGCACAGTGATGTCCATGGACAGGAAGTACGTCAGCGAGTGGCTCGCCGCCTACGAGCGGGTGTGGCGGACGCCGGGCACCAACGACCTGGTCACCCTCTTCACCGAGGATGCGAGCTACCAGCAGGGGCCGTACTGGACGCCCGTCGTCGGCCTGCCGGCCATCGCGCAGATGTGGGAGAAGCAGCGCAAGGGCCCCGACGAGGTGTTCCAGATGACCAGCGACATCGTCGCGGTCGAGGGCGACACCGCGGTGTCGCGTCAGGAGGTCCGCTACGGCGACCCGGTCGACCAGGAGTACCGCGACCTGTGGATCATGCGGTTCGCCGAGGACGGGCGGTGCCGGGCGTTCGAGGAATGGCCGTTCTGGCCGGGCCTTCAGCCGACCGCATCTCCGGACGGCTCGTGACCGAGGTGTCGACGAACGGGCGGCTCACACCGGGGCCTCGACCGGCTTCGGAGCCGCGTCGAGCGGCAGGTCGCGCATCCGGCGGATCGGGGTCGACAGGTAGATGATCGGGGACAGCACGGTGAGCGCCCCGAAGAGCAGCAGGGTGGTACGAGCACCGAGTGGCCCGGCCAGGATGCCGGCCAGCAGGCCCCCGAGGGGGATGGCGCCCCAGGAGACGAACTTGACGGTGGCGATCACCCGGGACAGGAGTTCCGGTGGGCTGGCGATCATCCGGTAGGTGCGGGTGGTCACGCTGAGCACCACCGAGGAGACGGCGAGGATGATGTTGCCGGCGGCGAAGGCGAGGTAGCCGGCGGTGCCGGTGCCGAGCGGAATGATGAGCGCGCCGGGTACGCCGACGAAGGCCGCGATGATCAGGCCGCGTGCGGTGCCCACCCGGTGCGTGAACCGGGTCGTCACCGCGGCGCCGATGAGCGTGCCGAGGCCGTCGGCGGCGAGGAGCAGCCCGACCAGCAGCGGCGATGCGTGCAGCTCACGCACCAGGTAGAACGGGAAGAGCGCGAGCATCGCGCCGTTGACGAAGTTCGTCGCGGTGGCGTCCCACATGGCCGGCCCGATGATCGGGTGGCGGAGCACGTAGTGCCAGCCCTCCCGGATCATCGTGACCATCGGCGGACGCTCGGCCGGTCGCTGCACCCGCCGGGCGGGGAGGGTGCGCAGCAGCACGGCGGAGATCACGTAGCTGACGGCGTCCACGAACAGCGTCGGCACGGCACCCAGCACCTGCACCGCGAGGCCGCCCACCGAGGGCCCGCCGAGCTGGGTGACGGCGTGCGTTCCGGAGTTGAGGCTGTTGCGCGCCTGCAACTGCGTCGCGGGCACGATCTCCGGCAGGAAGGTCTGGTTGGCCACGTCGAACAGCACGTTGGCGAAGCTCACGACCAGGGCGACCGCGATCAGTTGGGTCACCGTCAGGGCGTCGAACCACCAGGCCAGGGGGACGGACGCGACGGCCAGGGCCCGGACCAGGTCCAGCGCCACCTGCATGCCGCGCAGCGGTACCCGCTGCACGACCACCCCGGCCGGCAGGCTGATCAGAAGGTACGCGAGGTAGCCGGCCGCCGTGATCAGACCCATCTCGAAAGCCGACGCGTCCAGGACGGTCAGTGCGGTCAGCGGCAGGGCCACCCCGCCGACCGCCGAGCCGAGGTGACTCGTCGTGCCGGCGCCCCACCAGCGCCAGAAAGCAGTAAGTCTCATAATGGAACTGACCATAGTGGGTGACGCGGTTCGAGGCGACCCTGCCCACACCGCTGACGTGACTCCTCTACCGATCCCGCATCCGGGATCTCAGCACGTCGAATTCGCACCCCGGCGCATCCGGATCGAAGCCGTGCCCGATCAGCCAGCGCGACGCCACCAGGCTGCGCAGTGACCACCAGGCGCGGATCACCTCCCGGTCCGCGCCGGCGCCGTAGCCGGCAAGCAGGTCGTCCAGGCGTTCCTCGTGCCCGAGCGTCAGGGTGGCGAGGTCGAACATGCCATCACCGGGGGCCGCCTCGGACCAGTCGATGACGCCGGTGACCTCGTCACCGTCGACGAACACGTGGGTGATCTGCAGATCGCCGTGGACGAAAACCGGGTTCCACGGCCGCAGCGCGACCTCGGCGATCTCGCGGTTGCGACGGATCACCTCGGCGGGCAGCACGGCGTTGGCGAGCAGCCACGCGCACTCGCTGTCGAGCTCGGCTGCCACGTCCTCGAGCCGGCGTCCCGGCCAGGGCGGCAGCGGCGCGTCGTGCAGCCTCCGTACGGCGGCACCCACCGCAGCCCACGTTGCGGGCGACGCGGGCGACGGTTCGCCGAGGAGGCCGAGCGCCCGGCCGGGCGCGGCGGCGATGGCGAGCACGGGCGGCTCGTGCCAGAGGATCGCCGGGGTCGGAATCGGTGCCATTGCCATCGCCCGTATCTCGACGTCGGCGTGCGCCGGGTTTCCATCGACCTTGAGGAACACGTCGCCGACGCGGAGCGTCGCCCGCTGCCGGTGGGCGACGACGACTTCGACCTCGTCCATACCGGCCATCCTGACGGGAACGGTCGCCGATGTCGCCGGACTTTCGCCGGTGCCCGGACGCGATGCGCCCCGTCCACGGGTGGACGGGGCGCATGGTCGGTGTCAGTCGGATTCGGACGTCGACGCGCCGGCTACCTCGATCCGGGGTGACCGGTCCGGCGGAAGGTGGGCGAGGTCGGCGATGACGACCACGTCCACTTCACCATCGACCATCTTCTGCTCGACGGTCTCCCAGGGTGCCCGGACGATTCCTTTCAACCGGTAGTCGTGTTGCCGAAGGTGCGAGAGACACACTGCGACGGCGGGCTCCGACGGCTCGATGTCCGCGGGGATCCAGATGACGGCTATCTCCATGACCTCTCCTGATCAACGTCGTGGACGCGGCTGAGTGATCAGGAGTCGTTGGGGCGGTGGTGGCCCGCGCTCCACCGGCCGGCTCGTGGCGCGCAGGTCGACGGCGGCCACGGTGAACCCTCGGGAGGGAGGCGGGATGGGCGGTGGGGGTTCGGCAGCCGACGTCGGCGCGTCGACACCGTTGGCGCCGAGGCCGCTCGGTGCGGTGGCCAGCGCCAACACGAATGCCGGTGGCCCCGGATCGGGGCGTGCGGGCGGGCCCGGCGTCGACGCCGCAGCGGCGACCACCGCCGCTCGCGCCCGGCCTCCCGGCCGGGGTCGGCCGCCGACGGTGTCGTGGAAGCCGCCGCGCGTCACCGTCGCTGGCGGAAAGTTCGACGGTGACGGTGACGGTGACGGCGACGGTGACGGCGACGACGACCGGGTCGGTCGGGCAGCCGGGGAGGTCGAGCGGGACGCCGCGCGGGCGCTGGGCGAAGCCGGCGTGGGCGCTCGAGGCGGCAACTCGGGAATCACATCGGAGGGTTCGACCGACGTCGAGGGCAGCGGAACCGCCGGTAGCGGCAGCCGGACGGACGACGGCAGGGGGACTGCCGAGGGCGACGGCAGGGGGATGTCGGACGGTAGCGGTAGCGGGACGGCCGATGGCAACGGTAGGGCGACGGCCAGGGGTGACTCGACCACGCGCGGCAGCAACGCCGAGACCATGGTGGGAGACGCGGCGGCATCCGCCGCGCGGAGACCGGGCGGGGACGGCTGATGCGCGTGGGCGGGGTCGGCACCCACTGCCGCACCGAGTGCCACCGCGCCGAGCGCCACCGCGGGCAGGCTGTGCGTCAGGCGCATCGCGTGAGGTCTGCGGGCCGTCGTGTCGCCAACCCTTCCCGGGCCGATCTCCCGGGCCGATGCCGTTGGCCGAGCAGTCGCTCCCCGCCTCCCGCCGTTCGTTCCATGCGCGGGTTCTTGCCCCCGGGGAACGCGGACTACACCTCTCGTCGATATGTGTGGCCCCGCCGTGAACGGTTTCGCCGCTCGCGGGTGAGCGGCGCGGGTCATCGTTCGGTGCGTGGTGGCGTCGGAGGCGGCTGGCGCAGGGCGTCGTCGATGATTCCCGGCATCCGTCGGGCCACCCCGGCGAGGAGGTCCGCGACCTGGACGCGCGGGTCGTCGCGGGAGTCGACCATCACCAGCCCCGCCAGCGGTGATACTCCGTCCGGTAACGCCCCGGCCGGGTCGGTCCCTGCCGCCCAGGTGCTGCGGTCGGCCAACATCCGCTGCAGGCGGGTCAACCGATCGGCCGTGAGGGCACTCTGCTCGTCATGGGTCACCAGCACCTGCCGCCGTCCACCGCTCCAGGACAGGACCGTCTCCGCCAGCGCCGGCAGCAGCGGCTCCAGCGGTGGCGGGACGGACCGGTCGTCGTTGTCGAGCCTGGACAGCACAGCTCGTACGTGGCTCGGGCTGAGCCCGCGCAGGACGTCGTGGGCCGCGGGTCCGAGGTCGCGCTCCAGCAGGGCGTCGCGGGCCTCGAAGAACCGCCGCACCGTCTGGTGCACGGGAAGCCTCCGCTTCATCCGGACACAGTCGACGAACGCGGTCAGGAAGGCGTCCCAGTCGCCTCCGGCCGAGTGCCCGGCGTCGTGCAGGGCGAGAGCGGCCGGGCGGTGCTCAGTGGCCAGGCGGGTGCCGGCCGCGTACGTCGGCTCGGCCAGCAGGAGATCGACGATCCGGGTGACGAGGAAGAACTCCTTGTCGATCACGTGGACGTGGGCGCGGCCGGTCAGCGCCGTCCGGAGCCATCCCAGGGCCTCGTCCGCACCCGAGCCGCGCAGGAACCGCCCGGACTTCAGCTCGTACGGCGAGAACCGGAAGCCCGAGCGCAGTGTGCTGATGAGCGCGACGGCCTCCTCGACGGTCAGGTCGACACTCGCGTGCGTGATCACCGGGGCGGTCGAGCGCAGCAGATTGGTGCCGGAGAACCCGGACTCGTCGCAGGCGATCTCCACGACGGCACCGACCACCGCGTCCCTGAGCGGCATGCCGCCCTGAAGTGGGGATCTCACACCCGGTTTCCCGCCATACCGACCATGGTCACCCGCGTGCCGACTCAGGACAACCCGATTGCGAGGCGCGGCCGGACCGTCGGTCAGCGATCGACAGCACCTCCGGCCGGTGGCGCGTCAGTGGGGTGAGCCGAGTAGTCGTTCGCCGTCGCCCGCGTCGGCTGACCGTGTGTATCCCAGCTCGGACGAGATCTGGTTCGCGGTCTCCAGTAGGAGGGGAAGGGCCTGCTTCAACCTGTCGAGGCTCGCGATGACCTCGATGGCGGTCATCGAGACGGCGGCGATGACCTGTCCTCGTGAGTCCCTGATGGGTGCGGCGACGCATCTGACGTAGGCGTCGTGTTCGCCGTTGTCGGTGGCCCAACCCTGCTCGCGGATGCGGGCCAGTTCGGCTTCGAGCGATCCGTGGTCGGCGAAGGTGGTGTCGGTGAACTTCTCGAACACGACGTGGGAGAGGAGACGGTCGCGCTCCCCCGACGGCAGGTAGGCCAGGATCGTCTTACCGACGGCGCTGGCGTAGATCGAGACCGCGCGCCCCACGCGGGACGGCAGTTTGACGGCGTCGAACGCCGGGCTGTCCACCTTGTCGATGTAGATGATCTCGTCGCCGGTCAGCTGTGCCAGGTGCACGGTGTGGCTGGTCTCGCGCTGCAGCGCCCGCAGGTGTGCGGCGGCGAACTGGCGTAGGTCCATCGAGCCGAGCGCGAGTTCGGACAGTTCGATGACTCCGCTACCGAGCACGTAGGTGCCCGCGCCGGTGCGGCGTACGAAGCGGGCGGCCTCCAGTGTCTGCAGGATCCGCAGGGCCGTGGACTTGTGGACGCCGAGCACGTCCGCCGCCTCGGTGAGCGACAGCGGGTGCTCCGCAGATCGACGGATGAGGTCGATCGCGCGGCGAATCGATTGCGCCAAGGCACTGTCTCCCCTCGGTGCGGCGGCGGAACGCCGTCGCTGCCATTGCGTAATGCGCAATATAGTTCACGCGATGCGCAATCGCTACTTGACACCGTTGCACATGACGCTACGATCGTTGCAATTTAATCGGTACGACGCTGATGCGTAACAGTGGAGTAACTATGGGTAATCAACGCGCTCGATTCGTTGCCGGTGCGACATGTGCCCTCGGCCTGGTTGCCGCCCTCTTGACCGGCTGCGGCTCCGACGGTGGTTCAAGTGACGGCGTCACCAAACTGACCTTCGCCGCGTCGACCTTCGGCGACCCGGGCCGCGGGCCCCAGTTGACGAAGTGGCTCGACGAGTTCAACAGCAGCCAGGACAAGGTCCAGGTGTCGGCCGCCGCCGTGCCGTACCCGACCTTCGGCCAGACGGTGCTGACCCAGATGGGCAGTGGCAAGGGGCCGGACCTGGTCCGCTTCGACATGCCCGAGTTCGAGGCCGCCTCGGACGCCGGTCTCGTCGCGCCGCTGGACAAGCTCGTCGACGCCGGCAAGTACGACCTGCTCAAGCAGCCGGACCAGTTCATGGTCCACGACGGCGTGCGGCACGGCTTCATCTTCGAGGCGTCGAACTACGCGATGTTCTACAACGCGGACCTGATCCCGACGCCGCCGTCCACCTACGAGCAGTTCGCCTCCACCGCGAAGTCGCTCACCAAGGGTGACGTCTACGGCCTGGCGTTCCGGCAGACGGAGGCCGAAGAGGCCGGCGTGTGGCAGGACATCTTCAACTACGTCTACGGCTTCGGCGGCGCGTGGTCCGACGGCAAGAACCTGACCATCAACTCGCCGGAGAACCTCAAGGGCCTGCAGGCGTACAAGGACCTCTACGACGCCAACGTCATCCCGCGTGGTGCCGACGCCGCGACCTTCCGGCGGATGTTCGCCGAGGGCAAGGTCGGCATGGAACTCAACAACGGTGGCTACGTGACCGCCACCCGCGGCCAGAACGCGAAGCTGAACTTCACCGTCGCGCCCATCCCGTTCCCGGTCCGCAAGCAGGGCGCGATCCTGGCGCCGATCGTGATCAACGAGGCGAGCGAGGGCAAGGACGAGGCGGCCACCTTCATCAAGTGGGCGTTGGAGCCGCAGAACCAGGTCAAGCTGCAGGAGATCCTCGGCGCGAGCAGCGTCGCCACCACCACGCAGCGCAGCGCCGAGTCGCTCAAGGCGACCCCGTTCCTCCCCGTCTTCGACGGGCTCACCGAGACCAGCCTGCCGCAGATCGTCCTGGGATTCGAGGCCAAGACGCCGGACATCCGCAAGGTGGTCGTGCAGAACGTGATCGCGGCGTTGCAGGGCAAGGCCGACCTGAAGTCGGCGCTGGACCGCGCCCAGCAGCAGGCGACCGAGCTGGTTCGCTGACCGGTCGACAAGGCGACGCTGCCGGCGCGACGGGCCGTGCGCCGGCAGCGTCCTCTCCCAGAAGGATCGAAATCCGATGACCGTGCTCGAGCAGACCGGGGCACCGAAGACATCCCGCCGACCCGGGGCGCGGCGTGGCCCCAGCCCACTGGGCAGCAAGTGGACGCCGTACCTGTTCCTGGCGCCCGCCGCGCTGTTCATATTCGTCTTCCAGGCGGTACCACTCGTCCAGGAGGTGTACCTCAGCTTCACCAGGACGAGGCTGCTCAACCCGACCCGCAGCGAATGGGTCGGCCTGGAGAACTTCAACCGGATCTTCGGTGACCCCGACTTCCACCGAACCCTGCTGATCACCTTCGTCTACGTCATCGCCTGCGTGGTCGGCGCCATCGGCGCCGGGCTCGGCGTGGCGCTCCTGCTCAACAGGAACTTCCGGGGCCGTGGTGTGGCTCGGGCCCTGGTGACCGTCCCCTGGGCCGCACCGGGCATCGCCGTCGCCCTCATCGCCACCTGGATGCTCAACGCGCAGTACGGGATCGTGAACCGCTTCCTCGACGCGGTCGGCCTCGGCGTGCCGGGCGGGGCCATTCTGGACAGCCCCCGCTACGCGCTCCCGGCGGTGCTCGCGACGACCATCTGGCAGCTGTTCCCCTTCACCTCGGTGGTGCTGCTCTCCGCACTGCAGTCCGTACCCCAGGAACTCAACGAGGCCGCCAGCGTGGACGGCGCCGGACGTTGGGCGACCTTCCGTGCCGTCACCTGGCAGGTCATCAAGCCGACCGTGGGGCTGCTGGCCCTGCTGATGACGATCTGGTCGCTGCGCCGCTTCGAACTCATCTGGCTGATGACCAAGGGTGGCCCGGTCGGCGCGACCGAGACGCTCGTCATCGACCTCTACTCGCAGGCGTTCGACTCCAAGGAACTCGGGTCGGCGGCGGCCATCGGAATGGTCGGCGTCGTCATCTCGCTCATCGTCATCATCGGCAGCCGACTGGTCGCGCGTGCTGTGGAGAAGGGGGACGTCCGATGAGGCGCTTCCGGTTCGGGGTCACCGCGCGGATCGTGGCCGTACTCGTCGTGCTGGGCATCGCGGTGTTCCCGCTGTACTGGATGTTCGTCACGGCGCTGTCCAGCAACGGAGACCTCTTCGCCGACCGGCCCCGGCTCACGCCGGACCTCGGCCAGTTCGGGGTGTTCGTCGACGCGCTGGCCGAGGGCAAGGCGGCCGGGTGGCTGCTGAACAGCCTGGTGATCGCCCTGGGCACGATGGTCCTCTCGGTCGGTCTGGGGATCCCGCTCGGGTACGCGCTGTCCCGGTTCTCGTTCTGGGGCAAGGCCGCGCTGACCGTCGTGCTGCTGTTCACCCAGATGCTCCCCGAGGCGCTCATGGTCGTGCCGTTGTTCGCGCTGTTCCGCCGCTTCGACCTGCTCGACTCGCTGACCGGCCTCGTCCTGGTGAACTCCGCCTTCGTCCTGCCGATCGTCGCGCTGATCCTCAAGGGCGCGATCGACGGCATCCCGAAGGAGTTGGAGGAGGCGGCCCGCGCCGACGGCGCGCGGCCCTTCACCACCCTGACCCGCATCAACGTGCCGTTGATCGCGCCGTCGATCGCGGCGACCGCGGTCATCGCCTTCTTCCACGCCTGGAACGAGTACGTCTTCGCGGTGACGTTCATCTTCAACCCGGACCTGCAACCGGCGTCCGTCGGTATCGCGAACTTCATCGGCGAACTGGGTACCCCGATCCAGACGGTGATGGCCGTCGCCTTCCTGTTCACGTTGCCGGCCGTCGCGTTCTACCTCCTGGTCCAGAAGTACGTGGTGTCCGGCATGACCGCCGGTGCGGTGAAGGGTTGAGCCGAAACATGAAGATCGTCTCCGTCGACACGGTGGTCGTCGACTTCTACCGCACCAACCTCGTCATCGTGCGGGTGCACACCGACGAGGGGATCGTCGGGCTCGGTGAGGCCACCCTGGAAGGCAAGGAACGGGCCGTCCAGGGCGCGATCGCCGAGCTGGCCGAAGCGGTCGTGGGCCTGGACCCCACCAGCATCTCGAAGAACCTCTACGAGCTGGCCCGGAACTGGTACTGGCGCGGTGGACCGGTCGTCATGACCGCGCTGAGTTCGTTCGAGATGGCCCTGTGGGACATCTCGGCGCGCGACCTCGGCGTACCGGTCTCCCGACTCCTCGGCGGCGCGACCAGGGACCGGGTGCGGGCGTACGCGAACGGCTGGTTCTCCGGGGCCGTCACGCCGGAGGACTACGCGGCGGCGGCGCGCCGGACCGTGGAGTCCGGTTTCCGCGGCCTCAAGTGGGACCCGTTCGAGAACTACGACCTCACCATCAGCACCCGGCAACTGGACCGGGTGCTCGCCCAGATCGACGCGGTACGTGCCGCGGTGGGCCGTGACGTCGAGCTGTTCGTGGAGGGGCACGGGCGCTTCGACGTCCGGCACGCCGTCATGGTGGCGAAGGAGATCGCCCAGTTCGACCCGGTGTGGTTCGAGGAGCCCTGCCCGCCGGACAACCTCGACGCCCTGGTCGACATCCGCCGGTCGTCGCCCGTGCCGATCGCGGCGGGGGAGCGGTGGTACGGCCGGCAGGGTTTCGCTCCGGCGCTGGCCCGCCAGGCTGTCGACTTCGTCCAGCCGGACGTGACGCACGCCGGCGGGATCGCCGAGCTGGCCTTCATCTCGACGCTCGCCGCGACCAGCTACGTCGGGTTCGCACCGCACAACCCCAGCGGCCCGCTCAGCACGGCCGCGACGTTGCAACTCGGGGCGACCCTGCCCAACTTCCGGTACCTGGAGATCATGGCGACGGACGTCCCCTGGCGTCCCGAGATCACCAACGAGCGTCTGGTGCTGACCGCCGACGGCGACGTGCTGATCCCGACCGGGGTCGGGCTGGGCATCGAGCTGGACCTCGCCGCGATCGAGCAGCATCCGTTCACACCGCATCCGCTGCGGATGTTCGAGGACGCCGTCTACGACATCCGTCCTCGGGACGAGCGGTCCTTCTTCAACCTGGAGAGCGGCTCATGACGGTGCCACGGCCCCGGGGAGCGGCTCCGGGCGTGGGGTGGTCCGGCACCGCCGCCGAGGCGCTGCCGGACGACGCCGGCGACAGCGTCCTCATCGGCCGCATCTGGGATCCGTCGGTCGACGGCCCGACGCCGGTGACCGTCCGCGACGGCATGGTCATCGACCTCAGCCGTCGGTTCCCGACGGTCCGGGACATCTGCGAACTGCCCGACCCCGCCGCGGTGGTCGCCGGGCTCGACGGGCCGACGGTCGGCGACTTCGGGGAGATCCTCGCCAACACCGAGGCCGCGACCCGGGACCGGACCCGGCCCTGGTTGCTCGCGCCGGTCGATCTCCAGGTGCTCAAGGCCGCCGGGGTGACCTTCCCCATCTCGATGATCGAACGCGTCATCGAGGAACGGGCCCGGGGAGACCTCGCGCTCGCGGCGGACATCCGCCACCGGATGCTCGCCGACGTCGGTGTCGACCTGCACAGCCTGACTCCGGGCTCGCCGGAGGCCGACCGGCTCAAGAGTCTGTTGGTCGCCGAGGGCATGTGGAGTCAGTACCTGGAGGTGGGGATCGGGCCGGACGCCGAGATCTTCACCAAGGGCCAGGTCCTCTCCGCCGTCGGCACCGCCGTTCCGGTCGGGGTGCTCGCCGCGTCGACCTGGAACAACCCGGAACCCGAGGTCACCCTCATCGTCGCGTCCACCGGGCGGATCGTCGGCGCCACCCTCGGCAACGACGTGAACCTACGGGACGTCGAGGGCCGTTCGGCGCTGCTGCTTCCACTGGCGAAGGACAACAACGCCTCCTGCGCCCTCGGGCCGCTGATCCGGCTCTTCGACGAGCGGTTCGGGATGGCCCAGGTACGCGAACTCGCTGTCAGCCTGCAGGTCAGCGGTGTGGACGGCTTCCTGCTGGAGGCGGTCTCGGAGATGACGCGGATGTCGCGTGACCCGGAGGAGTTGGTCCGGCAGTTGATCGGCCCACACCACCACTATCCGGACGGTGCCGCCCTGATGCTCGGCACCATGTTCGCGCCGATCCAGGACCGGGACCGCCCCGGTGAGGGCTTCACCCACAAGGTGGACGACGTGGTGCGGATCAGCTGCCCGGCACTCGGCACCCTGGTCAACCGGGTGTGGCACGCGGAGGAGTGCGAGCCCTGGCACTTCGGCGTCCGCGATCTGATGGGCAATCTGGTGAGGAGAGGACTGCTGTGAACGTGGTCATCACTGTCGACCCACGCGACGGCCGGCGGCGCTCGACGGACCTCAGCGAGACCGACGAGTCCCGGTTGGAGGTGATCGCCGACCAGGCGTCCCGAGCGGCGCAGTGGCTGTCCGGGCTGGGCAGACTCGGTAGGGCGGAGATGCTCGACCGCATCGCCGCGTCCCTGGAGGCCCGGCGCGCGGAACTGGTCGCGGCCGCCGAGGCGGAGACCGGGCTCAGCACCGCGCGGCTCGACGGGGAACTCACCCGGGCGGCACTCCAGTTCCGGATGTTCGGCGACGTGGTGCGCGACGGGGCGTACGTCGAGGCGGCCATCGACCACGCCGCCGACACCCCCCTCGGGCCCGGTCCGGACCTGCGCCGGATGCTCGTACCCCTCGGACCGGTCGCCGTCTTCGGGGCCAGCAACTTCCCGTTCGCCTTCTCGGTCGCCGGGGGTGACACCGCCGCCGCGCTCGCCGCGGGTTGTCCCGCCGTCCTGAAGGCCCACCCGTCGCACCCGCTGACGTCGCACGCCTCCGCCGACGCGATCGAGTCGGCCATCCGCGACCTGGGTGGCCCCGAGGGCGTGGTCGGCATCGTGTACGGGGAGCAGCCGGGCCGGTCGCTGGTGCGTCACCCAGCGATCCGCGCGGCCGCCCTGACGGGTTCCGTCGGGGCCGCCCGTGCCATCCAGGCCGCCATCGACGAACGGCCCGATCCGATTCCCCTCTACGCCGAGCTGAGCAGCGTGAACCCGATCGTCATCCTGCCCGGCGCGGCCGTGGACCGGAGCGACCGGATCGCCGAGGGCCTGTTCACCTCCTTCACGGCGTCCGGCGGTCAGCTGTGCACCAAGCCCGGCCTGGCGTTCGTCCCGTCCGACCCGGCCGGTGACCGGCTGGTCGACGCGCTGCGGGAGCGGGTCGGCTCGGCGGGCGGTGCGGTCCTGCTGAACGAGCGCATCCGGGACGCGTACGAGACCCAGGCGGCGGCGTTCGAACGGGCCGGGGCCCGGGTTTCGGCGCGACCCCGGGTGGACCCGGGCGAGGGCTTCATCGTCGCGCCGACGCTCCTGGAGGTCGGTCTGCCGGACCTGACGACCGAGATCGCCGACGAGTGCTTCGGCCCGCTGCTGATCGTGGTCAGGTATCGCGACGTCAGCGACCTCGACGCGGCCCTGGTGACCGTCCCGCCGTCGCTGACCGGGGCCGTCCACCGTGGACCGAGCGACGAGGCCGAGGTGGTGCGTCGGCTGGTCGACGTGTTCGCCGCCCGCGCCGGTCGCATCGTCTTCGACGGTTACCCCACCGGTGTCCGGGTGTCCTGGGCCCAGCACCACGGCGGGCCCTGGCCGTCGACGAACGCCGTACACACCTCGGTGGGCGCCACGGCGATCCGGCGGTTTCTTCGCCCGTTGGCGTGGCAGGACGCCCCGGAGTGGGTCCTCCCCGAGGAGCTTCGAGACGAGTACGCCGCCATTCCCCGTCGAGTGGACGGGAGGTTGGAAGCGGCCACCGGATAATCGCGACAGAGGTCGCTGCGGCATCGTTTTCCCGGTGGCGCCGGGTCGGTCGGCGAGCATTTCCCGCGAATTGATCCAGGATGGATTCGCGCGCCGGCCGCCCTGGTGCTGCGGAAAGGTGCCAAATTTGTTCCGTGCCCGGCCGGTAAATACATCGTTGACCGTCATCGCACTTCGTGTTTGTGTTTCTGGGCAGGGCCAGATGTTAGCGCTCGCAGAGCGGCATCTCCCGATTCCGGTGTCCGTTCACCTCACGGCCGAATGGAGACCCGGGAGCGTACCGGTCGACGCCCGGTAGACCCAGGCGCGACGCCGAACTCCCTGTGGTGGGGAAGCCCCGGCCGCGTACCCCCTGGTGAGCCCAGGGTGTACGCGGCCGGGGTGGTTCGGTCGACCGGTCAGGGGGTCACGTCGGTGGCCTGGACCCGCAGCATGGTCCAGGACGCGGGCGGGAGGGTCAGCCGGACGCCGGTGTCGACGCCGCGTGCCGTGCCGTTGGGGCGCGGCTCGGCGTGGTCCGGACCGTCGGCCGTGTTCTTGGCGTGCAGGTCGGCGCCGCCGATGGTGACGCACTCGATGACGCCGGCCAGCCGGGCTCCGGTGACGTCGACAGTCACCTCGGCCGGGGCGGTGGTGACGCGGTTGACGAGGAAGACCGTCATCTCGCCGGTGTCGTCGTCCCAGGTGGAGACCGCGTCGACCGCGTCGATCTCGCCGAAGCGGTCGGTGGACGTCGTGCTGCCCTCGCGGAGCACGTCGAGCACCGCACCCTGGGCGTGCCGGGCGGTCCGGGCGAAGGGGTGGAAGATGGTCTGTCGCCAGGCCGCGCCACCCGGTTCGGTCATGATCGGTGCGATCACGTTGACCAGTTGGGCCTGGCAGGCCGCCGTCACCCGGTCGCTGTGCCGCAGCAGGCTGATCAGCAGACCGCCGACCACGACGGCGTCGGCCACGCTGTAGTGGTCCTCCAGCAGGCGCGGGGCGACCGGCCAGTCCTCGCCGCTCGGCGGGTTGGACGGGGCCGCGGACTGGTACCAGACGTTCCACTCGTCGAACGCGATCATGATCTTCTTGGTCGACCTGCGGATCGCCCCGACGGAGTCGGCGATGGCCGTGACCGCGTCGATGTAGCGGTCCATGTCCTCGGCGGAGGCGAGGAAGCTGGCCAGATCGTCGTCGACCGGCTGGTAGTAGGCGTGCAACGAGATCAGGTCGACGTCGTCGTACGCCTCGGTGAGCACGTCCCGTTCCCAGGCGCCGAACGTCGGCATGCCGAGGTGTGACGAGCCGCAGGCGACGAGTTCGAGGTCGGGGTCGAAGCGACGCATGGCCTTCGCGGTCTGCGACGCGAGACGCCCGTACTCGGTGGCGCTGCGTTGGCCCACCTGCCACGGGCCGTCCATCTCGTTACCGAGGCACCACAGCCTGATCCCGTACGGGTCGGGAGCGCCGTTGTCGCGGCGTTGGTCGGCGAGGTGACTGCCGGCGCGGTGGTTGGCGTACTCGAGCAGGTCGACGGCCTCGGCGGTGCCGCGGGTGCCCAGGTTGACCGCCATGATCGGGTCGACGTCCGCCTTGCCGACCCAGCGCATGAACTCGTCCAGCCCGAACTCGTTGGTCTCCAGGCTGTGCCAGGCGAGGTCCAGCCGGGCGGGTCGTTCGTCGACCGGGCCGACGCCGTCCTCCCACCGGTAGGAGGAGACGAAGTTGCCGCCCGGATAGCGGACGGTGGTGACGCCCAACTCCCGTACGAGTGCGAGAACGTCGCGCCGGAAGCCGTCCGCGTCGGCCGTCGGATGTCCCGGCTCGTAGAGGCCGGTGTAGACACACCGGCCCAGGTGCTCCACGAACGAGCCGAAGAGCCGGCGGGGCACCGGTGCGACGCGTCGGCGTGGGTCGAGGCTGAGGCGGTAGGGGAGTGGACTGTCCACGCCGGTCGAGTGCTCCGGCGCTCCGTCGAGGTGGGCGTTCAGGGCTGGCTCCCTTCGTGCGGGGTCCCGCCGTCGACGTGGACGTCGCGACGCGGACCCGGGGGTGGTGGGGTCGCTGCGAGCTCTGGACAACATGATGATCGCGGATTACGTTCTTGATCGATGTAAACGTTACCGATCACGTTTACGTTTGGGAATCCATCGCCCGTCACCACGTTCCGAGCCAGCGCACAGCAGGGCCCACGAGGCGGACGGGGCAGGCCGTGGCGGTGATTGGGGTGACCAGATGACCACTGTGCAGCCGGAGACCGGGGCGACCTACGCCGACGCGACGGCGCCCGTCTCGGAACGGGTGTCCGACCTGCTGGCGCGGATGACCCGCGAGGAGAAGATCGCCCAACTGGGCAGCACCTGGGCGTTCGCGGTGCTGGAGGGCGGTCGGTTCTCCGTACGCCGAGCCCGGCCGATCCTCGGCCACGGCCTGGGGCACGTGACCCGCGTCGCCGGTGCCACCAGCCTGAAGGCCGCGCAGGTGGCGCGGGTCGCCAACGCGATCCAGCGGTACCTGGTGACCGAGACCCGACTGGGGATCCCGGCGATCGTCCACGAGGAGGTCTGCTCGGGAGTGATGGCGCGGGACGCGACGATCTTCCCGCAGGCGATCGGGGTCGCGAGCACGTGGGCTCCGGAGTTGAACGGGCAGTTGGCGGACGCCGTTCGCGCGCAGATGCGCGCCATGGGCGGCCACCAGGGGCTGTCTCCGGTCCTGGACGTGGTGCGCGACCCCCGGTGGGGTCGGACGGAGGAGACCTACGGCGAGGATCCCTATCTGGTGTCCCGGATGGGCGTCGCGTTCGTCAGGGGTCTGCAGGGCGGCGACCTGACCGACGGCGTCATCGCGACGGCCAAGCACTTCGTCGGGTACGGGGCGTCCGAGGGTGGGCTGAACTGGGCGCCCGCCCACCTGCCCCCGCGGCTGCTGCGCGAGGTCTACCTGTACCCGTTCGAGGCGGCGGTCCGCGAGGGCGGCCTGCGGTCGGTGATGGCCGGCTACCACGAGCTGGACGGGATCCCGTGCCACGCCGACGACGACCTCCTCGCCGACGTCCTCCGCCGGCAGTGGGGCTTCACCGGCAGCGTGGTGTCCGACTACTTCGCCGTCAACGACCTGCACTCGTACCACCACTTCGCGCAGGACAAGCAGCAGGCCGCGACTCTGGCCCTCGGTGCCGGTGTCGACGTCGAGCTCCCGGCCACGGACGTGTACGCGGTAGCCCTCACGCGGGCGCTGGACGCCGGTGACGTCAGCGAGGCTCGGCTCGACGAGGCGGTCGCACGCGTGCTGCGGCACAAGTTCGAACTCGGGCTCTTCGAAGCACCGTACGTGGACGAGGACGCGGTCGCCGTCGCGGTGAACGCGCAGCGGCACCGGACCGTCGCGCTGGAGATCGCCCGCCGCAGTCTCGTCCTGCTCAAGAACGACGGCGTCCTGCCGCTGCTCGCGGAGGCCGGATCGGTCGCCCTCATCGGGCCGAACGCCGACGACGCCCGACACCTGCTGGGCGACTACTCGTTCGCGGCGCACATCGAGGCGCTGACCGAGGCGCGCGAGCGGCGGGGCCTGCTCGGCGAGATGATGACCATCCCGGACGATCTGGAGATCGACGAGAGCACCGACGGGGTGCCCACGGTGCGCGACGAACTCACGGTCCGCCTGGGGGACCGGGTGCGTTACGCGCCGGGGTGCGACGTGCTCGACCCCTCCACCGCAGGGTTCGACGAGGCGGTGGCCGTGGCCGCCGCGGCGGATGTCGCCGTGCTGGTCCTGGGGGACCGTTCGGGGCTGACGCCACGGGCGACCACCGGTGAGTCCCGGGACCGTTCCAGCCTGGACCTGCCCGGTGTCCAGGAAGACCTGGTCCGCGCCGTCGTGGCCACCGGCACCCCGGTCGTGGTGGTGCTCGTCGCCGGACGACCCGTCGGCAGCGACTTCCTGCACGATCGCGCGGCGGCGGTGCTGATGGCCTGGTTGCCCGGCGAGACCGGGGCTCAGGCGATCGCCGAGGTGCTCCTCGGCGAGGTGAACCCGAGCGGGCGGCTGCCGATCTCGTATCCCCGCAGCGTGGGCCAGCTGCCCGTCTTCTACGGCCACAAGGTGTCCGGCGGCCGGTCGCACTGGCACGGCGACTACGTCGACTCACCGGTGACGCCGCGATACTGCTTCGGGCACGGCCTCGGATACTCCTCGTTCATCGTCGAGGAGGCCACGGTGCGACACCCGCAGGTGCGCGCCGGCGACTCGGTCGGTGTCGACGTGGTGGTGACCAACGCCGGCCGTCGGGCGGGCGAGGAGGTCGTGCAGCTCTACGTCCGCGATCCGCAGGCGTCGGTCACCAGACCCGTACTCGAGTTGAAGGGTTTCGTCCGGGTCTCGGCCGCCGGTGGGCAGCGGGTGGCCGTGCGGTTCGACCTGCCGACGGGCCAGCTCGGCTTCTACGACCGGCGCCTGGACTACACGGTCGAGCCCGGGCAGATCGAGGTGTACGTGGGCTTCTCGGCGCAGGATCGCACTCTGGCCGGCAGGTTCGTCATCAGCGCCGACGCGGACCGGTCGCCGACGCCGAAGGTCTTCACGGGGACGGCCGAGGTTCGCGGACTGCCCGACCGACCCGGAGAGTCGGGCGAGTGCGACAGATGAGTCCCGATACGTGCCGCCGGGCCGGCGATTCCCCTCGTCCCGACGCGGTCCGTCGGTCATCGCAGGCGGTTCGTTGTTAGCGTGCCCACGACGGCGACAAAGGACGGTGTACGGCCGCGCCGTCGTCCTGGTAGGACGGTTTGCGCGAGGGTGAACGGCTCTTGTGTTCGTAATACTTGTCGGTTACGTTGGCAACACCCTGGAAACGTAACCGATAACGATTGCAGTCCAGAGGGAGCGGCATGACCGAGGTCAATGCGCCAGTGACAATGAGTGATGTCGCTCGGGTCGCCGGCGTTTCCACCGCGACCGTTTCGCGCGTGGTCAACGGGCATTACGGCGTCAGCGCCAACACGGTGGCCCATGTCCGGTCGACGATCGAGCAACTCGGCTACGAGTCGAGTCTCGTCGCCACGAGCCTCCGGCGCAGCCGCAAGAACGTCCTCGGCCTGGTGACCCACAGCTTCCAGTCGTACACGGCGGAGGTGCTCAAGGGGGCGATGAAGGCGCTGAGCCGCTCGGGCTTCGACCTGATCGTCTACGCCAACAGCGACCTCTACGGGTCCTACTCGGAAGGCTGGGAGCGGCGGCACCTGACCCGCCTGTCCGGCACGCTGACCGACGGCTGCATCGTGGTGACGCCCTGGGGTGAGGTGCAGAGTCGCACGCCGGTGGTCGCCATCGACCCGGCGCGGGGCTCCACCGGGCCCTCGGTCATGGCCGACAACCTCGCGGGCGCCACGGTCGCCGTGGAGCATCTGCTCGCCCTGGGCCACCGGCGCATCGGCTTCATCGCGGGTCGATCCAGCCTGGAGGCGGCCTGGTCCCGCGAGGAGGGCTTCCGGGCCGCGCTGGCCGGCGCCGGCGTCCCGGTCGACCCGACGTTGATCGGCCGGGGGGACTTCAACCCCGAGTCGGCGGTGCCGCTGGCGCGGGCCCTCCTACAACAGGCCGACCCGCCGACGGCGATCTTCGCGGCGAGCGACGGGATGGCCCTCAAGGTCCTGGAGGTCGCGCGGGAGCTGGGCATCGCCGTCCCGACGGACCTGTCCGTCGTCGGGTTCGACAACATCCCGGAGTCGGCGTCGACCGCGCCCGGTCTCACCACCGTGGACCAGTCGATGTACCAGCTCGGCTACGAAGCCGCGCGCATGCTGAAGTCACTGGTGACCGGCGAGTGGGAGGGGCCACGGCGGATAGTGCTGCCGACCAGCCTCGTGGTCCGCGACTCGACCGCGCCACCGAAGAGCGCGGGATGACCGTGATGCGCATTCGCCGACGAGACCGCCCGGCACTGCCGGAGACCGTGCCACACCGAGCGATCACGTCCGGCGTGCCCTTGGCATGAGGTGAAGGAGGTGTCGACGCAGAACCACGGCTAGATCCACCAGTGAATCGAGCCGGCCAGTCGGGTCGCATCCGCTGCCGGCGCAGAGAGGAGTGGAGCGTGACAACCGAACCGTACCATGGGCGCTTACGCAGGTCGGGCGTGCGTCGGCTCGCGGCGGCCTTCACCGCCGGGGTCATCGCCGTCGCGGCGGTCCTGCTCGCACCGCAACCGGCCGCCGCGGCGGAGACCCCGTGGCTGACCGTCTCCCCCGACCGCTACGCCTCGTTCGCCGTCCCGGCCGCCTACGTCCAGGAGCACCTGGGCACGGTGTCGCAGGTCGTGGTGGAGGGCAACTTCGGCCCGTCCTCGGCCACGGCGGAGTTCGGCCTGACCCGCCGTGGCGACGTGTGGTCCGGCGTTCTCGGCGCGCTTGAGCCCGGCCTGTACCACTACCAGCTCACCGCCGACGACACCAAGAGCATCAAGGACCCGACGAACGACACCCGCGTGGCGTCCGACCCGCTGCTGAGCACCTTCTTCGTCGCGGGCGACTCGGCACGCTGGTTGGTCGACGCGCCGGCCGGCACCGGTGGTCAGGTCACGACGCTGACCTACCGGACCAAGGCCGGGCAGCGGTCGGCAGTGGTCTGGACACCACCCGGTTACGCGGCCAAGGGCCCGAAGGGTTACCCGGCGCTCTACCTGCGGTCGGGTGACGGTGTGGCGGCCACCGACTGGCTCGATCTCGGGCGGACCAAGCAGATCCTCGACAACCTCTCGGCCGCGGGCGCGATGCGACCGATGGTGGTCGTGATCACCGACGACTCCGGCGACAAGGAGCTGAAGGACCTGCGCGGGGCGGTCGCCCGCACCTACCGGGTCCTGCGCGATCCGGCACACCAGGCGGTCGCCGGAGTGTCCGACGGGGCGACGCTCGCGGTGCGGGCAGCGCTGGCCAAGCCGGGTCAGTTCGGCTACGTCGGCTGGTTCTCCGGCCGGTCCGTGCCGGACGTCGACCGGAAGGACGCCAAGGCGGTCAACCGCACCGTCAAGGTGCTGCGCCTCTACACGGGCAACGTGACCGACCCGGCGTACAACGCCACCTACCGGCTGGCGAAGGCGTTGGGCCGGGCCGACGTCAGGTTCGAGTCCGACGGGGTCAACCCGGACGGTGGCGCGAACTGGGACACCTGGCAGGAGAACCTGGTCGACTTCGTGCCGCGGCTGTTCCAGCACGTGTCGGACCGCGGGCCGAGCCCCGGTCACGGTCAGCTGAAGGGCGAGTTCAACCCGCCGCCGGCGGGCACCACCCCGACGCCCTTCGTCACCGAGGACGGCTTCGTCACCTTCGAGACGACCACCGAGTTCGCCGACGCCCAGCACGTCACGGTGTGGGCGAACATCGCTCCGGGCGGCAGTTGGTTGCGCGTGCCACTGGCCCGTGACGGTGACCGGTGGCGGGCGACGGTGGGGCCGCTTCAGCCCTGGTTCTACTACTACCGGTTGATCGTCGACCGGGTCCCGTTCAAGGACACCTCGAACCCCACGAAGGTGACCACCGAACCGATGTGGAGCACCTTCCTCATCCCGGGTCCGGAGGCCCGCCTGCTGTCGGACGTCCCCGCCGGCCAGGGCGGAAAGGTCGAGAGCATGACCTACGCCAGCACCGTGGCGGGCCAGGACCGCACGGCGCTGGTGTGGACCCCACCCGGGTACGACCCGGGCCGCGCCGAGCCGTACCCCGTCCTCTACCTCCAGCACGGCGGGGGGCAGAACTACACGGACTGGGTCGAGATGGGCCGCGCCAAGCAGATCCTCGACAACCAGTTCCTCGACGGCGACCTGGTGCCCATGGTGGTCGTGATGGGCAACGGCAACTCGTCCGACTTCAACCGCGAGTTGTTGGAGAACATCGTCCCCACGGCACGGGCCCGCTACCACGTCTCCAGCGAGTCGTCGCAGCAGGCTCTCGCCGGCCTGTCGATGGGCGGCGGGCAGGCGTTCGGGGTGCTGCGGTCGTACCCCGGTGAGTTCGCCTACGTCGCGGCGTTCTCGGCCGGGTTCGGCAGCGGCACCGGGGTCGACGTGGAGGCGATCAACAGCGGCACCAGGATGCTGCGCCTGTACGTGGGTGACCAGACCGACTTCGTGTATCCGAGCTTCATGACGTCGCTGACCACGTTGGACAACCTCGGTATCCGCTACGAGTTCGACGGGGTGACCCCCGGGCCGCACGGCTGGGACGTGTGGCAGAAGAACCTCATCGACCTGGCGCCGCGTCTGTTCAAGCGCTAGGAGCCGTCGCCGGCGACGCCACCGGGAGCAGGATTCCTGCCCCGGTGGCGCCCGCCAGCGCACGGATGCCACCGCACCGCCACCCCGAAGGGAACCACCTCAATGAAGAGAAGACGGATACTCGCCACGGTTGCCATGCTCGCGGTCGGGACCGGCCTCGTCGCGTGCTCCTCCGACGAGGGCGGAAGTGACGCGAGCAACTGCACGAACACCATCACGAAGAAGGAACTGCCGGTCGTGACGATGTGGGGTTGGTACCCCAACACCCAACTCGTCGTCGACAACTTCAACAAGCAGAACAACGAGGTGCAGGTCTGCTGGACCAACGTCGGGCAGGGCGGTGACGAGTACGACAAGTTCCAGACCGCCATCTCGGCGGGCACCGGCGCACCGGACGTGATCATGGTCGAGGCGGACCGCATCCCGACCTTCCAGATCCAGGGCGCGCTCGTCGACATCAAGAAGTACGGCTACGACGCGGTCAAGGCCAACTACAGCGAGGGTGCCTGGAAGGACGTGTCGGTCGGTGACGCGGTCTACGGCGTCCCGGTCGACGGTGGGCCGATGGGCATGATCTACCGCAAGGACATCTTCGACAAGTACAAGATCACCCCGCCGAAGACCTGGGCCGAGTACGAGCAGACCGCGCAGAAGGTGAAGGACGCCGGTGGTCCGCTGTTCGGGGACCTCGGCGCGAACGTGCCGGCGGTCCTGATGGCGCTCCAGATCCAGAAGGGCGCCTCACCCTTCACCTTCGATCCGGCGCAGCCGAAGTCGATCGGCGTGAAGCTCAACGACCAGGCGTCCAAGGACGTGCTGGACTACTGGGGTGGCCTGGTCAAGAAGGGCCTGGTCGGGACGCAGGACCAGTTCACCCCGGAATACATCTCCGGCGTGATCAACGGCAACTACGCGACCTACATCTCGGCGGCGTGGGCGCCCGGCTACCTCACCGGTGCGGGCGTCGGCAAGGGCCAGGACACCGGCAAGTTCGCGGTGGCGCCGCTGCCGCAGTGGGACCCGGCCAACCCGGTGCAGGTGAACTGGGGCGGGTCGGCGTTCTCGGTGACCAAGCAGGCCAAGAAGCCGGAGTTGGCGGCGAAGGTCGCCTACGGGCTCTACGCCGACAAGGAGTCGCTCACCGACGGCTGGACCAACCAGATCATCTTCCCGCTGAACCTGACGGCACTCAAGGACCCCGCCTTCATCGACCTGAAGGTGGCGTTCTTCGACGGCCAGCAGGCGAACAAGGAGGTCTACGTCCCCGCCGCCGACGCCTACAAGGGCGTGCAGTACGCCCCCTTCGGCCAGTACTACCTCGACGCCATGACGAAGCAGGTCAGCGAGGTCATCAAGGGCTCCATCACCGGATCGCAGGCCGCGGACCGGCTCCAGGAGGACGTGGCGAAGTACGCCAAGGAACAAGGCTTCACCGTTCAGTGACCGGACGGGTGGGCCGCGCCGTCAGCGGGCGGGCGGCCCACCCTCGACCCCTCGGCGTCCACGTCCCGGAGACCACAATGACACTCCTGACCGAGAAGCGCGCACCGGGTGCTCGCAACGAGGCACGCACAATCCGTGGCAAGGTACACCTCCGCGAGCACCTGATGGGCTGGCTCTTCGTCGGACCGTTCGGGATCGTCTTCCTGGCGTTCCTCATCGCGCCGCTCGCGTACGCGTTGTATCTCAGTCTCTTCCAAAAGAAGCTGATCGGCGGGACCAGCTTCGTCCTCTTCGACAACTACGTGAAGGCGTTCACCGACCCGAGTTTCCTGTCCGGGGCGTGGTTCGTCATCCGCTTCTCGCTCGTCTCCATTCCGGTCCAGATCGTCCTCGCGCTCGCGATGGCGCTCATCCTGGACGCGGTGACCACGCTGTTCGCTCGCTTCTCCCGCCTGATGATCTTCCTGCCGTACGCGATTCCGACAGTCATCGGAGCCGTGATGTGGGGGTTCCTCTACAGCAAGGGCTTCGGCCCGCTCACCGACATCTTCGGGTTGTTCGGCGCCACCGCCCCGGACTTCCTGAGCAGTGACCTGATCTTCTATGGCCTGCTCAACGTCGTCACCTGGCAGTGGGCCGGCTATTACATGATCATCCTGTACGCGGCGTTGCAGGGCGTCGACCCCACCCTCTACGAGGCCGCCCGGATGGACGGCGCCGGGCGGTGGCAGATCGCGACGCGGATCAAGATCCCGTTGATCGCGCCCGCGCTGATCCTGATCCTGGTCTTCTCGCTCATCGGCACCCTGCAGTTCTTCAACGAACCGCAGATCCTGCGATACCTCGCGGCGGGCACGATCAGGACGGACTTCACCCCCAACATGTACGCGTACGAGCAGGCGTTCTCGCTGGCCAACTTCAACTACGGGTCGGCGATCTCGTTCGCCCTCGGCGGCGTCGTCTTCATCTGCGTCTACGTCTTCCTGTTCTTCACCCGCAAGCGGAGGAGTTTCCTCTGATGACCGCCCCCACGAGCGCCCGCTCCGGCTCCCGTCGGCCGCAGCGCTATCTCCCCATGCAGATCCTCCTCGGCTTCCTGGTGATCTATTTCCTCGTGCCGTTCTGGTGGATCATCGTCAACAGCTCCAAGGACGCGGCCGGCCTGTTCGGCGGCGACAACACCCTGTGGTTCGCCGACCAGGTCGACTACCTCGGCAACCTGAAGCAGCTGTTCACCCACGACGGGGGCATCTACCTCAGGTGGATCCTCAACTCCACGCTGTACGCGGTCGCCGGTGGTGTCGGCGCCACGATCCTGGCGGTGATGGCCGGGTACGGGTTCGCCAAGTACCGGTTCGCGGCCCGGCGGTTCAGCTTCGCCGTCGTGCTCGGCGCGTTGATGGTCCCCGCCACCGCGCTGGTCATCCCGACCTTCATCATGTTCTCCCAGCTCGGCCTGACGAACACGGTCTGGGCGGTGATCCTCCCGTCGCTGCTCAACCCGTTCGGGGTCTACCTGATGCACGTCTACGCGCGCGACGCGGTCCCCGACGAGCTTCTGGACGCGGCCCGGGTGGACGGTGCGGGGGAGGTGCGGACGTTCCTCCAGATCGCCCTTCCGATGATGCGGCCCGCGGTGGTCACCGTGCTGCTCCTGTCGGCGGTGGCGTCCTGGAACAACTACTTCCTGCCCCTGGCGATGCTCTCCGACAACCGGCTCTTCCCGGTCACCGTCGGTCTCGGCCTGTGGCAGGGGATCGCGTCGGCGAACAACGCGGGTGGCACCTCGCTGTGGAGCCTCATCATCCTGGGCTCGCTCGTGTCGGTGATTCCGCTGATCATCGCGTTCTTCAGCCTGCAACGACACTGGCGCGGCGGACTGTCCGTCGGAGGGCTCCGCTAGGCCGGATCGGTTACACCAGCCACCGCACCACCCGCTCAACGATCGCCGCGAACCCCCGCGGCGCGCACTGATGACAGAGGAGTGTGCTGATGTCGACGACGAATCGACCGCTGCGCAGCGCGCAGTGGTTCGGTGCGGAGGGCCGCAACGGGTTCATCCATCGGTCCTGGATGCGCAACCAGGGGTTCGCGGACGACGTCTTCGACGGTCGCCCGGTGATCGGCATCGCCACCACCTGGTCGGAGCTGACCCCCTGCAACGCCCACCTGCGGGACCTGGCCGAGTCGGTGAAGCGGGGCGTGTGGGAGAGCGGCGGCCTGCCTCTGGAGTTTCCGGCGATGAGCCTGGGTGAACCCCTGATGCGGCCCACCACCATGCTCTACCGCAACCTGTTGGCGATGGAGCTGGAGGAGTCGGTCCGGGCCAACCCGCTCGACGCGGTCGTCCTGCTCTCCGGCTGCGACAAGACCACTCCCGGCCTGCTGATGGGAGCGGCGAGCGTCGACCTGCCTACTTTGATGCTGACCGGTGGCCCGATGCTCAACGGCAAGTTCCGAGGTCAGGACATCGGGTCGGGCACCGTCGTCTGGCGCTTCACCGAGGAGATGCGGGCGGGCCGGATGAGCGCGGCCGACTGCGCGGAGGCGGAGGTCGGCATGTCCCGCAGTCGGGGGCACTGCATGACCATGGGGACCGCCTCCACGATGGCCTGTGTGACCGAGGCGTTGGGCGTGCAGCTCCCGGGGGCCGCCGCCGTGCCGGCTGTCGACTCCCGGCGGTACGCGCTCGCCCACGCCGCCGGACGCCGGATCGTCGCCATGGTCGAGCAGGACCAACGGTTGTCGACGGTGCTCACCAGGGAGGCGTTCGAGAACGCGGTGCGCGTCAACGCCGCGATCGGCGGTTCGACGAACGCCGTCGTCCACCTGCTCGCGGTGGCCGGACGCCTCGGTGTCCCGCTGTCTCTGGAGGACTTCGACGCCCTCACCGCCGACGTGCCCATGCTGGTCAACCTCATGCCCTCCGGGGCGTACCTCATGGAGGACTTCGCCTACGCGGGCGGCGTCCCGGCGGTGATGGCGGAGATCGCCCCGCTGCTGCACATGGACCACGTGACCGTCAGCGGGAAGAGCGTGGCCGACAACGTCGAGGGCGTGCAGTGCTGGAACCGGGACGTCATCGCCACCATGGCGGAGCCGTTCCAGCCCGCCGGCTCGGGCACCGTGGTGCTGCGCGGGTCACTCGCGCCGTCCGGGGCGGTGCTGAAGGTCTCCGCGGCCTCCGCCCACCTGCTCACGCACACCGGGCCGGCGCTCGTCTTCGACCGGATCGAGGAGTACGTCGTCGCGGCCGACGACCCGGACCTCGACGTGACCCCGGACACGGTGATCGTGGTGCGCAACGCCGGGCCACGTGGCTATCCCGGGTTCCCGGAGGTGGGCAACGTCCCCATGCCACGACGGCTGCTCGCCGACGGCATCACCGACATGGTGCGGATCTCCGACGCCCGGATGAGCGGCACCGGGTACGGCACCTGCATCCTGCACGTGGCCCCGGAGGCGTCGGTGGGCGGCCCGCTCGCGTTGGTGCGCACCGGCGACCTGGTCCGCGTCGACGTGGCGACGCGGTCCCTGGACCTGCTCGTCGACGACGCGGAGATCGCCCAGCGCCGCGCCGCCTGGCAACCACCACCGCCGGTCGCCGACCGGGGATGGGTGCGCCTGTACAGCGAGCACGTCCTGCAGGCCGACCAGGGCGCGGATCTGGACTTCCTGGTCGGCGGCAGCGGCAGCGACGTGCCCCGGCACTCGCACTGACCACGACGCGGCCCGGCTCGGGTCGCGGGGAGGAGGGTGGCGCACCGGCGCGAGTGCGCGGGGAGGGCTCGGCGGCCGCGAGCGATCTCCGACTCAGGAGGAGATCGCTCGCGCCCACGGCACGAGGAGTCGTTCGAGCCCGGCCATCAGGTAGAAGAGCAGCGCGCCCATGAGGGCGAGCAGGATCAGCGCCGCGAACGCGAGCGGGGTGTCGGCGGACTGACCGGAGCTGGCGATCACCGCGCCCAGCCCGGCCTGTGGGTTGATCACTTCGCCGATGATCGCGCCGATGATGGCCAGTGAGGTCGCCACCTTCAGGCCGACGAAGATCTGCGGCAGGGCCCACGGGAGTCGGACCTTGAGGAAGGTCTGCCACCACGAGGCGGACAGGGAGCGGGCCAGCTCAGCGAGGTCGTTCGGTGTCGAGGTCAGGCCGGCCATGGTCGAGATCAGGATCGGAAAGAAGCAGAGCAGCACCACCATCACGATCTTGGCCTCGTAGCCGAAGCCGATCCAGACCAGGAGCAGCGGCGCGAGTGCCACCTTCGGCACCGCGTTGATGCCGGCGATCATCGGGAGGACCATCCGTTCGACGGTCCGCGACGCGGCGAGCAGGACGGCGAGCAGGAGCCCGCCCGCCGCGGCGATCCCGAACCCGATGATCGTCTCCAGGAAGGTGATCCAGGTCTGCTGGGCGAGGTGACCGGGCAGTCGCAGGAACGCGTCGACGACGTCGGGTGGTGCCGGCAGGAAGAACGGTTCGATGTCGAAGGCCCAGGTGGACAGCCACCAGAGCCCGGTCGCGAGCACCGCGCCCAGGGCGGGCAGCCCGAGGGTCTGCCAGCGTCCTCGTGCCCGGGAGTCGCCGGTCACGACTTCTTGACGAAGGTCGGGTCCATGACGGCCGACGGCGTCAGGCCCGGCGGGATCAGGTCGGCGCGTTCGAGGACGGCGATGGTCTGGGCCACCCGCGCCTCGTCCAGGAACCCGATCGGGGCTCCGTCGGTGGGACGGACGTGCGGGGTCATCGCCTCGATCTCGCCCTTGCCCGCCGCCACCGTGTAGGTGGGCTTCGCCTTGTTGAGGATCGTCGCCGCCTCGTCCGGGTGCTCGATGCTGTACGTCAAGCCCTTGAGCGCGGCCTTGGTGAACCGCTGCACGAGGTCGGGGTCGTCCTTGATCAACGACGGAGTGGTGATGATCGCGTTGCCGAACAGGTCCGGCAGGTAGTCGCTGTAGGGCAGGACCACGACGTCCTTGCGGGCGGCCGTCTGCAGAGCGCCGCGGCTGAGCAGGAACGTGCCCAGTGCGTCGACCCGACGGCTCGCCATGAGCCCGTTGAGGGCGGTGGGCTGCACGCCCTCGATCTTCACCGTCGACGGGTCGAGCCCGGCCAGCCGCGCGTACGCCGGGAAGAGCAACTCCGTCACGGAGCCGGTGCCGGTCGCCATCGTCTTGCCCCGGAGGTCCTTCGGGGTGGTGATGTCGGTGTCCTCGGTGGTCATCACCGAGATCAACGTCTGCTGGTGCACGGCGGCGACAGCCCGCCAGTCGGTGAACTCGCCCTTGCCCGCCTGGATGACGGCACCGGTCAGGTCGAGGGCCCCGAACTGGACCTGACCCGACTTGAGCGCCGTCAGGTTCTGCTGGTTGCCGGCGCCCTCCTTGATGTCGACCTCGATGCCGACCTCCGCGAAGTAGCCCTTCTCCTTGGCGACCCAGGCGAAGGCGTCCCGGCCCACCGCCCCGAACGCGGTGATGTAGGAGACCTTGTCGGTGCCGCCGTCGGGCGGGTCGCCGCCGCCGTCATCGGTGCCGCCGCAGCCACCGGCGGCGAGCGCCACGGTCAGCCAGGCCGCCACGAGCGTGTTGAAGCGCTTACCCATGGGGTGCCTCCAGCTTTCGGGCGCGCGACGGTCGGCCCAACCGTGGATCGGCCCGCCGACGCGGGATCGGCATCGATGGACGATTTTAGATCAGGCGGGCGGTGTCCGTCAGTCCCGATCCGTCGGCGGCGTTGCCACACAACGAATTCACGCGTTCGTCCATAGTGGATGCAATCTGCGCGGGGTCCGCGGGACGAGGATGATCGCCGATATGCTTACCCGCGGCGGCTCCCGGCCCGTGACCGCCGCGCGCTCGGCCGAGTGCGCCCGCACGACCTCGGTCTCAGGGCTCATCGAGGAGCGCGATGCCTGACCACCCGGTTCCCTCCGCCCGTGCGCGCGCCGTGGTCCGCGGCGCCTACGACACGCACGTGCACGTGGCCCCCGACGTGATGGCCCGGCGCATCGACGACGTCGACCTGGCACACCGCTGCGCCGAGGTCGGGCTGGCCGGCTTCGTCCTCAAGTCCCACTACGTGGCGACGGCCGAGCGGGCCGCGGTGGTTCGTAAGGTGGTGCCCGGCGTCGACGTCCTCGGCGCCGTCACCCTCAACGGCGCGATGGGCGGGATGAACCCGGTCGCGGTCGAGGTCGCCGCGCGCCAGGGTGCGCGGATCGTCTGGATGCCGACGGTGGACTCCGGAAACCAGCGGCGCAGCACCGCCACCGATCTGCCGGGTGCCACACCGGCGATGTGGGGAGCCTTCCAAGCCGACCTGCACAGCCAGGGCATCGTGCCGGACCCGGTCGAGGTCGTCGACGCCGAGGGCCGGGTCCTCGACCGCGTACGCCAGGTGCTGCGGGTGATCGCCCGGCACGACATCACGCTCGCCACCGGCCACCTCAGCGGCGCCGAGATCGCGGCCGTGGTCCGGGCCGCAGGGGAGGAGGGGGTACGCCGGATCGTGGTCACCCACCCCGAGTTCACCTCGCAGCGGCTGACGCCCGAACGGCAGCGCGAGCTGGCCGAGGCGGGCGCCCTCCTGGAGCGCTGCTTCACGACCCCGCACTCGGGCAAGGTCGACTGGGCGGACCTGTTCGCCACCATCCGGTCGGTCGGCGTGGCGCACTCCGTCCTCTCCAGCGATCTGGGGCAACCGTTCAACCCGCCGGTGGAGGACGGTCTGGCGCTCTTCGCCGACCGCCTGTTCGACGCCGGCTTCACCGAAGAGGAGGTCCACGTCATGGCGGTGGTCAACTCGCGCCGGCTGGTGACGCCGGCATGAGCGGGCGGCGGATGCTGGTGGTGGGCGCCCACTCCGCGGACTTCGTCTGGCGGGCCGCCGGAGCCATCGCGACGCACACGCGGGCCGGCGGTGAGGCCCTCGTGTTGGCGCTCTCCTACGGTGAACGAGGCGAATCCGGTGAGCTGTGGAAGGACCCGCAGCAGACGGTGGAGAACGTCAAACGACTGCGGCACGCCGAGGCGGAACGAGCCGCCGCCGCGGTCGGCGCCCGGTTCGACGCGTTCGACCTGGGCGACTACCCGCTCCGGATCCGCGACGAGGACATCGACCGGCTGGCGACGCTGATGCGCGAGTACGCCCCACACGTGGTGCTCACCCACCCCGAGCGCGACCCGTTCAACCCGGACCACCCGACGGCGCACGCCGCGGTGGCGACCGCCCGGCAGCTCACCGCCGGTGCCGGAGTGTCCAGCGGCTTCCGGACCGCCCCGCCCTCGGAGTTCCTGGCCTTCGAACCCCACCAGCCGGAACTCTGCGGGTTCGTCCCCACCGTCTTCGTCGACATCACCGAGGTGATGCCGGCCAAGCGGGAGGCGATGGCCGCGATGGCGGCTCAGGGCTACCTGCGCGAGTACTACACCCAGCGCGCCGACCATCGGGGCAACCACGCCCGCCGGGTCACCGGTGATGCCGCCATCCGGCAGGCGGAGGCGTTCCAACGGTTGATCCCGAACGTCGTGGTGGCGCTGTGAACTCCGCCCGTGACGCGGCCGACGTCGACCCCACGGTGATCGAGGCACTGTCCGCTGCCGGGGTGGCCACGGTCTACGAGGCCGCCGGTCGACGTGGCCTGATCGACGTGGACCTCGTGCGGGTGGTGCCGGGTTCCCGGGTCGCCGGCGCCGCCCGGACCGTCGTGTGTGGCCAGGGTGACAACCGGGCCGTGCACGAGGCCATGACGCTCGTGCGTCCGGGGGAGGTGCTGGTGCTCACCATGCCCGAGCCGGCTCCCGTCGCGCTGATCGGTGAGCTGCTGGCCACGCAGGCCAAGGTCGCCGGCGCGGCCGGTGTGCTGGTCGACGCGGCGGTACGGGACGTGGACGAACTCCGGGCACTCGGCCTGCCGGTCTGGGCCCGCTGGTGTCGGGTGCGCGGAGCCACCAAACGCGAGCGGGGCTCGCTCGACGTGCCGGTGTCGGTGGGCGGTGCGACGGTCGAGCCGGGGGACATCGTGGTGCTCGACGCCGACGGGGCCGTGGTGGTGCGGCGGACGAGCGCGGACGCCGTGGTCGCCGCGACGAGGAGCCGGACGGCCAGGGAGGTCGGATTGCGGGCCCGGCTGGAAGCCGGCGAGTTCAGTTACGACCTGCACGGAATGCGTACGGAGGACGAGCCCGGCGGGCGGTAGGACCGGGCGATCCGCCCGACCCCACCGCCCGATCCGGTCAGCCCAGGTACTTCTCCCACGGGCCGGTGATGGCCAGGGTGAGGCCCGGGTCCTGCATGTTGACGAAGAGCACCTTGCCGTCGGCGCTGAAGGTCGGCCCGCAGAACTCCGAGTCGTTCAGCATGTTGCGGGCGATCGCGTACGTCGGGCCGCCCGGGATGGTGCTGAGCACGTGGGAGGCGCCCTTGCCGTCCTCGGCGAGCACCAGGCTCCCCCACGGGGTGACCGTCACGTTGTCCGGGCCGTCGAAGGTGATGTCGGTGTACTTGACCGGCGTCCCCTCCTCGGAGGAGGTCTGGTGCGGGAAGTACGTCACCAGCTGGATGGTCTGGTCCTTGAAGTTGTAGAACCACACCATGCCGTCGTGCGGCGCGGCGTCGGACGGCAGGTCACCCTCCTCCCAGGCGTACGAGTTGACGACGTACACACCCTCGTCGGTGCTCCACACGCCCTCGAACTTGCGCCCGCGGGTGACCTGGCCGTCGGCGAACTGCTCGCGCACGGACGTGTGCCGCGCGTCGCGGTCCGGCACCTCGATCCACCGGACGGGGAAGGGGCGGCCCAGCTGGGCGGAGGTCAGGTAGGCGACGTCCGGCAGCACCGAACCGTCGTCCATGATGATCTGCATGGCGGCGAGGACGCCGGCGTTCGGCGCGAGGCGGGTCAGCACCCCGGGGCCGACCTTGACGCCGCGCGGCGCCGACCAGCGGTAGAAGAGTCCGTTGGGCCCGTCGGCGTCCTCGGACAGGTAGATGTGGGTGCGGTCCTTGTCGATCGCGAGGGCCTCGTGGGAGTAGCGGCCCAGGCACTTGATCGGCCGCGGGTCCGCGCTGCCGTCGGCCCAGACCTCGAAGACGTATCCGTGGTCCTTCTGATAGGTGCCGGTCCGGCCGTCCTCTTCCCACTGGTCGCCGGCGCGGTCCTCGGTCTCCTCGCAGGTCAGCCAGGTCCCCCAGGGGGTCGGTCCGCCGGCGCAGTTGGCGATGGTGCCGGAGAGGGCGACGAACTCACCCAGGTTCCGGCCCGCCCGGTCGGTCTTGATCACGGTGCAACCGCCGGCGTCGACGGCGCCCGGGTCGTACACCGTCCCCTTGACGTGCGGCACGCCGAACTCGGCGCCCGGGTCGATCTCGTGGTTCTGGATCAGGGTGTAACGGCCGTGACCGGCGTCGTAGACGGCCATGCCGTCGTGGTCGGCCGGGGTCATGCCCTGGCCACGGTCCAGCCGGGTGACGCCGGTCCGGGTGACCACCTTGTAGCTGAAGCCCTCAGGCAGGGCGAGGACGCCCTTCGGGTCGTCCACCAGCGGCGGGAACGGCACGTGGCCGGACGTGACCGGCGGGTGCGGGCGGCCCGGACTGGCCTGCGCCAGCGACGGCAGGCCGCCGGCGACGGCGAGGCCCACACCGGCGGCGGCGCCACCGGCGAGGAAGGTGCGACGAGAGGAAGGCACGTGATCAGCTCCTGGTCAGGACAAGTGCGACGACTCGGAGCCAACCCGTGCGGGCGAACAGCGACACGTCGCCGACGGGATCGGTCGGTGACATCGGGGTGAAGAAACAGGGCCGCCCGCCCTCGACGTTTCCGGGGCGCACGGTGGGTAATCAGCCGCGCCCACCCAGTCCGTACGGGGGTGCACACCCCTCACGTCGAAGGAGCCGATGGCCGTGTCAGATCAGAACATCACCGTTGTCCTCGTTCACGGCGCGTTCGCCGAATCGGCGAGCTGGAACGGTGTGATCGAGCGGCTCGGTGCTGGTTACTCAGTGGTCGCCGCCGCCAACCCGCTCCGCAGTGTCGCCGGAGACGCCGCGTACGTGCGTGACGTGATGCGGGGCATCGGCGGACCGATCCTACTCGTCGGCCACTCGTACGGCGGCATGGTCATCACCGAGGCCGCAGCGGGCGAGCCGATGGTGCGTGGGCTGGTCTACGTCAACGCGTTCGCCGCCGACACGGGTGAGTCGGCGATGACGCTGTCCGCCAAGTTCCCCGGCAGCACGCTCGCCGACACCCTGGTCTCCTACCCGGTGGCGACCGGTGGGAACGAGGTGGCGATCGCGCAGGACTCCTTCCGCCGACAGTTCGTCGCGGACGTCTCCGAGGACACCGCGGCGTTGATGGCCCGGACCCAGCGGCCGATCACCGAAGAGGCACTCGGTGGGGCACTCTCGACGTCCGAGCCGCCGTGGAAGTCGTTGCCCAGCTGGTTCGTCTTCGGCGACGCGGACCGCAACATCCCCGTCGCCGCGCACCGCTTCATGGCCGAACGCGCCGGCGCCCGGGGCACCCGCGAGGTGGCCGGCGCCTCCCACGCGATGACGATGTCCCAGCCCGGCGAGGTCGCCGAGTCCATCATCGAGGCGGTCCGGGGCGTCGGGGCCTGACACCGACGATCTCGACGTACGGCCCCTGCCGCCGGTCTCCGGTGCGGCAGGGGCCGTACGTTGTCGCTCGCCGGCACATTCTTCTCCGGCGCGACGCAACCTGGCGGTCGTCGCGACCCGTTGAGGGTGCGGAGGAGGGAGCCTCGATGGCGGATGCCGAGGGTGAGTTCGTGGAGTACGTCTCCGCGCGACTGCCGAGTCTGCATCGCACCGCGTTCCTGATGTGCGGCGACGCTCATCTGGCCGACGACGTGGTGCAGCAGACGATAACGGCGTTGTACGTGAACTGGCGTCGGGTCAGCCGGGTGGACAACGTCGACGCGTACGTGCACCGGATGCTGGTCCACAAACTCGTCGACGAGAAGCGGTTGAGCTGGGCGAAGGTACGACTGTTCGGGTCGGTGCCGGAGGCGCCGCGTACGCCTGTCGCACCGCACGACGAGGTGGCCGAGCGGGACAGCGTAGTCACCGCGCTCGCCCACCTTCCCCGCGGCCAGCGCACCGTACTGGTCCTGCGGTTCCTGTGCGACCTGTCGCTGGCCGACACGGCGGCGGCCATGGGCTGTTCCGAAGGCAACGTGAAGGCGCAGACGGCTCGGGCGCTGGCGGCGGTCCGTCAGGTGCTCGACGTCCCCGAGATGTCCGGGAGGAGTACGAGATGACCGTGGACGAGCAGCGGATCGCCGCGCTGCTGCAGTCGGCGTCGGTTCCCGAGCCACGGGTCGACGTGGCACGCGCGATCAGCGACGGCAGGCGCCGCCGTCGACGCCGTCGTACCGCCGGGGTGGCCGCGGTGACGGCGCTGGCCGGGCTCGGCGTCGTGGGTGCCGTCGGGCTCGGCGGTGCCGTGCGACCGCCGGCCCCGCACCCGCCGTCCGTGGTGGCGGCGCCGACCGCCGTCACGTCGACCGCCGCCGGGGCCTCGCCGGTCACCTGTGCGGCTTCGTGGTTGCCGCAGCCGATCGGTGGTCCGATCGCGGTGGCGAACGGGGTGGACCCCACCGGGCGGTACATCGTCGGTGACATCGGCACCGGTGCGGAGGACGGCAGGGTCGTGCTCTGGGCCGACGGCGAGGCGACGGTCCTGCCTCCCGGGGCGCGGCACGCGGCGGCGGTCAACGCCCGGGGCGACGTGGTCGGCACCGGCGGCAACGGCGTCGGCTGGGTCTACCGGGCCGGAAAGCTGCGGTTCCTGACCACTCCGCCGGGGTACCACGCGGTTCTCGTGCAGGCGGTGAACGGCCGGGGTGACATCGTGGGCACCGCCCGTGGGGCGCGCGAGTCACATCAGGCGGTGCTGTGGTCGGCGGACCGGCCGCAGGACTACCGGCTGGTCGGGCGGCCGGGGTCCGCGGCGACCGCGGTCACCGAGGACGGTTCGGTGGTCGGCGCGATCGGCGATCTGCCGTACCGCTGGACACCGGGGGGCACCGCTGTCGCGTTGGCGGTGCCCGACGGTTTCCCGCGCGCCTCGGTGGAGGCGGCGCGTGGCGGGTGGGCGGTCGGCATGGTTCCCGGTGAGCGGCAGGACGATGCGGTGCGGATGCTCCCGGTGCGGTGGGATCTCACCACCGGTGCGGTGAGCCTGTTGCCGTTCCCGGGGATCCGTGGGGTCTCCGGCACCGGCGAGGTGCTGGCGGACGACGGCGCGCCGCTGCTCGTCGCCCCGGACGGCACGTCCCGCCGGTTGCCGGGTCGGCCGGAGGTCCGGGCGGACGAGGCGGGCACCTACTCGGCGAACGGGATCAGCGACGACGCGATGACGGTGGTCGGTGCCGTCTACGAGAAGAAGGCGTACCGCCCGTTGGTCTGGCGCTGCCAACGCTAGGGTCTGCTCCGTGCGGACGGTGCCCGCCGACCATCGGGTCGGCGGGCACCTCGTCGGGGACCGGTTACCGGCCGCAGGTCCCGCACGCGCGGCGGGTGCGCAGGTGATAGTCGCTGGATGCGGTGACCAGGCCGAGCCCGATGACGCAGTACGCCGACATCGCCGCCCAGAGGAACGCGTCGGAGAACTCGCTGTCCGATCCCGTCGCCACCTGCGCCAGCCCCATGCCGAAGTAGGCCACGATGCCCGTCCCGAGGCCGAAGCCGGGCACCAGCAACAGCAGGCGAGGAATCCGATGACCGGCGAGCAGCGGCACCCAGCCCGGCCAGACCTCGCCCCACCTGTGCACCAGCGCCAGCGGTAGGAGCGCACCGGCCAGCACCAGGCCGACCTCCAGGCCGATCACCGAGGCGTCCTCGGTGAGGCCGTCGAATCCCACGACGGCCTGGGCGGCGAAGCGGGCGACGAGGCCGACCACCGCGGCGTAGGCGGCCCAGCGTGCCCACCGCGCGGGGGTCCTGCGTCGCGGTCCGGGGCGGGTCGTGCGGCAGCACGCCGGGCAGTCGCCTCGGGTGCGCCGCTGGTAGCGGGCGGTGGCCAGCGCGAGCAGGACCGCCCCGGTGACACAGCCGAGCCGGCTGGCGAACCCGACCGGGTCGACGTGCGGGCCGACCGCGAGCAGCAGGAGACCCACCACCTCGGGTAGCAGGATCGCGGCTGCGGCGACCAGTGCCGCGGCGGTCGTCCAGGCGACCCCCGCGAGCACCGGCCGCCAGGTGCGCTGTCGGTCCAGAGCGACCGCCACCACACCCGCTGCCACGCACAACGCCACCGACCGCCAGCCGGTGAAGCCGAGCAGGTCCGACCCGAACCGCCCGGCGTCCGGTGCCTCGCCCACCGTCCACGTCAGACGCACGCCCCCGTATGCCACGGCCCAGCCGAGCACTGCGTACGTCAGGCCGTGTCCGGCCCGGCCGACGATCGGAGTCGATGTCGTCATGCCTTCAGATCGTCGCGGCGTCGGGCTGCGGTCGGTTCCCGCCGACAGGGGAGGGCCCTCCCTCGCGGGAGGGACTCAGGTGGCCGGGCCGGAATCCCGGCCCTGGTCGGTGCCGGTGATCCCGGCGGCCTGGCCGTGGGCTCGATTCAGGATGGTCTCCGCCTCCTGGCGGGCGGCAGCCACCATCTCCTCGCACTCGCGTGTCGCTTCGGCGCGGTGGTCGTTCGCCTGCTCCTCGGCGAGTCTGAGGATCTGTTCCACCCGGGGGGCCAGGCCGGTGAGGGTGGGTCGTTCATACAGCTGCCTCCGCGATTCGGCCGAGGTGTCCGCGCTCGTGCCCTTCCCGTCGCGGTCCACCATGCCGTCGGCCACCAGGTCGGGCTCGCTCTCGCCGACCAGGGAGAGGCCGATCCCGAGCACGGCCACCGCTATCCCGGACCACAGGGCGGCCGTCCCGAGGGACGGCCCGACGGCCGCACCGACACCGAGTCCGACCAGGACGGCAGCGGTCTTGACTGGCTTTCGCATGGCTGGACCTCGCGGCTACGGGGAGGAGGGCTTCTGGTTCCAGCATGCTGAGCCAGTCAACCCGTGGCCCCGCACGCGGACCGCCGGGGCCCGAGCTACCCGGCCCCGTGCTCGGTCGGCGGAAGGACGCTGCGCACCGCGACGCAGGGGTCCGTCGCCGGCGCGGCGGCGTGGATCGCGTCGGCGGCGCGGGCGGCGAAGTCGCGGAAGGTGTCGCGTTGGTCCTCGGGCAGCCCGCCCAGCACGTGGTCCTCGGCGTGCGCGACCCGCCGCTCCGCCTCGGCGAGTGCCGCACGCCCCCGGTCGGTGGCCACCACCCGGCGGGCGCGCCGGTCCTGGGGGTCGAGTCTCCGTTCGATGAGACCGGCGTTCTCCAGGTCGTCGATCACGTAGGTCAGGACGCTGCGGTCGATGGCCAGGCGGGTCGCCAGGGCACCCTGCGTGGGCACGTCCTCGTGTACGACGACGGCCAGGATGTGGTAGCCCCGGCTGCCGTGCGGCAGGTCGTCCAGCACCTCCTCGACGTACTCGTGCCAGCGGCGTAGCACCACACCCAGGGACCAGCCGAAGGTCGAACCGCGCTTGCGGTCGGCCGGCAGTTCGCACGGGTCGGTGGCGGACATGCACCGGACGCTAACAGGCGAGGTGGTGATCGAAACGACGTTCCGAAGCGGCCGGAATGCGGGGGTCGGCAACTACGTTGTGGGACATACGATCTGCTGAACAGATCATATTCTGGCAACATGACCACGGAGATGCTGACGCGATGCCTGATTACGGTCACGAAATCCAGTTCGGGACGTTCCTGACACCCGCTGCCCAGGACCCGGATCACGTGGTGGCGCTCGCCGAGCTGACCGAGGCGGCGGGCCTGGATCTCGCCACCTTCCAGGACCACCCGTACAACGCCGACCACCTGGACACCTGGACCCTGCTGAGCTGGGTCGCCGCCCGTACCCAGCGGTTGCGGATCTCGGGGAACGTCCTCAGCCTCCCGCTGCGCCCGCCGGCCGTCCTGGCCAGAGCCGCGGCGAGCCTGGACCGGTTGTCCCACGGCCGGTTCGAGCTGGGGCTCGGCGCGGGCGCGTTCTGGGACGGTGTCGAGGGCATGGGCGCCCGTCGGCTGACGGCGGGGCAGGGCGTCGAGGCGCTGCGCGAGGCGATCGACGTCCTGCGCGGGGTGTGGGACGACACCGCACCCGGGCCGCTGCGCCGCGAGGGGAGGTACTACCCGATCCCCGGCATGCGGCGCGGCCCCGTGCCGGCACACGACATCGACATCTGGCTCGGCGCGTACCAGCCGAAGATGCTCGCCTTGACCGGTCAGAAGGCGGACGGCTGGCTGCCGACGCTGGAGTACCTGCGGTCCCCGGACCGGGTGACCGCCAACCGGCTCATCGACGAGGCGGCGGTCGCGGCGGGACGCGACCCACGGCAGATCCGCCGGCTGCTCAACCTGTTCACCGTCGACGTGTCGTCGCGAAGTCGTGGCTTCCTTCAGGGGCCACCGGAGCAGTGGGTCGACCAACTCCTCCCGCTGGTCCTCGAGGAGGGTTTCAGCACCTTCCTGATCGGCCGCGACGACCCGCGACTGATCCAGGCTCTCGGGCAGGAGATCGCCCCCGCGCTGCGCGAGGCGGTCGCCAGGGAGCGTACGTCGAACGGGCCCGACACCGGGCGGACCGGCGCTGTCGCCGTCCGGTCCGAGCGTCGTCCGGGCCTGGACCGTGAGGCGCTGCCGGCATCGCTGGCCGCCCGGACCGTCGAGCCCGGCGACCGGGAGTACGAGGGTGTCCGCCACAGCTACAGCTATAAGGGGGCGCCGGCGCTGGTGATCCGACCGGAGAGCGCCGCCGAGGTCGCCGACGCCGTGTCCTATGCGCGGACCCAGGACGTCCCGTTGTCGGTGCGCAGTGGCGGGCACGGCATCAGCGGCCGGTCGACGAACGACGACGGGATCGTCATCGACCTGTCCAGGATGAATCGGGTGGAGGTGCTCGACCGGCCGACCCGTCGGATCCGGTTGGAGCCGGGTGCCCGCTGGGGGCAGGTGGCCCAGGCACTCGCTCCGTACGGCCTGGCGATGAGCTCGGGCGACTACGGCGACGTGGGCGTCGGTGGTCTCGCCACCACCGCCGGCATCGGATACCTGGCGCGTAAGCACGGTCTGACGATCGACCACGTCGTCGCCGCCGAGATCGTCACCGCGGACGGCAGCCTGCTGCGCGTGGACGACGAGCATCACCCCGACCTGTTCTGGGCCGTCCGGGGCGCGGGCGGCAACGTCGGCGTGGTCACCGCCCTCGAACTGGAGGCGTACGAGGTCGACACAGTCGTCTTCGCCCAGCTCGTCGTCGACGCGAGCGACGCCGCGCAGTTGCTCCGCCGGTGGGGTCGACTCGTCGAGGACGCCCCGCGGGAGCTGACGAGCTTCCTGTCCCTCTTCCCGGGGCGCCGGGGTGACCCGCCGATGGCCCAGGTCACCCTGGTCTACGCCGGTGACGACGTCGAGGCGGCCCAGTCCGTCCTGAGCCCGTTCCTGGAGATCGGCCCGATCCTCGATCAGCAGGCGCAGCTCGTGCCGTACCCGGCGGTCGTCGTCCCGCCCGGCAACCAGCATCGAGGTCAGGGGCTGCGGGACACCCGGAGCGGCCTGGCGCACCACATCACCCCGGAGGCGGCCGACCTCATGGCCCACATGATCAACTCCGGTGATGTGATGATCATGCAGTTCCGGTCCGTCGGCGGCGCGGTCAACGACGTCCCCCGCGACGCGACCGCCTACCCGCACCGGGACCAGAACTTCTCGGTGCTCGCCGCCACTGTCGAGGACCGCAGGCCCCAGCTCGACAAGCTGTGGGCCGAGCTGTACCCGCACCTCGACGGCATGTATCTCAGCTTCGAGTCCGACACGGACCCGGCGCGGCTGTTGGACGCCTGGCCCGAGCCCACCCTGGGTCGACTGCGCGCCATCAAGGCCACCTACGACCCGGACAACGTCTTCAACCGCAACTTCCCGATCCCACCGGCAGGCTAGAGCGCGCCGGACAGGTAGTCCCGGCGTCGCTGCGGTTCGAACTTCTCGATCGCGTACCGCAGCATCACCCGGGGCATGACGCGGTAGCGGCGGAGCAGGAACTCCTCCTCCGCCGCTCGGTCCCGGTTGCCCACCTCGCGCAGCATCCAGCCCACCGCCTTCCGGACGAGGTCGTGCGGGTCGTTCAGGAGCCGGTCGCTGAGGTGGAAGGTCCAGTGGAAGTCGTCGGCCCGGATGAAGGCGAAGCTCGCCATGATGGCGATGCGCCGGTCCCACACCAGGCTCGACCCGGCCAGCCGATCCAGGACGTCGCGCTCCTTGTCGGCGAGCCAGGGGCCGACGATGTACGGCGCCGACGAGTCCACCAGGTCCCAGTTGTCGAGGCGGCCGGTGTTGGCCAGGACGAGGCGGAAGATCTCGCCCCGTTGCCGCTCGTCGCCCTCGGCGAACTTGCGGACCAGGATGAGCAGCGACGTCAGCCGCTCCTCGTGCACCTCACCGTGCAGCAGGTCGGTCGTCTCCTCCAGGGAGAGGTCGCGCCAGTACCGGGCGGCGATCCGACGCTGGTCCGGCACGGTGACGCCGATGGCCCGGTCGCCCTCGCCGTAGCCGCCGGGGACCATCTGCAGGTATCGCCTCGACGCCTCGGCGCGACCTGGGTCGGCGAGGTCGGCGAGGTCTCGACGCACCTCGACGCTCGTGGCCATGACGTGCAAGCTACTGCCACCAGCGACAGTCGGTGGCCCTACCCGCCGCGGACCGCCGCAAACCAGGCCGTCGGGATGACGCGCCCGGGTATGGGCGCTCGCCCGAGGGGTACGGCCTCACCATGCTGAAACGAGCGGTGTGGCAGGGGTTGGCGGCGGGTCTGGCCGGCGCGGCGGTGATGACCGTCGCGGAGAAGGTGGAGCAGCGGGTGACCGGCCGGCCCGACTCGTACGTGCCGGCCCAGGTGCTGGCGCGGCTGGCCGGTCTGCCGGAATCCTCCGGGCAGCAGCAGCCCCGCTGGCAGAACCTGGCGATGCACTACGGCCAGGGAGCGGTGGTCGGCGTGCTGCGCAGCGTGATGGCCCAGGCCGGGCTGCGGGGCGTCTGGGCGTCCAGCGTGTTCACGGCGCTGCGACTGGCCAACGACCAGATCCTGGAGAACGCCACGGGTGTGGGGGCACCGCCGCTGACCTGGCCTCGCGGGGAACTCGCCATCGACGTGTTGCACAAGTCCATCTACGCGTTCGCCACCGGAGCGGTGGCGGACGCGCTCGCCGCCCGCGACGGCGCCGGTCCCGGGCAGCGGCACGCGGCGTTGCGCCCCGGTCGCCGGTCGGACGTCGGCCCCCTCCCGTACGAGCGGCGGCGCGACGGCCGCGTGCCGGCCGGGCCGAGATGACGTCGGTGCGGCGGTAGCCGGGTTCGGGGAAGGGCTCTGGCGGGCCCTTCCCCGAACGCTGCCGGTCAGACGGTGGCGAAGTGCTCGCGGTGGTCATCGGCGAACTCGGCGAAGCTTCGCGGTGCCCGGCCGACGACCTGCTCGACGTGGTCGTTGGTGAAGTCGCCCCAGCCGGAGCCGTAGGCCACCCGGTACTCGGCGAGGACCTCCGCCGACCACTCGTCGAGGCCGGCCTGGAGCAGGCCGTCGCGCGCCTCGTCCGGGCTCTGCGGCACGTACCGCACCGGCTTGCGGGTGGCGCGGGCGATGTCCTCGGCGGCCTGGTAGAGGGTGATGCTCTCCGGACCGGTGGGCGTGTAGATCCTGCCCTCGTGCCGCTCGGGCGCGGCGAGGATCGCCGCACCGGCCGCGGCGATGTCCCGGGCGTCGATCAGGCCGACCTTGGCCTCGCCGAAGAGCCCGTAGAGGTGTTCACCGACCTTGGCGGCGAGCAGGTTCTGCATGAAGTGACTCGGGCGCAGGATCGTCCAGCCGATGCCGGACTCCTGCACCTCGGCGTCGGAGAGCGCGTGCAGACGGCCGTTGCGGGTGGGCGCGTCGTGCGCGGCGCCGATCGCCGAGAGCCGGACGATGTGCCGCACTCCGGCCTGCCGGGCGGCCCACACCGCGTTCATGCTCTGGCTCGGTGCCATCGGGCCCATCGGGGTCAGCAGCCAGAGCGTCGTCACGCCCTCGAACGCCGGGGTGAGCGTGCGGGGGCGGTCGAGGTCGCCGACGACGACGTCGACGCCGTCGAGCCGGGGAGCGCGGGCGGGGTCGCGCACGAGGGCGCGCACCGACTGCTCGCCGGCGAGTTCGCGCAGCACCTCCCGCGAGACGGTGCCGTTGGCTCCGGTGATCAGAATGGTCATGTCGTCCTCCGGTGGGGTGGACCGCGGTCGGGCTGGCCGCTGGTCGACGCCCGCCACGTTATAGTCCAAAACTTGTACAGTCCAATGATTGGACCACTTTATGAAGCGCAGCACACTCAAGGAGCAGGACCCGGACCTCGGCATCCTGGCCGTGCAGCTCTCCGCGCGTGTTCAGCGGGAGATCTTCCGGCGGTCGGCGGAGCACGGGTTCGACGACGTCCGGCCCCGGCACGGGGCGGTGCTCGCCTACCTCGACGTCGAGGGCACCCGTCCCGGCGAACTGGCCCGGCTGGCCGGACGCAACAAACAGACGATGGGCGCGATCCTCGACGAGCTGGAGCGGCTGGGATACGTCCGGCGTACGCCCGACCCCGCCGACCGCCGGGCGAAGCTGATCGTGCCGACGGACCGGGGCCGCGAATTCATCGAACTCAGCGACGGCATCGTGGGCCAGATCGAGCGGCAACTCTCCGACACGCTCGGCGTCGAGCAGTACCGGGCCTTCCGGAGCGCACTGGGCCATGGCGTGACGGCCCTCCCGGCCACCGGTCCCGACACCGAGGGCTGAACAGGGGCAGCCCGTCGCGTCGGCATGTGACAGCGCAGATCGGGTAACCGGCCGTCGCTCACCAGCGGAACCCCCGGGTTCCACCGTCGTCAGCGCAGCCCGAGGAGCATCGACATGCCGATCGCCGGGAGGGCCCGACTCTCGCCGAGGGTCTCCCTGCTGCTGTTGGCGTCGATCCTCGTGTCGTTCCTGGCCGCCTCGGCCGCCCCGACGCCCCTCTACGGCACCTACCAGGAGCGCTGGCACTTCTCACCGGTCACGACCACCGTGGTGTTCGCCGTCTACGCGCTCGCCGTGCTGGCGTCGCTGCTGACGTTCGGCAAACTGTCGGACCACGTGGGTCGCCGCCCGGTCCTGGCCGTGGCGATCGCCGTGCAGATGCTCTCGCTCGTCGTCTTCATCTTCGCCAACGGCGTACCCACACTGCTCGTCGCCCGTCTGCTCCAAGGTCTCGCGGCCGGTGCCGCCACCGGCGCCGTCGGGGCCGGGATGCTCGACATCGACCGCGCCCGGGGCACGCTCGCGAACTCCATCGCGCCCGGCATCGGCACCGGGAGCGGCGCCCTGCTCTCGGCGTTGCTCATCGACTTCCTGCCCGCGCCGACGCGGCTCGTGTACGTCGTCCTCCTGGTGATCCTCCTGATCCAGCTCGTCGGGATCGCGCTGATGCCGGAGACGGTCACGCCGATGGCGGGCGCACGACGCAGCCTCCGACCGGAGATCAAACTGCCGCGCGCCGTACGCGAACCGTTGCTGGTCGTCGTCCCGGTGCTGTTCGCGGTCTGGGCGCTGGCCGGCTTCTTCGGGGCGCTCGGCCCGGCGCTGGTGCGCAGCCTCATGAACACGTCGATCGTGGTCGGCGGTCTGGTCCTCTTCGTCTTCGCGGTCTTCGGGTCGGTCGCCGTCCTGCTGATGCGCAACACCGCCGCCCGGACGGTGATCCTGGTCGGGATCGTCGCCCTCGTCCTGGGCATGGTCGTCACGTTGGTGTCGGTCATGGCGGAGTCCGTCCCGGGATTCTTCGTCGGCCTCGCGCTCGGCGGCATCGGCTTCGGCGGCGGCTTCCAGGGCAGCCTCAAGACGATCACGCCCCTGGTGGAGGCGCACGAACGCGCCAGCGTGCTGTCCGTGCTCTACATCGTCTGCTATGTCGGGTTCGGCCTCCCGACGGTGATCGCCGGCTTCCTCGTGGTCTACGCCGGTGGCCTGCCGCAGACCGCCGACGAGTACTCCGTCGCCGTCATCCTGCTCGCCCTGGTCGCCCTGTTCGGGGTGCGCAGGGCCACGAGGACCAGTCAGCCAGCAGCAGCGACCGGGAGGGGAACGCGATGAGCCCGAAGAGCGCCCAGGGGGACGCCGGCATCGAGAACGTCGACGTCAAAGTCGAGGTGATCGTCATCCCGGTGTCCGATGTGGACAGGGCGAAGGAGTTCTACCGACGCCTCGGGTGGCGGCTCGACCAGACACCGCCCGGCATCGTGCAGTTGACGCCGCACGGCTCCGGATGTTCCGTACAGTTCGGCCCGGGGCTCACCCCGGCGGCGCCCGGCTCGGCCATGGCGTACCTGGTCGTGTCCGACCTCGAAGCGACCCGCAACGCCCTGGTCGCCGCCGGTGTCGAGGTGGGCGGGCTCTTCCACGTCACCCCGGACGGGCCGGTCGACGGGCTGGACCCGGAGCGGCGCAGCTACGTCTCGCGCGCCACCTTCCGCGACCCGGACGGCAACACCTGGCTCATGCAGGAGATCACGACCAGGCTGCCCGGGCGCATCGAGGGCGGGCTGACGTCGTTCGGCTCGGCGAGCGACCTGGCCGGCGCGCTGCGGCGCGCGGCCGCCGCCCACGGCGAGCATGAGGAGCGCACCGGGCAGCGGGACGAGAACTGGCCCGACTGGTACGCGACGTACATGGTCAGCGAACAGTCGGGAGCCGAGCTGCCCGAGTAGGTTTCGGCTCCTCCCCGTCGATCGGCGCGATGCCGGTGGGTCATTCCGATGACCCACCGGCATCGGCGTCTGCGCATGTCGCCGCACCTCGCACACCGTTCGTACGCGCGATGTACACGGGTTGTACGCCGAGGGCCGTACCATCCCCGGACGCGATGATCTCCATCAATGCGGCGGACCCGGCTTCAGAGCCGAAGTCGGTGGACGTGCCGTACCTCGTCGCCTGTGCGCGGTCGCCCCGGCCGCCGATAGGGAGGAGACCTCGATGACGAGTCCTGGTGCGGGCGGTGCGATGCCGTGACGCGGGTACGGTTCCTCGCCCTGGGCCCACTGCACGCCGAGGTGGGCAGGACGTTGCTCGATCTCGGTCCCGTCCGGCAACAGGCGGTGTTCGCGATCCTGCTGTTCAACGCGGACCGGGTGGTCACTCCGGCGACGATCCTGCAGGGCGTCTGGGGCGAACAGACCCCGCCGACCGGCGCGAAGGTGATCCCGCCGTACATCTACCGGCTCCGGCGCACCCTGCAGGCGGCAGGCGTCGGCCACGACGGCCCGGCGATCGACAGCCTGCGCATCGGCTACCGGCTGCGTCTCGGGTCGGCCGGTACCGACGTGGCGGACTTCGACGAGGCGGTCGACCGGGCCGCGGCGGCCGAGCGGGCCGGGGACCTCGCGGGCGCCGCCGAGCTGCTGGCCGAGGCCGAGCGGAACTGGGCGGGCGAACCGTTGGCCGGCCTGACCGGGCCGTACGCCCAGAGTCGCCGCCAACACCTGCTCGAACGCCGCGTCGTCTGCCTGGAACACCGGCTGGAACTCCATCTGCGGCTCGGAGACAGCCGTCGGGCCATTCCCGCGCTGGTCGCGTTGCAGGCGGAGTACCCCCTGCGGGAACGGCTGACGATCATGCTGATGGCCGCCCTGTACCAGGCCGGTCGGCAGGGTGAGGCGATGGATGTCTTCAGCGCGTTCCGGACCCGTCTGGCCACCGAGTTGGGCGTCGAACCGACCCCGGCGCTGGTCGCCGCGTACACCTCGATGTTGCACGGAGCCCTGGGCCTGCCCCCGATGCCCGGCGGCCCTGCGGAAGGAAATGCCCGCGCGCGGGCGGCCACCACCACGTGAGCGCGGCGACGCCGCGCAGTGAGGCGGAAGCAGATGGACGACGGCCCTGCCCCGGTGCAGCCGGGGGATGCCGCATGGTTTCTGGGTCACTCCCTCGGGGAGCGGCTGACCGGCACGGAGCCGCTGGGCGCCGTCGACGAGGATCTCGGCCGCATCCGGCTGAAGATGTGGTTGGACGAGCCCGTCCACAGCAGACGGCCGGAGCTGTTCGCGCAGCGGTTGGCGCAGCACGGCCTCGACGAGGGCGAGCTGGTCCGGATCCTGGGTGAGCGGCCGGACACGGTCCGATCCCGGTTCGACGAGGCCCCGGACTACGCCCGCCGGTTGGTCGACGCCTGGCGCCGACACCCGGACGCCACGGCCGGTCCCGACCACACGGCCGGTCCCGACCACACGGCCGGCCACGACGAGGCGGCCGGGCACGACCACTCAGCCGGGTCCGACGAGTCCACCGGGTTCGCGGTCGTCGTCGCGCCGCTGATCGCCGAAGCGCTCGAACGGCTGGCCGCACGGGTGCGCGAGCTGGTCGGCAGCCACCGGCACCTGACCGCCGAGGCGCTGATCACCAGGCTGGGCGGCGGCCCGGTGGACACCGTCAACATGCTGGTGGCCCGGACGATGGCGTTGGAGCTCAACGTCCTGCGCATCCAGGGTGAGCTGGCCGGCGACACCCCGCACGAGCGTTTCCACACCTTCCTGCACCGGCTCCGGCAACCGCGGCACGCGTTGGGCGTCCTGCGCGACCACCCGGTGCTCGCCCGTGACCTGGTGCGGACCGTGGACGACTGGGAGGCCAGCCGCCTGGAGTTCGCCGAGCGCGTCGTCGCCGACTACGCGGAACTGGCCGACCGCTGCGGCGGCCCGGACTCGCTCGGCGACCTGGCCGACGTGAGCTTCGGTGCGGGCGACAACCACCGGGGCGGTCGCTCGGTGGCGGTCGTCCGGTTCGCGACCGGCGCGAAGGTGATGTACAAGCCCCGGCGGCTGTCCGTCGACGGCCACTTCCAACATCTACTGGCCTGGCTCAACGAGCGCGGTACGCATCCCACGCTGCGTACCTTCTGGCTGATCGAGCGGGGCGGGTACGGCTGGACCGAGTTCGTCGAGAGCGGACCCTGCGCGGACCGCGACGCCCTCGGCCGGTTCTACCGACGGCAGGGCGCACTGCTGGCCCTGCTCCAGGCTCTCGGCGCGACCGACTTCCACCTGGAGAACGTCATCGCCTGCGGCGAGCACCCGATGCTCATCGACCTGGAGGCGATGCTGCACAACTGGCAGTGGGAACGACCCGTCGGCGATCAGGCGGGCTATCTGCAGAGCGTCGCGGTCGAGTTGATGAGCAGGTCGGTCGTCACCGTGGGGCTGCTGCCCTCGCCCGTGCTCTGGGCCGAGGGCAACCAGGTCAACCGGTTCGACATGAGTGGGATGTCCGGCGCGGGTGGCCAACTGACCGCCCGACCCGTCACCGTCTGGGACGGCTTCGGCACCGACGAGATGCGCCTGGACCGGCGACGGGTGACGATGCCCGGCTCGGGGAACCTGCCCACCCTCGCCGAGCGGCGTCCGGACGTGACGGAGTTCGCGGTCGAGATCGGCGACGGATACCGCACGCTCTACCGGACCCTGCTGGAACACCGGGACGACCTGGTGGCGCCGACCGGCCCGTTGGCCGCGTTCGCGCACGACGAGGTACGTGTGGTCCTGCGCGCCACCGAGTCGTACGTCCGGTTGCTCGCCGAGGCGCAGCACCCGGACCTGCTGCACGACGCGCTGGACCGGGACCGGTACTTCGAGAACCTGTGGGCGGGCCACGACGGGCGCGAGCACCGGGACCGCCTCATCGCGGCGGAACTGACCCAGATGTACGCCGGTGACGTCCCGATCTTCGTCACCACACCGTCGTCGACCGATCTCGTCGGTGGGGACGGGACCGTGTTGGCCGGCGCACTGCGGCGCACCGGGCTGGAGGCCGTCCACGACCGCCTGCGGGGCATGTCCGAGGACCACCTGGCCCAGCAGAGCTGGATCATCGACGCCTCCCTCACGGCGTTGATCATGGGTGATCCGTCGCGGTGGCGTACGCGGAACCGGCCGAATGTCGCGCTGCTCCCACCACCGACCGTGCCGTCGACGGTCCGGCCGTCGGAGATCGTGCCCGAGCGCTTCGTCGACGCGGCGCGCGTCATCGGCGACCGCCTGCTGGCGATCGCGCTCACCGAGGACGACCGGATCTCCTGGCTGGGCCTGAGCCTGATCGCCGACAAGGTGTGGATGCTCGGACCGAGCGCCATGGACCTCTACAACGGCATCAGCGGCATCGCGTTGTTCCTCGCCCGGCTGGCCGAGGTCACCGGCGACGCGGCCTACCGGCAGGCCGCCGACCGCTCGGCGACGATGATGCTCCGTGAGGCGCGGAGTTGGCTCACCGGCCCATCCGAGGCCGCCGTCGGCGTCGGCGGCTTCGACCACCTCGGTGGTTCGGTGTACGCCCTGAGCCACCTCGCCTCCGTCCTGGACCGCGCGGACCTGGTCGACACGGCCGCGGGGCTGGCCGCGTCGATGGTCGCGCACGCGGCCGACGCCCGCGAGTACGACATCATCAGCGGCAGTGCCGGCGGGCTGCTCGCCCTGCTGTCGCTGCACCGGGTCACCCGCGACCCCGGTCTGCTCGACGGTGCCCGAATGCTGGCCCGGCACCTGCGCGACGGCGCGCAACCGGCCGGCCCCGGCGTCGGCTGGTGCGGCACGCTCTACACCGAGGCACCGCTGGCCGGCTTCTCCCACGGCGCGTCGGGTATCGCGACGGCGCTGGCCAGGTGGGACCGGCACAACGGGGCACCCGAGCATCGCGATCCGGTGGACGCGGCGCTGCGCTACGAACGCACCGTCTACGACGAGGCGACCGGCAACTGGCGCGACCTTCGACCGGACACGCCCGAGGGTGCTCCGATGGTCGCCTGGTGCCACGGCGCGGCCGGCGTCGCGTTGGCACGGGCCGAGCTGTCCGGCTACGCCACCGACGACGGGTCGCTGCGCGAGGACCTGCGGCGTGCGCTCACGGCGACCCTCGATCCCGGCAGCCTCCTGCACAACCACTCGATCTGTCACGGGGATCTCGGCAACGCCGAGGCGGCGCTGGCCGCGGCACGGGTCCTCGGTGACGACAGCGCGGCCCGGCGGGCTGCGGAGATCGCCGTCGCCGCCGTGGTCGACGTGGAGAACCGCGACTGGCGGTGCGGCGTGCCCCGGGGCGTCGAGACGCCGGGCCTGATGAGCGGCCTGGCCGGTATCGGCTACGCCCTCCTGCGCTGGGCCGATCCGGCACGCGTGCCGTCGGTGCTGCTGCTGCAACCGCCGACCGACCATCGCGGTGCCATCGATCTGCCATAGCGCGGTCCTACGGTTCCGCCCGTGGAGGCCCATCCAGGTATCGCGCTTCACCTATAGATCGGAGTTGTACATGGACTACATCAGGGCGTGGAAGGACCCGGTCTACCGGGCGTCTCTCAGTGCCGAAGAGCGTGCCGGCCTGCCGGCGAACCCGGCCGGCATCGTCGAGCTGAACGACCAGGAGCTCGACGGGGCCGACGGCGGCACGTGGACCCCGACTCCCACGATCACCGTGGTCACCGGGGCCGCCGGCTGCTTCTCCTTCAACGGCACCTTCTGCAACGGCACCTGCGCGGCGTTCACCGCCGGCTGCTGCGGCTGACCGATCCACCCCGGCGGGAGGACACGGCCCGTCCTCCACACCTGTGTCCTCTCGCCAGCGCATCCCCAATCCCCTGAGGAGAGCCCTTCATGAACATCGTGCAAGCCTGGAAGGACCCCGAGTACCGGGCGAGCCTCTCCGCCGAGCAGTTGGCGGCGCTGCCGGAGCACCCGTGCGGCGTGGTCGAGCTCGGCGACGACGTCCTCGCGCACATCGCCGGCGCGCGCACCGAGGGCCTCTGGACCCTCGGCTGCTGCGGCGGCTTCACCGCCCGCGAGACCCCGTGCGGTTCCTGCGGCGCGACGTGCGGCGGGACCACCTGTGGCACCTGCCAGACGCAGTCGACCTGCGGTCTGTGCACCGCCTGATCCACCCGCTCCATCGGCGGTGCCCGGACGCCCGAGGTGTCCGGGCACCGTCCCCCGCGAGACCCGACCGCTGCGCGAGAGAGAGCACCCCCGATGACGCAGTCGCACCAGCCCGGCCCTGACCCGGTGGACGTTTCGAACCCCTGCTGGTACCTGGCGTACTCGCTGCCGGAGAGGCTCGGCGTCGCGGTGCCGACGGGCTCGGTGGACGAGGACCGGGGGCGGCTCCGGCTCGAACGGTGGAAGAACGAGCCGGTCTTCGCCGGTGACACGGAGCTGTTCGAGAGCTGGCTGCGCGCCCTCGACCTCGACGAGCCCACCCTGACCGCTGTGCTCGGCGAGATGCCGGAGACGGTCCGCAGCAGGTTCGCCGACGTCCCGGACTACGTGCGCACCATCGAGCGGGCCTGGCGGGAGTACCGTCCGGGCGAGGCCGTCGAGCACCACGACCGAGACCACGATCACGACCACGATCACGACCACCACCACGACCCGCATCCGCACGCCGCGTTCGTCGAGCTGGTGCGCCCGCTGGTGGACGACGGCGTACGCCGGGTGCGCGCGGCGGTGCACGCGGCCTGCGCGGGCACGCCCGGACCGCAGGTCGACGCCGACCTGCTCGCCGACCAGCTCGCGGAGCCGCCGTACGGCGCGATCAACCTGCTCGTCGGTCGGGTGCTCGTGCTGGAGCTCAACGTCCTGCGGATGCAGGGGCAGTTGGAGGGGGAGACCCCACAGCAACGCTTCCAGGACTTCGCCCGACGCCTGCACGACCCGAAGTACGCCCTCGAGATCCTGATGGAATACCCGGTGCTGGCCCGGGACGCGACCATCCTGATCGACAACTGGGTGGACGCCCGGGTCGAGTTCGCCCGACGTCTCGTCGCCGACGCGACCGCGTTGACGACCAAGCTGGGCGACCCGGCGCAGCTCGGCACCGTGGCGGAGGTGTCGTTCGGGGCCGGTGACTCGCACCGGGGCGGACGCTCGGTCGGGTTCGTCCGCTTCGCCAACGGCGCCCGGGCCGTCTACAAGCCCCGAGGGTTGCAGGTCGAGCTCCACTTCCAGCAACTGCTCGACTGGCTCAACACGCGCGGCGCACAGCCGCCGTTGCGCACCATGTGGGTGCTCGACCGCGGCGAGTACGGCTGGTCGGAGTTCGTCAGCGCCGGGCCGTGCACCGACCACGAGGCGCTGCGCCGCTTCTACACCCGCCAGGGCGGTTACCTCGCGCTGCTGCACAGCCTCGCGGCCGTGGACTTCCACCTGGAGAACATCATCGCCGCCGGTGAGCATCCGATGCTCGTCGACCTCGAAGCGCTCTTCCACCCGCAGGGCGAGCAGGCGGACCGGCAGATCGGCGTCTCGGCGGAGTCGTTCCGGACGATGCGGGAATCGGTGCTGGAGGTCGGTCTCCTGCCCCGGCCCATCATCTACCAGGACGACGACGGGGTCGGTGGTGTCGACTTCAGCGGCCTGGCCGGTTCGGCCGGTCAGCTCACGCCCACCCCGGTCGCCACCTGGGAGGAGTCCGGCACCGACGAGATGCGCCTGGTCCGTAAGCGGATCGAGATGGGCGGCGGGCAGAACCTGCCCAGCCTGGACGACGGGGCGCACCACACGCTCGACTTCAGCGCCGACATCATCGCCGGGTTCGAGCAGACCTACCGGCTGCTGCACCGCCACCGCGACGAGCTGCTGGCCCCGGACGGGCCGGTGGCGGCCTTCGCCGGCGACGAGGTACGCGTGATCCTGCGCGCCACCCGCACCTACGGCAAGCTGTTGCAGGAGAGCCGCCACCCGGACCTGCTGCGCAACGCGCTGGACCGGGAGCGCTTCTTCAGCTTCCTGTGGTTGCAGGAGGAGTGGCCCGGCGCCGAGGCGCGCATCGCCGCAGCCGAGCAGGCGCAGCTCAGCCGCGGCGACATCCCCTTCTTCAGTACGACCCCCGCCTCGCACGACTTCGTCGCCGGAGACGGCTCGGTCGTCGCCGGGGTGCTGCCCACCAGCGGCCTGGAGCGGTCGCGGCACCGCATCGAGGCTCTCTCCGACGCCCACCTGGCACAGCAGACCTGGATCCTGCGCAGCTCGCTCGCGGCGCTGACGATGGGGGTCGAGAGTCAGGGTCAGTGGTCGGAGTACCAGGTGACCGCGGCCACCGTCCCGGCCGGAGCGGACCGGTTCGTCGCCGCCGCGTGCGCCGCCGGCGACCGGCTGCTGCTGACCGCGGACACCGGGGAGGACTCGATCGCCTGGCTCGGGCACACCCTGGTGGCCGACCGGATCTGGCAGCTCGGCCCGGTCGGTATCGACCTGTACAGCGGGCTGTCCGGGATCGCGTTGTTCCTCGGCTATCTCGGCGAGGTCAGCGGCGAGCAGCGTTTCCGCGGCGCGGCCGAGGTCGCCGCGGGGATGCTGGTGCGGCAGATCGACCTGCTCGACGAGACCCCGGCGGAGACCCTGGAGAACTTCACCGTCGGCGCCTTCAACGAGCTGGGCGGGCCGCTGTACGCGCTGAGCCACCTCGGCGCGCTGTGGGAGCGCGACGACCTGTTGGACGCCGCCGAACGCGTCGTGCCCGTCCTGTTGCACCTCGCGCCGCAGGACGAGGCGTACGACGTGATCAGCGGGGCGGCCGGAGCGATCCTCGCGCTGCTGGCGTTGCACGCCGCGCGGCCGTCGGAGCAGCTCCTCGACGCGGCCCGCACGTTCGCCCGGATCCTCGAGGACACCGCCGAGCCGGTGGGCGACGGGATGGGTTGGGCGGGCGCGGTGAACCCCGGCCGTCCACTCGCCGGTTTCTCGCACGGGGGGTCCGGTATCGCGGTGGCCCTGGCCCGGCTCGACCGGGCGCTCGGCAACCGGGACCACCTGCCGCTGGTCGAGGGCGCGTTGCGCTACGAGCGTTCCGCCTTCGACCCGGAGCACATGTGCTGGCTGGACCTGCGGGACACCACGCCGGAGCGGTACTCGATGGTCGCGTGGTGCCACGGCGGGCCGGGCATCGCGCTCGCCCGCGCCGACCTCGCCGACTACGTCGACGACCACGAGCTGCTCGACCGCGACCTGGCCGACGCCACCACCGGCATGCTGCGGTTCGGTCTGACCGGCGAGGTCATCACGGGCACCGGCAACCACAGCATCTGCCACGGCGACCTCGGCAACACCGAGGCACTGCTGGCGGCCGCCCGGGTGCGCGGTGACGAGGACGCCGCCCGGCAGGCCGAGTTGGTGGCGGCGAGCATCCTCGACTACATCGACCGGGACGGCTGGTTGTGCGGGGTGCCGCTCGGCGCGGAGACTCCCGGCCTGATGAGTGGCATCGCCGGCATCGGTTACAACCTGCTGCGTCTGGCACTGCCGGAGCGGGTGCCGTCGATCCTGCTGGTCGAGCCCCCGTCCTCCACTGCGGATGGTGAGGCGCGTGGCTGAGGAGCAGGTCTGGCCGTACCGTCCGCAGGCGTTGACGAGCTACCGCGGTGGCCTGCACGACGGCCCGGCGCGCAGCCCGATCCGGTCCTCCCGCCGGCCACTGGTCGCGCTGGCCGCGCTGTTGGTGGTCTGCCTGGGCTTCGCGGCGGTCATGCGGGTGCCGCAGGCCGTCGAGGGCGCCGTGATCGGCGCCGACGGGTCGTACCTGGTCTCCCTGTTCGCCGGCCGTCTCGACCCGCAGCCGGCGCAGGGCACGGCTGTCACCCTGGCCCAGGCGGACGGCCGGACGACACTGCGGGTCGTCCGGGCCGAGGTCGTGGTCGACGACGCCGCCGCGCGACGGTGGAACATTCCCGCGGAGGTGGCCCGGCCGGTGACCGTCGTCCTGCTGTCCGGGAACGCGGCGCAGAGTTTCGGCCGCCTCAGTCTCGTGGTCGCCAACCCCACCCTGCTGGAGCTGGTGCCGGGCCTTGAGGGGGTTCTGTAGATGACGCTCAGTTGGCTACGGCCGCACCGTCGGGTGCCGATCATGCTGCAGATGAGCGCCACCGAGTGCGGTGCCGCCTGCCTCGCCATGGTCTTCAGCGCCTACCGGCGATGGACCTCCGTCGCCGAGTGCCGGGCACAGCTCGGCATCGGTCGCGACGGTGCCACCGCGTTGCAGATGGCCCAACTCGCCCGCCGGACGGGCATGCGGGCCCGGGGCGTCAGCGTCGACCTCGACGGCCTGCCGCAGCTGCGGTTGCCCGCGATCGTGCACTGGAACTTCCGGCACTACCTGGTGCTCGAACGGTGGGACCGGCGCGGTGCCGTCGTCGTGGACCCCGGGATGGGCCGGCGGCGGTTGAGTCGCGACGAGTTCGGTGAGGGGTTCACCGGCATCGCCATCGAACTCACCCCGGGTGCGGAGTTCGAACGCCGCCCCGGCCCCGGAAAACTGGCCTCGCTGCGGTTCGCGCGCAGCATGCTGACCTTCTCACGCCCGCTGCTCGGCCTGGTCCTGGTCGTCTCGCTGCTGCTCCAACTGGCGGTTCTGCTGCCGGCGCTGATCACCAAGTTCGCTGTCGACACGGTGATCGGGAAGGGGCAGGTCGAGGCCCTGACGGTCCTCGGGCTGGGCATGGTCCTGCTACTGGGCACCCAGGCGGTCGGCAGCTACGCCCGGGGCGTGGCCCTCAACGTGCTGCACGCCCGCATGGACGACACCATGATGAGGCGCTTCTTCGACCACCTGCTCGCGCTCCCGTACTCGTACTTCCAACTGCGCAGCAGCGGTGACCTGTTGATGCGGATGTCCAGCAACACCGTCATCCGCGACCTGGTCACCAGCCAGACCATGTCGCTCGTCCTGGACGGCCTGTTCGTCGTCGTCTACATCGGCATGCTCCTGGCGTTCACCCCGCTCTACGCCTGGCTGGTGCTCGGCCTCGGCCTGCTGCAACTCGCCACGATCGTGGCGACGTACCGGGCCATGCGGGAGCGCACGCACCGCGACATCGCCGCGCAGGCCGAGGAGCAGAACTACGCGGTGGAGGTGTTGGCCGGTGCCGAAACCGTGAAGGCGATGGGCGCCGAGCAGCAGGTCCTCGGCCGCTGGTCGGGGCTGTTCCAGACCCGGCAGTTCGCCTCGCTGCACCGCCGTCGGCTGGAGACCGGCCTGGAGGCGGTGCTCGGGGCGTTCCGGATGGGCTCGCCACTGCTGCTGCTGTGGGTCGGCGCCCACCAGGTCGTCGGCGGTCGGATGTCGCTGGGCACCATGCTGGCGCTCAACGCGCTCGCCGCAGCCGTCCTCACCCCGCTGATGGGCCTGGTCAACACGGCCCGGCAACTCCAGACGGTCGGCACCCACCTGGAGCGGATCCGGGACGTCATGGACGAGGCCGCCGAGCAGGACCGGTCGGTGTCCGAGCCACCCGGGCGCATCTCCGGCGAGGTGACGCTGACCGGCGTCGGCATGCGCTACAGCGCCAACGCCGACTGGGCCGTGCGCGGCATCGACCTGACCATCCCCGCCGGAGCGAAGGTCGCGCTGGTCGGAAGGACCGGTTCGGGCAAGACGACACTCGCCAAGACGCTCATCGGGCTGTACGTGCCCACCGAGGGCGAGGTCCGCTTCGACGGGCGGCTCCTGCAGGACCTCGACTTCCGTGAGCTGCGCCGCTGGTGCGGCATGGTCACCCAGGAACCGGCCCTGTTCGCCGGGTCGGTCCGCGACAACATCTCTCTCGGACACCCGGCGGCGACCTACGACGAGGTGGTCCTGGCCGCCGAGCGCGCGCAGATCCACGACGAGATCATGGCGATGCCGATGGCGTACGAGACGCGGCTCACCGAGGGCGGGGGAGGGCTGTCCGGCGGCCAACGGCAACGACTGGCCCTCGCGCGTGCCCTGGTGCACAACCCGCCGCTGCTGCTGCTCGACGAGGCGACGAGTCACCTGGACGTGGTCACCGAACGCCGGGTGGACGAGGTCCTGTCCGCGTTGTCCTGCACCAGGATCGTCATCGCACACCGGTTGAGCACCGTGCTCAACGCCGACCTGATCGGGGTGATGGAGGAGGGGCGGCTGGTGGAACAGGGCACCCACGAGGAGTTGATCGCACACGGACGCTATTACGAGGCGCTGATCCGCGACCAGCTTCAGACCACCCGGACGCCATAGGAACTGGTTACGAGGCCGGGTCGACACGGGCCAGTAGTTGCCGGACCTCATCGGCCGCCGGGTCGCCCAGGTCGTCGTAGATCCGGATCGCCCGCTGCCAGGCCTGCGCGGCGGCGGGCGGGTCGGCCATCGCCTCGCGCGCCTCGCCGAGCCGGATCAACGTCAACCCCTCGTGATATGTGTTCGCGGATTCCTGGAAGCGTTGGACGGACTGCTCGTAACAGACCGCGGCCCGGGCCGGGTCGCCGAGCCGGTGGTACGCGAAGCCGAGGCTGTCCAGCGTCGCGGCCTGCCCCACGCGGTCGTCGATCGCCTCCTGCTCGGCCAGCGCCTCGGCGCAGTCGACGACCGCCTGGTGGTAGTCCCCGGTCAGCGCGTGCAGGTAGCCCTTGACGTTGAGCGCGCGGGCCTCGGCGTACCGGTTGCCGACGAGCCGCGAGACGCGCAGCGCCTCGACACTGTGCTTGAGCGCCTCGTCCAGCCGGCCGTACTGGGTGCAGTGCTCGGTGTACTGACGAAGGATCAGCGCGAGGCTGTCCAGGTCGTCGAGCTGCTCGTACAGTTCGAGGGCCCGCTGGACGTGGTGCTCGGCGGCCTCCTGGTCGCCGAGCCGCATGAGCGCGCGGGCGAGCATCCGGTGGGCCTGCGCCTGCGCGTTGGCGTCGCCGCTCCGCTGGGCCGCGGCGAGGGCCGCCTGCTGGGCCGCGAGCTGCTCCTGGAACATGCCCCGGGGCGCGAGGTACGCGGCCAGGGCCCAGGCGAGCTGCCAGGCGTACCGCTCGAAGCCCGTCTCCGCGGCCTGGCGCAGCACCCGCAGCAGCACCGGGTGCTCGGCGTGGAACCAGGCCGCGGCGGCGACCCGGTCGGGCATCGGCACGTGGACGTTGGTCGGCACCGGAGGTTCCGTGTCGATGGGTGTCCAGGTCGGCTGGAGCAGCATGGCGCCGGGGTGCGCGCTGTGCAGGTAGTGGTCGTACATCCGGCGGGCGGCGGCCTGCCGTTCCTCGGCCCGGTCGGACGCCTGCGCCAGCTCGGCGGCGTACGAGCGGAGCAGGTCGTGCAGCGCGAACCGTTCGGGCAGGTGCTCGGTCAGCAGGTGCAGACGGGTCAGCTCCTGCAGCAGCGGGGTGACCGCCGCCCGGGGTCGGCCCAGCAGCACGGCGGCGGCGTCCGCGGTGAGGTCGGGCCCCGGATGCAGACCGAGGAGGCGCAGCAGGCGGGCGGCCTCGGTGCTCAGCGCCCGGTAGGACCAGGAGAAGACCCGGCGGACGTCTCCGTCGGCCAGCAGCTCCAGCCGGGATTCGGAAGGGCGCAACTGGGCCGCGACGGCCTCGATCGGGAAGGTGGGCCGAGCGGTCAGCCGGGCCGCCACGATGGAGAGGGCGAGCGGAAGGCGACCGGTGGACTCGATCATCTCGGTGGTCGCCTCCGGCTCCGCGGCGACCCGGTCGTCACCCAGCCGGCTGCGCAGCAGCCTCGTCGACTCGGCCGCCGTCAGCACCTTGAGGATCACCGGTCGGGCGCCCTGGGCCACGGTGAGGCTGCTGAGCTGGTCGCGGCTGGTCACCAGGACCGCGCACTGGCCCGCGCCGGGCAGCAGCGGGCGTACCTGTTCGCCATCTCGTGAGTTGTCGAGCACGACGAGCATCCGGCGCGAGGCCAGCAGGCTGCGGTACAGCGCGGCCCTGGCGTCGACGCTGCTCGGGATCCGGCCGATCGGTGCGCCGAGCGCGTCGAGGAAGTCGACCAGGGCATCGGCGGGGGACACCGCGTCGGCGTCGTCGTAGCCCCGGAGGTTCACGTACAACTGCCCGTCGGGGAAGCGGTCGACCGCCCGGTGGGCCCAGTGCAGGGCCAGCGTCGTCTTGCCCACGCCGGCCATTCCGCTGATCGTGACGATGTCCACCGTCCCCGGCCGTTCGGGCCGGACGCCGAGGGCAGCGTCGAGGACGGCCAGCTCCTCGGTGCGTCCGACGAAGCCGGGCAGCGCGAGCGGCAACTGCTGTGGACGGGCCGTCGCCTTGGGCTGCGCCTCGTCCGCCAGGCCGGTCGTGGCGGGTTGCTGCCCGAGTCGGTGGTGCAGGATGTCGTCGTGCAGCCGCAGCAACTCGGGGCCGGGGTCCATCCCGGTCTGCTCGGCCAGCGACCGTCTGGCCTGCTGGAAGGCCGCCAGCGCCCCGGCGACGTCGCCGATCTGGTAGAGGCCGGTCATGAGCTGGGCCCAGGCGCGTTGGCGCAGCGGGTGGCGGTCGAGTAGCGCCCGCAACCGTGGGATCACCTGGGCTGCCGCGCCGAGCGCGAGTCGCGCGGCGGCGTGGTCCTCCTCGGCGAGCAGCCGACGTTCCTCCATCCGCGCGACCCGGCCGGTGAGGAGCCGGGGTAGCGGCAGCCCGGCGAGGGCGGGGCCGCGCCACATGCCCAGCGCGGCGGCCAACTCGGTGTGCGCGGTCTCCGGGTCGCCGGCGGCCAGGGCGGCCCGTCCCCGGGTCGCCGCGACGTCGAAGCGGTCGAGGTCGCGTTCGCCCGGCTCCACCCGCAGCAGGTAGCCGCCAGTCGTGGTGCGGATCCGGCGGTCGACGCCCGTGCCGTCGCCGAGCGCCTGGCGTAGCCCGCGCAGGTAGGAGCGTAGGTTGGCGGCGGCCGAGGCGGACGGCTGGTCGCCCCACACCATGGCCGTCAGTTCGTTGGCGGAGATCGCCGCACCCGGTCGCAGCAGCAGGGCGGCCAGCACGAGCTGCTGTTTCGTCGAGCCGAGGGCGACCGGCCGGCCGTCACGGGAGACCATCAGCGGCCCGAGCAGGCCGAAGTGGAGAGGCATCCTCACCTCTGCGTGCGGTGCCGGCCGGCGGAGCCTGACGATCGTGTGACGACGTGATTAGGCATCGACCAATGACGTTAGCACCGATGAACATGATCTTCATGTTGGTCGGTCCGCGCCGGTGATCACCGTCTGGTGCTGTCCCAGGCCCGTACCAACTGCATCCGGTTGTGGATCCCCAGCTTGTGATAGATCGATCGGAGCTGCGTGTCGACGGTGTGGAAGGAGACGAAGAGGCTCCTGGCCGCCTCCTTCTTCGTGGCGCCCGAGGCGAGCATTTCGGCCACCCGCTCCTCGGCCGGGGTGAGCGCCTCGATGCCCGTCCGCACTGCCTCGTCACCCGACGGCCGGTGACGCGGGGTGGTGCCGAGCTCGGCGCACCGGCTGTCGGCCGTCGCCTGGTCGCCCGGGGCCCCGATCCGGGCGTAGAGGGCCGCCGCCTCGTGCGCGGCGTCGCGTGCCTGCGCGGCCCGCACCCCCGGGCTGTTCGCCAGGTCGAGCAACGCGTCGGCGAGCGCCGGCCAGGCGGCGGTGGTACGCAGACCGTCGACCGCCGCCCGCAGTGCGTCCGGGTCGCTGTCGCGCAGCCCCCTGGTCTGGTCGGCGAGTGCGCGCCACAGCGGTACCGGCGTGCGCGTGGCCACCGACTCGACCAGTTCGGTGACCCGACGGGAGGCCGGGGTGTCGCCGGCGGCCACCGCGGCGCGTACCAGCCGGGGGCCGAAGTGCGGCACGGGCAGGAGCGACCGCACCGACCGGTGCAGGTCGGCGACGACCCGGGTGAGCAGGTTCGCCGCCACGCTCAGGTTTCTGTCGCGGACGGCGACGCAGAAGGCGGGTGTCCACAGCGCGCTGTCGGGCCAGCGGCTCTCCGCGAGGCACGGGCGGAGGACGGCGCGGGCGTCGTCGTGCTCACCACGGCGGTAGCGAACCTCGCCGATCACCGCGACGAACAGCGCACGCACCTGCGGGCTGAGATCCACCGGGCCGGAGCTGAGCGTCGTGACCGCGAGGGCCGCCGCCTCGGGCAGCTCTCCCACGGCGACCATCCGCAGGCAGTCCAACGCGGTCAGCCCGCTGCTGAACAGGGAACCGGATTCGTTCGGCGTCGGGTGGGTCGCGGTCCACGCGTCCTGGTGCCGGCCCAGGCCGAGCTGCACGAGGATTCGCTCGGCCCGGATGGACGGAGCATCGCCTCGGGCCCCCGGCGAATCGGGGTCCAGAGCCGCCAGCACGGCGTGGGCGCCCGGCAGATCGCCGTGCGACAGCGAGCGGGCGGCCCGCCCGAGGGCGAGGTGGCGAGCGGACCAGTGGTCCCCGGACGCGGCGTGCGCGGTCCCCGCGTCGCGGAGCATCGCGTCGGTGTCCGGATGGCCCACCCGGGCGGCGACCGTGGCGACCAGCGCGAGCAGGGTGCTGCGGCTGCGGGCGTCCAGCGGTCGGTCGAGCGCCGCGCGCAGACCGGCGAGAGCGACAGTGGGCTGCTCCAGCGCCATGGCCCGCGTGAGATGACCGAGCAGACGGGTACGGTGGCGCTCGCCGTGCCGGTTCCCGGCGAGTTCCGCCGTCAGGACGTCGAGCGCCGCCGTCGGGCGTCCGCCGAGTCGCAGCTGATCGGCCGTGGCGAACACCTGAAGGCGTCGTCGCTCGGCGTCGTCGTGGTCGGCCGGGTACGTGCCGGCGTCGAAGGATGATCCGGACAATGGCGTTCTCCCCGGTTGTTACCCGGCGCGTCGAATTGCCGTCCTGCGACCGAGCCTAGCCACGGCGGCAGGGGCGGGCGCCCAGATCGACGAAGCGGCGGGAGTGCGCTGATTCGCCCACGGCGTCCGGGATTCGCCGTGCCGCAATGGCGCGATCACGTGATGCGACGACGACGTCCGGCCGCCGACCATCGAAGGTATGGCCCACTCGACCGAATGTCCCGGCCTGCACCGGCTCCGCGTCGTACTGCTGATGTTCGTGCTCTTCGCCGGGGCCGGTGGTCAGGCCCCGCTGTGGACCCGTCTGGTGCTGGTGGCGACCGCGGCGGCGATTCCGGTCGCGATCGCGGCCCAGTACGGCTGGACCGGGGTGCGCGCCCTGCTGGGGCTGTCGTCCCGGCTACGACGGCGGGACGACTCGGTTCCCACGCCCAGTCCGATCAACCCGAGTGAGGGAGTCAGCGATCATGGTGAACAGCGATCCTCAGCCGCGGCGCGGTGATCAGGGCGCCCCGCCGTTCGCGGGCCGCAACGTCGAACTCGAACGGCAGAACCCCGACCTGTTGGTGCCACCGACCACGGACAGCCGGCTGGTGCCCAATCTGAAGTTCTCGTTCTCCCAGGCGCACACGCGGGTGGAGAAGGGCGGCTGGACCCGTGAGGTCACCAACCGCGACCTGCCGATCGCCACCCAACTGTCCGGCGTCCAGTTCGGGTTGGAGCCGGGCGCGTACCGGGAGATCCACTGGCATCAGCAGTCCGAGTGGGCGTACGTGCTCAGCGGCAGTTGCCGGATCAGCGCCGTCGACCACGAGGGGCGCAACTTCATCGAGGACGTGAAGGAGGGCGACCTGTGGTTCTTTCCGCAGGGCATCCCGCACAACATCCAGGCCCTCGATGACGGCTGCCAGTTCCTGCTGGTCTTCGACGACGGCGCGTTCTCGGAGAACAACACGTTCCTGCTCAGTGACTTCTTCGCCCACACGCCCCGCCACGTCCTGGCCAAGAACTTCGGCTGGACGACGGAGCAGATGGAGAACCTGCCCGAGCGGGAGAAGTACATCTTCCAGGGCGACGTGCCGCCGCCGCTGCAACAGGACCGGGTGGTCAGCCCCACCGGCGACATCCCGCGAAGCTTCAAGCACCGGATGCTCGCGCAGACCCCGCAGCGTTTCCGGGGCGGGACGGTCCGGGTCACCGACTCGACCAACTTCGCCGCGTCGGTGACCACCGCCGCCGCCCTGGTGGAGGTGGAGCCGGGCGGGATGCGCGAGTTGCACTGGCATCCCACCACCGACGAGTGGCAGTACTACATCTCCGGCACCGGCCGGATGGGCGTCTTCGCGTCGCAGGCCGCCGCCCGGACTTTCGACTTCCAGGCCGGCGACGTGGGGTACGTGCCCTTCGCCTACGGCCACTACATCGAGAACACCGGCGACGAGCCGCTGGTGTTCCTGGAGATGTTCCGGCATCCGCGGTTCGAGGACATCTCGGTGATGCAGTGGATGGCGAACACGCCCCACGAGGTCATCGCCGACACGATCAACGTGCAGAAGTCCCTGGTCGACGCGCTGCCGGCGACCAAACAAACGGTGATCTGACCGCGGTGACCGGTTCTCGCGCGGCCGCCCGTCCGGTCCTGACGACCTGGTCGGTCACGGCATCCGACCGCCCGTCGTCGGACGGGCGGCCGGACCGGTGGATCAGGAACCGGCGGGTGCCGGAGACGTGGGCGCCTCGACAGGTCGTCGGCGTGGGGACACCGCGCCGACGACGACGTCGATGACGAGGAAGGCCAGCAGGGTGAGCCCGAACAACGGCAGTGCCCAGCCGACCGCCACCACCACCGGTACGCCGATCAGCAGTGCCCGCAGCGGCAGGCCACGGACGCCACCACGGGCCGGTGGTGTGCCGGCGAGGGCACGTCGGTCGGTGCGGGTGGGACGCCGCTGCCACCACATGCGGTAGCCCCAGACGATGACGCAGAGCAGCCCGATGGCGATCGCCGCGAGCAGGATCTGGTTGACCGGTCCGAAGAGGATGCCCATGTGCGCCTGGATGCCCAGGCCGCTGAGCTTGGCCAGCAGGGGCCAGTCGGCGAAGTCGCTGCGGGCGGTGATCGTACCTCCGGTGGGGTCGACGGCGACCCGGTCCTTCGCGACCGGCCAGGTGTTGTCGACCTGGGTGACGGTCCACGCCGAGCCGGGCTCGGCGGCCGGGGCGATCTCGACCGGACCGTCGAGACCGGCGCCCCGCGCGGCCGTCACCACCCGGTCGAAGGCCGCCGACTCGACCACCCCGCCGCCGCCCGAGGAGCCGTGGTGGCCGCCCCCGGCGGCGGGCGGTGCGCCGTCGAGGCTGGTGGAGATGACCGGGGTACGCGCGTCGAGCGCGTCGAGGCCCGCGCTGAAGTTCGCCCCGGCGTAGCGGGACCAGGTCAGCCCGGTCGCGGAGAGGAAGAGCAGGCCGACGGTGAGCCAGATGCCGGTCGTGGCGTGCCACCCCCGGGTGCGCCGCACACCCTTGCCGGCGGACAGGTCCGGCACGAGCAGGTGGCGGGCGGTGGCGCGGGCGGCGCTGCGGCGACGCCACCACAGGACCACCCCGCCGAGGGCGAGCACCCAGAGCCAGCTCGCGGCCAGCTCGGAGTAGTGCTCGCCCACCGCGCCGAGGTGCAGGTGGCGGTGCAGGTCGTCGAGCCAGGTGGTGGCGGGGGTGGAGCCGAACCAGGTGGTGAGCTGCCCCTGCGACTCGGCGGTGTACGGGTTGATGTAGACGGTGTGCTGGTTCTCGCCGAGTTCCGGCAGGGAGAACGTCACCCGGGTGGTCTGGTCGCCCTCGCCCGGCTGTACGGCGGTGATGCTGCCCTCGGGATGGGCGTTGCGGGCGGCCCCGACCTGCTCGGCCAGGGACACGGGACGGTCACCCACCTGCGCCACTGTCAACTGGTCGCCGTAGAGGAACTGGTCGAGTTGCGGGGTGATGGTGAACGCCAGTCCGGTCAGGGCGGCGGTCACCAGGAACGGCGCGACGAGGATGCCGGCGTAGAAGTGCAGCCGCAGCAGCAGCGCCCCGAACGGCGACGTGCGCCGGAGCGGTCGGGCCGGGGTTTCGGCGCTGGTGGAGGGCTCCGGCGTCGCCGCGCCGGACAACTCGGTGAGAGACATGGTGATCCGATCGGGATAGTCGAGAGAAACCCCTGGTGGTGTCTCCCGTACTGACGTGGTCGCCCGGTGGTGGTGTCGCATCGGTTCCGGCCCTGACGTGGTAGTCGGACAGCGGGAGCCATTGGTTCCCGCTGATGCTCAGGGCGTCGGCGGATCGGATCGGCGGCGGGCCGCCCGCCGCCGCAGGAGCACCGCCGCCACCGCGACGAGTGCCACACCCGCGACGAGTACGCCGATGTTCGGGCCCCCGTCGCGCCGCGCCGCCGCAGCGGTGGACGGCGTGGTCGACACGGCGGGCTCGACGACCGGCGCGGCGCTGGACGTGGGGTCGGCGACGGTGAACGGGTACGACCCCTGCACCGGGTGCCCGTCGGCGGAGACGACCCGGTAGGCCACCGTGTACGTTCCGTTCGGCAGGGTGTCGGTCACCTGGACGGTGCTCTTCGCCCCGGCGACCACCGGCTCGCCGGTGACGACCTTCCGCTTGGCGGCGTCGGTGAGCACGATGGTGGTGAACGTGGGGTCGAGCCGGGACATGAATTCGAGCACGATCTCCGTCGGTGCGCTGGTCACCGTCGACTGCTGCACCGGTGTGGCCGCCCGCAGCGAGTTGTGGGCCCACGCCGGGCTCGCCGGAACGAGCGACGCGACGAGGACGGCGAGCACCGCCGCCCCGAGTCGCGGGCTCATCCGAGCACCTGCTCGCCGATCCACCCGCCCGGTCGACAGCCGGGAGGGATGGCGAAGACCGCCGACCCGATCGGGGTGGTCCACTCGTTGAGCAGGTCCCGCTCGGCCAGGCGACGCTGGATCGGCAGGAACTGCCGGCCGATGTCCGCCTGGTACGACGTGAAGACCAACCCGCTGTCCGCGTGGCCCTCGGTAGTCGGCACACCGTCGTAGTTGTACGGCCGACGCAGGATCTTCAGCCGGTCGTCCGTCACGTGGGCGCGGGTCAGGTGGGAGAAGTCGGGGATGACGGTGAGCCCGTCCGGGCCGGTGGCGGTGAAGTCGGGCTCGTCGTGTTCGGCGGTGCCGGTCAGTGGGGCGCCGGTGTCGAGCCGCCGGCCGACGGCGAGTTCCCGGTCGGTGCGGCCGAGCAGGTCCCAGGTCTCCATGTTCATGCTGATCCGGCGTACGACCACCGTGGTGCTGTCGCGCAGCCATGCCGGGCCGTCCGGCACCCAGACGGCGGAGTCCATCGGCACCCCGGGTCGGGGGTTGGCGGTGCCGTCGAGTTGACCGAAGAGGTTGCGTTGGGTGTGGCCGCCCGGCTCGACGCCGGGACCGCGCCGGAAGCCCTGCTGCACCCACCTGACGGTGGCGAACGGCCGGCTGTCCTTGATCAGGACCCGTTGGGCGTGGGCGACGCTGACCGGGTCGTCGGCGCAGATCTGGAGCAGCAGGTCGCCGCCGGACCAGGCCGGTTGGAGCCGGTCGACGCGGAACGGCGGCAGGTCGGCCACCGAGGCCGGCCTACGGTCGTCGACGCCTCCGGCCCGGTACAGGCCGGGGCCGAAGCCGAAGGTCACGGTCAGCCGGGCGGGCAGCAGCCCGAGTTCGGCCTCGGTGTCGGCCAGCGCCGGCTTGCCCTGGGTGAGGCGGGCGGCGTCGTCGGTGAGCAGCCGCAGCATCCGACCCAGCGCGGCCCGGTCGGTGCCGGCTCGCAGCGTGAACGCGACGAAGGCCGCGTGGGCCTGCGGTTCGGTGGTCACCCCGGCCTGCCGCGCGCCGTGGAACGGCTCGACCAGCGCGCCGACGCTCGCCACCGGCGTGGTGTCGGCGGCGGCCCGTGGCTGCCCGCCGTCGGTACGGGTCGCGGCGACGGCCGCACCCCCGGCGAGGGCTCCTCCGGCGGCCAGAGCCCCGCCGGTGAGCAGGCCGCGCCTGCTCACCGGCCGGGTGGGTGGCGTGTCGGTCACGATGCCGGGCTCATGCTCGTCTCCGGCGTGGCGCTCATGCCGGGCATCGGCTGGCCGTGCCCGGGGGCGTAGCTCTCCTGCGCGCCGGTGAACGGTTTGGCCACCGCGGTGAACTGCTGGGTCCTGCCGTCGGCGAACGTGAGGGTGAACGTCAACTCGTCGCCGGCCTGCACGGGCTTGGCGAGGTTCATCAGCATCAGGTGGTCACCGCCGGGCTCCAGCGCGTGCGTGCTCTTCGCCTTGATCACGACGCCGCCCTGCTTGGCCCGCATGACCATCGTGCCGTCCTTCATGGTCATCTCGTGCAGCTCCATCGGCGACACCGAGGTCGCGGCGCCGGTCAGCGTGACATCGCTGTCACCGTCGTTGACCAGGGTGCCGAAGGCCGCCGTCATGCCCTTGTCGGCGGCCTTCACCCACGGGTCACGAATGCCGAGCACTCCGGCGTCCGGGTTGGCCGAGGCCGACGCGGACGGGTTCGCCTGCCCGGTCGACGGGGAGCCGGACGATCCGCATCCGGCGGCGCCGACCGCCAGGACGGCGGCGGCGAGGACGGCGGCCGAGCGGCGGCGCGGACCGAGCGGGCTGGTGCTGAGCATGTGTTCTTCCTCCGATGGTTGCTGCTGGCTGAATGGTCGGCCGCAGCAGGGAGAAAGTTCCGGGCTCAGGGCACGTTGATCGTGTACTCGGCGGTGTGCACCTTGCCCTCCACCTGGAAGTCGAAGAAGGCCCGGTACCGGCCCGAGCTGGGCGCGGTCAGCCAGAACTGGACCGTCCCGTCGACCAGTTCCTGCTCCGGGTGGACGTGCACGTAGCCGAGATCGCCCTCCCGGACGACGACCAGGTGCCCGTACGCGCCCAGGTAACGCTCCAACTGCACGGGCGCGGCCGCGTCGGTGCGCTGGACCTGGAACTGCATCGGCGCCGTCACCCCCACCGTCGGGGTGCCGCTCATCGACACCGCGTACGGCCCGGCCGTCGCCTGTGCCTGCGCGGGCGGCAGCGCGGCGGGGGTGTGCGCCCCGGCCACGGTGTGGTCGACGCCCAGCACGAGAGGCACCTGCGCGCCGTTGGGCGCGGTCACCGAGAAGTCGGCGTAGACGCGGTAACCGCCCGGTCGGGCCAGCGTCAGGGGGACGCTCCAGGTGCCGTCGGCGGCCATCGTCGGGTGTACGTGCTGGTAGCCGGTCAGGTCGCGGCCCACCACGATCATGTGCAGCGGCTTGTCGTGGACGACCGCGAAGCGGGTCGCCGGTTGCCGGTCGGTCCCGACGATCCGGAAGCGGTAGTCGGCGCGTACCCCGGCGGGTTGGGACCGCTCCAGCGGTTGCAGCGTGTAGCCACCGGCGCTGACCGTCGTCCCGGTCGCCAGCGTCTCGCCCGTCGCGCCGTCACCCCGGTGCGTGTGCGGACCGGTGCCCGCCGGGTGTTGGTGCCCGTCGGTCGCGGACATCACCTGCCCGGAGGCGGGCGGACCGCCCGCCGGCTTCCGGGCGTTGCCGGCGGGGCTCTGGTCGCCGGTGCCGATGCGGGCCAGCCCGAACCCGGCCAGCAGGGCGACCACCAGCCCGCCGACGAGCAGCGCCAGGTGGCCGTTGCTCAACCGGGACCCGGGTGCGACGGCGGTGAGGTCCGAGTCGGACCGTGCTCCGGCGTCGACGGCCGCCTCGTCGTCGGTCGTGGCGAGGGCCTCGGTCGTGGCGAGGGCCTTGGGCTCGGGATCGGTCGGCGTCGGGTCGACCGCCACGCTCGTGCGGGCCGTGACGACCGCGTCGCCGGTACGCGCCGCCGGCACGGTGGCCGGTCGCCTCCTGCCACCCGTGGGCTGCGCACCGACGCCGCTCACCGCACCGGCCTTGCCCGCGGCGGTCTTGCGAGCGCCGGTCGCGGCAGCGCCGCTCTTGCCTCCGCCGGTCGCGGCAGCGCCGCTCTTGCCTCCGCCGGCCTTGGCTCCGCCGGTCCTGCCGGTGGAGGGCCGCTTCGTGGTACGGGCACCGCCGCCGCGTCGACCGGAGCCCCCCGGTGCGGTACGGCCCCGGCCGGTGGGTCTACCGGTGGACGCCGTCCGACGACGCCAGACGACGAAACCGGCCGCCGCGACGGCCGCCGCGATCGCCGCCGCCCAACCGGCCCAGGCCAGCGCTCCGGAGCCGCTCTCGTCGGCTGATTCGGTCGGCGGGGCCGCCGCGGCCCCGGACGGCGGGATCACCGGCTGGGCCGAGGTGGTCGGCACCGCCGACGCCTGCCCGGACGACCCGTGCTGCTCGGTGGCGGCCACCAACGCCGGGTCGGGCTGCGTCGTCGGCGGGCTCCACCCCTTGGGTGCCGCCGTCACCCGCCCGTTGTAGCGGAACGTCAGCGTCCCGCGCACGGTGTCGCCGTCCGAGGCGACCGACAGGTAGCTCACCGAGTACTGGCCCTTGGCCGGCAGGTGGGTGACGGCCACCGTCGCGGGGAACCCGGTCGTGTACTCCCGTGGCTCGAACTGACCGTTGACCAGGAAGTATTCCCGTACCGGCTTGTCCAGCGGCTTCGGCTCCCCGTACGACCAGCCGTTGTCGACCCGGACGCCGCCCGGGGCGGTGACCGTGAAGAACGCGTTGGGCGCGGCCTTCTCGGTGAAGAAGAGCTGCACCGCCGTCAACGGCTCGCTCACCGTGGCCCCACTCGCCGGCGTGGACATGGCGAGAGTCCCGTGAGCCGAGGCGGGTTGGGCGGACGCGAGGAGAGCGACCGCCGAGGCGAGGAGGAGCGCGAGGGCGCCCGAGAGCACCCGCCCCGGAGTCTGAGGGAGACGACGCATCTGAATATCCTGACCCGAGTGAGGCATTTTTCAAGAGCTGGCGATCTTTTTCCTCACACTCGGGCTGTCCGTCACCACGGTCAGCGCGTATCTCGCCGATCGTCGTCCGCCGTCCCCCGGATGTCGCCCGGGCGGCGACCCCGGTTGGATAGCGTCCACGTGATGTCTCGATCACGGAGGGTGTGAATCGTCATGCGTGCTGCGGTGCTGCGGGAGTTCGACAGCCCGCTGACGGTCGAGGAGATCGATCAGCCCACTCCCGGGGCGGGGCAGGTGCTGGTGCGGATCGTCGCCAGCGCGGTCAATCCACTGGACACGAAGATCCAGGCAGGACAGGCCGCGCATGCGCGGGTCCAGCCGCCCGCGGTGCTCGGGCTGGACCTTGCCGGGGTCGTCGCGGCGGTCGGCGAGGAGGTGACGGGGTTCGCGCCGGGAGACGAGGTGTACGGGCTGTGCGGGGGAGTGGGTGGGCTTCCGGGTTCGCTGGCCGAGTACGCCGCCGTGGACGCCCGGTTGCTGGCCCGCAAGCCCGGCGGCCTCTCGATGCGCGAGGCCGCCGCGTTGCCGCTGGCGGCGATCACCTCCTGGGAGGGGCTCGTCGACCGCGCCGGGGTCCGCCCCGGGCAGAAGGTGCTGGTGCACGGCGGTGCCGGCGGCGTCGGTCACGTGGGCCTGCAACTCGCCCAGGCGAAGGGCGCCGAGGTGTACGCCACCGGCGGGCCGGCGAGCGCACCGGTGATCGAGAGCCTGGGCGCCGTGCCCATCGACTACACCTCGACCAGCGTGGAGGAGTACGTCGAGAGGCACACCGGTGGCGAGGGGTTCGACATCATCGTCGACAACGTCGGTGGCGCGACGCTCGACGCGTCGTTCGCTGCGGTACGCACCTATCACGGGCACGTCGTCAGCGCGCTCGGCTGGGGCACCCACGCGCTCGCCCCGCTGTCGTTCCGTGGCGCGACCTACTCCGGCGTGTTCACCCTGCTGCCGATGCTCACCGGTCGGGGCCGTGAACACCACGGCGACATCCTGCGGGAGATCGCGAAGCTGGCCGATGCCGGTGCGCTGCGCCCACGACTGGACCGGCGTCGGTTCACGCTCGACACCGTCATGGACGCCCACCGTCTGGTCGCCGAGGGCATCGCCGAGGGCAAGGTCGTGGTGGACGTCGCCGACTGACCGGCCGGTGCGTCAGGCCCGCGTCGGCGCCCTGCTGTTCAGGTCGACGATCCGGTCGGCCCAGCGGTCCAGCAGGGTCTGGTCGTGGCTGACGACCAGGACACCGGCCCGCTGGGTCCGCTGGTAGTCGCGGATGACGGCGGCGACGTGCGCCTGGGTCGAGGCGTCCAGCATCGCCGTGGCCTCGTCGCAGAGCAGGTAGTCCGGGCGGTGGACGAGGGCCCGGGCGAGGCAGGCGCGTTGCAGTTGCCCGTCGGACACCGCGTGGGGCCGTCGGCTGCGCAGGTCGGCGGTGAGGCCGACGAGGTCGGCGAGTTCGGCCACCCGCTCCCGGACCGTCGACTCGGGCGTCCGGACGGCGCGCAGCGGTTCGGCGATCAGGTCGTCCAGGCTCAGCCGGGGGTCGGCGGCGGCGCGCGGGCTCTGGAACAGCACGGCGACGCGGGTCCGCAGGTCGACTGGCACGGCGTACCGGACCCCGTGGACCGCCGTGCCGTCGATGCTGACCCGGCCGTGGTCCGGGCGGTGCAGGAGGGCCAGGACCCGGACCAGTGTCGACTTGCCGCACCCGGACGGGCCGCGAAGCCCGACCGTCTCGTCCCGGCCGACCCGCAGTGTGACGCCGTCGAGCACGACCTGACGGCCGTACCCGACGGTGACGTCGTCGGCGAGCAGGTGCTGGGGGCTGGTCACGTGACGGCTCCGTGGCGGATCGGGTGGTGGCAGGCGACAGTGCCGTCACCGGCGACCGGCGTCGGCGGCGGTTGACTCGCGCAGGTGTCGGTGCGGTGCGGGCAGCGGGGCGCGAACGCGCAGCCCGGAGGCAGCGCGGTGAGCATCGGCGGGTCGCCCGGCACCGGCCGGAAGGCGCGGTCCGGTAGGGCATCGAGGAGCGCCGCGGCGTACGGGTGGGTGGGCGCGGCGAAGAGCCTGTCGGCGTCGGTGTGTTCCACGATGCGGCTGGCGTACATGACGGCGACGGTGTCGGCGACCCGTTGCGCGGCGGCCAGGTCGTGCGTGATGAGCACGACTGCCGAGCCGTTGTCGCAGCGGCGGCGCAGCAGGTCGAGGGTGTGGTCCACCAGCGGCCGGTCGAGGCCGGTGGTGGGTTCGTCGGCGATGAGCAGTGCCGGGTCCGGTGCCAGGGCGAGCGCGGTGACCAGCCGCTGGGCCATGCCGCCGGAGAGTTCGTGCGGGTAGCGGTCCAGGTCGGCCGGGTCGAGCCCGACGTCGACGGCGAGCCGTTCGACGTCCGCCCGGTCCCGACCGTGTGCCCGCAGCGTCTCGGCGAGCAGTCGCCGTCCGGTGCGGACCGGGTTCAGCGCGGTGGCCGGGCTCTGCGGGACCAGCCCGACCCGGCGGCCGCGTACCCGGCTGGCCAGGTGACGCTGACCGCAGGTGACCAGGTCGACCGGGTCGCCGGCCGGGTGGTGCAGGACGGCGTGGCCGGTGACCGTGGCGTTGCCCGGCAACAGCCCGAGCAGCGCGTGGGCCAGGACGGACTTGCCGCAGCCGGACTCGCCGACGACGGCCAGCAGTTCACCGGCCCGTACCGTCAGGTCGAGGTCGGTGACCGCGCGCACCGTCGTGTCGCGCAGCCGGAACTCGACGCCGAGGCCGTCCACGGCGAGCAGCGGGCGACCCACGGCGGTGCGGCCGGGCGTTTCGGCGGTGACGCGTTCGGTGGTGGTCACAGGTGCAGCTCCGCTCGGACCCGGGGATCGAGGCGGTCCCGCCAGCGGGCGGCGAGGACCGCGATGGCGAGGGTGACGACGACGATGACCGCGCCCGGTGCCAGGCTGGCCCACCAGGCGCCGGTCAGCAGCGACCCCTGACCGTCGTTGATCATGTTGCCGAGCGAGGCGAGGTGCGGCGGCAGGCCGAGGCCGAGGAAGGACAGCGCCGTCTCGTGCCACACCGCGTGCGGGATCATCAGGGTGGTGGCCAGCGCCAACCGGGGCAGCACGTGGGGCAGCAGGTGGCGGGTCAGGACCCGGCCCCGACCGGCCCCTCCGCTGATGGCGGCGTCGACGAACGGCCGGGTACGAAGGCTGAGCAACTCGGACCGGACGATGCGCGCGGTGGAGAGCCAGTGGGTGAGCCCGACGGAGGCGATCACCGCGCCCAGGCTGGGCCGCAGCATGGCGACGATGAAGATGCCCAGCAGCAGGTGTGGCATCGCGGCGATGGTGTCCACGATCCGCATCAGGATCCGGTCCACCCGGCCGCCGAGCGTGCCGGCGATTCCGCCGACGACGCCGCCGAGGACGGTGGCGACGAGCGCGGCGACCGCACCGACGAGCAGCGACACCCGCAGCCCGTAGACGGCGCGGTGCGCCACGTCCCGCCCGAGGTCGTCGGTGCCGGCGAGGTGGGTCCAGGACGGTGCCAGTCGGGTCTGGTCCAGGGCCACCGCGCTCTGATCGAGCGGCCAGACGAGCGGGGCCAGGAGCGAGCCGACGACCGCGACGAAGAGGACCAGACCGGCGACGGCGACACCGGTCTGGCCGGGGCGCAGTCGCAGTCGGGACCGGGCCGAACGCAGCAGCGGCGGTCGGGTAGCCAGATCAGCCATCGAGTCGCACCCTCGGGTCGGCGGCGGCGTACGCGAGGTCGGTCGTGAGGTTCGCGGCCAGCACCACCGCGGTGGTGACCAGCGTGATCGCCGCCAGCAGCGGGAAGTCGCTGCCCAGCGCGGCAGCGACCGTGACGGCGCCGAGGCCGGGGAGCGAGAAGACCGTCTCGACCAGCACCGCACCGCCGACCAACTCCGGCAGGTGGGTGCCGACCAACGTGAGGAACGGCAGCAGCGCGGTCCGCAGCGCGTGCCCGAACAGCACCGTCCGCCCCGGCAACCCGCGCGCCTTCGCGGCGAGCACGTGGTCGTCGCGCATGCTCTCCGCAACCGCGTCGCGGACGAACAGCACGAACCACGGCGCCTGCGACACGGCCAGCACTCCCACCGGCAGGATCAGGTGATGCGCCACGTCGACCCAGGACGTGCTGGTCGCGGTGACGTCGGTGAGCCCGCCGGCCGGCACCCAGCCGAGCGCCAGCGCGAACACCGCGATCGCGGCCAGCCCCAGCCAGAAGACCGGCATCGACTCCACCGCGTAGGCCGCCGCCCGCAAGCCCCGGTCGAACAACCCACCCCGGCGGTACGCGGCCAGCGCACCCAGCAGCAGACTCGCGACCAGGACCAGGGCGAGAGTCACACCGATCAGCAACAGCGTCCAGCCGGCCCGGGCGGAGAGCACCGAGGCGACCGGCTCGTGTCGACTCGTCGACCAGCCCAGGTCGCCCTGGACCAGATTGCCGATCCACCGCAGGTACTGCACCGGCAGCGGGTCGTCGACACCCCAGTTGGCGCGGATCTGCGCCAGGTTCTCCTCGCTGGCGGTGAACGCCGCCGCGCCCGCGTACTGCTTGGCCGGGTCCACCGGGGAGGCCGCGCCGAGGGCGAACATCCCGATGCTGGTGGCGGCGAGCACCGGCACGGCGACCAGGAGGCGGCGTCGGACCACCGCCCCCGCCCCGGCGAGTCGACCGGGGCGGGTCACGAGCGCGTCCAGGTGTGGATGTTCCACCAGATGCTGTTCGCCACCCCGTGCTCGTGTGCCTCGACCCGGGGGGTCACGCCCCGCACCGAGGACTTGAGCACGTAGGTGTGCCGCAGGTAGGTGAGGAACAGCCACGGCACGTCGGCGTTGAGCTGCTTCTGGAACTGCGCGTACGCGGCCTTGCGGCGGGTCGGGTCGATCTGGTCGCGGCCCTCCTGCAGGGCGCGGTCCACCGTCTCCGAGCGGTACGAGCCGGGGTTGAAGTAGCCCTGCCCCGCGAACCGGGAGCCGAACAGCTTGTACGAGACGAAGTCCGGGTCGTACGGCGTGCCGTAGCCCATCAGCAGGGCGTCGGACGTCATCCGCGGGTCGATGGCGTCCCAGGTGAGCCCGGCCGGGGTGACCTCGATGCCGATCTTCTTCGCGTCGGCGGTGACCGCCAGGGCCAGATCCTTGCGCAGGGTGTCGGTCGCCGGATACATCAGCGTGAACCGGGCCGGGCGGCCGTCCTTGACGCGCACCCCGCCCGCGCCGGGCTTCCAGCCGCCCGCGTCGAGCAGCGCACCCGCCGCCGTCGGGTCGGCGGTCGGCGCGCCGACCACCGAGGGCTCGGCGAACTCGGAGGTCGGGGGGACCGGCCCGAACGCCGGCTCGCCCGCGCCGCCCAGGATGCCGGACACCATCGCGGCGCGGTCGACGGCGACGTTCAGCGCCCGGCGGACCGCCGGGTCGGCGAGGACCGGGTTGCCCATCGGCAGCATCACGCCCCGGTAGTCGGCGGTCGGCACCCGCTGCACCCGGTACGCCGTGTCGGAGTCGAACCCGGAGGCCAGCTTCGGCGGCAACTCGGCGGCGTCGAACTCGCCGGCCCGCATCCGCTGGGCGCGGACGTTGTCGTCGGCGACGAACGCCACCACCACCCGGTTGTTCGCCGGTCGCCCACCGAAGTAGCGCTCGTTGGCGGTGAGCACCAGCCGGTCGCCCGGCGTCCAGGACTCGACCCGGTACGGCCCGGTCCCGATCGGCTTGCGGTTGAACCCGGTGGTGTTGATGTCCTGCCCGCTGAGCAGCTTCGACGGCACGATGCCGAGGGTGAGCCGCTGGAGGAACGGCGCGTACGGGTAGCGCAGCGTGAACACGACTGTGGACGCGTCGGGCGCGGTCACCGACTCCACCATGTCGAGGTCGGAGCGCAGCGTGGAGTCGACCTTCGGGTCCAGCACCGCCTGGTACGTGAAGACGACGTCCGGCGCGCTCAGCGTGGTGCCGTCGTGGAACTGCACGCCGTCGCGCAGCTTGGCGGTCACGGTGCGCCCATCGGCCGACACGGTCGGCAGGGCTTCGGCGAGACCGGGGACGAGGCGGTTGTCAGCGTCGCGGGCGACGAGCCCGTCGAAGATCAGCGCGGCGCCGTCGACGCCGAAGTTGAGCACCGGGTTCAGGGCGTCGGGCTCGTCGGAGGTGGCCACGACGAGTGTCGCGCCGCCGGCTGGACTGTCCGGGGTGCTCGGGGCCGAGCAGCCCGCGAGGACGAGCATCCCGGCCGCTGCGGTCGACGCCACGAGGCGTCGGAAGGTCGGACGGATCCGGGTCACGGAGCGCTCCTGTGGTGTGGGGAACGGGGCGTGGACGTGCAGGTGCAGCCGCCACAGTTGATGATCACGGTGGCACAGTTGCAACTCCTTGGCAATTGCGAGTTACCTGCATCATGAACACGAGGACCTGCGTGTCCATGCCGATCACTGAGTTGATCAACTAGCTGTTCACATCGTCGTTTCGTCCCACACACCGGCCCGGACCTGTGCGTTCGCCGGCGGTGAGCAGGGTTGCAGCGAATGTGTGATCGCAATCCTGGAGCATTACTTGTCAGTGCATGCACGTCGCCGACGACGAAACGCGGTGATGGTGATCCCGCTGGTGGCCCTCTCCGTCGCCGCAGCCGTCCTGGCCCTGCCGTCCCCGGCGGCGGCGCACCCGTTCGGTGATCCGCAGACCGTGTCCATCACGCCCGACGAGCAGCGGCCCGACGTCGTGCGGGTGCGGTGGCGGGTCGGCGGCCCCGACGACCTCACCCTGCTCGGCGTCTCGCTCGGCCTGCTGCCGGCCGACCGCGTCCTGCTCGACGGCGCTGTCGACTACCGGACGACCGACCCGGCCGTGATCGCGTCGTCGGCGCAGTTCCCCGCGTACCTGCTCAAGCAGATCACCGTCGCCGACGGGGGGCGGCAGTGCCTCGGCGTCGTCGCGCCGCTGAAGGCGCTGGCGCGGACCGGCGCGACGGTCGACTACACCTGCCCGGGGCCGGTCGACACCGTCACCGTCGCGGTGCGGATGCTCACCGACCTCAACCCGGCGTACCGGGCGATGGCCACCGGCCCCGGTGGGCAACGAGCGGTGTACGGCTCCGGCGAGGACTCCCACGACTGGACCCTCGCCGGTGGTGCGCCGACTGTCGTCAGCGCCGGCACCGGCCGTAGTGCCGCCATCCAGCTCGCCGCCGTCGGCGGTGGTGCGCTGCTGGTGGCGGTTGGCGCGCTGCTGGTGTCGCGGCGGCTGCGACGGCGAGCCGTGGCATGACCGCGACCGCAGTCCTCTCCGCGTCCCTCTCGGATCGGCTGCAGGACATCGTCCACTCGCCGGGCGTACCCCCGCTCGCGTTCGTGTTGGCCTTCGCCGCCGGTGCGGGTCACGCGGTGGCCCCGGGGCACGGCAAGAGCCTGGCCGCCGCCTACCTCGCCGGCTCGCGCGGCCGGATCCGGGACGCCGCCTGGTTGGGCGGTTCGGTGGCCGTCATGCACACGCTGTCGGTCCTGGTGATCGGCGTGGCGTGGACGTTCCTGTCCCTGTCCGAGGTGATCCGGATGCAGGAACTCACGAGCTGGCTGCAACTCGGCGCCGGTCTGATCGTCCTGGCCACCGGTCTGTGGATGGTGCGCCGGCACCTGCACGCCGCCGGCCACAGCCACGGGCACGGCCACGGCCACGGCCACGACCACGGCCACACCCACGGCAAGCGCCCCGGGCTCTTCCTGCTGGGCATCTCCGGCGGGCTGACCCCGTCCCCGGCCGCGTTCCTCGTGCTGGCGACCGGGCTGTTCATCGGTCGCGCCGGCTTCGCCCTGCTGCTGGTCCTGACGTTCGGCCTCGGCATGGCCGTCGTCCTCTTCGGCGTCGGGGTCCTCGCGGTCGCCGGTAGCTCACTGGTCACCCGGGGCGCGCGATCCCACGCCGTCCTCGATCTGGCCACCCGGGTGGCGCCCGTCCTCGCCGCGAGCGGCATCACGCTGGTCGGCGCGGGCCTCGTCACGGTCGCCGCGATCCACCTCCGCACCGCCACCTGAGCGACGGTGGGCGGAGCGGCCGCCGGTGGTGGGGGCCGGGAGTGACCGGCTAGGGTTCCGCTGTGTTTCGCGCCGTCGTGTTGATCGCTGCCGTGGTTCTCGCCTCGGACCAGGCCACGAAGTACTGGGCCGAGTCCGCGCTGTCGGACGGGCAGACCATCTCCATCGTGGGTGACCTGCTGTCCCTGCGGCTCGTCTACAACCCGGGCGCCGCCTTCTCGATCGGGTCCGCGTACACCTGGATCTTCGCGGTCTTCGCGGCGGCGGCCGTGGTCGCGGTGACGGTCGTGGCGCGGCGGGTCACGTCGCGTCCGTGGGCGGTGGCGTTGGGCCTGGTGCTCGGCGGCGCGACGACCCACCTGCTGGACCGGCTCTTCCGCGAGCCGGGTTTCGCCCGCGGGCACGTGGTCGACTTCATCGACTACGCCGGGTTCTTCGTCGGCAACGTCGCCGACATCGCGTTGGTCGTCGGTGTGGGCATCGTGATGCTGCTCAACCTGCGGGGCATCCCGCTGCGCGAGACCGCCCCGTCGGGCGAGCAGGTGTCGTCCTCCTGAGGTCAGACCACTACGACGTCCAGTCGGCGCGGGCCGTGCACACCCTCGACCCGGTCGAGTTCGATGTCGCTGGTCGCGGACGGGCCGGAGATCCAGGTCAGCGGCGCACGCGCGTCCAGCCGGGTCAACGCCTCCGGCAGGAGCCCGACGACCTGGTCGGCGCGGACGACGCAGATGTGCCGGTCCGGCACCAGGGTGAGCGCCCGCCGACCCTGCGCCGGGCCGGCGTCGAGAACGATGGTGCCCGACTCGGCGATCGCCACGGCGCAACCGGTCAGGACCGCGTCCGTCTCGTCCAACTCGGCCGGTGACAGCGGGGGAGCGTCGCGGCGTACCTGCCCGGTGTACCCGGCCAGCCAGTCGGCGGGGACGTCGGTGGGGACGGCGAGTCGACCCACCTCCGCCAGCAGCCCGGGCAGGGCGTCGATGCCGTGGTGGACGACCGCCCGGTAGTCCTCCAACCGGTCCACGAGGACCGCGACCAGGTCGGAGCGGTCGCCGACGCGGCGGTACTCGCGGGGCACCGGCACCGGCGGCGGGTCGTCGGCCAGGGCCGTGCGGAGCCGCGCCAGGATCTCGTCGCGTGCGCTCACTGCTGGTTCCACCATTCACGGAAGGTCTGCGGCGCGGGCAGCGGCACGTCCCGCGACCGGGTCCACGCCGAGGCGGGCCAGGGCAGTTTACGCAGCGTACGGGCACCGGTGCGCCGCTCGCGGTACGCGCCGAGCGGACCCGCGCCGGTCCGGGCCAGGCGCAGGGCGGCGGCCCAGCGCCGAGGGCTGCGCATCACCCAGGACAGGACGCGCATGGCGGCCCGTTCCGCCGGTGGGTGCGGTGCCTCCTGCCGGAGGTGTACGAGGATCTCCGGAATATTGATCTTCACTGGGCAGACGTCGTAACAGGCGCCGCAGAGGGTCGACGCGTACGGCAGGGAGGCGTTGTCGGCCACGCCGGTCAGCTGGGGCGACAGGATCGCGCCGATCGGCCCCGGATACACCGACCCGTACGCGTGCCCGCCCGCCCGCTCGTACACCGGGCAGACGTTGAGGCAGGCGGAGCAGCGGATGCAGGACAACGCCGGCCGCCCGACCGGGTCGGCCAGCACCGCGGACCGGCCATTGTCGACGAGCACGACGTGCACGTCCTGCGGGCCGTCGCCGGGAGTGACGCCGGTCCACATCGAGGTGTACGGGTTCATCCGCTCGCCGGTCGAGGAGCGCGGCAGCAGTTGCAGGAAGACCTCCAGGTCACCGAAGGTCGGCAGCAGCTTCTCGACGCCGACGACGCTGATCAGCGTCTCCGGGAGGGTGAGGCACATCCGCCCGTTTCCCTCGGACTCCACGACGACGAGCGTGCCGGTGTCGGCGATGGCGAAGTTGGCGCCGGACACGGCGACCCGGGCCGAGAGGAAACGTCGTCGCAGGTGGACGCGGGCCGCCTCGGCCAGCGCGGAGGGCTCGTCGGTCAGGTCGGCCGGGACGTCCGGCATCCGACGCTGGAAGATCTCCCGGATCTGTGCGCGGTTGTAGTGGATCGCCGGCACCAGGATGTGCGAGGGGGTGTCGTCGCCGAGCTGCACGATCAGCTCCGCCAGGTCGGTCTCGTACGCAGCGATCCCGGCCGCCTCCAGGGCCTCGTTCAGCTCGATCTCCTGGGTCGCCATCGACTTGACCTTCACGACCTCGTCGGCACCGGCCGCCCGGGTCAGCTCGACGACGATCCGGCACGCCTCGGCCGCGTCCCGGGCCCAGTGCACGGTGGCACCGGCGGCGGTGGCGGACGCCTCGAACTGCTCCAGCAGCTCCGGCAACCGGCGTTGGACGTCCGCCTTGATGGCGGAACCGGCGTCGCGCAGCGCCGCCCAGTCGGGCACCTCGTCGACGACGCGGGCGCGCTTGCCGCGGATGGTGCGAGTGGCCCGGTGCAGGTTGGCGCGCAGTTGCGTGTCGGCGACCGCCGGTCTGGCCGCGGTGGGGAAGGGCAGCGGCGTGCGGATGCGTCCGTCGCCGGTGGCCGGTGCGATCGGGGGGTTCACGAGGTCGCCCCGGTCGAGGCGAGGATCTCCGCGTAGTGCATGGCCCGTACGCCGGAGCGGTGCCGGTCCAGGCCGCCTCCGATGTGGGCCAGGCAGGAGTTGTCGGCGGCGGCGAGCACCCGCGCGCCGGTCTCACCGACCCGGGCGCACTTGTCGGTGAGCATCGCGGTGGAGACGTCGGGGTTCTTCAGCGCGAACGTGCCGCCGAAGCCGCAGCACTCCTCGGCGTCGCCCAGCTCCACGAGGTCGATCCCGCGGACCTGGCGCAGCAGCGTCAGCGGCCGGTCGCCCAACCGGAGCATGCGCAGACCGTGGCAGGTGGGGTGGTAGGTGACCGTCTCCGGGAACTCCGCACCGACGTCGGTGACGCCGAGGATGTCGACGAGCAGCTCGGACAACTCGTAGGTGCGCGCGGCCACCGACGCGGCGGGTGGGTGCAGGCGCGGGTACTGGTCGCGGATCATCGCGGTGCACGACCCGGACGGCGCGACGACGGCGTCGTAGCCGTCGAACACGTCGACGTAGTTGCGCACCATCGGCATCGCCTCGGCCCGGTAGCCGGTGTTCGCGTGCATCTGCCCGCAACAGGTCTGCCGGTCGGGGAACTCGACGGTGTGGCCGAGCCGCCGCAGGATGCGGGTGACCGCGATGCCGGTGGCCGGGTACGCGACGTCGTTGACGCAGGTGATGAAGAGGGCGATGCGCACGGCGGCTCCTCGGACGGGTCGGGGGTGTTCACGCCGGGTCGCGGGGTGCCCCGGGTGCGGGAAGCTGGTCGAAGGCGGGCAGGTGGCGTTCCCGGGCGGCGATCAGGTGGGCCCGCATCGCCTCGGTGGCGGCGTCGGGGTCACCGGCGGCGATGGCGGCGGCGATGCGTTGGTGCTCGGTGTTGGTGTCCGGCGCGCCGGTGACCGGGAAGTACAGCCGGTGCAGGTGCAGGTGGGAGTGCAGCCGCGTGATGCTGTCGCGCAGCAGTGGGCTGCCGGAGACCTCGGCGATCAGGTCGTGGAACCTGGCGTCCAGCGCGGTGAACGCGGCGTGTCGGCGGTATCCGTCGCCGGCCTCCACGTCGATGCTCGCCGCCGCCTCGACGCCGATCCGCTGCCGCTCCTCGGTGCAGGCGTGGGCGGCGGCCCGACCGGCGGCGGCCCCCTCCAACAGCAGCCGGACCTCGAACAGGTCGTCGAACTCGGCGCGGGTCAGCAGCGGCGTGGTGGTGTAGCCGGAGAGCGGGCGTTTGCGGACCAGTCCGTCGGCTTCCAACCGGGCGAGCGCCTCGCGCACCGGAGTGGGGGAGACGTCCAGCTCCCGGGCGAGAGCGTCGATGTTGACCCGCTCGCCGGGCGGCAGGATGTGGTCCATCACCAGGGTCTTGATCGACTCGTAGACGTCCTCGGCGAGGGTGAGTCGACGGGCGGGACGGAGTCGGCCCTCGCGAGTCTCCTGCTGGGCCATCTCGTCTCCTCAACAACCCCTTGACTGCGCTCGTGTGAGCCGGTACACCAGCACAGGCAGCATCCTATAGGAAATAGGCGTACCTGCTCTGGAGGTTGGTTCGTGAAGTTCATGCGCGTCGGGCCCGTCGGGCAGGAGCGTCCCGTGCTGTACGCCGACGGTCGGCACTTCGACCTCTCGTCGGTCACCGACGACATCGACGGGGAGTTCCTCGCCGGTGACGGCGTCCAACGGGTCCGTGCGGCCACCGACCTGCCGGAGATCGACGTGACCGGCCAGCGGGTCGGCGCGCCGCTCGCCCGGCCCGGGGTGGTGCTCTGCGTCGGGCAGAACTACGCCGCGCACGCCGCCGAGTCGGGCGCCGAACCACCGACCGCGCCGATCATCTTCTACAAGGCACCCAACACGGTCGTCGGGCCGTACGACGAGGTCCTGATCCCGCGCGGTTCCACGAAGACCGACTGGGAGGTGGAGCTGGCGGTGGTGATCGGGCGGCGGGCCCGCTACCTCGCCTCACCGGCGGACGCCCTCGACCACATCGCCGGTTACGCGCTCTCCAACGACGTGTCCGAGCGCGACTTCCAACTCACCGCCTCCGGCGGCCAGTGGTCGAAGGGCAAGTCCTGCGAGACGTTCCAACCGCTCGGGCCCTGGCTGGTCACCGCCGACGAGGTCGACGACCCGCAGGCGCTTCGGCTGCGCTCCTGGGTCAACGGCGAGCCCCGGCAGGATTCCAGCACCAAAGACATGATCTTCGACGTGGCGCACCTGGTCTGGCACCTGTCGCAGTACATGGTCCTGGACCCGGGCGACGTCATCAACACCGGCACCCCGGAGGGGGTGGCGCTCTCCGGCCGGTTCCCGTACCTGGCCGCCGGCGACGTGATGGAGGTCGAGATCGAGGGCCTCGGCCGGCAGCGCAGCACGCTCGCGAACGCCTGATGGCAGGGGAGGGAAGCATGCGGTGTGCCGGCCTCGTGGCGGTGGTGACCGGCGGCGGCTCGGGTATCGGGGACGCCTGCGTACGGGCTTTCCTGGACGCCGGCGCCCGGGTCGGTGTCCTCGACCTGGACGTATCGGGCCTGCCCGAGGACCCTCGTATCCACGGCGTACGGGCCGACGTGGCCGACCGGTCCTCGCTGCGCGCGGCTGTCGCCTCGGTCGCCGAGGCGTTCGGGGGCGTCGACATCCTGGTGAACAACGCCGGCATCTCGGCGGTGGGCACCGTGGAGGAGGACGACGACGAACAGTGGGGCAGGGTGCTCGACGTCAACGTCTCCGGCGTGGCCCGCACCAGCGCCGTCGTCCTGCCGTACCTGCGCCGGTCGTCGTCCGCCGCGATCGTCAACATCTCCTCGATCGCGGCGACCGTCGGCCTGCCCCGACGGGCCCTGTACTCGGCGTCGAAGGGCGCCGTGCACGCCCTCACCCTCGCCATGGCCGCCGACCTGGTCACCGAGGGGGTCCGGGTCAACTGTGTCGCCCCCGGCACCGTCGACACCCCATGGGTCGCCCGTCTGCTCGCCGGGGCGGAGGATCCGACGGCGGAGAAGCGCCGGCTCGCCGCCCGCCAGCCGACCGGCCGCCTGGTGACCGCCGACGAGGTCGCCGCCGCCGTCGTCTATCTCGCGTCGCCCGCGACCGGCTCGGTGACCGGCACGTCGCTGGCGGTGGACGGTGGCATGTCCGGCCTGCGGCTACCCGCGCCCGCCGGTGGCGGACGGGGTGCGTGACATGATTGCCCGATGGGGAATCAGCAGGACGTCGGCGCGGCCGACCGGCACAGCGGGTCCGGCACCACCGCCCACCGTCCGATCGGTGGCGACGCCGACGCTCGGCTCGCCCTCGCGCAGGACCCCACCACGCCACAGATGACCCTGATCGACCTGGCCTCCGACCCGTCGGCAGCGGTCCGCAAGACGGTCGCCGCCAGGCCCGACGCCCCCGCGCAGGCCCTGCGACCGCTGACCCGGGACCACGATCGCCAGGTCCGCGAGGCCGTGGCGAGGAACCCGTCCGCCTCGATCGGCAACCTCACGCGCCTGGTCAAGGACGCCGACCGCTGGGTGCGCTGGGCGGTCGCCGGCAACCCGGCCTGTGACGAGTCGATCCGCCGCATCATGTCCGAGGCGTCGGACAAGGAGCTACGCGGTCTGCTCGCCGAGACCCGGCGACTGGAGCCGGAGTTGGCCGCCAAGCTGACCGACGACCCCTCACCCGAGGTGCGCGAACGGCTCGCCACCCACACCCACGACCCCGACGTGATCACTACCCTGCTGGCCGATCGCACCGCCCGCGTACGCAAGGGGCTCGCCCGCAACCCGCGGACCACCGCCGACCAGCGCAGCGCGCTCGCCGCGGACCCGGTGGTCGACGTCCGGGCCGCGCTGGTCCGCGCCCTCGAACTGGACGAGGCGGACCTGGAACGTCTGGTCGACGACCGTTCGGTGCAGGTCAGACTGGCGATGGCGACGTCCGAGGTGGTCCCACCGCACGTTCGGGCCGCACTCACCCGCGATCCCGACGAGACCGTGGCCACTGCCGCCCGGGATTTCCGGCCCGGCTCTGGCACCTCGTCGGCGGTGCGTGCCCCCCGCATCGGCCACCGCCCCTCCGCCACCGGCCCGGGGCGCCGGGGCGCTGGTCGTTAGCGCCGGGACCGCCCCTGCCCATGATCAAGTGATGGAAAACAGCTCCCAGGGCACTCCCGGACCTACTTTTCATCACTTGATCATCGTGCGCCGTCGGTGGCCCGCCGGCTGATCCGGCAGCGGCGGGTATCGCTCGACGGCCGGGTCGGCCGCCGGGCCGACCCTCCTGTCGTCTGACAGTTCGTACGGGGTGTGGTCCACTCGGCTCCCGGGACGCGTCGATGCCGTCCCGCTGCGCAGGGTCATGGTCTGGGTGGCGCCCATCCGGCCGCAACACCGGGGGACCTTAGGGGCGAGGTTTGCCAAGGTCGACATCGGGCGTGACGGTCTGCTCCCACAGTGACCTCATCTCGTCGAACGCCTGCTCCATCAGCTGCACCATCGCCTGCCGGGCGCGGTCGCCGTCGCGCCGCTGGATCGCCTGGGCGACGTCGGCGTGCATCTGCAGGGCCTGCCGGTGCGGGTGGTGCGGCATGAGGTGGTGCTTGTGTCGGCCGGTCAGCACCTCCGCGACCAGATCCTGGAGCCGGACGAACATCTCGTTGCCGGAGGCGAGCAGCACCCGCCGGTGGAACTCGATGTCGAGGTGCAGGAAGCGTTCCTCGTCGCCGGCCTCGCCGGCCGCCCACATCTTCGCGGCCAGCCCGACGAGGTCGCTCGCCTCGTCGTGGCCGATCCGCTTCGCCGCCAGGGAGGCCGCGTGCGGCTCCACGGCGGTGCGTAGCTCGGTGATCGACCGGAGCTGGGCCATCCGGCCGGCCGACGCGAGACGCCACCTGATGACCTGCGGGTCGAAGACGTTCCACGCGCTCGCCGGCAGGATCATCACCCCGACGCGGCGGCGTGCCTCGATGAAGCCGATGGAGGCCAGGACCCGCAGCACCTCGCGGACGACCGAGCGGGAGACGGCGTACCTGTCGACCAGCTCGTCGATGTTGAGGACCGCCCCGGGTGCCAGCTCGCCGCCGCAGATCGCGGTGCCGAGATGGTCGAGGACGCGGGCGTGCAGGCCTGACTCGGCAGGGACGGTTGCAGCCTCTAGTGAGGACGGTTCCACGCAAAGATCGTATCAGTTAGATGTACCTCTTGAAATAGTCTGCTTTTTGCGCCTAGCATCCCGATGTTAAGCGGATGTAACGCCGAGGTAGCGGCTCCCTCGGGGGCGGTGACCACGACAGAAGGTGAGACAAGCGTGCGACGTCGATCGATAATCGGCACTTCTCTGGCCGTGGTCGCTGCCATGGGCCTGACCGCCTGTGGCGGCGACGACGGCGGCGAGGGCTCGAAGACCGTTCGCGTGACACTGGTCAACCACGTCTGGACCGAGAACATCAAGAAGGCCCTGCCGGACTTCGAGAAGCAGACCGGGCTGAAGGTCGAGGTCACCCAACTCGGCGAGGACCAGCTCTCCGACCAGTACAACGTCAAGCTCAACGCCGGCTCCGCCGACCTCGACGTGATGATGTACCGGCCGTTGCAGGAGGGGAAGCTGTTCGGCAAGAACAAGTACCTCGCCGACCTGGGCAAGAAGGCCAAGGCGGACAGCACCTTCGAGCTCGGTGACTTCCAGGCCGGGCCGATGCAGGCGACGACCTACGAGGACACGGTGGTCGGGGTGCCGATCATCACCGAGCAGGAGGTCCTCTACTACCGCAAGGACCTGCTGACGAAGTCCGGCTTCACCGCTCCGCCCAAGACGCTCGACGAGCTCAAGACGCAGGCGGCGAAGGTCGAGGCCGACAACCCCGGCGTCGCCGGCTTCGTCGCCCGTACCGGCAAGGCCGCCGCCGTCACGCAGTTCTCCAGCTTCCTCTTCAGCTTCGGTGGCGACTTCGTGGACGGTAGTGGAAAGGCCACTGTCAACACCGAACAGGCCAAGCAGGCGTACGCCTACTACGGCGGGCTGCTGCGCGACCACGGCCCGGAGAACATCAGCACCGACATGAGCTGGTCCGAGGCGATGGCCATCTTCACGCAGGGCAAGGCGGCCTTCTACACCGAGGCCAACTCGCTCTACAAGAACGCCACCGACCCGACCAAGTCCAAGGTCGTCGACACCGTCGGCTTCGCGGCCTTCCCGGCCGGACCGGCCGGGTCGAAGCCGTACAACATCCCGTCCTGGGCGCTCGGCGTGAACGACAGCTCGGAGAACAAGGACAACGCCTGGAAGTTCATCCAGTGGGCGGCCGGCAAGGAGCAGGCGCTGGCGCAGCAGACCGCCGGCGTTCCCGGTGCCCGCACCTCGGTCTGGGCGAACCCGGCGAGTGCCGCGACCCTGCCGAAGGACCTCGCCGAGGCCAACACGGTCAGCACCGCCAACGGCGTCGGCCACGACCGCCCGCTGGTGGTCAAGGTCGCGCAGGCGCGGGAGATCGTCGGTCAGCCCATCGTCGACGCGATCACCGGCAAGGACGCCGCCGCCTCGGCGGACGCGGCCAACGCGGCGTTCCAGAAGTTCCTCGACGACGAGGCGAAGTAGCCCGACCGCCGGGCGGCGGAGCCGACAGGCTCCGCCGCCCCGCCGGGACCTGACCTGCGAACCCGGAGACCCCTCATGTCAGCCGTCATCACCCCCCGCACCGACACGTCCGAGGCTCCTGCCGCGCCCCCGGTGGACTCCGCCTGGTCACGCTGGGCCAACGAACACCGCAAGTGGCTCTTCGCAGCGCCCGCCATGGCGTTCGTCGCCCTGCTGATCATCTTTCCGGTGGCGTGGACCGGGTACCTGAGCCTGACCGACGCCGAGGGTTCGGTACGCGCCGACTTCGAGTTCATCGGCGTCCAGAACTACGCCGACGTGCTCACCGACACCGAACGGTTCTGGCCGGCGGTCTGGCGTACGGTCCTGTTCACCGGCGTCGTGCTGTTCTTCGAGGTCGTCCTCGGCATGGCGATAGCCCTGCTGCTGTGGCGACCCTTCCGCGGTGAGAAGTGGGTGCGGGTCGCGATCCTCCTGCCGCTGGTGGCCACCCCGGTGGCGGTCGGCATGATGTGGCGGCTGATCTTCGACCCCAACATCGGCATGGCGAACCAACTGCTCGGCTGGGTCGGCATCGGCCCGCAGCCCTGGCTGGCCGGTCAGCACTCGGCCCTGCCGACGACGATGTTCATCGACATCTGGCAGTGGACCCCGATGGTCGTGCTGATCCTGCTCGCCGGGCTCACGTCGCTGTCCGACGAACCCCAGGAGGCGGCCCGGATCGACGGTGCCAGCAGTTGGCAGCGGTTCCGGCACGTGACCCTCCCGCTGCTGATGCCCACGGTGATCGTGGCCATCCTGCTGCGCGGCATCGACGCGCTCAAGACGTTCGACATCCTCTACGCCACCAAGGGGCGCGGCGGCGGGTCCTTCCACGAGGTCGAGACCCTCAACGTGTACGCGTACGGCCTGAGCTTCGATTACAACGACTACGGCGTCTCGTCGACAGTCCTCATCATCTTCTTCCTGATCATCATCGGGGTGATGTGGGCCCTCACCTATCGCAAGAAGGGGCTGGGCCGATGAAGCCGAGCAAGCCGTACCAGGTGTTCCGTACGTCGGCTCTCGTCGTCGTGGTGTTCGCGCTGATGGCGCCACTGCTCTGGATGATCGCCGCGTCGTTCAAGACCAACGTGGACATCTACGACACCGCCAAGACGTTCGCCTTCTCGCCCAGCCTGAAGAACTACGAGACGGTGCTCCAGCAGGCGAACTACCTCCAGTTCATCGGCAACAGCCTCTGGGTGGCGTTCGCGGCCACCACGCTGTCGTTGCTGCTCGGCGTGCCGGCCGCGTACTCGATGAGCCGTTTCGCCATGAAGAAGTCCGCGCTGGTCGTGCTCATGGCCCGGGTGATCCCCGGCGTCTCGCTCCTGGTGCCCTGGTACTACGTCTTCTCGAACCTGAAGATGGTCGGCGGGTTCACCGTGCTGATCCTGAGCCACATGTTCGTGTCGCTGCCGCTGATCGTCTACATCATGATGGGCTACTTCGACGGCCTGCCGACCGACTTGGAAGAGGCCGCGCTCGTCGACGGCCTGACCCATATCGGCGCGTTCCGGCGGATCACCCTGCCGCTGTCGGTGCCCGGCGTCGCGACCGCCGGCATCCTCTCGTTCATCTTCTCCTGGAACAACTTCATGTTCGCCCTGGTGCTCTCCGGCGCCGACACGAAGACGCTCCCGGTCGCGATCTTCGACTTCGTCGGCTACGCCAGCATCGACTGGGGTGGCCTGATGGCCGCGGCGACGGTGGTCACCCTTCCGATCATGCTCATCGCCCTGTTCGTGCAGAAGTACGTCGTCTCCGGCCTCACCGCCGGTGCCACGAAGGGCTGACCGCTCCATGACGAAGATCGCACTGGTGGAGACCTTCCTGGTCGCGCCGCGCTGGCTGTTCGTCCGGATCGAGACGGAGTGCGGCATCGTCGGCTGGGGCGAGGCGACCTGCGAGGGTCGGTCCGAGACCGTCCGCACTGCCGTGCACCAGCTCGGCGAGCTGCTGACGGGTCGGGACGCGCTGCGCATCGAGGACCACTGGCAGGTGCTGACCAAGGGCTCCTTCTACCGGGGTGGGCCGATCCTGGCCAGCGCGGTGTCCGGTCTGGACCAGGCGCTCTGGGACATCGCGGGCAAGCACTACGGCGCCCCCGTACACCAGCTCCTCGGCGGGCCGGTCCGTGACCGGATCCGGGTCTACGGGTGGGTCGGCGGCGACGAGCCCGCCGAGATCCGCGACCAGATCAGCGCCCGCATCGAGGCGGGTCTGACCGCCGTGAAGATGAACGCCTCCGGGCGGATGGGCTCGCTGGCCTCGGTCGCCGAACTCGACGCGGTGGTGCGGCGGGTGGCCGTCGCCCGCGAGGTCCTCGGCGACCAGCGGGACGTCGCCGTCGACTTCCACGGGCGGTTCACCCTCGCCAACGCCCGGCGGGTCGCCCCGCTGCTGGAGCCGTACCGGCCGTTCTTCCTCGAAGAGCCGGTCGTGCCGGAGAATTCGCACCTGATCGGCGAGGTCGTCCGCTGCACGACGACCCCGGTCTCGACCGGGGAGCGGCTCTACAGCCGGCAGGAGTTCCTGCCCGTCCTGCAGGCCGGCATCGCGGTGGCCCAACCGGACCTCGCGCACGCGGGCGGCATCACCGAGGTGCGCAAGATCGCCACGTTGGCCGAGGTGTACGACGTGCAGCTCGCCCCGCACTGCCCGCTCGGGCCGATCGCCCTCGCCGCGTGCCTCCAGGTAGGCTTCGCCACCCCCAACTTCCTGATTCAGGAACAGAGCATCGGCATCCACTACAACCTGGGCGCCGAGGTGCTCGACTACTGCCTCGACAAGACCCCGCTGACCTTCGTCGACGGGTACGTGTCCCGGCTGACCGCACCCGGTCTCGGCATCGAGGTCGACGAACACGCGGTACGGACAGCCGACAAACGCGGTCACGCCTGGCGCAGCCCGACCTGGCGGCACTCCGACGGCTCCTTCGCGGAGTGGTGAGACCACCCCCTCGACCGGCACCAACGGAAAGGCACCCCGTGAAGATCGTCGCCGCGGACGTCATCGTGTCCAGCCCCGACCGGAACTTCGTCACGCTGAAGATCACCACCGACGACGGCATCACCGGCCTGGGCGACGCCACGCTCAACGGTCGTGAGCTGTCCGTCGCCTCGTACCTGCGCGACCACGTGGCCCCGCTGCTGATGGGGCGCGACGCACACCGGATCGAGGACACCTGGCAGTTCCTCTACCGCTCGGCGTACTGGCGGCGGGGGCCGGTCACCATGGCCGCCATCGCCGCCGTCGACGTCGCGCTGTGGGACATCAAGGCCAAGGCCGCCGGCATGCCGCTCTACCAGCTGCTAGGCGGCGCGTCCCGCACCGGCATCATGGCGTACGGGCACGCGTCGGGGCGGGACATCCCCGAGCTGTTCGACTCGATCCGCCGCCACCTCGACGAGGGCTTCCGGTCGATCCGGGTGCAGACGTCGGTGCCGGGGATCAACGCCGTCTACGGGGTGGCCGCGCAGCCCAGCGCCACCGGCCAGCGCTACGACTACGAACCCGCGCAGCGCACCCCACTGCCCGCCGAGGAGGACTGGGACACCCGCGCGTACCTGCGCCACCTGCCCACGGTGTTCGAGGCGGTCCGTGCCGAGTTCGGCCCGGAGCTGCCGCTGCTGCACGACGGTCACCACCGGATGACCCCGATCCAGGCCGCGAAGCTCGGCAAGTCCCTCGAACCGTACGACCTGTTCTGGTTGGAGGACTGCACCCCGGCCGAGAACCAGGAGGCGTTGCGGCTGGTCCGGCAGCACACCACCACCCCGCTGGCCATCGGCGAGGTGTTCAACACGGTCTGGGACTACCAGACCCTGATCCGCGAGCAGCTCATCGACTACGTCCGGTCCGCGGTCACCCACACCGGCGGCATCACCGCCATGCGCAAGCTGCTCGACTTCGCCGCCCAGTACCAGATCAAGTCCGGCATCCACGGCCCCACCGACATCTCCCCGGTGGGCATGGCCGCGGCGCTGCACCTGGACCTGGCGATCCACAACTTCGGGATCCAGGAGTACATGAAGCACACCCCGTCGGCCAACGAGGTGTTCCGGCAGTCGTTCACGTTCACCGACGGCTACCTGCACCCGGGCGACCAGCCGGGGCTCGGGGTGGAGCTGGACGAGGAGGCGGCGGCCCGGTTCCCGTACGAGCCGGCCTACCTGCCCTTCAACCGACTCAAGGACGGCACGGTCCATGACTGGTGAGCCGCGTGGCCGGCACGTCGTGGTGATGGGCGTCTCCGGGTCCGGCAAGACCACTGTGGCGCGCGGGATCAGCGCGGTGACCGGGCTGACGTTCGTCGAGGCGGACGAGTTCCACTCCCCGGAGAACGTGGCACTGATGCGCTCCGGCGTACCCCTGGACGACGGCAACCGCCTCCCCTGGCTGGCCGACATCGCCGGGTGGATCGCCGACCGCGCGGCCGAGGGCCGGTCGACGGTGCTGGCCTGCTCGGCCTTGCGACGGTCGTACCGCGACGTGCTCCGCCGGGGCGCGCCGCAGGTGGACTTCGTGCACCTGCACGGGCCGGCCGAGGTCATCCGGGAGCGGATGGCGCGACGCGAGGGGCACTACATGCCGACGAGCCTGCTCGACTCCCAGCTCGCCACGCTGGAACCGGCCGAGCCGGACGAGTCGGTGCTCGTGCTCGACGTCTCGCTCCCGCCGCGAGCCCTGGTCGCGATAGCCGTCCGGCGGCTCGGCCTGCCCGTCTGGACGCCGGTGGGGGAGCGGTAGCCGCCGTCGGCGCGGGCCGCCCGCTCTCGGGGCAGGGCGGCCCGCGTCGGCGCACTCCGCCCGCTCCGACCCAGTGAGGGCATGTTAGGTTAGCCTGCCCTCACCTACTGGAGTCCCCGCCATGCCCCCATCGATCCGAGCATGACAGTCGCCGAGATCAGCGGGAGCGTGGTGCTGCGCCGCGGCCTGCGCCGACAGCGCCGCCGGGTGGTGCTCGGCATCGTGCTGCTCTGCGCCCACCAGGCCACCGAGGCCCTCGTCCCGGTCGCCATCGGCGTGGTCATCGACCGGGCGGTGGCCACCGGGGACGTCGCCGCGCTGCTGCTCTCCCTCGCCGGTCTCGCCGCCCTGTTCACCGCCCTCGCCTTCGCCTACCGGACCGGCGCCCGGCTGGCCTACGCCGCCGTCGAACACGAGGCGCACACGACCCGTGTCGAGATCGTCCGGAGCGCCCTCGACCCGCGCGGACACCGCTCCGGCATGCGCGACGGAGAACTGCTGTCCGTCACCGCCTCCGACGCCGAGTTGTCCGCGCTCGTCGTACGCGTCGCCGGGCTCACCGCCGCGGCGCTCACCGCGATCGTGGTGGCGGCCGTCGCGCTGCTCGTCGTCGACGTCCCCCTCGGGCTCGGCGTGCTCGTCGGCGTACCGCTGCTGGTCGTCGCCCTCCAGCGGATGGCACCGCTGCTCACCCGACGCAGCACGTCGCAGCAGGAGGCCCTCGCGGCCACCACCGCGCTCGCCGTCGACCTGGTCAGCGGGCTGCGCGTGCTGCGCGGCATCGGTGCGCAGGACCACGCCGCCCGACGGTACGCGGGCGCCAGCCGGCACGCCCTCGACGTGACCCTCCGCGCCGCCACCACCAAGGGCCTGCACCTCGGCCTCACCACCACGGTCAACGGCCTCTTCCTCGCGACGGTCGCCGGAGTCGCGGGCTGGCTCGCGCTGCAGGGGCGGCTCACCGTCGGCGAACTCGTCGCCGTCGTCGGGCTCGCCCAGTTCATCGCCGAGCCGGTGCAGACCCTCGGGTACTGCGTACAGCTGTTCGCCACCGCCCGGGCGTCGGCGGCACGGGTCGCCCGGGTCCTCGGCGCGGCACCGGTCCTCGCGCCCGGTGACGCCGGGCCACCCGAGCCGAGCCCGTCCCGGCTCGCCCTCGACGCGGTCTCCCACGCGGGCCTCGACACCGTCAGCCTGCACGTCCGCGCCGGTGAGATCCTTGGCGTGCTCGCCTACGACCCGAGCGACGCCGAGGCGCTCGTCGCGCTGCTGGCCGGCCGGGTGCCCCGCGCGAACCACCGGGGGACGCTGTACGTCGACGGCGTACCCGCCGAGGACCTGCACGTCGACGCCGTGCGCGCCCTGGTCCTGGTGGAGCCGCACGACGTGGCGCTGTTCGAGGGCACCCTGCGCGCCAACCTCAGCGCCGGCGCCCAGGTCGACGACACGGTCCTACGGGCCGCAGTGCGGGCTGCCGCCGCCGAGGACGTCCTCACCGCACACCCGGACGGATTCGACCGCCGGCTCACCGAGCGGGGTGCGAACCTGTCCGGCGGTCAGCGGCAGCGGATCGGGCTCGCCCGGGCGCTCGTCGCCGACCCGCCGGTGCTGGTGCTGCACAACCCCACCACCGCTGTCGACGCGGTGACCGAGGCGCTGCTCGCCGAAGGGCTGGCCGAGGCGCGCGCGGCGGCGACCCGCGGCACGGTGCTGATCACCACCAGCCCGGCCCTGCTGAACGTCACGCACCGGGTCACCGTGATCGACAGGGGTCGGGTCGTCGCCGAAGGACCGCACGGGCGGCTGCTCGCCGACGACGCCCGCTACCGGGAGGAGGTCCTGCGATGACCGACCCGACGACCGACGGCGGCGTCGAGCCCCGACACCTGCTGCCGACGGCCACCGGCCGACAGACCTGGGCCGCCCTCCGTGCCGAGCTGGCCCGCCTGCCGGTGCTCAGCGCCGTCGCCGGCACGTTGCTGGTCGCCGCGTCCGCGACCGGGCTCGTCGCCCCCTGGGTGCTCGGTCGCCTCGTCGACGACGTGATCGCCGGGACCGACACACCGCAGGTCGTGCGATGGGCGGGCGTGATCGCGGGCGCGGCGGTGCTCGCGGGGCTCCTCACCGCGGCCGGAGCCGCGGTCGCCGCGCGCCTCGGCGAGACCGTGCTGGCCCGGCTCCGGGAGCGGGTCCTCGACCGTGCCCTGCACCTGCCGTCGGCCACCCTGGAACGGGCCGGGACCGGCGACCTGGTGGCCCGGGCCGGCGACGACGTGGCAGTGGTGACGAACGTGATCGCCACCAGCGGCCCCGCCTTCCTCGGCGCGACGCTGTCCGTCGTGCTCACCGCGCTGGGGCTCTTCGCCCTCGACTGGCGGCTCGGCCTCGCCGGGCTGGCCGCCGCACCCGCGTACGCGCTGGCGCTGCGCTGGTACCTCGAACGGTCGGTCCCGTACTACGCCCGGGAGCGGGTGGCGACGGGCGAGCGGACGCAGGCGACGGCCGAGGCGCTGCGCGGCGCGGCGACCGTACGCGCCTACCGCACCGAGGACGCCCACGTCGCGCGGATCGCCGCTCGCTCCGGCGTCGCCCGCGACCTGTCGCTGGAGATCTTCGGCCTGTTCACCCGGTTCGGGCTGCGCATCAACAGGTCCGAGTTCGTGGGGCTGGCCGCCGTGCTGCTCGTCGGCTTCCTGCTGGTCCGCGAGGACCTGGCCACCGTCGGCGCGGCGACCACCGCCGCCCTCTACTTCCACCGCCTCTTCAACCCCATCGGCCTGCTGCTGTTCGAGTCGGACTCGGTGCTCCAGGCCGGGGCGAGCCTCGCCCGGCTCGTCGGGGTGACCACACTGCCGGACACCGCGCGGCCCGTCGGCACCGAGCCGACCCGCCCCGATCGCGCCGAACCGGCGGCGCTGGAGGTGACTGTCGCGCAGCACCGCTACGACGACGGGCCCGTCGTGCTGCGGGACATCGACCTCCGCCTCGCACCCGGGGAACGCGTGGCGTTGGTGGGCGCGAGCGGCGCGGGCAAGAGCACGCTCGCCGGGATCATCGCCGGCATCGTCGAGCCCAGCCAGGGTGCGGTGCGCCTGCGCGGCGTGCCGCTGACCGACCTCGGTGAACACCGCCTCCGGCGCGAGATCGCCCTGGTCAGCCAGGAGGTGCACGTGTTCGCCGGGCCGCTCGCCGAGGACCTGCGCCTGGCCGACCCGGACGCCACCGACGCCGAGTTGACCCGCGCCCTCGACCTCGTCGGCGCCACCGGGTGGGTGCGTACCCTCCCGGACGGTCTGGCGACCGCGGTGGGGGAGGGCGGTCGGCAGCTCACCGCGGCGCAGGCCCAGCAACTCGCCCTGGCCCGCCTCGTACTCGCCGACCCCGCCGTCGCCGTCCTCGACGAGGCCACCGCCGAGGCGGGCAGCGCGGGCGCCCGGGACCTCGACCGGGCCGCCGTGGCGGCCACCGAAGGCCGTACCACGTTGGTCGTCGCCCACCGGCTCAGCCAGGCGGCCACCGCGGACCGTGTCGTCGTCCTGGACCAGGGGCGCGTCGCCGAACACGGTACGCACGCCGAGTTGCTGGCGGCCGGTGGCGCCTACAGCCACCTGTGGCGCTCCTGGCGTACGCCCGACCCGGTGCCGCCCGCCCGGGAGAGCACCGAACGGATCCCGGACCACCCCGATGGGCAAGCCTCGGGAACTTTTCCGGACCGGCCCGCGACAACCAGTATGCGCGGCTGACCGGCGGCGTCCCGACGACGGCCGCTCGGCCGAGAAGGAGCGCCAGTGGCACACAGGACGGTGGTCTGTGCGGACCGGCGGCGTTGACGACGCCCAGGTCACCCGGTGGGCGCAGGACGCGGGCCAGGGCGACCGGCAGGCCGCCACGGCGTTCATCCAGGCCCTTCAGGACCAGGTCTGGCGGTTCCTGTCGCACCTCGCCGGGCCGGGTGAGGCCGACGACCTGACCCAGGAGACGTTCCTGCGGGCCTTCCGCAACCTACCCGGCTTCGCCGGCCGCTCGTCGGCCCGGACGTGGGTGTTCACCATCGCCCGGCGGGTCGCCGTCGACCATGTCCGTACGGCGGTGGCCCGGCCGAGGACGGCGTCCGTGCCGGACTGGCAGGCGGCGGCCGAGGCCGCCGGGGCGATCACCGCCGGTGCCGACGAGAGCGTGACCCTGCACCAGCTGATCGCCGGCCTGGCCCGGGAGCGCCGTGAGGCGTTCGTCGCCACCCAGGTGCTCGGCCTGTCGTACGCCGAGGCGGCGGAGATCTGCCAGTGCCCGGTCGGCACGATCCGGTCCCGGGTAGCCCGGGCCCGCGAGGATCTCGCCGCGGCCTGGCAGGCCGGCGCGGACCCGAGCGGGGAGCGCCGAACCGGCTGAGGTGGATACTGCCGCAATGGATGTGAGGCGCTCTCTGTTCCTGCACTCGGATCTGCGTCGCCGGCCGTACGACATGCTGCGGTCGATGCTGGCCCAGGTCGACCCCGACACACCGCCGCACGGGCCGGACGGACCGGTGGCCGTCCTGGAACGGCGGATGGCGTCCCTGCTCGGCAAGGCCGACGCGCTGTTCTTCCCGTCCGGGACGATGACCCAGCAGGTCGCGCTGCGGATCCACGCCGACCGACGTGGTCGCCGGGCCTTCGCCGCCCACCCGCAGAGCCACCTGGAGGTCTGGGAGCACCGGGGATACAGCGTCGTGCACGGGTTGCGCTGCCACCCGGTCGGCGACCGGCACCGACTGATGACGCTGGCCGACCTGTCGACAGTGGCGGAGCCGCTCGCGGCGGCGGTCTGGGAGCTGCCCCAACGGGACATCGGCGGCCTTCTGCCGGAGTGGGACGACCTCGTCGCGCAGACCGCGGCGATGCGCTCCCGCGGTGCCGCCGTCCATCTCGACGGGGCGCGCCTCTGGGAGGCCCAGACCTACTACCGCCTGCCGTTCGCCGAGATCACCGCCCTGTTCGACAGCGTGTACGTCTCGCTCTACAAGGGGTTGCAGGGCACCGGCGGGGCCGTGCTCGCCGCGGAGGCGGACGTCGTCGCCGAGGCCCGGGTGTGGCGTCGCCGCCTCGGTGGGGACGTCTACGACGCGTGGCCGCCGGCGCTGGCCGGTCTGCACGGGCTGGACACGGTGCTGCCCCGGCTACCGGCGCACCGGGAACACGCGGTGGCGATCGCGGCGGCCATCAACGCCGACGGCGTGGCCCGCGCGTTCCCCGATCCACCGCAGACGCCTCTGTTCCACGTCCACCTGCCGATCGGGCCGGACGCCGCGATGCGGGCAGCCGACGCCCTGCGCGCCGCCACCGGGATGGAGTTGTTCGGCCGCGTACGGTCCGCGCCGGATCCGGACCGGTGCTCGTTCGAGGTCAGCATCGGTGAGAACGCCATGGACCTCGCCCCTGACGAGGTGGTCACCCACCTCCACGAGCTGCTGCGGCACGCCACCTGACCGACCCCCGCCACGAGTCAGCGCCACCGGCCGTCGACCGGTGGCGCTGACGTTCCGCGCGGGTGTCACCCCAGGCGGGCCTCGATGGCCTCGATGATGCGCGGACGCAGCTCGGCGGCGCGGATGACCGCGTCCACCGAGCCGACCTCGACCGCGCGGTGGATGTCGTGCACCCGGTCGAACTCGGCGGCCACCTCGCCGAGCTTCTCCGCCCGCACCGACGAGCGCAGCTCGTCGAGTTCCGCGGTCAGCGCGGCGCGCTCGGTGCCGGTGGCGGCCGCGACGCGGGCCTGCAGGTCCCGCACGCGCGGGTCGGCCGCCGTGCGGGCGTTGACGTCGGCGGAGAACACCACGGCGGCGGCGGGTGCGCCACCGAGCACCGAGGCGAACGAGCCCTCCAGCGCGAGCACCGTCATGTTCGGGTTCAGCGCCTTCGAGAACACCACGAACGCCCCGCCGTGGTAACGCGAGATCACGCAGAAGACGATCGGCCCGTCGAAGTTCACGATGGCCCGACCGATCTCGGCCCCGTACTCCAGTTGCAGCTTGCGCATCGACTCCGGTGAGCCGTCGAAGCCGGACAGGTTCGCCAGCACGACGAGCGGCCGGTTGCCGCTGGCCGCGTTGATCGCCCGGGCGGCCTTCTTCGACGAGCGGGGGAACAGCGTGCCCGCCGTGTAGGTGTCCGGGCCGTCGGTGGGCGGGAAGCCGTGCCGGGGCACCGACCGGGACTCGATGCCGAGCAGGCAGACCGGAATGCCGCCGAGGTGGACGTCCTGCACGACGGCGGTGTCCGCGTCCGCCATGCCCGCCCACCGTTCCAGGACCGGGTGGTCCTGGTCGGAGAGGGCCCGCATGACCGTACGGATGTCGAACGGCTTCTTGCGGTCAGGGTTCGCCTCGACGGAGAAGATCTCCCCGACGGTGCGGAACGCGCTGCCCGCCACGTCGTGCGGGAAGTCGGAGATGTCCCGGTCGGCGGGGTCGGCGGTGACCGCCCGCCGGGGCGCGTCCTCGCCGGGGGCGACGTACGCGTGGTCGTAGTGCGCCATCACCACGTCCCGGGCCGCCGTCAGGTTCGGCGCCCAGTACTGCGCCTGCCCGTTCGGGCCCATCACCCGGTCGTAGCCACCGATACCGAAGTTGTCCTCGGCGGACACACCACCGGAGAAGTCGAGCGACTGCTTGCCGGTGAGCACCATGGCCGAGTCCGGGGTCATCACCAGGATGCCCTTGGTGTGCATGAGCATCGTGGCCTCGGCGTTCCAGTACGGCTGCGCGCCCACGTTGATGCCGGCCACCACGATGTTGATCTCACCGCCGGCCTGGGTGAACTCGACGATCCGCTTGAGCGCGGCGGCCACCCAGTCCATGTTCTCGGTGCCCGAGGTCATCGAGATCCGGGCCCCGGCGGACAGCGCCCACCACTCCAACGGCACCCGCATCCGCTCGGCCAGGTCCAGGGCGGCGATCACCCGTCGGCACTCCGGCTCCGACAGCGCGCCCAGCGACTTCGTCGGGTCGCCGAGCAGCACCACCCGGGTGACACCCTGCGGGTGCCGCTCGGTGGGCGTGGTGACCACCCCGGCGACGATCGCGGCGCTGTTGCGGCCCTTCGGCCGGTCCACCGGCACCAGCACGTGATCGTCGTCGAGGTCGTGCTCGACGAAGTCACCGAGCCGGCCGGTCAACTCGTACGGGTACACGGTGTTGCGGCTGCTCGCGCGCAGCACCTTGAGCCGGTACTCGTCGAGCGGCTCGATCGGCTCGACCGGCGGCTCACCGACGGCCAGCTCCGCCCCGCCCGCGGCGTCGAACGAGATCCGTACGGCGATCTTGGTCAGTTCGCCGGTCCGGCGGTCGCGCTGCCGCGCGATGAACAGGATCTCCTCCAACCCGGCGCCCGCTGTCGTCGGGCGCACGCGCCCGGCGATCATCTCCATCTCCTCGCGGGTCAGCTCGCTCGGCGGCCACACGTAGACCACGATGCGGTTGGTGTTGAAGCGCGTCTTCGACGGCCGCAGCGACTGGGCGCGGCGGATCGAGTCGAGGCAGGCGGCGATGGCGTCCTCGGTGGTCGGCAGGGCGACCAGGCGGCCGTCCTGCTCACGAAGCTCGGTCAGGTCCCGCACCTGCGCGAACGCGACGAGACGCTCGTCGGCCCGGTTGTCCCGCGCCACGCACTGGAAGAGGTAGACCTCCTCGTCCGACGACGGCAGGCGGGTCAGGTCGAACTTGTGCAGCCGCTCCAACTGCATCCGCTGCGCGATGTACGGGTGCAGGCCACGGATCAGCCGGTCCTCGGTCAACCCGCTGTCGGAGGGGCGGAAGGTGAAGTGGTGGTGCATCACCGCTCCGCCACGACCCGCGACGGTGGTGGTGACCCGGCGGACCTGAGGCGGCAGCGGATGCGCGGCGATCACCTCGGCCAGCGCCGCCGCCATCGCGTCGAAGTCCTCCGGCTGGTTCTCCCAACCGAGGTAGATGTCGGCGTCGACGGACTCCCCGTCGCCGGCCAGCTCGGCCAGGCCCCGCAACGCGCTGCCCAACGTGTCGAAGCGCACCGCGGCGGAGACCACGCTCGAATCGGCCCGCTCGGCGACCACGAACGTGCAGCCCGCGACCTCCCGGCTACGCACGCTGGTCAGCGCCTTGTTGCCGTAGTACCGCCGGGTCAGCACCTCCAGCATCACCGCGTTGTCGAGGTGGTCGCGGACGAGCCGCTGCCCGAGCAGCCGGACCAGGGGCTCGGTGCTGCGGACCATCTCGGCGATGCGCTCGGCGCGGTCCGCCGCGTCCGGCTGCGCGTCCAGGTGCCGCAGGTGCCCGCGGACCTCGGCGTAGACCCGGGCCCGGTTGCGCCGCAGCAGCGGCTGGGCGAACCAGGCGAACACCACCCCACGGGCGAGGTCGGCGACCACGGGGAAACGCACCTGCGTCGCGGCGATCAGCCGCTCCAACGCCAGGCCGGCGGGCTCGCGCAACGACTCGTCCGGCGGGGTCTCCCGCAGCCAGGCGCGCAGCAGGGCCGCGACGACGGTGGCCTCGGCGGACGCGCGCTGCTGGGCGAGGAAGATCCGGAACACGGCCGCTTCGAGGGCGGGGGAGCGCTCCAGGTCGGTGACGCCGTACCGGCCGAGCGCCTTGGCGAGCCTGGTCTGGAAGGCGTCCGGCAGCCCGGCCCGCTCGACGTCGAGGCTCTGCAGGTACGTGTGGAAGTACTCCCGGGCGCTGTGCACGTGCGCGCCGCCGCCGTCCTCACCGGTCGGCCGGTTACGGCTCAACTCGGCGAGATCGGCGAACACCTCGATGAGGTCGAGTTCGGCGGCGAGCGGCCGCTGACCGGCCCCGGACCGCTGACCCGCTTCGGTGGCCTGCCGCCGCGCGGCGAGGTACCCGTCGAGCACCCGACTGTCGTCGTGCGGGTCGACGTCGAAGCCGAGCAGCAGCCCCCGCAGGTCCTCCTGACCGCGCCGGACGCGCTCGTCCGCCGGGACGTCCTCGGTGGCGCTCGGCAGGTCCAGCTCGACGGTCTCGCCGGTCGGGCCGTCCGTGGCCGCCTCGGCCTCGTCCGCCAACGGCTCCAGGCGCAGCAGCGGCGCACCCGCCTCCACCTGGCTGCCCACCGAGACGGCGCACTCCTTGAGCCGCGCCTTGAACGGCGCCCGCAGCACCGTCTCCATCTTCATCGCTTCCAGTACCAGCACCGGCGCGCCCGCCTCGACCTCGGCACCGATCTCCAGGGGCGTGGCGACGACGAGCGCCGGCATCGGGGAGCGCAGGACGCCACCCTCGTCGCGGCTGACCCGGTGCGTCACACCGTCGACCTCGACCAGGTGGGTCGGCCCGTACGTGCCGGTGAGCAGGCGGTAGCGGATGCCGTTGACGACGATCTGGCCGGTGTGCCGGTCGAACCGGTCGAGTTCGACGTCGGCGGTGCGGACGACGGCACCCGCCTCGATGCCGACCCGGAACCGGTGCGGGCCGACCCGCGCCACCCGGGTGCGGTAGCCGACGCCGCGCAGCTTGAGGTCGAGCGGTCGGCCGCTGGCGTGCTGCACCTGGGGGCGTCCCCCGGCAGCCGTCGACAGCAGCCGCTGCCGCTCGACGCGCTCCTCCTCCTCGTACGCCTCGATGGCGGCGGCGGCCAGGGCGACCGCGCTGTGGCGGTGGGTGACGAGTCGGCCCTCGCCGCGGACCCGGTCGATCCAGCCGGTGTCCGCGCTCGCGTCGATCACCTCGGGCTGGTCGAGCAGGTCGAGCACGAAGCTCTTGTTCGTCGCGCCGCCCTCGATGATCACCGTGGTGTTCGCCATGGCCCGCCGCAGCCTGCCGAGCGCCTCGTCGCGATCGCGGCCGTACGCGATGATCTTCGCGATCATGGAGTCGAAGTCGGCGGGGATGGTGTCGCCCTCGCTGACGCCGGTGTCCACCCGGATGCCGGGGCCGCTGGGAAGGTCGAGCCGCGCGATCCGCCCCGGAGACGGGGCGAAGTCACGGTCGGGGTCCTCGGCGTTCAGCCGGGCCTCGATGGCGTGGCCGCGCTCCACCGGCGGCGTGCCTTCCAGCCGTCCGCCAGAGGCGACGTGCAGCTGCGCCTTGACCAGGTCGAACCCGGTGGTCATCTCGGTGATCGGGTGCTCCACCTGGAGGCGGGTGTTGACCTCCAGGAACGCGAAGAGCCGGTCCCCGGGGTGGTAGAGGAACTCCACCGTCGCCGCGCCGCGGTAGCCGACCGCCACGGCCAGCCGCTCGGCCGACGCCTTCAACTCGGCGGCCTGCGCCGGGTCGAGCACCGGCGACGCCGACTCCTCGATGACCTTCTGGTTGCGTCGCTGCACCGAGCAGTCGCGGACGCCGAGCGCCCAGGCGGTGCCCTGCCCGTCGGCGATCACCTGGACCTCGACGTGCCGGGCCCCGGTGACCAGGCGCTCCAGGAACACGATGCCGCTGCCGAACGCCCGCGCCGCCTCCTGGCTGGTCCGCTCGTACGCGTCGTCCAGCTCGGCCTCGTTGCGGATCACCCGGATGCCGCGCCCGCCGCCGCCCGCGGTCGCCTTGAGCATCAGCGGGTAACCGATCTCGGCCGCCGCCGTCCGGGCGGCGGCCAGGGTCTCGACCGCGCCGCGGCTCCACGGCGCGACCGGTACGCCGACCTCCTCGGCGATCAGCTTGGAGCCGATCTTGTCACCGAGTTGGCGCATGGCGTCCGGGCTCGGCCCGACGAACGTGACGCCGATCTTCTCGCACAGTTCGGCGAACGCCGGATCCTCGGCGACGAAACCCCAGCCGACCCAGGCGGCGTCCGCCCCGGTCTCGATCAGGGCGCGTTCCAGCACCTGGAGGTTGAGGTACGGGCGGGCGGACGCCGGACCGAGGTCGTACGCGATGTCCGCTTCGCGGACGAAGGTGGCGGTGCGGTCGACGTCGGTGTAGAGCGCGACGGTTTCGAGCTGGATGCCGGTCTCCGCGGCCAACTCGCGGACCGCGTGGATGAGCCGCATGGCGGCTTCACCACGGTTGACGATGGCGACACGGTTGAACACCCGACTGACCCCTTAGCTAGACCTTGAACTGCGTGCCGCGAGACGACGGCTCCCAGCAGTGATCACCTTTCCGGCTGGCGACGGCCAGCGCTATGGCGCAACCACCGAACCAACAGTCGCTCAGTTGTAGGAACCGCACAAAAGTTTTTGGCACCCAGGCGCCGGCTCCGGTAGTTGATCAAGTCGGCACCTGTCGTGCCGAACCGCCTGGGCGGAAACTGTCGCCCCGGCGCGGAGAATGACGGAGTGACCGTTCTCGACTCGCGGGCGCTCAACCGCGCGACGCTCGCCCGGCAGTTGCTCCTCGATCGCGCCGAGATGCCGGTCCCCGACGCCGTCGCGCACCTCGGCGGTCTCCAGGCGCAGGAGCCGCAGGAGCCTTTCGTCGGGCTCTGGTCGCGGCTGGAGGCCTTCGACCCGGCGGTGCTGTCGCACCTGCTGACCGAGCGGCACGTGGTGCGCACCCACCTGATGCGTCGCACCGTCCACCTGGTCGTCGCCGACGACGCCGTGGCCTGGCGGTCCCGTCACGACGCCATGCTGCGCCAACGGGTGCTCGGGGCCTACCGGGGTGAGCTGAACGGCGTCGACCTCGACGACCTCGCCGTGGCGGCCCGGAAGGTGCTGGCCGACGGCGAGCCGCGCTCGATGCCGGAGATCGGGCGGGCGCTCGCCGAGCGCTGGCCGGCGGCGGGGCCACGGGCGTTGGGCGAGATGGCCGTCGCGCTCCTTCCGTTGGTCCAGCTACCGCCGCGCGGCGTGTGGCGTGCGAAGGGGGGTGTGCGACACGTCCTGCTCTCCGCGTGGGTGGGCCGGGAGGTCGACCCGTCGGCCCCGGAGGGGTCGGATCCGGTCGGGCGGGTGCTCGTCCGCCGCTATCTGGCCGCGTTCGGGCCGGCCGCCACCGCCGACCTGCGCGCCTGGTGCGGCCTCGCCGGTCTGCCCGCCGCCGTCGCTCAGATGCGCGACGAGTTGGTGACCTTTCGCGACGAGCGTGGCCGGACGCTGATCGATCTGCCCGACGCGCCGCGCCCGGACCCGGAGACCCCCGCCCCGGTGCGGTTCCTGCCGGCGTTCGACAACGCCATCCTCGGCTACGACGACCGCAGCCGGATCATCGACGACGCGCACCGCCTCCTCTCGGTGGCCGGCGAACGCGTGGTGCTCGTCGACGGCCGGGTCGCCGCGACCTGGACCGTCGAGGCGGGCACCGTGACCGTCGTTCCGCTGACCGACCTCAGCCGATCCGACCGCGCGGTCGTGGAGGAGCAGGGGCACGCGCTGGCGTTGTTCCTCTCCGACGACGAGAGCGACCGGGTCCGGCTGGCCTCGTCGCCCCGGTGACGCGTGCGGAATGCCCGTCACCGGGGCGACGGAGGCGTCAGTCGATCGTCGGCGGTGCCGTCCTCGCCGCCTCGGCGAGTGCCGCCGCCGCGGTGGCGTACGGGTTGTGGCTGTAGGTGCGGGCCAGGCCGGCCGGCACCGTGAAGTACTCGACCGACAGTTTCGCCGGGTCGCTGGCGATCTCCCCGCGCGCCGGGATGTCGTTGCCGTCGTCCCAACCCCAGGGCGCGTTCGCCGAGTTGGTCGAACAACTCCAGGTGCCGACGCCGCAGTCGCCGGAGTCGTCGCCGGCGAACGTGCCGAGGCCGGCGAACAGGCTCGGGTTGGACCGCTGGGCCCACAGCCCGCCGTCGGCGAAGATGTCGATCAGCTGATACCGCACGTCGCGGTCGTTGCCGCTGCTCGGCGTCTCGGCGACCGTCGACGGGTAGTAGACCACGCCGTCGCCGTTGATGGCGTACTGCGGATAGGCCTTCAGGCCGTGGCCCTGCGCCTCCTGCGCGGTCACCGGGTGCTGGAACGCGTCGTGCGGTGACGCCTGGAACTGCAGGGTGCCGTCGATGCTCTCCCGCCCACTGGTCCAGGTGCTGCCGGCCGGCGTGTACGAGAAGAAGTCGCTGTGCGCGACGGTGACGGCCGAACGGAGGACGCCGTACGTGGAGCCGTCGCGCTCGATGGCGAACAGCGCGCCCTCGCCGTCGTTCTCGTGCTCGGTCTCGAAGAACGGGTGGTCCGTCCAGTCACGAGGGTGGAAGAAGAAGTACGTGATGTACCAGTGGGTGCTCGTCTCCACCACCGAGTAGTAGGCGTGGGCGGCGAGTGCGGTGCCCGCCTGGCCGGCCCGGTCCCAGTTGTTGCGACCGTCGAGGTCACCGTCGAAGTCGACAGCGCTGATGTAGTCCGACTGACCACCGAGCGCGTGGCTCCCGGTGGCATCGACGTCCTGGTAGTGGATGGGTGCCCAGCGGAGGGCCAGTTCGGCCCGGCTGACGGCGGCCGCGGCCGGCGTCGGCGCGGCGAGAATGGGGGCGGCCAGCACTGCGGTGGCGGCTGCCGCGATCAGTGCCCTCGTCGCCCGGGGTCGCCGGGTCCTGCTGCTTCTGTCGAGCATGGTGTGCTCCCACGTCCGAGGTGATAGACAACGATGGATCATTGTCGGTTCGGGCGCCCAGCGCGTGTCCACCCGGCGAAGAGGAGGCGGACGATGCCCGACCGGACTGCGGCCGGCCTCTCCTCCCGGGCTGACCGACATCCGCTTGCATCGATGTCCGTCGACTGACATGCTGTGGTTCGGTCGTGCTCGGGAGCCAGCGCGCACCGCACCTTCTCCGGTCCACGGGACGCACGAGGTGGTCAGTCACCCGTGCCGGGCGGTCCTGGTCGGCGACCGGCGACCCGAGCGCGGCACCGGCTACCACCTCGGTCATCGGTGCCCGGTAACCACCGGAGGTTCCGATGCTTCGCATGTTCCTCGCCGCGACGACCGTGGCGCTCGCCGTCCTGGCTGGGGCGAACGGCGCCCGCGAGGCCGCAGGGCCCACCGAGGGCACAGGGGCCACACCCTTGACCACGACGTCACCGATGCCCACGCCGACGGTCGCGTGCCCGCCCGCGTTGCCGATCACGGCGAACGTCAGCGGGGTCACCACCACGAGCGTGACCATCTCCTACTGGATCTTCTTCCGTCCGCCCTGCGGCTACGACCCGCCCATGACCGTCAGCCTCTTCGCCAACCGCGAGGACGCCCAGCAGTGGCGGGCGCCGGTCGCCTCGGCGACCTCCGGGACGGCGGAGCGCAACGGCACTGTCACCATCGACCGACTGGCGCCGGACACGGAGTACTGGTACCGGTTCACCGACGTCGAGGGCCGACGGGACCCGTACATGATCGGGTCGGCGCGGACCGCTCCGCTGACCTCCTGCCGCGCGACGGCGACCATCGACGCGCGCTGGGGTAGCGGCTTCGTCGCCACGGTCACGGTCCGCAACACCGGGAGTGAGCCACTGGACCGGTGGCGGGTGTCCTGGCGGTGGTCCGGTGACGAGCGTGTCCAGTCGGTCTGGGGTGGCGTGGCCGAGACCGTCGGTGTCGACGTCACGGTCCGCAACGCCTCGTACAACGGGGCGCTGGCGCTGGACGGGTCGACGACGTTCGGTGTGCTCGTGGCGGCCGGTGCGGTGCCGGACGAGTTGACGTTGAGCTGCGCCCGCTGAGACGACTCCGCCCCGCTCCCGCCCTGACGGCGGAGGCGGGGCGGAGTCGCGGCGGTCAGGGCTTGCGGGCCACGGCGCCGTACGCGTCGATACCGCTGGCGTCGGGGTCCTCCGGCCGCCACAGGGGGATCGGCACCAGGCCGGGCTCCACCTTGGTCAGCCCGGCGAAGCAGGTGTCGAGGTCCGCCGGGCTGCGCAGGATGTACGGGACGCCGCCGCTCTGCGCCAGCCGTTCGGCCCCGGAGACCACCTCCGGACTGGTGTCGGTGCCGTCCCAGAGCACCAGGTGGCTGCCGGACGGCATCGCGGCCATCGTCCGCTCGACGATCGAGCGCACCACGTCGAGGTCGGGCTCGTAGCCCAATACGCCCATGAACATCACGGCGACGGGCTGGTCGAAGTCGAGCGTCTGCGCGGCCTCGGCGAGGATCTTCTCCGGGTCGTGGTAGTCGGCCGGCACGTAGGTCGTGACACCCTCGGTGGTCGTGTTGGCCAGCAGCGCCCGCGCGTGCACCAGCACCATCGGGTCGTTGTCGACGTAGACGATCCGGGAGTCCGGCGCGATCCCCTGGGCGACCGCGTGGGTGTTCTGCATGGTAGGCAGGCCGGTGCCGATGTCCAGGAACTGCCGGATGCCCGCCTCGGCGGCGAGGTACCGCACGGCCCGGACCAGGAACACGCGGGACTGCTGCGCCATGACGACGATCTCCGGGTAGACCTCGGCCACGGCGTCGCCGGCCGCCCGGTCGGACTGGAAGTTGTCCTTCCCGCCCATCCAGTAGTTCCAGATCCGCGCCGCGTGCGGCACGTCGGGCTGAAGCTTCGCGGCGAGTTCGGGGTCCGGACCGGCCATGCCAGGCTCCTATCGAGGGGTCGAGAGCTGGAGGTCACCACACTGAGGTGTGAGCGGGATCGTACTCCGGCGGTGTCCACTGTCGACGCCAGGTGGAAGGCCCCGGCGGCCGTCACCGTCGGATCACCCCGTTCTGGTACGCCCACACCACGGTCTGCAACCGGTCCCGTACGCCGATCTTCGCCATGGCGCGCCCGAGGTGCGACTTGACGGTGCTCGTCTCGATGAACAGCCGATCGGCGATCTCGACATTGGACAGACCTTGCGCGAGCAGCTCCACGATCTCGGTCTCCCGCACGGTGAGCTGGTGTGCCGCCGCGGCGTCCGACGCCGGAGCGGGGGTGCGTCTCGCGAACTCCGCGATGACCCGGTGGGTGACGGCCTGGTCGACGAGCCCGTACCCGCCTGCGAGTCGACGGATCGCCTCGACCAGGTCCTCCGGTTCGCAGTCCTTGAGGATGAACCCGCTGGCGCCGGACTCCAACGCGCCGAAGACGTACTCGTCGAGGTCGAACGTCGTCACGACGAGCACCGCGGGCGGCGTACCGGACGCGTCGGCGAGGATCTGCCGCGTCGCGCTCAGCCCGTCGCCGTGCGGCATCCGGACGTCCATGCAGATGACGTCCGGTTGCAGCCGGCGGGCCAGGTCGACGGCGGCGGAACCGCTCGACGCCTCCGCCACGACCTCGATGTCTCCCGTCTCCTCCAGGATGACGCGGAAACCGGCGCGGACGATCGCCTGGTCGTCGACGAGCATCACCCTGATCATGCCGTGGCCTCTTCCTTCGGTCGGGACGCGACGGGGCCGTTCGTCGGCAGCGTCGTGGTGACCGACCACCCGCCGGCCGGGGTCGGGCCGGCCGCGAACGACGCCCCGATCAGTTGCGCGCGTTCGCGCATGCCCACCAGGCCGACACCGCCGGGCCGGGCGGTCGGGCCGGGTCGTCCGGAGGCCGGTTCGTTCACCACCTCCAGCGTCACCGAGCGGGGCAGGAAGCGGAGTGCCACCCGTACCGGTGCCCCGGGTGCGTGCTGACGGGCGTTGCTGAGCGACTCCTGCGCGATCCGGTAGAGCGCCACGTCGGCGATCGGCGACACCGCACGTGGCTGCCCCTCCCGGACGAACTCGACCGGCCCGGAGAGGCCGCCCGCGGTGTCGACCAGCTCGTCGAGCCGGTCCAGCCCGGGCACCGGGGCGGCGCCGTCGCCGTCCTCGTGCCCGGGACGCCCGCGCAGCACACCGACGACCAGCCGCAGGTTGTCCAGGGTCTCCTTGCCCTGGGTGCGGATCCACGCCACCCCCGCCTTCGCGGCCGCCGGGTCGCGGTCGATCAGCCGCTCCACCGCCGCCGCCTGCACGACCACACCGGACAGGTGGTGGGCGGCCACGTCGTGCAGTTCCCGGGCCATCCGGGAGCGCTCCGCGCCGATGGCCGCCTGGACCTTCGTGCGCTGCTCCCGGATCGCCTCGTCGGCCCGCAGCCGCACCAGGTCGACGTAGCGCCGGTAGGTGGCCACGTAGCCGCCGACGAACGTCGCGCCGGCATAGGTCAGGGCGCTCGCCGAGACGTACGCGACGCCCGTCAGCAGATCGGGGGTCACCACGACGGCCGCCCCGATCGACTCCGCCAGCACGGCCACGCCGACGGCCGGCAACGCGCGCCGCACCGGCAACAAGGAACCGACGGTGTACGCCACGACGAACGGCGCGATGCCCCGGACGGTCACCTCCGGCAGGGAGAGGCCGTTGACGGGCAGTTGAAGGCCGACGACGAGCGCGAGGCAGAGCAGTGGCCGGACCCGACGCAGGCACAGCAGCATCGCCTGCGCGCAGCAGACGGCGATGACCAGCCAGGCCCGCGTCGGGTCGAACGACACCCCGTCCCCCGGTGCCACGAACCGGAACAGCACCGTCAGCAGCACGAACGTCAGAACGGTCAGGACCGCCGCCAGCAGGCAGTCGCGGGCGAACACGCCGGTCACCCCGAGTCGGGTGAGCCGACCGTCGAGCCACTTCGTCAGTCGTGGTGTGCCGGGTTCGGTGCCGGTGTGGTCGCTCATGCGGTTCGCGTCCTTGCTCCGGATCGGTCCGGGTCGGGCGGTCAGTAGGAGATGCTAGGCGCGAGCAGCCGGAACTCCACGGCGAACCAGCCCGCCCCGACGAGGGCGACCAGGATCAGGCCGCTGCCGACGATCCGTCGCCAGCCGACGTGGCGTCGGACGTCGTCGACCAGCCGGACCCCGGCGGGCAGCACACCGAGCAGGCCGACGAGTTGCAGCGCCTGGATGGCGCGCAGGGCGGGCCCGGGTACGTCCTGCAGGCCCATGATGCTGCCGATGCTCAACACCCAACCGGCGAACGCGAGCAGCGTGCCGGCGACGGCGACGCGGCTCAGGATCCGCGCGGTACGCCCCGCTTGCTCGCGAGGGGCGCGGCCGAGCCGACGGCGGACGATCGCGCCGACCGGCCAGGACAGGACGGTGAGGAGCAGCACGACAGTCGACAGGAGCAGCACCGGGATGGCGACCGCGGAGGCGCGGGCGGGCTCGACCGGCAACAACGTGAACGCGGAGTCGAAACTGATCGCCTCGACCCGGTCGTCGGTGGCCCGCATGGCGATGGTGCGCTGCCCGCCGACCTCACGCCAGACCCACGGCGCCACCTCCTCGTAGAGGGCGGGGGAGTCCGACAGCGGACCCGGCTCGAACCGCAGGCGGTGACCGTCGGCGACGCTGACCGTCGTCCGACCGGCCAGGCCGACCGCCGTCAGGAAGGTGCTCCGCATCGCCCGCGAGGACTCGTACGTGCCGGCGGCCGACTCGGCGTGCCGGGCGGTGGTGGCCGCGTCGACGCCCGTGCTCGGCTGCCCGGTGCGGGCGGGGAAGTAGCGGTCGGCGAAGCCGTGCACGACCGCCTCACGAAGCTCGTGGCTGTCGAGGGCGCCGGAACCGTTGCTGTTGAGGGCGAGGAAGATGCCGGCCCGGTCGTCGGGGTAGATCTGCAGGTGGGAGTGGAAGTACTTGGTGTCGCCGCCGTGGCCCAGGATCCGGTGGCCGTTGCGGTCCTCCTCGAAGAATCCGAGGGTCATCCGGGGCCCGTCGGCCAGGGTGCCCAGCGACGTCGCGTCGAGTGCCGGACGCTGCATCAGCTCCCGGGTCGGCTGGTCCAGCAGGGGCGCGAAGCCCACCGGCTCGCCGAGCTGGGCGAGCATGAACCGCGCCATGTCCGTCGCCGGGGCGCTCAACGCGCCGGGCGGGGGCATACCGACGATCTCGAACGGCGCGGCGGGTGCGGTGGAGGTGTCGTACCCCTCGGACATCCGGTCCCGCAGCGCCGCCGGTAGGGGCTGCTCGAAGGTCGACGACGGCATGCCCGCCCGGTCCAGCACGTTGCGCTGGACGTACTCCTCGAAGCGCGTCCCGCTGACCCGTTCGACGATGTAGCCCGCGAGCGCGTTGCTGTAGTTGGAGTACGCCGGGACGGTGCCCGGCTCGTAGATCTGCTCCGGTGGGTCGGTCACCAGGGCCTCGCGCAGGTCGACGGTGCCGCCGTCGGTGCCGATGAGGCCTGCGATGCGCTCCTCGAAGCCCGCGGTGTGGGTCAGCAGGTGTCGCAGGGTCACCGCCCGCTCGTAGCCGTGCGGAAGGTCGAAGTCGAGGTACGTCTCGACGTCGGCGTCGAGGTCGAGCTTCCCGTCCTGCACGAGTTGCAGGACGGCGGTGGCGGTGACGAGCTTCGACACCGACCCCATCCGGAAGAGGTGCCGGTCCGGGTCGACGGGTACGGCCCCCGTGCCGCCGTCACCGGTGTCGGCGTACCCGTACCCCCGGGTTGTGACGATCGTGCCGTCGTGCACGACGGCGACAGTGGCCCCCGCGATGCCGGTCCGGTCGAGCGCGGCCGGCAGCAGGCCGTCGAGCCAGGCGGTGACGTCGGCGCCGGTCAGCGCGGGGTCCGTCCCGTTCGCGGCGGCCGGAGCGGCCGGAATGCCGGCGGCCGGGGCCGGGTCGCCGGGCGACGCGCCGCAGCCGGCGGTGGTCACGGCCACGACGACAATGGCCGTCAGCACCGCCCCGAGTCGGGCGACCAGTCGTGCGGGTCGGGGTGAGCGGGATCGAGGAACAGTGCGAGAGCGCATGGTCTGCCAGTGCCTTCCCAGGCGCAACGGGTGTCCGGAGCAGGTCCGTGCGGCGTCACCCGGTGCCTGGTTCCAGCCTGTTCGAGCGATCCGCCGGAACCATCTGGCGCGAGACGGCATTGCGTTTACGACCTGAGGAGGAGGGCAGTGTGTCCCTTCGCGTGAACCACTGCCCGTGCCGGTGCATCCAAACCTGTGACAGAGCCCGCAGAGGAGAGGATCAACCATGCGCGCCAAACTGCTTGCCGGGATGCTGCTCATCCCCATGGTCGTCGCCGGGTGCACCGCACCCGTCGAACGGGTCGGCGGTGACGCGGCACCCGCCGGCTCTCCGTCGGCCACCGCGAGCCCGTCGGCGTCGAGCGCTCCGGCCACCCCCGGCTCGTCTCCGAGCGCTCCGGCCACCCGCACGTCCGCCCCGGGCGCCCCGGCCACCCGCACCACCGGACCGGCCGGTTCGGTGAGCGAGATGAGGCGGACCGACTGGCCCAACGCGGTGATCCGCAGCCTGGACTTCTGCGGCGAGTCCGACGAGTTCGTGAGGTTCCGCAACGGGTCGAACGGCCTGGACGTGCCCTGCCGGATCCTGCCCGGAGGCGCGCGCCCCGCGTACGCCGACTTCATCGGCGAGGAGCCGGCGGACGCCCCGGCGACCGAGGACGCCCTCGTCCTCGTCGAACTGGGCAACCCCGGCGCGGCGCGGCGGCAGGCGCTGGTGCCCGTCCAGCTCGCCTACGACGGCAAGGAGCGGTTCGCGCGGCCGGTCATCAAGGGGGACGACCCGAGCCCGACCGGCGACCGGGTGATGACGTTCGTCTCGTACCGGATCGTGAAATTCCACGTGGAGGCCACCGTCCGCAAGCTCGACGGCGGCACCGAGACCCGCCGGTGGCGCATGATGGACTACGCCGGCAACTGGGAACGGTTCTAGCCTTGCGTGAGCAGCGGATCGTCCACCCGCAGCGTGTCGAGGACCTCGTCGGTGCGGTCGACGCCGTCGGTCTGTTTGACCTGGACGTACACGCCGAAGGAGCCCCCCGCGCCGGCCAGGGTGACCTCGCTGAAGGACCTCTCGGTGCCGCCGCAGCGCGCCCAGTGCCGCACGGTTCCGCTGAGGGCGCCGACGGTGACCGCTCGCCCGGAGGCGTCCGGGCATTCGCTGTGGTCGGGCAGCGTCGGCCGGTCCGTGGTCGGCAGCGCACGGCTCACTCCGACGAAGACACCGGGTGCCGCGCTGTCGACGTCGGACCACTCGGTGAGATCCGCCCCGACGAGCAGGCCCGGACGGCGTGCCTCGGTCAGACCGATCACCGCCGGGTTCCAACCCCTGTCGCGCAGGTGCCTCGCCCAGCCGTCCGGCACGGCCACCGAGACGGTGCCGGTCGCGTCGCCCACCCGCGCCCAGCCGTGCGGCGCGGTGGGAGGGACGGCGGACCCCGCCATGACCAGCGCAGCGGCCACGACGCCGACGGCGGCGACGGACCGGCGGACCCGGTGCGGGGGTGGTCGGACCGTGACCTGCCGCGTGGCGAGCAGACCTTCCAGCGCCTCCGCGTACGCGGCGGCGGTCGGCCAACGGCGGTCCGGGTCGCGGTGCAGTGCCCGGCGGACGACCCGCTCGACGGCGGCGGAGGCGCGCGGTGTCGCCGGCTGCCCCGGCGGCGACCCGCTGAGCATGTGGTGCGTCAGGGCGCCGATCGCGTACACGTCGGCGCGCACGTCGAGCCCACCGCCGGGGACGAGCTGCTCGGGCGCCATGTAGGCGGGAGTGCCGGCGAGCACGGTGAACCCGGAGGCGTGCGCGAGGGTCTTGGCCAACCCCAGGTCGGCGACCAGCACCCGATCCCCGGCCGCGGTGGTGTCGAACAGGACGTTGGAGGGTTTGAGGTCGCGGTGCAGCACACCGTTGTCATGCAGGACGGCCACCGCCCGCGCGATGTCGGCGGCGACGCGCAGTGCCTCGCGCACCGGCATCGGCCCGTCGTCCAGTCGGTCGGCGAGACTGCCGCCCGCGGCGTACGTCATCACCAGGTACGGCCGGCCGTCGGGCAGCTCACCGACGTCCAGCACCCGGACCAGATGGTCCGAGTCGACCTGCCGCATGAACCGGGCCTCCTGGCGGAAGCGCCCCCGGATGTCGGCCCGTTGCGACCAGTTGTCGGCGAGCACCTTCACCGCCACCGGCGACCGCAGCTCGTCGTCGTACGCCAACCAGACGGTGGCGAACGCGCCGGCGCCGACCGGGTGCGCGATGCGGTAGCGACCGACCTGTGGCGGGATGGACACGACCGTATTATCCGACGACCGGGACACCGGTGACGCCCATGAACGGGGGAGCGCTGGTGGTGATCGGATTCGACACCGAGGAGCTGGCCCGGCGGGCGGCGGCCGGCGACCGCGCCGCCCTCGACGAGCTGCTGGCCGCGATCGGTCCGCGGGTCCTTGAACAGTGTGGACGCTTCCTGCCCTGCCGGCAGGACGCCGAGGAGGCCGCGCAGGACGCGTTGATGCAGGTCGCCCGGCACATCGAGCGGTTCGAGGGTCGGTCGTTGTTCTCGACCTGGTTGCACACCGTGGTCGCCAACTGCGCCCGTCAGACCTACCGGTCGTTGCGGCGACGCGCCGCCGAGGTGCCGAGCGCGTCGCTGCCCGTCGACGTGGTCGATCCCCGTACGACGAGCGTCATCGCCGGATCCCGCCTCGATCTCCTCGACGCGCTGGACCGGCTGGAGGCCCATCGGCCGGAGCTGGTGACGGCTCTCGTGCTGCGCGACATGTGTCAGCTCGACTACCAGGAGATCGCCGGGCAACTGGGCATCCCGGTAGGCACGTTGAAGTCCCGGATCCATCACGCTCGTCGGCACGTGCGGGAGTCGTTGCAGGGCGGTTGAGAAGAGCCTGCGCCGATCTTCGGGTTTGCCCCCGATCGGGGTGGGTCGCTTCAGTGGGGGTGGGCCTTCGTGGACTCCGGCCGCGCTCGGCGGCCGAAGAGCACGACGATACACGCGGGCTGACCGAGCGCACCCGCGATCGAGCCTGATGCCACCGAGGCATCAAGATGCCCCGGTGGCATCACCGTCGACAGCGACAGCGGCAGCGCGTCAGCGACTGGTCAGGATCACGAGTCGCTGAGTGGCCCGGGTCATGGCCACATAGCGGTCGACAGCCCCTTCGATGCCGGTGCCGAACGAGTCCGGGTCGACGAGGACGACCAGGTCGAACTCCAGCCCCTTGGCCTGCTCCGGGCTCAGTGACCGGACGCGGGACGTCGGCGAAAACGTCGGGTCACCGATCACGCAGGCGATCCCGTCGGCGTGCGTGTCGAGCCAGGTGTCGAGGATCGACCTCAACTCCGACACCGGTCCCCGAACGACGGGCGAACCGTTGCCGCGGATCGAGGTCGGCACGTTGGCGTCCGGCAGCACGGCCCGGATGACCGGCTCGGCCTCCGCCATGACCTCCGACGGCGTCCGGTAGTTGATGGTCAGCGAGGCCATGGTGATCCGGTCGAGCCCGACCCGGCGGAGGCGTTCCTCCCACGACTCGGTGAACCCGTGCCGGGCCTGGGCGCGGTCGCCGACGATCGTGAAACTGCGCGACGGGCAGCGCGACAGCAGCATCTGCCACTGGGCGTCGGTCAGTTCCTGCGCCTCGTCCACGACGATGTGCGCGAACGGGCCGGCGAGCAGATCCGGGTCGGTGTCCGGCAGCGCCGAGTCGTCGACCAGGACCTCGTGCAGGTCCGGTTGGCGCAGCATCGCCAGCAGGCCCTCACCGTCGTCGTAGGTGTCGGCGGCGAGCAGTTCGTCGACGACCCGGGCCCTGTGCTCCCGTTCCACGGCAGCGGCGGGATCCTGCCGACCCTTGCGCCCCGCCCCTTCCGGGTCGCCGAGGCGTTGCCGTGCCGCGTCCAGGAACGGCAGGTCGGACACGGTCCAGGCGCGGGGGTCGTCGCGTTGCAGTGTGCGGACCTCCTCCGGGCTGAGCCACGGCGCGCACCGGCGCAGGTACGCGGGCACCGACCACAGGTCACCGACGAGGTCGGCCGCGTCGAGCACCGGCCAGGCACGGTTGAAGGCCGCCCGCAGCGCCTGGTCGCGCAGCAGTGAGGCCCGCAGCACGTCGTCCGGCATCTCGCCGTCGTACCTGTCGACGAGGATCGTGAGCAGCTCCTCCCAGATCTCGTCGCGTGCCTCGTTGTGCGGGGTGCCCGGCCCGGGCGCCTCGAACGCGTCGCCCCAGTCGTCGGCGCTCAACCGGATGTCGACGTCGTCGGTCGTGATCGTCATCGGTGTGCCCGGCGGCTCCTCGTAGAACCTGACCGCCGCGTCGATCACCTCGACCAGGCGGGCGGAGGACTTCAACCGGGCCACCTCCGGGTCGGTGTCGACGGTCGCCGTGGCCCCCTCGGGGACGAGATCGGTCAGGGTGCAGGTCTGCACGTCCTCCTCACCGAGGCTGGGCAGGACGTCCGCCACGTACGCCAGGTAGGGCTGGTGCGGCCCGACGAAGAGCACCCCACCCCGGCGGTGACCGAGACGCGGGTCGGAGTAGAGCAGGTAGGCGGTGCGGTGCAGGGCGACGACGGTCTTCCCGGTGCCCGGACCGCCGTCCACGACGAGGGCACCCGCCGAACCCGCGCGGATGATGGCGTCCTGGTCGGCCTGGATGGTGCTGAGCACGTCGCGCATCCGGCTCGACCGGGCGCTGCCCAGGCTGGCGATGAACGCGGACTGGTCGTCGAGCGCGGCGGCGTGCCCCACGAACCCGTCCGGGGTGAAGACCTCGTCCCAGTAGTCGCTGATCCGGCCACGCGTCCACCGGTACCGGCGGCGGCTCGCCAGACCCATCGGGTTGGCGTGGGTCGCCCCGAAGAACGGTTCGGCAGCGGGGGACCGCCAGTCGAGCAGCATCCGCCGCCCCTCGCTGTCGGTGAGACCGCGACGCCCGACGTACACCGGATCGGGGTTGCCCGCCTCGACCACGTGGCCGAGGCACAGGTCCAGTCCGTAGCGGCTGAGCGCCCGCAGGCGGGCGCTCAGCCGGCGGATCTCGTCGTCCCGGTCCACCGCCTGCCGACCCTTGCCGCCGGGGGCCCGGCGCGCGGTGTCGAGGCGGTCGGTCAGGTCGGCGGTCACCTGCGCGAGGCTCTCCGCCATGGCCGCGAAGTGCTGCTCGTCGCAGGCTATGAGTGCCGGGTCGGCCTTGGGGGAGAGGGAGTCGGGGAGGTCGAACACGGAGGTAGGCAAAGAATCCAATTCATGACTTCCATTTCGGCCGAATCTGGCTTCGGCCGACGATTTTGCGTCATAAACGGGGTCTTGCCGCAAGCCCCCCAATGCGATATACGTTAGGAGTGGCGGGGGTGCGTTGGTCCCCCTGCCCTTGACTCGCCCGCAGCCCGTCGTGATCAGATGACGAAAAGTAGGTCCTGGGCCCGTGCCCGACCTACTTTTCATCACGTGATCAAGGGCGCGGTGTGGACCGGCCCGCAGCGGCTCAGGGAGCGTCGACGACCTCACGGCCGAGCGGCCAGAACGCCGCCGGGACGAGCTTGAAGTTGGCGATGCCGAACGGGATTCCGATGATCGTCACGCAGAGGGCGATGCCCGCGAGGATGTGGGAGAGCGCGAGCCACCAGCCCGCCAGCACCACCCAGAGGACGTTCGCCAACCCCGAGGCGACGCCCGCACCGGGCTTGGGCACCACCGTGCGGCCGAAGGGCCACAACGAGTAGACGGCGAGGCGTAGCGACGCGACGCCGAACGGAATGGTGACGACCAGGACGAAGCAGATCAGGGCGGCGAAGCCGTACCCGACCGCGAGCACGATGCCGCCGCCGAACACGAGCCACAGCACGTTCAATACGAAGCGAATCACCACTCCAGCATGAGCGAGGCTCACCACCCGGCCGCGTGGCACCCGGTCGCCCTCGCTCAACGGGCGGCTGCGGGGCTGCTCAGGCCGGAGACGTGGGCGAGGGCGTCGTCGCGGCTCTCGAAGATCGGGAACGCTCCGTCCAGGCGCATGGTGTGCAGGACGGTGCGGATGAACCGCGACGGCGCCGCCAGGCAGAGCGTGACGCCCCGTTCCCGGGCGTCGCGGTGGGCGCGCACGAGGAGACCGAGTCCGGTCGAGTCGATGAGGTGCACCCGGCTCAGGTCGACGACGACGTGCCTGCCCACCTCGGCCCCGTGCCGCAGGGCGGTGCGCAGCGTGTCGCCGCTGTCGATGTCGATGTCGCCGGTGGCGGCGATGACCGTCACGTCGTCCAGGTGGTCGATGCCGAGGATGCCGCCGGGGCCGTGGTCGTCGCACGACCCGTCACCGCCGCGCGGTGGCGGCCGGAAGCTGCACGGCGGGCAGCGGTGCGGCCCGGTGGCGAACGGGGAACCGCTCCAGCCGTGCTCGGCCACCAGGGTCCAGACGACCTCGGCGTCGGGGAGCACGCACGCGGTGCCGCGAATGGTCTCGCCGCAGGTGTCACAGATCAGGGTCATCAGGTACTCGTCCGGGACGACGGTCATGCGGGGGTCCTTCCTACGTCCGGGTCTGGCCTGGTGCGGTCTGCGCCGCCAAGCCCGGATCGGTGACGATCGACAGCACCTGGTCGAGGTGGGCGACGTGCAGGATGCGTCCGACCCGAGGGTTCGGGTTGCGGACGGTGAGCACCGCGTCGGCGCGGGACAGCCGCCGGTGCACGTCGAGGAGCAGGCCGATGGCGGCGGCGTCGAGATGCCGGCAGTCGGACAGGTCGAGCACGACCTGTGCGGGGCGCAGGGCCAGCACCCGGTCGAACATCGCGCCGACGTCCGGCAGGCAGGCCAGGTCGAGTTCGGTGACGCGCACCTCGACCAGCGGCAGCGTGTACCGCGTGGGCAGCACCGGCGTTGTCATGGCCGTACCCCTCTCCTCACCTCTCGCACGATGACCACCGTGCTGGGCGGGGTTGGCGATCTCCGCAAGGGTCTGTGACAGTTGTGTGACAAAACGGCTCGTCGGCCGACACGGTTGGCCACCCGGCGGGCCGCCGAGGATGATTCCGACATGACGGCCGTACTGGTGATCGAGGATGACGACCGCATCCGGCTCGCGCTGCTGCTCGCACTGGAGGACGAGGGCTACGACGCCCTCGGCGCGGCCACGGCCGAGGAGGGCCTGCGCGCCCAGCGCCACCACCCGGCCGACTACGTCCTCGTGGACCTGATGCTGCCCGGGCTCGACGGCTTCGAGTGCATCAGGCAGTTGCGCCGGGACGACGACGTCCCGATCGTGGTGGTCAGCGCCCGGGACGGAACCGACGACATCGTGGCCGCTCTCGAAGCCGGCGCGGACGACTACGTGGTCAAACCCGTGGCGATCCGGGAGTTGACCGCCCGACTACGGGCCCTGCGTCGTCGTGCCCGGCCGTCGGCGGCGGTGTCGACGCCGGAGCCGGTGCCGGCGGTGGCGTTCGGAGAGCTGGAGATCAGTCCGGAGGCGGGGGAGGTACGCCGCGCCGGCCGGCAGGTGACGGTCACCCGCACCGAGTTCCGGCTGCTCTGTGAGCTGGCCGAGCACGCCGGCCGGGTGCTGTCCCGGCAGCAGTTGCTGCAACGCGTCTGGGGGTACGACAGCGGGGACGAACGGCTGGTGGACGTGCACGTCGGGCGACTACGGCAGAAGATCGAGCCGGACCCGGCGAACCCCCGGCACCTGGTGACCCTGCGGGGTCTGGGCTACAAGCTGCAGCGATGAGACGGCTCGGCCTGCGGACCAGGGTGGCGGGGGCGTTCACCGTCGGCGCGCTGCTGCTCTCGGCGTCGATGGCGTTGGTCTCCTACGAGCTGACCCGGCGGTCCCTGCTCGACGACCGGGAGCGCATCGCCGTGCGCGCCGCGTACTTCGACGCCGCCGTGGTGCACGCCGGGCTAGACACGGACACCCCGGACGTGGTGGAGGTGCTCCGGTCGCTGGACACCGGCGGGAGCCGGCGGCCGGTGCTGCACCTCAACGGCGAGTGGTACGCGCGGGCCGCCGAAACGGGCACCACCGCCGCCATCCCCGCCGAGCTGCGCCGGGTCGTCGCCGCCGGGGAGCCGGCGGTGCAACGGGTACGCGTGGCCGGGCAACCCGCCCTGGTGGTCGGGGTGCCGCTGTCCTCGACGGCGGCCTACTTCGAGGTCAACTCGTTGCGTGAGTTGGAGCAGACGTTCCAGGTCCTGGCCTTGGCGTTGACCACCGTGGCGGTGCTGGTCGCCGGGTCCGGGGCCGCCCTCGGCTGGTACGCGACCCGGCACGGGTTACGACCACTGACGGCGGTCGCCGACGCGGCAGAGAAGATCGCCGCCGGTGACGTCACGGCCCGGCTGGACCCGGCCACCGATCCCGACCTGACCCGTCTCTCCTCCTCGTTCAACCAGATGGTCGACCAGCTCGCCCGCCGCATCGAACGGGACCGGCGGTTCGCCGCCGACGTGAGCCACGAGCTGCGGTCACCGTTGCAGACCCTCGCCGCGGCGGCCAGCGTCCTGGCCCGTCGACGGGAACACCAGGACGAGCGGACGGCGACCGCCGCCGGCCTCGTCGCCGACGAGATCGACCGGTTCCAGCGACTGGTCAACGACCTGATCGACCTGGCCCGCAGCGACCAGCCCGCCCACCGGGCCCCGGTGGACGTGGTGGCCCTGGCCGGGGAGGCGTGCCGCGCGTACGACCTGCCGGCCGACCTCGTCCACCTGGCGTCCGACGTACCCCGGACCTGGCAGGTGGAGCGGCGGCGGATCGCCCAGGTCCTGGCGAACCTGCTCGACAACGCGGTGACCTACGGCGCCGGGCCGGCGGCGGTCCGTCTGTGCCGTGACGGTGCCGCCGGGGTGATCGAGGTCGACGACGACGGCCCGGGCGTACCGGTGGAGGACCGTGAGGCGATCTTCGACCGTTTCGTCCGGGGCAGAGCCGCGCACACCCGCGGCGCGGGCGACGGCACCGGGCTCGGGCTCGCGCTGGTGGCGCAGCACGCCGTCGCGCACGACGGGCACGTGACGGTCGTCGACCGTCCCGGAGGCGGGGCGCGCTTCCGGGTCACGTTGCCGGGCAGCCTGCCGTGAGCCGCCGTCGTCTCGCCCCGTTGGCGCTCATCGTGTTGTCGGCGGGTTGCGGCATCCCCACCGATGACAGCCCCCGATCGGTGCAGCCCCCGCGCGGGCCGATGCAGAGCGCCGCTCCCGCCGACGCCACCGCGCCGGCCGGCCGCGCGGTCGAGACGCTCTGCCTCGTCCGCGACAACTGGATCGTCCCGGTGGTCCGGCGCGCCGACAACCCGCCGGGTGTCGCGGAGCAGCTGCGACATCTGCTCGCCGGGCCCACCGGGGCGGAACGGGACAGCAGCCTGACCAGCGCGTTGCCGGGTGCGGTCAACGCGGCCGGTGTGACGGTGGCCGGTACGCAGGCACTGGTGTCCGTGGACGCGCCCGCCGACGACGCCGGCCGCAGCGACGAGGTCCTCGCCTTCGGGCAGATCGTGTGCACCCTGACCAGCCGGGGGGACGTGACCACAGTGGCCTTCCTGCGCGACGGCAGAGCCCTCGGCGTGCCCCGGGCCGACGGTTCCCTGTCCGCCGCACCGCTCACCCGGGCCGACTACGCCCCCCTCATCGCCGACCGGTGAGCCCGTCCGGCGGGCCTGGCACGGGGTCACCCGGATGGACGGTGCTTGTTAGACTCCTGCCCTGATGATCATGGTGCGGAGGCGCGGCGACGACCACCGAAGCTGGCGGTGATTGGTGATGGAGGACGGCTTCGCTGTCGACGCGGAGGAGATCCGCGCCCACGCGCGTAACATCGACGCGCTGGCCGCACGTTTCGCGGCGGTGAAGGCGGCAAGCGCCCACATCGCGCAGAACGACTCGGCGTACGGGTTGCTGTGCGGGTGGATCGCCGGGGTCCTGGAGAGCAAACACGTTCGGCAGGACGAGTTGTTCGCCGGCGTCGAGGAGAACCTGACGCTGGCCGCCACCGGGCTGCGTCGCACCGCCGACGACTACGACGCGGTCGACGTCGACAACGCCGGCCTGATCATCAACGTCGGGAAGCAGTTGACCCCGTGAGGGCTACGCGATGACCGACATGTCGCTGGTCGCCGACGTCACCTCCACCCGCGAGGTCTGGACGGGCGCCTCCCTGGCCGACAGTGTCGAGGGCCTGGTCGACGCGATCCGGAGCGAGGGCTGGGTCGACGACCTGCTCGCGGGCGCCGCGTTCGGGCTGGACGCGGCGGTGACCGTGCTGGATCCGTTCAGCGCGTTGCTGGCCAACGGTCTGGGCTGGGCGATGGAATACTTCGAGCCGCTGCGGGACATGCTCGACAAGCTCACCGGCATGCCCGACGTGGTCGCCTCGCACGCCGCGACCTGGAACAACATGGCCGCCGAGCTGCACGGCATGGCCAACGACCTGCGGTCGCACCTGGACGGTGACCTGCCCGAGTGGTATGGGCAGGCCGCTGTGGCGTACCACAATCTGATGGACCACAACGTCGAGGCCCTCGGCGGGCTCGGCGCGGTCTCCGCCGCGCTGGCGGCGGCCACCGAGGGCGCGGGCAACCTGGTGGCCTTCACCCGTGACATCGTGCGCGACCTCATCGCCGACCTGGTGGCGCGCGTGGTCGTCTGGGCCGTCGAGGCCATCTTCGTCGTCACGATCCCGGTCATCGCCGCGCAGATCACGGCCGCCGTCGTCAAGTGGGCGGGGCGCATCCTCATGTACGTGGGCGCGCTGATCACCAGCCTGACCAACCTCACCCGCATCCTGAACGGATAAGGCGTCCATGGCGAAGCCCGGAAAACCCGGCGGCAGCGGCGGCACGGGTGCCGGTGGCGGGGCGGGCAAACCCCCGAAGAGCTACGGCGGAATCAACGCCGGCAACGGCATCTCCAGTGCCCAGCAGGCCACCGGCCAGGCGATGCAGCAGGGCCATCCACCCGGTGTCGCCCCGGGGTCGGGCTCCACCAAGCCCGCGAAGCCGACCCCGCCTCCCGCGCCGACCACGCCGCCGCCGGCCGGCGGCATCCACCACAGCGACGCGTCCCGGAAGCACATCATCGAGGGCGACGGTGGTCGGCAGGGCGGCCACCTCGCGGGCACCGGCTTCTCCAACAAGACGGAGTTCCCGAAGAGCTGGGACGAGGCGAAGATCCTCGACGCCGCGCACCGGGTGACCCAGCAGGGGCCGCCGGCCAAGGGGCCGTACCCGACCAAGGACGCGGACGGCAACCCGGCGTGGGCCTACGACTACGTCGGTGTCGTCGACGGCGTGCAGGTCAAGACGACGGTGCTCGCCGACGGCGAGATCCGCACCGCCTACCCGCCGGACAAGACCAACCCGGGTGTGATCAGCAACCCGCCGGCGCCGAACCCCGCGCCGCAGGGAATCCCGATGGGCAACCCGCCCCGATACAGTAATCCCGACGTCGGCGGCGACGGGAGCTGGACCTGGGAGGGCCCGAAGGGCAACAAGATCATCAGAGTGGTCCAGGACGACCAGGGCAACGTCACGCGGACCGAGCTCGGCGACTACAAGAAGAAATGAACACCATGGACACGAAGACGTACGCGGCGGTCGCCGAGGTGTGCCGACGGCTCGCGGGCCGGCTCTCCGACGACGTTCTCGGCACCGTCCGGGAGCAGTACGCCGCGGGCGAGCTGGACCTGGCCGACGCCACCCTCCTGCTCAGCCTGGCGTACCAGGGCGTCGGCGTCACCGCCGAGGAACGCGACCTGATGCGCACCTTCCTCGGCGAACCGGACGGGCCGGACCTGGCCGAGGTGCCGGTCGTGGCACAGGTGCCGCCACTGTCGTACCGGTTCGCCCCCATCGGCCCCGCGGACGCCCCGGATCCGGCCCCGGCCGACGCCCTGCTCGCCGCCGACGCCCCGCGCCGACACGGCCTCGGCCTGCACCGCGCCTGGCGTACCCCGCTCGACGGCGCACCCGACGCGGCGGCGTGGACGTACGTGTTGCAGGTGGCCGAGGGCACGGACGAGCTGTCGACGTACTCGGGCGTGATGTCGACGCTGTGGGTGTCGCTGGGGCAGAAGTGGCCGGTGGAGATCGTCGTCGTGGGTGCTGCGCGAACGCCCTACCAGGAGGCCGCTCTGGCCGGCTCCCAGACCGTCTGGCGCGCCTGAGGCGAAGCGCGCGCCGCGCCCTTCCTGATCGCCGGACCGGTCGGCTGAACCGCCCTGGTCCCCGCCGTCCGGGCCGACGGCGGGGACCACCTCGCTGGACTACTTGAGGGCGAGGGTGCGGGCGTCACCGGCGATGACGCCGGCGATCTCGGCCGGCACCAGCTTGCCGGCCTGCCGGTCGGCGTAGGTGGCCAACTCGGCGTACTGGGCGTGGACCAACTTGGTGGTCATCGCCGTGACCGCGCCGGGATCGGCCCCGGAGGTGAGGATCAGGTAGCCGAGACCGGCCTGGCTCACCGTCACGGTGAAGGTGCTCGTCGCGGTGGCGGCACCCTCGGGCCCGGTCACCTGGGCGGAGATGGTGTGCCGACCCGCGGTCAGCTTGGCCAGGTCGAGCTTGCGCCCGACGGCCGACTTCTTGCCGTCGAGCGTGACGGTGAGCGTGTCCGCGTTGGTCGCGGCGACCGCGATCACCGGGGACTGCGCGCGGTCGAGCCGAGCACCGTCGACCGGCGAGGTGATCTCCACGGTCGGCTCGGCGGGTGCCCGCTGCAGGACCGCCGCGTTCCAGCCGACCAGCTCGGACGCCCGATTGGTGATGATCGCGTCCGCGCCGATCCGCTCCAACCGCTGCCACAGGCCCGCCGAGTCCATCGTCCAGGCCATCACGGCGACCCCGGCCGCGTGCAGCGGGGCGACGACCTCCGGCTTGGCCAGCAACGCGTTGCCGTCCGGGTTGTACGCGGTCAGGTGCAGCTCCTTGGCGATGGCCACCGGGTCGGCGTCCAGGGTGCTGCGAAGCAGACCCAGCGGCAGTTCGGGGGCGAGTTCGTGGGTGTAGCGCAGCGCGTCGACCTCGAAGCTCTGGACGAAGACCCGGCTCGTCATCTGCTCCTCGCGGATCACCTCGATGATGGTGGCGACCTCGTCGCGGGTGTGCTTGCCCTTGATCTCCAGAAGCAGGTTGCCGCCCCGGGTCCGTAGGTCCGCCAACTGCTCGGCGAGGGTGGGCACCCGCTCGCCGACGTACTGCGGGCCGAACCAGGAGCCGGCGTCGAGCGCCTTGATCTGCGCGGCGGTCAGGTCCCGGATGGCGCCGGTGCCGTCGGTGGTCCGGTCGACGGTGGAGTCGTGCAGGATGAACGGGACGCCGTCCTTGCTCGGCTGGACGTCGTTCTCGATCCAGTCCGCACCGCCGCGACGGGCGATCTCCTGCGCGACGAGCGTGTTCTCCGGTGCTGCGGCGGACGCGCCCCGGTGGGCGATCACAGTGAACGGGCTGCCCTCGGGTCGCAGGTAGCCGTTGGCCGCCAGCTCGGTGACCGTGACGTCGTCGTACGACACCGTCGCACCGTTGACGAAGAGCCCCTGCACACCGTCGGCGGAGCGCTGGAGACTGTTCGTCCGCATCGCCTCCCGGCCGTCGAAGATCCAGCGGGCCTGGTTGCCGTGCACCTCGACCGCCACCCGGACGTCCCGACCGGTGCCGGCGGCGTACGGGGCGGAGGCGGTGTTCGTCACGACCCAGGCGTTGGCCGTGGTGCGCTGGGCGAATTCGAGGCCGTTGGCGGCGGTGGTACCGCTGCGCATGGTGGCGATCCACCACGGGGTCGCGCCGTCGGCGGGGACGTCGATGCCGAGCGAGGCCCACCGGGTCGCCGCGGAGACCGTCTCGAAGCGCATCGTCGCCTCGAGGCGGAAGTCGTTCAGGTGCCGACCAAAGGTGATCTTGTTGTTGTCGCCGGAGCCGGCGGAGGTTCCGTACAGCCGGCCGTTCTCGACCTTCCAGGTGCCGTCGACCGCGTTCCAACCGGCGGGCAGCGACCCCGACGAGAAGTTCTCCGAGACGACGACGCTGCCCGGTCCGGCGGTGGCGGGCGACGAGGTCGCGAGGGCGACCGCACCGGCGGCGCCGGTGACGGCGAACGCGGCGACGGTGGCGGCGACCCGGGTACGCAGGGCGCCGGACCTCGACCCGGTGCGATCGAGCGACGGTGGTACGGGTTGGACAGTCATGGTCGGAACGGTACGAAGCGGCCCCGAACTCATGATCAATGAGGCGTTGCCGCCGACGGAACGCTCGGTGTACCGCTCTCGACCCGCGTCGACCCCGGCCCGGTCCGTCAGTGCGTCAGGCCGGTGCAGGCGGTCCCGTCGATGGTGCACGCCTCGGGGGCGGCACCGGCCGGTGAGCCGTTGACCCGGAACGTCACCCGGACCGACGCGCTGCCCGGTACCTGACCGGCGCCCCCGTCCGGCACGAACGTCCACACCGCGCCGTCGCGGCTGGCCCGGGCACCCTCGACCGCGCTGACGCGCAGTGTCTCACGGGGCAGGGTCACGGTGAGCGTCCACTGCGGAACCGCCACCGACCCGGGGTTGGTGATCGTCACGGCCGCGCCGTAGCTGAGCAACGCGTTGTCCGCGATGGAGAAGTCGGCGTTCAGGGCGGCCGGCGTGGGCGAGGCGGTCGTACCGGTCGGGGTGGGTCGGGTCGACGCGTCGACCGTCGGTGCGACAGCGGTCACCGACGCGGTCGGTGGGGGAGCGGGCACCGCCGGGCTGCTCGCGGCCGGCTGCGCCTGCGCCCGGGGGGTGTCGGGCGACGGGGTGCCGACCTGCTCGGCGGACGGCGGCGCGTCGAGGGTCACCGGCGTCAGCTTCTCCGGCGTCCGCAGCAGCCCGATGACGGAGACGACCGTCACGGCCAGCACCCCGAGCGCCGCGACAGCGGCCACCCAGGTGGCCCGCGAGACGTCGTCCCGACCGGTGAGCACCCGCCGTGTGGCCGTGGCGAGGGCCACGATCCGGTCCAGCAGGATGATCGCCACGGTACGGCGTGGTTGGGGTGGTGTTGCCGGCACTACCTGTCTCCCCTTCGGTTCGTCGCCGGATGCGCGACCGGGATCCGTGCGGATCGCGGCCGGCACCGGCCCTGTCACAGACCGCGAAGCCCGACGAGGATCGCCTCCAGCAGGTCCTCGGTCGGCAGCTCCGACAGCATCGGCGGGTCGTGTGTCTCGATCAGCCCGGCCGTGAGCAGATCGCCGAGCAGCACCCGGACGGTCCCCAACGGAAGGTCCAGCTCCGCGCCGACCTCGGCCACCGACACTGGATGGTGGCACAGCTCGACGAGCCGCGCCTGTTCAGGGAAGAGTGGCGTGGACGGCGTGGCCCCCCGACGGGCGACGACCAGCGCGATCAGGTCGAACTGGCCGCCCGTGGGCGCGGTGCGCCCGCCGGTCATCGTGTACGGCCGGGCCACCGGCCCTGCGTCGTCGTCGTACCACGCCTCGTCAGCGGTGCCGGTGCTGCGCACCTGTGTCCCCGATCGTCACCGAGGAGGCCGGCCCCAGACGGATCGGCAGGTGCCGCTCGGCCTGCCCCACGAACAGCGCCACCTCGTAGGCCATGTCGCCGACCTCGACGTCGTCACCGGCTATCCGCACGGTGAGGATGGTGCCGTTCGGGATGGTGGCGATGAAGAGGAACGCCCGCGACATCTGCACCACGACCTGACGTAGCGCACCTCCCTCGCAGACCCGGGTGGCGGCCAACCCCAACCCGATCAGACCGGCGACCACACCGGAGATCTGCTCGATAAGCTCCGCCCCCACCTGCCGGGAGCCGCCGAGGGGCAGCCCGTCGGGGGAGAGCACCACGGCGAACTCCGCGCCGTGCACTCGGTCGACCAGGCGGTCCAGGGCACCGGTCAGACCCTCGTTGGTGACCACTGCGGACGTCATGGATGTCTCCTTGCTGTTCTGGCGATCGGTATCTCGACCGTGTCGAGGCTGGTCCTGTCGTTTTCGAAGCCGGACGGCCCGGCGTGGCGTACCCGTGTCGGCAGCGCACCGTCGCCGTTCGGGGCGGACGGATCGGCGACGTCACGGGTGGGCGGGTGGGTGGCGTCGGGCGCGGCGGTGGCCGCACCAGGGCCGTTGCCGCGGGACGTGACCAGCCCGGCCGGGAGGAGCACGATCGCCGCCGTCCCACCGCGTCGGCTGGGACGCAACGAGACGTGGGCGCCGCACCTGTCGGCCAGCACGGCGGCCGCGTACAGACCCGCGAAACCCGGGGGAGGGCCGTCCGGCGGCGGGTCGTCGAGCAGGTGGTTCGCCTCGGCCAGCGCGGACGCGTCCAGGCCGGGCCCGTCGTCGATGACCAGGACGGCGCAGCCCTGCGGTCGGTGCTCGCCCGCGACGCGGACCGTGGTGTCCGCCGCCGAGTGGGTGACCGCGTTCTCGATCAGCTCCGACAGCAGGTGGACGACGTCGGTGACGGCGGGACCCGCCAGCGACCACGGCCAGTGCGGCGCGATCAGAACCCGGTGGTACTCCGGCACCTCGGCGACCGCGCCGCGCGCCACGTCCAGCAGGGGCACCGGCCGTCGCCAACGGCGGGCGGGCGTCGCTCCGGCGAGGGTGATCAGCTTCTCCACGTTGCGCCGGACCCGGGTGGTGAGGTGGTCGAGGTGGAACAGCTCGCTGGTCTCCTCGGCGGACCGCTCCCGGCGTTGCATCCCGTCCAGCAGGCTGAGTTGGTCGCGCAGCAGGGCCTGGTTGCGCCGGGTGAGCCGCAGGAACAGGTCGTCGACGCCGCCACCCGGTGCCGTCCCGGCGGGCGCGGACGGCGGGACCGGGACGGGGGCCTCGTCCGGCCTGGCCGGGCCGACGGTCAGGCGGCGGACGGTGCTCACCCAGCCCAGCAGCAGCACGACCACGACGATGAGGCCGAGCCCCACCACCGCGCCGGTACGCGCGACCACGGCGGCCGCCCCCGGCGCCGCCCGCTCGGCACTGCTGCGGGCGGTGGTCGTCACGAGTGTCTGCAACGCGCCGAGCGCGGTGTCCGCGGCGGCCCGCCAGGCCGGGACGGTGATCCCGGTCAGAGTGGTGCCGCCGTCGCCCCGGAACAGCAGGTCCTCCAGGGCGAGCAGGTTCGCGAAGTCGGGGCCGCCCACCAGTCGCTGGTATTCGCCCTGGCCGTCGGCGGGCAACCCGGCCGCCGCCTCGCCGCGTGCGTACCGCTGGCTGCTGACGAGGTCGGTCAGTCCGCGCCGCTCGTCGGCTTCGAGCCGCCCGGTGATCAGGGCCGCGCTGACCAGGGTGTCCTCCCGGGCGAGCAACTCCCGGGCGCGGGCCAGCGCGATCACCGCGCGGGTGTCGGCGGCCAACGCGCTCTCGTACGCGCCCCACTCCGGGCCGTACACCCGGAAGGCGACGTCGATGACCTGGTCGTACGCGTCGACCGCCTGGGCCGGGTCGAGACGCCCGGCGTCCACCCGGGAGCGGACCGTGCTCAGACCGTCGAGCCGCCGGACCAGCTCCCCGGCCCGGTCCCGGACGTCACCGGCGCTGAGCAGGCGGAGGTCGTGGCCCTCGGCGAACTCGCGGATCTCGGCGGCGGCCCGGTCGGTGCCCTCGCGCGCTCCGACGAGCGGCGCCGCCACGGGCGCGGCTCTGGTGACCGTCTCGGCCGTCAGCCGGCGTTCGGTCTGCAAGCCCAGGATCAGGCGGTCCACGGGTTGGCCCAGGGTGTCGGCCAGGGCGCGCACCCGCAGCAGGTCCATCGCGTCCTGACCGGCCACATAGGCCGCGTACGACCAGAGTGAGACCAGCACGGCGGCCAGCACGACGAGCCTGACCCGGATCAATCGCACCTCGTCACGCGTCACGTTCCGCCTCGCTCGCTCGGCAGGTGCGCGGGCGCCTCATCGGACGGCCCGCTGTGGCCACGGCTGCCCCGCCGTGTCGCTGGCCCGGTCGGCGACCATGGTGCGCAGCAGGGCCAGCAGCTCGGTGCGGTTGGCGCAGTTCAACCGGTTACGCATCCGCGCCACGTGGTGTTCCACCGTCTTGGCCGAGATGAAGAGCCGGTCGCCGATCTCCCGATAGGTCAACCCGGCCAGCACCAGCTCGGCGACCTCGTACTCGCGGTCGCTGAGCCCCTGTTGGGTGGGGCCGGTGGCCCGCGCGGTGGTCGCGCCGGTCGCTGGTGTCGACCCGCCGGACGGTCGTCCCTGGAGTGCGCGGGCGCATTCGAGCAGTGTGGTCATCGCCCGGCGGTCCGCGGTGCGGATGGCCGCCTGACCGGCGAGGCGCGCGCCGTCCCAGCACAACCCGGTGTCGTGCAGCCCGCGGGCGGCGGCCTCCACCCGGATCGGGTCGACGTCGCCGCGCAGCACCTCCACCCAGCTCTCCGCGGCGGCGGCGACCACCGCGGCGTACCGGCTGTGGTCGGCGGCGGCGAGCAGCGCGGCGACGTGTTCGTCGGCGACCGCCGGTTCGGCGGTCAGGATCGCGGCGTGCAGACCGCTCCACCGCAGCGGCACGCTCCACAGTGGGGGATCGCCGAGTCGGCCCAGCAACGCGCGCCCCTGGAGCAGGTAGGGCTCCAGCCGGGCCAGGTCACCGAGCCGCGCGCCCGCGATGGCCAGCTCACCCAGCGGCAACAGGGTGAACAGGTCGACCGGGTGCCGGACCACCGCCTCCAGCGCCTGCCCCCAGCCACGCTTGAGAGCACCGAGGTCGCTGTTGCGCCGGCTGATGCCCATCCGGATCGCGGCGGCGAAGAGCAGGTCCCGGGACTCCAGTTGCCGCCCGTCGAGCGTGACCGTGGCGAGGCGTTCGGTCGCGGCGTGCGTGTCGCCCCGGACCATCAGGATCCACGCCTGCAACAGCCGGTGGCGACGCGCCATCAGCGGGCCACCGACACCGGCGGCCAGGGCCCGGTGCAGCACCCGCTCGGCGATGTCCAGCTCACCGCAGTGCATTGCGGTCAACGCGGCGAGCGCCGCCGGGCTGTCCGGTAGGAGCGCCGCCCGCCCGTCCGGTTCCAGCAGCGCGGCGGCCTGGACGAGGACGGAGAGCGCGGCGGTCGGCGGGCCGGACACGCTGTCCCGTACGCCGGTGGCCATCAGCCGGGCGGCGCTGGCGTGCATGGTCGGGGGTTCGCCGGTGGGGTCGCCGGTCGGCGGCTCGGCCGGGCCGCCCAGGTCTCCGGTGGCGATCGCGCCGACGGCGGCGAAGGCCGTCGCCGAGGCGGTGCCCGCCCACCGGTACAGCTCCACGCTGCGCCCGACGTGACCACGGTGGGCCAGGGCGGTCGCGGCCACCACTGCCGCTCCGCGGCGGTCGGGCGGGGCGGCAGTGGCCAGCAGTCGGTCCGCCAGCCGGAGGGCGTCGTCGAGGTTGCCGGCGAGCGCGGCGGCGAGTGCCTGCTCGGCGCCGGCCGGTCGCCCGGCCGCCGTGGCGGCGGCGAAGAGTTCGGCGGCGAACGCCGGCTCGTCGGCCAGTGCCTCGTTCGCCGCGGCGGTCAATGTCGTGACCGGGCAGTCGCCGAGCGCGCCGACCGCGAGCAGCGACCGGACCAACGGCAGCACCGCACCACCCCGGGCGAGCTGCAACTCGGTGAGCCGACGCCAGACCGCCGCCCGATCGGTGGTGGGGCTGAGCGTCGTGACGGCCCGCCGCACGATCGGCGCCAGCCGGCCGTCGGCACCGATCAGCCCGGCCGCCCTGGTCGTGGCGATCAGGTCGTCCACCGCCGCCGGCTCCAGGTCGACGAGCGCGCCGAGCATGCTCACCGGCAGCGTCCCGCCCGCTGCGACGGCGAGCAGCAGCCGTCGTACGGTGGTCGGCTGCACGTCCAGGTCCGGCCCGAACTCCGCGACCACCGACCGGGGTGGGTTGACCAGCGCGCCGGCCCGGGTGTCGGCCCCGGCCAGGCCCCGGGCCAGCCGCTCGACGTCCCGGGGTACGCCGCCGGTCTGGGTGTGGACGAAGTCCACCAGGTCGTCACGGCGGCCCAAATCCGGGCTGTGGGCGAGGTAGGCGGCGGTCTGCTCCCGGGTGAACGGCGTGAGGAGCACGGCCTGCCCGTCGCGGCGCAACGCGTCGACCAGTTCACTGAGGGCCGCCGACCGGGGCCACGGACGGTGGGCGACGACCAGCCGGTGTCGGCGGGTGGCGACCAGGCGCAGCAGCACCTCGACCCGTGCGTCGTCGAGCAGGTGCGCGTCGTCGACGAGCACCACGGTGTCGGGGTCGACGGCTTCGCCCGGCTGGGGGGCGACGGTGCGGACGGCGATCCCGGCCCGCCGGTGGACCCGCGCCAGCTCCGCCAGCAACGCGGTCTTCCCGTGACCGCCCGGGCCGGCGATGCCGACGCTGAGCGGCCCGGCCGGATCCTGCGCGACAGTGTCCAGCAGGACCTGCGGCCCCCGGTCCAGCGTCAACCCGGATTCGGCGATGTCGTTCATGATCATTGGGGTCATCCTTCGCGTCCCCGGCTGCGGGCCAACGCCAGGCGGGACGGTTTCGGCAGGTCCAGTGGGAGGACCCGGACCGGGGGCCGCGGTGGCGGATCACCCGGAACGGTGGTGTCGTGGTGGGGGTGGCGGGGTGCCGGGAGGGTGGCCCGACCGGCGCCGCTGACCGGCGCCGCCTCGCGTACCGGTGGGTGTCGCCGGGCGCGCGGCGACACCACCTGACAGGCGGCCATCGCCGCCCCGGTGGCGGCGGTCAGCTGGGAGTCCGGTTCGACCTCGACGGGGACCGGGAGGGCCGCGCTGATCAGCTCGGTGACGAGCGGGACCCGGGTCGAACCACCCGCCAGCAGGACGCCGTCGAGCTGCTCCGGTGTCAGGTCGGCGCTGCGCACGGCCCGCAGGAGGAGGTCGACGGTGACCTGCACCGTCGGGCGGATCATCTCTTCGAACTGGGCCCGGGTCACCGGTATCCGGGCCGGGCCGTTCGGTAGGGCCAGCACCACGTCCGCCGTCAGGTCGACGGTCAGCACCCGCTTGACCCGGTCGCACTCCGCGCGCAGCCCGCGCAACGCGGCCTGGGTGCCGCGGCGTGCGCCGGCGGCCAACTCCCGGGCCAGCGCGGTACGGGTGTGCTCGGCCAGCGCCTCGTCGAAGTCGGCGCCGCCGAGCGAGTCGAGCCCCTGTGGAGTGCCGAACGTCTCGTAGGTGCCACGCGGGGTGCGACGCACCAACGCGGCCTCGAAGCTGTTGCCACCCAGGGCGTAGACGACGGCGGTGGTGCCCGCGAACCCGCGGGCCGCGTGGCTCTCGGCCACCGTGACCGTTCGGGGCAACAACGTCACGTTGCGCAGGCCGAAGCCGGACAGTGCCCGGTGCAGCACCTCCCGCCGGTACGGGCGCCACCCCGCCGGGTGGCTGAGCACGATCGCCTCGGCCGACCCACCCTCTTGGGCGTGGACCCGCTCCACCACCCACGCCGCGAGCTCCGCGGTGAGGGTCTGCGGCGCACACGACTCGCCGCCGAGCAGCACCGGCACGTCGTCGCCGATGCGGTGGACGAAGTCGCGTGTGGTGCGGCTGCCGTCGTCGGTCACGGGCTCGCCGACGTGCAGCGAGCCGTCCTCCGACAGGCACAGCACCGACGGTACGACAGTGGAGTCGACGTGCAGCGGGACGGCCTCGGGACGGGTCCAGGTGGTGCCGTGCAGCCGTGCGACGGCGGCGGCGGTGTTGGTGCTCCCGATGTCTATCCCCAGGACGTACGGCATCGTCTCTTCTCCCCCCGTGAGGTGGCCGCCGGCGGCGATGGCGTCGGTGCTGCCGACGACCCACCCCCGGCGAAACCCGCGGGCTCCTACGTTCGTACCAGAGATCAGCCCCTGGTCGGGACCCTAATCTCGCCGGGACGGTTTCCCCCTGTCCCCCTAACGTACGAGGCGGCGAAGTCCCTAGTTCAACCGCCCCGGATTCGGGTTGAGCCCCGATGCCCGGGGGGTGCCCCCGGCCATAGCGTCGTTGTCGACGTACGACACGTCGCCGACGCCAGATCCGAGGAGAACCAGCACATGGACTCGCACCAGACCCTCCACGACTTCGTGCTCGACCTGCTGACGAACCCCGACGCGCGGTCGGCCTTCGACCTCGACCCCGAGGGTGCGCTGCGGGGTGCCGGCCTGACCGACATCACCGCCGCCGACGTGCAGGACGTGGTGCCGCTGGTCGTCGACTACGCGCCGGGGCAGGGCCTCGGGCCGATCGCCCCGGTCGTCGGGCAGCTCGGGTTGGACCCGCTGGTCACCGACGCCACCGACGTGGTGGGCCAGTTGCAGAGCGTGGCGCAGCAGATCAGCGTCACCAGTTCGCCCACCGGTGTGGACGTCAAGGCCGGCGTGCTCGGCGCCATCGCGGTCGACCCGTCGACCGCCGCCGCCGGGATCACCGTGCTGCCGGGCGTCGGCCTGGGCGTCGGCCCGAACGGGCTCGACACCGACCTGGCCGGTGTCGGCGACGTGGCGTACACCCTCGACGCCGATGTCGTGCAGCCGGTGGACGCCATCGCGGACCCGGTCCTCGGGGACGTCACCGGCACCGTCGGGGACCCGGGCGGTCTGCTCGGTGTCACCGACTCGAACCTGATCGGCGGCGATCTGACCGATGGTGTCCTCTCCGGCACCCATGGTCAGATCGGCGGGGTCGTCAGCTCCCTCGGTGTCGACGACACCCTCAGTGGGCTGGGCCTCGGGCACGGCGACGGTGTCGTCGGCGGCGTGGTCCCGCCGCTCGACGTGCCGTCGACGGTGGGCGGCGTGACGCACCAGGTGGACAGCATCCTCCCCGGGGTCACCGACACGGTCGGTGACGTGACCGGCGGGGTCACCGACGGTGTGCTCGGCGGCGACTCGCACGCCTCGTCCGATCACGGGCTGCTGGGTATCACCGGCGGTCTGCTCTGACCCGGATCTCCGGTCGGAGCGGGGGGCCGGACCGTCTCGGACGGTCCGGCCCTTTCGGGTTCCCCATCCGGTCCCTCTTGATAATTGAGCCGAAATCCGCACACTTGGTGCGGTGATGGCCGGGATCTGGTTGGACGTGCTGGACGAGATCGCCCGCACGTGCAGTGCACACGGTCGTGCCGACCTGCTCCAGACGGTGCGGCAGAAGCGTGCCCAACTGCTGGACCCGACGCTGCGCGTCCTGGTCATCGGCGAACCGAACCAGGGCAAGAGTCAGCTCATCAACGCGATCATCAATGCCCCGGCCTGCCCGGTCGGTGACGGCCGCACAACCGTCCTGCCGACCGTCGTGCGGCACGCCGACGCCCCGTCCGCGGCGGTGGCGCAGGCCCCGGCACCCGCCTCGGGCCGTTCCGCCGGCACCGCCGACGCGGTGACCGTCGAGCGAACCCCGGTGGCACTCAACCAGGTAGCGGCGGGCGTGGCCGGAACCGTCGGTCGTCGGGCGGGCGGCGGCCCGGCGTACGTCGAGATCGGGGTGCCACGCGCCCTGCTCCGTGCGGGGATGGTGCTGGTGGACACTCCCGGCACCGACGAGGTCGCCGGTGTCGGCGGTTTCGCCCCGATCGCTGCTCCGGCCCGCGCGGACATCGTGCTGCTGGTCTCCGACTCCACCCGGGAACTGTCGGTCGCCGAGCTGAACATGGTGCTGCACGTGATGCGGTCCCACCCGAACGTGGTGGTGGTGCAGAGCAAGACCGACCTGGTGGCCGACTGGCGCGCGGTGGCCGAGCGCAACCGGCGACACCTGGTCGAGGCCGGCGTCCCGGCGACGCTGATACCGGTGTCGGCGGCGCTGCGACTGCGCGCCGCCGCGGCCGACGACCGTGCTCTCAACGCCGAGTCCGGCTTTCCCGAGCTGATCGCCCGACTGCAACGGGACCTGGCCGGCAAGGCGGACCACCTGGCCCGGGCGTCCGTGCAGGCGGTGGCCCGGACGGTCGTGGAGCAGTTGGCCGCTCCGCTGCGCGCCGAATTGGCCACCCAGGAGTCCGAGGAGCAGTCCGGGCCCATCTCCCGGTTGCACGCGGCGCAGCGCGAGGTCGACGAGCTGCGCAGGTGTTCCACCCGTTGGCAGAACACCCTGAACGACGAGATCGGCGACCTGCTCTCCGACATCGAGTACGACCTTCGCGACCGGACGCGGGAGATCCTGCGCACTGTGGACGAGGCGTTCGACACGGCCGACCCGCTGGTGGCCTGGGACACCTTCGAGGACTGGCTGGAGAGGAGCCTCGTCGATGCGGCCGAGGCGAACCGCGAGTGGCTGGTCCAGCGCTGCGACTGGATCGCCCGCCGGGTCGCCGCCAACTTCAACCGGTACGGCTACGACGTGCTGCCGCCGTGGTCGATGTCCATGCCGGACGACATCGGTGAGCGGATACCGGAGCTGCAACGGCCGACGATCGACAGGTTCACCACCGGCCAGAAGTTGTTCACCGGCATGAAGGGCTCGTACGGCGGCATGCTGATGTTCGGTCTGGCGACCACCCTGGCCGGCATGCCGATGATCAACCCGGTCTCGGTGGGCATCGGGGCGCTCTTCGGTGGCAAGAGCATCCGCGACGAGGGCAAGCAGCTGCTCCGTCGCCGTCAGGCGACCGTCAAGGCCAGCATCCAACGTCACGTCGACGACGTCTTCGTCCGCATCAGCCGGGACTGCCGCGACGCCGTCCGTCAGGTGCAACGGATGCTGCGGGACCACTTCACGGGGTTGACCGAGGAGTTGCAGGAGGCCATCGTCCAGTCGTTCCGCAGCGCGAAGCAGGAGGCCGACACCGACGCCTCGCTGCGTGAGCAGCGACAGCGCGAGATCCGGCTGAAGATGACCCGACTGGCTGCGCTCTACGAGCAGTCGCAGCAGTTGACCGGCGCTCGGTCCGCCCCGCTGCTGTTGGAGCCGCAGACATGACGGTGGGGTTGCGGTTGGACGAGGCGGCCTGGGGGCTGCTGCACCAGGCCATCGGCCTCTACCAGGACAACCCGCGGGTGGTGGGGCAGTTGCGCAACCAGGTGGCCCGGTTGGAGCAACCACTGCGCATCGCGGTGGCGGGCCCGTGGCGGTCCGGTAAGTCGACGGTGCTCAACGCGTTGATGGGGGAGGAGGTCGCTCCGGTCGAGCGGGCCGAGGGCGTCTTCACCTGGTACGAGGACGGTCCGGTGCCACGCGCCACCGCGTACCCGGCCGGTCAGCCTCCGCAGGAGTTGGCGGTGGTGAAGTCGGCGACCGGGCTGCGGGTGGACCTCGGTTGGGACACCGGCGACCTACGCGACATCGTCGTGCAGTGGCCCACGCGGGCGCTGCGGCAGATCACGCTCATCGACACCCCGGCGGTCAACGGTGACGTCGAGCAGGGCCGGGCGTCGGTGTTGGAGCGGGTGCTGCGGGACTCGGACGCGGTGTTGTACCTGACCCGCGACGGACGCGACAGCGACCTGCGGGTGCTGGAGGCGGCCCGGGACGGTGCCGTCGGGCAGGCCGCCCCGGTCAACGTGCTCATGGTGCTGTCCCGGGCGGACGAGACCGGGGGAGGCCGGATCGACGGCCTGCTGACCGCCCGCCAGCTCGCTCGACGGCACTACCGCGATCCGCGGGTGAGCGCGCTCAGCGTGAACGTCGTGGCGTGCAGTGGGATGCTCGGCCTGGCGGGCAGGATGCTCGGCGAGTCGGACTTCGCGGCGCTGGCGGCCCTGGCCCGCGTACCCCGTGCGGAGTTGGACGCCCACCTGATCTCCACCGATCGGTTCCTCCGAGGCGAGTTGCCGGTTCACCTGGACACCGAGGTGCGCGCCGCACTGCTGGATCGGTTCGGGATCTTCGGCGTCCGGCTCGCGGCCACGTTGGTCCGAAGTGGGTTCGACAGTCGGGTGAAGCTCTCCGCCGAGCTGATCCGGCGCAGCGGTCTCACCGAGCTGCGCGAGTCGGTGACCCGCTGCTTCATCGACCGCCGCGACGCGCTGAAGGCCCGGTCCGCGCTGGCCGCCGTGGAGGCGGTGCTGCGGGCCGAGCCGGCCCGGGGGTCCGACGAGTTGGTCGGCGCGGTCGAGCAGATCCTCGCCGGCGCGCACGAGTTCCGGGAGCTGCGCCTGCTGGTGGCGTTGCGCAACACCCGGCTCGGGTTCGACGCGGCGTTGGCCGACGAGGCGCAGCGGCTGGTCGGGGGCAACGGGGTGGGTCTCGCCGCCCGGCTCGGTGTCGAGCACGAGGCGACCGCGCAGCGGCTCTGGGAGGTCGCCTCCGACGCGCAGTGGCGGTGGCGGGACCGGGCCGAGGATCCGCTGCTTCCGCTGGCGCAGCGGCGCGGCGCGCAGGTCGTCGTCCGAAGCTGCGAGGGGATGATCGCCGAACTGGCCGCGGGTGGTCGCTGACCGGGGACGCGACGGGGGCGACCGTCACGGCCGCCCCCGTCGATACGCGCTCAGCCTGGTTGGTACGTCTGGCAGTCGGCGATGTCCTGGCCCGGGCCCACCCGGATGGACGGTGCGTGGCACTCCAACTCGGCGTTGTGTCGGCAGTCGCTGCGCTTGCAGGCCCCGACCTGGGCGATGACGCGGTCGAGCCCGCCCTTCGCCGAGGTGTCGATGAACGTGGCGCAGTTGGCGTTCTGCTGCCCGATGGTGATGGCGAACGCGTGGCAGCCGTCGTGGTTGTAGCCGCAGTCGGTGACTGTGCACTCGTGGACCCGCGGCATCTCCAGCATGTCGGTCATCGGCGATCTCGCTTCCGTCGGTGGTGCGGGTCAACGCAGTACCCGGCACCGACAGGACAATTCGCGCTTTCTCAGGATATTTTGCCTAGGGCAGCCTTACCTAACCCCTGCGGAGGCGCCCGTCAGCGGGCGCGTCGGGATCGGCAGCCGTGAGCTTGCTGCAGCAGTGCCTCGATCTCGAGGCCGAGATGGTCCGGATGCCGCAGTGGCGTGCGGAACCTCAGCCGGACGTCCCGGTCACCAGCGGTCAGTTCCAGCCGGAGTACGAGCCCGTGGCGGTCCAGTCGGACCGGCCGGACCCGGCGGACGCCCTGCAGTTGCCGGGCGGGTACCAGGCGGCACAGCCGCTCGACGGTCTGCGGGTGGTGGTGGTCGAGGTGGCACAGCAGGTCGGCTTCGGAGGCGGCCAGCGGATCGGGCCGGGCGGTCGCGAACGCGTCCGGATCGACGTGTGTGGAGCGGCCGTCGACCGTCAACTCGGCGGTGGCGAGGTCGAGGACCGCGACCGGTTCCTGATCCCCTGCGGTCAGTACCGCCTCGGTCACCAGCCAACCGGTGAGCGTGCCGCGCCCGCGTACCCGGTCGCGGACCGGAGTGGGTGCCAGGTCGGTCACCTCGACCATTGCCACGGTCTCCCGCTGGTGCGTGAGGTGGTCGGTCAGGTGGCTCCTGGCCGGTAGTTCCACCCGCAACCGCCCGTCACCCGTCACGGCGTGCCGTCCGCCGACGTACGCCTCGATGCCCGGGACGCGCACTGTGAGCGAGTCGGCGGCGACGAGCATCGACCGGAGTCGCACGGCCGCGTCGTCGGTGGAGTCCGCCGTGCTGGTCGGGAGCTTGCTCAAGGCGATCATCTCCTAATAAGGTTAGCCTTACCTTAGTTGAGAGGTGAAGAATGAATCAGACCCGCCCCAAGGTCAAGCGCTCCCGTGCCCTGGGCATCGCGCTGACCCCGAAATGTGTGCGCTACTTCGAGCGCCGCCCGTTCCCGCCGGGACAGCACGGCCGTGCTCGGCGCACCACCAGCGACTACAAGGTCCGGCTGCTGGAGAAGCAGCGACTCAAGGCGCAGTACGACCTGCACGAGGGGCAGTTGCGGCGTGCGTTCGACAGGGCCGTGCGTCGGCCGGGAAAGACCGGCGAAGAGCTGATCGTCGAGTTGGAGAGCCGGTTGGACGCCCTGGTGTTGCGCGCCGGTCTGGCCCGCACCATCTACCAGGCGCGCCAGGTCGTCACCCACCAGCACGTCACCGTGAACGGCCGCCGCGTGGACCGGCCGTCCGCGCGGTTGCAACCCGGTGACGTCATCGCCGTGGCGGAACGCAGCCGGGGCAAGGCTCCCTTCGTCGTCGCGGCGGCCGGGGCGCACGCTCCGGAGCGGCCCGCCCCCTATCTCGACGTCACCCTGTCCGACCTGACCGCCCGGCTGGTCCGGCTCCCGCTGCGGTCGGAGGTTCCGGTCGTCTGCGACGAGCAACTCGTCGTCGAGTACTACTCGCGCTGAACGCGGACGGGCGATCGTGTGGAGGGGTCCGATGGCTCCGGGGCCCTCCACGCGCGGATCGCGGCCCGAAAAGCGTTATTCGATCTTGCCTGACGCAGTCGTCGCTGACCTGCGGAGATAACGCTCTCACGGATGGTGGGAGAGTGCTTGACGCGCCCGCAACCGGGACGCAACGATGCATTCACATGTCTCGTCCCACCACCCGCCTGGCGTGATCGGCGCACGCCGTCCCCGCACCGCGAAAGGACCCCACTGTGCGCAGATCCCTGAGATCGTGGCTCGGCCTCGCGCTGAGCACGATCCTCGTGGCGGGCGGCATCGTCGCCGCGCCACCCACGGCCAGCGCCGCACCGTTCACCGTCCTGGTCTTCAGCAAGACCGCCGGGTTCCGGCACGGATCCATCACCCCCGGCATCGCCGCCATCCAGCAGCTCGGCGCGGCCAACGGGTTCACCGTCGAGGCCACCGAGGACGCCGCGCAGTTCACCGACGCCAACCTGGACCGGTTCGCCGCGGTGATCTGGCTGTCCACCACCGGGGATGTGCTCAACGCCGCCCAGCAGGCCGCGTTCGAGCGCTACATCACCGGCGGCGGCGGGTACGTCGGGGTGCACTCCGCCTCCGACACCGAGTACGACTGGCCGTGGTACGGCGGGCTGGTCGGGGCGTACTTCGCCTCGCACCCGGCCGAGCAGACCGTCACCGTCAAGGTCGCCGACCAGGTGCACCCGTCCACGGCGGGGCTGCCGCAGCGGTGGAGCCGGTTCGACGAGCTGTACAACTACCGCACCAACCCCCGGGGCAACGTGCACGTCCTGGCCACATTGGACGAGACCACCTACACCGGCGGAAGCATGGGAGCCGACCACCCGATCTCCTGGTGCCAGAACTACTCCGGCGGTCGGGCCTGGTACACCGGCCTGGGGCACACCGACGCGTCGTACAGCGAGGCGAGTTTCCGCCAGCACCTGCTCGGCGGCATCAGGACCGCGGCGGGGGAGGTCGACGCCGACTGCGGTGGAACCGTCACCAGCAGCTTCCAACAGGTGGAGCTGGCCAAGGGCGCGGCCGAGACCGGTGAGCCGATGAGTCTCACCGTCCTGCCCGACCGGGGTGTGCTGCACACCTCCCGCAACGGCGTGATCCGGCACACCGACGCCAACGGCAACACCAAGATCGCCGCCACCCTGCCGGTCTACACCGGGGATGAGGAAGGTCTGCAGGGCATCAAGGCCGACCCCAACTTCGCCACCAACCGCTGGGTGTACGCGTTCTACGCCCCACCACTGAGCACCCCCGGTGGTGGTGCGCCGGCCACCGGCACCCCGGCCGACTTCGCGGTCTGGGACGGCGTCAACCGGCTGGCCCGGTTCACCGTGAACGCGGACAACACCATCAACCTGGCCAGCGAGACGTTGATCCTCAACGTGCCGACCAGCCGGGGCATGTGCTGCCACGTCGGCGGCGACATGGACTTCGACGCGGCGGGCAACCTCTACCTGTCCACCGGCGACGACACCAACCCGTTCGACTCGGCCGGCTTCACCCCGATCGACGAGCGCGCCGGGCGCAACCCGGCGTTCGACGCGCAGCGCACCTCGGCGAACAGCAACGACCTGCGCGGCAAGGTGCTCCGGATCAAGCCGAGCGCGGCCGGTGGTTACACCATCCCGGCCGGCAACATGTTCGCCCCGGGCACCGCGCGGACCCGTCCGGAGATCTACGCCATGGGTTTCCGCAACCCGTTCCGGATGAGCGTGGACAAGGCCACCGGCGTCGTCTACCTCGGCGACTACGGTCCGGACGCGGGCACCGCCGACCCCAACCGGGGCCCGGCGGGCAACGTCGAGTTCGCCCGGATCGACCGGCCCGGCTTCTACGGCTGGCCCTACTGCACCGCCCGTAACGACGCCTACAACGACTACGCCTTCCCGTCCGGGCCGTCCGGGCCGAAGTTCGACTGCGCGGGCGGGCCGGTGAACAACTCGCCCAACAACACCGGCATCACCCAGTTGCCCCCGGCGATCCCGGCCTGGCTGCCGTACGGCGGCTCCGGCTCGCCGCCCGAGTTCACCGGCGGCGGTCTGTCGCCGATGGGAGGGCCGGTCTACCGGTACGACCGCACCAGCACCTCGCCCGTGGCGTTCCCCGAGTACTACGACGGGACCTACTTCGCCGGTGAGTTCGGCCGCCGCTGGATCAAGAACATCAAGCTCGACTCGACCGGCCAACCATTGAAGATCAACCCGTTCCCGTGGACCGGCACCCAGGTCATGGACATGGAGTTCGGCCCCGACGGCGCGCTCTACGTCCTCGACTACGGCACCGGCTGGTTCAACGGCGACGCGAACTCGGCGCTCTACCGCATCGAGTACGCCCGCGAGGGCCGGGCGCCCGTCGCGAAGGTGTCCGCCACTCCGACCAGCGGCACCGCGCCGCTGACCGTGGCCTTCTCGTCGGCCGGCACGCTCGACCCGGACGGGGACCCGTTCACCTACGCCTGGGACTTCGACAACAACGGCACCACCGACTCGACCGCCGCTAACCCCAGCTTCACGTACACGACGAACGGGACCCGCAGCCCGACGTTGACGGTCCGGGACACCACCGGCAAGACGGCGACCGCGAGCGTGGTGGTCACGGTCGGCAACAGCGCCCCGGTGGTCACCGTGAACACCCCGTTGAACGGGCAGACCTTCAATTTCGGGGACGCGGTGCCGTTCACCGTCACCGTCACCGACGCCCAGGACGGTGCGATCAACTGCGCCCGGGTGAAGGTGAACTACGTCCTCGGCCACGACTCGCACGGGCACCAGCTCGGCAGTGTGCAGGGCTGCTCCGGGGTCATCCAGACCTCGGCCGACGGCGAGCACGACACCGCGGCGAACATCTTCGGCATCATCGACGCCGAGTACACCGACCTGGGCGGCGGTGGTCAGCCCGCGCTGACCACGCACACCCAGGCCGTCCTGCAACCCCGGGTACGTCAGGCCGAGCACTTCGGTGACTCGTCCGGCGTGCAGATCGTCGCCGGTGCGGCCGGGCACGGCGGCGCGGCGGTCGGCTACATCGACAACAACGACTGGATCTCGTTCCGCCCCTACAACCTGACCGGCGTCCAGTCGTTCAGCGCCCGGGTCGGCGCGCCGGCCGGCGGCGGTGGCACGTTGGAGCTGCGGGTGGACTCGCCCACCGGCCCGCTGGTCGGTTCGGCCACCGTCACACCCACCGGCGGGTACGCCACCTTCGCCACCGTCACCGGAGGGGTCACCGCCGTCACCGGCACCCGGACCCTGTTCCTGGTCTTCAAGGGCACCGGCCCCTACTTCGACATCGACGAGTTCACCCTCTCCACCAGCCCGGGCGGCCCGGGGCCGGACCCGGACCCCGACCCGGATCCCGAGCCGGGCGCGAACCTGGCCCGGGGCAAGCCGGCGCGAGCGTCCAGCTTCGAGGGCGCGTTCACCGCGGCCAACGCGTTCGACGGCGTGGCCGGCACCCGCTGGGGCAGCGCGTTCAGTGACCCGCAGTGGATCGACGTGGACCTCGGTGCCAGCTACGCGATCAACCGGGTCAAGCTGACCTGGGAGGCGGCGTACGGCAGCGGATACCAGATCCAGACCTCACCGGACGGCGTCACCTTCACCACGATCCGCACGGTGACCGGCGGCGACGGCGGAGTGGACGACCTGACCGGGCTCACCGGCTCCGGCCGGTACGTCCGACTCCTCGGCACCACCCGGGGCACCGCCTGGGGCTACTCGCTGTTCGAGTTCGAGGTGTACGGCGGCACCGGCGGCCCGACCGGACCGACCGGCAACCTGCTCCTGAACAAGCCGACGACGACGTCCAGCAACGAGGGAGCCGACGTGACCGGAGCCCAGGCTGTCGACGGCAACCTCACCACCCGCTGGTCGAGCACCTTCTCCGACCCGCAGTGGATCCGCGTCGACCTCGGCAGCCCGACCGCGATCGGTCGGGTCAAGCTGAGCTGGGAGGCGGCGTACAGCAGCGCGTACCAGATCCAGACCTCGAACGACGGCACCACCTGGACCACAGTGAAGTCGGTGACCGGCGGCGACGGCGGGGTGGACGAACACACCGCGCTCAACGCCAACGGTCGCTATCTGCGGATCAACGGCACTGCCCGGGGCACCGGGTACGGCCACTCGCTCTGGGAGGTCGAGGCGTACACCAGCTGAGCCACCACCGATGACGTGGCCGGCACGGAGATCCGTGCCGGCCACGCACTTTCTCGCCTTGTATATAACGACAGACTGTATATGCTCTCTGGCATGGCTGAGCCTCCACTGCGGGAACCGACGTTCCTGGTGCTCACCGCGTTGGCGGAGGCGCCCCTGCACGGGTACGCCGTCATCGAGGACGTGCTGCGCATCTCCGACGGCCGGGTGCGGCTGCGCGCCGGCACCCTCTACGCCGTCCTCGATCGGCTCCGCGCCGACGGTCTCATCGAGGTCGAGCGCGAGGAGGTGGTGCAGTCGCGACTTCGCCGCTACTACCGCCTCACCGCGCTGGGCGCGCGGCGACTCAGCGAAGAGGCGTCCCGGCTGCGGCACAACGCCGAGGCCGCCCGGTCGCGGCTGCGTCGCGGCGGCCTGATCGCCGACGGGGGTGCGGTGTGAGCAGCGACGATCTGGAGCGCCGCTACCGGCGGCTGCTGGCCGTCTATCCGTGGGAACACCGTCGGGTGTACGAGGACGAGATGCTGGCCGTGCTTCTCGCCGCTGCGCGGCCGGGCCAGCGGCGACCCGCCGCCGCCGACGTGCGGAATCTGATCGGCGCCGGCTTGCGGGCGCGGCTGCGGGTGAGCGCACGGGGATTCACCGAGCCGAGCTGGACCGACGCGGCGGCGGTGACCGGCCTGCTGGTCGCTGCCGTCCTGCTGGCGTTCGCCGGCAAGGCGCTGCTCGACCAGCTCGTCCGCGTGCCGGGCCTGCCGCCCGGGTTCGTGCCGAGCGGCCCGGATCCCGTCGACTGGCTGCGCGTCGTCGGCTGGGCGGGCGTCTGCGCGGCGGTGCTACTCGGGTGGCGCTGGGTCGCCGCCGGTCTGGCCTGGGCCGGTGTGCTCGGTTGGGGTGCGCTCGTCGCCCCGCAGACCGGCGCCAACCCGACGTACGTGGTGGACACACTGCCGCAGTTCGCCCTCGCCGTGGTGGCTGCCGCCGCGCTCACCGTGCCGACGCCGCGTCGCCGGGCGATCGCGGTGCTGGGCGTACGCCGACTGCCGGCTCTGCTGCTCGCGCCGGCGGCGATGGTCGTGCTGTTGGTGACGAACCGGCTGAACAGTCCCACGTTCGACGTCGACGGTGGAGTGTCCTACCAGGCTTTCTACGGCATCGAGGCGAGCAGTGAGCTGGTCGTTTGGCTCTACGTCGCGGGCCTGGCGGTCGCCGCGTCGGCCATGGTGATCGCGGTGGCCACGCTCGCCCCGACGGTACGCCGACGGATCGTCGTCATGCTCCTGCCCGTGGCAGCCCTCGCCCTGGTGATCGACAGCGCCCTCGCCGGTTGGGTCACCTCGACCATGAACATGGGACACGCCGTCCCCCTGGTGCCGGCGCAGTGGGCGATGCTGGTGCTCGTCGCGCCGGTGACCTTCCTGGCCGGGGTGCTGCTCGTGCGACGTCGCGAGGAGACCCTGCGCATGGTCGCCCTCGGTCGAGACGTGGACCGTGAACAGCCATCGGGTCGGTGATGCGGCGGACTGCTCATCCGAGCGAGGTTCTCCCGCCACCGTCGCGGAACACCGCCCGGCTCACATAGTGCCGGGACTGCCGATCGAAGCGTCCGAGCAGGTCACGGGCGGCGGGCGGGACGACGGAGGTGGACGGGTCACCGCCGGTGAAGGCCGACACCGCGGCGAGATCCGTGAACGTCATGGCGGTGAGGAACTCGCTGCCCTCGGTGGGGTCCAGCTCCTGCGGGCAGCGGCGCAGCACCCGAAGCTCCCGTAGCCCGTCCACGCCCCGGGCGAGGATCGCGGGCGCGATGTCCCGGGTCAACAACCGCTCGTAGGCGTCGGCGTGAGCGGGCTCGGTCCACCCGCTCCACAGTCGAAGAATCATGACAGCATGCTGTCATTAGCGTAGTGGGCTGTCAATGTTGGTACGATGCCGTCGATGACGGAACGAAAGCGGGACCGGGTCGACGCGTACCGGCTGCTGATGGCGGACGTGTACGAGCTGGCGGGCGAGTCCCGGCGCTCGAGTGAGGAGCTCGCCCGCGAAGAGGGGCAAACCGCCGCGCGATGGCACGTGATGAGCGTGCTCTCCGACGGCTCCCGCACCGTCGCGAGCGCGGCGCGCAGACTCGGCCTGGCTCGACAGAGCGTGCAGCGGGTGGTCGACGACCTGACCCGGGCCGCGATGGTGGAGTTGCACGACAACCCCGATCATCGCCGCGCGCCGCTCGTGACACTCACCGAAGCGGGCCGGAACACGCTCACCGGTTTACTGCAACGCTCGGACGCCGACCGCCGGGAGGCCGTCGACCGGGCCGGCCTCAGCCTCAGCGATCTCGAGGACGCACGCGCGACGATCCGCAGGTTGGTGGACGCCCTGCAACGCCGGTAGCCCGCCGCCCCTCACACCGATTGCTCGGCGGCATTCAGTCGTCGGCGACGGACACCGGCTCCGAGCCGATGCAGCGCACCTTCAACTCGTACTCCCGGTTCGGCCCCTCGAACGTGACCTCGACGTCGTCGTCCGGCCCCCGGTCCACGTCGCGGACCCGGTAGCCCTGCGCGGGCGCCCAGGACACGAGGCGTACGCCGCCGGTGCCGCACTCGGCCACCGCCGTACCGCCGTCGGTGGCGAACCCCCGGCGGACCCCGGCGCTCGGCGCGGCGCTCGTGCCCGGCGCAGTCGGAGCGGTGCCCGTCGCGCCGGTGGGCGTCGGTTCCGGCGCGGCGAGCGCCCGCTCGATCTCGGCCTCGCTGCGCACCCCACCCGGGGTGCCGGTGATGCTCTCGCCCACCAACCGGATCGCGCCCACCCCGATCAGGGTCGCCACGGCGGCGGTCGCCACCCACCCGGTGGCGACGAGGATCGAACGACGGCCCATGCTCCGACTATCCCCGATCCATCGTTGTCGTCGGCACATCCGGAGGCTAAGGCACGGTTAACGTGCGTCTCGTCAGCGGCGGCAGCGGTTAGCCTGCCACCTGTGGCCCGCCTGCTGCTGATCGAGGACGACCTGACCATCCGTACCCCGCTGATCCGTGCCCTTCGGGAACGCGGCCACGCGGTGGCCGCGGCCTCGACCGCGATGGCCGGGCTCCGCGACGCGCTGGAGGACCGGCCCGACCTCGTCGTGCTCGACCTGGGCCTGCCCGACCTGGACGGGCGCGAACTGCTGCGGATGCTGCGCGCGGTCAGCTCGGTGCCGGTCATCGTGGCCACCGCCCGCGACGACGAGACCGAGATCGTGCGGGTGCTCGACGCGGGTGCCGACGACTACGTGGTCAAGCCGTTCACCGCGGCGCAGCTCGACGCCCGCGCCCGTGCGGTGCTGCGCCGGGGCCCCTCGGGTGCCGACGCACCGGATCCGGCACTCGTGGTCGGTGGGCTGCGCGTGGACCCCCGCGCCCGGCAGGTCACCCTGGACGGGGTGGCTGTCGAGCTGACCCCCCGTGAGTTCGACCTGCTGCACCATTTGGCCGGCCGCCCCGGCCAGGTGGTCACCAAACGTGAGCTGCTCACCGAGGTCTGGCAGATCCCGTACGGCGGCGCGGACAAGACCGTCGACGTGCACCTGTCCTGGTTGCGTCGCAAGTTGGGGGAGAACGCCCAGCAGCCGCGCTACCTGCACACCGTGCGCGGGGTCGGGGTCCGCCTCGAAGCGCCGGCGGCGCAGCCGTGAGGGCGCGGCTCGCGCTGCTGGTCGCCGCGGTCAGTGTGCTCACCCTCGTCGCGTTCCTGGTGCCGCTGGCGCTGCTGGTCCGTACCGTCGCGGAGGACCGTGCCACCGTTCGGGCCACCGCCGACGCGCAGAGTCTCGTCCCGGTGGTCGGCACCGCCGACGCGGCGACCATCCGGCTCACCGTGGAGCAGCTCGCGGCGGAATCCGGCCGGGCGGTGAGTGTCTTCCTCCCCGACGGGACGGTGCTCGGCGCGCAGACTCCCCGAACCCCGGCGGTGGCCCTGGCCGCGCGTGGACAGAGCCTCACCGGGGAGTCGGCGGACGGCCGGGAGGTGGTGATCGCCGTGCAGGGTCGGGCGGACGGCACCGGCGTGATCCGGATCGCGGTGCCGCAGCACGAACTGACCGCCGGGGTCACCCGAGCCTGGCTGGTGCTGGCGTTCCTCGGCGTGATCCTCGTCGTGATCGGGTTGCTGGTCGCCGACCGGTTGGCGCGCACCCTGGTCCGGCCGATCAGCGACCTCTCCGCCGTCTCGCACCGGCTGGCCAACGCCGAGTTGGACGCCCGGGTCACCCCCGCCGGTCCGGCCGAGCTGCGCGAGGTGGCCGGCGCGCTCAACCATCTCGCCACCCGCATCCAGGTACTCCTGGTCCAGGAGCGCGAACAGGTCGCCGACCTGTCGCACCAGTTGCGTACCCCGCTGACGGCGTTGCGGCTGGAAGCGGAGTCGTTGCGCGACCCGGACGACGCCGCCCGGATCACCGCCGCGGCCGACGGTCTCGAACGCGCGGTCACCGGGCTGATCCGGCAGGCCCGGTGGCGTCACTCACCGGCCGCGCAACCGGCCGTCTCGGACGCCGCCGCGATCGTCGCCGACCGGGTCGCGTTCTGGTCGGTGCTGGCCGAGGACACCGGTCGGGCCGTCACCCTCGACCTGGCGTCCGGCCCCCTCCCGGTCGGTGTGGCCGCCGACCATCTGACGGCGGCGGTGGACGCGCTGCTCGGCAACGTCTTCGCGCACACGGCCGACGGCACGCCGTTCGCCGTCCGGCTCGCCCGCGACGCCGGGGACGTGGTCCTCAGCGTCACCGACGAGGGCCCGGGCATGCCGGCCGGCGCGGTCCAGCGGGGCGCGAGCGCTGCCGGTTCGACGGGCCTCGGTCTGGACATCGCCCGCCGCGCCGCGCAGTCAGCCGGTGGTCGCCTCGACGTGCGGGCCGGTGTGGGTGGCGGGGCCCAGGTGCTGCTGCGGCTCGGGCCGCCGACGTCGACGCCGGAGGCATAGGCGCTGCGGTCCCGGGTAGCTGCCAGGCATGGCGCGGTATACGAAACCCGAGCTCAGAGAGCAGATCAAGGAAGAGATCAAGGCTTCCGACAAGGGCGGTCGGCCGGGGCAGTGGTCGGCGCGTAAGTCGCAACTGGTCACGCAGGAGTACAAGAGGCGCGGCGGGGGCTTCCTGGGGCAGAAGGACGAGCGGCAGAAGGCCCTTCAGCGCTGGGGCAACGAGAAGTGGCAGACGAAGGAGGGCGACACCCGGGCCCGCAAGAACGGCACGACGAGCCGCTACCTGCCCAAGAAGGCCTGGGACGAGATGTCGGAGAGCCAGAAGCGCGCGACCGACACCAAGAAACGCGAAGCGTCCCGAAGCGGCAAGCAGTACGTGGCGAACACCGGACCGGCCAAACGGGCGCGTCGAGACGCCACCACGGCCGGGCGGATGACGGAGATGTCGGTCACCGACGCGGTCAAGCTCGTTCGTGGCCTCGACACCCGCCAGCTCAAGACCGCGCTGCGCAACGAGCGCGCCGGCAAGGACCGCAAGACGCTGGTCCAGCGGCTGGAGGCGGAACTCGACCGGCGCGGCTAGCCCCTCGCGCCGAGCAGATCAGCGCGCCCCGCGCGCGGCTCAAAACATTGGACGTTCGAGCAGGGGCGACCGCAGAATCGGGCGATGAACCCGAGCGCGCTGACCGTCACGTCCATGACCACCGCCGAGGAGGCGGAGGCATTCCGGACGTTGAACGAAGAATGGATCTCCCACTTCTTCACGATCGAGGAGTCGGACCGCAAGACGCTCGACGACCCGTTCGCCGCCATCGTCGAACCGGGCGGCGACGTGCTGATCGTCCGCGACGGTGGGGTGATCATCGGCTGTGTCGCAGTGGTCCGCAGCTCGAACGACGTGTTCGAACTGTCGAAGATGGCGGTGACCCCGGCGGTGCGCGGCAAGGGCGTCGGCCGACAGCTCATCGAGGCGGCGATCGAACGCGCCCGCCAGCTCGGCGCGGCCACCCTGTTCCTGGGCAGCAGCACCAAGCTTCCGAACGCCGTGCACCTCTACGAGACCGCCGGTTTTCAGCACGTCAGCCCCGAGCAGGTCCCGCTCCCGCCGTACGCCCGCGCCGACGTCTTCATGCGGATGGCGCTCTGACCCGTTCGGCCGGGCGAAGCCCGGGAGCTCGGCGGGGCCGACGTCGTCGGTCCGCCCGGGTAGCTGGTTCGCCCGGATAGCTGGTCCGCCCGGGTCGCTGGCTCGCCTGGTTCCCCTGCTTAACCCGGCCTTAGCGTTCGGACAGCGCGGTGCTATCCCGGTATCGCCGATCCTCGGAGTCGACAACCGAGGAAAGGTGGAGACCACGATGAAGCGCACCAATCTGCTTCTGGCGACGGTCGGCGGGTCGGCGGTGCTGGCGGCGGCCGGGGTCGCGCTGGGCGTCAACGCCGCGAACGACTCGCGGTCGGGCGGCACGACCCTCGCGGCGGCGACCGTCGCGCCGACGCCCACAGACGCGCCGTCGGCCAGCGGCACGCCGTCGGCCAGCGGATCGCCGTCGGCCGGCACCCCATCGGGTACGCCGTCGAGCGGCGCTCCGTCCACGGGCGGCGCTCCGGCGGGCAGTGCGGTCGACCAGCAGCGCGCCGGTGAGATCGCGCTCGCCGAGGCCGGTGGCGGTCAGATCGTCGAGGTCGAGGCCGAGGACGAGAACGGCCGTCCGGTGTGGAGCGTCGAGATCGTCGCGGGCGACACCGAGCACGAGGTGGACGTCGACCGGGACAACGGCTCGGTGGTCAAGGCCGAGCAGGAGCCGGTCGACGACGACGATGACGACGATGACAAGGACGACGAAGCGGACGACAAGGACGACGACGACTGATCGTCCGCTGCCGCCCGCTCGGGTCTCCTTCGGGCGGGCGGCTGATCGTCCGGTGCCGCCCCGGCCGGGGTTCCTGCGGGTAGGCGCCTGATCGTTTGGTGCCGCCGCCCGTCCGGGCTTTCTCCGGGCGGGCGGCGGCAGGGTTTCGGGGCCGACTCAGACGGCGACGCGTTGCTCCTGGACGGCTGGCTGGTCCTGGGCGGATGGCTGGTCCTGGGCGAACTGCGTGCGGTACAGCTCCTCGTACCGGCCACCGGCGGCGAGCAGATCACTGTGCCGCCCGCGTTCGACGATGCGCCCGTCCTCGACGACGAGGATCTGATCGGCCGCCCGGATGGTGGAGAGCCGGTGTGCGATGACCACGCTCGTCCGGCCGGTCAGGGCTTCGGCGAGAGCGTCCTGGACCGCCGCCTCAGAGGTGGAGTCGAGATGCGCGGTCGCCTCGTCGAGGATGACCACGCGCGGGCGGGCCAGCAACAGTCGCGCGATGGTGAGCCGTTGCCGCTCCCCGCCCGACAGTCGGTAACCGCGTTCCCCGACGACGGTGTCGAGCCCGTCCGGGAGTGAGCGGATCAGCTCGTCGAGCCGGGCCCGGCCCAGCACGTCCCACATCTCGTCCTCGGTCGCGTCCGGGCGGGCGAACGCCAGGTTGGCGCGGATGCTCTCGTGGAAGAGGTGCCCGTCCTGGGTCACCACACCCAACGCCGTCCGGATCGACTCGGACGACAGGTCGCGCACGTCGACGTCGGCGAGTTTCACCGCTCCGTCCTCGACGTCGTACAGGCGTGGCACGAGCTGCGCGATGGTCGACTTGCCCGCCCCGGAGGACCCGACGAGCGCGACCATCTGCCCCGCCTCGGCGCGGAACGACACACCGTGCAGCACGTCCTCGCCGCCACGCGTGTCGAGCTTCGCCACGTCCTCCAGGGACGCGAGCGACACCTTGTCCGCCGAGGGGTAGCCGAACCGTACGCCCTCGAACTCCACGGCGACCGGCCCGTCCGGGAGGGGCCGGGCGTCGGCCTTGTCGAGGATCAACGGCTTGAGGTCGAGGACCTCGAACACCCGCTCGAAGCTCACCAGCGCGCTCATCACCTCGACCCGGGCGCTGGCCAGCGACGTCAACGGCGCGTAGAGGCGCGACAGGAGCAGCGCGAGGGCGACCACGGTGCCGGCTTCGAGGCTGCCCCGCAGGGCGAAGAGGCCGCCCAGCCCGTAGACCAGGGCCAGCGCCAGCGAGCCGACGACGGTGAGCGCGGTGATGAAGACCCACTGGAGCATCGCGGTACGGATGCCGATGTCGCGGACCCGTCGGGCCCGTGCCGCGAACTCGGCGGACTCCTCGGCCGGCCGCCCGTACAGCTTGACCAGCGTGGCCCCGGGCGCGGAGAAGCGTTCCGTCATGCGGGTGCTCATGGCCGCGTTGTGCTCGGCCGCCTCCCGCTGCAACCGGGCGAGCTTCGACCCCATCCGCCTGGCGGGAAGCACGAAGATGGGCAGCAGGACGAGCGCCAGCACCGTGATCTGCCACGAGAAGGTGAGCATCACAGCCAACGTCAGGATCAGCGTGACGGTGTTGCCGACCACGCTCGACAGCGTGTCGCTGAAGGCCCGCTGCGCGCCGATCACGTCGTTGTTCAGACGGCTGACCAGCGCACCGGTGCGGGTGCGGGTGAAGAACGCCACCGGCATGCGCTGGACGTGGTCGAAGACCGCCGTCCGGAGCTGCACGATCAGTCCCTCGCCGATGCTCGCGGAGAGGAACCGCGTCACCAGACCCAGGCCGGCCTCGGCGAGCGCGATCAGGGCGATCAGCACCGCCAGCCGGATCACGACACCGCTGTCGGCGCCGTCCACTATCGCGTCGACCACCCGCCCGGCGAGGACCGGCGCCGCGACCGTGAGCACCGCCGTCACCACACTCAACAGCAGGAACCTGACGATCAACCCACGGTGTGGTCGCGCGAACCGCGCGATGCGCTTCAACGTCGCGCGGGACAGCGGACGCTCGTCCTGCGCGTTCATCGCGTGGTGCAGAGACATCCACGCGGTAACTTCCATGCTCATGCATTACCTCCGATGTCGAAGGCTAGGACCTCACCCGAGCTTCAGGTCAAGCCACCGCGCCGGTTTCTCCAGCTCGACGCGGATCTGGCCGAACACCCCATGCGCGGCGTCCGTACGGGCGCGACGCTGAGCCCGACAGTCCCGTGCGCCCGATCGGGCCCATCCCCGCCTCGTGTCCGGCGCGCAAGGTATCGCACACCACCGACAGGCGAGGGCGGCGTGTTGCGACGCAGGGGCGCATCCCACCACGAGCGGGTAGCCGGGACGGGGACTCTGCTCGTCGGCCGCTCGGATCTTGTGCTCGTCGCCGCTATCTGCGCCGGTGGTAGTGGTTGCGGCGTGGTAGTTGGTCGGGGTCGAGCCAGGCGGGCGGGATGAACTCGGGGTGCCCGTCGTCACCGAGGCGGACTGTCCAGTGGCTGTGGTGGATATGTCGGTGATGGTGGCCGCAGAGCAACACCGCGTTGTCGAGGTTGGTGGGGCCGCCGTCGGCCCAGTGGTGGATGTGGTGGGCGGCGCACCAGCGGGGTGGTCGGTCGCAGCCGGGGAAGGCGCATCCCCCGTCGCGGAGCACCAGTGCCCGCCGCAGTGGGCCGGTGATGAGTCGGCGTTGTCGACCGACGTCGAGGACCTGACCGGCGCTGCTGAGGACGGCGGGCAGGATGGTGGCGTCGCAGGCCAGCCGGCGCACGGTGGCGGGGGTGAGCCGCACACCGATGTCGAGCGTCCCGGAGCCTAGTTGCCGGGTCAGGGTGTCGTAGTCGGTGGTGACGACGATCTGGGCGGGGTCGCCGCCGTGCTCGGGTAGGTCGCCGGTGCGCAGGGCGAGGCGGCACACGTCGGTGAGGGCGTCGTGGCGGCGTTGCCCGGGGGATCGCCCGTCGTCGGGCCCGGTGGGTGCGCTGAGTGGGTCGATGGCGGCGCGTAGCAGACCGGCGGTTTCGGCGTCGAGGGTGCCGGTGAGCCGCAGCCGCCCGTCGGTTTGCGCGGACAGGGTGAGGTTTCGGTCGCGGGTGGCTCGGGCGTCCTCGGCGGCGAGGGCGGCTGCGGCGGCGGCGTCGGCGAGATCGGGCGCGACGTGGTCGAGGATCCGGCTGCCGATGCGACGCAGCAGGGTGGGGTCGAACTGCCCGGCCCACTCGACCAGCACGCCGACGGCCTTCTCGGCCACCTCGGCGCCCACGGACGCCGTCACGGTGGTGGCCGTGTCGGCGATGACGCGGGCCTGGTCCTGGGTGATGGTGCCGTCGGCCAGCGCGTGTCGGATGCCGGGGTTGCCGGTGTCCAGGGCGGTGGCGAGGTCGACCAGGCGGCGGGCGGCGGGAACGGTCATCCGCAGTCGTTCCCGTAGCCACACGGCGGTGGTGGAGGCGCCGTGCGCGCGGGCGGTGCCGCGGCCGTCGATCTCACGGACCAGGGTCAGGGTGACGGCGGCGAGGCGTTGCTGCAGGCGGTGTGCGGCGTCGAGCGCCGCGACCAGGTCGTGCTCCGGCAGGGCCCAGACGGCCGCGTTGACGCAGGCGGCGACCGCGTCGTCCGCCTGCGCCAACTCCTCGACCATGACCAGAGACTAGAACAGGTGTACGACAAATTCAGCCACCATGATCGATTGCCGTCAGGCGGAGCGTGGAGGTTCTTTGAGGTGCTGAAGTGCGTGGCCGGCGGTGACGGTCACAGGCCGGCGTGCATGGTCAGGCTCTGCCGCAGGTGAAGTTTCGGCCTGGACCCGACGATCGAGCCGACGACCTCGCCCCCACGGAACACCAGCAGCGTCGGCAGGGACATGACGCCGTAGCGCCGGGTGGCCTGCGGGTTGTCGTCGGAGTTGAGCTTGGCGATGACCATCCGGTCGCCGAACTCCTGTGCCAGCTCGACGAGGCTCTTCTCGATCATCTTGCACGGCGGGCACCATTCCGCCCAGAAGTCGACCACGACGGGCCGGTCGCTGGCCAGCACCAGCTCGGCGAACCTGTCGTCGGTGACGGTGATCAGGGAGCTGACGCTCGTTTCCTGGGGCATGTGTCCTCCCGGTGCGCGATGGCGTGGGTGAGCTGGGTGTGCAACTGCTGACGGACCGCTCCGAGTCGATCGAGATAGTCGTCGACCTCGGCGAGCTTGCGTCGCAGCACCAGCACGGAATCGGGGCAGACGTCGCCGGACGCGTTGCCCGCTCGCAGGCAGGCGACGAACGGACGGACGTCGTCGAGGCCGAAGCCGACGTCGAGCAGCGCCCGGATCTCCCGCACGACCCGCAGCTCCGCCTCGTCGTAGACGCGGTAGCCGTTCGCCGAGCGCCGCGGGTGTACCAACCCGTGCGCTTCGTAGTAGCGAAGCGTTCGGGTGCTCGTGCCGGCCCGTTCCGCCAGCTCGCCGATCAGCATCAGACCTCCTCGACCAGCCTGCCGCGACCAGGCTAAACCTTGTCGTCAGCGTCAAGGCAAGACTGCTCCCGGCCTCGACGGCGCCGACGGAGTGGCGCCCCGAACACCGAGCACGACGCAGGGCGCCGTCGAGCCGGCACCCCGGACACGACTCAGGGCGCCGCCGAAGCGGCGCCCCCAAGGAACGAACACCGCTCGGGGCACCGACGAGCCGGAGCCCCGAGCGTGCGCGCGCTAACCGATGCGGAACTGGTCGCCGTAGACGGCGAAGACCAGCGGCGTGTTCAGGTTGAAGTTGCCGTTGTTGAGGAACACCCGCTGGGCGGTGTCGACGCGGGAGGTGTCCGAGTGGGCCTCCTCCTTCTTCATCTCGATGACCCGCTCGTCGAGGAACGCGTTGAGCCAGGTCCGCTCGTCGCCGCCCTGGGCCGGGGGCTTCGCCCGGGCGAGGGCGCGGTTGCGGATCTGACGCATGCCCTCGTACCCGTGCATGACGGCCGCGTCGTAGTAGGCGAACTGGCCGAGCGCCCGGACCTGGTCGTTCTTGCCGTCACGGACCGACGGGTTGAAGTAGACGCGGTCCCGCTCGGCCTCCTGGGCGGCCCGGAAGACCGAGTCGTCGGCCGCCGTGCGCCAGTCGCGGGGGAAGTTCGGGTCGAGGCCCGAGTGCGAGGGGGTGCCGTTGACGGCGCGCAGCGCGGGCAGGTAGCCGGCCAGCACGTTGCCCGGCTTGGCGTTCGTGTACGCCTGGACCAGTTCGAGCATGTCGCCGGTGCCGGAGCAGAAGCCGATGATGCCGGCGGTGTAGCCGCGTCCGTCGCCGATGTCCTCGATGTAGGAGAACTGGGCACGCCAGTCGAGGGAGGAGTTCTCCGCAGCCGAGACGAGCTGCATGGCGACGTCCTTCTTCGTCGGGTCGTCGAGGTTGGTCCCGGCCGGGGTGGTGGGCGGAGGGGTGCTGCCGCCGCCGGGCAGGGTCCACTGCTGGTTGGAGGTGCCGCCGCAGGTCCAGATCTGCAACCGGGCGCCGTTGGCGGTGCTGCGGTCGGTGACGTCGAGGCACTTACCGGAGCCGGAGTTGACGAGAGCGCCGTTGCTGGCGGTCCACTTCTGCGCGGCGGTGCCGTTGCAGTCGTACAGCTGGATCTTGGCACCGTTGGCGGTCGACGCGGCGGTGACGTCGAGGCACTTGCCGAGCGCGCGGATCGAGGTGTCGGTGTTGCCGACGGTCCACGTCTGGGCCGCGCTGCCGTTGCAGTCGTAGAGCTGGACGGCCGTGCCGTTGGCCGGGTTGGCGCCGGCCACGTCGACGCACTTGCCGGCGAGGCCGGTGATCGGGCCGGCGGTGGCGGCGCTCGCCGACGGCAGGCCGTAGCCGACGGCGGCGACGCCGATCAGCAGGGTGCCGGCGACGTAGGCGGCTGTTCTTCTGTGCACCATGGGGGTCCTCGGGGAAGGGGCGGCGCGCCGCCGGCCGGTCGGTGGCCCGGCGCGGCCCATCGGCCCCGGCGGGCACCGCGAGCAACAGGAAACTGTATTAACAGATATCAGTACGTCGGTGGGCCGTCAATCGACGTCAGCCGTCCGTGACGAGGCATGTTCACCTCGTTGACGGCTACCCGAGAACTCGATGCCCGGACCCCACAGTTAGATGTCGTCAGCAGTGCCGCGTCCCGAGCGAACCGACCTGGGACGGCACCGAGACGCAAGGAGTGCTCCATGGCAGTCGACCCCCGCCGTACCCGGCCGCTCCGGGCCACGGCCGCCGCCGTGCTCGCCGTGGCGGCGCTGTCCGCCTGCGGCGGCCCTGACGGCGCCGACCCGGTCGGCGCGCCCGCCGCGAGCAGCGCCGCCGCGCCGACCGCCGCCGCGCCGACGGACGCGGCGGCCCCACCGGTCAAGGGCAAGCTGCGCGGGTACGGCACGGTCCGGCAACTCACCGAGACCGCGGACCTGGTGGTACGGGGTGAGGTCGAGCCGACCGGTTTCCGGGTCGACGAGGTGCTGCGCGCGGCCGCCGGATCGACCGTGCGGGCCGGGGCGCACATCACGCTCGCCGGCCTGCCCGGAGGCGTGCCGGACATGGCCCACATGTCCGCGCTGGAACCGGGTCAGGTCGCGGTGCTCTACCTCGCCGAGGACCCGGCCGCCCCGACGTTCCGCACGCTCAGCGGGGACTTCGGCGTGTTCGACGTGACCGGGGCCGGTGACGACGCGGTCGCGGCGTCCCGCTCGCAGGCCATGGCCGTCAGCGGCCTGGTCACCGAGGACCCGGCCGCGTCGGGCCACGGCTTCCGCACCACCCTCGGCCAACTCCGCGCCGTCGCCGCCCAGGTCGAATAGCACTGCTGGAACGCGGACGGCACCCGCCGGGTGCCGTCCGCGTGCTCACTGCTCCCGGTAGGTGGCCAGGTCGAAGTCGGCGTACGCGCCGTCGCCGCCGAGATCCTGCACCCACAGGCCGAGGAACGACCCGGTGAAGCCCCACGCCGCCGGCTCACCGTCGATGATCAGCGCGGCGTGCTCGTCGGACAGGATCGTCGCGTCCAGGTCGACGCCCGCGGGCTGCCAACCGGCGCCGAGGTCGTAGTCGAAACGCACCACCGGCCCGTCGAACACGGCCCGCAGGCCGACCCGGGTGACGCCGCCGACGTCGACGGTCAGATCCGGGTACGGGGTGCGCCTCCCGTTGTCGGAGCTGAGCAACTCCAGCACCGTCCGCCCGTCGTCGTCGCGGGTCAGGTAGAGGTGGTGCCAGTTCAGGGTGTTGTAGTACGCCGTGATCCCGGCGAGCTGCCGGTGGTCGGCGGGGTCGAACTCCACCACGGTCTCCAGCGAGCAGTGCATCGCCTCGACGCGTCGCGCGACCAGGCTCGGGGCCTGCCGCCCGACCGGCGACTGCCCGCCGTGGATCCGCAGGTACGACGGGCGGGCGTGCAGGTCGACCCAGTCGGTGGTGGCCGGTCGGCGCAGCGTCGACCAGCACAGGCCCAGCTCGGGGGCGTCGAAGTGGTCGGTCTCGGGCTCCGCCGGCCACGGGTGCGCGGGCAGGTCGGGTGCGACGACCTCGTCCGCGGGGACCCCTCCGGCGATCTTCGGCCACTCACCCGACGGCCACTCGACCCGCTGGATCGCGGTCTCCCGGCCGAGCACGCAACTGCCCAGCGGGGAGTAGGGGCGGCCCACCAGGTGGGCCAGGTACCACTCGTCGGTCTGGGTGCGAACCAGGCTGCCGTGACCGGCCTTCTGCAACCGCAGGTCAGGGCGACCGACGGAGGTCAGGAGCGGCCCGTCCGGATCGACCTCGTACGGCCCGAACAGCTCCCGGGACCGCGCCACGGTCACCTGGTGCTCCCAACTGGTGCCGCCCTCGGCGGTGATCAGCCAGTACCACCCGTCGTGGCGGTAGATGTGCGGGCCCTCGGTGAGGCCGACCGCGGTGCCGGTGAACAGCATGCGCGGGCTGCCGACCAGCCGACGCTCGGCCCGGTCGTACTGCTGGATCTCGATGCCGCCGAAGCGGTCCCGGCCGGGCCGCCAGTCCGCGCTCATGCTCAGCAGCCAGCTGGTGCCGTCCTCGTCGTGGAACAGCGCCGCGTCGAAGCCACGCCCGTGCAGTTTCACCGGGTCCGACCAGGGGCCGGCGATGTCCTCGGCGGTGACCAGGAAGTTCTGGGGATCCCAGTAGCCGCTGGCGAAGCTGGCCACGTCGCTGTAGACGAGGTAGAACAGACCGTCGTGGTAGGTCAGGTCGGGTGCCCACACGCCGTTGGAGTCACCGCAGCCACGCAGGTCGAGCAGGCGGCGGTCGGTGATGACCCCGCTCAAAGTGCGCCAGTTCACGAGATCACGCGAATGGTGCACACGCACGCCCGGATACCACTCGAAGGTCGAGGTAGCCAGGTAGTAGTCGTCGTCGACCCGCAGGATCGACGGATCCGGGTGGAATCCGGCGAGGACGGGGTTGCGGATCGACCGGGTAGCGGTCGCCACGTTAGCGATGTCGGTCGACACGAAGGGCTCCTCTGGACGGGCTGTCTGGAACTTCCGGAAACTTGCGGTCCCGGATCGCTGAAAGTCCTGCCTACGCTAGCCGGTCTTTTCGCAATAGGACAGAGGGCTTGACCGTTGCGGAAACAGCTCGTAGCGTGCCCGCCATCGACCGGTAATACCGGCGAAGCTTTTTGAAAGTTCCGGAGATCCATAGGTTCCCACCACGCCGGCCCGGCCGGCAACCGAGCACCCCGTGAGTTACCGAAGGGATGGATCATGACCTCGCACCTTTCCCGCCGAACGCTGCTCGGCCTCGCCGGTGCCGGCGCCGGCGCGTACCTGCTGAGCGCCTGTAGCGGTGACGACGAGTCCAGCGACCCGAACGCCCCGCAGACCATCAACTGGTGGCACATCCAGAACACCGACCCGATGCTCCCGGTCTGGCAGGCGATGGCCAACGAGTACAAGTCCGCGCACAGCAACGTCACGTTCACCATCCAGCCCCTGGAGAACGAGGCGTTCAAGGCCAAGCTCACCACCGCCACCCAGGCGGGCGACCCGCCGGACCTCTTCCAGTCCTGGGGTGGCGGCGTGCTGAAGCAGCAGGTGGACGCGGGCCTGGTCAAGGACCTCACCGACGACGTCAAGGACCTGGTCAAGGGCATCCTGCCCGCGGCCATGGAGCCGTACACGATCGACGGCAAGATCTACGGCATTCCGTTCGACATCGGCATGGTCGGGTTCTGGTACAACAAGGAGCTCTTCACCCGCGCCGGCATCACCGAGACCCCCACCACCTGGACCGGCGTGCTCGACGCGGTCCGCAAGCTCAAGGCCGCCGGCATCACCCCGGTCGCGCTGGCCGGCAAGGACAAGTGGCCGGCCCACTTCTACTGGTCCTACCTCGCGATGCGCATCGGTGGTGTCGACGCGCTGCAGAAGGCCGTCGACAGCAAGAACTTCGACACCCCCGACCTCGTCGCCGCCGGTGAGCGGCTCAAGGAACTCGTCGACCTGCAGCCGTTCCAGAAGGGCTTCCTCGGCGCGGAGTTCGGTTCGCCCGACGGTCAGGCCGCCACCATGGGCAACGGCAACGCCGGTATGGAACTGATGGGGCAGTGGGCACCGGCGGTGCAGGCGTCCAGCTCCACCAGCAAGAAGGGCCTCGGCGACAAGCTCGGCTTCTTCCCGTTCCCCTCCGTGGACGGCGGTAAGGGTGCCGCGACCGAGGTGTTCGGCGGTGGCAACGGCTTCGCCGTCGGCAAGGACGCGCCGGCCGCCACCATCGACTTCCTGAAGTTCCTGCTCAGCGTCGAGAACCAGAAGCGCTCCGCGCAGACCGGCGCGGTGAACCCGACGGTCACCGAGGCCACCTCGGCCATCAGCGACCCCAACAACAAGGCCGTCGCGGAGGCCCTGGCCAAGAACACCGGCTTCCAGCTCTACCTCGACCAGGCGTACGCGCCCGCGCTCGGGCAGCAGATCAACGACAGCGTCGCGGAGATCATCGCCGGCAAGAAGTCCCCGGCGGCGATCGTCAAGGACATCACGCAGGTGGCGAAGACCGTCTGATCGTGACCCGTCACCCGTTCGTAGCCGGCCGTAGAACCCGAGTGGAGCAGGAATGACCAGGCCATCGACCGTGTCCGACCTGAGGCGCGGCGACACGGCGACCGATCCGCCGGCACCGGGGCCGGGCACCGCGCGCAAGCGTGGCCGCCAGCCCCGGCCGGGCCGGGGTGGCGTCCTCGCCGTGTTCCTGGCGCCTGCCCTGGCGCTGTTCGTGCTGCTGGTCCTCGCCCCCATCGTGGTGGCCGGGTACGCCAGCTTCTTCAAGTGGAACGGCTTCGGCCTGCCGGAGAACTTCATCGGGTTGGACAACTACACCCGTGCCTTCGGCGACCCGACGTTCCGCGGCGACCTGTGGCGTGGCCTGGTGCTCGTGGTGCTGTCCCTGGTCGTGCAGCTGCCCGTCGCGCTGGCCCTGGCCATGCTGCTCAACCAGCCACTTCGCGGGCGGGCCGTCTATCGGCTGATCTTCTTCGCCCCGTACGTGCTCTCCGAGGTCACCACGGCCGTCCTGTTCACCCTGGTGTTCTCACCCAACCGAGGGCTGGGCGAGGGGGTCGCCCGGTGGCTGGGCGCCGACGCGGGCACCATCTTCGCCGACCCGGACACCGTGCTGTACGCCGTCTTCCTGGTGGTGTCCTGGAAGTACTTCGGCCTCTACATGATGCTCTTCCTGGCGGCCCGGCAGGGCATCCCGAAGGAGCTGCACGAGGCGGCGGTCACCGACGGCGCCACCGGCTGGCAGGCGTTCCGACACGTCACCCTGCCACTGCTCGGCCCGACGATCCGCATCAGCATCTTCCTGTCGGTCATCGGCACCATCCAACTGTTCGACATGGTGTGGGTGCTCACCGGTGGTGGGCCGATCCACTCCTCGGAGACCCTCGCGGTCACGATGTACCAGTTCGGCTTCCGTCGCTTCGAGGTCGGGTACGCGAGCGCCATCAGCATCGTGATGTTCCTGCTGAGCCTCGTCTTCGCCCTGTTCTACCAACGCATCGTCCTGCGTCGTGACACGGCGGGTGCGATCACCACCCAGGGAGGCCAGCGATGACCGCCACGGCGAGTCGCGTCCAGCGGACCCGCAGCGTCGTGCTGCACCTCGTCTGCATCGCCGTCGGCGTGCTCATCGTCGTGCCGGTGTACTTCGGTGTGCTCGGCGGTTTCAAGGACAACGGCCAGTTGTCCACCAACCCGCTGGGCTGGCCCGACCCGTGGGTGCCGAACTACTTCGAGATCCTGGGCAACGGGGTGTTCTGGCGGCAGCTCGGCAACAGTCTCCTCATCGCCGTGAGCAGCACCCTGATCGTCGTCGGCGCGGCGGCGATGGCCGCGTTCGTCTTCGCTCGTTACGCCTTCCGGGGCCGCGAGTTCCTGGTGACGTTGTTCGCGATCGGCCTGATGTTCCCGTTCGCGGTGGCCATCCTGCCGCTGTTCGTGCTGCTGCGCGGCGTCGGCCTGCTGGACAACCCGCTCGGTGTCATCCTGCCCCAGGCCGCCTTCGGGCTGCCGATCACCATCATCATCCTGCGCCAGTTCTTCCGGACCATTCCGGCCGAGGTCGAGGAGGCAGCCGTCCTCGACGGGTGCAGCGCCTTCGGCTTCTTCTGGAAGGTCCTCCTGCCGATGGCGCGCCCCGCCCTGGCCACCGTCTCGGTGCTGGCGATCGTCACCAGCTGGAACAACTTCATGCTCCCGCTGGTCGTCTTCAGCGACCAGAGTTGGTGGACCCTCCCGGTCGGGGTCCAGGCGTTCCAGGGTCAGTACGCCGACGACACCGCACGGGTGCTCGCCTATGTCGTGCTGTCCATGCTGCCGGCCCTGGGCTTCTACGCGGTCGCCGAACGCCAACTCATCGGCGGCCTGACCGGCAGCGTCAAGGGATGACATCGCAGCACCGCGAGCAGACCTGAAGCTTCCGGCACGACGAGGGGGGACCGTGGGCGCGGAGAACGGCCGAAACGTCACCATCGCCATGATCGCGCGGTTGGCGGGTGTCTCCGTACCCACGGTCTCTCGGGTCATCAACGGCCGCTCCGACGTCGCTCCCGACACCCGGGAGCGCGTCGAGGCGCTGCTCAACCGGCACGGCTACCGCCGCCGGTCACCGGCCCGGCGTACCGACGCGGCCCTCATCGACCTGGTCTTCAACGACCTGGACAGCCCGTGGGCCGTGGAGATCATCCGCGGGGTGGAGGACGTCGGTCAGACCAGCGGCGTCGGCACCGTCGTCTCGGCCATCCACTGGCGCATCTCCTCGGCCAAACAGTGGCTCGACAACATGCGGACGCGCTCCACCGAGGGCGTCATCTTCGTGACCTCGATGGTGAACCCACCGTTGCAGGCCGAGTTGCGCCGGCTGCACCTGCCGGTCGTCATCATCGACCCGGCCGGCGTGGACCCGCAGGAGTCACCCACCATCGGCGCCACCAACTGGGCGGGCAGCCTGAGCGCCAACCAGTACCTGATCAGCCTGGGGCACCGGCGGATCGGTTTCATCGCCGGCCCACCGCACCTGATGTGCAGCCGGGCCCGGATGGACGGCTACCGGGCCGCGCTCGGCGCCGCCGACATCCCCGTCGACGACGCGCTCATCCGACCGGGCAACTTCTACCACGAGTCCGGTTTCAGCGCGGGTACGCAGTTGCTGGCCCTGCCCGACCCACCCACCGCCATCTTCGCCTCCAGCGACCAGATGGCACTGGGCGTCTACGAGGCGGTCCGCAAACGCGGCCTACGGGTGCCCGACGACGTCAGCGTGGTCGGTTTCGACGACCTGCCGGAGGTACGGTGGTGCTCCCCGCCGCTGACCACCGTCCGCCAGCCCCTCGCCGAGATGGGCATGCTGGCCGCCCGGACCGTCCTGCGCCTCGCCGGCGGCGAGAAGACCGAGAGCCCAAGGGTCGAACTCGCCACCGAGTTGATCGTCCGCGACAGCGCCGCGCCCCCTCGCTGACCGCGCGGCGGCCCACGAGGTCAGGCGTCGCGGAGCGCGTCCTCGACACCGCTCTCGCGGCGGCCGAGGTGCGCGGGCTCCCGGCCGGACAGCACGTCCAACGCGGCCTTCAGGCAGGCGCCGTTCTCGCGCACCGAGCCGAACCGCCAGGTCAGTGAATACTGTTTCGCGCTGTCGTCGCCCACCCCCTGGGCGTCGATGCCGAGCCGTCGACACAGTGCCACGGCCCGGGGCAGGTGGAACGACTGGGTCACGACCGTCGCCCGCCGCACCCCGAAGATCTGCCGAGCCCTCGCGCAGGAGTCGTAGGTGTCGAAACCGGCGTAGTCGAGCACCACCTTCCGCGCCGGCACGCCCCGGTCGACCAACCAGCCCTGCATCGCCTCGGGCTCGTTGTAGTCCGCGTTCATGTTGTCGCCGGACACCAGGATCGCGCTCACCCTCCCGGCGTCGAACAACCGCCGCGCGATCTCCAACCGGGCGGCGAGGACCGGTGACGGCGTACCGTCGGCGTCCACCTTCGTGCCCAGGACCAGGGCGACCGGTGCGGTGGGCACGTCGGCCTCACGGTAGAGGTGGCCGTCGGCGGTGTCGCGGACCCACCGCACGCTGGCGACCGTGCCACCGGCCAGCAGCACCGCGCCCACCACCACCGCGAGCAGAGTGCGGCGGACGAACCGCCGGTGCACCCCGTACCACCGTCTGAGCACACCGAGCCGTCCCCGCATCCCGAAAGCCTATTCGGGCCGCGCGCCGAGGCGGTCACCGACGCCCTTGAGATCCGCGATCCGCCCATGACATTCTTGTGCGTCGATGACATGACGTGCGCGCGGGGCTGACGACCGTCCGATGGGCAACCGGGGTCCGGTACGGATCCGGGGGGACGGGTGACACGAGCGGCGGACCACCGAGGTCCGTCGTCCCCTCAGTCCGTAAAGGATCCCAGCCCATGCGCATCCAACAGAAGAGACGCGCGTCGGTCCTGACGAGTCTGCTGCTCGCCGCGACCGTGCTGTCCGGCGTCACCGCCCCGACCGCCAGCGCGGCACCCGACCCGGTCGCCGTCACCGTCGACGCCCGCGCGGGCATGGCCACCGTGCCCGCCACCGCGCTGGGCGTCAACCACGCCATCTGGGACCAGAACCTCGGCACCGCCGAGACGTCCGACCTGCTCCGCGACGCCGGTGTGCAGATGATGCGCTACCCGGGCGGCTCGTACGCCGACATCTACCACTGGAAGGACCACACCGCGCCCGGCGGCTACGTCGCACCGGGGACCGACTTCGACACCTTCATGGCGGCCGTCCGGCGGGTCGGCGCGCAGCCGATGATCATCGCGAACTACGGCACCGGCACGCCTGCCGAAGCAGCCGACTGGGTGCGGTACGCGAACGTCACCAAGCGCTACGGCGCACGGTACTGGACGATCGGCAACGAGAACTACGGCAACGGCCACTACGGGTCCGCGTGGGAGGCGGACGACCACCCGGACAAGAGCGCGACGCAGTACGCGAGGCTGGTCGTCGAGTACGCCGACGCGATGAAGGCGGTCGACCCGAGCATCAAGGTCGGCGCGGTGCTGACCATGCCGGGCAACTGGCCGGACGGCATCACCGCCGGCAGTGACCCGGGCCCGTGGAACCAGACGGTGCTCTCCATCGCCGGTCCGAAGATCGATTTCGTGGACGTGCACTGGTACCCGGGTGGCTCCGCCGCCGATTCGCTGGCCCGCACCAATCACCTGCCCGACGCGACCTACCTGCTGCGACAGCAGCTCACCCGGTACGCGGGCCCGAACGCCGACCGCATCGGCATCAGCTTCACCGAGCTGAACGTCGACGCCGGACGGAACACGCAACCGGCCGCGCTCTTCCTGGCCGACGCGTACAGCGCGCTCCTGGCGAACGGCATCTTCACCGCCCACTGGTGGAACGTGCACAACGGGATCGGCGCGGTGTCGCAGGTAGCCGGGCAGACCGACTACAACGACTTCGGCATGCTCTCCAGCGGCACCTGCAGCGAGGACGGCTCGGTCTGCGAGCCGCCACTGAACACACCGTTCGCGCCGTACCACGGGCTCGCCATGATGAAGCTCTTCGCGAAGACCGGTGACCAGTTCGTCCGCGCGGGCACCGACGAGCCGCTGGTCACGGCCCACGCCGTCCGGCGGGGCAACGGCGACCTCGCGCTGCTGCTGCTCAACAAGGACCCGGACAACGCCCACCCGGTCACCATCGACTACGCCGGGTTCACCCCGTCCGCCGTCGCCCCGACGGTGTCCACCCTCACCAACGGCGCCACCGGCATCGCCACCAGCCAGAACGGCTCCGCGACCAGCCGGACGCTGCCGGCGTACTCGTTGACCACGCTCGTGTTGCGACCGGCCGACGCGACCGCCGGGCGGCCCTCGGCCCCCGGCCGGCCGACCGTCAGCGGCGTCACCGACCGTGCCGCGACGATCTCCTGGCCGGCGGCCACCCCGGGCCGCAGCCCGATCGCCAAGTACGAGGTCTACCGGCAGAACGGCGGAGTCAGCGAGCAGCTCGGCGAGACGCCGACCACCTCGTTCACGGTCGGGAACCTGGTGCCGGGCAGCAGGTACACCGTCAACGTGCTGGCCCGGGACACCGCCGGTCGGGTGTCCTGGGCCTCGCCGCCGCTGACCTTCGCCACCGGCAGCCCGACCACCAGCTCGTGCACCGTCCGCTTCACCGCCGCCAACGACTGGGGCAACGGTTACATCGGCGGCGTCGAGATCGTCAACAACGGCACCGGCCCGGTCGACGGCTGGACGCTCGCCTGGACCTGGCCCACCGGCTGGCAACAGGTGAGCAGTGGGTGGGGCGCCACCTGGGAACAGGTCGGCACCGCCGTGCGGGTCACGCCCACCGACGACAACCGGCAGATCGCCGCCGGTGGCAGCGTGAGCGCCGGGTTCGTCGGCGCGTACAGCGGGCCGAACGTGCCGCCCGCGGCGTTCACCCTCAACGGAACGGTGTGCGCCACCGGCTGACGCGACCGTCGGGCGCACCGGCTGACGCGTTGACCGCGCCAGCCGGTGCACCGCCGGTGACCGACCATGGTGGACGTTATGCTGCGGGGCCGGACGGGGGAGAGGTGGTCGATCATGACGCAGTCACAACCCGGGGCCGGCTGGCAGCCGGACAGGCCGAACGCGGCGAGGATGTTCGACTACTACCTCGGCGGCAAGGACAACTTCGCCGCCGACCGGGCGGCAGCCGAAATGGTGTTGCAGGTGGCGCCGTGGATGCCCGAGGCTGCCCGGCAGGGCCGCGAGCTGATCTCCCGAACGGTTCGACACCTCGTCGAGGAGAAGGGCATCCGACAGATCCTGGACCTCGGGTCCGGCCTGCCGACCCAGGACAACGTCCACGAGATCGCGCACCGCATCGATCCGGACGTGCGGGTCGTCTACGTCGACAACGACCCGGTGGTCTGCGCACACGGCCGCGCGCTGCTCGCCGACTCGAAGACGGTGTCGGTGGTCCAGGCCGACCTGACCGACCCGGAGCAGGTCCTCGGCCACCCGGCGATCGGCGACGCGATCGACCTCGGTAGCCCGGTCGCGGTGCTGATGATGTTCGTGCTCCACCTGGTGCCCGACGAGCAGGATCCACAGCGGATCCTCACTACCTACCGCGACGCGCTCGCCCCCGGCAGCTACCTGGCACTGTCGCACGCCAGCACCGACGTGCACCCCGACCTGATGGCCCGCATCTCGGCGATCTACGCGCGCGCGAACAGCCCGTTCGTGCCGCGGAACCACGCGGACATCTCTCGCTTCTTCGGTGACTTCGTCTTGGAGGCGCCGGGGCTGGTCAACATGTGGCCGCACGCCGAGCCGCCGGCTACCGCGGACCCGCAGGTCGCCCGCACCGGCTACAGCGGCGTCGCCCGCAAACCCTGAGGCCGCTCCGAGGCGGAGCGGCCGGTGGTGGACGAGAGCGGTACAACGTTCGAGCCGCGCCCCGGCGCGGCGTATCGGGCTCCGCGCGGCCGGGCGCGGCGTGTCGGGCTCCGCGCGGTTTTCGCGAGATCTTGGACAGTTTCCGTTCGCGCGTAACGGAAACTGTCCAAGATCTTCGCGGATCGGCGGTGCGGTGCTGCGATCAGCCGGCTCCGCGCGCCAGTGGTGACACTCCGCTGTGGAGATGACTACGCTCGGAAGGTGTCGCGCCGGTGCGAGACGCGCTGGCGACGTAGTCCGCGCCGGACAGCGGCGTGCGTGGTTGTTGGGAGCGTTGAATGGCCGACTTGCCGCACCCGCTCGCCGCGTTCATCGTGGGCGAGATCCGCCGCGCCCGAGGGGTCGCCGGGATGACCCAGGAATCCTTCGGTCGCGGCGCGGGTTTCAGCGCCTCCCATGTCAGCGCCGTGGAGAGCGAGACGCGGGCGTTGACGATGGACTTCATCAGGGGCGCCGACCGCGCATTCAAGAACGGCGGCCTGTTCGAACGCATGGTGGGCAAGCTCGGCGCGCCGTCCTGGTTCCTGCCATGGCTCGACGCGGAACGCACCGCGACGCAGCTCAGGTCCTTTCAGCCGAGCCTCGTCCCGGGTCTGTTGCAGACGGAGAGCTACGGCCGCGCCGTCATCCGCTGCAACGAGACGTTGAGCGACGACGAGGTCGAGAAGCGGCTGGCACACCGAATGGACCGACAGACGATCCTCACGAAGGCGAATGCCCCGCACTTCGTCGCAGTCATCGCCGAGGCAGTGCTCCGCCGCGCCAGCGCGGACTTCCGCGACATCATGACGGGGCAGATCAAGCAGTTGACCACCCTCGCCGAGCGACCGAACATCAGTGTGCACGTGTTGCCGGACGAGGTCAGCATGCACGTCGGCCTGACCGGGCCGTTCAGCTTGGCCCGGCTGCCTGATTACAAGTGGGTGGCGGAGATGGAGAACCAGCTCGGCGGGGTTGTCATCGACCGGGACGACGACGTGGATACCCTCATGTCGAGGTGGGAGATGGTTCGCAGCGAGGCGCTGCCCCGCCGTCAGTCACTCGATCTCATGCAGGAAGTGGAGACGTCATGGACCTGATCGGCGCTGTGTGGCGCAAGTCCACCCGCAGTGGTTCCGGCGGCGGAAACTGCGTCGAGGTCGCGGACAATCTGCCAGGCGTCGTCGGCGTGCGGGACTCGAAAGACCCGCAGGGGCCTGCACTCGTCTTCGGGCCGGTGGCCTGGCGGGCGTTCGTCGCCGAGGTTCCCCGGCGGTCGTAGTCAGCAGACGCCGAAGCGCCCGCCCCCACACCTGGGGACGGGCGCTTCGCCGTGCAGAGGGCTCTACGTCAGCCCACCACCGACCGCAACGGAACCCGCGCGTCGCGCAGTGCGCGTACCAGATCCTTCGCGAACGGGTGTTCGTCGGCCTGGAGTCCGCGCGGGTTCGGGATCACGACGTACGCCGAATCGTTCTTCGCGGACGCCTTCGCGTCGGTGGTGAAGCGTTCGACGATCGCCTGGACGCGCGGCAGGTCCGCCGCCGCGACCTCGATGGTGATCGGTCGCCAACCGCCGCCCAGGTCCGGTGTCACCGGCGCGGCGGCAGCGCTGGCGCGCGCCGCGTCGACGGCGGCCGTGCGCCGGGCGTCCGGCGTCGCGCCCGCCGGGTAGAGCAGCGCGTTGGCCACCAGGTGCAGACCATTCTCGTTGTACGCCCGGAAGAGCGGATTGAACGCGAACAGGACCGCCCGACCGGCCCCGGTCGGTTCGTCCACGACCGCCGCCGTGCCCTTGAGGGTGTCCGCGGCGACGGTGTAGCCGTTGGCCCAGAACGTGTCACCGGTCGGGTAGGTGAGCACGTTCGTCCCGGTGGTGCTCGGGGTGAGGATCGGGTCGCTGTTGTTGAACTCGAAGTCCTCCGCCGGGCGACCCGACGCCACCGGGCTGGAGCCGTCCACGTCGACGCGCAGGTGCGAGCCGATCACCAGGTAGTCGGCGGGCTTGGTCTTCTCGGTGGTCGAGGTGAGCCCAGCCGCGCGAGCCAGCCGAGTGCCCTCGTTGCGCAGCCCCACGTAGGTGTGGCCCTGGGCGATCCACTCGCGCAGGTTGGCCTGACCGGTGGCGGTCAGACCGCCGGTGGGGCTGCTGCCGTCCGGCACCACCAGCACGGTACGCCCGGTGAACGCGGCGGTGTTGTCGTTGATGTCGGCGGTGGTGACCGGCTTCAGGTCGAGCCCCCACCGCTTGCCGAGCACGTAGCGCGCCTCGCCGTGCGAGCCCGACGTGGTGGAGATGCCGGTGCCCTGGAAGAGCCCGACGTCGGGCAGGTCGAGGCGGTTGCCGGTCGGCCGACCGCCCGCTGTGAGCGTCACCCCGAGCGACCTGGCCAGTTCGTCGACGGTCCGGCTGACGGTGGCCGCCGGGATGGCGACCAGGCTGCTCGCCAGGTCACGGACCAGCGGGACACCGCGGTCGAGCAGGGTGAAGGTGAACTCGGCGGCGGCGGCCGAGTCCAGCGGGTACGTGTACGAGCCCCACGGCCAGGCCGGGCCGGTGCGACCACCGGCGATCTTCCGGACCAGCTCGGCGTTCGGCTTGACGGTGTCGCCGGTGTACATGGCCGAGACGCCCATCAGCAGCGGGTTGCTCCAGGACGACACGTCGTAGAAGTACGGGAACGGCACGTACGGGTCCTCGCCCATGACGGCCTGGATCCAGTGCTTCTGCGGCTGGTCCATCGGGATCCAGTACGCCCCCTTGGGCACCGTCACGTTCGTGGTGCTGCGCCCGCCGAAGACCCGTGCGGTGGGCACGCGGGTCGGTTTGCGTACCTCGTACACCTCGACGTCCATCCGGCGAAGCCGCTCCACGAGTCGGCGGACGTCGGCGAGCTGCCGGTCGGGCAGCAGGAAGTACGAGCGGATCGTGACGTCCGGCACCGGGAACTGGACCTCGTTGGTGGGCTGCACCACCTCGTTCGGTTCCAGCGTGCCCGCCCGGCCCTGGGCGAGCGCGTCGGTCCAGATGTCGTAGTAGCCGTCCAGCACCTCACGCTTGTTGGCGGCGGCCCAGCCCAGCGTCGACCACTGGGTGTGGAACTGCTGCTGCACGCGGTCGGCCACCGCCGAGGCGCTGCCCTTCTCGTACGTCATGCCGGCCGCACCGAAGCCGGTGGTCGGCACGGTGTCGCCGTACCCCATGAAGAACATGTCGTACGTGTCGTAGTTGAAGTAGCACTCGGTGATGACGGTGTCGTCGCAGGCGCCGTTGAAACCGAAGCCGGCCTTGTTGGCCTCGCCGATCCGGTTGATCCAGTCCACCGCCTCGCCGGCGATCTCGTGGTGGATCGGGTCGGCGTTGGGCGGGAAGAAGTACTGCCGGCCGCCCATCTCATGGGCGTCGACGAACACCTGTGGCGGGTAGCGACGCAGCAGATCGAGCTTGCCGTCGGTCTCCTGCTGGGTGCGGGCGAACCAGTCTCGGTTCAGGTCGAAGCCGAACTCGTTCTGCCGCCGCGTCGCGTCCCGGCCGTCCGGGTTCTGGGTGGGGACGATGATGGTGACCAGGTTGTCGTTGCGCCGCGCGACCTCGCAGGACAAGCCCGCCGCCAACTCGTACAGGGTCTTGAGCGCCGCGTCGGTGCCGCTCTTCTCGCCGCCGTGCACGTTGGCGGTGACCCAGACGATGGCCGGGCTGTCCTTCGCGGTACGGGCGGCCGTCCGCGCGGTGGTCCGGCGCGGGTCGCGCAGGTCCCGTACATCGTCGGCGATCTTCCGCAGGGCGGCGGGCCGCACGTTGCGCTCGTTGGACACCACCGCGTACGGCAGCGGTTGGTCGAGGACGCTGGTGGTCATCACTCCCGTGACGACCCGGTCAGAGGCGCTGTCGACGGCCCCGAGGTACGTCCGGATCTCGTCGTTGGTGACGACCCGTTCCTGCCCCGTGCCGAGGGGGAAGCCGAGCACGGACTCCGGGCTCGGCACGGTGCCCAGCCGGGCGTTCGGGTCACTGCCGCACCGCGACGAAGGGGCGGCGCTCGCTGTCGACGTGCCGCTGACCAGGGGAGCCATGCCGAGCAGGAGCGCGACGGTGGCGGCACCTGCCAGCCGTTTCGGAGGGACCGTCCAGAACGGACGCGACGATGGGGCCATGTCTCGGGTTCCCTTCTCGGGAAGAGCCTCGCAGTGGCCGGAGCCTATGAACCGGCCGACACCATGGTCAAGGTCTGATCGACTCCGACGACCGGCCGGGATGCCGACGCGCTGACGGGCTGGCAGGATGAGAGCGTTGTCGATGCCTGGCTGGAAGGTGGAGACGTTGCCGCAGATGATCACACTCTCGGTCCATCCAGATTCCTCCTCCGCCGACGCGCGGCGCTCGCTGACGTCCTGGCTGCGCGCCGATGACCGGCTCCGCGAGGCGGTGACCACCACGCCTGCCGACGGGACGTCGACCGACGGCGCCGATGTGCTGCGGGTGGCGGTCGGCGGCGCGGGCCCCGCCATGGTGCTGGTGCAGGCGATCGCCGACTGGCTGGCCCACCGTCGCGAGGACGTGACGGTCCAGCTCGGCCGTCCGGGCTGGTCGGCCGAGCTGGACGTGCACCAGGCTCGGGACATGGACCAGGTGACCGCGTTCGTCGAGGCGACGGTGCGCGCGGTCACCACGCAGGAGGAGCGGCTCCCCTGAGCACGTGAGCCGAGGTCCTGACGCAGGTCCTCGCCACATGATCAAGGGAGCCGCCGGAGAAGTCGCCTACCAGGTGGTCAGGCCGAGGTCGATCGTCCTGGTCAGCGTGGCGTTGTCGTCGTCGCCGTCGAGCGACCAGACCATCGCGCCGCCCAGACCGGCCCGGCGGATGTAGAGCGTCTTCTGCAACACGACAGCCGGGTCGTCGTACGTCCACAGGGTCGTACCGTCGAACAACCAGGCGTGCCCGGCGCGGAGGTCGCGGTGCACGGCGAAGCCGTTACCGGCGAGGGTCTTGAGCTTCTTGTAGTCCTCGTTGCCGGCCTCGAAGGTGGCCGGCGCGGGCCCGGTGGCCGGCTGGAAGAGACCGTTGCCGCCGCCGGTGATGCCGGTCCAACCGCGACCGTAGTACGGGATGCCGAGCACCAGCTTGTCCCGGGGAGCGCCCCGGGCGATCCACCCGTCGACCGCCACCTCGACGGAGAAGTCCGGGTTGTCCGGCGAGCCGGTCGGCACGCGCAGCGCGGACTGCTGGTTGGCCTTCGCGTCCCAGCCGCCGTGGAAGTCGTACCCCTGCACGGTGGCGAAGTCCAGGTACTTGAAGATCTTGCGACCCTCGTAGCCGGCGTCCATCGTCGCCGGGTTGGCCGGCAGGAAGGCGGTCAGCGGGTGGTGCGTGCGGGTCTTGCGTCCGTGGGCGTCGAGTTGCCGGCGGAACTCGGCGAGCAGCTTGGTGAAGTTCTCCCGGTCCTCCGGGCGGATCACGTTGCCCGGCTCACCGTCCCAGTTGGGCCACTCCCAGTCGAGGTCGATGCCGTCGAACACGCCGGCCCCGGCGCCCGGGCTGCCGGGGAGGTTCCCCTTGAGGTAGAGGTCGATGCAGGACGCCACGAACGCCTTGCGGGAGGCGTCGGTGCGGGCGGCGTTCGAGAAGTACGTCGACCAGCTCCAGCCACCGAGCGAGATCAGCACCTGGAGTTTCGGGTGCTTGGCCTTGAGCTTGGCGAGCTGGTTGAAGTTGCCGTTGAGGGCCTGACCCGGTGCGTCAGCGACGCCGTCGACGCTCTCCTCGGCGGGAACCGGTCGCTGGTAGTCGGCCCAGGCGTCGCCCTCGCCCGGCCCGCCGTCGACGTAGCAGCGGCCGTCCTCGCTGACGTTGCCGAAGGCGTAGTTGATGTGGGTGAGGCGGCTCGCCGCCCCGGAGGTGTCGAGCTTCTTCACCGGGAACGCCCGGCCGTAGATGCCCCACTGGGTGAAGTAGCCGACCCGGTGGTAGCCGCTGCGGTGCTGCTTGTCGTCGCCCGCGCTGGCGGCGGCGGGCGGTGCGGCGGTGATCAGCAGAGCCGCCAGTGTGACGACGGCGGTGAGACGGCGGTGGCGGAATGGTCGCATCGGCACACTCCCACGAAATCAAACAGAATAGTAAAGAGACTTATCTGATCGATGAAGTTAAGCCGGTCACCGTCCACGGTCAAGAGCCGTCCAGCCACATGGGGGATTGTGACGTCGTTACCCGGTGGTAACGATGTTGTGCCATGGACTCCGCCCTGACATTGATCGGACTGCCCATCGCTCTCGGCGTCATCATGCTCGGTCTGGGTCTCGGACTGACCATCGCCGACTTCCGCCGGGTGGCTCGGCACCCGCGAGCCGCCGTCATCGCCCTGGTGTGTCAGGTGCTGGTGCTGCCGGCGCTCTGCTTCTGCCTCGTCCTCGCGTTCGACCTGGCACCGGAGTTGGCCGTCGGCATGATGCTGCTGGCCGCCTCGCCGGGCGGCACGACGGCCAACCTCTACAGTCACCTGTTCGGTGGGCACGTGGCCCTGAACATCACCCTGACCGCCATCAACTCGGTGCTCGCCGTGTTCACCCTGCCGATCCTGGTCAACCTGTCGGCGGCGTACTTCCTACCCGACGGGCGAAGCCTCGGACTCCAGTTCGACAAGGTGGTGCAGGTCTTCGCCATCGTGCTCGTCCCGGTCGCGATCGGCATGCTGATCCGCGCCCGCATGCCGCACGTCGCCGAACGGCTGAACCGCCCGGTGCGGGTCCTCTCCGTCGTGGTGCTCGTCGCCGTCATCGCCGGGGCGGTGCTCGGCGAACGGGAGAACATCGCCGACTACTTCGTCGCGGTCGGCCTGGCCGTGCTCGCGTTCAACCTGCTCAGCCTCGCCATCGGGTACGGGGTGCCGCGGCTCGCCGGGGTCGACCGGAGCGCCGCGACGGCCGCCGGGTTCGAGATCGGCATCCACAACAGCACCCTGGCCATCACCATCGCGCTCAGCCCGGCGTTGCTCGACAGCACCCAGATGGCGATCCCGGGGGCCGTCTACGGCATCGTCATGTTCTTCACCGCGGCGGCCTTCGGCTACCTGGTGACCCGCGCCCGCACCCGGTCCGCCGCGACGCTGACCCCCTGACCACCGGTGCCCTGTCGCCGCCGACGGCTGCGGTCGGCGGCGACAGGGGGCGGACGTCAGCCGATCTGGCTGTTGTCCTTCAGCGAGCCCCAGCCGTGCCAGCGGTCGATCTCGATCAGGGCGCTGACCCGGCCACGGTCACGCCGGGGGTACGCGTTGCCGGTGTAGTGCTTGGCCAGCCGGTCGATGTCCGCGAAGTCCTCGTCGGCGCGCAGCTCGGAAACGTGCCCGATGATGCTGACGTGGGTGTACCAGCCGGCCTCGTCCAGGACGGTGAGCGAGACCCGGGGGTCGTTGCGGACGTGCTCCAACCGGCGGCGGCTCTCGTCCATGTTCACCAGGATCCGGCCGTCCTCCCACAGGTACCAGGTGGCGGCGGAGACCGGCTGACCACCGTTGCGAAGCGTGGTCATGACGGCCGGGTTCGGCTTGCGCAGCATCTCGACCGCGGCCTCGGGAAGCGGTGGCTTGGACATGAGGTCTCCTCGTCGCGACAACGTCTACCCCCTGCACGTTACGCACCCGACGGCCCGATCATGGTGGTACGCGCGGGTACCTCGCGCGGTCAGCCGAGCCAGCGGCCGTCGCGCATGAGGAGGCGTCCCTTCAGCTCATTCGCCTCCCGCCAGGCCTGGATGCGCTGCGGTCGGATCAGAAAGTACTGGTAGGGCTCGTCGAGGGCGCTCGGGTCGAAGCCCGTCTTGGTCGCGAACGCGTCACCCGTCTGGTCGCCGAGGTCGGCGATGTCCACCGGCTCAGCGATGCCCTCGACGATGACGACGTCGCGCGTCGGCCCGAGGCTGAGTCGTACCCGGCCATCCGCCACCAGGTTGCGGCCGGTGACCGAGGCGCGCGGCGTCGAGATGAGCAAGGCGGTCCCGTCCCAGAGGAACGACAGTGGGATGAGGTGTACGCCCCCCGGGGAACCCGCCGTCGCGACCCAGAGGTCGACATCGTTCTCCAGCCTGGCGCGGGTGTCCCGAAGTCTCTGCTCAAGCCCGCGCGGCGGAACCTCCGTCATGCTTCCCCCGGTCACTTCGCGGTCGCCGGCGATGGATGTCATGGCGATCACGCTAGGTGCCGCCCCACGACCGGCGCTTCTCAAATCCAGACCGGTCGCGTCCGCTGTCTCGAACGGTGCACCTGTACCCGCGTGTGGGTCCGCGTTTGCCCCCGGTGAAGATGGAGTCATGAGCAACCCCGCACTGCCCAGGCGTGTCGTCGTCACCGGCGCCACCGGCAAGCTCGGCCGCGCCGTGGTCGCCCACCTACGCGCGGTCGGCGTCGACGTGCTGGCGGTGGACCGCGCCGGTGGCCGCGACCCCCGCGACGTGAACGGCGAGTTCCTCCTGGTCGACCTGACCGACTACGGGCAGGTGGTGGAGGCGTTCACCGGGGGCGCCGACGAACACGCGGGTGGCGTCGACGCGATCGTGCACCTGGCGGCCGTCCCGGCCCCCGGGCTGATGTCGAACGCCACCACGTTCGCCAACAACTCCGCCGCCACGTACAACGTGTTCGCCGCGGCCCGGGCGGCCGGGATCAAGCGGGTCGTCTGGGCGTCCAGCGAGACGGTGCTCGGGCTGCCGTTCGACACCCCGCCGCCGTACGCGCCTGTCGACGAGGAGTACGCGCCGCGCCCCGAGTCGACGTACTCCCTGAACAAGGCCCTTGAGGAGGAGATGGCCCGGCACTTCTGCCGCTGGGACCCGGAGTTGGTCATGGTGGGCCTGCGCTTCTCCAACGTGATGGATGTCGAGGACTACGCCCCGTTCCCCTCGTTCGACGCGGACCCGCAGCTGCGCCGGTGGAACCTGTGGGGCTACATCGACGCCCGCGACGGCGCGCAGGCGGTCGAACGGGCGCTCGCCCACGACCGGCCCGGCGCCGACGTGTTCGTCATCGCCAACGCCGACACCGTGATGAGCCGGTCCAGTGCCAGCCTGATGGCCGAGGTCTACCCGGGTGTGGAGATCCGGAAGGATCTCGGCGAGCACGAGACCCTGCTCAGCATCGACAAGGCGCGACGGGTGCTCGGTTACGAGCCGCAGCACTCATGGCGCGACCACGTCGACACCCGGGCTCGTTGACGCCCCGACCGCGTACGCCTGGGGCATCCGGGAGAAGTCGTCCGCGCCGTGCCCGGCGCTGATCGCCCGCAGGGCCGCCGCGTGGGCCGCCCGTACCGCGCCGACATCGAGGTGGTGTTCCACGGCGGCCTCGATGATGTGGGCCATGCTGGTGGCGGCCGAGGCGATGGCGGACACGTCGGCGGTGTGCTCGTCCGTGTCCAGCCGACGGGCCATGTCGTCGACCAGGTCCGGCAGCAGCTCCGCGATGCCTCTGGCGTACGGCGCGAGGACGGTCGGGCTGATCCGTTCGGCCTGGGCCAGTGCGAAGGCGTGGGCGACACCGCTCATCGCCGACCAGAAGACGTCGAGCAGTGCGATGTCGTAGGCGGCGGCCCGGCCGGGTTCCGGTCCGAGCCAGTCGGCGGATCCGCCGAGGTGAGCCAGCGTCGGCCGGTGTGTCTGCCAGCTGTCCTCGGGGCCGCTGTAGAGCACGAGCGCGGAAGGCCCGCCGATGGTGGGGGCGGGGGTCATGATCGCGCCGTCGAGGTAGTCGACGCCGTGCGAGCCCGCCCACTCGCTCATGGTCCGAGCGCGGCGTGGCGTGTCGGCCGTGAGGTTCACCAGGGTGCGGCCCTTCAACGCGACGGCCGCCGGTTCGACGATCTGGCGGACCGCCGCGTTGTCGATGACGCAGGCGAGCGTCAGCGGGCTGGCTCGTACCGCCTCGTCCACGGTGGTCGCCAGCCGTGCCCCGCGGGCGACGAGTGGGTCGGCCCGTGCCGCAGTCCGGTTCCAGACGGTGGTGGGGTGCCCGGCGGCCAGCAGCGCGGCGGCCAGCGCCTGACCCATCGGCCCGAGTCCGAGAACGGTGACCGGGGGACGGACGTGATCGGGCATGGAGGTGCTCCTCGGAAAGACGGAATGGAGTGGCGCCGCAACGGATGTTCGACGGGCCGATCCCATCCTCGGTCTGCCCTGTGGGAGGCATCAAGTACCTACTATTTCCTCAGGTACCTACCTTTCGGTGAGCGGAGAGGCATGAAGAAGCGCACCTACTCGTGTGGTCTCGATGCGGCGGTGGACATGGTGGGCGGCAAGTGGAAGGCGCTGATCCTGTGGGAGCTGCACCAGGGCCCTCGTCGCTTCGCCGAGGTGCGGCGGGGGATCACCGGGATCAGCGAGAAGATGCTGATCGAGCAGCTACGGGACATGGTCACGTACGGACTGGTGCACCGGGAGGTCTACCACCAGGTTCCGCCGAAGGTCGAATACTCGCTGACCGGCTTCGGTCAGTCCCTGAACGAGGCCCTGATCCCGCTCGGTGACTGGGGTGAGCGGCACCTGGCGACGATCGAGGCGATCCCGCGGGAGTGACGACGCCTCGGCAGGCTCAGCGAGCCGCCTGGTAGGCACGGCCGACGGCGGTCGCCTCGCTGCCGGTGCGGAACAGCCCGGTCTGGTCCTTGTCCGTGGCGGGCAGGCCGAACCACGCGTACCGCTGTAGCCAGGACAGGCCGCCCAGCATCTTCGTCGCCGCGGTGAGGAACGCGGCCTGCTGCGCCTGGGTCGGGAAGCGGACGCCGTTGGAGAAGTCGATCAGGGCGAACTCGGTGAGCCAGATCGGCAGCCGGTAGCGGTCGTGTACGCCCTGGAGGTACGACTTGAGCTGGTTGACGGCGTTGGCGGTGGTGAAGTCGCCGCCGTACCAGTGCAGGGCGATGAAGTCGACACGGTAGCCGCGCTGCTTCGCCCCGGCCATGAAGCGGTCGAGCCACTCGCCCGGCCGGTCACCACCCCAGGCCACCGCCGGGCTGCCCAGCGGAAGGCCGGTGGCCTGCAACTGCGGCCACAGGTCCAACGCCTGCTCCACGGTCATCTCCGCCTGACCCTTCAGGTCCGGCTCGTTGAACCCGAGCAGGTACTTGCCGTTCTGCTTGGCCTGTTGCAGGTTGGTGGCGGTGACGCTCTTCGCCCCCCAGATCATCGGGACGAACTCGGCGCCCTTCGGGCTGGTGACGCCCTGGTGCTTCACGTCCCAGGTGTAATACCAACTCGCGCCGGAGTTGGCGAGCGCCTGGCTGACCCCGTCGAAGGTCCACACCCCGACACCCTTGCGCTTCGAGGTCACCGCCGATGCCGCCGGGGCGACCGGACGCCCGGTCGTCGGCTTCACCGACGGCGTCGCCGACGGGCTCACCGCCGTCGGGCTCGCCGTGGCGGAGGGCGTGGTCCCGGTGGACGAGTCGGGCTCCGGGCCGGTGGACGGCGGGGCGTCGACCGCCTGCGTCGCGGCCGGGGCGGGCGTCGGCCCGGTCGGTTGCATCACGACGACCACACCACTGACCAGTACGGCGACCACGGCGGCCACGGCGAGCGGCCACAGCAGACGCCGTACACCGATCGGAAGGCGGCCGGGTGACCCGCGTCGGGGTTCCGCGTGGACGCCCCGACCGCCCCTCGCGGCGTCCGCTTCTCCCGGGCCGGTTGCGCGCATCGTCTCGACTCCTTCGTGTGCTCGCATCGCTACTCGATGCCGCGTCGGCGGGAGGATCCCGCCAACGCCCCACATCAGGAGACTCGCCAGCCGTACCCGGATAACAGTTTCGCCGGAACCGCGACGCCGACGAACCGGTCAGCGATCGGTGCCGCCCGAGCGGTCTGACCGCACCTCCGATACCTGTCCGGCCATAAGCCCTGAAATCGGATCAAAAATAGATAACATGCTCACAGTGGTCAGGTGGGACCGGTCGGGGAGGAGACCCGGAGCGATGGCAGCGGGGCGGATCACCGAGCACCGTCGTCACCTCGGTGTGCCCGTGTCGGCGGCTCCGGCCGGCTGAGCGGTCCCGCCGTCCGTGTCGACGCGTGCCGTGTTCCGGGGGCTCGGGGACAGCAAGAGCCCGAACTCGGCGACGGTCCTGGAGCTGCTGTTCGACATCGTCTACGTCTTCGCGCTCGCCCGCCTCGCCGGGCGGGTCGCGGACGACCTCACCATCGTCCGGCACACCCTGCTGTCCGAGGCGGGCCAGACGGTCCTCTTCTTCACGGCGATGTGGATGATCTGGTCACTCAACGCGCTGCTGTCCAGCACCTACGACCCGCGCCGTCCCGAACTCCAGGCATTCCTGCTGGTGACGATGTTCGGCACGCTGGTGCTGGCGGTCTCGCTGCCGCAGGCCTTCGGACAACGCGGCGTCGTCTTCTCCGTCACCTATGTGATCATCCAGGTCGGTCGACCGCTCTTCCTGGCGTTCGCCCTACGGGGTCACCCGGTGCAGGGGTTCTCGATCCGGATCCTGACCTGGCATATGGCCTCGGGTGTGCTCTGGATCAGCGGTGGCATCAGCGGCGGTCTCGGCCGGGGCGTCTTCTGGACCATCGCGCTCGCCATCGAGTTGATCGGCGCCGCCGCCACCTACCCGCTGCCCCGGGTGGGCGGACGGCAGCTCAACTCCCTGGGCGTCACCGTCTCGCAGACGCACCTCGCCGAGCGCTACAACCAGTTCTTCATGATCGCGCTTGCCGAGGTGGTGCTCGAAGCCGGTGCCGCGGTCAGCTTCCCGGGCTTCTCCCGAGACGGGACCATCACCCTCGTCGCCTCGTTCGTGGCGGTCGTCGCGTTCTGGCGGATCTACTTCTACCACGTCAGTTCCGGTCCCGCCTCGACCTCCAGCGGGGAGGGGATCAACCTGTCCCGGTGGGCCAGCTACAGCCTGCTGCTCATCGTCGGTGGCATCATCTGCACCGCCGTCGGCTTCGGGCAGATCATCGAGGACCCCCACCCGCCGATCGACTGGGCCCTGGTGGTCATCATCTTCGGTGGCCCGGTGCTGTTCCTGATCGGGCGCAGCTTCCTGGAGGAGGAGAGTCGGCTCGCCCCGCGCTGTCGGGCGTTGTATCTCGGCGTGGCGGCGCTGGTCGTGGGGGCGCTGCCCATGGTGTTGCTCCCGCCGGTCGCCGTCGGGGTCAGCGTGGCGGTGATCCTGGCCGGCATCACCGTCTTCGACCAGCGAGCCCACAAGCGTCGGGCGCAGACCAACCCGACACTGTGACAATCCCTTGCGGGCAGCCGACCGTCACCCGTAGGGTCGTCGGCACGCCGTCGAGCCGGAAGGAGGTCAGAACGATGTCCGATGTTCTGCGCCCCCTCCGCGCTCCGGCGTCCGCGCGGATCTGACCCGGGGGCGCTCGCTTCCCGAAGGACCACGCCATGACAGATCTGGTCATCCGTCCGCTCGTCGCGGGCGAGGAACACGTCTTCGACTCCATGCCCGACCCGCTGCCCCAACTGCGCCAGGTCGCCTACGCCGACGGGGTCGCCGGCGGCGGCTACCGGCCCGAGACCACCTGGGTCGCGCTGCGCGCCGACCGGGTGGTCGGTCGGGCGGCCTGGCTCCTCCCACCGGGCGCCGTCGGCGCCCCCTGGCTGGACCGGTTCGATCTGGACGCCGAACCGGAGGTGGGGGCGGAGCTGTTGCGCGCCGCCCACGAAGCACTCGGCGGTCCCGGTCTGTACTACGCCGCCCTGCCGGCGCACTGGCGGCGTCGACCCGAGGTGCTGGCCGTGGTGCGGGCACCGATGGCCGCCGCCCAGCTCGCCGGGCTGGTCGAGCGGGAGGAACGAATCAGGTGCTCCTGGGCAGGCACGCCCCTGCCGGCGTCCTCCGGACGCTACGACTTCCGCGCCCCCGCCGACGCGGCGGAGATCAACGCCCTGGTCGCCCGGGTCGCCGAGCCGGACGTGCTGACCGGCGTCGAGATCGCACGGGTGGTCGGCGGCGTCGACCTGGCCACCGACCCCCTCGGGTGGCTGGGGGACGCGGTGCGGGGATGGCGGGTCGCGATGGAGGCCGACCGACCGGTGGGCCTGGTCGGCACCGCCGGCGACGCCTGCTACCCGCTCCTGGCCTATCTCGGCCTGCTCGACGAGGCGGCCCGTCCCGAACTGCTGGCCGAGGCGGTCCGCATGCTCGTCGCCGACGGTGCCCGGGAGGTCATCGCCGACGTCGCGGCACACCGGGTGGCGGTGCTGGCGGAGCTGGAACGGACCGGGTTCCGGCAACTGCGCGCCCGGGTCACCTTCGCACCGCCGAACTCCCCGGAATAGCCGGACGGGGTGCGCCCTGTCACCGGGGCGCACCCCTGGGCCGCCGTCGGCCGCCGTCCCTGCCACCATCTGCCCATGCCCGAGATCATCGCGTTCGTCGTCGGCGGATCGGCGCTGGTCGTGGCGGCCGTCGCCGGGCTCTGGCTCTGGCCCGTACGGCGTCCGGGTCGCCGTCTCGCGCCCGCGCAGCCGCTCGACTTCGACACCGCGGTCCGGGCCGCCGAGGCCCACGTCGCGGACGAGACGACGGACCCGGCGGTCCGCCCGGAGTCGCGCAGCCGTCTGCTCAGCCACGGCTCGCGTACCGACCGGGCGGTCCTGCTGCTGCACGGATACACCCTCGCGCCGGAGCAGTACGACGACCTGTCCCAGGAGTTCTTCGACCGGGGCTACAACGTCTGGGTGCCGCGCGCCCCGCAGCACGGGACCGTCGACCGGCAGGCCCACCACCGGGTCCAGGCCGAGGAGCTGACGACGTACGCCGCGCGGGCCTGGGCCATCGCCGCGGCCCTGGGCGACGAGGTCGGCGTCGTGGGGATCTCCGGCGGTGCCGTGCTCGCCACCTGGCTGGCCCAGGTGCCCGGCGCCGCCGTACGCCGACTGCTCCTGCTGTCGCCGTTCTTCGGTCCGAGTCCGCGACAGGCGCCGGCGTACCTGGTCCGACCCCTCCTCCTGCTGTACGGGCGTCGCGTCCTGCGCGACCGCGTCACGTCGCGCGGATACTCCCTCGCCGCCGTCACCCAGTACCTGACGATCGCCCGCACCCTGCCGCGTCCGCCTCGACGGGGCGCGCTGCGGAGCGTGGCGGTGGCGATCAGCCCACTCGACGGCGTGGTGGACCTCGCCGCCGCGGTCGACGTGCCGCGCCGGATCGCCGACGCGAACGCGGTGCCGCTGCGGGTGTGCACCCTGCCCGACGCGCTGGGCGTCGCACACAACACCCTCAACCTCGGTGCCGACGGCGACGAGTGGCGACGGCGGTACGTCGCGCTCTACGAAGGCGCGACGGCTCCGGCGACGGACGTGTCACTCGGTCGGTGACGCCGTCGCCGGAGCGGTCGCGGTGATCTGGGTGAGTGGTCCCTGGTCCTGGCCCTGGCTCGGCCGGCGGCCCGGGGGCTGATGCGCCAACGAGCGGTATACCTCACAGTCATACTTATGACTCTGAGGTATACCGCTCAACGGCACGTCACTCGGCGGGCTGGGCGGCGGCGTTGAGCACCGGTGGCGCGTAGCCGGCCGGCTTGTCGCCGATGCCGAGGCCAGGGCTGACCACCCAGGACTGGTACTGCGGGGTGAACATGCCGTACGGCAGCCCGAGGTTCGGGGCGCTGGCCTCGTCGAGCCGGCGGCGGGCGTCGGCCGGGATCTCGAAGTCGAGCGCCTCGAAGTTGCTGGAGACCTGCTCGGCGCTGCTCGCCCCGATGATCACCGAGGCGACCGCGGGCTGGGTGGCGACCCAGTTGATCGCGACCTGGGCCATGCTGCGACCCAGGTCGGCGGCGACGTCCTCCAGCGCCTCGATGACGTTCCAGTCGTTGGGGCTGATCTCCCGGCCCGCGGCGTTGGGGGTGGTCAGCCGGCCGCTCCCGGTCAGGCCCTCGCTGGTGCGTTGGTACTTGCCGCTGAGCAGGCCGCCGCCGATCGGGCTGAACGCGGTGACGCCCATGCCCAGGGTCTGGGCCATCGCCACGTACTCCGCCTCGATGTCCCGCATGACCAGGGAGTACGGCAGCTGCAGATTGATCATCGGGGCCAGTCCGTGCGCCTCGGCGTAGCTCTGTGCGCGGGCCGCGTACCAGGCCGGTACGTCGGAGAGGCCGGCGTAGCGGATCTTGCCAGCGCGGACCAGGTCGTCGAGGGTGTGCACGACCTCCTCGATCGGAGTGATCCGGTCCCAGGTGTGCAGCAGGTACAGGTCGATGTAGTCGGTGCCGAGTCGGCTCAGCGACGCCTCCACGGCCCGCATGATGTGCTTACGGCCGTTGCCGCTCGCGTTCGGGTCGCTCGGGTCGACGGTGTTGGTGAACTTGCTGGTCAGCACGAGTCGTTCGCGGACACCGGCCCGGTCGATCAGCCGACCGAGGATCTTCTCGCTCTGCCCGGCGGTGTAGAAGTCCGCCGTGTCGATGAAGTTCCCGCCCGACTCCAGATACCGGCGGAAGATCGGCTCCGACTCCTCCTCGGTCTTGCCGTACGCGGCGTGGAAGCCGTCGACGCCGAAGTTCATGGTGCCCAGCGCCAGCCGGCTGACCCGCAGACCGGACCGACCGAGCAGGTAGTAGTGGTTCATCGTTGCGTCCTTCCGATCATGTGTCGGCCCCCGATCGGACCGCTTGCCAGACCTTTGCTCGACAAAAATGGACCTGCAAGTCCAAACCTGCGGCTAGGGTTGGACCGGCAAGTCGGGGGCGGATGCTGGTGACGGAGGTCTCATGACACGCGCGTTGACCCGCAAGGGCGAGGCGACCCGCTCGCGGATCGTCGCGGGCGCGGCCGCGGAGATCCGCGAGCGCGGCGTCGACGAGGTACGCCTCGAGGACGTGATGGCGCACACCGGCACCAGCAAGGGTCAACTCTTCCACTACTTCCCGGACGGCAAGGAGGAGTTGCTGCTCGCGGTGGCCCAGCACGAGGCCGACCAGGTGCTCACCGACCAGGAGCCGATGCTCAGCAACCTGACCTCCTGGCCGACCTGGATGGCGTGGCGCGACCGGCTGATCGAGCGCTACCTCGCCCAGGGCGTGAAGTGCCCGCTCAACGGTCTGCTCGGTCAGACCGGCCGACGCGCGCCGGGAGCGCAGGCGATCGTGACCGGGCTCATGTGGCGGTGGCAGGACAAGATCGCCGAGGGCGTCCGGCACATGCAGTCGACCGGGGACATCGCCCCCGAGGTGGACGCCGACCGCGCGGCGGCGGCGCTGCTGGCCGGCATCCAGGGCGGCGTACTGCTGCTGCTCTCCACCGGCAAGATCGACCACCTGGAGGCGGCCCTCGACCTCACCATCGACTCGCTGCGAGGCAGGCCACTGCGATGACCACGACCCGGGGAAACGACGACGACCGGCCACCGCTGGTCCTGTTGCACGGCCTCACGTACGACAGTCGGCAGTGGGGCCCGGTCCGGCGTCAGCTCGCCGCGATCGAACCGGACCGGCGGGTCCTCGCCCTCGACCTGCCCGGTCACGGCGACTCACCCCGGCGGGCGTCCTACCGGATGGCCGAGGTCGCCGAGGTCGTGCACGCCCAGGTGACCGAGGCGGGCCTCGCCACACCGATCGTGGTGGGGCACTCGGTCGGCGCGGTGGTCGCCACCACCTACGCGGCGCGCCACCCGGTGCGTGGCGTGGTGAACCTGGACCAGATCCTGCTGCCCGGCCCGTTCGGCGTCGCCGTACGCCAGGCCGAACCGACGCTGCGCGGCCCGGACTGGCGGCGGGTGTGGGACGCCCAGTTGGCCAGGATGGGCATCGAGTCGCTGCCGGCCGAGGCGCGTGAGATCGTCACCACCGCCACCGACCCCCGGCCGGACCTGCTGCTGGGCTACTGGGGCGAGATCCTGCACGGGTCCGACGAGGGCATCGCCGCCGAGCGGTCCCGCGATCTGCGGTCGATCGGCGAGCGGGGAGTTCCCTACCGCTGGGTGACCTCGTCCGAGCCGCCGGCCCGCTACCTGGCCTGGCTGACCGAAGCCCTGCCGGAGGTCGAGGTCACCGTGCTGCCCGGCGGCCATTTCCCGCACCTCGCGGAACCGGCGATGATCGCCCGCCTACTGGTGACCGGCTGAGCGCGAGCGGCACCGGGCAGGGGCGGCCATCGACTCTGCTCGCCGTCCTCGCCGTCCTCGCCGTCCTCGCCGGCTGGCTGCCCGGCGACGGAACCCTGTGGCGACGGCCGAATCTGCGCGTCGGGCTGCTCACGGAGGACACCGTCTTCGACCGTCCACAGCGGAGGGCTCGCGACATCTACGCCGACGTCGTCGGGGCGGAACGGGCCGAGATCGTGCCACTGTCGTCGCTCGGGCTGCTCGCGTCGCCGGACCTCGACCGCCCCGTCGCCGACCTGTCGGTGGGTCAGCGTCGGCGGCTCGCCCTCGCGGTGCTCGTCGCCGACCCGCCGGATCTGCTCCTGTTGGACGAGCCCACCAACCACCTCTCGCCGACGCTCTGTGACGAGCCTGCCCCCCACGCCCGCGCCCCCGTCCCCGCCTCGGTGATCAAGACGTTTGCGTCATCCCGCCCGGCGTGTCGTGACGCAAACCTCTTGATCACCGGAGCTGACGGCGGGAGTCCCGGGGTGGGGTGAGGGGGTGCTGGTCCGGGGGGTTGGAAACGTTTTCGTAACGAGGGGTTGACCTCTCCGCCATCGGCGGAGCAGACTCCCCGGAAACGTTTACAGCTATCGGGTGGAGGTGCCGGACGTGGGTCGTAAACGTTTACAGGAACCGGCTGACGGCCGGCCCACGGTGCACACCGTCGCCGCCCGCGCCGGCGTGTCCATCGCGTCCGCCTCGCGGGTGCTCAACGGCGTCGGTGGCAGCCCGGAGACGATCCGCAAGGTCCGTGCGGCGGCGGCCGAGGTGGGCTACGTGCCCAACGCGATCGCCCGTTCGTTGCAGTCGCAGCGCACCGGCCTGATCGCGCTCGCCGTCGAGGACATCGGCAACCCGGTGTACGTGGAGATGATGCGCGCCATCGAGGCGGTGGTCGCGTCCTCCGGACGTCAGTTGCTGGTGCACGCCACCGGCGGGCGGATCGACAACGAGACCGCCCTGCTGCGGCGGCTGGCCAACCGCTACGTGGACGGGATGATCGTCTCGCCGATCCGGGTCACCGGCGACCACCTGACCGCGCTGGTGGACAGCCCGGTGCCGGTGGTGGTCGTCGGACAGCTCGGCGCGGACGCCGCTGTGGACAACGTGCGTACCGACTCCCGGCAGGGTGTGGCGCTGGCCGTGGACCATCTCGTCGCCACCGGCCGACGTCGCATCGGCTTCGTCAACGGCCCACTCGACACCGTCCCCGGCGCCGCGCGTGACGCCGGGTTCCGGGCCGCCCTGGCCGGGCACGGCATCGTGCTCGACGAGGAACTGGTCGAGGTCGGTGACTTCCAGTACGCCGCAGGCCGGGCGGCCACCGAACGGCTTCTCGCCCGCACCGACCCGGACGCGCTGGTGTGCGCCAACGACCTGATCGCGGTCGGTGCGCTGCACGCCCTGCTGGCTGCCGGTCGCCGGGTGCCGCAGGACGTCGCGGTGGTCGGCATGGACGACACCGAACTGGCCCGCATGATGTTCCCCCAGCTCTCCAGCGTCTCGCTCGGTTCGGCCGAGCGTGGTCGCCGCGCCGCCGAACTCCTCCTGCAACGCATCGCCGACGCGACCCTGCCGCCGCGCCGCGAGCAGGTGCCACCCAGTCTCACCGTCCGCGCGTCCAGCGCCGCGTCGCTGCCGGCACCCCGTTCCGCCGCGCCGGGCACCCCACCGACCACCCACCCGTCCAGCGAAGGGGTGACCGCATGACCACCCTGACCGAACGGCCGGACGTCGAGCGGGCCGAGCCGGCCCGCCGGCCGAACCGGTTCCGGTCCGACCGCACCACCATCTACCTACTGCTCCTGCCGTCGCTGCTGCCGATCCTGGTGCTGTCGGTGTTCCCGCTGCTGCGGGGCATCTACCTCGGCTTCACCGACGCCCGGGCCGGGCGCAACGTCGAGGTCAGCTTCACCGGCCTCGCCAACTACCGGGAACTGCTCGGCGACGAGCTGTTCTGGAACTCGTTCAAGATCGGCCTGCTCTGGGCGGTCGGGGTGACCGTCCTGCAGTTCCTGCTCGCCCTCGGGCTGGCCCTGCTGCTCAACCAACAACTGCGGTTCCGCGGTGTGGCCCGGGTGCTGGCCGTCGTGCCGTGGGCGATGCCGCCGGTGGTCGTGGGCATCCTCTGGAAGCTCGTCTACCACCCCGACGCCGGCCTGATCAACGAGTTCTTCCACCGCGTCGGCGCGGACGGGCTGCGGACCAACTGGCTCGGCGACTTCAGCACCGCGCTTCCCGCGGTGATCATCGTCGGGGTCTGGGCGGGCATGCCGCAGACCACCGTCGTCCTGCTCGCCGGCCTGCAGGGCGTGGGTCGTGAGCTGCACGAGGCGGCGGCGGTGGACGGGGCCAGCACCTGGCACCGGTTCCGGCACGTCACGCTGCCCGCCCTGGCGCCGGTGATCGTGGCCATCACCTCGCTGGACTTCATCTGGAACTTCAACTCGTTCGGCCTGGTCTACGTGCTCACCGCCGGTGGGCCGGGCGGCAAGACGATGCTGCCGATGCTCTTCGCCTACGAGGAGGCGTTCCGCTACGGCAACTACGGCTACGCCGCCGCGCTCGGCAACGTGATGGTCGTGCTCATCATCGCGCTGCTCGCCGTCTATCTCCGTCGTCGGCTCAGGGAGGCGAACTGACATGTTCGGAAAACCGAGCCGCACCAGCCGGACGTTGCAGTACCTGGCTCTCGCCGGCTACCTGATCTTCCTCGGGTTCCCGCTGGTCTGGCTGCTCTCCACGGCGTTCAAACCGCCACGTGAGCTGGTCCGCCTGCACCCGACGCTGATCCCGGACAACCCGACACTGCAGAACTTCGTCCAGGCCTTCACCGAGCAGGAGCTGGGCCGGGCGGCGCTCAACAGCCTCCAGGTCTCGCTCGCCTCGGCGGTGCTGACCGTGCTGGTCGCCATGCCGGCGTCGTACGCGCTGGCCCGGTTCCGCTCGAAGCTCGGCACCGCCGCGCTGGGCTGGGTGCTGCTGTCCCAGCTCTTCCCGTTCGTGCTGCTGATCATCCCGATCTTCCTGGTGCTGCGGCAGGTCGGCCTGGCCAACACACACGCCGGCCTGGTGCTGATCTACGTGGTCTGGGCGCTGCCGTTCGCGCTGTGGATGTTGCAGGGCTTCGTCCGCAACATCCCCCGCGAGTTGGAGGAGGCCGCCTCGGTCGACGGCGCGAGCCGGGTGCAGGTCCTGCGGCGGGTGGTCTTCCCGCTGCTCGCCCCGGGCCTGGTCGCGACCGCGCTGTTCTCCTTCATCTCGGCCTGGAACGAGTTCTTCTTCGCCCTGGTGCTGATCAAGACCCCGGAGTTGGCCACCCTGCCGGTGGCGTTGGCCCGGTTCGTCGGCATCGAGGGCACCGCCCGACTGGGACCACTGGCCGCCGGTTCACTGCTCGCCACACTGCCCAGCCTGATCTTCTTCGCGTTCATGCAGCGCCGGCTCTCGTCCGGGTCGCTCGCCGGCGCGGTCAAGGGCTGAGACGTCCCCCCACCCACCATCACCAAGGAGGTAACCCCCATGCTCCGTACCCGATTCCGCCGACTCGCGGCGGCTGCCGCGGTCGCGGTCGTCGGCCTCGGCGCGCTCACCGCGTGCGGCGACGGCGGCGGCGACGAGGACGCGTCCGGTCCAGCCAAGCTGCGGTTCCTCAGCCTCGCCTGGCAGAAGGAGTCGCTCCAGGTCAACAAGGACCTGGTCGCCAAGTGGAACGCCGAACACCCGGACATCCAGGTGGAGTACGTCCAGGGTGACTGGAACTCGGTGCACGACCAGCTCCTCACGTCGTTCGAGGGGGGCGACGCGCCGGACATCGTGCACTACGAGGCGTCCTCGATCGGCGAGTTCAGCAAGCAGGGCTACCTGGCCGACCTGTCCGACCTGGTCTCCGACGACCTGAAGGGCCAGATCGACAAGGGCATCTGGGACACCGTCACCACCGACGGCAAGGTCACCGGTGTGCCGTTCCTGCTGGAGTCGCAGGTCGTCATCGCCAACAAGAAGCTGCTCGACGCCGCCGGTGTCGCGGTGCCGCCGGCCGACGGCGGATGGACCTGGGACGAGTTCCAGACCAACGCGCAGAAGCTCACCAAGCCCGGCCAGTACGGCGCGGCCTGGGCGCTGAAGTCGCCGACCAACCGGGTGCTCAACCTGGCGCTCAACTACGACGGCAAGTTCTTCTACGGCGACGGCCGGCGCGCCGAGGTCAAGGTCGGTGACGGGGAGAAGGAGGTCCCGAAGCGGATCCACGACATGCTCTACACCGCCAAGTCGGCCTCCCCGGAGGCGCTGGGCATGAGCGGAGCGGACACCCTGCCCGGCTTCTTCGGCGGCAAGTACGCGATGCTGCCCGGCTCGGTGTCGCTGCGTCAGCAGATGGTCGAGCAGGCGCCGGCCGGGTTCGAGTGGGTCACCCTGCCGCCCCTCAAGGGGCTCTCCGCCAAGCAGGCCGCCAACCCGCAGACGCTGTCGGTCGCCGCGGACAGCAAGCACAAGAAGCAGGCCGCGCAGTTCCTCGAGTACTTCCTGAACCCGACCAACATGGCCGCGCTGGCCAAGGGTGACTGGCTGGTGCCGACCGGCAAGCAGGCCAACGAGGAGCTGGTGAAGCTGACCGCCGGCAAGCAGGGCTGGGACGTCGCGGCGGCCAGCGCCAAGGACCTGACCGTCGCCCCGTTCCAGCAGGCCGACGGCTACCCGGAGTGGAAGACCAAGTACGCCACCCCGGCCCTCCAGCAGTACTTCGCCAACAAGATCACCATCGATCAGCTCGGCACTCAGCTGGTCGACGGTGGCAAGCAGGTTTCGAGGTAACGACATGTCACTCTTGCTCGACACATCGGTCGGTTGCCTGGTCGGCGCCGCGGTCGGAGACGCCCTGGGTGGGGCCACCGAGACGGCGTTGCCGGAGCAGATCCGCGCCCGCTTCGGCGGCTGGGTCGAGGGCATCGTGCCCCCGTACCACGCCGACTGGGCCACCGCGCGACCGCTCGCGCCGTACCACAAGGGCGACGGGCACCTCACCGACGACACGTTGATGACCCACGCCCTGGTCCGCGCGTACGCGGCCAAACGGGACCACCTCGACGCGTACGACGTGGTGGATCTGCTGGTTCCCGACCTGATCGAGCGGGTGGTGTACATCCCCGACCTGGAGCGCGACGGGGTGACCTTCCACCGGCTCGCCGCCGCCGAGCGGTGGTTGGTCACCCGTCTGCACCACGCCCACGCGGACCCGCGTGAGGCCGGGGTCGGCAACATCGTGAACTGCGGCGCGGCCATGTACATGGCGCCGGTCGGCATCGTCAACGCGGGCGACCCCGCCGGGGCGTACGCCGAGGCGGTGGAGATCGCCGGCGCGCACCAGCACAGCTACGGGCGGGAGGCCGCCGCCGTCTTCGCGGCAGCGGTCGCGGCGGCGGCGACCCCCGGCGCGGGCGTCGAGGACGTCGTCGCCGCGGCGCTGGACCTGGCCCGCGACGGCACCCGCGCGGCCGTCGACGCGGTGGTCAAGGAGGCCCGCGGCCACAGCGACTGGAAGCAGGCCATCCCGGCGCTGCGGGCCGCGGTCGCCCCCTTCGACACGGTGGGGGAGGAGTACCGCAGCCCCGGACTGGGCGCACGGCGGCCCAGCCGCCTGCACGCCATCGAGGAACTGCCGGTGGCCCTCGGCATGCTCGTGGTGGCGGGCGGCGACTTCCGGGCGGCGGTGCTCGGGTCGGTCAACTACGGCCGGGACGCCGACTCGACAGCCACCATGGCCGCCGCCATCGCCGGGGCGCTGGGCGGTGCGGACGCGGTGCCGACGGAGTGGTCCGAGGTGGTCGCGACCGCGTCGAAGACCGACCTGGTGGAGCCCGCCCGGGTCCTCGCGGCGGTGGCCGGTGAGGTCTTCGAGCGCGACCAGGCGCGGTTCGCCCGGCGGGCCGACCGCTTCGCCGCGCTGGCGGGGGAGTCGACCCGGTGAGGATCACCTGGGTGCAGCCGGAGGACCTGTTGCCGCACGAGTTGGCGGCCAGCCGGGACGAGGGACGCGACGTGACCGCGCTCGCCGCGCGCTGGGCGGCGGCCGGCGGGGACCTGACCCCGCCGGTCAGCGGGGCGTCGCCGACCTCGGCGGCGCCGGAGCTGCGGGCGCTCGCGGTGGAGTTGCTGGACGCCGCCGACGCGCTGCCCGGCGTCGACGCCGCCGACGAGCCGGACGACCTGGCCACGCTGCGGGCGGGCTGGCCGACCGGCTGGTCGCTGCCGACCGAGGTCGACCACGACCGGCTGCACGGCGCCTGGCTGGGCCGCGCGGCCGGCTGCCTGCTCGGCAAGCCGGTGGAGAAGATCCCGCGCGACGGGATTCGGGAGATCCTGGTCGCGACCGACAGGTGGCCGCTGCGCGACTGGTTCACCGCGAAGGGCCTCCCGGCCGAGGTCGCCGCCCGCTGGCCGTGGAACCGGCGCAGCGCGCCGACCAGCCTCGCCGAGAACATCGACGGGATGCCCGAGGACGACGACCTGAACTACCCGCTGCTGGCGCTTCGGGTGCTGGAGACGCACGGCCGGGGCTTCACCAGCGCCGACGTGGCGCAGGCGTGGCTGGACTGGCTGCCCGGCGGGCGGGTCTTCACCGCCGAGCGGGTCGCGTACCGCAACCTGCTCCTCGGGTACGCGCCGCCGTCCAGCGCCCGCCGGCACAACCCGTTCCGGGAGTGGATCGGGGCGCAGATCCGCACCGACGTGTACGGCTGGGTCAACCCCGGTCGGCCGGACCACGCCGCCGAGCTGGCGTTGCGCGACGCGGCGGTCAGTCACGTCCGGGGCGGGGTGCACGGGGCGATCTGGGCCGCCGCCCTGGCCGCGGCCGCCCCGGTCGCGGACAGCGTGGACGAGGTGCTGGACGCCGCCGAGTCGGTCCTGCCGCCGCGCAGCCGGTTCGCGGCCACGGTCCGTGAGGCCCGCGCCCTCGGCGCGGGGGCCGACGACTGGGAGGCCGTGGTGGACGAGCTGTACGCGCGGCACGGCCACCTGCACTGGGTGCACGTGCGCAACAACGCCGCGCTGGTGGCGGCCGCGTTGGCGTACGGCCGGGGTGATCTGGAGCGGTCCATCACGGCGGTGGTCAGCGGCGGCTGGGACACCGACTCGACCGGCGCCACGGTCGGTGCGGTGACCGGTGCCCTCACCGGCGCGTCCGGACTGCCGGCCCGCTGGATCGCGCCGCTGCGCAACCGGCTGGCCAGCAGCATCGGCGGCTTCGACGGGATCGGCTTCGACGAGCTGGCCCAGCGGACCCTCGCCCTGGCACGGCAGCGTGGACCGGAAGGGAGCGCGGCATGAGCGCGCGCGTGGCGGTGGTGGGCAGCAGCAACCTGGACCTGGTGGTCACGACGTCGCGGCTGCCCCGCCCCGGCGAGACGGTGCTCGGCGAGGACTTCCGAACCGTGCCCGGCGGCAAGGGCGCCAACCAGGCGGTCGCCGCCGCGCGGGCCGGTGCGGCCTGCGACTTCGTGGGCGCGGTCGGCGACGACGAGTTCGGTACGCAGCTGCGGACGAGCCTCGTCGGCGCGGGCGTGGGCGTCGGTGGTCTGCGGACCGTCGCCGGCCCCTCCGGTGTCGCGCTGATCGGCGTCGACCGGGAGGCGGAGAACTTCATCATCGTCGCGCCCGGGGCCAACGGCACACTTACCGAGCTGGACGCGGACGACCGGGCCACCATCGCGGCGGCGGACGTGCTGCTGCTGCAACTGGAGGTGCCGCTGACCGCAGTGACCCAGGCGGCACAGTGGGCGCGGGCCGACGGCACCACAGTGGTGCTGAACGCCGCCCCGGCCGCGGCGCTGCCCACCGAACTGCTCGACCTGGTCGACGTGCTGGTGGTCAACGAACACGAGGCCGCTGTCGTCGCCGGGATCTCCTCCGACGACCCGCCGGTGCTGCTCGACGCGCTGCTGAAGCTGGTGCCCCGGGTGGTGCTGACCCTCGGCGCACGCGGTGCCGCGTACGCCGACCGGCGCGGGCTGCGTCTCGCGGTCCCGGCGCCACAGATCGACGCGGTGGACACCACCGCCTCGGGGGACGCGTTCACCGGCGCGCTCGCCGTGGGCTGGGCCGAGCGTGGCGGCGCCGTCAGCGAGGACACCGTCACGGCGAGCCTGCGCTGGGCCTGCGCCGCGGGCGCGGCCTGCGCCCAGCGGCCCGGGGCGTCCACCGCCCTGCCCGACCGGCCGGCCATCGACGCCCTCTACGACGCGACCTACCGAGGTGCCACGTGAGCTTCAACCCGTACGTCCCGCGCCCGATCGACCGGCCCACCGAGGTGCCGTTGGGCGGGCACGCCGACCTGAGCACCCTGGACGAGGCGAAGATCTTCGCCGCGCCGGGCGACCCGGGGGACTGGCCGGCCTGGCGGGAGCAGATCACCCGCTGGCGGGCCGACGCCCGGGACCGGATCGGCTACGTCGGCGAGCACTACGACGAGATCACCGGCGACTGCTTCAGCGTCTGCCTGGCCTGGCTCTGGGACGAGGCGCTCTACGACCACGAGCGCGGCGTCTTCACCGTCGACGGGTTCCTCGACGCGGCCGGACGGGACTTCGGCGGTTTCGACGGGGTGGTGCTCTGGCACGCGTACCCGGTGATCGGCCTGGACGACCGCAACCAGTTCGACTGGTACCGGGACGTGCCGGAGCTGCCCGAGGTGGTGCGCGCGTTCCAGGAGCGGGGGGTGCGGGTCTTCGTCGACTACAACCCGTGGGACACCGGCACCCGGCGCGAGGCGGGCACCGACGCCGAGGAGGTCGCCGCGCTGGCCGGCAAGCTCGGCGTCGACGGGGTCTTCCTGGACACCCTCAAGGAGGGCGCCGGGGAGCTGCGCGCCGCGCTGGACGCGGTCCGCCCCGGCATGATCCTGGAGGGCGAGAGCCGGGTGCCGTTGGCCCGCATCGCCGACCACGCGATGTCCTGGGCGCAGTGGTTCGCCGACTCCGAGGTGCCCGGTGTGCTGCGGGCCAAGTGGTTCGAGCGGCGGCACGTGCTGCACCACACCCGGCGCTGGCACCGCGACCACCTGGACGAGCTGCACTCCGCCTGGCTCAACGGCGTCGGCGTACTGGTGTGGGAGAGCGTCTTCGGCGTCTGGGTCGGCTGGAACGAGCGGGACCGGGCGGTCCTGCGGGCGATGCGCCGGGTGCAGAGCAGCCACGCCGCGTGGTTGCGCGCCGAAGACTGGGTGCCGCTCGCCGACCACCCCGGCCACGGCCAGGTGTACGCGTCCCGCTGGACGCACGACGACCGACCCCTGTGGACCGTGGTGAACCGGGGCGCCGACCACGACGGTCCCTGGCTGGTCGTCGACCCGGACGCCGGGCGACGTTTCGTCGACCTGGTCACCGGTGTCGAGCTGACCGTCACCGAGACCGCCGACGGTCGGCTCGCGGTGGGCGGTCCACTGCCGGCCGGCGCGATAGCGGCCGTGACGCCCGGTGTCGCCGCCGGGCACCAGCACGAGCCGCCGACCGGCGACCCGGCCTTCCCGGCCCGCGAGGCGGTACGCGTGCGCACCCCGTGGGCGCCCCGGTCGCAGGTGCCGCCGGGCATGGTCGCCGTCGAGGACGGCCGACGGGACCTCGTCGTCCGGCACCGGGTGCGGGAGACCGGGCTGTACGGCGAGGCGCCCTACGTCGACGAGTGGAAGCCGTTGCCGCCCCGACTGCACCACCCCGGCACACTGCGGCGCAGCGTGCGACTCGGCCGGTTCGCCATCGCCGTCCGCGAGGTCACCCACTCCGAGTACGCCGAGTTCCTGCGCGCCAGCGGCTACCGCCCGGTGCGCCCCGAACGGTTCACGGCGGGGAGCGGACCGGCCGACGCCCCGGTGACCGGGGTGGAGCTGGCCGACGCGCGGGCGTACGCCCAGTGGGCCGGGCTGCGGCTGCCCACCGAGGATGAATGGCAGGTCGCCGCCGAGGCGGGGCTGCTCGTCAGGGGTGAGCCGTTGGTGTGGAACCTGACCGACAGCGAGCACTCCGACGGTCGTACCCGTTTCGCCATCCTCAAGGGTGGTGCCGCCTACCGGGCGGAGGGCTCCGACTGGTATCTCGACGGCGGCCCGCAACCGGCGGACGTCTCGGTGAAGTTGCTGCTCACCGGCGCCGGTCTCACCCGCTCCGACCAGGTCGGTTTCCGCTGCGCGGCCGACCTGCCCGAGACCACGGATCTGGCCGGGAGCACGGATCTGCCGGGGAGCACGGAGGTGATCCGGTGACCGCGCCACTGGACGGGGTGAAGGTCGTCGACCTGGCGACCCTCTTCGCCGGGCCGCTCGCGGCGGCGTTCCTCGGCGACTTCGGCGCCGACGTGATCAAGGTGGAGCACCCGGTCAAGCCGGACCCGTCCCGGGGGCACGGCCCGGCCCGGGACGGCGTGGGGCTCTGGTGGAAGGTCCTCGGCCGCAACAAGCGCACCGTCACCCTGAACCTGTCCGACCCGGACGGTGCCGCGTTGCTGCGTCGACTGCTCGCCGACGCCGACGTGCTGGTGGAGAACTTCCGCCCGGGCACCCTGGAGCGGTGGGGGCTCGGCCCGGCCGAGCTGCACGCCGTCAACCCCCGCCTGGTCATCACCCGGATCAGCGGGTTCGGACAGGTCGGCCCGTACGCCCGCCGACCCGGGTTCGGCACACTCGCCGAGGCGATGAGCGGCTTCGCGGCGGCCACCGGGGAACCGGACGGCCCGCCCACCCTGCCACCGTTCGGCCTGGCCGACTCGGTGACCGCGCTCGCCGCCGCGTACGCGGTGATGCTCGCCCTGCGCGCCCGGGACGTCACCGGCACCGGGCAGGTCGTGGACCTCGCCATCATCGAGCCGATCATGGCGATGCTCGGGCCGCAGATCACCTGGTACGACCAGATCGGCTACGTCCAGCCCCGGCTGGGCAACCGGTCCAACAACAACGCCCCGCGCAACACCTACCGCTGCGCGGACGGGCGCTGGGTGGCGGTCTCCACCAGCGCGCAGAGCATCGCCGAGCGGGTACTGCGGCTGGTGGGACGACCCGAGCTGGTCGACGAGCCGTGGTTCGCCACCGGCAGCGGCCGGGCCGCGCACGCCGACGAGTTGGACGCCGCGGTGGGCGCCTGGGTGGCACAGCGCGACCGCGACGAGGTGGTGGCCGCCTTCGAGGAGGCACAGGCGGCCGTCGCGCCCGTCTACGACGTACGCGACATCCTCGCCGACCCGCAGTACGCGGCACTCGGCACCGTGCGCACAGTGCCGGACGAGGAGTTGGGCGAGGTGCGCATGCAGAACGTGCCGTTCCGGCTCACCGACACCCCGGGTGGGATCCGGCACGCCGGACGGCGACACGGTCAGGACACCGACGCGGTGTTCGGGGCGCTCGGCCTGACCGACGAGGAGTTGACCGCGCTACGCGAACGGGGTGTGCTCTGATGCTGCTGAGCTGGCTCTACGTGCCCGGAGACCGCCCGGACCGGTTCGCCAAGGCGGTCGCCTCGGGCGCCGACGCCGTCATCCTCGACCTGGAGGACGCCGTGGTCGCCGGGCGCAAGGCGTACGCCCGCGAGGCCGTCGCCGAGTTCCTCGCCGACCCGCATCCGGTGCCGGTGCAGGTCCGGGTCAACGAGCTGACCGGCCCGGACGTCGACGCCGACCTGACGGCGGTGGCCGACCGGCCCGGGTTGAGCGGGCTACGGCTGCCGAAGGTCGAGTCGGCCGCGACGGTGACCGCCCTCGCCGAGCGCGTCGACGTACCAGTGCACCCGCTGATCGAGTCGGCGCTCGGGCTGGAGTCCGCGTACCCCATCGCCGTGGCCCACCCGGCGGTGGCCTCGATCGGCCTCGGTGAGGCCGACCTGCGCTCGGACCTCGGGGTGAGCGACGACGACGGTCTGCTCTGGGCGCGCGGCCGGGTGGTGGTCGCGGCCCGCGCGGCCGGTCTGACCCCACCGGCGATGTCGGTGTACGCCGACGTGGTGGACCTCGCCGGTCTGGCCGCGTCGTGCGCGGTCGGGCGGCGGCTCGGATTCCTCGGCCGCACGGCGATCCACCCGCGCCAGCTTCCGGTGATCGTGGAGGCGTTCCGTCCGGCCGAGCGGGAGGTGGCCCGCGCCGCCGAGCTGCTGGCCGCGGTGGCGGACGCGGAACTGCGGGACTCGGGGACCGTGGTCCTGCCCGACGGCCGGTTCGCGGACCGGGCGATGGTGGCCGCCGCCCAGCGTGTCGTCGACCTGGCCGCCCGCTACGCCGTCTGAGCGCACCGGTCGCAGGTCACCGAGCGCGCGCCGTCGCGTGGGCTGGTGGTGCCCTCGGAGGTCACCGGGCTGGTCGCAGTCGCGTGGGCTGGTGGTGCCCTCGGAGGTCAGCGGGCGGTCGCGGTCGCCGGTGCGCCGGCCGACGTCGTCCGGTCGAGCCGGTCGAGCCGCGCGAGGTGGGCGTTGCCGTCCCGGGCCACGGCCTGGGCCATCGCCGTGGCCGCCGGGTGGGCCCCGGCGCGTTGCTCCGCCACGGCGACCCGGGCCGTCTGCGTCAGGTGCGCGCGCAGGTGCCCGGCGAGCAGCCGGTGGAACGGTGTCCCGGTGGCCGCCCGCAGTGCGGTCACCTGCTCGGCGGTGACCATGCCCGGCATGTCGTGACCCTCGTGCGGGTTGGTCGTCGGCGCGCCGGCATCGTCCAACAGCCGGAGAGCCCGGTGCAGGTCGGCGCGCTCGGTGGCCTCGACCTGAGCGGCCAGATGTCGCCAACCCGGGTCCGTGGTCCGGGCCGGCACGAGTTCGAGCACGGGCAGCAGGCGTTCGGCCATCGCCGCCGTCAACTGGAGCCAGGCGATGTCGGTGGGGCTGAACGGTCCCGTCGGTGCCGGCGCGACCGTCGCCGGTGGCCGGGTCGGTGCGAGGTCGACCGCCGGTGGCTCGGTCGATGTCGGCGTGACCGCCGGTGGCGGGGTCGGTGCGGTGGTGCTGGACGGGCCGGGTGGCCCGGCGGCGCAGCCGGCGACGAGCAGGACGCCGACGAGCACCGTGGACGCTGTCGACCGGAGCATTCGACCTCCTTCCGCCAGGGCGGCGGGCCCGCGTCACCGGGCCCGCCGTCGTGGTGTGGACCTGTCGCTCAGATCGGTCGGCCGTCGTGACCGCACTTGATGACGGGGCGAATGCAGTCCTGGACCCGGCGGGCCATCTCCGCCACCGGCCACGCGTTGAAGAAGTCACCGTGCATCGTGTAACCCGGCCCGGAAGCCAGCCGGAACCGCGACGGGTCGCCGGTGACCGGGTAGCGCAGCACCTGCCGCAACTTCGGCACGTGCACCGGGTGGGTGCTCGGGCAGGCCTGGTTCACCGGGTACGCGAGGTGGCTCTTGTGGTCCGGCGAGTCCAGGTCCCGGCCGTTCCAACACTGCGGGAAGTCCAGGTACGACTCCAGCATCGTGCCGGACGGGCAGTTCACGAAGTCCTTCGACGGTGGCACGTGCCCGGCGTGCAGGCACGACCAACGGGCGATGCTGTCGTTCGGCCCGGTGGCCTTCGCGTTGCCGGCGACCAGACGCAGCCCCAGCGGGAACGGTTGGGTGTTCGCGACGACGTCGGAGCGTACGCCCTCGCCCAGGTAGTAGAACGTGGCGATCGCCGGCTCCACCGGCACGTTGTCCCGGTACAGGGTCGGCACCCAGTAGGACGAGACGTCCACTCGCGGGTTGCAGGTGGTGGGGGAGTTGACCAGGTCGGGGAGCGTGGTACCGGCGTTCGTCACCGTGCTGCCGAAGAAGCTGTGCATGTGCGAGGCTCCGGGCAGCCCGGGGAAGATGATCGGGTCGTCCGGCAGTCGGTGGCTGTAGGTGCAGTCGGCGGGGAACTCGGCGACCCGGATGACGTTGGTGCCGAAGTCGCCACCGGCCTGCCCGGGTGCGGCGTCGGCTCTGGCCGGGGCGGCGTCGGCCCGGTCGGTGGCGGAGACCAGGTACGTGCCGAGGAGCACCAGCAGGGCGCCGATCGCCGTGACGAGGCGCAGTCGGCGGGGCATGCCGGAGAGGGGTGCGGCCCTGTCCATCGTGTGACTCCTGTCGAGAGAACGGGTCAGGGACAGCTCCGGCGCCGCCGCCGAAGACAGCGGAGTGTGTCCTGGCCAGACATGGTGGTGGCTTGGTGAGCCCGAGAAGAGAGAGCGCTCTCTTGGTCCCAGCGTCACCTATATGTCGACTCTTGTCAATGCGTCCGGCAACTGATGGAAAAGACACCGAAGGGCCGGGCCCCGTGGTGGGGTCCGGCCCTTCAGCGTCGGGTGGTGCTCAGCTGGCGGCGTAGCCGCGGGTGGCGATCCAGTCGGCGAGGTGCTCGACGGTGACCTCGTACGAGGCGGTGTTCGGGTCGGCGGAGTCGGCGATGGTGACGATGTCGCCGTTGTCGCGGTAGCCGACCACGCTGATGTAGTGCCCACCCTCGAAGGAGTGGATACCACCGTCGGTGTCAGTGGTGGTGCCGGCGATGTTGGCGACCACGGCCCGGCCGTCGTCGACGGTGCGGACGATGTCGGCGCGCAGCTTGTCGGTCTGCTTGTCGTCGGCCTTCGGGGTGCTGATCTCGACGGAGTGGTAGGCGTCGTTCTTGCCGGTCTCCTTGTTCAGCACCGGGGTGATGTCGTTGATGGAGTTGGTGCCGGCCTCGGTGGTGCCCATCTCCTTGGCCATGGCGTCCACGCTGATGTCCTTGCCCTGCACGCTCAGGGCGTTACGGGCGGCGGCGGGGCCGCAGTAGTAGAAGTTCGGCTGGGCCTCGTAGCGCACGCCCAGCTGACGCTCACCGTGACCCTTGCGGTCGGTCTGCGCCTGCGACGTCGGCTTGCTGGTGTTCGGGGCGGCGAAGGCGGTGGTGACGGGTCCGGCGATGGCGCCACCGGTGAACGCGAGACCGGCGGCGGTCAGGGCGGTCTTACGAATCAGATCGGTACGCATGATGGCGTGCTCCTCTGCTTCATCGGGGGATACCGCACGACGCACGGGGGACGGCCATGCGGGGGAAGTTCAGTGCCCGGCGACCCGGTGGGGTCGGCGTCGGGACCAGGTGTGTAACCAGGTGGGGCGGCGGATCATTCCACCGGTGGTCGGCCGGATGGTGCTCGACCGAGCCAGGGACGGTGACCGCGTGCGTCGGCGGAATCGTTCCGCCGAGCCAGGGGACGGTCACCGGATCGGGCGGCACATTCATTCCGCCGGGCTTCCGACCCGTGGCGCTCGGGGGTGTAACCGTGGCGGGCTGGCCGGTGTTCCCGGCGGCTGCCGCTCACCACGACCGAACTCGCGGCCGTGCCAGGTACAACGCCCCCGGGCCGGCCCGGATTCCGCCGCCCGGGTGGCCCCAGCCACCGGACAAACCTCGCATAGTGGGCAATTTAGCCGGCTGGCGGCGGTGCCCCCGCCTCGATCCACTCGGGTTCGGCGAAATCGCGGTATCCGAGTGCCGGGGATACCCCGACTTCGGCGAAACGGAGTGGATCAAGCCCGGTGCGTGGCGCGCGGGTGCGGGGCGCGGGCGCGGTGCGTGGGGCGCGGGCGTGGTGTGGTGCGCGGGCGTGGCGTGGGGCGCGGGCGTGGTGCGTGGCGCAGGCGGTGCGGCCCGGGTCTGACGTGCCGGTGGGGCGGTCCGAGACGCTCGGACTGCCCCACCGGCGTGCGTAAGCGACGTGATCAGAAGCCGAGGACGCCCCGCCCGCCGACCACGGGGAGCCGCAGTTCGCTGTCGTTCGGCGCGACCCGCAGCTCGGTGCCGCCCAACGGCAGCAGGGTGTACTCCTGGTCGCTGGAGAACACGACCACGCCGATCCGGTGACCCGCCGGGAAGATGTAGTCCTTCGGTTCCATGGTCCACCGGTAGTCGTACATCTTGCCCTGCTTGACCGGCGTCGTCCGGGCGTCGCTGGTGCGGTTCTGCGGATCCATCCAACCCCGGGTCACCACCGTCGGGGCGGCGGTGGAGCCGGCCGGACCGTAGTCGACCAGGTACGCGGTCAGGTTGGCGTCCGGCTTGTTGTCGATCGCCATCCGCAGTCGCATCTCCGGCCGCCCGGAGATGCGTACGCTCTGCGTCAGCTCGGGGGAGCGGTACGCGAGCCGGTTCGCGCTCGCGGTGTCCGGGTTGGACACCAGGGTGTCCGGGTGGATGGTCCGGCCCTGGTCGACGAAGCTCTGCTCGATCTTGGCCTTCGGCGGCTTACCGGTGGTGAGGGCACCCGGGGCGGTGGCGTCGGTGGCGGCGAACCGCAGGCCCACCTCACGGGCGGCGGGGTCGGGCCAGTTGGCGTACGTGGTGTAGGCCCGGTCCTCGCGCTGGAGCACGGCGGTCGGCTCGTCCATGATGCCGTTGCGCACGTTCCACAGCCAGTAGTCGAACCAGCGGTTCTCGGTCTGCTTGTACGTCCAGGTCTGCCCGCTGGGCAGGGTCACCGAGGCGCTGCTGCCGGGGCCGCCGTGCCCGCCCTGGTGCAGCCAGATCTTGCGGGGTACGTCGCGCTTGGCGAGCTGGTCCCACCAGCCGGCGAAGTGCTCGGTCTTCACGTTCCAGTCGTTGAGGCCGTGCACGACGAAGACGCTGGCCTTGACGTTGCGGGCGTCGAGGTAGTCGCGGTCCTGCCAGAACGTCGAGTAGTCGCCGGTGATCCGGTCCTGCTCCTCGGTGATCGTCGCGAGTTCGTCGGCGCACTGCCCTTCGGCGCGTGCCTGCCCGGCGGTGTACTGGGCCAGGATGTCGAGGTCCTCGCCCTGGAACGTGCCGGGCGCGACCACCAGACCGTTGGCCCGGTAGTAGTCGTACCAGCTGCTGATCGCGGAGACCGGGACGATGGTCTTGAGCCCCTTGACCCCGGTGGTGGCCACCTGGTTGGGCAGGGTGCCGTTGTAGGAGACGCCGGTCATGCCGACCGCGCCGGTGGTCCAGCCGGCGGTGACCGGGGCGCCGTCGGCGTCGTACCCCTTGGCCCGGCCGTTGAGCCAGTCGATGACCGCTTTGGTGCCGAGCGTCTCGGCCTGGTCGCCGCTGGTCGGGCAGCCGTCCGAGTCGCCGGTACCGACGCTCTGGCCGAGCACCACCGCGTACCCGCGTGGCACGTAGTAGTCGTCCAGCGAGCCGGGCAGGTTGGCCTTGGCCTGGGCCCGCTGGACGCTCGCGTCGAGCGCGCGGCGTCCGGAGCGGTCGGTCAGACCGTTCTGCGGCAGGTCGTCGACGAGCACGCTCGGGTACGGCACGTCACCCCAGGTGCCCTTGCGGTACGGGCTGTGCTCGAAGATGACCGGCACCTTGAAGCCGGTGGTCGCGGTCTCGCGGGGTCGGGAGATGTCGATCGCGACCCGGTCGAGCCGGCCGTCGTGGTCGGTGTCCACCGGCGTCTGGACGAACACCCGCTCCTCGATCGCGTCGGCGAGTGAGAACACCGGTTGGGTCATGCCGTCGCTGACCACGATGCCGGTGGGCGTGGTGGCGGTCGGCGGTGCAGCCGTCGCGGTGGGGGCTGCGCTGAGCACCAGTGCGCCGGACACACCGATGCTCAGGAGCGCTAGATGACGGGGTCGACGCACGCGCGTCTCCCTTCGGTTGGGCCGGGTTGCCGGGGTCGGCACCGACCGATCTCGAAGATCCATTCGTCGACATGCTAGGACCGTGCCGACGTTCCGTCGATCCCCTCCGGTGTCCGCCGTGGCCGGTCAGGGGGGTCGGCGGCGTCACCGCGATGATCAGGTGGGCGCGTTCGTCGCCGGCATTGCGGTAGAGGTGCGCCAGGCGCGAGTCGAAGGTGACCGACTCGACCTGTTCGCCTTCTGCTCCCTTTGTTACGGCGGTGAAAACCCCTCGTCACGGGTCTCAAAAGATCGCCTACCCGTGCTTATGATCTTGAAGGAAGTCGCCCGATGAGGCACTTTCGTCCACATCAGACGAGGAGCACCATGCTCAGGAGAACGCGGTGGCTGATGGCGGTTGCCGTCACGGCCACGACGCTGACCGCCCTACCGGGCGGCTCGGCCACAGCCGGCGGCATCGACCGGCCCGGCGCACCCGCCGCCTCGACCGACGGCAGGACGCACACCGTCACCCTGCTGACCGGCGACGTGGTGACCGTCCGCAGCACCGGCTCGGGGTGCCCGCAGGCCACGATCCGGCCGGTCGACCAGAACGCGGTGATCAGCCAGAGCTGCGGCCCGGACGGTCACCTGCACGTCGTCCCCGCCCGGGTCGCGTCCCAGGTCGGCTCGGTCCTCGACCCCGACCTGTTCGACGTCACCACGCTGATCGCCGACGGGTACGACGACGACAACTCCGCCGAGTTGCCGCTCATCGTTCAGCCCGCCACGGCGTCCGCCCGGGTCGCCGCGCTCGGCGACGTGCTGCCGCTGCCCAGCATCGGCGCGGTCGCCGGCCGCGTACCCAAGAAGAACCCGGCCACCGCGAAGCTGGCGACCACGTCGCTGCTCGCCGGCGCGAAGAAGGTCTGGCTCGACCGCAAGGTCCGCGCGACCGCGCTGACCGGCGGCGGACAGCACGCCGACCTGGACCGCAACCTGGGCCAGATCGCCGCGCCGGACGCCTGGAAGGCCGGCTACACCGGCAAGGGGACCACCGTCGCGGTGCTCGACACCGGCGCCGACTTCACCCACCCGGACCTGGTCGGGCGGATCGCCGACCGGGCCGACTTCACCGTCGAGGGCGGCGACGCCGTCGACCACAACGGCCACGGTACGCACGTCGCGTCGACGATCGCCGGGACCGGCGCCGCCGCACACGGCCGGCGTCGTGGTGTCGCGCCCGACGCCAAGCTGCTGATCGGCAAGGTCCTCGACGACCACGGCTACGGCGACGACTCCGGGATCATCGCGGCCATGGAATGGGCTGCCCCCCGAGCCGACGTCATCAACATGAGCCTCGGTGGCAGCGACGCCGACGACGGCAACGACCCGCTCTCGCTCGCCGTCGACGGCCTGAGCAAGTCCACCGGCGCACTCTTCGTCATCGCCGCCGGCAACAACGGCGCGCAGATCTCCTCGCCCGGATCGGCCGCCACCGCGCTCACCGTCGGCGCCGTCGACCGTGACGACAAGCTCGCCGACTTCTCCAGCCGCGGACCGCTGATCAACAACCACGCGGCCAAGCCGGAGCTGGTCGCGCCCGGCGTCGACATCGTCGCCGCACGCGCCGCCGGCACGAACCTGCAGGACCCGATCGACGAGCACTACGAGGCGATCAGCGGCACCTCGATGGCCAGCCCGCACGCGGCGGGCGCCGCCGCGCTGCTCGCCCAGCGCCACCCGGACTGGACCGGCGCGCAGCTCAAGGCCGCACTCGTCGGCGCGGCCGACCCGCTGACCGGCGTCGACGCGTACGCCGTCGGAGCCGGGCGGCTCAACGCGGCCCGGGCCCTCGGCGGCCCGACCAGCGACCAGCCGGTGGTCAACCTCGGCACGTTCGCGTACCCGCAGTCCGGGACCAGCGAGACGAAGCTGAGCTGGACCGGCGGGTCCACCCCGGCCACGGCGGTCCTCGACCTCGACGTGTCGATCGTCAACCACGACGGCCAGAGCGTGCCGCGCGGCGCGGCGTCGTTGTCGACGAGCCGGGTGACCCTCAAGCGGGGGGCCACCGGGGCGGCGACCCTGCGGATCAACCGCAAGGCGCTGGCCAGCCGGCCGGGCCTCTACCTGGCCACCGTCACCGCCCGCACCGGCCGCACCGTGGTCGCCTCCACGCCGGTGAGCTTCTACGTCGAGCCGCCCAGCTACGACCTGACGATCCACACGAAGCCGATGCCCGGCCTGCGGGAGGGCGCGGACGCCTGGATCAACCTCATGGTCGCCAACCTCACCGACCCCCTGCTGTTCTACGGCGGGGGCGGCGGCACGCCCGGGGACACCTTCACCCTGCGGGTGCCGGCCGGCCGGTACTCGGTGCTCGGCGCGTCCGTCGCCTACTACGTCGACAGCGACGTGCAGGAGAGCACCCTCACCGCGGCGGGTGACCTGGACGTGCACGCCGACCGGAGCGTCACCCTCGACCCGGCGCAGGCCCGGCCGGTCACGGCGACCGTCGACGGGGCGGCTACCACGACCACCCGGACCGACCTCACCACCTTCCAGACCGCGGTGAACGGCCTGCCGTGGTGGCACCAGATCAGCGGGTTCGGGGTGGCGACGGCGATCCGCAGCGTGGCGGTCCCGAAGCCCACCATCGGATCGCGGCGCACCTGGGCGGCCGTCAACATGGACTCGCCGGCCGGCACCGCGAAGCCGTACCGCTACAACATCGTGCACGAGTACGCCGACGGCGTGCCGGCCGACCCGTCGTTCCGGGTGACCAGGGCGGAGCAGGCCAGGCTGGCCCGCATCGACGAGCGGTTCCACCAGACCGACTCGCCGGAGATGTACACCACGTTCGTCCGCTTCGGCGAGACTCCCGACGGGGTGCCGGTGACCCAGACCTTCGAGGGCGTCATGCCGCCGAGCCGGACGTCGTACCTCTCACCGGAGATCGTCTGGGCCGACCAGGGTGTCTACGGCGGACTGGGGGCCATGGAGGCGCCGCGCCAGTACCGGCCGGGCAGCCGGCAGTCCAAGGTCTGGGCACGGCAGCCGCTGCACTCCGACTGGTACGACGACCCGGCCGGTGACGGCTGGAGCTGCGCCACCCCGCCGTCGCGGACCCGGGGCAACCTGCACCTGGACATGGTGACGCTCACCGACCAGCACCAGCGGGCCGACTGCCTGCAGGGCGAGGCGATCGGCGTGAAGCGCAAGCTGTCGCTGTACCGCAACGGCAAGCTGGTCGACGAGCGGTCAGGCCCGGTCGGCGATTTCACCGTTCCGCAGTCGATGGCCGAATACCGGGCGACGCTCGACGTCGACACCAGCCTCATCCTGCCGATCTCCACCAGGGTCAACACCTCGTGGACGTTCCGGTCGGCCGGTCCAGACGGGACCGGGAGCGTGCCGGTGCCGCTGCTCGCCGTCGACTACGCCCTGCCGATGGACCACGACAACCACCCGGTCGACGGAACGGCCGAGCTGGCCGTCCGGCAGGCGCACGGTGTGAAGACGCAGAAGGTGACCTCGTTCCAGGTCTGGACCTCGACCGACGACGGCGGCACCTGGAAGACCGCCCGGGTCACCGAAAGCGGCGACACCTACCGCGTCGCGCTGCCGAAGGCCACCGCCGGGCAGGCCGTATCGCTGCGGGTGAAGGCCACCGCCAACGGCGGTAGCGGGATCGACCAGACCATCATCCGGGCGTACCGCGCCGGCTGACGGTCGGGTGTCGGCCCGGCTCCGGCCGGGCCGACACCACACCGTCACTGGCCCTCCCAGACCGCCTTCGCGCCGGAGTCGCCGGTGCGGATCACGTAGTACACGGCGATGCCGGCGGCGATCACCGACAGCACCTGCAACGCGAGGGTCAGCGGTCGAGAGGGCCGCCCGTCGGCGCTCGCCTCGGCGGCCCTCGGCGCGACGAACCAGACCAGCGCCAGCGCCACGATCCCCAACAGGATCGCGGCCCAGAGCGTGATGTCACCGAACTCCTGGTGCGCCTCCAACTTCGGCAGGAACTCGGGGGTCACCCGGTTGCCGGCGCGCATGCGCTCGAAGAAGGCGTCGCCGGAGAGCTTCGCCAGCAGGGCCGCGATCGGCGCGCCCACCGCGAGCAGCCCCAGCACCCAACGGGTGTGCGGCCGGATCAGCGGCACGAGCGCGTAGCCGATCGTCAGGAGCGTCAGCAGCGGCACGAACACGACAGCGGCGTGCAGCACCAGCGGGTGGGCGGGGAGGCCCATGAACTCCTCGAACATCGGCGTCTCCTCACATCGGTCGGACGTCGATCGTCCGGGAATGGACGCTATCGGTACCAGCCGGGCGTGTCACGCCCCAAGATTGCCACCGGCGCCCGTCCCGGTCGGCCCGGCCGCTGCGCCGGGCACCACGGTCCTGAGTCGTCGATGGTGGCAGCGCTCAGTGCGGGTTCCTGCCGAACGTGCTGCTCAGAGCGATCCGCGCAGCACACGGCAGCTCGCCCGGCGCCAACTGTGTGTGCGACGGCCGCCAGAGCTCGGCGCCCTTCGCGGTGACCCGGGCCAGGATGCAGTCGTACTGCGCGGCCCGCAGGGCCACCCCGACCCTGCCGCCCTGCGCGGTCACCTCCTGGGTGATGGCGGGGTCCAGTTTCAGGTCGTCGATCGCCGCGCGGACGGCGGTCTCGTCCGGGCTGACGCCCCGCAGTGCGCTCGTGAGCTGTTCGTCGAGGCCGTCGAGCGTCGGGTCCTGGGTGACCTGGAGAGGATCACCGGGCGGGCACTCGATGTCGTCGTCGCGGCTGTCGTCCTCCGGGCCGAGCTGAAGGCGGAAACAGATCGGCTCGTCCCGCTCGCCGATCACCGAGCCGTCCGCGCCGATCTCCACCCCGTGCCCCATCACCCGCAACACCAACGTCACGCCGGTCCCCCAGTGTGTCTCCCCGGTGACCGAGAGGACCGCGACGTCGGGGTCCTGGCTGGCCGAGTGCACGTACTTCTCGGCCTGGTAGAGGTGGTCGTACTCGAACCGGAAGAGAACCCGGTCGACCTTCTCCGCGGCGTCGGCCACGGCCGTGTCGTGGACCGGGTCGTCCGGGCCGTCGACGTAGTGCCACAGCGCGCCACCCACCAGCGCCACGGCCAGCAGCAGGCCCGCGCCGACAACCACTCGCCGTCTTCCCATCGCCACGGACCGGATTATGTCGCAGCCGGGACGCCGCCGATGCCCCTCGACTACCGCGACCGGGGCAGGCAGTCCTTCTTGTACTTCAGGCCGGAGCCGCACCAGCAGGCGTCGTTGCGCTCCGGCGGCCACGGGATGCGCGCGCTGGGCCGCGCCGAGACCTCGGCCGCGTACCCCGCCCGGACGCCCGCGTCGGTCGGGTCGCCGTCACGTCGACCGGCGAACGCGTTCAGCCCGGCCACCGTCGCGCCGAACACGCCCAGCCCGGCCTGACCGGCGCTCCTGAGTCGGACCAGCTCCTTCTCCAACCGGCCCCGGTGCGCGTCCCAGTCCGGGCCGTAGACCTCGGCGAGGGCGGGATGCTCGGAGATCAACGTGTCGAACTCGGCCCGAGGCCAGAAGAGCAGGTCGGACTCGGCGTCCCTGCGCTCGCCGGCCCGGCGCACGAGCTGGGTCTCCAGCCGGTCCGCCAGGTCGTCCTGCCGGTCGTGCGGCAGGTTCAGATTCCGTCGTACCCGATGCCGTTGTTGCAGCAGGAAGAAGGCCACCCCGGGCGCGTCCGGCGGACCGAGGTCGACAGCGGCGTCGGTGGCCGCGCCGGTGCCGCTCGCGCGGTCGCCGAGCAGGGAGTCGACCGCCTCGCTCAGCCAGGTCTCGGCGGTCGACGAACGGCCACCGGCGTCCAGCGCCGCGCTGACGTAGGCGGGGGCGTCGGGCTGCGTGAGCAGCAACGGGCGCAGGGCGGTCAACTCCGCCATCGCCTCGTCGTCCTGACCACCGGCCCGGAACAGCGCCCGCGCCCGCAGCGCCCGGGCGAACCCGGCCCGCGGGTCGTCCCCCGACGGGTACGCCGCCACGGCCTGCTCCGCGTAGCGCAGGGCCGCCTCGGGCCGCGCCCGGATCTCGGCGATCTCAGCGGCCAGGGTCAGGGCGTCCCCGGCGTCCTCCGGATCCTCCAGCCGGCCCTGCTCCGCCGCCTCGGCGAGGTCGGCGGCGACGCCGAGCGGGTTGGCCGTCCCGAGCGCCGAGCGGCGCAGTTCAGCGAGGTCAGCCTTGGTGAGTACGTCTCTCGTCGGCACGATCTCACGGTACGTCGGGGTGCGCGCGGTAGGCGGGCAGATCACCTGTTACGCCGCTCTCACCCCGCCGGAGCCGTGAACACGTGTGCCGGGCGGACTACGACCAGGCTCCGGCCGCCGCAGCCCGGGCGGCGTAGCTGTCGAAGTCGAGCGGCTCCCGGCCGAGCACCCGACGAACGCCGTCGGCCGGTTCGGCGAGATGGCCCGCGCGCATCCCGTCGAACAGGAGGTTGAGCGCCGAGGCCGTCTCCGCCGGATAACCCTCGGCGAGCAGTTCGGCGTGGTACTGCTCCGGGGTCAACTCCACGTAGCGGATCGAACGACCGGTCACCCTGGCGATCGTCGCCACCGCCGTGGCGAAGGTGAGCGCCCGAGGGCCCGACACGTCGTACACCTGTTCGTGATGGTCGGGGCTGGTCAGGAGCGTCGCGGCCACCTCGGCGATGTCCTGGGCGTCGACGAAGGGCTCCGGGGTGACGCCGATCGGCAGGGCCAGTCGGCCGTCGAGCAGCGGTTGGCGCCACAGGTCCTCGCTGAAGTTCTGGCTGAAGTTGTTCGCCCGGATGATCGACCACTGGACACCGGATGTCCGCACGGCCGTCTCCGCGGCGACCATGCCGGGGGAGAAGTCACCAACCTGGTCGATCCCGCGTCCGGACAGCGCCACGATCCGGCGCACACCCGAGTCGGCCGCCCGCGTCACGAAGTCGGCGGCCAGTGTCGGCTCCTCCGGGGCCAGCAGATAGACCGCCGAGGCGCCGGCCAGAGCCGGCTCCCAGGTGTCCCGCCGCGACCAGTCGAAGCGCACCTCGCCCGAGCGGGAGGCCGCCCGGGCGTGGTGGCCCGCCGCCCGGAGCGTCGGTACCAACCGGCGGCCCGTCTTACCGGTTCCGGCCATCACGAGAATCGACTCGGCGTTCGTCGTCATGCCACGAGTCAACTCGACCGGTCACGGTCGGCCCATGTGCTGTCGTACGCCGGGCATGTGTGATCGTCCGAGCGCCGTCATCCGGGATCTATCGTCGGTGTCATGGACCCGTTCGACAGTCTGCTGCGGAGCGTGCACGCGGACGGCGCGGCCTTCGGCCGTTCCGTCCTGACACCCCCCTCGGCGCTGCGGTTCACCGACGGTGCCCCGCTGACGCTCTGTGTCCCGCTGCGCGGCGAGGGTTGGCTCTCCCATCCGGAGAGCGACAAGCCCCACCTGGTACGGGTCGGGGAGGTCGCCGCCGCGCGTGGCCCGGCACCGTTCACGTTCTCCGCCGAGCCGCGATCGAGCTTCCAGCCGGGGGAACTCCGGGACGTCCGGCGCGGCCGGACCGGGGCGATCGACTCGACGGGCGCGGACCAGACCGAACGTCTCGTGCTGCTCGTCGGGGTGTACCACGTTCGAGGCCGGGTGCCCCAACGGCTGCTGGGTGCGCTGCCACCGGTGCTCGTCGTGCCGGACGAGCACGACTGCGCCCCACTGCGCGACTACCTGGACGCACAGCTCGACGCCGGCAGGCCCGGCCGCCAGATCGTGCTGGACCGCCTGTTGGACTGGTTGTTGGTGTGCACCGTGCGGGACTGGTTCGACCAACCGGACGCCGAGCCTCCCGGCTGGTACCGCGCGCTGAGCGACGACACCGTCGGCCCGGTGCTGCGCGCCATGCACGACGCCCCGGGTCGACCGTGGACCCTCGCCAGCCTGGCCGCGCAGGCCGGAGTCTCCCGGTCCACCATGGCGAAACGGTTCACCGACCTCGTCGGCGAGCCGCCGCTGACCTACCTCACCGACTGGCGGATGACCCTGGCCGCCGACGTGCTGGCCGAATCGACGGCGACGGTCGCCGCTGTCGCACACCAACTGGGGTACGCGGACGCCTTCGGCTTCAGCGCGGCCTTCAAACGGGTCCACGGGGTGAGCCCGAGCGGACACCGCCGGCTCACCCGGAGCGGCGACCAGGCGGCGTGATCGGGCCGATGGCCGCATCGCGGGGCCCGGAGCCGGTTGTCGAGTGGTCGCAAAACCAACCAACTACGGTCATCTGCCGTCAACCCGCCGTCGATAGCGTCCGGTCGCCAGTTTCTCGACCAGATCGCACGAAGGCGGAGTCATGGGCACGGTGGATCGGCGTACGTTCCTCAAGGCGATGGGGGTCCCCGCGATCGGCGCGGCGCGGTCGCCGTCATGACAGCGGGCGGGTGGGGCGTACCCGGTTCGGTGTGGTGCGTACATGTGCGCGTTCGCCCTGCCTGCCGACGAGGCTGAGGAATTCGACGGGCCCGGAGCTGGTGGCGCCGAACCAGTGGGGCGTGCGGGTATCGAACTCGGCGGCTTCCCCGGGTTGCAGGGTGAGCTCGTCGTCACCGAGGACCAGACGCAGGGTGCCGTTGAGGACGTAGACCCAGTCGAAGCCCTCATGGGTGCGCAGGTCGGGAACGCGATGGTCGTCGCCGGTGGGCAGGACGAACTTGTAGGCCTGGATGCCGCCGGGCCGACGCGTCAGCGGCAGGATGGTGGAGCCGTCGCCGACGGCGATGGGGCGCAGGTTGATACGGGGATCGCCGGTCAGTGGGGCGTCGACGAGTTCGTCGATGGTGACGTTGTGGGCGCGGGCGAGCGGGAGCAGTTGTTCGAGCGTGGGGCGTCGTAGGCCGGCTTCGAGTCGGGAGAGCGTGCTGGCGGAGATGCCGGTCTCCTCGGCCAGGTCGGTGAGCGTGATGTTGCGGCGCTGCCGTAGCTGCCTCAGCCGCGGGCCGACAGCGTCGAGGGTGCGGTCAAAGTCTTCGTCCACACCGTGATTTTGCCATTCGGCAAGAAGTTTTGCGCAATGTCGTCGAGCGGGCCACGATCACCCTTGGCGCGAGTCGTCGTCCCCCCGTTCCTCCTCAAGGGCCAGGTAGGCGCGCATCTCATCGCGGGCCCCCGGAAGGCCGTAGCCGCCGACCAGTTCGGTGACGTTGCCGAACTGCTGACCGCCGATCAGCCAGGGCGCGGTCGACCGGCCCAGGGCCTCGGCGAGCCGACGTTGTCGGGGCGTGAGGGCGTCGACAGGTGTTCCCGCCGTCATCGGGCCGTCCGGAAACGCCAGCGGCAGCGCCACCCCCAACGCCGTCAACGACCACTCGGCGCTGACGGTCGGCAACCGTTCGAGCAGCGCGTCGAACGCGCGGTCGGCGTGCTGCGGACCGAGCTGCCGCAGGGCGAGCGCCGCGTAGCCGCCCAGATCGCCGCCGAGGAACGGCACCCACTCGCCCTCCACCGGCTCGGCCGGGGCCTCGCCGGAAGCCGCCGACGCCCAGCCCAACAACTCGGCGACGGTCGCCGGGTCGGCCGCCGCGCCGAGCACCCGAGCCCGACCGACGGCGGCGGCCCAGCGGACCAGCGGGCGTGCATCGGTCAACCACCGGACGTCCGGCGCGGCACCGAGCAGCCCCGTGGACACCAGCATGGTGGCCACCTCGCCGGGCGTCGCCGCGACGCCGGTGGCGGCGTCGACCGCGCTGGCCAGCGCGGACACGCTGTCGTCGGCCTCCTCCGGAAACCAGGCCAGGAGGTACGCCGCGAACAGGCGCACATCGGGATCGGCGTGACCCAGTAGGGCGCGGATCGCGGGAACCCCGGCGCGCACCGCGTCGTAGGTCGCCAGCGCGACGTACGCCCACAGTCGGCCCTGATCCGCCTCGGACAGCGACTCGACGTAGAGGTACTCGACGTACTCCTTCCGGGTCTCGTCGGTGCCGGTCCACGGCGGCGGCTTCGCCGCGAGCAGCTCCCGACCACCCTCGGCGGCCCGGCGGTACTCGGCCACCGGGAAACCCTCCGGTAGGACACCCTCGTCGTACCCGACGGCCAGGGCGCTCAACAGCCCGAGCACCGCCGCCTGATCCGGGGTGACCGGATCGCCGAGCATCTGCAGCAGGAACGGCACCGCGTACGCGCTCGCCTCGAACCGGTTGCCCTGGTGGAAGATGTTGGTGTAGAGGTCGCCCAGCGCCTCGTCCCGGGTGGCCGAATCGGGGGAGAGCAGGGCACGCAGTTGGCCGGGCACGTCGTCGGCCGCCCCGTAGGCGTGGCCCAGCCGCGCCCAGTCGATGTCGTCGAGTCCGTCGAGCACGCCCCATGCTCTCCCGACCCCCTGACCATTCTGTGCGGTGGGTCGGTCAGAACTCCTCGTACACCGCAGGATCTTGATCGGAGAGCCGACCGTCCGGGCGGCCCAGCGCGGTGATGGCCTCGACCTGCGCGTCGGTGAGCGTGATGCCGAAGACGTCGAGGTTCTCGGCCTGCCGCTGCGGCGACGCGGCCTTGGGCAGCGGGATCACCTGGCGGGCCACATGCCAGGCGAGGATGGTCTGCGCCGGGCTGACGCCGAGGGTGTTCGCGATCTCCACGATCACGGGGTGCCGCAACAGGTCGTTGCCGTGGCCGAGCGGGCTCCAACCCTGCACCAGGATCCCCTGCTCCCGGTGGTAGTCGAGCGCCTCCTGCTGCGGGAAGTACGGGTGCACCTCGATCTGGTTGACCACCGGGGCGACACCGGTCTCGGCCACCAACCGCTCGATGTGCTCCGGCAGGAAGTTGGAGAGCCCGATGTGCCGCACCAGACCGCGCTCGCGCGCCTCGATCAGCGCCCGCCACGCCTGCACATACCTGTCGACTTTGGGGTTCGGCCAGTGGATCAGGTACAGGTCGACCCGGTCGAGGCCGGTGCGGAACACACTCTCCTCGATGGTGGTCAGCGCCGCGTCGTAGTCGTGGTGCCGCCCCGGCAGCTTCGACGTGACGATCAACTCGTCCCGCACGTCGCCCGCCGAACGGGCGGCCCGACCGACCGCGCCCTCGTTCTCGTAGTTCACCGCCGAGTCGAGCAGCCGGTAACCGGCCCGGATCGCGTGCCCGATCGCGTCGACGCCCGCCGAACCGTTCAGCTGGTACGTGCCGAGCCCGACCGCCGGCAGGGTGGTGCCGTCGGCAGCCGTCAGATGGGGAATCGTCATGATCGGAACCCTACCCGCGCGATCCGTCCCACAGGCTGCGTCTCCCGCCTGGACGGTGCCTCAGGCGGACCCGGGGTCGCCGGTGGGGGAGTCCCGGATGGCGAGTGCGGCCTGGACGAGCGCGGCGTGGGTCAGCGTCTGCGGGTAGTTACCGAGGTGGGCGCCCGTCGCGGGATCCATCTCCTCGGCGTAGAGGCCGAGTGGGCCGGCGTGGTCGACCATGGCCCGGAACAGCTCGACGGCCTCGCCGCGACGGCCGGTGCGGGCGAGCGCCTGAACGAGCCAGAACGAGCAGGGCAGGAACGCGCCCTCGGTGCCGGGAAGACCGTCCCGTCCGGGCGGGTAGCGGTAGAGCAGTGGACCGCCGGCGGACAGCCGGTCCCGGATGGCGTCGACGGTGCCCCGTACCCCGGGCGACTCGGCCGGGTCCATCCCCAGCAGCGGCAGGACGAGCACCGCCGCGTCGAGATCCGGGGAGCCGTAGCTGCGGACGTAGCTGCCCGCCGTCGGGTCGAAGCCGCGCGCCCGGACCTCGGCGGCGATGGCGTCCCGGGCCTCCTGCCAACGTCGACGTTGACGCCCCGGTAGGGGGTGCGTGTCCGCGATGGCCAGGGCACGGTCCAGGGCGAGCCAGCCCATGAGCTTGGAGTGGACGTGTTGGGCGGGCTCCCGTACCTCCCAGATGCCGGCGTCGGGCTCCCGCCAGCAACCGGCGACCACGTCGGCGAAGCCGCGCACCGCCCGCCACGTCTCGGCGTAGAGGCGGTGTCCGGCCTGGGCGAACGCCCAGGCGGCGTCGATCACCCAGCCGTACCCGTCGAGCTGGTGTTGACCGGCGGCGTCGTTGCCCATCCGGACCGGACGGCTGTCGAGGTAGCCGGGCCAACCGGGCAGTTCCCGTTCCGCCGGCACGTGCCGGCCGTGCACCGTGAGCAGCGCCGGCAGGCGTGGCCGTTGCAGCCGGCTGGCGTGCAACAGCCACGCGAGGAAACCCTGGGCCTCGTCTGACCTGCCGACGCTGAGGAAGGCGCTGACGCCGATGCTGGCGTCACGGGGCCAGACATAGCGGTAGTCCCAGTTACGTCCCCCACCCGGATCCTCGGGTAGGGACGTGGTCGGCGCGGCCACCGGCGCTCCCGAGGGCGAGTAGGTCAGCAGCCGCAGGGTGAGCAGACTTCGGACGACGTGTTCCCGGAACGGCAACCGCTCGTCGATCTCCGCGACCCAGGCCCGCCACCGGGCCTCGTCCTCACCGAGCAGGTCCCAGGCGGCCGTCGGCTCGACGTGGATCACCGGTTCGCGGTGAGCCACGGCCAGTACGAGAGTGACCGGCTGACCCGGCCGGACCGTGATCGAGGTGGGCCGACCCGGTTCGAATCTGAACGTGGGCGTGCTGTTCAGCGCGACCGCGAGCGCCCCCCACTCACACACGAGGCCGTGGCGACGCTGCTGCGCTCGGGGCCGACGGTGCCCGGCGCCGAGCCGAGGATCGAACTCCACCACCGCGCCGACGGCCGCCTGCTCCGCCGACAGCCGTCGGACGACAAGTGTCGTGGGCAGCAGGCGACCGCTGACCTCGGCCACCATCGCCTCGGTGAGGCGCAGCCGACCGCCGCCCACCACCCAGGTGGTCTCCAGGGTGGCGGTGTGCTGCCGGTATCGCCGTTCGACGACAGTGGCCGACCCGGCCGGGCCGATCCGGAACGTTCCCGCGTCCGGACCCCCGACCAGCCGGCCGAACAGGGGATCACCGTCGAAGCGCGGTACGCACAGCCAGTCCATCCCGCCGTCACTCGCCACCAGAGCGGCGGTACGCGTGTCGCCCAGCAGACCGTAGTCGTCGATCGGTGGCCCACCGGTCATGGCGATCGCCCCTTGCGGAGCCGGGCCGGCGGCCAGCGGGTCACCTGGCCTGCAGGAGCAGCCCGAGACAGACTCCGTAGACGAGGTGGACGACAGTCGTGACCAGCGGAGTCTCGACGCCGTAGTTGAGGGCGAACAGACCGGGCGGCTCCAACACCGCCGTGCTCGCCGGCCCCGCCCGCTGTGACGCCATGCGCGGGTGCACACCGGGAAGCAGCGGCAGGATCACGGTCAGCGCGATGCCGACGTGCACGATCCCGAGCAGCCCTCCGATCCACCAGTCCGCGCGGTGCAACAGCGCGAACGTGGCCGCGTAACCCAGGGCGAAACCCTGACCGGCGCAGAGGTGGAGGAAGAACCCGACGACCCGCGCCCGGTCGGGATCCGGGGTGAGGAAAGCCCCGAGAACCAGAGGAAGGTCGAGCCGGGTGAGACCGGCCAGCTGAGCGGAGATCATCGCCGCGGTGAGCGCCGCGGTGGCGACCAACCCGAACAACGCCCACCCGGCCCAGTCCATCTCAGCAGTCGTCGACGTCGCGGGCGTTCTCCGTCATCGGTCCACCCTCCGGCTGAACAGCGTGAATCCCACGGCCCGGACCGGACACCCGCCCACCGGGCGTCCGGTTTCTCACCATAAGCCACCCGGCCTGTCGGGCTGACCTGCTCACCCAGACGTACCTTGACGAGTGGGCGTCGGATCAGACGCGCCCTGTCGCCACCTCCGATAGGAGGTCCACCCACGTCGTGGTCGTCACGGCGCCCAGAGTCGTCGTTCGACGACTCTGTTCGATCTCTTTCCGCTGCCGTACGTGATGGCTTGGGGACATCGCCCATCGAGATCGTGGGGCACAGTGGAGGGCTGAGCGGGGTGCCGAGGTGCGTAGCGGGGGAGGTTGCGGAGTGCTTGGTCAAGATCCGGATGAGGCCCAGGAGATGCTGAATTCCTGGACAGCCGAGTTGTCGACACGCGCTCAGGCTGCCGCCGACCTGTCGGAGCGGGTTGCGGCCCTGGCGGCGTCGGCAGTCAGCGCGGACGGTGCGGTCCGCGTGACGGTCGCCGCCTCAGGGGCACTGACGGACCTACGGTTGGACGACCGCGTTCAGCGGATGCGAGGCTCCGAACTGGCCAGCATCATCATGGCCACGGTCGCCCGTGCGCAGGCCGGCTTGACCGATCAGGTGATCGTCGCGGTACACGACACCGTGGGCATCGACTCGGAAACCGGGCGGGCGGTCGCCGACACGTTCGCCAAGCGCTTCCCCAAGCCCTCTGACGAGCAGCCCGACCGGTGGGAACGAGGCACCAGCGGTGGCTGGTGACGCGGACATGCAGATGTCGGTGGCTGCGGTAATGCGGCACTCCGCGACGGTCGACGACGCCGCCGACAAGATGGAGACCGCTCGCGGCGCGGCGGCGTACGTGCAAATGGGCGCGGAGGCGTACGGGCAGATCTGCGGGTTCCTGCCTCGGTTGATCGACCCCGTGGCGGACAGAGCGGTGACCGCTCTGGGAGACTCCGCTTCGGCACTGCGTGAGGCGGCAGCCAACCTGCGAGCGGCTGCGGCCTCGACTGAGACGACCGACGCCGCGAGTGCGCGGCTACTGAATCAGAGTGGCGGCCGGTTGGGTCTGCCGCTGTGACGGACATGGCGGCCAACCCGCTGGTGGCGGCGCGCCAGGACTCGACCCGGTGGTACACCGGACTCGGGCTGTTGGAGGACGTCGCGGACACGGTGTCGGGCATCGAGTCGGGCAGCTGGATCGACTCGACGATCGGTGGTGTCGCCACGTCGATGGACGCTCTGGCCACCGTGCTCGACCCGCTTGGATCGCTGGTCAGTTGGGGCGTCGGATGGTTGCTCGAACACGTCAAGCCGCTGTCGGACGCGCTGGACTGGCTGGCCGGCGACCCGGACCAGATCAACGCGTACGCGTCCACGTGGCGGAATGTCGCCAAGCAGAGCACCGACGCGGTAGGTGACCTGCAAGCGGCGGTCTCCACGCAACTCGCCGAGTGGGATGGAGCCTCGGCGCGGGCCTACCGCGAACACATGTCGGGTCAGGTGCGGGCGATGGAGGGCATCGCTCGGGCTGCCGGCGGCATCGCTTCGCTGGTGGAGGGTGCCGGGTTGCTGGTGGCATTGGTCCGCGAGCTGGTTCGGGACCTCATCGCGGACTTCGTCTCGGTACTGGCGGTCAGGCTGCCACTCTGGCTGGCCGAGGCCGGCGCGACGCTGGGCATCGCGACTCCGTTGGTGATCTCCCAGGTGAGCAGCCTGGTGGCCAAGTGGGCGGCGCGAATCGGCAAACTGATCAGCGCGCTGATCAGCAGCCTGCGTCGGCTCACTCCGCTGCTCCGACGCTTGAGCGGCCTGATCGACGAGCTTGATGGCCTGCTGCGCCGGGCTGCCCGCACAGACCCGGTCAACCCGGCGCATGGCGCGACACCCAGGGGACGCACAAGGGATTGGGGAGAGCCGGATCTCGACTCGATGGGGCGTCGGTCGGACTGGGAGGATCCCTCCGCGCATCCACAGGCACCACCACCGCCGGACGCGAACCTCCCGGCCGGGGATCCGGTCTACCACCGGCCGAACAGCACGGCCATCGGCTACGACAGCGCCACGATGCGCAACTTCGACGCCGTGGCACCGATCCCCGGGCATCACGACGTGGTCGTGCACGGCGAACGTAGTGGCCTGTTCCGGCCCGGCCTCGTGGCGGCTGACGGTGCCGACCACCCCGCGAACTTCACCCACCCACAGCAGATCGCCGACGCCATCCGTGCCAACCCGCACTACGACGGCGGCCCGGTGCGGCTGGTGTCCTGTCACACCGGCACCGTTGCCCCCGAGGCCGGTGTACCACCGGCCGCGCAACAGGTTGCCGACGCCCTCGGGGTGCCAGTGATGGCGCCGACCGACGCTGTCGGTGTCGACCGGTATGGTCCCGTGGGGCAGACCCCGATGATCCGGGGCGACGGAGAGTGGAAGACCTTCTATCCGAACGGTGGGCGTTGATGGACGGCGGTCAGTTGAGGTCGGCGGGAATGTTCCGCGAATTCGGGCCGGTCCGCTCCGCCGAGCCGCAGGAGAGCATCTTCGACAGCGTCACCGCCAAGGAACTGCCGGACGTGGCCCAGGTGGTCGCCTATCTGAACTCGGGACACATCCTGATCGACGTGATGGACGTCGCCGACGACGCCTTCGACCCGAACCGGCAGGTGATGAACGGCTCGACCGTCATGACCGACGGCGACTGGCTTTGGCGGAAGGACCTCGCCTACTACGTACAGCGTCACCGCGTTGCGTTGCCGGAGGACTTCCTCGCGCTCATTCGCGAGCGTGACTACGTCGTCCCTTCGCGGGGCGTGCCGGAGCTGACGGCCTGTTCGCGGCAGGCACGCGACCTCATGTTCTGGAACAGCTGAAAGCTCTTCAGTAACGGCGCACGGCGTCGGCTTGAGGGGTGGCTCACCCTTACGTGACCTGTGCACGTTCAACGGGGTGTTCACGGTAACCACCCTGTCGTCATTCCAGCATCGCTCTGATGACTGCCTCGATCTCTGAAGTCGCGGGGTGCTGAGCCAGTAGGACGCGGATCCGGCGGCGCATAGCCACGAAGTTCATGTCTTCGGCCAAGCTGAGTCCGGCGATGTTCTGGCACTGCTCACGCCCAAGATCGGCGAGTCGTTGATGCGTCGGATCGGCGTCGTCATAGCTGGGAATGGGCAGCTTCCACAGGTTTTTGTCGATGTCCCGCTCGTCCTTTCCATAGGACATCATCGGTCGCACAAGCTCGGTGAGCACGGCGCTATTCAAGATCGCAGAGAGGAAGTGGCCCTCCTCCCAGCTCGCAATCGGGGCCCAGTAGAGCTTGTGATCGATGATCGCGGTTGGGTCGCCGACGACAGCGGCGGCGACGTGCATTCCCGCCTTGCCGTGCACCAAGCGCAGGGGAGCGGCGGGAAACTGCGTGGTCAACTTCTTCCGGAAGTCGAGTTGCTCGGTGAGAGTGAGGCGCGCGCTGCTGCGATGCGCCTCCCAGGTGGCCTCAGCCTGCCGCCACCAATCGGCGAGGCCGAAGTAGTAGTCGAGTCGGGATTCCGGCCCGGTCATCAGCGTGGAGCCGTCGATCGGGAGCACCGCCTGCTTCGCCGGCAGAATGCGGTACGGCAGCAGGCTTTCGCCGAGCAGCACCGGGCGGATGAATTCGCTCTCCACGACGCCTTCGAGCGCGGGCAAGTCCTTCCACGGCGTCTTCTCCAGGTTGCTCCGTGCCGAGCGCACCGCGTGGCGGCCGGCACCGAGGCCGAGCCGCCCTCCGGTGTCTGTCTCAACGAAGAAGAGCACCCTCGGCACGATCGTGGCGCCCTGCGTGAACCGTGATTTGTACGGCGATTCGGCGAGGGCTGAATCCGTGGCGACTAGATTGGCTGGCTCGCGGGTGACGAGGGACTCGACCTCATGCCGGGATCGGACGCTCGCCGGTAGTCGTCCGGTCCAACGCTCGGTCACCGAGGGGAGGCGCCGGTAGGTACTCAGGGTGGCCCGCTTGCCGAAGACGACGCCAGCGCCGCGCGGAAAGGGGTGCGGGCGCAGTCGCCGGAGGTCCCAGGAACCGGTGAAGGCGACGCCGGCCGGCTCGGCGGCATCTTCGTACCAGCCGCTGCGGAAGCCCGTGAAGTATTCGCGATCGAGCACCGAGTTGGGCATGACGAAAGCGAACGCGCCGCCGTCGCGAAGGTACTGCTGGACCGCCCGCGCCACGAACAGAGCTGAGAGGTCCTGGCTGGTAGCGAACTCTCGCCCGTGCCATAGTCCGCGGTCCCGGGACAGGTCTCTGAACTGTGCCTGCATGTCCCGAGGCATGTGGCGGTAGGCGAGCCACGGCGGATTACCGACCAGGACATCCATCCGGTTGTCTTTCAATGCGAGCCAGACGGGTCGGGCCAGGTTGCGTAGGTAGTAGCTCCAGATATGGTCGCGGCCCTCGTCGTGCAGGCGGCACATCGCCTCGAAGGTGCCGCGGATCATGGGTTGGTCGTCCGGCTCGATCTTCATGTGATGGAAGAACGCCGCCAGCGATGGTGGGCTGTCGGGATCTCGTGGTTTGGCCGCGATGCTGGCCAGGCCCGCGACAATTTGGTCGAAACGGCTCGGCTCCTTGAGCAGGTCCTTCGGGAAACGTAGCCATTCCTCGACCTCGTTTGCGTTGTAGCCTGCGCTGATCCGTACGTGCTCCTCGCTGAAAAGGTCGCGCCGTTCCCGCCACTGGATGCTGTCGCCGAGGTAGACCGGGATGGTGATGGCGTCACGCTGATCGGTCAGCCGCTCGTGACCGATAGCGAGCAGGTAGGTCACCCGTGCAAGCGCCACGGCGACCGGGTGCAGGTCAACACCGACCACATGCTTGGTGAGCTGCGTCAATGCGGTGTCGAGCGGGATTGCAGCTGCATCGGCTGCGGCAAGATAGCGGCGTACGGCGTGGAAGAGAAAGGTGCCGGAGCCGCAGGCGGGGTCGAGTACCCGTTGCCGCAAGGGCTCGGTGACGACGGTGTCGACGAGATGTTCGGCGAGCCAGTCTGGCGTGTAATACTCGCCCATCCGTTTGCGAGTCTCGGTGCCAATCATCGACTCGTAGAGCACCTTCAGGATGTCGTGATCGGCGCGCAGCCAGTCGAACCGGGCCAGCCGGCGGGTGAGCCCCTGGATGAACTCGCGGCCGCCGGGCACCTCCGTAGTCCAGCCGAAGAAGTCATGCTCGACCACCCCGAGGATGCGAGCCTGGTCGAACCGTTGGCCGGTGATGAGGTCCTGCGGCTGCAACTCCAGGGCATCGATCCCGACGACCAGGTGCGCGATGATGTGCGCACTGTTCATCAGCAGGGTGTGTTCCACAAAGAGATCCGGCTCGTCGACGAACTGTGTGCCGAGCGCACTGTCGAGAAGCTCTGCCCACAGCTTCCGCTTCAGCTGTACGGTCGGCAGATCCGCGTGCTCGTCGTAAAGCGCGGCGAGTGCGGCACGATCCAACTTGTGGGAGGTGCTTGCCGCGCCGAGGCGACGTGCCACCTCGGCAGGCTCCGGCCGGACCCGCTGACTCGTCGCCAGCACACCCTCAAGCCAATAGAAGAGGGCCAGCCCATCAGGACGGGTAGCAGCCAGCGTGTGGCTGTCGATGGGGGCCAGCGAGTCGCCGACCAACTGGTACGCACGCCAGGTGGTCCCGTCGGTGAGGATGCCGACGTACCGTTGGCCGCTCTCCTGGCTCCGTGACCGGACATAGCCGCCGAGCTGCCGTTCGGCCTCCCGCAGTGCACGTCCGGTCTGGAGCCGACGCTTGACCTCGATGACGGTGTAGCCGACTTCGATGTCGATACGCCCATTGCCTGCCGGCGCTTCGAGATTGATGTCGAGGTGCGAGTCGGCGAGGCCGAAGTCGCCAGCCAGCAGGAGTTGTCGTATGTCGGCCTGCAGAGTCGCTTCGCTACGTGTGACTGGACGATTGGCGATTCGCGCCAACAACGGCTGCAATGAAGCGGGGAAGCCGTCAGTCGCATGCGCCTGCGCTTGAGGTGACGTCTGGCGGCTACGGCTTGCATGTGGCGTACCGTCCGAGCGGGCCATGCATCAGTGTGGATCTGGATTCAAGCGGATCGTGAGTCGCTGTCGGATTATGGACAGCTACTGATGGTGTCGTCGTCAGTCAGCTTCCGGCGTGTGGTTCGTCGCCGCTCGTCGGTCGAGACAAGGGTTCGTAGTCGGCGCTACCGCGCGAGCCGTGACTGTTCACCGAGGAGGCCAGTGCGTCTCGGGTGGACGGTGAAATCAGGTTTAGCTGACGCGCTCTTCGCGTCCGGCGGTCGCGATGAAGTCTGCCCACGCCTGGGCGGTGAAGGTGAGAACCGGTCCCGTGGCATCCTTCGAGTCGCGTACGGCGATGATGCCGGCAAGATTGTCGGCGACCTCGACGCACGCGCCGCCGTTGTCGCCGCTGCGGGTGCTCTTGCGCCAGACGGCGCCGGTCAGGTCAGTCATGCCGCGTCTCCCCAGCGATCCGCTTGATCATGTCAGTCGATTCTGCCTCGCCGAGGGTCAACGTATCCAGCCCTCGCCAGACGCGCTCGTAGGCGGCCAACTCGTCGGGCTTGTCGAGGTAGAGCGCCCCGGTCAACGATTCGCTGTAGACCACGGACGGCTCCGGAGCCGTCCTGCCGCCCTTGGTGGCCGGGAAGTCGAGAATCATGAAGGTGCCGGCGACAGCGCCGGGCTGTGGCCCCGCAGCCAGCGGCAGCACCCGGACGGACACATTCGGTAGCTCCGACAGCTTGAGCAGGTGTTCGAGCTGTGCGGCCATGACGCTCGGCCCGTCCACTGTGCGTCGAAGCACCGCTTCCGACAACACTGCCTCCAGTCGTGGTGCGGGAGGAAGCCGCCTTTTGAGGAGCGCCTGCCGTTGAAGCCTCACCTGGACGGCACGCTCCCGTTCCTCGTCGCTGAGCATCCTGCCGAGCCGGTAGAGGGCGTCGGCGTAGCCCTTGGTCTGCAGGATGCCGGGGATCAGAGACTCGTCGAAGCCTCTGAGTCGAGAAGCAGCGGATTCCAGGCCGACGTACAGCTCGAACCAGTTCGGGACCGCATCGCCGTACGCGTGCCACCAGCCCTTCGACTTCGTCTCCACGGCCAGCCCGCGCATCGCCTCGGTCATCTCCGACGACACCCCGTACAACTCGCACATGGCCTTGACGTCGAGCACCCGGACAGAGCCCTGGCCGCATTCGAGGCGCCAGATCTTCTGCCGGCTGTATTCGAGGGCTTCGGCGGCGGCGTCGAGCGTCACGCCGGCCTCGTTGCGGAACTGCCGTAGTAGCCGGCCGAGCTGCCGACGCGGCACTGTCGATCCGATGTCGTCGGGCATCCGCACACTCCCTGGTTCCGTGACGCAACACTGCGTGACCCGCTCCTGCAACTCGTACGGGTTTCAGCAAAGAAAGTCAATGCACAACAGCGAAATTGCGGTTTAGAACGTTGCGTTTCCGCTCCGGACTGTCGCAGGCTGATCACAGCACGGCGGCCGTCCGGTCCCCCCGAACGGCCGCCGTGTTTCCCCGAACGCCCCTCGCCCCTCCGCGTCAGGAAGGCAGGCAGACATGAACGCCAGAAACCAGCGACCAGAGACGGCGAGCGGTGGTGCGACCTACCGCTCTGCCGCGTACACCAGTCTGCTGCCCTGGCAGGTGCGCGAGCGTCGCTTCACGCCGACCGGGCTCGGACGCCGAGGTTTGAACCCCGACGACGTGTACGCCTTCCTCGACCGGGTCGCCGTCGACATGGCCGCCGTCTATGCGGCCCTCGCCGAGAGCCGCCGCGAGACGGCCCGGATCAAGGACGGGCTGCGCCGCTGGCAGACCGAGCAGGCTCGCGCCCGCAACGAGCGGGGCCAGGCCCGATGAGCCAGCGGTACGTCATCCACCTGCCCGTCGTCGCCACCGACCTGCCCGCCGCACAGCGCCTGGCCCGGGTCATCGGCCGGTGGATGCTGGTGCTGCCGATGGTGGACCCGGGGGAGACCACGGTTTCTGAAGAGGACCAGCAGTTCCTTCGCCATCGGGTCTTCTGCGACCTGCGGCTGCCCGGCGGCCGTCGCTGCCTCCTACGCGACGGCCACGACGGCGACTGCTCCCGCCGCCTGCGCCGATGACGTGATTGACGCTGGCACCTTGAGATGGGCTGCGGGTCGCCTCCGTGCGGAGTCGGCCCCGATGTCATCGCGGCGGGAGCGCAAAGCCCTGCGGTGCCGACGCAACCCCTCGCAGGTCGATTCGTTGGTGCGACGAGGGGCGGACTGAGGAGGACGATGACGGCGGGACCTGGTGCCAGGCTGCTGCGCCCGCCGACGAGTTCGGGCCGAGCCACGTTCCTGGAGTTGTTCTTCGACCTGGCCTTCGTGGTGGCCCTCACCCAGGTCTCGCGACGGTTCGCCGAGCAGGGCGACGAAACCGGCTGGGCGTTGGTGAGCGGGTTCGGTCGTACCCTGCTGCTCTTCTTGGCGCTCTGGCTGGTCTGGTCGCACACCGCGTGGATCACCAGCCGCTACGAGCCGGAGCGGTCGATCATCCAGGCCGTCGTGGTCGGGACCATGTTCGCCGGCCTGGTGATGGCGGTGACGCTGCCACGCGCGATGGAGGAGCGGGCACTGCCGTTCGCGGTCGCGTACCTGTCGGTCATGGTGGTACGGCCGTTGGTGATCGCCGTCGCGTTGCGTGGCCATCCGCGACGGCTGGTGCCCTTCCGGCTCGCCATCTGGGCTACGGCGAGCACGCCGATGTGGCTGGCCGGGGCCCTGGGCCCGGACCGACTTCTCCCGGCGTGGTGGGCTGTCGCTCTCGGCGTCGACTACCTCGCCTGGATTCTGGGCTGGCCCCTGCCGAAGCTCGGGGCCTCGGCGGTGGGCCGCTGGCGGATCGCCGGGGTGCATCTCGCCGACCGCTACCAGCAGATGATTCTCATCGCCCTCGGTGAGTCGATCCTGCTCATCGGCATCGTCTTCGGCGGCGCTGACTACTCCGCCGAGCGGGCGGCGGCCTTCGCCGTCGCGTTCGTCACCAGCGCCCTGCTCTGGCGGATCTACTTCTACCGTGCCGGTCTGCTGCTGCCCGATGCGCTGAGTCGCGCGGGTATGCCCGGCCGGTTGGGCACGGCGTCGGAGCGTACGCATCTGCTGATCGTGCTCAGCGTGCTCGTCACGGCTGTGGGTTACGAGCTGGTGATCGACCATCCGTACGGGTCGCCGCGGCCGAGTTGGCTGCTGTTCGTGGTGGGTGGTCCGGCGCTCTTCCTCGTCGCCCGGATGCGGCTGGAGTACGAGATCTTCGGTCGGGCCTCCCGAGCCCTGGTGATCGGTCTGGCGGCTCTGCTGCTGCTCACGCCGGCGCTGTTCCGCTGGCGGTCGATGGTCTCGCTGACCGTGGTGGCCGGTGTGTTGGCCCTGGTCGCGCTGCTCGACGCGCTGCGCAGTCGGGGCCGTGCGCTGGAGGTGCCCGCCCCACCGGTCGGGCGGGAGCCGGCCGACCGGGACGACTCCGAGGCGTGACCAGGCGGGTAGGCCGGCACGTCGCGCTGCCGGGCCAGCCGAGGCGGATCGCGGGCGCCCTTCGCTAGCGGTCGGTTTCGGCCGACTGGCGCTCGGTGTTGATCCGAAGGAGCCCTTCCACCCCGCGGAGGAAGGTTTCGGACACCAGAGCGGGGTTGAACAGGCATCCGGCGGCCATGGCGCCGTCGCGGAGCATGACGAAGTGCCGCGCGGCGGGGTCGGCGGTCTCCTCGTGGACCTGCGCCATCAGCATGGTGAGCGTGTCCAGGAACCACTGCCGGTGGGCGATGATCTCCTGGTGCACGGGATGACCGGTGTCGGGATATTCGGCTGCGGCGTTCAGGAAGGCGCATCCGCGGAACGCGGGGGACTGGACGTTCTGGGCGATGGCGCCGGCGATGCCGAGGAGTGAGTCGACCGGCCCGGGGTTGGCGGCGATCGCCGCGTCGACCAGTCCACGCTCCAGGACGTGGATCTCCCGCAGGTAGGCCAGGATGAGGTCGTCCTTGCTCGGGAAGTGCCGGTAGAAGGTGGCCCGGGTCACCTGCGCCTCGGCGATGATCCGGTCGACGCCGACGGAGTGGATCCCTTCGGCATAGAAGAGCCGCATCGCCGTGGTGAGGAGCCGGAGTCGCGCGGCGGAGGGCCGGGCGTCGGGTTCGGTGCGCGCCATACCCACCATTCTAGCGGATAGAACGGTCGGTCGAGGCGCGCCACGACTGCTGGAGGCGTACGGCCGCTGACGCTGGGGGCGGACGTACCATCTCGGCATGGCACTGGACCCGGGGATGCGGTTCGGTCGACGGGCGGTGCTGCTGGCCGGCGCGGGGTTGCTCGTCGGCTGCTCGCAGGAACCCGAGGTGGGCGAGGTCCACCTGCGGCTGGCGACCGGGCCGGCGGGGGCGGTCTACCGGCGCATCGGTGGCGCGCTGGCCGACCACATCTCCGAGCAGGTGCCGGGCGCGACGGTGACCACCGTGCCGAGCAGGGCGTCCACCGACAACATCCGGATGCTGCGGGCCGGCGAGGTGCACCTCGGCCTGACGAGCCTGGACGCGTTGATCGAGTCCGACGGCAGCGCGCCCCGGGGGTTGTCGGCGATCTGTCGGCTCTACGACAGTCACCTGCATCTGGTGGTGATGGCCGATTCGGCGATCGGCGACTTCCGGGACCTCGAGGGCAGGCGCCTGTCAGTCGGTGCACGCGACTCGGGTACGGAGTTCACCTCGTCGCGGGTTCTGCGGCTCGGCCCGGTGACCGTCGTCCGCAGGCAGCTCAGCCAGGCCGAATCGGCGGCGGCGCTGCGCGACGGCACGATCGACGCGATGTTCTCGCTGACCGGCGTCCCGACACCCGCCATCACCGAGCTGGCGCAGCGGCACCCCATCCGGCTGATCCCGTTGGACGCGCAGGCGGGCGGGCTCTTCACGGCGTACCCGGGTCCGTACGCCCCGGCGATGATCCACGCGACTGCCTACACCGGTGTCCCGGCGACCCGCACGGTCGCCGTACCGAACGTACTGCTCGCCCGCGACGACCTGCCCGACGACCTCGTCTACGCCATCACCGACACGGTCTTCACGCACACCGGCGCGATCACCTCCGCCGGCCGGGACGACGCCGGCACCCTGCCCGAGGCGTGGCAGATCAACGTGCGTACCGGGATTTCGACGGCGTCGGTTGCGCTGCACCCGGGCGCGGCGGCCTGGTTCCGCGACCGGAAACGGTGACCGGGCCGTCAGATCGACGCCGGAGCGTCGGACGGCGACACCACCTGCGCCACGACCGGCAACACCACCACCGCGGCGAGACCGTGCCCGGAGCCGTCCGGACGCGGCAGGCCGTCCTCCAGGCGCAGCTCGCCCCCGGCCGCTCCGATCAGGTCGGCGCAGATCGCCAGCCCCAGGCCGGTCCCGGACACGTTCTGGTGCTGTGGCGACCGCCAGAACCGTCGTAACGCCTGGGCCCGCTCGGACCCGTCGATGCCCTGGCCGTCGTCGCGGACGGCGACCGCCACCACGGCCGCGGCACGGTCCACGACGCCCGCACCACCGGGGACGACCTGGGCGGCCACCTCCACGACCCGTGCGCCGGACAGCCGCAGCGCGTTGCTGACCAGCTCGTCCAGGATGCTGCCCAGGCCGCCCGGCGGCTCCAGCAACCGCAGACCCGGCGGTACGTCGACGGTCAGCGTCTGCCCGGCCGTGGCCGTCAGCGCCCGCCACCTGTCGACCCGGGTCGCCAGCACCTCGTCGAGGTCCACCGGCGACGCGGTCCGCAGACTCTCCATCCGCGCGCTGGCCTGCAACGAGTTCAGCATCCGCTGCATCGCCTTCAGCTCGTCGACGGCGACGTCGTACACCTGCCGACCGTCGCCCTCCGGTCGCAGGTGTGGCGCGAGGCTCTCCACCGCGAGCCGGAGGCTGGTCAACGGGTTGCGCAGCTGGTGCGAGGCGTCGGACACGAACGCGCGTTGTCGCTGCGCGGCGTTCTCGACGGCGTCCATCATGGTGTTGAACGACTGCGCCAGCCGCCGCAACTCGATCGGCCCGGCCTCGGCGTCGGCGCGGATCGTCAGGTCACCCGCGGAGATGCGCGAGGTCGCCGCGTCCAGTTGCCGTACCGGCCGCAGCACCCACGCCGACACCGGCCAGGCGACCGCCGCCAGCGCGACCAACGGCAGCAGCCCGAGCCCGGCCAGCCGGGCCCAGCGGACGAGGATCAGCTCACGCGTCCTGGACAGGTCGGAGATCGTCACGACGGCGCCGACGACCTCGCTGTCCCGGCCCACCGGCTCCGCCACGACGAGGGCGGAGTCGGCCCACGGCGCCCACTCCCAGGACGGTTCGGACCGGGCACCGGCCAGTGCCGCGGTCACGATCCGGGGCAGGGCCGGCTCGGTGCGCGCCGCCTCCTCGTACGCGTCGGCCGGCCCGAGGAGCACAGTGCCCGACGTGTCGATCAGCGCGACCGGGATGCCGTAGAGGTCGTGGTAGCGCGTCAGCTCCTGCTGCAACGCCTCGGTCCGTCCGGTGGACAGTGCGGTCTCGGCCAGCGAGGCGAACCGGCCGACGTCGTCGAGCCGGTTGACGTACGTCTCCTGCATCTCCCGTTCGGCCACGGTGACGCTGAGCGGCACCCCGAGCGCCGTGACGAGAAGCACCGCGAGGGGGACCAGGACGACGAGCAGGCGGCGGTGCACAGCGTCAGCCGATCAACTCCGGCTGGTCGGCCAGGAGCCGATAGCCGACGCCGTGGACGGTGCGGATGACCACTCCCGGCCCGAGTTTGTGCCGCAGCGCCGCGATGTGGGTGTCCAGGGTACGGCTCGACGACTCCCAGGCCGCACCCCAGATCTGGTCGAGGATGACGTCGCGACTGACCACGTTGGGCGCCCGCCGGGCCAGGAGCAGGAGCAGGTCGAACTCCTTGCGGGTCAACGGCACGGGGGTGCCGTCGACGGCGACCTCACGGGTGCCGACGCAGATCCGCACCGGGCCGAGGACCAACGGTGCGTCCGACCGGCCGGAGGCGCGGGCGGCACGGGTGCGCCGCAGCACGGCGTCGATCCGGGCGAGCAGTTCCGGTATGCCGAACGGCTTGACGATGTAGTCGTCCGCCCCGGCGCGCAGGCCACGGACCCGTTCGTGCTCCTCGGACCGCGCGGTCACCGCGATGACGGCGGTCTGCGGATGGTCACGCAACCTGCGGATCACGTCGAGCCCGTCGCCGTCGGGCAGACCCAGGTCGACGAGGACGACGTCGGACGGCGCGGCGCGCACCGCCTCCGCAGCCGTGGCGACCCGGTGGACCTCGAAGCCCGCCTGGGTCAGGACGGTCACCAGACCCCGCGCCACGCGGTCGTCATCCTCGATGACGGTTATCCGCATACCAGCGGATTGTACGGCCCGGACCGGCGCTCGCGCGGTCCGCGAGTTCTTGGGATTTCTCTGACACCATGCGTGCCCCGACCAGCAGAGACTGGGTTGTCGAAGACACCGAGGGATGTCCATGCGCTGATGGGGAGGACCGCCGTATGGGAACGACCAGTAGATACCGCGCCACCGGACGGATGATCGCCACGCTCGGCGTGGTCGGGCTCGTCGCGGCCTGCTCCGGAAACGGGGGCGCCACCGGCGGAGGCGACGCCGCGGGTTACCCGGACCAGAACATCACGATCGTCGTGCCGTTCAGCGCCGGCGGACCGACGGACACGGTCACCCGCATGATCGCCGAGCCGATGGCGGCGAAGCTCGGCGGCAAGATCGTCGTCCAGAACGTCGAGGGTGCCGGCGGCACTGTCGGTGCCGGCCAGGTCGCACGGGCCAAGTCGGACGGCTACACGGTGCTCATGCACCACATCGGCATGTCGACGGCGCCCGCCCTGTACAAGAGCCTGGGCTACAAGCCACTCGACGACTTCGAGACCGTCGGTCTGGTCACCGAGGTGCCGATGACGATCGTCGCCCGGAAGGACTTCGCGCCCGCGACGCTCCCGGACCTCGTCACCCACGTGAAGGCGAACGCCGGCACTGTCACGCTGGCCAACGCGGGCATCGGAGCCGCCTCCCACCTGTGCGGCCTGCTGTTCCAGACCGCCACCGGTGTGAAGCTCCAGGAGGTCCCGTACCAGGGCACCGGCCCCGCGTTGACCGACCTGGTCGGCGGGCAGGTGGACTTCATGTGCGACCAGACGACGAACACCAGCGGCCAGATCGCCGCGGGGAAGGTGAAGGCGTACGCGGTCACCACCCCAGAGCGGGTGAAGAGCCTTCCCGACCTGCCCACCACCACCGAGGCCGGGTTGCCGCAGCTGAAGGTCAGCGTGTGGCACGGGCTCTACGTACCGGCCGACACGCCGCCGGAGATCGTCCAGAAGCTGTCCGAGGCGTTGAAGGTGGCGCTGGCCGACCAGGGGGTCATCGAGCAGATGGCGAAGCTCGGCACCGCCCCGGTCCCGGCCCAGGACGCGACACCGGAGGCGCACCGGGCCAAGCTCGACGAGCAGCTCGCCACCTGGGCGAAGATCATTGCCGACGCCGGGGTCAAGGTGTCCTGAGGTGGACCGTCGTCGGTCGTTCCCGGACGTCCTCGCCGGGGGCGTGTTCGTCCTGATCGGTGGCGCGTTCGTGGTGGGGGCGCTCGGCTACGAGCTGGGCACCCCCACGCGGATGGGCCCGGGTGCCTTCCCACTGCTGGTGGGCGCGGCCGTGGTCGCCCTGGGACTGGCGATCGTCGGGAAGGGCCTCGTCGCCGGTGAGGTGATCTCGTTCGGACCCGTCCCGTGGCGGGCGGTCGCCGTCATCGTGCTCGCGGTCCTGTTCTTCGGCTTCACCGTCCGGCGTCTCGGTTTCGTCCCGACGACGGCGGTGACCGCCCTGCTCACGACCCTGGCCAGCAAACGCGTGCGGCTGCTCACGGCGGTGGCCGTGACCGCCGGGTTGACAGTGGCCAGCACGCTCATCTTCGTCGTCGGACTCCAGCTGCGGATTCCCCTGTGGGGCCCGTGGCTGGTGTTCTGACGCGGCATCCGGATTGAGGCATGGAACTCCTCGACAACCTCGCGCTGGGCTTCTCGACGGCCCTCCTGGTCCAGAACGTCCTCTACTGCTTCGTGGGTGTGCTGCTCGGCACCGCGGTGGGTGTCCTGCCCGGTATCGGGCCGACCGCGACGGTGGCGATGCTGCTGCCGATCACGTTCAGCTTCGAGCCGGTCACGGCGCTGATCATGCTGGCCGGCATCTACTACGGCGCGCAGTACGGGGGTTCGACGACAGCCATCCTGATCAACCTGCCCGGTGAGTCGTCGGCGGCGGTCACCGCGCTGGACGGGCACGAGATGGCCCGCCAGGGCCGGGCCGGACCGGCCCTCGCGGCCGCGGCGATCGGGTCCTTCGTCGCGGGTACGGTCGCCACCGTGGCGCTGGCCGCCGCTGCTCCACCGCTGGCCGGCGTCGCCTTGAAGTTCGGCCCGGCCGACTACTTCTCGCTCGTGCTGTTCGGCCTGATCGTGTCGATCGCGCTGGCGCGCGGCACGGCCCTCAAGGCCCTGGCGATGATCGCGCTCGGCGTGCTGCTCGGCACTGTCGGCCAGGACATCTACACCGGGACGCCCCGGTTCGTGTTCGAGCAGCGGGAGTTGTACGGGGGCATCGACTTCGTGTCGGTCGCCGTGGGCCTGTTCGGGGTGGCCGAGATCCTGCGCAACCTGGAGAACGAGCAGACCCGTACGGCGATCGTCAACCGGGTGACCAACCTCTGGCCGACCCGGGAGGACCGGCGTCGGATCGTCGCCCCGATCGCGCGGGGCACCGGTCTCGGCGCGGCGCTCGGTGTCCTGCCCGGGGGCGGCCACGTGCTCGCGTCGTTCACCTCGTACGCCGTCGAGAAGCGGGTCTCGAAGCGGCCGCAGGAGTTCGGGCACGGTGCCATCGAGGGGGTCGCCGGTCCCGAGTCGGCGAACAACGCCGCCGCGCAGACGTCGTTCATCCCGCTGCTCACCCTGGGTCTGCCCGCGCACCCGGTGATGGCACTGATGATCGGCGCGTTCATCGTCCACGGCATCACCCCCGGCCCGAACGTCATCAACGACGAACCGGCGCTGTTCTGGGGTCTGATCGCGTCGATGTGGATCGGTAACGTGATCCTGCTGCTGCTGAACCTGCCGCTGATCGGCCTCTGGGTGCGCATGCTGCGTATCCCGTACCAGGTGCTGTTCCCGATGATCATCCTGTTCGCCGCGATCGGCACCTACTCGCTGAACTTCAACGCGTACGACGTCTACGCGATCGCGTTCTTCGGGATCCTGGGCTACCTGCTGATCAAGTGCGGGTGCGAGCCGGCGCCGCTGCTGCTCGGCTTCGTCCTCGGCCCGTTGCTGGAGGAGCACCTGCGACGGGCGCTCATCATCTCCCGTGGCGACCCGTCGGTCTTCGTGACCCGACCGCTCTCCGCGGTGTTCCTGGTCCTGGCCGTCGCCGCGCTCGTGGTCGCCGTCCTCCCGGCGATCCGGCAGCGCCGCGCCGCCGTGTTCACCGAGGAGGAGTAGGGATTCCCGCCCCACGACGGTCGGTCGGCCATTGCCTCAATCGGGACCGCGTCTCGGTCGGGTCAACGAAGATTGTCCCGTGACGAGCAACAGCCCGCGCCGGATGATGACCAACCGGACCGTCTGGGAGGGGCGGTTCAACGCTCCGCTGCGCGCGTTCCTGCGCACCGAGACCGGCGGCGCGCGGGTCGTCCTGGTCGCCGCGGTGGTGGCGCTCGTGTGGGCCAACCTGCACCCGTCGTCGTACGAGTCGGTCTGGAGCACGTCCCTCTCCGTGCGGCTCGGCGACTGGCCGGTGTCACACGACCTGCGAACCTGGGTCAACAGCGGGTTGATGACGGTCTTCTTCCTGGTGGCGGGCCTGGAGTTGCGTCGGGAGTTCGACATCGGCGAGCTGCGGGAGCGGCGGCGACTGGCGTTGCCGTTGCTGGCCGGGGTCGGTGGCATGCTCGTGCCGATCGGGATCTACCTCGCGTTCAACGCGGGGCAGACCACCGCCGCCGGCTGGGGTGCGGTGATGGCCACCGACACGGCGCTCGCGCTCGGTGCGCTGGCCGTCTTCGGACCACGCTTCTCCGACCGGCTGCGCGGCTTCCTGCTGACCGTCTCCGTCGTCGACGACCTGGTCGCGATCGCGGTGCTGGCCATCGCGTACCCGAACCACCCCTCGACCACGGCGTTGCTCGTCGCGGCGGTGATCTTCGGTGTCGTGCTGGTCGTCCGGGCGTGGGGCGTGCGGTTCGGGCCGGTCTACGCGCTGTTGGGGCTGGCAGCCTGGGTCGCGGTCTCGGAGTCCGGTGTCGACCCGGTCGTGGTGGGCCTGATCATGGGGTTGCTGACGTACGCGTACGCCCCCGGGCGGGACGAGCTGCAGCGCGCGAGCGACCAGTTCCGCCTCTTCCGGGAACAGCCCACCCCGCAGCTCGCCCGGATGGCCCAGGCCGGTCTCACCTCGGCGCTGTCGCCGAACGAGCGGCTGCAGACCCTCTACCACCCGTGGGCGAGCTACGTGATCGTGCCGCTGTTCGCCCTGGCGAACGTCGGGATCATGCTCGACGGCGAGCTGCTGTCCCGGGCCCTGACCTCCCCGGTGACGCTCGGCGTCGTGGCGGCGTACGTCGTCGGCAAGCCGGCGGGGATCGTGGCCGCCTCGTGGCTGGTGGCCCGGCTGAGCGGCAACCGGTTCCGGCCGCCTGTCGGCTGGGTGGCCGTGGCGGGAGTGGGCACGGTCTCCGGTATCGGTTTCACCGTCGCCCTCCTGATCGCCACCCACGCCCTGCACGGTCCGGCGCTCGACGAGGCGAAGTTCGGCATCCTGGTCGCGACGGTCGGTTCGTCGGTCGTGACCTGGCTGGTGTTCCGTGCCGTCGCCCGACTCTCGCCGATGCGACGTGCGCGCGCCCTGCTCGGCGTCACCGAGGCCATCGTCGACCTGAAGCTTCCGGTCGAGTCGGGGCGCGACCACATGCGCGGGTCACTCGACGCGCCGGTGACGGTCGTCGAGTACGGCGACTTCGAGTGCCCCTACTGCGGGCAGGCCGAGCCGGTGGTGCGGGAGATGCTCGCCGACTTCGCCAACGTCCGGTACGTCTGGCGGCACCTGCCGCTCACCGACGTCCATCCGCACGCCCAGCTCGCCGCCGAGGCCGCCGAGGCGGCGGGGGAGCAGGGCGCCTTCTGGGAGATGCACGACCTGCTCCTCACCCACCAGGACGCGCTCAACCCCACCGACATCCTGGGCTACGCCGAGCAGCTCGACCTGGATCTCGACATGTTCCGGGAGCACATGGCCGGACGGATGGGTGTGGACCGGGTGGCCGAGGACGTCGAGTCGGCCGACCTGAGCGGGGTCACCGGCACCCCGACCTTCTTCATCAACGGCCGGCGCCACCACGGCGCGTACGACATCGTCGCGCTCTCGGCGGCGGTGAAGGGGGCGTTCGCCGCCGCGAAGCTCCGGCCCGAGTACCACCGTCGCGACCGTCGGCGCGGCGAGGGCCCGGCGACGAGCTGACCGCCCGTCATCCTCACCCGGTGGCCGCGGCATCCTGCGCTCGCTCCGCGCCGCGTGGGCCGAGGGTGTCGGTCGGTGCCTGTGGAGCTGAATCGTTTGCGACATCAGCCTCGATGTTCGCCCGTCGACGGCTGAGGGTCATGGTTCGGAAATTCATCCCCGAGGGCTGCGACCAACCGAGCTGATTCGTTTGCGACATCAGCTCCACAGGCAGCGTGCCAACCGACCCCGCCAAACCTCGCCGCCTCCAACCCATCGGGCAGGATCGTGGTGCCTGGCCGAATCCGATCACCGGCAGCGGTGGCAGGACGTCCGGACGGGCCGGGCCACGCCGGTTGGTGCGGTCCGACATGGATCACCGTGCGTATCCGTGTTCGTGTGATCACGATCGACTCGGCCTCTTGACTCCGGCGAAACATGCGGCCACGATCTGACAACGTTGTCACAGACCCTCGTCTGACAACGTTGTCACGTCTGGAGGCAGAATGTCCGAGCCATCGTCCCTGTCGCGGCGTACCTTCCTCTCCGCCGGAGCCACGCTGCTCGCGTCGGTCGGAGCGGCCGCGGTCCTCCCGGACGCGGCCGTAGCCGCCGCCCCGGCGACGCCGCCTGCCACCCCGCAGCCGACCGACCTCGCCCGGTACCGGCCGGTCGCGGTCTCCTCGACCGACTACGCGCCGACGCCCGCGACCTTCGCCGTGGACGGTCTGCCGCAGGTCGGCGTCCGGGGGAGTGGCTGGCGGGCGGCGGGCAACGCCGATCCACAGTGGATCTCCGTGGACCTGCAGGCGCTCTGCCGGGTCGAGGCCGTCACCCTGGTCTTCGAGGCGACGCTCGCCGACGGGCCGTTCGACGGCAACTACACCGAGACCGACGGCGACGAGATCCTCTCCAGCGCCGCCACGGCGTACCGGATCGAGGTCTCCACCGACGGCCACACCTGGCGGTCGGTCTACGAGACGACCGAGGGTCAGGGCGGCGTGCAGGCCATCAAGCTGCCCGAGCCGGTCGACGCCCGCTGGATCCGCATGACCGCCACGAAGCGTTCGAACAGCAACCCGGTGGGCCTCAACGGCTTCCAGGTGTACGGCGTGCCCCTGGCGCCTCGGCCGACGGCCGAGGGCTGGACGAGCTGGGAGGACGGCAACACCGGTCCGGCCCCCGCGCTCACCGTCGCCGCCGACGGCACGGTGCCGCTGGAGTCGGGCTGGTCGTTGACGATGGACGACTTCGCGGGCACCGCCGACGGTGCCGAACTCTCCCGGGCCGGCGTCGACGTCCGGTCCTGGCTGCCGGCGACGGTGCCCGGCACCGTGCTGGGCACCCTGGTCGAGCAGGGCCACCTGCCCGACCCCGTGTCCGGCTTCAACAACATGCGCATCCCCGAGGCGCTGTCCCGGCACACCTGGTGGTACCGGCGCGCCCTGCGGTTGCCACGCGGGCTGGACACGTCGGCCGGTCGGCGGATCTGGCTGGAGTTCGACGGCATCAACCACGAGGCGACCGCCTGGGTCAACGGCGTGCAGGTCGGCAGCGTCAAGCACCCCTTCGCGCGGGCGGCCTTCGACATCACCGACGCCCTCGCCGGTCACCGGGGCGAGCACGTCCTCGCCGTCCGGGTCACCCCGATGCCGCACCAGGGCACCCCCGGCGACAAGGGCCCCGACGGGCGTACCTTCCTCCAGTCGGCCCACCACTACCTCGACGCGCCGACCTACCTGGCGGTGTCCGGCTGGGACTGGATGCCCGCCGTCCGCGACCGGGTCACCGGCCTCTGGGACCACGTCCGGCTGCGCAGCACCGGCGCCGTGGTCGTCGGCGACCCGCACGTGCAGACCACGTTGCCGGACCTGCCCCAAACCGACACCGCCGAGGTCACCATCCGGGTGCCGGTCCGCAACGCGACGGCCACCGCCACCACGGTCACCGTCCGCGCCGAGTTCGACAAGGTACGCGTCGAGTCCACCGTCACCGTCCCCGCCGGCGGGAGCACCACCGTCACCTTCGCCCCGGAGCGCTTCCCCGCGTTGCGCCTGCGCAAGCCCCGGCTGTGGTGGCCCAACGGCTACGGCGACCCCCACCTGTACGACCTCACGCTCACCGCCACCGTCAAGCGCGCGGTCAGCGACCGGCGTGAGCTGCGCTTCGGCATCCGGCAGTTCGCCTACGACTGGCACCAGCCGATCGTGATCTCGCCGCCCGGCAAACCCGCCCTGGACTTCGTCGACGGGGCGGCGACCCAGACCGTCACGTTCGACCGGCAGCACGCCCGGCACGTCCGCATCCAGGCCGGTCAGCGCGCGACCGGCTGGGGCATCTCGATGTACGCGCTGTCGGTGGCCGACGGCACCGGCCCGGACCTCGCCCTGCGCCGCGACGCGACCGCCTCGTCGGCGGAGAACGACACGAACGTGGCCGCCAAGGCCGTCGACGGCGACGCGACCACCCGCTGGGCCTCGAAGGCCGAAGACGACCAGTGGATCCAGGTCGACCTCGGCGCGGCTGTCGACTTCGACCGGGTCACCATCGTCTGGGAGCAGGCGTACGCGCTGGACTACCGCGTGCAGGTCTCCGCCGACGGGGACACCTGGACCGACGTGACGTCGGTCAGCAACGACACCCCGCTGGGCAGCCGCGCCGAGCAGGTCGAGACGTTCGCCAGCCGGACCGCCCGGCACCTGCGCATCCAGACCGGTGCGCGGGTGACCTCGTGGGGGGTGTCCATGTGGACGCTCTCGGTGCGGCGGCAGGCCGAGCCGGACGTGGACCTGGCCCTGGGCAAGGTCGCCAGCGCGTCGTCGTCGGACGGCGACTCCAACGGACCGGACCGGGCCGTCGACGGCAACCCCCGCACCCGGTGGTCGTCGAAGTTCGAGGACGACCAGTGGATCCAGGTCGACCTCGGCGCACCGGTCACCTTCGACCAGGTCGTCATCGTCTGGGAGCAGGCGTACGCCCGCGACTTCGTCATCCAGGTGTCGGACGACGGGCGGTCGTGGACCGACGTGAAGTCGGTCAGCAACAAGATCACCGAGCTGAAGATCACCGTCAACGGTGTGCCGGTGTTCGCCCGGGGCGGCAACTGGGGCTGGGACGAGCTGCTGCGCCGGGTGCTGCCCGACCGGCTGGCCGACACCGTCGAGATGCACCGCGACATGAACTTCACGATGATCCGCAACTGGCTCGGCAGCAGCAACCGCGAGGAGCTGTACCGGGCCTGCGACGAGCAGGGCATCCTGGTCTGGAACGACTTCTGGCAGGCCGGCGGGTTCCTGCCCAACCCGCCCGGCTACGTGGACATCGCCGCCGACACGATCCGTCGGTTCCGGCACCACCCCAGCATCGTGGTGTGGTGCGGCGCCAACGAGGGTGACCCGCCGCCGATCGTCGACGCCGGCCTCAAGCAGGCGGTCAGCACCGAGCACCCGGAGATCCTCTACATCCCCAACTCCGCCAGCGGCATCGTCAGCGGGCGCGGGCCGTACCACTGGGTCGACCCGAGCACCTACACCGACGTGACGATGTACGAGGCCGACTCCTTCGGCTTCCACACCGAGATCGGCATGCCGGTCGTGTCGGTGGCGGAGAGCATGCGCAACCTCGTCGGTGACGCGAAGGAGTGGCCGATCAGCGAGGTGTGGAACTACCACGACTGGTCGACGATCGGTAACCAGCGCGTGGGGACGTACCAGGCGGCCATCGACGCGCGGCTCGGGGAGTCCGGCTCGCTCGACGAGTTCGCCACCCGGGCGCAGTTCGTCAACTACGAGAGCCACCGCGCCATGTTCGAGGCGTGGAACGCCAACCTGTGGCAGGACGCCACCGGCCTGCTGCTGTGGATGTCGCACCCGGCGTGGCACAGCACGGTCTGGCAGACCTACGACTACGACCTCGACGTGAACGGCGCCTACTACGGTGCCCGCAAGGGTTGCGAGCCGCTGCACGTGCAGGCCGACCCGGGCACCTGGCAGGTCCGGGTGGTCAACCACACCGCGGCGGCGCTCACCGGCGTGACGGTCACCGCCCGGCGGTACGACCTGTTCGGTCGGCAGGTGGGGACGCCGCAGCGGCAGCGGGTGGACGTGGCCCGTTCGGCGACGACGGCGGTCTTCCCGCTCGCCGCGCCGGACGATGGCGGGCTGCACCTGGTCCGCCTGGAGCTGCGCGACGGCCGTGACCGGCTGCTCACCGAGAACACCTACTGGCGCTACGACAAGGCCGAGCAGATGCGGGCGCTCAACGACCTGCCGAGCACCCGGCTGTCCACGTCCTCGGGCACGGTGCGTGTGGTGGACGGCCGCAACACGGTCACCACGACGGTCCGCAACCAGGGCCGTACGGTCGCCGCGTTGGTGCGGCTCGCCGTGCGTGACGAGCATGGTGCGAGGGTTCTGCCGGCCCGCTACGACGACAACTACTTCTGGCTCCTGCCGGGGGAGACCCGCGAGGTGCGGGTGTCGTGGCCCGCGCGGCCCGGCCTGGCCCGTCGAGCCCGGGTGACGGCGCAGGCGTACAACTCCTAGGAGTACGCGGTGGGAGGCGCGCGGTCCCGGCCGCCTCCCACCGCGTCGCGCCTGTCCCACCACCTGATGAGGGCGTTTAGGTCGGTTGGCGCACCTCGGTCCGGGACCGAGACCATGCTGTACCTGTGACACGGTCCGGTTCCCCGTCCGGCGCGGCACGGGTCTCGTTCGCGTTCTGGATCACGCTCGTGGGCACCACCGTGCCGACCCCGCTCTACCCGCTCTACGAGATGGAGTTCGGGTTCTCGTCGTTGACCGTGACCGTCGTCTACGCGTTGTACGCGTTGGGCGTGGTCATCGGGCTGCTGGTTCTCGGTCGGCTCTCCGACCAGATCGGCCGTCGTCCGGTCATCCTCATCGCGCTGGTCCTGTCGGTCGCCGCCGACGCGGTCTTCCTGTTCGCCGTGGACCTGGCGATGATCATCGTGGGTCGGATCATCGCCGGTCTCTCCGCCGCGCTGATCATCGGCGCGGCGACGGCGGCGCTGGCGGAGTTGATCAGCCGTCGGCATCCGAAACGGGCCGCCACCGTGTCGATCTTCGCGAACCTGGGTGGTCTCGCCACCGGCACGCTGCTGTCCGGGATCGTGTCCGACGTGGCCCCGGACCCGCTCCGGCTGCCCTGGGCGATCGTGCTCGTCCTGGCGGTGATCGCGATCATCGTGATGCGCGGTGTGCCGGAGACGGTGCGGGAGCGTTCACCGGTGACCCTGCGGGTGCAACGGTTGTCGGTGCCGCCGGCCATCCGGGGCGACTTCGTCCGTTCGGCGATCACCGCCGGGGCGGGTTTCGCGGCCCTCGGAGTGCTGACGTCGGTGACCGGCCTGTTCCTCGGCATGGTCCTGCACGAGGGGTCGCACACCCTGGCCGCGCTCGTGGTCTTCGTGGCCTTCACCGGTGCCGCGTTCGGTCAGTTGCTGACCCGCGTCCTGTCCTCGCGCGCCGCTCTGGCCTACGCCTGCGTCGGGCTGGTCGTGGGGGCCGGTCTGCTCGCGTTCAGCATGTGGATGGCCCTGCTGGCGACGCTCTTCGTCAGCGCGGCGGTCGTCGGGGTCGCGTCCGGTGTGGCGGTTGGCGACGGCGTCGCGACGATCACGATGAAGACCGCGCCGCAGCACCGGGCCGAGGCGGTGTCGACCTTCTTCGCCATCCTGTTCGCGATGCTCGGCGTGCCCGCGGTCGGGGTCGGCCTGCTGATCCAGACGATCGGGTTGCGGCCCGCCGGCGAGATCTTCAGCGCGGTGGTGGCGGTGCTCGCGCTGGTCGTCCTGCTCAGCCTCGTGCGGGGCGGCCGGACCCGGACCGCGAGCTGATCGCCGCCGGAGCGCGAAGGGGTTCGGCCGGGCTTCGGAAAGCCATTCAGGGAGGTCTTGCGGCGGTCATCGTATACAACATACGCTCCCCGAATCGCCCATTCGAGGAGCTCTCCATGACGAACCTCTTTGTCAGCGACACGAGCCGTTTTCTGCGGGCCGCGGTCGTGGCGGCCACCGTCGTCTGCGCGGTCGTCGCCTGCTCACCGGTGTCCGACAGCGGCGGCGACGACCAGTCCGGCGGCAACCAGTCGGCCGGCCAGGACTCCTTCGGTACGCCGGCCGACCCGGCCGCCGTGAAGCAGGGCGGCAAGCTGGTCATCGCCCTGTCCGCCGAGCCCGACGCGTTGGACCCGACGCTGTCGAGAAGCCTCTACTCCCGCTACGTCTTCCAGGCGATGTGCCAGAAGCTCTACGACGTCGACGAGAAGGCGCAGGTCGTACCCCAGCTCGCGACCGCGCTGCCCACCACGAGCGGCGACGGCCGGACGGTGACCATCCCGCTGCGCCCGGGCGTCCGCTTCGCCGACGGCACACCGTTCGACTCCGCCGCGGTGAAGGCGACCCTGCAACGCCACCTCACCAACTCCCGGTCGGCGCGCAAGAGCGAACTCGGTCCCATCGACGGCGTCGACACCCCGGACGCGCAGACCGTCGTCCTGCGGTTGAAGCAACCGTTCGCGCCGCTGCTGGGCGCCCTCGCCGACCGGGCCGGCATGATCATGAGCGCCACGGCGCTGCAGAGCCTCGGCGACGACTTCGCCTCCGCACCGGTCTGCGTCGGTCCCTTCAAGTTCGCCAAGCGGGTGCCCCAGAACTCGATCGACGTCGTGAAGGACCCGAACTACTACGACGCGAGCAAGGTGCACCTCGACGCCATCTCGTGGCGCATCCTCACCGACGCGAGCATCCGCGCCGCCAACCTGCGCTCCGGCGACGTGCAGGTCGCCGACAGCGTGTCCACCCAGGACGTCGCCTCCCTGCGGCAGGACGCCGCGGTCTCCGTCCTGCAGTCGCAGTCCCTCGGGTACCAGGGGTTGACCATCAACGTCGGCAACGTCGACGGGGTCGGCACCGCGCCCAAGCCCATCAATCGACCCCTCGCGCAGAACGCCAAGGTACGACAGGCGTTCGAGCACGCCATCGACCGCAAGGCGCTCGTCGACGCCGTCTTCAACGGCCTGCACACCGCCGCCTGCTCGCCGATCTCGCCCGCGAGCCCGTTCTCCTCGCCCGAGGCGCAGACCTGCCCGGCGCACGACCCCGCCAAGGCCAAGCAGTTGCTCACCGAGGCGGGCGTGCCGACGCCGTACCCGGTGACGATGCTCGCCTCCAACACCCCCGACACGCTGCGGCTCGCCCAGGCGCTGCAGTCCATGGTCAAGGACGGCGGGTTCGACCTGAAGATCAACCCGGTCGAGTACTCGTCGCTGCTCGACGAGCAGGACCGTGGCAACTTCGAGCTGTTGCAGCTCGGCTGGAGCGGGCGCATCGACCCGGACGCCAACATCACGAACTTCGTCGGCACCGGGGCCAGCCAGAACGTCGCCGGCTACAGCAACCCGCAGCTCGACACCCTGCTGACCCAGGCCCGCCAGGCCGGCGACGTCGAGGAGCGCAAGAAGCTGTACGGGCAGGCGGTCACCCTGCTGCAGCAGGACGACGCGCTCATCTACCTCTACCGGCAGCGGAACCTGACCGCCGTCAGCAAGCAGATCCAGGGCCTGCAGGTCTTCCCGGACGGTGTGCTCCGGGCGGGCTTCGCCGGCTTCGCCAAGTAGGTCACGGTGGCCCGATATCTGCTCACCCGTGCCTGGCAGTCGGCCCTGACCCTGCTGTTGTCGACGGTCGTGGTCTTCGTCGGCGTACGGGCGCTGCCCGGTGACCCGGCCCTCGCCCTCGCCGGCGAGGACCGGTCACCGGAGGCGCTGGAGGCGATCCGCCGGCACTACGGGCTGGACCAACCGCTGCCGGTCCAGTTCGCGCAGTACGTGGAGCGCATGGCGCAGGGCGACTTCGGGGTGTCCATCCGCACTGGCACCCCGGTCTCGTCGATGCTCACGACCGCCCTGCCGGTGACAGTCGAGTTGTCCGTCCTGGCGATCCTCATCGCCTCGGCGCTCGGGGTCGGCGCGGGCGTGCTCGCGGCGGTGCGTCGCGGACGGCCGGCGGAGTGGCTGGCCAACGGTCTGGCGCTGATCGGCCTGTCGGTGCCGCACTTCTGGCTGGGGCTGCTCGCGATCCTCTACCTGTCCGTGGCGACCGGGCTGTTCCCCGCCTCCGGCTTCGTGCCGATCCTGGAGGATCCGGTGGACAACCTGCACCACATCGTGCTGCCGGCGGTGATCCTCGGGACCGGCCTCGCCGCGATCATCATGCGGCAGACCCGCTCGGCGATGCTGGACTCGCTCTCGTCGGACTACGTGCGCACGGCGAAGGCGAAGGGCCTGCGACCGCGTGCCGTCATCACCCGGCACGCCCTGCGTAACAGCCTCATCGTGGTGGTGACCGTCGTGGGCCTCCAACTCGGAGGGCTGATCTCGGGCGCGGTCGTCACGGAACAGATCTTCGGGCTGCCGGGCTTCGGCAAGATGACGATCGACGCGGTGTTCCAGCGGGACTACCCGGTGATCCAGGCCGTCGTCCTGCTCACCGCGACGGCCTACATCGTGATCAACTTTCTGGTCGACCTGCTCTACTCGGTCATCGACCCCCGCATCCGGGTGACGGGAGATCCGGCATGACCGTCCTCACCGTACCGATGGCGGAGACCGCCGTCGGCGTCACCAGGCGTACGCGGGTGTTGCGCCGGTTGCGCCGCAACCCCCTCGCGGTGGTCAGTTTCGTCGTGCTCGCGCTCGCGGCGGTCATCGCGCTGCTCTCGCCGTGGATCGCGCCGTACTCCGTCGACCAGACCGACTTCGCCCGCACTGTCGCGCCGCCCGGCACCGCCGGGCACGTGCTCGGCACCGACGACCTCGGTCGGGACGTCCTCTCCCGCATCATGCTCGGCGCCCGGGCGTCGTTGCAGGTGGGGCTCCTGGCGGTGGCCACCTCCCTGGTCATCGGGGTGCCACTCGGGCTGGCGGCCGGCTACTTCCGCGCCTGGGACGCGGTCATCTCGCGCCTCACCGACCTGCTCCTCGCCTTCCCGTTCCTGATCATGGCGGTGGGGTTGGCGGCCATCCGGGGAGCCAGCCTCGGCAACGCCGCGGTGGCCATCGGCATCGCCCAGATCCCCGGGGTGATCCGGGTCGTCCGCTCCGACACGCTGCGCCTCAAGTCGTTGGACTTCGTCGCGGCGGCCGTGGTGGACGGGGCGAGTGACCTGTGGGTGCTGGCCCGGCACATCCTGCCGAACGCGACGTCGGTGATCCTGGTGCAGGCCACCGTCGCCATCCCGGCCGCGATCCTCGGCGAGGCGGTGCTGTCCTTCCTCGGCCTCGGCATCCAGCCACCGGCGCCCAGCCTGGGCACCATGCTGGCCACCGCCCAGCAGTTCGCCGCCCGGGCACCGTGGGCGGCGGTCTTCCCCGGTGTAGTGATCATGGGTTTGGCGCTGGCGTTCAACGTCTTCGGTGACGCCCTGCGGGACGCCCTCGACCCGAAGGGAGACCGCCGATGACCACGGTCACCGCGCCCGTGCTGGAGATCCGCGACCTCTCGGTGTCCTTCCCGACCGAGACCGGCACCGTCTCGGCGGTGGACGGCGTCAGCCTGGACCTCGCCCCCGGGGAGATCGTCGGAATGGTCGGCGAGTCGGGGTGCGGGAAGAGCGTCACCGCGATGAGCATCGCCGGTCTGCTGCCCGGCAGCGCCCGGATCACCGGCTCCGTACGCCTCGACGGCACCGAGCTGGTCGGCGCCCGCGAGTCGGCGTTGCGCCGGGTACGCGGGCAGGAGATCGCCTACATCTTCCAGGAGCCGATGACGTCGTTGAACCCGGTGCTCACCGTGGGGCGGCAGATCGGGGAGGTGCTCCAGGTCCACGAGCGGATGTCCCGACGGGCCGCCCGAGCCCGCGCCGTCGAGTTGCTGACGCTCGTCGGCATCCCGTCCGCAGCCCTTCGCGTCGACACCTATCCGCACCAGCTCTCCGGTGGCATGCGGCAACGCGTGATGATCGCGATGGCGGTGGCCTGCGGCCCGAAGGTGCTGGTGGCCGACGAGCCGACCACCGCGCTGGACGTCACCGTCCAGGCCGGCATCCTGCAGGTGCTTCGCGACCTGCGGGACCGGCTCGGCACCAGTGTCCTCGTCATCACGCACGACCTGGGCGTGGTCGCCGACATCGCGGACCGCGTCGTCGTCATGTACGCGGGGCGCGTCGTGGAGCGGGCACCCGTGGACGACCTGTTCGCACACCCCCGGCACCGGTACACCGCCGGGCTGCTGTCGGCGTCACCGCGGCCGGGGCGGCACGCCGGCACGCACCGGTTGACCGAGATCCCCGGCTTGGTGCCGGTGCTGTCGACACAACCCGACGCGTGCACCTTCGCGGACCGCTGCCCGGCCGCCGACACCACGTGCCGCGACGCGGCCCCGCCTCTGACGGGCATCGGTGGCGGGGACCACCTCGCGGCGTGCTGGCACCCCTGCCCCACCCAGGAGGCGACCCGATGACGCCGCAGCCGAACGCCCTGCAGATCGAGGACCTGGTGATGCACTTCGGCCCGGTCCGCGCCGTGGACGGGGTGTCCCTCACCATCCCGAGGGGGCGGGTCACGGCGCTGGTGGGGGAGAGCGGCTCCGGCAAGTCGACGGTGGGCCGCTGCGTGGTGCGGCTGGTCGAACCCACCGCCGGGACGATCCGGATCGCCGGCACCGACGTCACCCACCTGTCCCGGCGGCGGCTACGCCCGCACCGCGGCGCGGTGTCGATCGTCTTCCAGGACCCGGCCGCGTCACTGGACCCGCGCATGCTGGTGGGGGACATCGTGGCCGAGCCGCTGCGGCTGGCCGGCAGGCGGCTCTCCCGACGCGAACGGGACGCCCGCGTCGCCCCGCAACTCGAACGGGTGGGCCTCCGCGCCGAGGTGGCCCGCCGCTACCCCCACGAACTGTCCGGCGGGCAACGCCAACGGGTCAGCATCGCCCGGGCGCTGATCTCCGAGCCGATGCTGCTCATCGCCGACGAACCCACCAGCGCGCTCGACGTGTCGGTGCAGGCGTCGGTGCTCAACCTCCTCGCCGACCTGCAACGCGACATCGGGTTCGCCTGCCTCTTCATCACCCACGACCTGTCCGCCGTCGAGTACCTGGCCGACGAGATCGCCGTCATGTACCTGGGCCGACTCGTCGAGAAGGGCACCCGTGAGCGGATCTTCGCCCGGCCCGCCCACCCGTACACGCAGGCGCTGCTGTCCGCCGCGCCGGTGGCCGACCCGGTGCGCCAACGGCAGCGGCAGCCGGTGCTTCTCGGCGACGACCTGCCCTCCGCGCTCGACCCGCCGTCCGGCTGCCGGTTCCGGACCCGGTGCCCGCTCGCGTTCGACAGGTGCGCGACGGAGGTGCCGGCGCAGACGGCGATCGGCGACGGGATGGCCGCCTGCCACCTGGTCCGGCCGGACGGCACCGGCCCCGACGTTCGCACCGCAGATCCCAGTGAGGTGTTGTCATGACGTTCACCACCCGACCCACGTTGCAGGGCACCTTCGGCATGGTGTCCTCGACGCACTGGCTCGCCAGCCAGGCGGCGATGGGCATCCTCGAACGCGGCGGTAACGCCTTCGACGCGGCGGTCACCGCCGGGTTCGTCCTGCACGTGGTCGAGCCGCACCTGAACGGCCCGGGCGGCGAGGTCCCGGCCATCGTGGCCACCGTGCGGGACCCCAGACCGAAGGTGCTGTGCGGGCAGGGTCCGGCACCGGCCGGCGCCACCATCGCGCACTTCCGGTCCCTCGGAATGGATCTCGTCCCGGGGGCCGGGCCGCTCGCGGCGGCGGTACCCGGCGCCGTGGACGCCTGGCTCCTGCTGCTGCGCGAGCACGGCACACTCACCCTCGCCGAGGTGCTGGAGCCGGCGATCGGCTACGCCGCCGCCGGTCACCCGCTGGTGGGCCGGGTCGGTGACACCGTGGCGGCCGTGCGGTCGTTGTTCGAGGACCACTGGCCGACCTCCGCCGCGCTCTGGCTGCGCGGCGGCCGACCACCGCGCGCGGGGGAGATGGTCACCAACCCGGCGTACGCGGACACCCTGCGCCGACTCGTTCAGGCGGGGCAGGCGGCCGGCGCGGACCGGGAGGCGCAGATCGAGGCAGCGCGACGCGCCTGGAGCACGGGTTTCGTCGCCGAGGCGATCGACGCGTTCAGCCGACGGCCCTTCCAGGACTCCAGCGGCCGACCGAACGCCGGTCTGGTCACCGGGGACGACCTGGCCGCGTACTCGGCGACCTGGGAGGAGCCCGCCACCATCGACTGGCACGGCTACTCGGTGGCGAAGACCGGGTTCTGGGGTCAGGGCCCGGTGCTGTTGCAGGCGCTGGCCACCCTCGACGCGCTCGACGACCCCGCCGCGTACGACCCGGACACCGCTACCGGTGTGCACGCCCAGGTCGAGGCGCTCAAGCTCGCCTTCGCCGACCGGGAGGCCTGGTACGGCGACGACGTGGACGTGCCCGCCAAGGCGCTGCTCTCCCGGGAGTACGCGCGGGAGCGGGCGGCCCTCGTCGGTGACCGGGCGTCGGTTCAGTTGCGGCCGGGGCGCCCCGACGGGGCGCAGCCCCGCCTACCGGTGCACGTCCGACCCGGTGTCGGGCGGCGGGCCGACCCGACGGACGCGACGACGGGGGAGCCGACGGTGCAGTCGGACGGTGTGACCCGTGGCGACACCTGCCACGTCGACGTGGTCGACAGGTGGGGCAACATGATCTCCGCTACCCCGAGTGGTGGGTGGTTGCAGAGTTCGCCGACCATCCCGGAACTCGGCTTCCCGCTGGGCAGCAGGTTGCAGATGTTCTGGCTGGAGGAGGGTCTCGCGTCGTCGTTGGCGCCGGGGCGGCGCCCGCGTACGACGTTGAGCCCGACGATGGTGCACCGCGACGGGGAGCCGGTGCTGGCGTGCGGGACACCCGGTGGCGACCAGCAGGACCAGTGGCAGTTGCCGTTCCTGCTGCGGCACCTCGTCGGCGGTCGGTCCCTGCAGGAGGCGATCGACGCGCCGGCCTGGCACACGCTGGGCCTGCCGGGGTCGTTCTATCCACGGGACTCGGAGCCCGGCGTCCTGGTGGTGGAGGACCGCTACGACGACAGCGTGCCGGCGGCCCTGCGCGCGTACGGGCACGAGGTGCGTGTCGTCGACGGGTGGAGCCTCGGTCGGCTCTGTGCCGTGACCCGTGACCCGGCGACGGGTGTGCTGGCCGCCGGTGCGAACCCGCGCGGGATGCAGGGTTACGCCTGCGGCCGTTAGGCGGTCACTCCGTAGCCGCCCTCGGCGTTCTCGTGGGCAGCGGCGGACGCCGCGTCGAGGTGCGCGAGCGCGGCCCGCTCGGCGCGGTCGCCGTCACCTGACTCGATGGCGTCGACGAGCTGGATGTGCTCGGCCCACGAGTGTGGTGCGCGTTCCGCCGCCCCGAGCCGGAAGACCCACTGGACATGGAGGTAGAGCGACTTGGCGATCGACGACAGCCAGGGGTTCCCGCTGATCTGCAGGATGCGCAGGTGCAGTCTGCTGTTCAGCTCGGCGACCCGGGCCAGGTCCTGTCGCTGGGTCGCCTCGCGGCCCTGGTCGAGCAGGGCCCGCAGGGCGGCCACGTCGGCGGGGGTGGCCCGTTCGGCGGCCAGCCGGGCGGCCAGCGTCTCCAGGCGCTCGCGGACGGCGAACATGTCGGCGATGGTCCCGCTGCTCGGTGAGGCGACCACCGCTCCCCGGCGGGGGAGGATCAGGACGAAACCTTCGGCCTCGGCGACGCGCAGCGCCTCCCGGACCGGGTTGCGGGAGACGCCGAAGTCCTCGGCGAGCCGGTCCTCGGTGAGCCGTTCACCGGGCAGGTAGTCGCCGTCGATGATCGCGGTGCGCAGTGCGGTGAGGACCTGATCGCGTAACGGCAGGTGTTGGGCGCCGAGCTTGTCCCGCAGATCGTCAGCCACCTGGTCGCCTCTCCGTGAACATGTCCGGACAAAGTGTATACGAAGAACAATCTCTGGAGGGTGGCCGACGGTGTCGAGCACAGTCCCCCGCGTGATCCAGCCCGACCTCGCAGCTCAGCACGACCCGCGCCTCCTGCGCCGACGGCACGCGCTGGTCGTCGTGCTCACCTTCCTGACCGGCAGCGCCGACGCGCTCGGGTTCCTCTCCCTCGGCGGGGCCTTCGCCAGCGTCATGACCGGCAACATGGTCCTGCTCGGACTCTCGGCGGGCCGTGGCGACGCCGAGCTGGCGCTGACGTCGGGCTGCGCGATCGTCAGCTTCATCGTCGGTGTCCTCGCGGGGGCCCGCGTCGTCGGCTCGGCGCAACCGGACGACCCGGTCTGGCCGAGACGGGTCACCTGGGCGCTGGTCCTGGAACTGGTGGTGTTCGTCGTCTTCCTCGTCGTCTGGGAGGTCACGCTGCCCACCCCCGACGCGCGGGTGCACCTCGCGCTGCTCATGCTGTCCGCCGTCGCGCTGGGCGTGCAGAGCAGCGCGATCCAACGGTTCGGCGTGCCCGGCCTGTCCTCCACGTACCTCACCGGCACGCTCACCAGCCTGATCGCCGGCGTCGCCGCCCGCAGCCCCTGGGGCAGCCTGCGCCCCAAGGCGCAGGTCCTGCTGGCCCTCATGGTCGGCGCGGCGGTCGGCGCGCTCGTCGCCCTGCACCTGCCGGTCGTCGCCCCGGCGTTGTTGATCGTGCCACTGCTGCTCGTCATCGCCGTCTCCGCGCGGATGCGGGCCTGACCGTCTCGCCTCGCGACGCGTGGCAGGAGGGGGTCAGACACCACGCGCGAAGAGGGCCAGGCGTACCCGGTTGGGGCTGTCGGTCTTGGTCATCAGACTGGTGATGTGGGTCTTCACCGTGGTGACGCCGATGTGGAGTCGCTCGCCGATCTCGGTGTTGGACAGGCCCTCGGCGACCAGGTTCAGCACGTCCCGTTCGCGGGCGGTCAACCCCGGCACCGGTCGGGGTGTCTCGGGGCGGGCGTGTACCGCGCGTTGCACGAGACGTCGGAGCACCTCCGCACTGAACGGGCTGTCACCGGCGGCGGCCCGGCGGATGCCGTCCAGCAGATCGGTCGGGGGCGCGTCCTTGAGCAGGAACCCGCAGGCGCCGGCGGTCAGGGCGGGATAGAGGTGGTCGTCGTCGCCGAACGTGGTCAGCACCAGGATGCGGGTGGCGGGGCGTTCGGCGAGGATCCGGCTGGTCGCGGTGATCCCGTCGACGCCCGGCATGCGCAGGTCCATGACGACGACGTCGGGCAGCAGCCGCGCGGCGAGCGTGATCGCCTCGCGGCCGTTGTCGGCCTCCCCGACGACCTCGATGTCGGGTTGGGCGTCGCAGAGCATCCGCAGCCCGGCCCGGATGAGGTGCTGGTCGTCGACCAGCAGCACCCGGATCACGCCGGCTCCGGCGTGCGGGAGGCCGCCGGGGCCGCAGGGTCACCGGGAGTCGACCCGGCCGAGGCCGCACGGTCAGCGGGCGCCGACCCGGCCGAGGCCGCACGGTCGCCGGACACCGACCCGGCCGGGCTCCGGCCTGAGGCGCCGACCACGGCCGGGAGGGCGGTGCGCACCCGCCAGCCGGTGCCGGTCGGCCCCGCCTCCAACCGGCCGCCGAGGACCTCGACGCGCTCGCGCATGCCGGTGATGCCGTGCCCGCCACCGGCCGGGAGAGCAACCGGCACCCCGCCGCGGCCGGTGTCGGTGACCTCCCAGTGCACGGTGCCGTCGCGCACGGCGACGACGAGCCGCGCCACCGCTGACGTCCCGGCGTGTTTGGCCACGTTGGTCAGCGCCTCCTGGGTGAGCCGCAGCACGGCCATGCCGCGTACCGCGTCGAGTGAACCGATCGCCGCGTCGAGATCGGCCTCCACGGTGACACCCGCCTGTCGGGCCCGGTCGATGGACGCGCCGATCGCCGCCGGCAGCGCGGCGGGCTCGATCGCGGTCAGCGCCGCGTCGCCGCGTACCCCGTCGGGATTTCGCAGCACCGCGACCAGCCGGCGCAGTTCCGCGAGGGCCGCGGTGCCGGTGCCGTGCACGTCGTCGAAGACCTCGCCCACCCGGGGGTCCGGGTCGGTGAGCACGTGCCGGGCGACGCCGACCCGCAGGACCATCGACGCCACGTGGTGCGCGACCACGTCGTGCAGCTCGCGGGCGATGGCGCTGCGTTCGTCGGCGCGGGCCGCGCGGCTCTCCGACTCGTGCTGGCGTTGCTCGGCGAGGGCCCGCTCCAGCGCCTGCCGACTCAGCTCCCGGTTGGCGCGGATGACGAGGCCGAGCAGCACCGGCAGGCCGACCTCGACGGCGAGCCCGACGACCCCGGAGGCGAACCGGCGGGGCGGGTCGCCGATCGAGTCGGTCAGGTCGACGACCACCAGCAGCGCCGCGGCCAGCCAGATGGCCCGGGAGCCGCGCGCCCGCATGGTCATCTCGAACAACGCCCAACTGGCGCCGACCTGGTTGATGGTGAAGTCGTCGATCAGGCTGATGGCGACCGCCAGCAGCGCGGCCTGCGCCACCATGTTGACCGCCGGCCGGCGGTGCGCCACCAGCGCCGCGACGAACGCCGGCACCGCGAGGATCCACTGTGTCGTCGTGGGCGTGCTGGTGGAGTGCGGGACGACGAGCAGGTAGCACAGCCCGGTCAGGTCGAGAAGCACCATCCGCACGAGCGTGTCCCGCAGGTCGAACAGTCGCGCCAGCCAGCTCACGACGGTCAGCCTAGGCGTTGCCGGCCGGTGGCGGCGTCGGCCGCCGCCACCGGGTCCGGACCGCGAGGTACGCGGCCAGGCCGAGCGGTCCGAGCAGGATGGTCAGCAGCAGCACCGGAGCCATCACCAGCGCCGGCACCCCCCGTTCCCTGCTGTCCAACCACGCCCACCGCCCGACGAACAGGTCGAACGCGATCATGTGGGCCCAACCCGCCGCCGCGCCGTCGGAAGTGCCGAGCAGGTCCCGCACCCCGGCCAACGTCGGCGAGGCCACGGCCGGCAGCACCTCACCGAACGCCGGCAGCACCAGCAGCGCGTAGATCACCACAACCGGCAGGACGATCAGCGGCGAAGCGATGATCCGGGCGGTCCACGACCAGCGCGGCAGCAGGATCATCAGCGCCCAGAACGGCGCGGCCACCGCGAAGGTCAGGGAGAACAGCGTTTCGGTCATGCCGCCAGCGCCAGGTCCGGTCGGCGGCGGCGCGCCAGCACGAGCCCGGCGGCGGTCGCGGTCGTGACCACCAGGGCCGCGACCGCCGCGAGGGTCACGGCGTCCGGCCGTAGCAGCGGCTGTCCGCGCAGCGCCTGCCAGGTCAACATCACGGTGAGTACGCCGTACGCCCCGCCCGCGACGACCAGGAGCCGGACGCGGGTGCGCTCGTCGAGTCGGGTGGCGAACCGGCTCAGCAGGATCGCCAGGAGGGGCAGCGCCTGGAGGGCGTGCAGCCCGACGAAGTGCCCGATCCGCAGGTCGCCGCCGGTGGTGCTCCAGCCGACCACGGGCAGTCCCGCTCCGCCGTCGACGACCCCCACGCTGTGCGCCCCGGAGATCCCGTCGATCCCCGGCTCCTGCATGGGCAGCACCATCGGTATCGCCGCGAGCATGCCCAGCAGCGACAGGCCGAGCCCCCACCCGACCGCGGTCGCGGCGGCCCGGTCCGGGATCCGCCGGATCAGCAGCACGACGCCGATCAGGAGGTGCGCGAGGAACAGCACCATGATCGCCGCGCCCATCACCGAGAACAGTGCGCTGTTCAACGCGGAGGTGCCGTTGAAGTGGCTGGTCTGCCCGCGTACGACCTGGCCGACGATCACCACCATCTCGATCACCGCCATCGCGACGACGACCGTCGCCGCCCACTCTGCGGCTCGGCTGCGTCGTGGCAACAGGGTGAGCATCCAGGCGAGCGTCACGCCGTACAGCACGAAGGACACCGCGAACTTGAACGGCTTGAGCCAGATCGGCGCCCCGGTGAGGACGCGCGAGTCGACGAGGATGCCGACCACGCAGACGACGGCGAGCACCGCCATCGCGGATACGAAGAGCATCAGTGGGCGGTGCCAGTGTGCCGCCCGGCGCACATCGATTGTCATGTCTGTAGATGGTCGTGGTCGGGCCCGTCGATCACGTCCGACCGGAAGCCCCGGTTGCGGCCACCGGTCGGAACGCGTCTCCTACCGCGGTAGGAGACGAAACCGGGCGAGGCCCGTCGCCGGTAGTGGCACAATGGCCGGCCTGCCGATCGGACGGGGAACGATGATGGCGACCGATGAGGACCGTATCCAGCCGAATGAGACCACCGTGCCGTTGCTGCCCTGCCCGACGCCGGAGGAGACCCTGGCGTTCTGGCGTGCGCTCGGGTTCGAGGTGGTCTACGAGCAGCTCAAGCCTTACGTGTACCTGGCCTTCACCTTCAGTGGGTTCCAGCTGCACTACGGCCCGGCTCCCAAGGACCTGGACCCGGCGAGGGAGGCGTCCGGCGGCTGCCTGGTGATGGTCGACGCGGTCGCGCCGTACCACGCGGTCTTCGCCGACGCGATGCGCAGCACGTACGGCAAGGTGCCGGCCAAGGGTCTGCCTCGAATATCCCGCTACCGGGCCGGCACGTCGCGGTTCAGCGTCGTCGACCCGTCGGGCAACACCATCACCTTCATCCAGCGCGACGAGCCGAAGGATGTGGAGTACGGCGGGTCGAAGGAGCTCGAGGGGCTGGCCCGGGTCCTCGACAACGCCCGGATCCTGCGCGAGTTCAAGATGGACGACCGGGCGGCCTACCGGGCGCTCGACTCGGGGATGCGCCGCCGTGCCGAGGACGCGCCGGTGGTCGAGCAGGCGATGGCGTTGGCCGCCCTGATCGAACTGGCGACCGCGCTGGAGAAGGCCGATCAGGTGCCCGAGTGGGGCGCCCGACTCCGGTCGCTGTCCCTGAGCCTGGAGCAGCGGACGCAGGTGGAGGGGTACGTCGCCGACCCGACCGTCCTCGAACCGTGGTGGCCCGACCCGCGCTGAGCCCGAACCATCCCGCGATCCGGGCCGACGTCATAGGTCATAACCGCACAGACGTCATCTCGTTCGCGGGAAAGGCACGGAATTACCGCTTTAGGGTAAGTAAGGCCGGGACGCTTACCTGCTCCGATAGCGTTCGAAAGAGAGGAAAACTCGTATTCCTCCCTTCGGGTGCAAAGGAGTCAGTGATGAAGCGCAGCATCGCGCTCGCGGCAGCCCTCCTGGCGGGTCTGACCAGCGTCGGATCGACCCCCGGGACCGCCTTCGCCGACGGCGGCGGCCCTGGTTACCACGACGACCGCAAGGGGGGTGAACATCATCACGGCGGCGAGGGCGCGGTCTTCGTGCAGACCAACAAGGCCGAAGGCAACACCATCAAGGTGTACGACCGCGACGAGGACGGCCGCCTCACCAAAGCGGGTGAGTACGAGACCGGAGGGCTGGGCGGGTTCACCATCGGCGCTCCGCTCGACGCGCTCGCCTCGCAGGGGTCCCTGACCTACCACCGCGGTCTCCTCTTCGCGGTGAACGCCGGCAGCAACACCGTGACGGTCTTCGGCGTCGAGGGCACCAGGTTGCGCAAGCTCCAGGTCATCTGGTCCGGCGGTCTGCTGCCGGTCAGCGTCGCGGCCCGTGGTGACCTCGTCTACGTCCTCAACGCCGGTGGCGAGGGGTCGGTGCAGGGCTTCAAGCTGCACAAGGGGCACCTGTCGCGGATCGAGAACGCCAACCGGTCGCTCGGCCTGCACAACGGCAACCCGCCCGCGTTCGGGACCGCTCCGGCCCAGGTCAAGATCGACCCGGACAGCGAGTTCGTGCTGGTGTCGACCAAGGCCGCGAACGTCATGTTCAGCTACGAGATCGGTCGTCACGGCGAGTTGGCCCGCAACCCCGTCATCAGCGACGCGGGCAACGCCCCGTTCGGCTTCACCTTCGACACCGACGACACGCTGCTGGTCACCGAGTCCGGGGCGAACGCGGTCAGCCTGTTCGAGCTGGAGGAGGACGGCGAGCTGGACCAGATCGGGCCGTCGGTGCCCAACGGCCAGCAGGCGACGTGCTGGATCCAGCGCGTCGGCGACTACTTCTACGTCGCCAACGCCGGCACCTCCACCATCAGCTCCTACCGGGTCGACGACCACGGCAAGCTCGAACTGGTCGACGCCGTCGCCGCGGACACCGGCGGCGGGTCGATCGACATGACCACCAGCGACGGCTTCCTGTACGTGCAGAACGCCACCGCCGGCAACGTGCAGGGCTACGAGGTGCACGAGGACGGCTCGTTGAAGCTCGTCACCACCGTGGAGGGCCTGCCGAAGTTCGCCGACGGCATCGGCATGGAGGGCATCGCCGCCTCCTGAACGCATCACCCGCCGGCCCTGGTCGCTCACCGACCGGGGCCGGCGTCCGCGTGTCACCGGCAGGCGCGGGTGAGGCTAGGACGCCAACCGTTCGGCCACGCCGTGCTCTGCCGGAATGAACTCGGCCTCGTCGTCCGACTTGTTGATCTCCGACCACACCGCGTCGAGGGAGAGGCCGAGGACGTCGGCGATCACCGCGATGGTCGGGAAGGCGGGGGTGGCGATGCGGCCGGACTCGATCTTTCGGAGCGTCTCCGGTGAGACACCCGCGTCCAGCGCGGTGAGGAGCATCGAGCGCTCCCCCCGGGCGCGGCGCAGGAGGGCACCGAGACGCTGTCCGCGTTCGACCTCTGCGGGGGTGAGCGGCAACCTGACCATGCCCCGATTCTAGTACCGGGATAATATGGCCGGGATACTTATTGGTTCGAGGAAGGCCCGGCATGATCGAGATCCTGAGCCCCACCGACCTGCCGCGCGCCCGGGACACCGGCGCGCTGGTCGCCGGCATCCTCCAGACGCTGAAGAGCCGCAGCGTGGTCGGCACGAACCTGCTGGACATCGACGCCTGGGCACAGCGCATGATCGTCGAGGCCGGGGCGCAGTCCTGCTACGTCGACTACGAGCCGTCCTTCGGGCGCGGGCCGTTCGGCCACTACATCTGCACGTCCGTCAACGACGCGGTGCTGCACGGGCTGCCACACGACTACCGGCTCGCCGACGGCGACCTGCTGTCGCTCGACCTCGCCGTCTCGCTGGGTGGAGTCGTCGCCGACTCCGCGATCAGCTTCATCGTGGGCGAGGCGCAGCCTCCGGAGAGCGTCGCGCTCATCGACGCCACCCAGCGCGCGTTGACCGCCGGTATCGCCGCCGCCGGCCCCGGAGTCCCCATCGGTGACATCTCCCACGCCATCGGCTCGGTTCTCGGCGGGGCCGGATACTCGATCAACACCGAGTTCGGCGGTCACGGCGTCGGCTCGACGATGCACCAGGACCCGCACGTCTCCAACACCGGACGGCCGGGCCGCGGCTACCGGTTGCGCCCCGGCCTGCTGCTGGCCCTGGAGCCGTGGGTCATGGCGGACACCGCCACGCTGGTCACCGACCCCGACGGGTGGACCCTGCGCAGCGTGACCGGCTGCCGGACGGCGCACAGCGAGCACACCATCGCCGTCACCGAAGACGGCGTCGAGGTGCTCACCCTGCCGAGGCCCTGACCCCGCCCGGCGACCGGACGCCCCTACGGTGGACGATTAGCCGGCCACCCACGGGGCACGTCCCACTGTGACGCCCTGCCGAGTCGCGTTCAGAATGAACCGATCGGTCATGTTTTCCGTGATGACGGTCAGGGTCACCCACCAGAGTCACGGAGGCGCGATGTCAACGGTTCGAACGGGTCCGGTCATCGGACTGCTCGCGCAGATCGGCGTGCTGGGGGTGCTCGCGCAGACGGTCGGCCTCGGCCCGGCCGGGTGGACGGCCGGGCTGGCGTACGGGGTGGCGCTGTGCGTCCTGCTCAGTCGGGGGATGTCCCGCGCAGGCGCGCGTGACCTGAGCCCGGCCGACCGGGTGACCCTGAGCCGGGCGATCCTCGTCGGTGGCGTGACGGCCCTCGCGGCGGAGTCGCTCACCCGACCGGCGCCGGTGGCGCTGATGGTCGTCCTCACCAGTGTGGCGCTGGCCCTCGACGCCGTGGACGGATACACGGCCCGCCGTACCGGCACGTCCAGTGACCTCGGCGCACGGTTCGACATGGAGATCGACTCCTTCCTGGTCCTGGTGCTCTGCCTGCACGTGGCCCCCTCGGTGGGCGGCTGGGTGCTCGCCATCGGCGCGATGCGGTACGTCTTCGTCGCCGCGAGCTGGGTGCTGGGCTGGATGCGCGGATCGTTGCCGCCGCGCTACTGGCGCAAGGTCGTCGCCGCGATCCAGGGCGTGGTGCTGACGGTGGCGATGGGCGACGCGCTGCCCGGGCCGCTGACGGTCGTCGTGGTGGTGGCGTCGCTGGCGCTGCTGGTCGAGTCGTTCGGGCGGGACGTCACGTGGCTGTGGACGACCCGTCACCTCCGCCGCGCCCCGGTCCACGACGCTTCGGAGGACCGGCGCACTCCGGTCATCCACGGCACGACCGACGGGCTGCCCTGGCCGGAACATCGGACGGTCGCCGTGGCCCGACGCGGGATCGCCCGCGTCTGAGCCGCCCCGATGTCACGCTCGACGAAGATCATGGAAGGATGCCCGGGTTGTCGCTCTTGACGCGCGTACGTCAGATGCCGAGCCAGGGACGGAAGACGATGAGGGACGAGCCTTCGGACGTCACCGCCACCGACGGGACCGAGGCCGAGGGGCGGCCGAAGCGCACCGTCGTGGCCCGCCTGGTCACCCTCCTGGCTGTGCTGCTCGTGCTGCTCGTGCTCACCCTCCCGTACGACTTCGGCCGCCTCAGCCCGGGGGCGTTCGTGCGGATCCCGCTGGAGGCGCTGCTGGCCGTCGCCCTCCTGCTCGCCCTGCCGACCCGCTGGAGTCGGTTGGTGGCGACCATCGCCGGGGTGGCTCTCGGCCTGCTCGGCCTGCTGAAGCTGTTCGACCTGGGGTTCACCGCCGCGCTCAGCCGGGCCTTCGACCCGGTGCTGGACTGGGCGTTGCTCGACGAGGGGTTCGCCTTCGTCAGCGAGTCCTACGGCCGGCCCGTCGCCATCGGCGTGGCGATCACCCTGGCGGTGGTGGCCGTCGGCCTACCCACCCTGGTCACGCTGTCGATGCGACGACTGCGCCGGCTGGTGATCCGGCACCGCACCGGGACCACGCGGGTCGTGGCGGCGCTGGTGGTCGTCTGGGTGGTCTGCGCCGCGTTCAACGTGCGGGTGGTCGAGGGCGTGACGGTCGCCGACACGTCCGCGACCACCCTGACCAACGGCCACGGCTTCCAGGTGCGCCTGCGTCTCGACGACCGGGAGAGGTTCGCCGCGCTCCTCGGCGAGGACCGGTTCGCCGGCACTCCCGGCGACCAACTCCTCACCGCGCTGCGCGGTAAGAACGTGGTCATCTCCTTCGTGGAGAGCTACGGCCGGGACGCCGTCGAGGACCCGGAGTTCGCCTCACAGGTCGGCGCCGTCCTCGACGGCGGAACCAGCCGACTCAACGCGGCCGGGTTCGCCGCGCAGAGCGGTTTCCTCACCTCGCCGACGTTCGGCGGCGGCAGTTGGCTCGCCCATGACACGCTGCTCTCCGGCCTCTGGGTCGACAACGACCAGCGGCACCGCACCCTGTTGGCGAGTGACCGACTGACCCTCAACAAGGCGTTCCAACGGGCGAGCTGGCAGACCGTCGGCGTGATGCCCGCGGTGAGCAAGCCGTGGCCGGAGGGTTCGTTCTTCGGCTACGACCGGTTCTACGACGCCCGGAAGCTCGCCTACCGGGGGCCGAAGTTCAGCTTCGGCACCATGCCCGACCAGTACACCCTCGCCAGCTGGCGTCGTCTGGAGCAGGCGAAGCCCACCGGCGTCCCGACGATGACGGAACTCGCGCTGGTGTCGAGCCACGCGCCGTGGACGCCCGTCCCGGACCTGGTCGACTGGGCCGCCCTCGGCAACGGGGCGATCTTCAAGGGGACCGCCGAGGAATCCGACGACAAGCGACGCAACACCGAGCAGATCCGCGCGGACTACCGGCACTCCATCGAGTACACGTTGAGCGCGCTCATCTCCTACGTGCAGACCTACGGCGACGACGACCTCGTGTTCATCTTCCTCGGCGACCACCAGCCCGCCGCCGTGGTCACCGGCGACAACGCCAGCCGAGACGTCCCGATCTCCATCATCACCCGGGACCGGGCCGTCCTGGACCGGATCTCCGGGTGGGGTTGGCAGGACGGGCTCAAGCCGGGACCGCAGGCACCGGTCTGGCGGATGGACACCTTCCGGGACCGGTTCCTGACCGCCTTCGGGCCGTAACCCGACCACCCTCACGGACTGGATCAGACAGATGACGGCTGGCACCGACACCAGGATCGCCGCGCTCCGGACCGACCCGGCGATGTCCCCGTTGCACCGATCGCTGGACGTCTACTACGGCGACGCCGAGCGAGGCGCGCGGATGGACGCCTTCTACTCCCGGTTCGTCGCCGAGGGGGATCTCGTCTTCGACGTCGGCTCGCACGTGGGCGACCACATCGCCAGCTTCCGTCGCCTCGGGGCGCGGGTGGTGGCCGTGGAGCCGCAGCCGCTGTGCCTGCGCGCCCTGCGGGCGATCTACGCCGACGACGACCAGGTGACGCTCGTCGAAGCGGTCTGCGGCGCGGCACCCGGGAGCACCCGCTTCCACGTCAACTCCGCCAACCCCACCGTGTCCACCGCCTCGCCCGACTTCATGCGGGCCGCGGAGGGCGCCGGCGGGTGGGAGGGCCAGGTGTGGGACGCCGACATCGAGGTCCCGGTGGTCACCGTCGACGCCCTCGTCACCGAGTACGGCGTGCCGACCTTCGCGAAGATCGACGTGGAGGGGTTCGAGGACGAGGTGCTGGCCGGTCTGACCCGCCCGTTGCCCGCGCTCTCGTTCGAGTTCACCACCATCGCGCGCCCGGTCGCCTCCCGGTGTCTCGACCGCCTCACCGCGCTCGGCTTCGACGGCTTCGACGTGGCGCTGGGCGACGACAAGTCGATGACGTTCCGACGCTGGGTCTCCGCGACCGACATGGCGACGCACCTCGCCGCGCTGCCGCACCACGCCAACTCCGGCGACGTGTACTGCGTGACCGGCGGCGGGTCGGCCCACCGCCGCTCGTAGCGCGCCCTGTCGCGTACCCTCCGCGGATGGACCTCGATGATCTCCCGCTGGCCGAGTTCGCGTTCCCGGGGCCGTTGCGGGACAAGCTCGTGGGCGCGATCCTCTCCGGCGCGAAGACCTCGACCACCGGCCTGCTGGCCGGGTACGAGCGCGCCAACGAGCCGCTGCCCGAGGTCGGTCACCTCTCCGCCGTGGTGGACTCCGCCGGCCGGCGGGTCGCGGTCATCGAACTGACCGAGGTACGGGTGATCCGTCTCGCGGACGTCGACCTGCGCCACGCCCTGGACGAGGGGGAGGGCGACGAGTCCGTGGCGCAGTGGCGGGCGGGGCACGAGACGTTCTGGCACAGCGCGGAGGTCCGTGAGGAGTTGGGCGACCCAGACTTCACTGTGGACGACGACACGCTGGTGGTGACCGAGCGCTTCCGCCTGGTGCACGTGGTCTGACGCCCGCCATTCGTCGGGGCGCGGCGATCGTTGGCAGCTCAGCAGCCCGGCGCCCGGCGTGTCGAACTGCTCAGCTGACAACGATCAAGCGGATAGCGGTGCGGCGGCATCGAGGGTCGGCTAACCACTCTACTTCGACGGTCCTGCCTCAGCCACATAGACGCCTTTTCCGGGGAATCCCTCGACCAGTTCCCGGTCTTTGAGGATGGTCATGACCCGGTTGATGGTGGAGATGTGCACGTTGTGTTGTTCGGCCAGCTCGCGTGTGGACGGCAGCTTCTCTCCCGGGGTGAGTTCTCCGGACTTGATCTTCTCGGCGATCTCGTTGGCGATGCGCCGGTAGTCCACTCTCTCGGTCGGCATGAGTCGATCTCCGTGGGTTCCCTGGTTTCGGCACCCTGATTCGATCACGAGCAGAGCTGTTCCAACAAGTTCCAAGCTGTTGCTTGACCTACTCCTACAGGTTGGAATAGGTTGGTGGCTCAGTCGGGTTCCCTGGTTTCGGCAAACTCCTGGGTTCCCGACGGCAACCCACCTGGGGGAGCACGACGTATGGACTCTGCCTCCCAGGTGGGGACTAATCGTGATCGCAGGGAGGGTGCCGACTGTGCCGATCGACGAGCCGATCTCCACGGCAACCGCGTTGTTCACTGCCAGGAGGGTTCTGGACGTCCATTGGACCCGGGCGCTCGACCGGCCGTGGCGGGCAGGCGGGTGCCTGGAGTGCCGCAGTCGCGACAACTGTCCGCAGCTCGACTGGGCGATCGAGCTGGTCGCCGACGTGGCAGCGGTGATGTTCCAGAAACGCTGATCCGTGTGTTCGGAGGCGTACGGGACTTCGGTGCCGGGGCTGGTCTTCGTAACCTGGGTCGGCCACACTGCGCGGTATGGGTGATCGTTCGCGCCGGTGGGCGTGGGTTGCAGTCCTGGTCATCGGGCTGATCCTTTACTTGGCGGTGCTGCGGACCCTGGTCAGCACGCAGAATCCGAACTTCGTGCCGGCGTTGATCCTGCTCGGGGCGACGCTGGTGCCGTTGACGTTCCTGACGTTCGCGCAGGCCCGCACCGGGCGGTGGCAGGTGCCGGCGTCGGTGTTGGTGACGTCGGCGTTCTTCGGCGGTGTGATCGGCACGGTGGTCGCCGGCACCCTGGAGTACGACACCCTTCGCGGCCTCGGCACCCTGCCCATGCTGTTCGTGGCGCTGATCGAGGAGTCGGCGAAGCTGATCGTGCCGGTGGTGCTGCTGTTCACGGTGGTGGCCCAGCACCGACGCCGGGTGCCCTCGGACGGGCTGGTCATCGGCGTCGCCGCCGGCATGGGGTTCGCCGCGTTGGAGACGATGGGGTACGCGTTCAGCGCGCTGCTGAGTTCGCAGGGCAACATCGGGGCGGTGGAGCAGACCCTGTTCATCCGTGGTCTGACCGCGCCCGCCGGTCACACGGCCTGGACCGGGCTCACCGCCGGCGCCCTGTGGGCGTTGCTGGCCACCCCGAGCGCCCGTCGGCTGCTCGGGTTCATCGGCACGTTCGTCGGCGTCGTCGTCCTGCACACCCTCTGGGACACGTTCACCGGCTCGCTGGTCTTCGTCGTGGTGGCGCTCGTCAGCATCGGCTGGCTGTTCTGGGAGCTGCACCGCTACCGGGCGTTCAACGACCACCCCGTCGACCGGTTGCCACCGCACTGACCCGTCACCGCACCGCATGCCTCTTCCGGCCCGTACCGAGGGCTGGGGGAGGCATGACTGTTCGTGATCCCGCTGCGACGGGGACGGCACCTCGACTAATGTCAGGCTGTTCACATTTGGTGTGATTAGTCGGGAAGGTGCGCGATGGGGGTACCTCGCTGGATCGAGGGCTGGCCGGTCTACCGGCAGCTCACCGGCACCGACCCGCTCGGCCGGGGCACGGCGGCCGAGTCCGCCGGATCTCGCGCGCTCACCGCCCGCACCGACACCGCCGACTCGATGGCCCGGTCCGTCTGCCCGTACTGCGCGGTGGGTTGTGGGCAGCGGGTGTTCGTCAAGGACGGGCAGGTCAGTCAGATCGAGGGTGACCCGGACAGCCCCATCTCGCGGGGTCGGCTCTGCCCGAAGGGCGCGGCCAGTAAGAGTCTGGTGACCAGCCCACTGCGGCAGACCAAGGTCCGCTACCGCCGCCCGTACGGCACCGAGTGGGAGGACCTCGACCTCGACACGGCGATGAACATGATTGCCGACCGGGTGCTGGCCGCCCGCGACGAGACCTGGGAGGACGTCGACCCCGAGGGCCGGCCGCTCAACCGGACGCTGGGCATCTCCAGTCTGGGTGGGGCGACGCTGGACAACGAGGAGAACTACCTCATCAAGAAGTTGTTCACCGCGATGGGGGCGCTCCAGATCGAGAACCAGGCCCGTATTTGACACTCCTCGACCGTCCCCGGTCTGGGGACCAGCTTCGGCCGTGGCGGCGCCACCCAGTACCAGCAGGACCTGTCGAACTCGGACGTCATCGTCATCCAGGGTTCGAACATGGCCGAGGCGCACCCGGTGGGTTTCCAGTGGGTGATGGAGGCCAAGCGCCGGGGCGCGAAGGTGTTCCACGTCGACCCACGCTTCACCCGCACCAGCGCGCTGGCCGACGCGTACCTGCCGATCCGGGCGGGCACCGACATCGCGCTGCTCGGCGGGGTGATCCGCTACATCCTGGAGAACGAGCTGGACTTCCGGGAGTACGTGGTCTCCTACACCAACGCCGCGACGATCGTGACCGAGGAGTTCGCCGACACCGAGGACCTGCACGGGCTCTTCTCCGGCTTCCAGGAGGAGAACGCCTCGTACGACCAGACCAGTTGGCGCTACGAGGGCCACGGGCAGAACCAGACGACCCGGGACACCGAGATCCAGCGGGAGACCGGCGCCGGGCTGGAACACGAGTCACACGGCGCTCCCGTGGGCGGCGAGACCGAACGCGACGAGACGTTGCAGCACCCGCGCTGCGTCTACCAGATCCTGAAGCGGCACTACGCCCGCTACACCCCGGAGATGGTGGAACGGGTCTGCGGGATCCCGCAGGAGAAGTTCCTCGAACTGGCGCAGGCCTGGACGGAGAACTCCGGCCGGGACCGCACCGGCATGCTCGTCTATTCGGTGGGCTGGACCCAGCACAGCGTCGGGGTGCAGTACATCCGTACCGGCGCGATCATCCAACTCCTGCTGGGCAACATGGGTCGCCCGGGTGGCGGGGTGATGGCGCTGCGCGGGCACGCCAGCATCCAGGGTTCCACCGACATCCCGACGTTGTTCAACCTGCTGCCGGGCTACCTGCCGATGCCGCACCACGCCAACCACCCGACGCTGGACGCGTGGGTGGACAGCATCCGGCACCCGGGGCAGAAGGGTTTCTGGGGTAACGCCCGCACCTACGCCGTCAACCTGCTCAAGGCGTACTGGGGTGACGCCGCCACCGCCGAGAACGACTACTGCTACGGCTACATGCCGCGGATGACCGGGGACCACGGCACCTACCAGCAGGTGCTCAACATGATCGACGGGAAGGTCAAGGGTTACTTCCTGTTGGGTCAGAACCCGGCGGTCGGTTCGGCGCACGGCCGGGCGCAGCGGCTCGGCATGGCCAACCTCGACTGGCTCGTGGTCCGCGACCTGTTCGAGGTCGAGAGCGCGACGTTCTGGAAGAACGCGCCGGAGATCGAGACCGGCGAGATCGTGCCGGACGAGTGCCGTACCGAGGTGTTCTTCCTGCCGGCCGCGTCGCACGTGGAGAAGGAGGGCACGTTCACGCAGACGCAGCGGTTGTTGCAGTGGCGGGAGAAGGCCGTCGAGCCGCCGGGCGACGCCCGCTCCGAGCTGTGGTTCTTCTACCACCTGGGCCGGGTGATCCAGGAGCGGTTGGCGACGTCGACGAAGGCCCGCGACCGGGCGCTGCTCGACCTGGCCTGGAACTACCCGACGCACGGTCCGCACGCGGAGCCGAGCGCCGAGGCGGTGCTGCGGGAGATCAACGGGTACGACGTGGCGACCGGCCGCCCGCTGTCGTCGTTCACCGAGATGACCGACGACGGCTCCACCGTCGGCGGCTGCTGGATCTACACCGGGGTGTACGCGGACGGCGTCAACCAGGCCGCCCGTCGCAAACCGGGTGCGGAGCAGTCCCTGGTGGCTCCGGAATGGGGTTGGGCGTGGCCGGCGAACCGGCGCATCCTCTACAACCGTGCGTCGGCCGACCCGGACGGCAACCCGTGGAGTGAGCGCAAACGCTACGTGTGGTGGGACGCCGACAAGGGCGAGTGGACCGGCTACGACGTGCCGGACTTCGAGAAGACCAAACCGCCGTCCTACCGACCGGAGCACGACTCCTCAGGCGTGGCGGGCATCGCCGGCGACGACCCGTTCATCCTTCAGGGCGACGGCAAGGGCTGGCTGTACGCGCCCACCGGCGTCCTCGACGGCCCGCTGCCCACGCACTACGAGCCGGTCGAGTCGCCGGTGCGGAACCCGCTCTACCGGCAGCAGGCCAACCCGACCCGCAAGGTCTACACCCACCCGATCAACACGCTCAACCCGAGCCCGCCGGAACCGTACAGCCAGGTGTTCCCGTACGTGTTCACGGTCAGCCGGCTCACCGAGCACCACACCGCCGGTGGGATGAGCCGGACGGTGTCGCCGCTGGCCGAGTTGCAGCCGGAGATGTTCGTCGAGGTGTCCCCGGAATTGGCGGTCGAACGCGGTCTCACCCATCTGGGCTGGGCGCACCTGATCACCGCCCGGGCGGCCATCGAGGCGAAGGTGCTGGTGACGGATCGGCTCACCCCGTTGCGGGTGGACGGGCGGATCATCCACCAGCTCTGGCTGCCGTACCACTTCGGTTTCGAGGGTCTGGTGACCGGCGACTCGGCCAACGACCTGTTCGGCATCAGCCTGGATCCGAACGTCCTGATCCAGGAGAGCAAGGTCGGCACCTGCGACATCCGATCCGGGCGTCGCCCGAGAGGCGCGGAGCTGCTGGCGCTCCTCGTCGACTACCGGCGGCGATCCGGTGACCTCAACCCGCACTACCCACCGATGGTCACGACCGACTCCGCGGACAGCGGCTTGGACCAGGAGGTCTGACCCATGCCCCACGCCAACGCCCTGTACGGCCCGTTGGACCCGGCGCCGGACGCGGGCTATGTGAACGCGCCGCCGCGGATGGGGTTCTTCACCGACACGAGTGTCTGCATCGGGTGCAAGGCGTGTGAGGTGGCGTGCAAGGAGTGGAACGGGGTGCCGGAGAGCGGGTTGGACCTGCTCGGCATGTCGTACGACAACACGGGTGCGTTGACCGCGAACTCGTGGCGGCACGTGGCGTTCGTCGAGCAGCCCCGCCGTGCCGGTCTGGCGTCCCCGGCGTTCGCCGACACCCCGGACGGGCCGCCGGTCAGCCCGGTCACCGCGGCGGCCGGTGCGTCGACCAGCGCCGACACCGGTACCGACCCGGGCCTGCCCACCGGTTCACCCGAGGCGGCGGCCCGGATGTCGGCCGGACCGGAGTTCCTGGGGATGCCGGGTGCGCAGCCGCCCGGTCGAGGGTCCGGTGCGGAGGGGCGTACCGATTTCCGGTGGTTGATGATGTCGGACGTCTGTAAGCACTGCACTCACGCGGCGTGTCTGGACGTGTGTCCGACGGGGTCGTTGTTCCGGACGGAGTTCGGGACGGTGGTGGTGCAGGAGGACATCTGCAACGGGTGTGGGTACTGCATCTCGGCGTGTCCGTACGGGGTGATCGATCAGCGTAAGGGTGATGGTCGGGCGTGGAAGTGCACGTTGTGCTACGACCGGCTCGGTGCGGGGATGACTCCGGCGTGCGCGCAGGCGTGTCCGACGGAGTCGATCCAGTACGGGCCGCTTGACGAGCTGCGGGAGCGGGCCGCCACGCGGGTGGCGACGTTGCGGGGGCGGGGGGTGTCCGAGGCGCGGTTGTACGGGCACGACCCGGACGACGGTGTCGGCGGTGACGGGGCGTTCTTCCTGCTGTTGGACGAGCCCGAGGTGTACGGGCTGCCCCCGGACCCGGTCGTGACCACCCGCGACCTGCCGAAGATGTGGAAACGCGCCGGGCTGGCCGCCCTGGTGATGACCGCCGCCACGGTGGTCGCGTTCCTGGGCAGGCGGTCATGACCCGCGGCGGCGAGCACCTGACGGTGCCGGCGGCCGACTTCACCTCCTACTACGGCCGCCCGATCCTCAAACCGCCGGTGTGGAAGCGCGACATCGCCGGTTACCTGTTCACCGGAGGGCTCGCCGCCGGGGGAGCGCTGATCGGCGCGGGCGCCCAACTGACCGGGCGGCCCGCTCTGCGGCAGGTGGGGCGGTGGACGGCGCTGGGCGGCGTCGGCGCCAGCGCGTACCTGCTGGTGCACGACCTCGGACGACCGGCCCGGTTCCACCACATGCTCCGGATCGCCAAGCTGACCTCGCCGATGTCGGTCGGCACCTGGATCCTCACCGCGTTCGGCCCGGCAGCCGGCGTGGCCGCGGTCGCCGAGCTGGCAACCCGACTCCCCGATCACGGTGTGCTCGGTCTCGCCCGCCGCCTGGCCCCACCGGTCGGCGACATCGCCGGCCTGGCCGCCGCTGCCACCGCCCCGGCACTCGCCACGTACACCGGGGTGCTGCTCGCCGACACCGCCGTACCGGCGTGGCACGACGCGTACCCCTTCCTGCCGTTCGTCTTCGGTGGCAGCGCGCTCGCCGCCGCCACCGGGGTCGGTCTGATCGCGACGCCGGCCGCCCAGACCGCCCCGCTGCGGCGACTCGCGGTCGTCGCCGCGACCGTCAAGTACGCCGGCGGTCGCCGGATGGAGCGGTTGGGCCTGACCGGTGAGCCCTACCGGCAGGGGCGCAGTGGTCGGCTGGTCCGGGCGGGAGACGTGCTGCTCGGCGTGGGCACCGTCGCCGCGCTGTTCAGCCGGCGCAGCCGGGTCCTGGCCGCGCTCTCCGGCGCCGCTCTGGTGGCGTCGTCCGTCGCCACCCGGTTCGGCGTCTTCGAGGCCGGCATGGCGTCGGCGCGCGACCCGAAGTACACGGTCGTGCCGCAACGGGAGCGACGCGACGAGAAGGGGTCGGCGACCCGGCTCTGAACGGAGAGGACGGCGCCCCCTGCGTGGGCGCCGTCCTTCCGAGCCGCTTCGCCGCGTCAGCCGGTGAACAGCTTCGCGGCGGTGATCAGGGTCTGGACGATGCCGTACCCGAGGAGCACCGCGATCAGCAGCCAGGACAACCAGAGCCGCCCGGTCTGGCTACCGACGCGCGGCGGCGCGGGCGGCTGGCTGTCCCGCCCGAGAGCGACCGGCTCGGTGACAGTTGCCTTCGCCACGGGCGAGGTCGGCCCTCGGTTCGGTTCGTGGAACCGCTCGGGCACGGAGCGGACCAGCAGGTTCGCGATGAACCCGATGGCGAGGATGCCGACCATGGTGAACAGGGCGGGCCGGTACGCCGCCGCGGTGAGGGTGCCGGGCTTGCCCTGCGTGTCGAGGATCCCGTTGACGATCAGCGGGCCGGCGACACCCGCGGCCGACCACGCGGTCAGGATCCGGCCGTGGATGGCCCCGACCTGGAAGGTGCCGAACAGGTCACGCAGGTAGGCGGGCATGGTGGCGAAGCCACCGCCGTAGAAGGAGATGATCGCGGCGGCGATCAGCACGAAGACCGCGGTCGCGGAGTGGCCCGCGACGGCGAGCAGCAGGTACAGCACCATGCCGACGCCGAGGTAGACCATGTAGATCGGTTTGCGGCCGATGAGGTCGGACGTCGTCGACCAGACGAAGCGCCCCGCCATGTTGAACAGCGACAGCACCCCCACGAAACCGGCCGCCGCCGTCACCGAGACCGTGGTGGCGGTCCCGTTGTCCCGGAAGAAGTCCTGGATCATCGGGCTTGCCTGCTCCAGGATGCCGATGCCCGCGGTGACGTTGCAGAACAGCACGATCCACAGCAACCAGAACGATCGGGTACGCACGGCATTCGACGCCGACACGCTCGCCGTCGTCACGAGAGGCCGGGTGGCGACGCTCGCGGGGTCGAACCCGGCGGGCCGCCAGTCCGGCGCCGGTACCCGGACGTTGAAGGGGCCGAACATCATGATCACGAAGTATCCGATGCCGAACGTGACGAAGAGCGCCACGAGGGCGTGTCCCGAGGCCACCGCCGCGGGGTTGTCGGGGTTGTAGCCGGAGTCGTAGAGGGAGAGCAGTTGGCGCGCGAGCGGGCCGGCGACGAGGGCGCCGCCGCCGAACCCCATGATGGCCAACCCGGTGGCGAGGCCGGGCCGGTCCGGGAACCACTTGATCAGTGTGGAGACGGGCGAGATGTAGCCGATGCCGAGCCCGATGCCACCGATGACGCCGTAACCGAGGTAGAGCAGCCAGAGCTGTTGGGTCGCGATGCCGAGCGCGCCGACCAGGAACCCCGTGGCCCAGAAGCACGCGGAGACGAACATCGCCCGCCGCGGTCCGTTCCGCTCCACCCAACGGCCACCCACCGCCGCGGACGAACCCAGCATCACGATGGCGATACTGAAGATCGCCCCGATCGCCGTCTGACTGACGTCGAAGTGCGCGATGAGGGAGTTCTTGTAGACACTCGTGGCATAGACCTGACCGATGCACACGTGCACGGCCAGGGCCGCGGTCGGGATGAGCCAGCGGCTGTATCCCGGGGGAGCGACAGTGTGCCGGGGATCGAAGACCGACAGCATGGGCATCCCACACCTCCTGCGGCTGAGTAGGCCGGCGGCGGTGCAGGGCTGTCCGTCCGGTCGTTGACCGAGCGGCACCGCCACGGTGGCGGCCCGGTGCACGCCTGCGGCAGCCGTAGTCCGGCTGCATCCTCACGTTACGTGTCAGTGAGTTCACAGCCTGTCATTACCGTAAAACGCAGGTGCGGAGACGTCAGCCCGCCCCGTGTCCCTGCTGATCTTCAGGTCGTACCCGACCCTTGATCAGTTCATGGGTCGGGGCGTCAGGCGCGTTCGACCCGGGCCTGCTGGTGGTCGGTCAGCCGCAGCCCGACACCTCGAACGACGTCGATGGTGGCCCGGGTGCCGAGGTCGTGCAGCTTGCGGCGCAGCCGCTTCACCAGCGACTGCACGTCCGCCTTGCGCTCGCGCCCCTCGTCGCCCCAGACCGACCGGTGCAGCTCCGCGTAGCTCCAGACCCGGACCGGCTCGGTGATCAGGCAGGTCAGCAGGTCGTGTTCCAGCCGGGTGAGGTCGACCTCGCGCTCCCCGCAGCGGGCGCTCGACCGGGCGGAGTCGATGACCAGCGCGGTGGCCGACTCGGCTGCGGCCGCGGCCATCTGCCGCGGGGTGGCGATCAGCCGGCGTAGCTCGTCGAGGTCGGCCACGAGCAGCAACGGAGCGATGCCGTCGAGGCGCTCCGCGAGCCGGATGCGCTCGGCCGGCGACGACGTCACCGCGATCAGTAGCGGGAACGGCTCGTCGGCCGGGCCCTCCCTGTTCGACGTCGCATCGTCGTCCTCGGCCACAGCACCGCCCGGGATCGATGGGCATCCCTGCCCGGCTCTCGTCATGGTCCTGACAATGATTGGCAAAGCGCGTCACCGGATCAGCAACTCTTAGCGACAAGTTGCTCACGGCAAGTTCTTGATCGTCCTTTCTTCTCGATCATAGTGTCCACTCGGGCAACCGGCGTGACCCGCGCGGTGCATGGGGAGGTCCACCCATGGCCCATCTTCACCCTGGGTCGTTCTGAGGGAGGCAGCACCGATGTTCAGACGTCCACAATGGCGGCGCACAGCCAGATCACTGGTGAGCGCCGGTGCGGCGGCGATCCTCGCCGCGACATGCTTCGCCACCGTCGGGTCGGCAGCGCAGGCGGCACCGGGCGGCGGCATGCAGGCGGGCGCCCCGACCGGCGACAAGATCCGACCCGAGCTCGCCAAGCAGCTACAGGCCAAGAGTGAAGGGGACTTCTGGATCCGGTTCAAGGACCGGGCGGACCTCAGCAAGGCCAGCGCCATCAAGGACTGGTCGAAGCGCGGCACCGCGGTCGCGGACGCCCTGCGCAAGACCGCCGCCGCGAGCCAGGGCAAGATCCGGGCCGACCTCGACAGCTCCGGCACCCGGTACCAGACCTTCTGGGCCACCAACGCGATCAAGGTGAGCAGCGGCTCCCTGGCGATGGCCCAGAAGTTCGCCGGTCACTCCGAGGTCGAGGGCCTCTACGCGCCGGTCGCCTACAAGGTGCCGGAAACCACCAAGGGCACGGACGAGAAGACAGTGAACGCCCTCGAGTGGGGCATCGCCAACATCAACGCCGACGACGTGTGGGCCCAGTACGGCGTCAAGGGCGAGGGCATCACCGTCGCCAACATCGACACCGGCGTGCAGTTCAACCACCCGGCGCTCGTCAACTCCTACCGTGGCAACAACGGCGACGGCACGTTCGACCACAACTACAACTGGTTCAACGCGGCCGGCGCCACCGGCGCCTGTGCGACCGCCCCCTGTGACGGCGACGGCCACGGCACGCACACGATGGGCACCATGGCCGGCTCCGACGGCGCGAACCAGATCGGCGTCGCGCCCGGGGTCACGTGGATCGCGGCGAACGGTTGCTGCCCCAGTGACGCCGCTCTGATCGAATCCGGCCAGTGGATGCTCGAACCGCTGGACCTCAACGGCCAGAACGCGGACGCGAGCAAGCGTCCGAACATCATCAACAACTCGTGGGGCACGCGGGACCCGTCCAACGAGCCGTTCATGGAGGACGTGACGGACGCCTGGGCCGCGTCCGGGATCTTCGGCACCTGGTCCAACGGCAACAGTGGGCCGGCGTGCCAGACGAGTGGTTCGCCGGGCAGCCTCGCCAGCAACTACTCGACCGGCGCGTACGACGTCAACAACAACGTCGCCGGCTTCTCCGCCCGCGGCGTCGGGCAGAACGGTGAGATCAAGCCCAACATCTCGGCCCCGGGCGTGAACGTCCGGTCGAGCATCCCGGGCAGCGCGTACGGCAGCATCAGCGGCACCTCGATGGCCGCGCCGCACCTCGCGGGCACGATCGCGCTGCTCTACTCGGCGGCGCCCTCGCTGATCGGTGACGTCGACGCCACCCGTGCGCTGCTCAACGGCACGGCGATCGACAAGGCCGACGACCAGTGCGGCGGCACCGCCGCCGACAACAACGTCTACGGCGAGGGCCGCCTGGACGCCCTCGCGCTGCTCGACGCGGCCCCGACCGGCGACATCGGCACCCTGGCGGGCACGGTCACCGACGCGGCCACCGGCGCCCCGATCGCCGGCGCGACGGTGACGCTCACCGGACCGGCCGCACGGGAGTTGACCACCGGCGCCGACGGCAAGTACTCGACCCAACTGCCCACCGGTGACTACCAGGTCGCCGTGGCGGCCTTCGGCTACGGCGGCACCACGAAGACGGCGACCGTCGCCAAGGGCGCGATCACCACGCTCGACGTCGCGTTGACGCCGGTGCCCAGCGTCAACGTCACCGGGTCGGTCACCGACGGCTCGGGCCACGGCTGGCCGTTGTACGCGAAGGTGACGGTGACCGGCGTGTCCGGCGTCTACGACTACACCACCCCGTCGAACGGCCGCTACAGCATCAAGCTGCCGGCCGGGCAGACCTACACCCTGAAGTACGAGTCGCAGTACCCGGGATACCAGACCGTCACCAAGCAGGTGGTGGTCGGCGCGGGTAACGCCACCGCGAACGTCGCCGTGCCGGTGGACACCGACACCTGCACCACCGCCCCCGGCTACACGTTCGGCTCCGACGGTGAGTACGAGACGTTCGACGCCCCGACCACCCCGGCCGGCTGGACCGTCGTGGACAACGCGGGCAGCGGCCAGGTCTGGAAGTTCACCGACGACGGTGACCGGGGCAACCTGACCGGCGGCAGCGGCGGCTTCGCGATGATCGACAGCGACGACTACGGTGCGGGCACCAGCCAGGACACCTCCCTGGTCAGCCCGGTGGTCGACCTGACCGCCGTCACCGCCCCGGTGATCCGGTTCAACCAGGACTTCAACCAGCTCAACGACGACACCGCCGACGTCGACCTGAGCATCGACGGTGGTGCCACCTGGACCAACGTGCTCCGGCAGGAGACCGACGTCCGGGGTCCGAGGGTGACCGAGATCCCGATCCCGCAGGCGGCCGGCCAGGCGCAGGTGCAGGTCCGGTTCCACTACTACGACGCCTCGTACGAGTGGTGGTGGGAGGTCGACAACGTCCTCATCGGCAGCCAGATCACCTGTGTGCCGCTCGACGGCGGTCTGGTCGTCGGCAACGTCCGCGACAAGAACGACGACAGCTACGTCAACGGTGCGACGGTCACCAGCAAGGACCGGCCCGCCGAGAAGGCCGTCACCGTGGCGACCCCGGACGACCCGGGGCTGGCCGACGGCTTCTACTGGATCTACTCGTCGCTGACCGGCGCGCACGATTTCACGGCGACCGCCGGCAACTACGTCAGCCAGACCAAGTCGTTGGACGTCGAGGCCGACTGGGCGACCACCGCGAACTTCCAGCTCGCGGCCGGCCGGCTGTCGGTGACGCCGACCGAGCTGAGCGCCACGCTCCAGATGCCCAACGGCAAGGCGAGCAGGACGTTCACGGTGACCAACACCGGTGGCGCGCCGGTCGAGGTCAAGTTCAGCGAGCGGGACAACGGATTCGAACTCCTGCGGGCGGACGGGTCCACCGTCACCCGGCAACAGGTGCTCGGCGGCAGCGGCGCTCCGGAGCAGCGGCTCACCGTACCGACGTCGTTCGCCGCCAAGGCGTCCGGCAAGGAGGCCAAGGCCACCGCCGCCGCGACCGGCCCGCAGGCCGCGCCGTGGACGGACATCGCCAACTACCCGGCGAACGTGATGGACAACCGGGTGGTGAACCTGGACGGCAAGGTGTACTCGATCGGGGGTGGCGACGGTAGCGCCTCCACCACCAAGAACTACGCCTACGACCCGGCCGCCCAGACCTGGACGGCGATCGCCGACCTGCCGGGCGCACGCAACGCCCTGACGGTGGGCGTCGTGCAAGGCAAGATCATCGCCAGCGGCGGCTGGGGCGACGAGGGTCCGGACGCCGCCACCTGGTCGTACGACCCGGGGGCCGACACCTGGACCGAGCTGGCCGACAACCCGGCACCCCGGGCCGCGGCCGGTCAGGGCGTCGTCGACGGCAAGCTGTACGCGGTCGGTGGCTGCACCACGGCCAACTGCACGCCGATGTCGAACAGCGTCGTCCGGTACGACCCGGCCACCGACACCTGGGCGACGATGGCCAACTACCCGAAGTCGGTGGCCTTCGCCTCCTGCGGCGGGATCGACGGCATCCTCTACTGCACCGGTGGCAACGACGGTTCCGCCGCGCAGAAGTCCAGCTACGCCTTCGACCCGGGGGCCGACACCTGGACCGCGATCGCCGACGCGCCGGCCGACAACTGGGCCAGCTCGTACGCCGTGGCCAACGGCAAGCTGCTCGTCGTCGGTGGTTCGCAGGGTGGGGCCATCAGCAACGCCGGCTTCGCCTTCGACCCGGCCGCCGGCTCGTGGTCCAACCTGCCGAACGCCAACACCGCCCGTTACCGGGGTGGCGCGGCTTGCGGCTTCTACAAGATCGGCGGTTCGTCCGGCAACTTCAACGCGGCGGCCAACAGCGAGGTGCTCCCGGGCTTCGAGGGTTGCGCCGAGTCGGCGGCCGACGTCAGCTGGATGACCATCGACAAGTCGTCGGCGACCCTCGCACCGGGTGCGAAGGTCACGGTCACCGTCGGCCTGACGGCGGACGTGGACCAGCCGGGCACCTACTCCGGCTCGATCGGGATCACCGAGAACACGCCGTACTCGGTGGCGCCGGTCGCGGTGACCATGACCGCGAACCCCCCGAAGACCTGGGGGAAGCTCATGGGAACGGTCATCGGCAGCAGCTGCCAGGGTGCGACCTCGCCACTCGCCGGGGCGGTCGTCCAGGTCGACTCGTGGGCGGCGTCGTACACCTTCGCCACCGACGCCGAGGGCAAGTACGCCTACTGGGTGGACCGCCGCAACAACCCGCTCACGATGATCGTCGCCAAGGACGGGTGGAAGCCGCAGACCCGCCAGACGAGGATCAACACCACCACTCCCACCGTGGAGAACTTCGGGTTGGTGCCGATCAAGTGCTGACGCCCGAGCGGTAGCGCACAGTCCGGCCCGCCTGGTTTCGACCGGGCGGGCCGGACCCTGTTCGGGGATCAGACGGACAGGGCCGGACTTGAGAGGATCAGACCGGACAGGGCCGGTCCGCGTTGAGAAAATCAGACCGGGGCGAGCCGGAAGCCGACCCCGCGTACCGAGTGGATGGTCGTCGCGGCGTTGAGTCTCGCGAGCTTTCCGCGCACCCGGCGGACCACCGAGTGCATGTCGGAGCCCCGGCCGAGGTGCCGGTTGCCCCAGACCTCCAGGTGCAGACGCTCGTAGGTCCAGATCTGCCCGGGCGCGTCCACCAGACAGAGCAGGACGTCGTGCTCCAACCGGGTCAGGTCGATCTCCTGGTCACGCCACCGCAGCACCCGGCGGTCGGAGTCGACGGTCAGGTCCGGTGGCGGCTGCTGCGGGCTCGGCACCACCTCGGCGAGCACGGCTGCGGGCTGCGGGGCCGGGCCGAGCGCGGCTGCGGATCGTGGGGCCGGGGCGAGCGCGGTTGCGGACTGTGCGGCATCGGCGAGCACCGGCCCGTCCTGCGGGATCACCGCCGGAGTCGTCTCGACCACGCCGAGAAACTCTCGGGCCTGCCGGACGGTCGAGACGATCAGAAAGGCGTCACTGCCGCCGAGTAGCCGCGCCAGTTGTCGGCGCTCAGCCGGTGAGGACGCGATGCCGATGACCAGGCTGTCGACTGGAATTCCCTGCATTCCCCCAACCCCTTCCGGTTCCCCAGCTCACTCCGGATGGATTTCTCGCACCGACCACCGAGACATCGATCGGTGTCCTGACCCTAGTGGTGGCTGATCTCGGCGGGGTAAAACATAGTTGCATGTAAGCATCTGAATGCTTCTGCTCCGTCGAGGCCCACCGGCCCTTCCGACGACGATCCGCCTCCCGCAGGCGGCGCGGGCAGTTGTGACAGAACCAAGACAATCCCAGTACGGCACCCGGACGTGCCGGGACGAGCATGGCCGACATGACCATCGGATCGTCGTACCCCGTGGGGCGGTCGACGCCCGGCCCGCCGCCGGCGCGACCCCGGCCACCCGCCGGCGCGGCGGTGACGTCGGGTCTTCGGCTGCTCGCGGCGGCGCTGGGTGGTCTGCTCGCATTGGCGCTCACCGCTGCCGTCTTCGTCCGGACGTACCCCGGTCAGTGGCTGGACGGTCTGCTCCTGCCGCGCGCCGAGCGGGGTGGGGGATACGAGCAGCAGACCGTCCTGGTGGGGCCGGCCAAGGCCGTGCTGGCCGGCTTCGGCAGCCCGAGCCTCCTCGTCGCCCTGCTCGGCGCGGTGCTGCTGGTGGGTGTGCTCCGCCGCCGACTGGTGGCGGGGGTCGTCGGTGTGGGAATGGTGGTCGGCGCGGTGGTGGCGGCCGGCGCGCTGAAGTCGGCGCTGCCCCGCCCGGATCTCCAGATCGAGAGTTCGACGACCCACAACAGCTTTCCCAGCGGCCATGTGGCGGCGGCGACGGCGCTGCTGCTGGCGTTCATGCTGGTGCTGCCCGGTTGGGCTCGACGCTTTCTGGCGGTGCCCGGTGCCGCCGGTGTCTCGGTGATCGCCTCGGCCACGATGATCGCGGGCTGGCACCGGTTCAGTGACGTGCTCGGCGGCGTACTGCTGGGGGTGGTGTTGTTCTGCCTGGCCGCCGCCGCGTTGACGGGCCTGCGGGGGGACCGGGACGTGGATGCCGGACCGGACGGCGGGAGCCTGTGGCGCCGGTTGGGCGAGATGGCGGTGAGCCTGGCCGCGCTGGTCTGGGCACTCGTGGTCGTGGTGCCCTCGCTGGCGGCCTCGGTGCAGCGCGGCGCGCTCGTCGCCATCGTGGCGGCGGGTGCGACGACGATGTTCCTGGTGGGTTCGGTGGTGTTCCTGGTGCGGTCGGCGGACTTCGTGGTACCGCTGCGAGCCGACCGTGCCGGGCGGCCGTCGCCGACCGATCACCAGAAGATCTCATGATGGGATACTTGACGACATGTCCCAGGTCCTGCTGATCGAAGACCACCAGACGGTGCGCGACGGGCTTCAGTTGGCGCTCACCCGACAGGGCCACACGGTGCACGCGGTGGAGACCGGGGAGCAGGGGTTGGAGCGGCTGCGCACCACCGCGTCCGACGTCGTGGTCCTCGACCTGATGCTGCCCGGGATGGACGGGTTCGAGGTCTGCCGCCGGATTCGGCAACTCGGCGACCTGCCGATCATCATGCTGACCGCGCGCAACGACGACATGGACGTGGTGGCGGGGCTGGAGGCCGGCGCCGACGACTACGTGGTCAAGCCCGTGCAGGCCCGGGTGCTCGAGGCGCGGATCCGCGCGGTGCTCCGACGGACCGGCGGCGAGTCGCGCCGCGCCGGTGGCGAGCGGCCCGGCCTGGAACAACACGGCGCGCTGACGATCGACCGGGCCGCGCTGGTGGTCAGCAAGGACGGCGTGCCGGTCGGCCTCGCCCCCACCGAGCTGCGTCTGCTGCTCGAACTCTCGCACACGCCGGGCCAGGTGCTCAGCCGCCAGCAACTGCTGGAGGCCGTCTGGGAACACGGGTACCTCGGCGACTCGCGGCTCGTGGACGCCTGTGTCCAGCGGCTGCGCGCCAAGATCGAAGTCGACTCGTCGACGCCGGTCTTCATCCAGACCGTGCGTGGTTTCGGATACCGGTTCGGGCCGCTGTGACACTGTGGCGCCGCGCCGGCACCCGGGTCTCGGGCTTGCGGGTCCGACTGCTCCTGGCGTTCGTGCTGCTCGGCGTGACCACCGCGGCCGTCGTGGCCAGCGGCAGCTACGTCCAGGCCCGGACGGTCATCCTGCAACAGGCGCAGGACGCCGCGGTGAGGTCGCTGACCGACCAGCTCAGCAAGTACTACCCGATAGCCCAGTTGCCGCCGACCCAGGACGACCTCGACATCCTGGCCCAGCGTCTCTCCGACCGGGACACCACCACGGTGGTCGTCTACCGCGACCTGCGGTCGCCGAATTTCGAGGTGGCCGACGCGCTCACCCCGGAGCTGCGGCAGGAGGTCGGCGACGGCCGGATCGCCTGGCAGCGGGTCGCGCTCAACGGGGAACCCAAGCTGCTCATCGGCACCCAGTTGGCGCTCGAACGACCCGACGGCACCTCCCGACCGTCCGGGCTGGAGGTGTACTCGATGCGCAGCCTCCTGCCCGAGCAGCAGAGCATCGACCAGCTCGCCACCCGCGCCTGGCTGACCGGAGGGCTGTCGCTGGTCCTCGCGGTCCTGCTGGCCCTGTTGGCCGCCGGCAGCGTGCTGCGACCCGTACGCGAGTTGGGCCGGGCCGCACGCCGCCTCGGCGAGGGCGACCTGACCACCCGGCTGACCGTCCGGGGCGTGGACGAGCTGGCCGATGTGGCACGGACCTTCAACGACACCGCCGGGACGCTGGAACGGCAGGTGGGGGAGCTGCGACGGATGGAGTCCGACGCACGCCGGTTCGTGGCGGACGTCTCGCACGAACTCCGTACGCCGTTGGCGGCGATGACCGCGGTCACCGACGTGCTCGACGAGGAGGCGGAACACCTGCCCGGGGACGCGGGCCGCGCAGCCCGGCTGGTCAGCCGGGAGACGCAGAACCTCACCCAGCTGGTCAACGACCTCATCGAGGTCAGCAGGTTCGACTCCGGAACCGCCCGGCTCGCCCTGGACGACGTGGACGTGGCCGCCGCGGTGAGCGCGACCCTGCGCATCCGCGGCTGGACCGACCGGGTCCGCGCGGAGCTGCCGCCCGGTGTCGTGGCCCGGCTCGACCCCCGCCGGCTGGACGTCATCGTCGCCAACCTGGTCGGCAACGCCCTGCGGCACGGTGCCGAGCCGGTGTCGGTGCGCCTGAGCGCCGACGAGGACTGGGTCACCGTCGAGGTGGCCGACCGGGGGCCGGGACTGGACCCTGAGGTGTTGCCGCACGTCTTCGACCGTCTGTACAAGGCCGACACCGCCCGAACCCGGTCTGAGGGCAGCGGCCTCGGCCTCGCCATCTCCTGGGAGAACGCGCGCCTGCACCGCCACGGTGAGCGGCGGGGAAGTCTCGTCGCCGGAAACGACCCCGGAGGCGGCGCGGTGTTCACCCTCCGCCTGCCCCGGGACACGGCGGACGACGGCGGTGCCCGGTGACCGGCCGGCGGACGGGCCGCGCTCTGGTCGTCGGCGGGCTGCTCGTCGCGGTGCTCACGGCGGGGTGCGGGGTCCGGCCCAGCGCCGTCATCACCGGTCGCGCCGCGGTCAGCGGCCCCACCGAGGGCATCGGGGTCTACCTGCTCGCACAGGGCGAACTCGCGCTGGTCCTCCGCCAGCCGAAGGCGACCCAGGCCGGTGCCGCGCCCGTGGTGACCTGTTCACCGGCATCCTCGGACGGCTCGTCCTGCCAGCCGGCCCAGGCCGTCGCCCTGCTCGCGGCGGGTCCGAGCGGGGAGGAGCGGGCCAGCGGCCTGACCAGCGAGGTGCCCGCCGGGCTCGTCCCGGTCACGGTGACGCCGGACGGGCGGGGATTCGGCCTCACCGTGACGACGACAGCAGCGGTACGGACGTTGTCGGCCGACGCGGTCGACCAGATCATCTGTACGGCGACCGACGCCGCCGCCCAGGTCGGCCTGATGAGCTCTCTCGTCCCGGTGACCATCGTCGGACCCGACGGCACCCGGCCGCCTCGGCGGTGCCCGGTCAGGTGACCGGGCACCCGCCACCGCTCACACCAGGTCGGCCACCCGCGTCGGCCGGGGAAGACCGCCGTGACGGCCCCGGTCCTCGTCGGCCAGCGCGCCGTCGATCAGGATGTCGATCAGGTCGACGAACCCGAGGCCGGCCTTCTGCCAGATCTGCGGGAACTGCGACGCGGCGGTGAAACCGGGGAACGTGTTCACCTCGTTCACGATGGGCTCGGGCGACCCCTCGGCGGGCAGGAAGAAGTCCACCCGTAGCAGCCCACGGCAGTCGAGGGCGTGGAAGGCGCGGATCGCGCGGTCCTGGAGGACCTCGGTGGTCGCCGCGTCCAACGCGGCGGGGATCTGGAAGATCGCGCCGCCGTCGTACTTCGCGTCGTAGTCGAAGAAGCCGGCACCGGTCACCCGGATCTCCAGCGGCGGACCGGCCTCCACCCGGCCGTCCGGGTGCTGCAGGACCGCCACGTCGATCTCCCGACCCCGGGCCCCCTGCTCGACGAGCACCTTCGGGTCGACCTGTCGGGCCCGCTGCAGCGCGGCGGGAACCCCCGACCAGTCGTCCACCTTGACGACGCCCAGGCTGGACCCGGCCCGCGCCGGCTTGACGAAGACCGGCAGGTCCAGACGTCGCCGGTCGTCAGGCGACAGGTCCTCGCCCGGCCGCAGGGTCACCCCCGGGCTGACCCGCAGCCCCTCGGCGGCGAGGAGTCGTTTGGTGACGCCCTTGTCCATACCGGCGGCGCTGGCGAAGACGCCGTTGCCGACGTACGGAACCCCGAGCCACTCCAGCAACGACGCCACCGTGCCGTCCTCGCCGTACGGGCCGTGCAGGGCGGGGAACACCACGTCCTGGGCGCGCAGCACGCGCAACGCCGCAGGCAGTGGCGTCGGGCGTCCGTCGACGTGCCAGCCGCCGGCACGGTCGATGAGCACCTCGGTGACCTGGTACCGCTCACGGTCCACGTGGGCGAGGATGCTCGCCGCCGAGCGGCAGGACACGTCGTGCTCGCCGCTCTGCCCGCCGTACAGCACTGCCAGTCGGGTTGTCATGAAATCCGTGCCCTTCCGTGGTGGTGGTCGCGGGCCACCCGGGCCCCGATGCCGGTCAAGATCTCGTGTGGGTTGGTGTCGGCCCAGCGGGCCCATTCGACGACGGTCGGTGGGTTCCGGTCTGCCTCGGTCGGACCGAACACCACGACCGGGTCACCGATCGCCACGGGGAGGTCCCCGACGTCGACCACGCACTGGTCCATGGCGATGCGCCCGACGATCGGGCACCGCCGACCGGCGAGCCACACCCAGGCGCGGCCACCCGCGGCGCGGGGGAGGCCGTCGGCGTACCCGAGCGGCAGCAACGCCAGGGTGGTCGGTGCGCCGGTCACGTGCTCGGGCCCGTAGGAGACGCCGGTGCCGGCCGGCACCCGTTTGACGTTGACCACGCTCGTCCGCACCGTCATCGCGGCGTGCAGCCCGAACTCGCCCGGTCCGGTCGCGCCGAACGGGTCCACGCCGTACAGCGCGATCCCGATCCGGCAGATGTCGAAGCGGGTCCGGGGCGCCGACAACGCGGCCGCCGAGTTGGCCAGGTGGACCAACTCGGGGTCGAGGCCGGCCGACCGCGCGACCCGCAGCGCGTCCTCGAAGGCCGTCACCTGGCGGTTCAGCTCGGGAGCGCCCGGCACGTCCGCGTCCATGAGGTGGGACCACACCCCACGCACCCGGATCCCGCCCTCCCGTTCGTACTTGCGAGCCCAACCGACCAACTCGGGCCAGTCGTCCCCGGCGGCCCCGTTGCGGGACAGACCGGTGTCGGCCTTGAGCTGCACCATCGCCGGTACGCCGAGCAGGTGGACCGCGTCGGCGACGGCGTGCAGGTGCGTCGTCGTCGACACGCCGACGTCGACACCAGCGTTGATCAACTTACCGAAGTCGTCGGTCGGGCTGTGCAGCCAGCTCAACGTGGGCGCGGTCACACCCGCCTCGCGCAGGGCCAGCGCCTCGCTCGCCGACGTCACCCCCAACCAGCTCGCGCCCGCCCGAAGCGCCGCCCGGGCCACCTGCACCGCGCCGTGGCCGAACCCGTCGGCCTTCACCACCGCCATCAGGTCGGTGCCGGTGACCGACGCGATCGTCCGCACGTTGGCGGCGATCGCGTCGAGGTCGACGAGCGCCTCGGCCAGCGCGCTCATCGGGCCGCCTGCGCGCGCCGGGGGCCGGGCAGCGCGAACAGCCAGCCCGCCCGGACCGCCAGCAGGCCACGGTGCACGGCCAGGCTCAGGCCGATCACCAGGCCGGTCAGCAGAATCGGGTATCCGAGCACGATCAGGTCCTGAGCGGACGCGCCCAGCTCGGAAACCGGTACGAGCGTCAGCCGGTGCAGCAGCGCCAGGACCGGCATGTGGACGACGTAGATCGGCAGGGTGATGCGGCCGAGACTAGCCAGCGGTCTGCTGAGTGCCGACCAGCGAGCCAGCCTGGCAGCGGCGGTTATGCCGAAGATCACTGCCACGACGGAGACCGCCGGCCACACACCGAACCACTGCTGCGCGCCGGCCGCCGCCATCGCGGCGAGCGCGAGGACGTAGGCCCCCGAGGTCAGCAGCAGACGGCGTCGGCTGGCGGTGTCGGCCCACCGCTGGATCTGCGGTCGCAGGTACAGGCCGGCGAGGAAGAACACCAGGTTCTGGTAGAGGCCGCCCCGGTTGCCCGGTGTGTCGAGCAGGCCGGCGGCGGCGACCGTGGACAGCACCGCGGCGGGTACGAGCACCAGCGCCCGGGGGGCCCGACGGGTCGCCTTGGCGATGGTGAAGTACACCGCCAGGGCGTACAGGTACCAGAGGTTGGACGGCGTGATGGTGAGCTGCTCCAGCACACCGAGGGCGGAGGTGGCGCGGTCGGTCGGGAGTTGCGGGGCGGCGGCGAGGATCGCGGTGTGGATCAGCAGCCAGAGGGTGTACAGGTAGAGGAACCCGGCGACCCGGCTGCGGGCCACGACCCGCCAGGGTCGTCGGGCGGCGTTCGCCGCGAAGACGCCGGAGATGGTGAAGAACAGCGGCATCCGCAGCGGGAGGAACTGCTCACCCAGCGTCCCCCACAGACCCGGCACCGGTACGCCGACGTGCCAGTCGATCTGTAGGTAGTCCTTCACGATGACGTGCCACAGGACGACGAGAACGATGCAGGCGCCCTTCGCGGCGTCGGCCCACTCCGCCCGCTGCGATCGTCCCTCCGTGCGGGTCGTCCCGGTCCGGTGCCGGTGGCGGAACCGGACGCGCGTCTCGTCGGGCGGCAGCTCGGCGACCCGGGACCCGGTCAGCTGTTGGATCATTCATCGCAAGGTGCCAGCCGGATATCCGCACGTGATCCACGGATTGTCATGAACCGGTAATAGAGGCTGCCGGACCCGACTCGCAGGCAGCTCCGAGCCGCCCCGTGCTGCCGCCGGACGGGACTAGGCTCGTTTCGGAGGTGCCGACCATGAAGCTCGGACTGCACTACTGGAACTACTCGACCCCGGCCGACCCGACCGCCATCGCACCGACGTTGGCGGAGACGGCCACCACCGCCGAGCAGGCCGGCGTCGCGTCGTTCACGGTGATGGACCACTTCTTCCAGATGGACGCGGTCTTCGCGGCCGAGGAGCCGATGCTGGAGGCGTACACCACGTTGGGTTTCGTCGCGGGGCAGACGCAGCGGATGACACTGGGTGTGCTGGTCACCGGCGTGATGTACCGCTACCCGGGGTTGCTCGCCAAGACCGTCACGACCCTCGACGTGCTCTCCGGCGGGCGGGCCCGCCTCGGCATCGGCGCCTCCTGGTACGAGCGGGAGCAACTCGGGCTGGGTGTGCCGGTAGTCCCGGTGGCCGAGCGGTTCGAGCGGTTGGAGGAGACGCTGCGCATCTGCCGGCAGATGTGGAGTGCCGACGACGGCCCGTTCAACGGCAAGCACTACCAGCTCGCCGAGACCATCAACTCGCCGCAGCCGTTGAGCCGGCCGCACCCGCCCATCATGATCGGTGGTGGGGGTGAGAAGAAGACACTGTTGCTGGTGGCCCGCTATGCCGATGCCTGCAACCTGTTCGGTCGCGGTGGGATCGACGACGTCGCCCGCAAGCTGGACGTGCTGCGCGGGCACTGCGCCGCCGAGGGCCGTGATTACGACACCATCGAGAAGACTGTGGTCGCCTCCCGGGCACCGCTGGACGACGTCGACGCGTTCCTCGCCGAGGTGTCCGAGTACGCCGCGCTCGGCGTGAGCGAGGTGCAGGTGACACCGGATCGGCACCCGGTCGAGTTCGCCCAGCGCCTCGGCGACGAGGTGTTGCCGCGGTTGGCCGACGTCGGCTGATCCCGCTCGACCGCCCCGGCCCCGAATTGCTTCCGGTCTAGCGTTGCCCGCCGTGCTCTCCGACGCACAGATCATCGAACAGGCCCTGGACCGGACCGAGGCAGGGTACGTCTTTCCGGAGAAGGTGGTGGACGTCGACGCCGCGATCCGGCGCCGTCTCGCGGCAGGTGAGTACGACGACCTGGCCGGGCCGATTCCCGTGGACCATCGGTGCCTGAGGTTCCGGAGTGGACCCTTGATCCACACGGGTGCGGCGAAAAGGCGGTATCCGAGTGCCGGGGACACCCCCACATCGGCGAAACGGAGTGGATCAACCCGCAGACGGGCGAGGGCTGCCCTCCCGCTGGAAGGCAGCCCTCGCTGGTGCTCGGCGCTGGGTCAGGCCACCGAGGCCGGGAACCGTTCCCACACCCGGTGTGCGGCCATCAACTGCTGCACCGCCGTCAGGGCCTCGGCGCCGGAGCCCGCCGCGACGACGCCGGGGGTGCCGGCCACACCTACCTGTTCCAACACGCTGACGCCGGCGCCCCAGGCGCCGATCGCCTTGGCGTGCCGCCAGCACTCCTCGACGAGCAGCAGCACGCGGGGATCCACGGCTGCCGGGCCGGGACGGCCGGCCTTGTCGTCGCGGGCGGGGAGGGCGTCCGGTGCGGGCACCGGCGCCCCGGCCAGCAGGACCGCGTCGAACTCGACCGAACGGCCGGTGGCGAAGGTCCGCTGCACCGGCAGGTCGGCCACCATGCCACCGCGCGGGGCGATGAGCAACGGCACCATGCCGGCCTCGAACACGGCCCGGCGGACCTCGTGGACACCGTCCAGGTCACCGTCCGGGTCGACGACGATCCCGACGGTACGACCGTCGCTCGGCCACTCCCGGCCGACCTGCGACAGCGCCGGGCTGGGCGGCACGTCGGCGAGCGGCACGCTGGGCTGCGGCGCGGGCAGGCCCAGACCGGCGGCGACCTGCTCGCACAGCACCGGGTCGATGTTGGCGAGGCTCCGCAGTTGGCGCTCCTTGATCGCCTGGTGGTAGCACTTGCCGAGCTCGAAGGTGTACGCCCGGATGATGTGCTCCTTCTCGACCGGCGACATGCTCGCCCAGAACAGGCGTGCCTGGCTGTAGTGGTCGTCGAACGAGGCCGGGTTCGCCCGCACCTTCGGCGCCTGCGCCACGGTGACCGGCACGTCGACGAACGCCTGCTCGGCGTCCCCGGCGGGGAAGGGGTTGCCGCCGTCGAGCGAGTTGGGTCGGTACGGCGCGACGCCCGCGTGCACGGCGTGCTGGTGGAACCCGTCACGCAGCATGTCGTTCACCGCCGCGTGCGGGCGGTTGATCGGGATCTGCGAGAAGTTCGGCCCGCCCAGGCGGGTGAGCTGCGTGTCGACGTACGAGAAGAGGCGGCCCTGCAACAGCGGGTCGTTCGTGACGTCGATGCCCGGCGGGAGGTGACCCAGGTGGAAGGCCACCTGCTCGGTCTCGGCGAAGAAGTTCGTCGGCGTCCGGTTCAGGACCAGCTTGCCGACGGGCTGCACCTCGGCCAACTCCTCCGGCACGATCTTCGTCGGATCGAGCAGGTCGATGCCGGCGAAGGTCTCCTCGGGAGTGTCGGGGAAGACCTGGATGCCGAGCTCCCACTCCGGGTACGCGCCGGCCTCGATGGCGTCGTAGAGGTCCCGGCGGTGGAAGTCCGGGTCCATGCCGCTGAGCATCTGGGCCTCCTCCCAGGTGAGGGAGTGCACGCCCAGCTTCGGCTTCCAGTGGAACTTGACCAGCACCGTCTCGCCGGCCTCGTTGACGAGGCGGAAGGTGTGCACCCCGAAGCCCTCCATCGTCCGGTACGAACGAGGGATGCCGCGGTCGGACATGTTCCACAGCGCGTGGTGCTGCGCCTCGGTGTGCAGGGAGACGAAGTCCCAGAAGGTGTCGTGGGCGCTCTGCGCCTGCGGGATCTCCCGGTCCGGGTGCGGTTTGCCGGCGTGGATGATGTCGGGGAACTTGATGGCGTCCTGGATGAAGAACACCGGCATGTTGTTGCCGACCAGGTCGAAGGTGCCCTCGTCGGTGTAGAACTTCGTCGCGAAGCCACGGGTGTCGCGGACCGTGTCGGCCGAACCACGCGAGCCGAGCACTGTGGAGAAGCGTACGAAGACCTCGGTCTCCCGCCCCTTCTTCAGGAAACCGGCCCGGGTGACCGCCTCGGCGGTGCCGTACGCGGTGAACACCCCGTGCGCGCCGGCGCCCCGCGCGTGCACGACCCGCTCGGGGATGCGCTCGTGGTCGAAGTGCGTGATCTTCTCGCGTAGGTGGTGGTCCTGGAGCAGCACCGGGCCCCGCGGCCCGGCCTTGAGCGAGTGGTCGGTGTCGCGCAGCCGCGCCCCGTTGGCGGTCGTGAGGTAGGCGCCCTGCTGACCCTTCGCGGTGGTCGGCGCGCCGGTCTCCGCGCCGGTCGGCGTACGCGTCTGCGGCGCACCCTGTTCCGGCTTCGGCGGCAGCGGGTCGTGCGGCGTCGTCGGTTCCTCGACGGTCGGCGGCGCACTTCCGGGCGCGCCCGGGACATCCGGGGTCAGGGCGTCGGCGATCTTGCCCGAGGCGGTCTTCACGGCGTTCTTGACCGCCTCGGCGGGCTTGCTGGAATCCACGTGGCGAACCTCTCCATGGCACGGATGCGGGCGGGCGTCTGCCCTGCTACCCCTGGTCAGGGGGCCGAAACACGACTGATCACGGCAAATGCCGCCACGACTGGTGATTTTGCCGATGCGGCGACCGGCTGAGCGGCCAAAACTGACACACGTCGATATCCCTCGACCCTAGGGAGTGCCCGACGTGTCCTCACCAACCACCACCCGTCCCCGTTCCGTCGCCGCCCGGCTCGGTCTGGCCGCCGCTCTGGTCGCCGGCGTCGTCCTGGCCGGACCGTCCGGTGCCGCCCAGGCCGCCGGCCCGTACGAGCGGGGCCCCGCTCCGACCACCGCGATCCTGGAAGCCAGTCGCGGCCCCTTCGCCACGGCGTCGCAGAGCGTGTCCTCGCTCAGCGTCACCGGCTTCGGCGGCGGTGTCATCTACTACCCGACCAGCACCAGCGAGGGCACCTTCGGCGCCATCGCCATCTCACCCGGCTACACCGCCTCGTGGTCCAGCATCAGCTGGCTCGGGCCACGGATCGCCTCGCACGGTTTCGTGGTGATCGGCATCGAGACCAACACCCGCCTGGACCAGCCGGACAGCCGGGGCCGGCAGTTGCTCGCCGCGCTGGACTACCTGACCCAGCGCAGCTCGGTGCGCAGCCGGATCGACAGCAGTCGGCTCGCGGTGGCCGGTCACTCGATGGGCGGCGGGGGCAGTCTGGAGGCGGCCTCGTCGCGGCCGTCGTTGCAGGCCGCGGTGCCACTGGCGCCGTGGAACCTGGACAAGAGCTGGTCCGAGCTGCGGGTGCCCACGCTGATCATCGGCGGCGAGAGCGACAGCGTCGCGCCCGTCGCGACGCACTCGGTGCCGTTCTACAACAGCATCCCGTCGTCCGCCGAGAAGGCGTACCTGGAGCTGAACGGGGCGAGCCACTTCTTCCCGCAGACGACGAACACGCCCACCGCCCGGCAGATGGTGGCCTGGCTGAAGCGGTTCGTCGACGACGACACCCGCTACGAGCAGTTCCTCTGCCCGGGCCCGAGCGGCTCGGCCATCCAGGAGTACCGCAACACCTGCCCCAGCGCCTGATCACGGTCCCGGGGCGGTCGCCGACGGCGGCCGCCCCGTCCGCGTGGTCGGGCATCGAAGGTCTTGACGCGATACCCGAGAAACGTACACTGCGAGTGTAAATAAACACCCGCCACGACAGAGGGATGGGTGATGGAGCGCGGCCTCGAACTGCACCACATCGGCGTCCGTTTCGGCGGCCTCACCGCCCTCGACGACGTCTCGCTGCGGGTGCCACCCAACCGGGTGGTCGGCGTGATCGGGCCCAACGGCGCGGGCAAGACCACCCTGTTCAACGTGATCTGCGGTTTCGTCGCGCCGGAGACCGGTTCGCTCACCCTCGACGGTCGGCCGCTACGCCCGCGCCCGCACCGGTTGACCCGGCTCGGCATCGCCCGCACCCTCCAGGGCACCGGGCTCTTCACCGGTCTGAGTGTGCTGGAGAACGTGATGACCGGCGCCTCGCACACCGCCCGTGCGGGGTTCGTCCCGGCGCTGCTCGGGCTGCCGGCCAGCGACCGTGACGAGCGCCGGCTGCGCCGACACGCCCTGGACATCCTCGACGGCCTGGGCATCGCCGCGCACGCCGAGGCCGCACCGACCACACTGCCCTTCGCGGTACGCCAGCGGGTCGCCCTGGCCCGCGCGCTCGCCGCCCGGCCCCGGCTGCTGCTGCTCGACGAGCCCGCCGGTGGCCTCGGCGCCGACGACATCGCCGACCTCGCCGAGCTGATCCGAGAGCTTCCCCGCCGGGACGACGAGCCCTGCGCGGTGCTGCTCGTCGAGCACCACATGGACCTGGTGATGGCGGTCTGTGACGAGCTGGTGGTGCTCGACTTCGGCCGGGTGATCGCTTCCGGCACCCCGGACGAGGTCCGCGACGACCCGGCGGTCACCGACGCCTACCTCGGCGCCACCGTCGAGGAGGTCACCCTGTGAGCGCGAGGAGTGAGCCGGGTTTGCGAGCCCCGCAGTCGCGAACGAAAGGTGGCTCAGCGTGACCGGCACCGATCTGCTCGTCGTGCGAGGGCTGGTGGCCGGGTACGGCGCCGCGCCCGTGTTGCAGGCCGTCGACCTCACCGTGCCGGCGGGCACGATCGCCGCGGTCGTGGGCGCCAACGGTGCCGGCAAGACGACCCTGCTCCGGGCACTCTCCGGCATGATCCGTCCGGCCGCCGGTCAGGTGCTCCTGGCCGGGGAGGACCTGCGGGGTACGCCGGTGGAGCAGCTCGTCCGACGGGGCATGGCGCACGTGCCGGAGGGGCGGGGTGTGATCAGCGAGCTGACCGTCGACGAGAACCTGCGGCTCGGCGGGCTGTGGCGGCGCGACCGGGCCGATGCCGGGCGGGCGCTCGACGAGGTCTACCAGCTCTTCGAGCCGCTGGCCCGACGCCGCCGGCACCTCGGCCACCAGCTCTCCGGCGGTGAACGGCAGATGCTCGCGCTCGGCCGGGCCCTGGTGGGCCGGCCCCGCCTGCTGCTGCTGGACGAGCCGTCGCTGGGCCTGGCGCCCCGGGTGGTCGCCCGGACGATGGCCCTGCTCCGCCAGCTGCGCGACCGCACCGGCCTGACCGTGTTGCTGGTCGAGCAGAACGTCCGCAGCGCCCTCGCCGTCGCCGACCAGGGTGTCGTGATGTCCCTCGGCCGGGTGGTGATCGCCGCCCCGGCGGCGAAGCTCCGCGACGACGTCGACCTGCGCCACGCGTACCTCGGTTTCTGACCACCACCTCGTCCCCCGGAGGGAGGACTGTTGGACCGCTTCGTCTTCCTCACCGTCGACGGCCTGTCCCGGGGCGCGGTGTACGCCGCGTTCGCGTTGGCCCTGGTGCTCATCTGGCGGGCGGCGCGGGTCGTCAACTTCGCCCAGGGGGCGATGGCCGTCGCCGCCGCCTACGTCGCGTACAGCGTCGCCGCCGCGACCGGCTCCTACTGGCTGGGTTTCGGGGTCGCGATCGTCGCCGGCCTGCTGCTCGGTGCGCTGGTGGACCGCGTCGTGATGCGACACGTCGACCACGCCTCACCGCTCAATCCGGTGATCGTCGCGCTCGGGCTGGTCCTGTTGATCCAGGCCGTGCTGGGCATGGTGTACGGCAACGAGTTCCGTCCCGCCGAGGCGCCCTTCAGCAGGTCCGCTCTCAGCGTGGGTGGCGTCGCCGTGCTGTCGCCGTACGACCTGTTCGTCTTCGCCGCGATCGGGGTGGTGGTCAGCGGCCTCGCGTGGATGTTCGCGCGTACCCCGGTGGGGTTGCGGATGCGCGCGGCGGCCTTCGCACCCGAGGTATCCCGGCTGCTCGGGGTGAACGTCGGTGGCATGTTGACCCTCGGGTGGGCGTTGGCCTCCGGGGTGGGCGCGTTGGCCGCGATGCTGGTCATTCCGACCGAGCTGGGCCTGCACCCGCACGCGATGGACCTGGTGTTCGTCTCGGCGTTCACCGCGGCGGTGGTGGGCGGGCTGGACAGCCCACCGGGTGCGGTGGTCGGCGGCCTGGTGGTGGGTCTGCTGCTCTCCTACGTGAGCGGTTACGCCGGCAGTGACCTCACGCCGCTCGCGGTGCTGGTCCTGCTGCTGGCGGTGCTGCTGGTCCGGCCCGGCGGGTTGTTCGCCCCGGTCGCGGCGAGGCGGGTGTGAGCGCCACGAAGGCGGCGGTGCCGCCGAAGCACCGGCCGGACGGCGCCGCCGAACGTCCCGTTGACCGGCGACGTGGCTCGACCCTGCTGCGCCACCTCGCGGTGGTGCTCGCCGTCGGCGTGGTGGTGGTGGGGGTCAGCTACGCCGTCGAGCCGTTCCGCAACTACCAACTCGCCACGGTGGCGGCCTACCTCTGCGCGACCGCCGGGCTGACCGTCCTCACCGGCCTCAACGGTCAACTGTCGCTGGGGCACGGGGCGTTGATGGCGACCGGCGCGTACACCGTGGCTCTGTGTCAGAACGCGTTCGCCGACCGGGGGATGACCGGCGGCTGGCTGTTGCCGCTCTCGCTGGTCGCGGCGATCGTGAGCACCGTCGCGGTCGGCGCGGTGGTGGGTGTGGCCGCAGCCCGGCTGCGGGGCCCCTACCTGGCCGGGGTGACCCTCGCGGTGGCCGTCGTCGTGCCGGCGCTGGCGGTGACCTTCGACGGTGTGTTCAACGGCGAGCAGGGGCTGTCGGTGCCGGTCGAGCCGCCACCGTTGGCGCTCGGGCCGTATTTCCCCTACGAGCGGTGGCAGCTCTGGCTCACCGCCGCGGCGGCACTGCTCGCCCTGTTGCTGCTGGCGAACCTCATCCGCAGCCGGTACGGGCGGACCTTCCGGGCGGTCCGGGACGACGAGGTGGCGGCCCGTCTCGCCGGCATCCACGTGGCCCGCACCCAGGTCCTCGCGTTCGTGGTCAGTGCCGCCACCGCCGGGCTCGGCGGGGCGTTGCTGGCGGTCCTCGCGCAGAGCGTCTCCCCGGGGGCGTTCTCGCTGACCCTGTCGCTCTTCCTGTTGATGGCTGTGGTGATCGGCGGTCTCGGCCGTCTCACCGGCGCGTTGTGGGGGGCCGTCCTGCTGGTCGCGCTGCCCGATATCACCCACTCGGTGACGGAGTTGTTCACGCTCTCGCCCGCTGTGGCGCAACGGCTGGAGGGCAACCTCCCGCTGGCGATCTTCGGCCTCACCCTGATCGTCGTCATGATCGCCGCGCCCGGCGGCTTGCAGGGACTGCTGTCCCGTCTCGGTCGGCGCCTGCGGGCCCGGCGTTCCTGAGCTGTTCTCCAGCCGGCCCCGGTCGGCAGCGTTCCCCAGCCCGGCCCCGGCCAGGCGTCCCACCACCCACACCGTTCCCGCAAACCGGACCGAGAAAGGTCGGTGTTCTCCATGCACCGTTTGGCACAACGTGGTCTCGCGCTCGCCAGCACCATCGCCCTGTTGGCCGCCGCCGCTGGTTGCAGTGGTGACGACGGTTCCGGCCCCGGCGGGGCATCGGTGCCGGGCGTCACCGACACCGAGGTCGTCGTCGGCACCCACATGCCGCTCACCGGGCCGGCCTCGGCCGGCTACTCGAAGATCGCCCCGGCGACGAAGGCGTACTTCGACTACGTCAACGCCAACGGTGGTGTGCACGGCCGGAAGATCACCTACAAGATCATGGACGACGGCTACAACCCGGCCAACACCCAGCAGGTGGTCCGTCAGCTCGTCCTGCAGGACAAGGTCTTCGCCATCCTCAACGGCCTCGGCACGCCGACGCACACCGGCGTGCTCGACTTCCTCAAGAGCAACCGGGTGCCCGACCTTTTCGTCGCCTCCGGCAGCCGCAGCTGGGACCAGCCGGACAAGTATCCCGGCACCTTCGGGTTCAACCCGGACTACACGGTCGAGGGCAAGATCCTCGCCGACTACGCGAAGCGGGAGCTGGCCGGGCAGAAGGTGTGCTTCCTCGGCCAGGACGACGACTTCGGCCGGGACAGCCTGGCCGGTGTGGAGAAGGTGCTCGGCGCGGGTGCGGTGGCGGTGAAGCAGACGTACGTCACCAGCAACACCAACGTCGCGCCGCAGATCGGCGCGTTCAAGGCGGCCGAATGCAAGGTCGTCGTGCTCGCCACCGTGCCCGGCTTCACCGCGCTGTCGATCGGCACCGCCTCGCGGCTGGGCTACAAGGCGCAGTGGCTGGTCTCCAACGTCGGCGCCGATTACCAGACCCTGGCCAAGCAGCTCGGCGCCGCCGCTCCGATGCTGGAGGGCATGGTCGGCACCAACTACCTGCCGATGCAGAACGACACGGCCAACCCGTGGATCCAGCTCTTCACGAAGGTCAACAAGGAGCACAACGGGGACGCCCCGTTCGACGGCAACACCGTCTACGGCATGTCGGTCGGCTACCTCTTCGTGCAGGCGTTGCTCGCCGCCGGCAAGGACCTCACCCGGGAGAAGATCATCGACGCCGTGCAGAAGGGCGGTTTCCAAGGCCCCGGTCTGGTGCCGCTGCGCTTCTCCGACAAGGACCACTCCGGGTACGGCGGGCAGCGCCTGAGCCGGGTGAGCGGGGGAGTGCAGAGCTACTTCGGGCCGGCGTACGAGACCGACGAGGCGGACGGGCCGGTCAACGAGTACACCGTCACGCCGGCCGCGCCGCCGGCGAACGGGGTGCCGACCGTCTCCTGAGGACCGGTGAGCAGCCGTTCGACCGGGCGTGGTCTCCAGTTGACCGTGCCCGGTCGGACGGCTGTGCCCGCGCCTTCCGGCTGATCGTCCGGAACGTTGACCGTCACCGATCCGCCCTCCTACTATCTGCACTGTGGATGCATATTCGGGACGGCTCGTACGCCGTGGCGTGATCGTTCTCCCGGCCTCCGTCGACGCCACCCGGGTCACCGGGGCGGCCGTCGCCCGCGGCGGCGGCGTCCCGCCTGCCGCTCGGGTCGGATGACCGTGCCGCCGGTCGGCCCGGAACCGCTGATCACCGCCTGTCTAGACTCGGCGGTGCGTCAGGAGGCGCCGTGGTGGTGAGGAGGCGGGGGCGGATGGACGGGGTCGAGGTAGCGAGTCGGGTCGACGGGCGCACCGCCCGTGCCGAGCGCACCCGTGCGGCCATCGTCGAGGCGCACCTCGCGCTCATCGGTGAGGGTGACCTGCGCCCGACGGGAGAACGCATCGCCGAGCGGGCCGGGATCTCGCTGCGGACGCTGTGGACCAACTTCAAGGACATGGAGACCCTCTTCGAGGCGAGCGGCGCGGAGGTGCTCCGCCAGCAGGACGCCGCCTACCGGCCGATTCCGACCGGGCTGCCGCTGGCGAAGCGGGTCGACGCGTACTGCCGGCAGCGGGCCCGGCTGCTCCAGCTCATCACGCCGTCGGCGCGGGCCGCCCAGATGCGGGAGCCGGTCTCCGACCAGTTGCACCGCAACCGCCTCAAGCACATCGACCGGGTGCGCGACGAGGTCGAGGAGCTCTTCGCCCCCGAGCTGGCCCAAGCCGGTGGCGGGCGGCAGCAGCTGCTCAACGCCCTGGTGGCGGCGAGCATGTGGCCGGCCTGGTCGATGCTGCGCTACGGCCTCGGCCTCGGCGTGGACCAGGCCCGCGCGGTGATGACCCGGACGGTGGGCGCCCTCTTGGCGGAGGTCGCGGCCGACTGACACCGGCCCGGTCCGACATCGCCGGCTCTTTCCATCCGGTTACCGATGGGTGACACTGGCAGGCATGGTTACTGCATCAAGAGTGCAACTAACCGTGCTGCGTGGCCGGGACGACGAGTGCCGGTCGGTCCGGAGCCTGCTCGACGACGTGACGAACGCCGGCGGTGCCCTGCTGCTGCACGGCGAACCCGGATCGGGTCGTACGGCGCTGGTCGGGTACGCCCACCGGTACGCCCCGCGCTGCACCGTGCTCGCCGGGAGCGGGCTCGCCGAGGAGGCCGGCCTCCCGTATGCCGGTCTGCAACGTCTGGTCGACCCGGTGCTCGACCGGTCCGCCGCCCTGCCGCACGAGCAGCGCCGGTTGCTGCGACGCGCGCTGTCCGGCGACGGATGCCCGGCCGACCGTCGACTCACGCTGTCGATGGCGGTGCTCGGGTTGGTCACCGCGGCCGCCGGGGACCGTCCGCTGCTCGTCACCATGGACGACGTCGACCGGGGCGACCCGCAGACCGCCGAGGTGCTGGCCTTCGTCGCCCGCCGACTGCGGCACCTGCCCGTCGCCGTCCTGCTCACCGCAGGCGTCGCCGCCACCGTCGACGGGATACCCGCGTACCGACTGCGCGCGCTGACCGAGCAGGAGAGCGCCGCGCTCCTCACCGACCGGCTGCGGTCGTCGACCGGGCCGGGGAGAGCCGAGTGCCCCGCCGCGTCGGTTCTGACCGCCCTGGCCGGTATCGGCGGCGGCAACCCGCAGGCACTGGCGGACCTGGCCGGAGTCCTCACCCCGGGTCAGTGGCGAGGTGAGGAGCCGCTGCCCGCGGCACCGCCGCCGGACGGCGCTCTGGGCCGCGCGTACCGGGCGCGGCTGGATCGGCTGCCACCGGAGACCCGGCGGGTGCTGCTGCTCGCCGCGCTCGACGAGGGCGGCGAGCCGGGCACGCTGATCCGGGCCGCCGCAGTCGCCGGCGCCGAGATCGAGGCGCTCGCCCCGGCGGAGGTGGCCGGCCTGGTCCGGGTCGAGGCCCGCGGCGTCACCTTTCCCCAGCCGCTGGTACGCACGATGATCGGGGCCACCGCGCCGCTCGCGGAACGGCGCGCGGCGCACCGACTGCTCGCCGGGGTGATGGTCGCCGACGGACAGCGGTTGCGCCGGGCGATGCACCTCGCCGCCGCCGCGGCGGGTGTGGACCCGGTGCTCGCCGACGAACTGGAGGAGGCCGCGCTCGGCGGCGTCGGCGGCTGGGCCACCGCGTCGGCGGCGTTGTGCCGGGCCGCCGAACTCAGCGACGAACCCACCCGGACGGCTGCCCGGCTGCTGACCGCAGCCCGCTACGCCTGGGCCGGGGGCCAGCCCGACGTGGCGCGACTTCTCCTCGATCGCCTCCGCCCGGTGTGCACCGACCCGGACGTCCGAGGTCGCGCCGACCTGCTCCGCGGTGAGCTGGAGCTACGGTGCGGCACCGCGACACGTGCGTCGGCCCGGCTGCTCGCCGCCGCCGAGGCGGTGACCGACACCGACCGCGCGCTGGCGCTGTCCGGGCTGGTCCGAGCCGGCGAGGCGGTCTGCTTCGCCGGTGACCAGTACCGGTACGCCGAGGTCGGCCGCCGGGCGTCGGCGATGCGGCGGCCGGACGACCCGCCCGCCATGGAGCTGATGAGCAGTCTGGTCGCCGGAGTGGCCGCGACCCTGCGGGGTGACCACGAACGAGCCGGACCGGCCCTGCGTCGCGCGGTCGTGCTGGGCGGTCGGCTGACCGGCCCGGCGATGACCCCCACCGCGCTCAGCTGTGCGGCGGCAGCCGGGCTGGTGGTCGCGGTGGACGGCGCGGCCCACCGACTCGCCGACCGGGCCGTCGCGGTGGCCCGGGAGCGGGGCGAACTGTCCATGCTGTCCCGCGCGCTGGAGCTGCGGGCGGTCGCCGAGTACTGGTTGGGACGCCACGAGGCGGCGGCGGAGACCTCCCGCGACGGGCTGCGGGTCGCCCGCGCCACCGGGCAGGTCAACTGCGCCGACGTCCACCTCGGCATGCTCGCCGTGCTCGCCGCCGTACGGGCCGACCGGGACACCAGCCTGCGACGGATCCGCGAGATGGGCGAGGCGCCGACGCCGGGCAGCCGCCCGCACGCGCTCGCCGGTTGGGCCCTGGCGGTGCTCGACCTGGTCGACGGTCGGCACGCCGAAGCCGCGGACCGGTTGGCGTCGTTGGCCCGGCTCGGCACCGGGCGCGGTCAGGTGCTCGTGCAGGTGATGGCCACCCCGTACCTGGTGGAGGCGGCGGCGCACCTGCCCTGCCGACCGGCGGCGACGGCGGCGCTCGCCGTGTTCGACAGGTGGGCCAGCAGCACCGCGAGCCCGTTGCGTCGGGCCCTGTCCGCCAGATGCCACGCGCTGCTCGCGCCTCGCGGCGGCCCCGAGGCCGAGCAGGAGTTCCAGCGGGCGCTGCGACTGCACCCGACCGAGGCCGGCACGTTCGAGCGGGCACGCACCGAGCTGCTCTTCGGTCAGGAACTGCGCCGCATCCGACGCCCGCGCGACGCGCGTACGCACCTGCACCAGGCGCGCGAGATGTTCACGCTGCTCGGGGTCGGCTGCTGGGCCGAGCAGGCCACCACGGAGCTGCGGGCGGCCGGTGAGTCGGTCGGCCCACCGGATTTCCCGGCGGCGCGGCTGCTGACCGGGCAACAACTGCGGATCGCCGAGATGGTCGCGGAGGGCGCGACCAACCGGGAGGTCGCCGCCCGGATGTTCCTCTCCACCCGTACGGTCGACCACCACCTGCGCAATGTGTTCCACCGGCTGGGCATCCGCTCGCGTACCGAGTTGGCCCGCGCGTTCGCGACCGGGCGCCACGTCGGGCTGGCCTCCGACCGCTGACCCGTCCGGTCTGGACGCCATTAACTATCACCGCTAGTTTATTGGCCATGGAGCTCACCCTCTCCACCGAGCAGGCGGCGGTCCGCCAACTGGCCGCCGAGTTCGCCGACCGGGAGCTGTTGCCGCACGCGGCCACCTGGGACCGGCGCGAATCGGTCGACCCCGCCATCGTCGGCATGCTGGGTGACCTGGGCTTCCTCGGCTTGACCATCGCCGAGACCGACGGCGGCTCCGGTGGCGACCACCTCGCGTACTGCCTGGTCCTGGAGGAGCTCGGCCGGGGCGACTCGGCGGTGCGCGGCATCGTCTCGGTCTCGCTCGGCCTGGTCGCGAAGTCCATCGCCGCCCACGGCTCGACGGCGCAGCGGGCCGAGTGGCTGCCCCGACTCTGCGCCGGCACCGCACTCGGCTGCTTCGCGCTGACCGAACCGGACAGCGGCTCGGACGCGGCGGCACTGCGCACCCGGGCCGTCCGCGACGGCGCCGACTGGTTGCTCACCGGCACGAAGACGTTCATCACCAACGGCACCACCGCCGACGTCGCGCTGGTCTTCGCCCGCACCGGCGGCCCCGGGCACCGGGGCATCACCGCCTTCCTGGTGCCCACCGACAGCCCCGGGCTGACGCGACGGGAGATCCACGGCAAGCTGGGCCTGCGTGGCCAGGCCACCGGCGAGTTGCGCTTCGACGAGGTACGCGTGCCCGACGCGGCCCGCCTCGGCGTCGAGGGCAGCGGGTTCCGCCTGGCGCTGTCCACCCTCGCCAAGGGGCGGATGTCGGTGGCCGCCGGTTGCGTCGGCATCGCCCAGGGCTGCCTCGACGCGGCGGTCGGCTACGCGGGGGAGCGGACCCAGTTCGGCAAGCCGATCGCCGGGCACCAACTCGTCCAACAACTGCTCGCGGCCATCGCCGTGGACACCGCCGCCGCCCGGCTGCTGGTGTGGCAGGTGGCCGACCTGATCGACCGCGACCAGCCGTTCGCCACCGAGGCGTCCATGGCCAAGCTCTTCGCCAGCGAGGCCGCGGTCCGCGCGGCCAACAACGCGGTCCAGGTGTTCGGTGGGTACGGCTACATCGACGAGTACCCGGTCGGCAAGTACCTGCGGGACGCGCGGGTCGCCACCCTCTACGAGGGCACCAGCCAGATCCAGCAACTGCTCATCGGACGCGCGCTCACCGGCGTCAACGCCTTCTGACTGCGAGGAGACCAGGCATGAGAGTCTTCGACTCGTTCGAGGAGTTGACCGCGGCCGTCGGCGAGACCTTCGGACCCGGGCCGTGGCGACGCGTCGAACAGAGTCGCGTCGACCTCTTCGCCGACGCCACCGACGACCACCAGTGGATCCATCTCGACCCGGTCCGGGCCGCGGCCGGGCCGTTCGGCGGAACCATCGCCCACGGCTACCTGACCCTGTCGCTGCTGCCGACGCTGGCCGGTCAGCTCTACCGGGTCGAGGGCGTGACGATGGGGGTCAACTACGGGCTGAACCGGGTGCGGTTCCCCGCTCCGGTCCGGGTCGGGGCCGCCGTGCGGGCCACCGTCACCATCGCCGAGGTGTCTCCGGTGAGCGGCGGTGTCCAGGTGGTCGCGACGGTCACCGTGGAGAGCGACAGCGGTGGCAAACCCGTCTGCGTCGCCGAGACGGTGAGCCGCCTCTACCGCGCCGCGGAGCAGTGAGGCCGGTGGTGTGTTCCGGCACCTCCTCTTGACCACGTCCGCAGGCTGAGGGACGGCGACGGGACCCGTCGCCGCCCCGTACTGGCAGCATGCCCTTCGGTCAGGGCCTGCGGAGGCTCACCGCGCCGCCGCGAATCCTGTTGGGTCAGAGGTGTCTTCCTCGGTGGCGGGGTTGTAGAGGTCGACGGGAGGTCGTTCCCTATTCTTCTCCGTGGAGCGTTCCTTGTGCCGGCCGGTGGATCGACGTCGCCTCGATAGCGAACTCGTTATCGAACACCCCCCCTCGTCTATTCGGGATCGCTTGACACCCCCCGATTCCAGGACGGTCATCAGTGCGCGAGTAAATGCGTCGATGCCGATTCCTGGTGCGTGTCACGCGTCCCTCCACCCATCCTTCGTGCCGTCGATCGTCCTGGGCTGTCGGACCCGGCCGCACCCCCGGTTGCGCTGTGGCCGCAAGCCGACACGGGCCGATCGGCGTTCACGGGACTAGATATAGTCCATGATGGATTGTCTGCCAATCACGTCGTCAGGCTGACAAACAACTCTGTGACCGGGGGGCAACGTGGGCAGACCTGAGCGGCCGCTCAACCCGGAGGCGGGCGAGCTGGGGCGGTTCGCGCTCGGCCTACGCCGGCTGCGGGCAGAGGCGGGTTCCCCGACCTACCGTCAACTGGCCAGACGTGCGCATTTCTCGGTGACGACCCTGGCGAAGGCGGCCAGCGGCGAGACCGTGCCAAGCCTTCAGGTGACACTGGCGTACGTGGCCGCCTGTGGCGGCGATCCGACCGAATGGACCGAACGGTGGCACCGCCTGGTCGCAAGCCTGACGTCCGCCGAGACGGTGGGGGGCAGCCGAGGGCCGTACTGGGGAATGGCGGCGTTTCAGCCGGAGGACTCAGAATGGTTCTTCGGACGCGAGCGCCTGGTGGCTCAGCTCGGTGAAATGCTCACCCGCCTCCGGTTCGTCGCGGTTTTCGCCCCGTCCGGAGCGGGCAAGTCATCCCTGCTACGAGCGGGCCTGATAGCGACCGTGGCCGAAAACCCCGTCAAGGGCCGGCCGGCCTGGATCACGGTGCTGATGACGCCCGGCGAACATCCGATCGAAGAACTCGCGATCCAGCTCGCCGACGGACGAGATCTGGCTCGCGACACGGTCCAGCGCGACCTGGCCGATGATCCGTCCAGCATCCGCGCAACGATAGAGCGGATTCTCGGTACCCGTCCATCGGTCGGGACCATGCTCATCGTGGTGGACCAGTTCGAGGAGCTGTTCACGCTCTGTCGCGAGGAGGAGGAACGGTCGGCGTTCATCGCCGCGCTGCTCGCCGCGGCGGAGGTCCCCAGGGCGCGCGTGGTGCTGGGAGTGCGGGCCGACTTCTATGGCCGGTGTGCCGCCTACCCGGCCCTGGTGGCCGCTCTCCACGAGCACCAGCTGCTGATCGGCCCGATGGACGACGAGGATCTGCGCCGGACGATCACCGGGCCCGCCGAGCGCGCCGGGTTGCTGGTGGATCCGGCGTTGGTGGCGATGGCCGTGGCGGACGTCGGCGGTCAGACGAGCGCGCTACCGCTGCTGTCCCACGCACTTCTGGAGACGTCGCGCCTGCGACAGGGCAAGCGGATCACACTGGCCCACTACCGCGAATCGGGCGGCGTGAACGGCGCCATCACCCGTACCGCCGAAGGGGTGTACGCGCAGTTCGACGAGGGGCAGCGAGGGCTGGCACGAGACATCTTCCTGCGTCTGACCGCCCTCGGTGACGGCACCGAGGACACCCGACGCCGGGCACCCCTGGCCGAGTTGATCGGCGGGGTGGACCCATTGGCCGCGGCCGAGGTGCTCGGCAGGTTGACGGCCGCACGGCTGGTCACGGCGGACGAGAAGGGCGTCATGGTGGCCCACGAGGCCCTGATCCAGGAGTGGCCCCGGCTGCGCCGCTGGCTGACCGAGGATCGGGAGCTGCTGCGCTCCCACCGCCGGCTGACGGAGGCCGCCGCCGAGTGGGATCGCCACGACCGGGTGGACGGATTCCTGTATCGGGGGGTCCAGTTGGCGCTCTGGGGAACGCGCCAGGTGATGGACCTCAGCGACCTGGAACGGGACTTCCTGGAGACCAGTCGGGCCCGAGAGGATCGGCGCCGGGCAGCCCGACGGCGGCGGACCAGCGTGGCATTGACCGGGCTCGCGGCAACCGTCGTCGTGGTGAGCGTCCTCGCGGCGGTGGCACTGGTGCAGGCGGACCGGGCGGCCGCCGAGAGAGACCTCGCTGTTTCCCGGCAGCTGACGGTTGAGGCCAATAACCAACTGCAGATCGATCCGCAGCAGGCGCAGCGCCTCGCCAGACGCGCTCTGGCCACACGTCCGACCGTCGGTGCGGAGATGGTGCTCCGCCAGGCTGCCGTCGACGACCGGCTGCAGGCGATTGTGCCGATGAGCAGCAAGAAGGCGTTGGGCGTGGCGTTCAGTCCGGACGGGCGGCGAGTGGCGGCCACCGGGGCGGACGGCGAGGTGCGGGTGTGGACCTGGGCCGGGCACGGCGTCTCCGGACCGGGCCTGGCCCTCACCGGCGGTCCCGACGGACAGGTCTGGAGCCCGATGTTCAGCCCGGACGGGAAGCGACTGGTCACCGCCGGCTCGGACGGCACCGTCCGGATCTGGCAGGTCGACGGAACCGCCGGGCCCATCGTCCTACGCGGGCACGAGGGCCCGGTCTGGGGAGTGGCCTTCAGCCCCGACGGTCGGTCGGTCGCCAGTGCCGGCGAGGACACCACCATTCGGGTCTGGGATGCCCGCGGCGGCGGCCGACCGGTGGTGCTGCGTGGGCACGGCAAGGTGGCGGTCGGTGTGGCCTTCAGCCCCGACGGGCGCCGGTTGGCCAGCAGCAGCCACGACGCGACGGTTCGGCTCTGGGATCTGGCCGCGCGATCCACCAGAACGATTCTCACCGGGCCGAGGGAGGCCACCAGGACGTTGGCGTTCAACCAGGACGGCACCCGCCTGGCCTGCTCCAGCGCCGACGGTACGGCGTGGGTGTGGCCGCTGACCGGGTCGGCGGCCCCGGTGGTGCTACGTGGGCATGAGGGCACTGTGGAAGGGCTCGCGCTGAGCCCCGACGAGCAGTGGATCGCGACCACCAGCGACGATCTGACCGTACGGATCTGGAGCGCCAACGGCGCTGGTGACCCGTTGGTGCTGCGCGGCCACACCAACCGGGTCTGGGCGGTGGCGTTCAGTCCGGATGGATCCCGGGTGGTGAGCGCGGCCGATGACGGCACGCTACGGATCTGGGATCCGGGCAGTGACCGGCTGATTCTGCGGGGCCACAGGAAGGCCACCTGGTCGGCCGCGTTCACCCCGGACGGGCAGCGGGTGGTCAGCGGCGGCGAGGACGGCACGGTGCAGGTCTGGAACCTGGCCACACCGGCCGTACCTCGGTTGCTCGGCCGCCACGACGGCGACGTCTACGGTCTCACGGTGAGTGCGGACGGGGCGAGTGTGGCCACCGGCGGCCGCGACGGCAGCGTACGAGTCTGGGACCTCGCCGGCAGACACGCTCCCGTGGTGCTTCGCGGCCACGAGAAGCAGGCGTGGATCGCCGACTTCAGCCCTGACGGCCGGCGTCTGGCCAGTGTCAGTAACGACCGAAGCCTGCGAATCTGGGACCTCACCGGCCGGAGTGCCCCGGTGGTCCATCGGGCCGCCGAAGAGATCCGGTACGCCGCCTTCAGTCCGGACGGCGAGAAGGTCGCCACCGCTGGTGCGGAGGGCGCCCTACGGATCTGGGACGCCCTCGGCACGGCCGAACCACTGCTACTTCCCGGTCACGAGGGGCTGGTGTGGGCAGTGGCCTTCAGCCCGGACGGGCAGCGGGTGGTCAGTGCCGGCTTCGACGGCACCGTGCAGATCCACTCCGTCGCCGGCGGCATCCCGCCGATGGTTCTGCGAGGACACGAGGGGCCCGTCTGGCACGTGTCGTTCAGCCCGGATGGGCAGTGGGTGCTCAGTTCTGGAAAGGACGGCACCGCACGGCTGTGGCACGCTTCGGAGGCCGCGCAGTCGGTGACGTTCGGGGGTTTCGGCGCTTCCGTGGAGACCGTCGACTTCAGCCCGGACGGCGGGCGGCTCGTCTCGACGCATGACGACGGCACCGTACGCGTCTGGCCCTGCCGCGCGTGTGCCCCGGTCCAGAATCTGCTGGAGTCGTGAAGAGGAATGTGCACGGCGTCGATGCGCAACCGGGTGTCTGGTCGACGATCGGGTGCGGGAGGCGGTGCCGGGCCACCGGGACCCGGCACCGCCACCGGCGGTGTCAGGCGACCGTGCAGGCGGTGCCGTTGAGGGTGAACGCGGACGGGCGGCCACTGTTGCCGGTGTGAGTCGCCTGGAAGCCGATGTCGACGGACGTGTTCGGCGCGATCGTCGCGTTGTAGGAGACGTTGCGGGCGGTGACCGCGCCACTGGACGGGGAGTAGCCGGCGTTCCAGCCGCTGGTGATGCTCTGCCCACTGGGCAGCGTGAACGCCAGGGCCCAACCGTTGACCGGCGTGCCGCTCGTGTTGGTCACCGAGATGGACGCGGTGAGACCGCTGTTCCAGGCGTTCACCGTGTACGCGACACGACAGTCACCCGACGGGGCGGGCGTCGTCGGCGGGGGAGTGGTGGGCGGAGGAGTGGTCGGCGGGGTGTCGCCGCCGATGCTTCCAGGCACCGCCCGGAGGGCGTCGTACCAGGTGGCGGCCATCTTGCGGTAGCCGGTGGCGTTGGGGTGCACGCCGTCGGCCAGGTCGCTGAGCGTCAGGGCGCGGTACATGTCGACGAGGTGTACGCGCTTCCCGGCGGCCGCCCTGCTCTGCACGATCCCGGGGATCGCGTTGTTGTACCCCCGGACCTGGTTGTCCGCGCCGGACTTCGGAATGATCGTGGCGACGAACACGTCGGCGTTCGGGGCGGTGTCGGTGATCCGGTCGACGAGGGTGGCCAGCCGACCCGGGGCGCCGGACGTGTCACCGTACATGTCGTTGGTGCCGATGTGCAGCAGCACGGTCCGGGGGTTCGTGGCCCGCAACCAGTTGACGACGTTGGCGTCGATCTGGGCGATCGTCCACCCGGAATGCCCCTGGTGGTCGTGGTCGCCGAGACTGGCCGGGCCGTTGAACTGCGAGCCGACGAAGTCGACCCGGTAACCGCCGGCGGTGAACCGCTGCCACAGTTCGATCCGGTAGCCGCCGGGGACGTTGAACCCGTCGGTGATCGAGTCACCGAGCGGCATCACGCGGACGCCGCCGTTGGACTCCGCGTTCGCCGGACTGGTCGCGATCGGTACGGCGGAGATCATGGCGGCGACGGTGGCCAGGGCGGACCACCACAGGCGAGCCCGGCAGGGCCGCGACATCGTGGCAGCGGCGGCGGTGGGTGCGGGAGGGACGGGACGGCCGAGCATCGAACTGCTCATGGAGATTCCTCTGGTGGGGTGCGCGGCAACGGCGGCCGCCGACGGGACGGCTGCCACCCTGACGCGGTACGCGGAGGTGGGCGTCGCGTCACGACCAGAAGCCCGGACGTCTGCACTGGTGGTCGTGGCGCGGTGGCTCGCATCGGTCGGGCGTGGCGGGCCGATGGGCCGTGACGGAGGTGTGCCCTGCACCTCGCCGACGCACCATAGCGGGTTATCGCTGACACCGGCAATGCGCCGAGCCCGCGACTGGCCGGCAGTGCGGACGGAGTCGCGGCCGGCTACTTCAGCGGGCGGAAGTAGTGCCGGATCGCATAGCGGGAGACCTCCTCGCCGATTTTCGCCCCCTCGACGTCAGCGGTGCGGAAGTGGACGCCGCCCCAGACGCGTGCGCCGATGAGTTCGTCGAGCGCTTGCGCGAAGCTGGTGAACTGCCGGGTCGTGCCGGAGTCGGCGCTGGACCCGCTGAACGTGATGTCGTCTCGGCCGAAGAAGTGTCGGTACAGCGACATCCGCGCACCGGTGCCGCAGGCGTGGCCGGAGGGGTACTCGGGGAAGGGCGGCGTGACGAGCAGCGGCTGCCAGCCGGGGTCGGCGGTCGTCCTCGGGTTGCCGTCCGTGCCGGCCAATGGAATCGCGGTGACCGGACGCCAGTAGCTCCAGACGTCCTTCTGGCTGAAGCACGCCACGCCGGAGTCGGCCACGATGAGGTCGGTCATCGCGAAGAAGCGCGCGGTCTGCAGGGCGTCCAGCTGTCGGGTGGTGGCGAGCTGTCGCTTGATCTCCCAGGAGGCGGATCGCCGGTCGTGCCACCAGATCGCGGCCTCCGTCTGGTCCTGCGTGCGCGCCGTGCTCGTCGCGGAGCCGAACTCCTTCACCTCGTTGAGGTCGCGGGCGTAGGCGCTGCTGGTCAGTCGCGGCGGCTCGGGGGCGCGGAACGTCGACGCGCGGGGGATGAGGAACGGCCGCATGTGGCCGGTCCAGGCGCCCTGGGACAGGAACAGCGGCGGCGTGGGTCGCCACTGGCCGGGCGTCGTCCCGTGGCGCCACTGCTGGTCCCCGAACGCGCCGTCGTCCTGCCGTGCGGTGACCATCGCGGCCGCGGCTCGCGCCCCGATCCTGATGCCGCCCTGCTTCGACCGTCCGTCGCGGATCGTGGCGAGAGCCGCGTCGTACTGTGCCCGAAGCCGTTCCCGCTGATCGGGAAAGAGCGCGGCGAGTACGTCATGGGCGGCGCTGGCGACGGCGGCGTCCACCGACTCGGTCCCGCTCGACGGCGGTGCGGTGAGGTACGGCTGGTATGGGGTGCCGGCGATGGCGTTCAGCGCGTCGTAGACGGCCCCGTTCACCATTGCGAAACTGCGCACCTGCTCGTTCGGTTGCTGAGCCGCGACATCCCAGATCGCCGTCTGGGCATTCAGGTCCCAGGTGATCACCGGATTGGCGCGTGCGGTGTCGGGGACCGCGGCTGCGGGCACCGGCCCGGTCATGGTGGCGACGACCATCGCGCCGAGCGCGATCGTCGCGGGAATGGCGCGTGATCGGATCAGGTGACGTGATTGCGGGCGGCTCCTCATGATCTCCCCCGTCGGTCGGTTGTCGATGCCGGCTGTCGAACGCAGGCGGCGTGCGAGGCGCAATCGATGACGACCGAAAATAACATCGATGGCTCTTGATCGGCGGTGGTCACACCGCGGATGCGTGGGTGGGATGGAGCACCGCGGCGAGCCAGCGCAGTTGACGTCGGACGTGGACCGCTTCGCCGCCCTCGTGGCCGTTGAACGGGTACACGTGGATCTCGCGCTCCGGCGGGGCCGGTCGACCGTTGGCGACACCGTAGTGGTTGTAGGCGGCGAAGGCGGTTCGCGGCGGGCAGACGGTGTCGCGTCGGCCGACCCCGAACTGCGCCGGTGCCGTCGCCCGCCGGGCGAAGGCGACAGCGTCCACGTAGGACAGCGTGCGCCACACGGCCTCCTCGGCCTCCCGATGCACGGCCAGGTAACGGGCGATCTCGCCGTACGGCGCGAGGTCGGTGAGCTGGACGGCGCTTCGCATGTCGCAGAGGAACGGCGCGCTGGTCAGCACCGCGGCGAGGTCGTCGACGAGACCGGCCACCGCCAGGGCGAGGCCGCCGCCCTGGCTGTTGCCGACCACGCTGACCCGGTCGGCGTCGACCCCGGGCAGGGCGCGGACCGCCTGCACCGCCCGGACCGCGTCGGTGATCAGACGGCGGTAGTGGTAGTCGCGCGGATCGAGGATCCCCCAGGTGACCGGCCAGGGCCCGCCCGGCGCACCGTGCCGGTCGGGGGTGTCCCCGGCGCCGTACTGCCCCGCCTGGCCCCGGTTGTCCATCAACAGGTGCGCGTACCCGGCCACCGGCCAGGTCAGCCGCTCGTGCGGCAGGCCGCGGCCCCGTCCGTAGCCCGCGTACTCGACCACGGTCGGCAGTGCCTCCCCGACACCGGCCGGGCGGGTGTACCAGGCCCGCACGGGGTCGCCACCGAAGCCGCTGAACGTGACATCCCAGGAGTCGAGCAGCCGCAGGTCGGTGGGCTCCGGACGGACGTCGACGAGCACCGGTCGGGTCGCCGCCTCGGCGAGCGTGTCCCGCCAGAACGTGTCGAAGTCGTCGGGCTCGGCGACGTCCGGGGCGTACCGCCGGAGCTCGTCGAGGGTGAAGGCGGTGTAGGGCACGGGTCCTCGCAGGGGCCGGGGTCAGTGCGGGTCGGCGGGTGGTGCGGTGCTCTCCCGGACGACCAGTTCGGTCACCAGGTCGATCCGGCTGGTCGCCGGCTCGTTGCCTCTGGTCAGGTCCAGCAACATCTGGGTGGCGATGCCGGCCATGTCGCGCAACGGTTGGTTGATCGTGGTGAGGGCCGGGTCGGTCCAGGCGGAGACGGGCAGATTGTCGTACCCGATCACCGAGAGGTCCTCGGGCACTCGCAGCCCGCACTGGCGGGCGGCCCGGAGCACCCCCATCGCCTGGATGTCCGAGCCCGCGAAGATCGCCGTGGGTCGGTCCGGTCGGCGGAGCAGCTGGAGGCCGTGGGTATGCCCGGCGCCGGCGGAGAAGCCGCCGTAGCGGACCAGTTCGCGGTCGACCACCATGCCGGCCTCCTCGTGGGCCGACTGGAAGCCGGCGGCCCGGGCGCGGCTGCACAGCACGTCGGGTGGTCCGGAGATCACCGCGATCCGCCGGTGACCGAGGTCCAGGAGGTGCCGGGCGGCGAGCAGACCGCCGTTCCAGTTGTTCGAGCCGACGGTCGGCACGGAGGCCGAGGTCGCGCTGTCGGTGTCGACGACGACGAACGGAATGCCCTGGCGTCGCAGGTGTTGTTGCTGGGCCTCGGCCAGATGGGAGAGGACGAACACCACACCCAGGGGGCGGTCGACGAGCAGTGCCTCCAGCCATCGGGTCGGCGGGCGGTGCGCGCCGTCGAGTTGGGCCACCGACAAGCCGACGCCGGCCGCGGTCGTCACCGCCTCCACGCCGCGCAGGATCTCCATCGCCCATCCGGTGTCGAACTCGTGGAACACGAGTTCGACGCGTCCGCTGCCGGTCGACGGCCGGCGGGCGCGGCGCTGGTACTGGTGGCGGTCCAGGCTCGCCTCCACCCGGGCTCTGGTGCCGGGAGCGACGTCGCCACGTCCGTTGAGGACCTTGGACACCGTCGCGACCGAGACGCCGACGTCGTTGGCGATCGTCGCGATGGTGGTGGAGGTGGGTGGGTCGAGTGGGCGGTGCTCCGTCATCGCAGCCTCACGCAACATCCGAAAGTTTCGGCAGACCCTAACACGATCGTCCATTCCCGCCAGTCGATGCTGTCGCCGCCTCGACCGTCCCGCCCACCCCGTGGTTCGTGAGCAGTCGATGCGCTGGAACGAGTCAGGGCGTTCCGCAACCGATCGGCGAAGGTCCATGGCAGCCCTTGACACTCATCGATGGGGCACTTAGGTTGCCGAAAAGGTTACGCGGGGTTCCGGAAAGTTTCGGATCGTGGGAATCGTCGGCTGTGAACCGAGCTCCGTGGGGGCGCGGGAGGTGGCCGGAGCTGAGGGGTCGTGGCATGAGAAGTCAGTTGCCCGGGGACGGCGGCGCCGAGCCGTGGCGCGATTCGCGGCTGTCGCCGCCCGAGCGGGCCGAGGCGCTCGTGCCCATGATGTCGCTGGAGGAGAAGGTCGCCCAACTCGTCGGGGTCTGGGTCGGCGCCGACGCCACCGGTGAGGGCGTCGCACCGCACCAGTCCGACATGATCAGCGAGACGCCGCAGTGGGACAGCGTCATCCGGTACGGGTTGGGCCAGCTCACCCGACCGTTCGGCACCGCGCCGGTCGACCCGGTGCTCGGCGCCCGGTCGCTGGCCGCCTCGCAGGCGCAGATCGTCGCCGCCAGCCGGTTCGGTATTCCGGCGCAGGTGCACGAGGAATGCCTCACCGGGTTCGCGGCGTTCCGGGCCACCGTCTACCCGACCCCGCTCGGCTGGGGCGCGTCCTTCGACCCCGACCTGGTCGAGGCGATGGCCGACCGGATCGGGCGCTCCATGCGCGCCGCCGGTGTGCACCAGGGCCTCGCCCCGGTGCTGGACGTCACCCGCGACTACCGCTGGGGCCGCACCGAGGAGACGATCGGCGAGGATCCCTACCTGGTGGGGACGACGGGTGCCGCGTACGTGCGGGGCCTGGAGCGGGCGGGCGTGGTGGCCACACTGAAACACTTCGCCGGCTACTCGGCCTCGCGGGGCGGCCGCAACCACGCACCCGTGCCGATGGGCCCCCGGGAGTTGGCCGACGTCATCCTGCCGCCGTTCGAGATGGCGTTGCGCCACGGCGGTGCGCGCTCGGTGATGAACTCCTACGCGGAGATCGACGGTCTGCCCGTCGCCGCCGACCCCGGCCTGTTGACCGGGCTGCTGCGCGACGAGTGGGGCTTCACCGGCACCGTCGTCGCCGACTACTTCGCCGTTCGTTTCCTGGAGACCCTGCACGGGGTCGCCGCCGACGCCGCCGACGCCGCCCGGCTCGCCCTGCGGGCCGGCATCGACGTCGAGCTGCCCACAGTGGACGCCTTCGGCGGGCCGCTGGTGGAGGCGGTACGTCGCGGTGAGGTCGACGAGGCACTGATCGACCGTGCGCTGCGGCGGGTGCTGATCCAGAAGATCGAGCTGGGTCTGCTCGACGAGGGTTGGCGGGCGGTGCCCGACGACGTGGCCTCCCTGCGGTTCGACGACGAGGTCAGCCAGGACATCGCCGTGCGCCTGGCGCGGGAGGCGGTCGTCCTGCTGCGCAACACCGGCGTCCTCCCGCTGGCCGTCGGCAGCCGGGTGGCAGTGGTCGGCCCGCTCGCCGACGATCCGATGGCCATGCTCGGCTGCTACACGTTCCCCAACCACGTGGGCGTGAACCACAGCGGGTTCGGGCTCGGCCTGGACATCCCCTCGTTGCGTGACGAGTTGGCCCGACGTGTCCCGCTGCTCACCCACGTACCCGGCTGCGGCATCACCGGCGAGGACACCTCGGGCATCCCGGCCGCGGTCGCCGCGGCGGCCGACGCCGACGTGTGCGTGCTCGCCGTCGGCGACCGGGCGGGGATGTTCGGCCGGGGCACCTCGGGCGAGGGCTGCGATGCTGTCGACCTGCGGCTGCCCGGTGTGCAGGCCGACCTGGTCCGGGCCGTTCTCGCCACCGGCACCCCGGTCGTCCTGGTGCTGATGGCGGGCCGCCCCTACGCGCTCGGGCCGGAGTTCGACGCCGCGGCGGCCGTGGTGCAGGCGTTCTTCCTCGGCCAACTCGGCGGGCAGGCGCTCGCCGAGGTGCTCACCGGCGAGGTCAACCCCTCCGGGCGGTTGCCGGTCAGTGTGCCCCGCGATGCGGGCGGGATGCCGAGCACCTACCTGTCACCGCCGCTCGGCCGGCGCAGCAAGGTCTCCTCGATCGACCCGACGCCGACCTACCCGTTCGGCCACGGGTTGAGCTACACCACCTTCGAGTGGTCCGACGCCACCATCGTCGAGGCGGCGGACGAGCCGGCGGTCTGGCCGGTCGACGGCGAGGTACGGGTGCGGATCACCGTCGCCAACACCGGTGACCGGGCCGGCACCGAGGTCGTGCAGCTCTACCTGCACGACCCCGTCGCGCAGACCACCCGCCCGGTGGTCCGGCTGGTCGGCTACACCCGGCTGCCGTTGGCGCCCGGCGAATCGGCGCACGTGACGTTCGGGGTACCGGCCGACATCGCCTCGTTCACCGGGCTCTCCGGCCGACGCATCGTCGAGCCCGGCGACGTCGAGCTGCGGTTCGGCCGGTCCAGCGACGACGTGGTGGCGAGTCTGCCGCTGCGGTTGACCGGCACCGAGCGCCAGGTCGGCCACCAACGGGAACTGCTCACGTCGGTGCGGATCGAGCCCCTCGTGGCCGTTCCGCAGTCCGTGTAGGAGGCCGTCGTGACATCCACGTTGCGGCCACCCCCGCCGGCGCCGCCACGCTCGCCGGCGGTTGCCAGCCCCGCCCATCCGCCGCGACGGCGCCGGACCTGGCGGCAGGCGCTGCGCCGGGACTGGCAGCTCTACTCGCTCGCGGTCCTGCCGCTGCTGTTCTTCCTGATCTTCCGGTACCTGCCGATGCTCGGGAACATCATCGCCTTCCGCCGTTTCAAGCCGGGCGGCAGCATCTTCGGTGAGTACTGGGTCGGGCTGCGGTACTTCCGGATGTTCTTCACCGACCCGACGTTCTGGGACGTGTTCACCAACACGCTGGTGCTCGGAGCGCTGACCCTGCTGGTCTGCTTCCCGCTGCCGATCGTGCTGGCGCTGCTGCTCAACGAGGTTCGTGCCCGCCGGTTCAAGCGGTTCGTGCAGTCCGTGTCGTACCTGCCGCACTTCCTGTCGATCGTGATCGTGGCGGCGATGATCGCGCAGTTCACCTCGGTCGGCGGTACGGCCAACCAGATCGTCGGGCTGTTCGGTGGTGACCCGGTGGCGTTCCTGCAGAAACCGGAGTGGTTCCGCACCATCTACGTCTCGTCGGAGGTCTGGCAGACCGTCGGTTGGGGCACGATCCTCTACCTCGCCGCCCTCACCACCATCGACGAGGACCTGTACGAGGCCGCCCGGATCGACGGCGCCAATCGGCTGCGGCAGACCTGGCACGTCACCCTGCCCGGCATCCGGCCCACCATGATGACGCTGCTGATCCTCAACATCGGCAGTTTCCTGGCGGTCGGGTTCGAGAAGATCCTGCTGCTCTACAACCCGCTGACGTACCCCACCGCGGACGTGGTCTCCACCTACCTGTTCCGGATGGGCTTCCAGTCCAGCAACTTCAGCTACGCCGCCGCCATCGGTCTCTTCGAGGCGGTGATCGGGCTGGTCCTGGTCCTGTCGGCGAACATCATCTCCCGTCGCACACTGGGGACGAGCCTGTGGTGATTCTCGGCGCGAATCGCGACGCCCCGAAGACGCGCGGCCCAGACGACAGCCGGGGTTACCGGATCTTCCGAATCGTCAACACGATCGTCCTGCTCGGCGTCGTGTTCGTGACGCTGTACCCGTTCCTCAACATCGTGGCCCGCTCGCTCAGCGAAGAGGCGTACATCCTCGCCGGGAAGGTGACCATCGTTCCGCGCGGGTTCGACCTGACCGCGTACGAGCTGCTGATGTCCGACGGGCTGTTCTGGACGAACTACCGCAACACCGTGGTCTACACGGTCGTCGCCACGCTCATCTCGATCGTGTTGACCACCTGCTACGCGTACGTGTTGTCGAAGCCCCAGCTCAAGGGGCGCGGCCTGCTGGTCGGTGTCGCGCTGTTCACCATGTTCTTCTCCGGCGGTCTGATCCCCAACTACGTGCTGGTCACCAGCCTGGGGATGAAGAACACCATCTGGGCTGTGGTGATCCCCAACGCCATCAGTGTGTTCAACCTGCTGGTCATGAAGGCGTTCTTCGAGAGCCTGCCGACCGAGTTGGAGGAGGCAGCCGCGGTCGACGGGCTGAACACGTACGGAATCCTGCTGCGCATCGTGCTGCCGCTGTCGAAGGCGATCATCGCGACGATGGTGCTCTTCTACGCGGTCTCCTTCTGGAACTCGTGGTTCACCGCCTTCCTCTACATGGACGAGCAGGACCTGCTCCCGGTGACGGTCTACCTCCGCAATCTCATCGCGGGCGCCACGAGCGCCGAGTCGGCCGCCGCCGACGCCGACAAGGTCCAGGCCGCGGCCACCCTCCAGGCCGTGACGATCGTGCTCACCACCCTGCCCATCCTGGCGGTCTACCCCTTCGTCCAGCGGTACTTCGTCCGCGGCGTGATGCTCGGCGCGGTGAAGGGATGACGTCGGCCGGCACACCGCTTCCACCGAAACCCCACCACCGAAAGGACGAGCCATGCTCCACAAGACGTGGCGCCGCGTGGCGGTAGCCACCGCGGGTCTACTCGCGCTCTCCCTCATCTCCGCGTGTTCCGAGGACCCCGGCGAGTCGAAGGACCTCTCCGAGAACCGGGTCGGCGCGATGGAGAAGTACGGTGTCGGCGACCAGTTCAAGGCCACCGAGGCGCTCTCCTTCTCCACTCTCTACAACAACCACACGTTCTACCCGCTCAAGGACGACTGGCTGTTCTGGTCCGAGTTGACCAAGCGGACCAACGTCAAGATCGAGCCGGTCGCCGTCCCGCTGAGCGACTACGAGCAGAAGCGCAGCCTGTTGATCGGCGCCGGGGACGCCCCGCTGATCATTCCGAAGACGTACCACCCGCAGGAGGACGCGTTCGTGTCCTCCGGGGCGATCCTCCCGGTCAGCGACTACCTGGATCTGATGCCCAACCTCAAGGACAAGATCACCAAGTGGAGCCTCCAGCCGGAGATCGACAACCTGCGGCAGGCCGACGGTAAGTTCTACCTGCTGCCCGGCCTGCACGAGAAGCCCACCCAGGACTACACGGTGCTGGTGCGCACCGACATCATGCAGGAGCTGAACCTGCCCACCCCGAAGACCTGGGACGACCTGTACGCGGTGCTCAAGGCGATGAAGGCGAAGTACCCGGACGTCTACCCGTACTCCGACCTCTTCAGCAAGCCCAACCCGACCGGCGCCCTGCTGGGCATCCTCGGCTCGTCGCACGGCACCTACGCGGGCTGGGACTTCCAGCACGCCACCTGGGACGCGACGGCGAAGAAGTTCACCTACACCGGCTCGTCGGAGCAGTACAAGCAGGTGGTCACGTACCTGCACAAGCTCGTCTCCGAAGGGCTGCTCGACCCGGAGAGCTTCACCCAGACCGACGACCAGGCACGCCAGAAGCTCGCCAACGGCAAGTCCTTCGTGGTCACCGGCAACGCGCAGACCCTGGTCAACAACCACCGCCCCGACCTGGCCAAGACCCTGCCGAACGCGAAGATGGCCAAGATCCCGCTGCCGATCGGCCCGGCCGGCGAGGTGAACCCGTTCCCCCGGCTGGAGAACGGCATCATGATCTCCTCGAAGGCCCGGGAGAGCAAGAACTTCGTGGCCATGATGCAGTTCATCGACTGGTTGTGGTATTCGGACGCCGGCCTGGAGTTCGCCCGCTGGGGCGTCGAGGGCACCACCTTCACCAAGGACGCCTCCGGCAAGCGCACGCTCGACCCCGGCATCGACTTCCTCGGCCTCCACCCGAAGGCGCCCAAGCACCTGCAGAAGGACTTCGGCTTCCACAACGGCGTCTTCGCCTACGGCGGCACGCCCGACCTGGTCCGTGGGTTCTTCTCCCCGGAGGAACTGGAGTTCCAGAAGGTGATGGACGCCCGCAAGCCGAGGGCGGTCCCCCCGCCGCGCCCGTTCACCGACGAGGAGCGCGAGCAGGTGTCGCTCTGGGAGACGCCGCTGAAGGACTTCGTCACCCAGAACACGCTGAAGTTCGCCCTCGGCCAGCGGCCCCTCAGCGAGTGGGACGCGTACGTGGCCGAGCTGAAGGCCAAGAACTCCGAGCAGTACATCGACCTGGTCAACAAGGCGTACGAGCGGTTCCAGAAGAACAACGGCTGATCGGCGCGGTGTCCGGTCGGGCGGGGTCACCCGCTCGACCGGACGCCCCGTCGACCACCGGCCGGTGCGACGCGCGCGACCCGCCCGCCCTCCGGCGAAGCGACCAGAAGGAGCGACAGTGAGTGGGGCGGCCCAGACCTGGCGACAGTTCGGCGACGGACCACTGTCGCGGATCAGCGCGCGGGTCTACATCCTGCTCGTGGTCGAGCTGCTGCTCCTGCTCACCGCAGTGCCCGGCCTGCTTCCGTTACTGCTGCTGGACCGCGACCCCAGCAACCTGCCGTTGGTCGCCCTGCTCCTGGTGCCGGTCGGCCCGGCGACCTCCGCCGCCCTGTACGCCCTGCGCCACCAGCGCCCCGACCTGACCGACCTGCGCCCGGCCGCCACGTTCTGGCGCGGGTACCGGACCAACCTGTCCGGCGCGCTGCGCGTCTGGACGCCGACGCTGCTGTGGCTGACCGTGCTCGCCATGAACCTCGCCTACCGGGACGCGGTCGGCCTGCCCGGCTGGTGGACGGTGCCGCTGGTCCTGCTCGCCGTGGCGGTGACACTCGCCGCGGCCAACGCCCTGGTGATCACCTCGCTGTTCGACTTCCGCACCCGGGACGTTCTCCGGCTGGCCGTGCACTTCCTCGTGCGTACCCCCGGAGTCACCGTCGGCACCGCGTTGCTGCTGGCGGCGGCGACCGGCGTCACCGCGGTCTTCTCGGAGGCGGTGCTGGTGCTGCTCGCCTCGGTCGCGGCCCTCGCGCTGCTGCGCGTCGGCGACCCGATGGTCGAGCTGATCCGGAAGGAGTTCACCTCATGAGCCTGCCCGTCACCGCGAAGGTGCCCTTCGGGGGCGACTACAACCCGGAGCAGTGGCCCGAGGACGTGTGGAAGCAGGACCACCGTCTCTTCGACAGCGCCCGGATCGACCTGGTCACGCTCGGCGTGTTCGACTGGGCGCTCACCCAGCCCGCCGAGGACGTGTACGACTTCTCGTTGCTGGACCGGATCGTGGAGCGGGCCGCCGCCGAGGGGCGCGGGATCTGCCTGGCGACCGGCACCGCGGCTCACCCGGCGTGGTTGGCGAAGGCGTACCCGGAGGTGACCCGCACCGACTTCGACGGTCGCAAGCACCGGTTCGGCCGCAGACACAACTCCTGCCCCAGCTCGCCGGTCTACCGCCGGCTCTCCGTCGAGCTGGCCCGCCGGGTCGCCCGTCGCTACGCCGACACCCCGGCGGTCGTGGCGTGGCACGTGGGCAACGAGTACGGCGGCGCCTGCTACTGCGAGCTGTGCGCGGACGGCTTCCGGGGCTGGCTGCGCAACCGCTACGGCACCCTCGACGACCTGAACGCGGCCTGGTACACGACCTTCTGGTCGCACACCTTCACCGACTGGGAGCAGATCGAGCCACCGTCGGCGTTGACCGAGCACTGGCGCGGCCCGGACCACACCGCGTTCCCGGGCATCACCCTCGACTACCTGCGGTTCTCCTCCGACGCGATGCTGGCCAACTTCCACGACGAGAAGGCCGCCATCCGGGAGTCCAGCCCCACCCTGCCGGTGACGACCAACTTCATGGGCATGTACCGGCCGATCGACTACCACCGCTGGGCGGCGCACCTGGACTTCGCCTCCTGGGACAACTACCCGCCCGACGACGAGTCGGCGGCCCGGATGGCGCTGACCCACGACCTGATGCGAGGGCTCAAGGACGGCCAGCCGTTCTGGTTGATGGAACAGTCCCCGGGCGTGACCGCGTGCCGCGACGTCAATCCGCTGAAGCGGCCCGGTCTCATGCGGCTGTGGAGTTGGCAGGCGGTGGCGCACGGCGCCGACGCGGTGCTGTTCTTCCAGCTGCGCGCCTCCCGGGGCGCCAGCGAGAAGTACCACGGCGCGGTCATCGGCCACTCCGGCCGCTCCGACACCCGCGTGTTCCGGGAGGTCGCCGAGCTGGGTGCCGAGTTGGACCGGCTCGGCTCGGCGTCGTTGGGCGCGCGGACGCCCGCCCGGGTGGCGCTGCTCTTCGACTGGGACAGCTGGTGGGCTCTGGAGATCTCCGACGGCCCGTCCCGACTGGTCCGCTACCAACAGGTCGTGCTCGCGTACCACCGGGCGCTATGGGACGCCGGGGTGGACCTGGACGTCGTCGCGGTGACCGCCGACCTGTCCGGCTACGACGTGGTCGTCGCGCCGGCCCTGCACATGCTCAAGGGCGACCTGGCGCAGCGCCTGGAGGACGTGGCGGCGCGCGGCGGGTCGGTGCTGACCACCTACCTGTCCGGTCGGGTGGACGAGAACGACCAGGCCTTCCTGATGGACGTGCCGGGCCCGCTCGGGCAGCTGACGGGTGTCCGGGTCGACGAGTGGGACGCCCGTGGCCCGGAGGTGGTCAACCCGGTCCGACTCGGTGACGGTGCCGAGGCTGTCGAGGTCGAGGCGCGGCTGCTGTTCGAGCTGGTGATCCCGCAGGGCGCGCAGGTGGTCGGCACCTACCAGGCCGACTTCTACGCGGGCACACCGGCGGTGACCCGCAACTCCTTCGGCGACGGTGACGGCTGGTACGTGGCGACCGACCTGGACCAGACCGGGGTCTCCTGGGTGGTCCGGCAGGTGCTCGCGCGGCACGACGTGATCGGGCCCTACCCGGACGTCGCGGACCTGGAATCCGCCGTCCGGGTCGCGCCGGACGGCTCGCGGCTGCTGTTCCTGCTCAACCACCGCGCCGACGCGGTCGAGGTGCCCGCCCGTCGCGGCGGGGTCGACCTGCTCACCGGTGACCGGATCTGGACCGGTTCGACGATGCGCCTGCCGGCGTACGGAGTCGTGGTGTTGAAGGAGGACTGGTGAACGCCGACGAGTCGGTCCACCTGGAGCAACTGATGTTCGTCGACGATCCGATGGAGACCGAGGAGCCACGCGTGCACCCGGCCTGGCTGCCCCCGGAGGCGTTCCGGTCGCTCGGCGCGCGCCGCGTCCTCGTCCACGGTGACGGGTTGATCGTCGACACCGTGCTGCACGAGGTGTCGCGGGCCTGCGCCCGCTACGGCGGGCGGGTGTGGCATTCCCCCTCCTGGGACGTCGACGTCGACCTCGTGTTCGCCGTGCGCGGCGCGGACGAGTTACCCAACTCGGTGGTGCGGTCGGCGCGGGCGGCCGGAGAGGCGGCGCTGACCGAGCTCGGCGACGCCGGGCCGCTCGGCGACGAGGGCTTCCTGCTCACCCGCGACGGTGACGTGACGGTGGTGCTGGCCGACGCGCCCGCCGGCCTGCTGTACGGACTGTTCCACGTGGTCCGGCTCTGCGCGGCGGCCTTCGACGCCGAGCGTCCTGCCGAGCGGCACCGACCGGCGCTGCGTCGGCGGATGCTGGACCACTGGGACAACGTGGCCGTGCACCCGGTGATGGGCCAGGTCGAACGGGGGTACGCGGGCGGCTCGATCTTCTGGCAGGACGGCCGTCCGCGTGGTGACCTGGCCCGCATCCGGGAGTACGGGCGACTGTTGGCCGCGAGCGGTGTCAACGCGATCTCGGTGAACAACGTCAACGTCGCCCGGACCGAGGCGCTGCTGCTCACCGACCGGCTCGGCGACGTCGCCGAGATCGCCGACGTGCTGCGTCCGTACCACATCCGGGTGCACCTGTCGGTGACCTTCGCCGCGCCGGTGGTCCTCGGCGGCCTGGCGACGGCCGATCCCCTGGACGAAGGGGTGCGGGCCTGGTGGGCCGCGACCACCCGCGCGGTGTACGACCGCATCCCGGACTTCGGCGGCTACGTGGTGAAGGCCGACTCGGAGGGGCAACCCGGCCCGTTCACCTACGGGCGTGACCACGCCGACGGGGCGAACATGCTGGCCGAGGCGCTGGCCCCGTTCGGGGGAGTGGTGCACTGGCGGGCGTTCGTCTACAACCACCACCAGGACTGGCGGGACCGGTCCACCGACCGGGCGCGCGCCGCGTACGACCATTTCGCCCCGCTCGACGGCCGCTTCCGCACCAACGTGGTCGTGCAGGTGAAGTACGGTCCGGTGGACTTCCAGACCCGGGAACCGGTCTCCCCGGTGATCGCCGCGATGCCGGCCACCCGGGTGGCGGTGGAGTTCCAGGTCACCCAGGAGTACACCGGCCAGCAGCGGCACGTCTGCCACCTCGGCCCGTGGTGGAGCGAGGTGCTGCGGTTCACGCCCTGGGGTCCGGACGGGCGGGCGGTGGCCGACGTGGTGGCGGGGGAGTCCGGCGCGGGCGGCGGCCTGGTGGCGGTCGCCAACGTGGGCGACGACCTCTTCTGGACCGGGCACCCGTTGGCGCAGGCCAACCTGTACACGTTCGGCCGGCTGGCCTGGGACCCCCGGCGGGACCCCACGGCGGTCCTCGACGAATGGATCATGCTGACCTTCCCGCCGTCGGCGACCGCCGACCCGGACCTCGTGCGGCGGACGCTGCACGAGGTCATGGACGACTCGTGGCGCACCTACGAGCGGTACACCGCCCCGCTGGGCGTCGGCTTCATGGTCAATCCCGGCGACCACTACGGCCCCGGGGTCGACGGGTACGAGTACACGCGGTGGGGCACCTACCACTTCGCCGACCGCGACGGTGTCGGCGTGGACCGCACCCGCGCGTCGGGCACCGGGTTCACCGGCCAGTACCCGCCGCACTGGGCGCAGGTGTACGAGTCGCTGGAAACCTGCCCGGACGAGCTGTTGCTCTTCTTCCACCACGTCCCGTACGGGCACGTGCTGCACAGCGGGTCGACGGTCATCCAGCACATCTACGACACCCACTTCGCCGGCGTCGAGGAGGTGGCCGCGATGCGGCGGCGGTGGCGGGCGCTGAACGGGATGATCGATCCGGCGGTGTACGAGCGGGTCGCCGAACGCCTCGACGAGCAGGTGCGGTGCGCCACCGAGTGGCGCGACCAGATCAACACGTACTTCTACCGCAAGTCCGGCGTGCCCGACGAGCGAGGGCGGGACATCTACTGACCCTCCCGTCGGTCGTCCGGCATGTTCCGAGAACATCCCGGTAACTGGTCGCCGATTATCGTCGGCGATGACCTCCGTCGATGCCGTCGAGCCCGCAGGTGATCCCGGAAACCGTTGCGGCGAAAGGTTTCCGGAAGTCTTGACAATCGAGTCTGCTCGATTGAAGCTGACTTGGTCACGCGAGCCGCGGTCAAGGTCGGGCGAAGGGCAGTCCTCGACTTGAGTCCCCTTCCACGCGCCTTTTTCGCAAGGGATCGCGACCATGACACTGAAGACCCGGATGCTCGGCGTCGCCATGGCGGCCGTCACACTGGCCGCCGCCGCGTTGACGTTCGCCGCGCCGGCGTCGGCGGCGACGCTGACGCAGGTGACCAACTTCGGCACCAACCCCACCAACCTGCAGATGCACCTCTACGTCCCGGACCGGGTGGCGTCCCGGCCGGCGATCCTCCTGGCCATGCACTACTGCACCGGCACGGGCCCCGCGTTCCACTCCGGCACGCAGTACGCGTCCCTCGCGGACCGGTACGGGTTCATCGTGATCTATCCGTCGGCGACCCGCAGCAGCAAATGCTGGGACGTGTACTCGCCCCAGGCGCTACGCCGTGGCGGCGGCAGCGACCCGGTCGGGCTCATGTCGATGGTCGACTACGTGCGACAGCGGTATTCCGCCGACCCCGCACGGATCTTCGCGACCGGCACCTCGTCCGGGGCGATGATGACGAACGTCATGCTGGGCGTCTACCCGGACGTGTTCGCGGCCGGCGCGTCCTTCGCCGGGGTGCCGTTCGCCTGCTTCGCCACCGGCGGCACCTCCGAGTGGAACAGCCAGTGCGCGAACGGGCAACTCATCAGGACCGCACAGCAGTGGGGTGACCTGGTCCGCGAGGCGTACCCGGGCTACACCGGCCAGCGGCCCCGGATGCAGATCTGGCACGGCACCAACGACGACACGCTGCGCTACCCGAACTTCGGTGAGCAGCTCAAGCAGTGGACCAACGTGCACGGGCTGAGCCAGACTCCGACGTACACCGACTCCCCGCAGTCCGGCTACACCCGCACCCGGTACGGCAGCAGCGGCCCGACGGCCCCGGTCGAGGCGATCAGCATGCAGGGCGTAACCCACAACATCCCGGTCGACGCCGCGCAGGTGATCCGCTTCTTCGGCCTCGACGGCACCGCGCCGCCGACGACCCCGCCGCCGACGACCCCGCCTCCGACGACTCCGCCGCCGACCACCCCACCGCCGACCACTCCACCTCCGAGCGGTGGTGCCTGCCGGGTCGGCTACACGGTCAACGCCTGGAACAGCGGGCTCACCGCGAGCGTGACCATCACCAACACCGGTTCCGCCGCCGTGAACGGGTGGGCGTTGACCTTCACGCTGCCCAGCGGACAGCGCATCACCAGCGGCTGGAACGCCCAGTACGCCCCGACGAGCGGCGCGGTCACCGCCCGCAACGTCTCCTACAACCCCACCATCGCCCCGAACGCGTCGGTCGAGATCGGCTTCCAGGCCACGCACGAGGGCGGTACCGGCAAACCCTCGTCGTTCGCCCTCAACGGTGCCGCCTGTTCGGTGTCCTGATTTTCCTTCCCACCCACCACACAGAAGGAGTCGCCCGAGATGAGAAGGACCAGATGGAAGGCGGCATCGAGAGCCGCCATGGCGCTGACCGGCGTGGGCGCCCTCGCCGCCGGCATGGCGCTGTTCATGACGGCACCGGCCGCCGCCGGCACGACCCTGGGCGCGTCCGCCGCCGAGAAGGGTCGGTACTTCGGCGCGGCGGTGGCGGCGTACAAGCTGTCCGACTCGGCGTACACGACGATTTTGAACCGTGAGTTCAACTCGGTGACGCCCGAGAACGAGATGAAGATGAACGCGACCGAGCCGCAGCAGGGGCGGTTCAGCTTCACCGACGCCGACCGGATCGTCAACCACGCCATCAGCCGGGGCATGAGCGTGCGGGGGCACACCCTCGCCTGGCACTCGCAGCAGCCGGGGTGGATGGAGAGCATGAGCGGCAGCGCGCTGCGCTCGGCGATGCTCAACCACGTCACCCAGGTGGCCACCTACTACCGGGGCAAGATCCACTCGTGGGACGTGGTGAACGAGGCGTTCGCCGACGGCAGCTCCGGCGCCCGTCGCGACTCCAACCTGCAGCGCACCGGTAACGACTGGATCGAGGCGGCGTTCCGGGCGGCCGACGCGGCCGACCCGAACGCGAAGCTGTGCTACAACGACTACAACACCGACAACTGGACGCACGCGAAGACGCAGGCCGTGTACAACATGGTGCGCGACTTCAAGGCGCGTGGTGTGCCGATCGACTGCGTCGGGTTCCAGTCGCACTTCAACAACGACTCCCCGTACGTCAGCAACTACCGCACCACGCTGTCCAGCTTCGCGGCGCTCGGTGTGGACGTGCAGATCACCGAGTTGGACATCCAGGGCGCGTCGCCGAACACCTACCGCAGCGTGGTGGAGGACTGCCTCGCCGTCTCGCGTTGCACCGGGATCACGGTGTGGGGCATCCGGGACAGTGACTCGTGGCGCGCCAGCCAGACCCCGCTGCTGTTCAACAGCAACGGCTCGAAGAAGCCGGCGTACGACGCGGTGCTCGCCGCGCTGAACAACGGCACCACGCCGACGGACCCGCCGCCCACCACCACGCCGCCGCCGACCGACCCGCCGCCCACGACCCCGCCCCCGGGCCCGGGTGGCTGCACCGCGACGGTGTCGGTGAACCAGTGGACAGGTGGTTTCGTGGCGAGCGTGCGGGTGACCGCCGGCTCATCGGCCCTCAACGGCTGGACGGTGACGATCGCGCTGCCATCGGGAGCGACGGTCACCAACGCGTGGAGCGCCGACCGCAGCGGTAACACCGGCACCACGAACTGGCGCAACGTGTCCTACAACGGTCAGGTCGGCGCCGGGCAGTCCACCGAGTTCGGGTTCCAGGCCAACGGCACCGCCGGCACCCTGAGCCCCACCTGCTCCGCAGGCTGAGAAACCCCCGGCCGGTGCGGAGGCGACCCGCCCCCGCACCGGCCCCACCCCAGTGGGTGATCAAGAGGTTTGCGTCACGACACGCCGCGCCGGATGACGCAAACCTCTTGATCACCGGGAGGGGGGAGAGGGGTCAGCCGTCGATGCGGGTGATGTTGCGGATCTTGTTGGATGCGTCGAGGGCGGCCACCTTGTACGCCTCGGCCAGCGTGGGGTAGTTGAACACCGCATCGATCAGGTAGTCGATCGTGCCGCCGCAGCCCATCACCGCCTGCCCGATGTGGACGATCTCGGTGGCGGCGGTGCCGAACACGTGCACGCCGAGCAGCCGACCGTCGTCGGGGGAGACGAGCAGCTTCAGCATCCCGTACGAGTCGCCGACGATCTGCCCGCGGGCCAACTCCCGGTACCGCGCGATGCCCACCTCGAACGGTGTCGAGGATTCGGTGAGCTGCGCCTCGGTCTGCCCGACGAAGCTGATCTCCGGGATGGTGTAGATGCCGATCGGTTGCAGGCCGTGCATCTCCCGGATCGGCTCGCCGCAGGCGTGCTGCGCGGCCAGCCGGCCCTGCTCCATCGAGGTGGACGCGAGAGCGGGGAAGCCGATCACGTCACCGACCGCGTAGATGTGGTCCACGCTCGTGCGGTAGTTGGCGTCCACCGTGATCCGGCCGCGTCGGTCCGCCTCCAGCCCGGCCGCCTCCAGCGCCAGGTCGTCGGTCTGGCCCTGCCGGCCGGCGGAGTACATGACCGTGTCCGCGACGATCTTCTTGCCGCTCTTGAGGATGCACAGCGCGGCGGTCTGGTGCTTCTCCACGGCGGCGACCTCCTCGCCGAAGCGGAACGCCACGGACAGGTCGCGCAGGTGGTATTTCAGCGACTCGACGATCTCGTCGTCGCAGAAGTCGAGCATCCGCTCGCGCCGTTCGACGACGGTCACCTTCGTGCCCAGGGCGGCGAACATCGAGGCGTACTCCATGCCGATCACCCCGGCGCCGACCACGACCATGCTGCGGGGTACGGCCTGGAGGTTGATGACGCCGTCGGAGTCCACGATCGTGCGGTCGTCGAAGTCGACGCTGTCCGGGCGGGCCGGACGGGTGCCCGCCGCGATGACGATCTTGTCGAAGGTCACCTTGGACTCCCGGCCGGACCCGCCGTCGACCCAGATCGAGTGCGCGTCGGCGAACCGGCCGGTGCCGGTGATCATGGCGACCCGGTTGCGCGCGAGCTGGTTGCGGATGACGTCGGTCTGCCTGGTGATGACGTGCTGGGTCCGGGCCGCCAGGTCGCTGACCGTGATCTCGTCCTTGACCCGGTAGCTGCTGCCGTAGAGGTCACGTTGGCTCAGGCCGGTCAGGTAGAGCACGGCCTCGCGTAGCGTCTTGGACGGCACGGTGCCGGTGTTGATGCACACCCCACCGATCATGTCGCGGCGGTCCACGATGCCGACCCGCCTGCCGAGCTTGGCCGCGGCGATCGCGGCCTTCTGACCGCTGGGCCCGGAGCCCAGCACCACCAGGTCGTAGTCATACATATTCGCTAGCGTCGCAAGATGTCGCGGCGCGCGCCAGACCTCGAACGCGAGCGTTACTCGTCCGCCACCTGGCAGACACCACCGTTCACAGTGACCTCCTGCGGCGTCTGCGAACCGCTGGCGACGACCCCCAGCGACACCGTGCCGCCGGGCGGGATCAGCCCGTTGTGGCGGACGTTGCGCACCCGCAGGTAGCTGCCGTCCCGGTCGACGACCTCCGCGCCCCACAGGCCGCGCAGCTGCTGACCGGCGTAGAACCGCCAGCTCATCGTCCACCCGTCGATCGGGGTCGGGCCGGTGTTGGTGACCGCGAGGCGTGCCACGAAGCCGTCCGGCCACTGGGCCACGGTCGACCGGACCGAGCAGCTCGGTGGTGGGGGAAGCGTGGTCACGGTGACCGGCGCGGACGGCGGGGACAGGTGGCCGGCCTCGTCGCGGGCCCGCACCACGAAGGTGTACGTGGTGTTCGGCGTCAACCCGCTGACCTGGGTGCTGTTGCGCGGCGGGTACTGGTACACCTCACCGACCCGGGTGAGAGCGCCGCCGGCGTCGACCCGGAACACCTCGTACCGGTCGAGGGCGACGTTCTCGACCGAGTGGGTCCAGCGCAGCCACACCGCCGTCGCGGCGACGTCGTAGGCGACCGGTTGGCCGGGTGCGCCGGGCGGCTGGTCGTCACCCGGCGGCATGGTCACCCGCAGTGTCGGATCGTTCAGCGACCTGTTGCCGGCCGCGTCCACCGCCGCGACGGAGAAGACGTACGTGCGCGAGGGTCGCAGGCCGGTGATCCGGATGCTGGTGGTGTCGGTCGAATAGTGGGCGCCGGTGTCCTCGAATCGCGCGCCGACCGGATAGCCGACCACCCCGACGTTGTCGGTCGCGGCCGCCCAGGTCAACTCGATCCAGGTGGTGTCGACGGCGACGACGGTGATGGCGCCGGGCGCGGTGGGGCGCTCGGTGTCCGCCGCGGCGTACGCCGGGGTCGCGCCCGCCACCACCGCCGCCGTGAACGCGCAGGCGGCCAGGGCGGCTGCCCTGGATCGGACGCCGCGCACCTGATGATCGCGCATGATGCTTGCCTCGCTTCCGGGTGACCGCAGCGGACCAGTCATCGACTGATGACGATGTTAGGTCAGTGGCCGTCGCGCCGTCGGCCCCTCAGCCGACCACGCCGGCCGGCAGGCTGCCGGCCCGGCGGGCGTCGCGGGTCAGCCCGGTGGCGGCCCCGGGGGCCGACGGCTGAACACCGCGGCGGGTCGGCGTCGAGCGTCTCGGCGCCGACCCACCGTGGTCCGGTCAGTTCGGGTTGCCGGCGTGGGTCAGCGTCTCCCAGGCGACGAACAGGTTGTTGCTGCCCGCCGGGCGTTGTTGCAGCGTGAGCGTCTGGGTGTTGGTCATGACGTTGCCCAGCCGGGTGCTCATCGCGTTGAAGCCGACCTCGGTGATCGGGCCGAGGCCCCGGGTGAGGCTGCCGCCGCAGAGCCAGGAGGGCGGCGCCTCGCCGAGCTGGTAGCGGGAGTGGAAGCCCAGTGCCTGCCGCAGCCGCTCACCGACCTGCGGGTACAGGTTCCGTCCCTGGATCCGCGAGGTCTCCGCGACGTGCGAGATGGCGGAGATCCCGTACCCGGTGTGGACGAAGTCGCGGCAGGTCTCCTGGGCGAGGCCCGCGACGAAGGTGGACTGGCCCTGCCAGTAGCCGATGATCTCGGAGCTGGTGTCCAGGCCGCTGCCGGGCACCGTGTACGGCAACGCACCGTCGCTGGGCAGGTAGACGAAGGCCCGAGTGCGGTTGAGGAAGCGGGTGACCGCCGCGTCGTAGGCGCTGCGGTCCTCCAGGAAGACGGCGATGCCGACGGCTGCCTCCATCATGGTCAGTTCCCAGTTGCCGTTGCTGTTCGAGCCGATGCGGACCACCGGCAGGTAGACGGTGCGCAGCATGGTGGCGAACCGGTCGGCGTTGGGCCAACTCGAGTACGTGTACTTGATGATCTCGGCGGCGCGGGGCCAGACCGAGGCGGCCCAGCCGGTCTGCAACGGTGCGTTGCTGCCGGTGTGCGCGGTGATCGTGGCCGACCACGCGTCCATGATCTGGATGGACTTCTGCGCGTACCGGGAGTCCCCGGTGAGATACCAGGCGAGGGCGTGGGTGTACGCGGCGATCGCGTCCTCCCGCTCGTCGGTGCAGCCGTTGTTGGGGTTGGAGTACGACCCGCACTCGACCACCGACCGGGGTGCCGGCGTACGCGACAGGGAGGCGTACCGGCTGCCCATCATCTGGTTGTAGGCCGATGTCCACGGCTGCGCGCCGGCCTGCACCCGACCGCGTACGAAGTCGAGTTGCCCCCGGCTGACCAGCACGCCGGGGTGGGTGAACCCACTCGACGGGGGTGGTATGGTGCCGCCGGTGGGCAGCGTCCAGGTCTGGTTGGCGGTGCCGGTGCAGCTCCAGATCTGCAGCGGAGTGCCGTCGGCGGAGCTGGGGCCGGTCGCGTCGAGGCACTTGCCGGAGGTGGGGTTGACCAGTTGCCCGGCACTCGCCGACCACTGCTGCGCCCCGGTGCCGTTGCAGTCGTAGATCTGGACGCGTGCGCCGTTCGCGGTGCTGCCGGCGGCGATGTCGAGACACTTGCCCAGCGCCCTGATCGTGCCGTCGTCGCCCACCGTCCACTGTTGCGCCGTCGAGCCGTTGCAGGTGTAGAGCTGGACCGCCGTGGTGTTGGCCGGGTTGGCGGCGGCCACGTCGACGCACTTGCCGCCGTACCCCGTGATGGCGCCGGTCGTGGCGGCTGTCGCGCGCGATGCGCCGACGGCCAGCGCCGCCGGTACGGCGAGCACGACCACGGCGAGCGTGGAGGTCAGGCGGATGCGGGGGAGGGCTCCGGCCAGTCGTCGTGTCATCTCGTCGTCCTCCAGGTGCCACAGCATTTGTAAAGTGTGTTAATTATTACAGCGCCGTTCATTGATATCAATGTCTGCGAACGCCCGCCGCCTCCCGGTGAACGCGACGACCCCCGGCGCAATGCTGCCGGGGGTCGTTCGGAACGGAGATGTCAGCGCAGGCCGGGCACGTCGATCACGATCAGCTCCGTGTCGTCCGGACGCCCCGGGATACGACCGTCGTTGCCCGGGAAGTTGTTGTCGTTGGCCACCAGCACCCGCTCGCCGCCGAGCGGCAGCACCGACTCGACCGACTGCAACGGGAACGAGAAGAGCGGGCCGACGCCGTACTCGCCCGGACGGGCCGGAGTGGAGACACCCTTCGGGTCGGCCACGCGCATCAGGTCGACAACGGTGCGCCGGGGCAGGTAGCCGTCCGCGCCCACCTCGTCCAGATCGGTCACCACCAGTCGCTTGACCACCGACTGCCGGCCCATGCCGTTGTCCCGCTCGATCAGCAGCAGCCGGTGACCGTCGAGCACCGCCGCGTCCCCGACCAGCAGGGACGGGTCGTCCACCCGGAACGACCAGGTGCGGTCGGTGTACCGGTTGTGCCGCACGTCGAACTCGTAGACCACCCGGCGGCGCTGGTCCGGGTCGTCGACCTGGGCGCCCTCCAGGATCGGGTACAGCGTCCAGCCGTCCGCGCTGGTCGCCATCGCCTCGAAACCGTTGCTGGCCCGCAGGGTCGGCGTCTCACCCGGGGCGAGATCCGGCGACTGCGGAGACCTGGTGCCGTCCGGCAGCGGGATCGGCGCCTGCAGCACCTTTCCGGTCCGGTCGGTGCGCACCAGGTACGGGCCGAACTCGTCGCCGATCCACAGGTCGCCCCGCGCGTCGCGGGCCAGCGACTCGATGTCGAAGTCCGCGCCGGTCAGCAGGCGGTCCCGGGTGTCGCCGTTCACGATCGGGAACGGCACCCTGCGGTCGGGGTCGCGGAAACCGATGTGCCCCCGGACGGTCACGCCGTGACGCTGGTAGTCCGGTTCGATCTCGTACGCCCGCAGGAGGAAGTCGGCCGAGTTGGTCTTCGCGCCGAACCCGTTGTCCGGCATGGCGAGCAGCCGCCGGCCGGAACGGTCACCCGGCTGGGCCGGGATCACCGCGGAGAAGCCCGGAATGGGCTGGCCGGGGAAGGGCGCGGTGATCCCGTTGACCGGGGTGGTGGCGAGCTGGGTGCCGGAGACCGGCCCCGGCTGGTACGCGGTCGCCGACAGCAGCGCCCGTTCCCGCAACGTCACCTCGGGTCGCAGCTTCACCGACAGCGCGTACACCCGGGTGGTCTGGGTGGCGCTGCCGTTGTCGTCGCTGATCAGGTACAGCTCGCGGCGACCGCCCGGCAGGTCACGGCCGAGCGCGGCGCCCTCGATGTTGTCCAGCAACGGATTGGGCTGCGGCTGCTTCGTGGTCGCGCCGGACGGCGGGCAGTCGGCGATGTCGACCAGCAGCTCCTTGCCCAACCACGAGCGCGGGTCGGTCGTGGTCGACAGGGACTCGACGGCGGACACGTCGGGCGCGCCGGTCGCCGAGACCCGGTACACCCGCACGGTGTTCCCCACCCCGGTCGTGAAGCCCCGCTCCACCGAGAGCAGTTGGTCGTCGCCGAGCGCGATCAGCTCGACCAGACCGAGGTTCGGGTCGGTGCGGTACGCGTACTGCGCGGTCGGCGCGTACGCGCCGCCCTCGCGGCCGTCGTACCGGATGATCCGCTGTCGGCCGCGGCCCTCGGCGTCGCGGCCGTCCGCCGCGAGCGGGCCCTCCATCCCGGCGTAGAGCACCCGGTGGTCCCCGGTGGCGGTCAGCGCCTCGAAGGTCTGGTTGACCGCGGCCTCACCGGCCGGGGTGACCTGGAAGCGGGCCGGCACCGGCAGCGAGCCGATCTCCCGGCCGTCGGAGAGCCGGAACCGGCGGATCGAGGGCTCCCGCTCGGAGCCGGCAAGGACGGTGTCCCCGCCGCGCTCGGCGACGAGCCCCTCCCCGTCGAAGTCGGCACCGGTGTACGGCGTGCCGTCGGGCCGGGTGAGCACCGTGACGTCGCGGACACCGACGTCCACGCCGCGCCGGCCGGTGTCCAGGCCCAGCTCGTAGACCCGGGCGGGAGTGGTGCCGATGTTGTCCACCAGCGCGAGGGCACGCCCGGGGCGGGTGAACGACAGCGCGGACAGGCCGGCCACCGGAGTGCCCCGGAAGGCCGTCTTGTCGAGAGCGTCGGAGAAGCCGAGCAGCGAGGCGTCCGGCGCGCAGCTCGCGCCCGTACCCGGGTGCCCCGGGGTCGGGTGCCCCGGCGCGCCGAGTGCCGGCGTCGCCGCGAGCAGCGAGATCGCCACCGCGGCGGACGCGACGGCCCGAGCCTTTCTGGAAGTGGTACGCACATCGCCTCCCGCATCGAGTCGGCGGCCGTTGCCGCCGCGCCGATGCAAGCGCCCGCCGCTCACCACAGTGGAACCCCCACCGGAACGTCGGCTGAACAACCCGTGCACGATCCCGTCGGCCGTCGCCTCAGGGGTGCATGGTCGTACCCTTGACCACCTTGTCGACCACGTTGCGGGGGGCGTGCAGCGCCAGGCCCACCAGGTCGAGTTTCTCCCGCCCGACCGCCTGCACGGCCGCTCGGTTGTCCCGGTCGTTGCCGGTGGCGAACAGGTCGGCCGTGAAGATGGACAGACGCAGCCCACGGGCGAGCGCGCGTGAGTGCGCAGCGGCCAGCGCGGCCCGGTCACCGGCGAAGACCAGCACCGGCTGGCCGAACATCGGCAGGTACCGGGTGCCGTCCGCGTCCCGGTACTCCTCGCCCAGCAGTTCCGGTACGGCGTTGGCGATGCCGCTGACCAGGAACGCGGTGACGTTCAGGCGCTGCCAGCTCACCAGGTCGTCACGGAGCAGCACAGCGATCTTGGTGGGGAATCGGATGGGTTCGGTCATGGCGTCGAGCCTGCCCGCGTACCGCCGACCGGTCTTGTACGTTCTTAGCGTGGCCACCCGCCCGGCGGGCTCGCACGTCAGCGCGTGGCGACCCGCCGTAGCCGGGGTCGCCGAGGTCTTCCACGCCCATTTCCTGGACCACGCCTACCCCCGGCACGTCCACGAGGTCTGGACGCTGTTGATCGTCGACGACGGCGCGGTCCGCTACGACCTGGACCGGCACCGGCACGGCGCGCTGCGCACCTCGGTCACCCTGCTGCCGCCGTACGTGCCGCACGACGGTCGCGCCGCCACCGTCGACGGCTTCCGCAAGCGGGTCCTCTACCTCGACACCGCCGTACTCGACGCGGAGCTGGTCGGCCGGGCGGTCGACCAGCCGGGCATCGTCGACCCGCAGTTGCGCGACCGCATCCACCTCCTGCACCGGGCGCTCGACGCACCCGGCGACGAGTTCGAGGCCGAGGGTCGGCTCGCGCTCATCCTGGACCGGCTGCACACGCGGCTGCGCCGACGCGCCCCGGTCACCAGGGCACCGGCCGCCCCCGGTCTCGCGGTCCGCCTACGGGAGCTGCTGGACGCCCGGACCGTCGAGGGCGTCACGCTCGGGGAGGCCGCCGCGCTGCTGCACGCCCACCCGACCCACCTGGTTCGGACGTTCACCGCCGCGCACGGGGTGCCACCGCACTCGTACCTGACCGGTCGCCGCGTCGAGGTGGCCCGCCGTCTGCTCGTCGCCGGGCAGCGGCCCGCCGAGGTCGCGGTCGCCGCCGGCTTCTTCGACCAGGCCCACCTGGCCCGCCACTTCCGGCGGTACCTGGGCGTCAGCCCCGCCCGTTTCCCGCGGACGCCGCGTTCCGGCGACGCCGCCGCCGCCCGGAGCTGATCGCGGTCAGACGAGCTGTCCGCCGATGACGGAGAGCAGCCGCAGCTTCTCGTCGCTCGGCGAGCCGGGCACGGCGGTGAAGACCAGCAGCGTCTGCGACTGGTCCGGGTCCACGAGCGTCTGGCAGTGCAGCTCCAACGCCCCCACCTCCGGGTGGAGGAAGTGCTTCGCCGGGCAGTAGCCGGCCGGCACCGGATGCTCGCGCCACAGCTGTGCGAACTCCGGGCTCCTGGCCAGCAGGTCGTCGACGAGCGTCGCGGCCCGCGAACCGCGCCCATCCCGGGTGTACGACGCGTGCAGGTGCCCCACCAGCAGGCGGCTCTGCGTCTGGTGGTCCTCCACCGGGTGCAGCCGCCGGACCGACGGGTCGGTGAACCAGCGGTGGTGGGCGCTGCGCGCCAGCCCGGTGTAGCGGGTCTCGTCACCCAGCAGGGCGACGGCCGGCGCGGTCTGCGCCAGGGTCTCGCCGAGGTGGTTCACCACCTGGGCCGGGGTGTCGTGCATCCGGTCGAGGATGCGCATCATCCCCGGGTTGACGTGGTCGGCCCGCACGGTGCGGTGCGGCGCGGCGTGCCCGGCGAGCAGGAACAGGTGGTCCCGTTCGGCCAGCGATAGCCGCAGGCCACGGGCCAGCGCGGCGAGCATCTGCTCCGACGGGTGCGGCCCGCGCTGCTGCTCCAACCGGCTGTAGTAGTCGGTGGACATACCACTCAACGCGGCGACTTCCTCGCGTCGCAGCCCACCGGTGCGTCGGCGCCGCCCCCGGGGCAGTCCCACGTCCTCGGGTTGCAGCGCCTCGCGGCGCGTACGCAGGAAGCTGGCGAGTCGGGCGCGGTCCACGGTGTCTCCGATCGGTGAGCGCCGACGACGGCCGGCACCAAGAATGCAACAGTCAAACCCAGCAACGCTGTTCCAGACCCCACCCCACCCCACCCCACCCCACCCCACCCCACCCCGCCACCCCCCACCCCGTCGATCATGGAGTTGTGGTGGTGGACAAAACACCTGCAATAGGTGTGAAACGGTCACCACAACTCCATGATCGACGAGGGCTGGGGGTGCGGTCAGCGTTGGATGGACTTCGTCTCCAGGAACTCCTCCAGGCCGAAGCGGCCGAACTCGCGACCGTTGCCGGACTGCTTGTAGCCGCCGAAGGGGGCGAGGGGGTTCCAGTGGCCGGCGTTCACGTCGACCTGCCCCACCCGCAGCCGCCGGGCGATCGCCAGAGCGTGCTCCGGCTCGCCGAAGACACCGCTGGTCAGGCCGTACGGGGTGCTGTTGGCGATCGCCACGGCGTCCTCCTCGTCGGCGTACGGGATGATCGTCAGCACCGGGCCGAAGATCTCCTCCTGGGCGATGGGTGCGCTCGGGTCGACGTCGGCGAAGATCGTCGGCTGCACGTAGGCCCCGGTCGGCAGGCCCTCGGGCCGGTCCGGGCCGCCGAACACGAGCCGGGCGCCGTCGGTGACGCCCCGCTCGATGTACCCGACGACCTTCTCCCGGTGGGCCTCGGACGCCATCGGGCCGACCCGGGTGGCCTCGTCGGTCGGGTCGCCGACGGTGTACTGCTTGGCCGCCTCGACGGCCAGCGCGACGACCTCGTCCTGACGGGAGGCGGGCACCAGCATCCGCGGCCACGCGCCGCACACCTGACCGCCGTTGGTGAACGCCATCATCAGCCCCCGGTTGACCGCCTCGGGCAGGTCGGCGTCGTCCAGGATGATGTTCGCGCCCTTGCCGCCCAGCTCCAGCGCGACCCGCTTGACGGTCTCGGCGGCCACCGCGCCGATGCGCCTGCCGGCCCGGGTGGAGCCGGTGAAGGAGATCATGTCGATGTCCGGGTGCGCGGAGACGGCCTCGCCGACGACCGCGCCGGTGCCGTACACCACGTTGAGCACGCCCGCCGGCACGCCCGCGTCGGCGGCGACCTCGGCGAGGATCCGCGCGGTCAGCGGGGCGTTCTCGGAGGGCTTGAAGACCATCGTGTTGCCCGCGAGCAGTGCCGGCGCCAGCTTCGAGACGATCTGCTGCAACGGGAAGTTCCAGGGGGTGATCGCGCCGACGACGCCGATCGGTTCACGGACGATCAACGAGTTGCCGACCTCCTCGGTCCAGGCGAAGTCGTCGGCCAGACCGGCGACCGACTCGACCACGGCGGCCGGGAAGGCGACCTGGGCGGTGCGGGACATGCCGATCGGCGAGCCCATCTCGGCGGTGATCGCCTGGGCGATCTCCTCCTGCCGGGCGGCGAGGCCGGCGCCGAGGCGACGCAGCACGCCCGCCCGGTGCTGCGGCGTGGTCGCCGCCCAGGCGGGAAAGGCCGCCCGGGCCGCGGCGACGGCCCGGTCGACGTCGGCGGCGGTGCCGGCCGGGGTCTCGGCGACGACCTCGCCGGTCGCCGGGTTCACGACGGGAATGGTGCCGGCCGTGCCGGCGACGGTCTCGCCACCGATCCAGTGGCCGGTGACGGTGTACGTGGAAGGTGTCATGAACCGACCGTCGCACCGGCCCGGAACCCCAACCAGGTGCGCTTTGTCCAGGGATTCGTGATCCCTGGCTGGGCCCGGCCGTCCGGCTCCAATCGGACGGCCGTTCGGCTGCGACGCCCCGTGGGGCGGTAAACCGGCGGCGGACTGTCGCATCCGACCGATACTCTTCCTGCGCGCGTCGTCGTCCTGGTACGACGCGCCCCGCGCCTGGTCGGCGCGGCATCGCCGCCACCGCCCACCACTGGCCGGCTCATTCGACCTCAGGAGAGTTTGTGACACAGCAATCCGTCGCGACATCGGACAAACTCGACGCCGCGGTGCTCAAGGTGGCGGGCGTCGTCGTCCTTGGCGCGATCATGTCGATCCTCGACGTGACGGTGGTCAGCGTGGCGCTGCCCACATTCCAGACCGAGTTCGACGCGTCCTACGCCCGGGTGGCGTGGACCATGACCGCGTACACCCTCGCCTTGGCCACCGTGATCCCGCTCAGCGGGTGGGCGGCGGACCGGTTCGGCACCAAGCGCCTCTACATGGTGGCGCTGGCTCTGTTCACGATCGGGTCGGGGCTCTGTGCCACGGCCGACACGATCGGCGAGCTGATCGGCTACCGCGTGCTGCAGGGCCTCGGTGGCGGCATGCTCATGCCGCTGGGCATGACCATCATGACCCGCGCCGCGGGCCCGCACCGGATCGGCCGGCTGATGGCCGTCCTCGGCATCCCGATGCTGCTCGGCCCGATCGGCGGCCCGATCCTCGGCGGCTGGCTGATCGACACCGCGAGCTGGCACTGGATCTTCCTGATCAACATCCCGATCGGCGTCATCGCGCTGGTGTACGCGCAGATGGCGCTGCCGAAGGACGCCCCCGAGCCGTCCGAGTCGTTCGACTTCGTCGGCATGATCATGCTCTCGCCGGGTCTGGCCCTCTTCCTCTACGGCGTCTCGTCCCTGCCGGAGGTGGGCACGTTCGCCGAGGCCAAGGTGTGGGCCCCGATGCTGGTCGGCGGCGCGCTGGTGGTGGCGTTCGTGCTCTACTCGTTCAAGCCCCAGCATCCGCTGCTCGACCTGCGGCTGTTCCGCAACCGCAGCCTGACCGTCGCCTCGGTGACGCTGTTCGTGTTCATCATCGCGTTCATGGGCGCGGGCCTGCTGTTCCCGAGCTACTTCCTGCAGGTGCGCGGCGAGTCGACGCTGGCCGCCGGTCTGCTGATGGCCCCGCAGGGCATCGGCGCGATGATCACCATGCCGATCGCCGGCACGCTGGCCGACCGGGTGCCGATCGGGCGCACCGTGCCGTTCGCGCTGGCGCTCATCGTCGCCGGGTTCTTCGGCTTCACCCAGGTCGACCCGCAGACCTCGTACTGGCTGCTCGGCGGCTCGCTGTTCGTGATGGGCCTGGGCATGGGCGGCACGATGATGCCGATCATGACGTCGGCGCTGCGGACGTTGCAGGCGCAGGAGGTGGCGCGCGGCTCGACGCTGGTCAACATCCTCCAGCAGATCGGCGGGTCGGTCGGCGCCGCCGTGATGTCGGTGATCCTCACCAACGAGCTGAACGGCTCCCGGCCGATCCCCGGCCTGGTGGACGAGAGCGGCAAGCCGGTCACCGAGGCCGGGCTGGCCATCGCCTCCCAGCAACGGCCGGAGCTGCTCGAGCAGATGCCGGTGGACCCGTCGATCATCCAGAGTGGGCTCGACTTCGCCGCCAAGTCGTTCGCGGCCACGTTCTGGGTCGCGTTCGCGCTGGTCCTGCTCACGTTCGTGCCGGCCGCACTGCTGCCGCGCCGACGCCAGCCGGCGCAGCTCGACGACCCGCAGGGCGACCTCGTCAAGACGCCAGTCGTCATCCACTGATCGGCACGCCCGCCGCGCTCACCATCCACCGATGGTGAGCGCGGCGGTGTCGTACGGTCGTCAGCGCAGCGGGCCGTCGCCGGGCCCGTCCGGGTCCTCGATCACGTGGATCGCGGCTTCCTCGGCGCTGGCGGCACCCGCGTCGATCCCGGCGTCCCACGCCACCGACTCGGCCTCGTCGTCCTCCCGGACGCCCTCGTCGTACGCGACGAGACGGCCGGCGCGCGCCTCGGCCTCGTACCCCCGGCGGGTCAGCTCGTCCTCGTCGTCGCCGTCCTCGGCGTACGGGTCGACGTCCGGCACCTCCTGGGCGAGGTGCTGCTCCAGGGACTCGCCCGCCCGCTCCTCGGCCGGCGTGGTGCCGAACCGGTTCGCCGCCGTCCAGTGGTCCTCGGCGACGATGCCGGTGTCGAGAGGGTCGCCGACCCGGTCGTCGTCAAGCGTGTCGGAGGCGTCCAGGACACCGTCGTCCTCGGCAACGTTCCACTCGTCCACGGAATCCGTCTGGCTCACGGCGGTCTCTCCTTCGTCACGGCGCAGCGAAGTGCCAAGCCTATGACCGTGCAACACCGGCAGCCCTCGAGGTCTGCCCGCTGTGACGAACCGGCGTCGGGGGCGGCGCGGACGTCACCGCTTCAGCAGCTCCACCACGGCCTCGGTGAACTCCACCGGCTGCTCGATGTGCCCGAAGTGCCCGCTCTGCTCCAGCAGCACCAGCCGCGAGTCCTTCAGTCCCGCGTGCATCTCCTCGGCGAAGCGGGGGCCGCAGATGAAGTCGTGTGCCCCGACGATCACCACGGCCGGCACGGTGATCTCACCGAGCCGGTCGCGTACGTCGAAGGGCACCGGGTCCGGTGCGCCCGCCGGCGCCACCCAGGCCCGCAGACCCGCCTGCAACGGGGCGAACTCGGCCTGCCGGGCCCAGAAGTCCGCGAAGTACACCGGTAGCGCGGCGCTCAGGCCGGCGCTCAGCGTCTCGTCGTCGCCGGCGGTGAGGGCCCGTTGGAGAGCGGCGGGGACCTCCGCCGCCTCCGGCCGGTCCGGGTGCCGCTGCGGGTAGGCGGCGAGGTTGGTCATCGCCTCGGCCCAGAAGTCGGCGCCGGTGAGCGGTGAGGTGTCGTACAGGGCGAGCCCGGCGACCCGGTCCGGGTGCTCCAGGGCGTACTGCTGGATGACGAAACCGCCGTACGAGTGCCCGAGCAGGTACACCCGGGGCTCGCCGAGGTGGGTGACGACGGCGTCCAGGAAACGGACATAAGTCGCCATCCGGTAGTCGTCGGCACTGTCGAGTCGTCCCGACGCGCCGGTGCCGACCGGCTCGACGTACACCATCGTGAAGTGTTCCTCGAGGCCCGGCGCCCGCAGGTAGGACCATTCGATGCCGGGGCCGCCGGAGTGCGCCACGCAGACCGGGCCGGTGCCGGCGACGTGGTAGACCTGCCGGACACCGTCGACGGTGAACGAGTGGGCACCCGGAACGAGGGCGCCGACGTCGTGGCTGGTGGAACCCATGAGCTGTCTCCCGATTCGAGATTCGTGCGGCGTCTGCCGGCACGGTCCTGAGGTAGGACGCACCACCAGATGCGTGGTTCGACGGGAAGGTTCGCTCGATCGGGAAAGTTTTCTCAGACCAGCACCGGCTGGCGGATCTCCCGCGCCGGGACGGGGTGGAAGAGGGTGAACCGGCGCACCCGCCCCTCGCGCAACACCTGCAACCACAGCGCGGACGGCGGGCAGTGCTCCGGGTCGTCCGCTGGGCTGATCAGGTCGGTCTCCCAGATCAGCACGTCGCCGCTGGACACGACGTTGCGCAGCCGCTGGCGTACCCCCGCCGTCAGGTCGCGGTTCATGCCCTCGACGGCCAGGTCACGACCGCCGCGCAGGCCGCCCGGCACGATCATCTCGGCGTCCGGCCACCAGCTGTCGCGGACCACCCGGTCGAAGTCGCCGCCCATGGCCGTGGCGATGACGTCGCGACCCTCCCGCCACCGTGACTCGTTCGACGCGGTGACGTCGGTGTGTGCCGCGCTCGCCGCCGTGCGCAGGCCGTCGGAGAGAGCGCGACGGGCGTGGCTGAGCCGGCTGCGGACGGTGCCGACCGGAATGCCGCAGACGGCCGCGATCTGCTCGTACGACGAGGCGTCGCTGAAGTACCGCAGCAGGGTGACCAACCGGTCGGGTTCGGACAACTGCCCGATGGCGTGCCACACCCAGTCGCGCATCGCGCCCCGGTCCAGCGCCTCCTCGGGGGTGGGGGTGTCGGCGGGGCGGGCGAACCACTCCGGCTCGGCCACCGGGACGGCTCTGGGGCGACGTAACGTCATCCGGCTGTTGTTGCGGACGATGGCACGCAACCACGGGCCGACGGCGGACGGGTCGCGCAGCTCACCGATGCGCCGCAACGCCATCAGCATGGCGTCCTGCACCGCGTCCTCGGCGTCCGGTCCGTAACCGAGGATGCTCACCGCGACGGCCCGCATCCCGGCCTCGTGACGGGCCAGCAGCGCGCCGAGCGCCGCCGCGTCTCCCGCCTGCGCCAGCGCCACCAGCTCTGCGTCACCGTCCGTCACGCGACCGTCCTCCCGTAACCCCTGGAGCGTCCTTTTCGAGGCGTTTCGGGGTAAAAATCGACGCCGCCCCCCACGACAAGCCTACGGCGGGTGACGGTCGCGGCCCGCCCGGGGCGGCAGGCGGGCGGGCCAGGCATGCCGCACCTCGGGGTCCGGACTCGCTCTCGAGCGTGATGCCGCTGTGGCATCTAGATGCCACAGCGGCATCACGCTCGAGAGGACCTGGCCCTCCCACCGACGACACCGTCTTCTCTGACGACCGGCCGTCCGACTCACCTACCGCTGCCGACGACGCCGGCCGGGACCGGCGGGCGCGGCGAGCCGGATGGTGGTACGGGTGGGGGATCGGATCGCCGAACCGACCTCGCTCGACCGCTTCGTCACCGCTCGCCCGGGGTCGGGGTCCCGGTCCGGTTCGGTCCGCCGGTGGCGGCCCGGCGCGCGTGGCACCGGACCGCCGGAGCCTCAGTAGCGGCCACCCTCGGGTGCGGGCAGCGCGTCCAGGTCGGCCAGGTCCTCGGCGCTGAGCCGCACGTCGCCGGCGGCGCAGTTGTCCACCAGGTACGTCGGGGTCTTGGTCCCGGGGATCGGGATCACCTGGTCACCCTGGGCGACCACCCACGCGAGAGCGACCTGCGCGGGGCTGAAGCCCGCCCGCTCGGCGATCTCCCGGACCCGGGCGACGATGGCGAGGTTGGCCCGCAGCGCGTCCTGCTGGAAGCGGGGTAGGCCGCGCCGGAAGTCGTCGGCGGGCAGGTCGTCGAACGAGGTGAACCGTCCGGTGAGGAAACCGCGACCGAGCGGGGAGAACGGCAGGAAGGCGATGCCCTGCTCGACGCAGTACGGCAGGACCTCGGCCAGCGGGTCGCGGGTCCACAGCGACAACTCGGACTGCACCGACGCCACCGGGTGCACCGCCTGGGCCCGCTTGATCTGGGCCACCGTCACCTCGGACATCCCGATCTGCCGTGCCTTACCCGCGGCCACGACCTCCGCCATCGCGCCCCAGGACTCCTCGATCGGCACCTCCGGGTCGACCCGGTGCAGCTGGTAGAGGTCGACGTGGTCGGTGCCGAGCCGGCGCAGGCTCGCGTCGATCGCCGCGCGGATGTGCTCCGGCCGACCGTTGTTGCCGATCCTGGGGGAGTTGCCGGGGCCGCCGGTGGGGGAGACGGCCACCAGGCCGACCTTCGTCGCCAGCACGGCCCGCTCCCGGTGGCCGCCGGCCAGCGCCCGCCCGACCAGCTCCTCATTGGTGTACGGCCCGTACACGTCCGAGGTGTCGATCACTGTGGCGCCGAGGTCGAGGGCCTGGTGGATGACCGAGATCGAGGTGACGTCGTCGCGGGGGCCGGTGATGTCGTAGCCGTGGCTCATGCCCATGCACCCGAGGCCGATGACGCCGACCTCGGGACCTGCGCTGCCCAGCGTGGTGGTTCGCATGCGCCCCACGCTACGCCGGACGGGACGCGTCATCGGAGGGCACGTAGCGTCACCACCGGCAGACCGATGCCGCCGACTGACGGGGGAGCCGCCGTGCCACACATCCGCGAGTTCGCCTGGCCGGACTACGACCGCGTCGCGGCACTGTGGACCGCTACCGAACGGGACGTGCTGACCCGGGCCGAGTTGACCGCCAAGCTGACGCGGGATCCGCAGTTGTTCCTGGTCGCCGAGGTCGACCGGACGCTCGCCGGTGTCGTGCTCGGCACGTACGACGGCCGGCGCGGGATGATCCTGCGGCTGGCCGTCGATCCGGCGTACCGGCGGCGAGGTCTCGCCCGCCTGCTGGTCGCCGCGTTGGAGGAGCGGTTGGCGGCGCTGGGCTGCCCCCGGGTGAACCTGCTGGTCCTACCGCAGGACACGGGCGCGCTGCGGTTCTGGCGGGCGCTGGGTTACCTGCCGCAGCCGGACGTGCTCTGCACCAAGCCGCTGGGCGTCACACGGCCGTCGGCCGCCGCGTCCGACACCTTGCTCCCATAGTTGTTGATCGATATGGTGGCGGAGGCGCCGCCCCGCCTCAGACCACCACCGTCGATCCGAAGCGGGTTCAGCATGCGCGCACTGAGACTTGTCACGACTCTGGCCGTCGCCGGGCTGTTGGCCGGTGGGCTGGCCGTGACCGCCACTCCGGCCAGCGCGGCGACCGCCGTGTTCTCCGTGACGAACAACTGGGGCAACGGTTACCAGGGTCAGGTCACCGTCACGAACGACACGTCCACGCAGATCACCGGTTGGCGGGTGGAGTTCGACCTGCCGTCCTCATCGAGCGTCAGCCAGTCGTGGAACGCGCAGCAGACGACCTCCGGCAGCCGCTACACGTTCACCAACGTGTCCTGGAACGGCACCCTCGCCGCCGGTGCGTCGACGTCGTTCGGGTTCCTCGTCAACGGCACCGGCACGCCGCTGAACTGCACCGTCAACGGCGCAGCCTGCGCCGGTGGCCCACCACCCACCACCCCTCCGCCCACGACCCCGCCGCCGACCACCCCGCCGCCGACCACCGGCACACCCGTCGAACGGCACGGGCAACTGCGCGTCTGCGGCACCACGATGTGCGACAGGTCCGGCGCACGGGTGCAACTGCGCGGCATCAGCAGCATGTGGCTCAACTGGGAGACCGCCCCGTACGCCGAGAACCTCACCGCGCTGCGCTGGATGCGCGACAACTGGAACCTCCAGGTGATCCGCGCGGCGATGGGCGTCGAGCCGGCGGGCGCGTACCTCAGTGACCCGAACAAGGCGCGCACGCAGGTGGAGACCATCATCAACAACGCGGTCACCGCCGGGGTGTACGTGATCGTCGACTGGCACGCCCACGAGGCGCAGAACAACCAGTCGCAGGCGGTGGCGTTCTTCGGCGACCTGGCCCGCCGCTACGGTCACCTGCCCAACGTCATCTGGGAGCCCTACAACGAGCCGCTGCAGGTGAGCTGGACCACCGTCATCAAGCCGTACCACCAGGCGGTGGTCTCCGCGATCCGCGCCGCGGACCCGGACAACATCGTGGTGCTCGGCACCCCGACCTGGTCGCAGGACGTGGACGTGGCGGCGGCCAGCCCGGTCGCCGGCACCAACCTGATGTACACGCTGCACTTCTACTCCTGCACGCACGGCTCGTCGCTGCGTGCCAAGGGCGACGCGGCGATCCGCGCGGGGCTGGCTCTCTTCGTCACCGAGTGGGGTGCCAGCAACGCCGACGGCGGCCTCGACGGCCGGGCCTGCCTACCCGAGGCGCAGTCCTGGATCGACTGGATGAAGGCCAACGGCATCTCCTGGACCGCCTGGAAGCTCGACGTCGGCACCGACACCACCAACCTGCTCAGCCCCGGCGCGCCGGTGACCGGCGGATGGAACAACCACCTGCACGGCCACGCGCCGTTCGTGGTCGCCAACATGAGGTGACCCTGACCGTTCCCTGGTCTTGATCATCTCCAGCTCGCCGATGTCGGGGTATCCGCACCACCGGGATACCCCGACATCGGCGATACCGTGTCGATCAGCGTTGGTGCGGCCGTTCGGTCCGTCCGATGCCCGGTTGGGCAGAACAGCGCGTCACCTTAACGCGCCGGAAACGCAGCCGGTACCAACCCTGGGAACGCTCGTCGGACAGTCGAGACCGCCGACACGCGAACCGGGGTGACCATGGCCGACAACACCACGAACGCGCCCACGTTCGACGAGCCCCTGGGGCGATCCGGCAACGGCCGGACCCCGCCCAGGCCCCGACCCGAACCGCTCCTGCCGCCGGACGACGGTGACCCGGCGGACCTGGCCACCATCGGGGTGGAGGAGGAGTTCCACGTCGTCGACCTGCACACCCGGGAGTTGGTCCCCCGAGCCGGTGAGTTGCTCGACCGGTTGCCCGCCACCTCGTTCACCGCCGAGTTGCACCGCAGCGTGGTGGAGACCAACACGGCGGTCTGCCGCACCCTGGACGAGATCCGCGTCGAGCTGACCCGGCTGCGCCAGGCGGCCGTGCAGGTCGCCGACCGGGCCGGGCTGGGCATCGTGGCGGCGGGGACGGTGCCCCTGCGCGCCGACGGCGACCCCAGCGTCACCCCCACCTCCCGTTACCGGCGGATGCTCGACGAATACCAGATGCTCGCCCGGGAGCAGCTGATCTGCGGTGCGCAGGTGCACGTCGGGGTGTCCGACCGGGATCTGGCCGTCGCGGTCACCCGCCGCGTCCAACCGTGGCTGCCGGTGCTCCTGGCCCTCTCCACCAGTTCGCCGTACTGGATGGGGCAGGACAGCGGCTACGCCAGCGTCCGCTCGCTGGTCTGGCAGCGCTGGCCCACCGCCGGTGACCCGGGCGAGGTGAGCAGCGCGGCGGACCACGAGGCGCTGGTCGCCGAGTTGATCTCGTCCGAGACCATCACCGATCCCGCCATGATCTACTTCGATGTCCGACCCTCGGCGCACGTGCCCACCGTGGAACTGCGGATCACCGACGCCAACGCCGACGTGGAGACCATCGTCCTGCTCACCGGCCTCTTCCGGGCGCTCGTCCGGCGGGAGGTCGCCGCCCTGCGCGCCGGGGTGGAGCGCACCGCCGTGCGCCCACCGGTGCTCCGCGCCGCCGTCTGGCGGGCCGCCCGCTCCGGCCTCGAAGGCGACCTGCTCGACCTGCCCCGCTCGGCCCGACCGGTGCCCGCCGCCGAGGCGGTCCGCCGACTGGTGACCGACCTGCGTCCGCAGTTGACGGCGACCGGGGACTGGGAACAGGTCAGCGAGCTGACCCGGTACGCGCTGGACCGCGGCAGCTCCGCCGCGCGGCAGCGGCGAGCGTACGAGCGGCGCGGTCGGTTGGCGGACGTGGTCGACCTGCTGCTCGACGAGACCCGGGGACGCGTACGGGGGCCACTGCCCGGCGCGCCGACCGCACCGGCCCTGCCCGTCTACTCCCACACCGACGACGAGGTCTTCGGTCCGGCGGGACCGCAGCCCGCGTACCGGCCGTTGCTGGCCGCCCTGCGGGGTCTCGGCGCCGACGGGCTGCGCCACCGTGAGCACGACCGGGACGAGGAGCAGCGCGCCCGGGGCGTGACCTTCAGCGTGGCCGGCGAGGCGAGCACCCGACTCTTCCCGGTCGACCTGGTGCCCCGCGTGGTGCCCGCCGACGACTGGCGGAGCCTGCGCGTGGGCCTGGTGCAGCGCGCCCGCGCGCTCGACGCCTTCCTGTGCGACGTCTACGGGGACCGGGCCGTGGTCGCCGACGGCGTGGTCCCGGCGTGGGTGGTGGAGTCCTCACCCGGACTGCGCCCGACCGGGGCGTTGATGGGCCGGCGGGGCACCCGCGCCCAGGTGTCCGGCACCGACCTCGTCCGCGACCCCGGCGGCGGCTGGTACGTGCTGGAGGACAACCTGCGGGTGCCCTCGGGCATCGGCTACGCCGTGCAGAACCGTCGGCTGACCCGGGCGGTGCTGCCCGAGCTGCCGTTCCCCGACGACCTGCTGCCCGCCGACGAGACACCGGCGATGCTGTACCGGGCACTGGTGGCCGCCGGGCCCGCCGCCGCCGACGAGCCCGCCGTGGTGGTGCTCAGCAGCGGTCCGGGTGACCCCGCCTGGTTCGAGCACCGGCTGCTCGCCGACGAGATGGGCGTACCGCTGGCCGGCAGCGGCGACCTGCTCGTGGAGGAGGGCCGCGTCCAGCTCATCCGGGAGGGTCGCCGCAGCCAGGTGGACGTGATCTACCTGCGGATGGACGAGGACGCGTTGCTGCACGCGCCCGGGGCCGACGGCGTGCCGCTGGGCTGGCCGCTGCTCGCGGCGGTGCACGCCGGGCGGCTGACCCTAGCCAACGCGCTGGGCAACGGCGTCGGTGACGACAAGGCGCTGTACGCGTACGTGCCCCGGCTCATCGAGTACTACCTGGGGGAGAAGGCGCTGCTTCCGGACGTGCCGACGTACCTGTGCGGACTGCCCGAGCAGCGCGCCGACGTGCTGGGCCGGCTCGATCAGTTGGTGCTCAAGCCGGTCGACGGGTACGGCGGCGACCGGGTGGTGATCGGCCCACGGGCGGAGGCGGAGGAGTTGGACGCCGTCCGCGAGCAGATCCTCGCCGCCCCGCACCGGTGGATCGCTCAGGAGACGATCGCGCTCACCACCCACCCGGTCTTCGACGGGACGGCACTCGCGCCCCGCCACGTCGACCTGCGGGCCTTCGTGTTCCTGGGGGAGACCGCCGAGGTGGCGCCGGTGGCCCTGACCCGCGTCGCACCGGCCGGCAGCATGATCGTCAACTCGTCCCGGGGCGGCGGGTCGAAGGACACCTGGCTGCTCGGTGGAGCCGATGAGCCGTCGGCGTAACCCACGCTTGACCCCGGCGTCATCGGGGCGCAACCCGGTCCGCCAAGCCTGGACCGGTCAGCGACCGGAGTCGATGAGAGGTGGATGCCATGTGCGGTATCGGAGGTGAGTTTCGCATCGACGGGGCGCCGCCCGACATGACGGCCGTCGAGCGGATGCTGCCCGCCCTGGCGTCCCGGGGCCCGGACGGCGAGGGCCGGTGGCAGCACGGCCCGGTGGCGCTGGTGCACCGGCGACTGCGCATCATCGACCTGTCCGACGCGGGCGCCCAACCGATGGTCGACCCCGAGCTGGGGTTGGCCCTGGTCTTCAACGGATGCATCTACAACTACCGGGAGTTGCGCGACGAGCTGACCGCCCTCGGCTACTCCTTCCGGTCCACCTCGGACACCGAGGTGATCCTCAAGGCGTACCACAGGTGGGGGACGGCCTGCGTCGAACGGTTCTACGGCATGTTCGCGTTCGCGCTCGTCGAACTGGCCACGCGCACCCTGGTGCTGGCCCGCGACCGGCTCGGCATCAAACCGCTCTACCTCGCCGAGGGGCCCGGCCGGATCCGTTTCGCGTCGACGCTACCGGCGCTGCTCGCCGCCGGTGACGTCGACACCGACCTCGACCCGGTGGCGCTGCACCACTACATGACGTTCCACTCGGTGGTGCCGCCGCCGCGCACCATCCTCGCCGGCATCCGCAAGCTCCCACCCGCCACCATCCGGGTGATCACCGGGGACGGGCGGAGCACCGAAACCGTGTACTGGCGCCCGGAGTTCACCCGCGCCGCCGCCGCACCGATGTCCGCCGAGGAGTGGCAGGAACGCATCATGACGGCGTTACGCACCGCCGTACGCCGCCGCATGGTCTCCGACGTGCCGGTCGGCGTGCTGCTCTCCGGCGGCCTCGACTCCAGCCTGATCGTCGCCCTGCTCGCCGAGCAGGGCCAGACCGGCCTGGCGACGTTCAGCATCGGCTTCGAGGCGGCGGCCGGGGAGACCGGCGACGAGTTCCACTACTCCGACCTGGTGGCCCGTGAGTTCGACACCGACCACCAGCAGATCCGGATCGGCGCTACCCGCTTCGTGCCCGCCGTACACGAGGCCGTCGCGGCGATGAGCGAGCCGATGGTCAGCCACGACTGCGTCGCCTTCCACCTGCTCTCCGAGGAGGTCTCGAAGCGGATCACGGTCGTCCAGTCCGGGCAGGGCGCCGACGAGATCTTCGCCGGCTACGACTGGTACCCGCCGATGGCGAACGTCGCCCGCGCCGACGCCGTCGAGGCGTACGCCCGGGTGTTCTTCGACCGTCGGCACGACGCGCTCGCCGGGCACCTGGCGCCGGAGTGGATGCTCGACCACGACGCCAGCCTGGAGTTCGTCGCCGCGCACTTCGGCGCGCCCGGCGCGGACACCGCCCTGGACGCGGCCTTACGCCAGGACAGCCAGGTGATGCTCGTCGACGACCCGGTCAAGCGGGTCGACAACATGACCATGGCGTGGGGGTTGGAGGCCCGGGTGCCGTTCCTCGACCACGAGGTCGTCGAGCTGGCCGCCGCGTGCCCACCCGCGTTGAAGCTGGCGCACGGCGGCAAGGGCGTGCTGAAGGCAGCGAGCCGGGGCATCGTGCCCGACGAGGTGATCGACAGGCCGAAGGGCTACTTCCCGGTGCCCGCCATCCGGCACCTCTCCGGGCCGCTGCTCGACGACGTCCGCGACGCGTTGACCGCCCAGTCGGCCCGCGACCGGGGCCTGTTCCGCAAGGATTACCTGGAGGAGTTGCTGGACGCGCCGAACGCCCGGCGGACCACGCTGGGCTCCAACGCGCTCTGGCAGCTCGGGCTGCTGGAGCTCTGGTTGCAGCGGATCGGGGTTTAGATGAGCGTACGGATCGAGGCGCCGCGGACCACCCGGCGGACCCGCCTCGCCGGTCGTCGGCCGACGCCGACGCCCGTCGTCGAGGACTTCGCGCCCGCGCCGTCCCCGGACGGCGGCCGGGTCGCGTACCTCTCCGACCGGGCCGGTACGCCAGCCGTCTGGGTCCGTGCGGTCGGCGCGGATGACGCCGTCGCGCTGCCGACCGGTGACGATCCGGTGCTGGCGGTGAGCTGGTCCCCGGACGGGCAGTGGCTGGCCTGCGTCGTCGCTCCCGGCGGCGCGCCCCGTACCGAGGTGTGGCTGCTCCGGCCGGACGGCAGCGGGCGCCACCAGGTCGCCGGTTTCGGACGGCGCAGCGCGACGCCGGCCGGTTGGCTGGCGGCCGGCGCGGTCCTGATGGTCACCGAGACCGCCGAGCGGGGTGCCGCCGTCCTGGTCGACGCGGGCACCGGGCACCGGCGGGTGCTCGCCGAAGGTGACCTGCTCACCCTGTTGGACGTCAGCCCGGACGCCCGCAGCGCCCTGCTGCGCCGTGGCCCCCGCAACGCCCGTTGGTTGGAACTGCTCGACGTGGTGACCGGCGAACGACGGCGGCTGTCGCCGGACACCGGCCGGGGCAGCACCGACCAGGGCTGGTTCGCCCCGGACGGGACGAGTGTGTTGGCCCGCACCGACGCGTACTCGGAGCTGGCCGGGCTGGTGCGGATCGACCCGACCCGCCCGGAGTCGACGCCGACCCGGCTCGCCTGGCGGCCGGACGCCGAACTGGAGCAGGTGGCCCTGACCGCCGACGGACGCCGGGCGGCCCTGCTGTGGAACACCTACGGTGGCCGCAGCGAGCTGAGCCTGCTCGACCTCGCCAGTGGGGTGCAGCGGGCCGTCACCGCCCCTGGTGAGGTGCTCGACGACGCCGTCTTCGCCGCCGAGGGTGGTCTGCTCTGCCTCACCGCGCAGGGGTCGGTGCGGCCCCGGGAGGTCTGGCTGGTCGACCCGACGACCGGGGTGCCACGTCCGCTCCGGCCGGACACCGACGTCGCGCGTACCGATGCCGCTGGTGTCGCGCCACAACTGGTCGATCTGCGTGCCCGCGACGGGCTGCCGCTGTCCGGTTGGCTCTACCGTCCGGCCGGGCCGGGGCCGTGGCCCACCGCCATCAGCCTGCACGGTGGCCCGGAGGCGCAGGAGCGTCCCCGCTACAACCCGCTGTTCCAGGCTCTCGTGGCGCAGGGAGTCGCGGTGTTCGCGCCGAACGTGCGCGGTTCGTCGGGTTTCGGCCGGACCTTCGTGGCCGCCGACAACCTCGCCGGCCGCTACGGTGCCATCGCCGACGTCGCGGCGTGCGCCGATCACCTCGTCGACATCGGGGTGGCCCGCCCGGGGCAGCTCGGCTGCCTCGGCCGCTCCTACGGTGGTTACCTGGTCCTCGCGGTGCTGGTGAACTTCCCCGGACTGTTCGCCACCGGGGTCGCCGAGTGCGGGATCTCCGACTTCCACACCTTCTTCGCCGGCACCGAGCCGTGGATCGCCGCCGCCGCCGTCAGCAAGTACGGCCACCCGGTGCGCGACGCCGACCTGCTGCGGGACCTGTCGCCGATGACCCACCTCGACCGGCTCGACGTGCCGCTCCTGCTCATCCACGGCGCCAACGACACGAACGTGCCGGCGGGCGAGTCGGCGCAGGTCGCGCAGGCGCTCGCCGCCCGCGACGCGCCGTACGCCCATCTCGTCCTGACCGGTGAGGGGCACGACTTCCTGACCCGCGACAACGCCGAGGCGGCGCGTACGGCGACCACCGCCTGGCTCACCCGGCACCTCGCCGTGACGGCGACCACCGTCGGCTGAGGCGCTATCCTGCGCCGGTGGACGTCACGGCGCAGGGCGAGCGGTTGGCCGCCGACCTGGACCGCTGGTTGACCGACCTGACCTTCGTCGACCTGGACACCGACGACGTCACCGCACGGGTGATCGACTCGGTGGTGCGGTGGGCCGACGCCCAGGGTTGGCGGGTCTACCGGCGCGCGCCGAGCGTCCTGCCGTTGCCACCGCCACTTCAGCAGCGACACTCGGTCCTCGACGTGGCGTGCGCCCGCCCGGACGGTCCGCCCGTGGTGGTGGAGGTCGACCACACCGACCGCTCCCGGACGGTGCAGAAGCTGCTCGCGGAGGCGGACGCCGGGCGGATCCCGATCTGGGTGCGCTGGGGGGTCGGGCGTTTCACCGCGCCGCCACCGCCGGTGCGGATGGTGACCGTCGAGGTGATGCGGCGTGCCGGGTCGGCCGGGCAGGGGCGGCTGCACAGCCGCACCGGCGACCGCCCCGCTCCGGCGCACTCGACCGGCACGGCTGCCGCGCAGGTGTTGCCGATCCCGCTGGCCGACCCGCTTTCGGACCCGGGCTCGGGCACCTGAAGCGAATCGTAAGCGGGGACCGGCAGAGTTCTGGGTGTCACCGGAGAACACGACCGACAGCCAGGAGATTCCGATGCGCAAGCTCATCAACTCGACCTACGTCACCCTCGACGGTGTCATCGAGAACCCGATGTGGACCTCGCCGTACTTCGACGAGGAGGCCGCCGCCTTCGCCGGCTCGCAGACCGAGGACGCCGATGCGATGCTGATGGGCCGGGCCACCTACGACGGCATGTCCGTCGCCTGGCCGAACATGGACGAGAGCGACCCGAACACCGGCGCTGCGTACTTCAACAACGTCAAGAAGTACGTCGCCTCGACCACCCTGACCAACCCCACCTGGAAGAACACCGAGGTGCTCCAGGGCGACCTGGTCGAGGCGGTCACCGCGCTCAAGGCCCAGGAGGGCAAGAACATCATCCAGTACGGCTTCGGCTCGGTCACCGCGCAGCTGATCAACGCGGGTCTGGTGGACGAGGTCCGGTTCTGGATCCACCCCGTCCTGGAGGGTGCCGCCAGTCTGACGGTGCCGCTGACCGACTTCAAGGCGTCGTTCGACCTGGTCGACACCCGGGTGCACAAGAGCGGCGTGATCGTCGCCTCGTACCGGCCGAAGACGACGGCCTGACCGACACTCAGAGCTGGGCTCGGGCCTCGCCCGGGCTCAGCTTCGCGCCCTCGGCGAGCAACGCGTCCAACCGCTCCGGCCCGAGTTCGGCCCGCAGGCGCTCGGTCACCCGGTCGACGTCGTCGCGTTCGGCGGGCGCGGCGGGGGACCGCGTGGCGAGCCGGGCGGCGGCTGCGGCGCCCAGCAGCCGGGCGGCGACCTCGGGGGAGCGCACCGCCGCGGCCATCCCCTCCAGCGGCCCGACCGCGTCGCGCATCGTCGCCATCGCCTCGGCGGCGTCGAACGCCTCGATGTGCAGGGCCAGCGCGGCGTCCGGGTCACCGCCCTGCTCGATCGCGTAGCCCAGCTCGACCAGGACCATCGGTAGGTACAGCGCCGGCTGGCTCTCGCCGCGGCCCAGCTCGACGAGGTGGCTGAGGTGGGTGACGGCCAGGTCGAGTTTCCCGTCGCGGCGGGCGGCCAGCCCGAGGCTCATCTCCGCGAAGACCAGCGCACCGGGCGAGCCCTGCTCCACCGCCAGACCGTACGCCCGTTCGGCCAGCTCCCGGCCCTGGGTGTAGTCGCGGGTCTGCACCGCGAGCCAGGCCAACCAGGACAGCTCGGCGCAGACCTGCGGCCAGAGCGCCAGTTCCTCGGCCCAGCGCAGCCCTTCCCGGTGCAGCGCGGCGGCGCGCTCGTGCTCGCCGCGCATGTCGGCCAGCCCGCCCACCCACTCGGTCGCCCGGAGACGGCCCCACCGGTCGCCGAGGTCGGCGAACAGCGCTGCGCTGCGCGTCGCGGTGCGTTCCAGGGTGGCCTGGTCACCGTTCGCGTGCGCGAGGTGGGCCAGGGAGGTGAGCACCGCGGCTTCGGTCCACCGGTCGGCTGGGGCGGTGGGCAGCAGCTCCGACGCCAGGGCCAGGTCACCGTGCTCGATCATCGCGTTGGCCGCGAACCAGGCGCTATGGCCGTCCGGGTCGACGGCCACCGCTGCGCGTACGTCGTCGGGCGCGACCGCCTCGCCCAGCGACAGGGCGAAACCGACGCGCCACGGGGCCGCGCGGGCCTCCTGTTCCGGTTCGCCGGGCACGGTCAGCGCCCGCCGCGCCTCGGTGAGCCGGCCGCGCAGGTGCCAGTACCAGCTCAGCGCGACCGCCAGGCGCAACCCACCACCGTGGCCGAGCGCTGCCCGCAGGTTCGCCATCTCGGCGTCCAGCAGCGCCAGCCACCGTTGTTGGTCTGCCCCGCGCAGTTCCGGGTCGGCGCGCTCGGCCAGCTCGGTGTAGTAGGCCGCGTGCCGTGCGCGTACCTCGTCGGGGTCGGTCAGGCGGTCCAGGCAGAACGCGGCGACCGATTCGAGCAGCCGGTAGCGGGGGTCCGCGCCGGAGTCGTCGAGCACCACCAGCGACCGGTCCACCAGTCGGGCCAGGGTGTCCAGATCGGTATCGCAGACGCGTTCGGCGGCCTCCGGGCTGCAGCCGTCTGGGAACACCGCCAGCCGGGCCAGCACCGCCCGTTCGCTCTCGTCGAGGAGGTCCCAGCTCCAGCCGATCACCGCGGTGAGCGTCCGCTGCCGCAGCGGCACGTCCCGCTGTGCGGTGCTGAGCAGCCGGAACCGGTCGTCGAGCCGGTCCACCACACCCTGCACGCCCAGCGCGCGCACCCGGGTCGCGGCCAACTCCAACGCCAGCGGAAGGCCGTCGAGGCGACGGCAGAGCTGCGCGACCGCCGACGCCGTCCGCTCGTCGAGGCGGAAACCGCGCTGCTGCGCGCTCGCGCGGGCCGCGAACAACCGGGCCGCCGCCGAGTGCCGGACCGCGTCCAGGTCACCGTCCTCGGGCACCGGCAGCGGGGGTACCTCCCAGAGCAGTTCCCCGGTCAGACCGAGTGGCTCCCGGCTGGTGGCCAGCACCCGCAGCCCGGGTACGTCGCGCAGCAGTCGGGCGACCAGCGCGGCCACCGGCTCGACGACATGCTCGCAGTTGTCCAGCACGAGCAGGAGCCGGCGGTGCCGCAGGGCCGCGACCACCCGGTCGGTGGGGGAGAGGCTCGCGCCGACGGTCTCGTGGGCGCCCAGGGCGGCGAGCACCTGCTCGGCGACGAGGGTGTCACCAGCCGGCAGCGGGGCCAGCTCGACCAGTTGGACGCCGTCGGGAACGGACAGCTCGCGGGCCGTCTCGACGGCCAGTCTTGTCTTCCCGACGCCACCCGGGCCGACGAGCGTGACCAGCCGCTGCCGGGGCAGCAGCGCGCCCAACTCGGCCAACGCCTCGTCCCGCCCGACCAACTCGTCCAACTGTGCCGGCAGGCTGCTGCCGTGGAGGATCGGGGCCCTCGGTGGCGGGCTCAGGCTCGCGTCCTGTTCGAGGATCCGGCGGTACAGCGCGACCAACTCCGGCCCGGGGTCGAGACCCAACTCGTCGGCGAGCCGGTCGCGCAGATCCGCGTAGCTGTCCAACGCCTCGGACTGGCGGCCCGCCGCGTACAGCGCGCGCAGCTGCACGGCCCGCAGCCCTTCCCGCAGCGGGTGCCGGGCGACCAACTCGGCCAGGTCAGCGGCGGCCAGGTCGTGCTCTCCCCGGGCGACCCGAGCCTCGGCCAACCGTTCGTGCACCGCGAGGCGCTGCTCGGTCAGGCGGGTCGCCTCGGCCCGGACGAACTCGGCGTCGGCCACGTCGGCGTACGCCTCGCCGCGCCACAACGCCAGGGCTTCGCGCAGCCGGTCGACGTCGGTGCTGCGGGCCAGCTCGGCGAACCGGTCCGCGTCGACGGCATCGGCCCGCAGCAGATAGCCGGGCGGCCGGGACTCCACCAGGTCCCGTGCGCCCGGCTCGGCGTCGTTGAGCGCCTTGCGCAACTGGGACACGCGTACCTGGAGGGCGCCGGCGGGATTGGCGGGGGAGTCGTCACCCCACAGGTCGTCGATGAGGCGGTCCGCCGAGACCACCTGGTTGCGGTTGGTCAGCAGGTCCGCCAGCAACACGCGGACCTTGGTGCCGGGCACCACCACCGGCTCGCCGGCGTCGGTGGTCACGGCGAGCGGCCCGAGCACCCCGAACTGCACGGCGGACATCCTATCGCCGGTCAGGCGACCGGAAGCGCACCGTGAGCGCGGTGCGGGGACGGTCAGGGTCGTCGTTCCGCGCTGCGGCGGACCGCCGCGAGCATCCGCCGTACGCCGAGCACGTGACCGCCCGACCTGAGGAGCAGTTGCCGGTAGAGGCCACCGGTCAGACCGGGGAAGACCGCCCGGGTTTCGGCCCGGAGGCGGGATCGGCCCGGCCCGGCCCGTTCGAGCCGGAAGATCAGCGCGTACGTCGAGAACCGGTGGCTGCCCCGTAGCGTCAGCTCCCTCCCGGGGATCGCGGTGGCCACCCGGAACCCGGGGATCGTCGAGCCTTCGGCGAGCGGTCGGGGCCCGGACGCGACGGGGTCGGCGGTGCCGACCAGGCGGCCGTACGCGCCCATGCCGGGGCCACCGAACGTGGACTCGACGACGTGCACGAGGTGCGGCCAGGCTTCGTCGGGCTCGGCCGTGATGACGGTGACGTGTTCGTCCACGTGCGGCAGTGCGTCGATTCGCATGGGCGCCTCCCCGTTCTGCGGCCCATTCTCACCGACCGACCGAAGTTCGCCGATCCCGACAATGGCGTGGGGCCGGTTCGCCAGGTAGAAACAGGGGCGAGAGAGCGCTCTCACCGCCCTAGACTGCGCCGGAGTCCGCTCCGGGCAGCGGAGAGGACGAACCGCATGTCAACCCCGTCCCGTCGTACCCTCATACTCGCCCTGACGGTGGCCACGGTCGTCACCGTGAGCGGCACGGCGGCCTCCGCCGGCCGCCCCACGCACGGCGCACCCGACTTCGGCCCGAACGTGACGATCTTCGACCCGTCGATGCCGATCGGTGAGATCCAGCAGACCCTCGACGCGGCCCATGCCCGGCAGGTCGACAACGAGATGGGCGCCGAGCGGCACGCCTACCTGTTCAAGCCGGGCACGTACGGCACCGCCGAGCAGCCGTTGCAGGCCAAGGTCGGCTACTACACCGAGGTCTCCGGCCTGGGTGCCTCGCCCACCGACGTCGCCGTCACCGGCAAGCTGGAGGTCTACAACCGCTGCCTGGCCGACGGAGGCACCGGCAACTGCCTGGCCCTGGTGAACTTCTGGCGCACCCTGTCCAACCTGTCGCTCAGCGTCAACGCCGCCGGCCAGGACGGCTGCCGGTCGTCGGCGAACTTCTGGGCGGTCTCGCAGGCGGTGTCGATGCGTCGGTTGAACATCGGCGGCGGTGGTCTGTCGCTGATGGACTACTGCACGGCCGGTCCGCAGTACGCCAGTGGCGGCTTCATCGCCGACTCCCGGCTGCCGGCCACCACCAACGGCTCGCAGCAGCAGTGGCTGACCCGCAACAGCGAGGTCGGCGGCTGGTCCAACGCGGTGTGGAACCAGGTCTTCGCGGGCGTCGAGGGCGCGCCCGACGACGCCACGTTCCCCGACCCGCCGTACACCACCCTGGAGACCACCCCACTCAGCCGGGAGAAGCCGTACCTCTTCGTCGACGGGAAGGGCCGCTACCAGGTGCGGGTGCCCGCCGCGCAGCGGGACAGCCGGGGTGTCTCCTGGGCGGACGGCATGACGCCGGGCCGGACCATCCCGATCGGCGACTTCTTCGTCGCGAAGCCCACCGACTCGGTGCGCGTCATCAACACGCAGCTCGCCCGCGGCAAGCACCTGCTGCTCACCCCCGGGGTCTACGACGTCGCGCGCAGCATCGAGATCCGCCGCGCCGACACCGTCGTGCTCGGCATCGGGCACGCCACCCTCACCGCCGTGAACGGCGCCGTCCCGCTGGACGTCGCCGGTGTGCCCGGCGTGATCGTCGCCGGTGTCACGATCGACGCCGGCACCGTGGAGTCGCCGGTCCTGCTGCGGGTGGGCCGACAGCACGGCCACAACGCCAGCAGCCCGCACAACCCGACCACGCTGTCCGACGTGTACTTCCGCGTCGGTGGCCCGCACATCGGCCGGACGAACACCGCGCTGGAGGTCAACAGCGACAACGTGCTCATCGACCACACCTGGGTCTGGCGTGGTGACCACGGCGTCGAGGACTTCACCGAGGGCGTCAACGGTGACACCGACCGCTGGCGGACCAACACCGGTCGCTACGGCGCCGTCATCAACGGCGACCACGTGACCGCGACCGGCCTGTTCGTCGAGCACTTCCAGCGCTACAACACGGTCTGGAACGGCGAGCACGGCACCACGATCCTCTACCAGAACGAGCTGCCGTACGACCCGCCGACGCAGGCCGACTGGATGAACGGCGCGGTCGAGGGCTGGGCCGGCTACAAGGTCGGTGACCGGGTGCGTCACCACACGCTGCACGGCGGCGGGGTGTACGTCTTCAACCAGAACAACCCGTCGATCCACACCGAGAACGGTTTCGAGGTGCCGAACCGGCCGGGTGTGAAGCTGCACCACATCATGACCGTGAACCTCAGCGCCGGGACGATCGACCACGTGGTCAACGGCGTCGGCGACGCGGCCGACATGACCAAGGTCGGCGCACCGGTCTACGTCACGCAGTACCCGACCCCGTAGGGATCCCGGGCGTACCGACGGGGCCGGAGCCGGTGAGGCTCCGGCCCCGTCGTCCGTTGCACGAATCCTTCCGAAGCACTGACTAATATTTCCATGGATCAGTCGAACTCTTGCGGGTCGGCATTCACTGCTGCCACGATGGCCGTCAATGCCTTCCGTCCCGAAGGAGTGGTCGTCATGGCGGTCTCCCGCCGCAGGTTCGTCACGTCCGTGATGGCGGGGTCCGCCCTCGCCGCCGCCTCCAGCACCGAGCTGCTCACCAGCCTGGCCAACCCCGCACACGCCGCCAGTCCCCCCGGGGACGTGGTCGGCAAGGTGACCGTCGGCTACCAGGGCTGGTTCAGCGCCCCCGGCGACTCCGCGCCGATCGGCGGCTGGTGGCACTGGAGCCGCGACCGGTTCCAGCCGCCGTCGCCCGCCAACACCACGATCGTGTCCTGGCCGGACATGCGGGAGTACACCCGCACCTACCCCACCGCGTACCCCAACCTCGGCAACGGTCAGCCGGCCACCCTCTTCTCCTCCTACGACCAGCAGACGGTGGACACCCACTTCCGGTGGATGCAGGAGTACGGCTGTGACACCGCGGCCCTGCAACGGTTCAACCCGATGGGCGACGAGGGCCCGACCCGCGACGCGATGACCCAGAAGGTCCGCTCCGCCGCCGAGCGCTACGGCCGCAAGTTCTACATCATGTACGACGTCACCGACTGGTTGACGTTCCAGGCGGACATCAAGACCGACTGGACGACGAAGATGTCCGCGCACACCGCGTCCAGCGCGTACGCCAGGCAGAACGGCAAGCCGGTCGTCTGCATCTGGGGCTTCGGCTTCAGCGAGCCCAGCCGCCCCTTCACCCCGGGCCCGTGCCTGGAGGTCATCAACTGGTTCAAGGCGCAGGGCTGCTACGTCATTGGTGGGGTGCCCACCTGGTGGCGGCAGGGCATCGAGGACTCCCGCCCCGGCTTCCTCGACGTCTACCACGCGTTCAACGCGATCTCGCCGTGGATGGTCTACCGGACCGACACCCTGGAGGGGCTCGACTCGTACTACCAGAACGTCAACATCGGCGACATGGCCGACTGCGCGGCACGGGGCATCGACTACCTGCCCTGCGTCATGCCCGGTGACCTGGCCGGAGGCCACCGCCGCCACGGCGACTTCTACTGGCGGCACATCTACAACATGGTCCGGCTCGGCTCCCAGGGCCTGTACGTGTCCATGTTCGACGAGTACAACGAGGGCAACCAGATCGCCAAGACGTCCGAGACCCAGGCCACCACCCCGGCCGGCGCGAACATCCGGGCCCTCGACGAGGACGGCGTGGCCTGCTCCTCCGACTACTACCTGCGCATCACGGCCGACGGTGGTCGGATGCTCAAGGGTCAGCTCGCGCTCACCGCGACCCGCCCCACCCCACCGACGGTCGGCACCCCACCCCCGACCGGCGGGAACCTGGCCGCCGGCAAGTCGACGTCGGCGAGCAGCCAGGGTGGCGGGTTCCCGGCGTCCAACGCGGTGGACTCCACCGTCGGCAGCTACTGGGAGAGCGCCAACGGCGCGTTCCCGCAGTGGTGGCAGGTCGACCTCGGCGCCAACCACCAGGTCGACAAACTCGTGCTGCGCCTGCCCACCGGCTGGGGCGCGCGTACCCAGACCATCACCGTGCAGGGCAGCGTCGACGGCAGCTCCTTCAGCACCATCGCCGGGGCCTCCGCGTACACCTTCGACCCGGCCACCGGCAACACCGTCACCCGCACGCTGCCGACCACCACCGCCCGGCACGTCCGCCTCAGCATCAGCGGCAACACCGGCTGGGCGGCCGCCCAACTCGCCCAGGTCGAGGTGTACGCCGGAACGACCGCCCCGGACAACCCTCCGAGCGCGCCGAGCGGCCTCACGGTGACCGGCAAGACGTCGACGAGCGTGTCGCTGTCGTGGACGGCCTCCACCGACGACACCGGTGTGACCGGCTACCAGGTGCGCCAGGGTGGCACCGTCGCCGCCACCGTCACGGGCACCACGGCGACGGTGAGCGGGCTCAGCCCGTCCACCGCGTACACGTTCACGGTGGTGGCGCGCGACGCCGCCGGGAACACCTCCGGCGCGTCCTCGGCGGTCACCGCGACCACGGACGCGGCGGCCAACGCGGACCTCGCCCGGGGCCGACCCACGTCGGAGAGCAGTCACGTCCAGAGCTACGGGTCGGGCAACGTGGTGGACGGCGACGCCAACACCTACTGGGAGAGCGCCAACAACGCGTTCCCGCAGTGGGTGCAGGTCGACCTCGGTGCGGCGCGCACGGTCGGCCGGGTGGTGCTGAAGCTGCCACCGTCGTCGGCCTGGGGCGCTCGGACGCAGACCCTCTCCGTGCAGGGCAGCACCGACGGGTCGAGCTTCGGCACGCTCGTCGGATCGGCGGGGCGGGTGTTCAACCCGGCCAGCGGCAACCAGGTGAGTCTCACCTTCACCGCCGCGCAGGCGCGTTACGTGCGGATCACCGTCACCGGCAACACCGGCTGGCCCGCCGGTCAACTGTCGACCCTGGAGGTCTACGCGAGCTGACCGAGGCTCGGGCGGCGACCTACCAGGATGCGGACTACGGGCAGTTGGTGCGGGTGCTGCGGGGTCTGCTCCACGCTGCCCAGGCCGCGCAGTCACCGGAGGTGCTGGTGCAGACGTACCGGATCACCTCGTCGCTACTGGTCAAACTCGGCGAAGCCGACCTCGGATGGCTGGCCGCCGATCGGGCGATGGCCGCCGCCGGAGACCGCGTCCTTCCACCGTCAGCCCACTTTGGTGATCAAGACGTTTGCGGCAAGTTTGATCTCCAGAAGCGCCACAAACGTCTTGATCACGAAGGCGGGAGCGAGGGCGAAGGCGGGGGCGGGGGTGTGGGGCAGGGGAGTGCTGGGGGTGGGCGGTGGGTGGGACGCCGGCGTGGCGCGACTGGCCACGCTGGTCGGCCTCACCCGCTGACGGGCGAGCGCAGGCGCAGGTCGTATGCCGGGTGGATGCTGCGCAACGGCGCGTCAGCGCTCCCAGAGGTCCTCGGTGCGGAAGATCCTGGCGGTGAACGTCACTTCAGGGCGCCGGTGTCCCTTTCATCTGTCCACCAACCCGGCCGGACGTCGACACCGGAGGGCGTGCTGACGGCCGGTGATCATTCCACGGGTCCGGCGCGGAGGCGCGTCGGCGATTCGCGTTTGGGCCCCGGCGGCGTCGGCCCGCTGTGAGACTGGGCGAGTGCCGGCACTCCCGGTGTGTGGGCGCTGTCCGACTCGACCTGGCGAGGTGGGGGAAGATGTCCAACGACAACGAAATCCGTCCCTTCCGGCTCGACACGTCGGAGGACTCGATCGCCGACCTGCGTCGCCGGATCGCGGCCACTCGCTGGCCCACCCGCGAGTTGGTCACCGATCGCTCGCAGGGGGTGCAGCTGGCGACGATCCAGGAGCTGGCCCGCTATTGGCTGACCGATTACGACTGGCGTGCGTGCGAGACGAGGCTGAACTCACTGCCGCAGTACACGACGACCATCGACGGCGTCGAGATCCACTTCGTCCACGTACGGTCGCGGCACGAGAACGCCCTGCCGCTGATCATGACGCACGGCTGGCCGGGCTCAGTTGTCGAGCTGCTCGGGATCGTCGGCCCGCTGACCGACCCGACAGCCCACGGCGGCACGCCCGAGGACGCCTTCCACCTGGTGCTGCCGTCGTTGCCGGGCTACGGCTTCTCCGGCGAGCCGACCGAGCTCGGCTGGGACTCGGCGCGGATGGCACAGGCGTGGGCGAAACTCATGGACCGCCTCGGGTACGCGCGCTACGTCGCGCAGGGTGGCGACGTCGGCGCCGCCGTCACGGACGCCATGGGGCGTCAGGCCCCCGCTGGGCTGCTCGGCATCCACGTGAACCTGCTCGCCGGGGCGATCGGCATCAAGGACCAGCTACCGGCAGAATCCGAGCAGGAACGCACCGCGCGCGCCGCGCTCGACCTGTTCACGATGGACGGCTTCGGCTACTTCCTGGAGCAGTCGACCCGGCCGCAGACGATCGGCTACTCGTTGCTGGACTCACCTGTCGGGTTGGCGGCCTGGATGCTCGACCACGACACGGACAGCTACTACAAGATCTCCCGCGCGTTCCTCGACGGTGCGCCGGCCGGCGGTCTCACCCGGGACAGCATCCTGGACAACATCACGCTGTACTGGTTGACCGGTACCGGCGCGTCGTCCGCCCGGTGGTACTGGGAATTCGGGCGGTTCCTCGCCGCGGCTCAGGCGGCCGGCCAGACTCCGCCACCGGTCACGGTTCCGGTCGGCTTCACGACGTTCCCCGAAGAGATCTGGGCCGCTCCGCGTAGCTGGGCCGAGACGGTCTACCCCGGCATCGCGTACTTCAACGAGGCCGACCGCGGCGGGCACTTCGCGGCCTGGGAGGAGCCGGAACTCTTCTCCGCCGAGGTACGGGCCGCGTTCCGGCCGCTGCGGAAAGCCTGACGACCTCTTCCGAGGGGCCTCCGGTGGCCCGCATATCCGGCGACCCGACGGGAAAGCGCGAGGCGTCCGACAGCCCGAGACCGGAGCAGGAGACGAACATGCCTTTCATCACCGTGGGGACGGAGAACTCCGCGCCCATCGACCTGTACTACGAGGATCACGGTTCCGGTAAGCCGGTCGTGCTGATCCACGGCTTCCCGTTCAACGGGGCGACCTGGGAGAAGACGACCACCGCGTTGCTCAACGCCGGATACCGGACGATCACCTACGATCGGCGCGGTTTCGGTAACTCCGCCCAGCCGACGTTCGGGTACGACTACAACACGTTCGCCGCGGACCTCGACGTGCTGATGACCGAGCTGGACCTGAACGACGTGACCCTGGTGGGTCATTCGATGGGCACCGGCGAGGTGATCCGCTACCTGGGCAACTACGGCTCCCAGCGGGTCAGCCGTGCCGTGGTGGTCAGTCCGCTGCAACCGATGCTGGCCAAGGCCAAGGACAACCCGGAGGGCGTCGACACGAGCCTGTTCAAGGGCTTCCAGCAGGCCATCATCAAGGACCGGTTCGCCTACCTGACCCAGTTCTGCGACGCGTTCTTCAACTACAGCGAGAACAAGGGCAAGCTGGTCAGCGAGGAGGCGTACCGGGCGCACTGGCAGATCGGCGCGATGGCCTCCGCGAAGGGCACCCACGACAGCGTGGACGCCTGGCAGGAGGACTTCCGGCCCGACCTGCCGAAGATCAACATTCCGGTGCTGATCGTGCAGGGCGACAAGGACAACGTGCTGCCCTACCCGGTGACCGGCCAGCGACTCGGGCCGATGATGCCGACCGCCCAGCTCGTCACGCTCAAGGGCGCGCCGCACGGTCTGCCGTGGACCAACGCCGACGACATCAACAAGGCCATCATGGACTTCATGAAGCAGCCGGCCAAGGCTCGCGCCTGACCCGTCCCGGTAGCCGATCGGACACCAGCGCCGTGAGGCGCTGCGACACCCGGCCCACGGTTCGCACCGGGGCCGGGTGTCGTCGACGGTCAGGCCCGGCGGGCGACCACCGCGCCGTTGGCGCCCGGGGCGTCGAAGGGCACCGTCCGCACGTCGACGAAGCCGGCGTCGGTGAGCCAGGCGGCGTACTCGGCACCGGAGTAGTTCCGACCACCCTCGGTCTCGACCAGCATGTTCATGCCCATCAGGGCAGCCTCCGGCGGCCCGGTGCGCTCGTCGTTGAGCAGCAGCTCGCAGACGACTATCGCCCCGCCGGGCGGCAACGCCGCGTGACACCGCGCCAGCAGAGCCCGGTTCGTCGGCTCGTCCCAGTCGTGCAGGATCATGCTGAGCAGGATGACGTCGTGCCCCTCCGGCAGCGCCGGGTCGGCGAGGAAGTCACCCGCCACCGCGTCGATCCGCCCGGTCAGACCGGCCTCCGCGATCCGCTCCCGCGCCCGTACGCACACGTGCGGCAGGTCCAGCACCGTCGCCCGCAGCTCGGGCAGGCGGCGGCAGAATTCGATCGGGAACGCCCCGGCCCCACCGCCGACGTCGAGCAGGCGGCGGTGGGCGGAGAAGTCGTACGCGTCGGCCAACGCGGCGGCGGTGAAGCTCGACGTGGAGAACATGGCGTCCCAGAACTGCGCCAGCATCTCCGGGTCGGCGGTGTCGAACATCGACTGCTGGGCCTCCGGGTCCCAGGTCAACGGTCGATCCGTGCGCAGCGCCTCGCCGATGCGGTGCCAGGGCAGGTAGGTGCGCAGATCCGAGTAGCGGACCTGCGCCCCGAAGTAGTACGGGCGGCCCTCGACCAGGAACTGCTCGGCCAACTCGGAGTTGCGGTAGCTGTCGCCGACCTTCTCCAACAGGCCCAGCGACGCGCTGGCGGCGAGCAACAGGTCGGCGGGCCGGTCGGGCAGCCCGAACTCGGCGGAGGCTTCCTCGACGGTCATCGTCCGCCCGCCCGCCAACCGGGTGAACAGGCCCAGCTCGACGCCGACCGCGAGGGTCTTGAACCCCCACACACCGGCCACCAGACGCATGAGAGGAGTCGGAGAGGTCATGCGGTCATCAGATCACGATCCGCCTCCGTCCACGATGGTCGGTCGCGTCCGCAGCGGGGTGACCAGCCCGACGGTCGGGGCTAGCCGGGTCGGCCGGCGGACCGTCGGCCGAGCCGTCGCGCGGCGAGACTCACCGCCGTGCTGCCGGCCGCCGTCCCGACCAGCACCAGCACCGCCCCGACGGCCCACAGGCCGCTGTCGTCGGCCGACGCCGCCCGCCACGTCCACGCCGCCGTGAAGGAGACGGTCATCACCGGCACCACCAGCCACGGGCTCAGCCGCCTGGCGGCGAGAGCGGCCAGCAGGACGAGCGTCAGCACGCAACCGATCACCTGCCACGGCGCGTACGGACCGCTTGTCGCGCCGGTCTCCGCGTCGACCGTGTACTCGTCGTCCCAGCCCAGCCAGAGCAGCCAGGTCCCGACCGTCGCCGCCGCCAGGAACAGAACACCGAGCAGTGCGTGCGTACCCCTCGTCGCCGTCATCGGACGATCATGCCCGGCCCGGCGGGGAAGCGGAATGAGCACCGGTACCCAGACGCGGCCGTGATTCCGGTCGGACTGTTGCCCCGGCCGGTGGTGATCCTCTACGGTCGGCTCAGCGGTGGGCGGTGCGGTCCGCATCCGACCGGACACCGCCGGTTGCCCGTCGCGCGGGCCGGGATGGTGGAGTCCCGGGTCGCCCCGGCGGCGGGAGACTCGGCGGTCGTGTGACTCCAGCTCGTACCCCGGGTGTTGCCGCCCGGCGCGGCTCCCCGCGGGCCGCCGACGAGCCGGGCACGCCGATCCCACCGGGAGAAGCCCCGTGTTCCTCAGCCCGCACGAGCAGGACCGCCTGCTCGTCCACGTGGCGGCCGATGTCGCCCGCGCCCGCCGCGAGCGCGGCCTGCGCCTCAACTACCCCGAAGCCGTCGCGATCATCACCGCGTTCCTGCTCGAAGGGGCCCGTGACGGCCGGTCCGTGGTCGACCTGATGTCCGCCGGTCGGACCGTGCTCGGCCGGGACGACGTCCAGGACGGCATCCCCGAGCTGCTGAGGGAGGTGCAGGTGGAGGCGACGTTCCCGGACGGCACCAAGCTGGTGACGGTGCACCACCCGATCCCGTGATCCCGGGTGAGATCCTGCCGGCGGCCGACCCGGTCGAGATCAACGCGGGCCGCCCGGTGACCACGGTGCTCGTCGTCAACACCGCCGACCGGCCGGTGCAGGTCGGCTCGCACTACCACTTCGCCGAGGCCAACCCGGCGCTGGCGTTCGACCGGGACGCCGCCTGGGGGCAGCGGCTCGCCGTACCGGCGGGCACCTCGGTCCGGTTCGAACCGGGCATCAGCCGCAGCGTCGACCTCGTCCCGCTCGGCGGTGCGCGCGTCGTGCCGGGTCTGCGCGGCGAATGCGCCGGACCGCTGGACCGGTCACCGTCCGACGGGTCGTCGCGATGAGCGCCGTGCGGCGGGACCGCTACATCGACCTGTACGGGCCGACGACCGGGGACCGGATCCGGCTGGCCGACACCAACCTGCTGATCGAGGTGGAGGCCGACCACTGCGTGGGTGGTGACGAGGCGGTCTTCGGTGGCGGGAAGGTGATCCGCGAGTCGATGGGCCAGTCCCGGGCGACCCGCGCCGAGGGGGCCCTGGACACCGTCGTCACCGGTGCGGTGGTGCTCGACCACTGGGGTGTGGTCAAGGCCGACGTGGGCCTGCGCGACGGACGGATCGTGGCGCTGGGCCGCGCCGGCAACCCGGACACCATGCCCGGTGTCCACCCCGACCTGGTGATCGGCCCGTCGACCGAGGTGATCGCCGGTAACGGGCGGATCCTCACCGCCGGCGCGGTCGACACCCACGTGCACTTCATCTGCCCGCAGATCGTCACCGAGGCCCTGGCCAGTGGCATCACCACGCTCGTCGGCGGCGGTACCGGGCCCGCCGAGGGGACCCGGGCCACGACCGTCACCCCGAACGGCTGGCACCTGGCCCGGATGCACGAGGCGCTGGACACGATGCCGGTCAACGTGCTGCTGCTCGGAAAGGGCAACACCGTCTCGGAGGAGGCGCTGTGGGAGCAGTTGCGGGCCGGTGCGGGCGGCTTCAAGCTGCACGAGGACTGGGGCACCACCCCGGCGGCGATCGACGCCTGCCTGCGGGTCGCGGACGCGTCCGGGGTCCAGGTGTCGATCCACACCGACACCCTCAACGAGGCCGGTTTCGTCGCCGACACCCTGCGCGCGATCGGCGGCCGGGCGATCCACTCGTACCACACCGAGGGTGCCGGAGGTGGGCACGCACCGGACATCATCACGGTGGCCGGCGAACCGAACGTGCTGCCGTCGTCGACCAACCCGACCCGGCCGTACACCGCCAACACCCTCGCCGAGCACCTGGACATGTTGATGGTCTGCCACCACCTCAACCCGTCCGTGCCGGAGGACCTGGCCTTCGCGGAGAGCCGGATCCGACCGTCCACGATGGCCGCCGAGGACCTGCTGCACGACCTCGGCGCGATCTCCATCATCGGCTCGGACGCGCAGGCGATGGGGCGGGTCGGCGAGGTGATCCTGCGGACCTGGCAGAGCGCGCACGTGATGAAGGACCGGGTGGGCGCGCTGCCGGGCGACGGGGCCGCCGACAACCACCGGGCCCGCAGGTACGTGGCGAAGTACACCATCTGCGCGGCCATGGCGAACGGGCTGGAACGGGAGATCGGCTCGGTCGAGCCCGGCAAACTCGCCGACCTGGTGCTCTGGGATCCGGCGTTCTTCGGCGTACGACCGCACCTGGTGCTCAAGGGCGGCATGATCGCGTACGCCCAGATGGGTGACGCCAACGCGTCCATCCCCACGCCGCAGCCGATGCTGCCCCGACCGATGTTCGGGGCGTACGGTGCCGCGGCGGCGGCCACCAGCCTGGCCTTCGTGGCGCCGGCGGCGCTCGACGCCGGCCTGCGCCTGGACGTACGACGGCGGGTCGTGCCGGTCGGCGACGTGCGCTCGCGGGGCAAGGCCGACCTGCCGGAGAACAACGCCATGCCGCGCATCGAGGTGGAGCCGGACACCTTCACCGTGCGGATCGACGGGGTGGTGGTGGAGCCGGACCCGGTGACCCGGCTGCCGATGGCCCAGCGGTACTTCCTGTTCTGATGGCGACGCCGAGCCTGCTGTTGCTGGTGGCCGACGGGCGCTTCCCGGCCGGGGCGCACGCGCACTCCGGCGGTCTGGAGGCGGCCGTGGCCGCCGGTCGGGTCACCGACCTGGCGACGTTGGAGCAGTTCGTCGCCGGACGGTTGGCCACCGCCGGTCTGGTCGGTGCGGCGTTCGCGGCTGCCGCACACCGGGCCGCCACCACCGCCACCTCCGGGGCGGACGAGGCGGCCCGGTCGAGCACGCTGGCCCGGCTCGACGCGGAGCTGGACGCGCGTACCGCCGCACCGACACTGCGGGAGGTCTCCCGCCGGCAGGGCCGGGCGCTGCTGCGTGCCGGCCGGGCCATCTGGCCGGACGCCCCGTTCGGGGACCTGCCCGCGACGCCGTGCGGAGTGCACCAACCGCTGGTGCTCGGGCTGCTCTGCGCCGCTGCCGGGCTGTCCCGCCTCGACACCGCCACCGTCGCCGCGTACGGGACGGTCACCGGGGCGGCCAGCGCCGGCGTACGTCTGCTCGGCCTCGACCCGTACCGGGTCCAGGCCCTGCTGGTCGGTCTCGCCGACGCCTGCGACGGCACCGCTGCCGACGCGGCGCGGGCCGCCGACGGTCCACCGGAGCGGCTGCCGGCCGCCGCCGCTCCGCTCGCCGACATCCATGCCGAGATCCATGCCACCTGGGAGGTGCGTCTCTTTGCGTCCTGACACCGCTGCGCCCACTGCCGAGTCGTCCATACTGCTGTCGACCGCCGTGCCGCACGACGAGACCGTTCCACACACCCATCCCGAGCCGGGGGTGGATCCGCACCCGCCGCTGCCGCGTCCGGGCCGTGCCCTGCGGGTCGGCATCGGCGGCCCGGTCGGGTCCGGCAAGACGGCCCTGGTGGCCGCGCTCTGCCGGGCCTTCGCCGACGAGCTGCGGCTCGGGGTGGTGACCAACGACATCTACACCACCGAGGACGCCGACTTCCTGCGGCGGGCCGGAGTTCTGGACCCGGCCCGAATCCGCGCGGTGGAGACCGGCTGCTGCCCGCATACGGCGATCCGGGACGACATCGGCGCGAACCTGGACGCCGTCGACGAACTGGCCGAGGCGGTCGGCCCGTTGGACCTGGTCCTGGTGGAGAGCGGTGGCGACAACCTGACCGCGACCTTCAGCCGGGGGCTCGTGGACCGGCAGATCTTCGTGGTGGACGTGGCGGGGGGCGACAAGGTGCCCCGCAAGGGCGGGCCGGGGGTCACCGCCGCCGACCTCCTCGTCATCAACAAGACCGATCTGGCGCCGCTGGTGGGCGCCGACCTGGCGGTGATGGACCGGGACGCGCGGGCTCGACGGGGCGACCTGCCGACCGTCTTCCTGTCCATCGTCGGTGACCCGACGGCGAGCCGCGTCGCCGACTGGATCCGGCACGAGCTGGCCCACCACGCCGCCCTGCACCCCCTCACCGTGCCGGTGGAGCCGGTCTGATGCGTGCGCGCGCCCGGCTGGTCGCCCGAGCCGACGGCCGGGGCGGCACGACACTGGTCGAGCTGCGCGGCGAGACGCCGCTGCTGCTGCGCCGGACCCCCGCCGACGGTGGTGTCGCCACGGTGCACCTCGTCGGCGGGGCGGCCGGCCCGCTCGCCGGTGACGATCTGCGGCTGGAGATCGAGGTGGGCCCGGGCGCGGCGGTGCGGGTGCACACCGTCGCCGCCTCGATCGCCCTGCCGGGCCGACCGGGCGCGGTGTCGAGGATGACGGTACGGGCGGTGGTGCACGCCGGAGCCACCCTGCACTGGCTTCCCGAGCAGTTGGTGGCGGCGGCCGGCTGCGCGCACCTCGCCGAGTCCCGGATCGAACTGGCCGCCGGGGCGGTCCTGCGGTGGCGCGACGAGCTGATCTGCGGCCGGTACGGTGAGGCGCCCGGCGGCGCGGTCGTGCACACGCACGTCGACTACGCGGATCGGCCGCTGCTGCGCCAGTCCCTGGCGGTGGGACCGCACGCGCCCGGCTGGGCCGGACCCGCTGTGCTCGGTGGCGCGTCGGCCACCGGTTCGTTGCTGCTGGTCGACGAATCGCGACCCGTCGAGCCCGCGACTGTCGACGAGACGGTCGCCCGACTGCCCCTGGCCGGCGGCCCGGCGACACTCTGGACCGCCACCGCCCCGGACGCGCACACCCTGCGTGCCCAGCTCACTCCGTGAGGAGATGCGGTTCCGGGCCTTCGTGTTCGGCATCATCGCCCGGGACGGGTCCGCCGCCCCATATGGTCGAAAGCACCCGCGACTGCCGGTCGCGTGCGGCGGTGCACAGGAGGCCGTGATGAGTGGAGACGATCGACCCGAGGGCATCAGTCCGACGGCGGTGGAGGGGGCGCCGGGCCTGTGGCGCGTCGACCTGCAGCGGCACGACCTCAGCATTCCCGGACGCGAGGTCGTCCAGAGTCGGGTGGAGTTCACGCCGGACTCGCCGCCGTTCACGCACTTCCACCCCGGCGAGGAGATCATCTGCGTGCTCCAGGGATCCCTGGAATACACGCTCGAGGGTCAGCCACCCGTGGTGTGCAACGTCGGTGACGCCCTCACCGTGCCGTACGGCGTCCACCACCAGGCGAGGAACGTCGGCGGCGGGGTCGCCGTCGAACTGGCCACGTACGTCGTGGAGAAGGGCAAACCGCTGCTCACCAAGGTCGAGTGAGAACCGGCGGAACGGCGCGGGTCAGCGGCGTACGCCGGTCGCGTCGGCACGGTCGCCACGGCGCGTCGGGTCGAGGCGGTCGACCAGGTCGTCGAGCCGCTCGACCAGGCCGCTGTCGGTCGCAACGCCCAGCTCGGCGAGGCTGGCCCGGACCCGCTGGTCGAGGCGTTCGTGCTCGCGTCGGCCACGGGCCGTCAGGTAGGCGCGGATCCGCCGACGGTCCATCGGGTCGATCCGCCGGAAGACGAGATTACGGTCGACGAGGTGGTCGACCAGTTTGGTGAGGGTGCCCGGAGGCAGCGACGCCTCGGCGGACACCTCGCTCATCGGGTGACCCTGGCCGTCGGCGAGGAGGCAGAGCACCCGCCACGCCTCGATGGTCAGCGCGTCGTCGGCCAGCACGGCGCCCAACCGGCGGGAGAGCAGCCGTTCGGCGCGGGTGAGCGAGCGCAGCAGGTCGGCTGGCGCCCCGGGCACGTCTGACATGCGACTCCCTGGTCCGGTGGCCCCGCCATGGTACCGAGCCGTCCCGGTCCGTGGTGAGCTCTGGCCTTCGGTCGTGGGTCGGGCAATCATGTGCTCATGTCCGCTCCGGCACCGCCGTGGCTGACCGTCGACCGTGCCGTGGTCAGCATCGCGCTGGTCTACCCGATGCGCGGGCCGGGCGGGATGTTCGGCCCCACCTGCGAGCTGTGCGCGCAGCTCGCGGTGGAGGAGGTCAACAGGTCTGGCGGTGTGCTGGGTCGCGAGCTGCGGCTGGTGCCGGTCGACGGCGGCGCGCCTCCGGCCGAGGTGGCCGCCGAGGTCGAGGCGTTGGTGTCGGTGGGGGCCGTGCAGGGGGTGACGGGGTGGCACATCTCGTCGGTGCGCCAGGCGCTGGCACCCCGCGTCGCGCACCGGGTGCCGTACGTCTACACCGCACTCTACGAGGGCGGTGAACGCACCGAGGGGGTCTTCCTGACCAGCGAGACGCCGGACGCCCAACTGTGGCCCGCGATGCGGCTGCTGTCCAGGGAGAACCGGGTGCGTCGCTGGTTCGTGGTCGGCAACGACTACGTCTGGCCCCGCCGGACGGCCCGGGCGGCGATGCGGTACGCGGTGCGCGAAGGCGGGCAGGTGGTGGGTCGACACTTCCTGCCGTTGGACGCGCACGACTTCGGCGAAGTGTTGCGGCGCATCGAGCACAGCGACGCGGACGCGGTGCTGATGCTGCTGGTCGGGGCGGACGCGGTGCGGTTCAACAGGGCGTTCGCCCGTTCCGGGCTGGACCAGCGCTGCCTGCGTCTGAGCACGTTGATGGACGAGAACATGCTGTTGGCCAGCGGCGCCGGCGCGACGCGGCGGTTGTACAGCACGGCGGGTTTCTTCGCCGGGCTGGTGACCCAGGAGAACCTCGACTTCCACGGTGAGTTCGCCAGTCGTTTCGGGGTGGAGGCGCCGCCGCTGGGCAGCCTGGGGGAGTCCTGCTACGAGGGCGTGATGCTCCTCGCCGCGCTGATCGGTCAGGCCCGCACGCTGGACGTCCGGGCCATCGAGACGGCGGCGGACACGGTGGCGTACCACGGGCCACGCGGGCGGTTGCGGCTGCGCCGTCGGCACGTACGTCAGCGCATCTATCTGGCCGAGGCCGACGGGCTCGACTTCACGGTGCTCGCCCAACTCTGAGTCCGGTCCGCCGGAACGGGTCGACCGGACCCTTGACAGTCGTACCCGATCCGGACCTAAGATGCTTCCTGTGTGAAGGATCTGCCCTCGGGGTCGGATTCCACCAATTCGCGTCCCCGGTCGGTGAAATCGTCTCCGACCATTGTGGTGACGCCTTTTCCCAGCCTCTCTGAGCGGCCGTAACCGTTTCTCCGACGGTGCCGGCCGTTTTTTCGTGGGCGCCTGGTCGGCTGCGCGGAAACAGTCAATTAAGGACCGGGAAACACTCGCGCAATGATGCCGGTCGACGCTTTCGGTGCCCATATCCGAGTCGATACCCGGTTCGACGTCCACCCGTCGGTCCCGGCGTCGCCCACGTCAGCTCCACCGGACCGCACCGACCGTCCTTTTGCCACCTGAGTGCACCGCAGGGAGAGTAGATGTCACTGTTCCCCGGCCGCCGCATCCTGGCGGGTGCCATGACCCTGGTCGCCGCGGCCGCGATGACCGCGTGCGGCAGCAAGACCAACGACGCGGGCAACGCGTCCGGCGTCACCGCCGACGTCTCCGGCGACACCGTCAAGGTGGGCCTGCTCAACTCGCTCTCCGGCACGATGGCCATCAGCGAGGTCACCGTCCGCGACTCCATCATGCTCGCCATCGAGGAGATCAACGCGGCCGGCGGCGTCCTCGGAAAGAAGATCCAGCCGGTCGGTGAGGACGGCGCCTCCGACTGGCCCACGTTCGCCGAGAAGGCGGAGAAACTCATCTCCGAGGACCGCGTCGCCGCCGTCTTCGGCTGCTGGACCTCGGCCAGCCGCAAGGCCGTCAAACCGGTGTTCGAGAAGAACAAGGCGCTGCTGTTCTACCCGGTGCAGTACGAGGGGCTCGAACAGTCGCCCTACATCTTCTACACCGGCGCGACCACCAACCAGCAGATCGTTCCCGGGCTCGACTACCTCAAGTCGCAGGGTGTCAAGTCGGTCTATCTGGTCGGCAGCGACTACGTCTTCCCCCGCACCGCCAACAAAATCATCAAGGCGTACGCGGCCGCGAACGGCATGACGGTCTCCGGTGAGGACTACGCGCCGCTCGGATCCACCGAGTTCGGCACCATCGTCAACAAGGTCAAGTCGTCCGGGGCCGCGGCCGTCTTCAACACGCTCAACGGCGACAGCAACGTGGCCTTCTTCAAGGAGTACAAGTCCGCCGGTCTGACCGCCACCGCCATGCCGGTGGTGTCGGTGTCGATCGCCGAGGAGGAGGTCAAGGGCATCGGCACCCAGTACCTGGAGGGGCAGCTGACCGCCTGGAACTACTACCAGACCACCCCGGGAGCGGCGAACACGAAGTTCGTGGCCGCGTACAAGGCGAAGTACGGGGCGGACAAGCCGACCAGCGACCCGATGGAAGCCGCGTACGTCGCCGTGTACCTGTGGAAGGCGATGGTCGAGAAGGCCGGCGTCTTCGACGTCGAGAAGGTCCGCTCCGCGTCGGACGGGATCACCTTCGACGCGCCGGAGGGCATGGTCACGGTGGACGGGAAGACCCAGCACATCGCCAAGACCGCGCGGATCGGCAAGATCGGCGCGGACGGTCTGATCACCGAGGTCTGGAACTCCGGTAAGCCGGTCGCACCGGACCCGTACCTCAAGACCTACCCGTGGGCGAGCGGCCTGAGCTGACGACGCCGGCCCGGGCGGGGCGTGTTGCCGCACACCCCACCCGGGCCACCCGACCAGCAGTTCGGAGACCCCACCGTGACAGTCCTCTTCGGTCAACTCTTCACCGGCATCAGCATCGGCGCGGTGTTGCTGCTCATCGCGCTCGGCCTCGCGTTGACCTTCGGCCAGATGAACGTGATCAACATGGCGCACGGTGAGTTCATCATGGCCGGCGCGTACACCACCTATGTCCTCCAGCAGAGCATCACCGGGGCCGGCTGGTCACTGGTGATCGCGCTACCCGTGGCGTTCGTCGTCGCCGGCACCATGGGCGCACTGCTGGAGCTGCTGCTCATCCGCCGGCTGTACGCCCGACCGCTGGACACCCTGCTGGTCACCTGGGGCGTGTCCCTGATGCTGCAACAGCTGGCCCGGGACATCTTCGGCAGCCCGAACGTGCAGACCCGCGCGCCGGAGCTGCTGACCGGCAACGTGGCGCTTCCCGGCGGGCTGACCGTCGCCAACAACCGGCTGTTCATCCTGGCTCTCGCACTGGCCGCCGTCGCGGCGCTCACCCTGGCGCTACGGCTCACCCCCCTCGGGCGTCGCATCCGCGCGGTGGTGCAGAACCGCGACCTCGCCGCGGTGTCCGGCATCGCCACCTCCCGGGTCGACCGGACGACCTTCTTCGTCGGGTCCGGGTTGGCCGGGCTCGCCGGTGTGGCGCTCACCCTGCTCGGCCCGATCGGCCCGACCATGGGCACCAACCTGATCATCGATGCCTTCCTGGTCGTCGTGGTCGGCGGGATCGGCCAGCTCAAGGGCAGCGTGATCGTCGCCTTCGCCCTCGGCGTCCTCCAGGCCACCGGGGAGTACCTCACCACCCTCAGCGTCGCCAAGGTGATCGTCTTCGTGGCGATCGTCGCGTTCCTCCAGTGGCGGCCACAGGGCCTGTTCACCCTGCGGACCAGGAGCCTCGCATGACCGCCGTCACCCCCGCGCCGCCCAGCACCGCCGTCCGCCCCGCACCCGCCGGGGCCACGCCACCGGGCCCGCCCGCGCGCCGATCCCGGCTGCGCACGGCGGCCGGCTTCGCGTTCGGCGCGGCGCTGCTGTTCGCCGTCGCGCCCCTGGTGTTGTCGGACTTCCGGCTGTCCCTGCTCGCCAAGTACCTCTGCGTCGCCATGGTCGCGGTCGGCATCGGGATCGCCTGGGGCCGGGGCGGCATGCTCACCCTCGGCCAGGGCGTCTTCTTCGGCCTCGGCGGCTACGCGATGGCCATGCACCTCAAGCTCGCCGACGCGGGTCCCGGTGGGATGCCCGACTTCATGCAGCTGTACGGGCAACTCGACGAACTGCCCCTGTGGTGGCGGCCGTTCGCCAGCCCCTGGTTCGCGCTGCCGGCGACGGTCCTGCTGCCGATGGCGGTGGCCTTCGGTCTGGGCTCGCTGGTGTTCCGCCGCCGCGTCCGGGGCGCGTACTTCGCCATCCTCAGCCAGGCGCTCGCCGCCGCGATGGTGATCCTGCTGATCGGCCAGCAGGGCACCACCGGCGGCACCAACGGGCTCACCGACATCAAGGGGTTCTTCGGCTACGACCTGGACGACCCGGTCAACCAACGGATGGTCTACTTCATCATCGCCGGCACCCTGTTGGCACTGCTCGCGCTGGCCCGTCAGCTCATCCAGAGCCGCTACGGGGAGCTGCTGGTGGCGGTCCGCGACGGCGAGGAACGGGTGCGCTTCCTCGGCTACGACCCGGCGTCGGTGAAGTTGGTCGCGTACGTGGTCGCGGCCGGGATGGCCGGCCTGGCCGGAGCGCTGTTCGTCCCCGCGGTCGGCATCATCTCGCCCGCGCTGATCGGTATCGTCCCGTCGATCGAGTTCGTCATCGGCGTCGCGGTCGGCGGCCGGGCCACCCTGCTCGGCCCGGTGCTCGGCGCGGTGGCGGTGGCCTGGGCGCGTACCGCCCTCTCGGAGCGGTTCCCGGGCACCTGGACGTACCTCCAAGGGTTGCTCTTCGTGGTCGTGGTGGCGTTCCTACCCGGCGGCCTGGCGTCGCTGTGGGCGCTGGCCCGCCGCCGTGACGGCAGCGCCGGACCGGCCCGACGGTGGTGGTCGCCACCGGGTCGGCGACGCGCCGAGCCGGAGGTGCCGGCGGCATGAGCGACGACCGGTCGGACGGGCTCTCCGTCCGCGACGTGCGGGTCAGCTTCGACGGCTTCACCGCCGTCGACGGCGTGTCCCTGGAGGTGCCCGCCGGTGACATCCGTTTCCTGATCGGGCCGAACGGGGCCGGCAAGACCACCCTGGTCGACGCGATCACGGGCCTGGTCCGGGCCACCGGCTCGGTCCGGTTCGGCGACGACGAGCTGTTGGGCCGCCCGGTGCACCGGATCAGCCGGATGGGCATCGGCCGCACCTTCCAGACCTCGACGGTCTTCGAGGAGCTGTCGGTGTTGCAGAACCTCGACATCGCGGCGGGCGCCCGGCGCGGCTGGGTGACCCTGGCGCGCCGCCGTCGGGGCGTTCCCGACGAGGTGGCCGCCGCGTTGGACACCATCGGCCTGGCCGACCGGGCCGACCACCTCGCCGGGACGCTCGCGCACGGCCAGAAACAGTGGTTGGAGATCGGCATGTTGCTGGTGCAGGACGCGCGGCTGCTGCTGCTCGACGAGCCGGTCGCCGGCATGAGCCACGAGGAACGCGACGCGACCGGGACGCTGCTGGAGACGGTGAGCCGGGACCGCACCGTCGTCGTGATCGAGCACGACATGGACTTCCTCCGCCGGTTCGCGCGCAGCGTCACCGTGCTGCACGCCGGTCGGGTGCTCAGCGAGGGCACTGTGGCGCAGGTGCAGGCGGACCCGCGCGTGCAGGAGGTCTACCTCGGCCACCCGGTCGACGCCGGGTCGGCCCGTACCGGCCAGGAGGCGTGATGCTGACGTTGCGAGGGGTGCACGCGGGGTACGGCCGCAGCCGGGTGCTGCACGGTGTCGACCTGGCCGTCCCGCCCGACGGGGTCGCCGCGGTGCTCGGGCACAACGGTGCCGGTAAGAGCACCCTGCTGCGGGTCGCCGCCGGGCTGCTGCGCCCGAGCGCCGGCACGATCGAGTTGGACGGCGAGGACGTCACCCGCCTCGGCCCGCACGAGCGGGTGGCGCGGGGGATGGCGTACGTCCCGCAGGGTCAACAGTGCTTCCCGCACCTGACCGCCGCGGAGAACCTGCGACTGGTCGCCGACGGCCGGCGCGACGGCGCGGTGGCCACCGCCGAGGTGCTGGACCTGTTCCCCGCGTTGCGGTCGCTGCTGCGGCGTCGCGCCGGGCTGCTCTCCGGAGGTCAGCGTCAGCAGTTGGCCATCGCCCGCGCTCTGATCACCCGGCCGAGGCTGCTGATGCTGGACGAGCCGACCGAGGGCATCCAGCCGTCGGTGGTCGCGGAGATCCAGGAACGGATCGTCGAGCTGACCCGGCAGTCCGGGTTCAGCGTGCTCCTCGTGGAGCAGCACCTCGGGTTCGCGCTGCGGGTGGCGGACCGTTACCAGGTGCTGGAATCCGGCCGGGTCACCTCGCACGGCGACGGGGGTGTCACGGCGGAACGGGAGGTTCGCGCGGCCCTGGCCGTGTGAGCCGCCGACCGTTCACGACGCGCTCGCGATCCACTTCGGCCAGCCCGCGAGGTCGGCATGGTGTCGAGCGGTATACCTCAGAGTCATAATTATGACTCTGAGGTATACCGCTCACTGCCGCATCTGCCCCCGCTGAGGTGACCGACGGTAACTGCCCGCCGCGCCCACAGCCCGAGGGCTTGCACGTCCAGACCGCTCCCCTGGTGAAGCGACAGCCCGGCGACGGCCCGATCGTCCGTCGACCTGCTCCGCGAGGCCATGCCCGCTTCGTACAATTCCTGCCATGCCGGAAATCGTCGAGTTGCTGGCCTCGCCCGTGCACCGTTTCCTGGGCCGGCCCGCCGACGGCCCGGCACCGGCGCCGCCCGGTGAGTTGGTCGACGCGGTCCGGATCCGGGCCGGTCTCGGCATCGTCGGCGACCGCTACTTCGGCCAGCAGGCACACCGCGACGCCAGCGTCACCGTCATCGCCCAGGAGTCGCTGCCGGTCGACATCGGTCTGGCCGAGGTCCGGCGCAACATCCTCACCACCGGCATCGCCGTGGACGAGTTGATCGGCAGAGTGCTGGTGCTGGACTCCGGAGACGGCCCGGTCAGCCTCCGGGTCAACCGGGCGGCCCGGCCCTGCGCCTGGATGGACGTCACCGTCGGACCGGGTGCCTGGAAGGCCCTGCGCACCACCGGTGGCATCCGCTGCACCCCACTCACCGACGGCACCCTGCGCGTCGGGCCGATCGAGGTCAGCATCGAGCGGGCGTCCACGTGAGGTCGGCCGTCGACGCGACCGAGGAGACGACCCCGACCCGGGTCAGACCGGGCTGATGTGCGCGGCGAGGACCCGCCAGCCGTGCAGGTCGTCGTGGATCCAGGTGCGGGTGTAGCGCAGGCGAGCCGAGAACGGCGATCCGTCGAAGGTCCCGGCAACCCGGCCCAGGAAGAACGTCACCCCGGTCGAGCCGACGACGAGCAGGTCCAGCTCCTCCTCGACCAGCTCCCGTACCACCGAGCGGCGCTCCCGGTGTTCCGACAGGTCGTCCTGCTTGGTGTACGTGCGACCGTCCGGGCCGACGCAGATCAGTTGGTCGACGAGCAGTTGGTCGAGGGCGTCGACGTCACCGGCCCGCTGGGCGGCCTGGAGGGTGCGTTCGGCGTCGAGCAGCTCTGCCTCGCGTGCGCTGTCCGGCATCGTGCGGTCCTCCCGGTCAGGGTCGACCCGGTTCCACAGTCGGGCCGGTCTGTCCGCATTGTGGCAGCTCACCTGGCCGGGAAGGGAGTGGATCGCCGTGGCCACTCACAGGGCCAGGCGAATCCGTACGACGGTCTCCCCGGCGCCGGTGAGCACGGTGACCTCGTCGCAGATCTGCTCCACGATCGCCAGCCCACGGCCCCGTACCGCGTCGGTCGCCGGCAGGCCCTGGCCGAACCTCCGGGTAGGGCCCCGGTCGACGACGTCGCAGAACAGGTGGCCCGATTCGGCCCAGAGCACGACCCGGCCGCCGCCGGTGGTGTGCTGCAACGTGTTGGAGGCCAGCTCGCTGACCGCCAGCGTCAGCAACTCCACCCGGTGCGGCGGCAACCCCCGGGCCAGTGCTCCGGCGCTGACGAACGCGCGCAGCGCCCGCACGTCGGTCGCCACCCGGTAGGTCATGGTCTCCGCGAACGGGGCGGGGACGCTCTGCTCGATGACGGTGTCCCGTCGTTCGGCCGGCATCAGCCCTCCGGTCGCGGGTCGCCGGTCGGAGCCACCACGATCGGGCCGGTCGCCGTGGACGTGCGAGCCCCGAAGTGCGCCATCGGACAGCAACAACCCTTCTCGTGCCGGAGCCGTTGTCGCCACATCATGTCATCCGCCGGGCCGCACCCGTTCCTCCGTTCGGCGGCCGATCGCCTGCGGGCCGGCCCGAAACCCGTCGTCGGTCCGGCACCAGCGCGCTCAGGGTGCCGCGTCGAAGGCGATGGACTCGCTCAGCTCCCGCCACCGCGCGTCGGACGCCGCGAGCGCCTCGGCGGCCGCCGAGGCGGCCGCCACCGCGTCGGCGCCGAGCAGCAACCGCAGCGGCGGGTCGTCGACCTGGGTGATCCGGATGATCGCCTGTGCGGCGCGGACCGGATCCCCGGGCTGGTTGCCGCTGCCCTGACGCAGCCGCTGCACGGCCGGGTCGATGACCGGGCGGTACGGTTCGCTGATCGGCAACTCACTCATCGACGAGCCGGCCCAGTCGGTGCGCAGCCCGCCCGGCTCGATGCTGGTGATCCGGATCCCGAACGCCGCGACCTCCCTGGCGAGCACACCGGAGAAGCCGCTGACCGCCCACTTCGCGGCCTGGTAGGCCCCCAGGCCGATGCTGGCGACCCGGCTGCCGACGCTGGAGATCTGCACGATGTGCCCCCGCCCCTGCTCCCGCATCGTCGGAAGCGCGGCGCGGGACAGGTTGACCACCCCGTAGAAGTTCGCGTCGATCTGCGCGCGGAAGTCGTCCTCCGTGATGTCCTCGATCGCGGCGACGTCGGCGTACCCGGCGTTGTTCACCAGGACGTCCAGGCGACCGAACCCGTCCACGGCGGTGCGGACCGCGTCGCGGGCGGCGGCCGGGTCGGTGACGTCGAGGGCTATCGGCTGGACCTGGTCGCCGTACCGGTCGCGGAGGGCTTCGAGCTGTGCCGGGTTCCGTGCGGTGGCGACGAGTCGGTCGCCGTCGGCCAGCACGGCTTCGGCGAGGGCTCGGCCGAGACCTCGGGTACAACCGGTGATGAGCCATACTCGCGGCACGTCGCTTCTCCCGTCAGGCGGTCTCCGGCGGCTACGGGCGGATGTCCAGGGCGCCGATCAGGCCGTCGCGCAGGGTGAACCGGTATCGCAGCTCGACGGGGCTGCCGGGGAAGTCGCCGGTGACCCGGGTGAGGGCCAGGTACGAGTCGCCCGCCTGCGAGGTCACCCGGACCGGCTCGGCGGTGTACGCGTAGGCGTCCATCGTCTTCTGCCGCCACGCGCGGATCGAGGCCCGCCCGTCGTACAGCCGCTCCTCGTCGGCGACGGTCGCGTTGTCCGCGAAGCAGGCGACGAAGGCGTCCAGGTCCCGGTCGTTGACGGCCCGGAAGTACCTGTCGATCACGTCGGGTAGGTCGACGGCCATCTGCTCCTCCTGCGGCACGGGCCGCCGTCGGCAGCCGTCGGATTCCCGGTCCGACCTCACGGTACGAGACGGGGACGGTGCCGCGCGGAGCAACCACCAGAACGATCCCGCCGCGGCTGCCGGGGTTTGCCGTCGGGGGCCCCGGGTAGCCACGCGTCTCCGGGACGAAGGGCGGGGGCATGGCCGAGCTGGGGTTCGTCGACAAGGTCGCGGCACGGGCGGGGGTCCCGCCGGAGCAGGCGCGCCCACTGACCGAGGCCGTTCTGCGGACCCTCACCGAGCGGCTCAGCGGCGGTGAGGCGGGCGCGTTGGCCCCGCACCTGGCCGACGAGCTGAGCCCACTGCTGGTCAAGGCCGCCGAGCCGCCGGAGGCGTTCGGCTTCGACGAGTTCCTGCGCCGGGTCGCCGACCGGGCCGGTATCGACCGCGCGGCCGCCGAGCGGGGCACCCGGGCGGTTCTCCAGACGATGCACCGGGTGGTCGGGCACCGCGAGTTCGAGGACGCGCTGGCCCAGCTCCCGGCGGATCTGCGGGCGCTGGCGCAGCCGCTGCCGCACGGCCCCTGACGCGGGCGCGGGGCCGGACCGGTGATCCGGTCCGGCCCCTCCGTCGTCAGGTGGCGTTGACCACCCACTTCTGGTGGGCGGCGCCGGTGTTGGTGCCGATCTGGATCTGCGTCCCGTCGGCGGTGCCACCGCCGGCGGCCTGGAGGACCTTGCCCGACTGCGGGTTGCGCAGCGACCCGTCGGACTGCGGCTGCCACACCTGCGAACCCGTGCCGTTGCAGGTCCACAGCTGCACCTTGGTGCCGTCGGCGGTGCCGGCGTTGTCCACGTCCAGGCACTTGCCCAGCGCGCGGTACGTGTCACCGACGCGGCTCCACAACTGGGCCGCGGTGTTGTTGCAGGTCCACAGCTGCACCTTCGTGCCGTCGGCGGTGCCCGCGTTGTCCACGTCCAGGCACTTGCCGCCGACGCCGGTGATGCTGCCCGGCGCGCCGGCGCTCGCGTACACCTCCAGCTCGTAGATCCGCGCGGCCGTGTCGGTCGTGCTGGTCGGTGTGGTGATCGCCAACCGGACGTGGCGGGTGCCCGGCGCGACCAGGTTGTGGGTGGTGGTGCTCGCGGTATTGCCGGTGACCGTGGCGCGGGTGGTCCAGGTCGTGCCGTCGGCGCTGGACGCGATCGTGAAGTCCCGGGTGTTCCAGGCCGGGTCCTCACCGCCGGACCCGGCGTGCTTGACCACCACCCGGTTCACCGTGTGGCTGGCGCCCAGGTCGACCTGGAGGTACCTGTTGGTGCCCTTCGAGCACCACTTGTCACTGTTGTCGCCGGTCACACTGCCGTTGACGGCCTTGGCCGGGCCCTCGCTCGTCGAGCAGGAGCTGTCCGCGACGGCCGGCTTGTTGAGCGCCAGGTTGGTCCCGTCACCGGGCGGTGGGGTGACGCCCGGGATGGCGTTGAGCGTGTACCACGCCTCGGTGCTCCACAGTGACTGACCGCTGGTGGAGGTGAACGGTCGTGGCGAGCGCAGGTGGACCACGTGGCCCGCCTTGCGACCGGCCACCGCCAGGTTGACCTTCCTGCCGTCCGACGAGAGGGTGGCTGAGGTGACGGTGAGCGTCTCCTCGTCGATCTTCGGACCGCCGTAGTTCGACGTCGCCACGTACCTCCATTGCTTGATCTTGTAACGCGCGGCCAGGTCGGCGGCGGTCTCCGCCGACACGGGCTGGGTGTACTCCACCTCGAAGCCGGCGGTGGTGGCGCGCATGGCGAGCATCTCGAAGGTCGTGGTGCTGTTCGGGGTGAGCTTCTGCAGGCCGTACGCCAGCTTGCCGGTCTGGCCCCAGTTGCCGCCCGCGCCGAGCCCGCCGACGTAGATCGCGCCGTCCGGACCGACGTTGACCTCGGAGACACCCGCCTCCAGGCCCTGGGTGAGCCGGAACAGGGCGCCCTGGTACTCGCCGTTGACCTTCTCCACGTTGGCGCGCTGGAGACCGCCGTAGGTCACGTCGCCGATGACGAACTGGCCGGCGTATCGGCCGCTGGTCAGGTACAGCGGGGTGCTGGGCGAGTTGGCGATCTCGTTCTGCGGCATCCACAGCACCGGAGGAGTGACCGGGTTGGTGTCGAACGGGCCGGCGGGGTTCGTGAAGTGGTTGAAGAAGCGGCCCTGCTTGACGTGCAGGAGCTTCGACGAGGGCAGCCAACCGCCCTGGTTGTCCGTGACGAAGATGCCGCCCTCCGGGCCCCACCCGATGCCGTGCGGGGTGCGCAGGCCCCCGGCGACGTAGCTGACCGCGCCGGTGTCCTTGTCGACCTTGAGGGTGGTGCCCCGGTTGGTGGCGGGCTGCGGGTTGGTGGTGGCGCCGCCAGAGTTGATCGACACCGAGAGGTTCAGGTAGAAGAACCCGTCGGAGTAGAGCAGGCCGAAGGCGAACTCGTGGAAGTTGCCCCCGTACGGCCAGGTGGCGACCGTCTCCAGCCGCTCGGCCACCTCGTCGCCGCCGGTGTTCACCAGCCGGGTGAGCCGCTGCTTCTCCGAGACGTAGACCACCCCGTCGACGACCTTCAACCCCATCGGCTCCTTCAGCCCACCGGCGATCTTCTTGGTGGTGACGTTGCCCGGGCTGGTCGATCCGCCGGTGTTGCCGAGGATCCACACCTCGCCGTCCTGGGAGGTGCCGGACTGGTCGCTGCCTCCCCAGGTGGAGACGACCAGCCGCCCGTCGGCCAGCCAGTCCATGCCGGTGACCTTCGGTTGGAACCCGCTGGGCCGCAGGTTGGTCAGCGTGTAGCCGGGGTGGACGCCGGTCAGGGGCAGGCCGTCACCGGGGGAGTCGGTGATCCCCTCGCACTCCTTGCGTCCCGGTGCGGTCACCCGCACCACGCCGGCGTCGGTGCTCAGCGCCGAGTTCGGTACGACCACGAAGGACGACGAGCCGGGCGTCCTCCACTCGAGGGTGATCTGCTGCCCACCGCCCCGCTCGAAGTGGTCGATGCGCAGCGGGTGCAGTCCGGCGGTGAGCGTGACGGTGCCCTCCTTGGGCGGGGTCGCGCCGTGCAACCCGTCGTGGTTGATCACCACAGCGTTGTCGATCGACAGTTTGGACCCGTCGTCGCTGCTGAGCCGGAACGTGTAGCTGCCGGCCTGGGTGGTGGAAATGTTGCCGAGCACCTGCGAGACGAAGTTGTCCTCGAAGCCGAAGTCGGCCGCCGAGGTCCAGTTGACTGTGGACATCAGCTTGTCCACGTTGGGGGTCTGCGCCGGCTTGAGGGTGCAGATCTCGGACAGCGGCACCTGCACGTCGAAGACGCGCAGCGTGACACCCGGTTCCTGGGCGGGGGCGGCGGTGGCCGGAGCGGCCCAGAGGCCGGCGGTGAGGACGAGTGCGAGCGTACCGAGGGCGGGTTTGCGGATTCGGCGTAGCAGGCGTGTGCCCATCGTTCCTCCAGAGGCGGTGGAGTGTCCGACGGCCGGGCGAGGAGCAGCGGTGAGGGAGGCCGTCGGCCCGGTGCCGTAACGCCCTCGACGCCGACGAGTGACATTGCGGAAACACCGGGTGGATGGGTCGAGACATTAAGGTGTTTCGATCTGGGTGTCCATGTCTTCACCCCGATTCATCAAAAGTTGCCGATGCTCGTGCGAAAGTTCGCGGTAGTTGACACGGAATGCCCGGTGCGGCGGTCCCTACGTCCCACGGCCCCGACGTCGGGCCGTCGTCGTCCGCACGCCACCATGAGCGCGTGGACTCCGTACTCGCGCACTACCTCGACAACCTGGTCGCCGCCGCCCGGGACGTACTCGGGGCCGACCTGGTCGGCGCGTACGCCGCCGGCTCGGTGGGGCTGGGCGCCTACCAACCCGGCCGCAGCGACGTGGACGTGGCGCTGGTCAGCGCCGGGCCGCTCGCCGAGGCGGCCAAACGGGAGTTGGTGGCGCGGCTGCGGCACGAGGCGCTGCCCTGCCCGGCACGAGGACTGGAGCTGGTGGTCTACGACCGGGCGGTGGCCGCCTCAGGCACACCCGAGCCCGGCTTCGAGGTCGAACTCAACACGGGTGCCACCATGCCGTTCCGGCGCACACTCGACCCGGCCGACCGGCCGGCCGCCGACGGGCGCTTCTGGTACGGGCTGGACCGCAGCATCCTGCACCAGAGCGGTCTGCCGTTGCTCGGACCGCCGGCCAGTGAGGTCTTCGCCGACCTCACGGCGGCCGACCTGCGTCGGCTGCTCGTCGAGGCGTTGACCTGGTGGCTCGCCCTGCCGACACCACCGGACGACCAGCCCGCGCCCGGTACGGAGGACGCGGTGCTCGGCGCCTGCCGGTCACTGGTGCGGCACCGAGACGGCGTCTGGCTCGCCAAGGTCGCGGCCGGTCAGCGGTTGGTCGACACCGGTGACCGGACCGAGGTGATCCACCGCGCGGTCGCCGCCCGCCACGGCGGCCCGCCACCGACCGGCGCGCAGGCCCGCGCCTTCCAACAACGGGTACGCGACGAGATCGCCGGCCAGGAGGCCGTCGAGCCCTCGGTCAGCGGACCGGGCGGGACTGCAACGAGGCGAAGAGCAGGTTGAGACCCTCGGTCATGGTCGGGTGGGTGATGACCGCGTCGCGCAGAGCGGTCCACGGCATTCCGGCGAGCATGGCCAACTGCACCGACGTGATCACCTCTCCGGCCTCGGGGCCGAGCAGCGCCGCACCGAGGATCCGGTCGGTGCCCACGTCGACGACCGCCTTCCACATGCCCTGGGTCTGCCGCAGGGTGCGTGCCCGGGGGATCGCGGCGACCGGTAGGCGGGCCACCTGGACGTCGTACCCGGCGCGACGCGCCTCGGCCTCGGTGAGCCCGACCCGGGCCAGCTCCGGGGTGGTGAAGACGGTGTACGGGATGAGCCGGTCGGCGGTGCTGCGCTGTCCACCCGCGAGGTTCGCCCGGATGATCCGGTAGTCGTCCAGCGAGACGTGGGTGAACTGCGGGCTGCCGGCGACGTCTCCGGCCGCCCAGGTGCGCTCGGCGCTGGTGCGCAGGTGCTCGTCGACCTCCACGAAGCCCCGCTCGCTGAGGCGTACGCCGGCCACGTCCAGGTCGAGGGAGTCGGTGACCGGTTCCCGGCCGGCGGCCACCAGCACGTCGTCCCCGATCACCGCGCTGCCGTCGTCGAGCGTCACCCGCAGCGCGCCGTCGGCGTCCCGGTCGAGCCGGGAGACCGCGACACCCACCCGTACGTCGATGCCGTCGTCGACGAAGACCCGCATCACCGCGTCACTGATGTCGGGATCCTCGCGGGTGAGCAGCCGCGGCCCGCCCTCGACCAGCGTCACCGCGCTGCCGAACGACGCGAACATCTGCGCGAACTCCACCCCGACGGTGCCGCCGCCGAGCACCACCAACCGGGCCGGAACCCGGTCCAGGCGCAGCAGCGTGTCGCTGGTCAACACCCCGGCCTCGGCCATCCCGGGCACCGAGGGCAGGTGCGGACGCGTACCCGTGTTGATCACCACGTTCGCGCCGCGCAGCACCCGCTCGCCGCCGTCGGCGAGCGACACCCGCACCGTCCGTGGACCGACGAACCGGGCCTCGCCGATCACCAGATGCAGGCCGGAGTCGAGGAACTGCTGCCGGTTGGCGGCCACCATCCCCTCGACCACGTCCTGCTTGTGCGCCCGCAGCAGGTCGACGTCGACCTGGCCGCCCTGCACCACCAGGCCGAGCGCGCCCGCGTCGCGCAGCTGGCGGGCCGCCCGTGCGCTGGTCACCAGTGCCTTCGTCGGGATGCACGCCACGTTGATGCAGCTGCCACCGATCATGCCGCGCTCGACCATGGCGACCCGCTGCCCGGACCGAGCGACATCCATGCTCAACGTCTTGCCGGCCTTGCCGCCGCCCACGACGAGCAGGTCGAACTCCTCCGGTCGGTCGGTCACCGGCTGCTCCTCTCGGCGGGCGGGCAGGCTGGCGCACGCCGCTGGCTGGTACGCGACGGTCAGCCCAGCCTGACAGCTCCGACGTGCGTGGCGACCGGGTTCTCCGCAGAATCCGCCCTAGCCGCCACCCGTCCCTTGATCAAGTGATGAAAAGGAGGTCTTCCGGCCCTTTCCGAGCTACTTTTCATCACTTGATCACCGCTGGTCACCGGGGTGTCCGGGGGCGGATCCAACCGCTGCGCAGGTCAGTGGCGGGCGGAGCCGTTCTCGCTGACCGGCTGGCCGAAGGCGAGGAACGGTACGGGCGTCGGCGCGTCCGTGCCGATGTGCCGGGGGAAGGTCGGCTCGGGGCGTACCTCCTGGGTCGCCGGACGCTCGGCGGCCGGTTCGTCGGTCGAATCCGGCGCATCGACAGGGTCGCCGGTCCGCTCGGCGGGCTCGGCCGCGACCTCGTCGGGTGAGTGGTCCGCGACCTGGTGGACCGAGTACGCCGGTGCCTGGTCGGGGGACTGGTCGGCCGGAGCCGGGTCAGTGCCCGCGTCCTCGTCGGCGGGCCGCTCCGCGAGGACCGGTGGCACTCCGGTGCGGTCGACGGTGAGCCGCTCGACCCCCGCCCGCTCGGCAGTGGGCCGGTCGGTGTCGGAACGGGGACCAACCATCGGGTACTCGGCGGTCTCCGTCCCGCCGGCGGCCGCGGCCATGACCGCGGCGGCGGCGAGGTCGGCCACCCGCTTCGCCTCCCGTTGCACCCGGGCACGGACCTCCTTGGCGTGTCGCTCGGCGGAGTCCCCGGCCCGTCGGGCCTCCTCCAACCGGGCACTCTCGGCGGTGAGGTCCCGGCGGACCTCGCCGAGCCGCTGCTGCATCCGCGACAGCTCGTCCTCCAGCGTCTCGCCCTCCTGGCGGATCTCGGCGAGCTGCTGACGGGCGGTGTCCAGCTCGGCGTTCAGCTCGGTGGCCTCCTGCTGGCGCTCCTCGATCTCCTGCTGAAGCGCGGTGAGCTTCTCCTGGTGGATGGCCGCCTGCTCGTCGGCGCGGTTACGCAGCTCGGTCACGTGCTGCTGCGCCTCGGCCAGCAGGGCGGCGATCTGCTGCTCCGTCGCGCTGCTCTGCTCGGCGAGCTCCCGCTCGGCAGCGGCCTGCTGTTCGGCGATGTCCCGCTCGGCGGCGGCCCGCCGTTCGTTGACCTCCCGCTCCACGCTGGCCTGCCACTGGGCCATCTCCTGCTGGTTCTTCGCGCGGGCCGACTGGAGTTCCTGCTGGATCTGCGTACGGGCCGACTTCATCAGCGCGTCGGCGGCCACCCGGGTCTGGTTGAGCTGCTGCGCACTCTGTTCGGTGATCCGCTTCGCCTCGTGCTGGGCGCGTTCGTGTGCCGCCTCACCGTCGGCGCGCAACTGCTCCGCGTGCTCGCGGATCGCCGTCAGCTCGGCCTCGGCCAGGGCGCGCCGCTCCTCGTGCGCCTGCTCCTGCTCGGCGCGGCGGGTCGCCAACTCCTCGGTCAGATCCTGACGTGCCTGCGCGGCGCGTTCCCGGGTGTCGGCGAGGATCTGCTCCGCCTCGCTGCGCAGCTCGTTCGCGCGGTCGGTGGCCGACTCGGTGATCATGGTGGCCTGCTTGTCGGCGAGAGCCATGATCTCGGCGACCATCGGGCCCAGGTCGTGGATCGTCGCGCGGTCCACCTGCACCGGTTTCTCCTGAAGGTCGGCTAGTTCGGTCCGCAGGCGCTGCACCTCGGCGGTCAACTCACGGACCCGGACGGCGGAGCGCCCGTGCTCCCCACTGAGCATCGCGATCTGGCCGTCGAGCTGCTCCAGGTGTCGGTCCACCTGGCGTTTGTCGTAGCCGCGCAGGGCGAGCTCGAAGGTCGGCCGCGAGGCCGCATCGTCGCGTCCTGCGCGCGGCTCAGCGCCGATGGACATGCACCATCCTCCGTACGATTCGGGGGCGTCAGGGTCGGTGGTCGCCTGCCCCGTGGGCCGTCAGTGTGGCGCAACGCTACCGCCGAGCCGAGCTGATGCGAAGTCCCGCCCCACCACCTCTCACGTTGTCGCCCCGCAGCCCGCTCGCTCCTGCGTCGATCATGGACTTGTGGTGCCGGAAAGCTGGGGATTCACCACCTTTGCCACCCGGCACGACTCCATGATCGACGCAGGTCGCCCGCTAGCGGCGGCGAGCGAGGAGGACCGCGTCGTGGAGGATGACCTCGTTGCCGTCCGGGTCGGTGGCCGGGCGCGGGCGCGCCTCGGCCGTCAGCACCTCCCAGCGCGACCGGTCCAGGTCGGCTGCCACGTCCTCCGCCGTGTACATCATGTCCGGCATGTGCATCCGCCGGACCGTCGTCCACAGATCCGACGGGTGGTGCCCGACGATCAGCAGAACACCGCCGGGAGCCACCGCCGCCGCCAACCGGGCGAACAGCTCCTGCCGCTGCACCGGTGGCAGGTGCATGAACTGCGCGGACACCAGGTCGTACGCCTCCTCGGCCGGCGGCTTGTCGCGCAGGTCGGCGTGCGTGAACTCGATCCGGTCGCCGACGCCCACGGTGTCGGCGTTGGCGGCGGCCCGGGTCAGCGCGGTGGCGGAGATGTCCACCGCAGTGACCTGCCAGCCGCGCTCCGCCAGCCACACCGCGTCGGCGCCCTCCCCGCTGCCCACGTCCAGCGCACGCCCCGGCGGCAGGTCCGCGACCTCGGCGACCAACTGTGGGTTCGGTCGACCACTCCACACCGCCGGTCGGGACTGGTAGCGCTCCTCCCACGCCGGCTCCTCGAACGCGGTGGCCACCAACTCCCGGTACGCGGCGACCGCGACACGGGTGTCCTCGGCGATCAGATCCGCGTTGATCGCGGCTCCGGCGTTGAGACCGGCCGCGGCGGACGTGATCACCTGAGCGCGCAGGTCGGCCACGTTGCCCGCCACCCAGACGCCCGGGACGCTCGTCGCGCCGGTGGCGTCGGACGGGATCTGGGCACCGATCACGTGCTCGCCCATCGTCACCTCCTCCGGGGCCAGACCCAGCCCCACCAGCAGCCCGGCGCGAGGGGTCAGCCGCGTCGCCACCACAACGGCGTCGAGCGCCACCACCCGGCCGTCGGCGAGCCGTACGCCGGTCAACGCGTCGTCGGTCACCTTCACCTCGGCGACCGGACCCGGCACCACCGCGATGCCCCGGGCGGCGAGCCGCTCGGCGACCTCCGCGTCCGGTGCGGGGGAGTCGTGCAGCAGGAGCAGCACGTCGGGGCTCCACTGTCGCCACATCTCCGCCTGGTGCACGGCCAGCGGCCCGGTCGCCAGGACGCCGATGCGCCGGTCCCGGACCTCCCAACCGTGGCAGTACGGGCAGTGCAGCACGTCACGCCCCCACCGCTGCGCCAGGCCGGGCACGTCGGGCAGTTCGTCGGTCAGGCCGGTGGTCACCAGCAACCGCCGGGCCCGCACCGAATCCCCGCCGTCGAGGGTCAGCCGGAACCCGTCGTCGTCCCGGGTCGCGGCCTCCACCCGCCCGGTGCGGAACTGCCCGCCGTACCCGGCCACCTCGGCCCGCCCGGTCGCGAGCAACTCGCCCGGCGGCGTCCCCTCCCGGCCCAGGTAGTTGTGAATCCGGTCGGCGGGCGCGTTGCGCGGCTCACCGGAGTCGACCACCAGCACCGACCGTCGGGCCCGGCTCAGCGCCAGGGCACCGCTGAGCCCCGCGGCGCCGCCGCCCACCACCACCACGTCGTATGTCTCGTCCACTGGCCTCTCCTCTTGCTTGTCGTCTGGGACCACCATCCGTCGCCACCAGCCGGGTGGCAACTATCCTTGCCGTTATGGCAAAAGACGACGCCGTCGCGCTGGCCGGGGTCGGCCCCCGGCTGCGGGCCCTGCGCACCCGACGCGGGATCACGCTGACCCAGCTCGGCGACCTCACCGGCATCTCGGTGAGCACCCTGTCCCGGCTGGAATCCGGCAGCCGCCGGCCCACCCTGGAGCTGCTGCTCCCGCTGGCCCGCGCGTACCAGGTGGCGCTCGACGAGCTGGTCGACGCACCGGACACCGGAGACCCTCGGGTACGCCCCAAACCGATCGTCAGGCACGGCATCACGTACCTGCCGCTGACCCGCCGGCCGGGGGGTCTGCAGGCGTTCAAGCTGATCTTCCCGCCGGAGGCACCCAGCGGCGACCGGAGCCAGCAGACCCACGAGGGGTACGAGTGGCTCTACGTGCTCTCCGGCCGGCTGCGTCTGCTGCTCGGCGAGAACGACCTGATCCTGACATCCGGCGAGGTGGCGGAGTTCGACACCCGGGTCCCGCACCGCGTCCTCAACCCCGGCCCCGGCACCGCGGAGGCACTGATCCTCTTCGGGCCACAGGGGGAGCGGCTGCACGTCCGCGCCCGCCCCGCCGCGCCCGACGAGAATCTTTGATCAACTCAGGTTCACCGATGTCGGGGTATCCGGGCCACGTCGACACCCCGACTTCCACGATCTCGTGTCGATCAACGGAAGCCCTCACCGGGTGGCGGGACGGCACCATGTGAAAGAACGCGTGCCCGGCTCGCCGCCACCGGACTCGAACCGACTGGTGCGAGGATGGTCCGATGACCGATGCGGCATCCCGGCGTTGGCCCGACCGGATCGAGCACCGTGACATCGTCGTCAACGAGGTCCCGGGCTTCCGCCCGGTCACGTTGGACATCGTCGTGCCGGCCGACGCCACGGGGCCGGTCCCGGTCCTGGTCTGGATCCACGGCGGAGCATGGTTGTTCGGCTCGCCCAAGCACCCGGCGGCCTGGCTCATGGAGGTGGATCCGTTCACCGCCGCCATCCGGGCCGGGTTCGCCGTGGCCTCCGCGCAGTATCGGCTGAGCGGCGAGGCGCCTTTTCCCGCCCAACTCGACGACGTCAGGGCGGCGGTGCGGTGGTTGCGCCGACAGGGCGACACGGTGGGCGTGGACCGCGAGCGGATCGGAGTGTGGGGCGAGTCGGCCGGTGGGCACCTGGCCTCGATGGTCGCGCTGACCGGAGACGACCATGACCACAGCGGCGTCCGGGCGGCAGTCTGCTGGTACGCGCCGTCGAACCTGCTGACCATGCAGTCGCAGGCGCACCCGTCCGGCACGATCGACCATGACGCGGCCGACTCGCCCGAGTCTCTTCTGATCGGCGCCCCGTTGGCCGACAACCCGGAAGTGGGCCGGGCGGCCAGTCCGATCACCTACGTCACCGACCAGGCCCCACCCATGCTGCTGATCCATGGTGACCAGGACCTGGTCGTACCGGTAGGGCAGAGCGAGGAGCTCGCCGCGGCACTGACGGCGGCCGGTGCCGAGGTCGAGTTGTCGGTGGTGCGGGGGGCCGATCACTGCTTCGGCGGAGTGCCGCTGGAGCCGCTGGTCCGCGACACCCTGGCGTTCTTCATCCGAACCCTCGCCCCTCAGGCCGGGGTGCTGCCGCGTCACTAGGGTGACCCGGTAGCCGCATACGCGGACCTACGCCCTTCTTGTCCGGAGATCACCGGAGGCGGCTTCGAACCGTGCACACCGTAGCGCCGTGTTTATGATCGACGACCCCGACCGGGGCACGGCGGCTGCACCGTCAGGTTCGGCCCGGAGCAGGAGGTGAGGTGCGCGACGTGAGCAGCGAGGCGTACGCCTGCTGGGTGCGCGAGCCCGGTGCGGCCGAGATCCGTCCGGTGACGCTGCCCGCACCCGGGCCCGACGAGGTGCTGGTCCGAGCCCGCTACTCCGGCGTCAGCCGGGGCACCGAGACGCTCGTCTTCGCCGGCCGGGTGCCCCCCGACCAGTACGCCGCGATGCGCGCCCCCTTTCAGGACGGTGACTTCCCCGGCCCGGTGAAGTACGGCTACCTCAGCGTCGGTGTGGTCGAGCGGGGCCCTGCGGACCTGCTCGGGCGGACGGTGTTCTGCCTGCACCCGCACCAGAGCGCGTACGTCGTGCCGGCCACCGCCGTGGTGCCCGTGCCGGACGGGGTGCCTCCGGCCCGGGCGGTGCTCGCCGGCACCGTGGAGACCGCCGTCAACGCGCTGTGGGACGCCGCACCGCTGATCGGCGACCGCGTCACCGTCGTGGGCGCGGGCATGGTGGGCTGCTGTGTCGCCGCGCTGCTCGCCCGGTTCCCCGGCGTGCGGGTCGAGTTGGTCGACACCGACGCCCGGAGGGCCGGGGTGGCCGGCGCGCTCGGCGTCGAGTTCGCCCAACCGGCCGACGCGACCGGCGACCGGGACCTCGTCGTGCACGCCAGCGCCACCGGCGACGGACTGCAACTGTCGCTGGACCTGCTCGCGTCGGAGGGCACCGTCGTCGAGCTGAGCTGGTACGGCGACCGCCCGGTGCAGGTGTCGCTGGGTGGAGCGTTCCACTCCGGGCGGCTGACCGTGCGCAGCAGTCAGGTCGGCATGGTCGCGCCCGCCCGCCGGGGGCGGCGCAGCTACACCGACCGGCTGGCGCTCGCCCTGGACCTGCTCGACGACCCGGCCTTCGACGCCCTGATCACCGGCGCGTCCCGGTTCGCGGAGCTGCCCGACGTGCTTGCCCGACTGAGCAGCGGCGACCTGCCCGCGCTCTGCCACCTCATCACCTACGACGACGGGGAGTGACCGTGTTCAGCGTGACCGTTCGGGATCACATCATGATCGCCCACAGTTTCCGAGGCGAGGTGTTCGGTCCGGCGCAACGTCTGCACGGGGCGACGTTCGTCGTGGACGCGACGTTCCGGCGGCCCGACCTGGACGCCGACGGGATCGTGGTCGACATCGGCCTGGCCACCGAGCAGTTGCGGGCGGTGCTGGCCGACCTGACCTACCGCAACCTGGACGACGAGCCGGCCTTCGCCGGGGTGAACACCACCACCGAGGTGCTGGCCCGCACGATCGCGGACCGGCTGGCCGAGCGGGTGCACGCGGGCGACCTGGGCGCCGGGGCGCGGGACCTGACCGGCATCGCCGTCACCCTGCACGAGTCGCACATCGCCTGGGCCGGCTACGAGCGGTCGCTGTGATCGATGCCGGGCGGGCGGCGCCCGCCGACGGGTCGGACACGACCGGCCGCCCGGTTCACGTCGTCCTGCCCGGCGACATCGACGACCCGGCCACCCCGAGCGGTGGCAACACGTACGACCGGCGGATCTGTTCCGGGCTCGGCGAGCACGGCTGGTCGGTGCGCGAGCACCCGGTGCCCGGTGCGTGGCCGGACCCCGACCCGGTCGACCGGGCGAGGCTGGCCGCGGTCCTCGCCGCCCTGCCCGACGACGCCGTGGTGCTGCTCGACGGCCTGATCGCCTCGACCGTGCCCGACCTGCTCGCCCCGCACGCCCGGCGGCTGCGTCTGGTCGTCCTCGTCCACCTGCCGTTCGACGACGAGGCCGAGGCCCGCGCGCTGGCGACCGCGCGGGCCGTCGTGACCACCAGCGAGTGGACCCGCCGCCACCTGGTGGCCCGCCACCGAGCGCTCGCCGACCGGGTCCGGGCCGCGCCGCCCGGGGTGCGACCGGCGCCGCCGGCACCCGGCTCGGCCGCCGGCGGACGGTTGCTCTGCGTCGCGGCGGTCACCCACCACAAGGGGTACGACGTACTCGTCGACGCGTTGTCCACGATGGTCGGGCTGCCCTGGACGATGGTGTGCGCGGGCACCCTGGACCGGGAGCCGGATCTCGTGCGACGGCTGCGCGAGCGGCTCACCGGCGCGGGTCTCACCGAGCGGGTGCGATTCGCGGGTCCGCTGACCGGTGCGGCGCTGGACGCCGCGTACGCCGACGCCGACCTGCTGGTGCTCCCGTCCCGGGGCGAGACGTTCGGCATGGTCGTCACCGAGGCGCTGGCCCGTGGCCTGCCGGTGCTGACCACCGAGGTCGGTGGGCTCCCGGAGGCGCTCGGGTACGCGCCCGACGGGGACCGTCCGGGCCTGCTGGTCGCGCCGCACGACCCGGCCGCGCTGGCCGGGGCGCTGGTCCGTTGGCTGACCGACGACGCGTTGCGGGCCCGGTTGCGGCGGGCCGCCCTGGCCCGCCGCGACACCCTGACCGACTGGCCGGTGACGACCGCGCTGCTGGCCGCCGCGCTGAAGGAGGTGGCGGGATGACCGTCGAGGAGACCCTGTCGTTCGCCGACTGGCTACGCCTGCGCGAGCCGGCCGACGCGGCGGCGCGTGCCGAGGACCTGCTGGACGCCGTCCGCCCCGGGCTGGCCGGCGCGACCCCGACCGTCATCCATGACCTGGGAAGCGGCACCGGCTCGATGAGCCGTTGGGTGGCCGCGCGCCTACCCGGCCCGCAGCACTGGGTGCTGCACGACCGGGACGCGGATCTGCTGGCCCGGGTCGCCGAGGGCATGACCGGGGTGGTGGCGGCCGACGGCGCCCCGGTGACCGTCAGCACCCGCTGCGGTGACCTCACCCGGCTCGACGCCGCCGACCTGGCCGACGCCTCCCTGGTCACCGCGTCGGCGCTGCTGGACATGCTCACCGCCGAGGAGGTCGATCGGGTGGTGGCCGCCTGTCTCGGCCGCCCCACCCTCTTCGCCGTCTCGGTGACCGGGCGGGTCCGGCTCACCCCGGCCGACCCGCTGGACGAGGTGGTCGAGGCCGCGTTCAACGAGCACCAGCGGCGCTCCGTCGACGGTCGCCGACTGCTCGGGCCGGATGCGGTCGCCGCCACCGCCGCCGCGTTCGCCCGGCACGGTGTCGACGTACGGGAGCGGCCCAGCCCGTGGCGGCTCGGCCCGGAGCAGGCCGACCTCGCCGCCGAGTGGCTGCGGGGTTGGCTGGGCGCGGCGTGCGAGCAGCGCCCCGACCTGGCCGGTCCGGCGCGGGCGTACGCCCGTCGTCGGCTGGACGAGGCGGCGGCCGGACAGCTCACCGTGCTGGTCGAGCACAGTGACCTCCTCGCCGGTGGATGAACCGTTCACGCCCGGGGTACGTGGACTAGGGCAAGTGGACGATCTTCAAGGGGAGGGCCGACGCCGATGTTCTGGGCCTGGGCACGAGTGGTCGGTGGGGTGGGTCTGCTCGCCGTCCTGTTGTGGCAGGTGGGCAGCGGCCCGTTCCTCGCCGGGGTGCGGCTGATCGACGCGCCCGCGTTGGGCGCGGCGCTGGCCATCGGGGTGCTCACCACGGTCTGCGCGGCCTGGCGGTGGAGCCTGGTCGCCGGCGGCCTCGGCGTACGGCTGCCGTTGGCGACCGCGGTGGCGCACTGCTACCGGGCGGTGTTCCTCAACGCCACCCTGCCGGGCGGGATGCTCGGCGACGTGCACCGGGCGGTCCGCCACGGCCGTGACGCCGGTGACGTGAGCCGGGGCATCCGCGCGGTGGTCTGGGAACGTACCGCCGGGCAGGTGGTCCTGGTCGGCGTCGCGCTGGTGGTGCTCGCGGCCTTCCCGTCGCCGGTGCGGCCATACCTGCCGCTCGCCGCCGCGTTGCTTCTCGGAGGCGGGCTGGTCGCCGTGCTGGTGGCCCGGGCCGTGCCGAACGCCGGCCCCTCCCGCTGGGCGCGGGCGCTGCGCACCGCCGTCGCGGACGTACGCTCCGGCCTGCTGGCCCGGCGCACCTGGCTCGGCGTGCTGATCGCCTCCGCGGTGATGGTCGCCGGTCACCTGGCCACCTTCCTGGTGGCGGCACGGACCGCCGGGTCGGACGCCCCACTGTCGCGGCTGCTGCCGTTGACGCTGCTGGCCCTGCTCGCCATGGGCCTGCCGCTGAACGTCGCCGGCTTCGGGCCACGCGAGGGGGTGGCGGCGTGGGTGTTCGGCGCGGCCGGGCTCAGCGCGGCCGAGGGTGTCGCGACCGCCACTGTCTACGGGGCACTCGTGTTGGTCGCCAGCCTGCCCGGAGCCGCCGTGCTGCTCGCCCGGAAGACCCGGACCCCGGCCCCCGCCCGGGAAGCCGCCTCCGTCGGCGGGTGTTGAGTGGGTGGTGAGACGTACGCGTCGCCGTGTGTCGGTGACGCCGGACAGAGGAGTCCCATGCCCGAAGCATTGCCGGTCGCCACGATCCGTACGCAGGTCACGGTGCCGTTGACGTTCCCCAACGGCTACGCCACGACCGTCCGGGTGTTCACGTTCAAGGGCCTGGTGGACGGTCGGGAACACCTGGCCTTCGGCCTGGGCGACTGGGCGGGCGCACTGGACCGGCTCGCCGCCGGGGGAGACCCCCCGCTGGTCCGCCCGCACAGTGAGTGCCTGACCGGCGACGTGTTCGGCAGCCAACGCTGCGACTGTGGGCCGCAGTTGCACGAGGCGGTGCAGCGCATCGCGGAGACCGGCGGTTTCCTGCTCTACCTGCGGCAGGAGGGTCGGGGCATCGGCCTGTACGCCAAACTCGACGCGTACGCGTTGCAGGACGCCGGTCTCGACACCTACCAGGCCAACGTCGCGCTGGGGCGCGGTGAGGACGAGCGGGACTACACGGTCGCCGCGCAGATGCTGGCCACGCTGGGCGTGCCGCGGATCCGACTGCTCAGCAGCAATCCCGACAAGGCCGAGCAGTTGACGCTACTGGGCGTGGACGTCACCGAACGGGTGCCCACCAGCGTGTTCCTCTCTCCGGCCAATGCCGGCTACCTGGCCGCGAAGGCGGCCAAGGCGGCGGAGACCGAGGCGGCGGAAGCGCGGACGACTCGCACCGCCGACCGGCCCGTCTCCCGATGAGCGGCCGGTCGGAGTCCACGCGGCCGTACGTGCTGCTCAGTTGCGCCGCGTCGATCGACGGGTACATCGACGACGCCTCCGACCAACGGCTGTTGCTCTCCAACGAGGACGACCTGGACCGGGTCGACGCGGTCCGGGCCAGCTGCGACGCGATCCTGGTCGGCGCCGGCACGGTCCGCCGCGACGACCCTCGGCTGCTGGTGCGCTCGGCGGACCGGCGCGCCGAACGGGTGGCGGACGGCCGACCCGCGTCGCCCGCCAAGGTCACGGTGACCGCCCAGGGTGACCTGGACCCGACCGCCCGCTTCTTCACCGCCGGTGAGTCGGCCCGACTCGTCTACTGCGCCACGGGCGCGTTGGAGAAGGCCCGGGAGCGCCTCGGCCGCCTGGCCACCGTGATCGACGCGGGAGACCCGGTCGACCCCGGGTGGATGCTGACCGACCTGGCCGCACGGGGCGTACGGCGGCTGATGGTGGAGGGCGGCGGGACGGTGCACGCCCAGTTCCTCGCCGCCGGTCTCGCCGACGAACTGCACCTGGTGGTCGCCCCGTTCTTCGTCGGCGACGGGCGGGCGCCCCGGTTCGTCGGCGACGGTCGCTTCCCCTGGCACCCCGGCCGTCGTGCCCGGCTCGCCGAAGCCCGTCAGATCGGCGACGTGGTCCTGCTCCGCTACGCCCTCTCCGACCGCTGCCCCGCCGCCTGATCGTTCGCGCTGGGTCGCGCCGGCTCTCGTAGCGGTATTCGCCGCGACCGTGATGCCACAGCGGCATCCTGATGCCACACCGGCATCACGCTCGGCGCGATTATCCTGTCGACGGCGACGCCGGTGTCCGGCAGGATTCCCGGATGTCCGTACCGTCCCTTGCCCTCCTGCGCTGGCAGTTCGACCTGACCTGGTCGCTGCTCGAATACCACCTCGATGTCGCATGGCCGGGCGTGGGGGAGCCGACCGTCGTGTGGCTGCGGGGGACGCGTACCGAGTGGTCGGGTGTTCTCGACAGTCTCACCGAGGCAGACCTCGACAGCGTCGCCACGTTCCCATGGCAGAACGACACCGACCACACTGTCATGCACACGATCGGCTGGGTCAACGCCGAGTTGATGAAGAACGTCGCGGAGATCGGCCAGCTCCGGCTGATGCGCGCTGCACAGCCCATCTCTGATCACCAGATGCCCCGGAGGCTCTGATGGGCGCGGGTGGCTTTTCGTCGCGTGATGGTGTTCGGGTCGTTCGCTCCCGGGGCGGGTGCGGTCATGACCGATATACCTCAGAGGTATGTATATGACTCTGAGGTATATCGCTGCTCGGTAGGTCGACCTGGCCGGCCGGCCGAACGCACGCTGGATACGGATTGCCGCAGCGGCCGTCACGGCGGTGCCGCGCCGTTCATCGGCCGGGTGGTCGTACCGACAGGTCGTGGTGGAAGACGTCGCGGGGGTCCCAGCGGGCCTTGACCTGTTGCAACCGTGGGGTAGTTGGCGCCGTGGTAGAGGTCCGGCCAGGGGCGGGCGGCGTTCAGCAGCGCAGGATACGACCCCGCCGGGGCGTTCCGCGCCTACCTGGCGTTCAGCGGCTACACCCAGGGAATGGCCCTGCTCATCCCACGAGGCCCCGACGACACCACCTACCCGGCCTGGGTGTCGGCGACCCGCAGCCGGCTGGAGCGGACGGGCCGCACCCGGACCCGGCAGTGGCTCGCCGCAGCCGGGCGGACCAGCTCCGACACCGACCTCGAAACCTGGTTCCGGTTCGGTCTGCGCGCGCTGCTCGACGGCCTGCTGACGAATCGCGCTCGATATGGTGGCGGGCGTGCCCGAACTGGTGAGGATCACCGAACACAACGTGGAAGCCGCGTGCCGGCTGAACGTGCGACCCGACCAGGAGAGGTACGTGTCGCCGGTCGCCTGGTCGCTCGCCGAGGCGTACGCGCAGCCGGAGATCGCCTGGCCACGTCTGATCGTCGAGGGTGACGAGATCGTCGGCTTCCTGATGGGCTTCTTCGACATCGAATGGGACCGACCGGACGACAAACGCTCGGGCCTCTGGCGGCTCAACATCGCCGCCGGGCAGCAGGGCCGGGGCTACGGCCGCTACGCGGTGGACGCCGTCCGTGCGGAGGCCCGCCGACGAGGGCACGACCGGGTCTACACGACCTGGGAGTCGGGGGAGGACGGCCCGGAGGGGTTCTACCTCAAGCTCGGGTTCCGCCCGACCGGGGAGACCAGCGGAGGTCAGGTCGTTGCCGCCCGGTCCGCCCACTGAGCGGCGGTCACCGCTGACGTCGGCGGCCGAGGAGCCGGCCCGTACGATGCTCCGGTGAATCTTCGGGGTACGGTCCGCGCCGATCGTCCGTTGGTGGTGCTCGCTGTCGGTGAGGAGGCCCGCTACCTGCCGCCCGACCTGCCGGTCCTGCTCACCGGCATGGGCAAGGTGAACGCCGCCAGTGCCGTGGCCGCGGTGCTGGCCGCCGGGCCGCGCCCCTCCCTGCTGCTCAACCTGGGCACGGCGGGGGCGTTGCGGCCCGGATGGGTCGGCATCCACGAGGTGGCCACCGTGCTCCAGCACGACCTGGACACCGAGTTGCTGCGGTCGCTCACCGGCGAGACCTACGGGGCGCCGCTGTCGCTGGCCACCGAGGGTGCGGTGCTGGCCACCGGTGACACGTTCGTGGACGACGACGCGGCGCGGGACCGGTTGGCGCAGCGCGCCGACCTGGTCGACATGGAGGGGTACGCGGTGGCGTGGGCCGCCGCGCAGGCCGGTGTGCCGTGTCGACTGGTCAAGCAGGTCAGCGACGAGGCGGGGGAGGGCGCGGCCCGGACCTGGCGGGAGTCGGTGGACGCGTGCGCCCGCGACCTCGCCGAGTGGGCCGGTCGACACCTCGGCTGAGGCTCAATCCCCGGGCCGCCGCACCCGTACGCACGGGGTGGTCTCCCGGACCGCCCCGGGGATCAGCACGTGCCCCGCCAGCCCCAGCGCGACGGCCACGACGACCAGCACCGGCGGCCAGCCACCGGCCCAGGGCAGCAGCAGCAGCGGCACGATCAGACAGGCCACCCGCCACCAGGGCACGCTCGTGGACACCAGCAGGGTGAACAACGCGCGGCCGACCACGAACAGCGCCGGGCCGCCCACGAGCAGCACGAGCCACCGGACCGGCGTCGTCCCGGTCGGCCGGGAGACGACCAGGTCGAACGAGGCCGCCGTGGCGACCACACCGGCCAACATCACCAGATGGGTGTACGGGGCCACCCGGGCCGGTCGCCCGCCCCGGGCCCCGGCCTTCAGCAACTCGCCGGCCCGGAAGACGTACACCTGCCAGAGCAGCAGCATGACGGCGAACGCGCAGAACAGCGAGACGACCCGGACGCCGTCGAGATCGGTACGGCTGACCCGCATGGTGGGCACCAGGATGATGTCGCCGAGGGCCAGGATGACGAACTGCTGGTACCGCTCGCCCAGGTGCCCGGTCGTGTGTTCGTACTGGTCGATGGGCACCCGACCCAGCCAGGGCGTCGGATAGCGGGCCGCCGCGGACAGCAGGTCGATCAGGATGGCGATGGTCCAGAGCGTCCAGTTCACGTAGCCGTCCGCCGCGCCGGTGATCCAGAGGACGCCGGACGTGACGAACCAGAACAGGAACCGGCTGGCCCGGATGGTGGCCGCCCGGTGGCGCTGCCGGTACAGCGACGTGATCAGGATGACGCCGCGGAGCACGTGCGTGCCGACGTACGAGACCGCGAAGATCAACGCGTGCCCCTCGGTGACCATGGGCAGTGACGCCGCCATCCCCACCGACCCGACCATGGCGATCATCAGGATGACCTGGATCGGGCGTTGCTGCGGATCGTAGAACTCGGTGGTGGTGGAGGTGACCGACCAGGTCCACCAGATGGCCGTCAGCATCAGCAGCACTTTCGCGCCGCCGGACCAGGACAGGTTCTCGGTGAGCAGCGTCGAGGTCAGTGCGAGGGCGGCCACGAAGACCACGTCGAAGAGCAACTCCAGCAGCGTGGCCCGGGTCGACCCGTCCGGCCGGCGTACCAGCGCCGCGGTTCCTGCGGTGGTCATGCCCGGCCTCCCGCCGCCGTCTCCGAGGATTATCGGCGGCGGTGACGCGGGCCGTCCCCGGATCGGGGCGATTCCCGCCGCTCGGGTAAGAGGGCGGTCGGACACGTCGGCTGACTGGGGAGGTCAGTCGCCGGGTTGCCGCCACCGCAGGCCCGGCGTGGTCTCCCGGGCCGCCCCGGGAAACAGGATGTGACCGGCCAACCCGAGCGCCACGATCGTGGCCACCAGCACCGGCGGCCAGCCGCCGGCCCACGGCAGCACCAGCAGCGGCAGGAGCTGCCAGGCGATTCGCCGCCACGCTACGACCGACGACACCGCCAGGGTGAAGAGGGCGCGGCCGACCACGAACAGCGTCGGGCCGGTGATGATCAGCACGAGCCACGGCACCGGCGTCGTTCCGGTCGGCCTGGTGACGACCAGGTCGAAGGTGGCGGCAGTGCCGGCGACGCCGGCCAGCATGACCAGGTGGGTGAACGGGGCCAGTCGCGTCGCCCGGCTCCCCTGGGATTCGGCCTCCACCAACAGTTCGCCGGCGCGGAAGACGTAGATCTGCCAGAGCAGCAGCATGGTGGCGAAGGCGCAGAGCAGGGAGCCGAGCCGGAGGTGGTCGAGATGGCCCCGGCTGACCTGCAGCGTCGGCAACAGGATGATGTCGCCGAGGGCCAGGATGATGAACTGTTGGTACCGCTCGCCCAGGTGTTCCGTGGTCCGCCCGTACTGGACGAGCGGCACCCGACCCAGCCGGGGCGTGGGGTAGCGGGCTGCCCCGGCGACCAGGTCGATCGTTATGGCGATCGTCCAGAGCCCCCAGTTCGGGGTCTCCGACAACGCGCCGATGACCCAGAAGACGCCGGACACCGTGAACCAGAAGAGGAACCGGGTGGCCCGCTCCCTGGCTGTCCGGTGTCCCTGCCGGTGCAGGGCGGCGACCAGAATGACGCAGCGGATCACGTGCGTACCGACGTAGGAGGTCACGAAGAGCAGTTGGTGCCCGATGGTGACCATCGGCAGTGACGCCGCCATCCCCACCGACCCGACCATGGCGATCATCAGGATGACCTGGATCGGGCGTTGCTGCGGATCGTAGAACTCGGTCGTGGTCGTGGTGACCGACCAGGTCCACCAGACGGCGGTCAGCATCAGCAACAGCTTGGCGCCGCCGGTCCAGGAGAGCTCTTCGGACAACAGTTTGGAGGTCAGTGCGAGGGCGGCCACGAAGACCACGTCGAAGAGCAACTCCAGCAGTGTCGCCCGGGTCGACCCGTCCAGTCGGCGTACCAGCGCCGCATTCCCTTTGGTGGTCATGCCTGGCCTCCCGCCGTGTCTTCCGAGGAATTATCGGTGGGTCCGACGCGGGCCGTCCCCGGATCGGCGATTCCCGCGGGTCGGGGAAGACGGCAGCCGGAGGTTGCCACGGCGTCGGACGCCGGACGATGCTTGACCGCATCCATCAATCCCGATCTATTCGGAGGTTCGGATGCGCCGCTCCCCGCTCGCCGCCCTCGTCCTGAGCGTTCTCCTGCTCGTCGCGCCCGGCGCGGCGCAGGCCGCCGTGCCCGACCGGGCCACCCCCGCCGACCCGGCGGCCGTGCTGGCCCAGGTGCGCACCGTGGGCACCTCCTGGGGGTTCGACCCGGCCAGCGGCCGGATGACCATCACCGTTGACGACACAGTGGCCCCCGCCGAGCTGACGGCGCTCCGGGCCGCGGCCGACCGGGCCGGCGCGGTGCTGCGCCGCGAGCCGGGAACGCTGCGCCCCCTGATCGCGGCCGGGCAGGGCATCTACGGCGGCGGGGCGCGCTGCTCGCTCGGCGCGAACGTGCGCAGCGGCAGCACCTACTACGTGGTGACCGCCGGGCACTGCACCGCTGCCGCCGCCACCTGGTACGCCGACAGCGCCCAGACCACGGTGCTCGGCGCGCGCACCGCCACCAGCTACCCGACCAACGACTACGGCCTGATCCGCTACACCGGTCGGATCGCCCACCCGAGCGCCGTCTACACCTATCCCGGCCTGCTGACCGTCTACGGTTCCGGCAACGCGTACATCGGGCAGGCGGTGTGTCGCAGCGGTGTCACCACCGGGGTGCGCTGCGGCACCGTCACCGGGCTCAACCAGACGGTCAACTACGCCACCGGCGTGATCTACGGCCTGATCCGCACCAACATCTGCGCCGAGCCGGGCGACAGCGGCGGACCGCTCTACGTGGCGTCCACCGGCACGATCCTCGGCATCCTCTCCGGCGGCAGCGGCAACTGCACCGCCGGCGGCACGACCTTCTACCAGCCGATCTCCGAGGTGCTGGCCGCGTACGGGCTGACGTTGCCCTGACCGGTGACGCGACGGGTTGCCCGTCTCGGGCGCGACACCTAGGCTCGGCGACGCCCAGGACCCCGCCGCGAGGACGTGTGCCCGATGCCGACCGACCACCGACAGGTTCGCTCGACCACCCCGGCCGGCCGTACGCCGGTCGAGGTCGCCGCGGTGGGGGAGACGATGGTGGTGCTCTGCCCCGCGCCCGGTGAGCCGTTGGAGCACGCCGAACGGGTCGCCGTCTCGGTGGGCGGCGCGGAGTCCAACGTGGCCGGTTACCTGGCCCGGCTGGGGCACCGGGTGGCCTGGGTGAGCCGCGTCGGCGACGACCCCTTCGGCCGGGCGGTGGTCCGGCACGTCGCCGCCGCCGGCGTCCGGGTGGACCAGGTGGTCGTGGACCCCGCCGCCCCCACCGGCATGTACCTGAAGGACCCGGGCCCGGAGGGGACCGCGGTGCACTACTACCGGGCCGGGTCGGCGGCCTCCCGGATGGACCCGGGCACGCTGGCCGACCCGGGGCTGGCCGGTGCCCGTGTGCTGCACCTGTCCGGGATCACCCCGGCGCTCTCCGCCTCCTGCCGGGCGCTCGTCGAGCACGCGGTGACCGCCCGCCCGCTGACGGGCGCACTGGTCAGCTTCGACGTGAACCACCGAGCCCGGCTGTGGTCCGCCGAGCAGGCCGCACCGGTGCTGCGTGACCTCGCCGACCAGTGCGACCTGGTCTTCGTCGGTCAGGACGAGGCGCAGACGCTGTGGGGCACCGCGGACCCGACGGCCGTACGCCGGTTGTTGCCCACCCCGGAGACGGTGGTGGTCAAGGACGGCGCGGTGGGCGCCACCGCGTTGCGCCGCGACGCCGAGCCGGTCTTCGTACCCGCGCCCCGGGTGACCGTGGTCGAGCCGGTCGGTGCGGGAGACGCGTTCGCCGCCGGCTACCTGGCCGGGTTGCTGCGCGACCTCGACCCCGTGCGGCGGTTGCGCCTCGGCCACCTGATGGCGGCGCAGGCGTTGACCAGCAGCGGCGACAACGCCCCGATCCCGCCGTGGGCCTGGTTCGAGGATCTGCTCGCCGCCCCCGTCGAGGCGTGGTCGCCGCTCGACCTGACCGGCGCGCCGACGCCGGTCTGAGTCGTCGGGTTCCGGCCGGACCACCAGGCAACCGTTCTACCGCGATCGGATGGAGTGCATCATGACCACACCGGATTTCGACCACATCTTCGGCGGCGCCCGGGTGATGGCCATCCTGCGCGGCCTGCCGGTCGCCGAGACCGTCCGGCTCGCCGAGCGCGCCTGGGACCTGGGCATCGACGTGGTGGAGGTCCCGGTCGCCACCGCCGACGCGGTACCGGCGCTGCGCGCCGCCGTCGAGGCGGGCGTCGAGCGGGGCCGCATCGTCGGCGCGGGCACCGTGCTCGACGTCGAGCAGGTCACCGCCTCGGCCGACGCAGGAGCCGCGTTCACCGTCGCGCCCGGGCTGGACCTGACGATCGCCGACGCCGCCGCCGCGCGGGGCCTGCCGCACCTGCCCGGTGTGGCCACCCCCACCGAGGCCCAGCAAGCGTTGCGGCACGGCCTCACCTGGCTCAAGGCGTTCCCCGCGATCACCCTGGGCCCGGCCTGGTTCAAGGCCCTCGCCGGCCCGCTGCCCCAGTTGCGCTTCGTCGCGACCGGCGGCCTCGACGCGGGCAACGCCGCCCCGTTCCTGCAGGCGGGCGTACGGGTGGTGGCGGTCGGCTCGGCCCTGTCCGACCCGAGCCAGCTCGACCGCCTCGCCGAGCTGGCCCTGAAACCCCCCACCCCCTGACCCACCCCCGCGCGCGGTCAGCCAGTGTCGATCATGGACTTGTCGTGGGTGCGAAAGCCGCATTCCACCTGACGTCGGGCACCACCACTCCATGATCGACGGGGTTGGGGGTGGGGTGGCACGTTTGTGCCATGGCTCAAACGCGCCGCGGTTGGGTGGGGGACGAGAGGTGGGCGTGGCGTCGATGCTGTGCTGCGTACCACTTCTCGACACAAAGAGGTCATCTTGGCTCTGTCTCACCGGCGTCGCCGATCCGGGCTGATCGCCCTCGGCGCCGCCCTCACCCTGGCGGCCGGGTTCACCCCACCCGCCGCGGGGGCGTCCGCCGCCCCGCCCACCAGCCCCGAGCGCCCGGCCGGGATTCCTCCCGCCGCCGCGGGACGCACGTCGACTGTCACCCTGATCACCGGTGACACGGTCACCGTCACCACGGCGGCGGACGGCAGCACCGTCTCGACCGTGCGCGGGCCGGACGGCAGCACGCCGAGCTTCCACCGCACCGTGCTCGACGGCGACACCTACGTCTACCCCGACAGCGCGCTGTCGTACGTCACGAGCGGCGTGCTGGACCGGCAGTTGTTCAACGTCACCGAACTCATCGCCGACGGGTACGACGACGCGCACACCGACCAGTTGCCGCTGATCGTCACCATGACCGACGCGGCGGTCAAGGCCCGCACCCGACCCGGTGTGGACGGTGCCAAACTGGTCCGGCAGTTGGACAGCGTGCAGGGTGCGGCGCTGACCCGCGAGCGTTCCACCGCCGGCCGGTTCTGGGCCGCGCTGACGGCCGGCTCCGCCCGCCGTGCGGGCGACGCCCCCGCCCTGGCCAACGGCATCGCCAAGGTGTGGTTGGACGGCCGGGTGCACGCCGACCTGGCCGAGTCCACCGCGCAGATCGGCGCGCCGAAGCTGTGGGCCGAGGGCAACACCGCGGCCGGTGTCGACGTGGCGGTGCTCGACTCGGGTGCGGACGCCGAGCATCCGGATCTCGCCGGTCAGATCGCCGAGTCCAGCAGCTTCGTGCCGTCGGAGCCCGACATCCTCGACTACAAGGGCCACGGCACCCACGTCGCCTCGACGATCGCCGGCACCGGCGCCGCGTCCGGTGGTGCCGAGAAGGGCGTGGCCCCCGGTGCCCGGCTGCACATCGGCAAGGTGCTCAACAGCGAGGGCAGCGGGCAGGACTCGTGGATCATCGCCGGCATGGAGTGGGCGGCCCGCGAGCAGAAGGCCCGCATCGTCAGCATGAGCCTGGGCGGTGGGTCCACCGACGGCAGCGACCCGATGAGCCAGGCGGTCGACCGGCTCAGCGCCGAGACGGGCGCCCTCTTCGTGATCGCCGCCGGCAACAGCGGCCCGGCCACCATCGGCAGCCCGGGTGCCGCCGACGCCGCGCTCACCGTGGGCGCCGTCGACGCCACCGACCAGCTGGCCGACTTCTCCAGCCAGGGTCCGCGTGCCGGTGACGGCGGGCTCAAGCCCGAGATCACCGCACCCGGTGTGGACATCCTGGCGGCCCGCTCCCATCTGGTGCGGGGCGGTTCCGGGGACTACACGCTGATGAGCGGCACGTCGATGGCCACCCCGCACGTGGCGGGCACGGCCGCGCTGGTCGCCGCCGCGCATCCCGACTGGACCGGTCAGCGCATCAAGGAGGCGCTGGTCAGCACGGTCAAGGCCACCCCCGGGTACACCCCGTACCAGGCGGGTGCCGGTCGGGTGGACGCGGTCGCCGCCGCGCATGCCACCGTCTTCGCCACCCCGAGCGCCTACTCCGGCTTCCAGGGCTGGCCGCAGCAGCCGGGATCGACCGTCGACCGGACGGTCACCTACACCAACGTCGGCGGCGCACCGGTCGCCCTGAGGCTGACCGTCGACGCGGCCACCGCACCCGCCGGCCTCTTCGCCCTATCCGCCGACACGGTCACCGTGCCCGCCGGTGGCACCGCCTCCGTGACGGTGACTGCGGCGTACGACAAGCTCCCGGTGGAGAAGCAGGTCAGTGGCATGATCGTCGCCACCGACGACGCCGGAACCGTCCGTGGCCGCACCCTGATCGGCGCGGGCAAGGAGGGCCAGCGGCAGAACCTGACGCTGATCGCGAAGGACCGGGACGGCAAGCCTCTCGCCGGCAAGGTCATCCTCACCACCGAGGGCCTCTTCACCGCCGTGGACCTGCCCGAAAGTGGCACCGCGACGCTGCGGCTGCCGGTGGCGAGCTGGACCGGCTGGATCTCCGCCGACGTACGCGGTGTCAACGGGCCGCGTTCCAAGGGCATGGCGATGCTCAGCTTCACCGACGTCAACCTGGACCGGGACCGCACCGTCACCCTCGACGCGCGGGCCGCCCGGCAGGTGCGGGCCGTCGTGCCGCAGGACGCCACCGCCACCTCGCTGCGGATGGACATCCACCGGTCCACCACGACCAGCCTCACCGAGAGCCAGGTGCTGCCCGACGACTCGTACGACAGCATGTGGGCGTTGCCGACGAGCCGTGCGGTCACCGACGGCGAGTTCGAGTTCGGTGCCCGTTGGCGGCTGGAGGAGCCGGCGCTGACCGTCTCGGCCGGTGGTCGCGCGTACGACGATCTGCTGGTGAAGCGGGCGACCCCGGCGTTGCCGGCCGGTCGTCGCCAGCTGGACGCGGTCTACGTCGCCGACGCGTCGGCGGCCGGGCTGGCCAAGCGGCCGGTCCGCGACCGGGCGGTGGTGGTCCGCCGCAGCGACACCGTGGACATCGCCGCCCAGGCGCAGGCCGCCGCCGCGGCCGGGGCCAAACTGCTGCTGGTGGTCAACGACGGCGTCGGTCGGCTCCAGCCGTGGGACGAGTTCGCGTGGAGCCCGGAGAGCCCGGCCCCGGTGACCGTCGCCACGCTCACCGCCGACGAGGGCGACCAGCTCGTCGCCGCACTGGAGCGCGGCCCGCTGCGGCTGACCGTCGAGTCGCACCCGGAGACCACCTACCTGTACGACGTGGTGCACCACTGGACCGGCACGGTGCCGGCCGACCCCACCTACCGGCCGACGAAGCGGGAGCTGGCCCGGGTGGACGTGGAGTTCCGCAACTACCGGCAGGGCAAGGCGTTGGAGTTCCGCACCGACATCTGGAAGGGCCTGGCGTCGAGCAACCAGGAGGCCACCGCGGCGCAGGGTCGACGCACCGACTGGGTGAGCACCGACCAGCGGTGGGTCGACGACGCGTACATCGCCGGTGAGACCGGACAGCACCTCCCGGCGGTGACGACGTACTCGGCCGGCAAGCCGAACAGCGTCACCTGGTTCGGGCCGATCCAACGCCCCCGGATGGGCGGAAGCTACACGCCCGTGCGGTACCTGGACACCGTCTACCTGCCCGCGCCCGGCTGGGGTGACGGGGGCGGCCACATCGGTGAGGCGTACGCCAACTTCGACATGGTCAACCGGACCACCCTCTACCAGGGGGACAAGGAGCTGGACTGGGGCAACGCCGAGTACCTGCAGGTCGGCGGCCTGGCTGAGCAACGACTGCCGTACCGGCTGGTGGTGGAGAACGACCGGGCGGCCTGGACCAACCCGTACTCCCGGCAGACCCGCACCGAGTGGGGCTTCAGCTCGGCGGTCACCGGGGCGGAGTCGGCGGAGGTGCTGCCGATGATCCAGCTCGACTACCAGGTGGACATCGACCGGGACGGGAAGGCGTCCCGGAGGGCGCCGCTGACCGTGCTCGCCTCCCACCTGCCCGGCGTCGCGGGCACGGTCGGCCCGGTCACCGTCGAGGTGTCCTACGACGACGGTGCGACCTGGCAGAAGCCGCGCCTGACCCGGCACGGCGACGGATGGCGGGTCAACCTGGCCGCACCGGCGAAGGCCGACTTCGTCAGCCTGCGGACCACCGCGCGCGACGCCGCCGGCAACACCGTGAGCCAGCGCATCACGCGGGCGTTCGGCCTGCGCTGACGCCGCGGTCACCGGCCGCCGGTCGGGCTGCCTCACGCAGCCCGACCGGCGGCCGGTCCGTTTCAGCCCGTCGGTCGGTCCAGGAAGAGCAGGCGGGCGCGCTTCTCCGGCAGGTCGATCAGTGGTCCGGGCCGGAATCCGGTACGCAGGAAACGGTCGATGGCCCGGTCGTTGCGGGCGTTGGGCTCCATCACCACCCGCTGCCGGCTCGGATCGGCGAGGACGAAGTCGAGGACCGTGCCGAACAACGCGCCGGTGAAGCCGGGCTCGACCGTCACGGGTGGCCCGATCAGCAGGTGGACGCCGATGTCGCCGGGGCGTACCTCGTAGCACTCGCCGACCGGGTCCGCCTCCGGCTGGTAGGTCTGCGCCAGCGCGGCCGGCACGCCGTCGCGGTGCACCAGGTACGCGTGGTGGGTGACCAGCGAGTCCAGGTACGCGTAGATCTCGTGCACCCGTTCCCGGCTCGCCTCCCGCATCCCCCAGAACCGGGCCCGGTCCTGGGTGACCCAGCCGTGCAGCAGGTCGACGTCCTCGTCCGGCCGCACCGGGCGGATGGTGATCGTCCCGAATCCGTCGACCTCGCTGCGGTAGTGGTGTCGATCAGTGCTCATCGGGCTCCTCCACGAGTCGGTCCCAGTCGGTGACGATCGGTAGCAGCTCGCCCGCCAACCAGGCCGGGCTCTGGTCGTCGTGGTGCCTATGGCCGGGCACTCCACACGCGCCCAGCGGCACCACCCAGCGGCTGTCCGTGCGCCGCGCCAGGTCCCAGACGAAACGCGCCGCCGGCCCGCGGAAGCACCAGTGGGTGACCCCGGGGACGCTGGAGGTGGACAGCACACAGTCGTGGTCGCCGTCGAGTCGGGGGCCGGGGCCGGCGTCCGGGTCGGGCAGCGCCCGCCAGGCCGCCAGCCGGTGCAGGTCCCCCCAGCGCACCGGCCCGGCCGCCGCGTCGGCGACCTCCTCGACCGCCGCCCGCACCACCGCCGCCGGGTCCACGCCGGGCAGCGGGCTGCCGCCGAGCAGGTGCTCCAGCGCGTACCCGACGCGCGGCGTCACCGCCAACCAGGGCGCGAACACCTCGGGGTACGCGGGCGGCTCGGCCAGCGCGGCCAGCGCCGGATGGGTGGCGATCCGCCGTACGACGGCCGCCCGCACGGTGGCGAAGGCAGCCGCGTCGACGCTGTCGGCGGTCATCAGTCGGTCCCAGCGCAGCAGCCGGTCGCGCAGGGCGGCGGCCTTCGGGCTGAGCCCGCTCGCCTCGGCCAGCACCGCCAGCAGCGGCCCGGCCGAGCCGAGGTACGTGTCGGTGTGCACGGTGGCCATGTCGTCGGCCGTCCAGCCCCGACCGGCGTCGAGCAACTCGGCGATGCGGCGCGCCCGGTGTGGCGCGGAGAACTCCACCCCCAGTGGTGCAGCCAGGCCGCGCTCGTTGGCCATCACCGCCCGACCGACCACCTCGGCGCGGGGCATCGGCGCGTACCACCCCTGCCAGGTGTACGTGTCGTCCCAGCCGGGCACGACCCGCCGCCCGTTGTCCGGATGCCGTACCGGCACCGCCCCGGCGACCCGGTGCAGCAGCCCACCGGCGGTGTCCGCCGCCTGCACCACGTTGACCGGCTCCACCCAGTGCCGCAGCGCGTGGTCCACATCGGTCACGGTGCGGGCGCGCAGCAGCTCCGGCAGCGCCGCGAACCCCAGCTCGGCGCGGACCCGGGGCGGGTAGCGCAGGCTGATCGCCGTCTCGTCGCCGGACCCGCCGACGATCACCGGACCCCGGCTGGTCTCCAGCACCTCGACCTCGACCGGGCTCGCCCCGGCCACCTCGATCGTCTCGACGTGGCGGTGCACGGGCTGCCAGCCGTCCGGGCCGAGGGCCTGCACCCGCCCGTCCTGCCGGCGCAGCCGCTCGGCGTACAGGTCCTGGTAGTCGGCCATCGCGTTGGTGATCGCCCAGGCCACCGGACCGGTGTGCCCGAAGTGCGCGATGCCCGGCACACCGGGCACCGCCAGCCCGATCACGTCGTACTCCGGGCAGGCCAACCGGATCTGCTGGTAGACCCCCGGGTCCTCGATGAACCGGTGCGGGTCACCGGCGAGCAGCGCGCCCCCGGTGCCGGTGCGTTCGGCGGCGAGCAGCCACCCGTTGCTGCCGGCGACGGCCGGTCCGTCGGTGGCGAACGCCTCGATGAGGTCCGGGCCGAGCCGCTGCGCCACGTGTTCCCGCCAGAGCTTGCTCGGGAACCCGGCGAACAGGATGTGATGGCCCAGCCAGACGGCGAGGGGCGTCCACGGCTCCCACCGGCCCGGGCGCAGCCCGGTCGCGGCGAACTCCGGCGCGCGGGCCGCCCCGGCGGCGAGGCCGTCGTTGACCCCGGCGACGTACGCGCCCACCCACTCGGCGGTCGCCGGGTCGAGCACGGCGTGGCAGCGGCGTGCGGTGTCGTCGAGTCGTACCCGTCGGGCGAACCGGTCCCAGTCGAGCGCGTCGACGCCGAGGAACGCCGCGCTGGTGCCCTGCGACCGGTGCCGTTCCACCTCGATCTGCCAGGCCCGGTCGTACGCGGTCACCCGCCCCTGCGCCGCCACCAGCGTCAGGGGGTCGTCGGCACGCAGGTGCGGCACGCCCCACCGGTCGCGGAAACGCCCGGTGCTCACGCGGGCTCGACAGCGCGACGGCGGGCGGCGGGGACGACCAGCGGGGTGCCGGTCTCCGGGTCGTCGATGACCCGGCAGGGCAGCCCGAACACCTCGGCCACCAGATCGGCGGTGACCACCGACGCCGGATTACCGGCGGCCACCACGCGGCCGTCGCGCATGGCGATCAGGTGGGTGGCGTAGCGGGCCGCGTGGTTAAGGTCGTGCAGCACCGCGACCAGGGTGCGTCCCTGCTCCTCGTGCAGCCGGGCGCACAGGTCCAGGATCTCGATCTGGTGGGCGATGTCGAGGAACGTGGTCGGCTCGTCGAGCAGCAGCAGCGGGGTCTGCTGGGCCAGCGCCATGGCGATCCAGACCCGCTGCCGTTGCCCGCCGGAGAGTTCGTCCACCGGCCGGTCGGCGAGGTCGTCGACGCCGGTCGCGGCCATCGACTCCTCGACCACCCGCTCGTCCTCGCGCGACCACTGCCGCAGCAGCCCCTGGTGGGGGTAGCGCCCCCGGGCCACCAACTCGGCGACGCTGATGCCGTCCGGCGCGATCGACGACTGGGGGAGCAGGCCGAGGGTGCGGGCGACGGTGCGAGCCGGCTGGTCGTGGATGTCGCGCCCGTCCAGCAGCACGGTGCCGGCTTTCGGCCGCAGCATCCGGGACAGCGCGCGCAGCAGTGTCGACTTGCCGCACGCGTTCGGGCCGATGATCACCGTGAACGAGTTGTCCGGCACCGCGACGGTCAGGTCCTCGGCGATGGTGCGCTGGTCGTAGGCGAGGGTCAGCGCGGTGCCGCCGAGCCGGGAGGTGCCGGGGTGCATGGGTGCTCCTTCGAGGGCTTCGCGGGTGTTCACAGCCGACCCGCCCGGCGTTCCGTCGCGAGCAGCCAGACCAGGTAGCCGCCGCCGATCACTCCGGTCACCACGCCGACCGGAAGCTGGTGCCCGGGGAACGCGCGTTGGGCCACCAGGTCGGCGCCGACCAGCAGCGCCGCTCCGACGGCCGCCGACGGCAGCAGGTTCGGGCCGGGCGCCCGGGTGAGCCGTTTCGTCACGTGCGGCGCGACGAGCGCCACGAAGGACACCGGCCCGGCGGCGGCCGCCGCGAACGAGACCAGCAGGACCGCCGCCGCGAGCAGCACCAGGCGCAGCCGGCGCACCGGCACCCCGAGAGCGCCGGCCGTGTCGTCACCCAACTCCATCATCCGCAGCGCCGGACCGCAGACGACGAGGACCACTGGTGCCACCACGACCAGGACGCCGAGCAGCGGCCCGGCGTTCGCCCAGCCTCGCCCGTCCAGGCTGCCGGTGAGCCAGAGCACCGCGCGGGCGGCGTCCATCAGGGGCGCCCGGGTCAGCAGGTAGCCGTTGACGCCGGTCAGGATCGCGGCGATGCCGATGCCGACCAGGACGAGGCGGTAGCCGTGCACACCGCGCCGCCAGGCGAGCGCGTAGATCACCAGCCCGGTGGCGAGGCCACCGACGACCGCCGCGCCCGCGAGAGCCAGGCTGCTGCCGCCGAGGACGACCACCACCAGCGCGCCGGCCGACGCGCCCTGGGTGAAGCCGAGGATGTCCGGGCTGCCCAGCGGGTTGCGGACCAGCGACTGGAACACCGCGCCGGCCAGTGACAGCGCCGCGCCCACCAGCAGGGCGGTGACCAGTCGGGGCAGTCGCAGCTCGTGCACGATGAACTGCTCCGCCGGGGTGCCACCGCCGACGAGCGTGCGCAGCACGTCGGCCGGGCCCATCGGATAGTCACCGCTGCCCAGGGCGACCAGGCCGAGGCCGACCGCGAGCGACGCCGCGCCGACGCCGACGGCCAGCGCCCGGGGACGGAACCGCAGCGACAAACCCCCGGGGGTACGGAGGGTGGTCACGGTGGTGAGCCGGCCGGTGCGCGCGCTCACGGTTGCGCTACCCGTCGACGGGTGACCAGCCACAGGAAGAGCGGGCCGCCCAGCACGGCGGTCACCATGCCGACCTGGAGTTCTCCCGGTCGACCCAGCACCCGGCCGAGCACGTCGGCGCCGAGCAGCAGCGCGGGCGCGAGCACCGCGCAGTACGGCAGCAGCCACCGCAGGTCCGGACCGGTCAGGGCGCGGACGAGGTGCGGCACCAGCAGCCCGACGAAGACGATCGGCCCGCAGGCGGCGGTCGCCGCACCGCACAGCAGCGTGACCGCCACGATCACGGCGGCGCGGATCAGCACCGGCCGCGCGCCCAGGGACCGCGCCGCGTCGTCGCCGAGGGCGAGCGCGTTCAGCGGGCGGGCGGCACCGAGCGCGACCAGCAGGCCGACGAGGATGAACGGCAACACCCGCTGCACTGTCGCGGTGTCCGCGCTGGCCAGCGAGCCGACCGTCCAGAACCGCAGCCGGTCCAGCGAGGTGGTGTCCAGCAGCATCACCGCCATCACGTAGGAGTAGAGGGTCGCGTTGAGCGCCGCTCCGGCCAGCGCGAGGCGGGCCGGGGTGGCCCCACGTCCGCCGCCGACGGCGTAGACGAGGGCGGTCACGGCCGCCGCGCCGAGCAGCGCGAACCAGACGTACCCGCCGACGGCGGTGACGCCCAGGAACGCGGCGGCGGTGGCGACGGCCGCGGACGCTCCGGCGTTGATGCCGAGCAGCCCGGGGTCGGCGAGGGGGTTGCGGGTGAGGGCCTGCATGACGGCGCCGGCCACGCCGAGCGCGGCGCCGGCGAGGAGCCCGAGGAGGGTACGCGGCAGGCGCATCCGGTGCACCACCGCGTACTCGGCGGCGTCGCGGTGCAGCAGCCCGGACCAGACGTCGGCGAGCGGCATGGCCTTCGCCCCGACCGCGATGCTGAGCAGCACGATCACTCCGAGCAGTGTCACGGCGGCGATCAGGCCCGCGGCGCGGGCCGCCTGACGGCCGCGTCGAACCGGGAAGACCGCCGGGGCCCTGTCCGGCACACGTGGTGCCGGTCTGGTGACGGTGGGTGTGGCGTCCAGTGTGGGCTCCGGAGTGGTGGCGGCACGACCAGCCGCTGTTGACAATGACCGAGGTTAGGCTAACCTAACCCCGCTGCCCCGGTCGAGTCCGGCCAACCTTTGATCGAAAGACAACACCATGCCCGATGCCCTGTCCGCACGTCGTCTCTCCCGCCGTGGCCTCCTGGCCGCCGGTGGTGCCGCCACGTTGGCCACCCTGCTCGCCGCCTGCGGCACTGACGACACCGCGAAGCCCGCCGCCGGCAACGGAAACGGCCCCTGGTCGTTCACCGACGACCGAGGCACGAAGGTCGAGGCGAAGGCCCGGCCGACGCGTGTGGTGGCCTTCACCGGCGTGGCGGCGGCCCTGATCGATTTCGGTCTCGACAGGCAGCTCGTGGGCGTGTTCGGTGAAACGAAGCGTGCGGACGGCACCGCCGACCCGCAGGCCGGTGATCTCGACATCGAGGCCGTCGAGATCCTCGGCAACGTGTGGGGCGAGTTCAGCCTGGAGAAGTACGCGGCGCTACGCCCCGAACTGCTGGTCACCCACATGTACGACCCGGACGCGCTCTGGTACGTGCCGGACGAGAGCAAGGCGAAGATCCTCCCGCTCGCGCCCAGCGTGGCGATCACCACCGCCCGGGTGCCGATGACCAAGCCGATCGAGCGCTACGCCGCCCTGGCCGAGTCGCTCGGCGCGGACCTGTCCGCCAAGAAGGTCACCGACGCGAAGGCCCGCTTCGACGCCGCCGCCGAATCGGTCCGGCAGGCGGTCAAGGCCAACCCCGGCATCAAGGTGATGGCCTGCTCCGGCAGCCCCGACCTCTTCTACGTCTCCAACCCGAAGGTCAGCACCGACCTGATGTACTTCGCCGAGTTGGGCGTCGACATCGTGGTCCCCACCAAGCTCGAAGCAGGCGACTACTTCGAGGCGCTGAGCTGGGAGAACACCGCCAAGTTCCCGGCCGACCTGATCCTGCTGGACAACCGCAGCACCGCGCTTCAGCCCAAGGACCTCGCCGCCAAGCCGACCTGGCAGCAACTGCCGGCGGTCAAGGCCGACCAGGTGACCCCGTGGGACGCGGTGCCCCGCTTCTCGTACGCCGGCTCCGCGCCGCTGCTGGAGAACCTCGCCACCGCCATCCGGAACGCGAAGAAGGTCAGCTGAACCACCCGTCACCCCCGGGCGCACCGCCGCGCCCGGGGTGGGTCTCCGCTGCCCTCGTCGAGAACGTGGAAGGACATCCCGTGACCGTGCCGACGTACCCCGTCGAGACCATCGCGCCGTCACCGACGCCCGCCGCCGCGCGGGCCCACCTGCTGCACGACGCGTCGGTGGAGCAGTACCGCCGCTCGATCGCCGACGGCGTCGACCGGGTCGCCCGCCGGGTCGCCACCGTCGACCGGCCCGGCACCGGGATCACCCCGGCCGAGCTGGCCCCCCTGGTCGACCGGGTGGACCTCGACCGGCCGTTGGGTGACACCGGCGCCGCGCTGGACGAGTTGGAGGACGTCTACCTGCGCGACGCGGTGTGGTTCCACCACCCCCGCTACCTCGCCCACCTCAACTGCCCGGTGGCCATCCCGGCGCTGCTCGGCGAGGCGGTGCTCAGCGCGGTCAACTCCTCACTGGACACCTGGGACCAGAGTGCCGGGGCGACGCTCATCGAGCGGCGGCTGATCGACTGGACCGCCGCGCGGATCGGGCTCGGCCCGGACGCCGACGGTGTCTTCACCAGCGGCGGCAGCCAGTCCAACCTCCAGGCGCTGCTGCTGGCCCGCGAGGAGGCGTGCGTCGACGCGATCGGCCCGGCGGCCCGCGCCGAGCTGCTGCCCCGGCTGCGGGTGCTCACCTCCGCCGCCGGTCACTTCAGCGTGCAGAAGTCGGCCAAACTGCTGGGGCTCTCCCCGGACGCGGTGATCGTGGTCCCCACCGACAGCCGTCGGCGGATCCGGTCGGCCGCCGTGAGTGCGGAGATCGCGCGGTGCCGGGAGGCCGGGCTGGTGGTGATGGCTGTCGTCGCCACCGCGGGCACCACCGACTTCGGCTCGATCGACCCGTTGACGGAGCTGGCCGCGATCTGCACGGCGACCGGGGTGTGGCTGCACGTGGACGCCGCGTACGGCTGCGGTCTGCTCGTCTCGCCGACGCGCCGGCACCTGCTCGACGGCATCGAGCGGGCCGACTCGGTCACCGTCGACTTCCACAAGTCGTTCTTCCAGCCGGTCAGCTCCAGCGCGCTGCTCGTCCGCGACCGGCGGGCCCTGCGGCACGCCACGTACCACGCCGACTACCTCAACCCGGCGCGGATGGTCGAGCAGCGCATCCCCAACCAGGTCGACAAGAGCCTGCAGACGACCCGCCGCTTCGACGCGTTGAAGCTCTGGCTCACGCTGCGGGTGATGGGCCCGGACGCGCTCGGCGCGCTCTTCGACGAGGTGGTCGACCGGGCCGCCGACGCCTGGCAGTTGGTCAGCGAGGACCCCCGGTTCGAGGTGGTGACCCGCTCCGAGCTGAGCACCGTCGTGTTCCGTTACCTGCCCACCGGCCCCGGCCGGGAGCTTGCCGACGCGGCGAACCTGCACGCCCGGGAGGCCCTCGCGGCGTCCGGCCTCGCCGTGGTCGCCGGGACCCGGGTGGACGGGCACCACTTCCTGAAGTTCACGCTGCTCAACCCGGCGACGACCGTCGACGACGTCGACCACGTGCTGGAACTGATCGCCCACCACGCCGGCCGGTACGTGCACGACCACACGGCCGCCGACCTGACCTGCCACGTCGGCTGACGCCGACCTGACCCGCCACGTCGGCTGACGCCGACCGCACTTGGAGACTCGCATGTCCACCCACGACTTCGTCGCCATCGGGCTGGGCCCGTACAACCTGGGCCTGGCCTGCCTCACCGCGCCGATCGACGACCTGGACGGGGTGTTCCTGGAGGCCCGCCCCAGCCTGGCCTGGCACCCCGGCATGCTGCTGGAGTCGGCCCGGCTGCAGACCCCGTTCATCGCCGACCTGGTCAGCCTCGCCGACCCGACGTCGCCGTACTCCTTCCTGAACTACCTCAAGGAGATCGGCCGGCTCTACCCGTTCTACATCCGGGAGAGCTTCTACCCGCTGCGCAGCGAGTACGACGCGTACTGCCGGTGGGCGGCGGCGAAACTGCCGAACCTGCGCTTCGGTCAGACCGTGACCACCGTGGAGTACGACTCCGCCGACGAGCGGTACGTGGTCCGGGCCGACACCGGCGCGGGCGAGACGGTGGAGTACCGGGCCCGGCACCTGGTGCTCGGCACCGGCACCCCGCCCTACCTGCCCGACGCCGTCGCCGCGCTGCCCGGCGACGCGGTGCACAACTCCCGCTACCTGGAGCACCGCGACGCGCTGCGCACCAAGCGCAGCATCACCGTCGTGGGCAGTGGACAGAGCGCCGCCGAGATCTACCACGACCTGCTCGGCGACATCGACCGGTACGGCTACCAGCTCAACTGGGTGACCCGTTCGCCGCGGTTCTTCCCGCTGGAATACACCAAGCTGACGTTGGAGATGACCTCACCGGACTACGTGGACTACTTCCACGCGCTGCCCGAGGCGACCCGCTACCGGCTGGAGAGCGAGCAGAAGGGTCTGTTCAAGGGGATCAACTCCGACCTGATCAACGACATCTTCGACCTGCTGTACGCGCACAGCGTCGACGGGCCGGTGAACACCCGCCTGCTCACCAACACCGAGCTGGTCGGCGCCGACCACCAGGACGGGACGTACACCCTCGGGTTGCGTCAGGTGGAGCAGGAGCGCGACTTCACGCTGCGGACCGAGGGCCTGGTCTTCGCCACCGGCTACCACTACCGGGTGCCGGAGTTCCTCGACCCGGTGCGCGAGCGGATCCGCTGGGACGCGCACGGCCGCTTCGACGTGGCCCGCAACTACAGCATCGACCACGGCGGGCGGGGGATCTTCCTGCAGAACGCGGGCACCCACACGCACAGCATCACGTCACCGGACCTGGGCATGGGCCCCTACCGCAACTCCTGGATCATCCGCGAGCTGCTCGGCCGGGAGCACTACCCGATCGAGAAGAGCATCACCTTCCAGGAGTTCGGGGTGCCGTCGTGAGCGTCGTCTTCGCCCGCGTCGACGACCGGCTCGGTGAGTTCGCTCTGCGTACGCTCGACCCGGACGCCGACGCCGCGCTGCTGCACCGGTGGGTGACCCACCCGAAGGCGGCGTTCTGGCTGATGCAGGACGCCGACGAGGCCCGGGTGACCGAGGAGTACGCGCGCATCGCCGCGCACCCGCACCACGACGCGTACCTCGGGCTGTGGCGGGGGAGTCCCGCCTTCCTCGCCGAACGGTACGACCCGGCCCACGTCGAGCTGGTCGGCCGCTACGACCACGAACCCGGTGACGTGGGCATGCACTTCCTCTGCGCCCCGGTCGGCACGCCGGTGCACGGCTTCACCCGGGCGGTGCTGACCACCGTCATGGCCTGGCTCTTCGCCGACCCGACGACCCGGCGGGTGGTGGTCGAACCGGACGTCCGCAACACCGCCGTGCACGCGCTGAACGCGGCCGTCGGGTTCGAGGTCGTCGGCCCGATCGCCAAACCGGAGAAGGACGCCCTGCTCAGCGTCTGCACCCGTGCACAGTTCGAAGCCGCCGTCGCCCGCGCCGCAGCGGATCGCGCCGCCACCACCCGAACCGAAGGAGCCCCGGCGTGACCGCCACCGCCGTCCCCACCCCGACGTCCGCCACCGCCGGGAACGCCGCCGGCAGCCCGGTCGGCCACCTCACCCCGGAGCGCTGGGCCCGGGCCAACCGGCTGCTGGTCCGCAAGGCGCTCGCCGAGTTCACCCACGAACGGCTGCTCACCCCGCAGTCCGTGCCCGGCCCCGACGACCGCCAGTGGTACGAGGTCCGCAGCGACGACGACACGGTCAGCTACCGGTTCGCCGCCCGGGTGCTCGCCCTGGAGCACTGGCAGATCGACGCGGACAGCATCACCCGGCACCGCGACGGCACGTCGCTGCCGCCCGACGCGGTGGACCTCGTCGTCGAGCTTCGCGGCACCCTCGGGCTCTCCGCGCGGGTGCTCCCGGTCTACCTGGAGGAGATCACCTCGACGTTGGCCGGCACCGCGTACAAGCTGGCGCAGGCCGCGCCGAGCGCCGCCGAGCTGGCCGAGGCCGATTTCCAGACCATCGAGACGTCGATGACCGAGGGCCACCCGTGTTTCGTGGCCAACAACGGTCGGCTGGGCTTCGGCGTGGACGAGTACCACAGCTACGCCCCGGAGGTCGCCGCGCCGGTCCGGCTGGAGTGGCTCGCCGCGCACCGGGACCACTCGACGTTCAGCAGTGCCGCCGACCTCGACTACGACCGGCTCATCGAGGGCGAGTTGGACGCGGAGACCCGGGCCCGCTTCGCCGCCACGATGACCGCTCTGGGCCTGGACCTGGCCGACTACCACCTGATCCCCGCGCATCCGTGGCAGTGGTGGAACAAGCTGGCGGTCACCTTCGCCGGGGAGCTGGCCGAGCGCCGCCTGGTGCACCTCGGCCCCGGACCGGACGTGTACCTGGCCCAGCAGTCCATCCGCACGTTCTTCAACGTCAGCGAGCCGAGCCGGCACTACGTGAAGACCGCGCTGTCGGTGCTGAACATGGGTTTCATGCGGGGCCTGTCGGCCGCGTACATGGCGGCGACCCCGGCGATCAACGACTGGTTGGCCGACCTGATCGCCGGCGACGAGGTGCTGACCGGCACCGGTCTGACCGTGATCCGGGAGCGGGCCGCGGTCGGTTACCGGCACCGGCAGTACGAGGCGGCGACCGACCGTACCTCCCCGTACCGCAAGATGTTGGCCGCCCTGTGGCGGGAGAGCCCGGTGCCCGACCTGGCGCCGGGGCGTCGACTGTCCACCATGGCCGCGCTGCTGCACGTCGACGCCGACGGCGGGTCGCTCGCGGCGGCGCTGATCGCCCGGTCCGGGCTGACGCCCGAGGTGTGGCTGCGCCGGTACCTGGACGCCTACCTCACCCCGTTGCTGCACAGCTTCTACGCCCACGACCTGGCGTTCATGCCGCACGGCGAGAACGTCATCCTCGTCCTCGACGAGAACGACACCGTCGAGCGGGTGATCTTCAAGGACATCGCCGAGGAGATCGCGGTGATGAGCGCCGACGTCGAGCTGCCGGAGGCGGTCGAGCGGATCCGGGTGGACGTGCCCGACGACACCAAGCTGCTGAGCATCTTCACCGACGTGGTGGACTGCTTCCTGCGCCACCTCAACGCGGTCCTGGTCGAGGCCGGCGTGATCGCCGAGGACGACCTCTGGCGTACCGTCGCGGCCTGCGCCGCCGACTACTTCGACCGGGTGCCGCACCTGGCCGAGCGGGTCCGCCACTACGACCTGTTCGCACCGGAGTTCACGCTGTCCTGCCTCAACCGGCTCCAACTGCGGAACAACCAGCAGATGGTCGACCTGGCCGACCCGTCGGCGGCTCTGCAGTTCGTCGGCACCCTCACCAACCCCCTCGCCGCCCACGCCCCGGCCCGGTGACCGTGCCGGGGTCTGGTCAGCGGGCGGGCGAACGGGTGCAATGGGGCCCATGGGATTCCTGAGCACCGTGAGCCTGTTCGCCGCCACAGTGACGACCGGCCTGACCGCCGGGCTGTTCGCGGCCTTCGCGTACGCGGTCATGCCGGGTCTGGGCCGTGCCGACGACCGGACGTTGGTGCTCGCCATGCAGCGGATCAACGAGTCGATCCTCAACGGGTGGTTCGCGGTCTGCTTCGGTGGCGCGCTGCTGTTCACGCTGCTGGCGGCGGCGCTGCACCTGGGCGCCGACCGCCGGGCGGCGCTGCCGTGGATCGTCGCCGGGCTGCTGGCCTACCTGGTGGTGCTCGGCGTCACCGCGGTGGTCAACGTGCCGCTCAACAACGTGCTGGCCCGCGCCGGCGACGTCGACCGGGTCGCCGACCTCGCGGCGGTGCGGGAACGCTTCGAAAGCACCTGGGTACGCGGCAACGTGGTGCGGGCCGTCGCGTCGACCGGCGCGTTCGGGCTGCTGGCCTGGGCCCTGGTGGTGGCGGCACGGCAGTCCGGCTGAGCCGGTCGCGGCTCAGTCGGTCGGCTCCGCCGCACCGGCCTGCCGGAACGCGCGTGCCAGCCGGGCCAGGTCGTGACCCTCGAAGTGTTGGAGGAACCGGCGACGGACGGCGGCCAGGTGGCTGGGCCAGGACTCTTCCAGGCGGGCGAAGCCCGCGTCGGTGAGGACGGCGTTCCAGCCCCGGGCGTCCTCCTCGCAGCGTTCCCGCTTGACCAGGCCCTGCGTCTCCAGGCGGATGATCGTGCGGGTCATGCCGCTGAGCGACAGGTAGCAGAGCGCGGCGAGTTCGTGCATGCGCAGCCGCCGGTCCGGTGCCTCGGAGAGGTTCATCAGGGCGGTGTACTCAGTGAGTGGTAGCTGACGGTCACCGACCATGTCCGCGTCGATCGTGCGGGGCAGCGTGTACATCACCTGCCCCAGGGCGCGGACCAGGGCCTCCTCGTCAGGGGTGAGGGGTTGCGGAGTCTCCGCGGAGGGGTTGGACATCCTCATATCATACTTGTTTGACTGAGCAAATGGTTACCCTCCGTGTGACGACGACCATAGGCGAGGTATTTGCTTGACCAATCAAGCACCGGTTAGCGTTCTCGCCGTCAGGTAAGGACCCTCTGAAAGGCGCCACACATGACCAGGATCGGGATCATCCTCGGAAGCACCCGTCCGGGGCGTAACGGCGAAGCCGTCGCCCGCTGGGTGCTCGAGATCGCCAAGCAGCGCAACGACGCGGAGTACGAGCTGATCGACCTGCTCGACTACCAGCTGCCGCACCTCGACGAGGCGTACCCGCCCTCGATGGGCCAGTACTCCCAGCCGCACACCAAGCGGTGGGCCGAGACGATCGCCTCGTACGACGGCTTCGTCATCGTCACCCCGGAGTACAACCACTCCACCTCGGGTGCCCTGAAGAACGCCATCGACTTCCTGTACGCCGAGTGGAACAACAAGGCCGTCGGCTTCGTCAGCTACGGCTCGGTCGGCGGCGCCCGCGCCGTGGAGCACCTGCGGCTGATCTCCGGTGAGCTGCAGATGGCGGACGTGCGCTCGCAGGTCGCGCTGTCGCTGTTCACCGACTTCGAGAACTTCAGCACCTTCAAGCCCGGCCCGTTCCAGCAGGACGCGCTGACCACCACGCTCGACCAGGTGGTCGCCTGGAGCGCCGCGCTCGCTCCGCTGCGCAAGGCCTGAGCGTTCCGCTCCTCGGAAACGGCCGCGGGACCATCCCGCGGCCGTTTCCGTGCGTTCCGGCGTCCAGTGCGCGGGCCCAGCCCCGCTGCGCTCAACGCGTCGCCAGTGGGTGGGTGGTGCCCTCGGCGACCGCCCGAAGCTTGTCCGGGTTCGCGACGTTGTGGATGGTGACGATCCGCCCGCCGGCGTCGATGTCGAAGGAGACGGTGGCGACCACCCGGCCCGCACCGCTGAACACCAGTCCCGGTCCACCGTTGATCTCGACCAGGTCGGCGCGCATGTCGTGCGGCGCAACGCCCTGGTAGGGGACGGTGCCGATGGCCGCGAACCAGGCGGCGACCGTATCCGCGCCTCGGATGGGACGCAGGGCCTGGCGAACCTTCCCACCACCGTCCGTCCACAACGTGACGTCCGGGGACAGGAGTTCCAGCAGGGTGTTGATGTCGCCACCGGTCGAGGCGGCGAGGAATCGCTCGGTGACGCCGCGCTGCTGCGACGGGTCGGCGGTGAAACGTGGCCGCTGGGCCCGTACGTGCTCGCGGGCGCGGTGGGCGGTCTGCCGGACCGCGGCCTCGGAGCGCTCCACCGCCACCGCGATCTCCGCGTGGCTGAACGCGAAGACCTCCCGCAGGACGAACACCGCACGTTCCAGTGGGCTGAGAGTCTCCAGCACCACCAGCATCGCCATCGACACGGACTCCGCGTCGGTGACGGCGTCGGCGGTGTCCCCGTCGGTCAGGATCGGCTCGGGCAACCACGGTCCGACATAGATTTCGCGTTGTCGTCGGGCCGATCGCAATCGCTGCATCGCGAGGTTCGACACGATGCGGGCGAGGTACGCCTTGGGATCCGCGACCTGGGAACGGTCCGCCGAGGACCATTTGATCCAGGCGTCCTGCACCGCGTCCTCGGCATCGGCCGCGGTCCCGAGAATCCGGTAGGCCACCGAGAACAGCAGGTTGCGATGACTGTGGAACACCTGCTCGTCGACGTCGGGCGGGTGGGTCACCGCGCGTCCCGCACCCGAGTGAAGCGACCGCCGCGTGGCCAGAAAGCACCGGAGGAGGGCAGCCGGGACATGCGGCGGTAGGTCGGCCAGGGCGAGGCGCTCACGGTCTCCTTGTACCAGACCGCCGTCCGCCCGGTCAGGCATCCTCGGCGAGGGCTGTCGTCGGGGCGGGTGAACTGCACGACCGCATCGTTGCGGCCCAGGCTCACCGGCGTGTGGTAGTAGCCGAACCGGAACGGCTTGGGCCGCCGACCCCGCAGCGTGCGGGCGATCGACACCGCCGCGTGCACGCCGGTCGGCATGCCGCTCTGGCAGGTGCCGTGTAGAACTCCGTAGCTCTGCCGGATCGCGGCCGTATCGCCGATCGCGTACACGTCGGGGTGCGACACCGACCGCAACGTGGTGTCGGTGACCACCAGGCCGCGTTCGTCGACGGTCAGACCTGCGGCGGCCGCCAGCGGCGCCGCCCGTGTCCCGGCCGTCCAGAGGACGACGTCCGCCGCCACTGTCTCCGCACCGGCCAGCACCACCCCGTCGGGAAGGACCGCCGTGACTGGGGCGCCGCTGAGCACGCGGACACCGAGGCGGGTGAGCGCGGCCCGCAGGTACGCTCGGGCCTTCGTGTTCATGGCCGCGCCGGGATCCTGCCGGCCCACCAGCGTGACGTCGAGCCCCGGGTGTCGTTCCGCGATCTCCGCAGCCGCCTCCACACCGGTCAACCCGCTGCCGACGACGACGACGGTGCCGCCGCCGAGCCGGGCCAGCCGGTCGGCCAGCGCTGGCGCGCCGCTCGGGCCGTCCAGGGTGTACGCGTGGTCCTCGGCGCCCGGCACCGCCGCCGTGTCGGTCACGCTGCCCAACGCGTAGACCAGGGTGTCGTAGCGCAGCTCCCGGCTGTCGTCGACCCGGACGGTCTTCGCCTGCGCGTCGACTGCCGTGACCCAGCCGCGCACGAACTGCGCACCGGTCACCGCCAGCAGTTCGGGGATGTCCAGCTCGGCGAGCTGCTGCCCGGTCGCCGCCATGTGCAGCCGGAGGCGCTCGGTGAACCTTTCCCGCGCGTTGACGACGGCCACCTGTACGTCGGCCCGCCTGGTCCGTGCCGCGAGTTGGGTCGCCGCGGCCATGCCCGCGTAGCCCGCGCCCAGGATCAGAACGCGGTGCGGGCCCGCCGTGGCCTGTCGATGTGACGCACTCATTGTTTCGCCTCTCTGATCAGGTTGACGACCACGAGATGCGGGGCGCGCGTCGGTTCGTGACATCGGTGCGATGTGACGCCCGCCACGGCCTGCGTCGTACGGCTGTGCCCACTAGCGTTGACGCGATGAGCCGATCAGGCGCCGCTGGTAGGGCACCGCTGTGGCGGGACCGCACCTTCGGCACGTACTGGGTCGCGCAGTCGCTCTCGGCGGCCGGCGACTCGTTCGCCTATCTCGCGGTGCCGCTGCTGGTCCTCCAGGCGACCGGGTCGGTGGCGCGGATGGGCCTGCTCACCGCCGTCGCGGGTGCGGCGTCCGTCGCCGCCGGGGTCTTCGGCGGCGTGCTTGTCGACAGGTACGACCGCCGCACCCTGATGATCGTGGCGGACCTGACCCGGTTGGTGCTCTACGGCCTGGTGCCGCTGGCGTGGCTCGCCGGCCCACAGGTGTGGCTGCTCTTCGTGGTGCTGCCGATCTGCGAGGCCGCCGGCATGGTGTTCCAGGTCGCCGCGGTGACCGCGGTGCGCAACCTCGTCGACCGGGATCGGATCACCGAGGCCAACGGCCGGTTGCAGGCGACGTACGCGGCGGCCGCCGTGCTCGGGCCGCTGCTCGCCGGTGTGGTGGCGGCCCGCTTCGGCCCGGCGACCGCCGTCGCCGTCAACGCGGCGAGCTTCGCGCTCTCCGCCGCCGGACTGTGGCTGATCCGTCTGCGCCCCGCACCTGTCGACACCGGCCCCCGGGAGCGCCCGTTGGTCGAGTTCCTCGCCGGGGCGCGGTTCCTGTGGCGGCAGCCCGTCCTGCGCGCGCTGACCGTCCTGCTGTCGGTCTTCATCTTCCTGACCTACGGCTTCGTCGACGTGCTGATCTACCACGTCACCCATGACCTCGGCCGCTCCGAGGGCACCGTCGGCACGGTGCTCGGGCTGGCGGCGCTGGGCACGGTCACCGGTGCGCTACTGGTGGCCCCGCTGCGCCGACGACGCGGATTCGGCGCCACCTGGATCGGCGCGCACGCCGTCTGCGGCTTCGCGGTGGCGGGCGTCGGCCTCGCGACGAGCGTGCCGGCGGTCACCGCGCTGACCGCCGTGTACCTGTGTTGTGTGAGCGTCGGCGGGATCTGCTCGATGTCGCTGCGCCAGGAGATCACCCCCGACCACCTGCTCGGCCGGGTCACGTCGGCCTTCTGGAGCACGCACTACGCCCTCGGCCCGGCCGGTGCGGTCGTGCTGACCTGGGCCGCCGGTCGATACGGCGTGGCGGTGGTCACCCTCGCTGCGGGCGCGGGATGCCTGCTGGTCGCGGTCGGCGGCCTCTTCAGCCCGATCCGCCGCGCCGGAGCGGAGCCGACCGCGGCGCCGTCGGCGCTGAGCGCGGCCCCGGCCGGCGGCACCGTCGGCGGTTGAGGCCCTGTCGAGCTGATGCCACAAACGATTCACCTGTCTGAGAAGGGCCGGTCCGGGCAGCGGGGGGCGGTCGCGCCGGGGTAGCGGGGCGATCGCGGCCGGGAGGCGGGGGGCGGTCGCGCCGGGGTGGCGGGGGGCGGTCGCGCCGGGGTGGCGGGATCGATCGCGCCGGGTGGCGGTAGACGCACCGGCGGCGCGGCGGGTCCCGATTCGTTTGTGACATCAGCTCCACAGGACCCGACCACCGCCACGGGGCTCCGAGCGGAAGCCGGTCAGAACTCCTGGTACATGACGTGCAGGCCGACCCGGCCGAGGGCGGGGTGACGGAACGCGCCCGGCACCGTGCCGATCACCGCGAAGCCCTCCCGCCGGTACAGCTCCACCGCCGACCTGTTGCTCTCCGCGACGGCGTTGAACTGCATGCCCGCGTACCCCTGCTCGCGGGCCCAGGTCAGGGCGTCGCGGCACAGCGCGGTGCCGACGCCCCGGCCCCGGGTGTCGGCGGCGACCATGAAGCTCGCGGTGGAGACGTGCGCTCCCGGCCCCGGCTTGTTGGCGCCCATCTTCGCGGTGCCCAGCACCCGCTCGCCGTCCACCGCGACGACCGTCCGGCCCGGTGCCACCTCCACCCACACGGCGTACGCCTGCTCGGCGGTCATCGTCGGGTCGTAGGTGAAGGTCTCCTCCGCCCGGATCACCTCCTGGATGATCGGCCACACCTGCGACCAGTCCGCCGCTTCGAAATCCCGAATCCGCACGGCCAGCACGCTAGGCGGCGGCCCGGCGTCGGAGCAACGAGAATTCGGTCAGCTCGTGGCGAGCGCGGCGATCTCCTCATCGAGCAGACCCGTCAGTCGGGCGTGCCGCCCCGGGTGGGTGCGAGCAGTCATGCCACGGCTGGGCATCTCCACTGTCATCAGCAGGTACAGATGCAGCCGGTACAGACCCAGCCGACGACGCGCCGAGGCGTCCAGCAGCAGCGGCTCGGCGGCGGCAGCCCGGTAGCCGCGCAGCAACGGGTGCTCCGGGTCGTCCTCGACCCGCCGGTACAGCAGCGGCGAGACCAGGTCCAGCAGCGGATCGCCGTAGAGGAACCGTTCGCCGTCCACCAGACCGCGCAGCCGCAGCCGGCCGTCCGCGTCGGGCGCGGCCAGCACGTTGCCGTCCCAGCAGTCGAAGTGCAGCAGCGCCGGGCGACGCACCTCGTCCAGCACGTCGGCGTGCCGATCCACCAACGTGTGCAGGCGCTCCGGGGAGACCGGCAGCCGGACGTCCCAGTCGGACGCGTCGGCGAGCAGCGCGTCGAGCATCGCCGTGAACGCGGCCCGCCAGGTCGACCCGGACGGCCGGTCCCCGTCGTAGCCGAACCGGTCGCCGGTGATCCGGTGCACCGCGGCGAGGGCCGCCCCGAGATCGTGGCGCGCCGGGCCGTCGTCGACCGCGACACCGGCCCCGGCCAGGTCGGACAGCGACCGGCCGGGCAGCATCGTGGTGACCAACCACTCGCCGTACGCCGCGTCGGCGCCGTGATGCAACACGACCGGCGTCGGCACCTCGGGCGCACGGTCGGCGACGAGCCGGAAGTAGTCGGCCTCGGCCGTGCAGAGCCCGCGCTCGTAGCGCAGCAGCGGAGTCCCGGCCGGCGGAGCCACCTTCAGCACCACCCGGCGGTCGTCGTCGAGCGACGCCCACCAGACCGTCGCGTATCCACCTCCGGTCAGCGGCCCGGTGTCCCGGACCCGGGTGTGCGGCCCGAACGACGCACTGATCAGATGCGCCACGTCGGTGCTGGTGAGGCGCCGCTGGGTCGGGCTGACCTCGGTCACGTCGCCGCCTCTCCCCGCCGTGCGCGCGGCATCGCTCCGGCGGTGGCGCGGACGGCAGGCGGAACGGGCCCGGCGCTGGCCCGGCGGACCAGCTCGGCGGCGAGCACCTCGACCCGGGGCGCCGGTGCCCCGGGACCGAGCACCAGGGACATCGCCCGCGCTCCCATGTCGACGAGGGGCAGTCGGACGGTGGTCAGCGCCGGGGTCACGTCGCGGGCGATCGGCATGTCGTCGAAGCCCACCACCGACGTCTGCTGCGGCACGGCCAGCCCGCGCGCTCGCAGGGTGGCGAGCGCGCCGATGGCCATCGAGTCGTTGAGCGCCACGATCGCGGTCAGCTCCGGATCGGCGTCGAGCAGTCGGGCGGTCGCCTCCGCGCCGCCGTCGCGGTCGAACTCCGCGTACCGGATGCGCCGTTCCGGCAGCTCGCGGCCCTGCTCGGTGAGGGCCTGACGGAGGCCGGCCAGCCGATCGGTCGTGGTGGTCAGGATCCGTGGACCGGCGACGACACCGATCGCCCGGTGCCCCAGCCCGCACAGCTCCCGACCGGCCAGGTAGCCGCCGGTCCGGTTGTCCGGCATCACCGCGTCGCCGGAGTGCTCGTGTCGGCCGATCACCGCGACCCGCCCGCCGGTCGCCTCGTATGCGGCGAGCTTCTCGTTGAGCTGCCTGGTGAACGCCTCGTCGTGGTAGCCGGAGCCGGCCAGGATCAACGCCGCCACCTGGTGCCCGCGCAGCAGCTCCACGTACTCCAACTCCCGGTCCGGGTCCCGGTAGCTGTTGCAGATCATCAGCAGCCGGCCCTGGTCGGTGGCGACGCGTTGCAGCCCACGGGTGATCTCGGCGAAGTACGGGTCGGAGACGTCGTGCACGATCACGCCCACCGCGCTGCGGTGCGAGCGCGCCAGCAGTTGGGCGTGCGCGTTCGGCACGTACTGCAACTCGGCGACGGCGGCGAGCACCCGCTCACGCAGCTCGTCGGTGACCGGTTTGCTGCTGCCGTTGATGACGCGGGAGGCGGTGGCGGGTGAGACGCCCGCGCGGCGCGCCACATCGGACAGGGTCGCCATGGCCCGCCCCCTCGATCTGTTGACGGCGTTTCGTCGTGCCGACTAGCGTCACGGTACCGCAGAGAAAGCCCTTTCCCGCAGGGAGGCCCGGCCGTGTCCGACAGCTTCGCGGTACTTCAACTCGACGAACTCCCCGCCCGGCGCTGCTCGTGCGGGACCACCCGCCGAGGCTTCATCGCCGAGAGCGACGGCCAGGCCAGCGTCCACCTGCTCCAGGTGCAGGACGCGGTCACCCACCACCACCGGATCGCCACCGAGTACTACATCGTGCTCGCCGGTGAGGGCGAGGTCGAATTGGACGGCGTGCGGCACCCGGCCCGACCGATGTCCGCCTTCCTGATCAAGCCGGGTTGCCGGCACCGGGCCATCGGCGACCTGACCGTGCTGCTGGTGTCGCTGCCGGCGGCGGACGACACCGACGAGTACTTCGATGCCTGACCGGTCGGTGCCCCTGCCCGGCGGGATCGGGGTCTCCCGGCTCCGCGTCTACGACACCCTCGCCCCGGACGGGCTGGTCGGGGGCACCCCGCACGTGCACCTGTGCTGCACCGAGGGGTACGTGGTGACCGGCGGCGAGGGCGCGGTGCAGACGCTGAGCGCCGCCGGTTTCCGGGAGACGCCACTGCGGCCGGGTGCGGTCGTCTGGTTCGAGCCGGGCACCGTGCACCGCCTGGTGAACGGGGGAGGGCTGAGCATCGTGGTGCTCATGCAGAACAGCGGGTTGCCCGAGGCCGGTGACGCGGTGCTGACCTTCCCGCCCGATGTGCTGGCCGACCCGGACGCGTACGCCGCCGCGGCGGCACTGCCCGACGGGGGAGCGCCGGGCGCCGACGTGCGGGCCGCGTACCGGCGACGTGATCTGGCGGTGGCCGGGTTCCAGGCGCTGCGGTCCGGCGGGCCGACGGCGCTGGCCGCCTTCCACGCCGCCGCGGTAGCGCTGCGCGAGCCGCTGCTGGCGCGCTGGCGGCAGCGCTGGGAGGCCGGCGCGGGCCGGGCCGCCGCCGAGACCGGCGACCAGCTCGACGCCCTGGAGCGGGGGGATCTTCGGCACCTGGGCGAGGCCGGCGTGTACGCGGTGGGCGAGCCGGTCGAGCGGGGTCGGCTGGGCATGTGCGGCCTGCTGGACACCTACCCGGCGGCCTCCTGACGGGTGCTGCCGTCCTCGGACGAATACATCGAGGAAAGGCCTTGCCCGGCATCGAGGTGCCGCCTACGCTCCCAGGAAAGCGTTTGCCTGATCCGCCGATCGGCCCGGATGCCGGTGCCGTGCCGGGCGCCCGAGGAGGTTTCGCGTGACCGAGAACTCTTTGGACACCGCAGGTCGGCGCGCCGACGCCGAGGCGGTGGACAGCGAGCGGGCAGCTCCGACCACAGTCGACGAAACGGCGTCGTCCGGTGCGCCGAACGGCGGTGGCCGCCCGCCCCGGCCGACGCTCGGTCGCCGGGCGGCGGCCTTCGCCGACTCGCTCTGGCGGCCGGCGCTGGTGCTCGCGGTCCTCTTCGCCGCCTGGTGGTTCGTGGCCGCCCAGGAGTACGTCCCGAACTACCTGGTGCCCACCCCCGGCCAGGTCTGGGAGACGATGACCGGTCAGTGGTCCGACCTGGCGCGGCACACGCTGGTCACCCTCTACGAGACGGTGCTCGGCTTCGTGCTGGCCGCCGCGTTGGGTCTGGCGACCGCGGTCGCCATCGCCTACTCCCGCACCCTGGACAAGGCGCTCTACCCGATCGTCCTGTTCGCACAGGTCATCCCGAAGATCGCGATCGCGCCGCTGCTGGTGGTCTGGTTCGGCCTCGGCCTCACCCCGAAGATCATCCTGGCCGTGCTCATCGCGTTCTTCCCGGTGGTCATCTCCGGCGTGGCCGGGCTGCGTTCCACCGACCCGGAGTTGCTCGACCTGGCCGCCACCATGGGCGCCGGGCCCTGGCGCACCTTCCGCAAGATCCGTTTCCCGAACGCGTTACCGCACCTCATGGCCGGTCTCAAGGTGGCGGTCACCCTCGCGGTGGTCGGTGCCGTGGTCGGCGAGTTCGTCGGCGCCAGCGAAGGGCTCGGCTACGTCCTGTTGCTGGCCAACGGCAACCTCGACGCCCCGCTGCTGTTCGCCGACCTGATCCTGATGTCCGCCATCGGCATCGTCCTGTTCGTCCTGGTCGAGATCGCCGAGGCACTGCTCATCCCGTGGCACGCCAGTCGCCGGGCCGGCGTGTCCCTGACCACCTCCTGACCGACCCCATCACGGAGGCACCGATGAAACGCACCGCCACCACCATCCTGGTCACCGCCGCCCTGCTGTTCGCCGCCACCGGCTGCGGTGGGGACGACTCCGCCGGCACTACCGGCGCCGACGGCAGGAAGCAGGTCACCCTGACCCTGAACTGGGTGCCCTACGGCGAGCACGCGCCGTTCTACTACGGCCTGCAGAACGGCTACTACTCCGCCGAGGGCATCGACCTGAAGATCCTGCCCGGCAACGGCTCGGGCAACACGGTCAAGCAGGTCGCCCAGAAGCAGACCGACTTCGGCTGGGCCGACAGCCCGGTGCTGCTCAAGTCGGTGGCCACCGGGATGCCGGTGCGCAGCCTCGGCGCGTACCTGGAGAAGGGCCCCTCCTCGGTGGAGTTCTTCGCCGACAAGGCCGTCAAGACACCGGCGGACCTCAAGGGCAAGACCGTCGGGGGTACGCCCGGCGACGCCCTCTACGCGACCTTCCCGGCCTGGCTGGAGAAGAACGGCCTCCAGCAGACCGACGTCAAGGTCGTCAACGTCGACGCCGCCGGCAAGATCGCAGCGCTGGCCGAGGGCAGGGTCGACGCCATCATGGGCTTCTTCCACGACCAGGCGCCCACCATCGAGAGCAAGACCGGCAAGAAGGTCGACGTCCTGCTCTTCGCCGACTACGGGATGAACCTGCTCGGCACCGGCCTGATCGCCAACACCCAGACCCTGCAGAAAGACCCGGAGTTGGCCCGCAAGTTCGTCAAGGCCACCCAGAAGTCCTGGGCCGACGCCGCCCGCGACCCGGCCGGCGCGGTGACCGCGATGGCCGCGCTCGCCGAGAACGAGCCGGCGCCCGAGGTGCTCACCAAGCAACTCACCCTCGTGCTGCCGCTGCTCGGCGGCGAAGGACCGCCCGGGGTGAACACCGAGGCCCAGTGGACCGAGACCATCGACCTGATGTCCCGCTACGCGGAGCTGAAGGACCCGGGCGCGCCGGACGCGTACTGGGACTCCTCGTACGCGGCGCAGGGGTGACCCGGTGACCGCCGCGCCGGCAGCCACCGGCACCGCCATCGGGATGTCCGGGGTGACCGTCCGGTTCACCTCCCGGCGGTCGCAGACCACCGCGTTGGACGACGTGTCGCTGGACATCGAGCCCGGCGAGTTCGTCACGATCGTCGGCCCGTCCGGCTGCGGCAAGTCCACCCTGCTGAAGATCGTCGCCGGGTTGGTCACGCCGACCAGCGGCGCGGTGTCGCTGCTCCAGCACCCGGTGCGGGGTCCGCAGAAGGAGATCGGCTTCGTCTTCCAGAAGGCGGCGCTGCTGGAGTGGCGCGGTGCCCGGGCCAACATCCTGCTGCAGGCCGAGATGCGCGGCATGGACCGCGCGCAGGCGGCCCGCCGGGCCGACGAGCTGATCGAGATGACCGGCCTGACCGGCTTCGAGAAGGCCCTGCCACACGAGTTGTCCGGTGGCATGCAGCAGCGGGTGGCGCTCTGCCGCGCGCTGCTGCACTCCCCGCCGGTGCTGCTCATGGACGAGCCGTTCGGCGCCCTGGACGCGCTGACCCGGGAGCAGATGAACGCCGAACTGCACCGGATCTGGCGGGAGACCGGCACCACCGTCGTGCTGGTCACCCACTCCATCGCCGAGGCGGTCTTCCTCGGCACCCGGGTCGTGGTGATGAGCCCCCGGCCCGGCCGGATCATCCGCACCTTCCCGGTCGACCTGCCGGCGCACCGCGACTACGCCACGGTGATGTCGGATCCCCGTTTCGACCGGCTCGCCACCGACCTGCGTGGGTTGCTCGGCAGCGCGGCCGCCAACCACTGAGCGCGGATCGGCACGACCAGCACGACGGAAGGAACACCATGACCCGCAGGTCGATCGGCATCATCGTCAACGGTGTGACCGGACGGATGGGCTACCGCCAGCACCTCGTCCGGTCGCTGCTGGCCATCCGCGAGTCCGGCGGCGTGACGGTGGCCGACGGCACGACCATCTGGCCGGAACCGGTCCTGGTCGGGCGCAACGAGACGAAGCTCCGCGAGATCGCCGAGCGGCACGGGCTGACCGACTGGACCACCGACCTGACCTCCGCGCTGGCCCGCGACGACGTCGAGATCTACTTCGACTCCCAGGTCACCCAGCAGCGGGAGAAGGCGATCCGGCAGGCCATCGAGGCCGGCAAGCACATCTACACGGAGAAGCCCCTCGCCGAGGACACCGCCGCCGCGCTCGACCTGGCCCGGGCGGCGGACGCGGCCGGCGTACGCACCGGCGTGGTGCAGGACAAACTCTTCCTGCCGGGTCTGCGCAAGCTCAAGCGCCTCGTCGACGGTGGCTTCTTCGGCCGGATCCTCTCGGTGCGCGGCGAGTTCGGCTACTGGGTCTTCGAAGGTGACTGGCAGCCCGCCCAGCGGCCGTCGTGGAACTACCGGGCCGAGGACGGCGGCGGCATCGTGGTCGACATGTTCCCGCACTGGCACTACGTGCTGGAGGAGCTGTTCGGCCGGGTGCGGGCGGTGTCCTGCGTGACCGCCACCCACGTGCCCGAGCGCGTCGACGAGGCCGGTCAGGCGTACCCGGCCACCGCCGACGACGCCGCGTACGCCGTCTTCGAACTCGACGGCGGGATCATCGCGCAGATCAACTCGTCCTGGAACGTGCGGGTGTACCGCGATGAGCTGGTGGAGTTCCAGGTCGACGGCACCGAGGGCAGTGCGGTGGCCGGGCTGCGCACCTGTCGGGTGCAGCACCGGGCGGTCACCCCGAAGCCGGTGTGGAACCCGGACCTGCCGGCCACCGAGGACTTCCGGGCCCAGTGGGCCGAGGTGCCCGACAACGAGGAGTTCGACAACGGCTTCAAGGTGCAGTGGGAGGCGTACCTGCGGCACGTCGTCGCCGGTGAACCGTTCCGCTGGGATTTCCTGGCCGGCGCGCGCGGCGTGCAGCTCGCCGAGTTGGGGCTGCGCTCCGCCCGCGAGGGTGCCCGGGTCGAGGTGCCGGAGCTGCGCTCATGACGGCCGAGGTGGTGCCGCCGGTGACGGCCGAGGTGGTGCTGCCGGGCGGGCGGCGGCACCGGCTCACCGGCGCCGGGGGCTTCGCCCGCCCGACCGCTCCGGCGACCAGCCGTATCGCGTACGCCGCCGCGCACGTCGTCGCCGACCCGACGGCGGAGAACGTGCCGGGTGCCCCGGCGGCCGTGGACTGGGACACCACACTCGCGTTCCGGCGGCATCTCTGGTCGTACGGGCTGGGGGTCGCCGAGGCGATGGACACCGCCCAGCGGGGGATGGGGTTGGACTACCCGGCCACCCGGGAGTTGATCCGCCGCAGCGCCGCCGAGGCCCGCGCGGTGGGTGGCCGGATCGTCGCCGGGGTGGGCACGGACCAGCTGCCGACCGGTCCGGCGACCCTGGCGGCGGTCACCGCCGCGTACCTCGAACAGCTCGGCGACGTCCGCGCGGCCGGCGCCCGCCCGGTGCTGATGTGCAGCCGGCACCTGGCCGCCGCGGCGCGCGGCCCGGAAGACTACCTCCGGGTGTACGACGAGCTGCTCAGTGCCGCCGACGAGCCGGTGGTGCTGCACTGGCTGGGCCCGATGTTCGACCCGGCGTTGACCGGCTACTGGGGTGCCGTCGACCTGGACCCGGCCGCCGACACGGTGGTCGAGCTGATCAAGGCGCACGAGTCCACGGTGGACGGCATCAAGGTGTCGCTGCTGGACGCCGACCGGGAGGTCGCGCTGCGCCGTCGGCTTCCCGCCGGGGTGCGCCTCTACACCGGTGACGACTTCCACTACCCGGAGCTGATCCGGGGCGACGAGGTGGGGCACTCCGACGCGCTGCTCGGGGTGTTCGCGGCGATCGCGCCGGCCGCCGCCGCCGCGTTCGCCGCCCTGGACCGGGGGGACCTGGCGGCGTACGACGAGATCTTCGCGCCGACCGTGCCACTGGCCCGGCACCTGTTCGCGGCCCCGACCTGGCACTACAAGACGGGCATCGTGTTCCTGGCCTGGTTGGCCGGGCACCAGGACCACTTCACCATGGTCGGCGGCGCGCAGTCCGGCCGGTCCCCGGCGCACCTGGCCACCCTGCTCACCCTGGCCGACGCGGCCGGGCTGCTGCCGGACGCCGACCTGGCCGCGGCCCGGGCGCGGGCGTTCTTCACCGTTGCGGGGGTGGCCCAGTGAGCGCGAGGAGTGAGCCGGGTTTGCGAGCCCCGCAGTCGGGAGCGAAGACCAGCCCAGTGAGCGCGAGGAGTGAGCCGGGTTTGCGAGCCCCGCAGTCGGGAGCGAAGACCAGCTTAATGGGCCTCGCGCGCTTCTCGTTCAACCAGGCCACCGCCCAGCGTTGGCCGCTGCCGGACGTGGTGGCCGGCTGCGTGGCGGCCGGGGTGCCGGGCATCGGGTTGTGGCGCGAGCCGGTCGCCGAGTACGGGTTGGCCCGCTCGGCGAAGCTGGTCCGCGACGCCGGTCTCGCCGTCACCTCGCTGTGCCGGGGCGGGTTCTTCTCCGCCGACGACTGGCGCGCGGAGAACCTGCGGGCCATCGAGGAGGCGGCCACGGTGGGTGCCCCGGAGCTGGTGCTGGTGTCCGGTGGGCTGCCGCCGGGCAGCCGGGACATCGACGGTGCCCGGCGGCGGGTCGCCGACGCCGTCGCCGAGTTGGCCCCGCACGCCGAGGCGGCCGGGGTGCGGCTGGCGATCGAGCCGCTGCACCCGATGTTCGCCGCCGACCGCTGCGTGATCGCCACCCTGGGCCAGGCGCTGGACATCGCCGAACGGTTCGACCCGTCGGTGGTCGGCGTGGTCGTGGACGCGTACCACGTCTGGTGGGACGACACGGTGTACGCGCAGATCGCCCGGGCCGGTGAGTGGATCGCCGCGTTCCAGGTCTGCGACTGGGTGACGCCGCTGCCGGAGGGGGTGCTGCTCGGCCGGGCGCTGCCCGGCGACGGGTGCATCGAGCTGCGCCGGTTGCGCGAGGCGGTGGACGCGGCCGGTTACACCGGCCCGATCGAGGTGGAGGTCTTCTCCGCCGAGGTGTGGGCGCGCCCGGGTGCCGAGGTGCTGGACGCGGCGGTGGACGGCTACCTGCGCCACGTTGTCTGAAACTGCCGAACGGCGCTGGCCGTCGGCGGTCGGCGCGTGGCTGGGCATCGGCACCGCACCCGCCACGCTGGTGCTCGGCGCGGCGATGGCCGCCCGGCACGGCGGGGCGGTGCCGGTGGCGGGTCTGCTGGTCGGCGGGGCGCTGATGGCGGCACTGCTCTGGGGGCAGGGCCGGATCGGCCTGCGTCGCCCGCTCGGCGATGGCGGGACGCTGACCGCGGTGCTGCCCGCGTACCTGGGTGACACCTCGCGGTTGCTGCTGGCAGCGGTGTTGACCGTGTCGATGGTCGGCTGGAACGGGTTCAACGTCGGGCTGGGCGGGGCGTCGTTGGCCGCGTTGACGCACCTGCCGGGCTGGGCGGGGCCGGGCCTGTTGGAGGTGGCGGTCCTCGCCGTCTCCTGGGCGCCGGCCCGCCTGGGCAACCGGATCGCGGTGGTCACCACGCTCAGCGCGGTGGTGCTGGTCGGCTGGTGCCTGGCCGTGCTGCCACCGCCCGGCGCGCCTGCCCGTCTCGCCTTCGGTGGGTTCGCCGACGCCGCCGCGCTGATCGGCTACGCGGCGGTGTTCGCGTTGCGCGCACCCGATTTCAGCGTCGGTCTCGCCCGGCGGCGGGACCTGCTCTGGTGCGTGGGGCTGCTGATCGGGCCGGCGCTACTCGGGGTGCTCGCCGGTGCCGGCCTGTGGTTGCGCACCGGTGAGGCGGACGTCGTCGCGCTGCTCGCCGCCGGGACGGGGCCGGCCGCGTACGCGAACCTGTTCGTCGCGGTGGCGGTTTTCGCCGCCGCGCTGACCACCACGTACTCCGGTTCGTTGGCGTTGCGCGGCCTGGCGCCCACGGTGCCGGCGCGGGCGGCGATGCTGGTCGTCGCGGTGCTCGGTGGGTTGCTGGCGGTGGTGCGTTTCGACCGCCTGGTGCTGCCGTGGCTGACGCTTCTGGCCGCTGCGCTGCCGGTGCTCGTGGTGCCGATGGCGACCGAGGCCGCCGCCCGCCGACGCGGTCGCGCGCCGCGGACGGTGCCGGCCTGGTGCTGGGTGCCGCCGGCGCTGCTGGCGGTGGCCTGCACGCTCGCCGGCGTGGGTGTCGCGCCGCTGCTCGGCCTCGCTCTCGCCGGGGTGTGCACGGTGCTCTGGCGCCGTCGGGGCGCGCGGTGATGTCGCTCAGGAGTTGCCGCGGTGGTCAGCCCACTCGTGCTCCAGGATGGACATGTCGTGGGCGTCGACCCAGTCGCCGTCGAAGCACAGGGCGTGGCGTCGGGTGCCCTCGTGGACGAAACCGATCTTCTCGTAGACGTGCCGGGCGCGGGGATTGAAGTCGAAGACCTCCAACCCCACCCGGTGCATCCCCAACTGGTCGAAGGCGTAGCCGAGCACGAGCCGGGCGGCCTCGGTCCCCAGACCACGACCACGGCCCTCCGGCCCGACCATGGTGCGGAAGTCGACGCTGCGGGCGTCGGGGTCCCAGGAGTTGAGGACGACCTCGCCGACGACACGATCTGTCGCCTTGTCCACGACGACCAGGTCGAGCCGGTCGTCGGTGGCGCCCCGTGAGCCGTACCAGTCGCGGCTGCGCTCCAACGGCGGGGGCTGTCCCAGATCGGCGCTGCTGGTCACACTGCCGGTCAGACGGGCCACGTCGGGGTCTGCCATGACCGCGGTCATGGCTTCGGCGTCGTCGGCGGTCGGTGGCCGCAGCGTGACCAGGCGTCCGGTCAGAGTCGGCTTGTGGCTGAGATCGATCATCGGGCTCTCCCCGTGGACTCCCGGATGTCACGGCCTGGCCGCATGACCTTAGCCGGTCGGGAACGGGGGTGAGCAACCACATATCTGCCGGCGCGCGGCCAGTCGCCCGGTCGTCGACGGTGCCACCTGTCGGGGTCGTCGAGGTGGCGGGCCGCAGGTCAGACACCACTCGCTCAGGCGGCACCTCGGTTCGTGGCCACCCAGTCGCGGGAGGCGGTGAACTTCTCCACCGGATCGCCGAGGACCTGCCACGGCCACTCGGTGACCATCCCGTCGAGCAGCGCGAACGCGTGCGCGGCCGCGTCGAACTCCTCCGCCAACTCGAAGGTCAGGGCGAAGATGGCCAGCCGCGGTGCCCAGCCGGGACCGGCGGGAACGTAGTCCGGGTGGAAGATCGAGCTCTCCGCTGCGGCGAGCAGTTCGGCGCGGACCTCGTCCGAATCGAAGTAGGCGTTGCCGTCTTCGAGGTCGGTGGCCTCCCATCTCTCGAAGTGGGCGACGGCCACCAACTCGTGCAGGATGCTGTACGGCCCGGCCGCAGCCGCCGCACCCCGCGCGAAGTCGAACATCTCCTCGTGACTGCCGGACCACTTCGCGCACAGATACTGCAACCGATGCTCGTGCGCGACCACGTGCCCCGGGTGGAGTCGAGTCACCGCCTCGAAGCGCTCTCGGGCCTCGGCCGCCCCGACTCCCAGGCCACGGGCGCTGATGACCAGCCAGGTGCGGGCGGTCACGTTGTCGGGTTCGCGGGCGAGCACCTTCTCCAACAACGATTCGGCGTAGTGCAGCCGCTCGTGGAACCCCTTGAACTGCTCAGCGGTGGTGTACTTCGCCCGCTTGCCGCCGCGTGCCTCCCACGCCCAGTGCACCGCGTGGCAGCCGGCGACCAGTACGGGGAGCGTGGAGTCGGGCTCGGCGTCGATCCATTCTCCGATCCAGTCCTGGATCCCGTCGACACCGCCGACCGCCTCCATGAGGAACGCCATCTCGTCCGGGTCGGCGGCCATGGTGAGCAGCTCCCGCGCGAACTTCCACCGACGCTTCTCCAACGCTCGGATCAGGGCCTTCCGATGCGGGTCGCCATAGGTCGGGTCCAGGGCCGGTGCCTTCGACCGCTTCATGAATCCCCACATGCCACCAAACCCCCGTGTCACACGTCGCGATGGACGCCGATACTAAATGATCATGAGTGACCACTGCGGAGGCGCGGGTGGGCGCCGTCGGCGGGGTCGCTGCTCCGGCGGCATCGGCAAAACATGATCTAGGCGTGGCCGGCGGAACGTGATCTTATACGCACCGGCGATCCGAAACACTCTCCGAACCCTCGATTAACCATCGGCGGCTTAGGTGGGGGAGCGCTCCCATGAGCGGGTCGCGATCGGAACAGTGCTCCACAAAGGAGCCATCGAAAGGAGCCTCGTGGCTACCAGCACGAGCGGAAACAGGGTGCGAAGACTAGCGATACCGACGCTGGTCCTCGCCCTGGTCACCGGAATCACCGGCGTCGCGGGATCGGCGGCGGCGGCACCCGCAGGACCGTCGGGTGGCGGCGGCGCCGGCTATTTCACCGCCGGGTCCGACAAGAAGGTCACCCTGACCGACGGCGCCGACCGCCGGCCGGGCGGCAGGAAGGCTGCCGACCAACAGGCCACGGCGGACGAGACCCGTCCCGGCATGTACATCGTCGAGCTGGCCGAGGAACCCCTGACCTCGTACGCCGGCGGCTCGGCCGGGCTGGCGCGGACCCGCCCGCAGGCGGGTGACCGGCTGGACGTGACGTCGGCACCGGCACGGGCCTACCGCGGCCACCTCGACGCCCAGCGCAGCGCCGTCGCCGCCGCCGCGAAGGTGCAGGTCACCGCCGCGTACACCACCGCTTTCAACGGGTTCTCCGCGAAGCTGACCGCCGAGCAGGTGACCGCGTTGCGGGCGGACAAGCGCGTCCGCGCCGTCACCGCCTCACGGGCGCTCGGCACCCCGACGCCTCCGCCGACCGCGCCGGCCCCCGGCGCCCCGGCACCCAGTGCCCCGGCCACGCCGACTCCTGGCGAGCTGGACCAGTCGGCGGGAGCGGATTCCGCCGGCAAGCCGGACAAGCCCGGTAAGCCCGGCCCGGGTACCGGTGCGGGCATGGTCATCGGCGTCCTCGACACCGGCATCTGGCCGGAGAGCGCGTCGTTCGCCAAGAAGATGCCCGCCCCGGCGAACTGGCGCGGCACCTGCCAGACCGGTGTGGCCTTCGTGGCCGAGCACTGCAACGGCAAGATCGTCGGCGCGCGGTACTTCGCCGACTCGTGGCTGGCCTACGGCGGCACGGTGCCCGAGGGCGAGTTCCTCTCCCCCCGCGACCTGTCCGGACACGGCACGCACACCGCCTCCACCGCTGCCGGTCTGCCGCTGCCGAACGTCACGATCGACGGTCGCCGCTTCGGTCCCGTCTCCGGGGTGGCCCCGGACGCCCAGATCGCCGTCTACAAGGTGCTCTGGGGTGGCATGGGCTACGACGCCGACATCATCGCCGGCATCGACGCCGCCGTCGCCGACGGCGTGCAGGTCATCAACTTCTCGATCGGCTCCCAGCTCGGCGACTGGGAGGCCAACACCCCCATCGGTATCGCGTTCCTCAACGCCACGCTGGCCGGGGTCTTCGTGGCGGCGTCGGCGGGCAACACCGGCATCGTGAGCGGGGCGATCAGCAACGCGGCGCCGTGGGTGACCACTGTCGGCGCGGCGGTGACGAAGCTCGACGAGGCGACGGTCAAGCTGGGCGACGGCACGAAGCTCGTCGGCGGTTCGCTGGACGCCCTGCCCGGTGGCGACTCGCTGCCGATGGTCTTCGGTGACCAGGCCGGCTCGCCCGACCTGGGCGCGGTCTACTGCGAGCCCGGCAGCCTCGACCCTGCCAAGATCAAGGGCAAGGTCGTCGCCTGCGCGCTGTCCGACATGTTCGGCTCCGCCGCCGAGATCAAGGCCAAGGGCGGGGCGGCGATGGTGGTGTTCGACCCGGTCGGCAACTACCGGATCAACTCCATCTTCAACTTCCCGGTGGTCTACCTGCCGACCGAGAAGCAGGCCGGTGAACTCTTCAACTACCTGATGCGTCACCCCACCGACGCGACGGCATCGGTGCGCGCCGGCGGTGACGGCTCCAGCGTTCCGGGCCTGCCCAGCGTGGCGGACTTCTCCTCCACCGGCCCGGACAAGGTGACCCTCGGCGTCTTCAAGCCCGACCTGGTCGCGCCGGGATCGAACGTCATCGCGGCGGTCTCGCCGGCCGGCAACTTCGGGCGGAACTACGACGCGTACTCCGGCACCTCGATGGCCTCGCCGTACGTGGCCGGCGCGGCGGCGATCCTGCGCGCCACCCACCCGGACTGGTCACCGGGCACGGTCGCCTCCGCGCTGCGGACCACCGCCACCGACACCGTCGGCACCAGCGACCCGCTGGAGCAGGGCAGCGGCTTCATCAACCTGGCCAAGGCCACCGACCCCGGCCTGGTCATCCAACCGACGGCGAAGGAGCTGGTCACGTTCAGCGAGACGGCTCAGCCCGACGGCAAGGAACTCAACCTGCCGGCCATCTCGCTGCGCGAGTACGACGGCACCCGGCCGGTGAGCGTCACCCGCACCCTGACCAACGTGGGCAAGGCGAAGGAGACCTACCGGTCGTCGGTGTCCGGCCTGCCCGGCATGAAGGTCACCGTGTCCCCGGCATCGGTCACGTTGGCACCCGGAACCTCCGCGACGGTGACCATCACCGTGCGTCGGGGCAGCGCACCCTGGGACCGGTACGTGACCGGGTCGATCACCTGGCAGGGCAAGGCCCACAGCGCCCGGATCCCGGTCGCCGCCCGCCCGTGGGGCATCACCCCCCGGCCGTACGCCGACGACGGCGAGGAGTTCGGCCGGATGACCAACGGTGCGTTCGGCTCGCTGCAGCCCGGCTTCACCGGACCGTTCGCCGGCCGCAGCACCGGATACACGCCGATGCAGCGGACGTCGTACTCGATGCCGGCCGGCGTCTACGGCGGCGTCTTCGACCCGAAGGCCACCGGAGTGAAGAAGGTCGACTTCACAGTGCCGGCGAACTCCGCGGGCATCGTGGTCGAGACCACCACCGACGACCCGAACACGAACCTCGACCTGTACCTGTACAAGGGCGACAAGCTGATCTACAGCAGTGACAGGTACTGGACCAGCACGGAGCAGGCCTACAAGTTCCTGCCCGAGCCGGGGCGCTACACCGCGTACGTGTTCGCGCAGTACCCCGGTGGCCCGGTCGTCGACTTCCAACTCGGGCACGCCGTCATCGGTCGCAACGCCACGTACGCGGGTGCCAAGCTGGAGGCGCCCTCCACCGTGGAGCGCGGCCTGACGTACGGGTTCACGCTGAAGCCGAAGAAGCCGCTGGGCGACGGCGACTTCTGGGCGTACACCGAGTGGAACAGCAACGGCACGGTCATCCCCGGCAACCTCGTCTACACGCAGCGGGGTTCCTGGGAGTAGCCCGTCGTGAACCGTGGGGCGGTGCCGTCGCGCACCGCCCCACGGCCCGGGTCCAGAATCAGAGTGCCAGTCGTTCGACGAAGGCATGCCGCGAGCTGACGTCGCTCAGCGGCAGGGCCGTCAGCTCGTAGCCGAGCTGGGTGTAGGCGGCGACCATCGCGTCGTGGGTGCGTACCGCCTCGGTGAAGTCCTGGTGGCGCTCGTTGTCGTTGGCGTATATCTCCGGCCACGGCGGGGCGATGAAGACGCGCCGGTGGTAGCGGAACTGCCGCGCCGCCGCGAACACATGATCCGGCACCGGCCAGCCGAGCAGCAGGTGGTAGCCGACCAGGTCGGGAATTCCCCGATCGAAGAAGACCGGGCCGGTGTGCCGGCCGGCTTGGCGGTGAGAGCGGATCTCCCAGCTCAGCGTGATCTCGGCGTACAGCCGCGAATCCGCGCCGTGTCGAGCCCGACCGCCGATGCTGAGCTGGTCCTGGATGATCTGCCGGCCCGCCTCCTCGACACAGGCGTGCCCGGCACGCCGAAGACTGTCGAGCAGCGTGGTCTTGCCGGACCCCGGCCCACCCGTGATGACGACGTACCGATCGCTCATGCGGACTCCCGAAAACGGTGGACGAGGAGCTCGCGGCGCAGATCTTGGACAGTTTCCGTTACGCCAGAACGGAAACTGTCCAAGATCTCGGCTGTCGGCTCACCCCCCCCGGGCCCGGAGCGGCGGCGACGGGCGGGGTGGACCCCCGCCCGTCGCCGTCCGACGGTCAGTTGACCGTGATGGTCAGGTTGATCGAGCGGGTTTCCCCGCTCGTGTAGGTGGTGGTCACCCGAGCCGTGAACGTGCCCTTCCGGGGGTAGGTGTGGGCGATCGAGCGCAGCGTCGCCCCGTGCGTGATGGCGCTGTTGTCACCGAAGTCCCACGCGTAGTCGGTGATGCTCTGCCCGGACGGCGCTGCCGCGGTGGCGGTGAACGTGGTGTTCAGTGTCCCGGTGCCGCTGGCCGGGTTCGCGGCCAGGGACAACGACCCGCCCGGTTCCTGTTTGACGCCGGCGCCGTTGAACCGTAGCCAGTCCAATGCGAGCAGGTCAGGGGTGCCGCCGGTCTGGGCGGTGTTGACGAACTTCGCGTACAGGGTGGTGGTGCCGGTCGGCTTGTTGGTCAGCGTGACGGTGGGGGAGACCAGGTTGTCCCACCCGCCGGTGGAGCCGATGGCGGCCGAGCCGATGAGCGTGCCGGTCGGCGAGCCGGTGCGCAGCTCGATGGTGCCGCCGAGGCCGCCGTTGGTCACCCCGAGCGTCACGGAGCCGACGTTACGCAGGTCCACCGGCCCGTACGCGATCCAGTCGTTGTGGTCGACGTCGCCGAGCCGCTTCCCGGCGCGGGCGGTGGCCCGGTCGTTGACGGTGACGCCGGACTGGGCGCTGAAGTGTTCGGCCTCCTTGCTCTTGGGCTGCAACTGCACGCGGGTCGAGCCGGTCAACGCCGGTGCGCCGGTCGTGCCGCCGTCGGTGTACTGCGCGGTGATCAGGGTGTAGAGGTTCTGCCCCGGCCCGTGCCCGTCACCGGCGTCCGCCTCGGTGGAGAGCAGCCCCGAGCAGCCGGTGTAGACGTCCAGCGGGTGCGCGTGCGAGTCGTGGCCGAGCTGCGTCTGCACCGTCACCTTGGTGCAGTCGATCGTGGTGTCCTCCGGGTCGGTGACCGTCACCGCGAACGGGATCTTGTCGCCGAAGTCGAAGAAGCCGCCGTCGGGCACGTTGAGGGTCACCGTGGGTCGGGTGTTGCCGACCACCACGTCGGTGACCGCGGTGGCGGTCAACCCGTTACCGCTGTTGCGGACGGTCAGCCGGGCGGTGTGCTTACCGGCCGTGGGGTACGTGAAGGTCGGGTTGGCGGCGGTCGAGTCGGTGGTGCCGTCGTTGGTGAAGTCCCAGGCGTAGCTGAGGGCGGTGCCGTCACCCGCTGTCGTGCCGGCCGAGGAGAAGCTGACCGTCAACGGCGCGCGTCCGCTGTCCGGGGTGGCGGCGATCTTCGCGGTCGGTGGTCGACCGTTGGCCACGTAGTCGATCCGGTAGATGCCCGCGCCGGCGTTGCTGCCGCCGCGACCGCTGCCGGTGCCTTCGCCGAAGTCGATGACGTAGAGCGAACCGTCCGGGCCGAACTCCGCCTCGAAGGGCTGGATCCAGCTCATCGTGCCGAAGATGCCGTTGATCGACTGGAGGTCGCCGACGGCGGTCGGCCCGAAGCGCGCGTTGCTGAACGTCTGCGCCGTCTTGTGGATCGAGAGCGTCTTGAACCATCTGCGCGTCAGTTCGTAGGTGATCCACTTACCCTCGAAGTACTCCGGGAACTTCGTCGTGCGGGTGTTGGCCGGGTCGTAGTCGTAGACCGGGCCGCTCATCGGCCCGCCACCACCGGTGCCCAGTTCCGGGAACTGGGTGGACGCGGAGTACGCGTACCAGACCAGTGCCGACTTCGCCGCCGGCAGACTGGTCAGGCCGGTGTTGTTGGGGGAGTTGTTGACCGGCGCGGCGCAGTTGAACTTCGCCCCCGAGGTGTTGGTGGCGAAGTTGTAGTCGTTGAACGGGATGTTGTTGCCCACGCAGTACGGCCAACCGTAGTTGCCGGCCGTGGTGATCCGGTTGAACTCGACGGTCCCCTCCGGGCCGCGGTTGGCGTCGGCGGCGCGGGCGTCCGGGCCGTAGTCGGCCACCAGCACCGCGTTGGTCTGCGGCTCGACGGTGATCCGGAACGGGTTGCGCATGCCCATCGCGTAGATCTCCGGCCGGGTCCGCGCGGTGCCGGGGGCGAAGAGGTTGCCGCTGGGCACGGTGTACGTACCGTCGGACTGCGGGGTGATCCGCAGGATCTTGCCGCGCAGGTCGTTGGTGTTGCCGGCGGTGCCCTGGGCGTCCCAGGCGGCGCGGCCGGAGCGCTCGTCGATCGGGGTGTAGCCGCTGGACGCGAACGGGTCGGTGTTGTCGCCGATCGCCGCGTACAGCCGCCCGGCCCCGTCCATCGCCAGCGAGCCGCCCATGTGCGAGTTGGCCCGGCCCTCGCCCCGGTAGGTGGGGATGGTCAGCAGGCGTTTCTCCGAGGAGAGCGCGACGCTGTTGTTGGCGACCGTGAAGCGGGACAGGTTGAGCTGTTTGAGCGTCTTGTCCGACCAGAGCAGGTAGATCCAGCCGTTGCTCGCGAAGTTGCGGTCCAGGGTCATCCCGAGCAGCCCGTCGGACTGGTCGGTCATTGCCGAGGTGTACGCGAAGTCCAGCAGGGTGGTGACCTGGAGGGTGTCCTGATCGACCACCTTCAACGCGCCGGTGCGCTGGATGTAGTAGACCTTCCGGTCCGGGGCGACGGCCAGTTCGAACGGGTCGGCCAGGTTCTCGGTGACCAGACCAACCCGTTCGAAGTTGCTGCTCTTGGTGGCCGAGCAGTCGCCGGCTACCGCGCCGGCGGCCCACTCGATGCCGTAGCGCAGGTGCTCCAGGAAGGTCGCGCTGCTGAACTGCGCGCTGGCGTGCCCACCGGCGGTGAACCAGGACCGGCCGCCGTCGTAGCGCTGACACCAGGAGTACGCGTGGTCGACGCCCTCGTCCAGCCCGTTGATCCCGTCCCGCACCTTGATCTGGGCGAGAGTGTGCACGTTGCCGGTCGGGTTGGTCCGCCAGTTGTACCACTCCTCGCTCTGCTCCCAGAGCTCCGGCAGGTTGCGGGTGGAGGGGTGTGCCCGGTCGAGCACCTTGACGCGGCCGGGGAACGTGCCGCCGGTGGACGAGAAGTCGGGGTGGTAGTCGAAGATCGTGCCGACCAGGCCCTCGTACCACTGCCAGTCACGTTCGCTCGCCGACGCGGCGTGCAGGCCGGCCCAGCCGCCACCGTTGCGGATGAAGGTCTGCAACGCGGCCCGCTGGCTGGCGTTGAGCAGGTCACCCGAGGTCGGCAGCGAGTTGGTGTTGTTGAACACCAGGGCGTCGAAGGTGGCGAGGTTGGCGTCGGTGAACGCGGCGGCGTCGGTGGTGGCGACGACCTCGAAGTTGTGCGCGGTGCCGAGTTGCTGGATGGCGGCGATGCCGGCCGGGATCGAGTCGTGGTAGAAGTTCGTGATCTTGGAAAAGACCAGCACCCGGAAGCGGGGGGCGGCCTCGGCGGGCAGGGCGGTGGTGGTGCTCACCACGGCGATGACGGCGAGCAGGATGAGGCAGAGCGAACGGAGGTTTCGGGGCATGGGGGCGCTCCCTGTTGGACGGTGAGGGGCCGGAAAGCGCTTTCTCGCTGCCCGCATCACGGTACTGACAGCCAGTGACGAGCGTCAATAGCACGGAGGCAAGCGGTTTCCTGGCGCGGGGTCACCGCATCGGAGTTTCTCCCCTACGATCGGTGGCGGTCGACCTGGGGAGGTCACGTGACGACAGCATCGCCTTCGGACCGGATCGACACCAGCGTGGTGCATCCGGCTCGCCGCTACAACTACTGGCTCGGCGGCAAGGACAACTTCGCCGTCGACCGGGAGTCCGGGGACCAGATCGCCGCCGTCTACCCGGGAGTACGCACCCTCGCGCGGGAGAACCGGGCCTTCCTCGGGCGGGCGGTGCGGTTCCTCGCCCGGGAGGCCGGTGTCCGGCAGTTCCTCGACATCGGCACGGGCATCCCGAGCGCCGACAACACCCACGAGGCCGCCCAGTCCGTCGCCCCCGAGTCCCGGGTGGTCTACGTCGACAACGACCCGATGGTGCTGGTCCACGCCCGTGCCCTACTGACCAGCGATCCGTCCGGTGCCACCGCTTACCTCGACGCCGACCTGCGGGACCCGGAGAAGATCCTCGCCGACCCGCACCTGCACGCCACACTGGACCTGTCCCAGCCGGTGGCTCTGGTGCTGATCGCGGTGACGCACTTCCTCACCGACGACGACCGCCCGCACGAGCACGTCGCCCGGTTGCTCGACGCGCTGCCCTCAGGCAGTTGGCTGGCGCTGACCCACTTCACCACCGACCACATCCCCACCGAGATCGTCGAGCGGATGGAAGCCGAGTTCGCCTCCGGCCGGATGAAGCAGGACGCCGTCTCCCGCGACCGCGCCGAGTTCGCCCGCTTCTTCACCGGTCTGGAGCTGGCCGAGCCGGGCATCGTCCCGGTCACCGAGTGGCGCCCGCAGGTGCCACCGGAGCAACGACCACCGCTGGCCGACGCCTCCATCTACGGTGCGGTCGCCCGCAAGCCCTGATCGGGGCCGGGTTCCCCCCGGCGGGGGAGTCGGCACCACCGACGGCGGGAGGCGTCGTCGTGCCGGTCGCGCGAGGGTGCTCCCATGCCTGTTTCCACACGTCGTCAATGGGCGTACGGGGCCCTGGCGTGGTTGATCTTCTTCGTGGTGTCCCACGTGGTCCTGCTGCTCCTCCCCGGTGACGATCCGAGCGCCCACAACCCCGGCGGCACGAGGACCTACACGATCTTCAACCTCGTCCTCATCGCGATGTCGACCGCCGGGGCGGCCGTCCTCGTCGCGACGGTCCGCCCATGGGCGCGACTCCTGCCCCGGTGGTTGATCCTGACGCCGCTGTGGTTCGGGAGCGTCCTGCTCGTCGCCCGGGGCGTTCCGGGGATGGTCGAGAACCTGCTCATGGTGACGGGTGTCCGTCGCGGTGGCTTGGTGGGGGCCCAGGACATCTCCGCCGGTGAGTTCTGGGCCGGTCTCGCCATCAACACCTACGTCTTCTTGGGCGCGGTGTTGCTGGTCGGGGCAACGGTCTCCTACGTCCGCCGCTCGGCGGAGCTGGCGGAGTGATGCGCGAGGGCCGGGTGAACCCACCCATGGCCGACGCGCCCCGGCCCTCAGTGCGGGAACGCGCGGGGGATGCGGGTGATCCGGAGTTCCTCGCGGAGGGCGTGGATGCGCGTCCTGCTCACCGTCCCGCCGGTCGTTCGCGCGGGCGGTGATCTCCACACCCTGACCCACACATACGCCGACCGCAGGTAAGAACGCCGCTTGATCAACGGCTGCTTGATGGCGAACTGCCGGCAGATCGCCCGCATCTGCACCATCGCCTCAGGGGAAAGCTCGTGCTAGCCCTGCACGGTCAAGCGGATCCACCGTCGTAGGTCTACTAGGGATCCGCCGGGCGGCGGATGACGCCACCACGCCTGACACTTAACGTGACTCGACGGCTGCGAAGGGAGGTCCGTGTGGCGCAGCTCAACGCCCGGGAGATCGGCACCGTGATCCGCATATCCATGGTCGCGGCCATCATCGGCACACTGCTGGCCATCTGCACGGTAGGGGCGCTGCTGATACCTCTTTCGGGGGCCGACTTTCCGTCCAGTGGCGTTGCAGTGCACTCGCAGGGCCCGGACCAGCAGAATACCCACATCGAAGTTAAGCCTGAGTCGGAGCAGGACGAGTACATGAGCTCTCTCGTCACCGACCGTGCGGCCCTCTACAACGGCAACGCCTCCGCCCGGCTGCGGCAGCAGGCGGAAGTTGGCGAGTCGTTCCCCATCTCCATGCTTGTGTGTGCACCCAGCAAAGCCCCCTGCTCTAGCGCGCCGCCCACGGACAGCGACCGGCGGCCGGATTCGATCCTTCCGTCTGACATCCGCGATCTGGGCAGCGTGTCGGTGGGTGGCCGGGTGCAGACGGAACTGACCTGGTACGGCGTCGGCGCGACGGTCAGAGCCCTCAGCCCGACGGAGCAAGTCATCGCCGAACCTGGGGATGTCGCCGAGTGGCGGTGGTCAGTGCTGGTCGGCAAGGAGCCAGGGCGGCTGCATTTGCAGATCAGCGTGTCCAGCTTGCGGGGCGACAGTAACGTTTCGCTGTTCCCCACCCGATTCTTTGATCTTGATGTGGAGGTAATGGACACGGTTCGGAACCGCACCGACGTGATCGTGTCCGCCCTGAACAAGTTCGCGGTTGGCGCGGGTACGGGGATAGCGGCGCTCGCCGGCACGATCATCGCCTATTTGTCGTATCGGCGGGCACGCGGCGATCGGGCCGCCACGGAAGGGTCGGGTGTTGATCCGGTCGAGCGGCAGGCGGGCTCTTTTCGGGCGTTGAGGAAGCGGCGCCGCAGACGGAAGCCGGACAGAGGGTAGGGCTTGCGTTCGACACCGCCTGCCACCCTGAGGACCGCCGACGAGGGGAGCATCCCGATGAATGTGACTCAACAGCTCCTCACGGTGGGAGCCGTTCTCGCGGGCGCGGTCCTCTCGTTCCTGGGCACCGGGCTGAACGACCGGGCCCGGTTTCGCCGTGACCACGCGGCGAAGCTGTTCGAGCAGCGTTCCGCGGCCTACGCGGGCTACGGCCGCGCCATCAAGGCCTGTTACCAGTTGTCGAACAGAATCGCCGCAGGCAGGGGTCTGCATGCGCAAACCCCTGCGTTGTCCCCTGAGGACGGCTTGCCGCAGCTCGAAGCGGCCGCGGCCCAGCGGGAGCGCGACTGGGAGCACGTCCTCCTGCTGGGCGATCCCGCGACCGTGGAAGCGGCGCGAACCTGGCACCGGAGCGTTTGGCTCATGGAGTGGTACGCGCACGGTTGGATCGAGGAAGCCGATGCCGACGGCTGGGAGAGGGCGGTGGCCGATGCCAGCCGCGCGCGTACCGAATTCTATGCGGCAGCCCGGCAGAGTCTGAACATTCCGGACGCCAGGTTGACGGATGGCGTCTGGCCGGTCGAGTGGATGATGAGGCGAAAGCCCGCCACGGCTACGGACGTGGCGTCGCCCCGGGGTCACTGACCGGCCGGCGGACCGCTCTCGGCGGGCCGGCGTCGGTGCGCCGGCCCGCCGAGGGGTGTCAGCTTCCGGTGCAGGTGGCGGTGGTGCCGCTGCCGTTTCCGGTGCCCTGGAATCCGAAACTGGTGCCCTGACCGGCGGCCAGGCGTCCGTTGTAGCTCTGGTTCGCGACGGTGACGGTGCCGCTGCTGCCGCTGGCGACGCCGTTCCACAGCGAGGTGACCGCCGCTCCGCTCGGCAGGGTGAGGGTGACCCGCCAGCCGGTGAGGGCGGCGGTGCCGGCGGTGACGCTGACGTTGGCGACGAATCCGCCGTTCCACTGGTCCTGGACGGCGTAGACCGCGGTGCAGGCGCCACCGCTGGGCGGCGGGGTCGTCGGCGGCGGCGTCGTGGGCGGCGGCGTCGTGGGCGGCGGGGTGTCGTCGAGCGTCAGGTTCTTCTGCTGCACGGTCCACTGGGTGCGGCACAGGCCGCAGTTGGGGCCGACGAAGTTGGCACCGGCGGTGCTGTCACCCTTGAGGCGCCACTTGAGGTACAGCGTCGCGACCCGGCCGAACTCGCCGCCGTTGGTCTGGTCGTAGGTGCCGCCGTGCCCGACGTTCAGGTTGCCCATGAAAGCGGGCAGTCCGGCCGGCAGTTTGCCCCAGTCGTCCATGGCGTTCGGGTAGGCGATGTCGCTGGGCCCGCCGACGAAGTAGGCGATCGGCTTGGTCAGCCTCCGGAGCTGGTAGTCGTCGGCGTCGTTCAGCAGGCCGCTGCTGAAGATGCCGGTCGTGGTGACGCGCGGGTCGTTGGAGACGGCGTACGCCTCCAGTCCTCCGCAGGAGAAGCCGGCGACGGCGACCTTCGTGGTGTCGATCTTGTTGTAGTACTTGCTGCCCTGCCGGGAGTTCTCCGCGAAGGCCCAGTCGATGGACTGGGTGAGCATCTGCGACGTGGTGGAGCCGGAGCCGTTCGGGGCGCCGTTGGCGATGGCGAGGAAACCGTGGGAGGCGATCTCGCGCAGGAAGTTGCCCTGGGAGAGGCCGTTGCCGGAGCAGCCGCCGTTGCCCCACACGACGATGGGAAGGCGCTCGGCCGGCAGGGTCTGGGGCCGGAAGATGGTGTGGTTCGCCAGGCCGGCCGAGGTCTCGTAGTCGGCGGGGTAGGGCCCGGAGCCGCCGACCGCCGCACTGGCCGGTGCCACGCCGAGCGCCATCATCAGCGAGGTGACCGGGACGAGGATGGCCGCCAGGGCCACGTAGATCTTCGGTTTCCTTCTCATTCGCCCTCCAGCGGGTGTCGCGGCGGTGCTCCCGACGGCGGCGGTCGTCCGTCTGCGCCACGACCCCTGTGGTCGGCGCCGGCCGCGGGCCGGGTGGAGGTGGGCGGGGTCCACCACCCGGCGATCCGACGGGAGCTGTGTGCAGTTACTATCACCGTCGCAACGATAAGTGTCAATCTGAACGGCTCGAAGCCTGGAAGTGCGTGATCCACGAGGCGGCGTCCGGCCAGTGCGGAGTGGCCACCTCGACCAGACGCGCCTGGGCCGGCGAACCGAGCGCGGAGTGGATGTCCAGGAAGGTCTCCCTGGCCTGCCGGCGAGGCCAGGGCTGCGGCAGCAGATGCTCGGGCAGGTCCGGGTCGATGTCGGCGAACCTGCGCCAGGAGTCCATCGCCGAGGTCCGCGCCACCAGCGCCCCGGCCGGGTCCAGCGTCCCGTCGCGGGCGGCCGTCCGCACTCGCGCGTACCGCTCGACGAAATCCGAGTACGCCGAGGCGAGCGCGGCCAGGTCGTATGCGGAGGCCGGGCCGTGTGGCCCGGACTCCTCGTCGAACCGGACGTGCATGATCGACCATCGCGCGCCGGCCTCGTGGTGCAGCAGGTCGTCCAGCGCCTCCCGCGCCGGTGTGGCGTCGGAGCCCGGACGGATCCACACGCTGTCGTACAGGCCCACGAACCCCAGCGCGCTCAACGACCTGCGGACCGCGTGCCGCAACGCCTGGCCGGAACTCGGGATCGAGAAGGACGCCTGCACCCAGTCACCCGTCCAGCGCGGCGGGTGGGCGCCGAAGGTCAGGAAGTGCCGCATCCGGGAGCGATGCCGGGCGATCGCCCCCGGCGTGAGGTGGTAGACCGGCGGCCGCCCGTTGCCCCGGGTCGCGATCAGACCACGCTTGACCAGCCGGGACAGCGCGGAACGGGCGCTGGCCTCGCTGACTCCGAACTCCCGCAGGATCGCGATGACCGCCGCCGACGGCAGGTGGGCGTCCGAGGAGTCGAGATACTCGCCGAGCACCGTCGCCAGCAGGTGCTGCGGACTGGACCCGACCTGGGCCCGGGGCACCCGGACGTCGTCGGCGCGCTGGTGGACGCTCACCATCCCAGACTGCCTCACCGGGCGGTGACAAGGGGCGGGCGAATGTCCAGTCGCTTCGGGGGCACTATCGTTTCGGCGTGCACATCCGTTTCGACGTACCAGCCGATCCCGCCTATCCCGGCCGGGTGGCCGCCGCGCTCGGCGGTGTCCGGCTGCGCAGGTTCCGCTATATCGGCGCGGTGCTGGCGGCGGTCGGGGTGATCGGTTTCGCCGTCTCGCGGGGCTCCGCGACCGGCGAGCGGCTCACCTCGCTGTGGACGACCCTGGTCCTCGCCGGAGTGCTGTCGATGCTCTTCCTGCCGTGGGTGCGGTGGCGCGCCCGCCGCCGGTCCGGCGGGTACGCCGTCGACGGCTCCTACGACATCACCGACGACAACATCATGATGCGCAGCGGCTCGGAGTCCGGCGGCATCGCCTGGGACGGGGTCACCCGGGTGGAGGACACCCGGGACTTCTGGATCGTGTACGTCGACCGGATGCCGGCGACCGTGATCCCCCGCTGGCTGCTGACCGCCGAGGACGCCGAGACGCTGCGTATCCACCTGACCGAGCGCGGCCTGCTCAAGCCGCGCTGACCCGGTCACTCGTCGCGCGTCGCCGCCCCGACCAGCGCGTCCCGACGGCGCAGCAGCGCCGCCCTCGCCCGGCGCGCCGCCCACAGGTTCACCACCGCCACCACGCCCAGCGTGAGCACGACGGCCAGCAGCGACGGTGCGAGCCGGTGTCGCGGCACGGTGATGACCAACGCGCCGACGGTGAAGACCAGCCACGCGCCGAGGCCGAGCCATCCGGCGACCACCCGGTCCCGGGCGAACAACGAGGTCCTCCGGGTCACCGCCCAGGCGCCGAACACCGCCCAGCACAGCCCGATCGCCACCAGGACCGCGAAGGCCACCGCCGTACGCGGCGGTAACCCGGGCTCGGTGGCCCAGAGCAGGCTGATCAGGGCGCTCCCGGTGAGACCGGCGAGAGCCACGGCCGAGTAACCGACCCGTCGACGCAGCGACAGCGGCGCGTCCAGTCGCGCCAGCACTTCTTCCGGCGTCATGCCTCGTACCCCTTCCGGACCAGCTCGTTGCGTAACAACCTGCGGCCCCGGTTGAGCCGCGACTTGACCGTGCCGACCGGTACGGCGCAGATCTGCGCGCACGCCTCCAGCGACTGATCCTCGAGGTAGAAGAGGAGGAGCAGCTCCCGTTCCCGGGCGGGCAGCGCCGCCAGCGCGCCCGCCAGCGTCTCCCGGTTGACGATCTCCTCCGCCTCGTCGTCGCCCGGCAGGTCGTCGATCGGCTCCGGCTCCGGACGGCTGTACGCATCCCGCAGCCGGTTCATCACCGCCCGGCGGGCGATGGCGAACAGCCACGGAGCGAACCGGTCCGGCTGCCGCAGCTTCGGCAGGCCCCGGAAGACCGCCAACCAGATCTCCTGCACCACGTCGTCGTCGGACCCGCCGAGCATCCGCCCGACGTACCGCTCGACCGCCGGATGCCAGCCCTGCACCAGCTCGGCGAACGCCTCCCGCTCACCGAGCTGACAGCGGACCACCAGCAACTCATCGCTCATCGGCCCTCCTTCGCCTGTTCAGTCGGCGTGAGGGCCCGGCAGGTTCACGTCCGGCCACCACGATCGCAGGGCGCGGCGTCGGCGACCCGGGTGGGACCGCTCGGCGGCGTACCCTCGTCAGGCCAGCGGCACCTGGGCGGACCGGCCGCCGTCGTCGTCGGCCCGGACCCCGACGGGTGCCGTGATCGGAGCGGTGACGATGCGGCTGGGCAGCACCGGCGCGTCCCGACCGGTGCCCCGGTGGCCGTCGCCGCCGCCGGATTCCTCGTGGTAGTCCTGCTCCACGTTCACCGACCAGACGTCGTGTGTACTGCCGGTGGCGATGTTCTCGGCGGTGAGCATCGCGGTGAGCATCGAGTGGTCCTGGTTGTTGTAGCGGTGCATGCCGTTGCGGCCCACCGGGTGCACGTTCGGCACCGCCTCGGCCAGCCAGGCCCGGATCACGTCGACGTTGTGCTGGTAGCGCTCGTCGTACACCGGGTAGGCCTTCGGCATCCGCACGACGTAGCCGGCCTCCACCACGCCGGGTCGGACCAACCCCAACCGCTCCAGCTCCGCGGTCGCGAGGGCCACCAGCTCGGCATCGGGGGTACGCCACATGTCGTCGCCCTCGAACACGAAGTACTCCAGGCCCAGGCAGGTGCGGCCGTCCTTGACCAGGTACGGCGACCAGGAGCCGAAGTTCTGGATCCGGCCCACCCGCACTCCCGGGTCGTGCACGTAGATCCAGTTGTCCGGGAACGAGAACTCCGCCGGCACCACCAGCGCGACGGTCAGGAAGTCGCGGTAGCGCAGGTCGGCGGCGCAGGCCAGCACCTCCGGGGGCGCCGGCGGGCGCATCGCGGCCACCAGCTCCGAGATCGGCATGGACGAGATCACGTGATCCGCCGACTGGGTCCGCTGCCCGCCCGCGCCGTCGACGGTCACGCTGACGGCCCGCCGTCGCTTCGGATCCCGGTGTACGGCGGTGACCCAACTGCCGGTCGACAGGTGACCGCCACGGTTGCGGACCTGCTCGGCGCAGCGCTCCCACATCATGCCCGGCCCGAACTTCGGGTACTGGAACTGCTCGATCAGGCTGGTCACGTCGGTGCGCCGACGGCTGGGCAGCAGGGCGTTGCGGATCGCCGTCGCCAGCGACAGGTTCTTGATCCGCTGCGCGGCCCAGTCGGCCTGCAACCGGTCCGCCGGCATCCCCCAGACCTTCTCGGTGTACGTCTTGAAGAAGATCGAGTACAGCCGCCAGCCGAAGCGGGCCGATACCCAGCCCTCGAAGTGTGACTGGTCCCGTGGTGGACGCAGCCGGGCCCGGGCGTACGAGCCGAGACAGCGGGCGGCCTCCGGCAGCCCCAGGTTGCGCAGCGCGTTCATGGCGCTGAGCGGGTAGTCGAACAACGCGCCCCGGTAGAAGATCCGGCTCATTCGGGGCCGGGTCAGGAAGTCCTCGTCCGGCAGGATCTCGTGCCAGAACGCCTCCACCCGGGGCACCTTCGTGAAGAACCGGTGCCCGCCGATGTCGAACCGCCACCCGTCGCGCTCCACGGTCCGGCTGATCCCGCCGACCACCTCGTCGGCCTCGAAGACCTGGACCGGCAGACCGTGCCGGAGCAGCTCGTACGCTGCCGTGAGCCCGGCCGGCCCCGCACCGATGACCACTGTGCCGTGCTGCTCGCTCATGGTGCCGTGCTCCCTGCCCACCGTCATGGTTGAGGCGCCGCGCGTACCCGTTCTGCGAGGATTGTCACCCTTGTCTGGGTGGTTTTCGCGTCGGCGGGCCGCCCTGGGGCGTACAACGGGAGGGGCGACACCCCCGCGCGGCGGGTGGGCCGGCGGACCGGGGGAGCGGGGCGGATGCACCGGTGGCGAGGCGGCGCGGCCACGCTGGTCGCGGCCGGCCACGGCGCGGCCCGGCTGGCCCGTCGGGTGCCGCCGCCCTGGGCGTACGTGATCAGCCTGTTTCTCGGCGCGAAGCTGCTGCTCACCCTGCTCGGTCTGCTGGTCCTGCACGCCTGGGACGGCATCCCCGGCGCGCCCCCGGCGGACGAGGCGCTGATGTGGGCCCAGCAGCGGGACATCTCCGGGCACCGCTGGATCTCCTTCTGGTTCGCCTGGGATTCGCTGCTCTACCTGCGGCTGAGCGAGCTGCCCCTGACCGAGCCGTGGCGGGACTTCGGCTTCCCCCTGCTGTACCCGTTCCTGGCCCGCCCGGTCGGCGCGCTGCTCGGCGGCGACACCGCGCTCGCCCTGCTGTTGATCAGCAACGTCGCCTTCCTGCTGGCCCTCTGGTACGGCTACCGACTCGCCGAGCTGCTGCTCGGTGACGCGGACTCGGCTCGCCGGTTCACCAGGTACCTGGTGCTGCTGCCGACCGCGTTCCTGTTCCAGGCCGCGCTGACCGAGTCGCTGTTCGTCTGTCTCGCCCTGGCCGCCTTCTACCACGCCGAACGGCGCCGCTGGCTGCTCGTCGGCGTGATCGGCTACTTCCTGGCGATGAGCCGGTCCGTCGGCCTGCTCGTGGCGCTGCCGCTGGCGCTGGTGCTGCTGCGCCAGCACGACTGGCGGCTCGGTCCGCGCGCCCTGCTCGGCTACCTACGGATCGGCTGGCCGCTGCTGCTGCTTCCCGCCGGATGGTTCACCTTCATGGCGTACTGCCGGTGGCGCGGCGGCGACTGGTTCGCCTACCAGCACGCCCAGGAGACCGGGTGGGGGATCCGGGTGCAGAACCCGATCCCGGTGCTGTGGCACGGGCTGGTCGGAGAGCCGCGCGACGCCGCCCGGGTCTGGTTCGCCGTGGCCGTGCTGGTCGTGCTGGCCGCCGGGTTCCGCCGTCGGGAACTGCCCTACCTGGTGTACGGCGTGCTCATGGTGCTGGTGCCGCTGTCGATGGGCCCGGCGGTGTACAAGAGCCTGCTGCGCTACCTGCTCGCCGCGTTCCCGGTGGCGCTGGTGCTGGCCCGCTGGGCCCGCCAGGCCGGTGTCGACGTATGGCTGACCGTGACGCTCGCCGTGGTGCAGGGCGTGCTGTTCGTGCTCTGGCTCAGCTACTGGACCCACATGATCATCTGATGGGCCGAACGCCGGGCAGGCGGTGGTCTTCTGGGCCGGCGTTCCCCGGCGCGGGAGTGCCGTCGCGGGGCCCCGGTGCGGCGCGGACCGACGGGCCTGTGCGAGCCTGCAACCGACGATCTACGCGCACCTGACTGGAGGCCCGGTGTTCGCCCTGCCGCTGACCGAGGATGTCGAGCTGCGCCCGCTGGAGCCGTGGCGGGCCGAGGAGTTCCTCGCCCACATGGACCGCGCCCGCGAACACATCAAGCCCTGGGTGTCGCCGTCCTTCGCCGCCACCGACCTGGCCTCGGCGCGGGCGGTGCTGCAGCGGTACGCCGACCGCTGGGCCGGTGACAGCGGAGGCATGTGGGGGCTGTGGTGGCGGGGCACCCTCGTCGGCGGGGTCATCTTCGTGTCGTTCGACGCGGCCGGCGGCGCCTGCGAGGTCGGCTGCTGGGTGGAGCCGGCGGCCGAGGGCAGGGGCATGGTCGCACCGGCGATCCGCCGGATCGTCGACTGGGCGGTCCGCGAGCGCGGCATCCAGCGGGTGGAGTGGCGGACCAACGCCGACAACACCCGCAGCAAGGCCCTCGCGCGGAGGCTCGGTCTGCGCCTCGACGGCACGCTCCGCCAGCTCCGACCGGGTCCGCACGGCCGGATCGACCTCGAAATCTGGTCGGTGCTGGCCGACGAGTGGCTGTCCGCGGCGAGCGGATCGCCGGCCACCGTCCACTGACGACGGATTTCTGTCGTACCCGGTCGCCACCATGCATTCATGGCCGTCCCCGCGCTCACCCCTCATTCCGACCCGCCGCGTTCCGTGCCGCTGCGTGAGGCGCGCACCCGGTTCAGTCAGCTCGTCGCGCTGGCCGAGCTGACCGACGCGGTCACCGTCGTCACCCGCGACGGCGACCCCCGTCCGGTCGCCGCGATCGTCCCCGCCGCGGCCGCCCGCAGCGGCGCCCAGGCCCGCGCCGACGCCGACCGGCTCGCCGCCGTCACCGCCGGCTGGGCCCGTCGCCTCGACGAGCAGCACCGCCGCAGCAGTCAGCGGCACGCCGCCGAGTTGAGTGCGGTCCGGGCGGCGCTCGCCGAGGCATGGGCCGAGCTGGATCGCCGCGTCATCCCGGGCAGCGACCCCACGCTGGTCCGACTGCGTGCCGCGCACACCGACCTGCTCGCCGGCTGACCGCGTCCCCGCCGCCAGGTGGCGCAGGGATCGGCTCCGTCGCCGGCTACCTGGATCACCGCTTGACGTCGTAGACCAGCTTGAGGATCCCGTTCGGGTAGCTCTCCGACTCCCGCAGCGTCAGCATGTGCTTGTCCCGGTCGGCCCGGCCGAACAGGCTCTTGCCGGCACCGAGCAACACGGGGAAGACGAGCAGGTTGTACTGGTCGATCAGGCCCGCGTCGGACAGCCGCCGAGCCAACTCCGCGCTCCCGTGGATGAAGATCGCACCGCCGTCGCCCTCCTTGAGCGCGGCCACGTCCCCGGTCGAGCGCAGGATCGTGGTCGGCCCCCACCCGTCGACGATGGCGTCCTCGGACAGCGATGTCGACACCACGTACTTGGGCAGCTCCTTGTAGCCGGCGTGGTCCTCCGAGCCGGGCCAGACCGGCGCGAACGCCTCGTAGCTGCGACGGCCGAACATCAACGCCGTGGTGTCGGCGAGCTCCTCGCCCTTCAGCGACCAGGCTTCCGGCACGAACTCGAGGTCCTTGAACACCCACCCGCCGCTGCGGTGCTCCTCTGAAGGCCCGCCACCGGGCGAATCCACGACCCCGTCCAGCGACATGAAACCGGTGTAGACCAGGTTGCGCATCGTGCTGTCTCCTCATGCTCGGGCGAGCTGCCGGGTCCAGACTAGAGGGCGGACGCGATGGCCGTCTTGGACGAAAACGACAGCGGGTCCCACACCGCCGCGGCCGGCTCGTCGTCACTGTGACGTGTTCACGAGCCAGGTGGCCGGCAGCCCGGCGATCAGCCGTTGGCCGGGTAGGCGTGCGTCTCGGCCGCCTTGACCGCCACCCACACCCGCTGACCGGGGACCAGCCGCAGCTGGGCGACGGCGGCCGGCGTGACGTCGGCGGCCACCTCGATCGGCCCGTCCACCTGCACACGCAGGTTGTCGCCGTGCTGTTGGACACCGGCCACGGTTCCCGTCCAGGTGTTGCGCGGGCTGCCCTCCGGACGGCTCGGGTGCAGGGCCACCGCCGCCGGTCGGAACGCCACGAACGCCTCGCCGTCCAACCGGTCCGCGACGGCGAGGGTCAGGTCCGGCGCGACCCGTACCCCGAACCCGTCGGCCCTGCCCCGATAGAGGTTCAGCCCCACGAGCCGCGCGACGTAGTCGGTGCGCGGACGCGCGGTGACGCTCGGCCCGTCGCCCTCCTGGACCACCCGCCCGCCCTCGACGATGACCAGCCGGTCCGCCAACGCGAGGGCGTCCAGCGGATCGTGGGTGACCAGCAGCGTGGCGCCCGGGTGCGCGGACAGGTGGCGGTGCAGTTCGGCACGCGTGTCCAGCCGGGTGCGCGCGTCCAGGGCCGCGAGCGGCTCGTCCAACAGCAACAGCGACGGTACGAGGGCCAACGCTCGCGCCAGCGCCACCCGCTGTGCCTGACCGCCGGAGAGCTGCCGGGGGCGGCGGTGCGCGTGCCCGTCGAGCCCCACCCGGTCGAGCCAGCCACGCGCCGTGGCGCGGGCCGTCCTCCGGTCGACGCCGTGTCGACGCGGCCCGAAAGCCACGTTGTCCAGTGCGCTCAGGTGCGGAAAGAGCAGGTAGTCCTGGAAGACCACACCGATCGATCGGCGTTCGGTGGGCACCCAGTCGCGCGTCGCCGGACGGTCCAGGTCGACGCCGTCGAGCGTGACGTGGCCGTCGGTCAGCGGGTGCAACCCGGCCAGGGCACGCAGCGCGGTGGTCTTACCGGCACCGTTCGGGCCGAGCAGCGCGACGACCTCGCCGGGCGCCACCCGTAACGGCACGTCGAGTCGGAACGTCCCCCGGTCGGCGACGAGCCGGGCGTCGAGCAGCGGGCCGGTCATGCGCTGGTCATCCAGCGGTCGCGCAGCGCGACCAGGATGCCGACCGACACGACGAGCAGCACCAGGCTGAGCACGATCGCGGACTCCAGGTCGGTCTCCAACGCCAGGTAGACGGCGAGTGGCATGGTCTGCGTCCGGCCGGGATAGTTGCCGGCGAAGGTGATGGTGGCGCCGAACTCGCCGAGCGCCCGCGCCCAGCACAGCACCGCGCCGGCGGCCAGCCCGGGTGCCACCAGTGGCAACGTCACATGGGTGAAGGTGGTCCACCGGCTGGCGCCCAGCGTCGCGGCGGCCTCCTCGAAGCGGTGGTCGGCGGCACGGAGCGCCCCCTCCACCGCGATGACGAGGAACGGCATGGCCACGAACGACTCGGCCAGCACGACACCAGCGGTGGTGAAGGGCAGCGTGATGCCGAAGGTGGCGTCGAGCCACCCGCCGAGCAGCCCACGCCGACCGAAGACCAGCAACAACGCCACCCCACCGACCACCGGCGGTAGCACCAGCGGCACGGTGACCAGCGCGCGTACCAGTCGGCGGCCGGGGAAGTCGACCCGGGCCAGCATCCAGGCGAGCGGCACCCCGAGCAGCAGACAGAGGACGGTGGCCAGGGTCGCGGTCTGCACCGACAGCCGAAGAGCGGTCAGCGCGCCCGGCTCGGTGAGCCGCCCCGGCAGAGTCGTCCACGGTGCCCGGACCACCAGCCCGGCCAACGGCAGGACGAGGAAGAGCAGCCCCAGCCCGGCGGGGATCAGCAGCGCCGCCGGCACCCGCCCCCGCCGCCGGGCCGTAGCGTGATCGAGAGGCCGGCTCATGGAGCCTGAAAGCCGGCCGCGACGAGGACCGCCTGCGCCGACGCCGAGCGGACGTACGCGACGAACGCCCGCGCGGCGGTCGAGTTTGGTGCGTCCTTCAGCGCGACGATCAGGTAGTCGTTGACCGCCCGCGCCGACTCGGGGAACTCCACACCGGTCACGTCGGCGCTCGCCGCCCGCGCGTCGGTGCGATAGACCACGGCCGCGTCGACCTCACCGAGCTTCACCTTGGCGAGGGCGCCCTTGACGTCCTGCTCCAGGGTCGCCGGCGTCAGCGCGACACCGGCCGCGTCCAGGGCGGTACGCGCCGCCGCGCCGCAGGGCACCTGCGTGGCGCACACCGCCACCTTCACACCGGGCTTGCCGAGGTCGGCCAGACCGGTGACCCCCTCCGGGTTGCCCCGGGGCACCGCGATGACCAGCTGGTTGCGGGCGAAGATGCTCGGCGCGCCATCGGCGTTGCCGGCCTCGCTGACGGTGGCCATGTTCGCCGGGGCGGCCGAGGCGAACACGTCGGCCGGCGCGCCCTGGTTGATCTGGTTGGCCAGGGCGGAACTGCCGGCGACGTTGAGGGTCACCGTGCTGCCCGGATTGGCGGCCTCGAAGTCCTTCGCGATCCGGGTGAACGACTCGGTCAGCGACGCGGCCGCGAACACCGTGACCGCGCCGACGCCCCGGCCGTCCGCGTCACCGCCCGAGGCCCGGTCACCGCCCGCGCCGCAACCGGCAACCGCCAGTGCCACCAGTACGGCCACCGCCCGCCCCACCACCCGCAGGCGCATCATTCCCGCGCTCATCCGGGGCCTTCCGTGCGCTCATCCGCCGATTTCACTCGGTGGTCCTCCGCCGTGCTCACCCACCGGTCCTGCACCGTGCTCACCCACCGGTCCTGCACCGTGCTCACCGGGTGGCCTTGCCGCGCGCTCATCCGCGAGTGCTCCGCGCGTTCGCCCGGTGGCTCTCCCGCGCGCTCATCCATCGGTCCTTCGACGCGTTCATCCGCCTGCCCTTCCCCTGGTCGGGGTGGGTGCGGTCCGCTCCACCACCACGGTGGTCGACTTGATCACCGCGACCGCCACCGAACCAACGCGCAGGTCGAGTTCGTCGACCGCCTCCCGGCTCATCAACGACACGACGCGAAACGGGCCGGCCTGGATGTCGACCTGGGCCATCACCGTGTCTTTGCGGACGTCGACGACGATGCCGCGCAGCCGGTTGCGGGCGGAGGAGAACTCGGCGCCCGCATCCGGGTCGGCGGCCTGAGCGCGGGCGAACGAGGCCAGGTCGACGCCGTCGATGACGCGGTGGCCGTGTTCGTCGCGCCCGGCCGTCAGCCGCCCGGCGTCCACCCAGCGACGGATCGTGTCGGAGCTGACGCCGAGCAGGTCGGCCGCCTCTCCGATCCGGAAGGTCGTCACCGCCCGACCCTATCGCCCGCACCTGCAAGCGCGAAAGCCCCGAAGGGCCAGCATTCGCGCATGAAATAGCGCTTTGACGACAGCAATTGCGTTCAGCTGCCCAGTCTCGGCGCTCCACCAAGATCGCCCTCGATCCTTGATGTAGTGGTGTCGGCGCGCGGGTGAGGCCCCTACTTCCTGGATGTAGCGCGATCATCGCGCCGCCCACGCCCGCCGCCCGCGCCCGCCGCCCACGCCCGCGCCCGCGCCCGCCGCCCGCCGCCCGCGCCCGCCGCCCGCGCCCGCCGCACGCGCCCACCAAGATCCGCGCAACAACGGTGATGTTGCTGTTTCCCGCGTGTCGGAGGCAGCAACATCCCCGATGTTGTGCGGATCTTGGGCGTGGGGCGTGGGGCGTGGGGCGTGGGGCGTGGGGCGTGGGGCGTGAGGCGTGAGGCGTGAGGCGTGAGGCGTGAGACGTGAGACGTGAGACGTGGGGCGGGCCTTCGCGGGAGGGGCCGCGGCCCCGGAGGCGCGTGGGCGGAACCGGCTCAGACCCGGCGGGGGTGGCCTTTGAGGTGTCGGCCCAGTTCGCGGGCGATCTCCCGGTTGGCGTCCCGCTCGGCCAGCGTCTGCCGCTTGTCGTAGGAGCGTTTGCCCTTCGCCAGGGCGAGCTCGACCTTGGCGTAGCCGTTCTCGAAGTACATGGACAGGGGCACCATGGTCACCCCGCCCTCGCGGACCTTGTCGAGGATCCGGTCGATCTCGGCCCGGTGCAGCAGCAGTTTGCGGTTGCGTCGGGGTGCGTGGTTGGTCCACGTGCCGTACGCGTACTCGGCGATGTGCAGGCCGTACAGCACGATCTCGCCGTCCCGTTCGTGCGCGAACGCGTCCACCAGCGAGGCCCGTCCCTCGCGCAGCGACTTCACCTCGGTCCCGACCAGCACGATGCCCGCCTCGTAGGTGCGCAGCACCTCGTACTCGTGCCGGGCCTTCTTGTTCGAGGCGATCAGCCGACGTTCGGGCTGCTTGGACGGAGTCACCCGGCGACGATAGTCGGAGTCACCCGGCGACGGCATCCGATATCGGCGGTACCGGGCCGGTCGGCTCACTCGTGTGCCGGGTGTCCCCGGCGCAGCCGCCCGATCAGGTCCCGTTCGGCCTCGGTGAACGCCTCCTGCGACTCGCACGGCCAGTGTCCGAGGATCGGGGGCGGCACGCTGTCGCTGGGCGCGGGCACCACGTCGACCGGGTCGACCAGTCGGCGATCCACGGTCGCCGCCGGTCCGGTCAGTTCCTCCGCCCGGCCGGGCCGCTGGGAGGCGAAGATCCAGCCGCCGATCGGGTCGGTGTCGCGCCACAGGTTGAGCCACCGCCAACCGACCCGCTCGCCGATCTCCCGCAACGCCGGGTCGTCGGTGTACGCCGGGAACAGCCGTGAGTACAACCGTCCCAGTGGGGACCCGTAGGTCAGCAGGGCAACCCGGTCGGTGATCCGGGTGGGTAGCTGGAGCACGGTCGCGGCGAGCAGCACCGAACCGTGGCTGTGCCCGGCGAGCAGTACCCCGTGCCCCTGCTCCACCAGGTAGCTGACCCGCTTGGCCAACTCCGGTACGGCCCGTTCGGCGTAGCAGGGCGGGGCGAAGGGGTGCGCGGCCCGGGGCCAGAAGGTGCCCAGGTCCCACAGCACGCCCACGTACCGTCGGAATCCGGCCGTCCGGTAGGCGAAGATGCCGCCGATCACCAGCCCGAGCACGACCGCCGCGATGAGGTAGCTGCCGAACCCGATCAGGAAGTCGACCAGGCTCTCCGGGACTCCGACGTAGCGCTGCGCCTCGTCGCCGGGGAGCAGTTGGAGCAGGCCGAGTACGCTGGTGGACAGGCCGAGCGCCGCCAGGCCGGCGTACACCACCGATAGAGGTTCGAGTCGTTCGGTGAAGCGCGCCCGGGCCACCGCCTGCTCGACGCGGCGGAGTCGGCTCGCCGCCGACGGCGGGGCGTCCGGGAAGTCGGCGGCCACGATCGCCCGCGCGGCCCGCCGGCGTCCGGGTCTGGTCAGCCGGGTGACCAGACCGGCGACCAGCAGGGCGGTCACCATCGCCAAGAAGAAACCGAAAATCGCCCATTTGTACGCCAGGGGAGGGCTGGTTTCCAGGCTGTCCGCCGTGGTTCCGTTGCGGTCGAGCAGGTCCGCGCCCCGGTAGACCAGTTCGGCGGAGAAGGCCACCGCCAGTTCGGCGGCGACGGTGATGAAGACCGGCGCTCCCAACGCGCGGAGCGGCGCCCGTCGTTGCCCGCCACCGCGTCGCCGGAGCACCAGCGCGGCGAGGCTGACCACCAGTACCGTCTGACTGACGAACACCCAGGCCACGATGGCGCTGTAGCCGGGTAGCACGCCGCCCTGCGGCCACGGCGCCGGGCTGATGGCGATGTGCACGATGACCAGGATGGTCAGGCCGCAGGCGAGGGTGCGCAGGGTGCGGAAGAGGGTGTCGACGCGGGGTGACGGACTCGGTCGATCGATGCTCGGCACCATCGTGACCATGACCAGGCAGGTCAGCAGCACCGCCCCGGTGGCGGTCAGGAGTATCGCCATCGTCCACGAGGAGTGCTGGCTGGCCCGCGCGGCCAGCAGACTGCCGTCCAGCGTGGCGAACGCCGCCGCGACGTGGACCGAGCGCAGTCGACCCACCAGTGGGGCGCCGTCCCACTGGCCGACCGCGCTCAACCGGTGCTTAGACACCGGCGTCGACGGGGTCCGGAACGCGTCGAACGAGTGGCTCGGGCGGGAGCCCAGCCGCCACACGAGCCCGATGGCGGCGACCGGCACCAACGCCAGGAGAGCCAGGCGCAGCCCGGTCGGTCGCCCGCCGAGCCAGGACAACCAGCTCCGGCCGGCCAGGCATGCCGGGCTGCCCATGCAGCGCCAGGCGATGAGGTCCAGCGCCACGCCGACGATGGAGAGCACGTAGAGCATGGTGAGCGTGAGGGCGAGCACCCGGCACAGCGCCATGAAGCCGCGCTTCGAAGCGCTGTTCGCCGGACGCATCCACAACGCCACGTTGCAGAGCATGAACGGCAGCAGGAACACCAGCGACAGCGTCCGGACGGCCGTGCCGGACGGCAGGTCGCCCCAGCGGTACGCCTCCAGCGTCACCCCGTCGGTCCCGGTCGAGTCCGGGTAGCCGGGACGCGGTCGGTAGAACCCGCCGCTGCGGTCTCCGGCGACCTGGTGCACGTGCGGTCGGTCCAACACCTGGTCCGCCCCCGCGCCGGAGACGCCGTGCACCCGCAGCTCCACGATCGCGCCCGACGTCGTTCCTCGGGTCGGTGTCGCGTCCGCCATGGGCCCCCCGAAGTGTGCGCGGCAACCGGGCGGATAGCCGGGGTGCGGCCCGCGCGGCTCCCCGGCTTACCCATCCCGAGCCCGGTCAACCGTGCGGCGGACCTCACGCCCTGGTGCGGCGGACCCACGGCAGGTGGTTTCATGGCGCCATGGCGAACCCGGTGATCCTGACCGTCGACGACGATCCCGTGGTGTCCCGGGCGGTGGCCCGGGACGTCCGGCGCCGCTACGGCGACCGCTACCGGGTGCTGCGGGCCTCGTCGGGGCCGGAGGCGTTGGACGCGCTGCGGGAGGTCAAACTGCGCGGCGAGCAGGTGGCGCTGCTGCTGGCCGACCACCGGATGCCGGAGATGACCGGCGTGGAGTTCCTCGAGGCGGCCATGGACATCTTCCCGGCGGCGCGCCGGGTGCTGCTCACCGCGTACGCGGACACCGACGCCGCGATCGAGGCGATCAACGTGGTGGACCTGGACCACTACCTGCTCAAGCCGTGGCATCCGCCGGAGGAGAAGCTGTACCCGGTGGTGGACGGGCTGCTGGAGGCGTGGGCGGCCACCCCGGACGCGGCGAGTGCCGAGATCCGGGTGGTGGGGCACCGGTGGTCGGCGCCGTCGTTCAAGGTCCGCGACTTCCTGGCCCGCAACCTGGTGCCGTACCGCTGGTTGCTGTCCGACGACCCGGAGGGTGTCCGGTTGCTCGACGCGGCCGGGGCCACCGAGGCGGACGTACCCCTGGTGGTGACCCCGGAGGGCAAGGCGTTGATCGCCCCCAGTGAGGCCGAGCTGGCCGCGCTGGCCGGGTTGACCGTGGTGCCGGCGGCCGACTTCTACGACCTGGTGGTGATCGGCGGTGGCCCGGCCGGCCTCGGCTCGGCCGTGTACGGGGCGTCGGAGGGGCTGCGGACCGTGCTCGTCGAGCGGCGGGCGACCGGCGGGCAGGCCGGGCAGAGCAGCCGGATCGAGAACTACCTGGGCTTCCCGGACGGCGTCTCCGGCGCCCAGTTGACCGATCGGGCCCGGCGGCAGGCGGTGAAGTTCGGGGCGGAACTGCTCAGCGCCCGGGAGGTGGTCGGTCTCAGCGAGGCCGGCGGTGCCCGGCTGCTGCGCTTCGGCGACGGCAGCGAGATCGCGGCGCACACCGTGGTGCTGGCCACCGGCGTGTCGTACCGGGTGCTCGACGCACCCGGGTTGGCCGACTTCACCGGTCGGGGGGTGTTCTACGGTGCCGCTGCCACCGAGGCGCCGAGCTGCGTCGAGCAGGACGTCTACATCGTCGGCGGGGCCAACTCCGCCGGGCAGGCGGCGGTGCACTTCTCCCGGTACGCGTCGAGGGTGCACCTGCTGATCCGAGGCGCGGACCTGACCGCCTCGATGTCGCGGTACCTGATCGACCAGTTGGAACGGATCGACCGGATCACCGTGCACCCGCACACCGCCGTGGTCGGCGCGGCCGGGGAGGGGCACCTGGAACGGCTGACCCTCTGCGACACCCGCACCGGGGAGGCCCGTTCGGTCGACACCTCGTGGCTGTTCATCTTCATCGGTGCCGAGCCGCGCACCGAGTGGCTGGACGGGGTGCTGGTCCGCGACGGGCGCGGCTTCATCGTGACCGGTCCGGATCTGCTGGCCGGTGGGCGGCGGCCGGCGGGCTGGTCGTTGTCCCGCGACCCGTACCACCTGGAGACCAGCGTGCCGGGTGTGTTCGCCGCGGGTGACGTGCGGGCCGAGTCGGTCAAGCGGGTCGCCTCGGCCGTCGGCGAGGGCGCGATGGCCGTTTCGCTCGTGCACCGTTACCTGGAGGGCCAATGACCACCGAGTCCGACCGGCTGACACCGGCGCAGCTGCGTACCCTGTTCCTGTTCGAGGCCCTCGACGACGCGCAGCTCGACTGGCTGGCCGAGCACGGCCGGGTCGAGCAGCGCGCCGGGGGCACCCTCGTGTACGCCGAGGGCGAGCCCGCCACCTGTTTCTTCGTCCTGGTGCGCGGGGCGGTGGCGTTGAGTCGTCTGGTGCACGGCGACGACGTGGAGGTCAGCCGGACCGAGCAGCGTGGGGTGTATGGCGGGGCCACCCAGGCGTACCTGGGTGACCAGGTCGACCAGGTCTATCGCAACAGTCTGCGGGCGGTGACCGACGCGGACTTCTTCGTGCTGCCGGCGGAGGACTTCGCGTACGCCCTGCGGTCCTGGTTCCCGATGCCCATGCACCTGTTGGAGGGGCTGTTCTTCGGGATGCGGGACTCGCAGGCGATCGTCGGTGAACGGGAGCGGCTGCTGGCCCTGGGATCGCTGTCGGCGGGGTTGACGCACGAGCTGAACAACCCGGCCGCGGCGGCGGTGCGGGCGACGTCGGTGTTGCGGGACCGGGTCGCCGGGATGCGGCACAAGCTCGCGATGATCGCTGACGGTCGGCTCGACGGCAGCGCTCTGCACGGTCTCGTCTCGTTGCAGGAGGAGGCCGTCGCCCGGGTGGCGACCGCGCCGAAGCTGTCCCCGGTGGCCACCGCGGACGCCGAGGACACCCTCACCGACTGGCTGGAGGACCAGGGGGTCGAGGGTGCCTGGGACCTGGCGCCGATCCTGGTCGGTGGCGGCCTCGACACGGCCTGGCTGACGCAGGTGAAGGCGGCGGTCGGCCCGGCCGACCTGGAGGCGGCGGTGCGCTGGCTCACCTACACCGTCGACACCGAACTGTTGATGCGGGAGATCGGCGACGCGGTGACCCGGATCTCGGGCCTGGTGGGCGCCGCCAAGCAGTATTCGCAGCTGGACCGGGCGCCGCACCGGGTGGTGGACGTGCACGACCTGCTCGACGCCACGTTGGTGATGTTCAAGGGGAAGATCCCCGCCGAGGTCAAGCTGGTCCGCGAGTACGACCGTGGTCTTCCGCCGGTCCCGGCGTACGCGGCCGAGCTGAACCAGGTGTGGACCAACCTGATCGACAACGCGTTGGGCGCGATGGGTGAGAAGGGTGTGTTGACCGTCCGCACCGGACTCGTCGGCGACCTGCTGGCGGTGGAGATCACCGACACCGGACCGGGTATCCCGCCGGAGGTGCGGCCACGGATCTTCGAGCCGTTCTTCACCACCAAGCCGGTGGGGGCGGGCACCGGGTTGGGGCTGGACATCTCGTACCGGATCGTGGTGCACAAGCACCACGGCGACATCCGGGTGGAGACCGAGCCGGGGCGCACCACCTTCCGGGTGCTGCTGCCGATCGCGGAGGGTGCGCCGACCACCTAGAGAACGGTGGATGATCGACTCCACCTCGGCGAGGTGGCGCCGTCGCGCCGCTGTAACGCCCCCACATCGCCGACCTGGAGTCGATCACCCCCGTCGGTCGGGCTCAGACGCGGCCTTCCGCCGTGAGGAAGTCGGCCAGCGCCCGGGTGTGGGTGGAGAACGCCAGCTCGACCGGGTCGGTGAGCACCAGCCACTCGGTCGCCTCCTCGGTCGGCGCCGATGCCGGTAGGTCCTCGGCCCGCTGCTCGGGCAGCACCCCGAAGACCATCATGGTGCCGCCCGCCGGGGCGCCGTGCACCGCGAACAGCCGGGCGTCCTCGGCCGCCGCGACCAGGCCGGTCTCCTCCCGCAGCTCACGGACGAGCGCGTCGGACCACTCCTCGCCGTACTCGATGAAGCCGCCGGGCAGCGCGAGCAGGCCGCGGGCCGGCTCGATGTCCCGGCGGACCACCACCACGCCCAGGCCGTCGGCCGTGCGGACCGGCAGCACCGCGACCGCCACCGGCAGGGGATTGCGCCACACGGTCTCGCCGCAGGCCGCGCAGACCCGGGGCCAACCGGCGGCCGGCGGGTAGGCGGCGCCACAGTAGGAGCAGTGCGAGTACGGCGTGCCGGTCATGCCGCAGCACGCTACCCCGACGACCCCGGAACCTGCCGCGCCGCCGCCCGCGCTCAGACCTCCGGGGTGCCGGTGTAGAAGGCGGTGGTGCGCTCGGCGGCGGCCTTCGCCTCGTCGGCGTCGGTGCCGGCGGCGATGCTGGCCTCACCCCACAGGTGGCTGCTCAGCTCCATGGCCCGTCGCCCCTCGGGGGAGGCGGTCCACTCGGCGGCCTGGTCCGGGGTGATGCCGCTGCCGTCGCCGGCCAGGTGCGCGGCGAGCCCGAGCAGACCCAGGTCCCAGCCGACGCCGACGGCACCCGGCCCGAACTGCGCCCACCGGTCCTGGTCGACGTGCGCGATGTGGTCCAGGTCGAGGCGGGCCCGCTCGTCGCCGACCGCCGTGACGCGCACCTCGATCCAGCTCACCTCGTCGCCGTACTCCCAGGTGGCGGTGAACCGGTGCGGCGGCTCGCAGGTCTCGATGGTGCCGTGGGCGTTGCCCTGCAACTGGTACGTGCCGTGCAGCCGCAGGTCGCCGGAGATCGGCAGGAACCAGCGGGGGATGCGCTCGGCGTTGGTGCAGGCGTCCCACAGGTCGTCGGCCGTCGCCTGGTAGGTCTGGCTGATCGTGGTCACCCGAGCCTCGCCGGCTTCCAGGGTGCGGCTGCCGACCTTCCGCTGGACGGCGTTGATCTGCTCGGTGGCGTCGAACATCAGGTGTTCCTCTCGTCGGGTGGATCGGCGGGCTCGCGCAGCCGACGCTCGCGTCGACCTCGGGCCAGCTCGGTGGCGAGTGCCGCCAGAGGTGGGGCCCAGAACCGGCGGAAGTGCTCCAGCCAGCCGTCGACCTCGCGTAGTGGGCGTGGGTCGACCGCGTACAACCGCCGGGTGCCTTCCGGCCGCACGGTGGCGAAGCCGTTGTCCCGCAACACCTTGAGGTGCTGGGACACGGCGGGTTGGGAGATGCCGAACTCGTCGCCGATCACCGCGCTGACCGCACCGGCGGTCTGCTCGCCGTCGGCGAGCAGCTCCAGGATGCGGCGCCGGACCGGATCGCCCAGCACGTCGAAGGCGTGCACGACGACAGTTGTATCACTGACCGCTTATTTAAGCCAACTCTGATGATCCGATGAGCTTGTCGAGTCGGATCGGCAGCTCCCGGATCCGTACGCCGGTCGCGTGGTGCACCGCGTTGGCGATAGCCGCCGCGGTGCCGACGATGCCGATCTCACCGATGCCCTTCACCCCGGCCGGGTTCAGCTCGTCGTCGCGCTCGTCGAGCCAGTACGCCTCGATGGACTCGACGTCCGCGCAGCCGGTGATGTGGTACGTGGCCAGGTCGTGGTTGACCCAGTCGCCGTACCGCTCGTCGAGCAGCCCCTCCTCGTGCAGCGCCATCGACAGGCCCATCGTCATGCCGCCGATGAGTTGGCTGCGCGCCGTCGTCGGGTTCACCACCCGACCGGCGGCGAACACCCCGAGCATCCGGTTCACGCGTACCTCGCCGGTGTCGGCGTCCACCCGCACCTCGGCGAACTGCGCCCCGTACGCGTACCGGGGGAGCGCGGGTTGCCCGCCCACCTCGTCGGTGGTGTCCGCCTCGGCGGTCACCTCGCCGGGGTCGTCGCGCTGTTTCTCGCGCAGCGCCTGGCAGGCGCGGATGACCGCCCAGCTCCAGCTCGCGGTGCCCATCGATCCGCCGGCCAACGGGGCGGTCGGCAGCTCACTGTCCCCGATCTGGATCTCCACCCGCTCGGGCGGCACCCCGAGCGCGTCGGCGGCCACCTGCCAGATCGCCGTCCGGGCGCCGGTGCCGATGTCGGTGGCGTTGATCCGGACCAGGAAACGTCCGTCGGGTCGGGCGGTGGCGGTGGCCGTCGACGGCCGGGCCCGGGCCGGGTAGCTCGACCCGGCGACCCCGGTGCCGAGCAGCCAGCGCCCGTCGCGGCGGGCGCGGGGCGTCGGGTCCCGGTCGGTCCAGCCGAACCGCTGGGCGCCCTCGCGCAGGCAGGTCACCAGGTTGCGACTGGTGAACGGCCGCCCCTGATCCGGGTCGACAGCGGTGTCGTTGCGGATGCGCAGCTCCACCGGGTCGATGCCGACGGCGACGGCCAACTCGTCCATCGCGGACTCCAGCGCGTACGCGCCCGGGCACTCGCCGGGGGCGCGCATCCAGAACGGCGTGGGCACGTCGAGGCGGACCAGCCGATGCGTGGTGCGGCGGTGCGGCGCGGCGTACATGCTGCGGGTGTAGACGGCGGTCTGCTCGGCGAACTCCCGAATGGTCGAGGTCTGGCTGATCGCGTCGTGGCAGATCGCGGTGAGCCGTCCGTCGGTGTCGGCGGCGAGGCGGACCCGCTGGATGGTGGGGGTGCGGTAGCCGATCGGCCCGAACAGTTGCTGCCGGGTCAACGCCAGCTTGACCGGGCGGTCCACGTGCCGGGCGGCGAGGGCGGCCAACACCACCGCGGCCTTGGCGTACCCCTTGCTGCCGAAGCCGCCACCGACGTGTTCGGCGACGACCCGGATCGACTCCGGGGGCAGCTCGAACAACTCGGCGAGGGTGGCACGGACCGGCGACGCGCCCTGGGTGGAGTCGTGCACCAGCAGCCGTCCGTCGCGCCACTGCGCCGTCGTGGCGTGCGGCTCCATCGGGTTGTTGTGGTACGCCGGCGTCCGGTACGTGGCGTCCACCCGCACCGGGGCGGCCGCGTACCCGGCGTCGAAATCGCCCTCGGTGGTGTCCGTCGGATAGCTGGGGTTGACGTGGTCGGGCTGGTACAGGCCGGGGTGGTCGTCGGTGAGGACGGTGCTGTGCGGGCCGGCGTCGTAGTCGATCCGGACCAACCGAGCGCCCTCGCGGGCCGCCTCCAGGCTGGTGGCCACCACCACGGCGACGTACTGCCCCCGGTAGTGCACGACCGGCTCCTGCAACAGCCACAGCTCCCGCTCCGGGCCCGGCGCGAGCCGGGGCGCGTTGCCGTGGTGCAGCACGGCCAGCACGCCCGGCGACGCCAGCGCCTGGGCCGCGTCGACCCGCGTGATCCGGCCCCGGACCACCGCCGACGGCACCGCCCAGCCGTAGGTGACCCCGTCGACCGGGTACTCCACCGCGTACCGGGCCGCGCCGGTGACCTTCGCCGCGCCCTCCAACCGGGGGTACGCCCGCCCGACCGCCCCGCCGCTCACGACCCCGCCGGGTTCGCCGCCGCTCACGACCCCGCCGGGTTCGCCGCCGCTCACGACGCGGCCAGTTCGGTGAGCGCCCGCACGGTGATGGCCCGGGTCAGCGGCAGCTTGAAACCGTTGTGCCGCAGCGGGCGCGCCTCGGCCAGCTCCGCGTCGGCGGCCCGGGCCGCCAGCTCCGGGGTGAACGGGCGCCCCCGCAGCTCCTCCTCGGCCCGGTACGCCCGCCACGGCCGGTGCGCCACCGCCCCGTACGCCAACCGCACGTCGCGGACCGTGTCGCCGTCGAGGTCCAGCACGGCGGCCACCGAACCGGCGGCGAAGGCGAACGACGCCCGGTCGCGCACCTTGAGGTACGTCGAGCGGCGCGCGGCCGGCAGCGGTGGCAGCCGGACGGCGGTGATCAGCGCGCCCCGGGTGAGGGTGGTCTCCCGCTCCGGATGGGTGCCGGGGGAGCGGTAGAGGGCGGTGATCGGGATGTCGCGGGGGCCGTCGGCCTCGTGCACCTCGACCACCGTGTCGAGGGCGGTCAGCGCCACGGCCAGGTCGGACGGGTGGGTGGCCACGCACTGCTCGGACCAGTCCAGCACCGCCAGGTCGCGGTTCTGGCCGTGCAGGGCGGCGCAGCCGCTGCCCGGTTCCCGTTTGTTGCACGCCTTGCCGGTGTCCTGGAAGTAGACGCAGCGGGTGCGCTGCAACAGGTTTCCGCCGGTGGTGGCCATGTTGCGCAGCTGCCCGGAGGCGGCGGCGAGCAGGGCGCGGGCCAGCACCGGGTAGTCCCGGCGTACCAGCGGGTGGGCCGCGAGGTCGCTGTTGCGCACCGTCGCGCCGACCCGCAGCCCGCCGTCGGGCGACTCCTCGACCGTGTCCAGCGGCAGTCGGGTCACGTCCACCAGCACGTCCGGGCGCTGCACCCCGAGTTTCATCAGGTCCACCAGGTTGGTGCCGCCGCCCAGGTAGGCGGCTTGCGGCTCGGCGGTCAGCACGGCGACCGCGTCGGCCACGTCGGTGGGCCGGTGGTAGCGGAACGTCCTCACGTCGCCGCCGCCGTCTCGCGCACGGCCGCGACGATGTGGGGGTACGCGGCACAGCGGCACAGGTTGCCGGCCATCCGCTCGCGGATCTCCGCGTCGGTCAGCTCGGCCGGTGCACCGAGGTCGTCGGTGACCGCGCTGGGCCACCCCTTGGCCACCTCGTCGAGCATGCCCCGGGCGGAGCAGAGTTGCCCGGGGGTGCAGTAGCCGCACTGGAACGCGTCGTGGGCGACGAACGCGGCCTGCAAATCCGACAGCTCGTCCGGCCCGGCCAGACCTTCGACGGTGAGCACCGACCGGCCGTCCACGGTGACCGCGAAGATCAGGCAGCTCTTCACCCGGCGGCCGTCGAGCAGCACCGTGCAGGAGCCGCACTGGCCGTGGTCGCACCCCTTCTTCGCCCCGGTCAGGCCGAGGTGCTCGCGCAGCGTGTCGAGCAGGGTGGTCCGGTTGTCCACTGTCACCTCGCGCGACGCGCCGTTGACGTCGACCGTCACCCGGGACGAGTGCCGCTCGTCGGTCGTCGTCGTGTTCTCCGGTCCGTCTGGCACCGGGTCAGATTAGCCTTGTCGGCATATGTCGGTGCGAATAACGCAAAGCTCTTCAGGCCGGAGAGGACGACGGTGATCGCCGGACTGCTGCTCGCCGCGGGAGCCGGGCGGCGCTACGGCCGTCCGAAGGCGCTCGTCGAGGTGGACGGCGAGCCGCTGGTGCGGCGCGGGGTCAGGCTGTTGAGCGACGGTGGATGCGCGCCGGTGCACGTGGTGCTCGGCGCGGGCGCCGACGAGGTGCCCGAGCTTCCCGGCGCGGTGCCGGTGCGCCACGACCGCTGGCCCGACGGGCTGGGCTCGTCGCTGCTCCGGGGCCTGGCCTCGCTACCGGCCGACGTGCCGGCCGTGGTCGTGGTCCTCGTCGACCAGCCGCTGCTCAGCCCGGTCGCGGTTCGACGGGTACGCGCGGCGTACACCGTTGAAGGGATCGTGGTCGCCACCTACGGCGGTCGGCCGGGCCACCCGATCCTGCTGGGCCGACCGACCTGGCCGCTGCTGGACAGGTACGCCGTCGGCGACCGGGGTGCGCGTGAGCTGCTCCGCGACCGTCCGGACCTGGTGGTCGAGGTGCCCTGCGACGACGTGGGCGGACCCGTCGACGTGGACACCCCGGCCGACCTGCTCCGGCTGCGCCGCTCAGCGGCGTACGAGCCACCGGGGTAGCCCCTGGCTGGTCACCGCGTGATAGGTGATCATCACGATGACGGCGATCAGACCCAACAGCGGGTTGACGAACCAGCCGAGCAGGCCGCCGATCCCGTACAGGACGAGGCCGGTGACCGGTCGCAGTCGCTGCGCCCGCACGTACCCCGGGCCGACCCGGTTCTCCAGCAGCGCCGGGTGGCGGTGCAGGTAGCCGAAGAACACCAGCCAGGGGGCCGACATCAGCGCCGCCGACAACGCGTACAGGGCGACCGCCGCGCGCTGGTCGTCGATGTCGCCCCGGGTGAACGCGGACGCCAGCACGGCGGTGGGGAAGGGGATGATCACCGCGCCGAAGAGGATGCCCAGGTTGATCCAGCTCAACGCGAGGGTGGTCCGGCGGATCAGCCGCAGCAGCGCGTGGTGGTTGAGCCAGAGCACCCCGATGTAGACGAAGGACACCACGAAGGCGAGGTACGAGGGGCCTTCGTCCAGCAGACCGGTCAGCAGCTCACCCTCGTGGTACTCCGGCACCCGCAGGTCGATGACCAGCAGCGTGATGACGATGGCGAAGACACCGTCGCTGAAGGCGGTCATCCGGTCGGTGCCGGAGACCCGCCCGGTGGGCTCGGGATGGTCGACCTCGTCGGGTGCTGCGGACATTGCCGCAGGCTAGCCACTCGAGGCGGTGGCTCGCGGCGGTTTCGGCCGACCGGAACACGAACGGCCGCCCGGGGTCGCCCCGGGCGGCCGATCACACTGCCGTGTCTCAGGCCACCGGCGTCGCGGTGCCGGTCGCCCGTGCCGTCGCCTGGTGGGCGCGGATCACCTCGGCGTAGCGCAGACCGCTCGCCTTCATCGTCCGCCGCTGGGTGGCGTAGTCCACGTGCACCAACCCGAAGCGCTTGTCGTAGCCGTACGCCCACTCGAAGTTGTCCAGCAGCGACCAGACGAAGTAGCCGTCCAGCGGCACGCCCCGGGCCACCGCCGACGCGCACGCCGCCAGGTGCTGCTCCAGGTGGTCGGTGCGCTCCTTGTCCTCCACGGTGCCGTCCGCGGTGACCTCGTCCGGCCAGGCCGAACCGCTCTCGGTGACGATGATCCGGCCCGGTCGGTACTCCTCGTGCACGTCGACCAGCAGCCGCTCCAGCCCCGCCGGGTACACCTCCCAGCCCATCGCGGTCTCCACCGAGCCGGGCACCGGCACCTGCCGGGCGTACGGCGCCGCTCCGGTCGGGTCGTCGACCACCAACTGACGGAAGTAGTAGTTCACCCCGAGGAAGTCGGTGGGCGTGGCGATCACCGCCAGGTCGTCACCGCGTACCGGCGGCTCGACCCCGTAGGTGGCGATCATGTCGGCGGGGTAGCCGCGCCCGTGGATCGGGTCCAGCCACCACCTGTTGACGTGCCCGTCCGCCCGGCGGGCCGCCGCGACGTCCTCCGGCCGGTCGGTCGCCGCCTCGATCGGGCTGAGGTTGAGCACCAGGCCCACCGAGGCCGGCCGGGCGGCGTTGGCGCGGATCGCCTGGGTGGCGAGGCCGTGCCCGAGCAGCACGTGGTGCGAGGCGTGCACCGCGCGGGTGAGGTCCCGCTCGCCGGGGGCCATCCGCCCCTCCAGGTGCCCGATCCAGCACACGCAGAGCGGCTCGTTGACGGTGTTCCAGTCGGCCACCCGGTCACCGAGGCGGGCGGCCACCACCGCCGCGTACTCGGCGAACGCCTCGGCGGTGGCCCGCTCCGGCCAGCCGCCGCGGTCCTGCAGGGCCTGCGGCAGATCCCAGTGGTACAGCGTGACGAACGGCCGGATCCCGTCGGCGAGCAGCGTGTCGACGAGCCGGTCGTAGAAGTCCAGCCCGGCCGGGTTGACCCGGCCGACGCCCTCGGGCATCACCCGGGGCCAGGCCACCGAGAAACGGTACGCGTCCACGCCGAGCCGACGCAGCAGCGCCACGTCCTCCGGCCACCGGTGGTAGTGGTCGCAGGCCGCCGCGCCGGTGTCGCCGTTGTCGACGTTGCCGGGGGTCGCCGAGAAGGTGTCCCAGATGGACGGCGCCCGGCCGTCGACGTCGACGGCCCCCTCGATCTGGTACGCCGCCGTGGCGACACCCCAGAGGAAATCGGGTGGCAGCTTGGACAGGTCGGGCACGGGATGGTTCTCCTCTGGGATCGGATGACTCACTTGACCGCGCCGGCGGTGAGGCCGGCGACGAAGTACCGCTGCAGGGCCAGGAACCCGACGACGACCGGGATGCTGACCACCAGCGAGGCGGCCATGATCTGGTTCCAGTAGACGTTGAACTGGGTGGAGTAGCCCTGCAGGCCGACGGCCAGGGTGCGGCTGCCCTCGTCGGTCATCACCGACGCGAACAGCACCTCACCCCAGGCGGTCATGAACGCGTACACGGTGACCGCGACGACGCCGGGCACGGCGGCCGGCAGGATGACCTGGAACAGGGTGCGCAGCGGCCCGGCACCGTCGACCTGCGCCGCCTCGTCCAACCCTCGGGGGATCGAGTCGAAGTAGCCGACCAGCATCCAGATCGAGAACGGCAACGAGAACGTCAGGTACGTGATCACCAGGCCGGTACGGCTGGCGTACAGCTCGATGCCCGTGGCGTTGCCCAGGTTGACGTAGATGAGGAACAGCGGCAGCAGGAACAGGATGCCGGGGAACATCTGCGTGGACAGCACCGTCACCGTGAAGACGCCCCGGCCACGGAACCGGTACCGGCTCACCGCGAACGCGGCGAAGATGGCGATCGCCACCGAGCAGACCGCCGCGATGCTCGACACCACCAGGCTGTTCACCAGGTACCGAGCCAGCGGAACGGTGCTCCACATGTCGACGAACGGTTGCAGGGTGGGTCGGCTGGGCCACCAGGTGAAGCCGTTCTGCACGTCCTGCAACGGCTTCGCGGCCGAGGTGACCATCACGTAGAGCGGGATGACGACGAAGAGGGTGAGCAGGGTCAGCACGATGCGCCGACCCCAGCGCTCACCGGCGGTCTCACGCATGGTCGTCCCTCCGACGGTTGGTGATCAGCAGGTACGCGGCCGAGACGATCATCAGGAACAGCAGCAGCGCCACGGACATCGCCGAGCCGGAGCCGAAGTCCCAGGTCTTGAAGGAGCTGCGGTAGATGTGGATGGAGATCAGGTCGGCCTGCTCCGGGGCGGAGCCGCCGAACAGCACGAACGGGGTGTTGAAGTCGTTGAACGTCCACAGGAACAGCACCAGCAGCAGCACCAGGTTCACCGGCCGCAGCATGGGCAGGGTGACCGAGCGCAGCCGACGCCAGAACCCGGCGCCGTCGATCGCGGCGGCCTCGTACAGCTCGCCGGGCACGTTCTGCAGGCCGGCCATCAGGCACAGGAACGCGAACGGCCAGTTGCGCCACACCGACACCACCAGCAGCGACCAGAAGCTGTTGTCGCCGATCAGCCAGAACGGCCGCTCGCCCAGCAGCCCGAGCTGGTCGACGAGGACGTGGTTGACCAGGCCGGTGTCGCGTTGCAGCAGGAAACTCCAGGTGATCACCGCGGCGTAGACCGGCAGGGCGTACGGGGTGAGGAACAGCGCGCGCAGGATCGCCCGCCCCCGGAACGGTCGTTGCAGCACGACCGCCGCCGAGATGCCGAGCAGCCAGGCGAACCCGACCGAGAGCACGCTGTAGGCCAGGGTGATCCAGAACGAGTGCAGCAGTTCCTTGCCGGCGGCGCTGTTCAGGTCGAGCGTCGCCCGGTAGTTCTCCCACCCCACGAAGGGCGCGGTGGACCAGTCGCGGATGTGGAACTGGGTCAGCTCCAGCATGCTCATCCAGACCCCGACGACCATCGGGATCACGTGGATGGCGAGTTCCAGCACGATGGCCGGGGCGAGCAGCAGATACGGCAGGAGCGAGCGGCGCGGGCCGCGGGGCCGGCGGGCCGGCCCTCGTGCCGGTGACCCGGCCCGGGGTTCGCGCCGGGCAGCGTCCGGCGCGGTGGTGCTGGTTGCCATCGGGGTCCTCTCGGAGTCGGTGGCCGTGGTCGGGCTCAGCACCCGACCACGGCCACCGGTGACGCCTGGGTCAGCGCATCTTCTGCTGCGCGTCGGTCAGCTTCGCCTTCACCGATGCCTCGGTGACGGGCTTGCCGCTTGCCGCGTCCGCGAACAGTTCCTTCATCGCGGTGCCGACCAGGGTCTCGAAGGTGCTCTCCTCGGGCACCTGCGGCAGCGGGGCCGCCGTGGTGACCAGGGTCTCCTGGATGGTCTTCTGCTCCGGGGCGCTGAACGCCGGGTCGGCGCCCGCGGTCTTCACCGCCGGCAGCGAGCCGTACGTCTTGTTGAGGATCGTCTGCTCCTCGTCGCTGGTCATGAACTTCACGAAGCTCAGCGCGCCGTCCTTGTTCTTGGTGTGCTTGAAGACCGCCATGTTGATCCCGGCGACCATGCTGTTGACCTTCTTGCCGCCGGCCGGCGGGCTGGCCAGGAACGGCACCGGGGCCACCCCGTACGCGTCGGCGGGCATGTTCTGCGTCTTCAGGTTCGAGCCGGCGGACTGCCAGAGCAGCATCGCGGCCTTGCCGTTGGCGAAGTCGGAGACCGACTGGTTCTGCGCGTACTCCGCGTTGCTCGGGTTGGTGATCTTGTCGGCGGCCATGAAATCGATGTACCGCTTGATCGCCGACACGTTCTGCGGGGTGTCGAAGGTCGGCTTGCCGGCCGAGTCGAACCACTCACCGCCGTACTGCTGGCTGAAGGTGAAGGCGTGGTGCGCGTTCTCCGACGGGTTGGCCCCCTCGATCGCCAGGCCCCACTTGCCGCCGGTGCTCAGCTTCTTGCCGTACTCGACGACCTGTTCCCAGGTGGTCGGCGGCGCGGTGATGCCCGCGTCGGCGAACATCTTCTTGTTGTAGTACAGGCTGTACGCCATGGAGTAGAGCGGCACGGCGGCCGGCGGCTTGCCGGGGGCCCCGGCGGCGGCGAGCGCGGCGGGCACGATCCGGTCCTTGCCGCCGACGGCCTGCAGGGTGGCGTCGTCGAACTCGACGAGCGCGCCGGTGGCCTGCAACGACGCCGACCAGGTGTTGCCGATGTTGACCACGTCCGGGCCCTTGCCGGAGGTGGCGGCCGCGAGCAGCCGGTTGAGCAGGTCCGACCAGGGGACCACCTCGACGGTGACCTTGATCCCGGTCTGCTTCTCGAACTTGTCCAGCTCCGGCTGGAGGATCGTCTTGTCGGCCTCCAGGCTGGCGCCCTGGTTGCTGGCCCAGTAGGTGAGCGTCTTGGGCGACGCTGCGGAGTCGTCGCCGGAGCCGCCGCAGGCGGTCAGCGATGCTGCTGCCAGTACGGCGGCGGTGAATATCCCGAGGTGTCGTCTCGACACGGTCTGCCCTTCCGGTGCGTGGTGGGGGTCCGCCGACCTCCGTCGCCGATAGGGGTCGGGCGACGGGCGGCCGGCTGCGGACAGGGTTCGGGGGTGCGCCGTCGGGGGTCCGTCGGCGTTTCCCGGGAGTTACATCACGGCTTAATTTATGTCGTCATTAAAGTTGTTGGCCGGTGGGTCGTCAAGCACGAGGCGGTTACAGTCGCCTCGAACGGCCGACGGGAACGAGGTGACGAGTGGAGCTGGCGCGTGCCACCAACCGCAGCGTGCGGCTGCGCAACAGGTCCGCCCTGCTGACCAGGCTCTTCCTCGACGGCCCGCTCACGCGGCAGGACCTGGTGCGCAGCACCGGGCTGAGTCAGCCGGCGGTCAGCAACGTGGTGGCCGACCTGATCGACGAGGGGCTCGTCGCCGAGGCCGGGGCCGCCGAGTCCGACGGCGGTCGGCCCAGCATGCTGCTGCGCATCGCACCCCGCTTCGCCTTCCTGGTCGGCGTGGACGTCGGCGAGACCCGGGTCCGGGTGGAGCTGTTCGACTTCGCCATGACCCTGCTGGCCAGCGTCGAATACCCGCTCGACCCGGCGCGTACCGAACCGGACCTGGTCGCCGGGCACGTGCTGGCCGGCATCGACGCGGTGACCGGCACCGCCGGGGTGGCCGCCGCCGACGTGCTCGGCGTCGGCATCGGCGTCTCCGGCGTCGTCGAGCAGGGCACCGAGGCCGTCGTGCACGCCCAGGCCCTCGGCTGGGACCGGGTGCCACTGGAACGGCTGATCGGCGCCGGCACCGACCTGCCGCTGCACATCGACAACGGCGCCAAGACCCTCGGCCAGGCCGAGATGTGGTTCGGCGCCGGTCGGGGGGCCCGGAACGCCGTCTTCGCGCTGGTCGGCTCCGGTGTCGGCGCGTCGGTGGTGACCAACGGGGCCACCTACCGGGGCGCGTCCAGCAGCGCGGGGGAGTGGGGTCACACCACCCTGGTGTACGGCGGGCGGGCCTGCCGGTGTGGCGCGCGCGGCTGCCTGGAGGCGTACGTGGGCGCGGAGGCGATCATCGACCGCTACCGCGAGGCGCGCCGGGGTAGGCCGGTGCCGGGCGAGGACGAGGAGTCCCAGATCGCGGCCCTGGTCGACGCCGCCGCGACCTCCGCCACCGCCCGACGGGTCCTCGACGACACCGCCGGCTACCTCGGGGCCGGGGTCGCCAACCTGATCAACCTGTTCAACCCGGAGCGGGTGGTGCTCGGCGGCTGGGCGGCGATGGCGCTGGGTGACCTGCTCCCGGCCGTCCGGGAGGCCGCCGGCCGGCAGGCGCTGCGCCAGCCGTTCGGCCAGGCGTCGATCGAGCTGTGCCGACTCGGCGTCGACGCGGTGGCGCTCGGCGCGGCCACCCTCCCGATCGCCCGCTTCCTCACCGAGGGCGGCGTCCGCCGCCCCTGACCCACCCACCTTTGGTGATCAAGAGGTTTGCGTCATGCCGAGCCTGATTTCTGACGCAAACCTCTTGATCACCAGCACGGTGTCGGTCCGGCCTGCCGGTCGGGGAGGTGCGGCGGGGGTCGGTGACCGGGGGGTGGGGTCGGGAATTACACAAAAAGAATCCTCGGGATAAATAACGAAGTTATAGATCGATGTCTTGACGCCGTCGCAATCTCGCCGCAACACTCCTACGAGAGCGCTCTCCATCCCGCGGCGTCGCCTCGGCGGCACCATCCCCGGCGCTACGGGCGAGCCTGACCCCCATCCGTGCAGCAGTCCGTAGCCCTCTATCGACAGGCGATGTCATGACATCTCGCGCTACATCCGTACGCCCGCGTCCTCGGGTGGTGCGGCACCTGCTCGCCGGGCTCACCGTGGCCCTGGTCGCGGCGCTCACCCCGACCGGCACCACGGCACCCGCGCAGGCAGCCCCCGTCCTGCTGTCCCAGGGCCGCACGGCCACCGCCTCGTCCACCGAGAACGGTGGAACCCCCGCCGCCGCCGCTGTCGACGGCAACACCGGCACCCGCTGGTCCAGTGCGTTCAGCGACCCACAGTGGCTCCAGGTCGACCTGGGCGCCCGCGCCACCATCACCCAGGTCAACCTGCTCTGGGAGGCCGCCCACGGCCGGGCCTTCCAGCTCCAGACCTCCGACAACGGGTCCACCTGGACCACGATCTACTCGACCACCACCGGCACCGGCGGCACCCAGAACCTCACCGTCTCCGGCGCCGGCCGCTACGTCCGCATGTACGGCACCGTCCGGGGCACCGGCTACGGCTACTCGCTCTGGGAGTTCCAGGTCTACGGCGAGACCGACGGCGGCACCAACGAGCCCCCGGTGACGCCCACCGACCCGTACAACCCCAACCTCGGGTCGAACACGTTCGTCTTTGACCCGAGCACGCCCACGTCGACGATCCAGAGTCGACTGAACACCCTCTTCACCCAGCAGGAGACCAACCAGTTCGGCCCGCAGCGCTACGCGGTGCTCTTCAAGCCCGGCACCTACACCGCCGACGTCAACCTCGGCTTCTTCACCCAGGTCGCCGGCCTCGGGATGAGCCCGGACGACGTCAACCTCAACGGGCACGTCCGCACCGAGGCGTTCTGGTTCGGCGGCAACGCCACCCAGAACTTCTGGCGGGCCGCCGAGAACCTCTCGGTCACCCTGCCCGCCGGGCAGACCGTGGAGCGCTGGGCGGTGTCCCAGGCCGCCCCGTACCGGCGGATGCACCTGCGCGGCGCGCAGAACCAGATCCAGCTCTGGAACGGCGGCGACGGCTGGTCCAGCGGCGGCCTGATGGCGGACACCCGCATCGACGGGCTGGTCGTCTCCGGCTCGCAGCAGCAGTGGTACTCGCGCAACAGCGAGTTCGGCAACGGCTGGACCGGCTCGGTGTGGAACATGGTCTTCCAGGGCGTCACCGGTGCCCCCGCGCCGAGTTTCCCCAACCCGTCGCACACCGTCATCGGCCAGACCCCGCAGGTCCGGGAGAAGCCGTTCCTCTACGTGACGGGCAGCGGTGAGTACCGGGTGTTCGTGCCCGCGCTGCGCACCAACTCCACCGGCACCAGCTGGTACAACAAGACCCCGGCCGGTTCGTCCCTGTCGCTGTCGCAGTTCTTCGTCGTCCAGCCCGGCACCAGCGCCGTCACCATCAACGCGGCTCTCGCCCAGGGCAAGCACCTGCTCTTCACCCCGGGTGTGCACCGCATCACCGAGCCGATCCAGGTCAACCGGGCCGACACGGTGATCCTCGGTCTGGGCCTGGCCACCATCCAGGCCGACAACGGCACCGTGGGCATGCGGGTCGCCGACGTGGACGGCGTCAAGGTCGCCGGCATCATGTTCGAGGCCGGCACCACCAACTCGCCGGTGCTGATGGAGGTCGGGCCGTCCGGTTCGTCCGCCAGCCACGCCTCGAACCCGACCTCGCTGCACGACGTGTTCTTCCGCATCGGAGGCCCACACGTCGGCAAGGCCACCAACACGTTGACGGTCAACAGCGACAACGTGATCGGCGACCACATGTGGCTGTGGCGGGCCGACCATGCCGCCAGTGGCGTGCCCACCGGATGGACGCTGAACACCGCCGACACCGGGCTCACCGTCAACGGCGACAACGTCACCATGTACGGCCTCTTCGTCGAGCACTACCAGAAGTACCAGACCATCTGGAACGGCAACGGTGGCCGGACGTACTTCTACCAGAACGAACTGCCGTACGACCCGCCCAACCAGGCCGCCTGGATGAACGGGTCGACCCGGGGCTACGCCGCGTACAAGGTCGCCGACTCGGTGACCAGTCACCAGGCGTGGGGGCTGGGCAGCTACAGCTACTTCAACGTCAACCCCGCGGTGGTCGAGGAGCGGTCCTTCGAGGTGCCCGTCAACCCGAACGTGCGCTTCACGAACATGGTCACCGTCTCGCTCGGTGGCGTCGGCACCATCAACCGGGTGATCAACAACGCCGGAGGCACCGCGAACGCGGCCAACCAGACGGTGTACCTGACCACCTACCCCTGACCGGGGCGCCCGCGCCGGCCCGGTCGTCTCATCGGACCGGGTCGGCCGGGTGGCACCCAGGGCCGTGCCGGCCCGGTCCCGCCGAGACCGGGCCGGCTACGGTCGTGCCAGCACCTCGGCCGCCGCCCGCTCACCGGCGCGCACCGCGCCCTCCAGGTAGCCGGTCCAGCGGGTCGCGGTCTCGGTGCCCGCCCAGTGCACCCGGCCCACCGGCGTCCGCAGATGCGGCCCGTACGCGCCCCAGGACCCGGGGGTGAGCGCACCGCAGAAGCAGCCCCGCGTCCACTCCTCGGTCGACCAGTCGTACTCGACGAGGTCGACCGGGTCACCGGCGCGTGGCCCGACCACTGCGGCGAACGCCCCCAGCAGGCACCGCCGACGCTGCTCGGGAGACATCCCGCGCAGCACCGCGGCGTCCGAGGCGTAGCTGAACCCGGTCAACACGCCGAGCGGCGAGGTGGGTGTGGAGTTGTCGACCGTCTCGGTGAGCGGACCGGTGGTGCTGGTGGACACCCCGGAGAACCCGTCGGCACGCCAGAACGGCTCCGGGTAGACGGCGTGCACTTTCAGCGCCGAACCCATCGGCATCCGCTGGGTCAACCCGTCGCGCAACGCGGGCAGCGGCGGAGCGTACCGGATCCGGCCCGCCAGAGCCGGAGCCAGCGCGACCACCAGGAAGTCAGCGTTCACGCGGCCGGTGTCGGTCCACGCCGTCACCCCGTCGACGTTCTGTTCGACGGCCCGTACCGGTGCGGCCAACGTCAGCGCCCCCGGCGGCAGAGCGGCGGCCATCCGCTCGGCCAGCGCCGGTGGCCCGCCCACGATCCGGTCCTGCTGCGCGCCGCCCGCCATCCCCAGCAGGGGCCCGGTCCCGCCGGCGCTGCGCAGGTAGAACAGCAGGTGCAACAACGACACCTCGTCCGCGCCGGTGGCCAGCAGCCCGCCGGCGAGCAACCGCCCCAGATAGTCGGCGGTGTCGTCGTCCCCGGCCGTGGCACGCAACCAGCCGCCGAGGATCGTCCGGTCCCACTGTGCGGCCTCCGGGGCCTGCCAGGGCGCGGTCGGGTCCAGCCGGGCGGCGTACTCGTCGAGCAGGCCGAGGACCCGGGCGGCCCGCGCCGGCGGCTCGGCCCGGCGCGCACCGGCCCAGAGCACGGTGGGTGCGCCGAACGCCGCCGACGCGAACGTGGCCAGCCCGTGTTCGGCGACCAGCGCGTACATCCGATGCTGGGTCGGGCCGATCCACTGCGCGCCGAGGTCGAGTTGGGTGACGTCGGGTAGCCAGCGGGTCAACACCCGGCCGCCCACCCGGTCGCGGGCCTCCAGCAGCCGCACCTGGGCGCCGGCACGGCTGAGTGCCAGCGCGGCGGCGAGCCCGGAGAAGCCGGCGCCGACCACGACCACCCGCATGCCGTCGGCCACACCGGGGACTACCCACAACCGCCGCAGGCATGACAACCGGCTGCCTGTCGCGGCTGCTTGCTCCGGTCGGCTGGTTGCTCCGGTCGCGGCCGAGGCTCCGGCTCCGGCTGCGGCCGCCGGCGAACGTACCCCTGTCCTTCGTCCTTTGCTCTGCACCTGCGGAGGCACCACCCGGGCCGGCGCCCCCGTCGCATCCGTGGGTGCAGAGCAAAGGGCACACCACCACCCGGCCGGCCCGGCCGGCCGTGGGCGGCCTGGGCGGTCCGGCGGGCCTGGGCGGTCCGGGCGGTCAGGGTGCCTGGGCAGCCCGCCGGGCCGTCCATCCCGACCGGCCGCCGAGAATTTTCTGCCGGCCTGTCGATCCGGGCCGCTGCCGATCGTGTGGAGGATGAGAGGTCGGTGCGGAGCCGGCCGTCCCCGCGAGGAGGAACGATGACCTTGTACCTGCTCAGCCTTCACCAGCCGCAGGGTGAGCTGCCGCCGGACCCGGAGTTCCTGGCCGGGGTGATGCGCCGGCTCGCCGACTTCCGCGACGAGTTGACGTCCACCGGCTCGTGGGTGTTCGGGCAGGGCCTGCACGGCCCGGAGACCGCCACCGTGCTGCGTGCCCGCGAGGGCGGCGAGGTCCTGGTCACCGACGGGCCGTTCGCCGAGGGCAAGGAGTACCTGGGCGGCATCACCATCATCGACGTGCCGGACCTGGACGTCGCCCTGGAGTGGGGCCGCCGTTACGCGGTGGCCACCACGTTGCCGATCGAGGTCCGCCCCTTCCACGGCGGGGCCGGAGACTGACCGTGCCGGACGTCGAGGCGGTGTTCCGCGCGGAGTACGGGCGCGCGGTCGCCGTCCTGGTTCGCCTCCTCGGCGACATCGACCTCGCCGAGGAGGCCGTCCAGGACGCCTTCGCCATCGCGGTGGCGCGGTGGCCGACGAGTGGCCCGCCGCCCAGCCCGGCCGGTTGGATCATCACCACCGCCCGGAACCGGGCGATCGACCGGCTGCGCCGGGAGGCGTCCCGGGACGACCGGCACGCCCAGGCGTCCCTGTTGTTCGCCGCCGACGGACCCGTCGAGGAGGGACCTGTGCGCGACGACCGGCTCCGGCTGATCTTCACCTGCTGCCATCCGGCGCTCGCCCCGACCGCCCGGGTCGCCCTCACCCTGCGCCTGCTCGGCGGGCTGAGCACCGCCGAGATCGCCCGCGCCTTCCTGGTGCCGGAGCCGACCATGGCGCAGCGGCTGGTCCGCGCCAAGTCGAAGATCCGTCACGCCCGCATCCCGTACCGGGTGCCGCGCGACGCCGACCTGTCCGATCGGCTGCACGGCGTGCTCGCGGTGCTCTATCTGATCTTCAACGAGGGGCACACCGCCAGTGCCGGGCGGCATCTGGTCCGCGCCGAGCTGTGCGTGGAGGCGATCCGACTGACCCGGCTGCTCGTCGAGCTGATGCCGGACGAGCCGGAGGCCCTCGGTCTGCTGGCACTGATGTTGCTCACCGAATCACGCCGTGCCGCGCGGACCACACCCGACGGCGACCTCGTTCCGCTGCCCCGGCAGGACCGTCGCAGGTGGGACGCCGCGTTGATCGCCGAGGGGCAGACGCTGGTCCGCCGCTGCCTACAACGCGACCGGCCCGGGCCGTACCAGATCCAGGCCGCGATCGCCGCCGTGCACAGCGCCGCACCGCGCGCCGCCGACACCGACTGGGGTCAGATCCTTGCGTTGTACGACCACCTGACAGCCGTCGCGCCCAGTGCCGTCGTCGCGTTGAACCGGGCCGTCGCGCTCGCCGAGGTCGCCGGACCGGCGGTGGCGCTGACCGAGGTGGACCGGCTCGACCTGGACGGCTACCACGTACACCATGCGGTTCGGGCCGACCTGCTGGCCCGGCTCGGGCGGGACGCGGAGGCCGTCGACGCGTACCGGACCGCCGTCGCGCTGACCGACAACGCTGCCGAACGGGCCTTCCTCACCGCCCGCGCGACGGCCCTGGCGCCGCACTGACCCGCCCTGGGCGCGCTACTGGCCCGCCGCCGTCGACCGGCGCGTCGGCTGGCCGGGAACGGCCGGCGGGTCGGCGATGACACCGCCCATCACGTCCTCGACGTTGGGCACCTGGGCGAGCTCGCCCAGACCTTCGACGTAGCGCAGCAACCGCAGTTGCATGGCCGCCAGCTCCGCGCGGCACTGCGCGTCGTCCGGCCAGGCCGACTCGGGTTCGTCGGGGTTGGCCTGCTCCCACGCCCTCAGGCGCGGGTGCCAGGTGGCGAGGAACGGCCGAAGCTCGTTGTTGAGCATGGCGATCCCGAGGTGCTCGACCGTCGGGCGACCATTGGTCCGAATGGTCGGCGCCGCCTGGCTCAGCACCTCCCTGGTGATCGCGAACAACTGGTAGAGCGACGTCAACGCCTCCCGGACCAGACCCGTCCCGGTCGCCAGCGGCTGACCGGACACCCGGGTGACCGCCTCCACGAACAGCCGCCAGGCGGTCTGCTTGTTGTCCCGGGTGACCGCGAACCGCAGCTCGCTGAACTGCGGAACCGAGACGGTCACCTCCGCCAGCTGGAAGAACCGCGAGTATGCCGACGCCACCACGGCCGCGACGCCACCCGCCGTCGTACCGCAGAGGGCGAAGAGGGCGGGCCCGGTCAGTCGACTGGCCAGGTACACCGCCAGCCCCACGGCGGCACCCGCCACCAGGCCCAGGGCGATGTGGAACCACCGGGAACCACGCCAACGCATCAGCATTCCTGCATCGTCCCAGACATTCACCACTGTGTGTCGTCGGTGTCCGGTTCGCTCGACGGCGCGGCCACACCTGGCGGGCGCGTTTGCCGGCGGACGCGCCGGGAACCCGTGCGGCCCCGGCCACGGGTCCACCCGTGGCCGCAGTCGGATGGAGGCGGCCATGGCGTACCGTCCGACCGTCGCCGACAGGGTGCCCGACGTCTCCACCCTCACGCTCGGGGTGGAGGAGGAGTTCCTGCTGCTCGACCCGGACACCGGGCGCAACCTGCCGGTGGCCGACCGGGTGCTGGCCGCGCTGCGCGGCCCCGCCCGCGACCAGAGCCGCCAGGAGTTCCGGCACAGCATGGTGGAGATGGTCACGCCGGTCTGCGCCGACCTCAACGAACTGCGCACGCACCTGGTGTCGTTGCGTCACGCCGCCGCCGAGGCGGCCACGGCCGCGGGGGCCCGACTGGTGGCCGTCGGCGCCACCCCCGTGGCCGAACCGCACCTGACGGTGCCCGACCGGCCGCGCTACCACGCGATGTCGCGCCGGTACGGCCCGGTGGCGCACGACCCGGCGGTCTGCGGCTGTCACGTGCACGTCGGCCTGCCCGACCGGGAACTGGCCGTGCAGGTCTGCAACCACCTGCGTACCTGGCTGCCGGTGATCCAGGCGATCACCACCAACTCGCCGTTGCACGACGGGCGCGACACCGGCCACGCCAGCTGGCGGTCGATGCAGCTGGAACGCTGGCCCAGCATCGGTCCGACACCGTACTTCGACTCCGCCGCCGACTACGACCGGACCGTGGACGAGCTGATCGCCGCCGGTGTCATGCTCGACGCCGCGATGGTCTACTGGTACGCGCGGCCGTCGTCGGCGTACCCGACGGTGGAGGTGCGGGTCGGCGACGTCAGCTCGGACGTGGACGACACGGTGCTCGTCGCCGCACTGGTCCGGTCCCTCGTCGCCACCCTCGCCGACGACGTACGCGCCGGGGTGACCGCGCCGCACACCCGGGACTGCCTGGTCGCCGCCGCGCACTGGCGGGCCGCCCACCACGGCCTCGACGGTGAACTGATCGACCTGCGCGCCGGCGGCACCCGACCGGCCTGGGTGCTCGTCGACGAGCTGATGGCGGTGATCGCCCCGGCCCTGCTGCGCCACGGCGACCTCGGCTACGTGTTGGCGCATCTGGCCCGGCTGCGTCGCGACGGGACCGGCGCGGCCCGGCAGCGCCGGGTGCTGGAGCGTACCGGTGACCTGCGCGCCGTGATCGACGATCTGGCCGCCCGCACGGCCGCCGCCTGACGCGACTCAGTGGATGTCGTGCGTCTGCAGCCACAGCTCCAGCAGGCCGAGCTGCCACAGCTTGTTACTGCCGGCCGCCGCCTCGGCCCGGTCCGGCTCGGCGAGCAGGCGTGCCACGTACTCCGGTCGGAACAGCCCTCGGTCGCGCGCGACCGGCGCCTGCAACGCCTCGGCGACCAGCTCCCTCACCGGGCCGTCCACGTTGCGCAACGCCGGCACCGGAAAGTAGCCCTTGCGACGGTCGATCACCTCGGCGGGCAGCACCTGCCGGGCGACCTCCTTGAGGACGCCCTTACCGCCCTGCGCGACCTTGTGCTCCGGCGGGCAGTGCGCGGCCAGGGTGACCAGGTCCTGGTCGAGGAAGGGGGTGCGGACCTCCAGGCCCCACGCCATGCTCATGCTGTCCACCCGTTTGACCGGGTCGTCGGGGAGCATCAGGTGGGTGTCCAGGCGCAGCACGGCGTCCAGTGCGGTCTGCGCGCCCGGCGCGGCGAGGTGCCCGGTGAGCAGTTCCCTACTGGCGTCGTGCTCCAGCGCGTACTCCGCGCCGACGAGGTCGCGCAGCTCGTCGTGGTCGCGGTCGAAGAACGCGGCGGCGAACGTCTCGGCGGCGCTGTGCCGGGGCACCTCGGTGAGCGGCTGGTGGTAGCCGTAACCGGCGAACACCTCGTCGGCGCCCTGCCCGGACTGCGCCACCTTCACGTGCCGCGCCACCTGCTCGGACAGCAGGTGGAACGCGACCACGTCGTGACTGCCCATCGGCTCGGTCATCGCCAGCACGGCCCGTCGTACGGCGGGCACCAGGTCGTCGTCGGCCAGCCGGATCCGGTGGTGGTCGGTGTCGAACGCGCGGGCCACCAGGTCGGAGTAGTGGAACTCGTCGCCGGACTCGCCGTCGCGGCTGTCGAAGCCGATGCTGAACGTTCGCAGGTGCTGCTGGCCGGCCTCGGCGAGGAGCGCCACGATGAGGCTGGAGTCCAGACCACCGGAGAGCAGCACGCCGACCGGCACGTCGGCGACCAGCCGTCGGCGTACCGCCGCGCGCAGCGCGTCCCCGACGGCGGCCCGCCAGTCGGCGGCGTCCATCCCCGCGTCGGCGGGCTCCCGCACGTAGTCGGGCCGCCAGTACACCTCCTCGCGGCTGCGCCCGTCCGCCTCGATCACCCGCAGGGTGGCCGGCGGGAGCTTGCGCACGCCGCGTAGCACCGTCCGGGGCGCGGGCACGATGGAGTGCCAGGACAGGTAGTGGTGCAGGGCCACCGCGTCGATGCCGGTGTCGACGTCGCCGGCGGCCAGCAGCGCGGGTAGGGTGGAGGCGAACCGGAGCCGCCCAGGCGTCTCGGCGAGGTAGAGCGGTTTGATGCCGAGCCGGTCGCGGGCCAGGATCAGCCGCTGCCGGGCCCGGTCCACCAGGCCGATCGCGAACATGCCGACCAGGTGGTCGACGAAACGCTCGCCCCAGTGTGCGTACGCCACCAGGATCACCTCGGTGTCGCTGGTGGATCCGAAGGCGTATCCGGCGTTCTGCAACTCCTCGCGCAGCTGCGGGTAGTTGTAGACGCAGCCGTTGAAGACCAGCGCGAGGCCGAGGTCGTCGCGGACCATCGGCTGCCCGCCCGCGTCGGACAGGTCGATGATGGTCAGTCGGCGGTGCCCGAGGGTCACCCAGCCGTCGGCGAACAGGCCCTCGGCGTCCGGGCCACGGGAGCGCATCGCCTCGGTCATCCGGGTCACCGCCGCCGCGTCGGGCGACCGGCCGTCGAACCGGGCCTCCCCGCTGATCCCGCACATCAGGTGGGACGGTGCTGGTTCAGGGCGGACATGGCCCCTCCTGTCAGGTCTCCCCGACTGGTGGTGGCGGGGCCCGCGGTGGAAACGGGGCCGCTGGCTACCCGGGCGCGCGGGGGACAAACCCCGAGGGCTTGACGCCGTCTCAGCCGCGCAGGGTGCGCAGGATGCGGGCCAGTTCGGCACGGTCGGTGTCGTCGAGGTGTCCGAAGAAGCGGTCGGCCTCGGCCCGGCGGGCGGCCCGGATGGCGGTGCTGACCCGGTTGCCCTCGTCGGTCAGGGCGACAAGTGTGGCTCGCCGGTCGGCCGGATCGGGGCGGCGTTCGACGAGCCCACGGGTCTGCAGGTCGTCGATGACCTCGGTCGCCGAGCGGGGCGCGATGCGCAGGTGCTCGGCGAGGGTTCCGGGGCGTACCTCGCCGTGGCGGCCCAGGACGCCGAGCGCCCGGGACTGGCTGGGGGTGATGTCCCAGGGTGCCAGCGACTCCCGGGTCTGCCGGCGCAAACGGGACGCCACCGCCCAGAACGTCTCGGCAAGGCTGTCGTCAGTGGTGTCCTCGGTCACCGGAATACGGTAGCAGGAGATGTGGTTGTTCCCTCATGTTGAGGTAACCTCAGCATTGTCCTCGACTGAAAGGTGGTTCTCCTTGGAACCCACCCCCATGGGCCGCGACCGCGGCCACCGCACCGTCAGCGCCGACGAGAAGACGCAGGCCCGCCAGGTGTCGCTGCGTCGCATCGGCCGCCTGTTCACCAACCACCGGCCCGCGCTCGCCGCCGTCACCGCGATCATCGTGCTCTCCTCGATCATCGCGATGGCCAGCCCGTTCCTGCTGCGTGCCGTCATCGACCGGGCGCTGCCGCAGGGCGACGTGACCCTGCTGGTCTGGCTGGTCCTCGGCATGGTCGCCGTCGCCGCGGTGACCTCCGCCCTCGGCGTCGTGCAGACCTGGATCTCCACCCAGGTCGGCCAGCAGGTCATGCATCGGCTGCGCACCGACGTCTTCAGCCACCTCCAGCGCCAGTCGCTGGGCTTCTTCACCCGCACCCGCACCGGCGAGGTGCAGTCCCGGATCACCAACGACATCGGCGGCATGCAGTCGGTGGTCACCTCCACCGCGACCGCCGTCGCGGCCAACCTCACCACAGTGGTCGCCACCGCGGTCGCCATGGTCGCCCTCTCCTGGCAGCTCTCCCTCGTCTCGCTCGTGGTGCTGCCGCCCGCCGTCTGGCTGACCCGCCGGGTCGCCCGGATGCGCCGGGAGATCACCGCCCAGCGGCAACGCGAACTCGCCGACCTCAACGTCACCGTCGAGGAAGGGCTCTCGGTCAGCGGTGTGCAGTTGGCCAAGACCCTCGGCACCGGCCCGGCCCTCATCGAGCGGTTCAGCGCCTCCTCGGCCCGGCTGGTCGACCTGGAGCTGCGCAGCGAGCTGGCCGGCCGCTGGCGGATGGCCTCGATGAGCATCATCTTCGCCGCCGTACCGGCGGTCATCTACCTCGCCGCCGGGCTGCCCGGCACCGCCGGGACGCTCAGCATCGGCACCCTGGTCGCCTTCACGGCCCTGCAGGGTGGCCTGTTCCGGCCGCTGATGGGCCTGCTCAACGTGGGCGTCTCACTCACCGCGTCGCTGGCGCTGTTCGCCCGGATCTTCGAGTACCTGGACCTGCCGGTCGACGTGGCCGACCCCGCCGAGCCGGTCCGACTCGACCCCGCCCGGGTGCGCGGTCATCTGCGCCTGGAGGACGTCACCTTCGGCTATCCGGGCAGCGACACCGCAGCCCTCGCCGGGATCAGCCTGGACGTGCCCGCCGGCACCAGCCTCGCCCTGGTCGGCGAGACCGGGTCCGGCAAGAGCACCCTCGCCGGGCTGGTCAGCCGGCTGCACGACCCGACCGCCGGTCGGATCACCGTCGACGGCGTCGACCTGCGGGACCTGCGCCTTGCCGACCTGGCCGCGATCGTCGGCGTGGTCAGCCAGGAGACGTACCTGCTGCACACCACGGTGCGGGAGAACCTGCGTTACGCCCGGCCGGACGCCACCGACGCGGAGATCGAGGACGCCGCCCGCGCGGCCCAGATCCACGACCTGATCGCCGGGCTGCCCGACGGGTACGACACCATGGTCGGCTCCCGCGGTCACCGCTTCTCCGGCGGCGAGAAGCAGCGGCTCGCCATCGCCCGCACGTTGCTGCGCGACCCGCGCATCCTGGTCCTCGACGAGGCCACCAGCGCACTGGACACCGAGACCGAACGGGCCGTGCAACGCGCGTTCGACGTGCTGGCCGAGGGTCGCACCACGATCACCATCGCCCACCGGCTCTCCACCGTCCGCGACGCCGACCAGATCGCGGTGCTCGACCACGGCCGCATCGTCGAGGCCGGCACCCACGACAGCCTGCTGGACCGCAACGGCCGCTACGCCACGCTGGCGGCCTGAGCCTCCCGCTCACAACCGTCTCGAAATAGTCGCTAAACCCGTCTCATTATTCCGCGTCGAGGTGTCGGTAGACGGTGGCGCGCGAGACACCCAACGTCTCGGCGATGGCATCCACCGAGTGGGTGCCCGCCGCGTGCATCCGCCGGGCCGTCTCCACCTGCTCCCGACCGAGCGCCCGTGGTCGTCCCGGCCGTCGTCGGCTCCCGCTCGTCGGGGCCGCGTCCGGTGCGGTGCCGCGCGCCGGCGCCGGGCCCGCCGTGGTCCCGTCCCGCTCGGGTACGGCGGCGGTCGGCGTCAGCAGTCGGCGTACGCCGTCGAGCATGTCGGCGCGCAGCACCTCGTCGGACACGTCGACGAAGAAGACGATCGGATCGCTGCACGCCGCGACCGCCTGGGTCGCCAGCACCCGCTCCCGGCGTCCGGCGTCCGGCCCGGCGATGAGGTCGTTGGCCCGCATCGCGACCTCCATCAGACGGTGGTACGTGTCGCCACGGCCGACCAGCGCGATGTCGTGGAAGAGCATGCCGAGGGGTCGGCGGTGGGCGAGCATGACGTCCACCCAACCCTCCAGCACCGTCCACCGCGCCTGCTCGACGGGCTGCGTCCGCGCGGTGTCGAGCAACGCCTCCAGATCGGCCAACAACGGCTCGACCAGCGCGGAGAGCAGGTGTTCCTTGGCCGGGAAGTGGTACAGGATCGCGGTCTTGGTCAGCCGTAACCGCTCGCCGATCTGCCGCAGCGAGGTGCGTTGGTAACCGTGCTCGGCGAACAGGTCGAGCGCGGCGCGCAGGATCCGGGTGCGGGTGTCGTCCGCGGGATCGGCGGTCATGTCGGCAAGCCTAGCGACGTCCTGACCGGTGGCCGCCATCACCGTTGCATCGACTGACCGACGGTCAGTACAGTGGAGGGCGGTCGATGGCAGCCAACGGCAGGAGGGGCGATGCCCGTCATCTCGATCGGCAACCTGGTCAAGACGTTCGGGGCGATCCGGGCACTCGACGGGCTCGACCTGCGGGTCGAGCAGGGGGAGGTGCACGGCTTCCTCGGGCCCAACGGCTCCGGCAAGTCCACCACCATCCGCATCCTGCTCGGGCTGCTCCGCCGTGACTCCGGCGACGCCCAGGTGCTCGGCGCCGACCCGTGGCGCGACGCGGTCCGCCTGCACCGCCGACTGGCGTACGTGCCGGGCGACGTCAGCCTCTGGCCCAACCTCACCGGCGGAGAAGCCATCGACCTGTTCGGTCGGCTGCGCGGCGGCCTCGACCGGCGTCGCCGCGACGAGCTGTTGCAGCGCTTCGACCTGGACCCGACCCGCCGCTGCCGCACGTACTCCAAGGGCAACCGGCAGAAGGTCGCCATCGTCGCCGCCTTCGCCTCGGCGGTGGAGCTGTACGTGCTCGACGAGCCCACCTCCGGCCTCGACCCCCTGATGGAGGCGGTGTTCCAGGACGAGGTCCGGCGGGTCAAGCAGGCCGGTGCGACGGTGCTGCTCTCCAGCCACGTGCTCGCCGAGGTCGAAGCCCTCTGCGACCGGGTCAGCATCATCCGCGAGGGCCGCACCGTCGAGTCCGGCACCCTCGCCGAGCTGCGCCACCTCACCCGCACGGCGGTCACCGTCGAGACCGCCCGTCCGCTCACCGGTCTGGACGCGCTGCCCGGTGTGCACGACGTGCACGAGGTCGACGGGCGTACCCACCTGGAGGTGGAGCCGGCCCACCTCGACGAGCTGCTCGGTCAGCTCGTCCGCTCCGGCGTGCGTGCCCTGACCAGCACCCCGCCCACCCTGGAACAGCTCTTCCTGCGCCACTACGGCGACGACCCCGCCGCGTCGGCCGTCGGCGGCTCTGCCGGTGGTGGCTCGGCTGCCGGTGGCTCGCCCGGTGGTGGCTCCGCCAGTGGTGGCTCCGCTGGTGATGGCTCGGCCGGTCGTGCTCCGGCCCCCGGTGCTTCGGACGCCGACTCGCCGGCCGGCGCGCCGCAGGCCGGTGCCCGGTGAGCGCCCTCACCGGCACGGCCCTGCTGGCCCGGCTCGTGCTGCGTCGCGACCGGATCCGCCTCGCCATCTGGGTCCTCGGCACGCCGCTGCTCGGCTACGCCCTCGCCGGTAGCGTCGCCGGCATCTACCCCGACCAGGCGGCCCGCCAGGGCTACGCCACCACGTCGGCATCCAGCCTCGTCGCCCGCGCGTTCAACGGTCCGATCGCCGGCACCGACCTCGGTGCCGTGGTGGTCGCCGAGACGTACGTGACGCTGGCCCTGATCGTCGCCCTGCTGAGCACCTTCGCGGTGACCCGACACACCCGGCAGAACGAGGAGACCGGCCGGGCGGAGATGCTCGGTGCCTCCGTCGTCGGCCGGTACGCGCCGCTCACCGCCGCGCTGCTCGTCATCGTCACGGCGAACACTCTCGCCGCCGTGCTGCTCGCGTTCGCACTGGTCGGCGCCGGCCTACCGCTGGCCGGCTCGGTGGCGGCCGCCGCCGCGATCGGCGGTGTCGGTGTCGCCTTCACCGCGATCGCCGCGGTCACCGCCCAGCTCTCCGTCACCTCCCGGGGCGCCAACGCGCTCGCCGCCGCCACCGTCGGGATATCCTTCGTGCTGCGCGCCGCCGGTGACGTGCTCGGCGAGCAGAGCGCCGACGGCACCCGCGTGCAGAGCGCCTGGCCCTCGTGGATCTCCCCGCTCGGCTGGGGCAACCAGGTGCGCGCCTTCGGCGGTGAACGCTGGTGGACGCTCGCCCTCCCGGTCGCGCTGCTGCTCGCCGGAGTGGCCGTGGCGTACGCCCTCGCGGAGCGCCGCGACCAGGGCGCCGGGCTGATCGCGCCCCGACGCGGACCGGCCAACGCCGCGCCACGACTGCTCAGCCCCGCCGGACTGGCCTGGCGCATGCAACGCGGCACCCTGCTCGGCTGGGCGGTCGGCCTGGCCGTACTCGGGTTCTCCATGGGCATCGCCGCCGACGAGTTCAACGCCATGATCGACCAGAACCCGGCCGCCGCCGAGGCCATCAACGCGATGGGCGGCGGCGGGGTTCTCGTCGACGCGTACCTGGCCGCGATGCTCGGGCTCTTCGCGCTGACCATCGGGGCGTACGTGGTGCAGGCCCTCCTTCGGGTACGCGGCGACGAGGCCGACGGGGTGCTCGAAGCCGCCCTCGCCACCGCGGTCAGCCGTACCCGCTGGCTCGGCACCCAGGTGCTCGCCGCGACCCTCGGCGCGGTCGCGCTGCTGCTGCTCGCCGGGCTGACCACCGGCCTCGGCTACGGTCTCGTCACCGACGACCCGCTCGGCCAAGCCGTCGACCTGGGCGGTGCCGCGCTGCTGCGTCTGCCCGCCCTGCTCGTCGTGGCCGGGGTGGTGACCGCCCTGTTCGGACTGCTGCCCCGCTGGTCGGTCGTGCTGTCCTGGACGATCCTGCTGGTCTTCCTGCTGCTCGGGCAACTCGGTGCGGTGCTGAAGCTGCCCCAGGCCGCGCTCGACCTCTCGCCGTACACCCATGTGCCGTCCGTGCCCGCCGTCGACCCGGCGGCGCTGCCCCTGGTGGTGCTGACGGCGGTCGCCGCGGCGCTCCTCGCCGTCGGAGTGACGGCGTTCCGCCGCCGCGACGTGCCGAGCTGACGCGCTGTCGCGAGGTGCTTCCCATGATCGTTGGCAGTTCAGCAGGGCTGCGCTCGGCGTGTCGCCCTGCTGAACTGCCAACGATCGTCCTGGCTAGCGCAAAGTGCTCGGTGGTGGGGCACTGTCCACAGGCTGGGTGCTGTCCACAGGGGTGAGGCTGGGGCGGTTGCGGGGACCGGGGTCGCGCTTCACGGTTCGTGATGTGAATGTGGTGCTTCGGGAGCTGGTGGAGCTTGGCGGAGGGCTGGTGACGCTCGGGACGTCCCGGCAGCGGGTGCCGCAGTGGGCGTTGCAGCAGGCGTGCCGCAATGGTGAGCTGGTGCGCGTGCTGCCCGAGGTGTTCGTTGCGGCTTACCTGGTCGACAGTCGACCCGGCGCCCCCACCTTGAGTCGACTCGATCCGACCTGGGCCAGCGCGCGGCTCTGGCGTGGGCCGACGGCTGCGGTGCACTCAGTCACCTCAGCGCGCTCAGCGTGTGGGGGGTGCGCGCGCAGGCGGCCGGCGACCTGGTGCACCTGAGCACACCGACGAGCGCCAACCTGCGTAACCGACCCGGAGTGGTCGTGCACCGGCGCCGCAGCCTGCTCATTGAACCGCCGCACGTGGTGGTGCGACAAGGACTGACGGTCACACGACTTGAGCAGGCGCTCATCGACTCGTGGCCGACGATGCCGCCCGCCGAGCGGCGGGCACCAGTGATCCGGGCGGTCAACGAGTGGCTGACGACCCCCGAGAGGCTGGGAGTGGCCCTGGAGAGCACGCCGAAGCTGACCGATCGGGCGGCGCTGCGGACACTGCTGACGCGGCTCGCCGACGGCTGCCGGAGCCCGCTGGAGATCTGGGGACACGGACACGTCTTCACCGGCCCGGGAATGCCCACGTTCCGCCGACAGGTGCCGATCCGCGTCGGACGGCGCACGGTGTACCTCGACATGTTCGCCGAGCGGGAGCGGGTCGACATCGAACTCGACGGGGCCACCACCCACGGCGACCCACGCCAGAGAGAGATCGACCTGCGCCGTGACGCTCAATTGGCGAGTCTCGGAATCACGGTGGTCCGCTTCGCCCACCGTCGCCTGCTGCACGAGATCGACGCGGTACGCCGGGAAACCCTGGCCATCCTCGCGACCCGGCGGAGCTGACACCGCCGGCAGAGGCTGAGAAAGGTTGCTTGGTCCTGGCAGCCTCGGCTGCCTGGGCACGCTACCGACGCAGCTTCCGGTGCTCCTCAGCGTCCTGGTCGGGACAATGGGCACAATCCTCGCCACCTCGCTCACCGACCGTGCCCGGTGGCGGCGCAACCAGAGCGTCCGCCGGGACGTACGGCGCCGCTCGGGCTCGCGAAACTCGTCGACCTGCTGAGCCGCGGTACGTAGAAAGCATTCGTCCTTGAGCGTCGAGTCGCCCGACCGGTCCGAGCAAAGACGCGCTGCATCTTGCGATGTGGCGACATCCCGACAGATGAGTGTCACCAAGTTCCCCAGCCGAGAAGCCGCCCTACCCTGCTTCCCTGAGAAGGTGTCCGGTCGCGGGAGCGGAGAACGCGGTGGAGCAACGCGGGTACTGGCAGGAGTCGGGCGGGCGGATTTCTGCGGAGGAAGCCTGGAACACCTGGGCCAGCCACGGATACGACATCCTGGTCGCAGTCGCACGGAGCTACCACGGGCTCATCACCTACAAGGAGCTTGGTGAGCAGGTGCAGGCTAGTTCCGGCATCCGGACCTCGGCCCTCCTGCACAACTGGATCGGGTCTGTTCTCGGTCGCATCGTGCGGGAGGCACACCGACGGGGTGACCCGCCGCTGACCGCTCTGGTCGTCCATACGGATGACGGCAAGGTGGGAGCAGGATACAAAGAGGTTCTGGAGGTGGCGGGGGAGCCGCCGGTCGAGGACGAGATGGAGCGGGAGATGCACGCCGCCAACGCCCGCCTCACCTGTTACCGCCACTTCGAGGCGGCCGGCCTACCTCCGGACGGAGGCAGACTCGCACTGGCACCGAGGCTCGAGGTAGCGGTGGCGCGCCAACGCGCCCGCGCCCCGGAGCCTAGCCGGCCACTCTGTCCCACCTGTTATCTGCAACTCCCTACGACCGGTACCTGCGACACGTGCGGTTGACGCCGACGGACGCCAATGCGGGCGGCCTGCAGGACCCACGTCGAGGTGGCGGTCCTCGTTCCCTGCTGGCGGGCCCTAGGATCTCTGGAATGCAGGAGGGCCGGTGGACGACGATCACGCCGTCGCAGTTCGCGCACGAGCGGGAGGCGCTGGCGCACGTCCAGGCGCTGCTGCCGGACAGTGAGCCTTACCGGGCGTGGTCGAACTTCACCTTCACCGCCCAGACCGGGCACCCCTACGAGGTGGACCTGTTGGTCGCCGCGCCCGGCGGTCTCTACCTCATCGAGATCAAGAGCCTGAACGGCCGGCTCCGGTCCAGCGGCTCCAACTGGATCCTTCAGGGCCCGAACGGCACCCGCACCTTCGACAATCCGCTACATCTGGCCGATGCCAAGGCCAAGAAACTCAAGTCATTGCTCCAGGTGGCTGCCTCGCGGCGCAAAGGTCAGCAGGTCAGGATCCCGTTCGTGCAGGCGGCGGTGTTCCTGTCCAAGCCTGGCCTGCGGGTAGAGCTGTCGGAGCATCATCTGCACGGCATCTTCGGCCCGGAGCCGGCCCTGGGCCACGAACCAGGGCCGCTGCCGGCGATCACCTCGCTGCTGCAGCGTCCGCCGCAGGACGAACGGCAGCGGGTCACCAAGGAGATGTCGGCGGCATTACCGGACCTCCTCGACGCCGTGGGCATCGCCCGTAGTCGCCGCCACTACCAGATCGGCGCATGGGAGTTGGAGACTCGCCCGTTCGACGTCGGCCCCACCTGGCAGGACCACCAGGCTCGGCACCGAGACCTGGAGCGCGAACGTCGCCGGGTGAGGATCTACCTGGTCGAACGCAACGCCGTGCAGACCGAACGAGCCAGCATCGAGCGTGCCGCCAAACGCGAGATGCTCGCCCTGCACGGCATCAACCACCCCGGCATCGTGCAGGTCGACGCGATGGAGTCGCACGAGGCCGGCCCGGCGCTGATCTTCCGGTACGACCCCCGGTCGGTGCGTCTCGACCACTACATCGCCCAGTACGGCGACCGCCTTGACGCGCTGAGCCGACTCGCGATGATCCGACAGCTCGCCGAGACGGTGGCCTACGCACACGGTCGACGGCTGCACCACCGTGCGCTCTCTGCCCGCAGCGTGTTGGTGAACCCTGGCCGGAAGCGGCGTGGCGGCAGCGACGACGAGGCGTGGCTGACACCTCAACTACAGATCAGTGACTGGCAGGCAGCGACCCGAGGTGTGGATAGTGCCGGTGGCAGCAGCGGCCAGCCGGTGACTCTCTCCTCGCACGCGACAGCTCATATCGAACGGTCCGCCGAGGCGTACCTCGCGCCGGAGTTGACCGCGCCGACGCCGGACGCGGTGGCGATGGACGTCTTCGGCCTCGGCGCGCTGGCGTACCTGATCCTGACCGGTCAACCGCCGGCCACGAAGCGCCCCGAACTGTTGGCCCGACTGGCCCGGGACAACGGTCTGCGGGCCACCGCTGTCACCGACGGCATCAGCGAGTTCGCCGACGAGTTGATCCAAGCAGCAACCGCACCGGTACCGGCCCAGCGACTCACCACGGTCGCCGACTTCGTCGAGATGCTCCAGCTCGTCGAGGACGAGTTGACCAGCCCGCCACCGGGCTCCGTGCACCCGGAGGAGCCGGCGCCCGAGCAGCCCGACCCGCTGGAGGCCCGCGGTGGCGACCGAGTCGGCGAGTGGAAGATCGTCCGCCGCCTCGGCACCGGCTCGACCTGTCGGGCGTTCCTCGGCTTCAACGAGCGCACTCGTCGGGAAGAGGTCCTGAAGGTCGGGCTCTCCGACGAAAAGGGTGCCCGGCTGGCGCACGAGGCCCGCGTCCTCGGCCCGCTCACCGACTCCAGGGTGATCCGGCTGGCCCGGCCAGAGCCGTTGCAACTGGGCAACCGCACCGTCGTGGTGCTGGAGCACGCCGGCGACCGCACCCTGGCGCGCAAGCTGCGCGACGACGGTCGGCTCACGGTCGACGAGTTGGAGACGTACAGCGACTACCTTTTCGGCGCCCTCGACTATCTGGAGGGCGAGGGCGTCTACCACCGCGACATCAAGCCGGACAACATCGCCATCCGGGTGCGGCCCAACCGCACCAGGCAGTTGGTGCTCTTCGACTTCTCCCTGGCCGGAGTCTCGGTCAAGGAGATCATCGCCGGCACTCCCCGCTACCTGGACCCGTTCCTCGGCACCGCCAACCGTCCGGTCTACGACAAGCACGCCGAGTGGTACGCGCTCGCGGTCACCCTGCACGAGATGGCCTCCGGAGAGCTGCCGGTCTGGGGCGACGGCGGCACCGAACCGCAACTCACCGACGGCCCGCCGGTGCTGGCCGCCGAAGCGTTCGACCCGGCGATCCGCGACGGCCTCGTGGAGTTCTTCCAACGAGCGCTGCACCGCGACCACCGTCGGCGCCACGCGTCGCTGAAGGATCTGCGCGACGCCTGGCAAGAAGTGTTCCGTCGCTCGGACGCGAGCACCCCGGTCGGCACCGAGCACCCCGACGTCGACGAGCCGGACGAGCAGGTCGCCGCGGTGGCCCGCGACGAGGCCGCCGGCAAGGCCACCCGGGCCACCACGCTGGAGGCCGCCGGTCTCACCCCACGGGCGGTCTCGGCCGCCCACCGCCTGGAGGCCACCACCGTCGGTGAGCTGCTCTCGGTCGCGAACAAGCTCGCCCACCTGCCCGGTCTCGGGGCGAAGACCCGTCAGGAGTTGCAACGCCGGGTCAAGGAGTGGCGGCAGCGACTGGGGGAGCGGGAGACACTGCCCACCACGCCCGCCGCCCGCAAGGCGGCGAGCGAAGAGGCGGCCACCGAGACCTCCTCCGGTCACGGCGACACCGATCTGGTACGCGTCGGCCTGGACGCCATCGCCACACTGCTCATCCCGGCGAAGAACGGCCGCAACGCCACGGAGATCGAGGGCACCCGGCTGCTGCTGCACCTGCCGGACGAGTCAGGTGTGCTGCCGGCGTTGCAGCTCTGGCCGCAGCAGCCGCAGGTGGCCACCGCGCTGGGCGTCACCGCCGGTCGGGTCGCGCAGATCCTCGGCAAGCAACGCAAGCGCTGGCACGAGATCCCGGTGGTCGGCAGCGTGCGTACCCAGATCATCGAGCTGTTGCACGACGGCGGTCGGGTGATGGGCGTCGCCGAGTTGGCCGCGGCGCTGCTGAGCAGCCGTGGTTCGGTGCGCACCGGGGACGCCATGCGTCTCGCGGTGGCCGTCGCGGCGGTACGCGCGGCCGTGGAGGTGGACGCGCTCGCCGACGAGCCACGCCTTCTGCTGCGCCGGCACACCCGCGCCGACATCAACGGCAAGCCGCACCCGCGTGGTGACCGGTTGCTGGTGGCGCTGGAGGTCAGCGATGACGACGCCCCGGACACTCCGGCCGCACCGGCGCTGCTCGACTACGCCGACGCGCTCGGCAAGGCCGCCGACAAACTCGCCGCCAGCGAGGTGCTGCCCAGCCCGGCGACAGTGCTGCGTACCCTCGCGGCGGTGAGCGCGCCCGGCGGGGCGGCCGAGGCGTTCGACGAGCGGCGACGGGTTTTGCTCGCCGCGGTGGCCTCGGAGCGGGCCGCCGCCACCGCGCGGTTGGAGCTCTACCCGCGCGACCTCGACCCGGTGCGGGCGCTGCGGCTTGCCCAGGCGGGCGTGGTGCCCCCGACGAGCGCGTCTGATGGTCGGCGGGGCCTGACACCTACGCACGTCGCGGACCGGGTCACCGCGCGCTTCCCGGAGCTGGACCCGCTGCCAGGTCACCCCAAACTGGACCGGCTTCTGGCTGAGGCGGGTTTCGAGCTGCGCTGGGACCGGGACCGGTACGTCTCACCACCGCCCCGCGCGGCCTCGTCCTCGGTGTCAGTCATTCAACGCCGTCCCTCGGTGACGGCCGCTCCGAGCCGGTGGACTGCGGAGTCTCCGGAGCTGGCGGCGGCGATGCGCGCCGAGGAGCGGCTGGCCGGCGCGCGGTCCGCGGGCGGGTTCCGGGCGCTGACGGTACGCCTCAACCGCTACCACCTGGCCCGGGAGGAACTGGCGCGGCGCTTCGACGCCCGACCGGTCAACGTGGCGGCCCGCTTCATCGAGCACCTGCACGCCCTGGTCGACGCCCGCCCGAAGCCGACGTGGGAGACCGTGCTCACCGCTGACATCGCCCAGGAAGGGTCGCGGGCGGCGATCAAGCTGGGGGAGTACGTCGAGCAGGCGTGGCAGCTCACCGTGCCGTCGCTGCACGCCTCGCTGTCTGCCGCGGATGGGCCGGTGCTGCTGCACGACGCGGCGGTGCTGGCGCGGTACCGGGCGATGGGGCGGCTGCACGAGCTTGCTGACGCGGCGCGCGGCGGCGCGGGGGACGTGTGGTTGCTCTGCCCGATGGAGGACCCGGCGCTGCTGCCGAAGCTGGACGGTGAAGTGGTGCGGGTGGGCGACAACGAGTGGATCGCGCTACCGGACGCCTGGGTCGTCAACGCCCACCGCAGCACGGTGGCAGCCTCCTGACCAGTTGTCATTTGAGTGGCGGGAGGTCCCAGTGGCGGCACCTCGACGGTTACCGGAAGCGGACACGGCTCGTGTGCGCCGGTGGTGCGATCAGCGGGTCCCCGAGCGGGTCCGTGACCAGGTACGCATCGAGTGTGAGGAGGCGGCCCGTCACCTGACGATCGTCGAGTGTCGGGCCCCGTGGCGGGCCGAGTCGGGGTCGGAGTGGACTCGTCTTCCCGTCGCGCGCCTCGGGTACACCAGGAGCACGGGCACCTGGACGCTGTACTACCGAGACCGCACCCTTCGGTTCCGTCGGCACGACCTGATCCCGCCGACAACCAACCTGATGGAACTCCTCGACGAACTCGATCGGGACCCGACGGCGATCTTCTGGGGCTGACCGCTCGATTTCCCGACAGCGTTCGCAATTCCAACGGCGTACCGTCCGGGTCCACCTATGGGAGGAGTCGGATGAGTTTCCTGCGGCAGGCAGAGCAGTCCCCGGACACCGAGCGAATGTTCGACAGCGACACGAAGGCGATGGGCTATCTGCCCAACTACACCAGGTTGTTCGCTCACAGCCCGGCGGTGTATCTGGCATGGCAGCAGCTCAACGGTGCGGTGAAGGACGGGATGGAACTGCGCCGCTACGAGTTGGCGACCCTCGCCGCAGCCCGGGCCCTGAAATCCTCCTACTGCGGTCTGGCACACGGAAAGGTCCTACGCGACAAGTTCTTCGACGCGCCGACTGTGGCAGCCATCGCGTCGGACCATGGAAGCGCCGGTCTCTCCGCGCAGGAGGTCGCAGTCGTCAACTTCGCCGGAAAGGTCGCGGCCGATGCGAACTCCGTCACCGAGGCCGACGTCGCGGGCCTGCGCGGTCACGGCCTCGACGACACGGATATCTTCCGCGTGATCCTCGCGGTTGGCGCCAGATGCTTCTTCAGCACGGTCCTCAGCGCGGCCGGGGCCGAGCCCGATCCGCAGTACGAGGAGAGCCTGGACGTGGATCTGCGGCAGGCACTGAGCTTCGGCGGTTAGACCCGGCGAACGCTCCGGTAAGCCCGGACACGGATCGGTACGGCGCTTGTGGGCGTCGGCCTGCAGATCGCCTCAGCCATGTCCATCAGGAATCTGACACCATCAATAGAAGTGGGCGGCGCGCGCAGCCGCCTGGCAGCTGAGGAAGCTCGCTGGAGCGGCGGAATGCCGGATCTTCGGCCACAGGACCCGATTGGCAGCGCCCTGCCAGGAACTTAGGGTTATCGATGCTTCACCCCAAGCGACGGCGAGCCGATCGGCGGACTGCGGATGGCTGTGAACACGCATCGAGCGAATTGCGAGAACGCCAAGAATCCGGGCTGCAAGTGCTCAGGCTGCGGCGGATCCCTGCATGGCTGGGATGGTTGGGTGACGCTCGCCGTCGAGCGTCCGGCCGTACGCGACGAGAGGCGATGCGTGCTCAGCGGCAAGATCACGAAGAACTCCGCTGGCAAGCTGGGGTTCAACGCAAACAATCGGCAACAGTCGGTCGACCTCGCCCGTCTGGATCTAGCCGATCACCTGTGGATTACGGACCCTCGACCCAGGACCGAAGGCGGGCTTGAACGGGACTTCGACGTCTACGACAAGGCTGCGCTGTCGTTCGACAACGGCCGGATCAACATCCTCGCCAATGAGATCATGGCGCAAGCCGGGAAAGAGACCTCGGATGGCATCGACGATCTCGTTCGGAATGAGCAAGCCGCCCGGGAGATCAAGAAGCATCTGGCCAATCACGGCTGGTGCAGCCTGCTGGTCGCGCTGATCCAGTTGATCGAGGGGGTCAACACAGCCATCGGTATTGTCGCTGACGTGGCCAAGCAGGCCCTAAAGGATGCGCTGTCGAATCACCTCAACTACCGCGTCGCCGACCAGTTGAAGGACGCTGTCGTCGACCTCGTCGTCGACAAGGTGTGGTCGGCCCTGGCGCGGCTCCTGGACGCCCACTTTCCCCTCCTGGGTGCGGACACCGTGCGCGTCCTCCGGATGCTGGCCGTGTTCGCCTGCCCGTCGGTCGAACGACACCGGGGCGTCTACCAGCACGCTCTCGTGCCGCTCATGGGTGACGGCCAAGGGCTCGTCGCGGAGGAGGTCAAGGCCCAGGTGTCCACCCTGTTCACTGCGTGGTGGCAGCGGAAGGAGTCACCAACTGCCCCCTGATGCCGTCAGCTTCGGCCTGTGATCCTGAGCGCGATGGGCATCGCTCAGCGAATGCTTCCGAGGTCAACGCCCCGTCCGCCGCGAGTTGGTGCGACGGGCACGGCAGGGCGAAGGGCGGCGAGCTGGACGTAGATCTCACGTTTCGCGGTTGCGTCGCCTCGGCGGTTGATGACGTAGCCGGTCAGCCAGACCCAGCCCTCGTAGGTCGGCCGATCGCAGACCGAGACGACGCGGAAGGTCAGCGCGCGATTCCCGGCGAACTGCACCGAGGCTCGGCCGTCGATGACGAGCAGGTCGCCGGGGGACGGGCGCGTGGTCACCAGCGGCCGGAGTTGCGGCCCTGCTCCGGCGCTGACGAACACTCCCGCGCGTGCATGGTCTGCCAGTCGCGCAGCGCCCGCTTGATCCGGTCGTTCTCCTGACTGAGCAGCCGTACCGTCTCGTTGAGCGTGGCCAACTCGTCGCTGAGCCGGGCCTGGAACTCGCGTACCTCATCGGGGTCAACGCCGCGTCGACACGCGGCGAACTCGCGGGTCCGCACCTCGTGCGGCGTCAACCGGCCCGGGTAGCCGGCGGGGTAGGGGCGGCCACCTCGATACACCTGAGCCACGGCGATCCTTTCTGAGGGCAGGCGGGAGCACGGAAGGTCCCTGTGGTGGGTTGGGAAGGGCGGGCCGTCCGCGCGGGGGCCGCGGGCGACCCGCCCGCTCCGCTGACGCAGCCCCATTCGGCGGTACGACAGCAGAGCAATCCGGAGGGTCGGGACGGGCACACGCACCCGCCCCGACCAGGGGATGAGCCGAACTCGTTGCCACGCGAGGATCGACCTTGCCCAACATAACTAGGGAACACAGGGAAGTCAAAGAACATTGTTAAGACATTCGAGCTGTGATCGAATTCGGGTTGCCACGCGAGGAGTGACATGCCCGAATCAGCTGGATATCTACGCATCGCCGACGACGTGATGGCGGACGTGAGGTCGGGGAAGTTGAAGCCCGGCGACCGGTTGCCGTCGGTCTCCGAGACGCGCGCCGACTACGACGTCAGCTATGGGACTGTGCAGTTGGCGTACGTCCGACTCGAAGCGCTGCGGGTGATTCGACGACAGCAGGGCAAGGGTGTCTTCGTGACCGACCCGAAGACCTGGATGCGGGAGCCGTAGGTAGCGGGCCGGCTACCTATCCGAGCCTTTTGGGTACCCCCGTCCCGTCCACGGGACGACTAGAGTCGGCGCGTGATCGACCGGAAACTGCTCTTGTCCGACCTGCAGAAGCAGGTCAAGAACCTGGAAAAGGACCTGCGGGAGCAGGCCGAGTCGGTCGAGGAGGTGCGCCTCCGCCTGCGTGGCGAGTACGACCACGCCTTCAAGGTCGGACGCACCGCCGCCACCTGGACAGCGTGGCGCGACGAGCGGGTAACCCAGGCCGCCGTCGCCTGGGTGCTCGGCACCGTCTTCGTGCGCTTCTGCGAGGACAACGGCCTGCTGCCCGACCCCTACCTGGCTGGCCCGGGGGACCGCCTGGTCCTCGCCGAGGAGGCCGAGGCGCAGTTCTTCCGGAACCAGCCCGACAAGACGCTCCGCGACTGGCTGCACCAGGGCTACGACGCTATTGCCAGCACCCAGGCAGGCAGGTCGCTCTTCGACAAGCGGCACAACCCGCTGTATCAGATCCCGCTGTCGCACGACGAGGCTAAGAACCTCATCGCCTTCTGGCGTCGGCGTGGCGAGGCTGGCGGCCTGGTGCACGACTTCACCGACCCGGAGTGGGACACCCGCTTCCTCGGCGACCTCTACCAGGACCTCTCCGAGGCGGCTCGCAAGACCTACGCTCTGCTCCAGACGCCGGAGTTCGTCGAGGAGTTCATTCTCGACCTGACCTTGACCCCGGCGATCGCCGAGTTCGGCCACGACGTGGTCAAGATGATCGACCCCACCTGCGGCTCAGGCCACTTCGTCCTCGGCGCGTTCCACCGCCTGCTGAAAGAATGGGAGCAGCACGCCCCCAACCGTGACCCCCATGAGCGGGTTCGCCTCGCCCTCGACGCCGTCCACGGCGTCGACATCAACCCGTTCGGGGTAGCCATCGCCCGCTTCCGTCTTTTGGCCGCCGCCCTCCGCAACTGCGGTGTTAAGACCCTTATCGACTCGGCCGGGTCCGCCTTCCCGCTGCACCTCGCGGTCGGCGATTCACTTATCAAGGCCCGTCAGCTTCACCTGTTCGGGGACGGTTCCGACGAAGTTGCTGATCTCCAATACAGCACCGAGGATGTGCAGGACCATCCGGGGATCCTCGAGGAGGGTCGTTACCACGTCGTCGTCGGCAATCCGCCCTACATAACCGTGAAGGACAAGCGACTAAACGAGCTGTACCGTGAGATTTACAGTTCTTGTGCGGGCACGTACGCCCTGTCCGTGCCGTTCGCGCAGCGCTTTTTCGGCCTGACTAAGGCGGCCGATGCCGACGGCAGGGGTGCTGGCTATGTGGGTCAGATCACCGCCAACTCCTTCGTGAAGCGGGAGTTCGGCAAGAAGCTGATTGAGGACTATTTGGCGCACGAGACCGATCTGACCCATGTGATTGACACCTCAGGCGCTTACATCCCCGGTCACGGCACGCCGACCGTGATCCTGGTGGGCCGGCAGCGCAGAGGGCAGCGAGCCGAATTGGTGCGGACAGTGATGGGCATCAGAGGTGAGCCAAGCGCGCCGGCTGATCCGAGTTGGGGTCATGTCTGGCAGGCCATCCTCAAACAGGTGGACCAGCCCGGATCGGAGAGCGAGTGGATCAGCGTCGCCGACCTTGAGCGCCGCCGACTCGGCCGTCATCCCTGGAGTCTTGGTGGTGGTGGTGCCGCAGGTTGTTGCGAGGCGATTCAGGCTGCGACGGGTGAGACCCTTACAAGGGAGATCGAAGCGCCGGTCGGGCGAGCGATCCGTGCGGGAGCTGATGAAGTCTTTGCGCGTCCTCTGCGCGGTCTATCCAGAACGATGGCTGATCCAACCGCGCTGCGGCCGCTCATGGTTGGAGAGACCGTCCGTGACTGGAACGCCGACCCCGAGGACGCCATCTGGTATCCGTACGATCCCTCTCTGGGGCAGGCAGGGCTGGCCAATGAGCTGTGGCGGTGGCGGCGTCTCCTGCAAGAGCGGCGAACCTTCCATGGCGACATGCAGGATGCGGGCCTTCGGTGGTGGGACTATATGCAGCACACCGCTTCCGCTTACCGGACCCCTCTGTCAATTTCATTTGCTGAGGTCGCCACGCATAACCATTTCGTATTGGATCGCGGCGGTAAGGTATTTAAGCAAACTGCGCCCGTCATCAAGTTGCCCGACGGGGCGACCGAGGACGAGCACCTGCAACTGCTCGGAATGCTTAACAGTGCGACGGCCTGCTTCTGGCTTAAGCAGGTCTGCCAGAAAAAGGGCGGGAGCGCCGGATCTGGTGGGGGCGAGGCAGACCAGCCGTGGTCGTGGAGTTATCAGTTCAACGGAACCAATGTCGAACGGTTTCCGCTGCCGTCGGCGTACCCGCTTGAATTCAGTCGGGAGATCGACGGCCTGGCGCAGCGGCTTGCCGCGGTGAGCCCGGCGGCGGTCGCGGCCTCCGGTGTGCCCACTCGTGAACGGTTGGACCCTGCCGCCTACGAATGGCACATCACACGGGGTCAGATGATCTCCTTGCAGGAGGAGTTGGACTGGCAGGTCTACTCGCTGTACGGGCTGCTGGACGATGATCTCACCGCCCCGGAGAACGTCCGGCCGCCGATGCTGAGTCTCGGACAGCGGGCGTTCGAGATCGTGCTTGCTCGCAAGGTGGCCGCCGGTGAGGCGGAGACGCAGTGGTTCGCTCGGCACAAGTCGACGCCGATCACGGAGCTGCCGGCGCACTGGTCGGACGAGTACAAGGCGATCGTGGAGCGGCGGATCGCGGTCATCGAGGGCAACCGCAACATCGGGCTGATCGAGCGACCGGAGTGCAAGCGGCGCTGGGCCACCGAGGGCTGGGACGCCATGCAGCAGAAGGCGCTGCGCGACTGGCTGCTGGACCGGTGCGAGGCCCGGGAGCTGTGGTACCAGCACGTCGACGGCCTCGAACAGCCACGCCCATTGACCACCGCGCAGCTCGCCGACGAGCTGCGCCGCGACGACGACGTGCTCACCGTCGCCAACCTCTACGCGCCCGGTCAGGATCTCGGCAAGGTCATCGCCGACCTGGTCGCCGACGAGCATGTGCCGCACCTGGCCGCGCTGCGCTACAAGGACAGCGGCCTGGTCAAGCGCGCCGACTGGGAGCAGGTGTGGGACCTGCAGCGGCAGGAGGACGCGCTGCCCGACGAGGCGGCGAAGCGGGAGTTCCGCAAGGGCATCCCGGTGCCGCCGAAGTACACCTCGGCGGACTTCCTCAAGAGCAGCTTCTGGAAGCACCGGGGCAAGCTCGACGTACCCAAGGAGCGGTTCGTCTCGTACCCCGGTGCCAGCCGCGACGGTGATCCGTCGCTGCTGGTCGGCTGGGCCGGCTGGGACCACCGCGAGCAGGCCCAGGCCCTGGCCACCCTGATCGTGGCCCGCGAGCAGGAGGACGGCTGGGCCGACGACCGGCTGTTGCCGCTGGTCGCGGGGTTGCGCGAGATGCTTCCCTGGGTACGCCAGTGGCACGGCGAATTCGACCCGGAGTGGGGTGCGTCGCCCGCGGACATCTACGAGGGCTTCCTCGCCGAGACCACCAACCGGCTGCACCTCACCGACGAGGCACTGACCTCGTGGCGCCCGGCGAAAGCGACCCGCGGCCGCAAGGCCAAAGTGTGACGGCGGGCGAAGGCACAGCCAGTTGGTGGGATGCGGGTGATGTCAGCACACTGACCGTTCTCCTGGCCGGGCGCGGTCGCTCCCGCCTCTGGCAGCACGCCGACCCCGCCGAGGTGGCCAGGTGGGTTTTCGGTGCTCCCACGCCTGTCGCGTTGCATCCCGCGCCGGCACCCACGCCTGATGACTGGCGTGACGGGTTGGGTGAGCGGGAGCAACTGTCGTGGGTTTTGGCCGGCTGGTTCCTCCGGAGAGCGGTACCGGAGCCGCTGGCGACGGCGGGCAAGCATTGGTTGCTGTCTCGAAGGTGGGAGGACGGCGGGTGGCGACTTCGGCTCACCGTCGGCCCGGTCGCCCTGCTGCGCCTCAACGAACGCGGCAACGAGGTGCGACTCCGGCTGGCACTGGCTCCGCTTCACTCCGCGTTGAGCTTCGGTGCCCTGAGCGACGACGAGTGGGAGCAACGCGGCATTGAAATGCCGGTCGACACGACCAAAACCTTTGAGGATGAGAAGCTCCTGGTCCGTTGCCCGGATGTGGAGACCGCGCTCTGGTTGCTCGTCCAACCACCCGTCATGGTGGCTGCCCGGATGTTGGCAGCTCGCTTGGCCACCAGGGGCTTCTCATTCGAGCAGGACTATCGTCCAGAGGTCGCCGCGCGTGCCTGGGGCGCCAGCGAAGCACTACCTGTCGGTGTCAATGGAGCCTCAGGAGAGAAACGCGGTTTTGATCGCCCCTATACGAGGGCGGCAGCGAGTGCTGTGCTGCCGAGGCAACGTTCGTTCGACGCGGACGCCTACCGGGCTGGGCTGGGCGAGCACGATCGGCTCTGCCGCGAATTGATCGAGCGTCTCGGCCGCACGGGTCTGCAGGCTGGCGCTGGCCTACGCGGCCAGAACGTTGACGTGGCGTGGCGCGACGCCAGCGGGCGGCAGTTCATCGCCGAAGTGAAGAGCCTGGTCGACGGCAACCAGACCGAGCAGCTTCGCCTCGGCTTGGGGCAGCTGCTCGAATATCGGCACCGACTGGCCATCCTCGGCGTGCCGGTCACGGCCGTGCTGTTGGTGACCCACGTGCACGACCGGAGCTGGGGGCAGGTGTGTGCGGAGAACGGGATCATCCTCGTCGCTGCGGACGAGAACGTCGCCTGGCAATCCCTGGACTCCACTGCGATGACGGCCGGCCCCACGGCACCCTGACCACCTCCGACTCAGAGAGGACTCCTCATGGGCTTCCAGAGCGCGATCACGATTGCCGACGCCGTGCAGAAGATCCAGCGTCGGGAGCTGGTGCTGCCGGCGATCCAACGCTCGTTCGTTTGGAACGACGACCAGATGTGCCGCCTCTTCGACAGCATCCTGCGCGGATATCCGATCGGGTCGTTCCTGTCCTGGAAGGTGCAGGCAGAGACGTCCGCACAGTTCAAGTTCTATGAGTTCATGCGCGAATATCACGAGAAGGACAGCCGTCACAGCCGAGAACTCGACCTGCCCAGCGGGCAGGCGGTGGTTGCGGTGCTGGACGGGCAGCAACGACTGACGTCCCTGAACATGGCTCTGCGCGGCTCCTACGCGAGCAGGGTCCGCTACGGTCGGCGCGACCAGGCCAAATCGTTCCCCCGCAGGAAGTTGTACCTGAATGTGCTGCGCGACGCGGGCGAGAACGACCGCGGGATGAAGCACGACTTCCGGATGCTGGCGGAGCCGGTGACCCAGCCAGCAGACGGTTCTGCCTACTGGTTTCCGGTCTACCAGCTGTTCGAGATGGCGAACCTCGGGGCGCTGATGGGGGTGCTGGCCTCACATGGGCTCGGTAACAACGGGCATGCTGCCTCGGTGATCGGCAACCTGTACAGCGCCATCCACAGCAACCACACGCTTCACTTCTACGAGGAGTCCAGCCAGGACATCGACAAGGTTCTGGACATCTTCATCCGGGTCAACTCTGGTGGGACGGTTCTCTCGCAGAGCGACCTCCTTCTCAGCATCGCCACCGCTCAGTGGGACACGCGCGATGCACGTAAGGAGATTCAGTCGCTGGTAGACGCCCTGAACGGGCCGGATCAGCGCTTCTGGTTCAGCAAGGACGTGGTGTTGAAGAGCGGGTTGATGCTCACCGGTGTCGTGGACGTGGGTTTCAAGGTACGCAACTTCAACCGGGACAACATGGCTCGACTGGAGAAGCAGTGGGATGAAGTCAGCTCGGCGCTGACCGTCGCCGCCGGTTTGTTGGGCGACTTCGGTCTGTCCTCGGCCACCCTGACCGCCAACAGCGTTCTCATCCCGATCGCCTACTACGTCCATCGACGTGGTCTGGACGAGCGTTACCGTGACCGTCCGGCGGAGCGCCAGGACCGCTCCGCGATCCGGTCATGGGTGATCCGCAGCCTCTTGAAGTCTGGCGTTTGGGGATCCGGCCTGGACACCCTCCTCCGAGAGCTGCGCGACGTGATCGACAAGCATGGCGCGGACGCGTTCCCGGTGGAGCAGTTGGAAGCGCGGATGGCGGCCCGGGGCAAGGCACTGACCTTCAGCCCTGAGGAGGTCGAGGAACTCATGCACTGGCAGTACGGGGCAGTCGGCACCTTCCCCGTCCTGGCGATGCTCTTCCCACATGTCAACACGAGGAACGTCCACCACGTCGACCACGTATTCCCGCGCTCGCATTTGACGACCCAGAAGCTCAAGAAGAGCCACCTGTTCACTGACCATGAACTCGACGAGGCTGCCTGGTACCGGGACAGCCTCGCCAACCTTCAACTGCTCGAAGGCCCGGAGAACATCGCGAAGAAGGATCGCCTCCCCGATGAGTGGGCCCGGGCCACCATGAGCGCCGATGCTTACCAGGCGTACCTTCAGCTGAACGCGCTGCCCGACTTGCCGGCGACGCTGGATGACTACCTTGGTTGGTGCGAACGCCGCCACGAACTCCTCGGCCGACGTCTCGCCGAACTGCTGGGCACAACGTGGACTGGCGCGGAGGAGCCGCTAGGAGCAGACGATTGACGGATGTCACCGGCGTGGCGGGAAGCCAGCCATCTTGATCGGAGCGCGGAATCTTGACGCGCCTGTGGTCGACCCGTGGCTTGTTCGGCGGCAATTGATTGACCGGCGTCGCCGAGTCGACGACCATCAGCGGGCGTGTTTCGGTCGCATCGCACGTCATAGAGTGGGACCGCGAGATCGGTGCCGCCAAGCGCAAGCTTGAAGACCGCCCCGGTGAGGTCGACGATCTCCACGCCCGAGATGGGCTCACCAAGTTGGGCGAGGCGTTGCGGTAATCGGGGAGGTGAACAGCGGTGATGGATGCGGACGCGGCTGAGAACTGGGTGCGTTCCTGGTCTGCCTCGGTGAGTGAACGCGCCGCTCAGGCGCAGGAGATGTCGAGACAGGTGGCGGACCTGTCCGTCTCCGCGACGAGCGCCGACGGCGCGGTCCGGGTCACCGTCGCCGCCACCGGGGTGGTCACCGAACTGCGGTTGAGTGATCGGGTGCAGGGCTGGGCCGCCGCGCGGATCGCTGAGCAGATTATGAACACGATGCGGCTGGCGCAGGCCCAACTCGCTGAGGCGGTTGCCGACGTGGCAGCCCGGACGGTCGGCGAGGCTTCGGAGACCGGCCGCGCTGTGGTGGCCAGCTACACCGAGCGGTTCCCCGAGCCGCCTGAGAGTTCAGATGATGCTCGCTCTCGGCGGCGACAGGATGGCTGGTGACCGGCGGGTTCGAAGTCGACTCCCAGTCGCTGCGGGTCCACGCCTCGGCCGTCGACGACACCTCCCTCGCGATCGACGAGTGCCGTCGGGCAGCGTCCTCGATCGGGCTGGGCCGCGATGCGTACGGCCGGCTGTGCCAGCTGATACCCAGCCTGCTTCACCCAACGCAAGAGGCCGCCATCGACAGCTTCGGCGAGACGGTTCGGGCGTTGCAGGAGGCGGCTGACGGGTTGCGTGCGGTATCCGACCGGTATGAGCGGGGTGACGAACGCGCAGCCGCCCGGTTCGATGGAGCCACGTGGTGAACCAGCCGTCCCCGTTGATCGCCGCCCGCCAGGACAGCACGACCGCGTTCAGCGGCGTCTTCATCGCGGAGGACATCGACGCCCTGATGGCGGGCTACACCTCCGGTGGCTGGATCGATGTCGCGATCGGCGGTGTCGCGACCTCGATGGATGCCCTCGCCTTCGTCACGGATCCGCTCGGGCAACTGGTCGCGTGGGGAGTTGGTTGGCTGATCGAGCACGTCAAACCGCTGTCCGACGCGCTGGACGAGTTGGCCGGCGACCCAGATCAGATCACCGCGTACGCACAGACCTGGCGCAACGTCGCCAAGGCCACGGCCGAGGCGAGCACCGACTTCAGCGCCATGGTCGGCAGTCAGATCGCGGGCTGGAGCGGTGCCGCGGCCGACGCGTACCGCAGGAACAGTGACCGCCAAACCGCCGCAATGAACGCGCTCACCAGGGCTGCGGATGCCATGGCGGAGATCACCACAGGCGCCGGGTTGCTCGTCGCCATGGTCCGCGGGCTGGTTCGTGACCTCATCGCGGAGTTCGTGTCGGTGCTGGCGGTGCGGCTCTGGGAGTGGTTGGCCGAGGCAGGGCTGACGCTGGGCCTGGCGACCCCCTGGGTGATCACGCAGGTGACCGCCCTCGCCGGCAAGTGGGTAGCCCGGATCGCCCGACTGCTCCACGGGTTGATCGAGAGCCTGCGCCGGCTGGCGCCCATCCTGCGGCGTCTCGAGCAGCTCATCGCGGATCTGAAGGCCCTTGTCCGTGGCAGCACGCCGGGGGGAGTTGCGCGGCCAGACGCGCTTGATCGTGGCACCCATCTGTTTCACGCCGACGCCGATCCGCTTCGGAAGTGGGGTCCGGCGCGACAGACCCACCCCGAGGAGTGGGAGGCGGCGATCCAGGAGGCCCGGGCCCTGGATGTCGAGATCACCTTCCGCCCAGGTGCGCTGGCCTACGGTCCCGCCCCCGGGCCGGGCCGCCCCGGCCAACTCGTCCTCGACCCCGACGCGTCGTACGGGGCGCTGTTGCACGAGATGCAGCACCTGCGCGACGACCAGGCTGCCGGCTGGGCGGGCATGAGAGGCTGGTTCGAAGACCCGGTCGTGCGGTATGAGAACGAGGTGCGGGCGTACCAGAGGGAAATCGACTATGCCAACTCGATTGGTGACCACGAGTCCGTCGAACGCCTGAACCAGGCAATCCGCGAAGAGTATTCGAGAATCTTCGGAGTTGATCCGTGACCGTACCGCCCCCGCCGAATCTTCCGGTCCCACCCGTTCGGCAGATGTCAAACGCAGACTTGGCGGACCTGGCCGCTAGCGGGGGCCCGTACCGGGGCAAAGCGGTGTTTGAGCTGGTCGACCGGGCGAGTGCCGACGACGATGCCGTCAGGCGGCTTGAGCAGCTGAGCCGGCTAACGACCCTGCGTGAAGACCGGGCATTCCACCTCGTCTCCCTCGCCTGGGCGGCGATCATCGGCTTGTTGGCGACGGAGACTGCGCATGCGCGGGCGAGCGCCTACGCGGCGTTCGAGGCGCTGTCTCGCAGCGAACAGGCGGACTTCCTCGCGTATGTCCAAGCGGATCGCATCGAGGACGCACATCCCCGAATCTGACCAGCGTGGTTCGTGCTGTCGCGTTCAGGTGACGCCAGTGCGGGCGGCGAAGCTACGGAGGCCGGGTAGTGTCTGGCGGCGGTCGACGCTGAGCAGTGCGCCGGTGAGCTGCTGAGCCCAGGGCCGATATCGGACCTCCTGCGGAGCCGTCTGCTCCGCGGCCAGTAGCGCCCGGTACGCCTCGGCATGCGCGCCGCGGCCGAACAGGGCCAACGCTACGTCCTCCCAGTACCGCGCCCGCCGCTCCACATTGCCCAACCGCTCCGGACGCAGTGCACGGGCGTATTGGACCGCCGCACCGAAGTCACCCAGTGTCCGAGCGACACTGATTTTGTAGAGCGCGACGTCCACCCCTGCGAAGCCGCTGCCCGCGCCGGCCCGGCGGCTGGCCTCGTCCGCCTCTGACAGCAGCTCCCAAGCGGTGGCACGGCGGTCCGAAAGAGCGGCCGTGTATGCCGCTGTCGCGAGCAGTCGTCCGTAGGCGCAGCCCTGCTCAACCGAGGTCAACCCGGTCGCCGCGTCGAGGGCCTGGGCGGCGCTGACCACCGTCTGCTCTGCCCGGACCCGGTGCCGGGAGCGTCGTAACACGATGGCGGAGATCCGCGCCGTCTCGGCGGTCAGGAGTGGGTCGTCGGCTTCCCGGGCCGCCTGGCGGGCCCGGTCCATGGCCGACCACGCCATGCCGTCCTCATGCAGCTTGATGAGCACCTGCGTGGTCAGGTGATAAGTCTCGGCCAAGGTGCAGGCCGTCGTTGGCCGATCGTCGACGTTGGCGATGCTGTGCGCAGACGTGGCCATCGATACCAGCCCTGGCAGCCGTGACGATAATCGGGCGTAACGGCAGGCGTGGAAGTCGGACCAGGCGGTGCCGAGCGCCGCACGTAACCGAGCCGTGTCGACGGGGCCGGTCGGGGCCGGCGCATTCCCCAGGAGTGCGTCCTCCAGGCTGCTGACGACACGGCCGGGCATCGCAGCCGGTCCGTCATCCGTCACGGGAATGGCAGCGCCCACGATGCCTGCCAGGCCGCCGAGCACGTCACGTCGTCGCACCGGACCATCTCCCGCCTCGCGCGATGGCTCTTCATCGAGCACCCTATCCAGTGAGCCACCGAGACGGTTGAATCTGCGGCCGTCTCCAGTCGCGAGTCCGAACAGCTCCGGCGGAATGTCGAATATCTCGGCGAGGCGACGCAACACCGTGACGTCGGTCAGCGGTTGGCGGCCCCGCTCGATCCGGGAGAGGGTCGCTGCCGAGTAGCCGCAGCGCTGGCCGGCCTCCGCGAGGGTGAGCCGAGCCGCGGTAGGTGCCACCCGAAGCAGCGCGCCGAAGTCCCCCGTGGAGGCCGCCTGCCTGGCCTCCGGCAGCTCGTACCAGCGATGGTCCGCACCCATGGCGGCCTCCAGTCGGCCCCGATGTTGCCCCTGCCGACTGTGCTGCGTGAATGGCGTCTCACGCAAGGCTGTTTCGCAATACGACTCGCCGGGTGCCTGAACACCCACATCCCTGCTGCACTCAAGGCGATGGACGCTACTCGTTGGGAGTTGTGATGGATGAGTCGGAGAAGCGGACGCCGGGTGATCTGCCATCAGCCGTGGTGGGTCGTACCCTGGCAGTCGGCACGTCGGCCAGTGCGGTGCTTCTGGTGGTCGCGCTGAGCGGTCCTGAAGGCACGGCAACCGCTGCGGTCGCCGCGGTTGGGGCCATCGTCACCGCACTGGTCGGCCTCGCCGCCAGCCACTCTCGGCGGAATGACCGACAGTGATGCGAAGGAGTTCCGGCTCGCCTCAGGAACCTTCGTGTCGGTCGCTTTCCGCACTGCCGAGCCGCAGCAGCCGGACGACGAAGTCCGCGGCGTTTCGCGCCGCAGGCGCCTGAGGGGCGCTCGTCTTGTCCCGGCCCCAGTCGGAGATTCCCTTCACGAGAAGCCAGTCGGTCTTGGTGCGGGCCGCTGCGGCGTAGAGCCCAGCCAACTCCATCTCTCCGCCGATCGCCTCCTCGTCCTGGCGCTGCAGCCGAGCACGTTCCTCCGGGTCGTTGAGCAGGGTGTTGAGGGAGAGTACGGGCCCGAAGTGCACGGCGGGTCCGGTCCATCCGTACGTCGCGGCGCGCGCTCTACTCAGCAGCGGGATGGCAGGTTCGGGCCGGGGACCGCGGTTGATCTCGTGGCGCTCCCCGTCCACCACCGTCACCTTGCGGTGGTCGACCGCCCGCAGCTGTGTCGAGACGATCAGGTCGCCGAGTTCCTGCTCACCCCCGTCGTACCTGCGTGACTTCAGGCCGTAGCAGACGCCGGTGAGGATCACCACGTTAGGGGACAGGTGTTGGAGAAGTGCCCCGGCGGTGGTCGTCATCCCGTGGGAACTCACCGTGCCCTGTTCGCTGTGCGCAAGGACGATGTCGTTCGAGCCAAGGGTGCCGAGCCGGAAGACGGTGTGCAGGTCGACCTGGTCGGGTCTCGGGTCGGTGCAACCGGTTTGCTCGCAGACGGCCGCGATGACGGCGTCTCGTTCGGTTTCGTTGACCACGAACAGCAGGACCGTCGAGCGCGCTGTGCGCTCCGCATCAAGGTGGGCGTACATCATCTTCTTCCGTTCGTCCTGGTAGCGGAGGTGGCGCCGCAACCCGATGATCACGCATGCCAGCAGCACTGGCCCCAGAGCCATAGTCACCAGACCGAGAGCGCGGGATTGCCAGGTGACCGGCTCAAAGGATGAGGATTGCCAGCTGAGGCGGTGCAGTAGCCACTCCGCTGCCTGAAGGAACGTGACCGGCCGGCTCGGGCAGGTCGCGTCTTCGCAACTCTGCCGCTCGACGTCGGCAATGAATTGGGCCTGTACGCCGACTCCCACGACCGCGGTCAGGATCATCAACCGCACCGCGCTGATCGGTTCGATAGCGCTGGTGTTGGGCCGCCTGACCTTCCGGGCCGTACGGGTGACCCGCCAGTCGGATTCGCCAACCGCGATGAGCTGAGGGGCCGCGTTCAGCGCCTCCCGGGAGGCCGCAGTGGTCACACAGCGAGTGCTACAGGCCAGCAGGGTCGTGCCGTACGCAGCGTCGGCGGTCAGTTGTCCATCGAGGGCTGCGGCTCGCTTGACGGTCTGCTTCACCACGTCTTCAACGGCCTCGGGGTGAGGGCTGTGTAACAGCGTTATCACCCAGTGATAGCTGCTCAATTCGTCAGTAAGAAAGTCGCGACCGGTCCTGCGGTGGTAGTTGAATCGACGGATCAACAACCACGTCAGCCGTAGGACGCCGACGCTCATCTGAATCGCGACGTAGGCCACCGCCGACAGCAACATCACCAGTGCGACCTTGCGCCAGGGTGTGAGTGCGACCGGCACAGCCGCCGCCATGATCAGAGCTGGCGGTACGCCAAGGATCGCCAGATCCCACCAACGCACGACGAGCGCGAGCCATCGGAAGGCGTTTGGCCCCTCGGACCACTCCTGGGCGCGGGCGATTGGCGGCTCAACGACGGCGAATGCATCCTCCGACTCCCAGACGAGCCGACTCTCCCGTCCGGCCAGGTAGAGCAGCACTGACAGCGGTGGCCGGGAGCGATGCAAGCTCTGCCCTCGCGGCCTGATCACCCGAATGGCTTCGGTCGCCAACGGTGCCTCGCGGACCCTCCGGGCGGCGCGACGGCACTGCTTGAAGCTCGGGGGGTGAGGGGTCACCGCTCTTGCCGTTTCCAACCTGTCCGGCCTTGCGTCGCCGAGGAGAATGAAACCCGTCAAAGTGTAGACGGTTCAAGACTGGTGCCATGGCAATGGATCAGCTGTTACCCGCAGGTAGGAGGGTGTGCGTGGAGTTCCTCTGGGGAGTGCTCAGCTCACTCGTGGCCAGCCTGATCGGAGTGGTGGCCGTCTGGTTCGGCTCGCAGCGGGTGCGGGGCTGGCTGATCGCCTGGCTGTCTCGGCTGACAGGTGTCGGCGTCGTGCGGGTCTATGCGACTCAGTCGCTGGCCAACGGGGCGCTGGAGAATGATCTGCGGCGAGCCAGGTGGGTCCGCGCCTATGTCAGCCGGGGCAACGAGCTGACGAGAGACAGCTTTTCGGGACTCTGGGCGGGCGGTAGCAGGTCGGTCCAGATCGACCTGCTGCTGCCTGACCCTGAGGTTGCCGATGCGGACTCCTGGCTGGCCAGGCGCGACCTGGAGGTGGGCAACCATGACCCGGGCTTCGGCGGAGGGCTCCTGGCGCGTCAGGTAAGGGCGAACATCGACTATCTCCGTGCGCGGATCACCGGTCGGACCGAGGTCCAGATGCGGCTTTACAATCTGCCTCATCTCGGCCGGATTGTCGCTACGGACAATGTCGTCTATTTGACCGTCTACCAGGATTCCGAGCATGGCCGGAACTCGCCCTGTCTGGTGTTCCGGCGGTCGAGTCCGATGTATGACCTATGCCTGCGACTCTTTGCCCTTGCCTGGTCCGACGCGCGTGCTGCCTGATCAACAATACGGCTGGTCCTGGGCCACCGTGACGGTCGATTCTGTCGCGACTCCGGTGCCAGGGCCGCCGCAGTGGGTAGGTGGCCCGATACGGTATCCAGCATGTCTTCGCCCAGCCCCGCGCCGCTGCTTCGGGAGTTCATCCACATCCCGGAGCGCACGAGCCAGAGCGACTTCGTGCTCAAACTCGCCGACAGTGTTGCCGACGCCGATGCCACCCTAAGCGACTATGTCGTCACGGAGCGGCTGCTCGCCAACTTCGATGAGGCGCTCGGGCTCATTCGCTCCGCTGTCGAGGGGCACGCGTCCAAGGCCGCCTACCTGCACGGCTCCTTCGGTTCCGGTAAGTCGCACTTCATGGCGGTGCTGCACGCACTGCTGCGGGGCGAATCCGCCGCCCGCGGCCGCGACGAACTGGCCCCGCTGGTGGCGAAGCACAGCGTCTGGCTGGACGGGCGCAAGTTCCTGCTGATTCCGTACCACCTGCTCGACGCGCGTTCGTTGGAGCAGCGGGTGCTTGGCGGCTACGTCGACCGGGTCCGGGCGCTGCACCCCGACGCACCCATCCCGGCCGTGCACCGTACCGACGCGTTGCTGGAGCAGGCCGCTTCGCTGCGGGAAAAAATTGGCGACAAGCAGTTCGTCGACGGCCTGCCCGGCGGGGACGCCGAAGACGAGTGGGGCGACAGTGAGACGTTCTGGACGACGGAGCGCCTGGATGAGGCGTTCGGCGGCGCGTACTCCGACGAGCTGCGCCGCAAGCTGGTCAACGACCTGCTGACCAGCTGGAACGTCGGATTCTTCAGCAACGCCCGGGAAGATGCGGAAGCGTTCGTCTCGCTCGACCGGGGCCTGACCGAAATCAGCCGGCACGCAAAGGAGCTCGGCTACCACGGGTTGATCCTCTTCCTCGACGAGCTGATCCTCTGGTTGGCCAACTCGATCGGCGACCAGCAGTTCGTCTCCCGCGAAATCCAGAAGATCACCAACTTCGTCGAGGGCGGCGACACCCGCCGGCCGATCCCGGTGGTCAGCTTCATCGCCCGGCAGCGCGACCTGCGCGAGCTGGTCGGCGAAGAGGTCACCGGTGCCAACGAGCTGAGCTACCAGGACACCCTCAACCTGGCCAGCGGGCGGTTCGACGTGATCAAGCTGGAGGACCGCAACCTTCCCGAGATCGCTCGCCGCCGACTGCTCAAACCCCAGACCGTCGAGGCCGGCGCCGCCATCAACCGGGCCTTCGAGGCCACCACCAAGGTACGGCGAGAGGTGTTCGACACCCTGCTCGGCACCGACTCGGGCAGCGGCGCCGACATCGACGCCTTCCGGTCGACGTACCCGTTCAGCCCGGCGTTCCTCTCCACGCTGGTGCACGTCTCCAGCGCGTTGCAGCGCTCCCGGACGGCGCTTAAGCTGATGCGCCAGCTGCTGGTCGATCGCCGCGACACCTTGCGCCTCGGCCAACTGGTGCCCCTCGGCGACCTCTACGACGTCATCAGCACAGGTGGCGATCAGCCCTTCACCGAGAAGCTCAAGGCTGAGTTCGAGATGGCCCAGAAGCTCTACGACCTGAAACTGCGCCCTTACCTGCTCAGTCAGTACGACCTGACGGACGACGACCTGGACGCGGCGCGCCGGGGTGACACCCAGCCGACCGAGACGGCCGGACGTGTTCGCGCCTTCACCGGCGACGACCGGCTTATCAAGACGCTGCTGCTGGCCGCCCTGGCACCCAGCGTCCCGGCGCTGCGCAATCTCACCGCCCGACGGCTGTCGGCGCTCAACCACGGCAGCATCACCAGCCCGATCCCGGGAGGTGAGGTCGCCCAGGTCAACCGGAAGCTGACCGACTGGGCCGGCCGGTTCGCCGAGATCCGCATCGGCGAGGGCGACGACCCGATCGTGTCGCTGGAGTTGGTCGGCGTCGACGTCGACAGCGTGCTCGCCACCGCCAAACACTACGACAACGAGGGTGCCCGCAAGCACCTCGTGCAGCGACTGCTCTGGAAACAGCTCGGCGTGCCCTGGAGTGACTCATTCTTCGCCGAGGCCGGGCTGACCTGGCGGGGGAGTCGTCGCACGATCGAGCTGGTGTACGGCAACGTCCGCGACCCGCACGACATCAGGGACGAGGCATTCCCCCCGAACGACCCGACCGGCTGGCGTTTGATCGTCGATTATCCGTTCGACGACGGCAGTCACGGTCCGGCCGATGACCGGCAGCGGGTCCAGGAACTCAGCGGTCGGATGAGCCCTCGCACGGTCTGCTGGATTCCGGCGGCGTTGACCATTGAGCGCCGCACCGAGCTGGGCAAGCTCGCCATCATCGACAAGTTGCTGGAGGGCCAGCGTTTCGACAGTCACGCCGAGCACCTCAACCCCGACGACCGCCGGCGGGCACACGCGGCGCTGACCAACCAGCGCAGCGCACTGCTGAACAAGCTGCAGGCCGTGCTGCGGCAGGCGTACGGGCTGGCGGGCAAGCAGCCCTCGGACGTGCAGCTCGGCTTCGATGACCACCTGCAGTCGCTCACCCGTGCCTTGGAGCCGAAACTGCCCATGGGCGCGACGTTCGCTGACGCACTGCGCAGTCTCGGCGACCAGATGCTCGGCCAGCAGTTCCCTGCCCATCCTGACTTCGACCCCGACCGCAAGGGCGAGCCTCTGCGTCTGCCTGACGTGAAGGTCGTGCTCGACCACGTCCGGCGAGCGGTCGAGTCGCCTGAGGGACGCGTCGAGGTCGAGCGAGCACACCGCCAGACCATGCGCCGGATCGCCAATCCGCTCGGGCTCGGCACGATGCACGAGGCGGCTTTCGTCGTCGAGGGTCAGTGGGCACAGCACTTCCACCACCGGGCGGCCGCCGAGGGCGTCAGCGGTGAGCTACGCGTCGCCGACATCCTGCGCTGGATCGACGAACCCAGCGCGCGTGGTCTCGACCCGATCGTCGCGCAGCTTGTGGTGGCCACCTTCGCCGAACAGACCGACCGCGCATTCCACCTGCACGGAAGCGCGGTCACGCCCTCGCCTGAGCCTGGCAAGATCACGACCGACCACGCCCTGCGCGAGGAGCGGCTGCCCAGCGAGGAAGATTGGGCGGAGGCTCGGGCCCGAGCAGGGGCGATCTTCGGTGTGCACAACCTGAACTTGCGGCGGGGTCGGCTGGTGGCGATGTTCGGTCGCGACCTCAGCAACGAAGGCGCGCGATATCGAGAAGCGGCGCACGGCCTGACCGCCCGGCTCGAGCAGCACCACAAATGGCTGGGTATCGACCAGGCATCGCCATCAGGCCGGCTCGCCACCGCTCGCGCGGCCGCCGACCTGCTGGAACGGCTGGCGACCGGGCGTACGGCCGTGGAGACCATCGAGCGGTTGGCTCGGGCGGACCTCTCCGGACCGGCCGACCGGGTCGGAAAGAGCATCAAGAGCGCGGCCCAGGTGTCCGCCGAGCTGGCCCACGCGGCATGGGAGAATTTCGAGATCATCGCCGGCCTCGGTGAGCCGTACGCCGGGGAGGCGACGGCGATCCTCGCCGAGCTGCGCCGCGTCGGGCAGGCCGACGAGTTGACCGCGCCGTTGAGCCCGGCTCTGCGGCGCGCACAAGCTGACGCGGTGGCGCTCATCCGCCGGGCGACCCGCCGACGCGACGACCCCGATCGTCGTCGACCGGACGACAAGGACGTCGACCCACCCGTTGACAAGGTCGAGCCGGGCAGCGGAGAGCGGGCGAAGGCGCACCCGCAGGACCTGGTCGCTGTGCCCGCCGTCGAACTCGGCCGGGCGATGGAGAAGCTTCGGGCGTTCGCCGACGCCCACCCGGAAGCCACCATCGAGGTGACCTGGAGAATCGTTTCGTGACTCAGGCACCCGCCCCGGCTCAGGCGCTGCGGATCAGCCCCGTGGCGCTGCGACAGAAGGTGGCGCAGCAGCTCGAACGGCACCGTAACGGCGACGCGTACCCGGTGCTGGTGATGCGGGCTGAGCCGACGTGGCCGCACGACCCCACGGTGCTGTTACTGGACGGACGCCCGGTTCGAGTAGTGCCGTGCGTCTCGCCGCTGGCCGTGTGGGAGCATCTTGTCGCTGACCGTGACGAGGAGATTCTCGTCCTTTTGACCGACGTTCCAGAGTCGGTGCTGCACCACGGCGTGCGTAGCCGGGTGTTCCGCCAGCGCGTCATCAGCGTGGAGCCGTGGGACCTGGTCGTCGACGCATTCGGCGCGCAACTGCCGGACACCGCGCTGGAACGCGAGGCATGGGCTGGCGAGGCGTTGCTCGACGCCATGCCATCGGGCGGCTGGCCCGGGCTCGCCACGTCGGTGCTGACCCGCGACATGGCGCTGCGGCACCTCGCGGCGGTGCGGCTCGGTGTCGACCGGCAGGGCATCGGCCCGGACGACCTGGACGTGACGGCGCTACTGCGGTGGAGTGCCGAGCCAGGCGCCGTCGAGGCGTTTGGGCTGCTACGGGAGGCCGAGCGGAACGGACTCGCACGCTGGCTACTGGAACCGTTCGGCCGGCCGGCAAAGGCACTCTTCGCGCTGGTCGATGCTGGGCACGGCACCGACGCGTTGCCGCTGGGCCTGGTTTGCGATGCGCTGTGGAGCACCGAGAGCGCCGATTCCGTACGTGCTCAGGGGCGCATCGACCAATACTTCGGCAACCTTAACGACGACGACACCGTGCGTAGCTTCGCAGCAGCGGCCGTGCAAGTGGTCACCGCGCTGTTGAACGCACCGAGCGCCGCGGTTCGCCGGGACGGACACGCCATCCTCGACCGAGCGGAGCAGCTACTCATCCAGTTCTCCGCGGCCAGCAGCGCGGGCCACAGTCTGATCCTACGGACCGGCTTCGACAACCGCCTCGGTGCCGCGGCGGAAGCCCTGCTCGCCGGCCTGCAAGACCCCGCGAGCCCGGAACTAGACCTGGCGGTCGAACATCTCGGCGGTCATCGACTCGCCGAGACCGAGGCCGAGGCCGAACGGGTGCGCCGGGTCCGGATGGCACAGCGGCTGGTGCGGTGGCTCGGTACGACGGTGATGCCCCCGCAGAGCGTCGCGGACGGCGTGGACCGGCACATCGCCGAGTGGGGGTGGGTGGATCAGGCGCTCAACCACGTCTGGGCTGGCGACGAGGCGCATCCGCAGATGCAGCGGGCGTACCGGGAGATTCATGAGCTGGCGCAGCAGCGGCGGCGTGAACTCGACGGCGCGTTCGCCGGCCGGCTCGCGGCGTGGGCCACCGCTGGGCCGGCAGGCGACGGCGACCTGCTCACCGTCGAGAATCTTCTGCCGCGCGTGGTCGAACCACTGATCCGTGCCGGCCGCCCCGTGTTACTCGTCGTGCTCGACGGAATGAGCGCCGCAGTCGCGGTGCAGCTTGCGAACGAGTTGGCCCCGCACTGGGTGGAGTACGACCCGCTGGCAGGGTCGGGATCGGCCCGGCGCCGAGGGATCGTTGCCGCGTTGCCCACCCTCACGGCAGTTTCCCGGACGTCGCTCTTCGCCGGAGCATTGCGCGCCGGAAATCAGGACCTTGAGCGGAGGCTCTTCGCCGAGGGGCGATGGGGCCGGGACTCTCGAATCTTTCACAAGGGCCCGGCGCGTGGCGGTGCGGGCGAGGTCATCGCCGCCGAGTTGACCGATGCCGTGGCGAGCCCCGCTCCCGTGGTGGCCGTCGTGATCAACACGGTTGACGACTCGTTGACCCACGGCCGGGAGGGCGACGAAGCCGGGTGGCAACTCAACGATCTCGGCTTCCTGCGCAGCCTGCTCGACCAGGCCCGTCGCACTGGCCGAGCCGTCATCATCACCAGCGACCACGGACACATACTCGAGCGTGGCGGTCAGCACCTCAGGACACCGGACGCGGCATCCGCGCGACACCGCGTCGGGGCTGGTCCGGCAGGCCCGGGTGAGGTGGAACTGACCGGTCCGAGGGTCATTTCGGATGACAATCGCATCGTCGCGCTCTGGGACCCGCTGCTGCGTCACCGTCCGAGCCGGGCGGGTTACCACGGCGGTGCATCGTTGGCCGAGGTGACCATCCCGTTGTTGGCCTACCTATTGCCCAATGTGACCGATCCGCCAGCGGGCTGGACGCCCGTCGAGGAGCGCACACCGGAGTGGTGGCAAGCGGACGTTGCCGCGTCGGAGTCGAGCCCTCCGGCACGACCAACCACTGCGCCGAAGCCGCGCCGGAAGGCACCTGCCGTGGCCGGGGACGCGCTCTTCGAGGTACCGGAAGTGGCGGTCGAGCCGCGGGTGGCATCGCCGGCCAGTGACGGTGATCTCGTTGCGGCGCTCCTGACCACCGAACTGTTCGAGGCGCAGCACGGTCTGACGCCGCGCCGGGTGGAGCTGAAGAAGATCCAGGCGGCGCTGCGCGCACTTGTCGACGCCAAGGGCGTGCTGCCCGTTGCGGTTTTGGCGCAGCGGGCCGGTGAGGCACCGGTGCGGGCAGTCGGCTTCGCCACCACATTGCAACGGATCTTCAACGTGGACAACTATCCGGTGTTGTCGCTCACCGACAACGGTCGGACCGTCCGGCTGGACCTCCAACTACTTACGGAGCAGTTCCGCCTCCGAGGAGGGGAAGCGTGACGACGGTCAGCCCGGCGCGACGCCGCGAGGTGATCGACGCGCTGCGGCGCGGTGCCGTGCCATCGGCCGGGCTGGACCTTTTCGCGGTGGGGTTGGACCGCTTCGCCGGGGCCATCGGTGATGACCTGGACAGCGTCGCCGCTGGCAGCTCCGTCTTCAAGGCAGTTCGTGGTGAATACGGCTCCGGTAAGACGTTCTTCGCCCGGTGGATCGGCGAGCGAGCCAAGCAGGCGAACCTCGCCGTCGCGGAGGTGCAGATCTCCGAGAACGAGACGCCCTTACACAAGTTGGAGACCGTCTATCGTCGGCTCAGCGAGCGACTCACCACTTCGACGTTCCCGCCCAGCGCACTCCGTCCGATCGTGGACGGTTGGTTCTATGCGCTTGAAGAGGATGTCCTGGCGGTAGGGCAGGTCGCTGCGGATGACGTTGATGCTCTCGACGGCGCTGTTGCAGCTCTGCTCGACCAACGGCTGGCCCTGGTGAGTCGGAGCGCTCCCGCTTTCGCTGCCGCGTTGCGCGGCTACCGGGCTGCTGCCGCTGAGGGAGATGCGGCGACCGCAGACGCCGTGCTCGCCTGGCTCGGCGGGCAGCCGCACGTCGCGGCCGCTGCCCGTCGGGTAGCCGGTGTACGGGGCGATCTCGACCACTTCGCGGCACTCAGCTTCCTGCAAGGGCTGCTGGCTGTGCTCCGCGACAGTGGGCATCCGGGTCTGTTGCTGGTGCTCGACGAGGTGGAGACGCTGCAACGGGTCAGGTCGGACGCCCGGGACAAGGCGCTCAACGCCCTCCGGCAACTCATCGACGAGGTGCATTCTGGGCGGTTTCCGGGTCTTTATCTGGTCATTACTGGCACTCCGGCATTCTACGACGGTCCGCAGGGTGTCCAACGGCTCGCGCCACTGGCACAGCGCCTCGCCGTGGATTTCAACACTGATCCACGTTTCGACAATCCCCGTGCCGTTCAGATCCGACTGCCGGGCTTCACCGTCGATTCCCTCGTGGAACTCGGCGGTCGGGTGCGTGACCTCTACGCCGACGGATCTGCCTCGCCGCAGCGGTTGTCCACACTGGTCGACGATCGGTATCTCGGTGAGCTGGCACGAGCAGTCGCCGGTGGTCTCGGTGGCAAGGTTGGAGTGGCGCCGCGGTTATTTCTCAAGAAACTTGTGGGTGAAGTGCTCGACCGGGTGGATCAGTTTGCTGAGTTCGACCCTCGGCAGCACTATGCGCTCACCCTGTCCGCGGCCGAGATGACAGCGGTGGAGCGAAACGCCACGAGCGCCGACGAGATCTCGATCGAGATCTGAAGGGCGTCGACGTCATGGCGAGCGGTGCCGAACTGCTGCATCCAGTCGTACTGCATCACATCGTCAACTCGCTGCAGTGGCCGGCACTACGACCGTTGCAACAAGCCGCCGTGCAACCACTGCTGGCCGGCGAGGACGCACTTCTGCTGGCCCCCACCGCCGGCGGTAAGACCGAGGCGGCGGTGTTCCCGCTGCTCTCGCGGATGGCGCAGGAGAATTGGTCGGACACTTCCGTCCTCTACATCTGCCCACTGAAGGCGCTGCTCAACAATCTCCTGCCGCGGCTGGAGAGCTACGCGGCATGGCTCGGGCGCCGCGCGGCGCTCTGGCACGGCGATGTGACGATAGGTCGGCGACGCGCGATCCTCCGCGAGAGGCCCGACATCCTGCTGACCACTCCAGAGTCGCTGGAGTCGATGTTGGTCAGCAGCGTTGTCGACCACGACGTGTTCTTCAGCCGACTTCAGGTGATCGTGGTCGACGAAGTTCACGCCTTCGCGGGAGATGACCGAGGTTGGCACCTGCTGGCTGTGTTGGAACGCCTCGGCCGGGTGGCGGGACGACCGCTACAGCGGATCGGACTCTCGGCGACTGTGGGCAACCCGGACGAGTTGTTGGCCTGGTTGCAGGGCTCGGGTCACGGCCGGCGGTCCGCGTCCGTGGTGGCACCCGATCGTCATCCGGTGACGCCGGTGTCGCGCCCATCGGGTGAGGTTGAGCTGGACTATGTCGGGTCCGTGCACAACGCGGCGAAGGTCATCGCGGCACTGCATCACGGGCAGAAGCGTTTGGTCTTCTGCGATTCTCGGGCCCTGGTGGAGGATCTCGGCCAGCGGTTGCGCGCCCTCAATGTGACGACGTTCCTCTCCCACGCGTCGCTCTCGGTCGATGAGCGGCGTCGGGCCGAGGAGGCCTTCGCGCAGGAGCGGAACTGCGTCATCGTCGCCACCAGCACACTGGAGCTCGGCATCGACGTGGGTGACCTCGACCGTGTCATCCAGATCAACGCCCCACGGAGCGTCGCGGCATTCCTGCAGAGGATCGGCCGGACGGGCCGGCGCCCCGGCAGCAGTCGCAACTGCCTCTTCCTCGCCTTGGACGGGGAAGGCCTGCTGCATGCCGCTGGCTTGCTGAATCTATGGGCACAGGGTTGGGTCGAGGCGGTCGTACCTCCGCCTGAGCCGCGGCACATAGTGGCCCAGCAGATGCTGGCGCTCGCGCTCCAGAAGCACCGAATCGGTGACAACCTCTGGTCGCAGGAGTGGAACGGCCTGATGCCGTTCGACAACAGCGCGGATGTGATCGTTCGTCACCTCGTCAAGTGTGGTTTTCTCGATATCGACTCCGGGATGCTCTTCATCGGGCCAGAAGCTGAATCGCGCTTCGGGCATCGGCACTTCATGGACATGTTGGCGGTGTTCACCGCACCACCGCAGTTCACCGTGCTGGCTGGTCGTAGCGAGATCGGCCGGACCGATCCCGCACTGTTGACGGCCAAGGTGCTCGGTCCCCGGCTACTGCTACTCGCTGGCCGAAGCTGGCGCGTCACCCATGTCGACTGGAGGCGTCAACGCTGCTTCGTGGAGCCGGCCGAGGGCGGTGGAAGGGCCCTCTGGATGACCGACGGATCACCGCAGGGACTGTCGTTCCGGATGGTTCGGGCAATGCGGGATGTGCTGCTCGGTGCCGACCCGCCGGTCGCCCTCACCGGTCGGGCGAAGAGCAGACTCGCTGTTCTACGGGACGAGGCTGCCCCTGTCGTGCATCCCGCTGGCCCGGTGCTGGTCAGAGACGGCGACGGTGAGGTGCGTTGGTGGACCTGGGCAGGCTTTCGCGCCAATGCCACTTTGATCGCCACGTTGAGTGAACTCGCTGATCCGGGCCAACGGTACGACGACGCCTCCATCCGGCTGCGGCCGGATGTGGACCGCGCAATGGTGCATCAGGCCATGGCAGATGCGGCCGATCGGATCTGCCTGCCCGACGTGGCCGGTAAGGCGCTTGCCGGTCTCAAGTTCAGTGCCGCCTTGCCGGAGCGACTCGCCGTCGCCACCCTGGCCTCCCGACTGGCGGACATCCCGGCAGCCCAGGCAGTTCTCGCCGAACCTGTGCAGATGACGCATCTCTCCCCAGCCTGATCGGTCCTGACTGCGTACCCGGCTGTGTCAGCCTCCTCCGTATACCACAACCGCAGGGGCATCGGGCTGCCGTGCACAAGTGCGTTCGCTGTCCACAGCAGCCCTCGCCTTGATGGCGATCAGAGGCACGGTGGGCTCGTGGACGTTCGCTTGCAAGCCCTGCTTGATCGACGTGGCGGCCTTGCCATACGGCGCGAGATGCTCAGCGTGGCGCCGCCCTGGGTGCTTCAGGGCGCCTGCCGGGCCGGACGGCTGGTACGGGTGCTACCCGGGATCTACGTTGACGCCGCGTTGGTCCGTGAGGCGGACCCCGGCCTGCCGCCGCTGGCCCGGGTCGGGCCCGAGATGGCGCGACGGGCGGCGCTGGCGTACACCGGAGGGCGGGCGGCGTTGAGTCGCCTCACCGCGCTCGACGTGTGGGGACTCCGCTGCCAGGCGACCGGCGAGCCGGTGTATCTGGACCTGCCCAGCGGGGCGGGGCTACGGGGTCGCCCCCAACTCGTGGTGCGCCACCGGTCCGACTTCGCGGTGGCACCACCGTACGCGGTGACCCGGAACGGATTGCCGGTCACCCGGCTCGACCGGACCCTGGTGGACTGTTGGCCGCTGCTGCCGTCGGTCGACCGGTCGGGGCCGCTCATCCGTGCGGTCAACGACCGGCTCACCACCCCGCAGCGCCTGGTCACCGCGCTCGCGGAGGTGCCGAGGGTTCCCGACCGTGCGGCGCTGTGTGGTCTGCTGGACCGGCTCGCGGCGGGTTGCCGGAGCGCGCTGGAGATCTGGGGCCATGACCACGTCTTCACCGGCCCGGGGATGCCGACGTTCGCCCGGCAGGTGCGGGTGCAGGTCGGCGGCCGAACCTTCTACCTGGACCTGTTCGCCGAGGCGGAGCGGGTCGACATCGAGCTGGACGGCGCGACCAGCCATGGCGATCCGGCTGAACGTGAGATCGACCTGCGTCGAGATGCACTGCTTGCCACCATCGGAATCCTCGTTGTCCGGTTCACGCATCGCCGCCTCGTCACGGATCCGCTCCAGGTCCGTCAGGAGACCCTCGACATCCTCGCGGCCCGACGCCGTTGGCCCATGATCAAGTGATGAGAAAGAGCTCTGAGAGCGCCCCGAAACCTACTTTTCATCACTTGATCATGGAGGGGCGAGGGCGGGGGCGAGGGCGAGGGCGGGGGCGAGGAGCGACCGGGGCAGGGGTGACGGGTGCGGCTCAGTCGGTGGTGGGCGGGGCGGGGCCGGGCTGGGCAGGGATCGGGGGTGTGGTCGGCGGGTCTGGTGGGTGGTCGCCGTGGCGGCGGAGGAGGTCGGTGATCCAGCGGGCGGCTTCCCGTTGCGCCGTGAGCAGTTGGTCGCGGGCGTCGGCCACGTCCTGGTCGTCGGCGTCGTCGCTGAGGATGGTCGCCCACTGGCGGCTCAGGTGTTCGGCGTACCGGGCTTTGCGGAGTTGCTCCTCGAACTGGTATTCGAGTTCCACCATCCGGTCGACGTGCGGCTGGAGCGCCGGCATGATCCGCTCGTCGAGGCGGACGGCGGCGTCGGGGCGGCAGGTGATGACGATGTCGCCCCGCTGGTAGTGCCACCGGGGGTCTTCGGCCAGCGCCTGCTGCAACGCCACCTCCAGGTCAGCGGCCCGGTGTGGGGGCAGGTCCCGGGCGGCGTCGGCGGCGAGGCGGGTCAGCCGCTGGATCGCGTTGGGTTGGAAGTACTGCACGTACCAGCTCAGCACCTCCGCCCGCATGGTCGCCGGTGACGACCAGGCGAAGGTGGCGCGGACGTAGAACGAGTACACGTAGCCCTTGGCGGGCACGGCGATCAGTCGGGGCGCGTCGCGCTGCTCGATGAGGGGGCCGGACGGTGCCGGTGCGGCAGCGGGTCCGACGGGTGCCTCGTCCTGGAGCGCGGCGACAAGTCGATCCCAGCTCCGCGCCCACCACCGCCAACCGCGGACACTGCCGTCGCGGGCGGCGACCAGCGCGCGGGTGCCTCGGCGCCGCCACTGCACAGGGGGCCTCGGCCTGCCGTCGGGGGCGTCCGTCATGGCACCCCTCCACGGCCTCGGATCCGCGTCCCACGCTAACAACCAATGCCCGATATGCCCGTAGCCACGCCGTCGGCGGGCCGGGCCGGGAGCGCCGTCGACGACGAAGCCGCTACGACGACCACGCCGTCGGCGGGCCGGGCCGGGAGCGCCGTCGACGACGAAGCCGGTACGACACCACGCCGTCGTCTGGTGATCGTCGGGGCGTCGCGTGCCGGTCAGCCCGGGACGACATCCTGCCCGGGTGCGCACACTGCCGACCGTCTTCGCGTACCGGCTGCTCGGGGGCGTCGGTGCCACGCTGCTGTCCGGCGCCGGCCTGGCCGCCGGGGCGCTGCCCGTCGGCGCGCACTGGGCCTGGTGGAGCGCGCTGCGGCAGCTCGCCGGGCCGGGGCTGCTCTGCGGGTACGCCGGCCTGACCCTCCTCGTCGCCGCCTGGTGGTGGGCGGGGCGGCACCGGCACGCACCCGACGAGGTCGTGGACCGGCGGTCGGCCGCGCTCACCCTGGCCTGCTGGGCGGGGCCGCTGCTGGTGGCGCCGCCGTTGTTCAGTCGGGACGCGTACAGCTATCTGGCGCAGGGCGCCATGGTCCTCGCCGACATCGACGTGTACCGGCACGGGGTGGCCCAGTTGGGCGGCGCGTTGGCGGTGGAGGTGCCGCAGATGTGGCAGCAGACCCCCGCGCCGTACGGGCCGGTGTTCCTCGCGGTGGCGGCCGCGGTCAGCGGGGCGACCGGCGGTGAGCTGGTGCTGGGCGTGCTCGGCCTCCGGTTGGTGGCGGTGGCCGGGGTGGCGCTGCTGGTGGCGTACCTGCCCCGGCTGGCCCGGCACTGCGGTGTCGACCCGTCGGCGGCGCTCTGGCTGGGCGTGCTCAACCCTCTCGTACCGTTGCATCTCATCGCCGGGGCGCACAACGAGGCGGTGATGCTGGGGTTCCTGGTGGCCGGGCTCAGCCTCGCCTTCGAGCACCGCTACGGCGCGGCGACCGTGCTGGTCACCCTCGCCGCGCTGGTCAAGGTGCCGGCGGTGGTCGCGCTGCTGGTGGTCGTGTCGCTCGCCGCGCGGCACCGTGGACTGTCGACCTCGGTGGCGCGCACGGCCGGGGTCGCGGTGGGCACCGCCGCCGCGGTCACCTGGGCCACCGGCATCGGGTACGGGTGGGTCGGCGCGCTCGGCACTCCGATGTACCGGCACAGCTGGTCGGTGTCCAGCGCGCTCGGTCGGGTGGCGGTGCGGGCGGCCGGGCGGTCCGGTCTGCACCTGGGCGACGCCCCGATGCGGTTCTGCCTGGCGTTGGGGGTGGCCGCCGTACTGGCGGTGGCGGTCGCCGCGTGGTGCCATCGGCGGCGACTCGGCCCGGCGTACGCGCTGGGGTTGGTGCTGCTGGCGGCGGCGCTGCTCGGCCCGGCTACCCGGCCCTGGTACGCGCTCTGGGGTCTGGTCCTGGTCGCGGCGGCGGCCCACGGGCGGGCCCGACCGGTGGCGGCGTCGGGGGCGGTGGTGCTCGCGTTCGTGGCGCTGCCCAGTGGGTTCGGACCGGACGCGGGGCAGGCGATGCTGGCCGCCGCCGGGGTGCTGGTGGGGCTGCTCGCGGTCGGTTCACTGCGCCTGCTGGTGCCACCGGCCGCCGTGCGGGTGGTGCGATGAGCGCCGACCGGCGTCGGGCGGCCACGGTGGCGGTGCTGGCCGCCGTCCTCACGGTGGCCATCGCGGTGCTCCCCGGTCACCGGGGGTGGTTCGACGTCGGCGTCTACCACGGCGCGGTCGGGCACTGGGCGCGCGGCGGTGACCTGTACGAGTGGACCACCGGCAACGGTTACGGCTTCACCTACCCGCCGTTCGCCGCCGCGAGCATGCTGCCGATGGCGGCGCTGGCCTGGTACCCGACGATCGTGGCGAACCTGCTGCTCACCGCCCTGGCCGTCGCGTTCCTGCTGCACCTGCTCGTGGACCCGGTGGCCCGACGCCACGGGTGGAGTCGCTGGTACGCGCTCGCGCTGTCGTGCTGTCTGCTGGCCGGTCTGAACCCGGTGCGGGACACGGTCAGCTTCGGGCAGGTCAACCTGGTGCTGGTGGCGCTGGTCTACCTCGACCTGTGGTTGGTGGAGCGGGGCAGTCGGCTCGCCGGCGTCGGGACCGGGCTGGCCGCCGCGGTCAAGCTCACCCCGGCGGTCTACATCGGCTATCTGCTGGTCACCGGGCGCTGGCGGGCCGCCGCCACGGCCATCGGCACCGCCGTCACCGCGACCGCCGTCACGGCCGCGCTCGCGCCCGACGCCACCCGCACGTTCTTCACCGAGGCGCTGTGGGACACCGACCGGGTGGGCCGGTTGGCGTACGTGTCGAACCAGTCCCTGCTGGGCGTGGTCGCCCGGCTCGACCCGACGCACCCGGACCGGCGGCTGTGGGTGGCGCTGGTCGCCGTCGTGCTGGTGGTGTGGGCGACGCGGGTACGCCGGGCGGTGCGCCTCGGCGAGGAACGGGCCGGATTCGCCTTGACCGGTGTGGTCGCGTGCCTGGTCAGCCCGGTCACCTGGGTGCACCACCTGGTGTGGTTGGTGCCGGGGTTGGTGGTGCTCGCGGCGTCCACGCTGCCGTGGCCGCCGGTCGAGCCGAGCGCCCGTCGTCGGGCACGTGCGGGCGTCGCCGGGTACGTCGTGCTCTGCAGCGGGCTGGTCTGGGTCTTCGCCAACGGGTCGGCCGGGCCGCTGGGGTTCCTCGGCGCCAACGCGTACGTCTGGGTCGGCATCGGGATGCTCGTGCTGCTTCCGGTCGGGCACGCGAGCCCGGTCACCGCCGACAGCCTGATGCCACAGAGGCATCTTGATGCCGGAGTGGCATCAGGCTCGTCCGAGGACATGCCGCCCCTGCTCCGTTGACCGCGTGCTCAGTTCCCGACAGTCGGGGCGGTACGCGGGGCCGGTGACGGTGGTGGTGACGGTCGGGTGACGGGCTCTTCGCGATCCTCGTGCCGAGCCGGGCACTGTGCGTCGGCGCGGGCAACGGGGAGGCCGTGCGGTGGACTTCGTCGACGGGGTGCTGGTGCGGTTGGCCGACCCGGGCACCCGCGCGTCGCTCTTCGACGACGCGTCGCTGGCGCACCTGGTCGAGGCCGCGTACGACACCGAGGCGATGCCCGTCGCGCCGCCGTACGCGGCGGTCTTCGACGAGCTGACCCTCGGCTTCGCCGCCGCCCCCGTCACCGTGGCCGAGGGGGAGTGGCTGGGCTCCGGCGGCACCACCCGCACCGAACTGCGCGTACGCCTGCACGGCCTGGGCGGCTCGGCGCTGCGCATCGACGCGTTGTGGCGGGGCAGTCTGGTGGTGCGGTCCAGCGCCGCCCGGGACCGGGTCGAGGACCTCGACGTGGCGGTGCCCGCGTTCGACGTGGACCCGCAGATCATCGCCGACCTGGGCGCGTTGCCGACCGATCCGGCGCAGTTGGAGGCCGAGCGCCGCACGCGGCTGGTGACCCGGCTACGGGCCCGGCTGCACCAACCGGCCGCGTTCACCGACGCGCACCTGGACCGGCTGCTCGCGGGGATCGGCGCCACGAACGCCGGTGACCTGGTGACACGGATGCGCGGGCAGGCCGCCGGTGCCACCGTGAAGCTTCGCTACGCCGCGCCGTCGGCCGCTCCACCCACCCCGCGCCCACTGCCGTTCGCCGCCGCCGTGCTGGTCCGCGACAAGGGTTTCTCCCTGGCCGACCTGCTCGTCGAGACCCGCCTGGTGCGGGCCCGCGCCGAGGAGTCGGGGCTGGACGTGCCCGCGCCGGACGACGTCCGGCGACGACACCGGGTGGTCGCCGTCTGGGTGGTCCCGGTCGAGACGTTCGACGACGACGGGTGGCCCGGCGGCGACACCGGCACCGACGCACAGAAGCGGGCCGCCCGGTTCGCGAGGGCCGGCCAGTGGCTCGCCCGCAGCGGCATCGGGCTCGCCGCCGTCTCGACCTGAGAACTCAGACCAGTAGCGACATCGTCCGGGAGGACCCGTGGCACCGACAGCAGCATTCCCGTTCATCGAGGTCCGGATCGTGCCACCACCGGCCCCGCTGGCGCAGCGCTCCCCGGGCGTCATCGCCGTGGTGGGCAAGGCGCCGTCCACTGCCGACGGCGGCTCGGCGCCGACGAACACGCCGGTGCGGATCGAGACCCTCGACGACGCGGTCACCAACTTCGCCCGCCGGCAGGCCGGCAACGTGGTCCGCAACGCCCTCTACAACTCGCTGGAGTTGGCGTTCCTGCAGGATCCGCGCCCGGCCAAGGTGTACGGGGTCAAGGTCGCCGGTGACGACTACGCCGCCGCGCTCGGCGGTCTGGAGGCCGCCGACGACGTGACGATGGTGTCGCTGGCCAACGAGTCGAGCGTCGGCAACCCCGCCGGCGCGGGCGCACCCACCGGACTGCACGCCCTGAAGGCGCACGTGGAGACGATGTCCGCGGCCGGCCAACGGCGGATCGGCTTCGCCATGGTCAACCCGGCCACCGACAAGAGCCCCACCTACGTCACGGACGTCACGGCCACCGCGAACCCGCTCAAGAGCAGCACCAGCCGGATGGTGATGATCGCCGCCCGGGGCGCGGACGGCGACGCGGCCACCGCCGCGATGGCCGCCGTGGCCGGCCTGCCGGTGCACCACAGCATCGTGCTCAAGAAGATCCGCGGGGTCGCCATGCCGGTCGCCGAGCAGTACAGCCCGGCCGAGATCAAGGGCCTCTCCGAGGCCAACCTCACGCCGATCATCGATCCGACCCTGATCACCGGGGAGAGCCTGCACTTCGCCGACGGGCGACTGTTCACCTCCGACGCCAGCCTGCTGCACGTCGACCTGGTGCGCACCCTCGACCAGATCGAGTTCATGCTGCGCGCCGGCCTGATCGGCCTGGTCGGCGACGCGCGGATCACCAAGCCCGGCATGACGCTGCTGAAGACCCAGGTCGACGGCATCCTCGGCCCCCTCAAGCGGCAGGCGGTGATCGACGACTACACCATCGAGATCCCGGTGCTGGACATCCTCACCATCCCCGAGGTCGCGCGTACCGCCACCGACACCTCGATCGTCACCGCCGCCCGGGCCGACCGCACCGTCGACCTGGTCGTCACCGTCACGTACGGCCCGGCCGTGAGCCGCCTGCTGGTCACGCTCGTGGCCAAGTTCTGACCCGGAGGAACCAGACCATGGAGTGGAAGACCCGCCTCGCGGTGCAGTACACCAAGGGCACCGAGACGGTGCTGATCAGCCCCATCGACTCGTTCAGCCCGTCCTTCTCGCTCAACGTCGAGGCGTTGCACTCGTGCGAGGTGACGCACCTGGGTGTCATCCACGCGCCGGTGTCGATGAACTTCACCATGACCGTCAAGGCGATCGGGGACGTCGCCGGCCGGCTCACCAAGCTGGCCCTCGACGGGGAGTTGTTCGACATCGCGCTGCTGGAGCACACCGGCGACGACTGGGCGTTCTCGTCCTTCGTCCTACGGGACTGCCTGATCACCAGCGCCACCCCGACCACCGCCACCATCTCCGGCGCTCCGGCGGCGACCTTCAGCGGCTTCAGCCTGGCCGCCTCGGTCGACCCGAAGACCGGCGACCCGTCCGTCCTGCCGTAACCCCACCACGATCAACCGGAGGTAGCGAATGGCGACCGGTGCTGGCCGTGCCGCCCGGGTCACCCGTACCGGGCTGGCCCTGGTGCACGCGGGCGAGGTGGTGCTGCCGGCGGCCGGTAGCGAGGCCGAGGCCGAGCAGGTCGCCGAGGACGACCGCGCGGTCATCGCGTACCACTTCCCGGTGGAGATCGAGGTGGTCGCGGCCGGCGGCGCCCTCGACGCCGACGCGCTCGCCGACCTCGCGCTGGCCCGCCTCGCCGAGCACCTGGACGGGCGGTCCTGACGGTGGCCATCTCGGTGCACGTGCCGGTGCGGATCCGGCTGGACGCCCGGTCGGTGACCGAGCGGCCGGAGGCTGTGACCGAGGCGCTCGACGCGGCCATGGCCCGCGCGTTGGAACGCTCCCGCCGCGAGGTGGTCGCGCCCCGCGGCGGCTACCTGGAGGTACGCGCCGAAGCGCCGGAGTTCGGTTGGACCGGCGCGGGCGTGCAGGGGGTGTCCCCGGACGACCGGCGGGCGTTCGAGGCCCGGCTGCGCCGGCGCATCGACGAGGTGGTCACCGCGGCGCGACTGGACCCGGGCCTGCCGCCCGGGGTGGCCGTGCCGTTGAGTGAGCCGGCGGAGGAGCTGTTCGACCCGCAGCGGATGCGTCACCTCCTCGCGGTCTACCGGGTGCCGTCCTACGACGACGGTGGGGACGCCGCCGAGGTGCCGGTGGACGGCGACGAACCGCCTGCGGTCACCCACCAGTGGCTGTTGCGGCCGGTCACCCACCTCGTGGGTCACTTCGCCGAGCTGGCCCGGGAGGCGGTACGCCAGCACGGTGGCCTGCCGTCGGGCACCCCGCAGGGCGTCATCGCCCGGGTGATCGACCCCGGCGGCCGGCAGGTGTGGCTGGTCCTGGTGACCACCACGCCGTTGTCGTACCTGACCTTCGACTCGTTCGGTGAGACGGTGTTCCGGGCCACCCCGCAGCCGCACTTCGAGGTGGAGGCGCGGGTGCCCAGCCCGCAGCCCGGGACGGTGGAACGTCGGCCGGTCACCGACCGGGCCGGGCTGGTGGCCATGGTGGACGACGAGATCGGCGACGACATCCGGCGGCGGCTGCGGATCGCCCAACCACGCGGCGAGACGACAAGCGTCGAGGAGTACCGGGCGCAGGTCGAGCGGGCCGTCGACGTGGAGGTGGCCAGGCGGGTCGACGCGATCCTCGCCTCGGTGGGTGGGGCGCTGCCGACAAGCCTGGTGGTGGTTCGCGTCGGCGGGATGTCGCTGCTGCTGGTGGGCACCGAGGAGACCGACAGCACGCTGCACTGGACCGGTACGGCGAACCTGTTGCCGATCAGCGTCGAGCACCGACCGGCCACCCCACCCGATCCGAACGCGCCGTTCGGGGGAAGCATCGGCGACGGCAGCGGCGCGGGCGCGGGCAGTGGATCCGGCCCCGGCAGCGGACCCGGTGGTACGAGCAGCGGGCCAGGTGGCAGCGGGCCGGGTGGCCTGGGCACCGGCACCGGACCCGGCGGGGGTGCCGGTGGCAGCGGGGACGGCACCGGCGGGGCACGTCGGGGCGGGTTCGTCTTCGACCCGAGCACCCCCAGCGCCCCACCCGGCACCGACGGTCGACGGTTCCCCGCCGTCACCGGCGCACACTCCGAGATGCCGGCCTGCGCCCCCTTCAACGGCGAACCGGAACTGGCCGCGCTCGGCCCGGACGGCGACGAGCTGCGCCGACTGATGGACGACATCGCGTTCCGGCTCCAGATGGGCGAGCCCTGCCGGTATCCGGCGAACTTCTGCCTCCAGGCCGCCGCCATGCTGCGCGGTCGGGCCGCGGCGATCAGCCTGCTGGTCGGCTCGGCCGAGCGGGAGGCGTTCGCCCGACCCGTGCCGGAGGGCACCGGACGGCTCGGCCCGCTGGACTTCCGGCCGGTCGCCTCGCCCGCCGTGCAGTTCCTGCGCCACCTGGCCGGGGTGGTGCCCCGCCTGGACCGCCTCGCCCAACTCGTGATGGGCCGCTACAGCCGGCCCGAGCACTTCGCCCGGATCCAGGGCGGCTGGATCGACACGTCCGCGTCCTGGAACCTGCACTTCGTCCAGCCGTTCAGCGCGGCCGTGAAGGGCGCCGTCGGGCAGCTCTTCGTCGTCGGAAGCCAGGCGATGCTCGTGCAACTGCTGCTCAGCTCGCGGACCGGCATCGACGCGCGGATCACCAACTTCGACAGGTACGCCCCGATCTTCGAGCGGTTGATCGTCTCCCAGCTCACCGACTACGCCGAGTTGCAGGGGTTGCGGGAGCGGCTGCGCCGCCACGAGGCCGCCCGGTGGGTGTCTGCGCACACCGACCTCGGCGGCGGCGCCGTCGCCACGCTGAGCATGGCCAACCCGTCCACCGCCTGGTACGGGGCCGCCCGCGCCATCTCCAGCGCGTTCCTCGCCACCGAGGCCGCCCTGAGCAGCCCCGGCGCGGCCAGCGAGATCGTCGAACGTGACGGCACCACCCGGATCCGCGACTCGCACGCGGTGCTCTGGACCCTCGCGGAGATCGAACAGGCGCTGGTCATCCAGCGCGGCGAGGCCGAGGGCATCGACCCGCTGGTCAAGCAGATCACCGACCTGCCCGACGTGCTGGCCCGCTTCGCCGGTAACCGCGCAGCGATCCGCGACGAGCTGTGGCGGGTGCTGCAGGACATGCGGCGCAACAACACCGAGATGCTCGGCCGTGCTCGCACCGACGCCCGGTTCGCGTTCCGGTCCAGCCGGATCAGCGAACACATCCCGTCGGCGACGATCCCCGGCGGCCGGTTCGCGCTGCAGGGCATCCACCTGGTGACCCACCAGCAGATCGGCGAGTTCTTCGGCGGCAACCTCTACTACGCGACAGGCGTCGACGACCTGTTCAGCACGGAACTGGGCCGGGAGGCGCTGAGCGCCTTCGCCACCATGGTGGGGATCATCGCGCTGTCCGTCCTCTGCCCACCGCTGGGCTTCGTCGTCGGGGTGGCCGTCGCCGCCGTCGACGTGGCGCACGCCCACCAGCGCGAGCGCCTGTACGGCTCCATGCTCGACCCGGAGCTGGTGCTCACCCGCACCGAGGTCGAGGTCGAGCTGTTCGCCGCGTACCTCGGGCTGGCGATGTCGTTGATCCCGGAGGCCGGCACCATCGGCGGCGCGGCCGTGCGCGGCGGCCGGGTCGCCCTGCGCTTCGGCGTCCGCGCCGGGCTGCGCGCCGCCCGGGGGTACGTGGTACGCCGCGTCACCCGGCAGATCGTCGAGGCCGCGTCCCGCGACCTGCTCCAGAGCTTCCTCAGCGAGATCCTGCTCAACGAGGTGCTGGAACGGGTCGTGCAGAAGCTGATGGAGCCGATCCTCACGTACGTGGAACGCGAGGCGATGCTCAGCGGCGCGGTCGGCGGCCCGGAGGGCGCCCGGTTCATCCTCATGGTGCTCGACTCCCCGCCCGGTGGCGCCGCCGCCGGGCCGCGCGTACCGGTGGTGCGGCCGTGACCGGGCCGCGCCGGTTCCGCGCCGGCCGGTTCCTCGACGCCGCCGCCGTGCACGCCGCCGCCGACGCGAACCCCCGGCTGCGCCGCTTCATGCGCACCGTCGCGGAGCACAGCGAGGCCGGTGAGGTGCGCTCGCGGCGGCTGCTGGAGCACCTCATCCGCCGCATCGTGGACGACGTCGGTGACCTGCACCTGGGCAACGCGCTCAACCGGTTGGAACGCATCGCCGTGCTGCGCGACAACATCGCCGCGATCCTCGACCACGTGCTGGAGGGCGGCACCCTGCCCGAGGGAGTGCGGGTGGCCACCCTCGGCGAGTACTTCGACCAGCTCAGCACCGAGATGCGCGAGCTGAGCCGACCCCGCGACGGCATCGTCGGCGACGCACCGCTGCGGTTGGCCGACGACGCGGGCGCGTACGCCGACTCGCTGCTGCGCGAGTTCGACGCCGGCAGCGGCGCGGCCGGCCGGCACGTCGAGCCCGCCGCGATGGTCGGCGACGCGTTCCGGGCCATGCCGGCGGACCGGCAGGCCGCGCTGCGCCGCGCCGCCGAGCTGGAACCGGCCGCGCTGTGGCGCACGGTGGCCGCCGAGAGCGAGAGCGCCAAGCGGGCCGCCGTCGCGGACCTGGAGACCCGCCTCGGCGGACGGTTGACCCCCGACGAGCTGGCGCGGCTGCGAACCGCCGTCGACGACCTCGGTCGGGCCCGCTCCCGCGCCCTGCAGGTGAGCGACGCCCGGCTCGCCGAGGCCCTCGCCCGGATCGGGGACGCGGACCTGCGGGCGGTGGTGGCCGGCGGCGACGTCTGGCTCACCCAGCAACTCGCCCTGCACAACCCGGAGGCCCTGACCACCCTGTGGCGGCGTTTCCGCGACCGGGGTGGCCGCGCCGACGACGGCCCCGGCTTCCGCGCCTACCTGCGCCACGACATGGTCACCTACGGCCGGGGTGTCCTCGGCGAGTACAGCGCCGCGTTCTCACTGAGCAGCGTCGAGCTGTTCCTCAAGGGCCCGGACGCCAACGTCAAGGTCGCCGGCACCGACCTGGTCGGCATCGGGCACGACGGGTGGGTGTGGCTGATCGACGACAAGTCGCACCGGGCCACCAGCGTCACCGGGGTCAGCGCGCTCACCGACAACCTCGTCGCCAACCTGCGCCGAGACGCCGCCGACTTCCGCGACGCCATCACCCGGCTGCACCGCGACGACCCCGGGTTCACCCCCGACCCGCGGATCCTCGACGCGATCTCCCGGATGGAGGACGCCGCCGCCGAGATCGACCGGATCAACCGGCGCGGCTCCGCGTCCACCCGACCCGCGCGGATCAGCGCCGCGCTGGCCGAGCGTCGGCTGCGGCTTCGCGTCACCAGCGCCGCCGGTGAGGTACGCGAGATCACCCAGGCCCTGCGCGACCTCGGCCTGGCCGTCGAACCCACCGGTGCACCGGTGCCACTGCCACCCGTCGGAGGGCGCTGAGCATGGCCATCACCAGCAGCTTCATGCGGTACGGAACGGTGCCGTCGGCGATCATCAGCGACGGGGTGCTGCCGATCCCCCTGTGGGCGGTCACCGCCATCTCCCTCGCCCAGACGTACCACCTGCCGCCGATCGGCTCCACCGCGCACAAGGCCATCGTGGCCACCCACGACGACACCATCACGCTGACCGGCGTGCTCGTCGGCGCGGAACGCTACGCCTGGAAGTTCGCCCTGGAGACGATGGCCGAGGCGAGCAAACGCGGAACCGCCCTCGCCGCGTACTCCGGGGGGAAGTTCGGCGGGCTGATCCTGGTCACCTCGATGACCATCCGCACCGACATGCAGGTGCAGTCGTTGACCTTCAACGCCTCCGCCGCGCGCCGCGACGTCCTGGACACCACCATCACCCTCGTCCACGTGCCCCGTCCCAGCCTGCTCGGCAAGCTGCTCGACGTGGCCAGCATCGGAGTCGGCGCGCTCGCCGACGGGTTGGGCAACTGATGCCACCGTTCCCGATCGACCGCTACCTGCTGCCGGAGACACCAGTCGAGGTGCCCGACGGGTTCACCGAGGTACGGCAGAACCTCACCGCCGGCCTCCCGCACCGCGTCGAGCTGGGCGCCGGTGTGCACGCGGTGCTGATCCTGCCCACCGGGCTGGCCCGGCAGTGGCTCGCCACCGACCCGCTCGCCGTGGTGAGCAGCTCCGCCGACGACCTGGCCCCCCGGCCCGCGCCGCCGACCGCACCCCCGCCCCCGGCGCTGGTCGGCCGGGTGCCGCTGCGCCTCGTCGTCCGCCAGGGCACCCGGATCCTCGGCTCGGTGCCGCTCGCCGCCGGTCTGCGCCGGGTCTGCCCGGACGCCGGCACACCCGCCGACCCCACCGGGTCCGCCCCGGTCGCCGTCGAGGTGCTGGTGCTCGCCTGGCTGCTGCACGCCGGGACGGTACGCGGCTCCGGCGACTACGGCTCGTCCATCGTGCTGGCCTGGCGTCGGGCCGACCGCGCGGTGGACCAGTTCGGGCCGCCGCCGATCAACGAGTTCGTCTGGCGTCGCCGCCCACCCGCGCAGCGCGTCGAGTCCGAGCTGGGCCCGGCCCGGCTGCGCTACCGGTACCTGCTCGACAAGAAGCTGCGGAGGGTTCTGCGATGACGTTCACGCCGTTCCAGACCGGTCAGGTCCGCCAGGGCGCGGTCGGCAACGACGCCGGCTGGACCATCACCTTCCACCGGGAGACCCCGACCGGGCTCAGCCCCGACGTGGCGCTCACGCTGACCAGCGCCGACTACTACGCGGCCATCGACGCCGCCCTGCCCGACGGGCTGGGCCCGGGCGCGTACACGGTCACCGTGCAGGGGCTCATCGACGAGCACTTCGCCGCGCTGCGCACCGCCGAGGGGCAGCCGCCGCTGGTGGCGAAGCTGCACCTGTACTGGCGCGACGCCAACACCTCGGTCGGCGCGTTCTTCACCAACCTGGTCGGCGTCAACGCCGGCCCCACCCCGGCCGAGTTGACCCAGGCGCTGGTCGCCGTGCTGCGGGTGACGAAGATCCGCCGACTCACCGGCGAGCGGACCTACGACACCGAGTTGACCCTCGTCGAGCAGGCGTACGCCCGGCTCGGTCAGCGGGTCGCGGAACGCTTCGAGGCGGCCACCTTCAGCGCCGCGGTGTCGGCCATCGCCCGGCGCACCGGAGTGGACATCACCACCTGGGGCGCCGACCCGGACGGCACGATGACCTCCGGCGCCACCGAGGCGGCCGGGGACGAACGGGCCGCCTTCGGCGCCGGGCTGCTCTACCGGGCCGCGCTGGAGCGGATCGGCGGCGCGGTGCAGCAGTCGCTCAACGCGTACGGGCGGGGAATGCTGTTGATCCGCGACGGCACCGTGCACGTCGGAAAGCGGCCGATCCCGTACCCGGAGGGCGAACCGAAGCCGCTCACCCTCGCCACCGGCCTGCTGGCGTGCACCGAGAACGGCAGCCAGGACACCGACCCGTACGCGGCCACCGAATCCGGCGGCACCGCCGCGCCGCGCCGTAAGGCGTGGACGCTGACCCTCAAGGGCCGCCCCGACCTCAAGCCCGGCGACCTGGTGCGCTTCGACCCGCCCGCGACCGACGAGGCCACCACGCTGGGCAGCGTCGGCGCGGCCCTGCTCGGGTCGTTCGCCGCGCCGTTCGCCCCGTCGACCGGGGAGCTGGGCGCGGGGGCGAAACTGCTCTACCTCAGCGCCGCCCGGCACACAGTGTCGCGGACCGCCGGGTTCGTCACCGTGGTGCAGGGCGTCGAGGTGGCCTCCGGCGCGCAGGCGTGGGACAGCTGGAGTGACGCCTCCGGCGTGGCCGCCGCCGAGCCGGCCGGACCGGCGTCGTCGCCCGGTGTGGCCGCCGCCGAGGCGGTGCGCCGCGCCGCCCGGGCGGCCCGGGGCGAGACCCGCGGCCTGGAGATCGGCGAGGTACGCGCGGCGGCCACCAACGCCAGCGGGGCGGTCGAACCACCGGCGCAGACCGAGACGGTGTGGGAGGGCCTCGTTCGCCCGGACGGCCGCCCCAACGGCGCCCGCCGCCTGCCGGTCCGCCGGGAACAGCCCGCCCCGCTGCCCGGGGTGACCTACCTGACCCCGTTCGCCTGGGGTGGTTGCGGGCTCATCCTGCCCCGCTACCCGGGCACCCGGGTGGCGCTGGCCTACCGCAACGGCGCGCCGGACGACCCGGTGGAGGTGGGCGCGCTCTGGCCCACCGGGCACGCCCCGGTGTCCCAGCCGGGGGACTGGTGGTTGTCGCTGCCGGTCGGGGTGGCCACCAACCGTCGCTCGTCGATCGGCGACACGGTGGTGCCCGCCGACCACGACGGCAAGGTGGCGCACGACCTCACCGACGGCGACGGCAACCGGGTCATCGAGCTGGGCGAGCTGACCGTACGGGTGGGCCGAGCGCAGTTGAGGGGTCGCGGCCAGCGCCCGGCCCGGGCCGACGAGGCCGACAGCATCACCATCGAACACGCCGCCGGCGGGTCGTCGATCGTCATGAAGCAGGACGGCTCGATCACCATCACCGCCACCCAGATCGACCTGGACGCGGGCGACGGCCCGGTGAACATCAGCGGCGGCACCGTCAACATCGCCGCCGACGACGTCGACGTCCAGGTCGCCAACGCGATGAACGTCCACTGAGGAGACCGACATGGCCTTCGTGCTCACCACGTCGAGCGACGTGCACTGCCCCAGCCAGGGGAAGGTCTCCCCGGCCGGGCAGGGCACGGTGACAGTCAACCGCGTCCCGGTGGTCCGGTTGGACGGCATCACCGGCAAGTCGGTGGCCGGCTGCACCATCGCCACCAGCAACTCCACCAAGCAGTGCAGCACCGTGGTCTCGGCGACCGGAGCCGCCGGCAAGCTCACCGTGGGCGGGGTCGGGGTGGCACTGGGCTCGCTCAGCGGCGCCACCGACGGCAGCACCTCCGGCCTGGCCGCCACCGCCGGGCAGAGCAAGCTGAAGGCGGTCTGACATGGACCGGACCGAACGGGAACGGCAGGCCGCCCAGCGCCGCTACCTCGGCTGGGGCCTCGCCTTCGAACCCACCATGCCCGGTGTGGACCTGGCCCGCGACGTCGTCTTCGACGACGGCCCCAACGGCCGGGTGCTGGCGCTGGTCGCCGGCACCGACAACGTGGCCCAGAGCCTCGCGGTGGCGCTGACCACGCTGCGCGGCTCCAATGTCTTCGACGCCACCTTCGGCTTCGACGGTCTCAACGCCCTCGCCGAACAGATCGAGCCGAACCTGATCCGCGAACAGGTACGCATCGGCATCATCACCCTGCTCGACCGGGACCCGCGCGTCCGCAAGATCGTCGACGTGAACCTCGACGACGGTCGGCTGGGTGTCGGTGGCCCCGACAACGGCCAGAGCAGCGCCGACGGCGCTGCCGATGCGTCGCGGGCCGCGCTGCGCGCGTCGCGCACCCTCCAGGTCCAGGTCCAGTTCGAAACCATCACCGACGACCGGCTCTCGGTGCATCTCGGGGAGCTGCCCAATGTCTGATCAGACAATCCCGGCCGAGCTGGCCGACGTGCTGGCCGTCGACGCCGCCGCGCTGCGGTCCACCGGCTCGACCGGCTTCGGCATCGTCGAGAGCGGCTTCGTACCGAAGTCCTTCGCCCGGCTGCTCGCCGAGAAGCTGGCCACCGCCCGGCTGCTCTTCGGCGACGACATCGACCTCACCAGCGGCGCGGTGCTGCGCAAGGTCCTCGAACTGGCCGCGCTGGAGGACGCCCGGCTCTGGGCGGCGCTCGGCGCCGTCTACGACAACTCGTACGTGGTGTCCGCGACCGCCGACGCGCTGACCCGCCTCGGTGAGGAACTCGGCATCCCCCGCCCGTACCTGCCGGCGCGGGGCACGGTGAAGCTGAAACTGAAGGCCGCACTGCCCACCGGCCGCACGCAGCTCACCCTGCCCCGGGGTGCCCGACTGTCCACCCCCGGCGGGCACCACGTCGCCCTGGACGAGACGGTGGTGCTCTCCACCGCCGTGGCCGAACGGGTGCCGGCCGTCGCCGCCTTCTACCCGGGCCCCGCGCACAACCTCGACCCCGCACAACCCAACCAGAAGATCGACAGGTGGAACCGGGCCGACACCCTGCTGGCCGACCTGGACGACGCCGAACAGGCCGCCGGGTCGGAGCTGGTGGAGATCACCCACACCGTCGCGCTCACCGGGGGCGAACAGCAGGTTCCCGACGCCCGCTACCGGCAACTGCTGCTGGCCGCGCCCCGCTCCATCTGGACCGCCGAGGCGATCGGCCTCGCCGTGGCCACCGTGCCCGGCGTGCGTCAGGTGCAGGTCTTCGACGGCCGGGGCGGACTGGACCTCAACCAGTCCATCTTCGGCAACTTCAATTTCATCGAGCGGGTCTTCAGCACCGAACGCGACCTGGGCAACCCGTACTACGTCACGGTCCTCGTCGCGCCGACCGCCGCCGCCATCTGGGACGGCCCGGACGGTCTGCACGCCGCCGTCGAGTCGGTCATCGAGGACCTCCGCCCGGTGGGCATCTTCGCCTCGGTGGACCGCGCCGACGAGGTGGGCATCGGCGTCGAGGCCGACCTGGTGATCCGGGGCCTGCCGCTGCCCACCGGTTCGAAGGAGACGGTGAACGCGTCCACCGCCGCCGCCGAGCTGCGGGCCCGACTGCACGCCCGACTGCGCCGCTACGTCGACGAGTTGCCCTTCGGCGAGCCGGTCCGCGCCGCCGAGGTGATCTGGACGCTGATGAACGAGCCGGGCGTCGCCGACGTGCGCGACCTGCGGCTGGTCCGCTTCCCGGCCGACTCGGCGGTGGTGGTGACCGGCACCGCGCCCACCGGCGACGGCGTGCAGCGACTGCCGGTCGGCGACAACGCGGTACTCGCCGCGAACCAGGTGCCCGTCTACGTCGACCGGGACGACCCCCGGCCGTTCCGGATCGTCTGAGCGGGGGCCCGATGACCGACATCCGGGTACCGGTGGACGGCGCCGACCCGTCCGTCGAACGTAACCTCGTCGACCAGCTGGAAGGCCCCTACCCCGGAACGGTCCGGCGGGTGGTGGTGCCCCTCACCGGCACCGGCGCCGCGGTGCTGGACTGGACCAGCCGGCATCCGCTGCTCACCGTCGTGCTGCGCCGCGACCTGGCCGAGGAGACCGTGCGGGTGACCGTCACCGTCGACCCGGGTGGCGCGGGGGAGCGGGCGCTACCGCCGGTGGTCTTCGCGCCCTGGTCGGCGGCCGGGGCGTCGGTGCCCGCGTACGTCCCGGACACCACCGACGAGCCGCTGGTCGCCTCGTTCGCGGTAGCCGTCACGGCCGAGCGCGCTGTCGACGGTGCGGCCGCCACGGCGGTCACCGGCGCCGCGCTCACCGGGCTGGTCGAGCTGGCCGTGCTGGAGGGCAACCTGGGTCGGTTGCTCTACCTGGTGTCGTACGAGAAGCACCGGCTGCGCCGCGCGGCCCGGGAGGTGCACGCCTACCGCACCCTGGCGTACGCCCGGCGGGACGCGCTGGACCGGATCGGCGCGGACGTCGGGGTGGCCCGCTTCGTCGACGAGCTGGTGCACGAGCCGACCAACGGCGAGGTGTACGCCCGCCGGCTGGCCCCACCGGCCCGCGAGCCGGACGCCGCGTACGCCCACCGGCTCGGGCTCTACCGGCGGTTCCTGCTGCCCACCCCGGGCGCGGTACGCACGCTGCTCAACGGCCCCGGCGCGGACACCGACCCGAACACCGGGCTCTTCGCCGACCTGCCCGGTGGCGCACGGTTCACCCTGCGCGAGGACGACGACCGGTTCGCGGTGGCGATCCGGCTGGTCGCCGCCGGTGATCCGCAGCACCGCACGAACTTCCTCTCCCACCTGCGCCGGGACCGTCTCGTGCTGCCCGCGAACACCCCGCCGAACAACACGGTGCACGCCGGACGGGCGTTGCCCGCCAACCGACTGACCGAGATCACCGCGCTGCGGGCCAGCCTGCGCCAGTCGTACACCTTCGACAGCACGCACGGCATCGCGCCGCCGCTGGCCGCCGCGCTGGACCGGGCGGGGCGGGTCTGTCGGGCGCTCGGCTCGTCGATCGTGTGGCAGGTGACCCGGGCCCAGGACGACGCCGGTGGCAGCCGCTACGAGTTGGGTCTCGGCGTGGACGTGAGTTGGCCGACCCCCGCGCAGGCGACCGACCTGCGCAACCGGGTGCTGGACACCGGGCGTGCGGTCACCGCCGACCGGACCGCCGAGGCGCTGATCGCCGCCGCCCGCGCCGCCGGTGTGCCGACCGCGGCGGCCGACGGCGAGGTGGCGTGGCTGTGGCGGCTCTGCGGGCTGCCGACCACGCACCGGATCAGCACCACCCGGATGTACCTGTCGCACCTGCCCACCCGAGGGCTGGCGGTGACCGCGCCGCTGAGCGCGGCGGTCGGCGCGGACACGAACGTCGAGGCGCAGTTCCACGCGCCCGGCGACCCGGGCGGTAACGCGTTGCTGCTGGCCGGGCTGGCCGCGGCCGGGACGGCCTGGACCAGCGCCGGTGAGACGGCGTGGAACCCGCTGACCGACGCGGTGGCGCGCACCCGGTGGGCGGCCGTGCCGACCCGACCGGCCGGTCAACCGGTCGACGCGGTCCTGGCCGCCGCCGCTCTGCCGGCGGTACGGGACCCGGCGCCGGTGGTGGCCGCACTGAACCGCCTCCCCGACGAGCTGGTGGAGACCATCGAACTGCCGGCCGCGTTGGCCGCCGCGCTGATCGCGGGCCAGCCGGCCGCCGGTGACCGGCTCGCCCGGTTGGTCGGGTTGCTGCGCGACCAGCATCTCGCCGCCGCGCTGCCCCTCGTCGAGACGGGCAACCGGGTCCTGCTGGTGTGCAGCGTGATCGGCCTGCCGCAGGCCGGGCTGAACCTGGCCGAGCGCCGGGCCACCGGGTTCCGCTGGTACACGGTGGGGCTCGGCGGCGGCACCGCGGAGATCAAGGCGGTCGGCGCGCGGACCGTTTTGCGGCCCACCCACGCCGGGCTGGTCGCCGTGGTGGCGCTGTCCTACGTGCGGACCGGCCGGACCGACCCGTACGAGTTCCGGGTGGAGCTGCCCGACGGGGTGACGGTGAACCTGGAGCAGTACGAGCGGCTGATGAACGCGCTGTCGCGGGTCTGTCCGCTCGGCGTGGAGGTCAACACGTTCGGCATCCGTCGTGACCACGTCGACCTCGACGACGACGGCACCGCCGAGCCGCTGCGCCCGGCGGTGGCCCGGACCTTCCGCACCTTCCAGCAGCGCCGGCACCGCGGCGTGTACGACCAGCTCTGAGAGGGACACCACCATGGCGAGTGAGATCAACTACGACGGGGTGACCGTCACCGAGCTGTACGAGGCGTTCACCAAACACGGCATTCCGGCGTCCGACGCCAGCGTGCTGGTCTCGTCCTGGATCTACGAGAACGTGGGCACCGCGAAGCGGGTGTTCAGTTACGCCGAGTCGTTCCCGGCGGTGGAGCCGGGCTGCGCGCCGCCACCGTTCGCGCGTACCTTCGCGCACACCGACTGGGTCGACGGCGAGGACGTGGTGCAGGCCGGGCAGACCCCCGGTGAGCAGGGCTTCAACGAGCGGTTCCACCGCATCGAGCACGATCTGGACCACCTCGGCGCCGACCTGGCGAAGGCGTTCTCCTGTATGGCGGCCATGCGGGTCAGCCTGCGCCGGCTGCTCGACGAGATCCGCGCGGAGATCAACCGGCTGCACTCGACGGTGCACGAGAACAAGATCGTGCCCGGTCCGTACACCTTCGAGCAGATCCCCAACTACATCGGCGCGCTCGACTTCGGTAAGTACATGGGAACCACGATGTTCATGGACAAGAAGGTCAGCATCTGGCAGACCAAGGCCGGCACGATCGTGCTGCCCGCCGTGGAGACCCTCGGGGTGGACGTGGTGGTCGGCCCGAAGGTCCGTGGTGCCGCCCAACTCGCCCGGTACGCCGCCGAGCACGGTGACGTCCGGCAGCGCTTCCCGCGCGAGGTGAAGCTGGTGGAGTTCATCCGGTTCTTCGGCGAGGACGAGGTGGCCGACGGCCGGACCATCCGCGACGTGCTCAGGGTCCTCCCGGCCGAGACCAGCTACCCCAGCCTGGACGCGATGTTCGCGGAGGTGAGCGAGCGGGAGGCCGTCATCGTCCGCACGACGGTCGGCGCCCAGTCGGCGGTCTCCGCCGCGCTCGGCGTCGAAGCCGAGCTGGAGAACATCGCCGACGCCGACATCGCCATGCTCGCCGGAGTGCCGACCAAGGCCCGCGCCGCGCTGGCCCGCGCCGGGATCAGCACCCTCGGGAAGCTGGCCGACGCGCCCGCCGAGCAGGTGCTCGGCATCATGAAGGAGGCCGGGGTACGCGCCGACGTCGGCGACGCCGCCGAGTGGACCGGTTACGCCCAGACGCTGAGCAAGCTGCGATGAACGGCTGGCACCGACTCCGGCGAACGGTTGATCCACGCCGCTCGCCGGGTCGGTGTGACGACACTGCGCTGGTGTGACCATCGTCCACACCCGACCGTGGAACTCCCACGGGGCGATCGGGTGCGAAGGGCGCATGCATGGCTGTTCACGAGGTGACGCGGGACCATCGCACCGGGACACCCGAGACCGACACGGGGGTGCCTCCCCGGTACGCGTTACGGCTGCTCGGCGGGTTCGGGTTGGAACGCGACGGCCGGGCGGTGCCGGTGCCGCAGGGCGCCCGTCGACTGCTGGCCTACCTCGGCGTACGTCAGCGCTGTGCCCGGTCCGAAGCCGCCGGCACGCTCTGGCCCGGCTCGCACGAGGAGCGTGCCCGCGCCAACCTGCGCACCATGCTCTGGCGGCTGCACCGGGTGACCCCCGAACCGCTGGTGCGGGAGGACGACCGGCTGGCCCTGGCCCCCGGGGTCACCAGCGACGTGGCCGCCCTGGGCGCGGCGGCCACCGCCCTGCTGGCCGGTGGGTCACCGGCGGTCGGTGTCGGCCCCGGCGTGCCGGCGCTGGCGATCGGCGAGTTGCTGCCCGGCTGGTACGACGACTGGGTCCTGACCGAGCGGGAACGTCTGCGCCAAACCCGGCTGTACGCGCTGGAGGCCCTCGCCGAGCGGCTCACCACGCAGGGCCGGTACAGCGAGGCGGTGCAGGTGGCGCTGACCGCCGTGCACCTGGAGCCGCTGCGGGAGAGCGCCACCCGGGCGTTGATCGCCGTGCACCTGGCCGAGCGCAACATCAACGAGGCGGTACGGCGGTTCGAGCTGTTCCGCGCCGACCTGGGCCGGGAGTTGGGCGTCGCCCCGACACCCTGGCTGGAGCAGCTGGTCCGCGCCGGTGCGACCGGTGCGACAGTGCCGTCTCCGTAGCCGGCGCCTTCCCGGCCCCACACCTTCGCCCTCTCTCGGCCGTCCACAGCCGCGTCCCCCGGACACCTCCCTTCCGTCCTTTGCTCTGCACCCGCGGAGGCGACGGTCACCGTCTGTAGCTGGTGCGCCCATGGGTGCAGAGCAAAGGACGCGCACGAGGTGAGGTGAGCGAGGCGCGGTGGGGTGGGGGGCGCGGTGCGTCAGTCAGTGTGTCGCCGGTGGGATGCTCTGCTCGTACTGGAAGACGTTGTGCGGGTCGTACTTCGCCTTGATCCGGCGCAGCCGGTCGACGTTGCGTCCCCAGTAGGCGGTCTCCCATTCGGCCATCCCGACGTCGGGCACGTTGACGTAGGCCCCGTCCACGTAGGGCCGCAGTGCCTGGCTGAACTCGGCGATCCACGCCTGGGCGATCGGAGTGACGGCTCAGTTCGGGGCCGGCTGGTCCAGGATGGCGCTGAAGCGCTCCTCGGCCAGGTCGAGCTGGCCGAAGATGTGCCGCTTCACCGCGGGCGACAGCGGTGTGTCCGGTCGGCCGATCAGGTCCCGGAAGAGCGGCACCAGCGGCCGGTACTTGCGAGCCGAGGACACCACCTTCGGCCCGACCGTGTGGATCACCCCCACACCGTTGTCGGTGAAGTCCGACACCTTGATCACGCGGGCCCAGGGCTCCCGGTCCAGGCTGACCGCCAGGTGCTCCCGGTACTGCGCGTTGCGGTCGCGCTCAGGGTCGTACACCGGGTTGGTGACGGCGGCGACCAGGGTGGCCACCCGCGGCCCGAACCGTGCGGTGAGCGCGCTCAACGCGGCCCCGGTCGGGTCGGCCCCCGGGTCGCCGTCGGCCAACTCGGACGGGTGGTCCTCGACCGCGTCGTGCAGCAGGCCGGCGACGATGACGTCCACGTCCCGCACCTGGTAGTGGTGCATCAACCGGATCGCCACCCGCAACAGGTGGTTGAGGTAAGGCTCACGGACGCGTCGGTCGTGGCGGTGCAGGTCGGCGGCGAGATCGAGCGCGGCGGTCAACCGCGCCCGGGCGGCGTCGTCGAACTGCTGAACCTCCAACCGGAAGCGCTCCAGCAGACCCGGTTCGCCGTGGATCTCGGTGATCGCGTGCATCGGCATGCTGCCCAGGTGCGGCGGGAAATCCATGCGTCACTTATAGCCGATCTTCCCCACATCGATGAGCCCCTACGTCGCCGACCCGACCCGCACGTTCCGCCCCTCAGCCCGTCGATCATGGAGTTGTGGTGGGTGACAAAGTTCGCCGGTAATCCCAAACGGGTCACCACAACTCCATGATCGACGGGGGTGGGCGGGGTGATCAACGGGGTTGAGCGGGTCAGGTCGGTGGGCGGTCGGCGCCGGCTCGCGGGCCTACCAGGAGGGGGACCAGCGGGGTCGGGAGGACCGGGTCGCGGCGCAGGGTGGGCGTCCAGCCCGCGTCGGCGGAGAGGTCGGGATCGTGGGTCGCGTTGTACGCCGCCAGCAGGTCGACCGGTCGTGCCGGCCCGCCGCCCCGGCGTACCCAGCTGCCGCGTTCGGTCAACGCGGTGCCGCCCCAGTCGTAGATCAGGTCGCCCGGGTCGACCGCCGCGCCCAGCGTGAAGAAGTTGTTCTGCGCGTAGATCGCCGACTGCACGCCGACGCCGAGCGCGTACTGGAAGTCGTCCCCGCCGAGCCGGTAGTGGTTGTTGTAGACGTCGACCTGACCGAAGCGCACCCTCGGTAACCGTTGCAGCACGCCGTCGAAGAGGTTGTGGTGCACGGTGACCCGCAGTCGTCCCACGTCCGGGCCGACGGTGTTGGACGAGCCGATCAGCAGCAGCTTGTCCCGCCCCGTGAAACGGTTCCACGACGCGGTGACCAGGCTGGCGGTGTGCGTGATGTCCAGCGAGCCGTCGTGCACCTGGTAGGGCCGACCGAAGTGGACGGGTTGGGCGCTGTCCGGGTTGTCGCCGTCGGTGAAGGTGTTGTGGTCGATCCAGACGTTCTCGCTGCGGCGTACCGAGATCTGGTCGCACTGGCTGTTCCAGTTGCCGGCCTCGCCGTCGGTCGGGGACCAGGCCGGGAAGCAGTCCCGGGCGTCGACGAGGGTCAGGTTGCGGACGATCACGTTCGACACCCGGTCGATCATGAGTGTCAGCCCGGTCAACCGTGCGCCGCGCAGCCCGACGATCGTGGTGTTGGAGCCGACGTTGATCTGGGTCTGCCGGGTCTGGGCGGCCACCGAACGCACCCGGGCCTCCTCCAGCGGCCCGCTGGGGGCGACCCGCCCCCACACCGCCGGGTCGTAGGCCGCCAGGTAGGCATCCAGCCGGTACGCCGGGTCGGCCAGGTCGGCGCAGCTCAGCGCAGCGCCGTCGGGCCCTTCGAAGCCGTCGATGACGCCGTCGACGTAGACGAGCTTCGGTGTCGCGTCGGTGGCGTTGGTGGCGTTGTCGCCACCCAGGGCGGCGACCAGTTCCGCCCGGGTACGCGCCACGGTGGTCCGCTCCGGCGCGGCCGTCGAACCGCCGGTGGTGCCGGGGCCCTCGGCCGCCCAGCCGTCCCGCTCGGGCAGCACCTGCCGACCGAGGTGGCGGGCCGAGACGGAGAGCCGGTCGGTCGCCGGAGAGTCGGGGCGGGCAGCGAGGGCGACCGGGGCCTCCGGGCGGGGAGCGGCGGCGGCCGGGGCGGCGCCGAGCAGGAGGGCGACCATCGTCGCGCCGGTGAGGACTCTGCGCATGGCGCTCTCCGTTCACTGGGGGCGGGGGTGTGGGGTCCGGCTATCTGGTCAGTTCGGCGCGGTACGTGGCGACCGCCCAGGGCACCGCCAGTTCGCTCGGGAGCGCCCCCCGCTCGGCCGCCCGCCGCAGCACGTCGACGACGCCGCGCAGGTGACGGACCCGTTCCCCGCCCTCGCCGACGGTGGTCACCAGGTCACCGTCGAGCAGCCGGGGCTCCGGGGCGGCCCGCAACGCGTCCAGCAGCGCGGTGAACGGCGCGGTACGGGCCAGCGGCGCGATCAGCGGCACCCCGGCCGGGTCGGCCCGGTGCGCGAGCAGGTTCTCCAGCAGTCCCGACCGCCCCGGCACCCGGCGGGTCACCACGTCACCGGGCAGCCGCAGCCGGTCCGTCGGATACTCCAGGACCGCCTGCCCGGCCGTGCCGGTCACCACGACCTCGCCCGCCACGAACTCCTCGGCGGCCAGGGTCACCGCCACCAGCATCGGCGGGCCGGCGCGGAACCGGACCCGCAGCACGGCGGTGTCCTCCACCTCGATCGGGCGGACCCGGTAACGCTCCACCTCGATCGCCACCGGCCAGGGCGTCGCGCCGCCGAGCGCCTCGGCGATGGCCAGACACTGCATCACCGCGTGCGCGAGCGGATTGGCCAACGCGCCGTCCAGCACCGGCCGGCCGTCCAGGCTCCGACGGCCGGCCCAGGGGGAGCGGGCGTAGTAGGCGTCCGGCCGTTGCCACGCGGCCACCGTGGAGATGCCGGTGACGGTGCCCAGTCGACCCGCGGCGAGCGCGTCGGTCAGCGCGGTCAGGGCCGCCGAACCGAGCGCCTGGAAGCCGACCTGGGCCACCCGTCCGGCGGCGGCGAGAGCCCAGGTCAGCTCCTCGTGCTCGGCCAGCGACAGCACCGGGGGTTTCTCCACCAGCAGGTCCGCGCCGGTGGCCAGGGCATCGCGGGCGATCGCCAGGTGGGTGTGCGGCGGCGTGCAGATCACCACCACGTCCGGCCGGGTGGCGGCGAGCATCGCCCGGTGGTCGGTGAACACCTGGACGCCGGGAGGCACCGGCGCCGCCGGGTCGTCCTCCACCGGCCGGACGTCGACCAGGGCGACCAGTCGCAACCGGCCGTCGGCGTGCAGCGGCGCGATCGCCCGCCGATGCCACCGGCCGTGCCCGTTCGCCCCGATCACCGCCACCCGGGGCGGCGGCGTCGCCCCGTTCACCGCCCACCGGCCCGTGTCGGCTCGCTCATCGGACACCTGCCCGGTCCGCAGCCCCTGACCGGGCGCCGGCCGGTCCGCGGCCGCTCACCGCCCACCGGCCCGTGTCGGTCCGCTCATCGGGCACCGGCCACTGTCGCCTCGACGCCGTGCTGCTCCAGCGCGGTCAGCCAGGCGACCACGTCGGCGCGGACCTCGTCGTCCTCGGCGACCTCCACCGGGATGACCTCACGCAGCGCGAAGAGAGCGTCGACGGCGCCCGCCGGGCTCTGCCTGCCGGCGTCGAGCGCGGCGCGGATCGGCCCGGCGAGGGGGTCCTGGAACGGCAACGACCGGCCGTCGTCGGCGTACCCGAGCGCGAAGCGCAACCAGGACGCCACGACCAGCGCGCCCCAGCGCGCGGACCGTCCGGCCGCGCGCAGGTCGACGATGGTGTGCAGGACGCGCTGGGGCAGTTTCTGCGAGCCGTCCATCGCCACCTGGAGGGTGCGGTGGCGGATCGCCGGGTTCGCGAAACGGGCGAGGACCTGTTCGCCGTAGTCGACCACCCGGACCCCGTCCGGTGGGGTGAAGCTGGCGGCGACGTCCTCGGCGATCAACCGGCGCAGCACGTCGGCCAGGTGCGGGATCTCCAGCGCCTCGGCGACGGTCTCCCGACCGGCCAGCGCGCCCAGGTAGGCGGTGGCCGAGTGGACGCCGTTGAGGGCGCGCAGCTTCAACCGCTCCCACGGGCCGGCGTCGTCGGTGAGCACCGCCCCGGCGTGCTCCCAGCCCGGCCGACCGCCGGGGAAGTCGTCCTCGATCACCCACTGCGCGTACGGTTCGGCGGCGACCGCCGCCAGGTCGGTCACGCCGAGCGCCCGGCGTACCGCCTCGATCGTCTCCGGGGTGCTGGCCGGGACGATCCGGTCCACCATCGTGCCCGGGCAGGAGACGTTGGCGGCCACCCACTCGACCAGCCCGGCGGGCACCCCGGCGGCCCGTCCGACGGTCTGGTCGAGCATGCCCCGCAGCCGACGGCCGTTGGCGGGGAGGTTGTCGCAGCTGACCACTGCCACCGGCCCGGCGTCCGCGGCGGCCCGGGCGGCGAGCCCGCGCAGCAGCAGCCCCGGCACGGTGGTCGGCGGACGGCCCCCGGCCAGGTCCGCGGCGAGCGCCGAGTCCGGGGACAGGCGGCCGGTCACCGGGTCGAGTTGGTACGCCTTCTCGGTGACGGTCAGCGTCACCACCCGCACGGCCGGGTCGGCGAGCAGCGCCACCACGGCGTCCGGGTCGCCGGCCGCGTGCCGGACACCGCTCAGCGCGCCCACCACCCGGGTGGCACTGCCGGTCGCGGAGAGGGCGCTGACGGTGAACAGGTTGTCCTGGGCGGCGAGCGCCTCGACGACCGCGGTGCTGCGCGGCGCGACGGCCACGATGCCCCAGTCGCCGCCGGCCGCGCCGATCGCCGCCTCGGTGAAGACCGCCTGGTGGGCGCGGTGGAACGCGCCCAATCCCAGGTGTACGACGCCGGTCGGCACCGTACCGGGCCGGATCAGGGGGCGGGCCTCGACGGGGAGGTGGCGCACCATGCCCAGGCCGAGCCGGGAGGCGCCGACGGTCACCGCCACGCCGGACCGTCCGGGAAGCGGAACTCGGCGATCGACGCCGGTTTCATGGTGGCGCTGTATCCGGGCCGTTCGGGCAGGAGGTAACGGCCACCGCGGGTACGCACCGGGTCGACGAAGTGCTCGTGCAGGTGGTCGACGTACTCGACCATCCGACCGTCGAGCGCGGTGCCCACCCGCAGATAGTCGAAGATCGCCAGGTGTTGGACGTACTCGCAGAGGCCGACCCCACCGGCGTGCGGGCAGACCGGCACCCCGAACTTCGCCGCCAGCAGCAACTCGGCCAGGACCTCGTCGACGCCGCCGACCCGGCAGGCGTCGACCTGCATCACGCCGATCGCCTCGGCCTGCAACAACTGCTTGAAGATCACCCGGTTGGCGGCCACCTCGCCGGTGGCGACCCGGCACCGGCCGCCGGTCAGCTCGGTCACCGCGCGGGCGATCCGGGCGTGGCCGAGGATGTCGTCGGCGTGCGTCGGCTCCTCGATCCAGTACGGGTCGACCTCCGCGAGGGTGGTCATCGCGGTGATCGCCTCGTCGACGTCCCAGACCTGGTTGGCGTCCATCATCAGCAACGCGCCGGGGCCGATCTCCTCCCGGATGATCCGGGCCCGCCGCAGATCGTCGGCGAGCGGGCCGCCGACCTTCATCTTCATCGCCCGCCAACCGTCGTCGTACGCCTGCCGGGTCAGCGCCCGCACCTTGTCGTCCGGGTAGCCGAGCCAGCCGACCGAGGTGGTGTACGAGGGGAAACCGTCGCGTCGCAGCGTCGTCAACCGGTCGGCCAGGCCGTCGCGTCCCTTGTCGAGGATGGCCGCCGCGTCGTCCGGGGTGAGCGCGTCGCTGATGTGCTTGAAGTCGACGCTGGCGACGAGGTCGTCGGTGGGCAGGTCGGCGAGGAAGCGCCACATCGGCTTGCCGGCCACTGTCGCCCGCAGGTCCCACACCGCGTTGACCAGCGCACCGGTCGCCATGTGGATGACGCCCTTCTCCGGGCCCAGCCAGCGCAGCTGCACGTCGGCGCTGAGCGAGCGCCAGAACGCCACCGGTTCCGCCGCGATCTCCTCGACCGTGCGCCCCCGTACGTGGTGGGCCAGCGCGCGGACCGCCGCGCAGGTGATCTCGTTGCCCCGACCGTTGGTGAAGGTGAACCCCGCGCCGGTCGCCCCGACGTCGGTGCCCAACTCCACGTACGTCGCCGAGTAGTCGCCGCGGTTGATCGCGTCGGAGCCGTCTCCTCGCGCGGCGGTCGGGAACCGCACGTCGTGCACCTCGACGGAGGTGATGGTGATGCTCACTGAGCCTGCCTTTCGTTCGCGACTGCGGGGCTCCGCTGCGCTGCACTCCTCGCGCTCACTGGTCGCCGCCGAAGTTGAAGACCCGCTTGGGCAGTCGGTACGCCAGGTCGACGATGGTCTCGGCGGCCTCGTCCATCGGCAGCCGGTGCTCGGCGACCAGCCGGGCCAGGAAACCGGCGTCGACCCGGCGGGCCACGTCGTGGCGTACCGGGATGGAGCAGAACGCCCGGGTGTCGTCGACGAACCCGGCGGTGTTGTAGAAGCCGGCGCTCTCGGTGACCGTCTCCCGGAACCGGCGCAGCACCTCGGGGGAGTCCAGGAACCACCAGGGCGCGCCGAGCAGCAGGGCGGCGTACCCGCCGGCGAGGGGGGCCAACTCGCGGGTGAAGGTGTCCTCGTCCAGGGTGTAGAGCACGACCCGCAGTCGACTGTCGTTGCCGTAGCGCTCCAGTAGCGGGGCGAGCGCGTGCACGTACTCGGTGGCCTGCGGGACGTCGCCGCCGACGTCGCGACCGTGCCGGGCGTGCAGCCAGCGGTTGTGGTTGCGCACCGCGCCGGGGTGCAGCTGCATGACCAGGCCGTCGTCGAGCGACATCCGGGCGAACTCCACGAGCATGTGCGCGCGGAACGCCTCCGCGTCGGCGGCGTCGGCCTGGCCGCGCCGGCCCCGGTCGTACAGCCGCCCGGCCTCCTGCGGCGTCAGGTCCAGGGTGCGGGCGGTGGGGTGGCCGTGGTCGGAGGACGTCGCGCCGGCGGCGATGAACGCGGCGCGCCGGGCCCGCAGCGCGGCCAGATAACCGGTGTACGTGCCGGTGTCCTCGCCGGCCCGTTCGCCGAGCCGGTCCACGTTCGTCGACCAGCCCTCGAACTCCATGTCGACCACGTCGTCCGGACGGAAGGTGGTGACCACCCGCCCGCCCGGCCCGCCCCAGCCGTCGGCGGCGAGCTTGGCGTGCTGCCCGAGGTCGTCGAGCGGCGACTCGGTGGTGGCGAGGACCTCGATGCCGAACCGCTCGAACAGCGCCCGGGGCCGGAAGTCCGGCTCGGCGAGGCGGGCCGAGATCTCGTCGTAGAGGGCGTCGGCGGTGGCCGGGCGGAGCGGGGTGTGCACATCGAACACGGTGCGGAAGGTCTGCTCCAGCCAGAGCCGGGACGGGGTGCCCCGGAACAGGTGCCAGTGCGCGGCGAACCGTCGCCAGATCACCCGTCCGTCGGTCTCCACCGGGCTGCCGTCCCGGGTGGGCACGCCGAGGTCCGCCGGGGGTACGCCCTGACTGAGCAGCATCCGGGTCAGGTAGTGGTCGGGCACGATGAGCAACTGCGCCGGGTCTCCGAAGGGCCGGTCCTCGGCCAGCAGGGCCGGGTCGACGTGCCCGTGCGGCGAGATGATGGGTTGCTCCGCCGCGAGGGCGTACAGCTCCCGGGCCAGCGTGCGCTGGCCCGGTTCGGGCGGCAGGAGCAGGTCGGTGTGGTCGAACGTCGGCACGGGGATGGGCTCCTCGTCTCCTGGTCAGCGGGGGGTGAGCAGGTCGGCGACCCGGACCGGTTCGCCGGTCTCGAAGGACCGGTTGGCCGCCAGGCCGGTGAGCAGGGCCGACGCGCCGTCGTCGGCGGTCGCGGCGCGGTCCAGCGGGTCGGGTCGACCTCCGAGGAGCACGGCTGTCATCCGGGAGTCCGCGCCGCCGTGGCCGTGCCGGCTGCGACCCTCGACGGGGATCTGCCGGGGCGGTTGCCAGAACGGGCGCAGCGTGAGCGTCGCGCCACCACCCTCGGCCGGAGCCTCGGTGCCGTGCAGGGCGGCGCCCTTGACCGCGCCGGCGGTGCCCCGGTCGACGAAGTCGTTCTCGGTGACCTCCAGTTCGAGGCGGCCCCGGCTGCCGTTGACCATCACCCGGTAACCCTCCCAGGGCGCGTACGCGGTGAGGTGGTAGGTCATCGTGGCGCCGGTGGAGTAGCGGGCGAGTACCGCCATGTCGTCCTCGATGCTCACCCCGCCGGCGAAGACGTTGCGGTCGCGTTGGTAGCCGTCCTCGGCCTCGGCGTCGAGGTACAACTCCCGCAGCCGGGGGTGCGCGTCGAGTCGCAGCGCGAACGGGTCGTCGGCGGCGGCGGGGGAGCCGTACGCCCGGTCGTAGTCGCGGGCGTAGCCGTGCCGGCGGCCGTCCTCGCCGTAGAAGAAGAGCCGACCGGCCGCGTACACCTCGACGGGGGTGGCGGCCAGCCACCAGTTGACCAGATCGAAGTGGTGGCTGGCCTTGTGCACCATCAGCCCGCCGGAGCTGGCCTTGTCGCGGTGCCAGCGGCGGAAGTAGTCGGCGCCGTGGCGCACGTCGAGCAGCCACTCGAAGTGCACCGAGCCGATCTCGCCGACCGCGCCCTCGGCGAGCAGCCGGCGAACCTGTTCGTGCAGCGGGTTGTAGCGGTAGTTGAACGCGACGGTCACCCGACCACCGGTCTCGGCCACCGTGTCCAGGATGCGCCGGCAGCGCGGCACGTCCACCGTCATCGGTTTCTCGGTGACGACCTGCCGGCCGGCGCGCAGCGCGGCCACCACGTACTCGTCGTGGGTCACGTCGACGCTGGTGACCAGGACGACGTCGACGTGTTCGGCGTCCAGCATGGCCGCGAAGTCACCGGCCGGGTAGGTGGGCACCGGCGGGTGACCCAGCTCGGTCAGCCAGCGGTTGTGCGCGTCCATCCGGGCCTGGTTGACGTCGGCGAAGGCGACCAGCGCGGTGGTGTCGGCGTGGTCGAGCACCAGGGCGCGGACGAACATCTCGGCTCGCGCGCCGGTGCCCACGACGGCGTACCGGACCCGGCCGTCGGCTCTCGGTGACATGCGGTCGCCTCTCCGATCATGCTGCAAAGGTTTGCAATGAAGTAATCACGATCGATGCAATCACGTCAACGGCGACGATGCCAACGGTGATGAATGTCCGTATTTGTGAGGTGTTAGTTCACCAGGAGGAGTCCGGGTGCAACAGAACTGTAGCCATTGACCGTTGACACTGGCGCAACCGTTTGCATTAATGGGCCACACCCGCGTGACCGCCACCACATCGGACGAAGGGGCCGCCGTGCCAGTCACCATCCGGGACGTCGCCCGGGCGTCCGGTGTGCACATCTCCACCGTGTCCCGCACCTTCTCCGCTCCGCACCTGGTCAACCCGGAGACCCGGGTCCGGGTGCTGGCCTGCGCGGAGGACCTGGGCTACCGGCCGAACCGGGCCGCGCGGGCACTGATCACCGGACGTACGCACAACATCGGGCTGATCATCGCGGACATCGCGAACCCGTTCTTCCCGCCGCTGATCAAGGCGGCGGAGAGTCAGGCCCGGCACCGCGACTACCACGTGTTCGTGGCCGACACCAACGAGGACCCGACCGCCGAGGAGGAGCTGGTCCACGCGCTGGCCAAGCAGGTCGACGGGGTCCTGCTGTGCAGTCCACGGATGAGCAACAGCCTGATCGAACAGCTCAGCCGTGAGGTGCCGCTGGTGGTCGTGAACCGCCAGGTGACCGGCCTGCCCTGCGTGCTGATGGACGTCGGCCAGGGTGCCCGGTCGGCGATCGAGCACCTGATCGGCCTGGGACACCGCAGCATCGCGTTGCTCGGCGGCCCGCGCAGCTCGTGGACCAACCGGGAGATGCGCCGGGCCGCCGGCGCGGCCGCCCGGGCGGGCGGCGCCGAACTGACGGTGCTCGGCCCGAACGCGCCCACCGAGACCGGCGGATCCGCCGTCGCCGAGCAGGTGCGGCGCAGCGGCGTGTCGGCCGTGCTCGCCTACAACGACCTGATGGCGATCGGCCTCATCGAAGGGCTGGACGCACTCGGGGTCCGGGTGCCGCAGGAGGTGAGCGTCGTCGGGGTCGACGACATCACCCTGAGCCGGCTCACCCGCCCCAAACTGACGACGGTGGCCACACCCACCGGGGCCGCCGGCCGGACGGCCGTCGACATGCTGCTGCAACAGGACACCGAGTCACCGCGCGGCGCGCGAGGGCTGGGTGCCGGCACGGCGCTCGGCGTCCGTCGTACCACCGCACAGGTAATGCTCCAGACCGACCTGGTCATCCGCGACTCGACCGGCCCGGGCCCGCACGCCCGACCGGCACGTCCCCTGGCCGCGCCGCTGGGCCCGGACCCGCATTGCCCTGCGGGCCCGGGCATCCCGACCGCGGCCACCGGTGACGCCGTCGCCTCCTAATGCCGAGGAGTGAGCGCACATGCACCCCGCAACGCCCCCCACCACTGACGCGCCCGTCGGGCGCGCTCACCGTACCCCGCTGCCTCGGCGGCGCCTGCTGCGTGGCCTGCTGGCCGTGACGGTCGCCGCACCGCTCATGTTCGGAGCCGCCGCCTGCGGCGACGACGAGCCCGCCGCCGATCCGAACGCACCGGTCAAGCTCTCCATCTTCTGGTGGGGCGGCGACGCCCGGGCCAAGTTGACCGAAGACGCGCTGGCTCTCTACACCGAGAAGCACCCGAACGTGACCTTCGAGAAGACCTGGCAGGCCAACCAGGGCTACTTCGACAAGCTGGCCACGCTCACCGCCGGTGGCGACCCGCCGGACCTGTTCCAGATCGACGACAACTACCTGGCCGAGTACGCGGCCCGCAACACCACGCTGGACCTGACCCCGTACCAGAAGTCCGGCAAGCTGGACACCTCGAAGTTCCCCGAGAGCCTCTGGCAGTACGGCGTGGTGGACGGCAAGTTCGCCGGCCTCGCCGCCGGGGAGAACACCCAGGGCCTGGTCTACAACAAGACGCTGCTGACCAAGCACAACCTGCCCGAGCCGACCACCGGGATGACCTGGGAGCAGCACATCGCCTGGGCCGAGGAGGTGTCGAAGAAGACCGGCGTGCCCGGCACCCAGGACCCGAGCGCCGACTACAAGGCGCTCTGGGTGTGGCTGCGCCAGCAGGGCAAGGACCTCTACCAGGGCAAGGAGTTGGGCTTCACCGCCGAGGACGTGACCAAGTGGTTCGACCTGTGGAAGGGCGCCCGGGACCGCAAGGCCACCCCGACCGCCGACGTGATCCACGAGGGCAACTCCAGCGACGTCACCAAGCAGCTCGTGGTCACCGGCAAGTCGGCGACCTCCTGGGTCTGGGCCAACCAGATGCCGGACCTGAAGAAGAACACCAAGGACGAGCTGGGCGTGATCGCCTACCCCGGTGACCCCAGCGCGCAGTGGGCCCGGGCCTCGATGTACTGGTCGGTGTTCAAGGGCAGCAAGCACAAGGACGTCGCCGTCGACGTGATCAACTTCCTCAACAACGACCTGGAGGCCGTCAAGCTGCTCGGCACCGATCGAGGGCTGCCGTCCAACCTGGACCTGCGGCGGGTGGTCAGCGACGACACCACCGACCCGGCCATGAAGCAGTCCATCGCCGTCGAGGCCGAGCTGACCCAGAAGTTCGGCCCGTCGCCGCAGGTGCCGATCAAGGGGCACAGCAAGGTCAAGTCGGAGCTGATCAAGGCCGCCGAGAACGCGCAGTACGGCCGGGCCACCCCCGCCGAGGCCGCCGCCCAGTTCGTCGAGGCGTGCAAGTCCGCCATCGCCTGACCGCCGCACCTGGCGAGGAGAGGAGCTGTTCGTGGCGTTGACCACGGCGCCCGACCCGACCCGACGCGGCTCCGGAACCGGCCGGGCCCCCACCGACAGGCGTGGGCCCGGCCGCCTCCGGCACAGCGAAGGTCTGGCGGGGTACGTCTTCCTGTCGCCGTGGCTCATCGGGCTGATGGGTGTCACGGCGGTCCCCATGCTGTTGTCGCTCTACCTGAGCTTCACCGACTACGACATCCTCACCCCGTTCTCCGAGGTGCGGTGGGTGGGGCTGGCCAACTACGAGCGGATGTTCACCGCCGACCCGTCGTACTGGCACGCGGTCCGGGTGACAGTGACCTTCGCGTTGATCGCCGTGCCGCTGAAGCTCGCCGCCGCGCTCGGCGTGGCCCTGCTGCTCAACCGCGCCTGGCGCGGCGTCGGGCTGTTCCGGGGGCTGTTCTACCTGCCGTCGCTGCTCGGCGGCAGCGTCGCGCTGGCCATCGTCTGGGTCAACATGTTCAACCGCGACGGTGCGTTCAACTCGCTGTTGAGCCTCTTCGGCATCACCGGCAAACCGTGGGTCAACGACCCGGACTGGGCCCTGGAGACGCTGATGGTGCTGGCCATCTGGCAGTTCGGCGCACCGATGGTGATCTTCCTGGCCGGGCTCAAGCAGGTGCCCACCGAACTCTACGAGGCCGCCTCGGTCGACGGGGCCGGCCGGTTCCGCCAGTTCCGCAACGTCACCCTGCCGATGCTCTCCCCGGTCATCTTCTTCAACCTGGTGCTGGAGACCATCAACGGTTTCCAGGGCTTCACCGCCGCGTTCGTGCTCAGCAACGGCACCGGCGGCCCGGTCGACTCCACCCTGATGTACACGCTGAACCTCTACATCACCGGCTTCACCGACCTCGAGATGGGCTACGCCTCGGCGATGGCCTGGGTGTTCCTGCTCGCCATCGCGGTGATCACCGCGATCTTCTTCAGCACCGGGCGGTTCTGGGTGCACTACTCCGACGGGGAGGACCGGTGATGGCGACCCCGACCGCCGCGGCGCCACCGAGCCCACGCCGACGCCCCGGCGGTCGGCCCGTACTGCGGCTGCTGATCCTGCTGGCGATCGTCGCCGTGGTGCTCTACCCGTTGATCTGGATGATCGGCACCTCGGTGAAGTCCCAGGAGGAGATCGTCAACAACGTCGGGCTGCTGCCCGACCGCTTCACCCCCGGCAACTACACCGCCGGCTGGACCAACTTCGACGTCACCTTCGGCCGGTTCTTCCTCAACAGCACGATGGTCAGCCTGCTCACCGTGGTCGGCAACGGGCTCTCCTGCCTGCTCGCCGCGTACGCCTTCGCCCGGCTGCGGTTCCGGCTGCGCGGCATGTGGTTCGCCGTCATGATCGGCACGCTGCTGCTGCCCCAGCACGTCCTGATCGTGCCGCAGTACATCCTCTTCCGGACGCTCGGGCTGGTCGGCGGCGACTGGCCCTACCTGCCGCTGCTCATCCCGCAGTTCCTGGCCACCGAGGCGTTCTTCGTCTTCCTGATGGTGCAGTTCATGCGCGGCGTGCCGCGTGAGCTGGACGAGGCGGCCCGGATCGACGGCGCCGGCCCGTTCGGCATCTTCCGGCACATCATCCTGCCGCTGAGCCGCCCGGCGCTGGTCACCACGGCGATCTTCTCGTTCATCTGGACCTGGAACGACTTCTTCCGACAACTGGTCTTCCTGTCCCAACTGGAGGACTACACGGTGCCGGTCGCGCTGACCCTCTTCATCGACTCGACCAGCCAGAGCGCGGTCGGGCCGATGTTCGCCATGTCGGTGCTGTCACTGCTGCCGGTCTTCCTGTTCTTCGTCGCCTTCCAACGGATGCTCGTCGAGGGGATCAACACCAGTGGCATCAAGGGGTGAACCTGTCGACGCTGCCGGGCGGCGGGACTGGCGCGATGTCCTGCGCGACGCCGCCGACCTGGCGCTGCTCGGCATCCTGCTGACCCTCGCCGCCCTGCCGCTGCTCACCGCCGCCGCGGCGGTCGGCACGGCCAGTGCGGCGCTGCACGACTGGACGCGTACCGGCGGTTGGCCGTCGGCGGCCACGACAGTGCGCCGGTTCGGCCGTGCGGTGCTGCCCGGGGTGCCGGTCAGCCTGCTCGCGCTCGCCGTGGCCGGGCTGCTCGCCGCCGACCTGGCCGCGCTGGCCACCGGCCGGGTGCCCGGCGGCCCGGTGGCGCTGCTGGTGACGGCGCTGGTCGCGGTCGGCCTGACCGGGTACGCCGGGCTGGTCGTCGTCGAGGTGGGCGGCAACGGGGGCGGGCGGTGGCGGGTGTGCGCCCGCTCCGCCGCCCGCGCCTGCCTCGACGCACCCACCCGGTGGGTGGCGCTCACCGGGGTCGTCGCGTCGGCCGGGCTGCTCGCCGTCCTGGTCACCCCGGTCGCGGTGCCGATCCTCGCCGGATACACGCTGGCCGCCCTGCACGCCGTCGCCAACCGCCGGCCGATCACCGCGGCCCTTACCGGCCGCCCACCGGCCGCGCACCCGGAGTCGCCGTGAGCGGGGTGGCGGAGCCGGCGCGGCTGCTGGTCGACGGGACCGAGGTGGCCCGGTACGTCATCGACCCGAAGCTGGACGCACGGCACGGCCCTCGGCCGTACCTGCACCCGGTACGCACCCTCGGCGGCACGGTGGTCACCGACGCGCTCCCCGCCGACCACGTCTGGCACCTCGGCGCGTCCCTGGCCGTGCAGGACGTCAACGGCAGCAACCTCTGGGGTGGGCGCACCTATGTGCGCGACGTCGGCTACACCTGGCGCGACGACCACGGCGTCATGGCGCACACCGGTTGGTCGGAGCGCTCGACCCAGCGACTGGCCCACCGGCTGGAGTGGCGCGACGCGCGCGGCTCGGTGCTGCTCACCGAATGCCGCCGGCTCACCGCCGCCCCGTTGGCCGGTCAGGGGCCGGCCGGGGGGCTGCCGGCCTGGTGGCTGGCGGTGGACTACACGCTGACCGCCCCTGCCGGGCAGGACGTGCGACTTGGTAGCCCGGCCACCAACGGTCGCCCCGGCGGGGCCGGCTACGGTGGGTTCTTCTGGCGAGCCGTCTCGACCGGGCCGGCATCGGTGTTCAGCGCCTCGGCGACGGGGGAGGAGACGGTGAACGGCTCCGCCGAGCCGTGGGTTGCCCTGACCGGCACCGGGCCGGACGGTGGGGCGTACACCCTGGTCTTCGGCGGTCTCGGCGACGGCGACCGATGGTTCACGCGGACCGCGATGTACCCGGGTGTGGGGGTGGCGTTCGCGTTCGAACGGCCGGTCACCATCGCGGCCGGCACCGAACGGCGGGGTCGGCACACGGTGATCGTCGCCGACGGCTCCCTGGACCCCGCCGCCATCGCGGCGATGTCGGCGATTGTTTCGCGCAACCCGCAGGTCGGTTAAGAGACATAGGACTGTGCGAATGCTCGTCGGGTCGGCTGTGGCCTTGTGGCCATTGTGACCAGTCGATAGCCTCCTCGTGGACTATCGACGCTACACGGGGGTTCCATCAGTGAGACAGTCAATCCATCCTGCCCGAAAACAGCCGAGTCGCAGGCCATCCTTGCGGCGTAGGAGCACCGCGGGAGTCCTGGCTCTCCTCCTCATCGGGTCGGTCCTGGTTCCGGGCGCGCCGGCGTCCGCTGCGGACCAGCTGACGCACCGGGAGCAGGCAGTCGAGGACTTCGTCGAGGGTGGTCCCTCGACGCAACGCGCCGCAGAGGCCGCGCTGTTGGGCACCGAGGCCGACCTCACGACATATATCGAGTCAGGTCGGGACGCGGCCCAGCAGGCCGACGAGAGGGCAGCAGCACAGGTCCTGGCCGGAATGGACGGACCGGGCACCCGGGCCGCGGCGCTGGAGGCCCTCGCGGGATCGCGAGCGGCGGTCCAGAACTTCGTCAACGGCGGATGGGAGGTGCCGTTCACGGCGGACGAGCGACTGCGGGTCTATCGGGTGATCGAAGGGGCCGGTCCGACAACCAGGGCGGCAGCCGAGCGGGCGCTCGCGGGCACCCCACAGGACATCAGCGATTTCCTGTCCAACGGTCGAGACGCGGCCGCGATCGCCGACGATCGGTTGGCCGCGACACGGATGCTCACCGGTGGTGTCAACAACAGCGGTCCCGTTCTGGACTCCGCGGCACAGCAGGCGTTGGCGGGCACTCCGGCGGATCTTCGCGACTTCCTGGTGAGCGGTCAGTTCGTGGCCCGGGCTCGGGACGCCGAACTGGCCTCCATCAAGAGTCTGACCGAGCAGGCCAAGCAGGCCGGTGAGACGACGGCCCGTGAGTCGCTGGCCGCTTCGGAGGCATCGACCCGGGCGGTGAACGCGGCTGCGGAGGCGAAATCCGCGGCCCAGCGAGCAGAGGCGGAGACGCGGGCGGCCGGCGGCTCGGCGGCCAAGGCGTCCGCTGCGGCGGGGCGGGCGGCTGACGCTGCCGAGGGCGCCGCCGACGCCGCGCGTGACGCGATCGGTGCATCCAACGCGGCGATGCGAGCTGCGCGGGTTGCGGCGGACGCGGCTCGCCGCGCCACCACTGCCGCCTCACTGACTGCGCAGGCAGCCTCCCGCGCACAGCGCGCCGCCGCTGCCGCTCGCACCGACGCCGGTAAGGCGGCGGCGGCCCGGCAGGCTGCCGAGGCGGCACGAAACGCGGCAGCCAAGGCCCGTGAGCTGGAACAGGTGAAAGCAGAGCGGGATCGCGCGCTCGCCCAGGCCAAGGTCGCGTCCGAGGCGGCGAAGGGTGCGAGCGGCAACGCGGACGCCGCCGCAGCAGCAGCTGATCAGGCCGGCGGCCACGCGGGCGTCTCCGAGGCGCAGGCGGCGCGTTCGCGTAACGCCGCCGCTGAGGCCCGTGCGGCGGCTGCCGCAGCAGATCGGGCAGCCGACCGGGCGTACTCGTTCGCGCAGGCGGCTGCGAAGGCGTCAGACGAGGCCTTCCGGTTCGCCGCGCAGGCCGCTCAGCATGCCGAGCTTGCCGCTGCGGCGGCCGAAGCAGCCGCAGCCGCAGCCGGCCGTGCCGAGGTGGCAGCGGTGGAGTCGGCCAAACACGCCGCTGCCGCTGTGGAGGCGTCGAACCTGGCGGTCACGGCAGCCAACCAGGCGGTGACGCTGGAGCAGATGGCACGCGATGAGGACGCCGCCCGGCTGGTGAACGCCACCGAACAGGGTGTGCAGGCCGCGCGTGATGCGTCGACCGCTGAGGCGGCGACGAAGGCGCAGGGCGGGTTGCTCGCGCAGTGGAACAGGTCGCTTCAGTGGGACACCGCAGAGGAGGACCGCGTCGATTCGGGCACCCGTGCCCTGCTGGACGAGGCGACAGCCTCCGGTGCGTCCGCTGAGGTGGTCATCGACCGTGGTCGTCGGGCAGCGGTAGCGCTCGTACGGACGGGCGGAGACTGGACGAAGACCGCCGCCGAGGCCGCGCTGAGTGGCGGCGAGACGGAGTTGCGGTCGTGGCTCACCGAGGGGCGGCGCCTCGCGGTCGGGCAGGACGATCGTGCCCGAGTGTGGAACCTGGTCGACACGCTGCCTGACGGGGCGGAGAAAACTGCCGCGCAGGCCGCGTTGACCGGCGACGACACGGCGGTGCAGACCTTCCTGCGGACCCGAAACTACGTGGGCAAGGCTGCCAAGGACCGACAGACGGTCTACCAGATCATGGCGACCGCAGGTCCGAACGTGAAGGCCACGGCCACCGCCGCGCTCAACGGCAGCGCCGCCGACGTGCATCAGTTCCTGCGTTCGGGTCAGCACTCCGCGCGTACCGCGGACGAACGACTGGAGGTGTACCGGATCATCGAGACGGGCGGGCCGGAGGTCAAGGCGGCCGGTCAGGTCGCGCTGGCCGGTCCCCCTTCGTACATCTCCTACTTCCTCACCGCGTCGCGGTATCAGGCGGCGCAGCGGGATGCGGAGCAGAGTGCCCACGTCGCGGCGGTGCGGGCGCTCATCGCCCAAGCTCAGCAGTACGCGGAGACCGCCGTGGCGGACGCGGCGGAGGCCAACCGCGTCGCCGCCGTGGCGCGCGCGGCCGCCGACGAGGCCAACGGTTGGGCCACCAAGGCGGCCGAGGCGGCGAACAGGGCCGCCGGCTACGCGACCTCCGCCGCCCAGTCCGCCGCGGACGCCAAACGGTCCGCTGACCAGGCGGCGCAGTCGGCTACCACCGCGCGGGACGCGGCGAACTCGGCTCAGGCCAGCGCCGGTCAGGCCGCGAGGTCCGCAGCGACTGCTACCGCTGCCTCACGTCGTGCCCGGGACGACGCGAACGGCGCCTACGGCGCGGCCGCGCAGGCTCGCGCCGACGCGCAGGCTGCGGGCGCGGATGCCGCCGCCGCGGAACTGGCGGCGAAGGAGGCCAGCCAGACCTACACGAACCGGTTGCGGCAGGCCGAGGAGGCCCGTCGAAGTGCCGCGGCCGGCACGGGTGCCGACGGAACCGGAACGGCCGCCGGCGACTTCAAGACCTGGAGCTGTCTCGTTCCCGAGGACGCGTTGTCCAAGACGTGTCTGAGCACCTACAAGGACTTCGCCGGTGCGCTCGTCGATCCGGCCAAGTGCAGTGTGCCGGCGAACAACGGCACGGCTGGTTGCGCGATGCTCGCCGACATCAAGGGTTTCGTGGACCAGAACCCGGAACTGCTGCTGGACATGTTGCAGTTCGTTCTCGGCATGTGTGGTCTGATTCCAGGCGTCGGTGAGGCGTGTGACGCCGTCGACTCGGCCATCTCGTTCAAACGCGGCGACTGGGTCGGCGGTGTGCTCTCACTCGGTGCCACGGTACCCGTGGTGGGCTGGCTCGCCAGCGGCGCGAAGGGCGTGAAGAACGCGGACAAGCTGCGCAATATCAAGAACATCATCGGGCAGCTCGCCGATGCCTGCAAGAAGACCAGCAGCTTCACCGCCGGAACTCGGGTACTTCTCGCCAACGGCACCCGCCGGAGCATCGAGGACGTGGTCGTCGGTGACACCGTCCGGGCAACCGACCCCGCTACAGGTGTGACGGCGAACAAGGTGGTGACCGCCACGATCACCACGGTCGGTGTGAAGGCGCTGGTCGACCTCGTCGTCGACGTGGACGGTGAGGCCGGCTCGGCAACGGCGACGATCACGGCCACCAGCAACCACCCGATCTGGGTGCCAGCGCGCGACGCGTGGGTGGAGGCCGGATCGCTGACGGTCGGCGATGGGCTCATGAGCGACACCGGCTCGGCGGTGCGCGTCGAGCGGAGCACCTCGCGTAGCGAGGTCACCAGGGTCTACAACTTCAGCGTCGCCGACCTCAGCACGTACTACGTCGCGGTGGACCGCACGTCCGTACTGGTCCACAATGCTCCGCCGGAAGCCTGCCGGGTCACCTCCGCCCCGACGTCACCGCAGGCTACGAGCAAGACCGTGTGGATCACCAACGACGAGTCGATCCGGGTGGACGTGGAGAACCCCCGTCCGGGTGTCGACGGTACGGCAGCCTTCCACGTTCAGTTCAAGGGACGCGGCGCCGACACCACCAAGTACTACTACAATCCGAGCAACGGCAAATGGGTGTCCGAGGCGGGCGTCGAGCTCTCCAAGAAGGCAGCCAAGCAGATTCCACAGGAAGCCATCAACAAGGCATTCAGGTTCATGGGGATTCCACGTCCGTGATGAGGACCAACGCCGCCATGCGGAGCCTGCTCCGCATGGCGGCGTTCTCCGCAGACCAGCCGACTGTTCCAGAGATGGAACAGGACACGCTGGATGCCGGCTGGGTGGTGGAGCCCAGTGGTGCGCTCCTCGTGGCCGCGCATCGGCCGAAGGGCCTGCGCGACATCCCGGCGGACGCCCTGGGCGACGGCGAGTACGAGATCAACGACGTCCATGTCTCACTCGCCGACCTGGGTGGCGAGACTGACGACTTCCTGCCCAGGGCGGCATCCCGCGGCCTGCACTTCGCACGACGGATGCTGGCGGAGGCGCGTGGCCTGCCGGGCTCGGAAACGCTCCTGGCGACCGTCGCGATAAATGTCGACGTGGATGACGAGGACTTCTCGCTCCAGGGCGCCACGATTCGTTTCTTCAGCCGGCGGGGGTCTCATCCCCCCTGGTTCGACGAGTTGGAGACGTACACCCTGGAGGCCATCGCGGTGCTCGACATGTCCGACGTGTAGCGCCATCCCCGCTGATCGTCGCTGCGGTCGAGGGCAACGAGACGCGGTCAGCGGGAGCGGTCGATCAACTCGTGCACGGCACGCTGGTACGCGGCCTGCGTGTGGTAGGGCCAGTGCCGTTCGATCGGGGGTGGCACGGTGTCCGCCGGCTCGATGGTCAGGCTGCGGGGATCACGCAGTCGGCGGTCGACGTCTCCGAGCGGTCCGTCCGGGTCCTGCGGGAAGATCGGCCCGCCGATCGGGTCGGTGTCGCGCCACAGGTACGCGGGGTCGAGGCGGGCGTAGGTGCGCCGCAGCGGTGAACCGTAGGTCGGCAGAGAGACCCGGGCCAGCACGGACGGCGGTAGTCGCAGGATGGTGGCGGCGGCGAGCACCGAACCGCGGCGGTGTCCGGAGATGACCACCGGCCCGCGCGCGGCGAGGCCGGTGATCCGTTTCGCCAGCTCGGGGACGGCGCGAGCGGCGTAACAGGGCGGCGCGAACGGGTGGACCGTCCGGGGCCGGAAGGTGCCGAGGTCCCACAGCACCGCCACCGCCCGCCGGTCTAGGAGGACCGGTACGCGCGGAACCCGAGGACTACGAGGCAGATCACCAGCGGACTGATCACCCACACGCCGGCGTCGGCGACGTACGCGGCGAGCGCGGCCTACCAGTAGGCCACCGGCGGCTCCAGCGGGGCCGACGATCGGCGGGTCGGGCCGGATCGGGTCGGGGATCGCGCCGTGGTCGAGAGCGTCCGCGACGCGGTAGACCAGGGTCGCGGTGAAGGCCGCGCCGACGCTCACCGCCGACGCGGCCATGACCGGGGACGGTGAGGGTGCCGGCGAGCAGCCGGCACAGCACGCCGGGCAGCCCCACCGGTCGTGCTCCGGCGGTCGGAGCCAGATCGCCAGGTTGCTCAGCATGAACGGCAGCAGGAGCTCCACGGCCTCGCGTCCCGGCGTCCTGTCCACGCCGTCAGGGTCACCGACAATCCACGTGGGCGCTGCCGATACCGCGAACGTCAACGACCGGGCAGCGTGGCGGTGACCCGGACGGCCTTGACGATCGCCGGGATCGAACCGATCAGCAGCACCAGCCCCCAGATGATCGCGATGATCGCGAAGACCAGCGCCGCCACGTCGTCGACGATGCTGACCAGGATCACCGGCACCAGGTTGTGCAGGAACTCCAGCACGACGGTGCAGAGCAGGGTGGTGAGGATCAGCAGGACGAGGCCCTTGTTCTGCAGGAACCGGGGCTGGGCCAGCACCAGCAGCCCGGCCCACACCAGCTTGAGCAGCAGCACCAGCCCGAGCAGCACCGCCGCGTCGCCGACCGGGAAGAACCCCCACAGGGCCAGGTACGCCAGTGTCCCGAACGGGACGGCCAGGAACAGCGACACCATGATCATTAGTTCCACGAACGCGATGAGCAGCGCGATCAGCCCCACGATGATCAGGATGATCGAGAAGATCAGGCCGGCGACGCCCTGCACCCGGCCCTGGATCCGCTCCGGCAGCAGCAGACCCAGGCAGAACAGCCCGGTGCTCCAGACCGCCACCGCGTCGATCAACGCCAGGTAGCCGGTGCCCCGGCCGGACGGCTCGCTGACCCCGGACACGTCGTCGATCTGGACGTCCAACGAACCGGCGCTGTCCGCGAGGGCCGCACCGGCGTCACCGCCGCCGATCAGCAGCCCGGCGCCCAACTCCACGCCGATCGCCAGCACGATGGCGAGCATGGCCAGCAGCAGGAACGGTTTACGCAGGTCACCCACGGCGGAACCCTCCACTCAGCTCAGGACGTCGCCACGACGACAGTGCAGGAACCGAGGCCGGGACAGCGCACACCGACCACCGTGGCCTTGTCGACGGCGACGGTCGCCACCGCTCCGGTGCCGTCCGCGGCCGGTTCGACCTCGTCGCGGATGGTCAGGTCGGCGTCGCCCGGGGCCGGCGCGGTGACCGTGAACCGCGCCCCGCTGCGCAGCACCAGGGTGCGTAACCCACCGGGGTCGGCGATCCGCAACTCGCAACCGCCCGAGAAGACCAGCCGTCCGGGCTCCTCGACGCAGTCGGCGCTGACCGTGGCCGGGTCCACCGTGGCGTGCTCGCCGCCGAGCGCCCCCAACCGGTCGACCAGCCCGTGTCGGGCGCCCGGATCACCCCGGTCGTCGCGGCCCGCCCCGACCGCGACCACGAACAGCGCCACCAGCAGGACGGCGAGCACGCCCAGCAGCGCCTTCTGCCGGCCGCTCATCGCGCGGCGGCCGGTGACACGACCTCGCTGAACCGGAGCACGTCGACGCCGGCGAAGTAGCGGTTGGTGCCCTGCGTCTTGCCGACCACCAGCAGGGTGACCTGGTGCGCGCCCCTGGTGAGCTGGACCGTGCCGACGTCCAGGAAATCCGTCTTGCGCACCGTCGGCGTGAAGCCGAGGAACGTGCCGCCGACCTGGTTGCCGTCGATGACGAAGACGGTGTTGGCGTAGTCGAGGGCGGTGGTGCGCACCGCCGCGAACCGCCAGGTGCCGTCGGCCGGGATCTGCACCGTCACCGTCACCTTGTCGCCGATCGCCAGGCCCTGGAAGAACAGTTGCTCGCCGCCGGACCAGGTCACCTCACAGCAGTCCGGCTGCGCCGTCACCGTCGCCTTGCTCTTGCTCGGCGACTCCACGGTGGCGCCGTCGACCAGGCTCTCCGCCTCGACGGTGACCACCCGCGGCTCACCCGGGCCCGAGTCGCGGGTCAGCAGGACGACTCCCACGGTCACCACCACCAACACCAACGCCGCCGCGGCGGCGATCCACAACCAGGGGGTACGCCGCGGCGGCGCGACCGCCCGCACCTCGTAGGTGACCCGGCCGCTGGAGCGGGAACTCTCCTCCGGCGCGGTGTTCGCCGAGTACGCGAACCCGGTCATGTCGTAGCGCCGGGGGGCGGTGCCGGCCGGCACGGCGAGTTTGACCAGGAACGACACCGAGCCCTGCCCGGGTACCACCCGCTGCGGCTCGGCCACGGTGAACCACGCCCGCTGGGACCCGTCACCGGGGGCCACGTCGAACACCACGGTGTCCGGCGCGTTGCCCGGGTTGGAGACGGTGAACGTCAGCTCACCGCTGTTGCGCGGGTCGAGCGTGAACTGTTCGGCGGCGGCGACGACCGCCCACTCGGTGGTCATGACGACTCCTCTTCCAGGACGATCTCGACGGTCGTCGAGGCGGGCTTCTCCGCCTCGACGATGCGGGTGATCACGGCGAGTTGACCGGCGGCGGCCGCCGGCACCCGTACCACCACGTGGAAGGGCTGCTCGGCGGGCTCGTCGATCGTGAAACCCACCATTCCGGTGGCCAGTTCGAGGGCCCGGCGGATCCCGTACGGGGTGCCGCGCCACCGGGCCAGCAGCGCGGCGTCGGCCACCAGGTCCCGCAGCCGACCCACCGGCAGCGGCAGCGGGGTGTCCGGCCGGGGAGACGCCACCACGTGGTCCATCGCCACCCAGCCGGTCAATCGCACGACCAACCCGTCCGGCGCCCGGTACGGGTCGAACAGGGCGTCCACCTCGGCGAGGATCGCCTCGTCCGGGGCGTGCAGTGCCTCCATGACGTCCAGCAGTGTCCAGAGCACGCTGCCGGGCACGCAGGCGCGCTGGTAGGCGGCGGGCAACAGCCGTTCAATCGCCGAGCGTCGCATCCTGGCGCACCACCTCGATGTCGTGCTCGCCGGAGCAGAGCAGCCAGGTATCCGGAACGGTCACCACGTCGGCGGTGGCCTGGTTGGCGCTGGGCGTCCAGTCGACGGCCGTGGCACTGCGGTACACACCACGCTCACCACCGGCGAGGATCAACCGCTCCGCCGCACCGGAACCGCCGCCCCCGCCGGTCGCCGGACCGTTCACCGCGATGGCGTCGACCGGCACGAACCGGGTCCGGTCCCGCAGCGGCAGCCCGCAGTTGACCGACACCGGCTGCCACTGCGGCTGGGTGGCCAGGGTGTCCAGCCGCAGCACCCCGCCGCTCTGCGTGGCCGCCACCGCCAACGACCCGGCGAACGCCAGGTCCCGGCAGGTGCCACCGATCCAGCCGGACTGCGTCGACTGCCACTTCACGTCGGACTCGAACAGCCGGGTGCGATGACAGCCCTGGCCCGGCTTCTTCGGGTCCGGCTCACCGGCCCCGCTCCACAGCAGCGTGGCCGGGCCGTCGTACTGCACGGCGAGGACCCGGTTGTCCACGTTCGACAGCCCGACGTGGGTGAAGCTGCCGGGTCGGCCACCGGCCGTCGACAGGTACACCCCGAAGCTCGCCTGCGCGGCCACCGCGACGCCCGGCGCGCCCCGCTCCGAGACGAACGTGCGCACCGCGTAGAACCCCCGGTCGGCGTCGGACGGGTCGACCAGGATCTGCAACGGCACCGCCCCGGGCAGCAACGACACCTCGTACAGGCCGGTGTCGGTGGCCACCAGCAGCGCGCCCGCGCCGTCGCGGTCCAGCCAGGCCACGTCGGAGATCCGCGAGTCCAGGTCGGTGAGCAGGGACCACGTCTCGCCCAGGTCGGTGCTCAGGTGCACCCGGGAGCCGCCGGAGGCGCGCAGCGTCACCACGGCCACCGAGCCGGGACGCGCCACGATGCCCGGCCGGACCGGCGCGGGAGCGGGTGCCACCCGCAGCACCGTCTCGTCCTCGAAGCGGCCCGCCGGTTCCCACCCCGCGCCGCCGTTGCTGGAGCGGAACACCACCGGGCCGCGCCCCGCGTACCAGGTGCGCGGCTGGTACTGGTCCACGGCCAGGGCGCGGACCTCCGCGTCGGGGGCCTCGTCGACCACGAACCGGACCGACTCGACGTAGCGCACACCCGGCTCGGCGTGCTCCAGCAACCGGTACACGTTGGACGCCCGCAGCGGCTCTCCGAAGGGCCAACCCGTCGGGTTGAGCGCGGTCGGCAGCGGACTCAGCGTCTGGTGCAGCCGGTCGTGGATGCGGCTGCGGACGGCGTCCACGTCCTCCTCGCGCCGGACCACCACCCGGGCCCGCACCGACACCGCCTTGAAACGGGCCCAGGTCGCCCGGGACCGGATGCCGACCATCCGGCGTTCCTCCAGGTCCGCCTCGACCCGGTGCCGCGCCTCGGGCACCTCGTGCTCGCGCAGCACCGCCACCGGCAGGCGGCCGTTGGGGCGGGCCGTCGGCGGCACGTACGGCACCAGCACCACCTCGACCTCACCCGGCCGGGCGAAGCTGTACACCGCCGCGCGGGTGAAGGCCCGGGCCCGCGCCACCGCGCCGGAGCTGGTGGCGAGCACCTCGAAGTCGCGAGCGGTCACCGCCCGCTGTTGGGCGAAGAACTCGTACGGGCCGCGCAGCAGCACCGACTCCAACGCCTCCATCTCGCGGCCGCCGGCGGCCGGAGCCAGGTTGTCGACCTTCACCCCGGGCAGGGGGTCGCGCAGGCTGGTCAGGGTGCCCGCCGCCACGTTGCCGGTGGGCCCGCCGCCGGACCGGTACCAGAGCCGGACCTGCCGCCCGGCCGGGGGCACGGCCGCGACGGTCACCGGCGTCGGGGCGTCCGCCGGGGACGGTGCGGTGGCGTCGGGCGGCGCGGCGGGAGGTCGCAGGTCCAGGGCCGGGGCGAAGGTGACAGTGCCCGAGCAGCGGTCGACCAGGTACGCCTTCGACTGGGGGCCGAGCCCGGCGAAGCTGTCCACCGGCTGCCAGATCTCGAACGTGCGGCCGTCGTGCTCGCGGGCCGCCGCGCCCAACTCGACGGTGCCGGTCGGCACCTCCACGCCGAGCAGCAGGTCCAGCGGTTCGGCGGTGTGCGCCAACGGCGCGTGGGCGGCCCGCAGCACCTGACCCGGCTGGCCGGTGCCGACACCGAGCAGCTCCGCCTCGACCGTCTCGCAGTGGTGCATCCGTACCGTCACCGACGTCTCGTCGGCGGGCAGCAGCGCCGGTTCGGTGGTGACGAACACGACCGGCCGGGGGTCCGCCCCGCGAGCCGCCGCGACCCGCAGACCGGCGGGGATCCGGACCGCCGCGCGGTCGGTGCCGGTCCGGGTGAACCGGACGTCCGCCCAAGCGGCGGTGGGTGCGTGCCGGGCGACCCCGAGCAGGTTCAGGAACGAGACGTACGCCTTCTCCGGCAACTGGTTCAGCCGGTAGATCATGACCTCGGTCAGGTGCGCGAACGCCTCCACCAGCGCCATGCCGGGGTCGTGCGCCGACAGGTCGGTCCAGGCCGGGCAGGACTGCCGGATCCGTTCCCGGGCCTCGCTGACCAGGTCGAGGAAGCCGCGATCGTCCAGGTGCGGCACGGGCAGTGTCATGAGGGTCCTCCCTGGGCGGGCTCGTCGGCCGGGAGCAGGTCCACGGAGAAGACCAACTGCCCGGGTGTGAGGCTGGTCCGCACGCGGTAGTCCAACCGGATCACCAGCCGCCACGCGTCGTCCGGGTCCGGCCCGGCGTCCACGTCGATCACCTCGACCCGGGGCTCCCACCGGGCGATGGCCTGCCGGACGTAGTGGATGGCCAGCCCGGCCGTGGTGTCGTCGTTGGGCGCGAAGACCAGGCGGTGCAACCGGGACCCGTACCCGGGTCGCATCAGCCGCTCGCCCGGCGTGGTCGACAAAAGCAGGAACAGCGCCTGGCGTACGCTCTCGTCGCCCTCGGTCATCGCCAGGCCACCGGCCGCGGTGAGCGCCAACCCGCCGGTCCGGCCGGCGTCGAAGCCGGCGCCGACGAAGCGGAAGGCCCTCACCGGTCCGCTCCCAGGAACTGTTGGCGCGGGTCCCGCACGGTGTGCTTGACCAGACCCGGTGGCGTGCCGTTGGTGAACCCCGACAGGTGGGAGAGCACCACCCGGTGCCCGTCGACGCGGACCCAGTCGCTGTAGCCGACCCGGACGGTCAGCGTCGTCGTGCACGGCTTGATGGTCGGGCCGTAGTTCGGGCAGGCGACGATGTCGCGTCCCTCCGGGTCGTCGTCGACCAGCACCGGAACGCCGGTGACCGTCACCCACTCCCGCGACGGTCGGTTCTCGACCCGGCCGTCGTGGTCGCAGGTGATCACGGAGTCACGGTGGATCCAGCGCATCAGCCACCTCCTTCGTGGTGGGCGCGGGCGAGGGAACGGGCCTGCTCCGCCGCCGTCGCCGGGGTCTCGGTCGACTCGGCGTGCAGGAAGTCCACGCTGCGGGCGCGCACCACCATCGCCCGGCCGGGTGCGGAGATCACCAGGTCGGACGCCGCGTGCAACGTGGCCAGATCCGGGGTCAGTTCCAGGAAGCTGCCGCCCTCGGTGGCGAGCCGCAGACTGCGGTTCACGTCGTCGACGACTATCGACTGCCCCCCGGCGGTCCGCATCGTCCACCGGCGTGCCCGCCCGTCGTCGATGCCCGCGTCGTACGGCTCGACGGCGCCGAACAACGAACCGAGCACGATGCCCGAGGCCGGCTCGCCACCGGGCAGCACCACCAGCACGGTGTCGTCCGGGTCGGGGAGCGCCACCAGGCCCTTGCCCCGCCCCGCGCCGGGGCAGAGCACGGCGAGCCAGCCGGCGTCCAGGTCCCCGTACGCGGGCAGGGTCAACCGGACCCGCCCCAACCCGTCCGGGTCGGCGACGTCGGTGACCGAGCCCAGGGTGACCACCGCGCCGCCGGTCGGAGCCGGTGGCGGCACCGGTGGCATCGTGGAGAACCGGGTCAGGTGCCCGTCGCCGTCCACCGTGTGGATCACCTCGGTCAGCACGTACGCCCCGGCGACCGGGTCCGGCACACCACTCAGGTCGATCCGCCGGCCCGGCCGTAGCGCCGGATCGCCCTCGGCCACCCCCTCGGCGGTGACCAGTGCCGCCGCCCGGGTGTCCAGCCGGGCCTGGGCCAACGCCGCCAACTCGTCGTCGCTGCGGCCGGGCTGGTCCACGGCGGTACGCACCCCACCGGCGCCCACGTCGGCCGGGTCCGGGCGGTCGTCGGCGGACCGGCCGCAGCGCGCCTCGTCGGCCTGCTGGCTGATCACCTCGGCCCGCTGCGGGTGCCAGCCCAGCGCCACGCTCGCGCCACCGGCCTGGTCGGCGTTCGTGGACAGTCGCAGCGTGTGCACGCCCGCGCCGAGGGTCAACGCGACCGGCTCCCCGTAACCGGCGAGCGTGACCAACCGGACCCCGTCACCGTCGGCGGCCAGGTGCAGCCCGGCCCGCCCGGCCACCTCCCGCAGCAGCTCCAGATCGCTGTGCCGGTGCTGCGCCAGCCGTTCCACCCGTGGCCCGTCGACGTCGGCGGTCACCGTCAGCCCCACCTCGTCGCACAACTCCCGGGCCAGCTCCACGGCGGTGACCGCGGTGAACACCCGCAACCCCTGGCGCTTGCGCAGCCGGTGCAGCCGGTCGTACGCGCGCAGCCGCAGCAGCGCGGCACCGTCCGCCGCGTAGTCGACCTCCACCGCGGTGACCTCCCCGCCGAACAGGGCATCGGCGTGATCGGCCAGCCGCACGTCGAGCGTCGTGCCGGGACGGACCGCCGGGTCGAACGCGCCGGCCCCGGGGGTCGTGGCGAGCACCAGCTCGGCCTGGGTGGGCTGGTCGAGGCGTGCCGCCACACGCAGCGAGCGGATCCGCTGACGGGCCGCGTCGGTCAGCTCGACGCCGTCGAGGCTGACCGTCAACGCCCGGGGCGCGACGCTCGTCACGGCGTACCCCCGGTCGGCGTGGGGCCGGTCGCCGCACCCCAGGCGGCAGGCGCGGTGGCGATCGACGCTCCGACGAACGCCGCGCCGGCACCCACCGCCCCGGCCAGCGCCCGCGCGGCCCCGGTCACCGCCGTCGCCGTCGCGGCGGTCGGTGCCGGTGGTGGGACCGCCAGGGTCGTACCGGCTGGAACGGCGAGGGGGTCGGTGATCCGGTTGTGTTCGGCGAGCAGACGCCAGCGCAGCGGCGAGCCGAGCGCGTCGTTGGCCAGCAGGTCGAAGCGCACCCCGGAACGGCCCGGCTCGGCCGCGCCGTCGCCGGCGGCGATCACCGCGCTGCCCGGCGCGGCGGTCGGTGTGCTCGCCGCGGCCAACTCCTCCTCGAAGCCGGCCTGCGCCTGGTCGGCCGACTCGGCGGCGCGGACCAGCTTCAGCCGCAGCCAGGATCGCCGGGGCGACCCGGTGCCGGTGAACGCGTCGAACCGCTCCGCGACCGCGACGATCACGCCGGGCACGTTCCAGGTCTTGCCCCAGACCAACCGCACCAGCGGAGGTCGCAGCCAGCCATGCTCGACGGCGGAGTTCTCCGCCAGCATCCACAGCGGGCGGGTCAGCACCCGCACGTCGGCCGGACGGACCTGCGCCTCCACGAAGTCGACGTCGAAGAGCAGGTCGAGCACCAGCTCGGTCCGGCCGCCGCCGGTGAAGACCAGCGGGTCGTCGGCCAGCCCGGACCCAGTGAGCTGCCCGCCGGCGGCACCCCGACGGCGTACGCCGGCGAGTCGGGTCACCTGCACGGTCTCCGGATTGAGCAGGCAGTCCACCCGCTCCCCGGAGGAGTCGATGAGGAAGGCCACCCGTTCCATCAGTCGCCCGCCTGTTCCCGGTCCAGCCGATCCAGATGGGCGGCGTCCAGCGGGTCACCCGGCACCGTCCACACCGCCCCGTCGTCCGGCAGCGACGGCCACGGGTCGCCTGCTTCGGACGACCGGAACGCGGTGCTCACCGGCCAGTGCCCGCCGCCCGGGTCACGCGCGATGCCGTCGAGCGTTGTGCTGTCGCTGCCCCGCCACCCGTCCGGCCGAAGAGCGTGCCGCCCGAACCGCTGGTCGGCCGCCTGGTCGGGAGGTCGCTGGTCGGACCGGCCCGGTTCGCCGGGTAGGGCCGGCCACTGACCGTCGACCCCGACCGCCGTACGCCCGAACCGCCCGACGTCGCCGACGGCCGCAGGAGTGGGTCGGGAACGGCGACCCTGTCCGAAGAGGTCGACGTTCGCGATCCCGCCGGAGGCGACGGTGGGGGAGTAGCCCGACGGGTTCCACCCGTCCGCGGTGTCACCCCGTGGCGTCGACCCGTGGGGTGTGACCGGTCCGGTCGCCGCACTTCGCCCGAAGGGCGAGTCGAGCCGATCGATCCGCGCCCGGCCCGGTCCGCGCCCGTCCGGCTCAGCGAGGCGCCGGCCGAAAGCTCCCGGGTCGTCCGGGGTGTGGCCGCCGGCGTGGCCGGGCGCCGGGCCGCCAACCTGGCCGGGCGCCGGGCCGCCGGCGTGGCCGGGCGCCGGGCCGCCGGTCGGGCCGCTCGACCCGGCGGTCTCGCCTGCTGACCACGAACCGGCCGACCGCCCGGCCCCGCCCACCGGGCGTGACCCGTCGCCGTAGGTCCCGGTGATGCCGTGAATCCCCGCGATGCCGGAACTGCCCGCCACGCCGGGATCGCCGACCTCCCCGCGACGGCCCGGCGCCCCGAGGCCGCCGGCCGTCCCGTGGACGCCCGCCGTTCCGTGGTCGTCTGCCGTTCCGTGGTCGTCTGCCGTTCCGTGGTCGGTTGCGGTGCTGTGGTCGGTCCCGGTTCCCCCGTCGGCCACCGGGACGGGGCCGACCCCGGTCGCGGCGCCACCCGGCGTCGCGGTGCCGTGCGGTGCGGTGCGGCCGCCCCTCCCGTCGGGCGGCCGGCGGCGACCACCGGTTTGAGCCGAGGACCTGGTGCCGATGGTGTCGCCGAACCCGCCGTCGGTCCCGACGGCACGACGTCCGGCGGACGGCCGGGACCACTCGCCGACCGAGCCGCCGGGCCAGTCCGCGGTCGACGATCGGCTCGGCCCGTCCGGCACCGCGCCGTCGGTGCCGGGTCCGCGCGTCCGGTCGTCGCCGACCAGGGCCCGTCCGGCGTCGGCCGGGGAGGTGTCGAGGTCCAGGTCGCGCAGCAGGCCGGGGGCGTGCGCGGCGACCAGGTCCAGCCAGTGCTGCGGGGGCTCCCCGAAGCGGCGTGGCGGGTCCGGCGGGGGCTCCGGACGGGTTCGCCCGGCGGGCTCGACCCGTCCGGCGAGGCGCTGGACCGCGCCGGCGGCCGAGCGCAGCCGCCCGGCCAGCCAGCTACGCGGGTGCCGGCGCGGCGGCACCGCCGGTCTCCAGCTCCAGGCCCTCGTAGCGCAGGGTCAACGAGGCGATGGCGATCTCGTGGCTGAGGGTGTTGAGGTGCGCGCCACGCCACCGGGTGGGCCAGGCGTCGATCAGGTTCCAGCGCAGCACCTCCGCGGTGCCGACCGAGTCGAGCAGCACCACGGAGACGTTGCGGCGGTTGAGGGTGCCCTGCGCGGTGGCGTTCACCCAGTCCCACAGCTCGCGGGAGGCGGTGAGGCCGAAGTGCAACGTCACCGGCTCGTACTCGGCCTGCCCGGGCACCATCCGCATCCGGCCCAGGCCGTGCTCCCGGTACGGCTGCCCGGGGATGTTCACCTCCAGGCCGGTCATCTCGGTGAAGTGGCCGTTCGTGACCCCGTTGATGAGCAGCCGGAAGTTGTACGCCCGGTACGGGTCGACCGGCGCGCCGGGCTGCTGCGGGGTGGCTGGGGTGGGCATGTCAGCCTCCGATCGTCTCGGTCTCGGTGCCGCCGGCCCACTGGCTCAGCTTGAACACCACGAATTCGGCGGGCTTGACGACGGCGATGCCGATGTGGGCGATGACCATGCCGGCGTCGCGTACGTCGGGCGGGTTGGTCTCCTCGTCGCACTTGACGAAGAACGCCTCCTCGGGGCTGCGCCCCAGCAGCGCGCCGTCGCGCCAGACCCGGGTGAGGAACGCCCCGATGTCGCGCCGGATCGAGCGCCAGAGGGTGAAGTCGTTGGGCTCGAACACCATCCACCGGGTGCCGTTGGCGATGGCCTGTTCGATGGCGATGCTCAGCCGCCGTACGTTGAGGTAGCGCCACTCGCTGGCCTCGGCGGCGAGCGTACGGGCACCCCAGACGCGGATGCCCTCGCCGGCGAAGTACCGGATCACGTTGACGCCCTTGGGGTTGAGCACGTCGTGTTCCGGTCGGGTGACCAGGTAGCCCAGGTCGACGGCGCCGCGTACGGGTTCGTTGGCCGGTGCCTTGTGCACGCCCCGCAGGGCGTCGGTGCGGGCCCAGATGCCCGCCAGGTGCCCGCTCGGCGGCGTCAGCTCCAACTCGCCGCTGATCGGGTCGCGTACCCGCAGCCACGGGTAGTAGAAGGCCCCGAACTCCGACTGCCGTGGCCGGTACGCCGCCCCCTCGTGCCCGCCGGAGCCGCCCGGCTGGGCCGAGCCGCCGCCGGAGCCGCCCGCGCCGCCGCCCGTACCCCCGTCGGGCTTGGGGGGTTTGCCGGAGGACGGTGTGGCGACCCGGGTCAACGCGGAGATGTCGTCGATGTCCGGCGCCGGGTCGCAGATCGCCACCATGGTGCGGGTGCGTTCGGCCATGCTCAGCAGCGCCTCGTGCGACACCGGGTCGTGGAAGCCGGGGGCGGCGATGATGGAGATCTCGTCGACGGCTTCCAGCAGTTGCAGGCCACCGCGTTTCTGCCCGGTGCCGGTGATCGCGCCGCCCTCGCCGACGTTGACCACCCAGCAGCGGGCGCCCCCGTTGTCCAGGAAGCCGAACACCGCCCGGGCCAGCGGGGTGCTCTCCACCCGCTCACCACCGGCGAAGAGCCGCAGGAACTCCGTCCAGTTGTTGACCGGCACCGCCTTGCCCAGGTGGGCGGAGCGGTCCGGGGCGACGCCGACGAACGCGGCGATGCTGGTGCTCGCCGGGCCGATCGGTCGGGCGCCGCTGGGGACCTCCTCGACATAGATGCCGGGGGAGAAGTAGCTGGGCATCGGTCCTCCTGTGCGGTGGGCGTCAGTGGGTCGGTGGCGCGCAGACGATGACGAGGTCGGGTTCGGTGGGGTCGACGTCGGCGGTGAGGACGAGGCCGCGGCCGGTCAGCCGGAGCCGGACCGGACCCGGGTGCTCGGGGTCGTGGGGGACGCCGACGATCAGGAACCGGCCGTCGGGGTCGGTGCGGGTGGCGGACCCGGTGGCCGCGAGTTCGACCCGCATCGCGGCGAGGGGTTGGTCCTCGGGGCCGACCACCCGGCCGGTGAGGGAGTGCACCCCGAGTTGCCGCAGTCGCAACGGTTGCCGGACCGGCGGCGCGGACGGGGTCGGGTGGTCCACCTGCGCGGGCACGTCGATCAGCAGCGCCGGGCGGGGCGCCGCGCCGAACGCGGTCCAGAGTGGTGGGTCACCGGCCTCCAGGACGACTGCGTAACCACCCTCGGTGGTGGCGGCGGTGAGCACCCGGTCCAGCCGGGGCAACCCGGCCGGACCGGTCGCGCAGATCAGGTAGCGGACCGTGAACCGGTACGGTTCGCGGACCGCGCCGCTGGACCGGGTCTGCCGGGCCGGGCGTAACTCCAGCGGCCAGACGGTGAGCCCGGGAGCGTCACCGTCGGTGCGGGGCGGGCCGACCGGGACGGGCTCTCCCACCGCGCTGGTGAGCCAGGAGGCCAACTCGGCGGTGGCCGTCTCGATCGGACCGCGCCCATCGGTGCTCATCGCGGCGGCGTCCCCTGGATCCGGTACGCGATGGCCTCGTTCCACACGTGCGGGTAGACACCGATCTCGAAGTACCTGGTGAACCGGTTGATCGGGGCGTTGGTGTGGTCGTGGTAGAGCAACCACACCGGGGCGATGGTGAACAGCACGTAGTTCGCCAGGACCAGCGGGATGTAGAACGGCCCGAGCAGGCGGCCCTGGAAGATGTGCACGTCCTCGTGCCGTTGGATGCTCGAGCTGGCACCGGCGCAGACGGTGCCGATGGTGGTGGCGTAGCGGGGCGAGACCCCCTCCACCACGCAGATCCGCCCGCTGCCGGCCGAGGTGGGCCGGTCCAGCGAGTGCCCGAAGATCAGGTGTGCGGCCAGGTAGACGGCCCCGACGACCGTGTTGAGCAGGCTCCAGGTGTGGTCGACGACGAAGAGGAAGATGCCGCGCGCGTCCGGCGCGTACACCCCGGCGGAGGTCACCGCCCAGCCGAAGACCGCGCCGACCAGCGCGCCGACGGCCGCGCCGATCAGCAGCCCGATCGGGCCGCCGGCGAGGAAGCCGAAGAGGGCGCCGAGAACGACCTGGACCGCCGCGCTGAGGATTCCGAAGACCATGACGTCACCTCTCAGACCCAGGAGCGGATGAAACGGGGTTCGCGGTTCTGCGCGACCTGGGTCGGCGACGCCTGGGTCGCCTGCCGGTTGCCGGGCGGGAACTGGTTGACGCCGAGTGCGGCGGAGAAGATGACCAGCGCGTTGAAGAACGCGATGATCCACTTCTCGCCGCCGGCGTCGTCGGCGAACGCCGCGGTCACGTAGGACAGCAGCAACGCGATGCCGATGGCGATCCACTTGCGAAGCTTGTCTCCGCTGGGCCCGATGAGCCCGCCGATGACGTTGGTGGCCAGCAGGGTCGCGGCACTGGCACCGGCCAGGCTGCCCAGGGCTGCCCAGGTGAAGAGATCGTTCATGGCGATCCCCCTTTTCTGCGATGGTGCGACCGGGATGTGGTGGTGGTGAGGTGCGGTGCTCCCACCGGGAGCACCGGGGCCGGTCGCCGTCGTCTCGGGGGCGGCCGGAGCCGGGCGCGGCCGGCGGTGCCGGCCACCGGGTGGATCAGCCGGGCCCCGGGGCGCCGGCGGGCGGGCCCGGCGGGGTCGGCCCGGGCGCAGCCGGCGCGGTGGGCTGACGGCGGCGCAACAGGAGTACGCCCACCGCGGCGAGCAGCAGCAGAAGGAGTACGCCGCCACCGACCAGCAACCAGGGGAACCCGCTGTCGTCGCCGGCGGCGGCCGGCGAGGCGGACGGTCGAGGTGGCGCCTCGGCCACGGCCCGCAGCTCGGTCGGCTTGTCCTGGTTGGCGTCGACCTTCCAGCTCACCGAACGGCCGTTGACAGTGCCGTTGCTGTCGATCACGCGGCCGGGAAATGTCACCGAGATCTCGAACGACATGAGTTTGAGGAACGCCTGCTGTTGCTGCGGATTCTGTTGCGTGACCTTTGCGCCGTATTTCTTCGGATCCAGTGGCAGTGTGAAACGGTAGAGATCGCCGTCCCGGACCAGTTTCACGCTCTCCGTGTCGAAACCGGCCAGCGGTGCCCTGCGGTAACTGATCTGCGAGCCGTAGAAAGTGTCGTCCTGGTAAATGGTCTCTTCTCCGGCCGGCAGCGCGGGAATGCTCTGCCGCAGCTCCGCGAAGGCGGCCGGGACGTTCTTGTTCCGCGCGCTCAACACCTGCTTCTGGGCCGTCAGCAGCAGTTGACCGTCGACCGTGTCGTCGGCGTTGACGGTGAGACCCATGTTGAGTTGCATGCAACCGCTGAGCGCGGCGAGCAGAATGAGACACACCGCGACGCGGAGTGCCTTACCGCGGTTGACTCTCCTGTTCATGGGCTCAGTGTGTGTGATCGCTTTCACACCGGCAGTCAGCGATCGGTCACAAGACAGTCGCCGATTGTACGGGCGCGCTGTCGCCTTCGAATGATGCCGCCGACGGCCCCGATGAATATTCTGGAGTGTTGCGCCACCATTGTTGATCAATTCCTCGCCGCCGCCGTGATGTGCCGCGACGGCGGTCGGCCGGACGGCCACGGGTCGGCTCAGCCCGCCGGAGGTCTCCAGTCGGCGTAACGGGCCATGCTCCGCAGGGCGGCTCGGGCCGGGGTGAGCCGCAACGCGCCGTCCCGGACCGCGACGGCCAGTGGGTTGCGCAGTTGCTGACCGAAACGGCCGGCGGTGAAGGAGGCCCGGGCGACGCTCTGACTGCGCGGCCGACGCTGCTCGTCGTACGCGGCCAGCGCGGCGGGCACCGTGGCGGCGCCGTCGGCGCAGACGGCACCCAGCACCACCGCGTCCTCGATGGCCTGCCCGGCGCCCTGCCCGAGGTTGGGTGTCATCGCGTGGGCGGCGTCGCCGAGGAGCGCGACGCGTCCCCGCACGTACGTGGGCAGCGGCACGGCCAGGTGATGGATGTCGTTGCGCAGGACGACTCCGGGTGGGGTCGCCGCCATCAGCGCCGGGATGGGGGCGTGCCAGTCGCCGAAGCGCTCCCGCACAGCCGCCAACTCGTCGGGGGCGTGGCCGCCGGGTGGCGCGTTCACCGCGGCGTACCAGTAGAGCCGCCCGTCGCCGATCGGCACCATGCCGAACTCGGCGCCCGGTCCCCAGGTGATGGCGGCCGGGACCGGGTCGGGAAACTCGATGGCCGCCCGCCAGGCGGTCGAGCCCGCGTACACCGGGCCGGGGTGTCGCGGCCACAGCTGGGCGCGGACCCGGCTGCGGAGGCCGTCGGCCCCGACCACCAGGTCGGCGCGGAGGGTGTGCGAGCCGTCGGGCCGCCGGTAGCGGACCTCGGCCTGGTCCGGGTCGGTCTCGACGTGCTCCACGGTGGCGTCGGTGTGCAGGGACGCGGCGGGCAGGGCCTCGCGCAGGGTGCGGTGCAGCGTGGCCCGGTGCACGCCGAGCGCCGTGGTGCCCAATTGTCGGACCATCTCGCCGGCGTCCACCCGGGACAGCCACCGCCCGTGCCGGTCGCGGATCCCGCCGGGTGCCTCGCCGTGCCCGCCGTCGCGCAGGGCCGGGCCGAGGCCGAGGGCGTCCAGCCCCCGCACGGCGTTGGCCATCAGGCTCAGGCCGGCGCCGACCTCGCGCAGCTCGGCGGCGCGTTCCAGCACGGTGACCCGCCAGCCGCGCCGGTGCAGGGCGAGGGCCGCGCTCAACCCGCCGATGCCGCCGCCCACCACCACCGCGTGTGAGTCGTCCATCTCGTTCCACCTTTCTACACCTGTAGAAGGAGGATACTACCTGCGGACCTCGGAGAAGGGGGAGTGCCGTGACGGCCCGGACGAACCGGATCGCGCTGCTGACCGACGCGGCCATCGAGCTGATCGCCGACGGTGGCATGCGAGCGCTGACCCACCGGGCGGTCGACGGCCGCGCTGGAATGCCCCCCGGCACCACCTCCGCGTACCTGCGCACCCGACAGGCGCTGATCGAGGCGGTGGTGGGGAGGCTCGCCGACCGGGACCGGGCCGACCTGGCGGCGTACGACCTGCCGACCGAACCGCCGCCCCCGACGCCCGGGCCCCGGCTCGACAGCGCCGCCCTCGACGCGCTCGCCGCCGGCGTCGCCGAGGTGCTCGACAGGTGGCTGAGCGTCGGGCGCAGTCGGACCCTGGCCCGGTACGCCTGCCTGTTGGAGGCGGTGCACCGGCCCGAGCTGCGGGGCATCCTGCACCACGGCACCGGTCAGCGGGTGCAGGCCCGGGACCTGCTGGCCCGGGCCGGGGCGACCGACCCCGACCGGCAGGGCGACCAGTTCGTCGCGTTCGTGGACGGGTTGCTCTTCGACCGGCTGGTCGGCGCCGGCGCGCTCACCGCCCCACCGCCCGGCAGTGCGGCCAGCCGCGCCGATCTGGGCACCGCCGTCCGTACGCTGCTGCGCGCCCTGACCGGAAGCTGACCCGACCGGCGCGCGGGCGTGGCTGCGCGGGCGTGGCGGGTGCGCCGGCCTGTCGGCGCGCGGGCCGGTCAGGTCCACCCGGCGCGGCCTGGTGGGCCCGGTGAGAACATCGGCGCGCTGGCCCCGGGAAAGCGCGCCGTGGAGCCCGGTGAGCAGGCTGGGAGACGATCACCCTTGGAACGCCGTGGGCGGCCGGTGTGGTGCTGCGGTTCGGCCCTCTGGAGCTGAATCGTTTACGACATCGCGCCCGATGCGTTCGCGGCACGCGCGCGATTCGTTTGCGGCATCAGCTCCAAAGGCGGAGCGGGCGGCAGGGTGCGGGGTGCGGGCGGGGTGCGGGCGGCAGGGTACGGGGTGCGGATGCGGGCGGCAGGGTGCGGGGCGAGTGGCACGGTGCGGGGGCGAGCTGTGGGGTGGCGTGCGTTGGCGGTGGCGCCGGGGATTGACGGCACCCTGTCGTGCGGTTGCGGCGGGCCGGCGACGTGCGGTTCAGGCCGGGGTGCGGCGGGCCGGTCGGCATGGGTAGGAGAGATCGGGTGATGATGCGGTTCAGGGGCCTGCGGACGGCCGGCGGGCGGCTGCGACACGGTTGGCGGCCAGTGCTGGAGGCCACCGTCGCGGCGACGGTGGCCTGGCTGCTGGCCACCCGGTTGCTCGGGCACCCGCAACCCTTCTTCGCACCGGCCGCCGCGCTGATCGTTCTCGGTCAGGCCCGGGGGCAGCGCATTCGTCGGGCCGTCGAGGTCGTCCTCGGTGTCGCCGCCGGGGTGCTCGTCGCGGACCTGGTGGTGCAGGCGCTCGGCCCGGGCAGCACGTGGACGGTCTTCACCGTCATCCTGCTCACCGTCCTCCTCGCGGTGGCCTTCGGCGCCACCGGCGTGACGCTCGTGCAGGCCGCGGTCTCGGCGCTCTACCTGGTGGTGGTCGCCCCACCGGACGGGACGTTGGTGCCGTTCCGCTTCGTCGACGCGTTGATCGGGGGCGCGGTCGCGCTCGCGGCCAGCCTGCTGGTCGACGCCCGCCACCCCCTCGCTCCGCTGGTCGCCGAGGTGCGGCGGACCTTCGACGAGCTGGCCGGGCTGCTGGGCGGGATCGCCGACGCCCTCGACCACGGTGACGAGGCCGCCGCCGTCGCCGCCCTGCGGCGGGCGCGGGGCATGGACGCCCGGGTGGACGGTCTGCGCGACGGGGTGCTGGCCGCCGGGGAGGCGCTGCGACTGCACGTCCGCCGACGTCGGCACATCGGCCGGTTGCGGTCGGTGGACGAGTCGATCCGCCAGACCGACTACGCGGTCCGCAACGTCCGGGTGCTGGCCCGTGCGGGCGTCACCCTCAGCCGCCTGCACACGTCGACGCCGCCCGAACTGGGCGCCGCCCTACGATCGCTCGCCGAGGCGGTCCGGCAGGCCGGCGCCGCACTCGCCGCCGACCTGGACGGGCAGGCGGAGGTCGCCGTCCGGCACGCCGCCCGGGCCGACGAGTCGGCGCTCGCCGCCGTGCACATTGCCGGGCAGCTCTTCGGCACCGCACAGACCCTCCCGCTCGCGATGATCATCGGGCAGGTCCGGGCCACAGCCATCGACCTGCTGCGCGGCGTCAACCCGGAGGACGACGCCGCCGTCCTGGCCCGCGTCGACGAAGCCCTCGGCCTTCCCGCCGTCTGACCAGGCCCGCCGAGCCACCGTGCCGCTGCCTCGCCGGTCGCTGACCCGCGGAGCCGCCGACCCGTCGACCAGGGCCCGCCGAGCCCGCCGACCCGTCGACCAGGGCCCGCCGAGCCCGCCGACCCGTTGACCAGGGCCCGCCGAGCCCACCGACCCGTTGACCAGGGCCCGCCGGTCAGGCGCTGGCCCGGGCCACCAGGTCGGACGGGAAGAGGGTCACCGGCGCGGCCGGTCGTCCGTCCAGCAGGGCGGCGGCCGCGGCGGCGGCGATCCGCCGCACCGGGTGGCTGGCCGTGGTCAGCGCCGGGGCGGTCAGTCCGGCCAGGGGGATGTCGTCGAAACCGGCCACCGCGACGTCGTCGGGCACCCGCACACCGGCGTCCCGCAGACCCGCGATCACACCGAGCGCGGTGTCGTCGCTGATCGCGTAGATCGCGTCGACGTCCGGCCACCGACGCAGCGCCGCGTCGGCCGCCGCCCGGCCGCAGGACGCCGTGAAGTCCCCGGGCAGCACCCGCTCCGGCAGGCCGGCCTGCCGCATCAGCCGCCGGTACGTCTCCACGGGGCGCTGGGCGCAGGGCAACCACCGGGGACCGGCCACCATGGCGATCCGGCGTCGGCCCGTGGCGTAGAGGTGGCGTAGCACCGCCCCGGACCCGGCCACGTTGTCCACGTCGAACGACGGCACGCTCGCCGAGCCGACGCCGATCGAGACCACCCGGCCACGCAACGACCGGGGCACCGCCTCCAGCAAGTCCTCGGTGGTATTGACCAGGATGACCCCGCACACGCTGCGATCGTCGAGCTGGGCCAGCCCGCCCGGGTCGCCGAGCGGCAGCCACTGCAACGCCACGCCGACACCGGCGGGCGTGCACACCCGCGCGGCCGAACCGACGACCTGTTGCACGTACGGGTCGTCCAGCACCGCCGCGCTGGTGCCCAGCACCGCCACGACCATCCGTACGCCGCCACCGCGCACCAGTGCCCGGGCCGCCGGATTGGGTACGTAGCCGAGCTGGTCGACCGCCGCCGCGACCAGCTCCCGGGCCGACGGCGAGGCGAACCCCGTCCCGGCGATCACCCGCGACGCGGTGGACCGGGACACCCCGGCGACCCGCGCGACGTCCTCGAGAGTTGCCGGCCGCTGTGCCGCTGCCGTCATCGTCGCCTCCCCGCGGCGGCCCGCCCGGTCGGACAAACGCCTGCTCACATCATGCCCCGCCGGGCACACCGGCGGTAAGGGGCGGTCGCCGGTTGCGGTGGTAGCGCTCTCAGGTGTGCGATGTGCCAGGAGATCACCCCGAGGAAGAGGACCACCCCCGTGAGCGCCCCCACCAGTCGACCCGTAGCCCCGGCCGCCGCACCACCGTCCGCACGGGCGGTGCTGCTCGCCCGCAACGGCGTCGCGGTCACCTTCACCCTCAACGGGCTCGCCGTCGGCAGTTGGTTCTCCCGGGTGCCGGCGGTCCGCGAGGCGTTGGACCTCTCCGCCGGCCGGCTCGGGCTGCTGCTGCTGGCGATGAGCGTCGGCGCGCTGCTCGCCATGCCCACCGCCGGGCTGCTCGCCCAGCGACTCGGCGCGGCCCGCACCGTCGCCCTGGCGACCGGGGTGGTCGCTGTCGGCCTGACCGTGGCGGGGCTGGGCGCCACGATGACCGGGTCGTTCGCCGTCGTCGCCGTGGGCCTCGTCGCCTTCGGCTACGGCTCCGGCGCCTGCGACGTGGCGATGAACGTCGAGGGCGCGGCGGTGGAGCGGCGGCTGGGCCGCACGATCATGCCTCGCTTCCACGCGGGGTGGAGCCTCGGCTCGGTGGCGGGAGCGGCGCTCGGGGCCGGGGCGGCCCGCTTCGACGTGCCGGTCGGCACGCACCTCGTCGCGGTGGCGGTCGTCGTGTTGGTCGGCACGGTGCTCGCCGCCCGGACGTACCTGCCCCTGGGCGTCGACCCCACCGGCGACCCGGCGGACGCCACCCCGGCTGCCCGCCGTCGGGCGCAACTCGCCGCCTGGCGGGAGCCGCGCACCCTGCTGATCGGGCTGTTCGTGCTGGTGGCGGCGTTCACCGAGGGAGCCGCCAACGACTGGCTGGCCGTCGCGTTCATCGACGGACGAGACCTGAGCGAGGCCGCCGGCGCGGCGGTCTTCGCGGTCTTCGTCGTGGGCATGACCGTCGGGCGCACCGTCGGCACCATCGCGCTGGACCGGTGGGGGCGGGTGCCGGTGCTCAGCGGCACCATCGGGCTCGCCGTGGTCGGCGCCGGCCTGGCCGTACTGGCCGGCTCCGGACCGGTGGCCGTCGTCGGCGTCGCGCTGTGGGGCCTCGGCGCGTCGCTGGGCTTCCCGGTCGGAATGAGCGCCGCCGCCGACGACGAGGCGCACGCGGCGGTGCGGGTGAGCGTCGTCGCGGTGATCGGCTACACCGCGTTCCTCGGTGGCCCTCCGCTGCTGGGCCTGCTCGGCGACCAGGTCGGGACCCTGCGGGCGCTGCTGGTGGTGCCGCTGCTGCTGCTGCCGACCCTGCTGCTGGTGCCGGTGCTGCGCCCGCCGCACGCCGTTGCGTCCGCCAGTGAAAACTAACCCAGCACGCCGTCGAGCGGTATCGGGTGCGTGGCCGACTGCGCCGTGTACCCGGGCTGGTTAGGGTCGCCCGATGCCAACCGACGAGATCACCGCCGCAGCCGCGGGCACCTGGGCACTGGGCGACCGCACCGTGCGCCGGATGGGCTTCGGTTCCATGCGGATCACCGCCGACCCCGACCCGGCCCGGGCCGTCGCGCTGCTGCGCCGCGCCGTCGAGCTGGGCGTCGACCACATCGACACGGCCGCGTTCTACGTCTCGCCCGGCGGAACCCTGCGGGTCGGCACCGGCCCGGCCCGCTACGCCACCGAGCTGATCCGCGCGGCGCTCGCCCCGTACCCCGAGGATCTGGTCATCGCCACCAAGGTCGGCTTCGGGTACGACCCGGAGGCGGGCTTCACCGAGGCGTTCACCCCGGCGCAGTTGCGCGCCCAGGTGGAGGAGAATCTGCGTCGGCTCGGTCGCGACCACCTCGACGTGGTCAACCTGCGCCTGGGGCGGGGGCCCGGCGAGGTGCCGCCGGCCGACCGGTTCGGCGCGCTGGCCGACCTGCGTGCCGCCGGGCTGATCCGGCACCTCGGGCTCTCCAACGTCCGGCCCGAGCAGCTCGACGAGGTGGCGGGCATCGCGCCGGTGGTCTGCGTGCAGAACAACTACGGGGTGGACGCCTACCGGGAGCAGGACGACGTCGTTCGGCTCTGCGGTGAGCGGGGCATCGCCTACGTGCCGTTCTTCGCACTCGCCGGCACCGGCCGGGAGGCGGGCGCGAGCGCCGCGCAGACCGCTGCGGTCGAGGCCGTCGCCCGCGCGCACGGCGTCACCGGGCACCAGGTACGCCTGGCGTGGACCCTGCACCAGGGCCCACACGTGCTGGCCATCCCCGGCACCGCGGACCCACACCACCTGGAACAGAACATCGCCGCCGGAGCCCTGCGCCTCACCCCCGAAGACCTGACCCGTCTCCCTTGACCGTCCACCCCCTCAGCCTCGTCGATCGTGAAGTTGGCGTCACCGATTACGACGTTTCGTACCGCTAACTTCATGATCAACGAGGTGGGGCGGGGCGGGGATCAGTCGTTGACCCAGACCCGTAGCGGGCCGGTGGGGAGGAAGCCTGCCTGCCGGGCGGGGGTCAGGTCCGGGGTGGTTTCGTAGCCGACCAGCGGCGCGTCGGGCACTGTGGCGCACACCGCGCGCCAGACGGCCCGGGGGTCGTCGGCGTGGGTGAACAGGTTGGAGACGCCGTAGACGCCCCCGTCGCCGCTGAGTACCGCGCCGCCGGTGATCACGCCGCTGTCGTCGGGACGGGCGAGCACCCGTACCCGCGGGTGGTCCAGGAGTGCGGGGCGGAACAGGTCCCCGCCGCCGTGAGCTGCCGCCCAGGCCACCAACTCGTCGGGCGTGGTGACCGGGGTGAGGGCGGCCTCGGCCGGCCGTTCCGCCGCAGGGCGGTGGATCCACTGGGCGTCGAAGAGCACCCGGAAGCCGTACCCGGACAGGTCGAGGTCGGCGAAGCTGTCCTTCACCGTCGCGCCGGGCCCCGCGTCGATGCGGGCCAGCAGGGCCTCGGCGTCGACGCCCGGCCGCACCGTGACCGCGTCCGGGTACCACGGCGGCGAGCGGCGGGGGACCGACCAGGCGTCACCGTCGGTACGGCCGGTCAGCCCGTGGCTGCGGCAGACGATGTCGCACCACCCGGCGTTGTCGCGGGCCGCCGCCGCCCGTGGGTCCTTCAGCACGCCCGGCAGCCTAGGCGGCCCGTGCGTTCACGGCGCGTAGACCAGGTTCATCGTGTCGGTGTGCCCGGACCAGCGCAGGTCGAGGCGCCAGCAACCGGCCTGGGGCACGTCGATGATCGACGGACCGGGCCCGCCGGCGACCTCACGGGTGACAGTGGTGTCGGTGCCGTCCAGCGTCGCGGTGATCACCAGCGTGGCCGGTGCCGTCGGGTCGGGCGAGATCGTGGAGGCCTGGGCCACCCACAGGATCTTGTTGTTCGACCCGTCCTCGCGGTGCTGCCGCAGCGGGTGGGCGAACAGCACCGCCACGATGTCACCCTTCGCCCCGAAGACGTGCGGGACCCGTGCGTCCCCGCTGAAACCGGCGTCCGCCCAGTCCGGCAGCGACCCCGTCTCGACCCGCGTCGCGCAGGCCCTCGCCGCGGTGGCGTCGGCGCTCGTCGGCGCGGCCGTTCCGCCGCTGCTCGTGGTCGTGCACCCCACCAGCAGGACCACCGACGCCGCCACCATCAACCTGTCCTGTGCACCCATCTCACCCCTCCAGTGCGCGTCGACTCGTCGCATGTTCAGGACACCGGCCGGGCCCGCCGGGTTCCTACCGCAGTGAGCGGGCGATCTCGATCGCGTCGGCCTTGCTGAGCGACCCTTCGAGCCGGTAGCTCACGTCGGCGTCCTGCCAGATCAGCGTCGAGGCGGCCAGTCGGGCGGTCTCCTCGCGGACCTCGCCCGTGCGGTCCACGTACGACAGCACGTGTGGCCCGTCGACCCAGACGGCGAAGTCACCGTCGACCTGCGTCCACTCCGCCCCCGGCGGGGTGACCTCCTTGTGGAAGGCCAGGTTGAGGCGACCGTCGAACGCGTCGACCCGCAGCGTGCCCCCGTCGTAGAGCAGCGTCGCCACCCGGCAGACGCCCGCCGCGTCGGGGTCGGCCACCAGCACCTGCTCGGGCGTACCCAACGACGCCGGCAGGCGGATCGGGAACCGCACCGCCCGTTGGGCTTCCGCCAGGTCCGCGGTCCGCTGCGCGGGCAACGGCGACGGGGTGCCGCCGGGCAGCGTCGGGGCGGGTGAGGTGGCGATGCCGACCCCGGCGAAACGCAGCAGCCCGGCGACGGCGTCCGCGACGGCGGCCCGGGTCGGCGGCACCAGCGCGACCAGGAGGGCGACCGACGCCGCCGCGGCGAGCGGGCGCCACCGCCACCGGGGCCGGTCGAGCCGTACGCGGACACCGCCGGTCACGTCGGGCGGCTCGGGTGTGTCCAGCCAGGCGGACAGCTCGCGCAACTCCCGTTCGAGGTCACCCATGTCGGACCTCCTCCCGGTCGAGAAGGCCGCGAAGCTTCGCCAACGCCCGGGATGTACGTGACTTCACCGTCCCCCGGGGCCAACCCAGTGCCGCCACCGTCTCCTCCTCGCTGAGATCGAGGAAGAACCGGCACACGATCACCTCACGGTCCCGTACCGGCAGTCGCCGCAGCGCCCGTACCAGTGCCTCCCGGCGCTCCCCGGCGAGGACCGCGCCGACCGCTTCGTCCTCGGCGACCTCGGACGTCGGGTCCGCCGCCGCCGCCCGCAGGACGAGCCCGTCGCGTCGGCCCCGGGACCGGTGCAGGTTGCGGGTCTCGTTGGCGACGATCGCGAGCAGCCACGACCGGAAGGACGACTCGCCCCGGTAACGGGACAGCTTGCGGTACGCCTTCACGAACGCCTCCTGCGTGACGTCCTCGGAGTCCGAACCCGCACCGAGCAGCACCGCCGTCCGGTACGCGGACGCGGTGTGCCGGGCGACCAGGAGGTCGTACGCCTCCAGGTCACCGGCCCGAGCGCGGGTGACGAGAGTGTCGTCGTCCAGGGGAGCCTCCGTTCGGATCACCCTCATGACACCGCTCACGCGTCGCGGGTTCCACCCGGCGCGGGTCAGGTTGCTCCCATCGGACGTGCAGCGTATTGCCAGGATCCGGTGCTGCACTGGAGGAGGTGTCGAGGAGAGGGGCTGGACATGGGCTGGTTCAACCGCCGGGCACGGGGTGCCGGGACGACTCCGACGAAGCTGGACCGGGAGGCGACCCGCGAGGACCTCGCGGCGCTGGAGGCGTTCGTCGTCGACAAGCGGGGCGTGGAGTTCTACCTGGAGCCGGAGACCACCGCGACGGACACCACGGTGGTGGCGATCGCGCACGACGGTGAGTGGATCCGCCGTCGCACCGGTACGCCTCGCGCGGCGGGGGCGATCGCCCGCAAGCACGCGGTGCCGCTGTACGAGGCGGCGCGCACCGGCTACCCGGAACGGATGCGGACCTGGAGCAGGGCCCACCCGGAGCGCCACGCCCGCTGAGACCCGCCGGCTCAGGCGTCCCCGACGGCTGAGCGGGCCTGCTCGGCGGTCATCGGCTCGGCGTGGCTGGAGACGTACCAGAGGTAGCCGTCGTCGAGTAGTCGGCGGACCAGGCCCAGGTCGGGGCCGTCTTCGGGTCGGCGCAGGTGTGCCGGTGGCGGGTAGAAGCAGTCGCCCAACAGCATGACGCCCGAGTCGGGCACGAGAACGACTGTCGAGTCCGGCGCGTGCCCACCCCCGACGTGCCGCAGGTGCACCCCCACCGGCAACTCCTCGACGTCGGTGAAGGTCCGGGTGGGTGGCAGGACGGTGAAGTCCTCCCAGGAGGCCACCGCCCGTGCCCGCGCCCGGAAGCTCGGGCCGAGGCGAGGGTCGGCGCGTACCTGCTCGTCCAGGTAGTGGTGGCTCCACGGCCGGGCGGCCTCGGCGCGCAGCAGCGGCACGGCCGCCTCGTGCCCGACGATCTCCACGTCGGGCCACGCGCAGGCGCCCCAGACGTGGTCCCAGTGGTGGTGGGTGTAGACGAGCCAGCGTGGCCGCGGTAGCCCGGCCGCGGCGAGCGCGGCCTGGATCTCGCGGGCGTGCGAGGGGCTCTGCCCAGCGTCGATCATCACACTGCCGCGTTCGTCGGCCACGAGGGCGACGCTCGCCTGGACCGCATCCGGGTCGGGATCGCCCGGACAGAGCCAGACCCGGCCGGCCAGGTGGTGGAACTGCGGCGCGACCATGGTGATCGACCTCCGGGATTGATCGCGGACGCTGGTGTGGCGTCCGCCGATCCTAGGCGAGCGGGTCGCCCAGCGCCGTCCCGCCGGACGATCGGCGCAGGCCAGGGCAGGTACGGCCGTCCTTTGCTCTGCATATCCATATGCGCCGGTGACGCTCCGTGCCCGGTGCCTATAGGTATGCAGAGCAAAGGACGCGAAGCATTGATCCGAGGTACTGAAACGCGCGTAGCCGCGGCCCCGGTGATCGCCGAATGTCGATCTGCGCAGCCCGCCGGGCGGGTCTGGACCGGCGTTGACCCGCGGCGGAGGGGTGTGGCAGCATTCGCGGCCTGACGGCAGTGAAGGAAGTCGGTGCGATTCCGACGCGGTCCCGCCACTGTCACCGGGGAGTGATCCCCCCTCGTGAGTCACGGCCGTGTGTCTGCGGTTGGAAGGCCGGGGGAGAGCGTCGATCCGGAAGCCAGGATACTTCGGCCGTCGGGACGTACCCCAGGGCGTGGACACCCGAGGAGGACCCGATGACGCACGGCGTCTCATTCATCGACGACTGTCGTCGTAACCCGCGCGGTGGGAGCTTCGCCGCGCCCGCGACCGGTCACGCCCCGCTGAGCTGAGCACCCGCCGCCGGCCGGGCCCGCCGCTCGCGCTCGCGAGCCGACCGCCCCGCCGGCGTACCGGCTGACGCCGCACCCCCCCCCGCATCGTCGCGGTCACCCACGTGGTGGCCGGGGCGTCACTCACCGGAGCCTGCCGTGCGCATCCTGTTGCTATCCACCGCCGACACCGACCTGCTGGCCGCCCGCGCCAGCGGCGCCGACTACCGGCTGGCCAACCCCGCCCGGGTCGCCGCCGACGACGTGCCCGCCCTGCTCGACGGCGTGAACCTCGTCGTCGTACGCCTGCTCGGCGGTCGACAGGCGTGGCCGGACGGTCTCGCGGCGGTGCTCGAAACCGGCGTGCCGACCGTCGTGCTCGGCGGTGAGGCGCTGCCCGACGCGGAGCTGATGGCCGTCTCCACAGTGCCGTCCGGGGTGGTCACGCAGGCGCTGGCGTACCTGGTCGAGGGCGGCCCGGGCAACCTGGGGCAGCTGGCCCGGTTCCTCTCCGACACGGTGCTGCTCACCGGTGAGGGGTTCGCCCCGCCCGCACCCACCCCGACGTACGGCGTCCACCGTGAGTACCCCACGAATCCGGAGCAGCCCACCGTCGGGATCGTCTTCTACCGGGCGCACGCCCTCGCCGGTAACACCGGATTCGTCGACGTGCTCGCGGACGCGGTCCGCGCGGCCGGCGGCAACCCGCTGCCGATCTTCTGCGGCTCGCTGCGCGGGCTGACCACCGGGGCCGGCCCGCTCGGGCTCTTCGCCCGCTGCGACGCCCTGCTGGTCACCGTCCTCGCGGCGGGCGGCGCCGTCGCCGCGGACGCGTCCGGGGGCGGCGACGAGGACGCCTGGGACGTCGGGGCCCTGGCCGCCCTGGAGGTGCCGATCATCCAGGCGCTCTGCCTGACCAGCACCCGGAAGCAGTGGGCCGACAGCGACGCCGGGCTGTCCCCGTTGGACGCCGCGATGCAGGTGGCCATCCCCGAGTTCGACGGCCGGATCATCACCGTGCCGTTCTCGTTCAAGCAGATCGACTCGGACGGCCTCTCGGTCTACGCCGCCGATCCCGAGCGAGCCGCCCGGGTCGCCGGGATCGCGGTGCGTCACGCCCGGCTGCGGTACCTGCCCAACCCGGACAAGCGGGTCGCCGTGGTGCTCAGCTCGTACCCCACGAAGCACTCCCGGGTCGGCAACGCGGTCGGGCTGGACACCCCGGTCTCGGCGGTCCGGCTGCTCGCCGCGCTGGCCGAGGACGGCTACGACCTGGGCGACGCGCCGCCGCCCACCGACGGGGACGCGTTGATCCACGCGCTGATCGCCGCCGGTGGGCACGACGTGGAGTGGCTCACCCCGGAGCAGTTGGCCGCCGCCGAGGCCCGCATACCGGGGGACACGTACCGGCGGTGGTTCGACCAGGTCCCGACCGAGCTGCGCGAGCGGATGCGGGAACACTGGGGTGAGCCGCCCGGCGAGCTGTACACCGACGGCGGGGACATCGTGCTCGCCGGTCTGCGCTTCGGCAACGTGGTGCTGCTGATCCAGCCGCCACGCGGGTTCGGGGAGAACCCGATCGCCATCTACCACGACCCGGACCTGCCGCCGAGTCACCACTACCTGGCCGCGTACCGCTGGTTGGCCGCGCCCGTCGCCGACGGCGGCTTCGGCGCGGACGCCGTGGTGCACCTGGGCAAGCACGGCACCCTCGAATGGCTGCCCGGCAAGGGCCTCGGTCTGGCCGCCGACTGCGCGCCCGACGCGGTCCTCGGCGACCTGCCGCTGGTCTACCCGTTCATCGTCAACGACCCCGGCGAGGGCACCCAGGCCAAGCGGCGGGCGCACGCCGTGGTCATCGACCACCTGGTGCCGCCGATGGCCCGCGCCGAGACCTACGGCGACCTGGCCAAACTGGAACAACTGCTCGACGAGTACGCGACGGTGCAGGCCCTCGACCCGGCCAAGGTGCCCACCGTGCGGGCCCAGATCTGGGACCTGGTGCGTACCGCCGAACTGCACCACGACCTGCACGCCGAGGCGATGCCCGACGCGGACGACTTCGACGACTTCGTGCTGCACCTCGACGGGTACCTGTGCGAGGTCAAGGACGTGCAGATCCGCGACGGCCTGCACATCCTCGCCGACGCGCCCACCGGGGAGCCCCGCGTCAACCTCGTCCTCGCCGTGCTGCGCGCCCCCCAGATCTGGGGCGGCGCCCACGCCCTGCCCGGCCTGCGGCAGGCCCTCGCCGCCGCCTACTCCCTCGACGAACAGGAGCTGCTCGCGTCACCGGGACAGCGGCTGGCGCTGCCCAGCGCGCTGACCGACACGGTGGACGGACCGGCCGGCACCGCCGCCGACGCGGTCGACCTGCTCGAGGCCCTCGCCCGGCGGCTGGTCGTCGGCATGGAGACGCTCGGCTGGGACGCCGACACCGCCGACGCGGTGGTCGCGGAGGTGACCGGCCGGCCGATCCCGGACGTCGCCGCGGTGCTGCGCTTCGCCGCCACCGAACTGGTGCCCCGGCTGGACCGCACCACCGACGAGCTGACCAACACCCTCGGCGCGCTGGACGGCCGGTTCGTGCCGCCCGGCCCGTCCGGTTCACCCACCCGGGGCCTGGTCAACGTGCTGCCCACCGGCCGCAACTTCTACTCCGTCGACCCGAAGGCCATCCCCAGCCGCAACGCCTGGGACGTCGGGGTGGCCCTCGCGGACTCCCTGCTGGCCCGGCACCTCGCCGACACCGGCGCGTACCCCCGCTCGGTGGGGTTGACCGTGTGGGGCACCAGCGCGATGCGCACCCAGGGCGACGACATCGCCGAGGTGCTCGCGCTGCTGGGCTGCCGCCCGGTCTGGGACGACCGGTCCCGGCGGGTCACCGGCGTCGAGGTGGTGCCCACCGCCGAGCTGGGTCGGCCCCGCGTCGACGTCACGGTGCGCATCTCCGGCTTCTTCCGCGACGCGTTCCCGCACGTGGTGGCGTTGCTCGACGACGCCGTGCGGCGGGTCGCGGCCCTGGACGAGCCGGACGAGGACAACTACCTGCGTGCGCACGTCGCCGCCGACCTCGCCGAGCACGGCGACGAGCGGCGGGCCACCGCCCGGATCTTCGGGTCGAAGCCCGGGGCGTACGGCGCCGGGCTGCTGCCGTTGATCGACGCCCGGACCTGGCGCAGCGACGCGGACCTCGCCGAGGTGTACGCGGTGTGGGGCGGCTACGCCTACGGCCGGGGCCTGGACGGGCGGGAGGCGCGCGCCGACATGGAACGCTCCTTCGCCCGGATCGCGGTGGCGGTGAAGAACCAGGACACCCGCGAGCACGACATCGTCGACTCCGACGACTACTTCCAGTACCACGGCGGGATGGTGGCCATGGTCCGCCACCTCACCGGCGCGGCACCGCAGGCGTACGTGGGTGACTCGGCGATGCCGCACGACGTGCGGACCCGCACCCTGGGCGAGGAGACCCGGCGGGTGTTCCGGGCCCGGGTGGTCAACCCGAAGTGGATCGCCGCGATGCGCCGGCACGGCTACAAGGGCGCGTTCGAGCTGGCGGCCACCGTGGACTACCTGTTCGGCTACGACGCCACGGCCGGTGTGGTCGACGACTGGATGTACGAGCACCTGGCCGCCGCGTACCTGTTCGACGAGACCACCCGGGAGTTCCTGGAGCAGTCCAACCCGTGGGCGCTGCGCGGCATCACCGAGCGGCTGTTGGAGGCCGCCGACCGGGGGCTGTGGGCGAAACCCGAACCGGCCACCCTGGACCGGCTGCGCGACACGTATCTGGCCAGCGAGGGCGACCTGGAGGACCGGCTGTGAGCGCGAGGAGTGAGCCGGTTTTGCGAGCCCCGCAGTCGCGAACGAAAGAAGGCCCAGTGCGGAGCTACCCGTTCAGCGCGGTCCTCGGCATGGCGGACATGCGGTTGGCGTTGCTGCTCAACGCGGTGTCCCCGGCGATCGGCGGGGTGCTGGTGCGGGGGGAGAAGGGCACCGCCAAGTCCACCGCCGTTCGCGCGCTCGCCGCGCTGCTGCCCCCGGTGCGCCGGGTCGCGGGCTGCCGGTTCGGCTGTGACCCGGCCGAGCCGGACCCGGCCTGCCCGGACGGCCCGCACCCGGTCGACGCGACCGCCGAGACCCGTCCGGCCCGCCTGGTCGAGCTGCCGGTGGGTGCCGCCGAGGACCGGGTGGTCGGCTCACTGGACCTGGAGAAGGCCATCGGTGAGGGGGTCCGCGCGTTCGAGCCGGGTCTGCTCGCCGCTGCGCACCGGGGCGTGCTCTACGTCGACGAGGTGAACCTGCTGCACGACCACCTCGTGGACCTGCTGTTGGACGCGGCGGCGATGGGTCGCAGCCACGTCGAGCGGGAGGGTGTCTCGGTCAGCCACGCCGCCCGGTTCCTGCTGGTGGGCACGATGAACCCGGAGGAGGGGGAGTTGCGCCCCCAGCTTCTCGACCGGTTCGGGTTGACCGTCGAGGTGGGCGCCAGCCGCGATCCGGAGGTCCGGGTCGAGGTGGTCCGCCGTCGGCTCGCCGCCGACGCCGACCCGGCCGGGTTCGCCGCCCGCTGGGCCGACGCCGACGCGGAGATCGCCGCCCAGGTTGCCGCCGCCCGCCGTCGACTGTCCGGGGTACGCCTGCCGGACGCCGCGTTGCGGCAGATCGCCGAGGTGTGCGCGGCGTTCGACGTGGACGGGATGCGCGCCGACATCGTCACCGCGCGGACCGCCCTCGCCCACGCCGCCTGGCACGGCCGGGACCGGGTCACCGTCGACGACGTACGGGTGGCGGCTCGGTTGGCCCTGCCGCACCGTCGTCGCCGCGACCCGTTCGACACCCCCGGGTTGGACGAGAAGCGCCTGGACGAGGCGTTGCAGCGCGCCCAGGAGGCCCACCCCGACGACCCGGACGACGACGGCCCGAACGACAGCGGCCCGAACGACAGTGGCCCTGACGACAGTGGCCCGAACGGCGGCGGCCCGGCCGGTCCCGGCGGTCCGAACGGCGGCGACAGCAGCGGTGACGGCAGGGACCACTGTGAACCCGGGCGCTCGGCGGCGCGCGACGGCACCGGCCCGGACGGGCGTGCGGACGGCGTCGATGACTGGCCGCAGCGCCGACCCGGCGACCATGACGACGGTCGGTCGCAGCGCTCGGCGGACGACCGGGGAGGCGACGACCGGGGGCCGGGCAGCCGCGACGGCCGAGGAGCGGCGGCCGGTGCCGACCACCCGGCGAGCGGCGGCGGGGACGCGCAGCCGGTGGCCGTACCCCGGGGTGGGTTGACCGCGCGGCTGCTCACCGCGCCCGGCGTGGGCGACGGGGTGCCCGGGCGACGGTCGCGGGCCCGCACCGGGCGGGGGCGCACCACCGGGGCCCGGGTGCCGCACGGCCGGGTCGCCGCGCTGCACCTGCCGGCGACCGTCCGCGCCGCCGCACCGCACCAGGCGTCGCGGGGACGGTCGACCGGCCCGCTGCGGTTGCGTCCGGGCGACGTGCGCGAGGCGGTCCGCGAGGGGCGCGAGGGCAACCTGGTGCTGTTCGTGGTGGACGCCAGCGGCTCGATGGGTGCCCGGCAGCGGATGACCGCCGTGAAGGACGCGGTCCTCGCCCTGCTCACCGACGCGTACCAGCGGCGGGACAAGGTGGCCGTGATCGCCTTCCGGGGCGCCGACGCGCGCACGTTGCTGCCCGCCACCTCGTCGGTGCTGGCCGCCTCGACCCGGCTGACCGAGCTGCCGACCGGTGGGCGTACGCCGCTGGCCGAGGGGCTGCTCGCGGCGGCCGACCTGCTGCGGGTGGAGCGGCTGCGCGACCCGAGGCGGCGTCCCCTCGTCCTCGTCGTCACCGACGGCCGGGCCACGGCGGGGCACCGCCCGCTGGACCGCGCGGCGGGAGCGGCGGCGGTGCTGGCGGCGACCGGCGCTCCCTGCGTCGTCGTGGACTGCGAGAGCGGCCCGGTACGCCTGAACCTGGCGCGTCGCCTGGCGACGCAGTTGAACGCGCCGCACCACCCGCTGGCCGCCCTCACCCACCCGCACGCCCACGCTGCCGCGCTGCCGGTCGCGGCGTGACGGGAGCACCGATGGCGGGCCGAGACCGCAGGATCGCGCGAAGGGGAGATCGCTGATGCCGCAGGGACAGCCGAGTGTGGTGCCCGCCGACGGGTTGACGACCCGGCAGCGGCGGCACCGGCCGCTACTGATGGTCCACACCGGGCAGATGAAGGGGAAGTCGACGGCCGCGTTCGGGTTGGCGCTGCGCGCCTGGACGGCCGGGCTGCCGATCGGCGTGTTCCAGTTCGTGAAGAGCGCCAAGTGGCGGGTGGGGGAGGAGAACGCCTTCCGGGCCCTCGGCGAGGTGCACGAGCGTACCGGCCAGGGCGCACCGGTGGCCTGGCACAAGATGGGTGAGGGCTGGTCCTGGATCCAGCGCGGCGGCGACGCCGACCACGCCGCCGACGCCCTGGAGGGGTGGCGGCAGATCCAGCGTGACCTGGCCGCCGAGCGCTACGGATTGTACGTGCTGGACGAGTTCACCTACCCGATGAAGTGGGGCTGGGTGGACGTGGACGAGGTGGTCGCCACCCTGGCCGACCGGCCCGGCTTCCAACACGTCGTCGTCACCGGCCGCGACGCCGACCCGCGCCTGGTCGCCGCCGCCGACCTGGTGGCCGAACTGACCAAGGTCAAGCACCCGATGGACGCCGGGCAGAAGGGCCAGAAGGGCATCGAGTGGTGAACGAACCCTGGCCGCTGCCCCGGGTGGTGGTCGCCGCGCCGGCCAGCGGCCACGGCAAGACGACGATCGCCACCGGGTTGCTCGCCGCGCTGCGCCGTCGCGGCCTCGCCGTCAGCCCACACAAGGTCGGCCCGGACTACATCGACCCCGGCTACCACGCCCTCGCCGCCGGTCGGGCCGGTCGCAACCTCGACCCGTTCCTGGTCGGCGCCGAGCGGATCGCCGGTCTGCTGCGGCACGGCGCGAGCGTTCCCACGTCCGCCGACGTCGCGGTCGTGGAGGGCGTCATGGGCCTGCACGACGGCGCGGTGGGTCGCCGCGACTTCGCCTCCACCGCGCACGTCGCCCGGCTGATCGACGCGCCCGTGCTGCTGGTGCTCGATACCACCGCGCAGGGTCGCTCGGCCGCCGCGCTGACGCTGGGCATGGCCGCGTTCGATCCGGCCGTACGGATCGGCGGGGTGATCCTCAACCGGGTCGGCTCGTCCCGGCACGAGACGCTGCTGCGCGACGCTCTCGGCGAGGTGGGCGTACCGGTGCTCGGGGCGGTCACCCGGGCCGCCGAGGTGACCGCGCCGGCCCGACACCTCGGCTTGGTGCCGGTCGCCGAGCGGGCGCCCGAGTCCCTCGCCATCGTCAGCGCGCTCGCCGAGCTGGTCGAGGCCACCGTGGACCTGGACGCCGTGCTCGCCCTGGCCCGCAGCGCCGGACCGCTGACCGCCCCGGCGTGGGACCCGGTCGCGGCCGTCGGCGGGCCGGCCGACGCGGGGCGGCCACGGGTCGCGCTCGCCGGGGGTCCGGCCTTCACCTTCTCGTACGCGGAGACCACCGAACTGCTCACCGCCGCCGGTGCGGACGTGGTCACCGTCGACCCGCTGCGCGACCCGGCGCTGCCCAGCGGCACCCGTGCGGTGGTGATCGGGGGAGGCTTCCCCGAGGCGTACGCGGAGGCGCTGGCCGGGAACGGTGCGTTGCGCGCCGAGCTGGCCGACTTCGACGGGCCGATCGTGGCCGAGTGCGCCGGGCTGCTCTACCTCGGGCGGTCCCTGGACGGCGTACCCATGTGCGGCCGACTGGACCTGACCGCCCGGATGACCGGCCGCCTCACCCTCGGCTACCGCGAGGCCGTCGCCGTCACCGACTCCCCGGTGGCCCGGGTCGGCGAGCCGGTACGCGGACACGAGTTCCACCGCACCACCACCGACCCGGGGCACGGCGACCGTCCGGCGTGGCGCTGGAACGACACCGCGCACGGCTTCGTGGCCGGTCGGGTGCACGCCTCCTACCTGCACACCCACTGGGCCGGTCAGCCGGAGGCGGCCCGCCGGCTGGTCGAGGCGTGCCGATGACCGCCACGCTGACCGGGGTGGGTGTCGGCCCCGGCGACCCGGAACTGCTCACCGTCAAGGCGGTGCGGGTGCTGCGCGAGGCCGACGTGGTCTTCGTACCCGTGATGGCGGACCGACCCGAACCGGACGCCGGGCGGGCCGAGACGACGGTGCGCGACCACGTCCCGGCGAACCGGCTGCGGCGGCTGCCGTTCGCCCTGGACGACCGGGGCGGGGTGACGGCCCGCCGGGCGGCGGCGTGGGACGACGCCGCCCGCGCGGTCGTCGAGGCGGTCGACGCGGGCGCGCGGTCCCTCGCGTTCGCCACCATCGGCGACCCGAACGTCTACTCCACCTTCGGCTACCTGGCGCAGAGCGTGCGGGCCCGGCGCCCGGCGGTGCGGGTCGCGACCGTCCCGGGCGTCACCGCGATGCAGGAGCTGGCCTCCCGCAGCGGCACCCCGCTCTGCGAGGGACGCGAACCGCTGACCCTGCTCCCGGCCACCGCCGGGTCGGCGCTGTTCGCCGACGCCCTCGCCGGGCCGGGCAGCGTCGTCGTCTACAAGGGCTGGCGGCGGCACCCGGACCTGCTCGCCGAGCTGCGCCGACAGGGCCGCCTCACCGACGCGGTCCTCGGCCGCAGCCTCGGGCTGCCCGGCGAACGGATCGGCCCGGTCGGCGACGCCGACCACGACCTGCCGTACCTGTCGACGCTGCTGGTCCCGGCCCGCCGCGACCACCGAGGAGGAAAACTGTGACCAGCGACGGCACCGTGTGGTTCGTCGGCGCCGGACCGGGCGCCGCCGACCTGCTGACCCTGCGGGCCGCCCGGGTGATCGCCGAGGCGGACATCGTGATCTGGGCGGCCAGCCTGGTGCACGCCGACGTGCTCGGCCACGCCCGCCCCGACGCGGAGATCGTCGACTCGTCGCAGCTGCCCATCGAGGGCGTGCTGCCGCTCTACCAGCGGGCCGCCGAGCAGGGGCTGACCGTGGCCCGGATCCACTCCGGCGACCCGGCGCTGTGGGGCGCGGTGCAGGAGCAACTGGACCTGTGCCGGGCGCTCGGCCTGGCCGTCGAGATCGTGCCCGGGGTGTCGTCGTTCACCGCCGTCGCGGCGATCGTCGGGCGGGAACTGACAGTGCCCGAGGTGGCCCAGTCGGTGATCCTCACCCGCCTCGAAGGCGGCAAGACCCCGATGCCGCCCGGCGAGCGGGTCCGGGACTTCGCCCGGCACGGCACCACAATGGCGCTGTTCCTCTCCGCCGCCCGCTCCGGTCAGGTGCAGGCCGAGCTGCTGGCCGGCGGCTACCCGGAGGACACCCCGGCCGTGGTGGCGTACCAGGCGACCTGGCCCGACGAGCTGGTGGTGCGCTGCACGGTCGGCACCCTGGAGGCCACCGTCAAGCAGCACCGGCTCTGGAAGCACACCCTGTTCCTGGTCGGGCCGGCCCTCGCCGCCGAAGGCACTCGTTCGCACCTCTACCACCCCGGGCACTTCCACACCTTCCGCAGGGCGGAGCCCGCCGCCCGCGCCGAGCTGCGCCGCCGGAGCGGCACCCGGGCCGGGGGAACCGGCACACCATGACGTACCCCGAGCCGCCGCTGCGCGAGCCGGACCTGCCGCGTACCGCGAAGGTCCGGCCCACCGCGCTGCGCACCGGCTGGACCACCGGCGCGTGCGCGACGGCGGCGGCCAAGGCCGCGGTCACCGCGCTGGTCACCGGGGAGATCCAGCCCGACGTGGAGATCGGCCTGCCCGCCGGACGACGGGTGCGGTTCCCGGTCGAACGGTGCGAGGTGACCGGCGACCCCCCGGTGCGCGCCGAGGCGGTCGTGGTCAAGGACGCCGGGGACGACCCGGACGTCACCCACGGCGCGGAGCTGACCGCCAGCGTGGGCTGGACCGACGTGCCCGGCCTGCGACTCGCCGGTGGCGACGGCGTCGGCACCGTCACCAAGCCCGGCCTCGGGCTCGCGGTCGGCGGCCCGGCCATCAACGACACCCCCCGTCGGATGATCGGCGAGGCGGTGGCCGAGGTGGTCGACCTCACCGAGGTCGGCGTGCGCGTCGTGATCAGCGTGCCGAGGGGCGAGATCATGGCCCGCAAGACCACCAACCGGCGGCTCGGCATCCTCGGCGGCATCTCGATCCTCGGCACCACCGGGATCGTCCGCCCCTTCTCCACCGCCTCCTGGCGGGCCAGTGTCGTGCAGGCGGTGCACGTGATGGCCGCCCAGGGGGAGCGGACCGTGGTGCTCTGCACCGGTGGGCGTACCGAGCGGGCCGCCCGCGCGCTCCTGCCCGACCTGCCCGAGGTGTGCTTCGTCGAGGTCGGCGACTTCACCGGCGCGGCGGTGACCGCCGCCGTGGACGACGGCATGACCGGTGTCGTCTTCGTCGGCATGGCCGGCAAACTCGCCAAACTCGCCGCCGGCATCCTGATGACCCACTACACGCGCTCCAGGGTGGACCTCTCGCTGCTCGGCGCGGTGACCGCCGAGGCCGGCGGTGACGCGGCCCTCGTCGCCGCCGTGACCGAGGCGAACACCGGGCGGCACGCGTACGAGCTGTGGGAGGGCGCCGGGCTGCTCGGACCGGCCGGTGACGTGCTCTGCCGGCGGGTCCGTCAGGTGCTGCGGCGCTTCGCGGGGCCGACGGTCACCGTGGACGTGGCGATGGTCGACTTCGCCGGGGCGCACGTCGTCGCCTCCTCCGGGCGGTGGCCCCGATGACCCGGCCGGCGCCGATGCCCCCGGAGCCGTCGGCGAGCCCGGAACCGTCGGCGAGTCCGGAACCGTCGGCGAGTCCGGAACCGTCGTCGATCCCGGTGAGCGTGGTCGGCCTCGACGCTGCGGGCGCTGCGCCGCACCCCGCGCTCGCGCCGGTGCTGTCCGCCGCCGGGCTGGTCGTCGGGGCCGCGCGGCATCTGGCGGCGGTGCCCGTACCGGCCGGTGCGGACACCGTCACCCTCGGACCGCTCGCCCCGGCCCTGCACCGGCTCGCCGAGGCTGTCGCCGCCGGGGTGCCGTCCGTCGTGCTGGCCAGCGGTGACCCCGGCCTGTTCGGCATCGTCCGGCGGCTGCGCGCGGCCGGGCTGCCGCTACGGGTGGTGCCGGCGGTGTCCAGTGTGGCCGCCGCGTTCGCCCGCGCCGGCCTGCCCTGGGACGGCGCCGCCGTGGTCACCGCGCACGGCCGTGACCTCCGACCGGCGCTGAACGCCTGCCGGGCGCTGCCACTGGTCGCGGTGCTCACCGCACCCGGCGCGGGTGCCGCCGAGCTGGGCGCGGGCCTGGTCGGCTGGCCCCGCCGCCTGCTGGTCGGAGAGCACCTGGGCACCGACGTCGAACGCGTCCGCCAGGTGACCCCCGAGCAGGCCGCCACCGAGACCTGGGCCGACCCGCACGTGATCCTCAGCCTCGCCGACGCCGCGCTTGCCCAGGCGTCCACCGACGCCGCGCTTGCCCAGGCGTCCACCGACGCCGCGCTTGCCCAGGCGTCCACCGACGCCGCGCTTGCCCAGACGGCTGCCGACCGCGCACCGGATCCGGTCGCCGTCGGCGGGATGCGCGTCGACAACCAGCCGGCCGCCGCGCCGGTCGGCGGTTGGGCGCTTCCGGAGACCCGCTACGCCCACCGCGATTCGATGATCACCAAGTCGGAGGTGCGGGCTCTGGTCGTCGCCCGGTTGCGCCCCCGGCTGGGTCGGCTGATCTGGGACGTCGGCGCGGGCAGCGGTTCGGTCGGCATCGAGTGCGCGCTGCTCGGCGCTGCCGTGCTCGCCGTCGAACAGGCCCCCGACGCAGGCGCGACCATCCGGGCCAACGCCACCGCGCACGCGGTCACCGTCCGGCTCGTCGTCGGCCGGGCACCGCAGGCGCTGGCCGGGCTGCCCGACCCGGACGCCGTCTTCGTCGGCGGTGGCGGCCACGGCACCCTCGCCGCCGTGGTGGCCCGCCGCCCCGAACGGGTGGTGCTGACCCTGGCCGCGCTGGACCGGGTCGCACCGGCGGTGGGTCTGCTGCGGGCCGCCGGCTACACGGTCGAGGGCAGTCAGCTCTCCGCCGCCCGCCTCGCCGACCTGCCCGGCGGGTCGATCCGACTCGCGGCCACCAATCCGGTGGTCGTCCTCACCGGGGAGCGCCAGTGACCGACCCGACAGTGCCCACCCGCATCGGACTGGTGGCCGCCACCGCCGCCGGTCGCCGGCACGCCGACACCGTGGCCGCCGCCTGGCCGCACGCCCGACTGGTCGAGGGGGACACCGTGGCCGCCGCGCTGCGGTCCGCCTGGGCCGGGTGCGACGCGGTGGTGGCGTTCCTGGCCACCGGCGCGGTGGTACGGATCCTCGCTCCGCTGCTCGGCGACAAGCACAGCGACCCGGCCGTGGTCGTCGTCGACGAGGCGGCCCGGCACGCCGTGGCGCTGCTCGGCGGGCACGCCGGTGGCGGCAACGACCTCGCCGAGCAGGTCGGCGCACTGCTGGACGCCCGCCCGGTGGTCACCACCGCCACCGACGCGGTCGGTCTGCCCGGGCTGGACACCCTCGGCTGGCCCGTGCAGGGCGCGGTCGCCGGGGTGTCCCGGGCCATCCTGGACGGCGAACCCGTCGAGCTGATCGCCGACGCCGACTGGCCGCTGCCCGCCCTGCCACCGAACGTCCAACCGCCACCCGCCGGCAGCGAGGCCGACGCGGGCTACCGGCTGCTGGTCACCGACCGGGTGGTCCCGCTCGACGAGCGGACCGCCGTGCTGCGCCCACCGTCGTTGGTCGCCGGGGTGGGGGCGAGTCGGGGCGTACCCGCCGAGGAGGTGGCCGAGCTGCTGCACCGGGTGCTGACCGACGCCGGGCTCGACCGGGCGAGCCTGCGCTGCCTCGCCAGCGCCGACGTGAAGGCCGACGAGGCAGGCATCCGCAGTACCGCCGACGCCCTCGGCGTACCCCTGGTGACCTGGCCGGCGACGCGCCTGGCGGCGATCGACGTGCCGCACCCCAGCGAGGTGGTCCGCGCCGCCGTCGGCACACCGAGTGTCGCGGAGGCCGCGGCCCTGCTCGGCGCGGACGGTCGGGCCGACGACGCCACGCTGCTGGTGGGGAAGACCGCGACGGCGATGGCCACCGTCGCGGTGGCCCGGCACGCGCCGCGCGGTCGGTTGGCCGTCGTCGGCCTCGGGCCGGGCGCGCCCGACCTGCGCACCCCCCGCGCGGTGGCCGAGCTGCGCCGCGCCTCCGTCGTGGTCGGCCTGGACCAGTACCTCGACCAGGTCCGCGACGTGTTCCGCCCGGGCACCCGGGTCCTGTCCAGCGGGTTGGGCGCGGAGGAGGCACGGGCCCGGGCCGCCGTCGCCGAGGCCGCCGCCGGCCGGGCGGTCGCGCTGGTCGGGTCCGGCGACGCCGGGGTGTACGCGATGGCCAGCCCCGCCCTGGAGTACGCCGACCAACGCATCGACGTGGTGGGCGTGCCCGGGGTGACCGCCGCCCTCGCCGCCGGCGCGGTGCTCGGCGCGCCGCTCGGCCACGACCACGCCTACCTGAGTCTGTCCGACCTGCACACGCCGTGGGAGGTCATCGAGCGGCGGGTGACCGCCGCCGCCGAAGGTGACTTCGTGACGGTGTTCTACAACCCGCGCAGCCGGGCCCGGGACTGGCAGCTCGGCAAGGCGCTCGGCGTCCTCGCCGCGCACCGGTCGCCGGACACCCCGGTCGGGGTGGTGCGCAACGCCAGCCGCCCCGGCGAGCGGGTGCACCTGGCGACGGTGGCCACCCTCGACCCGGCGGTGGTGGACATGTACAGCGTCGTCGTGGTCGGCAACAGCGACACCCGGCTGGTCGCCGGCCGGATGGTCACACCCCGGGGGTACCGGTGGCGGTCGTGACGATCGACGCGTGCCAGGGCTGCGGCGCGTGCCTGCTCACCTGCCCCACCCACGCCATCCGACCGGTGCCCGGCGGCCTGACGGTGCGCGCCGACCGTTGCACCGGCTGCCTGGAATGCCTGGAGATCTGCCCCGTCGACGCGATCCGCGTCGCCGCGTCCGACCCTTCCGAAGGAGCCCGATGAGCCGGGTCGTGCACCCGATCGAGGTCGAGTCGTACCGCATCCTGCGCGAGCGCGTCGACCTGTCGCACCTGCCGCCGCTGACCCGGGCGGTGACCGAGCGGGTGGTGCACGCCAGCGCCGACCTCGCGTACGTCGACGACCTCGTGTGCGACGAGGCCGCCCTGGAATCCGGGCTGGCCGCGCTGCGGGCGGGCGTACCCGTGGTCACCGACGTGGCGATGGTCGCCGCCGGGATCACCCGCGCGGACCTGGAGCTGGTGTGCCCGGTCGCCGAGCCGGCCGCCGCCGAGCTGGGCCGCTCGGCCGGGATCACCCGCTCGGCGGCGGCCGTACGGATCGCACTGGACCGGGTCGGCCCCGGCGCGGTCTGGGTGGTCGGCTGCGCCCCGACCGCCCTTGTCGAACTGCTCACAGTGGACGCCGCTCCGGCGCTGGTCGTCGGCCTGCCGGTCGGTTTCGTGGGGGCCGCCGAGTCGAAGGCGGCGCTGCGCGCCAGCGGCCTGCCCGGGGTGTCCAACGTGGGCGAGAAGGGTGGTTCGGCGGTCGCCGCCGCCGCCCTCAACGCCCTGCTCTACGTCGAGGAGAAGTCATGACCGGATTGGTCATCGTCGGGCACGGTACGCGCAGCGCGGCCGGGGTCGACCAGTTCGCCGCACTGGTGGAGCGGGTTCGCCGTCGCGGTGACATCGGGGACGTCGAGGGCGGCTTCATCGAGCTGTCCCGCCCGCCGCTGACCGACGCGGTCGGCGCGCTCGTCGGGCGCGGGCACCGCGCGCTGGTGGCGTTGCCGCTGGTGCTCACCGGCGCCGGGCACGGCAAGGGCGACATCCCCGCCGCGATGGCCCGGGAACAGGAGCGCCACCCCGGGCTGAGCTACCGCTACGGGCGTCCGCTCGGCCCGCATCCGCTGCTGCACACCGCCCTCGAAGAACGCATCGACGCCGCGCTGGCCGGTGCCGACCGGGCCGGCACGGAGCCGGCGGGTGCCGACCGGGCCGGCACGGAGCCGGCGGGTGCCGACCGGGCCGGCACGTGGGTCGCGTTGATCGGGCGGGGGTCCACCGACCCGGACGCCAACGCCGAGGTCGCCAAGGTCGCCCGGCTGCTCTGGGAGGGACGCGGCTACGCCGGCGTCGAGCCGGGCTTCATCTCCCTCGCCCAACCGTCGGTCCCGGCGGTGCTGGAGCGGCTGCGCCGCCTCGGCGCGCGGCGGATCGTCGTCGCGCCGTACTTCCTGTTCGCCGGGGTGCTGCCGGACCGCATCGTCGCCCAGTCGGCCGAGTTCGCCGCCGCCCACCCCGACCTCGACGTGCGGGTGGCCGACGTGATCGGCGACTGCGACGCCCTGGCCGACCTGGTGCGGGAGCGCTACGCCGAGGCGCTGGGCGGCGACATCCGGATGAACTGCGACACCTGCGCGTACCGGGTGCTGATGCCCGGCTTCGCCGACAAGGTCGGTCGCCCGCAACGCCCGCACGACCACCCCGACGACCCGGTCGGCCACCACCATCACCATCACCACGACCACCACCACGACCACGGGTCGGTCGCGGTGGTCGGTGGCGGCCCGGGCGCCGACGACCTGATCACGGTACGCGGGAAGGCGCTGCTCGACGCCGCGGACGTCGTGGTGGTCGACCGGTTGGCCCCGCAGGGGCTGCTCGCCGGGCTGCGCCCCGACGTGCTGGTGGTCGACGCCGCCAAGGTGCCCCGCGGCCCGTCGATGGCCCAGGAGGCGATCAACGCGGCCCTGGTGTCGCACGCCAAGGCCGGTCGGCGGGTGGTCCGGCTCAAGGGCGGCGACCCGTACGTCTTCGGGCGCGGCCACGAGGAGGTGCAGGCCTGCGCGGCGGCCGGGGTGCCGGTGACGGTGGTGCCCGGGGTGAGCAGCGCGATCGCCGCACCGGCTCTCGCCGGTGTGCCGGTCACCCACCGGGGGGTGGCGCACGACCTCACCGTCGTGTCCGGGCACCTGCCGCCCGGGCACCCCGACTCGCTCGTGGACTGGGCGGCGGCGGCCCGCGCCCGGGGCACCGTCGTCCTGTTGATGGCCGTCGACACCATCGCCAAGATCGCGGCGGTGCTGATCGAGCACGGCCGGGCCCCGGAGACCCCGGTGCTCGCCGTGCAGGACGCCGGCCTAACCGCCCAGCGATCGGTGGCCGCCCGGTTGGACGAGATCGGCGCGGTCGCCGCCCGGGAGGAGATCCGTCCGCCCGCCGTCTTCGTCGTCGGCCCGGTGGTCGCCGTCCCGACCACCGGGCCCACCGGCTGACGATCACTCGCTGCGGGCGGTCTCCGGGCCGGTGACGCGTTCCAGCAGCGGCAGTGTGGAGGCGATGACACCCAGGCAGGCGGCCAACCCGACGACCACGATCACGTAGAACCGTGGCTCCGGCGCGACGAGCGTGTAACCCATCTGCGCGCGCAGGAACAGGTGCGCGGCGAGCAGGCCCATCCCGATGGCGACGGCGGCGACGGCGAGCATCGGTACGGCGCTCTCCAACGCGACCACCCGGCGCAGGACCCGCACCGGTGCACCGCTGAGGCGCAGCAGGCTGAACGGGCGTCGGCGCTCGGTGAGACCACCGATCACGCTGACCGCGAGACTGCACCCGCCCAGCGCCAGGCTGGCGATGATGATGACGTTCGCCAACTGTTCCCAGCCGCGCAGCGTGTCGGCGAAGTCCGACTCGAAGTCGCCGGGCACGTTCGGCCCCACCCAGAACGTCGGGTAGGCGATCTCCAACACGGTGCGGGTGCGTTCGACGGCGGCGGCGGACCCGTCCGTGCCGACCACGATCGACACCACCGGAAGCCGCTGGAGTTCGTCGAGGGTGAGCGACGCGGCGGGCCAGACCGTCGCGGGCGACGCCGACTCCCGCCATCGGCTGAGCCCCATCGGCACCTCGACGACGCTCGCCCCCTCGGCGCACCGGCCGTACGTGCCCGGCAGGTCGGTGCACGCGATCACTCCGGTCTCGCCGCCGTTCATGAGGTTCGGGTTCTCGCGGATGGCGGTCGCGGACCGCACCCCGGCGATCGCGCGCAGGTCGGTGAAGAGCGTGTCGGGCACCGACGCCGCCTTCTCGTCGAAGACGGTGGTCACCGTGCCCGCGTCGGTCGAGCCGACCGGGGCCGGGCCGCGGTTGTCGACGATCGTGGTGATCACGCCGACGGCGACGCTCGTGACGAACAGCGCGAGCATGATCCCGCTGATCGCCCGGAAGCCCGCCTTCGGGTTGTCGGCCAGGCGGCGCGCGGCGATGAGGGTGGCGGGGCGGCTGGCGTACCGGGCCATGACCCGGGCGCCGACCATCGTCAACCACGGGCCGGCGAAGACCAGGCCGGCCATGATGAGCAGCAGGGCGGGCAGGAACACAGCGGTCTGGCCGTCGGACGTCGCGGGCCGGAAGCCGATGGCGGAGAACAGCACCACCACGCCGATCGCGATCGGGATCAGCCGGTACGCGCGCGGTGCCCGTGGGGTGACCCGTCGGGTGACGCCCAGCGGCGAGATCCGTACCCGGCGCAGCGAGACCTGGGCCGCCATCGCCGCGCCGGCCGGTACGCCGAGCGCGACGATTAGCACGTCCAGCAGGCCCAGGGACATGTCGCTGGGGAAGAACGGCATGCCGGTGAACGGGATGCCGGCGAGCGGGCCCCGGAACGCGTAGAACAGGGCGAAGCCCACGGCGGTGCCGACGACGGCCGCGGCGGTCGCCTCCACGGCGGCGACGGTTGAGATCTGTCGGGGCGTCGCGCCGACCAGGCGCATGGCGGCGAATCGTTGCTCCCGCCGCGCGGCGCTGAGCCGGGTGGCCGTGCCGATGAAGATCAGCACCGGGAACAGCAGCCCGCCCGCGATCACGCCCAGGATGAGGTTCACCGTGGCCTCGGGGAGCGCCGGTACGTCACCGACGCTGCCGACCTGCCGGGCGTTGGGCAGCTTGCCGACGCTGTCCGGGGTGCCGCCCACGACGGCGAGCAGAGTGTCCGGTGAGGTCAGCCCGGCCGGGCCGACGGTGCCGAGGTCGCGCCCCGGGTAACGGTCGGCCAGGTGGTCGGCCGGGTACGCCGCGAACAGTTCCCGCAACGCGGGCGAGGCGTAGTACTCCCCGGGGCCCGGAATGGTCGGGATGCCGGCCGGGGTGTCCGACCTCGGCCCGGTCGCGGCGACGTCGATGCGGATGATCTGTGTGCCGTGGAAGTAGTCGTCCCGGGTCGACCACCACAGCGGGTCGACGTCGCCGCCCGTCGAGGCGTTGGGGTAGATCGACGCGTACCGGGTGAGCTGGGAGTTGACCGCGTTGACCCCGGCCAGTGTGGTCAGGAGCAGCCCACTGCCGATCGCGACGGCGGCGGCGATGACGAGCAGGCGGGTGAGCGCCTCACGGCCGCCGGCCACGGCGAGGCGGAGCCCGAAGCCGATCACGAGGCGACCCGGTCCGGCGCGTTCACGCGCCCGTCGCGGACCATGACCTCACGGTCGGCGTACGCGGCGATCCTGGCCTCGTGGGTCACCAGGATGACGGTGGTGTTCTGTTCGCGGGCGACGCCGACCAACAGGTCCATGACCTGCTCGCCGGTGAGCGAGTCGAGCGCGCCGGTCGGCTCGTCGGCGAAGAGCACCCGCGGCTCGGCGACCAGGCCGCGGGCGAGGGCGACGCGTTGCGCCTGCCCGCCGGACAGCTCACCGGAGCGGCGCTGCTCCAACCCGTCCAGGCCGAGGCGCTCGAACCAGCCGCGCGCGGTGCGCAGCGCCGCCGTCCGGCGTACGCCGTTGAGCAGCAGCGGCAGGGCGACGTTCTCCACAGCGGTCAGCTCGGGGACGAGCTGACCGAACTGGAACACGAAGCCGAAGCGGTCGCGTCGCAGGCCGCTGCGTCCGCTCTCGGGCAGGGTGTCGATTCGGGCGCCGTCGAAGAGGACCTCGCCGGAGTCGGGCACGAGGATGCCGGCCAGGCAGTGCAGCAGGGTGGACTTGCCCGAGCCGCTGGGGCCCATGATGGCGAGGATCTCACCCGCGTCCACGGCGATTCCGGCCCCGCGCAGGGCGGGCGTCTGACCGAAGGAGAACTCCACGTCGCGGGCCTCGATGATGACGCTCATCGCCGCACCTCCTTGCGTAGGGCGTCCAGCCGGGCGCTGGTCATCTCGATCCACCGGAGGTCCGCCTCCAGGTGGTACAGGCCGTGGTCGGCGAGCAGCGCGTCGACCAGGTTGCCGGCCCGTTTGATCTCGGTGAGTTCGCGCATCCGCTGCAGATGCGAGCTGCGCTGCATGTCGAGGTACTCGTCGGCGGGGCGGTCGAGCATCAGCGCGAGCACGACCTTGGCGAAGAGCACCGTCTGCAGGTGTGGCTCCGGCTCGACCGGCTGGGTGAGCCACTGCTCGACCTCGGTCGCGCCCAGGTCGGTGATGATGTAGCGCTTGCGGTCCGGCCCGGCGCCGGGGGCGACGTCGCTGATCACCACTTTGCCGTCCCGGGCCAGGCGGCTGAGGGTGGAGTAGACCTGGCCGAACGGCAGCGGCTTGCCGCGCCCGAAGAAGGCGTCGTAGTCGCGTTTCAGGTCGTACCCGTGGCTGGGCTCTCGTTCGAGGAGGCCGAGGAGGGTCAGTGGCACGCTCATGCCAGGAGACTACACCGAGGGTATACCCCGCGTATATAGACTCGGTGTATGAGGGGGAGACATCGCGCGGCGAGGGTGGATGTTCAGCCGTGCAGGGCGCGGGCCAGGGCGTAGCCGACGGTGGCCGCGACGAGCCCGGCCGCGACGCTGCCCAGCACGTAGGCGCTCGCGAGGAACCGGTTTCCGCCCCGGGCGAGTCGCAACGTCTCGTAGCTGAAGGTGGAGTAGGTGGTCAACGCGCCGCAGAATCCGGTGCCCAGTGCGGCGGTGGCCGCCGGGCCGACCGGCCACCCGACCAGCGCGCCGAGCAGCAGTGACCCGACCACGTTGACGGTCAGCGTGCCCCAGGGGAACGCCGAGTCGTGCCGGGACTGCACGGCCCGGTCGGTGAGGTAGCGCAACGGGGCACCGACGGCCGCCCCCAGGGCGATGAGCAGGACGGTCACCGCGCCGCCCTCCGTCGCAGGGCTCGGGTGGTCACGGCGTCGCCCAACCCCACCGCGGCGAGCGCCCCGAGCAGCGTCGCGGCCAGGTAGGCCAGCGCGGTACCTGGGGCGCCCGCGACCAGTGCCTGCTGGATGTCGACCGCGTAGGCGGAGAACGTGGTGAACCCGCCGAGCACCCCGACCCCGAGGAACGGGCGAGCCAGGGGAGGCCCCCCGTCGAGATGCCCGAGCACCGCCATCAGCACGCCGATCAGCAGGCACCCGGACGTGTTGATGCCGAAGGTCGCCCACGGGAAGCCCGTCGGTGAGTGGGGCGCGGCGTGTTGCAGGCCGGCCCGGGCCAGCGCGCCGAGCACCCCGCCGACCGCGATGGCGGCGAGGGTCGTCGCGGGGTGCGCGGTCAGCTCGCCCCGGTCGGCGGGGACCCGGAGATCGACGTCCGGGTCGGTACGCGGGTCCAGCGGCTCTGCCACGGGTCCCCAGCGTAGTGCCGTCGACAGGCCCCGAGTGCGCTGCCTGCGTCAGCGCACTGCCGCGACGGCGGCGTCCGCGCCGCCCCGCCACACCGTGCCGACCTCGCCGAACCCGGCGGCGGTGAGCGCGGCGAGGTGCCAGGACACCGGCGGGCTCCACTCCGGGCTGTGCCCGGTCGGGTAGATGGCCTGTCGTTCCCGCACCGACGGGGACAGCGCGGGGTCCGCGCCGGCCCGGTCCCACCAGTCCGACCAGGACAGCATCGTGCCGGCCGCGTACCGGGCGTTACGCCGGTCCCGGGCCCGGTCCATCAGCCGCTTGGTCAGCTCCGGCAGGCCGTCGTCCGGCATGTGGTCGGCGTTGACGAAGACCGCTCCCGGTCGTAGCACGTCGCGCAGTTCGGCGTAGAGCCGGCCGAGCCGGTCGGCCGGCACCCAGTGCAGGGCGGTGGCGGTGAGCACGGCGTCGTACTCGCGGTGCGGCAATGCGGAGCGCCAGTCCGGGGTGCCGAGGTCGGCAGCGACGATGGTGGCCCGGTCGCCCAGTGAGGCGCGGGCGATGGCGAGCAGCGCCGGGTCGAGGTCCAGCAGTGTCGCCTCCGCGTCGGGGAAGCGCGCCAGTGTCCGCAGCGAGATGCTGCCGGTGCCACCGGCCAGGTCGAGCACGCGCGGCGGCCGGCCGTCGCGAACCGCGTCGACGGTGTCCAGCATGGCGGTGAACCGGTGTTCGCGGTCCGGCATGAACGCCTCCTGCTGGCGGTCCCAGCTCTCCTGCCACGCCCACGGATCCGTGATGTAAGGACTCATGGAGGGAAGGCTAGTTACGACGCGACGGTGTTGTCCAGACCTTGTTGCACATAATTTGCAACTGCGAGAGGATGGCGGGGCGATGATCAGAGTGACGCCGGGTCGGGCCTCCGCCCGGCCCGGCGTACTCCTCCCGGCGGCTCAGGCCGCCGTCTCGACCAGGTCCGCGTCGGTCTGCGTCGGCTCGCCGCGACGGGCCAGGCGCAGCGCCCCGAGCAGGACGCCCAGCCCGGCCAGCGTGAGCGCCGCGCCGGCCCAGATCGGCGAGGTGTAGCCGAGCCCGGCGGCGATGGTCACACCGCCGATCCAGGCGCCCAGCGCGTTGCCGAGGTTGAACGCGGCGATGTTCGCCCCGGACGCCAGGGTCGGCGCCTGGTGCGCGTAGTGCATGATCCGCATTTGCAGCGGCGGCACGGTGGCGAAACCGAACCCACCCATCAGCACCAGCGAGACGATCGTCAGCGCCGGGCTCGTCGCGGTCAGCGCGAAGCCGACGAGCACGACGGTGAGCGCGGCCAGGACGATGACCAGGGTGCGGGACAGGGACCGGTCCGCCGCCCGGCCGCCGAGCAGGTTGCCGGCGAAGAGCCCCACTCCGAAGAGGACGAGCAGCCACGGCACGGTCCCGGCGGCGAAGCCGCTGACGTCGGTCAGCGTGAACGCGATGTAGGTGAACGCGCCGAACATCCCGCCGAAGCCCAGGACGGTGATCACCAGGGAGAGCCAGACCTGCGAGTGGGTGAAGGCGCGCAGCTCACCGCGCAGCCCGGCGGCCGGACGGTCGGCGGAGGCGGTGTCGCGAGCCGGGATGAGCAGGGCCAACCCGATCAGCGCGACGAGGCCGATGCCGGTGATCGCCCAGAACGTCGACCGCCAGCCGAAGTGCTGCCCGAGGAAGGTGCCGAAGGGGACACCGAGGACGTTGGCGATGGTCAGGCCGGCGAACATCATGGCGATGGCGCCCGCCCGGCGGGCCGGCGCGACCAGGTTGGCGGCCACCACGGCGCCGATGCCGAAGAACGCGCCGTGGCAGAGCGCGGCGACGATCCGACCGGCCATCATCACGGCGTAGTCGCCGGCGACGGCGGAGAGCAGGTTGCCGATGATGAAGAGCACCATCAGGCCGAGCAGCACCGGCTTGCGGGGCAGCCGGGTGACCGCCGCGGTGAGGGCGACCCCGCCGACGGCCACGCTGAGCGCGTAGCCGGAGATGAGCCAGCCGGCCACCGGCTCGGTGACCGCGAAGTCGGCGGCCACCTCGGGCAGCAAACCCATGATCACGAACTCGGTGAGCCCGATGCCGAAGGCGCCGATGGCCAGCGCGATCAGGCCGGGCGGCAGGGACTGTTGGCGTACGGACATGGTCTTCCCATCGGGGAGGGGTCAGATGGAAGGCGCGTGCAACTACACGCGTCAGCAACGAAATACTTGCACGCGCTTTATATCGGCGCAAGCGTGGTAGCCTTGGGCCGTCCAGGTCACACCAAGGAGGGCCGGCATGGGCATCGCCGACGACGCCGTCGAGATCCGCGCGCAGGGTTGGCGCACCCTCGCCGCCCTGCACGGGCTGATCGAGACGTCCCTGGAGCGGGCGTTGCAGGCCGGTCACGACCTGTCCGTCGTCGAATACACGGTCCTCGACGCGCTCTCGCGCCAGCACGGTTGGCACATGCGGATGAGTCAGCTCGCCCGCGCCGCCGCGCTCTCCGGCAGCGCGACCACCCGCCTGGTCACCCGCCTGGAGCAGCGCGGCCTGCTCACCCGCATCCTCTGCGCCGACGACCGGCGCGGCATCTACACCGAGCTGACCCCGGCCGGCTCCGAGCTGCTCGACCAGGCCCGGCCCACCCACGACCGGGTGCTCGGCGACGCGCTCGCCGACGCGGCGGCCACCCCCGAGCTGGCCCCCCTGGTCGACGCCCTGCACCGGCTGCCGGCCGTTCGCTGACCACCGCGTCAACCTGCCCCCGGACGGGCGGGGCGTACGGTACCCGCAGCCCCACCGGGACCGCCGTACCAAGGAGGCACGCGATGCACGACCGCACCCCTCGTCCGGAGGAGCTGGAGCCGATCGAGCGCGCCGCCGTCGATGAGCTGCGCGCGCTGCAACGCGAACGGCTGCGCTGGTCACTGCGGCACGCGTACGACAACGTGCCGCACTACCGCCGGGCGTTCGAGGCGGCCGGGGTGCACCCCGACGACTGTCGTGACCTCGACGACCTGGCCCGCTTCCCGTTCACCGGCAAGGCCGAGCTGCGGGAGAACTACCCGTTCGGCATGTTCGCCGTCCCCCGGGAGCAGGTCGCCCGGCTGCACGCCTCCTCCGGCACCACCGGACGGCCGACGGTGGTCGGCTACACCCGCGACGACCTGCGTACCTGGGCGCGGCTGATGGCCCGGTCGATCCGGGCCTCCGGCGGCCGCCCCGGCGACCGCGTGCACGTCGCGTACGGCTACGGGCTCTTCACCGGCGGCCTGGGCGCGCACTACGGCGCGGAGGAGCTGGGCTGCACCGTCATCCCGGTCTCCGGCGGCATGACCGAACGGCAGGTCATGCTGATCCGCGACTTCGAACCCGAGGTCATCATGGTCACGCCCAGCTACATGCTCGCCATCGCCGACGAGATGCAGCGCCAGGGCCTCGACCCGCGTGCCACCTCGCTGCGGGTGGGGATCTTCGGCGCGGAGCCGTGGACCGAGGACATGCGCCGGGAGATGGAGCAGCGCCTGGACATCCACGCGGTGGACATCTACGGGCTCTCCGAGGTGATGGGCCCCGGCGTGGCCACCGAGTGCGTCGAAACCAAGGACGGGCTGCACGTCTGGGAGGACCACTTCTACCCGGAGATCATCGACCCGGTCACCGGGGCGGTGCTGCCCGACGGTGAACGGGGTGAGCTGGTGCTGACCTCGCTGACCAAGGAGGCGATGCCGGTCGTGCGCTACCGCACCCGCGACCTGACCCGGCTGCTGCCCGGCACCGCCCGCCCGATGCGCCGGATCGAGAAGATCACCGGCCGCACGGACGACATGATGATCGTGCGCGGGGTGAACGTCTTCCCCACCCAGATCGAGGAGCTGATCCTGCGGACGCCGCAGTTGTCGCCGCACTTCCAGTGCGTACTCGATCGGCAGGCTCGGTTGGACACCCTGACGGTGCGGGTGGAGCGGCGGGCCGAGGTCACCGCGGACGCGGCCGAGCGGGCCGGCGCGACGCTCGTCGACCTGGTGAAGAACACCATCGGGGTGAGCGTGGCCGTCGACGTCCTCGACCCGGACACGGTGGAACGCTCGATGGGCAAGATGCGCCGCATCGTCGACCAACGACCGGCGGCGGTCTGACGGCCGGCACCGCGATGGGCCGGTGCCGTCCCCGGTAGAGCTGCTCCTTCGGGGCCCCGCCGGGCGCAGGTGGCGACATAGGATCCTGCCCATGCGCGTGCTGGTGGTCTCCGCCCCGCTCGTCGGGCACGTCTTCCCGCTGGTGCCGCTCGCGGTCGCGCTGCGCGACGCCGGCCACGACGTGCTGCTGGCCACCGGCGGCGGCGGTCTGGCCGCCGCCGACGCCGGGCTGGCCGTCCACGACATCGCACCGGGCTTCGACTTCGGCCGGATCGCGCTGCGCGTCTTCCCCCGCCACCCGCTGATCGCCCGCGCCGAAATGGCCGGCACCGCCGGCACCCGGGGCGCCGGCCTGCTCTTCGGCGCGCTCAACGACCAGCTCACCGATCCGGTGGTCGCACTGGCCGCCCGCTGGCGGCCGGATCTGGTGCTGCACGAACCGTTCGCGGTCGCCGGCGCGGTGGCCGCCGCTCGCCTCGACGTGCCGGCCGTACGCCAGGAGAACGCCCTCTTCGACGGCCGCGACCTGGTCCGCGCGACCACCGCCCGGCTCGGCGCCGCACTGCGCCGACACGGTCTGACCGAACTGCCGCCACCCGCCGCCGCCCTCGCCGTGGCCCCTCCCAGCGTCGCCACCCAGGCCGGTTGGCCGATGCGGTACGACTCCTACATCGGCGGCGGCGAGCTGCCGACCTGGCTGCGCGAGCCGGGCGACCGGCCCCGGATCCTGGTCACCCGCAGCACCCTGACCGGCCCCGGCGACCGGGGGCCGATGCCCGCCGTGGTGGCCGCCGCCGCCCAGGTCGACGCCGAGATCGTGCTGGTCCGACCGGACGAGCGGTCGGCCCGTTCGCTGCCCGGCAACGTGCGGGTGGTCGACTGGATCCCGCTCGACGCGGCAATACCGGCGAGCGCGGCGCTGGTCCACCACGGTGGGGCGGGCAGCGTCTTCGGCGCCCTCGCCGCAGGTCTGCCCCAGCTCGCCACCGTCGGTGCGGGGGACCGGCGGCACAACGCCGAGCTGGTCGCCCGCCGCGGCGCCGGTCTGGCGCTGCACCCCCGGGACATCACCGCGCAGGCGCTGACCCGCCTGCTCACCGACGACGCCCTGCGCACCGCCGCCGGGCAGGTCAGTCGGGAGATCGCCGCGATGCCGCCGCCGGCCGACCTCGTCGCGCGGCTGGCGGCGTTGGTCTGACCGCCGTCCCGCGCGCTTGGCGGCGTTGGTCTGACCGCCGCCCCGCGTGGCCACCCTTGGTATGCGGCCGGTTGCGGCAGGATGACGTGATGCGACACGTCGTGCTCTTCCACTCCGTGTACGGGCTGCGGCCCGCCGTGCGCGCCGCCGCCGACCGGCTGCGCGCCGCCGGGCACCAGGTCAGCACCCCCGACCTGTACGGCGTCCCGGCCGTCGACACCGTCGAGGAGGGCTTCGCGCTGCTCGACAAGGTCGGTCAGGAGGTGGTGCTGGACCGGGCCCGGGCCGCCCTGCGGGACCTGCCACCCGAGACGGTTCTCGCCGGCTTCTCGATGGGCGCCGGCGTGGCCGGGGCGCTGCTGGCCGAGCGACCCGACGCGGGCGGGCTGCTCCTGCTGCACGGCACCGGCGGCGCGCCGGACGCGGTCCGGTCCGGGTTGCCGGTGCAGCTGCACCTCGCCCATCCCGACCCGTACGACACCCCGGACGAGGTCGACGAGTGGCAACAGGCGATGACCGGCGCCGGCGCCGACCTGGTGGTCTTCCGCTACCCCGGTGTGGGTCACCTGTTCACCGACCCGGAAGCCGGTGAATACTCCCCGGACGCCAGCGCGGCGACCTGGCCCAGGGTGCTGGCCTTCCTGGCCGCCCGGTGAGCATCGAGGTCTGCGGAGCAGCACGACCGTCGATGGTTGCCGCGCCTGCCTAGCCTGACGACAGGCTCCCCTCATCGAAGGGCACAGGCGTGAACGAGACGGTCCTGAACGTCATCGGTCTGATGCTGGTCGCGATATCGCTGTGCTTCTCCGCGCTGCAGACCCGAGAGGTGGCGAGGCAGAGCCGGATCAACAACGGCATCGGCTCGGCCACCGCGCTCGTCGAGGTCAACAACCTCATCCGTTCCTGGCATGAACGCCTGCTCCAGGACCCGTCGGCGCGGCCGTACTTCTTCGACGGGAAGCCCTGCGCGCCGGACGACGCGGAGCGGCCGACGGTGTTGATCTTCGCGGAACTCCTCGGCGACGTGCTCGAGTGCAATCTTCAGATGGCCTCGCTGCTGCCCGCCTTCGACTTCGCCCACTCGTGGCATCACTGGCCGGCCGAGATGCTGCGGCAGAGCCCGATTCTCGACGAGGTGGTGGCGGGTCACCCCGAGTGGTGGCCGACGCTCCACCTGCTCCAGCAGCAGATTCGCGCCGGCGTACCGCAGGCCCATCCCCTCCTGCGCAGGCCCCCATCCCGGTGGCGACCGTCGCGCTCCCGGGGCGGGGCAGGCGTCCGTCTGGACCGCGACGCCCTCGCCGGGACGGTCGTCCCGGCGGGCGACGAGGCCGCGATCCCGTCGCAACGATGAGGCCCGGGGCCGGGCTCCCGCGCGATGTGCGACGGCGCCGCCCGCACGGGGTGACCGAGCCCGGCAGGCCCGACGTCGGGTCGGATCGTCAGGCCTGTCGGGTCGGTTGTCGACCTCGCTCAGCGGGCCCCGGCGCCGATGCGCGGGGGAGTGGCGGTGCCGTGCACCCGCTTGGCGTGGCTGGCGAACAGTCGGGGTCCGATGATCGGCATGAGCAGCCGGGCCGGCAGCGGGGCGTGGGCCAGCACCGCCTTGATCACCTCGGGGTCGCCCTCGTACATCGCCAGGCCGAAGGCCAGCGGCAGCTGCTTCTTCGGAGAGTTGCTCATGCCGTGCTCGCCGAGTTGCATCCACTCCCGGGCGGTGACGTGCCGTTGCGCCAGGGGCAGGATCTCGGCCTCCTCCATGGCCATGTGCTCGATCAGCGCGGCGCGCAGGTGCTCGAACGCGTCAGCGAGCTGGTCACCGCCGCGCCCGGTACGCCGCCAGCCGGGCAGCAGGGCGACCACCGCCGCGTGGGCCTCCTCGATGGCGTGGTGTTGCTTCTCCATCGTGGGCACGATCGCCGCCGCCTCCTCGCCGCCGCGCTCGACGAGCCGCGGCCACAGCAGCAGATCCTCCCCCTCGTGGTGCAGGTGCAGCATGTGGCAGAGCAGCTCGGCGTGGGCGCCGACGACCTCCGCTCGCTTGGCGTCACCGGGTGCGACGTCGCGGACGAGCTGCGGCAGCAGGCTGAACTCGCGACGGAACGTCGTGTGGGCCATGTACATGTCGCGCACGTCGGCCATGGCTTCGCGGTGGTTCTGGTTCACGGTGACCTTTCCGAGGATCAACTGGCACAGATTCGTCGATCATGCCCGGTGCCACTTGGAACCGACTTGGAATCCACCGACCGCGACGGTCAGTCCGCCAGTGCCGCCGTCGCCGCGGCCAGCCAGTGCGGCGACTCCCACCGGCGGGCCACCCCGGCCGCCAGTGTGAAGTGCCGCGTCGCCTCCTCGGTGCGCCCCAGCAGGCGGAACAGCTCCCCGAGCGTCAACGCGACCGGCCGTACCACGGCCGCGGTGGTGGCGAAACCGGCCAGTTGGTCGCGTACCGGGAGCAGGGCGTCGATCACCGGTTGGGCCAGGTCCCGTCGGCCCAGCGCCACGATGACCATCCCGCGTACGCTCAGCAGCGCCGACTCGAAGTAGTCGGGGCGGTAGGTGTGCCGCCCGAGCGGCATGGCCCGCGCCTCGTCCACCCGCCCGCTGTCGATCAGCGCCAGCGCCAGCAGGTCGTCCACGATCGGCCCCAACGACTCGCGTACCCGCAGGGTGGCCTCCACGTGCTCACCGAAGCGTCCCTGGCTGATCAGCAGGGTCGCCACGGAGAAGTAGTGGAAGGCCTCGGCGTGCAGCGAACCCTGCCGCCGCATCTGCACGGCGACCTCGTCGTAGTGTCGCCGCGCCGCGACGAAGTCACCGGCGACGTGCGCGATGGCACCCAGGGCGCACAGGTGGATGACCTGCGCCTCGTTGAGTTGGTACGTGTCGGCCAGCCACCCGTGGCGGGCGACACTGGCGCGGAGCTCGCCCGGCTCGTTGAGCGCGGCGGCGCAGTGGCCGAGCACCTGCTCGGCGACCGAGCGGTACGTCACCAGCCCGTGCTCGTCGGCGAGGTCGCGCAGCTCCAAAGCCAGGTCCCGACGGTGCCGTGCTTCCCGTTCGTAGCTCATGGTGCGGACCCGCGCGGCCAGCCCGAGCGCGCGCAGTTCGGGATCGTCCAGCCGCCGTGACAACGCCAGCGCCTCCCGCCCGGACGCCGCGCCCCGAGGGTCCGCCTCGCCGTCCAGCTCGGTGGCGAGCGCGTCGAGCAGTCGACAGCGGGCGACCGGGTCCAGGTCGCCGGTCCGCAGGAGCCGGGTGAGCAGCTCCACGACCCGGTGGTCCACCACGCCGTACGCGTGCGTCAGCCACGGCGTCGGGACGGTCCACGCGGTGAACGCCGCGACCAGCAGGTCGTCCCGACCGGACGCGGCGGCGACGTCGATCGCCCGGGCGCGGGTCGCCCGGGCGGCGGCCACCGCACCGGCGCGGGCCTGGGCGCGCAGCAGTCGGCCGAGCAGATCGACCCGCAGCGCGTCGCGGTCCCCGGCGACCGTCGCGGCGGCGTCGAGCGCGTGGCCCAGCACCTCGATCGCGGTGTCGTACGCGTACCGCCGCTCGGCCAGCTCGGCGGCGCGGACGGCGTAGTCGACGGCGAGCGCTGCGGTGTCGGCCGACGCGGCGCGGGCGTAGTGGTGGGCCAGCGACGGGTAGTCCTCGGGTGCCAGTCGGCGGGTGGCGTCGGCGACCCGGGCGTGCAGGCGGGTCCGGCGCAGGTGGGACAGGTCGGTGTAGACGGTGTCGCGGACCAGGCCGTGCACGAAGCGCACCCGCCCGGGCGCCGGTTCGGTGAGCAGGCCGGCGGTCAACCCGACCTCCACGGCTTCGAGGGTCGACGCCTCGTCGGTGTCGGAGGCGTCGACGAGTGTCCGCAGGTCCGCCTCCCGCCCCAGGGTGGCGGCGAGGCGCAGCACCGAGACCGCCGACGGCGGCAGGCGGGTGAGTCGGCGGCGCAGCACGTCGCGTACCCCCTCCGGCACCTCGGAGGTGGCGACGAGCGTGCCCTCGGCGGCGAGCAGCCGGGCCGACTCGCGTACGTAGAACGGGTTTCCCCCGGTGCGTTCGGTCAGCGCGGCGACCGTGTCGGAGTCGAGGGCGGTCCGGGCCAGCGCGCCGAGCATCCGCTCGACCTGGGCCGTGGTCAGGCCGCCCAACTGGATCCGGTGGGGTGACCGCCGGGCCAGGACGGCCATCGTGTCGGCGAGCCGCTCGCGGTTGTCGGTGGGCCGCATCGCCGCGACGAACAGCACGGCGCCGGTGGTCATCTCGGTGGCGCTGTTCAGCAGGAGCAGCGTCTCGGCGTCGGCGGCGTGCAGGTCGTCCAGGACGACCGCGACCGGTCGTCCGGCCGCGGCCTCGCCCAACCACGCGCCGACCGCGCGGTGCAGGCGGAACCGGCCCGCGGCGACGTCACCACCCGCCTCGCCGTCGCCGCCGCCGAGCAGCGGCGCGAGCGCCGGTGCGAGCTCTCCCGGCGGCACCTGCTCGGCGAGCTGCCGCAGCGCCTCGACCCACGGCCAGGCCGGTGGAGCGCCCTCGACCTCCGGGCAGCGGCCGACGGTGACCAGCCAGCCGCGGGAGCCGAGCTCCTCCCGGAACCGGGCGAGCAGCGTCGTCTTGCCCGCGCCGGCCTCGCCGCTGACGAGCGCGACGCGCGGCCCGTTCGTCGCGGCCTCGGTGGCCGCCCGCCCGAGGGCGGCCAGCTCGGTCTCCCGTCCGACGAACACCTCCTCGCTCGCCGGGGCGGCGACGCGTGCCGCCGTCGCGGCCACCGGCGCAAGCAGGTCGACACGCTGACCCAGGATCGCGGACTCCAGCTCGACCAGGGACGGACCCGGGTCCAGGCCGAGCTGGTCGGCCAGCGTCGCCCGGGCGCGACGCAGCGCGGCGAGGGCGTCGCCCTGCCGACCGGTACGCCACAACGCCAGCGCCAACAGCCGCCAACTCTCCTCCCGCAGTGGTGCCTGCCGGGTGAGCACCTCCGCCTCCGGCACCGCCTCGGCCGCGCCGCCCCCACGCACGCGCACGTCGACGAGCAGCTCCCGCGCGGCGAGGCGCAGCTCCTCCAGCCGCAGCACCTCCGGCTGGGCCCACGGCTCCTCGGCGAACTCGGCGTACGCGGGCCCGCGCCACAGGTCGAGCCCGGCGTCCAGCAGCCGCCGTGCGTGGCCCGGCTCGGCGGCGCTGACCGCCCGTGCCTCGGCGAGAGGCGCCTCGAACCGGCCGGCGTCCACGGCGTCGGTGGGCACCCGGATCGCGTAGCCGGGCGGCGCGGTCACCAGGACCCGCGCCGGTGCCCGGCGTTCCCGGGCGGGTTCCAACAGGCGGCGCAGGTGCGAGACGTACGCCTGCAGGGAGGCGATCGCCCGGGGCGGAGGGTCACCCCGCCACAGATCCTCGATCATCCGACCGACGGGGACGACCTCGCCTCGGGCCGCCAGCAGCAGCGCGAGCACGGCGCGTTGACGGGGGCCGCCGAGGTCGACCGGTCCGCCTGTGTCGACCTCGACCTCAAGCGGTCCCAGCACCCGTAGCAGCATGACTGGGTCGATCCTAGTCGTCCCGTCGGCGCCCCACCGCTCGTCGTGGGCAACGAACGACCAGGCCACCCGGGGGACCGCGGCGTCCCGTCGGTGCGCGGGGCGCTCGGGGAGACATCCCGTTCGATATCGTGGCACCACCATCAAGATCGTTGAGGGGTACGGGCGATGACGACGACTGCCTACGACGAGTACGTGCGGTCGCACTGGTCCGGGCGGGCTGCCGCGTACGACCGCAGCCTCGCCGGGCTCTGCGCTCATCCGGCACCAGCGCTGTTGGACGCCGCGCACGTCGGTGCGGGCACGCGGGTGCTCGATGCCGGCACCGGATCCGGGACCGTGGCCGGGTTGGCGAGCGCCCGTGGCGCGGCCGTCGTCGCCGTCGACGCCGAGCCCAGCATGGTGGAGTTGACGCGCAGCCGTGTCCCGTCGGCCGAGGAGGTCCGCCTCGCGGCACTGCCGCGCCTCCCGTTCGCCTCCGGATCCTTCGACGCGGCGGTGGCGAACTTCGTGATCAACCACGTGGGTGATCCGCTCGCCGCGCTGGACGAGCTGCGACGGGTCGTCCGGTCGGGCGGCCGGATCGCGGTGACGGTGTGGCCGGACCCCACGCCCGAGGCGCAGAGCCTGTGGGGGACGGTCTTCGACACCGCCGGGGTCGACCGTCCGACCGACGTGCCGACTGTCGACGAGGACCGCGATTTTCCCCGTACCCCCGACGGGTTCACGGGGTTGCTCGACAGGGCCGGCCTCGGCGACGTGCGGTGCGACGTGATCACCTGGGTGCATCGCACCGACCCCGAGGCGTGGTGGAGCGGTCCCGCCAACGGCATCAGCAAACCCGGCCTCGTGTTGGCTGCCCAACCGGCGGACGCGCTGGTCCGCATCCGTGCCGCGTACGACGAGGTGACCGCTCCCTACCGCGACTCGGACGGTCTGCTCGCACTGCCCACCGCGGCGCTGCTGGCCTCGGCGACCGTGCCCTAGCCGGGCCCGCCGGGCCCGTCGGTCCGCAGGGCGGGCCCGCCTCGATATCGTGCGGCATGGAGTTCCTGTGCTACCACCGCGACCGACCCGGCTCGGGGGAGTTGCGCGACGAGTTGTCGGCCGAGCACTGGTCCTACATGGACCGGTTCGCGAGGGAGATGATCGCTCGCGGTCCGACCCTGTCCGGCGACACCGCCACCGGCAGTGTGCACATCGTCGATCTGCCCGACCCGGCCGCCGCGCGGGCGTTCGCCTTCGACGAGCCCAACTACCAGGCCGGCGTCTACCGGGACGTGCTGGTGCGCCGATGGCGCAACACGCTGGGCCGCACGATGTGGGACTTCCCGGGCGGTCGCACCGGCGGTGACAGGTATCTGGTGCTCGGTCTCGGAGCGGGGGAGGCCGTCGACCTGGCCGTGCCATCCGACCCGGACGAGCTGATCGCGTACGGGCCGCTGCTGTCCGACGACGGCGGCACGTGGTTGGGCACCGCCGCGCTGCTCCGGGCGCCGTCCCGGGACGCGGCCCGTGCCCTCCTGACCGCGAACCGGTACGCCGACGTCGAGGTGCACGACTGGCGGTTCGGTGGGCGACCCACCTGACCCCGCTCCGACCCGTCTGCTCGGCTCGGTCGTGGCAGCCGGGCAGGGCGGTGCTCGGCGTGTCGAGGTGCTCGGCTGCCGACGATCGAGGGACGAGGCCGGGACGGCGCCTCAGGCGCAGCTAGCCAGGCCGTCCGACCATCGGGCCACCGGAGGGGGCGGCAGGGCGCGCACCGCCCCGGGTGGACCCCCGACGGCGGCGGCGTGCTGGGCCGACCCCGGCACCGCCGGCACGACGCGGACCGACGCCGAACCCCGGTCGCCGGCGGCGGCCCGACGACCGCCCGCGTGGTTCGGCGTCGCGGACCCGCGCGTCGGCGGCACGTCGCCCGCCGACGCGACGGCTCGGAGCCGGCGGGAGCCCGGCGCTCGGGTCGTCCCAGCGCCGTCCCGTCGGCCGGTGAGGACACTGACCGGGCGCTGGACGGGCGCGGCCGGTACGGTGCCCACTGCCGGGCGGGACGGATGTCGGCGCGGCCCGGCCGAGGGCGACGCCGTGAACACCGCCCCGGGACGGCTGTTCCCGACGCGAGCGGCGTCGAGGCCGCTGTTCCCGACGCGAGCGGCGTCGAGGCCGCCGCGCCCGACGCGACCGGCGTCGAGGGGCACCACCTCGGCCCGTCGTGCGGCCGAGCCGACGGCGGCAGCACGACCGGCACCCGGTCGGCCGCCGGCCAGGTCGCCGCGAGCGCGGTCACCGGATTCGACGGCGTCGAGACGCACGACGTCGCCGACGCGGTGGACGAAGACGGCCCGTAGCGCGCGGGGCAGCCGCTCGGCGGCGACCTGACGCAGCGCGGGCGCGGCGAACGCGTACCCACCGACACGGCGGGGGAGCAGCAGCCCGGCGGCGACCAACGCCCGCAAGGCGGGCGCGGACCGACCGGGCGGCCAGCCGAGGGCCCGGTCGACGGCGTCGCCGCAGATCACACCGCCGAGGGTGGCGGCGGCCATCAGCACCGCCCGCCGTTCACCGTCGAGGGTGTCCAGTTCGGCGCCGACGACCCGGCGTAGCGCCTCGGGCAGGGGGAGCGCCACCGGGTCGGCGCCGTCCACGAGCGACGTGACGTACGCGGCCGCGTGCCCGGGTCGGCCTCCCACCAGTGGCAGCAGCCGGCCGACCAGGGTCACCGGCTGTCCGGCCCGGGTGAGCAGGTGGCGCAGCAGCCGCCCGGACTGCACCGTGGCCAGTGGTCCGATCGTCATCCGTCGCGCCGGGCTGGGCCGGGTGTCGGCCCACTGCGGTTGGTGCAGGGTGATCAGGGCGAGCGGCAGACCGCGCGCCGTCGCCGCGGTGAACAGCGCGTGCAGGAACCGGCTCATCGCGGGCGCCGCCCGGTCCACGTCGTCCACGGCGACGACGAGCGGTTGGTGCGCGGCCAGGCGCAGCAGGACGTCGCGGCAGACCGCCGCCCCCGCCAGCGCGGCCGACGAGCGGTCCGGGCTGGTCAGGAACCGCTGCAGGGCCGGGATCGCCGCCGCGACGCGCTCCGGCGGGAACAGCGACGTCAGGGCGGCGACCAACCGGTCGTGGACCACCGCCGGGCCGTCGCCGTGCCGCACCCCGGCGAGGTCGCGGAGCAGCTCGGCGGCGGGTGCCAGAGCCTGATCGGGGTACGGCTGGCAGGTCGCCACACACCAGCGCACCGGCCGGCCGTCCACGGTGGTCAGCCCACGGGTCATCTCGTGCAGCAGGCGGCTGCGGCCACTGCCGGTAGGGCCGACCAGCGACAGCCACCTCGGACTCTGCTCGCGGACGGCCCGGCTCACCTGGTCGCGAATGGTGGCCAGTTCGCGGCGACGACCGATCAGCGGGCCGTCGTGGCGGTCGGTGCCGGGGCGTACCGGGCCGACCGCGTGCCAGACCGGCATCGGGGGCACCCGGCCGGCCACCGACACCGCCACCAGCTGACGTTGGGTGATCAGGCCGGCGGTGGCGCGTGCGGTGGCCGCGCAGAGCGCCACCGCGCCGGGCTCCGCGTACTCCTGCAGACGGGCGGCGGTGGTGATCACCGCGCCGCTGGCCACCCCGTGCCCGCCACTGACGGCACCGCCCAGGTCGACGACGACCTCACCGGTGGCGACCCCGACGCGCACGCGCAGTTTGATGTCGTCGACCATCGGCCGGCGGTCCAGCGCGGCCTGGATCTCGAGCCCGGCGCGCACCGCGCGGTACGCGTCGAAGCCGTCCGAGTGCCGAGCGCCGAAGAGGGCCATCACCGCGTCGCCGACGTACTTCTCCACGACACCCTGCCAGCGGTGCAGCACGCCGGCGACGGCGTCGAAGTAGGCCCGTTGCAGGGCGCGGACGTCCTCCGGGTCGAGCCGGTCCACCAGGCCGGTGGAACCGACGATGTCCGCGAAGAGGACGGTGACGATGCGTCTCTCCACCGTCACCGGCCAGTGTCCGGTGCCGGTCCGTCGCGGGTCGACGACGACGATGCTGCTGGTCATGGGTATCGCACCGGCCCTTCTCCGCGTTCTCTGCCTGATGACCTCCGGAGATTGGCATCCCTGGGCTCCCGGGGGATCTGCAGAACGACGTATGTCGGCCACCCGCAACCTTTAGTCGCAAAGTCGACGCGAGGAGTACCACAAGCGGCGGGCGGCCGTAGAACGGTGCGGGGCACTGTGATTAGGCTGCGTGCCATGGCCAGCGATGTGGACACCGCACCGCTCGTGGGTCGGGCCGAGCTGGTGCGGTCGGTTCGGTCCGCGTTGCTCGGTGACGCGGCGCACGGGCAGACCGCCGCCGTCTTCCTGACCGGTGAGAGTGGTGTGGGCAAGACCCGGCTGCTGGGTGAGATCGGTGACCGGCTGCGTGACCAGGGCGCCGTGGTGCTCACCGGCAGCTGTCTGGACATCGGCGACGCCTCCCCGCTGCACCCGCTGTTGCAGGCGCTCCGCCGCTACGACGCGGACCTGTCCGCCGCCCGCGCGCGCAGCTCCTCGGCGGTGCGGGGGCTGTTGCAGATGGTCGCCGACGAGACCGCCGGCCCGGACGGCGCGGGCGCGTTGCTGGAGCGGGTGTCGCGTGGGCTGCACCTGATCGCCGAGGGCAGACCGTTGGTGTTGATCCTCGACGATCTCCAGTGGGTCGACCGCAGCACCCGGCAACTGCTGCTCTACCTGTTGGCCGGTCTGGGCGATCTCCAGCTCTCGGTGCTGGCGGCGGTGCGCGCCGAGTCGTTGCAGGGCGCGCACCCACTGCGCCGGGTGCTCACCGAGCTGCGTCGTCTGCGGACGGTGCGGGTGCTCGACCTGGCGCCGCTGGGCCGGGCCGAGACGGAGGAGCTCGCCGCCGCGGTGGTCGGCCGCGCCCTGTCCGCGGACGCCGCCGAGCAGGTGTGGCAGCGCAGCGGTGGCAACCCGTTCGTCATCGAGGAGTTGGCCCGCGACCTGCGTGACGGCCGCGACGGCCTGTCCGAGACGCTGCGGGAGATCTTCCTCGACCGGGTCGACGCGCTGCCGCAGCACGCGCACGCGGTGGTGCACGCGGTGGCCGCCGGCGTCGAGCCGGTGCAGCACTGGCTGCTGGCCGAGGTGCTGCGCTTGCCCGAGGACGAGCTGATCGACGCGGCCCGCGCGGCGGTGGCACACCGGCTGCTGGTCGGCGCGGACGACGGCTACCGGCTGCGGCACCGCCTCGTCGCCGAGGTGCTGGCGCACGAGTTGCTGCCGGCCGAGCGTTCCGGGCTGCACCGCCGCTACGCCGAGGCGCTGACCTCGGCGCCCGGTGAGCTGCACCAGGCCCGACTGGCACACCACTGGCGGCTGGCCGGTGACCCGGCGCGCGCCCTGCCGGCGGCGGTGGCCGCCGCGCAGGAGGCCGAGCGGCTGGGCGGCTACGCCGAGGCCCACCGCCACTGGTCGGTGGCGTTGCAGCTCGCCGCCGACTCGGGCCCTCTCGCGGTGGACCGCGTCGAGCTGCTCGGGAACGCCGCCGAGGCCGCCCACCACAGTGGGGAGCACGCCCGCGCGTTGGCCCTACTGGAGGAGCTGGCCACGCTCCAGGGTGGTGAGCCGAGCTGCGCGTTGCACATCCGCCGGGCCCGTTACCTGGCCGCCGCCGGTCGCTCCGCGTTGGCCGAGGAGGAGTACCAGCGGGCGTTGAAGGCGGCGGACTGCTCCCCGCGCGACCGCGCCGCGGCCGCCGCGCGCCTGGCCGAGTTGTTGCTGCACCTGGGCCGGTACGCCGATGCCGGTGACCGGGCACGCGAGGCGCTGGCGCTGGCCGAGAACGTGGAGGGGTCCGTCACCGAGGTCGTGCTCGCCAGTTCGGCGCTGGGCTTCAGCGACGCCTTCCTGGAGGATCCGGACGCCGGCCTGGCGGTCATGCGCGACGCCCTCGACACCGCCGAACGCGCCGGCCGTCCCGAGGACGTGGCCTGCGCGTACCTGCACCTGGCGGAGTTGCTGACCGGGCCGCTGAACATCCTCGAAGAGGGTGTGGTGGTGGCCCGGCGGGGTGCCGAACGGGTGGCCGAGCTGGGGTTGGGCCGCACCTGGGGCACCCGGCTGTTGGCCATCGCCATCAACGGGTTGTTCCGGGTCGGTCAGTGGGCCGAGGCGGAGAAGGTCGTCGCCGTGGCGTTGCGGCAGCGACCGTCCGGTGCGGACGCCGTCGAGTTGCTGCTCGCCCGGTGCCGGCTCTCGGTGGGCTACGGCGACATCGAGGCCGCCGGTCGGGACCTGGACGCCGTGGCGACCCTGCTCGCCGGCGGCGGGGCGCGGCACGTCATCCCGCTGCTCACCCTGCGCTCCGGGCTGGCCATGTGGGAGGGCCGGCACGACGTGGCGCGGCTGGCGGTGCAGCGCGGCCTCACCGAGAGCCGCTCCGACGACGTGATGATCCTGTCCGCCCTGGTCTGGCACGGCCTGCGCGCCGAGGCGGAGGCGCACGCCAGCCGCACCCTGGAGGTGGACCCGACGGCGGTGCGCCGACTACGCGACGTCGCCGACCGGATGGCCCGCAAGAGCGCCGGCGCGGCCCGACCGGTGCGCTCGGTCGTGGAGGGGTTCCTGGCGCTCTGCGCCGCCGAGGTGAGCCGCCTCGACGGCAGTGACCCGGAGCTGTGGGCGACCTCGGTCGCCGAGTGGGACCGGCGTAACCACCCCTATCCGGCGGCGTACTCGCGGCTGCGGCAGGCCGAGGCGTTGTTGGCTCGGCGCAGTCGGCTGGCGACCGCCGGCAAGCTGTTGCGCGAGGCGTACGAGGTGGCGCAGGGGTTGGGCGCGGTGCCGTTGACCTCGGAGATCCGCGAGCTGGCCGGGCGGGCCCGGGTGTCGCTGGAGGAGAGCGACACCACCGCCGGGGCCACCCGGGGGGCACCGGCCCAGGCATCCGACGACGAGTTGGCGGCGCTGACCGCGCGGGAGCGGGAAGTGCTCGCGTTGGTCGCGGAGGGGCTGACCAACAAGGAGATCGGGCAGCGGCTGTTCATCAGCGAGCGGACCATCGGGGTGCACGTCTCGCACATCTTCGACAAGTTGCAGGTCCGCACCCGCGTTCAGGCCAGCGCGATCCAGCTGCGTAACCACCGGGGCTGACCGACCACGACGTATCCCGGCGCGCCTGTGCGCGCCGGGATACGTCGTTCTACTGATCCGGTCGACAGGTGCGGGCTGAAAGGCTGTGCCGCGTCGACGACGGCACGGGGGATGCCGCCGACCACCATGGAGGAGAGATGACCGAACCGGTCTGGGGGCCCGTTCACCGGGACATCGTCGACTTGCTCGCCGACCATCCCGCGGACGTGCCGGCCGTCGTCGATCATCTCACCAAACTCCAGGATCTGCTGGTGCGGCTTCCTCCGTTGGAGGAGAGCTGCCCCCTCGCCGACTTCAACAAGCTCTACCTGACCATCACCAGCAGCGTCCTCGACGGGCTGTACGACGACCGCTTCGTCGACCCGGCGTTCCTGTCCCGGCTCGACGTGGAGTTCGCCGCGCGGTACTTCGACGCGATGCGGTTGTGGACCGATTCCAGCCCGGGCACCCCGAAGGCGTGGTCGTGTCTCTTCGAACGGATGCGGGGGCCGGACGCCCGCCCGCTGCCCTCGGCGGCGGCCGGGGTGAACGCGCACATCAACTTCGACCTGCCGTTCGCGTTGGTGACCACGTTCGATCACCTGGAGTCGGAGCCGGTCGACGGTAGCGACCAGCACCGCGACTACCTGGAGATCAACAACATCTTCGCCGACAAGATCCCCGGCCTGCGCCGCGGCTATCTGGAGCGGTGGCAGTTGCTCATCGACATGCTCAACGGCGACATCGACGACTGGTACCAGGGGGAACTGGTCGAGTACACCCGCGATGTCGCCTGGCGCAACGCACAGAGGATCTGGCGGTGCCGGCACGATCCGGACGCCCACGAGTGTGAGCGCACGCGGTTGGACGACAACGCCGCCGCGCTCGGCCGGCTGTTGCTCTCGCCCCTCGGGGCGTTCCTGCAGTAGCCGGGACGGGGGGCTCCCGCGCTCCGCCCCGTGGGGGGCGGCGGAGCGCGGGAGCGCGTCCCACCAGCTCCACCCACCCCACGGGGTCGGCCGAGGTCTGGTCGACCCAGGGGGTGCAGCCGGTCGGCCCGGGGGGTGTCGACCGTCTGCCACCGTCGGCCGGCCCGGGGGGTGTCGGCCGGCGGTGGGGCACTGGAGTCGGCGGTGCGAGATTCCCGGGTGTCGGCGGGCGCGTAACGGGTACGCCCGCGCCATGACCGTCCTGGCCCGGCGGCGGCCCGCCGCCCGACCCCGGCCCGCGCGACCCGGGCCCCTGCGACCGGGCGGCCCGGTGTCCCGACCCACCGCCCGACCGGGCGCGCGATGACCGACGTCGCGACACGGTTCCCGTTCCGCTTCGATCCGGCGTTCCGCCCGGTGTTGGCGCTGGTGGGCGTCCGCCCGGCGACGGCCTGGGTCGCGGTGACAGACCAGGACCTGGTGATCCGGTACGGGCCGTGGCGGCTGCGCACCCGCCGGGACAACGTGACGGCCGTCGAGGTGAGTGGCCCGTACCGCTGGTGGCGGGTGATCGGGCCGCACGTGTCGATGGTCGACCGGGGCGTGAGCTTCGGCAGTAGCACGGCCGGCGGCGTCTGTCTGCGGTTCGGCGCGCCGGTGCCGGCCCTGGTGCCCGGCGGGCTGGTCCGCCACCCGGCGGCCACGGTGACCGTCGCCGACCCGCCCGCGCTGGCCCGACTGCTCGCCCTCCCGGACCTGCCCTGAGCAGCGCGTTCACGTCCCCGGTTCGGCAGGCTGGGCACCCGGCTACCGCCTACCGTCGGGTCAGGACCTGTGAGGGTGGGGACTGACGATGGGTGACGAGCACCGGGGGAGAGCACGACGCTGGGGTGGACGCCGCCACGCGCCGACCGGACCGGACCCGGCGTTGCGGGCGGCGCGTGACCCGGCCCGCCCGCACGCGGGTGGCCGGCCGGGGGTCGTGGTGCCCGATCGGGTGGCCAGCCCGGCCCGGTCGGCGCCGCCGGCCAGCCCGCTGCGCCGGTGGCTCTTCCAGCACCAGGTGCAGCCGCCGGGGCCGGAGACGGCCGAGGGGCAGAACCGCAGGCACGCCTGGTGGCAGGTGATGTGTCTGACCGGGGTGGACTACTTCTCCACGCTGTCGTACCTGCCGGGCATCGCCGCGGTGGCCGCCGGTGCGCTGTCCCCGCTGGCGACGCTCCTGATCGTCGCGCTGACCCTGTTCGGCATGCTGCCGATGTACCGGCGGGTGGCCCACGACAGCCCGCACGGTCAGGGTTCGGTGGCGATGCTGGAGCGGCTGTTGCCGTTCTGGCGCGGGAAGATCTTCGTCCTGGTGCTGCTCGGCTTCGTGGCGACCTCGTGGATCATCACGATCACGCTGTCCTCGGCCGACGCCACAGTGCACCTGTTGGAGAACCCGTACCTGCCGGACGTCCCGCACGGCGCCCTGGTGCCGGTCGTGGTCACCGTCGTGCTGCTGCTCATCCTCGGCGGGGTGTTCCTGCTCGGGTTCCGCGAGGCGGTGGTCGTCGCCATCCCCCTCGTCGCGATCTTCCTGGTGCTCAACGCGGTGATCGTCGGGGTGGCGGTGGCCCGGATCGTCGAGAACCCGGACATCGTGTCGGACTGGACGGCCGCGTTGACCGCCACCGGTGGCGGGCCGGGCCACGTGCTGTTCACCGCCGTGTTGGCCTTCCCGCTGCTGGTGCTGGGGTTGTCCGGTTTCGAGACCGGGGTCAGCATGATGCCGTTGATCTCGGCCGACGGGCCGGACAAGCAGGCCCGCCTCGCCGCCCGGATCCGCAACACGCGTCGGTTGCTCACCACCGCCGCCCTGATCATGTCGGTGTACCTGATCTCGACCACGTTCGTGACCACGGCGCTCATCCCGGCGGAGGAGTTCCGCCCGGGTGGTAGCGCGAACGGGCGGGCGCTGGCGTTCCTGGCGCACACCTATCTGGGTGAGGCATTCGGCACTGTCTACGACGTGAGCAGCGTGCTCATCCTCTGGTTCGCCGGCGCGTCCGCGATGGCCGGGTTGATCAACATCGTGCCGCGTTACCTGCCCTCGTACGGCATGGCGCCGGAGTGGGCGAGGGCGGTGCGCCCGGTGGTGATCGTCTACACCGTCGTCAGCGTCGCCATCACGATCGCGTTCCGGGCCGACGTCAACGCCCAGGCCGGCGCGTACGCCACCGGCATCCTGGCGATGATGGTCTCCGGCGCGGTGGCGGTGACCATCGCGGCCGCCCGCCGCCACCAGCGCGTCGGCGCGACCGGCTTCACGGCGCTGACGCTGGTGCTGCTGTACGCGCTGGTGGAGAACGTCATCGAGCAGCCGGACGGGATCACCATCTCGGCGTTGTTCATCCTCGGCATCATCGCCGTCTCGCTGGTGTCCCGGGTCACCCGGACCACCGAGCTGCGGGCCGAGCGGATCGAGTTCGACGAGCCGGCCCGTCGGTTCATCACCGAGTCGCTGGCCCACGACGGGCAGTTGCACCTGATCGCGAACAAGCGGCAGAAGGGCTCGGTGAAGGAGTACACGGTCAAGGAACGGGCGCAGCGCGGGATGAACCCGGTGCCCGGGGCCGCGGACGTGCTGTTCCTGGAGATCGACGTGGTCGACCCGTCGGAGTTCAGTCAGGTGCTGCGGGTGCACGGGATCGAGGTGAGTGGCTTCCGGGTGCTGCGGGCCAGCAGCCCGGCCGCGCCCAACGCCATCGCCGCGATCCTGCTGGCCCTGCGGGACGCCACCGGCGTACGGCCGCACGCGCACTTCGAGTGGTCGGAGGGGAGCCCGATCGCGCACCTGGCGCGCTATCTCATCCTCGGCCGTGGGGACACCCCGCCGGTGGTACGGGAGATCATCCGCCGGACCGAGCGCGACCCGCTTCGACGTCCCGGGATCCACGTCGGCGGATGATCGCTGGCGCCCCGTTTGGTGGGTTCCGAAGATGAATAAGGGCACTATTCACGTTCACACCTTCCTGTCCGTATTGCGGACTTATCGTGACGTCTGGTGGTCGGCGGTACGTCGAGCGCCCCGCGCCCGGATCGGCGCGCGGTCACGGAAGTAGGCAGGAAGGTAGGCATTCTTGATGTCCACGTACCCAGGAGGAGGCCGCGCGACCCGACCCAGGCGCCGGTCCCGATGGTTCCTAGCCAGCGGTTTCCTGGCGGGGAGCCTGGTTGTGGGGGCGGCCGGAGCGGCCGGCGTGGCCGCCGCCGCCGACCGGGCCCTCGCCCTTCCCGGTCTGGGCCGGCTCACCACGGCCGGTGGCGACGACGACCGGCGGGCCGACGACCGGCGCGGCGAGGACCGCGAACAGGGCGATGGCGAGCGGGATCGCCCGAGCACCCCGGGCACCGGCAAGCGGGGCGTCGTGTCGGTGCCCTGCGACGCCGCGAAGCTGGTGGCGGCGCTGGTGACGGCCAACGCCGAGGGCGGCGCGGAACTTCGTCTCGCGCCCAAGTGCCGCTACGTCCTCACCGAGGCGTTCCACGAGAAGGACCAGTACGACGGCGGGATCCGCGACGCGCGGGAGGCCGCCGACGCCGCGGAGACCCCTGGTGACGCCGAGGCGCCTCCGCGCAACCCGGCCGACGACACCGCCGGTCTGCCGGTGATCTACCAACCCATCACCATCGACGGCGCCGGGGCGACCATCGCCCGCGACGCCCAGGCCGCCGCCTTCCGGTTCTTCACCGTCCGCGACGGCGGCGAGCTGACCCTGCGCGACGTGGAACTGCACAACGGTCGCTCGGCGATCGAGGGTGGCAGCGTGCACGTGGTGCACGGCGCGACGGCGCTGGTGGAGCGGGTGACCGTCTCGCAGAGCACGTCGCTGTCGCCCGAGGGCGGCGGCGGGGGCATCTTCAACGACGGCAACCTGGTGGTCACCGACTCCACGTTCGTCGGCAACAGCGCCTCCGGCGCCGCGGGCAAGGGCGGGGGCCTGCTCAACGGTGGCGTGCTGACGCTGAAGCGCTCCGAGTTCCACCGCAACAGCGCCAACGCGTACGGCGGCGGGCTCGGCAACTACCGGGGCGCGGCCGAGGTGGAGAGCGTCTCGTTCACCCAGAACAGCGCCGCGCAGGGTGGCGGTCTGGCCAGCTTCTCGGCCCGGACCAAGGTCTCCGACACCGAGCTGCTGAACAACACCGCGCAGGTCGGCGGCGGTGCGGCGAACTCCGACGCGGTGCTGGTGATGCGCAAGATGACCATCCGTGGCAACACGTCGACGGTCAACGGCGGCGGCATCTCGACGGTCAAGGGCCTGACGCCGCTCGACGACAGCGTGGTCGACGGCAACACCACCCACGGCCTCGGCGCCGGCATCTACGCCGAGAAGGCGAACCTGCTGGTCCGCGGCAGTGACGTGACCCGCAACGAGGCGGTCGGTGCCACCTCCACGGGCGGTGGCATCTACGCGACGGCGGGCTCGGTCGCGGTCTACACCAGCAAGATCACCCACAACGCCTCGACGGTGAAGCCCGGTGGGGTCTTCGCCTCGCACGCCCAGGTCAAGATCGACGACGAGAGTGTGATCGTCGAGAACGAGCCCACCAACTGCGAGGGCAGCCAGGTGCCCGTCGCGCACTGCTTCCGCTGAGCACACCGCGCCCATCCCGAACGCGCAGCGAGCCGCCCCGACGACCGGTCGGGGCGGCTCGGCGCTTCCCACCCTTCGGGCGCCCGGTTCAGCTCGGCGCGCGCAGGCGGCCGGAGAGGTCGCCGGCGAAGAAGTCCAGGAACCCGTCCGGATCGGGGCCGGCGTTCTGCAGGACGATGTGGTCGAAGCCCGCGTCGACGTACGAGCGGACCTTGGCGACGTACGGCTCCGGGTCGGGGCCGACGGCGAAGAGTTGGCGGATGTGCTTCTCCTCGACGTGTGCGCTGGCCGCGTCGAAGTTGACCGGGTTCGGCAGTTCGCTCATCACCTTCCAGCCGGTGACCATCCACCGGCTGGTCTGCAACACCGCCTGCACCGCCTGCTGCTCGTCGGTGGCCCAGGCCAGCGGAACCTCGGCGTAGCGGGGGCCCGAGCCGTTCGCGCGCCGGTAGTGCTCGACTATCGACGCGTCCGGTTCGGTGGCGAACAGCCCGTCGCCCAGTTCGGCGGCGAGCCGGGCCGACGCCTCGCCGCTGGCCGCCACGGCGATCACCGGCGGGGTGTCCGGCAGGTCGAAGACCCGGGCGTCCTCCAGGTGCAGGTGCCGACCCTCGTAGGACTGGTAGCCGCCCTGCCAGAGCAGCCGGATGATCTCCAGTGCCTCGCGGAGCCGCTCGTGCCGTCCTCGTACGCTGGGGAAACCCTGCCCGACGACGTGCTCGTTGAGCCGTTCACCGGCCCCCACGCCGAGGGTGAACCGTCCGTCGGAGACCAGTGCCATGGTCGCCGCCGCCTGCGCGATGATCGCCGGGTGGTAGCGGACGGTCGGGCAGGTGACACCGGTGGCCAGCCGCAGGGTGCTGGTCTTGGCCGCGATGGCTCCGAGCACGCTCCAGGTGAACGACGAGTGCCCCTGTGCGTCGAGCCAGGGGTGGTAGTGGTCGCTCATCTCGACGAAGTCGAAACCGGCCTGCTCGGCCAGGACGGCCTGCCGGATGATCTCCTGGGGGCCGTACCCCTCCGAGGCCAGCTTGTAGCCGATCTGCATGCCATGCTCCCGACGCCGTCCGCGTGACTGACGCCGGGTCGGTTCCCGGCGGGAGTACCGACAAACGCAGGGGAGACCGCAGACCAGCCTCCTAGGACGCCGTACGGGGTGTGGCGGTCGAATCGCAGTGGCACCCCCGGGCACGCGAGTCCTGATTCGTCGCCCTCCGATCGCCCCCTGCCGTGCGGGAGCCGATGACGTGCGACGTGGGTCAGGCCGAGTCGGGCCGATCGGCGGGTTGAAACAGTTCGACGAGGTTGCCGGCGGGGTCGGTGAGCAGGATTTGGCGTCCACCGGGGCCGGCGATCACGTCGCTGCGGAAGGAGAGCCCGGTGGCCCGCAGTCGGTCGATCTCGGCATCCAGGTCATCGACTGTCAGGTGGATCCGATTGCGTCCGGCGTCGGTTGCGTCGTCGGGGGTGGCGCGGGCGCCGGAGCTGGCCGGCCCGGACAGCAGCAGTCGCAGCGGGCCGCGTACGACGTCGGCGAAGGCTGGTGCCGCGCTCGTGTTGACGACGAAACCGAGACGCGTGGTGTAGAAGTCGACGGCCGCCTGGACGTCATCGACGATGTAGCGGACGCTGGCGTACCGGTCGGGCGTTGTCATGGCGGTTCCCTCCTTCAGGGGCGGGTGGGCGTGAGGGCGGGCAGCAGGTGTCTGACGCGGGTGTCGATGTCGGCGGCCGCGCGCTGGAACGCGGAGTAGCCGGCCTGGCCGGTGCCCGCGGCCGTGCCGGGGTCGGGGATGCTCCAGTGCGATCGCCGGGGACGGTCGGGAAAGTCGGGGCATGCCTCGCGGGCCCTGTCGCACAGGCTGATGACGTAGTCGAACCGGTCGCCGGTCAGCGTGTCCCAGTGCCGGGGGCGTTGGTCGGTGATCCACCACGACCGAAGCGCGCCGGCCCAGGCTCCCGCCGGGAGCCTGGGCCGGTGAGCGTCCGTCCTACTTGGACGGCTCGGGCAGCTTGCAGTCGACCTTGGGGTTGGCGCCGATGTAGTTCAACGGCCCGGCCACGATGGTGACCAGGATCGTGCCGGCCTCGGCGCAGTTGGTGTCGTCGCCGCTGTAGTAACCGCGCTGACCGGCGGCGACCGCGCCGATCAACAACCAGATCACGACGATGACTCCGAGTATCGAGGTGCCGCGCATCGCTGCCTCCTGAGGAATGTGGTGGATTGCTGAGGTGCAGGCGTTGTACCCAATCGGGTCACGCGGCTAACTGTCGCCGCCCACCACCCACCGAATCGTCCGTCCGGCCGATGCGGTCCACCGGTGAGTACCGTCCACGCATCGGCCGCCCGCCTCGGGTCGCCCCGGCGCGCTATCGGATCGCCGACCGACCTCGCCGCCGTACCGGCCGGTGGACGTAGAACTGCCTCACGGCCCCCGCCGAGGAGGACTCATGGACGCCCCGACACCGCCCCTGTACATCGACCGCCCCGAGGACGTCGCGGTCGCGGCCCGCGCGCTCGCCGGCGGTGCGGTCGTCGCGGCGGCGTTCGCCAACTTCTACGCCATCGTCACCCGTCCCGACGCGGCCACCGTGCGCCGCGTCAACCTGGCCAAGGGTCGTCCGGCCCACCACGTCGGCAGTATCACCACAGCCGTCGGACGCATCCCCGGGATGTACGACTGGACGCGGATCTCACCGCGGTTGCCGGTCGGACGGGTGCGCGCGTTGATGGACACCCTCTACGGGGCCGGTCCGTTCGGCTTCCGGGGGCCGGCGGCGGAACGGCTTCCCGAGCACCTCGTGCAGGTCGACCAGGGGTTGCGAACCACACAGGTCATCGCACCCGGTCTCACCTGCCCGTCCAACGCGTTCTTCGAGCGGGCGCTCGCCGAGACGGGGACGGATCACCTCTACATCACCTCGGCGAACCGGTCGCGACACCTCACCGGCGCGGCCGAGGAACCGGCGCACTGGAAGGCCGGGGCACTCGCCGCCGACTTCGCCCACCTCGACGACCTGGTGGTGCTCTCGCACCCGGACGAGGCGGCGGCCCGCGCCGCGTACCCGGGCTATCTCACCACCTCGGTCACCCTGCTGTCCTTCCACGCACCCGTCGGTGAACTCGAAGAGCCCCCGGTGCTCACCGTGGACCGGCACGGATCGCTGCACCTCGACGACGTCCGCCGGGCCGCCGCCCCGCTGGGCCTGCAGGTGCGTCTGGGCGGCACCGCCGGGCGGCGGTTGCAGGTCCGGGGGTACGCCGGGGCGCTGGTGTGAGCGGCAGCCGTCGCGGGCCGGCGGCGGCGTCGCGCTCGCGGCCGGCTCAGTGCGGTGGGCTGGGAGTCTCCGGCGGCTTGCCGTGGCTGCGCCGGTGGTCCGCGTACGCCACCCCGGCAAGCACCAGCAGGGCCCCCAGTGACGCGATCATCGGCGGCACGTACAACGCGACGGGTGCGATGGTCAGCAGCGCCAGGATGCCTCCCGGACGCGACCAGGACACCCGGCTGAACACCTCGTACTCGAAGGAGGCCCGGCCGGCCAGGAACAGCGCCGGGCCGCCGAAGAAGACCGCCAGCCAGGCCGGCGGGGTCTCCCCGGTCGGCTCGTGCAGCACCAGATGGAAGCCGGCCGCCGTGGTCACCACGCCGGAGATCATCAACAGATGGGTGTACGGCGCGGTGAACAGGAACTTGCCCGGCGACTTGGCCGCCTGGATGGCGCTGGGCAGCAACTCGCCGGACTTGTGCACGTAGATCCGCCAGAGCAGCAGGGTGGTCAGGAACGCCACCGCGAACGCCGCGATGTTCTCGGCCTCGTTGTGCTCCAGGCTGAACATGGTGCCGATGGTCAGGATGCAGTCGCCGAGGGCGATGATGAAGAACTGCTGGTAGCGCTCGGACAGATGCTCCGCGGTGACGTTGCGCTGCTTCTCCGGCACCACCCCGAGGCCGGGCACCGGGTACGCGAGCCGGAAACCGACGTAGTCGATGGCGAGCGCGATCGTCCAGCAGATGATCCGGGCGTCCCCGCCGACGAACGCGCCGACGAGCCACGGGATCGCCGACACCAGGAACCAGGCGAAGATGCGCGCCGCGCGACGTTGGGTCTGCGGTTGACGCCGTACCGCGGGCATCAGGAACAACCCGCGCCCGAGGTGGATCGTCACGTAGGTGCCGGCGAAGACGAGCCCCCGGTCGTCGAACGCCTCCGGTATCGCCGTGGTCATCAGCAGCGCGCCGAACATCACCGCGCTGATCAGCAGCTTGATCTCGGTGCGTTCCGGGTCGTACAGGTCGGTGACGAGGGTGGTGATCGCCCAGGTCCACCAGACGGCGGCCAGCATGATCAGTGCTTGACCGGCGCTGTGCCAGTCGAGCTGCTCGACCATCGTCCGGGAGATGAGGGCCAGCGCGACCACGTACACCAGGTCGAAGAAGAGTTCGAGGAGGGTCACCCGGCGCGGGCCCTCCGGGTCTCGCACCGGAGGGCCGCTGGCCTGCGGCGACGCAGGCTCCGGCGCGGGGAGGTGCACGGGTCACTCCTGCGGAACCGCTCGACTCGACGGACCCGTCCGGCCCACCTCAACGGACGGTAACGACCGGCCGACCGTACGGGCCGGTATTCGCCTCGTCTTCCCCCGACCGGGTCGACCGACGCGGCTCTGGGGACGTCCGGCCCGGATGGTCACCTCGGTTCCCGGGATGTCGGGCCGATCGCCGGACGGCCGGCACCGGAGTCGTCCCGCCCCTGGAACGAGCAGGTCCCCGGCCGGTCGTCGCGGTGGACGACCGGCCGGGGACCAGAGGTCGGGCGGTCAGGCCTGGTTGCCGTTCGGCAGCGCGGCGGCCATCTCGTCGGCGGCACCGGCGAGCACGCGGGCCTGCTGCGGCCAGCTGGCCAGGCCGGGTGCGGCGCGGAGACCGGCGGCCCGGATCAGGTCGCGCAGCGCCGGCTCGTCCAGGTCACCGAGCTGGCCGTAGGTGCGCACGCCGGCGTCCTGCAACGCCGCCGCCATCTTCGGCCCGATCCCCTGGATACGGCGGAAGTCGTCGGCCGGACCCGTCGGGTCGCCCGGGTAGCCGGTGATGTCGGTGTCCTCGGCCGCAGGGGACGTGGCGGCGGCCGGTCGGACCGGAGGGGTGGCCACGGCCGGCCGTGCCACCTCAGCGTCCACCGGGTCGGCGGCCACCGGCTCCGCGTTCGCCGAGTCGGTGGTCACCGGCTCCGCGTCGGCGTGGTGAGCGTCCACCGGGTCGGTGTGCGCCGCGTCGGTGGTCACCACCGCCGGCTCGGCCGACGAGGGCGTGGCCTCCGCGTCGTGGGCCGGGTCGGCGGCGATCCGGTCGTCCGCGTCGGTGGCCGCTACCGGCTCCGCTGCCGAAACGGCGCCGACCGGCTCGTCGGCAGGGGTGGTGTCGGCCGGGGTGGTGTCGGCCGGGGTGGTGTCGATCGGCGTGGCGTTCGCGGGCGGGAGGTCGTCCGCAGGCCGGCGCGGGGCCACCACGGTGGCCGAGGTGCGCTGCTCGTCGGCCGCGACCGGCTCAGGAGTGGACTCGACGGCGGGCTCCGGCCGCAGCTCGTTCGCGTCGGATTCGGCCGACGGCACGGGCGGCGGGGGCTCGGTCAGCGCCATGTCGCCCGGGTCGACGGTGCTCGGCGCTTCCGCCGGGACGGGCGTCGGGGCGTGGTCGTCCGTGGCGGTCACCGCAGCGGGCGCGCTGACCGTGTCCACCGGGACCGGCTCGTCGGCGACGGCGGTCGGGGCCGGGTCGACGGCGGCGGCGGGCCGGGGCTCGTCGGTGGTGGCAGCCGGCGTCGGCGTGGAGATCACGGCCAGTCCGGCGACGGGGTCACCATCCACAATCGAGCTGCCCTGACCACCCCGCCGTCCGCGCAGCAGCCACCCGGCGGCCAGTCCCAGCAACAGTGCCAGTACCACTATCAGCGAGTGTCCGATAGACCACGTCACGGCGAACCTCCCTCTCACCTCGTTGGAAAAGTCACGAGAAAAACTCGCCGCAGCTTCGCACACGCCTGTTACCGACGAGAGAGAGGATCGGCCAGGGGCGTCGTGGGTGGCCCGCTCACCTCAGCCGGTGCTCGTCGGGTGACAGAGCGTCGCCCCGACCAGCACACAAAGCAGCCCGGCGCGGCGAGACCGTGGCCCGGCACGGCACGGCGCGACCCGGGCCCGGCGGGGTACGCCGAGCCCGGGCCGACGGGCCGTCGCCCGATTCAGTCCCGATCGCCCTCGTAGGTGTGGAAGTCGTCGACGAACCGTTGACGCAGCCGCGGCACCCGACTGGTCACTCCGAAGTAGCCACGCGCGCCGAGCAGCGCGAGCCGACCCACCACCGGCCGGTACATCCGGTCGTCGCCGCTGGTGCCGCTGCGGTTCAACGACTCGGCGACCCGCGCGAAGCCGTACGGCGCCATCGCCGCCTCGTAGTCCGCGACCGCCTGGAGCAGGGTCTTGTCACCGGCGGTGGCCCGGGTGAGTTGCTCGCAGAGCAGGCGGGCGTCGCGCAGGGCGGTGTTCGCGCCGACACCGCGACCGGGGGTCATGGTGTGGATGGCGTCGCCGAGCAACGTGACGGTGCTGCTCTTCCAGGGAGGCACCGGCTCGGAGGTCGACACCTTGATCGGCAGGGCGCTGGCCGGCTCCGCCCGGGTCAGCAACTCCCGCAGGTCGGGGTGCCAGTTGGTGGTGAGGCCGAGGGCGACCCGTACGAGGTCCTCGCCGCGACGCTCCATCACGTCGGCCGGGAACCGGCGGGCCGCACTCCAGATGATGAGGTTGATGTTGTCGGTGGTGGTGTCCTGGGACAGGCCGGGCCAGTTCTTCAACAGCCGGGCGTCCGCGTCGCCGACGCCGGGTTTGATCGCCCGGCTGGCGTCCCACTTGAACTCCATCACGTGCAGCACGCCCATGATCCCGCCGATGCCGAAGATCAGTGAGATGCCCTGAGCGACGCGTTCGGGGACGAGAGCGCGGGTGCGCGCGGTCAGCGGGATGCGGGTGGCGATGTTGATGGTGCCGGCGTCGCGGGTGACGGCGTGCGGCAGGTACTGCCGGCGTACCGCCGAGTGGGTGCCGTCCGCCCCGACCAGCAGGTCCCCGGTGGCGGTGGTGCCGTCGGAGAAGTGCGCGGTGACCGTGCCGTCGTCACGTTGCTCGTAGTGGGTGAAGGTCTTGTCGAAGTGCACCACGTCGTCGAGGCCGGTCAGCAGCACGTGGCGCAGCACCATCCGGGCCACCGAGTGTTCGGTGTGCACCGGCTCGGCGTTCGGCCGCAGGGGGAACGACGCCGTCTGGCGCAGCCCCTGGGTGACCACGTTGAAGTAGTGCGGGGGCCGGGCGCAGGTGGCGAGGAAGGTGGCGAACAACTCCGGTGGCAGGCACTCGCGTAGCGCTCGACTGCCGGTCGGGCCGATGCCGACCCGATAGCCGAGCAGCCCGTCGGCGCGGTCGCGGTGCCGTTCGTAGACGGCGACGGTGATCCCGGCCCGGCGCAGGCCGTGCGCCAGGCACAGCCCGCCGGTGCCGGCGCCGATGATCAGGACGTGCGGTGGCGCGCCGCCCATGTCAACCAGCCGGGTGCGCCGCAGGCGCGTCGGTGCCCGCCGGGCGCGCGGCGGGTAGGTCGGCGGCGCCCGGCCGCGCGGTGGGCGCGTCGGTGCCGGCTGGCCGCGCGGTGGGCGCGTCGGTGGCGTCCCATCGGTAGAAGCAGCCGGCGATCGCGTCCCGGGGGGAGCGCCAGGTCGGCAGGTACGGCGATGTGTGCGCGGAGAGCCGCTCGTTGACCTGCTGGAAGAGCGGGTGGTTGCGGGCCGCCGCGAGGGCGTCCGGGTCGACGTCCGAGGTTTCCATCACGTGTACGCACAGGTCGTGCAGGCAGTACAGCGAACGGTGCGTGACGCCGGTCAGGCCGGGCAGTTCGGTGGCGTCGGATTCGGCGAAGATCTGCGCCACCCGCCCCTCCGCGCCCGGGATGATCCGGCTGACGATCAGTAGACGACTCATGGGACCCCTTCCGCCGGTGGCCTTCCCGACCCTCGGATCGGTGCCACGTGCTCTGTGCGCCCCACCGTGCCGTAGCGCCTGTCACGTCACCGTCACGCAGGCCGAGCAGTCGGTGACGGGCCGCGCCGTCACGGGCACTGCCCGGCGATGTCGGACGGTGTCGTCGTCACGCACGTCGCCCGGCTGGTGACGGACGATCGGCGACGGGCTCCCGGCTGGCCTGGCGGATCGGGGCGAGGGTGTCGTCGAGCAGGGCGCTCATCGCCGGGCTCGGTTCCAGGCGCAACTCTCGGCGCAGCAGGTCCCGGTAGACGTAGAAGGCGTGCACGGCTTCGAAGGCGTTGCCCTCGGCCAGGTGGATGCGGACGACCAGCCGGTGAGGGGTCTCCCGTAACGGCTCGGCGGCCATCGCCTCCAGTGCGGCTTCGAGGGCCTCGCCGTGCCGCCCCGCGGTGAGGTGGTGCCCGGCCACCTCTTCCAGCATGTGCAGGCGGAGCTGGCGCAGCCTCTCCCGGTCCAGCAGCACCCAGTCGTCATACCACCCGGGCAGGAGGTCGTGCCGGCCGGCGGCGAGCGCCCCGGCGGCGGTACGCGGGTCGTCGCCGTCGCGGACCCGGGCCGCGGTGCCGACCAGGTCGTCCACGTCGAGCCGGACCGCCGGGTCGAGCCGTACGGTGTCGCCGGCCACGGTCATCGGACAGCACGGGTCCTGACGCAGTCGCCACAGCGCGGTGCGCAGGGAGGACAGCGCCCGCTCCTCGGACGCGTCGGGCCACAGCAGCCCCGCGAGCTGGCTGCGGGTGGCGCCGGGACGCAGCCCGATCAACGCGATCACCCGTTGCAGCCCGCGCGGCACCACGATCGGCGTCGCGTCGCGCAGCAGTCGGAAGCCGCCGAGCAGGTGGAGTGAGACGCCCTCCTCGGGCGGGCCCCCGGCGGTCGGCACGGTCGGATCAGCGGCCACGGCGGCACCCCCTGCGGAACGCTCGTCCCGACTGTCTGCTGCGTCCTGGATCGGCTGCCCGTGACGCCTCTGTCGACCCCGACGATGGGGGCGCGACCCTGGCTGCCGGGCGCGGCCCCACCCGCCGGGGCGGCCGGGCTGACCACCGTGAAGATTATCAATTACGGTCACGGTGCGTCAATGTCGCTGTAGGCGCTCTATTCGCGACAGTTTACCTGAGATCGGTTCTGAACTGCTCAAACATCAGATCGATCGCGCGCTGCACGCATGGCCGACGCATAGCTGATGCACAGCTTGCGTCAACGCAGCGTCACGAAGGTGCGTCGCTGGTCAGTCCTGTGTGGTGACGCCGCCGTGACGAGGACTGCCGCATCGTGTGGGCAGTCGTCCAGTGCGTCCGGGGGCCACCCGTCGCCGGCCGGACGCCGTGGGGGGAGGCCCAGTATGGACCGATCGCTGATCGTCGCGAAGGTGGATCCGGCCGCTGCGGAGCGGGTCGCCGAGATCTTCGCCGAGTCGGACGCGACGGAGTTGCCGCGCCTGGTCGGCGTCCGGCACCGCTCGCTGTACCGCCTGCACGACCTCTACGTGCACCTGCTCGAAACCGAGCAGCCGGCGGAGGGCGCGGTCGAGGCAGCCCGTGGGCACCCGGAGTTCATCCGGGTCAGCGACCGCCTGCGTCCGTACGTCTCGCCGTACCTGTCGACCTGGCGGTCACCGCGCGACGCGATGGCGCAGTGCTTCTACCGGTTCGACGCCCCGGACACCGGAGGGCGGTCGTGACGGCCACCGCGCCGCGCGAGGAGCAGCTCTGGTCCCGCTGTGCCGGCTGCGCCAGCCTGCTCTACCGCAAACGGTTACGCCGCAACCTGGACGTCTGCCCGGAGTGCGGCGAGCACGCTCGCCTCGGCGCGCCGGAACGCCTGCGCCAACTCGTCGACCCCGGATCGCTGCGCCCGCTGGCCGACCGGCTGCCGGAGGCGGACCCGATCGACTTCGTCGACGTGGTGCCGTACCCGCACCGGCTCACCGCCGCGCGGGCCAGCACCGGCCTGGTCGAAGCCGTCGTCTGTGCCACGGCCACCATCGGCGGACACCCGGTCGTGATGGCGGTGATGGACTTCCGCTTCCTCGGCGGCAGCCTGGGTTGCGCCGTCGGCGAGCTGATCACCCGGGCGGCCGAACGGGCACTCGACGACCGGGTCCCGCTCGTCCTGGTGACCGCCTCCGGCGGAGCGCGGATGCAGGAGGGCGTGCTGTCGTTGATGCAGATGGCCACCGTCAGCCAGGCCATCGCCGCGCTACGCGAGGCGGGTCTGCTCACCGTCAGCGTCCTGACCGACCCGACCTACGGTGGCGTGGCCGCGTCGTTCGCCACCAACACCGACCTGGTGCTCGCCGAGAGCGGCGCGCGGATGGGCTTCGCCGGCCCCCGGGTGATCCGTCAGGTGACCGGTCGTGCGCTTCCGGAGGGTTTCCAGACCGCCGACTTCCTGCTCCGGCACGGGCAGGTGGACATGGTGGTGCAGCGCCGGTCACTGCGCGGGCGGCTGATGGCGCTGCTCGCCGCGACCCGCGCCGGCCGTCCGGCCCGCCCGTCCGTACCCCGGCAGGAGCCGCCGCCGCACCGCGAGCGCCTCGCCGAGGAGGAGCCCTCGCCGCCGACCACGGAAGCCGACGGAACCCCGGCGGTACGTGACGCGTGGGACACCGTCCGGATGGCCCGGCACCCCGGCCGACCGACCACACTGGACTACCTCGACTCCGTCTTCGACGGCTTCGTGGAGCTGCACGGTGACCGGCTCGGCGGGGACTGCCCGGCCATCGTGGGCGGTGTGGCCCGGTTGGCCGGCCGGCACGTGATGGTCATCGGCCACCAGAAGGGGCACACCACCGCCGAGCTGGTGGCTCGCAACTTCGGCATGGCCAGCCCGGCCGGGCATCGCAAGGCGTTGCGCCTGATGCGCCTGGCCGCCCGCCTCGGACTTCCGGTGGTGACGCTCGTGGACACCCCCGGTGCCGACCCCGGGGTGAGCGCCGAGGAGCACGGCCAGGCGGCGGCCATCGCGGAGAACATCCTCACCCTCACCGTGCTGCCCACCCCCGTGCTGGCGGTCATCACCGGAGAGGGCGGCAGCGGCGGCGCGCTGGCCCTGGCCGTCGCCGACCGGGTCCTGATGCTGGAGAACGCGGTCTACTCGGTGATCAGCCCCGAAGGCTGTGCGGCGATCCTCTGGCCGGACCGTTCGGCGGCGCCGCAGGCCGCCCGGGCGCTGCGACTCAGCGCCCCCGACCTGCGCCGCCTCGGCGTGGTCGACGAGGTGGTGCCGGAGCCGCCGGCCGCCGCGCACGACGACCCGGCGGAGACCGCGCTGCGGTTGCGGGCCGCCCTGGTGGCGAATCTGCTGCCGCTTCTGGACGTGCCACCGGCCATGCTCGTCCGGCTCCGCCGGCAGCGGTTCCGGCGGTTCGGCGCGACCCGTGCCGGTCAGCGGGCAGGTGCCCGGTGAGCGCCGAGAACGGGACGGTGTCGACGGTCGAGGTGCCCGAGGACACCGAGGTCGGCGAGGAGGAGGCACTGGCCGGACTGCGCCGGCAGGCGCAGCACCTGATCGCCGAGCTGGCCGGGCCGGTGCGCCGGATCCGGCTGCGCAACGGCCCGGCGGTCCTCGAGGTCGAGTGGCATCCGGAGACCGTGACCCGAGCGGACGTACCCCCTGCGCCGACCGGGGTGCCGGCGTCGCCGGCACCCGAGGAACCGGCGGCGTCGGCCCCACCGTCGGTGCCCGGTCGCGCCGCGGTGCGGGCGCCGATCGTCGGCACCTTCTACCGGTCGCCGGAGCCCGGCGCCAGACCGTTCGTCACGGTCGGGGACCTGGTCCGCCCGGGACAGCCGGTGGCCATCGTCGAGGCGATGAAGCTGATGAACGAGGTGACCGCCGACCGCGCGGGTCGGGTGGTGGCGGTCCTCGTCGAGGACGGCCAGTCGGTGGAGTACGACCAGCCGCTGGTCGAGCTGGACCCGGCGTGACGGCGCAGGGTGGTTGACGATGTTCGAGACCGTGCTGATCGCCAACCGGGGCGAGATCGCGTTGCGGGTGCTGCGCGCCTGCCGCGAGTTGGGCGTGCGGACGGCGGTGGTCTACTCGGCCGCCGACGCCGACTCGGCGGCGGTCCGCCTCGCCGACCAGGCGATCCGGATCGGGCCCGCGTCGAGCCGGCGCAGCTACCTCAACGCCGCCGCGATCGTGGAGGCGGCCCGGCAGGTGGGTGCGCAGGCAGTGCACCCCGGGTACGGCTTCCTCTCCGAGGACGCCGACTTCGCCGAGATCTGCGCGGACAACGGGCTGACCTTCATCGGCCCACCACCGGCGGTGATGGCCGCGTTGGCCGACAAGTCCTCGGCGCGCGCCCTGATGAGCCGCGCCGGTCTGCCGCTGTCGCCGGGCAGCGTCGCGCCGGTGCCGACCGCCGCCGCGGCCGCCGAGGTGGCCGAGGCCGTCGGCTATCCGGTGATCGTGAAGGCCGCCGCCGGGGGCGGTGGCCGGGGAATGACGGTGGTCCGCACCCCGGGCGAGCTGCGTCGGGCGTACACCCGCACGCGGGCCGCCGCCCAGGCCGCCTTCGGCGACGACCGGGTGTACGTCGAGCGCTACCTCACCGAGGCCCGGCACGTCGAGGTGCAGGTGCTGTGCGATTCGCACGGCAACGGGGTGCACCTGGGCACCCGGGACTGCTCGGTGCAGCGCCGGCACCAGAAGCTGGTGGAGGAGGCGCCCGCCCCGGCGCTGCCCGCCGCCGTCCTGGACACCATCGCCGAGACGGCGCTGCGGGGCGCGTTGGACGTCGGCTTCGTCGGGGCCGGCACCCTGGAGTTCCTCGTCGACGCCGAGGAACAGTTCCACTTCCTGGAGATCAACTGCCGGATCCAGGTCGAGCATCCGGTGACCGAGATGGTCACCGGGATCGACCTGGTGCACGAGCAACTGCACATCGCCGCCGGAGTGCCGCTGCGCTGGCGGCAGGAGGAGATCCGCCTGCGCGGCGTGGCGGTGGAGTGCCGGGTCAACACCGAGGACCCCGAGCGCGGCTTCACGCCCACCCCCGGCCGGTTGGAACGTTTCACTCCGCCCGGCGGCCCGTTCACCCGAGTGGACACCCACGCCAGCGCCGGCTGTGTGATCGGCCCCTGGTACGACTCGTTGCTGGCCAAGGTCGTCGTCTGGGCGCCCGATCGGGAGTCGGCCCTCAACCGGCTGGAACGGGCCCTCGACGAGTTCGACGTCGCCGGTCCGGGCGTGCACACCACCATCCCGTTCGTGCGGCGGGTGCTCGACGACGCCGCTTTCCGCAAGGGCCGCTACACCACGGGCCTGGTCGACCGTCTGCTCGGTGTGCCCGGTGGGCCGCCCGCGCAGCGGCCGACGTCCACCCCCGCACCGCGCTCCGCGTCCGCCGCGACGCCCGAGGTAACCCACAGGAGGACCCGATGACCGTCACCCATGGTCGCCCGCTGACCGCCGAGATCACCGACATCCTGGTGGCGCACTGCGGGCTGGACGCCGACGCCGCGGCGCGGGCGCCCGCCGCGTCACTGGAGGAGCTGGGCATGGACTCGCTCGCCCTGCTGGAACTCTCCGCCGTCGTCGCCGACCGGTGGCAGGTGACCATCCCCGAGGAGGCCGGGCAGCTGAGCATCTCGGCGGTGGCCGACCTGGTCGCCGACCGCGCCGACCCGCCCGGACACACCGAGAACACCGTGGTCATCGACGCGCCGCTCCCGGTCGTCTGGGAGGTCACCAACGACGTCGCGAACTGGACCGAGCTGTTCACCGAGTACGCCGTGGTGGAGATCCTGCACCGCGACGGGCACACGGTGCGGTTCCGGCTCACCATGTACCCCGACGAGAACGGGGTGGCCTGGAGCTGGGTCAGTGAACGCACCGCCGACCCGGTGAGCCGCCAGGTGCGGGCCCACCGGGTGGAGACCGGGCCGTTCGAGTACATGCGGATCCACTGGCGTTACACCGAGGAGGCCGGCGGCACCCGGATGACCTGGACGCAGGACTTCGCGATGAAGCCGACCGCACCCGTCGACAACGCCGCGATGACCGAGCGGATCAACACCAACAGCGTCATCCAACTCGCAGTGATCAAGGACCGGGTGGAGCGGATCGCCCGGCAGCGCGCCGAGCAGGGCCACCCGGCGGCGGGCGACGAGTCGACGGGAGCCGACGATGAGTGACCTGAGCACCCGGCCGATCGCCGCCCGGGACGTGCCCGCCGACCGGCGGCGCGGCGGGGAGCTGCGGGTCCTGCTGGGCCCCCGCACCGTCGGGAGCACCTCCGGGTTCCTCGGGGTGGCGACGCTCGCGCCGGGGGAGCGGATCGCCGAGCACTACCACCCGTACAGCGAGGAGTTCCTGTACCTGGTTCGCGGCGCGATCACCGTCGACCTGGACGACCAGCCGACGCTGCTGGCCACCGGCGAGGGCCTGTTCGTCCCGGTGAACGTGCGGCACCGGTTGCGCAACACCGGCGTCGAGCCGGCCGAGGTGGTCTTCCACCTGGGTCCGCTCGCCCCGCGCCCCGAGTTGGGGCACGTCGACACCGAGTTGGTCGAACAGCGAGGCGGGTCGTGAGCGCGAGGAGTGAGCCGGTTCTGCGAGCCCCGCAGTCGCGAACAGAGGTGGCGCGATGACCAGGCGCCGCACGGTGGTGACCGGGGTGGGGGTGGTCGCCCCGGGCGGCGCGAGCCGGGATCGGTTCTGGAAGACCATCACCGAGGGGCGGACCGCCACCCGGCGGATCAGTTTCTTCGACCCGTCGCCGTTCCGGTCGCAGATCGCCGCGGAGTGTGACTTCGATCCGGTCGCGGCGGGCCTCAGCGAGGTCGAGCGTCGGCGGGCCGACCGGTACGTGCAGTTCGCGCTGGCCTGCTCCGCCGAGGCGGTCGCCGACGCCCAACTGGTGTTGACCGACGCGGAGCGGGACCGGGCGGGGGTGGTGCTGGGCACCGCTGTGGGCGGCACGATGGCGCTGGAGCAGGAGTACGTCACGGTCAGCGAGCACGGCCGGCGGTGGCTGGTCGACGCGGCGCGCGGTGGCCCGTACCTCTATCAGGCGTTGGTGCCCAGCAGCCTCGCCGCCGACGTGGCCTGCCGGCACGGCTGGCACGGTCCGGCGCAGGTGGTGTCGACCGGTTGCACCTCGGGCATCGACGCCATCGGGTACGCCCACCAGATGATCGTGGACGGTGAGGCGGACGTGATGCTGGCCGGTGCGTCGGACTCGCCGATATCGCCGGTCACCGTGGCGTCGTTCGACGCGATCAAGGCGACCAGCCCGGACAACGACGACCCGGCGCACGCCTCGCGTCCGTTCGACGCGGACCGGCACGGGTTCGTGCTGGCCGAGGGTGGGGCGGTGCTGGTGTTGGAGGAGGCCGGGCACGCCCTGCGGCGTGGGGCGCACATCTACTGCGAGGTGGCCGGGTACGCCAGCCGCAGCAACGGTTACCACATGACCGGGTTGCGGCCGGACGGGTTGGAGATGAGTCTGGCCGTGACCGATGCGCTCGGACAGGGGCGGATAATTCCGGAGCAGGTGTCCTACATCAGCGCGCACGGGTCGGGCACCCGGCAGAACGACAGGCACGAGACGGCCGCGTTCAAGCGGGCGCTGGGTCAGCGCGCATACCAGGTGCCGATCAGCTCGATCAAGTCGATGGTGGGGCACTCGCTGGGTGCGATCGGGTCGATCGAGATGGCCGCGTGTGCCCTCGCGATCGAGTTCGGTGTGGTGCCGCCGACGGCCAACTGGAGCACCCGGGACCCGGAGTGCGACCTGGACTACGTGCCGAACGAGGCGCGGGAGGTCCCGGTGGACGTGGCCCTGTCGGTGGGCAGCGGGTTCGGCGGGTTCCAGTCGGCGATGGTGTTCCGTCGACTGCCCGGGAAGGTGGCGGCGTGAGCGCCGCGGACCGGCGCGACGGCGCTCATGCCGCGGAGCTGCACGAGGGCGTGGGCGCCCCGCGGCAGCGCGACGGTGTGAGCGCGCCCGCGGGCCGGGCGGTGGTGACCGGGATCGGTGTGGTCGCGCCCAGTGGTGTCGGCGCGGACGCGCACTGGCGTACGGTGTTGACCGGCACCCGCCGGACCGGGCCGATCACGTTGTTCGACCCGTCCGGCTACCCGACCCGCAACGGCGGGGAGGTGCCCGGCTTCACCCCCGACTCCTATGCGGACAGTCGACAGTTGGTGCAGACCGACAGGTGGACGCATCTCGGTTTCGCGGCCACCCGGCTGGCGCTGGCCGACGCGGGTCTGCCCGAGCGGGCACCCGACCCGTACGGGTACGCGGTGACCCTGGCCAGCTCGTCCGGGGGCAACCTGTTCGGTCAGCGGGAGTTGCAACGGCTGTGGGGTGGGGCGTCGCGGACGGTGGGGGCGTACCAGTCGATCGCCTGGTTCTACGCGGCCAGCGTGGGGCAGCTCTCCATCCACCACCAGTTCAAGGGTCCGAGCGGGGTGTTGGTGGCGGAGACGGCAGGCGGGTTGGACAGCCTCGCGCACGCGGCCCGCGCGGTGCGCCGGGGCACTCCGGTGGTGATCGCCGGGGCGACCGAGTGCCCGCTCAGCCCGTACGCGTTGGCGTGCCAGTTGCGGTCCGGCCTGCTCAGTGAGGCGACCGACCCGGAGCGGGCGTACCTGCCGTTCGACGCGGCGGCCAGCGGCTACCTGCCGGCCGAGGGGGGTGCGGTGTTCGTGGTGGAGGAGTTGGGGCACGCGGTGGCCCGGGGCGCCCGGGTCTACGGCGAGGTGAGTGGTTGGGGTTCCACCCACGACGCCGCGCACACCACGGCGGACAGCGCCGGCGATGTGGCCCAGTACGCGCGGGCGATGCGGCTGGCCCTGGACCGGGCCGGCGTCGCGGCGGCCGACGTCGACGTGGTGCTGCCCGACGCGCTCGGGGTGCCCCGCTACGACCGCAGCGAGGCCGAGGCCCTGCGGGCGGTGTTCGGCGACCGACCGCCTCCGGTGACGACGCAGAAGCCGCTGACCGGGCGGGCGTACCAGGGTGGGTCCGCGTTGGACGTGGCGACCGCGCTGCTCGCCTTCGCGCACGACACGCTGCCGGCGTCGGCGGGTCCGGGCGAGGTGGCCGACGGGTGCGACCTGGACTTCCTGCGGGAGCACCGCCGGCCGGGCAACCGCCTCGCGCTGGTCTGCGCGCGTGGCTTCGACGGCTTCAACAGCACGCTGGTCCTGCGCGGGGCCGCGCCGACGAAGGGGGAAACGTCATGACCGAGCAGCGGGCCCGGGTGGTCTTCCTGGTGCGGGTGCCGGTGCCGCGTACCGAGGCGTTCCTGGAGGCGTACGAGCAGGTGCGGCACCTGGTGGCCGACGGCGTGCCGGGACACCTGGTCGACCAGGTGTGCCGGTCGTCGACCGACCCGGAACAGTGGTTGATCACCAGTGAGTGGGCGAGCCTGGCCGACTTCGAGACCTGGGAACGCAGCCCGGAGCACCGGGACCTGGTACGCCCGATGCGGGAGTGCTTCACCGACGCCCGTTCGCTGCGGTTCCACATCCACGCCCAGACACCCGCCCTGGCCTGACGGGTCGGCGCTGCTGACAAGATCCGCGCACCATCGCTGATGGTGCTGCCTCCCGCGAATCGGAGACAGCACCATCCCCGATGGTGCGCGGATCTTTGGTGTCGAGGGCGGGTGGCGGCGGGTGGAGAGTCGCCATCGGCCGTCCGGCTGAGGGCGCGCGACGGTGGTACGAGGCGTCATGCCACGGTGACGCTGTGCCGAGGCGCGCGCCTGATCCTGCCCGCCGAACGGGCTGTCGGCAATCCGGCTGGCCGCTCCTTTTGATCCATCCATTTGCATCTAGCAATGGTCCTGTGCGCGCCGTATGGTTCCCCGCAGCACCCCGACAAGCGTACGTGATGGGCGGATTCGCCCTCTTTCATGCTGGGCGGTGAACGGCAGTGACGGCAGAAGATCCTACGGCGACGGACCCCGGATGGGTGGACGAAGTCCTGTTCGCCGGCCGATCGACCGACATTTGTCTCCGTCTGCCCGAGCCGATCGACCGGGCCACCCTGCACCGGTTGGTCACCGCCGCGCAGGGTCGGCTCGTCACGGCCGGACTGCGGCCCGGCGGTGCCGCCGCGCTGCGGCTACCGCCGTCGCTGGCGTACGTGGTGAACCTGCTGGCCACCTGGCGCGCCGGGGCGCAGGCGATCCTGCTCGACCACCGGCTGACCGACCACGAGGTGGACCGCGCCCTGGCCCGGCTCACCCCGCAGGTGGTGGTCGCGCCCCTCCGCAGCGGCGGCGGCGCGTTGAGGATCTTCGTCGACGTCACCGAGGGTGTCACCCCGCACGCCGACCGACCGGCGGTCAGCGGTCACGCCGTGATCCAACTCAGCTCCGGCTCCACCGGACCGTCCAAGGTGATCGGCCGCACGGCACCGGACCTGGTCGCCGAGGTGCGCCGCTACACGCAGATCGACGGCGTCGCCCTGCCCGGCGAGCGGATCATCCTGCTGCCCTCGATGGTGCACGTGCTCGGCCTGGTCGGTGGCCTGCTCTACGGGCTGCACGCCGGGGTCGAGCTGGTGCCGCCGCAGCGGCTCAGCGGCGACGCGGTGCTGGCCGCGGTCGCCGCCGACGCGACGCCGGCCACCGTGTTGGGCGTGCCCTTCCACATCGGACTGCTCGCCTCCACCCGCCCAGCCGGTCCGTTGCCGCAGCTGCGGCGGATGACCACCGGCGGCGAGCTGGTGCCGGCCGCGGTCGCCCGGGCGTTCACCGACCGGTACGGGGTGCCGCTGGGCAACATGTACGGGATGACCGAGGTCGGCGTGATCGGCACCGACCTGCACGGGGCACACCGACCGTCGATCGCCCCCGCCCCCGGCATCGAGGTCCGCGAGTCCGACGGCGAGCTGTGGGTGTCCTGCCCGGCGTCACCGTACGTCGGGTTGAGTGACCCGACCCGCTGGGCCGACGGCTGGCTGCACACCCGCGACGCCGGCACCGTCGACCCGGACACCGGTCTGGTCACCGTGCGCGGGCGACTCGACTCGCAGGTCTCCGTCGGCGGTATGAAGGTCGACCTGTCCGAGGTGGAGGCGAGCATCGCCGAGCTGCCCGGCGTGGCCGCCACGGTGGTCGTGTGGGACGACGGCATCACCGCGTACGTCCAGCCGGACGGCCCCCTGTCGGAGGAGACGCTGGACAAGCTCCTCGCCGAGCGGTTGGCCGGCTACAAGCGCCCTCGGGTGCTGCGGCTGCTCGACCGGTTGCCCCGCACCAACACCGGCAAACTGGTCCGCTCGACGGACGCGCTGCGGTCGGCGGCGTCGTCGTGACCGGGCCACTGCACCACCTCGACCCCGACCTGGGTCGTCGCGCGCACCGCGACGGCGAGAACGACACGCTCGTCCAGCACGGGGTGGCCGACCCACACGGCGTCGGCGCCGGGCACCCGTCGCAACGGCCGGTCCGAGGGCGGCATCTCCCGGAGCAACCCGCCGCCGCGCAGGCCCCGCCCGAGCGTCTTGCCCACCGCCTCCTTGGCGGTCCACAGCCGCAGGAAGTCCACCGCCCGCCCGGCCTCCGGTCGGCCGGTCAACCAGGTCGACTCGGCCGGCGGGAACCAGCGGCGGGCCAGCGCGAGCGCGGGCAGCGGCCGGATCCGTTCCACGTCCACCCCGACCGCGCCACAGCGGCGGGCGGCGACCACGACCAGCCCGGCGGTTCGGCTGACGCTGACCGGCAGGCGCACCGACCGGGCCGTGCGGAGCACCGGCCGTCCGTCGCGCTCGTGCGTCAGCACCAGCTCGGCGGCCGGACGGTCGAGCAGCAGAGCGCCCGCCCGGCGCAGCAGTTCAGCGGCCGGATCCGGCTGACCGCCGGTGTGCCGACCGACCCACACGTAGGCGGTGTCCCGACCGGACTCCGTCAGCTGGCCCACCCAGAGAGGTTATCCATGAGAGCCGAGGTCCGCGCCTTCGTCGTCGAGCAGCTCGCCGACATGAACTACGACGTCGAGGGGCTCGACGACGACACCACGCTCGGCCCCGCCGGCGTCGACCTGGAGTCGCTCGCCCTGGCCGACCTGTCCGTCCGGGTGGAGGACCGGTACGGCGTGACGTTCGCCGACGACGAGTCCGAGCAGCTCGCCCTGATGACGGTCGGCGAGTTCACCACGATGGTCGCCGACCGCGTCGCCGAGACGACGAGCGGTGCAGCGACGGCGAGCGGTGCGGCGACGAGCGGCGCGGCGACGAGCGGTGCGGCGGCGACGAGCGACGAAGCCTGATGGGCGGTCAGCCCGACCTGGGGCGAGCTGACCTGCTGACCATGCTCGCCGAACTCACCGCGAAACCGGCTGCCGAGGTGTCCGACCGGGTCGGCTCGATGGAGCTCGCCTGGCTGGTGCACCTCGTCGAGCAGCGTTACGACCGGCGGCTCGACCTCACCGACGACGAGCTGGCCCGAATCCGTACCGTCGACGACGCGCTGGCGGTGTTCCGGGCGTCCCTGACGACCTCCGCAGATGACTGAGCGGCGCGGCGCGCAGCTCACCGGCGTACACGCGGTCAGTGCCCTGGGTCGGGGCGCCGAGGCGCAGCTCGCCGGCGCGCTGGCCGGCGTCCCGGCGTTCGCCGCGGTACACCGTTTCGACACCACCGCCCGCCGGGTCACCGTGGCGGCCACCCTGCCCGACGTCGGTACGCTCCCCGACGAACTGGCCGCCGCGGTCGACGCGGCCTGCGGCGCGGCCGGGCTGACCGGTGCGCAGCGCGCCGGGTGTGCCCTGCTGCTCGCCGTGCACGGCGGACCGACGGGGCCCGGTCCGGCTCCGGGCGCGCTCGCCGACCGGCTCGCCGAACACTGTGGACTGTCCGGGCACACCCGCGTCTACACCAGCGCGTGCGTGTCGGCGAGCACGGCGGTGGCCGACGCGGCGACACTGATCGCCCGGGGCGACGTCGACCGGGTGGTGGTCGCCGCCGGCTACCTGGTGGAGTCCGACCAGTTCGCGCTCTTCGACGCGGGCCGAGCCCTCGCGGCCGACGGGGCGGTCCGCCCGTTCAGCGCCGGCCGTCGAGGGCTGTTGCTCGGCGACGGGGTGGCCGCCGTGGTCCTCGAATCGTCGGACGGGCGTCGGGGCGGGGCCGAACCGCTGGCCGCCGTGGCCGGATGGGGACGGGCCGGGGACGCCTTCCACCCGTGCCAGCCGGACCCGACCGGGGGCGGGCTGGCCCGCGCGATCGACGCCGCGCTGCGCCGAGCGGGCCTACCACCGCAGGCCGTCGGTTACGTCAACGCCAACGCCACCGGCACCCCGCAGAGCGACGCCGCCGAGGCGGCGGCCCTGCACCGAGCCCTCGGCGGACACGCGGCGCAGGTGCCGGTCAGCTCCACCAAATCGGTGCACGGGCACGCGTTGGAGGCGTCCGGGCTGCTCGAACTGGTGGTCACCGCGCTCGCGCTCCGGGACGGCGCGCTGCCGGTCAACGCCGGTTGGCTGGCCCCGGACGAGGGCTGCGCCGTGGACGTCATCGTCGACCGGCCCCGCCGGACGGCCGCGACCCACGCGTTGACACTGAACGCGGCGTTCGGCGGCGCCAACACCGCCCTCCTGGTCGGCGTGCCGTGACCGCCCCCGAGGTCCAGCGACCGTCCGGCGTCCGCACCGACGACCCCGACCGGGTGAGCGGGTCCAGTAGCCAGCCGGGCGTGTCGGCACGGGCACGCTGGCCGGAGACGGGAGACGACGACCAGCCACCGGGAGTCGCCGGGTTCGTGTTCTCGCCGTTCGCTCCCGTGGTGGTGGCGGTGGCGGAGCGGTGCCTGCGGCGGCGGTACCCGACGGCGGAGGTACCGGTCGGGGTGCGGACCGGAATCGTGTTGGTCAGCGCCAGCGGCGACCGGGTCAGCGCGGAGCACGTCCGGGCGAGCGTCGCTGCCGGTGCACGGGTCGGACCGCTGTTCTTCTTCCAGTCCGTGCCGAACAGCGTCGCCGGGCACGTCGCGGCGCGCTGGGGGCTGCGCGGCCCGGTGGTCTGCCTGAGCCCGACCGGTGACCCGTACGCCGACGGCGTCGCCGAGGCGAACCTGCTGCGCGACGACGGCGACGCCGACGAGGTGTTGCTGATCCTGATCGAACAGGCACCCGACGGGCCGACCGAGGCGGTCGCGGTGCTGCTGGGGGGAGAGGGACGACAATGAGGAGACGAGGACTACGCGCCGCGTTGGCCGCCGACCCCGAGGTGGGCGCGGGCAACGTGCTGGCCCGGGTGCTGGCGCACGGCTCCGACCCGGACGGGCCCGGCCTGACCTTCGACACCGCCGTCGACGGGCACCCGGCCGAGGTGCCACTCACGCTCGGCCGGCTCGACGAGCGGGTCGCCGCCCGCGCCGCCTGGCTGCACGAGCACGGGGTACGCCCCCGCGACCCGGTCGCCGTCTGGGCCACCGCCGCCGCCGACATGGTGCTCAGCTTCCTGGCGCTGACCCGCCTCGGGGCGATTCCGGCGCTGATGAACGGCAAGCTCCGCCCGGAGATCGCCGCCGAGTACATCCGCCGGCTGCGGGGCGCCGGTGTGCTCGCCGACGACGCGCACACCGCGTCGCTGGCCGGGCACGACCTGGGCGTACCGCTGCTCGGCACCCCCGCGCAGGCCGGCACGGGCGACCCGTCCGTCGCCCCGGCGCACTACCGGCACCACCCGGACGACCCGATCGTGATCACCCACACCTCGGGGACGACCGGGGTGCCCAAGGCGGTGCTGCACTCCCACGCCAGCCTCTTCGCCGCCACCCGGCACCTGCTCACCATGCCCCAGGCGCAGGGCACCCACCGGATCCTCAACGCGTTGCCCGCCCCGCACACCGCGACGGTGTTGATGGTCAACCAGGCGCTGGGCAACTCGGCGGAGATGTTCCTGCTGTCCGAGCAGGACGGCGCACGGGTGCTCGACGCGATCCAACGCTGGCACCCGGACGGTGTCTTCGGCTTCTCGGTCACCTGGGCCGAGTTGGCCCGCTTCGACCTGTCCGGGTACGACCTGGACTCGGTGCGACTGTGGTTCAACACCGGCGACGCCTCGCACGAGCCGCACATCCGCCGCCTCGTCGCCGTCGGCTGGCACGACACCGTCACCCGCGACGGGGTGGCGAAGGTGCCCGGCTCGGTGTTCATCGACGGGCTGGGCTCCAGCGAGATGGGGCACTCGATGTTCCACATCACCCACCGCGCCGACACCGACCGGTACGGCCGCTGCATCGGCCGCCCGTACCGGTTCGCCACGGTCGCGGTGCTCGACGCCGACGGCGAACCGGTGCCGACAGGTGAGGTGGGTTTCCTCGGCATCGACTCGCCGTCGCTGTTCCGCGGCTACTGGAACGACTCGGCCACCACGTACCGGTTCCGCCAGCGCGGCTGGTATCTCACCGGCGACCTGGTCCGCGCCGACGCCGACGGCCGCTACTACCACCTGGACCGGGCGGTGGACGCGGTCGACGCCGGTGACGGTCGACGCTTCTACACCGCGCTGAGCGAGGAGCGCATCCTCGCCGCCTGCCCGGACGTCACCGACTGCACCGTGGTGATCGTCGCCGAGGCCGGCGAGGTGGTGACCGACGTGTTGCTGGAGTTGGCCGCCGGCGCCGACGAGGCCGAGGACCGCACCGAGCGGGTCCGGGCGGCCCTCGGCCCGGACGTCGGCGCGACGGTGCGCCGGGTCGTGCCGGTGCGCTCGGCCGACATCCCGGTCACGGTGACCGGGAAGGTCCGCAAGGTGGCCCTGCGGGAGCGCTATCTGACCGAGGCGATCTCGTGAGCGAGCGAATCGGGCAGCTCAGCAGCGTGGAGTCACACGCCGACGCGGAGCGAAGCGGAGTGGCGGCGTGAGCGCCCTGATCACCGGGATGGGTCTGTTCACCCCGGTCGGGCGGGGTGTCGAGGAGACCTTCGACGCGCTGACCACCGGCCGGTCCGGGCTGACCCGCCCTCCCGACGGGCACCCGGCGGCACAGTCGCTGGACGTCGCCGGTCTGCTGCCCGACGTCGACCCGCGCACCGTGACGTCCGGGCCGGAGACCCGGGTGCTGGACCGGATCGTGGTGCTCGCCCTGCTCGCCGCCGCCGACGCGCTCGCCGACGCCGGCATCGAGGTGGGCCGCGACGTCGACCCCGAGCGGATCGGGGTGATCGTCGGAGGGGTCGGCGGGATGGCCACACTGGAGGCTCAGGTCCTGGCCCGCGCCGACCGGGGCCGGGCGGCGGTCAGCCCGTACCTGCTCACCGGGATCCTGCCGAACATGCCGGCGGCGCGGATCGCCATCGCGCACGGCATCCGGGGCTACAGCTCGTCGGTCGGCACCGCCTGCGCGTCCGGGGCGCAGGCGGTCGCCGACGCGGTCCGGCTGATCGCGACCGGCGAGGCCGACGTGGTGCTCTGCGGGGCCAGTGAGGCACCGCTCTTCCCGACCTTCGCCGACACCTTCGGCAACGCGCGGGCCCTGGCCCGCGCCGGGACCGACCCGGCCCGCGCCAGCCGGCCGTTCGACACCTCCCGCAGCGGTTTCGTCCTGGCCGAGGGTGCCGCGCTGCTGGTCCTCGAGAACGCCGAACACGCCGCCGCGCGGGGGGTGAGCGGGTACGCCGAGGTGGCCGGCTTCGGGGCGACCACCGACGCGTACCACCCGACCGCGCCCCGCCCGGACGGTGCCGGCGCGGCCGCCTGCATCCGCCGCGCGTTGCGCAGCTCCGGTGTGCCCGCGGCGGCGGTCGGCTACGTCAACGCCCACGGCACGGCCACGAAGCGCGGCGACATCGCGGAGACGACAGCCCTCGCGGACGTCTTCGGCGTCGGCGGCGTGCCGGTCAGCTCCACCAAGGCGCTCACCGGTCACCTGCTCGGCGCCTCCGGGGTGCTGGAGGCGGCGGCCACCGCGTTGGCGCTGGGTCGAGGGCTGCTGCCGCCGACGTACCACCTCGACGACCCGGACCCGGCCTGCCCGGCGGACCACATCCGTGGCACCCCGCGTAAGGCCGACCCGGAGTACGCGGTGACGAACTCGTTCGGGTTCGGCGGCCAGAACGTGAGCCTGCTGCTCGCCCGGGTCGCCGAGCCGAGGGGGTGATCGACGCGGCATCCCGGGCGGGCGCGCCCGGACGGCAGTACGGGGGGAATTGTGTGGGAGGGGTTTCAGGGGACATGGACATCCGTGGTATCGACCACATCGAACTCTACGTGGGGGACGCCCGGCAGGCGGCCTTCTACTTCAGCACCGCCGTCGGCTTCGAGATCTGTGGCCAGGGCGGCCCGGAGACCGGACTGGACGGGCAGCGCTCACTGCTGCTCTGCCACGGCGACATCCGGTTGCTGCTCACCTCCGGGCTGAGCGCCGAGCATCCGGCGGCGCGGTACGTGCAGCGCCACGGTGACGGCATCGCGGTCGTCGCGGTCGAGGTCGACGACGTGGCGTCCGCGTACGCCGAGCTGGTGGGTCGCGGCGCGACCGGGGTGACGCCACCGACCACCCTTGCCGGCGCGGACGCCGAGGTGGTGGTCGCCGAGGTGGACGGCTTCGCCGACGTGCGGCACCGGTTGGTGCAGCGTCGCGGGGACCGGGGCGACTTCCTGCCCGGCGCCATCACGCCGACGGCGTCCCCGGCGCAGGAGCATCCGCCGGTGCTCGCCGAGATCGACCACCTGGCGGTGTGCGTGCCACCGGGTCAGCTCGACGACACGGTCCGGCACTTCGAGGCGCTGTTCGACTTCGCGCAGATCTTCGAGGAGCACATCGAGGTCGACGGGCAGGGGATGAACTCGAAGGTGGTGCAGAGCCGCACCGGTCGGGTGACCGTGGTGCTGCTGGAACCGGACCGGGCCCGGCGGCCGGGGCAGATCGACGCGTTCCTCGACCAGCACGCCGGTGGGGGAGTGCAGCACCTGGGTCTGCGCACCGACGACATCCTCACCGCCGTCGAGGCGCTGGGTCGGCGCGGGGTGCGCTTCGCGGGCACCCCGGGCAGCTACTACGACACCCTGGAGGCCCGGGTCGGTCGGGTGGACGCGCCTCTGGACCGGCTGCGTGAGCTGGGCGTCCTCGTCGACTCCGACCACGACGGCCAACTGTTGCAGATCTTCGCCGAGTCGATGCACGTGCGCCGCACGCTGTTCCTGGAGTTGATCGAGCGGCGCGGCGCGCGGGGCTTCGGCAGCGGCAACATCAAGGCGCTCTACGAGGCCAAGGAACGGGAACTGGCCGCCGTGGCGGCCACACCGCAGGAGGTGGGCGCATGACCGTGCTGACCGCCGAGGAGCGGGCGCTGCTGCCGTCCGACGAGGACGTGCGCCACTACGCCGAGCACGGCTGGTACCTGTCGAAGAAGGTGTTCACCGACGACGAGGTGGACGCGCTCGCCGCCGCCGCGCAGCGCTACTACGACGGGGAGCGGGACCGGCGGCTGCCGGTACGCCCACCGAAGCTGGCCTACTGGGACCCGTCGAAGGGGCCGGTGCAGCGGCACAACGACTACGTCCACCACGAACACGACGGGCTCGGCGCGATCCTGCGCAAGCCGCTGATCGGCGCGGTCGCCGCCCGCCTCGCCGAGGCCGACGAGATCCGCGTCTTCCAGTCCACGCTGATCTACAAGCCGCCCATCGACGGTGAGCCGAGCAACATCGTGCCCTGGCACTTCGACAAGCACTACTGGGCGTCCTCGTCGTCGGAGAAGATGCTCACCGCGTTCATCCCGTTCCACGACTGCGGGGAGGAGATGGGCACCATCACCATGGTCGACGGCTCGCACCTGTGGAAGGAGATCGGTGCCGACGACACGGTGGTGCGGCACTTCGCCGACCGGGACCGCAGCCAGCTGGAGGAGATGCTGGCGGAGAACGCCGCGTACAACGGCGCGGAGATCCGCAAGATCCCGATGGTGATCCCCAAGGGGCACGTGAGCTTCCACCACTGCCGCACCTACCACGGCAGCGGCCCCAACGTCAGCGGTCGCCCCCGACAGGCGATCTCGCTGCACCTGCAGGACGGCGACAACGCCTGGCGGGAGTATCCGCTCTCCGACGGCACGCTCGCCGCGTACAACCACGACGTGCTGGTCCGCCGCACCCACGAGGGGCGACCGGACTACGCCGACCCCGACTACTGCCCGATCATCTGGCGCCACCGCGCCCAACAGGGAGGCTGACATGTCACGCTACGACTGGGGGAAGACGCACCCGGGCATCGAACGGTTGGAGCGGGCGGTGACCGACCGGCGGGACGCCGTGGTCAAGCACCCCCTCTACGCCAATCTGGACAATCACGAGGCGCTGGTCACCTTCATGGAGCACCACGTCTTCGCGGTGTGGGACTTCATGTCCCTGCTGAAGTCGTTGCAGCGGCAGTTGACCTGCGTCACCGTGCCGTGGATCCCGACCGGGCCGACCGGCAGCCGCCGCCTGATCAACGACATCGTCATGGTCGAGGAGAGCGACGAGCTGGGCGGTGGCTACATCAGCCACTTCGAGCTGTACGTGCGGGGCATGGGCGAGGCCGGCGCGGACACCACCGCCGTCAACGCGCTCGTCGACCTGCTGCGCGCCGGGCGGCCGGTACGCGAGGCGCTCGCCGAGGCCGGGGTGCCGGACGCGTCGGCGAGGTTCGCCGCGACCACCTGGCAGATCATCGAGTCGACCCCGGTGCACTGCCAGGCGGCGGCGTTCGCGTTCGGCCGGGAGGACCTCATCCCGGACATGTTCACCCAGGTCGTCTCGGTCAACGAGGTCAGCAACCGGCTGCACACGTTCGTCGACTACCTGGAACGGCACATCGAGGTCGACGGCGAACAGCACACTCCGATGGCCATGCAGATGCTCGCCGACCTGTGCGGCGACGACGACACCAAGTGGCAGGAGTGCGCCGACACGGTCAACACCGCGCTCGCCGCCCGGGCCCGCCTCTGGGACGACATCCTCGCCGCCGTCAAGGGCCCGGCGTGACCGACGCCGACCCGGTCCGGCTCTACCGCACGGTCCGGCTGATCCGCCGGTTCGAGGAGCGGGCGGTGGAGCTGGTCCACGGCGGGCAGATCGTCGGCGGCATCCACCCGTACCTCGGTCAGGAGGGGATCGCCGCCGGCGTCTGCGCCGCCCTGGGCGCCGACGACGTGCTCGCCGGAACCCATCGTGGCCACGGGCACGTGCTGGCCCGGGGCGCGGACCCGGCCCGGATGCTCGCCGAGCTGTGCGGCCGGGTCACCGGTCTCAACGCCGGGCGGGGCGGGTCGATGCACGCCGCCGACCTGAGCCTCGGTGTGCTCGGCGCCAACGCGATAGTGGGGGCCTCCGGGGCGATCGTCACGGGCGCGGTGTGGGCGCACCGCCGCCGGGGCCGCGACACCGTCGGGGTGAGCTTCTTCGGCGACGGCGCGGTCAACGAGGGGATGCTGCTGGAGGCGTTCAACCTGGCCGCGCTCTGGCGGGTACCGGTGCTGTTCGTCTGCGAGAACAACGGCTACGCCACCACCATGCCGGTCGGCGGCGCGGTGGCCGGCAGCATCACCGGCCGGGCCGCCGCGTTCGGCATCCCGGCCGTCGTGGTCGACGGCCAGGACCCCGAGGGGGTACGCGTCGCCGCGGCCGCCGCCGTCGACCGGATGCGGGTCGGCGGCGGCCCCGAGCTGATCGAGGCCCGTACCTACCGCTTCGACGTCCACCACACCTTCGAACACGCGGTACGCCTCGACTACCGCCCGCCCGACGAGGTGACCCGGGGCCGGTCCCGGGACCCCGTGGACATCCAGGGTTCACGTCTCGCCGACGCCGACCGGGCGGCGGTGGACGCCGAGGTCGAGGCGACACTCGACGCGGCGGTGGACTTCGCCCTGGCCAGCCCGCACCCCGACCCGGCCGACGCGACGGCCCACCTGTACGCCAGCGGCCTGACCGCCCGCACCGGAGGTGGTTGAGGTGCCCCGACTGTCGTACCGGCGGGCGTTGACCCGGGCCCTCGCCGACGAGTTGGCCCGCGACGAGGCGGTCTTCGTGCTCGGCGAGGACGTCCGGGTCGGGGCGTCGATGGTGACCACCGGTCTGGCCAAGCGGTTCGGCGTCGACCGGGTCCGCGACACCCCGCTGTCCGAGCAGGCGTTCACCAGTTTCGCCACCGGGGCGGCGCTGGCCGGGCTGCGGCCGGTGATCGAGTTCCAGATCCCGTCGCTGCTGTTCCTGGTCTTCGAGCAGATCGTCAACCACGCGCACAAGTTCCCGCTGATGACCGGTGGGCAGTGCGCGGTGCCGGTCACCTACCTGGTGCCCGGCTCCGGGTCGCGGACCGGCTGGGCCGGGCAGCACTCCGACCACCCGTACAGCCTCTTCGCGCACGTCGGCGTCGTCACCGTCGTACCGGCCACCCCGGCCGACGCGTACGGGCTGCTGGTCACCGCGATCCGGCACGACGACCCGGTGGTGGTGTTCGCGCCCGCCGGAGCGATGGACGTACGCGACGACGTCGACGGCCTGTCACCGGTGCCGCTGGGCCGGGGGCGGATCCACCGCTTCGGCTGCGACGTCACGGTGGTCGCGATCGGGCACCTGGTGCACGACGCGCTCGCGGTGGCCGACGAGCTGGCCGACCAGGTGTCGGTGGAGGTGTTCGACCCGCGCACCCTGTACCCGTTCGACATCGCCGGTCTCACCGAGTCGGTGGCCCGCACCGGACGCCTCGTCGTGTTCGACGACGGCAACCGGTCCTGCGGAATGGCCGCCGAGATCATCACCTCGGTGCTGGAGCGGATACGGCTGCTCGCCCCGCCGCGCCGGGTCACCCGACCGGACGGCGCGGTCCTGCCGTTCGCGCCCGCCCTGGACCGGGCCGTGCAGCCCGGCCGGGACCAGCTCGCCACCGCCATCCACCTGACCATGAAGGACGCCTCATGATCGACCCGAACTACGCGTGGCCGGCGGCCGACCGAGCCTGGGCCGAGCTGCCCGAACCGGCCCGTCGGGCCATGGTGGCCAGCGGGGCGGCGGCCTGGGAGCAGGTCTTCCACGGCCGGGCCACCTACAACAAGCAGTGGCGGCTGGCCCGACCGCCGGTGCTGGCCGCCGACGCCTGGCGGGAGCTGAACGAGGTCTGCGACCGGCTCGCCCAGCTCATCCTCGACGCCTGCCGCCGTCGGGCGGGCACCGCCGGTGAGCTGCGTCGACTGCTCGGCGTCCCGGCGGGGGAGACCCGCCTGCTGGACGAGTCGGAGCCGCTGACCGAGGCGCTGCTGGCCGCGTACCGCCCGGACGTGATCTTCGCCGAGGGGGTGCCGAAGTTCGTCGAGTACAACATCGACAGCAGCCTCGGCGGCGGGTTCGACGCCGACACGGTCATCCAGCGGTTCGCGCACCTCTACCAGGAGCAGGGCATCCTCGACGGCCTGCCGGCGCGGGCCGCGCCGTCCCTGCTGGACCAGCGGTTCGTGGCGATCCGCGAGGAGCTTCGGCTGCCCGACGGTGCCCGGCTGGCGCTGCTGATGGACTTCGACGCGGACTACCCCGGCCTGGACGACCCGGAGACGTTCATCCGGATCCTCGACCCCCTCGCCGTCCGGGCCCGGGACTTCGGCATCGACCTGGTCATCGCGCCCCTCTCCACCGCCACGGTGGACGCCGACGACCGCCTGGTCGTCGACGGCGCGCCGGTCGACGCGCTGTTCCGGTTGTTCGTGCCCAACCGGGTCACCCCGACCGCCGGCCTCGACGCGGTGGCCCACGCTCTCGCGGCGGGCACCCTGCCGATGTTCGTGTCGGCGGCGGCCTGGCTGCTCGGCAACAAGACCACGTTCGCCTGGCTGTGGGCGGACGTGGACGGGCTGCCCGCCGACGACCAGACACTGATCCGGCGGCACGTGCCGTACACGGTGCCGCTGACCGCCGAGGTGCTCGACCGGGCGCTCGCCGAGCAGGCGAAGCTGGTGGCCAAACCCGCCGACGGTTCGGCCGGGCACGGCGTACTGCTCGGCCCGGAGTCGAGCCCGACGGACTGGGCCGACGGCGTCCGGGCCGCCGTCGAGCAGGGCGGCGCGATCCTTCAGGAGTACCTGCCGACCGACCGGGTGCCGATGGACTTCGTGCAGATCGAGACGGGTGACACGGTGACAACCGACGTCCCGTACTCCCTGGCCCCGTACCTGTTCGGTCGCCGCGCCTCCGGCGGCCTGGCGAGGGTCGGCTACCCCGGCTGCGACGGCGTCCTCAACCTGGCCCACGGAGTCCTGCTGACCGGCGTCCTCCTGACCGACTGAACCGGCCCTCCCTCCCGGTCGATCATGAGGTTGGCGGGGCTCCGGGCTGCTCCTGGCCCCGCCAACCTCATGATCACCGGAGTTGGGCCCGGGGGCCCGTCCGGGCTCCGCCTTCAGCGGCGGTGGGCGGACAGGAGGCGGAGGGTTTCGGCGGTCGCGATGGCGTCGCTGCGGGCGCTGCCGTGGCGGCCGTCGCTGCTGTAGAGGGTCGGATCGGCGGTCAGCGGGTGGTCGGTGAGGTGCACGTGCAGGGTGCCCAGCCGCTCGGCGAGTCGCGCGGTGTGCGCGGAGAGACGGCGCATCCGCTCCCGCAGGCCGGGGCGCACCGCCTCCGGTACCGCCGGGCTGTACGAGACGTCGAACATGCCCACCGTGATCACGTCCGCGCCGGCCCCCCGGAGGGCGACGATCATCGCGGTCAACTCCGCGTCGACGCTGTCGGCGTCGTAGCGGGACCGGAAGGCGTCGTTGCCGCCGCACACGACGAGTGCCAGGTCCGGACCGAACGCCAGTGCCGGAGCCAGCTGGGTGGCGCGGACCTCGTGCGCGCGCAGCCCGCTACGGCCGAGATTGAGGTACGCCAGACCCGGCCGGGCGGCGTCCAGTTCGGCGGCGATCCGGTCGGCCCACTGCACGTCCGGGTAGCCCGGCGTCGGCTCGCACAGACCCTCGACGACACTGTCGCCCAGTGCCACGAACCGCCGCCACTGATGCCCCCGCAACAGTGCCGCGCTCTCGCCCTCCCGCAGGCAGTACGGGTCCGTCGACTCGGTCACCGTCGATGTCATGCCGGCAGGCTAGTCGAGTGATCCGGCGCTGGACAGCGCATCGCCGCTCCCACCCGCAGGGTGGGAGCGGCGATGTGTCGCTCAGGGGGTGCTGCCCGCCGGCTTGTTGAACCAGCCGTGCAGGGTCACCACCACGTGGACGGTGCCGCTGCTGGCGTTCAGAATCCTGATCATGCCGGGCCGGCCGTCATCGGGCCGGCCGATGTCCCGGCCGACCCTGGTCACCACCATCGTGGTGCGGGCATAGTGGCCTGCGGCGAAGTTCGACACCGACGTGTTGCCCACCACCGGACCGCCCGGGTTGGTGTACGCGAACAGTCCGTCCTTCTCGACGGTGAGGAATCCGTTCGCGGTGGGGTGGACCGCCGTCACCGAGATGAGCGCGCCGTCCATCGCGTTCTCCGGAATGCCGAGGGCGGTGTTGAGGTTGAGGAACAGTTCGCCCTTCGCCTTGAGCGGGGCCCCGCCGTCGGCCCGGGTGTCCACCACCTGGGTGGGCTGCGTGACACGCAGATCCGCGCCCTGGGTGGGGGAGGCCGCGACGTAACCCTGCACCCTGATCATCAGATGCACGGCCGGGCCACGGTTCACGAAGGTGACCTGGCCGGCCGCGGAGAGCTTGACCGAGAGCCCCTGCGAGGTGAACCCGGCGGCGTAGTCCATCATGCTGCTCGGGTCGGCCGGGCCACCCGTCGCGTACGCGCTGAGGTAGCCGCCGTGGGCGGCGTTGGCGACGACCACGTCGACCAGCGCGCTGGTCGCTCCGGCCGGGATGACGCCGCCGGTCAGGGTGAAGGTGCGGCTGCCGTTGGTGGGGATGGTGCCGGTGGTGGTGCCGGTGCCGTCCCGGGTGTCGACCATGTGGGTGTGCTTCACCGCGACGAGGCCGCCGCCCCCGCTGTTGGTGAAGTAGCCGTGCACGTCGATGCGGACGTGGGTGCTGCCGCCCTGGTGGTAGACGGAGAGCCTGCCGTCCGGCCCGACCTTGACCACCTGGGTGGTCGAGATCGTCTCGGCGGGCACGGCGTTGAGTGACGATGTGGCCGGCCGGGGCGAACCCTGCGGGAACACCGTCAGGTAGACGGCGGTGGTGGGGTTGATCGCCGTGACGTCTATGAGAACGGCGGTGACCCCGGTGGAGGGGACACCGCCGACCCCGAGCGCCTGGACGTCGGTGGTGACCGCACCGGTACGCGGGCCCGTCGTGCCGCCGATGCCGCTGCGGGTGTCCAGCAGGGCCCCACCGGGATTGAGCGCCACGTAGCTGTTGCGGGTGTTCTGCGCGATCCAGGGCCCGAGGTCGTCGACCCGGACCTCGGTGGCGGTGCGGCGGGTCTCGCTCTCGGCGAGGCAGCCGCCCTGCCAGGAGCGGTCGTGCAGGGCGACCAGTTGGGGCGCGCCCGCGCCGACCCGCACCAGTGGACCGCCACCGTCGCCCTTGCACAGGCTGGTGGCGGCGTCGCCGCCGTCGACGGTGACGGAGGTGCCCGCGACGCCGGTGACGGCGAAGGCGCCGGCGTGCAGCTTGTCGGGCACCCACTCGGTGGCGGTACGGCCGAAGCCGGCGGCCATGAGCTGCTCTCCCGCCGTCGCCGGTGCGCCGAGGGAGATCGGCGTGACACCGGTCGCCGGCCGGTCGAGCTGGGCGAGCACCACGTTGCGGGAGGGGTGTGGCGCCAGCGAGGTGACGGTCATGACGTGGCCGTCGGTGGCGGTCAGGTCCGTCCGTCCGACCGTGACGCTCGTCGGACGCGTCGGCGGCCCCGCGACGACGGGTTGACCCGGCGTGGTGAGGCATTCGGCGGTGGTGATCACCCAGGTGGGGTCGACCAGGGCGGCGGAGCAGGCCCCCAGGTCGCTCTGGATCTTGGCGGTGAACAGGTAGGTGCCCGAGGGCACCGGACTGACGCCGCTCACCGCCTGCGCGGTGGAACTGATCGTCGCGCCCGCGACGACGGCGATGGCGAGTAACGCCGCCCGCCTCGCCCGGCGACTGCGTGTGAGACGCATGCTCCTCTTCCCTGTCAGCTCGGTGCTGGCCGGTGACCCGATAGACCTCCGGGCAGCTTCGATCACGTGGTCGGCCGATGCGGCCGTACGGCACCAAGACCCCCGTGAGGTCGAGGAATTCGCCTGTGGTACGGACGATAGCGGGCGGTGCGGTGCAGCGCGGTCCCGTGAATCAGGGCAATGGGGACTGTCGTTTCAGTCAGTCAACCGGACCTCCGCCAGGTAGACGAAGGTCCGCTCCTCGTGCGAGGAGTAGTAGCTGACCCACAGCAGGTCGTCGTGCCAGACCAGGCCGGGATAGCTGGTGTCGCCGCCGGAGGGCAGAGCGACCAGTTCGGTCAGCTCGCCCCGGTCCGGGTCGACGGAGCAGATCGCGGTGCGGACCCTGCCGTCGTGCAGGCGTACCCCGGCCAGCATCCGCCCGTCCGGCAGCCGCAGCAGCGCCGGCCCGCCCACCCGGACGCCCAGGTCGGTCCAACTCCAGTCCCGGTACGGCGGCAGAGCCCGACCGAGTTGTGCGGTGGCCTCGGCCCCGTCGCGGCGCAGCAGGCAGAAGGCGGTGCCGTCCGGGGTGAAGACGAGCCCCGACTCGTTGGGGTAGCCGCCCTCGTACAGCACCGGCACCCACGGTTCGAGGTCGACGCCGTCGGTGCTGCGGTAGAGCCGGGCGAACCTCGGCTCCCGGGTGGCGTAGCCGACGCCGTACATCGCGCCGTCGTGCCAGGCCGCCCGCCACACCCAGACACCCGGTTCGCCGACCGGGACCGGGTCGCTCCAGGCGTGACCGTCGGCCGAATGCCACGTCACCGTCCGGAACGTCTTGGCGGTGTCCCCGACGGCGGCTGCCGCCAGCAGGTGCATCCGCCCGTCGGGGCAGGGGACGAAGCGCGGGTCACGCAGGTCGACCCCGGCCTGCCGCAGGACGGCCGACGTGCTCCACGACCGTCCGTCGGTCGACGTCAGGATCCGGATCACCCCGTCGTCACTGAGGTGGGTCCGTGCCTCGCGGAAGGCGCAGAACCAGTTCCCGCCGTACCGGACGAGGTCGGTGAACGCGCTGTGCGGCGCGCTGTCGCCGATCCGGTGGACGGCGACGACCTCGGCGGTGATGCGGCGGATGGGTGACGACGTCATGCGCGGCGGCCTCCTGGGCGGGAAGAGCGCCGACGGTAACCGCCCCGACCGACGCCCGCGCGGCCACCAACCGAACACCCGACGAACACCCGACCGCTGCCGCACCGAACACGCCGCACCGGCCCCGACCGGCTAGCCGTCGGTGGGCCCCCGGTCGGCGCGGTGGGCGGCGGCGAGCCGCTTCGGGGCGCGGGCGTACCACGCCTCGGTGACCACCTCGGTCAACTCGGCCAGGCTGATCCGGTCGAGTCGGACCAGCACCGCCGGATAACCGTCGAGGTGCGGAGTGGTGAGGTAGATCGACGGGTCGTCGGCGAGCAGAGCCTCCTTGACGCCGAGGTCGATCACCCGGACGCCGAGGAGCGGGCCCTCGGGAGCGGACGCGCCGAGGGCGTCGAGGTCAGCCCGACGCAGCGGTCGCTCCCAGACGAACATCTTGTCCCGTACCCTCCAGGCCGGCAGCCCGTCGTAGGACGGCCGCTCGGTGGTCTCCGGAAGGGCGAGGGCGATCCGGCGTACGTCATCCCAACTGGGCATGGCCACACCGTACGGGCTCAGTACGACACGGTGAGCAGTTCGCCGAGCACGTGCCGGGCCCCGGCGGCCCGCTCCGGGTCCGGATCGTCCAGCGTGATCAGTGCCTTCCACAGCGCCCAGCCACGCCCACGGGCCCAGGTGGCGTCGTCCACGCCGAGCGCGTCGCGGAAGGCGGCCCGGCTGGCGCCGCCCAGCAGGGTCCAGGCGATCACGGTGTCGCAGGCGGGGTCGCCCACGCCGCAGCAGCCGAAGTCGATGACGGCGGCGAGCCGGCCGTCACGGACCAGCAGGTTGCCGTGCGCGATGTCGCCGTGGAACCAGACCGGCGGCCCAGCCCAGGTGGCATCGAGGGCGGCCTGCCACATGCCGGTGACCCTGTCGGCGGGAAGCCGGTCGCGGTGCGTCTCGATCGCGGCCCGGGTCTCGGCGTCGTAGGTGGACAGCGGGCCGCCCCGCCACGCGCTGTGCGGGCCGGCGGCCGGGCCGCCGGCGGTGTCGACGGCGCGCAGGGCACACAGGAAGGCCGCGAGGTCCGTGGCGAACCGGGTCAGGTCGTCGATCCGGTCGGCGCGTGCGGTCTGCCCGTCGATCCAGCCGTACACCGACCACGGGTACGGGTAGCCGGCGCCGGGTCGACCGTGGGCCAGCGGTGCGGGGATCTCCAGTGGCAGTCGCGCGCCGAGCACCGGCAGGCACCGCTGTTCCTTGGCGACCTGGAGGGCGTACCCCTCGCCGCTGGGCAGTCGCACGGTCATCGTGTCGCCCAGGTGGAAGGTGCGGTTGTCCCAGCCGCCGACCTCGACCGGGCGCACCGGCAGGTGCGCCCATCGGGGGAACTGCTCGGCGATCAGCCGACGCACCAACGCCACGTCGATCCGGTCGGTGCTGATCTCCGCCACGGCGGTGTCAGCCTGTGCGCTCATCCGCCCGAGCCTGCGGGCATCGACCGCGACCCGCAACCGATTTGCGCCACAGCCGTTCCGCCGACGGGCTCTACGGCGTGACGGCGGGGGTGGGGCGCGACGGTGTGGTCGTCCGGGCCAGCAGGGGAGAGGCGGTGACCAGCAGACAGAACGCGGCCATGAGCAGCAGGGCCGGGGTGAGGTCGAGCGCGTCCACCGACCAGCCGCCGAGCAGGGCGCCGACCGGCAACCCGACGAAGGCCAGGGACCCGGCGATGCCGATCACCCGGGTCTGCAACTCCGCCGGCACCCGTTCGTAGAGGGCCACCCCGAGCAGCGGGTTGACCGCCGCGATGCCGATCCCGGACAGGAAGGTCACCACGAGCACCACCGGCAGGTCGTCGCTGATCGCCAGGGCGACCAGCCGGGGCGTGCCGGCGACCAGCGCACCGACCAGGAACGTCAGCCGACGGGGCAGCCTCGGCCCGAGCGCGGTGAACGCCACGTTGCCCAGCAGCGCGCCCGCCGAGAACGCCGCCAGTACCAGGCCCAACCCACTCGGGCCGTGCAGTTCCCGGGCGACCCAGACCGGGATGTAGACGGCCACGCTGGCGTTGGCGACCATGTTCAGCGCCGAGACGACCACCAGCATGCCCAGCAGCGGCCGGTCCCGACCCAGGTAGCCGAAACCGCCGCGCAGCGCGCGCAGGTAGTTCTCCGGCGGGCCGGGCCGCGCCGGGGTGCTCGCGGGACGGACCAGGACGCCGATGAGCAGCGCGCAGACCGCGAAGGTGGCGGCGTCGATGAGGATCGCCTCGGTCACCCCGAACACGGCGATCAGCACGCCGCCCAGCGCGGCGCCGAAGAGGGTCACCACCCGGCTCAGCCCGTCGTACGCCGAGGTCAACCGGATCAGCGGCACCCCGGCGGCCTCGGCGACCGGTCGGAACATCACGTGCTTCACCCGGTCCCCGATGCCGCGCAGCGCGCCGGCCACCGCGACCAGGGCCACCAGCGGCGCGAAGCCCAGCCACGGCGTCAACGCGACGACCACCATGGCCACCGCGCTGCCCGCGTCGCAGAGGATCGACGTGCGGCGCAGGCCGAACCGGTCCGCCCACGGGGTGCCCAACGCGCTGGACAGCAGGTACGGCAGGGTCTCGGCGAACGCGACCAGGCCCATCTTGGTCGGGCTGCCGGTGCTGACCAGCACCAGCCACGGGATCGTCACCACCGAGATGCGGGTGCCCAGGTTGGAGATCAGGTCCGCGCCGACCAGGACGACCAGTTGCCGACGGGGCGTCACGCCCCGACCGCCGCCGCCCGCCGCGCCGCGTACCGCTCGCGGAGCGCCCGTTTGTCCACCTTCACCGACCGGTTCACCGGCAGTCGGTCGACGACCTCGACCCCGGCCGGCGCCCACATCTCGTTGAGTTCGGCGGTCACCAGGTCGATCAGCTCCGCCCCGCCGACCGTCGCGCCCGGTGCCAGCACCACGTACGCGTACGGGACCTCGCCGACCGTCTCGTCCGGTACGCCGATCACCGCGGCGGCCCGCACCTGGGGGTGCCCGGCCAGCACGTCCTCGATCGGACGGCAGAAGATCGCCCAGTTCCGCTTGTGCGTGACGATCATGTCGTGCGCCCGGTCGACCAGGTAGAGGTAGCCGTCGTCGTCCAGGTGACCGATGTCGCGGGTACGGACCCAGCCGTCGACGAGCGTCTGCGCGGTCAACTCCGGCTGGCCGTGGTAGCCGGCGAAGCTCAGCCGGGTGTGCACCCACACCTCACCGTCGCGCCCGGTGGGCAGCACCGTGCCGTCGTCGTCGCGGATCTCGATCCGCACGTCGCCGTACGGTCGGCCGCAGGACCGCAGCCGCTCCGGGTGCTCCGGGTCGTCGGTCAACCCGGGCAGCGCGGTGATCACGACGGCTTCGCTGAGGCCGTACACGATGCGCAGCACCGGACCGAACCGCGCGATGGCCTGGCGCAACCGGGCGGGCGCGGCGGGCCCCGCACCCACGTTGAACATGAACATGGCGGAGAAGTCCGCCCCGACCAGCGCCGGGTGGTCCAGTACCTCGTAGAGCATCGGCGGGGTGACGAAGGTGGAGTTGATCCGCTCCCGCTGCACGGTGTCCACGAAGGCCACCGGGTCCCAGTCGTCGCGCAGGAACAGCACCCCACCGGTGAACAGGTTGAACAGGGTGGTGATCTGCCCGCTGGCCAGCCACATCGGTGAGTGCGACAGGTGCCGCAGCAGCGGGAACCCGGCGGCGCGGAAGTCGGCGGCCAGGGTGAGGATCTGGGCGTAGAAGCTCTCGGTGTGGTGCACCAGTTTGGGGCTGCCGGTGGTGCCGCTGGTCTGCAGGAACGACTCCGGCGCCGCCCCGGGCGCCGGCGGTTCCGCCGCCTCGTCGAGGACGGTGAGGTCCGGGCCGGCGCCGCCCGCGCCCAGGCAGCACACCGGCGTGCCGGGCAGCGCGGCGGCCAGGTCCGGGCCCAGGCCGACCGGGTCGCGGGCGTCGTAGACCAGGGCGTCCGGGCGGGCCAGACGGACGAAGTCGTCGACCTCCCGGCGGGAGGTGACCGGGGCGACCCACATCGTCCGGCAGCCGATCAGGTGCAGCGCGAGTTGGAGCAGCGGACCCTCCACCGCGTTCGCCACGGTCACCAGCACCGCCGCGCCGGGGCGTACACCGTGCCGGGCGAGCGTCGCGGCCATCGACCGCACCAGCGCGGCGGCCTCGGTGTAGGTGAGGCGGCGGCCCCCTCCGACCAGTGCCTCCCGGTCGCCGAAACCGGCGAAGAGGTCCAGCGCCCTGTCCACGTAGGTCGTCGTGTCCCCCGGTGTGTCAGTCATCCGGCAGCCACCTCCCCAGAAAGCGGCGCGCCCGGTGCCGACGCGACGGTGGCGCGCGCTCCGGTGGGCCCGCCACCTGCGAGCCTAGGCCCGGTGACGGCTGGTCCGGACCGTGCCGACGGGCGGTCCGACAGGCCCGGCGGACATTTGATCGCGTCGATCAGGTTGATTGACGCCCGTCAGCGGCGACGGCTAGGTTTCTGGACCATCGTCCAGGCGGGAGCCGTCATTGGACGGCCCTGGGCTGCCACACGATGGAGGTTCCATGTCGACCCCGAAGAGATGGCATGTCGTCGCCGCCGCGGCCGCGGTGCTGGTCACCGGAACACCCGCCGTCGTCGCCAGCGCCGGCCCGTCCGGGACCGCCGCCGGCCGACCCGACCGCCTCGAGTGGGCGGGTAGCTGGGCCACCGCGGTCACCCGCGGCAACTCGGTCGGGCTGACCAACACCGGCCTCAACAACCAGAGTGTCCGGATGGTCGTCCACGTCTCGGTGGGCGGCCCGGCACTGCGGGTGCGGCTGAGCAACCTGTACGGCGAGCAGGCGGTCGCCGTCGGCCGGGCCACCGTCGCCCGACCGAACACCGCCACCGCCGACGACCTGTCCGACATCGATCCGGCGTCGCTGCGCCCGCTGACCTTCAGCGGCGCGGCCTCGGCGAGCATGAACCGGGGCGCCGAGCTGCTCAGTGACCCGTTGGCGTTCCCGGTCGCGGACGACAGCGACCTGGTGGTCACTGTGCACTTCCCGACGCCGACCGGCCCGACCACCTTCCACGGGCAGTCCCAGCAGGCCAACTTCATCGGCGCCGGCGACCTGACCGGGGCCGCCGAGGGCACCGGGTTCACCACCCGCCCCACCTGCTGCTGGTTCTTCCTCTCCGGCATCGACGTGCAGCGCAAGGCGACCCCGGGCGCCCTGGTGGTGCTCAGCGACTCCATCGGCGACGGCAACGGCAGCACCGTCAACGCCAACCGGCGCTGGCCCGACCTGCTGTCCGACCGGCTGCTCGCCGCCCGTCCGGACGCCCGCACCCCCGGTGTGCTCAACCTCAGCCTGGCCGGCAACCGCCTCAACCACGAGGGCACCGAGCCGGGTGACGGCGACTACCCCGGCTACCACCAGCTCGGCCCGAACGCGGCGGCCCGGCTCAACGAGGACGTCTTTCCCCAGACCGGGGTGCGTACCGTCGTCACCCACCTGGGCATCAACGACATCTGGATGTCCAACGACTCACCCGAGGCGATCATCGCCACCCTCCGGCAGATCAACCAGCAGGTCCAGCAGCGGGGGCTGACCAGCCTGGTGGCCACCCTGACGCCGTACGAGGGGCACGGGGCGCCCGGCGTGTGGACCGCGCAGAAGGAGACCACCCGCCAGGCGGTCAACACGTACCTGCGGGGCAGCCGGGAGTTCGACGGGCTGCTCGACTTCGACCGGGTGCTGCGCGACCCGGCCCGGCCCAGCGCACTGCTGCCCGCGTACGACTCGGGGGATCACATCCACCCGAACGACGCCGGCAACCAGGCGCTCGCCGACGCCGTGCCGCTGCGGCTGCTCGGCCTGTGACACCGGCCGGGGGCGGCGGGCGATCCTCGCCGCCCCCGGCATCGACATCCTGGGGAGGAGAGCGTCGTGACGGTGCAGGAGTTGCTCACCGGTCTGTACAGCGAAGAGGGCCGACAGAATCCCTATCCGTGGTATGCCGAGCTGCACCGGCTCGGCCCGGTCAGCGCGGTGCCGCCCCGCGCCGAGCACCGGACGGTGGCGGCGGTGGCGGTCGGCTACGACGTGATCGACGAGGTGCTGCGCGATCCGGAGTGGACCAAACAACCACCGCCGGGCTGGCAGGAACAGGAGATCCTGCGCACCTTCCAGACCTCGATGATGTTCGTGAACCCGCCCGACCACACCCGGATGCGGCACGTGTTCTCCCGCACCTTCACCCCGCGTCGGCTGGGCGCGCTGGAACCGGTGATCGTGCGGGTCGTCGACGATCTGCTGGACCGGCTGGCCGACGCCGGGAACAGCGTGGTCGACTTCGTGGCGGACTTCGCGTACCCGATCCCGGCGCTGGTGATGGCCGAGTTCATCGGCATCCCGGCGGGGGAGTTGGCGTGGTACCGCGAGCGGGTGGACTGGATCGACGAGTTCCTCGACGTCGCCGGGAAGACCCCGCAGCGGTTGGCGGCCGCCAACACCGCGGCCGAGGAGTTGCGGGTCTTCTACCGGGAGCTGCTGGGGCACCGCCGCCGGGCGCCCGGTGACGACCTGCTCAGCGGGCTCGTGGAGGCCCTCGACTCGGGTGAGGTGGAGCTGACCGAGGACGAGCTGATCAGCAACCTGATCGTGCTGTTCAACGCCAGCTTCGTCACCACCGTCTACATGTTCAGCAACGGCCTGCCGCTGCTGTTGGCCCACCCGGAGACGGTCGCCGCGCTGCCCACCGACGAGAAGCTGGCCCAGGGCTGTGTGGACGAGGTGCTGCGGTTGGCGAGCCCGGTGCACTTCCTGGCCCGCGCCGCGCCGACGGACACCGAGCTGGCCGGCGTACCGGTGGCCCGCGACGACAACGTGCTGATCATCATCGGGGCGGCGAACCGGGACCCGGCGCGGTTCCCCGATCCGGACGTCTTCGACCCGACCCGACCCGGCCCGCCGTCGCTGGCCTTCGGGGTGGGGCTGCACTTCTGTCTCGGCGCGGCGGTGTCCCGCCTGGAGGGGCGTCTCGCGCTGCCCCGCCTGTTCGCCCGGTTCCCGAAGCTGACGGTCACCGAGACGCCCACGTACAGCGGCAGCCTGTTCCTACGCGGCATCGACAAGCTGCTCGTCAGCACCGGCGGATAGGAGCGACATGGCAGTGCACCCGGAGGTGGCCGCGTACCGGGCGGCCCGCGCCGCGACCGGCACCCCGCCGCTGTACACGCAGACCCTGACCGAGGCCCGCGCCGCGGACCTGGCCGCGATCCGCGCGGGCACCGGCGCGGTCGAGCAGGTCGCCGAGGTACGCGACGAGCGCATCCCCGGACCGGCCGGTGAGCTGCCGCTGCGGGTGTACCGGCCGACCGGGTCGGGTCCGCTGCCCACACTGCTGTACTTCTTCGGCGGCGGGTGGACGCTCGGCAGCATCGACACCGCCGACGGCATCTGCCGCCGCCTGGCCAACTCCGTGCCCTGTCAGGTGATCACCGTCGGCTACCGGCTCGCGCCGGAGCACCCCTTCCCGGCGGCGGTGCACGACTGCCACGCGGCCACCCGCTGGGTCGCCGAACACGCCGACCGGCTGGGCGTGGACCCGGCCCGGCTGGCGGTGGGCGGCGACAGCGCCGGCGGGAACCTGGCCGCCGCCGTCACCCTGCTCTGCCGCGCCGACGGGCCGACCCTCGCCGCGCAGCTGCTGGTCTACCCGAACACGGACCAGAGCGACGATCCGGCCGACCCGGCCGACGGCGACCCGACGCTGTTCAACAGTCGGTCGGTGGCCTGGTACCGCACGCACTACCTGGCCGACCCGGCGCACGCCCGGGATCCGCTCGCATCGCCGCTGCTCGCCGACGACCTGACCGGCCTGCCCCCGGCGCTGGTGGTCACCGCTGAACTGGACCCGCTCTGCGCGCAGGGGCAGCGGTACGCGCAGCGACTGGACGCCGCCGGAGTGCCCACCCGGGTCGCGCACTACCCGGGGATGATCCACGGCTTCTTCGCCATGCCGGGCCTCTTCACCGACGGCCGTCGGGCGCAGGTGGACGCGGCGGCGTTCCTGCGGGAACGGTTCGGGCTGCCGTCGGCACGCGACGAGGCGGCCGACACTCCGACCGGCACGGCGGTGGGCGGTGGCTGAGCCGTTGCTGACCGACGTGACGGCCGGTGAGCCGCTGCTGACCGAGCTGCCCGCCGTGACGCTCGGCGACTACGCCGAGCGGGCGAGGACGGTGTTGCCGCCCGACGTGTGGGACTACGTCGACGGCGGCAGCGCCGCCGAGGTGACGGTCGCGGCCAACCGGGACGCGCTGGACCGGGTCGCCGTGCTGCCCCGGGTGCTGCGCGGGGTGGACACCGTCGACCTGGGCGCCCGGTTGCTCGGCCGCCCGTACGCCATGCCGGTCGGGGTAGCGCCGATGGCGTACCAGCGGTTGCTGCACCCGGACGGGGAGGTGGGCCTGGCCTCGGCGGCCGGCGCCGCCGGGATCCCGTACCTGGCGAGCACGCTGGGCAGCACACCCATCGAACAGGTCACCGCCGTCGGCGCGGACGTGTGGTTCCAGCTCTACTGGCTGCGCGACCGGGTCCTCGTCGGTGACCTGCTGGCCCGGGTCGTCGCGGCCGGGTGCCGGGCCCTGGTGGTCACCGTGGACGTCCCGGTGCTCGGTCGGCGTCCCCGCGACCTGCGCAACGCGTTCCGGCTGCCGCCCGAGGTGGTGGCCGCGAACCTGCCCGAGGGCCGCGACGCCCTGGCGCACTCCGGCGCTCCGGGGGTGTCCGCGATCGCCGCGCACACCGCCGCCTCCTTCGCCCCGGCACTGCGCTGGGCGGACCTGGCCTGGCTACGGGAGCAGGTCGACCTGCCGCTGGTGGTCAAGGGGGTGCTGGACCCCCGGGACGCGGTCGAGGCGGCCCGGGTCGGCGCGGACGCGGTGGTGGTGTCCAACCACGGTGGCCGCCAACTCGACGGCGCGCCGGCCAGCGTCACCATGCTGCCGGAGGTGGTCGACGCGGTCGGTGACGACTGCCAGGTGCTCCTGGACAGCGGCATCCGCGGCGGCACCGACGTGCTGCGGGCGCTCGCGCTGGGTGCCGCCGGGGTGCTGCTCGGCCGACCGCTGCTCTGGGCGCTGGCCGCCGACGGCGAACGCGGCGCGCGGGACGCGTTGGCGCTGCTCGCCGTCGAGCTGACCGACGCGCTCACCCTGGCCGGCTGCGCCGACCCGGCGGCGGCGGCCGACCTGCGGACACTCGGCGCGGGCTGAGCGGTGACCGCCACCGAACCGGTCGACCTGACCGCCGCCGACCTGCACCCCGCGCTGGGCGACCCGGCGCTGACCTCGATGAACTTCCTCAACGAGGTGTCCGAGCGCTACCCGGCGGCGGTGTCCCTCGCGGCCGGGCGGCCGTACGAGGAGTTCTTCGACGTCGCGGCGGTGCACCGGCACCTGGACACGTTCCACCGGCACCTCACCGACGACCTGGGTCACCCGCCCGAGCAGGCCCGGCGACTGCTGCTGCAGTACGGCCGGACCAAGGGCGTCGTGCACCACCTGGTCGCCCGTAACCTCGCCGTGGACGAGGGGATCACCGTCGACCCGGAGGCCGTCGTGGTGACGGTCGGCTGCCAGGAGGCGATGTTCCTGGTGCTGCGGGCGCTGCGGACCGGCCCGGCGGACGTGCTGCTCGCCGTCGCACCGACCTACGTGGGCCTGACCGGGGCGGCTCGGCTGGTGGACCTGCCGGTGTGGCCGGTCGCCGGTGGACCGAACGGGGTGGACCTGGCCGACCTGTCGACCCAGGCGCGCCGGGCCCGCGCGGCGGGGCTGCGGCCACGCGCCTGTTACGTCATGCCGGACTTCGCCAACCCGTCCGGGGTCAGCATCTCCGCCCCCGACCGGCGGCGTCTGCTCACCCTCGCGGCCGAGGAGGACCTGCTGCTGCTGGAGGACAACCCGTACGGGCTGTTCCACGGCGACGACGGGCCGCGCCCGCCCACCCTGAAGGCGTTGGACACCGAACGGCGGGTCGTCTACCTCGGTTCGTTCGCCAAGACCGTGCTGCCCGGGGCGCGGGTCGGGTACGTGGTCGCCGACCAGCGGGTGGCAGGCCTGGACGGCCGGATCGGCCCGCTCGCGGACCAGCTCGCCATGATCAAGAGCATGGTCACGGTGAACACGTCACCGATCGCCCAGGCGGTGATCGGTGGCCGACTGCTGGAGAACGGGTGCAGCCTGGTGCCGGCGAACACCCGGGAGCGCTGGGCGTACACCCGGAATCTGCGCCACCTGGTGACCGGGCTGCGCCGACGGTTCCCGGCCGGGACGCACGGCCCGGCGGCGGTGCGCTGGACGGTGCCGGCCGGCGGGTTCTTCGTGGTGGTGACGGTGCCGTTCCCGGTCGACGACGCGCTGCTGGACCGCTCGGCGCGCGACTACGGGGTGCTGTGGACGCCGATGGCGCACTTCTACGACGACACCGCCCCGGTGTGCGCACTGCGGCTGTCGGTCAGCGCGGTGACGCCGGCGCAGATCGACATCGGGTTGGACCGCCTCGCGGCGCTGATCACCGACGAGCTGGCCGCCCGGGCGGGTTGACACAGCGCGTTCATCGGATGGCAATGCGCGACGACCCGCGTTTCGGCGTCCTGGGTGGACGGTCATAATAGGCCGCATGGTTGCCTGGGAGTACGCCCTGCTCGTCCGCCGCTATCAGGGACAGGGCCGCAATTTCCATGTCTCGTTCGTCTGGTACGCGCCGGACGGGTCCCGTAAGGACATCACCGCCTTCGGGGACACCGCCATCGCGCACCTCAACCGCGCCGGCCGGGAGGGATGGGAGTTGGTCTCCGCCGCCGAGGACGTCAACAACGTCCAGGGCAGCACCGAAGTCCACCGCTACCACCTGAAACGCCCCATGGCCTGACCCCTACCCCCGTCGATCATGGAGTTGTGGTGGTGGACGACGTACGCCATCCACCCCGATTCGGGCACCACAACTCCATGATCGACGCGATCGGCCGGGGGTCGGCCCGGGGGTCGGTCAGGACAGGTCGATTCCGGGGTAGAGCGGGTGGGGGGCCAGCAGGTCGGTCGCCTGGCGGGAGATCTTGTCGGCCAGGGCCGGGTCGAGGGTGTACTTCGCCTTCGACGGGGTGCCGTCGGCGTTCGCGCCCGCGGTGGTCTGCGTGAGCACGGTGTGGATCAGCTCAGCGGTCTGGTCCATCTCGGCGGTGCCGAGGCCCCGGGTGGTCAGCGCCGGGGTGCCGATCCGGATGCCGGACGTGTACCACGCCCCGTTCGGGTCCTGCGGGACCGAGTTGCGGTTGGTGACGATGCCCGAGTCGAGGAGCGCCTGCTCGGCCTGCCGACCGGTGAGCCCGTAGCCGGACACGTCGATCAGCGCGAGGTGGTTGTCGGTGCCACCGGTGACGAGCTTCGCGCCCCGGCGCAACAGCCCCTCGGCGAGGGCCTGCGCGTTGTCCACGATCCGCTGGGCGTAGTCGGCGAACTCGGGGCGACGGGCCTCCGCGAGGGCGACCGCCTTGGCGGCCATCACGTGCGGCAGCGGCCCGCCGAGCACCATCGGGCAGCCCCGGTCCACCTGGTCGGCCAGCTCCGGCTGGCAGAGCACCATGCCACCGCGCGGGCCGCGCAGCGACTTGTGGGTGGTGGTCGTGACGATGTGCGCGTGCGGCACCGGGTCGAAGTCGCCGGTGAACACCTTGCCCGCCACCAGGCCGGCGAAGTGCGCCATGTCGACCATGAAGGTCGCGCCGACCGAGTCGGCGATCTCGCGCAGGATCCGGAAGTTCACCTTCCGGGGGTACGCCGAGTAGCCGCCGACCAGGATCAGCGGCTTGAACTCGCGAGCCGCCTCGGCCACCCGGTCGTAGTCGATGAGGCCGGTCGCCGGGTCGGTGCCGTAGCTGCGCTGGTCGAACATCTTGCCGGAGATGTTCGGCCGGAAGCCGTGGGTGAGGTGACCGCCCGCGTCCAGCGACATGCCGAGCATCCGCTGGTTGCCCAGCTCGCGGCGCAGCGCGAACCAGTCCGCCTCGGTGAGGTCGTTGACCTGCCGGACCTGTGCCTTCTTCAGCGCGGGCGACTCCACCCGGTCGGCCAGCACCGCCCAGAACGCGACCAGGTTGGCGTCGATGCCGGAGTGCGGCTGCACGTACGCGTGCGCGGCGCCGAACAGCTCCCGGGCGTGTTCGGCGGCGAGCGCCTCGACGGTGTCCACGTTCTGGCAGCCGGCGTAGAAGCGACGGCCGACGGTGCCTTCGGCGTACTTGTCGCTGAACCAGTTGCCCATGGCCAGCAGGGTCGCCGGGGAGGCGTAGTTCTCGCTGGCGATGAGCTTCAGTGACTCCCGCTGGTCGGTCAGCTCGGCGCCGATGGCGTCGGCCACCCGGGGCTCGACCGCCCGGATCACCTCGAGGGCACTTCGGAATGCGGTGGACTCGGCGTTGCGCGACATGCGACCTCCAACAGACGTGCGGGAAGGCCCAGGCGCTCGGCAAACGTCCTCGTGACGGGGCCGCTCCCCGATGGTTCTCCATCCCCACGCGCCAGTAACGGCCCGCCTGCGATCCTACCGGGCCGACCGGAGCCGTCCCGGGCGACCTCCGGACGACACCCACCGAGGTACGACGAGGGCCCGGCACGCCGCCGGGCCCTCGGTGTACGCGACCGCACTCAGGCGGTCATCGCGTCCATCGCCTTCTTGATCGCCTTCGGTTCGGTGGGGGTACGCGGGGCGTCCGCCCGCATCGCGATCATCTTCTCGCCGATCTCCTGGAGTTGCTTCCGCCCGAGCGCGTCGCGGACCTTCGGGAACCACTCCTCCTCTTCCTCCTCGACGTGGTGGGTGACGTTCTCGATGAGGACGGTGGTCTTGGCGTTGAACCGTTCGTCGGTGGCGTCCATCCGGGCCAGCTCGGCGCAGAGCACGTCGGCGACGTGGTGCTCCTCGTACGACTCGAGGATGTCGTCCTCCAGGTCGGGCAGCAGCCGGCGGATCTCCGGGTACATCACCTCGTTCTCCAGGTAGGTGTGCACCGTCAGGGCTTCGAGAATCTCGTTCACGAGCTTCTGCCGCTTGCTCGCCGGCCCCTCCTCCGCATCCTGGAAGGCCTTGAACAGTCGGCGCATCTCCTTGTGGTCCTCTTTGAGCAGGACGATCGCATCGGTCGACACGGGCATGACCTCCCTGGATCTCGGCTGGTGTGATTCCGGTACCCCGCAGGTCAAATGAGGAAACAGTGGATATCGGCTGATCAGACCATGGACAGCGTGCCGGGGATCTCGTCCAGCAGTTCCCGGGCGAGGAAGCCGATCCGGCCGTACCGGGGGATGAGCCGTTGACCGCTCACCGCGTGCGCGAACGAGCCCCAACAGGCGGCCTGCGCCGGGTCGGCACCCCGGGACAGCAACCCCGCCAACAACCCGGCGAGCACGTCCCCGCTGCCGGAGGTGCCCAGCCCGGCGTCACCGCTCTCCTCCCGCCAACCCCGCCCGTCCGGGGCGGCCACGTGCCCGTACAGGGACACGACCGCCTCGTAGCGCGCGGCCAACTCGGCCGCCTCGGCGTCCAGGTCGCCCCCTGGGTCCCGCCCGAGCAGGTGCGTCGCCTCGGTGAGGTTGGGCGTGAGCACCACCGGCCGTCCCGTCCCGACCAGCAGGTCCGGCGTGTGGCTGAGGGCACCGAGGGCGTACGCGTCGAGCACCAGCGACGTCTGCGGGCGGGCCGCGTCCAGGACCAGGGTCAGCAGGCGCCTGGTCTCGTCGATCGCCTTCAGCCCGGGGCCGAGGGCCACCACGTCGGCCTCGGCCACCAGCTCACCGAGTTGACCGTCCCGGTCGGCGGCGACCGCCCCGTCGGCGGTCTCCGGCAACCCGACCACCAGCGCCTCCGGCACCTGGATGCTCAGCGTGGCGGCGGTGGACTCGGCGGCGGCGAGCTGGAGCACCCCGGCGCCGGCGCGCAGCGCGGCCACCCCGGCGAGGAGCACCGCGCCGGGGGTGAAGCGGGAGCCGCCGACGACCAGGACGGTGCCGCGACTCTCCTTGCCCCCGGCCGGCACCGGCAGTGCCCAGTCCCGCAGCAGCCCCGGCGTGATCACCTTCACCTCAGACCGGCTCGGCATGGATCTCGTCCTCCCTGGTCGGCTGCGCGCCCTGCCGGTGCAGGTGGCCGACCTCGTTGAACCCGCCCAGTGTCAGCCGACCCTGGGCGTCGGCGGACCAGTCGGTGATGGAGCAGTTCGCGATCACGTGCTCGCGGGTCAGCGCCATCAGGTCCGCCTCGGTCAGCCCCTCCACCAGGTAGCGCAGCAGGAAGACCAGCGCGTCGTGGCCGAAGAGCAGGACCCGTCGGCCCTCGTGGTCCCGGCGCAGATCGCCGAGCAGCGTCCGCAGTCGCAGCGCCACGTCGGTCCAGGACTCCCCACCCGGTGGCCGGTAGTAGAACTTGCCGAGCCGGGCCCGGCGCTCCGCCTCGTCCGGGTACCGGCGGCGCACCCCGTGCCCGGTCAGGCCGTCGAGGATGCCCAGCTCCCGGTCGCGCAGCCGCTCGTCCCGGCTGACCGGCACCCCGGTGCCGTGCAGCGCCAGCTCGCAGGTCGTGAGCGCCCGCAGGTACGGCGAGACCACCGCCACGTCCGGCCGGCGGTCCGGAGGCAGCTCGGCCAGCCAGCGGCCGGTGGCCCGGGCCTGCTCCTCACCGGTGGGGGAGAGCGGCACGTCGGCGTCGCGGTGACTGAGCCCGATCAGCTCCTCGCCGGACGCCTCGGCCTGGGTGGCCGCCACGTTCGCGGTGCTCTCACCGTGTCTGATGATCCAGAGAGTCGCCAGTTCCGCCATGCCGACCCCCTACCCGGGCGCCGACGGCGGTAACCGTGCCCGCTCAGCCCCGGCGTTGCAGCAGGGCGACGGTCAGCCCGGTCACCTTGGTCACCCGGACCACGTCGTAACGCTCGGTGAGCGCCGCGGCCTGCTTCTTCGGCAACGCCTTCAACGGCTCGTCGGTGCGTACCGGCAGCAGCACCCAGATGCGCGGCTCGTCCCGCAGACACGTCGCCGGGTTGCCGCAGTCGGTGCCGAACAGCTCGTTGCTCTTCGCCGCCGACCGCTGCCGGAAGACGTTGCGCGGCGATACGTCCGCCGGGAGGTAGTAGCGCACCCCGACCTCGTGCATCCACCACCACGGGGCCCCCGCGACGAGCCCGTCGCCGGGCTGGTAGCCCGCCTCGATGACCTCGGCGGCCTCCGTGTAGGACAACGGCTGGAAAGCCCGTGCCTGCGGGTACGTGTACCAGCCGTGCGAGTACTCGGCGCGCATGGCGAGCTGACCGGGCACCGACAGCGCGGCCACCACGGCGAGCGCCACCGCGATCAGCGGGGTACGACGCAGCGCGGCGAGCCCCGCGCCGGCGAGCACCGCCCAGGCCGGCATCAGGAACAGCAGGTACTTGGAGAAGAAGTAGTTGATGTCGCCGGTGGCGGCCACCAGGATCACCGGCACCGGCAGCGCGGCGATCAGCGCCGCGCTCAGCGTCCGGGTCACGGTGTCCCGGCCCAGGTGGGTCAGCAGACCCAGCACGGCCAGCGCGGTCACCGCGACGGCGATCAGGGTCGAACCGTAGACCTGCTCCCAGACGGTCCAGGGCGAGCTGTCCGGGATCCAGCTGATCTGCCGGCCCGCCTGCTTCATCCCGCGCAGGAGCACCGGCGCGGCGATCGCCGCCCCGGCGGCGGTGGCGAGCGCGAACCAGGCCACCGACCACCAGCGGCGCTCCCGCCAGCAGTGGATCAGGACGGCCACCCCGTGCCCGAGCAGCATGGTCAGCGCGACGACGTTGACCAGGCCGGTGCCGGCCACCGCGAGCGCGTACGCCGCCCACCGCAGGAACCCCGGCCGCTCCAGCGCGCGGAGCAGGAACAGAGTCGCCGCGGCGGCGCCGAGGACGACGAACGCGTACGAACGGGTCTCCTGCCCGAATCGGGTGACGGTGGGCAGCAGGGCGAAGACGAACCCGGCGGCGACACCCGTGCGGTGGTCGAACAGCCGCCGCCCGGTCAGCGCCACGCAGGCCGTGGCCAGGACCATCGCCAGCACCGACGGCAGCCGCACCGCGGCCGGCCCGGTGCCGAACAGCGTCGTCCAGCCGTGCATGAAGAGGTAGTAGGCCCCGTGCACGGCGTCGACGTTCGCCAGCATGCCCAGGATCTGCCCGGTGGAGCGGGTCGCCACGTCGATGGTGACCAACTCGTCGTGCCACATCTCCGGACCGCCGAGCCGCCAGCCGACCGCGAGCGCGGCGAACGCCGTCGGCCAGAACCAGACGCTTCGCGCCACCTGGCGGGCGAGCCGCAGCGGCCGGGGGTCGGGCACGGCGGCGGGCGGGGGCGTACCCCCGGCGGTGGGCTGCGCGGGCTGCGCGTCCGTGGCGACGGCGCGGTCTGACATCGGCGTCCGATCCGGGGGGCGGGCGGTACGGGGCGCGACGATGATAGCGCTCGCCCACCCCGGCGGCGGACCGTCGTCGGTGTGGGCGCGGTGTCCGGTTCGGCGGTGCTCGATCGTGGGTCGGAGCCTGATAATGTGGCCGCGCCTGTCGAGCACATCCACCACGCACAGTGAGGTTCCCCGACCTGATGATTGTCGACATCATGCTGCCGTACTACGGAAGCGTGCCTCTCATGCAGGCGGCGGTGCGCAGCGTGATGGCGCAGAGTGACAGTGGTTGGCGCCTCACCGTGGTCGACGACGGCACCGAGCCGGGGGTGCCCGAGTGGTTCGCCGGCATCGACGACGAGCGGGTGCGGTACCAGCGCAACGAGCGCAACCTCGGGGTCACCGGCAACTACCGCAAGTGCGTCGGCCTCGCCGAGCACGAGTACCTGGTGATGATGGGCACCGACGACATCATGCACCCCAACTACGTCGCGACCGTGCGGTCGGTGATCGAGCAGTACCCGGGCGTGTGCATGATCCAGCCGGGCGTCGAGGTCATCGACGCCGAGGGCACGGTCGTCAACACGATGGTCGACGAGGCCAAGCGGCGGCTCTACGCCCCCCGGGTCGACTCCCGCGAGCTGATGGGCGGTGAGGACCTGGCGGCCAGCCTGCTGCGCGGCTGCTGGTTCTACTTCCCGTCGATCTGCTGGCGCACCGACGCGCTCAAGGCCGTCGACTTCCGCGACGAGTTCCAGGTCATCCAGGACCTGGCCCTGGTGATCGATCTGATCCAGCGCGGCGAGCAGATGGCCGTCGACAACACCCTGTGCTTCCAGTACCGGCGGCACGCGGTCAGCAAGTCCGCCGCCGACGCGGTCAACGGCTCCCGGTTCACCGAGGCGCGGGCGTACTTCGTCGACGTCGCCCGGCGGATGGACGAGCACGGCTGGCCCCGGGCGGCGCGGGCGGCCCGGCACTACATGTCGTCGCGGCTGCACGCCATCACCCTGCTGCCGACGGCGGTCCTCTCCGGCAAGATGGCCGGCGTACGCAGCCTGTCCCGGCACGCGTTCGGGCCGGGCCGATGACCGACGACAGCCCGGGAGACGCCATGACGATCGCTCCACGACCCCCGGCGGACGGCGCCCGGCAGCCACTGCGGGTGACCGTGCTGGGTGGCACCGGTTTCCTGGGTGACCCGATCTGCCGCGCGCTGGCCGACCAGGGCCACACCGTGGTCGCCGTCGCGCGCACCCCGAAGACCATCGGCGCGGGGGTGCGGGTCCGCGCACTGGACCTGGCCGCCGCCGACGTCGACGAGATCACCGAGATGCTGCGCGACCTCGACCCGCACGTGGTGATCAACGCGGCGGGCGGGATGTGGGGTCTGAGCGAGGAGCAGATGCTCGCGGTCAACGTCACCCTGGTCGAGCGCCTGATCGAGGCCGCCGGCCGGTTGCCACGGCGGATCCGGGTGGTCCAGCTGGGCAGCGTGCACGAGTACGGGCTGGTCCCGGTCGACACCTCGATGCCCGAGGACCTGCCCCCGGCGCCGGTGATGGCGTACGGCGAGTTCAAGGTGCGCTGCACCACCGCGCTCACCGAGGCGCACCGGCAGGGCCTGGTCGAGAGCGTCACGCTGCGGGTCGGCAACGTCATCGGCGCCGGTCAGCCCGGGCACAGCCTGCTCGGCGTGGTCGCGGGTCGACTGCGCGACGCGCAGCGGGCCGGCGAGCGGGCCCGGTTGGAGTTGGCCCCGCTCGGCTCCCGGCGCGATTTCGTCGGCCTCAGCGACGTCGTCTCCGCCGTGCTGCTGGCCGTGACCCGCCCCGACGCGGGCGGCCGCGTGATCAACATCGGCCGGGGGGTGGCGGCCAGCGCGCGTGATATGGTCCAGCTCCTCATCGACGTCAGCGAGGTGCCGACCGACCTGGTCGAGGCCGAGCACACCGGCCCCGCCGAGACCACCTGGCAGCGGCTCGACGTCGGGCTGGCCGCCGAGCTGCTCGGCTGGTCGCCGAGCGACGATCTGCACACCGAGATGAAGCAGTTGTGGGAGCACGCCGGCGCCGAGGTGCCCGCCTGATGGTCGAGAGGTTCCTGGCCGCATGACTACCCCCGCCCTCCTGCGATCCCGTGGCACGCTGGCCGATCTGCTCTCCGGCCGCAGCAACGGCATCGGGCTGATCCGACTCTGCCTCGCCGTCGGCGTCGTGCTGTCGCACTCCAAGCCGCTCGGCTTCGGGGCAAGCGACCTCGGCTACCACCTCACCGGTCGGCAGACCAACGTCGGCACCATGGCCGTCTACGGCTTCTTCGTCCTGTCCGGCCTGCTGATCACCCGCAGCGCCCGGCGTACCGGTCTGATCCGCTACGCCTGGCACCGGGCCCTGCGCATCTTCCCCGGTCTGTGGGTCTGCCTGCTGATCACCGCGCTGGTGGTCGCCCCCCTCGTCGCACTGCGCGAGCACGGCAGCACGGCCGGCTTCTTCGACGACCCCTGGGAGCCCGGCGGTCCGCTCGCCTACCTGCAGGCCAACTGGTGGACCGGCGTTCGCCAGTACGGCATTCACGATCTGCTCCGGGACACCACCCCGTGGGGCGACAAGAGCAACTCCAGCGTCTTCAACGGCGCCCTGTGGTCGCTCAAGTACGAGATGTTCTGCTATGTCGTGGTGGGTGTGCTCGCCGCGACGGCGGTGCTGCGCAACGCCCGCCGGTTCGTGCTGTTCCTGACCGTCGCGCTCTACCTGAGCATCCTGCAGGACTGGGTGAGTTCCGGGCAGTTCAGCGGCCCGGTGTCGACGGCGAGCTGGTCGTTCACCTCGCCCCTGGTGGGCGGCATGAGCTTCCACTACATCGTCTACCTGGGCTTCCTCTTCGCCTTCGGCGCCACCCTGGATCTCTACCGGGAGCGGGTGCCGGTCAACGACGCGCTGGGCATCGGCTCGGCGGTGGCGCTCGGGCTGTCGCTGCTGTTCGGCGGCTTCTTCGTCATCGGTCTGCCGGCGTTCGCGTACCTGCTGGTCTGGCTGTCGGTGCGGATGCCGCGCCAGTTGCACTGGGTGGGCCGTAAGAACGACTACTCGTACGGCATCTACATCTACGGCTTCGTCTTCCAGCAGGTGATGGCGAGTCTCGGCTGGAGCCGTTGGGGCTACGTGCCGTTCGCCGCGATGTCGGTGGCCGCCGCCTTCGCCGCCGCGTTCGTCTCCTGGAAGCTGGTCGAGCGACCGGCGCTGCGGTTGAAGGACTGGACGCCGGGCTTCGTGGCCCGCCGGTCCACTCCGGCGGTGCCGCCGGAGCAGCAGACCGCCGTCGCCGAGGAGCCACCCGGGACGCCGCCCACCCAGGTCGGCGGCCCGACGCAGGAACTCCCGCAGCAACCCGCCACGCTGGTCCCCGGCCGCTAGCCCGGCCGGGGTAGCCCGCCCGCCACGCTGTCTGCGGGCGGTGGCCCGCCCGGCACGCCCCCGCGTCGTACTCTCGGGGGCGTGGCCACGGCGGCGGAGGAGATCCGGGTGGGGGAGCGGCTGGTCCGCGTCTCCAGCCCCGACAAGCCCTACTTCCCGGAGCGAGGGCTGACCAAGCTGGACGTGGTCCGCTACTTCCTGGCGGTGGGCGACGGCATCCTGCGCGCGCTGCGGGACCGCCCGACGATGCTGGAACGCTGGCCGCGCGGTGTCTTCGAGGGAGCGACGATCGCCACCCGGCAGACCAACCGGGGCGACGCGTTCTACCAGAAACGGCTGCCGGCGGGCGCGCCCGAGTGGGTGCGCACCGCCCACATCACGTTCCCCAGTGGCCGCACCGCCGACGAGATCGCGCCGAGCGAGCTGGCGGTGGTGATCTGGGCCGCCAACCTCGGCACGCTGCGGTTCCACCCGTGGCCGGTCAGCGCCGCCGACGTGGAACGCCCCGACCAGCTCCGCATCGACCTCGACCCGTTGCCCGGCGTCGGCTTCGAGCAGGTCGTGCCGGTGGCTCGGGAGGTCCGTGCCTTCCTCGCCGAGTTGGGGATGACCGGCTATCCGAAGACCACCGGCGGGCGGGGCCTGCACATCTACCTGTCGATCGAGCCGCGGTGGGGCTTCGGTGAGTGCCGCCGCGCGGTGCTCGCGTTGGGCCGGGAGATGCAGCGCCGGTTGCCGGAACTGGTCACCACCACCTGGTGGCGCGACCAGCGGGACCGGCCGGTCTTCGTGGACTACAACCAGATGTCGCGCGACCACACGATGGCCTCGGCGTACTCCATCCGCCCCACGCCCCGGGCGCTGGTGTCGGCCCCGTTGGAGTGGGCCGAGCTGGACGACGCCCGCCCGGAGGACTTCGACGTGCTGTCCGTGCCGGCCCGCTTCGCCGAGCGCGGCGACCCGCACGCCGGCCTGGACGGCGACCGGCACTCGTTGGAGCCGCTGCTGGAGCTGGCCGACCGGGAAGGCCTGGAGGCCCCGCCCGTCCGGTGAGCCGGGTCAGGCCCACGGGCTGCCTGCCCCGTCGAACTCCTCGAACACCAGCCAGGTGCGGGTGGACAGCACCCCGGGAATGCTCTGCACCCGGCCCAGCACCACGTCCCGCAGCGCGGCGTTGTCCGGCGCGCGGACCAGCGCGAGGACGTCGTGGTCGCCGCCGAGCAGCGCGGCGTGCTCGATGTAGCGCACCCGGGCCAGCTCGGCGGACACCTCCCGCCAGGTGTTCTGCTCGATCGTCAAGGCGATGTACGCCGAGGTGCCCAGCCCGGCCGCCTCGGGCGCCACCTGGGCCCGGAACCCGGTGATCACCCCGTCGCGCAGGAGCCGCTCCACCCGCGCGTACGCGTTGGTGCGGGAGATGTGGATCCGCTCGGCGAGGGTCCGCACCGACGTGCGGCCGTCCCGGACCAGCTCGTCGAGGATCCGTCGATCCACCTCGTCCAGACCTCGGGCCGATCGTCCCGATCCCGCCGCCCGGCCCGCTCCGTCGGCGGTCTCCTGGCTCACTGTCGGCCCCTCTGCATGCCAACCGTCCCGCCTTCCGCGTGGATCTTGAGTCAATCATCCGACAGGCGGAAGCATAGGCCCACCACACGTCCCAGGAGGTTCCGCCGTGACGACCACTCCCCAGGCGGTCCGCAGGGCATCCCCGCGCACCCGTCGAGCGGCCACCCCGCCCGACCCGGCGCGTCCGCTGCTGCCGAACACCGAGCCGGTCCGCCTGCTCGACCCGACCGGCACGCCGCTGCCCGCCCGCACCGACTACCCGGAGCCGCCCGTCGAGGTGCTGCGCGAGCTGTACCGCCGGATGGTGCTCGGCCGCCGCTTCGACACCCAGGCCACCGCCCTGACCAAGCAGGGTCGCCTGGCCGTCTACCCGTCCTCGCGGGGCCAGGAGGCGTGCCAGGTCGGCGCGGTCCTCGCGGTCCGTGACACCGACTGGGTCTTCCCCACCTACCGCGAGTCGATGGCTCTGGTTGCCCGGGGCATCGACCCGGTCGAGGTGCTCACCCTGCTGCGCGGTGACTGGCACTGCGGCTACGACCCGACCGAGGTACGCACCGCGCCGCAGTGCACCCCGCTCGCCACCCAGTGTGTGCACGCCGCCGGGCTGGCGCACGGCGAGGCGTACCAGGGGCGCGACACGGTGGCGTTGGCCTTCATCGGTGACGGCGCGACCAGCGAGGGCGACTTCCACGAGGGGATCAACTTCGCCGCCGTGTTCAAGGCGCCGGTCGTCTACTTCGTGCAGAACAACAGGTACGCGATCAGCGTCCCGCTGTCCCGGCAGACCGCCGCGCCGTCGCTGGCGTACAAGGGTGTCGGGTACGGCGTACCGAGCGAGCAGGTCGACGGCAACGACCCGGTCGCGGTGCTCGCCGTGCTCACCCGCGCGGTCGCCCACGCCCGCGCCGGCAACGGTCCGTTCCTGGTCGAGGCGCACACCTACCGGATGGAACCGCACACCAACGCCGACGACGCCAGCCGCTACCGCGACGGCGCCGAGGTCGACGCCTGGCGCGACCGGGACCCGCTCGCCCGCCTGGAGACCTACCTGCGGGCCCGCGGCGTCCTCGACGACGCGGCCGTCGCCGAGGTCGCCGAGCAGGCCGAGGCGTACGCGGCGGACCTGCGGGCGCGGATGAACGAGCAGCCGACCGTCGACCCGCTGAGCCTCTTCGACCACGTGTACGCCGAGCCCACGCCGCAACTGGTCGAACAGCGCGAGCAGGTCCGCGCCGAGCTGGCCGCCGCCCGCGACGAGGAGGGTGACGCCTGATGGCCACCACCATGGCGAAGGCGCTCAACACCGCGCTCGCCGACGCCCTCGCCGCCGACGACCGGGTCGTCGTCTTCGGTGAGGACGTCGGTCAACTCGGCGGCGTCTTCCGGATCACCGACGGCCTGCAGGCCCGCTTCGGCGAGGACCGCTGCTTCGACACCCCGCTCGCCGAGGCCGGCATCGTCGGCTTCGCCGTCGGCCTGGCCATGTCCGGGCTGCGGCCGGTCGTCGAGATGCAGTTCGACGCGTTCGCGTACCCGGCGTTCGAGCAGATCGCCTCGCACGTGGCGAAGCTGCGCAACCGCACCCGGGGCGCGCTGAGCGTGCCGATCGTCATCCGGGTGCCGTACGCCGGTGGCATCGGCGGGGTCGAGCACCACTGCGACTCGTCCGAGGCGTACTACGCGCACACCCCGGGACTGAAGGTGGTCACCCCGGCCACCGTCGAGGACGCGTACTCCCTGCTGCGCGAGGCGATCGACGACCCCGACCCGGTGGTCTTCATGGAGCCCAAGAAGCTCTACTTCGCCAGCGCCGACGCGGAGCTGCCCGCGCGTGCCGAGCCGTTCGGGAGGGCCGTCGTGCGTCGCCCCGGGCGCGACGCCACCCTCGTCGCGTACGGGCCGGCGGTGCCGGTCGCGTTGGAGGCCGCCGAGGCCGCCCGGGAGGAGGGCTGGGACCTGGAGGTGGTCGACGTCCGCACCATCGTGCCGTTCGACGACGCCACCATCGCCGCCTCGGTGCGGCGTACCGGCCGCTGCGTGGTGATCCAGGAGGCGCCCGGCTTCGCGGGGGTCGGCGCGGAGATCGCCGCCCGGGTGCAGGAGCGCTGCTTCCACGCGTTGCACGCCCCGGTGCTGCGGGTGGCCGGGCTGGACATCCCGTACCCGGCGCCGATGCTGGAGCACACCCACCTGCCCGGCGTGGACCGGGTGCTCGACGCGGTGGCCCGCCTGCAGTGGGACGACCAGCCGGACGCGCGTTGGGCGGCGGCATGACCACCGTCGAACGAACCCAGGTCTTCCTCCTGCCCGACCTGGGCGAAGGGCTGAGCGAGGCCGAGATCGTCGAGTGGCGGGTCGCCGTGGGCGACGTGGTCACCGTCGACCAGAGCGTGGTCGAGGTGGAGACGGCCAAGGCGGTCGTGGACGTGCCCTGCCCGTACGCCGGTCGGGTGGTCACCCTGCACGGCGCGGCCGGTGAGGTACGCCCCGTCGGCCAGCCGTTGATCACCATCGCGCCGCTGGACGGCGGCGACGAGCCGGCCGGGCACGCCACCTACCGCGAGGAGGAGCGGGCCGGTTCCGGCAACGTGCTGATCGGGTACGGCACCGGCCACGGCGGCGCCACCCGCCGTAGGCGTCGGCCACGACTGGCCCTCGCCCCCGAGCCGGTCGGCCCGGCGGACCCGTCCCGGTCCGACACTGTCGGGTCCGACGCCGCCGGATCTGACGGCTCCCGGTCCGACACGGCCTGGTCCGACACGGCCTGGTCCGACACGGCCGGGTCCGACGGCGGGCCGACGGCTGGTCGTACCTCCGCCGGAGACGCCGCGTCCGGCGGCCCGGCGCCATCGACGGCCGCCCTGGTCATCTCGCCGATCGTGCGTCGGTTGGCCCGCGAGCGCGGCATCGACCTCGCCACCGTGCGGGGCACCGGGCCCGGGGGCGTGATCCGCCGCGCCGACGTGGAGGCCGCGCTGACCGCACCCGCCGCCCGGCTCGCCGCCGTCCCGGACCCGCACGTCGCCCTCGCACCGACCGGGGAGGGTGACGTGATCGTCCCCCTCACCGGCGTCCGCAAGGCGATCGCCGACAAGCTCTCCCGCAGCCGGCGGGAGATCCCCGAGGTGACCATCTGGGTCGACGTGGACGCCACCGGTCTGCTGGAGACCCGCGCGGCGATCAACGCTGCCACCCCGGACGCGCCGGTGAGCATCCTGGCGCTGCTGGCCCGGATCTGCCTCAGCGGGCTACGCCGGTTCCCGCAGCTCAACGCCCGGGTCGACACCGAGGGGCAGCGGATCGTCCAGTCCGCCGGGGTGCACCTCGGCATCGCCGCGCAGACCGACCGGGGTCTGCTGGTGCCGGTGCTGCGCGACGCCCACCGGCTCACCACCGCCGAGCTGGCCGCCGAGCTGACGGCGACCACCGCCGCCGCACGCGCCGGCAGCCTGCCCCCGGCCCGCCTGACCGGCGGCACCTTCACCCTGAACAACTACGGGGTGTTCGGCGTCGACGGCTCCACCCCGATCATCAACCACCCGGAGGCGGCCCTGCTCGGGGTCGGACGGATCGTGGACAAGCCGTGGGTGGTCGACGGGCGACTCGCCGTCCGCAAGGTGACCCAGCTCAGCCTCACCTTCGACCACCGGGTCTGCGACGGCGGGGTGGCCGGTGGCTTCCTGCGGCACGTCGCCGACTGCGTGGAGCGCCCGGCGCTGCTGATCGCCGCCGTCTGACGCGTACCCCCAAGGTCCCGGCGTCGCCCGTGCGGCGCCGGGACCGACGCACGTCCGGGCCCACGGCGCGGCGATCGGGCCGCTCTCTCCCGACGGTGTCGTCCGGGCCGGGTTTCCCGGCCGCCGCACCGGGAAGTCGGCCCCGCCGGAGCGCACCGACCGCGTCGAAGGGAGCCGGCCCGTGGCGAACGAGCTGATACTCAACTCGGTCCGGGTGCGCCGGCCCGCCGCGGCCGGCGCGCCGCTCTACTGCGACGCGTTGGAGTACGGGCTGACCGGTGACGGCTCGACGAACGACCAGCCGGCGTTGGCCGCCCTCGTGGACCGCCTCGGCGCCGGCTACGCCTCGGACGGGCGGGCCCGGGTCATCTACTGCCCGCCGGGTATCTACTCGATCCGGGACGCGGGCACGGTGTGGCGCAGCGGCGTGTCGCTGATCGGTGCCGGTCCGGCGGCGACCCGGTTCATGCTCAGCAACGAGGGCAACCGGGCCGACCCGACCCCGTTGGCGTTCTGGACCACAGTGCAGCACGGTGCCGACCGGGACCGGCACATCGCCGACTGCACCTTCGCCGACTTCCAGATCGACGGCTCGGGCGTGGCGATGGCCGAGTACAACTACCTGGCCAAGGGCCTCGGCCTGCAATACGTGGTGCGCGGCGTGTTCCGCAACCTCTACATCCACCACACCGCCGCCACCGGGTTGGGGTGCGACTTCCTCCAGGACTCGCTCATCGACGGTGTGGTGGTGGTGGGCTGCGGCCGCCTGGACAACGGCGAGCAGATCGGCGGAGCCGGCATCGGGGTCGGTATCGGCGGGTGGGGCACGATGGAACGCCTGACCATCGCCAACTGCACCGCCCTGGCCAACGGCACCAACGGCATCTTCCTGGAGTTGCAGAAGGACTACTGGGAACCACCGCGCGGCTACCGCATCGTCGGCTGCCACAGTCAGGGCAACCGATTCGGCATCTCCGACTGGGGCGCCGACGGTCTGATCGTCTCCGCCTGCACGATGACCGGCAACCTGGAGACCGGCTTCGACGTGTCGGCGCAGGGCACCGCTGCCGTCGCCGGGCGGGGCGGGCTGCTCACCGACTGCGTCATCGACGCGAACCTGCGCGACGGCGTCAGCATCGGCAACAGCCCCGGCCCGTACACCGTGCGGGGCAACCGGATCAGCGGCAACGGTCGGCACGGCTACCACGCGCAGAACCTCGGACGCGGCTACCAGGGCACGATCCGGGACGTGGTGATCGAGAGCAACGAACTCTGGGGCAACGGGTTGGACGCGGTCCGGATCGACCACCAGATGAGCGACGCGGTGCTGCTCAACAACCGGATCCGCAACAACGGCCGGCAGTACGCGCAGGGCGCCGGCGGTGCCGGCGACGCCGTCCGCTACAGCGAGCGGACACTCGTGGACCGGTCGGCCACCTGGCCGCACGACGGCCACCGGGGCAAGGTCCTGCGGGTCGGGCAGGCCGTCGCCATGGTCGCCGCCAACAGTGGCGACGAACTCATGCTCGCCCCGGTCCGCCCGGACGCGTTCACCGCGTGGAGCGGGGACGTGCCGCCGCCCGGGTGCGGGTACGAGCTGGCCCCCGCGCCGCACCGACGGGCCGGTGTCACGATCGACGCGCCGTTCGACTCGGCCACCATCCGCGGCAACCGGATCTGGGACAACCACGACAACCAGACCCAGACCCACGGGCTCTGGATCACCGAGCGCGGCAGTTGTGTGGACTGCCGGGTCGAGGACAACGACCTCGCCGGCAACGCCGACGAGGGGATGCGGCTGGACACCCCACCGGTGGGTGGACGCTGGCGGGACAACCACGTCGACAGCGACTGGAGCTGAGCGGCGGATTCCCGCGTCCGGCGGGGGTCGGCGCCCGACGACGTGCGGCGGCGGCCGGAGCGTTCCGGCCGCCGCCGCTGTCATCGTCTACCGGTCAGCCGGCCAGGCCGGCCACCGGATCCGGGTCCAGCACGACAGTGGCCGAGGCGGACTGCGGCGGTACGCCCGGCTCGGTCGGCGCGTCGGTGTACTCGGCGACGAACACCGCGGTCAGATTGTCCGCGCCGGCGTGCCCACCGTCCACGAAGGTCGGGATGCTTCCGGTGCAGCCGGTCGACGTGGACAACGGGTGTCCGTGCTCGTCGTGCCCGAGCACGTAGGTGACCGTCACCCGGGAGCAGTCCACCGGCAGGTCGTCGGTGACCTTCACCTCGTACGCGACGGTCTGCCCGAACTGGAAGGGCTGCCCGGCGACCGGGGCGACGAACTCGATGACCGGCGCGGTCGGCCCGACCACCAACGGCAGCGTCGCCGAGGCGGACCGGCCGGTGCGGTCGGTCACCTTCAGGGTCGGGGTGTACGAGCCGTTCTCCGCGAACGTCCAGGACGGGTTCGGGTCGGTGCTGTCCACCGAGCCGTCCGCGTTGAAGTCCCACGCGTAGGTCAGCTTGTCACCGTCCGGGTCGGTGGTGCCGGCGCTGGAGAACGCGACGGTCAGCGGGGCCTGCCCGACGGTCGGGGTGCCGCTGATCTTCGGGATCGGCGTCCGGTTGCCGCGGACGAAGTCGATCCGGGCCAGCTGCGCGTCCGGGTTCTCGGCGAAGTAGCCGTCGCCGTACTCCAGCACGTAGAGCGAACCGTCCGGGCCGAACTCCATGTCCATCGGGTTGTCCACCACGATGGAGGGGACCACCGAACGGATGTCCGCGACGTTCCCGTTGGAGTCGAGGCGGAACTCCTTGATGTAGTCCCGGGTCCACTCGTAGAACAGCGGCACCCCGTCGTAGTAGGCCGGCCACCGGGTACGCGACGTGCTGGTGCCGTCGTAGTCGTACGCCGGGCCGCCCATCGGGCCGATGCCACCGGTGCCCAACTGCGGGAACTCCCCGGAGGCCGCCGAGGGGTACCAGACCTCCGGCTGCTCGACCGGCGGCAGGATCCGCTTGCCCGTGTTGTGGGGCGAGTCGTTGACCGGGCGCTTGCAGTTGAACTTCGCACCCGACTCGCCGGTGGCGAAGTCGTAGTCGCGGTACGCGATGGTCGGCGTCACGCAGTACGGCCAGCCGTAGTTCGCCGGCTTGTCGATGAGCATCCACCGACCGTGCCCGGCCGGACCGCGCTCCGGGTTCGGGGAGGACGCGTCCGGCGAGTAGTCGGCCAGGTACACGTCGTCGGTCCGCTTGTCGACGGCGAACCGGAACGCGTTGCGCAGCCCCATCGCGTAGATCTCCGGGCGGGTCTGCGCCGTCCCCGGCTTGAACAGGTTGCCGGCCGGCACCGTGTAACCCCCACCGGGCTTCACCTTGATGCGCAGCAGCTTGCCGCGCAGGTCGTTGGTGTTGGCCGAGGTGCGCTGGGCGTCGTACGCCGGGTTCCGGTCGGCCCGCTCGTCGATCGGGATGTAGCCGTCCGAGGCGAACGGGTTGGTGTCGTCACCGGTCGACAGGTACAGGTTGCCCTTGCTGTCGAAGTCGATCTGCCCGCCGACGTGGCAGCAGATGCCCCGGTCGGTCGGCACGTCGATGATCTGCTGCTCGCTGGCGAGGTTGAGCTTCATCCCCTCCAGCTTGAACCGCGACAGCCGCAGCGCGCCCTTGAACCGCTGCCAGTCCGCCTCGGTGCCGGTCTCCGGCGCGTCCCCCTCGTTGACGTCCGGGGTCGCCGGGTCGTCCACCGGAGTGTCCATCGGCGGCGAGTAGTAGAGGTACACCCACTTGTTCTGGGCGAAGTTCGGGTCGATCGCGACCCCCTGCAACCCCTCCTCGTCGTGCTCGTACACGGGGATGTCGGCGGCGAGGGTGTTCAGCCCGGTGCGCGGGTCGTGGATGCGGACCTCACCGGTGCGGGAGGTGTGCAGCACCCGCAGGTCGGGCAGGACGGCGAGGCTGATCGGCTCGCCCGGGAAGTCGTTCAGGGTCACTTTCTGGAAGCTGCTGTCCGGCGGTGCGGCCGGTGCGGCGACTGCTGCTGACGGCGGCACGGTCAGGCCGGCCGTCACCAGCAGCAGGGCGGACACGAATGCGGTCCTGTTCATCAGGTCGTCCCCCGAGGTGGTTTCAGTACCGAAGTGAGGCGAGATAGTCGAAGCCGACCCGGGCGGTGTCCAGGGCGTCGGCGGGGGAGCGTGGCGGGGTGCCCGCGTCGTCGCGCTCCACGATGTACTCCTCGATGCCGGCCTCCCGCTCGTGCGCGAAGATCCGCCCGAAGTCGATCAGGCCGTCGCCGAGGTCGGCGAAACCGCCCTCGACGTCGAGGTCCTTGACGTGGACCTGGCGGATCCGGCCACGGTTGGCCCGGATCACGTCGACCGGGTCGTGCGCACCGCGCCAGGTCCAGTAGAGGTCCAACTCGAAGTGGACGAGCCGCGGGTCGGTCTGCGCGGTGAGGATGTCGAACCCGGTCGAGCCGCCGGTCAGCGGCACGAACTCGAGCTGGTGGTTGTGGTAGCCGAAGTCGAGCCCGGCGCGCTCGGCGAGCCGCCCGGCCTTGTTCAGGTCCCGAGCCAGGGCACGGTAGACGGCGGGGTCCCGGATCGGCTGGCCGGCCGCGTCCCGACCGAAGTACGGGTGGACGATCTTCTTGCTGCCCACCACGTTCGCTTCCTCAAGGGCCTGTTCCCAGGTGGCGGCGTCGAACGGCTGCGGAATGCCGGTGTGCCCGGAGGTGGCGCGCAGCCCCGCCTCGTCGAGTGCCGCCCGGAACTCCGCGGCGGTGCGTCCGACGAAACCGGCGTGCTCCACCCGCCGGTAGCCGATCCGGCGCAGCGCGTCCAACGTGCCGGGCAGGTCGGCGGCGAGCTGGTCGCGCAGCGTGTAGAGCTGGATGCTGATCCGGTCCACCGGCACCCGGCGCCGGCCCTGCGCCGATGCGGCGGGCGCGGCGCCGGCCGGCCCGGCGAGCAGACCGGCGGCGCCGACGGCGGCAGCGGAGACGGTCGCGGCGCGCAACACTCCACGCCGGCTGACCCCCTCCGACGCCGGTGTCGGCTCCGGTCGGTTGATCTGTCGATCCATGGTGGTGGTCCCTTCCTGACGGCTGGCACACCGTCGGCGGCGGTCGACCGGTCTGCCGTCGCCCGGGCGCGCCGAACCGGCCGGAGGCGGGCTCCGGCTGGACGATGACGGACGGCGCTCGGGTGCGGCCCGGCCCCGTCAGGAGCGGAACACGGCGACCCGGCAGGGGTGGCGGCAGGCTGATCGACTAATGGGCAACCCTCTATCTAGATCGTGACCCTACCCTTGCCCCCGGACGAAGGCAAAGCTTCGTCGCGTTCGGCAGAAGTTTCGCTCCAACTGACAAAAGCGAGCTGTCGAGGTGCGCCGGCCGGTATGACCTCCTACTTCCGCGCCTCCGGCGTCCGCGCCTCCGGCGTCCGCGCCTCCGGCGTCCGCGCCTCCGGCGTCCGCGCCCCCGGCGTCCGCGCCCCCGGCGCCCGCACCTCCGGCGCCCGAGGCGCCAGCGGGCGCGCGGGTCGCACGTTCGCCGCCTCCTTCGGCCTTGATCCACTCGGTTTCGCCGATGTCGGGGTGTCCCCGGCGCTCGGATACCGCGATTTCGGCGAACCGGAGTGGATCAAGGGGGTACGCCGCCTTCGGCCCGGTTCACCTCAACCGCCGCGAGAGGGCGTCATCCGGACAGCCGGCGATGCTCGTCCCAGAGCGCGGCAAGCGGCACGACAGGGGCCGGTGAGCCCCTATGCCACCAAGGGGAACATTCTCGGAGAATCGTGCCGACAAATGCGCTGACAATTATTTCTGAATGCCGTAATCGCGCATGCCCGGGAAGCGAGAATGTCGGCATAGGGAAGCCGAAAACGGGGGGACTGAACATGACGTGTAGGCGGCGATTGACGCTGTTGGCGGTAACCATCGCGGCCGCACCACTCGTCCTGGGTGGGTGCACCGCCGACCGGGAGTCCGCGACCGGCTCGGCCAAGAAGCACGCCGCCCCGCCGGAGCTCGCGGTCACACCGGGGGACAAGACCCGGGACGTGCCGGTCAGCGCCGAGGTGGGCACCGTGGTCAAGGGAGGGCGGGTCACCGGCGTACGGCTGACCGACGACAAGGGCAAGCAGGTCAACGCCGAGCCGCGCGAGGACGGGTCGGGCTGGGTACCGACCGCTCCGCTGCAACCGAAACGGACCTACACCGCCGAGGTGACTGCCACCGGTGACTCCGGTGCCACCACCACGCGCACCACCACCTTCACCACCATGGCCAAATCGACCAAACCGCAGGTCACCAGCACCCTCTATTTCGTCGGTAATCGGACGTACGGCACGGCGATGCCGGTTACCGTCGCGTTCGACCCGGGAATTCCGAAAGAGGCCAGAGCGGATGTTCAGCGGCGCTTGTTCGTGAAGACGAATCCTCCGCAGCCCGGCACCTGGTCATGGCTTGAGGACGGAACTCAGGTCTATTACCGGGCCCCCGATTTCTGGAAGCCGGGTACGACGATCAGCGTCCGGGCCGGTCTGGAGGGCCTGCCGATCGGCAAGGACAAGGTCGGTGACGCCGAGCGGACCGCGACGTCCAAGATCGGGCGACAGGTGTCGCTGGAGATCGACAACGCGACCAAGCAGATGACGGTCCTGCAGGACGGCAAACAGCTCCGCCGGATCCCGGTCAGCCTGGGCAAGCCGAGCACGCCGAGTTCGAGCGGCAAGATGGTGATCATGGAGAAGCACGAGCGGACCACCTTCGACACCCGCGGTGAGCCCAACGGCGGCTACGTGGTCGACGTCGACGACGCTCAGCGCTACACCTGGGGCGGCGAGTTCATCCACTCCGCCCCCTGGTCGGAGGGGGACCAGGGCAACACGAACGTCTCACACGGCTGCGCCAACGTCTCCGCGACCGCGGCTGACTGGTTGATGGGGGTGACCCAGGTCGGTGACCTCGTCACCGTGAAGGGCACCGAGGTGGAGCTGCAACCGGGCAACGGCTGGACGGCCTGGAACGTGAGCTGGGACGAGTTCGTCCGAGGCAGCGCGTTGCCGGTGCCGCCGGGGCTCAAGCCCGCGCCGCTCGCTCCGGCCCACCCGGGTGCGGTGGCCGGCGGCTCGCCCGCCCCGGCACCCTCGGTCAGCGGCCGCTGATAAACACGGCGGTCGAACGGGCCGGTCCGCTGCGGCGAACCGGCCCGCCGCCGCGCGCGTGCTCCGGCGACCCCGGCGTTCACCCCAGGGGTACGCGGGCCACTCCCGGCCCGATCAGGCTGCCCAGCCAGAGGTGGTCACCGTGCTGGCGTACCCCGGTGATCATCCAGTAGTGCCCGTTCGGGCCGTGCAGCGTCCGGCGGACCCTGCCGTCGCCGTCGACGAGCGCCACCAGCCCGTAGCGGCGGGGCTGCGGCTGCATCGCGTCGGGCAGCAACGCGGCGAGCTGGCGCAGTCGCGGGTGCGGCAGCAGCCGCTCGGCGATCGGCACCCGAGGACTGGGCAACGCTATCCAGTACGTGCCGTCGCCCACGGCGGCGAGATTGTCCGGGTACGCGGGCAGGTCGGCCAGAACCCGCACGCCGCCGCCCAACTCGACGCGGAGCAGACGGTGGGTGCTGGTCTCCACGAGCATCAGGGCCGACTCGTCCGGCGTCAGCGCGATGCCGTTGGGGAAGTACAGCCCGTCGGCCACCACCTCGGTGCGGCGGCTGCCCGGCCGGTGGGCCAGCACCCGGCCGTTGGGGCGGTGCTCCAGCAGGTCCCGCTTCCAGTGTGAGACGGGGAACCGGTCGGAGGAGTCGGTGAAGTAGACGGTGCCGTCGCGGGCCACCGTCGCGTTGTTGGCCAGGTGCACCGGGGGTGCGGTCCCGGTCAGTTCGTGCACCGCGCCGTCCGGGGTGACCCGCAGCAACCCGCGGTACGCGTCGCACACCACCAGCGCCTCACCGGACGGGTCCGCCTCGATGCCGAGCGGCCGGCCGCCGGTCTCGGCCAGCAGCCGGGGTCGGGTGCCGGCCGGCGCGTCGACCGGCCACCACCAGAGCCGACCCTCCTCGTCGCCACTGATCACCCGGCCGGCGTCGTCGACCAGCACGTCCTCCGGGCCGACGGCCCCCTCGGGGAGGGGCAGCAACTCGACGTGGTCGAGCCGACGGTCGGTGGGTGCCCACGCACCGGCCAGCGCCGGGGGAACCGTCGCGGGTTCGCGGACGGGGCGGATCAGCCGAGGCGGCCGCGGCCGGGGGATCAGCATCGGCCTATTCTCCACCGCCCGGTGCCGGCTACCGTCGAGCAGCGCCGGCGCGGCGCGCCGCGCACCTCGGTCGACGGCGGGCTGTCCCGGGTCCGGACCTCGACCCGCCGGAGCTGCTCAGCGCCCGGACGGAGCAGGGGTGGAGGCCCCCCGAGCCTCCACCCCTAGGGGGATGAGCGCCACCTCGGGGTATGACCCTGGGCGTACCCGGAATCACTCCGCCGAGGGGCGAAACTGTCGGAGGTGGCGGCTAGATTTCTTGGCATGGGAGAGGGCAGCGACCGGCTCGACGTGCAGGTCAGCGTGGGGGACCGGGTGGTCGTCATGCGGGTGGCGGGCGAGATCGACATCGCCACGGTGGCGGCGTTCCGGTCGGCGTTGTGGTCCGCGCCGGCTCGTCGGGTGATTCAGCTGGAGTTGTCCGATCTGCGGCTGCTCTCCGCCGCCGGCGTCCGCACGCTGCTCGCCGCGCACCTGCGCGTCCGGGCCTGTGGTGGCGAGCTGGTCCTGGTCGACCCGACCCCGGTGGTGGCGCGGGTGCTGCGCGCCAGCGGTCTACACCGCGTGATGGAGATCCTGGAGCCGGCCAAGGTCGTCACGGCCGCGCGTCGCACCGGCGCGGCGACGGCGGACCTGCAGTTGGCCGCCTGATCCGCCCGGTCCGGCGTGGCGCGGGGTCGCCGGCGTGAGCCGACGACCCCGCGACCCGGTCAGCGCACGCCGAGCAGGTCCACGACGAAGATCAGCGTCTCGCCGGGCTTGATGACACCGGCCGCGCCCCGGTCGCCGTACCCGAGGTGTGGCGGGATGGTCAGACGGCGACGGCCGCCGACGCGCATGCCGACCACGCCCTGGTCCCAGCCGGCGATGACCTGACCGCCGCCGAGCGGGAACTCGAACGCCTGGCCACGGTTCCAGGACGAGTCGAACTCGCCGCCGGTGGAGTGCGACACGCCGACGTAGTGCACGCTGACCAGTTGGCCGGCCTCCGCCTGCGGGCCGTCGCCCACGGTGATGTCCTCGATCACGAGGTCGGCGGGCGGTGCACCCTCGATCGGACCCACCTCGGGCTTGCCGGATCGGGCGCCTGCTGCCTGGTTCATGCGGGGATCTCCTGCCGTGTCGGGTGATGTGTCCGGTCACCGTCGATCCTGCCGGATCGCACCTCACCGATGTGCGGCGGACCCGCTACCTGCTCGATCGCGCCCTTGCGCCCCCGCACACAGCCCTGCGGAGAGTGCACGAGCCGCGCGGCGCGGCGGGGTCCGTCAACGGGTCGGCGGGCGTCACCGGGGGTGGTGACGCCCGCTCAGGGGTGGTGCGTGGTGGTCAGCGCAGCCAGGGCAGCCGCTGGACGACGGGCAGCGTCGCCCACACCCGGCCGAGGCCCCAGGTGTGGCCGGCGTCGACCAGTGCCAGGATCGCCAACACCGCGGCGTAGATCAGGTGGTCGTCCATGAAGGGGTTGTTCTCCGGAGGCAGGACGGCGGTCCACATCAGGACCAGCAGCAGCCCACCGGTCACGGCGGCGATCCGCAGGCCGATGCCGAGCAGCAGGGCGACACCGATCCCGGCCAGGCCGATCATGAACAGCCAGTCCGCCCAGGCGGCACCGGCGATCCCGGTGTACAGGTCCTGGAACGGGCCCGTCACCCCGAAGGTCAGGAAACCCCGGGTGGGGCTGCCCCCGTTGATCCAGGCGTTCTTCGACTCGGTGGCCATCCCGAGGCCGAACATCTTGTCGACGAACGCCCAGAGGAAGATCCAGCCGAGCGCCAGTCGGGTGCCGGCGAGGAGGTACCGGACGGCCCGTCCTCCAGTGGTGGCGGTCGTCGGAGCGGTGGTCTCGACGGTGGCCCGGTCGGTCGTCGCGGTCATGGTCTCCACGTCCCTTCTCAGTCTCGCACCGCACGTCCCGGTGGCATCTCCAGTGGACGCTTCCGGCGCTGCCGGTGGCAGGGCCGACCGACCGCGTCGACCCGGGACCTTGGACCCTCTTGCGTCCGGCCGGGCCGGGTTCGCGGGACCGCCGACGCGGAGTCGGCCGGTCGCCTAGGCTCGGAGAACGGCCGCCCGGCGGGGTGACGGGCGATGCACCGTGGTCGGCGCGGGAGGGCTTCGGTGGCGGAGGCGACGGTCACGATCCCGCTGTGGGCCTGGGCGGCGGTCGGCGCGGTGATCGCCGTGATGCTCGCCGTGGACGTGCTCCTGCACCGCGACAACCACGTCATCGAACTGCGCGAGGCGCTGCTGTGGAGCGCCGTGTGGATCGGCGCGGGCCTGCTGTTCGGGTTGGTCGTCTGGTGGGGCCTCGGCGGCGACCCGGCCATCGCCTACTTCTCCGGCTATCTGCTGGAGAAGGCGCTCTCGGTGGACAACGTGTTCGTCTTCGCCCTGCTCTTCGGCTACTTCCAGGTACCACCCGGCTACCAGCACAAGGTGCTGTTCTGGGGGGTCGTGGGGGCGCTCGTCTTCCGTCTGCTGTTCATCTTCGCCGGTGCCGAACTGCTGGACCGGCTCACCTGGGCCGGGTTCGTGCTGGGCGCGTTCCTGATCTGGACCGGCTGGCGGCTCGCCGTACGCGGGAAGCCGGACGTCGACCCGGAACGCAACGTCGCGGTCCGGCTGTTCCGGAGGCTGGTACCCACCGACGCGCGCTACCACGGCGACCGGTTCACGGCCCGGGTGGCCGACCGGCGCGTCGCGACGCTGCTGCTGGTGGCGCTCGTCGCCATCGAGGCCACCGACGTGGTGTTCGCCATCGACTCGGTGGCGGCGATCCTCGCCATCACCACGAACACCTTCCTGGTCTGGACGGCCACCGCGTTCGCCGTGCTGGGACTGCGCAGCCTCTACTTCTGCCTCGCCGGCCTGCTGCGCCATTTCGGCTACCTGCGGTACGGGCTGGCGTTCCTGCTGGCCTTCGCCGGGTTGAAGCTCATCCTCGCCGAGACGCCGGTGGGCAAACTGCCGGTCTGGTTGACCCTCGCGGTGGTGGTGCTGACCCTGGTGATCGCCATCGGCGCCAGCGTCCTGGCCGCGCGACGTGCCCCGCATCCGCGGCACTGATCATGCCGGTCCGGTCGACGTGGCAGGGGTCAAGGTGGGCCGGGTTCGATCCGGGCGGTCACGTCGAGGTGCGCGGGGGCGCAGCCGGCTGTCGTCGCGAACCGGCGGACCGCGGCGTCCACGTGCTCGCGTACGCCGTCGGTCGGTGTGCCGGCCGCCACCTCCACCCGGATCCACACGTCGGGTCGCTGCGGTACGCCGGTGAGCACCACCCGTGCGTGGCGTACCCCGCAGCCGCCGGTGGTCAGATCCCGCTCCAGCGCGCCGACCAGCACCTCGGTGGCCAGGCGGGTACGGCCGGGGCGGTGGCCGGGGCGGCTCAGCACGCCGCGTAGCGCCCGGCGGGGTCGGCGCAGCTCACCCGCCAGCAGGCGCTGCCCGGCCAGCGCGGCGACCACTCCGGTGACCGCCGCGGCCAGCGTGCTCCACGGCGCGGCCGTCCGCCACGCGTCGAGGGCCGGTCCGAGGAGTGTCGCGTCCGGATCGTCGGCGGGCAGCATCCTGACGCTGACCCACAGCGCGGTCGTTCCGAACGCCACCAGCACCAGCGCGACGATCGTCCACAGCAGGCGGTGTGCGGCGTCGGTCATGCCGGCCGCCGCCGGGTCCGCAGCCGGACCTCGATCCGGCCGGTACGGGGTGAGGCGAGGCGACGCAGCTCCTGGCGTACGGCGAACTCGACCTCCGTACGGGCTGCGGGGTCGCCGGTGGCGTGCACCCGGGGGCGCCAGGTGTCTCCCCGTCGCCGGACGCGCACCCGGGTCCGGCGGACGCCGGGCACGGTCCCGACCGCGCCGGTCAGCCGGCGTTCCACACACCGTCTGCGGAGGTGCCAGCCGTCCCGCTCGTCGATCCGCAGCCGGGACGGTGTCCAGCGGCGCAGTTGGGCGACCAGGATGACCAGGCCCAGCAGGACGGTCGTCCCGGCTCCGACGCGGACCTCCGGGTCGGGCCACCGGGTCGTGGTCAGCGCGTCGTACCAGCCGGTGGGGGCGAGCGACGCCGGGCGGCCCAGCGTGACCAGCAGCGCCTGCACGGCCAGCAGCACACCACCGGTCAGTAGCGCGACGGCCAGCAGGGTCGAGGCGGCACGGTTGACGACGCGCATGCCGGCCTCCGACCAGCGGACCGGCCGACCCGTGGGGGCGTCGTGCGCTCCGGGGACGATCAGGTCGTCCACGGTGATGGTCACGGCGGCCACGGTGAGTCCGGTTCCGGCGGCCACCCGGTCGGCGACGGCGGCCCGGACCGCCTCGGCGACGACCGGCACGCCGTACCCGTAGGTGGTGACCAGGTGCAGGTCGAGTCCCACGGACCGGTCGACCAGCCGGACGGTGGCCGGGTGGATGCCGGTGACGCCGGGCACCTGGCGGGCCGCGTCGACCGCGATCCGTGCGACGTCCGCCGTCACGTCGGTCTGCTGCGGGGTACGCCTGCTGCGGATGCCGTCGCCCGGGCTCCCGGCGTTCGGCGCGGAGCCGGCCGTCAGGGCGGACGGGCCGACGGCCACGGGTCGTGGTGGCAGTCGATGGTGGCGTCCCGTTCGATCGGCGCGGGGGCGTCGGAGGATGGTCGGATCACCGGACCGTCCCGGGCGACGGGCGCGGCGCGGGTCGTCCCGGCGCTGGCGGGCGCCCCGACCGGCGCGGGTGCCGAGCTGCTGTCGCGACATGCTGACCTCCCCGGCCGGTTCGCTACCGGCGACTCCGCTGGATACACCTCAGCGGAGTCTCCGGAACGCCGCTTGAGTGTGACGTGGCTCACAGATGCAACCGGGCCGGTGGCCGACCGGCGCGGTCAGGCGCGCCGCCGAGGCGTACACCATGATCGACCGCCTAGACTCGGCCCGGCTCGACCGACCGGCGGATGGATCAGGCAGATGACGAGCATCGGCAGCGACGACCGCGGTTGGCTGCGGGCGGTATCCGCCGACGGCGGACGCGACACGCTGACCAGCCGCGCCGGCCAGCGGGTCCACGCGAACCGTCGGCTCAGTGACCTGGTTCAGGGGCGGCCGCCCGGTGTCACCGGCAGTCAGTGGAGTTCCGCCAGCCGGGCCGGCTTCGACTTCGTGGTCTGCGCCGCCGACACCGGCCGCGCGGTCGTCGCCGTGGAGATCGGCCCGGTCGCGTCCGCCGGCTCCGCCGAGCAGCGCGTGGAGCGACTGAAGGACGCGGTGAGCGCGGCCGTCGGCCTGCCCGTGCTGCGGATCGGTTCGCCGACCCTGCGGGCGACCGAGCACGGGCGTCGCCTCGTGGAGTACGTGATCGACGCCCGCGCCTACGTCGCGGGCGGTGCCGGAGCGACCCCCTCCGGCGACGAGCCGGTCCCGACGGGCTTCCGGGACATCCTCGGTCGGCTGCCGGACGGTCGTACCGGCGCGGTCAACGACCTCGGCGCGTTGACCCGGGCGGCGGTGGTCGACGCCTACGTGGCCGGGCGGGTGGCCGACCCGATCGTGCGCGGGCTGCACGTGCGTTGGGCGGACGGGTCGGCGCAGGGGTGGAGTTGGGTGCAGGTCCGACCCGACGCCTGCCTCGTCGAGCGGGTCTCGGTGACCGAGCACCGCTTCTCCTGCGGCATCGATCCGGCCCGACTGGCCGAGGACCTCGCCACGGTCGCCGTCGGGGAGCGGCTGCGGGAGAACGCGTTCTCGGACCTGGTGCCGCGCGCCGAGTTGACCGCGCAGATCGTCGCGCTCAGCCGGCGTCGCGATGAACTGGTCGGCGGTTTCGCCTTCGACCACCTCTGCGCCGACTGACGCCCCACCCGTTCCACCTGCTGATTCACCGCCGCGCACCGGCTCCGTGTCGGGTCGCGGCAATTTCCTGTGAACTGGTTGAACCTTCCCGGTCGCCGCCCCGTACTCCTGCGCGAATGAACAGGATCTCCCCACTCGCGTCGTCGGGACCCGGGGGACGGTGTGGAAAGGGCATCGTCGGCCATCGACGCATTACCGGGTAGGTCACGGTGGTCGCCGCCGTGGCGTGCCATCTCACATCCGTCGGTCCGCCGAGGGCAGGAATCCACTACCGGATCGAGAAGGAGAGCAATTCGATGCGCAGGTCCACACGGGCGCGCCGGTCACCCGGCAACGCGCGGAGCAAGCGTCTGCTGGCCGTTGTCGGCACGCTCGCGGTCTTCGGCGGAGTCGTCGCCGTGACCCAGATTTCGTCGGCCCAGGACCGGCGGACCAATAAGCCCCGCCCGGCCGCCGGGCAGTGCGTGGAACCGAGCCCTGGCGCGACCGCGCCGACCGGTGGCGGTTCCACCAGCCGGACCTGGCAGAACGGTCGGTGGGTGCGCAACCACTGGGGTGACGGGCAGCAGTCGGTGCCCGAGTGTGAGGACGGCAAGGACGGCACCGTCGGCACCGGCACGGCCATCGCCTGCCCGGACGTGACGGCCAAGCTGCCGCAGGTGCCGGACCGGGCGCGGGCCGAGGTGGACCGCAACCTCGCCCAGCTGCAGGCGCAGATCGCCGAGGCGGACCGCCGCCTCGCCGCCGAGGGCAACAAGGGTGAGGCGTTCATCCGCAACGCCATCCTGCAGCCGTTGGCCGGCAAGCGGCGCGCGGTGTTGGACCGCATCACGACCGCTATCGACCGGGTCGGTCCTCGACCGCAGGGCCTCGCGGAACTCGCCCAGTGCACGGTGCAGCCGACCAACAACGGTGGCGGCAACAACGGCAGTGGCAGCACCCCGACCCCCACCACCAGCACCGGCGGCAACAACGGTGGCGGCAACAACAACGGTGGCGGCAACGCCCCGGGGGCCGGGCTCGGCGTACTGGCCAACGACTGCGACGAGAGCCGCCTCCAGCCGCACGACGGCTTCCAGAACGGCAACCGCTGCGTGAGCACCGAGTTCGGTGAGGTCGGCGCCGCCGCGAACAACCCGTCGCTGCTCATCACCCAGTTCCCCCAGCAGGTCGGCCAGAACCAGGCCTTCACCCTGCGGGTCAGCACCCGCAACCTGGTCCGCGACCGCTTCCTGGCGGCCGGTCAGGGCGGCTACTACGTGGAGAGCTCGCTGCTCAACGCGCAGGGCCTGGTCCGGGGTCACTTCCACACCGCCTGCCGGATGCTGGACAGCCTGACCACGCCGCCGGAGCCGCAGGAGGTGCCGGCGTTCTTCGTCGCGACCGAGGACGGCCGCGGCGGGGCCCAGCCCGACGAGGTGACCATCCAGGTTCCGGGTCTGCCGGAGTCCGGCACCGCGCAGTGCTCCGTCTGGGCCGGTGACGGCTCGCACCGTCTGCCGATGATGGAGCGCGCCAACCAGACCCCGGCGTTCGACTCGGTGCGCATCACCGTCAACTGACCGGACGTACCGAAGGCGGCCGGCCACCCGGGGGCGACGATCCCCGGGTGGCCGGCCGCCGCGTCGTCAGGGTCACCCGGACAAGCCGACGGGGCCCCGCCGTTTCCGGCGGGGCCCCGTCGTCGACTCGCGCGTCAGCGGCTCTTGTACGCCTCGACGACCTCGACCGGGATCCGGCCCCGTTCGGAAATCTTGTAGCCGTTCTTGACGGCCCATTCCCGGATTGCTCGGTTCTGCTCCCGATCCATTCCCGCGCCGGTGGGTCGCCCCGGACGCCGGACCGAGCGGGCGCTCTCGACCGGGCCGCGCCCGATACGCCGACCCGCATTGATGTAGGGATCCAGTGCCTTACGCAGGACGCCGGCATTCTCGTCCGAGACGTCGATGGTGTACGCGACGCCGTCGAGGCTGAACTCGACCGTCCGATCGGCCTTCCCGCCGTCGAGGTCGTCGGTCAGGACCGTGATTACTTTTCTCGCCATTGCCGATTACTCCCTGTGTGCGGCGGGATGTGTCCAAAGTCTGACCTATCACCCCGGTAATCCGCAACAATTTGCCTCCCATTCATTCGGCGCGTCGCGATTCCGTTACCGAGCAAAACCGTGAATCGGGGCGATGAAGGAGCCTCATTCGCCGAGAAGGCCGGCGTGCCCGGCGATGGCGGCCGCCTCGGCCCGGTTGGAAACCCGCAACTTACGCAGCAGCGCGGCGGTCATTCGTTTCACCGTCCGCTCCGAGACATGCAGTTCGTCGGCGATGTCGACGGTGTTGCGGCCGGACGCGATCGCCCGCAGCAACCGACGTTCCTCGCCGTCCAGGTCGACGGCGGTCATGCGGGTGGGCCGGAGCATGGCGTGCAGCAACTCGGCCGGCAGGACCGCCCACCCGTCGAGGACCGCCCGCAACGGGGACAGCAGCGCCTCCGGTTCGCTGGTCTTCGGCAGGAACCCCTCCGCGCCGGCCCGCAGCGCCTCCAGCGCCGGTGCCGGATCGGCCGAACCGGACATCGCGACCACACGTACCCGGGGGGTGGTCCGGCGGATCGCGGCCACCGCCCGGATGCCCCCGGGCGGTGGCATGTGCAGGTCGACGAGGGCCAGGTCGGGGCGGCACCGACCGACGAGCGCCGCGGCGGCGGCGGCGTCGCCGGTCGAGGCGACCACCTCGGCCCGGCCGTCGGTGCTGACGGGGAGCAGCAGTTCGAGGCCGCGGACGAAGAGGGGGTGATCGTCCACGACGACGATTCGCATGGTGGAGGCTCCCGGCATGTCTGCGCCGTTCCCCAGCGGGTACCGATCATGCGGGTACGCACCGAACGAGGGGAGTCGGGTGGATGCGCGCACGCCAGGGTCTGCGGGACCTGCTGCGAGGGTTGCGCCGGATCGAGCCCGCTTCGGGTGACCTGCGAGCACCGCTCGCCGATTCGGAGTTGCTGTTGCGGGTGTTGTGCCACGAGTTCCGTACGCCGATCAGCACCCTGACCTCGCTCACCCGCGCGCTGGCCGACGAGCACCGCGAGTTGAGCGGCGCCGACCGGCGGGCGATCACCGAGTTGTGCCGCGACCAGGCCGTCCACCTGCAGAGCCTGCTGCGCGACGCGGCCGCCGGCACCGGCGCGCTGGCGCCGGCGCCCCAGCCGGAGCCGACCGCCCCGCTCGCGGACATCCTGCGCGAGGCCGCCGCGCTGGTGCCGGCCGGCCGGCGGCGGGTGCGGGCCACCCGGCTGGCGGGCTCCTGCCCGGTGCCCGCCAGCCGGATCCGTCAGGTGCTCGTCAACCTGGTGGAGAACGCGCTGCGGCACGGGCCGCCGCAGGGCCAGGTCGGGCTGTACGCCACACTGCGGGGCTCCGGCCTGAGCGTGCTGGTGACCGACGAGGGCCGCGTGGACGACGCGCTGCTGGTCGCGTTGCGCCGCCCGGCCCCGGCGGTGGGGATGTCCGGGTTGGGGCTGTGGATCGTCCGGCGGTTGCTCGCGGTGGACGGGGGAGCGCTGCGGGCGCATCGGCTGCGACCGCGCGGGGTGGCGCTGGAGGTGCTGCTTCCGGTGGCTCGTCCGGCGCGCTGACCCCACCGGGACACGGGTTGGCCCGGCCGGGTCAGCGAGCGGGGAACGGCCGCAATGCCAACGTCCCAGACCCAGGGGGTCAGATGTTCAGTCACGTCAAGGACCTGCAGTTCGAGGCCAAACCGGACGGGCCGGACGCCGCGTTCGCCCGCCGCCTGCAGGAGGTGCTCGGCGGCAAGTGGGGCGAGATGACGGTCGCCAACCAGTACCTGTTCCAGGGCTGGAACTGTCGGTTGCCCGGCAAGTACAAGGACCTGCTGCTCGACGTCGGCACCGAGGAGATGGGCCACGTCGAGATGATCGTCACGATGATCACTCGGCTGTTGGACAGCGCGCCGCTGTCGCTGTCGGAGGGCATCGCGGAGGATCCCGGTGGGGCGGCGATCTACGCCGGCTCGAACCCGGCGCACTTCATCCACGGTGGTGGTGGCGCGTTGCCCGCCGACTCCAACGGGGTGCCCTGGAACGGCGCGTTCATCACCGCGAGTGGCAACCTGCTGGCCGACTTCCAGCTCAACGTCACCGCCGAGGCGCAGGGCCGGCTCCAGGTCGCCCGGCTGTTCCAGATGACCGACGACCCGGGCGTCAAGCAGATGCTGCGCTTCCTGCTGGCCCGCGACACGATGCACCAGAACATGTGGCTGGCGGCGATCGAGCAGCTCAAGGAGGACGGGCTGGAGGACATGCCGGTGCCGGAGGCGTTCCCGGACTCCGGTGACCTCACCGACGAGTACGGCTACACGTACCTCGGGTTCTCCTCGGGTGCCGATGCGGCGCAGGGGCGTTGGGCGTCCGGACCGTCGCCGGACGGCAAGGGCGAGTTCCGGTACGACGACAACCCGCGAGCGAACGCCCCGGAGCCGGTGTTGCCGCCCGGGGACCCACGGCTGTACGGCACGAACCCGGGGGCGGCCGGAGCGCTCACCTGAGGTGTCCCGTCGGGTCGCCCGCCGCTGACGGACGGCCCGACGGGTGCGCCGAGCAGTGGCGTGGGTCACAGAGCGGAACAAGGGGAACGCTTTGTTACTTGAGCCAGACACGCTCAACTCAAACGTGATGGCAGGTGTTCGATGGCAACTCTTCCGGTACTTCCCCTGACCGACGCCGTGCTACTGCCCGGGATGGTCATCCCGGTGACCCTCGACCCGTCCACCCAGGCCGCGATCGACGCCGCCCGCGCGACCGGCGACCGAAAGCTCCTGGCCGTTCCGCGCATCGACGGCGAGTACGGCCCGGTCGGCGTGGTCGCCACCATCGAGAAGGTCGGCCGGCTGCCCGAGGGAGAGCCCGCCGCCGTCATCCGTGGCCTGTCCCGGGCCCGGATCGGCTCCGGCGTTCCCGGCCCCGGCGCGGCGCTCTGGGTCGAGGCGACCGAACTCGACGAACCCGCCTACGCCGGTCGGGCCCGCGAACTCGCCCGCGAGTACCGCGCCCTGGTCACGTCCGTCCTGCAACAGCGGGGCGCGTGGCAGGTCATCGACGCGGTGGAGCGGATGACCGACCTCTCCGAGTTGGCCGACTCGGCCGGTTACGCGCCCTGGCTGACCCTGGAGCAGAAGACCGAGCTGCTCGCCGCGCCCGACGTGACCTCGCGGCTGGAGCTGCTGGTCGGCTGGGTGAAGGACTACCTGGCCGAGCAGGAGGTCACCGAGCAGATCAACAGTGACGTCCGCGAGGGGCTGGAGAAGTCCCAGCGCGAGTTCCTGCTGCGTCAGCAGCTCGCCGCGATCCGCAAGGAGCTGGGCGAGGACGAGCCGGACGGCTCGGCCGACTACCGGTCCCGGGTCGAGTCCGCCGAGCTGCCGGAGAAGGTCCGCGAGGCGGCCATGCGCGAGGTCGGCAAGTTGGAGCGGGCCAGCGACGCCTCCCCGGAGGCCGGCTGGATCCGTACCTGGCTGGACACCGTGCTCGAGATGCCGTGGGGCACGCGTACCGAGGACGACACCGACCTGGCCGCGGCCCGGGCGGTGCTCGACGCCGACCACGCCGGCCTGGCCGACGTGAAGGACCGCATCCTGGAATACCTGGCGGTGCGCAACCGGCGGGCCGAGCGCAACCTCGGTGTGGTCGGCGGTCGCGGCTCCGGCGCGGTGCTCGCCCTCGCCGGTCCTCCCGGTGTCGGCAAGACCAGCCTCGGTGAGTCCGTGGCGCGGGCGCTCGGCCGTAACTTCGTCCGGGTGTCGCTCGGCGGCGTCCGGGACGAGGCGGAGATCCGTGGTCACCGGCGCACCTACGTGGGCGCGCTGCCCGGTCGGATCGTCCGCGCGCTGCGCGAGGCCGGCTCGATGAACCCGGTCGTGCTCCTGGACGAGGTGGACAAGCTGGCCGCCGGCTACGCCGGTGACCCCGCCGCCGCCCTGCTGGAGGTGCTCGACCCGGCGCAGAACCACACCTTCCGGGACCACTACCTGGAGGTCGACCTCGACCTGTCCGACGTGCTCTTCCTGGCCACCGCCAACGTGGTGGAGTCCATCCCCGGCCCGCTGCTGGACCGGATGGAGCTGGTCATGTTGGACGGCTACACCGAGGACGAGAAGGTCGCCATCGCCCGGGACCACCTGCTGCCCCGGCAGCGGGAGCGGGCCGGGCTGACCGCCGACGAGGTGGAGATCGCCGACGAGGCGTTGGCGCTGATCGCCGGGGAGTACACCCGGGAGGCCGGTGTCCGGCAGCTCGAACGGGGCCTGGCGAAGATCCTGCGCAAGGTGGCGGTGACGTTGGCGACCGACCCGTCGCCGGTACGCGTCGACACCGACAACCTCACCGGCTACCTCGGGCGACCGAAGTTCACCCCGGAGTCGGCCGAGCGCACCGCGGTACCCGGCGTGGCGACCGGCCTCGCCGTCACCGGCGCCGGTGGTGACGTGCTCTTCATCGAGGCGACGAGCATGGAGGGCGAGCCGGGGCTGACCCTGACCGGCCAGCTCGGCGACGTGATGAAGGAGTCGGCGCACATCGCGCTGTCGTACCTGCGCTCCAACGGGCGACGGCTCGGCATCGACCCGAACGCCCTGGCCGGGCGGCGGATCCACGTCCACTTCCCGGCGGGCGCGGTGCCCAAGGACGGCCCGAGCGCCGGCATCACCATGGTGACGGCCCTGGCGTCGCTGGTCACCGGCCGCCCGGTCCGCCCCGAGTTCGGGATGACCGGTGAGGTGACCCTCTCCGGTCGGGTGCTGCCGATCGGCGGGGTCAAGCAGAAGCTGCTCGCCGCGCACCGGGCCGGCCTCACCGAGGTCATCATCCCGGCGCGTAACGAGCCCGACCTGGACGACCTGCCGACCGAGGTGCGCGAGGCGCTGACCGTGCACACCCTGGCCGACGTGGCCGACGTGCTCGCCCTGGCGCTGCGCCCGGCCGACGTCCCGGCGCTGGACGGACCGGCGCTCTTCGTCTCCTGACCCTCCGACATCGATGACCCCCGCCGTCCCCGTGACGGCGGGGGTCATCGATGTCCGCGCATCGAGCGCTACTGTCGCCTGACGCTCTCCACGACCTCTCCGCCGCGAGGCGGTGCCCCCCGGAGGTGACCCCCGTGAACGTGCCGCTCTGGGCGATCCAGATCCTGCTCGCCGCCGTCTTCGCCGGCGCCGGCCTGGCCAAGCTGACCCGACCCAAGGAGAAGCTGCGCGACCGGATGGGCTGGGTCGACCCGGTCCCGCCGTCGCAGGTGAAGGCACTCGGCTTCGTCGAGGTGCTGGCCGCCGCCGGGCTGGTGCTGCCCCCACTCACCGGCATCGCCACAGTGCTCACCCCACTCGCCGCCGTGGGGCTCGTCATCGTCATGATCGGCGGCATCGTGGTGCACCGGCGCGACATGAAGGAGCACACGGGTGACCGACGCAAGCTGGAGATCCAGGGTGCGATCACCTGCGCGGTGTTGCTGGTCCTCGCCGCCGTGGTGGCGTGGGGACGCTTCGGCCCGTACTCCTTCTGACGGCTACGGCGGCGACCGTCGTATGCCGGCGGTCGCCGGCGACGTGTTCAGCGGTCGTCGCGTCCGCGGTCGCGGCGCACCGTCGCCTTGCGGCCCTTGATCGTGCTCTGGCGCAGCCCGGAGATCACCTCGTCGGCCACCCCCTGCGGCACCTCCACCAGGGAGAACCGGTCGGCGATCTCGATCGAGCCGATGTCCCGGCCACGGATCCCGGTCTCGCCGGTGATGGCGCCGACCAGGTCCTGCGGGCGTACTCCCGCGCGTCGGCCCAGGCCGACGAAGACCTGGACGGTGTTGCCGCCACCGGAACGCGGCCGGCCACCGCCGCGCCGATCGCCGCCCCGGCCGCCGGACTCCGGCCGCCCCTCGCGGGGACCGCGCACCGGGACCTGCGGGATCTCCTCCTCGTCGTCGGAGCCCGGCGAGGTGACCTCGTGGGCCAGCTTCACCGCGGCGAGGGCGACCTCCATCAGGTCGAACTCGTCGGTGAGCGTCTCCACGATCACCCGGTACGGGTCGAGGTCGTCCTCCAGCAGGCTCTCCCGCAACGCCGCCTGGGTCAGCTCCAACCGGCGGGTCCGCATGTCCGCCACGGTGGGGATCTTGTCGATGATGATCCGCTGGCCGGTCACCCGCTCGATCGTCTTGAGCATCCGGTGTTCGCGCGGCTCGGCGAGGGTGATCGCCACGCCCTCGCGGCCGGCCCGACCCACCCGGCCGATGCGGTGCACGTACGACTCCGGGGCGGACGGCACGTCGTAGTTGACGACGTGGGTGAGCTGCTCGACGTCCAGCCCGCGAGCCGCCACGTCGGTGGCCACCAGCAGGTCGGCGGTGCCCGCCCGCAGTCGGCCCATCACCCGGTCGCGCTGCTCCTGGCTCATGCCACCGTGCAACGCCTCGGAGCGGTAGCCCCGGCCGTTCATCGTCTCGGTCAGCCGGTCGACCTCCTCGCGGCTGCGGCAGAACACGATCGCGGCGGTCGGCGACTCCACGTCCAGCACCCGACCCAGCGCGGCCGGTTTGTGCGCCCGGGTCACGATGTACGCGCTCTGCCGTACCCGGGGCGCCTCACCCGCGACCGGCTGCTCCCGACCGATCTCGATCCGGACCGGGTCGCTGAGGTGCTGCCGGGCCATGCCGTCGATGCGCGAGGGCATGGTGGCCGAGAAGAGCACCGTCTGACGCTGCGTCGGGGCGTGTTCCAGGATCGCCTCGATGTCCTCCGCGAAGCCCATGTCGAGCATCTCGTCGGCCTCGTCGAGCACGACCGTGGTCAGCCCACCGAGGCGCAGGGTGCCCCGGGCGATGTGGTCGAGGGCGCGCCCCGGGGTGGCCACCACCACGTCCACGCCGCTGTCGAGTGCCCGCAGCTGCCGTCCGATCGGCTGCCCCCCGTAGATCGGCAGCACCCGGGCGCCCAGGTCCTTGCCGTAGCGGTGGAACGCCTCGGAGACCTGCACCGCCAGCTCACGGGTCGGCACCAGCACCAGTGCGACCGGGTCACCGCCGCGACGGTGGGCCGTCATGAGGTTCAGCAGCGGAAGCGCGAACGCCGCCGTCTTGCCGGTGCCGGTGGCCGCCTGACCCAACAGGTCCCGACCCTTCAGCAGCGGTGGGATCGCCTCCCGCTGGATGGGCGTCGGCTCCTCGTAGCCGAGGGCGGACAGCGCGCCCAACAGCTCGGCGCGCAGGCCGAGCTCGGTGAAGGCGTTCACCTCGTCGGTGCCGGCGGGGGTGGCGTCGGACGGTGCGTCGTGCTGTACAGGTGCGGAACTCATGTGCCAAGCCTTTCATCACGCCGTCCGGGCCGCTGCGCCGACCGCCACAAGAGCGCGGCCAGGGCGCGCCACCGCCGCCACAAGATCCACGCAACATCGGTGAAACTGCTGCCTCCACGACGCCTGAGGCAGCAGTTTCACCGATGTTGTGCGGATCTTGCCCCTCCGCCCCCGGACGGGCGGAGCGTCAGACGGCGCCGGTCAGGATTGCCAGGATCATGATGCCTGCCAGCGTCGTGTCGAGCACCGCGCACCCCTCGGTGTACCAGCGCGGCACCACCCGGCCGGTGCGGTGGTGGGCCAGGTCCCACCCGGCGTGCGCCAGCCAACCGAGCGCCACCAACCACGCCGCCGTCCGCCCTCCGACCCCGAGCGCGATCAGCGTCAGGGCCACCCAGACGACCAAGCCGACCAGTTGGGTGGCGAGCACGCCCGGCCCGTGCAGGGTGCGTCGGACCATGCCGATCAGCAGGTATCCGCCGGGCAGCACCAGCATCGTCCACGGACTGAGCACCGTCGGGTCGACCCACATGTCCACCGTCACCAGCAGCGCCAGCCCGGTCGGCCAGCGGTGGGCGAGCGCCACCACGGCCGGATGTCGACGGATCACCGCCGGCGACTCGTGCCGATGCCGCACCGCCACCAGCACCATCGCCGGCACCATCAGCAGGTGACCGCCGAGCAACAGGGCGTCGGCGTCGAGCAGGCCGGTCCGGTACGGCACGAACAGCAGCAGGAACGGCACGTACATCGCCGCGGCCATCTCGCCGACACCACGCCAGTGGTGCGCCCGGTAGCGCATCCACACCGTCATCCCGACTGTCATGTTCGTGGCCATCACCAGCGCGGCCACCTCCGGCCGACCCAGCGTCCCGGTGAGCCCGAGCGGGGCGCCGGCGGCGTCCCACAGCGGCCCGAGCAGCAGCATCCCGACGACCATCGCCAACGCCATCTCGGCGAGATGCCACCACAGCCGCCGCGTGCCGGTGCCGGGTGGTGCCGGCAGCGGCCCAGGCGGCGGTACGACAGTGCTGTCCGCGTACACCCGTGTGTTCTCCATGCCCTGACCCTGCCGGTGTCCCGGCTCGGTGGGCAGGCGCGTCCGTCACCGGAATCCCGCGCGAGTCGCACGGTCCGACCGTGACAACTCGCATGGGTGGACCGGTCGGCGCGCGGTCCTAGGATCGACGCGTGACGAGCGAGGCGGTGACTCCCCGGGCCGACCGCCGGCTGCTCCGGGCGCGGCAGGCGACGTTGCTGTCGCTGGCCCTCGGGATGTGGGCGACCGTCCTGCTGCCGGCGGTCGGCCTGACCCGGGAGCCGGACGCCGGCCGCGTCGCGCTCGGCGTGGTCGGCATCCTCGCCTTCGCGGCCACCCAGACCGCCGTGTTGTACGCGGCCGTCACCCCCTGGCTCGCGCAGCGGTGGCGACGGCGCGCCCAGCTCGGCCTGGCCGTCGTGGCGGTACTGACAGTGCCGTTGGTGGCCCCGGTCGCGGCCGGGGTCTGGCCGACCTGGGCATGGCTCGGCGCTTCCCTGGTCGGGATGGCCCCGTTGGTGGTCCGCCTGCCCGGAGCGTTGGCGGTCACCGCCGGCGCCCTCCTGGTGTCGGCGGCGGTGGCCTTGTGGACCGGCGGATCGGTCGGGCGTTCCCTGGCCGTGACGGGCGGGGTCGGCGTGGGTGTGGCCGCCGTCAACAGGTTCCAGGTGTGGTTCTGGGACCTGCTGGTGGAGGCCCGGCAGGGCCAGGCCGCCCAGGGCAGGCTGGCCGCCGCCGAGGAGCGACTGCGCTTCGCCCGCGACGTGCACGACCTGCTGGGGCACGGCCTCACCGTGATCGCGCTGAAGGCCGAACTCGCCGCGCGGCTCGCCCCGGTCGACCCGGTTCGGGCCGGTCGGGAGGCCGCCGAGGTGCAGCGCCTCGCCGCGTCCGCGCTCGCCGAGGTCCGCGAGAGCGTGCACGGTTACCGTGTTGTCGACCTCGGTGAGCAGGTGGTCGCCGTGGCGGAGGTGCTCCGCTCCTGCGGGGTGCGCTGCACGGTGCCCCCGGCACCCGTGGACCTGCCGCAGCCGGCCGCCAGCGAGCTGGCGGCGGTGTTGCGTGAGGCGAGCACCAACGTGCTGCGCCACAGCCGCGCCGAATGGTGCCGGATCCACATCGACCGGGAGAAGGACGTGGCCAGGATGACGGTGACCAACGACGGTGCCGACGACGGCGGCCCGGACGAGCACAGCCACGGCCTGCGGGGCCTGGCCGACCGGCTCGCCGCGGCCGGGGGAGAGCTGCGGGTCCGCCGCCAGGACGCGGTGTTCACACTCGAGGCCACCGTGCCGGTGCCGTCGTGATCCGCGTCCTGCTGGCCGACGACGAGGACCTGATCCGGGTCGCGGTCGCCGCGCTGCTCGGCCTCGAACCGGACATCGACGTGGTGGCCCAGGCCGCCGACGGGCCGACGGCGGTCACCGCGACGATCGCGCACCGTCCGGACGTCGCGGTCGTGGACCTGGAGATGCCCGGCCTGGACGGCATCGCCGTCGCCGCCGAGTTGACCCGCGTCCGCCCCGAGTGCGCCGTGGTCGTGTTGACCGGGCACGGCCGCCCGGGGCACCTGCGCCAGGCGTTGACCGCCGGGGCGCGGGGTTTCCTGCCCAAGGGCTCGCCCGGCGGCGCGCTCGCCGACGTCATCCGCCGCGTGCACGGCGGCGGACGGTACGTCGATCCGTCGCTGGCCGCCGACGCGCTCACCCTGCCGGCGTGCCCGCTCACGCCTCGGGAGTTGGAGACGCTGCGGCTGGCCGAGTTCGGCGCACCGGTCGCGGTGATCGCCCGCCGGGTGCACCTGTCCACCGGCACGGTCCGCAACCACCTCTCCGCGGCCGTTCAGAAACTCGGCGCGGCCGACCGGGCCGAGGCGGTCCGTGCCGCCCGGGACAACGGCTGGCTCTGATCCGCTCGACGACCCATCTCGGCGTCCGACATGTAGATCTTGGACAGTTTCCGTTCCGTGAGAACGGAAACTGTCCAAGAATGCTCCAGTGACCGGGGTCGGCGGCGGACCGGTCTGGCGTTCGGCTGGCGACCCGTCCCGTTAGCGTGGGCGCGTGCGTACCGTGGAACTCGTCTGCTCGCCCGGCCTGGAGGTCGCGGTCCGGGCGGTCTGGGGCCGTCTGGCGGCTGCCGGGTTGCCCAGTCTGGCCCGCACCATCCATCCGACCAACCGGCCGCACCTCACCCTCGCCGCGGTGGACGATCTTCCACCCGGCGTAGAGCACCGTCTGGCCGATCTGTTCGACGACGCGCTGCCGGTGCCGGTCACCCTAGAGCGCGTCGTGGTTCTCGACGGCAGCGCTCCGTTGGTCTGGCTCGTCCGACCCACGCCCGCGCTGACCGCGCTGCACGCCGCTGTCTGGGACGTCCTCGCCGACACCGAGGGGCAGCGTCCGTGGCACGCGCCGGGTGCCTGGGTGCCGCACCTGAGCCTGGCGCTCCGGTTCCGCAACGCGGACCTACGGCTGGCCCGGGCCGTCACGGGCGGGCAGCGCCCGGCGGGCTCGTTCGACGGCGCGCGCAGCTACGACGGTACGAACCGGACGGTGTCCCCGCTGACCCGGCTCGACTGAGCGGGAGCGCCCCTCGAACCCGACCCTGCCCGGTCGCCGCTCCGGTGCTCAGGGCGATGATGGCGTCATGAGGGGTGCTGAGGGCCGGGCGATGGCCGAGTTGGCCGACGGCACCCGAGCCGGCATCTGCGTCGCGCTGCTCGACGGTCGGGCGTGGACCGCCGGGGAACTCGCCCGGCGTGCCGGGGTCGCGCCGTCCACGGCCAGCGACCACCTCACCCGGCTGGTGCGGGGCGGGCTGCTCGTGGAGGAACGGCAGGGCCGGCACCGCTACCTGCGGCTGGCCGGGCCGTCGGTGGCCCACCTGATCGAGCAACTGGCCGGCCACGCCCCGGCCCCGCCCGCGCCGACCCGAACGCTACGCGCGGCGACGGCCGGCGCTGCCCTGGCGTACGCCCGGACCTGCTACGACCACCTGGCCGGGCGGCTCGGTGTGTTGATGTACGACGCGCTGGTGGCCGATGGGCGGCTGGACCGGTCCAGCGGGTTGTCGCTGACCGCGCACGGGTGGGCCTGGGCGACCGACCTTGGCGTGCCCGTGCAGGCGCTGTCCACCGGCCGACGCCCGATGGTCCGCGACTGCCTGGACTGGACCGAGCGCCGTCCGCACCTGGCCGGAGCGCTCGGCGCGGCGCTGCGCGGCCGCTTCACCGACCTGGGCTGGATCATCCAGGGGACTGGACGGGCGGTCCGCCTGACACCGACCGGCCGCACCGCCCTGGCCGCGGCCCTCTCCGTCCCCGACCACACCCTCGCCCCCGCTGCGGCCCCGTCACCGGCGAGCGGTCGCGCCTGACCCGCCCGAGGCGGGACCGTTCGGCGGGGAGCGAAGTGTTCCGGTCCTACGGTCGTGCGGTGACTGACGACTGGCCCGACATCACCGCGCGGACCTGCGCCACGAGCCACACCCCACTCTGCGGATTCCGACGACACTGGAGGTGAGCGTCCGATGAGCGAACGTCGTGCCGCGTTCCACGCCCTGCACCGCCGCGGCCGTCCCCTGCTGCTGCCCAACGCCTGGGACCACGCCTCGGCGGCGGCGCTCGCCGCGCGCGGCCATCCGGCGATCGGCACCACCAGCCTCGGCGTCGCCGCGACCGCCGGCCTCCCCGACGGCGCGGCGGCCACCGCGAAGGAGACCCTGGCCCTGGTCCGTCGCCTGGCGCGGGTGCCGGTGCTGCTCAGCGTCGACGTGGAGGCCGGGTTCAGCGACGACCCGGCGGAGGTCGCCGACTACGTGGCGGCGCTCGCCGCGCTCGGCGCGGTCGGGATCAACCTGGAGGACGGGCGTGCCGACGGCGGCCTCGCCGACCCCGAGTGCCTCGCCGGCAAGGTCGCGGCGGTGAAGGCGGCCGTGCCGGACCTGTTCGTCAACGCCCGCATCGACACCTGGTGGCTCGGGGTGGACGACCCGCTGCCGCAGACCCTCGCCCGGGCGCGCGCCTACCGGGCGGCGGGCGCCGACGGGATCTTCGTGCCCGGCATCGTCGACCTGGACATGCTGCGCGGCCTCGTGGAGCGGATCGACGCCCCGGTGAACGCGCTCTACCAACCCGGTGGCCCCGGGCCGGACGGGTTCGCCCGGGTCGGGGTCGCGCGGGTCAGCACCGGCTCGCTGCTGTTCCGCGCGGCGCTGGCCGCCGCGCTCACCGCCGCCGACGGGGTACGCGCCGGCGGGCTCGACGCCCCGGCCGGGCTGCCGTCGTACGCCGAGGTGCAGGGGCTGACCCCGGTGCAACCGGACGGCCCGCTCCCTTAGGGGTGGATAGGAGGATTGTTCGGTCCGCTCCGGTCACGGCGATTACGGTGTATTACAGGGCGAAGTACCCACTGTGGTGACCGGAGAAGGGACCCCCGTCATGCGAGTGCCCAGTCGTAGTCCGGGACAGCAACCCGGTCCGCCCGTGTCACCCACCGCACCCGCGCGCCGCCGACCCTCCGGCGCGGCCCCGCGCCGCCTTCCCACCGCCGACCCCGACCTGGCCGCCTACCGGGCCGCCGTGGCGGAACTGCTGGTCGAGGTGGGCGCCCTGGCCGACGCGACCAGCACCCGGGCCCGGCAGGTGCTCATCGACGAGCGACTGCGGGAGCCGGCGCTCGCCGCGGTCCTCGACGCCACCCCGCAGGGGCTGATCGGCGCCCGCGAGACGCTGCTGCTGGAGATGGCCCGCTACCAGCCGAACGAGCGCACCTCGGCCCGTGACCTGACCGCGCTGGTCCGGATCTACCTGCTCTCGCGCATCGACGTGCTGTGGTGGCAGGACGCTCCGACGTTCGTCACCGACGACCAGGTCAACGGCAGCGCCGAACTGGTCGACCTGGAGTGGCTGCGCCGCCGTGACCTGCTGCGCTTCCGCTACCAGGAGCAGCCCGCCACCATGCTCGGCCGGGCCGCCCGCGGTCTGCGGCGTCGGCTCCGACCCGATGTCACCCCGCGCACGGCGGGGCTGCTGTTCCGCCGGGCCCGCCGAGAGGTGGTGGCGCTGCTCAACGACATCGGACGGGAGTTCGCCGCCGCCGCGCCGCCGGCCACCCCGCCGCTGTGGGTGACCAGCCTGGTCCGCAGCGCCGAACACCAGTACCGCCTGCGCCGTCTGGGCTACGCCGCGATGCTGCCCAGCGGACACTGCCTCGGCTACTCCGTCGACGTCGAGCTGGCCTGGTTCGAGCGTTTCGGCGCCCGGGACACCCTGGCGGAGCTGTTGCTCGACAGGCAGGAGGCCGGAGAGCTGAACGTGATCGACGAGGGGCAGGCGTGGCACCTGTGTCTCGCCCCGACCGCCCGGCGTCGCCTGCGCCGGGCGTACGAGGCCGAGATGGGGGTCTGACCCGGTGTGTGGCATCGCGTTGAGCATCGGCCCCGAGGCCGACCCGGCGACGTTCCGGCGGATGCTCGCCGTCCTGGCCCCACGCGGTGAGGTCACCGAGACCCGGTCCGAGAACGGTCTGCTCGCCGGCACCCGCCGGCTGCGGATCGTCGACCGGGACCGGGCGGTGCAGCCGTGGACCTCCACCGATGAACGCTGGTTGCTCTGCTTCAACGGGGAGATCTTCAACCACCGGGAGTTGCGGGCGCAGCTGACCCGTCTCGGGCAGGTCTTCCGCACCGACAGCGACACCGAGGTGCTGCTCGCCGCGTTCCAGCAGTGGGGCGAGGCGGCGGTGACCAGGCTCCGCGGCGAGTACGCCTTCGCGATCGTCGAGCGGGCCACCGGCCGGGCCTACCTGGCCCGCGACCCGGTCGGGGTCAAGCCGCTGTACTGGTCCCGCCGTCCCGGCTGCCTGCACCTCGCCTCCGAGGTCAAGGCGCTCGTCGGGCACGGCGCCCCGATCGTCGAGGTGCCGCCCGGCCACCACGGCTGGGCGGAGGCGGACGGGCACGTGCGGCTCACCCCGCACGTCGACCTGCTCACCATCGGCGCGGGCCTGCCCGTCATCGACGACCCGGACGAGGCCGCCCTGCTCGTCCGCGCCGCGTTGAGCGACTCGATCCGGATGCGGGTGGAGACCGACCTGACCGTCGGGGTGGTGCTCTCCGGTGGGTTGGACAGCTCGCTGACACTGCGGCAGGTGCGCGACATCCACCCGGACTGCGTGGCCGTGACGGTCGGGGTGGCGGACAGCCCCGACGTGGCGTACGCCCGACGGCTCGCCGCCGACCTCGACGTGCCGCACGTGGTGGTCGAGCTGCGTCCGCGGGACATCCGCCTCGCCGACGTCCGCGAGGCGATCCGGATCTCCGAGCTGACCGAGTACGGCGACATCATCAACGCGGTCGTCTCGGTGCCGATCTTCCGGCGGCTGCGCGACCTGGGCATCAAGGTGGTGCTCACCGGCGACGGCTCCGACGAGCTGTTCGGCGGCTACCCGATGTACCACCAGGTCGGCCCGACCGCGGCGCGACGGCTGTTCCTGCACCGGATCCGCAACCTGTGCCGTACGGAGTTGCAGCGCGTCGACCGGGCCGCCATGGGGCACGGGGTGGAGGCCCGGGTGCCGTTCCTCGACCTCAGCGTGGTGGAACTCGCGATGCGGCTGCCGGTGGATCTGAAGATCCGCCACGGGCGGGAGAAGTGGATCGTCCGGCGGGCGTTCGCGGACGTGCTGCCGGACTACATCCTGCGCCGCCGGAAGAACCCGATGTCCTACTCGTCCGGGTTGCACGAGCGGGTCCGGCTGTACAAGCCGCTCTTCGCCCGACTGCACCGCTCGTTCGGCTACGACCTGCAGGAGCCGGTCCGCCGGGACTTCGACACCGTCCTCAGCCGCTGTGGCAACGACCTGGACCGGGCGATCGCCGACGGGTTGAGCCGACCCGACTACACGGTGTTGGAGCACGCCCGCGACCTGGTCGGTGCGGCCAGGTGGAACGCCGCGCCGATGGTCCGTCGACTGGTCGGCCCGCGCCCGGCCCGCCGCTGAACTCCCCGCCCGACTGTTCCTGGCGGCCGGCGGTCAGCTCACCAGCAGCAGCGCGCCGACCGCGGTGAGCGTGCCGGTGACCGCGAGCAGCGTGCTGGTCAGCACGAACCGGTTCACCGGTATCGCCACCCCGGCGGCCCGGCACCGCTCGAACCAGAGCAGGGTGGCCAGCGAGGCCCAGGGGGCGGCCAGCGGGCCGACGTTGGTGCCGATCAGCAGGGCCAGCAGGCGGGTGTGGTCACCGGTCGGCAGTACCGACTCGCCGGCCAGGTAGGCGGGGAGGTTGTTCACCCCGTTGGCGAGCAGTGCCCCGGTGCCTCCGGCGCGCAGGGCGCCCAGCGCTCCTCCGTCGGCGCCGAGCAGGGTGCCGACCAGGTCGTCCAGACCGTGCCGGCCGAAGGTCTGCACCACCAGGAACAGGCCGGTGACGAAGAACAGCAGGCGCACCGGGACGAGCCCCGGGCGCAGCGTGGCGGGGGAGCGGACGAGGAACCCGACCAGCACCAGCGCGAGCGCGACGGTGGAGGCGAGACCGATCTCCACGCCGGCGAGGATGCCGGCGACGAAGAGCAGACAACCGGCCAGCGCCGTGCGGTGCAGCACCGGATCGGCGGGCACGTGGCGGGCCGGTGGGACGAAGCGCCCACCGCTCGGCCGTTCCCGTCGCCACCAGGCGAACCAGAGCACGGCCATGGTCACCGTGACGGCGGCGAGCTGCGGCAGCGCCATCCGGGCCGCGTACGTCAGGGGGGCCAGCCCGACCCGGTCGGCGGCGAGCAGGTTGGTCAGGTTGGACACCGGCAGCAGCAGGCTCGCGGTGTTGGCCAACCAGACCGTGGTGACGGCGAGCGGGGCGGCGGGGATCCGCAGGTTCCGGGCCAGTGCGAGCAGCACCGGGGTGAGCAGCACGGCGGTGGTGTCGAGGTTGAGCACGAGGGTGGTCAGTGTGGCCAGACCGCCGCAGAGCAGGAACAAGGCGGCCCACCTGCCCCGGGAGGCCCGGGCCAGTCGGCTGGCCAGCACGTCGAAGACACCGGCCACGGCGGTCAACTCGGCGAGCACGATCACGGTGCCGAGGAACAGCAGCAACGGCAGGATCCGGTGCAGGGTCTGGGTGGTGTCGGCGCGGGGGAGCAGCCCGCTCAGCGCGCAGGCCGTGCCGACCACGGCGAGCACGACCGCCACCACGTCCAGCGGGTGGGGCCGCCGGCGCGTGGTCGGCTCGGGCGGGGCTGCGACTGTCACATCTCGTGACGTTCGCACAGGTCCTGACCCCCCGCTCGGCAACCCCGGGTGAGGGTGACCAGTCCCACGACGCCCGCCGTCGAGCGTCCAGCCGGCCCGCGTCCCCCGCCGCGCCGCACCGATCGGGCGGGGTGGGCAACCGTCGATCGCTCCCATCGCGTTCAGTGGATATGCGGAGGACCCTGCCGGCCGTCGCGACGGCCCTGCTGATCGCCGTGACCTCCTGCGCCCCGGCCGAGCCGCCGGGGCCGCCGAGGCCGACCGGACCGTCGGAGCCGCCGCGCGTCGGCCCGCCGCCGGGCACCCCGGCCGCGTCCCGCCAGGACCCGGAGCAGGCCGAGCGGACCATGGCCAGCCTGCGCCGGGTGGACGACCTGCCGCTGTACGAGATGACGTACGTCGGGGCGTACGACCCGACGGTGGGCACCGACGCCGCGCCGCCCAGCCCGTTCGGGTGCTCGTTGTTCGTCGCCGCCGGTGACCCGGACCGGACGCTGTTCGCCCGCAACTTCGACTGGGACGCCAACCCGGCGCTGGTGCTGCGGACCGACCCCCCGGACGGGCATGCGTCCATCTCGCTCGTCGACATCTCCTACCTCGGGGTCGGCGCGGATCCGAGCGGCGACCGCAGGCTGCTCGACGCGCCGCTGCTGCCCTTCGACGGGATGAACGAGCGAGGCCTCGCCGTCGGGTTGGCGGCGGACGATACGGCGACCGCCCGCCCCGACCCGGCCAAGCCCACCGTCGGCTCGGTGCGGATCCTGCGGCTGGTGCTGGACCGGGCTGCGACGGTCGACGAGGCGGTGGCCGTGTTCACCCGGCACAACCTCGACTTCGACGGCGGGCCGCCACTGCACTACCTGGTGGCCGACGCGACCGGAGCGTCGGCGGTGATCGAGTTCGTCGACGGTCGGATGCGGGTGCAACGGGACGCGGGCGGGTGGCAGGCGCTGACGAACGTACCGGTCGTCGGGGTGCCCGAGCAGCGGCGGCGCGCGGACCGGCGGTACGGGCAGCTCGCCGCCGCACTGACCGAGGCCGGCGGAATGCTGGACGTCGACGCGGCGCACCGGCTGCTCGCCACCGTCCGGCAGGGGCACACCCGCTGGTCGGTGACGTACGGCCTGCGTACCGGCGAGGTTCGGGTCGTCACCGCGGGCGGCGGTGAGCGGCGCTACCACCTGGCGACGAGCTGACCTGTCGGGTCTTCCGGACGTGGCCGGGCCCGGCCCCCCGACATCGGGGGACCGGGCCCGGTTGCGTGCTCGGTGCCTACCAGCCCAGGTAGCTGGGCTGGGTCTGCACGTTGAGCTCCTGGTAACGGGTCAGCTTGGCCGTCCAGGTGCGCCAGTCGTTCAGCTCCAGGACGTCCAGGCCCTTCACCATGTCGTTGGAGTAGATGTGGCCGTTGTAGTAGTACGCGGACCAGGTGCCGCCGCCGACGGGCCGGTCGGCCGAGAGCGGGCCGCGCTCCCAGAAGGCGATCTCCTTCGGCTTGGCCGAGTCGGTGAAGTCCCAGACCGAGATGCCGCCCTGGTACCACGCCTGGACCATGATGTCCTTGCCGAGCACCGGGATCAGCGAGCCGTTGTGCGCCACGCAGTTCTCGGTGTCGGCGTTCGCCCGGGGGATCTTGTAGTAGCTGCGGAAGGTCATCGTCCGCGCGTCGCCACGCCCGGAGATGTCGTAGATGGCGTCCGCGCCCCGGTTCGGGCCGATGGCCTCGTTGCAGGTCGCGGCCCCGCCACCACCCAGCTCGTCGGTGAAGATCACCTTGGTGCCGGCGTTGTTGAAGGTGGCCGAGTGCCAGAACGCGAAGTTGACCTCGTCCCGGACCCGGTTGATGACCCGAGGTGCTTCCCGGTTCTTGATGTCGAGCAGGATGCCGTCACCCATGCACGCACCGGCGGCCAGGTCCTTGGCCGGGTAGACGGTGATGTCGTGGCAGCCGGTGGTCGCCGAGCCGGTCCCACTGCCCGGGAAACCGCCGTCCGGGAAGAGGTTCGGGGCGGCGATCACCGCGGCGTCGGTCGGCTTCTTCAGCGGCACCTTGATGATGGAGATCGAGTCGTGCGGCGGCTGGCAGTCCGGGAATTCGGCCCGCGGGCTGTACGACGAGACGTACAGGTAGACGGCCTTGCGGTCCTTGCCCGGCACCAGGGTGTGGGTGTGCGAGCCGCAGGCCGTCTCGACCGACTTGATGTAACGCGGGTTGGCCTTGTCCTTGATGTCGAAGACCTTGATGCCCTCCCACGAGCCCTTCACGTCCGCCCCCTGCGTGGTGCTGTTGCAGGAGTCGTCGCTGCGGGACGAGTCGGTGGAGAGGAACAGCAGGTCACCGTGGACGGAGATGTCGTTCTGCGACCCCGGGCAGAGCACCCGGGCCTTGACCGTCGGGGCGCTGGGCCGCGAGATGTCGTAGATGACGAAGCCGTTGTAGTTGCCGGCGAACGCGTACTTGCCCTGGAAGGCGATGTCGCTGTTGGTGGCGTCCAGCGGGGCGACCTTGGGCACGTTGGCGATCTGGCGCAGGTTGGGGCTGCTCACGATCTCGTCGACGCCGGGGATCGTGTTGGTGAGCGCGGGGGCCGGGGCCGCCTGCGGCACCGCCTGCGCGTTGCTCGGCGGGGCGACGAGGGCGCTGGCGACGAGGAGGCCGGTTGTGGCGGCCGCCACGACGCGCAGTTGTCGTAACCGTGGCTTGTGGAGTCTGATCATCGGCGGGGCCCTTCGCAAGGGGGAGACGATGGTTGACACGTTACCGTCCGGCGAAGATCGTCGATGTGAGCTGGATCACATCAAAGTGGGTTCTTCAATAGATAGCATCGCGGTGACCTCGACCTCAGGGAGTGGCCCATGACCGATCGGCGCGCGCGCACCCTGGCAGTCGTCACACTGGCTCTCGTGCTGCCGCTGGCGGCGTTCTTCGCGATCCGTCTCGGCGACGACACCGGCACGGGCACCGGGCAGCCGGTCTCCGCACCCGCCTCCACCGCGCCGCCGACCGCCAGCCCCGTCCCCACCGACCTGACGGTCATCGCGCCCGGCCGCCCGGGCGAGACGGCGGCCACCCGCCCGGCGCACGAGGTCCGCGACGTCGGCCCCGCACCGCACAACGCACTGGACGTCGTGTTCGTCCAGATGATGATCCCGCACCACGCGCAGGCCCTGGCGATGGCGGAACTCGCCCCCGACCGGGCCGCCGACCCCGACGTCCGTGCCATCGCCGAGCGCATCCGCGCCAGCCAGGGGCCGGAGATGGGCATGATGCGCGGTTGGCTGCAGACCCGCGGCCTCCCGGCGGAGGTGCAGGGGCACGACCACGGCACCATGCGTGGCATGCAGTCGCCCGAGGCGATGCGGCAGCTCGCCGCGACCCGGGGCGCGGACTTCGACCGGCTCTTCGTGCGGATGATGACCGAGCATCACCAGGGCGCCATCGAGTTGGCCACCAACCTGCTCACCGTCGGCTCCGACCTGACGCTCAACGAGTTCGCCAACGCCGTCGCCACCGAGCAGACCGTCGAGATCGACCGCATGCGCGAGATCCTCGACCGCTGAGCCAGGGCGCGAGGCGTGCGGGCCGGGAAGGCCCCGACACGTACCCTGGGTCACCGTGAGACGCACCCTGTTCGGTCGCCCGCTGCGCGGCGTCGCCTTCGACGTGGCCGTCGCCGCCCTGGTGGTGCTCGTCTCCCTCGCCTCGGCGGTGAACCAGCCGGGTCAGTGGGCGGCCACCGCGGTCGGTGTGGGGATGGCGGTGGCGCTGCTGTTCCGCCGTACCCACCCGAGAGCGGTGACCGTGGTGGTCGCGGCGCTCGCCCTGGTCCAGGTGATCGCCGAGTGGGGTCCCCTCGTCTACGACGTCGCCGTCCTGATCGCGCTCTACAGCATGGTGAAGTACGGCGAGCGGCTGCGCGACGGAGTCCTGGCCGGCGCGGTCGCCGCCGTGGGTGTGCTGCTGGCCGCCGCGCAGACACCCGGCGTCATCCAGTGGTGGGTCACCGCGCTGTGGTACGCCCTGGTCACCGGCGCGGTGTGGCTCGTCGCGCTGAACGTGCGGACCCGGCGGCTCTACGTGCTCAGCCTGGAGGAGCGGGCCACCACCCTGGAACGCGAACGGGAGGCCGAGTCCCGCGCGGCGGTCGCCGAGGAACGCACCCGCATCGCCCGGGAACTGCACGACGTGGTCGCCCACAGCATGGCGGTGATGATCGTCCAGGCGGACGGCGCCCGGTTCATGCTCGACCGGGACCCCGCCCAGGCGCGTACCGCCGTGAAGGTGGTCGCGGACACCGGCCGGCAGGCCCTGGAGGAGATGCGTCGGCTGGTCGGCGTCCTGCGCGACGCCGGACCGGGCGGAGCGGACGGGCTCGTCGTGGCCGCCGACCCGGAGCACCGCCGCCTGGCCCTGGCCGAGCTGCCCGACCTGCTGGCCCGGTTCGGTGACGCCGGGTTGCGGATCCGCAGCACCGTCACCGGGACGCCTCCGGCGCTGCCCCCGGGGCTGGAGCTGACCGTCTACCGGGTGGTGCAGGAGGCGCTGACCAACGCGCTCAAGCACGCCGGTGTCGGCGCCGGCGTCGAGGTCGCGCTGACCTACGGCGACGAGGCCGTCGTGGTCCGGGTCCTCGACAACGGTCTGGGTCGCCCCCTGGTCAGCCCGGCGCCGTCGGGCGGTCACGGTCTGCTCGGCATGCGGGAGCGGGTGACGGTGTACGACGGCAGCCTCACCGCCGGTCCCCGACCGAGCGGGGGCTGGCTGGTCGAGGTACGGCTACCGCTACCGTCGGAGCCGGCAACGGAGGTGATCGCGGCATGACGATCCGGGTGGTGATCGTGGACGACCAGGCGCTGGTCCGCGCCGGTTTCCGGATGGTGCTGGACTCCCAGCCCGACCTGGAGGTGGTCGGGGAGGCGATCGACGGCGCCGACGCCCTGCGGGTGCTCGCCCGCACCGAGGCCGACGTCGTCGTGATGGACGTCCGGATGCCGACGATGGACGGGGTCGAGGCCACCCGGCGGCTGTGCGCCGAACGGTCCGCCGCGGCGCCCCGGGTGCTGGTCCTGACCACCTTCGACACCGAGGCCGACGCGTTCGCGGCCCTTCAGGCCGGCGCGAGTGGGTTCCTGCTCAAGAACGTCCCACCGGAGGACCTGCTGGCCGCGATCCGGGTGGTGGCCCAGGGCGACTCCGTGGTCGCCCCGTCGATCACCCGGCGGCTGCTGGACCGGTTCGCCGGGCAGCTCGGCACCGCACCGCGTACCGACCCGCGGCTGGCGCAGCTCACCGAACGGGAACGGGAGGTGCTGCTGCTCGTCGCGCAGGGGCTGTCCAACGGGGAGATCGCCGACCGGGTGCACGTGGCCGAGGCGACGGTGAAGACCCACGTCGGGCGGATCCTGGCGAAGCTCCAGCTCCGCGACCGGGTTCAGGCGGTGGTCCTGGCGTACGAGAGCGGGTTGGTCATACCCGGCGGATGACGCCGCGTACGACCTGGGTCGTAGCGACCGGCGGACGCACCGCGACCCGGGGAGCACACAGGTCGAGCGCGCAGGTGGAGATCGACTGACCGGCCTCGGCCATAGCGTCGGAGGGGTCCGATCCGCCACCCGCACCGGGAGCCCCGCTTGATCCGCCTGACCCTGCGCTCGCTGCGTGCCGAGGCGCTGCGCATGCTGCTCTCCGCGCTGGCCGTCGTGCTCGGTGTCGCGTTCGTCGCCGGCACCATGATCTTCGTCGACGGGATGCGCGCCGGAACGTACGAGCGGGCCGGGACGTTCGACCGCCACACCGACCTGGGTGTCTACTCCGCCGGTCGGGAGGTGCTGCCGCCGACCCTGGTCGACCGGGTACGCGCTGTCGACGGGGTGGCCGCCGCGGCCGGTGAGTTGACCGACACCGCCGGGGTGCTCGGCGTCGACGGTCGACCGGTGCTCGGCTTCACCGTGCTCGCCGCCATCCCCACCGAGGACGCCCTGCGCTCGTACGACGTGGTCGCCGGACGGTTGCCCGACCGCGCCGGAGAGGTGGTGCTCGACGCGCAGACGGTCGCCGCGGAGGGCTTCGCGCTCGGTGCCGCGGTCCGCGTCGGCGGCGCCACCGGCCCGGCCCACCCGTACACCCTGGTCGGCACCGTCGACGTGGCCGGGACCGCCCGCGACGTCGGCGGCCCGTTCGTCGGGATGGTCGGACCGGACGCGCTGGCCCTCACCGGCCGGCGCGGATACGGCCGGGTCCTGGTGGCCGCCCGACCGGGGGTCTCCGTCGCGGCGCTGACCGAGCGGCTGCGCGCGGTGGTCGGCGGCGAGGCCACCGTGAAGAGCCGTGCGCAGATCCTCGACGAGGCCGTCGAGGACGCGGTCCGCAACGTGGAGCAGTTCCGGATGCTGTTGTTGATCTTCGTTGGGGTCGCCGTCGTGGTGGCCGGCTTCGTCATCGCCAACACGTTCGCGATCGTGTTGGCGCAGCGCACCCGCCGGACCGCCCTGCTGCGCCTGATCGGGGCCACCCGTGGTCAGGTGTTCCGGGCGGCCGTACTGGAGTCGGCGGTGCTGGGCCTGGTGGCCTCCGCGTGCGGGGTGCTGCTCGGGGTCGCCCTCGCCGGTGGGATGCGACTGGTGATGTCCCGACTGGACGCGCCGGTCACCGGCGGCCTGACCGTGACCGGCTCGACCGTCGTCACCGGCCTGCTCCTGGGCACCGCGTTGACCGTGTGCGCCGCTCTGCTTCCGGCCTGGCGGGGGACCCGGGTCGCCCCGGTGGCCGCGCTCACCGACGCCGCGGTGCAGCCCGCGCGGGCTGCTGGTCGGGTACGCCTGGCCGTCGGCGCGGTGGTGCTGGCCGTCGGTGTCGCGGCGCTGGCCGGTGCCGCCGACGCCGGTCAACTGCTGCTGGTGGCGGTCGGCGGGGTACTGGCCTTCTTCGGGATCGTGCTGTTCGGGCCGGTGCTCGTCCCGGCCCTGGCCCGGGTGTTCGGCTGGCCGGCTCGTCGCGTGCTCGGGGCGACCGGTGAGCTGGCGGTGGCCAACACGATCCGCAACCCGCGGCGGGTCGCCGCGAGCGCCACCGCCCTGGTGATCGGGATCGGGCTGGTGTCGGCGTTCATGGTCGGCGCCCGCAGCACCAAGGACGGCATCGAACGCAGCGTGGACGCCCAGATCGGCACCGACTTCGTGGTCAGCGGTATCGGTCAGAACCTGCCGGCCGCGCTCGCCGGCGAACTGGCCGCCCGCCCCGAGTTGGGTGTGGTGCACGAGCAGCGCAGCACGGTCGTCGACGACGTCGAGATCCGCGCCGCCCACCCGGCGCTGGTCGGCCGGACCCTGGACGCGGTGCTCGCCGGCGACGCCGCGCGGCTCGGGCCGGGGCAGGTGCTGGTGCACCGGGAGTCGGCGCAGGCACGCGGCTGGCAGGTCGGCTCATCGGTCACCGTGCGGGGCCGCTCGTTCCGGGTGGCCGCCGTGGTCACCGACGACACGTCCGGCGACGGCGCGCCGACCGGGCACGTCATCGACATGGCCGACGAGGACTTCGCCGCGCTCTTTCCCGACCAGCGCGGTTTCCTGGCCGAGGTGGACCCCGCCGCCGGGGTGAGCGCCGACCGGGCCCGGGAGGCGATCGAGACGGTGCTGGGCCGCTACCCGACGGTGAACCTGATGGACCAGGGCGCGTACAAGAAGATGCTGACCGGCACCGTCGACATGCTGCTCGTCTTCGTCACCGCGCTGCTCGGCCTGGCGGTCGTGATCGCCCTGGTCGGCGTGGCGAACACGCTGAGCCTGTCGGTGGTCGAGCGCACCAGGGAGAACGCCGTGCTCCGGGCGGTCGGGCTCACCCGGGGACGCCTGCGGGGCGTACTCGCCGTGGAGGCGGTGCTGATGGCGCTGGTCGGCGCGGTGCTCGGCGTGGCGCTGGGCACCGGCGTCAGCGCCTCCGCGATGGCCCTGCTGGCCCGCCTCGGCGGGGACTTCCACGTGGTGCTGCCGCTCGGTCAGCTCGGTCTGACCCTCGCCGTCGCGGTGGTGGCCGCCCTGCTCGCCTCGGTGCTACCGGCCAGTCGCGCGCTGTCCCGCCCGGTCGTCGAGGCGCTCGCCGACCAGTGACCCGCGACGTCGGCCCGGACGGACATCCGCCGGCCGGTCCCGCCGACTGTCGGCGGGACCGGCCAGCGGTGCCGGGTCTACAGGCGCTCGACCAGTGGGCCGGCGCACCGGTTGCGGGTGTCGAACACGTAGCGGGCGTGCCGGACCACGAGGTCGTAGTCGAAGCTGTCGTGGTCGGTGACCACCACCACCCCGTCGGCGGCGCTCACCTCCCGCTCGGAGAGCCCGACCACGGTGACCCCGGCGGGGATCTGGTGCGGCTCGGCGTAGGGCTCCACGGCGTGGACCTCGGCGCCGAGCGCCTGCAGCCGGCGGGCCACGTCGACCGCCGGGGAGTCCCGCATGTCGCCGGTGTTCTTCTTGTACGCCAGGCCGAGCAGCAACAGCCGGGCGCCGCTGACCGACCGGCCCGTGCGGTTCAACCCCGCCATGACCCGCTGCGCGACGTGTTCGGGCATCTCGTGGTTGACGTCGTTGGCCAGCTCGATGAACCGGAACTGTCGGCCGAGGCGGCGCTTGACCTGCCACGACAGGTAACAGGGGTCGATCGGCAGGCAGTGCCCGCCGACGCCGGGGCCGGGCCGGAACGGCAGGAAGCCGAACGGCTTGGTCTCGGCGGCGTCGATCGCCTGCCAGACGTCGATGTCGAGGTGGTGCGACAGCATCGTCAGCTCGTTGATCAACGCGATGTTGACCTGGCGGAACGTGTTCTCGATCAGCTTGGTCAGCTCGGCGACCCGGGTGGAGTCCACCGCGACGGTGCGTTGCACGATGCGCTGGTAGAACTCGTCCACCCGGGCCAGCGACGCCGAGTCCACCCCGGACACCACCTTCGGGGTGTTCTCCAGCTTCCACGTCGGGTTGCCCGGGTCGATCCGTTCCGGGCTGTAGCCGAGGTGGAAGTCGCCCGGACTGGTCAGCCCGCTGGCCTTCTCCAACAGCGGGCGCAGCAACTCCTCGGTGGTTCCCGGGTACGTGGTCGACTCCAGGACCACTGTGCAACCCGGCCGGACGTACGGGCCGATGCCGATACCCGCCTGCTCGACGAAGCTCAGATCGGGGGTGCCGTCGCGCAGCGGAGTCGGCACGGTGATGACGCAGATGTCGAAGCCCTCGGCATCGGAGTACTCGGTGCTGGGGTTGTACCGCCCGCTGCCCAACGCCCGGCCCAGCCGGTCGGTCGGGATGTCCTCGATGAACGACTCACCGGAGGCGAGACGCTTGACCCGGTCGGCGTCGACGTCGAGGCCGACCACGTCCAGCCCCGCTTCGACAGCACGCAGGGCCAGCGGCAGCCCGACGTATCCCTGACCGATCACGACCAGCTTTTCAACGCTCACCCAGGCTCCTGCGGCAGTTGGTGGAAATGGCCTGCAGAGAGCCTAGAGGCGTCTTGAGCGACGTAAGTCCGTTTTGGGGATATCGGTGCTGGTGGGACCGCGCCGACGAGTGGCGCCCGCCCGGCTACCCGTCGCCCGAGCCCTCCGGAACGGTCGGTGTGCTCTCCGTCGCGGTGGGCGTGGCCGACGTCGGCGTGGTGCTCGGCTCGCCGGTCGGGCCGCCCGTCGGCGCGGTGGTCCCGGTCGGCGTCCCCGTCGGAGTCGGTGAACTGCTCGTCTGGCTGGGTCGCACGCTCGGCGTCGCGGACGTCGAGGCGGACGGGGTGTTGGGGGCATGCGGCCGACCGGGTCGGCCCGGATCAACGGTGACGACCTGCTCGTTCGCCGCCGGTAGCTCCGCCGGGCCGCTCGGCGCCACAGTCGGCGACGTGGTGGGCAGCTTCACCGCCGGATCCTCGCCGGCGTTGCGCGCCGCTCCCAGCGCGGCACCGAGCCCGACCAGCGCGACCAGCACGGCCGCGGCCGCGCCGACCAGTGGACCCCGGCGCCGGTGACGCCGGGACTGCGCCGCGCTCGCCACCGCCGCGCCGACCGGCGCGTCGGTACGGGTGCCCGGGCCGGCGTCGCGCAACGGGATCGGCGTGGCCATCGCCGTCGGAGGCTCGCCGCCGGTGACCGCGGTCCGGGCGGCCTCGGCCATCGCCGCGCCGCTGGTGAAGCGGTCGAGCGGATCCTTCGCCAGGGCCCGTGACACCAGGGCGCGGACCGCCTCCGGGATGTCGTGCGGCAACTCCGGCGGTTCGTCGTCCAGGTGACGCACCGCGACCTGGAGTGGGTTGTCGCCGGTGAACGGCGGACTGCCGGTGAGGCAGCAGTAGGTGACCGCGCCCAACGCGTAGATGTCGGTGGCACCGCTCACCGGCCGACCGGCGGCCTGCTCGGGAGCCATGTAGAGGGCGGTGCCCGGCACCGCGTTGGTGCTGGTGATGCTGGTGATGTCGGTGGAACGGGCCACCCCGAAGTCCACCAGGACGACGGTGCCGTCCTCCTGCACCAGCAGGTTGCTGGGCTTGACGTCCCGGTGCACGATGCCGCCGCGGTGCGCCGCGTTCAACGCGGCGGCGGCCTGGGCCACGATCGACATCGTCTCGGCCACGTCGAGCCGACCGGCCGTCTCGATGCGCTTGGACAACGGCTCGCCGGCGACGAACTCCATCACGAGGTAGTCCGCTCGGCCGCCGTCGTCGGGCAGGTCGTCGGCGCCGCAGTCGAAGACCTGAACGATGCCCGGGTGCCGCAGCGCCGCCATGATCCGCGCCTCGGCCCGGAACCGGGCGATGAAATCCGGGTCGGAGACCAACGCCGGCAGCAGCACCTTGACCGCGACCTGGCGGCCGAGGATCAGGTCGGAGGCACGCCAGACATCGCCCATACCGCCGGTGGCGACACGTTCGTCCAAGCGGTAGCGACCGCTGAGCACGACCTCCGATGACAACACCGCATTACCGTACCTAGAGTGGCGGTGCACGGCGTACCGCGGCCTGTCGTCCGCTCGGGTGACACCCGTCGGTCAACCGTCCCCGACCTGTGTGGACTCCACGTTCCTGTGACACGGCGACGACGTGGTGTGACGAAAGCTGACATCTTTCGGGGTCCGACCGCTCGGCGGTCGCCGAAAACCGCCCTCGACCACGGACCGCTTCCCCGGCTCACCGACCGTTACACCGACGCGCCGTCGAACATGGTTGATAATTGTCACTCTTCCGTGACGTGGTGCCGACTTGTCGCGCCGCCGGTCCCCTCCTAGCGTTAGCCCGGCTCGGGCCCCGGCGACGTCGGCGCGCCGCCGATCACCCTGCCGGTGCCCGGACCATCCGACCCGGACCACCCGGGTCGCGGGCGCGATCAGATCGGCGGGGGGCGGTACGGGTGCGTGAGCTGGTCGGGTGGACCCTCCGTAGCCGGTGCTCGACCCCGGTGGGGCGGAGCGGGTCGGCAGGCTCCAGGCAGTTCACGGGTCGCGGATGAGCGGCGACCTGTCGGAGGCGGTCAGCGCGGCACAGGGTGGGGACGAGGACGCGTTCCGCTTCCTCTACCGCAGCCTCCAGCCGGGGCTCCTGCGTTACCTGACCGCCCTGGTCGGCGCGGACGCCGAGGACGTCGCCTCGGAGGCCTGGCTGCAGATCTCCCGCGACCTGCCCAGCTTCACCGGTGGTGAGTTCCGCGCCTGGGCCGTCACCATCGCCCGTAACCGGGCCATGGACCACCTGCGCCGGCTGCGCCGACGCCCTGCTCTCCCCGTGCCGGTGCAGGCGCTCGTCCATCTCGCCAGCGACGCGGACACCGCCGAGGGCGCCAGCGAGACGATCGGCACCGAGACGGCCCTGGCGTTGATCGCCACCCTGCCTCCCCGTGAGGCCGAAGCCGTGTTGTTGAGGGCCGTGGTGGGGCTCGACGCCGGGTCCGCCGGCCGGGTGCTGGGCCGTCGGGCCGGTGCCGTGCGGACCGCCGCACACCGGGGCCTGCGACGGCTCGCGACCCTGTTGGAGCGCGAGGATTCGGTCGCTGTCGACGCGGTGCCGCCGCCCCGCACGGCTAACGGTCCCGCCCTGCGGGCGTCGCACACCGAGCCGGCGGACGGCTGACGTGAGGGGATCTCCGATGAACCCGTTCCGGCGGGCCGATCACGCCGACACCGAACGGCTGCTCGACTCCGCCCAGCCCAGCGGGGACACGCGGTCGGGTGCGGCCCCTGTCCCGGCGGACAGCGACGTGACGTCACCCGAGGCCCCGGCATCGACCCCGGTCGCCCGGTTGCTCGCTGCGGCCGCCGGCCCGGTCCGGCCGGGCGAACTGGCCGGCGAGGAGGCCGCGCTCGCCGCGTTCCGGGCTGCCCGGGCCGAACAATCGCCGTCGACGGCACAACGGGTGCGCCGCCGACGCCTGACGACCGGCGCGGCGGCGTGGATCGGGGCGGTCGCGGTCACCGCCACGGCGGGCGCCGCCTTCGCCGCGGTCCGCCAGGACTGGATACCGGTACCCGTCGCACCGGAGCCGTCCAGAACGTCGCCGACGCCGGATTCGCCCCGGTCCGGCGAACCCACCCGGTCACCGGGGGAGACTCCGTCGCGCGACAGCGCGTCGCCCCGCCCACCCTCGCCGGGCACGCCGTCGGTGGCTGCGCCCCCGGCCCACAGCCCGCCCGCCGCTCCCGTGCACGGCCAGTGCCGTTCGTGGCTGGACAAGGAGCCCGACCAGCGGGAGAAGGCGCTGCGGACGCCGGCCTTCGAGCGGCTGGTGACCGCCGCCGGTGGTGCCGACCGGGTCGAGGAGTACTGCCGCCGGTTGGGTGCCGAGGCGAAGCCCTCCGCACCGGCGAAGTCCGCCGCGCCGCACCCTCCGTCGGGCCGCCCCTCCCCGAAGTGAGCGGTGAACGACCGGGTGGTTAGTTCCGCCCGGCATGGGAAATTCGTCTGTCGGACAGAGGTTGGTGGCCCCGTGCACGCCCTCCGAGAGTGTCGGTGGGCGGGTCTACCGTGACACGGTGTCGCTTAGCCGGCAGATGGAGAGGGGCCCGACCATTGGTGACGTCGCCCGACCTGGAACGCAGCGCCATCCTGCGGGAGTCCGCCGCCGCAGGCCGTCATCTCGCCCGGATCTGCTTCAAGACCGGTCCACCGACCCACGTCGGCGTCGAACTGGAATGGACCGTGCACGACGCCGCCGATCCCGCCCGCCCGGTCGATCCGGGGCGGTTGAGGGCGGCGCTGGGGCGGCACAGCCCCACCACGTTGGATCCCACCAGCCCGGCCGAGCCGCTGCGAGACGGCGGCGTGGTGACCGTCGAGCCGGGTGGTCAGGTGGAGATCTCCACCCCGCCCCGACCCTCGACGGCCGCATTGCTCAGGGCCACCGAGGCTGACATCGCCCAGGTCACCGACCTGCTGGCCGCCGCCGGGCTGATCCTGGGCCGCAGCGGCATCGATCCACACCGACGGCCCCGCCCGGTGGTGGAGACTCCCCGTTACCGCGCGATGCGCGCTGCCTTCGACCGGCGTGGTCCGGCCGGCCGCGTGATGATGTACAGCACGGCGGGCCTGCAGGTCTGTCTCGACGCCGGTGAGCCGGACCAGGTCGCCGACCGGTGGGTCGCCGCCCACGCCGTCGGTCCGCCGCTGCTCGCGGCGTTCGCCTCCGCCAACCGACACGCCGGGCGTCGCACCGGTTGGGCCTCCGCCCGGATGGCCGCCTGGCTGGCCATCGACCCGGCCCGCACCCGGCCGGTGTGGACCCCCGGCCACGCCGTGCAGGACCCGACGGCCACCTGGATCCGGTACGTGCTCGCCGCGCCACTGCTCTGCCGGCGGCGGCACGGCTCGGACTGGACCGTACCGCCCGGTGTGACCTTCGCCGACTGGCTCGACGGCGCGTTGCCGCAGCCGCCCACCACCGATGACCTCGACTACCACGTCAGCACGCTCTTCCCGCCGGTGCGGCCACGCGGTTACCTGGAGTTGCGTTACCTGGACGCCCAGCCCGAGCGGGATTGGCGGCTCCCGTTGGCGGTGCTGAGTGCCCTCTTCCACGACCCGGCCACGGTTCGGGGGGCGTACGCGATCGCGGCTCCGGTGGGGCACCGCTGGTCGGCCGCCGCGCGGAGCGGTCTGGCCGACCACGCGCTGGCCGCCGCCGCGACGGGGCTTCTCGACCTGGCCCTGACCGTCCTGCCCCGGCTGGACCTGCCGGCCGACACCAACGACGAGATCGAGCGAGGGGTACGACGGCGGCTGGCCGCCGCGAAGGAGGGGGTTCGGTGAGTGCGAGGAGTGAGCCGGGGTTGCGAGCCCCGCAGTCGCGAGCGTCGGGAGGTTCGGTGGGTGTGAGTGGTGAGCGGTTGCGGGACCGGATCGCTGGGGAGTTGGCGCGGGCCCGCTCGCGTACCTCGTTGTTGACCGAGGTGGTCGACGACGGTGAGTTGATGCGTCAGCATTCGCCGTTGATGTCGCCGCTGGTCTGGGACCTTGCCCACGTGGGTAACCAGGAGGAGTTGTGGCTGGTCCGCGATGTCGGCGGGCGTGAGCCGGTGCGGTGTGACATCGACGAGTTGTACGACGCGTTCAAGCAGCCGCGCCGGGACCGCCCGGCCCTGCCTCTGCTGGCGCCCGCCGAGGCGCGCGCCTATCTGGGCACGGTGCGGGACAAGGTGCACGACCTGCTGGACACGGTGGCTTTCAGCGAGCGGCCGTTGGTCGCCGACGGGTTCGCCTTCGGCATGATCGTGCAGCACGAGCAGCAGCACGACGAGACGATGCTCGCCACCCATCAACTGCGCGCGGGGCCGGCGGTGCTGCACGCTCCGCCGCCGCCCGAGCCGTCGGTCCGGGTCGGCGGGGAGGTGCTGGTGCCGGCGGGGGAGTTCACGATGGGCACCGACACCGACCCGTGGGCTCTGGACAACGAACGGCCCGCGCATCGTGTGGACCTGCCGGCGTACGCCATCGACGCGGCCCCGGTGACCAACGGGCAGTACGCGGCCTTCATCGCCGACGGCGGGTACGACGATCAGCGGTGGTGGAGCCCGGCGGGTTGGGCGCATCGGCTCGGGGAGGGGCTGGTGGCGCCGATGCACTGGCGTCGTGACGGCGACGAGTGGTCGTACCGGCGTTTCGGCCGGTGGGATCGGGTGCGCGCGGACGAGCCGGTGGTGCATGTGTGCTTCTACGAGGCGCAGGCGTACGCGGCGTGGGCCGGTAAGCGGTTGCCGACCGAGACGGAGTGGGAGAAGGCGGCCCGGTGGGATCCGGCGACCGGGCGGTCGCGGCGTTTTCCCTGGGGCGACGAGGACCCGACCGAGGCGCACGCCAACCTGGATCAGCGGCATCTGTGGCCGGCGCCGGTGGGCGCGTACCCGGGTGGGGTGTCGCCGTTGGGTGTGCACCAGCTCATCGGTGACGTCTGGGAGTGGACGTCGAGCACGTTCGGCGGGCATCCGGGTTTCACCGCGTTTCCCTATCGCGAATACTCCGAGGTCTTCTTCGGCGACGACTACCGGGTGTTGCGGGGTGGCTCGTTCGGCACCGACCGGTCGGCCTGTCGGGGCACCTTCCGTAACTGGGACTATCCGATCCGCCGGCAGATCTTCAGTGGTTTCCGCTGTGCCCGCGACGCCCGACCGGACGAGTCGTACCGGTGATCGGCGGTCCGGCGGGCGGGGCGCGCTGATGTGCCGTCATCTGGTCTACCTGGGGGTGCCGGTCACCCTGGCGGAGGTGTTGTTCGATCCGCCGCACTCGTTGGTGCGGCAGTCCTGGGCCCCTCGGGACATGCGCGGCGGCGGCACCATCAACGCGGACGGGTTCGGCGTCGGCTGGTACCCGGGCGAGGGTGAGCCGGTGCGGTATCGACGGGCGCAGCCGATCTGGAGTGATCCGACGATCGCCCAGTTGGCGGCGGTGACCCGGACCGGCGCGGTGCTCGCGGCGGTGCGGTCGGCCACGGTCGGGATGGCGGTGCTCGACGGCGCGGCCGCGCCGTTCGCCGAGGGGCGGTGGTTGTTCAGCCACAACGGTGTCGTCCGCGGCTGGCCGGACGCCGTGGTGCCGCTCGCCGCCGGTCTGCCGGTGCGTGACCTGCTCACGTTGGACGCCGCCACCGACTCGGCGTTGCTGTGGGCGCTGGTGCGGCACCGGTTGCGCGCCGGGGACGACCCGGCGGACGCGGTCGGGCGGACGGTGGCCGACGTCGCCGCGGCGGCCCCCGGGTCGCGGCTGAATCTGCTGCTCACCGACGGCCGCCGGGTGGTGGCGAGCGTGGCCGGGCACGCCCTGTCGGTACGCGAGGCGCCGGGTTCGGTGCTGCTGGCCTCGGAGCCGCACGACGACGACCCCGGGTGGCGGGCGGCACCGGAGGGGCACCTGGTCCTGGCCACCGCCGACGAGGTGCGGACACGTCCACTTCCGACCCGCTGAGCAGCACCGGGCGGGCACGCAACTGTTTGTCGAACAGAGAGGCGAGTCGATGACGGCGGAACCGCTGGAGGTCTACCTCGAGGAGCGCGATCTGGAGCGTGGTCTGCGCGACGACGTTCGGGCCGGGCTGAGCGCCGAGCAGAAGTGGTTGCCGCCCAAGTGGTTCTACGACGCCCGGGGCAGCGAGTTGTTCGAGGAGATCACCCGACTTCCCGAGTACTACCCCACCCGGGCGGAGCGGACGGTGCTGGCCGAGCGTGCTCCGGACATCGCGGCGTCGACCGGGGCCAAGACGTTGATCGAGTTGGGCTCCGGGTCGTCGGAGAAGACCCGCCTGTTGTTGGACGCGTTCACCCGCCGGGGTGGGCTGGGCACGTTCGTCCCGCTGGACGTGTCGGTCAGCGCGCTGCGGGGGTCCACGGCCCAGATCGCCGCCGACTATCCGGGCCTGCGGGTGCGGGGCATCGTGGGCGACTTCACCCGGCAGTTGGACCGGTTGCCCACCGGCGGTCGACGGCTGGTGGTGTTCCTCGGCGGCACCATCGGCAACCTGCTGCCCGCCGAGCGGGCCGCCTTCCTGACGGCGATGCGTGCGGCGTTGGAGGTCGGCGACTGGCTGCTGCTCGGCACGGACCTGGTGAAGGACCCGTCGGTGATCGTGCCCGCCTACGACGACGCGGCCGGGGTCACCGCCGAGTTCAACCGCAACGTGCTCCACGTGATCAATCGTGAGTTGGGTGCCGACTTCGACCCGGGGGCGTTCGACCATGTCGCTCTCTGGGATGCGGAGCACGAGTGGATCGAGATGCGGCTGCGGGCGACCCGGCCGATGCGGGTGCGGGTGTTGGGCATGACCGTCGACTTCGCAGCGGGGGAGGACCTGCGTACCGAGGTGTCGGCGAAGTTCCACCGGGAGGGGGTCGCCGCGGAGGTGGGGGCGGCGGGCTTCGCCACGGCGGAGTTCTGGACGGACCCGGGTGGGCTCTTCGGGGTCACGTTGGCGCGGGCCCGGTGAGCCTGTTCACCCGCCTCGGACCGGGCCGCCGATGATCGGCTAGGCTGAGCGGGCGAAGGGGAGTAGCCCCCAATGTCGTGGTCGACATACTGGTGCGTTCCGCATCCGGCCACGCGGCCCCGGTTTCCGGGGCGGGCGAGACCTTCGACTCAGGCTGTTGCAGCCGGGTCGAGGGCGCCCCTGTACCTCCTCCCGGCATGAGCGGGAAGGACGTCATGGAGGGATTTTTCGCCGCGCTGGTCGTCAGCTTCGGCGTCATCTTCGTCGCGGAGCTGGGGGACAAGTCCCAGTTGATGGCGTTGACCTTCGCCACGCGGTTCAAGCCGATTCCGGTGCTGATCGGTATCACGGTCGCCACGGCGGTGGTGCACCTGGCGTCGGTGGCCATCGGCGCGGGCCTCGGGGCGGTGTTGCCGACGGAGTGGATCTCGCTGGTGGCCGGTGTGGCCTTCCTCGGCTTCGGTGCGTGGACCCTGCGCGGGGACAAGCTCACCGAGGAGGAGAAACGCAAGGCGGAGAAGACGAACAAGACCGCGCTGGTCGCGGTGTCGGTGGCGTTCTTCCTGGCCGAGTTGGGTGACAAGACGATGCTCGCCACGATCACGCTGGCCACCAAGTACGGCTGGTTCGGCACCTGGCTCGGCTCCACGATCGGCATGGTGGCGGCGGACGCGTTGGCCATCCTGGTCGGCCGGATGCTGGGTCGTCGGCTGCCGGAGAAGACCATCAAGTACGGTGCTGCGATCCTGTTCGCCGTCTCCGGTCTGTGGCTGATCCTGGAGGCGGTGAACGAGCTGACCTGAGCGGGGCCTAGCTGCCCCGAGGGCGGGTAACGGCCCGGGGTGGAGCCGGCCGAGCTGCTGCGACAGGGCGACCAGGTGTTGGTGGCCGTGGTGGAGGTGGCCGGCGCGCTGGTGATCTTCGTGGGCGCCGTCTGGGCGGCGGTGCGGTTCGTGGTCGAGGGGCTACGACACCGCACCGCCGCCCGTTTCACTCCGATCCGGCTCTCGCTGGGCCGGTTCCTGACCCTCGGCCTGGAGTTCCAGCTGGCGGCGGACGTGCTGCGGACCGCCGTGTCCCCGTCGTTCCAGCAGATCGGTCAACTGGCCGCGATCGCGACGATCCGGACGGCGTTGAACTACTTCCTGGGCCGGGAGATCCGTCAGGAGCAGCGCCAGGTGGCCGAGGGGGAGCGTCGAGGGTGATGGACACCCTGGTCACGGCGGTGACCGCGCTGGCCCTGGTCGTCGGCGTGGTGACCGTGGTCAGCACCGGCGCGCTGCGAACCGGCGTCCGACTGCTGCTGGACCTGCTGACGGCGGCCGGTCTGATTCGGCTGGCCGGCGATCCGGGTTGGAACGGTCTGGCCGGCGCGGTGGCGATCATCGCCCTGCGTCAACTGCTCGGGGCGGCGTCGAGCGCCCCGACGCCGTGGTCGGGGCGACAATCCCCGGCCCCCTGCGCCGAAGACGATTGCCACCTACCGTTGGCGCTAGGACGCGAGACCGGGGAACCGTTGGCGCTAGGACGCGAGACCGGGGAAAACGGGAGGATGACCAGATGAGCCGGCACGACGAACCGAACGAGTACGGCTTCTCCGGCGCCGGCACCGCTCCCGAGCCGCCGCCGGGTGGGAAGCCCGACGAGCAGGATCGTGTCGAGGAGGTGGCGGTGCCGGGCGACGACCTGACCGCCCCGGCGGCCGAGGCGGTGGTCGAGGAGACCGAGGACCTGCCGCCGGCCGACCGTCGACGCTGACCCGGATCGCCGTACGGCGCCGCTCAGCGCTCGGTGGGCCGCTGGTAGACGTCGGGCACGCCGTCGCCGTCGGCGTCGCGTCGTTCCCGCTCCGCCACCCGGCGGTACGCCGCGTTGCGCCGGACGAGCACCGCCGCGGCCAGCCCGGCGGAGATCACCGACCCGAGCAGCACGGCCGCCTTGACCCGTCCGTCGGTGGTGCCGCCGACGCCGAAGGCCAGGTCGCCGATGAGCAGCGACACCGTGAACCCGATGCCGCCGAGCATCGCGATTCCGAGCAGGTCCGACCAGGTGACGTCCTCGTCGAGTTCGGCCCTGGTGAACCGGGCCAGCAGGTAGGTCGAGCCGAGGATGCCGATGCTCTTGCCGAGCACCAGGGCGGTGACGACGGCGATCACCACCGGGTCGGTCAGCAACGCTTCCAGGTCGCTGCCACGAAGGGTGACCCCGGCGGCGAACAGGGCGAAGACCGGCACCGCGAAGCCGGCCGACACGGGACGCCAGCGGTGCTCCAGGCGCGCGGCGAGCCCGCCCTCGGCGTCGGCGTCCGATCGGTCACCGGTCGCTCTGCGGGAACGGGCCAGCACCGGGACCACGAAGCCGAGCAGGACGCCGGCCACCGTGGCGTGCACTCCCGAGGCGTGCATCAGCGCCCAGGCGGTGACCGCGAGGGGGATGAGCGCCCACTGCCAGCGACGTCCGCGCCGCACCAGAATCGCGAAGATCCCGATCACCGCCAGCGCGGCGAACAGGGCGGCGGGCTGCAGGTCGGCGGTGTAGAAGACCGCGATGATGGTGATCGCGAGCAGGTCGTCGACAACGGCGAGGGTGAGCAGGAATGCCCGTAGGCCTTGGGGCAGATGAGTGCTGATCACCGCGAGCACGGCGAGAGCGAAGGCGATGTCGGTGGCGGTGGGAATCGCCCAGCCGCGTAGTCCCTCGCCGCCCGCGCTGAGGACGACCGCCACGTAGACCAGCGCCGGCAGCAGCATCCCGCCGAGCGCGGCCACCACCGGCAGCGCGGCGCGCCGGGGGTCGCGTAGCTCCCCGGCGACGAACTCCCGCTTGAGTTCCAGGCCCACCACGAAGAAGAAGACGGCCAGCAGGCCGTCGGCCGCCCAGGTGGCCATGTCCAGGTCGAGGTGCCAGGGCGCGCCGCCGGGCCAGGGGACCCACCGAGCGAGCCGGGTGTACGCGTCGGACCAGGGGGAGTTGGCCCAGATCAGTGCGATCGCCGCACCGAGGAGCAGCAGCGCGCCACCGACGGTCTCGGTACGCAGCACGTCGGCCAGGTGTCGGGCCTCCGGCCAGGACGACCTGGTGAACAGCCGATTCTTCGGAGGGCGTTGGTCGGGTGGCGGGGTGCGGGAGGTCATCTGCGGGGTCACCTCGGGGCGTCAGGACGGCATGGAATCCACTCGCCGGCCAGGCTTCCCGGCACACCGTCACCGACCCTATCCGGCTTCGCGTTCGACGACGGCCGCCGGGCCGATCGGACGTCACCGGACCTGCTTCCGACTTTTTCCTCGTTGTCGCCGCTGCCGAATGGGCTGTTCTCGGGTTGGTCATCCGGAGCCATGTCGCACTACAGAAAATACATAACTCCGGACATAAGCCGCATGAGCCGCTTTAATGGTTTCACGAGTTTAGAGACGACCTTGGGGGTTTTCGTGAAGTTCTTTGGCGTAACCGGACCGGCACGGAGGCGCGCCTGATGGATCTGCTCCGCCATTTGCGTCACGTGCGTAGGCACTGGTGGGTTGCGCTGGTCACGGTCATGGTGGCCCTCGGCGTCTCGGCATTCCTGACCGTGCGCGCCCAACCCCGGTACGTCGCCTCGGTGACGTTCTTCGTCACCACCCCCAACACCGGCGTCAGCGAGGCCTACCAGGGTGGGCTCTTCCTCCAGCAGCGCGTCAAGTCGTACGCGGACCTGCTCACGAGCGACCGACTGGCGCAGAGCGTGGTGGCCGAGACCCCGGTCGGCCTCACCGCGGACGAGGTGCAGCAACGGGTGAAGACCTCCACCCAGACCGGCACCGTCATGCTCCAGGCGTCGGTCACCGACACCGACCAGACCCGCGCGTTGCGCGTGACGGAGACCCTGGCCGCGAAGTTCGTCGAGCTCGTCCAGAAGGTCGAGACGACGCCCGAGGGCAAGGCGCCGATCAAGATCGAGGTGGTCAGCGGCCCCCGGGTGAGCGCCAACCCCGTATCGCCGCAGCCGGTCCGGAACCTCACCCTCGGCGGCGTGATCGGCCTGCTCCTCGGCATCGGTCTGGCGATCCTGCGTGGCGTCGCCGACGTTCGACTGCGCGACGCGGCCGGTCTGCAACGAGCCACCGGCAGTCCTCTGCTCGGCGAGATCCCGTTCGAGGGCAACGCACGCAGCGCGCCGCTGATCGTGGGCGACGCCGCCACCTCCGCGCGTGCCGAAGCGGTGCGCAAACTGCGTACCAACCTGCGTTTCGTGGACGTCCACGAGCCGGCCCGGGTCATCGCCGTGACCAGCGCGCTGCAGGGTGAGGGGAAGACCACGCTCTCCTGCAACCTGGCCATCGCGCTGGCCGAGGCGGGTTGGCGGGTGCTGCTGGTCGACGCGGACCTGCGTCGCCCGAAGGTCGACGACTACCTGGGCCTGGACGCGGGTGTCGGCCTCACCGACGTGCTGGTCGGCGACGTGCAGGTCGGCGACGTCGTGCAGCGCTGGGGCGACAAGTCGCTGCTGGTGCTGCCCAGCGGTTCCGCCCCGCCGAACCCGAGCGAGCTGCTCGGCTCCAAGGCGATGTCGGACCTGCTGCTGGCACTGCGGGAGTCGGCGGACATCGTGATCATCGACACCGCGCCGCTGCTCGCGGTGACCGACGGCGTGGTCGTGGCCGTGCAGGCCGACGGTGCGCTGCTGGTGACCCAGCAGGGCCGTACCTCGCGAAGCCAGGTCGCCGCCGCGGCACGCTCCCTGCACTCGGTCTCGGTTCGTCTGCTCGGCTGCGTGCTCAACATGGCGAAGGTGGCGAAGGCCGAGGCGTACCAGTACGAGGCCTACCGGGTGGTCGCCTCGACGCCCACGGCGTCGGTGCCGACCGAGCGAGCCGCGACCGGTCGGCATGTCGCGACCACCGGCGGTCTCAACGGCGTCACCGACCACACCCAGGAACTCACCCGGCTGCCCCGATGAGCGCGGCGAGGGGTCGCAGGGACCGTTCGATCTCCTCGGCGCAGCGTCGGAAGTCGGCGGCGGTGCCGCCGATCGGGTCCTGGAGGTCGTCCGCGTCCGGGGCGGCGGGTTGCAGCCGTCCCCGGGCCAGGGCGGCGGCGGCGATCGCCGCCCCCAAGGAGTCGTCGGCCGGCCCGGCGGGCGGTTCGGCCGCCGCGGCCAGCCGGCCGAACTGGCGCACCGTGAACGTCCGGTGCAGCGCCGCCGGTGCCAGGGCGGTGCAGACCGAGCGCTGGCGCCGGGTCGCGGTCAGCACGAGCGTCGCGTCGGCCAGGTACTCGGGCCGCAGCGCCCGGGTGCGGAACGCCGCCGGGTCCGTGTCGCCGTCGGTCACGACCTCCATCGCGTACGGGTGCATGCCCAGCCCGTCGATCGCGTCGGTACCGGCACTGCCCACCGTGACGGGCCGCCCGGCCAACAGTCGGCGGGCCAGGAACTCCGCCATCGGCGACCGGCACAGGTTGGCGTGGCAGACGAACAACACGCGATCGGCCATCGGGGCCCCTCTCGTCGGTGCGGACACGGCTGTCCACACCGCGAGGGCGGTGCGTCGACGCCGGTGGTCGCGCGGGGAGGGGTTGTCGGCATCGTACGCGCGCGAGACGCCCGCCGGTCGTGGTGCCGCGCCGACCGACACCAATCCGCGCCGAACGGGGGCCCACCGGTGAGGATCGGCATCCTGTCGTACCACTTCCCGCCCGAACCGGCGTTCATCCCCGGCAGCCTCGCGGAGGAGTTGGCCGCGCGTGGGCACGAGGTTCGGGTGCTCACCGGATTTCCGGACTACCCGGGCGGGCACGTCTATCCCGGTTGGCGGCAGCGCTGGCACCACGAGACGCACAGCCGGAACCTGACCGTTCGGCGGGTGCCGCGCTATCCGGGGCGGACCACGTCCACCAGGGGGCGAATGGCCAGCTACCTCTCGTTCGCGGGTAGCGCGACGTGGGCCGCCCGACGGTACCTCCGCGACGTGGACGCGCTCTACGTCTTCCAACTGCCGGCGACGACGTTCGCCGCCGCCGGGGTGCTCCGGCTGCTCGGGCAGGTGCCGGCGGTGCTGCACGTGCAGGACGTGTGGACCCGCGACGGCGCCGAAGAGACGGGCGAGGACCGCTGGGCGACGCGGATGGGCGCTGCGATGACCCGGATCTACCGGGCCGCGGCGCGGATCGCGGTGGCCGCGCCGTCGATGCGGGACCTGGTGGTCGCCGCGGGCGCCGACCCGGACCGGGTCCGCGAGGTGCTGAACTGGACCGACGAACGGATCTTCCACCCGGTGACGCCCGGCGCGGCGGCCCGCCAGTTGGTCCGTCGGGACGGCCGGTGCGTGGTGATGCACGCCGGCACCATCGGCGCGCGCCAGGGACTGGAGACCGCGGTCCGGGCGGCGGCGGCCCTGGACCGGACGATGGACCTGGTCCTCGTCGGTTCGGGTGCGGACGAGCGGCGGGTGCGGGGGCTCGCCGCCGAGCTGGGTGCGGACAACGTCCGCTTCGTGCAGCGGCGGTCGCCTGTGGACATGCCCGAGCTGTACGCGGCCGCCGACTACCAACTGGTGATGCTGCGCGACCTTCCGGAGCTGCGCGGCACGGTGCCGGGCAAGCTTCAGGCCGCGCTCTCCTGCGCTGCCCCGGTGGTCGCGTCGACCGGCGGGGACACGGCCGAGCTGGTCGAACGGGCCAGGGCCGGGCTCTCCTGCCCGCCGGAGGACTGGGCGGCGCTGGCCGACCGGTTCTGGTTGGCCGCCACCATCCCGCCGCCCACCCGGGCCGAGATGGGCCGCCGGGGGCGGTCGGCGTACCTCAGGGAGATGTCGCTGCCCGCCGGGGTGGACCGGATCGAGCGGCTGCTGCACGAGGCGGCGGGACGGGCCACCGCACCGGTCACGGAGTTGCGAGGAAACCTCGCCTAAGCGGCAATCATTGCGATAACGGCACGAAATTCTCAGACGCATGCTAAGAACGTCAGGGAATCGACCAACTGTCCGATTCCCCGATTGGGAGTGTGGTGTGACGGAAAGCGAACGGCCGACCCGGCGGCGGAGCCGGTCCCGACGCCGTCGGCGGGCCCGACTGCGACGTGCCCTCCTCAGTGCCCTGGTGGTCGGCTCGCTGCTGCTGGCGGCCGGCGGTTGGGTCGGCTTCCGCGGCTGGCAGGCGCGCGCCCACCTGCTCAACGCCGCCGGCCTGGCCCGGGAGCTGAGCGCCCTGGTGGTCGGCGGGGACACCGACCGTGCTCTGCGGACCCTCGCCGCCCTCCAGGAGCAGTCCCGCGCGGCCCGCGCCGCGACCAGCGACCCGAGCTGGCGGCTCGGCCGGCGTACCCCGATGGTGGGCGACAACCTCGATGCCGTTCGGCAGATCGCCGCGGCCATCGACGACTTGGCCCGGCAGGCGTTCCCGACCCTGCTCCGGATGGACCTGACCAGCCTGGTGCCGACCGGCGGTCGTCTGGACCTGGCCCGACTCGGCGGCGTCTCCGCCGAACTGACCCGGGTCAACGAGTCGGTGCAGGGTACGCGCCGGGACCTCGCCGCGGTGCCGGCCGACAGTCTGGTCGACCAGGTCCGGCAGGCGCTCGTCGACCTGCGCGGCGAGATCGACCGCCTGGCCGGCCTCACCACGGCCGCCGACCAGGGCGCCCGCCTGCTCCCGCCACTGTTCGGCGCGAACGGACCGCGGCGGTACCTGCTGGTCTCGCAGAATTCCGCCGAGCTGCGCGCCACCGGGGGCATGTTCGGCGCGTACGCGATGATCGAGGCGAAGAACGGCGCGGTGAAGATGGGCAAGCAGGGCAGTTCGTCCTCGCTCGGTTTCTTCAACCCGCCCCTGAAGGTGCCCGCCGAGACCCGCGCGATCTGGGCCGACCTCCCCGGCATCTACCCGGCCGACGTGAATCTGTCCCCGCACTTCCCGACCGCCGCGACGCTCTACCGCGAGATGTTCCGTCGCAAGACGGGCACCACTGTCGACGGGGTGCTCGCCGTCGACCCGGTGGTGCTGTCCTACCTGCTCAAGGCGACCGGCCCGGTGCTGGTGCCCGGCGGTGTCCCGCTGGCCAGCGAGAAGGTCGTGCAGACACTGCTCAACGACAGTTATCGGCAGCTCGAGGGCGAGCAGCAGGACGAGTTCTTCGCGGCGTCGGCGGCTGCCGTCTTCGACGCGTTCTTCAAGAAGAATGTCAACCCTAGGGTGTTGTTGTCCGCATTTGACCGTGCTATCACCGAACGACGGATATTGTTCTGGAGTGCCCGACCTGAGGAACAGCGGACGTTCGGCGGTAGCCGGATGGCCGGGACGCTTCCGGAACAGGACACCGTGCCGACGGTCGGCGTGTTCCTCAACGACGGCAGCGGCGCGAAGCTCGGCTACTACCTACGACAGACGGCGAACCTGACGGTCGGCGAATGCCGCCCCGACGGTCGCCGCGAGCTCCGGCTTCGAGTGACCCTGCGCTCGACGGCGCCGAAGTCGGGACTCACCAAGTCCGTCCTCGGTCTCGGGCTGGCTGGTGATCCGTACACCGTCCGCACGTTGGTGTCGATCTTCAGCCCGGCCGGGGGAGCGGTGCTCGAAGCCCGGCTCGACGGGGCGGAGACGGCCGTGGGTAGCGGCACCGAACGTCGCCGTCAGGTGGCGACCGCCGGCGTCGACGTCGCTCCCGGCGTCGAGAAGACGTTGGAGGCGACCGTGCTGACGGCCAAGACCGGCGTCGGACAAGCCGAGCTGTGGCTGACCCCCACCGCCAGCCCCTGGACCACCCAAGTTCATTCCGCACCAAGCTGTGACCAGTAGGAGGGAACCAATCATGCGGCTATCCCGCATCATCATGGCGCTCACGGTCGGCCTGGCCGTGGTGGCCGTGCCGACGGCAGCGGGGGCGGCGCAGCCGCAGCCGGCGCCCAGCGCGACCACTGACCCGCCGCAACCACCGCCGTACCCGCCGACCGTGGCATCACTGACCGTCAACCGGCCGACGATCTTCCTCGGCGAGACGGTGCTGTTGACCGGCACCAACTTCGGCCCGAACGAGATCGTCGACATCGTGGTGACGGTGACCCCGCTGGCCGCTCCGGCCGGTGGTCCGGCTCCGGCCCGCCGCAGCGACGGCAGCACCGTGGCCATGGCCCCGGTGGCCTACCAGGCGAGCGCACCCCTGAACTTCACGGCGACCACCAACGCCCAGGGGCGCTTCACCAAGTACTACAAGCCGTCGGTGACGGGTCTGCTGACCTTCACCGCGACCGGCCGGGAGTCGGGCCGTACCGCCTCCACCGAGCTGCGGGTGCTGCACAAGAAGCAGCCGCTGCCCGTCACGGGTGACAGCCTCGGTACGCCGATGAAGGTCGGCGGGGGCCTGGTCGGCGCCGGAGCGATCATGTTGCTGCTGACCCTGGCCTGGCGTCGCCGCCAGCGCTTCGGTGGTGCCGCGCACTGATCCGACCGCCGGGCATCGCCCGGATCGCACTGAAGCTGACGCCCGTCGGAGTGTTCCGGCGGGCGTCAGCTCTGTGCGGGGCGCGCGCTCCGCACCGACACGCGTCTTGATCGACACGGTTTCGCCGAAGTCGCGGTATCGAGCCCTGGCGGATACCGCGATATCGCCGAAGTCGAGTGGATCACGCCCGGCTGGGCGGTTTGGGGTGACCGGCGGCCCGGCAGGGTGTCGGCGCGACATCAGCCGGGGCATCGTGCCCGGTTTGGGCGGTGCCGGGCGGTGACCGGCGGCACCCGTCGGTCGGAATGACGGCCGGGGCGGGGTCGTTACACACCCCGACGATGGCAGGACCACGGCCGCTGGCTCGACCGGCCGGCCCCGGAATGACCCCGGTCCGCAGATCGTTACACCTGGACCCCGGCTCGACCGGCACCCCGCTTCACCGGGTGTCAGCCGATGGTCCGACGCCGGGAATGACCCGGCCCGCCGGGTCGTTACACCCGGACCCCGGCCCGACCGGCACCCCGCTTCACCGGGTGCCAACGGATGGTCCGCCCCCGGGAATGACCCCCGACCCCGGGTCGTTACACCCGGTCCCGGCGCCGCGAGCCCCCGCTCGTAGGCCGCCGATGATCCCCCAAAGACTTGTGTTGCAGCGCCGGACGAGGTGCTCACATCCGCTGTACCTGGGCGGGTGTCCTTACCCCCGAAGGAGCTTCCCCCATGAACACGTTCATGCGTAAGAGTGTGCTGTCTGTTGCTGGTCTGGCGTTCGCCGGTGGTGTGTTCGCCGGTCCGGTCGCCGCCCACGCCGACCCGGTGGATGCCAAGCCGGTTGCGACTGCCGTGCAGTCGGGTGCGCCGAAGCCGCAGGGTGAGCAGTCGCGCATCGACCTGAACGGCGAGCAGACCGCGAACGTGAAGGCGATCATCGCCGCGACGAAGAAGGCCGGCCTGCCCGAGCGGGCTGCGGTGATCTCGATCGCGACGAGCTTGCAGGAGTCGAAGTTGGAGAACCTGGGCCATCTCGGCGACGCCAACGACCACGACTCGCTGGGCTTGTTCCAGCAGCGCCCGTCCTCGGGTTGGGGTACGCCGGAGCAGATCACCGACCCCGCCTACTCGACGACCGCGTTTTTGAAGGGTCTGAAGCAGGTTGACGGGTGGCAGGACATGCCGCTGACCGACGCCGCGCAGACCGTGCAGGTCTCGGCGTACCCGGACGCGTACGCCCAGTGGGAGCAGCAGGCCACCGACCTGGTCGCCCAGTACTGGAACAGCTGACCCCGCACCCGAACCATCCGACCGCTGGCCGGCACCCCACCCGGGGTGCCGGCCAGCGGCGTACCCGAATCAGCGGTTGCGGACGATGTCGATCAGCGCGCAGATCAGCGCCAGTCCGATGATGCCGCTGGCCAGGATGAGGGACCGCTCGAAGGCGGTGGTCCAGTCGCCACGGGTGTCGGCCAGCGACGAGAAGAACATCGCGCCGACGGCGGCGATGCCGGCGGCGGCACCGATCCGCTGGCCGGTCTGGAGCATGCCCGCGCCGCTGCCGGCCTGGGCCACCGGCACTTCGGAGAGGGTGATCGTCTGGTTGGGGGCGATCACCAGCCCGCTGCCGATGCCGGCGACGAGCAGTGGGCCGGCGGCGACCCAGGGTGCCGGGGCGTCCGGCGCGAGGCGCAGCGCGATCACGGTCGCGGCCAGCCCGACCACGACGGTGAGCAGACCGATGGCGACCAACGGTCGGCCGAGGCGGTTGACGATGCGGCCACCGAGGACGGCGGCGGCCGCCGAGCCCAGCGCGAACGGGGTGATGGCCAGGCCGGCGACGAGCGCGCTGTAGCCGAGACCCATCTGCAGGAACAGCGTGAAGATGAAGAAGATGGCGGTGAAGCCGCCGAAGTAGACCAGCGCCAGCAGTGAGCCCAGTGTGTACGACTGGAGGCGGAACAGCCGAAGGTCGAACAGGGGCTGGTGGTGGTGTTCGTACCGCCGCTCCCACAGCCCGAAGACGACCAGCACCGCCAGGCCGATCGGGATGAGCGCCCACTTCCACGGGGTCTCCCACTGCTGTTCCTGCACGAGTGGGAGCAGGACCAGGACCACGCCGACCCCGAGGAGGAGAACACCGACGGGGTCGAGTTGACGCCAGCCGGGTTGACCGGCGGGGCGGCCGGGCAGCAGACGCCAGCCGAGGATCACCGCGAGGATGCCGACCGGCACGTTGACGAAGAAGACCCACCGCCAGCCGTGTTCCTCGCCGCCGATGGCGATGAGCAGTCCGCCGAGCAACGGCCCGACCGCGGTGCTGATGCCGATGGTGGCGCCGAGCAGCCCGAAGGGCCGGGCCCGTTCCGGGCCGCGGAACAGTTGCTGGATGAGCCCGATGACCTGCGGGTTGACGATGCCGGCGGCGGCGCCCTGAAGGAGCCGGGTGACGACCAGCCAGGTCGGGGAGGTGGCGAGGCCGGCGAGTGCGCTGGTGATCGTGAACAGGGCGATGCCGAAGACGAACGCGCTGCGCCGGCCTCGGGCGTCGCCGAAGCGGCCGGCGGGGACCAGCGCCAGGCCGAAGGTGAGTGCGTACCCGGAGAGGACCCACTGCAGGTCGCTCGGGGAGGCGTGCAGCGCCCGGTCGATGGACGGCACCGCGACGTTGACGATGCTCACGTCGAGCAGCGTCATGAACGCGGCCACCAGCCCGACGCCGACGGCCTGCCAGCGTCGCCGGTTCTCGGCCGCCGTCACCGGCTGCGCCGTGCTCATCGTGCCCCCCGGTGACCGTTGATCGCGCATTCCTGACCGCTACCCGGGTCAGCGGGGGGCGAATCGTTTCGGGAGGTCCCGCCGGTCACGCCATCTGGCGGGCGCAGAACCGGGGGCCGAAGTCGAGGCCCGCCATCGGTGAGTCCTCGCGGTGCAGCAGGCCCTTCTCGGTGAGCAGGTGCAGGGGACTGGTTACCTGCTCCTCGGTGAACCCGGACTCCTCGGCGATCAAATCCGGGTACGGCACCTGCCCGCGTGCCTCCAGGGTGGTGACCGCCTGGTACACCCGTTGCTCGGCCTCCGACAGTTGCACCTGCTGCATGGTTCCTCCTCGGTTCGTCCGCCGTCGCGCGGCGGCTGCCGTGCGCCGGTTACCCCCTCGGTGACCGAAGATGCACACCCGATCGGGCGGTCGGCGGGTCCGGCTGTCCGGGTCGGCCCGTGGCCTAGGCTGCTGTCGTGATCGTCTGGGACCTCGTCGTCGTCGGCGCCGGCCCCGCCGGGCTCTCCGCGGCACACGCCGCTGCCCGCGCCGGTGTCTCCACACTCGTCGTCGAGCGGGCCGTACACCCGCGGTACAAGACCTGCGGTGGTGGTCTGATCGGCACCTCCCTCGCGGCCGTCGAGGATCGGATCGAGGTGCCCGCGCACGACCGGGTGGACAGTGTCACGTTCACCCGCGAGGGTCGCCGGGAGTTCACCCGCCGCAACGACGGTCCGGTCGTGACGATGGTGCGCCGCGAGGAGTTCGACGACCGGCTGCGCGCGGCGGCGGTCGCCGCGGGCGCGCAGATGCGGGAGCGGGTCGCGGTCCGCGCGATCGAGCAGGACTCCGAGGGGGTACGCCTGCGGCTGGCCGACGGTACGTCGATCGCGGCCCGCACGGTGATCGGCGCCGACGGTTCGTCGGGGGTGACCGCCCGGCACGTGGGGGTCCGATACCGGCAGGTGGACCTGGGGCTGGAGTTGGAGATCCCGATACCCGAGGCGGAGCGGGAACGGTGGCGGGGGCGGTTGCTGCTGGACTGGGGCGACATGCCGGGCTCGTACGCCTGGGTCTTCCCGAAGGGTGACCGCCTGACCGTCGGTGTGATCGCCGGTCGGGGAGCGGGGGAGGGGACCCGCGAGTACCTGCGGCGGTTCGTCGACCGGTTGGGGTTGACCGGGCTGCCGGCGGAGCACGACTCCGGTCACCTGACCCGGTGCCGTGCGGAGGATTCGCCGTTGCGCACTGGCCGGGTGCTGGTCGTGGGGGATGCGGCGGGGTTGTTGGAGCCGTGGAGCCGGGAGGGCATCAGCTTCGCGCTGCGGTCCGGTGCGTTGGCCGGTGCGGCGGTCGCCGACGGTGATCTGACCGGGTACGAGCGGGCTGCCGCCGCGCGGTTGGTGCCGGAGATGCGGGCGGGCTTTCGTCTGCTGGACGTGTTCACCCGCCGCCCGGACGTGTTCCACGCCCTGTTGGCGACGCCGCCCGGCTGGCGGATGTTCGTGCAGTTCTGTCAGGGGCGGGCGAGCTTCGACGAGATGCTGCGACGCCGGTCCATCCGGGCCGCCCTCGCGGTGCTGGACCGACTACCCGCGCCACGCCAGCCCACCCCCGTTCTCCCAGGATCCTAGGACGCCCTACGCGGTGTGAGCGGCTGCTGGTTCTGCACAGCCGGCTCGTTGGACAATGGCGGGGTATGCAGGGAGGTGCCGATGGCCGAGCAGCCGTTCACCGATGACGAGTACGCGTTCCTCCGCCACATCCGGTTCGGCGAGCTGCCGCCCGCCGTCCGGCCCGACGAACGGGTCGCCCTGACCGAGACCGACCCCGGGCGGGACCGGCCGGAGAAGGCCGAGGACCCGGTTCGCTGGAACGTGCAGGGCTGACGACAGCAGACGGGCCGCGGGTGTCGCCACCCACGGCCCGTCTGCGCTGTGCGATCAGAAGACCGGCACGCCCTCGCGTACGAGCCGCCAGTTCGGCTGGAAGAAGTCGGCCGGGTCGATCGTCCCCTTGGCCTGCGCCCAGTCGATGAGCAGTTGGCGGATCTCCTGCTGCGCGTTGTAGACCTGCGTCTTCACGATGCCGGGGAAGTTGCCGCCGCCGCTGCGCCGGTAGTTGTTCACCGCCACCACGAACTGCGCGTCGTCGGCCACCGGCGTGTCGGTGCCGGGCAGCACCAGGCGGGTGATCCGCTGCCCGACCGGCTTGGAGATGTCGATGTCGTAGTCGACGCCGGAGAAGACGTCGTAGTTGTAGTCCGGTACCGCCGGGTCGCTGAGCTGCTCCGTGTCGACCGGGGCGCCCGGCGCGAGGGTGCGGAAGTACTTCGCCGAGTACTCCAGGTACGCGCGCACCTCCGCGCCGCTGAGCACGACGGCTTCGAGGGTGTTGTCGTACACGTACAGGCCGGCCACGTCGCGGATCTTGACGTCGCCGGCGGGGAAGACGGCGGTGCGGCTGAACGGCGCCGCGATCGACAGCACCGGCAGGTCGGCGTACGCCGTGCCGACCAGAGCCGCGCCGACCACCTCGGTCTGCACGTGGTTGATGAAGTCCAGGATCGGGGTGTCCTTGTACCGCGACTCGGCCGCCGACAACTCCACAGTGGAGCGGGCGACGACCTGGTTGACGTACGCCACGGTCTTCTGGTGCTGGGCCCGCACGGCCGCGAGCACCTTCGGGTCCTCGACCACCGTGTTGGTGTTCAACATGCTGGCGGCCTTCTTCGTGATCACCCATCGGCCGTGTTCGCGGGTGAGGGTGAAGTCCATCCGGGTGAGCCGCTGGCCCCACTTCGACGGCTCGGAGAGCAGCACCTGGGCGCCGGTCCGCTCGTTGGTGACGAACCGCTCGACCACCTCGTTGTGTGCGTGCCCGAAGAGGATCGCGTCGATCCCCGGCACCTGCTGGGCGATCAACGCCACCGGGTTCTCGTTCGGCAGCTCGGGTCCGTAGCTGGAGGTGCCGCTGTCCCCGCCGTGCGCGGAGATCAGCACCAGGTCCGCGCCGCGCGCCCGCATGATCGGTACCCACTTCGCGGCGGTCGCGACCATGTCGTCGAAGCGCAGCCTGCCCTCGACGTTGCCCTTGTCCCAGATGGCCACACCGGGGTTGGTCAGCCCGAGGATGCCGACGCGCAGGGTGGGCGCGGCGAAACCGAGGGAGACCTTCTTGATGACGTACGGCAGGAAGGCCGGCTTGCCGGTCTTCGCGTTGACGGCGTTCGCGGCGAGCGCCGGGAAGCCGAGCTGGCGGATCCACAGGTCCAGCAGCGGCAGCCCGTAGTTGAACTCGTGGTTGCCCAGCGTCACCGCGTCGTAGTCGATGACGTTCATGGCCCGGGCCATCGGGTGCTTCTCCCCGGTGGCGGTGATCGGCTCCTGCTTGGCGTAGTACGTGGCCAGGGGCGTGCCCTGGATGGTGTCGCCGGCGTCGAGCACCAGCGTCGCCTTGCCGCGCCGCTCCCGACGGATCTGGTTGATCAGGGTCGCCAGCTTCGCGACGCCGATGTCGTTCTGCTTGCTGTCGTCGTACTCGGCGTCGCGGTAGTAGTCCCAGTTGTAGACGTTGCCGTGCGTGTCCGACGTGCCCAGGAGGGTGAGGTCCCAGGTGCGTGACCGGGCCGCGCCGGCCGCCTGCGCGGGCGCGGCGGCGATCAGCGGGGCGGACGCCGCCGCCGCGGCGGCGACGAGCACCTGACGACGCGACGGGCCGGAGGGAGAGGTCATGACGTGCCTTTCCATGGGGGTGGACGCGCTTCGTGGGCGCCTCGCGCACCATAACCACCGGCTGTCACTCCTGCCACGTCAGCCCCGACTGTTGCTGCGGTTTCCGCCGGTCACCGTGGGGTAGGGCGGTCGGGGACGGGATTCGCGGGAGAGCCATCGCCTCCCGCGCGAGGAGACTTCGGAGAAACCGGTGACTGAGGACCAGCACACCCAGCAGGACCCGACCAGCCAGTACGGCGGGCAGTCGGGTCAACCCGCACAGCAGCAGTCGGCACCCGGTTCGACCGCGGACATGAGCCCGAAGCCGGACCACGGGGAGGAGTCGTACCGGGGCAGCGGCAAACTCGACGGCAAGCGGGCGCTGATCACGGGCGGTGACTCGGGGATCGGCCGGGCGGTCGCGATCGCGTTCGCGCGGGAGGGCGCCGATGTGCTGATCTCCTACCTGGGCGAGGAGGAGGACGCCGACGCCCGGGAGACCATTCGCCTGGTCGAGGAGGCCGGTCGGCGGGGCGTCGCGGTGCGCGGTGACATCACCGACGAGTCGCACTGCCAGGAGTTGGTCGATCGGACGGTACGCGACCTGGGCGGCATCGACATCCTGGTCAACAACGCCGCCTACCAGATGTCGCAGGACAAGGGGATCCTCGGGATCAGCACCGAGCAGTTCGACCGGGTGCTCAGACCAACCTGTACGCCATGTTCTGGCTCTGCAAGGCGGCGATCCCCCACCTGCCCGAGGGGGCGGCGATCATCAACACGGCGTCGATCCAGGCATTCGACCCGTCGCCGCAGCTGCTGGACTACGCGACCACCAAGGCGGGGATCGCCAACTTCACCAAGGCGCTCGCCGCCGACCTCGCCGACCAGGGCATCCGGGTCAACGCGGTCGCACCCGGCCCGGTCTGGACGCCCCTGATCCCGGCCACCATGCCGGAGGAGCAGGTGAAGCAGTTCGGCACCGACACCCCGGAGGGGCGTCCCGGGCAGCCGGCGGAGCTCGCTCCGGCGTACGTCTTCTTCGCCTCGCAGGAGTCCAGCTACGTGACCGGCGAGATCCTGGGCGTCACCGGCGGTCGGCCGACGAAGTGATCCCGCGAGCTAGGTGTTCTGTCCATGGACGTTGGCGTCCGGCGGTCGACGTTTGCCGTCCCCGGGTTGGCCGGCGTCCGGCGGTGTCGTCCGCACGTTGGCGTCCGGCGTGCGGAGCGTGCGGTCGGGGTTAGCGCGGCCATGCGGCGAAACGCCGCCGGACCTGGGCGACGGCGGCGGCGTCCAGGCCGTAACGACCGAAACGCTGCTCGGACAGCCGATCCAGATAACGCCCGGCGGCGCGCACGTCCGCCGGATCCAGCGCCGGGTCGACCTGCCGGGCCAGCATCAACAGCTCGGTCACGTCGTAGTGCTCCAACGCCGCCGCGACGTCGATGAAGTCACGGACCTCCCGCCGGTTGACCAGCGCCGCGATCTTGTTGGCCACCAGGTCGCGTACGTCCATCACCGGGCCGAGGTCCATCACCACCGGGCTCTGCTGGCGGTCCAACCGGGCGAGGCTGAGCCGGATCTGCCGGCCGTCGCGGCTCACCACGAAGTCCTTCATGTCCTGCTCGTACCCGTCGAACAGCTCGGCGAGATCACCGTCGGGGTCGGCGTCGCTGACCAGGAAACCGGCCCGCTCCAGCGCCACCCGTACCCCGGTGGACGCCGCCGCGGCGGCGCCCTCCACGTCCGCGAAGAGGTCGACGTCCTCCGTGGGACGGGCGACCAGACCGTGCGCCGCCCAGGCCACCCCGCCCCCCAACACGAACCGGTGCGGCCCGGCGGCGGTGAGCGCCACCCGGGCGACCTCCCGGTAGAACTCGTGCAGATGCGGTTCGGTCACGCCGCGCGCAGGCCGCGGTGGCGGCTCTCCCACGCCTGGCGTACGCCACGAGGCAGGTTGAGCAGTCGCCACACCCGCCGAAGGGTGCGCCCGTTGACGAGGACGCGCAGGTCCTCGACGCGGGTGGTCTCGCGGAGCACGTTCTCGTACATCCACAGAAGCTGGTCAGGGTCGGCGAGGTCGAACGTGCGCTCGGCATTCCACATCAACCGCACCGGCAACTCGACCACCCCGCGAGTGGGACCGGCGAGCTCGGCGAGCGTCCTCGCCACCACGGCAGGACGACCGGGCCGGGCCAGGAAGGCCACGCCGGTCGCGGTGGGGGAGACGGCCTGCATGGTGTCAGCGTAACGCCCACCGCAGCCGGTGTCGTTCAGGACGATCCCTACGCGCCTCCGGGCTGGTCGGCGAAGCCCTTCGTGGAGGCCTGATCGGCGCGGTCACCCGTGGTGCTTTCCGTGGGTCCGCAGCTGTCCGTGTCGCCCGTGCCGTCTGCCCGTGTGCCGTCGTCCGTGCCGTCCGTGTCGCGCGTGCCGTCCGTATCGCCCGTGCCGTGCCGTCTGCCCGTGTGCCGTCGCCCGTGCCGTCCGTGCCGTCCGTGCCGTCCGTGCCGTCCGTGCCGTCCGTGCCGCGCGTGCCGTCCGTATCGCCCGTGCCGTGCCGTCTGCCCGTGTGCCGTCGCCCGTGCCGTCCGTGCCGTCCGTGCCGTCCGTGCCGTCCGTGCCGCGCGTGCCGTCCGTATCGCCCGTGCCGTGCCGTCTGCCCGTGTGCCGTCGCCCGTGCCGTCCGTGCCGTCCGTGCCGTCCGTGCCGTCCGTGCCGCGCGTGCCGTCCGTATCGCCCGTGCCGTGCCGGCTGTCCGTGCCGCGCTGAACGTGCGCCCCTGGGCGTGCGTGGTTTCATGCCCGCGGGTGGTGTCCGCTTTTGGCAGCCCGCCGGGTTTGTCCTCGTCAGCCCGCCGGGTGGTGCTGTCCCCGTCCTCGTCAGGCCGCCGGGAGGTGACCCGTCTATGCCTGACCCGTCTATGCCGGGCCGCCGGATGGCGCCCTTGGTTCTGACGGTGCCCGTTGGCCTGCATCCAGCCGTCACGCGAGTCCGGTTTGTCGGCATCGACCCCACCCGCGCGACTTGATCCACTCGGTTTCGCCGAAGTCGCGGTATCAACCCCGCACGGATACCGCGACTTCGGCGAAGTCGAGTGGATCATGCGTGAGGCGGGGTGTTCTGCCCGGAGGCGTGGGTGCCGTGGGGTCCGGGGCCGGATCGGTCCAGTGCGGTATGTTCCGTTTGGGTGGTATCTGCGTGTGGTCGACGGCACTCGTCGGTCGGAATGACGGCCGGGGCGGGGTCGTTACACACCCTGACGATGGCAGGACCACGGCCGGTCGGCTCGACGGTCCGCCCCCGGGAATGACCCGGCCCGCCGGGTCGTTACACACGGACCCCGGCCTGACCGGCACCCCGCTTCACCGGGTGTCGCCGGATGGGTCGCCTCCGGGAATGGCCCCGCCCCGCGGGTCGTTACAGCCGGTCCCGGCGCCGCGAGCCCCCGCTCGTAGGCCGCCGATGATCCCCCAAAGACTTGTGTTGCAGCGTCGGACGAGGTGCTCACACCCGCGCGATCTCGGCGGGTGTCCTTACCCCCGAAGGAGCTTCCCCCATGAACACGATCATGCGTAAGAGTGTGCTGTCCGTTGCTGGTCTGGCGTTCGCCGGTGGTGTGTTCGCCGGTCCGGTCGCCGCCCACGCCGACCCCGTCGACGCCAAGCCGGTTGCGACTGCCGTGCAGTCGGGTGCGCCGAAGCCGCAGGGTGAGCAGTCGCGCATCACCCTCAACGACGAGCAGACCGCGAACGTGAAGGCGATCATCGCCGCGACGAAGAAGGCCGGCCTGCCCGAGCGGGCTGCGGTGATCTCGATCGCGACGAGCCTGCAGGAGTCGAAGTTGGAGAACCTGGGTCACCTCGGCGACGCCAACGACCACGACTCGCTGGGCTTGTTCCAGCAGCGCCCGTCCTCGGGTTGGGGTACGCCGGAGCAGATCACCGACCCCGCCTACTCGACCACGGCGTTCCTGAAGGGCCTGAAGCAGGTTGACGGGTGGCAGGACATGCCGCTGACCGAGGCCGCGCAGACCGTGCAGGTCTCCGCCTACCCGGACGCGTACGCCCAGTGGGAGCAGCAGGCCACCGACCTGGTCGCCCAGTACTGGAACAGCTGACCCCGCACCATCGCAGGCCACGAACCGCTGGCCGGCACCCCACACCCGGGGTGCCGGCCAGCGGTGTATCCGCCGCGCGGCGACGCCTGCCGCCACTGCGGCTGGCGTTCGCCCGCGAGATCTTGGACAGTTTCCGTTCGCGCGGAACGGAAACTGTCCAAGATCTCGCGATTCGTGGACCGCCTTCGGCCTCCGGGCCGCCTTCGGCCCACGGACCTGGCCCGGCCCACGGACCTGGCCCGGCCCACGGACCTGGCCCGGCCCACGGACCTGGCCCGGCCCACGGACCTGGCCCGGCCTGCGGACCCCGTCGGGCGCACGGACCTCGCCTGCGGATCTGGTTTTGGTCCGGTCCCATGGACTTGGTTCGGTCTACGGGCGTGCTCCCCGGACCGTGTGCCCCGGCCCGCCCCCGCTCCGGCTGACGGACCTGGCCCGGCCCGGTGCCTGGACCGGGCGCCGTCCCCGGGGCCGTCCGCCTGGCGGCTGGCCTGACGGGTTCGGCGGCGGGTCGTGGCGGGGGTGCGATGCCGGGAACAAGGTCGGGGTGGGGTTGGTTGTGGAGGGTGTCGGTGTGACTCAGTGTCCCCGGGCCTCACCTATATCGCCCTCGCGGAATACCGTTCGGCTGGAGCCGCGTCGTGCCACTCGCCGAGAGGCGACCTGCACACCGACACCAGCGCCGCCCCCGGCCCACAAGGCCGGGGGCGGCGCTGTCTGCGCGTGCAGGGCGGGGCACGACTCGCGAACATGTCTCAACTGGCCTATGTTCGTGGGGCCGCTCGCGTGGGAGGGGGTGTCGGGGCATGGGTCTGCGGACCTTCATCGAGGGTTGGCCGGTCTACCGGCAGCTCACCGGTACCGATCCGCTCGGTCGGGGTGCGGCGGCCAAATCCGCTGGATCTCGCGCGTTGACGGCCCGTACCGAGGACGCCGACAGTGTGGCCCGGTCCGTCTGCCCGTACTGCGCCGTGGGTTGTGGGCAGCGGGTGTTCGTCAAGGACGGGCAGGTCAGTCAGATCGAGGGTGACCCGGACAGCCCGATCTCGCGGGGTCGGCTCTGCCCGAAGGGTTCGGCCAGTAAGAGTCTGGTGACCAGCCCACTACGGCAGACGAAGGTCCGCTACCGGCGTCCGTACTCGACGCAGTGGGAGGATCTGGAGCTCGACACCGCGCTCGACATGATCGCCGACCGGATGCTCGCGGCCCGTGAGCAGACCTGGGAGGACGTCGACACGCAGGGTCGGCCGCTCAACCGGACGCTGGGTTTCTCCAGTCTGGGTGGGGCGACGCTGGACAACGAGGAGAACTACCTCATCAAGAAGTTGTTCACCGCGATGGGGGCGCTCCAGATCGAGAACCAGGCCCGTATTTGACACTCCGCCACCGTCCCCGGTCTGGGGGCCAGTTTCGGTCGTGGCGGTGCGACGGATTTCCAGCAGGACATCGCCAACGCTGACGTCATCGTCATCCAGGGTTCGAACATGGCCGAGGCGCACCCGGTGGGTTTCCAGTGGGTGATGGAGGCGAAGCGCCGGGGCGCGAAGGTGTTCCACGTCGACCCACGGTTCACGCGGACCAGTGCGGTGGCCGACTCGTACCTGCCGATCCGGGCGGGCACGGACATCGCGTTGCTCGGCGGGGTGGTGCGCTACATCCTGGACAACGAGTTGGACTTCCGGGAGTACGTGCTCTCGTACACGAATGCCGCCACGATCGTCAGCGAGCAGTTCAGCGACACCGAGGACGGTGACGGCTTCTTCTCCGGCTTCGACCCGGCGACCGGCACGTACGTGCAGGACAGTTGGCAGTACGAGGGGCATGAGGGCTCGTCGGGCAGTGGACACACCGCGAAGGAGCGGGACACCGCCGCTGGTCTGGAGCACGAGTCGCACGGCGCGGAGGTCGGCGGGCAGACCCAGCGGGACGAGACGTTGCAGCACCCGCGCTGCGTCTACCAGATCCTGAAGCGGCACTTCGCCCGCTACACGCCGGAGATGGTGGAGCGGGTCTGCGGGATTTCGCAGGAGCAGTTCCTGGAGTTGGCCCGGGCATGGACGGCGAACTCGGGTCGGGACCGCACCGGCATGCTGATCTATTCGGTGGGGTGGACGCAGCACAGTGTGGGTGTGCAGTACATCCGTACCGGCGCGATCATCCAGCTGTTGCTGGGCAACATGGGCCGCCCGGGTGGCGGGGTGATGGCGCTGCGCGGGCATGCCAGCATCCAGGGTTCCACCGACATCCCGACGTTGTTCAACCTTTTGCCGGGTTATCTGCCGATGCCGCACCACGCCGACCACCCGACCTTCGACGAGTGGGTGGACAGCATCCGGCACCCGGGGCAGAAGGGTTTCTGGGGCAACGCGCGGTCGTTCGCCGCCAGCCTGTTGAAGGCGTACTGGGGTGACGCGGCGACCCCGGAGAACGACTTCTGCTACGGCTACCTGCCCCGGTTGACCGGGGACCACGGCACGTACCAGCAGGTGTTGAACATGATCGACGGGAAGGTCAAGGGCTACTTCCTGCTCGGTCAGAACCCGGCGGTCGGTTCGGCGCACGGCCGCGCGCAGCGGCTCGGGATGGCCAACCTCGACTGGCTGGTCGTCCGGGACCTGTTCATGATCGAGAGCGCCACGTTCTGGCAGAACGGCCCCGAGGTGGCCACCGGGGAACTCGTGCCGGAGGAGTGCCGTACCGAGGTGTTCTTCCTGCCGGCCGCGTCGCACGTGGAGAAGGAAGGCACGTTCACGCAGACGCAGCGGTTGTTGCAGTGGCGGGAGAAGGCCGTCGAGCCGCCGGGCGACGCCCGCTCCGAGCTGTGGTTCTTCTACCACCTCGGTCGCAAGCTGCGGGAGAAGCTGTCCGGCTCGCCGCTGCCACGGGACCGGGCGCTGCTCGACCTCACCTGGGACTACCCGACGCACGGTCCGCACGCGGAGCCGAGCGCCGAGGCGGTGCTGCGCGAGATCAACGGGTACGACGTGGCGACCGGCCGCCCACTGTCCGGTTTCGCGGAGGCCCGCCCGGACGGTTCCACGGCGATCGGCTGCTGGATCTACAGCGGGGTGTACGCGGACGACGTCAACCAGGCGGCTCGGCGTAAGTCCCGGCACGAGCAGGACTGGGTGGCCGCCGAGTGGGGTTGGGCGTGGCCGGCGAACCGGCGCATCCTCTACAACCGCGCGTCGGCCGACCCGGACGGCAACCCGTGGAGTGAGCGCAAACGCTACGTGTGGTGGGACGCCGACAAGGGTGAGTGGACCGGCTACGACGTGCCGGACTTCGAGAAGACCAAACCGCCGTCGTACCGGCCGCCGCCCGGGGCGTCCGGGACGGAGGGCATCGCCGGTGACGACCCGTTCGTCATGCAGGGCGACGGCAAGGGTTGGCTGTACGCGCCGAGCGGTGTCCTCGACGGCCCGCTGCCCACGCACTACGAGCCGGTCGAGTCGCCGGTGCGGAACCCGCTCTACGGGCAGCAGGCCAACCCGACCCGCAAGATGTACGCGCACCCGGTGAACTCGGTGAACCCGAGCCCGCCGCAGGAGCACACCCAGGTGTTCCCGTACGTGTTCACGGTCAGTCGGCTCACCGAGCACCACACCGCCGGTGGGATGAGTCGGACGGTGTCGCCGCTGGCCGAGTTGCAGCCGGAGATGTTCGTCGAGGTGTCGCCGGCCCTGGCCGCCGAGGCCGGTCTGACGCATCTGGGTTGGGCGCACCTGGTCAGCGGTCGTGCGGTGATCGAGGCGAAGGTGCTGGTGACGGATCGGCTCACCCCGTTGCGGGTGGACGGGCGGATCATCCACCAGGTGTGGTTGCCGTACCACTTCGGTTTCGAGGGTCTGGTGACCGGCGACTCGGCCAACGACCTGTTCGGCATCAGCCTGGATCCGAACGTCCTGATCCAGGAGAGCAAGGTCGGCACCTGCGACGTGCGGCCCGGCCGACGGCCGACCGGCTCGGCGTTGCTGGACCTGGTCGCCGACTACCAGCGGCGTGCCGGGATCACCCCGGGTGAGAATGCTCCGGCGGTCACCACCGACAGCGAGGGGGAGCGGCGCGGTGCTTCCTGACCCGAACAGCCTCTACGGTCCGCTGGACCCGGCGCCGGACGCGGGCTATGTGAACGCGCCGCCGCGGATGGGGTTCTTCACCGACACGAGTGTCTGCATCGGGTGCAAGGCGTGTGAGGTGGCGTGCAAGGAGTGGAACGGGGTGCCGGAGAGCGGGTTGGACCTGCTCGGCATGTCGTACGACAACACGGGTGCGTTGACCGCGAACTCGTGGCGGCACGTGGCGTTCGTCGAGCAGCCCCGCCCGGCCGGGCAGCACCCGCCGTCGGCGGACGTGCTCGGCGAGCCGGTGGACGCCGGCCCGCAGCGGTCGGTGGACGCGGGCTCAACACCGCAGTTCCTGGGGATGCCGGGTGCGCAGCCGCCGGGGCGGGGCACCGGTGTCGAGGGTCGGACGGATTTCCGGTGGTTGATGATGTCCGACGTGTGCAAGCACTGCACCCACGCGGCCTGCCTTGATGTCTGCCCGACAGGATCCCTGTTCCGGACCGAGTTCGGCACCGTCGTGGTGCAGGAGGACATCTGCAACGGGTGTGGGTACTGCATCTCGGCGTGTCCGTACGGGGTGATCGATCAGCGTAAGGGTGATGGTCGGGCGTGGAAGTGCACGTTGTGCTACGACCGGCTCGGTGCGGGGATGACTCCGGCGTGCGCGCAGGCGTGTCCGACGGAGTCGATCCAGTACGGGCCGCTTGACGAGCTGCGGGAGCGGGCCGCCGCACGGGTGAGCACCCTGCACGAGCGCGGCGTGCCGGAGGCGCGGTTGTACGGGCACGACCCGGACGACGGCGTCGGCGGTGACGGGGCGTTCTTCCTGCTGTTGGACGAGCCCGAGGTGTACGGGCTGCCCCCGGACCCGGTCGTGACCACCCGCGACCTGCCGAAGATGTGGAAGCGCGCCGGCCTCGCGGCCCTCGCGATGGCGGCGGCCACCGTCGCCGCGTTCGTCGGAGGTTCCTCGTGAGTCCGCAGCGCCCCGAGGTGGGTGACCTGTTCCGCCGCTTCCGCGACCGGCTGGTCGCCGAGGCTTCCGCCCGACCGGGCGTCTCGGCGCGGCCGGAGACCGGGGCCGACGGCGCGCCGACGGGAGCCGACGACCACCGTCCGCACGCGACGACCCCGCAGCACGCGACCACCCCGCCGCAGGAGATCGCCACGCGGCACCGCGCTGCCCGGCCGCAGGAGACCTCCACCGACCAGCCCGGTCGACGGGCGGGCCGCCGACGCGGCGGACGCGGCGGCGAGGAGGTACGGGTTCCGGAGGCCGAGTTCACGTCGTACTACGGTCGTCCGATCCTCAAGGGGCCGGTCTGGAAGTGGGATATCGCCGCGTACCTGTTCACCGGTGGCCTGGCGGCCGGCTCGTCGCTGCTCGCGGCCGGTGGGCAGCTCACCGGGCGGCCGGCGCTGCGTCGCGCCGGTCGGGTCACCGCGCTGGCCGCCGTCAGCGCCAGCGCCGTCTTCCTCGTCAAGGACCTGGGCCGACCGGCCCGGTTCCACCACATGCTGCGGGTGGCCAAGCCGACCTCGCCGATGTCGATGGGCACCTGGATCCTGACCGCGTACGGGCCCGCCGCCGGTGTCGCCGCGGTCGCCGAGGCCGCCGGTGTGTTGCCGCGCCACGGCCTGCTCGGGCTGGCCGCGAAGGCGCTGCCGCCGGTCGGGCACGCGGCTGGGTTGCTCGCCGCGGGTACCGCGCCCGCGCTGGCCACGTACACCGGGGTGTTGCTGGCCGACACGGCGGTGCCGTCGTGGCACGAGGCGTACCCCGAGTTGCCGGTCATCTTCGCGGGCAGCGCGTTGGCCAGCGGCGCCGCCGTGGGTCTGCTCGCCGCGCCGCCGGCCCAGACCGGGCCGGCGGCACGGATGGCGGTGGCCGGAGCGGCCCTGGAGCTGTACGGCGCGCACCGGGTGGAGACGCGTCTCGGTCTACTCAGCGAGCCCTACCGGCTGGGCCGCCCCGGTCGGCTGCTGCGCGCCGGTCGGCTGCTCACCGCGGGAGGCGTCGCCGGTGCGCTGCTCGGTCGGCGTAGTCGGGTGGTCATCGGGTTGTCCGGTGTGGCGTTGCTGGCCGCCTCGGTGGCGACCCGGTTCGGCATCTTCTACGGCGGCGTCGCGTCGGCCCGCGACCCCCGGTACACGGTGGTGCCACAACGCGAGCGGGTGGAAGCCCGTCGGACCGACGGCGGAAGTTCCACCTGACCGGGCGGCCCTGCCCGTGCTGTGATCGAATGTCCGGTGGAGGCGTTCAGGCGGCTGGTGCCCCTCCCGGTCTTCAAAACCGGTGTGGTCCGGGACCCGGGCCAGGCGGGTTCGATTCCCGTCCGTCTCCGCCAAACCAGTGCAGGAGATGACGCGATGGGCGACGGGCCGACGGACCCGCGACGGCGGGTGCCCCGCACCGACACGCTGCTCGCCGATCCTCGGCTGGCCGCCGCCAGCGCGACGCTCGGTCGGGAACGGGTCAAGGCGGTCGTCGCCCGCGCCCAGGAGCGGGCCCGCCGGGGCGAGCTGCACCCCGACGAGGTACGCGACGCGGCGGTCGCCGCGCTGCCCGCGGCCGGGCCCCGGGTGGTGCTCAACGCGACGGGGGTCGTGCTGCACACCAACCTGGGCCGGGCGCCGCTGTCCGCCGCCGCGGTCTCCGCGGTGGTCGCCGCCGCCGGGCACACCGATGTGGAGTTGGACCTGGGCACCGGGCGGCGGGCTCGTCGGGGCCGGGACGCCCTCGACGCACTGGCGGCCGCTGTGCCCGACGCGGGCGCCGTGCACGTGGTCAACAACGGCGCCGCCGCGCTGGTGCTGGCCGCCACCGCGTTGGCCGCCGGCCGGGAGATCGTCGTCAGCCGGGGTGAGCTGGTCGAGATCGGCGACGGTTTCCGCCTGCCCGACCTGTTGGAGAGCACCGGCGCGCGGCTGCGGGAGGTGGGCACCACCAACCGCACCACGCTCGCCGACTACGCCGCGGCGCTCGGCCCGCAGACCGGCTTCGTGCTCAAGGTGCACCCGTCGAACTTCCAGGTCACCGGCTTCACCTCGGCGACCCCGGTGCGACGACTGGCCACTCTGGGCGTGCCGGTGGTCGCCGACATCGGCTCCGGTCTGCTCACCCCCGATCCGTTGCTGCCCGACGAACCGGACGCGACCACCACCCTGCGCGCCGGGGCCGCGCTGGTCACGGCCAGCGGCGACAAGCTGCTCGGCGGCCCGCAGGCGGGCCTGCTGTTCGGTGACGTCGAGCTGGTCGAGAAGCTGCGCCGGCACCCGCTGGCCCGGGCGTTGCGGGTGGACAAGCTCACCCTGGCCGCGCTGGCCGCGACAGTGCACCAACCGGACACGCCGACCCGGGCGGCGCTGCACGCCGACCCGGGCGCGCTGCGCAACCGGGTGGAGCGGCTGCGCGACCGACTCGGCGCGGACGGCCGCAAGGCGGAGGTGGTGCCGACCGTCGCGGTGGTCGGTGGCGGCGGGGCACCGGGCGTGGAGCTGGACTCGTGGGCGCTGAGCCTGCCCGAACGGTACGCGGGGCCGCTGCGCACCGGCGAGCAGCCGGTGCTCGGGCGGGTGGTCCGGGGTCGGCTCCTGCTGGACCTGCGGTGCGTGCCGGTCGAGGCCGACGACGCCGTCCGGGCGGCCGTGCTGCGCGTGACCGGGGACGACTGAGCGTGTTCGTCGTCGCCACCGCCGGGCACGTCGACCATGGCAAGTCGACACTGGTCCGGGCGTTGACCGGGATGGAACCCGACCGGTGGGCCGAGGAACGCCGCCGGGGCATGACGATCGACCTGGGCTTCGCCTGGACGACGCTGCCGTCCGGTGGCACTGTCGCCTTCGTCGACGTGCCGGGGCACGAACGGTTCGTGCCGAACATGCTCGCCGGTGTCGGCCCGGTACCGGCGGCGCTGATCGTGGTGGCCGCCGACGAGGGGTGGATGCCACAGTCCGCCGAGCACCTCGCCGCGCTCGACGCGCTCGGTGTCGCGTACGGCCTGCTGGCGGTGACCCGCGCCGACCTGGCCGACCCGGGGCCGGCCATCGCCCGCGCCCGGGACGAGATCGCGGCGACCAGCCTCGGCACGGTGCCGGCGGTGGCCGTCAGTGGCCTGACCGGCGCGGGCCTGCCGGAGCTGCGTACCGCCCTGGACCGGCTCGCCGACCGGGTGCCCGCCCCGGCGGTGGACGGCCCGGTGCGTCTGTGGGTCGACCGCAGTTTCACCGTGCGGGGCAGCGGCACCGTGGTCACCGGCACCCTCGGCGGCGGACGGTTGCGGGTGGGCGACGAGTTGGAGCTGGCCGGTGCCGACGAACCGGTCCGGGTACGCGGCCTGCACGCCCTGGGGGAGGCCCGACCGGAGGTCACGGCGGTGGCCCGCGTGGCGGTCAACCTGCGCGGTACGCCCCGCGACCGGCTCGGCCGTGGCGACGCGCTGCTCACCCCGGGCCGGTTCCACCGCACCGACCTCGTCGACGTGCGGCTCACCGGCGATCCCGCGACCGACCTACCGGCCACCCTCACCCTGCACGTCGGGTCGGCGGCGGTGCCGGTACGCGTCCGACCGCTCGGCCCGGACACCGTACGGCTGCGGTTGGCCCGTCCGTTGCCGTTGCTGGTGGGCGACCGGGCGTTGTTGCGTGACCCGGGTCGGCACCACGTGACAGGTGGGGTACGGGTGCTGGACGTGGCGCCGCCACCGCTGTCCCGCCGGGGTGCCGCGGCGGCCCGCGCGCAGGTCCTCGCCGAGTTGGACGGCCGCCCCGACCTGGCCGGGGAGCTGCGCCGCCGCCGGTTGGTCCGGGTCGGCGCGTTGATCCGGATGGGGGTGCCGGTGCACGTAGCTCCGGTGGCCGGTGACTGGTTGGCCGACCCGGCGCACTGGCAGCGGCTCGGCGAGCAGCTGGCCGAGGAGGTCGCCCGCTACGCCCGGGAACACCCGTTGGAACCCGGGATGCCGGTGGACGCGCTGCGCCAGCGTCTCGCGCTTCCCGACCGGGTGCTGGTCGAGGCGCTGGTCCGGCCGCCGCTGCGGATCCACGCCGGGCGGGTCGGGGCGGCGGGCGTCGACGCGTTGCCGGAACCGGTGGCCCGGGCCGTGCAGCGGGTCCGCGCCGAGTACGGCGACCGCCCGTTCCGGGCCCCCGAGGCGGACCGCCTCGTCGACCTGGGTCTGGGCCCCCGGGAGATCGGCGCCGCGGTGCGGGCCGGGGCCCTGCTGCGGCTCGCCGACAACGTGGTCCTGCTGCCCGACGCGCTTGACGGCGCGGTCCGGGTCCTGGCCGGGCTGCCGCAGCCGTTCACGCTCTCGGCGGCCCGGCAGGCGTTGGACACCACCCGTCGGGTGGCGGTGCCCCTGCTGGAGTTGCTGGACCGTCGCGGCGCGACCCGGCGACTGCCCGACGACGCCCGGATCGTCGTCACCTGAGCAACCGGCCCCGGGGTCGGCCGTGGTCGCCTACGGTGACGCCATGGACCCTTCCGCGGTCTGGCGGGACCGGCAGCACCAGTGGCGGATCGAGGCGTACCGGGCACCGGACCTGCGCTTCGCCATCTACGCGACCAACGGGCCCACCGAGTCCGTGCCGCTGTGGCTGTTCGGGATGACGGCGTTGGCCCGGTGGCTGATGACCCACTCCATCTCGCTGGATGACCTGGAGGTCGACTGAGCGGGCCGTAAACCGGGCCCGGAGTCGGCCGCGCTGCGGTTGAGTGACCTCAGGCGGCGGACGGGGGTACGCGATGGGCGGTCAGCTCGGGCAGTTGGCGCTGGTGGCCGTCCTCGTGCTGGTCAACGCGGCGCTCTCCGGCAGCGAGATGGCCCTGGTGACGTTGCGCGAGGGGCAGCTGCGGCGGCTGGGTCGGCGCAGCCGCGCCGGTGACCGGTTGGTGCGGCTGTCCCGTGACCCGAACCGCTACCTGGCCACCATCCAGCTCGGCATCACCCTGGCGGGGTTCCTCGCCTCGGCCGCGGCCGCGGTGTCGCTGTCCGAGCCGCTGGTCGGCCTGCTGGGTTTCCTCGGCGGCGCCGCCCGCCCCACCGCCGTGCTGCTCGTGACGGTGCTGTTGACGTTCGTCACGCTGGTGCTCGGCGAGTTGGCCCCGAAACGGCTGGCGATGCAGCGGGCGGAGCGGTGGGCGCTGGTGAGCGCCCGCCCACTGGACCTGCTCGCCCGCGTGTCCCGGCCGGCGGTGTGGCTGCTCAGTCGGGCCACCGACGCGGTCGTCCGGCTCGCCGGGGGTGACCCGCGGGCCAACCGGGAGGAGATGACCGAGGAGGAGTTGCGGGAGATGCTGGCCAGCCAGCGCGGGCTGTCCGCCCAGCAGCGGGAGATCCTGACCGGCGCGTTCGACATCGCCGGTCGTACGCTGCGCGAGATCCTGGTGGCCCGGCGGGAGGTGCTGACGCTGCCGGCCGACCTCGGGGCCGACGAGGGGGTTCGTCGGCTCGCCGCCGCCGGGCGCTCCCGTGCCCCGGTCACCGGGCCCGGCGGGCTGGACGAGGTGCTCGGTGTGGTGCACATCCGTGACCTGGTGCGGGCCGGTGCCGCCCCGGTGGCCGAGCGGGCCCGGTCGCCGCTGCTGTTGCCGGTGACCCTGCCGGTCGCCGACGCGTTGCGTCAGCTGCGGCAGAGACACCAGCAACTGGCCCTGGTGGTCGACGAGCACGGTGGCATCGACGGCATGGTCACCATGGAGGACCTGCTGGCCGAGGTGGTCGGCGAGTTGTACGACGAGACGGACCGCGACGTGCACGGCGTCGTGCGGGAGTCGGACGGGTCCCTGCTGGTGCCCGGGGACTTCCCGCTGCACGACCTGCCCGACCTGGGGGTGCGGCTGAGTTTCCCGCTGTCCCGCGACTACACGACGGTGGCGGGGTTGGTGCTGGCCCGGCTGCGGCACCTGCCCGGTGAGCCGGGGGAGACGGTACGTCTTCCCGGGTTGACCCTGGAGGTCGTGGAGGTCGCCGACCGGGCCGTTCGTCGGGTGCGGTTGCGGGGTTTCGTCAGCGACCGGTGACTGTCACCCGACCAGGGGACACAAGCCGCGAATCAGGGCGAAAGCCGATCGCGCCGAGCTAGCGTGCGACACGTGAAGGACCGAGGATTGCGTACGTTCGTCACGGTGCTGGCCGGCCTCGCGGTGATCTACTTCGGTAGCGCCGGCCGCAGCCCCGAGGAGGGCCGTGGCATCTCCGGCGGCGTGGTCGTCCTCGCACTGCTCGCCGCCCTGCTGGTGTGGCACCTGACCCGCCCCGGAGACAAGACGGTGAAGTGAGCGCTCAACGGGCGGCGACGCGGGTGACCTCGCCCGCCGACTCCTCGCCGAGCGCCACCCGGACCAGCGCCGAGGCGAGACGCCCGAAGTCCGGTTCGTCGACGAGCCCGGCCAACCGGTCCGGGGATCCCGGCAGACCCAACCGCTTCGCCCCGGCCAGGGCCCGACGGTCGGCGTACGGGCGCACGTCCGACCAGACCGCCTGTGCTTCGCGCAGGTAGATGTCCGCGCCGGTCGGGCCGATGCCGGGGAACTCGGTGAGCCGCCGACGCAGCCCGACCGGGTCACCCTCGGCCTCGCGGTGCAGCCGCCGCAGGTCACCGTGCCAGCGGTCCAGGCACAGCCGGGCCCCGGTGCCGAGCATGGTGGCCGTCCGCTCGTCGTAGCGGCGGTAGTGGCCCCGGCCCAGCGCGTCGACGCGCTGCTGCCAACCGGCCGCCTCCATCGCCTGCGGGGTGCGGTAGCCCGCCGCGAACAGCTCCCGCGCGGCGTCCACCGCCACACACGCCCGGATCCGGGTGCTCAGCAGGGTGGTCAGCACCAGCAGCTGGTACAGCGGCCCGGGTCGGTCGGACAGCCGGATCCCGGCCTCCTCCGCGTACGTGCGGCCGCGCCGGTCCAGCAGGACCCGCACCACCGTTCGATCATTGCCCACCCCGACCGGGTACCCGGTTCGGGGCCGGCTAGCCGTCCCGCCGACGCCCGGGGCCGGAATGCCCCCGGGGCGGGCGGGTATGCCGACGGTGGAGGCGGTCGATGCCGCCTGCCGTACCCGGAAGGGAGACACCCGTGACGAACCCGCAGCAGCAGGAGCTCCGCCGCAACGCGCTGGGCGCGACCAGCCAGGACAACAAGGGCCCCGCCCCGGGCGGGCACCCGGCCAACCGTGGCACGTCGCGCGGCGACGCCGGTCGACCGGTGCCCAAGGGCCAGGTGTCGCCGTACGGCCCGGCCGGTGAACCCGTGGCCGAGGACGACAGCGACACCCGTTGATCAGCGACCGCGACCGGACGGCCGCCGCAGCCTGTTCCAGGTGGCGGCGGCCGTCAGTCCGTACGCGAGGTGCGGGATGATGTCGGAGATCCAGTCGGAGCGCCGCCAGGTGCGCGGGTCACTGATCCCCAGCGCGGTGATCGACCCGTCCGTCATCGTCATCACACCGGCGCCGAGCAGACCGGTCGCCACCGGCAGTGGTTGCCGCCGGTCGCCCGCGTAGAGCGCGAACGCGACACCCGCGGCGATACCCAGCCCGTAACCGATCAGGGGCCCGAGGCCGGAGCGGCGGTTGGCCCTCCGGTCCCCGGACCCCAGATCCACGTGGGCGATGCCGGCCAGCTTGTCGACGGTCTCCTGCGGCACGTCGCTCTCCGGACGTCCCCGAAGCGCCATGTCGAGGTAGCTCACCACGTTCAACGCGGTGCTCCCGACGGCGCCCGCGATGGCGCCGTCGGCCACGTCGACCCTTCTCACTTCGGGTCGCCCGGTTCGCGCTCACTCTTCGGGCCGTACGTGCGGTCACCGCGCACCACGCCCCGTTGGCCGCGATCCTCCTGCAGGATCCGGTTCGCGACCTGGTTGGCCTTGCCGTCGGGCACCCGGCGTCCGGAGTCGTCGATGGCGTTGCGCAACCGCGCCCGCTGCTTGTCGTACGCGTTACTGCCCGGCCGTGGTCCTGGCATCTGCTGCCTCCTTCGTCGGCGGTCTGGGCGTACGGCGGCCGTCTACCCGTCTGCCGCCGGGCCAACCCCGTGCCGGCGCGGCCCGCGGACCAGACGGCCGCCGCGCTGGTGCGGCCCGCGAACCACAGGGCCGCCTTAGTGCGGCCCGCGGACCACCGCGACCGGGCACTGCGCGTGGTGCAGCAACGACTGGCTCACCGACCCCAGCAGCAACCCGGACACCTCTCCGCGCCCCTGCCCACCCACCACCACCAGTTGGGCGGAGCGGGACTCGTCGGCGAGCACGCTGCCCGCGCGTCCGCGCACGGCCCGGCAGGTGAGTCGTACCGTCGGGTGGCGCTCGGTCAGGCCGGTCAGCCACCCGGCGAGCATCCGCTCCTGCTCGGCGTGCAGCTTCGCGTCGTCGTACACCAGGGGTTGCATGTCGCCGGGGCCGCTGCTGCCGGGGTGCCGGTAGGCGTGCACCGCGACCAGTGGCACACCCCGGGACACGGCGGTCTCGGCGGCGAAGTCGACGGCGACGCGGGCGGCCTCCGACCCGTCCACCGCGGCCAGCACCGGCTCGTCGGGTCGTTGCGCGCCGCGGGCCACCAGCACCGGGCAGTCGGCGTACGCGGCCACCTGCACCGCGACCGACCCGACCACCAGCGCGGAGAAGCCGCCCAGGCCACGGTCGCCGAGCACGATGAGCGCCGCGGTGGTGGACTCACGCACGAGTACGGCGGCTGCCTCGCCGTCGATGATCTCGCCGCTGATCGACAGCCCGGGTGCTGTCGCCTCGGCCTCGGACACTGCGGCCTTGACCAGTTCCTCGGCCCCGTGGCGGAGCCCACCGCCCGGTGGCGCACCGGGGGCGGGGGCGATCGGCACGTGCAGCAGCGGCCAGATGAAGCCGTGCACGACCCGCAGTGGTCGGTGCCGGCGCGCGGCTTCGGTGGCGGCGAGGCGGACGGCCCGCAGCGCCGGCTCCGAGCCGTCCACGCCGACCACCACCGCCGCGTTGTTCGCCGAGTTCACCGCCCACCTCCCGTCGCGGCCAGTATCGCGGGCCCGGACGCCTCCGCGTCGCGATACCGCCGAGCGCGTCGCTGTCGGTACGCTGGCGACGACCGGCCGGGGAGGGGGCGTCGTCGATGGGTGGACCAGATCAGCCGAGCACCGCGCGGATGATCGACTTTTGGCTCGGTGGGGAGCACCACTTCCCGGTCGACGTGGCCGCCGCGAGCGCGTTCGAGCAGGCGTACGGGCCGTGCGCACCGGTGTTCCGGGAGCTGCGGGCGTTCCTGGGCCGGGCGGTGCGGGCGATGGCCGGGCAGGGCGTGGACGGTTTCCTGGTGTTCGGCGCCGGGGTGCCCACGAGGGGCAACGTGCACGAGGTCGCCACCGACGCGACGGTGCTCTACACCGACGTCGACCCGGTCACCATCCGGCTGGGGCAGAGCATCCTCGCCGGCAGCGACCGGGCCGGCTACGGCTTCGGTGACGCGACCGACATCGGCACGATCGACCCGGCGCAGCTGCACCGCTTCGTGCCGGGCTGGGGGCGACGGCCGGTCGGGGTGGTCTTCCTCGGGCTCGCCGCGTTCCTCGACGACGACACGCTGACCCGCACGCTCGACGAGTTGTATGCCGCCGCGGCGCCGGGCAGTCTGCTCGCCGTGGACTTCGACACCGAGGAGTTGGCGGGTCACCCGCAGGCCCTGGCGATGATGGGGCCGCGGTTCCGGATGCGTCCGCCGGCGGCGTTCGCGCCCCTGCTGGGTCGTTGGGCGCCGACGGAGGACGGGATCGTCCCGGTCACCGACTGGCGACCGGAGGGTCCACCGCCGCGGGTGCCCGACGCGTTCCACGGCGCGCTGGCGACCCGGGGCGGCGACTGACCGCGCGGATTCGGCGTCCGGGGGCGTCCGTATGATGCTTGCCCTGTAGCAAGCTTCTCGAGAGGACGACCATGGTGGACGCGCCGGACGTGGTGTCGCGCGCGCTGCGCGACGCCCCGCCCGACCAACTGGCGGAGGCGGCGGACCGGGTGATCCGGTCGACGATGGGTGCGCTGCGCACCGACGTGTTCGTCGCCGACTACCGGATCAGCGGGCTGTGGCCGCTGCTGGATCCGGACCTGCCGGCGGCGGGTTTCCTGGCCTGTCACACCATGGCGCAGCGCTGTTTCAGCAGCCAGCAGCCGGTGCGCGACGGCGAGGGTCCGTGCCGCCTGTACCTGCCGTTGACGGTGTGGGGGGAGCGGCTGGGTGTGCTGCTGATCGAGCTTCCCGAGGTGCCCGGTCCGGCGGTCACCGGCCGCGCGACGGACGTCGCCGGCGCCCTGGCGGTCGCGATGCGGGCGGCGGACCGGGAGACCGACCGTTACCGGCGGGCACGCCGCCGGGAGCGGCTCACGATGGCCGCCGAGATGCAGTGGGACCTGCTGCCCGGTCGTAGCGTGGCGCATCGGGCGTTCGACCTGGCCGGTCAGCTCGAGCCGGCGTACACAGTGGGTGGTGACCACTTCGACTGGTCCCTGGACGGTGACCGTCTCACCCTGACGGTGCTCAACGGCGAGGGCAGTGGTCTGGCCGCGTCGATGCTGACGTCGGTCACGGTCAACGCGATGCGCAACGCGCGTCGGTCCGGCGGCGGCCTCGTGGAGCAGGCCGAGCTGGCCTCGGACACCGTCTTCTACCAGCACCGGGGCCAGCGGTACGTGGCCACCCTGCTGCTGGAGGTGGACACGCGCACCGGTCAGGTACGGGCGGTCGACGCCGGCTCCCCGCACCTGCTGCGGATGCGGGGGCCCGTGGTGGAGCAGATCAAGCTGGACCAGCAGCTGCCGCTGGGGATGTTCGCCGAGACCCGTTACGAGGTGCAGGAGTTGCACCTCGAACCGGGTGACCGCCTCTTCGTGGTCAGTGACGGGGTGTGGGCCGCCGAGCCGCCGGGGCGGGAGCCGTACGGGCAGCGCGTGATGGCGCGTTCCCTTCGCGCCACACGGTTGCAGCCGGCGGCCGAGGCGGTTGGTACGGTGATGCGCGAGCTGCACGCTTATCACGCGGAGTCTGATCTGCGCGACGACGCTGTCGTGGTCTGTCTGGACTGGCGCGGTCCGCGGGAGCGGGGCAGCGGGTGAGGGCCGCCGTTTCGCCGGGCGGCCAGCAGCGCGACGACGGCAGGGGACATCGGGTGGAGCGACCTGCGGATCTCGCCGCGGCGATCACCGCGGCTGCCGAGGCGTTGATCGCCGTCCTCGACTCGGCCGCGTCGCGCCACCAGTTGCCGCCGACCCAGTTGCGGGTGCTGACGCTGATCAGCAGCCGGCCGGAGACGAACGTCAACGGGTTGGCGGAGTTGCTGGACGTGGTGCCCTCGTCGGCGAGCCGTCTGTGTGACCGCCTGGAGGCGACCGGGCTGTTGCGCCGGGTGGCCGATCCCCGCGACCGGCGCGAGGTGCGGCTGGTGCCGACTCCGGCGGCGTTGACCCTGTTGGAGGAGTTGGCCGCGCGGCGGCAGCGTGCGGTGCAGGCGGTGTTGGACCGGATGCCGACGCGGACGCAGCACGATCTGCTGCTGGCGTTGGTCGGGTTCGCCCGCGCGGCGAAGCAGCCGGCACCCGAGCCGCAGGTCGACCCGGCGGTGCAGACGGCGTGAACACGGCCCGGCTTCCACTAGTGTCCTAGGACGCTCTACGCGTGGTGATCCAGGCCACAGTGCGGCAAAGCCGCACCGGACGGCACGCGGCGGCACCGGGAGCTCGGCGGAAGCCCGATATAGTGACAGCGCACGTACCGGCCCGCGATCTCGAGATCGCGGGCCGTGTCAGGGGAGGGGCCCCGCCCGGGGCCGCAGCAGGGGGAGCCGGCGGTGGCCGGCCCGACAACGCGTACGCCCCTCAGCCACGCCAGACGTCGGCCGGGGCCCCGCGTGCCGTGGAGGAGGATCGGTGTCGCGTCGGCCGGCTCGGGCAGAGCAACCGCCGGACACCGGTGACCAGACCCCCGGCAACCAGGTGCTCACCCTGCCCAACCTGATCAGCTTCGGGCGGCTGCTGGGTGTCCCGCTGTTCCTCTACCTGTTCCTGGTCACCCGGGCCGACGTCGCGGCGATCGTCGTGCTCGCCATCGGCGGCACCACCGACTGGGTCGACGGTTGGATCGCCCGCCGCCTGCACCAGGTGAGCCGCCTCGGTGAGTTGCTCGACCCCCTCGCCGACCGGCTCTACATCCTCGCCACCCTGATCGCCTTCACCGCCCGCGAGATCGTGCCGTGGCAGTTCACCGCGGCCCTACTGGCCCGCGAGCTGCTCCTGCTCGGTTCGCTGGCGGTGCTGCGTCGCTACGGCTACGGGCCGCCGCCGGTGCACTACGTGGGCAAGACCGCCACGTTCCTGCTGCTCGCGGCGTTCCCGGTGCTGCTGTTGGCCACCGAGTGGAGCGCCGGGGCGACGGCGACGGCCGCGATCGGCTGGGGGCTGGCCTGGTGGGGGTTGGTGCTCTACTGGGTGGCCGGCGCGATGTACGTCGTCCAGGCGGCGCGGTTGGTGCGCGCGGCCCGCGGCCCGGGGGCGGCGGCGTGAGCGCGCCGCGGCTCGGGAAGCCCGGCCAGGACCGGGTGTACGCGCCGGACTTCCTCACCGAGCTGTTCCGCAACCCGCTTGATCCGGGGTACGCGGACGCGGCGGCTGCCCGTCGGCAGTCGGCGGCGTCCGGGCCGGTGCGGGGGTGGCGGGGCTGGTCGTCGCGGTCGGTCAGCCTGGTCGTGGTGGTGATGCTCGGTTTCCTGTTCGCTGTCGCGTACCGGCAGACGATGGAGGACGAGCCGGGGCGCAGCCAGGCCCGTTCCGGGCTGGTGACGCAGATCAAGGAGCGGGAGAGTCAGACCGACCGGTTGTCCACGCGGGCGGACCAGCTGCGCGAGGAGGTCAGCCGGCAGCGGGACGCGGCGTTGAGCGGTTCGGCGGCGGCGCGGTTGCGCAACCTGGAGGCGAGCACGGGGCTGGGTCGGGTGCGTGGTGACGGTGTGGTGGTGCGGTTGGCTGACGCGCCGGACAACGCGGACGCGGTGACCGGTGCTGGTGCCGGCCCGCCGCGGGTGCTCTACAGCGATCTGCAGGGGGTGGCCAACGCGTTGTGGAGTGCCGGCGCGGAGGCGATCGCCATCAACGGGCAGCGGTTGACGTCGACGTCGACGATCCGGTCGGCGGGTGAGGCGATGTTGGTGGATTTCCGGCCGGTGACCGGGCCGTACGAGGTGTCGGCGATCGGGCCGGGTTCGATGCGGCGCAAGTTCGAGGACAGTCGCAACGCGGCGCTGATGCGGGAGGTGTCGCAGAAGACCGGGTTGTCGTTCGGGGTGCGGGAGTCGGACGACCTCACCCTGCCGGCGGCTCCGGAGCCGCAGCTACGCTACGCCAAGCCGTCGGTCAGTCCGAGCCCTTCCGCGTCGGGTGTCCGGTCCGGCAGTCCCGGGTCGTCCGGTCCGACGACGACCGTTAGCCCCTCCGGAGGTGGCCGATGATCGCGGTGCTGGCGTTGCTCGCCGGGGTGGTGCTCGGTGTGTGGCTTGATCCCACGGTGCCGGCGGCGTTGCAGCCGTACCTGCCGATCGCGGTGGTGGCCGCGTTGGACGCGGTGTTCGGTGGGGTGCGGGCGAGGTTGGACCGCATCTTCGACGACAAGCAGTTCGTGGTGTCGTTCATCTCGAACGTGCTGGTCGCCGGTCTGATCGTGTATCTGGGTGACCAGTTGGGGGTGGGCGGGCAGTTGTCCACCGGTGTGGTCGTCGTGCTGGGTGTTCGTATCTTCGGCAACGTGGCGGCGATCCGCCGGCACCTGTTCCGGGCGTAGGTTGGTTGCGATGAGTGACGAGCAGACGGACACGGGCACGGGGTGGCCGCAGCCGGCGGGTCCGGCGCGGCCGGGTGGGCCGGCGGGTGAGCCGGATCCGCGGCCGGATGCGCCGGATCCGGACGAGTTGAGTCCGTTGGCGCCGCAGGAGGAGCCTGGCGAGCCGAAGCCGGCGTCGGGTGACGAGGCTGTGGTGGAGCCGGTCGACGACGGCGCGACGGTGGACCTGAGCGCGATGCCGCGGTCGGGGGAGCCGGTGTCGGGTTCGGACGGGTCGGCGGAGCCGGTGGGGGAGTCCGCGCCGGTGGTGGCCGGCCGGTCCCGGTTGACCACGGCCGGGGTGATGATCGTCGCGTTGCTGGTGTTGTTGGGTTTCACGTTGGTCGTGCAGTTGAAGACGACGTCGACGGACCCGACGTTGGGGGCGACGCGGCAGGAGGACCTGGTCCGGATTCTGTCGGATCTGGATGCGCGGGAGAACCGTCTTCAGCAGGACATCCGCGCTCTGGAGGACAGTCAGCGGCAGTTGCGGTCGGGTGAGCAGGGTCGTCAGGCGGCGTTGGACGAGGCGACGCGGCGGGCGGACGAGTTGGGGATCCTGGCAGGGACGTTGCCGGCGGTGGGTCCGGGCCTGACGGTGCAGTTCGATTCGGGTGTCAAGCCGATCACGGCGAACCGGGTGTTGGACGCGGTGCAGGAGTTGCGGGGCGCGGGCGCGGAGGCGATGCAGATCGCGGGTGGTGACCGGGCGACGGTGCGGATCATCGCGTCGACGTACTTCCTCGATGGGGACAACGGGTCGTTGGTGGTGGAGGGGCGTCGGTTGACGGGCCCGTACACGATCACGGTGATCGGTGATCCGGCGACGATGCGTACGGCGTTGAACATTCCTGGTGGGGTGGTGGCGTCGGTCCGGGGTGGCGGCGGTAACGTGACGTTTGGGGAGCGTGAGGTTGCCGAGGTTTCGGCGCTGCACGTGCCGATCAAGTTGGAACACGCCCGTCCGGTCTCCTGACCGGCGCGGCCGCGCCGGACCCGGGTGGTCCGGGGCACCGATGGATGAAGGACGCGTCTGGTGATTCCTGAGGATCTGCGATACACCGCCGAGCATGAGTGGGTGGCGGGTGACGGCACGGGTGTGATCCGGGTCGGCATCACGCACTTCGCGCAGGACGCGTTGGGTGACATCGTGTACGTGCAGTTGCCCGAGGCGGGTGCGGTGGTCGCGGCCGGTGACTCGTTGGGTGAGATCGAGTCGACCAAGAGTGTGTCGGAGATCTACGCGCCGGTCGCGGGTACGGTCGCGGCCCGTAACGAGGCGTTGGGTGACACGCCTGAGCTGATCAACACTGATCCGTATGGTGCGGGTTGGTTGGTGGAGATCACGCCGAATGATCCGACGGCGACGGATGGGTTGCTGACGGCGGCCGCGTATCAGAAGATCACCGAAGGCTGAGTGAGCTTGTTCCGGCGCGTGGGCTGTCTGCGCGCGTCCGGTTGCCCTGCATTTCGGCGCTGGCTAGGCTCGCCCAGTCGACCGAGAACCCAAATAGTTGAGCGTTGCGGAATTGCCTTCCCGGGCACGGGGAGCCAGCCGCCGGGTGTTCACGTGCCCGGCGGCCAGACCCGCCATTACCCGACGCCGACCGAACAGATCCGTGAGGTGGTCCCATGACGCGGCCAGACGACGAGTTCCCCCCGCTCGACGTCACTTCGACGCTCAATCTCGGTTCGCTCGACGAAGTGCTGGAGGGGCCGGACACCGATGTGGTGCCGAGCCGGATGTCCGGTTCGCTGCCGCCAGGTATGGCGCTGCTGGTGGTTCGTCGAGGCCCGAATGCGGGTGCCCGGTTCTTGTTGGACCACGATGTGACGACCAGTGGCCGGCATCCGGACAGTGACATCTTCCTCGATGACGTGACGGTGTCGCGTCGGCACGCGGAGTTCCACCGTGACGGTGGGACGTTCACGGTGCGGGACGTGGGTAGCCTGAATGGCACGTACGTGAATCGTGAGCGTGTCGAGGCGGCCACGTTGAGCAATGGTGACGAGGTTCAGATCGGTAAGTTCCGGGTGGTGTTCATCGCCGGTCCGCGCCCGGAGGAGGAGGCCGGCCGGGGGTGAACGAGCCTGCGGCCTCCACGTCACCCGGTGCGGCCCGGTCTCAGCCGCTGATGAGCATCGGTGAGGTGCTCGGGCAGTTGCGGGTGGATTTCCCGGACACCACGATTTCGAAGTTGCGGTTCCTCGAGGCCGAAGGGCTGGTCGAGCCGCAGCGGACGGCGGCGGGTTACCGGAAGTACAGCTGGGACGATGTGGCGCGGTTGCGGTTCGTGTTGACCGCGCAGCGGGACCGGTATCTGCCGTTGCGGGTGATCCGTGAGCAGTTGGCGCAGTGGGATTCGTCCGGTAAGCAGCCGGAGAGGTCGCGGCCCGCGTTGGTGGCTGTCGGTCCCGATGGCGAGGTGCCGGGTCGTGAGTCGGAGCCGGCCGAGTCGTCGCAGGTGCGGCTCGGCCGGGCGGATCTCGTGGCGCGCAGTGGGATCGACGAGTCGACGTTGGTGGAGTTGGAGCGGCTCGGTGTGTTGGTGTCGGATCCGCCGGGTTGGTATGACGCGGATGCGTTGATCATCGCGTCGGCGGTGGCGGGTTTGGCGTCGTACGGGTTGGAGCCGCGGCACCTGCGGGGTTATCGGACGGCGGCGGACCGTGAGGTTGGTCTGTTCGCACAGTTGGTGGCGCCGTTGGTGCGGCAGAGTGATCCGGCGGCGCGGGCGCGGGCGGCGGAGACGGCGCGGGAGTTGGTGGCGTTGTCGGAGCAGTTGCACGCGGCGTTGGTGCGGGTGGGTCTGCGGTCGACGTTGGGTCGTTGACGGTGTCCGGTGGGTGGTGGCTGAGCGGAAAGATCTCTGCCGGGAAGCGTGCCGTAGGCTTGCCGGGGTAACCCCTTTCCGGCGCGGGCGTGGTGCTGTAGCGCATGGGACGGCCGTGTCGCGGTCCGTGTACCGTGCAGGGAAGGGCGCGGTGCGGCGTAGGTGACAACGACACGGAGGCGGCGGTGCGCGAGCTGAGCGTGGTCGGAGTTCGGGTGGAGCTGCCTAGCAACCAGCCGATCGTCCTGCTCAGGGAGGTCGAGGGGGACCGCTATCTGCCGATCTGGATCGGTGCGGTCGAGGCGACGGCTATCGCTTACGAGCAGCAGGGGGTCAAGCCGGCCCGGCCGTTGACTCACGATCTTCTGCGGGATGTGTTGGCGGCGTTGAAGGCGCCCTTGCAGGCGGTGGAGATCACCGAGCTCAAGGAGAACGTGTTCTACGCGGATCTGTTGATCGGTGACGGGGTGCGGGTGTCGGCGCGGCCGAGCGATTCGATCGCGTTGGCGTTGCGTGTCGGTGCGCCGATTCGTTGTTCGGAGCAGGTCCTCAGCGAGGCGGGGATCGTTATCCCTGACGAGCAGGAGGACGAGGTGGAGAAGTTCCGCGAGTTCCTGGACCAGGTGCGTCCGGAGGATTTCGCGGGCTGAGGTGGGCTTCGCGTCCGGGGTGTCACGGTCGGTGACGCCCCGATGGTGCGGTTGGTGATCTTCTCGGTGGCTGCGCGGCGTGTCGCGTCGGTTCCTCCGTGGTAACCCCTGAAGGTGGCTATAGGGTTGCCGTGTCGAGGGGTGCGCGTCCCGGAAACGACGCGTCGCCGCACTGACGGGGAGGTTGTCCGGATGCACGAGCCGCAGGATTCCGATCCGGGTCGAGAGTGGGATGGGCCGGGTGCCTCGTCGCCGCAGGCGGCGGTCGAGGGTGAGGGTTCGGTTGGCTACCGGGGTGTGACGGCCTGCCACGCGGTGGGCATCAGTTACCGGCAGTTGGATTACTGGGCGCGGACGACGCTTGTGGTGCCGAGCGTTCGTGACGCCTCGGGTTCGGGGACGCAGCGGTTGTATTCGTTCCGGGACCTGGTGGTGTTGAAGGTCGTGAAGCGGTTGTTGGATGCGGGGGTGTCCCTGCAGAACATCCGTAAGGCGATCGAGGCGTTGCGGTCGCGTGGTGTGGAGGATCTGGCGGGGATCACGCTGATCTCTGATGGGACGACCGTGTATGAGTGCCGGTCTCCGGAGGAGGTGGTCGACCTGTTGCAGGGGGGCCAGGGCGTTTTCGGGATCGCGATCGGTGGGGCTTTCAAGGAGATCCAGGGGTCGTTGTCGCATCTGCCGGCGGAGCCGGCGGCGAGTGGCCCGGTGGAGCCGGCGGTGGCGTCCGATTCGGATCCGGTGGGTGACGAGTTGGCGGCCCGGCGGGCGCGTCGGCGGGCTGGCTGAGCGTTCCCATTTCCCGGTCTTTTTCCGGTTGGTTTTCTCGCGACCCTCGGTGACGGTGGCAGGGGTCGGTGGGTGTGTGCGGTCCATTGTGGATACGGTGTGTGTCGTCGTGGTGGCCGATTGTGGATTTACCTGCGGGTAGTGGTGACGGAGCGTGTCAGCGCTCTGTCGGGAATCCGATACGGGGGCGCTGACCGGAGGCGTTTGACACGCTATGGTCCCTGACGGTTCTGGACCCTTCACCCCCCGGAGGAACGACCGTGACGGTTACGGAAGAGACTGCTCCCGCTTCGCACTACGACCGCATTGGTGGTGCCAGTTCGGTCAAGGCGGCGGTCGAGCTGTTCTACGACAAGGTGCTCGTGGACCCGGAGTTGGCTGGTTACTTCGCCGATGTGGACATGGTGGGTCAGCGGCGGCATCTGACGTTGATGTTGACCACGGTGTTGGGTGGTCCCAACGAGTACGCGGGTCGTGGGTTGGCCGAGGCGCACCAGCCGTTGAACATTCCGGTGGAGCACTACGCGAAGGTGGGTGAGCACCTGACGGTGACGCTGACCGAGCTGGGTGTGCCGGCGGACATCCTGGCTGATGTGCAGACGGTGCTGGGGCAGGTGCAGGACCAGGTGGTGGCCCGCGAAAACCGGTCGGGCGCCTGAGCGTGGACGCGGCCCGACTCAAGCAGAGCTGGTCGCTGGTCGCCGCGCACGGTGATCAGGTGCCGCTCTACTTCTACTCCACGTTGTTCCTGGCGCATCCCGAGACGCGGCAGATGTTCCCCACGAACATGGCCGGGCAGCGGGACCGGCTGGTGACCGCGTTGGGTCACATCGTGTCCAACGTGGACCAGGTCGAGCACCTGGTGGGTTTCCTGCAGGATCTCGGCGCCGATCACCGCAAGTTCGCGGTCCGCGCGGAGCACTACCCGGCTGTCGGTGAGGCGCTGGTGGCGACGTTGCAGCATTTCCTCGCCGAGCAGTGGACCGACGAGTTGGCGGCGGACTGGACGGCCGCGTACGGGTTGGTCGCGCAGGTGATGACGGAGGCCGCGCAGGCCGCCGAGGCGGTGAATCCGCCGTGGTGGGTGGCGGAGATCGTGGCGCATGAGCGGCGGGCGTTCGACGTGGCGGTGTTGACGGTGCGCCCGCAGTATCTGTTGCCGTTCACCCCCGGCCAGTCGGTGGGGGTGTCGCACCCGTCGGTGCGGTCGTGGCGGTACTACTCACCGGCGAACGCGCCGCGTGCGGACGGCACGTTGGAGTTGCACGTGCGGGCCGCGCCGGGTGGCGCGGTGTCGTCGCGGTTGGTGTACGGGTCGGCGGTGGGTGATCGGATCCACCTGGCGGCGCCGGTGGGGGACCGGCTGTCGTTGTGGTCGGCGGGTTCGAGTGACCTGCTGCTGTTGGTGTCGGGCACGGGGTGGGCGCCGGTGAAGGCGTTGGTGGAGCAGGTGGCGGCGGAGGGTTCCCGCCGTCGGGTGGACCTGTACGTGGGGGCTCGTTCGCGTAGTGAGCTCTACGACAGTGAGGCGATCGACAAGTTGGCGGCGTCGCACCCGTGGTTGACGGTGACGTACGTGGTGGGTGCCGACGTGCACCGGCCGGGGGAGTTCGTGCAGGCGGTGGATCGGGCGTTGGCCGACGGTGACTGGCGTTCCCGGCACGTGTTCGTGTGTGGGTCGGACGAGATGGTTTCGCACGCGGTGCAGACGTTGGTCCAGGCGGGTTTCCACCCGGGTCAGGTACATCACGAGGGCCTGGGTTCGCAGTGGTACGGCTCGGCCTGGCGGACGGCGGTGCAGGAGACGACCGCCGGTGACACTTCGGGAGGTGGGCTCAGGTGAGCGCGCGGAGTGAGCTTGCGGGTCCCGTAGTCGCGGACGGAGGCGGGAACAGGTGAGCGCGACCCCGATCAGCCGGTATGACGGTGTGCAGATTTCCGGCGGTGTGCAGGTGCGGATGACCGCCGATCGGGTCCGGCGGTGGGAGTTCGGGTCGGCGTCGTTCGCCCGGCGTGGGTACGACAACGCGGACGTGGACCGGTTCCGGATGCAGGTGGCCGACGAGCTGGACCTGTTGGCGACGCAGATCGCGACGTTGCGGGCGGAGAACGAGCGGCTCAACGACCGGGTGGAGCTGCACCGGCACGGGGTGATTCCGAGTACGGGGGCGGCGGCGAAGGTCCCGGCGGCGCGGGAGGTGAACCTGCTGTCCGCGGCGCAGCGTGAGGCGGAGCAGATCATCGCGCAGGCGCACGACTACGCGCGTCGGGTCGCCGAGTACGCCCGGGTGCAGTACGAGAGCTACATGCATGCCGCGGAGGCGGAGGCGAAGCAGGAGGCGGAGCGGGCGGTGGCGGAGTACCGCAGCGCCGCGGGGCCGAGCTTCGACGACACGGTGGCGACCCGGGAGGCGTTGCGGATCTTCGGCGAGATGATGGTGTCGCACATGCAGGCGGCGGCGCGGCATCTCGACGACGGCAGTGAGCATCTGGCGCGCACGATGGACCGGATCGCGGCGGAGACGCCGGGGGCACCGTTCGCCGCCGGTGCGACGGCGGGCCGGTCGGCGTTGCCTCGACACCAGCAGCGCTGACCGCGCGGGGCCCACTCAGGTGGTGGCGGCGCGGACGGCGTCGGCGATCGGGGTGGGCCCGGCGACGACTTCCAGGGTCGTGCCGGTGGTGCGTGGTTCGTCGAGGAGCGCGGCGAGGACGTGGGCGACATCGGCGCGGCTGATCGCGCCGCGTCCGGCGTGCCGGGTGAGGGTGACGGCGGCGGTGGGCGGGTCGTCGGTGAGGCGGCCGGGTCGCAGCACCGTCCAGTCCAGGTCGCGGTCGCGGAGGTCGTCCTCGGCGGCGCGTTTGGCGCGCAGGTACGCCGCCCACACGTCGTCGGTGCCGGCTGCTGGTGGGTCGTCCACGCCCATCGAGGAGACGAGCAGGTAGCGGCGGACACCGGCGCGGGTGGCGGCGTCGGCGAGGAGCGCGGCGGCGGCCCGGTCGACGGTGTCCTTGCGGGCGGCGCCGCTGCCGGGGCCGGCGCCCGCGGCGAAGATCACCGCGTCGGCGTCGGTGAGGTGTTCGGCGAGTGCGGTGACCGTGGTGTGTTCCAGGTCGCAGACGACGGGTGTGGCGCCGGCGGCGCGTACCGTCTCGGTCTGCGCGGGGTTGCGGATCAGCCCGACCGGGGTGTCGCCGCGTTCGGCGAGGCGACGGTGCAGCAGCAGGGCGATCTTGCCGTGGCCTCCGGCGATGACGACACGCATGCGTTCAACCTACCGGCGGTGTGGGAGCCGCCGCAGTGGGCTTGACCTTGACCTTCGGGGAAGGCTCAACCTGGGGTGTGCCGGTCACCGTGGCCGGTGCGAGGAGGTTGTCGACGTGGGGCTCATGACCATCGGGGCGTTCGCGCAGGCGGCGGGTCTGACGCCGAAGGCGTTGCGCCTGTACGACCAGGTGGGGCTTGTGCCGCCGGCCGCTGTCGACGCGGAGTCCGGGTATCGGCTCTACGACCCGGCGCAGGTGCCGTCGGCCCGGTTGGTCGCGCGGCTGCGGGGCATCGGTATGCCGTTGGCGACGATCCGTGTCGTGTGTGGGTTGGATCCGGCGGCGGCGGCCGAGGCGGTCACCGCGTACTGGCGGCGGGTCACCGCTGACACGGCGGCGCGCGCCCGGCTCGCGACCCTCCTCGTGGACCACCTGTCCGAGGGGGGTACCACCATGTCCGATCCGAGTACGGCGGTCGTCGTCCGCTACGCCGCCTGTTGTGACACGGGGTTGGTGCGCGACAGCAACGAGGACGCCGTGTATGCCGGTGACCGGTTGTGGGCCGTCGCCGACGGCATCCGGGGGCCGCGCGGTGCTGCCGCCAGCGCCGCCGCGATCGAGGCGCTCACCCCGTTGGCGCTGGTGGATTCACCGGCCGTGGACCTGGTGGCGATTCTCGCCGCCGCGGTCGCCGACGCCGACCGGAGTGTGCGCGGGTTGGCGACCGGCGACGACCAGCCGGGCACCACGTTGACCGTGATGCTGCGCAGCGGTTCCCAGTTGGCCCTCGCGCACGTCGGTGACACCCGGGCGTATCTGCTGCGCGATGGTGAGTTGTCGCTGCTCACGCAGGATCACACCTGGGTGCGGGCGCAGGTGGATCAGGGGCGGCTCGACAGTGCCGAGGCCGCGGTGCATCCGCAGCGGGCGTTGTTGGTCCGCGCCCTCGGCGCCGGGGCGCAGGTCGAGGTTGACCTGGCGCTGCGGACCGCGCGGCCGGGTGACCGGTACCTGCTGTGCTCGGACGGGTTGTCCGCGGTCGTCGACCGGGAGGCGGTGCGGTCGGCGTTGGCCGCGCCCACCGACCCGGAGCAGACGGTGCGGGCGTTGGTCGAGTCGGCGCGGGCGCAGGGGGCGCCGGACAACATCGCCTGCGTCGTCGCCGACGTCGTCGCCGGGTAGGCGGCGCGGTTGCTTCCCGCCGCCGGGCCCGTGCGGGTTCGGCCGACGTCGTCGCCGGGTTGACGGCGCGGCACGTCCACCGCCGGACCTCTGCGGGGTTCGGCGGTGGGTGGCGGGTTGAGGCAGCATGGAGGGGTGATGGAGAGTCTCGACGCGTTGACCTCGCTGGTGGCCGGGGGTGGGGTGGTGGTGCTCAGCGGTGCGGGCCTGTCCACCGAGTCGGGCATCCCGGACTACCGGGGCCCGAGTGGGGTGGCGCGGCGGCACACGCCGATGACGTACCAGGCGTTCACCCGGGATCCGGTGGCCCGGCGGCGGTACTGGGCGCGTAGCCACCTGGGGTGGCGGTTGATCGCCGGCGCGGCGCCGAACGACGGGCACCGGGCGGTGGCCGGGTTGCAGCGGGCCGGTCTGGTCGACACGGTGATCACCCAGAACGTCGACGGTCTGCACGGTGCGGCGGGCAGCACGTCGGTGATCGAGTTGCATGGCCGCCTGGACGAGGTGACGTGCCTGGACTGCGGCAACCTGACCTCCCGGGAGGAGTTGGACCGCCGGTTGCGCGAGGCGAACCCGGATTTCACGGCCCGGGTCGCCGCGGTCAACCCGGACGGTGATGTGGATCTCCCCGATGAGCAGGTGGCGGCGTTCCGGACGGTGGACTGCGGGATCTGCGGCACCGGCATGTTGAAGCCGGACGTGGTGTTCTTCGGCGAGACGGTGCCGGCGCAGCGGGTGGCGCGGTGCTTCGCGGCCGTGGAGCAGGCCCGGTCGTTGCTGGTGCTGGGGTCGTCGTTGACGGTGATGTCCGGGCGGCGTTTCGTGATTCGGGCGGCGAAACAGGGCATCCCGGTGGCGATCGTCAACCAGGGGCCGACCCGTGGTGACGGGCACGCCCGGGTGTGCGTCGACGCGCCGCTGGGTGCGGTGTTGCCGGAGTTGGCCGCGCGGGTCAGCGGCAGCGCGGCGACCGTCGGGGTGTGACCGGCGGCGGGGTGACCGGCACGGGCCGGGGGTAGGACATCTGGCGGTAACACCGGCGCTGGTAGCGTTGTCGGTGCCGGTAACACCCACGTGGGAGAGACCGCCCGACAGCACGCAGGGCGGCGCCGAAGGGGCAAATCCTCCCCGGAACCTCTCAGGCAAAAGGACCTCGTGGGCAGGCACTGTGGAGCGCCGCTCGTGGGTGTGACAGAGGGGGAGGCCGACACGTCGACCTCGCCCCGGGAGCGCCACCCATGACCGTAGAGCAGTTCGCCACCCGTCACATCGGTCCCGGCCCCGACGACGAGCGTCGGATGTTGGAGGTCGTCGGGCACGACTCGATCGACGAGCTGATGGACGCCGCGATCCCCGAGGTGATCCGCTGGCACGGCACCCTCGACCTGCCGGACCCGGCCACCGAGGCCGAGACGATCGCCGAGCTGCGGGCCCTGGCGGCCCGTAACACCGTCGCCGTCTCCATGATCGGCCTGGGGTACCACGGCACGCACACCCCGGCGGTGATCCGCCGCAACGTCCTCGAGGACCCGGCCTGGTACACGGCGTACACGCCGTACCAGCCGGAGATCAGCCAGGGCCGCCTGGAGGCGCTGCTGAACTTCCAGACGATGGTCACCGACCTGACCGGGTTGGCCACCGCGAACGCCTCCATGCTCGACGAGGGCACCGCGGCGGCGGAGGCGATGACTCTCGCGCGCCGCGCGTCCAAGAGCAAGAGCCCGGTGTACGTGGTCGACGCCGACGCCCTGCCGCAGACCATCGCGGTCATCACCAGCCGGGCGCAGCCGCTGGGCATCGATGTGCGGGTCCTCGACGTCGATGCCGACGAGTTGCCGGCGGAGTTCTTCGGTCTGCACCTGCAGTACCCGGGGGCGTCCGGGGCGGTCCGCGACCACGCGGGCCTGGTCGAGGCCGCGCACGCGGTGGGGGCGCTGGTCACCGTCGCCGCGGACCTGTTGGCGTTGACGCTGCTGCGGGCGCCGGGGCAGATCGGGGCGGACATCGCCGCCGGCACCACCCAGCGTTTCGGCGTACCCATGGGATTCGGTGGGCCGCACGCCGGTTACCTGGCGGTGCGCGCGGGCCTGGAGCGGATGCTGCCCGGGCGTCTGGTCGGGGTGTCGCGCGACGCGGACGGCAACCCGGCGTACCGGTTGGCGTTGCAGACCCGGGAGCAGCACATCCGGCGGGAGAAGGCGACCAGCAACATCTGCACCGCGCAGGTGCTCCTCGCGGTGATGGCCGGCATGTACGCCGTCTACCACGGCCCGGACGGGTTGCGGGACATCGCGTCGCGTACCCATGCGATGGCGGCGCGGCTCGCGGCCGGGCTGCGCGCCGGTGGCGTGGACGTCGCGGACGTCGCGTTCTTCGACACCGTCACCGCGCGGGTGCCGGGACGGGCGGCGGCTGTCGTCGCGGCCGCCGCGCAGCGGGGCGTGAACCTGCGGCTGGTCGACGCCGACCGGGTGGGTGTGTCCTGCGACGAGACGACCACCCTGGCGCACCTGGCCCTGGTGTGGGAGGCGTTCGGTGTGGCCGCGTTCGACGGCGACGTGGACGCCACCCTGCCGGTCGACCTGGCCCGCACCACCGAGTTCCTGACCCACCCGGTGTTCCGCAGCCACCACTCGGAGACGGCGATGCTGCGCTACCTGCGGCGGCTGTCGGACTTCGACTACGCCCTGGACCGGGGCATGATCCCGCTCGGGTCCTGCACGATGAAGCTGAACGCGACCACCGAGATGGAGCCGGTCTCCTGGGCGGAGTTCGCGCACATCCACCCGTTCGCGCCGGACGACCAGACCGTCGGGTACCGGGAGATGATCGGCCAGTTGGAGTCGTGGCTGGCCGAGGTGACCGGCTACGACGCGGTCAGCGTGCAGCCCAACGCGGGTTCGCAGGGTGAGCTGGCCGGGCTGCTGGCGATCCGCTCCTACCACGCGTCGCGGGGCGACACGCACCGCGACGTGTGCCTGATCCCGTCGTCGGCGCACGGCACGAACGCGGCGTCGGCGGTGATGGCCGGCATGCGGGTCGTCGTGGTGGCCTGCGACGACGACGGCAACGTCGACCTGGTCGACCTGGACGCGAAGATCGACAAGCACCGGGACGCGCTCGCCGCGATCATGGTGACGTACCCGTCGACGCACGGCGTGTACGAGACGGGCATCGCGTCGCTGTGCGCGAAGGTCCACGACGCCGGCGGTCAGGTGTACGTCGACGGGGCGAACCTCAACGCCCTGGTCGGCTTCGCGAAGCCGGGTAAGTTCGGGGCGGACGTGTCGCACCTGAACCTGCACAAGACGTTCTGCATCCCGCACGGCGGCGGTGGGCCCGGCGTCGGGCCGGTGGCGGTACGCGCGCACCTGGCGCCGTTCCTGCCCGGTGACCCGTTGGGCGCGCACGCGGACGCGACGCCGGCGATCTCGGCGGCGAAGTACGGGTCGGCGGGGATCCTGCCGATCCCGTGGGCGTACCTGCGGATGATGGGCGCCGAGGGCCTGACCCGGGCGACCGGTGTGGCGGTCCTCGCGGCGAACTACGTGGCGGCGCGTCTGCGGGGGCACTTCCCGGTGCTGTACGCCGGCAACAAGGGCCTGGTGGCGCACGAGTGCATCCTCGACCTGCGGCCGCTGACGAAGGCCACCGGGGTGACGGTGGACGACGTGGCGAAGCGGCTGATCGACTACGGCTTCCACGCGCCGACGATGTCGTTCCCCGTCGCGGGGACGCTGATGGTGGAGCCGACCGAGAGCGAGGACCTGGCCGAGCTGGACCGGTTCTGCGACGCGATGATCGCGATCCGCGCGGAGATCGAGCAGGTCGCCTCGGGGCAGTGGCCGGCGGGGGACAACCCCCTGGCGAACGCGCCGCACACCGCGGCGATGGTCAGCGGTGACGAGTGGCCGCACGCGTACCCGCGGTCGGTGGGCGCGTACCCGGCCGGGGTGGACCGGGCCGGGAAGTACTGGCCGCCGGTGCGGCGCATCGACGGCGCGTACGGCGACCGGAACCTGGTCTGCTCGTGCCCGTCGCCGGAGGCGTTCGAGGACTGAGTTGGGCGACGGGCGTGCCGGGGCGGGCGGTTGCGAGCCGCCCCGGCAGCCGCTGCGACCCGGGGAACGACCGGGCCGATCGCGGCTATTCGGTGACGCTGAGTGGTCGGTCAGGCCACGAGGGCGTGGCGGGCGGGGCCGCGGTGCGGTGCGATGCTGCTGCCGTCGGGGAGCAGCTCGCCAGTGTCCTCGAAGACGATGACACCATTGCAGAGCAGGCTCCAGCCCTGCTCACGGAAGCAGGCGAGGACTCGCGCGGCTTCCCGGTCGGTGGCTTCAGCGGAGGGGCAGGTCGGTTGGTGCTGGCACATCGGGTTCTCCGGACTGTGGGGGCACTGTGTCATGGTTCACATGACCAGTGACGCACAGTACCAAGCGAAAGTGTCCGGCATCGAGCAGGTGTCCGTCTGTCGCGCCGGAAATCCACTGAACGGATGAGGAAGGTCGAACCGTACGGCGTGGAAACGCTCCCACAGGTATCCGTCGCGCGCCGCGACCCGGCCGGCTCCGTCGCGCGCCGCGATCCGGCCGGCTCCGTCGCGCACCGCGACCCGGCCGGCTCCGTCGCGCACCGCGACCCGGCTGTCTCGGCCGCGCACCGCGACCCGGCGGCGTTCGTCGATGTCCCGGCGGGCCCGGCCGCGTGCCGAGGCGCGCTCACCGAACGTGCCCGCCTGCAGTGGCGCCTCGGCGACGGAGGCGACCCCGCGGCTTTGGCCGAGGAGTTCCTCGCCGCGCACGGCCTGCCCCTGCACGACCTGACCCGCCCGGCCACCGCGCACCACCACGGCAGCGGGGTCTGCGGGGCGACGCTCTACCTGTCCGCCGCCGCCGGCGCGCACCTGGCCGGTGCGCCCAGCACGGCACCCGAACCCGCGCCGACGCTGCCCGACCTCGCCGTCGTCGTCTACGAGCACCGCCCGCCGACGGCCAACCCGCTCGGCCCGCCCGCGTCGACGTGGTGGCTCGGCGAGTGGGCCGAGAGCTGGACGCCCCGGCAGCACGCCGACGCGGTCACGCGCGTGCGCGCCGCCATCGGTCGTGGCGACGTCTACCAGACCAATGTCGTCGGGCACGCCGCCGCCCCCTACATCGGTGACCCGCTGCCCGCGCTGCGCCGCCTCGGCGGATTGCCCGGCGCCCGCTACGGCGGTGTGCTCACCGGCGACGGCTGGGCCATCGGCTGCGCCTCCCCGGAGACCCTCATCGAGGTCACCGACGGGTACCTCATCACCCGACCGATCAAGGGCACCCGCCCGGCCACCGCCGCCGGCCGCGCCGAACTCCTCGCCAGCGCGAAGGAACGCGCCGAACACGTCATGATCGTCGACCTGGAACGCAACGACCTCGCCCGCATCGCCCGCACCGGCACCGTCACCGTCGACGACCTGTTCACCGTCCGCCGCTGGTGCGACCTGTGGCAGGCCGAGTCGACGGTACGGGCCGTCGCCGCCGACGGCCTCGGCCTCGCCGACCTGCTGCGCGCCACCTGCCCCGGCGGGTCCGTCACCGGCGCCCCGAAACTCGCCGCCCTGACCCAGATCAACGCCCTCGAACCGGTCGGCCGGGGTGCCAGCATGGGCGCGCTGGGCTGGGTCGCCCGCGGCCGCGTGGACCTCGGCCTGACCATCCGCACCGCCGCCGCCGACGGTCGCCACCTGCACACCTGGGCCGGCGGCGGCATCACCTGGGACAGCGACCCGGCCGCCGAGGTCGCCGAGGCCGCGGCGAAGGTCGCGCCGATCCGCGCCACCCTGGCCGGACGCTGACTCCGCCGCCGACGGCGATAAGCTGCCGGTCATGACCATGCGGCCCATCCGGATCATCGGCGACCCCGTCCTGCGTACCGAATGCGAGCCGGTCACCACCTTCGACGCCGAGCTGCGGTCCCTCGTCACCGACCTGATGGACACCCTGCTCGGCGAGCCCGGCCGCGCCGGTGTCGCCGCACCGCAGATCGGCGTCAGCGCCCAGGTGTTCGTCTACGACGCCGACGGGCACCGCGGGCACCTGATCAACCCCACCCTCGAACTGTCCGACGAACTCCAGGACGACGAGGAGGGCTGCCTGTCCATCCCCGGGCTGTACTTCCCGACCGTGCGGGCCCTGCACGCCACCGCATACGGCGTCGACCAGAACGGCGAACCGTTGACCATCTCCGGCAGCGGCTTCCTCGCCCGCGCCCTGCAACACGAGACCGACCACCTGCGCGGCACCCTCTACGTCGACACGCTGCGCGGTGACATCCGCCGCCGGGCCCTGCGCGAGATCCGCGCCGGTCGCTTCGACTCACCCAGCCGCCGCCGCTGATCCGCCTGCGCTGATCCGACTGGCACGCCTGCCGGGCGGTCCCGTCAGTCGCTGTCGGCGGCGCCGGGCGGCCCCGGCCGGCGCGGCGACGACCGGCGGCAGCGGGTCAGCGCACCGTCACCGGGCCACCCACTGGTCGTGGCCGAGCTTCGCCACCAACGCCAGCACCACCACCAGCAGCACCACCCGCACGAACCCCGACCCCCGGCGCAACGCCATCCGCGCACCCAGCACCGCACCGGCGATGTTGCACACCGCCATCCCCGCGCCCAGCAGCCACCACACGTGCCCGGTCACCCCGAACACCACCAACGCACCCAGGTTCGTGCCCGCGTTGACGACCTTCGCCATCGCCGAACCGTGCACGAAGTCCGCGCCGACGACAGTCGTGAACGCCAACACCAGGAACGTGCCGGTGCCCGGACCGATCATCCCGTCGTACAGGGCGATACCCACCCCGGCCAGCGCGACCACCACACCCACCCGCACCGGAGTCCGCTTCGCCGGCACCGCCACCACGCCCATCCGGGGACGCACCAGCACGAACACCGCCACCGCCACCAGCACCACCAACACCACCGGCCGGTACGCCGACGCCGGCACCGCCCCGGCCAACGCCGCGCCCACACCCGCGCTGAGCACCGCCAACCCGGCCGCCGGCCCCGCCACCCGCCAATCCACCTTCGTCCGCCGGGCGTACGTCGCCGCCGCCGTGGACGTACCGAAGATCGCCGCCAACTTGTTCGTGCCCAACGCGGTGGCCACCGGCAACCCGGGGGCGGCCACCAACAACGCCGGCAACAGCAGCAACCCACCACCGCCGACGACGGCATCGACCCATCCCGCCATCGCGGCGGCGGCCAGCAGAGTACTCAGCGTCACGGCGTCCACGGGTCGCAATTCTCGCCACCCGACGCGCCCGACCGGCCCCCCGAGTGGGAGAACTCACCGCTCAGCGACCCCGCATACGCCGCAACCACACCCCCAACGCACCCACCGCCACGAACACCACCATCGAACACAGCAACACCTTCACCACCCGGCAACCATCCCACGGGCACGTAAGGTGCAGGAGTGCGCCTGGCCACCTTCAACCTGCTGCACGGACGATCCCTCACCGACGGGCTCGTCGACCCCGACCGACTCGCCGCCGCCGTCGGCGCCCTCGACGCCGACGTGCTCGCCCTGCAGGAGGTCGACCGCGACCAACACCGCAGCGGCAACCTCGACCTCACCGCCATCGCCGCCCGCTCCCTCGACGCACCACACCACCGCTTCGCCGCCGCCGTCGTCGGCACCCCCGGCGAACACTTCCGCCCCCTCCGCCACGACGACGACGGACACGGCGAACCCTGCTACGGCATCGGGCTGGTCAGCCGACACCCCGTCCGCAGCTGGCACGTCACCCGACTCAAGCCCGCCCCCGTCCGCTCACCGGTCTACGTACCCGGCCCCCGCGGCGGCCTGATCCTGCTGCACGACGAACCCCGCGTCGTCCTCGCCGCCGTCCTGGACACCCCACACGGCCCGCTCACCGTCGCCGCGACCCACCTGTCCTTCGTGCCCGGCTGGAACGCCCGCCAACTCCGCCAGACGATCCGCGCCCTGCGCGCGTTGCCCGCCCCCCGCGTCCTGCTCGGCGACCTCAACCTGCCCGCCGGCGCGGCCCGACTCGTCTCCGGCTGGCACCCGCTGGGCCGCCGCCCCACCTACCCCGCCGGGCAACCCCGCGTCCAACTCGACCACGTCCTCGCCGACCGGCACGCCCTCCAGCAGCTCCCACCGGTACGCGCCGTCACCGCCCCGCCGTCCACCATCTCCGACCACCGCCCCCTGCTGGTCGACCTCGGCTGACGAACGTCACGGAAAGCCCGGCATCGCGAGTCACGAATGTCTAGGGTGGGCTCACCGACACCACCGTCGTCACGCCGTCGCCACCCCCGACACCACGGAGCTGACATGAGCGGCACGCCGGACACCATCGTCCTCATCCACGGATTCTGGGTCACCCCGCGCAGCTGGGAGGAGTGGGCCACCCACTACCAGGCCAAGGGCTTCCGGGTGCTCACCCCCGCGTACCCCGGGCTGGAAGTCGAGGTCGAAGCGATCAATGCCGATCCCAGCCCTCTGGAGACGCTGACCGCCCCGCAGATCATCGACCACCTGTCCGCGGTGGTCGAAGCGCTGCCCACACCACCCATCCTCATGGGCCACTCCGCCGGCGGGGCGTTCACCCAGGTGCTGCTCGACCGGGGGTACGGCGCCAGCGCCGTCGCCCTCAACTCGGCGCCCACCGAAGGCGTCAAGAACATCCCCTTCTCCCAGTTGCGCTCCACCTTCCCGGTGCTGAAGAACCCCGCCAACCGGCACCGGGCCGTCGGGTTCACCTTCGAACAGTGGAACTACGCGTTCACCAACACCTTCGACGAACCCACCGCCCGCGCCCTGTACCAGCGCTACGCCATCCCCGCCGCCGGCGGCATCCTCTGGGACAGCGTCCTGGCCAACCTGCTACCCGGCCCCCAGGACATCGCCGTCGACTACCACAACGACGACCGCGCGCCGCTGCTGTTCATCTCCGGCTCCGAAGACCACATCATGCCGCCCAGCGTGCAACGCTCCAACGCCGCGCACTACAAGGGCGACACCGTCACCGAGGTCAAGCTCTACCACGGGTACGCCCACCTGCTGACCGCCCAGCAGGGCTGGCAGCAGATCGCCGACGACGCCCTCGACTGGGCCCTGCGGCACGCCCGGTGAGCGCCGCCCCGCCCCTGCGGATCACCCACATCGGCGGCCCCACCACCCTCATCGAGGTCGGCGGGTGGCGACTGCTCACCGACCCCACCTTCGACCCACCCGGCGCGCGCTACACGTTCGGCTGGGGCACCTCGTCGCGCAAGCTCACCGGCCCGGCCGTCCCCGCCGCCGACCTCGGCGAGATCCACGCCGTGCTGCTCAGCCACGACCACCACGGCGACAACCTCGACCACACCGGCCGTACCCTGCTGACCACCGCGGACACCGTCCTCACCACCACGTCCGGGGCCCACCGGCTCGGTAACCACACCCACGGCCTACGCCCCGGGCAGACCACCCGACTCACCCACCCCGAACGGCCGACGATCGAGGTGACCGCCACCCCGTGCCGGCACGGCCCACCACTGAGCCGCCCCCTCGTCGGCGACGTCATCGGCTTCACCCTGCGCTGGAACGGGCAACACCACGGCGCGCTCTGGATCACCGGCGACACCGTCCCGACCCGCCGCGTACGCGCCGCCGCCACCGACATCGGCACCATGCTCCTGCACCTGGGCGGCGTACGGTTCCCCATCACCGGACCACTGCGCTACTCGATGACCGCCCGCCAGGCCGCACGCCTCTGCGCCACGCTGCGACCCCACACCGCGATCCCCGTGCACTACGAAGGCTGGCGACACTTCCAGGAACCGCGCCACGCCATCGAACGGGCCTTCCACGACGCGCCGCCCGCCGTCCGCGACAGCATCCGCTGGCTCACCCCGGGCCGACCCACCACCGTCACCGCCTGACGACGCGGGGGAGCGCACCACCGAGCCGCAAGATTCCCTCAAGATCATTGCATCGACGGACCTCGACGATCATGCTGATCGACACGCGCCCACGATCACCTCGTCGGAGGCCACATGAGACGTCAGCGACCCACCCTCATCGCCGTGTCCACCATCGCCGCCCTCACCCTCACCACCGCACCCACCCCCGCCCACGCCCAACCCACCACCGCGCAGGTCACCGACCTCACCGTCCGCCAAGCCGACGGATACGCCACCCTCGCCTGGCAACCCGTCCCCGACGCCACCGACTACCAGATCGAACGCACACCCGTCGACGCCACCGACACCCCCACCGGCACACCCACGATCGTCGGCGTCTGGCGCCCCAACCGCCAGATCAACCAACAGTCACCCACCTTCGCCGACGCCGGATTCAACCCCGGAGACACCTTCCAATGGCGGGTACGCGCCCGCGTCGGCACCACCGAACAGCCCTACTCCGACCCCGTCGTCGCCACCACCACCGCACCCTGGGGCAACCCCGAAACCCCCGGCCAACACCTGCGCACCCAATGGGAGACCACCCACGCCGCGCAATACACCAGCGACACCGACGAGTACGCCTACACCGCCGCCATCGACGCCCTCAGCGACCGCGTCCGCGTCGTCGAACTCGGCCGCACCGTCCAGAACCGACCCATCAACATGCTGGTCATCGGCCACCCCACCCCACCGGCCACCCCCGCCGCCGTCGCCGCCACCGCACCCGTGGCCATCAACTGCAACGTCCACGGCAACGAACCCGGCGACCGCGAAGCCTGCCTCATCATGGCCCGCCAACTCGCCTTCAGCACCGACCCCCGCATCACCGACCTACTCAGCCACACCACCGTCCTGATCGTCCCCACCATCAACGGCGACGGCCGAGCCAACAACACCCGCGGCAACTCCACCGGCCAGGACCTCAACCGCGACTACTCCCTGATCCGCCAACCCGAGACCGCCGCGTACATCAGAATGGTCCGCGACTACCGACCCGTCGCCGGCTACGACGGCCACGAATACGGCAACTCCCGCGCCGGTGACCTCCCGATGCTCCCACCCCGACACCAGAACGTCGCCCAACCCATCTTCGACCAGTCCCAGGACATGATCGAAGGCCACATGTACGCCGAGGGCGCCGAAGCCGGCTGGTGGGCCTGCCCCTACGGCTGCGAAGGCGGCGGCAACGTCGGCCTCAGCGAGGAAACCATCCTGCGCAACACCCTCGGCCTCAAGAACGTCACCAACTCCCTCCTGGAACTGCGCAGCTCCGGCGGCCAGACCCGCCCCGACGAGGGCAACACCGCCAACAACCGCCGCCGCAAGACCTACTCCGCCCTGTGGACCTTCCACCAGTTCCTCGACTACCACCGCGCCGACCGCGCCGACATCCTCAACTCCCGCGCCGACGCCATCGAGACCCAGGCCGCCAACACCGGCCGCCTCGTCTTCCGCGGATCCCGACCCATCCCCGCCCACCCCGCGCCGCACCCCGGCGACAGCCCGCCGCCGCTCGACGCGCCCCCCGCGAACCTCATCCTCGACAACGCACCCTGCGCCTACAAGCTCACCGAGGAGCAGTACAACGGCGCCCGCACCGACGGACCCGGCGGCGTCGGCACCACCGTCGCCCAACGCATCGCCGCGCACGGCTGGAAGGTCGTCAAGACCACCGACGGCTACTACGTCCCCCTCAACCAACCCGAACGCGGCCTCATCCCACTGCTCCTCGACCCACTCGGCGTCGAGAAGCTGACCGACGGCGAACGCGTCCACCCGACCCTCACCGGCCGCCGCAACGGACCCCTGACCGTCACCGGCTTCACCTGCGCCACCGGCGCCACCATCAACGGCCCGGTCACCGTCCGGCCCGGCGCGGCACTCGTCGCAACCGCGACGACCATCAGCGGCCCCCTCACCGCCACCGGCGCCGCCGGCGTCCTCCTCGCCGACAGCACCGTCAACGGCCCGGTCCGCATCGCCGACACCACCGACGCCGTCTCCGTCATCGACGTCACCATCGCCGGCCCCGCCGACCTCTCCACCAACACCACCGGCACCGACACCCCACTGCTCGCCGGCACCACCATCCGAGGCCCGCTCACCTGCACCGGCAACAACCCCACCCCGAGCAACCTCGGCATCGCCAACACCGTCCACGGCCCCCGCACCAACCAGTGCGCGGCACTGTGACCGTCAACTGAACACGCCGGCGGCGCGGGACCCACCGCCCGCGCCGCCGGCACCACCGACCCCCGACCCGTGGAGGCCACCGTGTCGCAACCCGCCACCCCAGCGCGACACCCCCGACTGCGGGCCCTCGCCCTCCTCGTGCCGACACTGCTGCTCACCGCCTGCACCAGCAGCCCGGACACTCCCCGCGCCGCCACCCAACCACCGGCCGGCACCACACCCCAGGTCACCGGACCCCTCTGCGCCGCCCTACCCACCGGCACCGACCCCGGCAACCCGACCTTCCTCGCCAGCCAACCCGCCGACCAGGCGCTACGCTGGATCCCCACCCTCACCACCTTCGAGGCGGCCCTGCGCACCAGCGGCGTCCTCACCGATCTGCCCGCCGGCACCGGCCTCACCATCCTGGCCCCCACCGACGACGCCTTCGCCGCCACGTTCTCCGAGGACAACTGGGACGACCTCATGACCCACCACACCGACCAGCTCCGCACCCTGCTCAAGGCCCACCTCGTCAGCGGAACCCACCCGATCGCCGACCTCACCACCGCCGGCCGGGCCACCACCCTCGACGGCACCACGATCACCGTCACCCGCACCGGGCCCACCAGCCGCCTCGGCGACCGCGCCGACACCGTCTGCGCCGACTACCAGGCCACCAACGCCCGAATCCACATCATCAACGCCGTCCTCGGGCCACTGCCCGTCACCGCCGGCACCGGCCACCGCGCGCACTGACCACCGCTCACTCCGGCCGCACCGGCAGCAGAGCCGCCAACGCACGGTTGGTCCGGTTGGCCCGGACCGCGTCGCGCTGCTGCCCGACCGTCACCTCGATGTACGTCTGCGACGACGCCAACGACGCATGCCCCAACAACCGCATGATCTCCGCCGCGCTCGCCCCGTCCTCGGCCAGCCGCGTCGCGAAGGTGTGCCGCAACGCGTGCAACCGCGCGCCCCGCGGCACCCGGTCACCGATGCCCGCACGCCGATAACACGACTCGACCAGGTACTGCAGCCCACCACGACGCAACGGCTCACCCCGCCGATCCACCAGCAACGCCGAGTCGGGGCGCACCGACCGCGAACCGAACCGCCGCACCCGACTGTCCAGATAGTCCTCCAGCACCCGGTCCAGATCCGCCTCGATCGGCACCACCCGGGGCCGCCCACCCTTCCCGAGCACCTCGATCCGCCGCTCACCGGGCCGACCACCCAGCGAACCCACCCGCAACGCCAGCAACTCCGACAGGCGCAGCCCGGCGCAGAGCGCCACCGCCAACACCGCGACGTCCCGCTCCGGCCACGGATCGCGCTGCCGACCCTCGTCCCGCGCGGCGGACGCGAGCAGCACCTCGGGTGTGTCCGCGCCCCGCAACGGCTTCGGCTGGGGGAGTAGCGCCCGGGGCCGCCCGACCGCCGGCATCGGGTTGCCGGCCACGACCCCGTCAGCGACCAGGAACGTGAAGAAACTGTTCCAGGTGGACCAGGCCCGATGCACCGACGCGGGCGCCCGGGGAGCCGCGAATCGGGCGAAGGCCGCCCGCATCACCCTGGGGGAGAGGTCGGTGATCGACAAGGCGTCCAGGGGGAGGGGAGTGGCGGCATCCTCGGCGACCAGGGCCGCCACCGCGAGCAGATCCCGACGGTACGCGGCCAGGGTGTGCGGGGAGGGCTTACGGGTGGCCCGGGCGGTCAGGAACTCCTCGATCACCACTGCGAGCGATTCGTCCTTTTTGTCATGCATAAAGGATATTATGCAGCATTTTCGGGTTTCCGGGAAGTGCCCCGCACCAGGCCCGGACAGGGGGAGCAGGCACTGCCTTCGGGGTCCTGCGTTCCGGTGTGACTCGACAGCGGCGCGGCCACATGTCGGCCGCGCGCATCGCGGCAACGCGTCGAGCGGATCGAGGAACACGTACTCTGCGCGGCATGGCAGTACCCGTCACCACCTGCCCACACTGCGGGCGACCCGGCGCGGTCTTCGTTCATCGAGAGGTGGGCGAACCGACGGACCTGGTCTGCCCGGAGGGACACCGGTGCCGGGCTGTCGGTCGACCAGGGTGGGCGCCCTGCGCGTCGTCGGCCGCCCAGCCCGGCCGCTACGGCGCGGACGACACATCGACCTGGACGGAGCCCATGGACGTCGACAAGGACGGACGGAGCTGGCGGATCGGCACCCCTGACGACGTGGCCTGGCTCGCCGGGCAGACCACGCAGGGCTTCTCGGTCACCACCGCGATCCCGCCGGTGTTCGACGCGTACGCCACGTTCCACCCACCGGAAGGTGTCGGGTTCGACGCCCATGAACGCGCCGTGGTGGACGAGTTGCTGGCGTGCACCCCGGATCAGCCCTGGTGGTTGGGCTATCTCGACACCGGCGCCCACGACGTCGTCTTCCCGCACGCCCCGAGAATCTCCCTCTACTGGGACTATCCCTACGTGGTGGTCGAAGCCGGACCCGAGCAGGCCCTGACCTGGAGAACCGGCCACATGCGTGGTGACGGTCCGCTGCCGGATCTGTTCTTCCCGGCGGATCACTCCTGGCTCGTCTCGGCGTTGTGGGACGACACCTGGACCGACTTCGGCGGCAGCGCCGCTGTGGTGGCGCGTCTGCGGTGCAATCCGCTGGTCAACGCCCGCCCCGTCGGCCCGGACGAGGACGCGTGCCCGCCCGGGCTGACCCGTGGATGACGGGGGTCGAGGGGACCGCCGGATTCTTCCACTTTACATAATGTGAATTATCGAATCGCAACCTGATGTCAGGTGGGGCCATGTCGGACGGCGTGGTCGCGGAACACCACGTGGTCGTCCATCCACAGGCGACGGACGGTGATCGGAAGGTCGCGGGATGCATTCCTGCGTTCACATCGCTACGATGAGTCAGCAGTCCGAGGCGAAGGGGTCGTGTCCGCGTGCGATGTCCCGTCAGTGGAACCGCGTCCACGCCCGCGCCGAGGCACATTCTTCCGCTCCCCACCCCCCGAATTCGCCTGAGCGCCCGACGGTGGGCGCTGATCCTGGTCGCCGTCGGGGCCGGTTTCGTCGTCGCCCTCCTTCTGCAGGAGCCGGCCGCCGCGGACGGCCGTCGTGACGCTTCCATCGGCGAGCGTCATCAGCAGACCGGCGTCCTGGTCGACCGCGTCGTCCGTTCCGCGCAGGGCGAGGCTCCCGAGCGTCGCCGTCAGCACGTCGCGACCCTCGGTGACGCTCGCCTCGACGTGCCGTCCCGCATCACCACGGTCGTCTCCCCTGCCCCCGTAGGGAAGCCGATACCGTCGGCGGGGTCGGCGTCCGGAGGTCGCTCGTCCCGGCCGGTGCCGCTCCCCCGGGTCGTCCCCGCCATGACGCGCGACGTCGCCCGGGACGTGCCGCGCGACGTCATGCAGAGCATGACGCACGGCGTCGACGCAGGCGTGCCGCGCGAGGACACCCGGGACATGACGCGCGACGTCGATGCAGACCTGGTGCGCGACGTCGCCCAGGACGTGAAGCGCGGCGCGGCCCAGGACGTGAAGCGCGACGCGGCCCAGGACGTGAAGCGCGGCACGGCCGCGGACCTGCCGCGCGGCACCGCGCGGCAGGGGGCACTCCTGCCGGCTCCCCGGTCGGAGACGGCCGATGGCACCCGTCACCGCCCGGCTGCCGTCCCGGGGCCACCGTTGCTCGGCGCATCGTCGCCCACGGCGGGAATCCCCGGCCACATCGTGGTCGGCGTGGGTTCCGTCCAGCGTTCACTGTCGGCTGTGCTTCCCGTCGTGTCCTCCACGGTGGGGCTGGTCGTCGACCGGTCGTCGCACGTCGTACGCGTGGTGCTCAGGGCGACGCTCGGGCCTGTCGGCGTCGTGCTCGGTCGCGTGGTCGATGTCGGTCTCGGCGACGTGGTCGTTCCTCCGTCGCCGCGACGGCCCGCGCCGGTGCCGGTGCCGCCGGGGTGCGTTCCCGCCGGGGTGTCCGACTCGCCCGGTCGGGCCCTGCCCGGCGTGGTGGCGACGCCGGTGAGTTCGGCGTCGGTCCCGGCACGCGCCGTGGTGCTTCCGGTCGTGGCGTCGGTGTCCGCTCTGGAGGCGGTACGCGGGGCGGTGTCGGCCGGGCGGGTTGTCGGTTGGTCGGGTCGGGTGTCCGCCGGGGCGGGCGCGCCGGTGTGGCCGGTGACGCCGCCCGAGCAGGATGCCGCCGGTGCGAGTGACAGGTCGGGGCCTGGACCGGGGGCGGGATCTGCGGTGGTCCGGCCGTCGCTCACCTGCTCTGAGCAGGTCTTCGACGCAGTGCCTCTGGTGGTGGGGGCTGGTTTCCCGTCGGTGAGTGCGCGGCCTGGGTGACGTGGGCTGGATCGGTCGTGGGGTTGGTCTGCTGCGGCAGGTCGACCGCCGGGCCGGTCGGTGCCCGTGCCCGCCGGTAGGTGACGGCGGCTCGGGCCGATGCCTGTCCGTCCGTCGCGCGTGATCGGCCGCGTGTGCCCTGTGGGTCGTCCGGGGTGGGTGGCCGTCTGACGCGCACCTGAGATCGGAGAGACGTGGTGATCCACGTTGTTGTCGCCGAGGACATGGGTTTGTTGCGCGGGGCGTTGTGCGCCGCGCTGTCGGGTGAGGAGGACATGAAGGTCGTCGCTGACGTGGAGGGTGTCGGCGATGTGGTGAAGGTGGTTCGGCGGTACCGCCCGCAGGTGGTGGTGCTCGCGTTGACGCCGGATCAGCCCGATCCGGTGGAGGCGGTGATCCGGATCGGTGAGGAGGCGCCGGAGGTCGCGGTGTTGGCGATGAGCCCTCGGTGGAGTCCGGCGCTGGTGGAGGCGGCGTTGGCGGCCGGTGCGCGGGGTCTGGTCGGCAAGGACGGTTCGTTGCCGGAGTTGGTGCGGGCGATCCGGACGGTCGCCGCCGGGGAGCGGGCGCTGGATCCGAGTGCGGCGGCGGCGGTGTTGTGGCCCGCCGAGAGTCCGTTGACGCCGCGGGAGACGGACGTGTTGCGGATGGCCGCCGAGGGTCTGCCGTTGAAGGAGATCGCCGTACGGCTGCATCTGGCGCATGGGACGGTGCGTAATCATCTGTCGGCGATTCTGGCCAAGACCGGTGCGCGTAATCGGTTGGAGGCGGTGTGGCGGGCGCGGCGTGACGGTTGGTTGTAGCTGTTGAGGGGGTGGGTCCGGTGGTTCTGCCGGGCCCGCTCCCCCGCCGTGCGGGTGCGTCGGATGCGTGTTTGAATGCTGACGATGGGTGATCGTCGTGGGTGTGCACGGGAAGGTTCGTGATGATCCGTACCCTGCTCGCGTTGGACAGTGCCCTGGTGTTGGGCGCGCTGTCGTTTGTCCTTGCCGCCGAGGATGACATCCGGGTGGTGGCGAAGGTGGACCGTGGTGATGCGGTTCCCGAGGCCGTGCGCGACGAGCGTCCCGACGTGGTGGTGGCTGATCTGGATTTCGTCGAGGGGGTCGATGTCAGCCGTCTCGGTCGGTGCCCGATGTTGGTGTTGGCTCATCCGCGTCGGGCGAGGCGGCTGCGTGGGATGGGCTGCGGGGCGCGGATGGTCGGCATCCTGCGCAGCGACGTGTCTCCGCAACTGGTGGTCGACGGGATTCGTCGGCTGGCGCGGCGGGAGCCGGTGCTCGACGCGGACCTTGTCGTCGCGGCGCTGCACGCCGATGGTCCGTTGACCGGTCGTGAGACGGAGGTGCTGGCGTTGACCGCGGAGGGGGCGCCGGTGGCGGAGGTCGCGGAGTCGTTGGGGTTGAGCTGCGGGACGGTCCGCAATCATCTCGGTCGGATCGTGCGTAAGGTCGGTGCGCGTACGCGGGTGGAGGCGGTGCGGGTGGCGCGTGAGGCGGGCTGGATCTGACCGGTGCGCGGTTCAGCCCGGTGGCGTCGGTGTGGTCACGGGCGCGGTGGTGTGCTGGTGCCAGTGGTCGACGAGCAGCCGGTAGGCCGTGGAGTGTTCCAGCACGTGTTCGTGGGTGCCGGTCAGGGTTTCGGTGCCGTCGAGGACGAGCAGTCGGTGGGCGCGCATCGCGGAGCTGATCCGGTGGGCGATGACGACGAGGGTGCCGGGTCGCTGGGCGAAGGCGTCTTCGACTGTCGCCTCGAGTGTCGGGTCCAGATGGCAGGTGGCTTCGTCGAGGATCACCAGTGGGGCGGGTGCGAGCCAGGCTCGGACCGCTGCGACGAGTTGGCGTTCGCCGCTGGAGAGCTGGGTCGGTGTGATCGGCGCGTCCAGACCGCCGAGGCGGGTCGCGAGGGGGCGTGCGCCGAGCGTGTCGATGGCGGTGTGCAGGGTGTGGTCGTCGGCGTCGGGCCGTAGGTAGCGCAGGTTGTCGGCGAGTCGGCCGGTGAAGATGTACGCCTCCTGCGGCACGAGTACGCGCCTGCGGGCGAGGGTGGCCGGGTCGGTGCCGGTGACCGGGTGGCCGGCCAGGTGGACTGTGCCGGTCTGTGGTGGTAGGAGGCCGGCGATCAGGGCGGCGAGGGTGGATTTGCCGGTGCCGCTGGGGCCGACGACGGCGAGGTGGTCGCCGTGGTGCAGGGTCAGTGTGAGGTCGTCCAGGACGGGTCGGGCGTGTGGGCCGTAGCGGAAGGTCAGGTTGCGGATCTCGACGGCCGGGGCGGGGTCGGCGGTCGGTCGGGGGTGGGGTCTGGTCGGGTGGGGAGTGTCGGGTGGCGGGTAGGTGCGCAGGATGTTCTCCAGGGTCACCAGGTAGCGCAGTCCCCCGCCGCCGATGCCTTGTAGGAGGGTGTGCAGGGCTGGTTGCAGGCCGGTGGAGATGTAGATCAGCGCGCCGAGCACCGCGCCGGCGGTGAGGCCGCGTTCGATCAGCCAGGGTGTGGCGATCAGGAGGACGATCAGTGGGAGCCAGCCGCCGATGCCGAGGCTGAGGCTGCGGACGGCGGCCATCCGGGCGAGGGTGCGTTCGGCGGTGGCCTGGGCGGTGACCTGGTGTTCCACGTCGGTTGTCACGCGGGTCTGGGCGCCGCAGGCCAGTACGTCCCGGTGTGCGGTCAGTGCGGTGGCGGCCGAGTGGCTGAGGTGTTCGCCGGTGCGGACGTAGGCGCGTTGGTGGGTGATCATGGCTGGTAGCGCGGCGAGGAACACGGCCAGGCCGGCGGCGAGCGGTGCGGCGGCGAGCGCGGCCGTGACGGGTGCCAGGGCGAGGAGGCCGAGGAGGGCCGCGCCGGCGGAGAAGAGGAAGCCGCGGGTGACCATGAGGAGGCCGGCGAAGGTGTCGCGGACGATCTCCAGTTGGTGGGTCAGGCGGGCCAGGGCGGCGTTGTCGGGGTGTGCGCCGGTTCGGGTGGCGTCGTGTAGCGCTCCCCGGACCATGCGGGTGGCGAGGTCGTCGCGGAACGGCTCGACGACGGCGCCGAGGCGGCGGTAGGTGCGGCCGGTGGCCGCGGCGCCGATCAGGACGGCGGCGGCGAGGGCGCCGAGCCAGGTCAGGCCGGTGGCGGGGCGTCCGGCGAGGAATCCGTCGTCGACGGCGCGGGCGACCAGGTAGCCGGAGAGCAGGGCGGGTACGGCTTCGACGAGTGACCAGCCGCCGAGTCGGGCGAGGTCCCGTCGGCGGGCCTGTAGGGCTTGCCAGGTCACCTGGCGTACGCCGGGGTGGGTCACGGTGTGCTGCCCGGGGGTGCGAAGACGGCCCGGTAGTCGGGGTCCGCCCAGAGGTGGTGGTGTGGTGCGAGGCCGCGCAGTCTGCCGGTGTGCAGCCAGGCGACCAGGTCGGCGGTGGCTGCGGTCGCGGCGCGGTGGGTGATCAGGAGTCGGGTGCGGTGGTCGGTCTGGGCGGTCGTCGCCTGGGTGATGCGGTGTTCGGTGGCGGTGTCCAGGTTGGACGTGGCGTCGTCCAGGATGAGGAGCCGTTCGGCGGTGAAGGCGCGGGCCAGGCCGAGTCGTTGGGTTTCGCCGCCGGACAGCGGTGTGTGGGCCAGTGGGGTGCGGTAGCCGTCGGGGAGGCGTTCGACGACGTCGGCGACGGCTGCGGCGCGGGTGGCGGTGAGGACGGCCGGTGTGGCCGGGGTCGGGGCGGGTGGTGGTGTCGCCGACTGGGGTGGCAGTGCCAGCCCGACGGCGTCGTGGATGGTCGGGCCGATCAGTACGGGTCGGTCGAAGGCGTAGCCCACGGCGCGGCGCAGCGTCGCCGGGTCGAGTTGGTGCAGGGGTACTCCGTCGAGTCGTACGTCGCCGGAGTCGGGGTCGTGCAGGCGTCCGGCGACCGCGGCGAGGGTGGATTTGCCGGCGCCGGATGTGCCGACGACGGCGACGGTGGCGCCGGCTGGTACGTCGAGGTCGATGCGGTCGAGGATGGGGCGGCCGTCGTCGGTGTGCACGCTGACGGCGTGAAGTCGGAGGGCGCCGCCGCCGGGTGGTAGGGGTCGGGTGCCGGTCGGTGCGGCGGGCTGGGCGAGGATTTCGGCGATGCGGTGGGCGCCGGCGCGGCTGCGGACCAGGTGGTTCAGTGTGGCGAGGACGCCGCCGAGTCCGGCGCCGAGGGCCGCGTAGCGGACGGCGGCGACCAGTTGTCCGGGGGTGAGCCAGCCGGTGCTGAGGGCGTATCCGCCGACGGCGACGATGCTGAGGTGCAGCAGTGGTGCCACGGCGGCGGTGCGGGCGCTGGCCTGGGCGAGCAGGGTCCATCCGCGGTGTCCGTACTCGTTCAGGGTGGGTAGGGCGGCGAGGATGCGTTGTTGTTCGTGGTGGGTGGTGGCGGCGGCGGCGATGGTGCGGGCGCCGTTGAGTGACTCCAGTAGTCGGCCGGCGATGGCGCCCAGTTCCCGTTGGTAGCCGGCGGTGGCGGCGGAGGCGTCGGTGACGAAGGCGCGCATGAGGACGGTGAGGAGGGCGAGGCCGGCGAGGAGGGTGATCCCGAGGGCCGGGTGGATGATGGTGAGGGCGACGACGCTGCCCAGTGGTGGGAGGGTCGCGACCGCCGCCAGGACGAGGGCGTTGCCGGCTTGCCCGGCGTCGGCGGCCTGGCTGGCCAGCCGGCCGACGAGGTCGCCGACCGGGTGGCGGCGGGTGGCGCGGACGTCGAGGGCGAAGAGGTGGCGCAGCAGGGTGCGGCGCAGCCCTGCGGTGGCGCGTGCCGCGCCGAGTCCGGTGGCCAGGTCGCTGAGGGTGTCGACGCCGATGAGGATGAGGACGAGTGCGCAGGCGCAGGCCGTCCACCAGCCGGAGCCGCCGGTGAGGGCGGTGTCGACGGCGTGGCCGAGGGCTGCGGGGAGCAGGAGTTCGGCGGTCGCGCCGAGCAGGGCGACCACCGCGAGTGTGGCGGTCCAGCCGCCGCCGGCCAGGGCGGTGCGTCGGAGTAACCGGTCGCCCGTGGCGAACGCCGACATCGGTCCCCTCCCGGTGGTGCGCGGTCGCCCTGGGTGGGTACGTCTACCCGCCCAGGGCAACCGTGTGCGAGTGGATCAGTTGCAGGTCGTGACGGAGAGCGAGCTGTCGCCGCAGAGCAGCAGGCTCGCCCGGCTACCGCCACCAGTGCGGTCGGCCGGAGCCATCTCCAGGCCCTGGAGGTCCAGAAGCGCCATGTCGTGTCACCTCCCTTCGTTTCGTCGGTGGAGAAGGTGCCCTCGTTGTGGCGAGGGGGTCTGTGCGCCCGGCAGGGGCGTGAGGAACGGCAGGGTCGGTGGCGCGTCGTGCTGGGCGCAGGCCAGCGCGAGCAGCACACCGGCGGTGCCGGTGCCGAGGTCCATGGACAGGCGGAGCAGTTGCTCGCCGGGGAAGGCGGTGCCTCCGGCGTACGGCAGGGCGTGCCAGGTCAGCCGGTCCAGTTGCGCGGCGAGTCGGTGGCGGTCGGTGTCGTCGGCCGAGGCGGCGAGGTAGGTGATGATGCCGGCGCGGCCGGCGAAGAGCCCGGACTGGGCGTAGAACGGTGAGCGTGCCGCTCGGCGGATCCCGGCGCTGGCCTCGGTGAACTGGTCGTCGGCGCGGTGGTGTAGGTACTGGTCGATGACCAGTCCGATGCCGACGCTGCCGTTGGCCAGGTAGGGCATGGTCCGCCAGCCCTCGTTGACCTCGAGTGCGCCGTCGGGGCGCAGGACGCAGCGGCGCAGGTCCTGCCGTAGTGCGGTGGCGGCGTGTTGGAGCAGGGTGTCGTCGCCGGTCAGCTCGTACAGTCGCAGGGCCATCAGCGCCGGGCCGGTGCGGCCGCGCAGCAGCCCGGCGTACGGGTTGCGTCCGCCGCTGATGTCCGGGCCCGGGTCGTCGGCGAGTTGGTCGATGACGCGTTCGGCGGCCTGCCAGGCGGCGTCGCGCAGCGTCGTCTCGCCGGTGCGGGCGGCCAGTTCGGCCAGGTTGAGGGCGATCCCGGACAGTCCGCTGTGGAGGCTGTGGTCGAGCCCGTCGACGGGTTCGCGTAGGCAGATGTCGAGGACGTCGAGGGCGTCCTGTCGGCGGCCGAGGTGTTCCAGGGCGTAGGCGACGCCGTGTAGGCCGTCGTAGAAGCCGCAGCGGGTGCCGGAGGGGGGTGCCGTTGCTCGCCGTACCAGCCATTGTTCGTGTTCGGGCCGGCGGTCGACGCCGCTGGTGTGCAGGGCGTAGAGGACGCCCGCCGCGCCGTGGGCGAGGTTGAGGCCGCCGGTGCGGAACTGTTCGATGTCGCCGGGGTAGAGCCGGTCGTCGCGTTCGGGGGTGGCGCTGGCCACGATCGCTGTGGTCAGTCGGTCCCGTGCGGTCGGCCAGTCACCGAGGTGTGCGTCGAGGTCGGTGCTCTGCGGTGCGTCGCCGGTGATCTCTCGGACGGCCGGGTCGAGGAAGGAGCGGGGTACCGGGAGGTTCGTGGCGATGATGTCGGCGAGGTGTGCCACCTTGGCGGGGGCGAGGCGGACCAGTTGGGTCAGTGGCAGGAACAGCGCCAGGCGCAGGCAGGCCAGGGCGTAGCGGTCGACGGCTGGTCCGGTGCGGTCGCGCGGTGCGGCGAAGCCCTGGTTGCGCAGCCCGGGTCGGCGGTGTCCGGCGATCGGGGCGGCGACCTCGAAGTCGACGAGGGCGACCTGGTCGTCGGGGCGGATCATGATGTTGAACAGGTGCAGGTCGCCGTAGACCAGGCCGCGTTCGTGGATCGCCGTGATGAGGGTGTCGACCTGTTCGTAGACGTGCCGGGCCCAGGTGGTGTACGCCTCCCGGTCGTCGGGTGTCGCGTCGGCGTCGATCAGGGGGTACCGGTCGACGAGTGCCTTGTTCAGCGGTCGGCCCTCGATGTGTTCGAGTGCGAGGAAGTGGTGCTCGCCGAGGGTGAACTCGTCGTGTACGCGCGGGACCTGGGGTAGGTCGGCGAGTTGCCGCAGGGCGGTGGCCTCGCGGGCCAGCCGGGCGACGGCGTCGGTGCCGTCGGCGTCCAGGCCGGCGTGTGGGCGGGCTTCCTTGAGCACCACCTGGGTGTCGGTGCGCAGGTCCCGGCCCACGTACAGTCCGCCGCCGTTGGAGAAGTGGATGACCCGCTCGATGCGGTAGGGCACCTCGTTGGTGTTGGTCTCGTTGCGGGCGGTCAGGTGCGGGCCGAGGAAGTCGGGCAGGGTGATCCAGGACGGCAGGTGGAAGACGGGTTCGCGGCGGTCGGGCACGAGGGTGCCGGTGTCGTCCTCGATCGCCGGCACGACCTGGCCGTCCGGGGAGTGGCAGTAGCGGGCGGCGAAGCCGCCGTAGCGCACGTGCACCGGCCCGGCTCCGTAGCGAAGGTCGCTGAGGATGTACGGTCCGGGCTCTCCGGCCAGTAGTTCGTCGAGTTCCTTGCAGGTCAGTTCCAGTTCGGCGTCGTCGTGTGGGTAGACCGTGACGAACTTGCCGCTGGCGGCCCGGGCGGCGTACTTGGAGTTGCGCAGCAGCAGGGTGCGGGGTCCGCGGAGGAACTTGAAGGACAGGCCACGGGGTACGCAGTAGTCCCAGACGGTGTCGAGGATCCGTTCGGCGTTCCCCAGGGTCGCCGAGATGTGGATCTTCCAGCCCTGCTGGGGCAGCGAGCCGCCGTCCGGGCCGTAGATCAACCAGTCGTCGAGCGGCTCGCGGCGCCAGCCGGGTGGCACCGGCCGGTCGGCGGCCGGGAAGACGGGCTGCGCGACAGCGGTGCCGAGCGAGTCGTAGAACAGTCGATCCGCGGCGCAGTAGCTGTCGTAGCGCTCGTCCACCGTCCCGCCTCCCGTCTCGAAACCGGCCGGCTGTCGTGCCGGCGTTCTGGATCGAGTCTCGTTGACGGGACGGGGCGCGCCACAGTGCAGTTAGTCACGACCTTCGATGCGTGGTGCACAGTGCGCTCGTGACAAAAGTCAGGGTGTGCTCGCCGGGAGGGTGGGTCGGGCGCGGGTTCGCCGCAGCCAGTCCTGGGTGTGCGCGCGCAGCAGGGCCGGTTGTTCGAAGGGCAGATAGTGGCCGGCCTGGTCGATGGTCGTGTAGGTGCCACGGGGGTAGCGGCGCATGGCGTGGAACTGGTCGGCGTACCCGACGACGTCGTCCTGTCGGCCGGTGAGCACGCTGACCGGCCCGGGGAAGGGGGTGTCGACGTCCTCGTCCGGGAGCGCGTACCCGGAGCCGGACCGCAGCGTCCGTTGAAAGGTGTCGTCGCCGGGGCCGCCGGCGGCGAGGGCGGCGAGCACCGTGGTGACCACGGCCGGGGTGCGGTGGCCCAACGCGGCGTCGAGGTGCGCGCGAAGGTCGGTGGGGGCCTCGTCGAGCCAGCCGGCCGGTCCCGGTGCCGGGCGCTCCTCGGGCAGGGTGCGGCCGCTCGGCGCGATGGTGACACCGGGGCAGACGAGGAGCAGGCCGCGGACGAGTTCGGGTCGTCGGCGGGCGATCCCGGCGGCGAGGTACGCCCCGTAGGAGGCGCCGGCCAGGAGGACGGGCGCGTCGACGTGGTCGTCGAGCCACGCGCACACCACGTCCAGCACCGCCTGGGACGTGGCCGGGCAGGTTGCCGGGGTGTCTCCGTGGCCGGGCAGGTCGAGGTACGTCTCGCGCAGGTCGGCACCGGCGAGGGCGGGTGCCAGGGCGGCGGCCGTGGCGACGCGCGTCATGCTGAACATCGGCAGGCAGATGATCTCCGGCCCGGTTCCCGCTGACTGGTCGAAGGTGAGGCGCATGGTCGAATTCTGCACCGGGTGGTGGAGCGCGGGGTTCGCGGTGAGCGCCGTCGCTGTCGCCGACCTCACGTGCGTCGCCCATCAGGGAATGCCGAGGTGGGTCGCGCCGTTCTCCGTTCGGAAGATCAGAATCAGATGATCGAATGGAAGAGCCATGCACATGCGCTCAGACGCGGTGGTGCTGTTCGGCGTCACCGGTGACCTCGTCTCGAAGAAGCTGTTCCCGGCGCTGTACGAGTTGACCCGACGCGACCGCCTGAACGTCCCGGTGATCGGCGTGGCCCGCTCCCCCTGGGATGACCAGCAGCTCGTCACCACGGCCCGCAAGTCGGTGCTGGAGGCCAACGACGAGATCGACGAGGAGACCTTCGACGGGCTCGCGGCCAACCTTTCGATGATCTCCGGCGACTACGCCGACCCGACGACGTACCAGCGCCTGGCCGAGCGTCTGCGCGACGCCGAGCGGCCGCTCTTCTACCTGGCGATCCCTCCGGCGGTGTTCGGGTCCGTCGTCGAGGGCCTCGCGGCGGTCGGGTTGGCCGACCGGGGCCGGGTGATCGTGGAGAAGCCGTTCGGGCGTGACCTGGAGTCGTCGCGTGAGTTGGATCGCACGCTGCGGGCGGCGTTCGACAGCGAGCGGGTGTTCCGCATCGACCACTACCTGGGCAAGGAGGCCGTCGAGGGTCTTTACGCCTTCCGGTTCGCCAACCGGTTGTTCGAACCGTTGTGGAACAACGAGCACATCGACAACGTCCAGGTGACCCTCGCGGAGGGCTTCGGCACGCAGGGGCGGGCCGGGTTCTACGACACTGTCGGCGCCACCCGCGACGTGTTGCAGAACCACATCCTGCAGGTCGTCGCGTTGATCGCGATGGAGGCGCCCGCCAGTGACGACACGACGGCGTTCCGGGAGGCGGAGGCCGCGGTGCTGCGGCAGATCGCGCCGCTGTCGCCGGAGTCCACCGTGCGGGGGCAGTACGCCGGATACCGCGACGAGCCGGGTGTCGCCGCCGACTCCAACACGGAGACGTTCGTGGCGACCCGGTTGACCGTCGACTCACCCCGTTGGGCGGGCGTGCCGTTCTACCTGCGCACCGGCAAGTCGCTGCCGGGTACGGCGACGGAGGTCGTGGTCGAGTTCAAGCAGCCGCAGCGCGCGCTGATCCCGGCGGAGCGGGGCACGGCGACCGCCGCGAACCTGCTGCGGTTCCGCCTCGGGCGTGGCGACGGCATCACGATGTCGATCCAGGCGAAGAGCCCGGGTGCCGAGGTGACGAGCCGCCCGGTGGACCTGTCCGTCGACTTCGGGTCGGCGCTCGGGCGTCGCCAGGAGGCGTACGAGCGGTTGCTCGACGACGCGATGGACGGGCAGCACCTGCGTTTCGCCCGTGCGGAGACGATCGAGCAGGAGTGGCGCATCGTCGCGCCGATCCTGGACCTGGCGGCGCCGGTGCGGTCGTACGACAAGGGCACCTGGGGTCCGGCGGACGCCGAGGCCCTCACCGGCGGGTGGCACGCCCCGGACCTGCGGTAGTGGCGCTGCTCACGGCGTCGGCCTCGCCGGTGCCGGGGCGCGCCGCGCCCTGGCAGGCTGTGCCGCGTGGCGACTGATGAGACGGTAGGCGCGCTCGCCGAGCTGGCCGAGGCCGAGTTCATGTTCCGGTACGAGTCGGGTGCTCCGGCCGACGTGCGGGACGCGCTCGGGATCCGGACCGCCCGGGTGGGCGGCGGGGTGGTGCTGTCGATGCGGCACGACCCGACCGGCTACTGGTCCAAGGCGCTCGGGTTCGGCGTCGCCGAGCCGGTGACCGGCGAGGTGATCGCCCAGGTGTGCGACGTCTTCCGCGCCGAGGGCACGCCCAGCGCGGTCATCCAGATCGCGCCGGACCGGTTGCCGGCGTACTGGGACGAGATCTGCGCGCGGGAGAACATCACGGCGGGCGGTGTGTGGGTCAAGCTCGCCGGTGAGATCGACGCCCTGAGCCCCGGTGGCACCGACCTGCGGGTGGGTCCGGTTCCGGACGGGTCGGTGCACGAGTGGGCGTCGGTCGTGTTGCGGTGTTTCGGGATGCCCGAGGAACACCTGGCGCCGATGCTGACCGCGAGCGTCCGCGACCCCGGCTTCCGTCCGTTCGCCGCGTGGGACGGTGCGGAGATGGTGGCGGCCGCGAACCTGTTCGTGCACGGCGAGGTCGGTTCCCTCAACACCGGTGCCACCCTGCCGTCGCATCGGGGTCGGGGCGCGCAGTCGGGTCTGTTGGCGGCCCGGGTGGCCGCCGCCGCGGCGGCCGGTTGCCGGTGGGTCGCCGCCGAGACGGGTCGGCCCGCGCCGGGGGCGTCGAATCCGTCGCTGGACAACATGCGTCGGCTGGGCATGAGCGTGCTCTACGAGCGGCGCAACTGGGTGTGGCGGGCGCAGCCGGCGGCTGAGTGACCGCTCAGCTCACGGTTTCGACCACCCGGCGCTGTCGAGGTTTGCCGCTGGTACGTGCGGTGGGCACGTTGTGGGGACGTCTCGTCCTCATCGGAGAGGAAGCAGCGCATGCTTTCCGCACTCGATCGTCGGCAAACCGTCGTGCCGCCCGGCTACAGCCGGTGGCTCATCCCCCCGGCGGCGTTGGCCATCCACCTCTGCATCGGCCAGGTCTACGCGACAAGCGTCTACAAGAACTCGCTGATCGCCCACTTCGACACCAGTCAGACCGCGATCGGGGTGATCTTCAGCATCGCGATCGTGATGCTGGGGTTGTCCGCCGCCGTCGCCGGGACCTGGGTGGAGGCGAACGGGCCGCGTAAGGCGATGTTCGTCTCGGCCTGCTTCTGGGCGGCGGGTTTCCTGGTGGGCTCGTTGGGCATCGCCACGAAGCAACTGTGGTTGCTGTATCTGGGCTACGGGCTGCTCGGCGGCATCGGCCTGGGCATCGGCTACATCTCCCCGGTCTCCACTCTGATCAAGTGGTTCCCGGACCGGCCGGGCCTGGCCACCGGTTTGGCGATCATGGGCTTCGGTGGTGGGGCGATGGTCGCCTCTCCCCTGTCCCGGCAACTGTTGTCCTTCTACGACCCCGCCTACGACCCGGCCAACGCCGGGTCGACGGCGTCCGGCAGCGCCCTGGTCTGGTTGTTCGTGACGCTCGGCATCGGCTACTTCGTGATCATGATGTTCGGGGTGGCGAACGTGCGGGTGCCGGCCGAGGATTGGCGTCCGGCCGGGTTCGACCCGGCGAGTGTGGCGGCGAAACCATTGGTCACCACGGCGAACGTGTCGGCGGCGAACGCGGTGAAGACCCGCTCGTTCTGGCTGCTGTGGGTGGTGCTGTTCTGCAACGTGACAGCCGGCATCGGCATCCTGGAGCAGGCCAGCCCGATGATCCAGGACTTCTTCCGGGACAACGGCACGTCGGCGGTGACCGTCGCGGCGGCCGGTGGGTTCGTGGGTCTGCTGTCGCTGTTCAACATGGCGGGCCGGTTCGTGTGGTCGTCCACGTCGGACGTCATCGGCCGCAAACCGATCTACCTGGTGTACCTGGGTGTCGGCATGGTGCTGTACGCGCTGCTGGCCCTCGTCGGACAGACCGCCACGGCGTTGTTCGTGTTGTTGGCCTGCGTGATCCTGTCGTTCTACGGCGGTGGGTTCGCGACCGTGCCGGCGTACCTGCGGGACCTGTTCGGCACGTTCCAGGTCGGCGCGATCCACGGCCGGTTGCTGACCGCGTGGTCGGCGGCGGGGGTCGCCGGCCCGCTGATCGTCAACGGGTTCCTCGACGCGCAGGGCGAGCCGGGCACGTTGACGGCGGCGGCGTACCGGCCGGCGCTGTTCACCATGGTGGGGGTTCTCGCGGTGGGCTTCGTGGCGAACCTGTTGGTGCGCCCGGTGCCGCAGCGCTACCACGAGCCGGCGGGGAATGTGGACGAGCCGAAGACCGAGCAGAGGAGCGGTACGCGATGAGCGACGACAGCCGTAACGGGCAGCAGGCCCGGTTGTGGATCTCCTGGTTGGTGGTGGCGGTCCTGCTCGGGTACGGGGTGGCGCAGACCGTCATCACGGCGGCGAAGCTGTTCACCCACTGACCTGTTCACCCACTGAGCGGTGAGCCGGGGCGCCGCGCGCCCCGGCTCACAGGCCGCCGGAGACGCGCAGCACCGTGCCGGTGGCGTAGGAGGCCTCCGGGCCGAGCAGCCACGCGATGGCGGCGGCGATCTCGTCGGGCTCGCCCGCGCGGCCCAGCGGGATCCGGCCGACGGCGGAGTCGGGGCGGTCGGGCACTCCGGAGTCGGCGTGGATGTCGGTGCGCACGATGCCGGGGGCGACGGCGTTGACCCGGATGCCCTTCGGGGCGAGTTCCTTGGCCAGACCCACGGTGAGGGTGTCGGTGGCGGCCTTCACGGCGGCGTAGTGCACGTACTCCCCCGGGCTGCCCAGGGTGGCGGCGGCCGAGGAGACGTTGACGATCGCGCCTCCGTCGCTCAGCCGGCGGGCGGCCTGCTGCGCGCACAGGACGTAGCCGACGAGGTTGACGTCGACGACTCGGCGCAGGTCCTCGACGCGCAGCTCGGTGAAGGGCCCGATGAGGCTGGTGACGCCGGCGTTGTTGACCAGGCCGGTGAGCGGGCCGAGCCGCGCCGCGGCGTCGAACAGCTCGGCGACCTGGTCGGGGTCGGTGGTGTCGGCGCGTACCGCGATGGCCTGCACTCCGGTCGCGCGCAGGTCGGCCAGGACGGTGGCGGCGGCGGCCTCGTCACGGCGGTAGCACAGGGCGACGTGGTGACCGGCGGCGGCGAGGCGGCGGGCGGTGGCCGCGCCGATGCCGCGACCGCCCCCGGTGATGACGGTGACCGGTGCCACGGCGACTCCAGGGCTGTCGGATCGGGATGCGCCGACGCTACCGTGACCGGCGCGCATCGGTCGTCGAGAGGAGGGTCACAGGCGGCGGGCTTCGGTACGCGGTGGCGGCGGGGTGGCCGGGGAGTCGGGGTCGCTCCGGGGTGATCGCTTACGCTTCCCGCGCGTTCGGTCGATGGGACAACGGAGGTGCGCGGTGGCGGGTGTGGGTGTCGGCGACGTGGTGCAGGATTTCGAGCTGCCGGACGAGACGGGCACGCCGCGGCGGTTGTCGGAGTTCCTGGCGACCGGGCCGGTGGTGGTGTTCTTCTACCCGGGCGCGATGACGCGGGGTTGCACGGCGGAGAGCTGCCACTTCCGGGACCTCGCGGCGGAGTTCACGGCGTTGGGCGCGTCGCGGGTGGGCATCAGCCGGGACCCGGTGGCGAAGCAGGCGGAGTTCTCCAAGCTGCACGGGTTCGACTATCCGCTGTTGTCCGACGAGGACGGCACTGTGGCGCGGCAGTTCGGGGTGAGGCGGCGGATGCCGTTGGGGGCGTTGAGCACGAAGCGGATGACGTTCGTGATCGGCGTCGACCGGCGGGTCATCGAGGTGATCCACAGTGAGGTCAGCATGAACGACCACGCGGATCGCGCACTGCGGGCGTTGGGCGGCTGAGTGGGCGTGGGCCCTGTGCGGCGGGTGTCGCAGTCGGCTGGTATCAAGACAGAAATCAAACAGGTGTACGGAAGAGGGTTGTGATGGATGCCGGCCAGGGTTTGTCCACTGACGAGGTGCAGAGCATCCGGGAGGCGTTGGCGGCCGGGCGTAAACCACGGGTGGTGTTCACCGCCTCGGCGGGGCAGATCGCCGGCCAGGTCGGTCAGGTGGTCGAGCTGACCGACCCGGAGGTGTCCGACGAGTTCGTGGTGGTGCGGTTCGGCCGCGACGAGTTGCCGTTCTCCCCCGCCGACCTGGCGGTGGCGCCCAAGGGCGCCGGTCGTCGGGTGGTGGAGCCGAAACCGGAGCCCGAGCCGGAGCCGGTGGCGGCGCCGGAGTTCGTGTTGGACACGCCGCGGGTGCCCGCGCAGCGACAGGAGGAGCCGAAGGTGGAGCAGACGGAGAAGCCGCCGGCGCGGCGGGCGGTCAAGGCCGTCAAGCCGAAGGGGCCCGCGGGTCTCACCGTCACGTTGGCGTACGCCGACGGTGAGTGGACCGTCGCCGCCCAGCAGGGCAGCAAGGCCCTGGCGAAGCCGTACGTGGTGAAGCCGGCCGAGGCGTTGAAGATGGTGGCCCTGGTCGACGTGCCCGGGGTGCAGGAGGCGGTGGAGCAGATCCTCGGCACCGAGCGGGCCGAGGCGGAGCAGCAGGCCGAGAAGCTGCGCGCCGAGCTGGCCGAGATCGAGGCGCGCCTGGCGGAGCTGCGCGAGGCCCGCTGAGGGTGTTCAGCGCCGGGCGTGGTGCTCCAGCAGCCGGGTGAGCAGGCGGGTCAGCTGGTCGCGTTCGGCGGTGGACAGCGGGGCGAGCAGCTCGTCCTGGACCCGGCCGACGGTGTCGCCCATCCGGTGGGCCTCGTCGGCACCGGCGTCGGTGAGGCTGATGACGTTGCGGCGGCGGTCGGCCGGGTCGGGGGCGCGTACGACGAGCCCTCGACCGGCCAGGTCGTTGACGGCCGCGACGACGTCGCTGCGGTCGATGCCGCAGCGACGGCCCAGGTCGGCCTGGCTGGCGGGGCCGTCCTCGGCCAGCGTGGCGAGCAGCCGGTAGTGGTAGCCGCGTAGGCCGTGCGCGGCGAAGCCCTCGCTGATGAGCCGGGCGGCGTGGGCGGCGGTCTGGTTGAGCAACCACGTCGGGGTGGTGCGGAGCCCGGCGGGTGACTGCGGGGCGGTGGACTGCATGGCAGCAGCCTAACAGGAATCGTTGGCGCGACCCACGATCCATGCTACGTTGGCTTCACCAACGTTGGTTCGGCCAACGTTTAGAAGGAGGCGTCATGTCCACCACTCCCACCCTCAACGGCCAGGTCATCGGCCAGGCCCACTACGCCACCCGGGCCCTGCTGGAGCGGGCCGTCGCCCCGCTCGGGCTCACCTTCGGCCAGGTGCTCGCGCTCAACGTCCTCGCCGACGGGCCCGTCGAACGCGCCCACCTGACGCACCGGATCACCAGCACACTCAAGGTCGACGCGCCGGCCGTGCACGAGGTGATCGCCAGACTCCTCGGCGCGAACCTCGCCGACGACGACACCGACCCGGCGCGGATCCGGCTCACCGACGCCGGTCAGGCGACGCAGGCCCGCGTCGCGGACGTCGTCTCCGGCATCACCGCGCGCCTCTACGCCGACATCCCCGCCGACGACGCGAACGCCGCCGCCCGGGCGCTCACAGTGATCACCCGACGTGCGAACGCCGAACTGGCGGCCTGACCGGGGGCGGTGGCGCGCCGGCGCCGGTCGGCGGACCGGTCCGGGCGCGTGCGCGGGCCCCGGGTGGCGGCGCCGTCACCGGTCGGGCGCGTGCGCGAGCCCGACCGGTCAGAAGTAGTCGAGCACCTGGGCCGGGCCGCCCGCGCCCAACAGGTCCAGGGCGTCCGGCGCGACACCGGCGGCGTGCAGCAGGCCCGCCTGCGCGACCGACCGGGCGCCGGCCGCCCCGGCGTACAGCAACGCGAAACCACGAACGTCCAGCCGCAGATCCGCCTCACCGTCGACGCGGGTCAACTCGGCAGCGCCGTCGGCGACAGCCAACCGCCAGGTGCCGGTGTTCCACTCGGCGAGCGGATCGGTGAGGCGGAAGTCCACGACACCGCGCACGTGGGTGGGCCACCCACGTGCGCTCACCGCCCGGGCGACGTCGACCGGCCGGTGCATCCACAGGTCCCGCTCGTGCTCGCGGGCCGACTCCAACGGCAGGCAGGCACTCACCGCGTCACCGTCGAGCGGACACAGCCGCAGGGTCGGCGCGACGCTGGCCCAACTGGCGAGCACCCCGACGAGTTCCCGGGCGGCCTCGGCGGTGACCGCCAGGGCCTCGTCGACGGTGAGCACCGAGTCGGCACCGTAGCCGCTCCCTCGCTGCCAGGTGGCGTAGCCGACCAGGTCGTCGCCCTTTTCGACGAGGGTGAGTCCGTCACCGGGCAGGCCGCGATCGTCGGCGTCGAACAGCTCACCCCGGCGGGTCAACAGGCCGTTGCGGTGTCGGGTGACCCGCTCGTACAGGGCGGCGACGGCGGGCAGGTCGGCGGGCGTACCGGCCCGGACGGTGAGGTGCGACGCGGGCCGGTGCCGGGGCAGCGTGGCGGTGGCCAGGTCGACCGTCCGCAGCACACCGGCCGCCTCCCACCCGCAAGCCCGGTACGGGGCGGCGACGGTCGGGTACAACGCGCTGACCGCCGCGCCCCGCTCGTGCGCCCCGCGCAGCAACGCGGTGAGCATGGCCCTCGCCACGCCACGGCCCCGGGCCTCGGGTGCGACGGCCACCCCGGCCACGTCGGCGGCCGGCACCGCCCGCCCCGACCACCACTGGTCGTGGTGCAGGTCGACGGCCTTGCCGACGAGCCGCCCGGTGTCGTCGAACGCGCCCCAGCGCGTCATCCCGGGTACCACGATCCTCGTGCTCGCCGCTCGTTCCGAGGTGTTGCCGAACGCGAACCGGCCCAGGTCCCAGGCGGCGTCGAGGTCGTCGGCGGTGAGTTCGCGTACGTGCATCGGCACACCGTAGCGGCGGACGCCGGGCGTGATCGACTCGATTTCGCCGACGTGGCGGTATCCCGGGGGCGCGGATACCGCCACGTCGGCGAGATGCGGTCAGTGTTGGGGGATGTTGGCTACGCCGATGCGCTTGCGGAACACCCAGTAGGTCCAGCCCTGGTAGGCCAGCACCACCGGAGTGAAGATCACCGCCACCCAGGTCATGATCTTCAGGGTGTAGGGGGTGGACGCGGCGTTGGTGGCCGTCAACGTGCCGGCGGTGTCCAGCGTGGACGGCAGCACGTTCGGGAACAGCGCCGCGAACAGCGTCGCCACGGCCAGACCGATCGCCACGGCGGTGCCGGTGAACGCCCAGCCCTCCCGGCGTACCCGGGCGGCGGCCAGACCACCGAGCAGGGCGAGGGCCGCGCCGACGGCGAGCACGACGGCGGCCGTGCTGGAGCGGATGCTCAACGTCCAGCTCAGGAACCCGACCGCGAGCACCGCGGCGACGACACCCAGGCGCACCGCGAGGGCGCCCGCGCGCTCGCGGATGTCGCCGGTGGTCTTCAGCGCGAGGAACACCGCGCCGTGGGTCAGGAACAGCGCGAGGGTGGTCGCGCCACCGAGCAGGGAGTACGGGTTGAGCAGGTCGACGAGGCCACCGACGTACTCGTGGTCGGCGTCCAGTGGCACGCCGCGCAGGATGTTGGCGAAGGCGACGCCCCACAGGATGGCCGGGAGCAGTGAGCCGACGACGATCGCGGTGTCCCAGCGGCGCTTCCAGGACGCCTCGGGGCGCTTGTGCCGGTACTCGAACGCGACGCCCCGGGCGATCAGGGCCAGCAGGATCAGCAGCAGCGGCAGGTAGAAGCCGGAGAACAGGGTGGCGTACCACTCGGGGAACGCGGCGAACATCGCGCCGCCGGCGGTGATGAGCCACACCTCGTTGCCGTCCCACACCGGGCCGATCGTGTTGATCAGGACGCGGCGTTCCCGGTCGTTCCGGCCCAGGACGGGCAGCAGCATGCCGACGCCGAAGTCGAAGCCCTCCAGGATGAAGTACCCGGTGAACAGCACGGCGACGAGGAGAAACCAGATGGTGGTCAGTTCCACGATGGGCTCCGGGATCAGTAGGCGAAGGCGAGCGGGCGCTCGGCGTCGTCGGTGTCGTCGGCGGGGGGTTGTTCGCTGACGTCGGGTACGCCGGCCTTGGCGTAGCGCAGCAGCAGCTTGACCTCGATGACGGCGAGGGTGGCGTAGATCAGCGTGAACGCGGTGAACGAGGTGAGGACCTCGGCCAACGAGACGCTGCGGGACACCCCGTTGCGGGTGAGCATCTCGCCGAAGACGATCCACGGCTGGCGGCCCATCTCGGTGAAGATCCAGCCGAACGAGTTGGCCAGCAGCGGCAGCACCGGCATGGCCAGGCCCGCGCGCAGCAGCCACCTGCTGCTCGGGGTACGGCCCTTGCGCTGGCTCCAGAGCACCAGCAGGGCGATCGCGCCGGCGGCCATCCCGAAGGCGATCATGAAGCGGAAACTCCAGTAGGTGACCGGGATGATCGGGGTGTAGCTGCCCGCGCCGTACTGGGTGGCGTACTGGGCCTGCAGGTCGTTGATGCCGTGCACGGTGCCGTGCGGGTCACCGGTGCCCAGGTACGACAGCAGGTACGGGATCTTGAGGGCGAACACCTCGCGGCTGCCGTCGAGGCTGCCGATGGTGAGCACGGAGAACGAGGCGGGGCTCTCGGTGGAGTAGAGGCCCTCGGCGGCGGCCATCTTCATCGGCTGCACCTCGGTCATGATCTTGCCCTGGATGTCGCCGGTGAACAGCACTGCGGCGGAGGCGACCAGGACCACCCAGGAGCCGAACTTCGTGGCGAAGCGGTACGCGCCGGTGTCGGCGGAGTCGCGGTTGCGGATGACGTGCCACAGGCCGACCGCGACGATCAGCGACCCGGCGACGAGGAACGAGCCGGCCAGGGTGTGCGGGAACGTGATCAGGGCGACCTTGTTGGTCAGCACGGCCGGGAAGTCGGTCAGCTCGGCGCGTCCGCTGTCAGGGTTGATGCGGTAGCCGACCGGGTTCTGCATGAACGAGTTCGCGGCGAGGATGAAGTACGCGGACAGGTTCGTGCCGATGGCCGCGGCCCAGATGCTGGCCAGGTGCGCGCGCTTGGGCAGCCGATCCCAACCGAAGATCCACAGGCCGATGAAGGTGGATTCGAGGAAGAACGCGACGAGCGCCTCGATGGCCAGGGGTGCGCCGAAGATGTCGCCGACGAAGCGCGAGTAGTCGCTCCAGTTCATGCCGAACTGGAACTCCTGCACGATGCCGGTGACCACCCCCATGGCAAAGTTGATCAGGAACAGCTTGCCGTAGAACTTGGTCAGCTTGAGGTAGCGCTCGTTGCCGGTGCGGTGCCACAGCGTCTGCAGGATGGCGACCAGCACGGACAGGCCGATGGTCAGCGGAACGAAGAGAAAGTGGTAGACGGTGGTGACACCGAACTGCCAGCGGGCGACGTCCAACGCGTCCACCTGAAACCCCCAACCAGCCGTACTACGAGACGTAGTAAATACTACTGCTCGTCGTAGAGGAATGGGCAGGGCCGGGCGGCCCGAACCGGTCCGGGACCAATGACCCTGATCACCCCGGGGCATCCGGCCGACCCGCCCGCACGCCCCCACCGCCGCGTGCGACGATGTCGCGCTGATGGACACCACGTACGCCACCTGGCAGCCGCCGCTGATCTGGCGCGGCGCTCTCCTGCTGGCCCGGGGCCTGGTCGGCCTGCTGGCCCGCCTCGAGGTCACCGGCGACGTCCCCGCGCACCTGCGCCGCGGGCCGCTGGTGCTGGCCGCCAACCACATCAGCCCGTTCGACCCGGTGGTGCTGGCCGCCGCCTGCCAGACCCGGCGCATCGCCCCCCGGATCATGGCGACCGCCGGACTGTTCCGCGCCCCGGTGCTCGGCACCGCCATGCGCCACGCCGGGCACATCCGCGTCGACCGGGGCACCAGCGCCGTCCACCAGGCTCTCGACGACGCGGCCACCGCTGTGGCCCGTGGCTCGGTGATCCTCATCTACCCCGAGGGCCGCATCGGCCTGGACCCCGGCATGTGGCCCGAACGCGGCAAGACCGGCGCCGCCCGCCTCGCCCTGGCCTGCGGCGCCCCGGTCGTCCCGGTGGCCCAGTGGGGCTCGCACGAGGTACTCCCCTACCAGGCACCCCGGGGAATGCTGCGCGGCGTCGCCCGCTCACTGTGGCGTCGCCCGGTCATCCGGGTGCACTTCGGCACCCCCGTCGACCTGGGCGAGTCGACCGCCGCCAGCCCCGGCGCGGCACGCCGGGCCACCGACCGGATCATCGACGCGCTCACCGACACCCTGGTCCCGCTGCGACCCGACGAACCCGACCGGCCCCGGCACGTCGACCCCGGCCGCCCGAGCGACCTCAGCCGCGCCCACCGCCGCCGCTCGGCCTGAGTCGCCGCTCGGCCTGAGTCGCCGCTCGGCCTGCGAGATTGGCGCGACGCCGGGCGCGTCCGGGCCGGCGAGGCCCGCAGCGCAGACGTCAGCCCAGACGCCGCACCCCAACCCCACCCCCCGCGTCCTTTGCTCTGCACCCGCCGACGCACCAGCTACCCACGGTGACTGTCGCCTCCGTGGGTGCAGAGCAAAGGACGAAAGGATGGTGGCCGGGGGCAGGCCGCCGCACGCCGGTTCGGGCGGGGACACCCGGGGGCCACCCGTGCCGCAGCCCCCGGCGTCTCGGGTCTGATCTTCGCCGGTAGGTCACCCGGGCTCCACCGGCGGCGGGCATACTGCGTCCCGTGCTGACCCGACCCGGCTACCTCGACGCGCCCGCGCCGCTGGCGTTCGCCCACCGTGGCGGCGCCGCCGACGGCGACGAGAACACCGCCGAGGCGTTCGCTCGGGCCATCGGGCTCGGCTACCGGTACGTGGAGACCGACGTGCACGCCACCGCGGACGGCGTGGCCGTGATCTTCCACGACCCGACGCTGCGCCGGGTCACCGGTGAGCCGGGGCGCATCGCCGAGATGAGCTGGGCCGACCTCGCCTCGGTACGCGTCGGCGGCGCCGCCGTCGTACCCCGACTCGACGAGGTGCTCGGCGCCTGGCCGCAGGTCCGCTTCAACATCGACGTGAAGGCCGACGGCGGCGTCGAACCGACGGTCGCGACAGTGACCCGGGTCGGCGCCGCCGACCGGGTGCTGCTCGCCTCGTTCAGCGACGCCCGCCTGACCCGGATGCGCGCGCTCACCGAGGGGCGGGTCGCCACCAGCCTCGGCATGCGCGGCGTCGCCCGGCTACGCCTCGCCTCCCTGCACGGACGCCCGCTGCGGCTACCCCCGTCGGTGGTCGCCGCACAGGTGCCGCCCCGCTACGGGCGGGTGCCGGTGGTGGACCGCCGTTTCCTCGACTACTGCCACCGGATCGGCCTTCAGGTGCACGTCTGGACGATCGACGAACCCGCCCAGATGCACGACTTACTGGATCGTGGCGTGGATGGCATCATGACCGATCACGTCGGCGTGCTGCGCGACGTCTACCGCAGCCGCGGCCACTGGGCCGCCTGAACCACTCCAAGGACCCCCGATGGCCGAGACCGTGACCCCCGCGGTGGACGACACCCCGCCTCCCGCGAGCACCCGCCGGGAGCGCCGGGGCTGGTACATCTACGACTGGGCCAACTCCGCGTTCCAGACGACGGTCATCACGGTGTTCCTCGGCCCGTTCCTGACCACGGTCGCCGAGGTGGCGGCCGGGTGCGAGTTGGGCGCGGACTCCTGCGACGGTTTCGTGTACCCGCTCGGCATCAAGGTCGCCGCCGGGTCCTACTACCCGTACCTGATCTCGCTGTCGGTGTTCCTCACCGTGTTCGTGCTGCCGGTCATCGGGGCGATCGCGGACCGGTCGGCGCACAAGAAGCGGCTGCTCGGCGGTGCCGCGTTCACCGGTGCCGGCGCCACCATCGCGATGGCCCTCGTCACCGGCGACCGCTACCTGCTCGGCGGGGCGCTCTTCCTGGTCGCCAACATCTCCTTCGGCGCCGCGATCGTGGTCTACAACTCGTTCCTGCCGCAGCTCGGCGGCCCCGACGAACGCGACGGCATCTCCAGCCGGGGCTGGGCGCTGGGCTACCTCGGCGGTGGTCTGCTGCTGGCGCTGAACCTGGTCGCGATCACCCTGCTCGACAAGGGTGACGACCCGCAGCGCACCCTGGACCTGGCCCGCTGGTCGATCGTGTCCGCCGGTGTCTGGTGGGCGCTGTTCACGCTGGTGCCGCTGCGGTGGCTGCGTGAGCGTCCGTCGGCGGCGGCGCTGGCCGGTGGCGGCAACGTGCTGACCGACGGGTTCCGCCAGCTCGGCCGCACCGTCCGCGAGATCAAGGCGTACCCGCTGACGCTGTACTTCCTGCTCGCCTTCCTGGTCTACAACGACGGCATCCAGACCGTCATCACCCTGGCCAGTCAGTACGGCACCGAGGAGCTGCGCCTGGAACAGAGCACCCTGATCATCACGATTCTGCTGGTGCAGTTCCTCGCCTTCGGCGGCGCGTTGAGCCTGGGGGCGCTGGCCCGGCGCGTCGGCGCGTGGAAGACCGTGCTGCTCAGCCTGGTGCTCTGGACCGGTGTGATCATCGCCGCGTTCCGGCTGCCCGCCGAGGCGCCGGTGCCGTTCATGGTCCTCGGCGCGGCCATCGGCCTGGTCCTGGGCGGCAGTCAGGCGCTGAGCCGGTCGCTGTTCAGCCAGCTCATCCCCACGGGGAAGGAGGGCGAGTACTACGGCTTCTACGAGATCAGCGACAAGGGCACCAGCTGGCTCGGCCCACTCGCCTTCGGCCTGGTGTTCCAGCTCACCTCCTCCTACCGGGTGGGCCTGGTCTCACTGCTGATCTTCTTCGTGGTCGGTTTCCTGCTCCTCGCCGCCGTACCGATGCGCCGTGCCATCGTCGCCGCAGGCAACACGCCACCCCGGGTGCTCTGAGCACGCATCCCGCACCCGACAGATCAGGGCCGGTCGATCGGCTAGGCTGCCCGACCGTGACTGACGACGCCACCGCCGCCCCGACCTGCCTCGCCCACCCGTTCCCCGGCCAGCCGCACGCTCCGGCCGGGTGCGCGGCGGCGCGCGGGCTGGACGGGCGGCCGGTGCACGCGGCGGCGTTGAAGTTCTTCTGGGGGCCGATGGACTGCGGCAAGTCCACGATGGCGTTGCAGATGAACTACAACCACGCCCGGCAGGGCCGGCGGGGACTGGTCACCACCCGCATCGACCGGTCGCTGGGCCCGCAGGTCACCACCCGCATCGGACTGGCCCACGAGGCCATCGAGGTCACCGACGACCTGGACCTGCGGGCGCTCGTGCGCGGCCGGTGGGCCGACGGGGTACGCGTGGACTACCTCATCTGCGACGAGGCGTGCTTCTACACCGTGGAGCACGTCGAGCAGATGGCGGAACTGGTCGACAGCTACGACGTCGACGTGTTCGCGTTCGGGCTGGCCACCGACTTCCGGTCCCACCTGTTCCCCGCCACGCAACGCCTGTTCGAGTTGGCCGACGAGGTGGCCCGCATCCAGGTCGAGGTGCTCTGCTGGTGCGGCCGGGAAGGGCTACTCAACGCCCGCGTCGTCGACGGGCGGGTGGTCCGCGAGGGCGCGCAGGTCGTCATCGGCGACACCGTGGACACCGCCGAGGTGCGCTACCAGGTGCTCTGCCGCCGGCACTACCGCAGCGGCGACCTGGGCCCCCGCGACTGAGACACCGGCCGGCCCACCATCCAGTCGACCACGATCACCGCGCCGGTGATCAGCAGCGCGGCCGAGGCAGCCACCGCGAGTGGCACCCGCAGCGCGACGGCCGCCGGTGTCAGCGCGAGCAGCAGCAGCGCCGCCACGGCCCGGCTGGTCACCCCGACGTGGCCGAGCGCCATCTGGTACGCGGCGTGCCCGGCCAGGAACAGTGCCGGACCGCCCAGTAGCACCAGCGCGGTGGCCCAGTCGACCGGTTGACCGGGATGGCTGAGTAGCCGTTCGTCACCGACGGCGGTGACGACGATCCCGCCCACCATCACCGGGTGCAGATAGTTGAACAGCAGCCGGGAGAGCCGGCCGGACCGCTCTCCCGCGGCGGCCAACGTGGCTATACCGGCGTGCGCCCGGTCGAAGTACACCCACCACAGGGCCACCGAACCGGCGAAGGCGAGCAGGAAGGCGGTGATCGTGACCCGGTCGAGTCTCTGCGTGAGTGTCCCCCCGGTGATCAGGATCGACTCGCCCAGGGCGATGAGGATGAAGGCCTGACACCGTTCGGCCAGGTGCCCACCCTCCACCTCCCAGTGCTCCGGCGTGCTACGCCCCAGTCCCGGCACCGGAAAGCCGGTCGCCAGACCGACCGCGTCGACCACGATCACCGCGATCCAGATCACCTCCCGGGCCGGCACGTCCACCAGCCCGCCGACCACCGCCAGCATGCCGGTCCCGGTGATCCAGACCAGGCACTGGACGAAGCTCTCACCGAGCCAACGCTGACCCCGGATCGCCCACACAGCGAAGATCGTTCGCCCGATCTGCACCGCCGCGTACGCCCCGGCGAAGAGCAGACCGTTCGCGCCGAACGCGGTGGGCAGCGCCGCGGCGAGCAGCAGGCTGCCCAACGTCACCACCAACAGCGTGGCCCGCACCGGCACCCGGTCCGGACGCAGCCAGTTGCCCATCCAAACGGTGTAGATCCAGACCAGCCAGACCAGGCCGAGCAGCACGGCGGCCCGCCGGACGCCGCGCCAGGTCAGGTCCTCGCTGAGGTAGTGCGACAGCTGGATGATCGTGAAGACGTAGACCAGGTCGAAGAACAGCTCGGTGGACGTGGTTCGTTCCACGCCGCGACGCGGTCGCAGCAACTGCGGGTGAAGCGGCCCGCCGCCCGGCTCGGAGCGGGTCACTGCACACCCCGCCGCGCCTGGAAACGGTCGGCGACGATCACGGCGACCGTCACCACCAACGCCACCGTGGCGCACCCCGCGACCGGAACCCCGAGCCCCACGCAGACCGGCATCAGCGCCAGCAGCACCACCACCGCCGTGATCCGGCTGGTCGGCAGCATCCGCCACAGCAATGCCTGGTACGCGGCGTGCCCCGCGAGGAACAGCGCCGGGCCGCCCAGGGTGAGCATCACGACGTCCATGGTGGCGGGCGCGCCGGGCTCGCGCAGCAGCCGCTCGTCACCCGCCGAGGTGACGATGACACCGGCGACGATCACGGGATGCAGGAAGTTGAACGCCACCCGGCTCAACGCGCCGGTGCGGTCCCCGGCGTGGGCGATGACCTCCGTCGCGGCCGGGGCTGAGCGGGCGAAGTACACCCACCACAGGGCCACCGACCCGGCGAAGGCGAGCAGGAACGCGCCGGACGTCACCCGGTCGAGGTGGGACGTGAGGGTGGTGCCGGTGACCAGGATCGACTCGCCCAGCGCGATCAGGACGAACGCCGCGCACCGCTCGGCCAGATGCCCGCCCTCCACCATCCACCGCTCGGGGCGGCTACGCCCCCGCCCCGGCCACGGGTAGCCGATCAACAGGCCGACCACGTCGAGCACGACCACCGACGCCCACAACGCCTCCCGGGCGGCCCCGCCGACCAGGCCGCCGACCACCATGAGCACCGACGTCCCGACTATCCACGGCAGCGACTTCTGAAAGCCGTCGACCAGCCATGGGGTGCCCTGCACCGCCCACAACGCGAATATCGTCCGGCCCACCTGCACGGTCACGTAGACCACCGCGAAGAGCAGGCCGGTCCCGGCGAACGACTGCGGGATCGCCGCCGACAGCAGCAGACTGCCCAGCGCCACCCCGATCAACATCGCCCGCACCGGACCCCGGTCCGGGTGCAGCCAGTTGGTCAGCCAGGTGGTGTAGACCCAGACGAACCAGACAAGCGCCAGCAACAGCGCGGTACGTCCGCCACCACGCCAGCCCGGATGTTCGATCAGGTAGTGCGACAGCTGGGTGATCGTGAAGATGAAGACCAGGTCGAACAACAGCTCGGTTGAGGTGGTCGGTTGGACCCCCTTGCGCATGCGCAGCAACCCGGCATGCGCCGGGGTGACGGTCGGCGGTTCAGAAGGGGTCACCGCACACCCGCCAGTCGCCGCCCTCGCGGACCACCGGTAGGCGGCGTTCCTCGCTGAGCCCACCGGAGCGGGTCACCTTCACCGTCACCGTGCCCTGCGGTCGGCCGCTGCGGGTGGTGACCGACACGTCGGTGATCTCGTAGTCGGTGACCATCGGCGGGGTACGCACCCAACTGGTGAAGCCGATCGCGCTCCACCGGCTGCGAGCGTCCTCGCAGAGCCGCTGGTACGCCCGGTCGCTGTCGCCGAGGGTCACCTCGTTGAGGAACCCGTCGGCGGTGTCCCGGATCGGGCCGGCGGCCTGACGGACGGTCTGCAGATTCCAGGCGGCCAGACCGGCCACCCCGACGCAGCACAGCGCCACACCGAACCCGGCGAACGCCAACCCGGCGCGCATCGGGCGGCTGCGCCGGGCCGGTCGGCTCCACGACTGGCCGGCACCCACGACTACCGACCGTAGAGAACGCCGTCGCACCGGGGTACGACAAGCGGAAAATCGGGTCCGGCGACTCACTCTGTTCGCGGCGGCCACGGATCGTCTACCGTCGGCGCACACCCCCCGAGCAGTGCCAGGAGCCGATCGATGAGCCGCTTCGTGCAGCCGGTACCACCCCCCGTCGACCCGTACGCCGATGACAGCCTGCTGCGGTCCTGGCTGGAGCGTCACCTGGGCCCGGCCGGGCACGCGGCCGCGAAGGGCCGTCTCGCCGACCTGGCCGCCGACGTCACCGGGCCGCTGCGGGCGGCGCACGCCGACGCGGAGGCCCACCCGCCGACGCTGGTCCGCTACGACCCGTGGGGCGCACGGGTCGACCGGATCGACACCTCCGCCGGTTGGCAGGCGCAACGGGCCGCCGCCGCCCGGCACGCGGTGGTCGCGCTGCCCTACCTGCCGGAGGCGCGCGGCACCTGGGGCGCCGCCGCCCGCGTGGTGCAACACGCCCTGCTGCACCTGTACGGGCCGGAGTCGGCGACGTTCTCCTGCCCGGTGGCGATGGCCGACGGGGCTGCGGCGCTGCTCAGCCTGCCGGAGGTGGACAACGGGGTCCGGGACGCGTGGCTGCCCCGGCTGATCTCGACCGACCCGGCCGTGGCGATCACCAGCGGGCAGTGGATGACCGAGGCGCAGGGCGGCTCCGACCTGGGCCGTTCCAGCACCATCGGCCGACCCGCGGCGGATGGGTCCTGGCGGCTGACCGGGGAGAAGTGGTTCTGCTCCGCCGCCGACGCGGCGATGGCGGTGGCGTTGGCCCGGCCGGAGGGCGCCGGACGCGGCAGTCGGGTGCTCGCGCCGTTCCTGGTCCCCCGGTACGCGGTCGACTCACCGTTGGCCGACGGCGCTGCCCCGGGAGTACCCGCGCCGGGTGTCACGGTGCACCGCCTCAAGGACAAGCTCGGCACGCGGGCGCTGCCGACCGCCGAGATCGGTCTGCGCGACGCGTACGCGCTGCCGCTGGGTGACCCGGCGACGCCCGGGCTGGTCCGGGCGATGACCCTGGTCGTGGTGACCCGGGTGCACAACGCCGCCGCGGCGGCGGGCGGGATGCGACGAGGTCTCGCCTACGCCCGGGCGTACGCCGACGTGCGGCACGTCGCGGGCGGCGCGTTGGTGTCGTCGCCGCTGCACCGGGCCACCCTGGGCACCCTCGCGGTCGACGCGGCGGGCGCGTTCGCCCTGGCCGGGCACGCGTTCGCCCTGCTCGGGCGGGTCGAGGTCGGCGCGGACCCGGACGCTGCGGCGGAGCTGCGGATCGTGGCGCCGCTGGCGAAACTGGCCACCGGTCGACTGGCGGTCAGCTCGGCCAGTGAGTACGTGGAGAGCTTCGGCGGGGCCGGCTACGTGGAGGACACCGGCGTACCCCGCCTGCTGCGCGACGCCCAGGTGCTGCCGATCTGGGAGGGCACCACGAACGTGCTGGCCCTGGACGTACTGCGGGCGCTGACCCGGGAGGACGCCGGGGCGCCCCTGCTGGCCCGGCTCGCCGCCGCCGTCGACCTGGCCCGACCGTTGTCGCCGGTGCTGGCCGACACGCTGGCCGCCACCGCCGCGCAGCTGGGCGACACCATCACCTCGGTGACCGCCGACCCGGGCTCGCCGACGGTCCTCGCCGGTGCCCGTGGTCTGGCGCTGCGCCTGGCGTACGCGCTGACCGCCGCGTTGCTCGTCGAACACGCCGCCTGGGGCGACGAGCAGGCGGCACTGGCCGCCCGGCTGTGGGCACGCCGGTGGCTGCGACACGAGGAGATCGCCGAGGACGCCCACCACCACCTCGACCTGCTGTGCTGAGCGATCGGCGCGAGCGGACGGGTGGGCGCGCATGACGGTGCTGATCGAGCTGGGCGACGACCGGGGTTCGCCACTCGACGACCGCCCGCCGCCTCCGCAGTCGTCCCGCCGTCGGCGGCTGGCGGTGCTGGTGGCGGCGTGTGCCCTGCTCGGCGGCGCCGCCCCGGCCGCGCGCCTGACACCCCAGGTCGGGCCGGCGGTGCCCGCCCGGGCGACGGTGCTCGGTGCGGGGCCGCTGCTGCTGGTCGCCGACCCGGACCAGAACCCACCGACGCTGAGCGCCTACGACCCGACCGCGCCGGGCGGCCCGCCCCGGTGGCGGGTCACCGTGCCGCCCGCGGCCGGGTGGTCCGCCGAGGTCGCCGGTGACCTGCTCCTGCTCGTCGAACGCGACCAGACGCGCGGGGCGCGGGCGACCTCCGCGCGGTCGATGCGAACCGGCCAGCCGGTGTGGCGGCGACCCGAGCGGGTGTACGCGGCCGGGGACGCCGCGGTTGCGGTGAGCGAGGTGCGCAGCGCCGCCGAACCGGGACGGCGGGTCGAGGGCACGGTGCACGGTGTCGACCCGAGCACCGGCGCAACCCGGTGGTCGGTCCCGCTGCCCTCCACGGCGGTGCTGCGGCCGCTTCCCGGCCTGCCCGGGCGGGTGCTGCTGGTGCAGGACGACGGGCTGACCCGGTTGCTCGACGCCCATGACGGCACCGAACTCGGTCGGGGACGACTTCCGCCGGCCGACTACGGCCCGGACAATCCCCAGGTCGCCGGAGCGCATCTGGTGCTGCGTCATCCGAGTGGCGGCGCGGCGGCGCTGTCCGGGTACGACCTACCGGGGCTGGCACTGCGCTGGCAGGTGCCGGTGCCCCCGGGCGAGCTGACCCTTCGGCCCTGCCAGGGGTTGATCTGCGGGCAGGACGAGCGGGGCCGCTGGGCGATCGACGCGGGCACCGGGGTGCGGCTGTGGACGTGGTCGGCGGGCGCGCGCTGGCGCACCGTGCCCGGCCCTCGGGGTGCCCCGGAACCCCTGCTGGTGCTGGGGATGGCGGCGGACGGCAGACGTTCCCTCGTCGCGACGGTGGGTCGCGATGGTCACTGGGTGTCCGCGGTGCTCCCGGCGGGTGTGACCGACTGCCGGCGGGCCGGCACCGGGCTGCTCTGCCGCGACGGCGCGGCGCGGCAGACATTCTGGCCCCTAGACGACCCCTGACCCGGTGCCGCGTCGGTCGCCGATCGGCATGATCAACACGGGTTCACCGACGTCGGGGTGTCGGAGGCGTTCGGATACCGCGACGTCGCCGAACCCGTGTTGATCACCGGCTTCGGCCGCGCCGAGAGGGAGCGGGCTGGGTCAGGCGCGCCGACGGGAGCGGGCCGCCCAGACCGCGTAGGCCGGGTCGCGGTCGAGGTTGTGCCGGTCCCGGTCGTAGCGGCGGGTGGTGCGCGGGTCGGCGTGGCCCATCGCGTCCTGCACGTCCTCCAACGGCACGCCCTCCGACCGGGCGGTGGTGGCGAACGCGTGTCGCAGTGAGTGCGGGGACAGCTTCGCCCACGATGAGATGCCGGCGGCTCGGGCGAGCCGACGCACCAGCCGGAACACCGAGTGCCGGTCCAACCGGCCGCCGGTGGCGGTGACCAGCAGCGGCCCGGTCAGCTGCGTCACCGGCACACCGGCGGCGGCGGCCCGCTCGGCCAGGTAGGCGTCCAGGGCGTACCCGCTGCTGGGGGTGAGGGCGCGGCGGCGGAGCTTGCCGCCCTTGCCGACGAAGCGCACGCTGCGGTGGCCGCGTTCGGTGCCGAGGTCGGTCAGGTCCAGCGAGATCAGCTCCCCGACCCGCAGGCCCAGGTCGGCGAGGAGCGCGATGGCCGCCCGGTTGCGGGCGGCGGTCACGCCGGTGTCCGCGTCGGCGGCCGCGAGCAGCGCGTCGACTTCTTCGGGGGTGAGCCCGAGGGTGGCGGAGTGGTCCCGGTCGACGCGGGGCCGGTCGGCCCCGGAGACCGGGTTGGCCGGGACCGCGCCCAGTTTGACCAGGAAGTCGTACCAACTGGACAGCGCGGAGAGCCGCCGCGCCACGGTCGCCGGTGTCAGCGGTCGGCCGCTGCGGGCGCCGATGGTGGCCTCCAACGCCCGTGCGTACTCGTTGACGTGCAGGAAGCTGGCCCGTAGCGGGTCCAGGTCGCGGCCGGCGCACCAGGTGAGCCACCCGGTGACGTCCCGGCGGTACGCGTCGCGGGTGTGCTCGGACAGCCGCCGGTTGCGCAGCCACGCCTCGGTGACCTCGACCGGCCCGCTCGGCAGAGCGAGGGTCGTGGACGGGCGGGCGAGCACCGGAGCGTCGGGGAACACCATGTGAAAAAGGCTCTCAGCCTCGGGTGGGATCGGCGTGCAGGCGCGCCGATCCCACCCGAGGTCGTGATCACGCGTTGATCTGGCGTCGTCCTTCGCCGTTGGCGCTGATGGTGACCCGGCGGGGCTTGGCCCGCTCGGCGACGGGGATGCGCAGCGTCAGCACCCCGTGCTCGTAGCCGGCCTCCAGCTTGTCGGTGTCCAGCGTGTCGCCCAGGAACAGTCGCCGGGTGAAGGTGCCCATCGGGCGTTCGGCGGCCACCAGCTCGACACCGTCGCCACTGGGCCGGCGACGCTCGGCCCGGACGGTGAGCACGTTGCGCTCGACGGTGCAGTCGATGGTGTCGGGGTCGACGCCGGGCAGGTCGAACGCCGCGTAGAAATGGTCCCCGTCGCGGTAGGCGTCCAGGGGCATCGTCGCGGGACGGGCTGCCGTACCGAAGAACTGCTCGGCGAGCCGGTCGATCTCGCGGAACGGGTCGGTACGCATCAACATGGTCATGCCTCCTCGGTTCTCCTGGCCGAAGGTGATGAGTTGAGTCGGTGTGACTCAACTTCCACTTCTTATTTAGCGCCTTCCGAGGCGTTCGTCAACTGCTTCTCGAACCAGTGCTCGGCGTAGGGACCCTGCGAGTACGCCGGGATCTCCAGGTAGCCGTGCCGGGCGTACAGGGCGCGGGCTTCGACCAGGTCGGTCGGGCGGTGACGGTCACCTTTTGATCATCACCGCCCGGTCAACGGGATTACTCCGCCTCGCGCCAGGTCGAACGGGTTCGCCCAGGGGGCGCACCGATGCACAACCGCGGCCAGTCGGCCAGGTCGCGCAGCAGTTGCCGGTCGTGCGTGGCGATCACGACGGCGGCGCTCGTGTCGCGGATCGCGGCGGTCAGCTCGTCGGCCAGCGTCGACGACAGGTGGTTCGTCGGCTCGTCCAGCAGGATCAGCGTCGGCCGCCCGGCCAGCGCCAACGCCAGGTCGAGACGGCGCTGCTGTCCCTGCGACATCCGCCCGACGGGGGTACGCGCCGCGACGGAGTCCAGCAGCCCCAACGATCCCAGCGACACGGCATCGGCGTCGGTGAGCACTCTGCGGGCGACGAGGAGCCCCACCCGGCGGGCATACACCTCGTCGGCGGTGAGGTCGGGGGTCTGCCCGGCGGTCTCCTGGGAGACCCGGGCGACCCGGGCGTCCTTCGCCGTCCAGACGTACCCGTCAGTGGGGTCCAGTGCGCCGGCCAGCACCGCGAGCAGTGTGGACTTCCCGGCGCCGTTGGGCCCCGTGACGAGCAGCCGGTCACCGCCGCCGACGGTGAGGTCGACCGGACCGGGGAGTCGACCCGCGACCGCGACGCTCTGCACGCGTACCTGCGGCGCGCCCCGCCGCACCCCGAGGTCCGGCAGCCGCAACGCCGGGGGTGGTTTCGGTACGTCGACGCGGTGTGCCCGCAAGGCGTCCTGCTGCCGGTGCAGCGCCTGCACGACACCCGGTGCACGGGACTGACGCTGGTGCTTGCCGGTCCCCTTGTCCGGTCGCCAGCCCGTGGAGAGCCGGTCGCGGGCCTTCGACACCGCGTCCTGTAGTCGTCGGTGTTCGACCTGCTGCTGCTCGTGGTCCTGCTCCCAGTGCTCCCGCTCGCGACGACGCGCCTCCTGCCAGGCGTCGTAGCCGCCGGCGTACAGCCGGGGTTTTCCGTCCCGGGTCGGGTCCAGGTCGAGGAACCGGTTCGCGACGTCGCGCAACAGCGCCCGGTCGTGGCTGACCACGGCCAGACCGCCGTCGTGTTCGCGGAGCCGAGCGGTCAGGAAGTCCAGGCCGTCGGCGTCCAGGTGGTTCGTCGGCTCGTCGAGCAGCAGTACGTCGTGGCGTGCGCCCAGCAGGCACGCCAACCGCACCCGGTACCGCTGTCCGACCGACAACGTCGCCAGTGGACGGTCGCGGTCCGCGCAGGCGTCGAGCGCCTCCAGTGCCACGTCGACACGGCGTTCGGCGTCCCAGGCGTCGAGTCGGGTGGCGGCGTCGAGCGCTCTGGCGTAGCGGTCCTCGGCGGTCGGGTCGCCCCCGGCCACGGCGATGGCTGCCGCGTCCAGTGCGGCGACGGCGGCCAGCGAAGCGGCAAGCGCCTCGGACGTCAGGGTGCCGACCGTCTCGCCCTCGCTGGCGGACAGTTCCTGGCGGGCCAGACCGATCGTGCCGGCCCGTGCGACGGTGCCGTCGTCCGGCGTGATCAGGCCGGCGAGGACGTGCAGCAAGGTGGTCTTGCCGCGGCCGTTCTCGCCGACGACCGCTACCCGTGACCGGGCGGAGACGGTGACCGAGACGTCGTTCAGGACGCGACGCGACCCGCGGGTCACGGTGATGGTGGTGGCGCGTACGTGGGCGCTGCCGCCCGCCTCGACGGGCAGGGGCATGGTTTCGTGGTTCGGGATGAGGTTCAACGGTGCTCCGCAGCTCGCGATGGAGCCGGGCAGCGGCTGACGGCCGCCCGGCGGGAACCGGGACGGCGAGCGCGAATTCAGCAGAAAGGACGCCGCCGTCAGCGGGCGGAGCGAACCTTCTGCGACCAGATACCTCGTGCCATGACGGCGATGCTATCAGCGCCGACGTGCCGGCCACCCGCATCGTGGCGGCCACCCGCGCCGGATTCGGTGATCAAGAGGTTTGCGTCACCCTGGGCGCGATCGCTGACGCAAACCTCTTGATCGACAAGTGAGGCAGGCTGGCCGCCGGTTATCGGCGGGGTCGGGGCAGCAGGGCGATCAGCGCGACGGCCACGGCGACGTGCGTCGCGCCGAGGGCCAGTTTGGCGCCGCCGGTGGCGTCGACGTTGAGTAGCGGGGCGAAGGACAGCAGCGTCACCACGACGGCCAACGAGATCCACACCGGACGGGCGACGCGTGGGGCGAACCGTTCCAGCAGGGCCAGCGTCGCCCAGCCGAGCAGTGCGGCACCCAGGGCGACCACGGCGACCGCGCCGACCCCGATGACCGTGGCGGGCTGCCCTGGGCTCTCGACCGTGTAGTCGACCCCGGCCAGCGCACCGATCGACCAGATGACCAGGCAGGCCAGGACGGCTACGCCGACGCCGAGGGCGCGGCGGCGTAGCGGTGAGGTGGTGGGACTGGTGGCGACGGCAGCACTCATGACGGCTCCTCGTTCAGGGGAAACGACTGAATGCGACCGTAGCAGATAGTCTCGTTCGGAACTATCTCTCTCGGGATCAACAGCCGGAGCGGCTGCCCGGCGCGTACGGGGAGGTGTTGGCGAGTGGGCCGCCGACCAGCGCCAGGAGAGCCCGCAGGAACACCTCCCGCTCCTGCTCGGGCAGGGCGGCGAGGACGTCGTCCTGGATGCGTCGAACCACCTGCTGCGCCTGCCGCAGCACCTGCTCCCCCGCCGGTGTCACGACGACCAGCCGAGCCCGGCGATCCGTCGGCACCGGACGGCGCTCGGCCAGCCCGGCGCGTTCCAACTGGTCGAGCGTCACGACCATGGTGGTCTTGTCCACGCCGCACCGCTCACCGATCTCCCGCTGGGTCAGGTCACCCGTGCGGGCCTGTGCGAGCACGTAGTGCGCCCGTGGCGAGATGCCCAACTCGGCCAACCCCGCGGCATGCTCGGTCTGCAACGCGTGACTCGCCCAGGAGAGCAGGAACAGCAGGTCTGGTGGGCCGTCGGCGGGCGTGCAGGAGGTCATGCGCCGAGGCTAGCAAGATGCTCCGCGCCCAGACGATTTGTGCGACCGACGATCAGAGTCGCTGGTAGATGCCGTTCTCGCGGGCGAGCAACTGCTCGTCGATCAGGTAGCGGCGCAACGTCGCGTGGTCCGACCCACCGGCGGCGCACCACTGCTTGAGCGCGTCGTCGACGGCCCGCTCCGGATAACGGGTGCCCGGTGCGAACGACTGCTCGGCGATGTGTGCCAGCAGCACCCGCCGCCTGCTTCGCTGAGCCGGCAGGCCCACCAGGACGCCCGCGCGCACGAAGGTCCGCAGCACCGGGTCGCCGCCGGGGTCGGCGTCGTCGGTTGGACGGCTGTCCCGCGCGGCCTCCCGCAGTGACACCTGGTCGGGCGCGAACGCGCCGTCCGCGCCGGTGACGAGACCCGCCTCGGTGAGCCGGCGGACACCGGTGAGCACCACCCGCGCCGGCAGGCCGGTCCGTTCGGCGACGTCGGTCGCGCTGGTCGCGCCCAACACGATCGCCGCGAAGATCCGTCGCCGTCCGTCGTCGGCCAGGGCCCCGGCCAGAGCATGCGCAGTCACGCCGGTCACCCTCGCATCGGTGGTACGCGCACCGCCAGGCAATTATCCGGCGTCACCTCGTACGACTGGTCGGTGTCGTTGGGCGCCATGCCGCTGGGGTACGCGCCGGTGCCCCTGGCCGTCGCCGGGCTGCTGGTCCTCGTCTCGTGCGCGGGCACGTCACTCGTGCCCGGCGTACGCCGACTCACCTGGCCGACGCCCCCGCAACCGCGACCGGCCGATGCCGCCGGTGTCCGCTGACGAGGTCAGGCGGCGTGGCGGGCCAGCGCGACGAAGTGCCGCCACGAGTCGGGGCTGAAGGCCAGCGTCGCGCCGTCGCGATCCTTCGTGTCCCGCACCAGGACCACACCGGGCAGGTTGTCGGCGACCTCGACACAGTTGCCGCCGTTGCCGCCGCTCCTCGTGCTCTTCCGCCACCGCGCGCCGGTCATGTCCATGCTGCTGCCGCTTCTCTGAGGAGTGCCAGGGAGCGCCCTCGGGGCAGTGCCTCTCCGCGAATCCGCTCCCACCGTCGCTCCAGATTAACAAGGTCCGATGGCTGGTCCAGGATCTGCGCCTGGGCCGCGCTGTCGACGTGCGCGACCCGGGAGCCGTCCGGCATGTCCGCGATGGTGAACGGCCCGTCGAGCCCCGGGTAGCTGGGCGAGTCCGCCGGGACGATGTGCAGCTGGACGGTGCCCGCCTCGGCGTGCCCGACCAGGCGCGCGAGTTGCGTGGCCATCAGGGCGCGGTCGTCGCCGACGCGCCGTCGCAGCACCCCCTCGTCCAGCACTGCCACCAGCAGGGGCTGGCCATCTGCCCGGGTGAGGATCGCCTGCCGGTCGATGCGCGCCTCGGTGAACTCGTCGACCGCCTCCGCCGCCAGCATCCCGCCGGCCAGGGTCGCCCGCGCGTACGCCTCGGTCTGCAACAGCCCGGGCACCCACGCCAACTCGAACGACCGCAGTGTCACCGCCTCGCGTTCCAGGTCGACCCACGGCCGGAACCACACCGGCTCCCGGCGGTGGCCCGCGTCCGGCCACAGCGTGTCGACGTCCTTGGCGAGGAGGTCGGCGACGGTCGCCCGGTGCCGACTCTGTGGAATGTGCCCCGGGTTCGCCCACCGGGCGACTGTCTTCGGGTGCACACCGATCCGGTCGGCGAGGCTCTCGGCGGTGTGACCCGCTGCGGCGAGCGCTGCGACAAAGGCGTGGTTCATGCCGTCCTCTCCTGGTGCAAAGCGGCTGCGATGAAGACATAACGCAACGCTGTGTGCTTGTCCAGTGACTACGGGCAAAGTGCGGTTTAGACGGCGCGCCCGGCAGGGATTAGACCCGGCGGGCGCGTTCGTAGCGGGGCCGCTTCCGGTGGGCGAGCACTCCCGGAAGCGGCCCCTTCCAGACGCCGAGCAGAGGGAAGACCGGTGCCGGAGAGCAACGAAGAGTCCGGCCGGTTCCAGGCCGGGGACGTGGTCCTCCTGACCGACGCCGCGAGCGTGCAGTTCCGGAAACCGATCGTCGTGCGGGTCATCCGCGAGATACCCGACCGGTACACGTACGACGGTTGGCTCTGGCTCGACGGGTATCAGCTGAACGCGAAGGGCGAAGCGGTGGCACGGCGTGAACTGTTCGTGATGCGCGCGGGCGTCCAGCGGCACGACGGCGACGGCGCAGGCGGTACGTTCCCGCCATGTCCGAACCAGGGTCCGTCGCTTGGCCGCCCGCCCCGATCAGGACCGAACGGCTCGTCCTCCGGGAACCCGAAGCCCGCGACCGTGCGGCGATGATCGAACTGCTCAGCTCACCGGAGGTGGGCACATACCTCGGCGGCCCGCGACCGCGCGATGAGTGCGAGCGCGCCATGCCGGAGACGCCCGAGAGGCGCGTCGGCCTCTTCGTGATCGAACTCGACGGAACGATGATCGGCACCGTCGAACTCGACCGGCGCGACGCGCAGCATCGGAGTCACGCTCGTCCGGCTGCCGGGGAGCCCGAGCTCGGCTACCTGCTCCTACCCGAGGCGTGGGGACGCGGGTACGCGGCCGAGGCCTGCGCGGCGGTGCTTCGCTGGTTCGCCGGCGCGCTTCCCGGCCAGCCGGTGGTGCTCCGCACCCAGACGGCCAACAAGCGCTCGATGCGCCTCGCCGAGAAGTTGGGGTTCACCGAGGTGCAACGGTACGAGGCGTGGGGCGCCGAACAGTGGCTGGGCGTGTGGTCCCCGGTCACTCCGCCGGCAAGCCGTTGATGACCGCGGCGGACTCATCCCGGGAGATCAGATCGGCCCGTCCGTGCGCAGTCGCGCGTGCACGTGCATGTCGTGCCAGCCGTCAGCGTGACGCACCGACCCTCGGGCCACGCCCTCTTCGGCGAAACCGGCCCGAGTGGCCACCCGGCACGACGCCGCGTTGGCAGTGGAGTGCTCCAGGACCAGCCGGTGCAACCCGGCCCGGGTGAAGCTCCACCGGGTCATCGTGTGCAGCGCGTCGGTGGCGATCCCCCGGCCGCGCGCCGCCGGCACCAACCAGTACGACACGTGCGCCGACGCCTCGGTCAGCAGCACGCCCCGCAACCCCACCTGACCGACGGGCTCGTCGTCGTCGCCGACGATCGCCCAGCTCGCGGCCGTCTCGGCGCGCCAGCGGTCGGCCCACTGCGACGTCCACGCCCGCGCCTCGTCGTCATCGTCGAGACGCAGGACGTGCCACCGCTGGATGTTCGGACAGTCGAAGGCGGCCTGTACGGCCGTGGCGTCCTCGACGCGCCACGGCCGCAGCGCCAGCCCGGGGCGTACCCGAAGACGGGGTTGCTCCTCGGCGGCCAGGCTCCCGGTGGGCAGGGCGGGTGCGACGAGCATCGGCATCCGCCCATTATCGAACCGGCGGCCTCACTCGCCGGTCGGGCCGCCCGCGAGTTCGGCGACCACGTCGAGGTGACCGAGGTGCCGGGCGTACTCCTGGACCAGGTGGAACAGCACCCGCTCCAGCGACGCCGGGTCCGCGCCGTCCCAGCGCGGGCCCGGCGCGCCGATCTCCGCCAGGTCGTGCGCGGTCACGACCGCGCTGGTGTGCGCGCCCTGCGCCCGCAGCTCCGCCACCAGGTCGTCCCGGGTCACGTCCGGGGCGACGTACCAGCGGTCGTCGCGGCGGTCACCCCACGGCTCGGCGACGTCGCGGCCCTGGAAACCCCACTCGATCCAGCGCAACTCGACGTGCCGCAGGTGGGTGAGCAACTCCAGCGGGGTCCACCCCGACGGCAGCCGACTGCTGCGCAGCTCCGACTCGTCCAACGCCGATACCTTGGCCACCATGGACTCCCGGAAGTAGTCCAGGTAGCGCAGGAAGACCTCGGTGCGGCTGTCCGCCGGAGCGGTGGGCTCGGGGAACGACGTCATGACGCGCCCGGCAGCTCACGGCCGCGCTGCCGCACACCCGCGCTGCCGTACGGGTAGTCGCCCACCGGCGGCGCGCTCGCCTCGTCCAGCCGCCGCATCTGCTCCGCGTCGAGGTCCAGGTCGGCGGCGGTCAGGTTGTCGTCGAGCTGCTCGGTGGTACGCGCGCCGAGGATCACCGAGGTGACCGCAGGGCGGGCCGCCAGCCAGGCCAGTGCCACCGCCGACATGGACACGCCGCGTTGCCCGGCGATCTCGCGGACCGCGTCGAGCACCCGCCAGGTGCGCTCGTCGGCGTTGCGTCCCGCGTACGCCTCGACGCCCCGCTCCGGGTTCTCGCCGAGCCGGGTCGCGCCGGTGGGGGCGTTGTCGCGTTGGTACTTGCCGGTCAGCCAGCCGCCGCCCAGCGGTGACCACGGCAGGATGCCGATGCCCTCGTTCTCGCAGACCGGCACCACCTCGAACTCGATCTCCCGGGCCAGCAGGTTGTACTGCGGTTGCACCGTCACGATCGGGGTCAGGTTGAGGTGCTGGGTGAGCAGGGCCGCCTTCTGCAACTGCCAACCGGTGAAGTTGCTGACGCCCGCGTAGCGGATCTTGCCGGCGCTGACCGCGTCGTCGAAGAACCGCAGCGTCTCCGGCAGTGGGGTGAGCGGGTCCCAGGCGTGCGCCTGGTAGAGGTCGACGGCCTCGACACCGAGTCGGCGCAGGCTGGCGTCCAGGGCCCGGGTCAGGTGCACGCGGGACAGGCCCGCGTCGTTGGCGCCCGGTCCCATCGGGAACCGCCCCTTGGTGGCGATGACGAGGCGGTCCCGCACGTCGGGCCGCGCCCGCAGCCAACGTCCGACGATCTCCTCGGAGACACCGCGGGAGTAGACGTCGGCGGTGTCGAGGAAGGTGCCGCCGGCTTCGACGAACCGGTCCAGTTGGGCGAAGCTGCCCGCCTCGTCGGTCTCCGCGCCGAAGGTCATCGTGCCCAGACACAGGGTGGACACCACAGTGCCGGTGGCGCCCAGATTGCGATAGCGCATATCGTCCTTTCGGTCCGAGTGACAAAGCTGATCTTCGCACTCGTCCCGGCCACCCGCACACGGCACAGTGCCGAACCCCGGCACGGGCACCCAGGCATCGACGCCGCCGGTCATCATGAGCGGGTGAGCGAGCCCGCGATCGACATCGACCGACCGCACCGCCCCACCCAGCCGCCGCCGTCGGCGACGCCACCCGAGCCCGGCGCGCCCACTCGCGGTCCGTGGCTGGTGGCCGCCGCCACCACCATGACGCTGCTGCTGCTCGCCGACCGGTACGGCTACCACCGCGACGAGCTGTACTTCCTGGTCGCCGGTCGACACCTCGACTGGGGGTACGTCGACCAGGGCCCGCTGGTCCCGGCGTTGGCCCGGCTGCTCGACACGATCGCGCCGGGCAACCTGGTCGTGCTGCGTACCCCGTCGGCGGTGTTGGCCGGTGCCGCGGTGCTGCTGGTCGCCGCGATCGCCCGCGAGGTGGGCGGCGGTCGGGGCGCGCAGGTCTTCGCCGCGGTGCTCGCCGCGTTGTCCGGCATCGTGCTGGCCAGCGGGCACCTGCTCAGCACCACCACCGTCGACCTGCTGGTGTGGCTGGTGGCGGCGTGGTGTGCGGTGCGGTTGCTGCGCACCGGTGACAGCCGGTGGGCGCTCGGCATCGGGTTGGCGCTCGGTGTCGGCATGCTCAGCAAGGTGCTGCCCGCGCTGCTGGCCGTGGGTCTGGTCGCCGGGGTCCTCATCGCCGGGCCGCGTCGGCTGCTGCGGGACCGGTGGGTGTTCGCCGCCGGCGGGGTCGCCGTCGTGCTGGCCGCACCGAACCTGATCTGGCAGGCGGCGCACGGCTTTCCGCAGCTCGGGGTGGCCGCGTCCATCGCCGACGGGGACAGCTCCTACAGCGGTCGCCTCGACGCGTTCACCCTCCAGTTCGTCATCATCAGCCCGTACGCCGTGCCGATCTGGATCGCCGGGCTCGTGGCCCTGCTGCGGCGACCGGCGTGGCGGGCGTACCGGGCGGTGGGCTGGGCCTGGTTGGTCGTGGTCGGCATCGTGCTGATCGCCGGCGGCAAGGGTTACTACGACGCGCCGCTGCTGCTGGTCCTCACCGCGTGCGGCGCGGTGGTCACGGCCGGGTGGGCGTCGCGGGGGTCGGCCCGGCTGCGGCGAGGGCTGCTCGTGCTGGGTGTGGTGCCGTTCCTGTTGCCCAACATCGTGCTGTTGCTGCCGGTGCTGCCGGCCGACCGGTTGCCCGGTTTCGTGGTCGACGTCAACTACGACGCGGGTGAGACGATCGGTTGGCCGGCGTTCGCCGACTCGGTCGCCGCCGTCCACGGTGGTCTGTCACCCGAGGAGCGGTCCCGTGCGGTCGTCCTGACGGCCAACTACGGTGAGGCGGGCGCGTTGGCCCGTTTCGGTCCGGCCCGTGACCTGCCCCGCGCCTACTCCGGGCACAACAGCATGGTCGACTTCGGTCGGCCACCCGCCGACGCGGACGTGGTGATCGCCGTCGGCTTTGACGGTCCCGGTCGGTTGAACTCCTGGTTCGAGTCGTGCACGCAGGCCGGGCGGGTGGACCAGCGGGTCGAGGTGGAGAACGACGAGAACGGCGGCCCGATCCACGTGTGCCGGGGGCTGCGGCGTCCGTGGGCACAGATCTGGGACACCGAGGTACGCCACACCGGGTGACAGCGGTCAGCCGGTTCCGCTGGTGAGCCAGGTCTGGATGCCGGCCAGTGCCTCGGGGCCGGAGTCGGTGTCGACGTCGCGGGCGAGGTCGGCGATCGTGACGGCGGCGAGCGCCTGCCGCCAAGCGTCCTCGGCTGCCCACATGGCGCGGGCGACCGGGCACGGTGTGGTGCAGGCGTCGGCCGGGGTCGCGAACGGGCCGCGCTGGCGGATCTCGGTGCAGACGAAGGTGGGCCCCGGCCCGTCGACGGCCCGCACCACGTCGAGCAGGGTGATGCTCTCCGGGGCGCGGGTGAGGACGTAACCGCCGGACTTGCCCTGCACGGAGTGGATCAGACCGGCGCGGGCGAGGGACTGGAGCTGCTTGGCGAGGTAGCTGCTGGACACGTCGTGCAGCTCCGCCAGCTTGGCCGCCGGAACGGGCGTGTCGCTGGCCGTGAGGACCACGCAGCAGTGCAGCGCCCACTCGACCCCGCCGGACATCTTCATGGCGTCACCCTAGTCACCCCGCTACTCGGACTCATTGTGTCCGAGTATAGTTCTCGGACAGAAGAGGTCCGAGTTTGGCGGGCTTGGTGCGCCGGACAGCGGACCACACACTCGCAGGAAGGTGCATACCGTGAAGATCGCCGTATTGGGTGGGACCGGCCTCATCGGGTCGCAGGTCGTCAAGATCCTGCAGGACGCCGGCCACGAGGCCGTGCCGCACTCGCTGTCCACCGGGGTGGACCTGCTCACCGGGCAGGGCCTGACCGAGGCGCTCACCGGCGCCGAGGTCGTCGTCAACCTGACCAACTCGCCGACCTTCGACGACGCCTCCCCCGCCTTCTTCCAGACGACCATGGACAACCTCCTGGCCGCCGCCGGCAGCGCGGGCGTCGGGCACGCGGTGGTGCTCTCCATCGTCGGCGTCGACCGGGTGCCCGACCTGGCCTACTACCGGGCCAAGGTCCTCCAGGAGGACATCCTCAAGGCCGGTCCCGTGCCGTACTCGATCGTCCGCGCCACCCAGTTCTTCGAGTTCGTCGAGGCGATCCTCTCCTGGACCGCCGACGACACCACAGTGCGTCTGCCCCGCACCCCGGTGCAGCCGATGGCCGCCGCCGACGTGGCGCAGGCCGTCGCCGACGTCAGCATGGGTGCGCCGTTGCAGGGCATCCGTGACGTCGCCGGCCCGGACGTGTTCGCCCTCGACGAGCTGGGCCGGATCACCCTCGCCGCCCGTGGCGACCAGCGCACCGTCACCACCGACGACAGCGCCGGCATGTTCGCCGCCGTCCCCGGTGACGTCCTCATCGCCGCCGACGGCGCGGTCATCGCGCCCACGGCCTACCGGGAGTGGCTGGGACGCCAGGGCTGACCCGCCGACCGGTACGCACGCCGCCGTGGCCGTCGAGCACCACGGCGACGTGCGGTACGGCCGCTCAGGTCAGGAGGACACCGCCAGTTCACGATCGGGCACCGGGTCGACGGCCGGGCGGCGGGGAAGCAGCAGCGGACTGGCGAGGATCAGCACTCCCGCGACGGCGATGGCCGTGCGAGGGCTGGTAGCGGCGGCGAGCAGACCGCCGAGCGCACTGAGGACGGCGATGGCGGCGCTGCTGCCGATCGACCAGGCCGCGAGCGTACGCACGGTGCGATCTCGGGGAGTCTGCTGAAGCCGGTAGGTGGCGAGCGGCGCCCTGGCGGGACCACGTGACCTACCTCCTGACGACCCACCGGATCCGGCGGGTGTGCCACCGGGCAGCGTGAGCCGCGCGGTACGGATCGGGTAGGTCGGGGCGGACACCAGCCGATCCTAGGGTCGACCGATTCCTTTCGACCACGCTCGCGGTCGGTACCGGCATGGACGCGATACGGAAGATGTACGCCCGCTGGGCAGCCGGAGACATGGGCGAGGACGACCAGTGGGGTGACGTGACGGCCGAGCCACGCGGCCTGGACTACCTGGAGGTGTCAGCGGACGGGGTGCCGGCGATGTGGCTCGTCCCGCACGGCGTCGGCCCGGACCGGGTGATCGTCGCGCTGCACGGCGGCGGCTTCGTCAGCGGTTCCCTCTACACCCATCGCAAGATGTACGGGCACCTCGCGAAGGCGGCCGGCGTACGGGTGCTGCTCGCCACCTACCGGCAGGCGCCGCAGTTCCGGCATCCGGCACAGACCGAGGACGCCGTCACCGCGTATCGGTGGGCGATGACGGGCGGCCGGACGGTCGCGCTGGCCGGTGACTCCTGCGGCGGCGGTCTCGCCGTACAGGTCGCGCTTCGGGTGCCCGGCGCGGCCGCGCTGCTGTTGCTGTCTCCGTGGATCGACATGGACCCGGCGCAGACCGCGACCTCCTACGAGGAGAATGCGGCCACCGATGTGTTCTTCACCCGACCGATGGTGCAGGGTCTCATCCGGCAGTACCTGCCCGAGGGCGCGGACGGCCTGGCCCCCGACGTCAACGCGTTCCACGCCGACCTGTCCACGCTGCCCGACATCTACGTGCAGTGTGGTGGCGACGAGAGTGGTCGGGGTGACAGTGAGCGACTCGCGAAGCTCACCGGCGCCCGGCTGGACGTCTTCGATGGGCAGCCGCACACGTTCCAGATGGCCGCCGGGCGCGCACCGGTCGCCGACGAGGCGATCAGGAGGTTGGCCGCGTGGGTACGCCCGAAGCTGGGGTTCTGACCGAGACGTTCGAGGCGGAGCGCCGGGGCTTGTTCGCCCACGCGTACCGGATGCTGGGCGGCTATCACGAGGCCGAGGACGTCGTGCAGGACACCTACGTGCGGGCGCTGCGCGGCTGGGAGACGTTCGAGCGGCGTTCGTCGGTGCGCACCTGGCTCTACCGGATCGCGACGAACGTCTGCCTGACCGCGATCGAAGGCCGCGGGCGGCGCGCCCTCACCTCCGACGTCAGCCCCGACGACCTCGGGCATCCGTGGGTGGAGCCGTTCCCGACGGATCCGCTGGACCTGGTCACCGCGCGCGAGGGTGTACGGCTCGCGTTCGTGGCCGGGTTGCAGCACCTCGCGCCCCGGCAACGCGCGGTCCTGCTGCTGCGGGAGGTGCTGGCCTTCTCCGCCGCCGAAACCGGTGCGGCACTCGACATGTCGGTCCCGGCGGTGAAGAGCGCACTGCAGCGGGCACGGACACGCCTCGCCGAGGCCGCGCCCACCCGCGACGACGTGCTGGACGCGACCTCTCCCCGGGCCCGGGACCTGCTCGCCCGGTACATGGCTGCCTGGGAGGCATCCGACGCCGCCGCCTTCCGCGAGGTGTTGCGCGCCGACGCGGCCATCGAACCGGTCGGCTCGCCGACCTCCTACGTCGGCCGCGAGGCGTGCCTGGCCTTCGCGACGCCGGCGATGGGAGCCGCAGGAGACTGGAGAATGGTGGCGACCGAGGCGAACGCCCAACCCGCGGTGGTGGCATGGTTCCGAGGTGACCTCTTCGGCGTGGCGGTGCTGACGGTCACCGAGGGAGGGATCGCGGCGATCACCCTCTTCGGAGACCCGCAGGCGGCGGAAGGGTTCACGGCCGCCTGAGTCCGACGTGGGGCTCGGCGTCGACCCATGTGTGCAACGGTCTACTCTCGCCGGTATGTCCGACTCCCGCCTGCTGCGCATCGGCACCCGCAACTCCCCGATGGCGCTGGCCCAGGCCGAACGGGTCCGCGCGATGCTCGCCGACCGGCATCCCGACGTCACCGGGGAGGTGCGGTCGATGTCGACCAGCGGGGACCGGTGGCTCGGCGACCTGGCCGCGCTGGGCGGCAAGGGGGCGTTCACCAAGGAGGTGGACGCCGCCCTGCTCAACGGGGACGTCGACCTGGCCGTGCACTGCGTCAAGGACGTACCCGGGGACCGACCGGCACCGGCGGGCACTGTGCTGGCCGCCTACCTCGCCCGCGACGACGTCCGGGACTGCCTCGTCCACCCGGGCGGCCTGCGCATCGAGCAACTACCCGCCGGCACCCGGGTCGGCACCTCCGCCGTACGGCGGGTCGCGCAACTGGCCCTGCACTGGCCGGACCTGGTCCCGGTGGCCATCCGTGGCAACGCGAACAGCCGGCTGGCCAAACTCGACGCCGGTGAGGCGTACGACGCGCTCCTGCTCGCCGTCTCCGGTCTGCAACGGATCGGCCAGGCCGACCGGATCACCCACCCGATCGACGTCGACTCGATGATCCCGGCGGTCGGCTCCGGCACCCTGGTCCTGCAGTGCCGCGCCGACGACACCCGCACCCGCGACCTGGCCGATAGCCTCAACGACCCGCGTACCTGGCGGGAGACCATGGCCGAGCGGACCATGCTGCACATCCTGCAGGGCACCTGTCACTCGCCCATCGCCGCGCTCGCGCGCACCGAACCCGACGATCGTCTCGGCCTGCGCGCGAGGGTCATCAGTCTCGACGGCAAGACCGTGCTCGACGTACACGAGTGGGCAGCCGACCCGATCACCCTCGGGACGTCCGTCGCCGCGGCCCTGCTGCGCCAAGGAGCCCGTGACCTCCTCGACCTGCCCACCCACGGGTCGGCCTGACCCGAGCCGGACCCGTCCGCCGGCCCGAGCCGCAGGTGCCCGGGCCAGCGGACGCCGCCGATCAGCCGGTGGGGCCGCCGAACCAACGGGCGAGGTGTTCGTCCAGGTCCCGTTGCCCGTCGCCGATCCAGGCGATGTGACCGTCCGGACGCAGCAGGACACCCGGAGCGTCCACGGCGGCGCTGGGGTCGACGAGGTGATCGACCCGGTCCGACCAACCGCCGACGGTCAACCGTCCGGTGCGGTCCAGCAGCAGCCCACGGCCGCGGTGCGTCACCTCGTAGAGGGTTCCCGATGCCACGGCGATGTCGCGCAGGCGGCGACCGAGCAGATCCGGGCCCGGGCCGAAGTCGTACCGGATGTCGAGGCCGGTGATCTTCTCGATCAGGCGGCGGTTCACCACGTCGAGGTCCATCAGCTCGGTGAGCAGGCGGCGCACCGCCCGCGGGCCGGGTTCGGGCGACAGCAACTCCGTCTGGGCGCGGGTGTTGTCCAACACCTCCTCGGCGACCGGCCGACGTTCCTCCTGGTAGGTGTCGAGCAGGGTCTCCGGCGCCCAGCCCCGGACCTGCGCGGCCACCTTCCAGCCGAGGTTGAACGCGTCCTGAACGCCCAGGTTGAGGCCCTGCCCACCGATGGGTGGATGGATGTGCGCCGCATCCCCGGCCAGCAGCACCCGCCCCACCCGGTACCGCTCGGCCAGGCGGGTGGCATCGCCGAACCGCGACAACCAGCGCGGGGAGTGCACGCCGAAGTCCGTCCCGGCGACGGCCCGCAACCGGGTGCGGAAATCCTCCAGGGTGGGCGGCTGCGCACGATCGCTGACATCTCCGGCGGGGACCACGACGCTGTACACCTGCCCGCCGAAGGGCCGCAGCCAGAACGGGCGGTGGGTGTCGCCGACCTGGGCCACCCGCGCCGCGACCTCCTCTGGGGACGCGGTCAGCATGATCTCGCCCATCAGCGTCTCGTGCCGCGAGGGCTCGCCCGGGAAGCCGACGCCGAGCAGCTTGCGCACCGTGCTGCGCCCACCGTCGCAGCCGACGAGGTACCGCGTTCTCAGCTGCTCCCCGTCGGCCAGCTCGACCGTCACGCCGTCCTCGTCCTGGGTAAGACCGGCCACCGCGGTACCGCGCCAGACCTGTGCCCCCAGGGCGATCGCGTGCTCTTCGAGCAGGTGGACGATGACCGGTTGCGGGATGCCCAGCAGGTAGGCGTGCGCGGTGTCCAGGTCCTCGGGCGCCGGTTTGTCGATGGCGGCGAAGAAGCCGCCGGCCGGGCGCTGCCGGCCCCGCGCGCGGACGCGCTCCAGGAGACCGCGCATCGCCATCACCTCAAGGGTGCGTACGTGCAGTCCGACGATGCGGGCGAACGACGTGGGCTCGGTGTCCTTCTCCAGGACGAGAACCCGGACATCGTGCAGGCGTAGCTCGGCGGCCAGCATCGCGCCGGTCGGTCCGCAGCCGGCGATGATCACGTCGAAGAGGGGCTGGTGCGGCGACGCCGCAGTGGTGTGGTGTCGAGAGTGCATGGGTGTTGCCTTTCGGGAGTGGCGAGGCGCTCCCGGCGACACCTACGTCAATCGCCCGACCGTGACGGAAAGGGGGAGCACCCACATCGCTGCAACGTTCATGGGTCTCACCTCCTCGGGCGGGGTCACGTTCCGCAGCAGGCTACAAGCGTCGGCGTCGCTGCGTCCACCGCATTTCCGGGCTCCTGCCGCCGTCCCGGACCGCGCCGGCTGCGCAAGATCCGGGCAGTTTCGGGGATGTTGCCGCCTCCGACGCTCTGGAGGCAGCAACATCCCCGACGTTGTGTGGATCTTGAGTGTGCGTCACGTCGCGCGGCGCGTTACACAATAACTGTCATTATGATGTACGTCCGATGCGCCCCTTTTGTAGTGGTGGATTATTGGATTGTTGTTACCGGTAAACCAGCAATGCTGGCGCGGCGACTCCCGGCGGTGTTTCGAAGGACGCCGCGCCGGCGATTGCGAGTGGCGGTCAGGCTGTCCGGTAGCGCGTGGCCAGCTCGGGGCTCTGCGCGGCGAACGCGGCGAGATCGGCTCGGAAGACCGCGTCAAGGAGACCGGCGTCCTCGACACCCGGGGCGCAGACGGTCTCCCCCAGTTCCAGGCCGCGCAGGCTGGCGGTGACGACGTCGTCGGCCGTCATGCGAGGCACCCTGCTCATGTCCAGCCCTTGACGCTCGTGGAACTCGGTGGCCACCACCCCCGGGCACACGACCTGCACGGTGACCCCGGTGCCCTCCAGCTCCGCGCTCAGGGTCTGCGAGATGGCGACGAGGTAGGCCAGGCTGCCGCCGTAGACGGCGCGGCGGGGCATCTGGGAGTGCGGGGCGGGGCCGCTGAAGGCGATCATGCCGGCCACGTTGACGATGGTGCCTTCACCCCGCTCCTGCATGCCCGCGACCACGGCGCGGGTGAGCATGGTGGGGGCGAGGACCTTGACGTTGACCAGCTCGGCGGCCTTCTCGGCGGGGAGGTCGGCGAGCGGCATGTAGTGGGCGACGCCCGCGTTGTTGACGAGCATGGTCAGCGGCTCGGTGGCGCAGACCTCGGCGACCGCCTCGATCCCCGCCGTGGTGGACAGGTCGACGGCGACCGTCGTGACCGTGACCTCGGGGTGGGCGGCGGCCAACTCCTCCAGGCGGTCCTTGCGTCGGCCCACGATCACCAGGTCATAGCCGTCGGCGGCCAGGCGTTCGGCGAAGGCCCTGCCGATCCCGGAGGTGGCGCCGGTGACGAGCGCGAGCTTGCTCACTGTTCTTCCTTCTTCCTGTGGTCGGCCGCCGCGGTCATCGCTCGGCGCCCGTGCGCTCGATGCGCCGGCACGAGGTGATTGTCGTGCTTTCTCATGCCCCAAGCCTGCGAAACGGCCGGGTGAGCAGCCAGACGTCTGGTCTTCCTGGGAACGCCGGTACCAGGCAGGCCGGAGTCGGGGCGGGCACACTGGCAGTCGTGGCAACGACGGAATTCGGGCAGGCGGTGCGCCGCTGGCGCGAGCGGGTCCCGCCGGAGAGCGCCGGACTTCCCGTCGGCGGTCAGCGGCGTACCCCCGGGCTTCGACGCGAGGAGCTGTCCCAGCTCGCCAGGATCTCCGTCGACTACCTCACCCGACTCGAACAGGGTCGCGCCACCAGCCCGTCGCCACAGGTCGTCGAAGCCCTCGCCAGAGCCCTACGGCTGGCCGCCCCCGAGCGCGTGCACCTCTACCAGCTGGGCGGGCTGCGACCGCCGGGACCGGACAGCGTGCCCGCCCACCTCACGCCCAGCGTGCAGCGCGTGCTGGATCGGCTGACCCACACGCCTGTCGCCGTCTTCGACGCCGCCTGGACGCTCCTGCTGGCCAACCCGCCCTACGCCGCCCTCATGGGTGACCCGTCCGGACGGCGCGGCCGCCAGCGCAACGCGGTGTGGCGCAACTTCCTCGACCCCAGCGACCGGGTACGGCACACCCCGCAGTCACGGCACGCCCTGCAGAGCGCCTTGATCGCCGACCTGCGCACCGCCACCGCCCGCTACCCGGCCGACCAGCGTCTCAACCGGCTGGTCGCCGAACTGCGCCTGCACAGTGACCTGTTCGCCGAGCTGTGGGACACCGGCATCGCCGGTCAGCACGAAGCCGCCCGCAAGACGATCGTCCATCCGCACGTCGGCGCTGTCACCCTCGACTGCGACATCCTGACCGTCGCCGGCAGCGACCTGCGCATCATGGTCTACACCGCCGAACCCGGCACCGAGGACGCCGAGCGTCTCGCGCTGATCACCACCCTCGGCATCCAGACACTCGTCGGATAGGGGTTCACCTGCGGCCGAGGATCGGCGCGATCGTCACCATACGATCGCTTCCCTTCTCATTATCGGAGGTCCGGGCCTTGACCGAGCTGTACCCGCCGATCGAGCCGTACGACACGGGCATGCTCGACGTCGGCGACGGCAACCGCGTCTACTGGGAGGTGTGCGGCAACCCGGCCGGCAAGCCGGCGCTGGTCGTCCACGGCGGTCCCGGTTCCGGATGTGGGGCCGGCTGGCGCCGGTACTTCGATCCAGACCGGTACCGGATCGTCCTGTTCGACCAGCGTGGTTGCGGCCGCAGCACACCGCACGCGAGCGACCCGGCGACCGACATGCGGCACAACACCACCTGGCATGTGATCGCCGACATGGAGCGGCTCCGCGAACGCCTCGACATCGACCGCTGGCTGCTGCACGGCGGTTCCTGGGGCTCCACGCTCATCCTTGCCTACGCGCAGCAACACCCCCGACGGGTGTCCGAGATCGTCATCTCCGCCGTCACCATGACCCGGCGCGCCGACATCGACTGGCTCTACCGGGGCGTCGGCCGGTTCTTCCCCGAACAGTGGGAACGGTTTCTCGACGGCGTCCCGGGCACCACCCGCGACGGGGATGTCGTCGCCGCCTACGCCCGCCTCATGGAACACCCTGACCTCGCCGTGCGGGAGCAGGCCACGATCGATTGGTGCGCCTGGGAAGACGCAGTCCTGTCCGGAGAGACCGGCGGCGTATCCAACCCGTACGGCGACCGCCCCTCCGCGGCACGGCTGGCCTTCGTACGAATCTGCGCGCACTACTTTTCCCACGGTGCGTGGCTGGAGGAAGGCGCACTACTGCGCGACGCCGACCAGTTGGCCGGCATTCCGGGCGCCCTCATCCATGGCCGACTCGACCTGGGTGGACCGCTGCAAACAGCGTGGGACCTGCACCGGGCCTGGCCCGACTCCACCCTGACCGTGATCGAGAGCGCAGGACACCTCGGCAGCACCGAGACGCGGGAGCACGTTCTGCATGCCCTCGACCGGTTCGCCGTCAACGACGCCCCTCGGGTCTAGAACACACGGTGCGCCTGCGGCGGTTGATGCCGTACTCCACCGCATGACACTGCTTAGGTAGCGGCCGTTCTGTAACGCGCGGGTCAGGGCCGGAGCCAGCGGTCGAACCAGGCCCGGGTCCGGCGCAGGACGTCGAGTTGGTGGTTGCGTTCCCGGATCGAGTGGCCCTCTCGCGGGTAGATCACGAACTCGTGTTCGACGTCGAAGTGGCGCAGCGCCCGGTGTAGGTACACGGCCTGCCCGAGGGGGACGTTGGTGTCCTCGGCGCCGTGCAGGATGAGCACCGGAGTGCGGATGTGGCTGGCGAAGGAGACCGGGCTGACCGCGTCGTGTCGGTGTGGGCCGACGCCGGACCAGCCGGTGCTTCCACCGAGCGCCGCTTCGAACTGGCCGTTCTCCCCGGTCGCGGCGAGCATGCCCCAGTCGACGACACCGGCGCCGACCAGCGCGGCGCGAAAACGGTCGGTCTGGCCGACGGCCCACGCGGACATGAAGCCGCCGTGGCTCCACCCGGCGATTCCCAACCGGAGGGGGTCGGCGATGCCCCGGGAGATGAGGAGGTCGATGCCGGTCTGGATGTCGGTCCACTCCTCCCGACCGACCCGGCCGGCGACGCTGGCGGCGAACCGGTGGCCGTGGCCCTGGCCGCCGCGCGGGTTGGGCAGGAACACCGCGTAGCCGGCGGCGGCCAACCATTGCGCGCTGGGGAACCAGAACAACTGGCAACGGTCGGCGTGGCGGTCGTAGGGGCCGCCGTGCACGATCGTGATCAGCGGGAACGGGCCTTCCGAGGCGGTTCGTCCGACCGGGAGTACGAGGAGGCCGTCGAGGGCGAGGCCGTCGGTGGCTTGGTAGGCCAGCGGTTCCTGCGTACCGAGAGTGAGCCCACTCAGCTCTGGGCGGCTGTCGGTGATCTTTCGTAGGGGCCCGGCCGGGGGCCCGACATGGACGTCGACGGGTCGATACCGCCCACTGGTCAACGCGGCGATCATCCCGCCGGTGCCGGTGGTGGTGAGGTCGCTCAGGCGTCCCGGATGCGTCGACAGGATCGTGAGGTCGGTGGGGCCGAGCCGGGCCACCGTCGTGTTCAGACCGTCGGCGAACACCACCAGTGCGGCGGCATCGGTCTGGCACAGCTCGGTGGGGCACATCGAGAGATCAGCGGTGCGGTTGCGCAGGACCCGGCTGCCCAGGGCGAGGTCGAACACGGCGGTACCGGCGTGCAGTGCCGGTGGAGTGAGGGCGAGGTAACCGAGGTGCCACCCGTCCTCAGCCGACCACCAGGCCAGCGAGCGCGCGTCGGCCGCGACCGGTCCAAGGTCCTCCACGGCGCCGCTGATGATGTCGAACAGGTGTAGCCGACCGCTGCGGGGGCCGTGGTCGTTGTCGGCGCTGGCCTGGGTCAGCACGGCGAGCGGGCCGCCGTCGGGCCGTTGTCGCAGTTCCACGACGTGTCGGTCGCCGAACACATCCGGTGTGGTGATGGTGCCCGTGTCGAGGTCGAGCAGCCGCAACCGGGCACGTGACTCCCGCTCGCCGGCGACGATGGCGTCGTCGCGGTCCCGGGCGCGGCGTTCGTCCTCCTCGGTGGGCTCGTCCTCGGCGAGCAGAGCGACGAGGCCGGAGGCGGCGAGGGGCAGGAGGCCGGAGGCGGCGAGGGGCAGATGGCCGGAGGCGGCGAGGGGCAGATGGTCGATGATGCCGGCACGCCAGGTGGTCAACGCGGTCACCGTGCCCTCGGCGACGGCGAACCTGTGCAGCTGAGGAGTGCCTCGGTCGGTGCGGTCGGACAGGAAGAACAACGCCCCCGAATCCGCCGACCAGCGTGGCCGAGACTCCGTCGCGGTGTCGGTGGTCACCCGGCGCGCCACGCCCACGTCGTCGACGTCGGCAAGCCAGACCTGGGTGTCGAGATTGTCACCGGCCCGGCTGACGGGAGCGAGGACGTAGCCGAGCAGACGCCCGTTCCGGGCGAGGACGGGGGCGCGCGGCTCTCGACCGTCGACCACCATGTCGGCGGTCAGACCTGTCATGCCGGTCAGTCTGCCAACATCAGCAGGGCGGGACGCGACCGGGCCGGAACACGTCGTCAGTCGGCTCACGAAAACGGGAACTCAGGGGCGGCTGCGGACAGGTACCGGTGTGACAGCTGAGATGCGGAGCCGAATCCGCGCGGGAGACACCGAGGCGTTCGGGGAACTCTTCGACGAGCACGCCGACGCGGTTCGTCGGCACGCGGTGTGGAGTGGGGGCGATCCGGCGCTCGCCGACGACGTGGTGTCGCTGACCTTCCTGGAGGCGTGGCGGATCCGTGAGTCGCTGCGCCCGGACGGTGGCGCTCTCCGGCCGTGGCTGCTCGGCATCGCCACCAACGTGCTGCGCAACCGGCGGCGGGCGGCGCGGCGGCACCGGGAGGCGCTGCGGCGGTTGCCGGCACGCGACACGGTCCCCGACTTCGCCGACGAGGTGGTCGGTCGGCTGCACGACGCCGACCAGGTGGCCGCCGCGTTGGCGGCGCTGCGGGCACTGCGCCGGGCGGACCGGGAGGTGTTCCTGCTGTGCGTGTGGTCGCAACTGGACTACGCGGCGGCCGCCGAGGCGCTGGGCGTACCCGTCGGGACGGTGCGGTCCCGGTTGTCCCGGGCCCGGACCCGGTTACGGGCGCTGGCCGAGCAGGAGATGGCACGTACCCGAAAGATCCCCGTCGAGCAGGGAGAGTACCGATGAGCGAGCCCACCGCCCCCCACGTGCCGACGCTCTCGGCGACGCGCCGGCAGGCGCTGCGACACCACCTGATGAGCGAGATCGGACGGCCGGTCCGGCGGCCGCGGCGGATGCTGGTGCTCGCGCCGGCGGCGGGCGTGCTGACCGCCGTGGTCGCGGCCGGCGTGGTCGCCCAGCCGTGGGCGTCGGACAGCGCGCCGGTGGTCGTGGCGGTCGCGCCGGGCGAACCCGGCGGCGCGACACTGCTGCTGAACCGGATGGCCGACGCCGCCGTCGACAAGCCGGGGCCGTCGTCCGGCGAGGGCGAGTACGTCTACATCCGCAGCCGGGGTGCCTTCGCTGAGTTCGGCGACGGTCCGGCCCGCCTGCAACCGGTACGCGAACGGGAGCTCTGGATCCCGCGGTACGAGCCGGGCGAGGGCCTGTTGCAGGAGCCGCGTTTCGACGTACCCCTCGCGGAGGTGATCCCCCGGCGGTCGCGACTCGACGACGTGACGCCGAACGCGGTGCTCGTCGATCTGCCCGCCGACCCGGACGCGTTGCTGGCGAAGCTCTACCGGGAGCGGGGGCAACGGGGTGGGGGTAACAGCCGCGACGGCGCGGCGTTCACCGCGATCGGTGACGTCCTGCGCGAGTCGCTGATGCCGCCTGCGACGAGCGCGGCGCTCTACCGGGCGGCGGCGAAGATCCCCGGGGTCGAGGTGGTCCGTGGGGTCACCGACGCGGATGGTCGGCGGGGCATCGCCGTCGGGCACACCGAACTCGACAGACGCGACGAGTGGATCTTCGACGAGCGGACGTACGAGTACCTCGGTGAGCGTAGCTATCTCGTGGCGGACACCCCCGACGGACCGGCCGGCACGGTGCTGGGAACGACGGCGGTGCTGCAACGGGCCGTCGTGTCCACCCTCGGGGAGCGCCCGCGGCGGTAGCCGGTGCACGCGTGACTTGACCCTCGACCGGGTCGAGGCCCGAGCATCGGCGGCATGGACGACCAGCCCACACCCGACCCGACCATGACGCGCATCATCGAGGCGGTGCAGCTCGGCCAGGCCGGTGACCCGACCCGAGCCCGGCACCGCCTCACCGCGTTGTGGGACGAGATCGGCGCCACCGGCGATGCCCTGCACCGCTGCACCCTGGCCCATCACCTCGCCGACCTGCAGGACACCCCCGAGAACGAGTTGGTGTGGGACGAACGCGCCCTCGCCGCCGTCTCCGACCTCACCGACGAACGCGCCCGACAGCACCACCACGCACTTCAGGTACGGAACTTCCTGCCGTCGCTGCACCTGAACCTCGCCGACGTGCACCGGCGACTGCGCGACACCGCCCGGGCCCGGGCACACCTGCACACCGCTCGTAGCCTCGCCGAGCACCTGCCGACCGACCAGTACGGCGACCTGGTCCGGGTCGGCGTCCAGCACGTCGAGCAGGCCCTCGCGGCGGGCTCCACCCGACGCCTCGACTCGCACCCGGCCGCCGCAGGCTGACGACGCCCGGCGGGCGCGGTGTCTACGGCGCTACCGTCGCTGGTTCAGCTGCCGGATCCCGTGGGGGGCGCTGTGCCCGGACCGACCGGCGCTGGAGCACGACGACGGCGGACAGCACCAGGGCGCCGCCGACGAGCTGCACCACTGTCAGGTTCTCGCCGAGGACCACCGTGGCGAGGACGGCGGTGACCACGGGTTCGACAGTGGACAGGATGGCGGCGGTCGACGGGCCGGTGCGCCGCAGCCCCGCGAAGAAGGTCAGCATCGCCGCGACTGTGGACACCACGGCGATGCAGACCACCCAGAACCAGCCTCGCCACCCGAAGTCCACGTGCACGCCGCCGGTGAGCAGGGCGCGGACGGCGAGGGTCCCGGCCGCGCCGGCCAACACCAGCGCGGACAGCACCACGGGTGCCATCCGGTGCACGACGGTGTCGGCGACCAGGATGTAGATCGTGTAGGTCATCGCGGCGCCGAAGGCCAGCAGCGCCCCGAGCGGATGAAAACCCACGCCACCGGCGCCGAGCAAAACCAGCAGCGTTCCGGCCGACGCCGCCACCAGCGCGGCGCCGCGCCTCGGGGAGAGCCGGTCGCGGCCGAGCAGCACCGCCCCCACTGTCACCAGGACCGGGTACGTGTAGAGGATCAGGGCCAGCAGCGAGGCGTCCATCAGTTGCAGGGCGGAGAAGAACAGACCCGCCTGGGCGGCGTAGCCGACGGCACCCAGCCCGACGGCGACGGCCAGCACCTGGCGACCCGTCATCGCCGGCCGCCCGGGAGTGGGCGAAGCGCGGCGGAGACCCGGCCGCACCAGCAGGGCGACCCCGAGCAGGACGGCGGCCAGGGTGAAGCGCACCAGCAGCAACTCCCCGGTTGGGACACCCGCGTCGTAGGCGAGCTTGCCGAAGATCGCCATGGCGCCGAAGCACGCCGCGGACAGGAGACACAGTGCTGCACCCATGCAGCCAGGATCGGAGACCCGACCCGTCAGGTCCAGCGATGATTCCCGCAGGTCAATCATTACGATTTCCGCATGATCGAGCTGGACCTGCGGCGGTTGCGCTTCCTGCGCGAGCTTGAGGAGCGCGGCACCCTGGCGGCGGTGGCGGCGGCTCTGGGTTACAGCCCGTCCACCGTCTCCCAGCAACTCGCCCGGCTGGAGAGGGAGGTCGGCGTCCGGCTGCTCGACAAGGCCGGGCGCGGCGTGCGGCTCACCGATGCCGGGCAGCTCCTCGCCCAGCACGCCCGGGTGCTGCTGTCCGCCGCCGAGGCGGCGCAGGCCGACCTCGCCGCCCTCGGCGGCGACGTCCGCGGCACGGTCCGTGCCGGGGGCCTGCAGTCGGCGGCTCGCCGCCTGCTCATCCCCGCCGTGGCGCGGCTGCGGACCGAACACCCGCAGGTCCGCGTGGAGATCTTCGAACTCGAACTCGAGCAGTCCCTGCCGGGTCTTCGCCTCGGCACCGTCGACCTGGTCATCGGCGACGAGTACGACAGCCATCCCCGCCCCCGACCGGCCGGTCTGCGGTTCACGCTCCTGCTCGAGGAGCCCCTGCGGATCGTGCTCCCCGCCGCGCATCCACTCGCCCGGTCCGGTGGGCCCGTCGCGGTGGCCGACCTGCGTGCCGACATCTGGGCCGCCTCGGCCGAAGGCACCGGCCACCACGCCATGGTGGTCGGCACCTGCCGTGCCCTCGGCGGGTACGAACCCGACCTGCGGCACCGCTCCAACGACGCCGACGTCCAACTCGAACTGGTCCGCGCCGCGACCGCCGTCGCGCTCATGCCGGCCCTGACCCTGCCCCGTGACGACCCGGCGCTCGCCATCCGGGACGTCGCCGAGGTCACCGTGGGCCGCCGGCTGGTCGCCGTCACCCGGGACACGCCTGCCGCCCCCGCGCTCATCGCCCTCCTCAGGGCGGTGACGGAGCAGGTGAGCCGACTCGGCGGGTAGCGGTCAGCGCAGCTCCGCCCGGATCACGGGCGGCACCGATAGCACCCCAGCGTCGGCAGTAGGTGTTTCCAGGGGCGGTCGGTGGGTGATCTCGATTGCCATCGCGGAGCGCACCTGCGAGGGTCGACGGATGTCACCGGTGACCGGCGCCGACCTGCTCCAGGCGGCCGACGAGATGACGCGTGTGCTGCACCCGCACCGCGAGCGCGACTGGTCGGTGCCCGCCGGCACGTTGACCTGGAGCTGCTGGACCACGGCGGCGCACGTGGCGCACGACCTGCTCGCGTACGCCGGCCAGGTCACCGGCCGCCCGGACGACGGCTACCTTCCGTACGACCTGCGGGTCTCCCCCGACGCCAGCCCCGCGCAGACCCTCACCGTGGTCACCGCCTGCGCCGGGTTGCTCGCCGCCGCCGTCGACGCTGCCCCGGCCGACGCGCGGGCCTGGCACTGGGGCCCGTGCGACCCGGCCGGCTTCGCGGCGATGGGGGTGGCCGAGACCCTGCTGCACACCCACGACATCACGGTCGGCCTGGGCGTGCCGTGGCAACTACCGCGGCGGCTGAGCACGCTGGTGCTGGGGCGACTCTTCCCGGACGCGCCGGACGGGCCCGTGCCGGACGTGCTGCTGTGGTTGACCGGCCGTGGTGAGCTGCCCGGCCGGGCCCGGCGCACCTCGTGGGTTTGGCGTGCCGCCGTGGACTGACGGGCCGGACCGCGCGCTACCGCATCCGCCCCGGATGGAGCTGACGGACGGGCACCGGCAACACGTGCCGGTGCCCGTCCAGCGGAAAGGTCGGCGGCCGGGCGGGCAGCGTCTCCTCGTAGGCGAAGCCGCACTTCTGTGCCACCCGGCAGGACGCGACGTTGTCCACCTGGTGCAGCAGGTCCAGATGCGTCAGCCCAGGAAACCTGTCGAACGCCCAGCCGCTGAGCGCGGTGACCGCGCGCGGGGCGACGCCGCGCCCGCGCGCCCACGACGCGGTCCAGTAGCCCACCTCGGGAGCCGGGCGCTGCGGCGTGACGCCCTTGAGCACCACGTTCGCCACCAGCCGTGGACCGTCCGCGTGGTCCTCCAGCACGGCGAAGCTGTACCGGCGACCGTCGGCCCAGTCCCGTCGCGTCCGCGAAAGCCACTGCCGCCCCTCGTCCGGGCTGGTCACCGGCAGCCGCGTCCACCGGCGTAGCACCGGGTCCCGGTACGCCGCCCGCAGCGCGTCCAGGTCGTCGTCCACCCAGGGCCGCAGCGCGAGCTCCGCCGCCCGCAACTCGATCACCATCCGCACAGTGTGCCGGAGGCCGACCAGGCGGTCAGCGGGACCGGCGCCGCCACGGCAGCCGCCACCAGGTACGGCGGGACCGGTGCGGCGGGGCGACGACGGCCCGCTCGGTCGGTGGCGTCGACACGCTCGGCGGGGTGTGTTCGGCGCGCCAGCGGCGGAGCACCTCGTCGACGTTCACCGGGCGCACCACCACCCGGGGGCCGTCGGGGTTGCGCAGCCACGCCACGATCTGCGCGTTCAACTGCCCGACGACGTCGCGGACGGACTGTTCGGTGGGCAGGTCGCGGACCTCGTCGGGGATCTGCTCGATGCGTCGGCGCAGGTGCAGCGGGGTGGGCAGGAGCAGGTCGCTGGGCAGCGCCTCGCGCTCCAGGAAGCTCTTGATCCACCAGGACTCGTCGTACGGCGTACCCCGGCCGGGGATCGGCTTGCCCATGCCGGGCAGGTCGTCGAACTCGCCGCGTTGCACGGCTCCCCGGATCTGCGCCTCCACGGCCGCTTCCCACGCTTCGGTCACCCTGCGGCACCTCCCCTGGTCACGGTAACGCGCCGCCCGAGGGCAACGACGAGCCTCCGCAGGAGGTCAGCGCACCCGGCCCGGTGACCATTCCCGCCGAGGGGCGCAACCGCAGGCCACCGGCCGCGAGGTGGCCCTCGGCCGGGATGTTCGTCCCGATTACGGTCGGTGTGGGGACTACCGGACGGGGGGACGTCGATGGTGGGTTCGGGTGCGCTGCTGGGTATCGCGCTGGTCGCGTTGGGGCTGGTGCTGACCCCCGGTCCGAACATGGTCTACCTGGTGTCCCGCTCGGTGGCGCAGGGCCGACGGGCGGGGCTGGTCTCGCTGCTCGGGGTGGCCGCCGGTTTCGGGGTCTACCTGGCCGCGGCGGTCGCCGGTCTGGCCGCCGTGTTCGTCCTGGTGCCGACGCTGTACGCGGTGGTGAAGCTGGCCGGTGCCGGCTACCTGCTCTGGTTGGCCTGGCGGACGCTGCGCCCCGGCGGGCACTCACCGTTCCGACCCGCGCCGCTGCCACCGGACCCGCCCCGGCGGCTGTTCACCATGGGCCTGGTCACCAACCTGCTGAACCCGAAGATCGCCATCCTCTACGTGTCGCTGCTGCCCCAGTTCGTCGACCCGGCGCGCGGGCACCTGGCCACGCAGAGCCTGCTGCTCGGTCTGACCCAGATCGCTGTCGCGTTGAGCGTGAACGCGTTGATCGTGCTCACCGCCGGTTCCCTCGCGGGATTCTTCGCCCGCCGACCGGTGTGGCTGCGGGTGCAGCGGTGGGTGACCGGGACGGCTCTGGCCGCGCTGGCCGTGCGGATCGCCACCGACCGGTCCCGCGCGGCGATCGCCACGCCCTGACCCGAGGGTCACCGCTCCCGGTGGCGACGGACCATCCCGGCGGCCAGCGGCGCGGAGTCCAGGTCACCGGCGGCGAGCCGGGCGGCGAGGGTACGGCGTACCAGCCGGTCGGCCAGCGCGGGCGCGTGCCGGCCGACGGCCATCTCCAGCCGCCCACGGGCGGTGGTGGCCACGTCCCGGGGTGCCCGACGGGCGGCGGCGGTACGCAGGATCGCCGCGACCACCCCCTGCACCGGCTCGGGGCGGGACACCCCCTGCAACGACAGCCCCGCCTCGGCGGTGCTGTCGTGGATGGGGGAGGCGACCATGCTCGGGTAGACGACGCTGACCCCGACGTGGCTGCCCACCTCGTGCCGCAGCGCGTCGGCGTACGCCACCAGGGCCCGCTTGCTGACCCCGTACGCGGCGGCCAGCGGCAGGGGCAGCACCGCCATCCGACTGGCCACGAAGATGACCCGTCCGTGGGCGGCGAGCAGCGGTGGCAGGGCGGCGGCGGTGGTCCGCCACGCGGCGAGCAGGTTGACCTCCAGTTGCCGGTGGACCACCTCGTCGGGTGGCAACTCGGCCGGGGCGGGGCCACCCACCCCGGCGTTGTTGATCAGCAGGTCGAGCCCGCCGAGCCGGTCGACGGCGGCCCGCACCGCCGGTGCCACGGCGTCCGGGTCGGTCAGGTCGCAGCCGAGCACCGGCATGTCGCCGTCCGCGCGGGCGTGCAGGTCGAGCCCCACCACGCGGGCGCCGGCGGCGGTCAGCGCCGTCCCGAGATGGCGACCGAAGGTGCCGCTCGCCCCGGTCACCAGCACCCGTCTGCCGACCAGGGACCGGCTCGTCACCGCCCCGCCCCAGCTCGGCGCGCGCCGGCCGCCGACTCCCGGGTCAACTCGGCCAGGTAGACGTCGAAGTCCACGCGCATCGCCGGGCGGCGTTGACCCCAGCGGGCGGTCGCGGCCCGCAGCTCGGCCCGGCAGGCGGCGCGCTGCCGATCCGGGTCGGGCAACGCGTACCGGCCGGCGAGGTTCGCGGCGACCAGTTTGGCCTGCGCCTCGACCAGGGGGAACGCGGACCCCGTGGACTGCACCAGCCCGACGAAGGTCAGGCCGGGGGCGTCGGGGTGGAACACGTGCCGGTACAGCGGCAGGCTGTCCGCGCCGTCGCCGAGCAGCGCCGGGTCGAGGAACGGGACGGCCACCCGGTAGCCGGTGCACCAGATGATCAGGTCGACGGTGTCGCTGCGGCCGTCGGTGAACTCGACCCGGTCACCGTCGATGGAGGCGACCCCGGGTCGGGCCTCGACGTCGCCGTGGGTCAGCCGGGACAGCAGCCCGTCGGAGAGGGTCGGGTGGTCCTGCAGGAAGCCGTGGCTCGGCGCGGGCAGCCCGTAGCGGGTGGGGTTGCCGACGGTGGTGCTCAGCATCGTCTGGCTGATGCGTTGCCGCAGCCGCCACGGCAGCCGGCGGGCCAGCGCACCGTTGAGGGTGTCCGAGGGGCGGCCCAGCAGGTACTTCGGCACCACCCAGACGCCCCGGCGCAGCGACAACAACGTGCGGGTGGCGGCGTACGAGGCGTCCACCGCGATGTCCATCGCGGAGTTGCCGCCCCCGACGACGAGGACCCGTCGGCCGGCCAACTGCTCCGGACCCCGGTAGTCGTGGCTGTGCATCTGTTCGGCGGTGCAGGTGCCCGGGTACGGCGGGTCGGGCAGCTTGGGCACCCGGTTGTGTCCGTTGGCGACGACCACCGCGTCGACGCCGACCTCCACCGGCCCGTCCGGCCCGCTCGCGGCCACCGTCCAGGTGCCGTCCGGATCGCGGGTGACCCGCTCGACGGTGTGGCGCAGCCGGATGTGCTCGCCCAACCCGAAACGGTCGGCGTAGTCGGCCAGGTAGCCGGCGACCCGGGTGTGGTCGGGGTAGTCGGGCCAGTCGGTGGGCATCGGATGGTCGGCGAACTGGGTGCGGCCCCGGCTGGTGTTCAGGTGCAACGTCCGGTACGCCGGTGAGTCCGGTGCCCCGTACACCCAGAGGCCGCCGACCTGGTCGGCGGCCTCGAAGCAGACCACCGACGCGTCGACGTCGCGCAACGCCTTCACCGCGGCGAGCCCGGCCGCGCCGGCGCCGATCACCGCCACCTGAGGTGGTACGCCCATCGCCGCCCCCATCTAATCCAACGTCCGATGGATAATCGTCGCCGGGCGGCGACCCGTCAAGGGGTGGGCGACCCGTACAGCCCGTCGAGCAGCCGATGCACGAACGCCCGGAACTCGCGCCGTTCCCGGGCGCCCGGCGCGCCCGCGGCCAACGCCACCACGTGACCGTGGGTGGCCCACACCAGGCTGCGTACGGTGATATGCGGGGTCGGCTCCACCAGCGCGCCGGCCGCCGCCGCGGCGCTGAGCAACTCGGCCACCAACCGGTACAACGGGTCGGCGTAGCGCTGGTCCAACTCGGCGTGCCGCTGTGGCTCCAACCAGCGACGCAGCCACAGCGCGGTGGTCTCCGGGCGGTCCTCCAGGAAGTCCACGAAGACGTCGACCAACCCGTGCAGGGCCCGCCGCGCCGCGTCCGGCCCGCCGTCGATGGCGGCGCGGGCCTGCTCGGCGGCGTCGGTCAGGACCTCCCGCTCGGCGGCGAAGACCCGGGCGAAGCAGGCGTCGTAGAGCGCTGCCTTCGTACCCGTGTGGTGCGCGACGGTGGCGACGTCGACCCCGGCGGCGGCGGCGACCTCCCGCAGCCCGACGGCGTCGAAACCACGCTCGGCGAACAGCGCGGTCGCGGCGGTGAGCACCACCTCGCGGGTCGGTCGGGTCTCGTCGCGTCGCGGGCGACCCGGACGACGTCGGGGCATGGTCATGGCCGCCATTCTGCCCCTAGAATCCAGCAACCGTTGGATTGCGGAGAGGATGCGGCGATGACCGGGCTCGACCGGCGGTCCACGGCCGCCACCGACGCGACGCTTCCCCGTGGCCCCCTGGCGGGCTTCGCGACCGGCTCACTCGGCATGGGTGTCTGGGTGACGGTGCCCGGCCTGCTGCTGCTCTACTTCCTCACCGACGTGCTGGCCGTCGACCCGTGGCTGGCCGGCATCGCGCTGCTGCTGCCGAAGGTCGCCGACGTGCTGCTGCACCCCTGGGTGGGCCACCGCGCCGACGTCGAGCAGACCCGACGCGGCGACCGGCGTCGCCTGCTGCTGCTCGGCTGCGCCCTGCCGCTGGCGTTCGCCGCGCTGTTCGCGGTGCCCGGTGGCTTGACCGGCGCGTCGGCCGCCGTGTGGGTGGCGGTGTTCTTCGTCGTCGGCAACCTGCTCTTCGCCGCCTACCAGGTCCCCTACCTGGCCACCCCGGCCGACCTGCGCATCGGCTACGACGAACGCACCCGGCTGATGGCGTTCCGGATGGTCGTGCTGACCCTGGGCATCCTGGTGTCCGGCCTGCTCGCCCCGCTGCTCACCGGCGGCGACGCGGCGACCCGCGCCGGGTACCAGCGGATGGGCGTGTTCCTCGCCGTCGGGATGCTGCTGGCCATGCTGGTCGGCGTCGCCGGGATCACCCGGCTACGCGGATCGGCGGCGGACCACACCCCGGCGGGGCATGGCGGATGGCGGGCACTGCGCACCGCGCTGCGCGACCGGCAGTTCCGCTGGCTCGTCGCCGCCTACCTGGCCATGTCCACCACCACCCACCTGGTGCTCGCCGGGGTGCCCTACTACGCCGAGTACGAACTGCGGGCAACCGGCCTGACCACGGTGCTGGTGGCCGCGTTCGTCGCACCCGCGCTGCTGGTCACCCCGGCCTGGCTGGTGGTGGCCCGCCGCGTCGGCAAGCAACGGGCGCTGCTCGGCGCGCAGGGCGCGTTCGCCCTCGGGTCGATGGTGCTGGCGGTGGGTCGACCGGCCGGCCTGCCGGTGCTGATCGGCGCGGTGGCGGTGCTCGGGGTGGCGTTCGCCGGCATGCAACTGCTGCCGTTCTCGATGCTGCCCGACGTGATCCGCGCGGCCCCCGGCTCCGGCGCCGGCACGTACACCGGGGTGTGGACGGCCACCGAGGCCACCGGCGCGGCCCTGGGCCCGTACGCCTACGCCCTGTGCCTGGCCGCCGGTGGCTTCGTGGCCTCGACGGCCGGTGAGTCGCCGGTCCAGCCGGACGCGGCGCTCGCCGCGGTCCGCTACGGGTTCGGGTTGCTGCCGGCGGTGGCGATGCTGGCGGCCCTGCTGCTGCAACGCCGCTACACCCTGGACGGCACCGCCCGCACGACGAGCTGAACGGCCGGCACTAGACTTCGCCCTCGATGGACGCCCAGCCCAGCACCACCGAAACCCGCCCGTGCGCCCACTGTGGAGCGCCGGTGCCGCAGCGAGTCGGCGCGGGCCGACCGTTTCGCTACTGCCGGGACAACGACGGCGCCTGCCAGCGCGCGTCACGCAACAGTCGGATGCGCCACCGCAACGCCCCCGGCCTGCCCGGCCAGGTGGCCCGCACCTGGGAGGCCGTGGACCGCCTCGACCAGATCGTCGAGACGTTGACCGAGTCGCTGCACGCCGAGTTGTCCCCGGTGGGCGTACAGCGGCAACTCGCGCAGGCCGCCGCCGAGGTCGCGGCGGCGCAGACCGAACGCGACGAGGCCCGCGACGACGCCGAAGCCGCGGCGGCCGACGCGGCGCGCGCCCGCGAGCAGGCCCGTGCGGCCCGCGCCGACACCGACGACGCCCGGCAGCGCGCCGAGCAGGCGACGCGGCGGGCCACCGCGGCCGACGAACGGGCCCAGCACGCCGAGGCGGCCCGCGACCAGGCACGCCACGACGTCAGCGCCGCCGAGGCGTTGCGCGCCCAGGCGGAACGCGACCGGGACCAGGCCCGCGCCGAGGTGCGCGACCTGCGGGCCGAGCGGGACACCGAGCGGCAACGGGTGACCGACCTGACCGCGCAACGCGACGCGGCGCGCGCCGACGCCGAACGGGCCACCCGGGCCGCCGCCGAGGCGACCGACCGGGCCGGGCGGTGGCAGGCCGAGGTGCAGGACGTGCGGCGTCAGATCGAGCAGGCCCGCGCCGACGCCGCGCGGACCCGCGCCGAGGCGGCCGACACCGCCCGCGCGCGGGAGCAGGCCGAACGGGCCCGCGACCGCGCGGTGGTCGCCGCCCAGCAGGCCGACGACGCCCGGCAGGAGGCCGCCGAACTCGCGGCTCGGCTGCGCGCCGAGCTGGCCGCGACCGTCGCGCACCGGGACACGCTCACCGCCGACCTGGCCGCGGCCCGGCAGGCCACGGCCACCGCCGAGGGCCAGGCCACCGCCCTGACGGTACGACTCGACGCCGCCGAAACCGATCGGGACCTGGCCCAGCGGCGGGTGGCGCAGCTCGGTGACCAGGTCAGTGATCTGGCGTTGGCGTTGGCCCGGCTGGGCCCGACGTCGACGGGCGAGCCGAGTGCCTGAGCGGGCCGGCGCAACCTTCGCGGGGTCCGGGCGGTTAACATCCCCGGTGGCGGCGGACACGCCGCAGTCGCGACCTGCCCGGGATCACCTGGCCGGCTGACCGCCCGGGCCGGTTACCCTTGGTCCCGGTCCGCCCGTGGACGCCTCACGCCCTCGGGCGGGAATGGCTCGACGGGAACACACCGTTACACCCAGAAGACCAGCACCACGAACGAGGGGAAGTCGATCATGGGCGAGCGTATGCTGCGCGGAAGCCGCCTTGGCGCGGTGAGCTACGAATCCGACCGCAACACGGAGCTCGCGCCGCGTCAGACCCGCGAGTACCTCTGCGCCAAGGGCCACCAGTTCGAGGTGCCGTTCGCCGTCGACGCCGAGGTCCCGACGACCTGGGAGTGCAAGTTCGACGGCAGCGTCGCCCGACTCGTCGACGGCAGCGAGCCGGAGCAGAAGAAGGCCAAGCCGCCGCGTACCCACTGGGACATGCTGCTGGAGCGGCGTTCGATCGCCGAACTGGAGGACATCCTCGAGGAGCGCCTGCAGGAGGTCCGGACCCGTCGCGGCCGCGCCTGAGCCGCACGACGTACGACGACGACGCCCCCGGGGTTACCCCGGGGGCGTCGTCGTTCTCGTGCTCAGTGGCGGCCCGGCTCCACGATCTCGCCCTCGATGGCCCGGCCGCCGTCGACCACCACCGGTTGCTCCGGTCGCGGGGTCGGTTGCGGCGCACCCTGGCGCACCCGCACCGTGCGGGGCCCGAACAGGTCACCGGCGACCATCGACGACACCCGCCGCTCGGTGGCGCGTCGCACCCCGGCGCGGGCCAGTCGCCGCACCGGCGGCACCAGCAGCAGCAACCCGGCCAGGCCGCTGACCAGACCGGGCACCGCGAGCAGCAACGCTCCGGCCAACCCGACGAGCCCGTCGGTCACCTGCCCGCCCGGTGGCTGCCCGGCCGCCGCGGCGGACCGGAAACCACGCCAGGCGCGCATGCCCTCGCGGCGCAGCAGCACCAACCCCAGCAGGGACGCCGCGAAGACCAGCAGCACGGCCACCCCGAACCCCAGTGCCCGCCCCACACCGACGAACACCACCAGTTCCAGCACCACCGCCAGCAACAGGGCCAACGGTACGAACCTCAGTCCTCGGCGCATCTCACCTCATCGCCATTCCCGCGAAACCCAGGGGCGTGTCCCGCCCATCCAGCATGACACGACCTCGCTCACGGCCACCGCGCCTGACCGGTGGCCGTGCCGTGCAGGCCACGGCGTACCGCCTGGCGGCGGTCCTGCACACCCCAGGCGGTGATCCGCCACAGCGCCTCGGCCACGATCTTCGGGCTCATCTTGCTGTCCCCGCGTTCCCGCTCGGCGAACGTGATCGGCACCTCCACGATCCGCACCCCGGCCTGATGCGCCAGCCGGGACAGCTCCACCTGGAACGAGTACCCCTGGGAGGTCACCGACTCCAGATCGATGGCGTCCAACGCGCTGATCCGGTACACCCGGTAACCACCGGTGGCGTCCGAGACCGGCATGCCCAACGCCACCCGGGCGTACAGGTTCCCGCCGCGCGACAACAGCAGCCGCCGCAACGGCCAGTTGAGCACGCGGGCGCCGCTGGTCCACCGTGACCCGATCACCACGTCGGCGTCCCGGGCGGCGTCCAGCAGGGCGGGCAGGTCCTCCGGGGCGTGGGAGCCGTCGGCGTCCATCTCCACGACCGCCTGGTAGCCGTGCTCCCGGGCCCACCCGAACCCGGCCAGGTACGCCGCGCCGAGCCCCTCCTTGCCGTGCCGGTGCATCACCTGCACGTGGGCGTCGCCGTCGGCGAGGGCGTCGGCGATCGCACCGGTGCCGTCGGGGCTGTTGTCGTCGGCGATGAGGATCCGCACCGCCGGGGCGGCACGCCGGACCCGGCCCACGATCGCCGCGATGTTGTCGGCCTCGTTGTAGGTGGGGATCACCACCAGCACCCGACCCACACCGGGCACCTCGTCCGGGCGTCGGATCGTATCGGTCGCCTGGATCACGGTTCCTCCGCTCCCGCCGGCGTACCGGCTGTTGCTATCCGGGCATGATCCGCTGCCGCCGGCGCACCGTCGCGGCGCCGACCAGGGCCGCCGCGGCCAACGCGGCGAGCGCCACCTCCGGCCACCAACCGAGCCGGGTGGCGAGGGTACGTCCGTCGTCGAGGCGCAGCTGCCGCACCACGACCTCCCGGGTGTTGAACCCGGTGGCATCGCTTACCCGCCCGTCGGGTGCCACGAACCCGGACACGCCGACCGTGGAGGCCATCAACGCGGGCCGACCGTGCTCGACGGCCCGCAACCGGACCATCGCCAGCTGCTGGCGGGCCTCCGCCACGTCGAAGGTGGCGTTGTTGGTCTGCACGACCAGCAGTTGCGCGCCGCCGGTGACGGTGTCGCGGACCACAGCGTCGTAGGCGACCTCGAAGCAGATCACGTCACCCAGCACGGCCGGGCCGACGCGTACCACGCCGGGGGTGCTTCCGGGCACGAAGTCGTTGCGGATCAGGTCGACCTGCTTGCTGACCATGCGGGCCACGTCGCGCAGCGGCACGTACTCGGCGAACGGCACCGGGTGGCGTTTGGTGTACAGCTGGTCCAGGTCCGCGCCGGTGCCGGGCCGCCACAGGATGCCCGCGTTGCGGACCTGCCCGGCGCCCGGCCCGAGCAGCACCGCGCCGACCAGGATCGGCGCGCGGACGGTGTCGGCGGCCTGGGATATCCGCGCCCCGGCGGTGGGGTTGCGCAGCGGGTCGATGTCGCTGGAGTTCTCCGGCCACACCACCAGGTCGGGTTGGTCCTGTTGGCCGGCGGCGACCCGGGCGGCCAGTTCGAGGGTGGCGTCGACGTGGTTGTTGAGCACCGCCTGGCGTTGGGCGTTGAAGTCCAGGCCCAGGCGCGGCACGTTGCCCTGCACGATCGCCACTGTCACCGTGGCGCCGGACCCGGCGGCGGCGACGGGCACGAGCAGCGCCCCGGCGGTCAGCGCGACGGCCACGGCGGCCGGTACGACAATCGGACGCCACCGCCGCGCCGCCGTAGCGCCATCTGGGCGGTGGTCGCCCGGCGGGGCGGTCTGGGGGTCGGGCGCGGCGTCCAGCGGGCTGTGCGGGGGCGCGGTGGTGCCCTGCGGCGCACGACGACGGGCGACGGCCCATCCGCGCCAGACGGCGGTGACGAGCAGCCCGCCGAGGAGCGCCACCGCGAACGTCACCAGCGGGGCGCCGCCCAGCGCGGCCAGGCGCAGCAGCGGGGAGGTGTCCTGGCTGAACGCCAACCGCCCCCACGGGAACCCACCGAACGGGGTGCGGTCACGCAGCGCCTCCTGCCCGACCCACAGCAGCCCGGTCAGCACCGGCCACGACCAGCGGACCCGGTCGACCAGCGGGGACACCCAGGCGGTGGCCGCGCCGAGCAGCGCCAGGTAGCCGGCCTGCAACAGCGACAGGAGCACCCACGGCAGGTAGCCGGTGTGCAGGTTCGTCCAGGCCAGCAGCGGGGCGAAGAACGCGACCCCGGTGAGGAAACCCAGGCCGGCACCGGCGCGCAACCGCCGCCGGTGTGCGGCGGCGGCCAGCAACGCCACGCCGACCGGGGCCAGCGGCCACACCCCGTACGGGGGGAACGCCACCAGCAGGGCCAGCCCGGCGGCGATCGCCAGGGGCGCGGCGACGGGCAGCGGCAACGGTCGACCGGCGACGACCGGCGCGCCGGTCACCGTGGGCGCGTGGGTTTCGTCCCGCTCCAGCATCGTCACCGCAGCTTCACCTCGATCACGGGGCGAAGGTTACCCGGCTGCCGGTCCTGACGGCCGCATCGGGCAGGCGGCGGTGAGCGGTGGGGCGCGATGATCAGGTGATGAGGAAGAGGTCGAGGAAGGACCGGCCGACCTAATTCTCGTCACCTGGTCACGGAAGGCGGCACGGGACGCGGTGGGGACGAAATCGGGGCGCGGCGTACGCCGCGCCCCGATGCTCCCAGGCCCTTCCCGGCCGGTGTGGCGAGGATGGGGCACGACGACCTTCGGACCGACCGGACGCGGACTGGCTGCCCCCGCCGGGCCGTTGTCTACTGGCCGTGCACCTCACCCTGCCCATACACCGGTAACCGCGGCCGGTTCGCGCCGCCCCGCCGACCCCCGCCCGCTGGACCTGGCCGCCGCGACGATGATGCTGAAACATGTCGCTCGGCCAGCGGACGAAGGGACGAAGCGAACAACAGCCGCTTCCCGTGGTAGGACTCAAAGACGGTACGTGCCGACCCCCGTCGGTTGTCAACCCACACCCGGCCTGTCGTGTGTTGCGACACGGCGTGTCGGGTCGGCGCGTCTCAATGTGTCCGCAGATGGTGACGCAGCAGTGCCCCCGCCGCCGCCCGATGCTCCTGGGCGAGGAGCCCTCCGGCGGCCAACACGTAGTCGGCGTCGACCACCGCGTCGGCGGCACGCGGCAACGCCCACCCACCGGCGTGGTCGGTGAGGACCGCCGCCAACACCTGCCCGGACACCGGCGTCGGCGCGTGCCGCAGCACCCCACCGGAACCCACCAGTAACCGCACGTCACGCAGGTCCCGCCCGGAACGCTCACCGGTCGCGGCGCCCCGCGCGTGTCGCCGCAACGCCACCGTCGCCGCGAGGGTGGCGATCCGGGCGTCCACGGCCCGCTGCGCGTCGTCGACGGCCAGGAACGCCGGGTCGGCGGCCCGACGATCCGCGTCGGCGGCCAGGTCGTCGGCGTCGCCCGCGGTGAGCAGCCGCTCCTCCACGGCGGCGCGCAGCACCCCGGGGGCGCTCCACCGCATGCCCAGGTCCCCCTCGACGGTCCGGGCCCGCCAGAGGGTGCCAGCGACCTCCCGACCGGGCCCGGTGGCCCGCTCGTCGGGGGTGAGCACCGAGTACACGTCGGTGGTGGCCCCACCCACGTCGACCACGGCGAGGTCACCGCCGACGGTGTCGGCGAGGACCTCCACACCGGTGAGGACCGCGTCCGGGGTGGCCGCGCGGACCAGCCGGGCGAACCGGGTGCCCCGCGACAGCCGCTTACCGCCGATGACGTGCCGCAGGAACACCGCGCGGATCGCCGCGCGCGCCGACGCCGGGGCGAGGACCCCGATGCGCGGCAGGACGTTCTCCGCCCCGGTCACCGGCACCCCGGCGGCCTCCAACAGCGCGGTGAGGTCGTCGCGGACGTCGGCGTTGCCCGCGTACACCACGGGTTTGCGCCACCGGGCGCGGGCCAGCCGGGTCGCGTTGTGGGTGACCGTGTCGGCGTCCCCGCCGTCGGTGCCACCGACCAGCAGCACCACGTCGGGTCGGGCCGCGCGCAACGCGGTCAGGTCCGCCGCGCCGAGCCGACCCGCCGCCACGTGCACCACGTGCGCACCGGCGGACAACCCGACCCGCCGGCCCGCCTGCGCGGTGACCAGCGGCTCGTAGCCGATCACGGCCAGCCGCAGCCCACCACCGGCCGACGAGCACACGTACCACGGCACGTCGCGGACCCCCAGCCCGACGGTGGCCGCCGCGACCGCCGCGTCCAGGCCGTGCAACACGTCGGTGCCGACCGTGGTGGGTGCCGACGCCGCACCCACCAGCACACCGGCGGCCAGGTCCACCACCGCCGCCTTGGTGTACGTGGACCCGACGTCCGCGCAGACCGCCAGGGTCACAGATCCTCCTGCTCGCGACTGCGGGGCTCGCAACCCCGGCTCACTCCTCGCGACTCACGCCGACGCGGGAACGACCACGGTGCCGGTCGCGGTGACCGCCACGATCGGCGGGTCCAGGACCTCCGCGGCCGACTCGGAAACCTCCGGGCGACCCCGGCACACCACCACGCAGGCCAACTCCAGGGTGCGGCTGCGCGAGCCCACCCGCGACACCCGCGCGGTCACCTCCACCACGTCACCGGCGTGGATCGGCGCGCTGAACCGCACGTCGGAGTACCCGGCGAACAACCCCTCGTCCCCGTCGGTGCGGATGCACACCTCGGTCGCCACGTCCCCGAACAACCCCAGGGCGTACGCCCCGTCGACCAGATTGCCCGCGTAGTGGGCGTGCGAGTACGGCACATACCGCCGGTGCGTCACCGTCAACCCGAGCCGTGCGTCGGTCATGCCATCGCCTTCCGCTGCGTGATCAGGGCGTGCACCAGGTAACTGGCCACCTCGCCGGGTGTGGTGCCCCGACCGAAGATCCGGTCCACACCCAACTCGTCGGTCATCGTCTCGTCGAACCGGGGACCACCGACGATCAGCAGCGGCCGCTTGCCCGCCGGCATCGCCTCCCGGAACGCCGCCGACATCTCCCGGGTGTTGTGCAGGTGCGCGTCGCGTTGCGTGACGACCTGCGACACCAGCACCGCGTCGGCCTTCTCCACCCGGGCCATCTCCACCAACTCCGGCACACTGACCTGCGCACCCATGTTGGTGACCTTCAACTCCCGGTAGTACTCCAGGCCCTTCTCCCCCGCGATGCCCTTGACGTTGAGGATCGCGTCGATGCCGACGGTGTGCGCGTCGGTGCCGATGCACGCACCGACGACCGACAGCTTGCGCCGCAACCGCTGCTTGATCACCGTGTTGACGTCCTTCGCCGACAACAGGGCGAAGTCACGTTCCACCACCTGCACCGCGTTCAGGTCGACCAGGTGGTTGACCCGCCCGTACACCACGAAGAACGTGAACCCGTCGCCCATCGGCTTGGCGTGCACCACCATCGCCGGGTCGATGCCCATCTTGCTGGCCAACTGCACCGCCGCGCCCTCGGCCCGCTTGTCGTGCGACACCGGCAGGGTGAACGACACCTGCACCATCCCGTCACCGGTGGTGTCCCCGTACGGCCGCACGATCTGCTTGCTCACGCCGCCGCTGCGCGCCGGACCGCTGTGCTGGCCGGTTCGTTCGCCACGCTCGCTCACGCCGCCGCCTCCAGGATGTCGGTGGCCGGGTTGTAGTAGTCGGCCTCGTGCGCGGCGACCCCGTCGAGGCCCTTGCCCCGGTCCGCCGGCCGCTTCATGATCCCGAACGTGCCCTCGGCGATCGCCGTCAGCAACGTCTGCTCCCCGATGCGTTCCAACAGGTCCAGCGCCTCACCGAGCACCTGGTCGGCGCGGCGGCGGATGAACCCGCCCGGCGCCGGCACGAAGTCCTCGTGCAGCCCACCGGCCGCACCGAGCACGTAGCGCACGTTCTGCAGGGCGATGTCCCGGTCGGACAACCACGGCGTCACCACCGCCTCGGTCATCATCCCCACCAGCAGGATGCCCTGACCGGTCAGCGCGCCGGCCAGGTTGAAGAACCCGTCGAGTAGGTTGCCCCGGAACACGTCGCCGGTCATGTGCTTCGTCGGCGGCATCCACTTCAACGGCGCGTCCGGGAACAACTCCCGCGCCAGCAACGCGTGCGCCAACTCCAGGCGGAACGACTCCGGCACCTCCGGGTTGATCTCGAAGGCGTGCCCCAGGCCCAACTGCCAGTCCGCCAACCCCGCCTCGTGGGCGAAGAACTCGTTGAGCAGCTGCGACACCGTCACCGTGTGCGCCTCGTCGACCGCGTCGGCGGTGGTCAGGTAGTTGTCCTCACCGGTGTTGATGATGATCCCGGCGCGGGCGTGCACCTGCCGGGAGAACCGCTGGTCGACGAAGGTGCGCACCGGGTTGATGTCGCGGAACAGGATCCCGTACATCGAGTCGTTGAGCATCATGTCGAGGCGTTCCAACCCGGCCAGGGTCGCCATCTCCGGCATGCACAACCCGGACGCGTAGTTGGTCAACCGCACATAACGGCCCACCTCCTTCGACGACTCGTCCAACGCCGCGCGCATCAACCGGAAGTTCTCCTGCGTGGCGTACGTGCCGGCGAACCCCTCCCGGGTCGCACCCTCGGGCACGTAGTCCAACAGCGACTGCCCGGTGGAACGGATCACCGCGATCACGTCCGCGCCGGCCCGAGCCGCCGCCTGCGCCTGCGGGATGTCCTCGTAGATGTCGCCCGTGGCCACGATCAGGTAGATCCACGGCCGCTGCGCCGGGTCACCGTGCCGCTTGACGAGACGGTCCCGCTCCGCCCGCCGACGGTCGATGCGCCGGATGCCCGCCCCGACCGCCCTGCGCGCCGCGCTGCGGGCCGCCGTCGCCGCCCGCCCGGCCGGTACGCCGAAGCGCACCGACCCGGCCGCGGCCTTCTGCGCCAGCAACGTCACGTCGGTGAGGCCCTCACGCGCCAGGGCGTCGAACACCGGAACCGCCACCCCGTGCCCCAGACCGACGTCCGCGGCGACCGCGTCGACGAGCCGATTCACCCACGGAATACCGTCCGGGTCGGCGCCGGTCACCCCGGCCAGCCGCAGCACCGCCCGCTCCACCGACACCGTCGTGTGGCTGCGCGCCAGGTCCACCACCGGCTGCCCGGCCCGACGCGCCAACTCCCGCGCCCGCGCCACCAGCACCGGATCAAGATCAAGCTTGCTCATCGACCATCCACTCGTTCCTGTGCCTGATGGTTCGCTCGCCGCGCTCGCTCACGACGACCCTTCCTCGTAGATGACCTCACCGCGCAGCACCAGACGCCGGCACACCGGCAACGGCGTCGGGTCGTCCGGACCCCGCAGCTCCGGGTCCTCGGCCAGCAACACCGGCAGACCCCGCTCCACCCCCGCCGGCGTCGACCACACCGCGAACGTCGCCGGCGCACCCAACGCGAGAACCCCCTCGACGTCCAGGTGCACCGCCCGCCACCCACCCCGGGTGTGCGCGGCGAACGCCGAACGCACACCCATGCGCTGCGCCGGGTTGTGGTGCGCCGCCGCCGCCCGCACCGACCCCCACGGGTCCAGCGGCGTCACCGGCGAATCCGAACCGAACGCCAACGCCACACCCACCGAGTGCATCGCACCCATCGGGTTCGACTCCAACGACCGGTCCAACCCCAACCGCGCCTCGTACATCCGGCCCGCGCCACCCCACAACCGGTCGAACGCCGGCTGCATGCTCGCCACGACCCCGTACTCCACGAACCGCGCGATCAACCGCTTGTTCATGATCTCCGCGTGCTCGATCCGGTGCCGGGCCGCGCGCAACCGCTCCAGACCCACCGTCTCGGCCGCCGCCGCGAACCCGTCGAGCACCGTGCCGATCGCCGCGTCCCCGATCGCGTGGAACCCGCCCTGCATGCCGTGCGCCGCACAGTCCACCAGGTGATCACGCACCTGCTCCGCCGTCAGGTACCCGTGCCCACACCCGTCGCCGTCGCCGTACGCCTGCGACACGTGCGCCGTACGCGACCCCAACGCCCCATCGGCGAACAGGTCACCACCCGCGCCCACCGCACCCAACTCCCGGGCCCGCGCCGCACCACCCAACTCACCCCAGTACCCGTACACCTCCGGCACCCCCGCACCGGAGACGCCCAGCAACCCGGTGAAGTCCTCCTCGTCGGAGATGTCCGGGCCACCACACTCGTGCACCGCCGCGATCCCCAGCGACGCCGCGTGCGACAGAGCCACCCGTTGCGCGGCGACCCGCTGCGCCCGACTCACCGACCCCTGCGCCGCCGCCCGCACCACGTGGTGCGCGTCGCGCCGCAACCACCCCGACGCGTCGAACCCGGCCGCCTGCGCCGCCTGCGGACACGCGGCCAGCAGCGCCGACGACACCAACGCCGAATGGATCGACGCCTGCGACAGGTACACCCGACGCCCACCGGCCGCCCGATCCAACGCCGCCGCGTCCGGCAACGACGGATCCGACCAACCCGACTCGTCCCAGCCATGCCCCAACACCACCGCGTCCGCCGGCAGACCCGCCGCGAAACCGGCCACCGCGTCCAACAACTGCGCCGCCGACCGCACCCCGGACAACTCCAGCCCGGACAACGCCAACCCCGTGTCGGTGGCGTGCACATGCGCGTCGACGAACGCCGGCGTCACCAACGCCCCGTCCAGGTCCACCACCCGGTCGGCCGGCGGCGCGTCACCGTCGGTCCCCAACCAGGTGATCCGCCCACCGGACACCAGCAGCGCGGTAGCACTCGGCTCGGCGGGGCAGTACAGCACGCCGCCGCGGTACAACGTCGAGGGGTTCGTCATGACCTCAGTCTGCCGCGATCCGCGCCGCGAACAGCCGACGCACCCCCGGCTCGGCGCGCAGCAGCCCCAACGCCAACTCCGCGTGCCCCGGCACGTACCCGTTGCCCACCAGCATCGTCACGTCCGCAGCCAACCCCTCCGCGCCCAACGCCGCCGCCGAGAAGCTCGTCGCCATCGAGAAGAAGATCACCGTGCCGCCGTCCGCGGTGGCCAACACCGCACCGTGCTCACACCCCGGCACGTCCACGCACACCACCGTCACGTCCGCCGGCGCGCCCAGGGCGGTGGTCACCGCCGTGGACAACCCCACCGGGTCCCGCGCGTCGGCCACCGCCACCACCGACGCCAACCCGGCCGCCGTCAGCGCGTCCCGCTCCGCCGCCACCGGAACCACCCCGACGGTACGCGCGGCGCCCGCCCGCCGCGCCGCCGCGAGCGACAGCGACCCGCTCTTGCCCGCTCCACCGATCACCGCGACCCGCACCGGCGTCGGGTCACCGGCACGCCGACGGTCCTCGACGTGGCGCGACACCACCCGGGCGGTCAGCGCCGGCGCCCCACACACGTCCAGCACGGCCAGGGACAACTGCGGATCCTCGTCCTCGGGCAACACCGCGGCGATGGAACGGGCGAACAGGATCGCCCACCCGTCACAGGGCACCTGCTCGCTACGCCCGTCCCACCGGGCCAGCCCATCGGTGATCACCAGCGGCGTCAGCGTCAACGACACCAGCGTCGCGACCCGCTCGCCCACCGTCAGCCCCAGCGGGGACCGCCGACCGGCCTCCTCGACCGTGCCGATCAACATCCCGCCGGACCCGGTCACCGGGTTCTGCATCTTCCCCCGGGTGGTGATGATCTCCAGCACCTCGGCGCGGACCGCGTCGCCGTCACCGCCGTGCTTCTCCGACAACTGCCGGAAACTCGCCGCGTCCAGGTTCAGCCGCTGCACCCGGATCCGCACCTCGTTGGGCGCGATCTGCGCCGACGCGTCCAGGCGCCAGGCCGCCTGCGGCAGCACCCCCGCCGGTTGCACGACGCGGTGCAGCCCCACCGGTGACGTCACGCCAACCTCCCCTGCCCAGCCGCCCGAAGCCCCGGTCAAGGCTCGCGTAACGGGAAAACTTACGGCAGACTAGTTTCTGTACCGAATATTTTCCAGTAGCCTTCGGGCCCGTCGATCAACAGCAACACCGAGGAGGGGCCGTGACCCAGACCATCCCGCACCCCCGTCACGCCCCGGTCGCCACACCGACCGCCGGGCAGCCCTACGAATACCACCGCCGCCCCCTGGTCGAACCCGACTGGACCCGCTTCCCCGGCTGGCGCCACGTCACCCGCGAGCAGTGGGAATCCGCCCAGTGGCAACGCGTCAACTGCGTCAAGAACATCAAGCAGCTCCGCACCGTCCTCGGTGACCTCGTCGACGAGAGCTTCTACGCCGACCTCGAGGCCGACCAGAAGGCCCTGGCCACCATGTCCATGCTGGTGCCACCACAGATGATCAACACGATGGTGCCGGACGCGCCCCCCACCACCGAGGCGCTGCTCGCCGACCCCATCCGCCGCTACATGATCCCCGTCGCCTCCGACCGACGCACCGACTGGCCCTCACACCCCTACGCCAGCCGCGACAGCCTCCACGAGCACGACATGTGGGTCGCCGAAGGTCTCACCCACCGCTACCCCACCAAGGTCCTCGCCGAACTGCTCTCCACCTGCCCCCAGTACTGCGGGCACTGCACGCGGATGGACCTCGTCGGCAACTCCACCCCCGCCGTCGACAAACTCAAACTCACCCTCAAGCCCGTCGACCGCTACGACGCCCACATCGCCTACCTCAAGGCCCACCCCGGCGTCCGCGACGTCGTCGTCTCCGGCGGAGACGTCGCCAACGTCCCCTGGCGCAACCTCGAGTCGTACCTCATGCGCCTGCTGGAACTGGAGACGGTCCGCGACATCCGCCTCGCCACCAAGGCCCTCATGGGCCTCCCCCAGCACTGGCTCCAACCCGACGTGGTCGAAGGTCTGGAACGCGTCGCCCGCACCGCCGCCCGCCGCGGCGTCAACCTCGCCATCCACACCCACGTCAACCACGCCCAGTCGCTCACCCCACTGGTCGCCAAGGCCGCCCAGACCGCCCTCGACGTCGGCGTCCGCGACGTCCGCAACCAGGGCGTCCTCATGCGCGGCGTCAACGCCACCACCCCCGACCTGCTCGACCTCTGCTTCGCCCTGCAGGGCGAGGCCGGGATCCTGCCGTACTACTTCTACATGTGCGACATGATCCCCAACGCCGAACACTGGCGCGTCCCGGTCTGGCACGCCCAGCAACTCCAGCACGACATCATGGGATACCTCCCCGGCTACGCCACCCCCCGCATCGTCTGCGACGTCCCCTTCGTCGGTAAGCGCTGGGTGCACATGCTCACCGACTACGACCGCGAGCGCGGCATCTCCTACTGGACCAAGAACTACCGCACCTCCATCGAGTCCGCCGACCTGGAGGCGCTCAACAAGCGCTACGCCTACTACGACCCGATCGACACGCTGCCCGCCGACGGCCGGCAGTGGTGGACCGACCACCGCGACGACTGACCTCACCGACGGCGACACCCCCGGACGACCTCCCCGGAGGTGTCGCCGTCCCCGGGGGTGTCGCCGTCTCCCGTCACCGGTACGCGTCGTTCAACCGATCCCCCGGCAGCGCGGCGACATCGCAACCCGGCGACAGCGGGACGTCGGCGAGCATCACCGCCGCCCACTCCCGCACCGGCACGACCCCTCCGCCGGAAGCACTCCCGACCACGTCCGCACGCCCACCCGGACGACGCCCGCGAGAACCGATCCAGGTGCCGTACGCGACCACGTCCCATCCGTCGAGATCTTGGACAGTTTCCGTTCAGACATGACGGAAACTGTCCAAGATCTCCGCGTGGCACGATCCGTGGGCGGCCGGCGAAGCCGTTGCTGAGGGGTTCTGGCGCGCGCCACCGCATCGGTCGTGGACGACGAAGTTCGGCGGGACCTGAACCCGTGGCAGCCCACCCGACACGCCGCCGAACCGACGCGGCCTCACGCCCCGACCAGCACCTCGGACAACGGCGCCGGCGTCAACCCCCGCTCGCGCAACCCGGCCAGGATGTGCGGTAACGCCTCATCCGTCATCGCCGCGTTCGCCTCGGTCACGTGCATAATCACCACCGACCCCGGGCGTACGTGGTCCAACACCGCCCGCACCAACGGCTTCCACGCCTTCGCGAACGGGTCACCGCTGACCACGTCCCCGTCGACGACCGTCACGCCCAACGGGGCCAGGGCGTCCAACGCCGCCGCGTCGTGACAGAGCCCCGGGAACCGGAAGTACCGGGTCTGCCGACCCCCGTACGGTTCGATCACCTCGAACGTCTTCGCCACGTCGGCACGCAACTCGCTCACCGGCTGCGAGGGCAGGTCGTAGCAGTCCCTCGTGAACGCCGCGTGGCCATAGGTGTGGTTGGCCAACTCGAAGCGCGGATTACCGGCGATCCGACGGGTGACGTCCGGATACCGCTGCACCCACTTACCGGTCAGGAAGAACGTGGCCGGCACCTGCTCCCGTTCCAGCAGGTCGAGAATGCGCAGGTTGGCGTACGACTTCACCCGCCCGGCACGCAGGCTGGCCAGCATCGCGTCGGTCATGTCCGCGTCGAACGTCAACGCGACCTTGGCACCGGTGCGCGGCCCATGGTTGACGACCGGCGCCCTGGTCCCGATGGGTGTCGCACCCGGCACCCTGGCGATCGACGGCGACGGGACGCCTGACGACGGGGCGGGCGGAGCGGCACTGGACGAGGCGACAGTCGGAGACGCAGTGACCGGCGGCGCGATGGACTGCGCGGACGGTGTCGACGAGGCGGACGAGCCGACGAAGACCGGCTGGTCCGACGGCGGCACCCGGGACGCTTCACACCCGGCACCACCAAGAACGGCCGCCACAACCAGGACGCCGAGAGACGGACGAATCACGCCGCCGATCATCCCAAACGCGAACCGCCCTCACTGCCCCGCGCCGGCTCTTGTCGATCATGGAGTTGTGGTGGCGACAAAGCGCCTGCGAAGTGCCAAACCAGGCACCACAACTCCATGATCGACAAGGCGTGCGATCAGGCTGGACCGCCGCGTGGGGCGTGCATGATGACCGCGACACCGAGCAGGCAGATCGCCGCCCCGGTCACGTCCCACCGGTCCGGGCGGAAACCGTCCACCACCATCGCCCAGCCCAACGAACCGGCCACGAACACCCCGCCGTACGCGGCCAGGATCCGGCCGAAGTTCGCGTCCGGCTGGAACGTCGCCACGAACCCGTAGCAGCCCAGCGCGACCACTCCGGCCGCGATCCACCACAGGCCACGCTGCTCCCGCCAGCCCTGCCACACCAGCCACGCGCCGCCGATCTCCGCCAGCGCGGCCAGCGCGAACAACACCAGGGAACGAAGCACCGTCACCCGGCGACCCTAGCCGCCGAACACGACGGGTCCCCGGGCGACGGTGCGCCCGGGGACCCGCGAACCGCTCAGGTCACTTCGTGAAGGAGTCCTTCATGTTGCGACCGGCGTCCTTGACGTCCTGACCGGCCTGCTTGGCGCGCGCGTCGCTCTGCTGGCTGGCGCCCTCGCCACGCATCCGCTCGTTGTCAGTCATGTCGCCGACGCGCTCCCGCGCCGCGCCGGCCATCTGCTCGACCTTGTTCTTTGCCTTCTCGGTGAAGCTCATCGCGCCTCCTCGGTCTGGCGACTGTCCCCGCTCGCATCCCCGGTCTTCCGGGTGCCGAAACCGGCGGTGCCGGTCGGCACACCCGCTAAGGCGTCCTAGGAAGATAGGTTGTGGCGAGGGCCGCGAGATCACCGTGCGGTCGGTGGTTAACTGGCCGCATGGGAGAGCTCCTGCTGATCCGGCACGGCGAGACCACCTGGAGCGCCAGCCTGCGGCACACCTCGTACACCGACCTGGAGCTGACCCCCGACGGCGAGCGACAGGCCCGCACCCTGGCCGCGTTCCTGGCCGGCCGGCGGTTCGTCACCGTGCTGGCCAGCCCCCGTTCCCGGGCACTACGCACCGCGCAACTGGCCGGCCTCACCGTCGACGCCGTCGACGAGGACCTCAGCGAGTGGAACTACGGCGAGTACGAGGGCCGCACCACCGTCGACATCCACGCCGACCAGCCGCACTGGAACATCTGGACCGACGGCTGCCCCGGCGGGGAATCCCCCGCGCAGGTCGGCGAACGGGTCGACCGGGTGCTGGAGCGGGTCACCCCACTGCTCGACCGGGGCACCGTCGCGCTGGTCGGTCACGCGCACAGCCTGCGCGTGCTCGGTGCCCGCTGGATCGGCCTGCCCCCGTCCGCGGGTGGCCGGCTACGCCTGGAGACCGCCACGGTCAGCGCGCTCGGTCACGAGCACGGGAGGCAGGTCATCCTGCGGTGGAACCAGCCGGCTCCTCCGGCACCCGGGACCGCGACCGACCCGGCGCCGCAGCGCTGATCTTCGGCGGCCGGTTCTCGTACGGCGTGGACAGCACCACCGTCGTGCGGGTCGTGACGTTCGCCGAGGTGCGGATCTCCTGCAACACCCGCTCCAGGTCGGTCGGGCCGGCCACCCGCACCAGCAGCAGGTAGAAATCCTCCCCCGCCACCGAGTAGCAGGAGTCGATCTCGGGCAGGTGCGCCAACCGCTCCGGCGCGTCGTCGGGCTGCGACGGGTCGAACGGACGGATCGCCACGAACGCGGTCAGCGGCAGGTCCAGCGCCTCGAACGACACCCGGGCGGCATACCCCTTGATCACCCCGCGCTGCTCCAGCCGACGCACCCGCTGGTGCACCGCGGACACCGACAGCCCCACCTTCTCGGCCAGGTCGGTGTACGACAGACGGCCGTCGGCGGTCAGCGCGGCGACGATAGCGCGGTCGATCTCCTCCACGGCGTGCAACCTACCGGTAAAACCGCCCGACGGCGACGCAGTACCCGGCGCGGCCGGCGTGGGCCGCGCCGGCACCCGTCGTCCTCAGCCGCGCGCCAGGGCCCGGGAGATCACCATCCGCTGGATCTGGTTGGTGCCCTCCACGATCTGCAGCACCTTGGCCTCGCGCATGTACCGCTCCACCGGGTGGTCGGCGACGTAACCCGCGCCGCCGAGCACCTGCACCGCGTCGGTGGTCACCCGCATCGCCACGTCGGTGGCGAAGAGCTTCGCCTTGGCCGCCTCGATCGCGTACGGGCGGCCCGCGTCGCGCAGCCGGGCCGCCGCGAGGGTCAACGCCCGGGCCGCGGAGATCTGGGTGGCCGCGTCGGCCAGCATGAACCCGAGGCCCTGGAAGTCGATGATGGAGCGGCCGAACTGCTGCCGCTCCCGGGCGTAGCCGACCGCGTAGTCCAGGGCCGCCTGGGCCAGCCCGACCGCGCACGCCGCGATGCCCAACCGGCCGGAGTCCAACGCGGACATCGCGATGGTGAAGCCCATCCCCTCGCCACCGATCAGCCGATCGGCCGGTACCCGCGCGTCGTCGAACGCGATCTGGGCCACCGGGGACGCGCGCAGACCCATCGTCCGCTCCGCCGCCTGCGGCGTGATGCCGGGGGTGCCGGCGTCGGCGACCAGGCAGGAGATCCCCTTCGGGCCGGGCCCGCCGGTGCGGCAGAAGACGTTGTAGAAGTCGGCGCTGTGCGCGTGGGTGATCCACGCCTTGGTGCCGGAGAGCAGGTACGCGTCGCCGTCGCGCACCGCCCGGGTGCTCAGCGACGCCGCGTCGGAGCCGCCCTGCGGCTCGGAGAGGCAGTACGCGCCCAGCAGCTCGCCGCCGATCATGTCCGGCAGCAGCTTGCGCTGCTCGTCGCTACCGAACGCCGCCACCGGGTAGCAGGACAGGGTGTGCACGCTGACCGCCTCGGCGACCGCGAGCCAACGGCTGGCCAGGATCTCCAGCACCTGCAGGTACACCTCGTACGGCTGGGCCGCACCGCCGTACTCCTCGGGGTAGGGCAGGCCCAGCAGGCCCGCCCGGCCGAGGGTACGCAGCACCTCGCGGGGGAACTCGGCGCGCTCCTCGAAGGCGGCGGCCTTCGGCGCGAGCTCGCGGTCGGCGAGCTCGGTGGCGAGACCCAGCAGGTCGTGGGCCTCGTCGGTGGGCAGGATCCGGTCGACAGTCATAGCGCGATGAGCTCCGTGGGGGTGGTGTTGAGCCGTTGCACGCCGTCCGTGGTGCAGACGACGATGTCCTCGATACGGGCGCCGTGCCGGCCCGCCAGGTAGATGCCCGGTTCGATGGAGAACGCCATCCCGGCTTCGAGGGGCCGGTCGTTGCCGGCCACCAGGTAGGGCTCCTCGTGACCGTCGAGCCCGATGCCGTGGCCGGTGCGGTGCAGGAACGCCTCGCCGTAACCGGCGGCGGCGATCGGCGCGCGGGCTGCGGCGTCGGCCTGCGCGCCGGTGACGCCGGGCCGTACCGCCGCGACGGCGGCGCGCTGGGCGTCGCGCAGCACCGCGTAGTAGTCCAGGAAGTCCTCCGGCGCCGACCCGCCGGCCAGGTAGGTGCGGGTGCAGTCGGAGCGGTAGCCCGACGGCATCGTGCCGCCGATGTCGACGACCACCGGCTCCCCGGCGCCGATCGGCCGGTCCGAGGTGCCGTGGTGCGGGCTGGCTCCGTTCGGCCCGGACGCCACGATGACGAAGTCGACCGTCACGTGCCCGCTCGCCCGGATCGCCGCGGCGATGTCGGTGGCGACCTCGGCCTCGGTGCGGCCGGGGCGCAGCCACTCGCCCATCCGCAGGTGCACCTCGTCGATCGCCGCGCCGGCCTCGGCGAGCGCCGCCACCTCCGCCGCCGACTTGCGGATGCGCAGCTCCCGCAGCACCTCGCCGGCGAGCCGCTGCGCGGCGTCGGGGAGCGCCGCGCGCAACGCGAGGACCTGCTCGGCCCACATCCGGTCGGCCACCCCGACCGCTGCGACCGGGCCGTCGAGGGCGGCGACGACCAGGGGGTACGGGTCGCTGCCGTCGGCGTGGTCGACGATGCGTACCCCGGTGGCCGGCGCGGGGGATGCCTCCGCGGCGGGGCGTTCCAACCTCGGCACGATCAGCGTCGGCTCGCCCTCGGCGGGCAGCACCAGGCAGGTGAGCCGCTCCCCCGCGTGGGCGTCGTACCCGGTCAGGTACCGCAGGTCGGAGCCGGGCGTGAGCAGCAGGGCGTCCAGGCCGGCGGCGGCGGTGGCGCGCTGCGCGGCGGTCAGCCGGTCCGGCGGATACAGCTCGTCGGTTCCCACGCCGTCAGCTTAACGGTCGTTTGGGCCAGTGCGGAATCCGGACAACCGGCACGAAGGAAATCCACCGGCATTGATTGACTCGGACAGTTAACACTCTTTAAGATTTGGCTGCCTCGAGGCCCACCCGTTCCTGCGTCCCCGCACCTCCCCGCCCGCGACAACCCTGCGTGGGCGGCGTCGTCCCCCGCCCACGGGAAGGCCCCCCGATGTCCTCATCACTGCGCCGCGCCCTCGCCGCCGGCCTGCTCGCGCTGGCCACCGCAGCCGCCACCCTCACCGTCACCTCCACCGCCGCGCAGGCCGTGGTGCTGCCGAACAACTTCAAGAGCGTCGGCTACATGCCCTCCTGGGCCGGCAACATCAACACCATCCAGTACAACAAGCTGACCCACATCAACTACGCCTTCATCCTGCCCAACAGCAACGGAAGCCTGCAGGGTGTCGACGGGGCGCGACTCTCCTCACTGGTCTCCCAGGCGCACGCCAACAACGTGAAGGTCTCGATCGCGGTCGGCGGCTGGAACGACGGCAACGACTCCGCCTTCGAAGCTCTCGCCGCCAACTCCACCAGCCGCACCGCCTTCGTCAACAACCTGGTCAACTTCGTCAACCAGTACAACCTCGACGGTGTCGACATGGACTGGGAATACCCCGACCCGGGCGCGTCGGCCAGCAACTACACCGCGCTCATGACGCAGCTCAGCAGCGCGATGCGCAGTCGCGGCAAGCTGCTCACCGCCGCCGTGGTCAGCGAGGGCACCACCGTGCAGGGCGTACAGACGGCCGTCTTCCCCCTGGTCGACTGGCTCAACATCATGGCCTACGACGGCGGCAGCCCGCACGCCAACTACGACTGGTCCATCAACGCCGTCAACGGGTGGAAGGCCCGCGGCCTGCCGGCCAGCAAGGCCGTGCTCGGCATCCCGTTCTACAGCCGCCCGGTCTACTACAACTACTCGTACCTGGTCGGCCTGGACCCGGCGAACGCCAACCGCGACTGCGCCACCATCAACGGCTCGCAGCAGTGCTGGAACGGCATCCCGACCGTCAAGCGCAAGACGCAGTGGGCCCTCGCCAACGCCGGCGGCGTGATGAACTGGGAGCTGAGCCAGGACACCAGCGGCTCCACCTCGCTGCTCAGCGCGATGTACGACACCATCATGGGCGGCACCACGCCCCCGCCGAGCGGTCGTACCGGCCAGATCACCGGCATCGGCGGCAAGTGCGTCGACGTGGCCGCGGCGAGCACCGCCAACGGCGCCGCCATCCAGCTCTACACCTGCAACGGCACCAACGCGCAGACCTGGACCGTGGCCGGCGACAGCACGCTGCGCGCCCTCGGCAAGTGCGCCGACATCACCAGCGGCTCCACCGCCAACGGCGCGAAGGTCCAACTCTGGGACTGCAACGGCAGCGGCGCGCAGGTCTGGCAGGCGCAGTCCAACGGCACGCTGCGCAACCCGCAGTCGAACAAGTGCCTGGACGCCACCGACAACAGCTCCGCCGACGGCACCCGACTGCAGATCTGGGACTGCTTCGCCGGCGCCAACCAGCGCTGGACGCTCCCGGCCTGACGGTTCGCACGGTCCCCGGTCGACGCCCAGCGTCAGCCGGGGACCTTTGCGTGTGCCCGGACCACGGTGAGCATCTCGTCCACCGAGCCCGCCGGGTCGGCGACCGGGAACTGCACGGCCCGCACCACCGCCGTCGGGTCGACCAGCAGCGTCAACCGCTTGAACCGGGTCATCCCGCCCGCGCGGAAGACCGGCAACCGCAACCCGGCGGCCAGCCGGCCGTCCTGGTCGGACAACAGCGGGAACGGCAGTTCGGCGTACGCGGCGAAGTCGGCGAGCTGGTCGGGCCGCTGGGTGCTGATGCCGTACACCCCCGCGTCGGCCGCCTGGAACTCCGGGTGCCGCTTGGCGTACGTGGTCGACTCCAGGGTGCAGCCCCGCGCGCCGGGGATCTCCGCCCAGCCGGGCGGATAGTCCGGGCGGACCGGCGCGTACGCCCCGGGGAAGAAGTAGAGGACGCTCCACGTGCCCGTCGCGGCCACCGCGACCGGTCGACCCTGAGGATCCGGCAGGACGACGTCGGGCAACCGCCGCCCGACCATCTCGTGCGCCCGGCGCGCCTCGGCGGACCCGGCGTCGGCCGAGGCGGTCACCTCACCGTCACCCATCAGATGCCTCGTCCCCCAGTCCTGGAGGGCGATGAGGACCGGCAGCAACCCCTCGCCCCTCGCGGTGAGCAGGTAGTCGTAGCGCGGTGGGTGTCGTGAGTACGGCCGACGCTCCAGGACCCCGTGCTCGACCAGGGAGCCGAGGCGCTCGGTCAACGCCCGCCGGCTGACGCCCAGCTCGCGTTGTAGGGCGTCGAAGCGGGTCGTCCCACCGGCGACGTCGCGCACGATGAGGAACGTCCACCAGTCCCCCAGCACGCCGAGCGCCTGCGCGATGCCGCAGTCCGCGTCGGCAAGATCTTCTCGCCGCACCCACTACCTCCGTTGCTCCCGCTCCGACTATAGTCCGTTCCAGTTTGGAACGCACTGCACGGCGAAACGGGGGCGGACGACATGCGCGTCGGAGATCGGGTCGGTGTGTTCTGGCGCTGGTGGACCGCCGGCACGACCAGCATGGTCGGGTCGGCGGTCGGCTCGGTCGCCCCGGTGACCACACCGACGGCCTTTTGCCGGGCCGGACGGCATCCGGGGCCATAGCCTGGATCCGGGGACGCCCGTGCGGGCGACCCCGACCGGGAGGACCACCGTGGCAGCGAACGACACGAACCGGGCGACGACACGTCGCCGCCGCCAACTCTGGGCCGGAGTCCTGGCGCTCGTCGGGCTGGTCCTGCTGATCCTCGGCCTCACCGTCGCCGACGGTGTCGCCGCCTGGATCGAGGTGCTGGTCGCGGTCCTACTGCTGGTGACCAGTTACGTGGTGCAGCACCTGGCGCGAAGGGAGACCGTCTACCGGCACGACGACCGGGGCTGACCGCGCCGGACGGCCGGGGGTGCCCCGGATCGTCGGAGGGCTGTGCCAGGCTGTCCGGCGTGGCACAACGACCCCCGATCCTGCTGATCGACGCACCCAGCCTCTACTTCCGGGCCTACTTCGGCATCCCGGAGTCCGCCGCCCGCGCCGAGGACGGCACCCCGGTCAACGCGGTGCGAGGCTTCCTCGACATGCTCGCCACCCTGATCCGTGGGCGCGGCGCGGACCGGATGGTCTGCGCACTGGACTACGACTGGCGCCCGGCCTGGCGGGTGGATCTGCTGCCGTCGTACAAGGCGCACCGGGTGGCGCCGCAGGGCGGCGAGGTCGTTCCGGACACGCTGTCTCCGCAGGTGCCGATGATCCTCGAGGTGCTGGAGGCCGTCGGCATCACCGCCGTCGGCGCGACCGGCTACGAGGCGGACGACGTGCTCGGCACGCTCTCGGTGACCCAGCCCGGCCCCGTCGAGGTGGTCTCCGGCGACCGGGATCTTTTCCAGCTCGTCGACGACGCCCGGCCGGTCCGGCTGCTCTACGTCGGGCGTGGTGTCGCCAAGCTCGACGACTGCGACGACGCCGCGGTGCGGGCCCGCTACGGTGTGCCGGCCGACCGGTACGCCGACTTCGCCGCGCTGCGGGGCGACCCCAGCGACGGGCTTCCCGGGGTGCCGGGCGTCGGGGAGAAGACCGCCGCGCGGCTCATCGAGCGCTACGGCAGCATCGCCGGCATCCTGGCCGCTCTCGACGACTCCGACTCGTCCTTCGCGCCGGGTCTGCGCACCAAGCTCGCCTCGGCACGCGACTACCTGGGCGTCGCGCCGACGGTGGTCCGGGTCGCGCTGGACGTGCCACTGCCGGAGCTGCCCACCGCGCTGCCGCCCGCCCCGGTCGACCCGGACCGGCTGCTCGACCTCGCGGGGCGGTGGAACCTGGCGGGCTCCGCCCGCCGCCTGGTCGACGCCCTCGCCGCCCGCGCCGACGCCTGACCGCCGGGCTTTACTTGATCTTGCGGGTCGACCGGACCACGATGCCCTCGTACTCCTGGTGCTTGACCAGCCAGTCGGCGAGGAACGGGCAGATCGGCACGACGGTCCGCCGCCTGGCGCGCGCGTCGTCCATGACCGCACGCGCCAGCGTCGACCCGACACCGGCGCCCTCGAACGCCGGATCGACCTCGGTGTGGGTGTAGGCGATGATCGAGCCGGTCAGCTGATAGGTGACGAACCCGGCGACCGCGCCCGTCTCGTCGCGCGCCTCGAAGCGCTCCCGCTCCGGCGCGTCTGTCACGGTGAGCTGCACCCGACCATCCAACCACCCGACGGACCGCGTCCGCCCCGAGCCCGGCAGGGAGGTGACCTCGCGCGCATTGTCGCGGCCGGAACGGGAAACGCAACGCCCCGGCCGCACGTGGGAGGAGACCCGGCACCATGACGACCCCATCGACGGACGGCGGCTTCGCCGTCGTGGAGATGTTCACCTCGCAGGGGTGCAACAGCTGCCCACCGGCGGAGGAGTTGCTGACCGAGATCGAACGCGACGCCCGGGAACGTGGCCAGGCCGTCTTCGGCCTCGGTTTCCACGTCGACTACTGGGACGACCTGGGCTGGCCCGACCAGTTCGCCGACGCGGCGTACACCGCGCGGCAGGAGGCGTACGCCCGCGCCCTGGGCACCCGGGGTCTGTACACCCCGCAGATGGTCGTCAACGGCACCGTCGAGTTCGTCGGATCCGATCGTCGACAGGCGTCCGGCGCGATCGCGTCCGCGCTGGCCTCACCGGCCGCCACCCACCTCACGGTGTCCGTCGCCGAGCTGGACGGGCCGCGGGTGGTGCTCGACTACCAGGCCGATCGGCCGCCCGCCGACGCGGTGGTCAACGTGGCGATCGTGGAACGCGGCCTGGACAGCGAGATCGCCCGGGGTGAGAACGCCGGGCGGACGCTGCGGCAGGACAACGTCGTCCGCGCCTTCGCGTCGGAGAGCCTGAACGCCGGGCGGGGACGGGTGGAACTGGTCGCACCGGTGCACCTCGATCCGCGCAGTGCCGCCCTCGTCGCCTACGTGCAGGAGGTCGACCACCGGGCCGTCGTCGGCGCGACCCACGTCGAGCTGTCCGACGCGTAGTCTCGGCGCATGCGGTCGGTGGGCGGCGCGAGGGGGCTCGGTGGTTGACGCGGAGGACGTACGCCGGGTGGCGCTGGCCCTGCCGCACACGGTGGAGATCCCCAGCGACGGGTTCGACTTCCGGGTGGCCGACAAGGGCTTCGTCTGGTCCTATCCGGAGCGGACGCCGGGCAGGCCGCGGGTGATCCGGCTGGACATCGCGGTGCTGTACGTCGGGGACGAGGCGGAGAAGCAGGCGCTCCTGCTCGGCGAGCCGGACGTCTTCTTCACCACGCCCGCGTATGACGGGCTGCCCCTGGTGCTGCTGCGCCTGGCGACGATCGACCTGGAGCGTCTGGTCGAGCTGGTGACCGACGCGTGGCGGATGCGCGTGCCGGAGGCGTTACTGAGTGACGTCGAGGGCGTCGGCACATAGCGATATCCGTACGCAACAGGGCTGACACATTGACGAGAATCTCGGTGCTCCACTACCGTGGCCGTGAGAGCGCTCTCTCGCCTGACCTTCCCCCCAATTCAGACGCATCGCGTCGGAGCCGGAAACGGCCACACCCGGCGCGCGATGGAGGCACCATGAAACCTCCCGTCCCCCACCGCCGATGGGCCCTGGCCGCCGTCACCGCCCTCGCTCTGGTCGTCGGCGGCCTCGCGATCCCGGTCACCCGCGCGGCCGAGGCCGCCCCCGTCGGCGCCGGCAGCTACACCACCACCCCGGTCGGCCCGCTCCCCAGCGGGTGCGGCGCGATGTCCAGCAACCCCCGCCAGTTCGCCACCGCCAACGCGCCCGCCGGCCCGATACCCACCAACGACTGGTGGTCGTCGCTGCTGTGGAAGCGCACCGACTGCTCGTTCAGCGAACCCCTGCACGCCCACCCGATCTCGTACGACACCTTCACCGACGGGTTGGGCTTCTCCGCGAACTCCACTCCCGCCATCAGCGGCACCGCGACCGGTGTCGGGGAGTTCCACTACCCGTACGTGCAGGACATCCGGGTCGGCGTCGCCGGGCTCGCCGCACCCCAGGTCAAGGTGGACGGCTGGACGGACTGGACGGTCAGCCCGCACTGGAGCGACGGCGCCCGCACCCTGCGCGCCACCATCGGCCACGGCCTGCCCTTCGCGTACTTCCAGGCCACCGGCGGCAACGCGTCGATCAGCACCGCCGGCACCCCGGACGTCTGGTCGAACAGCGGCGCCACCATCGGCTTCCGGGTCAACGGCCACGACTACGTCGCGTACGCCCCGAGCGGCGCGACCTGGACCGTCGCGTCCGGCCGGATCACCTCCACCCTGGCCGGCCGAGGCTACTTCTCGGTCGCCCTCCTGCCACCGACGTCGAGCACCACCGAGCGCGCCGGCCTGGCCGCCACCTACGGCCAGTACGCGCACGCCCACGTCACCGGCACCCAGGTGTCGTACGCGTACAACCCGGCGACCAGTGGCCTGACCACCACGTACGCGTTCACCACCACCGCCCGGGAGGGCACCGCCACGCAGACCGTGGTCAGCCTCTACCCGCACCAGTGGAAGTCGCTCAGCGGGTCCACCGCGATCACCCCGACCTACCCGTCGGCGCGCGGCCGGATGAAGGTGCTGACCGGCGTCAACCAGTTCCGCACCGCGATGAAGTTCCAGGGCGTCCTGCCCGAACTGCCGGCCGTCGGCGACGGCAGCGGAAGCGACCTGGCGACGCTCACCAGCCAACTGGCCGCCGTCCGCGGCAATCCGATGGACCAGCGCGGCAACGACACCTACTGGACCGGCAAGGGGCTCGGTCGAGCCGCCCGGATCGCCGAGATCGCCGACCAGGTCAACGACACCGCCACGCGCGACAGCGCGTTGAACGCGATCCGCAGCACCCTCACCGACTGGTTCACCGCGTCCAGCGGCAAGACCAGCCGGGTCTTCTACTACGACAACAACTGGGGCACCCTGATCGGCTACCCCGCGTCGTACGGCTCCGACCAGGAACTCAACGACCACCACTTCCACTACGGCTACTTCATCGCCGCCGCGGCGACGCTCGCCAAGTTCGACCCGGCGTGGGCCGCCACCAGCCGCTACGGCGGCATGGTCGACCTGCTGATCCGCGACGCCAACAACTACCGCCGCGACGACACCCGCTTCCCGTACCTGCGGGACTTCGACATCTACGCGGGCCACGACTGGGCGTCCGGGCACGGCTCGTTCGGCTCGGGCAACAACCAGGAGTCCTCGTCCGAGGGGATGAACTTCGCCAACGCCCTGATCCAGTGGGGGCAGACGACCGGTGACACCGCCGTCCGCGACGCCGGCGTCTTCCTCTACACCACCCAGGCGGCGGCCATCCAGGAGTACTGGTTCGACGTCAGCGACCAGAACTTCCCCGCCGCCTTCGGCCACTCCACCGTCGGCATGGTCTGGGGCAGCGGCGGCGCGTACGCCACCTGGTTCAGCGCCGAACCGGAGATGATCCAGGGCATCAACCTGCTGCCGGTCACCGGCGGACACCTGTACCTGGGCAACAACCCGGCGTACGTGCGGACCAACTACGCCGAACTGGTCCGCAACAACGGCGGGCAGCCGACCGTGTGGCAGGACATCCTGTGGCAGTTCCAGGCGCTCGGTGACCCCGACGCCGCCCTGGCGAACCTGCGGGCGAACCCCGGCTACACCCCGGAGGAGGGCGAGAGCCGCGCCCACACCTTCCACTGGATCCGCAACCTCGCGGCGTTGGGCACCGTCGACACGACGGTGACCGGCAACCACCCGTTGTCGGCGGTCTTCTCCCGCAACGGCGCCCGTACCTACGTGGCGTCGAACCCGACCGCCACCCCGATCACCGTGACGTTCTCCAACGGCACCACACTGAGTGTGGGCGCCGGCAAGACGGCCACCACCGGGGCGTACACCTGGAGTGGCGGCAACGCGGCCGGCGGCGTACCCCCGACGACGCCGACGGATCCCCCACCGACGACGACCCCGCCGCCGACGACCACCCCACCGCCGTCCACCGGCGGTCCGACGCGGTACCTGCTGCCCGGAGGCGGGTTGGGCGCCGCCGGTAGCGCGGCCACGACGACCGTCGCGGCGGCCAACGGCAACCACGACGGTACGCCCACCAACGCGCAGGTCTTCACGGCGACCGGCCTCAACCTCGCCTACTCCGGCGGGCAGACCGCGTTCGACCTGTTCGTGGACGCGGGGACGGCGGTCGGCAACGGCGTGCAGGTGCGGGTCTCCTACGACCTCACCGGCAACGGCAGTTGGGACCGGGTGGAGACGTGGCGCTACTTCGCCACCGACCCCGTCGCGGGCTACGAGCACTACACGCAGAACGCGGGCCTGGCGTCGGCCACCGGCACGCTGGGCGCGCTGAGCAACGGCAGGGTCCGGGTGGAGGTCTGGTCGGCGATCGGCAACAACCCCAGCACCCTGGGCCTCGGCAACCAGTCGGTGCTGCGGCTCCCGTACTCCTGACCGAACCGGCCGGTGCGGAGGACCACTGGTGGTCCTCCGCACCGGCCGGCGTCTGTCAGGAGGCGGTGCAGGTGGGCGTCATGCCGGCCCCGCTGCCGGTGCCCTGGAAGCCGAACTCGGCGACCTGGCCCGCGGTGAGTCGGCTGTTGTAGTCCACGCTGGCGAACCGCACCGTGCCGCTGGAGCCGCTGGCCGTCGCGCTCCAGGTGTTGGTGACGCCGGCGCCGCTCGGAAGGGTGACGCTGACGTTCCACCCGTTCGTGCCGGCCGACCCGGCGGTCACCTTCACGCTGGCCACGAACCCGCCGTTCCACGAGTTCAACGACACCGACGCCGAACACCCGCCGGTGGTCGGCGGCGGGGTGGTGGGCGGTGGGTCGGTGGGCGGAGGCGTGGTCGTCGGCGGGGTGGTCGGGATCCCCGGGCCGGCGTTGAGCGCGTTCAGCACGTTCGTGTACGCGGCCTTCTTGTTGCCGTTGCAGTCGAACAGCAGCGCGTTGTCCGAGCCACGCCACGAGTCACAGTCGCGCACACCCCACACCGTGATGCCCGTGCAGCGGGACACGTTCATGCAGGCGCGGGTGACCGCGCCGAAGATGTTGGCCTGGTTGCCACCGGTCATCACGTCCAGCTCGGTGATCTGCACGTCCACACCGAGATCGGCGAACCGCTGCAGGTTGGCCTGGTAGTCGGACGCCAACGAGGTGCCCAGGTGCGACTGGAACCCCACACAGTCGATCGGCACACCACGGGACTTGAAGTCCCGCACCATGTTGTAGATCCCGGTCGACTTCGCGTTGATCCCGTCGGTGTTGTAGTCGTTGTAACACAACTTCGCACCCGGATCCGCCGCGTCCGCCGCCCGGAACGCCGCCTCGATCCAGTCATTACCCGTACGCTGCAGATTCGAGTCACGACGCCCACCCGAACCACCATCGGCGAACGCCTCGTTCACCACATCCCACGAGTGGATCTTCCCCCGGTAGTGCGTCGCCACCTGGGTGACGTGGTTGATCATCGCGCTGCGCAACGCGCTGCCCGACATACCCTGCGCCCACCCCGGCTGCTGCGCGTGCCACAACAACGTGTGACCCCGCACGCTCATCCCGTTGGCCTGCGCATGACTGACCAGACGATCACCACTGGAGTGGTTGAACACCCCCTGCTGCGGCTCGTTGGAGGCCCACTTCATCTCGTTCTCGGCCACGACACTGTTGAACTCACGGTTCAAAATCGTCGTGTACGTACTGTTGGACAACTTGTTGACGGCGACCGCCGCCCCGAAGTAGCGACCCTTCTCGGCCGCCGACGCCCCGAGGGTCGTGCCGGCACTGGCCCCGGTGGTCATCGCCATCGTCATGCCGCTGGCGAGAGCGCCGGCGACCGCGACGGTCACCGCCGCTCGCAGGACTCTTCTGTGATTCATGCGGATTCCTTGTCTGTGGTGGTTCGGCGGTGGGGGCGCAGCGCCCGAAGCCGCGCCCACGACGTCGGAGAGCCGCATCGGCGATGCCCGACGACCGATGACGGCGTACGACGGCGGTGGTGTCCCAGGTCCGGCGAGACATGACAGCGAACCCGGTAGCCGTCACGGCGCCACTGCTGGGAGTCCTGACGCGACGTCCGGCATGCCCTGGGCGGACGTCACGTTCCGAGGTGCGGCCGGCCGACTCGCCCGGTGAGCCACGTGGGTGGCCGCCCTCAACCATCGACTGTGAGCGATAACATGCGGTTCGTCAAGTCGTGACGAGGCGCATCGGGATCGCGCACTGCCGCCGCTGTCACGGGTTGGTGCCGGAGCCGTGCGACCACGACTCCGGCACCGCACGTCACTGGAACGAGGCGTCGTCGACGAGCAGACCGTCGGTGCCCGCCGCCGTCTCGACGTAGAAGGTGGCGTTGGTGAGCGTGCCGCTCCACGACGGAGCCGCCGTGCCGGTGAGCAGCGTCCAGCCGTTCACGTTGACAGCGGTCGCCGGGGTGAGCTGGAGGTAGCTGGTCGTGCCGTTCGCGGTCAGCGCCAGCGTCGCCTTCGCGGACGGCGTGCCGCTCTGCGCGCGTACCCAGACGTTCGTGGTGTAGCTCTTGCCGTTGGTCATCTTCGCTGTCACGTCCTGGCTGGGGCCGTTCCACGCCGAGGTGCGCCCGGTGATCGACAGGGAACCGGTGCCACCCCGGACGACCGACGTGTTCCGGGAGATCGTCCCGCTGCCGTTCACACCCCAGCCGGTCGTGCCGTTCTCCACGTCGCCGTTGGTGAGGACGTTCCCGCCGCCACCGGTGCCGCCGTTGAACTGCCACCAGTTGATGTTGAACAGGTTGCCGCTGCCGCCGGCGAAGCGCAGGTACAGGTCACGGGTGCCGGTCGCGCCGCTGATCGCGCAGGTGGTGCTGGTCCAGGTCTGCCAGCCGCCGGTGCCACCGACGGTGCAGGTGCCCACCGTCGGGCCGGTGGCGCTGTCGAGGCGTACCTCGATCCGGCCGCCGCTGGTCGCCGAGGCGACCCGGGCGGTGAACGAGGTGGCGCCCGCGCCGAACGCGACACCCTTGACCTTGATGTAGTCGCCGTTCTCGATCCAGCCGACGTTCATCCCGCCCTCGCCGGACACCTCGGTCTCGATGCCCGAGCCCCAGGCGATCGTCTCCGCCTCCTGCCGCACGTACGGATTCAGCGTTCCCACCTGCGGTGCGCCGGTGGTGGTCATGTTGATCGTCGGGATGGTGCCGTTGGAGTTGTAGGTGAACTTCTCCACGGCCACCGAGCGGGTGTAACCACTACCGCCCGGCAACGCGCCGTTGTGATAGAAGAAGTACGACCCGCCCTGGAAATCGATCACACCGGCGTGGTTGGTGAAACTCGCGCCCTGCCGCGGCATGATCGTCCCCCGGTAGGTCCACGGCCCGGTCGGACCGGTCGCGGTCGAGTACGCGATGAACTCCGAGCAGCACTCCGCCGCGAACACGTTGTAGTACAACCCGTTGCGCTTGAACACCCACGGGCCCTCCTCGTAGAGGGTCGGTCGGCTGGCGTTGCCGTTGCGGGTGCCGAAGCCCGCCGTGGTGAGCGGGATCCGGGTCGCGCCACCCGAGTACGAGATCATGTCGGCGTTCAACCGCACGTACCACAACCCGGGATTACCCCAGTACAGGTACGCCTGCCCGTCGTCGTCGATGAAGACGGACGGGTCGATCTCGTTGTTGCCGACCAGGGGCCGGCCGATGGCGTCGCGGAACGGGCCGGTCGGGCTGTCGCCCACCGCGACCCCGATGACCATCTGCCCGTTCGAGCGCTGGCGCACCGGCACGTACCAGTAGAACTTGCCGTTGCGGGCGATGACCTGGCCCGCCCAGGCGTTGGCGTCCGCCCAGGAGAACGTGGCCAGGTTCAACGGCGAGCCGTGGTCGGTCCAGTTCACCATGTCGGCCGACGACCACACCCGCCATTCCCTCATGGTGAAGTACGTCGAACCGTCCTCGTCGTGACCGGTGTAGAGATACACCCGGCCGTTGTGCACCAACGGCGCCGGATCGGCGGTGTAGATGTGTTGGACGATCGGATTGTCCGCGCGGGCGGCACCGGCCGGCAGCACTGCCAGGACGCAGACGAGGCCGGTCAGCCAGGCGACGGCGCGCCTGACCCGGGTCGTGGTTCTCTCGCTCACCTTCACTGTTGCTCCCACAGAGAGTGCGCGGTGCACGGGTCTGGATCGACGAGCCACCCTGTCGGGCTGCCGGTCGAGCGGGGTCACCGCGCGCACACCGAGCCGCACGGCCGGCAGCCGTGTTAGCGCTAACAGATCTTGGCCGACTATCCCTCCCCTCGCCTGACCTCGATTTTTGGGTGGTCCGAATGAACGTCGTAACGGCATCGCCACATCGATGTATCGACGTTGACATCCACGATCTACGATGCACCGTACTGAGCGGCGAGGCGAGCGTCAACGGCTTCCGTGACGGTGGGTCACGACGCACCGGCCAACCTCGGCGGCGGCGTCGACTCCCGGCCCGCCCGCGACCCCGCCCGGCCACCGTGGACGGCGCGCCCGCGACCCGACGGACCGCTCCGAGTGGCCCGCCCGACGATCCGGGGGTTGCGGGCATGTTAACGACCAACTATGTTAGCGATCACATTCATGTGCCGCGATGACGTACCGGGACGGGCACCGGACGCCCCCGACGGCAGCACCCTGCGACACGCGAGCGCCTCCTGCGCGTCGACACGCTCAGTGGCGGTTCGAGTGCCGCCGACCGGCAGGACGCCACCTTCCGGATCACCACCACGCAGCACACCCTTGGAGGTTCCATGCCACCCCCGCCGCTCAGCCGCCGCCGCCTGCTGCAGGCCGCCGGAGCCACCGTGGCGCTCTCCGCAGCCGGTGCCGCCGTCACCCCCCGCAGCGCGTCCGCGGCCATCGTGCCACCGGTCCGACCCGACCTCGGCGTCTCGGCGTACCCGTTCGACCTCGGCCAGGTACGGCTCACCTCCAGCCGCTGGATGGACAACCAGACGCGGACGCTCAACTACCTGCGATTCGTCGACGTCGACCGGATGCTCTACAACTTCCGCGCCAACCACCGGCTCTCCACCAACGGTGCCGCCACCAACGGCGGTTGGGACGCGCCGAACTTCCCGTTCCGGACCCACATGCAGGGGCACTTCCTGACCGCGTGGTCGTACGCGTACGCGGTGCTCGGCGACACCACCTGCCGGGACAAGGCGAACTACATGGTGGCCGAGCTGGCCAAGTGCCAGGCCAACAACTCCGCCGCCGGCTTCGGCGCCGGATACCTGTCCGGTTTCCCGGAGTCCGACTTCACCGCGCTCGAAGCCCGCACGTTGTCCAACGGCAACGTGCCCTACTACTGCATCCACAAGACCCTCGCCGGGCTGCTCGACGTCTGGCGGTACACCGGCAACACACAGGCCCGTACGGTGCTGCTGGCGCTCGCCGGCTGGGTCGACGCCCGGACGAGCCGGCTGAGCTCCAGCCAGATGCAGTCGATGCTGGGCACCGAGTTCGGTGGGATGAACGACGTCCTCACCGACATCTACCAGCAGACCGGCGACTCCCGGTGGCTCACCACCGCGCAGCGGTTCGACCACGCCGCCGTCTTCAACCCGCTGGCCAACAACCAGGACCAGCTGTCCGGACTGCACGCCAACACGCAGGTGCCCAAGTGGATCGGCGCGGCCCGGGAGTTCAAGGCCACCGGCACCACCCGCTACCGGGACATCGCCGGCAACGCGTGGAACATGACGGTCAACGCGCACACCTACGTGATCGGCGGCAACAGCCAGGCCGAGCACTTCCGGGCGCCCAACGCGATCGCCGGCTACCTCAGCAACGACACGTGCGAGCAGTGCAACACGTACAACATGCTGAAGCTGACCCGGGAGCTGTGGCTGCTCGACCCGAACCGGACCGACTACTTCGACTTCTACGAGCGGGCCCTGATCAACCACCTGATCGGTGGGCAGAACCCGGCCGACAGCCACGGCCACATCACCTACTTCACCCCGTTGCGGCCGGGCGGTCGGCGGGGCGTGGGACCGGCGTGGGGCGGCGGCACCTGGAGCACCGACTACAACTCGTTCTGGTGCTGCCAGGGCACCGGCCTGGAGATCAACACCAGGTTGATGGAGTCCATCTACTTCTACAACGGGACGACCCTGACCGTTAACCTGTTCACGCCGTCGGTCCTGACCTGGTCGCAGCGGGGCATCACGGTCACCCAGAGCACCACCTACCCGGTCGGTGACACCACCACCCTGACCCTGTCCGGGACGATGAGCGGCTCGTGGAGCATCCGGGTGCGGATCCCGGCCTGGACGACCGGCGCGACGATCGCCGTGAACGGCACGGCGCAGAACGTGCCCACCACGCCGGGCAGCTACGCGACGGTCACCCGTACCTGGGCCGCCGGGGACACCGTCACCGTGCGACTGCCGATGCAGGTGGTCATGCGGGCCGCCAACGACAACAGCTCGGTGGCCGCGGTGACGTACGGGCCGACGGTGCTGGCCGGCAACTACGGCAACACCACGTTGAGCGCCCTGCCGTCGCTCACCGTCTCCTCGATCACGCGGACCAGCACCAGCTCGCTGGCGTTCACCGCCAGCGCCAACGGGTCCACTGTCAACCTGGCACCCTTCCAGGACGCCCACGGCTACAACTACACGGTCTACTGGAACACCAGCGGCGGTGGCAACACCGGCGGCAGCCACCGCCTGGTCAACGTGGGCACCGGGCTCGTCCTCGGCATCCAGAACATGTCCACCGCCGACGGCGGCCTGGCCGTGCAGTGGGGTGACAGCGGCACGGCGGACCACAACTGGGTGATGGTGACCGACGGCAACGCCGTCCGGTTCCGCAACGTCCACAGTGGCAAGGTGCTGGGCGTGGAGAACATGTCCACCGCCGACAACGCCCGGGTCCTGCAGTGGGCGGACAACGGCACCGCCGACCACCGGTGGATCCTGGTGGACAACGGCGACGGCACCTACAAGATCCGCAACGTCCACAGCAACAAGCTGCTCGGCATCCTGAACGGGTCGACCGCCTGGGGTGCGCAGGCCGTCCAGGACTCGGACAACGGCAGCGCGGACAACCGGTGGAGGTTGGTCCGCAACGCCTGACATCCACCCCGCTCGACGTCTCACCGGCGCGGCCGACCCGGTCGGCCGCGCCGGTGACGCCGGGCGGGCGGGCGGCGGCGGTCGTACAGTGGAACAGGTCCTGGCCCCAGTGAACGTGGCGGACATGTCGGCTCGTGCCGCCTTGCCGCCCGGAAGGAGCACAGTGAACCGCCCCCTCCGCACCACGCTCGGCGGCGCGCTCGTCGTGGCCCTGCTGGCCTCCGTCGCCGTCAGCCCCGCGCAGGCGCACCCCGCAGGCCCGCCACCCACCGTCCTCGCCCTGCCCGACGGATTCCAGCCCGAGGGCATCGCCACCGCCGGGAAGTACGCCTACTTCGGCTCCCGCGCGACCGGCGCCATCCAGCGCGTCGACCTGGTCACCGGCCGGGGCACGACGATCAGCGCAGCCACCGGCACCCCGTCGCTGGGCCTCAAGGTCGACAGGCGCGGCCGGCTGTTCGTCGCCGGTGGCACCGCCGGCGACGCCCGCGTGCTCGACACCCGCACCGGTGACGTGCTGGCCAGCTACCAGTTCGCCAGCGCGCCGACGTTCGTCAACGACGTGATCCTGACCCGCGACGCCGCCTACTTCACCGACTCCAACCGACCGGTGCTCTACCGGCTGCCGCTCGGTCGCGGCGGCGCGCTGCCCCCCGCCGGCGGTTTCACCACCATCCCGCTCACCGGGGCGTACGAGCAGGTCGGCACCGGCGTGAACCTCAACGGCATCACCACCACACCGGACGGTCGGGCCCTGATCGTCGTCCAGTCGAACACCGGCACGCTGTACCGGGTCGACCCGCTGACCGGCGTGAGCACCGCCGTGGACGTGCCGGGCCACACCTTCACCAACGGCGACGGTCTGCTGCTGCTCGGCCGCACCCTCTACGTCGTCCAGAACCGCCTCAACCAGATCGCGGTCGTCACGCTGAACCGCGCCGGCACCGCCGGAACGCTCACCGCCGTCATCACCGACCCGAACTTCGACGTGCCGACCACCGTCGCCACGGCGCTGGGCCGGCTCTACCTGCCCAACGGCCGCTTCACCACACCACCGACCCCGACCACCCCGTACACCGTCGTCGCGGTCCGCGCGCGCTGACCGACCCCCGGGGGTACGCGCGGCGCGCGTGCCCCCGGGGCGACCCGCGCCGGGGTCGGCCCTTCGCCCGCCACGAGTACGATCACTGCCACCGCGGCGACGACAGTCGCCTCCCCCACCCGGAGTGCGCGTGGCCGACCGTCAGTCCCGATTCCCGCGCCGAGCGTCGGCCGTCTGCCTCCTGCTCGCCGCCGCCGGGCTCCCGGCCGGCCCGCCGGCCGCCGACACCACGGACACCGCCCGACCCACGGTCCTGCGGATGCTCCAACTCAACCTCTGCAACAGCGGTCGGGCCGGTTGCTACACCGGCCGGTCGATGGCCGTCGCCGCCGAGGTGATCGACACCGAGGCACCCGACCTGGTCACGCTGAACGAGATCTGTCAGGGCGACGTCCCCGCCCTGCGGCGCGTGTTCGCGGCCGTGCACCCCGGGCGGGCCGTGGTGTCCGCGTTCCAACCGGCCGGGGACCGGCCCAGCGGCGCCGACACCCGGTGCCGCAACGGTCAGCCGTACGGCGTCGGGCTGCTGGCCCGCGTGCGGACGCCGGACACCCCGGACGCGGTGTACCGCGGCATCCACCCGACGCAGGACCTCGCCGACCCAGAGGAGCGCGCCTGGCTCTGCGTCGACGTCGACCGCAGGCTGCTCGCCTGCACCACGCACCTGGCCAACACCAGCTACCGGGTGGCGCTCGCGCAGTGCGGGCACCTGCTCGACACGATCCTGCCGACGATCCGCAGGGGCACCGGCGCGGTGCTCGCCGGTGACCTCAACCTCCGTGCCGGCGTCGACCCGGACGTGCGCTCCTGCACCCCGCCCGGCCACCAGCGAGTCGACGACGGCGCGCTCCAACACATCGTGGCGACGGCCGGCGTGACGATCTGTTGTCGCAGGTCGGTGCCCATGCGCGAGGCGACCGACCACCCGGGGCTGCTGGCCACCCTCGTCGTCGAGGACCGGCCACCGACCTGAGGCCCGGCGTCAGCGGGGCGGCGTGTCCCGGCGCGACGGGAACGGGGTGCCCGGCTGACCGAGGGTGGAGTGGGCGCGCAACCCGACCGGGTCCGGGGCGGGCGTCGCGGCTGCCGGCTCCGCGACCCGACGCCCGCTGAGGTACGCCGAGGCGGCCCGGTCGTCGTCCGTCGGAGCGGCCAGCAACGCGTAGAGCAGGCCGACCACCCCGAAGATCACCGCCAGCATGATCGGCACCAACAGGCTGCTCACGCCGGCACCGGTCACCTCGCGGCCCGCACCCTCGTGGCGGTGCACCGACAGGGCGCTCATCCCGGTGAAGTGCATCCCGTTCACGGCGACGCCCATGACCAGCGCGGAGGCGAAGACCGCCATCCCCCGACGGACGGTCATCGCGAGCCACAGCGCGACGGTGGACGCCACGACGGCGATGACCACGGAGAGCGCGACGCGGACGGCGTCATACCCGAGAGTGCCGTTGAGGCGCATCGCCGCCATGCCCGTGTAGTGCATGGCGGCCACGCCGGCCCCGGTGAAGACGCCACCGGCGATCAGTCGGAAGGCGTTCAACCGGCCGGTGCCGACGATGGCCAGACCGATACCGACCGCCACCACCGCGATGATCGTGCTGGCCACGGTCAGCGGCACGTCGTAGCGGATCCGGGTGTTCTCCACCGCGAACCCGAGCATCGCCATGAAGTGCATCGCCCAGATGGCGGTGCCGCCCAACGCCCACGCCGACAGCAGACCCCACCACGCCCGCTGCCCGCTCGTCCGTGCCGTACGGATGCGTCCGGCGCAGACCAGACCGAGGACGGAACCGAGCACGGACAGCGCATAGCTCAACGCCGGCGTGATCCACCCGTACTCAAAGTGATTGATGTCCCCCACTGCTGCCTTCTCCCCCTCGTTACCGGCGCGTCAATAGAGCGCTCGGGCAATGATCAGGGGTGCCGTGATCAGGCGCAATAGCACCTCCGGCCCTATTCGAGGGGGCCGTGGCGGTGGCCGTCCGACGCGTCGACTCGGCAGCGATGGCAACTGAGCGTGATGGTCAGGCCGAGGTGTGATAGGCCAGGACACCCCGGTTGATGGCCGCGATCGCCTGCCGCGCGGTGGACCGCAACTCCGGCGGGGCGCCACCGGAGTCGGCGAGTTGACCGAGCAGGTCGACCACCTGCCGCGCCCACCTGACGAAGTCACCGGCGGGCATCTCACCGTCGATCTCGTGACCGCTGCCGAGCACTTTGGCCAGCGCCTCACCTCGGGCCCACCGGTAGACGGGCCAGGCGAACCCGAGATCCGGCTCCCGGGTCGCGGCCAACCCGCGCGCCGCCTCGTCGGCCTCGATCTCCCCCCACAGCTTCAGCGTCTCGTCCACCGCGTCGGCCACCGGCCCGCGGGGCAGTGACGCCCGCTCGTCGACGTCGCGGCGCGCCTCGAAGACCACCACGGACACCGCCGCCGCCAACTCGGCCGGCGACAGCCCGTTCCACACCCCACGGCGCAGGCACTCGGCGACCAGCAGATCCGCCTCGGTCCAGATCCGGCCGAGCATCCGCCCGGCGTCGGTGACCGCGCCGTCCCGGGCGAGGTAGCCACGCTCGGTCAACAACGCCACGATCCGGTCGAAGGTCCGGGCCAGCGAGCCCGTCCGCCCGGACACCCGCTCGCGCAACTCCTCGGTGTCGCGCTCCAACCGGCGACGCCGCTCCGCCCAACGGGCGTGGTCCTCGCGCTCCGGGCAGGCATGGCAGGGGTGCCGCCGCAACTCGGTGCGGAGCTGGGTCAGCCGGTGGTCCTCGCCGGTCACCTGCCGGGAACGGCCACCACGTCGACCGCCGTGCCGGTCCAGGCCGGTGCCGCTGACCTCGGCGGCGAGATCCCGCCGGGCCGCCGGCGAACGGTGGTTGAAATGCTTGGGCACCCGGATCCGCGCCAGCACCTCGGCGGGGGTGGTGAAGTCGCCGGGGCTGACCCGCCCCGCCCAACGATCCTGGGTGAGCACCAACGGCCGGGGCTCACCGAACCCACCGGTCGCCGGGTCCAACACGACGGCCAGCCCGGCCCGCCGGCCCGACGGCACCCGGATCACGTCGCCGACGCGCAGCCGCTCCAACGAGGCCACGGCGGCGGCCTTGCGCTGGGTCTGCCCCTGCCGGGCGATGGCCTTCTCCCGATCGGTGATCGCCACCCGCAACGCGAAGTACTCGTCGAAGTCGCCGTGGTGGCAGGCGGCCTCCGCGCCGTACGCCTCGATGGTCTCGGTGTTGCGCTGCACCTGCCGCGCCAGACCGACCACCGACCGGTCCGCCTGGAACTGGGCGAACGAGGACTCCAGCAGGGCCCGGGCCGGCTCCGCGCCCACCGAGCCGACCAGGTTCACCGCCATGTTGTACGAGGGTCGGAAGCTGGAGCGCAGCGGGTAGGTGCGGGTGGACGCCAGCCCGGCCACGTGCCGGGGGTCGGTCTCCGGGGACCACACCACCACGGCGTGCCCCTCCACGTCGATGCCCCGGCGGCCGGCACGCCCGGTGAGCTGGGTGTACTCCCCCGGGGTCAGGTCGACGTGCGCCTCGCCGTTGTACTTGACCAGGCGCTCCAGCACGACACAGCGGGCCGGCATGTTGATGCCCAGCGCCAGGGTCTCGGTGGCGAAGACCGCCTTGACCAGGCCACGGACGAACAGCTCCTCGACGACCTCCTTGAACACCGGCAGCATGCCCGCGTGGTGGGCGGCCAGACCACGCTCCAGACCGTCGAGCCACTCCCAGTAGCCCAGCACGGTGAGGTCCTCGCCGGGGATCGCGGTGACCCGCGACTCGACGACCCGGCGGATCTCGGCGCGCTCCTCCGGGGAGGTCAACCGCAACCCGGCGGCCAGACACTGCTGCACCGCCGCGGCGCAACCCGCCCGGCTGAAGATGAACAGGATCGCCGGCAGCAGACCCTCCCGGTCCAGCCGGTCGACGATGTCCGGGCGCAACGGGCCCCGCCAGCGCGGGCCTCGCCGACCGGCGCCCGGCCCCGCGCTGCGGCCCTCGCCCAGCTCCAGTCGCCGCGCGGTCTCCCGGGTGTAGCGCAGCAGCTCCGGGTGCACGTCGTGCTTGCGGGCGGCGTCGGCGTCGTGGAACAGGTCGAACATCCGCTTGCCGACCAGCATGTGCTGCCACAACGGCACCGGCCGGTGCTCGCTGACCACCACCGCGGTCTCACCGCGTACGGTGACCAGCCAGTCGGCGAACTCCTCGGCGTTGGAGACGGTCGCCGACAACGAGACCAGGGTGACCGAGGCGGGCAGGTGGATGATCACCTCTTCCCACACCCCACCACGGAACCGGTCGGCCAGGTAGTGCACCTCGTCCATCACCACGTACGCGAGGCCCTGCAGGGTGCTGGAGCCCGCGTAGAGCATGTTGCGCAGCACCTCGGTGGTCATCACCACCACCGGCGCGTCGCCGTTGATCGCGTTGTCGCCGGTCAGCAGACCGACCTGCTCCGCGCCGTACCGGGCGACCAGGTCGTGGTACTTCTGGTTGGACAACGCCTTGATCGGGGTCGTGTAGAAGCACTTGCGCCGGGTCGCCGCGCCCTCACCCACCGGGTCGCCGGGCCGCCCGCGCAACGCCAGGTGGACCGCGAACTCACCGACGACCGTCTTGCCGGCGCCGGTGGGGGCGCAGACCAGCACACCGCTGCCCCGCTCCAACGACTGGCACGCCTCCCGCTGGAAGTCGTCGAGGTCGAAGCCCAGGTCAAGGGCGAACTCCTCCAGCGCGGGAAACTGTGAGGCCTGCGCGGCCCGACGACGGGCCTCCGCGTACCGCTCGGCGGGACTCGACATGAGACCAAGATTAGTGCGTGCCGGGACAGGACACCCCACAAGGCCGTCCGGAGGTGCCGTCGGGGGCGGTCGGTAGGGTGCACGGCGTGCCGGACCATGCCGAACCGCCCAAGACCAGTCCGCCGGGCAGCGCCGAGCGCCGGGCGTCCCGACGCCCGGTGAAGGCCGTGCTCTTCGACTTCCACGGCACGCTGGCACAGGTGGAAGAGCCCCGACAGTGGGTGCGGGAGGCCGCCGCGGCCTGCGGGGTCACCCTGGACCACGTCCGCGCCACCTCGCTGGCCGACCGGCTGCTGACCGCCGGGCGCGCCGGTGGCCCGCTGCCGGCACGGGTGCCGCCCCGCCTGGCCGAGCTGTGGGCCGACCGGGACCTCTACCAACACGCCCACCGGGGCGCGTACACCGGGCTGGCCGAGACCGTCGACGCGGGCATCGACGGCTTCGCCGACGCGCTCTACGAACGGCTGCTGACCGCCGACGGCTGGCTGCCGTACGCCGACACCGCCCCCACGCTGACCGCGCTACGCGACGCCGGGGTGCCGGTCGCCGTGGTCAGCAACATCGGCTTCGACCTGCGGCCGCACTTCGACACGTGGGGGTTGACCGACCTGGTCGACGCGTTCGTGCTCTCCTACGAGGTGGGGCGCTGCAAGCCCGACCCGGCGATCTTCTGGCGGGCCTGCGGGATGCTCGGCGTCGACCCGGAGCAGACCCTGATGGTCGGCGACACGCCTGCCGACGCGGGAGCGGTGGCCGCCGGCTGCTCGGTGCTGGTGCTCCCGGCCGCCGAGCCGGGCCGGGAGAACGGGCTGGGGGCCGTGCTCGACCTCGCCCTGCCCGCCTGACCCGCGGTTCCCCGCCGTCAGCCGGGAATGTAGATCACCGGTAGCTCGCCGTCGCCGTACCGGTCCTCCCCGGTGAGGATCGAGGCGTCGTGTTCGAGGACGGCCAGCGCCGTGGTGGCCAGATCGGCACGGCCCGTCACCGTGCGCCAGAAGCTGAGTTCGTGCCAGGAGTGCCCCTCGGTCGAGAGCACCTCACAGGCGTCCAGGTCCAACAGCCGGTGCAGGGTCGCTCGTTCCTTCGGGTCGCTGACGATCGCCAGCGTCTCCGCCGCGGTCACGGCGGTGACGCCGAACCTGTTGCGGTCCTGGATGACCTCGTGCAGCGGCTCCCCGACATGCATCGAACCCGCCAGGTACGCCAGCAACGCCGAGCGGTCCAGCACGAGCCGGACCGGGCGGTCGTCCTCGGGGCTCACGCGGCCGGTTGTTCACGCGTCCCGGCGGCGGCGTCCAGCGCGTGCTGCCGGACCCGCTCGCGAAGGGCGCTGCGGCGCTCCGGCGACCAGTCGGCCTCCACGGCCGCCCGGCGGGCGCGCGCCTCGGCCACGCCCTGCTCGGTGATCGCGATGCCCTGGTGGGCCAGCTCTGCGTCCAGGGCGTCCAACCGCATCCGGTCACGGATCGCCTGGGTGACGTAGGCGCTGGCGTTGGACTCCCGCTCCAGGCGCTCGGCCACGTCCGGTGGCACGGAGATCGACAACTTCCGCATCCCGCTGGTCATACCAGGGACCGTACGCCGGTGGCACCACGTTGGCGAAAACCTACGGCGTGTCGGCGACGAACGTCGCTCTCCACGAACCGAACGACAGGGTCGCGTTCGAGCAGGTGGACACCGCCGCGAGGTAGCCGGAGCTGAACGCCTACCGTCGTGCCCGTGACCGAGATCCTGCTGCCCGCGCCACCGCCGACCGACACGCCACCAGCCCGGCGCGGTGGCGTCGTCGCCGTGGGGCTGGTGCTCGGCGGTGCCCTGTCGGTGCAGTTCGGCTCCGCCGTGGCCGCGTTGCTCTTCCCGCGTACCGGTGTGGCCGGTGCAGTCACCCTGCGGCTGACCATCTCGGCGGTGCTGCTGCTCGTGGTGTGCCGGCCCCGACTGCGCGGGCACGACCGGTCGGCCTGGCTCGCGGTGGGCGCGTTCGGCCTCGCGCTGGCCGGCATGAACTCGCTGTTCTACCAGGCCATCGAACGTATCCCGCTGGGCCCGGCGGTGACGCTCGAAGTCCTCGGCCCGCTCGCCCTGTCGGTGTTCAGCGCCCGACGACTGGCGAGCTGGGCCTGGGCGGGCCTGGCCCTGGCCGGGGTGGCGCTGCTCGGGCAGGGTGGCTTCGACCGGCTCGATCCGGTCGGGGTGGCCTTCGCGTTCGGCGCCGGGGCGATGTGGGCCGCGTACATCGTGCTGAGCGCGCGGGTCGGCGGCCGGTTCCCGGGCGCGGACGGGCTGGCCCTGTCGCTGGTCGTCGCCGCGGTGGTCACCCTGCCGCTGGGCATCGTCGACGGCGGCGCGGTGCTGCTCGACCCGCCGGTGCTGGCCCTCGGTGCCGCCCTCGCCGTGCTCGCCTCCGGGCTGCCCTACACCCTGGAGCTGCTGGCGTTGCGGCGGATGCCCACCGCCACCTTCGCGGTGCTCATGAGCCTCGGCCCGGCCGTCGCCACCCTCGCCGGCTGGCTGGTGCTACGCCAGGAGCTGACAGTGCTGGAATGCGCCGCGATCGTGCTGGTGATCGCGGCGAGCATCGGTGCGGTACGGGTCAACGCAGCAGCCGCACGGCCCCCGGGACGGCGCTGATCGTCACCGGCAGACCCAACGAGCGTTCCCCGTCGGCGTACGTGGTGATGCCCTCGGCGACCAACTCCACGGTGCGGGCCCGGAAACTGCGCACCAGCGGATGGCTGACGTGGGTGCCCTGGTAGATGCGCGGTTTGACCCGGATCAACGTCCGCCGGTCGACCCGGCCCGCCACCACCACGTCGAGCAGCCCGTCGGTGGGGTCGGCGTCGGGGCAGATCCGCATCCCGCCGCCGTACGTGGGGCAGTTCCCCACCGCCACCAGCACCGCGTCCAGCTCGTGCGACACCCCGTCCAGGCGCATGGTGTAGCGGCGCGGGCGCAGCCGGGCCAGCTCGACGACGATCGCCAGGTCGTACCGGCGGGGGCCGCGTGGCCAGCGCATCCGGTTGGCCCGCTCGTTGACGATCGCGTCGAACCCGGCGGCGAGGACCGCCCCGTACCAGCGCTCGGTGCCGTCGGCCCCGCGCATCCGGGCCAGGTCGACGATGTGGCTGCGGCCGTCGCGCAACGCCGACGCGATCACGTCCGCCGCGGTGAGCGGATCGGCCGGGAACCCGGTGTCCAGGGCGAAGTCGTTGCCGGTGCCGGCGGGGATCGGCCCGAACGGCACGTCGGTGCCCGCGACCGCCTGCAGCGCCCGGTGGACGGTGCCGTCTCCCCCGATCGCCACCAGCGCGCCCGCTCCGTCCGCCACCGCGGCGCGGCACGCCGCCTCCGCCTCACCCGGATCGGACGCCGGCAGCAACCGGACCGGCCGGCCCGCGGCGGCCAGACCGTCCAGCAGCCGGGGCAGCAGGGCCCGGTAGCGGCCCCGGCCGGCGGTCGGGTTCGTGAGTACGGCCACCGGGCCACCGGGGAGCGGGGCACGGTCGACCGGGCCCGGCAGGTGATCGTCTGCGGTCACGGGCAGCACCGTACCGGTCGGACACCCGCCGTTCACCAGGGGCGGGCGTCGTCACCATCAGTCTCGCCGCCGACGCTCGGCGTGACGCGGCGACGCCGCCCCCGATCGACGGGGGCGGCGTCGGCTGACCGGTCGGCGCGGGGCCGTCAGGTCATGTCGTCGTAGCGACGCTCGATCGGTGCCGGCTTGGCGATCGGCTCGGGTACACCGATCGGCTCCGCCGCGTCGACCCGTTGCCCGGCCACGACCGGGTCCGCGTCGAACTCCAACGGCGACACCTCGTCGTCGTCGATTCCGGCGTAGACCTCCTTGCCCCGCCCACGCCGCTTGTCGTTGATGAACGCGACCCCGACCGCCGCGAAGTAGAGCGCGGACAGGCAGAGCGCCAACGCGGTCATCCCGAACGGGTCCGGGGTGGGGGTGACCACCGCGGAGAACGCGAAGAACACGAAGATCGCCACCCGCCACCAACTGAGCAACCGCTTCGCGCTGGCGAGACCGACGAAGTTGAGCATCAGCACGATCAGCGGGAACTCGAACGCCACCCCGAACAACAGGATCAGGTTGGTGACGAACGAGATGTACCGGGTGACTTCCAGGTTGGTCGCGATGTCATCGCCGGACACGTTGAGCAGGAACTCAAGGCCCTTGGTGGTGACGAAGAAGGCCAGCACCGCGCCGGCCGCGAACAGCGGCGCGGCGAGAGCCGTGAAGATGTACGCGTAGCGCCGCTCGTGCCGGTGCAGCCCCGGAGCGATGAACGCCCACAGCTGGTAGAGCCAGATGGGCGCCGCGATGACCAGACCCACCCACAGGCCGATCTTCAGGTTCAGCAGGAAGACGTCCGCGACACCGAGCTGGACGAACTTGCACTTGCCGGAGACCGGATCCATCGAGGCCGGGAGGTCACAGTACGGCTTCGACAGCAGGATCCGGACCGGCGTCGCCAGCCAGATGCCGACGCCGAAGCCGACCATGATCGCCAGCGACGCGCGGAACAGACGGTTGCGCAGCTCGCGGACGTGCTCGATGAGCGTCATCGAACCGTCGGCGGCCCGCTCGAACGTGCTCGGGCCGCGCTTGCGCAGGGCGAAGGCCACGACAGTGGTGCCCTTCGGTCAGTTGTCGCGGACGCGGTGCACCGGGTCGACGACCGGCTGCTGCGGCGGCGCCTGCTGGTACGGCGGCTGCTGCGGCTGCCCGGCGTACGGCGCCTGCTGCCCGGCGTGCGGCGGCAGCGGCTGGTAGCCGGCCTGCGCGTCGGCCTTCTCGGCGAGGTCGCGGTCGTCGTCCTGCAGGCTCTTGGTCTCGGCCTTGATGATCCGCAGCGACCGACCCAGCGAACGGGCCGCGTCGGGGAGCCGCTTCGCACCGAAGAGCAGGATCAGCACAACCACGAGAACAGCGATGTGCCACGGCTTGAGGGCACCCATGAGAAGCTCCAGTCGGTCTGTGTCCGAGGGGGTGGTACGCAGCCCATCGTACGTGCGGATCGGCTGCCCGCCACCCGCCGGGTGGTGGTGGTCTGGCCCGGAGGGTGAAGTCTTGACCAACCCGGGATGATCCGTCAACAGCCGCCGGATGAGGGCTCGGTCAGCCGCGCTTCGCCTTGATCAGCGCGACCCGCCGGGACGCGGTGTCGAGTTGGCGCTGAACCCCCTCGGCCCGCTGCTGCAACGCCTCGGCGGTGTCCCGCAACGCCTCGGCCTCGGCGGCCCGCCGCTGCAACGCCACGGCGGCGCGGCGTAGCCGGGGCAGCCGGGTCAGCACCGGGCGGACGGCCAGCGCGAGCGCCACGAGCGGGAGCAGCACCACCGCGAGCACGATCCAGATCAGCACGGCGGTCAGCCTACTGGGTGCGGCCGACCACCGCCGGGTCGCCCGACGGCGCGTTGCCCGGCTCGACCTCCGGCTGCCGGGGCGCTGTCGTCGGCGCGGGCACCGCGTACGCGTCCAGGGCGGCGGCCGCGGTCGCCCGGACCTGCTCGGCCAACTCGGCCGGAGCCACGACCGCGACCTCCGGCCCGAGGCCCAGCACGAACCGGCGAGCCCAGTTGAGGTCGGTGACCCGCAGGGAGACGAGCCACTGGTCGCCGTCGCCCGCCTCGACCCGCTCGCACGGATAATATTCGGTGATCCACCGTTCGCTGCGACCGATGCGCAACGTGATCAACGGCAGGTCGGGCGACGGGCGGAACACCCCATCGGTCAAGTCGTGCGGGACGGCCTGCGGCGGCACCGCGGCGGGCTCGGCCAACTCGGTGATCGCGTCGATCCGGTCGGCCCGGAACAGCCGGACCGCCTCGGCCCGCCGACACCACGCCTCCACGTACGCCCGGCCGCCGACCATCAGCACCCGCAGCGGGTCGATGACCCGGTCGGTGGTCTCGTCCCGGGCCGCCGTGTAGTAGGTGATCCGCAGCGCCTTCCCGCCCTCCACGGCGGCCCGCAGCGCCTCGACCCGCCGAGTGTCCCCGGGCAGCCGGACCGCCACCGGCGCGCCCACCAGGTCCCCCGCGTCCTCGATCTTCGCCAGGGCCCGTTCGACGGCTTCCCGGTTGGCGACCCCGGGCGTCTCGACGAGCATCCGCAACGCCACCACCAACGCGAGGGCCTCGTCCGGGGTGAGCCGCAGCGGGCGGTCGATGCCGGCGTCGTAGGTGATGGTCACCCGGTCGCCGTCGAACGCCATGTCGATCAGGTCACCGGGACCGTAGCCGGGCAACCCGCACACCCAGAGCAGCTCCAGATCCTCCCGGAGCTGCCGCTCGGTGACACCCAGGTCGCCGGCCGCCTCGGCGATCTCGATGCCGGGGCGGGCCAGCAGGTAGGGCACCAGGTTGAGCAGCCGGGCCAACCGGTCCGCGGACGCGCGGGAGCCGCCCCGGGCGGCCGGGCGGGTCACCGGACCCCTCCGGTGACGGCCAGGTCGTCGTGGCGGACGGCGATCTCCTTGAGTCGTTGGATGACGGCCTCGCGGACCTCCGGTGGGTCGAGCACCCGCACGTCCGGGCCGTAGCCGACCAGGTGACCGGCCAGCCCGTCCGGGTCCGCGTACGGCAGGACCAGCCGGTCGCCGTCCGGCCCGGTGGTCACCTCCACCGCCCAGCGGCGCAGCCCGGCGGCCCGGCCGGGTGCGGCCAGGACGGTGGCCCGACCGGTGTGCTCCACCGGCCCCGACCACCGGGCCACGTGGCTGATCAGGTCGACGTCGGTCGGCGGCTCGTACGCGCCGGGCGCACCGGTCACCCGGACCGCGCCGACGACCCGGGACAGCCGGAAGCAGCGGGTCGCCTCCCGATCCCGGTCGTGGCCGACCACATACCACCGGCCCCGCCAGCAGACCACGCCCCACGGTTGCAGCCGTCGACGGCTCGGCGCGTCCCGGTCGGGCACCCGGTAGTCGAACCCGACCTCGCGGCGGTCCCGGGCGGCGGCGGTCAGCGGCGCGAACGCCGGGTCGACGGTGACCATCGGCTCCAGGCCGAGGGTGGCCTGCGGGTCCACGTCCACCCCGGCGGCGCGCAGCTTGGCCAGCCCGGACGACGCCGCGGCGGCCAACCCGGCGTGCTGCCACAACCGTGCGGCGATGCCGACGGCGGCGGCCTCGTCCGGCTCCAGGAGGATGTCGGGCAGCGCGTACTCGCGGTGCGCGATCCGGTAACCGGGCTCGGCGTCGAAGGCGCTCGCCGTGCCCGTCTCCAGTGGCACACCCAGTTCGCGCAGCTCGGCCTTGTCCCGTTCGAACTTGCGCTGGAACGCTTCGTGGTCGCGTGCGTCGTCCGGATCATGCTCGTAACCGGGCACGGTCGCGGCGATCTGCGCGGCGGTCAGGAACCGTCGCGTGGACAGGAGGCAGATCACCAGGTTGACCAGGCGTTCGGTGCGGGTCCGCGACACGCGGTAGACGCTAGCAGCCGACGCGCCCACGACGTGCACCCGCGCGGGCGTGCCGCACACTTGTTCGGATCGGTGCACGCCCGGCGCGTCGTCGGTTCCGGTCATAGGGTGAGCCTCATGTCGCAAGCGGAGGCCAGGCCCGAGAGCGAGAGCGTCGGCACCGTGATCGTCGCGGGCGCCGCCAACCTCGCCATCGCGGTCGCCAAGCTGATCGCCGGGGTGATCTCCGGCTCGGCCGCGATGCTCTCCGAGGCCGCGCACTCGTTCGCCGACACGACCACCGAGGTGCTGCTCTTCCAGGCGTTGCGCCGCGGCTCCCGACCGGCGGACCAGCGGCATCCCTTCGGGTACGGCAAGGAGAGCTACGTCTGGGCGTTCTTCGCGGCGATGTTCACCTTCGTCGCGGGCGCCGGTTTCGCCGTCACCCACGGCGTCACCACGATCCTGGTGCACGAGCACAGCGGCGACTACCTCATCTCGTACGTCGTGCTCGCGGTGTCGTTCGTCATCGAGTCGATCTCCCTGGCCCGGGCGGTGCGCCAGGTTCGCCGGGAGTCCCGACGGTGGCGGACCACGCCCCGACGGTTCCTGCGGCTGACCGCCGACACCACCGTCAAGGCGGTCTTCCTGGAGGACAGCGCGGCCCTGATCGGTCTGGTGCTGGCCGGGCTCGGCGTCGGCCTGTCGCACGCCACCGGCGACGAGGTGTGGGACGGCATCGCGTCGATCCTGATCGGGCTGCTGCTGCTGACCGTCGCCGGGATCCTCGCCGCCAACAACCTGTCGCTGCTGGTCGGCCGGGCGGTCCCGGAGCGACTGCGCCGGGAGATCGAGCAGGAGTTGGCGGCGCTGCCCGAGGTGGAGCGCATCGACACCCTGCTGACGATGCAGCTCGGCCCGGACGACATCCTGGTCGCCGCGAAGGTCGACTTCCGCGACGAGGCGACCGGCGCGCAGATCGAGGCCGCCGCCGACGAGGCCGAGCGGCGGCTCACCGGCCGGTACCCGGAGATCCGGTTCGTCTTCCTCGACCCCACCCGCTCGCTGCCGGGGGCCACCGGCACCGCCCGGCACACCCAGGCCGGGCCGGGGCCGAGCACCGACGGCAGCCCCGAGTCGGCCTGACCGACACCACCGCCGCACCCGGGCGCGGGCCGTCGGGCCCGCGCGGCTAGCGTGCCCGTCATGGTGCGATGGCGTACGGGGACGGTGGCGAAGCTGCGACGGCAGTGGACCGGGGCGGTGGAGCTGGACGTCGACCTTGCCGACGGCATGAGCATGCGGGCGCTTGCCTACCCGGAACTGGTCGGTACTCCCGAGCCCGGCGACCGGGTGCTGCTCAACGCCGGTGCGCTGCTGATGGGGTTGGGCACCGGCGGGTACGCCCTGGTGGTGGCCCTGCCGGACCGGCTGCCGCCGGACCCTGGGTCGGTCGGCGACACCCGTGACGCCGGGCACCTGGTGAAGGCCCGCTACACGCCGTTGCAGCCGATCCTGCTCGGCGTGGACGAGGAGGCGTCCCCGCACCGCGACGTGCTGGCCGACGCGGACGACCTGGGCGGTCTGCCGGTGGTCACCGCCGACCTGCACTCGGCGCTACCGGCGATCCTGGCCGGCATCCGCGCCGACGCCCCGCGGGCGCGGGTGGCGTACCTGCTCACCGACGGTGGGGCGCTGCCCGCCTGGTTCTCCCGCACCCTCGCCGGGCTGCGTGAAGAACTGGTCGGCACGATCACCGTCGGGCAGGCATTCGGCGGCGACCTGGAAGCCACCACCCTGCACGGTGGTCTGCTCGCCGCCCGGCACGTGCTGGGCGCCGACGTGGCGATCGTCGCCCAGGGCCCCGGCAACCTGGGTACCGGCACCCGGTGGGGCTTCTCCGGCGTCGCGGTCGGCGAGGCGGTCAACGCGATCGTCACGCTGGGCGGCCGGGCGGTCGGCTCGCTGCGCATCTCCGACGCCGATCCCCGCCCCCGGCACCGGGGCGTGTCACACCACAGCCTGACCGCGTACGGCCGGGTGGCGCTCGCCCCGGCGGAGCTGGTGGTGCCCGACGACCTGGACCCGGCCCTCGCCGCCGAGGTGGACGCGTCGCTGGCGCCGCTGACGGCCCGACACCGGATCGTCCGGGTGCCCACCGCCGGTCTGGACGCCGCGTTGCGGGCCACCACCGTGCCGCTGTCCACCATGGGCCGCGGTCTCGATGCCGACCACGCCTACTTCCTCGCGGCCGCCGCCGCCGGCCGCCACGCGGCAGCCCTGCTCCCCTAACCCGCCCTGCCCCGGCCCAACCCCCGCTCCCGTCGATCATGGAGTTGGGGTGGCCGGAAGGTGGGTTTCCACGGCTTGTGTTCCCACCACAAGTCCATGATCGACGACGAGCGGGGTGGGGGCGCGGGGGGTGGTGGGGTGGGGGGTGGGGGGTTAGGCCAGGAAGATCAGGGCTAGCCAGCCGCCCACGATGAGGGCCAGGGCCAAGGCCAGCACCCAGGTCGGCACGGTGTATTCACCGCGTCGGTTGCGGTCGATCTCGGCGCGGATCTTCTCCCGCCGGCGTTCGACCCAGTTCTGCCGCTCGGCGCCGCGCTCGGAGGGCTCGGAGCGGTCGGAAGGTCCAGAAGTCGTCATGGCGCGCTCAGCCTACCGGTTGCGCCGGCCCCGTCGACGCACACCACCGCCGGGGCCGGCACACCCGTCACATGCTGGCGATCAGCCGCTCCACCCGCTCGTCGTACGCCCGGAACGGGTCCTTGCAGAGCACGGTGCGCTGCGCCTGGTCGTTGAGCTTCAGGTGCACCCAGTCGACGGTGAAGTCGCGTCGCTTCTCCTGGGCGTGCCGGATGAACTCGCCGCGCAACCGGGCCCGCGTGGTCTGCGGCGGGGTCTCCTTCGCCTCGAAGATCTCCGGGTCGGTGGCCACCCGGTCGACCTCACCGCGGCGCTCCAACAGCCCGTAGAGGCCGCGACCGCGACGAACGTCGTGGTAGGCCAGATCCATCTGCGCCACCCGGGGGTGCGACAGCGGCAGGTCGTGCTTGCGCTGGTAGCGCTCGATCAGCCGCAGCTTGCTGACCCAGTCGATCTCGCGGGACACCGGCTCCAGGTCACCGGTCTCCACCGCGTGCAGCACCCGGCCCCACAGCTCGACGACCCGCTTGGCGGCCTGGTCGCCGCCCCGCCGCTCGACGAACTCGGTGGCCTTGGCCAGGTATTCCTGCTGGATCTCCAGGGCACTGACCTCCTTGCCGGAGGCCAGTCGCACCTTGCGCCGGCCGGTGATGTCGTGCGACACCTCCCGGATCGCCCGGATCGGGTTCTCCAGGGACAGGTCGCGCATCACCACCCCGGCCTCGATCATCCGCAGCACGATGTCGGCGGTGCCGACCTTGAGCAGGGTGGTGACCTCGTTCATGTTGGAGTCCCCGACGATCACGTGCAGCCGCCGGTAGCGCTCGGCGTCGGCGTGCGGCTCGTCGCGGGTGTTGATGATGGGACGGCTGCGGGTGGTCGCCGAGGAGACGCCCTCCCAGATGTGCTCGGCGCGTTGCGACAGGCAGTAGACCGCGCCGCGCGGGGTCTGCAGGACCTTGCCGGCCCCGCAGATCAACTGCCGGGTGACCAGGAACGGGATGAGCACGTCGGCGAGCCGACCGAACTCGCCGTGTCGGGAGACCAGATAGTTCTCGTGGCAGCCGTACGAGTTGCCGGCCGAGTCGGTGTTGTTCTTGAACAGGTAGATCTCACCCGCGATGCCCTCGTCGTGCAGTCGCTTCTCCGCGTCGACGAGCAGGCCCTCCAGGATCCGCTCGCCGGCCCGGTCGTGGGCGACCAGATCGGTCACCGAGTCGCACTCCGGTGTCGCGTACTCCGGGTGCGACCCGACGTCCAGGTAGAGCCGGGCCCCGTTACGCAGGAAGACGTTGCTCGACCGCCCCCAGGACACCACGCGCCGGAACAGATAGCGCGCGACCTCGTCCGGGGACAGCCGCCGCTGCCCGCGATAGGTGCAGGTGACGCCGTACTCGGTCTCGAGGCCGAAGATTCGCCGCTCCATGGTGTGACATTAGCCGCCCGGAGGCCCGGTTCGTCACTGTCACACCACAGGTCGTGCTCCAGGCGTGCTCACATACCGGTTGAGTGCGACATTCCGTCCGGCCCGAGGCTCGCCACGAACCGCCGGCAGGCGTCGTACTCCGGCAGCAGACCTCGCTCGCGGGCCTGGGCGAGGGTCGGCGCCGCGTCGTCGCGGGCGGACAACTGCGGGACGTCGGCGGGCCACTCGATGCCCAACTCCTCGTCCAGCGAGTGCACCGCGTGCTCACCGGTCGGGTTGTAGGTGGCCGAGCAGAGGTAGCTCAGCGTCGCGTCGTCGGTCAGCGCGCAGAAACCGTGCCCCAGCCCCTCGCTGAGGTAGACCGCCCGACGGTCGGTGTCGTCCAGCCGGACGCCCTCCCAGCGGCCGAAGGTCGGCGAGCCCACCCGCAGGTCCACGATCACGTCGAGGACCGCGCCGCGTACGCAGGTGACGTACTTGGCCTGCCCGGGTGGGACGTCGGCGAAGTGGATGCCGCGCACCACGCCGCGCGCCGAGACCGACAGGTTCGCCTGGGCCAACCGCAGGGGGTGCCCCACCGCCTCGGCGAGCGCGTCGAAGCGGTACCACTCCATGAACATGCCGCGCGGGTCACCGTGCTGCTGGGGGGTGATCTCCCAGGCGCCCTCGATGCCCAGCTCCCGGATCTTCACCAGGCACCCCCGTGCTGGCCGGCCGGAGCGTCCTGCTCGGCCAGCAGGCCGAGCAGGTAGTCGCCGTAGCCGCTCTTCGTCAACGGCGTGGCGAGCGCGCGCAACTGGTCGTCGTCGATGAGCCCGGACCGCCAGGCGACCTCCTCGACGCAGCCGATCTTCAGGCCCTGCCGCTCCTCGACGACCCTGACGAACTCGGCCGCCTGCATCATCGAGGTGAACGTGCCGGTGTCCAGCCAGGCGGTGCCGCGGTCCAGCACGGTGACCGACAGCTCGCCGGTCTCCCGGTACGCCTCGTTGACGGCCGTGATCTCCAGCTCGCCGCGGGCGCTCGGAGTGAGCTTGCGGGCGATGTCCACCACCCGGTTGTCGTAGAAGTACAGGCCGGGCACCGCGTAGCGGGACTTGGGCCGGGCCGGCTTCTCCTCGATCGAGCGCACCCGCCCGGCGTCGTCGAAGTCGACCACGCCGTACTCCTGCGGGTTGGCCACCTGGTAGGCGAAGACCCGCCCGCCGATCGGGTCGGCGTGCTTGGCGAGCTGCCGACCCAGGCCGACGCCGTGGAAGATGTTGTCGCCCAGGATCAGCGCCACCGACTCGTCGCCGATGAAGTCCGCACCGAGGATGAACGCCTGCGCGATGCCCTCCGGGCGCTCCTGGCTCGTGTACTCCAGCCGCAGCCCCAGGTGGCTGCCGTCGCCGAGCAGCCGGCGGAACTGGTCCTGGTCCTCCGGAGTGGTGATCACCAGGATCTCCCGGACCCCGGACATCATCAGGGTGGAGAGCGGGTAATACACCATCGGCTTGTCGAAGATCGGCATAAGCTGCTTCGAGACCGCCCGGGTGATCGGCCAGAGCCGCGAACCGGTGCCGCCGGCAAGTAGGATTCCACGCACCGGGAGAGCCTAGCCGGACAGGCGCCGAACGCGCCGGGGGGTCATGCCTCGGCCGACGCGCGGAACATTTCGCGTAGACTTCCCGACCCGTGAGGATCCTCGTCACCGGCGGAGCCGGATTCATCGGGTCGGAGTACGTTCGCCTGCTGCTGGGCAAGCCCCTCGGCAGCGCCGAAGGCGTTCCGCCACTCGACCCGGCGGTCGTGACCGTGCTCGACAAGTTGACCTACTCGGGCAACCTGGCCAACCTCGACCCCGTACGAGACGACCCGCGGTTGCGGTTCGTGCAGGGCGACATCTGCGACCCCGTCGTGGTCGACGAGGTCGTCGCGGGCCACGACGTGATCGTGCACTTCGCGGCCGAATCGCACGTCGACCGGTCCATCGCCGGCGCCGCGCCGTTCGTCACCACCAACGTGCTGGGCACCCAGACCCTGCTCGACGCCGCGCTGCGCCACGGCACCGGCCGTTTCGTGCACGTGTCCACCGACGAGGTCTACGGCTCCATCGACGAGGGCTCCTGGACCGAGACCTGGCCCCTGGCGCCGAACTCCCCCTACTCGGCGTCCAAGGCCGGCTCGGACCTGCTCGCCCTGGCCTACCACCGCACCCACGGCATGGACGTCGTCGTCACCCGCTGCTCCAACAACTACGGCCCGTACCAGTTCCCCGAGAAGGTCATCCCGCTGTTCGTCAGCAACCTGCTCGACGGCGGTACCGTCCCCCTCTACGGCGACGGCGGCAACATCCGTGACTGGCTGCACGTGCACGACCACTGCCGCGGCATCGCCCTGGTCCAGCAGAAGGGTCGCGCCGGCGAGGTCTACAACATCGGCGGCGGCACCGAGTTGACCAACAAGGAACTCACCGGCCTGCTCCTGGACGCCTGCGGTGCCGGTTGGGACCGTGTCGTCCCGGTCACCGACCGCAAGGGCCACGACCGCCGCTACTCCCTCGACATCACCAAGATCAACCAGGAACTCGGCTACGCCCCCAGCGTCACCCTCGACCAGGGGCTCGCCGACACCGTCGCGTGGTACCGCGACAACCGCGCCTGGTGGGAGCCGTTGAAGGCCACGCCCACCGCATGACCCGACTGGTCGTCACCGGCCTGCTCGTCACCGGCGCCGGCGGAATGCTCGGCCGGGACCTGGTCACCGTGCTGCACACCCGCTCCGACCTCAAGGTGACCGCAGCCACCCGCGCCGACCTGGACATCACCGATCCCGCCGCCGTCCACGCCGCCGTCCGGGACCACGACGTCGTGATCAACACGGCGGCCTGGACCAACGTCGGCGGCGCCGAGGACGACGAGGCGGCAGCCACCGCCGTCAACGGCGACGGGGTGGCGAACCTCGCGTCGGCGTGCGCGGCCAGCGGCGCCCGGCTGGTCCAGGTCTCCACCGACTACGTCCTCGCCGGCGACGCGCGCACCCCGTACGCCGAGGACGCGCCCACCGCGCCGGTCAACGCCTACGGCCGGAGCAAACTGGTCGGCGAGCAGGCCGTCACCCGACTGCTGCCGGACACCGGGTACGTGGTCCGCACCGCCTGGCTGTACGGCGCGCACGGGCCGAACTTCGTGACCACCCTGCTCCGACTCGCCCAACAGCGGGAGCACATCGACGTGGTGGACGACCAGCACGGCCAGCCCACCTGGTCCTATCGGCTCGCCGAACAGCTCGTCGCCCTGGTCGACGCGGCCCGGGGCGGTCGGGTCGCCCCCGGCGTCTACCACAGCACCTGCACCGGCCAGACCACCTGGTACGGACTGGCCCGTGCCGTGTTCGCACTGACCGGTCTCGACCCGGAGCGGATTCGACGCACCACGGGCGACCGGTATCCTCGTCCTGCTCCCCGACCGGCGTACAGTGTGCTCGCGCACAGCCGCTGGGCGGCCGCGGGCCTGCCGTCGCTCCCGGACTGGCATGCCACCCTCGTCGAGGCGTTCGACTCCCCCGCTCCGCCCGTTCCGTGGAAGGTCGCATGAAACTCACCCTCGTCACCGGCCTGACCGGCCTGATATTGCTGGCCACGATCGTCGAGCTGCTGCGCCGCCGACAGCTCCGCGAGAAGTACGGCATGCTCTGGCTCGGCGTCCTCGTGATCGTCATTCCGCTGTCGCTCTTCCCCCGCCTGTTGGACAACGTCGCCGAACTGCTCGGCGTCGCCTCCGGTGTGAGCCTCGTGCTCTTCCTCGGCATCGTCTTCCTGCTGCTGGTCTGCGTGCACCTCAGCTGGGAGGTCAGCCACCTGGAGGAGGAGACCCGCACCCTGGCAGAAGACTTCGCCCTGCTCCGCGCGGAGATCGACGCGGACCGGGCGGCCCGAGACGAACTGGTGTCGCACGATGGTTAACGGCAAGCGGGTCCTCATCATCATCCCGGCGCTCAACGAGTCCGGTTCGATCGCCGACGTGGTCCAGGAAGTCCGCGGCGAGCTGCCGGGCGTCGACGTGCTCGTCGTCGACGACGGCTCCACCGACCGCACCGCCGCGGTCGCCGCCGCCGCCGGCGCCCGGGTCGCCAAGCTGCCGTACAACCTCGGCGTCGGCGGGGCCATGCGGTGCGGCTACCGCTACGCCCGCGACCACGACTACGACGTCGCGATCCAGGTCGACGCGGACGGCCAGCACGATCCCCGGTACGTGCCGAAGCTCGTCGACCTGCTCGACGAGACGGACCTGGTGATCGGCGCCCGGTTCGCCGGTGAGGGTGACTACACCGTCCGCGGCCCCCGCCGCTGGGCGATGATCATGCTCTCCGGCGTGCTGTCCCGCGTCGCGCGCACCAAGCTCACCGACACGACCTCCGGGTTCCGGGCCGCCAACCGCCGGGTGATCGACATGTTCGCCACCTGGTACCCGGTGGAGTACCTGGGCGACACCGTGGAGACGCTGGTGCACACCGCCCGACGCGGTTACAAGATCCGCCAGGTGCCGGTGGCCATGCGCAAGCGCATGGCGGGCACCCCCAGCCAGTCGCCCGCCAAGGCCATGATCTACCTCGGTCGGGCCTTCGCCGTCCTCACGTTGGCGCTCATCCGCCGGTGATCCGCAGGCTGCTGAGTCTGGTCCCACCGGGCACCGTCGCCGTCGGCGCCGGTCTGGCCCTGCTAGGGTTGGCCTCCTACGTCCACCTGGCCGTCGCCGGGCACAGCCTCACCGAGGCGGACTACTCGTCCCTCTCGGTGCTCTGGTCGATCGTCTTCACCCTGGGCATCGGCCTGTTCATGCCGGTGGAACAGGAAGTCGCCCGACTCGTCGCCGCCCGGCACAGCCAGGGCCTTCCCCCCGGGCCGGTACTGGCCCGGGGGGCGGTCCTGGCCGCCGGCCTGCTCGCCGCCATGGTCGCGCTGATCATCGCCGTCCGGGCGCCGCTCGCCGACCGGCTCTTCGACGGCGACGGCACCATGGTGACCGTCCTGATCGGGTCACTCGCCGGGCTCGCCATCGCGCACACCACCCGCGGCGTCCTGTCCGGCCTGCAACTCTTCCCCTGGTACGGCACCCAACTCGGCATCGACGGCGGCCTGCGGATCGTGCTCGTCGCCGTGCTCGGCCTGACCGGCGTCACCAACCCGGTCTGGTTCGGCGCGGTGCTGGTCGTCGCACCGATCGCCGGTGTCATCCTCACCGCGCCGCCGGTGCTGCGCGCCATCGGCGGCGGCACGCCCCTGGCCTGGGCGCCGATACTGCGTGGCCTCGGCCTGCTCATCGTCTCCAGCCTGCTCGCCCAGGTCGTGGTCAACATCGGCGTGATCAACGTCAAGGTGCTGGACCCGTCCGACGTGGCGACCGCGGGCGCGCTCCTCAGCGCCCTGGTGCTGGTGCGGATCCCGCTGTTCGTCTTCGCGTCGCTGCAGGCGTCACTGCTCCCCGGCCTCGCCACCACCGCCACCACCGGTGACCTGGCCGGCTTCCACAGCCTGCTGCGCCGGGCCCTGGGCATCGTCACCGCGCTCGGCCTCAGCGGCGCCGCGGGTGCGGTGCTGCTCGGCCCGTGGCTGGTGCAGACCCTCTTCGACGCTCCCGACGTCCTCGGCCACGGCGACTTCGCCTGGCTCGCCGTCGCCACCCTCGCCTACCTGTGGGCCATGGTCCTCGGGCAGGCGCTGCTCGCCCTCGACCGGCACCGGGCCCAGGCCCTCGCCTGGGCCGTCGGCGTGGCCGCCCTCGTCGTCGCCACGCTCGCCCCGGTCGCCACCGCGCTGCGGGTGGAACTCGGCTACGCCATCGGATCCGTCGTCGTCGCCGCCACCATGGCCGTCCTGCTGCGCAACCACACCCCCCGCTCGACGTCCACCCACACCCCTGCCCTCGAGGCCGTCACGCCGGGAGTGACCGGAGGAACCTGATCATGGCTCCGCCCCGGATAACCGTGGTGATGCTGGCGTACGGCCCCGAGCCGTACCTGGTCGACGCCGCCCGCGCCGCCCTCGCCAGCACCGACGTGACCGTCGACCTGGTCGTCGTCGACAACGGATGCACCGGCGGCGGCATCGACGCCGTGAAGAACCTCCCCGGGGTACGCGTGTTGTCCCCCGCCCGCAACACCGGCTACGCCGGTGGCTGCGACGTCGGTGCCGCCGAGGCGACCGGCGACTGGCTCGCCTTCGTCAACTCCGACGCGATCGTGGCACCCGACGCCCTCGCCAAGGTCACCACGGTCGCCGCCGAGGAGGACGTGGGTGCCGCGATGGCATCCATCCGCCTGGCCGACCGACCCGAACTGATCAACACCGCCGGCAACCCCCTGCACTTCGCCGGCCTCTCCTGGGCCGGCGGCAACGGCGAACCCGCCACCGCCCACGCCCACCGCCGTTCCGTGCCGTCACTGAGCGGCTGCTGCTTCGTCATCGGCAGGCACCTCTGGCGGGAGCTCGACGGCTTCGCCCCCGAGTACTTCGCCTACCACGAGGACACCGAACTCAGCGTGCGGTTGCGGCAACGCGGCCTGCGCCTGGAGTACGTGCCGGACGCCGTGGTACGCCACCACTACGAGTTCTCCCGCAACGCCCTCAAGCTCTACCTGGTCGAACGCAACCGGCTGGTCACCCTGCTCACCACCTACCAGGCCCGTACCCTCGCGCTGCTCGCCCCCGCACTGCTGCTCACCGAAGCCGCGATGCTCACGAACGCGCTGACCGCCGGCTGGGCCCGACACAAGATCCGCGGCTGGCGCTGGCTGTGGCAACACCGAGGCTGGGTGCGCAGCCGCCGCCGGCGGCTCCAGGCCGAACGCCGGGTGCCCGACGGCGTCATCGCCGAGCTGATGACCGGTCGGCTCCCGCCCACCGACGTCACCACCCCCGGGCTGGGCGTGTTCAACCTCCTGGCCGGGGCCTACTGGACCCTCGCCAAACCGCTGCTCAAGCGCCACTGACCGCCGGACCCACCCGGGCCGGAAACGCGTCACGGCGGGCAGCCGAGGAATCCCCAGCCGCCCGCCGTGACGATCGGTCGCTACGTGCCGTCCGCCGGCTTGTCCTCCAGGTCAGCCGAACCCGCCGACGTCGTCGGCTTGTGCGCCTCCGTCGTCGGCTGCGCCGGCGTGTCGGTTCCACCCGCCTCCCCCGGCTGCTCCGCGGCGGCGACATCGCCGTCCAGCAAAGCGGTCAGCGCGGCACCGGTGATCCGGCGGAACGTACGCCCAACCCGCTGGCGGTCCAACACCGCCACCTCCAGCTGGTTGGCGGCGATCGTCCGGGCCGCCCCGCCCTCACCGCCGGCCGTGCTCAACGCCTGCACCGCCACCCGGGCCGCCTCCGCGAGGGACATGTCCGCCCGGTGCTGCGACTTCAACACCGCGGTGATCGCCTCGGCCTGACCACCCATCGCCATCCGACCCGGCTCGTCGTTGACCGAGCCGTCGTACGTCAACCGGTACAGCTCGTCGGCGTCCGCGGTGGCCCCGACCTCCGCCACGCAGATCTCCACCTCGAACGGCTTCGACTGCTCGGTGAAGATCGCGCCGAGCGTCTGCGCGAACGCGTTGGCCAGGGCCCGACCGGTCACGTCACGCCGGTCGTAGCTGAGCCCGTTCAGGTCGGCCATCCGCACACCGGCCCGACGCAGATTCTCGAACTCGTTGTAGCGGCCGACCGCGGCGAAGCCGATCCGGTCGTAGATTTCGCTGACCTTGTGCAGGGCACTGGAGAGGTTCTCCGCGACGAAGAGCACCCCACCGGAGTAACTGAGGACCACCGCGCTACGACCCCGAGCGATGCCCTTGCGGGCCAGCTCGGAGCGATCGCGCATGATCTGTTCGGGCGAGGCGTAGAACTGCATGGCCACGGCGGCGGTTCTCCTTACGGCGCTGTGCTGACGACTGCTGACTGGTGGGGGTGGACGGGGCTCAACCGCCCGGGTTCTCCATCCGACCGGCGACCACGCCCTCGGCGATCTCCGCCGTCTCGGCGTCGGTCAGCCGCCGCGTGCCCTCCGCGGTAGCGGTCATCACCACCGGATAGATCCGACGGGTCAGGTCCGGGCCACCGGTCGCGGTGTCGTCGTCGGCCGCGTCGTAGAGCGCCTCGACCGCGAGCCGCGTCGCGTCGTCGACCGACAGGCCCGTCCGGAAACGCTTCTTCAGCGCCGACTTCGCGAAGAGCGAGCCGGAGCCGATCGCGTCGTAGCCGGTCTCCTCGTACGGGCCACCGGTCACGTCGAAGCTGAAGATCCGGCCGGCCCGCGTCGGATCCGCGGCGGCCAGGTCGAAGCCCGCGAACAACGGCACCACCGCCAGGCCCTGCATGGCCGCGCCCAGGTTGCCGCGGATCATGGACGCCAACCGGTTGGCCTTGCCGTCCAGCGAGAGCATCGCGCCCTCGATCTTCTCGTAGTGCTCCAGCTCCACCTGGAACAGTCGCATCAGCTCGATCCCGATGCCCGCGGTGCCCGCGATGCCGACCAGCGAGTACGCGTCGGCCGGGTGCACCTTCTCGATGTCGCGCTGGGCGATCAGGTTGCCCATGGTGGCCCGTCGGTCGCCGGCCATCACGACGCCGTCGGCGGCCGAGATGGCCACGATGGTCGTCGCGTGCGGCGCCAGGTCGGCTGCCATGCCCGGCGGCAGCGGCCGCCGGCCGGGCAGCATCTCGGGGGCCACGCGACTCAGGAACGTCGTGAAGGAGGACGTCCCCGCGTTGGTGAACACATCTGGTAGACGCCCGGATGGATCAAAGCCCGCTGCCACGTGGTTCCTCTCAGGTACGTGATCGCCCTGGCCAGCCTCATGGGACTGTCACGGAACTGGCCAAGACCACCGTTGCAGTTGAAGCAGAGTATCCCGCGCACCCATCCGGTGCGATGATCGTGGTCCAGATGTTGCGGGTCGGCGCCGCCACAGATCGCGCACACCCCGCCCTGCTCCGCCAGGAGCTCCTGAAACTCCTTCTCGCCCACGCCGTACCGCCGCTGTAGGTGGTACTCGCGTGTGCCGCCGTAGAGCCGCTGCGCCCTTCCTTTGCCTCGAGCATTGTGGCAAGGCTTGCAGTAGCTATGCCGACCACTCGCCCTGGTCGTGGTGGTGGGGAAATCGTCGAGCGGTTTGATCTGCTCGCAGTCCGGACACCACTTCAGGCCCTCACCTACGGGCGTCGGCGACTTCCTCTGCGGCGCGATGCCTCGTTGGCGCCGGCTCGCCTCCGACCGGACCTTGGCGCACGCTTTGCAGTAGAAGGCCAGACCGTCCACCCGGCGTCGATCGCGGTGGAACTCGGTGCGGGCCAGCACCCTCTTGCACTGCGGGCACACCTTGTCCGAGGAGTCGGTCAAATCGGACATATGCCTCTATTGACCCCCTTTCTGTACATAGCCCCTGACAAATTCCTCTGCGTTCTCTTCGAGGACGGAGTCGATCTCGTCGAGGAGGTCGTCGACGTCCTCGGTGATCTCGGCGTGCCGCTCGGCCACCTCAGGGTTGGCCTCGGTGGTGACGTCCTCGATTTCCTCGCCCTGACGGGACTTGCCGGACTGCGACTGGCCGCCGCTGTCATGAGTGGCCACTGCTGCCTCCTCCACGATCGTCTGCGATGAACTTACCTCGCGCGGGCGACGAAAAGCCCGCCGCGCGCCGCCTTGCGGCACACGACGGGCAAACGAACCGTGGATCAGCCTCCGGTCAGCGTCTCCAGCAGGTCCTTGGCGCTGGCGCAGCGGTCGAACAGCGCCCCGACGTGCGCGCGGGTGCCCCGCTCCGGTTCCATCATCGGCACCCGCACCAGCGACTCCCGACCCACGTCGAAGATCACCGAGTCCCAGCTCGCGGCGACGACCTCGGACGCGTACTGAGCGAGGCAGCGACCACGGAAGTAGGCCCGGGTGTCCTCCGGCGGCTCGGTCATCGCGGTACGCGTCTCGTCGTCGGTGAGCAGCGTCTTCATCGCGCCCCGGGAGACCAGCCGGTGGTAGAGGCCCTTCTCCGGCCGGACGTCGGAATACTGCAGGTCGACGAGCTGGAGCTTGTGCGAGCCCCAGCCGAGCTTCTCCCGCTCCCGGTAACCTTCGAGCAGCCGCAGCTTGGCCACCCAGTCCAACTCGTCGACGCAGAGCATCGGGTCACGCCCGAGCCGGTCCAGGACGCTCTCCCAGCGGTCGAGCACGTCGACGGTCTGCTCGTCGGCGTCGGTGCCGTAGCGGTCGTCGACAAAGGACCGGACCCGCTCCAGGTACGCCCACTGCAGGTCGAGTGCGGTGAGCCGGCGACCGTCGCGCAGTCGCATGAGGTGCGACAGGCCGGGGTCGTGACTGACCGCGCGCAGCTCGCTGACCGGGTCGGCGATGCCGAGGTCACCGCCGAGCGCCTTCTCCTCGATCATGGTGAGGATCAGCGCGGTGGTGCCGACCTTGAGGTAGGTGGAGATCTCGGAGAGGTTGGCGTCGCCGATGATGACGTGCAGCCGGCGGTACTTGTCGGCGTCGGCGTGCGGCTCGTCCCGGGTGTTGATGATGGGCCGCTTGAGCGTCGTCTCCAGGCCCACCTCGACCTCGAAGAAGTCGGCGCGTTGGGAGATCTGGAAGCCGCTCTGCCCGCCGTCCTGGCCGATGCCGACGCGGCCGGCGCCGCAGACGATCTGCCGGGTCACGAAGAACGGCGTCAGGTACGCCACGATGTCGGCGAACGGGGTCTGCCGGCGCATCAGGTAGTTCTCGTGGGCGCCGTAGCTGGCGCCCTTGTTGTCGGTGTTGTTCTTGTAGAGGTGGATCGGCTGGCTGCCGGGGATGGTGGCGGCCCGGCGGGACGCCTCGGCCATCACCCGCTCGCCGGCCTTGTCCCAGCGCACCACGTCCCGTGGGGTGGTGACCTCCGGAGTGGAGTATTCGGGGTGTGCGTGGTCGACGTAGAGCCGTGCGCCGTTGGTGAGTATCACGTTGGCGAGGCCGAGATCCTCGTCCGCCAGGGCTTCGGCCGGGTCGTAGGCCGCCCCGGAGTAGGTGAAGCCGCGGGCGTCGCGCAGCGGCGACTCCTCCTCGTAGTCCCAGCGGGCTCGCCCACCCCGGTTGAGCTCTGGGCGAGCCCCGTACGCGTTGACCACCTGCGACGAGGTGACCATCGGGTTGGCCCCGGCCTGTCCGGGCACGGAGATGCCGTACTCGACTTCGGTGCCCATGATGCGACGTACCGTCATGCGACCACTCGCTTCGCTCGCCCCTGGAGCCGGCGTGACCGCCGCTCACACCATCGAGACTAGTCTGCGCGGTGGCCTATCGCGCGGCCCTGCCGGTCGGCGCGGCGCGGCTACCGGGTCATGGTGGCCTGCAGCGGCACCACGGTCAGGCCCGAGCGCAGCGAGGGATCCGCTCCGAGGATCTCGTCGATGGCCTGCTGAGCGCTCCGGTCGGCCACCAGCAGCCGCAGTGGGCGGGGCACCCGGCGCAGGATCTGCGCGGTCCGGGCCGGCTCCTGGAAGGTGGGGAAATAGATGCCCGACTCGGTCTGACCGCTGGTGCTCTGGATCGCGGACAGGAAGATCGACTCTCGGTAGCTCTGCGTGCCCTTCTGGTCGACGACGAGTGTGACGGTGCCGGGGATCGCCGGGTACGCCTGGGCGGCGACGGCCGTGACGAACGCCGTCCGGCTGACGGCTCTGCGGTCGTGGTGGGCCCAGGAGCCCGCCCAGGTGGTGTCGCTGCCGTTGCGGTGGAAGTATCCGCCGGTCAAGCTCACCATGCCGGTGCCGGCGAGCACGGCGAACGTCACCAGGACGGCGCTGGCGACGGCGGGGAGGGCGGCGGTGATCGGACGGCGCCGCGGCTCGGGGTCGGGGCTCTGCGCGGGCACCGGCACCAGTCGGGCGAGCGCGGCCGTGCCGGCGATGAACACGACGATGAGCAGGTGCGCGGTCTTACCGACGTAGTACGCGGGTTGGGTGCCGTTGACCAGGTTCGCCGCGGCCACGCCGCCGCAGAAGAGCAGGGTGACGGCCAGGACGGCCAGGTAGCGCCGCCACGGGGGTTCGCCGAGGTTGGTGCGGGCGAGGACGGCGGCGACGACGAGCGCCCCGAACCCGAGGACGGTCAGGAAGGTCGCCGCCGGTGGCACACCCCCCGGGGCGGCCAGCGCCTCGCCCTGTCCGGCGACGACGACACCGATGACGGCGGTCAGTGGGGCGAGCACGGCGGTGGGGACCGCGACCACGGCGACGGTGCGGGGGCGGAGGCGCAGCCGACGCCGGTCCGCGATCAGCCAGCAGAGCGCCATGGCCCCGGCCGGTAGCAGGAAGAGGTAGTAGCTGAAGCCGATGCCGATCAGCAGTGCGCCGATGAGGAGTAGTTGTTCGCGGAGCCGGTGCAGGGGTCGGGCGACCAGGGCGACGAGGATCGCGGCGAGGCTGAGCCCGAAGGTCTCGCTGGGGTAGCCGGCGACGAACAGCCGGGGCAGCTCGGTGCCGAGGGCGAGCGCGGTCACGGCGACGATGAGGACCATGCGGCGCGGTGGGTGGAGCGGACCGGCGAGGTGGTGGGCGGCCCAGATCAGCGTCAGCACCAGCATCGCGAAGGTGGCGAGGGACCAGAAGAGGTAGTGGTTCATCAGGGCCGGCCCGCTGGGCGGCTCACCGGGGGTCTGGAAGCCGTCGAGCAGGGCGGTGAGGAGGTGCCAGCCCTGCGGGTAGTGGATCAGGCCGGAGAAGATGTGCTGTCGGGAGACGTCGGGGTCGACGAAGAGGTAGCCGCCGAGGCGGCCGATCGCGTCGAAGAGCGCGGGGTGCCGGGAGTTGTCCTCGCCGATCATGGCGAGGTTGAGGCGTTGACCGAAGCCGTCGGCCCGCAGGTAGGGGGTGGCGAGGTACCCGGCGGCGACTGTTGCGGCGGTGAGCGAGACCAGGTCGGACCATCCGGGGCGGGGCAGTCGGGGGGCGCGGCGGGACAGCACTGCGGCCAGGGCCAGGACGGTGAGCGTCAGGCCGGTGACCGGGACCGGGTGCAGCTCCCAGGGCCAGACGGTGAAGATCAGGCCGGCGGCGCAGGTGAGGCCGGCGAGCAGGGCGAGGGCGAGGACCAGGCGGTCGAGCAGGCTTCGTCCGGAGCGCAGCAGACCGGCCGTGCCGAGCAGGATCAGCGGGGGCAGCAGCCACGGGGTGTCGACGGCGTTCGCGGCGACCGGGACGAGCCAGCAGGCGAGGAACACGGCGAGCAGTACGCCCGCCCGGGGGCGCGGCCGTACGGGTGCGGCGCCCCGGTCCCGGCTGTCGGCGCCTTTCGGCACTCCTGGCGTCTCCAACGTGGCCTGGGCGCGCACCGTCGTCCTCGTTCGGTAGGTCGGTGAAATCGCCGCAGTCTAGCCGGTGTGGATGGAGCCGTTTGCCCAGTTCAGCGAGGTGTCGGTGAACGACGGGTGAACGATGCACGCAGCGGCGGCACCGGACGTGTCCGGTGCCGCCGCCGGGCGGTCAGAGGTATTGACCGGTGTTGCTGGCGGTCTCGATGGACCGGCCGGCCTCGGTGCCCTTGCCGCCGGAGACGAGCGTGCGGATGTAGACGATCCGCTCGCCCTTCTTGCCGGAGATGCGGGCCCAGTCGTCGGGGTTGGTGGTGTTGGGGAGGTCCTCGTTCTCGCGGAACTCGTCGACGCAGGCGTCGAGCAGGTGCTGCAGGCGCAGCCCCTTGCGACCGGAGGTGAGGAACTCCTTGATGGCCATCTTCTTGCTCCGGTCGACGATGTTCTGGATCATCGCGCCGGAGTTGAAGTCCTTGAAGTAGAGGACTTCCTTGTCACCGTTGGCGTAGGTGACCTCGAGGAAGCGGTTCTCCTCGGTTTCGGAGTACATCCGCAGCACCACGGCGTCGATCATGGCCGCGACGGTGGCCTGGGGGTCGGCCCCGTGCTCGGTCAGGTCGTCCGGGTGCAGGGGCAGCCCGGAGAGGATGTACTTCGAGAAGATGTCCTTCGCCGCTTCGGCGTCCGGCCGCTCGATCTTGATCTTCACGTCGAGCCGACCGGGGCGCAGGATCGCCGGGTCGATCATGTCTTCCCGGTTGGAGGCGCCGATGACGATGACGTTCTCCAGCCCCTCCACGCCGTCGATCTCGCTGAGCAGCTGCGGGACGATGGTGTTCTCCACGTCGGAGGAGACACCGGAACCGCGGGTCCGGAAGATCGAGTCCATCTCGTCGAAGAACACGATCACCGGCGTGCCCTCACCGGCCTTCTCCCGTGCCCGCTGGAAGATCAACCGGATGTGCCGCTCGGTCTCGCCGACGTACTTGTTGAGCAGCTCGGGGCCCTTGATGTTGAGGAAGAAGCTGGTGTGCTTCTCCTTGCCCTGCCGCTCGGCGATCTTCTTGGCCAGCGAGTTGGCCACCGCCTTGGCGATGAGCGTCTTGCCACAGCCGGGCGGGCCGTAGAGCAGGATGCCCTTGGGCGGGCGGAGCTGGTGCTCACGGAACAGGTCCGCGTGCAGGAAGGGCAACTCCACCGCGTCGCGGATCTGCTCGATCTGCGACTGGAGGCCACCGATGTCGCTGTAGTCGACGTCGGGCACCTCCTCCAGGACCAGCTCCTCGACCTCGCTCTTCGGGATCCGCTCGTACGCGTACGCCGAGCGGGGCTCGATCATGAGCGAGTCGCCGGCCCGGATCGCCGAGCCGATGAGTGTCTCGGCGAGGTGCACGATGCGTTCCTCGTCGGAGTGGGAGACCACCAGCGCCCGGTCACCCGGCCCGCCACCTGGCCCTTCCAGGATCTCCTTGAGCATCACCACCTCACCGACCCGCTCGTAACCGAACGCGTCGACGATGTTGAGCGCGTCGTTGAGCAGGACCTCCTGGCCACGGCGCAGGTCGCCCACCTCGAGCGAGGGCGAGACCGCGACCCGTAGCTTGCGACCGCCGGTGAAGACGTCCACCGTGCCATCGTCGTGCTTGGCCAGGAAGACGCCGTAGCCACTCGGCGGTTGCGCGAGGCGGTCGATCTCCTCCTTGAGCGTCACGATCTGCGTGCGAGCCTCCTTGAGGGTGCTCACCAGCCGGTCGTTGTTCTCGGTCAGCCGCGCCAACTGTGCCTGGGTGGCCGCCAGCCGCTCTTCGAGCTGCCTGACGTGTCGGGGGCTTTCGGTCAACTTGCGCCGCACCAGGGCGAGTTCCTCCTGAAGGAACGCGACCTGCGTGGAGAGATCGTGGGCTTCCTTCTCCCACCGTGCGGCGCGCGAGTCCGCGTCGTCGCTGCGTGCTGCCACGTCCCACCTCCCCGGGGGGCTTGAACGTTCTGCCCTAACACTAGCCGCTATGAGGCCGATTCGGTCCCACGCAACACCCTCGTCACCGAACCTTGATCGCCAAGGGTGGCCTGACGGGCCGTTACCGGCGTTCGGGTAACGTCGGAGCGTAGGACGGGAGAACATGGGGGGTGCACCGGTGGCCGAGGTCGCGACCGATCAGCTGCAGGTCTGGGTGGACCAGGATCTCTGCACAGGCGATGGGCTCTGCGTGCAGTACGCGCCGGAGGTCTTCGAGTTCGACATCGACGGTCTCGCGTACGTCAAGAGCGCCGACGGCGACCTGCAGATGGCGCCCGGCAGCCGGGTGGACGTGCCCGCTCACCTGCGGCTCGAAGTGATCGACTCCGCGAAGGAGTGCCCGGGCGACTGCATCCACGTGGTGCGCGGTGACGGTGTCGAGGTCGCCGGGCCCGAGGCCGAGGACTGACCGACCGCGCCGGCCGGACCCGCGCGGTCCGGCCGGACCCCGGAAGGGGTACGCCTCAGAGCATCGGACGGCCGACCACCGAGGCGACCAGCCGGGCGAATTCCTCCAACCGGGCGATCTGCCCGGCCCCGCCGTCGTCGAGGGTCTTGCCGAAGCGCAGCGCGTCGTGCCGTGGCGTGGCGGCCATCTCCTCGCTCGGCGGCGCCTCGTCGAGTGAGGTCAGCAGCAGGTAGACGTCGATGCTGTCGACCCGGATCTCGCCGCTGTCGGACCGGTTGAGCCGCCGCCGGCAGCCGACCTCGGTGATGGTGGATACCGGCACCACCCGCAGCGACGACGTCATCGAGCCCGGCGGGCCCTCCTCCGGGGGCACGTCCTCGCCGTGCCACAGGATCAGCCGGCTGCCGTCGCAGACGACGACCTCCTGCCACACGCCGTTGACCTCGTTGACGAAGCGTTCCAGTGTGAAGCCGAGCACCGACGCGCCGCGCAGCACACCACCGAGCGCCTCCAGGGCGACGTCCGGATCGCGCAGGTAGGCCCGCGCCGCCGACTCGAGGTCCTGGTAGGGCGACCAGTCGGGAAAGACGGCGGGAAGGTCACCGCCGCCGTAGCCCGGTCGGCTCATGCCGGCGCCTCCCCCTGCTCGCCGCTGCCGACGCCCAGCTTTCTGGTCACGGCCTGTCCATCTCCCCCGCACCGCCGGGCTGTGCACCGGCCGCCCGGGCGGCGGCTGCCTGCCGGGCCGCCTCCGCGTCGCGCAGGTCCTGACGGCGCTGCGCGTACGCCTCGGTGCCCTTGCTGGGCTTGCGCCGACGCGGCGGCGCGGTCACCCCCGGGGCCAGTTTGCGCGCGGACACCAGGAACGCGGTGTGCGCGATCATCCGGTGGTCCGGACGGACGGCGAGGCCCTCGGCGTGCCAGTCGCGCACCAGGGACTCCCAGGCCCGCGGCTCGGTCCAGCCGCCGCGCTCGCGCAGCGCCTCCACCAACTCGGAGAGCTGCGGTGTGGTGGCGACGTAGCCGATGAACACCCCGCCGGGCACCAGCGCCCGCTCCACCATGTCGAGGGTCTCCCAGGGGGTCAGCATGTCCAGGATGATCCGGTCGAAGCCGGTCTCCTGGCACTGGGCGACGTCACCGACGTGCAGGTGCCACGACGGGTGCGGGCCGTTGAAGAAGGCCTCGACGTTGCGCTTGGCGATCTGGGCGAAGTCGTCGCGCAGCTCGAACGAGTGCAACTCGCCCTCGGTGCCGACGGCGCGCAGCAGGGAGCAGCTCAGCGCGCCGGAGCCGGCGCCGGCCTCGAGGACCTTCGCGCCGGGGAAGATGTCACCCATCGCGACGATCTGCGCCGAGTCCTTCGGATAGATGACCTGGGCGCCGCGCGGCATGGACAGCACGTAGTCCGACAGGAGTGGCCGCAACGCCAGGAACGCGGTGCCACCGCCGGAGGTGGTCACCACGCTGCCGTCGGGGAGCCCGATCAGCGCGTCGTGCGCCAGGATGCCGCGGTGGGTGTGGAACTCCTTGCCCGGCTCCAGCGTCACGGTGTGCATCCGCCCCTTGGGGTCGGTCAACTGGACCCGGTCGCCGGGCCGGAATGGCCCTCGGTGCACGGGTGTCAGCGCCGGCGTGGCGGGGACGGTGGAGGGAGTTGCGGTCACTGTGTCATCTTCCGGTTGGGTTCGAGGAGCTGTGCGAGGTCCGCGATGTGCAGAATGCCGACGACATCTTCGCCTGACGTCACCACGTACTGCGCGCCCGGGTGGGTTTGAACGGTGTCCATCACCCGCTCGCCGTCCCATCCGACGGCCAGGGTGGGGATCGTGCCCAGTGATCGGGCGACGGCGTCCACCGCCAGCCAGGGTCGGCGCTCGACCGGCACCGCCTCGGCGGCGGTCGGGTCGACCAGCGCCACCGGCCGGCCCTCCGAGTCGGTGACCAGCAGGGCCGAGTCGGGTCGCCCGGCGTCGGCGCGTCGGCGCTGGGCCTCGGCCAGCGGGGTGCCGGTGGCCACCGGCCAGACCGGGCGGGCCAACCGGGACAGGTCGATGAGCGGGAACCGGCGGCTGACCCGGGCGGCCCGGATCGACTGCCCGGCGCCGCGCCAGAGGGTGACGGCGACCAGCAGCATCAGCGGCAACGCCAGCGGTGCCAGGAGGTCGGCGACGGTGAGGACCAGCACCAGGATCGTGGTGCCGACGGCGACGACGCGCCCCGCCCAGCCGGCGACCTCGGTGCCGAGGTGCCGGTCGCGGCTCAGCCACCACACCGCGGCGCGCAACGCCCGGCCGCCGTCGAGCGGCAGGCCGGGCAGGCTGTTGAACAGGGCGACGATGACGTTGCTGACCGCGAGCTGGAAGGCGAGCTGGTGGACCACGGTCCCCGGCTCCAGCGCCAGGGTGGCGGCGACGGCGAGCACGCCGAGGACCGCGCTGACCGCCGGACCGGCCAACGACACCAGCAGGTCGACGCGGGGTGACGGGGCGTCCCGGTCCATCTCGGTGTAGCCGCCGAGCAGTTCCAGGGTGATCCCGCGCACACCGATGCCGTAGCGGCGGGCGGTGAGGGCGTGCCCCAGCTCGTGCAGCAGCACCGAGCCGAGCAGCGACACCACGAAACCGAAGCCGATCAGGTAGCCGCTGATCTGCGGCAGGTCCAGCTGCCGGGCGGCGAACTCGGCGTACAGCACGGCGATGACCACCGCGAGCAGGACCATGGAGCCGTTGAGGTGCAGCGGCACCCCGAACACCCGGCCGACGTCGAGGCCGAGGCGGCGGTCGGGTCGGCGCGGTGGCCGGGTTCGTGGCTCCATCGCCACGATGCTACGGACCGTCGCTGCACGGGGCGGGCGGCGGTCGGTGTCACACCGGTGCCCTAACCTTTGCCCACATGACGGCGGAACCGGTCACCACCTCCCAGCCCCCCTCCCCGGCGCAGGCGCCGCCGACGGTGCGGGCCTCGCTGTCGCCGTCGCGGGCGGCGGATTTCAAGACCTGCCCGTTGCTCTACCGGTTCCGCAGCATCGACCGGCTGCCCGAGCGCACCACCATGGAGCAGGCCCGGGGCACGCTGGTGCACGCGGTGCTGGAGCGGCTGTTCGACCTGCCCGCGCAGGGGCGCACCCCGGCTGCGGCCGGCGATCTGGTGGCACCCCAGTGGGATCGACTGGTCACCGAGCAGCCGGAGCTGGCCGAGCTGTTCGAGGGCGAGGAGCCGACCGACCCGGCGGAGTTCCTCCGCTCGGCCGCCGCGCTCTTGGAGGGCTACTTCGCGGTGGAGGACCCGACCCGCCTGGAGCCGGCCGAACGGGAGAGCCTGATCTCGGCGGTGGTCGACGACGAGTTGCTCATCCGGGGCTACCTCGACCGGCTCGACGTCGCCCCGGACGGGGCGCTGCGGGTGGTCGACTACAAGACCGGCGGCGCGCCACGGGAGGCGTTCGAGGCGCGGGCGCTGTTCCAGTTGAAGTTCTACGCACTGGTGCTGTGGCGCACCCGGGGGGTGGTGCCCCGGGTGCTGCGGCTTCTCTACCTGCGCGACGCGGAGGTGTTGGACTACACGCCGGACGCCGACGAGCTGGTCCGCTTCGAGCGCACCGTCGTGGCCCTGTGGCGGGCGATCGAGCAGGCCACCGCCCGGCAGGATTTCCGGCCCCGGCCGAGCCGGCTCTGCGACTGGTGCAGCCACCAGGCCCGGTGTCCCACCTTCGGTGGCACCCCGCCGCCGTTCCCGGTCGCGGCGGCCGGTGCCGACCCGCTGCGCGACTCCCGGTCCGCTCCGGTGGCGCCCGGCGCCGACGAGTGACGGCCCGTCCCGCGGCGCGCTGACCCCGCTGCGCCGATCGGCGGCGCGTCCTCCCGTTGCCGCGGTGGTCCTCGGGGGCGACGCCGCCCACAGTCCAGCGACCCGCACCCGACCGCGACGGTGCTGTTGCCGTCGGGACGACGCGACCGGCCGCGCCCTACCGTGATCCGCGACGCATCGGCCGGTGTACGCGAGGATGACCCGGTGCGGCACCACGACGCCGGCGGGACAGGAGACGTGATGACCGATCGGGTGGCTCCGGGGCGGCCGGTGCGCATCCTGCTCGCCGACGACCAGCCGCTGCTGCGTACCGGGTTCCGGATGGTGCTGGGCGCCGAGGGCGACCTGGACGTGGTGGCCGAGGCCGGGGACGGCGTGGAGGCGGTGGAGCTGTCCCGGCGGCTGCTGCCCGACGTGGTCCTGATGGACATCCGGATGCCTCGGATGGACGGGGTGGCCGCGACCCGGGCGATCGTCGACGCCCGCCTGCCGGTGCGGGTGCTGGTGTTGACCACCTTCGACCTGGACGAGTACGTGGTGGGGGCGTTGCGCGCGGGCGCCAGTGGGTTCCTGGCGAAGGATGTGCCCGCCGAGGAGTTGATCTCGGCGATCCGCACGATCGCCGGTGGGGACGCGGTGGTGGCGCCCCGGATCCTGCGACGGCTGCTGGACCGGTTCGCCGAGCTGCTGCCGGACCCGACGGCGACCCCGGCGGCGGCCCTGGACGCCCTCACCGACCGGGAACGTGAGGTGCTGGTGCAGGTGGCCAGAGGGCTGTCCAACGCCGAGATCGCCGCGGTGTTGTCGGTCAGCGAGACCACCATCAAGACCCACGTCGGGCACGTGCTGACCAAGCTGCGACTGCGCGACCGGGTGCAGGCCGTGGTGCTGGCGTACGAGTCGGGTCTGGTCCGCCCCCGGGCGTAGGGCCGTCGGCCCGGGTACCTCACCCGGCGTACTCGAAGATCCCTCCGTGGGGGGACGGCCGGCGTTGTCACGGTCACCTACCGTGACCGGAGAAGGTCTGGCGGGGTTGACCCTCCTGTGACGTGAGGGGGCAGGGTCGGAAACACGCAGGACCGACCATCGGGTCAGGGGCAACCCTGACCCGACATAAGGGTGCACCCGCAGCGGGAAATCCGCACCGGGTCAACCCGTGGGCGGACGGAGCGGGCGTGAGCAGCGCCGATGATGGAACAGTCGCGCCGGACCATCGGGGGGCGGCGGGAATTCGGACAGACGGAAGAGGTAGATGACGTGACCGCGACGGTTGGCCAGCAGGCGCAGGCCGCGGCCCGGGCGAACGACGTGTGGAAGGTGTATGGCAGCGGCGAGGCGCAGGTCATCGCGCTGCGGGGGGTCAGCGCGGAGTTCGAACGCGGCCAGTTCACCGCGATCATGGGGCCGTCGGGTTCCGGCAAGTCGACGCTGATGCACTGCCTGGCGGGCCTGGACGCGGTCACGCGGGGCACGGTGTCGATCGGCGAGACGACGGTGACCGGGCTGGGCGACGCGGGGCTGACGAAGCTGCGCCGCGACAAGGTGGGTTTCATCTTCCAGCAGTTCAACCTGCTGCCCACCCTGACGGCCAAGGAGAACATCCTGCTGCCGCTGTCGATCGCCGGGCGCAAGCCGGACCCGGCCTGGTACGACACGGTGATCGAGACGGTCGGCCTGCGGGACCGGTTGGACCACCGGCCGGCGCAGCTCTCCGGCGGCCAGCAGCAGCGGGTGGCGTGCGCGCGGGCGCTGGTCTCCCGCCCCGAGGTGATCTTCGCGGACGAGCCGACCGGCAACCTGGACTCGCGCTCCGGCGCGGAGGTGCTCAACTTCCTGCGCAACTCGGTCCGTGAGCACGGTCAGACGATCGTGATGGTCACCCACGACCCGACCGCCGCCGCGTACGCCGACCGGGTGGTCTTCCTCGCCGACGGTGAGATCGTCTCGGAGCTGATCGAGCCGACCGCCGAGACGGTGCTGGACACCATGAAGAAGCTGGACGCTCCGGCCGAGGTGGGCAACTGATGTTCCGCGCGACGCTGAAGAGTCTGCTGGCCCGCAAGGTCCGGCTGATCCTGTCCGGGTTGGCGGTGGTGCTCGGGGTGATGTTCGTCTCCGGCGCCTTCGTCCTCACCGACACGTTGGGCCGCTCCTTCGACTCGGTCTTCGCCGACGGCTTCTCCGAGATCGACGTGAACGTCGCGGCGAAGCCGAAGGTCGAGCTGAGCGAGTTGGAGGGCGAGCAGACCGCCGCTCCGCTGGCCGCCTCCGTGGTGGACCGGGTCAAGCAGGTTCCGGGGGTCGCCTCGGCGACGGGCGTCGTCAACGCCGACGGCGCCCGGGTGATCGGCAGCAACGGCAAGGTGGTCACCTCGTTCGGCCCGCCGCAGTTGGGCGAGAACTGGACCGGGGAGAGCGACCTGCTGCGACTGCGGGAGGGACGCGCGCCGCAGGCCGAGGACGAGATCGTCGTCAACAAGGGCCTGGCCACCGCGGCGAAGCTGCAGGTCGGCCAGAAGGTCGGCGTGCTCACCGCGTTCGAGTCGAAGAAGCGGGACTTCACCCTGGTCGGCGTGTTCGGTTACAGCGGTGACCGGGACTCGATCGGCGGGGTCAACGAGGTCTTCTTCACCACGCCGGTGGCGCAGCGGCTGATGCTGGGCGAGCCGGACGTGTTCAGCAGCATCACCGTGACCGCCGCCGACGGGGTCTCCGACGAGAGGCTGCGCGACGACGTGGCCCGCACCCTCGGCGCGGACTTCGAGGTGAAGACGGGCGAGCAGGTCGCCGCGGACGCCTCGGCCAGCCTGAAGGAGGGTCTGTCGTTCTTCAACAAGATCCTGCTCGGTTTCGCCGCGGTGGCCCTGCTGGTGGGCACCTTCCTGATTCTCAACACCTTCTCGATCATCGTGGCCCAGCGCACCCGCGAGTTGGCGCTGATGCGCGCCATCGGGGCCAGCGGCCGGCAGATCATCTCCTCGGTGGTGCTGGAGGCCATCGCGGTCGGGTTGATCGCCTCGGTGCTCGGCCTGGCCGCCGGCATCGGCGTGGGCGCGCTGCTGGCGTACCTGTTCGGCAATCTGGCCGGTGGGCTCACCCTCGCCGGGATCGGCGTGCCGGCGGCGGCGGTGATCGGGTCGTTCGCCGTCGGTCTGGTCATCACCGTGGTGGCGGCGTTGTTGCCGGCGCTGCGGGCGTCGCGGATCCCGCCGATCGCGGCGATGCAGGACGTGGCCACCCCGGACCGGCCGTTGACGAAGGTCACCGTGGCCGGGTCGGTGGTCACGGCCGTCGGCGCGGTGCTGCTGTTCCTCGGGCTCAGCGGCAACGCCGGTGGTCAGACCCTGCCCACCATCCTCGGTGGGGTGCTGTTCGCGTTCATCGGCGTGGCGCTGCTGACCCCGCTGATCAGCAAGCCGGTGGTGAGCCTGCTCGGCGCGATCTTCTCCTGGTCGCTGCCGGGCAAGCTGGGCCGGCTCAACTCGGGGCGCAACCCGCGCCGGACCGCGATCACCGCGGCGGCGCTGATGGTCGGCATCGCGCTGGTCACCGGGGTCACGGTGATCCTCGACTCGGCCAAGGGCAGCATCAGCGCCCTGGCTCAGGACAACGTCAAGGCCGAGCTGGTGATCGCCGGGGCGCAGGGCGGGCCGCGCCCGCCGAGCTTCGACCCGGCGGTACTGGACCAGGCCAAGACCCTGCCCGGCGTGCGGATGGTCGACGGCGAGTACGGCGACATGGCCCAGATCGACGGCGAGCGCACCTGGGTCGGGGCGAGCAGCGACATCGCGTCGCTGCGGCAGATCTTCAGTGCCAAGCCCGTCGCCGGTGACATCGACCGACTCGGGCCGACCCAGATGCTGGCCGGTTCGGACACCGCCGACTCGCGTGGCTGGTCGGTGGGCTCGACGGTGACCGTGCAGTTGACCCGGGGCGAGACGAGGACGTACACGATCAGCGGCATCTACGAGTCCGGGCAGCTGTTGAACCCGGTGATGCTGCCGGTGACGGCGGCGAAGGACTTCGCGATCCCACAGCCCTTCCAGGGGTTCATCCAGTTGGCCCCGGGTGCGCAGGTGAACGACGTGCTGCCGCAGGTGGAGACGCTGCTCGCGGACAGCCCCGAGGTGTCGGTGGCCGACCGGGACGCGTTCATCAAGCAGCAGACCGGTCAGCTCGACGGGCTACTCACGATGATCCAGATCCTGTTGGCGCTGGCCATCGTCATCGCCGTGCTGGGCATCATCAACACCCTGGCGCTGTCGATCCTGGAGCGGACCCGAGAGTTGGGGCTGCTGCGCGCCATCGGCCTCCGGCGGTCCCAGACCATGGCCATGATCACCGTGGAGGCGGTGGTGATCTCGGTGTTCGGCGCGTTGCTGGGCGTGGCGGTCGGCACCGGCCTCGGGGCCTCGGTGGTCGAGGCGCTCAAGGACGAGGGCATCACCGATCTGATCCTGCCCTGGGGGCAGATGGGTGTCTTCCTCGGCCTCGCCGCGATCATCGGTGTGGTCGCCGCGGTGCTCCCGGCCATCCGGGCGGCCCGGATCAACGTCCTGGGCGCCATCGCCCACGACTGACGCTCCGCCGCCGAACGGGGGTCCCGCACCGCGGGGCCCCCGTTCGCGTCCGTCAGGCTGCGGCCCGGTCGGCCAGCAACGCCGCGAGCAGGTCCAGGTCCACGTCGGTCAGGCTTCCCACCTGGTGTACGCCGACAGTGCCGGCGAGTGCCACCTCCGCCGGTACGGCCAGCACCGCCGCGCCCGAGGCGAGCGCGCTGGCCACCCCGGTCGGTGAGTCCTCGATCGCCACACACCGCTCGATCGGCACACCCAGTCGCCGGGCGGCGGTCAGGTACGGCTCGGGGTGCGGCTTCGCCGCGACCACCTCGTCACCGGCGACCACCGTGTCGAAGTTGTCCCGGCCCAGGGTGTCCAGGGCGATCTCGACGAGCGCCCGGGGGCTGGAGGTGACCAGCGCGGTGGGGATCCCCGCCGCGCGGACCCCGCGCAGCAACTCGAACGCGCCCGGCCGCCACGGCAGCCCGGTGCGGAACAGCTCCAGGATCCGGGCGTTGATCCACGCCGCGCTGATCTCCGGGTCCCGTTCGGGCTGCCCCAGGTCGTCGTGCAGGATCCGCATCGACTCGGCCATCGCGGTGCCGATGATCGCGTGGCGGGCCTCGACGGAGAGGTCACCCCCGTACTCCCGGGCGAGTTCCTGCAACGCGACGTCCCACAGCTTCTCGCTGTCGACCAACGTGCCGTCCATGTCGAAGAGCACGGCGGCGGGGTGATGGCTGTTCAGCGGATCCTCCAGGGTCGTGGCCGACACCGGCGATCCTGCCAGGGCCGGCCACCGCCCACGGCCACGATGGCCACCGACGTGATCCGGGCAACCCGCTCAGCCCAGGTCGCAGGCCTCCAGCGACCGCTCGTAGCCGCGGAAGAACGATTCGGTGCGCTGCTCGGCGGTGCCGTGCGAACCCTCGGCGAACCACGGCTGGTCGGGGTCGTCGCCGACCGCCGCCAACCCTTCCCGGAACTCGTCCAGGTCACCGTCGGCCAGGGTCAGGGCACCGGATCGCACCGAGTCACCGAGGTACGCCCCGGCCATGCAGTCGGCCTGCAACTCCTGCTGGATGGTGAAGCTGTAGTTGATGCCGAGGCGCACCTGGATGGCGTGCGCGTACTCGTGCCCGAGCAGGTAGAACACGAACGCGTCACCGACCTGGCGGAACGCCGCCACCGACCAACGGACGTCGTACGCGATGAAGTCGCCCCGCGAGCAGTAGACCGCGTTGTTGCGGGGCAGCGGTTCGCCGCCGCAGGACACCTCCCCCTCCCGCTGGTAGGGGGTGATCCGCCGGACCGGTTGGAAGCGCTGCCCGGACGCCTTGAACTGGGCCGCCCAGTAGCGCTCGGCGATGGCCTGCGCGTCGGCGACGTCCTGCTCGAACTCGGCGACGCTCGTGGTGCTGTCGGCCCGGGTGGTGCCCGGCCCGGGTGACGCCTGCGACTGCTGCGGTGCCGGACGCTCCCCCTCCGGCTCGGCCAACCCGCCGCCCGCGCAGGCCAGCGACACCAGGGCGGCGGCCAGCAGGGCCGCCACGGTGCCTCGGGCGCCGCGTCCTGACCGTGCCCCCACTGTGCCTCCCAGACATCGGTGCTCTCGTTGAGCAGTACCCCGACGACACGACCGTCACGCCCGTCACCGGTTTCACGTGCGCGCCGCCCGAACGGTTCACCCGCCGACCGGGCCTCAGCCGCTGGACTCCCGGCCGCGCTGCCACGTGTCGCCCTGGTCGCCGTGCCGCTCGGCCTCGTACCGCTGCTGCCGGGCGCGGGCGTCCCGCCCGGCCGCACGGTCGTCGCCAACCGCCGACCGCCCCCGCCGCACAACGACCCCGATCGCCAGACCCGCCACCGCGACGAAGACCCCCACCACCACCCACACCGTCGTCATGCCGCCAACCTAACGCCCACCCACCACCCCATCCATTCCGCTGATCATGAAGTTGTTGTCATGCGGCTCGGCGTGTCGCGGCACTAACTTCATGATCGACCGATCTGGTGTGGTGGGTGTGTCCGGGGTGGGGGTGCTGCTTCGACGTTTCCTTCGGGGGCGTCGGAGGGCGCCCACAGGACAGGAGGAGGCGCACCATGAAGTACATGATTCTGCTGTACGGGTCGCAGCAGGACTACGACGTGCTGTCCGGGCGGGCGACCGACCGGCCCGCCATGTCGGCCGAGCAGATCGCGGCGATGCACAAGCACATGGAGACCTTCCACCAGGCGCTGGCCGAGTCCGGGGAGCTGGTCGACGCCCAGGGCCTGAGCGAGCCGGTGCACGCCCGCCGGGTGCAGGTCCGCGAGGGCGCGCCAGTGGTCACCGACGGCCCGTACCCGGAGACGCAGGAGGTCCTGGCCGGTTACACGATCGTGGAGTGCGCGAGCTTCGACCGGGCCACGGAGATCGCCGCCAGCCTGGTCGACCCGGACGCCCCGGGTGGTTACGTGGACGTGCGGCCGGTGCTGGACGGCATCGAGGACCTGGGCGGCTGACAGGTGCCGGAGACACGCATCGAGGGCCTGCTGCGCGACCTGGCGCCGCAGGTCCTCGGCGCGCTGGTACGCCGTTACGGGCACTTCGACACCGCCGAGGACGCGGTGCAGGAGGCGCTGATCGCCGCGGCCGACGGTTGGCCGCGCAATGGCGTACCGGAGAACCCGCGCGGTTGGCTGATCACCGTCGCGTCCCGGCGGCTGACCGACCTGCTGCGCCGGGAGCAGGCCCGGATGCGCCGCGAGGACACCGTGGCGCGGTGGGTGCTCCCGGAGCAGTGGCGCGCCCCGGCGGCTGATCGGCCGCCGGCGGACGAGGACGACACGCTCATCCTGCTCTTCCTGTGCTGCCACCCGGCGCTGTCGCCGGCGTCGCAGATCGCGCTCACGTTGCGTGCGGTGGGCGGGTTGACCACCGCCGAGGTGGCGCGCGCGTTCCTGGTGCCGGAGGCGACGATGACCCGGCGGATCAGCCGGGGCAAGCAACGGATCCGCGACAGCGGGCTGCGGTTCGCCCTACCCACCGAGGCCGAACGCGCCGACCGGCTCGCCGCCGTGCTGCACGTGCTCTACCTGGTCTTCACCGAGGGGTACGCGCGCACCACCGGCCCGGGGTTGCTGCGCGCCGACCTGACCGCCGAGGCGATCCGGCTGACCCGCCTGGTGCACCGGCTGCTTCCGGAGGATCCCGAGGTCACCGGCCTGCTGGCGTTGATGCTGCTCACCGAAGCCCGCGCTCCGGCGCGGATCGGCCCGCACGGTGAGTTGGTGCCGATGGCCGAGCAGGACCGTTCCCGGTGGCGGGCCGACCAGATCGCCGAGGGGACCGAGCTGATCACCAGGGCGCTGCCGCGCGGGGCGGTCGGGGCGTACCAGGTGCAGGCCGCCATCGCCGCCGTGCACGACGAGGCAGCCAGTGCGCAGGACACCGACTGGGCGCAGATCACCGCCCTGTACGAGGTGCTGCTGGGCATCTCGGACAACCCGGTGGTGGCGCTCAACCACGCGGTGGCGGTGGCGATGAGCCGCGGGCCGGCGCAGGGTTTGGCGTTGCTCGCCGACCTGGCCGACGACGCGCGGTTGGCCGACGACCCTCGACTGCCGGCCGCTCGTGCCCACCTGTGGGAGATGGTCGGTGAGCGGGTCGCGGCGCGGGAGGCGTACCGGATGGCGGCTGCCCGGTCGACGAACCTGGCCCAGCAGCGTTACCTGAACGCCCGCGCGGAGCGTCTCGGCGACCCGCCGCCCACCGCCTGACCCGGCGGGCGGCGGGCGGCGGCGCACGTTACGGGCTGGCGGCAAGGAAGACGAAGGCGGCCAACAACACCAGGTGCACACCGCCCTGCAGCACGTTGGCCCGGCCGGGCACGACGGTCAGTACGGCGGTAACCGCGGTCAGCGCGAGCAGGACGAGCTGGGTGCCACCGAGGCCGAGCAGCAGCGGGCCCTCCAGCCAGATCGAGGCGATCGCGATGACGGGGATGGTCAGACCGATGCTGGCCATCGCCGAGCCGAGGGCCAGGTTCAGGCTGATCTGCACGCGGTCGCGGCGGGCGGCGCGGGCGGCGGCCAGGGTTTCCGGCAGCAGCACCAGCAGGGCGATGATCACACCGACGAACGCGTGCGGCAGGTTCGCCGCCGCGACGCCGGCCTCGATGGTCGGTGAGACGGTCTTGGCGTCGCCGACCACGGCGACCAGTGCCACCAGCAGCAGCACGAGGCTGACCAGCGCCGCGCGGTTGGTGGGCGGCTTGGCGTGCTCCTCGGCGTCGATGACCTGACCCCGGCTGTCGACCGGGAGGAAGTAGTCGCGGTGCCGGCCGGTCTGCACGAGCACGAACAACCCGTACAGCGCCAGCGACGCGACGGCGGCGAAGGTGAGCTGGGCGGGGCTGAACTCCGGGCCCGGACGGGCCGTGGTGAACGTCGGGAGGACGAGGCTCAGGGCGGCCAGGGTGATCACGGTCGCGAGGGCCCCGCCGGTGCCCTCGGGGTTGAACACCGCGACCCGGCGACGCAGGGCGCCGAGCAGCAGGGACAGGCCGAGTATCCCGTTACAGGTGATCATGACGGCGGCGAAGACGGTGTCCCGGGCGAGTGACTGGGTCTTCTCCGGCCCGCTGATCATCAGCGTGACGATGAGGGCGACCTCGATCACGGTGACCGCGACGGCGAGCACCAGTGACCCGTACGGCTCCCCCACCCGGTGGGCGACCACCTCCGCGTGGTGCACGGCCGCGAGCACCGCGCCGCCGAGCAGCAGCGCGACCACCACGATGACCGGCCCCGGCAGGTTCCGCCCCCACGTGGCGATCAACACGAGAACGGCGAGCACGGGTACGACGAAGGTCCAGTCGGTCATCCGGGAGCGAAGGAAGGCGGCCATGCCGTTCAGAGTGCCAGGTCAAGTGATCATGTGCCCACCATCGACGCACCGGTATCCCAAACCCGTAACTCATGGGTTACGCTTCATCGGTGAACGAGGTGGCTGTCGCGATCGCGGATCCGGTACGGCGGCACATCCTGACCATGCTGCGCGACGAGCCCCTGTCGGCCGGCGACATCGCCCAGCGGTTCACGATCAGCCGGCCCGCCATCAGCCGCCACCTGCGGGTGCTGCGCGAGAGCGGGCTGGTCCGCGACGAGACGGTCGGCCGACAACGGATCTACCGCCTGGACCCGGCCCCGCTCGCGCCGCTGGTCGGCTGGCTCGCCGGGCTCACCGGCACCGACCGGTGGGAACGGCACCTCGACGCGTTGGAGACCGAGGTCTATCGCACCCGCCGAGAGCGCCGCAGCCGCGGCCCGGCGGCGCACCGAAGGGAGCACACGGCATGACCCGCACACCCGCCGGACGCCTGTTCCGCACCGCCACCGGTCACGACCTCGTCCTCACCTGCACATTCCGCGCCCCGGCGGCGGACGTCTGGGCCAGCCTGACCGAGCCGGAGCGCACCGCCCGCTGGTTCGGCCCCTGGGAGGGCGACGCGGGGCCCGGACGGACCATCCGGGTCCAGATGGCGTACGAGGAGCAGCAGCCCTGGTGCGACGTCCGGATCGACGCCTGCGAACCGCAGCGGCATCTCGCCGTGTCGATGATCGACAGCTACGGCACCTGGCTGTTGGAGCTGACGCTGACCGAGGTCGACGGCAGCACCGAGCTGCGGTTCGTGCAGCACCTCACGAGCGTGGAGGGCATCGCCGAGACGGGCGCCGGCTGGGAGTACTACCTGGACATGCTCGTCGCCTCCCGGGACGACTCCCCCCGCCCCGACTTCGACGACTACTACCCGGCGATGCAGCCCTACTACCAGGACCTCGTCACCGCCGACCGCGCCTAGATCTCCTGGCGCAGCCGGGCGAACTCGGCCGTCAAGGCCGGCAACGGGAAGTGCGCGTTCAGGCCACTCGGGTTCGGCAGCACCCACACCCGGGCGCGACCCAGTCGCTGCGGCTGCGGGCCGAGCCCGGCGCCGGGCCGGACGAAGGCGATCCGGTACGCGGTCACTCCGAGGACGGCCACCCAGCGCGGCCGGTACCGCTCGGCCTTCACGGCCAACCCGCTCACCCCGGCCACCAGCTCCGCCGAGGTCAGCTCGTCGGCGCGGGCGGTGGCCCGGTTGCTCAGGCTGGTGATGCCCAGGCCGTGGCGCAGCAACTCGTCGTGCTCCCACGGCTCCAGTTGCCGGTCGGTGAAGCCGGCACCGTGCAGGGCCGGCCAGAACCGGCTGCCCCTACGGGCAAAGGGCAGCCCCACGGCTGCGGAGTAGAGGCCCGGGTTGAAGCCGCAGAACAGCACCCGCAGGCCGGGCCCGATCACGTCCGGCAGGCCCCGACCGGCGGCCGCCGCCACCTCCTGCGGTGTCGGCCGCCGAAACGGCCCCGCCTGCTGCGCCCCCACCTGCCCGATCCTGCCCTACGACCGGCACCCAAACCGAGATGCGCCGCGGCTCACGTCTTGACACCCTCGACGCATGCAGGCAACCGACCACCTCGCCGACAGCCGCTACGCGCGGATGCGCTGGAACACACCCCTGTCCGAGGAGCACGCCGCGCTGCTGCTGCGGCGACTCGACGTACGTCCCGGCGCTCGGGTGCTCGACCTGGGCTGCGGCTGGGGTGAGCTGCTGCTGCGGGCGGTCACCGCCGGTGGTGTGTCAGGCGCGCTCGCCACCCGGGGCGTCGGCGTCGACACCGATGACGCCGCGCTCGCCCGAGGGCGCAGGTCGGCGGCCGACCGGTCCCTCGACCGGCACGTCGCCTTCGTGACGGGCGAGGCGGCCGCCTGGCAGGAGGCCGCCGACCGGGTCCTGTGCGTCGGGTCGGCGCACGCCTTCGGTGGCACCGGCGGCGCGCTGGACGCGCTCGCGACAGTGGTCCGACCGGGGGGCCGGCTGCTGTTCGGCGACGCCTTCTGGGAACGGCCCCCGACGCCGGACACCGAGGAGATCTTCGGACCCGAGGTCACGGACCTGCCCGGCCTCGTCGAGGTCGCCCGGGAACGCGGCTGGCGGGTGCTGCACCTGAGCACCGCCGACCAGCGTGAGTGGGACGACTTCGAGTCCACCTGGCTGGCCGGGCGGCAGGAGTGGCTGCTGACGTACCCGGAGGATCCCCGCGCGGCCGACATCCGCGCGGAACTCGACGAGAGGTTGCGCCAGTACGTCGGTGGTTACCGGGGGGTCCTCGGCCTCGCCTACCTCGTCCTCGGCCGCTGACGGCCCACCGTTGACGCCGCCGGCTACGCTGCGCGTGGTGAGCGCCGGACCTCGTCTCGCCCTGCCCTGGCGGATCCTCGTCGTGTCCGCCGGCGCCGTGCTGGTGTGGCTGTCCCTGAAGGCCCTGCTCGACCGCGACTACGACCGACCCACCCACGCCGTCGGGGCGATCCTCACCACGGCGCTCGTCGTACCCCTGGTGGTCGTCGCCCGTCGCCTCCTGGACCGACGCCCGTGGGCTGGCCTCGGATTGCCGTCGCTGCGCGAGGGGTGGCGGCGTCTGCTGCTCGGCATGGCCTGCTGGCTGGTCCCCGCCGGGGTGGGGTTCGTGCTCTGCCTCGGCCTCGGTTGGGTCGAGATCAGCGTGCGGACGTCCGTCGGGGACGTGTCGCGCGTGGCGGCGTTGCTGGTGGTTCTCGTCTTCCTCAAGGAGGCGCTGCCGGAGGAGCTGATCTTCCGGGGCTACCTGCAGCGCAACCTCGCCAGCCGGTTGCCGGCGTGGCAGGCGGCCGTCGGGCAGGCCGTGCTGTTCACCGTGTTCGGGTTCCTCGTCGGGGCCGCCCGGTCCGTCGACCGGCTCGCGCTCTTCTTCGTCTTCGCGCTCCTGCTGGGCGCCTTCCGAACCGCGACCGGCGACATCTGGGCGGGCATCGGCTTCCACGTCGCCTTCCAGACCGTCGCGCAACTGTTCGGCGACGTGGGGGCGGTCTTCGACGTGGTCGGCTCCGACGTCCTGGGAGTCGTGGCGATGGGGGCCATCCCGTTCTCGGTCAGCTGGATCGTCGTGCGACACCTCTACCGGCACCACCTGGACTGGCGGGCGGTCGCACCCGAGCCGGCCTGACCGTCACCGCCCTGGTGTACGTCGCCGCCCGCGCCCCGGACGCCGGCGAGGACTACGCGGCCCTCGCGGCACAGTATCCGACGCCCCCGGCGAACGCCGGTCTCGTCCACCACGACGGGTACGGACAGCTCAGCGAAGCGGCGTTCCTCGACGACTTCGCGGGCGGAGTCGTCGAGGTCCGCGCCCGCTCGCTCCACGTGGTGCAGGGGCCGATCGCCGACCTCATCATCATGGCCACCAGAGGCGCGGACAGTCCCGCACCGTCCGGCCAGGGATGACCGGGCCGGGAGGGCATTACCACCGACCGCCGCTATGGAGCTGATGTCGTAAACGATTCGGCCGCCAGCGGGGCCGGCCCTCTCCAGGACCAACCGAGGTACGGCCAGCGCCCCGCCGAGAGACCACTGCCTGGCGTCACCGACACGTGGCCGTGATGCCACAAACGATTCAGCTCCAAAGGCTCCCACCGATACACCTGCGGGCCGCCGGGACACTCGTCGGCGACGGGAACGAACACGTCCACGCACCCGAGGCCACCTCCGACGTCACCGACTCGCCCTGCCGAACGGCCGGCCGCAATACCCACCTCGGGCGGTCGACGCCGACGGGCATGGGCTTGACGGGGCGCAGACATCGGAGGTTTACTGCGTCAGCGATAGAAGTCGATGGGCCTGACCGTCCACTATGGTCGGCAGGCTCGTCGGCGGTGCGATCGCGATCGGTCGACGCCGGTGCGCCAGCCGTCTCCTGGCACTGTCGGTAGCGACGCGATGCTCCCCCCTCGGCGGGCGGGGAGCACCGGCACGGCAACCCGCACGGCGCAGCGTCGCGCACACCCCCTGCGGGACGATTCCACCGGCACCGCACCACCCCGCAGCATCTCAGCCGAGCATCGGCGGCCCGGCTCCGTACCACCGCCATCGCGGCCCCGGCGAGCCCGCACGCCCACGTGACGCGCGCGCCAGGGTCGACGCTCAGCAGAGGAGCACCCCCATGCGTTCCCGTTCCCGCCTGTTGGCACTCGTCACCGGCCTGGCCGTGATGCTGACCAGCTTGGCAATCCTCACCACACCGGCCTCGGCGGCACCGCTGACCAAGGTCCTGGTGTTCAGCAAGACCGCGGGCTTCCGCCACTCGTCCATCCCGAACGGCATCGCCGCGATCCAGCAGCTCGGCTCGGCCAACGGCTTCACCGTGACCGCCACCGAGGACGCCAACCAGTTCACCACCTCCAACCTGGCCCAGTACCAGGCGGTGGTCTTCCTGTCGACGACCGGTGACGTCCTCAACTCCAGCCAGCAGACGGCCTTCGAGTCGTACATCGCCGCCGGCGGCGGATACGTCGGTGTGCACGCCGCCGCCGACACCGAGTACAACTGGCCGTGGTACGGCCAACTGGTCGGCGCGTACTTCGACTCGCACCCGGCGATCCAGAACGCCACAGTGCGCATCGAGGACCAGACCAACCCGTCGACCGCCCACCTCCCGGCGACGTGGGTGCGCTCCGACGAGTGGTACAACTACCGCACCAACCCCCGGTCGAGCGCGCGGGTCCTGGCCAACCTGGACGAGTCGTCCTACAGCGGCGGCAACATGAGCGGTGACCACCCGATCACCTGGTGCAAGGCGTACGGCGGCGGTCGGGCCTGGTACACGGGTCTGGGCCACACCGAGGCGTCGTACACCGACCCGAACTTCACCCGGATGCTGCTCGGCGGCCTCCAGGTCGCCGCGGGTTCGGTGACCGCCGACTGCTCGCCGCGCACGACCACCCCGCCGCCCACCACCCCGCCGCCCACCACCAGCGGCTCCACCCTGAAGGCCCGGGCCAACAACCAGTTCGTCAGCGCGCCGAACTCCACCACCGCGCTGATCGCCAACAAGACCTCCGCGGGCACCAGCGAGCGGTTCGACGTGGTCAACCTCGCCAACGGCAACGTGGCGCTGCGCGCCAAGAGCAACGGGCAGTACGTCGCGGCCGAGAACGCCGGTGCCGCCGCGCTGATCGCCAACCGCGCCACCGCCGGCGCCTGGGAGACGTTCCAGCTCGTGCGCAACTCCGACGGCACGGTGAGCCTGCGGGCCACGGTGAACAGCCGGTACGTCGCCGCCGAGAACGGTGGCTCCTCCCCGCTGATCGCCAACCGGACCTCCATCGGGCAGTGGGAGAAGTTCGACCTCGTCACGAACTGACCGCGCCGCGGCTCACTCGTCACCACCCCCTTCGGCCGTGGTGCGCCCCCGCACGCCCGGCCCCCGATCGTCGAGGAAGGACGATCATGTTCTCGAAATCCCGGCGCTGGTCCCGGGCCCTCGTGGCGGCGCTCACCGCCGCCGCGAGCGTGACCCTGGCCGTGGCCGCACCGTCCACCGCCCAGGCGGCGGTGATTCCCGCCTCCGACTACCAGCAGATCAAACTCGCCACCGGCTCCGCCGAGCTGGGTGAGGCCATGTCCCTGGCCGTCCTGCCCAACCGCTCGGTCCTGCACACCGCCCGCAACGGCGTCCTGCGGGTCACCGACGTGGCCGGCAACACCAAGGTCTCCGGCACCCTGTCGGTCTACACGCACGACGAGGAGGGGTTGCAGGGCGTCGCCGTCGATCCCGGCTTCGCCAGCAACCGGTGGATCTACCTGTACTACTCGCCCTCGTTGAGCACCCCGTCCGGGGACGCCCCGACCACCGGCTCCCAGTCCGACTGGGACCGGTGGAAGGGACACCTGCGGCTGTCGCGGTTCACCCTCAACTCCGACGACACGCTCAACCTGGGCAGCGAGAAGATCGTGCTCCAGGTCGCCAACGACCGTGGTCAGTGCTGCCACGTCGGCGGTGACCTGGACTTCGACGCCGCCGGCAACCTGTACCTGACCACCGGCGACGACACCAACCCGTTCGAGTCGTCCGGCTACGCGCCGCTGGACGAGCGGACCAACCGCAACCCGCAGTTCGACGCCCAGCGCACCTCGGCGAACACCAACGACCTGCGGGGCAAGGTGCTGCGGATCAAGCCGCAGGCCGACGGCACGTACACCATCCCGTCGGGCAACCTGTTCGCTCCCGGCACGGCCAACACCCGTCCGGAGATCTACGCGATGGGTCTGCGCAACCCGTTCCGGATGAGCGTCGACAAGGCCACCGGTGTCGTCTACCTCGGCGACTACGGCCCGGACGCCGGGTCCACGAACTCCAGCCGCGGCCCGCAGGGCCAGGTGGAGTTCAACCGCATCGCTGCGCCGGGCAACTACGGCTGGCCGTACTGCACCGGCACCAACACCAGCACCGAAACATACAATGAATACACCTTCCCGTCCGGGCCGTCGCAGTCGAAGTACAACTGCACGGGCGGGCCGACCAACAACTCGTTCCGCAACACCGGTCTCGGCACGCTGCCCGCGGCGAAGCCGGCCTGGATCAAGTACGCCGGCGACTCCGGGTCACCGTCGGAGTTCGGCAGCGGCTCCGAGTCGCCGATGGGCGGGCCGGTCTACCGGTACGACGCGTCGCTGAACTCCAGCATCAAGTTCCCGCAGTCGCTCAACGGCCAGTTCTTCGCCGGTGAGTACGGCCGCCGCTGGATCAAGGCGATCGCGGTCAACTCCGACGGCTCGCGCGGGGAGATCTCCAACTTCCCGTGGTCCGGCACGCAGGTCATGGACATGGCCTTCGGCCCGGACGGGGCGCTGTACGTGCTGGACTACGGCACCGGGTCGAACAACCAGGCGCTGTTCCGGATCGAGTACATCGGCGGCGGTAACCGCAACCCGATCGCGGTCGCCTCGGCGAACCCCACGTCGGGGGCCAACCCGTTGACGGTCAACTTCTCGTCGGCGGGCAGCTCCGACCCCGAGGGTGGGGCGCTGAGCTACCTGTGGACGTTCGGCGACGGCACGACGTCGACGGCGGCGAACCCCACCAAGACGTACACCACGAACGGCACCTACTCCCCCACGTTGCGGGTCACCGACCCGACCGGCCTGACCGGCACGGCGAGCCTGGTCATCACCGTGGGCAACACGGCCCCGACGGTGACACTCACCACGCCCGCCGACGGGCAGCTGTTCAGCTTCGGTGACACGGTGTCGTACCAGATCAGTGTGAGCGACCCGCAGGACGGCACGATCGACTGTTCCAAGGTGAGCCTGACCTACGCGCTGGGTCACGACAGTCACGCCCACCAGATCACCTCGAAGACCGGGTGCAGCGGCTCGATCACCGTGCCGACCGACGGCGAGCACGACTCGGCGGCGAACATCTACGGGGTCTTCGACGCCGCCTACACCGACAACGGCGGGCTGACCACGCACAGCATCAAGACCCTGCAACCGAAGCACCGCCAGGGTGAGCACTTCGGCGCCCAGTCCGGCGTCCAAGCCACCGACCACACCAACGCCGAGGGTGGCCGCACCGCCGGGTTCATCGAGAACAACGACTGGATCTCGTACCAGCCGTACAACCTGGCCAACGCCAACCGCATCACCGTGCGGGCGTCGTCGGCCGGCGCGGGCGGCACCATCGAGGTCCGGGCCGGGTCGGCGACCGGCACCCTGCTGGGCACCGTGACGGTGCCGGTGACCGGCAACTGGGAGACCTTCACCGAGGTGTCCGGCACGATCAGCAACCCGCCGAGCGCGTCGACCACGCTGTACCTGGTGTTCAAGGGCGGCTCCGGCTACCTGTTCGACGTCGACGCGTTCACCTTCGCCACCGGCACCGGTAGCAGCACCCCGGTGACGACCCTGCGGGCGCAGGTCAACAACCAGTACGTGTCGGCGGTCGGCTCCACCGCGTTGATCGCCAACAAGGCCAGTGTCGGCACGACCGAGCAGTTCGACCGGGTGGACGCCGGCAGCGGTGCCATCGCGCTGCGGTCGCGCGCCAACGGGCTCTACGTCTCGGCCACGAACTCGGGCGCCGGGGCGTTGGTCGCCAACGCCGCGGCGATCGGATCGTGGGAGAGGTTCCAGCTCATCACCAACTCGGATGGGACGGTGAGCCTGCGGGCCACTGTCAACAACCAGATCGTGTGCGCCGAGAACGCCGGGGCCGGATCCCTGATCGCCAACCGTACGTCGGTCGGGGCCTGGGAGAAGTTCATCCTGACCACCGGCTGACCGGCGGTGGGCCCGGCCCGGTCGGTGACGGGCCGGGCCCACCGATCCATCGACTGTCGGCTCAGATCGGGAAGCGGCCGTGCCGCCAGTGCCAGTGTCGACCGGCCCTGAGGTGATCGACGATCGCGCGCTGCAGCGCGGTGCGGCGGGGCAACCGGTCCAGCGGGGTGCTCAGCGTGCGGAACACGAAACGCAGCACCTCGACGTCGGCGTCCGGACCGTCCTTCTCCTCGTAGGGAACCAGCTCGAACATCCGCTGGAACCGGACGATGTTCGAGTCCTCGGGCAGGTATTCCCGCAACTGCGGGTCGAGAAGCCACGAGCCGCAGGAGAACGCGGTGTAGGGCTCGTCGGGGAAGTGGCGCGCGAAGAACACCCGCGCCTCGTCCAGCGACGCCGCGACCGCCTCCGGCGTCAACGGCCCCGTGTCGGGGACGTGCAGGCCGATGGCCGTGTCACCGCGGTGGTGTTGCAACCGGCCCAGCTCGTAGATGCTGCCGCGCACGTGCAGCGTCAGCCAGCTCTGCATGACCGGCCAACCCTCACCGCGCATCCGCCGGTCGATCGTCAGGTTGCGGCCGAGGTCCGCGAGGCTCCGCCACGACACGTCGTCGGGGACGTCATGGTCGCGGTGGTAACCCCGGGCGACGTCGACCAGGGCGAGGTACGCGTACACGTAGAGGTGCCGCCAGGCGGGACCCCGGTCGCGGGGCAGCTCCGGACCGGGCACCAACCAGCCGTGCCCGCCGAGGTCGGCGTGGACCAGGGCGATCGAACGGTCGAGCAGCCAGCGCAGCTCGGGCGTCCACAGCGGCGAGGCGGGATCGGGCCAGCCTGCCATGATCTCGGCGGCGTCGTCCGCCTGCACCCCGAGCCGATCGAGCAGCGCGGGCGCGTCGGCCTTGGCCGGCAGCGGAACCGACTGCCGGTCGCCGGCGAGCTGCTCGACGCGTTCGACCTCCTCGACGGGCACTGCGAGCCGGGCGGCGATGTCGTGCGGATCCACGTCGACGACCCTACCGGCGTTCGCGTCCCCGGTGGGTGCCCGCAGGTCGGCCGGAGCCGCGACGTCAGGAGTCGGCGGGAACCCCGGTGTCGAGTTGCCCGATCATCGGCGCCAGGAGGTCGTTGAGCTCCCGAGCCAGCACCACGACGGCCCGACGGGCCGAGGCGGGGACGTCGTCGTCCGGTCCGTCGGGTGTCGGCGGCAGGTCGTCGAGCGGAAGGGGCGCCTCCACCTGGAGCAGTGCGCGCACATGCGGGCTGCGCGTCTGGTCCTGCTCGGTGGGGGTGGTGAACTGGCCGAACAGCTGCGGCCAATCCCGCCAACCACGGTCGCGTTGCCACTGCTTGGTCCAGGTCAACTCCGCCGGCCAGCGGGAGGCCACGGTGACCGCGCAGACCATGCTGCCGTCCCACGGGCTGCGTGCGCAGGTCGCCGAGATGATCCGTCGGTGCCAGCGGACGAAGCCGGGCGACAGCTCGCTGGCCACCCGCCAGGCCGTGGCGGCGAACGCGACCGGCGCGAAGTCACCCCAGGTATCGGCGAACTCGCCGATCCGACGGAGCACCTCCGCCTCGTACCGGCCCCGCCCGTCGGTGCCGTGCTCGCGGTCGAACTGCTCGTCCAGCCAGAAGGCGCGCGGCTCCGGCATCCTCGTCCCCGTTCCCCGGCGATGGTGTCACCACGTCGAACCTATGCCATCCGCCGGGCGCGAACGGGTGTCCTCGCCGCCACTACCCCACGAGAACGCAGAACGGATGCCCGGCCGGGTCGGCGTACACCCGCAGCGGTTCGACGGGATCCTCGATGCGGTCGAAGCGCAGCCGGCCACCGAGGCGCAGGACGCGCTCGTGCTGGACCAGCAGCTCCGCGACGGACTCCACGGTCAGGTCCAGGTGCAGTTGCTGGGGCACGTCGTTCTTGGGCCAGGTCGACTCCGGCAGGTGATCCACCTGCTGGAACGCGAGCTGGGCGCCGCCGTCGGGGGACCTCAGCACCAGCCAGTCACGACCGCGCTCGTCGTCCTGACCGGCCGCCGGCGGCTCGTCGCCGGGCCGGTAGACGTAGCCGAGCAGGTGACGGTAGAACTCCGCCAACACCCGCACGTCGGTGCCGTCCAGCACCACCGAACCCAGTCGGGGCACGCTCTCCTGACCGCCCATCCTCGATCACCTCCGGGTGCCCATTCTCGCCGCAACCCGCCCCGGTCGCATTCTGTGCCGCGCATCCGCACCGGCGCATTTCGCAGTCAGGCACCCGTCACTGGCGAAGAACAAGCGGTGACCCAGGGTTGACAGGCCCCGGTCTCCAGAGTGGACGATGTGGCGTGCGGATTCTCGTGGTGGGTGGCAGCGGTCTGATCGGCGCTCACGTGGTGCAGGTGCTGCGGGAGCGCGGTCACGCCACGACAGCCGTGGCGCGTACCTCCCAACCAGGTGTCGACCACCTGCTCGACGTGGGTTCCGCCTCGATCGACGACCTGCGGTCGTTGCTCGCCGGTCACGACGGCGTCGTGTACGCCACCCGGACCGACGAGCAGCGGCCGCTGCCCAGACCGATCTACCCGCAGTTCCGTCGCGACAACGTCGACCCGGTGGTACGCGTGTTCACCGCCGCCCGCGCGGAGGGCCTCACCCGAGGGGTGGTGATGGGCTCGTACTACACCTACTTCGACAGGTCGCACCCGCAGTGGCGGCTCCCCGAGCGGCACACGTACATCCGGTGCCGTGTCGAGCAGGCCCGGGAGGGACGCGCCGCGGCCGGTCCGGAGCTGCCGGTCGCCGTCCTCGAACTGCCCTTCGTCTTCGGTCGGGCCGGGGACCGGCTGCCGAACTGGGCCGGTCCGCTGGACCGGTGGGCGCGCTCGCGTACACCTCTGGTCGCACCGACCGGCGGAAGCGCCGCGGCGTCGGCGCGCAGCGTCGCCGAGGTCGCCGCCGACGCCCTGGAACAGGCCGACGGCGCGGACATCCCGGTCGCCGACGAGAACCTCACCTGGCACGACATGCTCGCACGCATCGCCGAGGCGGTCGGCCGACGCCGCCGGGTGGGCCGACTGCCGGCGGGTGCGGCACGGTCCGCCCTGCGTCTCGGTGGCGCGTTGCAGGCGCTGGGCCGCAAGGAGTCGGGGGTCGACCCGACCCACGTCGCCGACCTCCTGCTCGCCGACCTGTTCATCGAGCCGACGACCGGCCGGTCGCTGGACGCCGCGCTCCGCGAGACCTTCCCTAACCCGGGGGCCGCGCCAGGTACGCCGTCTTGACGTCGGGCGCGAACCCGCAGGCGCGGTAGAACGCGTGGGTCGCCGGGGTCTGTGAGCCCGTCATCAGCATCGCCTTGTAGCACCCCGCGTCCCAGGCGGCCTGCAGCGTGCCGGCCATGATCTGCCGACCGAGGCCGGTGCCCCGCCGGGACTCCTCGACGACGACGTTCTCGACGACGGCGTACGGCGACGCCGACCGGCTGAGGTTGGGGATCACGTTGAGGTAAGTCGTGGCGACGACAACCCCGTCCAGGTCGAGCACGAAGAGACTCAGCCCCGGTGTGTCGAGGATCCGTTGGAAGGCCGCCGCATCCGACCCGTCGTCCAGCACCGGGTCCCCCGGGTGCAACTGCCGGTAGAGACGGATGATCTGCGGGAAGTCGTCGGGCCCGGCCGCACGGAACATGCCCGGAGCGTAGCGACGGCCGGGGGCAGACGCTGCCCCCGCTCGCCTCACGCTCCGGCTCAGTGGCAGTGCTGCTGCTGCCGCGCCTACGTCCGTCACTTGGCGTTGAAGTAGCTCGCCTCCGGGTGGTGGACCACGATCGCGTCGGTGGCCTGCTCCGGCATGAGCTGGAACTCCTCGGACAGCTCCACACCGATCCGGTCCGCACCGAGCAGGTCCACGATCTTCGCCCGGTCCTCCAGGTCGGGGCACGCCGGGTAGCCGAACGCGTACCGGCAGCCCCGGTAGTCGTTGCGCAGCAGACCGGCCAGGTCGGTCGGGTCGTCGTGGCCCAGCGGACGCCCGTCGGGCAGGGTCAGCTCAGCGCGCACGCGCCGGTGCCAGTACTCGGCGAGCGCCTCGGTGAGCTGCACCGACAACCCGTGCACCTCCAGGTAGTCGCGGTACTCGTTGCGGGCGAACAGCTTCGCCGCGTACTCGCTGACGGGTTGCCCGACGGTGACCAGTTGCAACGCGACCACATCGAGCTGGTCGCCCTTGGGTTTGAAGAAGTCCGCCAGGCAGAGCCGCCGCTCCTGCCGCTGGCGGGGGAAGGAGAACCGGGCGCGCTCCGCGTGCCCGTTCTCGTCGAGCACCACCAGGTCATTGCCTTCGGAGTACGCCGGGAAGTAGCCGTACACCACGGCTGCCTCAAGGACCTGGTCGGCGATCAGCCGGTCCAGCCAGTACCGCAGACGTGGCCGACCCTCGGTCTCCACCAGCTCGTCGTAGGAGGGCCCGTTGCCGCCCCGGGCGCCGTTGAGCCCCCACTGCCCGCGGAACGTGGCGCGCTCGTCGAGCAGCGCCGCGTAGTCGGCCATCGGCACGCCCTTGATCACCCGGGTGCCGAAGAACGGCGGGGTGGGCACCTCCACGTCCAGGGCCACGTCGGAGCGGACCGAGGAGTCGTGCAGCTCCGGCAGCGACTCGGTGACCATCGTGCGCTGCCGTTCCCGGCGGGCCCGCCGGGCGGCGAGGGCGGCCTCCCGCTCCGGGTCGACCACCGGCGCGCCACCGCGCTTGGCGGTCATCACCTTGTCCATCAGGGACAGGCCCTCGAACGCGTCCCGCGCGTAGTGCACCTGACCGGGGAACATCGACCGCAGGTCGTCCTCGACGTACGCGCGGGTCAACGCCGCCCCGCCGAGCAGGACGGGCCAGCGCTCCGCGACCCCGCGCGTGGCCATCTCGGCCAGATTCTCCTTCATGATGACGGTGCTCTTGACCAGCAGCCCGGACATGCCGATCGCGTCGGCCCGGTGCTGCTCGGCGGCGTCGAGGATGGCGCTGATCGGCTGCTTGATGCCGATGTTCACCACCTCGTAGCCGTTGTTGGACAGGATGATGTCGACCAGGTTCTTGCCGATGTCGTGCACGTCGCCGCGCACCGTGGCGAGCACGATGCGGCCCTTGCCGCCGTCCTCGGTGGTCTCCATGTGCGGCTCCAGGTAGGCCACCGCGGTCTTCATCACCTCGGCGGACTGGAGCACGAACGGCAACTGCATCTGGCCGGAGCCGAACAGCTCGCCGACCACCTTCATGCCGTCCAGCAGGATGTCGTTGATGATCGACAGTGGGGACCGGCCACCGGCCATCGCGTCGTCCAGGTCGGCCTCCAGGCCGTTGCGCTCACCGTCGACGATCCGCCGCTTGAGCCGCTCGTCCAATGGCAGCGCCGCCAACTCCTGCGCCCGGGTGGCCCGGGCGCTGGTCACGTCCACGCCCTCGAACAGCTCCAGGAAACGCTGCACCGGGTCGTACCCCTCGCGACGCCGGTCGTAGACCAGGTCCAGGGCGACCTCGCGCTGCTCCTTGGGAATCTTCGACATCGGCAGGATCTTGCTGGCGTGCACGATCGCCGAGGTCAGGCCGGCCTGCTCGCACTCGTGCAGGAACACCGAGTTGAGCACCTGCCGGGCGGCCGGGTTCAGACCGAAGGAGACGTTCGAGATACCCAGGGTGAAGTTGACGCCCGGATACCGCTGGGCGATCTCCCGGATCGCCTCGATCGTCTCGAGACCGTCGCGGCGGGTCTCCTCCTGGCCGGTCGCGATCGGGAAGGTCAACGCGTCGATCAGGATGTCGGCGCGGTCCATGCCCCACCGGCCGGTCAGGTCGTCGATCAGCCGTGCCGCGACCCGGACCTTCCACTCCTTCGTCCGCGCCTGCCCCTCCTCGTCGATGAGCAGCGCCACCACCGCCGCGCCGTGCTCCCGGACGACCGGCATCACCCGCGCGTACCGGGAGTCGGGGCCGTCGCCGTCCTCGAAGTTCACCGAGTTGACCACGCACCGGCCGCCGAGCATCTCCAGCCCGGCCTCGACCACGGCCGGCTCGGTGGAGTCCAACATGATCGGCAGCGTCGACGCGGTGGCGAACCGGCCCGCCAACTCCCGCATGTCCTGCGTGCCGTCGCGGCCCACGTAGTCCACGCACAGGTCGAGCAGGTGCGAGCCGTCCCGGGCCTGACTGCGGGCGATCTCCACGCAGGCGCGCCAGTCACCGGCGAGCATCGCCTCCCGGAACGCCTTCGACCCGTTGGCGTTGGTCCGCTCCCCGACCATCAACACCGACGCGTCCTGGGCGAACGGCACCGGGTGGTAGACCGAGGAGACACCAGCCTCGTGCCGGGCCTCGCGGGCCGGGGCGACGCTGCCGTGCAGCCGCTCCGACAGCACCCGGATGTGCTCCGGCGTGGTGCCGCAGCACCCGCCGATCAGTCCCACGCCGTACTCGGTGACGAACCGATCCAGGGCCTCGGCCAGCTCCACGGGAGTCAGCGGGAAGTACGCCCCGTCGGCGGTCAGCACCGGCAGGCCGGCGTTCGGCATCACCGACAACGGGACCCGGGAGTGCTGCGACAGGTAGCGCAGGTGCTCGCTCATCTCCGCCGGGCCGGTGGAGCAGTTGAGCCCGATGATGTCCACGCCGAGCGGCTCGATAGCCGCGAGGGCCGCGCCGATCTCGCTGCCCACCAGCATCGTGCCGGTGGTCTCCATCGCCACGTGACAGATGATCGGCACCTGCTGGCCCAGCTCGGTCATCGCCCGCTTCGACCCGACCACAGCCGCCTTGACCTGGAGCAGATCCTGGGAGGTCTCGATGATCAGGGCGTCCGCGCCGCCGATGATCAGACCGGCGGCGTTCTCCTGGTACGCGTCGCGCAGGGTCGCGTAGTCGGCGTGCCCGAGGGTGGGCAGCTTCGTGCCCGGTCCGATCGAACCCAGCACGAATCGGGGCCGCTGCGCGGTGCTCGCCGCGTCGGCGGCCTCGCGGGCGATGCGGGCACCCGCCTCGGACAACTCACGGATGCGGTGCGGGATGTCGTACTCGCCGAGATTAGCCAGGTTGGCGCCGAAGGTGTTGGTCTCCACGCAGTCCGCGCCCGCGGCCAGGTAGGCGTCGTGCACCCCCCGCACCACGTCCGGACGGGTGACGTTGAGGACCTCGACGCACCCCTCGAGGCCGTCGAAGTCGTCGAGGGTGAGGTCCGCAGCATGCAACATCGTGCCCATCGCCCCGTCGGCGATGAGGATCCGGTCGGCCAGCACATCCATCAACGAAGTCCGCACCCGTTCAGGTTAGTGCGGTCCCCACCGCACCCAGCGGACCTCGGCGCGCGATCCCATATTGTGTCAGCGGGATCACGCTGTCTGGTTCGTTCGTGTATGACCGGTCGCCGGTCCGGTGGACCGGCGCGGCCGACGGGCCGCATCCCTGCCCGGCACGTAGGCTGGCGGACGTGAAGGACAACAGGGACGCCACTGTGCCACACGGTACGACGACCGGGCGCGATCCCGGCGCCGACCGCGACGAGCAGGGTGAGGTGACGGCGTGACCGAGTTCGACGGACTGCCGGTGCTGCGGTCCCCGGTGGCCATCGCCGCCTTCGAGGGCTGGAACGACGCCGCCGACGCGTCCACCGCCGCGGTGGAGCACCTGGAGCAGGTCTGGAACGCCCGGCAGATCACCGAGCTGGACCCGGAGGACTTCTACGACTTCCAGGTCAGCCGGCCCACCATCACCATGGCCGACGGCGAGACCCGCCGGGTGGAGTGGCCGACGACCCGGTTCATGGTGGCCAGCCCGGAGGGCACCGACCGCGACGTGGTGCTGATCCGCGGCATCGAGCCGAGCATGCGCTGGCGGACGTTCTGCGAGCAGGTGCTGGAGATCTGCCACAGCCTCGAGGTGGAACGGGTGGTGCTGCTCGGCGCGTTGCTCGCCGACGTCCCCTACACGCGACCGTTGCCGATCAGCGGCAGCGCCTCCGACGCGCAGGCCGCCGAGCGCTACCAGCTCACCCCCACCCGCTACGACGGGCCGACCGGCATCGTCGGGGTGCTGCACGACGCCTGCACCCGCGCCGAGGTGGACGCCGTGTCGTTCTGGGTGCACGTCCCGCACTACGCCAACAACCCGCCCTGCCCGAAGGCCACCCTCGCGCTGCTGCACCGGGTCGAGGAGGTCGTCGACCTGCCGGTGCCGATGGCCGACCTGGCCGAGGAGTCCGCCGAGTGGGAGCAGCGGGTGCGCAGCGCCGCCGAGCAGGACGCCGAGTTGGGCGAATACGTTCGCGAGTTGGAGGAACGGGTCGGCGACGAGGGCATCACCCCGTTGACCGGTGACGAGATCGCCCAGGAGTTCGAGAAGTACCTGCGCCGACGGGGCGGTTCGGCCGGCCCCACCGCCGGCTCCTGGTAGCACGTCCCCGCCGCGGGCCCTCGGACCTTCTGCGGTCCGGGGGCCCGTTTTCGCGTGTCCGGGGTGGCGCCGTCACACCCTCTAGGGCATCCTAGGAACCTAGATGTGATCAAGGAGGCGGGTGTGCAGATCAATCCCGGGGCCGCCGAGTTCCCGCACCGACAGATCGCCGCGCAGCTCAAGGCCCAGGTCCGCCGGGGCGACTGGGGGCCGGGCGAGCGACTGCCGTCCATCCCGGCCATCGCCGAGATGTTCGGCGTCGCCAAGCAGACCGTGCAACGCGCCGTCGACCAGCTGCGGGTCGAGGGCATCCTGATCACCAAACCCGGCTCCGGTACGTACGTCCGGGGCACCCGGCGCCGACTGAACCGCCTCTCCCGGGGCCGGTACGGCGGCTTCCGCGGCTACCACACCGACCTGGCCGCCCGGTACCGCCAGCAGCTCGTCTCGGTCGGCCTCTCCCCCGCGCCCGCCGAGGTCGCCGACGCGTTCGGCGTCTCCGACGGCACCAACCTGCTCTGCCGCCGGCACCTCGTCCGCACCGACGACTCCCCCGTCGAGGTGGGCGCCTCCTGGTTCCTGCCCCGCGACACCGCGGGCACCTCGTTGGAGCGCGCCGAAGCGTTCGGCCGCCCCCTCTACCAGGAGGCCGAGGAGGTCACCGGCCGGCGGTACGTCTCCGCCACCGACACGATCAGCGCCCGCCAGCCCAGCCGGGAGGAGGCCGAGACCCTGCAGATCCGGCCGGACACCCCGGTGCTGCACCTGCTGCACATCGCGTACGACGCGCACCGCAAACCGATCGAGGTCTCCCAGGCCACCTGGCCCGGCCCGATGACCACCCTCACCGAGGAGTACAAGATCCCCGGCCCCACCCCCGACCCGGAACCCGACCCCGGCCTGGTGCTCGGCTGACCGCACCCACCCCCCGCGCTACACCCGTCGGCGCCCCGCCGCCCCGCGCGGCGCCGTTTGGGTGGCGTGGCCGAGGGCCCAGCCTGCGGTGGTGAGGTCGCCGACGGGGTGGGAGTCGGTGCCGCTGGTGGTGCCGGAAGCCTGCTGTCCGGGCGCACGGTCGAGCGCGGCAGCCCTCGTGGACCGTCGGTCGGCACCGACTGGCCTTGATCGTCTCCACATCGCCGAGGTGGGGGTGACGCCGTGCGGGGATGCCGCCACCTCGGCGATGTGGAGTGGATCAAGCACCCGATGGCGGCGTCCCGGCACGCCCATTCCGTCGATCATGAGGTTGACGGGTCCGACGGAGATCGAACCGCCCGCCAACCTCATGATCGACGGGGATGTCGGGGTGATCGACTCGGATTTCTGGAAATCGGGGGGTCTAGGCGTGCTGGATACCGCGACTTCCTGAAACCTGAGTCGATCGTGCGGGCGACGGCACGCGACACGCGACAGCGCACGACACGGGGCACACGACGGCGCGGGGCGAGGGTTGACGAGTAGGGCCTGTTTCATAAGAACTGGCCGGCCTGCGGCGGGGCCCGGACGACGCCCGGCGGCGTTGCGGTTCCGCCCGGATACAACACCGGTATCCGGACGAAACCGCGCCTTGCCGGATCGCCGCCCGGGCTCCGCCTCGGCTCGACCGCCCTTATGAAACAGGCCCTAGAGGCGGATGCCCAGGAGGGCGTCGACCGTCTTCGCGAAGAGGGCCGGGGCTTCGGGGTCGTCGGTCGTGCCGGCCAGGGTCGCCTCGGCCCAGCGGTCCGCCACCGCCAGGGCACCGGGGGTGTCGAGGTCGTCGGCCAGTCGGGCGCGTACCCCGGCGAGCAGCTCGGCACCGGACGGCCCGGCGGGTGCGGCGGCGGCCTGCCGCCAGCGGGCCAGGCGCTCCTGGGCGGCGGTGAGCAGGTCGTCGGTCCAGGTGCGGTCGCCGCGGTAGTGCCCGGAGATCAACGCCAGCCGGATCGCCATCGGGTCGACCTTGTCGGCGCGCAGCCGGGACACGAAGACCAGGTTGCCGCGGGACTTGGACATCTTCTCGCCGTCCAGGCCGATCATCCCGGCGTGCACGTAGTGCTCGGCGAACGGCGCCTGACCGGTGAGTCGCTCGGCGTGCGCGGCGGACGCCTCGTGGTGCGGGAACAGCAGGTCGTTGCCGCCGCCCTGCACGTCGATCCGGTCGCCGAGCAGGTTCAGGGCGATCACCGCGCACTCGATGTGCCACCCCGGGCGGCCCGGGCCCAGCTCCCCGCCCGGCCAGGACGGTTCGCCCTCGCGGGCCCCACGCCACAGCAGCGGGTCCAGGGGGTCGCGCTTGCCGGCCCGGTCGGGGTCGCCACCGCGATCCGGGAAGATCTCCAGCATCTGCTCCCGGGTCAGGTTCGACTCGTAGCCGAACCGGCCGGTGGCGGAGATGTCGAAGTAGACGTCGCCGGTGCCGTCGTCGAGCCGGTACGCGGCACCGTCCTTGAGCAGCACCTCGACCTTGTCCGCGATGTCCGGGATCGACTCGACGGCCCCCACGTAGTGCTCCGGCGGAATGATCCGCAGCGCCTCCATGTCCTCCCGGAACAACGCGGTCTCCCGCATCGCGAGGACCACCCAGTCCTCCCCGTCGCGGGTGGCCCGCTCCAGCAGCGGATCGTCGATGTCGGTGACGTTCTGCACGTAGCGCACCGGACGCCCGGCGTCGCGCCACATCCGCTGTACGAGGTCGAACGTGATCATGGTGGCGGCGTGACCGAGGTGGGTCGCGTCGTACGGGGTGATGCCGCAGACGTACATGCTCGCCGCGTCGGCCGGGTCACTCGGGTGCACGCCCTGCCGCGCCGAGTCGTACAACGCCAACGGCTCGCCCGTGCCCGGCAGCCGTGGCACCTCGTGTCCCGCCCAAGACTCCATGGGATCAGCCTAACCAGCCGGACGGCGACGCCGGAGCGCCCCGCGGGTGATCAAGATGACAGCGCCCTACATGGGTGGCCAGGGCATCGCCGGCCAGTCCTCCGGCGGCTGCGGGAAGCGGCCGACGTCTCGCAACCTGTCGATCCGGGAGGCCAACTCGGCCACCTCGCTGATCGTCAGGTGCTCGGCCAACTCCTCGCCGAGCGCCCCGGTGACCTGCCCGGCGAGCCCGTCGAGCATCTCCAGGGCGTCCGGGGGAAGCTGCTTGCCGGCCCAACCCCAGAGGACCGTCCGCAGCTTCTCCTCCACGTGGAAGCTCACCCCGTGGTCGACGCCGTAGATCCGGTCGTCCGGGCCGACGAGCACGTGACCGCCCTTGCGGTCCGCGTTGTTGATCACCGCGTCGAGGACGGCGAGTCGGGCCAGTCGCGGGTCCTCGGCGTGCGCCAACACGTAGGGCGCGCCGTCGTCGTCCCGCGCCGCGGCGATCGGGAACCACCGGGGTGGCAACTCGTCGGCGGGCAGGAACCCGACCAGCGCCTCGGCGTCCTCCGGCTCGTCGATCCACAGCTGGCAGGAGCCGGGCCCGAACGGCCCGTCGCGGAGCACGGTGGGCGGCACCAGGCCCCACCCCGTCGCCTCGGAGACCAGGTAGGCCGAGACCTCCCGGCCGGCCAGGGTGCCGTCGGGGAAGTCCCAGAGCGGTCGTTCGCCGCGCACCGGCTTGTAGACGCAGCGGGCGGTGACCCCGTCCAGGGTCAGGATGCCGCGCAGCGTCGTGTTCGACGCGTCGACCAGCCGACCTTCGAGGTCGAGCACGCCGTCGCGTAGCAGCCGAAGCGCCGCGTCACCGTCCTGGCGAGGCTGAAGGCCGGACGAGGTCACCGGTGGTAACCGTTGTGCCGCGGGCAGAGGTGCCCGGCGGGGTCCAACGGTTGGCCGCAGAGCGGGCACGGCGGCCGACCCGCGTTGACCACTCGCCGGGCCCGCTCGATGAACTGGCGGGTCGCCTGCGGGGTGAGCCGGACCCGGAGCCGGTCCAGGTCCTCGTCCGGCTCGTCGTCCTCGTCCTCGTCGTCGTCCTCGTCGTCCTCGTCGCCCAGCTCGACCTCGGGCTCCACCTCGCCGACGGCGATCGCCTCGATCACCACGGTCGCGGTGTCCACGTCGAAGGCCAGGCCGAGGGTGCCGACCCGGAACTCCTCGTCGACCGGCGTGTCCAGCGGCTCGTTGTCACCGATCACCGGCCCCGGGTCGGGCAGGTCCACGCCGAAGCGGCGCTGCGCCTCGGTGAGCAGCTCCTCCAGCTTCTCGGCGAGCAGGGACACCTGGACCTTCTCCAGCGCGACGCTGACCAGCCGACCGCCGCCACGGGCCTGCAGGAAGAAGGCGCGCTCCCCCGGCGGGCCGACAGTCCCGGCGACGAACCGCTCCGGCGGTTCGAAGGCGTGCACCTGGTGGGTCATACCCACGACCCTATCCGGCCCGCCACGGCACCGCGCACCCCACCGACCCGAATCGCCGCACCGGCGGCGCGCCCGGCGTACCGGCTGCTACACCCGGGCGTGGCGGCCCGGCCGCCGGTCTGCGCGCGCCTCGACCGCCGACCGGGCGGGAATGGCGCGGCCGGGCGGCCGCCGACCGGTGTCGTCACGAGACCGCACCGGCCCCACCGCCGACCGCGGCGTCCGAATCGGCGGCGCGGGACGCCCGCCTACGCCGCTTACGCGGCGGCGGCACCAGGGCGGAGAGGTCACCGCCGGTGTCGTTGAGCCGGAGCAGGAACGGACGCAGCGGCGTGAACCGGATCGCGGTCACCGACGCCGGGTCGGCGACCACCCGCTGAAAAAGATCAAGGTGTACGCCGAGCGCGTCCGCCACGATGGCCTTGATCACATCACCGTGGCTACACGCCAACCACACCGCCTCCGGACCGTGCTCGGCGTTCACCCGGGCGTCCCACGACCGAACCGCCGCGACCGCCCGGGAGGACATCGCCGCCATCGCCTCCCCGTCGGGGAAGACCGCCGCGCTGGGGCGCTGCTGCACCACCGGCCAGAGCGGCTCCTTGGCGAGTTTCTTCAGCGGCTGCCCCTCCCAGCTGCCGTAGTCACACTCGATCAGGCCGTCCTCGACGACCGGCGTGGCCTGCGGCAGCGCCAACTCCAGGGTCTGTCGGCAGCGGATCAGCGGGCTCGTCACGACGGCGGCCAGCGGCACCGCCCGCAGTCGCTCGCCCACCGCGGCGGCCTGCGCGCGCCCGGTGTCGTCCAGCTCGACCGGTTGCCGGCCGGCCAGGCCGCCGTCGGCGTTCGCCGTGGTCCGGCCGTGTCGCAGAAGCAGAAGGGTCGCCACGCTGACCACCCTAGGGCCTCGCCCGCCGCTCCGACCTCCACGGGCCACGGCCGACGCCGCACGCGAGACCGGGGATGAGCGCCCGTCCCGCCTTGATCGACACCGGTTCGCCGATCCGGGGGTCTACCGCTGCCCGGATACCCCCGCCTCGGCGATGTGGAGTCGATCAAGGGGTCTCCCGCTCCCCGCCCCGGCGATGTGGTGTCGGGCGGTACGTCGACGGCCTCCGGTCCGCCGGAAGGCGGGCCGGAGGCCGTCGACGGGTGGGTCAGGTGGCGCTGATCGTGCCGGTCAGCAGCAGTGCCAGGACCAGGGTGCCCAACGCGACCCGGTACAGCACGAAGACGTACAGGGTGTGGTGGGCGACATAGCGCAGCAGCCAGGCGATGGCCGCGTACCCGATGCCGAAGGCGATGACCGTGGCGACGACCATCTGGGCCACCGACGGCGCGGACGTGCCCGGGGCGGACGGCTCGAAGACGTCACCGAGGCTGAACACGCCGGACATCACCACCGCCGGGATGGCCAGCAGGAACGAGTACCGTGCCGCCGCCTCCCGGGTCAGGTTGAGCAGCAGACCGGCGGTGAGCGTGCCACCGGAGCGGGACACCCCGGGGACCAGCGCCATGGCCTGGGCGAAGCCCATCACGATGCCGTCCTTCATCCGGAAGTTCTCCAGGGTGCGGGTCTGCCGCCCCCAGTACTCCGCGAACGCCAGCACGAACGCGAACACGATCAGCGTGGTCGCCACCACCCACAGGTTGCGCCCGGCCGTCTTGATCTGGTCCTTGAACAGGAAGCCGAACAGACCGATCGGGATGGACCCGACGATCACGTACCAGCCCATCCGGTAGTCGAGGCTGGACCGGACGGATTTGTCACGGATGCCGACCAGCCAGGTCCGGGTGATCCGCCAGATGTCCTTGGCGAAGTAGATCAACACGGCCGCTTCGGTGCCGAGCTGGGTGACCGCGGTGAAGGACGCGCCCGCGTCGCGGTCGAAGAAGATCGCCGAGGTGATCCGCAGATGCCCCGACGAGCTGACCGGAAGGAACTCGGTCAGTCCCTGGACGATGCCCAGGACGATGGCCTCGACCCAGGTCACTCGCCGACTCCCGAAAGATCAAGTGCCTCGGCGACGGTACGCAGGGTCTGCACACCGCTCTCCCGGTCGGCCACGAACAGGGTCACCGACAGCGTGGTGACGCCGGCGGCGGCGTACTCCCGCATCCGCTCGGCGACGCGCTCCTTCGGGCCGAGCAGCGACGTCCGGTCGATGAACTCCATCGGTACGGCGGCGGCGGCGTCGCGCTGTCGCTTGGCCAGGTAGAGGTCCTGCACCTCGCGGGCGGCGTCGCCGTACCCCATCCGGGTGGCGAGCTGGTTGTAGAAGTTCTGCTGGCGGCTGCCCATGCCACCCACGTACAGCGCCGCGTACCAGCGCACCAACTCGGCGCAGGACGCCACGTCGTCACCGATCACCACGGGCACCGACGGCACCACGTCGAACCCGGCCAGCTCCTTGCCGACCTTGGCCCGCCCGGCGCGCACCGAGGCGAGCTGCTCCTCGGCGAACTCCGGGGCGTAGAACACCGCCAGCCAGCCGTCGGCGATCTCGCCGGCCAGCTCCAGGTTCTTCGGGCCGACCGCGGCCAGGTAGATCGGTATGTGCTCGCGGGGTGGGTGGAAGCCCAACCGCAGGGCCTTACCGGGGCCGTCCGGCAACGGCAGCGTGTAGTGCTCGCCGTCGTACGCCACCTCCTTGCGGGCGACGGCCAGCTTCACGATGTCGACGAACTCGCGGGTCCGGGCCAGGGGCTTGGCGAAACGCACCCCGTGCCACCCCTCGGAGACCTGCGGGCCGGAGACGCCCAGGCCGAGGCGGAACCGACCACCGGAGAGCGCGTCGATGGTGGCGGCGGTCATCGCGGTGGCCGCCGGCGTACGGGCGGGGATCTGCATCACCGCGGCACCGACGTCGATCCGTTCGGTCTGGCCGGCCATCCAGGCCAGCATGCTGGGCGAGTCGGAACCGTACGCCTCCGCCGCCCACACCACCGAGTAGCCCAGCCGGTCCGCCTCCTGCGCCAGGGCCAGGTGGTCGGCGGGTGTGCTCCACGCTGTCTGGTATCCAAGACTGAGCCCGAGTCGCACTGGTCCTCCCCCATCCGTGGCACAGGTCGCACCAGGTTACGCAATGCCGATAACGGAGTCGATCACCGGCTCGACCCCTTTGGTCCCCCCTCCATCGGGACAGCCCCGGGCGGCGGAACCGGCAGAACCGGCAGAGATACGGGAGCGAGGATATCCGTGGCGGCAGGTTCGAAATAAGGTTCACCCATGCAACAGCGACCGCTCGGCCGAAGCGGGCTGGCGGTTTCCCGGCTCGCGCTCGGCACCATGACCTGGGGCCGGGACACCGACGCCGACGATGCGGCCGCCCAGCTGAAGAGTTACCTGGACGCGGGCGGCAACCTGATCGACACCGCCGACGTGTACGGCGACGGCGACGCCGAGTCGGTGATCGGCTCGCTGCTGGGCTCCCTGGTGCCCCGCGAGGAGCTGCTGATCGCCACCAAGGCCGGGTTGCGGCCGGGCAGCGGCCGACGCCGCGACGGCTCCCGGGGGCACCTGCTGCGGACGTTGGACGCGTCGCTGCGCCGGCTCGGCACCGACCACGTCGACCTGTTCCAGGTGCACGGGTACGACCCGGACACCCCCCTGGAGGAGACCCTGGCCGCGCTCGACCACGCGGTGGCCAGCGGCAAGGTCCGCTACGTCGGTGTGTCGAACTTCTCCGGCTGGCAGACCGCGCGGGCCGCCGCCTGGCAGACCGCCTGGCCGGGCCGGGCACCGGTGGTCGCCGCCCAGGTGGAGTACTCGCTGCTGGAACGGGGCGTGGAGCGGGAGGTGCTGCCCGCGTGCGACGCGCTCGGCCTCGGCGTGCTGCCCTGGTCCCCGCTGGGTCGGGGGGTGCTGACCGGCAAGTACCGGCACGGCCGTCCGGCCGACTCCCGGGCCGCGTCGCCGCACTTCGAACGATTCGTCGCCACGTACCTGGAGCCGCGCTGCTCCAGCATCGTGGAGGCGGTGGCGACCGCAGCAGGTGGGTTGGGGGTGTCGCCGCTGGAGGTGGCGTTGGCCTGGATCCGGGACCGGCCGGGGGTGACCGCGCCGATCCTCGGCGCCCGGACGGTGGGGCAACTGCTCGGCGCGCTCCAGGTGGAACGCATCACACTTCCCGAGGAGATCACCACCGCGCTGGACGACGTCTCGGCGGTGCCGGTGGGCTACCCCGAGCGCGACAGCTGACCCACTGGTCGACCTACCGGCCGCGTCACGGCGCCGGACGCCGACCGGGGAGGTCGCTGATCGCGGTGAGGAAACGCGACTGGTCGTCGCGCAGCGCGGGCTGGGTGAGCCGGATCCACGAACCGTCGTCGAAGGAGACGGTGGAGGTGAGCTGCACCAACCCGCTCGCGCCCCGTTCGGAGTCGACCCGGGCCACCCGGGCGCGCGGCACGCTCCACAGCACCCGGGGTTGCCGCCGGTCGGGCCGGTCGGCGTCCGGGCGGGGGCCCATCCGCAGCAGGTGCAGGTGGGTGTCGGTGACCGCCAGCGGGGTGCCGGTGTAGCGATCCAGGAACAGCAGCAGACTGCCTGCGATGGTGGCGAGGTCACCGTTGAAGACGTACCGACGCCGGTAGGCGATCTCGGCGAGCTGGTCGGCCAGCGGCCGGTACAGGCTGAGCCGGAACACCGCCCGGAACGCCTCCTGCTCCGCGGTGAGCGGAATCGGCTCCCGCCGGGTCGGCTGCTCGGGCAGGGCCCGCTCCGGCGCGACCGACTCCCCCACCCCGGCGGCGAGGGCACCGGCCTTGCCCGGAAGCAGCAGCACGCCCGCGGCCATCCGCACCGGCGTCAGCACCGCGTCGACCCAGACCACCGGGTTGACGATGTTGAGCAGCCCGAACAGCACCTTCGGGTCGAGCGACTCGGCCAGTTCGGCGCCGACCTCGTCGGCGAGCTGCCGACCGGCCTGGTGGGTCTGCGACAGGCGCACCGGCCCCAGCCCCACGTAGCGGAGGTCCTGCCCGGCCAGCAGCGGCGCCACCAGGGCGCGTTCGGGCTCGTCGCTGGTGCGGAACTCGTCGCGCAGCTCGCGCGCCTTGTCCCGGGCGGCCCGCGCGCCGCCGAGCACCGCGTCGGTGAACCGGCCGAACCGACCCCGCTCCCCTGACATCACCGTCGCCTCCCTAGCGGCCCGCGGGCTGACCCGCGGGCGGTTGCCCGAAGACATTCTGGTCGATCCAGTCCGCGCCACCCTGCACCGCCTGGTCGATCTGGTCGCCGGCCTGTTCGCTGCCGGGGACGGAGAGACCACTGGTCAACGCGACCGTTCCCCAGGTGACGCCGTGGACGACCGAGTTCGGCACGTTCCAGGGCAGGTTGGTCGCCCAGTCCCGGGCGATCACCCGGGCACCGTCGGTGACGCCGTGCGTCCGCAGCGCGGCGGCCCGGTCGAGGACGCCCATGTCGAACGGCGAACCGGACTTGCCCAGCTTGTAGGTGCCCTTGGACGGGTCGAGGACCTTGTGGTGCCACTTGTCGAGCTTGCCGGCGGCGCGGCGCTTGTCGGCGTACTTCCTGCCGGTGCGCAGCGCCTTCTGCATGTCGACCAGCTTGTCGAGGTGCGTCCGCAGCTTGCGCAGGTACAGCAGGACCCGCTGGAGCAACCGGATGACCTTCTGCAGGTGCACCGCCAACGGCCGGATCACCTTCAACATCCGGGTGACCACGATCAGGCCCCGGGTCACCGCCAGCCCGACACCGGCCGCCCAGGACGCTCCCATGGTGACCGGCGCCATCAGCAACGCCGTCACCAGCGTGACGAGGAGCCAGTTCACGAACTCCACGCACAGATCGACGAGCACGTCGTGGACGGTCTGCAGACCGTCGGCGACGCTGCGCAGGTACTCCGCCGTCGCGGCGAACTGGTCGGCGACGTCGAGGAGTTGCTGCTCCACCTCGGCCAACCGCTTCCCGTACGCCGTGCCGGAGGGGGCGCGCCACCCGGCCTGGGCGGACTCGCGGGCCCCCCGGTGGCCCTGCGCCAGGTCGCGCACCTGCGTGGAGAGCGCGTCCCACTCGGCGGCCTTGGCGCGCAGCACGGCGGGTTCACCGTCGACCAGGTCGACGAGCTGGATGAGCGGCCAGGCCAGGGTCCGGCAGACGCTGTCGACCGCGTCCTGCACCCCGGAGAGCGCGTTGTCGAGGCCGTTCCACAGCTCGACGGCGCTGCCGGCCGGCCCGCTCATCCGGGCAGCCCCGACTGGATGGCCTTGAACCCGGCGTCGAGGTCCCGCTCGTTCTGCTCGTATGCCTCGACCGTGTCGCCCAACGCCGTGGCGACCCGACCGAACGCGGCGTGCGCGGCACCGAACAGCTCGCGACCGCCGGTGACCTGCTCGGCGTACTTCGCGCGGAGCATGTCACTGGCGAACGGCAGGTGACCGAAGGCGTCCGACGGCACGTCACCGGCCGAGACGATCTGACTCTCCAGCGCGGCGAGTGAGCCGGCGACCTGCTCGGCGGCTGTCTCCAGTCGACGGACCGCCTGCACGTCCACATCGATGTCCGGTGGCATGCCGTTCCTCCCCCATGAGTCGAGCGCACCGACGATACGATCTCCCGGCCGCCGGGCACCACCCGGTCGCACGATCCACGGGGGAGGGATCTCATGACGGACCCGACGTCCGCGTTCGACGCGCTCGCCGGACGGGTCGCCGACATCGAGCGCCGGTTCGCCGGGCTGGGCGACGACCTGGCCGAGCTGTCCGGCACCGCGACCGACGAGAGTGGCCTGGTCTCGGCGACGGTCGACGCCACCGGGGCGCTGACCGGGCTCACCCTCGCGCCCGCGGCGCTGCGCGCGGGCACCGAGGGCGTGGCGGAGCTGGTGCTCGACGCGTACCGGCGGGCCCGTGCGGTCGCCGCCGAACACGTCGAGGAGCACACCGAGGGGTTGGACGTCGCGCTCGGCGCGGGCCTGGGCGACCTGTTCGGCACGCCGGGCGACTTCTCGGCGCTGGGCCGCCTGGAGGAGACCGTGGCCCGGCTCGGTCGGCTGGGCGAGCGCCTGCCCGGCCCTCCGGCGTGACGTCGCCGACCTGGCCGGAGATCGTCGAGCGGCTACGCGAGACGGTCGTCCGCTGCGACCGGGACACCGACCTGGAACTCTCCGCCGGTTCGCGCGGCATCCGCCTGCTGGTGCGCCGCGAGGTGGTGCGGGTGGTCTGCCCCGGCCACGACGAGGCACGCCTGGCCGCGCTCGGCTGGCACCGCCCGACCGACGACTCGGGCTGGTGGTACGAGGTGCCGCGCACCCCGGAGCAGGTGCAGCGGCTCAGCGTGCTGGTGGCCCGTACCGCCGCCGAGGTGCTGACCGACCGGCCGGGCGCGCTCTCCTGCCGGGTGGTGCCACCGGCCGCGCGCCCCGGCCCGCCGCCGCCATCGCCCGCCGCCGGGCCGGGCACGGCCGGACCGGCTACGGCCGGACCGGCTACGCGCGGACCGGCGGAGCCGGAGGTGGTGGCGGTACTCGGCGCGGCCGTCGACCGGCGTGACCTGCCCGGCTACCTCGCGGTGCTGGCCGGCGCGACGGTGTGCGTACCGCTGGCCGGGGAACCGACACCCGATGCCGACTTCCCGTGGACGGTGGTCGGCGACGCGACCGGCGCGCCGCTGCTGCCGGTCTTCACCTCGCCGAGGGCGCTCGCCGCGTTCACCGGGGACGGGGTGCCGTTCATCGCGCTGCCCTGCGCCGACCTGTTCGAGGACTGGCCGGACCCCTCCTGGGGGCTGGCGGTCGACCCGGGCAGCGCCCAGGCGGTAGCCCTGACCGCGCCGGCCCTGACGACCCTGCTGACGGCGAACGTCCCGGCCGGCTGAGTTCCGGACGCACTCCCTGCCGATCATGGGGTTGTGGTGGGTGACAAAAACCCCCTAACCAGGTCAATCTGGTCACCACAAGTCCATGATCGGCGCGGTGCTGGGTGGGACGGGCTTCTGGGCGGCGTTGGTCACCCCGGAGGGGGTGGCGAATGGCCGCTGGGCTGGGCAGCATGGATGGCATGGACTACGAATACGCGCCGCTGCGGTTGCCGCCGAACGTCGACCGGTTGACCGCCGCGGCGCAGTTGGCGATCCAGGCGGAGTTCTCCGGATGGGAGCTGGCCCGGGTGCGGCTGTACCGCGACGGCACGCGGCAGGTGGTGCTGCGCCGTCGACTGGTCAACCAGCCGCAGCCGGGCCTGTCGTACTGAACGGGCCGTGACGGCCCGGAGCGATATACCTCAGAGTCATATTCATACCTCTGAGGTATATCGCTCACCGGCACCTCGACAGGGCAGGCCGGCCAGACGGGACGACGAGCGCAGCCCCGTGCCGGGTGCGGACGTACTCGTCTAGTGCTGGTGCCCGGCGTGGTCGTGGTCGTCGTCGAGCTCCAGGAACGGGTGCTCGTCGAGCCGACCCACCAGCCGGTCGTCGGCCGCCGGCTGGAACGGGCCCACCGCGTCGTCGTCGTCGAACGACTCCAGGTCGACAGGGGTGCCGACCTCGCTGACCATGACCACCCCGTCGAGCGGTTCCAGCTCCGGGACGTCCAACGCGCCGAGCGAGCCGTCGCCGCTCTGCAGCAGCTCCAGCACCGCCTCGCCGACGCCCTCCACCGGCGCCGGCTCGTCGTCCTCCGGGGTCCCCTCGCGCCGGGCCGCCTCGGCCACGCGCAGCAGCGCGGCGACACTCGGCACCCGGTAATCGCGGCGCTGACGCACCGAGATCACCCGGGGGTGCGGGTCGCTGGCCTCGGCCCCGTCGACGCCACCGAAGCGTTCGTCGGCCTCGTCCGGGTCGATCGAGTCGACATCCCACGGCGTCACCTCACCGAAGGCGTCGAGCAGGCGCTCGTCGTACGCGAAGGAGGCGTTGTTCAACGCCACGTACGCCTGCCAGACGTCGTCGTCGTCGACGCGGCCCTGGGCGGCGCGTACGGCGGCGAGGTGGTGGCGGGCCGCTTCGATCACGCGCTCGAGAGCGGCGTCCAGCTCACCGTGCTGGTCGGTCATGTGGGGCTGTCCCTTCACGATGGGGAGGTTGCGCGCCGACGGCAAGTGCCGGACACGGCTAGCAGGTACGCAGGAACCGGTCGAGCACCCGCACGCCGAACTGTAGTCCGTCGACCGGAACGCGCTCGTCGATGCCGTGGAACAACGCCGAGAAGTTCAGGTCGGCGGGCAGCCGGAGCGGGGCGAACCCGAAGCAGCGGATGCCGAGCTGGGAGAACGCCTTGGCGTCGGTGCCGCCGGAGAGCATGTACGGGACCGGGCGCGCCCCCGGGTCCTCCGCGCGCAGGGCCGCCGACATGGCCTCGACCAGGTCACCGTCGAAGGTGGTCTCCAGGGCCGGCTGCCGCTGGACGTACTCGATCGCGATGTCCGGGCCGACCAGCTCGCGCAACTGCCGCTCCAGCAGCTCGGACTGGCCGGGCAGGCTGCGGCAGTCGATGGTGGCGGTGGCCCGGCCGGGGATGACGTTGTCCTTGTAGCCGGCGCTCAACCGGGTCGGGTTGGCGGTGTTGCGGATGGTCGCGCCGATCAGGTTGGCGATCGGGCCGAGCTTGGCGATGGCCGCCTCCGGGTCGTCCGGGTCCAGCTCGATGCCGAGCAGGTCGGAGACCTCGGTCAGGAAGGCCCGTACGGTGTCGGTGACCACCACCGGGAAGCGGTGCCGGCCGATCCGGGCGACCGCCTCGGCGAGCGCGGTGACCGCGTTGTCGTCGTGCACCATCGAGCCGTGCCCGGGGCGGCCCTTGGCGTGCAGCCGCAGCCAGTCGATGCCCTTCTCGGCGGTCTCGATGAGGTAGAGCCGCTGGCTGTCGTTGACCGAGTAGGAGAAGCCGCCGACCTCGCCGATCGCCTCGGTGCAGCCGTCGAACAGACCCCGGTGCTCGTCCACCAGGAAACGCGCGCCGTAGTCGCTGCCCGCCTCCTCGTCGGCGGTGTACGCGAGCACGATGTCGCGCGGCGGTCGTACGCCGGTGCGCTGCCAGTGCCGCACCACGGCCAGCACCATCGCGTCGAAGTCCTTCATGTCGATCGCGCCGCGACCCCACAGGTAGCCGTCGCGCAGCTCGCCGGAGAGCGGGTGCACCGACCACTCGTCGGCGTCGGCGGGCACCACGTCCAGGTGGCCGTGCACCAGCAGCGCGCCCCGGCTCGGGTCGGTGCCGGGGATGCGGGCCACCACGTTCGCCCGGCCCGGGGCGGACTCGTGCAGGACGGACTCCACACCCACCTCGGCGAGCTTCTCCGCCACGTACTCGGCCGCGCGGCGCTCACCGACGCTGGTGTCGTTGTCCCCGGTGTTGGTGGTGTCGATGCGCAGCAGATCGCGGCAGAGGTCCACGACCTCTGCGGTGGGGTCGGGTCGGGCGGAGGCGGCGTCGCTCGTCATCGCCTCTTCATACCAGCCCGAGGTGGCCGACGGACCGGCGCACCGGCGCGGACGGACCGGCGCGCCGGTGCGCGCACGTCGACACATCGACGGGTCGGTTTCGCCGTGACCGGGTTCGGGTACCGCCGCCCACGACCGAACGTCCCCTGCCGGAGCTTCCGCCCGCCAGTCGAGGAGGGCACCATGTCCGCCGTTCCCCTGCCGCCGCTGCCGCCCACGCCCGCACCCGAGGAGGGCTACCGGCCCGCCGGTCGCAGCATCGCCGACATCGTCGACCGGGAGCATCAGCAACTGCTGTCGCTGGTGGAGCAGTTGACCGGCCCGGACGCCACACCGCAGGAGGCGTTGGCGGTGCTCACCGCCGCGCTGTCGCGGCACCTGTCCGCCGAGGAGCAGTACCTGTTGCCGGCGGTACGCGTCGCGCTGCCGGCCGCCGGTGAGCGGGTGGACGCCGAGATCGCCGCCGACGCCGGCCTGCTGAACGCGCTCAAGGGTTTGACCGACGAGGCGCTGACCGACGTCGCCGGGCGGGTTCGCCAGCACGTCGAGGGGGTGGGCGCGCTCGTCACCGAGCTGCGGGCGGTCGCGACCGAGGAGGAGCTGATCCGCCTGGGCAACCGGTTGGAGATCGCCGAGGAGGCCGCGCCGACCCGTCCGCACCCGAGCACGCCGGCGACCCCTCCGTGGAACCGGATCGTGGAGCCCGCGGTGGGGGTGGTGGACAAGGTGCTCGACGCGGTGACCAGGCGGCCGACCTACCTGGCGGACCTGCCGGAGCCACCTCGCGACTGAGCGCGGCACCCCCTCGTCAGTGCATTCATTATCACCGATCCGCTCAGGCTATTCCGCAGGCTGACGCGTAGTCCTACCGTCACCCTATGAACCTGGAGCTGCGTCACCTGCGGGTGGTCTGCGCGATCGCGGAGACGGGGAGTGTGACGAAGGCGGCCTCGGCGCTCGGCCTGGCCCAGCCGGCCCTCACCGCCCAGCTCCAACGCATCGAGCGGACCCTGGGCGGCCCGTTGTTCGACCGGGACCGGCGTGGTGCCCGGCCCACCGCACTCGGTGAGCTGGTGCTGGCCCGGGCCCGGGTGCTGCTGCCGGCGATGAAGGGGTTGCAGGACGAGGCGGCGCGGTTGGCCGGGGCCGGCAGCGCACCCACCTGCTACCGGTTCGGTGGGGTGAACAGCCCGATCCTGGGCCGGCTGGTGCACCGGTTGGCGGCCGCGCAGCCGCCGGCCCAGATCACCACGTTCGCCTCCTGGTCGGTGGACGAGTTGGCGCAGTTGGTGGCCGGCGGCCGGTTGGACTTCGCGCTCACCGGTGTGTGCGGCGACGCCAGCCCGTCGGCCGGGTTCGGGTTGAGCTGGCAGGAGGTGGCCGTCGACCCGGTGCTGGTGCTGCTGCCGGAGACGCACCCGCTCGCCGCCCAGGACGAGGTGCGCCTGGCGGACCTGCGCCACGAGCAGTGGGTGGCCGCGCCGGGCGACGGCTGCTTCGGCGACTGCTTCGCCGCCGCGTGCGCCCGCGCCGGCTTCACCCCCCGCAAGGTGTACGAGACCGACATCCGCGGCTGCATCGACCTGGTGGACGCCGGTGTGGCGGTGGCGTTGTGCCAGGCGACGTTCCGTCCGGTGGCCGGGTTGGTGACCCGCCGGCTCGCCGGGATCCCGCTGCGCTGGCGGCTCCTGCTCGGCTGGCATCCGGACTCTCCCGCCGCCCAGGCCGCCGAGGTGGTGGTGGAGACGGCCAAGGCGGCGTACGTCGACTCGTTGGCCCCGCATCCGGCGTACCTGGCCTGGCTGCTGAGCAACCCGGGGTTCGGGGTGCGGCAGCCCAGCGGGATCCGGCCGGTCTGAGCGGGAGGTGGGGTGCGAACCGCCGTTGGCCGGGTATCTGGCGGACATGACGGACCTCTACCCGCCCGCCGACGACCGCGAACTGCTGCGCCAGGCGGCCGCCGCGCACACCGCCGCCACCCGCGAGGTGGAGGCGTTCCTGCGCCGCCTGCCGACCGTGCCCGACCCGGCCGACGTCGCCGAGTACGCGAACCTGCTCACCCGGGAGGACCAGACCCGCGGTGACCGGGACGCGGCGGCCGACGCCGCCGGACTGACGATCGGCAGCCTGGAGCCCGACCAGGGCCAGTAGCCGCACACGTCGACGGCGCCGTCCCGGGGCGGGACGGCACCGTCGAGCGGTGTACCGGTCAGCGTTCGACGAGCGGATCGTGTCCCAGGTCGAGCAGCGAGTGCCGCCAGCCGTCGTCGGCGTTGCCGCGGGACGGCTTGGCGTCCATCAGCTCGCGGATCCGTTCCACCGCCTCCCGCATGACCTCGATGTCCTCCGGGGTGAGGTCGACCTTGCGCTTGTTCAGCACCTTGAGGATCTCCCGTCCCGGCTGGGGCAGGTCGAGGTCCGGGTTCGGGCTGAACGACTCCTCACCGGAACCCCGGGTCAGCAGCCAGGTGCGTAGCTGCTCCGACGGGACGTTCACCTCGGCGTGGAAGTCCTCCCAGAGCACTTCCACCTCGGGGTCGAGCCGCGCTTCGCGTACCATCAGGTCTCCTCTCGCCGGCGGTCCCCGGACGTCTCCGGGTCGTCCTCCTGGTCGGTCTTCGGATGCAGGCCCTCGGCGGGCACCCGCGTCCTGCGGGGGTTCGCGGTGGGCGGCGCCAGGATCGGGTCGGGATGCTCGTCCTCGTCCCGGGGTGTCGCGGGCTCGCGCGGGTCCTCGTGCTCGTCCCGTCGTGCCGGCCCGCTCATCGTGGGTGTGTGGTCGTGGCCGGGGTGTACCCGCGCTCCCCGGCGCCCACGTCGAAGGTGAGCGCGCCGTCGCGCACGTCCACAGTGACCTTCTGACCCGGGGATATCGCCGATTCCAGCAGCATCCGGGACAGGTGGTTGTCCACCTCCCGCTGGATCACCCGGCGCAGCGGGCGGGCGCCGAACTCCGGCTGGTAGCCGTGCTCGGCGAGCCAGTCGATGCCGGCGGTGGTGAACTCCACCTGGAGGTCCTGGGCGTGCATGCGGCGGCGGGTCTCCTCCAGCAGCAGCGCGGTGATGTCGCGCAGCTGCTCGGCCTCCAGCCGACGGAAGATGATCACCTCGTCGATGCGGTTGAGGAACTCCGGGCGGAAGTTCTCCTGGAGGCGGCGCATCAGCCGCTCACGCAGCTCGTCGTTCTCCTGCTCGCTGCCCACGTCGCCGGCGCCGAAGCCGACCGCGCGCTGGGCACCGGTGATCAACTCGGAACCGAGGTTGCTCGTCATGATCAGGACGGTGTTCTTGAAGTTCACCGTACGACCCTGGCTGTCGGTCAGACGCCCGTCGTCGAGCACCTGCAGCAGGATGTTGAACACGTCCGGGTGGGCCTTCTCGATCTCGTCGAGCAGCACCACCGCGTACGGGCGGCGGCGGACCGCCTCGGTGAGCTGACCGGCCTCCTCGTAGCCGACGTACCCGGGCGGGGCCCCGACCAGGCGACTGACCGTGTGCCGCTCCTGGAACTCGCTCATGTCCACCCGGACCATCCGGTCCGCCTCGCCGAACAGCGCCTCGGCCAGGGCGCGGGCCAGCTCGGTCTTGCCCACACCCGTCGGGCCGAGGAACAGGAAACTGCCCATCGGCCGGTCCGGGTCGGCCAACCCGGCCCGGGACCGGCGGACGGCCTCGGCGACGGCGGTGACGGCGTCGTCCTGGCCGACGACCTTCTGGTGCAGGTGCCCCTCCAGGCGCAGCAGCCGGTCCCGTTCCTCCTCGGTGAGCTGGCTGACCGGGATGCCGGTGGCCCGGGAGACCACCTCGGCGATCTCCTGCGGACCCACCTCCGGCACCTGCGAGGAGGACATCCCGTCCTCGCCGTTGGCCCGGCGGATCTGCTGTTCCAGCTCGGCGATCCGGTCGCGCAGCGCGGAGGCCCGCTCGTACTGCTCGTCGGTGACGGCCTGTTCCTTGTCCCGGCGTACCTCGTCGAGTTCCTGTTCCAGCTCCCGCACGTCGGAGGCCGGGGTCCGGGTGCGCAGCCGCACCCGCGCGCCGGCCTGGTCGATGAGGTCGATGGCCTTGTCCGGCAGGAACCGGTCGGTGACGTACCGGTCGGACAGTTCGGCGGCGGCGACCAACGCCTCGTCGGTGAAGCGCACCTGGTGGTGCGCCTCGTACCTGTCGCGCAGGCCGCGCAGGATGGCGATGGTGTCGTCGACGCTGGGCTCGGGCACCAGCACCGGCTGGAAGCGCCGGGCCAGGGCGGCGTCCTTCTCGATGCTCTTGCGGTACTCGTCGAGCGTCGTCGCGCCGATCACCCGCAGCTCGCCGCGGGCGAGGGCGGGTTTGAGCATGTTGGACGCGTCCATCCCGCCCTCGCTGCCGGCGCCGCCCGCGCCGACCAGGGTGTGGATCTCGTCCAGGAAGATGATCAGCTCGTCGCGGTGCGCCCGGATCTCGTCGATCACCTTCTTCAACCGCTCCTCGAAGTCGCCCCGGTAGCGGGTGCCGGCGACCAGACCGGCGAGGTCGAGCTGGACCACCCGCTTGCCGAGCAGGGTCTGCGGGACGTCGCCGTCGCAGATCCGTTCGGCCAGCCCCTCGACGATGGCGGTCTTGCCGACCCCGGCCTCACCGATCAGCACCGGGTTGTTCTTGGTACGCCGGGACAGGATCTCCACGGCCTGCTCGATCTCGTCGGCCCGTCCGATCACCGGGTCGATCTGGTCGTTGCGGGCCAGGTCGGTGAGGTCCTGCCCGTACTGGTCCAGGGTCGGGGTGCCACGATCCGGCTTCGGGCCGGTCATCGGCCCGCGCTCGGCGTTGGCGGCCTGCAACGACTCGGGTTGGATCCGACCGGCGGCCAGCATCCGCCCGGCCGGCGACTCCGGGTTGAGCGGCAGCGCCATCAGGATGTGTTCCGGGCCGATGTAGTTGGCCCCCATCGCCCGGGAGAGCTGGTGGGCGTCGAGCAGCGCCCGCTTGGCGGCCGGGGTCAGCGACAGGTTCGGGGGCACCTCCCCGCGCGGCGCGCCGTCGCCCTTGCCGCCGAGGGCGTTGAGCAGGGTGTCCGGGTCCGCGCCGGCCCGGCGGACCAGGTCGCGCAGGGGCTCGCGTTGCAGCGCCGCCCAGAGCAGGTGGTCGGTGTCCAGGTCGCTGCTCTGGCGTTGGGCGGCCCGCCGGGCCGCGTCGGCCAGCATCTCCCGGGCGTCGGCCGTCATCAGTCGGGTGATGTCGACCCGGTGCGGCGGTCGGCGTCCTCCCTCGCCCCGGCCGAAGTACCGGGCCAGGAATTCGTCCCACGGGTCGGAGCCGATGTCACCGGGTCCCATCATGTCTGTCCTCCGCAGTCGGGCGCGGCACGGTCGGCAGGGGCTACCCGACGCGCGCCCCGACAAACGCCGCAGGCGGTGGCGCGGGTGTGGCGTCCGGCCGGGGCGGGCCGATGGTGGCAGGCTGGTGGGATGAACGAGACACCGCTGTTGATCGTGGACGGCGCCAACGTGGTGGGCTCCCGCCCGAACGGGTGGTGGCGGGACCGCGCCGGTGCGGCGGCCCGGTTACGTGACTCGCTCGCCCCGGTGGCGACCGTCGGGTTGCCGGCTCGACTGCCCGCCCCGGTGGAGGTGGTGCTGGTGGTCGAGGGGGCCGCGCGGGACGTGCCCGGCACCGAGGGCGTCCGGGTCGTCTCCGCCGCCGGGTCCGGCGACGACACGGTCGTCGAGCTGGTGGCCGACGCGCCGCAGCGCCGTCGGCTGGTGGTCACCGCCGACCGGGAGTTGCGCGGGCGGGTGACAGCGCTCGGCGCCGAGGTGTACGGCCCGCGCTGGTTACGCGAGACCCCGCCCAACAACTGAGAAGTTCTCGCACTGGGACTCCCACAGAACGGACTCCCGGCACTTCCGGGCGCCTTCCGGACAGGCGGGCAGGAACACCGACAGGGCGGATGTTCTTTCGGAACCGCCGATAGGCTCTAATGGAGATCTCCCCGCCCCCAGGAGGTTCCGCCGTGGCGAGCGTCGCCGAGTTGAAGGCTGCCATCGATGTCGCCCTCCAACAGATCGGGGACGGGCAGACAGCCGTGCAGGCGGCCGGCGAGAAACTGTCCGAGGCGCAGCAGACCCTCGCCGGGGCCCTGGAGGGCAGCGGGCACGAGACGGTCGAGGCGGCCCAGGCCTCGCTGACACAGGCCGGCCAGGAGCTGGAGGAGTGTCTCGCCGCGACACTTGTCGCGGTGGAGCAGGCGCAGCTCTACGTCGCCACCCTGTAGGCGCTCATGTCCATCATCGAGGACGTCGGTGGGCAGGTCCGTGCCGCCACCGAGGAGTTCCCGCTGGCCCTGCTCGGGCAGGCACTGGAGAAGTTCGGCCTGGCCGCGGAGCGACTGCGGTGGGTCCGTCAGGAGTCCGCCAACCCGATGGGGGTGCCCGAGCTGAGCGCCGCCACCGAACACGCCGAGAGCGCCGGTTACGCGCTGCGGGTGGCCCAGGAGCAGTTGTCGGCGTACCTGGCCGCGATCGGTCTCGCCGCGGACGGCGGTCCGGCGCCCCGCCCCGAGCACCGCGCGCCCCGACACGACGCGCCACCGGAGTCCGGGCCCACCACCGTGGCTCCGGAGCCGACCGAGCAGGCTCGGATGCGCCGCTGGTGGTCCGTGCGGGTGACCGAGCTGACCGGTGGACGCGTCGGCGCCGACGACGAACCCGACGAGCGGTTGGACGACTCCCAGGAGTTGCTGCGCCGGGTGGTGGGCGGCGTCCGCTCCGGCGACCGGGACCGGCTCCGCACGGAGCTGCGTCGGGCCCCGGCCGACGTCGGCCTGGGCATGGCGGCGCTCGCGCCACCGCTGCTGCGCGAGCTGGCCGGTGAACTGCTCGGGCACCCGCCCCGCGCCACCGACCTCGGACGGCTGCGCGGGGAGCTGGACGGACGCGTCCGCGACCTGCTGCCCGGGCTGCCGCCGCCGGTGCTGGAGACGTTGCTGACCCGGGTCTGTCGGATGCCGCCGCCGCGTGCCTCCGGGGAGCCGCCGCACGCCGCCGACTCCGCGGTCACCGCCGGTGTGGCCACCGCACTGCTACTCGCCCGCCTCGGCCGGGACCTCCCCTCGGGCGACACGCGACAGCCGTCAAGCCCGGGCCGGGCCGCTGACGGAGGCCAGTCGCCGGGTGCGGGCCGACCGGCCGACGCGCGGCAGCCGGCGGGTTCCGGCCGACCGGCGGCGGGTCGCTCGGCGGGTGGGGGCGCACGCCCCGGCGGTGCCGCCGCGCGGCCGGGCACCGGCGGTGGGCAGCCCTCCGGTGGGCTGCCGCCCCGCTCGGGAAGCCCCTGGCGGGACGCGCCGGTCCGACGGGGCTCCGATGGCTGACCGGCGCGGCCAGTTGGCCGGCCGGGTCCGGGACACCCTCGCCGAGGCGCTGGGCGCCACCCGTACCCGCCTGTCCGCCGCGCAGGCCGAGCTGACCGCCGGGCGGGAACGGTTGACCCGGGTCCAGCGGGCGGCGGCGGCCGTACCGGCGCGGGTGGGCGCCCAGCGGGACCGCCGCGTCGCCGAGATCGACGCCCGCTTCTCCACTCGGATCGCCGAGCTGGCCCGCCGGGCCGCCGACGCCGCCCGGCAGGAGGCCCCGGGCTGCGCGGGGGCCGACTGGGCGGGGTGGGCACCGACGCCCGCCCGGCGGGCGGAGCCACCGGGCGCGCTGCGGGTCGGCACGGTCCAGATCGACGGCGTCGAGCCGGTGCCCGCGCTGGTGCCGCTGCTCGACGCCGGGCACGTCCACCTCTCCGGTGACGACCGCGCCGGTTGCGACGCGGTGGTGTCCGCGTTGCTGCTGCGGGCCGTCGGCCGCGCCGACCCGGGCGCGGTACGACTGATCGGGTACGACCCGGAGCAGCTCGGCGGCGGCCTGGCCGGGTTCTCCCCGATGGGCACGGCGGGGCTGCTCACCTTCGTGGGCCCCGGTGGCCTGGGCCCGCTCCTGGACGACCTGGTGGAGCAGATCCGCCGGATCAACGAGACGGTGCTCGCCGGTGAGTACGCCTCCCTGCGCGAGCTGGCCGCGGCCACCGGCCGGCGACCCGAACCGTGGCGGGTGGCGGTGCTGCTCGGTGGTGACGACCTGAACCGGCACGAGCGTGGGCAACTGGACCGGGTGGTACGCGCGGGTGCCGCCTGCGGGGTGCACCTCGTGGTGCACGGCGTGCCGTTGCCGCAGGACCCGACGGTGACCCGGGTGGTGGCCGAGGTGTCCGGCGCGCGCATCGGCGGGTCGGCCGGGCTGCCGGTACGCCTCGACCCCCCGCCACCGGCGCCGCTGGTCACCGAGACCTGCCGGGAGATCGCCGCCCGGGTGAACGCCGGCCCCCCACCGACGCCGTTCGGGGACCTGCTACCCGCACCGGAGCTGATGTGGCGGGAGAGTTCCGCCGACGGGCTGACCGCGCCGATCGGCGAGGGGTCACTGGGCCGACCGGTCCGCCTCACCCTGGGCGACTACCCGCCGCACGCGCTGATCGGTGGGCCGTCCGGCACCGGCAAGACGAATCTGATCTTCGCGTGGATCGGTGCGTTGGCCGCCCGCTACTCCCCCGCCGAGCTGGAGTTCTATCTGCTGGACTTCAAGGAGGGGGTGTCCTTCGCTCGGTTCGCGCAGGGTCGGCGCGACCCGAGCTGGCTGCCACACATGCGCCTGGTCGGCATCAACGTCAACACCGACCGGGAGTTCGGGTTGGCGCTGCTGCGGTTCCTCACCGAGGAACTGCGCCGACGGGCCGACGCGGCGAAGAAGCACGAGGTGACCAAGCTGGCCGAGCTGCGGGCGGTCGACCCGACCGGGCACTGGCCGCGGATCGTGGCGGTGGTCGACGAGTTCCAGATGCTGCTGGCCGGCCGGGACGTGGTGGCCCGGGAAGCCGCCGACCTGCTGGAGGACCTGGCCCGGCGCGGCCGGTCGCAGGGCATCCACCTGGTGCTCGCCTCGCAGGACGTGCGGGGCATCGAGGCGCTGTGGGGTCGCCCGGCGCTGGTCGCCCAGTTCACCCTGCGCATCGCGCTGCCCAAGGCGCTGCGGATCCTCGCCGAACGCAACGACGCGGCCCAGTCGCTGCCCCGCTGGCACGCGGTGGTCAACGCCGAGTCGGGCATGGTGGAGGGCAACGAGGTCGCCCGGATCCCGTCGGCCAGCGACTGGGAGACGTGGAGCGGGTTGCAGCACCGGCTGTGGCGGATGCGCCCGGCCGACGCGGCCCCCGCCCGGCTCTTCGACGGCGACGCGATCCCCCGGCTGGCGGACGCCCCGGACTTCCGGGCGCTCGCCGCGCCCCCGGACGGCACCGCGCCGCGCAACCCGGTGGCGCTGCTCGGCGAGATCATCGACGTGCAGTCCCGCTCGGCGGCACTGCGGCTGCCCCGCGCGCCGGGGCGCAACCTCGCGGTGCTCGGCACCCGGGTGGACGAGGCGTGCGCGGTGCTCGACGCCGCGGCCCGGTCGCTGGCCCGGCAGCACCCGCCGGGCACCGCCCGGTTCTCCATCGTCTGCCTCGACCCGGACGCCGACCCGATCGCCCGGGCGCTCTACGGCGACCTGGCCGACGACGCCGCCTGGTACGACGAGGAGACCGTCGGCGAGCTGATGGCCGAGACCGCCGACGGGTTGACCGCCCCGGGCAGCCCGCACTACCTGCTGCTGTTCGCGGTCGACGCGGCGGCGGGCGCGCTGGCCGCCCGGGCGGGTCGGCGCACCGGGTTGGAGCACCTGCGCCGGATCCTGCACGACGGGCCGGAACGACGGACGCATGTGCTGGCCTGGTGGCGGGGCGTGGCCCGGATGCGCGCCGACCTGGGTGGGGCCGGTGCCCGCACCGATCAGATCGGCGCGTGGGTGGCCCTGGACACCCACGGCGGCGACCTCGGGTCCTCGCTCTACCCGGGCACCGGCGGCCCGGACTGGTATCCCCGCCCCTGGCGGGGCCTCTTCTTCGACCGCGCGGTCCACCGCACCGGCCAAGTGATCATCCCCTACGGACCGTCGAGATGAACGAGCCGGTGACCAGTGAGACGTACACGGCGCAGCTACGGCGGTTGGCCGAGCTGACCGCCCGGGTGGCCGAGCAGCGCGACGAGGCACACACCTGGTACGAGCGGCAGTGCGCTGCTGCCGACCGGGCCGTCGCCGAGGCCGCCGAGCAGCTCCAGGACGCCGAGGAGGAGCTGGTCGCCGCCCGTGAGCAGCAGGAACGCGTTGACGCCGAGGTGGCGCACCTGTGGCAGCAGGCCCGCACCCGCCTCGGTGCCCGCCGTCTCGGCGGCCCGCCCGCACCGGCTGACGGCATCTCGGCCACCGACCCCGTGCTCCTGCTCGGGCGGGCCCGGGACCTGATCGACCGGGTCGGGCAGCCCGGTGAGCTGCCCGGTTCGGTCAACCCGCTGCTGGCGCTCTGCGGGGTGGCCGGCGGTGTGCTGGCGTACGCGTTGGGGGCCGGCGCGCGGGCGCTCGGCGTCGGGTACGGCGGTGACCTGGCGGTGGGGATGCCGGTGCTGGCGTTGGTGGTGACACTGCTCGGGCCGCTGGTCGGCCTGGTGCCGGCCCGGGTGTTGGCCGATCGTCGACACGCGGTGCTCGGGCCACGGCCGATCACCGTGGTCCTCGGCGCCGGGGTGATCACGACGGTGCTGCTGCTCGTGCTCGGCCGCTGACCCGCCGGGCGCTGCGGCCCCGGCGGCGCGCCGCCCGCACCGGTCACCCTGCCCCGCCGATCGGTGATCGACTCGGCTTCCGGGAAACCGGGCGATCCCCGCGGTGATCGAATCGGCTTCCCGGAAACCGCGCCATCCCGAGCGCCCGGACACCGCGGGTTCACGAAAGCCGAGTCGATCACCCTTCGGGCGTCGACCGGCCGCGCCGACCGGCGGGACCGACCGGCGGGACCGACCGGCGGGACCGACCGGCCGCGTCGGTCGGCGGGACGCTCAGGCCGGGACCAGGACGGCCTCGCGGAGCAGTCGGCGGGCCAGGGTGACCCGGTCGGCGTCGTCGGGCAGACCGGGCAGGTCACCGACCCGGGTGACCGTGCCGGTCAGCAGGGCGCGGGCGGCCGGCTCGCAGCTCACCGGCAGGGTGATCGTGCGGTCGAACAGCCGCAGCGCCACCGTGTCCGACCCGTGCGGCGCCAACTGCCAGCGCAGACCCGGCCGCATGGTGACCCGGGTGTCGGCGTCCAGAGTGGCCAGCGCGTCGGCCTGGGCGAGCGGTCGGATCGGTGCCGGACGGGCGGCCGGCCAGGCGCGCTGCCGCAGCCGGGCGGCGACCGCGGCGGGGTCGGCGCGCAGCAGCCAGTCCCGCAGCGCCTCCACGGTCTCGGTCAGCTCCGGCTCGATGGCGTCCGGGTCGGCGACGTCGGTGCCGAACGGCAGGCTGGCCCGCAGCCGCTGGTCCTCGGCGGCCAACGCCAACAGCTCCTCGACCAGGGCGTAGCGGGTGAGCGCGCGAATGCCCACGGTCAGGTGCAGCGAACTCGCCTCCTGCGCCTGCGCGCTGTGCAACCAGCCCCGGGGCAGGTAGAGGGCGTCGCCGGGGGCGAGCACCACGTCCAGCGCGGCGGGGCCCTGCGCGGTGGCGCCGACCTCGTCGGCACGGCCACCCCACGGCTGCTTCTCCAGCGGGTCGGGCAGCACCGGCGGGTGGATCCGCCAGTGTTTGCGACCGTCGACCTGCAGGACGAGCACGTCGTGGGTGTCGTAGTGGGTGGCGAACCCCTGACTGCCCGCCGGTGTGAGGTAGGCGTTGACCTGAAGCGGCTGGTTGAGCGCGAGGCCCAGGTCGCGGGCGAAGTCGACGAGCGGCGGCCAGATCCGGTGCAGACCCTGCAACACCAGTGTCGCGCCGGAGGCGTACTGCTCCAGGACCCGCTCGTCGAGCACCTGGTCGCCGATCTCGGCCCCCGCGCCGCCGCCACCGGTCCAGCGCGCGGGGGCGACCAACTGGCCGTCCTTGGCGACGCGCAGGAAGGGGGTACGCAGACCGCGCCGGCTCAGCAGCTCGTCGGCGTCGGCGGGGCTGAGCAGGTCGGTGAAGCCGGCCGGGTCGGGCAGCTCGGCGGCGCGGGACAGCAGCGGCGTGTGTCCCCAGTGCGCGGCGGCGAACTTGGCCGGTTCGACGGACACGCAGCGGGCCAGCGCCGCGGCGGCCCCGGCAGACGGATCCGCCGGACGGCCGTGGCCGTCCGGCGGGTCGAAGTGCGTCATGGTGTACGCCGCTACCGGGCGCTGCCGTCGGCGCCACCGTCCTGCTGACCCGGCGTCGCGCCGCCGTCGGCGGGGCCCTCCGCGCCACCGTCGGCACCGCCGTCCTGCTGGCCCGGGGTGGCACCGCCGTCGGCGGGGCCCTCCGCGCTGCCGTCCGCGCCACCGTCGTGCTGACCCGGGGTGGCACCGCCGTCGGCGGGGCCCTCCGCGCTGCCGTCCGCGCCACCGTCGTGCTGACCCGGGGTGGCACCACCGTCGGCCGGGCCCTCCGCGCCGCCGCCGCCCATGGTCTGCATGTCGTCATCGTTGAGTGCCATCGGTACTCCCTCGGGTGTGCCGCCCCGCCATCCGCCGGGGTCCGTCGTACTGCGGGTGGTACCCCACGCGCGATCTTCTCTAACCCTCACCGTAGACGCCGAATCGGGGCGACACGGGCAGTTCGCGGGCGGCGGCGGAGAGTGTCAGGATGAGGCGGTGATCCTGGTGGGCACGTCCGGCTGGCAGTACCGCGACTGGCGGGGCCGCTTCTACCCGCAGCGGCTGCCGCAGCGACTCTGGCTGGAGCACTTCGCGGCCGGCTTCGCCACCGTCGAGGTCAACAACGCGTTCTACCGGCTGCCGGAGCGGGACACCTTCGCCGCGTGGCGGGAGCGGACACCCGCGGACTTCTGCGTGGCGGTGAAGATGAGCCGCTATCTCACCCACATCAAACGGCTACGCGATCCAGCCGAGCCGGTGGCCCGGTTCCTCGGACGGGCGACTGCGCTGGGTGACCGCCTCGGCCCGGTGCTGGTGCAGCTGCCACCGAACCTGCGGGCGGACGTCGACGCGCTCGACGCGACACTTCGACTGTTTCCGGCTGAGGTCCGGGTCGCGGTCGAGCCCCGTCACCCCTCCTGGTGGACCGACGCCACCCGGTCGGTGCTGGAACGGCGTCGGGCGGCGTTGGTGTGGGCGGACCGGCTGGGACGCCCGGTCGCGCCGCGCTGGCGCACCACCGACTTCGGCTACCTGCGGTTGCACGAGGGGCGGGCCCGGCCTTGGCCGCACTACGGTCACGCCGCGCTGCGGTCCTGGGTGGGTCGGCTGGGCGACGCCTTCGGCGCGGACGAGCCCGCGTACGTCTACTTCAACAACGATCCGGGTGGCGCGGCCGTCGCGGATGCCGGCACGTTCGCGGCGCTGGCCCGCCGGGCCGGGCACCAGGTGTCCCGGGTGCCGTCGTCCGCCGCCCCGGCGTCCGCTGACGACTGAGCCCGCCCGACGGCGGGTCGGGCGGGCTCGGCGGTGTCGCGCCGTCACGGCAGAAGCACGGCGAGATCCTTCGGCATGGTCTCCTTGACGTCCTGCCACTCGCCCTGGGTGACGTGTCGGCGCAGCGTGTCCAGCACCACCTGCGTCACCCGCTCCGGGCCGCCCTCCGCGTCGTACGGGAAGCCTTGTCGGACCTCGTAGAGGAAGTCCTCCCGGTTGAGCTTGATCGGCACGTCGGACGGCACCCATCCGTCGAAGTAGATGCCCCGAACCAGCACCGGCAACTGCTGGGCGAACTCGACGCTCTCGTCCACCGGCAACCGGTCGCGCAGCAGGTGCAGCACCGTGCGCAGGGCCGCGTACGACTGGTTGCGCCGGTCCTTCGGCCATCCGTAGGCGTCCTCGATGTCCTTGAGGATGAGGTTCGTCTTGTCCAGCGAGGACTCGAACGCCGAGATCATCGAGTCAGCCATCGGTCGACCCCCGTTCCGAGGTGTCCCACCGTCGGTAGTCGGCGCGCCGTGGCGGCCCCACCGGGCCACGACGGGCCCGCACCGGGCTGCCCTGCGGTGTGCGCCGGGTGTTGTCGGCTGCGCCGACCACGTGCAGGACGGCACCGCGCCGCCGATCCGTCACCACTCGAACCGCCATCCCCGTCACCTCCGTGTCGTCTGCGGCGTCGACCACCCTCCGGGCGGCCGAGCCCACCGCGTCCACACTGCCGGTGCCCGGGGTGAGCCGACCTCACCCCGATCGGGTGAGGTCAGTTCGCGTCGAGGAGCCCGGCGAGGGTCTTGGCGTTGGTCTGCGCGTAGTCGCGGTAGCAGTTGTTCATGAGGACGTGGGTCTGACCGGCCTCGTCGGCCAACTCCCGCAGCTTCGGCGCCCAGTCGGCCAACTCCCGCTTGGAGTAGTGGTAGCCGAACTTCTCGTGGATGTCCTTGCTGGTCCACTTGTCGCTGTGCCCGTGGAAGCGCATGACAGCGAGGTCCGCGGTGGCGGCCAGCACCGGCGGCAGCGACGAGCGGTGGCCCTGCGGCATGTCCACGCAGACGTACGGGAGTCGATGCTCGCGCAGGAAGGCCAGGGTCTCGTCGGCGTTGTCACCGTCGAACCAGGAGGCGTGCCGGAACTCGTAGACCGGTCGCAGCGGCGCGCAACGCTTCGCCACCTCCAGCAGGTACTGCTTGTTGGCCCGCTTGATGGTGAACCACGGCGGGAACTGGAACAGCAACGCGCCCAGCTTGCCCGCCTCGACGAGGGGGTCCAGCGCGGACAGGAAGCGCGTCCAGACCTCCTCGTACGACTGCGCGGGCAGGTCGTCGGGGTAGACGTTCTTCTTGTCGGTCTCCGGGCGGAGGTCCTTGTAGAGGGCGCTGACCCGGGTGGGGTGCCCGGTCAGCAGGCTGAACGCCTTGATGTTGAAGGTGAACCCGGCCGGGGTGCGGTCGGCCCACAGTCGCGCGGTCGCCTCGGCGGGCGGCGAGTAGTAGGTGGCGTCCACTTCGACCAGCGGGAACTGCCGCGCGTAGTAGGCCAGGCGTTTCTCCGGGTTGTCCGCGGTCTGCGGATACCAGCCCGAGTCCAGCAGCGTGCGGTCGGTCCAGGACGCGGTGCCCACGAGGATGTCACCCATGGTTCGAGTCCATCGCGTCGCGGACCGACCGGCAACCGCTGGCGTCGTTCAGGCCGCCCGCCGTTCGCGGGTCTGCTTGCAGGTCACACAGGTGGTGGCCGACGGGAAGATCTCCAGCCGCTCGACCGGGATGGCCGCGGAGCAGCCCTCGCACCAGCCGTAGGTGCCCTCGGCGAGCCGGGCGAGCGCGTGCTCGTACTGGGCGCGGCGGTCCAGGATGGTGCGCAACAGCGACTGCGCGGTGTCCCGCTCGGCCGTCTTGGTGCCGCTGTCGGCCTGGTCGTCGCCGGCGGTGTCGCCGACCTCGACCAGCCGCAGCACCTGGCTCTGGAGCACGGCCTGGTCGTACTCGGCGGTCAGCTCGTCGTAGCGCGCCTGGAGTGAGTTCCGGATCTGGTCGATCTCCTGCTGAGAACGGTTCGTGTCGACCGTGTCGTGGACGAGCATCGCTGCCTGCCTTTCCTAAGCCTGTGGCTCACGGTGAACCGGGTGCCGGCGGCGTCGAGCCCCGGTCACGGTCGCATTCGGTACGCGGGCGATCACCCGCTCTGTGAGCCGGGCGAGTACCCGCCGAATCGGCGGGGCAAACCGACGAATTCTCGCGGTCGTCAGGCGTCGCCGCCGGGCTCCACGAGAGCGGGGTGCCGGGGGTCGTCGACGCGTACCACCACGTCGGCGAAGCTCGCCGGGACGACCTCCTCGGCGTACCTGTCGAACGCCGGCAGGGCCCACGCCAGGGCAGGGTCGGTACGCCGACGCAGCGCCGCCGGGGACACCTCCAGGTGGACGGTGACGTCGAACGGCAGCCCGCCGCCGAGCAGCAGCGGTCCGCTGACCAGGACGACGCCCCCGGGTGGCAGGTCGACGTAGCGGGCCCGGCTGGCCCGGTCGGCGTCGGCGTCCCACAGCGACGGGAGCACCCGGCCGGTGCCACCCGGGCCGGCCGGGTCGAGCACCTCCCGACGCAGTCCGGCCTCGTCCACCCAGCTCTCGTAGAAGGATTCCGGGTTGGTGCGGCCCAGTTCGAAGCGCAGCGACGCGGGACGGAGGAAGTCGCCCGCCCGGACGTGCAGCACCGGACGGCCCTGGGCGCGTAACGGGTCGACGAGCGCGGCGGCCAGTTCGTCCGGAGCGGCGGCGGACGCGCCGTCGATCGCCACCCGCAGCCGCGCGGGCGCGCCGTCGGCGGTCGCGGCGTCGGCCAGCCGGCCGGTCAGCTCGGTGACGAGCCGGTCGGGCGAGATGGGACGGATGCGCACCGGACCATCCTGCCTGGCGTCCGGCGGGCGGCGTCGAACGCCTCGTTCGCGGCCTTGTCCGTGCCGCGTCGGCGGCTGGGTCGCCGAACTGGGTCAGCCGGTGCGGTCGATCGTCACCCGGGCGTCGTCGGCCAGCCGGTAGCCGACGCCGTAGACGGTGGTCACCAACGGCACGTCCACGCCGACCTTGCCGCGCAGTCGACGCACGTGCACGTCGACGGTGCGCACGCCCGCGTGCTCGTAGCCCCAGACGGCGTTGAGCAGTTGCAGTCGGGTGAACACCCGGCGCGGATGGGCGACCAGGTGCAGCAGCAGGTCGAACTCCAGCCGGGTCAGCGGCAACGGCTCGTCGTCGCGCAGCACCGAGCGGGACGAGGCGAGGATGTGCAGGGCGGGGATGGTCGGGCTGATCGCCCGGGTCGGCGCCCGGTTGTTGGCGGGCGCCTGGTCGGGGCGGCGTTCGGTCGGCACCGAACCGACGATCACGCCCTCGCCTCGTTCCAGCATCTCGCGGGCGGCCTCCAGCAGGCGACGTGCCGCCGGGGTCAGCGACTCCTCACAGGCCAGCGGGATGGACAACGTCACGGTGAGCACAGGCGTCGCGGTGTTCGCCGGGCGACGCTGGCCGCCGGGCGGTCGACCGGGCACCGCGGGTTGCGACGTGTGCCATCCGGCGCGCGACGAGGCGGGGCTGACCGACATGGTCCTCCTTGGGCTGGTCCGGGTATCTCCCCACGGCCCGGGACGCCGCTTCATCGATGCTTCCCGGCGCCCGGGCAAGGGTCAAGAGGCGGCTGCGTTGCATGAATGTGACAATTGACGAACACATTGGAGCCGGGTGCTCGCTCTGCGTACGAGCTTGATGATTACAGCAGAGCCGCCGAGATGCCCCGATACGGGGGTCCCCGCCCGGTTCACCGAGGTGGTCGCAGGGCACCCGACCAGGGCTTACCGGGTGTGGTCCACGCTGATCGGCGCCTCGTCGGCCAACCGGTAACCGACCCCGTAGACGGTGGTCACCAGTTCCGAGCCGACCAGCTTCGCGCGTAGCCGACGGACGTGCACGTCAACGGTCCGGGCCACCGCGTGCTCGTACCCCCAGACGCTGGACAGCAGTTGCAGGCGGGTGAAGACCCGGCGCGGCCGCTCGGCCAGGAACAGCAGCAGCTCGTACTCGATGCGGGTCAGCGGGACGACCCGGTCACCCCGGCGGACCACCCGCGAGCCGGCCAGGATGCGGACGTGGGGCGCGGCGGCGCACGGCTCGCCGCCGCCGACGGGGCTCGGGGCCGGCCGCGGCCCGGGCGCGAGATCCTCGACGGTACGCAGCCGACCCTCCCCCGACTCGGCCAGCTCACCGAGGAGCTGGACCAGCCGGGCCAGCCGGGGGCTCAGCGGCCCGGGGACGAGGTCGAGGGTGATGGTGAGGGTCGGGGCGGTGCGCGGGCGGGTCGGACGTGTCCCCGGGTGGCGGCGCGTGGGGATGGCGACGACGGACATGATGCCTCCTCAAGTGGCGGTACGCCCGCCACGCCTGGTGCGGCGTGACGGTCAGCGGCGCGCCCACCCGGTGTTCACGGGGGACGCGAGTGCAGAGGTGTGCAGCGGGGTCGGGCCGAGAGCCGGCAGACCGGCGATCCGCCACGCCGCGAAACCACCGATCACGTCGGTGGCCCGGTGCAGGCCGACGTCCTGCAGGGCGGCGGCGGCCAGGGACGACGTGTAGCCCTCCTGGCAGAGGATCAGCACCGGCACGTCGTAGTCGACGGCCTCCGGCAGTCGGGCCGGGCAGCGCGGGTCGAAGCGCCACTCCAGCACGTTGCGCTCGACGGTGAGCGAGCCGGGCACCACGCCGTGCGCGGCCCGCTGTGCGGCGGGTCGGATGTCGACCAGCAGAGCGCCGGCCCGGTACGCCAGGTGGGCCCGCTCGGGGTCGAGCCGACGGAGCCGGGCACGCGCGGCGGCCAGGATCTCGTCGATGCCGCGGGAGCCGGCGGGCGGCACGGGTGCCGGACAGTGCTCGGCGGTTACCTGCATCATCGGTTCCTTCCAGTGACAGGGGGTTGGTCGGGACTCGCCGCGCTCACCAGGACGTGCCGGCCTGGGCGACCTCGGCGACCCGCAGCCGACCGTCCACGAGGTCGTAGCGGGTCATCCGCAGCAGCGCCGGCCGGTAGACGTGCACGCTGACCGCCGGATCCGGACCCTGGTTGGTCACCCGGTGCACGTGTCGGGGCCCGAAGCGGCGACCGGCGTCGGTGGGCAGCAGCCGTGGGCGTAGCCGACCGGCGCTGACCGTCTCCTCGATGAGGGTGCCACCGACCACCCGGAACGCCCCGGCGGAGCCGCCGTGGTCGTGCAGGTCGGTGCCCTGCCCGGGAAGCCAGCTCAGCGCCCACACCTCGTGCTCGTCGGTGACGGCGAGACGGGCGTACCAGCGTTCGGCGGGATCGAACCGCAGCGCGACCGGCCAGCCGGCCGGGTCGGCCCACCGGGCGGCGACGGTGAGCAGGTCGGACTCCGGACGGTGGTGCGTCATGGCGGTTCCTCGCGGGTCGTTCGGCGGGGTGCCCTCGTACTCTAGACGGTAAAGCCTATAGGTTTAGTAGGTAATTCCACCCACTGGGACACCGGTCGACGTCCCGGTCGGTCAGCGCAGCACCGGCGGGTCCACCCGGTAGCCGGGCAGCGAGGGCCAGCGCACCGTCAACACCACCGAGGCGCGCTCGGCGAACCAGGAGTGGTCCACCCCCCGCGCCCACACCACGTAGTCGCCCGGCACCCCCAGCCGTACCGTGCGGTCGGGCAACTCCACCCGGAAACAACCCTCGACGAGCACGAGCAGAGTGGTACGCCGCTCCCCCGTCGCCCACCGCGACCGGGCCTGCCCGGCCGGATGCACACCCCACTTCACCTCGACGTCGGTGCTGTGCCGGATCTCCCCCGGCGGCACGAAGTGCCCGAGCAGCCAGCCGGCGTCGGCGGCACCGTCGACAGCCGCGTTGCCCACGTACACCGTCTCAGCCATCGGACCCTCCCCCAGCTCGCCGGCCGAGCAACCTACCAGGGCAGGGCTTAGCCTGGACGGGTGACCGACGACCTCGACGCCGAGACACTGGCGTTCGCCCACCGGATGTTCGACCTGGCCCGCGCCGGCTCCACCGAGGAGCTGGCCGCGCAGCTCGACGCCGGCCTGCCGGTCAACCTCACCAACGACAAGGGCGACACGCTGCTGATCCTGGCCGCGTACCACGCCCACCCGGACACCGTGGCCGCCCTGCTCAGCCGCGGCGCCGACCACTCCCGGGCCAACGACCGGGGTCAGACGGCGCTGGCCGCGGCGGTCTTCCGCAGCAGCACGGACGCGGTCCGCGCGCTCCTCGCCGCCGGGGCCGACCCGGCACACGGCAACCCGTCGGCGTTGGAGACCGCGCAGTTCTTCGACCTGCCGGAGATGACGGAGCTGCTGCGCGCCGGCTGACACCGGGCCCGACGTGCCGGTATACAGGGTCGGTGGAAGATCCTCTGCCCGAGCAGATGCGGGCCGCCGGCACCACGCTGCTGGCCGCGCTCGACCCCGCCGCCCGCGACGACGCCGTGCACCCGTTCGACGACGAACCCGCCCGACGCTGGCTGGAGTACCGGCCCCGACCCCGGCCCGGCGTCAGCCTCGCCACGATGGACGTCGCCGGGCGCAAAGCCGCCCACCGGCTGCTGGCCACCGCGCTCAGCCCCTCGGCGTACGCGCAGGCGATGGCGATCATCGCCCTGGAGGAGGTGCTGGACCGGGCCGAGGACTGGCAGCGGGGCCGGCACAGCGCCGACTACTGGGTGGCCGTGTTCGGCGACCCGGCGCGCGACGACCGCTGGGCGTGGCGGTTCGAAGGGCACCACCTGTCGGTGACCATGACGGTGGTCGACGACCAGGTCTCCCCCGCCCCGATCTTCTTCGGCGCCAACCCGGCGGCGGTGCGCTACGCCGGCCGTCCGGTCTCCCGGCCGCTCGGCGTCGAGGAGGACCTCGCCCTGGCGCTGCTCGACGCGCTGGGGCCCGCCGAACGGGCCGCCGCGATCATCGCCGACGACGCCCCGGCGGACATCATCAGCGCCACCCGAGGGCGGGTCGACGCACCACTGGAGCCACTCGGCGTACCGGCGGACCGGTTGGGGCCCACCGGCCGCGCGCTGCTCGACCAGGTGGTCGCGCTCTACCTGGACCGGCTGCCGCCCGAGCTGGCCATCCGGGAGGCGACCCGGCTGGCCGCAGGCCCGCTGCACTTCGCCTGGGCCGGCCCCACCCGCTCCGGGCAGCGGCACTACTACCGGGTGCAGGGCGACGACCTGCTGATCGAGTACGACAACACCAGCCCCGACGGCAACCACGCGCACACCGTGCTGCGCCGCCCCGCCAGCGACTTCGGCGCCGACGTCCTGGCCGGGCACCACCGAACCCACCACTAGGACCGGCGCCCGCCCGGCCCGGCCCCGCGCGGACGGCGTGGCGCCGGGGCGGGGCTCGCCCGGCCCGGCCCCGCGCCGACGTGCCGCCCGACGGCGCTCACGACCCTGCCTGCGCCCGGGGCCGGCGCCGCCCGCGGTGATCGACTTCAGATCGCCGATGTGGCGGCATCCCGCCTGCCCGGACACCCCCGTTTCGCCGAGATGGAGTCGATCATCGCGCCCGCGGGCGCCGAGCCGGTCAGGGGCGGGTGGCCTCGATGAGGAAGCGCTCGGCGTGCGCCACGAAGGGGCCTTCGTCGACGATGCGGCGGTGGAGTTCGCGTAGTCGGTCGCGGTAGCGCTCGACCGTGAACCCGGGCACCGTCCAGATCACCTTGCGCAGGAACCAGACCACCGCGCCGACGTCGAAGAACTCCGCCCGCAGGGTCGCCCGGCGCAGGTCGACCACCCGCAGACCGGCCGCCTCGGCGGCGCCGACCGCCTGCTCGGGGTGCCGCGTGGCCGGAGGCGGGAGCGGGGCGGAGGATCGCCTCGCTCAACTCCCGCATGGTGCCCGGCCCGATCTGCTGGGACAGGAACGTCCCGCCCGCTCGCAGCACCCGCGCCGTCTGCGCCCAGTCGGTGCGTACCGGATGCCGGCTGACCACCAGGTCGAAGGAGGCGTCGCGGAAGGGCAACGGCGCGTCCGGGTCGACGGCCACCACCGTAGCGCCGACCCGTCGCAGGGTCCGTCGGGCGACCTCGACGTTCGGCGGCCATCCTTCGGTGGCCGTCAGCAGCTTCGGGGGCTGGGGCACCTCGGCGAGCACCTCCCCACCGCCGGTGTCCACGTCCAGCGCGCTGGTGGCCCGAGCCATCCGCTCGGCGACCATCCGCGCGTACCCCCATGGTGGACGCTCCTCGGCGGCCCGACCGACCAGCCAGTCGAAGCCCCACCCGTCGACCGGGGCGGCGGCGGCCTCCGCGATCAGTTCCTCGGCGTCCCGCTCGGCATCCATGGCGGCCAGCCTCGCGGTCGGTCACCCCGACCGGCAAGCCATTTGCCGCCGCGCCCGTGAGGCTGTCGTGCCACGACGGCCGCGCCGCACCGCTCGCGCCGCCCGACGACCGGTCCCCGAGGTGCGCGACCGGCTCACCCTGGGCCGCGGCAGGTCTCAGCCGAGGCTGAGCTGGTGTTCTTCGAGGGCGGCCTGGAGGATGCGCAGCGCCTTCGGACCCATGCCGTGCAGTCTGGCCAGGTCGGCCCGGGGGACGTCGACGAGCTGACGCAGTGTGGTGTAGCCGGCGCCGTGCAGGGCACGGGTGGCGGGTGCACCGATCGTGGGGAGCGTGTCCAGAGACGAGGTCATCCGTGATGGTAGACCGGCCAGCCACCCAGGCGGCGTCCCGTTCACGCGCGCCGCCGGACCGACCGGGTCGGTCAGCGGCTGGGCTGGGCGCCTGACCGGAAGCCGCCGGGGTCGGGTCAGCGGCTGGGCTGGGCGCCTGACCGGAAGCCGCCGGGGTCGGGTCAGCGGCTGGACTACGCGCCCGGCCGGAAGCCGCCCGGTCCGGTCAGCGGCTGGACTACGCGCCCGGCCGGAGGCCGCCCGGTCCGGTCAGCGGCTGGGCCAGGGGCGGCGGATTTCGCCGGTGGAGACGGCGAGCGCCTCCAGCCCGCCGGCCTCGGCCCGGCCGGCGTCGAACTGACGCATGAGGCGCGCACCCAGGTGCACACCGACCCCGCCGATCGCCAGTGCGACCAACTCGGTCGCCAGGATCGCGGCTGACGCCCCTCGGTCCGGAGACTGGGACCGGACCAGGCAGGTGAGCAGGAACATGCCGGCCATCACCGCGTTCACCAGGTTGAAGGCGATCGCGGTGCGGCGGGTGTGGTCCCCGGGTACGTCCCACAGGTCGACCATGCCCGCCACCGCGGTCAGCGCCGCGGCGACGAGGGCGGCGACGCCGGTCCAGTAACCCACCTCGCCCAGGAACGCCGGCCCGCCGACGACGTCGGTGAGGTCGAAGACGGTGGCACTGACGAACAACCCGAGCGGGAACGTCACCAGCATCGGTTGGATCGGATGCCCCTGCACTCGCAGACGGCTCTGCATCGGTCCTCCCCCGGGTCGGCGCAGCTCACCTGACCAGAGTGCTACCCGAGCCCGCTCACGGTGAAACGATCCCGCCCGACTCGCCGGTGACCGGACGAACGGACACCTCACCCCCTGATCGACTCGCGTTTCCGGAAACCGGGCCATCCCACCGCCCTGGACACCGCGCCTTCAAGGAACCCGAGTTGATCACTCACCCTCGTCACCGGCCCGCATGGAGGACCCGGCGTGGTCAGGCGTCGCGGGGGCGGGAGACCGTGTGGACCAGGCGCTCGGCCACCTCGCGCAGCGGGATGTCGAGCGAGGTCGCGGCGGTACGCAGCACGTCGAGGGCTTCGGCCGGTGGGCACCCGCGCTGCGTCATGATCACTCCGACGGCCTGGCCCACCACACCGTCGTGCAGGAGCGTGGCGTCGCGTTCGTCGGCGAGGGCGAGTTGCCGGCTACGGTCGCGGACGGCGGCCAGCAGCAGGCCGGCGTGTTCGGCGAGCAGCATCGCGGTCAGCTGGTGTTGCGGGGTGAGCAGGTCCGGCGAGGCGGCGTAGAGGTTGATCGCGCCGATGACCTGGTCGTCGATGTCCACCGGCGCGGAGATCACCCCGCGTACGCCGAGGTCGCGGGCGCGCGCCGTCCAGACCGGCCAGCGGGGCTCGGCGGTCAGGTCGGCGGCGAGGATCATCTCGCGGCGTTGGATGGCGCTCATCGCCGGGGAGTCCGGCCCGTGTCGCAGGTCGTCCAGCCCGGCGAGCCGCTCGTCGGAGGCGGCCACGCCGGCCGGTTCGCCGGCGCGGAGGGCGGTGAAGCCGCACCAGCGCACCCCGGCCACAGCGTCCCGGGTGACCCGGACCAGTGCCAGGAGCGCCTCGTCGAAGTCGGTCAGGGCGATCAGACCTGCGGTCAGTTCCCGTAACAGCGCGGCGGTTTCCAGGACGCCGAGGGTCTGCACCACCGGCTCCCGCGTGTCGAGGTTCACCGGATCGCAGCCTCCGTGCACGTCCGCTTCTGCCCGCCGGGCGTCGTCACCTGTGTCATCGTCTGCTCTCTCCCGACTTGACCGACCAGCCCTACTACCCTCGCAAACCCGGGTCGAAACGACGTAAACGGGGCCCCCTGCCGAGCGTAGGCGCATGGCAGGAGGCCCCGAGGGCCTACATCAGCGGGAGGCGCCGCTGAGCCGCCGCCCGATGGAGGCGATCAGCCGGTCCAGCTCGGAGCCGAACGGGTTGTCGTGCACCAGGTACGTCCAGGTGGCGGTGGGCCGGACGAGGGTGCCGTCGTCGGCCTGCCAGTCCTCATCGAAATCGGTCTCGTTGAAGGTGGCGATGGTGCGGGCCTCGATCTCCGGGACCAGGTCGTTGAAGGCCGGCACGGCGGCCCGGTGGAACTCGTCCAGCGGGTCGAGGCGGCCCAGGGCGCGCAGGTGCACGCCCTCGCGGACCTCCGACAGCTCGGCCAGGTGCTCGGCCCAGAGCCGGTCCAGGTGGTAGAGCGCGATCGAGCGGGCCGCGCGGGCGAGCAGGTCCTCGTCCATCTCGCCGGCCTTCTCGGGCTCCTTCTCGAGCAGCATCACCGCGGCGACGTCGCTGGTCAGCAGCCGCTCGCGCCGAGCGGCGAGGGCCTTGCGCTGCTGTTCGATCACCACGCTGTAGCGCCAGGTGTTGCGGTGGATCTCGTGGTTGACGCCCTCGGCGACCCGCTGGGCGTGCTCCACCGCGTAGTCGACCTGCTCGTCGGTGACCAGGCCGTCGGCGTTCATCCGCGGCGAGGGCGGCACCGCGTCGGCGGCGTGCCGGACGACCAGGTCGTCCTCCAGGCTGACGAAGAAGACCGACCCGCCCGGGTCGCCCTGCCGGCCGGCCCGACCGCGCAGCTGGTCGTCGACCCGACGGCTGTCGTGTCGGCCGCTGCCGATCACGTAGAGCCCGCCCAGCTCGGCGACCCGTTCCCGGTCGGCCTGGTCGCTGCCGCCGAGGCGGATGTCGACACCCCGGCCGGCCATCTGGGTGGACACGGTCACCGCGCCGTACGCGCCGGCCTCGGCGATGATCGCCGCTTCCTCGTCGTCGTTCTTGGCGTTCAGCACGACGCACGGCACACCGGCGGCGTTGAGGCCGGCGGCCAGCCCTTCGGACTCCTTGACGTCCAGGGTGCCGACCAGCACCGGTCGCCCCTTGGCGTGCGCGCGCTGGATCTCGTCGATCAGCGCGTCGTCCTTCTCGGCCCGGGTGGCGTAGATGCGGTCCGGCTCGTCCTCACGGATGCACGGGGTGTTCGGCGGGATCACCGCGACCTCGAGGTTGAAGAACTCCCGCAGCTGGTCGCCGACGTGCACCGCGGTGGCGGTCATGCCGCAGACCTTCGGGTAGAGCGCGATGTACGCCTGCATGGCGATGGTGCCCAGCACCTCGCCCTCGGCGGTGGCGTCCAGGCCCTCCTTGGCCTCGACCGCGGCCTGGAGGCCGTCGGGCCAGCGGCGGCGCTGGGCCACCCGGCCACGCATCTCGTCGACCAGCTCGACCGAGCCGTCCCGGACGATGTAGTCCACGTCACGGTGCAGCAGGGCGTGGGCGTGCAGCGCCACGTGGACCGCGGAGAGCTGCGCGACGTGCTCCTCGTCGTAGAGGTCGATGCCGAGCTTGGCCTCGACGGCGGCCAGGCCGGCGGAGGTGAACGCCACGCTCCGCCCGTCCTCGGCGACCGTGTAGTGCTTGCCCTTGCGCAGGCCGCGGACCAGCGCGGCGGCGGCGTGCACCGGGTCCTGCTCGCCCGGCACCGAGCCGGCCAGGACCATCGGCACCCGCGCCTCGTCGATCATGATGGAGTCGGCCTCGTCGACGATCGCGGTGGTCAGCGGGGGTTGCACCCGGTCCTCCACGTCGGTGACCAACTGGTCGCGCAGGTAGTCGAAGCCCGCCTCGCTGACCGAGACGTAGGTGACGTCGCAGGCGTACGCGTCGCGCCGCTCCTGCGGGGAGGACGCCTCGTTGACCCAGCCGACGGTGAGGCCGAGCAGGGTGTAGACCGGCTCCATCCACTGGGCGTCGCGGCGGGCCAGGTAGTCGTTGATGGTGAGCACGTGCACCGGCCCGTTGCCGAGCCGAACGTGCCCGTACGCGGCGATCGTGGCGGTGAGTGTCTTGCCCTCACCGGTGGCCATCTCGGCGACCTTGCCGGAGAGCAGTGACATCGCGCCGAGCAGCTGCACGTCGTACGGCCGCTGGTCGAGGCCCCGGCGGGCGGCCTCGCGGCCGATCGCGCAGATCTCCTCGTAACCGACCGCGGCACCGGCGGCCTCGGTCAGCTCGGCGTCGTCGAGCGCGGCGAGATCGTCCGCGCGCGCCTCGATCGCCGGCAGCAGCTTCTCCAGCGGAGCGAGATCCACGGTCGAGCCGGGGCGCTGGAGGAACCGCCGGAACTTGCTCTTGAACCGTTGCGACACACCCATGAGCGGCAACGGTACGCGATTCCGGCCGCCGTGCGCGGCCCGGCCGCCGACAAGTTGGCCGGATCAGACGACTCAGCCGACCAGTAGCTGGTGGGCGGCCAGCTCACGGTAGAGGGGGTCGGTCGCGGTCAGCTCGGCGTGGGTGCCGACGGCGACCACCCGACCGCCGTCGAGGACCACGATCTGGTCGGCGTCGACGACGGTGGCGAGCCGGTGCGCCACGATCAACAGCGTCCGGCGTACGGCCACCGCGTCGATGGCCCGGCGCAGCGCGACCTCGTTGCGCGAGTCGAGGTTGCTGGTCGGCTCGTCGAGCAGCAGCACCGGCGGGCCGGCGAGCAGGGCGCGGGCGATGGCCAGCCGCTGCCGCTCACCCCCGGAGAGGAGTACCCCACCCTCCCCCACCTGGACGTCCAGCCCGGCGGCGGTGCGGTGCGTCAGGTGGGTGAGGTTCACCTCGTCGAGAACCTCGTGCAACCGGTCGTCGCTGGCGTCCGGAGTGGTGATCAACAGGTTCTCCCGCAGCGTGCCGGCGAGCACGGGGGCCTCCTGCTCGACGTAGCCGAGCCGGGCCCGCAGCGCGTCGCGGGGCAGGTCCCGCACGTCGGTGCCGTCCAGCCGGACCGCGCCGGCGCTGACCTCGTAGAAGCGCTCGACCAGGGCCAGCAGGGTGGACTTACCGGCGCCGGAGGGGCCGACCAGGGCGGTACGCGTACCGGTGGGCACCGTGAAGCTGACGTCGTGCAGCACCGGCTCACCGCCCGGGTAGCCGAACCCCACCCGGTCGAACTCGATCATCGGGGCGGGTCGGCGCGGGCTGGTCGTCGCGGGGGCGAGCGCCGGGCGGTCCGCCGCGCCCTCGGCGGGTACGGCGAGGATCTCCTCGATCCGGTGCAGGGCGCCCAGACCGGACTGCAACTGGGTGTACGCCCGCAGCACCTGGCCCAGCGGCAGCGCCAGCAGGAACAGGTACATGACGAAGGCGACCAGGTCGCCGACCGAGATCGCCCCGGCGGCGACCCGCGCCCCGCCGATGCCGAGCACCAGGAGGAACGCGCCCTGCACGGTGATCGAGCCGATCGGGCCGACCACCGACTGCACCCGGGCCACCCGCAGCCCGGCCGTGTACGCCTCCCGGGCGCTGCCGGTGACGGTCTGCGTCTCCCGGGCCTCGGCGCGACTGGCCCGGATGGTCCGGGCCGCCGAGATGGCCCGCTCCACCGCGGAGGTCATCTCGCCGATCCGTTCCTGGGCGGCACGGGCCAACGCCCGCACCCGGCGGACGAAGGTGAGCGCGAAACCGAGCCCGAGCGCCACCCCGAGCAGGGTGACGCCGAAGAGCAGTGGGTCGAGCAGCACCATGGCGGTGCCGGCGCCGACCACGGTCACCGCCCCGGTGACCGTCTCGAAGAGCCCGGAGGTGACGACCGCGCGCAGCAGGGTGGTGTCCGAGCCGACCCGGGAGAGCAGGTCGCCGGTACGCCTGCTGTCGTACTCGGCGATGGGCAGCCGCAGCAGGTGGGCGGCGAGCCGTCGCCGGGTGCCGAGCACCAGTCCTTCGGCGGTGCGTTGCAGCAGGTAGTCGCGCAGCCCGCCGATCGCCGCGCTGAGCACGACGAGGACGACCAGCACCGTCACGAGCGCGGAGACGGGGTGGTCGGCGCCGATCCGGTCGAGCACCGACCGGGTGAGCAGCGGCTGCGCCAGCGAGGCCGCCGCGCCGAGCAGCGACAGCACGCCCACCACGACGAGGGTGCCGGTGTGCTCACGCAGGTACGGCAGCAGCGCGGCCAGGCCGACCGGCCGGTCTTGGGCGGTGCCGACCGGCCGGTCCTTCGGGGTGCTCATGCCGGGAACGGTAGTCGGCCGCGTCACCCACCCGGGCGGGGTCCGGGCCGACGTGCGCTCCCGGGGGCCGGTCGCAACCCCGTCCCGGGGTGCGGTCAGGTGGCCAGCACCACCTGGAGTTCCTGGCGTCGACGGTCGGCCAGGTCGGTGAGCAGGGTGGGTGCCTCGTCGAACGGCACCACCGCCGAGACGAGGTGCTTGCGGACCATGTCCCCGTACGCGCGGAGCAGGTCGACGGTCTCGGCGGAGAGCCGTTCGCGGTCCCAGGTGGGGGCGAGCCCGCGCGGCACCCGGCCGATCTGCGCGCAGCGCAGCGACAGCCCGTTGTGGTGGAACTCCTCCCCGAGCCGGACGGCGTCCGCGCCCTCCTGGTAGAAGGCGAGGTCGATGACGGTGCCCTGGGGGCGCAGCAGCCGCAGGGCGAGCTGCAGCGCCCACGCCTGCCCCCGGCACTGGAACACCACGTCGGCGCCCCGGTCACCGGCGGTGTGCGCCCAGCGGGTCTTGAGCACCACCGCCGGGTCGTCCGCGTCGGGGTCGAGGGTTTCCAGGCCGAGCGCCTCGGCGGCGTGGCGGCGGTGCGGGGTGGGGTCGACCACCACCACCGAGGCGGCGCCGTGCCGCCTGGCGAACAGTGCGGTCAGCAGCGCCACCACACCGGCGCCGACCACCGCGACACGACGGCCGCGTACCCCGTCGCCGAGCGCGCGGACGTCGGCGCCGTGCAGGTCGGCCGCCGCGTGCAGAAGGCCGTTGGCGCAGATCGGGCCCATGTGCGCGACGTAGACACCGAGCAGCGGGTCCAGGTCGTCGGGCAGCGGCACGAACCGCTCGGCGACCGGGTCGGCCAGCCAGCCGGTGCGGTGCCCGTAGGTCATGGCACCGACCGTGCCGACCGCGACGGCCGGGGTCTCGCTCTCCACCACCCGGCCGACCTGCATGTAGCCGAGCCGGTTCACCGGGTACGGGGTGCTCGCCGCACCCGGCTGGAACAGGCCCAGGTCGGCGTTCCAGGTGACGTTCAGGTAGGGGTTGGTGCCCTTGACGTAGCTCAGCTCGGTGCCGGCGGAGACGCCACTGAACAGCGTCTCGACCCGGAACGTGCCGGGGCGCACCGGCGCGGCGTCCTGCTCGACCAGCTCGACCCGGCCGGGACCGGTCACCACCACGACCCGGTCACGCATCGACTGTCACCCCCGTGGTCAGCGCCGCCGGGGCGGTCGGGGCGGCCAGCCGGACGGTCGTGCCGGTGCGGGCCGAGTCGGCCACCGCGAGGGCCAGTCGTTGGGTCGCGAGCGCCTCGGCGTACGGGACGCGGACGTCGTCGCCGATGCCGCGTACGGCGTCGACGAAGGCGCGGTCCACCGCCACCCGGGCGGCCTCCGGATCGGCGGGGAGGTGTCGTTCGCCGTCGGCGTCGCGGATCGACAGACCGTCCTCGGTGAGGGCCAGGGCCAGCCCGTCGGCGAGGATCTCCAGGCCGGCGCGGTGCTTCCAGCCCAGCACGCACGCCGCGCTGAGCGTGCCGACCGCCCCGTCGGCGAAGCGCAGCACGGCGGTGGTCACCGAGTCGATGTCGGCGCCGTCGACCGGCGGAGGGGTGCCGTCGCCGTACGCGGTGACCTCGGTGACCTCGCCGGCCAGCACGCGGACCAGGTCCAGCACGTGGGCGGCCTGTTCCACCACCGGGCCGCCGGAGCGGTCCCGCCGCGACCACCAGGCCACCGGGGGCACCTTGTCCAGCCAGGCGCCGCTGACCATCCGGACGGGACGGTCGGCGAGCAGCTCACGGGCCTGGTCGAGCACGCTCAGGTAACGCCAGTGGTGGCCGACGGCGGTGCACAGCCCCCGGCGCGCGACCAGGTCGGCGATCCGCTCGGCGGTGCCGAGGTCGACCGCGACGGGCTTCTCCACGAACATCGGCACGCCGGCCTCGACCAGTGCCTCCTCGGCGGGGCCGTGCGCGAACGGCGGCACGCAGACGTACACCGCGTCGGGGCCGGTGGCCAGCAGCTCGGCGAGGTCGGCGCAGACCCGCGCGCCGTGCCGCCTGGCCAGCGCGGACGCCGCCTCCGGCGCGACGTCGGTGACCCCGACCAGCTCGACGTCGTCGAAGCCGGACAGCACGCGGGCGTGGCGTTGTGCCACTCCCCCGGCTCCGACCAGACCCACCCGGCACTGACGCATCCGACACCCCTTCGAAGACCTTTCATCTGCGATGGGAGCAGTCCCCCGGGGTGTGCGCAATCAAACGTTCATCCCCCGGGAACGCATTGTCGTCACCTCTGTGATCAAGCTGTTGCCGAGAATGCGGTTAGCGCGTGATGAGGAATGGGAACAACCAAATTCGGTTTTTCCACGCACGAATGGAGGGGTGCCCGTGCGGGATGCGACATCGAGCGTTTCACCGGTGGTGGAGGCGTGGGCCACGTACCGGACGACGACGGCGGCGGACTGGCCGGCGCGTCGCCTGATGCGGGCCAAGGGAGAGACCCGGGTCAGCGTGGTGCTGCCGGCGCGCAACGAGGAGGCCACCGTCGGCGCGATCGTGTCGACCATCCGGGAGCACCTGATGGATCGGGTCGCCCTGGTCGACGAACTGATCGTGGTGGATTCACGCTCGACCGACCGTACGGCGCAGGTGGCCCGGGCCGCCGGCGCGGAGGTGGTCAGCCAGGACGCGATGACCCGGGGGTTGCCCCGACTCACCGGCAAGGGTGACGCCCTGTGGGCGGGTCTGGCCGCCGCCGAGGGGGACGTGGTGGCGTTCGTCGACGCCGACCTGCGGGAGTTCCGGCCGCACTTCGTGACCGGGCTGCTCGGCCCGCTGCTGACCGACTCCTCGGTCGACTTCGTGAAGGGGTTCTATCACCGGCCCCTGGTGGGGGCCGCCAGCGTGGAGCAGGACGGCGGGGGTCGGGTGACCGAGTTGATGGCCCGACCGTTGCTGAACCTGTTCTGGCCCGAACTGGCCGGCTTCGTGCAGCCCCTCGCGGGTGAGTACGCGGGCCGCCGGGACGTGCTGGCCCGGGTGCCGTTCGTCTCCGGGTACGGGGTGGAGACGGCCATGATGATCGACCTGCTCGACCTGGTCGGCCTGGACGCGATGGCGCAGGTCGACCTCGGTGAGCGCAAGCACCGGCACCAGGACACGGCGGCGCTGGGCCGGATGTCCGCGCAGATCATGTTGACCGCCTGGTCCCGGTTGCAGCGGCGGGGCTGGGCGATTCCCGGGTTGGCGCCGGAGTCGTTGCTGACCCAGTTCCGTCGCGGCGGCTCGGACACGTTGCCCAACCTGGACCGGGAGATCGTGGTCACCGATGTGTCCATCGAGGAACGCCCGCCGCTGGCGGAGTTGCGCCATCGGGTGCCCCGCCGACGGGTGGCCGCAGCGTGAGCGCGAGGAGTGAGCCGGTCCGGCGAGCCCCGCAGTCGCGAACCGACCGCCCCCCAGTGAGCGCGAGGAGTGAGCCGGTCCTGCGAGCCCCGCAGTCGCGAACCGACCGCCCAGTGACCGCGAGAAGGGGACACGCCGGATGAGCCTGACCGTGTTGATGAACGCCGGGCCGTGGCTGTCCGTGCCACCGCCCGGTTACGGCGGCATCGAGAACGTCATCGCCACGCTCGTGCCGGAGCTGCGCCGGTTGGGCGTGCGGGTGGTGCTGGCCTCGGTGGGCAGCAGCACCCTGCCGGTGGACGAGCGGGTGTCGGTCTTCGCCGACGGGCAGTTCGCGTCGTTGCAGCGGCCGTACAACCAGGTCTGTGGGGTCGCCCAGGCGCACCTGGCCGGGGTGGTCCGCGAGTTGTACTCCCGCGACGACATCGATCTGGTGCACGATCACGTCGAGGCCGTGGGCCTGGCCACGCTCGCCGCGATGGGACCGGCCGGGCCGCCGACCCTGCACACCCTGCACTGGGACCTGGCCAAGCATCCGGCGCTCTACGGCAGCCTGGACGGCGGCGACCGGGTCCGGGTCAACGGGGTCTCCGCGTCGCAGTTGGCCCGGGCCCCGTTGGCGCTGCGGGAGCACTCGGTGGGGCACGTGCACCTGTCCACCCCGCTCGCCGTCGACGCCGACCGCCGGCCGCGGGCGGAGAAGGGCGAGCACGTGCTCATCCTGGGCCGGATCAACCCGGGCAAGGGGCAGGACGTGGGTGCCCGGCTGGCCCACCGGGTCGGGTTCCCGCTGGTGCTGGCCGGTCCGGTGGGCCCGTACCATCGGCCGGCCGATCTGGCCGCCGCCGGCGACGAGGCCCGGCAGAACCCGGATGTGCGGTTCTTCCTCGACGAGGTGGCCCCGCACGTCGACGGTGACCTGGTCCGCTGGGTCGGCACGGTGGCCGGTCAGGAGCGGGACGACCTGCTCGCGAGCGCCCGCGCGTCGCTGTTCCCGCTGCGCTGGGAGGAGCCGGGGGGCACGGCGGTGGTCGAGTCGCTCGCCCTGGGTACGCCGGTGGTGGCGACCAGCCGGGGCTGCCTGCCGGAGCTGATCGAGCACGGCCGCACCGGGCTGCTCGCCGCCGAGGAGGAGGAGTTGGGCGATCTGGTGCTCGCCGCCGACCTGCTCGACCCGGACGAGTGCCGGGGGGTGGCCGCGCAGCGGTTCACCCCGGCGGTGATGGCCCAACGCTACGTGGAGCTGTACGAGCGGGTCCGTCAGCTGTCCCGCGCGCCGAGGCTGCTCCCGGCCTGACCGTCGGCGGGCGTTTGTCGGCGGCGACAGCGGGTAGCCGGCAGCGCTCGTACCCGCCGCGCAGCGAGGAGCCGGGGAATGGTCGGACCGATGGCCCACTCCCGGGCCCGACCCAACCCGGCCGACGGCAAGGCGCCGGTCCGGCGGGCGGCGGCGACGGTGGGCGTGCTGTTCCTGCTGATCGGCGTGCTCGGTTTCGTGCCCGGGATCACCACCGGGATGCACGACCTGCGCTTCGCCGGTCACGGCTCCGGCGCGTACCTGTTCGGTGTCTTCCAGGTGTCGGTGCTGCACAACCTGGTGCACCTGGTGTTCGGGGTGGTGGGTCTGGTGCTGGCCCGGACGGTGACCGGGGCCCGGACGTTCCTGATCGGCGGCGGCGCCGTCTACCTGGTGCTGTGGCTCTACGGTCTGGCTGTCGACCACGACACCGGCGCGAACGTGCTGCCGGTCAACGACGCCGACGACTGGCTGCACCTGGGCCTCGGCGTGGGCATGATCGCGTTGGGCGTCCTGACCGGGCGACCCCGGCGGTGACCTGCCCCGTTGCGGCAGCTGAACCGCCTCGCCGGGCCGTCGGCCCGGTTTGACGCCGGGCCGCCTCGGGTAGTGGGGAGCTCCCGACCCAGCAGCGAATAGAGGGTGGCGATGTCGAGCCGGATCACCTGCGAGGTGCGCACCACGGCACCGGTGGCGGTCGTCCGACTCGCCGGTGCGCTGCACCTGGGCACCATGCGCAGTGTGCACCGGGCGCTCAGCGACGCGCTCGTCGACCAGCCGGAGGCGTTGGTGGTCGACCTGGCCGAGGTGAGCGTCGAGGACCGGCTGGCGCTGTCCGTCTTCGCCGCGACGGCCCGCCGTGCCGAGGAGTGGCCGGCGGTGCCGGTGGTGCTGTGCGCCCCGTCGCCGGTCGCCGCGCGTTGGCTGGCCGAGTCGACCACCTGCCGGGTGGTTCCGGTCACCGCGGACTGCGCGGAGGCCGCCCGGTTGGCGGGTGCCACGTTGCGGATGCGGGCCCGGCTGGAGCCGGTGGCCGAGGCGTGCCGGCGGGCCCGGGAGCTGGTCACCGACGCGTGCGCCAGGTGGAACCTGCCCAACGCGGCGGGACCTGCCGCGTTGGTGCTGAGCGAGCTGGTCGGCAACGTGGTACGCCACGCCGGCACCCCGATGCACGTGACGGTGACCCTGCGCCGGCCGTACCTGCACCTGGCGGTGGTGGACGGCAGTGACGCGCAGGCCCGGCCGGGCGGGACGGACCTGCACGCCGAGGGTGGCCGGGGGCTGATGCTGGTGCGGGAGCTGACCCAGCGTTGGGGCAGCGTGCCCGCGGGGCAGGGCAAGGCCGTCTGGGCGATGCTGCCGGCAACCTGAGTGTTCGGGGCGCTTGCGCCCGGTACCAGCGATCTGACCGAATTTACCGCTCTGGCCTGGTTACATGGTTCGAGGGTCGGGTAGGCACGCCCGTCCTTTCTGCCGTCACGACGGGGTGAGCAGCCATGCCCAAGCGGGTAACCACGGAACCCGGTCGCGATCGGGGCCCGGCGATCCTGGCACCGGCCCGGTTCGGGGGTTTCCCGGGAGCGGTACGCACGCCGATTCCCGGCAACTCGTTGATCAAGTTCCTCGCCACGACCGACCACAAGCAGATCGGCCTGCTGTATCTGCTGACCTCCTTCGGGTTCTTCGTGGTGGCCGGGCTGCAGGCGATGGTGATGCGCGCCGAGCTGGCCCGACCGGGCATGCAGTTCCTCTCCTCCGAGCAGTACAACCAGCTCTTCACCTCGCACGGCGCGGTGATGCTGCTGCTGTTCGCCACACCTGCGGCGTTCGGGTTCGCCAACTTCATCGTGCCGATCCAGATCGGCGCGCCGGACGTGTCGTTCCCCCGCCTGAACGCGCTCGCCTACTGGCTGTACCTGTTCGGCGGGCTCATGGTGATCGGCGGTTTCATCACCCCGGGAGGTTCGGCGGACTTCGGCTGGACCGCGTACAGCCCGCTCAGCGACGTGGACCACAGCCCCGGCGTGGGCGCGAACATGTGGGTGCTCGGCCTGGTCGTCTCCGGGCTCGGCACCATCCTCGGCGCGGTCAACCTGATCACCACGATCCTCACCCTGCGTGCCCCCGGCATGACCATGTTCCGGATGCCGATCTTCACGTGGAACATGCTGTTCACCAGCGTGCTGGTGATCCTCGTCTTCCCGTTGCTGGCCGCCGCGCTGCTGGCGCTGTCGGCCGACCGGCTGCTCAACGCGCACGTCTACGACCCGGCCACCGGCGGCCCGATGCTCTGGCAGCACCTGTTCTGGTTCTTCGGCCACCCCGAGGTGTACATCATCGCGTTGCCGTTCTTCGGCATCATCACCGAGATCATCCCGGTCTTCGCCCGCAAGCCGCTCTTCGGCTACACCGGGATCGTGCTGGCCACCGTGGCGATCACCGTGCTGTCCATGACGGTCTGGGCGCACCACATGTTCGCCACCGGTCAGGTGCTGCTGCCGTTCTTCAGCATCCTCAGCTATCTGATCGCGGTGCCCACCGGAGTGAAGTTCTTCAACTGGATCGGCACCATGTGGAAGGGGCAACTCACCTTCGAGACGCCGATGCTGTTCGCCATCGGCTTCCTGGTCACCTTCCTGCTCGGTGGCCTCACCGGGGTGCTGCTGGCCAGCCCGCCGGCCGACTGGCACACCCACGACAGCTACTTCGTGGTGGCGCACTTCCACTACGTGGTGTTCGGCACCGTGGTGTTCGCCCTCTTCGGCGGCTACTACTTCTGGTGGCCGAAGATGACCGGGCGGCTGCTCGACGAGCGGCTCGGCAAGGCGCACTTCTGGACGATGTTCATCGGCTTCCACGGCACCTTCCTGGTGCACCACTGGCTGGGCAGCGAGGGCATGCCGCGCCGCTACGCCGACTACCTGCCCACCGACGGCTTCACCACGCTGAACACGATCTCCAGCGTCTTCGCCTTCATCCTCGGCCTGTCCACCCTGTTCTTCATCTACAACGCCTGGAAGTCGTGGCGGTACGGGGCGGTGGTGACGGTGGACGACCCGTGGGGCTTCGGCAACTCGTTGGAGTGGGCCACCAGTTGTCCGCCGCCGCTGCGCAACTTCGACCGGATGCCCCGGATCCGGTCCGAGCGCCCCGCGTTCGACCTGAAGTACGGCCCGCTCGTCGCCGACCTGGGCCGGGACCTACCGCAGCGCACCACGAAGCCGCCGCAGGAGTTCGCCGAGGAGCTGAAGTTGGAGCACCACGCACCGGAGTCGCCGGCCGCCGAGGGCGCGCACGGTGCCCGCGAGGCGGCCGAGTACCAGCCCGCGCCACGCTCCGGCGCCCGTCCGGTGGACGTGCCGGAACCCGAGGGGATACGGCGTCCGAGCTTCGAGCAGAGCGACGCGCCCCAGGACGCCGAGGACCCGCCGAAGCCGCACGAACGCTGGCGTCACCCGCACGGCGAGGACAACCCCGAAGAACGCTGATCGACGTACGCCGGAGGGCCGACACCCGGCGGGTGTCGGCCCTCGTCGTTCGTCGCGACCGGCGGCGCTCCGGTCGGGATGAGTGGCTCGGTTCCGGGCGGCTCGGGTTCCGGGCGGACGCCGGGGACCGCCGCTCAGTCCCGGGCGGGCGCCAGGCCGGCGGCGGTGAGCGAACGGCGTACCGCGGGCTGGACCCGGGTCAGACGCAGCGGCACCCCGGTCCGCTCCGCCGCGTCCCGCCCGGCCATCAGGGCGGCGATCCCACCGGCGTCGAACCCGCCCGCGCCGACCAGGTCGACGACCACCTCGCTGGGCTGTCCGGTGACCGCCTCCAGCATGGCCCGGCGCAACTGGTCCGCGCCGTCGCGGTCGATCTCGCCGCCGACCTCGACCACCACCCGGTCACCGTTCTGCTTGACCGAGATCCGGGTCTTGCCCGGGTCGGGTTCGGCGGCCCCGTTCTGCCACGGCGGCGGCGCGTCGGCGAGCATCGCCTGACGCAGCCAGGTGAGCGCTCGCGACAGCAACCGGGAGACGTGCATCTGCGAGATGCCGAACCGGGCGGCGATCTCCGCCTGGGTCTGGTTGCCGTAGAAGCGCATGGCCAGGATGCGCCGCTCCCGCCAGGGCAGCCGGTGCAGCAGACCGCTCACCGTGACCCGGTCGTCGACCGACTCCAGCGCGTTGTCCGATTCGCCGACCAGGTCGCCGAACTCCGCGGAACTCTCCCCACCCACCGGGGCGTTGAGGGAGGCCGGGCTGTAGCCGGCCGCCGACTCCAGCGCGGCGAGGATCTCCTCCTCCGGGGTCTCCAGTCGGGCCGACAGTTCGGCCACCGACGGGGCCCGGGACAGCTCGCTGGTCAGCGCGGCCGTCGCCTGCCCCACCTCGAGGATCAGGTCCCGCAACCGGCGGGGCACGTGTACGCCCCAGGTCCGGTCCCGGAAGTGCCGTTTGATCTCACCGACGATGGTGATCGCGGCGTACGCGGTGAAGGACCCCCGTTCCGGGTCATACCGGTCGACGGCGTTGACCAGCCCCAGCCGGGCGACCTGTTCCAGGTCCTCCAGTGGCTCCCCCCGACCCCGGTACCGGCGGGCCAGCCGCCCGGCGAAGGGCAGCGCGAAGCGCACCAGGTCCTCGCGGGCCTCCCCCCGTCGCTCCGGCGGCAGCCCTTCGATCCGGGCCGCGTACGCCAGTGCCGCCGCGTCGAGGTCCTCCAGACCTCGATCGGTGGGTGGTGGTGTGGTCGTGGTCGTACTCGTCTGTCCGAACATCCGCGCCTCCCTCAGGAAGGTCCCCCGCCCGGATCGGGAAACCGGTCGTGCGCGTGGTCGAGCCACGCACCGGGCCGGAAAAGTGGGTCAGTGACTGGGATGCCAGCGGGCGACAACGCGTCCACGCAGCGCAATCAGGCTGTCGCAGCCAGCGATGTTCCCGCTCCGTAGGTACTCAATCACGGGACCCCGGGTTCGCGAGGATGTTTCGGCGTGCTCCGCCTCAGGAGACCGACAACCCCTGGTGGCCGCCGCTGTCGCGGAGCGCGTCGAGGGCCTCGGCGAGCCTCAGCGGGGGCGGTACGGGCAGGTCGTACGGCTGGGCACGAAGGACCTCCGTGGCCCGGCGGGTGGGCACGGGCGTCACCGGGTAGCCGCGCGCGCTGCTGCGGTCCAACGCCCGACGCCGCCGCCCGAACCCGGCCACGGCCAGCCACTGCGGCAGCCCGGCCAGGGCGGGTGAGCGCATCCCGGGCGGCTCGGGCAACACGTCCACCGAGCTGAACGGCTCGCTGCCGGCCAGCCACCACTCGGCCTCGTCGACGGTGCGCCGGGTGGCGTTCTCGCACCAGTACGGCACCAGCCCCGCCCGTACCACCTGCCACGGGTCGAGCAGACGCCCGCATTCCACCACCAACCGGTCACCGGTCTTGCCCGCGGCGCGCAGCCACCGCCGGTACAGGTCGGCGACGGCCGCGCTCAGTGCCGCCGGGCGGGGCACCAACACCCGGTGCAGCGGGTGCCCGTGACGCGCGGACCAGTCCTGCGCGGCCAGCTCGAAGCCGGAGTCGACACCGTGCTCGGCGCTGCCCGACGGGACGGACACCTCCGGCGGCGCCCACCGGGTCGCGTCGCCGCCGGCCGAGCGCAGGACCTGCCGCAGGGCGTGGCTGTCCGGGTGGAAGTCCACCGGGTCCAGCCCGCTGGCCGGGCAGCCGACCTGGAAACTGTGTCCCGGGCCGCCTTCCAGGACCGGCCAGGTGCGCGCGTCGCGGACCAGCAGCACCGGGGCGCCGGGGAGCAGCCGGTCGGCCAGGAACCGCGTGTACGCGGTCGGCAGCGCCCGCCACGCGGCGGCCACCGCCACGGTCGCCCCGGTCAGCGGGCCACGGCTGGCCGGGCAGTGCACCTGCCGCAGGTGCAGGTCGGGGTTGCCGGCGAGCAACCGGGTGGCGAGTGCCGCACCGTGCTCCAGGGCGTCCGCCGGGCGGTCCACCGCGCCGTCGGACCAGTGCGCGGTCATCTCGAAGCCGGCCGGCAACCACGGCACGCCGAGTGCCACGGCCAGGTGTGCCAGGCCGCCGTGCGGAGAGCCGATCAGCACGCCGGGGTAACGCCGACGGGGGTACTGGTCGACGAACCAGCGAGCGACCCGGGCGGCGTCCACCTCGTCGATCTGGGCGTCGGTGAGCGCGACCCGTCCGGCGGCCCGGGTGACGGCGGCCCGGCGTACCGGTTCCGGGGCGCCGGGGAAACGCGACGTGGGCCCGGTGTGCCCGAGGTCGGCGCAGTCCTCGCCCCGCAGCGCCCGGGCGGTGGCGGCGACCAGCACCCGGGCGGCGCTGCCCGCGGCCACGACCCGGTCGCCGGCGAGACCGGCGCCATCGGCCGTGAGCCCCTTGTGCACCTTGTGCACCGGCCCCACCTTGCCTCGTTCGCTCACCACGCGGCCCGGCTTCCCGTCCCGATGGGGTTCAAACGGGGCATCACCCACCCGGCGGCACATTCCGCTGGTCAGAGGGGTCCGCCGGTCATCAACGGCGTTCGGTCGCTCGGGTTTCGGTGCGGCCAGGGCGGGCACTTCCGGGGCCATGGGCACCGACGACACCAGCGAGCCAGCGGCCGCCACGATCACCCCGTACGAGGACGGACCGCTGCTGGTCCGGGGTGACTTCGCGTTGGTCACGCCGAGCGGCGAGCGGATCGACGCGCGCCGGGGCACCGTGGCGCTGTGCCGGTGCGGCAAGTCGGCGCTCAAACCGTTCTGCGACGGCACCCACAAGGCGGTCAACTTCCGGGCGGGCACCGCCCGCGAGGGCTGACCGCCGACGTCACCCCGTCACGCTCCGGAAGCGCCCCGGCGGGTCCCACCCCCACGCGCGCCGGCTTCGCTCAGTGCCCGCCCTGGTCAGTGAAGGCCCGCCATCCGGACCCAACCCCCACCCACGCCGCCTTTGCTCTGCACCCACCCAGGCACCACGCACGGTCCGTAACCGTCGCCTCCATGGGTGCAGAGCAAAGGACGAAGCAAGCCCCCTGTGCCCGTCGGCGGGCACCCCGCCGGCTCCGGGGCACGGCCCAGCACGACCGGCCCAGCCCGCCCGACCGGCGCAGCCCGCACGACCGGCCCAGCCCGCCCGACCGGCCCAGCCCAGCGCGGGCGGCGCAGCCCCCACGACCAGCCCAGCCGCGCGGCCCAGCGCGACCAGCGCGGCCCGCGCGGCCCAGCGCGACCAGTCAGACGAGCGCGGGCGGGGACGGCGGGGTGACCGCAGCCGGTGAGGCAGCCGGGGTCGACCCGACGAGCGAGACGGTCGGCGGCAGGGCCGGCGGAGCGGGTGGCCGCAGTGAACTGCGGCCGGCGGCCCAGCTGTCCAGCAGGTGCGCGGCGAACGACCGGTCCAGCGCGAGCCCGGCCGCCGCTCCGAACAGCACGTCGGGGGCGAGGGCCGGCTCGACCCGGACCAGGCCACCGCACATGTCGTGGGCGGCGATCTGCTCGTGCACCGCGTCGGCCTCGACGTGCTCGTCGTAGAAGCGGGTGGCCACCTCGTCGAAGCCCAGCCGGCGCAGCCCGTTGCCGTAGCGGCGGTTCGGCAACGAGGAGGTCATCTCGAACGCGGCGAGGTGCCCCAGCAGCGCGCCGCGCAGTCGCCGGTGCAGGCCGAACAGCGACATCAGGTTGTTGGTCGCCAGGGTCACCGCCGGTACGGCGTCCAGGTGGGCGGCGTACCCGACGTCCAGCCCCAGCCGGTCGAGGGTGCACCGGAACAGCTCGGCGTGCATCCGGTCCAGCCGGCCGTTGCCGTACTCGTCGGTCTGGATCTCCACGAGTGCGGCCTTGGCCGGCCCACCGAGGCGGGGTAGCGCCCAGCTGTGCGGGTCCGCCTCGCGCAGGTGGTACACGGACCGGTGCACGACGAACTCGCGGAACTGGGCGAGGTCGGCGCGTCGCTGGAGGTTCGCGGCCAGTGCCGGCCCGTCGTCGGCCGCGACCAGCTCGGCCAGGCCCGCGGCCACCCCGGCGGCGGGCACCACCGGCGTGCCGACCAGCCGGCGCACCGCCGCCTCGAAGACCCGTTCGCAGTGGGCGCGCAGCGCGAGCAGCGTCGGTTGCCACTCCCACGACTCGTCGACCCCGAGCCAACCCCGGTAGTGCAGCTCGTAGCAGAGGAACAGGGTCAGCTGGAGATCCTCGTCGGTGATCGGGTCCGCCGGGTCGACGTCGACGCCGGCCGGCAGGTCGTGCGGCGGCCGCCGCAGAGCCTCGACGACCGCCGCGGAGAGCGGGCCGCGCGGCCGCGGAAGAGTCGCGGGACCGTAGCGGCGGTCAGCGGGCTCGGGCATGGGACCTCCAGTGTCGTCGGGGCCGCTTCTGATGCCCTGGCCCGGGGCGGCTAAACGAAGTCCTGGGCGTTCGCGGTGACCTCCACCTGCTCCCGGACCTTGCGGGCGGGAGCGCCGTCGGCGTACAGGCCCCGCAGGTCGGCGAACGCCGGCTCCGGCGGCGCCAACGACACCGCCGGGTCGACGACCGCCTCCAGTACGCAGGGACGGTCCGCCGCGAGGGCCTCGTCCCAGGCGGCGCCGACCAGCTCCGGACGGTCCACCCGCACCCCGTGCAGGCCGAGCAGTCGGGCCCAGCCGGCGTACGGGACGTCGGGGCGGCGGCGCATCGGGTCGGACGACGGGGCCAGCCCACCGCCCATGCCGTTCTGGTCCCGGTTGTTGAGCACCAGCACCACCAGGCGAGGGTCCCGCCACTGCTGCCAGTGGTGCGCGACGGTGATCAGTTCGGCGAGCCCGTTGAGCTGCATCGCCCCGTCGCCGACCAGCGCGACCACCGGTTGGTCGGGGGCGGCGAGCTTCGCGGCCACCGCGTACGGCAGGGCGCAGCCCATCGAGCCGAGCGTGCCGCACAGTTGGGCGTTCACTCCCGGTGGGAGGGTGAGGTGTCGGGCGTACCAGTAGAGGACCGAGCCGACGTCGACCGCGACGGCGCCGGAGCCCGGCATCCGGGCGGACAGTTCCTGGAGTACGAGTTGCGGGTTGACCGGCTCGGCGGGTGCGGCGACCCGGTCGGCGGCGACGTCACGCCACCGGTCCACCGACGCCTCCACGGTGGCGCGCCACCGCTGCTCGGGTCGACCGCGCAGGCGGGTCAGCAGTGCCCGCAGGGTTTCGGCGGCGTCACCGACCAGCGGAACGTCGGCCGGGTAGCGGGTGCCGATCCGCCGACCGTCGATGTCGACCTGCACCGTGCGGGCCTGTTCCGGCATCGGGAAGTACTCGGTCCACGGGTCGTTCGTGCCGACCAGCAGCAGCGTGTCGCAGCCGCCCATCAGCTCGGCCGCGGCCGGGGTGCCGACCTCGCCGAGGACACCGGTGTGGAACGGCAGCCGCTCGTCGAGCACCGGCTTGCCCAGCAGGGAGGTGGCCACGCCGGCGCCGAGCCGGTCGGCCACCTCGATGATCTCGGCGGCCGCGTCGCGCCCGCCCTGGCCGACGAGGATCGCGACGCGCTGTCCACCGTCGAGCAGTTGGGCGGCGGCGTCGAGGTCCACGTCGTGCGGCAGCACCCGGGCCAGCGGCTCACCCGGGGCCGCCGAGATCACCCCGACGGCGGACGGTTGCAGGTCGGGCACCACGGCCTCCTGCAACTGCCGGGGCAGCACGACACAGGTCGGGCTGCGGGTCGCCGCGGCGGTACGGAACGCCTGGTCCAGCAGCGCCGCCACGTCCTCGGGGCTGCGGCCGTACCGGACGAACTGGTTGCACACGTCCCCGAAGAGCCGGCTCAGCCCGATCTCCTGATGCGCGCCGCCGAGCGGCCCGGAGATGTCCTCCCCGACGATCGCCACCACCGGCTTGCTGTCCAGCTTGGCGTCGTAGAGGCCGTTGAGCAGTTGGACGGCGCTGGGCCCCTGGGTGGCGAGGCAGACGCCGATGCCGCCGGTGAACTTGGCGTGGCCGGTGGCCATGAACGAGGCGGTCTCCTCGTGTCGCGCCGGGATGAACGCCGGTTCCCCGCCGGTGCTCTCCAACGCCTCGACCAGCGGGGCGATCGCCGCCCCCGGGTAGCCGAAGGCGCGGGGCACCCGCCAGGCCAGGAGCCGTTCCACCACCAGGTCCGCGACGCGGCGCTCAGCCATTGCCGCGCCCCGGTGTGCTGGGGTCGACGTAGCGCAGCACCGCGCCGACGCCGTCGGTCAGGTCGGGCGCCTCGTCCGGGCCGAGCACGGTCAGCGCCGCGTCGGTGCCGACGAGCGCGCGGACCAGCGCCGCGTCGGCGCGTACCCGTTGCGGGTCGTCGACCGACATGGCGGCCAGCTGCCCCGGGTCGACGGCGATCTCGGTGGGTTCCGCGCCGATCCACAGCTCACCGGTGGCCGACGGGTCGTCCACGATGATCATCGTGTCCACCTGGTTGCGTTGCAGGGCCGAGACGACCGCGTCGAGTCCCCCGCCGACGTCCTCCTGCACGCCGAACTTGTCCAGCGTGGCGGCGATCCGCTGGTCGGCGACCTCGGCGATGGTCTGCACGGTGAGGTCGTCGAGCAGCGTCTGGTCGGCGCCGCCGGCCCGGGATCCGGCGTCGGTGCGGACCACGAGGTCCTGCCACCGCTCCGGCATCTGGGCGGCGATCATCCCGGTGGCGCGGACGTCACCGGCGACGACGACCACGTCCGCGCCGACCCGGTCGGCCAGGTCCGCGGTCGCGGCGGTGACGTCGCCGGCGTTCTGGTGCCAGGCCTCCATGGCCGCCCGCTGGTACCGGGACTGGGACCAGCCGCCGGGCTTCGTCCGTCGCAGCGGGAACTCGTCCCGACCGGCTACGTGTGCCCGTCGGGGTACGCCGCCGGCGCTGACCGCCATGGCGTCGGCGCCCATCCGGTCGGCGACCACCCGCACCCAGGCGACCTGTTCGCCGCGCTGGGCGAGCAGCGGCATGACGTGCGGCAGTGGTGCGAACGTGGCCAGGTCGCGCAGTGGTGGCGCGGACAGGTACTCGGAGAGCACCACCCGGCCGTGACTGGCGAAGACCGCCAGGCCGTAGTCACCGACCATCGGGTCGTGCCCACGGATCACCCGGTCCAGCGCGGCGACGCTCGCCTCGTCGGCCCCCTGGTCGGTGAGTTGACTCTGCAAGGCGCGCCACCGCAGGTCCAACGCGGGATGGGCGTCCTCCGTGTCGGCGGAGGCGTCCAGGTACACCGAGCACCACGGCCCGGGACGGTCGTAGAGCGGGCGCAGGAAGGACAGCTGCATGCTCGACCCCTTTCCAGCTCGGCCCCCCGCTTACCCCTGTCGCCCGGGATGTCACCTCGCGGCCGTGAGCCCGTGACCAGGTTTCATTCACGTCGTTCAACCCAGGACGTCGATACGATCTGTGAACACAAGCGGACTCTCGGTGGTGGAGATGGACAGCGGACTCGATACCCGACGGATCGTGCACCCGACGGAGCGGATCGTCACGGGGCGGCTGATCCGCCTGTTGGACGGCTACACCCGGGAGGTACGCATCGGGCAGCCGGTGCTGGTGGCGGTGCTCGCGGCGGCGGCCGTCGCCAGCCTTCCCGCCCTGCTGCTGCGCTCGCTGTTCTCGTTCGGCGGTGGTGGCGCCCGCCGACGGTGGAAGCAGTTGAAGCAGGGCCCGGAGTACCTGGTCACCCCGGTGCGCCTGCGAAACACCGCGGGCCAGCTGTGCGAGGTGGAGCTACACGGCCACCTGCCGCAGAGCGCCCTGCACCCGGCGGACCAGGTGCAGCTCACCCTGCGCCCGCAGCGGGACCCGGAGCTGCCGCCCCGGATCGAGCGGATCGTCAACCTCACCACCGGGCAGCTGCTGACTCCGCGTACCGCGACGCTCTGGTCGCACCTCGGGCCGCCGCTGCTGTTGCAGGCGTTCCTGGGCGGGCTGTTGCTGGCCGGTGTCGTGGCCTGCTCCGCGCTGACCTGACCGCGCCCGGCCCGGATCAGGTCGGACGGATCAGCGGGGTCAGCCGACCGGCGCGGGCTCGCGGACGGGCCGGCTGTCGACACCGAGCATGCCCCGGCGGCGGGCCCAACGCTCGAAGACCACTGTGGCGAACGGCGGCACCGCGCTGACGAGGGCCACCGCCGTGGCCAGGAGGCTCCACCGGTGCAGCCGGGCCACGGCCAGCACCAGCAGGACGTACGCGACGAACAGGCCGCCGTGGATCGGCCCGAAGATCTGCACGCCCAGCTCGTTCTCCGGCGGGCCGTACTTGACCAGCATGCCGACCAGCAGGGCCAGCCAGGAGCAGGCCTCGGCGATCGCCGCCGCGACGAACAACCGGGTCACCTTCTCGCGCATCCGCACGCCACCACCTTTCGCGGCGCAATGCTAGCCGGGCGCGCTGACTGGGTAGGAAAGAACCGTCAGCCCTTCCCCCGCCCGTCGATCGCGTGCGAGGTTAGAGGGACCAGCGGTGACAGGGTGGTGACCATGGGCGAGGACGTCGGCGTACGCACCTTCAGTCGCGAGGATCGGGCCCGCTATCGCGACAAGGTCCGTCGCTGTCTGGACGTCTTCGCCGAGATGCTGCGCGAGTCGCGCTTCGACGTCGACCGGCCGATGACCGGCGTGGAGATCGAGCTGAACCTCGTCGACGAGTCGTCGAATCCGGCGATGCGCAATGCCGACGTGCTGGCGGCCATCGCCGACCCGAGCTTCCAGACCGAGCTGGGCCAGTTCAACGTGGAGATCAACGTGCCGCCGCGCCGGTTGACCGGCGCCGGCACCGCCGACTTCGAGGAGTACGTGCGGGCCAGCCTCAACGCCGCCGAGGTGAAGGCCCGGACGATCGGGGCGCACATGGTCATGATCGGCATCCTGCCGACGGTGCGCCCGGAGCACCTGACCGCCGAGACCCTCTCGGCCAACCCGCGGTACAAACTGCTCAACGAGCAGATCTTCGCGGCTCGCGGCGAGGACCTGCCGATCGCCATCAGCGGCGTGGAACGGCTGGCCGTGACCGCCGACACGATCACCCCGGAGGCGGCCTGCACCAGCACCCAGTTCCACCTACAGGTCAGCCCACCCCAGTTCGCCGACTACTGGAACGCCGCCCAGGCGGTCGCCGGCATCCAGGTGGCGGTCGGCGCGAACTCGCCGCTGTTCTTCGGCCGGGAGCTGTGGCGCGAGACCCGCATCCCGCTGTTCCAGCAGGCCACCGACACCCGGTCGGAAGAGATCAAAGCCCAGGGGGTACGCCCCAGAGTCTGGTTCGGGGAACGCTGGATCACCAGCGTGTTCGACCTGTTCGAGGAGAACGTGCGCTACTTCCCGGCGTTGCTGCCGGTCTGTGACCCGGAGGACCCGACGCAGGCCCTGGCCGCCGGTGAGGTGCCCAACCTCAACGAGTTGCGCCTGCACAACGGCACCGTCTACCGGTGGAACCGCCCGGTGTACGACGTGTCGCGCGGCAGACCCCACCTGCGGGTGGAGAACCGGGTGCTACCGGCCGGCCCGACCGTGCTGGACACCGTCGCCAACGGCGCCTTCTACTTCGGGCTGGTCCGGGCCCTCGCCGAGTCGGACCGACCACTGTGGTCGCAGATGTCGTTCAGCGCCGCCGAGGAGAACTTCACCAACTGCGCCCGGCACGGCATCGACGCGCAGGTCTTCTGGCCCGGCCTCGGCTACCTGCCGGTCACCGAGCTGGTGCTGCGCCGGTTGCTGCCGCTGGCGCACCACGGTCTGGACCGGTGGGGGCTCGACCCGGGTGAGCGGGACCGGTTGCTCGGCATCATCGAGCAGCGCTGCCTGACCGGCCGCAACGGCGCGAGCTGGCAGGTGGAGACGTTGCACCGACTGGAGTCCGCCGACCACCTGGACCGGCCGGAGGCGCTGCGCGAGGTGGTCCGCCACTACGTGGACCTGATGCACAGCAACCGCCCGGTGCACGAGTGGCCCATCCCCTGACCCGCTGATCACCGCCCCCCGGGCGATCGATGCTTGTCGTACTCTGGTGCGGCGCGGACATCGACGCCGATGAGGGGGCCGCCCATGAGCGCATCCGGACGTGACCGCATTCCGACCCCGAGGTCCGCGGACCGCGCCCTCTCTCGACGGCACCTGCTGGGCGCCGGGGCGGCGGCTGCCGGCGGCGCGTTGCTGGTCGGCACGGCCACCGCGGCGCAGGCCGCGCCGGGAGGTCCCAAGCGGGTGTCGCGCGCCCCGGCGCTGGTGCCCGGTGACCGGGTTCGAGTCGTCGCGCCCGGCCGGACTCCCGATCCCACGCTGATGGGTCGCGGCATCGAGATCCTGCGGAGCTGGGGTCTGGAGGTCGAGCTGGGCGAGCACGTCTACGCGAAGTACGGCTACCTGGCCGGCACCGACGAGCAGCGCCTGGCCGACCTGAACGCCGCGCTCAACGACCCGGGGGTACGAGCGGTCTTCGCCGCCCGGGGCGGTTACGGCACCCAGCGGATCGTGGACCGGATGGACGTCGCCGGTCTGCGCCGGGATCCTCGGGTGGTCGTCGGGTTCAGCGACATCACCAGCATCCAGGGCAGGCTCTGGCGCGAGGCCGGCCTGGTCACCTTCTACGGCCCGATGGTCAACTGGAACGACGCCCGCACCGGCCCCGAGTCGGCGGAGGCGCTGCGCAGGGCGGTGATGACCACCGCACCCGTCACGATCACCAGGGACCCGGCCGAGACGGCCGCGCCCGTGGTGGTGCCGGGTCGAGCGTCGGGCCCGCTGCTGGGCGGCTGCCTGACGCTGCTCTCCACCTCGTTCGGCGCCGGGGACGTCCCGAGGTTCGACGGCGCGATCCTGTTCTTCGAGGACGTGGACGAGGCGCCGTACAGCATCGACCGGATGCTGACGGAGTTGCGCCGGGTGGGTGCGCTGTCCCGGGTCGCCGGGGTGGCCGTCGGTCAGATCACCAACAGCGTCGGCGGGCCGGGCGAGTGGGACGCCGCGGCGGTGCTGAAAGACCGCCTGTACGACCTGGGTGTGCCGGTCCTGGGCGGGCTGCGGCTGGGGCACGGCAACGGGCAGCTCACCGTGCCGCTCGGCGCGCGGGCCACGATCGACGCCGAGGCGGGGACCCTGACCGTGGAGGCCGGGGTCCGCGCCCGCTGACCCCGTGGCCCGCCTAGCCGAGCGGGCCGCGACGCCCGGGTGCTCAGCCGAGCGGTCGCGACGCCTCGGTGCTCAGCCGCGTGGGGTGGGCACGCCGAAGAGGTCGATGATGCCGCCGGGCAGTTGGGCGAGCAGGTCGTTCCGCTCGTCGTCGTCGAGCGCCTCGGCGACGGTACGCAGCACCGCCTGGGCGTGTTCGCGCACCTGGTCCGCGTTCTGGACCTGTTCGCGGTCACCGACGTGCTTCAGGAAATCGCCGACGTCCCACCGGCGGCCCTGCGGGTTGCGGGTGACGGACCCGTTGAGCGGCTCGGGCAGTTGTGCCGCCAGGTTGTCGGCCTCCTGGCCGGCGAGCCGTTCCCCGAGCACCGACAGGACGGCCTGCACGGACCGGACAGCCTCGTTCTCCCCGAGACCGGCGCGCTGCCGGACCGTGGCGATCATCTGCTCGTACTCCATGACGCGCTCCCTCCCCTCGACCGCCGACCGGCCGGTCTGCGGGCGAACCGGGCGAGTTCCCCGGGGCCCCGGTCACAAACCGGGGGTACCCGCCGACCCGGACATTCCGTCATTCAACGGGTGGGGTCTCGGCGAGCGCTGCGGGCGGCGGGTCGTCTCGCAGCCGGCTGTAGAGGTAGCCGTCGCGCCACTGACCGGCCCGGAACTCGCAGGCCCGGATGATGCCTTCGAGCTGAAAGCCGGCCTTCTCCAGCGACCGCTGCTCGGCCACGTTCTCCGGGTGGGTGCCGGCCTGGATGCGCTGCGCCGGGCTGTGCTGGAAGAGGTACTCGCACAGGAGCGCCTGCGCCCGCCAGCCGATCCCCCGACCCCGCCACGGCGGCAGCAGGACGATGCCGATCTCCCAGTACGACGCCCGCCCGGCGTAACGCCCAGCGGTGTAGCTGACGATGCCGGCGGCAACCTGCTCCTGCTCGATCTCCACGACGAGCCGTCCGTCGTCCTCGCCGAGGTAGCCGTCGACGGCGAACCGCCGTGCCGGCGCGCCGGCGTCGCGGAAGCCGGCCCAGTCCAGCCCGATCAGGCCCGGCTCGGTGCAGAACCGCCGGAACATCCCCAGGTCAGGCTCGCTGACCGGCCGCAGCCGGACGGTGAGATCGGCCGAGAACGGCATCGACGTGCCACCACTCTCCATGGCGACACGCTAGCCGCTGGCAAACACCCCGGCGCGGCAGCCAGGAGCCCGACCAGCGGGGTCAGCGCCCGGCGGGAGACGCGCCCGGGACTATGTGGCACAGCGCGACCTACGGTGGTGGTCGGCCCCTGTGGACCTGAATCGTTTGCGACATCAGCCGACCCGTGGGTCACGACATCACGCATCCGGGCCGTGACGACCGCTCGGCTTCACGGCCGGGCACTCCACGCCGACCGGGGCCGTGACGACCGCTCGGCTTCACGGCCGGGCACTCCACGCCGACCGGGGCCGTGACGACCGCTCGGCTCCACGGCAGAGACACCACGCCGCCCCGGAATGAACAACCGCTCGGCTTCACGGCAGGGCACTCCACGCCGATTCGGGCTGAATCGTTTACGACATCAGCTCCACAGGCAGCGCGCGAAGCACTCCCCCGGCCGGCAGACGGGCCGCCCGGTCAGACCTTGAGCAGCACCTTCGTACAGTCGTCTTGCTTCTTTTGGAAGATCTTGTAGCCCTTCGGGGCGTCGCGCAGCGGCATCCGGTGGCTGACGATGAAGCTCGGGTCGATCTCGCCGCGCTGGATGCGTTCCAGCAGCGGCCGGGTGTAGCGCTGGACGTGGCACTGACCGGTCCGCATGACCAGGGAGCGGTTCATGAACGCGCCCATCGGGAACTTGTCGACGAAACCGCCGTACGCGCCGACGACCGACACCACCCCGCCGGAGCGGCAGGCCAGGATCGCCTGGCGCAGGGCGAACGGCCGTTCCGTCTCGACCCGTGCGGTCTGCTTGGCCCGGTCGTAGGCGTACATCGCGGCGTTGCCGTGGTGTCCTTCCAGGCCGACCGCGTCGATGCACGCGTCGGGGCCCCGGCCTGCGGTCATCTCGTTGAGGGTGTCCAACACGTCGGACTCCTCGTAGTTGATGGTCTCGGCGCCGATGTGCTCCTCGGCCAGCCGCAGCCGGTACGGGTACCGGTCGATGATGATCACCCGCTCGGCGCCGAGCAGCCGGGCGCTGGCGGCGGCGAACAGTCCGACCGGCCCGGCGCCCCAGACGGCGATGACCTGACCGGGTTTGATGTCGCACATCTCGGCGCCCATGTAGCCGGTCGGGAACACGTCGGCGAGCATGACCGCCTGGTCGTCGGCGACCTCGTCGGGCACCTTGAGCGGGCCGACGTCGGCGAACGGCACCCGGGCGTACTCGGCCTGACCGCCGGCGTAGCCGCCGAGCAGGTGGGAGTAACCGAAGATGCCGGCCGGCGAATGCCCCATGATCTTCTCGGCGATGCCGGCGTTCGGGTTGGAGTTCTCGCACACCGAGTAGAGGCCGCGCTGGCAGGACGAGCAGTGCCCGCAGGCGATCGGGAAGGGCACCACCACCCGGTCGCCGACTGTGAGGTTGCGGACCTGTGGGCCGACCTCGACCACCTCGCCCATGAACTCGTGACCGAGGATGTCGCCCTTGCGCATCGCGGGGATGTAGCCGTGGTAGAGGTGCAGGTCGGAGCCGCAGATGGCGGTGGTGGTGATCCGCACGATCGCGTCCCGGGCGTTCATGATGGTCGGATCGGGTACGTCGATCACCTTGACGCTGTCGGTGCCCATCCAGGCGGTGGCCTTCATTCTCGGTCCCTTCCAGAGCGTGCGCGGATCAGCGGCGGGACGCCGCACGGCGGATCAGCGGCGGGACGCCGGCAGCGGCTGGGCGGGGCGTTGTGCGGCCTGCTGGCGTACGGAGATGCCGTTGGGGCTGCTCTCGGAACGGACCACCTCGCCGGTCTCCAGCACCTGCTTGAACCGGCGCAGGTCGTCGCGGACCTGCTGCTCGGGTTCCTCGCCGAAGAGTTTCGCCACCGTCCGGCCGAGTGAGCCGGCCGGCGGCGCGTAGCGCAGTTCGACCCGGACCTCGGTGCCCCGGTCACCGGGCGCCGGCACGAATCGCACGCGGCCCGCGTTGGGCACACCGGTACCCGGCAACGACCGCCAGGTGATCGACTTGTTCGGCTGGTCGTCGATGATCTCGGCGTCCCACTCGACGTGTCGACCGGCCGGGCCGCGGGCGACCCAGTGCGAGCGGCGCAGGTCGTCGGCGCGTACCGATTCGAGGTGTGCCATGAACCGGGGCAGGTTCTCCACGTCGCGCCAGAACCGGTACGCCTCGGCGGGCGACCGGTTGACCGTCACGCCGATCTCCATCCGGATCACCCGGGCGCGGGCCCGTCGGGCGCGCCCGATTCGCACGGCGGAGAGCAGGTCGACGGCGGCGATCCCGGCTACCGCGAGGGTGGTCAGCGCGACGCGGCGACGGCGTTCACCGTCGCGGTCGGCGAGGGCACGCCCGAGCAGGGTCAGGTCCATGACGTCGCCGGCCACCCGGCTCCATGCCCAGCCTGCCGGGTGACGACCGCTGAGCAGGCCGGCGGCGCTGCCCAGCTCGCGCAGGCCGACCGTCGGGAGCACGGCCCGCGCGGCCGGGGAGTCGTCCACCCCGGTCAGTCGCGCGAGTGGGCCGGGCGCGACCAGGGCGCCCACGCCCAGGGCCAGGCTCAGCAGCCCGAGCGCGCTCGGCAGCGCCGCCGGCACCGGCCCGTCCAGCTCCGGCAGGAGCACGGTCTCGACACGGCTCATGTCCGCTCCCTCCGGTGAACGTCACCACCGGTCCACCGCGCGACACGGTGAACGTCAGCACCGGTCCACCGCACCGCACGGTGGACCTGCCCCGTGACGCTATGCGGTACTCGTGACGCGTGTGCCCGATTCGGGCACACAGCGCCTTGTGCGCGGAGCGTGCGGATTGCCGGGCCGCCGACCGTCGGCATAACGACATTGACCGATTTGGATCAGCTACGGCCCGTTAGCGTCGGCTCACCCGTCACACCGCCGGAAGGGACCACGCCCATGAGCCGCGCACTCCTGCGCCACCTGACCGCCACCGTCGCCGTCGCACTGCTCGTCGTGGAGGCCGCCGCGCCGGCTGCCGCGCGTACCCCCGGATCCGGGTCTCCCGCGCCCGGCCAGGTCCGCACGGTGGTGCGCGACGCGGCCACCGGCGCGCCGGTCGCCCGGGCCTGCGCCGCGCTCGTCCCGGTGGACGCCGCAGCCCTCGCCGCGGTCACCATCGGAGAGGACCAACTCGGCCGGTACGGGGGCTGCTCCGACGAGCAGGGTGTCCTGCTGACCGGCGACGTGGCCCCGGGGAAGTACCGGCTCCTGGTGCGCCCCTACGACGCGACGGTCCACGGCTTGCAGTGGGTGGGCCGGCACGGCGGCACCGGTGAGCGCGAACGGGCACAGGTCGTCCACGTCCGGGCCGGGGCGGTGACCAGCGCGCCGACCGTCCGGCTCGACCCGCCGGGAACCGTCGTCGGCGTGGTGACCGATGCCGCGACCGGCGCACCGGTTCCCCGCGCGAGGGTGATGGTGGTGCCCTACGTGCCGGACCCGAAGTACGGCGACCACGGCCCCACCACCGACGAGGACGGCCGTTACACGATCACCGGCCTCGGGCCGTACCACTGGCCGGTGCAGTTCGCCGCGAACGGGTTCGCGACCGTGTGGTCCGGTGGGGTGGGCGCCCGGGCGCAGGCGCGGACGGTACGGGTCCGCGCCCAGCAGACCGCGACCCTCGACCAGGCGCTGCCCGCCGGGACACCGCTGGGCGGGGCGGTACGGGTCGACGAGCTGCTCACCTACGCCCAGGTCCTCGCGTTCGACGCGGCGACCGGTGACCTGGCCGGCGTGGCGGACGTGGGCGACACGTACGCCCTGCGCCTGCTCCCCGGCCAACGGGTCAAGCTGCGCTGCGACTGCTCGTACGCCCAGCCGGTGTGGCACCGCGACGCCGCCGGGTTCGACGCCGCGACCCCGGTGCGGGTCCGGCGGGCGCCGGCCGTCGTGGACTTCGACCTGGGGTGATCCGGCGGGCCGCCGCACCCATCGGGGGATTCGGGCCGATGCCGCTCGTTCGGCTAAAATGATCAGTGGTGTGCCGGGAAGCCTGGTCGGCGGTTCCGTCAGCGACCCCTCCGGAGGCTCCCGATGACCCCGCCACCCACGCCCGGCCAGCCGCAGCTCCTTCCCCGCGGCAGTTGGCCCGAGGTACGCCGGATCGGCGACATCCTCCGCACCGAGACGGTCGGTGGGATTCTGCTCCTGGTCGCCGCGCTGCTCGCCCTGGCCTGGGCGAACTCGCCCTGGTCCGGGGCTTACCAGTCGTTGGGTGACCTGACGATCGGCCCCGAGGCACTGCACCTCGATCTCACCCTGGGCCAGTGGGCCGCCGACGGCCTCCTGGCGATCTTCTTCTTCGTCGCCGGGCTGGAGCTCAAGCGTGAGTTCGTCGCCGGTGACCTGCGGGAGCCCCGACGTGCGGTCCTGCCCGTCGCCGCCGCGGTCGGCGGGATGACGGTGCCGGCGCTGATCTACGTCGGTTTCAACCTGTGGGCGGGCGACGGGGCGTTGGCGGGTTGGGCGATCCCCACCGCCACCGACATCGCGTTCGCACTCGCCGTACTGGGGGTGATCAACACCAACCTGCCGGCGGCGATGCGGACGTTCCTGCTGACTCTCGCGGTGGTGGACGACCTGCTGGCGATCGTGATCATCGCGGTGTTCTACACGAGTTCCCTGCACTTCGGCCCGCTGCTGCTCGCGCTGGTTCCGTTGGCCCTGTTCGGGTTGCTGGTGCAGCGGCGGGTCCGGTCGTGGTGGCTGCTGCTGCCGCTGGCCGCGACGACCTGGGCACTCGTGCACGCCTCGGGCGTGCACGCCACCGTCGCCGGGGTGCTGCTCGCCTTCACGGTGCCGGTGATCCGCCGCACGCCGGGGCCGGGCCGGGGCCTGGCGGAGCATTTCGAGCACCGGATCCGGCCACTGTCCGCCGGGGTGGCGGTGCCGGTGTTCGCGTTCTTCGCCGCCGGAGTGTCGATCGCCGGCGCGAGTGGCCTCGGCGCGACGCTCACCGACTCGGTCACTCTCGGCATCGCGGTCGGTCTGGTGGCGGGCAAGGCGGCCGGCGTTCTCGGCGCCACCTGGCTCGTGCAGCGATTCACGCGGGCCCGGCTCGCGGAAGGGCTCGCCTGGTGGGACGTCGTCGGGCTGTCGCTGCTGGCCGGGATCGGCTTCACCGTGTCCCTGCTGATCGGCGAGCTGGCGTTCGGTGCCGGCACCGAACGGGACGACCATTCCAAGATCGGCGTGCTGCTCGGGTCGCTGGTGTCGGCGCTGCTCGCCACCATCGTGCTGCGCGCTCGTAACCGCCACTACGAGGGCGTGTGCGCGGTGGAGGAGCGCGACAGCGACGCCGACGGCGTACCGGACGTCTACGAGGCGTCGGCGAACCGGCCCGGGCCCGCCTGATCCGGCGTCACGGGACGGACACTTCCCGCCCAGAAGACCGAGGAGTACGCTCGGTTCCGGTGTGCCGGGAAGCCTGGTCGGCGTCGTATCCGTCGTCGACCCAGGGGGTTTCCCATGGCTGTTCCCGCGATCCGCACTGTCGGTCTGACCAAACGCTACGGCCGGGTGTGCGCACTGGACGCACTCGACCTGACGGTGCCGGCCGGCGACGTGTTCGGCTTTCTCGGGCCGAACGGCGCCGGTAAGTCCACCACGATCCGGATGCTGCTCGGATTGGCGCGTCCCACCTCCGGACGGGCCTGGATCTTCGATGCCGATGCGGCCGACGTGGCGACGGCGCACCGCTCGATCGCGTACGTTCCGGCCGATGTCGCGCTCTGGCCGGCCCTGACCGGCGCCGAGGCGTTGGAGTTGTTGGGTCGGCTCGGGCCGGGTGTGGACCGCGCCTACCGAGACGAGCTGGTGGACCGGTTCGCGTTGGACCTGTCCAAGCCGGGTCGGGCGTACTCGACCGGTAACCGGCAGAAGGTCGCCCTGGTGGCGGCGTTCGCCACCCGCGCGCCGCTGCTCGTGCTCGACGAGCCGACCAGCGGTTTGGACCCGCTGATGGAGCAGGAGTTCCAGGCCGCCGTCGCGCAGGCCCGCGAACGGGGGCAGACGGTGTTCCTCAGCTCCCATCAGCTCGCCGAGGTCGAGGCGGTGTGCGACCAGGTGGCGATCCTGCGCGAGGGCCGTCTCGTCGAGGTCGCCGGGGTTGCCGCGCTGCGTCGGCTGCACCGCAGCCAGGTCGAGGTGAGCTTCGCCGACGTGGCTCCGGACCTGAGTGGGGTGGCGGGCGTCGAGACCGTGGAACAGGTCGGTCCCGCCCGGCTGCGGTTCACCCTCACCGGCCCGCCGGCGGCGGCGCTGCGCGCACTGTCCGCCGTGGAGGTGACCGCGCTGCGGATCCACGAGCCGACCCTGGAGGAGATCTTCCTCGACTACTACCAGCAGCCGTCCCGGTGACCGCCGTCGTCACCCGCCCGGGGCGGGTCCCGGCGGTTCCGTCCGCCCGCGTCGTCGGTCCGGCCGTGACCCGACTGGCCCTGCGACAGGTACGCCGGGGTGCGCTGGTCGTCGTCGTGTTGGTCGCCGGGATGTCCGCGATGGTGGCGGCCACCTACGCCAGTACCGTCGGCGACGCGCTGGACGCCGCCGCGCTGGCCGCCCTGGCCGAGAACCCCGCGATCCGCACTCTGTTCGGTCAGCCGGTCGCCCTCGACGACGCGGGTGGGTTCACGGTGTGGCGGACCGGCACCGCCCTGTCCGTCCTCGTCGGGACGTGGGGGCTGCTGGCGGCCACCCGGATCACCCGGGGCGAGGAGGACGCCGGCCGGTGGGACCTCGTGGCGGCCGGTCGGCTCCCGGTCACGGCGATTGTGGCCCGGCACGTAGCCGTCCTGACCGGCGCGGTGCTCATGGCAGGTGTCGCGGCGGGCGCCGCGCTGCTCGCCGTCGGCACGTCACCGCACGGTGCCGTGCTGCACGGCGTCGGCCTGGCCCTGCTCGGGGTGTGTTTCGTCGCCGCCGGCGCGCTGACCGCGCAGCTCTTCGCGACCCGCGCTCCGGCCAGTGGTGCCGCGACGGCACTGCTCGGTGGTGCACTGCTGCTCCGGATGGTCGGCGAGGGGGTCGACGGGCTCGGTTGGCTACGCTGGCTGTCGCCGTTCGGGATGGTCGCGCTGTCGCAGCCGTACGCGGCGAACCGGGTCCTGCCGTTGGTCGTGCTGGCAGCCGTCGACGCGATCCTGCTCGTCGCGGCCGTGTCGGCCGCCCGGCCACGGGACCTCGGCGGCGGCTGGCTGACCACCTCGGCGGGCCGTCCACCCCGCCTGGGCCTACTCGGCTCGGTGAGCGGCTTCGCCGCCCGTCGGCTGGCGCGTCCGTTCGGCGGTTGGGCGGCCGGGGTGGCCGCCTACTACCTGCTCATCGGCGTACTCACGGTGTCGATGACCGACTTCCTGGCGGACAACGCCCGGTTCGCCGATCTTGCCGCGCAGGCCGGTTTCGCCGGGCTGGGCTCGGTCGAGGGGTACGTGGCGGCGATGGTGACGCTGCTCGCGATCCCGGCCGGCGTCTTCGCCGCGGTCCGCTCGGCCACCCTCGTCGCCGACGAGGCCGCCGGTCGGCTCACGTTGCTGCATGCCCAGCCGGTGACCCGCGCCCGCTTCCTCGTGTCCGAACTGGTCGTCACCCTGGGCGGCACGACGGCGCTGCTCGTCGCGGCCGGCCTCGCCATCTGGGCGGGCGCGGCCACCGTCGACGCGCCACTCGGTGTCCTCGCCGCTCTGGCCGGCGCGCTGAACGTGCTGCCGGTCGCCCTGCTGTCCCTCGGCGCGGCGACGTTCGCGGTGGGCTGGTCGCCACGCGCGGTGGCTTTCGTCGGCGCTCTGCCCGCGGCTGGCGGGTTCCTGTTACAGGTCGTCGCCGACAGCACCGGCGCACCGGCCTGGGTCGGCCGACTGTCCCCGTTCGCGCACCTCGCCCCGGTCCCTGACGCGGCACCCGACTGGACCGCCGGCGCCCTCATGGTGGTCATCGCCGGTGCGCTCGCCGTACTGGGACTGGTCGGTTACCAGCGGCGCGACCTCCAGGGGTAGATCCGACGCCGGCCGACATATTCTGGCCGGCCACCGGAACCTTCTTCCCGGCCCGTTGGTGGGAGTGGTGGAGAGGGGAGGTGACGGTGTCCGACGGCGATCTGATCTCCGAGCTGTACGCCGACTGTTTCCGGCGCCTGGTGGTCCAGCTGTACGCGGTGACCGGTGACCTCAGCGAGGCGCAGGAGGCGGTCCAGGAGGCGTTCACCCGGGCGCTGGTGTCACCGCGGCGCTTCGCCGCGCTGGAGAACCCGGAGGCGTGGTTGCGGCGGGTCGCCGTGAACTGGGCCCGCAGCCGGTTCCGCCGCCGTCGGGTGCTCGACGGCCTGCTGCGCCGGATCGGCCCACCGCCGGAGGTCGCCGACCACTCCCCCGAGCACCTCGCCCTGCTCGCCGCGCTGCGGGAGCTGCCGGAGGGGCAGCGACACGCCCTCGCGCTGCATTACCTGGTCGACCTGCCGGTGGACGAGATCGCCGACACGCTGGGCGTGTCCGCCGGGACGGTGAAGTCCCGCCTGTCCCGGGGTCGGACCGCCCTGGCGGCGCTGCTCGCCGACACCGACACCGCCGAAACCGACGACACCGAGACCGGGAGGATCGATGCGTGGTCGTGAGTTCTCCGGGTTCGACGTGGACACCCTCACCGAGGCCGTCTCGCCGCCACCCCTCGATGAGTTGCGGTCCACCGCCCGGTCCCGCCGTCGCCGGTCGGTCGCGATGGGGGCGGCAGCGCTTGTCGCACTGGCCGGGCTGACGACCTTGCCGCTGGTGACGGGGGCGGACCGGCCCGACCCGGTGGCCCCCGCGGAACCATCGTCCGCCCAGGGGGACGTCTTCACGCTGACCGGGCCGGACTCCGGGGTCGACGTCGACGTGTCGGAGGACACCTGTGTCGTGCGCTTCGCGTACACGGGTGACCGCGGCCGAACCTGGTCGGACTGGGACGCGGCCCGGTTCCAGGGTGCCAGGTGCAGGGCCAACGCCGCCACCGGTACGGCGGCCGGTCGCAACGAGGTCACCGTGCTCGGCGAGCGGTCCTACCTGGTGAGCGACTCGGGGACGCTGCACCTCTCGACCGACTACGGCCGGACCTGGCGGGACGCGAATTCCGCTATCGTCGCCGTGCCCGCCTTCCCGGCGACGGCCCGGCCGGTCTTCTGCGGCTTCGGCTGCCGGCCACTGTCGGAGCCGCTGGCGGTGGATCCGTCGAGCGGGACCGTGTACCGGCTCACCGCGAAGGCACCGTCGTGGCGTCCCCTGTTCAGCCTCTACCCGGCCACCGACGGCTCGATCTGGGCGGCGTACCGGATGGGGTCCGGGTCGTCGGGGGCGACGCTGGCCCGTAGCACCGACGGAGGCGCGACCTGGGACGCCTGGGAGGTGGGAGACGACGACGATGTCGCCGCGGTGGTCGGGCTCGACGACCGGAGGGGGTACGCGCTGGTCGATTCGCCGACAGCGAACGGTGGGATGCGGCTGCTACGCACCACCGACGGCGCGAAGACCTGGACGAACGTCGACGTCGACCTGCCCCGGGGGACGTGGGATCTCACGGTGGGCGTAGACGGATCCCTGCTCGCGATCAGCTCGAGCGAGGGCGCCGAGCCCGACCGGCTCGGGCGCCTCCTGGTCAGCCGCGACGACGGCAGGCACTTCACCCTCGCACGGGAGTACGGCCCCAGCGTCGGGGCAGTCAGCGTGGCACCCGGGTACGCCTGGCTCTACGGGCGGGACGGGCCGACGGGCGAGCCCGACCACGTCCTCGTCACCGCTGACGCGACCGCTTGGAGCCGTTTCACGCTCAAACCCTGAGCAGGAGGAGTTAACCGCGGCCCACTTCGGGTAGGCACCCGGGCTTCTGCCAGCGGCCCGGGAGGTGGGATGACGGCGACCAGCGCCTTTTTCGAGCGGTTGACCGTTGCCGGCCAGGATCCGCGTTTCAGCAAGGTCTGTGGAAGCGTGCGTTTCGACATTCGTGACGGCGACCGTCTCGACCAGTGGCTGCTGAACATCGACCACGGCCGGATGCGGGTGACGAGGAGCGGCGCGCCGGCCACCACCGTGATCATGGTTTCGGCGCAGGTCGCGGACGCGATGGCGCGTGGCGAGGTGAACGGGCTGGCGGCGATCACCCGGGGCGAGATCCTGGTCGACGGTGACCTCGGCCTGGCGTTGCGGATCGGGCGGCTGTTCCCGCGCGAGCCGGAGCCGCCGGAGCACAGCGGCCGAGACGGCGGCCCGGACTCCGCCCGCAACGACGGCCCGGACGGCGGCCGGTGACCGATGCAGGACATCCAGGGCACGGTGTCGTGCATCGACGGGAACACCTTCATGGTGTCCGACGCCAGTGGCGATGTGGAGTCGTCCCCCGCCGCCCCGGTCGGGCTGTTCGCCGCCGACACCCGTTTCCTGTCCCGCTGGATGCTCTTCGTCAACGGCGAGTGCATGACCGCGCTGTCGGTGGACGACAGCCAGTACTACGAGGTCACGTTCTTCGTGGTGCCGGGCGCGGCGGTGGACTACGTGCAGGCCGACGTGTCCGCCATCCGGCGCCGGCGGATCGGCCCGGACCTCACCGAGTCGCTGACGATCTTCAACTACGGCGAGCGGGAGTTGGAACTCGACATCCGCCTGGAGGTGGCCGCCGACTTCGCCGACATCTTCGAGATCAAGTTCGACGTCGGTGACAAGGTCGGCACGTACTACACCGAGGTCGGCCCGAACGATCTTCGCCTGGGTTACCGGCGGTCCACGTACCACCGCGAGGTGGTGGTCTCCGCCACCGAACCGGCGGAGTACGACGCGGAGGGTCTCCGGTTCACGGTCCACCTCGGCCCCGGAGAGCAGTGGTCCACCCGGCTTCAGGCGGCGATGCGGGCGTTGCGCCCGGACGGCGTCGACCTGCGCGCCGCCCTGCGGGCGCAGCGCCCGGACGACACCACGCTGCCCGCCAGCGTGCGGGCCTGGGTCGCGGCGGCCCCGACGCTGGACACCGACAGTGTCGCCCTCCAACAGGTGTACGCCCGCAGCCTGGTGGACCTGGCCGCGCTGCGCTTCGCCCCACTGTCGTTGGGTGGCGCGACAGTGCCGGCTGCCGGGTTGCCCTGGTTCATGACCCTGTTCGGCCGTGACAGCCTGCTGACCTGCCTGCAGACCCTGCCCGTGACGCCGTCGTTGGCGCCGCCGACGTTGCGGATCCTGGCGTCGCTGCAGGGCGCGCGGCGCGACGACGTGTTGGAGGAGGACCCCGGCCGGATCCTGCACGAGCTGCGCTACGGCGAGTCCGCCGCGTTCGAGGAGCAGCCGCACTCCCCCTACTACGGCACCGTGGACGCCTCACCGCTGTTCGTGGTGCTGCTCGACGAGTACGAGCGGTGGAGCGGCGACACCGCGCTGGTGCTGGAGTTGGAGCAGGAGGCTCGCGCCGCGCTGGCCTGGATCGACACGTACGCGGACCTGACCTCCACCGGCTACATCTGGTACGAGCGGCGCAACCGCGCCACCGGCCTGGACAACCAGTGCTGGAAGGACTCCTGGGACAGCATCTCCTACGCCGACGGGCGGCTGCCGGGCTTCCCGAGGGCCACCTGCGAAACCCAGGGGTACGCCTACGACGCGAAGATCCGGGGTGCGCGGCTGGCGCGTACCGTCTGGGGCGACCCCGCTTTCGCCGAGCGGCTGGAGCAGGAGGCGGCGGCGCTGTACGACCGCTTCAACCGGGACTTCTGGCTGGAGGACGCCGGTTTCTACGCCCTCGCGCTCGACCACGACGGCACTCCCGTCGACAGCCTGTCCTCCAACATCGGGCATCTCCTCTGGAGCGGCATCGTGCCGCCGGAGCGCGCCCCGCGGATCGTCGAGCACCTGATGGGTCCGGCGCTCTTCTCCGGGTGGGGGGTACGCACCTTCGCCGAGGGGCAGCGCCGGTACAACCCGCTCGGCTACCACAACGGCACCGTGTGGCCGTTCGACAACTCGTTCATCGCCTGGGGTCTGCGTCGGTACGGCTTCACCGGCGAGGCGGGCCGCATCGCGGAGAGCATCCTGTCCGCGGCCACCTACTTCCAGGGTCGGCTGCCCGAGGCGTTCGGCGGATTCGACCGCGCCACCACCCGGTACCCGGTCCGGTACCCGACCGCCGGCAGCCCGCAGGCGTGGTCCAGCGGGGCGTGCATGCTGCTCATCCGCACGATGCTCGGCCTCAACCCGCACGAGGACCACCTGGCCGTGGACCCCGCGCTGCCCTCCACCTTCGGGCGGATCGCGCTGCTGGACGTGCCCGGTCGCTGGGGCAAGGCCGACGCCTTCGCCCGATACCGTCCCGACCAGCACTGAGACGGCTGCGACAGGCCGCAGCGGGCAGCGGCGCAGCTCACACCGAAATTCCTCGCCGCAACATCTTCCTTGGAAATATCTTCTTAGCAAGATTGTTGCTACCCCCGGGACGAAGGATCGCCCCACCGAACCACCGAAGGAGGCCGCAGTGCCGGCATCCAGGAACCGACTGCGGGGACTGCTCGGACGCGCCCGCGGTGTGCACCAGCCCGTACCAGTAGCAAAGAAGGAAACTGCCATGTTCGATGTCACCAACGTCAAGGCCGCTCCGAGCCCTGACCTGCTGACCCCCGACAACTCGGTCATGCTCTTCGTCGATCACCAGCCGCAGATGTTTTTCGGAACCGGCAGTGGCGACCGCACCGCGATCGTCAACGCCACCGTGGGTCTCGCGAAGGCGGCGAAGGCGTTCAACGTCCCGGTGGTCCTGACCACGGTGGCCGCCGAGTCGTTCTCCGGCCCGATCCTGCCGCAACTGGCCGAGGTCTTCCCCGGTCAGGAGGTCATCGACCGCACCACGATGAACGCCTGGGAGGACGGCGCGGTCGTCGAGGCGATCAAGGCCACCGGCCGCAAGAAGATCATCATTTCGGGTCTCTGGACCGAGGTCTGCATCGTGCTTCCGGTGCTGTCCGCGCTGGGTCAGGGCTACGAGGTGTACGTGGTGGCGGACGCCTCCGGCGGCGTCACCCCGCAGGCTCACGAGCACGCCATCCAGCGCATGATCAACGCTGGCGCGGTCCCGGTGACCTGGATCCAGGTGCTGCTGGAGTTGCAGCGCGACTGGGCCCGGTCCGAGACCTACCTGCCGGTCATGGACATCGTCAAGGAGCACGGCGGCGCGTACGGCCTCGGTGTCGTCTACGCCCAGTCCGTCATCGGCGCCCACGCCGCAGGTTGATCCTCGGCCCCGGCAGTCCAGCCCGGCCCGACCGGGCTGGACTGCCGCCAACCGGCGCAGACGCGGGACGCACCACAGCCCGCCTCCCGCAGGAGCGAGTCCAATCGCTTCCTGACATCACCAAGGAACGCACGTGAACCTCAGCCATCCGTCGGCCGCGAGCGGGTCCGCCGGTCGCGAGCCGCTACTGCCGGCCCTGATGACCGCGACAGCCGTGAGCGGTGTCATCGACGCCATCAGCTATCTGGGCCTGGGCCACGTCTTCACCGCGAACATGACGGGCAACGTGGTCATCCTCGGCTTCGCCGCCGCCGGCGCACCCGGCTTCTCGGTGCTCGGTTCGCTGGTGTCGCTGGCCGCCTTCCTGCTCGGCGCCGGCGTCGCCGGACGCCTGGCGACGATCATGGGCAGCGGGACACCCCATCGCCAACTGCGCTGGGTCCTCGGTGTCGAACTGGTCCTGCTGGCCGCGGCGACAGCCGTCGCCTTCGCCACCAGCCACGCGATCGTCGCGCTCATCGCCCTGACGGCGCTGGCCATGGGCCTGCGCAACGGGACGGTACGCAAGCTCGCGGTACCGGACGTGACCACAACCGTGCTGACCCTCACGTTGACCGGTCTGGCATCCGACTCGAAGCCGGCCGGTGGCAGCAATCCGCGTGCGGGCCGCCGGGTGGCCTCTGTGCTGGCCATGCTGGCCGGCGCGTTCGGCGGAGCCCTGCTCGTGCGGCACGTGGGTGTCGGCTGGCCCTTGCTGGCCGCCACGGTCGGCACCGCCGTAGCGGTACTGGCCGTACCCCGCAGCGACACCGCGAGCTGACGGGTCCCGATCGCGCCGCGCCCCCGGGCCGGCATCCCTCTCATTTCGCCTCTCACCAACTCCGTACTCATTGGAGATGATTTCCATGGCTACCATGCCTGTGGCCGGGCTTCCCCCGATCAGCGACACCCACGTCGCCGATCTCGTGGTCCGCAACGCCAAGGTCTACACCGGTGATCCGGCTCGCCCTCAGGCCAGCGCCGTCGCCATCAAGGACGGCAAGGTCACGGTGGTCGGCGACGACGACGACGTCGCCGCTCTGATCGGCGCCCGGACCCGAGTGGTCGACGCGCTGGGCCGCCGGGTCATTCCGGGCCTGAACGACTCCCACCTGCACGTGATCCGCGGTGGTCTGAACTACGTGCTGGAGCTGCGCTGGGACGGCGTTCCCACGCTGCGGCAGGCGCTGGCGATGCTGCGTGAGCAGGCCGGGCGCACCCCGAAGGGGCAGTGGGTACGAGTGGTCGGCGGATGGTCCGCGGACCAGTTCGCCGAGAAGCGGCTGCCCACCCTGGCCGAACTCAACGCGGCGGCACCGGATACCCCGGTGTTCGTGCTGCACCTGTACCAGTCCGCGTTGATGAACCGGGCGGCGCTGCGGGCGGCCGGCTACACCAGGGCCACCCCCGACCCTCGGGGCGGGCAGATCGTGCGCGGCCGCGACGGTGAGCCGACGGGGATGCTGCTGGCCGCGCCGAGCGCGCTGATCCTCTACTCCACGTTGGCCGCCGCGCCGACCCTGCAGGGTGACGACCTCAAGAACTCCACCCGGCACTTCCTGCGCGAGCTGAACCGTTTCGGCCTCACCTCGGCCATCGACGCGGCCGGCGGCTTCCAGAACTTCCCCGACAACTACGGCACCGTCATCGACCTGGCCCGTTCCGGTCAACTGTCGCTGCGCATCGCCTACCACCTCTTCCCGCAGACCCCTGGACAGGAGATCCAGGACCTGCGGCGGTGGATCGACATGGTCCGACCCGGCGACGGCGACGAGTGGCTGCGCCTCAACGGCGCGGGCGAGAACCTGACCTGGTCGGCGGCCGACTTCGAGAACTTCACCGAGCCCCGGCCCGAGCTGGCGGCCGACTACGAGGCGGGCTTCGAGAAGGCCGTACGGATGTTGATGGAGAACGGGTGGGGTTTCCGGCTGCACGCCACCTATGACGAGACGATCCGCCGCGACCTGGCGGTGTTCGAGAAGCTCGCCGCCGAAGGGCTGTTCCCCGCCGGCAACCGCTGGCTGTTCGACCATGCCGAGACCGTCTCCCAGGACAGCCTGGACCGCATCGCCGCCCTCGGCGGCGCCATGTCGATCCAGAACCGGATGTCCTTCCAGGGCGAGGCGTTCGTACGCCGGTACGGCGCCGGCGCCGCCGCCGAGGCCCCGCCGGTCCGCGCCATGCTGGACCGCGGGTTGATCGTCGGCGCCGGCACCGACGCCACCCGGGTCTCCTCCTACAACCCCTGGGTCGCGCTGCACTGGCTGATCGCCGGTCGCACCGTCGGTGACCTGACGATCTACCCGCCGCAGAACCGCGTCAGCCGGGAGACCGCGTTGACCATGTACACCCAGGCCGGCGCCAAGCTCACCGGTGAGCAGGACGTCAAGGGCATCCTCAAGCCCGGGTTCTACGGGGATCTCGCCATCCTCTCCGACGACTTCTTTGCCGTCGACGAGCAGGACATCCCGCACATCGAGTCGCTGTTCACCGTCACCGGCGGCCGCATCGTCTACGCGGCGGCGGAGTACGAGGGTCTGGACGAGGCGTTGCCGACGATCAGCCCGGCCTGGAGCCCGGTCGCCTACTTCGGCGGCTACCAGGCCACCGTGAAGCCCAGCATCTCCGGGGCCCGGCAGGCCGAGTTGCTGGGCCAGGCCGTCGCCGAGTCGGAACAGCATCGGCAGTGGCGTGCGCAGCGCGGCTTCACCCCGGCCGCCGCACCCGAGATCTTCGACACCTGCTTCGTGCTGTAAGCGCGAGCACCGACCCGCCCCACCCGAACGCCACGACCGAGGAGATCGCGATGGACATCGGCTTGCTCATCCTGAGGTTGGTCATCGGACTTCTCTTCGCCGGGCACGGGATCCAGAAGATCAGTCACCGCCTGAGCGGCGACGGGATCGAGGGTGGAGCGGCGGAGTTCCGGGCGGACGGGTTCCGCGGCGGTCGCCTCACGGCGGCCGCCGCGGGCCTCGGGCAGATCGCTGCGGGCCTCCTGCTCGTCGCGGGAGCCCTCACCCCGCTGGCCGCGACGATCGCGGCGGGCGTGATGACCGTCGCGATCACGGTGAAGTGGCGCAACGGCCTCTGGGTCCAGCACAACGGGTACGAGTATCCGCTGGTCCTGCTGATCCTGCCGGCAGTGCTGGCGCTCACCGGTCCCGGCGACTGGTCCGCCGATCGGGCTCTGGGGCTGCTTCCCTGGGCCTGGTGGTGGACGGCCGCAGCGATCGGGCTGGGCGTGGCCAGTGGGCTGATGACCCGCTTGCTGCTCGCACACCCTAGGCTCGGTCGTGCGCCGTGAGGAACATCCGCGCTCACCCGGGAGTTGGATCTGCCATGGAGACTGAGGCGAGCCCGCGGCACGACCTGCTCGACGGGTGGATGCTCGTGGCGGAGGGCTTTCACGCCACCCACCAGGCCATCGTGAGCGAGGTGGCTGATCTCTTCGACCTCGGTCAGGGCCCCACCGAGGTGCTGCTACGCCTGCGCGGCGCGGACAAGCACCGGATGCCGATGACTCGCCTGGCCCACGAGGCGGGTATGTCCAGTGGCGGGCTCACCAAACTCGCCGACCGGCTCTGCGGGGCCGGTCTTGCCCGGCGCGTGGCGTGTGAGCTCGACCGGCGGGTCACCTATCTCGAAATGACCGGTAAGGGCGAGGAGATCGCCGAGTCGATCGCCGAGGTGGCGACCCGGTCGCTGCGCGAGCGGGTGCTCAGCACCATCGGGCCCGAGGCGTTCGGCGCGCTCACCGGGACCATGGGCAAGCTGCGCGACGCCAACGACGCCCCGGGGAAGTAACACCGACCACCGCGTACCGGCGGGCCGTCGAGATCGAGTCGGGCGCCGGCATGCGGCATCGAGCGCTCGTGGGCGTGCTACGCGTCGCGCAGCCCGAGGACGTACGTCGCCGTCATGGCGACGACCCGGTCCTGGTCCCGGCTCAGCTCGGTGAGGGCGCGGGAGGCGGCCCCTCCGGGGATGTCCGCGAGCGCCTGGGTCAACCGCCGACGCGCCGACTGTCGCACCGACTCGTGCGCGAGGCGGTCGACGAGCGTGGTCGTGATCCGGTCCGCCAGCGTACTGTCGCCCGCCAACGCGCTCAGCGCGTCGGCGGCGTCGACGTCGTGGGCCTCCTCCACGACCATGTCGACGAGCGTCGGGACCGCGTCGGCCACGCCCCGCGGACCGAGCGTCAGTGCCGCGTGCCGGCGGACCACGATGTCGTCGTGGGTGAGGGCGTCGCGCAGCAGGTCGGTGGCTGTGTCGTGCGGAATCTCGGCGATGGTCTCGACGGCCCGCCTGCGTACCGTCGCCTCCGGTGACCGGAGCCCTTCCGCCAGCAGGGCCAGCCCGCTGTCGGCGGACTGCGCCAGAGCCCAGCGCAGCGCACCGGCGACGTTCGGGTCGGCCTCGCTGAGCACCGCCTCGACCAGGGCCTCCACGGAGACCTTCTCCACCGACGCCAGGGCCGCGCGTTGACGCCGTCCGGCGCTCTCCGAACCCAACCCGCGCAGCAGGGCGACGGTCTCCAGGACGTCCCCCCAGTCAGCCGGTTCCGTCGCACCGATGCGACGCAGCCGGGTCAGCAACTCCATCTCGCCCGCGATGCGGTCCCGCGTCTGCCGGATGAGGTCGTCGACGAGGGCCGAGGGGGCGAATCCGGGGTCGTCGAGCGCCCGCCGGACGTCGCGCAGCGACAGCCCCAGCGACCGCAGGCTCTCGACCTGGAAGATCAGCCGGATGTCCGCGGCGGTGTACTCGCGATAGCCGGTGCCGGTCCGACCGGTCGGCCGGACCAGCCCGAGCGAGTCGTAGTGCCGGAGCATGCGCGCGCTCACCCCGGACCGCCGGGCCACCTCGCCGATCAGCACCCGGTCACCCGCTCGCCGCCGCCGGGCCGAGCGCCACCACACGCGTGGCCTCGTCGATCGCGTACTCGAAACCGGCGTCCGGGTCCTCCCACAGCCGCTGTGTGGCGGTCGCGTGCGCGCGTACCCGAGGGTCGGGATGGGTCGCCGCGGCCCGCAGCATGTCGATGACCACCTCGCCGAGCGCGATCAGCGCTCGGCTCAGGCTCAACTGCGTCTGCCGGTCGCCGCGCCCCAACTGCGTCGACAGCACCCCGGCCAGCTCGGCCGTCGCACCGTCGGGCACCAGGACGACCGCCGCCCGCCACGCGGCGCGGGCCACCTCGTCGTCGGCGTCGGTGAGCAGCGCCCGCGTGATCGCCGGCCACGCCCGACCGTCACCGATCTTGGACAGCGTGTGCAGCGCCTGGCTGCGTGCCTGCGCATGCTCCGAGCCCAGTTCACCCAGCAGCCTGGGGACCGTCTGCGCCGCCGGGTGGCGGGTCAGGGCCCAGGTGAGCATTTCGCGTACGGAGAAGTCGGGCTCGACCGCGCACCGCGCGACGAGCGGGTCGACGCCTCGCGGGTCCGGGGTCGTGCCGATCGCCAGAGCGGCGCGCAGCCGCACCGACGCGTCGGTGTGTTTCAGCCCCTGGAGAGCCCTCATGGTGTCGGTGTCCTGTTGCGGACCGGTCATCGAACCCACCTCCTCGGACCCCAGTTCAGACCTTGCCACTGTGTCAAGGTCAAGCGATCCTCGCCTGCGTCTTTTCCGCACTGCGGCGGGTACGGCGTGCCAAACTCCGAGGTGTCCTCGGTGGTCCTGCACGTCCGGCTGCGGGGCGGCGGGTCGGCGCCCAGCCGCGGAAGGGGCGAGGATGCAACCAACCTGGCTCGTGGCGCTGTCCTGGGCCGCGCTCGCGGCGGGCTTCGTCAGCTTCGGGGTCGTGGTCGCCGACACCTACCTACGCGGGCACCGTCAGCCGGTCAGGGTCATGGAGATCGTCTGGCTGGTGACCGTCCTCTACATCGGCCCGGCGGCCGTCCGGCTGTACTGGAACTGGGGTCGGCCCGAGGTCTTCGCCCGACGGCGGCACGACGGCCCGGTCCGCAGGCCACGGCGAGGGCTCGTCGTCACGCGGGTGTCCCGCTGCGGCGCGCACTGCGCGCTCGGCTTCGTCATCGCCGAGGTCGCCCTGTACGCGCTCAGGCCCGACCCGGCCCACAGGACGCTGTGGGTCGACTACACCGGCGACTACCTGGCGGCCGTGGCGATCGCCGTCCTCTTCCGGTACGCCGACGCGCCCGGTCGCAGCGTCACGAAGATCTGGCACGCCCTGTCGACGGTCGTCAGGATCGAACTGGTGACGATCACCGCCTTCGAGGTGGCGCTGTTCGCGTGGCTGACGCTCGCGCACCACGCCGTCCTCTCCGAGCCACCGCTGCGGGCCGACAGCCCGGTCTTCTGGTTCACGGGCCAGCTCGGGCTGATCGCCGGCTTCGTCGCGGCGTGGCCGACCGCCTCCTGGCAACTGGGCCGACGAGCGCGGCCGACCGGTCAGCGTGGCGACCGGGTACGCCGGTAGTAGGACCACCCGGCCAGTGGCAACGCGACCGTCCAGGCCAGCAGCAGCGGGAGACCGACCAGCACACCCGTGGGGGTGAAGATGTCCTGCGAACCGCTCTCCGACAGGTCGGCCGCAACGGCGGGACGGGCGGATCCCCACGTCGAGGGAGCCGCCTCCCCGGGCCCGGGGAGCGTCGGTGTGACCTATCGATCACCTCGCGTTCCACCCTTGTGGACGGCGGCCTGATAGGAAGGGAGCGAGTCGCCTCACCTCAGGGAGATGACAGTGGCGCGTTCCCACCTGTCCCGCCGTTCGCTGCTGACCGCCGGTGGCGCCGCCGCCGTCGCGCTCGGCGCAGCCGCCGCCGGCCCGTCCGCAGCCGCTGCGACACCCGCCGACAACCCGGTCGACACTCCGGCCGAGGCGCTGCGTCGGCTGCGGGCCGGCAACCGGCGGTTCACCTCCGGGCACGGCCGGCACCCGCACCAGGGCCTGGCCGACCTGCACCGCCTCGCCGCCGGTCAACACCCGTTCGCCGTCACCGTGGGTTGCGCGGACTCCCGGGTGGCCCCCGAGGTCCTCTTCGACCAGGGGCTCGGTGACCTGTTCGACAACCGGGTGGCCGGCAACATCGTGGACGAGCTGCTGTTGGGCAGCATCGAGTTCGCCGTCGAGGAGTTCGGCAGCCTGCTGATCGTCGTCCTCGGCCACGAACGCTGCGGCGCGATCACCGCCACCATCGACGCCATCCAGAGCGGCGGCACCGCTCCCGGGCACATCGGCACGATCGTGGACGCCCTGCGCCCGATCGTCGAGCCGGTGCTGGGCCAGCCCGGCGACCCGGTGGAGAACGGGGTCCGCGCCAACATCGTCGCCCAGGTGGCGGCCCTCAGCGCCCGCAGCACGATCATCTCCGAGAAGGTGCACCAGGGGGCGTTGCGCGTCGTGGGCGCCCGCTACGACCTGGACGACGGGCGGGTTTCGCTGGTGGCCTGACCGCCACGCTCTAGGGTTCAGGCATGGTCGATCGCCGCCGGGTGCTGCGCTTCCGCGTCCACGCACAGCAACTCGACCGGGGCGCGGGCACGCTCGCCGACACCGCCGTCCTGGACATCGGAGTGCAGAACACCGGGCCGGAGGGCGCCCGATGGGCGCTCGCGGTACGCGGAGTCGACGTGACCGCGTTGTCCGACACGGAGGTGGTCCTGCTGTGGACCGTGCGGGGTGCACCCCACCTCTACCGCCGGGCCGACGTCGGGAAGGTGGCGACCGCTGTCGCGCCCTTCTCCGACGCCGACGCGGGGAAGCGCATCTACGACGCGTCCCGACCGTTGAAAGCCGCCGGCATCGGCAACCTCACGGCCCTGGACGAGGTCGCCGCCCGGATGCGGGCCGTCGTCACCACGCCGACGGTCAAGGGAGACGTGTCCGGCCGCCTGGCCACGATGCTGCCCGAGCCGTATCTGCGCTTCTGCCGGCCGTGCGACGCCACCCACCTCTACGAGATGCCGTTCCGGCTCGCCGCCGTGCGGGCCGGGCTGGAACTGCAACTCGACACCTCACCTCCGATCCTGCGGCGCATCCCCCGGTTCACGACAGCGCCCGCACCGGACGACCGGTTCGACCTCATCCGCGTGTACCTTCGCCTGCTCGGCCCGGCCACCCCGAAACACGTGGCCGACTATCTCGACGCCCCGGTCAAGGACGTCAAGGCGCGCTGGCCCGACGACGTGGTCGAGGTGACGGTCGACGGTGAGGTGCGCTCACTGCTGGCCGCCGACGAGCAGGCGCTGGAGTCGGCCGACGGCACGGGCACCCGCCTCCTCGGCCCGTACGACCTGTTCCTCCAGACGAAGGACCGGGCGACACTGGTGCCGGACGCCGCCCACGCCAAGGAGTTGTGGCCGGTGCTGGGCCGCCCCGGTGCCGTCCTGGTCGACGGCGAACTGGTCGGCACCTGGCGTCCCCGCAAGTCCGGCAGGAGATTGACGGTCGCCGTGCAGCCCTGGCAGCGGCTGTCGGGCGCGACGCGCGACGCCATCACCGCCCAGGCCGAACAGCTCGCCGCGCACCGCGTCACCACGCTCGCCGGCGTCGACTTCGCCGGCTAGCTGCACCGCACCGACAGGGGCGACCAAAAAAACAAAGGCAAGGAGAAAGCTCTCCCTGCCACTTCTAACGTATATCGCACCCGGGGGCTTGCGGCAAGACCCCGGTCCTGGCGCAGAATCTGCGGCCGGACCAGCATCAGGACGCGACGGGGGGCACGACGTGGGTGTGTTGTCGATGGACGAGGGCCGCAGCGACCTCGCACCGCTGGTGGATCTCCGGGAGGTGGACGAGACGCAGATCGCGGTCGTCGGGGGCAAGGCCGCGCACCTGGGCGCCCTGTCGCGCGTCGACGGGGTTCGCGTGCCGGCCGGGTTCTGCGTGACGACGGCCGCCTTCCGGCGGGTCCTGGCGGAGGCACCGTCGGTCGGCGAGCTGCTCGACCAACTCTCGCGCCTGGGCCCGGACGACCGGGAGGCGATCGGCGCGCTCAGCGCGGAGATCCGCCGGAGCATCGAGGAGACCGCGATCCCGGGCGACGTGGCGGCGGCGATCACCGGCGCGCTCACCCGGTTCGGGGACGAGTCGGCCTACGCCGTGCGGTCCAGCGCCACAGCGGAGGACTCCCCCACGGCTTCCTTCGCGGGCCAGCAGGACACGTACCTGAACGTGATGGGGTCGGAGGCGGTTCTGCGGCACGTCAGCCGATGCTGGGCGTCGCTGTTCACCGAGCGGGCCGTCGTCTACCGGCTGCGCAACGGCATCGACCACCGCTCGGTGCAGATGGCTGTCGTCGTACAGCAGATGGTTTTTGCGGACGCGGCCGGAATCCTGTTCACGGCCGACCCGGTGTCGGGCGACCGGAAGGTCGCGACCGTGGACGCCAGCTTCGGCCTCGGCGAGGCCCTGGTGTCCGGCCTGGTCAACCCGGACGTCTTCACGGTGCGCGACGGTGAGGTGGTCACCAGCGCGGTGGCCGCGAAACACCGTGCCGTGGCCGCCCTGCCCGGCGGGGGTACGCGGGAGGTGCCGATCGACCCGCGGCGGCAGGAACAGCCGGCGCTGACCGAGGCGCAGGTCGTGCGGCTCGTGCGGCTCGGGCGGCGGATCGAGGCTCACTTCGGCCGTCCGCAGGACATCGAGTGGTGCCTGGTCGACGACGACTTCCTGATCGTGCAGAGTCGACCGATCACCACGCTGTTCCCCGTCCCCCCGGCCGGTGACCAGGAGAACCACGTCTACCTCTCGGTCGGTCACCAGCAGATGATGACCGACCCCATGAAGCCGCTGGGGTTGTCCATGTGGCGGTTGACGGCCATGGCTCCGATGCTGGAGGCCGGCGGGAGGTTGTTCGTCGACGCCACCCGGTTGCTGGCCGCACCGGGCCGCGCCGGGTTCCTGGAGATGGTCGGGAAGTCCGATCCGCTGATGAGGGACGCGTTGCAGACGCTCCTCGACCGTCCGGACTTCGTTCCGACGGCGCTCCCGGGTGACGGTGGTCCCGCCAGGCTGCCGACCGGCGGTACGTCGATCGAGACCGACCCGGCCATCGTGACCGAGCTGATCGAGCGCAGCGAGGCGTCCGTCGCCGCCCTGCGGCGCGACATCGCGGGGGTGAGCGGTACGGCGCTGTTCGACTTCCTGCTGAAAGCCTTCGAGGAACACAAGCGGATCCTCGGTGAGCCGCTGACCATGCAAGCGATCATGGCGGGTATGAAGGCCACCTGGTGGCTCAACGACCGGCTGTACGAGTGGCTGGGTGAGAAGAACGCCGCAGACACCCTCACCCTGTCCGCCCCCGGCAACATCACGTCGGAGATGGGGCTGGCGTTGCTCGACGTCGCCGACCAGATCCGCCCTCATCCGGAGGTGGTGGCGTTCCTGCGGGGTGTCGAGGACGACGAATTCCTCGACGAACTGCCGAAACTCCCGGGCGGGACCGCCGCGCGTGACGCCATCGAGGCGTACCTCGACCGGTACGGCATGCGCTGCGTCGGGGAGATCGACATCACCAGGCCACGGTGGAGCGAACGCCCCAGCACGCTCGTGCCGGTGATCCTCGACAACGTCCGGCTCTTCGAGCCGGGTGCCGCCAGGAGGCGCTTCGCGCAGGGAGAGCAGCAGGCGCGGGAGAAGGCGCAGGAGGTGCTCGCGCGCCTGCGGGCGCTGCCGGACGGGGAGCAGAAGGCCGACGAGACCGAGCGGATGATCGACCGGGTGCGGACCTTCGTCGGCTATCGGGAGTACCCGAAGTACGGCATCGTCAGCCGCTACCTCGTCTACAAGAAGGCCCTGCTCGACGAGGCCGAGCGGCTCGTGCGCGCCGGTGTGCTCGCCGATAAGGAGGACGTCTTCTACCTGACGTTCCAGGAGTTCCACGAGGTGGTGCGCACACACCGAATGGACGACGAGTTGATCCGGCGGCGCGCCGACGCGTTCCGGTCGTACCAGACGCTCACGCCTCCCCGGGTGATCACCTCGGACGGCGAGGTCCTCACCGGCGCCTACCGACGCGACGACGTGCCGAGCGGCGCCCTGATCGGTGTACCGGTGTCCGCCGGGACTGTCGAAGGACGCGCCCGCGTCATCCTCGACATGGCCCACGCCGATCTCGAAGCGGGCGACATCCTCGTCACGGCCCACACGGACCCCAGCTGGACACCCCTGTTCGTCGGCATCGCCGGCCTGGTGACGGAGGTCGGCGGGTTGATGACGCACGGCGCGGTGATCGCACGGGAGTACGGCCTACCGGCTGTCGTCAGCGTCCTCGACGCCACCCGGCTGATCCGCGACGGGCAGCGGATCCGGGTGCACGGCAGCGACGGGTACGTCGAGATCCTGCCCTGACCGGACGGCACCGCGCGGGCCGTGGCGGGCGTCCGGGCGTACCCCGTGGGGGATGCCCGGACGCCCGCGGACCGCGTCCTGCGCGGCTGGCTGACGTCGGCTCGCCTCGACGGACGCCGACCGCTGCGGCACACCGGACTGCATCCCGGGCCGAGTTTCCTAGCGGCCAGGTCGAACACTTCGGTCGCCTTGCGGATTTCGACGTATCAGGCCGACCAGAACGCCCCACTCGCCGCACATTACCGATAATCCGCCGTCGACTGAATCACATTCCGCAGCGCCGTCGGCCAGCATGACCGCGTCAGTGCCGTAAGGCCAGGTGACGGCAGGGTGGTCCACTCCGGACGCTTAACGAGAACTTAAGGAAGTAAGGCCGAAAAACTGTTATCCGTAGCCGAGAAGGCGGCCACCAGGGAGCGTCCGAAATGGGTCCCTTAATTCTTCGTCCACGAGTTGATGCGAATCCCTCGACCCGCTCATAATTCTTTCCGCCATGAGCTGTGCCGTCGACTCGAAGGACAATTGGTAATGCGGACTCCCCCCGCGCATGTCGCACCGCCGGACCGGGCGCGTAAGCGCCGTCGTATCACCCGCCTCACGCTGGCCGGCGCGGTCGCCGCCGCGTTGACCGCGAGCGGCATCTACATCGCCGGCGCCCAGGCCGAGGAGGTCTCCGTCCCGGGCCGGGTCCAGGCGGAGGGCTTCGCGGCGCAGTCCGGCGCGCAGACCGAGAGCACCGGCGACGCCGACGGCGGCCGCAACGTCGGCTGGCTCGCCGACGGCGACTGGCTGCGGTACGACAGTGTGTCAATCACCGGCGCCGACCTGACCGCCCGGGTGTCCTCGCACAACTCCGCCGGTGGCTCCGTCGAGCTGCGCCTCGGCGCGCAGGACGGCACGCTGTTGGCCGCCTTCCCGATCGCCCCGACCGGCGGCTGGCAGAAGTGGACGACCGTCGCCGCGAAGGCGTCGAGCGTGCCCGCCGGCCCGCAGACCGTCTTCGCCGTGCTGAAAAGCACCTCGACGTCGGACTTCGTCAACCTGAACTGGTTCACGTTCGGCCCCGCGACGGCCGCGTCGGCCACGCCGAGCACGTCGCCGAGTGCCTCGGCCACCCCGAGCGCCACCCCGTCGTCGTCCGCCTCCGCGTCGGTGCCGCCGAGCGCGCCGGCCGGCGGCTGGGTGCCCGTCGACCAGGCGCGGTGGGACAGGGAACTGGCCGCCTTCAACGCGATCACGCCGAAGACGGTGACCCCGGGCACCACCCGGGTCCCCGAATTCCACACCGACTGCGAGGTCGCCAACTCCGCGCCGGACGACCCGATCGTCGTGCCCGGCCTGCCCGGCGCCTCCCACATGCACACGTTCTTCGGTACGAAGATCGACGCCTTCACCACGACCGACAAGCTGCTCTCCGAGACGACCAACTGCAACGCCCCGGGTGACAACAGCGCCTACTGGGTTCCGGAGCTGCGCAAGGACGGCAAGGCCGTGCCGATCAAGAGTTTCCGCGTCTACTACGGCTCGCGGGTCAAGGACCCGTCCACCGTCAAGCCCTTCCCGCCGGGCCTGCGGGTCGTCGAGGGTGACGCGAAGAGGCAGGTGGACACCCCGAAGAACGCCGGTAGCAACCAGTTCTGGTGCGCCGGCAGCGCCGAGATCGGCCGTAGCGCCGACGGCAACTGGCCGGTCTGCGCCCCCGGCGGCAACCTGATCTTCCAGCTCGTGTTCAAGGACTGCTGGGACGGCAAGAACATCGACTCGCCCGACCACAAGTCACACATGGGCGACCCGGTGAACGGGGTCTGCACCGGCAAGTACCCGGTGGCCGTGCCGGATCTGTCCTTCATGGTGAACTACCAGTCGTTGGGCGGTGACGGTCTCAGCCTCTCCTCCGGCAAGCCGTCGTCCATGCACGGTGACTTCATGAACGCCTGGGACCCGGCCCGCCTCGGTGCTCTGGTGAAGTCCTGCCTCAACCAGAACGCCAAGTGCGGCACCGAGGTGAGCTTCGCCGGCGGCTGACCGACCCTGAACAGAGACGGCCCTCGCACTGCGGTGCGGGGGCCGTCAGGCTGTGGGAGGCGGTCCTAGAGTGGTCGGCGAAGGTCAGCGGACGCGCCACCGTCCGGGCGAGTCGATGACGGGCCCACGTTCCGGCACCGGTCTAGTCTCTGGGTCGAGACATCGACCTCCAGAGGAGCAGGGCATGGGCCTCGTCCACATCGAACTGTTCGCGACCCTCGACCTCGTCGCGCAGGCGCCCGGCGGTCCCGAGGAGGACCCGGCGGGGTTCCCGTTCGGCGGCTGGCAGGCACCTCTGCTGGACGAGGTGGCCGGAGCGCAGGTCGCGGCCGCGTACGAGGGCACCGACGCTCTCCTGCTCGGCAGGCGGACGTACGACATCTTCGCCGCGTACTGGCCGCACCAGGTGGGCGGCCAGGACGACGACATCGCCACGCTCTTCAACAGCATCCCGAAGTACGTGGCCTCCCGGGGCACGCCCGACCTCTCGTGGGCCGGGTCCACCCAGCTCGGCCCGGACCTGGCCGGCTCGGTGCGCGAGATCCGCGACCGGCACGAACACGTGAAGGTCGTCGGGAGCGTGAACCTGGTGCAGACGCTCCTGCGCGAGAAGCTCTTCGACCGTCTGGACCTGTGGGTGCACCCGATCGTGCTCGGCGTCGGGAAGAAGGTGTTCGACGGCGGCGAGGTGCCCACCAACCTCACGCTCGTCGAACCGCCGACGGCCGGCACGAAGGGCACCGTCTACCTGAGGTACGCGCTGGCCGACGGCACGCCCGCCACGGGCGACATGGCCGCACCCGATCGCGGTGCCCGGAACGACTGACGTCGCCTGCACCCAACGGGGTCCGCCGTCGCGCCTAGCGGGCACTGCCTCAGCGGGCGGCCTCGTCGGGGACGGACCGCGGGTGCCGCAACGCGCTCAGCAGGGCGGTGACGACGGCAACCACCAGCAGGACCCGCACCACGTTGAACAGCACCGTGTCGCCTGTGGAGTGCGGTGGGAAGAGGTCCTTCACGAGCCAGCCACCGCCCAGCCCGAGGCCCAGGCAGACGTACATGGCGGCCCGCAGACGTGGGAGAGGTTGTGGACGGCCGAAGATCCGGGGCACCTGCGTGCCGCCACGGCTCCGGTGGAGCAGCACGACGGCCATGGTGAGACTGACCGCGAGGCACGCGACCGCCAGCACCACGTCCACGGATTCCATGGGCCACAGGCTATCCGACGGAATCCCACGCAGCAGGTGCGCGTCGGTCGACCGGCTGAGAACCACAACGCCGGCAAGGCGCGGGGCACCGGCGGTCGAGTGCTCGTCTGCTCGTCGTCGAGATCCGCACAACATCAGGGGGGTAGTTCCATCCTGAGTTGGCTGGTCAGGGGGTCTTGACGGTGCGGGGGTGGCGGGGATGGAGCAGGTCAACCGCTGGTGATCTTCGCGGTGATCGTTTGCCGGTGGTGACGGTGTGGCGTGCAGAAGATAGATGAGCCCTCGGCCAGGGTGTTCGGTCGTGACACACAAAAACCCGGTGGCCGAGGGCTCGCCGCTTGTCTACCAGTCGAGCCTTGCGCTGTCCACGAAGACCCTGACCCTGGTCGTCAACGCGATCCGTCAGCACCGCTCACGGGTGCGTTCCCGATGGCGCAAGTTGTCCGATCACCGCGCGGCGATGATCGTGCTGGCGGTATTGCGCCATAACCAACGCCCTCACGACCTGGCCGCCGGCAACGGCATATCCGCCTCCACCGTCCGTCGATGGGTCGCGCAAGTCATCGCTGTCCTGGCCGCTGAGATGCCCCGCCTGTCACGGGTCCTGCGCCGCGCCCGCCACCACAGCGAGGTAGTCCTGCTCGACGGCACCCTCATCCCGGTCCAACGCCCCCACGACCGACACCGCCGCCGCACCCATTACAGCGGTAAACACAAAACCTTCGGCCTACTCGTCCTCGCCATCACCGACCTCAACGGCAACCTGCTCTGGACCTCCGCAGCCCTACCCGCACGCACCGCGGAAATCACCGCCGCCCGCCGCAACCGCATCCCCGCACACCTACGCGCAGCCGACCTCGCCGCCATCTGCGACCTCGGCTTCACCCGCCTCGACGACCAACCCGGCATCAGCCACACACCTCGCCCCCGCGGCGCTCACCCCGGCCACCCCCACGACCAACCCACCATCATCACCGGCCGCCGCGCCGCCCGCGGCAAACCCCTCACCCGCCACCAAACAATCGTCAACACCCTCATCAGCCGCGAACGAGCAACCAACGAACACGCCTTCAACGACCTCAAGAACTGGCGAATCCTCGACCGACTACGCGGCAACCACCACCACGCCACCACCCTGATCCGCGCACTCACCGTCCTCACCCAAACCCACACCACCCGCTAACCACCCACGGCAAACGATCAACCCAAAGATCACCTCACCACCAACCTGGACCTCCCACCCACCACCACCAACCGTCAAGACCCCCTGACCAGCCAACTCAGGATGGAACTACCCCAGGGATGTTGGTGTCTCCCGCCCGCCCGAGGCAGCAACATCCCGGATATTGCGCGGATCTTGGGCGCGAGGCGCGAGGCGGTCAGGAGAGGGCTCCGCCGACCAGCGCGAAGCTCACCAGGATCGCGGCGGCCAGGGGTACGGCCACCGCGACGACGAGTGCCCGCCGACGGTGTGACTCGCCGGTCAGCACGACGATCAGCAGGCCCAGCGCCACGTCGATGGCGACGTTCCACCACGCGAGTGAGGAGTAGTCGGGATCGTTCGCCTTGCCGACGAACCGGGCCGCCTCCTCGAAGAACACGGCTGCGGGCAGCGCCGCGCCGACGACCTGCCGCCAGCCCGAGCCGCGCGCCCACGTCCCCGCGGTGCCGAACACCACCCCGGCGAGCACGCCGAAGAACATCCAGATCAGCGACGACGGCGCCCAGAGCACCGCGAGGTCGTCGCCTTGCAGGATCGCGGCCGCGAGGTAGTAGCTGGGTACCGCGACGACGAGCAGGACGGTGGCGCCGAGCGCGGCGCGAAGCCACCCGGACCGCACCCAGTATCCGAAGAAGAACGCGGCGACCGCCCAGGTGGCGGTGGAGTTGCCGAGTTCGGCGATGGGGAACGGCAGCCACTTGATCCAGCAGAAGTCGAGGACGCCGAGCAGGAAGCCGCCCACCACGGAGGCGAGTGCCACCGTCCGATCACCAGGTCGCATGCTCGCAGAGCATACCGAGTATGCGACAGCGGACCGCCACCCTGGTCGTCCGGGCCGGACCGAGGGGCGGCCCGGCGACCCCAGGCCCCGATCGCTCAACGGCGCGGCAACCGCGGCCCCCGCGTCCCGCCCCGGCGGCAGCCCGAGTCGACCGGCCCGAACGCAGCCCGAGTCGACCGGCCCGAACGCAGCCCGCGTCGACCCACCCGAACGCAGCCTGGGTCAACCGGCCCGAACGCGGAGGCTGCGCGTCAGGGTGGGGATCACGACCGCCGCCGGTACGAGGTGCAGGCCGAGAAGGGCGACGGTGGTGGCGGTGTTCGCCCCGGCGAGCAGGGGCGGGACGAGCGAGATCGCGGTCAGCGACACCGCTGTCCAGAGGAACCGCTCGGCGGGGCGGGCGCTCCACCGCAGCAGGGCGACGGCGATGACGACGCCGACGATCGTGAAGAAGCCGGTCACCACGGCGAACCCGCCCAGCGGGATCTTCTCCCCGCCGTCGGGGACCTCGAAGTCGACGCCGACGGCCTAGGCGAGCGCGGCGGCGGCTGTGGTGACCACGATCGCGGCGAGGGTGACGATGAGGCCGGTGCCGGCGAGCCCGAGGAGCCGGCGGTTGGTCCGAGTGGATGCCGGGGCGGCGTTCGCGCTGGTCATGTCAGTGCTCCGTAGGTTCGGTAGCGGGCGGACGCTGCGCCGGCAGCCGCTCGGGCAGCCCGAGCCTCGGGAACCGGTCGGCATGGAAGGTGACGATCTCGGTGATCGCCCCGCCGGTGATGCGCAGGACGTCGATCGTCAGCGGCAGGTACGCGTTCTCCGGCTCCCGCCAGTGGTAGAAGGCGACGGCGGGCTGCCGGTTGACGGCGGTGGGGACGCCGCGTAGGCCGGTCATGCGGTCGAAGCCGTCCTCGATCCAGTCGTTCACCACCGCGTCGCGCCCGACGTGCAGGCCCGGGGTGGGCGGCATCGAGCAGCGCACGTCGTCGCGCAGCATCGTGGTGAGTCGGCCGATGTCGGTGGCGACGCTGGCTTCGGTGAAGCGGCGTACCAGTTCAAGGGTCTCGGCGTTCTCGTCGCCGCCGGTCCAGTCCTGCCGTTCGGCGGGCAGGTGCTCCCGCATGCCGGCGCGGGCGCGTTGCAGCGCGCTGTTCACCGAGTTGACGGAGTCGCCGAGCAGTTCCGCGACGTCCTTCGCCGGCCAGCCGAGCACGTCGCGCAGGATCAGCGCGGCCCGTGGGCGCGGTGCGAGGTGCTGGACGGCGACCACGTACGCCAGCTCGATCGTCTCCCGGGCGACGGCGACGGCCTCCGGTTCGTCGGCGTCGCCCGCCGGCAGTTCGTCGAGCAGCCGGTCCGGGTAGGGCTGCAACCAGCGCACCTCGCCGCCGGTCGCGGGCTCCGGGCGGCACTTGGCGAGCAGGTCGAGGCAGGCGTTGGTGGCGATCCGGTACAGCCAGGCCCGAAACGTCGAGCGGCCCTCGAAGGTCTCCCGCCGCCGCCAGGCCCGTAGGAACGTCTCCTGCACGGTGTCCTCGGCGTCTTCGAACGACCCGAGCATCCGGTAGCAGTGCACGTGCAGTTCCCGTCGGTGCCGCTGCGCCAGCCCGGTGAACTCCGGCTCGTCGACCTCGGCGAGGTCCCTCACGTCGGTACTCATCACGTCATCCTTCCGCCTCGTCATGTCCTGTCGTAGGTGTGACGGGCGCGGGCCGGAAAACTCATCACCGAAGGGCGCGGGCGGTGCAGGTCGGCCCGGTCGACCTGCCCGCCGTCGACACCGTCACGCCGCGGCGGCTGCCCGGCCCACCGGGAACCGGACGCCGGTGAGCTCCTCGGAGACCGCCCAAAGGCGCTGCTGCACGGTCAGGTCGTAGGACTCAGGGCTGGACGTGACCAACTTCGGGTGGCCGCGCACCTCACCCAGGCCGTCGGGGCCGTAGTACTGCCCGCCGAGGACGGACGGGTCGGTGGCGGCCCGCAGGGTGGGCAGCGCGCCTGCCGTCGCGGGCTGGGCGATCACCGAGGCGAGCAGGGTGACCGGTCGGCGGACGACCGCCGGGGTGTTGCGGCCCAACTCGGTGCTGGAGACGCCGGGGTGTGCGGCCACCGCGACGGTGGTGCCGTGGGCGGTGAGCCGGCGCTGCAACTCGTAGGTGAACATCAGGTTGGCGAGCTTGGACTGACCGTAGGCGGCGACCCGGCTGTAGGAGCGCTGCCACTGCAGGTCGTCGAAGTGGATCGCGGCGCGGATGCGGTGGCCGGCGCTGCTGACGGTGACCACGCGCGAGCCGGGCACCGGCAGCAGCAGGTCGAGCAGCAGGCCGGTGAGCGCGAAGTGGCCCAGGTGGTTGGTGCCGAACTGCATCTCGAAGCCGTCGCGGGTGGTCTGCCTCGGGGTGTACATCACGCCGGCGTTGTTGATCAGCAGGTCGATCCGCGGGTGGGAGGCACGCAGGCCGGCCGCGGCGGCGCGCACCGAGTCCAGCGAGGTCAGATCCAGCTCCTGTACGGAGACGTCACCGCCGATCCGGGCGGCGGCCACCTTGCCCTTCGCGGTGTCGCGTACGGCCAGCACCACCGACGCTCCGCGCTCGGCGAGCGCGCGGGCGGTCTCGAAGCCCAGCCCGGTGTTGGCGCCGGTGATCACGGCCACCCGGCCGTCCTGGCGCGGAACCTGCTGCTCGGTCCACTTCATCTCGCACTCCCTATGTACCGGCGGTAACTTATGCCCGAAACGCTAATGTACCGGCGGTACGTTGTCAAGAGACCGCCGGTACCTAAGCTAGGGTTGGTGTCATGACGTTCCAGCGGGCGCGCAGCGAGGAGCAGCGTGCGGTCCGGCGGCAGGCGATCCTGGAGACGACCTCGGCGATGCTCGACGAGATGCCGGTGGCCGAGGTGACCCTCAACGAGCTGAGCCGGCGGGTCGGCCTGGCCAAGACGGCGGTGCTGCGCTATTTCGAGTCCCGTGAGGCGATACTGCTCGACCTTCTGAACGACCGGACGACGACCTGGCTGACCGGACTGGGGCGGGAGCTGGCCCAGGGTGTCGACCCGAGCCGGTCCGCCCTGGAGCGGGCGGAGCAGATCGCCGACGTGCTCAGCCTGTCGCTCTCCGCCCAGACGGTGCTCTGTGATCTCTTCGGTGCGCAGGGCGGGGTGCTGGAACACAACGTCTCGGTCGAGGTGGCCCGCCGCCACAAACGGGCCGCGATCGCCAACCTCGCGGCGATGGCCGACCTCGTCCGGCGGCACCTGCCCGAGGTCGGCGACCAGGCCGAGCTGTTCTGCCTCCAGGTCCTACTCCTCAGCGGCTCGTTGTCCGCCTACGACACGCCGCCACCCAGCCTGCTCGCCGTCTACGAGTCCGAACCAGCGCTCGCGGTCTTCCACATCGACCTGCGGGCCGCCCTGCGCATCGCGATCGTCACGTCGCTCGTGGGCATCCTGCCGCGCCCCTGAGTCCGACGCGCACGTCCCTGCGGTTAACTCCCGGCCGGCGAGATCGACTCGGGTCCCGTGAACCCGGGGTGTCCGACGAGCCGGGACACCCGGTTCCCGTGAACCCAAGTGGATCATCCCCGGACGGACCACGAGTGCAGTCTCAGCAAAGTTAAGGTCTGACTCTTGGAATATAAAGATTATTAAGATACAACTTTAGTTATGACAGAGCAGGCGATGGACTGGCAGGAACTGACCAGCCTGACGCGGGGCCGGCCGTTCGTCGTCGAGCGGGTGCGCCTGGCGAGCAACGGCGTGGCGATCGAGGGCGAGTTCGAGCTACCGCAACTGGCTCAGCTCAACGTCGAGGACCAGGTCTTCGTGACGGCGTTCGTGCGCTGCCACGGGTCGATCAAGGAGATGGAACGCATCTTCGGGGTGAGCTACCCGACGATCAAGTCACGACTCAACCGGATCACCCAGATGCTCGACTTCGTCGAGACCGATCCGGCGCCGTCGCGGTCCGACATCATCGACCGGTTACGCCGCGGTGAGATCACCGCCCAGCAGGCGTTGGCCGAGCTGGACGGCCGATCGTGATGCCGCAGTTGGTGACCGTCAAGGTCGACCGCCCGGACCACCGGCCCGTCCGCTTCTGGGTTCCGGTGCTCCCCGTGGCGCTCGTACTCCTGCCGGTCGTGGTCCTGGTCGTCCTCGCGGCGATCGTGGCCTGCCTGGTGTTCCGCATCCCTGTGGTGCGGGCGCTCGGTGCCGGTTGGCGCGTCGTCTCCGCGCTGCCCGGCGCCCGCTTCGACATCGAGCAGGGCCGCCTGGCCGTGCTCGTGGCCATCCGATAGGAGAGGTTCGTATGACCGAACAACGCAAGGACATCCTCGACATGCTCGCCGCCGGGAAGGTCACCGCGGAGGAGGCGGAGCAGCTCATCGCCGCCCTCGAACGGGACCAGGCACCGGCGGTGGCAGGTCACGACGCCCGGCCGAAGGCCAAGGTGAAGTACCTGCGGGTGGTGGTGGACGCCACCGACAACGGCGAGCCGTCACGGGTCAACGTGCGGGTGCCACTGCAACTGCTGCGGGCCGGCGTCCGGCTGGCGGCGCTGGTCCCGCCGCAGGCCCTGGTCAAGGCCAACGCCTCACTCAGTGACTCGGGTGTGCCGATCGACCTGACGCAGCTCAAGCCCGAGCAGTTGGAGGCGCTCGTGGAGCACCTCGACGACGTGACGGTGGAGGTGGACTCCCCCGATGCCACAGTGCGGGTCTTCTGCGAGTAGGCGCCGTCCGACGGGACGGCCCCTCGGAAGGGTGCGGGAACACCCTCCCGAGGCTGCGCCCGCCGCAGCAGACACAGGTGAACTGCCGATCTGAAGTCTAGCCACGCACCGGCACACCAGCGGAGGGACCACTCGGACGGGTGGTCCCTCCGCCGCGTCCCCGCCGGGCGGTCGCATGTCGGCAATCCGTCGTTGTCCGGGTGTCGGGCCACTCCGTAGCGTCGCGGCTACGTATCGATGCCCGGCGGGAGGACCCCTCGTGACCGAACTCGTCGCTCCGCAGCTCGTCGTGAACAGCAGGATGATCTACTTCGGTTGGCTTCCGGCCGACGCCGACGCGGTGGCCGCCCTGGTGCCCGACGGGCTCACCCCGGCGCCGAACCGCCAGGTCTTCATGAACCAGTACGTCGTCGACGACGCCGGGCAGACCTCCGGCTTCGGCGCGTACTCCCTGACGTACATCGGACCGGATCTCTTCGGGGTCGACGCCCCCGACGGCGTGACGCCCGGTCGTTGGTGGACCCATTACTTCAACTCAAGCCCGGTCGTCCGGGCCTACGCCACCGCCCGCGGCGTCCCGGCGACCCCGGGCAAGACCACCATCGAGGTACGCGGACAGCGGCTGATCGCCACCACCGAGGCGGACGGCGTACCCGTGATCCGGACGACCGCCCGCGTCGGGCGCACCGGTGACGCCGTCAACCAGGGCCAGTTGCGCTACCTCACCCGGCTGGACGGCAGGCTGCACAGCGGCAACTACCCGTTCGTGGCGGAGCCGGTCGACCCGTTCGCCGTCGAGTCGGTGGACTTCCTCGAACCCGACCACCCCGTGTACGCGCTGCGCCCGGCCGACCCGCTGACCGTCGTCTGGGGTTTCTACTCACCACGCGCCTCGTTCGCCTACCCGGGCGGCGAGTCGGTGCTCGACTGAGTCGGCGTGCCGGGCCGGTGCGGCGCGCCCCGGTCAGGGGTTGATCAGTCTCCAGTCGCCTTCGGAGACGACGTGGACACTGCCATCGGCCACCGTGATGGCGGTGTCGTCGTCGATGGCATACGTCGGGACGGGGATTTCGGACGCCCACTTCTGGATGGTCGGCAGGTCGGTGTCCTCCATCTCCGGATGGTCGAGGTGGGGGTAGAGCGTGAAGTCCACCAGCCCCAGCGCCCGGTCGGCGTCCTTCGCCATGTCGCTGCCGTCCGGGACGAACCCGAGATCGAACTCGGCGTCGCAGTTGTACGGGGTGACCGCGATGCTCCCGGCGCTGACCCCCACGTAGACCGTGTCGCTCAGCGACGGCAGGAGGTCGGCCAGGCCCGACCGGCGCATCCAGTAGGTCAGGTAGAGCACGTCGCCGCCCCAGACGAGGAGGGCGTCGGCCTGCCGGACCGCCGGCACCCAGTTCTCCTCCCGGATGGTCGGCAGCGCGGTGAGCTCCAACAACCCCAGGGACTTCCAACCCAGCTGACACAGCGGGATGTCGGCGCGGCCGTGAACCGCCTTCCACGCCCTCTCGGCCCCACCGGGGAAGGGGTAGACGGCGGTGGGGATGAACAGGGCCGTGGACTCGGCGATCGGCTTGCCCAGCAGGTCGACGAGGGCGGCGGAGATGCTCGGGTTGCTGATGCCCCCCGACGTGAGAAGGAACTTCATGCCGATCCGCCCCCCTGAAGCTAATCTACAGATGTCGATGCCGACCGAGGAAAGGGCCCCGATCGTGAACGTCGGTAACCGAACCCTCCCACGAATCCTCTGTGCCCTGCTGACCGCCGTACTCGCCACCGGCCTGTCCGGGGTCGGCGCCGGACCGGCGATCGCCGGGCAGACCGGCCTGCGGGCTGCCGACCCGAGCGTGATCCGCGTCGGTGCCACCTACCTCTCCGTCCAGTCGCTCAACGGTGGGATCGCCGTACGGCAGGCGTCGTCACCGGACGCGCTGGCCGCCGCACCCGCACGTCAGGTGTGGACGGACACCCACGACCTCGGTGAGGTCTGGGCCCCGGAGATCGTCACCGACGGCGGCCGTTACTACATCTACTTCACGGCCGGGCGCGGCGCCGCCCACCGCATGTACGTGATCCACTCGGCGTCGCCGGCCAGCGGCTACACGGCCGAGCGGCAGCTCGCGCTGCCCGACGGCAAGTGGGCGATCGACGGCAGCCTGTTCACCTTCAACGGGCAGCGGTGGTTCGTCTGGTCGGGCTGGGCCGGCGACACCAACGTCGAACAGAACCTTTACCTCAGCCGCATGAGCGACCCGCTCACCCCGACCGGCAGCCGGTACGTCATCTCCCAACCACGGGAGAGCTGGGAGCGTGTCGTCGGAAACCCGTACATCAACGAGTCCCCCGAGGCGATCAAGGATCCCAACGGGCAGCTCCACATCGTCTACTCCGCCAACGGCAGCTGGAGTGACCAGTACTGCCTGGCCGACCTGCGACTGCGCGCCGGCGGCGACCCGACCTACGTGTGGGACTGGTACAAGTCGAACGGCTGCCTGTTCGGGTCGAACCGGGCCACCATGATGGCCGGCTGGGATCCCACACTGCACGTCAACGGGCCCGGCCACCACAGCTTCGTGCTGCTCAACGGCGACATCGCCACGAGCCCGCCCGCCGGGCCGAGGTTCCCGTTGATGTTCCACGCCGTACCCAAGGGCACCGCATACTCCTGGGCGAACCGGTACTGGTACACCGGCACCTTCTGCTGGTGGGGCAACACCACCTACCGCCGCGCCAACGTGCCCGGCCCGACCACCGACACCGGGTTCAGCCTCAAGTTCTTCGAGTGATCCGCGACGCGTCGATGAAGTCGCCGCCATTGCGAGTGTCAGCTGGGCGGGGGCGGGCACTCCAGGACCGCGATCGAGTTTCCGGCGAACAGCCCCAGGTGCGGGTGCCCGGAGAAGATCTGCACCGCCTCGTCGTGCGAACCCGCCTCGACGATGGTGTAGCCGGTCAGAGAGTCGGTGACGTCCTCGACACCCTGCGCGGTGACCAGCTTCTTCGCGTTCAGCGGAGCACCCGGGTCGATGATGGCCTTCTCGTTGGCCTGCGCCCACGACGCCCAGGCGTTGATGAACTCGGTCTGCTGCGGTTCGGTGAGGTCGGCCTTGCCGGCCTCGTCAGCCGCGCCGTGGAACAGCGCGAGGAATCTGCCCATCCCCGCATCGTATTGGACGGCACTCCCCTCGCCGCCAGCCTGACCGGCGGGGTTGGGAGTGCTCAGTCAGCCGGGAGCGGAGGCTGCCCGGCAGTCGCCAGCCGTGCCAGGCGGGTGGTGATCGCTCCGACCGTCAGGCCGCGCCGAGGCCGTTCATGAAGGTGGCTACGACGAGGTCGGCGGCTTGCGGTGGCGTCAGGGTGGGGAACTGGTGGGCGGCGGCGTCGACGAGTTGGTCGAGGACCGTTCGCGCCCAGGTCATGTCCACGTCACCGCGGAGGTATCCCTCGTCTCGCGATCGGCGGATGAAGGCGTCGACTCGGGCGCTCTGCTCCTGACGGCGGATGCTGGCGGCAGGGTCGTTCTGCATCATGCGGCGAGTGTCGAGAGGCCATTCGCGGCTGACGGGGACGATTCCCTCCACGTAGCGGTGCAGGGCGACGGGCACGGGGGCCTCGGTCAGGCGGGCCTCGTCGAGGACCTTCTCGGCGGAGTCGAGCTTGGCCTCGAAGACGGCACTGAGCAGGGCTTCGCGGTTCGCGAAGCGGCGGTGCACGGTGGTGCGGTCCACTCCGGCGGCAGCGGCGACGGCTGACATGGAGGTGCCGGGGTCCTCGGCCAGAAGTCGAGCTCCGGCGCGGAGGACGGCATCCAGATTACGGGCGGCATCGGCTCTCATGGTGCTGTGATCATACTCGACTGTTTCAGCTACCCGGCAAACCTCTGCGTGTGAGTAGCGGAACAGAATTTTTCCGCCTCAGTCTTGTTGCATTTAGCGACCGTAACTCTACGGTTGCGTTGCCGCCCGCTTCGGGTGGCGAGGAATGACAAGCGAGAGGCTCCGTACGATGACAAGGACTTGGCTGATCACCGGTGGCTCGCAGGGCCTGGGCAAGGCACTGGTGCTCGCAGCGCTGGAGGCCGGCGACCGAGTAGTGGCGACTTCCCGCAAGCCGGAAGCGCTGGCTTCCCTGGTGGCAGAGCACCCCGAGCGTCTCGCGGCCGTCGCGCTCGACGTCACCTCCCCGGCGCAGGCCCGAGAGGTGGTCGCCGCGGCGGTGCAGCGGTTCGGCTCCATCGACGTGGTGGTCAACAACGCGGGCTACGCCACCAGCGGCTCGATCGAGGACTTCCCCGAGGAGGAATTCCGCGCGCAGGTCGAGGCGAACCTGTACGGCGTGGTCAATGTGACGAGGGCGGTCCTACCCGTGATGCACGGGCAGCGATCCGGGCATATCGTGCAGATCTCCTCGATCGGCGGCCGCGCAGGCGGCACCCCCGGTCTGGGTGCCTACCAGACGGCGAAGTTTGCTGTAGAGGGCTTCTCCGAGGTCCTCGCCAACGAAGTGGCCCCCTTGGGCATCAAGGTCACCATCGTCGAGCCGGGTGGTATCCGCACCGGCTGGGCCACCGGGGCCGCCGAACCCTCCGGTCCCATCACGCCTGACTACGAGCAGACGGTTGGCGCGTGGCTGGATCGATTCGCACAGTATGCCGGGAACGAGCCCGGCGACCCGGACCGCATGGCCCGCGCCATCGTCGACACCGTGGACGCCGCGGAGCCTCCGCGCCGACTGCTGCTCGGCAGCGACGCACTAGGGATCGCGATCAGCTCAGAGGAAGGCCGTATAGCGGAAGCCAACTCGTGGGCCGAGGTGAGCCGGTCCACGGATTACCCCACCGCCTGACCGACACTCGCCCCGCAGTTCACGACGGCGCGAGCCGCGGAAGACGCGGCATGGCGCGAACTCAGCGTCTCCACCGACCGCGACGGACTCGGCGATTTCGCCGAGTCCGTCGCGCGGATGGTCCGCCCGGCGGCGCGCCGACATCCACCCCGCCCGCATACCTCCACCCCTTCTCATCTCAAGGAATCAAACATGACTGTGCGCGACAAGCTCTACATCGGTGGTTCCTGGGTGACTCCCAGCGCGCCGGAGTTGATGCTCGACATCCTGTCCCCGCACGACCAGTCGGTGCTCGGCCGCGTGGCGCAGGCCGCACCAGCCGACATCGACAAGGCTGTCGCCGCCGCGCGTGAGGCGTTCGACCACGGTCCGTGGCCGCGCACCTCGCCGAAGGAGCGCCAAGACGTCGTGCGTCGTTACGACGCGCTGCGTACCGCGCGGGCGGACGAGATCGCCGCGGCGATCTCCAGGGAGAACGGCTCGGCAGGCTGGTTCACCAAGATCGGTCAACCCTTCCTGACCCGTCAGACCAACGCCTACCTCCAGGCAGCCGAGGAGTTCGGCTGGGAGGAGATCGTCGCGCCGTCCGACCCTTCGGTGGCCTTCGACACCATCGTCCGGCGCGAGGCGATCGGTGTGGTCGCCGCGGTCATCCCGTGGAACTCCCCGTTCTCCGCCGCCACCGCGAAGCTGATCCCGGCTCTGCTGGCGGGCAACACCGTCGTGCTCAAGGTCTCCCCGGAGAACTCGCTGAGCATGATGCTGCTGGCGGACCTCTGGCACGAGGCCGGGCTGCCCGAAGGCGTCCTCAGTGTGCTCCCGGCGGACCGGGAGACCAGCGAGCACCTCGTCTCGCACGCCGACGTCGACAAGATCTCCTTCACCGGCTCGACCCGCGCCGGCCGGCGGATCGCGGCGATCGCCGGGCAGCAACTCAAGCGAGTCGGTCTGGAACTGGGCGGCAAGTCCGCCGCACTGATCCTGGACGACGCGGACCTGGCCGCCGCGATGCAGGGACTGCGGTTCGGCTCGCTGGGCAACAACGGCGAGGCGTGCATCCTGCAGACCCGCATCCTGGCTCCACGCAGCCGTTACGAGGAGGTTGTCACCGCCGTGAAAGACATGGTCGAGTCGCTGAAGGTCGGCGACCCCGCCGCATCCGACACCTTCATCGGCCCGATGATCCGCCGCGACCAGCAGCAGCGTGTCATCGACTACATCACCATCGGCATCGAGGACGGCGCGCGTCTGGTGACCGGCGGCCCGCAGATCCCCGCCGGCCTGGAGAAGGGCAACTACGTCACCCCGACCGTGTTCGCCGACGTCGACAACGGCATGCGCATCGCGCAGGAGGAGATTTTCGGCCCGGTCCTGGTCGTCATCGCCTACGACGACGATGACGACGCCGTGCGGATCGCCAACGACTCCGAGTACGGCCTGTCCGGCGGAATCTGGTCCGCGGACGTTGCCCGCGCCCTGGCCGTCGCCCGCCGGCTGCGTACGGGCACCGTCACGCTGAACGGCTCGCCGATCAGCTTCGACGGACCCTTCGGTGGCTACAAGGCCAGCGGTCTCGGCCGCGAGTACGGCAAGGTCGGCCTGACCGGCTACGTCGAGCATAAGTCGATCACCCGCAGCCGGTAATCGTAAGATCTTGGGTCTTCGTGCCGCTGTCGCTGGTGGCTTTCGCCGTCAGCGACACGCCGGCCGGCGTAGGGCCCGGCTGACGGTCGACCGAGCGGGGTCGGCTCGTCAGCTCTTGGCCTTGCTGCGACGAGCCCGCCGACGAGGGGTTTCGTCACCACCGGCAAGCCGGGTGAAGGTCAGCATGTTCGCCAGTGCCACGGCGATGATCGCGAGGCCGACCTGGATCGCGAGCACGATCCAGTCCCAGCGCAGCACCCACACCTTCACACCGGCGTCGTCGTCGACATGGAGCGCCCGGGCGACCACGGTGCCCAGCACCGCCGAGCCGACGCCGAGGACGAACGTGGCGAAGACGCCGATCCGTTGCCTCCCCGGCAGGATGAGTCGCCCGAGCAGGCCGACGAGGGCGCCGATGAGCACCGCGCCGAGATAACCGGTCACCAGCATTGCCGTCTCTCCCCTCCAGCAGTGCCGGAATACATGCCCGAATCTCACGTTCCCGGAAACCCCGCCCCGCTCGCGGTTCGGGATCCCATAAGCCGGTGGATTCCACAGTCGACGGAAGGACGCCCAGCGGCCCACCCGACGTCACCGCGGAGATTCTCGACGCCCCGCTGCCTGGTACACCTGCTATCGGTTTGCCTGCCGGCCGTACCGCGCGACCATGGTGCGGACGGCGTCGTCCACCACCGCGATCGCGCGCTCGGGGGTCACCGTCCATCCCGGGACCAGCAGGCTCGGCCAGAACAGGTAGTTGGAGATCATCCCGAGGAACTGCGTCGCGGCCATCTGCGGGTCCGCGATGTCCGCCGTCCCCGCGTCGCGCTCGGCCACGAGGTAGGCCCGAACCGTCTCGAAGTACGGCAGCTTGCCCTCCGCGAAGTGCGCCTTGGCCAACTCCGGGAAGCGGGGCAGCTCGGCGATGACGATGCGGAACAGATCCGCCATCCCCGGTCGGCCCAACAGCGCCGCATAGTGCCGCCCGAGCGCCGTCAGGCCGGCTGCCAGGTCGCCCGGTGACGGCACCTCGGCGTCATCACCACCGGCCCAGGAGTCGATGACGATGGCATCGAACAGGGCCGCCTTCGTCGGGAACTGCTTGAACAGCGTCGCCTTCGACACCCCGGCTTCCTCGGCGATGCGCGCCAGCGACGCCCGGTCGTAGCCCAATTCGAGGAACAGCTGCGTGGCGGCCCGCACGATCAGCGCGCGCTTCTGCTGAGCCACCCGCTGGTGATAGGTCGTCATGCGGCCATCATAGCGAGGTGAGTGGGTTGACTCACCACTCGCGGCGACGTACCGTCGCCATGGTGAGTCGACCGACTCACCATCTGCCCCTCACGGAGGACCGCGTGTCCCGCTTCACCGCTCAAACAGTTCTCGTCACCGGCGGCGCGGGTGGGCAGGGCACCAGCCACGTCCGCGCCTTCCACGCCGAGGGCGCCAACGTCGTCATCGCCGGCATCGACGCCGAGCGCGGTGCCGCCCTCGCCGCCGAACTGGGCGACAGAGCACTTTCGGTACGCCTCGACGTCTCCGACGAGAAGTCGTGGGCCGACGCCGTCGCGGCGACCGAGGAGACGTTCGGCGCGCTCACCATCCTGGTCAACAACGCCGGAGTGCAGAACCCGCCGGCCCTGATCGAGTCCACCGATCAGACCACGTGGGCGCGCATCCTCGACATCAACCTCACCGGCACGTTCCTCGGCATCAAGACCGCCACACCAGCGCTGCGACGAGCGGGCGGCGGGGTGATCGTCAACATCGCCTCCGTCATGGGCACCGGAGGCACCGCCTTCTACGCGCCCTACGTCGCCAGCAAGTGGGCCATCCGCGGGCTCACCCAGACCGCCGCCCTCGAACTGGGCCGCGACAACATCCGTGTCAACACCATCCACCCCGGTGTCGTCGCCACCAAGTTCATCACCGAACCAGCAGCCGGGGCCGACGCGCCGATCGCCGACTTCTACACCCCAGAGCCGTTCGCCGTCCCCCGGCTCGGGCAACCCGCCGACATCACCGCAACGCTGCTGTTCCTCGCCTCGCCCGACGCCGCGTTCATCACCGGCGCCGAGCACGTCGTCGACGGCGGACTGCTCCTCGGACCCGCGCTGAAGAACGAGGCCGCATGACGTCGCTGTCGCACCCACCGCCGGAGATCAGGCGAGCCATCGAGATCACGCCCGCGGCCGGTGACGCGGATCCTTTCGCGCCCCGCTCAGTCCTCGTCCTGCCACCTACGCAGATCCGTCTGGTCGTGATACGGCATCCGGTCCGGCGTGGTGATGAATTCCATCGTCGTGCCCCAGGGCGTGCGGCAGTAGCAGACCTTGTTCCCCGGACCCTGTTCGGTTGTGTAGGGGATGGCGCGAGGCTCCGTGAGGGGGGTGCCCCCGGCCCTTCTCAAGCGCTCGACCGACGCGTCGATGTCGTCGGTGTAGAGGCCGAAGTGCGTGATGCCGAAGTCGCTCGGCCGGACCGGCTCGGCTTGTTGGGGGCCGTGCATCTCGAACAGCTCGAAGTCGGGCCCGGTTCCGATCTTGACCATCGCCTGCGCGCGCACGACCGTTCCCGGGTGAGCACCGACGGCCCGCTCGAATTCGGGCCCCTGCCTCGGCGGATCCTGCGGCCCGAAGGACTGATAGATCACCTGGGCGCCGAAAGCCTCCACGAAGAACTTTTTTGCGGCTTCGATGTCGGGCACCGTGATGCCGATGTGGTTGACGCCGCGAATGACCGGTGCGCTCATGACAGTTCTCCTTTCTTGTCTGATCGATCGACCGGGATGGGTGCGGACGCAACGTGCCCGCAGTATCGCGATCCGCCCGGCCCACGTCGGCACCGGTCGCAGAGCGTCACGTGGCCTTGAGGAAATCGATCAGAGCGGCGGCGACGTCATCCGGCCGTTCCTCCGCGAGATAGTGGCTGGACCGCGCAATCGGGCCGCCCGTCACGTTGGTGGCGAACTCCTTGAGCATCGGCACCATCTGCCCACCGAAGCGCTGGTCCCCGCCGAGGCCCAGCACCGGTATCTCGAGCGGCTTCTTCTTGTACTCGAGCGCGGCCGCATGGTCGGCGGCGAGGGTCCGGTACCACTCCAGGCCGCCGCGGGTGCGGCCCGGAAGCGCCATCGCCTTCGCGTAGATGTCGATGTCCGCCGGATCGAAGGTGCTGTGGTCGTAGAACCGCTCAGCCATGAAGGTCGACACGTAGTCGTACTCACGGCCGTGGATCAGGCGCTCGGGTAGATCCCGGTTCGTGTGGAAGCTGAAGTGCCAGAGTTTCGCCGTCGCCGCCTCCCATCCGGTCCAGCCGGGAAGCGGAACGTCGAGGACGGCCAGGTGGGTGACAGCCTGCCGATAGCTGGCGGCCTGCGGCAGGGCGACCATCCCGCCGATGTCGTGTCCGCACACGGCGTAGCGTTCATGCCCGAGGGCGACCATGACCTCGTGCGCGTCGCCCGCCATCGTCGCCTTGTCATAGCCGTCGAGCGGGCAGTCGGAGAAGCCCGCGCCGCGCATGTCGATGGCCACCACGCTGAAATGCTCCGCCAGCAACGGCATCACACCGTGCCAACCCCACCAGGTTTCCGGCCAGCCGTGCAGCAGAAGGACCGGCGGGCCCGAGCCCCCCGTGACAGCGTTGATCTTGATGCCATTCACCGGCACCAGCTGCTGGGTGAACCCCTTCAAAGCTGCGATCATGATCGCTTTCCCGTCAGATGTCGACGTTCGAAAAAGCTCGCGGCCAACGCTCAGGGCTGGTCGACATCGGTGACGATCGTGATGTCGCGCAAGGCGTCGATATCGCTGCTGTCGCCGCCGCGAATTGTCACGTCGGCCATGATTGAGCAGTTCTCAGGCGTCTCAGACCAAGCTACCGCGACCGGGTAGGTCCCGGGCACGTAACCGGTCAGGTCCCGACCGAGTCTCAGCGGGCGAGGCCGACGAGCGTCGCCAGTCGCGCCACGCCGGCCGGCGCCGGCTGCGTCCGGGCGACATCCGCGATGACGGTACGCGCCGACGCCCGGCACCGAACCTCAGCGGGCGCGACACTGTCCGCGTCCACCAGGGCGCGCGCCGCCGAGCGCAGGTCGCCCAGGTGCAGGTACGCCCGCGCGACGTCGACCAGGTACGCACCCCGAAACTCGGCCGGCAACCGCCGCCACCCCTCACGCCGCACGACGCTTGAATGCCTCCGTAACGCCTCTGCGGCGTCACCCCGTTGTGCGGCAATGAGAACCCGGGCCAGCTCGACGGAAACCGGCCCGAAGCTGGTGCGATGCGTGTCGTCGCACCCCCGAAGGCTGGCGGCGACGCCCGCAGCCCGGCCGGTCAGCTCGTCGGCGCGGCGGTGCTCGCCGCACCCGGCGGCAGCAAGCGCCGCCTGCACCAGCAACGTCCCACCCACCGCCCACTCCCCCGGCGACCCCGCCGCCGCGAACGCACCCCCGCCCCCGCCCCCGCCGCATTGATCATGAGGTTGACGGTCGGTTTGATCTCCATCAGACCCGCCAACGTCATGATCAACGGGGAGGGACCGGGCCGGGAGGAGGCGGTTCGCCGTTGGGAGGGCCGCTCTTAGGGCCAGGGGGTTGCGGTTGTTGGCGCGGAGGGCCTCGGCTACCGAGATGGTTGCGCTTGCCGCCAGGATCGGGTCGTCGCCGGCGGCGGACATCGCGCGGTCAGCGGCCAGCCAGGCCAGGTCGGCCTCGCCGAGCTTGACCAGCAGCGACGAGGTGATTCGGTACGCCTGCACCAGCACCTCTGCGCTCTGCGCGGCCCGAGCGGCGTCGAGCAGACCCGGCACCACCCGCACCAACTGCCCGTAGTGCGCGTGCTGGTAGCTCAACCAGGCATGCCCGACCTGCCGTCTCAGGTCGTCCGTCTGCGGTGGAGCCTCCGGGATGTCGTAGCGGGCGAGCGCGGCCCGGATGTCGTCCACCCCGTCCGGCGTGCCCGCCGGAGTGGTCTGCGGCTGGCCGAGCAGCACCTCCGGCTCGACCCGAAGGACGTGGGCCAGTTCCTGGATGACCGAGTACCGGTCCAGGGTGCGGGCACCCCGCTCGATCTTGTCCACCCAGCTCTTCGACCTGCGCAGCCGGTCGGCCAGCATCTGCTGCGTCATCGACCGCCGCACCCGCCAGCTCGCCACACGGCGGCCGATCGGGATGTCATCGCTGGTCACGCCGCCACCGCCGGTCCGGGACCGCACGGGTCGTGTCGTCCACGGGTACGCGCTCCGCCTCGGCCTGGGCCAGGAGGCGCTGTTTGGCAGCCTCCCGCTCGACAGCTTCGGACTGTTCGTCCTTGCCTACGGGCTCGTCACCTCTCACGCCCACCTCCGTCAATCGGGCACGACGGACTGATCTTCGCCGTCGCCCACGAACTCCTCTGATCAGCGAAGCTGGCTCCTCGATGACGGACCAGATGGCGGACAATGCGTCCCATTGCGCTGCTCAGGACGTGGGTTGCGCGGGGTTGCGCCGGTCCCCATAGGACCGGGCCAACCCATAGGCTCGTCACTAGTAGTAGTTGGGCAGCAACTGGAGGCGGAACCATGGCGCGACCGGTGACGAACGCGGCTTTCGAAGGAGTTCTGCGGGCCGCCGGTTACGGCAACGCCCACGCCGCCTTTGCTCGCCAGCTCAATCACGCCGGCCGCAACGAGGGTGCCTGGCGCTACGACGCTGCCAGCGTCTACTGGTGGCTGCGCGGTCGCCGGCCTGGCGAGCACGTCCAGGCCGCGATGGCCGAAACGCTTGCCCGCAAGCTCGGCCGTTCAGTCGCCGTTACGGAGTTGGGGTTCGGCGTGGCCGGCAGCATCGGAACGTGTGCCTATCCCGGGTCCGTCGATGGAGCGATCGATACCGCCGAGCAGATCTGGACAAGGCTGGCCAAGCACCTCAACCAAGATGCCAGCGCGGCATTCGACAGCGACAAAGTCCTTGAGGCCGCGCTCGGCTGGCGGTATGACCTGCCCGACGAGACGGTAAGCCGGAACGGCCGGCAACAGGTCGCCGCCACCGACGTTCAGTCGCTGTACGCGCTGACGGACCACTTCACCGACCTCGACCGACGTCACGGCAGCGGATCTCCGCACGCCCGCTCCGTCATGACCGACTTCCTCGTATTTCAGGTCTCGCCCATGCTGCGCGGCACCTACACCGAAGCGGTGGGACGCGACCTCATGCGTGCAGCGGCGACACTCTCCGGGCAACTTGCCTTCATGTCGTACGACGCAGGCGAGCACGCCACGGCACAACAGCACGCGACCCTCGGCTTGCGGCTAGCCAAGGCCGCTGATGACCGCCTTCTCGGCGCCCACCTTCTCGCAAATCTTGCCACTCAGGCTGTGTTCTTGGGCCATGCCCGGGAGGCAGCGCGGTTGGTCGAAGCAGCCATCGACGGGGCTGGCCGCGCACCTGCCGGCGTGCTCGCGCGGCTGCACGCCACTGCGGCGACCGCCTATGGACAGGCAGGCGAGCGACGTGCCTGCCAACTCGCGCTGACCAAAGCTGTGCGTGCTCTCGACCGGACGGGTACAGACCCTGGTCCGCGCTGGGTTGGCTACTTTAGCCCCGCCCACCTGGCCGGGGCCGCACTGAGGTGCCTGAGTGACCTGGAGCTGCACTCGGAGGCTCTTAAACACGCCCCTGACGCGGTCAACCTCGCGAGCAAGAACACCCGAACGCGTGCCCTGCACACCGCCCTCATAGCCGTGACTCATGCCCGTGCTGGAGAGACCGACGCTGCCTGCGATTGGGCGTTGAAGCTGCGGCAGCACGCTGCCGGCATCCAGTCGGCGCGAGTTCAACAACGCCTTCGCGAACTCGCTACCACGCTCAGTTCGCATCAGCCATCAACCCAAGTCAACGCGGTCCTGCATGCCCTCACCGCCACGCCAGCATCGTTGTAGGGCAGATAGCACACCTAGACATGTCCGCTACCGTCACCAAGGTGACCTGGACGGAGCCTGCTACTTGGTACGCGAACCTGGCTTCCTTCTACGCCGCTGCCGCTGCCTTCATCACCGACGCGGCGGGCAACGTGCTTCTCGTCAAGCCGGCATACCGCGACCACTGGGCCTTCCCCGGCGGCTACGTGGACGAAGGCGAGTATCCACACGATGCCTGCGCCCGCGAGATACGAGAGGAACTGGGCATCTCGTTGCCGGTGGGTGACCTCCTCGTCGTGGATTGGGCGCCGCCGACCGGAGAGCGGCCGCGTGCGATCATCAGCTTCACGTTCGATTGTGGGTCCATAGCTGACCTTCACGGCTTGAAAGTACCGAGACAAGAGCTCGACGACCTCGCGTTTTTCCCGCACAAAGAGGCCGAGCAACGCCTTCCCGACAACGTCGCGGTACGAGTTCAGGCGGCGATCCGCGCTCGTGATCGACAAGCCCCGGCATACCTTGCTGGCGGCTCGGCCATCATGACGCGCACGCCCGCCTCGACGGACTAGTGGACCTTGCCCCATCCGCAAGCCAGCCATAAGCCTGATGGGCAGGGATATCCCTCCGACGTCTTATCAGCCGGAGGTCCGGTGCTTGGCAGCCGATGATAGCTCCGCCATCCACCGTCCGACGAAGCTCTCTACTCGATCCCGGTCGACAGCATAAGTCGCCGGGGTGTCGCATATCCGACGGGAAGGCCCCGTAACCAAGGGGTCGACTACTGAACTCACAACTCGCTATGGTCTAGCGACCGATGCCGCCAGTCCCCAACCGCTTTGGTGCGCGATCCGCCAGAGCGACGCAAAGGGAGCCCTGAAGGTGAGCAAGAGTCCCTAGGAGCGGGCCATCAAAAAAACACGCGAAGCGGACCGATCCTTCACCGCCGCCGACGTCAATCGGGCCCGACAGGACGGGTTTGTTCGCTTCTCGGGGTGGGGATTGAAGAGTTTACCCGCCGCGATTAGCGAACTAGGGGACCTTGACAGACTTTATCTCATTCATAACGAGCTAGAAACCCTCCCGCCCGGCATCGGGCATTTGATCAATCTTACAGAGCTTGACGTGCGAAGCAATCGGCTCACTTCGCTACCCAAAGAGATCGGCGAACTGCGAAAGCTGGAAGAACTCTACCTAGACGACAATAAACTCGCCACCCTCCCCCCCGAGATCGGTCGGCTGAGTGAGCTACGCGAACTCGACCTAGATGGAAACAGTCTCACCTCACTGCCACCCGAACTATTTCATCTTCGAAATCTCGAGCAACTGGATTTAAGGAATAATCGCCTCAGCCATTTACCTTCGGAGATTGGCCGACTCTCCAACCTTAGGCGCCTCCATCTCAGCAATAACAAGATTCGGGAATTGCCTTCAGAAATCGGCCAACTGACTAAGCTCGACAAGCTTGAGCTAGACGGGAATCAGATCCGAGACATTCCCCGAGAAATGGTCCAATTGCTGGGCAGGTCAATATCGCTATCGATTTCTCGGAATCCGCTTTCCGATCCGCTGCCTGATCTGATAACGCGAGGTTTGGACGCGGTAGCAGCTTACCTGCGAAGCCTGGAGGATGCTGTGCCTCATTACGAGGCCAAGGTCCTAATTGTGGGCGAAGGCGCCGTGGGTAAGACCTCCCTCTTGGCAGCACTTAGGGAGGAGGAGTTCGTCGTGAACCGCGACACTACTCACGGTCTTGAAATCCATCCCCTTGTCCTGCGTCACCCGGATTTAGATCTAGACATGATGGTGCGGGCGTGGGATTTTGGCGGCCAAGAGGTCTATCGGATCACCCACCAGTTCTTCTTCAGCAGACGTGCGTTGTACATATTGGTATGGAATGCTCGAAAGGGTCAGGAGCAGAGCGAAGTCGAGGGTTGGCTGGGCCGGATCCGGCTCCGGGTAGGTCGTGAAGCTCGTGCCATACTCGTGCCCACTCATTGCGACGAGCGAAGCCCCGAGATCGATTTGGAACAACTCAAGCAAGCCTTTCCTAACATGCTCGCAGGGCAAGTAAAGGTAGACAATCAGAGCGGGACCGGAATACCGGAGCTACGTTCAGAAGTTGCGAGGGAAGCCGCCGCACTTCCGCAGATGGGCAGGATGCTCAGCCCGCGCTGGATCCGCGCTCGTGACGACGTTTTGTCTCGCTACCAGAGCCAACCTCAAATTTCGTGGACGGATTTCGTTGCCGCCTGCGAGCGACAGCAACTGAACGACGAGGAAACCATCACCCTCGCAGAGCTCCTACACGACCTCGGCCAAATCATCTATTACGGAGACGATGAGGGCCTAAGGGACATCGTTGTCCTGAACCCGGAGTGGCTCACGAAGGCGATAGCCTATGTCCTTGAGGACGTGGTGACGCGTGAAGCCAACGGCGTTCTCGAACACGCGCGGTTGCGGACCATCTGGCAGGATCGGAAGTTCGGTGACGTATACCCGGCCAGGCATCACCCGTATTTTCTTCGACTGATGGAGAAGTTCGATATCTCGTACCGGCTTGACGACCACGAGAAAAAGAGTCTGATCGCCCAGCTTGTCCCTCACTCGCGACCGGCACTACCGTGGATGTTTAAGACTCCGTCGGCATCTGACATAAGAACCGTTACCTTAATCTGCAAGCTATACGAGCCTGCGCCAGGCCTTATCGCCTGGCTCACTGTCCGCCATCATAACGCGTCGATCGGCAAGCACTGGAGGAATGGAGTTTTTCTTCGCCACCCGACGTCTGCCTATGCTTCTGAAGCGCTTATCGAAATGCAACAGGACGGCCGCCTAATTCTGCAGGTCCGCGCACCGTCTCCCGACCTCTTCTTTAATGTTCTTCGTGATAGCATCGAACATTTACTTAGGCGGAGATGGCCGGGTCTTCTGTACCAATTGTTGGTTCCTTGCCCAACCCCTGCATGTGTAGGTGAGTTCCCACTAAGCGGACTACTCCGCAGACGGGAGAGTGGTCGACTTACACGCGACTGCCTCGAGTGCGACGAAGATCACGACATTCTCGTCTTGCTTACGGGATTTACATCCTCACAGGCAGAGATCCGTTCGCAACTGGAAGTGCTGCATGAAGAACTGCGCGCACTGTCAGGGGGGATAGAAAGACTGGAAGGAGGTGTTCAGCGGGTAGAGGTATTTGCCGCGCAGAGCGCGGATTCACTACGAAGAGTCCTCAAAGTCGTTTCTACTGAGGTCATCGACTGCCCGCGCATGTTCACTCTAGCCCCACCGCCGAGAAATACAGAACCACTAGGACCGTCCGGCATGATCCGGCATCGAAGAATTACCTTCCAGCTTATCTACCTCACGCTCTGGTGTGAACACCCTGGGGAGTGGCATCCTTGGCAACCAGCGACTTACGAACTTAAGCAGGAACGAGAATGGGTTACCAGAGTTGCACCCTACGCCAACTTCGTCCTCAAGACGCTTCGCCTCGTCGTCCCAATCGTGGCGGCGGTGTCCGGTGTAACCCTACCCAAGCAGCAAGCCGAAGATCTATCTAAGAGAATCGAGCTGATGAAAATAATCACGGATAGGTTGCCAGCGGACGTCGAACGCCAGGATCGTTTAGAAGGCATGCCCAGCAACGAGTTAACCAAAGCCGAGGGCCAAGCACTTAGAGGTCTGCGCTCGTTGCTCTTCAAATACGACGAGAACCGCGCCTTTGGCGACCTCCGCCGGGTGCAGGCACCTTCGGGAGAATTACTATGGGTTTGCCCAAAGCACTACCACGAGTATGACCCTGGCTTGCCCAGCCTTCCCGACCCTGATCCCACGGATCGGACATCATCGTACGAGCCAAACACCGGAAGGCAGATACCGTCCCAGGTAAGCCCTTTACCGTCTGATCGAGCGGCCAACGTCACCCTGCGCTCGGCAGTTCCAGGCGTTTCGTAGCTCGTAGCCGCTCACAGCGCCACGATCGCCGCGGTCTCCGCCGGCAGCTGGATCCGGTCCCGCATCACGGTGACCCCCTCCCCCGTAGCCAGGAGCACCCGCCGAGCCACCCCAGGCAGCGAAACCCCCTGCCCCCGCCCAGCGAAGTTCGCCACGACCAGCGTGTCCCCCCGCCGCATCAGCAGGAACTGATCCCCATGCTGCACCGACACCGAGTGCATCCGAGGATCCGACAGGTCCGGAGAAGACCGACGCAAGGCGATCAACCGCTGGTAGAACGCCAACATCGAAGCATGCTCAGGCTTGTCCAGCTCCGCCCAGTCCAACCGCGACCGAGTGAACGTCTCCGGATCCTGAGGGTCGGGCACGTCCCCCTCCGGCCACCCGTGCGACGCGAATTCCCGCCGCCGCCCGGTCCGCACCGCAGAGGCCAACTCCGGCTCCGGGTGCGAGGTGAAGAACTGCCACGGCGTGGAGGCCGCCCACTCCTCCCCCATGAACAGCATCGGAGTGAAGGGCGCGGTCAGCAGCAGCACCGCCCCAACCCGAAGCAGCGCAGGCGACAACGAGGCCGAGATCCGATCCCCGGTGGCCCGGTTCCCGATCTGGTCGTGGTTCTGAAGGTAAGCGACCAGCCGGTGCCCAGGCACCCGCGAGTCGAGAGGCCGCCCATGGTGCCGGTTCCGGAAGCTCGACCACGTCCCCGCGTGGAAGAACCCACCCGTCAGCACGTCCGACAGCGTCTCCAGGGAGCCGAAGTCCCCATAGTAGCCCTGCCGCTCCCCCGTCAGCACCGTGTGCAGCGCGTGGTGGGCGTCGTCGTTCCACTGGGCGTGCAAGCCGAACCCGCCAGCCTCCCGAGGGGTGATGAGCCGCGGGTCGTTGAGGTCCGACTCCGCGATCAGCGACAACGGCCGCCCCAGGTGCGTCGACACCGACTCGACGGAAACCGCAAGCTCTTCAAGCAGAGGAACAGCCCGCGAATCCGGCAGGGCGTGCACGGCGTCCAGGCGTAGCCCGTCGACGTGGTAGTCGCGCAGCCACATCAGCACGCTGTCGATGATGTAGCGGCGTACCTCGTCGGAGTGCGGGCCGTCCAGGTTGATCGAGCGGCCCCAACTGTTGCTCTGCTCGGCCAGGTAGGGGCCGAACCGCGGCGCGTAGGCCCCGGAGGGCCCGAAATGGTTGTAGACAACGTCGAGGATCACCCCCAGACCGCGAGCATGAGCGGCGTCGACGAACCGTTTCAGGCCGTCGGGGCCGCCGTAGGGCTCGTGCGGGGCGTACCAGCAGACACCGTCGTACCCCCAGTTGTGTTCGCCGTTGAAGGCGTTGACCGGGAGCAGTTCGATCAGGTCGACACCGAGGTTCACCAGGTGGTCGAGGCGGTCGATGGCCGCGTCGAAGGTGCCCTCCGGGGTGAAGGTGCCGATGTGCAGCTCGTAGAGGATGCTGCCGGGCAGCTGCCGGCCCGTCCAGGAGGAATCGCTCCACTGGAACGCGGAATGGTCGTAGCGGCGGCTCGGCCCGTGCACACCCGCAGGCTGCCACGGGGAGCGGGGGTCGGGCAGCGGCGTTTCGTCGTCGTTCAGCAGAAAGGAGTAGTCGAGGCCGGCGTCGGGCACGTCGACCCGCCACCAGCCGTCGGCGGCGGCGCTCATCTCGTGGTCGGTGTCGTCGGCCAGGCGCAGTCGCACCCGGGAGGCGTCCGGCGCCCAGACGGAGAATTCGGTCATGAAGCGGCCTCCTCGGCGGCGGTGAGAGGAGCCAGGAGAGCGACGGGATAGTCGGCCAGAAGATTGTCCAGCGGAGTCTCTCCGCCACTGTAGACCCGGCCGGTGAACAGGTCCTTCACTTCGTGAACAGGAAGCGACAGGGCTGTGTCACACCACCCGCCGGCCCTAGCCAGGCCCAGCGGCAGGCGGGTCGCCACGGTGATCGCGCCACCCCGGTCGAACGCCACCACGTGACGGCTCACCCGCCCGTGCGCGGCCACCGGCCGGTAGGTGGTGAACAGTTCCGGGTGCGCCCGCCGCAGGCGCAGGGTCCGCGACACGACGAGCAGCTTCGCCGCTCCGTCGGTGTCGACCGGGGGACGCCAGCCGCCGTCGAGGCGTGCCAGCATCTCTCGGCGTACGTCGAAGTCGACAGGGCGGCGGTTGTCGGGGTCGACGAGGGAGTTGTCCCACAGCTCGGTGCCCTGATAGGTGTCCGGCACCCCGGGCATGGTGAGTTGGATCAGCTTCTGCCCCAGCGAGTTGCACCACCCGGCCGGGGTGATCGCGGCGGCGAGTTCGGTCAGCTCGTCGTGCAGGCTCGGGTCGTCGTACATGCGGTCGACAACGTCGTGCAGCGCCTGCTCGAAGACCGGGTCCGGGTCCGCCCAACTGGTCGAGGCCGCAGCCTCCCGGGCGGCCTTCTCGACGTACGCGTGCAGCCGCTCCCGCTCGATCGGCCACGCGCCGACGGCGGTCTGCCAGAGCAGGTGGGCGAACGCCGGGTCGGGCAGCGGAGCGTACTCCATCCAGCTCTTGACCTGCTCCGTCCACCGGCCCGGCAGCTCGCTGAGCACGGCGAGGCGGGCGCGGACGTCCTCGCTGCGTTTGGTGTCGTGGGTGGACAGGGTGGTCATGCTCGCCGGCCAGCGGACCTGTTGGGCGGTGGCGAAGCGGTGGAACTCCGCCGGTGGCACCCCGAAGCGGGTGGGGCTGTCGCCGACCTCGTTGAGCGCCACGAAGCGGGTCCACCGGTAGAACGCGGTGTCCTCCACGCCCTTGGCCATCACCGCGCCGGTGAGTTGCGGGAACCGCATGCCCAGCTCGTCGTGGGGGTCGCGCAGGCGGCGGGTCACCGCGTCCAGGGCACCGGCCAGGTCGGGGCGGCGGCGACCGGCCTCGGAGCGGGCGGCGGCGAGGTGCCGGGCACCCTCGGGCGGGTAGCCCCGGTAGACGGCGAACGCCGCGGCCAGCTCGGCGAGCGCCGCGCGGGCCTGCTCGGTGGGCACCTCGGGGGCGAGGGCGGCCAACCGGGTCAGCTCGGCGGCGAGCAGCCGGGTGGCGGCGGCCAGTTTGGTGGAGTGGGTCAGGTCCGCCCAGGAGATCTGCCGGCCGTTGAGGTGGGTGTCCAGGACGGTGAAGTCGCCCTCGGCGTCGATGTCGATGAACAGCCCACCGACCATGGCCAGGGCGTCGTAGCCGGTGGTGCCGTCCACCGGCCAGTCCGGCAGCTCCTCGCCGTACTCCAGGATCTTCTCCACCACGAGCCAGGCGTCCGGCGCGGCCTCCCGCAACCGGGCCAGGTAGCCGCCCGGGTCGCGCAGGCCGTCCGGGTGGTCGACGCGGATGCCGTCGACCTCCCCGGCGGCGGCCCAGCGCAGGATCAGCTCGTGGGTGGCGGCGAACACCGCCGGGTCCTCCACCCGCAGACCGGCCAGGGTCGTGATGGCGAAGAACCGGCGGTACGTCAGCTCGGCGTCACCGCGACGCCACGACACCAGCTCGTAGTGCTGCCGGTCGTGCACCGCGCGGGCGTCGCCGTCGCCGGTGCCGTCGGCGATCGGGAACCGGTGCTCGTGGTAGCGCAGCTCACCGTCGACCAGCTTGAGGTCGTCCAGGGCGGCCGGGTCGTCGGCGAGCACCGGCAGCAGCAGCCGGCCCCGGTCCCAGTCGATGTCGAACCAGTCGGCGTACGACGAGTCGCGCCCCCGGCGCAGCACGTCCCACCAGGCCGGGTTGGCCGGTGGGACGGCGACCCCGGCGTGGTTGGGCACGATGTCCACGACCAGCCCGAGCTGCTTGTCGCGCAGGGCGCGCAGCAGCCGCTGCCGGGCGGCCTCCCCGCCCAGCTCCGGGTTGACCTCCCGGTGGTCCACCACGTCGTAGCCGTGCTGGGAGCCGGGCGTCGCGGTCAGCAGCGGGGCGGTGTAGAGGTGGCTGACCCCGAGGTCGGCGAGGTAGTCGAGGATCGCGGCGGTGGCGTCCAGGTCGAAGCCGGGGCGGACCTGGATCCGGTAGGTGGCCTTCGGAGGGGTGGCCGGCATGTCAGATCGTCCTCTCCAACACCACGAGGGAACGGTCCGGCACCCGGATGGTGCCGCCCGCGCTGATCACCGTCGCGTCGTCGGGCTCGGGGTCGGCCGTGCTGATCACCCGTTCCCACTTCTGGCCGTACTCGCTGCCCGGCAGGGTGAAGTCCAACGGCGCGTCGTGGGCGTTGAAGCAGAGCAGGAACGACGCGTCGTGGTGCTTCTGGCCGTACTGGCCGCGCTCCCGGATGCCCTCGCCGTTGACGAACAGGGCCACCGAACGGCCGAAGTCGTTGCCCCAGTCCTCACCGGTCATCTCCCGCCCGTCCGGGGTGTGCCAGGCCAGGTCGGGCAGCGGCTCGTCGGTGCCGCGCCCGCCGACCGGCAGGCCGGTGAAGAACCGGCGGCGGCGGAACACCTGGTGCCGTTTGCGGAAGTCGGTGAGCGTCCGGACGAACTCCAACAGTTGCTCGTCGACGGAGTCCCAGTCGACCCAGGACAACTCGCTGTCCTGGCAGTAGACGTTGTTGTTGCCGCGCTGGGTGCGACCCAGCTCGTCGCCGTGGCCGATCATCGGCACACCCTGCGACAGCATCAGGGTGGCCAGGAAGTTGCGCCGCTGCTTGGCCCGCAGCGCGAGGATCGCCTCGTCGTCGGTGTCGCCCTCGACGCCGCAGTTCCACGACCGGTTGTGGCTCTCGCCGTCCCGGTTGTCCTCGCCGTTGGCCTCGTTGTGCTTGTCGTTGTACGACACCAGGTCGTTGAGGGTGAACCCGTCGTGCACGGTGACGAAGTTGATGCTGTGGAACGGGCGGCGACCGTCGTCCTGGTAGAGGTCGGCCGACCCGGAGATGCGCGACGCGAACTCGGCCAGGGTCGCCGGCTCACCGCGCCAGAAGTCCCGCACCGTGTCCCGGTACTTTCCGTTCCACTCCGTCCACAACGGCGGGAAGTTGCCCACCTGGTAGCCGCCCGGCCCGACGTCCCACGGCTCGGCGATCAGCTTCACCCGGCTGACCACCGGGTCCTGCTGCACCACCTCGAAGAACGTGGACAGCCGGTCCACCTCGTAGAACTCCCGAGCCAGGGTCGCCGCCAGGTCGAACCGGAACCCGTCGACGTGCATCTCGGTCACCCAGTACCGCAACGAATCCATGATCAGTTGCAGGGAGTGCGGGCTGCGGACGTTGAGGCTGTTGCCCGTGCCCGTGTAGTCGACGAAGTAGCGGCGGTCCTCCTCGCTGAGCCGGTAGTAGCTCGGGGCGTCCACGCCCTTGAAGCTCAACGTCGGCCCGAGGTGGTTGCCCTCGGCGGTGTGGTTGTAGACCACGTCGAGGATGACCTCGATGCCCGCCGCGTGCAGCGCCTTGACCATCCCCCGGAACTCCTGCACCTGCTGGCCGAGCCGACCCAGCGCGGAGTAGCCGTGGTGCGGGGCGAAGAACCCGATCGTGTTGTAACCCCAGTAGTTGCGCAGCCCCAGATCGTTGAGCCGGTGGTCGTGCACGAACTGGTGCACCGGCATCAGCTCGATCGCCGTCACCCCGAGCCGGGTCAGGTAGTCGATCATCGGCGGGGAGGCGATGCCCGCGTACGTGCCACGCAGCTCCTCCGGGATGTCCGGGTGCCGCATCGTCAGCCCGCGTACGTGCGCCTCGTAGATCACCGAGTGGTGGTACGGCGTGCGCGGCGGCTTGTCGTTGCCCCAGTCGAAGTACGGGTTCACCACCACCGACTTCGGCATGAACGGCGCCGAGTCGGTCTCGTTCATCCGCTCCGGCTCGTCCATGTCGTAGTCGTAGACGGCCGGGTCCCACTGGATGTCACCGTCGATGGCCTTCGCGTACGGGTCGATCAGCAGCTTGTGCGGGTTGCAGCGCAACCCGTTCGCCGGGTCGTACGGGCCGTGCACCCGGTAGCCGTAACGCTGCCCCGGCTCGATGCCCGGCAGGTACGCGTGCCACACGTACGCGTCGACCTCGCGCAGCTCCACGCGGCGCTCCGCGCCGGTGTCCCACTCGTCGAAGAGGCACAGCTCGATCCGCTCGGCGACCTCGGAGAAGATGGCGAAGTTGGTGCCCATCCCGTCGTAGGTGGCGCCCAGGGGGTACCGCTCGCCCGGCCAGACCTGCATGTCGCTCCTTCAACCCATGGTGATGTGCGCGCCGGCCGAGGCTGCCCGCGCGCACGCAGGTAGTGCCCCCGGCCCGGGCGCGCCAATCCATCCTTTCAGGCAGTGCCCGGAAACCACCCGTCTGATGCGCGTTAAACCCTCGGGTGTCCTCCGTCACGATGGCCGTTTTCGGGATGCGTTCTTGGGCCCGATGGACTTTCCTTGATCGGGGACAAGCGTTCGCGCGCGTGCCCTTGGCCCTCGGCCGCCCCTTTCCGCACTCACTCCGCCGCCACTGACGCCGGCGCGTACCACCATGCATGGACGGAGATTGATGTGACGACCCTGCGGGTCGACGAGCAGCTCGCTGCCACCAAGGACCGGGCCCACCGGCCCACGCTCACCTCCCGGCCCCAGCTCTCCGCGCAGCCCGGTCCGACCGCGCAGCCCGGCACGCCGGTGCCGGCGCAGCCCGGCCCCGGGGTGCCCCCGCAGACCCGCCGCATCCTCATGCTGTCCTGGGAGTACCCGCCGGTGCTCGTCGGCGGCCTGGGCCGGCACGTGCACGCCCTGTCGGTCGCCCTGGCCGCCGCCGGCCACGAGGTCACCGTCGTCACCCGCCACACCGAGGGCGCACCCCTGGAGGAGTACGCCGACGGCGTGCGCATCCTGCGCGCCCCCGAGGACCCGGTCGCCTTCCCCCTCGCCACCGACTCGCTGCTGGCCTGGACCATGGCCTTCAACCACACCCTCACCCGCACCGCCCTGCGCGCCACCCAGGCCGGCTCGTACGACGTCATCCACGCCCACGACTGGCTCGTCGCGCACACCGCGATGACGCTGCGCGACCACCTGGACATCCCGCTGGTCAGCACCATCCACGCCACCGAGGCCGGGCGGCACCAGGGCTGGCTGCCGGAGGAGATGAACCGCACCATCCACGGCGTCGAGCAGTGGCTCAGCGGCGAGTCCAACCGGGTGATCGTCTGCTCCGGCTACATGCGCGACGAGGTGAACGCGCTGTTCGGCGTACCGGCCGGACGCGTCGACGTGGTCGCCAACGGCGTCGAGCCGCACCGCTGGCGGGTGCCGTCGCGTGCGGTCGCCGCCGCCCGGGCGCGGTTCGCCGGAGACGGCCCGCTGGTCACCTTCGCCGGTCGCCTCGTCTACGAGAAGGGCGTCCAGCACCTCATCGCCGCACTCCCCCGACTGCGCGAGCGCCACCCCGGGCTGCGCGCCGTGATCGCCGGCGACGGCCCGTACCGCGCCGAACTGGAGGCCGAGGTGCACCGCCGCGGCCTGGGCGGCATGGTCACCATGCCCGGCTTCCTCGGCGGCAGCGACCTGCCCGCGCTGATGGCCGCGTCCGACTGCTTCGCGGTGCCGAGCATCTACGAGCCGTTCGGCATGGTGGCACTGGAAGGCGCCGCGGCCGGCGCTCCCCTGGCCGTCGCCGCCACCGGCGGCCTCGCCGAGATCGTCGAACCGGGCGTCACCGGGATGACCTTCCGCCCGCACGACCCGGACGGGCTCGCCCACGCCGTCGACACGCTCCTGTCCGACCCGGAGCGTTCCCGGGTGATGGCCCGCCGCGCCCGCCGGATGGTCCACGACCAGTACGGCTGGTCCGCGATCGCCCAACGCACCGCCGCCAGCTACGCCGCCGCCATCCACTCCGACGCCGCGTTCACCGCCGAACGCGCCGAGCGGCGGATGTCCCAGGGTCGTGCATTACCGGCGCTCCCCGACGGCAACCTGCTGGCCGCCGCCGGCCTGCGCTGACCTCGGGCCCGGCCGCCGAGCGCGACGCGCACCCCGAGGCAGCGCTTGATCGACTCCATATCGCCGAGGTGGCGGTTACATCGCGTTGGGATGCCGCCACATCGGCGGAATGGAGACGATCAAGGCCCGTCCGGTTCCGCGCCGCGTCTCGTCGCCCGGCGGGGACCCGTCGAGGCTGCCAGAATGTGCGGATGTCTCACCCTGTCGACGCACTGGATGCCGCGTTCCCGGTCGCCGCTTCGATCGCTCTGGACCTGATCCGCCACCCCGAGGTGTCGGAGCAGTGGTCGCGCCCGAGTGCGCTCCCGCACCTGTCCGTCGGCGGGCTGGCCTGCCACCTGGGACGTCAGGCGATCCGGGCGGCGGAGCTGCTGCCGACGCCGAGTGACCTGCCGGTGTTGGAGTCGGCCGACAGTCACTACGAGCGGGCCGCCTGGGTCAGCGAGGGCACCCCGGACGCCGCCTCGGTCGCCGCGAGCAACGACGAGGAAGACGCGGCCCGAGGCCCCGCCGACCTGCACGCCAGATCCGCCGCCGCAGTGCAGGAGGCGGGCGATCTGCTGGGGCGTGGCGCGGCCCGGGACGTCGTACCCATTCCGTGGCAGGGCTGGGCCCTACGGCGCGGTGACTTCCTGCTCACCCGCCAGGTGGAGATCGTGGTCCACTCCGACGACCTCGCGGTGAGCATCGGCGTACCCACACCGGAGTTCCCGGCGGAGGTCTTCGATCCCGTCCGCGACCTGCTGGTCCGGCTGGCGGTCCGCCGCCGCGGGCAGTCCGCGTTGATCAGCGCGTTGAGCCGCAGCGAGCGGGCGCAGGACATCTCCGCCTTCTGACCCCCGCCGGGGTCGGGAGTCGCGCTTGGTCGACGTCGTATCGCCGACGTGGCGGTAACGCCGCGCCCGGGATACCGCCACATCGGCGACCTGGAGACGATCATGGCCCGCTCGGGCCACGACCGACGAAAGGCGACAGGCCGCCGACCCGAGTGGGTCGGCGGCCTGCGGTGGTGCGACGAACTGTGGTGCTGAGAGCGATGGAGGTCAGCGCTCGTTGAAGGGGACGTAGTCCCGCTCGGCGGCACCGACGTAGACCTGCCGCGGACGGCCGATCTTGGTCTCCGGGTCGTTGATCATCTCGCGCCACTGGGCGATCCAGCCGGGGAGCCGACCGAGCGCGAAGAGGACCGTGAACATCTTGGTCGGGAAGCCCATGGCCTTGTAGATCAGGCCGGTGTAGAAGTCCACGTTCGGGTAGAGCCGCCGGGAGACGAAGAAGTCGTCGGCGAGCGCGATCTCCTCCAGCTCCATGGCGATGTCCAGCAGCGGGTCCGGCTTGGCCATGCGGCCCAGCACGTCCTGCGCGGCCTTCTTGACGATCGCCGCCCGCGGGTCGTAGTTCTTGTAGACCCGGTGGCCGAAGCCCATGAGCTTGACGCCGTCCTCCTTGTCCTTGACCTTGCGGACGAAGGACCGGACGTCGCCGTCGCCGGCGTGGATCTGCTGGAGCATCTCCAGCACCGCCTGGTTGGCGCCGCCGTGCAGCGGGCCGAACAGGGCGTTCACACCGGCGGAGACCGAGGCGAACAGGTTGGCGTTGCTGGAGCCGACCAGGCGGACGGTCGACGTGGAGCAGTTCTGCTCGTGGTCGGCGTGCAGGACGAACAGCATGTCCAGCACCTTCGACATCACCGGGTCGACCTCGTACGGCTCCGCCGGCACGCCGAACGTCATCCGCAGGAGGTTGTCCACGTACCCGAGGGAGTTGTCCGGGTAGAGCAGCGGCTGCCCGATGGACTTCTTGTACGCGTACGAGGCGATGGTGGGGACCTTTGCCATCAGCCGGACCGTGGAGATCTCCACGTGCTCGGAGTCGAACGGGTCCAGGCTGTCCTGGTAGAACGTGGACAGGGCGCTCACCGCGGACGACAGCACCGCCATCGGGTGGGCGTCCCGGGGGAAGCCGTCGAAGAAGCGACGCATCTCCTCGTGCAGCAGTGAGTGCCGCCGAATCCACTCGGTGAACTCGGTCAGCTGCTGCTCGGTGGGCAGCTCACCGTAGATGAGCAGGTACGAGACCTCCAGGAAGGAGGACTTCTCGGCCAGCTGCTCGATCGGGTATCCCCGGTAACGCAGGATCCCCGCGTCGCCGTCGATGTAGGTGATCGCGGATGAGGCAGCCGCGGTGTTGACGAAACCGGGGTCGTACGTGGTCATCCCGGTTTCCTTCAGCAGCTTGCTCACCCCGATACCGGCGGGGCCCTCGACCGCTGGATGTACCGGCATCGACAGCTGCCCACCGGGGTGATCGAGCTTGACTTCCGTCATGTGGTTCCTCGCTTCGCCGGCAGATCTACGTTGAATTGCCTTCGCTTCTACCGTAATTGCGGCTCGGTGGACAACGCCCGCCATGGTTCTGCGGTGAGGCATGCGTCACCCGATTCCCGACCGGGCCGCCGGGAAACCCGGCCTCCCGCTGGTCGGGACGCTACCGCGAGCGGGCCGAGACCGAGCCGGCAACCCGGCCGGGAGCGCCGGCAGCCGGGTCACGACAGGGCGAGGCGTCGCAGCGTCCCGTCCGGCGCGACCTGGAGGACGTCGAGCTGGTTGGTGCCGGCGCGGAACAGGCTGTCGTCGGTCAGCAGTGCGGCGAACCGGCGTCCGCCGGGGTCGGCGGGCACCGCCGGGACGACGGCACCGATCCGGCCGTTGACGGCCACGGCCAGCAGCGTGCCGTCCGGGATCTGGTCCGGGACGTCACCCCAGACGAGCGCCGGGAGGGTCCCGGTGTCCGGGTCCATGGCGGTGAACGCGGCCAGGTCGGCGACCCGGGCGTTGCCGCCGGGCGGGCCGGCGCGCACCTGCGTGCCGACCAGGGGGTGCGGGGTCGGCAGCGGTGGCGGGGTGGGCACGCCGCCGGGGAAGGTGGTCGGTTCGCCTGGGCGGTCGTAGAAGTGTTTCGTGCCGTCGGCGCGCGGGGCCTGCCGGGCGGAGCGGCCGTCGACGTGCCAGGGCAGCCGGATGTCGGCCTCGTCGGCGACGGTCGGCAGCAGGTCGACGTGTTCCCAGTTGCGGTCGTCCACCCGGCCGGTCTGTTGCCGGGGTTCCTTGAGGAACATCGGCACCCAGGCGACCTCCCCGGCGGCGGCCTTGATCGCGTCCATGCCCCGGCCCTGGGCGCCCGGGCGGAAGCTGACGCCGTGGTCGGCGGTCACCACGAGCATCGACTGGTCGTAGAGGCCGCTGGCGCGCAGCGTCCGCAGGGTCTCGCCGATCAGCCGGTCGGTGTAGCCGAGCTGGGCGAGGTGGCGTTGCCGGGCCAGGTCGACCCAGCCGGCGCCGTCGTTGGGCAGGTCCTCGGGGGCGTCGTAGCGGGCCCCGGACGGCAGGTACGCCCACGGTGAGTGCGGCATCAGCAGGTGCAGGAAGTGCAGTGTGGGCCGGGGCGCCGGTTTCAGCCCGGCCAGGAAGCTGGTGAACCGGGCGGGTTGGTTGTCGTCCAGGCTGTCCCAGCGGAACTTCGGGTCGGCCGGTGCCGGTTCGGCGGCGTCCAGGCCGGCCTCGGCGCGGGTCTGCTCCCGGTAGGAGTCCTCCGGGTCGACGGCGCTCTCGGTGGGCCCGGCGACCCGGCCGAGGAGTTTGCCGGTCTCCCGGACCAGCACGCCGAGCCCCTGTTCCGGGGTGACCGGTTGCTCGCACCGGCTGGGCGGGCAGAGGCGGGTGATGCTCTCCTCGGCCTTGATGTCGTAGAGGCCGCCGAAGGCGGTGAAGATGTTGTCCGGGTACTGCGAGTAGTGCGGGGCGACCGGCTTCGCCGGGTAGCGGCCGGTGAGCATGGCGGGCAGCGCGTTGGGGGTCCACCCGCTGACGCCGGTGGCGTTGCGGTACCAGGTGGAGGCGTCGGCCAGTTCCGCGAAGTGCGGGAACCGCGTCGCGTCGATCTTCCCGTCGGTGCCGAGCAGGCTGACCAGCGGCAGTTCGTCGAGGATCAGCATCACCACCGGCGGGTGCACGCCCGAGCCCTGCGCGGTGCCCACCGCGCCGCCGTCGCCGCGCGGCAGGACCACCGCCGAGGTGGGCGACACGAACAGGAACAGCGCCACGAAGGCCACCGGTCCGGCGGCGGCCAGGCGCAGCACCAGACGCGGCGCCCGCCAGCGCCGGTGTGCGACAGCGCCTCCGGCCCCGGCCAGCAGGGCCACCACCAGCAGGGGTACGCCCCGAAGCGGTGTCACGTGTCGGCCCACCTGCACGGCGAGGGCGGCGAGCAGCAGCCCGACGAGCCCGGTGTGGGTGAGGGCGCGTACGGTCCGGCCGGCCACTCGGCTGAGCGCGCCGAGCAGCACCACCCCGGTCGTGGGCAGCACCGCCACCAGGGCGAGCAGCAGCAGGATCTCGGCCGGGTCGGCGCGGTGGAACAGGAAGAAGTCGGGGCTGCGGCCGAGCACGTCCAGCAGTGGTTGGGTGACCACCAGTCCGACCAGCGCGGTCACCTCCAGCGCCCGGCCCAGCTCACCGCGCCGGCCCCGATCCCACCGCCCACCGGTCGACTCGTCCGACCGACCGACGTCCGGGGCCGACGGGTCGCCGGGGCCGGACCGCTCGTCGGGAGGCGGCCCGGTGGCGGCGACCGGTTCAGCCACCGATCACCGTTCGGTAGAGCGTGCGGGTGCCAGAGGGCAGTTCCAGCCGCTCGGTGATGCGTCCCCGGGCGGCGAGCAGTGTCTCGAAGGCGTCGCGGCGGTAGTCCGGGAAGAGGCCGGCGGGTTTGTTGGCCAGCAGTCGGGTGGCCATCGGGTCCTCCGGGTGGACGAACTCGACCACCACCGTGCCACCCGGGGCGGTCAGCCCGGCCAGCCAGTCGACGACCTCCGGCAACGGCACGTTGCGTCCGATCGCCAGGTGGTGCACGACGGCCAGGGCGAGCACCACGTCGGCGGACGCCCGTTCGGCGAAGCCGGCCCGTTCGACGCCCCGCCAGCCGCCCCCCGGGGACGGGTCGGCGAGGTCCAGCACCAGCGGCAGGATCCGGCGTTGCCCCTCGGAGCGCAGCTTGCGGTACAGCTCGTCGACCACTGCCGGGTCCTGCTCGACGGCGACCACGTAGTCGGCGTGCCCGGCCGCCAGTCGGGAGTACCGGCCGTCGTTCGCGCCGAGGTCGAGCACCAGGCGAGGGCGGGTGCCGGAGGCCACCGAGGTGACCACGAACTGCTCCTTGGCCACCCGGTCGCGGGCCGAGTAGCCGCAGGTGACCTGGTAGTCCGACCAGTGGCTCCCGGCCGGACGGTGCTCCAGCTTCCGGACCAGTTTCTCAATGCCGCGTACGGTGGCCAGCAGCAGCTCCCGGGAGAAGCCGGCGGCGCGCAGTTGGTCGCGGACCTCGGTGGTGCTGGCGGCGGCGTTGCGGTGTTGCATCGCGCCGTGCAGGTGCAGGTGGGTCAGCACGCCGGGGCGCAGTCGGCGGGTCCCGCCGAACAGTGGTCGCAGTTCGTCGGCCTCGATGCCGTCGACGCGGGCGCGCAGCCACGGCTGGAAGTCGACGCCCAGGTGGGCGGTGAGCAGCAGCGGGTAGAGCACGGTCTGGCAGAACTGCCGGTAGCCGGCCCACGGTTCGCCGTCCCGGACCGGCTCGAAGGAGCCGATGTCGATGAAGACCGGTTCCGCGCCGCGCCACTGCAGGTTGTACGCCGAGCCGTCCTTGGTGGTGAAGCCCTCGCCGAGCGCGGCGCGCAGGATCTCCAGGTGCAGCAGCGCGGCGTCGCGCAGCATGCCGAACGACCACTCGTACGGGTGGGAGACGAACGGGATGCGCTCGTGGCGCAGCACGGCGGCCCACGGGGCACCGGTCGTGGCGGGCACCAGGGTCGGCGGGGCGTCCTCGGTGGCGCAGACCTTGCGGGCGGCGACGAGCGCCGGGAAGAACGTGCTGCCGGTCAGCGCCCGCCAGTGCGCGGCGGCTTGGGGGTCCAGCCCGCGCAGCACCTCGTCGCCGACGTGGAAGACCCGGTTGGCCGGGTCGCGGAAGGAGGCCGGTTCGGGCCGTACCTCGGTGGGTGAGATCGCCATCGTCGGGGTCGGCCCGCTCACCGCTGGTCGGTGGGCTGCCGGCGGAACCGGTCGACCAGGCGTCGCCAGTAGAGTTTCGCGGCGACCGCGGCGCCGGCCACCCCGCCGACGACCGCCTGCACGATCAGGCTGCCGGATCCCGCGTCCAGGTAGGCCAGATGTTCCACCGATCGCTCCTTGCCCTCGCCGTCTCGACACCGGCGTCCCGAGCATGCAGCGGTGAGGCTTTTGACCCAGAAAGCCGGACTTGTCCCTCACCGTACGCTGATCGCCATCCGCGTCGCGGGCACATTGGCGGACTCCCAGCCTCGCCACAGGAAGTGAAGGAGCACAGCAGGAACACGCCCTCCTCGCCGGGCAGGCCGCCGTCGATCGCGTACCGCCGGATCAGCGCCGGGGCGTGTCGGCAGGATCTGGGCTTCTCCGGGACGACCGTGGTGTCCCAGCTGCGTACCGCCGCCAAACGACCTGCTGCGGGCCACCGGCGTGCCCCGCGACGAGGCACGCCGGCTGGTGGGTGAGGCCGCCGCCGACTGACCGCCGCCGCTCAGCCGCGCCGGTGGTGCATGCCCAGGCGCAGCAGCACGAAGCGCAGCACGGTGGCGGCCAGGTTCGCGGCCACCAGCACGGCCAGTTCCACCGGCCGGGCCGGTACGGCGTGGACCGCGTGCAGGACGGCCAACGAGCCACTGGTCAACGCCAGACCCAGCGCGAAGGCCAGCAGACCCTGCACGTGATGCCGCCCCGCGTGCCGACGCCCGGTGATGCCGAACGTCAGCCGACGGTTCGCGGCCGTGTTCGCCACAGCGGTCACCAGCAGCGCCAGCAGGTTGGCCGGTTGCGCGCCGAGGGCACCCCGGGTCGCCACGAACAGCACCAGGTACGCGAGGGTGCTGGCCACCCCGACCGCCGCGAACCGGGCCAACTGCCGGGGCAGTCCGACAGGCACCTGAGTCGCCGGACCGGTCAGCGGCGCCCGGTCGGGTGACACGGCCAGCGGCGCCCGGCCGGGCGGCACGGTCAGCGGCCCCCGGCCCCACTGGGCACGCAGGGCGGTCAACGGCAGCGCGCCGGTCAGCAACGCCCGACCCAGTCGGCCCACCCCGCGTAGGTCGGCCAGGGCGGTGGCGACGATGTCGACGCGGCTGTCCGGGTCGTCGACCCAGTCCACCGGCACCTCGTGGATGCGCAGACCGGCCCGCTGCGCGAGGACCAGCAACTCGGTGTCGAAGAACCATCCGGTGTCGCGCACCAACGGGAGCAGCTCACCGGCCACGTCGGCGCGGATCGCCTTGAACCCGCACTGTGCGTCGGAGAACCGCGCCGCCAGCGCACCGCGCAGCAACAGGTTGTAGGCCCGGGAGATGACCTCCCGCTTGGCACCGCGGACCACCCGGGAGGTACGCGCCAGGCGGGTGCCGATCGCCAGGTCGGAGTGGCCGGAGATGAGCGGTGCGACGAGCGGCAACAGCGCCGCCAGGTCGGTGGAGAGGTCCACGTCCATGTACGCCAACACCGGCGCGGACGACGCCGACCAGGCCGCCGAGAGCGCCCTTCCCCGCCCCTTGGCCTCCAGGTGCAGCACGTCGACGCCGGGCAGTTCGGCGGCGAGACCGTCAGCTATCGCCGGGGTGTCGTCGACGCTGGCGTTGTCCGCGATGGTGATCTGGAACGGGTACGGGAAGTGCTCGGTCAGGTGGGCGTGCAGCCGTCGTACGCACGGGCCGAGGTCGGTCTCCTCGTTGTAGACCGGGATCACCACGTCCAGCACCGCGCCGGCGGCGGTGGGTCGCGCCTGGACGGCGGCCCGCTGTGCGTTCAGCGCGGTCACGACGCCTCCGTGCCGGTGCTCAGGTCGTAGACGGTGACACCGTCGACGGTCTGCGCCGTGAACGCCTCCGCGACCCAGGCGGCGATCTCCTGGGAGGCCGAACTGCCGCCGTTGGCCCGGAAGCCGCCACCACCGATGAAGTAGTGGATCTTTCCATCGGCCACGTAGCGCTGGAACTGCGCGAGGGTGGGCGACGGGTCGCTGCCGTTGAAGCCGCCGATCGGCATCACCGGATCTCCGGTGGCGAGCTGGTAACCGGAGGCGTTGTTGGAGCCGATGGTGGCGGCCACCCACGTGTAGTCGGCGCTGTCGCGCTCCAGCAACTCGCGCAGCGCGGTGCTGGGCTCCCGGGCGTCGAGCAGGCCGCCCATTCCCCCGCCGGCCGAGCGTCCCTGGCCGCCGGTGGGCCCGCCGTTGCGGCCACCGCCGGGGAAGCCCGGCCCCTGGCCGCCGTTCTGAGCGCCGCCGTTCTGACCCCCGCCGTCTCGACCGCCGCCGGGGAATTGGCCCCCGCCGGGGGCGCCGCCCGGGAACTGACCGCCACCGTTCTGACCCCCGCCCGGGAACTGGCCTCCGCCCGGGAAGCCACCCGGGAACTGACCGCCGCCCGGAAGTTCCATCCCGCCCGGTGGTCGCCCGCCGGGGAAGCCGCCCCGACCGAAACCGCCCGCCACGAACGGACCGGCGCTGGGGATCGACCCGGTGTGCGGGGTCGCCGCGGTCTGCACCGCATACGCGACCGGGCCCGCAAGAGCCGCCGCGAGGCCCAGACCCAGCAACACCGGTACCGACCGGCGGGGAAGCCGGGTCACCAGCAGGAGCAGCGCCGCACCGACCAGACCGGCGACGAGCACGACGCCCCGCAGCCACGGGTACCAGTCAGGGCTGCGCCCGAGCAGCACCCACGCCCACCAGACGGTGACCGCGAGCGTGCCGGCGAGCGTCGCCGAAGCCGCCTGTCGACGCCACCTCTGCCGTCGCGAACCAGCGACACTGTCAGCGGACGCAGGCACCGGATCACCCGCCGGGATGTCGGCGACCGCGGCGACAGCCGGTCGCCGCTCGTGCCACAGCATCGTGACACCGATGCCGACCAACGCACCGATCGCCGGGGCGAGCGCCACCGTGTAGTACGCGTGGAAGATCCCGGACATGAAGCTGAAGATCAGGCCGGTGACCAGCAGCCAGCCGCCCCAGAGCAGCAGCCCGGCCCGGGTCCGGTCGGTACGGGCCGCCCGGCCCGCCACCAGCAGCCCGGCGACCAGGAGGATCGCGGCGGCCGGCAGCAGCCAGGAGACCTGACCGCCGACCTCGCCACCGAACATGCGCAGGATGCCGGTCTGGCCCGAGAACGGACCGCCGCCGCCCGGGCGCCCGCCTCCGCCGCCGACGCTTCCCACCTCGTCGCCGGTGATCCGGCCGAGGCCGTTGTAGCCGAGGGTGAGCTCCAGGATGCTGTTCCCCTGCGACCCGCCGACGTACGGGCGGGCGCCGGCCGGGACCAGCTCGACGAGCGCCACCCACCAGCCGGCGGAGACCACCACCGCCAGGCCGGCCAGCAGCAGTTGCCGGACCCGTCGCCACAGCCCGGTCGGCGCGGCCAGCAGGTAGACACCGGCGAAGACGGGCACCACCAGGAACGCCTGGAGCATCTTGGTGAGGAAGCCGAAGCCGACCAGCACACCGACCAGCACGATCCACCTGGTGCTGGCCGACTCCACCGCCCGGACGGTGGCGTACGCCCCGGCGACCAGCAGCAGGACCAGCAACGCGTCGGGGTTGTTGAACCGGAACATCAGCGTCGCCACCGGGGTGACCGCGAGGACCGCGCCGGCGATCAGACCGGCGGCCGGCCCGTACCAGCGCCTCACCGTCGCGTACAGCACGCCGACCGAGGCGACACCGCAGAGCGCCTGCGGGACGAGCATCGCCCAGCTGTTCAACCCGAAGACCCGTACGGACAGGGCCATCAGCCACAGCGACGCGGGCGTCTTGTCGACGGTGATGGAGTTGGCGGCGTCCGACGAGCCGTAGAGGAACGCCTTCCCGCTGACCGAGCCGGCCTGCACGGCCGCGGCGTAGAAGGAGTTCGCCCACCCGGAGGCGCCCAGGCCCCACAGGTAGAGCACAGCGGTGGCGAGCAGCAGGGCGGCCAGCGCGGGCCGGGCCCAGGCCGGCGAGCGACGCGTCGGCGGCGAGTGCTCGTCGGGGCGTGTGGCCGTCGGCGGCTCGGTTTCGGCGGGTGCCGTCAGGGTCTTCGTTCTGTCCATGCGGTCAGCCTTGGCGGCCAGGCTGGCGGGACGCCGTGTGCTGACTATGCGTCAGCTGTGGGATTGGGCAACCGGACGGTGAACGCTGTCCGACCCGGACGGCTGTCCACTCCGACCGTGCCCCGGTGGGCCTCCACCACGGCCGCCACGATCGCCAGGCCGAGGCCGGTGCTGCCGTGCGCCCGGGACCGGGAGCTGTCGCCGCGCGCGAACCGTTCGAACATCTCCGGTTGCAGCTCCGCCGGTACCCCGGGCCCGTCGTCGGCGACGGTGAGCACGGCGTAGCCCGCGTCGACGGCCAGTGTGGTGGTCACCGTGCTGCCGGGTGGGGTGTGCACCCGCGCGTTGGCCAGCAGGTTCGCGACCACCTGGTGCAGCCGGGCGGCGTCGCCGGGCACCCGGACCGCCACCTCGGGCAGGTCGAGCTGCCAGCGGTGGTCGGGCCCGGCGACGTGCGCGTCGCTGACCGCGTCCACCACCAGGGCGGTCAGGTCGACCGGTTCGACAGCGAGCGGCCGACCGGCGTCGAGGCGGGCCAGCAGCAACAGGTCGTCGACGAGCCGCGTCATCCGGGTGCTCTCCGACTCCACCCGGCGCAACGCGTGCGCGACGTCCGGGGGAACCTCGTCCCGACCCCGCCGGGCCACCTCCGCGTAACCCCGGATCGCCGCCAGCGGAGTCCGCAGCTCGTGGCTCGCGTCGGCGACGAACTGGCGTACCCGCGTCTCGCTGGCCTGCCGGGCGGAGAGCGCGTCGGCGACGTGGCCCAGCATCCGGTTCAACGCCGCGCCGACCTGACCGACCTCGGTGCGCGGGTCGGTGTCGGCGTCCGGCACGCGGACGGCGAGGGCCACCTCCCCACGATCGAGGGGCAGCTCGGTGACCCGGGTGGCGGTGGCGGCCACCCGGTTGAGCGGGCGCAGCGTGGCCCGGACGATCAGCGCGCCGGCCGCACCGGCGACCAGCAACCCGGCGGCGGCCACCGCGGCCTGCGCCGCCACCATCCACCACACGGTCTCCTGCACCCCGGACAGCGGGATCGCGACCACGCGTACCCGGCCGTCCCAGTACTGCCGGGCCACGGCCCGGTAGTCACCGCGCGCCCCGAGGTCCACGGTGCGTGGTTCGGCGTCGACCGGCAGAGCCGCCAGCGCGGCGACCTCACCGACCGGGACGGCCTGTTCGTCGGGGAACCGGTCGTCGGCGGACGGGTCGGCGGTCAGCGTCCGCGCGCTGGTCACCCGCCCGTCGGTGATCACGGCGACCACCGTGCCGGGCGGCGACCCGGGCGGGACGCCCGGCCCGTTGCCCGGGAACGCCGGCCACCCCGGACGGTCACCCCGCATGGTCGTCGCGGGTGCCAGCTGGGCGTCGAGCCGCTCGATCAGGAAATGCCGCAGCGCCACGGTGGTCAGGCCACCGATCGCGACGCTGACCACCGCCAGCAGCGCGAGCAGGGCGAACACCAGTCGGGTACGCAGGGAGCGGCCGGCCAGCCACCGTCGGGCGGCACGCAGCGGTCGGCGGTCACTCGGCGGGTTTGAGAACATAGCCCGCGCCGCGCAGCGTGTGGATCATCGGTGCCCGGCCGGCGTCGATCTTCTTGCGCAGGTACGAGATGTACAGCTCCACCACGTTGGCCTGGCCGCCGAAGTCGTAGTTCCACACCCGGTCGAGGATCTGCGCCTTGCTGAGCACCCGACGCGGATTGCGCATCAGGTAGCGCAGCAGCTCGAACTCGGTGGCGGTGAGGGTGACCAGTTGGCCGGATCGGCGCACCTCGTGGCTGTCCTCGTCGAGGCTGAGGTCGCCGACGGTCAGCACGGCGTCCTCCCGGGCGGCGACCGCGAACCCGGAGCGGCGCAGCAGGGCGCGCAACCGGGCGATCACCTCCTCCAGGCTGAACGGCTTGGTCACGTAGTCGTCCCCGCCGACGGTCAACCCGGCGATGCGCTCCTCCACGGCGTCGCGGGCGGTCAGGAAGAGCACCGGCACGGTGGGCGCGTACTCACGCAGTCGACGCAGCACCTGGAAGCCGTCCAGGTCGGGCAACATCACGTCGAGCACCACCGCGTCCGGCTGGAACTGCCGGGCGGCACTCAACGCCGCCATCCCGTCACCGGCGCTGCGGACCTGCCAACCCTCGTACCGCAGGGCCATCGACAGCAGATCGGTGAGCGTGGGCTCGTCGTCGACCACCAGCACCCGCACGGGTTCCCCGTCGGGGCGGCGTAGCTCGATCCGGCTCGGTGCGGCCTGCCCGTTCATGACCATGCCGCCCATCGTGGCCGCCACGTCTGTGCCCCGCCCCTGTGGAACCTGTGTGCCGGCTGTGCGGCCGGGTCGACGGAACTCCGGCGCCCGCACCGGTCAGCCCCGCGTGCTGGTCACTCGGACACCCCGAACGCGTCGGTGCGCACGAAGCGCATGCTCCAGCCGCCCGTCCCGTCCGGCCGGTCGCGTTCGTAGAGGTGGTCGGGGCCGGGCTGCACCGGACCGGTGCCGTCCGGATGCCGCATGATCCAACGCTGCGGTGGGCCGCCGTCCGACCCGGCCGGCAGCAGCCGGACCAGACCGTCCGCGGGCCCGCCGACGAAGCGTACGGTGACCTCGCTCATCGCGATGCCTCTCGGGTGACCGTGCCGGCACAGTCGGTGACACCGGCTCTGGCTCGCAAGCTACCGCACCGGCCGCCGCGCCGCAGCGAGGTGCCCGCGGCGGCCCGCCCCGCCGGTTCGCCCAGCGCGACCCGCCGGTTTGCCCAGCTCGGCGGTCGGGTACCGCGACCGGAGGATCCGCCGCCGGGCGGGACGAGGACGAGGAGTGGTCGATGCGCGCGCTGGACGGGCGGTACCAGCTCGAGCGGCGCATCGGCGTGGGCGGCATGTCCGAGGTGTGGCGGGCACACGACCAGGTGCTGGACCGGCCGGTCGCGGTGAAGCTCATCCTCCCCGGACCACACGACCAGGACAGCCCGGTGGAACGGATCCGCACGGAGGCCCGCTCGGCGGCCCGCCTCGTGCACCCGAACGTGGCGAGCGTGCACGACTTCGGCACCTCCTCCACCCTGCCCGGCCGCCCGGTGCCGTACATCGTCATGGAGCTGGCCGAGGGTGAGACGCTCGCCGCGCACCTGCGGGCCGGTCCGCTGGACTGGCGGATCTCGGTGCGGGTCTGCGCTGAGGTCGCCGCGGCGCTGGCCGCCGCACACGCCGAGGGCATCGTCCACCGCGACGTCAAACCGTCGAACGTCATGCTCACCCCGGCCGGGGTGAAGGTCCTCGACTTCGGCATCGCCGTCCCCACCGGCACCCCGGACCCACTGCCGGAAGGGATCGTGGTCGGCACCCCGGCCTACCTCGCCCCCGAGCAGCTGGCCGGGGAGCCCGCCACCCCGGCCGCCGACATGTACGCCCTCGGCGTGCTGCTCTACTACAGCCTCACCGCCCGCCTGCCGTACCACGCGGTCACCGCCGGCGAACTGCTCGGCGTACGCCGCCGGCAGCCGCCGGAGCGGCTGCCCGACATCGACGGGCTTCCGCCGGAGGTGGCCGACCTGTGCCACTCCTGCCTCGCCGACGAGCCCGGGCAACGCCCCACCAGTCTGATGGCCGCACTGCTGCTGGCCGAGGCCGTGGACGCCCGGGTGTACGTGCCGATGACGATCCCGACCACCCGCCGACCCACCCCACTCTCGACGTGGACCGAACGGGCCGCGACGGAGGCCACCGAGGCGGTGGCGGTGTTCGACCAACGGCGCTGAGCCGCCGCTCCGGCGTTTCGCCCGGCCGCCACTGGGTAGCCCGCCGGTGAGCGACGGGAGAAACGCGATGCCGGATCAGAGTTCCTGGCTGCGTGAGGCCACAGCGACCGCCGAGGGCGGTCACGTACGCACCGACGACGGCGGGCTCTCCACCGCGTTGGCTTCGCCGCTGGCGGCGCACTGCACGGGGCTGAGGCCGGAGCAGTTGCTGGCCGCGGCCTTCGCCTCCTGCCTGCACCACGCGGCGGTGGAGGCGGCCGGTGAGATCACCGACGAGGCGCACACCGTCCAGGTGCGGGCGGAGGCGAAGCTGGGACGCGACGACGACGGCCGGTATCGGGCCGACGTGCGCGCGCAGATCAGCTCGGCGGGTCTGAGCCGGGAGCAACTGGCCGACCTGGTCGAGTACGCCGACCGGCTCTGGCCCTTCTCCAGCAACGACGCCAGCCGCCACCGGCTGACCGTCACACCGGCGGAGAACGGCCGACACTGACCCGGCGACCACCAGCCAGCACCTCCACAACATCATGATCCACACGACATCGGGGAAGTCGGGGTATCCGAGCGGCTCGGACACCCCCACTTCCGGGAACCCGAGTCGATCAAAGCCGGATGCCGACGGCCCTGGTGTGCCGCCCGGGGTCGGCCGTTCGGGGGATTCGGGCGTGACTGTTCGGGGGACACTCGCGGATGGCGAGGTAGACGGGTCGAGCGGCGGGCCGAGCGACCGCAATCACGCCCCGAATCGGAAATAACCGTCTCGCCTGATCCACGAGGTTGCTCCGATTCGCTGACGGTGTGCGCCATCGAGTCCCCATGATCGGGGCAAATTGTGGCGCATGCCACCGTATCGGCGGGCGATATCGAGCAATTGGGTCTTTAGCCTCGGCAGGTGCATCCCGACGACCCCTCCGACCAGAAGCTGACCGACGCGCGCCCGAGCACCCAATCGGACGACGCCGCATCAACCGAACGGACGATCGGCCGTCACCGCGCCCCCGAACCACCCCGTCGCACCCTGCTGGGCTCGACCCCGGTCCGGGTGGCGTTGGCCACCGGTGTCACCTGCTGCCTGAGCCTCGTCGCGGTGGCCACCGCCCGGGGCAGCAGCGACGACACCTCCCGCGCGGTGGAGCCGCTCGCCGAGGCGATGGCCGACCGTGCGGCGATCGCGGACGAGCGCGCCTCCCGGTCGCTGGACCGCGACATCGCCCCGGCGCGGATCCTGCCCAGCCCGACGGCGAAGCCGACGCCCAGGCCCACCGTCGCCCGCAAGGCGCCGAAGAAGCCGGTCAAACCACGCCGGCCCCGGCCGGTCGCCGGCCTCGACCAGGCGCAGATGGACAACGCGAAGATCATCGTCGACGTCGGCCTGGACATGAAGATGCCGCGCCGCGCGCTGGTGGTGGCACTGGCCACCGCCATGCAGGAGAGCAACCTCTACAACCTGGCCAGCGACGTCCTGCCGGAGTCGGCCAACTATCCGAACCAGGGCAGCGGCTCCGACCACGACTCGGTCGGGTTGTTCCAGCAGCGGCCGAGCAGCGGCTGGGGCACGGTGGCCGAGCTGATGCGCCCGTCGTACGCCGCACGGGCCTTCTACACGGCCCTCAACGAGGTCCCCGGCTGGCAGGACATGAGCGTCACCTACGCCGCCCAGTCCGTGCAGATCTCCGCCTACCCCGACGCGTACGCCCAGCACGAGGAACGGGCGACGATCGTCGCGTCGGCGCTCACCGCCTGAACCGACCACGGGCGTCGCCGCACCGCGCGGTCAGCGGCGGCCGGAGGGTGGTTCCGCGCCCACGTCCAGCCCGCCGACCCCCACCCGGCTCCCCGGTACGCCGGCAGCCGCGGTCGGGGTGTCGGCGGGTACCTGGTCCACAGTCAGCCGGCCGAGGATCTCGTCCACCCGGGCCTCACGCCGCCGGCGCAGGTACAGCGCCGCCTCGAAGTCGCGGCGGGCCTCCACCGCCTCGGCGTACGCCTGCTCCCGCACCTGCCGCGCCTCCTCGCGGGCCGCGTCCAACTCGACGCGGGCCCGGGCCAGGAGGTCGGCGGCCTCGCGTCGCGTCACGTCACCGGCGTACCGTCCGCCGGTGGTGCCGCCCAGGTCGAGCCGTCGGATCAGCCCGCTGAGCCAGGCCGCCTCCTCGCGGATCTCGTCCCACTCCCGGCCCACCCCGGCCGCGCCCTCGGCCCGGGCCGCCAGTCGGGACAACCGGATCCCCAGCTCGTCCAGGCAGGAATCCACCTGCCGCTGGTCGTAACCGGTCTCAACGACGGAGAACCTCATTCTGTCGCCCCCCAGGCAGCTGCTGTTACTTCCCCACCTGGATCCTCGGCCCAGACCGCGACGACCGAGGGGGTTCGGGAAAAATGTTCAGCATGCGTGCGCGGGGGTCGTGCGTCAGACGCGCTTGGGCAGCACGACCACCCGGCCGAAGAACTCGTCGATGCGGCGCACCACGTCGTTGAAGTCGTCCAGGTCGATCGGCTTGGTGACGTACGCGTTGGCCTGCAACGTGTAGCTGCCGACGATGTCGGTGTCGGCGTTGGAGGTGGTCAACACGACGATCGGGATGGTACGCAGATCCTCGTCCTGCTTCACCGCGCCGAGCACCTGCCGACCGTCCATCCGTGGCATGTTGAGGTCGAGCAGGATCACGTCCGGTCGGCGGGCCTGCTGGTGCCGACCCTCGGCGCGGAGGAACTCCATCGCCTCCTCGCCGTCGCTGACCACGTCGATGACCTTGTCGACGTCGGAGTCCGCCAATGCCTCCTCGATCATGAGCACGTCGCCCGGGTCGTCGTCGACCACCAGGATGCGTACCGGCTGGGGGCTGTCTGCGCCCATCACTACCTGCTTCGGGTCGGCGGGTACGGGACCTGACGGTCACCGCGTCGGCGGGGAAATCTAGCCCATCACGGGGCGGTCTGCGACGCGGGGTCGCGCGTTTCCGGTTCGTAGCGCAACACGTCGGCGAGCCCGGTGACCCGCAACACCCGCTCGACCCGCCCGCTGGCACCGGTGAGCCGGAGCCACCCCCCGTCGGCGGCGACCTGGTTGTCCCCCCGGACGAACACGGCCATCCCGGTGGAGTCGCAGAACGTGAGGTCGGTGAGGTCGAGGAGCAGCCGGGTCTCGCCCGCGGCGGTCAACTCCTCGATCGCGGCGGTCAACAGGGGGGCGGTGCTCAGGTCCAGCTCGCCCGCGAGTCGCAAACTGGCGCCCTCGCCGTCGCGCTCGACGTGGCTGACGCTGAACGTCACCGTGCTACCCCCCTCGCTCCACCCCGTGGTGGGACGTTTGCAGTGCGGCAAGTATACGCAGAGCTGACCGGTCGGCCGGAGGGCGTGGTGATCGACCGCAGCGGCCCTGGAGCGGCCTCGTCAGCGGTCGGCGACGGGGAGCGCGGCGCGTCCCAGGGCCAGCACACGCCCCGCTCGGGGGAAGTCACGCAACGCGACGCGGTAGAAGTCGAAGGGCAGGGCGACGGCCTCGGCGGGCACCCCACGGCTCACCAGGATCTCCAGCAGCCACTCGACGAACTCGGTGAACAACGAGCTGTCGTCGACGTAGACCGCCGCGGCCAGGAAGTCCACGATGTGACCCAGGTCGCTCACCGTCGAGTCGAGCTGGGTGGCGCTGTAGGCGCGTGCCGCCGGCACCCGCTCCAGCAGGTCGGCCAGCGCGCCGTCGATCAGCTCACCCCGACGCCGCACCAGGCTGGCGTACTCGTCGTCGGCCAGGTGCGTCAACCGGGGCGGCGGCACCGCGCGCAGCGCCCGCTCGTCGGCGATGAGGTCGGCCGCGGCGGGGGCGTCCGCCGCCCAGGCCACACCGAGCCGCCGCGCCCACCGGCCGTCCGCGCCGAACCCGCGCCCGCCCACCACCACCGGTACGTCGGAGCGGCGGCACGCCTCGATCATCCGGTGGGCGTACGGCAGCCGCATCGGTAGCGCGCACGCCAGGGCGACCGCGTGCGCGTCGTAGCGGTGCAGGTACGACACGAGGTGCGCGGCGGGCACGCTGGCACCCAGGAACGTCACCTGCCAGCCGCGCAACCGCAGCACCTCGGCCACCAGCCGGGGCGGCAGCGCGTGCCACTCGCCGTCCATGCAGGCGACCACCACCCGTCCGCCCGTCGGGCGTGGGTTGACGTGCGCGACGACCGCCGCCACCACCTGTTCGCTGATGTGGGTGGCGGCGTGCTCCTGGGCGACGCTCCACTCGTTGCGCGCCCACCGCTCGCCCACCTCGGCCTGCGCGGGCGCGACCAGGTCCAGCAGCACCCGCTCGGCCGGTACGCCCGCGTCGAGCAGGCCGATCGCCAGGTCGATCGCGCCGTACTCGTCGGCGTCGGCGAGACAGTCCAGGTAGCCGGCGAAGGCCCCGGCCGGGTCGGCGGCCGCCGTGGCGGTGGTCACGCGTCGGACTCCCCCGGCTGGGCGGCGTCGGCCGGCTCGGGCACCGAGTGCAGGTGCCGTGACCCGCGCCCGCCGTTGCCGGTGGCCCGCAGCGCCAGCACCGCGATGTCGTCGTGGTCGCCGTGCGCCAACCAGTCGCAGGTGACCTGCTCCACCCGCTCGGCCAGGGCCGGTGCGGGCATCCGTTGACAGCCGGTCACGGCGGCGACCAGCCGTTCCGTGCCGAACTGCTCGTCGCCACGACGGCCACCGCGCGCCTCGGTCACCCCGTCGCTGTAGAGCAGGCAGGTCTCCCCCGGCGCGAGTCGTACGCTCACCTCGCCGACCCGGGGGTCGGGCACCACCCCGATCAGCATGCCGCTCAGCGGCACCGCCTCCACCTCGCCGGAGGACCGCAGCACCAGCGGTGGCAGGTGCCCGCCGCCGGCCATGGTGAGGGTCAGACCTCCGTCGCGTCGCGGGCGGGCCACGCCGAGCACGATCGTGGCGAAGCGGCCCTGACCGTGTGCCTGGGTGGTCTCCAGCAGCGCATCGTTGAGCAGCCGCAGCAACCGCCCGGGGTGCGACTCCAACCGGTGCAACGCCTGTAGGCACTGACGCAACTGGCCGGTGAAGACGGCCGCCTCGACGCCCTTGCCCGACACGTCGCCGAGGAAGAACACCGAGCCCCCGTCGGCGAGCCGGTGCGAGCCGTAGAAGTCGCCGCCGATGCGTAGCCCCGCCTGCGCGGGCCGGTACGCGGTGCCCCACTGCACGCCCGCCGCCTCGGCCGGCTCGACCGGCAGCAGACTGGCCTGGAGCGTGTCCGCGACCTCCGCCTGGTCCCGGTAGAGCAGGGCGGTGGTCAGGGCCGCGCCGGCGCGGGCCGCGAACGCGCGGATCAGCTCCACGTCGGCCTCGTCGTACCCGCGGGTCGCTCGGCGGGCCACCAGCAGCACACCGACCGGCGCGTCCCGGCCGGGCAGCGGGACGACCCGGGCGGTGCTCTCGGTGCCGGTGAGCGCGGGCAGCCAACCGGCGTCGACAGCCTGCTCGACCAGCCAGTCGACGGCGTGCGGCTCGGCTCCGGTGAGCCCGTCGGCGATGGCGCTCGGCAGGTCGCCGCCGGCCAGCATCCCGCTGTCCACCGTCGGGGACTCGTCGTCGGTACGCGATGACCGCCACCAACGGGCCCGACCGCCACGCGGGGCGAGCACCAGCACGGCCACCTCGGCCACTGTCGGCACGGCGAGGCGGACCACCGCGGCGGCCGCCCGGTCGGGGTGCAGGGGGTTGCCCAGCTTGTCGCCGACCACGGCCAGGAACGTCGAGCGGGCCCGCTCCGCGAGCAGCGCGTCGGTGCCGCTGACGCGGTCGGTGACGTCTTCGACGTACCAGCAGCAGCGGCCTGCGGACAGGGGCACCCGGCGGGCGCTGAGCCGACGCCCGAGGTGGGTGAAGTCGCCGTCGTCCAACCCGGGCACACCGGCCGCGTCGAGCAACTCGCCGGGCGTCACCTCGGGTAGCAGGCGTTCGGCCACCGGGCTGACGTGGCGCACGACGCCGTCGGCGTCGCAGACGATCAGGCCCTCCCGGAAGTGCTCGACGACCTCGGACCAGTCGGGGGCGGACACATCCCCGTCGAGGGCGAGCGGCGGCAGCGCGGCAGCGGACCGGGGCAGGACGTCGGCGGGCCACGCCGGGGGCCGTGTGGTACTCGGCGTGGGAAGCCGTCCGTCGCCCGGGTCTACGTCCCTGACGTCGGAAGCAGTCACCAGCTGAGCCTCACTCCTTGTCGTCCACCCGTGCCCGCGCCGGAACCGGCGCTCAGTGTCGGAACTCTCCAGCCACCCTACGCCGGTCGGCGGCTGGTGGCATCTCAGCGCATTCGGGTGGCGCAGCACCGCGCCCCGCTTTGCGTTTCCACGCTCGGCTGGGAAAATGACGGGATGTCCGACCAGCTGTTGGCGATTGAGACGACCCGCCTCGATGCGGGGCACGTCCGGCTCCGGCTGACCGGCGAACTCGACTACGACACCGCACCCGAGTTGACCGCCGCGGCGGCCGACCTGCACCGCGACGACGAGGTGTTGATCGACCTGACCGGCATCAGCATCTGCGACTCCTCCGGGCTCAGCGCGTTGCTGGTGGTGCAGCGCAGCGCCCGGGTGATCCGGCTGACCGGGGTCAGCCCGCAGTTGCAACGGATGCTCGACCGCACCGGCCTGGCCGAGTTGCTGACCGTCGACCACGACGACGACCTGCGCGCCACCGGCTGATCGACGGCCACCCCGGCGGGCCGGGGTGGCCCCCGACCCTGGGACCTGGGGTCGGGGGCCGGAGGAATGTCTAGGGCGCCGTCATCGGCTGGAGCCGGGGGCGGTCCTCGCGCAGTTCGCCGGTCGGGGGCGGTTCGACGTCCTCGGGCTCCCCCGAATCGGGCGTCTGGTACAGGTAACGGACGAACTGCCCACCCGCCTCGTTGTCGTCCGCGCCGGGCCACTGGCCGATGCAGTCCATACCGACCACCTCCCGACCGGTCCCGTCGGCCTCCTCCAACAGCGCCCACAGGCTCACCGGGTAACACCTGGTGGCCTCGGGCGTGACCTGCCAGCGGGCGTACCAGCCGGGTCGGGCGGGGACGATCTCGACGATCTGCTTCATGACGACCTTCCTTCCGCGTACCTCGGAAGAACTCCGGTCCTGGATCGATCGTGCGGGCCGTGCGGGTGAGCACAGCTCACCCCCGCCGGATGAAGCGTCGGCGACTGTCGGGCCGACCCGGCCGGCCGTCGCCGTTTCCTTCTCGGCGACGGCGGGAAGGCGACCGGCGCAGCCACGATCCCCAGCGGAAGGGGTTCCACGATGCGCAAGCAGATGGAAGGCGACAACCAGAGGCGTCGGGCGCTGGCCCGGCAGGCCCGCGAACAGAGTCGCCAGCCCAGCGAGATCGGCGCCAGTCTGAGCGCCTCCAAGCAGCTCACGAGCCTCGAGTCGGGCAAGCGGGCCGGCCCGCCGCCGGCCGGGCCGCACAAACCGGACAGCACGCGTGGCGGTCCGGCTCCGCCGCAGCTCGGCAGCGCCGACAATCCGCGGCCGCAGCCGTCCCCGCCGAGCGGCGCGACCGGCGTGAGCACCATGGGCTACCACGACCTGGTCGACGAGGTACGACGTCGCGCCGGCGTCGACTTCAAGACCGCCAAGGTGGGCACCGAGGCGACGGTGCTGGTCCTCGCCTTCGCCCTGGAGACCGCCGAGCGGCAGCGGCTGCTCGCGGCGGTGCCGGCGTCGCTGCACGACGTGCTGCCCGTCGACGGCATCGAGCGGCACCAGGAGCTGCCCGGCTTCCTGGCCGAGGTGGGCCGGATCAGCGGCAACACCCCGGAGCAGGCCCGGTACCAGGCCGAGGCGACGATGGCCGCGCTCGCCGAGCAGGACGGCGACCTGGTCGAGTCGCTGCACGTACCCGACGGGTTGCGTGACCTGCTCAACCCGCCGGAGGCCGGCGGCGGCCTGGTCGGCGCGTCCACCACCACACCCACCCTGGACGCCGACGAGATCGACGCGGCGCTGGACGACCTGCCCTACTGGGCCGGAGACAGCCAGGGCCTGCATCGGGTGGTCGCACTGCCGGCGGACAACCTGGACCGGGTGCTCGCCCGCCTCGACCGGCTGCGCCAGGACACCGGTCGCGGCCCGAGCATCGGACGTCCCGGCGACACCGCCGCCGTCCTGACCGTACGCACCAGCCAGGCCGACGGGGTGACCGCACTCGACGTGGACCTCGCCCACCAGGTCGACGACGCGATCGACGAGGTGGGGGCCGGGATGGCGGGCGGCTGACCGGCAACGGAGACCCGGGCGGGTCGGCGGGCGGGGGCACACCCCGTTCCGCCGGCCCGTCGGCGGTGCCGGACCACCGCCGGGCCGGACCACCGGCTCGGCTAGCGTGCCGGTCATGAACCGCGCCGCCGACCGGCTGGAGCTGGTCGCCGACCCGGTCCGCCGCACCGGGCGGACGCTGCTCTCCGCCGGTGTCGAGCAGTCGTACGTGGACGTCGAGGATCCGCTGCACCTGCACTTCGAGTACGTCCGGCGGATCGCCTCGGCGGTGCGGGTGGCCGCACCGGCCGACACCCCGTTGCACGTCCTGCACCTGGGCGGCGGCGCGTTGACGCTGCCCCGCTGGCTGGCGGCCACCCGGCCCGGCTCCCCGCAGCGGGTCGTCGAGCGGGACCCGGCGGTGGTCGAGCTGGTCGCCCGGGAGTTGCCGCCACTGCCGCCCGAGGTACGGGTGGAGGTCGCCGACGCCCGAGACGCGCTCACCGCCACCCCGGCCGGTCGGTACGACCTGGTGATCGCCGACATCTACCGGGCCGCCCAGATGCCCCGGCACGTCCGCACCGTCGAGTTCGCCGCCGAGGTGGCCCGTGTCCTGCGCCCGGAGGGGACGTACCTGGTCAACGTCACGGACCTGCCTCCGCTGGCCGGCACCCGGGCGCAGGTGGCGACGCTGCGGGCGGTCTTCGCCGACGTGTGCGTCGTCGGCGACCGGCGGATGCTGCGCGGCCGGCGGTACGGCAACCTGGTGCTGGCCGCGACGTCACGCCCCGGCGGCCTGCCGGTCGGCCGGCTGGCGGTGGCCGCCCTCCGCGACCCGGTGCCCGGCGGGCTGTTGCACGCCGCCGCGCTCGACACGTTCGTGGCCGGTGCCCGCCCGGTCACCGACGTCCATGGACAGAACACCTAGGGGCTGTTGCGCCCGCGACGCCGGGTTTCCGACGCCCCGCGCGGGGAAGGCGCGTCGGATGAGCAACGCCGACGATCGGGCGATTGCCCGCCGGACCTTGGTCGTGATCGGTCTGGTGCTGGCGACCACGTTCGCGCTGGCCTTCGTGTACGCGACCCGCCGGGTGCTCACCTGGGCCGTGGTCGCCGCGTTCTTCGCCGTCGCGCTGGGCCCCCTGGTCGACCGGCTGCAACACCGGCTCGTCCGACGCCGGTCGCTGGCCACCCTGCTGGTGTTCCTCGCCGCGTTCGTGCTGCTGGCGACCGTGGCCGCCCTCATCCTGGTGCCGTTGTTCGACGAGCTGGGACGGTTCGCCGAGCGGGCACCGGGGTTGTTGCACGAGGCCCGCGTCGGCCGGGGCCCGCTGGGGCAACTGCTGGAGCGCACCGGAGCGCGCCGCTACGTCAGCGAGCACTCCGACCAACTGCGCGACCTCGGAACCCGGCTGCGCCAACCCGCGGTGGGTGTGCTGCGCGGCGTCGTCGAGACGGTCGCCGGGCTGGTCACCGTCATCGTGCTGGCGTACCTCATGGTGTTGGAGGCCCCGCGGATCACCCGGGGCGTCCTCGCGGTGGCCGGGGACGGTCAGGGCGAGCGACTGCGCCGCGTCGGCCGGGAGGTGTCGCGGACCGTCACCGGTTACCTCACCGGCAACCTGCTGATCAGCGCGATCTGCGGGCTGCTGACCTACCTGGTGCTCGCCCTCACCGGGGTGCCGTTCGCGGCCGTGATCGCCCTGCTGGTGGCGGTGGCCGACCTGATACCGCTGGTCGGCGCGACGCTCGGCGCGGTGATCGCGGCCGGGGCCGGGTTCCTGCACTCCCCCACCGCGGGGATCGTGGTGCTGGTCTTCTTCGTCGTCTACCAGCAGGTGGAGAACCACCTGCTGCAACCGCTCATCCTGTCCCGGGCGGTCCGGCTCAACCCGCTGACCGTGCTGGCCAGTGTGCTGCTCGCGGCGGAGCTGGCCGGCCTGCTCGGCGCGCTGCTGGCCATCCCCGCCGCCGGCATCGTCCAGACCCTGCTACGGGAGTACGGGCCGCGCCGGCTCCGCCCCGCATCCGCACGCCGGCCGGCCGGTCCCGCCCCGCAGGGCTGACCGGGGCGGCGGCCGCTCAGCGGGCCCGGGTCGCGACCTCCGGTGAGGTGCTCTCCAACGGCACCGCGTTGGCCGGCACCAACCCCAGTTGCACGGCCGACCGGGTCAGCGCGGCGTCCAGGGCCCAGTCGGCGCTCACCCGCGTCCGGTTTCCGGGCATCGCCATCAGGTGGTACGCCCGGGTGACCACCTTCGCCGGCAGCCCGCCCAGGTTGACGTGCAGCGGGTTCGCCGCCGCGTCCTTGCCCCCCAGGTCGACCACCCAGCCCAGATCGTGGTGCTTGTACGGCTTGCGTCGGCCGAAGCCGTACGACGCGGCGATGTTGTGCGCCGCGCGCTTGCCCTGCCGCTGCGCGTGCTGCGCCGTCATCCCGCAGACCTTCCCCGGGTTGAGCACGTCGGGCACGGCGGCGGCGTCGCCGATGGCGTACACCTCCGGGTAGCCGGGGACGTTGAGGAACTCGTCGGTCACCAGCCGACCCCGGTCGGTGCGCAACCCCAGCTCGTTGACGAACGGGTCCGGTCGCACCCCCACACACCACACCAGGGTGCAGGTCGGCACGTACTCGCCGTCGGTGAGCTTCACCCCGTCGCAGGTGGCCTCGGCGACCGACGTGCCCATCCGGACGTCCACACCCCGCCGTTCGAGCACCCGGTGCGACGTGTCCGACATCCGCTTGTCCAGCTCCGGCAACACCCGGGACGCGACGTCGAGCAGCATCCACCGTGGGCGGACGGTGAGCCGGGGCCGCTGGGCGTGCAGCGCGTCGGTGAACAACTGCCCGTGCGCGGCGACCTCGGTGCCGGTGTAACCCGCCCCGACCACCACGAACGTGGACCGTGCCTGCTGCTCGGCCGGATCCTCGGCCTGCTCGGCCAACTCGATCTGGCGGACGATGTGGTCGTGCAGGTAGACGGCCTCGGGCAGACCACGGAAGCCGTGCGCGTACTCGGTCACCCCCGGGATGGGCAGCAACTTGTTGACACTGCCCACGGCGAGCACCAACCGGTCGTACGCCAGCCGGTTCTTCTCCCCCTCCGCCTGGGTGAAGCCGACCCAGCGGTTCTGCAGGTCGACGTGGTCCGCCTCGCCGATCACCACCCGGACGTTCTTGAGCGTCCCGGTCAGCGGCACCGCGATCCGCTTGGGCTCGACCACCCCGGCGGCCACCTCGGGCAGCAACGGGAGGTAGAGGAAGTAGTCGGTGGAGTTCAGCACCACGATCTCGGCCCGGTCCCGGGCGATCCGGCTCAACGTCTTCGCCGCGTGGTAACCGGCGAACCCGGCCCCCACGATCACCACACGAGGTTTCGTCATTGCGGGCCGTTTCCCGTCGCAGCCCCGGACAAACGTCCCCGACGCCCCGACCGACCGTGTCAGCCGGCCGCGTCGACCGCCAAGATCCGCGCGAGCCCCCGAGATCCGCACACACCGCCCGAGATCCGCCCAGGCCGGCGGGCCGCCGTCAGGCGGGCGGGCGCGGGCAGGCCCGGCCGCGGGCGGGCGCGGGCGTGCGGGCGGGTCAGGCGGGCGGGGCGGTGATCGCCCAGCGTTCGTGGTCGCGCCAGGCGCCCTCGATGAACAGGTAGTCCGGGGAGAAGCCCTCCAACCGGAACCCGAGCTTGCGGGCGACCCGGCGGGACGGCTCGTTGCCCGGCTGGATGTTCGCCTCCAGCCGGTGCAGCCCGACGGTGGTGAACGCGTGGTCGATCGCCAGGGCGATGCCCGCCGACGCGTGACCGGTCCCGCTGTACGGCAGGAACGCCGCATACCCGAGGTAACCCCCGCGTAGCGCGCCCAGCACGATCCCGCTGATGTTCACGTAACCGGCTATCGCACCACTGGCCCGGTCACAGATGAGGTAGCCGGCGCTGTCGCGGCGACGGATCCGGCGAAGGTAGAGGTCGTACTCCTCGGGGGTGCCCGGTGCGGCCAACCACGGGTGGTGCAGGTCCCGGCTGCGCCGCACGGCGGCGACGAACTCGTCGACGTCGGTGGGCCGGGGCCGGCGGATCGCGGCGGGACCGCCGGTACGCAGGTATCTCACGGCCGATCACTCTGGCCGACCGGCGCAGCCGTTGTCCAACCGGTCCCCGAAGTCCGGTGGTGCGGGAACCTCGACGGACGGGGCCACGACGGCCGGTGCGTCAGACCGGGCCGGAGAACGGCTGCTGCATCGGCATGGGGACCTGGAGGAAGGTCGTGCCGCGCATGTCCAGCCAGGCCCGGTCGGGCCCACGGACCAGTCGCATCATCACCGCCTCGCAGGACGGGCAGCGCGCCACCAGGCCCGGGGCGTGCGAGTAGACGTGCAGGCTGGCCATCGAGCCGGTCATCCCGCAGTTCTCACAGCGGCCCGTGGCGCTGCTCAGGTCCACGGTCAACAGCTCGTGCATGGGGCCGTCGAGCATGTTGCCGTCCACGTACGACATCTCGGTCATCGGTTCTCCTCGACAGGGCGTGCGTCAGCCGGTGGGGCCGAAGCGTTCGGTCTTGACCCGCCGCGACGGGTGCCCGAGCCCCACCAGCAGGTCGGCGACGGTCTCCACGAACGCGGTCGGGCCGCACACGTAGGTCAGCGGTTGCAGGTCCGGTGGCCACCCGTGCGTGTTGACGTCGGCCAGCCCGATGCGGTGCGGCTCGCCGCGCCAACCCTCGGGGGCCTCGCGGGTGTAGACGTACGCGACGTCCAGGCCGAAGTCGTCGCGGACCCGGCGGCGCAGCTCGTCGGCGTAGATCACGTCGCTGGGGGTGCGCACCGAGTAGATCAGCCGGAAGGCCGCCTTGTTGCCGGCGGCGCGGCGGGCCCGGATCATCGCCATCAGCGGCACGATCCCGGAGCCACCGGCGACGAGCTGCACCGGCGCGGTCTCCTCCGGCCGCCAGATGAACCACCCACCGAGCGGTCCGCGGACCTCCACCGGGTCGCCGTCACCGAAGACGTCGATGAGGTACGGGGACACTTCGCCGTCGTGCACGCGCTGGACGGTCACCTCGATGCGCGGGCCGCCGGGGCCGTCCACGACCGGCCCGGCGATGGAGTACGACCGGGCCGCCTGGTAGCCGTCCGGGGCGGTCAGGCGCAGGTCGACGTGCTGCCCGGGCAGGTGACCCGGCCAGTCCGGCACCTCCAGGACCAGGGTCTGCGCGGTGTGTGTCTCCACCCGGCGCTCCACCAGCCGACCGACCTGCCAGCGGTTGGCGGTGCGGGGCGGGCTGCTCGTCGCCACGGCGCGCTCAGTCACCCTGGTACCGCTGTTCGCGCCACGGGTCGCCGTAGTCGTGGTAGCCGGCGGTCTCCCAGAACCCCGGCTCGTCCATCGTCTTGAGCCGGATGCCGCGCACCCACTTGGCGGACTTCCAGAAGTACAGGTGCGGCACCAGCAGCCGGGCCGGGCCGCCGTGCTCGGCGGCGAGCGGGGCGCCCTCGAAGGTGTGCGCCACCCAGGCCCGCCCGCCGCGCAGGTCGTCCAGCGGCAGGTTGGTGGTGTAGCCGCCGTAGGAGTGCGCCAACGCGTAGTGCGCTCCGGTGTCGACGTCGGCGAGCAGGGTGTCCAGTGAGACGCCCTGCCAGGTGGTGCCGAGCTTCGACCAGCGGGTGACGCAGTGGATGTCCACGTGCGGCGTCTCCTGCGGCAGAGCCATCAGCTCCTGCCACGACCAGCGGTGTTCGCTGCCGTTCTCGGCGGAGATGACGAACTCCCAGGTGTCCAGGGACACCCGGGGCGTCGGGCCCGCCGAGAGCACCGGAAAGTCCTCGGTGAGGTACTGACCGGGTGGCAGGGCCGGCTCCTGCGTTCGGGGCCGACCCTGAAAACCCGGTGACACGATTCCCATTGCACAGTCGTACCACCCGCACCGGTGGGGGCGGGAGCTTTCCCGCGTACCCCCTCGTCGCCCGGCGCGGCGCGGTCAGTGCCGTTCGGCGACGACCTTGCGGTCCTCGGGCAGGTCGCCGCCCCGGGTGGCGCGCAGGCTGGTCACGGTGACCACCACCAGCACCCCGATGATCACGCCGAGCGAGGCCAGGGTGGGGATCTCCGGTACGCCGTCCCAGATGCCGTGCGCCCAGTGCAGACCCAGCTTCAGGCCGATGAACGCCAGGATGACGGCCAGGCCGTAGCTGAGGTGCACCAGCCGGCTCAGCGCCGCGTGCAGGACGAAGTAGAGCGCCCGCAGACCGAGCAGGGCGAACGCGTTGGTGGCGAAGACCAGGTACGGGTCCTCGGTGATGCCGTAGACCGCGGGCACCGAGTCGACGGCGAAGACGACGTCGGTGGCCAGCACCGCGACCACCACCAGGGCGAACGGGGTGAGAGCCCGCTTCGCGCCCTGCCGGACGGTCATCCTGGTGCCGTGGTAGTCGTCGACCACCGGCATGATCTTGCGCAGCAGCTTCACCGAGCGCATCTTGTTGATGTCGACTTCCTGCTCGTGCCCGGACATGGCGTCCCGCAGCAGCTTCACCGCCGTGGCGATGAGGATGATCGCGAACAGCAGGAAGGCGAAGTCGAGGGTCTGCAACGCGGCCGCACCGAGGGCGATGAAGACGGCCCGTAGCACCAGTGCGCCGGCGATGCCGTAGAGCAGCACCCGTTGGGCGAGCACCGCCGGCACCGCGAACGCGGCCAGCAGCAGCATGAAGACGAAGAGGTTGTCGACGGAGAGCGACTTCTCCACCAGGTAACCGGTGAGGTACTCCACGCCCTGCTGGGACCCGTAGCGGGACCAGATCCAGGCGCCGAACGCCAGCGGCAGGGCGATGTAGAACGCCGACCAGCCGATGGCCTCCCGCATGGACACCTCGTGCGGGCGACGGGTGACCAGGAAGTCCAGCACCAGCAGCAGGACCACGCCGATGATCGTGACCGCCCACAGCGTGGGCGTGCCGACCGACGACAGGTCACTGGCGGCGGACAGGTACGACACTTCGCTCATTGGGGTCTCCTCGAACACCGTCATGTTCGAGGTCTCCTTCACCCATCACCGTGATGGGCAACCACCCGAGGCGCGCCGGGCACGCCGTACTGACCGGAATGGTTCGTGGGAAGTACTCCCCTCGCACGACAAGGTTAGGCCAGGCCGAAACGCGGCGCCAAGCGGGACATCGATGGTTGCCCTGGTAAACCGCTGTGCGGGCCCGGTGAGGCCGCTGTCAGGCGCGGCGCAGCGTCGCGCCCGGTGCCATCGCCTGCTCGACCAGGCCCCGGTAGTCCCGCGGGAGCTGGGTCACCACGTCGTCGAACTCACCACCGGTGATCGCCTCCCGCAGGGTGGTGAAGACCGCCCGGGTGGCGTCGTCGGCGGCGGGCTCCTCCACACCGGCGCGCAACGCGACCCGCGCGACGAACTCGGCCGCACCGAACCGGTCGGCCTGCTCGGTGCTCGGGCTCGGCTTGAGCACCAACTGCAACGGCTGCGGCAACTGAACGGCCAGGTCCAGGACCTCACCACCGGTCAGCCGCTCGGCGAACGTCTCCAACACCGCCCGGGTCAGCTCGACCGCCCGCTCGGACGACGTCGCGGTGCGCTGGGAAACCTGGTCGATGAAGGTGTCGTAGTTCATCGCGTACTCCCTCTGGGCTCGCGTCGGCGCCTGCGGGTACCCGCCGCGGCCCCTCGGAAACGGCGCGGCGATTCCTCCGCCGGACGGGCGTGACCGGCCGGCGGGCGGGTAACCGCCGCCGGTCGTCACCACATCGATGCCCGAGGGAGCCCCTGCCATGGCGAGCTACGCCGAGGTCCTGCAGTACCTGTCGAGCCTGGACTACCCGGCCGAGAAGGACGACGTGGTCCGCGAGGCCGAACGCGAGGGTGCCCCGCCGGACGTGTTGAAGGCGCTGCGCGCGCTGCCACCGGTGGACTACGCCAACGGCACCGAGGTCGCCCGCTCGGCCGGCATCGAGGCGGCACCCGAGGTGGGCGCCTCTCAGCGGGCCGAGCAGGCCCGGGACAAGAAGCACAACCGGGTCTCGCAGCACCTGCGCGGCATCTGACCCGGCGGTGACGCCCATCGCCCGGAGACGGGATCGTCACCGATGACCCACACCAGCCCGTCCCGGCCCGTCGAGGTACGTTTCCCCGCCGCGCGACAGCTCGCCGTGGTGGCGGTGGTCGGCGTCGTCGCCGGCGGCCTCTTCGCACTGCTGCTGCCGCTGCCCCTCGCCGCGCTGGCCGGCTGGGACGTGGGCGCGCTGAGCTGGCTGGTGCTGGTGTGGCTCAAACTCTGGCCGATGGACGCCGAGCGGACCGCCCAGTTGGCCGTGCACGAGGACCCGAACCGGGCGGTACGGGACGCGCTCCTGCTCGTCGCCTGCCTGGCCAGTCTCCTGGCCGTCGGCCTGGTCGTGGCCAGCGCCCAGAGCGCACCTCCCGGCCTGAGCCGCGAGATGCACAGCGGGCTGGGGGTGCTGAGCGTGGTGCTCTCCTGGTTCGTGGTGCACACCGTGTTCGCCGCCCGGTACGCCCGGATCTACTACACCGGCCCGGACGGCGGGGTGAACTTCAACCAGCCCGAGCCGCCCTGCTACTCCGACTTCGCGTACGTCGCGTTCACCATCGGGGCGACGTTCCAGGTGTCCGACACCAACCTGACCAGCAACGAGATGCGTCGTACGGTGCTGCGGCACTCGATGGTGTCGTACCTGTTCGGGGCGTTCATCATCGCCGTGACGGTGAACCTGTTGGCCGGCCTGGCGCGCTGAGCCGCTCTCGCTTCGCGGCGGGCCCGTTCGCCGCTTCACGGCGGGTTCGGCCTGCGGGTTCGGGCTGCGCGGCGGCCCCGGGGACGACACGGGGCGACTGTCGGAATCGCCGGGACAGGCGGGCGCCCCTGGTCACGAACCGCGACCTAGGGCGCCACGCAAACCTGCCCAGGCGGTGAACCGCACCCGAACCGGGTGCCGCCACCAGGCGGTGGATGCCCGCTCGAACCGAGCGGTCAGCACTGCCGGGTCCAACCATACGACAGAACATCCTCCGTTCGGTCAGTATTCGGCGAAGTGTGGGCCACGGCACGTCATGATCGGCCGGTCACCTCCGCGTACCGGTGCTCAAGGTCGACCCGCGCCAGCGCCCCCACCAGCCAGGCCAGCTGCTCCGACTCACCGCTGGCCAGGCCGGCCAGGTCGTCCGCCGACCTGCCCAGCCCGAGCCGACGGGCGGCCGCCAACGCGCGCCGGTCGGCCACCGGGGCAACCTCCCGCCACAACGCCTGCGCCTCGCGGAGGAACAGGTCGACGACCTGGTCGTCCACCCCGGGAAGCTCGGCGAGAAGCTTCCGCTCCCGGGCCGGATCGTGGTGCGCCACCGTCCGCAACCGGCGCAGATCGCCCCGGTACCGCTCGACCACGGTGCGACCCAGGTCGCCCAGCACGGCGGCGAGGGCGTCCACGTCGCCTCGCTGGCCGCCGGCGCGCAGTACCCGCACCCGGTCCTCGTGCAACGAACGGGCCAACCCCGCGGCGCTGTCCCACCCCGCGTCGCGCAACGCCCGCGCACCGTCCACCGCCCGACGGAAGTCACCCCGACGGGCCAGCAGCACCGCGAGGTAGAGGACCTGGAACAGGCTCGCCGGGTTGTTGGTCACCCGGAAGCCGTACTGCTCGGCGAAGCCCCGCCCGGTGCCCGCCAGCCGGCGCGCCAGGCGCTTCCGGTCCGCCATCGGGGTGATCAGAGTGGTCGACATGCCGGCGACTACCCGCGCGACCGACTGTCACACGCGAGCCGCACGCCGGTCGGCGCTGCGGTCGCGGGCCGGTCAGCCGTGCAGGCCGCCGGTGCGGTCGCGGGCCTTGAGGCGGGTGGTGGGCAGGGCGGGCGCCGGCAGCGGCGGCGCCGGGTCGTCGGCGACCACGCCGAAGCGTGCGTCCCCCGCCATCCAGTCCTCCCGGGCGGCGAGGATCTCCTCGTGCGAGCGGCCGACGAAGTTCCACCACATCACCAGTGGCTCCTCGAACGGCGTACCCCCCAGCAACAGCAACCGGGCCCCCGACCCCCCGCGCACGGTCAGCTCGCGGCGACCCGTGCCCAGGTAGAGCAACGCCCCCGGCTCGAACCCCACCCCGGCGGCCTCCGCGGAGCCGGACATCGCCAGCACCGCGTACTCGAAATCGGGCCGCAACGACAGCGTCGTCGGCGCCTCACCGCCCAGCTCCAGCTGCACACCCACCAGCGGGGTGTGCACCACCGCCGGTGACCGCCGCCCACCGAACTCGCCGACCAGCAGGGTGAGGTCCAGTTCGCCGTCGCGCCAGCGCGGCAGGTCGGCGTGGTGCGCGAAGTCGGCCGCCCCGGCGCGCGCCGGATCCGGCAACGCCACCCAGAGCTGCACGCCGTGCATCACCGGCGGGTGGACGGCCGGCGACCGCTCGGAGTGGGCGATGCCGTTCCCGGAGGTCATCACGTTCAACTGGCCGGGCCGGATCGGCTGCACGTTGCCGAGGCTGTCCCGGTGCAGGATCTCCCCCTCCAGCAGCCAGGTCACCGTCTGCAGACCGGTGTGCGGGTGCGGTGGCACCTCCATGCCGGGTCGCTGCGCCACGTCGTCAGGACCGAAGTGGTCGACGAAACACCACGCGCCGACCATGCGGCGGGGGCGCTGCGGCAACAGTCGCCGCACTGTGGTGTACCGCCCCAACGGCACGTCGTGGCCGGGCAGCAGCACACTGCCGGGATCAACGTCGGCCACACCGGGTGGTCGGGTCTGCGCCAGCATCGATTCGGTACGCTCCACCGCCCGACTGTACGCTCACGCCCACCCACGACCGCAGCGCTTCCCGCAGGGGTGGGCTGGTTAGCCGACTGTCGGGGTCATCGGGCACGGGCGGACACCGTCACGCTGTCGGCACCCGCGACCAGGTCCAGATACAGCCGTTGGGCGGCGCGGTCCCACCCCGGCGTACCCAGCACCGTACCCGCGCCCACCCCGTCCCAGTGGTCGTGGTCCAGCGCGACCGAGCCGGCGCCCGCTCCCACGCGTACCCGCACCGGCGTCTCCCCGGCGAGCCGGATGTCGAGCTGACTGGTCCCACCGGTGAGGCGCACGGTGAGAATGCCGGAGCCCTCCGGGCTGCCGGGCCCCTTGCCGGTGCCGGGCGCGCTGCCGGTGCCGGGCCCGTTGTCGGTGCCGGCCTCGGTGATCGCTGGCAGCAGGATCTCGGTGCGGGACGACCCGCCGGCCAGTTCCACACCCAGCAACCGGGCCCGGGTCAGGTCCAGCACCTGACGACTCACTCCGCCGACGAGGTGCAGACGCCAGGTGACCCGCTCGTTGAGCAGGACGCGCACTGCCCCCGGCCCACGCTCCCCGGAGTCCGCGAGGTCGAGTCGGACGGTCTCCCCCGACACGACCGGCCGCCCCACCACACCAGAACCGGCAGGGCTGGTGATCCGGTACAGGTCGTCCCCGAGATCAGCCACCCGCAGGTCGAACGAGGACAACCCGTCCGCGAGGACGAACGTGCCCGTCCGCCGACCCGCGACGGGTGCCGTGAGCGTCCGACCATCGGCGGCTCCCGTGCCGGGACGACCATCGGCCGCGTCCGGGTCGGCAACGCCTCCCGCCCGCCCGACGTCGCCGGGCCGGGTGCCGTCAGGGCGGGTGCCGTCGGGGCGGGTGCCGTCGGGGCGGGTGACGTCCGGTGCGCCGGTGTAGGTCATACCGCGCCGCCCGGGATCCGCGACGATCACGGCCACCGCCGCCGCCCCCAGCAACAGCACGACCGCCGCGGCCGCCACCAGCAGGCGAGACCCGGTGGACCAGCGCAGCGGTACGGCCTCACCGGCAGGTTCCGGCGGTGCGGGTTCCAGTGGTGCAGGTGCCGGCGGTGCAGGTTCCTGCGGTGCCTCCGGTTCATGATTGGTGCCGTGCCCCACCGCGGTCATTCGCCTGTCCCTCCGCCGGTCCCCGACGGGAGGTACGTACCCGCCGCCGGATCGGATCACTCAGCATGGCGGGGGCGCCCGCGACCACCTCCGCGCCGACAGCGCCACTCCACGACGTCGCCAATCGCGAGATCTTGGACAGTTTCCGTTCCGTGCGGACGGAAACTGTCCAAGATCTCGGTGTGGATGTGCCGCCACCACCCTTGCTTCGCGGTGGCGGTGGTGGATATGCCGCTGGCCGGCACCCCGGGTGTGGGTGCCGGCCAGCGGTTCGTGTCCTGCGATGGTGCGGTGGGTCAGCTGTTCCAGTACTGGGCGACCAGGTCGGTGGCCTGCTGCTCCCACTGGGCGTACGCGTCCGGGTAGGCCGAGACCTGCACGGTCTGCGCGGCGTCGGTCAGCGGCATGTCCTGCCACCCGTCAACCTGACGCAGGCCCTTCAGGAACGCCGTGGTCGAGTAGGCGGGGTCGGTGATCTGCTCCGGGGTACCCCAACCGCTGGACGGGCGCTGCTGGAACAGGCCCAGCGAGTCGTGGTCGTTGGCGTCGCCGAGGTGGCCCAGGTTCTCCAACTTCGACTCCTGCAAGCTCGTCGCGATCGAGATCACCGCAGCCCGCTCGGGCAGACCGGCCTTCTTCGTCGCGGCGATGATCGCCTTCACGTTCGCGGTCTGCTCGCCGTTGAGGGTGATGCGCGACTGCTCACCCTGCGGCTTCGGCGCACCCGACTGCACGGCAGTCGCAACCGGCTTGGCATCCACCGGGTCGGCGTGGGCGGCGACCGGACCGGCGAACACACCACCGGCGAACGCCAGACCAGCAACGGACAGCACACTCTTACGCATGATCGTGTTCATGGGGGAAGCTCCTTCGGGGGTAAGGACACCCGCCGAGATCGCGCGGGTGTGAGCACCTCGTCCGGCGCTGCAGTAATACGGGGGAAGTCTGCGATTCGGTGACCTACAAGCGAGGGCTTGTCGCACCGGGGTCGGCGGCCTACGAGCGGAGGGCTCGTGGCGCCGGGACCGGGTGTAACGACCCCGGGGCCGGGGTCATTCCGGGGTCGGCCGAGTCCGCGAGCACCCGGTGAAGCGGGGTGCCGGTCGGACCGGGGTCCAGGTGTAACGACCCGGGGTTGGGGGTCATTCCCGGGGGCGGACCATCGAGCCGACCGGCCGTGGTCCTGCGATCGTCAGGATGTGTAACGACCCCGACCCGGCCAGGATTCCGGCCGGCACGTGCCCCCGACCACACACCGATACCACCCAAACAGAACAAAACCCACAAGCCAACCCGACCTCGGGTGCCAAACCACCCAGGGCGGCGGGCAGGACACCCCACCCCATGCATGATTCACACGACTTCGCCGATGTCGCGGTATCCAAGAGGGGTTGATACCGCGACTTCACCGAAACGGAGTCGATCATCGCCGTTTGGGAGGTCCGGGCGGCATTGCGCCATCGGGTCGGGGCTTTGGCGGCCAGCCGTGCCGGGCGGCCAAGCTGCCAAGCAGGCGCCGGCCAAGCGGAGGTCCGCCAGACGAACGGACAAACTGGCAAACCGACCGAACGGGCCGAACGAGCCGAGCCGGGACGGGGGCCACGGGTAGCGCGCTCGTTCAGCAGGCGAGGCGGGAGCGAACTTTCGCGGCACAGGCGTCCAGGATCGTCTGGGCGTCCAGGCCCAGGCTCTCGATGGCCACCAACGCCGTGAAGGCGACGTCGGCCAGTTCGGCGGCGACGTCCTCGCGGGTGTGGGTGACGCCCTTGCGCGGATTCTGCCCGAGCAGGCCGATCCAGGCGGCCGAAGCCTCCCCCGCCTCCTCGGTCAGCTTGAGGATGCGGCAGGTCAGTTCGGTCTGCCCGGTGCCGTTCGCGGTGTCCAACCAGCTCCGCGACGCGCGGGCCGCCTCCCAGATCGACTCGTCCACGGCGACAAGTCAACCCGACCGCCCCGCCTCGCCCTGAGGCCGGGTACGGCATGCGACCGGCACCCCACCGACGAGCTGCCGTCCGCCCCGGTGGGCGTCGCACAAAACCCCGACCGCTCAGCCCGCCCCGACCACGGACCACGGACCACGAAGGCCGACGAACACCCAGCCCACCGAGCGCGAGGGCCGCTGCGCGCGGAGGCAACCGGGGGCCCGGGATGCCCTGATCAGCCGGACAGTCGTGCTTGACCGGCCGATCAGCGCAGCCATTGACACTGGTCGAGGGCCGTCCTAGGTTCAGGTCGCTACCGGCCGGTAGGCAACCGTCCCGCCTGGTCGCCCCTCGGGCGACGTCCGTCCGATGGGGAGCATCGATGCTGTCCGCACCCGTTCGTACCCTCCGCCGGCTGCTCGCCACCACCGCGACGCTGACTCTCACGGTCGGGCTGGTCGGCACCGCGCCGGCCGCCGCCACCGGTCGCGATCCGAGGGGCGGGGAGCCGCTGCCCGGGTACACGATCGAGAATCCGCCGTTGACGCCGCTGGTCGTGGGCGGCAAATCGACGACGGTACGCCAGGGCGTGCACCGCCACGCCGGGTACATCATCGAGGTCCCCGCCCGGTGGAACGGTGACCTGGTGCTGTGGGCGCACGGCTACCGCGGCCAGGGCACTGTGTTGTCGCCGGAGCAGCCGGCCTTCGGGCTGCGCCAGCGACTCCTGGATCAGGGGTACGCCTGGGCGTCGTCCTCGTACGACCGCAACGGCTTCGACATCCGTTCCGGGGTGCTGGGCACCAGGGAACTCGCCGACCACTTCGGGCGGACGGTCCGCCGGCCGCAGCACACCTACGTCGCCGGGGTGTCGATGGGCGGGTACGTCATCGGGCGCTCGCTGGAGCAGTACCCCGGCTTCTACGACGGGGCCCTGCCGATGTGCGGGGTGCTCGGTGACCAGACGTTGCTCGACTTCTACCTGGACTACAACCTGGTCGCGCAGGCCCTCGCCGGAGTGCCGGCGTATCCGACGCCGGCCGATTACCTGACGAACGCCGTACCCCGGATCCAGGTGGCGCTCGGTCTGGCCGGGTTGACGCCCACCGGGCCGGACACCACCACGGACCGGGGAAAGCAGTTGCGGGCGATCACGGTGAACCGTTCGGGCGGGCCCCGTCCCGGCGCGGACGCGGCGTTCGCGGTCTGGAAGGACTTCCTCTTCTCCATCAGCGTGCCCACCGGGAGCGGCAACTCCCCCGCCCAGCGGCCGGGTCAGCTCTCCACCAATCTGCTCACCCGGTACGCCCCGAACAGCCCGGTCGACGTGAACGCCACGGTGCAACGGGTCGCGCCGGAGAACGTGGTGCAGCGGCTCCTGCCGACGTTGACCGAGGTGCCGCGGATCGCGGGTCGGCCCACCGCGCCGGTGCTCAGCCTGCACGGCCTCGGGGACCTGTTCGTGCCGTTCAGCATGGAGCAGGCGTACGCCGACGACGTGGCGCGGCACGGCCGCAGCAAGCTGGTGGTCCAGCGGGCCATCCGGGCCACGCAGCACTGCGAGTTCACCCCGGCCGAGGCCGGCGCCGCCTGGGACGACCTGGTGTCCTGGGTACGCACCGGCAAGCGCCCGGCCGGCGACACCGTGACCGACCCGGCGGTGGTGGCCCGACCCGACTACGGCTGCCGGTTCAGCGACCGGGAGGCGTACGCCGCCGGGGTCGGCACCCGCCGCCTCTACCCGGCCTGCTGACACACGACGACGCCGGCCGGCCCCGCTTGGGGGCCGGCCGGCGCGTGTGTGCGGGTGTCACCAGAGCTGCTGGACGATGTCCGCCGCCTGCTCCTCCCACTGCGCGTACGCGTACGGGAACGCGGAGACCTGGACGGTCTGCGCGGCGGTGGTCAGCGGCAGGTCCTGCCAACCGCCGACGTTCTTCAGAGCGCTGAAGAACGCGGTGGCCGAGTACTCCGGGTCGGTGATCTGCTCGGGCGTGCCCCAACCGGACGACGGGCGCTGCTGGAACAGGCCCTGCGAGTCGTGGTCGTTGTACGCGCCCAGGTGGCCGAGGTTGTAGAGCTTCGACTCCTGCAGAGACGTGGCCACACCGATCACCGCGCCCCGGTCACCGACACCGGTCTTCTTGGCGGCGTCGACGATGTGCCGGGCGTTGGCGAGCTGCGCGTCGTCGAGCGGGATGCGCGACTGGGCGCCCTCGATGCCGTGCGGGATCAGCTGCGCGCGGCTGGGCTTGCCGGCCGGCGGCTTGCCGGTGGCGGAGCCGGTGGTCAGGCCCGACTCGACGGGCTGGTCGTCCTGCTGGGCCGCGGTGGCGGCCTTGCCGGTGGCGAGGTCGATGGCGGCGACGGCGCCCTGGTGGGGCCCGGTGGTGACCGGAGCGGCGACTGCGGTCGGGGCGAGGGCCAGACCGCCGAGGGCGGCCACGCCCGCGACGCTCAGCGCGGTCTTGCGATACGAGTCCTTAGCGATGGCGGGGAGCCATCGAGTGAAGTCGACCTTCACGATGGTTGCCCTTTCGATCGTGCGGAGCGCTCCGGGGTGAACACTCCTCGGGAGATGACCGCGGAAAGGGGTTTGAGCTCCGGCGGTACGGGGGACACAACCAGGTTCACGTGTCGGTCATTCCGGATATGCGCGGTCCACCGGTCGATGCGGTCCCGGTCACGGCACCGAATCGGACAGGGCCACTGCCTCGCGGCGGGCGGCCGGGTGCGGGCCCAGTGCGTCACAAGGTGTGACGGCGGTGACGAAGGGTGATTTCAGCGGCCGGAGGATGGGTCCGACACCCAGCCTTTGCTCTGCTTACCAATACGCGCCAGGCACGATCCGTGACGCCGGTGACGGAACCGCCGTCATGGGCAGAAAACGCCCGACCGCAGCTCACGGCACGTGGTGCAGATAGGGATGCAGAGCAAAGGGGTGGCCTGCCCCCTGTGGGGCCGGGTGGAGGGCCGGACGGCGGGCCACTTGCCGCTACCGTGAGTGGGCATCCAGGTCGGGCACGGTGTGTGAGGTTACGTGCGGCTCGTCGTGCCGAACGAGGACGTGCCGGAGCTGTACCGCGAGGTGCGGGGTGAGAGCGGGTGGCCCGCAAGCTGCCCGATTCAGACGTCGCTGTCAGGTCCGGGCTCGGCGCCCCGCGTCCCGACGCCCTCGCCGGGGGCGAGCAACTCCTGGAAGACGGTGATGTGCAGGCCGGCGGGCGCGTCGAGGCGGGAGTTGAGCGAGTCCCACGGTGTACGCGTCGGCGGCGCGACCTCGCTCGCCCCGGCGGCGACCAACCGGGCGGTGGTCGCCTCGGTGTCGTCCACCTCGAAGGCCACCCGCATCCGGGGCGCCACCTGCCGCCCCACCTCGACCTCGTCGATCATGCGTTTCTGGGCCGGGTTGGCGATCTCCAAGGTGGCGCGGCCGGCCTCCAGGATCATCACCCGGGCGTCTCCGTCGCTGACGAACTCCGCTTCCTCGGGCAGGCCGAGCGCGTCCCGGAAGAACGCGACGGCGGCCTCGTAGTCGTCGGCCTCCACCACGAGGCGTAGCTGGCGGACGACAGGTGCGCTGTGCTCGGCGGCCATGCGCGCGATCCTAACGCCGTACGGTCGCAGCGTCGGGAAGGGAGCATCATGGGCGGGACGACGCACGATGAGACGTACCCCCTGGGTCGCCTCGCCGCTGACGGACGTGGCGGACGCCCCACGTCAGGGTGACGGGGGTGCGCCGGCGGCCTGGCTCGTCTTCGACCCACGGTGCTGGGCGCGGCCGACGGGCGCTGAGCCGCACACCCGCGCGCGGTTCAGTGGCCGCGCGCCAACCACTCCTCAAGGTGCGGGGCCTCCGCGCCGATGGTGGTGTCGTCACCGTGGCCGGTGTGCACGACCGTCTCCGGCGGGAGGGTGAGCAGGCGGGTGCGGATCGACCGGACGATGGTGTCGAAGTCGCTGTACGAGCGGCCGGTCGCACCCGGGCCGCCGGCGAAGAGCGTGTCCCCGGTGAAGACCACGCCCAGGTCCGGGGCGTGGAAGCTGCACGCCCCGGGGCTGTGCCCGGGGGTGTGCAGCACCCGCAGGGTGGTGCCGGCCACCTCGATGCTCTGCCCGTCGTGCAGTTCGCCGTGCGGCGGCAGGTGCGGGTGGACCATGTCCCACAGCACCCGGTCGGCGGCGTGCAGCAGCACCGGCGCACCGGTGGCCTCGGCCAGCTCGGGCGCCACCCGGACGTGGTCGTCGTGGGCGTGGGTGGCCAGGATCGCGCGGACCCGCCGGTCGCCCACCAGGGCGAGGATGGCGGCGGCGTCGTGCGGCGCGTCCAGGACGACGCATTCGCTGTCGTCACCGATCACCCAGACGTTGTTGTCCACGTCGAACGTCTGGCCGTCCAGGGAGAACGTGCCGGCGGTGACCGCGCGGTCGACCCGGGCGGTCATCAGAACACCACCACCGAGCGCAGCACGTCGCCGTGGTGCATCCGCTCGAACGCGGTCTCGACCGCATCGAGCGCGATCTCCTCGGTGACGAACGCGTCGAGGTCGAGCCGCCCCTGCAGATACAGCTCGGTGAGCATCGGGAAGTCCCGGCTGGGCAGACAGTCGCCGTACCAGCTCGACTTGAGGGCGCCGCCGCGCCCGAAGACGTCCAGCAGGGGCAACTCGATCTGCATCTGCGGGGTCGGTACGCCGACCAGCACCACGGTGCCGGCCAGGTCGCGGGCGTAGAACGCCTGCTTCCAGGTCTCCGGTCGGCCCACCGCGTCGATCACCACGTCGGCGCCGAAACCCCCGGTGGCGGCACGGATCGCCTCGACCGGGTCGGTCTCCGAGACGTTCACGGTGTGCGTGGCGCCGAACCGGCGGGCCCAGTCGAGCTTGCGGCTGTCGGTGTCCACCGCGACGATCGTGGTGGCCCCGGCGAGGACGGCACCGGCGACCGCGGCGTCTCCGACACCGCCGCAGCCGATCACGGCGACCGAGTCGCCCCGGGTGACGTTGCCGGTGTTCATCGCCGCGCCCAGCCCGGCCATCACCCCGCAGCCGAGCAGACCCACGGCGGCCGGTCGGGCCGCCGGGTCCACTGTGGTGCACTGCCCGGCGTGCACCAGGGTCTTCTCGGCGAAAGCGCCGATGCCCAGCGCCGGGGCGAGTTCGGTGCCGTCGGTGAGGGTCATCCGCTGCTTCGCGTTGTGGGTGTTGAAGCAGTACCAGGGGCGTCCTCGGCGGCAGGCGCGGCAGTCCCCGCAGACCGCCCGCCAGTTGAGGACCACGAAGTCGCCCGGGGCGACGTCGGTGACGCCCTCGCCGACCTGCTCCACGATGCCCGCCGCCTCGTGGCCGAGCAGGAACGGGTAGTCGTCGTTGATGCCACCCTCGCGGTAATGCAGGTCGGTGTGGCAGACACCGCAGGACTGGATCCGGACGACGGCCTCACCGGGGCCGGGATCGGGCACCACGATGGTGGTGACCTCGACCGGAGCGCCCTTGCTGCGGGAGATGACTCCCCGGACTTCCTGGCTCACTTCGCCTCCTGCTGGTGGTCTGCGGCAGGGCCGGGCGCCGAGCGGGGGCGGGGTGCCACGGGCTCGGCGGTGGGCCCTCGGCGAACCTACCGCGATCACCACGGCCGGCCCAGCCCGCCTTGCGGTTATCGCGGGCGGGCCGGGGTACGCGGGCCGCATTCGACCACGGCCAACGGGAGTGACAATGAAACTCGCACACCTGCCGCTACGGGTCAGCATCGGTGCGTACTTCCTCAACTCGGGTCTGCAGAAACGGAACCTGGAGGGCGCCGCCGCGGAGAGCATGCACGGGATGGCGGTCACGGCGATGCCCCAACTCGGTCAGTTCGAGCCGGCGCGTTTCGCGAAGCTGTTGGCGTACTCGGAGGTCGCCCTCGGGACCGCGCTGATCGCGCCGTTCTTCCCGGCGCCGCTGGTCGGGCTCGGTCTGACCGCGTTCGGCGCGGGTCTGGTGCAGCTGTACCTGAAGACGCCGGGTTTGCGGGAGCCGGGGAGCATCCGCCCGACCCAGCAGGGCGCGGGGCTGGCCAAGGACGTCTGGCTGGTCGGCGCGGGCCTGACCCTGGTGTTGGAGGGGCTGACCCACGGTCGGCGGCGGCGCTCCTGAGCCGGCGCTGAGGAGCGCAGTTGACCGACTCCCGTTCGGTACGGCCGTTCTACCGGCCGATGCGACCGCGTCGACGCGACGAGCCGCACCGCGCGGCCACGCCGCTGGAACTGTTCTTCGACCTGTGTTTCGTGGTGGCGGTGGCGCAGGCGGCCAGCGGTCTGCACCACGACGTCGCCGAGGGCCACCTCGGCCACGCGGTGCGCAGCTACGTCATGGTGTTCTTCGCGATCTGGTGGTCGTGGGTGAACTTCACCTGGTTCGCCTCGGCCTACGACACCGACGACGACGTCTACCGCATCACCACCCTGGTGCAGATCTCCGGTGCGCTGATCCTGGCGGCCGGGGTGCCGCGTGCCTTCGCCGACGGAGACTTCGCGGTCATCACCTACGGGTACGTGGTGATGCGGCTGGCCGCCGTCGTGCACTGGACCCGCGCGGCGGTCGGCGACCCCGGACACCGCCCGGCGGCACGCCGCTACGCGATCGGCGTGACGGTGGTGCAGATCGGGTGGCTGCTGCGGCTGTTGCTCCCCGCCGAGTGGGCCATCGCGTCGTTCGTGCTGCTCCTGCTGGCCGACCTGCTGGTACCGGCGGTGGCCGAACGCCCCGGCATGACGCCCTGGCATCCGCGGCACATCACCGAGCGGTACGGGCTGTTCACCCTCATCGTGCTCGGCGAGACGGTGCTGGCCATCTCGATGGCGATCCAGACCGGGCTCGACGCCGGTGAGCACGACCTCTGGTCACTCGCGGCGGCCGGCGCGGTCATCGTGTTCGCGCTCTGGTGGCTGTACTTCGACCGGCGGATCGAGGCGCCCGACCGGCTGCCGTACTCCCTGGTCTGGGGTTACGGCCACTACCTGGTCTTCGCGGCGATCGCCGCCATCGGGGCCGGGCTGGGCGCGGCGGTGGACGTCGACCGGGGCAAGGCGCACATCTCGGAGAGCACCGCCGGGTACGCGGTGGGCATCCCCGTCGCGGTCTTCCTGCTCACGATCTGGGTGCTGCACGTGCGGCGGCAGCAGCACGGCGTGGTGGTCGTGGCCTTCCCGGTCGTCGCGCTGCTGGCGCTGTTCGCGCCGCTCGGCCCGGCCCCGGTGTACGCGCTCGCGGCCCTGCTGGTCGCCCTGGTGACGGTGACCGTGCTGCTGCGTCGCCGCGACGTCGGCCCCAGCGCGACGGTGGGCGACCCGGCCTGACCGCGGTGCCGGTCAGGCCACCTCGCGGGCCGCGTCGGCGGCGGCGTCGGCGGCGGGGCGTGGCGCGGGCACAGCCGGCGTCGGGCGGACGACGCCCCGGTTCAGGCCGGTGACCAGGAGCCGGTTGTACGAGCCCGGCAGCACCCGGGCCAGCAGGTCGGGCAGTTTCGCCGACCAGCCGATCAGCACCCGACCGCGACGACGCTCGACGCCACGCAGGATCACCTCGGCGGCGCGCTCCGGCGCGATGGTGAGCAGCTTCTCGAACTGTGCCCGGCCGGCCGCGTACTCCTCGTGCGAGACGCCGCTGCCGATGCGGGCGTTCTCGGTGATGCGGGTACGGATGCCGCCGGGGTGCACCGACGTCACCCCGATGCCGTCGTCGACCAGCTCGTGGCGCAGCGCCTCGGTGAGACCGCGCACGGCGAACTTGCTCGCCGAGTACGCGGCCTGCCCGGCGGGTGCGATCAGCCCGAACAGGCTGGAGATGTTGACCAGGTGCGCGCCGCGTTCGGCCCGGAGGGTGGGCAGCAGCGCGTGGGTCAGCTGCGCCACGGCCCGGAAGTTGACGTCGATCACCCAGCTGAACTCGTCGAACGTCACCTGGTCGAACCGGCCCCCGAGGCCGACCCCGGCGTTGTTGACCAGCAGCCGCACGCGCGGATGCCGCTGGCCGATCTCCGCGGCCACCTGGGCGGTGCCGGTCGCGTCGGCGAGATCCACCACGTACGTGTGCACCTGGCGGTCCGGGTGCGCGACGCGGATCGCGGCGACGACCGCGTCCAGTCGCTCCGCGTCGCGGTCCAGCAACACCAGGTCGCTGCCCCGACGGGCCAGCGCTTGCGCCAACGCCGCACCGATGCCGCTGGCCGCTCCGGTGACCACGGCCGTTCCGCCGGTGAACTCGAACCTCCGCACGGGGTGCTCCTCTCCTGGCGGTCACCGACGCTCGGACGACACGGGACGTCGGGTGCCGGTGGGCGCGACCGCCGCACCGGCCCGGGAGAACCGCACACCCTCGTCGGTGAGCCTGCCGTGCCGCATCAGCAGCACGTCACGGGGGTAGTTCTGGTGCAGTCGCCACGGCGCGTCGGCGCCCTGCTTGGGCAGCGCGTCGACGGCGCGCAGCACGTAGCCGGAGCGCAGGTCGATCAGCGGCACCCGTCGCGCGTCGGGCGGCGGGAGCGGTGTGACGACCTGCTGGCCGGTGCGGTCCAGGTGCCGCAGCAGACGGCAGACGTACCCGGCGACCAGGTCGGCCTTGAGCGTCCACGACGCGTTGGTGTAGCCGAGGGTCAGCGCGAAGTTCGGCACGCCGGACAGCATCATGCCCTTGTAGGCGACGGTGCTCGCGAGGTCGACGTCGACGCCGTCCACCCGCAGCGTCAGGCCACCGACGGCGAGCAGGTTGAGCCCGGTGGCGGTGACCACGATGTCCGCGGGCAGCTCGTCGCCGGAGGTCAGCCGGACACCGCCGGGGGTGAAGGTGTCGACGGTGTCGGTGACCACCGACGCCCGGCCCTGCCGCACGGCGGTGAACAGGTCACCGTCGGGTGCCACGCAGAGCCGCTGGTCCCACGGGTCGTAGCGGGGTGAGAAGTGCCTGTCGACGTCGTACCCGACCGGGAGTCGGCCGGCGGCGGCCCGACGCAACGCCCGTCTCACCAGGCCGGGGGCGCGCCGGCTGAGCTGGTAGGTGACCGTGGACAGCAGCACGTTCTTCCCGCGCACCACCGGATACGCGGCAGCCGCCGGCAGCCAGCGCCGCAACGCGTCGGCCAGCCGGTCCCGCGAGGACAACGCCATGACGTACGTGGGTGAGCGCTGCAGCATCGTCACGTGGGCGGCCCGCTGCGCCATCGCCGGCACCAGGGTCACCGCGGTGGCGCCGCTGCCGATCACCACCACCCGCTGACCGGTGTGGTCGAGGTCGTCGGGCCAGTGCTGCGGGTGCACCAGCCGCCCGGCGTACGCGTCGACGCCGGGCAGCGGTGGTGTGTAGGCCTCGTCGTAGCGGTAGTAGCCGGTGCAGGCGAAGAGGAACGAGCAGGTCAGCACCACCGTCTCGGCGGTGTCGACGCGCTGGGCGTGCACCGTCCAGCGGGCGGTGGCGCTGTGCCACTCGGCGCGCAGCACCCGGTGCCGGAAGCGGATGTGTCGCTGCACGTCGTACTCCCGGGCGGTCTCGTCGACGTACTCCCGGATGGTCGTGCCGTCGGCGATGGCCTTCGGTGCGGTCCAGGGTTTGAACGCGTAGCCGAGGGTGAACATGTCCGAGTCCGAGCGGATGCCCGGGTAGCGGAACAGGTCCCAGGTGCCGCCCACGGCGTCGCGCGCCTCCAGCACCGCGTACGTCTTGTCCGGGCAGTCCCGGGTCAGGTGGCAGGCGGCCCCGATGCCGGACAGCCCGGCGCCGACGATCAGCACGTCGACGTGGTCGGAGGCCATTCGGCGTTCCTCCATCCGGGGCGGTGGACGGACCCTAACACCGCACCCGAATGGGTCGGAAGCCGCTAGTCGGACGCCCGGGTGAAGCTCATGATCCAGTTGGTCTCCCAGGTCTGCTCACCGTCGACGGAGAACGCCTGCTCCCAGCGGGCGGTGGTCGCGCTGATGTCCGACCAGACGAACCGGCACCGCACCGGTCGCCCCTCGTGCTGGTCGTCGGCGTAGAAGTGGCCGACCCCGTCGACGAAGCGTCCCACCATCGGCGGCTGTTCGAGCACTCCGCTGCCGCTGGTCATCCAGTAGATCGACCACTCCTGCCGGGCCGGGTCGAAGATCCGGATCGTCGCACCGGCGGAGCCCTTGGTCGGGAAGGTGATCTCGTCGAAGCTGCCGCCTCCGGCGAAGAAGCCGTGCGCGACAGACACCCCGGGGAACTCCTCCCACTCGTCGGAGCCGACCAGCCGCTCGCGCAGCCGCCGGTTGACGACGTTCCAGGTGCCGGTGAAGAAGTCGAAGTCGCCCATCAGTGGCCCACCGGCCCTTCCGCTCGCGTGTCGCGCAGATAGTCGGTCAGGTCGGGGCTCTCCGGTGCCAGCATGTGCCGCACCCAGGCGGCCCGCTCGTGTTCCAGCACCGCCAACTCCCAGACGCAGCCCACCGCGGGGCGACGCAGCTCGACGAAGTGCGTGGGGTCCTGGTCCGGGCAGTCCAGCGCCGGTTGCCCGGCCGCGGCGACGCGGACCTCCACCGCGTTGTCCCACACCCAGGTGTACGCGAGCAGGTAGGCGCCGGTGTCCGCGCCCCGGTGCAGCACCACCCACCCGGAGGCCGGGGTGCCGTCGTCCACGACGTCGGCCAGCAGGGCGGGCAGCAGGTCGTACGCGGCCTTCTCCACCTCCGGCTCGATCCGCTGTTCCGGCTGGTCGATGTGGTAGCGCTTGAGCTGTCGACCGTCCACCGTGATCGGTTCCGGCGTGCTCAGATCCTTGTCGCGAAATGCCATGCCGGGACGGTACGAGCGATCCCCTGACAGCTAGTGTCAGTGAAGTGCGGGCCAGTCGCCTTCTCTCCGTCCTGATGCTGCTCCAGACCCACGGTCGGCTCACCGCCGCCCAGCTCGCCGAGCGGTTGGCCGTCTCGCCCCGCACCATCTACCGGGATGTCGAGTCGCTGCACACCGCCGGCATCCCGCTCTACGGAGAGGCCGGGCACACCGGCGGTTACCAGCTGGTCGACGGCTGGCGGACCCGCCTGACCGGGCTGACCACCGAGGAGGCCGACCGGCTGTTCCTGGCCGGCCTGCCCGGCCCCGCCGACGAGCTGGGCTACGGCGATGTGGTGGCCGCGCTGCAACTCAAGCTGCACGCCGCGCTCCCCGCACCGCTGCGCGACCGGGCGGCCCGACTTCAGCAACGCTTCCACCTCGACGCGCCCGGCTGGTACGCCGACGGCGACGCCTCACCGGAGTTGGCGCGTACGGCCGAGGCGGTCTGGCGGCAACACCGCGTCGAGGTGCGCTACCGGAGCTGGAACGGTGAGGTGACCCGGGTGCTGGAGCCGTACGGCCTGGTGCTCAAGGGTGGCCGGTGGTATGTGGTGGCCGACCAGCCCGGCCGGGGCGCGCCGGCGACCTACCGGGTCAGCCAGATCCTCGCCCTGACTCCGCTCGCGCAGGAGTTCGACCGGCCCGCCGACTTCGACCTGCCGTCGTGGTGGCGGGAGCACGTGGTCGGGTTCCGCGCCCGACTGCACCGCGACCAGGCCACCGTACGACTCTCCCCCGCCGGTCGGGAGCGACTGCGGGAGGTCGCCGGCGACCCGGTGGTGACGGCCGTGGAGGCCAGCGCCGGGCCGCCGGACGAGCGGGGCTGGGTGACCGCCGTGCTGCCGATCGAGTCGCTCACCCATGCCCACGGTGACCTGCTGCGCCTCGGCGCCGACGTCGAGGTGCTCGCCCCGGCGGCGCTGCGCGAGCGCCTGGCCGCGACGGCGGCCGGGCTCGCCGCGCTCTACGCCGCCGACTGACCGGCTTCCGACATCTCCACAGTGGAGATGCCCGAGGGCATCGATTGTCGGCATCGTGTGCCACCCTGGGTGCGTTCGCCCAGCGGTCACCGGAGGTGAGGGTCACGTTACGGCTACGCGCACTGGTCGCCGTCCCCGGCACCGGGCCGGTGACCCTCGACGTCCCCGCCGGCACGCTCGCCGCCCTGGTCGCCCCGCCCCGGTTCGGCACCGCCGTCGCCCGGGTCCTGGTCGGCCTCGCCGCTCCGGTGACCGGCCGCATCCTGGTCGGCGAACGGGACGTCACCGCGCTGCCGCCGCCCCGCCGGCAGATCGGCTACGTGCCGGCCGGCGGCGCGCTGCTGCCGCAACTCACCGTGCGCCGCAACATCGAGTACGGCCAGCGCAAACGCGAACGGGTGCACGAGGTGGCCGACGACTGGACGACCACGGTCGTCGACCGGCTCGAGTTGGCGCTGTCGCTCACCCTGCTGCCGCACCAGATCTCCGCCGCCCAACGGTTCCGGGTGGCGCTCGCCCGGGCGGCGGCCTGCCTGCCCGAGGTGCTCGTCGTCGACCTCCCGGCGGGGTCGGCCGGTGACAGCCGCCTCGCCGACCTGATGCCCCGGCTCTCCCCACCCGAGGCGCCCGGGGTGGCCGTGCTGGTCTGCACCGCCGACCCGGCCACCCTGGCCGAGATCCCGATCCGGCACGACCTCGTCACCGAGCCGAGCGAGGCGACCCGATGAGACCGACCGGCCGGACGAGCCGTCGCGCAGTGCTGCGCGCCGCCGCCGCGGGTGTCGCCGCGGTGACCGCCGGCTGCTCCGGCGGAACCCGGTCGGTGCAGGTGGCGGTGGTCTGGAGCACCAGCGAGCTGGACCGGTTCCGCCGGGTCGTCGCCGACTACCCCGGGTCGGTGCAGGTGGTCAGCGCCGGCAACGACATCGACGCGTTCCTGCGCGCCCGGCACCTCGCGGGCACCAGCCCGGACGTGGCGATCCTGCCCCGCCCGGGTCTGGTCACCGAGTACGCCGAGCGCGGTTGGCTGAGCACGGTGCGCCCGTCCGGCGAGTACGCCGTACCCGACGGGCTGGGTGACCTCCTGACCGCCGACGGTCGGCGCTACGGGGTGTGGGTGAAGGCGGCGCACAAGTCGTTGGTCTGGCACCTGCCGTCGATGCTCCCCGAGCAGCCGACCGACTGGGACGGGCTGGTCGAGCGCACCCGGCGGCTCGGCGCGGCGGCCCGGCGCGGCGACGGTCCCGCGCCCCTGGCCATCGGCGCCGCGGACGGCTGGGTGCTCACCGACTGGTTCGAGAACGTCCTGGCCGACGTGGCACCGGAGAGTTACGACGCTCTCGCCGGGCCGGACGCGGACTGGCAGGGCAGGCCGGTGCGGGACGCCCTGGACCGGCTGGCCGGGCTCTGGAGCATCGACGGCGCGTTCCTCGGCGGCGGCCGTCGCGCCCTGCTCACCCAGTACGAGGAGTCGGTGATCCAGGTGGTGTATTCCCGGCGTGCGGTGATGCTCTGCGGGGCCGACTTCACCGCAGACGTCGTCGGCCCGTTCCAGCGCGGCCCGGAGGCACCCGTCACGTTCCCGTTCCCGGGCACCCGACCGGGAGGCGGCCCACTGATCGTCGGTGGGGACGCGGCGGTGGCGTTCGCGGGCTCCGCGGGCGGGGTGGAGCTGGTCCAGTGGCTCACCAAGGCCGATTCGTTCCGGTCCTGGCTGCGCGCCGGCGGCTACCTCTCGCCCAACACCAACGTCCCGATCACCAGCTACGCCGACGAGGTCGGTCGGCGGCTCGCCCGGGAGATGCAGGCGCCCGGCACGTTGCGCTTCGACCTCTCCGACCAGTTGCCGGGCGCGTTCACCGGCTCGGACGGCGTCGGCATCTGGCGCATCATGCAGGGCTTCTTCGCCGACGTCACCGACGGTGTGGGCGTAGGCGAGGCGATCCGCCGCGCCACCGGTCAGCTCGCCCTGGCGGCCCGCAACGCGGGCGGCGGCCGATGAGCCGGACGCCGGTCCTCGGCGAGCTGGCCGTGCTCGACGACGTCGGGCCACCCCGGCGGGGCCGGGCCTATCCGGCGGCGGGGGCGACCTCGGCGCTGTTGCTGCCGGCCGCCGTGCTGCTCGGTGGGCTCGTGCTGTGGCCGGTGCTGCGCACCATGCACGCCAGCGTCACCACCGACGGCCGCTGGGTCGGCGCGGAGCACTTCCGGACCGCGCTCGCCGCCCCGGGCACCGGCGCGGTGGTCGGCCGGACGGTGTTGTGGGCACTGCTGGTGCCGGCGGTGGTGACCGCGCTGGGCTACCTGCTCGCCGCCGCGTCGCGCCGCTCCGAGGAGGGCGGTCTGGTCCGGTTGATCCTCCTGGTGCCGGTGGCGTTGCCGCTGGTCGTCACCGGGGTCACCTTCCGGCTGATGTACGACCCCGACCCGAGCCGGGGGTTGGCCACCCTGGTCGCCGCCCGGCTGACCGGCCGTTCGGCCGAGGACGCGCCGCAGTTGCTCGGGCCGGGGCTGGTCACCGTGGCGCTGATGTCGGCGTTCGTCTGGGCCTGGGTGGGCCTGGCCGTGCTGGTGTTCCGGTCCGCGTTGGACGCGGTGCCGCCGAGCCTCGCCGACGCGGTCCGCGCCTACGGGGGACGGCGTCGGCACGTCCTGTGGGACGCGCAGTGGCGGCCCCTGCTGCTGCGTACCACGGCTGTGGTCTTCGCCCTGGTGGCGGTCGGCACCAGCCGCACGTTCGACCTGATCCTGGTCATGACGCCCGGCTCGGTGCGCGACGAGGCGTCGGTGCTCGCGCTGCGGATCTGGCAGACCTCGGGTGGCACCACCACCGGCGACGGGGCCGCGCTCGGCGTGGTGTGGTTGGTGGCGGTCGTCGGCGGGATCATGGTGGCCGCACTGTTCGTCCGGCAGTCCTGGCCGCCGCCGCCCGCCGAGGCGGCCCCGCCGCCCGGTCCGGTGGCCCCGCCCCGGCGGGTCATCCGGCTGCTCGCGGTCGGCGCGGCGGTGGCCTGGCTGGTGCCGCTCGTGGTGCTGGTCGCCACCTCGGCACACGGCAGGGTGGACGCCGCCGCACGCGGCTGGTGGTCGACGGCACCCGACGGCGAGTCCTACCGGGACCTGGTCACCGGCACCGAGTTGTGGCGCACGTTGGGCTTCACCCTGCTCCTGGCCACCGCGGTCACCGCCACGGTGCTGGTGGTCGCGTTGTTGGCCGCGTACCCGCTGGCCTGGTTGACCGGGCCGGCGGCGCAGGCCACCGGGCTGGTGCTGCTGGCCGCCAGCGTCGTTCCGGTCCAGGTCATCGCCGGTCCGGTCAACGAGGTGCTGGGCCTGGTGCTCTCCTCCGGCACCACCCAGGGTCTGGCCCTGGTGCACACCGCGTTGGGTGTGCCGTTCGCCGTCCTGGTGCTGCGTAACGCGTTCGCCGACCTGCCGGTCGAGCAGGTGCGCGACGCCCGGCTGGGCGGCCGTCGGTGGTGGCACACCCTGCGTCGGTTGGCCCGGCACAACCTGTCGGCGGTGGTGGCGGTGTCCGTGCTGGAGTTCGTCCAGGTCTGGAACGACCTGGTGGTGGGTCGACTGTTCAGCGGGCCCGGGGCGTCGCCGCTCGGGCCGTTCCTGGCCGAGCAGACCCGCAGCTTCGTGAGCAACAGCGGCGCCCTCGCAGCCAGTTCGGTGCTCGCCTCGGTGCTGCCGGTGGTGTTGGTGGTGCTGTCGCGGCGGCACCTGGTCGCCGGGCTCGTCTCCGGGGGTGTCCGCTGACCAGGCCGGGCGGTGGCCGCCGCAGCCCGCGCTGGCCGGCGTTGATCGCGATCGGCGGGGTGGTCAGCGGCGTCCTCGCCAACCTGGTCAGCAACCTCGCCAGCAACCTGCTCTCCGAGTTGGCGGCCAGCGTGCTCGGGCCGACCAGCATCGCCCTCGCCGTCGGCGGCATCCTCGGCTTCGTCGGGTACGAGGTTCGTCGCCGCCGGGCCGACCGGGAGGTCGACCCCGAACCGACGGACGTGCTCACCACACCGGCCGCCGGCACGCCGAACCTGCCCTACACGGCGGAGTTCACCGGTCGCGTCGAGCACGTCGAGGCGGTCGTCGGGCTGCTCTCCCGGGAACACGCGGTGGCCGTGCTGGGCCGCCGCGCGGTGGGCACCTCCGCGTGCGCCGTGCAGGCCGCCAACCTGTGCCGGGAGGACTTCCCGGACGGGCAGTACTACCTCGACCTGCGCCGACACGGCCGACCCCGCTCGGCCCAGCAGGTGCTCACCGCGCTCGCCCGGATCCTGGGCACCGCCCCACCGACCTCCGGGCGGCCGGACGCGCTCGTCGCCGCGGCCGACGCGCTGCGCGGCCAGCTCGACGGCCGCCGGATCCTGCTGGTGCTGGACAACGTCGACCGACCCGACCAGGTCCGGCCCCTGCTGCCGCCCACCGCGCGCACCTGCCGGCTGCTGTTCGCCGGCGGCCCGGCGCTGATGGGGCTCAAGGGCGTGGTCGCGCACTGGATCGCCGAGCCGGGCACCTCCGAGGCGGTCGAGTTGTTCGCCGCCGCAGGCGGGGCCGCGCCGGCCGCCCGGGTTCGCCGTGCCGACCCGCGCACCGACCCGGCGGTCCGCGAGATCGTCGACCTGTGCGGCCGACAACCGCGCACCGTGCGCGCGCTCGGTTATCGCACCGCGCAGCACGGCTGGCGGCACTCCGACGTGCTGGACGCGCTGCGCCGCGCGGTACAGACCCCACCACACCAGCGGCTCGCCGTGTCACCGGCCGCGCGTCTGATCACCGAGCGGGACACCGCGTACCGGGCGTTGAGCCGCGAGGCCCGACGGCTGTACCGGGTGATGTCGCTGATCCCCGCCCCGGTCGACCGGCCGACGATCGCCGCGCTGGCCGGGCGGCACACCGAGCGGGTGACCACGCTGCTCGACCAGTTGGCCGCCGCGGCGTTCGTGGTCGGCGCGCCCGGCGACCGGTACGAGATCCGCCCGCTGCTCGCCGACAGCGCCCGACTGCACCTGCGCGACGCCGACCCGGTCCGCGCCCGGGTCGCCGCGCAGGCCCGGCTGACCCGGCACCTGGCGCGCCGGGCCGAACAGCACGCGGCCAACCTGGCGGTGCTCGGCTCCCCACCGGACCGGGAGTGGTCACTTCCGCTGGACGACGACCCGTACGGCTGGTTCGACCTGCACCAGGAGCTGCTGCTGGCGGTCGTGCGCGTGCCCGCCGGGGCGGCCGAGACACTGCCCCGACGGGTCCGCCGGTGGTGGTTCCGGCTGGCCGTGGCGCTCTGCGGGTGGCTGGCGTACGCCGAGCGGCTCGACGAGTGGGAGCAGGTCTGCCGCACCGTGCTGGCCACGCCGACCGCCGACGACCGACCGGAGATCGCCGGGTGGGCGCACAACGAGCTGGGTGTGCTGCGTCGGCGGCGGCACGATCCGCACGGGGCGGCGGCCGCGCTCACCCTCGCGGTGAACGAACGCGGGCGCGGTGGCACCGCCCAGGCCCGGATGAACCTCGGCCTGGCCCTGCTCGACCTGGGGCAGCTCGACGACGCGGTGGAGCACCTGGAGATGTCCCGGCGACACCGTTCCGGGGCCGACCGGGCCGGTCACGCGCTCACCGACCTGGGTCTCGGCGCGGCGCAGCTCGCCCGGGGTGAGCTGGACAGCGCGCACCACCATTTGGTGCGGGCGGCCAACACGTTCCGGTCGGTGGGTGACGCCCGCGGGTACGCGGCGGCGTTGACCAACCTGGTCCTGGTGCACGCGGGCCTCGGCGAGCACCTGGACGCCGCGCAGGCGTGGCGGGCGGCGCTGCGCGAGTACGACTCGGTCAACGACCCGACCAGCCGGGCGACGGCGCTGCTCAACGCCGGGGCGACACTGCTGACCAGCACGCCGGGGCAGGCGCGCACGGCGTACGACCTGTTGGCCGAGAGTCGACGGCTGCGCGAGGAGACACGACCCACGGCGGGGTTGGCGCGCACCCTGCTCTACCTGGGTGACGCCTGCGCCGCGCTGGGCGAGCACGCCGACGCGCAGCGGCACTGGGCGGACGCGGCGACGGTCGCCGAGGAGGTCGGCGACGAGCAGGGGCTGGCCGCCGCCGACGCGCGGCTGGAGAACGACGCCGCGGACCGCGTGACGTAGGTCGCTCGGGTTGGTCGGTGGCGGGGCTCTGGGAGACTCTGTGATCGTGGACGCGCTCGCGGTACGGGGACTCAGTCGCAGCTTCGGCAACCTGGTGGTGCTCGACGACGTGAGTTTCACGCTCCCGGCGGGCCGGATCGCCGTGGTGCTGGGCCCGAACGGCAGCGGTAAGACCACCCTGCTGCGCTGTGTGGTCGGCGCGGACCGGCCGGACGCGGGCGAGGTGCTGGTGCAGGGTCGCCGGGCCGACGAGACCGACCCGCAGGTGCGGGCGCTGGTGGCCGCCGCCCTGGACGACATCGACTTCTTCCCCGACCTGTCCGTGGTCGAGCACCTGCAACTGGTCGCGTACGCGCACGGGGGCGACTCCGAGCCGGTCGAGGAGGTCCTCGCCGAGCTGGGTCTGGAGCCGGCCCGCGACCAGTTGCCGGTGACGTTGTCCAGCGGGCAACGCCGCCGGTTGGCGCTCGCCTCCTGTTTCGTCCGACCCCGTCGGGTGCTGATCCTGGACGAGCCCGAGCAGCGGCTGGACGTCCGTGGGCGGCAGTGGCTCACCGAGCGCCTGCTCCGGGAGCGCGAGGCGGGCACCGCCGTGCTGCTGGCCTCGCACGACCCGGAGTTGATCGACGCGGTGGTCGACGAGCGCATCGAGATCGGCCGGTGACCGCCCCGACGGCCACCATCGCCGACACGCCGACCGGGGTACCCACCGCGCGGCAACTGCGGACACACCTGCGGAAGGCGCGCAGCCGACACCACGACCACTCCCTCGGCGACGTGCTGGGCAGCGCGTACGTGATCGTCCTGTTCGTGGGCATGTACGGGTGGTTCGCGATCAGCGCGAGTCGTGACCTGCTGGACTCCCCCACGGTGGGGCAGGCCGAGCCGGGCGTGCGCTGGTGGCTGGCGGTCGCGGCGCTGCTGGCCGGCGCCGGCCTCGCCTGGCGTGGCCTGCGCGCGCTCGGACCGCTGCTGGTCACCCCGGCCACGCAGAGCTGGGCGACGAGCGCGCCGGTCGACCGGCGGGCCTGGCTCGCGCCGCGCTTCGTCCTGCTGCTGGTCAGCGCTGCGGCCGGCACCGCCGCGCTCGGGGTGGCCGTCGCCGCGCTCGGCGGTGTCACCGACCCGGGTGCCCTGGGCTGGGCGGCCGCGGCCGGCGCGGGCTGGGGCGCGGCCGCGCTGGCGCTCAGCGTCGTCGCCCAGAGCAGCCGGGCGGGTCGACGGTGGCCGACGCTGGCCGGTGCGGTCCCGTTGACGGCGGCCGCCGTGATCACCGGCGCGGTGGTGCTCGTCGGTGGCCTGGGCGACGCGTTGCCCCGACCGACGACGACCCCGACCGTCGCGCTGTTCGCCGTCGCGCTGCCCCTCGCAGCCCTGGGCACGGTCCTCGCGGTACGCGCGCTGCCCCGCGTCGACCGGGCCACCCTGACCACCGGCGCCCAGTTCGCCAACGCCGCCTCCACGGCGACGATCCTGCTGGACCCGAGTCTCCTCGCCGGGCTGGTGGAGAGCCGGCGGTGGCGCCGGGTCGGCAAGGTCCGCAGCAGCCGGTTCCTGGCCGGTCCGGGCTGGTGGTTGCTGCTCCAGGCCGACGTACGGCGGCTGCGTCGCCACCCGAGCGCCGTGCTGATCTGGGCGGCGCTGATCGGGGTGCAGTACGCTGCCGCGCTCGCCCTGCCCGGGTTGGCCGGTGCCGCGCAGGTGGTGTTCGCGTACCTCGCCGTCGACCGGCTGACCGGTGGTCTGCGGTCGATCAGCCGCTCACCCGGGCTGCGTCGGGCGCTCGGGGGCAGCGACAACCTGCTGCGCGGTGTCCACGTGGTGGTGCCGGCGGTCGGCGCGGGTCTGTGGTGGTTGCTGACGGTGCCGACTGTCGAGCCGGGGCCTGCGTGGTTGGCACCGACTCTGGCGCTAGGGGTGGTGGCCGCCGCGTTCCGGGCCGGAACCCGTCCGCCCATCGGCTACGGCGGCGCTACTGTCAACACCCCGTTCGGAATGGTCCCGGTCGACCTGCTGCGCCAGGGCTCACGGGGGCTGGCCCTGCTCGCCGGGCTGGTGCTGGTCCAGCTGTTCCTGGGCTGACCGGCCGGCACCCTCGACCGGCCGGCACCCTCGACCGGCCGGCCCGGCCGCTCAACCGTCCAGGCGACGGACCATGTTCATGATGGTCTCCACCTGCGCGCCACCCTTGATCGGGAAATTGGTCGCGCCGAGGTAGCCCCACCAGTCCCAGCAGCCGTTCGGGTTGCTGAGGCTGGTGCCCGCCTGCGGGTAGAGCACGATCAGGTTGTTGGTGTCGGCGTACTGGTTGAGGTTCGCCCGGTCGACGAAGGCCGTACCCACCGCGCCGGTTCCCTGCGCGCAGCCGTGCAGGGAGACCAGCAGTCGGCACGACTGGCCGGCCGCGCAGGCCGACGGGACGTACGCGTAACCGTTGGCGTCCATGCTCAACCCGTTGGCCCAGCCGTTGACCGCGAAGGTGTTCTGGCTGAACCGGACGAGCGTGCCGCCGAGTGCGCCGGTGTTCGGTGCGTTCACCCCGCCCAGCAGCTTGCGCAGCAACGCGTTCTGCGGATCGGTGCCGCAGTCGTTGAGGAAGGGCGACGCGGTCGCCGTGCAGCCGAGCGTGCCGTACGGGGTGACCCAGGAGTGACCGGCGGCGGAGCCGCTGTCGTACTGCACGCTGGCCCCGAAGTGCTGGTAGTAGCGGACCAGGTCGTCGGTGACGGATTTCTTGACGGTGGTGTCGTTACCGCCGTGGAACACGTACACCGGATCGCCGGACAGGTTGCCGACCGGGTCGACCCAGCCGTACGACGCCCACGTGCGGGTGTAGGTCTGCAGGGCGGTCAGGTTCGTCGGGTACGCGTTGTCGCCGCACCCGTAGAGCGCCTGCGCGACGGTGTTCTGCGAGCAGTAGTACGGCCCGGCGGCGAACACCGCCGCGCCGCGGATGCGGGACGAGTAGGCGACGTGCAGTTGCGTCGCCATGTAGCCACCGGAGGACACACCGGCGACGTAGACGCCGGAGACGTTGTAGGTGCCCAACGACCCGGCGACCGGGGTCTTGGTGGGCGGGGTGGCGGCCTGGGCGGGGGTGGCGGTGGTCAGGGCGAGCAGAAGGACGGCGGCGAGGGTGGTGGCGATCTTCCGCGGTGTGGACATGGGCGCTCCTCGACAGCGCCGACGGGGGTGACGGCGCGCGCCGAAGCTACCGTGACATAGACCACATCAGACATGAGTACGGCCGACACCGTCGCCGTCGCCGGTGTGGTCCCTCAGACGGTGTCGCCGGGGGCGAGATGGCGGTAGCCGGGGATGGTCTCGCCGAACCAGCCGGCCACGCTGGCCAGGCCGCGCTCGTTGAGCTGCGCGTCGTGGATCGGGTACGCGGCGGCAGCGCCCACGGCGGCGGCGAACCGGATCGCCTCGTCGAGGCGCAGCCACGACCCCTGGGCCGGGACGAGCACTGTGCGCACCGGCTCGTCCGGCACGTGCAACGAGTCACCGGGATGGTAGAGCCCGTCACCGACCAGGTAGCCCAGGTTGGGGCAGTCCGGCTGTCCCTCGTGGATCGCCGCGTGCCGGCCGCCGTGGGCACTGACCTCGATGCCGGCCGCCGTGAAGCGTTGCCCCGCGCGGACCCGGGTCACCGGCAGCGGCGCGAGATCCGGCACTCGGGCGCCCTCCGGGGCGTACACGGGGACGCCCAGGCCGGCGAGGCGCAGCACGTCCACGTGGTCGGTGTGCTCGTGGGTGACCAGGACGGCGTCCGCGCCGACCAGGGCACCGGGCTCGCTCCACGTGCCCGGGTCGATGACCAACACCCCGCCGTCGTGCTCGACCCGGACGCAGGCGTGGGTGAACCGTGTGATCCGCACCCGGCGACGGTACGCCGCCGTTGTGACGGTTGGGCCGAGCCCGCCGGGGTAGTGCGGCACCATGCCCCAGCGATACGAGAACTACCCGAGGGTCGCCCTGGTCACCGGCGCGGACTCCGGCATCGGCAAGGCCTGCGCCGTCGCGCTGGCCGAGGCGGGCTTCGACATCGGCATCACCTGGTACGGCGACCCCGACGGTGCCGAGCGGACCGCGACCGAGGTACGCGCCGCCGGTCGTCGCTGCGAGGTCGCCGAGGTGGACCTGCGTCGGCTGCCGGAGGCGGCGGCGGTGGTGGACGACCTGGCCGATCGGCTGGGTGGCATCGGGGTGCTGGTCAACAACGCCGGCATCGGCGCGTCCACGCCGTTCGTCGACACCGGGTGGGAGCAGTGGCGCGAGGTTCTCGCCGTCGACCTCGACGCGCCGTTCCTGTGCGCGCAGCGGGTCGTCCGACGGATGCGGGCCGGCGGCGCCGGCGGGCGGATCATCAACATCACCAGCGTGCACGAACACGCCCCCCGGGTGGGCTCCGCCGCGTACTGCGCCGCCAAGGGCGGGCTCGGTCTGCTGACCCGGGTGATGGCACAGGAGCTGGCCGCCGACGGGATCACCGTCAACGCGGTCGCCCCGGGCGAGATCGCCACGCCGATGACGGGCCAGGAGGACGTCGACCCGTTCACCCGGGACCGTCCTGGCGTACCGGTGGGGAGGCCGGGCGACGCCCGAGAGGTCGCCGCCGTGGTGGCGTTTCTCGCCTCTCCCGCGGCCGGCTACGTCACCGGGGTTTCCTGGCCGGTGGACGGCGGGATGCTGCTGATGGGCCCGCAGGCCAACAGCCTGACGTCGAACGACTGGCGTTCGGTCTGATCGCCGTCACAGCGGTTCGACCGCCGCCGTGCGAAGGATGTGGACGAACTGGGCGGCGAACGCGACGAGCGCGGTCACCACCCCGGCCGGGATCGCCAGCACGTGCCCGAGTCCGGCCTGGAGCTCTCCAACGCGTAGTGCTCGGTGGTCAACGCGCTGAGCAACGCCTGCTCACGTTCAGTGTCGTCCACCGCGCCTACCCTCCGTGGTCGCGCCACCCCATTACCGTCACCCTATGAGGGGTGGAGAGGGTCCGGGCGGTGAACCCGTCGCGCTCGAACGGGACAGCGGCCGGCGAAGCGGGCACGTATCGTCCGCGTTTCGGATCGGTGGGCGGCGGCCGGGCCGGTCGACGGCGGAGGGGGATCGGATGCCCGGGTGGGCTGGTCGAGGTGGCCGGCAGCGGCGCGCCTTCGGCGTCGGTGGCGCCCTGCTCGGGATCGCCGTCGTCATGCTGCTGGGCGCCTGGCGCAGCAGCGGCTTCCTCAGCGACCTGCTGCTCAACCTCGGGGCCAGCGTGGTCCTCGCCGCCATCTCGTACGTCATCTTCGACCCGCTGTTCGAGGAGGCTCGCCGGGCCCGGGTGCAGGAGCACCTGAGCTTCGACCAGCAGGCCTTCGTGACGCGGTTGCACCGCTCCGGCCGCCGGGTGCGCATCCTGGACACCTGGACGATCCTGCTGGAGCAACGGCACCGCGAGGAGACCCTGGCCGGGATCCGGGCGGCGCTCGCCAACGGCGCGCAGGTGCAGTTGCTCCTGCTCGACCCGGACTGCACCGCCGCCCAGCAGCGCTCCGAGGAGCTGGAACGGCAGCGGGTGGACGTACCGCGGCAGATCCGCACCAACCTGCGTCACCTGGCCGCCTTCACCGACGCCCTCGACGGTCGTCTGCGGCGCCGCCTACAGGTCCGGCTCTACGACGCCTCGCCGTCGATCCAGCTCTACCAGTGGGACGGCCGGGCGTTGATCTCGTTCTTCCCGATCGGGAAATTGTCGTTCAACGTCCCGCAGCTGGAAGTCGACATGGACAGCCCGTGGGGCGGGTTCGTGCACGCCCGGTTCGAGGAGTTGTGGGAGCACGAACAGGCCACCCTGAACCTGGAGCGGTACTGGTCGGTCACGCTCACCCTTCGCCACGACGACTCGGACGTGGTGGAGGTGCGCGTGCCGTACGTGACGGTGGACGGGCAGCACTTCGTCGACTGCCGTGGGTTCCGGGTGACCGGGCCGCTGACCGTGCGAGCCGTGCTGCCACCCCGCGCGCCCGGGGCCGCCCCGGCCGTGTTCGCGCTGGCGGAGCCGACCGACGGGGACCAGACGCCGGCTGAGGTCGTGAAACGGCACTTCGACCAGAAGTACGGGCACGACGACGGCGCACGGGCGGCCTATCGGCTGGTGCCTCCGCCGGGCGTCTCCCGTACCCCGGAACCCCGCTCCGCGACGGCCGGGGACAACCACGGACGGTGACCCCGGCGGTCCGGTCACGGCCGCGCGCGGAACAATGGGGGTTCCGCCCGAACGCCTGGAGGACGTCCGCGTGTCACCGGACCCCGCACCGCCACCACAGTCGGCGCAGTTGCGCGCGGACTGCGGGCGCTGCTTCGGGCTGTGCTGCGTGGTGCCCGCCTTCGCCGCGTCGGCCGACTTCGCCATCGACAAGCCCGCCGGGCAGCCCTGCCCCAACCTGCGCGGGGACCACCGGTGCGGCATCCACACCGAGCTGCGCCAGCGTGGCTTCCCCGGCTGTACGGTGTTCGACTGCTTCGGCGCCGGGCAACAGGTCGCGCAGGTCACCTTCGGCGGGCGGGACTGGCGGGACGCGCCGGAGACGTTGCCCGCCATGGCGGAGGCGTTCGCCGTGCTGCGACCGCTGCACGAACTGCTCTGGTATCTCGACGCGGCGGTGGCGCTGCACCCGCCGGTCGACCTGCGGGACGCGCTGGAGCACGCCCGCGCCGAGACCGCCGCGCTCACCGCTGGTGAGGTGGCGCAGCTCCGCGCGGTGGACGTCGCCGCGCACCGAGCCCGGGTCAACCCTCTGCTGTCGCGGACCAGCGACGTGGCCCGCTCCCCCGGCGGGGCCGACCATCGGGGCGCGCCCCTGCTCGGCGTCGACCTTCGCCGGGTCGACCTGCGCCGGGCCAACCTGCGTGGGACGCTGCTGATCGGCGCCGACCTCCGCGGGGCCGACCTGGGTCTCGCCGACGTCACCGGTGCGGACCTGCGCGGGGCCGACCTGCGCGGCGCGGACCTGCGCGGCGCCCTCTTCCTGCACCAGGCTCAACTGGACGCCGCCCGGGGTGACGCGCGCACCGGCCTGCCGACGACAGTGACCCGACCGCCGCACTGGACGGCACTGCCGCTCAGCCCGCTCCGCCAGCCGTCGCGGAGCGCCGCTCCCGCCCGGCGCGGCCGACGCCGCTGACACTCCGCAAGGTTTCGGTCGGGACGACGCCGGGTAGCCAGCGCCGACGCGGATCGCCATCGACGGGGGGCACGGCGTGGGTTTCCGAAAGCGCGACGGTGAGCTGCCGGGCGACCCGCAGCACAGCGAGGACGAGGCCGGCCAGGTGCCGCTGGTGCAGGTCGAGGCGGACACCGAGGTCCCGGCTCCGGCCGACACCGACGTGCGCCCGGACATCGTGACCGAGGACAACAGCTCGGGCATGACCGGTGGTTCGTCCGGCAGCAGCGGCGGTGGGTCCAGCATGCCCGGGCACCCGGACGCGACCCGCTGACGGTCAGCGGCCGGCGAACGCGGCCCGCGCCTCGGTCATTCCCCTGTTGGCGAGCCGGTCCGCCCGCTCGTTCTCCGGGTGACCGTTGTGTCCCTTGACCCACAGCCAGGTGACCTGGTGCCGCTCGCAGGCCGCCTCCAGCCGCTGCCACAGGTCGGCGTTCTTCACCGGCTGCTTCGCGGCGGTCTGCCAACCGTTGCGCTTCCAGGAGGCCAGCCAACTGGTGATGCCGTTGCGCACGTACGTGCTGTCGGTGTGCAGCTCCACGGTGACCGGCCGGTTCAGGCTCTCCAACGCCTGGATGGCCGCCATCAGCTCCATCCGGTTGTTGGTGGTCGGCGTGGCCTCACCGCCGCACAACTCCCGCTCGTGGTCGCCGTAGCGCAGCAGTGCGCCCCAACCGCCCGGCCCGGGATTGCCACTGCACGCCCCGTCGGTCCAGATCTGCACGCCCCTGCCGGCCGCCGCGTCCACCATGCCCGGCAACCTACCGCGCGGTGACGTGCTCCTCCCGGCCCGGGGGCCGGGTTACGCCGCCGCCGTGAGGGCGGATGCGGCAGTGGGCGGTATACCTCAGAGTCATAATTATGACTCTGAGGTATACCGCCCACCAGCACATCGACACCGCAGTCAGCCAACGCTGATGGCGAGCGTCTTCCGCTGCCGGCCGGCGGGGTGCACCGAGCTGCGGTGGGTGCGCAGCCCGCTAAGCGCCGGGCTCCGCGCCGACCACGGCGGGCGGGACGGGCGGGGCGGGTCGGGCGGGGCGCAGCCGGTCGCGGACGCGGTGCGCCGCGTCGCCGGCGGTGGCGGCGATCATCGGCAACAGCCGGGTGGAGTTCATGATGGTGACCTCCTCGGCCGGTGTGGTCGCACCGTCGAGGAAGCGCAGCACCCGCTCGGCGGGGTTGCGGTCGAAGAGCCGGTCGAAGAAGTCCGGGCCGCCGACGCCGCCCCGGTCCAGTGCCCGCAGCGCCACCGCGTCCATCCAGCGGTGCCGTCGGGGGTACGCCGGCTGCGGCACCGGCGGTCGTCCCGCCGCCAGGGCACGGGCCACCTGGTCGGCCTGTCGGTACATGGCGGAGAAGGTGAAGCCGGTGGAGGGGCGGGTCGCGCCGCCGGCCGTACCGAGTCGGACCACCCGGGGCGACGGCCGGGCCGGGAACGGCGCGTCGGTCATCGGGATCACGCCGTTCTCCACCTCGCGTACCCGCAGCCCGGTCGGGTCCAGCCCGAGCAGGTCCCGGTAGCCGGTCAGGGCCGCGTCGTACCCGGCGTCGGTGAGCAGGTCGGGTGAGAACTCGGTGTACTCGACCAGGGCGTAGCGGTCGCTCACCGGCAGCACGTAACCGAAGGAGACACCCCGGGGCGGTTGCGGGGTGCGGAAGTCCATCAGTACCGCGCGGGCCGGGTCGAAGACGGGACGGTCCGCCTCCAACCACCAGCCGCGGAAGTGCTGCAACCAGGTGGTCCGGCCGGCCCGCGCCGGTGGGCGGGGCCGTGAGTCGAGCACCCATCCGGCCCGTACGGTCCGCCCGTCACCGGTGCGCACCCGCACCCGTGTGCCGTCGTCGGTCACCGTGTCGGCGGGCGCGACGATCCGGGTGGCGTCCAGCCGGCGTTCGGCTGCGGCAGCCCGGTCGTAGACCGGGCCGGAGCGGAGCATGGCGTACCGCAGGGGGGTCAGGTCCAGGACGCGGCGTCGCGCCGCGGTCGTCACCTCGACCTGCGGCCAGCTCGCGCTGAGCAACGGGTCGAGGTCGGTGCCCGGGTGGCCCCAGAAAGCCCAGGTGCGGTCCTGACCGCGTCGGCGCACCGGGTCGACGACGGCGATGCGCAGGTCGTGCACGCCGTGCCGGTCCAGCGCGGCGAGCAGCAAGGACGCCGCTCCGCCACCGCCGAGCAGTGCGAGGTCGACGTCCAGCGGCGCGGAATCGGTCACCCGCCCCACGCTGCCACACGTCGGTGCGGCCGCCCACGCCGCTCCGGCCGGCGCGCGGCGCGAGGCTTGACGAGCAACCGTTCGGTTGCCTATCGTCGTGGGCAACCGAATGGTTGCCTGTTGGGGGAGGGTTGATGGACGAGGCGTTTCGGGCCCTGGCCGATCCCAGCCGTCGCCGGTTGCTGGACCGGCTCAACGAGCGCAACGGCCAGACCCTGCGAGAGCTCTGCGACGGGTCGGCGACGACCCGCCAGGCGATCAGCAAGCACCTGTCGATCCTGGAGGCGGCCGACCTCGTCACGAGCGTGCGGCGGGGCCGGGAGAAGGTGCACTACCTCAACGCCGCCCCGATCAACGCCATCGCCGACCGGTGGCTCAGCCGCTACGACCGCGAGCGCGCCGCCGCCCTCGCCGACCTGACCAGCGCATTGGAGCGACAACCCATGGAGAGCCCGACCTTCGCCTACACGACGTACGTCACCACCACCCCGCAGCGGCTGTGGGCCGCGCTCACCGAACCGGCGTTCACCCGTCGCTACTGGGGTGGGATCGCGCTGGTGTCCGACTGGCAGGTCGGCTCGCCGGTGCTGTGGCAGGACGCGCCCGGCGACGAGCCTCGCGACCTCGGTCAACGGGTGCTCGCCGCGGAGCCGTACCGCCTGCTCTCCTACAGCTGGCACGGCTTCCAACCCGAGCACGCCGAGCACTTCGGCTGGTCCGCCGAGGAGTTGGCCGCCCGACTCGGCGAGCGCCGGTCGACGGTGACGTTCGAGATCGAGCCGCACGGCCCGGCGGCCGTCCGGTTGACCGTGATCCATGACGACTTCTCCCCGGACAGCGAGATGCACCGGGCGATCAGCGGCCAGCTCGACGGCAGCGGAGGCTGGCCGGAGCTGCTGGCCGGCCTCAAGACCCTCCTCGAGACCGGCGAACCGATGCCCGAGCCGACCCCGGCCGGCTGACCGGACGCCCAGCCGGCGTATTTCTGTAAATACCTCGCCATCGGCCCAGCCGCGACAGCCCGACATCGACCGGAGGACCGGCGCTGCTCGGGCCGTCCGGGCCTTTGCGCAGCTCTCCCCGCCTTCGGGTGGACACGTGACGGCAACGAGGAATTCTCATTTTCACCTGATCGTGGGCCCAACCCACCTAGTGTTGGGCACACCGGTGCTAGTCACGGAGTTGGCCACCCGAACGACGTCCCACGCAGTCAGCGGACGAAAAGTGAGGGAAGACGCGTATGAAGGTCTCAACAGCACTCTGCTCGGCGGCGCTCGGCGTGGGCCTCGGCACACTCCTGCTGCCAGGCGCCGCACTGGCCGACACCACGGTGTCACCGGCCACCACCCCGGTCGGAGGGACCGTCGTGCTCACCGCGACGACCTGCAACCCGAAGTCGGGTGACGCCCTGTTCCGGGTCACCGGCCCGAACCGTGACCAGAACGTCAGGTCCACGACGGCCGCCGCCGGCGGCGGACTGAGCGCCGAACTCTTCACCGCCGGGTTCACCCTGGGCACGTACACGGTGACGGCGACCTGCGGCGACGGCAGTTCGGCAGGCAGCGCGACGTTCACCGTCACCCCGATCGGCGGCGCGCCCGCCGGCTCCGGCGGCGACAGCCGCGACAACGGCGCTCTGGCCGCCGGAGGCACGCTTCTCGGCACCGCCCTGGCCGGCGCGGTGATCCTGATCCGCCGGCGTCGCCCGGTGTCCACTGTCGCCTGACCGGCGGCTGTTCCATCCCTGAGGACGGGTGCCCGCGCCGGTGACACCGGCGCGGGCATCCCGACGACCCCTACGGAGGTGCCCACGTGTGGTCGCGGCGGACCCTGCCGGCGGTGGTCGCCCTGCTCGCCGTGAGCGGGCTGGGGCTGATCACGGTCGGCCTCAGCGCCGACCCGGCCGCGCCGCCCCGACCGCCGGCCGACGCGCCCAGGCGCACCGAACCGGCACCCGACCTGGTGCCGCTCCACCGCGCCGCGCCGGTCCGGGTGCAGATCACCACCATCGGTGTACGCGCGGAGGTCGTCCCGGTCGGCGCCGACGCCGCCGGAGTGCTGCAGGTGCCGCCGCTGGATCGGCCCACCCTCGCCGGCTGGTACCGGCACGGGGTGAGCCCCGGTGAGACCGGCAACGCGGTCCTGGTCGGCCACGTCGACTCACCGGCCGGGCCGGCGGTCTTCTTCGACCTCGGTCGGCTCCGTGCCGGCGAGCAGATCCAGGTCACCCGCGCCGACGCGCAGGTCGCCACGTTCACCGTCGACGACGTGCGGGCGTACCCCAAGGACCGCTTCCCGACCGCGCTGGTCTACGGCCCGGCGGACGTCGCCGGACTGCGCCTGATCACCTGCGGCGGCCGGTTCGACGCCACCACCGGCAACTACGTCGACAACGTGGTCGTCTTCGCCACCCGCACCGCCTGAGCCGCGCCCCGCTGTCGTACGACGGACCGTACTCGGCAGAATGCGGTGGCACCATCCCTGATCGAGGCGGTGCGTCGGCGACGGGGAGGCACACGGTGGGCCAGCGAGCGGTACGGGACCGGGCCGGTCGAGGCGTACGCGCCCTGGCCCGTCGACTGCTCGGCCGGGTCGAGGGCGACGTCCCGAGCCCTCGCCGGTCCAACCCGGACGCCGTGGTGGACTGCGCCGTCTACGTCAACGGTCGACGCCAGCCCGGCCGACCGCACTACGCCGACGCGTACGCCCGGGCCCGGCACGGCCGCGACTCCTTCGTGTGGTTGGGGTTGCACGATCCGGGTCCGGCGGTGCTCGCCGCGGTGGGCCGCACCTTCGGCCTGGACGAGCTGACCGTCGAACAGGCCCTCGCCGACGGGCACCGCCCCACCGTGCAACGCCACGGGCCGGTCACGCTGCTGGTGCTGCGCACCGCCGGGTACGTGGAACACGACGAGCTGACCGACACCTCCGAGGTGATCGACACCGGGGACGTGATGGTGCTGCTCGGGGACCGGTTCGCCATCACCGTGCGGCACGGCGCCGCCGGGGCGCTGCGCAGCGTCCGGGCCGACATCGAGGGTCGCCCCGCCCTGCTGGCCGCCGGCCCGTGGGCGGTGGCGTACGCGGTCTGCGCCCGGATGGTCGACTCCTATCTGGAGGTGGCCGGGCACGTCGAACGGGACCTGGAACGGGTCGAGGAGGCGGTGTTCGCCCGCGACCGTACGGCCGACATCCAGCACATCTACCAGCTCAAACGGGAGGTGGTCGAGTTCAAGCGGGCGGTCCTGCCGTTGCAGGCGCCCCTGCGTACGCTGCTCGACCCCGACGGCGCGCCCCGCTCCCTGCACCGCTGGTTCGTCGACGTGGACGGCCGGTTGGGCCGGGCGGTGGACCGGGTGGCCGCGTACGACGACCTGCTCACCTCGATCGTCCAGTCACGACTGGCGCAGCTCGCCGTCGAGCAGAACAACGACATGCGCAAGATCGCGGCGTGGGCGGCCATCGCGGCCACCCAGACCGGCATCGCCGGCATCTACGGAATGAACTTCGACCACATGCCCGAGCTGGCCTGGCGCTACGGGTACGCCGGCGCCCTCGCCCTGATGGCGGCCGCCGCCCTGGCCCTGTACCGCCTGTTCCGCCGCTCCGGCTGGCTGTGAGGCCGCTCGTTCAGCGGTGCGCGGAGAGGAAGGCGCGGATCTTCTCACGGGGGTCGTCGGTCAGCTCCGGACCGTGGGTGAAGGCCGCCAGGTCGTACTCCAACTCGCCGAACACGTGGGCGGTCTGCTTGGTCATCCGGAAGTTGCTGCACAGCACCTTCGGCGAATAGCGGACCCCGAGAATGTTGAACAGCGCGTCCCCGGTGATCAACAGTCGGGTCGGTTCGTGCAGCAGCGACACGTGACCCGGCGAGTGGCCGGGGGTGTGCACCACCCGCAGGCCACCGCCGACGTCGAGCACGTCGCCGTCGGCCAGCGGCTGCGCCACCCGCACCGCCGGGAACCGCCCACTGTTGAGCCGGGCGAAGAGCCGACCACCGGTCACCGTCGGGTCGCTGACCGGCGCACGCCCCTCCTCGGCGAACGGAACGTCGGCGGTGTGCGCCGCCACCGGTGCACCCGTACGCCGCGCCATCTCCGCCGCGCCACCCGCGTGGTCGGGGTGCGCGTGGGTGAGCACGATCCGGGTGACGTCGGCCGGCACCTTGCCGATCGCCGCCAGCCCGCGCACGATCCGGGCCGACGCCTTGGCCAGCCCGCAGTCGACGAGCGTGACACCGCCGTCGTCGTCGACGAACGCGTACGAGTTGACGGCTGAGCGGCCCACGGTGGGGATGCGCCAGACGTTCGGGGCGAGCGGCACGGCGGGCGATCGTGTCATGTCGCGAGTCTAGGAACGGTCGTCAACCGGCCCGGGTCACCGTCGGGCGGTGCGGCCGGTACGGCAGGATGGCGAGGTGGGTAAGGCACGCCGACGGGCGGAAACGACGACGGGACGGGCCTGCCCGTGCGGCTCCGGGCAGGCGTACGCGGACTGCTGCGCCCCGGCCCACGGCGGCGAGCGGCCGGCGGCGACGGCCGAGGCGTTGATGCGGTCCCGGTTCAGCGCATTCGCCCTCGGCGACACCGGCTACCTGCTGCGCAGCTGGCACTCCTCGACCCGGCCCTCGTCGCTGGAGCTGGACCCGGGGCAGCGGTGGACCCGACTGGAGATCGTCGGCACCGAGCGGGGTGGTCTGCTCGACACCGCCGGCACCGTCACCTTCCACGCGCACTACCGCGATGCCGGGCGACCCGGCACCCTGACCGAGCACAGCCGGTTCGTCCGCGAGGACGGCCGATGGGTCTACCTCGACGGTGACCAGCCCTGACCGCCGATCTGGCGTAGGATGAGGTCGGCGTTGTCCTACGCCGCACCTCCCTCCCGGCGCTCACGCCGCCGGCAACGCGGAGGCAAAGGGGGCCTGGAGCCCTCGGGACGTGGTGCCACATGCCCCACTCCGGCGGGGTCGGCGGGAGCGTGAGTCCCGGTGACCGTGCCGTTGACCGGGAGCGTGTGATGACCACCCAGAGATCGTTCAAGGCCCGGGTCCGGGCCCGGATGGAGAAGACCGGCGAGAGTTACACCACCGCCCGCCGGCACCTGATCGATCGGGCCGCCGAGCCGGCGTCCACCGCCGCGTCCCCTCCGGCACCTACCGAGCCGAACGCCACGGCTGCCGCCGCGCAGACCGAGCGGATCGCCGACGACCTGATCCGCGTCCGGACCGGCCGCGGCTGGGACGAGTGGTTCGCCCAGCTCGACGCCGCGTCCGCCGCCGAGTGGACGCACACCCGGATCGCCCGTCACCTGGTCACCGAACACGAGGTGCCGGGCTGGTGGGCGCAGACCATCACCGTCGGGTACGAGCAGGCACGCGGCCTGCGCGCACCGGGTCAACGACGCGGCGGTGGCTTCGAGGCCAGCGCGAGCCGGACGGTGGCCGTGCCGGCGGTGCGACTGTTCGAGGCGTTCGCCGACCAGACGGCACGCGCCCGATGGCTGCCCGACGTCGAGGTACGTGTCCGTACCGCCACCGCGCCGCGCAGTTTCCGGGCCGACTGGGCCGGTGGCCCCACCAGGATCGTCGTCGGCATCGACGCCGTCGGCGAGTCAAAGGCCCGGGTCAACGTCCTGCACGAGAAGCTGACCGGAGCCGAGCAGGCCGCGGAGCTGAAGGCGTACTGGCGGAACCGGCTCGCCGCGCTGAAGGTGTTGCTCGAGACGGACGGAGACGATCGATGACGACGAACTGGTCGACCGGGCGGCGGTCGCCGGCGGGGAGTCACTCGGACCCGGGATGACCAACGGACCGATGTACATGCGCGGCTTCCGGGACCTCGACGGCCACCAGTGGTCGTTCCTGCACATGGCCGGCTGATCGTGCCGACCGGCGACGGGCGAGCAGCACCACCGCCACCACGAGGTACGGCCCGGCCGTCACCGCGAAGGCCACCGCGTTGCCCACCGCCGTGGCGAGCAGGCCGTAACCGGCGTACGTCCCGATGATCAGCACGTCGGTGGCCATTCCCGCCAGGGATGTGACGGTGGCCCGGCTGCCGCCGCTGATCCGCGCCTGGAGCCGCGCGTCGGCCAGCACGGTGGCCAACTGGGCTGCCCCGAACGCGACAGCGAGCAACGCGAACCCCGTCGGGTGTCGGAGCAGAGCACCCCCGGCCAGCCCGACACCCACCAGGCCCAGCAGCGCGGCGTAGCCCCGGCCGCCCCACCGCTCCCCCACCGGGGCGAGTAGCCCGCCGACGGTCACCCCGGCCCAGAGCAGCAGGAGCAGCAACGGCACGGCCTGCGCGCCGACACCGGTGTCCAGTGCCAGCAGCGGGGTGTACTCGTCCAGGGCACCCCAGTCCGCCGCGACCACGGCGACCAGCAGGACGGCGGCCCGTACCGGTGGGCGGGTGCGGACCTCGGCCACCCCCGCCCGCAACGTGTCCCACCACCCCAGGTCGTCATCGCCGTCCGGGTCGGCGGCGGCGTCCGGGTCGGCCGCGTCGCCCCTGACGGACGCCGGGCGGTGCTCCGGGAACCGGGCGGCGACCGCGACGGCGAGCAGGCAGGCGACCACGCTCGCCGCGCCCACCAGCGGGTAGCCGCCGACGACGAGCACCGGGCCGGCGAGCACCCCGGACACCACCACACCCAGCACGCCCGCCGTCCGGGAGCGTCCGAGCACCCGGGCGTACCTGTCGACAGCGCCGAGCCGGTCCAGTTCGGTCCAGACCAGCGCCTCCAACGCGCCGGAGACCAACGCTCCGGCGGCACCCCAGAGCAGGAAGCCGACCGCGAACACCGGGTACGACGGCGCCAGCACCCAGAGCGCGAACCCGGCGGCGCTCAGCAGCGGGGCGAGGCACACCAGCAGTCGGCGGGAGACCACGTCGGCCCACGCGCCGGACGGCACCTCGAACAGGATGCCGGCGGCCGACCAGATGACGAAGAGCGACGAGATCTGCCCGACCGACAGCCCGGTGTCGGCGAAGAACACCACGTACAGCGGGTAGAGCAGGACGAGGTCGCTGAGGAACGCGTACCCGTAGAGGGTGGTGGTCAGGCGGCGGACCGCCGGGTCGGGCGCGCGCGGGGCGAGTTGACGCATGGGGGCCTTCCCGTGGGAGTGGAGACGGACACCGGACATGCGGTGCCCGTGGTGGCCCACGGGGTCGGGCTGAGCGGCTGGATCAATGTCGCCAGGTCATGCCCGGATGCTAGCCGCGTTCTGATCGTGCTCGCCAGCGCTTTCGGCGCGCCGGACAGCGGGCGGCGGGGTGGGGTCCCGAAGGACCCCACCCCGCCGGTGACGTGCCGGTCAGCGCCGCTTCGGGTCGACCGGCGGGAGGACCGTGGTCGCCTCGCTGTCGTCGCTGGTACGCGGGCCGGGCACCGTGCCCCCGGCACGCACCACCTGGGTCGTGTCGGCGTCGCCGCCGCTCACCGCCTGGGTGGTGTCGGCGTCGGACGGTCGGGGCACGACCTGGGTGGCCTCCGGGTCGGACGGTCGGGTCACCACCTGCGTGGCCTCCGGGTCGGCCGATCGGGCGGCCACCACCTGGGTGGTATCCGCGTCGGTGGCGACGAAGGAGGGTCGCGCCGACTCGGCGTCCGGCGTGGCGGGGGTAGCCGCCGCGCGGGCCAGTTCGGCCTCGGCGTCGCGGCGACCGGCCCGGTAGGCGCGGGCGTGCTCGGCGATGAGCTGCGACTCCTGCTCCGCGCGGGTCAGCCACCCCTCCCACCGGCTCTGCATCGGACGGACGAGGCCACCACCGACCCCGACGACGAGGATGCCGCCGATCGTGGCCAGCACGGCGATCAGGACGGGAGTGGTGACCGCGGTGGCGACACCGATCTGGTTCAGCGCGGCGATGACGCCGAGGCCGAGGATGAACACCGAGGCGGTGGTGGCCAGCACCCGGCCGTACGACAGACCGCCGAGCGCGCCGCTGATGATGTCCTTCACCGCGCTGGCGATGGCGGCGGACACCACGACGATGACGATCGCGACGAAGGCGCGGGGTAGCCACGAGATCACCGCGCCGAGCAGGTCGGAGATCGGGTTGGGCCCCCAGATGCCGAAGGCGAGCTGAAGGGTGAACAGCAGCAGCGCGTAGTAGACGAGCTTCGCGACGATGTCGCTGGCGTCGTACCGGGAGCGACTCAACGCCCGGCGGACGCCGCCGCGTTCGACGGCGCGGTCGAAGCCCACCCGCTCCAGGACCTTCTCCACGATCTTCAGCGCGGCCTTGGCGATCAGCCATCCGGCCACCAGGATCGCCAGGAAGGCGACGGCCTTGGGCAGGAAGAGCATCACCGAGCGGAGGGCGTCACCCACCGCGTCGCTGACGTTGTCACTCATCTGGTCATTCCTCACGGGACAGCCGGAACGGTCGGCTCCCGCCCTACCCCCGCCGGCCGGCGAGGAAACGTCGGCCTGGTTGCGCGGGGTCTAGCGCGCGGACGAGTCTTGGCAATATTCTCCGAAGCGCGTGCGGCCACTGGAGCTACTTTTCATCCCCCCGCCGTCGGCCGCAGGAGGAGATGTCATGCACGTCGACCATTCCGAACTGGATCGCCGGACGCTGCTGCGGGCCGGTCTCGGCGCCGCCACCGTCGCCGTCGTCGGGAGCGAACTCGCGTTCCCCGCCTCGGCGCAGGCAGCCCCCGGCACCGACCTGGACTGGATCATCAGCTGCGACGAGTGGGCCGCCCGCCCGCCGAAGGACCCGCTGTCGGTCAGCGCCATCGCCACCAACAAGATCATCGTGCATCACATGGCGTTCCCGAACGTCACGGACTACTCCCGCGAGCAGGCCGTCAAGCTGGCCCACGACTGCCAGGACCTGCACATGGACGGCAACGGCTGGTCGGACACCGGCCAGCACTTCACGGTGAGCCGCGGCGGCTACGTGCTGGAGGGCCGCCGGGGCAGCCTGGAACGCCTCGAAGCCGGCGACCGCCAGATGATCTCGGCGCACTGCCCGGGCGAGAACGGCCGGGCCATCGGCATCGAGAACGAGGGCACCTACGTCACCGAGACGCCGCCGAAGGCACTGACCGACTCCCTGGTCAAGCTCTGCGTCGCGATCTGCCGACAGTACGGGCTACACGCGTACGACATCTTCGGCCACTGGGACTTCCGCACCACCGAGTGCCCGGGTGCCGCCTTCTACCGGCAGTTCCCGGAGCTGCGCCGGCGGGTGCACGCCGCCCTCGGCACCAAGCTGGGCGACGTGCCGGCGCGCCGCTGGCCGGACCTGTGGCGCTTCGTCAACTCCCCCTCGGTCCGGGTCGTGCAGCACCTGCTCGCCCACCGGGGCTACGCGGTGACGGTCAGCGGCACGTTCGACGCCGCGACCGTCGCGGCCGTGCAGGACTGGCAGGCCCGCAACGGCATCCCGGTGGACGTGGACGCCACCCTCACCCCGCCGACCTGGGAGACCCTGGCGCCGGAGTTGGACCAGCACGCCACCGGCGCGCCGGTCGCGGCCGTGCAGGAGATGCTCGCCACCAAGGGGTACGCGGTCACCGTCACCGGGGCGTACGACCACGCCACCCGGGCCGCTGTGCAGGACCTGCAGGCGCTGCACGGGCTGCCCCGCAACGGCAAGGTCAGCACGAGCACGTGGTGCACGATCGTCGGTGGGTCGGTTCGCCAGTCCTACCGGCACCGGTGAGCCCGAGGCGGTGGTGCGGGGCCGACCCGCACCACCGCCGGACCGGTCACCAGCGCGAACGCGCCGCCGGTCGGTTTGGGCCGACACGCGGACGGAAAGACTGCCGGGCATGACATGGGCCCGTCGAGCCGTACCCGCCGCCGCCGCTGCCGTCGCCGCACTCGCCGCGCGGGACCTGATCCAGCGCGACCACGCGTTGCTGCGCAACTTCCCGGTGCTCGGACGCGCCCGCTACCTTCTGGAGGCGATCGGGCCGGAGCTTCGGCAGTACATCGTGGCCGGTAACAACGAGGAGCGGCCGTTCACCCGCGACCAGCGCCGCTGGGTGTACGCGTCGGCGAAGCAGCAGAACAACTACTTCGGCTTCGGCACCGACAACGACATCGAGTACACCCCCGGGTATCCGATCATCAAGCACCGCACGTTCGGCCGGGCCGTGCCGCCGTCCACACCGACCGCCGGGCACGACGTACGGCTGCCCTGCGCGAAGGTGCTCGGCGCCGCCCGGGGACGGGCCCACGCGTTCCGCCCGGAGTCGGTGGTGAACATCTCCGGGATGAGCTTCGGCTCGCTCTCCGGCAACGCCATCGCCGCGCTGAACAAGGGGGCGGCGCTCGCCGGCTGCCTCCAGAACACCGGCGAGGGCGGCCTGTCGCCGTACCACCGAAACGGCGGTGACCTGGTCTTCCAACTCGGGACGGCGTACTTCGGTTGCCGCGACGAGCACGGCCGGTTCAGTCTGGACCGCCTGAAGGACCTGGTTGCCGGCGCAGCGGTGAGGGCGTTGGAGATCAAGCTCAGCCAGGGCGCCAAGCCGAGCCTCGGCGGTCTGCTGCCCGGGGCGAAGGTCTCCGCCGAGGTCGCCGCCACCCGCGGCATCCCGGTCGGACAGGACTGCGTGAGCCCGTCGCGGCACGCCGAGTTCTCCGACTGCGACAGTCTCCTCGACTGGGTCGAGTTGTTGGCCGCCGAGACGGGCCTGCCGGTCGGCATCAAGTCGGCGGTCGGCGACCTCGGCTTCTGGCAGGAGTTGGCCACGCTGATGCGCGACACCGGCCGCGGCGTGGACTTCGTGACGATCGACGGTGGCGAGGGCGGCACCGGCGCGGCGCCGCTGATCTTCACCGACTCCGTGTCACTCCCGTTCCAGCAGGGCTTCACCCGGGTGTACAAGATCTTCGCCGAGCACGACCTGCACGAACAGGTGGTCTTCGTCGGCGGCGGCAAGCTCGGCCTGCCGGACAACGCCGTCGTCGCCTTCGCGCTCGGCTGCGACATGGTCAACGTCGGCCGGGAGGCGATGCTCTCCATCGGCTGCATCCAGGCCCAGAAGTGCCACACCGACACCTGCCCCACCGGCGTCGCCACCCAGAACGCGTGGCTCGCCCGGGGCCTGGACCCGTCGTTGAAGTCGGTCCGGGCGGCCAACTACCTGCGGACGTTGCGCCGCGACCTCACCAAGGTCGCCGAGGCCTGCGGCGTCGAACATCCCGGCCTGATCGACACCGACGCCGTGGAGATCCTGGACGGCCGCACCGGCTCCACCCCCCTGCACGAGGTGTACGGCTACCAGCGGCACTGGGGTCTGCCCTCGGCAGCCGACCAGGCGGAGATCGTGCGACTGATGACGCCGGCGGCACCGCAGGGCGGCAGCGCCCCACCCTCGGCCACCGCCGTCGGCTGATTCCGGCACCGACTCCGGCCGGGCTGACTCAGCCCGGGCATATCCCTGATGACGCCTATACCTGTGAGTCATATCTATGACTCACAGGTATAGGCCCTTTCGGCGACATGCCCGCCGAGCACCTGGCGCCGGCAGGACGAAGGTGAGCGCGTCGCCGTCATCCGGTGCGATAAACGCGTGGAGGCCCGGCCGGTGGAGCCGTATCGTGGCGCGGTGCTGATCAGACGCGAGACACCCGCCGACGTCGACGCGATCCGGGCGGTGCACGCCGCCGCGTTCGCCAAGACCGACGGCGACGGCGACCGTGTTCCGGTGGAGGCGACACTGGTCGACTCGCTGCGCGCCGACGAGGGCTGGCTGCCCGCGTACTCCCTGGTGGCCGTCGATTCGGACGGCCAGGTGGTGGGTCACGTGGTGGCCACCCGCGGCCTGGTGGGCGGTGAGCCGGTAGCGTTGGGCCTGGGGCCGCTCGGCGTGCTGCCCGGCCGGCAGCGACGCGGCGTCGGGAGCGCGTTGATGCACGCGGTGCTCGGCGCGGCCGACGCGCGGGACGAGCCGCTCGTGGTGCTGCTCGGGCATCCCGACTACTACCCGCGCTTCGGGTTCGGGCCCGCCGTCGACCTGGGCGTCACCCCGCCGCAGCCATGGGGGCCGCAGTACTTCATGGCCCGTCGGATGGCCGCGTGGCGCGACTCGATCCGGGGCGAGTTCCGCTATGCCCGCCCGTTCGACGACCTGTGAGCCCACCGCACATCCGCCGCTGGCGCGCCGCCGACCTGGACGGATGCGTCGCGGCGCTCGCCGAGGTCCACCAGGTCGACAGGTACCCGATGAACTGGCCCGCCGACCCGCACCATTGGCTATGCGAGCCGCGCCCGGCGGACGCCTGGGTCGCCGTCGACGACGAGGAGGCGATCGTCGGGCATGTCGCGGTGCACCGGTTGCCCAGCTCGGCAGACGAGCCGCCGGCCCGGCAGACAGCCGAGGTGGCACGTCTCTTCGTGGCACCGACCGCCCGAGGGTCGGCGCTGGGCAGTGCCCTGCTGGACCGTGTTCGGCAATGGGCGCGTGCACACGGGACGGATCTGGTGCTCGAGGTGACGTCCGACGGTGTCGCAGCCGCCGCCCTCTACGAGCGGACCGGATGGCGGTGCACCGGGACCAGCACCGCGCCGTGGACCGCACCGGACGGCAGCCCGGTGTCGCTGCGTCACTACACGCTGTCCTGTGACGCGGCACCGGCCATCGCGGTCAGGCGTCGGGCGAGCAGGGCGGCGGCGTCGCGCAGCTCCGCAGGCTCCAGCACCTCCACCTGGTAACTGAGGCGGGCGAGGTGCGCGGCGAGCCAGTCCAGGCGCTCCCCGCCGACGATCAGCAGACACCACCCGTCGCTGTCGTCCTCCACCCGTCCCACCTGCGGCGGCACCAGCTCCCGCACCTGGTCGGCCGTGGCGCGCACACGGACCCGGGCGAGATACCGGTACGCCGCCCCGGTCACGGCCCGCTGCACGAAGGCGACCGGATCCGGGTGCTCGCGCGCCCGGAAGCGCCAGGTCGTCGCGGTCGCGGCACCCATCCGGTCCAGGCGGAACGTCCGCCAGTCGTGACGGTCGACATCCCAGGCCATCAGATACCAGCGGCGACCCGTCGTGACCATCCGGACCGGCTCGACGGTCCGCTCGTGCTGCCCGCCGTCGCGCGCCACGTAGGTGAATCGCACCCGCACGGCGTCGCGACAGGCCCGGGCCAGTGTCACCAGCACCTCGGCGTCGATCTCGGCCACCGGACCCACGAGCGTCTCGGTCGCGCCGTGCACCGCCCGCACCTCGGCGCGCAGCCGCGCCGGCATGACCTGATCGAGTTTCGTGAGGGCCCGCAGAGCCGCCTCGCCCGCGCCGGCGATCGTGCCGCCCGAGGCGAGGCGCAGGGACACCGCCGTCGCGATCGCCTCCTCGTCGTCGAGGAGCAACGGCGGCAGGCGGGTGCCCGCACCGAGCTGGTAACCACCACCGACCCCGGGGACCGCGTGCACCGGGTAACCGAGCGTCCGCAGTCGTTGCACGTCACGGCGGACGCAACGGTCGGTGACACCCAGCTCGGCGGCGAGGTCCGCAGCCGTCCAGGACGGCCGCCGTTGGAGCAGTGCCAGCAACCGCAGCACCCGCTCGGTCGTCGCCTCGACAGTCACGTGCCGATCGTTGCACGGGATGCGGAACGATTCTGTCCGCTATCTACGGGAGGCTGGGCCCATGACCGAGGAGATCACGAGACAGGGAGCCGACATGGTCCGCGATGTGCAGATCACCGTCGACTGTGCCGACCCCGCCGCGTTGGCGGCCTTCTGGGCCGAGGCCCTGGGCTACCGGGTGCAGGGTCCGCCCGGGGACTTCGAGTCCTGGGAGGACGCGCTCGACGCGCTGGGCGTGCCGCCGGAGCACCGCAACGACGCGTCGGCGGTGGTCGACCCCGAGGGCTCGCGGCCACGGCTGTTCTTCCAGCGGGTCCCCGAGCCCAAGCGGGTCAAGAATCGCGTACACCTCGATGTGCGGGCCGCACCCGGGCTGGCGGGTGACGAGCGGATGGCGGCGCTGGAGAAGGAGGCCGAGCGGCTCGCCGCGCACGGTGCCACCCGGCTCAGCCGCCACGAGCCCGCTCCCCCACTGGGTGCCGGTCATCTCATCATGGCCGACCCGGAGGGCAACGAGTTCTGCCTCGACTGACCGGGCGTACGCCCAGGTCACCACGGCGATCGTCGAGCGCCGTGCGAACATGTGTACGTGTCGCCCGGCGCCAGCATCCTGCACGCCGACCTGGACGCCTTCTACGCGTCGGTCGAGCAGCGCGACGACCCACGCCTGCGCGGGCGGCCGGTGATCGTCGGCGGAGGTGTGGTCCTCGCGGCCAGCTACGAGGCGAAGGCGCGGGGTGTCCGCAGCGCGATGGGCGGCCGGCAGGCGCGCCGGCTGTGTCCGGACGCGATCGTGGTGCCGCCGCGGATGTCGGCGTACACGGCGGCGAGCCGCGCGGTCTTCGAGATCTTCCGGCAGACCACTCCGCTGGTCGAGGGGCTCTCCATCGACGAGGCGTTCCTCGACGTGGGTGGCCTGCGGCGGCTGGTCGGCCCACCGGCCGACATCGCCGCGCGGCTGCGTCGGGAGGTTCGGGAACGGGTCGGCCTTCCGATCACGGTGGGTGTGGCCCGCACGAAGTTCCTGGCGAAGGTGGCCAGCGGGGTGGCCAAGCCGGACGGGCTCCTGGTGGTCGCACCCGACGCCGAGACGGCGTTCCTGCATCCGCTGCCGGTCGAGCGGTTGTGGGGCGTCGGCCCGGTCACCTCCGCGAAGCTGCGGGAACACCGGATCCGTACCGTCGGCGAGGTGGCACGGCTCGGCGAGGCGACACTGGTGTCGCTGCTCGGGTCCGGCGCCGGCCGGCACCTGCACGCCCTGGCTCACAACCGTGACCCACGCGCGGTGCACGTCGGCCGCCGACGGGCTTCGATGGGCGCCCAGCACGCGCTGAGCCGTACCCCGCACGCCCCGACGGAACTGGACGCCATCCTCGCCGGGCTGGTCGACCGGGTCACCCGCCGGATGCGGGCCGCCGGGCGGTCCGGTCGCACCGTGGTGCTGCGGTTGCGTTTCGGCGACTACAGCCGGGCGACCCGCTCGCACACCATCGGCAAGGCGACAGCGGACACGACCCCGCTGCTCGCCGCCGCACGCGCGTTGCTGCACGCGGCCCAGCCCGAGATCGACAGTCGTGGTGTCACGCTGATCGGCGTCTCGGTGGGCAATCTGGACGACAGCCCGGTGCAGCCGGAGCTGCCGTTCCACCGCGACCCGGGTGCGGAGTTGGACGCGGCGGTCGACGCGGTCCGCGACCGGTTCGGCTCGGCGGCGCTCACCCGTGCGGTGTTACTCGGTCGGGAGCCCGGCGTCGAGATGCCACTCCTGCCGGATTGACCGATCTGCGTGCGGCGTCCGTGCGACGAGTTGCGACCGGAGACACATCACAGCAGGTCGGCGGTTTAGCCGACGGCTGACGGGTGACCCTTGAGGGGTACAGCCTGACAAGGGGGGACCCACGATGTCCGACGACACCAGCAACCGACCGAGCCGCAGCGCCGAGCGACCGCACGACGTGACCGACCCGCTGCTCTGGCAACTGGCGATCGACGTGCTGGACGCCCACGAGCCGGACGACGAGGGTCACTGCCACAACCTCCAGTGCGCGGGGCAGGCGTGGCCGTGCGCCGCCCGGCAGGGCGCAGAGCATTCGCTGCGACTGTCGCGCGGGGCGGCGGAACCCGTCGAGATGACGATCGACGGCCTCGACGCCGGCACGGAGGCGACGCCGGCCTCCCGCTGGGGTCGCAACGCCGGACCCGCGGCCTCGCGTCGCGCGCCGCGGGCGTCCGCCTCGGCGGCGTGACTCGCGGCAGGTCCGGCCACTCGGGCTGACCAGCACCGCACACACGAACGCTCGGCCGGGTCACCGGCCGAGCGTTCGTGTGCCGACTGTCAGAGGCTGAGCTTCTGACCAGGGAAGATCAGGCCCGGGTCGGCCCCGATCAGCTCCCTGTTGTGCTCGTACAGCGCCTGCCAGCCGCCGGACACCCGGTGGGCGTCGGCGATCTCCGACAGGGTGTCGCCCGGCTCGACCAGGTGCGTCCGGCCGCCCGTCGGCGCGGCGGTGCGCTCGTGGTCACGGGTCGCCGGCTGCTCGCCGCGCGACGGCCGGTCCGGCGACGTGGTCGCCTTTCCGGTGGACTTCGTCGACTTCGCCGTCGACCTGGTCGACTTCGTGGCCGAGCCGCCCGAGGAGCCGCCCTTCTTGCCGCAGGTCGGCCAGGCGCCGATGCCCTGCCCGTCGAGCACCTTCTCGGCGATGGCGATCTGCTCGCCGCGGGTGGCCAGGTCGGCACGGGCGGCGTACTTCTTGCCGCCGTAACCGGCCCAGGTGCTCTGCGAGAACTGCAGGCCACCGAAGTAGCCGTTACCGGTATTGATCTTCCAGTTGCCGCCGGACTCGCACTGGGCGATCGCGTCCCAGTCGACTCCGGCCTGCGCCGGGGCGGCCGGGCCGAAGAGGGCGACAGCACCGGTGACCGCGCCGACGGCCAGGGTGCCGACGGCGAGACGGCGGGTGGTGACCCGTCGATGACGGGGCGTGTGAACGGACGTCATGTGAGCTTCCTCCACGCCGGCGAGGTGAGCTGTCGGGTTCGGGCCGAGGAGCCCGGCCGCAGGTGGCGGCTTCACCCCGAGGTGACGTGCACCGAGGAACGTGGGTCCCCCGCTCCTGCCCGGGTGACTGGGTTCCGACGGCCGGGGGCAGGATTAGGCGTTGCCGACCGTGGTGTCCGCAGTGGCGGACCCGACCGACGTTAGGCACGGTCGGTGACGATCGCCCAACCCCTGTGAAGTTCTTCACCGGGGTACGCGGGGCGCCGTCCGCAGCGGTTGCGGCCGGCCGGACACTGTGCTGAGAGCACAGTGGACCGGTTCCGATCAGGCTTCGCGACGTGGCCAGATCGCGGTGTCGCGTTGAGCGACTCGACGTGTCCGTCGGTGATCGCATCTCGACGTCGTACGCCGAACCGGCCGGCGGGCCCCTGATCGGGTGGCCCGCTGGCCAGACGGTCGACCGTCTACAGGGTGCGCGCCAGCCGGTCGGCGAGCGTGCGGGTGAAGCGGGCCGGGTCGGTCAGCTCACCGCCCTCGGCGAGCACCGCCAGACCGTAGAGCAGCTCCGCGGTCTCGGTCAGCGCTGCCGGGTCGCTCCCCTGCTCGTGGGCCTTGCGCAGCCCGGAGACCAGCGGGTGACCGGGGTTGATCTCCAGGATCCGCTTGGTCGGGGGCACCTCGTGCCCCATCGCGCGGTACATCTTCTCCAGCGTCGGCGTGAGGTCGTGGGCGTCGCCGACGACGCAGGCCGGTGAGGTGGTCAGTCGGGACGACAGCCGCACCTCCCGGACGCTGTCGGTCAGCGTCGTGCCCAGCCAGTCGAGCAGGTTGGCGAACTCCTGCCGCTGCTGCTCACGCTCGGCCTCGGCCTGCTGCTTCTCCTCGTCGGTGTCCAGGTCGATCTCGCCCTTGGCGATGGAGCGCAGGGGCTTGCCGTCATACGCGCCGACCCGCTCGACCCACACCTCGTCGACCTGGTCGGTCAGGAGCAGCACCTCGTGACCCTTGGCCCGGAACGCCTCCAGGTGCGGCGAGTTCTCGATGGCGGCCCGGGACTCGCCGGTGGCGTACCAGATGTCGCTCTGGCCGTCCTTCATCCGCGAGACGTAACCGGCCAGGTCGGTGGGCTCGGTCGCGTCGTGGGTGGAGGCGACGGAGAGGAGTTCCAGCAGGGTGTCGCGGTTGTCGGTGTCGTCGATCAGCCCTTCCTTGACGACCGCGCCGAACTCGGTCCAGAAGGTGCGGTAGCGCTCGGCGTGGTTGGCCTTCAGGTCCTTCACCGTGGCGAGGATCTTCTTGACCAGGCGGCGGCGGACGATCTGGATCTGCCGGTCCTGCTGGAGGATCTCCCGGGAGATGTTCAGCGACAGGTCGTGCGCGTCGACCACGCCCTTGACGAAGCGCAGGTAGGTCGGGACGAGCGCCTCGCAGTCGTCCATGATGAAGACGCGCTTGACGTAGAGCTGGACGCCTCGGCGGCCCTGCGGGGAGAACAGGTCCAGTGGGGCGTGGCTGGGCAGGAACAGCAGCGCCTCGTACTCGAAGGTGCCCTCGCCCTTCATGTGCACGACCTCGAGCGGGTCGGCCCAGTCGTGGCTGACGTGCTTGTAGAACTCGTTGTACTCGGCGGCGTCGACCTCGTCGCGGGGCCGCGCCCAGAGCGCCTTCATCGAGTTGAGGGTCTGCACCTCGCTGGTGGCGGGCTCACCGTCGGCGCCGGGGCGCTCGACCGTCATCCGGATGGGCCAGGCGATGAAGTCGGAGTATCGCTTGACGATGTCGCGGACGGTCCACTCGGCGGTGTAGTCGTGCAGGTTGTCCTCGGTGTCGGCCGGCTTGAGGTGCAGGGTCACGGCGGTGCCCTGCGGCGCCTCGTCGACCGCCTCGATGGTGTACGTGCCCTCGCCGGTGGACTCCCAGCGGGTGCCGCCGGTCTCGCCGGCCTTGCGGGTGACCAGGGTGACCCGGTCGGCGACCATGAACGCGGCGTAGAAGCCGACGCCGAACTGACCGATCAGGTCCTGCGAGGCGCGGGCGTCGGCGGACTCGCGTAGTTGGCGCAGCAGCTCGGCGGTGCCCGACTTGGCGATGGTGCCGATCAGCGCGACGACCTCGTCGCGGGTCATCCCGATGCCGTTGTCCCGCACGGTGAGGGTACGGGCGTCCCTGTCGACCTCGAGCGTCACGTGCAGGTCGTCGGTGTCGGCGACGAGGTCCTTGTCGACGAGCGTGGCGAGTCGCAGCTTGTCCAGGGCGTCGGAGGCGTTGGAGATGAGTTCCCGCAGGAAGACGTCCTTGTTCGAATAGATCGAGTGGACCACCAACTGGAGGAGCTGACGCGCCTCGGCCTGGAACTCCAACGTTTCGGCCTGGTTGCTCACACCGTCTCCCATCTCGGCTCGTGCGGGGTTTCGCGGACAGGATACGAGCCGTCACCGGGCGGGGTGCTGCCGCGTCCGGGTCGCATTCCCGATCGAGCGGGTCGCCCGTGTGACATAGCTGACTTTGGTTGACAGAAGTCAGGTGGGATAGCGTGACGCCCATGAAGATCTCCGGAAGCACCGCCCTCGTCACCGGCGCCAACCGTGGCCTCGGCCGCCACCTGGCCGCCGAGCTCCTCGCCCGCGGCGCCACCGTCTACGCGGGCGCCCGCAACCCCGACAGCGTCGACCTACCGGGCGTGACGCCGGTTCGCCTGGACATCACCGACCCCGCCTCGGTGGCGGCCGCCGCCGAGCTGGCCGGCGGCGTGAACCTGCTGGTCAACAACGCGGGCATCGACACCCGGACCGACCTCCTCGACGGCGACCTGGACCGCGTCCGGCTGGAGCTGGAGACCCACTACATCGGCACCCTGTCGACGGTCCGCGCGTTCGCGCCGGTGATCGCCGGCAACGGCGGCGGGACGATCCTCAACGTGCTCTCCGTGCTGTCCTGGGTGAACTTCCCGATGCACGCCGCCTACGGTGCCGCGAAGTCCGCCGAGTGGGCGATGACCAACGCGCTGCGCCTCCAGCTCGCCGAGCGGGGCGTCCGGGTCGCGGGCCTGCACGTCGGTTACCTGGACACCGACATGGCCGCCGACATCACCGGCCCGAAGTCCGACCCGGCGACGGTCGCCCGGCTCACCGTGGACGGCATCGAGGCCGACGCGTACGAGATCCTCGCCGACGACGTCAGCAGGCGGGTGCAGGCCGGGTTCCCCGGCGGCGTGGCGGCGCTCTACCCGCAGCTCCCCTGACCCACGACGCGACGGGCCGCCGCCGGGCCTCCGGCGGCGGCCCGCCTCATCAGCTCGCCTGCAACGCCACGTCGTCGACCACGAAGCTGGTCTGCAGCGACGAGTCCTCGGTGCCGGTGAACCGCAGCGTCACCGTCTGACCGGCGAACCCGGCCACGTTGAAGGCGCGCTGGGTGTAACCGGCGGCCGCGTTCAGATTCGAGTACGTCGCCAGCGTGGTGGAGCCCATCTGCACGGTCAGCCGGTCGTACGCCGTGGAGCCGGTGGTCTCGGCGGTGTCGATGTGCAGCCAGAACGACAGCGTGTAGCCGGCGCAGCCGGCCGGCAGCGTCACCGACTGCGTGAGGCTCTCGGTGCGGGTGGTGCCGTTGCCGCCCAGCCACGCCTTGTACGACCCGGTCCGGGCCGGTTGACTGCTGGAATTGGTGATCACCCCGGAGGACGCGGTCCACGGTGTGCTGCCGGTCTCGAAGCCACCGTTCCCGATCACCTGACCGCCGGTGCAGGTGGGGGTGCCGCCACCGACGGCGAGTTGCCACAGCGCGTACGCGACACCGTCGGCCGCCCGGTTCAGCACCGTGGCGCTGACGTTGGCCGTGGTGTCGCAGGACCGGTGGTAGCACGGGTCGTACGCCGAGTTGGCGGTGCCGCCCCACTTGGCCGCCTGGGCGCTGGTCTTGCGGGCGCTGGCGCCCGCGGCGTAGCCGGAGGTGGGGATGCCGGCCTGCTGGAAGTAGTAGTCGTCGGAGCGGCCCTGACCCTCGACGTTCTCCTCGGGTTGCAGACCCAACGAGTCCCAGTACGCCTTCAGCGGCGCCGCCGTGGTCGAGGTGACCCGGTTGATGAAGTAGCCGCCGTTCACCGAGCCGACCATGTCGAAGTTGTAGTAGCCCTTGATGTAGCCGCGCTGGGTGGTGTTGAGCGAGTTGACGTAGAACCGGGAGCCGTTGAGCCCCTGCTCCTCGTCGGTCCACCAGGCGAACCGGACCTTCTTCGTCATCGTCGGGTTCTGCGCGGCCAGGACCAGCGCGTTCTCCAGCAGGGTGGCCGAGCCGGTGGCGTTGTCGTTGATGCCGGGGCCGGCCGAGACGCCGTCCAGGTGGGCGCCGAACATGACCACCTGGTCGGCCGGGCCGCCGGGCCACTCCGCGATCAGGTTGTTCGACGGGTACCGGCAACTGGAGCAGTACTGCTCGCTGACCGTGTAGCCGGCCGCCTGGAGCCTGGTCTTGACGTAGGTGAGCGAGGCCGTGTAGCCGGCCGATCCGGCTCGCCGGTTACCGCCGTTGTTGGTGGCGATGGTGTTGAACTGGGTGAGGTGGGCTTGGACGTTGCTGACCGAAATGTCCGGTGCGGCCAGCGCGGCGACGGGGGCGGCGATCGGCCTGACCATCGTCGTCGCGGTAGTGGGCGACGCGGCCACCGGCTGGGTGGCCAGCGTCACCGTCATCCCGGCGAACACGGCGAGCGCGGCTCCCGCGCTCAGCGTTCTGCCTCTCATGGGGGCTCCTCGGGGGTTGGAGGGATACCCGAGACAATTACAGATGTCGATACGTGGAGCATCGGTCGTTCGTCCCGAACCACGGTCGGTTCGACGGTGGGTACCGGCGTCGGCACAGGTGAGTAGAGGTGCCAGGATGGGTAGGTAACGCCAGCAGGGGTCGTCGGGCCCGGAACGGGGGCTTGCGATGAAGCCGGGTCGAGCGTGACACGACCCAGCACCGACCTGTTCAGCGGCGGCGGCGACACCGGTCGGCTGATGGCCGAGCTGGACTGGGCCCGCACGCCGCTCGGCGCGGTCGACGGGTGGCCGCAGAGCCTGCGGGCCGCGGTCCGGCTGGTCCTCTCCTCCCGCTACCCCATGCTGCTGCTCTGGGGCGAGGAGTTCTCCCAGCTCTACAACGACGCCTACTCCACGCTGATCGGCGACAAGCACCCCGACGCGCTCGGCAACGACGTGCGGGTGACCCTGGCCGAGGGCTGGGACGTGCTCGCCCCGCTGATCCAGCAGGCCATGACGACCGGGGTGGCCAGCTGGGTCCCCGCCCTGCGGCTGCTGCTGGAGCGGGCCGGGTACCGCGAGGAGGCGTACTTCAGCGTCTCGCACGCCCCGGCCCGCGACGACGACGGCCGCACCGTCGGCGTGTTCACGGTCTGCAGCGAGGTCACCGAGCAGGTGGTCGGCGAACGTCGGCTGCGGCTGCTGCGCGACCTGTCCGTTCTCGGTGACGGTCGCACAGTCGACGTGGACGCCACCGGAGCCCGGCTGGTCGACGCGATCGGCGCGCACCCGCTGGACGTCCCGTTCGCCACCATCTACCTGCGCGACGGCGCGTCGCTGCGGCTCGTCGCCGGCACCGGTGCCGACCAGAAGGCGCTACCGGACACCGTCGACCTGGTCGACCCGGGCCCGGTCGCCCACGCCTGGGGATTGCCGGAGGCCGCCGAGGGGCGTCCGACCCAGGTGCCCGACGTCGCCGACCGGATGCCCCTGCCCGCCGGCGCGTGGGACGACCCGGTCCACACCGCGTTGGCGCTACCGCTGCCCTCCGGCGACGAGGACCACCCGCTCGGCGTCCTGCTCTCCGGGGTCAGCCCCAGCCGACGGCTCGACGAGGCGTACCTGTCGTTCCACCAACTCCTGGCGCAACAGGCGTCCCTGGCGTTGCGCACCGCCCAGGAGCACGAGGAGGAACGGCGTCGGATCGAGGCGTTGGCCGAACTGGACCGGGTGAAGACCGACTTCTTCGCCAACGTCAGCCACGAGTTCCGTACCCCGTTGACCCTGATGCTCGGCCCACTGGCCGACGCCCTCACCGACGCCACCGCGCCCCTGCCCCCCGTCCAGCGGGAGCGGGTCGAGACCGCGTGGCGCAACGCCACCCGACTGCTGACCCTCGTCAACAGCCTGCTCACCTTCTCCAGCCTGGAGGCCGGTCGCGCGCGCAGCGACGCCCGGACGGTCGACCTGGCCGCGCTCACCGCGGAGCTGGCCGGCGTGTTCCGGGCCGCCGTCGAGCGGGCCGGGTTGACCCTGGAGGTCAGCTGCCCTCCGCTGCCCCGGCCGGTCACGATCGACCCGATCAACTGGGAGCGCGTCGTCACCAATCTGCTGTCCAACGCCCTGAAGTACACGTTCATCGGCCGGATCCGGGTCAGCCTGGACGCCGACGACGAGGAGATCCGCCTCACCGTCGCCGACACCGGCATCGGCATCGCCGAGCAGGACCTGCCGAAACTGTTCGAACGCTTCCACCGGGTGCGGGGCGCTCGGGCGCGCAGCCACGAGGGCACCGGCATCGGCCTGGCCCTGGTGCACGAGTTGGCCCGGCTGGAGGGCGGCGAGGTCCGGGTCACCAGCCGGGTGGGTGTCGGCAGCACCTTCACCGTGGCGTTGCCCTGGTCGGCGACACACCGCAGCACGGTGACCGACCCGCCGGTGGACCGGCGGGGTGACGCGGCCCGCGCCGCCGTCGAGGAGGCGGCCGGCTGGCTCGCCGAGGCCACCGACAGCCCGACCGAGCCCGGGAACGCCTCCGGGCGGGCCGTGGACGAGCTGGCCGGCGCGCGAATCCTGGTCGCCGACGACAACACCGACATGCGCGCGTACCTCAGCCGACTGCTGACCGGGCAGGGCTGGCGGGTACGGGCCGTCACCGACGGACGGCAGGCCCTCGACGAGGTCCACCGCGACCGGCCCGACCTGCTCCTCACCGACGTGATGATGCCGGTGCTGGACGGTTTCGACCTGCTGCGCCGACTACGCGCGGACCCGGCGACCCGGTCGCTGCCGGTGTTGGTGCTGTCCGCCCGTGCCGGCGGGGAGGCCAGCGTGGAGGGCCTGAGTCTGGGCGCCGACGACTACCTGGTGAAGCCGTTCGCCGCGACCGAGCTGATCGCCCGGATCCGGGCCGCCCTCCGGCGGGCCCGCGACCGCGACGACAGGTCCGGCACGGGGACGGGCGACGCCGCTCCGGCACCGGCCGGCGCGGTCACGACGGTCGAAGAGCCGACGGCCGAGGTCGGGGGACCGACGGCCGAGGTCGGGGGGCCGGAGGATGGCGTCGCCGCCGGGAAGCCGGACGTCGACACGTCCGGGCGGGACGCCACGGCCGACCGGGACGGCGTAGGCGACCTCCTGGACGCCGGCTGGACGTATCCGTCCGCACCCACGTCGGCGGCGGCGATGCGCGCGGACGTCCGACGGACGCTGGGCGACCTCGCCGTCGACCCGGACGTGTTGGAGGATCTGCTGCTGGCCGCGTCCGAGGCGGTGAACAACGCCGTCGAGCACGCACAACGGCCCAGCCGTCCGGAGGTGCGGGTACGGGTCCAGGTGGGTGGGGGTCTGGTCCGGATCTCGGTGCGCGACTTCGGCACCTGGCGAGACCGGCGACCGGCGATGGACCGGGGCCGCGGCGCACTGCTGATGAACGCCTACGGCGACGTGCGGCTGGTGTCCACCGTCGAGGGGACGACGGTGACCATCGAACGCCGGCTGGACGACCCGGCCTGATCGACGGGGCGACCGGCCGTCGGCGTCAGAGCCGCCCGCCGGCGGCATCGCGGGCGATGATGCCGTCGAGCCGCTCCCCCGGGCTCAACGCGGTGGGCTCGAACCAGAAGATCACCACCTGCTTGTCGACACTCCACCGGGACAGCCGCGCGTCGACCTGCCGCCCGTCCACGGTGCCGATGATGCGGTGGGCGGGGCCGACGAAGTAACCGAAGGTCGGCACCGGGTTCATCGACGAACGCTCGTCGTAGCCGATCTGGTGGAAACCGGGGCTACGGTCGGCCCCCTCCACGTCGTTGACCAGGATGTCGGTGGTCAGCATGCCGTTCGAGAGGCGGCGACCGGCGGCCAGCCCGATGGTGATCTTCGGCTCGCCCGGCACGGAAACCCGCACGACGTAGAACACCCGCTGGTCGACACCGTGCCGCAGCTTGCTGTCGATCACCTGACCCAGCGGCTTCGGCGACGGCACGTCGCCTGCCGTCGGCGGCGGGGTGGGCTCCAACGACCGCGCCGACGGCGAGACACCGGCCGGTGACGGGGCGACGGCGACCGGCGGGCGACGATCGGCCGTCGGCGGCCCCTCGGTCCGCGCGTCCACCGCCACCACGACGACGACGGCGGCCAGCCCGGCCGCGAGCGTCGCCGCCCCGGCTCCGGCAACCCGCCGACGGGTACGCAACCGTCGACCGTCACGCATCACGGCGGCCAGGTCGAGGACGGCGTCGGGGCGCTCGGTCGCCCGCATGGCGTGGCGGAGCTGATCCAGCTCGTTCATCGGCGCGCCTCCTCGTCGGCGTGCCGCGGGGCGGCGGCGCGTAGTTTCTCCAGGGCCCGCGAGCTGGTGCTCTTGACGGTGCCCACGGATACGGCGAGTTCCCGGGCCACCTGCGCCTCCGGTAGGTCGAAGTAGTAGCGCAGCACGACGATGGCCCGCTCCCGGGGGCTGAGCGCACCGAGGATGCTGATCAGCCAGCGTCGGGTGGTGACCAAGTCGGCCACGTCCGCGCGGCGCTGCTCCGGCACCTCGTCGGTCGCATACTCCCGCATCGGCCGCCGCCACCCGTCCACCAGGTGGTTGACCAGGGTGCGGCGGGCGTACCCGTAGGCGTCGTCGTCGTGGACCCGCGACCACGACGCGTAGGTGCGGGCCAGGGCGGTCTGCGCGGCGTCCTCGGCCTGGTGGTGGTCACCGGTCATCAGGAACGCGGCGTGCACGAGTCGCGCGGACGCCGCCCGCGCGAACTCGACGAACTCCGCGTCACCCCGCGCCACCCGTGAACCTCCCCGTGCCACACCGCTATGGACGGGTCAGGTCGGTGAAAGGTTGAGCGGTGGGTCACATCAACTTTTCGCCACGGTCACCCGTCTTCTCCTCCGCGCCGCCGCCGAGCGCTGCGCGAGGGGAGAGACATGTCGACGAAGGTTACCCACCGATGGCGTTCCGCCTCGGCGACGCTGCTGCTGGCGGTGGCGCTGCTCACCGGATGCGGACTGCCGACCGCCGGGCGGCCTGCGAACGGTCCCGTCGCCGCCGGACCGTCGCCGGACGGGAACCTCGCGCCGGTCACCACCGACGGGCCGACCGAGGTCGCCGCCGTGGTGCCCAGTTCCCTGCCGGTCGTGCCGGTCAGCTATCCCGCCTCCGGTGGGAACCGCTGGGTGACGGCGTCCGCCGAGACGGCACCGGCGCGGACCGGCCGGGGCACGCTGATGAGGTACCGGGTCGCCGTCGAGCGCGACATCCGAGGGCTGCCGGTGAAGGACATCGCCACGGAGGTCACCGCGACCCTGAACGACCCGCGAGGTTGGACGGCCGCCGGGGCATGGCGACTGCGCCGGGTGGGAGCCGACGACCCGACCGACTTCACCATCTACCTGGCGACCCCCGGCACCCGTGACACCCTCTGCCAGGACGTGCCGGAGGGATACACCTCGTGCCGCAACGGCGGCCGGGTGGTGCTCAACGTGGCGCGTTGGGTCAAGGGGGTGCCCGGGTACGGGGCCGACCTGACCACGTACCGGGAGTACATGGTCAACCACGAGGTGGGGCACAAGCTCGGGTTCGGGCACGAACGGTGCCCCCGGCGGGGCCGACCCGCGCCGGTGATGCAGCAGCAGACGCTGGGCCTGCACGGCTGCACCGCCAACGCCTGGCCGTACCCGCAGGGCAAGGTCCGCTACAGCGGACCGGTCGGGGCGTACGACGACGAGATCCCGCGTCGCGAGGGCGCCTACTCCGAGGGCTGACGTCGATCCCGCCTCAGCTGCGGCGGCCTCGATCCTGCTCCATCCGCTCGTCCAGCCGACCCAGCTCGTACACGGCGTTCAGGCTGGTCGGCAGGCGGCTGACGTTGTCCGGGGCGGGACCGGGGTCGGGAGTGGGAGCGGGGGTCGGGGCGGGCACCGGCGCGGCTGCGGGGCTCGGGGCGCGGCGGCGCAGGACCAGCAGCCCCAGCACCACCAGGACACCCAGGAGCAGCAGGTACGACACGGGCGGCCACCTGCCGCTGTCGGAGTCGGCCGGCGGCGCGCCGATCGGAGCGGGGGCGTCGGCGTCGCGTACGGGCAGCGGGGCCTCGCGGCTGCCCGTACTCCGGTCACCGCCGGGCCGGGCGGGTGCGGCGGGTGCCGCCGGAGGTGGGGCACCGGCCGACGACACCCCGGCCGGGGTGGTCGCGGCGGGCACCGCGGAGCTGGGTCGGGGGGTGGTCGGCGGTGGGCCCGACGTGGACGGCGGGGTCGGCGGGGTCGGGGTGACGCTCGGCGGGCGGTCGCCGTCGAGCAGGTCGTCGACGATCCGGCCGACGCCACCGAGGAGGTCACCGACCGGGCCCGAGGTGGCAGACGGCGACGGTGCGGGCGCGAGCGCGAGGGTCAGCACGAGGGCGACGACGGCAGGCACGACGGCCACCTCCGGTGTGTCGATGTGCCAGGCACCGTATCGCATCGTGGGATCGGCTGGGTGACCCTGCCACACCCGAGGCGGGGACGTGTTGCGCGTCCCCGCCTCGGTGTCTTCTGTGGTCAGACCGGCAGGCCGCCGACCTGGGTGGAGATCCACGAACGGATCGAGGGCAGGTCGACGTAGATGGACGGGCCGGTGGCGCAGGTGGAGTTGTTGTTGCCGGCCCGGCTGGTCGCGCCGATCAGGTTCCACACCCCGTTGACGCGCCGCACCTGCGGGCCGCCGGAGTCGCCGTAGCAGGCGCCGGAGTCGCCGTTGGTGTTGTTGGTGCAGATCTCGTACGGGCCGTTGATGCCGGAGCACCTGCTGTCGGCCACGATGGACGTGTCCAGCTCGTTGGCGACCGTCGGGGCGGAGCCGCAGCCCCGGGGCGCGCAGGTCTGGCCCCAACCGATGATCCGGGTGGCCGTGCCGACCGCGCCGGAGGTGCTCGGGATCGGGGCCGGGGCGTAGGTGACCGAGCTGGCCAGTTGCAGCAGTTTGACGTCGACACTGGGGTGGTTGACCGCGCGGGTCACCCGCACCACGCTGCCGCCGCTGGTGCGGTTGATGCTTCCCACCCGCACCGAGGACGGTGTCGAGCAGTGCTTGGCGGTGACCGCCCAGTTGGCCTTGATCAGGGTGCCGGTGCAACCGGAGACGTACACCATGAAGGGGTAGTTCTCCGAGGCCGGACGGCCGCCGACCACCAGGGGCTCGACGTCGGAGCTGCCGGTCCAGGTGTACGTGGTGCCGGCCGGCGCGGCCAGGCTGCCGGCGAACAGCGAGTTCACCCGGCTCGCCTCGGCGGAGCTGGGGTTCGCGTTGCGGCAGGAGACCGGTGCGCTGCTGCCGGACATCAGGTCGGAGCAGAGGCCGGTGCGCCGGTCCGGCAGGCCCAGGATGTGACCGATCTCGTGGGCGGCGATGCGGTTGCGGTCGTACCCCTGGTTGACGGCCGTGCGGCCCATCCAGATCCGCCCGGAGCCGAGGCCGGTCGGCTGCGCCCGGGGCCAGCCGTCGTCGACGTAGATGGTGATGCTGGCCGGGGTGCCGGCCAGCAACCGGACGTTGCCGACCCGACTGTTCCAGATCTGCGCGGCCTGGTCGAAGTTGGTGCGGAACTCGCCGGTCCGGCTCGCGTCGTAGTAGACGGTCCGGACGGCGGCGGCCGGCGCGCCGGTGCTGAGCTGCACCCCGGCTGCCGCCAGGATCGCCGCGAGCATGGCCAGCGCCACGAGTCGCAGTCGTCGTCGGAACATCATGCACTCCCCTGCGGTCATCCGGCGACCAACGGTCACCGGTCATTGATCTGTGTCGATGCTAGGCCGTGCGTGAGCGGCGAGTGTCATAGCGGAAGCGTCATACCGGCCCGGACGACGGCTGTTACCCGGCGGTTACGCCGCGGCGAAGCGCCCGTGCCGAGGACGGACGACGGTGGCGGCAGAGGGTCACCGGCAACTCCGCCGCGACGTGACCCCGAGGACCGAACGGAGGGATCACGATGAGGATCACCAGCGCACTGACAGTGGCGGCGGTCGTCCTCGCCGGACTGGTCGCCGGCGCCGGCAGCAGCACGGCGAGCACCAGCACGGCGGGCATCAGCACGGCGGGCATCAGCACGGCGGGTTCGAGCGCGGCGGGTTCGAGCGCGGCGGCCTACTGCGGGATCACCTGGGGCAGCGCGGAGAAGTCGGCCGGGACGCTGAGCGACGCCCCGTTGACCGAGGTACGGACCGGCCGGCACGACTGCTACGACCGGGTCGTGTTCGAGTTCGCCGGGCCGGTCGACGGGTACGCCGTCGGCTACGGCGAGACCTGGACCGAGGGCGAGGGGTTGGCGCTGTCGCCGTACACCGCCGGTGGCGCGCTGCTACGGGTCTCGCTGCGGGCCCCGGCGTACGACGACGCGCACCAGGGCACCGTGCCCTACGCGGTCGGCGAACACGTCGCGAACCCGCTGCGCTACTCGACGCTGCGGGACGTCGTCTTCGGCGGCAGCTTCGAGGGTTACAGCACCTTCGCGGTGGGAGTTCGGGCGCGGCTGCCGTTCCGCGTGCTCGTGCTGGCCGGGCCGGGTACGCACGGCCGGATCGTGCTCGACGTCGCGCACCAGTGGTGACCGGAGGCGAGGGCGATCAGCCCAGGCTCTAGACGAACAGCGTCAACAGGAGGGGGACGGCGGCCAGCGGTGCCAGGCACAGGGCACCGATCCGCACCCAGGACGGCAGGTCGGCTCTGAGCGCCAACACGAAGGCCACGATGGCGTAGCCGCCCGCCAGCACCGCGGCCGGCATGACGGCCGACGGCTCCGGCCCGCAGTCCGACTGATCCTCCACGAAGGGCGGCCGGCAGGGCTCGGACGGGGCCAGGGACACGACGAACGACAGGCCCGACAGGCTCAGGATCGGCAGCAGCGGAACCGCCAGCAGCGCGAGCGTGACAGCCACCCCGACACGGGTGCCGCGCCGCGCTGTCGGCCCACCCTCGGGCCTGGCGGCACCATCGCTCACCCGGTCGCTCACCGTCGCCCCCCGACGCCACGGCCGTCCGGTGTCCAGCAGAACCACCGGCGTCCACTTTCGACATTCACAGCGTAGGACGGCAGCACCGAACCACATGTCAATTGGACGACACCCCCACCCACCCCACCTCGTCGATCATGGAGTTGTGGTGGCGACATACCGGCCACCGGATCCCACAACGGTCACCACAACTCCATGATCGACGGGGTCACGCGGAGGGCTGGGCCTCGTCGGTCAGGTGCCAGACCTCGCGCATCGGAGCCCACCAGTCCCCTGAGCCGGGCTCGGCGATCGACTCCTGACACGGGTCGGTCAGCTTCCACCACTCCTGCGTCTGCGGGTCGGCGGCGATGAACCGCAGGTCGGCCTCGTAGTCGTCACCGACGTACTCGTAGTAGCCGAAGAGCATGTCGCCGTGCAGGAAGATGGTGTAGTTGCGGAAGTTGGCGTCGCGCAGCGTCTGCTCGACGCTCGGCCAGACCTCGGCGTGCAGCCGCAGGTAGGTTTCCCGCTGGTCCGGGCGGAGTCGGATCACGCAGCCATGACGTTGCACGTCGTGCCCTTTCGTGTGAACTGATCGAGGGGTGCCGAAATCACCTGACCGTAGCGGTTGGACGGTGCTTCGCGGAGCGGCTGCCTGGTCTCTGGGATCAGCCGTTTCGGCAGGCTGCGTAGCGTGGCGACGGGTCTACAGTCAGGTGATGGAAGGCCGCGTGCTGGTGGTCGAGGACGACGCCTCCATCCGGGAGGCCACCGTCCTCGGGCTGCGCCGCGCGGGCTTCCGGGTCGACAGCGCCGTCGACGGGCGGCAGGCCCTGGCGGTTTGGCGGGCCCACCCCGTCGACCTGATCGTGCTCGACGTCATGCTGCCGGCCCTCGACGGTCTGGAGGTCTGCCGGGAGATCCGGCGTACGAGTCAGGTGCCGATCCTGATGGTGACGGCGCGGACGGACACCATCGACGTGGTGGTCGGGTTGGAGTGCGGCGCGGACGACTACCTGCGTAAGCCCTTCGACCTGCCCGAGTTGGTGGCCCGGGTCCGTTCGGTGCTGCGTCGGGTGAGCGCGCCCGTCCCGTCGACGCTCATCGAGGTCGGCGGGCTGGAGATCGACCCGGGCGGCTTCGTGGTCCGCCGACACGGCCGGGAGGTGCCGCTGACCACCACCGAGTTCCGCCTGTTGCTGGAGCTGGCCCGTCGACCAGGCCAGGTCTTCACCCGGGAGTTGCTGCTGCACCTGGTCTGGAACCACGACTTCCTGGGCGACTCCCGACTCGTCGACGTGGCGGTGCAACGGCTCCGCGCCAAGGTCGAGGAGGACCCGGCGCAGCCACGGCTGGTCCAGACCGTGCGGGGTGCCGGCTACAAGTTGTCGGCGGGTTGACGGGAGGGACGGCGATGGCCGGACGCGCGGTGCCCCCGGGCCGCCTGCGGCGCCGGCTGACCATCGCGTTCGTCCTGGTCGCCGGGGTCTCGGCGGGGCTGCTCGCCGGTGGGACCGGGCTGCTGCTGCGGCAGTCCTGGTGGGACGCGTCGTTGCGGGAGGCCGCTGCCGACGCCCGCTACCAACTCGTCCTCGCCGGGCAGTTCCTCCCACTGACCGAGCAGCGCAGCGCCGACCTGCTCGCCAGCTTCGAGGCCGGCGGCCGGCACGTGGTGCTCGTCGACGGCCCGGTGCGCCCCTCGCACCCCGCGTACGTCCCGGAGCTGGGCACCGGGCTACGGGCCACCGTCGCGGGTGGACAGCTCGGCTTCCAGCGCTCCGACCCGGCGGAACGTCCCCGGCTGCTGGTGGTCGGCGGGCGCATTCCGGGCTCGACCGCCGAGCTGTACGTCCTCACGGTGGAGGACGACGTCGCCACCGACCTGGGTCAACTGCGCAACGCCCTGGTGGCGGGCTGGGTGCTCGTGGTGCTGCTGGCCGCCGGGGTCGGTCACGCGCTGGCCCGTCGCACGTTGGAGCCGGTGGGTCGGGCCAGCCGGGCCGCCCGAGCGCTCACCGAGGGCCTGCTCGCCACCCGCCTGCCGGTACGCGGGCGCGACGAGTTCAGCGTCTGGGCGGCGACGTTCAACGAGATGGCCGAGGCGCTGGAGTCGAAGATCGGGGCACTGTCGGCGGCCGAGGCGCGCGAGCGGCGGTTCACCGCCGACGTCGCGCACGAGTTGCGTACCCCGGTGACCGCGTTGGTGGCCGCGGCGTCGCTGCTGCGGGAGCACCTCGACCAGCTGCCCGATGACGCCCGTCCGGCGGCGCGGCTGCTGGTCGGGGACGTGGTTAGGCTACGGCGGCTGGTCGAGGACCTGATGGAGATCTCCCGGCTGGACGCCGGACGGGAGCGACCGGCCGTCGAGGCGGTCGACGCGTCCGCGCTGCTGCACGGGATCGTCGCCGCGCGTGGCTGGTCGGATCGGGTGTTGGTCGACGGAGACGCCGTCACCCTGCGCACCGACCGGCGTCGGTTGGAACGGGTGCTGGCCAACCTGGTCGCCAACGCGGTCGAGCACGGCGGTGGGGAGATCCGGGCCACCGTCGTCGGGGCGGGCCCGCTCGTCGTCTTCGAGGTCACCGACCAGGGGCCGGGCATCCCGGCGGAGCATCTGTCCCGGGTGTTCGACCGTTTCCACCAGGTCGACAGGTCCCGCTCCGCACCGAGCAGCGGGCTCGGGCTGGCCATCGCGCGGGAACACGCCGTGCTGCTCGGTGGGGTGCTGAGCGTCCGCAGCGGGTCCGGCGCCGGTGCCTGTTTCCGGTTGGAGTTGCCGGCGACCGGGCCGACGATCGACGACGGCCACCAGCGGGCTCCGGGGGGCGGCTTTCCGGCGGACGGTGCGGTGTGAACCGGCGCGGCGTCGCCGGGGTGGTGCTCGTCGCCGTCCTGCTCGGGGGCGGGTGTGGCAGCCCGCGCTCGGGCGCCCTCGGCCCGGCGCCCAGCGCGGCCACGGCCCCGGTGAGCGTCGCGCCGTCCAGCGCCGCAGCGTCCCAGCGTCCCGAGCCGACCCCACCGGCGGGCCCGCCGGGATCGTCCACGCCCACCCCGTCGTCGCCGACGAGTACCCCCGCCCGGGGCAGCGTGACGGTCGAATTGTGGTTCGTCCGCGCCGGGCACCTCGTGCCGACCAGGCGGTCCCGGCCGGCCACCGTGGCGACGTCCCGGCTGGCGCTGACCGAGCTGGCCCGGGGTCCGAGCGCGGCGGAGGCGGCCGTCGGCCTGCGCACCCTCGTCGCGGCCGACGTCGAGGTCACCCGGATCACCGACGGCACGGCGACGCTGCGCGGCCCGTCCGGCGACCCCGCGACGCGGCGGCTGCGCGAGGCTCAGGTGGTGTGGACGCTCACCCAGTTCCCCACCGTACGCCGGGTCCGCCTCGACGGAGCGGCCCCGGTCGACCGGGCGGACTACGCGGACCTGCTGCCGCCGATCGTGGTCACCGGGCCGGTCGTCGGCGAACGCGTCACCACCCCCCTCGTCGTCACCGGCACGGCCGACGTGTTCGAGGCGACGGTGAGCGTCCGGGTGCTGGACTCCGCCGGCCGGGAGGTGGCCACCGGGTTCGGCACCGCCGGCTGCGGCAGCGGCTGCCGGGGCGGCTACCGGGTGCTCGTCGGCTGGCGCACGACCCGGGAGCAGAAGGGCACGATCGAGGTGTACGAGGTGTCCGCGCAGGACGGCTCCCGGATCAACACGACGACCGTCCCGGTGGTCCTGGCGCCGGGCGGCTGACCGCCCCAGCCGAGACGGGTGTTAACCCGATGCGTCATCCGTATATCGACGACGACGTGCGGTCCTGACGTCTACCCGACAGCATGTCGTTCGCGGGCCCACCGCGCCGCCCGCACCGAGCACGCGGCGAAAGCGCAGGTCAGGCGAGGTCGCCCCGGTGGGAACGTCTTCGACACGCCGTTAGCGAGGTGGCGCGTCGGGCCGTGTCGGACGGCCGTTCACGTGACCTCCGAGATTGACCGAGGCAGTCATGTTTGCGAACGTGAGCGCGTCGTTGCGCACAGTCACATTCGCTGATCAGGGCTGCGGCGGCCGGGCCACACCGACGTCGCACCGGTCGCCGCGACCGCCTCACCATCCCGCACAGAGTGGAGATCCATCATGTCCGGTGGCAGCCTTCCCCGTACCGGTATGGGCGTTGTCACGATCGGCGGCGCCGCCGGTATCGGCAGCTACGCCCTCCCCCTTCCGCTGACCATCGCGATCACCGGTGCGACAGCCGTCCTCGTCGGCTTCCTGATGATCCGGATGACGTTCCGGCGTCAGCAGTCGGTCGGCCAGTGACCGCGAGCGTCACCAGAGGTCGTGTCCTGTTCGCCGCGGCGGTCGTCCTGGCCGCCGCGGCGGCGTGGACCGCCCATCACGTCCTCGCCGTGATCGGCGCCCTCGACGGAGGCGGTCACCGGTTCACCTTCGCGTACGCCATCATGTTCCTGCTGCTGATCTGGCAGCTCGGCACCGCCTATCTGGAGAAGCCGGCCGTGGTCACGGACCGGATGCAGGGGCACCTCGACGCTCTGCACGTGGTGGGCATCGTGCCCGCGTACAACGAGGATCCCGCCGCGCTGCGGGCCTGCCTCGAATCCATGATCTTCCAAACCCGCAGGCCGGACACCATCTACGTGGTGGACGACGGGTCGAAGCTGACCGAGGGCTACCAGCCGGTCAAGCGGTGGTTCCTCGACGTGGCTCCGGTACACGGGATCATCGCCGCCTGGCACATCCAACCCAACGCCGGGAAACGGCACGCCCAGGCCGCCGCGGTGCGGTCGACACCGGCAGCGGACGTCTACTGGACGGTGGACTCGGACACCATCTCGGACCCGAACGCCCTGCGGGAGTTGTTGAAGCCCTTCGCCGACCCGGCGGTGCAGTCCGTCGCCGGGGTGGTGATGGCCGCGAACGTCCGCAGCAGCTTCCTCACCCGGTTCACCGACCTGTGGCTGGTGACCGGGCAGCTCACCGACCGGTCGTCGTTGTCGGTGTTCGGGTGCGTCTGGGTGAACTCGGGCCCGATCGCCGCCTACCGGGCCGCCGTGGTCCGCGACAACCTCGGTGCGTACCTGACGGAGACGTTCTTCGGCCGGCGGGTGCCCTTCTCCGACGACTCCCTCCTCACCCTCTTCGCGATGGTCCGGGGACGTACGGTGCAGCAGCCGTCGGCGTTCGCGTTCTCCCTGATGCCGGAGAACGCCGGGCACTTCTGCCGGATGTTCCTGCGCTGGATGCGCGGCAGTTTCATCAGAACCTGGTGGCGGGTCCGGTACCTGTCGTTACGGTCGATCGCGTGGTGGCTGCATCTGCTGCGTTGGGCGGCCACGGTGGTCGCGACGGTGCTGTTCGTGGCGGTGGCGATCCTGTCGCCGATCATCGACCCCGACCCGCGGGCCATTCCGTGGCTGGTGGCGGTGCCGTTGATCGTCGGGTATGGGCAGGCGCTGCGCTACCTGACGGTGCGACGATCGGACCAGTCGACCGCCTACCAGTGGGGCACCTGGCTCCTCACGCCCGTCGCGGTGGTGTTCGCCCTGGTCGTGCTGCGGGCGATCCGCTGGTACGGCATCGTCACCTGCTGGCGCACCGGCTGGGGCACCCGCACGAAGGTGGAGGTGGCGCTGAGTTCCTGACCGCATGACCGGCGCCCGGCGAAACGTGATCGTTTCGCCGGGCTGGTGCGACGCAACTCACGAAAGCCTGCATGTTCGGGCGACCGCGAACTAGTGTCGGTACGACATCGTTTCGCGGGGGGGTCGTCGGGGATGCTGGGTGGTCAGCAGGTGGGCACGAGTGCCGGGGTGCCGGCGGCTCGTGGTCCGCGCTGCACGGAGACCGACCTGTTCGCCGTCGTCATCGCGCTGCTGCGTGAGGTCGGTTACGACCGGCTGACCATCGACGCCGTCGCCGCTCGCGCGCACGTCAGCAAGGCCACCATCTACCGGCGCTGGGAGGGGAAGGCCGAGCTGGTCGTCGCCGCCCTGCGGGACCGGCAGGTGGGTGTGCACAACCCGCCCGACACCGGTTCGCTGCGCGGCGACCTGATCGAGCTGCTCCGGGCCACCGTCGCGATCTGCGCCGCCGACTGCGACCTCATGCAGGCGTTGACCTTCGCCATGCGCACCAACCCCGAGCTGGAACGGTTGGTGCGCCACCAGGTGCTCCCGGCCGGGCGGGTGGCCAGCACCGCCATCCTGGTCCGCGCGGCCGCCCGGGGGGAGATCCCGCCGGAGGCCGGCGAACGGGAGTTGTTCCACGATCTGGCGCCCGCGCTCACCATGTCCCGCATCGTCGCGCACGGCCTACCCGCCGACGACGCGTTCCTCAGCCAGGTCGTCGACCAGGTGCTGATCCCGGTTCTCCGCTACCAGCACGACCGCCCGTCCCAGGCCTGATCTCACCGACATCTCGCAACACGGAAGGCTCCACCATGCCCGGAACCACCTCGACCGCCCCCGGCGCCCCCGGCGCCGGGACGTCGACAGGCGCGCCGCACCCGCGGCGCTGGATCGCGTTGGCGGTCATCGCGGTCTCGCAGTTGATGGTCGTCCTGGACGCCACCATCGTGAACATCGCGCTGCCGCAGGCCCAGGTCGACCTGGGCATCAGCGACGCGAACCGGCAGTGGGTGGTCACCGCCTACACGCTGGCGTTCGGTGGTCTGCTGCTGCTCGGCGGCCGGATCGCCGACTACTGGGGGCGCAAGCGCACCTTCCTGGTCGGCATGACCGGTTTCGCACTCGCCTCCGCGCTGGGCGGCCTGGCCAGCACCGGCGGGATGCTCTTCGCCGCCCGCGCGCTGCAGGGCGCGTTCGGCGCGCTACTCGCCCCGGCCGCGCTGGCGCTGCTCACCGTCCTCTTCACCGAGGCCACCGAGCGGGCCAAGGCGTTCGCGGTGTACGGCGCGATCGCCGGCGGTGGCTCGGCGGTCGGTCTGCTGCTCGGCGGGGTGCTCACCGAGTACGCCGACTGGCGCTGGTGCCTCCTGGTGAACATCCCGGTCGCCGCCATCGCCATCGCCTTCGCGCTCCCGCTGGTGCCGGAGAGCCGGGCGCACGGCAACACCCGCTACGACGTACCCGGTGCGATCGTGGTCACCGCGGGCCTGGTCGCCCTGGTCTACGGCTTCACCAAGGCCGCCGAGGACGGCTGGGACGCCACCGCGACGCTCGGCTTCATCGCCGCGGGCGTGGTGCTGCTCGCCGCCTTCGTGGTGATCGAGATGCGCTCCAGCCACCCGCTGCTGCCGCTGCGGATCATCCTGGACCGCAACCGGGGTGGGGCGTTCCTCACGTCGACGCTGATCGGCGCCGGCCTGTTCGGGGCGTTCCTCTTCCTGACCTTCTACTTCCAGGTGGTGTTGCAGTACAAGCCCCTGGAGGCCGGTCTGGCGTCGCTGCCGGTCACCGCCGGTGTGTTGATCGCCGCGGGTGGCGCGAGCCAGCTGATGCCCCGACTGGGTGCCAAGCCGCTGATGGTCGCCGGTTCGGCGCTCGCCGCCGTGGGCATGCTGGTGCTGACCCAGATCGACGTGAACACGTCGTTCCTCACCCACCTGCTGCCCGCCCAGGTCGTCCTGGGCCTGGGGCTGGGCTTCACCTTCGTCCCACTGTCCAGCCTGGCCCTGGTCGGCGTGCCGGAGCACGACGCCGGCGCGGCCAGCGCGACGCTCAACGCCACCCAGCAGATCGGTGGCTCGCTCGGCACCGCGTTGCTGAACACCCTCTACACCAGCGCGGTCGCCACGTACCTCGTCGGTCGGGCCCCGAACCCGGTCAACCAGGTCGAGGCGCTGGTGCAGGGCTACAGCGTGGCGTTCGCCTGGGGTGCGGTGCTGATCGTGCTCGCCGGTCTGGCCACCGTGTTCCTGGTGAAGGTGCGCAAGGAGGACATCCCGACCGGCACCACCGTGCACATGGGCTGAGCTGACCGACGTGACCGCCGGCCGGTCCGCCCCGACCTGGGGACGGACCGGTCGGCGGTCGCTTCCGGTAACGTCCCGACCATCGTCGAAAGTCCGTTTGAGGAGATCCATGTCCACCCCAGCTGACCAGATCATCACGGCTCTGCGCGCGGGCCACGAGGAGCTCGCCGCGCTCGTGCGGGACCTCAAGGAGGACGACCTGCTCCGCCCGTCGGGGGCCAGCGAATGGCAGGTTTCCCAGGTGTTGAGTCACCTGGGCAGCGGCGCCGAGATCAACCTGGCGGCGCTGGACGCCGCCCGCACCGGCGCGCCCGCCCCGGACGGCGACTTCAACCGTGGCGTCTGGGCCCGCTGGGACGCGATGTCCCCGGCCGAGCACGCCGCCGGGTTCCTCGCCGCCAACGAACGCCTGGTCGAGGCGTACGAGGCGTTGGACGCGGAGACGCGCGCCTCGCTCCGGATCGACCTGGGCTTCCTGCCGGAGCCGGTCGACGTGGCCACCGCGGGCCGTTTCCGGCTCAGCGAGTTCGCGCTGCACCAGTGGGACGCCGAGGTGGCGTTCAACAGGTTCGCCGCGGTGACGCCGGGGGCGGTGGCGCTGCTGCTCGACCAGATCGGCGGGATGCTGGCCTGGACCAGCCGACCGCAGGAGCTGGCCGGTCGGGAGGCCACCCTGCTGCTGCGCCTGCACGCGCCGGAGCGGACGTTCGGGCTGCGGCTCGGCGAGAAGGTCGAGATCGTCGACGCGCCGGAGCAGCCCGACGGCGAGCTGGTCGCGCCCGCCGAGGCGTGGTTGCGGCTGGCGGTCGGCCGGCTCGGTGCCGCGTACACCCCGGACGGGGTGCGGGTGACCGGCCCGGTGACCCTGGACGACCTGCGCCGGGTCTTCGCCGGTTTCTGAGTGGGTGCCGCGCGGGCCGGTGACCCGGCCCGCGCGACCTCTCAGCCCTTCACGCAGACCACCTGCTTGAGGTGGGCGACCACCTCGACCAGGTCCTCCTGCTGGGCCATCACTTCGGTGATGTCCTTGTACGCGCCGGGGATCTCGTCGACCACCCCGGCATCCTTGCGGCACTCCACCCCGACGGTCTGCGCGGCCAGGTCGTCGGTGCTGAACGTCCGCTTGGCCTGCGCCCGCGACATCCGCCGCCCGGCACCGTGCGAGGCCGAGCAGTACGCGTCCGGGTTGCCCCGGCCCCGGACGATGTACGACCCGGTGCCCATCGACCCGGGGATGATGCCCAGGTCACCCCGGCCGGCCCGGATCGCGCCCTTGCGGGTGACCAGCACGTCCACCCCGTCGTAGCTCTCCTCCGAGACGTAGTTGTGGTGACATGAGATCGACTCGTCGTAGGAGACGTGCGGGAACTGCTCCCGCACCACGCCGCAGAGCAGGGCAAGCATGACGGCCCGGTTGCGCCGCGCGTACTCCTGCGCCCACCACAGGTCCCTGCGGTACGCGTCCATCTCCGGCGTGCCGGTGAGGAACACCGCCAGGTCCCGGTCCGGCAGGTCGGCGTTGTGCGGCAGGCCCCGGGCCACGGCCATGTGCCGCTCGGCCAGTTCCTTGCCGATGTTGCGGGACCCGGAGTGCAGCATCAGCCAGACCCGACCCTCGTCGGCCCCACCCTGCTCCAGGCAGACCTCGATGAAGTGGTTGCCCCCGCCGAGGGTGCCGAGCTGCCGCCGCGCCCGCGTCTCCAGCTGCGCCACGCGCCGGTCCAGGCCGGCGAACCGGCCCCAGAAGTCGTCCCAACCGGCCTGCTCCAAGCCACGGACCCGACGCGTGTCGACCTGGTCCTGCCGCTGGGCGAAGCCGACCGGGATGGTGGCCTCGATCGCCGAGCGCAGCCGGCCGAGGTCGTCGGGCAGGTCGGCGGCGGTCAGCGAGGTGCGTACCGCCGACATCCCGCAGCCGATGTCGACACCGACCGCGGCCGGCGAGACGGCCTGCCGCATCGCGATGACCGAGCCGACCGTGGCGCCCTTGCCGAAGTGCACGTCGGGCATGACGGCGACCCCCTGCACCCAGGGCAGCGCGCCGATGTTGCGCAGCTGCTTGGCGGCCTGCGCCTCGATGGCGTACGGGTCGGTCCAGACCCGGACCGGCGCCCGGGTGCCGGCGAGGGGGGTGAATCCCATCGTGGGTTCCTTCTGTCGAATGGTGACCGAAAATGGTCAGAGGCGGTGCGTGGTTACGAAGAGGCCGCCCGATCCCGGTGGGATGGGGCGGCCCGGCGGACGCGTCAGCGTCGGCGTTAGTCGCGCCACCCCGGCATACCCCGCAACGGGCGGTAGGCACGGGTTTCGGCGGTGTCACACGCAGGGGTGCCGGCAGGGAGCAGCCGCCGGAGGGCATCGGTGCGGACGCGTCGCGACATGGCGGACTCCCTTCGGGGTTGATCGGTGTGATCGTGCACCGCTGACAGTAGGAGGGCGGCGGCGGGTCCGCAATGGATATCGCCGCCGCCCGAGTGTGGCCGGCGCGCTTGGCTCAGGTGTCGTAACAGCCGTCCCAGGGCGGGTCGAACCCGAGGTCGTCGGGGAGGAACTCGGCGTGGTCCGCGCCGTCGTACTCGTGGGACCAGTCGACCAGCCCGAAGACGTGCCCGTCGACCTCGACCTGAAACAGCGCGATGGCGATGTCGGCGAAGTGCCGGCCGGGCAGCGCGTCCAGCCACTCGGCGAGGCGGGCTTCGGCCCGGTCGATGGAGGCGTCCTCGGTCTCGCTGGTGCCGGCGAACCAGATGTCCGAGTCGATGTGTGCGCCGTCGGCGTCGAACCGGTGCAGCACCGCGTACCAGCGCTTGTGGCGGTACCAGTCGTCTTCGGCTCCGGCACCGTCTGCGAGAGTGGCGGTGACGGAGCCGAAGAACTGACCCTTGTCGTAGTGGCCGATGGTGCTGGTGCGGTAGTCAGGCTCGTGCGCGATCGGCACCAGGTCGGGAATCGCCATGGCCGCGAGGCTATCGCGGAGTTATGACATGGCCACCAGGCGGAACGACTGCGCGGCGGTGCCGTTGCAGGTGTACTGGATGAGCTGGACACTGTCCGCCATGGACGCTCCCGGCACGTCCAGGCACTTGCCGCTGCTGCGGTTGACCAGGCGGTAGTAGCCGTTGCCCTCGGCCTCGGCGCGCCACTGCTGGTTGTTGCCGCCGCTGTAGGACCAGAGCTGGATCGGCGCGGAGTCGGCCGTCGACCGGTCGGTCACGTCGAGCACCTGGGCGCTGTTGTTGCGATTGTTGACCCGCAGGAAACCGCCACTGGTCGGCACGAACTGGTACTGCTGGGCGGCGCTGCTGTTGCAGGTGTACTGCTGGATGGCGGTGCCGTTCGCGCTGGCGGCGGCCCGGGCGTCCACGCACTTGCCGCTGCCCCGGTTGACCACGGTGTGCCAGGCGGTCGGCGAGATGCCGTCGGACGGCGGGGGCGTGGTCGGGGACGTGCCGGTGACACCGGCGAGCCAGTGCAGCCCGTCGATCAGCAACTGGTTCTGCTGCGGGCTGTCGAAGGTGGACGACAGGCCGGTGTTGGTGCTGTAGTTCATCGCGTTGTGGCCGAAGTTGGCGTACAGCATCTTGTACTGCCGGTTGCTCCAGACGAGCGGGTAGTAGCCGCCGTACCAGGACTGGTTGGGGTCGGTGCCGACCGGGAAGCTGGACGGGTCGACCGAGGCGAGGATGTCGATGTCGGGGTTCTGCCGCAGGTCGTTGCTCCAGGAGTACCACTCGCTGATCGACGATTGGAACGTCGCGGGCAGGTTGCGGGTGGCGGCATGGGTGCGGTTGTCGGCGCGCATCGTGACCCGGGTCGGTCCCCAGGTGTTCGTCTGGAACGAGCCGGTGCCGAGGAAGGTGTTGTAGTACCAGCTCCAGCTCGACGGGTTCGTGGTGAACGCGCTGACGTGGAAGCCCAGCCATCCCCCGCCGTTCTGCACGTACTGCTGGAACGCGGCCCGCTGGGCGGTGGGCGGCGCGTCGTCCAGGAACATGACGACCTTGTACTGGGCCAGGTTGGAGGTGTTCAGCAGGCTCCAGTTGTTGGTGGCCTCCCAGGAGAAGCCGTGCTGGGCGGCGGCCTGCGGGAACCAGGCCCGGGCGTCCTTGACGAAGTCGATGTGCGCGGCGTCCCAGGTGCCGTTGTAGAAGGCCAGGACCTTGAACGTCGGCGCGGCCTGCGCGGAGCGTGTGGCGCTGACCGCGACGCCGGCGGTGAGCGCGACGACGAGCGCGACGAACAACGACAGGATTCGTCTGGTACGGGTGGGGAGTTCTGCGATCACCTGATCGTCCCTTCGGTGGGGACGCGCGCCGCCGCGTCGAGGGATATCTGTTCACATTGTTTACAGATAGACGAAAGGTTATTCCTCTGACCTGATCACGTCAATCGCCGATCGGCCGAACGGGTGGGATTCCGGCGGCAGCGGGTACCCCGGCCCGGTGACCAGCCCGGACGCCGTCGACGTCGACCAGCCACTCGCCCTGGACGTACCCCCCGCGCCGCACGACGCCAGCGGCGAGCGGGTGTCGACCCGTGACCTGGCCGGTCTCGCGCCGCCGGCCAGACCGGCGCGCCGCTGGACCCCGGGCCGGGTGGTGGCCACCCCCGCCGCGCTGGAACACCCGCACGGGCAACGGATCGCCGACCGGGTACGGGCCCTGGGCATCGAGGTGGAACACCTGAGATCCAACCGGCTCACCGGGGTACGTGGGCAGACCGACCGGGAGACGTACTTGCGGGCCAAGGCGACGATGGCGATCGTGGTGAGCCCACCCTCGCGACGCGTGCTGCAACCGATCGCCCCCAGCGCCGACTGGCGGGTCGACCTGGCCGAGGGCTGCCCCGCCCACTGCCAGTACTGCTACCTCGCCGGCTCACTGTCCGGCCCACCGGTGACCCGGGTGTACGCGGACCTCGACGACATCCTGGCCGGGCTGAGCGCGTACGCCGGGCGGGGGACGGTGACCAGCCGCAACGCGCGACGCGCCGACGAGGGCACCACCTTCGAGGCGTCCTGCTACACCGACCCGCTCGCGTTGGAGCACCTGACCGGCAGTTGGCGGCGGGCGGTGCGGCACTTCGCCGACTGGGACGCGCCGGTGCAGTTGCGTTGGACCACCAAGTACGCGGACGTGGGCACCTTCGTCGGGCTACCGCACGCCGGCCGGACCCGGGTGCGGTTCAGCGTCAACTGCGCCCCGGTCGGCGTTCGGTTCGAGGGCGGCACCGCCCGGGTACCGGACCGCCTGGCCGCACTGCGCCGACTCGCGCTGGACGGCTACCCGGTGGGGCTGACCATCGCGCCGATCATCGCGCTGCCCGACTGGCGGGAACGCTACGGGGAGTTGCTCGACCAGGTCCGCGCGGCGGTCGACGGGGTGCCCGACCTCGACCTGACCGCCGAGCTGATCACCCACCGGTTCACCCCCGGCAGCAAGGAGGTGCTACTCGGTTGGTACCCGCGGACCCGACTGGAGATGGACGAGGAGTCCCGCAGCCGCAAGCACGGCAGGTTCGGCGCGGTGAAGTACGTCTACCCGCGCGACACGATGGCCGAGTTGCGCGGCTGGTTCACCGCCGAACTGACCGCCCGGGTCCCCGCCTGCCGGATCCTCTACTGGACCTGACCCGCCGATCAGACCCCGACGGTGCCGTCGATGCCCTCGCGGAGGAAGTCCGCGTGGCCGTTGTGCCGGGCGTACTCGTGGATCAGATGCAGCATCACCAGCCGCAGCGACACCGTCTCGCCGGAGCGGACGTTGTGACCGGTCACGTCCAACGACGGCGCGGCGCGCTCGATCCGGCGGGCCTCTTCGACCTCACGCTCCCAGGCGGCGAACGCCTCCGCCCGGGTCGCCGAGCCGGCGTCGTACGCCTGCTGGAAGTCGCCGGTCTCCGACCAGACCAACGGAACGTCCTGGCCGTCGATGACCCGTCGGAACCAGGCGCGTTCCACCTCCGCCATGTGCCGCACCAGGGCGAGCAGGGAGAGCGTGGAGGGCGGCATGGACTGTCGTCGCAGCTCCTCGTCGGACAGGCCCTCGCACTTGAGCGCCAGCGTCGCGCGGTGGAAGTCGAGGAATGCGCGGAGCGTCTCCCGCTCGTCGCCGGTGACCGGGGGGCCGATCCGTTCGATGGTCATTGCGACGATCATGCCGGACGCCCCCGACGACGGTGCTGCCGGGCCGGGCTTCAGCCGACCGACGAGCGGGCCACCGGCGCGGCGAAGAACGTGTCCGGGTACGGCTCGTCGCGCAGGCGGTAGTGCCACCACTCACGGTCGTAGTTGACGAACCCGGCGTCGGTCATCAGCCGCTGCAACAACCGGCGGTTGTCCCGGGGGGTGCCGGTGACGCGGGCGTCGGCGGTGTGCGCCCGGGAGTCGAAGCAGTCGAAGCCCGTACCCATGTCGATGCTGTTGTCGGCGAACCGCTGCCCGGGCGGCGCGGTGCAGGCGACCAGCGGCTGCCCGACCCGGTACGGGGGCTGGTCGGCGGGCGGTTCGTCGACCAGGGTCAGGTCCATGGTGCTGCCCCGGCTGTGCGCGGTGGGCGCCCCGATGTACCCGTCGGCGAAGAGTCGGTTCTTGGGCACGTCCGGGTAGAACTCGGCCTTGGTCTGCTGCTCGCCGGGGCGCTTCGACCAGGCGACGAAGTCGTCCACCGCCGGCTGCGGGCGATAGCAGTCGTACACCTTGAGGCTGTGCCCGCCGGCCAGCGCGGCGTCCTGCACCCGCCGCAGCGCCTCGGCGGCCTGCCGGGTGAGCAGGCACAACGGTTCGCGGTAGCCGGTGATCGGACGGCCGACGAAGTTGTGCGGTGTGGCGTAGCGGATGTCGGCGTGGATGCGCGGGTCGACGTCGGTCAGCACGACGAACCCGGGCAGCCGCTCGACCGGGCTCGGCGTGGGACTGACCGGCGTCGGCGGGGACGCGGTCGGCGCGGCGGGCCGGGGCTCCGCCCGCGAACATCCGCCGAGCAGCGCGACGCACGCGAGCACGACGGCACAGACGCGGGTACGCACCAGTCCTGTCTATCAGCCCTGGCCGGAGCCCGCGCCGGTTCACCGGTCGGGCCGAGGGCCGGACAGTTCGATCCGACCGGGTCAGCGGACCAGAAGCGTTTCCCGCATTCGTTCAGCCAGCCAGTCTCTGGACTCGTCCTCGGTCCAGCCGCACCGCAGCACCAGCGCGTCGTAGTGCGCCGGGTCGTTGAAGATCCACAGAGCGTCGATCGCCCGCTCGACGTCGGAGCCTTGGCGCAGCGGGCCGAGCGAGAGAACTCGTTCGACAACCATCGTGGCGCCCGCACGACGGTTGCGCAGCAGCGTCTCCCACACGTCGGCGACCTCGGACGCTTCGTCCGCGGCCCGCCGCACGGTCTCGAAGATCCGCGCGGCGCGCCTGCCGATCAGTGTGCACACATCGGCGTAGGCGTGCAGGACGCCGGCCTGCGTGTCGGCCTCGAAGACAGGCCGGAACCAGGGCCGTTGCGCGACAGGCACCGGCTCGTCGTCGCCGGCGAGCGCCTCGTCGAGGACCTGTCGTAGCAGCGCCGGCTTAGACCCGAAGGCGGCGAACACGGTGGGGCGCGCGACGCCCGCGGCGGCCGCCACGTCAGCCAGCGAGGTGCCGGCGTAACCGCGTGCGACGAACAACTCGGCCGCCGCGCCGACCACTGCCCGCCGGGTACGCCGCGCGCTCTCCTCACGCACCGCTGACCGGTAACGCCGGGTCGGCTTTCCGTCCTTGACACCGTCCATGACTTCGCCATACTAGCAACATATTCGCTGGACGCCGGATAGTGAATAGACAGCATCCACCAGACAGGGAGGCGACGCGATGACCGCCCGTCCGTACGTGCGCCGCGCCGACGAGGGAGAGGCCCACTGGTTCGTCGGCAGCCTGATGACCATCAAGGCAACCGGCGAGCAGACCCGTGGCAGTCTCACCGTCGTCGAGTTCATCAATCCGCCCGGCTTCGCCGCACCCCTGCATCGACACCAGCACGAGGACGAGCTGTTCTACCTGCTGTCCGGCACCGCCGAGTTCCGCTGCGACGGCGAAGCCTTCACCGCCGGGCCAGGCGATTTCGTCCTCCTGCCCGTCGGACTGCCCCACACCTTCCTCGTCCGGCCCGATGAGCCGCTGCGCGCCCTACAGATCACCACCCCGGCCGGGTTCGAGCAGTTCGCCGCCGAGGCCGGCACCCCCGCCCGGAACCGGCGTCTGCCCGACCAGGCACCGATCGACCCCGCCGCCCTCGGCCACGCCGCCGCTCGGCACGGCATCGAACTGCTCGGGCCACCCCCGGGCGCTGAGTGAATCGACAGCGAAGGAGGCCAGCACATGATGGACGGAACGATCCGACGGCGGGGTCGGTGGTGGGTGTTCGCAGCCGCCGCGGTCGCGCTCGGCGGCCTACCGGCCTGCGATTCGACACCGGCGGACCGGCCGGCCGCGGCGGGCGGCGACCCGTCCCCCGCGGTCACCGCGGCGGGCACCGAGGCGAAACCGATCGATGCCTGCGCACTGCTGTCCGCCGACGAGGTCGCACAGGTGATCGGAACCACGGGAGCCGGTGGCCCACGGGCCGGCGACTCCGGCGACGGTGGCAGCTCCTGCGTCTGGGAGAACCCGGAGACCTACCACTCGATCACCATCGACATCGGCAGCGCCGGCACCGCCGTCGGCGGCGACCTACCGGCGGAATCCCCGTACGGACAGACCGAACCCGGCGCCGACGGCATCCGCTTCGCCTCGGGCGGCATCGCCGAGTTCGCTCTCCGGGACCGCGCCTGCGAGATCCAGGTCGTCACCAGGGTCACCGACAACAGCGACCGATCCACCGCGGTTCGGCTGATCGGCCTGGTCCGGGACCGCGCCTGACATCCGGCCCGGACAGTCCGATGTGCAACGTCCACGCCGAACCGGCCACGCAGACGACGGCTGCGACCGACCAGAAAGGGGTACCCGTGCGACGACTACCCGGCCACGGACCGGCCCGCATCACCGGGATCACCGGAACGCGGCAGGCCTCGGCCATCTCCGTGGCGGTCATGATCCTGGCGCTGACCGGGTGCGGCACGGCGGAGCCGCCTCCGCCGCCGTCCGCCGTCGAGCAGCCCTCCGTCGACGCGCCGGCCGGCCCCGGCGACCACGCCGACGTCACCACGACCCCGGCACGGGCGGCCGACCCGTGCGCGTTGGTGCCGAAGGCCGCCGCCGAACGCCTGGCCGGGACACCCCTGCAGGATGCGGTCGCCGCGCCGGAGTCGTGCACCTACACCGGCCCGATCAGCGGACCCACCGCCCAGGTCGAGGTCTACGTCGGCGCCGGGGCCAAGAAGATCCTCGACATCGACCGCGAACTCGGCCACGACCTGACGGTCATCACCGGCGTCGGCGACGAGGCGTACCTCGAGGACGGCGCGGTGTTCGTCAACGCCGGCGGCACCTGGGTCGCCGTCCGGCTGGTCAGCCTGGCCGATCCGGCGGCTTCCCAGCAGGCGTTGCGGGACCTGGCTCGGGACGCGGTGACCCGGTTATGACTCCCACGACGCGGCGAACCCGTCGGGTCGTCGCCGCCACCACCGTCCTGCCCGTCCTGCTCGGCCTGACAGCGTGCTTCGGCGCGCAGCCGACCACGTCGGGCGGTGACGGCGATGATCTGCGCTACGGGGCAGCACCTGCCGTACACCCGGACGTGACCCTCCACCGGGACGTCGTCATCGTGTCCGGCGGCAGCGGCGCGGTGCGGTCGGTCACCGACGGGGGTCTGACCTGGCGGCTCGACCCCGACGCCGGCAACGCCGGTCTGCTGGCCCCGGGCAAGGTCATGTTCGTCACCGGACGCGGGGTCGGGCGGGTGATCGACGCCCGCCGTGACGGCCGGGACCTCGCCGTCACCATCGGCCCCGTGAACGTCACCGACGTCATCCAGGACGGCGAATTCACCTCCGAACAGCCCGTCTCCCTGGTCGACGCGACCGCCTACGAGTTCGACGACACCTTCTGGGTCCACCCGAGCACCGCGGCGTCGCGATCCGAACCGGCGGCGCCCACGACCGCGGACCGCGCCCCGAGCACCACCGGCAACGCGCTGACGCTGGCCGGCACCCGGCCACTCACCGCCACCGCGCCGTTGACCGCAGGCGCGGCCCGGCCGAACGAACTGGAGGCTGAGGGCCTCTGCTGCGCCGACGGCGTCGGTGCCCGCTTCTCCTACCGCGACGGTGGGCTCGACCTCTCCGGCACCATCGTCTTCGCGATGAAGCAACCCTCGGCGACGTTCCACCTGGCGATCGACGGGTCCACGGTCACCGCGGCCGAGTTGCGGATCCACGGCGCCGCCGGAATCCGGATCCAGGTCGACGCCACCACCACGACCGGCCAGAACGTCCATCCCGTCGCCTTCGTCCCGGTCGCCTTCAGCGTTCCTCTCGAATCCATCCTGGGCATCCCCCTCTCCGCGACCGTCCGGCAGTCGATCGGCATCCGCACCGGCTTCAGCGCCGGACAGACGACGATCAGGGCGACCGGCGAGTACTCACTCGGCGGCACCATGGGCTTCGGCTACGCCGACGGCAGGTTCGGCCCACGCTGGCCCGGCGGCCTACAGGTGAAGCGCAGCCTCGTCGACTCCGTCGACGGCCTGTCGGTGGGCGCGAACGCCCTGCTCATCGACTACGACGTGAAGTTCTTCGTCGGCCTCGGCGCGGTCGTGTTCAGCGCCGGACTGTACGCCGGGCTCACCACCACGGTGGGCATCACCCGAGGATCGAGCGTGGGCTTCGGTGGTCTGCAGGGCCTCGCCAATCGCGAGGGCTGCAACCGCGCCGACCTCACCATCAACGCGAGGTACGGCATCGGCTACACCATTCCGGCCCTGGTCGCCAAAGTGATCAACTTTTTCCTGCGGGTCTTCAACGCCAAACCAATCGCCGCCGAGGGCGGCATCCCCGATCCTCCACCCGTTGTCAACCTGGTCAACCAGCACTGGGTCACGGACCGGCCGGTGTGTCAGCACTGAGACCGCGATCAACGACAGGGACGGAAGTGGCCCGAAAGTTGTCCGGAATGTTTCCGTAACTCCGTCGCCCGCTGGAACCGACCTGGCATGTCCTCAACCCCTACCGGTGAGGCAAGATGACGCGTGGAACGGGCACGCCGTTCCGGGACACACGGCGGACGGCGGCTTGCGGTCGTTCCTCCGGCTCGGTGAAGGAGACGCGGGTGGGCGCGGACGACGGACGCAGGGTGACCATCACCGCGATCGCACGGGAGGCCGGGGTCTCGGTGCCGACCGTGTCACGGGTGCTCAACGGTCGCTCCGATGTGGCCCCCGGCACCCGGGAGCGGGTCGAGGAGCTGCTGCGTCACCACGGCTACCGGCGGCGCACCAGCCGCAGCGTTCGCCGCGCCGGCCTCGTGGACCTGGTCTTCAACGACCTGGACAGCCCCTGGGCCGTGGAGATCATCCGCGGCGTGGAGGATGTCGGGCACGGCGCGGGCCTCGGCACCGTGGTGTCCGCGATCCACCGGCAGCCCACCGCCGCCCGGCAGTGGCTGCAGAATCTGCGCGCCCGGGCCACCGACGGTGTCATCTTCGTGACCTCGCACCTGAGCCCGCCGCTGCACGCGCAGCTCCGCCGCCTCAACGTGCCGGTGGTGGTCGTCGACCCGGCCGGCGTTCCCGCCATGGACGTGCCGACCATCGGCGCGACCAACTGGGCCGGTGGGCTCGCCGCCACCGAACACCTGCTGTCGATCGGGCACCGGCGCATCGGCTTCGTGGCCGGCCCCACGCATCTGCTGTGCAGCCGCGCACGCCTGGACGGTTACCGGGCCGGGTTGGAGGCCGCCGGGGTGCCGGTGGACGACGCGCTCATCTACCCGGGCGACTTCTACCACGCCTCCGGTTTCTCCGGCGGCACGGCGCTGCTCGACCTCCCCGACCCGCCGACCGCCATCTTCGCCGCCAGCGACCAGATGGCCTTCGGCGTCTACGAGGCCATTCGACGCCGAGGCTTGCGAGTGCCCGACGACGTCAGCGTCGTCGGCTTCGACGACCTGCCGGAGGCCCGGTGGGCGTCACCGCCGCTGACCACGGTGCGCCAGCCTTTGGTCGAGATGGGACGGTTGGCGGCCCGGACCGTGCTGCGCCTGTCCCAGGGCGAGGGCATCGACTCCCCTCGTGTCGAACTCGCCACCGAACTGGTCGTGCGGGACAGCACCGCCGCCCCGCCGACCGGCTCGCCCGACCCGTCGTGACGGCCGGACCTGTGCCGGAGACCGGTCGGAGCGCTTCCGATCCGGTTCCGGTAATTGCGGCCGCCGGACAGCAACCCGGCCGAGGCCGGTTCGGGGTGATGGTGCTGCGCGGGCATGCCAGCAGGCCGCCGGGAGGTGACCCGTCCATGCCGGGCCGCCGGTGGGCGCGGTGAGCGACGACTGGTCGCCCACCGCGCCGCCGGATCAGTGGTGGTGGTGCGAGCGGACGGCCTTGCGGATCGTCACCGGCAGCGCGGGCGCGCCGTCGACGGGCGCGGGGTCCTCGGCGGTCGGGGCCACTCCCCCGGCGGCGATCCGGTCCAGGGTGGCCAGCCCGGCACCGTCGACCGCACCGAAGATCGTGTAGTTGGGGCGCAGCGCCGAGTTCGCGTACACCAGGAAGAACTGGCTGCCGTTGGTGTCCGGCCCGGCGTTGGCCATCGCGAGGACGCCACGGGCGTACACCCGGCGTTCCCCGGTCGGGTCGGTCGGCGCCGGCGGCAGGCCGGTCGGCAGTTCGTCGCGGTAGCGGTATCCCGGGCCGCCCTCGCCGGTGCCGGAGGGGTCACCGCACTGCAACACGCTCAGCGTCGGGTACGCGGTGAGCCGGTGGCACGACGTGCGGTCGTAGAACCGCTTGCCGACCAGGTGCAGGAAGCTCTGCACGGTGCACGGCGCGGCGGCCCGGTCCAGTGTCAATCCGATCGGGCCGTGGTTGGTCGCCAGGGTCACCCGGACCGTGCCTCGGGCCGGGGTGCGTCGCGGGTCGGGCGGCAGCGGCACCGGTCGGGCCGCCGGCTCGTCCGGCGTCTCGGTGTACGCACACGGGCCGTGCGTGGTGCGCGGCGGTCGAGTGGCGGCGTCGGCGGGCCCCGCAGCGGAGGCGGTGGCCGACGTGCCCGACGCATTCGCCCCGTCTGCCGACGGGCCCGGCGCGGCGAGCGCGGCGGCGGACGCGCCGACGACCAGCGCCCCGGCGAGCACTGTCACCCCCGCGAGGCGGGTCAGGACGCGGCGGGGTGTCGCCACGCGGAGGCGCGGTGGGAGTTCACTCGACACAGGGATCCTCCTGGACTCGTGGTGCCACAAAGACCGGAGTCTATGGAGGGCAGCGCCGGATGTCGATTCGTCAGGGCAGGCGACGGCGACGCCGCCACAGCAGTCCACCCATCAAGGCCAGCACGGCCGCGCCGCTGGCCGCGGTCACCGACCAGAGCCATCCCGCGTCGCTGTGCCCCGGCCCGCTGGCCGCCGCCGGTCGGGGCGCGCCGGGAACCGCCAACGCGGACGGCGCCGCCGACGGCGTGGCGGTCAGCTCGCCCGGCTCGACCAACCGGCCGACCGAGGCGTCCCGGGGCACGGTGAAACCCCAGTCGAGCAGGGCCGCCCCCTGCTCCCAGCCGCGCTTCGGCGCCGATTCGGCACCCAGCAGGGTCACCACCAGCCGTCGTCCTCCCCGTTCCGCCGCCCCCACGTAGGTGTGCCGGGCCAGGTCGGTGAAGCCGGTCTTGCCGCCGAGCGCACCCGGGTACCGGTAGATGAGCTGGTTCTCGTTCTGGATGGCGAAACCCTTGGTGCGTTGCGCCCGCTGGGCCGGAATCGACGTCTGCTCGGTCAACGCGTACCGGCGGAAGGTCGGCTGGGCGAAGCAGGCGCGGGCGATCAACGCCAGGTCGTACGCGCTGGTGAACTGGCCCGCCCCGTCCAGCCCGGACGGGGTGACAGCGTGCGTCTGGAGCGCGCCGAGGTGGTGCGCGTGCTCGTTCATGGCGCGTACGCCGGCGGCGCTGTCCGTGCCGCTGCCGAGTCGGGCCAGCGCGTTGGCGGCCTCGTTGCCGGAGTTGAGCAGCAGCCCGAGCCAGATGGTCTCGATGGTGTACCGGCCTCCGGCGACCAGGCCCACGGCCGAGGAGCCGGGTTCGATGTTCATGTCGTCGTCGGTGACGGTGACCGTCTGCTTCGGGTCCAGCCGGGGCAGCATCGTGGCCGCCAGCAGGAGTTTCTGCACGCTGGCCGGGGTGCCGTACTCGTGCGGGCCGCACCCGCCGAGCACCTGGCCGCTGTCCAGGTCGGCGACCAGCCACGACGTGGCGCTGACAGCCGGTGGCGCGGCGACATCGGCCGGCACGACCAGGCCGGCGGTGTCCAGCGCGACGCCGCCGACGACCCGCTGCGCGGGCACGGCGGGCGGGGGCGAGGGCCGGGGTGGACGGGACATCGCCGGCACCGGAACCCGGGGGCATCGCACCGTCGGCGCGGCGGACGCTCCCGCCGCGGCGACCGGAGCGGGAGCGAGCAGGACGGCGGACGTCGTGGCCGCCAGCAGCGCAGCTCTCATGTGCCCGACCCTAGTCAGGACGATCGCCCGGCGGGACGGGATGCGGGTCAACCCGAGCGCTCAGGTAGTCGTGCAGCGCGGCGCTGCCCCGCAGCCGGCGCAGGCTGCGGGCGTGTAGCTCCTGCTCGCGGCGGGCCAGTTCGGCGTGCACCCGCTGCGGGCTGCCGGTGGTCCGCAGCTCGCCCAGCACCGCCTCGATGATCGCGAACGGGTACGCGCCTCGGCGCAGCAGCGCGATGACCTGCGCGGCGCGTAGCTCCGCCTCGTCGTACACCCGGTAGTCGGTGCCCGGGGTGCGACCCGGCCGCAGCAGCCCGCGGTCCTCCCACAGCCGGAGTTGCGAGGTCCGGACGCCGACCAGGTCGGCGACCTCGCCGATGCGGGCGTCGCGGCGTGGGGCGGGCCGGGCCTGCGACGGGCTGGCCAGCACGGTCTCGAAGGCACCGAGCACCCGGCGGATCTCCGCGCGTTCCCGGTCCAGTTCGGCGTGGCCGCCGTCGAGCGCCGCCAGGGCCGTCGGCAGGTCACCGGAGTGCACCGCCGCCATGATCTCCCGGGTACGGATCCAGCCGTGCCCCTCAGCCAGGCGGCGCGCCACGGTCAGCGCCCGCGCGTGCTCGGTCGTGAAGATCCGGTAACCGCTGGCGGTGCGGCGCACCGGCGGCAACACCCCCTGCTCGACGTAGTTGCGCACCTGCTGCACCGAGATCCCGACGGTGGCCGCGAGGTCGACGGCGCGCAGCCGTTCGATCGGTCCGGAGGTCACGACGGCAACCGTACCGGTTACCACGTGATTTGAGACTTTCCCGAGCAGTTCACCGCAGTCTGCTCGGCTATCTCGGCGAAAGTCTCTACATGGGGATGAATGAGACAATGGAACCCGTCAGCCCGGCGGGGCACGAGTCCCGCCACGAATCCGTGAAGGGTCCGCATGTCGCAGCCAGCATGGTCCGCCGCCGACAGCCACGACATGATCGAGGTACGCGGAGCGCGGGAGAACAACCTCGCCAGCGTCTCGGTCGACATCCCCAAACGCCGGTTGACGGTCTTCACCGGCGTCTCCGGCTCCGGCAAGTCGTCGCTCGTCTTCGGCACCATCGCCGCCGAGTCCCAGCGCATGATCAACGAGACCTACAGCGCCTTCCTCCAGTCGTTCATGCCGAACCTCAACCGGCCGGACGTCGACTCGCTGCGCAACCTCAGCGCGGCCATCGTCGTCGACCAGGAACGGATGGGGGTCAACTCCCGCTCCACCGTCGGCACCGCCACCGACGCGTACGCGATGCTGCGGATCCTGTTCAGCCGGCTCGGCCAACCGGCGGTGGGCGGCGCCGGGGCGTTCAGCTTCAACCTGCCCGAGGGCATGTGCCTCACCTGCGAAGGGCTGGGCCGGGTCTCCGACCTCGACATCAACGAGTTGGTCGACGTCGAACGCTCCCTCAACGACGGCGCGATCACCGCGCCCAACTTCGCCGTCGGCTCCTGGTACTGGCAGACCATCGTCGGCTCCGGCCTGTTCGACCCCGACGTCAAGCTGCAGGACTTCACCCCGCAGCAGTGGGACGACTTCCTCCACAAGCCGGCCACGAAGATCAAGGTGGGCAGCAACAACTGGACGTACGAGGGTCTGGCGGTCAAGGTCAAGCGGCTCCTGCTGGCCAAGGACCGCGAGTCGATGCAACCGCACATCCGCGCCTTCGTCGACCGGGCGGTCACCTTCACCAGTTGCGGCGACTGCGGCGGCACCCGACTCAACGCGGCGGCCCTGTCGTCGCGGATCGCCGGGCAGAACATCGCCGAGTGCTCGGCCATGCAGATCAACGACCTGGCCGCGTTCGTCCGAGGCGTCGACGACCCGGGAGCAGCGCCACTCGTCGCCAACCTCCGCGACCTGTTGGAGTCCCTGGTCGAGATCGGGCTGGGCTACCTCAGCCTGGACCGCGAGTCGGCGACCCTCTCCGGCGGCGAGGCGCAACGGGTGAAGATGGTCCGGCACCTCGGCTCCAGCCTCTCCGACGTCACGTACGTCTTCGACGAGCCCACCGTCGGCCTGCACCCGCACGACATCGCCCGGATGAACGACCTGCTGCTGCGACTGCGTGACAAGGGCAACACCGTGCTGGTGGTCGAGCACAAACCGGAGACCATCACGATCGCCGACCACGTGGTCGACCTCGGCCCCGGGGCCGGCAGCGACGGCGGTCGGATCTGCTTCACCGGTGACGTCGCCGAGCTACGCCGCTCCGACACCCTGACCGGTCGGCACCTGGACCACCGGGTGACAGTGCGCGCCGACGTACGCCGACCCACCGGCCAGCTCGCCATCCGCCAGGCCGACCTGCACAACCTGCGCGACGTGGACGTGGACATCCCGCTCGGCGTGCTCACCGTGGTCACCGGCGTGGCCGGCTCCGGCAAGAGCTCGCTGATCCACGGGTCGCTGCGCGGCCGACCCGGCGTCGTGATCGTGGACCAGTCCCCGATCCGTGGCTCCCGGCGCAGCAACCCGGCCACCTACAGCGGGCTGCTCGACCCGATCCGCACCGCGTTCGCCAAGGCCAACGGCGTCAAGGCCGCCCTGTTCAGCGCCAACTCCGAGGGCGCCTGCCCGGCCTGCAAAGGCATCGGCCTGATCTACACGGACCTGGCGATGATGGCCGGCGTGGCGAGCGTCTGCGAACGGTGCGAGGGCCGACGCTTCACCGACGAGGTGCTCACGTACACGCTGCGCGGCAAGAACATCAGCGAGGTGCTGGCCATGTCGGTCACCGAGGCGCACGGGTTCTTCCCGCACCCCATCCTCAACCGGCTGGTCGACGTCGGGCTGGGCTACCTCAGCCTCGGTCAGCCGTTGACCACCCTGTCCGGCGGCGAGCGGCAACGGCTCAAGCTCGCCATCCACCTGGCGGAGAAGACCACCACGTACGTCCTGGACGAACCCACCACCGGCCTGCACCTGGCCGACGTGGATCAGTTGCTGGCCCTGCTCGACCGGATGGTCGACGCGGGCAACACGGTGATCGTCATCGAGCACCACCAGGCGGTCATGGCGCACGCGGACTGGCTGATCGACATGGGCCCCGGGGCGGGACACGACGGCGGCCGGGTCGTCTTCACCGGCACCCCCGCCGACCTGGTGGCCCACGGCGACACCCTCACCGCCACCCACCTACGCGAGTACGTCACCGAACCGGCGGTGATCCCCAAGGGGTGAAGCCCGCGGCTCTCCGGGCTGCGCGCGCAGCCTGGGTTTGGTTCGCTGCTCAGGCGACGCGGCGCAGCCAACGCCGCTGCCAGGGGGTCTCGACCGCTTTCGGGTGGTAGCCGGACCGCACCCACGGCACCGCCCGCTCGACCGGCAGACCGTCCAGGATCGCCAACGCGGCGAGGGCCGTTCCGGTACGACCCACCCCACCCCGGCAGGCCACCTCGACGCGTTCACCGTCGTGCGCCCGCCGCAGCGCCTCCCGCAGGGCATCGAGGGCGTCGGCGCGATCCAGCGGAACCCAGAAGTCGGGCCACCGGATCCGCCGATGCGGCCAGGCCGGCACCGGACCAGGGGCCAACAGCACGGCGAAGTCGGCCGGCGAGGTCTCGGCAGCGACACGGCGCCCGCGCACCGTGACCCCACTGGGGAGGACGAGCACGCCCGACTGCTCGGACCACGGCTGCGCGTCTGTCATCCGGACATTGTGCCGCCGCCCTCTGCGCACAGACAGCGCCGCCCCCGGCCTTGTGGGCCGGGGGCGGCGCTGGTGTCGGTGTGCAGGTCGCCTCTCGGCGAGTGGCACGACGCGGCTCCAGCCGAACGGTATTCCGCGAGGGCGATATAGGTGAGGCCCGGGGACACTGAGTCACACCGACACCCTCCACAACCAACCCCACCCCGACCTTGTTCCCGGCATCGCACCCCCGCCACGACCCGCCGCCGAACCCGTCAGGCGATCCGCTAGGCGGACGGCCCGGGGACGAAAGGCCAGGGCCGTGGGCCAGGCCAGGGCCGTGGGCCAGGCCAGGGCCGTGGGCCAGGCCAGGGCCGTGGGCCAGGCCAGGGGCGTCAGCCGGAGCGGGGGCGGGCCGGGGCACACGGTCCGGGGAGCACGCCCGTAGACCGAACCAAGTCCATGGGACCGGACCAAAACCAGATCCGCAGGCGAGGTCCATGCGCCCGGCGGGGTCCGCAGGCCGGGCCAGGTCCGTGGGCCGGGGGCCGGGGCCGAGGGCGGCCCGGGGGCCGAGGGCGGCCCGGGGGCCGAGAGCCGAAGGCGGCCCGGGCGCCGAAGGCGGCCCAAGTCGGTCCACGAATCGCGAGATCTTGGACAGTTTCCGTTCCGCGCGAACGGAAACTGTCCAAGATCTCGCGGGCGAACGCCAGCCGCAGTGGCGGCGGGCGTCGCCGCGCGGCGGATACACCGCTGGCCGGCACCCCGGGTGTGGGTGCCGGCCAGCGGTTCGTGTCCTGCGATGGTGCGGTGGGTCAGCTGTTCCAGTACTGGGCGACCAGGTCGGTGGCCTGCTGCTCCCACTGGGCGTACGCGTCCGGGTAGGCGGAGACCTGCACGGTCTGCGCGGCCTCGGTCAGCGGCATGTCCTGCCACCCGTCAACCTGCTTCAGGCCCTTCAAGAACGCGGTCGTCGAGTAGGCGGGGTCGGTGATCTGCTCCGGGGTACCCCAACCGCTGGACGGTCGCTGCTGGAACAGGCCCAGCGAGTCGTGGTCGTTGGCGTCGCCGAGGTGACCCAGGTTCTCCAACTTCGACTCCTGCAGGCTCGTCGCGATCGAGATCACCGCAGCCCGCTCGGGCAGGCCGGCCTTCTTCGTCGCGGCGATGATCGCCTTCACGTTCGCGGTCTGCTCGCCGTTGAGGGTGATGCGCGACTGCTCACCCTGCGGCTTCGGCGCACCCGACTGCACGGCAGTCGCAACCGGCTTGGCATCCACCGGGTCGGCGTGGGCGGCGACCGGACCGGCGAACACACCACCGGCGAACGCCAGACCAGCAACGGACAGCACACTCTTACGCATGATCGTGTTCATGGGGGAAGCTCCTTCGGGGGTAAGGACACCCGCCGAGATCGCGCGGGTGTGAGCACCTCGTCCGGCGCTGCAGTAATACGGGGGAAGTCTGCGATTCGGTGACCTACAAGCGAGGGCTTGTCGCACCGGGGTCGGCGGCCTACGAGCGGAGGGCTCGCGGCGCCGGGACCGGGTGTAACGACCCGCGGGGCGGGGTCATTCCCGGAGGCGACCCATCCGGCGACACCCGGTGAAGCGGGGTGCCGGTCAGGCCGGGGTCCGTGTGTAACGACCCAGCGGGCCGGGTCATTCCCGGCGTCGGACCATCGGCTGACACCCGGTGAAGCGGGGTGCCGGTCGAGCCGGGGTCCGGGTGTAACGATCTGCGGACCGGGGTCATTCCGGGGCCGGCCGGTCGAGCCAGCGGCCGTGGTCCTGCGATCGTCCGAGTATGTAACGACCCCCGCCCGGCCGTCATTCCGGCCCACGAGTGCAGCCGACCACAGTCCGATACCAGACAACTCGCCCATTCGGACCGGACATCGAGGGTTCGATACCCAAACCGGGCGGTAATCCACGCCACCGACGTACGCATGGCGCACAGTCCGCGTACGCAGGCTTGATCCACTCGACTTCGGCGAAGTTGGGGTGTCCTGGGTGACGGATACCGCCGTTTCGCCGAAGTCGAGTGGATCAAGGCGGAGCGGCTACGTCGCAGAGGTAAGGACGTCAGGTGCCCAGATATCGCAGGACGGCGAGGATTCGTCGGCTGTAGCCGGCCGTGTGAGCGAGGTCGAGTTTGTCGAAGATGGCGTTGACGTGCTTCTCGACCGCACTCTGCGACACGTGCAGCCGCTGGGCGATGGCGAGGTTCGTGTGGCCCTGCGCCATCTCGTGCAGCACGTCCCGTTCGCGTGGCGTGAGCCGACCGAGCGGGTCGGGCCGCTCCGAGCCGGCCACCACCTGACGGATCACCTCCGGGTCGAGGGCGGTGCCTCCGGCGGCGACCCGGTCGAGGGCGTCGAGGAAGTCGTCCACCTGCGCGACGCGGTCCTTGAGCAGGTAGCCGACCCCTTCGGGGCGGTCGGCGAGCAGCCGGCCCGCGTACCGCCGCTCCACGTACTGGGAGAGCACCAGGACGCCGGTGTCGGGCCACCGTCGGCGGATCTCCAGGGCGGCCCGCAGTCCGTCATCGGTGTGGGTGGGCGGCATCCGGACGTCGGTGACGACCACGTCGGGACGGACTCGTCCGACCGCCTCGACGAGTTCGTCGGCGGTCCCGACACCGGCGAGCACCTCGTGGTCCTCCTCGGCGAGGAGCCGCGTCAGGCCCTCCCGGAGCAGCGTCGAGTCTTCGGCGAGGACTAGCCGCACGGCAGCTCCGCCTGCACGATCGTCGGACCGCCGGCCGGGCTGGTCACCTGAAATCGGCCGTCCAGGGCGGCGACCCGCCGGGCCAGCCCGGACAGGCCGCGCCCGGCTGGTTCCGCCCCGCCGACACCGTCGTCGTGCACGCGCATCCGGACCCACCCATCCTGTGCCTCGATGTCGACGGTGACCAGGTTAGCGGCGGCGTGTTTCGCGGCGTTGGTGAGCGCCTCGCAGGCCACGAAGTAGAGCACCGTCTCGATCTGCCGTTCGGGGCGCACCGGCAGCTCGCACCGGATGCGCACCGGCACCTCCGACCCTCGGGCGACGATCGCCAGCACCTCCCCCAGATCGTTGCTGTCCAGTGCCGACGGGTAGACCCGCCATGCCACCTCGCGTAACTCCTGGACGGCCCGCTGTACGTCCTCGTGTGCCTGCACGATCAGCGCGTGCGTACGGTCGGCGTCGCGGGCACGGCGGGCCCGGCCGAGCAGCATGCCGAGGGCGACCAGGCGTTGCTGGAGGCCGTCGTGCAGGTCGCGTTCGATGCGCTGTCGTTCGGCGTCGACAGCGGCGATGACCCCGGCCCGGCTGGTGGTGAGCTCCTGGACCCGCCGCGTCAGCTCCGCTCGACCATCCGGGCCGAGCAGTCGCCGAGCCAACCGGACGTCCAGCGCCGCGATGCTGGCGAGGGCTTGGACGTTGAGCAGCAGCAGGACCGCCCCCACTCCGATCTGGGCCAGGGCGTCGAGGAGGTCCAGCTCTCCGCGTACGGCGGCGCGCAGTACGATCCCGGCCAGCACCACGCCGATGGCCAGCACGGCGTACGCCAGCACGCCGAGCGTGCCGGGTAGCAGTCGGGCGGCCAGGTAGCCGAGCTGCCGTCGGGTCGCCACATCGTTCGCCGCGGGCAGCTCTTCCGCAGCGAGCAGCCCGCTCAGGCGGCGACGTTCCAGGTGCACCAGCCGCGTCGCGTACCTCCTGGTCAGGGCAGCGCCCCGACGGCGGCCCGCAGGCGTGACCGCGCCCAGGCTGAACGCGGCGACGAGGGCGAGGAAGGCGAACCCGACACCGGCCGTCGCGATTCCGGCGGCGACGCCGACCGGCAGCCGGAGCCGGTGCCACCACCTGCCGGGTCGCCGCTCCCCCACCATCTCGTCCACCTTTCGCGCCGAGCCCTGACGCACCGGTCGGCGGCACCGGGTGCCGCGTCAGGTGAGGCAGAGCGGAGGGAACCGGATCGGGCCGGTCAGCGCTCGTCCGAGGCCCACGAGCCGCTTCGGTAGAGGGTGCCGCGACCGGCCGGGTCGGGCACACCGTTCAGGTCGCTCTGCTCGGGAGCGGCCGGTTCGGGGTTGCGGGCGGCGCGGCGGGCGCGCAGCACACGCGACCCGACGAACCAGGCGGCCGCCGCCGCGCAGACGACGATCACCACCTTCTGGAGCATTCCGGCGTAGCCCTCGACCAGATGCCAATTGTCGCCGAGGAAATAGCCGGCGAGCACGAACGTGGTGTTCCAGATCAGGCTGCCCAGCGTGGTGTAGATCAGGAACGTGGCGACAGGCATCCGCTCCACCCCGGCCGGAATGGAGATCAGGCTCCGGAAGATCGGGATCATCCGGCCGAAGAAGACGGCCTTCACGCCGTGCCGGATGAACCACGCCTCGGTCCGGTCCACGTCGGCGAGCTTCACCAACGGCAGCCGGGCCGCGATGGCGCGCATCCGGTCGCGCCCCAGCGACGCGCCGATCAGGTAGAGCGCGAGCGCGCCCACGACCGAGCCCAGCGTGGTCCAGAAGATCGCACCGACCAGACTCATCCGTCCCTGCGCGGCGACGAACCCGGCCAGCGGCAGGATCACCTCACTCGGGATCGGCGGAAAGAGGTTCTCCAGCGCCACCGCCAGGCCGGCACCGGGGCCGCCGAGCCGTTCCACCAGGTCGGTGACGTAACCGACGATCCCGCCCTGCGGCGGTTCCGCTGCGGCGGTGGGGGTTCCGGTGGCGAGCACGACGTGGGACGTTCGAATCATGCCCCCACGGTACGAAGCGATCCTGAGAGTCGACCATGAGGACGACCGCCCGACCGCACGAGTCGACCACATCGGTAAGGGTGTGGAAAACCGCACCCCGTTGCGGCTCGCGGCGGCGCAGCCGGCGTGCGTACCCCTGGATGTCGGAGAGAACGCGCTGGCGCACGCCGCCGCAGTCCGCGCGGCGCGCGCCCGGGTGGTGGTCTTCCCGGAGCTGTCGCTGACGGGGTACGAGTTGGACGCGCCGGTCGTGTCGGTCGACGACCCGCGGTTGACGCCGCTGGTCGAGGCGTGCGCGGAGACGGGCGCGTTGGCTCTGGCCGGTGCGCCGGTCGCGGGCGACCACATCGCGACGCTGGGGGTGACCGGGAGCGGGGTGACCGTGGCGTACCGGAAGATGTGGTTGGGCGGCGCGGAGTCCCGCCGTTTCCGACCGGGCGACGCCCCGGCGGTGCTCGATGTGGACGGTTGGCGGGTGGGGTTGGCGATCTGCAAGGACACCGGGGTCGCCGCGCACGCGGCGCGGACCGCGGCGCTCGGGATCGACGTGTACGCGGCGGGCGTCGTTGAGGCCGCGCGCGACGCCGCCGTGGTGGACGAGCGGGCGCAGCGGATCACCGCCGCGCACCGGGTCTGGGTGGCGGTGGCGAGCTTCGCCGGGTCGACCGGTGGCGGGTACACCGAGGCGGCGGGGCGGTCGGGGGTCTGGACACCGCAGGGCGAGGTGTACGCCCGCGCGGGAGTCGAGCCGGGCGAGTCGGTCAGCGTCCGCCTCGACTGATCGCATTACGGTCAGACCATGAACACCGTCCCCTCCCGACTGTCAGTGGTCACGCTGGGAGCACGCGACATCGGCACGCTACGGTCGTTCTACCGGTCGCTGGGGTGGCCTGAGGTGCCGGCCAGTGACGACGGGTGGTCGGCCTTCCTGCTCGGTGGCGTCCTGCTCGCGCTCTACCCGCTGCCGGAGCTGGCCGCCGAGGCGGCGCCCGGCGTGCCCGCCCCGGCCGGTGGCTGGTCGGGCGTCACCCTGGCCTGCAACCTCGACAGCCGCGAGGAGGTCGACACGGCTTTCGCCGCGGCCGTCGCGGCGGGCGCGACGGTGGTGGCGGAGCCGACCGACCGGCCCTGGGGTGGGCGCTCCGGTTACCTCGCCGACCCGGAGGGCAACCGCTGGGAGATCGCCTGGGCGGGCACGGCCCGCTTCGACGAGCGCGGTGCACTCCTCTCCTTCGGCTGAATAAGGTGTTTGCAAGCCGACGATGACCTTGGAATGCTTCGCGGATGACTTCCTTGCCGGGGACCTTCGCACCCGATGTCATCGCCTTGCCGGAGCAGGCGCAGTTCGAGGCGTTCATCGACGAGCACCGCCGGGCGCTCGACGGCTACCTGGACGGGCTGACCGAGGAGCAGGTACGCCGGTCGTTGGTGCCGTCCCGGACCACCCTGCTGGGTCTGGTGAAGCACGCCACCTTCGTGGAGAAGGTCTGGTTCGACGAGGCCGTCACGTGCCGCTCACGCGCCGAGATCGGCATCCCACCCACGCCGGGCGACTCGTTCCTCCTCGACGACAACGACACCATCGCCGGCGTCCGGCAGGCACACCAGGAGGCGTGCGAGGCGTCCCGCCGGGCCACGGCCACCCTGGGCCTGGACGACCTCCTGCGGGGCCACCGCAGTGGCCCGCAGCCGCTGCGCTGGGTGTACCTGCACGTGCTGCGCGAGCTGGCCCAGCACTGCGGGCACGCCGAGATCCTGCGGGAGCAGATCCTGAGCGAGCAGCGCGGGTGACCCAGCCCGGTCAGCCGGCGTCCAGCACCTCCCGCAGCCGGGCCGCGAACTCCTCGGGCTTGCCCGCGTAGCCGAACTCGCCGCCGAGGAAGCCGCCGTGGTGACTGGGGAACACCACCGCCTCCTGACCGAGCACCGCCGCCAAGCCATGGGCCGTTCGCGCGGTGTACGTCCCCGCCGACTCCTCCCCCACCGCGATCACGATCCGGGTCGGCGCGGCGGCGAGCAGTCCCGCGTCCGGCCGGTAGTCGGTGACCGCCCACGAGTTCTTCGACAGCAACGGGTCGTCGCGGGTGCCGTCGTCGTCGGTCGACAGGCCGAACATCGCCGGGTCGGGCGTGGGCTGGGCGAAGTACGCGTCGGTGAACTCGCCCTGCCAGGACGTCATCGCGATGAACGCGGCCATGCCGGCGCCGGTCCCCTTCGCCTGGTACGCGTCGTAGAACCCGGCGCGGGCCCGCTCTGCGGCGTGGGCGTCGGGGAGCACTGCGTTGATCGGGGGTTCGTGCGCCACCAGCGTGCCGACGTCACCGGGGTACGTCGCGACGAGTTCGAGTGCCGTCACCGCGCCGCCGCTACTGGCGAACACGTCGACCGGGCCGGCACCGAGGGCCTCGACCAGCAGGTGCAGGTCGGCCGCCTGCTGCTGCGGCGTGTGGTCGATCCGGCCGTCCGTGCGGACGCTGCGGCCGAGGCCACGCGGGTCGTAGGTGACGACGGTACGGTCCGTGAAGTGCGGCGCGAGCGCGCTGAAGCCCTCCGCCGTCATCGGCTGACCGATCATCAGCAGCACGGGGCGTCCGCCGGTCGGGGGCAGCGGACCGCGGACGTCGTAGGCCAGGTCGGCACCGGGTACGGCGAGGGTGTGCGTCTGCATCGTCGTCATCCTGCGAGACTACGACCGGCGGGAGCAGGCGGACGGCCACGCCGTGCCGGCGACGGCGAGCAGGTGGCCGTCGGTCGTCGACGAACGGGTCACGCTCGGGCCCACCCGCCGGTGTCGGCGAAGCGGCGGAGCGTCCAACGGGCCGGCGGCCAGCCGCCCGGATCGTGGTCGGTGGTCCACTCGGTGATCGAGGCCGGGGGCACGTCCAGGTCGAACGCCCGGAAGACCGGCTGCGCGGCGAGCGCGTGGAACGCACCCTCGACGGTCTCGCTGTGACCGACCAGGACCACTGTGGAACCCCGGTGCCGATCGGCGATCTCCATGATCGCCCGGCTGACGCGCATCACCAGCTCGGCCCAGCTCTCGTTGCCCTCCTCGAACGGCCGGAACACACCCCCGCCGGGCACCGCGTGTTCGGTGCGGAAGCGGGCGGCCGGCAGGCCGTCGGCGTACGGGGGTGTGTGCCAGGTGCACAGGCCACAGTCGGCCACCGGCCGGACGCCGAACGCGGTGGCGATGGGTTGCGCTGTCTCGACGGCCCGCCGCAGCACGGACGAGTAGACCGCCACGGGTCGGTCGGCGGCGACCTCGCCGGTGAGCCGCTTGGCGAGGTCGTCGGCCTGCTCGTGGCCGAGGGGGGTGAGGCCCCGGCATCCACGTGGTCCGCCCACGATTCCTTCGAGCTGGTGGAGCGACTCGCCGTGTCGCACGAAGATCAGACGTGTCCGCATCGGGACATCATGCCAGCGGCATAGACGCAGGTATCAGTCGTCCGTACGGCCGGTGACAATGCTGCTGGTCCGTGCGAGCAGATCGTCGAGCTGGTCGCCCGTCCGCGCTGACAACCGGTCGCGCTCCACCAACTCGGCGATGTGTTCCCGCAGCTCGGCGACACGCTTGGCCCGGTCCCGGGTGTGGCGGTTCAGGTCGGCGAGTTCGTCGCGCAGGTCTTCGGCGGTCTTGCGGTCGACGTCACCACGGGCCAGCGCGCCGGCGAGGACGGCGGCGAACTCGCCGGTCACCTCGCGGAGGCTGACCGGCACCTGCTGCCCGGCGGTCGGGGGCGCGGTGCTGGCGGCCGGTGACGGCGAGGGCGGCGGTTTCGGTGTCGGCGACTGCGTCGTGGGTCGGGGTGCCGGGGCGGAGGCCGACGGCGCGCCGGCGACGTCGGCCCGGTCGGGTGTGCCCGAGGTGCCCAGCCGGCCCTGGGTGATCAGGGCACCGACACCGACGAGCACGGCGAGGCCGGCCGCGACCAGCACGGCGACGGGCCGGCGCGACCGGCTGCGGGACGGCACGGCGGCGACCGGGGCGGGGCGGGCGGCCGAGCGGTCGATCAGGGTGGGCGGGTGGGCGGCCGGCAGGACGCGCAGCAGCTCGGTGGGCGGCTCGACCGGCTGGCCCGCACCGAAGCGGCGGGCCAGGTGGGCGGCGCTGGGCCGGTCGGCCGGGTTCGCGGCCAGGCAGGCGAGCGTCAGGTCGGCGAGGTCGGCGGGGAGACCGGGCACCCGCAGCGGCGGCACGACAGTGCCGCGCCGGTGCACCTCCAGGGCGTCCTCCCAGCTCTGCACGGGCAGGGGGGCCTGACCGGTGAGGGTGCGGTAGAGCAGCGCGCCGAGGGCGTACACGTCGCTGGCCGGGTCGGGCGGGCCGGCTCTGAGCCGTTCCGGGGCGAAGTAGGCGGGGGTGCCCATCAGTGGTTCGCCGGACTGGCCGTCGAGCCCGCCGAGCGCGGCGATGCCGAAGTCGAGCACCTTGGCGCCGGTGTCGGTGAGCATGACGTTGCCGGGCTTGACGTCGCGGTGCACGACGCCGATGCGGTGTGCGGCGGCGAGCGCGGCGGCGATCTGACCGGCCACCCGGACCGCCTCCGGCCAGGGAAGCGGGCCGTTGCGGAGCCGGTCGGCGAGATTGTGGCCCTCGACCAGCTCCATCACCAGGTACGGGACGACGGCACCGTCGGCCAGGGTGGCCTCGGCGTAGTCGTACACCTGGGTGACGTGGGGGTGGGTGAGCCGCGCGGCCGCGCGGGCCTCGCGTTGGATGGTGGCCCGCAGGTGCGGGTCGGTGGCGAACTGCCCGGCGAGGACCTTGATCGCGACCGGTCGGCCGAGCACGTCGTCGTCGGCCCGCCACACCTCGGACATGCCGCCGAGGCCGATCCGCTCGTGCAGTACGTAGCGGTCGTGCAGACGGAGGGTGGGCGTGAAAGGCGACATGGCTTCACCAGTCTGCCTGGCCGAGCCCTTCTCGACCACCCTCCGTGTCGGGACACACACTGTTCGTCCCGTGCGTGCCGGAATGAGTTTCCTGCGGGTCAGGAGCAGCGCGGGTTGGCGGGCAGCGGTCGCGGCTGGATGCGGTCGGCGAGCCGGCGCAGGGCCACCGCGGCGGCCTGCCGGGTCGGGTCGAGTGGAGCCCGGCGGACCCGTTCGGTCTGGACCGGGGCGTCCGGCCGGGCCGAGTTGACGTGTCGGTTCATCGCGTCGAGGGCGGTGAGGTATCCGGTGGGCAGTTCCATGGTCAACTCCTCGGGACGGGTCCGGTGGAGTCCCGGACGACGAGTGCGGTGGGCAGCAACACATGACCGGCCGACGCGTCCGCGGGCGGGTCGAGCAGCAGCCGGGCGGCGATGCGGCCCTTCTCCTCGGCGGGCTGCCGGACGGTGGTGAGCCCGGCTGCGGCGGCCTCGGGGACGTCGTCGAAGCCGGTCACCGAGACGGGTGGGCGGTCACCGGCCGGCCGAGCGGCCAGGGCGTCCAGCACGCCGAGGGCGAGGACGTCGGAGCCGGCCAGCACGGCGGTCGGGGGTTCGGGTCGGTCGAACAGCCCGGCGACGGCCGCGACGGCCGCCTGCCGACTGTTGCCCGGCGCGCTGAGCACTGTCAGCTCGGCCCAGCCGACGCCGACCTCGGCGAACGCGTCCGCGAACCCGGTGAGCCGACCCCGGGTGGTGGGGTGCGGAACCTGCTCCACCCCGGCCACTGTGAGAGGGCCGGCCGGGGCGTCCGGCAGCACGGAGTCGGCGAGCAGCGCCACGCGGCGGTGACCGAGGCCCGCCACGTGCGCGGCGACGCTGTGCGCGGCCGCCCGCTCGTCGATGCCGACGTAGCGCTCGTCGGGCCCGGCGTCGTCGCGGGGGGCCGTGCTGACGAACGGCAGCCCGCGGTCCCGGATCACGTCCAGCGCCCACTCCTCGTCGGCGACGCAGTAGACGCAGAATCCGTCGACGGCGGCGTTCTCCACCGCCCGCCGGGCGTCGGTGACCGCCGCGGGCAGCGGCACCAGCAGCATGCTGGTGCCGTGCCGCTCGGCGGCCTCGCCGACACCGGCGAGGAAGCGGACGGCGAACGGGTCGGTGAACGCGTACGACAGGTGCGAGGTGAACAGCACACCGATCGACCCGACGAAACCGCGGCGCAGGGACCGCGCGGTGGGGTTGGGGCCGGGGTAGCCGAGTTGGCGTGCGGCGTCCAGGATCCGCTTGCGCAGGGTGGCGGAGAGCTGGTCGGGGCGACTGTACGCATTGGAAACGGTGCTGCGGGAGACCCCGACGGCGTCGGCCACGGCCTGCAGTGTCGGCTTCACTGGAACCCCTCTGTATCGATCCAGTCTGTATCGATCCAGAGACTAGCCCGACTGGCTGGCGTCGGTCAATACGATGCTTCGGACGCCGCCCTGCGGGGCGGTCACCGACCCGAGCGGTCAGGCCGGGTAGAGATCGTCCAGGATCCGGCGGAGGATGTCCGGGGTGCGCTCCGGCGGCTCGGCCTCGACGCAGAGCCGCTCCATGGCCACCGCGTAGTAATCCAGGTCGTCACGCTTGTCGAGGTAGAGAGCGCTGGTGAGCTGTTCGATGTAGACGATGTCGGGCAACTCCTGGTCACCGAAGCGCAGGATGGTGAAGGCGCCCCCGGCTGCGGCGTGCCCACCGGCGGCGAACGGGATGACCTGGAGCCGGATGTTCGGCGACTTGGTCGCCTCGATCAGCGCGGTGAGCTGGCCGCGCATCACCGCGGGCCCACCGATCGGGCGGCGCAGGGCCGCCTCGTCCACCACGGCCCAGAGCTGCGGCGGATTATCCCGGTGGAGCAACTGCTGCCGCTGCATCCGCAGGGCGACACGTCGGTCGATCTCGGCCGCGCCGGCCGCGCCGTGCCCGAGCAGCACGACCGCCCTGGCGTAGTCCCCGGTCTGCAACAGGCCGGGCACGAACTGCACCTCGTAGCTGCGGATCAACGCGGCAGCGGCCTCCAGCCCCAGGTACGACTGGAACCAGGTGGGCAGCACGTCGCCGTAGCGGTGCCACCAGCCGGGGCTGTTGGCGTCCCGGGCGAGCTTCAGCAGCGCCTCGCGCTCGTGTTCCTCGGTGACGCCGTAGAGGGTCAACAGGTCGGAGACGTCGCGCTCCTTGAAGCCGACCCGACCCAGCTCCATCCGACTGATCTTCGATTCGGAGGAGCGGATCTCCCAGCCGGCGCCCTCACGGGTCACCCCGCTGGTCTCCCGCAGGCGACGCAACTGGGCGCCGAGCAGCATGCGCAGCACGGTCGGCCCGGTCGTCGGGCCACCCTCGGCGGGAACCATCGTCACGTGCGGACCTCCGGACACCGACCCACGCGGTCGGGTACCTGGCCCGGCCGACGTGTAAGCATGCCATGGACCGACAGTGAGGTGAACTCCTCCGCGCCGGTGAATAAGTCCCGTCGCCGGGACGACCCCACCCGGGACGGTCAGTTGATCAGGTGGTCGAAGTCCCCGTCCCGCGCGCCGAGCACGAAGGCGGCGATCTCGTCCACTGTGTAGATCAGTGCCGGCCCCTCCGGGTGCCGTGAGTTGCGAACCGCGATGCCCGCTCCCCCGGGCAGTTCGGCGAGTTCGACGCAGTTGCCGCTGGGGTTGCTGCGGCGGCTCTTCTGCCAGCTCAGCGGGGGCAACTGATGGATCGGTACGCCATTGGGTGGCTGCTGCATGGAGGCGTCTTTCTGCTCACGAGCCCGCCGGTGGCCGTGGGAGGAGCGGTGACGGCGAGGGGTGCGGTATCGACATCGGACGGTTCTGCACGTGCATCTGCTATTGCATCTGCACCGGACGGCGAGCATGATAACGCACATGATCGGTGTGCATCCGTTCACGTTGAGTCACCCCACAGGGGCAACCATCAGGTAAAACTGGCCCGACGCGGCGCTCCGCGTCGGCCGAGCGTTGGAGGCGGTCGCGGCGATGGGAGGGTTCGTGCCGGATCCGATGAGTGTCGCCTCCGGCATCTGCGCGGCCGGCGCGCTTCTCTCCTCCTGGCAACTTCGCCGGCGGGCGGTGCGGGCCGAGGCCGAGATCGAGCACCTGCAGGCCGAGCTCGCCGCCGAACGCCACGCCGCCAGCCACGACCCCCTCACCGGCCTGCCGAACCGACGCGCCTTCTACCGCCTCGCGGCCGCCCTGCTCACCGACGCGGCCGGCCAGCCGCTGATCGCCGTGGTGCTCGACCTCGACGACTTCAAACAGATCAACGACCGGTACGGGCACGCCGCAGGCGACCAGGTGCTGATCAGTGTGGCCGAACGACTCGCCGGCTTCGCCGGTGACAATCTCGTCGCCCGCCTCGGCGGGGACGAGTTCGCCGGCCTGCTCGCCAGCCCGACCGTCGACCGGCGCTGGATCGAGCACTCCACCCGTCGCCTCGCCGAGACCGTCGCCGCGCCGATCCGGCTCAGCGGATGCAGCGTCCGGGTCACCGCCTCCGTCGGGCTCGCCCCGGTGACCGGTCCGGCCCAGCTCACCGAGGCGCTCAGCCGCGCCGACGCCGCCATGTACCAGGCGAAGAGCCTCGGTGGCGCCCGGTCACCCCGGCAACTGGTCGACAGCGCCGAGCGCTGACGGGTCGCCCTCGACGGGTGCGCCGAACCACCTGGGCAACGTGCCGCGCAGGTCCGCCTGATCGTCGCCCACCCACGCCACGTGGCCGTCCGGCCGCAGCAGTACGGCGGGCACCGCCAGTTCGTCGCTCACGTCGACGATGTGGTCGACCCGGTCCGCCCAACCGGCGACGGAGAGCCGGCCGGTCTGGTCGAGTAGCAGACCACGGCCACCCCGCATCAGCTCGTAGAGGCGACCGTTGTGCTTCAGCCGTACGTCGCGCAGGTGCCGGCCGAGCAGCTCGTGGCCCGCGCCGAGGTCGTACCGGACGCCGATGGCGGTGATCTTCTCGATCAGGAACCGGTTGACCTCCTCGAAGTCCAGCAGCTCCGACATCAGGTGACGCACCGCCCGGGGGCCCGGCTCCGGCGACAGCAGCACCATCTGCGCACGCGTGTTGGTGAGCACGTCGGCGGCCACCGGATGCCGCTCGGTGTGGTAGCTGTCCAGCAGCCCTTCCGGCGCCCAGCCGTTCACCTCGGCGGCCAGTTTCCAGCCGAGGTTGAACGCGTCCTGGATGCCGAGGTTGAGCCCCTGCCCACCGGTCGGCGGGTGGACGTGCGCGGCGTCACCGGCCAACAGCACCCGGCCGGTCCGGTACCGCTCGGCCAACCGGGTGGCGTCGCCGAAGCGGGACAGCCAGCGCGGCGAGTGCACGCCGAAGTCGGTGCCCGCGTACACCCGGAGTTGGGTCTTGAACTCCTCGATGGTCGGCGGGACCGAGCGGTCCTCGGCCATCCCCTCGGCCGGGACGAGGACGCGGTACACCCCGTCGCCGAGTGGCCCCAGACCGAATCGCAGGTGGGTCCGGCGGACCTCGGCCACCACGTCGGCCACCGTCTGCGGCGCGACCCCCACCTCCATCTCGCCGAGCAGCGACTCGACCTGGCTGGGCTCGCCGGGAAAGCCGACGCCGAGCAGTTTGCGGACGGTGCTGCGACCACCGTCGCAGCCGACGAGGTACCGGGAGCGCACCCGCGTGCCGTCGGCGAGTTCCGCCGTCACCCCGTGCTCGTCCTGGCTGAGGCCGACCAGTTCGCAGCCCCGCCGGATCTCGACGCCGACCTCGCCGGCGTGCTCGGCCAGCAGGCGGTCGGTGGTGGTCTGCGGAATGCCGAGGACGTACGCGTGTGCGGTGTCCAGCCCGCCCGGCGACGGCTTGGGGATGGCGGCGAAGAAGCCACCCACCGGGTGCTGCTGTCCGAGCGCGAGGAACCGCTCCAGCAGACCGCGCTGGTCCATCACCTCGATGCTGCGCGCGTGCAGGCCGAGCGAGCGGACGAACCGGGTCGGCTCGCTGTCCTTCTCCACCACGAGCACCCACACGCCGTGCAGCCGCAGCTCGGCGGCGAGCATCAGGCCGGTCGGTCCACCGCCGGCAATGATCACATCGATCATGGAATCCCCCGATTTTCCCAGCTTTGGGCGTCGACAGGAGATTCTGCGGCACACCCCGGGTCTTGCCGCAAGACCCGGGGTGCGCTATATGTTGGAGGTGGCAAGGAGCGCGTGACCTCCTTGCCGTTCGTGTTCTCCGGGCCGTTCGTGTTCTCCGGATGCGGACGGACGCGGTCCCCGCTCAGCTCCGCCGGTCGAGGTCGCGCAGCGCCGCATCGGCGAGAGTGACCAGACCGACGTCGGACACCAGCCCCCGCACGATCCGTGCCGCCCGCCCCCGGTCGGCCGTCTCGGCGTGCGGATCCAGCGCCTGGCGGGTCCAGTCGGAGAGGTCGTCCAGCGCGCGGACCGCGAGGAACCAGGCGAGACGGGCGCTGTCGAGGTCGACCGGCCCGTACCCGGCGAGGGCGGCCTCCTGCTGGGAGGCGCTGACCGGGGCGAACGCCAGCACGCCACCGACCACGAACATCAGGTCACACTCGGGCGGCGCGAGCACCGCGTCGTCCCAGTCGATCAACCAGACCTGCCCGTCCGCGCCGAGCAGCAGGTTTCCCAGGTGCGGGTCACCGTGGCAGACCACGTCCGGGCCGGGGCCGATCCCCTGGTGGGAGGCGAGGCGTTCGACGTGCCGGGTCAGCGCGTCCACGCGGTCGGCCGCCGCGGACCACTGGCGGGCCAGCGCGGCGGCCAACGGCCCGGCCGGGTCGTCCGGGTCGCGCAGCCGCTCGGCCACCGCGCGGGTCGAGGCCACGATCGAGGGGTACGCCGCGCCGCCCGTCGGCAACAGCCGTCGCAACCGCTCGGTCACCGGCACCGCGTGCACGGCGGCCAGCACCTCGCCGTACGCGCGCCAGTGCGCGTCGGTCATCGGGCCGTCGAGGGCCCGCTGGTCGGAGACCCACGGCATCACCGAGAGGCGACACCCGTCGTGGTCGACGGACAGGCCACCGTCGCGGGTCCGCAGCGGGGCGGCGATCCCCGGCACCCCCTGGTCGGCCAGGTACGCCGTGACGACCAGACCGGCGGCGGTGCCGCCACCGCTCAGCTTGACCGCGTACCGGCCGCCGTCGACGGTGCGGGCCAGCCACAGGCGGGCGCGCTGGTCCGCACCGTGGGTCACCAGCTCCATCGCGGAGATCTCCAGGCCGAAGCCGGCCCGGACCTGCTCGGCGACCCGCCGCGGGACATCCTCGACCATGGGGTGACCATGCCACCGGCCGGGAGACCGGCCCAGCGCATTAATCGTGCGGAGGTGTCCCGGGGCGGTGTCCGGGTATGGGGAAACCGGAATCCTCACGCGACGGCCGAAGGGAATCGACGTGGCGAGCATCCGCGCCCTCGTACTCAACTGCACCCTCAAGCCGTCACCCGCACCGTCCAGCTCCGAGCAGCTCGCCCGGGAGGTGCTCGCCGAGTTGGCCGCGCAGGGCGTGGAGGGCGAGCTGGTCCGGGTCGTCGACCACGACGTGCGCTTCGGGGTGTCCACCGACGAGGGCGACGGCGACGGCTGGCCGTCGATCCGCGCCAAGCTGCTGGCGTCCCAGGTGCTCGTCATCGCCACGCCGATCTGGCTCGGTCAGCCGTCCAGCGTCTGCAAGATGGTCCTCGAACGGCTCGACGCCGAACTCTCCGAGACCGACGACGAGGGCCGACTGCTCACCTACGGCAAGGTGGCCGGTGTGGCGGTCGTCGGCAACGAGGACGGCGCGCACCACACGATCGGCCAGGTGCAGCAGGCGCTCAACGAGGTCGGGTTCACCCTCGCGGCGGCCGCCGCCACCTACTGGGTCGGCGAGGCACTGCACACCGTGGACTACCGCGACGCCGGCCCGAAGCCGGACACCACCGGCCGCACCACCAGGGCACTGGCGCTCAACAGCGCACACCTGGCCCGGCTGCTCGCCGAGCAGCCGTACCCGCCGCCGGACGCGCGCAGCGCCGCGGTCGGCCCGAGCCGCGAGCCGGCCTGACCGACGACCCGCTCGACAGCGATCCGGTCAGCGCCAGCCGTAACCGGCGCGCAGCGCCTGCCCGACCCGGTCGAACCGGGGCCGGTCCAACACGGCGCCCTCGCGGCGGATGCTGTCCTCGCGCATGGTGAGCACCCGGTCCAACCGAACCCAGCTCGGCCGGTTGTCCCGGTCCCACTCGCCCGGCCCGAGCGCGAACCAGTGCCGCTGCCCGTCGCGCTCACTCTGGCTGGACAGCATCAGCCCGAACAGCGTCCGGCTGTGCCGCCCGACGACCAGCACCGGCCGGTCCTTGCCCTGCCGGGGGTCGTCCTCGTACGGCACCCACGTCCAGACGATCTCGCCCGGGTCGGCCTGACCGTCGCGCTCCGGGGCGTAGGTCAGCTCCCGGCGCTGCAACGCGCTCACCTGACGGCGGCGGGCCACCTGGGCGGGGGCGGGCCCGCTGCGTCGGGGCGACGGGATCACCGCGCCGACCCGGGAGATGCGAGCCGCGACATTCCTCAACAGACCAGCCACGGCGGGCAGCCTACCCCCCGCCCGAGTGGGCGATGCGACAGACTGGCGCGATGAACGAGGTGCCCCACGACCTGCCGATCCTGGAACGACGCGCGGTGCGGGTGGTGGTCACCGACAGCATCGACCGGGTGCTGCTGTTCCACACCCGCGACCCCGATCATCCCCGGCTGGGCACCTGGTGGGAGCTGCCGGGCGGCGGCATGGACCCCGGGGAGACCTATCGCGACACCGCGGTGCGGGAGCTACGCGAGGAGACCGGGATCGTGGTCGCCGTCGACCAGGTCGGCCCGCCGACCTGGCGTCGGCGGGCGAGCTTCCTGCACCGGCAGGTGCGGCACGTGCAGGACGAGGTGGTCGTCGTCGTACGGCTGGCCGGTCCCGGTCCCGACGTGGACGAGGCGTACCGGCTCGACTACGAGCTGGAGGACTACTTCGACTTCCGCTGGTGGCCGCTGGACGAGGTGGCGGCCAGCACGCAACGGTTCTACCCCGGGCAACTGCCCCGGCTGATCACCTCCTTCCTCGCCGGTGCGGAGATCGACGAGCCGTTCGAGCTGTGGTCGTGAGCCGGGCCGCAGGGCACAGTGGGGGCATGACGACCGATCTGCACGGGCCGCTGTCCGCGTACGCCGCACGGCTGCACGCCTCGGCCGGCGACCGGCACCACGTCGCCTCCCCGCTCGGCGCGTGGCTGCTGCTCGCGGTCTGCGCCACGACGGCAGCCGACGGCGACCCGGCCGCCGAGGACCTGGCCCGTGCCCTGGGCACCGACCTGGCCGAGGCCGCCGAGGCCGCCCGCGCGCTGCTGGACGCGCCGCACCCGCTGGTCAGGTCCGCCACCGCGCTCTGGCAGAGGTCGGCGCGGGGCCACGTCGGGTCGACCGGGTGGCGGGCCGCGCTGCCCAGGAGCACCGAAGTCGGCGTACTGCCCGACCAGGCCGGGCTGGACGCCTGGGCACGCGAGCACACCGACGGTCTGATCGATACGTTTCCGTTGAAGGTCACCCCGGACGTGGTCTTCGCCCTCGCCAGCGCCCTGGCCACCCGGGTGTCCTGGGCGACCCCGTTCGACGTCGCCGACGCCCGCACGCTCGGCGGCCCGTGGGCGCGTCGGCTACGGCAGGCGCTGCGCAGCCCGAGCCACGGCCACCGGTGCGCCATCGTGTCGACCACGCGGGTCGGTGACGTCATCGTGCACGCCGCCCCGGCCCAGGCGACCGACGGCGCGGGGCTGGTGGTCCTCTCGGTGGCGGCCGCGGCGGACGTGCCGCCGGCCGAGGTGCTGGCCGTCGCGTACGACCTCGGTGCCGGCGCGGCTGACGGCGCGCGACCGGCCGGCGCCCGCTCGCTGTTCGACCTGCCGCTCGGCGACACTCCGCTCTGGACGGTGAGCGAGGAACGGGTGCGGACCCGGGCCCGCGACGGCCGCGAGGAGCGGCACCACGCCGTGCTGCCCTGCTGGTCGGCCCGCAGCGACCACGACCTGGCCGCCCCGACGCTCGGCTTCCCGGCCGCGACCGCGACGGTGGCGAAGGCGCTGGCCACACCCGTGTTCGGTTTCGAGGCGCGGCAGTCGGCGGTGGCCCGCTTCGACCGGTACGGCTTCGAGGCGGCGGCGGTGACCGGTGTGTTCGGCCTGGTCAGCCTGCCACCCGAGGGCGTCGCCCGCACCGCCGAGCTGCGCTTCGGTCACCCGTACGCGGTGGTGGCCGTCGCCACCGACACCCCGGCCGGCGGTGGCACCGGGCCGTGGCACGGGCTGCCGGTCTTCTCCGCCTGGATCAGCGAGCCGGACGACCTGGTCGAGGCCGACGCCGTCCAGCGGTGATCAGAGCCGCGGCCCGAGGAACAGGCCGCCACTCGCGTCGATGACCTGGCCGGTGATCCAACGCGCGGCGTCGGAGGCGAGGAACGCGACCACCTCGGCGACGTCGTCGGGTTCCCCCAACCGGTTGAGGGCGGTCGTCGCGGCGATGAGGTCGACCAGGCCCGGCGCCTCGAAGGCCGGTCCGTTGGTGGCCGTGCGGGTGGCACCGGGGGCGACCGCGTTGACGGTGATCCCCCGGACCCCGACCTGGTTGGCCAGGGTCATGCTCATCGTCTCGATCGCGCCCTTGGTCATGGCGAAGGAGGTCTGCGTGGCGTTGGCCATCCGGGTCGCCACCGACGAGATCGTGATGATGCGGCCACCGTCGCGCAGCAGTGACAGGGCGCGCTGGCTGATGAAGTACGGCGCGCGCACGTTCACCGCGAAGAGGTGGTCGAACTGCGCCCGCGTCGTGACGCCGAGCGGCCCGGCCGGCGCGGTGGCCGCGTTGTTGACGAGGATGTCGAGTGGACGCCCGGCCAGGGCGGTCTCCACTCCCGCGAAGAGGGTCTCGACGTCGTCGTCCACGCCCAGCTCCGCGCGTACGGCGAGCGCGGTTCCACCGGCGCGCTGAATCTCGTCGACCGTCGTCGTCGCGCCCTCCTCGTCGGTGCCGAAGTGGACGATGACCATCGCGCCGTTCGCCGCCAGGCGGATCGCGATCGCCCGCCCGATACCGCGCGACGCCCCGGTGACCAGAGCCGTCGTGCCGATCAGTTCACCCATGCCGACCACCTCACGCATCAGTTAGTCGCTACCAATCTGGTAGTGACTACCACTGAGGTAGTGTCTATCACATGCCCGACCAGCAGTCGACCCTGCGCGCTCAGCGCCGAGCCGAGACGCAACGCGCGATCCAGGCGCACGCCGTGCGGCTGTTCACCGAGCGCGGGTACGACGCCACCACCGTCAACGACGTCGCCGAGGCCGCGGGCGTCTCCCCCATGACCGTCTATCGGCACTTCCCCACCAAGGAAGACCTGGTCCTGATCGACCAGCACGGCCGACTCGTCGCCGACCGGATCGCCGCGTCACCCGCCACCCAGCCCCTGGTCCGCCGCATCGGCGGAGCGCTGATCGAATCGACCACGGCCCTGACCGGCGGCCGCGGTGGGAGCGACCTGTCGGTGAACGGGCGGTTCCTGCTCGCCCGACTCCGGCTCATGATCTCGACGCCGGCCCTGCGGGCCAAGCACCTGGACAACACCTACGCGCTCCAGCAGGCCATCGTCACCGCGCTCGGGGACGACGCCACCGACCCCGACGCCGCGTTCCACGCCCACGCGGCGGCGAGCGCCTGCCTGGCCGCCATGCACACGGCACTGGTGCGGTGGGCCGAGGACGACGGACGAAGCGAGCTGCCCGCCCTGGTCGCGAAAGCCCTCACCGCCGCCTTCGGCGACGACGCCCGGCCGGACCCTCGTTGACGCGCAGTGCTCACCCGCTCCTGTGGACGGAGGCTTCGCCGTCCTGCACCGCCGTACGTACCTCGTCGTTCGCCGACGTCGCGTCGGAGCCGATCGCACGGAGCAGGTCACTGGCGGCGGTACGCAGTTGGGTCACCACCGCGTCGCCGAACTCGTCGACGCCCTGGCCGCGGGCACGACCCGCCTGGTAGACGGCGTCGCGCACCGCCTGGCGGGTCCGCTCCGTCGGCCGCCCGGCGCGGTGCTCCCGGCGCAGCAACTCGACCGCGTCGGCGAGCCGCCCGACGCTGGTGGACAGGGCGGGGGGAATCCGCTCGCGGTACTGCAGAGCCATCGCCGACCGACGGGCGACGCCCCGGCTGTGTTCGATGACGCGTTCCACCTGCCGGCTCGCCCGCGCGAACCGTTCCACGTCCTGCCGCCGCAGCCACCGGGCGGGGGCGAGGCTGACCACCTCCTCGGCGCCGCTGAGCGCCTGGTGCATCCGATCCAGGGCGGGACCCATGTCGCGCAGGAGGTCCAGGGCGCGGACCGCCCGCTGCTGATCCCCGGTGGTCAGTGCACCGGCCACCTCCCGCAGTTGGCCGGCGAGCCGCTGGTAGATCGGCGCGGCGTCCCGGTCGAGGATCCGCATCGGGTTCAACGGCACCAGCAACGCGACAACCACGAGGCCCACCGCGCCGCCGACCAGCGCCTCGACGATCCGCGGCCATTCCAGGTCGTTCTGGGCCGGGGTGAGGGTCGCGAGCAGCACCGCCGTACCGCCGGCCTGGCCGACGGCCGCCCCGCTGCGCCCGAAGAGCACGAGCGTCGCGAGCACGGCACATCCGACGACGAATCCGGTCTGCCAGAACCCGGTGCCCAGGACGCTCAACAGGAGGTCGGTGGTGGCGATGCCGAGGCCGACGCCGAGCAGCAGTTCGATCGTGCGGTGCGCGCGTTGGCCGAGCGCGGCGACGATCGTGCCCACCGCGGCGGAGGGCGCGAAGACCGGCGCCGGGTTGTCCAGCAGGTCGTGCCCGATCGCCCAGGCCAGTGCCGCGGCGAGCCCGGCCTGCACCGAGATGACCAGGGCGGCCTCCAACTGGCTGAGCCGTACTCGGCCCGCCCGGCCACCGCGACTGCGGATCTGCGCGACAGCCGCCTTGACGCGTTCCACCGAGCACTCGTACCACGCCCCGGCTCCCGATCAGTCCGGGTTCACGTTGATCGCCGGCAGGGCCCACGCGAGTGGATCACACGGGACCTGGCCGGGGGCCACCGTCGTCGCGCGGCAGTCGCGCCACCATCTCGCGGAACTCCCGTACGGTCATCGCCTCCCGCAGGGTCGCGAAGACCGCTCCGGTTCCGGCCCGGGCGGCGGCCGGGTCCACCCCGGCACGCTGCTCCACCCGACGGAGGAACTCCGCCGGGCCGGCGTCCGACGACGGTGCGGCCCCGGCGCCGCCGTCGACCGGGGCCGGGCCGGTCAGATATCCGCCGACGTTGTTCGGGAGGTGGCCCACGAGGTCGTCGGGCGCGCCGCCGGTCACCCGTTCGGCCATCGTCTGGAGGACGGCGCGGGCGAGCGCGGCGGCCTGCTCGGTCGGCAGGCCGGACCGCCGGGACACCGCGTCGATGAAGTACGGAAAGCCGTCGCCGTCGGTCACGTCCGGGCGGTTACCCCCGGCCGGCGTCGACAAACTGCGCCCTCAGCGCAGCAGGTCCTCGGCCAGCAGGTGGTCGAAGATGATGTGGTCGACGGCGGAGGTGCGGTGCCGGTCGGCGTACCCGAGCCAGGCCATCTCGGCGATCTCGCTGGCCGGCTGCAACCGCCCCCGATATCCGGCCCGGTAGCAGGTCATCCGTACGGTGACGCCGGCCGCGTGGCCGTGCGCCGCAGCGGTGAAGACGCCCAGGTGTACGGCGGAGGGGACGTCGATCTCGACGCTCAACTCCTCACCGATCTCCCGACGCAGGGTCTCCAGGTCGGTCTCGCCCGGCTCGCGCTTGCCGCCCGGCAAGTACCACGCCTCCTTGCCCATCGAACGGGTGCTCAGCACCCGTCCGTCCTCGATGAGGATCCAGGCCACCTTGTCGATCTCGCCCACGATGTTCCTTCCGGCCGGCGGACCGGGCACGCTACCACCGGCAGCGGGAGCGGATTCATTCCGCCAGGAGGTCGAGCAGTAGCGCGGCGGTCCAGCTGAACGCCGGTGAACCCAACCCGACGCCGGTGTCCGGATGGAAGTACTCGTGGCAGCCCGCCCCGGCGACCAGACCGATCATCGAGTGGCCCAGCCCGGCGGCCAGCTCCGGATGCCCGTGCGTGAGCAGCCCGCGCCGGACCAGCCAACCGATGTTCAGCCAGCTCGGCCCCCGCCAGTAGCGCAGCGGCTCGAAGTCGGGCGCGGTGCGGTCGTAGGTGGGCAACGGCCGCTCCATGTGCCGGGCCACCCCGAAGCGCGCCGACCGGGCCTCGACCACCAGCGCGTCGACCTGTCGGGTCGGCAGGTCCGGCAGGACCAGCGGGGTCAGCCCGAGCACGCTGCGCGCGCTGATCAGCCGGTCGGTGCGCAGGTCGCGGGGCTGGAACGTACCGGTGAGCGGGTCGTAGAGCCGGCGTACCAATGCTTCGGTGATCCGGGCCGCGCGGGCGCGGTGCGGCCCGGGGTCGTGGCCGAGGAGCGCGGCGATGTCGGCGAGCGCGTGCTCGGCGGACCCGAAGGCCGCGTTGAACAGCGGACACTCGACCAGGAACGGGTGGTCGTCGGCGAGATCCCGGTCGGCGTAGCCGTGCTCGCGGTAGGCGGCCACGATCGCCAGGTAGCGCGCGTAGTCCAGGTCCGTGGGGCGGTGCGCGGCGTCGGCGTGCGCGGTGTCGTGCCGACGGTACGCGCGCATCACCGCCGCCTCGGCGTCGACCGCTGCCATCGGCGCGTCCCAGGCGGGGCTGTTGTCCAGCCCGGACTCCCACGGGTGCACGACGCAGACCAGCCCGTCACCGGCGACGTCACGCCGGTCGGCCAGGTAGCGCTGCTGGGCGACCAGGGCGGGATAGAGCCGCCCCAGCGCGGCCGGCGCGTCGGGTGCGGGGGCCCGCTGGTACGCCAGCAACGCGGCGAGCGCGTGCACCGGCGGCTGGACCAGGCCGGACGTGTCCACGGCGGGGGTGCCCTGGGCGTCGGCGCTGCGCCACATCTCCGGCCCCGGGAAGTACGCGCCGACCCGCAGCGCCGGGTTGAACACGATGTGCGGCACCCGTCCGTCGGCCCACTGGGCCCGGAACAGGCTCGCCAACTCCTGCCAGGCCCGTTCGGGGCGGACCTGGGCGAGCCCGATCGCGATGAACGCGGAGTCCCAGCTCCACTGGTGTGGGTAGAGCGTGCGCGACGGCACGGTGTGGTCGTGTTCCCAGTTGGCGTCGAGCGTGTCGACCGCCAGCCGACGCAGCGCGGCCGGCTCGGCCGGGCCGCCGGTGCGGGTGCGGGCGGCGTGTGTCGCCCCGGCGTCGGCGGTCACGCGGCGGCCCGCCGGGGCAGCGGGTGTCGCAGCACCGTCGCGGCCTCCTGCAGGGCCCGGACCGGGTCGCCGCGCAGCCGGCACTCCAGGGCGAGCCAACCCCGGTAGTCCAGTTCCAGCAGGGTACGCACCAGCGCCGGCCAGTCCAGGTGCCCCGCGCCCGGCTGGTAGCGGTTGGAGTCGCTGACCTGCACGTGCCCGAGGTAGGGCGCGGCGGCGCGAAGCGCGCGGTGCACGTCGTCCTCCTCGATGTTCATGTGGAAGGTGTCGGCGACCACCCGGACGGAGGGCAGTGCGAGTGCGGCGCACAGCGCCACCGCCTCGTCGAGGCGGTTGACCATGTGGTCCTCGTACCGGTTGAGGGGTTCCAGGAAGAGGGTGACCCCCTCGGCCTGGGCGTGCTCGCCCAGCTCGCCGAGGGCGTCGAGGAGGACCTGCCGGTCGTCGGCGGGCGGGCGGGGCGGCTCGAACGGTGGCAGCCGTCGGGAGAACATCCCCCAGGATGCCGGGGTCATCACCCCGACGCCGCCCAGCTCGGCGATCACCGAGAGCTGGGAACGTAGGTTGCGGACGGCGTCGGCGGACCGGTCACTGTCGAAGTCACCGATGAAGTGGTCCATCTCGACGCAGACGGTGGGCATCACCACCCCGGCGGCGCGGGCCCGACGCAGCTCCGGCAGCCGGCGGGCGAACGCGAGGTCGCCGCGTCCGCGTAGTTCGATGCCCTGGTAGCCGAGGGCGGTCGCGAGGGCGTACTTCTGGATCAGGTCGGTGCCTGGCAGGAGTTGTTCCTGGCAGGCCAGCGCGATGGTGGTCATCTAGAACCTCAGCACCACTTGGAGGACGTCACCGGCGCCGCGGTCGAGCAGCGCGAGGGCGTCGGCGACGGCGCTGGCGTCGACGATGTGGCTGACCAGCGGCAACGGATCGACGCTGCGGTCGGCCACCAGGTCCATGAAGGTCTGCGCGACCCGGTCGCCGGTCCACCGCCCGGCCATGCTCGGCGCGGGGGTGGGCCCGGAGACCTGGGCGGCGACCAACTGGATGCGGTTGTGGTGGAACTCCTCGCCGAGGCCGAGCGTGTCGGCCGGGCCCTGGTAGAAGCCGGCGGCGACGACCCGGCCGGCGTGTGCGGTGGAGCGGATCGCCTCGTGCAACGCCGGGTACGCGCCGGACAGCTCCAGGCACACGTCCGCGCCCCGGCTGTCGGTGGCCCGGCGCAGCGCGGCGGCGGCGGACTCGCCCCCGGCGTCCACAGTGTGGCGGGCGCCGTATCGGACGGCGTGGTCCAGCCGGGCGGGCACCGGGTCGACGGCCACCACCCGGGCGCCGGAGAGCACCGCGAGTCGGGTGGCGAGCAGCCCGATGACGCCCTGCCCGAAGACACCCACCCAGTCGCCGAGGTGCAGGTCGCCGGCGAGCACGGCGGTCAGGGCGATGGCGCCGGGTCGGGCGAAGACCGCGGCGAGTGGGTCCAGCCCGGCGGGGAGCGGACGGACCGCCTCGGCGGCGAGCACGGCCTCGGCCCGGTGCCCCCAGATGCCCCAGACCAGTTGCCCCGGGTGCCGGTCGGTGACCTCCGCCGCCACCTCGACGATCTCGCCGACCTCCTCGTAGCCGAAGCCGATCAGCGGGTAGGGCACCGGTGTCTGTCGGGGGACGAACATCCGGGCGGTGTCGTCCCAGTCCTTGCTGAGCCGGGGGTTGCTGCCCCGGTAGAGGGTCAGCTCGGTGCCGGCGGAGATGCCCGAGTAGCAGGTGCGGACGCGAACCTGGCCGGGGCCGAGCGGATCCGGGGAGCAGGGCTCGAGGCTGATCCGTCGAGGCCCGGCGAGAGAGACAACCCAATTGACCATGAGTCACATCCCGGTAGCACTGGGCTCCAGGATAGCAAAAAATCGCCATATGTCTTGCCATTGATCAATCGAAGGCGTTGAATCCGTCATGTACCCTTCGAGAGGAGTGCCACCGATGTCAGCACCTCCGAGGCGGATACTCGCCACCACCCTGATCCTGGCACTGACCACGTCCACCCTGCTGGCCTGTGGCGACGACGAGTCCGGCAGCAACAGCAAGAAGATCACCGTCTGGAGCCTGGAGGACGTCGCCGACCGGGTGACCGCCACCAAGGCGATCATCGCCGACTTCACCGCGAAGACCGGGATCCAGGTCGACCTCGTGACCGTCAACGAGGACCAGTTCCCCTCCCTGATCGCCGCCAACGCCGCCGCCGGCGACCTGCCCGACGTGGTCGGTTCGGTCTCCCTCGCCGGCATCCGTACGCTCGCCGGCAACGAACTGCTGCACGCCTCAGCGAACGCGGAGGTCGTCGACGGGCTGGGCCGGCAGACCTTCTCACCGCGCGCCCTGGAGCTCACCTCCGACGACGGCAGACAGCTCTCCGTGCCCAGTGACGGGTGGGGTCAACTGCTCGTCTACCGCAAGGACCTGTTCGCCGCCGCCAACCTGCCCGCCCCCGACACGTACGAGCGGATCACCGCCGCCGCGGCGGCGCTGAACACCGGCGGCGTCGCCGGGATCACCGCGGCGACCGCCCCCAGCGACGTGTTCACCCAGCAGACCTTCGAGCACCTGGCGCTGGCCAACGGCTGCCAGCTCACCGACGACTCGGGCGAGATCACCCTGGATTCACCCCAGTGCGTCGAGGCGTTCCGCTTCTACGGCGACCTGATCCGCACCAGTTCGGTGAAGGGCGCGCAGGACGTGGACACCACCCGGGCCACCTACTTCGCCGGCAAGGCGGCCATGGTGATCTGGTCGCCGTTCATCCTCGACGAGTTGGCCGGGTTGCGTAACGACGCCAAGCCGACCTGCCCGCAGTGCCAGGCCGACCCGGGTTTCCTCGCGAAGAACAGCGGGTTCGTCACCGCGATCAAGGGCCCGAACGGCACCGAGCCGGCCCAGTACGGCGAGATCAGCTCCTGGGCCGTGCTGGACGGCGCGGTGACCGACCCGGCGAAGTCCTTCGTGGAGTACATGCTCGGCGACGGATACCCGCGCTGGTTCGGCATGTCCCCCGAGGGCCGCTTCCCGGTCCGCAAGGGCACCCCGGCCGAGCCGGAGGCGTTCCTGACCGCCTGGAACACCAGCCAGGCCGGGGTGGACGCGAAGAAGCCCCTCGCCGACGTGTACGGCGACGAGGTGTTGGCCACGCTGCGCCGCAGCCCGGACACCTTCGGGCGGTGGGGGCTCACCCAGGGGCAGGGCAAGCTGGTCGGCGCCATGCTCGGCGAGCTGCCGGTGCCCAAGGTGCTGGGCGACCTCGTCTCCGGCAAGTCCGACGCGGCGGCGGCCGCGAACCGCGCCGAGAAGGACGTGGACGCGATCAAGGCGGGCGTCAATTGACCACCACCGCGCCCGGCCCCGGCCGCTCCCCCACCCGGGAACGGCCGGGGCGGGCCCGCCGCCGACCGTTGACCCTGCGCCGCCGCGAATCCCGGGCCGGGCTCGGGCTGGTCGCGCCGACAGTGCTCGTCACGATCGCCGTGATCGGCATCCCGATCGTGTGGACCGTGGTGCTCGCCTTCCAACGGGTCCGGCTCGCCACGCTGCGCAAGACCGGCCTGTTCGGCGAGTTCACCATGGACAACATCGACCGGGTTCTGCACACCCCCGGCTTCGCCGACACGCTCTGGACCACGGTGGTCTACAGCATCGGCGGCACCGTCGGGTCGATTGCGCTCGGCCTGGTCGCGGCGCTCGTGGTCCGTCGGCCGTTCCGGGGCCGCACCCTGGTCCGGGCGTCCATGCTGCTGCCGTACGTGGCCCCGGTGGTCGCGGTGACCTTCGTCTGGCAGGTGATGCTCGACCCACAGCTCGGCATCGTCAATGCCTGGGGCCAAAGGCTGCTCGGCTGGGACGCTCCGGTGCCGTTCCTGTCCCAGGAGTCGACGGCGTTGACCACGGTGATCGTGTTCGAGGCGTGGCGGTACTTCCCGTTCGCCTTCCTGTTCCTGTTGGCCCGACTCCAGGCGGTGCCCGGTGAGTTGGAGGAGGCCGCCCGCGTCGACGGGGCCACCCCCAGCCAACGGTTCCGGCACATCCTGCTGCCTCAACTGCTGCCGGTGATCGCCCTGCTCGGCGTGCTGCGCTTCATCATGACGTTCAACAAGTTCGACGACGTCTACCTGCTCACCGGCGGAGCAGCGGGCACCGAGGTGGTCAGCGTGCGGGTGTACGAGTTCCTCACCGCCCGTACCGACATCGGCGCGGCGGCCGCGCAGGCGGTCGTGCTGGCCGTGGTGCTCGTCGTGTTCGTGCTGATCTATCTGCGCTTCTTCGGACGGAGGGTGAGCTGATGGACCGGGACGTGGTCGAGACGATGAGCCTGCGCTGGCTGCGCCGTCTGGTGATCGCCGCGTTCCTGGTGGTCACCGTCTTCCCCTTCTACTACATGCTGGTGCTCTCGGTGCGCCCCATCGAGCGTCTACTGCTCGACCCGGGCGCGCTGGTGGTCGGCTTCGGTGAGCTGACCGTGGCCACGTACGCCGAGGTCCTCAAGGCCACCGACGACGGCGGCCAGGGATTCCTGACCTTCATCCGCAACAGCGGCCTCGTCGCGGTCGCGGCGACGGTGCTCACCCTGCTGGTAGCGATCCCCGGCGCGTACGCGGTGGCCCGGCTGCGGTTCTTCGGCCGGCGGCAGGTCGACTTCTTGTTCCTCGCGGTCTACCTGTTCCCGTCGATCGTCATCGCGATCCCCCTGTTCGTGGTCTTCACCTGGGGTGGGCTGCGCGGTTCGCTGTTCGGCCTGGTGCTGGTCTACATCTCGCAGACGTTGCCGGTGTCGGTCTACATGTTGAAGAACTACTTCGAGACGATCCCGGTCAGCCTGGAGGAGTCCGCCGCCATCGACGGCGCGGGTCGGCTGGGCATCATCCGGCGGGTCAGCCTGCCGCTCGCCCTGCCGTCGATCATGGCGGTCGCCCTCTACGACTTCATGATCGCCTGGAACGAGTTCCTCTTCGCCCTGCTGTTCCTGGTCGACAAGCCCGGCCGGTGGACGGTGTCGCTCGGGTTGTCGCAGCTCGCCGACGGGGTGGAGGTGCCCAAGACGGTGCTGATGGCCGGCTCGGTCGTCCTCACAGTGCCCATCGTGATCCTCTTCTTCGCCAGCGAGCGACTGCTCACCGAGGGGCTGACCAGCGGCGCGGAGAAGGGATGATCGTCTCCCTCGGGTCGAGCGTCACTCCCCCACCGGCCCGGTTACGGTGGCCGTATGGCCAACCCGACCCGCTGGGCGACCGACACCGGCCCCGAGCACTCGCAGTGGTATATCGACCGGTTCCGCAAGCTGGCCGCCGAGGGAGCGGACCTGGCCGGCGAGGCCCGCCTGGTGGACACCCTGGTCGCACCCGGCTCACGGATCCTCGACGCCGGCAGCGGCACCGGCCGGGTCGGTGCCGCGCTGGCACAGCGTGGGCACACCGTGGTCGGGGTGGACGCCGACCCCGCGCTGGTGGCGGCGGCCCGCGTCGACTATCCGGGCCCGACGTGGCTGGTCGCCGACCTCGCCGAACTGGACCTGCCCGCGCGGGGTGAGGCGGAGCCGTTCGACGCGGCGGTGCTGGCCGGCAACGTCCTCGCCTTCGTCGCCGTCGGCACCGAGCCGGAGGTGCTGCGTCGGGTCGCCGCCCACCTGCGGCCGGACGGGGTGCTGACCGTCGGCTTCGGCACCGAACGCGGCTACCCGCTCACCGCGTTCGACGCCGACGCGGTGGCCGCCGGGCTGCGGGTGGAGCATCGCTTCGCCACCTGGGACCTGCGCCCGTGGCGCGACGACGCCCCCTTCGCGGTCACCATCCTGCGCCGTCCGGCCGACTGAACACCGTCACCGCACGTTGCTTCCCGCTGATCAAGAGGTTTGCGTCAGGCTCGCGCCACACTTTGACGCAAACCTCTTGATCACCGCCGCCGTGGCGTGCCGCCGGCGGGCTTCGGGGGGTCAGTCTCCGGCGGCTACGGTGCGGGCGGCGGCCGGGTCGAGGGTCGCGCCGGCCGGCACCAGGCTGACCAGACCGGCCGGCAACCGCAACGGGCGTACACCCCCGTAGCCGAGCATCGGCAGCACCTCACGGTCGGACAGCACGTACCGTCGGCCCAGGTCGGTGACCACGGAGACCGCGCCGCCGGTCGCGCCGGGCGCCGCGGTGGCCTCGACCACCGCGCCGCGGCCCGGCTCGACCAGCACGTGGTCGGCCAGCACCGCGCCACCGGTCGGCGCGGTCCGTGGAGCAGCCGTCAGGTCCCGCAGCGGTACGCCCCAGCGCACCTCACCCACCCCGCCGTCGTCGGCGACGCGGGTGCAGAGCGCCCCGTCGCCGCCGGCCGCCAGTCGAGGTGGGGTCGGCGGTGGCGCGTTCTGGCCGGTCGGGGCGAGGTCGGGCACCGTGGGCAGCGTGGCGAACTGCCCCAACGTCAGCGGCACCGGAGCGCCCTGCCCGGTGCGGGCCAGCAGCAACCCGGCCTGCAACTCGGTGATGCCGGCCAACCCGGCGTCGAGGGCCACCGCGTACTGCCGGCCGCCGCCGGAGTTGCTCACCAGGTAGACCGTCCCGATGGCGGTGCCCGGAACCCGGGCGGCGGGTCGGCCCAGGCCGGGCAGGTCGAGCGGGGCCAGGTCGCTGCCGGCCGGCAGCGAGTTGAGCAGGGCGGGGGCCACCGGCACGGCCTGCGCCCGGGTGGTGGCGAGTGCCGCCAGGACCCGGCTGGGATCGCGGATCGGGTATCGCCGTTGGTGCCAGACCAGGTGCAGCCCGCCGTCGGGGTGACGCAGCAGCAGCGCCTCGTCGCCCAACTGTCGACCGCCGTCGGGCTCGGCGCCGATCAGCAGCGCGGAGCGGGGTGCCTCGCCGGTCGGGACGGTCGAGCAGACCGTCCACGCCGTGGCGACCAACCGCCCGGGGGCGGGCAGCGAGTCGGGCGCGTCGGCGATGCCCAGGGGCAGACCACGCGGCACGCCGTCGATCGTGCGGCGCGAGACGAGGACGGTCTTCGACCGGTCCGCGCCGACGATGAGCAGCGCGGAGGCGTAGTTGAGCACCGGGTGCAGCTTCTGCTCGCGGTAGACGAACCGGGCGCCGGACTCCTTCTCGACGATCACCGCGCCCGGGTCGCGCCAGCCCTTGCCGCCGCCGGCGAACAGGCCGTAGAGCGCGAAACCACCCAGCAGGATCGCCGCGACCAGGACGCTGGCCAGACCGGCGCCGGCCAGCCGTCGAAACGGTGACTGCGCGGGGTCGGTCTCCCGCATGACCAGGGCGGCGACCGCCCGTTGGACGCTGAACTGGTAGGAGTGCAGCTGGTCCTGCCGCGACGGCATGAGGTCCCTTCCGGTGGATCGGCCGGGCACAGGATATGCGCTGCGTCGATGTCTCGCGGACCCTGCGTGGCCGCGCGGTGCCGGGCAACCGGTACCATCCGTGGACGAATCCGGCGGCGAGAGGGCACCCGTGGGCGCGCGTTTCGAGGAGTTGGCCTGGCGGGAGACCCCGATCGGCGCGATCAGCCTGCGCCGACGCCGGGACCCGGCACTTCAGGTCGAGGTGTACGAGGTCAAGCTCGACGACGAATACCTGATGTCCAGCCTCTTCCCGGTCGCGGAGATCGAGCTGGCCCGCTTGGGTCTCGCCGAGGTGACCGGTGAGTCGGTCGACGTGGTGGTCGGCGGTCTCGGTCTGGGATACACCGCCTGCGCGGCGCTGGGTGATCCCCGGGTGCGGTCGCTGCTGGTGGTGGAGGCTATCGAGGACGTGATCGACTGGCACCGGCGAGGGCTGCTGCCGTTCGCGGCGGGGCTCGCCGAGGACCCGCGGACCCGGTTCGTCCAGGCCGACTTCTTCGCGGCCGTCGCCGGTGACGTCGGCTTCGACGCCGAGGTGCCCGGGCGGCGGTTCGACGCGGTGCTGCTCGACGTCGACCACTCCCCACGCAACGTCCTGCACCCCAGCCACGCCGCGTTCTACCCGCCGGCCGGCCTGCGCCGCCTGGCCGCCCTGCTGCGCCCGGAGGGGGTCTTCGCGCTCTGGTCGGACGACCCGCCGGACGCGGAGTTCACCGACGCGCTCACCGAGGTGTTCGCGAGCGTACGGGCGCACGTCGTGCCGTTCGCCAACCCGCTGACCGGTGGGGAGTCGGCCAACACCGTCTACGTGGCGCGCACCCGCCCCTGACCTCGGGCGAGCGGACGCCGGAACCCGAGTCGATCAATCGGCATGGTGTCGGCCGGACGGGGAACGTCGGGGCGGGCCGGCCGGAACGGGCGCGGCCGGTTACGGGAGGTCGAGATGCGTGCGCTGCTCTGGGTCATCGGCGTGGTTGCCGGTGTGCTGATCCTGCTCGGGTTGATCCTCGAGGCGGTCCGCTGGCTGATCATCATCGGTGTGATCGCACTGGTGATCGTGATCGTCTGGGGCGTCGTCAAGGGGCGGCAGGCGGTGCAGCACCAGGGCCGACGACGCTGACCGGTCAGAACCAGTCCGGGCGCATGTCGAGGGTGGTCCGGTCCCGGCTGTCCAGCAGGTCGAACTGCGGCCCGGTGCGGGGCAGCTCGACAGCGTAGAAGTAGCGGGCGGCCTGTCGCTTCCCGGCGTGGAACGCGTCACCGGCCCCCTCCGGCGGCAGGGCCAACACCTGCTCCAGCCACATCCACGCGATCACGACATGCCCGACGGCCTCCAGGTAGGCGCTGGCGTTGGCCAGCGCGAGCACCGGGTCACCGTCGGCCCACAGCCGACCGGTGACCGAGGTGACGCGGTCCACCGTCTCGGCCAGCCGGTCCGCCAGACCGGCCGCCTCGCCACCGGCCTTCCGCGCCTGCTCGATGGTGTCCTCGATCGTCGCGGTCAACAGAGCGAGACCGGCGCCGCCCTGCATGGTCATCTTGCGCCCCAGCAGATCCAGCGCCTGGATGCCGTGCGTGCCCTCGTGGATCGGGTTGAGCCGGTTGTCCCGGTAGTGCTGCTCCACGTCGTGATCGCGGGTGTAGCCGGCACCGCCGAGCACCTGGATGGCCAGGTCGTTGGCGGTCAGGCACCACTGCGACGGCCAGCTCTTGGTGATCGGGGTGAGCACGTCCAGCAGCAGGTGGGCACGCTCGCGGTCCGCCTCGGCGGGTGCGGTCCCCTGCTCGTCGAGCAACCGCGCGCAGTAGAGCACCAACGCCAGCGCCCCCTCGACGTAGCTCTTCTGCGCCAGCAGCATGCGGCGTACGTCGGGGTGGTCGATGATCGGCACCTGCGGCGTGGCCGGGTCCTTCGCACCGACCGGTCGGCCCTGCGGCCGCTCCCGGGCGTACGCCAGGCTCTTGAGATAGCCGGTGTAACCGAGCGCGGTGGCACCCGCCCCGACCCCGATCCGGGCCTCGTTCATCATGTGGAACATCTGCGCCAGACCCTGGTGCGGCGCCCCGACCAGCTGGCCGACCGCACCGGCCCGGCCGCCCGGGGTGTGCCCGCCGTCGCCGAAGCTGAGCAGGGTGTTCGTGGTGCCCCGGAAACCCATCTTGTGGTTGAGCCCGGCCAACACCACGTCGTTGCGTTCCCCGAGCGACCCGTCCGGACCGACCAGCACCTTGGGCACGATGAACAGCGAGATGCCCTTCACCCCGGGCGGCGCGCCGGGGATCCGCGCCAGGACCAGGTGCACGATGTTCTCCGCCAGCTCGTGATCGCCGCCGGAGATCCACATCTTGGTGCCGAAGAGCCGGTACGAGCCGTCGGCCTGCGGTTCGGCGCGGGTGGTGATGTCGGCCAGCGAGCTGCCGGCGTGCGGCTCGGACAGGCACATGGTGCCGAAGAACCGGCCGTCCAGCATCGGCCGGACATAGGTGTCCACCTGCTCGGCGCTTCCGTGGGCCAGCAACAGGTTGGCGTTGCCCAGGGTCAGGAACGGGTACGCCGAGGTGGCCACGTTGGCCGCCTGGAACCAGGCGAAGCAGGCCGCCGTCACCGCGTGCGGTAGTTGCAGGCCGCCGACCGAGGCGTCCAGGCCGGCGCTGAGCAGGCCCGTCTCGGCGAAACTGTCCAGCGCGGCGCGAACCTGCGGGATCAGCCGCACCCGCTGCCCGTCGAAGGTGGGCTCGGCCAGGTCGGCGGCCCGGTTGTGCGGGGCGAACTGTTCGGTGGCCACCCGTTCGGCGAGGTCCAGCGCGTCGTCGAACGTCTCCCGGGAGTGCTCCGCGTAGCGGGGGCGCTCGACGAGCTGGGACACCCGCAGCCAGTCGTACAGCAGGAAGTCGAGATCACGGCGGGAAAGCAGGGTGGACGGCACGGAACTCCTCAACGGGCGCGGGGTGGGACTGTCCAGGACGACGGCCCAGGGTCGCCAGGGCCCATCCTGACGGATCGTCGGAGCGCGCACCACCGGGGCGGGCGGCATCCGCTGAGCCGGCGGTTTCGCCCGGCATGCTCCGGGGATACCGCGGTGGGTGGCCGGGTCGGTCGGCTCCCGGCTGGAGCCGACGACGCCGCGGGGGCGGGTGAGGAGCGGGTCGATGTCCACGCTGCCCACTCGGCCGGACCCCCGGTTGACACCGGTCCTCAGTGAGAGCCGGGTGTGCACCGGGGTGACGTCCCTGCGAGGGCGGGTCTTCCTGAGCTACCCGTCGGCGGACGGGCCGGGCGCCCAGGTGGTGGAGGCACTCCCGGACGGCCGCCGCGCCCCGTACCCGGACGCGGCGTGGAACCAGGCGAACGCCTCACCGGACGGCGCGTTCGTGCACGTCAACGGCTTGCGCGCGGGCCCGGACGGCCGGCTGTGGATCATCGACTCGGGCTCGCCGCAACTCGGCGGGCAGCAGGTGCCGGGAGGCGCCCGGCTGATCGCCGTCGACGCGCACGACGACCGGGTGGAACGGGTCTACCACCTCGGCGAGGCGCTGCACCCCACCAGCTACGTCGACGACGTCCGCTTCAACGGGTCGCTCGCGTACCTCACCGACGCGGGGATGCCCGGCCTCGTCGTGCTCGACCTCGAATCGGGTCGGCTTCGACGCGTGCTCGACGGTCATCCGAGCACCGTCGGCGGTCCGTTGGTCGCCGACGGGCGGGTGCTGCGCGACCCGCACGGCACCGAGGTGCGTCTGCACGTCGACCAACTGGAGGTGTCGCCCGACGGACGCTGGCTCTACTACCAGCCGGCCTCCGGTGGGATGTCCCGCGTCGACACCAGGTGGATCGACGACCCGGCGGTGTCGGCCGACGAGGTGGCCCGGCGGGTCGAACGGTGGTGCGACACCCCCAGCACCGGCGGCACGGCGATCGACGCCACCGGCACCATCTACCTCAGCGACGTGGAGCGCAGGCGCATTCTCACCGTCGCGCCGGACGGCAGCGTGCGTACCCTCGTCGCCGACCCCCGGCTGGTCTGGGTGGACGCGATGTGGCTCGACGCCGAGGCCCGGCTCTGGATGCCGGCGGCCCAGTTGCACCTGACCGCCGGGTTCAACGGCGGGCGTGGTGCGGTCGACTACCCGGTGCACATCTACCGGATGTCGGTGCCGGCCGGGCCGTCCAGACTGGACCACTCCTGAGCTGACGGACGTCGATATGCTGCCTCGCATGCATCGAAGTCGCGTCTACGCCCTGCTGATCGACGCCCCCGCGGCGCAGGCCACCCGGGCTGCGGAGTTCTGGTCCGCCGCGCTCGGCGTCAGCACCCGATCCCATCCGACGGAGCCGCAGTTCGTCGGACTGCACGAGGCGCTACCGGGGCTGGTCACCGCGGTCCAGGCGGTCGACGACGAGCCCCGCTTCCACCTCGACATCGAGACCGACGACGTGCCGGCCGAGACCGCGCGGTTGGTCGGTCTGGGTGCCGTCGAGGTGTCGCAGTGGCTCGAGTGTCGGATCCTGCGGGCGCCCGGCGGTCACCTGCTCTGCGTGTTGCCGGTGGAGAGCCCGCCGGAGCTCTTCGCCGCCGAGGCCCGCACCTGGTCCTGACGCGGGGGCGTCTTCACCGACGGCCGTCGGGCGCAGGCGAGCAGCCGGTCGGACAGCAGGTCGGGCCAGCAGGGCTGTCGGAGGGTGCGGCTAGGGTCCCGCTCATGGCTGAATTCGTGTTGGTGGCGGGGGCGTGGCTGGGGGCGTCGGCATGGGGCGACGTGGTGTCACCGCTGCGGGCGGCCGGCCACGGCGCCCACGCGTTGACCCTCTCGGGGCTCGGTGACAAGCGGGGAGTGCCGGCTGGGCAGCAGACCCACGTGCAGGACATCGTCGACGAGATCGAGCGTCGCGACCTGCGCGACGTGGTGTTGGTCGGGCACAGCTACTCCGGCATCCCGGTGGGTCAGGCCGCCGAGCGCATCGGCGACCGGTTGACCAGGGTGGTCTTCGTGGACGCGGAGGTGCCGGTCGACGGCGGGTCGTTCGCGTCCGGTTGGTGGCAGGGCCGGGAGGCGTTCGAAGCGCAGCTCACCGAGAACGGGGGTTACTGGCCGCCGATCGGCGCGGCCGACCTCGACGGTCAGGACCTCACCGACGAGCAGGTCGCCCGGTTGATCGAGGGCTCCGTGCCGCACCCGGGGGCCACGCTGACCGAGCCGGCCGTGCTGACCCGCCCGCTGGGTGAGCTTCCGGCGACGTACGTCAAGTGCCTGCTCGACGGGCCCGAGCCCAACGACACAGTGGCCGAGCTGCTGGCCGGCGACCATTGGCGACTGGTCACCATGGCCACCGGCCACTGGCCGATGTTCTCCCAGCCCACCGAGCTGGCCCGGGTCCTGGCGGCGCAAGCAGACTGACCGCGCCGGTGACGTGCGTGTCGGCGCGGCGCATACAGGCCGCCGACGGCTCGGTGCCGCCGCCCATGGTGTCCAGCGCCGACGAGGTCACGCGGTCTGGTCGTCCAGGGTTCTGATGTGGCGTACCGGCGACGCGGCCAGCCAGAGCACGGCGAGCACGCCACCCAGCCCGGCGATGGCCAGGGTGGGTCGCAGCCCGATGGTGGTGCCGAGCGCGCCACCGACCAACGCGCCGATCGGTCGGATGCCGTAGTTGACGGCGCTGTACGCCCCGGCCCGGCGTCCTCGCGCGTCGTCGGGTGTCACGGCGGTGAGCAGGGCGTTCAGGTTGACGTCCATCAGCATCACTCCGATGCTGGAGACCAGCTCGATGGCCGCCAGCATGGCCACCTTCGTCCAGGTGGGGCCCGTCAGCAGTGCGGTCAGTGCCAGCGGTGCGGGAAAGAGCACCGCGCCGATCATGGCGGTACGCCCCAACCCGATGGAGCGGGAGATCCGTGGGGCGAGCCCCGCGCCGGCGAGGCCGCCGAGCGCGCCGAACCCGAGGGCGACGCCGATCGCGCCGGCCGACAGGTCGAGGTCCCGGCTGGCGTAGAGCACCAGCAGCGCGCCGGCGATGAAGGTGAAGAAGTTGACGGTAGTGGTGCACCCGAGGGCCGCCCGCAACACCGGGTGCCGCAGCACCAGCACGAGCCCTTCGCGGACCAGACCGAGAGTGGAGGTCCGGCGCGGCGGCACAGGTGACTCCGTCACCGGGATGCGGCGGAGCAGCAGCGCCGAGCCGAGGAACGACACCGCGTCGACGAGGATCGCGACCGGTGCGCTGAGCGCCTGGACCAGCCCACCGCCGACGGCGGGACCGGCGATGAAGGACAGCGATCGGCTCATGCTCAGCTTGCTGTTCGCGTCCACGTACGCCGATCGCGGCACCAGGGCGACGAAGAAGGCCTGACGCGCCATGGCGAACAGCACCGCTCCGAGGCCGGTGAGCAGTGCCACCAGGTAGAGCTGGGCGAGGGTGATCGCGTCGAACAGGTACGCCACGGGCAGGCTGAGCAGCACCGCCGCGCGGACCAGGTCCGCGATGATCAGGAGTCGCCGTTTGTGGGTGCGCTGGTCCACCCACGCGCCGAGGAACAGGCCGAGCAGGTTGGGCAGCCAGATCAGGGCGGTGAGGACGCTGACCTGCACGGGTGTCGCGGTGAGCAGGGAGACGGCGATCAGTGGCAGTGCCAGTTCGCTGACCCGGTCGCCGAACTGGGAGATCGTCTCGCCGGCCCAGAAGGTGCGGAACCGCCGGTCGCGGTGCAGGGCCGGCGGGGGTACGGCGCCGGTGGCGCTCGCGGTGCCGCTGGCGGTCATGATGTGCCCGCGCCGTCGTCGCCGGGCTCGGCCGAGGAGTCGTCGCCGGACTCGGGCAGGAGGTAGCGCAGCATCCGGACGATTCGCGCGCCGTCCGGGGCCGCCTCCTCCTTGCGCCGCACGTAGGGGGCGATCAACTCTTCGATCGACTCCTCCAGCTGCCGCAGCTCGTCGGCGGTGACCACGAAGCGGGTGTCGGCGACGCCGGCCAGCCCGCGCCACTCGGCGTCGAGCTGGGGTTCGTCGTGCAGCAACCACTGTTGGGGCACCTCGGCCCGCCGGGCGAACATCTCGCCGCGCAGTTGCCGGCCGGCGGCCTGCCCCTCGGCGTCGTCGGGCAGGGTGAAGCGGAAACCCCGCGCCGCCGCCTGCCACCAGCGTTCCCGTTTGCTGGTGGCACCGTCCCAGTCGGTGACGAGCCCGAACGTCGCGAGGTGCCGCAGGTGCCAGCTGACCACCGACGGCGTGGCGCCGACGTGCGGCGAGAGCCCGGTCGCGGTGGCCGGGCCCTCCCGCTGGAGGTGTTCGAGGATGGCCAGCCGGACGGGGTGCGCCAACGCCCGCAGCGCCTGCGGCTCGTTGATCTCGAAGTCCCCGTACGGATTCTTGAGAGACATGTTTCGAGAGTAGTCTCTCAGGTTTTTGTTCGGCAACCCCTCCCGCGTTCGGCAGTGAGGACGATCAGGCGATGCCCAACCGGGCCAACGGCTCGACCAGTTCCCGCTCCTCGTAGCTGAGGTGCGACAACAGGGCGTCGGTCAGCAGGTCCACCGCAGCCCGCAGGTCGGCGAGCCCGTCCGGAGACCCGACGTACGCGACCAGGGCCCGGTCGACACCCTCCAACACGTCGTGGATGACGTGATGCTCCTGCTCCAGCCGGTCCACGACCGGGCCGAGCCGCGGATCACGCGCCCGCAGCCGGGGGAAGAGGGACTGGTCCTCGATCGTGTGATGGGTCGTGACGATGCGGCAGTACGACTCGCAGTAGACGCCGAGCGTCCACCGGTTCTGCCGCATGGTCATCGTGTTGATGTGCGATCGGGCCGCACCGGCGTCGATCTCACCGGCCGCGACCTGGTCGATCAGGTCGTGGATCTGGGTCAGCTCGGCACGTAGCCCGTCGTGGATCTGCACCAGATGCGCACCGGTGGCCTGCTCCTGCGGCGTGTAGGTGCGATCCGGGTCGGGCATCGGCCCGGTCGGTCGGGTCGACTCGTCCCAGACCTGCTGGTCGCTGCGCCGCACGCCGTCGTCGGGCGTCGGCACCACGGCGAACGCGCCACCGGTCACCGTCGCGCGGCTCGGCCGTACCGCCGGGGCGGCGACCGACTCCGGCACCGCACGCCCCACGCGCTCCGCCACGATCCGTTCGCGCTCTCCCGCTCCCTGGGTGCCTTCGGCCACGGCACTGTCACGCTCGGCCGCACCCGGGTCGCGACCGGCGGTGGCACCGGCGCGTTCGGCGGCGACCGACTCGCGGACGGCGGGGGCGACCTCGGCCGCGAAGCGACGCAGGTCGTCGGGGTCGTCACCGGCGAGGATGAAGGTGCTCACGCCCTCGCCCAGGGCCAACTCGGTCAGCTCCCGCACCCACTGTTCGGCGGGTCCGTTCAGCGGCCCACTGCCGACGGCCGAGAACCGGCCGGCGATGTTGAGCAGCCGGCGTACGTCCCGGGGCGACCGGCCGGCCTCCTGCGCGGCGTCATCGATCATCGCGTTGCCCTTGGCGAGGTCGCCGGGCTGCAGGTAGCCCAACGTGGGCAGCCAACCGTCGGCCCGGCGACCGGTGAGCTGGAGCATCCGGGGCTTGTACGCGCCCAGCCAGATCGGTACGGCGTGCGCCGGTGCGGGACCGCGCTTCGCGCCCACCACCCGGTGGAACTCGCCGTCGACACGAACCCCGCCGCGCGTCTGGGTGTCCCACACCTGCCGGATGATCTCGATGGCCTCCTCCAGCGCGCGTACGCCCTGGCCGGGGGTCAGCCGTCGGCCACCCATCGCCTCGATGGCGTCCCAGAAGGCTCCCGCGCCGAGACCGAGGTTGATCCGGCCGTCGCTGAGCAGGTCCAGGCTGGCCACGCTGCGGGCGAGCACCGCCGGTGGGCGCAGCGGCAGGTTCGTCACGTTCGCCGCCAGGTGCACCCGGTCGGTGCGGGCCGCCACGTAGCTCAGCAACGTCCAGGTGTCGAGGAACGCCGGCTGGTACGGGTGGTCCTGGAAGGTGACCAGGTCCAGGCCGACCTGCTCGGTCAGGACGGCGAGGCCGACCGTGCGGTCCGGGTCGCCGGCGTCGGGGGTGACGAAGGATCCGAAGACCAGGTCGTGGCCGTAGTCGCTCATCTGCGAGCCTCCCGTTTCACACGACGCGTCGGGCGATGCGCCATGAGCTAAACCTTATGCCAGCCAGAACATCTTCTGCCAACAAGGTCTGTGGGACTGCGCTACTGTCGAGACATGACGGGTGCCACCCTCCGGCCGGATCGGCCCGATCCCCTCGACGACGACCTGGGCTGGATGCTCGGGATCGTCTTCCGTGGCTATGTCCGGGCGGCCGACCACGCGCTCACCGACTTCCCCGGCGGTCCCCGGGGCTACCAGGTGCTCACCGCCGCGATCAACGGTCCGGCTCGCAACCAGGGGGCGATCGCCGAGGAGCTCGGCCTCGACCGCACCGTGCTGACGTACCTCATCGACGACCTGGAACGGCCCGGCTTCGTGGCGCGTCGGGCGGACCCGGCGGACCGGCGCAACCGGTTGATCGACGTCACCGACGCCGGCCGCACGGCCTGGGAGGAGCGGCGCGCCGCGCTCCGGCGGGTCGAGTCGCATCTGCTGGGTGCGCTCGCGCCGGCCGACGCGGCGACGCTTCGGGCGCTGCTCCAACGGGTCGCCTGCTCGGCCCAGGCGGCGGATCCGCTGCGTGACCTGTGCGAGGTGGCGGCGCAGGTGCAGCCGACGACGGACCGACCCGACGCCGCGTCCGCCCGGGTGCGGAGGACCCCGACCCCCCGAGCCCGACGCCGCGCCTGACACCCGTCGCCGCGCCTGACGCCCGCCGGACACGGGTGGGCGCCGCTCGACAGTCGTCCGTCGAGCGGCCCCCGCGCCACCGCTACCGCGCTGGTCAGCGCACGTGCACGAACACCGGGTTGGAGTAGAACCACAGGTCGTCCCACGGGCTCTCCAGCCCGTCGGCGAGCGGCTCGGCCTCGTCGGTGCTGGTGCCGCGAACCCGCGCGTAGGTGTCGGCCTCGACGTTGCGCAGCGTGTGCCGGATGACGTAGCTGTCGCCGTGCCGACGCCAGTCCCGCGGGCCGAACCGGGCCGCGACCTTGGTGGTGGGGTTGGTGTCGGCGTCCAGGCTGGCGCTCGGACCGGTGATCTGGCCGACGATCAGGTCGACCCGGCGGACCTCCGGACGGTCTCCGTTCGCGTTCACGCCGCCCAGCGGGCGGAACGTGATCTCGATCTCCACGTCGGTACGGCTCCGACGGCTGACCGTGATGGTCTGACCCACCTCGGCGGTCTTGCCCTGGGACGTGGCGGTGACGTCGAGGCTGCGGATCAGGTCGCCGGTGGTGACCCAGATCCGGCCGTTGCGCAGACCGTCCATGATGTCGCCGTAGTCCTGGCGGGCGTGCACGTACGTCTTGCTGTACTCACCCGGCCAGAAGTCGGAGCCACCGCGGGTCCAGTGCACGTGCGAGTCCGAGGTCGCGGTGATCCACCACCGCCGACCCTCACCGAGCAGCGAATCCCACAGCCCACCGACCCGGGCGGTCATCTGGTCGAAGCCGCCGTAGGTCGGGTGGTTGCCGTACCCGCCGCGCTTGCCGCCGTTGAGCGGGCCGGCCTGGTGGCCGGGTGCGCCCTCGAAGCCGATGTAGACGTCCGGCGCGGCGTTGTTGCCGTTGCGGAACTCGCGCGGGGTGTCCTGGCCGTAGACGCCGAGGCCCGGCGCTGAACGGGACGCGTGGTGGGCGATCACCAGTGGCTTGTGCGGCATGCCCCGGGCGACCTTGAGGAACTCGACCATCTTCGCCTCGGTGTCCCGGGCCGGGTCGGTGGGGAACGCGTCGTACTTGGCGAACCGGCTCTCCAACTCGAAGAGCTGCTTGGCCTCGTCGTCGTGGCGCGGGATCATCAGCGTGTGGTGGTCCAGCGACGGCGCGTCGAACTCCATCCCCCAGAACTGGAGCACCTCGGGCACCAGTTTGCGCGACCGCAGCAGGTCCGGGTACGCCTGCTCGATGTTCACCTTCGAGTGGGTCGGCCCACCGTGGTCGGTGCACATCGCCCAGGTCAGACCGAAGTGCTTCGCCATGATGGCGTTGGTGACGATCGGGTAGACCGCGTCCGCGCCCTTGTGGAAGACGATCGGTGACTTCGTGGTGTCGAACTCGCCGCTGTACTCGGAGTGGATGTGGTGGTCGCCGGCGCGCCACGCCCGGTTCCTGGAGGTGCCCCGGTCGCTCTTGTCGTCGTCACCCGGCTTGCGGTCCTCGTCGGCCCACGCCGCGCCGGCGCCGACCAGGGGGCTGGCCGCGGCCAGCGTCGCGCCGACACCCGCGTACTTGACCAGCTTGCGCCGTGACAGCTGCGCCCGCTCGGTCTCTTCGGCTTGCTTGTCTCTCACGTGAGAGCCTCTCCTCGATCAAGCGAATGCTCTTTCGATCAAGGAGCCTTGAAGAGCGTGGTGAACAGCCCTCGTACGGCGGGCGTGTCCACGATGAACACCCTGCCCAGTATGGGTGGCACCGGTTAGATCCGGGCGCGGGGCAGCCAGCCCAGGAAGCGGAGCCGGACCCGGGGCAGCGGCAGCGTGGGCAGGTCCTGGGCGGCGGCGACGAGGCAGGAGCCGAGGTAGACCGCGAGGGCGGCGCGCGCTCCGCCGAACTCGGCGAGCAGTTGGCTCTGCTTCGTCGCGCAGGGCCACTCCCGACCACATCCGGTGCAGGTCCAGCTCGGCGGGTTGGGCAGGTGCTCGGGCAGTTTCGCCCGGCGGTACCGACCGACGACGCTGTTGTCCGCACGCACATCGCGTCGTCGCGGCGCGGGGCCCTCGTTGCGGTGGGTCGGACGGGCAGCGGGCAGGTAGCGCCCGACGGTGCCGAGCAGCACTCCGACGCGGATGAGCGCGTCCGGGCCGACGTGCTGGGCCAGCAACGCGGTCATCAGGTGGTGCCCCAGCAGGTCGAAGGCGTCGCGGTGCAGACGCAGTTCACGGCAGAGATCGACGAAGTCCGGAGTGGTCAGCGGCACCCGGTCGTCGAGCGCGCGGTGCAACACCTCGCGCAGGGCGCCGCCGAGTCGATGCACCGCGTCGCCCTCGCCCAACCCCAGGCTGTCCTCGTCCGCCACCCGGGCCAGCGCCTCCGCCACCGCCAATCGAACGATGCGTTCCGGTTCGGTACTGTCCAACGCTCATCCCTCCCGTGGGCCGGTCCATCGGGCGGTGGCCATTCGTCAGGCGACCGCCCGCGGTGATCGTGAATAACATTTCGTTGTCCGACGTACGGGTGGCTAGGACGGCAGGCGTAGAACGTGCCGACGCGTTAGTCGGAAAGCGAAGTCGACCCGCCGACAGACGGCAGCGATTCGCGGGACGGCGCAGCCGTGGTTGTCGTATGGTGACATTCCCATCGACAGATATTGCGCCTTGAATCGCCCCGAACATCAGGGCCGTTCCCGACGCCCCCGACCGGTCGCCGCCGTCCCGCTCGCGACGTTCCACTCCACCGCACCGCCGGCCACGACGTGCCGGGCCACCGCCGAACACCCCGGCACGTCCCGATCCGCCGCCGCACCGTTTCTCGCACCGGCGGAACCCGCACCGGACGGAGGCAGCAGCGGATGACGTCAACACCAGTGCAGACACACCAGTTCGACAGCCACGACCCGGTGGCCATCCACGAGTTCCTGTCCACCACGTACGACCCGAAACTGCGAATCCAGAGCAGGAACGGCTACCGGCTCAGGCACCACCGCGTCGACGCCGGCCCGTTCGCCATCGCGACCACCCGGCAGACCGGGCACCTCGACATCGACGCCAGCAGACTCCACGGTCTGGTCGTCGGGCGCAGCCGAACCGCCCGTGTCGATCGCGCCTGCGACGGCTCGCCCGACCGGTTCGGGCCGGGCGACGTCTTCCTCGTCACCAGGCCGGAGGAGCCGTGCCGCGTCCGGTGGCATCCCGGCGAGGTGGAGCTCTGCGTGCTGGACCTGTCGGTGCTGGCGCAGGTCGCCACCACCGCGCCGACCCGGCGGCCCGGTCCGATCCGGTTCACCGACCTGGGTCCCGCCGGCGCGGCCCTCGCCCGCCAGTGGCGCGACACGACCAGCTTCGTCAGTGACGTGGTGCTGAACAGCCCGACCGCCGGAACCCAACCGCTGGTGATCGGCAACGCCGCGCGGATGCTCGCCGCGGCGGCGCTCACCGTCTTTCCCAACACCGCTGTCACCGAACCGACCACCGGCGACCGCCACGACGCCAGCAGCCTCACTCTGCGGCGGGCCATCACGTTCCTCGAGGAGCACGCCGACCAGGACATCAGCGCCGCCGACATCGCCGCCGCGGCCCGGGTCTCGGTGCGGGCGGTGCAGCTCGCCTTCCGCCGCCACCTCGGCACCACCCCGACGGCGTACCTGCGTCGAATCCGCCTCGACCGCGCGCACCACGACCTGGTGCGGGCCGACCCGCACCGGGAGACCGTGTCGGCCATCGCCAGCCGGTGGGGGTTCGCCAGCCACAGCAGGTTCACGGCCCGCTACCACGCGAGCTACGGCGTACCGCCACGCGAGACGCTGCACGCCTGACGCCTGAGGCTTGTGAGCCCGCCAGGATCCGACGACAATCGTCGATGTGACGATCCCGCTGCGGGTGGCGGTACCGCTGGTGACGCTGGCTACCCTCGCCGCCTGCGGCACCTCGTCGAGCCCGACCGTCGACCCACCGGCGGCACCGTCCAGCGCTACCCCGTCCGCGGCCGTCGGCTCCCCCGCCGCCTACGACAAGGCGCTGCACGACGAGTTGGTCGCGATGCTGGAACGTGACCAGGCCGACCGCGGTGGCACGCCGCAGACCGAGTCCGACCAGGCCCGCACCGTACGGTTGAAGGACATCATCCGTACCCACGGCTGGCCGACGATCGCGTTGGTCGGCGAGGACGGCGCCGACGCGGCGTGGGCCATCGCCCAACACTCCGACCTGGACCCGGCCTTCCAACAGGAGGCGCTGGGCCTGCTGCGCGCGGCCGTGGCCATCGGCCAGGCGTCGCCGGGCAACCTGGCCTACCTCGAGGACCGGGTCGCGGTGGGCAAGGGCGAGCCCCAGCTGTACGGCACACAGGTCCGCTGCGGTCCGGACGGCCCCTCCCCGACGACTCCGATCACCGACGAACCGGGTGTCGAGCGGCGTCGCGCCGAGGCCGGTCTACCCACCCTGGCCGGCTACCTGGCCGAGATGACCACGATCTGCGCGCAGGACGGCTAGCCCCGGTCGCGCTCGTGGGTGTCGCGGGCCGACTCCACCTCGGGCACCGAGGCCTCCAACAGGTCGGCGAGGCCGCGTAGCTGTTCGGCGACCCGGGAGCCGAGGGGCGTCAGCGAGTATTCGACGCGGGGCGGGATCGCGGTGAGCACCTCGCGGGTGAGCATCCCGTCCCGTTCGAGGGTCTGCAGTGTCTGGGAGAGCATCCGCTCGCTGACCCCGTCGATCCGGCGACGGAGGGCGTTGAACCGGTAGCGGCCCTCGCCGAGCGCCAACAGCGCCAGCGAGGCCCACTTCGAGGTGACGTCCTCGAAGGCCGCCCGGGAGGTGCACCCTCGGGCGAAGACATCGCTGACGAATTCCTGGGTAGGCCCCGCCGGGTCCTGGGCGGGCGTGTCGCTCACCTCACCAGCCTACCCCATGGTTACTTAACTAAAGTGCTGTAGATTCGTAAGTGCCTGCAGATCTGACACCACCCATCGGAGGTCCCCATGCCCACCTACGCCGTGACCGGCGCGACCGGTCGACTGGGCCGCCTGGTGATCGGGCAGTTGCTCGACACCGGTGTGCCGGCCACCGAGATCGCCGCCGTCGTCCGCAGCCCGGAGAAGGCCGCCGACCTGGCCGCACGCGGGGTCGAGATCCGCCAGGCCGACTACGACGACCCGTCGACACTGCCCGGCGCCGTGGCCGGCGTACGCCGTCTGCTGCTCATCTCCGGCGACACTCCCGGTCAGCGCGTCCCGCAGCACACCGCGGTCATCGACGCCGCCAAGCTCGCCGGGGTCGAGCGGCTGGTCTACACCAGCATCCTGAAGGCGGACACCACCACGAACCCGCTCGCGCCGGAGCACAAGGCCACCGAGGAGGTCCTCGCCGCCTCCGGCCTGACCCACACCGTGCTGCGGAACGGCTGGTACACCGAGAACTACACCGACCAGCTCCCGCAGTACCTCGAATCCGGCACCATCCTCGGCGCCACCGGCGGCAGCAAGGTCTCCGCCGCCACCCGGGCCGACTACGCGGCGGCCGCGGTGGCGGCGCTGACCCGCGAGGAGGTCGGCAACGCCGTCTACGAGCTGGGCGGCGACCCGTTCACCTTCGACGAGCTGGCCGAGGCGGTCACCGAGGTGACCGGCACCACCGTCGTCCACCGGGATCTGTCCACCGCCGAGCTGGCCTCGGCCCTGGAGAACGTCGGGCTCGACGCGGGGACGGCCGGCTTCGTCGCCGCCCTCGACCACTCGATCGCCATCGGCGAGCTGGTGACCGACAGCGACGACCTCAGCCGGCTGATCGGGCGACCGAGCACCCCGCTGCGCGACGCCATCCGGGCCGCGCAGGGCTGACCCGGCCGTCATTCACGCTAATTCCGGGCGGGTGAGAGGCAGACGCCCGGCCGCCCGCCCGGGCCTACTCGCCCTGGTCCTGCTCCTCGATGAGCAGACCGGTCAGCAGGCCGCGCAGGGTTCGCTCGACGAGGTCCGCGCGGGGCGCCGGCCCGGAGGGCCGGCCGAACGCCGCGACCAGATGCGGGTACGCCGCGAGGTCGACCCCGGCGAGGTCGAACGCCCCTGCCGCGGCGTCGCGACGGGCGAAAAGACCCATCACGCCGGTCATCATCGCGATGGCCTCGAACTTCGCCGCGACGGGGCAGCGTACGGGCTCCAGGACGCGGATGCAGTTGTCGAACCAGGCCAGGCTCTCCGGGCCGACGCCGGACGGCCGGTGGATCACGTCGAGCAGCCACGGATGCGCGCCGAACAGGGCCAGCTGCCGACGCCCCAACAGCACCATCGTGTCCAACCATCCGCCGTCCGCCTGCGGGTACGGCCGTAACTCCCCCACCGCCCGGTCGGTCATCAGGTCCAGCAGGTCGTCCCGGGACGACAGGTACCGGTAGAGGGATCCGGCCCCCGTGCCGAGCGCGCCGGCCACGGCGCGCATCGACACCGCGGCCAGCCCTTCGGCGTCGGCCAGGGCGACGGCGGCCGCGACGATCGCGTCCCGGCTGTGCGCCGGAGCGGGACCACGGCTGCCCCGTTCGGGCCTGTTCCAGATCGACTGCCGGTCGGCGCCGGTACTCGCGGGTGCGTCGCTCACCGATCTACTGTAAACTGCAAACGTCGTTCGCAGTTGTTGTCGGCGTCGAAGGGGACCAATCATGGAACAGGTCAGAGCACGGGACGGCGCGGCGATCGTCCTGCACTCCACGGGGGCGGGGCCGGGAATCGTCCTGGTGCACGGCGGTGGCACGACGATCGACGTCTACCGGCGGCTGGCCCGGGCGCTCGCCGACCGGTTCACCGTGCACCTCTACAACCGACGGGGGCGGGCCGACGCGCCACCGAGGCCCGCGCCCTACACCGCGGACCAGGAGATCGGCGACCTCGCCGCCGTGCTGGAGCACACCGGCGCGGCCAACGTCATCGGCCACAGCAGTGGAGGTTTCCTGGCGCTCGAAGCCGCACTCCGACTACCGATCGACCGGCTCGCCCTCTACGACGCCGCGATCTCGATCGACGGCAGCTTCCCGTCGGCGTGGCTGCCGTCCGCGCGGGCGGCGGCGGAGGCCGGTGACACCGCTCGGGCTCTCGCCATCACGACCGCCGGGATCAACTCGCACATGGCGGCGGGGAAGCTCCCGCTCGGCGTCCGGATCGCGATCATCCGCGCCTTCCTGCGTACGCCGATCGGTCGGACCATGGGCGAGCTGCTGCCGACCACGTTGGAGGAGACGGCCCTGATCCTGGCGCACGACGGCCCGGCCACCCGCTGGGCCGGGGTGAAGGCCGAGGTGCTGCTGGCCTGCGGTGCCGACGGTCCGCCCTACTACGTGCAGCAGAACGCCGCGCTGGCCCGCGCGCTGCCGCGCGCCCGGACGCTGACGATCGCGCGCAGCGGCCACGACGCCATCAACCGGGCGCATCCGCGGATCGTCGACCCCCTCGCCGCGTTCTTCACAGCGCCGGTGACGCCGGAGCGGGCGGTTCACTGACGAGCGGCATGTGATCGCGCACCGTCATTGATCTTGGCTAGGCTGGTGGGCATGCCCGCCCACCAGCCGCACCGCCCCGACGACGGCCGGAGGTGGGCACCCACCGCCGCCCCGGCGCGCCCGATCGAGCCGGCCGGCTGGTGAGCGACGCACCGGTGCCCGCCCAGCGAGGTGAGCCTGCCACGTCCCCGCGCCACCGCTCCGGCTGGGCCGCCCGCTGCGCACGGCTCTCCCGGTCGCGCCCCTTCGAGATCGCCATCGTCGTGGTCATCCTCGCCAACGGGATCGTGCTCGGCCTGGAGACGTACGAGGATCTGAGCCCCGCGGGCACGGCACTGCACTGGCTGGAGTTGTTCTTCCGCGCCGTCTTCGTCGTCGAGATCGGTGTCCGGCTCGCGGCGTACGGCAGACGTCCGCAGGACTTCTTCCGGCACGGTTGGAACGTCTTCGACTTCGTGGTGATCGCGGCCATCTTCATACCGGGCCTGCACGGCGACCCGGCGCTGCTGCGGGTCGTGCGGGTCGCCCGCATGGTCCGACTGGTGCGGTTCTCACCGGGCCTGCGGACCATCGTGTCCGCGCTGTGGCGCAGCCTGCCGGGTGTCACCGGCTTCCTCGCCCTGGCGGTGGTGACGCTCTACGTGTACGGCATGGCCGGCTGGTTGATCTTCGGCAACAGGTATCCCGAGGAGTACGGCGACATCGGCCGGTCGCTGCTGACGCTGTTCGTACTGCTGTCGTTGGAGACCCTGCCGGACCTCATCGAGCAGGGCATGGCCATCTCACCGTGGACGCTGCTCTACTACGTCAGCTACGTCGTCATCACCGTCAACCTGCTGCTCAACATCCTCATCGCGGTCATCGTCAACTCGATGGAGGAGGCGCGCCGGTTGGAGATGACCGAACGGTTGGCCCCCGACTACGACGAGGACGGCGACGGCGTGCCGGACGAGGTGGACCGCATCGCGCTGACCCAACGGCTGGACGACCTGCGGGCGGTCATCGCCGAGTTGGAGCGGGAGTTGCGGATCGACCGGGAGGACGGGCACGGCCGACCGCACCGGGACGGCACCCGCACCGGACGGTGATCCGACACTCGCGCTCCGTACTCCACGTCGGATAGTCTCGGCGACGGTCCCACCGCTTCGGCCGAAGGGGCGCCAATGACGTCCACCGTCGACAGTCGTCAATCCACCGCGGATGTCACCGAAACGCTCGGCACCGTCATCGACGAGGTGATCCGGCCGCAGGCGGCGGCGATCGACCGGGAGGGCGTCTTCCCTCGGGAGGGCGTCGACGCCCTCGGCGCAGCGGGCCTGCTCGGTCTGGCCTCCTCTCCCGAGGTCGGCGGCGGCGGCCACGGCATGCGGACGGTCGCCGGGGTCGTCGAGCGGCTGGCCGCCGAGTGTGGCTCCACCGCGATGGTGGTGCTCATGCACTACGCGGCGACCGCCGTGATCGAGGCGCACGGCCCGCGCGACGTCCGCGCGGCCATCGCGACCGGCCGCCACCTCACCACGCTGGCCTTCTCCGAGTACGGGTCGCGCAGCCACTTCTGGTCGCCGACCGGCACCGCGACCCGCACCGACGACGGCAGCGTCCGCCTCGATGCACGTAAGAGCTGGGTCACATCGGCCGGCGAGGCCACCAGCTACGTCTGGTCGAGCCTCCCGCTCTCCGGCGACGCCGGTCCGATGACGCTGTGGCTCGTGCCGGCCGACAGCGCCGGCCTGACCGTGAGCGGCGGCTTCGACGGGCTCGGCCTGCGCGGCAACGGCTCCCGGCCGATGACCGCCGACGGGCTACTGGTCCCGTCGACGGCGATGATGGCGGCCGACGGCGCCGGGCTCGACACCGCCCTCGGCGCGGTCCTGCCCTGGTTCCTGGTGCTCAACGCCGCGTTCTGCCTCGGTCTCGCCGACAGCGCGGTCGCCGAGGCGGGTCGGCACCTCACCGCGACCACGCTCGCGCACACCGGCGCCGCCCTGCGCGACGCGCCGGTCACCCGCCGGGACTTCGCCCGACTGATGATCCGCACCGACGCGTTGCGCGCCTTCCTGGGCGACACCCTCACCGCCCTGGAGACCGGCCGCGCCGACGCGATGCTGCGGGTGCTGCAGGTCAAGGCGCTCGCCGGGGAGACTGTCGCCGAGGTGACCGACGGCGCGATGCAGCTCTGCGGCGGCAGCGCGTTCCGCAATGAGCTGGGCCTCGAACGTCGTTTCCGGGACTCGCGCGCCGCCCGGGTGATGGCGCCCACGACCGACGCGCTGCTCGACTTCGTCGGTCGGGTCGCCACCGGTCTGCCACTGCTCGACGAGGCGAATCGCTGATGCCGGCGCCCAGCGTCCTGATGGGTGCGGTCGCGTACGACCCCAAGGTGGTGACCATCTGGGAGGGCTTCCGCGCCTGGCTGCGCGGACGCGGCCTGGGCTTCGACTTCGTCCTCTACTCGCACTACGAGCGGCAGGTCGAGGATCTCGTCGCCGGGCGGATCGACGCGGCGTGGAACTCTCCCCTGGCCTGGCTGCGCGCCGAGCGACTGGCGCTCGCCAACGGCACGAGGGTGCGCGCGCTGACGATGCGCGACACCGACCAGGACCTCACCTCGGTCGTGGTGGTCCGGGCCGACTCACCCGTGCGCACGGTCGCCGACCTGGCCGGGCTGACGGTCGCGGTCGGAGCGGTGGACAGCCCCCAGGCGACGTTGATCCCGCTGAGCCACCTCGCGGCGGCCGGGGTCGCTGTCGACGTACGCCGCTTCGATGTCGGCGTCGGCCTGCACGGCGACCACGTCGGCGGTGAGCGCGACGCGGCCCGCGCCCTGGTCGGCGGGTCTGTCGACGCCGCCTGCATGATCGACGCGAACCACCTGGCATTCGTCCAGGAGGGCACCCTGCCGCCGGACGGCACCCGGATCGTCGCGCAGACCACACCGTACGACCACTGCAACATGACCGTCCGCGAGCCGGAGTCCCCCGGGGTCCGGCTCTTCGGCACGTTGCTGCTCGGCATGTCGTACGCCGATCCGCAGGTGCGTCCGCTGCTCGACCTGGAGGGGCTGACGGCCTGGAAGGACGGTCGGACCACGGGGTACGACTCCCTGGCCGCCGCTGTCGACGCCGCCGGCTTCTACTCCCCGGACGGGCGGGTGACGGCACCGGACTACCGGCCGTGAACGCGGCACCGGCCGCCGACGCCGAGGTCCACCTCGGCGAGTTGGGTTTCGGCCGGGGGGCGCACCTGCTGGTGCAGCGTGCCCTGGCCCGGTTGCCGCCCGGCGGTCGGCTGGCTGTCCTCGGGGGCGACCCGGCGGTGCCGGTGCACCTGCCCGCCTGGTGCCGTGGCCGGGGCCACCGGGTCGAGTCGCCCGGTCCGGGTGACCGGAGCGGCCTGGTCGCGGTGATCGTGCGAGGCACGGCGGACGACGACCGCTGGTTCGGCGCGGAGCGGGCCGGGCCGGCTCTACCGACGACGCTCAGCAGTCGTCCGCCGGCGCGGTGGGGGCTCGGTGTCCGGGGCGCGCTGCTCGAAGCAGGCGGCCCCGAGGCCCGCTTCGACCTGGACGACCGCGACCTGGTGTGGGCCGACGTCGCCCCGCACCTCTACGCGCAGGCGGCGGCGCGGCAGTGGGACCCGCAGACCGCGGTGCCCTGGGACGACCCGTTCGACCTGCCGTCCGACGTCGAGGCCGCCGTGGTGCAGGTGATGACCTACCTGGTCGAGAACGAGCAGGCCGCGCTCGTCGTGCCGGCCCGGTTCGTCGGGCGGATCCACCCGCATTTCCGCGAGGTGGTGCAGCTCCTCGCCGTGCAGATGGCCGACGAGGCCCGGCACATGGAGGTGTTCGGGCGGCGGGCGCTGCTGCGCGGCGCCGAGCTGGGTACGTCGTCGGCGGGCGGTCGGCAGTCGCTGTTCACCCTCGTCGCGGAGTCCGACTTCGCGTTGGCCTCGTTCCTGCTCTCCGTGCTCGGCGAGGGCAGCTTCGTCGACCTGCTCTCGTTCCTGCACCGGTTCGCACCGGATGAGGTGACCCGCCGGATCTGCTGGCTCGCCATGCAGGACGAGCGTCGACACGTGGTGTTCGGCATGGCCCACCTGGAGCATCAGGCACGGCTCGACCCGCTGCTGCGCGACCGGCTGCGGGCGGCCATCCACCGTCGCCACGACGCGCTCGCCGACACCGCCGGCCTCAACGCGGACGTCTTCGACGCGCTCGTGGTGCTCGCCGCGGGCGGTTGGCATCCCGACGACGTGTCCGCCGGCTTCGACCGCGTGCAGGCCCTGCAACGGGCGATGGACCAGGGCCGCCAGCGCCGACTGGTACGCCTGGGTTTCCGGCCCGACGAGGCTGCCGCGCTGTCGGCCCTGCACACCCGCAACTTCATGTAGGCGCGGCCCCCGCGCACGCCACGTCGTACCCGGGGGCCGAGGTCCCGCACGTCACTGGCCGAGCAGGGTCCGGATCTGCTGCGCGTAGCCGGCCACGGTGAACTCCGGGCCGACCGAGTCCACCAGGATCAGGTCGTTGATGGTGTGTGCGGTGCGCAGCGACAGGATCTCCTGGTACTCGGGCGAGTTGTACCAGGCCTTCGCGGTCTCCGCGTCCGGGAACTCGATCAGGACGACCGATCCGGGCCAGGCGCCCTCGATGACCTGCACCGCGGCGTCGACGGCGAGCCACCTGGCGCCGTACGCCTCGGTGGTGGCCTGGACCAGCTCCAGGTACCGCAGGGACTCCTCGGTGGGCACGCCGCCGGGGATACGCAGGTGGTTGATCAGGTATGTGCTCATGTCCGACTCCTCAGTGTGGGTGATGGGCCTGCCCGTCGTGGGCGTACGACCGGTCGTCTTATAACTGGTAAAAGCTGCGACTCAGGGGCCACACCCCTCGTCACGGCCGGCGATCGACAGGGATCAGATGAGAACCCGCGTCGTGGTGATCGTGAAGAACTCCCGCAGGGCATCCGGGTTGCCGGAAGCCTTCGCCCGCGCTGCCGCCCCCTCGTAGCCGGAGACCACGAAGCCGGCGAGGTCGCGGGCAGGTTCGTCGCCGTGCAGCTCGTCGGCGGCGCGCGCCTGCTCGATCGCCACGGTCAGCGCGGCGACCCACCGGCCGAAGCCGGCGTCCACGGCGGCGCGTAGGACGTCACTGTGCGCGGGGATCTCGCTGGCGAAGTTGCCGAGCAGGCATCCCCGGTCCCCCATGGTGTCGCCGAGGCCGGTGATGTAGCGGAGGTGATCGACGATCCGCTCGCGCGGCGTGCCGCCCTGCTTCTCGTCGAGCATCTCCAACCCCATCGCCGCGGAGTATCTCGCCACCGAGTCGAGGGCGAGATCCTCCTTGCTGGCGAAGTGGTTGTAGAAGGTGCCCTTGGGCGCTCCGGCGGCGGCGACGATGTCCTGAACGCTCGTGCCGTTGTAGCCGCGCAGGTGGAACAGGTCCAACGCGGCGTCGGACAGCCGTTGCCGCGTCCCGGCGGAGGCGGACGACTTCGGTCGTGGCATCTCGGGCTCCTTCCGATCGGCGGTTCCGGCTCGCTGACACCACGAACGATATGACCGGTCGTCTCGGAATGCAAACACTGTGACCACGGTCATTCGGCAGTACCGTGGAGCGACCATGGACCGGAACACCGACGCGATCCGCGAGGAACTGCAGCGGCTGCGCCAGCAGACCGAGGCGCAGGTCACCGCCCTCGACGGCGACCTGCGCAACCTCTTCGAAGCGTCCCGGGCGTCGAACGCCGACGACGAGCACGACCCCGAAGGCGCCACGATCGCCTTCGAACGCGCACAGCTCAGCGCGGTCCTGGACGCGGCCCGCCGACGCCTCGCCGAGTTGGACGTCGCACTGCACCGGGTCGACGACGGCAGCTACGGCGTGTGCGAACGGTGCCGTCGTCCCATTCCCGCCGAGCGGCTGGCCGCCCGCCCGTCGGCGCGTACCTGCGTCGCCTGCGCCGACCGACGCTGACGGGGAGTGGGACCGTCAGGTGATGACGGCGCTGCGCCGCTCCAGCAGGACCACGTCACGCCAGCGTCCGTAGTGACGACCAACCCGCTCGCGTACGCCGACCACCCGGAACCCGGCCCGCTGGTGGAGCGCCAGACTGGCGGCGTTCTCCGGGAAGATCCCGGACTGGATCGTCCAGATGCCGGCCGCCTCGGTGGAGCTGATCAGCGCATCCAGCAGCAGTCGACCGGCACCACGGCCCTGGGCGGCCGGGTCCACGTAGACGGAGTGTTCGACCACACCGGCGTACACCGCCCGGGTGGAGGTCGGCGAGGCGGCGACCCAGCCGAGGACCGCGCCGAGGCGGTCGACGGCCACGAACCGGTGCGCGGTCAGACGCGCGACGTCGAACGCCACCCAGGTCGGCGCGGTGACCTCGAAGCTGGCGTTGCCGGCGTCGAGGCCGGCCTGGTAGATCGCCAGGACCCGACCGGCGTCGCCGTCGGTCATCGGCCGGATCGTGACGTCGACCATCAGCGGGTTTCCCTCCCGGCGTAGACGGCGCGGTCGCCGAGCTCCTCCTCGATGCGGATGAGCTGGTTGTACTTGGCCGTACGATCCGAGCGCGACAGCGACCCGGTCTTGATCTGGCCGCAGCCTACGCCCACGGCCAGGTCGGCGATCGTGGTGTCCTCGGTCTCGCCGGAGCGGTGTGACATCACCACCCGGTACCCCGCCTTGTGGGCGGCGTCGACGGTCGCGAGAGCCTCGGTGAGCGTGCCGATCTGGTTGACCTTGACCAGGATGGCGTTGGCGTAACCGCCCTCGATCCCGTCGCGCAGCCGGTCGACGTCCGTGCAGAAGACGTCGTCGCCGACCAACTGCACCCGCTCCCCCGCCAGTGCCGTCAGCCGCTGCCAGCCGGCGATGTCGTCCTCGGCCATCGGGTCCTCGATCGAGGTGATCGGGTACCGGGTGGCCAGGTCCACCAGCAGGTCGATGTGCTCGTCCACGGTACGGCGACGTCCCTCGCCGACGTAGTCGTAGACGCCGTCGCGGTGGAACTCCGAGCTGGCCGGGTCGAGGCAGATCGCCACCTCGGTCCCGGGCTGGTAGCCGGCGTCCTCGACGGCGCGCACCACGAAGCGCAGCGCCTCGTCGGCGGTGGAGAAGTGCGGCGCGAACCCGCCCTCGTCGCCCACGTTGGTCTGGTGACCGGCAGCGGCCAGGGACGCCTTCAGGGTGTGGAAGACCTCCGAGCCGACCCGGACCGCCTCGGCGAAGGTCCGTGCCCCGACCGGGGCGATCATGAACTCCTGGAAGTCGAGCGGGTTGTCGGCGTGCGCGCCGCCGTTGATGATGTTCATCATCGGCACCGGCAGCAGGCGGGCGCCGACGCCGCCGACGTAGCGGTAGAGCGGCTGCCGGTGAGCCGCCGCCGCTGCCTTCGCCGTCGCCAGGGACACCGCGAGGATCGCGTTGGCGCCCAGTCGACTCTTGTCCTTCGAACCGTCGAGTTCGATCATCGTCTCGTCGACCAGCGCCTGATCCTCGGCGTCGAGCCCGAGCACCGCGTCGGCGATCTCGCCGTTGACGGCGGCGACCGCCGTCGTGACGCCCCTGCCGTGGAAGCGGGCGGGATCCCCGTCGCGCAGCTCGACCGCCTCGTTCGCCCCGGTGGACGCGCCGGACGGTACGGCCGCCCGGCCGATCGAGCCGTCGCGGAGTTCCACGTCGGCCTCCACCGTCGGGTTGCCCCGGCTGTCGAGAATCTGCCGAGCACGCACCCGATTGATTGCCGTCATCACACACTCCCTGGTCACACTGCCTTTTCACCGCCAGACTGGCAGGAAACGACGGTCCTGGCACCGCGACGATGGACACGTTGACCCGTACCCCAGGGTCCGGGTTTAGGGTCGCGGGATGCGGGTTGGTGAGCTGGCACGACGGACCGGGACGACGGTCCGGGCACTGCGGTACTACGAGTCGGCCGGGCTGGTCGTGCCGAGGCGGCTCGGCAACGGCTACCGCGAGTACGACCCGATCGCGGTGCGGCTGGTGGCGCAGATCCGCGAGCTGATGGCACTCGGCCTCACCGTCGAGGAGACCCGCCCGTTCGTCGAGTCGATCGCCGGTGGCGCCGACGACACCGACGTGTGTGCGGCGGCGGTGGCGACCTACCGCAGCACCATCACCAACCTCCAGGAACGGATCGGCAGGCTGACCGCCCAGCGGGACGCGCTGGACGCGCGCCTGGACGCCGCCGCGACCCAGGTCGTACCCGGCGGTGACGAGGCCGGGGGCGACCCCGCCGCGCTGGTCGGCACCAGCCTGCCGTCCCTGTCCTTCTACGGCACCGACGGCCGCCCGGTCGACCTCGGCGCTCTCGGCGGCGGACGCACCGTCGTCTTCGTCTACCCACTGACCGGGCGGCCGGGCGTCGACCTGCCCAACGGGCTGTTGGAGGTCCACGGCGCCCGGGGCAGCACCGAGCAGGCCGCGTGGTTCCGCGACCACCACGCGGAACTCCGCGCGGCCGGCGCCGCCCGGGTGTACGGCCTGTCCGCGCAGTCGACCGGGTACCAGCGGGAACTGGCGTACCGGTTGCGGCTGCCCTACCCACTGATCCCGGACCCGAGGCTGACCCTGGCCACCGCGCTGCGGCTGCCGACCCGCACCGCTGGTGACATGACGCTCTACGAGCGGCTGACCCTGGTCGTCGCCGACGGCGTGGTGGAACACGTCTTCCACCCGATCCCGGACCCGGCGTCGCACCCCCTGCACGTGATGCGATGGCTCACCAAGCGACGCCGGGCCCCCGGACCGGTCGCCGCCTAGAAGTCGTCGTCGAAGGCGACGGTGCCGGTCACCCCGACCTGGTACGCGGACACCCGCCGCTCGAAGAAGTTGGACAGCTCCTGCACGTCCTGCAACTCCATGAAGGCGAACGGGTTGCCCGACCCGTAGTGCGGGGCGATGCCGAGCTGGGCGAGGCGACGGTCGGCGACGTGCTGGAGGTACTCCCGCATGTCGGCCAGGGTCAGGCCGGGCACACCCTGGCCCAACAGGTCCTCGGCGAACTGCACCTCGCACTCGACGGCCTCGGTGAGCATCTGCCGCACATGGTCGGCGAGGTCGTCGTCGAACAGGTCCGGCTCCTCGGCGCGGACGGTGTCCACGACGTCGAACGCGAACGCCATGTGCATGGACTCGTCGCGGAACACCCAGTTGGTGCCGGAGGCGAGCCCGTGCAGCAGGCCACGGGAGCGCAGGAAGTAGACGTACGCGAACGCCCCGTAGAAGAACAGCCCCTCGATGCAGGCGGCGAAGCAGATCAGGTTGAGCAGGAACGCCCGCCGGTCCTCGCGCGAGCGCAGCTCCCGCAGGTCGCCCAGGGAGTCGATCCAGCGGAAGCAGAACTCGGCCTTGCGGCGGATCGAGGGGATGTTCTCGATCGCGGCGAACGCCTCGAACCGCTCGGTCTCGTCGGGCACGTACGTGTCGAGCAGATTGAGATAGAACTGGACGTGCACAGCCTCCTCGAACAGTTGCCGGGACAGGTAGAGGCGACCCTCGGGGCTGTTGACGTGCTGGTACAGGTTGAGCACCAGGTTGTTCGCGACGATCGTGTCCCCGGTGGCGAAGAACGCCACCAGGCGGCTGACCAGGTGCCGCTCGGCCGGCGACAGCTTGTCCAGGTCGGTGAGGTCGGCGTGCAGATCGACCTCCTCGACCGTCCAGGTGTTGCGGATGGCGTCGCGGAACCGGTCGAAGAAGTGCGGGTAGCGCATCGGGCGGAGGGTGAGGTCCATCCCGGGGTCGAGCAGCATGTGCGTGGTCCTCGTCTCGGCGGTGGTGGCGGTGGTGTCGGCGACGGTCACTGGCAGGCCTCGCACGACTCGGGGTTCTCCAGCGAGCAGGCCAGCGCCTCCGCGTCGAGCGCGACGGGCGCGACAGCGACGGGCGCGACGGCGCTGACGGTGGCCTGCTGGATCCGCGTCGCGGGGCGCGAGCGCAGGTAGTAGGTGGTCTTCAGCCCGGCCTTCCAGGCGTACAGGTACATCGAGGAGAGCTTGCCGATGGTCGGCGCGGCCAGGAACAGGTTCAGCGACTGCGACTGGTCGATGAACGGGGCACGGGCGGCGGCCAGGTCGATCAGCGCCCGCTGCGGCAGCTCCCACGCGGTGCGGAACAACTCCCGGACACCGACCGGCAGCTCGGCGATGTCCTGCACCGACCCCTCGGCCCGCTTGATCGCCGACCGGATCCGGTCGGTCCACAGACCACGGGCCTTCAGCTCGCGGACCAGAGCGGTGTTGACCTGGAGGAACTCCCCGGACAGCGTCTCGCGCTTGAACAGGTTGGACACCTGCGGCTCGATGCACTCGTAGCACCCGGCGATCGAGGCGATGGTCGCGGTCGGGGCGACGGCCACCAGCAGCGAGTTACGCAGCCCGTGCGCCGCGACCTGCTCCCGCAGCGCGTCCCACCGGGCGGTCTGCGTACCCTCGACGCCCCACAGGTCCGGTTGCAGGTCGCCCCGCGCGGCCCGGGTCTGCGGGTACGCCGGGTGCGCACCGACCCGGCGGGCCAGGTCGGCGGAGGTCTCCAGCGCGGTCAGGTACAACTCCTCGCTGACCCGGGTGGACAGCTCCCGCGCGGCCGGCGAGTCGAACGGCAGCCGCAGCGCGAAGAAGACGTCCTGCAGGCCCATCAGCCCGAGCCCGACGGGCCGCCAGCGGGGGTTGCTCGCCGCCGCCTGCGCGGTCGGGTAGTAGTTGATGTCGATGACCCGGTCGAGGAAGGTCACCGCGGTACGGACCGTGGCGCGCAGCCGCTCCCAGTCGATGCCACCGTCGACGAGGTGGGCGGCGAGGTTCACCGAGCCGAGGTTGCACACGGCGGTCTCGGCGTCGCTGGACACCTCGACGATCTCGGTGCAGAGGTTGGACAGGTGCACCACGTTGCCCGGTTCGGCGGTCTGGTTGCACAGCCGGTTCGACGCGTCCTTGAAGGTCATCCACCCGTTGCCGGTCTGGGCCAGGGTCCGCATCATCTTCCCGTACAGCTCCCGCGCCGGGACCTGCCGGACGTAGCGGCCCTGCGCCTCGGCCTCGCGGTACGCGGCGTCGAACCGCTCCCCCCACAGGTCGGGCAGTTCAGGCACCTCGTGCGGGTCGAACAGCGACCACATCTCGTCGGCCTCGACCCGGCGCATGAACTCGTCGGGCACCCAGTTGGCCAGGTTCAGATTGTGGGTGCGGCGGGCGTCCTCGCCGGTGTTGTCCCGCAGGTGCAGGAACTCCTCGACGTCCGGGTGCCACGGCTCCAGGTAGACGCACGCCGCGCCCTTGCGCCGGCCGCCCTGGTTGACCGCCGCGACGCTCGCGTCCAGCGTGCGCAGCCACGGCACGATCCCGTTGGACTGCCCGTTGGTGCCCCGGATCAGGGCGCCCCGGGACCGGACCCGGGAGTACGCGATGCCGATGCCACCGGCGAACTTGGACAGGTTGGCGACCTGGGCGTAGCGCGCGTAGATCGAGTCCAACTCGTCCAGCGGTGAGTCGACCAGGTAGCAGGAGGACATCTGGGTGTGCCGGGTGCCGGAGTTGAACAGGGTCGGCGAGCTGGGCAGGTAGGCCAGGCTGGACATCAGCCGGTAGAAGCCGACCGCCTCGTCCGGCGTACGGGACAGGCCACAGGCCACCCGCAGCAGCCAGTACTGGGGGGTCTCCAGCACCAGCCGGCTGGTGGGGTGGCGCAGCAGGTACCTGTCGTACACCGTGCGCAGCCCGAAGTACTCGAACCGCCGGTCGCCGTCCGCGTCGACGGCCTCGTCGAGCACCGCGGCGTGGGCGGCGACGAACGCGGCGGTGTCGTCTCCGATCAGGCCCTCGGTGTGGCCGGTCCGGATCGCCGCGCTGAACGAGGCGATGCCCTGCCGACGCACCTCCTTGTCGACGTAGCCGGCCAGCAACCGGGCGGCGAGGCGCGAGTACTGCGGTTCCTCACCGATCATCTCGGCCGCGGTCTGGATGGACAGCCGGTCCAGCTCGGCTGTCGTCGCGCCGTCGTACAGGCCGCTGATCGTGCGGGTGGCGACGCGCATCGGGTCGACGTCGGTCAGGTCGTCGGCCCACCGCTCGACCGCCCGGACGATCTTGTTCACGTCCACGGGTTCGGTGCCGCCGTCGCGCTTGCGGACCTGCATCGGCGTCCGCCGCTGGGCCGCGTCGGCACTGGCCGGGACTGCCTCGGTGACTGTCACCACTCGCTCCTCGGAGTTCGAGACCTGGGGGCCCGAACGCGGGGAGACAGACACCGACGGACGCCACGCCGGCGGCGGGGGTCAGGTGGCGTCAGCCGTCCCACGCGGCCTCGGACCGCCGCACACCCGGGTCCGGGTACGCGGCGCGCTGGCAGGTCTTCGGACTCGTGGGCACGACCGGGCTCGCCGGTCTCCTACCGGCCGTCGCTTCCCAGACCGTGTGGCCCAGTGCTGATGACGGCTGTCGTTCCCACTCACCGCTGCGGGACAGTCCCGGATTTCCACCGGGTTCCCTCTTGCCTCGATCGCTCCGGATGAGCGGCCGAACCAGCTGCGCTCGACACCATATATAGGGACCCAGCGGTTGTCACACCCCACATGTCGGTGTCGGCGTGTCGGCGACGGAGGCGGTGACGACCGTCACCCGAGCGCGGCCCGGCCGCCCGGTCCCAGACGGGCCCGAATGCCGACGACCCCGCAGTACGACGACGGCGGTCCACAAAGATGCGATGTATGCAGGATCCAGATGTAAGGAACCTTGCTCATAATCCACCGTCGATACGCTCAACGGAGGCGAACATCTAATCTTCAAGAACACCGCTCGACCGCCGATTCTCGCCCTCGATCCGACTGACGGGCGGCCGCTCGCGACCCGACACGCATCACCGGCCGGCGGTCCACATCGAACAACGCAAGCCCTTGAGCTGCGCCGAAGTCCTCGACCACAGGGGTCGAACGCGGACACTCGGCCCGCCGTGCGGGCTTCGGCGCCATCCTGGCGGTCGTCCGGGATCCGAACGCGGCACCCGCGAACGGCCGATTACCCGTCGGTCATCACCGACCAGAGACATTGGATGTCTGCACCGACCGGGTGATCGCCGTCGTTGACGCGCCTGATCCAGCCTCCGTATACTCCGAATGATCATCTGATCTTTTGCCTAATCGGGCGAGGAGCGCATGCCGCAGATCACTGCCGTCACCGTCGAGGACGTCCGCTTCCCCACCTCCCTGACCGCTGACGGGTCAGACGCCATGAACAAGGACGGCGACTACTCGGCGGCCTACGTCGTCCTGCACACCGACGGCACCGACAGCGTGGGCGCGCCGCTCGCGGGCCACGGCTTGACCTTCACCATCGGTCGGGGCAACGACATCGTCGCCGCCGCGGCGGTCCACCAGGCACAGCTCCTCGTCGGCCTGGACGTGGCGACGATGGCGGCCGACATGGGGGCGGTCTACCGCCTCCTCACGTCCGACTCGCAGATGCGGTGGCTCGGTCCCGAGAAGGGCGTCGTCCACCTGTCGCTCGCGGCCGTGCTGAACGCCTCGTGGGACCTTGTCGCCCGGCTCGCCGGCAAGCCGCTGTGGCGGCTCCTGGTGGACATGTCCCCCGAACAACTCGTCGACATCGCGGACCTGCGCTACCTGTCCGACGCGCTGACCCGGGACGAGGCACTGGCCATCCTGCGGGCCAAGGAGAGCACCAAGGCCGACCGCCTCGCCCAGCTGGACCGGACCGGCTACCCCGCCTACACCACCTCGGCCGGGTGGCTCGGCTACGGCGACGACAAGCTGCGCCGGCTGTGTCAGGAAGCGGTCGACAGCGGCTACGGCTACGTCAAGCTCAAGGTGGGCGCCAACCTCGACGACGACATCCGCCGGTGCGCGATCGCCCGGGAGATCCTCGGCCCGGACCGCAACCTGATGATCGACGCCAACCAGGTGTGGGACGTCGGTCAGGCCATCGAGTGGGTCACCGCCCTCGCCCGGTTCAAGCCGCTGTGGATCGAGGAACCGACCAGCCCGGACGACATCCTGGGCCACGCGGCCGTCCGCCGGGCCGTCGCCCCGATCGGCGTCGCCACCGGCGAGCACTGTCACAACCGGGTGATGTTCAAGCAGCTCTTCCAGGCCGGGGCCATCGACTTCTGCCAGTTGGACACCGGCCGGCTGGCCAGCATCAACGAGATCGTCGCCGTGCTGCTCCTCGCCGCGAAGTTCGACGTACCGGTCTGCCCACACGCCGGGGGCGTCGGGCTGTGCGAGATGGTCCAACACGTGTCGGTGCTCGACTACGTCGCGGTCTCGGGAGATCTCACCAACCGGGTCACCGAGTTCGTCGACCACCTGCACGAGCACTTCACCGACCCGTGCGTCATCAGCGACACCGGCTCGGGCAGCGGCTACGTCCTGCCCGACCAGCCCGGCTACTCCACCCGAATGCGCCCCGAATCGATCGCGCTCTACCGCTTTCCCGACGGCCACTACTGGGCGGCGGCGGACCCGACTACCGTGTCATCTCCGGAGCCGTACGTGATCGCGGGTGGGACGGCCACATCCGCCGGCCGCTAGGGGGGTCATGTCTCGCACTGACGAAGTGGTGAACGGCATCAAGCGGATGATCCTGGACGGCAAGTTCAAGCCCGGGGACCGTCTGCCGATCGAGAAGGACCTCGCGGAGTCGCTCGGCGTCTCGCGCGGCTCCCTGCGCGAGGGGATGTCGGCGCTGTCGATCCTCGGCATCGTCAACATCCGTCAGGGTGACGGCACCTACGTCACCAACCTCGACGCACCGCAACTGCTGGCCCCGATGGGATTCGTGGTCGACTTCCAGGGTCAGGGCGACCCACGGCACATCCACACCGTCCGGCGGCTGCTGGAGTGTGAGGCGGCCCGGTTGGCCGCGACCAGGATCACCGACGAGGCCCTCGCCCAGGCGGGGGAACTCCTCGACGAGGCGGCCCGGATGGTCGGCCAGTCACCGCAGGACCACGAACGCATCCTCGAGATCGACATCGCCTTCCACCGGATCATCGCCGTGCACGCCGAGAATCCGGTGCTCGTCGGCCTGATCGAGGCGTTCGCCGGTCGCACCATCCGCGGGCGGCTCTGGCGGAGCCTGCACGAGGAGGGCGCGGACCGGCGTACCCACGACGAACACGTGGCGATCCTGAAGGCCCTGGTGGCGCGTGACCCGGAGCGGGCCCGCACCCGGATGGCGAACCACCTGATCGGTGTGGAGGAGTCGTTGCAGGGGCTGCCCGACGACGGTGAGGCGACCACGACCGAGACGCCGCGATCCTGACCGCTGACCCTCAGGGCTGCACGTCGAGCAGCCCCACCTCGTACAGTGCCGCCCAGAGCTGGTCCGGGACGTCGGTGTCGAAGCGACGCAGGGTCTCGGTCGCCTGGACCGCGTCACGCACGCCGACCACGGTCGAGACGACGGCCGGGTGCCGACGGACGAACGCCAACGCCGCCTCGGGCAGCGTGACGCCGTACGTCTGGCAGACCCGCGCTATCCGCCGGGCCTGACCGATCACCTCGACCGGCGCCTGCCGGTAGTCGTAGGCGGCGTCGCTCGGTGGCAGGTCCCGGGCCAGCAGCCCGGAGTTGTAGACCCCGGCGATCACCACGCCGACGCGGCGGGCCTGCGCGGCGGGCAACAGGTCGGTCAACGCGCCCTGCTCCAGCAGTGTGTACCGGCCGGCGCACATCACCACGTCCACGTCGGTCTCCGTGACGAAGCGGGCCAGCATGGCCGACTGGTTCATGCCCGCGCCGATCGCGCCGATCACGCCCTGCTCGCGCAACTCCACCAACGCCGGCACCGCCTCGTACGCGGCCTGCTCCCAATGGTCGTCCGGGTCGTGCAGGTACACCACGTCGATCCGGTCCAGGCCGGTGCGTCGAAGGCTCGCCTCCACCGAGCGGTGTACGCCGTCGCGGCTGAAGTCCCAGACCCGTCGGTGGTCGGCGGGCACGTCGAACCCCTCCGGATCACGCCGGTGCGCGGTCTCCGGCGACGGCACGAGCAGCCGACCGACCTTCGTGGACACCACGTACTCGGCACGGGGGCGGGAGCGGAGGGCGGCTCCCAGACGCCGTTCGGACAGGCCGAGCCCGTAGTGCGGCGCGGTGTCGAAGTATCGGACGCCCCCGGCCCACGCCGTGTCGACGGCGGCGGCGAAATCCTCGTCCGACGTCCTCCGGAAGAGGTTGCCGCCCTGCGAGGCGCCGAAGCCCAGTGGACTGAGCCGCAGCGGCGGGCGGGCGGCGGCCACTGTCGTCATCCGAGCGAGGGGACCGGTCATCGGCCGTGCCCGCCGTCGCCGTCGGCCGGGACGCCCGCCGTCACCGCTCGTCCCGATCCGCGCTGGTGCTGCCGGTCATCGCCGCGACCAGGTCGTCGGTGGTGACCTCGTCCGCGCGGAGCTGGGCCGCGCGGCGGCCGAGGCGCAGCACCTCGACCCGGTCGGCGATGTCGAGCACCTGCGGCATGTTGTGGCTCACCAGCACCACCGACATGCCGGCGTCACGGGCGCGTCGGACGACGTCGAGAACGCGCCCGGTCTGGACCACACCGAGTGCCGCGGTGGGTTCGTCGAGGATGACCACGTTCGTCGCCCAGATGATGGCCCGGGCCACCGCGACGCACTGCCGTTGCCCGCCGGACAACATGGCGATCGGGGTGGTGACCCGTGGGATCCGCACACCGAGTTCGTCCAGTGCCGCGGCGGCGCCCTGCCGCATGGCGCGCTTGTCCAGCAGGCCCAGCCGACCGAGCGGTCCGGAGCGCAGGATCTCCCTCCCGAGATACAGGTTGGCGGCCACGCTGAGGTCGTCGGCGACGGCGAGATCCTGGTAGACGGTCTCCACCCCCGCGCGGCGGGCGTCGACCGGGGTCGAGAACTGCACCGGGCGACCGCTCACCCGGATCTCGCCCTCGTCCGGAGGATGCACACCGGAGAGCGTCTTGATCAGAGTGCTCTTCCCGGCGCCGTTGTCGCCGATCAGCGCGACCACCTCACCTCGGTGGACGGTGAAGTCCGCACCCCGCAACGCCTCGACGTGTCCGAACCGCTTGACGATGCCACGCGCTTCCAGGACCGGCGGTTCCCCGGCGGGTGACAGTTCGTCGGTGTCGGCGGTTGCCGTCGGAGTCGTTCCCATCACTGCACCGGCGGGTTGGCGCAGCTGGGCTCGAGCACCGCCTTGATCTCCGCCGAGTCGATGTTCTCCTTGGTGACGAACGTGACGCCGGTGTCGGCCGACGCGAGTGGCGCCTTGTCCCGCAGGTGCTTGACCATCTTGTCGACGCCGAAGTAGCCCATCTTGAACGGGTTCTGCACGACCAGCGCGGAGATCTGACCGCTGCGCAGCCCGGCCACCTCGTCCGGGGCGGCGTCCCACCCGATGATGACCACCTTGCCCGACTTACCCGCCGCCTGGATGGCCTGGGCGGCACCGAGCACGCTCGGCTCGTTGGCCGCGAAGATGCCCTTGAGGTTGGGGTTGGCGGTGAGGATGTTCTCGGTGACCCGCCGCGCCTCGTTGACGTCGCTCTTGCTCGGCTGTTGGCCGACCAGCTTCAGGTTGGGGAACTGGGCGAGGCCGGCCTTGAAGCCCTCGACCCGCTCGGTGTTGGTCTGCGATCCGGGCTGGAACTCGACCAGGGCCACGTCGTGGTTGCCGGGGCCCAGCTCCTTGGCGAGCAGCTTCGCCGCCTCGGTCGCCGACGCGCGGTTGTCGGTGGCGAAGAGCGGCACGCTCGACGGTTGCGGGCTGGTGCCGGAGTCGATCATCGCGACCGGGATCTTGGCGGCCAGCGCCTGGTCGGTGGCCGGCGCCAGGGCGCTGGAGTCGGTCGCCGCGTAGACGATGCCGTCGACCTTCTTGGTGACGAAGTTCTGGATCAGGTTGACCTGGCCCTCGACGTCGGTCTCGGTGGTCACCCCGTCCCACTGGACGGTGACGTCCCCGGCGCGCTGCGCGGCGCACTCCGCGCCTGCCTTCACCGTGTTCCAGTAGTCGGCGCCGACGGCCTTCGGTACGACGGCGAGCTTCAACGGCCCGCTCGCGTCCTTGGTCGCGCCGTCTCCGCCGTCCCGGACCTCGACGCCGCCGCAGGCGCTGAGCAGAGCGGTGGCCGCGACCGCGGCCACGACGGCCTGTGCACGAAGGAGACGCGTGCGCGCCGGTCGACTGGTGGTGGTGTGTGCCATGGTGGGTGTCCTTCCTCGTTCGGACTCGTGGAATGGCATGTCAACCCCGCGATTCCAGCCGCCGGCGGCGGTACTGGTCGAAGTAGACGGCGGCCCAGATGATCAGGCCGACGATCACCTGCTGGTAGTGGATGCTGATGTCGAGCAGGACGGCCCCGTTACGCACCAGGGCGATGAGGAAGGCACCGATGATCGTCCCGACGATGCGGCCCTGGCCCCCGAACAGGCTGGCTCCGCCGATGACCGCGGCGGCGATGACGTCGAGTTCCAGCGAGATCCCGTAGTTCGGCTGGCCGGAGTTGACCCGGGAGGCGGCGATCATGCCGCCGAGCCCGACCAGCACACCCGCCAACACGTACACCCCGGTCAGGTGACGGCCGACCCGGATGCCGGAGCGACGCGCGGCCTCCAGGTTGGAGCCCATCGCGTAGGTGTACTGGCCGAAGCGGGTCTGGGAGAGCAGGAAGGCGACCCCGACGGCGACCAGGACGGTGATCACGACGGCGAACGGGATGCCGATGATCTCCCCGTTGCCCAGCAGTTGGAACGACCGGGGCAGGCCGTAGACGCCGACCGCGCCGGTGATGATGAAGACCAGACCACGCCCGACGGACATCGTCCCCAGCGTCGCGATGAACGGCGGAATCCGGGCTGCCGTCACCAGCAGGCCGTTCAACAGCCCGGCCAGCGCGCCGACGCCGATCGCCACCGCCGTCGCGGCCCACAGGGAGAAGCCGAGGTCGCGGACGACCATCGCGCCCAGCACTCCGGCCAGCGCGGCCACCGATCCGACGGACAGGTCGATGCCCTTGGTGATGATGACCATCGTCTGCGCCGTGGCGATGATGGCGATGACCGCCGTCTGCGCCCCGATGTTGAAGAGGTTGTCCGCCGTCAGGAAGTAGGGACTCGCGAAGGTCAACGCGACGAACAGGACGACCAACGCGGTGGCGGCGGTGAATTCCGAGACGGCGTGGGAGATCCGCTCCCGGAGCCAGTCCCCGAACTCGCCGCGCTGCGTGCCGGCGGATGCCTCGACGGTACTCATCGTCGGACCTGACCTCCCCAAGCGTGGGGCCGGCACTCGACGGAGGACCCGCCGTCGTGCCGAGCACCTATGAGCGGCCGAGCCTCCCCGCGGAGGGGAGGGCTTGGCGTGGACCTGCCGCACCGTGACGATAGATCAGATGTTTCCCTTGATCAGCCGTTACCATGCCATGCACTCACGCGCGTTGCCAAGGTCTTACAACCATGTTTTGACATCGTTACCCGAGACGTCAGGTTCATACGTCTGATCAACTCGCCACAACTGCGGCCGCGCGGCACGCGACTGTCGACCAGTGACGGTCCACAGAGGACCGGCACGTCCGCCCCGCCGACCATGCGCACCCCGCACCCTTCGGGCGACCCTCCGGCTCGATCCGGCAGATCATCGCCAGCATGTTATCGATAACATGCTATGCCCGGTGGCGTTCGCGGGCACCTCTTTCTCCGTCGACCAGCCGGCCGGTCAACCCATCGCCCCCGGCCGGGTCACGACGCCGCGAGCCGGTACTCCCGGCACGCCGTCCCTCGCCAGATCGCCGCGCGCTCGTCGTCGGTCAGTGAAGCCAGCAGGTCACCGAGGACCCTGACCCAGCGGGTGTACGAGGTGACGAGCAGGCACACCGGCCAGTCCGAGCCGAACATCAGCCGGCTCGGGCCGAACACGTCGAGCGCGTGCTCGACGGCCGGCCGCAGGTCCGCCGGCGTCCAGGAGCCGCCACTCACCTCGGTCACCAGGCCGGAGAGCTTCGCCGTCGTGTTCGGCTCGGCGGCGAGCGCCCGCAGGTCCCGGGGCCATTCACCGAGCCCTCCGCTGCCGAGCGCCGGCTTGCCGAGGTGGTCCAGGACGAACCGGACCTGCGGCAGGTCGCGGACGAGTCGGGTGGCCGCCGGCAACTGATGCCGGCGGACGAGCAGGTCGAAGGCGAGACCGGCGGCACCGACCGCGGCGATGCCCCGCCGGACGTCGGGGCGGTCGAGATATGCCGGGTCCGGCTCGGACTGGACCAGATGACGGATCCCGACGAGCCGCTCCCCGCCCCGTGCCGCCCGGAGCCGCTCCAAGCGCTCGGCGACATCACCTCCGGTGAGGTCGACCCACCCGACCACCCCGGCGATGAGCGGGTCGTCGGCCGCGATCCCCAGCAACTCGGGCGTCTCCGACCGGGCGGCGACGGACTGCACGACGACGGTCTGCGTGACTCCGGCGGCCCGGGTGGCCGGGCCGAGATCGACCGGGGTGAAGTCGTCGTAGATGGTCGCCATGGTGTGCGGGTCGATCCAGGGTTGCGGATGCCGGGCCCGCACCCAGAGGTGATGGTGCGCGTCGACGATCCCCGACCGCCGCACGGCCGCAGCGGTCGTCACCGGCCCCGCCCCGGCGCGCTCACGTCCACCCCACACCCCGCTCGGCACCTGGTCGAACGTCCGGTTCGACCCGGTGCCACAGAGCCGTTCCGGCAGGGTGACCATGTTAGCGGTAACAGGCTGGCAGTCGGCGGCAGAACGCGCCCATCAGCGGGAACTCCGTCGGCACGCTCCCGACTGGAGCGAGAACGGTCGTGGTTCCGCTCCGCCCGACGTTCACGCCACTCATCGGCTCGTCCGGCGGTGGGCGCGGCGGTGCCGGGGCCGGGTTGACCGCCTGAGGCGGCACGGATACCGTCGACCCACTATCTGCGGCGACGCGAGGGAAGCCGGTGTGATTCCGGCGCGGTCGCGCCACTGTAAGCGGTTCCCCCACCTCACGTGAGGGCCGCGAGCCAGGACGCTCGGTCGTCCGCAGCCTTGCGATGGGGACGCGTCATCCCCGGGGAGGTTCGTGATCACATGTCCAGTTCCACGTCCAGCCAGCCGTTGGTGAATCCCGCCGGCACCACGCGTCTGCTGTGGACGGTGATGGCGACCGTCGTCGCTCTCGCCCTGCTGGCCTACCTCGTCGCCTTCGACCAGGGTGCGGTGTCGCGCAGTGGCATGTACCTGCACGAGCTGATGCACGACGGCCGGCACCTGCTGGGTGTTCCGTGCCACTGACGGCCACCGCCGCCCCCTCGTTCGTCACCGTCCTCGTCCGTGGTCTGCTCGCCGGCCTGCTCGCCGGCCTGCTCGCCGGGGCGTTCGCCTATGTCGTCGGTGAGCCGCACGTCGAGGCGGCCATCGCGATCGAGGAGGCGGCGTCGGCGCATGCCGAGCCGGCCGCCGGTGCGCACGATCACGAGGATGCCCTGGTCGGCCGCAATGGTCAGCGCGGCGGCCTGTTCCTGGCCACCGGCCTGTTCGGTGCCGCGATGGGTGGCCTGCTGGCCACGGCGTACGTCCTGCTGGCGCGCCGTCGGCGGATCCACGACGACGGACGGTCGGGTTTGCTGCTGGCCGGCGCGGCGCTGCTCGGCGCGGTGCTCGTGCCGTTCCTCAAGTACCCGGCGAACCCGCCGGCGGTCGGCGACCCGGCCACCATCAACCAACGCACCGTGACCTACCTGCTGATGGTGGTGCTCGGTCTGGTCGCCGTGTGGGCGGGCTCGCTGGGCTACCGATCGGTGGGGGCCCAGGCACCGCTGTGGCAGCGCGCCGCTGCGGGCGTCGGCGGATTCCTGCTGGTCAGCGTGGTGTCCTACGTGGTGCTTCCGTCGTTCCAGGAGGTCCCCGCCGACTTCCCCGCGACGCTGCTGTGGGACTTCCGGCTGGCCTCGCTCGGCACCCAGGTGGTGCTCTGGACCGGGATCGGCCTGCTGTTCGCGGCCCTGATGCACCACGACCGGCGTCGCCGGATCGCCGCAACACCCTCCAGCGCGTGACGGCGACCAGCCTCCGGCTGGTCGCCCACGCGCACACCACCGCCCTTCGCCGGGCCCGCTTCGGCGGATCGGGCGACGGCCTGGACGAGGGCGGTCTGCGTGCCGCCCTCGCCCAGGCGCAGGCTCGACGGTCGTTCCCGGGCGTTGGCGACGCCTGCGTGTCCAGTCCCGCGGTGGCGGCTACCGACACCGCCGACGCATTCGGTCTGCTGCCCACCATCGAGGCGGCGTTGGCGGACTGCGACTACGGCGACTGGACCGGACGGTCGGTCGAGGAGATCGCCGTCGAGCAGCCGCAGGCGCTGCACGAGTGGATGTCCGAACCGGAGTCCGCACCGCACGGCGGCGAGTCCGTCGCTGCGGTGCGGGACCGGGTCGGTCGCTGGTTGGACGGGCAACGCGGCGCCGACCGGCGGATCACCGCGATCGCGCACCCGCTGGTGATCCGGGTCGCGGTCGTGCACGCCCTGGACCTGCCGTTGACGACGTACCGGCAGGTGGACGTGGAGCCGTTGGCGATCGTCCGGCTCACCGGCCGTGGGGCACGGTGGCACCTCCGACTGGGCGCGCCCCGGGTGGCCTGAGTCATCGCCGCACGCTTCCCGGCCGGCTGTGTCACAGGCCGCGATGGTGCCTGGGCTGGGGGACCTACCCGTCGCTCGACTCGTCGACAAATATCTGTTCGATCGGCAAACCGAAGAGCCTGGCCAGACGGAACGCGACGGGCAGGCTCGGGTCGAACCTCCCGGTCTCGATCGCGTTGATCGACTGCCGTGAGACGCCCACGCGCTGAGCCAGGTCAGCTTGCGTCCACGCCTGTTCGGCTCGGAGGGCTGCGATGCGGTTCTTCACCGGTACCTGATCCAGCCGACGACGAACGTGACGACGTAGACGACCGCCAAGAGCAGAGGAAAGAGTGCGATGTTGAGGTCGTAGGTGATGAGGCTGGCGGCGTCCGCTACGACATAGGCGAAACCGACGACCCAGCCCACCCCGAGGGTGACCGCCAGCGCATCCTGCACGACCTTGCGCCAGAAATCATCAAGCGCTCGGAGAAAGCCCGCGAAAGCGACGATCCAGGCGGCACCGACAAGAACATTGACTCCGATGAGAATCCAGCTCGCCAGGGGCGACCACTGCGCCTCCCGCAGCAACTCGGAGCCGAATCTGGCCGCGGCAAGGGTGACCACCCAGGCCAGCGTCCACAGCGCCAGCCGAGCGGCAGCCCGGTTGGAATCCCGATATTTCGTGTTCACGTCGCAGGCTTCCACGGGCCCTCTCCCTGCACTGTCAAGTCAAGCATGCTTGACCTTAGTCGTCGGAGTCAAGCATGCTTGACTCCGACGGCGTTCCCACGGTTCACGGAGGCAGCGATGGCCCGCTACAAGGCGCAGAACAGGATCGTCAAGGCTGCGCTCACCGCCAAGGATGAAGACAGGATCGCTGAGGAGATGATTCAGCCCGTCCTGGACGAGGGCACGGAGAACGGTTGGACTCTTCACTCGTTCCAGGCGACGCCCGCAGGACTCGTGTTCATCTGGGAGCTGCCCGACTGACGCGGACCGTCCCAGCGAACCCCTGAGGTCGGACGAGCGTGGGGCGGACCGTGAGCACGGCCCGCCCCACGCGTCGACTCCGTTCTAGCCGGTGACGGTGAACGGTCGGGACACCTTCGTCGCCGACGTCTCGCCGGTCAGCGTGACGCTTGTCCCCCCGGGCTTCGCCGCCCCCGGAACGCTCACCGTCGCGCCCGAGATGACACCGTCACCGTTCGCGCGCAGGGTGCTGACCGCGACACCCTCGCCGAAGGCGACCCTGACCACCTCGTTCGGCACGAACCCGGAACCGTCGACGGTGATCGCCGTTCCGCGCGGGCCCGAGGCCGTCAACAGCGCCACCCGCGGCTGGTAGGTCCGCGCCGGTGCCGGTTCGGTCACCTGGACGGTGGCCACGGCCGGCGTACCGGAGGACGCACCGGTCGCGGTGACCGCGTACCGGCCGGGCTGCGCGTCGTCGGACGTCGGAACCGAGACCCGTACCGTCCCCTTCGCGGAGGCCGCGACCTTCGTGGTCCGGGACGGGTCGGTGCCGACGCTGACCGTCACCTGCTCGCCCGCGGCGAACCCGCTGCCGTCGACGGTGATCGCACCACCGGTGGTGACGCTGCCCGAGGCGGAGAGCGCGATCGCCGGCTGCGATCCGCCCCTCGCCACGGTCACGGTGAACGACTCGGTGCGGCTGGACTGCGTGTCCCACGCGGTGACGTGCGCCGTGTAGGTGCCGTCCCGGGTGTAGGTGTGCTGCCCGCTCATGGCGCCGGACGCGTCGATGGTGACGTCGTCCGGAGCCGTGCCGTCACCCCACTGGACGCGGGCACGGTAGCCCGTCGTACCGGGAACGCCGCCGGTCACCGCACCGAGGTCGGCCGTGAGGGCCTTCCCGGCGGTGGCCGTCTGGTCCTCCGGGGCGTCGGTGCTCAGCGCGGGAGCCGGCGTGCCGTCGTTCGCGACGGCGAACACGTGGATCCGGCCCGCCGAGCGGGGGTCGCCGGTCTGCGTCGGCAGGGTCACCGACACCAGCGTCTTGCCCGTCGGGATCTGGTACGGCGCGGTGGCGAACAGGAACGGCTGGGCGCCGTCCCGGCTGGTGCCGTGCAGCCGGTACGCCGTCTTGGCGACGACGATGTTGCCGTAGGACGGGGTGCCGTTGGCGTTGCCGCCCAGCGTCCAGTCGCTGAACTGGATCGGGATGCCGGCGGTGCTGCCGTCGCTGAACGTCGCGGTGCCGGTGGTGCTCTGGTTGCCCTGCGTACCGGCGCCGATGAACGAGATGTTCCGGGCGTCGGCGGGCAGGTCGAGGACGACGGTCGCGCCGTTGCCGGTGGCGTTGTCGGGCTGTCCGGGCGGGATCACCGGCAGGGTGAACTGCAGTGCGGTGCCGGGAACCTGCTGCCGCTGGCCCTGGACCGCGCCGCCCGCCGTCAGGGCCGCTCGCGAGTACGCCCACGACTTGGCGTCGCAGTCCGCCGCGAGCGCGCCTTCGTCACCGATGCACACGGTGTCGAAGGCGGCGGTGAGGCCGGACTTCGGGGCGTACGCCACCTCGACGCCGACCGTCGCGGAGCTCTGGCTCTCGCCGTCGGTCACCGTGACGTTGGCCTGGTGGTAGCCCGGCGTGGCGTAGGTGTGCGATCCACCGACGCGGTAGACGGCCCGCGAGCTGAGCGTCAGGGTGCCCTCGGTGACCGGAGTGCCGTCACCCCAGTCGATCGTGGCCCGGTAGCCGTCGGCGCTGCCGCCGGTGACGGACGCCAGCGGCACCGAGACGGGTACGCCGGACGTCGCGTGCACGGTGCCCTCGGCGGTCACCGTGATGTCGCCGCCGCCGATCGTCAGGTCCCCACCGGCGAGTAGCTCGATCTCGGCGAGGTTGGTCTGCGCCGCGCCGACGGTCTTCGTCACGGCCAGTCGGAACTGCGCGAACCGGCCCGGCTTGTCGATCGAGTACGGACGGGTCTGGTTGCGCCAGCGGAACACCTGGTCGCTGCGGGAGTCCACGGTGGTCCAGGTGAGGCCGTCGTTGGAGCCCTGCAACCGCCAGTCCGCCGGGTCGCCCGCCGCCGCCCCGGAGGTCACTGTGTAGTACGTCGGCTTCTGCTTCCCACCACGGTCGGCCCAGGTGATCTGCGGGGTCGCCGAGGCGAAGGTCAGCTGCGTGGTCGACGAGTCGTCGAACAGCTTCGACGCGTCCTGACCGCCGGTCGCGGTCGCGGTGCCGAGACCGGGGCCGGTGGTGTCCTGCAACGGCTTCGGCGCGTCCTCACCCTTGGTCAGCGACGGCGGCGCGTCCTTCTTGCCGCTGCCCCACGACGACGGGTCGGGGCCCATCTGGAAGTCGATGGTGCCGCCCTTGGCGAGCGCGGCGACGTCCACCGACAGGCCGTGCTGCTTCTTGCCGTTGACCTTGACGTCCTGCACGTAGATGTTGCGCGTGCTGTTGGCCGGCGCGTTGACGACGATGTCGCCGGTGGGCCGACGCACCGTCATCCTGGTGAACTGCGGCGAGCCGATGGTCCACTCGGCCGATCCGGCCTGCAGCGGGTAGATGCCCATCGAGCTGAGGATGTACCACGACGACATCTCGCCGTTGTCCTCGTCGCCCAGGTAGCCCTGGCCGATCTCGCTGCCGACGTAGAGGCGGCGCAGGATCTCGCGTACCGCCGCCTGCGTCTTGGCCGGCGCACCGGCGAAGTTGTACATGTACGGGATGTGGTGCGACGGCTGGTTGCTCATGCCGAGCTGACCCATCCGCACCGCACGCGCCTCGACCATCTCGTGGATGATGCCGCCGTACCCACCGGGGCGGTCGGCGTTCTCCGGGGTGGAGAAGAACGTGTCGAGCTTGTCCCGCAGCGCCTGCTGCCCGCCGAACAGGTTGGAGAGGCCCTGACCGTCCTGCTGGGCGGTGAAGGCGAAGTTCCACCCGTTGGTCTCGGTGTAGACGCCACCCCAGTCCAGCGGGTCACCGGCGAGGAAGTTACCGGCGGCGTCGCGGCCCTGGAAGAGCTTCGTCTTCGGGTCGAACAGGTGGACGTAGTTGCGGGCACGCTCCAGGAAGTACCGCGACTCCTCCTTGAGCCGGGCGCGCTCGGACTTCGGCGTGGCCGGGTCCTTGGCGAGCGCCGCGGCCATGTTGCCGATGCCGTAGTCGTTGATGAAGCCCTCCAAGGCCCACGACACCGACTCGCCCGTGGAGGTGGGCGTGTAGCCGAGGAACAGGGAGGTCTCGATGCCCTTGCGGCCGACCGCGCTGCGCCCGGACGCGACGGTCGCGTCCTTGACCGCCGCGTCGTACGCCGCGAGCGGGTCGGGCAGCTTGACCCCGGTGAGGTACGCCTGGGCCAGGGCCACGTTGGCGCTCGTGCCGGTCATCAGGTCGGCGTAGCCGGGAGACGACCAGCGGGCGATCCAGCCACCGTCACGGTAGTGCTGGACGAACCCGTCGGAGATCTTCGCGGCGACGTCCGGGTACAGCAGCGCGTAGGCGGGCCACACGGTGCGGTAGGTGTCCCAGAAGCCGTTGTTGACGTAGATCTGCCCGTCGACGATCTTCGCGCCGGTCTGGGTGGGCGTCGACGCGCCGGTGGGCGCGGAGACGGGGCTCGCGTACTGCCAGCGCGGCGCGGCGGCGGTGCCGGTGTTCTCCGACTGCGAGTTCGGGTAGAGGTTCAGCCGGTACAGGTTGGAGTACATCGTGACCAGCTGCGGTTCGGTGGCCCCGCGCACCTCGACCCGGCCGAGCCGGTCCTTCCAGGCTGCCGTCGCGGCGGCGTGGACCTGGTCGAAGCTCCTACCGGTGACCTCCAGGTCGAGGTTGCGGCGGGCCTGCTCGACGGAGAGGAACGACGTCGCGAGGCGCATCGTCACCTCCCGGGTGGTGGAGACGTCGAAGGTGGCCGAGGTCGCGCTCGATGCCGTCGGCGCCCGGTCGAAGGATCCCGCCACGAACATGCGGCTACGGCCGGCGGACAGCCCGCTTCCGTTGTCCACCCAGCCGGTGAGGGTGCCGTCCGTGCCGATGGTGAACGTGCCGTTGTAGAAGACGAGGCTGCCGGTCGCCTGCCCGGTCGGGAAGGTGAACCGCATGATCCCGGCGTGGTCGGTCGGCGACATCTCCGCGACGAGGCCGTTCTGCAGCGTGACCCGGTAGAGGTCCGGCCGGGCGATCTCGTCGTCGTGGTCGAAGGCGAGCGCGCGGCCGGCCGGTTGACCGGTCAGGGAGCCGCCGCCGACGACCGGCATCACCGACATCTGGTTGCGGTCACCCATCCACGGGCTCGGCTCGTGGGAGATCGCGAGGCCCTGCAACATGGGCAGGTTGGCCTCGTTGTTGACCCGGTGGTACTCGTACTCCCACGAGTTGGAGGTGGCGTCGGTGACCGGGGTGAAGAAGTTGAACCCGTTCGGCACGGCGGTGATCGGCAGGTTGTTGCCGCGGGAGAAGCCGCTCGTCGAGTTGGTGCCGCGTCGGGTGTCGACGTAGTTCGTCAGCTTCGAGCCGTCGATCGACGGCGGCGTGGCCGTCAGCTCGATGTCGTCGAGCCAGCCCTGGAACTGGGTGTCACCGGTGGCCTGCGGGTTGTCGTACGCGAGCAGGATCCGGTCGATCGTCTTGCCGCGAGCGACGGTGCCGAGGTCGGCCTGCACCAGGTTCCACTGGTCGGCGAAGAGCACCTTCGAGGCGCCCTGACCGGCCGGGGTGAGCGGGTATCCGTGCTGGTCGACGGGTGAGCGACCACTCAGGTAGCTGCCGTCGGTGAAGTGCAGGTCGACGGCGGCGTAGGTGGACGGGTACCGGGCGTTCCCGGCGGTGAACTCGGGGAAGATCTTGTAGGACAGTCGGGTCTTCGGCCCCACCGGGACGTTGACGTCGAACAGCTTGTTGGTGGCGTACGAGCGGCCGTCGCCCTGGGCGCCGCCGGAGTAGCGCAGCGCGGCGAGGCCGGTGAACCCGGCGTCCGGCTTCGTGGTGTAGCCGCCGTTCGGGCCGGCGGTGGCCTCGCTGACCATCGGGGTGGCCGGTGGATGGACGTCCGAGCCGTCGCTGACGTTCCAGTCGGCGAGTTGCAGCAGGTCGTCGCCGGAGTTCGCGGTGACGTTCAGCCGGTAGTACGCGTAGGCGGTCGTGTTGGTGACGCTGTAGCGGTTGGTGGCGAACCGGCCGTCGAACTTCTCACCGGAGCGCTTGTCCAGGTCGGTCCACGACGTGCCGTCGGTCGACCCCTGCACGACGAAGTCCTTGGGGTCGCGGCTCGGCGCGTCGTTGGCCGAGGTCAGCGAGTAGCGCTTGACCGTCACCGGCTCGGCGAACCGGTAGGTCACCCAGCCGGTCGTCTGGAACACGAGCCACTTGGTCGAGGAGTCGTCGTCGGCGAGGTTCGCGGCGATCTCGCGGGGTTGGTACTCGTCGCTCGCGGTCACCGCGCTGACCTGACCGAGCAGGCTGCCGGGCAGCGTGGTGACGGTGCCGCTCAGGTTCGCCTGGATCGGCTTGCCGTTCGGGCCGACCTCCACCGTGCTGGTGGCGGGCTGCGGATCGGCGGTCTCGAACGAGGAGCTGAAGTCGCCCGGCGTGGCCGCGGGAGCGGCGTTGGCCAGGGGTGCGGCCACGAGCAGCCCGAGCGGCAGCAGGACGGCTGTCGTCGCGGCGACCAGGCGGGGAGACAGGGGACGTGCAGGGGGGCGATGTGACATGAGGGACGGTGCCTTTCGACTCGAACCGGTCGAGTACGTCGAAGGTCGGGGCGGTGTGGAGCGTGCGGTGGCCAGGCCCTGACATCGTTGTCATTCCGGTCGGCGAGCAACGACGGTCGGAGCGGTGAACTGTTCGCTGATAGTTCCGGTCGCACCACGGCCCTGTCAACGGGTTGCCCCCGGCGACGCGTGCCGGGCCTCGACGCCGTGGGTGATTCCGCTGTGGCATCCAGATGCCACAGCGGAATCAGGCGGTGGACGCCGAGGCCCGGCCGGATCAGCAGTAGAGGTTGGCTCCGGCCGACACACCGAGGATGCCGACGAACTGCTGGTACCTGGTGACGCGGCTCTGCACCTGGGCGGGGTTACCGCCGTTGCACTCGATCGAGCCGTTGATGCTGCGGATGGTCTGGCCGAACCCGGCCCCGGTGACCATCGCGTTGTGGGCGGTCATGGTGCCCGGCCCGTTCTGGGTCATCCAGTACCAGATGCCGGTCTTCCAGGCCACCGCGGCATCGTTCTGCACCAGCCAGGGGTTGGTCAGCAGGGGCAGGTTGAGCGCGATACCGGCGGCGTTGTAGTTGAAGTTCCAGCTGAGCTGGATCGGCCCGCGTCCGTAGTAGGCCGCCTGCCCGGCCGGGCAGCCGTACGACTGGTTGGGGTCGCAGTAGTGCGGGTAGTTCGCCGTGTTCTGCTCGACGATGTGCACGAGCCCACCGGTCTCGTGGTAGACGTTCGCCAGGAACGCGGCGGCCTCCTGACGTTGCACGGTGGCGCTGCCGCTCTTCGCGAACGCCGGGTAGGCGCTGAGCGCGGCGACCAGCCCGGAGTAGGTGTAGAAGGAGTTGCGACCCGGGAACATCTGGTTGAACTGCGCCTCGGTGACCACGAAGCCTCCCGGATTGGTGGGCGGCGGGGTGGTCGGCGGCTGACTGCCACAGGTGTACGGCTCCCAGTACCAGGTGCTGACGACCGGGTCGTAACCGGGATTGTCGTGCTCGGCGACGTAGTAGAGACCGTTGGTGTACCGCACGATCGCCCCGGCGGCGTACCAGGTGCCGGCGACCCAGTTCGGGTGGTTGCAGGTGCCTCCGGTGGGTGGCGTGGTGCCTCCCCCGCACGCTCCGAGATCCTCCCAGACGCCCGTCGTCCCGGGCGGCGCCTCGTTCTGGGTCCACCACTTGGCTCGGTAGTTGCGACCGTTGTGGGAGACCTGGGCGTCTCCCCAGTAGACGGCGGATGCCTGCCACGCTGCCGAGCAGGCCGCCGCCGACGCGGCGGTCGGCGGGATGACCGCGACCAACGCGCCGGCGACGACCAGTGCCGCCAGCGCGACGAGCGCGCGCAGTCTCGTCATGGGATCACTCCTTCCTGGTGTTCCATCGGCCGGAATCCAGCCGGGTATCGATGGGAGTGACTGTAACATCTTCTGTTTACACTCTTTACTGTTTCCGCGAAGGTCGCCCCGAGCCGCCCGTCGAGGGCCGCACCACATCGACACCGGTATTTCCGGCCTCTTTCCGGATCATCTGACGACGAATCAACCGGCGAGCGCGGGCGGGCTGTCGACACGCAGGCATGCCCGTCGGTCAGACATGCAGCGCAACGACCTTGTCGATGCCGCACGATCCTCGCTGATGCGTTCCGGAGCCGTTCCGGAAGTTGTTGACGCGTTGGAATTCTCGCTGTAATACTCCGATCCATCGAGGTCGATGCGAACCACGTCGGTCGGCATGACCTCCCCACTCATCCACACCCGTCCGGACCGTGCTGCCCACGCACCGGGGCGCGGCCGGGCCTGCGCGAAGGGGCACCAGATGAGCAGGCTCTTCCCCCGCACGGCCCTGTGGTCGAGGCGGTTGCGCGCGGCGCTCGCCGTCCTCGCCACCGCCGTCGCGATGTGCGGCGTCGTCCTCGCGGCCACCTCGACGCCGTCGAGCGCCGCCACCTGCAACGGGTACGTCGGCCTCACCTTCGACGACGGCCCCACCGGCAGCACCGGCGCACTGCTGAACGTGCTGCGCAGCAACGGCGTACGGGCCACCATGTTCAACGTCGGGCAGAACGTCCAGAACAACCGCTCGGCCGCTCAGGCACAGGTCGCGGCCGGGATGTGGGTCGCCAACCACAGCTGGAACCACGCGCACATGACCTCGATGAGCCAGTCACAGATGCAGTCGGACCTGTCCCAGACCAGCTCGGCGATCCAGTCGGCGACCGGCAGCCGGCCGGTGTTGTTCCGGCCTCCGTACGGGGAGACCAACTCGACGCTCCAGTCCGTCGCGTCCTCGCTCGGCATGCGGCAGGTGTTGTGGGACGTGGACTCGCAGGACTGGAACGGGGCCGGCGTCAGCCAGATCGTCGCCAACGCGAGCCGACTGCAGGCCGGTCAGGTCATCCTCATGCACGACGGGATCCAGAACACCCGCGACGCGATCCCGCAGATCGTGGCCAACCTGACCAGCCGCAACCTGTGCCCCGGCATGATCTCACCGTCCACCGGGCGGGCCGTCGCGCCGGACGGCACGACCCCGCCGCCCGACGGCGGCACCCCACCCCCCACCGGCGGTAGCTGCACCGCGACGGCGACGACCACGAACGTCTGGGGCGACCGGTACAACACGTCGGTGACGGTCAGCGGCGCCAACACGTGGACGGTGGTGGTGGCACTGACCTCACCGCAGCGGGTCTCCACCATCTGGAACGGCACCGCCACCTGGGACAGCAGCGGAACCGTCATGACCATGCGGTCCAACGGCAGCGGCAACACGTTCGGCTTCACCACGATGACCAACGGCAACAGCAGCGCCCGCCCGCAGATCCGCTCCTGCACCTCCGGCTGACACCGCCGGGCGAGACGTGCGCGGCGGGTGCGCCCGGCACCCGCCGCGCACCGCGCACTCCATGACGCCGAGCGGATGCCGTTAACCTGCACCTCATGCGACACACCCTCACGCCGGGGGACGACACCCTGCACGGCCACTTCTCCCCCGACTTCCCGCCCGTGCTCACCATCGACCCGGGCGACACCGTCACCTACCGCACCCTGGACTGCTGGTGGTCGGCCGGCCCGTACCCCGGCGGACCGAACCGGGAGCGCCCCCGGGTCGCGCAGCATCGCCCCGACCACGGACACGCGTTGATCGGTCCGGTCGCCGTCCGCGGTGCGCGCGCCGGTCAAACCCTCGCGGTACGCATCGACGCGGTCGTCCCGGCCGCCTGGGGGACCACCGTCGCCGGCGGTTGGCCGAGCGACTTCAACAAGCACTACGGCGTCGAGGAACAGCCGGTGGTGCACGCCTGGACGCTGGACCCGGTGACGATGACGGGCCGCAACCAGCACGGCCACACGGTCGCCCTGCGGCCCTTCATGGGGGTCCTCGGCATGCCACCGGCCGAGCCGGGACGTCACTCGACCATCCCACCGCGCCCCTGCGGCGGAAACCTGGACTGCAGGGACCTCACCGCGGGCAGCACCCTGTTCCTGCCGATCCCGGTGGACGGCGCGCTGTTCTCGGTCGGCGACGGGCACGCCGCACAGGGCGACGGTGAGGTCGGCGGCACCGCGATCGAGTGCCCGATGGACGAGGTGACGTTGACGCTCGACGTCCGGGACGACTTTCCGCTCACCGGCCCGGTGGCACGCACCCCGGACGCGTGGCTGACCCTGGGCGTCGGCGCGTCCCTCGACGACGCCACGTTCACCGCACTGGACTCGATGCTGACCCTGATGCAACGTCTGCACGGGCTCAGCCGCGCGGACGCGGTGGCGCTGGCCAGCATCGCGGTCGACGTCCGGGTGACCCAGATCGTGAACCAGACCGTCGGCGCGCATGCCGTGCTGCGCGACGACGCGCTGGGCCGACCGGGGCGGTGACCACGCGTCGGCGCCGACCACGGTGGGCCGGTTCTGTCGGGGGCGGTCGCTAGCGTGTGGTCACTGTCGCCGCGCCGGCCACGTCGGGCCGGTAGCTGACCCCTCGGAGGCCCCCCATGTCCCAGGAGACGACCTACCTCGAACTGTCCGAAGTGGACGGTGCACACAAGTTCTACGAGGTCATCGTCGACAACGCCACGCTGACCGTGCGCTACGGCCGGATCGGCGACCAGGGGCAGGTCAAGGCGAGCGCCTACCCGGACAACGCCCGCGCCCGAGCGGCCGCGGCGAAGAAGATCGGCGAGAAGATCCGCAAGGGGTACGCGCCGGCCGTGCCGGGCGTCCGACAGAAGCGCTCCGTCTCCCGGCGGCAGATCGTCAGCACCCGCTCGACCGCACACACCGCGCCGGTGCTCTGGCGCTACGACTCCGGCGCCCCCGCCTTCGGCATCTTCGTCGACGGCGAGCACTGCATGGTCGGCAACGAGCACGGCGTCATCACCACTCTCGACCACGACGCCCGGGTGCGCAGTCAGGTGCGTCTGCCCGACGGGGTGAAGTGCATCGTCGCCGACGACGCGTGGGTCTACGCCGGCTGCGACGACGGCAACGTCTACGACCTGTCCGGCAAGGTGCCCCGGGTGGCGTACGCGATCGCTCCCGAGATCGACATCTACTGGCTGGACATCCACGACGGCGTCCTGGGTGTCTCCGACGCCGACGGCGGAATCACCGCCGTCGACCACGAGGACGAGTTCCTGTGGCGCAGGCCCGGTCGGGGGCGCTCGGCCTGGATGGTACGGTGCGACCGCGACGCGATCTACCACGGTCATTCGCAGGGGGTGACCGGCTACGAGTGGCGCACCGGCAGCGAGTTGTGGCACACCAGGACCGGCGCGGTGCTCTTCGGCTGGCAGGAGCACGGCAGTGTGTTCGCCGGGACGGGCAGCCGCGAGGTGGTGCGCCTGTCCAAGACCGGTCGGCACGAGCGCAGCTACCGCTGCGACGCCCCGGTCTTCTCCTGTGCGACAGCCGAGGGCGGCCGGTACGTCTTCGCCGGCGACAGCCAGTCCTCGATCTACTGCTTCGACGCGGACGGCACCCGGTTGTGGAAGCTCGGCACCGGCTGCGGCTCGGCGTACTCGATGCAGTACCACGACGACCGCCTCTACGTCGTCACCACCGGCGGCCACCTGGCCTGCATCGACGCGAGCGAGCCGGCGATCCGCGCCGCGCAGGCCGGTGACGTGCCCGAGGTACGCGACATCAAGGCACCCCGCCAAGCCCCGCGACCGGTGCAGCCGACAGTCGTGGAGGTGACCAGTGAGCTCGGCGGTGGCGTGGTGGTGCAGTGCCTGGACGACCGGGGGCGGTTGCGGGTCCAGGTGCTCTCTGACGGCTATCGACGCGACTGGTCCGTGCAGTTCCCCAAGGGCATCCGCGAGCCGGGTGCCCGCTACCTGGTGACCGAGGTCCGCGAGTCCAGCCGTGGCGGGTTCTACCGGGCGTTCGGCGACATCCGCCGGCTGGGCTGACGCATGGTCGCGGGTGCCGTCCCGGCCGGGGGCGGCACCGCCCTCGGGCGGGCGGTGACGCGTCCGCCACGCTGGGCGGCTGGCCCGTCCGCGCCCGGCCGGGCTCGGTAGCCTGGGGCCATGATCTTCATTACCGCCAAGTTCCGCATCCTGCCGGAGCACGCCGACCAGTGGCCGCAGATCGCCGCCGAGTTCACCGAGGCGACCCGGGCCGAGCCGGGTTGCCTGTGGTTCGACTGGTCGCGCAGCGTGGACGACCCGACCGAGTACGTGCTGGTCGAGGCGTTCCGCGACGGCGATGCCGGCGGGGCGCACGTGCAGTCCGCGCACTTCCGCAAGGCCCAGGAGACCCTGCCGCCGCACCTGGCGGAGACCCCGCGCATCGTGAACGCCACTGTGCCGCAGGACGACTGGTCGCTGCTCGGCGAGATGGCCGTCCCCGAGGGCCGCTGACCGTACCCCCGCCGTCGGGTCGTCGGCGGGTCCGTCACCGACCCGCCGACAGCAGCGCCGAACCGCCGACCCGTCGTCAGCAAAGCCGGCGGGCGGTGAACCGGGCCGGCGGGTCGGCGATCACGTTCTGCGCGGCGACGAGCTGGATCTCCCGGGTGCCGGCCGCCAATGTCGCTTCGAGCACGGCGAAGACGGACGCGATGGTGCGTTCCAACGCGATCGCGGGTGAGCCCGTCGTGCAGAGGTGTGCGAGGTACAACGCGGCGGTGACGTCGCCTCCGCCGTTCGGGTTGATCGGCAGCAGCGGTGTGGTCACCGCCCAGGCGCCCTCGTCCGAGACGGCCACCACCTCCAGCGAGCCCGGCGGCAGGTCGCCGTGCAGCACGCTGGTCACCAGGACGTGCCTCGGGCCGGTCGCGCGTACGACGTCGACGGCGTCGAGCACCTCCGCCAACGAGGTCGTCGTACGCCCGGCGAGGAAGTCGAGCTCGAAGTGGTTCGGCGTGATGATGTCGGCCCGCGGCACGACGGTGTCACGCAGGTACTCCGGAATGCCCGGGCGGACGAACATCCCGCGGCCGGTGTCGCCCATGACCGGGTCGCAGCAGTACACCGCCGCCGGGTTGAGGGCCTTGACCTTCTCGACCGCGTCCAGGATCACCGCCCCCATGGCCGGGTCGCCCTGGTAACCGGACAACACCGCGTCGGCGTCGCCGAGGGCGCCACGGTCGGCGATGCCCGCGATCACCTCGGCGACGTCGGCCGCCGCCAGCATCGGCCCGCGCCACGCGCCGTACCCGGTGTGGTTGGAGAAGTGCACGGTCAGGACCGGCCAGACCTCGTGCCCGAGCCGTTGCAGGGGAAACGCCGCCGCCGAGTTGCCCACGTGCCCGTAGGCGACCGACGACTGGATGGACAGGATCTTCACCGGCTCATCATGGCCGTCGTGGCGGGAGCCGCACGCGCGGCCCGCCGAATCTGTCGGCTGGCCCACTCGCCGCCCACCCGTCGGTGACGGCACGAGCGGGCGGCCCGGACACCGTCGTCCGGGCCGCCCGAGCGGTCGTACGGTCAGCCGCCGAGGCTCGCCGCGGCCGAGGCGATCGACGAGGCGAAGTAGCTCACCTGGGTGTAGACACCCGGGTAGTTGGGCCGGGCGCACCCGTTGCCCCAGCTGACGATGCCGACCTGGATCCAGGCGTTGTTGGCGTCGCGGCGGAACATCGGCCCACCCGAGTCACCCTGGCAGGTGTCCGTGCCGCCGCTGGCGTAGCCGGCGCAGATCTCCTGGGCGGGGATGAGGTCGCCACCGTAGTTGGCGTTGCAGACGGAGTCACTCACGAACGGAACGGTCGCCTTGAGCAGGTACCGCTGCTGGGCGCCACCCTCGCGGGCGGCGCCCCACCCGGCGACGGTGAAGGTGCCGCTGTCGTAGGCGGTCGTGGTGGTGATCGGCAGCGTGCTCAGTCCGCTGACCGGGCTGGCCAGTCGGATCAGCGCCCAGTCCCGGCCGGCCCCGTTGTAGCCGGGGGCCCGGTAGACGTAGTTCGACCGGACGGTGATCCGGCTGGACGACTGGAGGTCCACCGCACCGAGCGTCGCGGTGATGGTGGTGTTGGTGCCGGTCGCGCCCACGCAGTGGGCGGCGGTGAGCACCAGCCGGGGGCTGTACAGCGCCCCGCCGCACCCCATCGAGAGTCGCACCATGAACGGGAACTCGCCCTGAGCGGCGCGGGTGCCCCCGACGACGTTCGGCGTCATGGGGTTGTCGGCCGCGGCGGCCGGCGCGGTGAGGGTGAGGCTGGCCGCGGTCACCGCGGCCAACGCGGTGGCCAACAGGCCAGTGAGGGTACGCCAGCGAACCATGCATTCCTCCGCATCAGGATGGCACGCCTCGTGAGCGCACCGGCATTCGAGATAGCGGTCATCATATTGAGATCTTTGGATCTGGCGGGTCATCCTCTCTGGGTCGTACCACCGGCGCTATGGATCTCGGCAGGCCCGTAGGACAGCTCGCGGACGAACGCTCGTCAACCGCCCGGAGTACCGGTGCTCTCGCGTCGGATCAGCCGAAACGGCGTCTGCACGGTCAGCGGCGCCGCCACCGCCGCACCCTCGATGCGGGCGACGAGGCGGCGCACCGCGAGACGGCCGATCTCCCTCTTGTCCGGCGCGATGGTGGTGAGGGTCGGCGTGGCGAAACGCCCCTCCTCGATGTCGTCGATCCCGACCACCGCGACGTCCTCCGGCACCCGCAGACCGGCCTCGGCCAACGTCCGCAGCGCGCCGATGGCGACGAGGTCGTTGTAACCGAACACCGCGTCGGGTGGGTCACCGAGGGCGAGCAGGTCACGCATCGCGCGCTTGCCGTCGAGTCGGCCGAACGCGTCGGTGCGGGCGACCAACCGGGGGCGGTACGGCAGACCGGCGGCGGTCAGCGCCTCCCGGTAGCCGCGTACCCGCAGGTGCGCTGACTGCCGGTCACCGCCGGCCGGGGCGCCGATGAACGCTATCCGTCGGCGGCCGATCGCCACGAGGTGCTGAATGGCAGCGTGACTGGCGGCGACGTTGTCGATGGCGATGTGGTCGTACGGCACGTCGGAGACACCCTCACCGATCAACACGAGCGGGGTGTCCACGGTGCGGGCCAGCACCTCCTCCCGGCCGATCCGCACCGGACTGAGGATCAGGCCGTCGATGATGTGCCGCCGGGTCCCGTCGAGGAGCGCCAACTCGGCCCCCCGGTCGGCGGCGGTGTTCTCCATGACGAGCGTGTAGCCGAGCCCGGCGGCCTCGGCGATGGCGATCTCGGCGAGCTCGGCGAAGTAGGGGTTGTTCAGCTCCGGGATGGCCAGGGCGATCAGCCCGGTACGCCCCCGTCGGAGGTGCCGGGCGCCCAGGTTGGGGCTGTACCCGAGTTCGTCGATCGCCTGCTGCACCCGTTGCCGGGTCCGCTCCCCCACCGGCCGATACCCGTTGACCACGTTCGAGACGGTCGCCAACGACACGCCGGCGTGTCGGGCGATGTCCTTGAGACTGACACCCATCCACCGACCCTTCGCGCAGCGGAACGTCGAGCCTGCGGACATCGACAAACAATGATTGACGGGAGGCCGGCTCGCCTCTATAACGTTATAGAGGCGATGACGGAAGTCAATATGCCAACCACCCTGGCGCGCGGAGAGCCCACCGACGTCCGTCTGTCGTCGACCACCACCCGATGCCCACCGCCCACGCGCTTCGGGCTTGGCTGCACCGCCCGTGGCGCACTCGCCCCCCGGAGACGGCATGACACGTCAGGTTCCCATCCGCCCCGCCCTGCCGCTGCTGCTCATCCTCGCCCTGGTCGTCGGCGTTCTCGCCGCGCCGGCCCGGCCGGCGCACTCCGCGCCGGCCAAGACGCCACCACTGACCACTCCCTGGACCAACCAGGCCCTGGTCGGCACGCCCCTGCCCGAGTACCCGCGACCGCAGATGACGCGACCGGACTGGCTCAACCTCAACGGCGAGTGGCAGCTACGCCAGTCGGCCACCGACGACGCCCCGCAGTTCGGCACCGACCTGCCCGAGCGGGTCAACGTGCCCTTCCCGGTGGAAAGCGCCCTGTCCGGCATCCGGCGGGCCGCCAACGACAATCGCAACTACCTGTTCTACCGACGCACCGTCACCGTCCCGGCGAACTGGTCGGGTCGCCGCACCCTGCTGCACTTCGGCGCCGTCGACTGGCAGAGCACCGTCTGGGTCAACGGCACCCGGGTCGGCGCGCACACCGGCGGCTACGACGCCTTCACCTTCGACGTGACCCCTCAGCTCACCACCGGCACGAACGAGATCGTCGTCAAGGTCTGGGATCCCACCGACACCCGCCAGAACGGCAGCCTGCCCGCCATCGGCAAGCAGACCAAGACACCCAGCGGGATCTTCTACACCCCCAGTTCGGGCATCTGGCAGACGGTGTGGCTGGAGCCGGTGCCCGCCGCCTCCATCAGCAGCGTGGACGTCTACCCGAACCTGAGCAACAACACAGTGCGGGTCCGGGTGTTCACCCGGGGCGACGTGAGCGGCCACAGCGTGCTCGCCGAGGCGCTGAACGGCGGCACGGTCGTCGGCACGGCCACCGGCGGGTTCACCGACTTCAGCGTGCCGGTGCCCAACGCCCGCCGCTGGTCACCCGACGACCCGTTCCTCTACAACCTGCGGATCAGCCTGCGCAACGCCGCGAACGCCACGGTGGACCGGACCACGCACTACTTCGGCATGCGGGAGATCACCACCGGTCTGGTGAACGGGGTCCTGCGCCCCAAGCTCAACGGCCAGTTCGTGTTCCAGGTCGGCACCCTCGACCAGGGCTTCTGGCCGGACGGCCTCTACACCGCGCCGACCGACGCCGCCCTCGCCTTCGACCTGCAGAAGCACAAGGACCTCGGCTTCAACATGGTGCGCAAGCACATCAAGGTCGAACCGCAGCGCTGGTTCTACCACGCTGACCGGCTCGGCCTGCTGGTCTGGCAGGACATCCCATCGCTGACCGCGCAGGACGTCGACCCCACGGACGCCCAGCAGGCCCAGTTCGAGGCGGAGGCACGCGAGATCGTCGACGAGCACCGCAGCTCGCCCGCCGTGGTCGCCTACACGCCGTACAACGAGGGGTGGGGTGAGCGGTCCCTCGCCGACACCCGACGGGTCGCGCAGAACATCAAGAACCAGGACCCGACACGCCTGGTCAACCCGCACAGCGGCCACAACTGCTGCCAGTCCCTCGGCAACCCCGGCAACGGCGACATCGACGACTGGCACGTCTACCTCGGCCCCGACTCCCCCGTCCCGTCGAGCAGCCGCATCGCCGTACTCGGTGAGTTCGGTGGGCTGGGCCTGCACACCCCGGGTCACGAGTACAGCCCGAGCGGCAGCTTCTTCGCCTACGAGTGGCAGACCAGCTCGACCGCCCTCACCGACCGGTACGTGGGGCTGGTGCAGGGCAGCCAGAACCTGATGCTCGGCAAGGGGCTCAGCGCCTCGGTGTACACCGAGATCACCGACCTGGAGGGCGAGCTGAACGGCTTCCTCACCTACGACCGGCAGGTGGTCAAGATGGATCAGGCGCGGGTGCGCGCCGCCAACACCGCCCTGATCAACGCCTCGAAGACCATCGGCAGCTCGGCCCCCGTCGCCCTGCCGGTGAACACCAGACGGTCGTTGCAGGTCACCACGCCCGGCTACACCAACCGGTACCTGCGGCACCGCGACAGCCTCGCGTACACGGAGGTCGTCGACGCCGCGAGCTCCAGCCTGCTCAAGGCCGACGCCACGTACACCGTCCGGACCGGCCTGGCCGACGCCGGCTGCTACTCGTTCGAGTCGGTCAACTTCCCCGGCGAGTTCCTCCGCCACCAGAACTCCCGGGTCCGCAACTCGCCTGACGACGGCTCGGCGCTGATGCGTGCCGACGCCACCTGGTGTGCGCGGGTCGGACTGACCGGCTCGGGTGTGTCGCTGGAGTCGTACAACTTCCGGGGTAGGTACCTGCGTCACTACAACGCGGAGATCTGGCTCAGCAACGGCGCGGGCGGCGACGCGTACAACTCACCGGCCTCGTGGACCGCCGACAGCACCTGGAACGTCACCACCCCCTGGACGCCCTGACCCGCCCATCCGGGCTCGTCAGACCAGGACGTGACGCGGGGGTCTCCGGCCGGTCCGGAGGCCCCCGCGGCCCGGGGTCGGCACGCGGCCCTCACTGTCGGGACCGCGACGGCAGGCCGACGTCACCCGGCGGCAGGAAGATCGTTCTCCCGGTCATGAGGGGAAGCGGCGCGTCGAATACACCGTCCGTCATGGCCGGTTGCCCGCCCAGCCACCCCTGATCGTCGTGGCCCGTCCGGCTGGGTCGGCTGACGACATGGACCACCTCGCAAGTTGCATCCAGCCACGTCCACCCGTCGATTGCACCCCGCATTATGTCGCGCAATAAATAGACGTTGACCAATCTTGACTTGTGCAGCCGCTCAGCGCACCGTAAAGAGCCATAGGCAGATGCGCGCCATTATCGGCCCGACTGAACGTGGATCGTCGAATGGGGACGCTGCCGGTTTCGCGCCGCGTGCATCAGGAGGCGTTCCATGCGGTTGAATCCGTTCGCCGGAATCTATCTCACCGATCCGGCAAGCATCTGGCGGCGCATTCTCGATGATCCCGACGGGGTGCACTACGCCGAGGATCTGGGCCTGTGGTTGATCAGCAGGCACGCCGACGTCCGGCGGGCCCTCGCCGACGTCACGACCTTCGCCAACGCTCTCACCCTCGCCCCGGTCTACGAGGTGTGCCCGGAGGCGATGAGCGTGCTCGTCCAGATCGACGCGCCACCCACGACGGCCGCCGCGGACCCGCCGGCGCACCCCCGCACCCGGCGGGCGCTCCGGGCGACCTTCGCGAACACCGCCGAGCGGGTCGAGGCCGACTACGGTGCCATCGTTCGACGCCGGGTGGACCGGCTGGTGTCCCGGCTCGCCACCCGTCAGGGCGACCAGGTCGACCTGATCCAGGAGTTCGCCACCGAGCTGCCCCTCCTGGTGGTCCTGGACATCCTCGGGGTGCCCGACGCCGACATCGGGCGGATCAGGAGTTGGGCCGACGGCCAGATCGCCCTGGTGTGGGGGCAGCCCGACCCGGCCGAGCAGGTACGCCTGGCGCGGGACCTGCTGGAGTTCTGGCACTACTGCCAGGACCTCGTCCAGCGACGCGTGGCCGCCGGACACGAGGGCGACGACTTCATCAGCCGCGCCCTCGCGTACCGGGACGACGACGACGCGGTCCTGACGGTGCCGGAGGTGGCGAGCCTGGCCTTCAACCTTCTGGTCGCCGGCCACGAGACCACCGCCGGGCTCCTCGCGCACGCCCTCGACCAGGCGCTGTCCACCCCGCAGCGCTGGTCGGCGTTGACCTCGGACCCGAGGGGCGTCCCCGCGTTCGTGAACGAGACGCTCCGCTTCGCGCCCGCCATCGACGGCTGGCTCCGGGTGACCACCCGGGACGTCACAGTGGGGGCGGTGACGATTCCGGCGGGGGCGCGCTGCCTGCTGTTGATCGGAGCGGCGAACCGCGACCCCGCGGTGTTCGCCCACCCGGACCGGTTTCAGCCGGCGCGCGCCGACCTGGGGAATCACCTGTCCTTCGGCCACGGACCCCATTTCTGCATCGGAGCGGCATTGGCGAGACTGGAGGCCGAGATCGCCGTCAGCCGCCTCGCGGACGCCATTCCCGGCCTACGCCTGACGAGCGAGCAGCAACGCTCGTACAAGCCGAATGTCGCATTTCGAGCGCACCGCACGCTGCTCGCGACAATCGACGTCCGGCCGCCCGCCGACATCCCGGCGAAACGCGACGGGAGGGCGGCCGAAGCGCACGCCGCGTGACATGGGCGAGCCGCCTGGCGGGTGGGGCGGGGTCGCGTTGCCCGGCGCGCGCCGCAGGCCCGGCACGTACCCTTCCCACTGCGTTCGAGGATCGATGTCGGCGAACGTCTTCACACCCATCGCATCCTGGGTTAAGAATTGCCCTCTATGAATGTTCAGCTCATCCGCCAATCCCGATCTGGCGTCCGCTGCTGATTCCCGTAGCCACGAAGGTGAGCGCATGGAGCACACGTCCCCGTCGAGCTCTGCTCACTCCGCGGCCAGTCAGCGGTTCCGATGGGAACTGCGCGACTGCCGGGTCCGGCGGGGTCTGACCCAGCGGGCCCTGGCGGATCTGGTGCGGTTCAGCCGGGAGACTGTCGCGGCGGTCGAGTCGGGTCGCCGGTTCGGCAGTCAGGAGTTCGCGCTGCGGTGCGACGAGGTGCTCGGCACCGGCGGCCGACTCGCGGCGCTCTGGCCGCAGGTGGCGGCCGAGCAGTTGGCGGCCGACGGTCGTCGGGGGCCCCGCGACCCGCAACCGTCTCGACAGCAGCCGCCGGTGCCGCGTCAGCGTGATCGGCGCGACGCGCGTGACCCGGGCGCCGTGGTGGACGCGATCGACGAGCTGCGTGAGCTGATCGGCCAGGTGCTCAGCGCCCCGGCCGAGCCCGGTGAGTCGAGCGACGCGCAGCGACGGCAGACACCGGAGGCCGCGAAGCTGACCTCCGAGCCCCACGACCAGCGCTGACCCCACGGATCCAGCTTCGTCTCGCGGCGTCACCGGTTGCTGACGTTGGGTACAGATGCTGGTACGGGCAGTTTGTACCACGGCCAGGTCTGGTCTACGAGCGCGGCTTCCGGCCGAATGGGACTTGCATTCGGCAATGTGCGGATAGACCGTCATCGACGAGTCGTGGGAGTCAATCTTGGCGTCGAGCACCCGGTCCCACGCGGCCAGACCCTACCCGACCCGTCGACGCGGTTGGAAGATCGCCGGCCGAATGCGCCTGATCGTCGCGGCACCACTCGTCGCCGTCATCGGCTTCGCCGGGCTCGCACTGACCGAAAGCGCCCGCCAGACGGCCCGTGCCAGCGACCTCCGGATCCTGGCCCAGGTCGGCGCCGAAGCCGGTGACCTCGCCTACCGCCTGCAACGCGAGCGGATCGCCGCCGCCGACCTGCTCACCTACGGCGCGCCGGAGCAGCAGGACACCTTCGCCGCGGAGATGACGGCCACCGACGACGCGGTGAGCCGCTACCGCGCGCAGCGACAGCGGCTGACCGCCGACGCCGACGCCAACCGGGACCTCCTGCGCCGCATCGACGCGGCCCTGGACGGGCTCGCCCCGCTGCGCACCCAGGTACGCACGGCGACGCACGCGTCGGTGTCGGCGATGACCTTCAGTTACCGCATCGCGATCGCCGATCTGATCAACTTCCGGGAGGCCGTCTCGCACGGCGTGGTCGACGCCCGACTCGCCGACGGGATCCGCGCCTCGGCGGCGCTGTCGAAGACGGCCGAGGCGATCGGTCAGCAGCAGGTCGCCGTGCTGCGGGCGGTGGCCGGTGGCGAGCTGACCCCCGCCATGCAGCAGGACATCACCGCCGCCCGCACCAGCTACACCGAGTCGAGCCTGTCGTTCCTGGCCCTGGCTCCCCCCGACTGGAACAGCTGGTGGGAGCAGGCCGGCACCGGCAAGGAGGCGCTCACCCTGCAACGGATGCAGGACGAGGTGTCCCGGGCCCAGCCCGGATCCCGGTTGCAGCTGGAGACCGCCGCCTGGGTGTCCACCACGCAGACCCGCGCCGCCCGACTGGCCGACCTGCGGGCACGGGTCGACGCCGCGGTCCGCGACGACGTGCGGGCCGCGCACGCCGACCAGCGCCGTCGAGCCGTCGCCGAAGCCGTCGGCGTCCTCCTGGCGCTGGTCCTCACCGCCCTGGTGACCTGGCTCGTCGCCCGGCAGATCACCCGACGCCTGCGTCGCCTGCGGGACGCGGCCAACGCGGTGGCCTTCGAGCAGCTCCCCGCGGTGGTGGCCCAGCTCCAGCAACCGGGCAGCGCCGCCGTCGACCCGGACAAGCTGGCCCGCCAACAGTCCACCACCGCCCTCGAACCGTCCAGCGACGACGAGATCGGCGAACTGGGCCAGGCGTTCAGCGCGGTCCACCAGGCCGCCGTCCGCACCGCCGCCGAGCAGGCCGTCATGCGCGCCAACACCGCCGACATCTTCATCCACCTGAGCCGCCGCGAACAACGGCTCGTCGACGCCGTCCTGGCCCAGGTCGACCTGGTCGAACGGGACGAGACCGACCCCGACCGGCTCCACCAGCTGTACACGCTGGACAACCTGGCGACCCGGATGGGACGGATCAACGCGAGCCTGCTGGTGCTCGGCGGCGTCGGCGTCGGTCGCGTACGCCAGCGCGACGTCCCCCTGCAACAGGTGCTCCAGGCCGCGCTGTCGCAGATCGAGCACTACGCGAGGATCCGGCTCGGCATGATCGACGGTGACGTCGCCGTGGCCGCCAAGACCGTCGACGAGGTCGTGCACCTGCTCGCCGAACTCATGGACAACGCGACGACGTACTCGCCGCCGGGCAGTGAGACCTGGGTGAGCGGCCGGAGCCTGGGCGACCGCGTCATCGTCCAGATCAGCGACGAGGGCGTCGGCCTGTCACCCCAGCGGATGCAGCAGCTCAACGAGCTGTTGGCCCGCCCACCGGCCATCGACGTGGCCGCCGTACGGGCGATGGGGCTGGTCGTCGTGGGTCAGCTGGCCCAGCGGCTGGGCGCCACCGTCCAACTGCGACGCGGCCCCCGACGCGGCACCCTCGCCGAGGCGACCCTGCCCGCGGCGATCATCAGGTCACTGCCGCCGGAGGAGTACCTGCTCGCACCCGGGCGGCTCTCCCGGCGGGCGGCGCGCACCGCCGGCGCCCCGCCGCCGTACCAGCAGCGCCCGGAGCCCACCGCCGGACACCCACCGGCCGAGCGGACCCTGCCGGCGGCGCCGGTGTTCCGACCGGCTGCCCCACCCCCGGACCGGGGTGACGCGCCCACCGAGGAACTCCTCATCTTCGACCAGGTCAACCACTGGTTCCAGAGCGACGTCGTCGACGGCCACGAGACCCGGCAGTGGTCCAGCCCCGCCGACGACGCCTGGCGCACCGCCGCCCAGGCGCACTCCCCCGACGTCACCACGACCACCACGTCAGGTCTGCCCAAACGGCAGCCACAACGGCATCTCGTACCCGGCGGCGTGACGGTGCCCCAGCAGCAACAGAGATCCGAGTACCGCGACCCGGCCCAGGTGGCCACGGCGATGGCCGCGTACGCGCGGGGTGTGGCGAACCGACGGCGCACCCCGATCAACCTCGGCAACAAATGACGCGACAGGAGAGCACGTGAGCGACCAACAGGATCTCGGCTGGCTGCTGGACAACTTCGCCGCACGGGCCAGCGAGGTCAGCCACGCGATCGCCATCTCCAGTGACGGCCTGATGGTGGCCGCCACCCGCGACCTGCCGCCGGACCGGGCCGACCAGTTGGCCGCGACGGGCAGCGGGCTCGTCAGCCTGCTGCGCGGGGCGGCGGCCTTCTTCGACGCGGGCGCGGTGATCTCCAACGTCACGCAGCTCGAGGGCGGATTCATGTTCTCGATGGCGTTCAACGACGGTGCCTCCCTGCTGGTGCTCGCCGCACCCGAGTGCGACGTCGGCAAGGTCTCCTACGAGATGACCGAGCTGGCCAACCGCATCGGCGACGCCCTCACCCCCGCGGCCCGGGCGGCGCTCGCCCGCAGCCGCTGACAACCCGGCGCCCCCACGCCGGAGACCCCTCCCTTCCTCTGGAGAAAGACATGCCAATCACCACCCCTCGGCGCAGCCGTGCCCTCACCGCCGCACTGCTCGCGGTCGTCCTGACCACCGGCGCGGCCTGCGGTGACGACGCACCGGGCACGAGTGCCGGCGGCTCGATAAAGATCGGCCTGCTCGCGTCCCTGTCCGGGACGTACCAGGCCGTCGGTACGGAGATCCGCGACGGTTTCCAGCTCTACCTCGAAACCCACGACGGCAAGCTCGGCGGCCGACAGGTCGACCTGGTCGTCGCGGACGAGGGCAACGGCGCCCAGACCGCCGTCCCGGCGGCCACCAAGCTCCTCAAGCAGGACCGGGTGTCCGTGCTCACCGGCATCGTCGGCGGCGGCTCGGTCGCCGGAGTCGTCCCACTGCTCGAGGAGACCAAGGTGCCTCTCGTCGGCTCCAACGGGCGACCGGAACTCAAGGACGTCTCCCGCGTCTGGCACACCTCGTACCTGTCCGACGAGCCCGGGGCGGCGATCGCCCAGCACGTCCGGGACAACGTCAAGGGCTCGGTGTACGCGATCGGCCCGGACTACCAGGGCGGTTGGGACGAGCTGCGTGGGTTCACCGACGCGTTCGGGAAGATCGGCGGCAAGCTCGCCAACGCCGACGGCAAGACGACGTTCACCCCGTTCCCGGCCACCACCAACTTCACCCCGTACTTCGCCCGCATCAAGGCGTCCGGGGCGTCGGCCGTCTTCACGTTCTACGCCGGCAGCGCCGCCGTCGACTTCGTCAAGCAGTACGCGCAGTCCGAGATCAAGGACATCCCGCTGTACGCCGCCGGATTCCTCACCGAGGGCGGTGTGCTCAACGCGCAGGGCGACGCGGCCCGCGGCATCTACTCGGTGCTCAACTACTCGCCCGACCTCGACAACGCCGAGAACCGCGCCTTCGTGGCGGCGTGGAAGGCCAAGCACGACGGTTCACCGACGACCTACGCCCTCGCCTCGTACGACGCGGCTGCGGTGCTGGACCGGGCGATCGGCGCCGCCGGGGACGACCCGACCCCGGAGGCGATCAACGCGGCCATCGGCGAACTCGGCCAGATCGCCAGCCCGCGCGGCACCTGGCAGTTCTCCACCAGCACCCACTCGCCGGTGCAGAAGTGGTACCTGCGGCAGGTCCGCCAGGACGGGCGGGCACTGTCCAACACCGTCGTGGGTGACCTCGCGACCGTCGGCCGGTGATGGCGGTGGCGGCCGGCACGAACCGGATCGACCCGTACCTGATCCCGGCGCTGGACGGAGTCGCCTACGGGCTGCTCGTGTTCGTCGCCGCGTCCGGCCTGGTCTTCTGCTTCGGCGTCGCCAACATCCTCAACCTGGCGCACGGCATGCTCTACGCGATCGGCGGTTACACCGCCGCGGCGCTGCTCGACGGCGGCTGGGCGAGTCTGGCGTTGGCACTGGGGGTCGGCGTGCTGGCCGCCGCCGCGGCGGGGTTGCTCCTCGCCGGCCTGCTCACACCGGTCGCCACCGGTAACCACCTGGGTCAGGCGCTGCTGACGTTCGGCGTGGCGTTGGCCGGCGGCAGCCTGCTCGTCGCCGGTTTCGGTCCCGACGACCCACAGGTCCAGGTGCCGGCCGCCCTGGAGGGCTCGGTGGTGGTCGCCGGTCACCGCTATGCCGCGTACCGGCTGGTCTTCATCGTCGTCGCGGCGGTGATCGCCGTCGCGCTCTACCTGATGGTGCGGCGGACCAGGGCCGGGATGCTGGTCCGCGCGGCCGTCGACGACGCGGAGATGGTCGCCTGCCTGGGGGTGAGCCCGGCGCGGATCCGCGCCGGTGTCCTCGCCGCCGCGGGCGCGCTGGCCGGTGCGGCCGGGGTCCTGGGCGCGCCCATCATCGGTCCCGGCACGGACACCGCCGACACCGTGCTGCTGTTGTCCCTGGTCGTCGTCGTCCTCGGTGGTCTCGGGTCGATGGGGGGCACGCTGCTGGCCGCGCTCGCGATCGGCGAGATCCAGACCCTGGGGGTGGCGCTGCTGCCGTCCGCCGCGCCGTTCCTGCTGTTCGCCGCCATGGCCGCGGTGCTGGCCGTGCGGGCGCGTGGCCTGGCCGGCAGGTGGAGGACGACGTGAGGGACGAGGTGATCCGGCGGGCCCGAGGCGCCATCGCGGCACTCGTCCTGGCCGGTCTGGTCGTGGCGCCGTGGGTGGTCGACGACTACACCACGGCGATCCTGGCCCGGACGCTGGCGCTGGCCCTGGTGGGGGTGAGCGTCGCCCTGCTCACCGGTGTCGCGGGCCTGCCGACCCTCGGCCAGACCGCGCCGTACGCGGCCGGCGCCTACGCGTGCGCCGTGGTCGGCAGCCACGTCTCCGACGTCGGCGTCGTGCAGCTCGCCGTCGCGGCGGGCGCCGGGGCGGTGCTGGCCGCGCTCACCGTTCCGCTCGTCGTGCACGCCCGGGGGGTGGTCGTCCTGATGATCACCCTGGCGATCGGTGAACTCGCCGTCGTCGTGCTCGGTCGGTGGCGGTCGGTGACCGGTGGCACGGACGGGTTGGCGGGCATCGCCGCGGTCCGCCCGTTCTGGGGGCTCCCGCTGCTCGCCGACGACCAGGCCCGCTACCTGTACGCCCTGGTCGTCACGGCCACGCTGGTCGGCGTGGTGCTGGTGCTGCTACGTACCCGGGCCGGGCTGGTGCTGCGGGCGGGCCGCGACGACGAGGCGCGGCTGCGGGCCAGCGGGCACCGGGTGCCGCTGCACCTGTCCGCCGCGCACGTCGCCGCCGGAGCGATCGCCGGTGCCGCCGGCTCCCTCCTGGTCGTCGCACAGCAGTACATCTCCCCCGCCGACTTCGGGTTCGACACGTCCGCGCTGCTGCTGCTCGGTGTCGTCATCGGTGGCACCGCCTCGGTGGGCGGGGCCCTGGTCGGCGCGGCGCTGGTCATCGCGGCCCGGGACTGGCTGTTCGGGCTGCTGCCCGGCCACGCGCCGCTGGTGCTGGGCCTGCTGTTCGTGGCGACCGTCTACCTGCTGCCCACCGGCGCCCACCGGGCCCGGCTCCGGTTGCGCCCGCCGGAGGCCCCGTCGCACCGGCCCGCCGCCCAGCAGGCCGCCGTCCCGGAGCTGTACCGATGACCGGCCTACTCGACGCGCGGGGTGTCACCGTGCGGTACGGCTCGCTCGCCGCGCTCGACGGCGTCGACCTGTGTGTCCACGACGGCCAGCGGCACGCGTTGATCGGCCCGAACGGGGCCGGCAAGACGACCCTGCTCAACGTGATCGGCGGGTCCACGAGACCGCAGCGCGGCACGGTGAGCTTCGACGGACGCGACGTCGGTCGACTCGGGCCGGCGGCCCGCGCCCGACGGGGCATCAATCGCATCCACCAACGTCCCGCTGTCTTCCCGACGCTCACCGCCACGGAGAACGTCGTGGTCGCGGCGCTGCCACGGGTCGTCCCACGGCGCAGACGGTGGCCGGGCGGACGTCGCCGCGTCGCGCAGCACCGGGCGGGCACGCTGCTGGACCAGATGGGCCTCGCCGACGTCGCGGCGGTGCCCGCCGGGCACCTCGCACACGGGCAACGACGCCAGTTGGAGATCGCGATGGCCCTTGCCGGTCGCCCCCGCCTGCTGCTCCTCGACGAACCGGCGGCCGGGCTGTCCGCCATCGAGGTCGGCCGGCTGACCGAGGTGCTGCGGGCGCTGCCCAGAGCGGTCGCCGTGCTCCTGGTCGAGCATCGACTGGACCTGGTGTACGCCCTCTCCGACACGGTCACCGTGCTGCGCGACGGTCGGACCCTGGCCGCGGGCACCCCGGACGAGATCCGTACCTCGCCGCTGGTGCGGCAGGCCTACGCCGACGGGGTGGCCTGATGTTGTCAGTGGACCGCCTGTGCGCCGGCTACGCCGGAGGGACCGTGCTGCACGAGGTCAGCCTGCGGGTGCGCCCCGGCAGCATCCAGGCCGTGGTGGGTCGCAACGGGGCGGGCAAGAGCACACTGGTCCACACGATCGCCGGCCTGGTGCGCGCCTCCAGTGGTCGCATCGAGGTCGGCGGGGTGCACGTCGCAGGCCGGCAACCGCACCGCATCGCCCAGTCCGGCGTCGGTCTCGTCCCGCAGGGCCGACGGGTCTTCTCCCGACTGACGGTGGCCGAGCACCTGCACCTGGCGGCCGCGCCGTGGCGGGCTCCCAGCTCCGGCGGCGAGGGTTGGACGGTGGCCCGGACCCTCGACCTGCTGCCGAGGTTGGCGGCGCGGCTGCGACACCGCGGCTGCGAACTGTCCGGCGGTGAGCAACAGATGCTCGCGATCGCCCGGGCGCTTCTCGGCCAACCACGGGTACTCCTGCTCGACGAACCGTGTGAGGGTCTGTCGCCCGAGCTGGCGGCGCGGGTCCGTGAACTCGTCAACGGCCTCGCCGCCGACGGCTTGACCGTGCTGCTGGTGGAACAGCAGCTGCACCATGCGATCGAGATCGCGGACCGGATCGCGGTGCTGGAGTACGGCCGGGTGGTCTACGACCGACCGACCGCCGAGGCCCGCGTCGACCCGGCCCCGCTGGCGGCGATGGTGAGCGTCGCCGCCGCCCCGATGCCGCCGCCACCGAACCGATCGGCCCCTCGGCTCTGGGCCGACACCCCCACGTCACCCGACCCCTCGGAGAGGTAGACACCGATGGCAACCGCAACGAGCGACGGCACGTACACGTTCGACAACGGCCAACCGGACGCCGTTCCCCAGATGCACGCGCTGGAGTCCTTCCTGGACCCGATCACGACACGCCGTCTGGCCCGACCGGTGCTACGGCCGGGCGCGACCTGCTGGGAGGTCGGCGCGGGCGGCGGCTCGATGGCCCGGCGGATCGCCCGCGCGATCGGCGACGACGGTTCCGTGCTCGCCACCGACATCGATCCCACCCATCTGGTGGCCGAGGGCAACCTGCACGTACGCCGACACGACGTCCGGACCGATCCGCCACCCGGGGACGCGTTCGACCTGATCCACGCCCGGCTGGTGCTGCTGCACCTCCCCGAGCGACGGCGGGTCCTGCGTACGCTCACCGGCGCCCTGGCCCCCGGCGGGTGGCTGGTGGTCGAGGAGTTCGACTGCACCCAGCCGCTGCGCGTGCTGACCGCGCCGTCCGACGACGCCGCGAAGCTCTTCGCGCAGGTGATGGACGCCATGATGGGCGTCCTGGAGGACCACGGCGCCGACCTGGGCTGGGCACAGGACGTGCACACCGAGATGGCCCTGGACGGTCTCACCGACCTGGACACGATCACCCACTCGCAGAGCTGGGCCGGCGGCTCGACCGGCACGTCGCTCTACGAGACGAACTCCCGGCAGTTGGAGCCGGACCTGCTCGCCGCCGGGTTGTCGCCGACGCAACTGAACGCGTTCCGGCGGTTGGTCCGTGATCCCGGGTTCGCCGTCATGTCGTACCACTTCGTCTCCACGCGGGGCCGCCTGCCGGTCTGACCGGCAGGTGGACCACCGCGCGGAGAGCGCGGTCACGCCGTCCGTAGCTTGCCGCCGCAGCACGCCCCCCGCCGGCCGGACAGCTCTACGGAGGCGTCGACCGCACCGGCCGGGCTCCTTCCGAGGAGCCCGGCCGGTCCGTGCGTGGGGCAGGCAGACCTCCGGTGGTTACTTCGGGACGCTGAAGCGCAGGTGGGTGACGTGTGGTGACTCGATCACCGCGGTCCGTCGGAGTTCGATGTGGTCGGTGCCGAGGTGGTCGAACGGGCGGGTGCCGGTGCCGAGGAACACCGGGACGAGTTGGATGCGGATCTCGTCCACCAGCCCGGCCTTGACGAACTGTCGCGCGGTGGTGGGCCCGCCCATGATGAGGACGTTGCGGTCGCCCGCTGCCTGACGTGCCTGGCGCAGCGCGCTGTGCAGGCCGTCGGCGACGAACGTGAAGACGTCGCTCTTCATCGTCAGCGGCTCGCGCGACTCATGGGTCACCACGAAGCAGGGCACCGGGAAGGGGGTGTCCTCCCACAGGTCCACGCCGACGTCGAACGTCCGTTTGCCGAGCACCACGGCGCCCGTCGTCGCGTGGATCTCTCGCGCCTGGGCGGCGTCGACGCCCGTCGGGGTGACCCCGTCGGCCGCCACGGCGCGGTCGTCGTCGGCGCGGAACAGCCACTCGTGCAACCGCTCGCCGCCCACGCCCATCGGCTGTTCTTCGGAGACGTCGGGTCCGGCGGCGAAGCCGTCCAGCGACACGCTCATGCTCACCACGACGCGGCCCATCGCGTCCTCCTCATCGTTGGTCTCGCCGTCATGATGCCCTCGACATCGGTGAAGTGGGGGTATCCGGGCGGCTCGGACACCCCCACGTCGGGGAATGCGAGCGGATCAAGCCGGGGACTGGCCGCCGGGACCGGAAGCGGCGAGCCGGCCACCGTGTCAGCTCGTGTCGGTCGCGTGTCGGGGCCGTGTCAGCGGGCCCGCGCATGCTGTACGCATGACAGCTGACCTGGTGATCGAGGCCGAGGGCCTCGTCAAGACCTTCGGGAAGACGAGGGCGCTGCAAGGCGTCGACCTCGCGGTTCCCCGGGGAACGGTGCTCGGGGTGCTCGGCCCCAACGGCGCCGGCAAGACCACCGCCGTACGCATCCTCTCCACCCTGCTGACCCCGGACGGCGGAACCGCCCGGATCAGCGGTTTCGACGTGGTACGGGACGCCGAGCGCGTTCGGCAGACCATCGGCCTGACCGGCCAGTACGCCTCGGTCGACGAGGACCTGACCGGACGGCAGAACCTGGAACTGTTCGGCACCCTGCTGGAGCTGGGGCGTTCCGGTGCCCGGCGGCGGGCCGCGGAGTTGCTCGACTGGTTCGACCTGACCGACGCCGCGAACCGGCCGGCCAAGACCTACTCCGGCGGCATGCGGCGTCGGCTGGACCTGGCCGCCAGCCTCGTCGGCTCCCCCGACGTGATCTTCCTGGACGAGCCGACGACCGGGCTCGACCCGGCCAAGCGCGAGGACATGTGGGACGTGGTCCGTTCGCTGGTCGCCAACGGCTCGACGGTGCTGCTCACCACGCAGTACCTGGAGGAGGCCGACGCGCTCGCCGACGCGATCACGGTGATCGACCACGGCCGGGTGATCGCGCACGACACACCCGACGGGCTCAAGCGGGTGGTCGGTGGGCAGACCCTCGAGGTCCGACCGTCCGACCCGGCGCACCTGCCCCGGACCGCGGAGATCCTGACCCAGGTCGGCTCCGGCGCGCCGGCCGACGAGATCCGCAAGGGCGTCCTCGCGGTGCCGGTCACCGACGACACGGCCCTGACCGAGAGCGTCGCGCGCTTCGCCACGGCCGGCATCGCGGTCACCGAATTGTCCCTGCACCTGCCGAGCCTCGACGAGGTGTTCTTCACCCTCACCGGGCGCACGGCGTCCGACGACGACACCACCCGCCCCACGGAGGTCGCGGCATGAGCACTCTGACCGACGTCTCACCGACGACGAACCGCGGGCTGTCGACGACCCCCGCGAACCCGCGACCGTTCCGGCTGGTCCGGCACTCGTTGGCACTCGCCAAACGCAGCCTCATCAAGACCTGGCGTACGCCCGAGGCGCTCATCGACGTCACGTTGCAGCCGGTGCTGTTCCTCGTCATCTTCGTGTACGTCTTCGGCGGCGCGGTCGCCGGATCGACCCACGACTACCTGCAGTTCCTGCTGCCCGGCATCCTGGCGCAGACCATCGCCACGGGTGCCATCGCGATCGGCGTCAACCTCAACACCGACATCTCCAAGGGCATCTTCGACAGGTTCCGGTCCCTGCCGATCCCCCGCTCCGCACCACTCGTCGGCGCGGTCCTCGGCGACGTCGTCCGGTACGTGATCGTCACGGTGTCGACCCTCGCGATCGGCTACGTGATGGGTTTCCGGATCGAGACCGACCTGTTCCGGGCCGTCGCCGGGTGCCTGCTCGCGGTGCTGTTCGCGCTCTGCCTGAGCTGGCTGCCGGTGCTCGTGTCGATGAAGGTGCGTACCGCGGGTGCGGTGCAGGGCGTCATGTTCGCGCTGATCATGCCGCTGAGCTTCGCGTCCAACGTGTTCGTCGGCGCCGACACCCTGCCCGGCTGGATGCAGGCGTTCGTGGACGTCAACCCGATGACCCACCTGGTGGCGTCGGTCCGCGGCCTGTTCCTCGGCACCCCGCTCGGCTCGCACGTGTGGTGGACACTCGCCTGGTGCGCCGGTTTCGTGGTGCTGTTCATGCCGTTGGCGCTGCGCGCGTACCGGAAGAAGATCTAACCCGCGAGCAGGTCACCCATCAGCTCCCGGATCCGGGCGGCGGCTGCGGCGACCGGCCGCCCGCGCCACGCGACCAGCAACGACTCGCGCCGCTCCTCGTCAGCGAGGGCGGCGTCGAGTCGTTCGGCGGTCCCGGGTGGGAAGAACATCCCGACGTGGGTGCCGACCCGCGTCCCGAGCGTGAACAACTCCCGCGCGGTCTCGTCGTCACCGCGGTACGCGGCGAGTTCGGCGCCGCCCTGAGCCCAGGCACCGATGATCGGCAGGTCCTTCGAGGCGAGCGCGTCGTCCCGGGCGAGGGCCAGCAGCGTGACCGCGTGCGCGTCCGGGTTCTCCCCCGGCACCGGCCGCACCTGCGCCACCCGCAGGTCGAGGACGGCCACGGCGATGCGCAGCATGGCCTGCGCTTGCGGCTGCGGGTTCGTCCAGCCGCGCAGGATCCGGGTCACCCGAGCGCCGTACCCGCGGGCCTCGTCGTACTGCTGCCGCTGCCAGGCCAGGTGGGCCAACCCGAGGCAGGCGACCGCGGCGTCCACCGCCTCGCCGTCCCCCGGGGCGGCCGTCTCCGCCAGTCGTCGTTCGGCCTCCCCGTCACCGGTCAGGGCGAGCTGCACGTCCAGCCGTACCCGAATCGAGCGGGCGTCCTGGGTGGCACCGATCATCTCCATGTGGCGGACGCTGCGCGCCAGCCACTCGGCCGACCCGGTGTCCCCGCTGGGATTGAGGAACTGCCCGACGGCACCCGCCGCCATCGCCATGCCCCAGTGGTCACCGGCCGCCTCGAAACGGTGGTACGCCTGCTCGGCGTCGAGGACCGACGCGTCGGGCATGCCGCCGTTCTCCCGGGCCGCGGCGCGGGCGAACAGGCCGAGTGCCTGCACGTGCGGGTCGGGGTGCGCGACCAGCTCGTCAGCGGCCTTCATGCTGCGATCCACGTCGGAGGCGTCGAACTCGGGCAGCGCCGACGCGAGCGCCGTCAACCGGGACGACACCTCGTCGGGTCGCTCGGCGAGCAGCGTCCGCAGTGCCCGCCGGGCGAGCACCGCGAGCCGGAGTTCACCGCTGATGCCGGAGTTCACCCCGGTCAACAGGCACAGCCAGGCGAGCCGGTCAGCGTCGGGTAGTGGTCGCCCGACACCACGGCCGTGCAGGATCGCCGAGCGGCGTCGTCGGACCGGGTCGGCGACACCCAGTATCCCGCGCGCCCATCCGAGGACCTCCAGGTGCAGGCCGCGCACCGTCCAGAGGTGGAACAACGCCGTCGCGACGTCGACGGTGGCCGGTTCGTCGTCCTGGGCGAGCGCCCAACGCAGGGCCGCGAGCAGGTTGTCCTGCTCGGCGGCGCAGCGGTGCAGCGCCTCGACCTGGCCGGGGCCGACGAAGCGGCCGGCGAGCGCGACGGCCCGCTCCCGGGCCCAGCCGACCAGCCCGGCCATGGCCGCCTCGCGGGCACCGACCGCGTCGAGACGGGCTTCGCCGTACTCACGGACCGTTTCGAGCATTCGGTAGCGCGGCGGGCCGTCCCCCTCGACCAGGGTCAGCAGGGACTGCTCGACGAGTGTCGCCAGGCCGCGACGGACGTCCGGGGTCTGCGCGACGGCGGCGGCGAGGTCGGCGGTGAAGGGCGCGGGAATGACCGCGACCCGTTGCAGCAGGTCGCGGTCGTCCTCGGCGAGCAGCTCCCGGCTCCAGTCGACGAGCGCCCACAGGCTGGCGTGCCGCTCCGGCAGGCCGCGCAGGGCGTCGTCGAGCAGCGCGAACCGGTCGGTCAGCCCGGCGAGCACGTCGTCGATCGGCATGTGTCGCAGTCGCGCCGCGGCCAACTCGAGGGCCAGGGGCAGGTTGTCGAGCCGGTGGCAGAGGGCCAGCGCCCGCGTGGTGTCCCAGGTGGGCACCGCGCCACCGGCCCGGGCCCGCGACTCGAGGACGGCGAGCGCGTCGGCGTCGGGCAGCGCCGTCAGCCGGTGCACCAGTTCGCCGGCCAGACCCAGCGGGGCCCGGCTGGTGGCGAGCACCGCTACCTCCGCCGACGCCACCGCGACCAGGTCCGCCACGACGGTGGCCACCGCGTCGAGGACGTGCTCGCAGTTGTCCAGCACGACCAGCCCGTCGAGGTCGGGTGCCACCGCGCGAAGGCGTTCCTCGGGGCTGAGCACGCGCCGTTCCAGGCCGAGATTGCCGCCGGTGGACGAGGTGTCCGCGCCTCCGAGGGCTGCGAGCACAGTGGGCAGTACCTCGTCGGGAGAGCGCAGGCCGGCGAGTTCGATGACGCGTACCGACTGCCCGGCCGCCGCCGTGCGCCGCGCCACCTCGGCGGCGAGGCGGGTCTTGCCCGCGCCGCCGGACGCCACGATCGTCACCACCGCCGCGTCGGTGAGTGCCGCCACCACGGCCTCGACGTCTCGTTCCCGGCCGACGAGGGCGGTCATCGGCCGACGCCAGGCGGTGGGCAGGGCGATCCGCGTCGGTTGCCGGGGGGCCTCCGCGACGACCGGGGTGGTCAGTTCGCCACGCAACAGCGCCAGGTGAACCTGTGTGATCACCGGCGACGGGTCGGTGCCGTACCGGTCGGCCAGCTCCACCCGGAGGCGCTCGACCACCTCCAGCGCCTCCGCCTCCCGTCCCTGCGCGGCGAGGACCCGGACGAGCAGGGCGGCCGAGGGCTCGTCCGGCGGTGTACGGGCGACGAGCCGGCTCAGGTCGGCCTCGTCGAACGGGCCGGCGCCGGCGAGTGCCGCCTGCGCGCGCAGCGCGGCTACGTCGGCGAACAGGCGGGTGTCCTCGGCACTGACCAGCTCGGGCACCTCGGGGAAGAGGGCCCGCGCCTGGTCGGCGAGGCGCCGGGCGGCCGGCGGATCGCCGCCGTCGAAGACGGTTCGCGCCCGGTCGACGAGCGCCCGTGCCTCGACCGCGTCGACGGTGACCTCCTCGGCGGGCAGTCGGTATCCGCCCGGGACCGCGACCACGGGCAGCCCGAGGCGGCGCACCCGGGACACGAGTGCCTGCACGGCACCCGTCGCGTCGTCGGGTGGGGAGCCGTCCCAGACGGCGTCCACGAGCAGGCTGGTGGAGACCGCCCGTCCCCGGGCGTCGACGAGCGCGCGAACCACCGCCGCGAGACGGTCACCTCGAACGGGCTGGCCGTCGACAGCGAACGGACCGAGGGTGGTGATCTGCACGGACCCAGCATCCCCCACGTACGCGAGCCCGCGACGACCGCCGGTCCATCCGCTTTCACCTGGCCCGCTGGCCGACTTGACACACCGGCATTTCGTTAGGTTAGCCTAACCTCATGCAGAACGAGTTGGCGTCGGCCAACGGGGGGCGCAGCCTGTCCGGCGTCGACCTCCGTCTGGGCTACCACGGTGTGCCGGTAGTGCACGGCGCCATGATCAACCTTCGCGCGGGTGCCGTGACGGCCCTCGTCGGACCCAACGGCAGCGGCAAGTCCACCCTGCTGCGGGCCCTGGCCCGCCTGCACCCGATCGACTCCGGCCTGGTCCACCTCGCCGACGGCGTCGCCGCCGCGAGCCTGCCGTCCCGGGAGTTCGCCCGCCGGGTCACCCTGCTCGCCCAGAGCCGTCCGGTGCCCAGTGGTGTCACCGTCCACGACGTCGTGGGCTACGGCCGGCACCCCTACCGGGGGCGCTGGCGTACCGAGGATCCGGACGGCCCCGCCGCCATCGCCCGCGCCATGGACGTCACCGGCGTCGCCGCGATGGCCGACCGACCCGTCGACGAACTCTCCGGCGGCGAGTTGCAGCGGGTGTGGCTGGCCACCTGTCTGGCCCAGGACACTCCGGTGCTGCTACTCGACGAGCCGACCACCTTCCTCGACCTGCGCTACCAGGTGGAGATCCTGGACCTGGTCCGTGACCTCGCCGACGACCACGGTGTCGCCGTCGGGGTCGTCCTGCACGACCTCAACCAGGCCGCCGCCGTGGCGGACGAGGTGGTCCTGCTGCACCAGGGCCGCATCCGCGCCACCGGCACCCCGGCCACCGTTCTCACCGAGGACGCCCTCACCGAGACCTACGGCATCCGCATCGAGGTGACCACCGATCCGATCAGCGGACTGGTCACCACCCGCCCCGTCGGGCGGCACGCGGTCCGCGCCCTGGTCTGAAACACCCCTCATCCCCAGCAGAGAAAGACCGTCATGACCCGTACCCGTTTCACCGCCCTCATCGCCGTCGTGGCCGCGCTGACGCTCGGCGCCTGCGGCACCACCGAGAAGGCCGCCACCCCCGATTCCTCCGCCTCGGCGGCCGGCGGGCCGGTCACCCTCACCGACAGCCGGGGCAAGGAGATCACCCTCAAGGCCCCGGCGACCAAGGTCGTCGGTCTCGAGTGGGGTGAGGTCGAGATGCTGGTCAGCCTCGGCGTCATGCCGGTCGGCGTGGCCGACCCCAAGGGGTACGGCACCTGGGTCACCTCCGCGAAGCTCGACCCGAGCGTCAAGGACGTCGGCGCTCGCGGCGAGCCCAGCGTCGACTCCATCGTCGCCCTCCAGCCCGACCTCGTCGTGATGGAGGACGACCGGGGCGGAACCATCGTCAGTCAGCTCGAGAAGTTCGTCCCCGTCGTGGTCGCCAAGGGCAGTGACGCCACCGACAACCTCGGCCGGATGCGCGCGGACCTCACCATGATCGCGAAGGCCGTCGGCAAGACCACGCAGGCGGAGAAGCTGCTCGCCGACTTCGACACGGCCATCGCCGACGGCAAGAAGAAGATCGCCGACGCCGGGGCGGCCGGACGCCCGTTCGCCATCGCCGACGGCTGGAAGGAAGGCAGCACCGTCAGCATCCGGATGTTCGGCACTGGCGCGCTCGTCTCCCAGATCGGCATCCAACTCGGCCTCACCAACGCCTGGACCGGCAAGACCGATGAGGTGTGGGGCCTGGGCCAGACCGACGTCGAGGGCATGACCGTCCTCAAGGACCCGAACGTGCACCTCTTCTACAACGCCTCCGACGGCGACGACGTGTTCGCCGACGGTCTCGCCGGCAACGCCATCTGGAAGTCGCTGCCGTTCGTGCAGAAGGGCAACCTGCACAAGATGCCCAACGGCATCTGGACCTTCGGCGGTCCGCTCTCCGGCAAGCAGTACATCGACGAACTCGTCAAGACGTACGCGGTGTGAGCGTGCTGAACGCACCCCCACGTCCGGAGCCGGCCACCCGGCCGGCTCCGGGCGGGCGCCTGGCCGTGCCCCGCGTCGCCGGGGTCTTCGTCGCGGCGCTCCTGCTGCTGCTCCTGGTCGGCGCGGTGCACCTCACCCAGGGCACCTCGACCGTCGGGGCGCTCGACCTGCTCCGGCTCGCGACCGGCGGCGACGACGATGCGGCCCGCGTTCTGATCGCCTCCCGGCTGCCTCGGCTGCTCGCCGGGCTGGCCATCGGCGTGGCGCTCGGGTTCGCCGGCGCGGCGTTGCAGTCGATCGCCCGCAACCCGCTCGCCTCCCCCGACACCCTCGCGGTCAACGCCGGCGCCCACCTGGCGATCGTCTCCGTAGCCGCGTTCGGCGTCTCGCTGCCCGCGCTGCCCGCCGGTGGCCTCGCCTTCGGCGGAGGGTTGGCCGCCGCCGGCCTGGTGATGGCGATGTCCTCCGGTGGGCAGGCCGGCACCACCCGGCTGATCCTCGCCGGATCGGCGACCGCGCTAGCGCTCGGGTCGGTGACCACGCTGTTGCTGCTCCTCTTCGAGCAGGCCACCATCGGTCTGTTCGCCTGGGGCAACGGCTCCCTGGTGCAGAGCGACCTGAACGCACTGACCCAGCTGGCCCCGGTGATCGTCGGCGCCGTCGTGGTGCTGGTGCTGCTCGGGCACCGCCTCGACATCCTCGCCCTCGGCGACGACACCGCCACCGTGCTCGGCCTGGACGTGCGGCGTACCCGGCTCGTCGTTCTGGTGCTGGCCGTGCTGCTGTCCGCGGCGGCCGTCACCCTCACCGGCCCGGTCGGCTTCGTCGGCCTGTGCGCCCCGGTGATCGTCCGGCTGCTCGCCCCCGTCGTGCCGGGGGTGCACCGGCACCGCGTCCTGCTGCCGTTGTCCGGCATCGCCGGGGTCATCATCGTGCTCGGCTCCGACGTGCTGCTCCGCGCCGCGATGGGCGGGCAGGCCGGCGTGGACATTCCCACCGGCGTGGTCACCACCCTGTTCGGCGCGGCGATCCTCATCTGGCTGGCCCGCCGCCACCGCGACGCGGGCCCCACCCGCCGCCCTCCCGGCGGGCACGCGGCCGTCCGCTCCACCGCCTTCCACCGCGGGGTCGTCACCGTCGCCGCCGTGGTCACCGTCGCCGCCGTCACGGTCGGCATGCTCATCGGCGACACGTGGGTGCTGCTCGGCGACGTGCTCAACTGGATCAACGGCAGCACCGGGCCCGCGTACACCTTCGTGCTGGACCAGCGCTGGCCGCGCGTCGCGGCGGCGGTCCTGGCCGGCGCGGCGCTCGCGGTCGCCGGCACCACAGTGCAGGCCGTCTGCCGCAACCCGCTGGCCGAGCCGGGCATCCTCGGCATCACCGCCGGGGCCGGGCTCGGCGCGGTCTCCCTGCTCACCTTCGTGCCCATGGCCGGGGTGTGGGCCGTCTCCGGCGTCGCCGGGCTCGGCGCGATGGCGGCGTTCGCCCTGGTCTACGGCCTGGCCTGGCGCGGCGGGCTGAGCTCCGACCGGCTGGTGCTGATCGGCTTCGGCGCCTGGCAGGGCGGCATGGCAGTGATCACCTTCCTCGTCGTCGCCTTCGACCCGTGGAACACCGGGAAGGCGTTGACCTGGCTCTCCGGCTCCACCTACGGCCGGATGCCGACCCAGGTGCTGCCGGTGCTGATCGCCCTGCTGGTGCTCACCCCGGCCGTGGTCGCCGCTCGTCGGGAACTCGACCTGATGGCGTTGGACGACGACACCCCCCGGGTGCTGGGCGTCCCGCTGGAACGCACCCGGCTGCTCGCGCTCGGCGCGGCGGCGCTGCTCACCTCCACCGCGGTCTCGGCCGTCGGGGTCATCGGCTTCGTCGGCCTGGTCGCCCCGCACGCCGCGCGGGCGCTGGTCGGCGGGCGGCACTCCCGGGTGCTCCCGGTGGCCGCGCTGCTCGGCGCGGCGCTGGTCAGCATCGCCGACACCCTCGGCCGGACGATCATCGCTCCGGCCCAGGTCCCCGCCGGCCTGGTCACCGCGATGATCGGCACCCCGTATTTCGTCTGGCTGCTGTGGCGCTCGCGCGCCGTGACGAACAACCCCCGCTAGCCGCCGAGCCGAGAGAGGCACCATGACCGAGACCCTGCCCATCGCCCCGTGGCGCGTGTTCACCGTCACCGTCGCGGCGGTACGCCGGCTCAGCCCGTCCTTCGTCCGGGTGACCTTCACCGGCGTCGACCTCGACCGCGTCGCCGACAACGGGTACGACCAGCGGATCAAGCTGGTGCTGCCGGTGCCCGGCCGACCCGGGGTGAACCTCACCGGTGGTGCGGACTGGTACGCGGCCTGGCGGGCCCTGCCGGAACACCAGCGCAACCCGATTCGCACCTACACCGTGCGGGCGGTCCGGCCCCACCTGGCCGAGGTCGACGTCGACCTGGTACTGCACGGCGACGGCGGCCCGGCGACGCGTTGGGCTCGGCGGGTGAGCGCGGGCGACGAGGTCGCCCTCGTCGGTCCGGACGCGGGCTACGACGGCGACCACGGCGGGATCGAGTTCCGGCCGTCGACCGGGAGCTGCCTGCTGTTGGCCGGGGACGAGACCGCCGTGCCGGCGATCGCGGGCATCTGCGAGCGGCTCCCCCTCGACGCCCGGGGCATCGTCCTGCTGGAGGTGCCCGTCGACGACGACGTGTTGCCGTTGGTCACTCCCCCGGGTGTCGAGGTCCGTTGGCTGCCCCGGGGGCTCGACGGACATGGCAGCCGGCTGGTGCCCGCGGTCGCCGCCGCGGCGGAGGAGCTGCTGGCCGCCGACGCGTCGGACCACGCTCAGCCCGTCCCGGACGTCGACGTGGACACCGAGATCCTGTGGGAGGTCCCCGAGGAGGTGGCTGCGGCACCGCTGTACGCGTGGCTGGCCGGGGAGGCCGGTGTGATCCGCACCCTGCGGCGGCACCTGGTCGCCGAGCGTGGGATGGACCGACGGGCGGTGGCCTTCATGGGTTACTGGCGTCTCGGGCACGCCGACCCGGTCTGATCGCCGTGAGCCGCGTCGCCGCCCGGGACGGCCGCATCGCCGCCCGGGACGGCCGCATCGCCGCCCGGGACGGCCGCATCGCCGGCCGGGACGGCCGCGAGGTGCGTCGGACGCCGCGCGGTGCGTACAGTTTCGGGTCGGACTTGGGGCGAGCCGGGGTGATCCGGCACGGGATACGGACGAGACGACGACGCATGACGGTGGACGACATTACCGAAAACGGGCAGAAGGGCATCCACCGCGAACGCGGCATTGACCGCGAGCGGCTGGAGACCTGCCTCAGCGTCTTCGAGGCGTTGGAGGCGCTGCCCTCGGACCACCCGGACGTGGTGCGGGTGCAGCGGGCCACCGCCCGGCTCTACAAGGTGGTCAAGCAGCGGCGACGGGAGGAGCGGCGACGGGAGGAGCGGCGAGACGCCGTCCTCGCCGCCGACCGGGCCGTGACCGAGGCCACCGCCACCGGCGCACCGGGGCGGATCGACGACGAGACCCAGGGCATCCCGCTGGCGTCGTCGGTCGCGGGTGAGACGGCGGGTTTCCTGCACAACCCGCGCGGCTGCTACGTCTGCAAGCAGCGGTACCGCCAGGTGGACGCCTTCTACCACCAGCTCTGCCCGTCCTGCGCGACGCTCAACCGGGAGCGCCGCGACGCCCGTACCGACCTGACCGGTCGGCGGGCGCTGCTCACCGGCGGCCGGGCCAAGATCGGCATGTACATCGCGTTGCGGCTGCTGCGCGACGGCGCGCACACGACGGTGACCACGCGGTTCCCGCACGACGCGGTACGCCGGTTCGCCGCGATGCCGGACAGCGCCGACTGGCTGCACCGCCTGCGCATCGTCGGGATCGACCTGCGTGACCCGGCCCAGGTGATCGCCCTGGCCGACTCGGTGAGCAGCCAGGGCCCCCTGGACATCCTGATCAACAACGCGGCGCAGACCGTCCGCCGCTCCCCCGGGGCGTACGCGCAGCTCGTCGCCGCGGAGGCCGCGCCCCTGCCGGACGGTCCGCTACCGGAGTTGATCACGTTCGCCAAGCCGGGTGGACAGGGCGCCCCGGCGGGTGCCCTCACCGCCGGGCTCACCCCGCACGCGCTCACCGCGCTGGCGCTCACCAGCGGCTCCGCCTCGCCGGAGCGGATCGCGGCGTCCACCGCCATCGACGCCGGGGGCCTGGTGCCGGACCTCGACTCGGTCAACAGTTGGGTCCAGCGGGTGCAGGAGGTCGACCCGGTCGAGCTGCTCGAGGTGCAGCTGTGCAACGTGACCGCGCCGTTCGTGCTGGTCAGCAGGCTGCGCCCGGCGATGGCCGCCGCGCCGGCCCGCCGCAAGTACGTGGTGAACGTGTCGGCGATGGAGGGCCAGTTCGGCCGTGGCTACAAGGGGCCGGGGCACCCGCACACCAATATGGCCAAGGCCGCGTTGAACATGCTGACCCGCACCAGCGCACAGGAGATGCTGACCGACGGCATCCTGATGACCAGCGTCGACACCGGCTGGATCACCGACGAACGGCCGCACCCGACCAAGATGCGCCTGGCCGACGAGGGCTTCCACGCCCCGCTGGACCTGGTCGACGGCGCCGCCCGGGTGTACGACCCGATCGTCCGCGGCGAGCAGGGCGAGGACCTGTACGGCTGTTTCCTGAAGGACTACGCGCCCTGCGCCTGGTGACCGCCGCGACAAGGTGATCGCCCGCAGCAGAGCGAGTGATCGCCCGCAACGACGAGGAGAAGAACATGTCAGACGACCGTGAGGCGTGGCCGACACTGGACGAGCTGCTGCGCGAGGAGAGCGAGCTGGAACTCGCGGGCCTGTCCGAGACCGACGCGTACGAGCTGGGGATGCTCGCCGTCACGGCAGCGAGTGAGCAGCGGCTGCCGGTGTCGATCGGGGTGTGGCGGGCGGGACGCCAGCTCTTCCACTGTGGCCTGCCGGGCTCGACGGCGGACAACGACGCGTGGCTGCGCCGCAAGGGACGCGTGGTGATGCGCTTCGAGCACTCGTCGCTGTACATGGCCCGGCTGTGCCAGGACAAGCAGGTGACGCTGGCCGAGCGGTACGGCCTGCCCGCCGAGCGGTACGCGGCGGCCGGGGGCGCGGTGCCGCTGCGCGTGCGGGGCACCGGAGTGGTGGGCTGGGTCGGGGTCTCCGGGCTGCCGCAGCTCGACGACCACCGCTTCGTCGTCGACGTCCTGCGCAAGCTGCCCCGCTGAGAACGGGCGGACCCGGCGGCCTCGACACGAGGCCGCCGGGTCGAGCCTCAACGCGCCCGCCGGTTGGCGCGTAGCGCGCCGAGGAGCACGGCGGGCCGGGCCAGCGAGCGCGGGTGCTCGCGCATGGAGACGACCTCGTTGAACCGGCGGGCGGTCGCCACGTCGGTGACGGTCGCCTCGATGATCTGCCGGCTCGCCCAACTGGAGATCCGGTAGCCGCGCGGGTAGGGCCCGTCGACGTGGGGCAACGCCAGGTCGGCGGAGGTCGAGATCGACCACGCGGCGTCGACGACGATCTGCTGCAACGCGAGGAAGTGCCGCGCGGGCACCCGGAGGTCCGGGTCGGACCGCAGGTACGTCGACAGGCAGGCCGCGTGCAGGGCCGCGGACGTCATCCCCTGCCCGTACACCGGGTTGAACGACGCGACGGCGTCGCCGACGCTGACCAGACCGGCCGGGAACCGCTTCAGCGCGTGGAAGTCCCGGCGGCGGCTGTCGGCATGGTGGTAGGTCTGGACGTCGCCCAGCATCTCCTGGTCGGCCACCTCGCCGAACTCCGGCGGGAACTGCTCCCGCAGGCGACGGACGAAGTCCTCCGGGGTGCGCCCCGGACGGTCGTCGCCGTAACCGGCCATCATGGCCATCCACCGGCCGTCCTCGATGGCGAAGAACGCGGCCCCGGCCACGTCCAACCCCATCTTCGGGGTGTGCAGCGCCAGGACGACGGTCGTGGCCGGGGTGACCTCCGGGCGGCGGAACAGGGCCGTCGCGTAGTTCAGGTGCACGGTCATCCGCCGGGTCACCGGCCGCTCCCAGCCGGCCTGCTCCAGCCAGTCCGAGAGTCTGCTCGACCGACCCATGGCGTCCACTACGAGGTCACCGGTCTCCACGCCGGTCACCCCGGCGACCTCGCAACGGACCCCGGTGACCGCATCGCCGTCGAACACGAGACCGGTGGCGCGTGCGGTGACCGTCTTGACGTTGGGCAGCCGGAGCACCTGTTGGCGGATCAGCCCTTCCAGGAGCGGGCGGCTGCCGGCCAGGCTGTCGGCGTCGTCCGGGACGACGACCTTCGGGCGGCCGTCGAGGTAGTTTCGCCGCGCCTCGGGCGGCGCCTCGATCGCCCCGCGCGCCAGCGCCGCGTCGCGGAATCCGGGGAACAGGCGCTCCAACTGGAGGAAGCCGCCGGGCAGCAGCGCGTGCAACTGCGTCCCCTGGGGTACGCCGGGACGCGCGCCGGCCACCTGCGGGTCGTCCCGGTCGATGATGACGACGCTGTCGGCGTGCTCGGACAGCACCCGGGCGGCCAGCAGGCCGGCGACGCTGCCGCCGACCACGACGGCCCGACCCATCGTCGGGGAGATCTGGTCAGGGGGTCGAGCCGCGTTCAGCTCCGCGAAGACCCGGGATGGGGAGAGGGACATCGTGCTCTCCAAGGGATACGAGGTGTGGTGCCCTCCGTGCCGCCGGCATTCGGATGGGCGGGCGGACCGGTGGACGGTCGTCCGGCGTGACGCCCGCCGATCGTCGCACAACCACCTGAAGGGCAACCGTCTGTGTCCGCCAGATGACCACGTGTCGGACGACGGGATGAAGACGACAGACGTTCCGGCGGCCGATCGGCGTGCGGCGATGCCGACTGTCGCCAACCACCTCGGGGGCGTGGCCGGTCACGCCGGCGTCTTCGCCACCACCACCGACCTGGCCGGGGTCGTCCTCGACCAGAGCTGGTTCATGTGGACCGCCGGGCCGCACCCTGACACGATACTTGCGCTAACAGTGCAGATACTTCGTCGCTCAGGGTGGAGGACCAATGCACGTGTCTCGCCGGAGACTGCTCTCCGTACTGGCCGGGGGTGCCCTCGCCGTCGGCCTGCTCGTCGCACCCGCGCCACCGGCCGCCGACGCCGCGGCCACACCGACCTACCGCCCCGTGATCTTCGTACACGGCAGCGCCGGATCGGCGACGCAGTTCCAGTCCCAGGCCAAGCGCCTCGCCGGCAACGGCTACCCGATCGACGTCATCGAGGCCCACGAGTACGACTCCCCGAACATCGCCACGATCCTGCCTGAGGTGTACGCGGGGCTCGACGCGCGGATCACCCGCCTACTGGCGACGACCGGCGCGGACCGGGTCGACCTGCTCGCGCACTCCCTGGGCACCTTCGTCACCCAGGGCTACCTGAACAGCTCACCGGCACGTGCCGCCCGCGTCGCCCACTACGTCAACCTGGACGGTCGCACCGCCGCCTCCCTGCCGGGCGGTGTGCCCACCCTCGCCATCTGGGGTGAGGGCGACCCGGCCCGCGCCGTCGTCGGCGCGACGAACGTGCACCTGCCCGACCAGTCCCACACGCAGACCGTGTCGTCGCCGGAGTCGTTCGGCGAGATCTTCCGGTTCCTCCAGGGTCGGGCGCCGCACACGACACACATCACACCCCAGTTCTTCGGTACCGCCCGGGTCTCCGGTCGCGCGGTGCTCTTTCCCAGCAACGTCGGCGTCACCGACGCGACTGTCGAGGTCTACCCGGTCAGTTCCCTGACCGGCGGTCGGTTGACCCAGCGGCCCACGTACCGGTTGGCACTGAGTGGCGACGGTTCGTTCGGCCCCGTCGCGGTGCTCGCCACCGCGCGGTACGAGTTTGCGATCGTGCGCGCGGGCGCGCCGACGCACCACTTCTACTTCCAGCCGTTCCTGCGCTCGGATTCGTTCGTACGCCTCGCGACGAGCGTGCCGGGCGGAGGGCTCGGCGCGTTGGTGGACACCAGCGACCGGCACACGGCGCTGACGATCCAACGCCAGAAGGAATGGTGGGGCGACCAGGGCGATGCCGGTGACCGCCTCCGGATCAACGGCACTGACGTCCTGACCGCGGCGAACGCGCCACGGGCCAAGCGGACGATCGCGATCTTCGCGTTCGACGACGGCAGCGACGGCGTGAGCGACCTGACCGCTCCCCTGCCGGAGTTCTTCAGCCAGACCTTCATCACCGGCATGGACCTGTTCATCCCGGCGGCACCGGCGCACCTCGGCCTCGTCCGGATCACCGTGGGTCAACGCGGCGGCGGGTACGACGTGATCAACGTGCCGAACTGGAGGTCGAGCGCGCACCGCGTGTCGGTCAGCGTCGACGACTTCTGACCCCGGACCGACGTGCGCCCCGGCCGCTGTCGACCCCGGCACCTCAACCCGGTCGGCAGCGGCCCGGCCACCACAACCCGCGAGGGTGGGCCCGGCCGCCTCAACCCGGTCGGCAGCGGCCCGGCCGCCTCAGCCCGCGACGGTGGCCGGGGTCCGCTCCCGTTCGCGCCGCCCGACCGCGAAGCTGACCACTCCCAGGGCGAGCCCGACGACCGCCAGGACGACGCCCACCCAGGCCGGTGCGAGGTAACCGAGGCCGGCGGCGATGGCGACGCTGCCCAGGGCCGCGCCGAGGCTGTTCGCGATGTTCATCGCCGACTGGTTGAGCGCCGCACCCATCAGCTGCGCTCCCGGCGCGACGGTGATGAGCCGGGCCTGGAGGACCGGCCCGAGGTAGAGGCTCGTCGCGCCGACCAGGAACGCGCCGACGAACAGGCCGACCGGGCTCGACGCGACGAGGCCGAACGTCGCGATGCTCACGATCATCGCGACGAAGCCGATGACCATGCTGCGCTGGAGGTCACGGTCCGCCAACCAGCCACCCAGGGCGTTGCCGACGGTCATGCCGAGACCCACCGCCACCAGCGCCCAGGGCACCGTCGCGGCCGAGAGACCGGCGACGTCGGTGGTGACCGGTGCGATGTAGGTGTCCACCGCGAAGAAGCCGGCGAACCCGATCGCGCCGGTCGCGGCGACCAGCCAGACCTGCGACGTCCGCAGCGCCCGCAACTCGGCGGCGGGCGACCCGTCGACCGCCGCGGCGACCTCCGGGACGACCGCCAGGACCGCCAGCAGGGTGAGCACGAAGACACCGGCGATGACCAGGTACGCGAGGCGCCAGCCGGCCGCCTGCCCGAGCCGCGTGATGAGGGGTACGCCGACCACGTTGCTCACGGTCAGGCCGCTGAGCACGATGGCGAAGCCGCGGGCCTCGTTGCCGGGGCCCATCAGGGTCGCCGCGAGCAGGCCGGCCGCGCCGAAGTACGCGCCGTGCGGCAACGCGGCCGCGAACCGGGCCACCAGCACCAGGTCGAAGGTGGGGGCGATCGCGGACGCGACGGTGCCGACGGTGAAGAGCACGAGTAGTCCGAGCACGAGCTTCTTGCGCGGGAGGCGGGCGCTCAGCGCGGCGATCAGTGGCGCTCCCACGACCACGCCGAGCGCGTACGCGGTGATCATCCAGCCGGCGCTGGCGACGGCGTCCGACGACGAGCGGGCGTACTCCTGCGGGAGGAGGCCGCGCGCGATGTCGGGCAGCAGGCCCATCGCCACGAACTCGGTCAGGCCGATCGCCACGCCGCCCAGTGCCAGGGCGACCAGCGCCGCCACCCGTCGTCCCCTGCTCATCCCGATCACCGAGAAAATTTAGCAACAGCGTTGCGTAATAGAGTGTCGAGATGACTCGTATCACTGCCGACGTCACGTTCCTGCGCGGCTACAACCAGGCGCGGGTCATGGCGCTGGGGCGTGCCGCGCGCACGTTCGAGCGGTCGACCGTGGTGGAGGCGACTGGGCTGACACCGCAGGCGGTCTCCAAGGTCATCGCCCGGCTGACCGGCGACGGCCTGATCCGTCCCACCGGTGTGCGTCGCACGGGCATCGGCAAACCCGCCGTCGTCTACGAACTCGTCCCGGACAGCCGGTACGCCATCGGCGCCCACGTGGCCCGGCGCACACTGCGGCTGGTCCTGGTCGACCTGGCCGGCGTCGTACGCCACTCGGCGGTCAGCCCGCTGCCCGGCGACTTCACCCCCGAGCAGCTTCTCGACGTGCTGGCCACCGGTATCGCTGCGATGACCGGCAGCGGCGACGTGCGGGCCCGGCTCACCGGCGTGGGCATCGGCATGATCGGCCCGCTGGACCACGCCAACGGCCTCGTCCGGGGCGCCCACGGGCTGCGGCACTGGCACGACGTACCGCTGCGCGAGCTCGCCGAGAAGCACCTCGACCTGCCCGTCCACCTGGACAAGGACGTCACCGCGGGGATCACGGCCGAGGCCTGGCGGCACGGCGCGACGTTCGGTGACGCGGCCCTCATCATGATCGAGTCGGGTATCGGTGGCGGTTTCTGGTTGGGCGGCACCGCCCACCGGGGCGCGCACACCAACGCGGGGGAATTCGGCCACACTGTGGTCGACCTGGACGGACCCCGCTGTGTCTGCGGACGACACGGGTGCCTGGAGATCGTGCACCATCACGCCGCCGAGTCCGGAGACATCGCCCGGGCCGCCCGCGTCGTGGCGGTGGGTGTGGTGAACCTGCTCCAGACCCTCGACCTCGCCCACGTGGTGCTGGCCGGCGCGGACCTCCTGCGGCATCCGCAGACCTATCTCACGGCGGTGGCCGAGGCCGTGCGGGCCGACGCGCGACGCGCGACGTGGCTCACCACCACGGTGACCGTGTCCAGCCTCGGTGCGGACGCCATCGCCGCTGGTGCTGCCATGCAGGTGCTCGACCAGCACTTCGGGGTGCCGGAGCTGGCCCCGATCTGAGCGCCGCCACCGCGGTCCCCTTGATCGTCGGTGGGCGGCTCGACACGCCGAACGCCGCGCCGCCACCGATCACCGCGCGCCCTGCCGGTGACGCCGGCCACACGACTTGCATCTCACGTCAATGTCAGGTTCTAGCGTGGCTCCCGTAGCGCTCGCCCTCGACCTGCCAGGAGGCAGTCATGCGGATCTCCGATTCGATCGCGCTGGTCACCGGCGCCAACCGTGGCATCGGCCGGCACTTCACCAGACAGTTGCTGGAGCGTGGCGCGGCCAAGGTGTACGCCACGGCCCGCAACCCGGAGCAGATCGACATCCCGGGTGTGGAGAAGCTCCGGTTGGACATCACCGACCCGCGATCCGTCGAGGAGGCGGCGGCCGTCGCGTCCGACGTCACCCTACTGGTCAACAATGCCGGGATCTCCACCTTCACCAACCTGGTCAGCGGGGACCTGGGCAAGATCCGGTCCGAGATGGACACGCACTACTACGGCACGCTGAACATGGTGCGGGCGTTCGCACCGGTGCTCGGCACGAACGGCGGTGGAGCGATCCTCAACGTCCTGTCGGCGCTGTCGTGGTTCTCCCACGACGGGGCCAACGCCTACGCTGCCGCGAAGGCGGCCGAGTGGAGCCTGACCAACGGGATCCGACTGGAACTCGCCAAGCAGGGAACCCTCGTGACCGGCCTGCACCTGGGCAGCGCCGACACCGACATGTCGGCCAGCTATGACGGCGACAAGATGGACCCCGCCGACGTCGTACGCGTCGCACTGGACGGCGTCGAGGCCGGCCTGATCGAGGTCCTCGCCGACGAGTGGAGCAGGCACGTCAAGGCGTCCCTGGCCAACGACCCGAGCGTCTTCTACGGCCTGGCCGGGCACTGACGGCGCGGGCGTGGGCGCGGCGTCGACACACCGCGTCCACGCCGGGTCCTCACTGGCAGACGCGCCACTCGTCGTCCTCCTTGACCAGCGCCAACCCCTGGGTGAACTGCGCGCCGGTGGTCTGCTGGACCGCCGTGACGGTGACGGTCGCGGTGACGCGCCCGTTGTGGTTGTTCACGTTCACGCCGACGATCTCGTAGCTGCTGATCTTCAACTGGGCGGACTGGACCCGGGTGAAGTCCTCCACCGTCATGGTGTCGCGTACCGCGTCGCACAGCCGCCCGTACGCGCCCGGGTAGTCACCGGCCTGCACGTCGTCGAGGAAGCCGGTCGCCGCCACCCGGGCCGGCTCGACGGCAGCCTTGACGCTGCGGTAGAACCAGAAACCGCCGCAGGCACCCACCGCGCAACACACCACCAGCACCACGGCGACGACGATCAGGACGGTACGAGTGGTCCGGTTGGGCTTCGACTGAGGAACCATCATGGGCTCGTACGTCATGGCCCGAAGGGTAGGAACGCCGAGCAAGCGCCGTACGGCGCTGGGGCCTCTCGATTCAGCCGACGGAGGCGGCGGGCCCCGGCGTCGGTGAACCGCCCGCCACCGCACCGGGGCGCGGCGTCGCGGTCGGGGCCGGCCGAAGGCCATCGGGTACGGGCAGTGCGCTGCCCTTGACGAACTGCTCCCAACTGGTGTTCCAGGCCGTCCAACCGTTGCCCGACTCCAGCCGGACCTCGGTGCCGGTGACGGTGACCAGGTCACCGACCTGGGTGACGCCCATCAACCAGTCGGCGTCGGCGGGTGAGACGTTCGTGCAGCCGTGCGACACGTTGCGGTGTCCCTGATCCGACACCGACCAGGGCGCGCCGTGGATGAACTCACCGCCCCAGGTGAGGCGTTGCGCGTCCGCGACGTTCACCACGTAGCCGCCGTTCGGCTCGCCACGGGTGTCGAAGGTGGTGCGCTGGTGTTTCTCCATGATGACCATCCTGCCGCTGGACGTCGGAGTGCTCGCCTTGCCCAGACTGACCGGGATCCTGCGGATCACCGTGCCGTCGCGCAGCACGCGCATCTGCTTGGTGGCGTTGTCGATCTCCAGTGCCACCTGACGCCCGATCCGGAACGTCGCGGTGCGGTCGGTGTCACCGACCCGGTTCCCGCCGATCGGCAGACCTTCCAGAGCGGCCCGGACGCCGACCGTCGTCCCCGGCCGCCAGAAGTCGGGAGCGCGGTAGTAGACCTGACTGCCGTCGTCCACCCAGGACCAGGTCCCCGGCTGCGGTGGGTCGGTGGTGACGAACAGCCGGCGCTGCACCTCGGCGCGGGCCCGCTCGGCGATCGGCGGATCGAATCCGACGGTCACCGGCATCGCCGTGCCGTACGTCCGGCCGTCGGCGACGTACAACGTGCTGGTCACCTGTGGTTTCGTCGACGCCGCCGTGGTGGTGAAGGTCGCGGTACGGGTGGTGGTCCGGCCGGAGTCGCCGACGGCGGTCGCCTCGACGGTGTAGGTGCTCCGCGGTCGCAACGGAACGGTGGGCACCCAGGTTGAGCCGTCCTCCCGTCGTTCGGCCCTGACCAGCATGCCCCGGTCGTCGGCGATGCGTACGACGACGATCTTTCCGCCGGTGGCCAAGGCCGTGACCTCGGCGCTGACCGGCACGTCGCGCGACCGGTCGGCGGGCGTGACCGTCACCTTCGGCTCCGGCGCCGGCACCTCGCGCTCGACGGACCGCACGGTGGCCTTCCGCTCGGTGGTGCATCCGCCGACGGCCAGAGGCGTGGCCACGACGGACACCACCACCAGCGCCATCCGTCGTCTCAACCCCATCGAACGCCCCCGGCTCTCGTTTCCGTGGCCGCAATTCTTCCGCGCCGGGAGCACGTACCGCGCCGTTTCCGGCAATCATGAAGGAAAGTCGGAAACGTGCCGACCGCGCTCAGTGGGCGGCGGGCTGAATTCGGCCGGCGGAGGACGTCGCCCACGCCACGGCCAGGGAGGCGGCGGCAACCGCGTCGGCGACGAAGCACCACGCGACGGACGCCCAGAGGTGAGGCTGAGCCGGGAACAGATAGTACTGAGCGCTCACCCAGTAGGCGAAGAGCCCGATGGCAGCGGTCGTCGCCACCAACGGCCACAACACGTCTGGTTTTCCCACGAGCCCGCAGAGGACCACGACGGCGACGACCAGGGTCATGGCCAAGTAGGGCAGGTAAACGGCGATGCTGGCGGCGCCCCGGCCACCGGCCTCCAGGTCCCCCCACACCTGCGCGTCAGCGGACGAGAACAAACCGTAGCCCAGCACCGCCCAGGCTCCGGCCACCGCGCAGGCGGCCAACGCCCGGCACACCTGCCGGGAAACGACAGCCCCACGTGACGACGACATGCGGGCAGACTATTCGCCGAAGCCCCGCGGCGCCGCCCCGCGCCCCTGAGTGTGGAGTGAACACCCAACGCTCGATTACAGTTTTTCGAAGAGAATCAGGGAAATGAGATCGATACGACAGCGCGACCGCTCCGGAAAGCGGATCAAGCAATCGCAGAGCGATATTTAAGGCAGACTTAATCGTCTCAGTCGCATTCGATCAGGGGGTCGACTCGTACTCTTCCTTCTCGGAAGAAAGGTGACCCCTCTTGTTCAATGTGCGATCCACTCCCAGGCTTCGCCGTTCCGTGACCGCCCTGCTGGTGGTGGGCGTCGCGTTCGCCGGTGGCTGCAAGGAGGTGCCGGGCACGCCCGGCGCGTCCAGCCCGTCCAACGACACCGGCATCGGCTCGTCCGGCCCGCAGACGCCCACGTCCGCCGCCCCCGGCGACGCGTCGGCCACGCCGGGCGCGCCGAGCGGCTCGGCGGCCCCGTCCGCCCCCGGCAAGCCGGCGAACCCGTCGACCAGCGCCGCCCCGCCCACCGCCTCCGGTGGTTGGATCACCATCGACCCGGCCGGGCAGGCAGCCGCGACGAAGGCGTTCTTCGCGCGTAAGCCGAGACCGGTGACCGGCAACCCGGTCAAGGTGCCCGAGTTCAACGTCGGCTGCACAGTCAGCCACCACAACAGCGACGACCCGATCGTGCTGCCCAAGCTGGTCGGCGGTTCCCACAACCACACGTTCTGGGGAAACCGGTCGACCGACGCCAACTCGACGGCCGAGTCGCTCCGGGCGTCGAAGGCGACCACCTGCAACTCGCCGGACGACCAGTCCGCCTACTGGGTGCCGACGATGTACCAGAACGGCAAGGTCGTCGACCCGACGGAGGTGACCGTCTACTACGGATCCCGCCTCAAGGACCCGAGCAAGACCCAGCCCTTCCCGTTCGGCCTGCGGATGATCACCGGTAACGCCAAGAACCAGGTCGACACCCCGGACAAGCAGGGCAATCACTTCTGGTGCGCCGGCATCGGCGGCGAGGTCGGCCGCAGCGCGGACAAGACCTTCCCGGTCTGCGCCAAGACCGCGCACATCGTCCGCCAGATCACCTTCCCGGACTGCTGGGACGGCAAGCACCTGGACAGCCCGGACCACAAGGCGCACATGGCCAACGGCGACCACACCGGGGCCTGCCCCAAGAGCCACCCGGTGCCGGTCCCCTCGGTGTCCTTCGTGATCTCGTACCCGCTGAGCGCGAACACCGACGGCATCACCCTCGCGTCCGGCACCTCGTTCTCCATGCACGCGGACTTCTTCAACGCGTGGAAGGACGAGGCGCTCGCCGCCCGGGTGCGCAACTGCCTCGACCAGGGCGTGAAGTGCAACTCGGCGGGCAACTTCTAGGCACGGCAGCGCCACCCGAAGCACCGCGTCGCTGACGGCGGCGGCACAGCTCCCCCATGCGGGGCGGACCGCCTGCCGCCGTCAGCAGACGCGACCTTCATCGGCGGCCGTCACGACGCAGGAGGCCGCAGGCACACGAGGCATTCGACGATCCGCGTTGTTCGATAGCATCAACGAACAACGGGCTACCGCTTCGATCGGTTGCCCGACCGACGCGGGGGCGCCATGGCCGAGGACATTTCACCGGCCGCTGCGCTCGGGCGCCTGCGAGGGCGGTCCGGCCAGGTGGTTGGCACGGCATTTCTCGTCACAGCTGATCTCGTCATCACCTGCGCCCATGTCGTCAGCGCGGCGCTGGGAAGTGACTACCACGATGCCGTGGCGCCGACGGAGCCGGTCACCATCGAGTTCCCGCTGGTCGGTGGTGACGCGCCGGGGATCGCGTTTCAGGGTTCCGTGGTGGGCTGGTGGCCCGCCCGGCTCGACGGCAGTGGTGACACCGCGGTGCTACGACTGGACCGACCGCCGCCGGTGGGCACCCACCCCGCCCGTCTCACCCTGACCGAGCCCGCCTGGGGAGACAAGGTCCGGGTTTTCGGCTTCCCCGCCGACCTGGCCGACGAGTACGGCGTATGGGTCGAGGCCGAACTCCGTGCCCGGCAGGGGGCCGGTTGGCTGCAGGTCGAGTCGCCGCCATACCAGCGAGGGATCGGCCAGGGGTTCAGCGGGTCTCCGGTATGGAGCCCGGCGGCTGGGATCATCGGCATGGTGGTGGCGGCCGAACGCGGCAACACCACGGCGTACCTGATTCCGGTCCGGACCCTGGTCGAGTCCCACCCCGACATCGCCGCGCCGGACCCGACCGAGACCTCCCCCTACCGTGGGCTGGAACCGTTCCTCGAAGAGCATTCGGCGTATTTCCGCGGCCGCGAGGCGCTGACCAAGCAGCTGATCACACAGGTCGAGCGGCATCCCCTGGTGACCCTCGTCGGGCCGTCCGGCAGTGGGAAGTCCTCGCTGGTGTACGCCGGGCTGACGCCACCCCTGCGCAGGCTCGGCATGCTGGTCACCACCTTCCGCCCGCTGCCCGGTGCCCGATCCACCTCGCTGCTCGCCAACGCGGTCATCGGCGTCCTCGACCCGACACTGCCGGGGGTGGGTCAGCACGATGAGGCCGAAGCATTGGCGGACATGCTCGACACCACACCGGCCCGGACGCTGTCCTGGCTCGCCGACCAGTTGGTCGAAAAAGCCGGCGACGGCGGCCTGCTGCTGTTCTGCGACCAGTTCGAGGAGTTGGCAGCCGAGGACGCCCAGCGGCTGTGGCGGCTGCTGCACGACCTGCTCCGCGTCGCTCCACATCGCGCCGACGGCACTCCGAGGCTGCACGCCGCACTGACGATGCGGTCCGGTGCACTGGACCTGCTGGTGACCGAGGACACCGCGGAGGCCGCCACAGTGGGGATGGTGTTCGTCCCCCCGATGACCCGCGACCAGTTGCACGAGGTCGTCACGGCTGCCGACGTCGACTTCGAGCCCGGGTTGGTGAGCCGGATCATCGACGACACCGGCACCGAGCCCGGGCAACTGCCGCTGGTCGAGTTCACACTGGCGCAGCTCTGGAAACGGCGGAGCGCCAGAACGTTGACCCATCGCTCGTACGAGGAGTTGGGCGGGGTGTCCGGCGCCCTGGCCAGGTACGCCGACGACGTCTACGACGCACTGCCGGAGTCGGATCGCCTGGCCGCCCGGCGGCTCTTCACCCAGTTGGCCCGGCCCGAGGGCGGTGGCGACTTTCTGCGTCGACCGGTCCGGCTCGCCGATCTGAACGACGACCTCCGACCGGTCCTGGGGCGGCTCGCGGCCAGCCGACTGGTTGTCGTCAGCAGAGCCGCCGACGGTGCCGAGATCGCCGACCTCGCCCATCAAGCGCTGCTCCGGCAGTGGCAGAGGCTGCGGGAATGGCTGATCCACGAGCGCGACTTCCGCGGCTGGCAGGAGGGGCTGCGAATCAGCGTCGCCGCCTGGGAGGCCGCCGACCGGGACGCCGGTGGCCTGCTGCGCGGGGTCGCCCTCGCCACCGCTAACAGGTGGGTGCGGGAGCACCCCGAGGACATCGGGCCCGCCGAGCGCGCCTACATCAAGTCCAGCAGCGCCGGAGAGCGGCGCAGGACCTGGGTGCTGCGGTCGGTGGCCGCTGTGATCTCGGTCTTGGCCCTGGTCGCCAGCGGCCTTGCGGTGGTCGCCGCCCGGCAGACGGACCGGGCTGACGCTCGCCTCCGTACCGCAGCGTCACGAGCGCTCGCCGACGAGGCGAATCGGCAACGCGGTACCGACCCCCGTGCCTCCCTGCAACTGGCACAGGCGGCCTGGCATCACGATCGGACAGCCGAGGCGTCGGGCGCGACGTTCACCTGGTACGCGGCCCTACAGTTCGTCGAGCAGATCTACCAGGACGCGTGGAAGGGCGACCTGGACGAGATCCTCGCCAGCCCCGACGGGTCGACGGTGGTCTTCGTCAACAAGTCAGGGCTGCCTGCGGTGTGGACCGGCATGAACGGCGAGAACCCCCAGCAGTGGCGACTGCCGACCGTCGGCGGCGACTGGGTGGGCGGCACCTTCGCGCTCAGCCCTTCCGGACGTCACCTCGGCTACAGCAGCAACCTCGGCCGCGTCGCGCTCTGGGACATCGCGCAGCGCAGCGGGCCGATCGAGCTGGCCGGGCAGACGACGCGCGACGACCTGAGCGTCAACGAGCAGACCAGTTCGGTGTCGTTCTCCCCCGACGGCAGCCGGTTCATGGTGTGGTCGCAGCGAGAGCGGTCGGCGACCTCGCAGACCCTGGTGTGGACGGTCGAGGGCGGCCAGCCGGTCAAGGTCACGACACCAGACCTTCCCGCCGGCTCGCTCACCTCGGTGTCGTTCGGTCCTCGAGCCGACACCCTGCTGTTCGTCGGGTACGGGGTCGCACGCCTGCACCAGCTCGACACCGGGCGACTCCTGAAAACCCTGCCCGTGCCGGAGTCGGTGGACCCGCAGCCCGTCGGCAACGGCGCACTCCTCGCCCAGTGCGATCCGGACCGGGACTGGGTGCAGGTCACCGATGTGGCGACCGGCGAAGCCCTGCGGACGGTCCCGATGCCGTCATGTGCGACGCCTATTCTGAGGCTTGACGGTCCGCCGTACCTGGTCTCCGCCAACTCGTTCGGAGTCTCCGACTCGAACTCCGAGATCAACGTCACCGACTTGCGGACAGGCCAGACCTATCGGTTCACCACACCACCCATCGACTTCGACCCGCTGAGACAGTCCCACCGCATCGCGCTGTTCGGCCGGCCGGATGGCCGTGTCGCCGCCCTCGTCGGGGACCGGAACCAGGGTTACCGGCTGGCGGCGACCGCCCCGCAGCCGCCGGCACCCGAACAGCCGAAGCAGGGGCCTGCGCGGCCGTTCGGGTCGCTCAGCCTCGGTAGCCCGGACGACCGCTGGGAGGTGGCGATCAACGGCGAGACCGGCCGCATCGATCTGGTGGACGTTGAAACGCGACTGCCAATCGCCAGCGCCACCGGCACGCCGACGACCGATGCCGCGAAGGTGACCTTCAAGGGATTCTGGTGCGGCTTCACGAGCGACGGCACCCGCTTCCTGATGGTTCAGGGAGATGAGTTGGTCGTCTACTCGCTTCCCGAGCTGACTGTCGAGCGTCGGATGCGACTACCCGTACAGCCCGAGATCGGGACGCCGCCTAACGAGCCCGGCATGTCCGCCTGGGCGAGTTCGGTGGCGGCGGACGGCGGCGGCCGGGTGATCGTGTTGCACGCGGGCCTGCTGACCCGCTGGGACACCGCTACCGGAGCCATGACCGACGGCCCCATACCGCTGAGAGCCGACCTTTCAGGTCAGCAGCGTTCGGCCCTGCTGGCGGTCATGGCACCCCTGCCGAGGCCGGGTCATCCCGGCGAGGTCGCTGTCGTCGAGCCCAATGGTGAGGTGGAGATCTGGAACATCGACCGGCGGCGGGCGATCGCGACCTTCCCGGTCGGCGCGGCGAGAGGTCCGGGCACGCCGGTCTTTGACGTGACCGGGTCTCGCCTCGCCGTCCGATCGAGCAACGAGCAGGTCAAGGTCATCGACCTGAATGGGAGTCGGGCCGAGAGCAGCATCCCCGCCGGCCTGATCGACGCGGTACTCGGCTTCACCCCCGACGGCAGGCTGCTGACCGTGTCCTCGTCGCTCAAGCCGGTTGCTCAGTTCTGGGATGACCGGAGTGGAAAGCTGTTGGCGACCCTGAACCTGGCGGCCAGCCCGACCCGCTGGACCCTGGCCGGTGATCTCCTGTCGCTGTCTGACGCCGAACACACCCGTTCGTTGCGGCTGAGGCCCGAGGTGTGGATGGAGCATCTCTGTTCCCTCAACGAGCGCCCTTACGACGGAACCGAGCAGGCCGTGATCGAACGGCACTCAGGTGCGACCGAGCGCCCGTGCGGCTGAGTCGTACCCTGCGCCCAGGGCTTACCGACCCCAGAGGAGTTGCGGGATGACACACGTCGTGGCGATGCCGGTCGACGGAGGCGAGACGGTTCTGATCGAGGTCTCCGACGAACGGACCGGTATCGAGCGGGTCGGTCGGCCCGGCGACGTCGTGCGCAGCGCCGGAGAGACACTCCAGCAGGCGCTCGCGCGGGTCCGCCCGGCAGCCGAGGCGGTTCTGGACAGCGTCCGGGGTATGGCGAAGACCCCGGACCGGGTCACCGTCGAGTTCGGTATCAAGCTGACGGCGGAGGCCGGTGTGGTGGTCGCCCGCACGGCTACCGAGGCCAACTTCGCCGTCACCGTCGAGTGGTCGATGCCCGCGGCGACTCAGCGCACCGAGTGAGCGTGCTGGGCCCGACGCCGGAGACATCGCGGCAGTCGGGCCAGAAGCCGTCGGACCAGCTCAGCCTCGTCGAGTCACCGACCTACTTCCGCAGCAGGTTGAGGAAGTCGGCGGCTGCCGGAAACGCCCGGTCCTCGGCGAACTCGCCGATGTAGACGACGGCCTCCTCGTCCTGGCCGTAGGAGTAGCCGTCCAGGGCAGGCCCGACCGCGAGGATGGTGCCGCCCGCCGCCAGGCGGCGTACCGCCAGGAGTACCGGCCGATGGCGAGGTGCCTGCCCTCGGTCCGGATGTCGCACTCCGGTGGGCCGAGCCGTTCGGCGAACCGGTCGATCCCCGCGTCGAGGTACGCCTCGAACTCCACGCGCCCGGCACCTCGCTCGCTCGTCCAGCCGGGTTGCGAACCCCAGAAGTCGTCCGGCCACAGTTCTCCGCCCACGACGTAGTAGTGGACGAAGGGCAGGTACAGGCCGTAGTCGGTGTACACGGCGTGGCCAGCCGGGGTGACGAAGCGCGCCTCGTCGGTGGGCACCCCGGCCGTGGACCAGCCGAGGCTCCGCATCGCCGGGCCGGTGACGGCCCGCTCGTGCCAGGGCAGGTCGGCCAACCCGACGAGCTGATCGGCCAACTCCGCGCCGATCGGGCAGCTGGCGACGAACTCCTCGATGTCCGTCTCGTCCGCGCCGCGCTCCGGCTGATGATCTTCCGAGATGGTCGGGGATTCTTCCGACGCAGGCACCGCCGCGCAAGCACGGGCCGCTCCGACACGGGCCCGGCCAGGGCGTCGCTGGACTAGGGCTTGGCTCGGGCGGGCTGGCACGGTTGCTGCACTACTGGATTCGGCAGCTCAGCATCCCTGGACCATCCGAGGAATCGGCGGTGCAGTACACCGGCCGGTGTCCAGTGCATGTCCTCCGTCGCCTGCACGAGGTAGGACCCGAGGTAGAGGGCCAGCGACACGGGAGCATCCGCGTACTCCGCGCGCAACTCGCGCTTGCGGGTCTTGCAGGGCCAGGGCAGGCCGCAGCCACCGCAGCTCCACATCGGCATGACCGGGCCGTGGACGCTCACCGCGCACCCGCCAAGAGGCCAGCGGTGATCGTCGGCGTCTGCCGACCGATCGCCCATTCGACCTGCCAGCAGGGGTACGACCTGAGCCGCGCCCACCACGTCTGGCAACGGCTACACCTGCCGTCCAATCCTCCGGGGTGCACTGCAATGACCGCCTTCTGCTGCCCGCTGCTCATTGCTCACCTTCCTGCGGCCAATGGCCACGGCTGATCGGAATCCGGTGCCGGGCACGGCATGGCAGGTCTGCTCCGCAGCGGCAGACATGTCGCCAGAGCCGCCACGACCACACCGGCCGATGTCTTCGGGCGAGTGTCAGCGCGGCGGCCGAGAGGTATTCGTCATACGACACGCGCCGCACAAGAGCTCTCCCTCGTTCGAGCACGAGGACGGCCTCCTGCCCTCGAAGCTGAGGGACGCGGCGACCAGGCGATACCCGCACCACCCGCCGCATCCCGTGAGCACGAAGCTACGGTGAGTCGCGGAGCGGAATGGGTATGGTTTCTACCCCTGGATCACGACAGAAGCCCGACCTTTATCGCTAGGTCACGGGCGTCGTCACGAGTGGAACGCGGACCGTCGAGCAGGTCCACGGTCATCTGGCGGGCGTAACCGTTGAAGCGGATCGTCTCCGGTGCCGACTCGTACGCCTGCCGGAGGGTCATAACGGCCGCTTCCTTGTCGTCCTTGCCGTAGTGCGCCCGCGCGACCTCGATCAGATGGCGTGCCCGGCGCGGCCTCGATGGAATCGCTGCGGAGTCATGGCGGCGCGCCTGGCGCACCGCCTCACCGGACTTCTGCAACTCCACCGCCACGGTCACCGCATGAGCACCCATGACGACGTGCGAGAACGACGTCTGTGGCTGATAGAAGCCCGTTGGCAGGCGCTGCGCCACCCGATCCGCGCGATCCCAGTACCGCCAGGCCCTACCTTCCTCACCAGCACGGGCGGCGGTGTACGCGGCCTCGAAGTTGAGTGCACCCCAGAGCGCCAACAGGTTCATTCTCCCGTCGGCCGCACGCGATTCCAGCGCTGACAGGAGGTCCACTGTCACCGCCATCGCGGTGTCCCAGTCACCGGCATCCCGATGCACCTGGCACAGGAACCACCCCGCGCACGCCACCGCCTCCGGGTCGCCGGACTCCTGCGCCGCCACCATCGCCCGGTCCGCGACCCGCCACAACAACTCGGCAGCGGGCTGATAGGCGAGGAACATCTGCGCAAGCCCGAACGTCTCCGCCAACAGGGCCTGAGCCCGCCGACGCTCATCACCCTCGTACGCCAACGCGGCGCGCTGCACGTCGCGCAGCAACCCCGGCAGCAACCCGCCCAGCACGGTACGATGGTCCGACGCCTGATGACGTGCACGCCATGCCATCGCAAGCCGCTCGCGCAGGCTCGTCAACGACTCCGGGGAAAGCTCGTCGGACATTGCGAAGCGGTTCACCGCGTCCCGGACGGACGCCAGCGCCGGATGCTCGGGCCCGTTGACAACAGCGGACCGGGCCCCCAACTCGCCGGCAAGGGCGGACACCTCGACCTTCAGTGCACGCGCGATCCGGTCCAGCATGTGAATGCGCGGCGGCAGGATCCGGTCGGTCTCCACCGCCTTGACCCACTCGGCACTGCGACCGACGAGCCCGCCAAGCACCGCTCGGGTCTTCCCGGACCGCTCACGGTAGGCCTTCAACCGCTGCCCGAAGGTCAGTTCCGGCAGGGAATCCATCCCGAACCTCCTCGTAGCGCGACAGCACCAGGCGCAGTCAGGGCCGACGTTGCGTCAACGCTACCGAGCAGCCAAGATCCTCATAACCCCTCGTTGGCAAGCTCTATGCAGTACGTCCGTCCTGGTCCGGCAACTGTCGGCAGCCCGGACCACGCGTCCGTCTCCGCTTCTACTGATGCCCCGCCGTGCGCAGCGGTTGCTGTCAGCGTGGCTGTCGCAGCCTCCCGCCGTTCGCCGCTCCGCCGGAACCTGGGCGTCATCAGCTCTACTTGAAATACTGCCACCCGCTGTCGCTAACTCGGGCCTCTGAGTCGAACCCGACGTCGACATGCTCAACATCCGGCCAACTCTCCGTAGCGAAACAAGCGACGACCGTCTCGCGCATCCGTTCGATCTCGACTAGCAGTTCCGCGTCGTACTCGCAGTCGGTGCGGTCCTTGCTTGGGAAGTACCAGGCGGGCAAACGGGACGGGGAACCGGCGAGCAAGACCCAGACGACGAGGTGCTTACGATCGATATCGACAGCTCCGTACCAGAATACGGACGAGAAGAGCCCATGACTGCCACGAGCAAGCTCCCGCCGCGCTCGCTTCACAGCGCGGTCACACTGTCTCTCTGGCCTCGGCGTAAAGAGCCACGCAGCGACATCATCGCAGAGGAGAACAACAGAGCGCACGTGGGCAATAGCTCCCGACGCCCCCGGGTCACGAGGACTTTCTCGGCTGGCTGACTTCCGCCGTTCCGCAGCGTCGAGCAGTCGTCTCGACCGCAGCCGGGGCCGGGCTGCGCTGGGGTGACTGCGCCGGGCGGACGTGGTCGGCGGTCGAGTTCGGCCGGGCATCGCCAGGCGTGGCAAGGTGGCCGAGGAAACACAGGTCGGGATCGTGCTGTGCCCGTACCCGAAGAGTAGCGCTGGAGTGCGGACCGTGCCGCTGCCCCAGCTCCCTCCTGGGCACGCTGCGTATTCATGGCAAAAGCAGTGTTGTCCCGTCACGGCTGATGCTTGACGGCTGCTGTGCGCACCGGGTCAGGGCTAGCGGGTCGGGTCCGGTCGGTAACGAGCATGGCGAGCGCTCGGCCAGCACGCTCAGTATCTCGGCCTTGATGGTGGCCTTCATACGGTCCAGTTCGTCTGCGGTGATCCCGACGACGGTCAGGAACGAATCATCCGTCAAGCCAGGGGTGGGACGGATCCGTCCAGCATGTGGTGGGACCGAACAGGCAGCAGTGTGTCGGGTGTCGGGGCCTGCGCGACGCATCAGGATCGGGAGCTGCGTCACACCTCAGATAGGGTGGAGCGAACTCGGGCAAAAGGACGGTCTTCTGTTGACCCTGGTACGCGGCAAGCTGGGATTCACCGATCCCAGGTCGTTCAGCCTCATCGGCTATCGGCACGGCGGCCACGGTTACGCGTTGTTCCGTGGATTCCCCTCCCCTGCGGAGATCGAGGATAGTCACAGCGACAGCGAGTTCCGGATGCTCGACATCTGCTTCAGGAACATCGAGCGGATCTCTTGCTGGTCCGGTGTAGGACCGATCCATCTGCGACACCCCACGGACGACGAAAAAGCCGCCATCCAGGCAAGGATCGGACCGACCCGCAACACGAATGTCTACCTGTTGAAGCCGGACTCGATCGAGGACTACGTCGTAGCCAGCGCGGTCTACTGGGCGGAGTACCATCTCGCCCTTACCGCGCCGAGTCCTCTCGTCGCCAAGGACAAGCAAGGCCGGGATACCCATTCGCCGATCGAGCGGCCTGTGCAGTTCGTCGATCAGCCATGGACTCCGTACTCCCTGTCCAACAGCACCGACGCGAAGACCGTCTAGCCGGTCGATACGACGACGGTGGCCGGTCACCCCTCGGGGTGACCGGCCACCGCCGCGCCGATCGGTCAGAGCTTCGCCGCACCCGCCTCGGTGGCCTCCTGCACCGCCGAGGTACGGCGGATCTCGGCCCGCTGGTCGCCGGCGTCCTCCCGGTCCGGAGCGGCCACCCGCGCCGCCCGGTTGGCGGTCGCCGCCGCCTTGTCACCGGTCACGCCACCACGGATCCGGTTGTTGGCGGCCACCTGGGCGACCGGGTCGTTACCGGTGACGGTCAGCCCGCCGTTGATGATGTTGTCGTCCAGCGTCACACCACCGGTGGTGCTGGTGATGCTGACGTCGGCACCCCAGTAGCCACCGGAGGCGCAGCTGTCCAGCCCACCGTTCGGGCCGAGCTGCACGCCGCCCAGGTTGCCGGCGAACGTGGCCTTGCCGCGCACCGCGCTGCCGCACATCACGCTGCCGGTGGCGCTGTTGAGCACCGACAGCGTGCCGTCGACGAACGAGTCGTGCACGTCGGTGTAGTAGGTGCCGGCGCTGCTCACGTTGCGCTCCACCTGGGTGCCCTGGTCGAGCCGGACCTCACCGGCACCGACAGTGACGTTCCCGGCGACGGTCGACTGCTCGGCGAACAGGAAGCTGTCGATCGTCGCGCTGCCCTTCGGCCGCACGGTCACCGTGCCGGTCCGGGCGTCCTTCAGAAAGATGCCGTACCCACCGGCGGCCAGCACCACCTGACCGTCGACGGTGGTCTGCGTGGCGTCGAGGTAGCCGTCGGCGGAGACGCGGACCTCACCACTGATCCGGCCGCCGGTCACCACCAGGTTGGCACCGGCGGCGACGGTGACGTTGCCGGTGATCGTGGTGCCGGTCAGCGCGCAGGACTCGCCGGCCGGCACGTACAGGTCGTTGGGCACGGTCACCGCACCGCCGGTGCCGATGCAGTGGGTGACCAGGTCGGCGTGGGCGGTGGGCGCCACGGTCAGCACCGAGGCGGCGACGACGGCGGTCACGGTGGCCAGCTTGGCGACGGTACGTCCGGGCATCGTGGTACTCCCTGTCGAGAAGTGTCGAGGACTCATGCGCCGACGTCCGATCGGGCCGCGGCCCGGACGATGGCGCCCTGCTGCCGCCGGTCCAGCGTTCCGCCGGTCACCAACGCGAGGGTGACCGCCTCGACGTGCCGGACGAATTCGGCGTGGCCGGGGTAGTCGGCGTGTTCGTCGATCAGATCGTTGATGGTGCAGCCGTTGCCGGTGTCGACGTTGCGGACACCGGTGTCGTCACCGTCGATGATCACCGTGGCCCGGGTGTCGGACTCCGGGCAGGCGTCGGTGCCGTCGGCCACCACGGTGAACGTCGTCGACTGCTCGGCGGCGGCGTTCCCGGCGGTGTCGGTCGCCCGGAAGCGCACCGTGTGCGCCCCGGTGGCGCGAACGGTGACCGGAGCGGAATACGCGGTCCACGCGCCGGTGTCGAGCGCGTACTCCACGCTCGCCACCCCCGATTCGGCGTCGGTGGCGGTGACGGTCACCGTCGCGCCGCCGACGTACGCCCCGTCGTCGTTCCGGTCGCCGGTCACCGTGGCGGTGACGGTGGGTGGCGTGGTGTCCTCGGCCGGCGGTTCGACGACCGTGAAGTGGGACATCTGCTCGGCCGAGGTGTTACCGGCGACATCGGTGGCCCGGTAGTGCAGCATGTGCATCCCGACCGCGGTCACGACGACCGGGTTCGTGTACGCGGTGAAGGCAGCGCCGTCCAACGAGTACTCGATGGTGGCGACACCGGAGCCGCTGTCGGTGGCGGTGAGCGTGGCGGTGGCCGTACCGACGTAGTTGCCGTCGCCGTCGCGGTCGCCGGTCAGCGCGGCCGTCACCTCCGGCGGGGTGGTGTCCTCCTGCCCCGGCTCGACGATCCGGAACGACACCGAGCCGACGGCGCTGGTGTTGCCGGCCTGGTCGGTGGCCCGGAACTGCACCGAGTGGTCGCCGATCGCGGTCACCCGCACCGGCTCGGTGTACGGCGCGAAGCTGGTGTCGTCGACCTGGTACTCGACGGTCTCCACCCCGGAGTCGGCGTCGGTGGCCGTGACCGTCACCGTGGCCGCGCCGAGGTAGTTGCCGTCGGGGTCCTGGTCACCCGCCACGGTGGCGGCCACCGTCGGCGGTGTGGTGTCGCCACCCCCGCCGCCCTCGGTGACCACCAACTCGCCGACCATCTGGCCGTGGCCGGGGATCGAGCAGAAGTACCGGTAACGGCCCGGGGTGAGGGTCACGGTCGCCTGGTGGCGGCCGTTGTTGGCGTCGAACGGGCTGGCCAGGATGTTGAGGGTCACGTCGTGGTTGTAACCCTCGCTGCTGGTGTCGAAGGTCAGCGTGTGCGGCATCCCGATGGTGTTGCCGGTGGCCTCGCTGTTCTCCCAGATGATCGTGGTCTCGCCGGCCACGGCGGTGGCGGGCGCGGACTTGTAGCGGGTGATGTCGCCGTCGGCGGTCCAGGTCAGCACCTGTTCGGCGGCTCGGGGGGCGGCGGAGGCCGGCGTCGCCACCCACGGGGTCACCGTGAGCAGGAGCGCCGCCAGCACTGCCGTTATTCGTCGGGGCATCGTATCTCCTAGAGTTCCCGTACGCGGACGTTGCGGAACTCGGCCAGGTCGTTGTCACCGTGGTTCTGCAGACCGATGAAGCCGCGCAGGAACTGCCGCAGGTCCGTCGGCGGGTCGCCGGCACGCGACGACTGTTTGCCGGGTGTGTTGTCGAATTCGTTGATCACCACGCCGTTGCGGATCATCGTGTAGTGCTGTCCGACGACGCGGATCTCGTAGTCGTTCCACTCGTTCTTCGGGGTGACGCCGGCCTGGGCGAACGGAACCGGGTCGAAGTTGTAGACCGAGCCGGTCTTCTGTGGCTCGCCGGTCTCACCGTCGTAGATCTGGATCTCGTGTCCGCAGTAGATCGCCATCCACGCGGCCGAGGTCCGGGCCGAGCCGACGGTGCCGCAACTGCCCGGTGGGCGCTGTTCCAGAGGGGTTCGCAGGTCCGGGAACCGGGTGAAGACCCCGGTGTTGGCCCGGCCGGTGCCCGGTGCGATGTCCTTGAACTGGAGCCGCAGCGAGAAGTCGCCGAGTTCCTTGGTGTGCCAGAGCATGCCCAGACCTCCGCTGGGCCGCAGCGAACCGTCCGGCTGGATCGCGAACGATCCGGTCGGCGCCTGCTGCCAACCGCGCAGCGACTCAGCGGTGCCGTCGAAGAGCGGCTCGTACCCGGTGTGCCCGTCCCGGCCGATCTCGGACGCGGCGGCCAGCCGGGTGAGCGTGCCGGCCTCCCGGGCGCTGAGCAGGTCGTCGTCCTGCAACGCCTGGGCCACCGCCTTGACGTGCCGGACGAAACCGTCGTGGTCGGCCCACGTGCTCTCGTCGTCGATCAGGTCGTTGGCCGTGCAGCCCTGCCCGACCGTACGACTGGGCACGCCGGTGTCGGTGTCGCCGAGCCACACGTTCTGCCGGTCGTCCGGCACCGCGCAGCCCACCGTGACAGTGCTCTGCACCGTCGCCTTCTCACCGTCGGCGTACGTGACGGTCAGCTTCGCGGTGTAGGTGCCGACCTCGGCGTACGTGTGCCGGGGGTTCGCCTCGGTCGACGTGGCACCGTCGCCGAACTCCCACCGGTGGCTGACACCGCCGGAGCGGGCGCCGTCGAAGGCGATGGTCAGGGGCTTGTTCTGCACGGCGACCGAGTTCGCCGCCGGTACCGGGGTGGGTGCGCCGCCGGTGTAGGTGATCCGGATGAGCTTCTGGTTGGGGTGCAGGCTGAAGAACCCGCCGCCGTAGTCCAGCAGGTAGAGCGCGCCGTCCGGGCCGAACTTCGCGTCCATCCAGCTCTGCAGTCGGGTGTCGCCGTTGCCGCCGGGGATGATGGCCCGCAGCGACTCGGCGTACACCGGTGGGGCGGCCTGCGGCACACCGGCCGGGTCGACGGTCACCGCGACGCGGTTGGCCGCGTTCGACTGGTCACCGATGAACCACTTGCCGTCCCAGTGCTCCGGCCACGCCACACCGCTGTCGGTGTCGACGAGGCTGCGGTGGTACGTCGGGCCGGACATGATGGCCTGCCCGCCGCCGCGCAGGTACGGCTGGGTGTAGGTGGCGTCGGCCGCGACGTAGGTCGGGAGGTCGCTGCCGTCGGTGCGCTTCGGGAACACCGGGCCGCCGCCGTCGGGTGAATACCAGATCATGTTGTCCCGGGCGGCCGGGATGTCCACCAGCCCGGTGTTGCGGGGCGACTCGTTCTTCAGGTCGTCGCAGTCGTACCAGCCGGCGAGGACCGTCGCGTCGGTGTTGCTGCGGTCCCGGTACGGCTGCCGGTTGCCCATGCAGTACGGCCAGCCCTGGTTACCGGCGGAGGTGATGATGGTGGCGGTCTCGTACTTCGCCGGGCCCAAGGTGGGGCTGGGCGACGAGGCGTCCGGGCCGACCCAGCCGGCGGTCAGCCACTGGTGCTTCGGGTCGATCTGGAGGCGGGCGATGTTGCGCACGCCCATCACGTAGATCTCCGGGCGGGTCTTCTCGGTGCCCGGCGGGAACAGGTTCCCCTCGGGGATGGTGTACGTGCCGTCCGCCTCCGGGTGAATCCGGATGATCTTTCCGGCGAGGTCGTTGGTGTTACCCGACGTGCGGCGGGCGTCCTGGAACGAGATGCCCTCGTACTCCTGGGTCCAGTTGTTGCCGGAGTAGCCCTGCGACCCCTCGGAGGAGTTGTTGTCGCCGGAGCCGACGTAGAGGTTGCCCTTGGCGTCGAACGCCATGCCACCACCGGCGTGGCAGCAGCTGTGGATCTGCACCGGGAACTGCAGCAGGTCCTTGCGGGTGCTCTGGTCGACGGTCTGCGCCTGCCGGTCGTAGGTGAACCGGGAGACGGTGCGCTGCCCGACCCGCTTCACCCGGTCGATCGACTCGTGCGGCATCCAGTAGACGTAGAGCCAGCCGTTCTCGGCGAACTTGGGGTCGGGCACGATGCCGAGCAGGCCCTCCTCGTTCTTGACCAGCTCGGAGCCGCTGCCCCGGTTGCCCATCACCTCCAGTGTGGTGAGCAGCTTGACCTGCTTGGTCCGCGGGTCCCAGGAGTGGATGGTGCCGCAGCCCTTGCCGACGTTCGGGTTGTTCCAGTCCGCGATCGGGCCGCTCGGGCAGGCCGCCTTGCCGACGTAGAAGACGGTGCCGTCGGGTGCGATGGTGAGCCCGTGCGGTTCGCCGATCTGGTCGAGCTGACCGGTCTGGTTGGCGGCGGTGAGCCGCTCCACCTTGTAGTTCGCGGCGATCGTGGCCTGGCAGTCGCCGCGGACCCGGCCGGTGGTCCAGTTCAGCGCCCCGGTGAGGTGGGTGCGGAACGCCTCCTCGCCGTAGCTGCCCTCGGTGTGGCCCATGCCGGTGTAGAACGACCGGCCACCGTCGTAGTCCCGGCACCAGGAGACCGGGTGGAACGGGCCGTTGGCGGCCGCACCCGGGTTGTAGTGCCGCTCCTCCACCTGGGCGAGGGTGTGCACGGTGCCGATCGGGTTGGGGTCCCAGTTCTCCCACCGGTCGGAGCGGGTGATGGTCAGCGGCAGCGACGCCGTGGCCGGGTGTTTGCGGTCCAGGATGTTCACCACCGCACGGTTCACCGCGGGCGGCTCCGGCTCGGTGGTGCTGCCGGTGAACAGGCGCAGGTCGGCGAGCTGGGTCAACGGCTCGCCGCTGTTCGCGGTGATGTTCAGGCGGTAGCGGGTGAACTCCTGCGGGGTGGCGATGTCGAACCGGCGGGTCTGGAACCGGTCCGGGAAGGTCTGGCCGGTGCGCCGGTCCAGATCGGTCCAGCTCTGGCCGTCGGTGGAGCCCTGCAGGGTCCAGTCCTTCGGGTCGCGGCCGGAGGAGTCGTTGGCCGACGTCAACGCGTACCCGGTCACCCGCTTGGCGGCGGCCAGCTCGTAGGCCACCCAACCGGTCGGGGTGCGGACCAGCCACTTCGTGTTGGCGTCGCCGTCGGTCAGCTTCTCCTTGGTCTCGTTCGGCGGGTTCTCGCCGCTGGCGGTCACCCGGGCGACCGGCTCGGCCACCGGGATGGCGCCGGCCGGGCGGGCGCCGATCAGGCCGGTGAACCAGGCCGAGTCGACCTGGGCGCGGGCCGCGTCGGCGATGCCGACGAAACCGCCGCCGGCCTTCATGTAGCTCTGCAGCGCCGACTCCTGGTCGCGGTTGAGCGCGGCGCCCGTCGCGGAGAGGAAGACCACGCTGCGGTACGCGGACAGCCCCGCCGTGGTGAACACGCCAGGGTCCGTGGTGGCCGTGACATCGATGTCATGACCGGCACCAAGCTGTTCGATGGTGTCCACCGCACGGGCCACCGGGTCCTGTTGCTCGGCCACCGGTCCGTGGAACACGAGGACCGCTGTCCGCTGTGCCTGCGCCGCCTGCGGGGCGGCTGCCGTTCGCGGCGCGGCTGCCGCCGTCGTCGCGGGAATCAGTGTCGCGACGGCCGCTACCGCGGCGAGGGTTCGTCGTATCGTCCTGGTCATCCCGTCCCCACTTTCGGTCAGCTTCCGTGCGTGTGGGTGTGGCCCTGGAACCGGTGGATCGCCTCTTCGGCGCCCGGTGGCATGCTGCCGTCGGCGTTGCGCACCAGGAAGATCCCGGCCATTCCGCCGTCGGAGTGCGTCTGCACGTGGCAGTGGTACATCCAGGCCCCTGGTCCGACGCCTTCTCCGGCCAGCACCTGGAAACCGAACGAACTGCCCGGGTTGAGGTCCTTGTTGTCGACGACCAGGCTGGGGTCGCTCGGCCCCTCCAGCATTCCGGTGCGGTTGTCCGCCCACCGGTGGGCGTGCAGGTGGAAGGTGTGGAACAGGTTGCCGTGCCCGATGGCGATCCACTCGACGCGCTCGCCCAGGTTCGCCTCGAACATCGGGGTCGCCGGGGCCATCTTGTTGTTGATCATCATGTCGTGGAACACGACGGTGAACTGCTTCGACGGCAGGATGTCGCCGCGCCGCCGGACGATCAGCGCCCCGTACAGGCCCCTGGCGACTCCGCCGGTGCCGTGGTCGGTGCCCATCGCGTGGTCGTGGTAGTGCCAGTAGCCGGCACTGCCCGGCATGTACCGCCGACCCGACGCGGCCACCATCTCGTGGGAGCGCCAGACGTACGTCCTGGTCTCGCCGGGATTGTTGAACGAGGCGTTGAACGGGCTACCGTCGGAGTCGGTGCTGTAGTCCACCCCGTGCGGATGGATGGACAGCCGCTGGTTGGTGGTGTTGACCAGCGTGATCTCCAGGGTGTCGCCCTCGTACATCTCCAGGACCGGCCCGGGGACGGTGGCCTGGCCGGGTGCCAGGCCGTAGCCGAACAGGTTGCCCGGCAACTGCTCGGCGTAGATGGTGATCTTCTTGGTGACGCCCGCGGCGGCCCGGGCAGGGCTGCCTCCGAACGCGGCGCCGATCGCCGGGGCGGACGCGCCCAGCGCTCCGGCGGCGAGCGCTCCGCTGGCGATCAGCGATCTACGGGAGAGGTGGCGGTGAGGACCACCAGCGTGATCGTCCATGGGTCTCCGTTCCCGACCGGGCGAAGACGCGACGAGGGCAGGGTGCATCGACCCGAGCACGGGGGCGGTAGCACGACTGAGGATGAGGCTCGTCGCGAACTTGGCTCGGAAGGCTCAGAACTTTCGGTGGATGACAGCAACTTATGTAATCCATCGACGAAAGTACAGGTCTGATTGCAAAAAGATTACCTTGACATCACGACGGCCTTCGATTGACATGAAGCTGACACGCAGGTCTGAGCACACCTGCGCCGGTCAGGCCGCGTTCGATCCACTCAACATCGCCGATCTGGCGGCGTCCCACCAGCCCGACACTCCCACACTGCCGACGCCGCGGCACCCCGAGCGCATGATCCACTCCATATCGCCGACGTGGCGGCATTCAGACCGCGCGATACCCCCACGTCGACGATGTCGTGTCGATCAAGGGAGGGCGCGGGCCGAGGCGGGCCGAGGCGGGTCGAGGCGGGTCGAGGCGGGCCGAGGCGGGTCGAGCCGAGGCGGGTCGAGCCGAGGCGGGTCGAGCCGAGGCGGGTCGAGGGCGTCCGGGGCGTCAGAGAGCGTGGCGGTCGTCGGACGGCAGGGCGGGGGCCTCCGGCGGCTCGGGCGACTCGTCGGTCTGACCGAGTCGGGCGACCCGGGTCGGGTCGAGGACCCGGGAGAGGAACGCGCGGGTCCGCTCGTGCTTCGGGTCGCCGAGCACCTCGTGCGGCGGTCCCTGCTCGACCACCACCCCACCGTCCATGAAGACCACCCGGTCGGCGACGTCGCGGGCGAAGGCCATCTCGTGGGTGACCACCATCATCGTCATGCCGTCCTCGGCCAGCTTGCGCATGACGGTGAGCACGTCGCCGACCAGCTCGGGATCGAGCGCGGAGGTCGGCTCGTCGAAGAGCATCAGCTTCGGCTCCATCGACAGCGACCGGGCGATCGCGGCCCGCTGCTGCTGCCCGCCGGAGAGCTGTGCCGGGAAGGCGTCGGCCTTGTCTGTGAGCCCGACGCGTTCCAGGTTGGCCCGAGCGATCCGCTCGGCCTCGGCGCGGCCACGCCGCAGCACGCGACGCTGGGCGATGGTGAGGTTGTTCAGCACGGTCAGGTGCGGAAACAGGTTGAACGACTGGAAGACCATGCCGATGCTGCGGCGTGCCGCGTCGATCTCGACGTCCGGGTCGGTCATCTCGACCCCGTTCACCCAGATCCGCCCGGCCGTCGGCTCCTCCAGCAAGTCGACGCAGCGCAGCAGCGTCGACTTGCCGGATCCGGACGGGCCGATGACGCAGACCACCTCGCCCTGGCCGACCTCGAAGTCGATGCCCTTGAGCACCTCCAGCGGGCCGAAGGACTTGTGCAGGTCGCGGATCTCGACGGCGGGGCGGGGCGGGGTCGTCGTCATGGGGTCACCGGGCCTTGGCGTAGCGGAGTTCGAGGCGACGTACCACCTGGGACAGGGGCAGGGTGATGATCAGATAGGCGAGGCCGGCCACCAGGAGCGGGGTGGCGTTCACCCGGTCGTTGAGCATGTCCCGACCGAACTTGGTGATCTCGATGGTCTGCGCCGTCACGCCCAGCACGTACGCCAGCGACGAGTCCTTGGTGAGCAGGATGAGTTCGTTGGTCAGCGGCGGGATGACGATCCGGAACGCCTGCGGGATGACGATCGTACGCATCGCGGTGAAGTGCGACATGCCGAGGGTGCGCGCCGCCTCCATCTGCCCCTTGGGGACGGCCTGGATGCCGGCCCGGATGGTCTCCGCCATGTAGGCCGCGGCGGTCAGTCCGAGACCGATCGCGATGGACCCGAACACGCCACCGGGGATCTCCCGCTCGGGGAAGGCGATCGGGATGCCGTAGCCGACGAGGAAGAGCACCAGCAGCGCGGGCAGGCCCCGGAACAACTCGATGTACGCCGTCGCCACCCAGCGGTACGGCGCCACCCGGGACAGTCGCATCAGCGCGAGGACGGTGCCGAACACGAGGCCGAAGGCGAACGCGCCGAGCGTGTAGAGGACGGTGTTGCGCAACGCGACGGTGATGATCGTCGGGAACATCGACGTGATGATGTCGACCCGGAAGAACGCGTCGGCCAACCGGCCCCAGTCCGCGGCGAACGCCACCGCGGCGAGGACGGCGATGAAGACCAGGTACTGGATCCCAAGGGACAGCCGCTCCCGCTGGCGGCGTCGCAGCTTCACGTTGGCTCGTTGCCTTCCCGGAGTGACCGACCCGGAGGGCGCGCGGGACGCGCGCCCTCCGGCACTACGTGTGCGATCAGGCGCTCGGCCGCTTGCCGATCCACTTCTCGTAGATCGTGTCGTACGTGCCGTCCTGCTTGGCCTTGGCCAGCACCTCGTTGATCTTCTTGAGCAACTCCGGGTTGGCGTCCTTCTTCACCGGGAAGCCGTACTGCTCGCCGGTGTCGAACTCCGCGGTCACCTCGAACCCGCCCGGGTTCTTCTTCAGGTACTCGGTCCAGACCGGCAGGTCGTTGACGGCGGCCTCGACCTGGCCGTTGGCGAGGGCCTGCTGCAGGGCGGCGAGGTCCTCGAACTCGACGAGCTGCAGGCCCTTCTCCGCCTCGAACTTCTTGGCGTAGTCACGGCCGGTGGTGGCCGCCTGGACGCCGAGCTTCTTGCCCCGGAGGTCGTCGAGCGACTTGTACGCCGTGCCGGTCTTCGCCAGCAGAGCCTGGGTCGCGTCGAAGTACGGGTCGGAGAAGTCCAGCACCTTCTTCCGCTCGTCGGTGATCGTCATCCCGGCGGCGGCCGCGTCACACTTGCCCGTGTTCAGGTCCTGCCCGGACTTGATCCCCTCGAACGGGGTGTCGACGATCGTCTGCTCGACGCCCAACTCCTTGGCCACCAGGTCCATGATCTCGACGTCGAAGCCGGTCACCTTGCCGCTGGCGTCCTTCGACTGGAACGGCGGGTACGGCAGGTGCGTGCAGACGGTCAGCTTGCCCGCCGTGACGAGCTTGACGCCGCTCGCCTGGACCTCGCTGTCGTCCTTCTTGGCGCAGCCCGCGGTCACCGCGAGGGCGGCGATCGCCACGACGAGACCGGCCTGACGCACGGCGCTTGGGAACCTCACGGCTGTGTCCCTCCGGTTCGGCTTCCATCGCATAGAAAGCCAGTCTGGTTCATAGACTTTGCGATTAGCGACCGTACCCGATCCGGCGAGTCGACCCCAAGATCACGCGGGGGCCGCCGTGCCGACGCGGCACGACGGCCCCCGTCGGCGAATCCGACAGACGTGCCGCAACGGGCCTCAGCCGCCGGTACCCTCGGCCGCGCCGTCCGGGGTGAGGGCCCCTTCGTGGGGGTCTGTGTCCAGGAACACGTGCTGGTGGCCGTGGCCCGCGTCGATGCTGATCTGGTCGAGCTGGGTCGCCGCGACCGACCAGACCGTTGCCGCCTCGGCCGCCTGCCGCGTGCTCAGGTCCAGCAGGGCCGCCTGGTGGGCGGCGGGGACCCCGGCCGCCAGGGCGTAGGTGTCGACGGCGAGCGACGCCTGCTGCACCGCGCCGCGCAGACCTCCCCGGGCCACGTTCGTGGCGGTCGTCCCCGAGGGCGGGTCGGCGAACGGCTCGGCGGCCTTGCGCATGGTCTCCTGCCAGGTACGCGCCCGGCCCGCATCCGGCGCCCGCCCGGCGGACTTCTCCTCCTCGACGGCGGCCAGGACGGGGGCGATCTGGTCGCGGACACTGCGGGCCGTCTCGATCAGCTCCACGATCTGCTGGGCGTCCCGCTTCGCGTCGGCCTCCTGGATGCTCGCGATCGTCGCCGCGGTGGCGTCCGGACGACCGACCTGGTAGCCGATGAGCCCGCCCAGCAGCGCGGTGACCAGTGCGATGGCCCCCGCGACCGCCACGATGCGCGTTGTGCGACGACGACGTTCGTCGGCTCTGTCCGACAGGTAGGAAGGCCGGCCGGTGCGACGCGCCATCGCATCTCCTCACATCGATGGTCTGGGGGCCACAGGGTAACGGTCCTCCGACGCGTACGTCGATAGGTCCGCCGAGCGGCCAGGCCGCGGCCCTAGACCGGGTAGCCCCATTCGGCGAGTGGCTTCTCCAGCGACCGTTCGATCGCGGCGAGCTGCGCCGGGCTGAGTTCCTCCCGGTACGCCGCCGCCCGGCCCGCCGGGAAGTCGTACCGGGAGAAGCCCTTCTCGAACGCGGGCGACCACGGCAACCCCAGGAAGTCGAGCATCCGGCCGACCTGTTCCCGGGGGTGCTCGACCAGGTCCTCGTAGCGCACGTCGAGCCACTGCTCGGCGGGGTGACGCAGGCGGGCCTGCGCGAACGCCTCCATCAGCATCTTCCAGCCCAGCGCGGCGAGCACCTGGAAGGACCTCCCCGACTCGAACCACTCCTCCCGCAGGTCCGACGGGAGCGGGCCGTAGATCCAGTTGTCCGGCCCTCGCCACCCGTCCCACCAGCCCATCTGGAGCCAGGAGTTGGCCACCGCCCGGCCGTCGCGCACCACGTTGACCACCCGCAGGTCCGGGTACGCGGCGTGCAGCAAACCGGTCCGCGGCCACCCGGTGACGTGCTGCACCAGTTGTCGGCAGCCCTGCCGGGCGATCCGCTCGTCGAAGAAGGCGCGCAGCCGCCGGGCCACGAACGGCGTCAGGTCCTCGGCGACCAGGTCCCGGCACGGGCGGGAGAAGCCGCCGAGCACCTGCCGGTCGAGCAGGTGGTACGCCTCCGACGGTGCCACCCGCAGCCGGCCCCGCTCCAGCAACCGCCGGCTGTGTCGCAGCGAGGTCATCCCCGCCGGGCGCGGCGCCGAACGCCGGTAGAGCGGCCCGTTGAACCGGCCCTTGAGGTTCAGCCGGGCGAGCTTGTCGTCCAGGCCGGAGACGAAGCCGACCTCGGGATGCCGGGAGAGCAACTCCTGGACCAGGGTCGAGCCGCAGCGACCGGTGCCCACCACCAGTGAGAGCATCGTTCAGCCTTCCTGCCGGGTAGCGGGTGACGAGGGGGCCGGGTCCGGACGGGACGTGGCGGCGGGAGGCGTGGCCGGACGGGACGTGCCCCCGGGAGGCATTGCCGTCCGGCGGCGCAGCGGGTAGCCGAAGCGGGCCAGGACCGGCCCGGTCAGCGCGGTCACCACCGCGTACGCGCCGGTGGAGAGCCCGGTCAGCCACTCGGTGTCGGCGACCACCGGGACCAGGCCGGTGCGGTGCCGCGAGGGATTGCCCGCCACCGAGTGGGTGGGTGCCAGTCGCACCGTGTCCGGGGTCGGGAAGGGCAGGTCGTCCGCCGTCGCGCCGACGAACCGGACGATCCGTGCGGTGGTGCCGGCCGGATCGGCGACGAAGTCCTCGTACCGCACCCGCAGGTAGCGGTCGTCGACGGGCCGACGGCCCCACAGTCGGACGGTGGCGGTGTTCCAGACCAACCAGAGCACCGCGGCCTTCCAGACCGGTGGTCGGCTCATCAGCCGGTCGTCCGCGGGCCCGTCCAGCGGGCGTCGCCGACGCCAGGAGTACGCGGTCGCCCGTGGGTCGCGCACCACGTGCAGGACGTACAGGTCGATGCCGGGCAGGGCACCGAGCAGAGCGCCGTACGGAGGCAGCTTCGAGGAGTCGACGACGACCCCGCCGGGCCGGTCGGCGAGGGCGTGTTCGGCGATCGAGGCGTACAGCCGGGCCAGGTGGGCGTCGTCGGGGTGACTGTCGACCGGCCGTTGACCGCGACGCCGTCGGCGCAGCAGTGCGGGCAGCCCGCGCAGGCGCAGTCGCGCGGCCAGTCGCCCGGCTATTCCGGCCGGGTCGGCTCCGGCCAGGTCGGCGCGTATCCGCGTCCAGAGCGGACAGTCGGCCAGTGGGACGCCGCAGCCGCACTGCCGGTTCTCCAGGATGCCGCGCCGCCACAGGTAGCGCAGCTCACCGGCGGCGAAGAATCCCGGCACCTGCCCGAGGACGTTGGTGACCAGCGTGCTGCCGCTGCGACCGCTACCGGCGAGGTAGAGCACCCGGATCGTGCTCACCGGGCCGCTCCCCCACCGGCCGCCGCGCGGCCTGGGCGCCGACGGGTCGGCAGGGCCTCGGCGGCCTCCGCGTACAGCGCGCGGATCCGGGTCAGGTGCAGGTCGGGGGCGAACCGCCGGGCGACCTTCGCCCGACCCGCCTGCCCCATCCGGTACGCCCGGGCGGGGTCGGCCAGCAGCGCGTTCAGCGCGTCGGCGAGGTCTGCGGGCCGGTCCGCGCCGACGATGCCACCGTCCACTGTGGCGTCGACCAGCTCGGGGAGCCCACCGAGGTCGGTGGTGACCACCGGTACCCCACAGGCGAACGCCTCCAGCACCGCCATCGGCTGGTTCTCGTGCCACCGGGACGGGACGGCGACCACCGAGGCGGACCGGATCAGCTCGTGCAGGCGCGGCTTGCCCAGGCGGCCGTGGAACCGGATCCGGCCGGGCACCCGGCGCGCCGCGAGCGCCTCCAGGTCGGCTCGGGCCGGACCGTCCCCGGCGACGTCCACGGCCACCCCGTCCGGCAGCGCGGCGACTGCCTCGACCAGCACGTCGACACCCTTCTCCGGGGCCAACCGGCCGGCGAAGACGACACCGCCGCCGGGGGTCTGCTTGGTGGCGATGCCGCTCAGGTCGACGAAGTGGTTCACCACCCGCAGCCGGTCGGGATAGACACCGGCGCGGCGCATCACGTCGGCCAGGAACTCGCTCGGGCTGACGAAGACCTGCACCGGGTCGTACGCGTCGAACCGCCGGTGCAACCAGGACTCCACGGCCAGCAGACCGCTGCGCGACAGCGATCCGTCCTTGCAGCGGCGGCGGGCCGCCTGCAGGGGGCCTCCGGTGACGCAGGCCTGGCAGGGGCGTCCCCGGTCCAGCAGTTGGTAGCTCGGGCAGGCGAGTTTGTAGTCGTGCATGGTCAGCACGCAGGGCACCCCGGCCGACCGTGCCGCGGCGAGCACCGACGGCGAGAGCTGGTGGTAGATGTTGTGCAGGTGCAGCACGTCCGGCCGGAAGTCGTCGATCACCTGGGCCAGCCCGCGACGACTCGTCGGTGACCAGAGCATCCGGCCGGCTGCCGTCGCGCGTGGCCGCAGCCCGCTCGGCGCCGGTTCCAGCTCCACTTCGGAGGGGAACCGCTGCGCGTACGGCAGCGGCGACTCGTTCTCCGGGTGGCTCATGCCGAAGTAGGCGACCGTGTCCCCCGCCGCCCGCTGCAGGTCCGCGAGGTCGAGAAGGTACCCCTCGGCGCCGCCACGGCGATAGAGGAACTTGTTCACATGCAGCACGCGCATCGACTCGGCCTGCTCACGTCGATCGGGCGAACCGGCCCGGGGGGGGTGACGACCGGGGTCTGCCCGCCCCGGCCAGGGCCCACCGTATGCAGGGCAGGTCTGCGAGTCCAGTTCACCTATGCCATGTACCTGAACGGTTGATCTTCGTATGCCCGTGCGGCCCGCAGCCTGGCATCCCGCCATGATCTCCCGATAGCCTGGCGGCGCCGCCGGTCGTCGCCCGTTCCCGCCGGGCCGGACCGGCGCCCGACCGAGGAGGACCCGTGGCAGCCGACGACGAGGTCTCCACAGTCGCGTACACGGCGCGCCGGATCAGACGGCATCTGCGCTGGGCACGCACCGAGGGGATCGGGCGGCTGGTCGAGGAGGACCGCCTCGACCCGGTCGAGCGGATCGGCACCGCCCTGGCGAAACGACGCTGGCGCAGGCGGGCCGGCCGGACGCCCGGTTCGGCGATGCCGGTCTACCTGGTCGGTCTGCAACGATCCGGCACGAACATGCTGGTCCGTGGCCTGGACGCGGCCGGAGAGGTCGAGGTCCGCAACGAGAACGACCGCACCGTCTTCCACCGCTTCCAGCTCCGCCCGGACGCGGTGCTGACCGCCGTGATCCAGCGCAGCCGGCACGCGTACGTCCTGGTCAAGCCGCTCTGCGAGAGCCACCGCGTGGACGAGTTGCTGGCCCTGCCGGGGTTGACGCCCGGCCGCGCGCTCTGGGTCTACCGCGACGTCGATGACCGGGCCCGCTCCGAGGTCGCCAAGTTCGGTGACGCCAACCTGCGGGCGCTACGCGCCATCGCCGACGGCAGCATCGGCCGACGGTGGCAGGGGCAGCGCCTCGACGCCGACGCCGTCGAGCTGATCCGGGCGCACGACCCGCAGAGGCTGGACCCGCACAGCGGCGCGGCCCTCTTCTGGTACGTCCGCAACTCCCTCTTCTTCCGACTCGGCCTGGACCAGCGCGCCGACGTGCTGCTCTGCCGCTACGACACGGTCGTGGCGGAGCCGGAGGCGCAACTGCGGCGGCTGTGCGCGTTCCTCGACTTCCCCTACCGACCGGGGCTGCACGCGCACATCGCCCCGCGCCGCTTCCACGACGCCGACGCGACGAGCCGACGGCCGCTGCCGATCGACCGGCGCGTACGGGCCCTCTGCGACGAGTTGACCGACCGGCTCGACGGTCACGCGGCCGACACCCGCTCCGAGACGAAGGCGGCCGACCGTGGCTGAACCCACGCCCCGTACCGCGCCGATCTTCCTGGTCGGCTGTCAACGCTCCGGCACGACGATGGTGCGCCTCGTCCTGGACTCCCACTCCCGCATCAGCTGCGGCCCGGAGACCCGGTTCCTGCCCGACCTGCGACGGATCGTCGGGCGGGACTGGGAACGCCTGGCCCGCTTCGGCTTCCCCCGCGAGGACTGGCTACGCCGCATCCGGAACTTCTTCGGCGGCGTCCACGCCGACTACGCCGCGGCGCGGGGCAAGACCCGGTGGGCCGACAAGACCCCGCTGTACGCGATGTCGCTCGACTTCGTCACCGAGGTCTTCCCGGACGCCCAGATCGTGCACCTCATCCGGGACGGCCGCGACGTGGTGGTCTCGCACCGCAAACGGTTCGGCTACTGGTCCGCCGTCAAGTGCGTGGTGAAGTGGCCGCGCTACATCCGCGCCGCGCGGGCCGTCGGCGCCACCCTGCCGCCCGACCGGTACTACGAGCTGCGCTACGAGCAGGCGGTGACCGAGCCGGAGAAGACGATGCGGGGCCTCTTCGAGTTCCTCGGTGAACCGTGGGAGGACGACATCCTCGACTACGACAGCAAGCAGCACGACGTGGCGCAGAAGTACACCACCGAGGCGGAGAGACGGCGGGTCGCCGCGAGCGTCACCGACCCGATCTACGGCTCGCGGGTCGGCACCCACCGCCGCGAACTCGACCCGTTCCTCCGCCTGTTGGTCTGGGTCTTCTCCGGTCCGACCCTGCGCGCCCTCGGCTACCGGTGAACCGGTCCCGCCGGCTGGGCGTACTCGCCGCCGCCCTCGCCACCACGATCCTGGTCACCGCCGGCTGCACCGCCCGCGACGACGATCCAGCTCCGGCCCCGACGGGCGTCGGCACCCCATCGGGTACGCCCGCGCCGGGACGCGCCGTGAACGGGGTGAGCAACCCGTTCGGCGCGCACTGGGACTGGTCGCGCTATGAGCAGTTCGCCCCGTACCTGCGGCGGATCGCCGGGTCAGCGACCTACGAGGAGATCTCCTGGTGCGAGATCGAACGCACCTCGGGCCGGCTGGACTGGGCCGGATTGGACGAGATCGCCTCCCGCAGCCGGGAGTTGGGCATCACCCTGCACCTGAAGATCCGTACCGGGGTGTGCTGGGCGACCGGTGGCACCGCGCGGTACACCAGGGGAACGGCGAACAAGACCGAGTCGGCGATGCCCACCGACCTCGCCGCGTACCAGCGATTCGTCCGCTCGGTGGTGCAGCGCTACGGCCCGTACGGGGTGCGCGAGTACGCCATCGAGAACGAGGTCAACGCGCCGAGTTACTGGGCCGGCAGCCCCGAGGACTACGTCCGGCTGGTCAAGGCCGCCGCCGAGACGATCCGCGCGACCGACCCGCAGGCCCGGGTCGTCGACTCCGGCATCAGCAGCGTCGCGTACGGCATGGGTGTCGCCGACCGGCTTGTCCGCGCCGGTCGGGTGCCCGAGGCCGTCGCCGCCTACCAGGCGTACTTCCAGCGCCGGGTCGGCACCAGGGGCCAGCAGATCCCGGCGGTGACCGGGGCGGAGCAACTACAAAAGGCGCTCGGCACCGACACCAACAGGCGCAGCCTGCGGTTCCTGGCCGCCACCGAGTCACTGCTGGCCGACCGCACCGTCGACGTCCGGCAGGTGCACTTCTACGAGCACTTCAGCGGGGTCACGCCACTGCTGGACTACCTGCGCGCGACGACACCTGCCGGCATGCCGATCCAGGCGTGGGAGGTCGGTCAGTTCTGGCGCGACGGTGACGGTGACCCGGCCGGCCGGGCCGCCGAGATGGTCAAGACGGTCACCCTGCTGGCCGCCGGTGGGATCGGCGAGATCAGTTGGTTGCCGTTGGCGTACAACCCGAACAACGCCGCCGGTAGTGAGGTCCGCTACGGCCTGCTCGACCCGGACGGCACCGAACGCGAAGCCGGTCGGATGTTGGCCAGCCTGGCCGACGCGGCTCGGGGTGCCACGGTCACCCCGCTCCCGGCCTCGGTCGCCGGCAAGCTGCACGGGGTGGCCTTCGTGCGCGGTGGTTCGAGCACGCTGGTGCTGTGGTCGGCGTCGACCACGCCGGTGACCGTGCCGCCCGCACCGGGTGGGCAGACCGGTGCGGTGGGTGCACCGCTGCGGGCGGCCGGGGGTGGCACCACGGTGACCGACGTCCCCGTGCTGCTGCGCGCCGAGCAACCGGTCGAGCGGATCCTCGCCGACCTGCGCTAGCCGACTGGTTCCTCGGCCCACCTCCGGCGGGCGCTCGCCGACCCATGCCGATGTGCCGAATAGCGGTATACCTCAGAGTCATGTTTATGACTCTGAGGTATACCGCTCAATGTCGCATCCGCCCCGGCGCAGGCGACCGACGGTCACCGCCGACTGGCCGGTGCCGTGCGCTAGCCGGGCCAGGGGTCGGGCCAGCCGAGCAGCGCGGCCAGGCGGGCGTTGTGCGGCGCGAAGTACGCGCCGAGCCGGTCGCGCAGCTGCGGGGTGAGCTGCGAGGCGCCCTCGTCGACGCGGCGGGTGTGCCGGGTGAACGCCTCGGGGGTGAAGGCCGGCAGGTCGAGGAAGTCCAGGATCGCGCGGTACGTGCCCGCCGGTTCGGCGTGCAGGTCCTCGGTGCGGGCGACGTGGATCCGTTCCCGGGGGACGTGCGCGAACCACCGCTCGATCTGCTCGGCGTAGCGGCCCCGGGCGGCGTAGGAGTGGTTGCGTAAGGCCCGGTGGGCGGCACGGGTGTCCGGGCCCCCGTGCGTCGCCCGGGCCAGCCGTTCCTCCTCGGCGTCGAGCGCGTCGGCGAAGGTCAGCGGTTCGAGGCCGTACGAGCGGGTGTGCAGGTAGTGCGAGTAGGCCCGCTGCACCGGGTCACGCAGGAGCGCGACGAAGCGGGCCCGCGGCAGGGCCGCCGCGACCCGGGACGGCACGCTCGGATGGAACAGGTAGTAGGGGCTCGCCTCGAACGTGCGCTCGTCCGGGGCGAGGCGCGGGAAGTGCCCCCGGTACCAGCGCTCGCCCCGACCATGGTGGACGCTGAAGTACTGCAACTCCTTGCCGGTGGCCACCCGTACCCGGGGATGCGCGGCGAGGTGGTGGTAGAGCGAGGTGGTGCCGCACCGCTGACCGCCGATCACCAGGAAGTCGGGTAGCGGGCCGGGCTCGCCCGGCCGCGCCGCGCGCACCCATGCCCGTGTCGCGCGGACGCTACGGCGCAGGTGGTCGGTGACCTGCCGTCGACCGGGCGCGCTCACGAGCCGACCCCGGCGGCGGGGCCGGGGGCCACGGCGGCGCGTCGGCCGCCCCGACGGGTCACCGAACGCAGCACCATGACGTCCTCCCGACTGAGTCCGAGGGCGAGAACCCCTGCGCAGTACGCCCCCACGATCGCGGTCAGACCCACGGTGAGTTGGGCGACCCAGCCCTCGACCAGCCACCGCACACCCAACCCGACGCCCAACGCGAACACCGCCGCGACCAGCCCCTTGAGCATGCCGATCGTCACCGGCACCGTGTGCACCTGCGCGCGTACCTGCCAGACCCGGGCGACGTTCACCGCGGCCAACGAGACCGCCCAGGCCACCGCCGCGCCGAGGATCCCGTACGCGGGGATGAGCCACAGGTTGAGCAGGACGTTGAGCACCAGGGCGGCGAGGTTGTCGACCATGTTGACCGACACCCGGCCGGACATGTTCAGCAGCGTCCCGCACGGCCCGGTGGCGGCGTTGACGAGCTGGCCGAGCGCCAGCACCACGGTCACCGCCGCGCCGGCGGCCAGACCCGGCCCACCGACCAGGCGTAGCAACTGCTCCGGGAAGACGAGCAACGCCACGAACGCCGGCAGCGACAGTCGGAGCACCCACCCGGTGGCCACCCGGTAGATCCGGCGGACCTCGTCGAGGCGACCCTGGTGGTAGAGATGCGCCAGGTGCGGGCCGAAGGAGGCGTTGACCGGCGCGAGCACGAACACCGCGATCGTCACCAGCCGCGTCGCCACGTGGTAGACGCCGATCGCGTCGGCGCCGTAGTCGAAGAACCCGAGCAGCAGCGCGTCCACCCAGATCAGGCCGGTGGAGGAGAGCGACGAGACCCAACTGACCGTGGAGAAGCGGAACAACTCCCCCGGCCGGTACGCGGGCCGGGCGGCGGGCACCCGGCGGACCATCCGGGCGAGCGCCACGAGAGCGAACCCGGCGGCGCTCCAACTCGCCGCCACCAGCGCCCAGAACGCGCCGGTCAGCCCCGCCCCCACCAGGAGCGCCACCGCGGTGAGCACCAGCCGGGCCGCCGGCTCGTAGACCTGGCCGACGAGCGCGTAGGCCCGCTGGGTACGCCAACCCCGGGTGGCGGCGAGGGCGGCCTCGCAGACGGTCGAGGCGGGCAGGCACAGCGCGACCAGCCGTAGCCCGGTGGCGAGCTGCGGGTCGTGCAGGGCGTCGGCCAGCCACGGTGCGCCGAGCGCCAGACCGACGGCGACGACAGTGGACGCCACGGCCGAGATGCCGATCCCGAGGCGGATAGCGCCCCGCAGCGCGGCCGGGTCGTCGTCGGCGAGGTGCACCGCCACGAACCGGGTCAGCCCGGCGCGGAAACCGGAGAGCGAGAGCAGCCCGAGCAACGACAGCACGGCGTAGACCTGCGCGTACCGGCCCAGCTCGCGTACCCCCAGCACGCGGGCCAGCACCAACATGACCAGGAAGAGCGCCACCTGGCTGAACACCGCGCCCGCCAGGTTGACCACCCCACCGCGCGCCATGCCGCGTACCTGCTGGTCGCCGGCCTCCGGCGGGGCCGACGGCCGGCCGGTCAGCTCGCCGCGCACCCGGCGGCCCGTTCCCGAGCGGTCACGGACGTGCCGCGGGCACGGTCTGCGCCGGCACCGGCGACTCGGTCGGCGGCTGCGCCGACGCCGGCGGCTCGGTCGGCGTCTGCGCCGGCTTCGGCGGCACGGTCGGCGTCTGCGCCGGCTTCGGCGGCACGGTCGGCGTCGGGGCACTCGCGGTCGGCGCGGCTGCCGGACGACCGGCCTGGCGGGCCCGCGAGAGCAGTTCGAGGACACCCACCAACAGCACCCCGAGCAGCAGACCGGCACCGCCCACCGGGAGGGCGGTACGCACCAGCTCGGCCATCCGGCTCACCTCGTGCGCCTCGCCGATGCTGGTCACCTGCTTCGGATCGGCGGCCTGAGCCTGGGCCCGGGCTGCCTGCAACCCCTCCCGCGCCTGCGACAGCGCCCCGGTCGCCGCGTCCCGCTGGGCGAGCAGGGCCTGGTAGTCGGGGAGTTTGGGCCCCAGCTCGTCGAGTTTCCGCTGCGCCGCGGTGATCGCGGCGGCCGCCGCGTCGGCACCCCGGCTGTTGCCGACCGCCTGCATGGAGAGTTGCTGCTGCCGCAGGCTGGTCAGCTCGCCCAGCGTCGCCTGGTAGATCCGGTCCGGTTGGGAGACCTTGTTGGCCTTCTCCCACTCGCCGATGGCCTTGGTGGCGGCGGTGACGTCGGCGTTGGCCGCCTCGACCTCACCGGTGGCGATCCCGACCTGGGAGGAGAACAGGAAGGCCAGCGCGCGGGTGGTGGTCGCGGTCAGCACCGGCGCGACGGTCGCCCGGTCACCGGCGGTGTACGTCACCTCCAGTTGGCTGCTCGCACCGACCTGGGTGACGGCGAGGCCGTCGCGCAGTCGCTCCGGCGTCACCCCGGTGTCACCGGCCACGTCGGCGAGGACCCGGGGTGAGGTGACCGCCGCACCGAAGGCCGCGACGAACTGGTTCGCCGCCTGCGTGCCGGTGTACTGCGTCCCGGCCGCTCCGCCCACCAGCGCCGGCGCCGCCACGTAGGCGGTACCGCTGAACTGCTGTGGCGCGAGCAGGACGATGCCGGCCGCCGCGCCGCTGGCGAGCAGCGGCACCCCCACGAGCACCCAGAGGCGCCGCCGGGCGACCCGCAGGTAGTCGACGATCTCCACTTTCACCCCAATGCTGTCGTTCACTCAGACCGGGACAGACGTGCTTCGCGGCTGCTCGCCGACCGGGCCCGGAGCCGGGTGGCGGGCGATCGCACCGGCCGCCGCAGCGAACGCGACGAAATACCAGAGCGTAACCACATTGGAAATGACGTTGGACGCCGCGCTGACCGCCACGAACGCGATGGCACAACCGGTGAAACCGACCGCGACACCGCGCTCGAAGCTGCCTGGAGGCGCGCGCCGCAGCGCCCGGCGCGCGGTGTGCAGCATGGCGACGAGCATCATCAGGTACGCCCCGAGACCGAGCAACCCGGTCTCGACGTACGCCCGTAGGAAGTCGTTGTGCGGCTTCTTCGCCTCGTCGGTCTCGCGCTGGGTCATGTTCGGCCCGATCCCGGTGACCGGGTTGCGCTCGGCGAGCGTGACGATCTCGGTCCAGTACCCGACCCGCCACGCCAGGGTGTTCCCGGTCGGGTCCCCGCCGACGGCACGTGAGCTGCCGAGTTGGGCGAACCGCTCACCGACGGCGGGCACCAGGGCGACCCCGGCGACCGCCACCACGCAGAGGGTGACGAGCATCCGCTTGCTGCGGTGCAGCACCGCGACCACGACCAGGCCGATCGCCGCGCCGAGCAGAGCGCTGCGGGTGTTGGTCAGCAACAGGAACAGCAGGGAGAGCCCGAGCAGCACACCGAGGGTCACCCGTAGGCGGCGGCCCAGGAAGCGGTACACCGCGAACCCGAAGATCACCATGAACATCAGGTAGCGACCGAACGTGGTCGATTGGCTGAACGTGCCGCTGATCCGGGTGAAGTCGCCCTTCACCTCGGCGGGCGGGTTGCCGAGCAGCGACAGGACGACTGTGTAGGCGAGCGACAGCACCAGCGACACGTAGCAGGCGAGCAGGATCCGACGGATCGCCGCCGTGTCCGGCATGAGCTGTTCGAGCACCACGAACATCACCACCACGGTGAGGATCCGCAGCGCCTCCAACAGGCTGTTCGCCGGCCGGGTCGCGCCGAGGGCGCTCACCACGCTGCTGGCACCGACGAGCAGCATCGCCCAGCCCAGCGCCGAGCCGCGCAACCGCCCGTGCCGGCTGAGCTGCGCCGCCAGCCAGAGCCCGGCGGCGAGGAGGAACAGCACCGCGAGCAGGGTGGACGGGTCCGCCACCCGGGCGGCGCCGGCGGAGTCCGCCTGGCCGGCACTCGGCCCGGTGAGCTTGAACAGGTCGACGCAGGAGCGGACCGCCAGCATCAGCAAGACGTACCCGGAGAACCGGGTCAGCGCGAGGACGGCGACCGCGACGCCCGCGACCGCGGCGAGTGGCAGCACCATGCCCCTGCGGTCACCGGCCGCCATCGAGACTCCCGCGACCACCGCCACGACGGCGGCGGCCAGCGCCGCCGCGCCGGTGAGCAGACGGGTGGTGTCCACCCGGCCGCTCATCGGCGGCGCTCCGCCACCCGGCGCGTGACCGGGTCGTTCCGCATCGACCACCTGCTGCGTGTGTTGTCCCACTGATCCCACTGAACCGAAATCGACGCGGCCGGGCACGGTGAACCGATCCTCCCGGCACAAGATCGGTTCAATCTAGCCCGGTCACCGCTCGGGAAGAAGGGGCCGTTGCACCGACCGGCCGATCCCCCGCGGGGCTGAGCCGCCGCCGCACCGGACAACGGGCCGGACGGTCAGTGCGCGGCGGTCGGCAGTCGCGGCCTGACGCGGCGGGCCGTGGCCGGGACCAGGCTGAAGTAAAGGCGCTCCAACTCGTGGGCGGCGGTGTCCCAGCTGTACCTCTCGGTGACCCGGTCGCCCAGCGCCTTCGCACCGGCCCGCTCCGTCGCCAGGTCCCCGAGCAGCGCGGTCAGCACCCGGATCAGGTCGTCCTCGTCGCCGTCGCGGAACAACCGGCCGCCAGCGGCGTTCGACTCCAGCACCTCCACGTGTGGCGCGATGTCGCTCGCGACCACCGGAAGCCCGTACGCGGCGGCCTCCAGCAGCGTCAACGGCAGACCTTCCAGGCGGGACGGCTGGACGAAGCCGGCGGCGCCCGCGTACAACTCGGCGAGCAGGTCGCCATAGGCGAACCCGGTGAAGACGATCCGGTCGTCCCCCTCGGCCGCACGGCGCAGCCGGTCCACGTAGTCGTCGGTGAACGACGACCCGCCGACGATCGCCAGCCGGACCCCGGTGTCGATCCGCCGGAAGGCCCGGATCAGCAGGTCGGCGGCCTTCTCCGGGACCAGCCGGCCGACCAGCAGCAGGTAGCCGCCGGGGGTCAGCCCGAACCGGGCCTCGATCTGTCGGCTCGACGCCGGCCGGGCCGGGTTGACGCCGTTCGGGATGTAGGTCGTGGGCCGACCGAACCGGGTCTCGTAGTGCGCGGCGAGCCCTCGGGAGACCGCGACCCGCTGGTGCGGGACGTAACCGCTGAGCCAGTGCGCGCTGCCCAGCACCGTACGCGCGGCGAGCCCCCACTTGGCCCGCTGGTTGTCCAGCCCGTGCACCGTCAGCACCACGCCCGCGCGGGAGAACCAGCGGGGCACCGGCGCGACCAGGGCCGGCCCGAGCCCGTGGTAGTGCACGATGTCCGGTCGTTCGGTCATCGCCGCCACGGTCGAGGTGGCCGCGTGCACGATGGCGTCGAGGTGCTTGCTCGCGATGGTGTGCACCTCGCGCAGGCGTACGCCCCGGTACTCGTCGGCGGGCGTCTCGCCGTAGCTCCGGCGACAGTAGACGGTGACCTCGTGCCCGAAGCCGGCCAGCCGGCTGGCCATCTCCTCGACGTGCCGCTCGATGCCGCCGTAGGTCGCCGGCATCCCCTTCTGCCCGATCATCGCGATCCGCAGTGGACGCCATCCGGCACCGGCGACCTCCGGACCGGTCGACGGGGCGACCCGGGTCGGCTGAGCCCGTTGCCGGGGAATCGCGGGACCACCCGCGTACTGGTCCGCTTCCTCGGCCTGCAGGTCGGGGTGGGCCACGATGACTCCCTGCGTGACTAGGTCCGCGCCCGTCACCCGGGCAGATGAACACCTTGTCACGTAATGGGCCGTACGCCAGCCGATCAAGCGTACAAAAAAATCATCAATGGGATTCGCCACCCATGGGATGTCAGCGACGTGACGTCGACATGGACGAGCCCCGACCGATCGCTGACGGATCGGCCGGGGCTCGTCGTGTCGAACTGTCAGGCGATGTCGAACCGGTCGAGCTCCATGACCTTGGTCCAGGCCGCCACGAAGTCGGCCACGAACTTGCCGCGGGCGTCCTCGCTGGCGTAGACCTCGGCGAGGGCGCGCAGCTGCGAGTTGGAACCGAAGATGAGGTCGACCGCCGTGGCGGTCCACTTCACCTCGTCGGTGGCCAGATCGCGGATCTCGTACACGTGCTCCTCGGACTTCGACGCGCTCCACCGGGTGCCCGGGGACAGCAGGTTCGCGAAGAAGTCGTTGGTGAGCACACCCGGCCGGTCGGTGAGCACACCGTGCTGGGCACCACCGGTGTTGGCACCGAGGGAACGCAGGCCGCCGACGAGGACGGTCATCTCCGGCGCGCTCAGGTTGAGCATGTACGCGCGGTCGATCAGCAGCACCTCCGGCTGGGTCTTCTCACCCGGACGCAGGTAGTTGCGGAAGCCGTCGGCGCGCGGCTCCAGGACCCGGAACGACTCGGTGTCGGTCTGCTCCTGGGTCGCGTCCGTACGGCCCGCGCGGAACGGCACGGTCACGTCGAAGCCGGCGTCACGCGCCGCCTTCTCGACGGCTGCCGACCCGGCCAGCACGATGAGGTCGGCGAGCGAGATCTTCGCGCCACCGGCCTCGTTGAACTCCCGCTGGATGCCCTCCAGGACGCCCAGGACGGTCGCCAGCTGCTCGGGCTGGTTGACCTCCCAGTTGCGCTGCGGCTCGAGGCGGATCCGGGCACCGTTCGCGCCACCGCGCTTGTCGGTGTGCCGGTAGCTCGCCGCCGACGCCCAGGCGGTGGAGACCAGCTGGTCGGTGCTCAGGCCGGACTCCAGGACCTTCGCCTTGAGCGCGGCGACGTCGGCGTCACCGACCAGCTCGTGGTCGACGGCCGGCACCGGGTCCTGCCACAGCTGCGGCTCGGCCACCCACGGGCCGAGGAAGCGCTCGATCGGGCCCATGTCGCGGTGCAACAGCTTGTACCACGCCTTGGCGAACGCCAGCGCGAACTCGTCCGGGTTCTCCAGGAAGCGGCGCGAGATCTTCTCGTACGCCGGGTCGACGCGCAGCGACAGGTCGGTCGTGAGCATCGTGGGCTTGTACTTCTTCGACGCGTCGAACGGGTCCGGGATGATCTCCGCGGCGTCCTTGGCGACCCACTGCTTGGCACCGCCGGGGCTCGTGGTGAGCTCCCACTCGTAGCCGAACAGGATCTCGAAGAAGCGGTTGCTCCACTGCGTCGGCACGTCGGTCCACGTCACCTCGAGACCACTGGTGATCGTGTCGGCGCCCTTGCCGCTGCCGTGGGTGCTCAGCCAGCCGAGGCCCTGCGCCTCCAGCGGGGCGCCCTCCGGCTCCGGACCCACGTGGTTGTCGGCGACGCCGGCGCCGTGGGTCTTACCGAAGGTGTGGCCACCGGCGATGAGGGCGACGGTCTCCTCGTCGTTCATCGCCATCCGGCCGAAGGTCTCCCGGATGAAGTGCGCCGCGGCGGCCGGGTCCGCGTTGCCGCGGGGGCCCTCCGGGTTGACGTAGATCAGACCCATCTCGGTCGAGCCGACGCCGGGCGTCATCTCCTTCTCGGAGGCGTAACGCTCGTCGCCGAGCCAGGTGTCCTCCGGACCCCAGAAGATCTCCTCCGGCTCCCAGACGTCCTCCCGACCGAAGCCGAAGCCGAAGGTCTTGAAGCCCATCGACTCCAGGGCGACGTTGCCGGCCAGCACGAGCAGGTCGGCCCAGGAGATCTTCTGGCCGTACTTCTGCTTCACCGGCCAGAGCAGCCGACGCGCCTTGTCCAGGTTGGCGTTGTCCGGCCAGCTGTTCAGCGGAGCGAAGCGCTGACCACCGTCACCGGCGCCACCGCGACCGTCCTCGATGCGGTACGTGCCGGCGGCGTGCCAGCTCATCCGGATCATCAGGCCGCCGTAGTGGCCGAAGTCGGCCGGCCACCAGTCCTGCGAGGTGGTGAGCACCTCGACGATGTCCCGCTTGAGGGCCTCGACGTCGAGCTTGGCGAACTCCTTGGCGTAGCTGAAGTCCGCCCCCAGCGGGTTGCCCTTGGGCGAGTGGGCGTGCAGCACCGAAAGGTCGAGCTGGTTGGGCCACCAGTCCCGGTTGGTGCGCGGACGGCCGCCGGTCTTCGGGGTCGGCGAGTCGATCGCCGGGTTCTCGCTCTCGCTGCCGTGCGCGGTCACCGAGTCGTGCGCCACCGGGCAGCCGGCCGCTGCCTTCTGGTCCACGCCCTGTGCACTGGTGGGGCGGTTGTCCTGGGTGTCGCTCATGAACTTCCTTCCGAGCTTGCGGATCTCTGGGGCGTACGGTCGGTCGCGCAGTCGGGGCAGGTGCCCCAGTAGACGACCTCCGCCTCGTCGACGACGAACCCGTCGTCGACAGGGGCGGTGAGGCAGGGAGCGTGACCGACGGCGCAGTCGACGTCGGCGATCACGCCGCAGGTGCGGCAGACGACATGGTGGTGGTTGTCCGCGACCCGGGTCTCGTAGCGGGCGGTCGCGCCGGCCGGCTGGATGCGCCGCACCAGACCGGCATCGGTGAGCACACGCAGAACGTCGTACACCGCTTGGTGGGAGATGGTCGGATGATCCTCCCGGACCAGCGCGATCACCGCGTCCGTGCCGACGTGCGGGTGGTCGCGCAACGCCGCGAGCACCGCCAGTCGGGGCCGGGTCACGCGCAGCGAGGCGGCCCGCAACTGCGCCTCGAAGTCGGACATCACCTGTCGAACATTAGCCGACTTTTCTGGAACGAATCAAGTCTTGCCCGGGGTGGCGCGCCGATGTGGCGAAGGATTCACCGAGCTCCTCCGCGATAGTAGAAATAATCCGGACGGCCGTGTCGAGAACCGACACCCGGCTTCGTCCCCGGGGTGAACGCGACCACGATGGGTCGCGCACCAACGTCGAGGAGAACCACGATGGCCAAGTACCTGCTGCTCAAGCACTACCGTGGCGCCCCCGAGGCGGTCAACGACGTGCCGATGGACCAGTGGGCGCCGGAAGAGGTCTCGGCCCACATGCAGTACATGCGCGACTTCGCCGCGCGGCTCGAGGAGAGCGGCGAGTTCGTCGACGGACAGGCCCTCGCCCCCACCGGGACCTTCGTCAGGTACGACGGCGAGGGGCGCCCGCCGGTCACCGACGGCCCGTTCGCCGAGACCAAGGACCTGATCGCCGGCTGGATGGTGATCGACGTCGACAGCTACGAGCGCGCCGTCGAGCTGGCCGGGGAGCTGTCGGCGGCCCCGGGGGCGGGCGGGAAGCCGATCCACGAGTGGCTCGAACTGCGCCCGTTCCTGACCGAGCCGCCGACCATCACCGAATGAACGAGTCCCTGCTCCGGGGGCTGACCCCGAGCGTGCTCGGCGTCCTCGTCCGCCGCGGAGTCGACTTCGCGGCGGCCGAGGACGCCGTGCAGGACGCCCTGGTCGAGGCGGTCCGGGTCTGGCCGACCGACCCACCACGGGATCCGAAGGGCTGGCTGGTCACCGTGGCCTGGCGCCGGTTCCTCGACGCGACCCGGGCGGACGCGGCCCGCCGCCGACGCGAGGAGGCCGTCGACGAGGAGCCGGCACCCGGTCCGGTGTCGGCGGTGGACGACACGCTGTGGCTCTACTTCCTGTGCGCCCACCCGTCGCTGACGCCGTCCTCGGCGGTCGCGCTCACACTGCGTGCGGTCGGAGGTCTGACCACTCGGCAGATCGCGCACGCCTACCTGGTCCCCGAGGCGACCATGGCGCAGCGCATCAGCCGGGCGAAACGCACCGTCTCGACAGTGCGGTTCGACCGACCCGGCGACGTCGCGACCGTGCTGCGCGTCCTCTACCTGGTCTTCAACGAGGGCTACTCCGGCGACGTCGACCTCGCCGCCGAGGCCATCCGCCTCACCCGGCAACTCCGGGCGGCGTTCGACCATCCCGAGGTGGCGGGGCTGCTCGCTCTCATGCTGCTGCACCACGCCCGGCGCGCCGCCCGGACCGCGCCCGACGGCAGCCTGGTGCCCCTGGCCCACCAGGACCGCAGCCGGTGGGACACCGGGTCGATCACCGAGGGCGTCGCGATCCTCCAGGCGGCCCTCGCCCGCGACCGGCTGGGCGAGTTCCAGGCCCAGGCGGCCGTCGCCGCGCTGCACGCGGACGCGCCGGTCGCCGAGGAGACCGACTGGGTGCAGATCGTCGAGTGGTACGACGAACTCGTGCGCCTGACCGACAGTCCGGTCGTCCGGCTCAACCGCGCGGTGGCGGTCGGCGAGGCCGACGGCGCACGGGCGGGTCTCGCGGCGCTGGCGACGCTGGACGAGTCCCTGCCCCGCTACGCGGCGGTGGCGGCGTACCTGCACGAACGCGACGGAGATGTGACCACGGCGGCACGCCTGTACGCCGCGGCGGCCCGCCAGGCTCCCAACCTCGCCGAGCGTGACCACCTGACCCGTCAGGCTGCGCGGCTGAACGCACTGACGCCCCGCTGACCCGCCTCCGGCTCCCCCGAACCCCGCCGATCATCGGATGATTACGGTCCGGAAAGTGTCCGGAAGTTTTCGGCCGATCATCTGCGCACCCAGAACGATCATTACGGCTGCCGGATTGCGCTGATCGACTACTGACCTGGCGAGACGTCATCCTGCGACAACGCACCGGCCCTCGCCCTCCTACCGCCATGTTTCCGGAAATTGTTGACAAGGCGACGACCGGGTTAATACGGTCCCCATCGACGGCGCTCAATCACCGTCGCACCAGCCACCGCGACCCACTCCTCCGGTCGTCGTGCAGGACGACCGGCACACCACCACCACGCGGTACGACGACAGTGGCCGCCACCCAGCCACCGGCAGCCTGCCGAGACGTGCCGCATTGCTGGCCCCCGCCAGCTCTCACAAGGAGGAAACACCCCCATGAGCGACACCAGCGACATCCCTATCGCACCATCCCGGCGCGGCCGCCTACGGCTGCTCGTCGGTGCCGCGTGCGCCGCTGTCGTGGTCGTGGCCGGCACGATGACGGCCACCAACGCGTACGCCGAGGCCGACCGGACGGTCACCTCGAACACCACCGGCACCCACAACGGGTACTACTTCTCGTTCTGGAAGGACAGCGGCAACGCCAGCATGACGCTGCGCGAGAACGGCCGATACTCCAGCAGTTGGGACCGGAGCACCAACAACTGGGTCGGCGGCAAGGGTTGGGCCACCGGCAACCGGCGTACGGTCAGCTACTCGGGCAGCTACAACCCGGGTAACAACAACACCTACCTCGCCCTGTACGGATGGACGCGCAACCCGCTGATCGAGTACTACGTGGTGGAGAACTTCGGCAACTACAACCCGAGCAGCGGCGCCACCCGGTTGGGCACCGTCACCACCGACGGCGGCACCTACGACATCCTGCGCAGCCAGCGGGTCAACGCCCCGTCGATCGACGGCACCCAGACGTTCTACCAGTACTGGAGCGTCCGCCAGCAGAAGCGGTCGAGTGGCACCATCACCACCGCCAACCACTTCGACGCCTGGGCCCGCGCCGGTCTGAACCTGGGCAGCAACCACGCTTACCAGATCATGGCCACCGAGGGCTACCAGAGCCAGGGCAGCTCCGACATCAACGTCTGGGAGGGCGGCGGCGGCAACCCGACCACCCCGCCGACCACCGGCAACCCGGGCACCGGCAACTGCACCGCGGTGCTCTCCGCCGGTCAGCAGTGGGGTGACCGGTTCAACCTGAACGTCGCGGTCAGCGGCACCAACAACTGGGTGGTCAGCCTCAACCTCAACGGCGGCCAGAGCATCCAGAACAGTTGGAACGCCTCGGTCAGCGGCACCAGCGGCACGGTGACGGCCAGGCCGAACGGCAACGGCAACAACTTCGGCATCACGATCATGGCCAACGGCAACTGGACCTGGCCGACGGTCAGCTGCCGCACCAGCTGACAGCGAGCAATTCCCGAGTCACGATCTGGCGTGGCGGCCGAGGCCGCCACGCCAGATCGCTGTCGCCAGCCCGGCCGGTCGGCATGCGCGCGACACGGGCACGGAACACGGAACACGAACGCGGGACACCGACGCGGGACACCGACGCGGCTGCCCCGCGCCGAGCGCACGTCCACAAGATCCGCGCAACATCAGGGTTGTTGCTGCCTCCCGCTCGCCGGAGGCAGCAACATCCGGGCAGTTGCGCGGATCTTGGGCGCGGAAGCGCGAGGCGCGAGGCGCAGGGGCACGGGCGGGGGTCCGATGGGCGCGGGTCGGTCGACTCCTACCGGAGGACTAGACCTGGGGTGCCGATGAGGTCTCCGCTGCCGACTCCTCCGCCGACGGCTTCTTCGTCGGGTCCGCCGCCGGCTCTTCCTCGGGTTCCTCCGAGGACGTCTCGGTCGGCGCCGCCGTCGGGCCACCCGTCGGACCCGTCGTTGGGGCGCTTCCGGACGAGGTGGGCTCGGCCCCACCCTCGGTGCTCTCCTCGGGCGACGTCGACTGCTCGGGCGTCTCCGCGCCGGCCGAGCCGCTGGGCGTCGGGGTCGTGGTCGCCGAGCCGGTCGCCCGGACCGGCAGGCCCGCGGAGCCGCGGGTGGCCGGCTCGCCGCCGCCGCCACCGGGGCCGGGATCTCGCTGCGACGGCACCGTCGGCGACACCGTGGGCGGGGTCGACGGTTGCCCGGTCCGGCCCGGCATGACTCCGGTGGGGTCGGCGAACACCAGGACGGCGGCTGCGGCGGCCATCGATCCGACAAGCGCGGCGAGCACCTTCGGCCCGGGACCGCCCGATCGCTTCGCCGCCCCGCCGACGACCGCCCCCTGGACCTCCGTGCGCTCGGCCGGCGCTCCGACCGGTGCCGCGACGGCGGTCCGCAGCAACTGGTCGGACTGATCCGTGAGCGCCTGCGCCGCCGTGGCCAGGGCTCCCGCCGTCGGAAAGCGACGGGCGGGGCCCTTCGCCATCGCGGTGGCGACCAGTCGCTGGACCGCCGCCGGGACGTCGTCGGGCAGCGACTGAGGCTCCTCTTCGAGGTGCCGCAGCGCCACCGCGACGGCGTTGTCGCCCTGGTGGGGCGGCCTACCGGCGAGGCAGTGGTAGGCGACGGCCCCCAGGGCGTAGATGTCGATCGCCGGTGTGATCTCGCTTCTGGTCACCTGCTCGGGTGCCATGTAGAGGGCGGTGCCGACGACCTGGTTCGTACCGGTCAGGCTCGCCGCCTCCGGCGTCACCGCGACGCCGAAGTCGACGAGCACGACGTGCCCGTCCGGCTCGATCACGAGGTTGCTGGGCTTGACGTCCCGGTGTACGACGCCCGCGTCGTGGGCGGCCTGAAGCGCACGGGCGGTCTGGGCGGCGATCGACATCGTCTCGGCCACGCCCAGCCGACCGACCTCGGCGATCTTCTCCGACAGGGGTTGCCCCTGCACACACTCCATGACGATGTACGCGAGGACCGGCGCGTCGGGCTCGGACACCTCGCCGTAGTCGTAGACCTGGGCGACGCCGGGGTGCCGCAGCGCGGCCATCGCCCGGGCCTCGCGCCGGAACCGCTCGCCGAAGCCGGCGTCGGTGACCAACCGGGGTTGCAGCATCTTGATCGCGACGCAGCGGTCCAGCGTCTCGTCGACCGCCCGCCAGACGTCACCCATCCCACCGCTGGCGATGCTCTCCAGCAGGCGGTACCGGTCTCCGATGACTTGCCCCACAATCGGCATGACACTGTCGGTACCCCGGTCGCGCCGATCTCAAGCACCGCGATGCCGGGTCGGGTCCCAGGTCGACGTCGCAGCGGCACGTCGTGGCCGGTCAGACGGTGATGACGACCTTGGCCCGCGCGTGCTCTTCTTCGAGGTACCGCATGGCCTGGGGCACCTCGTGCAGGGGGTAGCTCCGGTCGATGACCGGTGCGACACGGCCGGTTTCGACGTGCGTGCGCAGCGTGTCGAGGTGCTGCCGACCGGGCACGGCCGTGAGGACGACGATGCGGTGCCGGACGAGGGGCGCGAGCAACCGTCCGCGTGCGATGAGCCCGATCGGCCCGATGAGGCTGCCTCCCCGGTACACCCCTCCGCCGGAGAGCACCAGCGTCCCGGTCGGGGTCAGCACCCGCCGAAGTGCTCGCAACGAGCGGTTGCCGACCAGGTCGAAGACCATGTCGTAGCGACGGGTGTCGTGGGCGAAGTCGTCGCGGGTGTAGTCGACGACGTGGTCGGCGCCGAGGGAGCGGACCAGGTCGACGTTGCGGGTGCTGCACACGGCCGTCACTGTCGCGCCACGCGCCGTGGCCAACTGGACCGCGAGGGTGCCGACGCCGCCGGAGGCTCCGTTGACGAGAACGCGGTGACCGGGCCCGACCTCCCCGGCGTCCAGCCCCATGAGCGCGGTGACACCGGCCAGCGGCAGAGCCGCGGCCTGCTGCGGGGTCAGATTCGCGGGCTTCGCCGCGACCAGGGTCTCGGGGACGCACACGTACTCCGCGAACGCGCCGTTGGCGTCACCGAGGTCGCCGAAGACGGCATCGCCCGGGCTGACCTGTCGGACGCGAGCGCCGACGGCCTCGACCCGGCCGGCGAAGTCCCGGCCACGGATGCGGGCCCGGGGCCGGGACCGCCCCAGGGCCAGGCGCGCCATCCGGGGATCGCCCCGCATGGCATGCCAGTCGTACGCGTTGAGCGCGGCGGCCTCCACCCGCACCAGCACCTCGTCGGGGGCGGGCACCGGCGTGTCCACGTCCGCGAGGGTGAGTGTCTCGGGTGGGCCGTACCGGTCCTGAACGATCGCCTTCATGGCTTCACCCCTCTCTAGGTGTACGGCGTACACCTGACACCACAAAGGCTAGGTGTACGCCGTACACCCGTCAAGGGGTTTAGGGTTCGGTTGTTCCACCGGACGACGAGGAGCGAGATGGCCGAGCAGGCGGAGACGCTGCCCCGCACGCCGCTGAGCAGGGACCGGGTCCTCCGCGCCGCGGTCGCGCTCGCCGACGAGGCCGGGATCGAGTCCCTCAGCATGCGCAACCTCGCGCAGGACCTGGGTGTCGTGCCGATGGCCCTCTACAAGCACGTGGCCAACAAGGACGAGCTGCTGGACGGCATGATCGACGTGGTCGTCGGCGAGATCGGCGAGTCCGAGCCCGGCGCCGACTGGAAACGGGCGATCCGCGGACGCATCCTCTCGGCGCGGGAGGTGCTGCAACGCCACCCCTGGGCGCCGCTGGCGATCGAGTCGCGGAACATGGCGACACCGGCCATCCTCGCCTACCTCGACTCCATGATCGGGACGTTCCGGGCCGGCGGATTCTCCGTCGACCTGACCCACCACGTGATGCACGCGATGGGCAGTCGGATCCTCGGCTTCAGCCAGGAACTCTTCGACGCCGACCGGCGCGCCGGTCGATCCGGCCGGACCGACCCGACCCCGCCGACGGCCCTCCCACCGGAGGTCGCGGCCAGATTCCCGCACGTCGCGGAGATCGCCGCGGCGGCGTCGCACGACGACGCGTCCGTCGTCGGGCAGGGCTGCGACGACCGGTTCGAATTCGAGTTCGCGCTGGACCTGCTCCTCGACGGCGTCGAACGGCTGCACCGGCACGGCTGGACCTCCGCACACCGACCCGGCTGAGACGTCCGCAGCGGACCGCCATGCCAGGGCGACCGTCGGGTCCGAGCTACCCGTGCGCCGGCCCCGCCACCTGCGACGGGGCCGGCTCGCGGGCTCGGTCAGTTGTTGAGCGTGGCGAGCAGAGCCGTGGCCATGCCCTGTTCGCCACGGGCGTTCGGGTGGAACGGCGCGGCCGCGTTCTGCGGCACCAGCCCCTCGACCCACCGGGTGCTGCTGCCCTTGCACGCGTCGCGGCCGATCGACGGGGTGTACACGTCGGAGTAGGTGGCGCCGTTCGCACTCGCGACGCCGGCCAGCATCGCGTTCAGCGACTTCTCGACGGTACGCAGGTACGGCACGTCCTGGTAGGCGATCGGGACGACGGGCCAGCAGCCGTAACCGGTGTCGGGCAGGATCGCCGGGTATCCCAACACCACGACCCGCGCGCTCGGCGCGGCCCGGCGGACGGCCTGGAGCACGGCGGTCACCTTCGGCGTCGCGGCGACGATCCTCGCCTGCAACTGGTCGACGCCTCCGGCGGTGTAACGGTTCTTGCACGGTGACCCGAGCGGGCTGCTGAGACTCGCCTCGGCGCAGTCGCTGATGATGCCCGAGAAGCCGATGTCGTTGCCGCCGATCTGCACCGTCACCAGCGCCGTGCTCGACGTGACCGCGTTGAGCTGCGGCGGCAGCGCGGTGCCCAACTGACCGCTGCCACCGGAGAGGATGTCGTCAGTGGTGGCTCCGGAACAACTCACGTCGGCGAACGACGACGAGCCGGCGGCCGCGGCCACCAGCGATGGATAGTTGCGGTTGGACCGCAGGCAGTTCAGGTCGACCTGGGTGGGGATCAGGGGGCCTGCGGTGTACGAGTCGCCCAGCGCGACGTAACGGCCGGTGGGCACGGCCGCGCTGGCGGGGGTGGCGACGGTGAGCAGCACACCGGCGGTGGCCAGGGCGAGTGCGGCCAGCCGGGTGGCGGACCGCAGGAGGGGACGGGTCATGGCGCCTCCCAAGGAGGGGGATCACGGGGGTGGTGGTGCCAGGATCCTGTCCCCGCCAACGCCGAGCGTCAATATAGATGGACCTCACTAAACAGGACTTCGGGGTGTGGGTGGACGCGGTGGCGCTCAGCCCAACGGCGCGTACCACTGGGCGCCGGTGACTCTGATCCGCCTGGACTGTTTGCGGTTCCACTCCACCCGCATGCCGTGCTTGCGCAGCACCGGGAACGCGACGTCGTCCAGCAGTCGTTCCAGGTCGGCCTGATAGCCGGCCTGCTGCTCGGCCTCGGACAGACGCGCGTAGGCGGTCTCGTCGAAGTCGGCCGGCGGGTAGACGCCGTAGCCGAGGTAGACCTCGCCGTCCTCGCTGGCGAGCAGCGACTCGGTGTCCTGCTGGTGGAACCAGAGGAACCCGCGCCAGTGCCGGGAGTCGTCGCGCTCGTCGTCGATCTCGGCGCTCGCGCAGGTGCCACAACAGCTGAAGTTCTCCCGGGCCAACACCCCCAGCTCGTTGAGCTCGCTGAAGGCCCGGGAGATGTTGCCGCTCACCTCACCCCACTGCCGCTGCTGCGCCCGCCGAGCAGCCAGCGCCTTGCCGTGCGCCGCCCGCAGCTCGTCGTCGGTGGCGCCGCAGCGCTCCTCGTCGTCGTCGAAGAAGTCGACGAAATCGTCCGCGTCATCCTCACCGCGCACGATCCAGGACCACAGCTCGGCCTCGATCGCGCCGCGCCCCGGCTCGGGGATGCGGTCGGTCAGGAACCGCACGCCCTCGGGGCGGTCGTTGTACGTCCATTCGGTCACGGCGCGAATCTTCACACGGGCGTACGACGGACTGGACGGCCCGACTAGTTCCCGGCGGGCACCTGGTCCTTGACATCGTCGTAGCCGGTCGGGGCGGGAGCCGGGGCCGGTGCGTAGATCACGCGGAGCACACCCGTCGGGAACGTCTCCGTCGCCACCACGCGCAGGTGGTACGCCGAGTCGCCCTCGTCGAACAGCTTGCGTCCCTTGCGGGCCGCCACCGGGTGCACCAACAGGCGCAGCTCGTCGACCAGCCCCGCGGCGAGCAGTTGCTGCACCACCGAGATGGACCCGGGAATGAGGATGCCACGGACACCCGGGTCCGCCTTCAGCGCGGCGACGGCGTCGACGAGGTCACCCTTGATCAGCTCGGAGTTACGCCAGGAGAAGTCCAACGCCTGACGGGAGACGACGACCTTGCGCACATCCCCGAGCTGCTTGGCGAACGGCGCGTCCTCCCCACCGGCGGCCTCCCGGTCCGGCCAGGCGCCGGCGAAGCTGTCGTAGGTCTCGCGGCCGATGAGCAGCACGTCGGCGGCTTCGTAGTCCTCCGTGACGGCGCGCCCCATGTTCTCGTCGAAGTACGGGAAGTGCCAGTCAGGGTCGATCTCGGCCACGCCGTCGGCCGAGATGAACAGCGTGGAGATGACCTTCGCCATCACGGGGTCCCTTCGAGTCGGATGATGTCGGTAGGCGCATCGTTCCAAACTCGTCAGCCGCCGGCTGCCCCGATGACGCGTGTCGTGTCCGCTTTTGTCAGTCGGACGTCGCGGGAGCGAGCCAGTACCAGGTTTCGAGCCGCTTGAGCTGCCCCGACCCGTTCGTCCTCTCGACGACGTCGTCGTCGCTCCCCTCCCCTGTCAGCACGAGAGGGGAAGCGGTCGGATCGACCGCCGACATCGTCGAATCGCAGCTCACACCCCATCCTTACACGGACGTCGCCGCCGGCCTCAGCGCCGGAACCGACCGGGCCCCGGCCGTACGGCGAGGACCCGGTGCGGCCGGTGGATCTTCTGCGCTCGGCGTGGTGCGGGCGGGCTCGGCGTGACGCCGAGCCCGCCCGTTCCGGGTCGGTCGAGCGTGATCGAACCCGGTCAGCGTTGCAGGGTCAGCAGACCCGGGCGGTACGGCAGGAGGCCGTAGTCGCCGCCGGAGCTGGGGGAACGACCCTGGTAGAGCAGTTGCAGGTTGCAGGCGTTCACGGTCATCGTCTGGTCCGCGCTGGTCCGCAGCAGCTCACCGTGGCTGATGTCGTTGGTCCAGGTGGCACCGCTGTTGGCCTTGCCCGCGAACGGGTTGCTCTCACTGGTGGCCTGCGGCGTCCACGAACCACCCAGGCTGGTGGCCGTGAAGGAGCGGAAGTAGCGACCCTGCGACCCGATCGCCTCGACGATCATCAGGTACTTGTTCAGACCCTGGAGCTTGTAGACCTGGACGGCCTCGAACAGGTTGTTCGTCGTGTCACTCATGATCGTCGTGTAGTTCGACCCGAAGCTGCCGGGGAAGTTCCCGATCGGCATGCTCGCCCGGTAGATCTTGCCGTTGTCCCCGGCGAAGAACAGGTACATGTTCTGGCTGTCACCGATCACCGCCTGGTCGATCGGCCCCGTCCCCGAACCCGTGATGCTGCCGCTGAACAGCGTCTGCGGCGACGACCACCCGTTCGGGTTGGTCGGGTCGCTGGAGGTCCGGTACGAGAACGCCGGGCCACCCCACTGGTACGCCAGCACCCAGATGTTGCGCGGCGCGAAGTAGAACAACGACGGTGCCACGGTCGCGTTGTTCATCGCGTTCTGGCTCGCCGAGCCCATCTGCGAGTAGTTCGAGAACAACCCGAAGTTCATCGAGCCCCACCTGGTGCCGGTGTCGTGGGTGGTGGCGTAGACGAGCTGCTGGCCGTTGTACGGCGCGACGGTGAAGTCCTTCAACGACACCCAACCGGACCTCGGCTGCGCCAACGCACCAGTCGACGACCACCGGTACGACGACGGAAGGTCACACGTGGTGGTCGGGGGCGGCGTCGTCGGCGGTGGGTCAGTGGGCGGCGGGGTCGTGGGCGGCGGGGTCGTCGGCGTCGTGCCACCGGTGCAGGTGACACCGTTCAGGGCGAAGCTCGTCGGCACCGGGTTGCTGCCCGCCCACGAGCCGTTGAAGCCGAACGACACCGAGCCGTTGGTCGGGACCGCGCCGTTGTAGCTCACGTTCCTCGCCGTCACCGCCGATCCGCTCTGCGTCACCGAGGTGCTCCACGCCTGCGTCACCGTCTGCCCGGCGCCGTACGACCACGTCAACGTCCAACTGGTGAGCGGGTCGCCCAGGTTCGTGACCGCCACGTTGGCGGTGAAACCGCCCTGCCACTGCGACGCCACGGCGTAGTTCACCGAACAACCCGCTGCCGCGGCGCCGGCCGGCAACGCCGCGACGACCGACGACGACACCAGCAGGGCAACGCCGGCCGAGACCAGGCCGACATTGGTAGCTCTGGATCTGGTCATATAGCACCTTCCTGACGGGGATGGCGGCCGAATGCATTGACGGTGGTCACTGCGAGTGAAGCGCATGTGAGCGTTAACAGGCCGCGTCAGGTATGTTACGGGAGCGCTCCCATAACCTCAAACCATTGATGTTGTTAATTCTCTACGGGCTAGCTTGACGTGCTCAGAGCGGGTCTTCCCCGGCCGAGCCGGCGGCGATGGCGACCGAGACCGGCGTGCCCAGCTCGACGGTGCGGGAAACCGTGCAGAGTCGGTCGTGCGACTGCTGCACCGAGCGGGGCAACGCCTCGCGCGCCCGATCTCCGTCCGCGCCCGCCGGGAACGTCACGGTGAACTCGACGGTGATGTTCTCCATCCGGTTCCCTCCGAGCTCGTCCCGGATCTTGTCGCCGGTGACCGCGACGGAGAACTGGCGGGGCTCGGCACGGCGGCTGGTGATGTGGTCGACGTCGACCGCGCTGCAACCGCCGATCGCCGCCAGGAGCAACTCCACCGGCGTGAAGCTGGAGTCCTCGCCCGTGCCCAGCGACACCGACCCGCCGCGGACGTTGTGCGCGACGTAGTTACCCACGCTGGTGCGCTCGATCCGCACCGACCGGAAAGTGTCCTCACTCATGACAGGAAAACTACCCAGGCTTCGCCGGGATCGTGCGGCGAGTGCCGATCCCCGTCGGCTTCGTGGTCACGCTCGGTCCGCCACCCCGTCCGCAAGGGAGGAACGGACGAGGCACTAGCATTGCCGCCGTCCACGACGGCTCTGCTGAAACGAGGCGACATGCGTTGGCTCCGGCGGTTGCTGGGCGGTAGGCGGGTCCAGCTCGACCCGGGACGACAGCAGACGCTGTTGCGGGACGCCCAGTCCCGCTACGGCGCCCACGCGCAGGTCCGGTTCCCGGACCAGGTCCAGGCGCTGACCGCAGCGCTGGACAGCGACGACGGCCTGGTGGTGGCAGCCCGGATCGTGAGCCAGGTCGCCGACGAGGCCCACGTGGACCTTCAGGCCCAGGCTCAGGAGATCCACCGCCGGACGGGTCGACGTCTCCTGGTGCACCGCCGCAACTACCGGCCGCTGTGGGTGGAGGCCGGTCACGCCCTGCGCTGGCCGCTGTTCGCCCTGCCGAGCGGCTTCCACCCGTACGCGCAGGTGGCCGCCGCGGTCACCGTGGTCGGCAGCCGCGCGCCGCGACTCGACCGGGTGACCGACCCGAACCCGCTGCTGACCCGCGTGTTCGAGGTGCTCGACCTCACCACCGCCGCCTGGGAGTACGGACGGGTACGGGTCGACACCGACGCCGCCGCCCTGGCCGACCGACTGATCCTGAGCGCCGGGCAGGTCCTCGCCGCCATGGACGATCCGCCCCGCCTGCCACCGGCGGTACGTGAGCTGATGCGCCGCAACAACACCGTCAGCGTGCACGACCCGGCCGGCCCGCGCACCGTGGGTGGGATCAACCTGGGCGCGAGGATGCGGGAGAACTTCCTGGTCTGAGCAGCCGAGAGGCTACCGCTCGTCGCGGCGACGGGCCAGGGCGACGACAACAGCGCGCAACCGCTTGCCGACCCGGCGAACACCGCTCGACCATTGCCGCATGGGGCCGGGACGTCGTGTCATCCTCGCCGTCGACGTGGGCACCACGACCGTCCGCGCGGCATCGTTCTCGCTGGACGGGACCGCCCCGCACGTCGCGACCCGGCAGTGCCCACTGCGGCAACCGGTACCGGGCTGGCTGGTACAGGAGCCCGACGTCCTGGTGGCGGCCACCCTGGCGGCGATGTCCGCGTGTGTCGCCGACACCCCCGGCGCGGAGGTCGTCGCCATCGCGCTCAGTTGCGCCGGGCACGGCCTGATCGGGCTGGACGCGGCGCTGAGGCCGGTGACACCGTTGCTCACCAGGTACGACTCGCGGTCCGCCGACGTGGCCCGCGACCTACGGTCCTCCGGTCAGAGTCGAGAGCTGCACCGGTTGTCGGGCACACCCGTGCATCCGGGCAGCCCGCTCTGCAAACTGATGTGGTTCGCCCGCCACGAGCCGTACCTCTGCACTGCGACGCGGTGGTGGGTCGGTCTCAAGGACTATCTGGTCCACCGGCTGACCGGAACGCTGGTGACCGAGCTGTCCTCGGCGTCCGGCACCGGGCTGTTCGACGTCCACCGGCGGGTGTGGAGTCGGGCCGTCCTCGACCTCGCCGGGGTGTCCGAGAGTCACCTGCCCCCGGTCCTGCCCACCACAGCCGTCCTGCGGCTCTCGGCGACGGCTGGGCGGTCGGTCGGTCTGCCGTCCGGCACGCCCGTCGTGGTGGGCGCGGCCGACGAACCGTTACGTAGTCTGGGCGCCGCGGCGATCGAGAGCACCGTCGGCGGCCTGACGCTCGGGACGACCGGCACCCTGTGGACGGTGGTCGCGGCTCCCCTCGTCGACGCGGCGGAGAGCTTCTCCTGCGGCGCGTTGACCGAGGACGCGTGGGTCGTCGGCCGGACCGTCGGCAACGTCGTACGCTGGGCCGGTCACGCCCTCGCGCCCGACCATCCCGCGGCGTCCGACACCCCGCCCGCGCTCCTGACGCTCGCCGAGCGGATCGCCCCGGGAAGCGACGGCCTCGTGATGCTGCCCCATCTCGGGGACGACCGCGCCTTCCCGGAGGGCTCCGGCCCGCCGGGCGCGTATCTGGGGTTACGCGGCCGGCATTCCCGTGGTCACCTGGTGCGGGCCGCCGTCGAGGGTGTCTGTCTGCACCTCGGCGGTGTCCGTGACCGCCTGGCCGCGTTGACGCCGGTCGACAGTGTCCGCCTGGCCGGTGGCGCGTTCCGTTCTCCGCTGTGGCGGCAGGTGATGGCGGCGGTCCTGGACTGTCCGGTGCGGGCGTCAGAGGCCGCGGCTGACGACGCCACCCTGGGCGCGGCAGCGCTCGGGCTCTTCGCGATCGGTCTCGCTCCCGACCTTCGGGAGGCCGTCACCCGGCTCGACCCCGAGGGCACCCGCAGCGAGCCGGTCGCTGTCGACCCGGCCCACGCCGCGGTGTACCGCGGTCTGCGCACGAAGCTGCCCACACTCCACGCGGTCGTCGGGCGGGTGGGTGAGATCCTCGACGAGCCGGCCGAGCCGCACCTCGGCCGGCGGACCGGCGTGGGTGGTTGACCGGACAGGGTGGGGCGGCGCGCCGACGCTCAGTGCTCCGGCTCGTCCTTGACCCGCGCCACGAGCTGCGTCGGGTTGACGTAGCGCAGGGCGACGACGAGCAGGACGAGCATCATCGAGGTGTAGATGACCGCCATGGCGTCGACCGACTGCTGGGCCCGGATCCCGGACGCCGACATCGAGTAGTAGAGCGCCACGACGAGGGTCTGCGAGTCCGGTCCGGCGGTGAGGAAGGTCAGCTCGAACATCCCCACGGTCCGGACGAGGACGAGGATCGCGGAGGCGAGGATGCCCGGGACCAGCAACGGCGCGAGGACCCGGAGGAACACCGTCCGCAGGCCCGCGCCGCACATGCGCGCGGCGCTCTCGATCCGCGGGTCGATCTGTTCGATGAACGGGGTCATGGTCAGGATGACGAAGGGCACCGAGGGTACGAGGTTGGCGAGCACCACTCCGGACATGTTGCCGGCCAGGCCGAACTTGTAGAGGACGGTCGCCAGTGGGATGCCGTACGTGATCGGTGGCATCAGGATGGGCAACAGGAACACGAGGAAGATCAGCCTTTTTCCGGGGAACGAGCGCCGCGCGAGCACGTAGGACGCCGGCACGCCGATCAGCAGCGAGAGGCCCACGACGAGTACGGAGACCTCCAGCGTCACGACGATGACCCGCAGGAGGGCGAACTCCTCCCAGGCCCGCCCGTACCAGCTCGTGGTGTAGCCGTCCGGGAGCCAGGTGTCGAACCAGCGCCGGCCGAACGAACTGACCAGCACGGAGGCGACGACGCCCAGCAGGTTGAGGAAGAAGAAGACGACGACGCCCCACACGATCCAGGCGGCCGGTCGCGCGGTGATGCGCCGCCGTCCGGTGCGGGCGGGGGGCGGCACCGGTGGCGCCTCGGTGATCGTTGCCATCAGCCCTTGCCTCCGGTGGAGCCGGTGTAGAAGCGGCTGCGCGCGGCCAACACCAGCACGATGACGACCAACTCGACGAATCCCATGATCATCGCGATGGCCGACGCGTACGGATAGTCGTACTGCTCGTAGGCCGCCTGGTACGCGGCGAGGGAGATGACCCGTGTCTCACCGGCCGGGTTGCCGACCAGGACGGCCGACGGGAACACGCTGAACGCCAGCACGAACGTCAGGCAGAAGGTCGTGGCCAGGCCGGGCATCAGCAGCGGGAGGGTGATTTGGGTGAACCGGCGACGCCAGTCCGCCCCCAGCGTCGCGGCCGCCCGTTCCAGGGTGGGGTCGATGCCGGAGAGGTACGAGAGCACCAGCAGGAACGCGAACGGGAATCCGGTGATCACCAGGGAGAAGAAGACGCCCCAGTAGTTGTGGGTCAGTCGCACCGGCTCGTCGACCAGGCTCGTGGCCAGCAGGATCCGGTTGAACCAGCCGGTCGGGCCGAGGAAATTCAGCAGCCCCTGCGCGGTGAGCACCGTGCCGAGCGTGATCGGCACGACCAGCAGTGTGGTGACCAGCCGCTTGGCGCGGAACCGTCCCCGCATCCGGTAGGCGATCGGCACCGCCGCGAGGACGTTCAGCAGCGCCGCCGGCAGTGCGATCCGCAGGGTGATCCAGATCGTGCCGCGCTCGTAGGCGTCGGAGAAGAACCGGGCGTAGTCGCTGAACGGCCCGCCCTCGGTCGGCTGGAACGAGAGCCCCAGCCCGTAGAAGAACGGGTAGAGGAACAGGGCGACCACGAAGACCAGTGCCGGGACCAGCAACCAGAGTTGGCGGTCGATGCCCCGCTCGGCGAGACGGTGCCGCCAGTGCGCCAGCGGTCGCCCGGACCCGGTGCCGCTCACCGCGCCGCCTGCGAGGCGTCCGCGAGACGGTCGGTCCGCCGCGCCGGGGCGGCGGGATACACCAGCAGCCGCTGCGGGTCGACGGCGAGCTTGACCTGGTCGCCCGGTGCGATGCGCTGATCGGTACGCAGATGCAGCAACAGGCCCGTGTCGGTACGCGCCTCGGCCGCCACCTCACGCCCCTGGTACTCCACCACCTCGACGGTGGCCGACATGGCGTTTCGGGTCTCGCCGGGCCCGTCGACGCGGATGTCCTCGGGGCGTACCGCGAGCACCGCGTCCGCCCCCGCGCGCAGGTCCCCCACCACCTCGCCGAGCAGGCGGTGACCCGACGACTCGACGGCGGCCCGGACGCCGTCGACCTGGTCGACCCGGCCCGGCCACAGGTTGCGGTAGCCCATGAAGTCGGCGACGTGCCGGTTCGCCGGTCGGGTGTGCAACTCGCGCGGCGACCCGACCTGCTGCACCCGCCCCTCCCGCAGCACCACCAACCGGTCGGCCAGGGAGAGTGCCTCCTCCTGGTCGTGGGTGACGTACACCGTGGTGAGGCCGAGCGACTGGTGCAGCCGGCGGATCTCGGAACGCATCTCCAAGCGCAGCTTGGCGTCGAGGTTGCTCAACGGCTCGTCCATCAGCACGAGGGACGGCTCGAACACGACGGCGCGGGCGATGGCGACGCGTTGCTGTTGACCACCCGAGAGCTGGCCGGGCAACTTGTCGACGTGGTCCTCCAGCCGCACCAGCCGCACCGCCTCCTCCGTACGTCGGCGCGTCTCGTCCTTGGGCACCCGGCGCATCCGCAGCCCGAAGGCGATGTTCGCCCGGACCGTCAGATGCGGAAAGAGCGCGTAGCTCTGGAACACCATGCCGAAGCCGCGCCGCTCGGGCGGCAGCGTGTCGATCCGGCGCTCGTCCTGCCAGATGCTCCCCGCCGTCAACGGCAGGAGCCCGGCCAGGCAGTTCAACGCCGTCGACTTCCCACAGCCGGACGGGCCGAGCAGGGCGATGAACTCCCCCGCCTCGATGGTCAGGTCCAGTTCGCTGAGCGCGGCCTGTCCGCCGAAGTCGCGGGACACCCCGTCCAACCGCAGTCGGGAGAAGGCGCTCATCCCTGCTTGACCTTCCCGCCGCCGATCTCCCGGTCCCAGCGGTTGAACGCCGCCACGAGACTCTTCGCGTCCAGCGGGACCTCGGTGGGGCTACCGGCGATCAGCGCGTCGTACTCGGGGCGCCCGAACTCGCGGATGGCGTCCTGGCTCTTCTGCGGCGCCGAGGTGAGCTGGACGTCCTTCACCGCCGGCCCGGGGTAGAAGTACCCCTCGTCGTACGCCTTCGCCTGCTGCTCGGGGGTGAGCATGAACGCCAGCAGGGCCAGCACCGCGGCCTGGGTGTCGGTCGAGACGCCCTTCGGCATGACGGCGTAGTGCGCGTCGGTGACCCAGTGGAACCCCTCGATCGTGGCGATCCTCGCGTCCTTGGGCACCGTGCCCAGCACGCGGGGGTTGATGTCCCAGCCGGTGGTGCTGACGATCAGGTGGGCGGTGCCGTTGGCGAGGTTCTTCATCGTCTCGGTGGTGCCGGACGGGTAGTAGTCGACGTACTGACCCAACTCCTTGAGGAAGGCCCACGTCTTGTCCCAGCCCGCGGTGGGGTCCTTGGGGTTCGTGTCGCCCAGGATGTAGGGCAACCCCATCAGGAACGTACGCCCCGGACCGGAGTTGGCGGGCCGGGCGTACTGGAACCTCCTGGGGTTGGCCTTGGCCCAGGCGAGGAGCGCCTGCGCGGTGGTGGGCGGCGTCGCGAGGCGTGACGGCAGGTATTCGAGCAGCGGCCCGGACGGGTAGTAGGTGACCGTGACACCGGCGTTGCCGGCGAGCTGCTGCATCGCGGCGGCCGGTTCCAGGTAGTTCCGCATCCCACCGAGACGGTCGGCGAACGTCGGCAGCACGTCGACCCAGAGCCCCTGCTCGATCCCGGCGGCGAGGCCGTCGACGCCGGTCAACACCAGACCGATGTCCACCCGGTCCGCACCCTGCTGGGCCTTGATCTTGCCGGCCAGCTCGGGCGCCGGTGCCTTCGAGTACGTCACCCGGGAGATCACGTCGGGGTTCTTCGACACGAACTCGTCGATCATGCCCTGGGTCAGCTGCAGGTTGCCGGCCACGTCGAGCACGTTGAGCGTCACCGCCCGGCCGGGTCGCTGCGGCACCTCACCGGAGGTGTCACCCGAGGTGTCGCCGGGGCTCTCCGGCGCTCCGCACCCGACCGCGCCCACCAGGAGCGACGATGCCGTGACCAGGAGGGCGCCTCGCCGCGTCATACCCATCAGCCGTCTCCTTCGTCGGCTACCCGGCCCGGCCAGGTAGGTCCACGCTCCGCTCAGGCGGGTCGCCCACAGGCCGCCCGCCATGGGCCGTCCGTGATGGCATTCAGGCAGCCGGCCCGCCGCGACGGCAACGGGTTGCCATGTATTGCCTCGCGTGGACGCGTTGATGGGCCCTGAATGTTGCCGGGGCATTGCCGAGTTCGCACCGGCGTCATAGCATGATCACGGCGCGTAGCCGGGGGGAGCATGCCGATGCCCGACCACACCAGGCCGCCCGACAAGAGAGCCACGATCTACGATGTCGCGGCCGAGGCCGACGTCTCACCCTCCACGGTGTCCCGTGCCTTCTCCCGCCCGAGTCGCGTCAACTCGGAGACCGCCGAACGGGTCCGGCAGGTCGCCGAGCGGCTGGGCTACCGGACCAACCCGCTGGCCCGCGCCCTCACCACGTCCCGCACGCGGATGATCGCGCTCGTCATCGCCGACATCACCAACCCGGTGTACGCCGGGATCGTGCGCGGGGCGCAGGAGACCGCGATGCACGACGAGTACACCACGGTGCTCATCGACGCCCAGGAGTCCGACCGGCTGGAGCGGGCGGCGATCGAACGCACCATGTCGACGGTCGACGGCATCGTGCTGGCCAGCAGCCGGATGTCGGACTCGGCGATCCGGATGTTCGCCAAGCAGCGGCCGGTGGTGGTCCTCAACCGGGCCGTCGCCGACGTGCCCTGCGTCGTGACCGACAACCCCCGTGGGGTTCGGCGGGCGGCCGAGCACCTCGGGGAGTTGGGCCACGACCACATCACCTACGTCGCGGGGCCGCAGGCGTCCTGGCCGAACGGCATCCGCTGGCGGTCGTTGCTCGAAGCCGGCATGGAGCTGGAGATCAAGGTACGTCAGATCGGCCCGTTCAGCCCGACCATCGAGGGCGGCGAGCGAGCCGCCGAGGAACTACGCGCCCGCCCCGCGACCGCCGTCCTCGCCTTCAACGACCAGATGGCGATCGGGCTCATCCGCGGCCTCACCCGGATGGGTGTCGACGTCCCGGGCGACGTCAGCATCGTGGGTTTCGACAACACCCTCGCCGCCGACATCGTCACACCCGGGCTGACCACTGTCGCGGCGCCGTTCTACGCGGAGGGCTCAGCGGCGACCCGGCACCTGCTCACGATGATCGAGGGCGCCCCCGGGCACGCCGGCCGGCCGATGGTCCTGCCGGTACGCCTCGTGGTCCGCCACTCGACGGCCGCCCGCCGGAGCGCGGGTCGCGCCCGACCGTGGGTACGCCAACGACAGTCGACCAACCCGGCGGCCCAGCTGTCCTGAACGGGTGGCCCGGTCTGTGGTGCGGCGAAACGCCCTCACACCGTCGAATGTGCCTCCCACATCTCACGGGTCATCTCGTACTCCACCTCGCCGGATTCCATGCCTGGGATCGGGTCGTCCCAGGAGGGGAAGTACGTGCGCACGTACCGCATGCCGACGGCCTTCATCACGCCCTGAGATCCGACGTTCACCGTCATGGTCTGCGCGATCACCCGGCTCTGCCCGACCGTGTCGAAGGCATGCTCCAGTAGGGCCTGGGATGCCTCGCTGGCCAGACCTCTCCGCCAGCAGCGGCGGGCGAGCCGGTAGCCCAACTCCGCGACGGTGGGATCGTCAGGCTGGTCGGGGCCGTGTGCCGGCGGAAGCATCATGAGCCCGATGAAGTCGCCCTCGTCCTCGTGCTCCGGCGCTACCGTGCCGCGCGCACCGCCATCGGACCCGAACGCCATCCAGTAACCCAGGCCGTCCACCGTGCCGGACAGCGCCAACCTCCGCGCGTGAGACGCGGCCACCTCGTCCCTGGATCGCGCCCGCCCGGTGAGGTAGCGAAGCACCTCCGGGTCGGAGTCGAGCTCGACCTCCAGTTCGAAGTGCCGATCGGCGAGGGGGACCATCAGCAGACGGGCGGTGCGCAGAGTCGGTTGAGTCACGCGGCGACAGTTCCACGAGGGAGCGGGCGGCGCTACCCGATTCGGGTGGGGCGGCCCAGCAACGGCCGGGACGCCCTGAGGCCGCGCGGGTCGCGGCAAGAAACGACAACTCGTTGCCGAGCTGCGGTCGCACCGCGCAGCATCGACGTTTCACGATCTGTCGAATGTCGTGCGCGCCGGAACGCACGACTTCCCGAGCGGACGAACGAGGAGACGGCGATGATCCGAGGCTCGACGCCCAGGCTACGGCGAACCCTCATCGTGCTGGGAACGGTGCTCGCCACGGTCGCGGCCACCCTGACGGTCGCCACGACGCCCGTTGCCGCGGCCCCGTCACCTGACGACTACAGCGGCTCCGACCTGTGGCTGCGGTACGTGCCGGTGAGCGACCCGAAGCTGCTGCGCGACTACCGCCGGACGGTCACCGGCATCGTGGTCGAGAACGCCGACGCCACGAAGGTCCACCGGCACACGCCGGACCTCGCCATGGCCCCCGGGTCCGCCGAGAAGTTGGCCGAGACCACGCTGGGCGCGGCCCGGGACGAGCTGGTACGCGGGCTGGGCGGGCTGCTCGGCCGACCGACTCCCGTGACGACCGCCGACGGTCACCGCGTTCCGGACGGTGCCGTGGTCGTCGGCACGCCCACGAGTTCGCCGGTGGTGAGCCGTGCCGTCGCAGCGCGGGACCTGGCCAGGGTCGGTGACGAGGGTTACCTCGTCCGCTCGGTGACGAGCGGGAAGGCGCGGTTCACCGTCATCGCCGGCAACACCGACCTCGGCGCGCTGTACGGCACGTACGCGTTCCTGCGGCTGCTGCAGACGCAGAAGCCCATCGACCGCCTCCGCGTCGCCGAGTCACCGAAGATCAAACACCGGCTGCTGAACAACTGGGAGACCGAGCGCCTCTACGCCGGCAACAACGCCTCCGGCCTGGGCGGACTGAACGGCGAGAGCGGGGCGATCTTCAACTTCGCGGCGACCGGGGCGAGCGCCGGCCGGAACCTGCCCGTCATCCTGGACCGCTACATCGTGGTGGCACGCGCGCTGGCGTCCCTGGGCATCAACGGCATCACCATCAACAACGTCAACGCCGACAACGCGTACCTGACCAGCGCCCGGATCGCGCAGGAGGCGGCCCTCGCCGACGCGCTGCGCCCGTACGGCGTCACGTTGGGCCTGTCGATCCGCTACACCGCGCCCACCGACAGCCGGTTCGCGCCGGACACGCTGACCAACAGCCAGCTCGACCCGTACGGCACCGACTTCCGGGGCTGGTGGAACCGCCGGGCCCGGCAGATCCAGGCCGCCATCCCGGACTTCATGGGCCTCACCGTGAAGGCCAACTCGGAGGGCCAGCCGGGGCCACAGGATTTCGGGTACGACCACGGTGACGGCGCGAACGCCATCGCCGCCGCGGTGGCACCGCTCGGGATGACGGTGCACTGGCGGACGTTCGTCTACAACGCCGAGGTCGACAACGACCGGCTCAAGCGGGCCTACCTGGAGTTCGGGCCGATCGACGACGAGGTCCAGCCGGACGGCAGCCGGGGGCGCTTCGCCGACAACGTGTTCCTCCAGACCAAGAACGGGCCACTGGACTTCCAGGCCCGGGAACCCATCCACCCGATGTTCGGCCGGATGGAGAACACCAACCAGGCCCTGGAACTCCAGATCACGCAGGAGTACACGGGCCAGAACTGGATGCTGGCCTACCTCGGTCCGATGTACGAGGAGATCCTCAAGACCGACACGTACGCCACCGACGCCAACGGGAAACTGCTGCGCGAGCGCCTGGTCGGCGACGTCGTCGACGGGACCGCCCAGCACCACTCGGACACCGCCATCGTCGGGGTCGCCAACCTCGGCAACGCCGACAACCTGACCGGGCACCACTTCTCCCAGGCGAACCTCTTCGCCTTCGGCCGCCAGGCGTGGGACTGGACACTCGACTCGGCGGACATCGCCACGGACTGGGTCCGGATGACCTGGAGCAACGACCGCCGGGTCGTCGACACCATCCGGGCGATGATGATGGGTTCCTGGGAGTCGCTGGTCAGCTACCAGACGCCGCTGGGCATCGGCCACCAGTTCGCCGAGGGCGCCCACTACCGCCCCGACCCCGCCGACTGGGCGGGCCGCGACGACTGGAGCCCGATCTACTACAACAAGGCCGACAGCGTCGGGCTGGGCTTCGACCGCTCCCCCACCGGCAGCAACCTGGCCGCCCAGTACTTCCCGCGGTTGCAGCAACGCTACGGCGACATCGAGTCGGTGCCGGAGAACCTGCTGATGTGGTTCCACCACGTGCCCTGGGGCCATCGGATGGACAACGGTCGGACCTTCTGGGACGAGCTGGTCTACCGCTACCAGATGGGCGTGCAGTACGTGACCTGGATGCGGGAGACCTGGGAGACGCTCCAGCCCGACATCGACGCACGCCGGTTCACGGAGGTACGCGCCAAGCTGGCCGTCCACGAGGCGGACGCCGCCGACTGGCGGGACACGTCGGTGAACTACTGGAGGGAGTTCAGCGGGCGGGACATCCCGGTGGACGACGCACCGCTGTCCGCGACGATCGTGGTGGGTGGGAAGGAGTTCGGCGGCTTCAACCTGTCGGACAACGCATACACCATCCCGGTGCCGGCCGGGGCGTCGCCGACCATCACGAAGGTGCGGACCGCCGACCGGAAGGCCCGCTACGAGATCGTCTCGCAGGCGGCCGACGTACCCGGTCAGGCGGTCGTCAAGGTCGCCACCAAGGGCTTCTTCGGGCCGCTGGTGAAGAACTACGTCTTCAACCTGGTGCCCGACACGACGCTCGCGAGCCTGCGCGTCGACGACGAGCCCCTGGCGTCCTTCTCCCCGGCGGTGCGGCACTACAACGTCCTCACGCCGGCCGGCACCACGACCGTGCCGACCGTCGCGGCGCGTGCCGCCGACCCCGCCGCCTCGGTGGTGGTCGAGCAGGCTGACAGCGCCACCGGGCAGGCTCGGGTCACCGTCACCAACGGCGGCGCGTCGTCGGTCTACGTGGTCGACCTGAACACCACCCTCACCGGCAGCGACGAGTTCGACTCGACCTCGCTCGGCCCGCAGTGGCAGTGGGTCCGGCCGGACGACAGCAGGTGGCGTCTGGCCGACGGGTCACTCGTCATCACCGCCCAGCAGGGCGACCTGCAGGGCACCGCCAACACCGCGCGGAACCTGGCGCTCCAGGACGTCGACGGAGACTGGACGGCCGACTCCCGGATCGTCTTCTCCCGGCCACTCGCCGCCAACAACGAGCAGGGCGGTGTCCTCGCGTACGTGAACGACGACAACTACGTCAAGCTCGCCTGGGAGATGGCCAACGCCAACGCACCTGTCCACAAGGCCCGGGTCGTCTTCCTGCGCGAACAGAGCGGCGTCACATCGACGGTGGAGATCACCGGGGCGGACGCCCAGCGCATCGTCGGGGCCGACGGGACCATCTGGCTGCGGCTGACCAAGACCGGGGACCGGTACCGGGCCTACTACTCCACCGACGGAAGCGTCTACCGCTACATCGGCTCCCAGACGCTGAACGCCGAGCCGACGAAGGCCGGGGTGCTGGCCTTCAACCGGGGCGGCGCCTCCACCGACCTCGACGTCGCCGTCGACCACTTCCGGATCGAGAGCCGCGGGGAGCGCATCCGCTAGACGAACAGGCCGAGTATGCCCAACTCCAGGGTGCGCTCCGGCTGGCCCGGCACGTCGATGTGCTGATGAGCGGAGGAAGGTGACCGGCGGTCACCGCCGAACGCCAAACACGACCGGGCCCGTCCCCAGGTGGGACGGGCCCGGTCGTGCTCCCCCAAGCAGGAATCGTCGCCGTCAGCCGCCGATCGCGATGGCGAAGACGTGCATGGTCGGCACGTTGGCCGCCGGCCGCGCGCTGATGTTGGGCAGGACGACCTGGGCCACGGCCTTGCTCTGCAACGACACACCCACGTAGTAGATGCAGGCGGCCGTGGCCTGCCGGGCGTTGTTGGGCCGGTTCTGGTACGCGGACACGATGGCGGCGGTGCCACCGGAGTGCGGGCCGCCGTACCAGTCGGGCGAGCTCAGCGTGAACGTCTGGCGGGTGCCGTCGGCGTACACCACGGTTCCTGTTCCGGACACCGCGCCGTAGGTGCCGGTCAGCAGGAAGCCGAGCGTGCTGCCGGTGCCGCTGATGCCGATGGTCTGGCCGGAGGCGACGGCGTTGTCGGCGGTGCCGGGGCTGACGTTGGGCCAGCGGAAGGTCACCCCGTTGCGGCTGATCGTGGCGCCCGGGCTGGCTCCGGCCGACGCCAGGGCCTGAGCGGAGAGGCTTGCCCCGTTGCCGTCGAAGTTGCCGACGTTGGTGTTGCTGTCGTTGGTGATGCCGGCGTTGGTGAAGCTCTGCTCCAGCGTCGGGGTGGCGACGCCCGTGCTGGTGACCCGGTAGGTGCGCCCCGCCTGGACGGTGACCTCGACCAGGTCGGACTCGATCCGGGTGACCCGGGGCGCCGAACCGTCGGCGGTGTCGACGACCGTGACGGTGCCGGTGAGGATGCGGGCGCGCAGGCGGACCGTGCCGGCGCGGTCCGGTCGGACGAGTACCTCGGTGGCCTGACCGTTGCTCCAGGTGATGCTGACCGTGTGCCCGCCGCGACCCCGCAGGCCGGTCACCTTCCCGGCCGGCCACGCCGGTGGAAGCGCGGGCAGGATGTGCAGCTCACCGGCGTGGCTCTGCAGCAGCATCTCGGCGATGCCCGCCGTCGCGCCGAAGTTGCCGTCGATCTGGAACGGCGGGTGCAGGTCGAACATGTTGGGCGCGAGCCGGGCGGTGGTGGCGAGGTAGCGGATCAGGTCGTGGGCCCGCTTGCCCTCCTCCATCCGAGCCCAGAAGTTGATTTTCCAGGCCAGCGACCAGCCCGTCCCGTCGTCGCCGCGCAACGCCAGGGTCCGGCGCGCCGCCTCGAACAGCTGCGGGGTGCCGCGCTTGGTGATCTGGTTGCTGGGGGCCAGCCCGTAGAGGTGGGAGATGTGCCGGTGGTTGGGCTCGGTCTCCACCCAGTCGTAGAGCCATTCCATGATGTTGCCGCGCGCACCGATCTTCATCGGGGGGAGCCGGTCCCGGGTGGCCCGGACCTGGGCCCGGAAGGTGCTGTCCACGTTCAGAATCTCGCTGGCGCGGGCGACGCCGTCGAAGAGGTCGCGCAGGATCTGGTTGTCCATGGTGGGGCCGGCGCACACGCTGGCGTTCGAGTGGTGGCTGAGCTCCGGTGAGTTGGACGGGTTGGTGACCAGGTAGCCGAGGGTCGGCTCGGTCACCAGCGTGTCCAGGAAGAACTGCGCGGCGCCCTTCATGGCCGGGTAGTTCGTCCGCAGGAACTCGATGTCGCCGTTGAACAGGTAGTGGTCCCAGATCAACACCGAGAGCCACGCGCCACCGGTCTGCCACATCCCCCAGAACGCGCCGTCCACCACGGCGGTGGCCCGCCACGCGTCGGTGTTGTGGTGGGTGACCCAGCCGCCCGCGCCGTACTGCACCTGAGCGGTACGCGCACCGGCGACGGAGAGCTCCCGGACCATGTCGAACACCGGGTTGTGGCACTCGGCCAGGTTCGTCGTGTTGGCCGGCCAGTAGTTCATCGGCAGGTTCGCGTTGATCGTGTACTTCGAGTCCCACGAGGGGGTCAGCGAGTCGTTCCAGATGCCCTGCAGGTTGGCCGGCTGGGTGCCCGGCCGCGAGGACGAGATCAGCAGGTACCGGCCGAACTGGAACAACAGCGCGGAGAACTGCGGGTCGTTGACGCTGTTGTGCTGGGCGATCCGCACGTCGGTCGTCTGGTTGGCGGCGGAGGTGCGGCCTAGGTCCAGGGTGACCCGGTTGAAGAGCGCCTGGTAGTCGGCCACGTGCCTGCTGCGCAGCGTATCGAAGCTGGTGGCCCGCGCGGCGCTGAGGCGCTGCCGTGCGATGCCCCCGTAGTCGCCGCCGACGTTGCGGTAGTTGACGTAGCTGGAGCCGATGGAGATGAGCAGGACCACACTCGTGGCGTTGGTGACCCGCAGGGTCCCGCCGGAGCTGGACACGCTGCCGCCGGTGACGGTGGCATTGGCCAGGGCGAGGAAGCGGACCTGGCCGGTGACGCCCTCCTGGTTTCCGGAGACGCCGTCCAGGCCGATCGTGGCACCGTCCGGGCTGGACACCGACGTCCGCTGCGGGCTGTCGAAGGTGGCGGTGAAGCTGATCGAGTTGCTCCGGTCGGCGGTCAGACGCATCGCGATGACCTGGTCCGGCGCGCTGGCGAACACCTCCCGCTGGTGACGGACGCCGTTCAGCACGTACGACGTCGTGACGGTGGCGGTGGTGAGGTCCAGCGTCCGGTCGTACTGTGACGCGCCGCTGGCGGACCCGAAGGCGAGCCGGAGGTTGCCGACGGTCTGGTAGGCCAACTGCCCGCCGGGGTTACCCATCATGGTCTGGTTGATCAGATCCTGGGCCTGGGTCCACTGGTTGGCGTTGACCAGGCGACGGATCTCCGCCAGCGCTCCCGCGCCCCGGGGGTTGCTGGGGTCGTGAGGCCCGCCGGCCCAGACGGTGTCCTCGTTGAGTTGGAGCCGTTCCGTGTCGACGTTGCCGAAGACCATGGCGCCGAGTCGGCCGTTGCCGATCGGCAGCGCCCGGAGCCAGTCGGTGCCGGCCCCCTCGTCGTACCAGAGGGCGAGGTCCCCGGCGGCCAGCACCTGCGGCGGGGCCACCGCGTCCGCGCGGGCCGCGGCGGTCCAGGGCAGCGGCAGGAGAGCGCCGCCCGCACCGGCTGCGCCGATCTTGATGGCTTGCCGTCGAGTCAGGTCGGACATCGATCCTCCAAACGGTGACCGGTCCGGCCACCCGAAGCGGGACAACCATGAGAGCCGTCGTCGGGATCCGCTCGCCGGCATCGACCGCGACCGCGTTGACCGGCCGAGATCAGCCCCGGAGACAGCCAGACATCTGATGTGTTTCGCGAAGGTTACTCCGACGCAACGGAATCGGCAATGGTCGATAGATGATGGGAATTCACCTTCGCGCCCATTCCGTGGCGCATCATCGGCGGGAGCGCGCCCTCGACCCGACGCCGCCCGGAACCGACGAACCACCGACCGGGCACGGTGGAGCGATCAGGCAGCTCCCCATACATCGGATGTACCGTCCATCGCCGATTCCGGTCTCGCGGCCGGCCGCAACCCCGACGGGGCCCCGGGCGTCTAGCGGGAGACACCTTCCAGGTCGGACCGGAGGACCCGATGACCTCGACACCGCTACGCGCCCTCGTGCCCGTCGCCGTACTGGCGGGCCTCGCAGCCTGCACGACCCCCTCGTCCGAGCCCGAGGCCGGAGCAGGCACCACGTCGCCCGCACCCGGCTCCACGTCCGCCTCCCCGCACACCTCGCCGACCCGCACGACACCCGCGGCACCCGACGCCACCCGGGCCGCCTGTCCGGTCAGCGCGGCCACCCTCCAACGGGTGTCGGGGCTCGGCGACAGCCACCGGATCGACCCGGACCAGATCAACTGTGCCCGCCGGTGGGCGACGGCCGGGGTGCTCGCCGTCGACCCGAGCATGCAGGGCGACGGCGTCCTGGTCTTCGAGTACGACGACGGCAGGTGGAAGAAGCTGGGCGAAGGCAGCGCGATCGAATGCAGCCCGTTCGGCATCCCGACCGAGATCGGCGACCAGGTGGGTTGCCGCGACCGGTGAGCGCGAGGGCCCGGCCGGGCCCTCGACCGCGCATCGGTCCGGCAGCGGACACGTTCAGGGGACGCGGTCTCCGGCCGCCGCACCGTCCGGTCGGTTCGCCCTAATCTCGACTCGTCCCTGGAGGGCGATCACGGAGGTCACGGTGGGCGCGATACCCAGACGACAGTTCGTCCGGCTCTCCGGGACCGCCGGCGCGACCGGCCTCCTGGGCCTGATGGGCGCCGACCGGGCCCTGGCCGACGGCGGGCACGCCGACGGCGGCCAGACCCCCGCACCGTCCCCACCGGAACCCGGCGGCCCCGGCGCCACCGCCTGCCCCACGCCCTCCCAACTGTGCGGCTACCCCGCCGACACCGGAGGCAGGTACGACCTGTGGGACCGGGTACAGGTCTGCGAGGGCACGAAGACCGGCCCGCCGTTCCCGCAGTGCCTGCGGACGACAGCCACCTACGTCATCCTCAACGGCGGGTCGGGGTCGAACCACGACTTCCTGCTCGTCCCCAGTTGCCGGATCAGCGGCATCGAGTGCCCGTTCATCACGACCACCAGCGCCCCGAACTACTGGCTGGAGGCGTGGAACAACGCACAGCCCGGGCAACCCGCACATGTCGTCTACCCGCACATCGGGCTGGGCATCAACTCGGCCGACCCGACGATCCGCCAGCAGGACCAGTTGCACATCCACCTGGCCGGGATCCACTCGGGCATCCAGACGCAGCTGAACAACCACGACAGCACGATCACCAACAACCCGTCGCGCTGGCGCAACCAGGTCGTACCCGTCTGGGGCCTGACCGCCACGGGCCAGCCCGCCCCCCGCTCGTACCGGGTCCTGCACGTCGCGAACCTGAACGAGAACCTCTTCCGGCTCCTGCTCGACAGCGTGGTACGCCCCACCGGGGCGAGCATGGCCGCGCAGATCCTCGCCGTCACGCCCCGCCTGGTCGGCAGCGGCGGGTTCTACGTCCTGAACAGTGAACCCGGTCTGCCCGTCGCCCCCGGGCAGCCCGGCGGCACCGGCACCGTCGACTTCCTCCTCGCGTACGCCTGACGGCATCGACAGACGGTCACCGAGCCGCGACTAGACTCGGGACCAGCGTCGATCCGGGGGGTGCGTGCGCAGGTGAGTTCGTCCCAGCTTCTCGTCGCACTGGACCGCGACAGTGCGGTTCCGTTGCAACAACAGCTCTGCGACCAGATCAGCGGGTCCGTGCGCACCGGTCGGCTGCGCCCCGGCGACCCGGTGCCGCCGAGCCGTGAACTGGCCCACCAACTCCGGGTCTCCCGGACCGTGGTGACCCGGGCATACGAACTGCTGCGGGCCAACGGGGTGCTCACCTCACGGCGTGGGTCCGGCACCCGGGTCAGCGGCGCGCCCACCGACACCCCGCCACCGCCCCGACGCGCCGCCCGCTCGCCACTGTGGCCCGAGCCCCCGCTCCCCACCGACGCGGGCAGCCCGCTGTGGAAGCCCTGGGAACCAGCGCCGATGCACCGGCCCGACGGAGCGTACGACTTCCGGCACGGCACCCCGGCGCTGGCCAGCTTCCCGGTGACCCGGTGGCGGCAGTCGCTCGCCGAGGCGGTGAGTCGGGCCGACGCGGTGGCGCTGGGCTACGGCCCGGCCGAGGGCGCCCTGTCGCTGCGGACCCAGATCAGCGCGCTGCTGCGCCGCAGCCGCGCGCTCGACGCCGACCGCGAGCACACGGTGGTGACCAGCGGCGCCACCCAGGCCATGGACATCCTGGTCCGGCTGCTCGTCGGCCCGGACGACGTGGTGGTCATCGAGGACCCGAGCCACACCGTGCTGCGGCAGATCTTCGGTTACTCCCGGGCCGCCGTGGTGCCGGTCGCTGTCGACGAGGAGGGCCTGCGGGTCGAGGAGATCGACCGCCAGGTCCGCGCGCACGGCCATGACCCGTCCCGGGTACGCCTGATCTACGTGACCCCGTCGCACCAGTTCCCGACCGGGTTCATCATGTCCGAGCGGCGGCGACGAGCGCTGCTGCGCTGGGCCCGCGAACACACCGCCACCGTGCTGGAGGACGATTACCACAACGAGTTCACGTTCGCCGAGGAGCGGCTCCCGTCGCTGGCCGCCGACCCGCAGGACGCGGACGTGGTCTACGTCGGCAGCTTCAGCAAGACCCTCTTCCCCTCACTGCGCATCGGGTACGCGGTGTTGCCGCCCCACCTCGTCCGGCCGTTCCTCGGCGTCAAGTGGATCACCGATCGGCTGACCCCGACGCTGACCCAGGAGGCACTCGCCGAATTCATCTCCTCCGGCGCGTACGCCCGGCACATCGGCCGGATGGACCGCCTCTACCGGCAGCGACGCGCCCGGCTGTTGGAGGCGCTCTACGAACACTTCGGCGCGGGCGTACGGATCTCCGGCACGGCGGCCGGGCTGCACGTGCTGGTGACCCTGGGCGGCGCGTCCGACGCCGACGAGGCGGCCATCGTCCGCGCCGCCGCCGCGCGCAACGTCCGGGTCTACCCGGCCTCGGGATACTTCGTCAGCCGGCCACCGACCGAGCCGACCTTCCTGATCGGGTACGCGGCACTGCCCACCGCCCGGATCACCGAGGGCGTGGCACTGCTGGCCGCCGCGGTGCGGGAATCGACGGCTCGGTGAAGCGGGGCCGGGCGAACCGGGGCCGCTGGGCGTACGGGACGGTGCAGTCGAAGACCGCCTTCGCCGTGCGCCCGTCGGCCGAGAGCGACGGCGAGTAGCCGGTGTGCTGGCTCGGGTCGAGGGGGAAACCCTCCCGGTCCGGCAACACCCGCAGATCCTGATCGGCCTGGAAGCGGGTGACCATCGCCCACCACAGGTCCTGGTCGGACTCGATGTCGACGTCGTCGTCCACGCACAGCACCAGCTTGGCCATCCGGAACCGCTCCAGCACCGCCTCGGCGGCGGCGCGTACCGCGACGTCGTCCTCCGGGCCGCGCTTCGCCGGCCACTGCAGCACCACCATGAGCTGACCGCCACCGGCCGTGTGGCAGTGCGCCGCCAGCGCCGGCGTGCCCCGCCGACGCAGCAGGTCCAGCACCGCGGCCTCCATCCCGAAGCCGAGCAGCACCGACTGCTCGTGCCCCGGCCCGGACACGGCCTGCAGGATCGGGCTCTCCCGGGCGGTGATCGCGGTGACCCGGATCAACGGCAGAGCGGGGTGCGCCCGGCCCTGGTAGCCGAGGAACTCCGGGGTGGCGACAGTGCCGTGTCGGCTCTCCGGCGCCCGGTCGGCCAGCAACTCGCCCTCGATGACGTACTCGGCGTGCGCGATGAACTCGGCGTCCACCGTGCGGCAGGGCAGCAGCTCCACCGGCTGCCCGGCGAGGGCGCCGGCCACCGCCAACTCGTCGAGGTCGGGTGGCACCAACGAGGTCGGGCAGCAGGACGAGAGCAGCACCGCCGGGCACAGGCCGAGGTGGACGGCCACCGGCAACGGGCGTCCCCGACGCAACGCGGCCTGGTGAGCCAGCTCCAGGTCCCGGCCGGGCACCATCCAGATGGTGAGCGTGTCCGGGCCCTGAACGCACATCCGGTGCACCGACAGGTTGCGGACGCCGGTGTCCGGGTCGGTGGCGAGCACCGCGCCGAGGGTCAGGTAGGGCCCGGCGTCCTCGTCGGTGAGCACCGGCACCGGCAGTGCGGTCAGGTCCACCGGCAGCGCCTCGCGGGGCCAGCGGGCCGGGTCGGGCGCGGGCACCGGCGGGCGGGGCGAGGCCACCGCGTCGAGCAGCCGGTGCGGCAGCTCGGCGGGCGTGCACCCGAGCAGGCCGGCCGCGCGCCGACGGGTGCCGTACAGGCCCATCAGCACCGCTCGGGTCGGACCGTGGTCGGGGCGTACCCGGTCGAACAGCACCGCCGGGCCGGCACCGGTGGGCGGGGCGGCGGGCGCACCGGCCCAGCGGGCGTAGTGCGCGGAGACGCCGTAGCGGGCCGGCAGCTCGGTGGCGACGCGGACCAGCTCACCGGGGAGCGGGTCGAGGGTGGCCAGGGCGTGCCGCAGGTCGACCGGCGTCCGGCTCACCGCTCCTCCCCCGCCGACGCGGCGGCACGGCGGGCCGCCAGCATGTCGAGCTGCATCCGGGTCAGCTCGTCGATGAGGGCCCGGTACGTGCCGACCGCCACCTGCGGCGGCATGCCGTTGCCGACGGCCAGGTCGGACACCCGGTCGAGCACCTGCCGCACCCGGTCGGGTGACCGGACCGTCGCCTCGTCCGTCTTGTACGCGGTCAGCTCCTGCACCACCCGGGTGCGCTCGGCCAGCAGGGCGATGATCCGCTGGTCGAGGTGGTCGATGACGCCCCGCAGTTCGGCGATCCGGCCCGGGCCGTCGGCGGCGCCGGCCGGCGGGGAGCCGGCCGGTGCCGCGAACCAGTGCTGGTCGCTCATGGCTGGGGGACCTGGTCGACCACGAAGACGACGGTGGGCTCCGCGTCGCTGCCCTGGGACCGGTGCTCCTCGTCGTCGGGGATCACGAAGCCCATGCCGGGACGGCACGGCACCGACCGGTCCCGGAAGTGGATGGTGAACTCACCCTGCAGGACGTAGCCGGTGTGCCCGCGCAGGCACCAGTGGTGCTCGTCGAAGCCGGGCGGCAACTCCAGCAGCCGCAGCCGCTGCCCGCCGACGTACGAGATCTTGACGCGCCCCTCGGCGCCCGGCTTGTCCCACCTCTCCCACTCGGTGGCCGGGAAGTCGATGCCGACCGGCGCGGCGACCTGCTCAGTGGACATTCTCGATATCTCCTCTGGTCGGGGCGGAATCGTTGCGGCGGGGCCGCGGCACGCGTTCGTTGCGGTCCCGGCGCGGCAGGACCGGATCGCCGTCGACCCGCTGGTGCTGCTTGAGCAGCTGCACCATGTCGAGCATCCGGTGCACCATCCGCTCCAGCGCGTCGACGCCCTCGGCGTCGTGCAGGCCCGGCGTGCCGGTGGTGTTGCGCAGCAGGACGGGGAAGCCGCTGCCCACCAGGATCATCCGGTTGAGCAGCAGGTTGTTGACGATCTGGTTGTGTACGGAGGAGTCGCTGTAGCGCCGCCCGGTGACGATGATGCCGCCCACCTTGTCCGCCAGCGGACGGGCGAACCGCAGGTAGCCGACGCCTGCGCGCTCGATGAAGACCTGCATGAGGTGGGCCAGGCCGAAGCCGTGCACCGGGGCCGCGTAGATCAGCCCGTCGGCGGCTGTCATCTGCTCCACCAGGGCGGGGACGTCGTCGTCCACCTGGCAGGGCAGGGCGCGGCTGTTGCAGTCGCCGCACGGGCTGCACGGCGAGATCCGGTGCTCACGTAACTGGATGGTGCGCAGGACGGCACCCCGCTCGGCGATGAGTCGTCCCGCGTACGCGATGGCGTGGTCGGTGTTGCCGCCGACCCGTTCCGATCCGTTGATGGCGAGGATGGTCCCTGCTTCGCTGTGCACTTTCACCCCCGGTACTCGTCGCGGGGTGGGCGCCGCACCGCGCCCACCCCCTTGCGAGGTCAGTCCGTCAGCTTCCCGGCGAAGTAGTCGATGTAGGCCTGCATGTCGAAGTGGCCGTGCCCGGACAGGGAGAAGACGATCGCCTTCGACTCGCCCGTCTCCCGGCACTGGATCGCCTCGTCCACCGCCACCCGCACCGCGTGGGTGGACTCGGGGGCCGGCACGATCCCCTCACTGCGGGCGAACAGCACACCGGCCTCGAAGCAGGCGGTCTGCGGCACCGCCCGCGCCTCGATCAGGTCGATCTCCCGCAGCGCGCTCACGATCGGCGCCATGCCGTGGTACCGCAGCCCACCGGCGTGGATCGACGGCGGGTGGAAGTCGTGGCCCAGGGTGTGCATCTTGGCCAGCGGGGTGAGCCCGGCGGTGTCGCCGAAGTCGTAGTCGTAGCTGCCCTGGGTCAGCGACGGGCAGGAGGCGGGCTCGGCGGCGACGAACCGCACCGCCGGGCCGCCGCCCCACTGGCGGCGCAGGAACGGCAGGGCCAGCCCGGCGAAGTTGGAGCCGCCGCCGGCCGCGCCGACCACGATGTCCGGGTAGTCGTCGGCCATCGCCAACTGGAGCAACGCCTCCTGACCGATGATGGTCTGGTGCATCAGCACCAGGTTGAGCACCGAACCGAGGGCGTACTTGGCGCTGCCGCCGCTGCTCATCGCCGCCTCCACCGCCTCGGAGATGGCCAGGCCGAGGCTGCCGCTGGAGTCCGGGTCGGCGGCGAGCGCCGCCCGGCCCGCCCCGGTGCGGTCGCTCGGGCTCGCGGTGACCGACGCCCCGAACGTCTCCATCAGGCCCCGCCGGTACGGCTTCTGGTCGTAGCTGACCCGCACCATGAAGACCTCGCAGTCGAGGCCGAAGTAGGAGCAGGCCATCGACAGCGAACTGCCCCACTGGCCGGCGCCGGTCTCCGTGGTCAGCCGCTGCACACCGTCCTGCTTGCTGTAGTACGCCTGCGGGACGGCGGTGTTCGGCTTGTGGCTGCCGGCCGGGCTGACCCCCTCGTACTTGAAGTAGATCCGGGCCGGCGTGCCGAGGGCCTGTTCCAGGCGACGGGCCCGCACCAGCGGGCTGGGCCGCCACTGCCGGTAGATGTCGAGCACCGGCCCGGGGATGTCGATGTCCCGCTCGGTGGAGAACTCCTGCTCGACCATGCCGGTGGCGAAGAGCGGTTCGAGGTCGGCCGGGGTGATGGGCTCCCGGGTGCCGGGGTGCAGCATCGGAGGGAGCCCCTTGGGCAGATCGGGGACCACGTTGTACCAGGTCGTCGGGATGTCGCTCTCGGGCAGCACGAACTTCGTCGCGGTCATGGCCTCTTCCAGGGGTGGGTGTCAGGAACTGGTGGTGGCCGGCTCGGCAGGTGACGGCACGGACCGGGCAGCCGGTCGCATCCGCAGCACTGCGAACGCGACCATGCCGACCACCGGGGTCAGCAGGAGCAGGAGGAGGACGGGCTGGTGACCACCGGTCTGCCAGACGAAGCCGAGGCCCATCGGCACGACCAGGCGGGCGGAGCTGAGCACGAAACCGTTCAGGGCCATGAAGCCGCTGACCCGGTGCTCCTCGACGTGGTCGGCGATGTAGGTGGGCACCACCACCGAGGCGATGATCTCCCCCAGCGTCCAGACCACTGTGGACAGCAGCACGGCGGGCAGCGAGAACGCGAACACCAGCACGGCCATCCCGGTGGACCAGAGCAGGCCCGCGACGACCAGCAGGGTACGCGTGGAGTACGCCTTCATCCGCTTCTCGATCAGCAGACTGGCGCTGACCACGACCACGCTGTTGATGGTGTAGACCGCACCCACCACCGCCACCGACGAGTGCAGGACGGTGGTGACCGCGAGCGGCAGCGTGTATTCCAGACCGATCAGTGGTGCGACGTAACAGAACGAGACGATCACCAGCACCGCCACGTCGAGGTCGCGCAGCAGCCCGGCCCGACGGGTGCCGGCGACCGGTGAGGGCACCGGCACGCGCCGGGTGTCGGCTGGCACGAACAACCAGATGGTGGCCGCAGCGACCAGGCCGAGCAGGATGTTCCCGGCGAACATCAGCTGGTAGGAGTAGGCCGCCGCGATCCCGCCGAGCAGGGGGCCGACCCCCATGCCGAGGTTGTTGGCGAGGTAGCTGACGGTGTACGCGAACGGCCGCTGCTCGGGTTCGGTCAGGTCGGCGATGAGCGTGTTCGCCGCCGGGGCGAACATCCCCATCCCGACCAGCGCGACGAAGAGCAGCGCCGCGTACGTCCAGGTGGGGCCGTCGAGCAGGGCGAGACCCAGGTAGCCGACCGCGTTGAGCAGCAGGCTCGACACCAACGCGGCGCGTCGGCCGGCGCGACCGCACACCGGGCCGCTGAGCAGGCTGCCGGCGAGCAGGCCGGTGCTGCCGACGGAGATCAGCACACCCGCCTCGCCGGTGCTGAGGTGCCGGCTCTGCACCAGGTAGACCGCCAACAGCGGGAAGACGAACATGCCGGCCCGGTTGATGAAGGAGGCGTAGACCAGCATCCGCAGCGGGCGCGGTAGGGCCTGGAACCGGCCCAGCCAGCTCACGCGTCACCGACCGGCTCGGTGACCACCTGGAAGGCGTCCCGGATCACCTTGAACCGGGCGCGGACGTCGTCGAAGTCGCGCCCCTCGCAGACGTACCAGCCGAGGACGTCGTTGGACGCGGTCGGCGCGGCGAGCACGTCGCCGACGCTCTTCCACACGTCCGCGTCGAGCACCGAGTCGAGTGCCCGCAGCTCGTCCGCCGTGGTGATCGCGGTGATCCGGCCGTACCGGTCGGAGCACAGGTACTCGGTGCCGATCTCCGGGCCGACGGTGGCCGCCGGCACGTGCCCCGGGTCCAGTTCGAGTCGGCACCACTCCCCGGCCAGGTTGATCCCCCGCCCGGCCTGGATGGCGGGGACGATCGAGCCGCCACCCGCCCGGGCGGCCGCCTCGCCGAAGACCAGCCCGCCGTCGTCGCGGAGGAAGAACTCCACGTGCGCCACGCCGGTACGCATGCCGAAGCCGCGCAGCACGGTGGCGCTGGCGGCCACGATGCGCCGCTCCGCCGGGGTCAGGTCGTGCTTGCGGGAGACCGTGCCGCCGGGCTCGTCGCGGAACTCCAGGATGGAGTACGTGTAGCGGGACAACTGGTCGAAGACCACCTCGCCGTCGCGCAGCAGCGAGTCGACGTGGTACTCGACGCCCCGGACGTACTCCTCCACCCGGTAGTCGTGCCGGTCGTCGGCGACCAGCGGCCACACCCGGGCCAGGTCCTCGGCGGAGTCCACCCGGTGCGTGTCGCCGCAGGCCCAGCCGGCGTACGGCTTGATGACCACCGGCCAGCCCACCTCGGCGGCGAACTCGGCGACCGCGCCGATCGTCTCGGGTCGGCACGAGCGGGCCACCGGCACGCCCAGTTCGACGGCCCGGCGGTGCATGACGTTCTTGTCCCGGAAGGTCAGCGCCTCCTCCGGGTCGAGACCCGGGATGCCGTGGTCGCGGCGGCAGTGCGCGGCGGTGAGCACGTCACCCTCGAAGAGCGGGAAGACGCGCTCGACCGGGTGCGCGGCGATGATCGTGGTGACCACCGCGCGAACGGCTTCGGAGTCGTCGAGGTCGGCGAAGTAGCAGGGCAGTCCGGCGGCTTCGGCGGCCGGCTGCCCGGTCGGCAACAGCGCGACGGTGGCCACGCCCAGCTCGGCGGCGGCGGCGACGACACTGCGGAACTGGGCCGCGTACCGACCGGCCGCGGGTCGGTAGATCACCAGGATCGCGCGGTTCACGAGCGGCTCCCACTGTCGCTGCCGACCGGGGCGGTACGCAGGACGGCGCTCGTCGCCGCGCCGTCGAGCACCGCCTCCTGCCGCGTGCTGTCGGACAGTTCGTCGAGGACGGTGGCGAGCCGGGCGAGCGCGTCCACCACCTGGGCCCGGCCGCCGGGGTGGGCCGACTCGACGGTGAGCAGCAGCCGGTGCCGCCCCAGATCGGTGCGGACCAGGTGGCCCTGCCGCCAGTTCCAACGCCGCGAGTGGGCCCGCCCGTCGGCGTCGGCGTAGACGACCTCGCCCGGCTCGGGCCGCTCGGGGGCGTCGGGAGCGCCGAGCGGCAGGTACGTCTCGGTGCCGTCGGCCGGCCGGACGGCGAGGTCGGCGAGGCCGTCGACGGCGCACGAGGCCACCGGCAGCGCCGCGCCGAGCGACACCGCGTTGCAGAGGTCGACCAGGGCGTTGATCCGGGGCAGGCGGTCACCCTTGGCGACCCGGCGGGCGATGGACTCGGCGGCGCAGGGGAACCGGTTCGGGTTCACCCCCACCGCCCGGTACGCCTCCCGCCACGCGGCGATGCCCGGCAGGTCGGCCACGCCCGCCTTGTCCAGACCGACCGCGTGCAGCGCGTCCTCGGCGGCGGTGAGAAGCGCCGACACGGCGGGAGGCGCCGGAGCGACATCGACCACCGGCACGGCGATCACGCCGAGCACGTAGTCCGGCACCGCGGTCAGCACCCGGTCGTCGATGCGCACGGTGAGGGTGTCCACACCGTCGCTGAGCTGGGTCATCGTGATCCTCGTAGGGTTCGGGTCCGATTGTCGGTCCGACCGTACGCAGCGGGGTGACCACCGGGTGTGGCCAATCCGGGGTGATCCGGTGAGGCCAATCCGGCGGTCGGCGGCCGACCGTCGGAGCGGGTCCGCGCGCCGAGCAGCGTGGTGCCCAGCGCCAGCACGCAGAGTGCTGCGCCGACCGGCCCGAGCAGGTCGAGGGCGTCCGCGCCACCGTGTCGCAGCAGCCGGTTGCCGAGGAATCCGCCGAGCGCGATGCCCACGAACGTGGCCGACGAGTTGAGCGAGAGCAGCAACGGACCGGAGGTCGGCGCGACGGTGAAGAGCCGGTGCTGCTGGGCCGGCTGGGTGGCCATCGCGAAGACGCCCCAGACCGCCATGGCCAGCGCGGCGGGCAGCAGCGCCTGCCGGGTCAGCGGCAGGGTGACCAACACCAGGGCGAGCCCGGCGACCGACACCAGCAACACCGGCACGCCACCCCACCGGTCGGTGGCGCGTCCGCCGAGCACGGTCCCGGCGACCGCCGGTACGCCGAAGACCAGCAGCAGCACCGCGAGGACGGTGCCGTCGCCGTCGGTGGCCGGCGCGAGCAGCGCCCCGACGTAGGTCAGCGCGAGGTAGCCGCCGGTCATGAACAGCGCGGTGGTGAGCACCGCCAGGCCGACGCGGCTGTCGCGGGCCGGGGCGAGGCGGACGGCCAGCGACGGGCCCGGCGGCAGCGCCAGCGCGGGCAGCCCGACGGTCACCGCCACCGCGCAGGCCGCGCCGACGGCGGCGAGCAGCCAGAAGGTGGCCCGCCACTGGAGGTCGGCGGCGAGCCAGGTGCCGAACGGCACCCCGGCGACGGTGGCCGCGGAGAGGCCGCCGAGCACCACCGCCATGGCCCGGGCACGCCGCTGTGGTGGGGCCAGGGCGGCCGCCGACGCGGTGGCCGCGGGGATGTAGAGCGCGGCGCTGGCCGCCGTGAGGACCCGGGCCGGCAGCAGCAGCGGCAGGTCGGGGGCGAGCGCGGAGGCGACGTTGCCCACGGTGAACCCGACCAGCGAGACCACCAGCACGGTACGCCGTTCCAGCCGGCCGGTCAGGGCGCCGAGAAGCGGCGCGGCGACCGCGTACGCGAGGGCGAAGACGGTGCTCACCCAGCCGGCCGAGGCGACGCTCACCCGCAGGCTGTCGGCCACCTCGGGGAGCACACCGGCGACCACGAACGTGTCGGTGCCGATGGCGAAGGCACCCACCGCGAGCAGGCCGACGACGGGTACGCCCCGACGCATCAGGCCACCCCGGCGGGCTGCCCGGCGCGGTACCGGGCGGCGTCCCCGGCGACCACCCGGCCGCCGAGCAGCACCAGCTCGATCGACTCGGGTCGGCCCAGCACGGTGATGTCCTCGGCCGGGTCCCCGTCGGTGACCACCAGGTCGGCCAGCCGCCCCGGCTGCACCGTGCCCGCCTCGTCGCCCCGACCGGCCAGCCGCGCTCCGTTGGCGGTGGCCCAGGTCAGCACCACCGGCGCGGGTATACCGGCCATCGTCACGTACGTCTCCAGCTCCTCGGCGTAGCGGCCGTGCGGGGTCCAGGCGAACCCGAAGTCGTCGCCGGCCACGATCGGGATGCCCATCCGCACCATCAGCGGAAGGATGCGCAGGGTGTTCTCGACCTCGGCCTCGAACTCCAGCGTCTCCAGGTACTCCGGGGTCTTGCCGTGCCGGACGCCGTCGGTGAGCAGGCGGTGCGGTTGGTGCAGGCTCGGCACCACGAAGATGCCCCGCTCGGCGATCGCCTCCAGGGCGGCGTCGTCGGCGTACGTGGCGTGGTCGATCACGTCGACCCCCGCGGCGATGGCGTTGCGGATGCCGCCCAGGCCACGCGAGTGCGCGCGGATCCGGACGCCCCGCTCGTGCGCGGCCCGGGCCGCGATCACCAACTCCTCGGCGGTGAACAGCAGCTCGTGCGAGCGGCCGTTGGGGAAGGTGTCGTCACCGGTGGAGAAGACCTTGATGATCTCCGCGCCCTGGGCGACCTCGGTGTCGACGTACTCGATCAGCTCTTCCGGGGTGTCGGCGAGCCGCATCAGGTCGCTCGGGATGCGCTGCTTGACCCCCGGATTGCGGCGCTCCGGCGGGCCGGACACCATCAGGTCCCGACTGCACGGGGTGATCCGCGGGCCGGGCAGCTTCCCGGCGTCGATCGCCCGGCGCAGCGCCATGTCGATGCCGGACACCGAGCCGGCGCCGACGAAGGCGGTGTAGCCGAGCCGGAGCATGGCGGCGGCGTTGGCGGCGGCGCCGAGGGTGACCTCGGGGATGCTGTACTTGAACAGCATCTCCCGACCGTCGAGCACGTCCAGGTACGCGATGTGGGTGTGGCCGAGCGTCATGCCCGGCATGACCGTCCGGCCGTCGAGGTCGAGCACGTCCACGTCCGGGTCGTGCAGCGGGGCCTGCGCCTCGGGCAGCACCGCGACGATGCGCTCGCCGTCGAGCAGCACACTGTGGTGCGGTCGGGAGGCCACCCCCAGTCCTTCCTGGACGGTGGCGCGGTGCAGCAACGTTCGTCGGGACACGACTGTCACTCCGGTTCTCTCGGTGTCTGGTCTCAGCGGCGGCCGAACAGGGTCCACACGATCTCGGCGCCCGGGCGGCGGGCCACCCACCGCAACGCGTGGCGGTGCACCCCGGGCGCGTTGGTGACCGCGAGGTCGGCGCCGCCGGCGGCGAGGATCTCGGCGGCGTGTTGGGTGGAGTCGGCGTCGACCCACCGCATCCGGCGGTCCCGCAGGGCGGGCGGCGCGAGGTCGGTGAAGATCCGCCGGACCTCCCACAGGGCGGCCACCGTGAGCGGACCGGCGGCCCGGTCCGGGTCGTGGTCCGGCTGGGCGGCGATGCCGTACTCCGGTGTCGCCTGCGCGAAGTAGGCATCCAACCGCAGGTCACGATGCCAGTGGAAGCGGGTGAGCCCCTGGTAGGCGCTCGGCACGAGGGCCTGGTCGACCCGCCGGTCCACCAGCGCGGCGAGCACCGCGTCGAAGGTGTCGGACAGCTCGATGCGCAGCCCGTGCCGCTCGGCGAGGAACGCCGCGGTCAGGTGGCTGGACGTCCCGGGCGGACCGAGGGTGGCCAGCGTGGTGCCGGGTCGGCTCGCCCACCGGTCCACCACGCTGCGCCACCGCCGCCCGTACGCGTCGGCGAGCGGCCCGGGCAGCGCGGGCACCGACTCGTCGGTGGCCGCCTCAGGTGGTGTAGCCACGGTTGCCCGCCATGCGTTGCGCCACCCGGGTCTCGTGGTCCACCTCGACCCGCCGGTCGACGATCCGGGCGGCCTTCCAACTGACGAAGGCGCCGGTGCTGACGATCGGGTCCAGCCCGTCGGTCAGCTCCACCTCGACCGGTACGCCGAGTGCGGCGGCGGCCCGTTCCCGGACCCCGTCGGCCACCCCGGCGGGGTCGTCGACGAGGTCCTTGAGCAACTCCAGCCGGACGGTCAGCCGGTCGCCGCCGGCGCTCGGGTCGTTGTCGATCACCACCTGGTAGCCGCCCGAACCGGTGACCCCGGTCAGGACCGCCGTCTCGATCTGCCCGGCGGTGAGACGTCGACCGCCCAACTCGATGCGGTCCAGGGTGCGGCCGACGATCTGCACCAGGTCTCCGGGCATCTCGCAGGCGCAGTCCGACGCCTCGATGATCACCGCGTCGCCGGTGCGGTAGCGGACCAGCGGCTTCACCCCGTCGACGAGCATGGTGACGGTGAGTTCCCCGCTGCCCCGCGGACCGTACGACGTGCCGGTCTCCGGGTCGACGACCTCGATCAGGTAGTTGGTCTGGGACAGGTGCATCCGCTTGTTGCGGCAGGCGGTGGCGATGACGAACGCCTCCTGCGAGCCGTACAGGATGTTGTAGACGTCCGCGCCCCAGACGGACTCCAGGTTGCGGGCCAGCGCCGGGGTGCACATCTCGCCGGTGACGAAGAGAAGCTTGACGGCGAAGTCCTCGCGCAGCCGGTACCCGTAGTGCTCGGCGGCCTTGGCCAGCATCATCGCCACGCCCGGCGTGCAGCAGACCACCTCCAGCTCGAGGTCCTTCATCAGCTGCAACGCCTTGGCGAACCCGATCACCGGCGAGTACGGCCAGATCTTCGCGTTCAGCGAACCGACGTTACGGGCGACGTCACCGAGGGTGTCGCCGAAGGAGTGCACCTCGGTCGGGCCCATCAGCCCGATCCGGGGCGGGTGGTCGCCGAAGTGGTGGCGGAAGATCGACGCCCAGGACTCGGTGACGTGGGCGTTGCTGGCGACCACCTCGCGACCGTCGCGGGGGCACGGCGTCGCGCGCCCGGTCGTGCCGGTCGTCTCGTAGAAGAAGACCCCGTCGGTCAGCGGCCGGCTGAGCACGTCGAGCATCTCCTGCCGCAGGTGCGTCTTCGTGGTGAAGGGCAGCCGGTCGAGGGTCGCCGGGGTGATCGTCGAGAGGTCGACGTCGGCCAGGTGACGGGCGTAGAACGGTGAGCCGCTGGACACCTGGTCGAGCACCGTGCGCAGTTGCCGTTCGCGCCAGGCCTCCAGGTCGGCCGGGTCGAGGGTGCGGTCGTAGAAGGCCTGGTGCAGGGCCAGGTAGTCGACGGCGAAGTCCGCCGCCGGTCCGGTGGTCGGAAGCCACATGGTCGGATCCTTTCCAGGAATGAGCCGGCTGCCGTGCGGTCGCGGCGGGCCGAGACGCCGTGTCAGTGCAGGCCGCCGTTGACGTCCATCACGGAGGCGGTGACGTAGCTGCTCTCCGGGCCGGCCAACCAGGCGACGGCCGCGGCGACCTCGGCCGGTGAGCCGAACCGGCCGACCGGGATCCGGGCCCGGTAGTCGTCGCGACGTTCGACCGGGATCCGGGCGGCCATCGGGGTTTCGACCAGGCCGGGGGCGACCGCGTTGACCCGGATGCGGTGCGCGGCGAGCGCCCGGCCGAGGCTGCGGGTGAGCGCGATGCACGCGCCCTTCGACGCCCCGTACGCCGCGTCCGGGCTGCCGGACTGTCCGCTGATCGAGGCGATGTTGACCACCGTGCCGGGGCGACCGGCGGCGATCAGCGCGCGGGTGAACGCCTGGGTGCAGAAGAACGCGGCACCCAGGTTGACGTCGAGCACCTGCGCGTACGTCTTCGGGTCGTAGTCGAGGAAGTCCCTCGCGTGGTAGACGCCCGCGTTGTTGATCAGCACGGTCGGTTGGCCGTACCGCTCCCGGATGCGCGCGAAGAGCTGCTCCACCTGCTCCGGCACGGCCACGTCGGCGACCAACGAGGCGTACGCCGCCGGGTCGCCGGCCGGCTCGACGTCGACGCCGAGCACCCGGTGCCCGGAGCCGGTCAGGGCGGCCGTCACGGCCCGGCCGATACCGCCCGCCGCGCCGGTGACCACGGCGAGGGGGGCCGACTGGTCGGTCATGACGACCCCGCCGCCCGTGACCCGGCCACCGGCAGCGTCGTGGCGGCGCGGAGGAAGTTGTCGAACAGCCGCAGCCCGTCCTCGGTGAGCACGCTCTCCGGGTGGAACTGCACCCCCTCCACCGGAAGGCTCAGATGGCGTACCCCCATCACGTAGCCGTCGTCGGAGGACCGCGCGGTGACCTCCAGGGCCGGCGGGGTCGGGTCCGCGACGATGAGCGAGTGGTAGCGGGTGACGGTGAGCGGGGCGGGCGCCCCGGCGAAGACACCTCGGCCGTCGTGGCCGACCACGCTCGTCTTGCCGTGCATCAGGTGCCGGGCGACGGCGACCGACCCTCCGTAGGCCAGGCCGATCGCCTGGTGGCCGAGGCAGACGCCGAGCAGTGGGACGTGGCCGGCGAAGGTGTGCACCAGCTCCACGTGGCCGGACTCGGCGGGGTGGCCGGGCCCGGGGCCGAGCACCACCGCGTCCGGCCGCAGGGCGGCCAGCTCGTCGCTGGTCCGGGACCGGGACCGGACCACCACGGTCCGCGCGCCGAGGGTCCGCAGGTACTGGTCGATGATGTGGGTGAAACTGTCGTACGCGTCGACGAGCAGGACCTTCACGGCAGCAGCTCCGTACCGGTCAGGGCCCAGAAGGTGGCGCTCATCTTGGCCAGCGTCTCGCGCCACTCGGCGTCGGGGTCGGAGTCGGCCACGACCCCGGCGGAGGCCTGGGTGCGGTAGCGGCGGCCGTCGTGCACGGCGGTGCGGATGCAGAGTGCGAGCACCGCGAACCCGCGTACGTCGACCAGGCCGACGGAGCCGGCGTACACGCCCCGGGGCTCGTCCTCCAGCCCGTCGATGATCTCCATGGCCCGCAGCTTCGGGGCACCGGTCATGGTGCCGGCGGGGAAGGCCGCGCAGATCGCCGCCCAGACGTCGGCGTCGTCGGCGAGCTGCCCGGAGACGGTGGAGACCAGGTGATGCACGTACGCGAACGGCTCGACGTCGAACATCGCGTCGACGCTGAGCGTGCCCGGCACGCAGACCCGGCCGATGTCGTTGCGGCACAGGTCGACGAGCATGACGTGCTCGGCGCGTTCCTTCTCGCTGGCCGCCAGCTCGGCCACCAGTCTGCGGTCGGTCTCCGGGTCGGCGCTGCGGGCCGCGGTGCCGGCGATCGGACGCATCGACAGCCGGCCCTGGGCGATGCGGAGGAACAACTCCGGGCTCGCGCCGATGACGGTCCCCCCGGCCCAGGGCGTCAGGTACATGTACGGCGACGGGTTGCGGTGGCGCAGCCGCCGGTAGACCTCCAGCGGGGTGAGAGCGGTCTCCACGTCGATCCGGTGGCCGATCTGGATCTGGTAGCTGTCGCCCACCTGGATGTGCCGCAGGCACTGCTCCACGCGGGCGGCGAAGGTCTTCTCGTCGACGGTGTCCCGGACCAGGCTGGGCGGTGGGGCGGCCGGCACCTCCCGGTCGCCGTCGGGCAGCCCGGCGAGAAGGTCCGGCAGCCGGTGGGCCCCGGTGTCCTCCGGCAGGTGCGGGCCGGTGGCGGCGAGGTGCCGCACGGTGCCGGTGCGCAGGTCCCACCAGACGGTGTGGCGGAACAGGACGAGGGTGCAGCGCGGGATGTCGTCGACCACCCGGTCGACGGAGAGTTCGTCCATGTCCCGAGCGGCCTCGTACGCCAGGGTGGTGAGGAAGCCGAAGGCGAAGCTGTCGGCGGGCGCGCTGGTCCGCACCGCGAACGCCCGTTGCACGGCCCGGATCGCCGCCCACACCTCGGGCGGCCCGGCGACCGACCAGACCCGTTGCCGGGCATGGTGTCGGACCGGCTCGCCCAGGGCCTCGGTGAGCACGGCCGCCAGGGCGTCGCCGAGCGGCCCGTCGGCGATCACCTCGAGGCGGTCGGCGATGAACCGCACCTCGGCGAGGGCATCCCAGCCGACGGCTGCCGCGTGACGGTCCTCAGCCGGGCCGTCCAGGCTTTCGAAGAGATACACATCGTCCGGAGAACGACGTTCGGCGAGCGCCGTGTAGAGCGACAAAGGATTGATTGGCGACAGTGTGACAGATGTCACTTCTATTGGAATTGAGTTGGTCGGTGGCGTACGCCGGGCCGCCACGGAATGCGACCCAATGAGCCGCGTGGCAGTCCTGGCCGACAATGAGGACACTGCGAAACCCCCTCTGAGCAGCCCGATTCACGCGCCCCCGTTGGCGTTGACCCCACCGTGTGACGCGGCAGGTCGGGCTCTTCCCCCCAAGCACAAAAGGACTCGCACGACCACCTCTGGGCCGAGGCCGGCGGCGATGCCGAGGTGCATATTGGACATACTCGGAACGTACGCCCTGATTCGCCGACAGCCGGGTGGTTGCGCGTCCGACCAACACTTTCCTCAGGCACAGATCACGCTGTCCATACCACTTCGACAACGCCGGAGCGGACCACTTGTCCCTGAATCTAAGTCTGTCAATAGATGGTCAATCGCGTGAAACGCTGGCAGTGCAGCTCCGTAACGCATTCCGCACACAGATCGAGGAAGGCACGCTCCGTCCCGGCACCCGCCTGCCGTCGAGCCGGCAGCTCGCCGTCGACCTCGGGGTGTCCCGCAGTGTGGTCGTCGAGGCGTACGAACAACTCTGCGCCGAGGGATACCTCGTCTCCCAACACGGCTCGGGCACCTCCGTGGCGGCGACGGCGCGAACCGACACCGGCTCGGCGCTCACCCCCGACGACCGCACGCCGAGCGCAGCGGTGTGGGACCTGCGCACCGGCGGCCTACACGACTCCACCTTCCCCCGCCAGGACTGGATCCGGGCGGTCAGCGCGGTGGTCACCTCGGCCGGTCACCGCGAGCTGGGGTACGCCCCACCGTCGGGCCTCCCGGTCGTCCGGCACACGCTCGCCGGCTACCTCGGCCGGGTACGGGGCGTCCGCAGCCGACCGGAACACCTCATGATCACCTCAGGGTTCGCGCAGGGGCTCGCACTGCTCTGCCGGGAACTGCGTGACCGGGGCCACCACAGCGTCGGAGTGGAGGACCCGGGCCACCCGGGCGAGTGGGAGTTCATCGCCGACGCGGGCCTGCGCCCGGTGGGCCTCCCGGTGGACGCCGACGGCATCCGGGTCGACGCGCTCGCCGCGAGCGGGGTGCGCGCCGTGCTCGTCACCCCGGCCAGCCAGTTTCCGACCGGGGCCACCCTCGGTGCCCACCGCCGGGAGCAACTCGTCGCCTGGGCCGAAGCTGTCGACGGCTACATCATCGAGGACGACTTCGACGCCGCCTTCGTGGCCCCGGCGCAGCGGATGCCGGCACTGCAGAGTCTCGCCCCGGACCGGGTGATCTACGCCGGTAGCGCCAGCAAGGTCCTCGCCCCGGCGCTGCGCCTCGGCTGGCTGGCCACTCCGGCCGCGCTCACCGCGCCGATCGAGCGGGTCCGCGCCGGTTGGGACATCGGCTGCTCCAGCCTGGAACAACTCGCCCTGGCCCGACTGATCGACAGCGGCGCCTTCGACCGGCACCTGCGCCGGATCACCGCCGACGTCAAGAAGCGCCGTCAGGCGGTCCACCAGTTCGTCGCCCGTGAGATGCCCGGCACCAGAGTGTTCGGCGGGCAGAACGGCCTGCAGGCGTACCTGGTGCTGCCCGCGCGGTGCGACGAGGAGGCGGTGGTGCAGGCGGCGCGGCGGCGCTCGGTGCTGGTCCGCGGTGGCCGCTTCTACGCGCTGCGAGCCGACGACCGACCGCCGGCGCTGGTCGTCGGCTACGCCGGGGTACGCGGCGCGGACCTGAGTCGCGGCCTGGCCGGGATCGCCGGGGCGTACCGGGAGACGACCGGCCGTGCGGGCCCCGGGACCGCACCCGACACCCCGGTCGCCTCGGTGTCGTCCCGCTGGGCGGCCTCCCGGGCGAGGCGAACCTAGGCCGCGCGTCAGAGCCCTCGGCGCAGCAGTTCGTCCATCCTCTCCGGCTGACCTGTCGACATCGGGACGGCAGGGCCCGCGCGGTCCACGGTCGCCTGCCGGCTCTCCGCGCGGGCCGTTCGGAGCTGGTGGAAGCCCGCGGCGACGAGGCCCAGGCCGAGGAGGACCATGACGCCGACGACCGGCCAGTGCAGCGCCTCGGGGACGAGGCGGGCCACGAACCACGAATCGCGGCCGGGGTCGGTGTACTTCAGGAAGGCCGGGACGATGCCCTGTGCGACAAGCGGGACCCAGCAGACGGTGAAGCACACGTAGACGGCCGCACGGCGAGCCGCCGACGCCTTGTCGATGCCGAGGCGGCTCTCACCGAGATCCACCCCGCCGAGGGACGCCGTGATCTGGTCCCAGTCGACGTCACCGGTGAGGTTGCTCGTGCGGGAGGTGGCGGCCCGCATGGTGGCCAGCAGGTCGGGGCCGGTGGCTTCCAGGTGCTTCGCGGCGAGGTCGCCGAACAGCCAGGCCAGCAGGATGCCGGTGACCAGTCCGACCGCGGCGCCCGCCCAGTCGGGGCCGTAGCGGACGGTGAGGTAGGCGGGGGCCACGGTCGCCGCGACCAGCACCAGCATGAGCAGCACCTGGGTGAAGTCGGTGCCGTTCTCCAGGAGGTTGCCGCTGCGCCGATGCGGATCGGTCATCGGCACCGGACGCAGCACCGAGATCAACACGATGACGCCCGCGCCTCCGCCGACCAGGGCCGGCACCAGGGCGGCCAACCACGGCCAGGCCCACGTCTGCCCGCTGAGCAGGGTGGGCACGACGCTGAGGAGCACGACCACCGGGGCGGTCAGCAGCAGCCAGGCGAACTGGCGGCCACGGACGTCCCGGCGGGCGGCCCCGGGGGTGAGCACGGTCTGCCAGATCACCGTGCCGTCCTCGCCGTACAGGTTGGCGGAGACGGCGGCGGCCCAGATGCCGAACGCGACACCGACGAACGGCACGAAGATCGGCAGGTCGACCAGGAGCGGCAGCAGGCAGAACGTCAGGGCGTAGACCAGCGAGAAGACCAGGTAGTGGAAGCGCATCAGGTCGCGCGACGCGGTGCGCAGCTCACGACCGACCACGGCTCGCACACCGCCACCGCGGACCCTCCGGACCGCGGTGCGACCGCGGGCCGGGCGGCCGCTGGCGCTGCGGTGGCTGAGCCGACGGACCAGCAACGCGGACCAACCGAGCATCGCCAACACGCTGAGCAGGGCGAACCCGGCCGGCACGGCGGCGGCCAGCAGCCAGTCACCACGACCGGCGGCCTCCACCGCGACGATGCCCCAGCCGGACGGCAGCCGGCGCACCCAGTCCGCCAGGTCGTCCGGGAAGCCGGCGGTGAGGGCGTACTGGATGGTGGGTTTGAGCACCCAGCCGGTGTGCGTGAGCGCCAGGATGCCACCGCTGATCACGGCGGCCAGCACCGCACCGATCTTGGCGCGCATGAGCGTGCTGAGCGCGGCGGTGACCAGTCGGGACGCGAGCACCACGAACACCAGTTGGAGGAACACCACCGGCACCGCGACCAGGACGGCGACACCGCCGACCGGAAGGGCGACGACGACGAGCGCGGTGAAGGCCACCAGGCTGACCACCGGGGCGACGCCGACGAACGCGACCGCGAGCAGACCGAACGCGAGCCGGCGCGGCGGGATCGGCAGCAGCGCCAGGTGTTCCGGGCGCAGCGTCTCGTCGCCGCCACCGAACAGCACCGGGCCGAACAACCAGCCGATCATCCAGATCGCGAACGCCGCGCCGACCAGGTCGAGCGGCAGCCCGTCGACCGGCCAGGCGTGCACGGCGAGCCAGATCGTGCCCCCGGCGAGGACCAGACCCAGCACGCCGCCACCGATCATGTCGGCGGCGCGCCGCCCCGTCATCGAGTTCCGCAGGACGGCCAGCTTCATCCGGATCAGGAGGCCAACCACGACAGCTCCCCCGCGCTCACCGGCTGTCCGCCGACCAGGTCGACGAACCGGTTCTCCAGGGTGCTGCCGCCGCGTACCTCGTCGAGCGGGCCGGAGGCGACCACCCGGCCGCCGGTGACGACCGCGACGTGGTCGCAGAGCTGCTCGACGACGGGCATGACGTGACTGGAGAAGACCACCGAGCCGCCGGCGGCGACGAACCGCTGGAGGATCACCTTGATCGTCGCCGCCGAGACGGGGTCGACGGCCTCCAGAGGCTCGTCGAGGACCAGCAGCTTCGGCGCGTGCAGCAGCGCCGTGGCCAGGCCGATCTTCTTCCGCATGCCGGTCGAGTATTCGAGGACCAGGGTGCTGTCGGCCCGGTCGAGTTCGAGGACCTCCAGCAGCTCCTGGCTGCGTTCGGCGACGGCCTCGGGTGCCATGCCCCGCAGCAGGCCCAGGTAGGTGAGGACCTCCCGGCCGGTGAGCCGCTCCGGCATGCCGAGGCCGTCGGGGAGGACGCCGATCAACTCCTTGGCACGGACCGGGTCGGCCCAGACGTCGACGCCGAAGATCTCAGCGCGACCGCTGTCCGGGCGCAGCAGCCCGACGGCCATGGACAGTGACGTGGTCTTACCGGCCCCGTTGGGGCCGACCAGCCCGAAGAAGGAGCCGCCCGGAACCTCCAGGTCGACCTGGTCGACGGCGCGCTTGTCACCGAATGCCTTGGACAGCCCGATGAGCCGCAGAGCCGGCGTGGGCGTCGAGGTCGTCACTGGTACCTCCGGAGGTCGTGGACTGGCAGTTACCGGAATGGGCTGCGTCGGACACAGCCCGGCAGGGTCCCTGATTCCGGCAGCGACAGTAGAGCTGTCCGCACTCTCCCCAGGGCGTCGCGCGGCAATGATCCCACCACGTGCACACGGCGTGGTGCCCCTGCCGAGGCGACCGACTCTCCACACAGGTCACCGGCGGCCGGGCCGGTGTCCCGCACTCACCGCCGTCGCCGCACTGATCACCCGGACCCTTGACAGCGCAGCGTCCAGCCAGCGAGACTTCCCGATGCTAATTCGATTTAGCGATTCACGAAGCCCTTCGACCGAGCCCACCTTCGAGGGCGCCACCACCCACGATCGCTTCGCCTGAACCCGTCCCGACCAGGATGCGGTGGATCCGGGCTCGGGATCCACCGGCACGAGTGCACGCACGCCGCGCCCGGAGCGCGGCGGCGACCCGAACGGGTCCGCATCAGACGAAGCGTCACGAGACAGAGGAGCAGGGTCGGATGAGGAGAGCGATCGGAGGACGCGGGCTCAGGCGGGCCATCTCGTTGCTCGCGTTCGTGTCACTCGGTGCGGGCGTCCTCGCCCCCACGTCAGCCGCCGCCGCAGGCAAGCCCCCGGCGGTGGAGGGCGCGACCGTCAAGAAGGACCGTCACTCACCGACCGGATACACCGTCCGGTTCGTCTACCACAATCCGGACGCCACCCAGGTCCGCCTGGCCGGGGACCTGACCCTGCTGGACGTGGGCACGGGCACCACCAGGTACCAGCCGGAAGCCTGGCAGCCGGGGCGTTACCACGCCGGCGGCACCGAGTTCCTCAGGGACATGACCAGGGACGCGAAGGGATACTGGTCGGTCTCCGTCCCCCTGCACGCTGGAGGTCTCAGCTACTGGTACCGCGTCTGGGACCCCACTCAGGGCTGGGTGAACAAGCGCATCTGGGATCCCGCCTCGACGAATCCTCGGCCACCGGGCGACTCCTCGTTCCGGGTCCGGAACAACGACGTCCTCGATGCCGTGCACGTGCCGTACGACAAGAAGCAGAACGACCCGGTGCTGCGGGAACGCGCGGAATACGAACTGCCGATCGCGAACCGGTCGCGGCGCGGCACCGTCCAGTACATCCCGTACACCACGATTCTCGGCGACGGCGGTCACCACCTCGGCGTCTACCTGCCGGCCGGGTACGACCCCGACCGCGCAGAGCCGTACAAGGTCGCGTATCTCGCCCACGGCATCTTCGGTGACGAGACTGACTTCATGGTCCCGGCGAACGTCCCGAACATCCTGGACAACATGACGGCCCGGGGTGAGATCGAACCGACTGTGGTCGTCACCATGGGCAACCACTTCACCGGCACCAGCCTCGGCTTCGCCTCCTACAACCAGACGAACGCCGCCGACAACCTGGTCCAGACGATCCTTCCCCTCATCGAGGAGCGGTACAACGTCTCGACCGAGCGGACGGGACGGGCCTATGCCGGGTTCTCCTACGGCGGCATGACGGGCGGGGTCGTCATCAAGAACCATCCGACCACGTTCGCGTTCTACGGACACTTCTCCGGCAACCCTTCCCTCACCGCGCAGGACTACGACACCATCGCGGCCGCGGTCGGGGACGCCCCCCTCACCGTGTTCCTCGGCAACGGCGTCTTCGAGGGCAGCCTCAACGCCCAGAACGCCATCGCCGACAACTTCCGGGCCCGGGGGTACGCCGCCGCGACGGCCCAGGTCCCCGGCGCGCACGACGGCATGACCGCGGGTCAACTCTTCACCATCTTCGCCAGGGACCACCTGTGGTCCGGGGCCGACTCGGTGTCGGTGACGCCGGAAACGGCGCGCACGACGTAGGGCTGGGCCTGGACCAGACAGTTCGACGCCCAGGTGACGACCAACCAGGGCGTGAGCCCGGCGGTGACGTGGTCGGTCGAGGGTGCGACGTCGACGGACACGACCATCTCCGCCGGCGGCCTGCTCTCGGTGGCCGCTGCCGAGACCGCGTCGTCGCTCACCGTCGTGGCGACGTCGGTGGTGGACCCGGCCAAGAAGGGCACCGCCCAGGTCACCCTGACACCGCCGGGCGGCCGCAGAGATCCGAGCAACATCAGGGTTGTTGCTGCCTCCCGCACGTCGGAGGCAGCAACATCCGGCACGTTGCTCGGATCTTCGCGGGGTGGTGAGGGCGTAGCGGGCGCTAGGCCGCCTCCCTCTCCTCGCCGTACTCGCCGCGGATGGGAAGGTAGTAGGCGGGCAGGAATCCGGCGATGATGACCACGCCCGCGATCGGCACGAACGCGCCCACGAGGATGCCGGAGCCGATCCAGACCAACGCGAGCGCGAATCGTCGGCCGATGGCCCGGATGCCGGCGGAACCGAGGCCCGGGTCCAGCAGTCCCGCCCGGCGAAGATGGGCCCAGATGACGTTGAACAGGGCCGCAGCCGTCCACAGCGTCGCACCGTAGACGACGACCGCCGTGCGAAGTCCCAGGTCCGCGCGTATCGCGTCGGCGAGCAGCGAGGTGGAGAACGGCAGGAAGGCGATGACCATCAACAGCACCGTGTTGAGGAACAGGACCCGCCGGTCGACGTGCCGGACCCGGTCGAACATGACGTGGTGATTGACCCACACCTGCCCGACGAGCAGGAAGCTCAACGCGTATCCCAGATAGGACGGCCACAGCGCGGCGAGCCCTCGAACGAGGTGCCGGAAATCCTCCGGCGGCTGGATCTCCAGCACCAGAAGCGTCACGGCGATGGCGAAGACCGCGTCGCTGAATGAGATCAGCCGGCCCGGCTGACGCACCAGCCGAGGATTGTCATCATCGGACTCCACGCCCTGATTATGCGTTGGCGAAACCCCGTCGCCGTCGCATTCCAGCGCTTCACGGCTCAACAGTAGACGGGCCCCAGGGGAGCCGATGACGGCTGACCGCATCCGCCGATCAGACCGCACCCGACGACGATCGGCCATTTCCATGGGCGACAGGCCCTCGATGTCGCCTAGGAATGAGCCATGACCAACGAGGTGACCGTTCCCCTGCTGCCCTGTGCGTCGATCGACGACATCGCCACCTTCTACGAGGCTCTCGGCTTCCACAGCACGCACCGCCAGCGTAGGCCCAACCCGTACGTGGCATTGCGACGCGAAGACCTTCACCTGCACTTCTTCGAGCTCGACGGGTTCGACCCGGAGCAGTCGTACGGCTCATGCCTCGTCCTCGCCCCGGACATCGAGGAACTGCACCGGGCATTCGCCGCGGGCATGCGGGCCGCGTACGGCAAGGTGCTGATGGCCGGCATTCCGCGGATGACGCGGCCTCGGGCACGCAAGAACTACGACGGGCTCGGCGGGTTCAGCGTCATCGACCCCGGTGGCAACTGGATCCGCGTGGTGCAGGACCCGGCCGCGACCGAGTCACCGGAGCCGTCGCCCACCGGGCGGCTCGCCAAGGCCCTGGCGAACGCCGTCGTGCAGGGCGATTCCCGGGGCGACACCCACCAGGCCGTCCGCATCCTGGACAGCGCACTCGCGCACCCACAACCCGACGACGATCCGGTCACGCAGGTGCAGGTCCTCGTCTACCGTGCCGAACTGGCGATGGTGCTGCACGACCGGGAGACCGCGGCGGAGATGCTGGCTCGCGTCGACCGTGTCGTGCTCACCGTGGACGAGACCGAACGGGCCGCGTCGACGTTCGAGGCCGCCGCCGACCTCGCCGCAGCGCTGCGCTGAGCCGACCTCCGCGGAAACCGCGACCGGACCGGCTAGCCGCGCTCGTCCGACGGTTGTTCCTTCGTCAGGTGCAGCAGCCACCCCTCGCCGGTACGGATCAGCGCGTAGCGCCGTGGGCCGGCACGGCCGTGCAACGTGAACAGCATGCGGCGGTCGGTCCGGTCGTGCTCCTCCCACGTGCCGATGTCGGCGATCGACTTGTCGGCGTCCTCGTAGGTGAGGTGATCGAGATGATGGTCGGGCACGGCGATCGCGAGGCGGTTGTCGTCGGGGGTGTCCGGGAGGCCACGGGGCACCGCCCAGGAGCGCAGCACGCCCTCCTCCTCGAGCCGCAGGTCGAAGTGCGGTCGTGGTTTGCGGTGGTGGTGCAGGACGAAGGCAGCTGCCACGCTTCCTATTCTCGCCGCTGGGCCGGGTGCAGGTGGCGTCTCAGGAAGGCCAGGATCTCCCGTCGCGCCGGGCGGGCCGCGGGCACCAGGCCGGGGATGCTCAGGAAGGTGTGGACGGCCCTCGGGTAGCAGGTCAGGCGAGCATCGATGCCGCCCTCGCGGAGTCGCTCGACGTAGTGTCGTCCGTGGTCGGCCAACGGATCGAGCGCGGCCGTGACGACGAGTGCCGGTGGCAGCCCCGCGACGGTGTCGGTCATGAGGGGTGACACACCGCGCGGGTCGACGGTGGACGGGACGCTCAACCGTCGGGCCGCGCGCAACCGAGACAGCGGCAGTGTGGGATTGTCGGCGTTCTCGTCGATCGACGGGTACCCGGTCATGGTCTCGGTCCAGTCGGTGACGGGGTAGTTCAGTACCTGTGCGACGAGCGGCGGACCGTCCTTGGCCGCGCGCTGGGCGATGAGCGCGGCGATCGTGCCGCCGGCGCTCTCACCCATGACCGCGACGGCGCTCGGGTCGACACCCCAGGTGACGGCGTGTTCGACGAGCCGGACGAGGGTGTCGTAGCCGTCATCGATCGGCTGGGGCAGCGGGTGCTCCGGGGCGAGGCGGTATTCCACCGACACCACCACGGCGGGGCATCGGGCCGCGAGGTGGCTGTTGAGCCAGTCGTTCTGCGCCGCCGTCCCCGCGATGAACCCCCCGCCGTGGAAGGACACGATCAGCGGCAGCTCCCGGCCTGCGGCCTTCGGCCGGTGTACGCGCAGCACCAGACGGCGACCCGGAAGCTCGATCGTCTGCTCCGAAACCCGGGCGCGACGGTCGACACGGCCGGTGACGATCCAGGCGGCTCGGGACGTCGTCGCCCGGTTGGCCTTGTCCCGCGCCAGGATCACCTGGTCGTCACTCATGGCTTCCCAGTCCTGCGTGTCCCTGAGGAGACGGGTGCCGAGCGGAGCCGTGGTTCTCATGAGTCCTCCTGGCCGTGACGACGCTAGGAGTTCACTGTCACAGTCGGTGCCCTCGGGTGGCTTGGACGAATGTTCCCGGCCGGCAGCCATCGGCTCTGCGCGAGTGCGTCAGGGTGCGTCAGCGCCGGACCGGCCACGCCACATCGTCGACGGCGAGGAACGGCGCCCTGGCCACCTTCGCGGGCGTCGAGCCGGTGAACGTGGTGACGTCCCGATGAAGGTGGGACTGGTCGGCGTAGCCGCTGTCCGCCGCCACCGCGGCCGGGGTGTGACCGGCGGCGAGGAGATGCGCGGCGTGGTCGAACCGGATGAGCTGGGCGGCCCGCTTGGGGGTGACGCCGATCTGCGACCGGAAGCGTGACCACAACCGCTTACGGCTCCAGCCGACCTCGGCGGCCAGTCGATCCATCCGCAGCCGTCCTCGGCTGTCCACCATGCGTCCCCACGAGAAGGCGACCTCCGGATCGACCGCGCGTCCCGCGTCGTGACGCCGCGCCAACGCGGCCTCGGCGACCGCGAACCGGTCCTCCCACGACGTGGCGGCGCGCAGCCGTTCCTGGGTGCGCAGGGCGTCGCTTCCCCAGAGATCGTCGAGGTCGAGCACAGCTCCGCTCACCTCGGACGCGGCACCGAGGACCGCGTGCGCCACCACCGGCGACATCCGCACCTGAAGGCAGGTGAAGCTGCCCGGCTGGCCCAGCCCGCGAACACGGTTGGGAGCGAGCCCCGCGACGACACGCCCCCGCCGTTCCTGCCCGTTGCCGTCATCGATGACCAGCGGAAGGTCGCCGAGGTCGAAGACCATCGTGACGCCCGGGTGAGGGATCACCTCGACGTCGACGAAACTGTTGGCCCGGTCGCTGAACCCCGCCATGGTGGTGCCCGCCAGCCGACTCGGCCGCATCGGGACGGCGATGTCCCACTGAGGCACACCGGCGCGAGTCTGCCCACCAGGACGCACGTGACGATCGTACGGCCCATCGACCACAGCCCGGCCTCGGCGGCGCGTCACCAGGACGCGCCGCCGGGGACTGTGTGCTCAGGAGCTACAGGTGTTGAGCATGCTCTGCAGGGCGGACTTCTCCGACGACTGCAACGTCAGACCCCAGTTGTACTTAACGGTGATCCACATCTTGCTGTACGTGCACCGGTACGACGACAGCGGCGGCTGCCAGGTGGACGGGTCCTGGTCGCCCTTGGCCTGGTTGACGTTGTCCGTCACCGCGATCAGCTGCGGACGGCTCAGGTCGTTGGCGAAGCTCTGCCGACGGCTGGTCGTCCACGAGTTCGCGCCGGAGCGCCACGCCTCCGCCAGGGGCACCACGTGGTCGATGTCGACGTCGGAGGCCGCCGTCCACGTGGCACCGTCGTACGGGCTGTACCAGCGACCCGAGGTGGCCGCGCAGGAACTGTCCACGACGACGGAGGTGCCGTCGCGCTTGAGGACCTGCTCGCGGGTGTTGCAGCTGCCGCTGACCGTGATCCAGTGCGGGAACAGGTCCCGCGAGTAGCCACTCGTCGAGCCCTGCGCCGCCACGGTCAGGGCGTTGAGCTGCGACTGCGCGGTCGCCTTGGAGGGGATCCCGGGAGGGGTGGCGGACGCGGGCTGGGCGTTCGTGGCGGCCAGGCCGGCCATCGCGAGCGCGCTGACGGTGATCGCGGCGGCGCGCCGCAGCACGCGGACACGGCGAGGTGCGGATGGGGTCGTCGGCATCAGGGGTCTCCTTCGTGGGGGTGGATGACAACCATCTACGGCGACCATGGCCATCGATCGATCCGCTTCTGAAGAATTGTCGTACAGCTTCTGAGCAGAAGGATCGGCTGCCGACCGTTCGGCCTCGTCAGGCCACGGCGGCAGCCATCCGGCGGACCGCCTCGGTGATCAGCTCCGGTGCGGTGGCGAGGTTCAGCCGGACGTGACCGCCCCCACCGCTGCCGAAGGCCGTACCGGAGTTGAGCGCCACCCGTCCCCGGTCGAGGAACACGCTCGCGGGGTCGTCGCCGAGGCCGAGGGCGCGACAATCGAGCCAGGCGAGGTAGGTGGCTTGACCGGGGCGATACCCGACGGCCGGCAGGTGCTCGGCGAGCAGCGCGGTGAGGAGCCGGCGGTTGTGGTCCAGCCCGGTCAACACGGCGTCGAGCCACGTCTCGCCGTCGCGGAAGGCGGCGGTGTGGGCGATCACGCCGAGGTGGCTGGTGCTGACACTGGCCTCGAACGGCACTCGGGCGAGGTCTCCCGCCGCCGCCGGGCCGGCGACGAGCAGCGCGCCGCGCAGACCGGCCAGGTTCCACCCCTTCGAGGCGGACATCAGTGACAGGCCGTTCTCCGCGCCGGGCACCGAGAGGTACGGCACGAAGCGCGCTCCCCCGGTCACCAGCGGGGCGTGGATCTCGTCGGCGACGACTCGTACCCCGTGTCGGTCGGCGAGACCGGCGACGGCGGCCAACTCGGCCGCGGTGTGCAGGACACCGGTCGGGTTGTGCGGGCTGCACAGCAGGTACGCGGCCGACCTCCCACCGGCCCGAGCCTGCCGGAACGCGCCCTCCAGCGCCCCGAGGTCGAGGCGCAGGTCCTCACCGAGCGGCGCCTCCACGATCCGACGGCCGGCGTGCGTCACGAACTCGTAGAACGGCGGGTAGACCGGGCAGTTGACGACCACCGCGACCGGTCACCAACCGCAACGCCTCGACGACGCCGTGCATCACGTCGGGCACCAGCGCGGTGCGCTCCACCGCCAACCCGTCCCAGCCCCACCGACGCCGGGCGAACTCCGCCAGCGCCTGCGGATACGCGGTGCCGGCGGTGTAGCCGGTGTCGCCCCGCGCGACGGCGTCGGTGATCGCCCGCGCGACCGGTTCGGCCAGCGGCACGTCCATCTCCGCCACCCAGAGCGGCAGCACGTCCTCGGGGTACTCCCGCCACTTCAGGCTGGTCCGTTGCCGGAGCTGGCCGATCGTGAGCTGGCGAAGGGGGTTCGTCGAGTCCCGGGCACCACTCAGCACACCACTCATGATCGGAGCCTATCCCCCATTTAGACATGACATTGATCTACGTCTATGCTTGGCCGTGCCCGCACGGACGGCTCCCGCTCACGCCGCGCCGCCCCCGCGACCACGCGCGCCGTCGATCGCCGGTCTCCACGACCGGCCGATGCCGATTGGAGTCTTCGATGAACTGGCGTCCGACCATGGCCTCGCTGGCCGGCCTGTGCCTCGCGCTCAGCGCCGCAGCAGTGCCCACCGGGGCAGTCGCAGCACCCACCGACAATCCGCGCGCCGTCCATGTCAACGCCCACGCCGCAGCCGGTGCGACGCTCGCCAACCCGCCGGGCACTCCGCCCGGCGCCTGCCCGGCGGGCACGGGCTACGGGCCACCGCTGCCGACGAGTTCCCTGACCGCGACGAAGATCCGGAGTGGATTCACCTTCCTCGAAGGGCCGGTCTGGGTCGCCGACGGCGGCTACCTGCTGGTGTCCGACATGGCGGCCGGCAGTGGGCCGTACAACGTCCAACCGTCCACGATCCGCCGGTTCACCCCACCGTCGACCTTCGACACCGTGCTCGCCGACTCCGGCAGCAACGGCCTGGCGCTGAGCGCCGACGGCCAGCAGATCATCGCGGCCACGCACGACCAGCGGAGCGTCTCCGCGTACCGGCTGAGCGACCTGACCCGCAGCACCGTCGCGGCGAACCACCAGGGCCGGGCGTTCAACTCGCCCAACGACGTGGCAGTCCGCTCGGACGGCGTCGTCTACTTCACCGACCCCAACTTCCAGCGCGGCAACCGGCCAGACCAGATGAACGGCCGCACCAGCGTCTTCCGCGTCGCCGGAGGCCAGGTGTCGCTGGTCGACGACCGGCTGCGCCAGCCCAACGGCATCTCGCTCTCCCCGGACGGGACGGCGCTGTACGTGGGGGCGTACGCGGAGAACAAGATCTACAAGTACGCGGTGCAGCCTGACGGCAGCACCGGCGCCCGGAGTGTCTTCGTCGACTACATCGGCGGCCCGGACGGCGGCACGATCGACTGCGCCGGCAACGTGTACTGGACGTCGGGCTTCGACTCGCTGGTCCACGTCTACTCCCCCGCGGGCGTCCAGCTCGGCACGATCCGGTCCGGCAACACCGGCACGACCAACGTGGCCTTCGGCGGGCCCGACCGGCAGACCCTCTTCGTCACCTCGGGGCCCCGGTACGACTCGGGCCTGTACAGCGTGCGCCTCGACGTGCCCGGCTATCCGTACTGACCCCGACCGGTACCGGCGCCCGCCCCGCCCCGAGCCGGGCGCCGGCACCGGCGTGGTCAGGGCAGTTGGCCCGGCCGGTCGACGATGGCGAGCCGGATCAACGCCCCGGCCCCGTACAGCGACTCCTTGCCGTTGCGTACCACGGACATGCGGCGGCCCAGGTAGACGTGCGTGTCGCGGTCGAAGAGGATGTCGGTGTTTCCGCCGATGCTGCCGGGCACCCGGATCGCCACCGCCGGCCGACCGGCGGCGTCCACCACACCGCCCGACAGGACGACCGCGCCGGGCTCCCGGGCCAGCAGTTCGTACAGCGCCGCCAACGCCTGCGGGGGCACGTAGCCGTCGAGCATCGACCGCGCGGTGGTGTACACCATGCTCTCGTCCCCGTAGACGCCCTCCTCGTCGGCGCCTTCGGGTAGGTGCAGGTCGACCGGGTGGTCCCAGAGGTAGCGAAACAGCTCGTCCGGGTCGGCGGGCAGATCACCGTGGTACGCGGGCGGCGGAAACACGTCGAGTTCCTTGGTGGGGTCGCCCGGATCGTCCAGGCGGAGCACCTCCAGGTCGCTCCATCCGTTCGGCTCGGACTCCAGTCGGTGTCGTCTCTGCGTGTGCGCGACGCCCCCGGCCGACCGCCACAGCCGCACCCGTGAATCGATGTACGGGCCGCTGTCCGGCTCCTCCCGGAACGTCGTCACGGATTCGGTGAAGACGTACTGATCGGGTCGGGCGGTGAGCTCGGGCTGCTGCCGGGCGGCGTCGGCGGCCAGCCGGAGGATCTCCGAGGCGCTGGCCGTGGGCGGCGTGCGGTCGCCCACCCTCGTGGTCTGGACCACCAGACCACCGGCGGTCAGTGCGACGGCCAGCCCGAACGCGCCGGCGAGACGCCAACCGGGAAGCAAGCGCCTACGGCGTCCGGCCGAACGGGAACGGGTCGCCCCGGCCTCCGCGGCGCGCCGGCTGACGTGGGCCGTCAGATCGGTGAGGAGTTGTTCTTCGAAGCCGCGCGGCGGCTGATCGATGGTGTGCACAGGGTCATCTCCGTGTCATCAGGCGAGGGTGGCGGCCGGGCGGGCGAGCACGGCGCGGACGACGCGACGGGCACGGTGCAGACGGACCCGGGCGGCGACCGGGGAGATCCCGAGCGCGGTCGCCGCCTCCGCGACGGTGAGGCCGTCCACGGCGACGAGTTCGACGAGCGTCCGGGTGCCCTCGGGCAGCTCGCGCAGCGCCCGATAGGTGCGCCGGGCCGCCGACTCGGCGTCGATCCGTTCCTCGATGCGGGCGATGTCGTCCGGGCCCAGGTCCCGTCGTCCGGCCAGGCGGCCGGACACCCGCAGCCGTTGGGCCGCCCGACGCCGCTCGTCGCCGATGACGTTGCGGGCCACCCCGAACAGCCAGCCGATCTGACTGCCCCGGTCCGGTCGGTAGCCGGCCGCGGATTCGATCACCGCCAGGAACACGTCGGCGGTCAGGTCGGCGGCCAGGTGCGGGTCGTCGACCCGCCGCGCCACGAACCGGCTCACCGCCTCCACGTGCCTTCGGTAGAACACCGCGAAGGCCACCGGATCGACGCCGATGCCGGAGATGTCGTCGTCGGATGGACTGGGGTCACTCACAGGCCGTCCCCTCTGGTTGCCGTCACACCCCTTCTTCGTACGTCGGGACGCGGGTGTTACCGCGTCGCGGGAGGAACGGGTGGACGGCGCGCCGGGACCCGCCCGACGCGACCGACACGGACGAACCAGCGGGTCAGGGTGCGGCCATGAAGTGCCTGATCGCGACCGCGAGGGCGTGCTTGCACGGGCCGCGCCGGCCCCGGTGCTTCGCCCACCAGTGGCAGGTACACGTGAAGCTGCCGTCGGGCAGCCGGCGGACCCGATAGTCCTCGCCGCCGCTGCGTACCGTGGCATGCTCCTCGTCCCGGCGGACGGCGCCCTGCTCCACCAACGTCCGCGCGCCGACCAGGCGGGGATTGTCCCGTTCGGCCCGCCCCGCGTCGTAGGGCATCGCGCGGTGGAAGTACGCCCCCTCGGCGACGTCGAACCCGACCCGCCCGGCGGTGCCGAGCTGGGCCAGCGCGGCGCGGACGCGGTCGTCGGGCAACCCGGTCGCGTCGGCCAGCGCGGAAACGTCGACGGTCGGATCCCAGGCGAGCAACCCGCCCACCAGCTCCGCGTCGTCGATCACCTCGTCACCGGCGAGCGCGAGCAGGGCGGCCCCCTCGCCGGAGAACCCCCGGTACGGCTCGGGTGAGAGGGTCAGGGACAGTCGCAGGGCACCGGTGTCCAGTTCCCAGGTGCTCGGCACGGCCGGCGACCCGGGGCGCACCGTCGGCCCGTACACCCGGAGGCTCCGCGCGTGTCGGAGCAGCCCGCGCAGCGCCGCGAGCCGGCCCGCGCCGGCCAGGCAGACGGCGCCGGGCACCGGCCGCGAGGTCAGTCGGAGGGTACGCCCGGCGGGCACCGCCCAGAGCACCGAGCGGTCACGGGCGCCGGGCAGCCGACGCAGGAACGCCACCGCCTCGGCGGCCGGGATCTCGGCGCGCGGTTCGAAGCCGGCGGTGAGCACCTGCACCTCGGCGAAGCCGCGCAACCAACGGCGTGGCAGTGGCACCTTCCGCTCCACCACGGGGCCGTCCATCGTGGAGACGGTGAGGTCGTCGGGGCCGACCGCCACGTGCAGCGGTTCGATCCCACCGACCCGGGCGAGCGCTTCGCGCAGCGGCGGGTTGACGTCCACGTTCGTGGTGCCGTGCCCGACGACCTCGCCGTCGAAGCCGGACGGGACCACGTCCATCCGGGCGTACACCCCGCAGCAGCCGGAGAACGACTCGAAGCGCAACCGTTCGCGGCTGCCGGTGACGACCGGGTCCAGGCTGGCGGGGCTGACCGGCTGGTGGTATCGGGTGCGGGCCACCTCGGCCACGGCGAGCAGGCCGGCGGCGGCCGCCGCCGGGGTGGTGAGGAACCCCGAGAAGAAGCGCGGGTTGGCGGACGGGCCGCCGCTGGTCTGGAGGTCGAGGCCGGCGGCGCGCAGAGCCGACGGCTGGAGATATCGGTACGTCTGGACGGCGTTCACGGGACACACCGTAGGAGTCCCTACCGACACTCACGGCCGGTGATCGCTCCCCTTTCTGCCGGTGATCGCTCCCCTTTCTGTGGAACGCGACTTTCTGTGGAACGCGACGTCCGATCGCCGCCAGACGGATGGTCTCCCGCCGACCAGGCTTGCCGTCATGAACAACCCACTTGACGGCAAGGTGGCCCTGGTCACCGGTGGTGGTCGTGGTATCGGCGCAGCAGTGGCGTTGCGCCTGGCGGAGGAGGGTGCCGATGTGGCACTGACGTTCCAGCAGAACCAGCAGCGCGCGGATGGCGTGGTGGACCAGATCAAGGCAGTGGGACGGCGGGCCGTGGCCATGCGGGTGGACAGTGCCGACCCGGCGGCGGTGGTCGCCGCTGTCGACCGGGCCGCCGGTGAGCTGGGCCGGCTGGACATCCTGGTGAACAACGCGGGCGCGTTCCTGCTCGGACCGTTGGAGCAGTTGAGTCTGGAGGAGTTCGAACAGACCGTCGCGGTCAACGTTCGGGCGCCGTTCGTCGCCGCGCAGGCGGCGGTACGCCACATGAGGGCCGGCGGTCGGGTCATCACCATCGGCAGCAACATGGCCGAGCGGACGGTGTTTCCGGGCTTCGCGCTGTACGCGATGAGCAAGACCGCACTCATCGGCCTGACCAAGGCGCTCGGACGCGAACTCGGCGGCAGGGCGATCACCGTGAATCTGGTCAACCCCGGGGCCACCGACACCGAGTCGAACCCGGCCGACGGCCCCAACGCCGACACGATCAACGGGTTCACCGCCCTCGGCCACTTCGCGGAGCCGAGTGACGTGGCGGCAACCGTGGCCTTCCTCGCCAGCCCGGACGGGCGCTACATCACCGGGGCGACCGTCAACGTCGACGGTGGCTTCACCATCTGATCGTCGGCTCATCACCGTCCTGTCCGCTCTCCGGGGCCACGGCCCGTCCTCCTGCTGTCGAGCGGGGACGGGCCGTGGCCCCACCGGCCGTTGTGTCACGCCAATACCTAGCAGTACTATGCCTCGTACTACTAGGGTTGAGAGCGGGGGTGACGTCTGGTGAAGGTCGCGAAGGATCTGGTGGCCGCCTCGGCCACGCCGATGGTGCTCGGCATCCTGACCGAGGGTGAGAGCTACGGCTACGCCATCCTCAAACGGATCAACGAGCTGTCCGGGGGTGAGCTGGACTGGACCGAAGGGCTGCTGTACCCGTTGCTGCACCGGCTCGAGCGCCTCGGTCATGTGGAGTCGAGCTGGCAGTCGGTCACCGGCGAGCGCAGGCGCAAGTACTACCGCATCACCGAGAAGGGCCGGGCCGAGCTGGCCGAGCAGCGCCGGCAGTGGGACACCGTGGTGGGCGCGTTGAAGGAGATCTGGCATGACCGGGTGCCACTGACTGTGGACCCACTGGAGGGCCTCGCATGACCGACCACGACGGGCAGCAGGAGCTGGAGGCGCAGTTCGAGCAGTGGCGCCGCTACGTGCTCCGCCGCCGGGAGCTGCAACCGACGGACGCCGACGAGCTGGAAGACCACCTCCGCGGCTCCGTCGACGAACTCGTCGCGAGAGGGCTGAGCCCGGACGAGGCGTTCCTGGTCGCGGTCAAACGGATGGGCAGCCTCGACGAGCTCTCCCGCGAGTTCGCCCGGGAGCACTCGGAACGGCTGTGGAAGCAGTTGGTGCTGACCGGCGACCCGAGCAGCCCGGCCGCCGGCACGCGTTCCCGGCGGGACCTGTGGGCGATGCTCGCCTGCGCGGCGGGCGCGGTGGTGTCGGTGAAGCTCCCCGCGCTGTTCGGGTTGGGCTTCGACGACGACGGCTCGTTCTACGCGCGGAACTTCACCCTGTTCGCGCTGCCCTGGCTGGCGGCGTTCCTGGCCTGGCGGCGCAGCGCCCGCCAGTCGGTGATCGTGATCCTGGTGGCGCTGTTCGCTCTCGGTGCCGTGGCGGCCAACGTCTACCCGCTGGCGGGTGACTCGCAGTCCCTGGTCGTCACCAGCATCCACCTGCCCATCGCCCTGTGGCTCGTGGTCGGTCTGGCCTACGTCGCCGACGACTGGCGGTCGTCACGTCGGCGGATGGACTTCATCCGCTTCACCGGGGAGTGGTTCATCTACTTCGTGCTCATGGCCCTCGGCGGCGGCGTCCTCTCGGCGTTCCTGTTCAACACGTTCGCGGCGATCGGAATCGCCCCGCAGGAGTTCGTCTCGCAGTGGCTCCTGCCCTGCGGTGCGGCGGCAGCCGTCGTCGTGGCGGGGTGGCTCGTCGAGGCCAAGCAGAGCGTCGTGGAGAACATCGCCCCGGTCCTCACCCGACTGTTCACCCCGCTCTTCACGGCCGCCCTCCTCGCGTTCCTCGTCGCCGTCGTCTGGACCAGCCACGGCATCGACGTCGAACGCGAGACCCTGATCCTGTTCGACCTGCTGCTGGTCGTGGTGCTCGGGTTGCTGCTCTACTCGCTGTCGGCCCGTGATCCGCTGGCCCCGCCCGGCCCGTTCGACAAACTCCAGCTCGCGCTCGTGGTCAGCGCGTTGGCCATCGACGTGCTCGTGCTGGTGGAGATCACCGGACGCATCACCGACGACTACGGCAGCACTCCCAACCGGGCCGCCGCGCTCGGCGAGAACGTCGTCCTGCTGGTCAACCTCGCGTGGTCGGCGTGGCTCCTGCTGACCTTCATCCGCCGACGCGCGCCGTTCGCGGCCCTCGAACGATGGCAGACCGGCTACCTTCCGGTGTACGCCGGGTGGGCGTGGTTCGTGGTCCTGGTCTTCCCCCCGCTGTTCGGCTACGCCTGACCGGCGCGGTGGCTCGGGCCGCCCCGGACGTCCTCCTCGATCCGCCTCGCGGCGACCAGCAGCGGCGGGAGCAGTTCCCGACGGATCATCTCGAAGGACCCTCGGCTGGCGTGCGCGGAGACGTTCACCGCGGCGATCACCGACCCGTTCTCGCCGTGGATCGGTGCGGCCACCGACCGCAGCCCCTCCTCCAGCTCCTGGTCCACGATGGCGTACCCCTGTGCGGCGATCTTCGTCAGGGCGGCGCGCAGCTTCGCCGGGTCGGTGACGGTGCGTCGGGTCAGCTGCCGCAGCTCCGCCGTGGCGAGGTAGTCGTCCAACCAGTCCACCGGTTGCGCGGCGAGCAGCACCCGGCCCATCGAGGTGGCGTAGGCGGGGAAGCGGGTGCCGACGCTGATCCCCACCGTCATGATCCGTTTGGTGGGTACGCGGGCCACGTAGACCACCTCGTCGCCGTCGAGCACCGACACCGAGCAGGACTCGTGCACCTGCGCGACCAGCGCCTCCATGTGCCGCCGGGCCAGCTCGGGCAGGCTCAGACCCGACAGGTACGCGTAGCCGAGTTCGAGGATCCGCGCGCGCAGCGAGAAGAGCCGGCCGTCGGTGTGCACGTAGCCCAACTCGACGAGGGTGAGCAGGAACCGGCGCGCCGCGGCCCGGGTCAGCCCGGTCCTGCGGGCCACCTCACTGAGGGTGAGCTGCGGGTGTTCGGCGTCGAACGCCCGGATCACCGCGAGGCCGCGTTCCAGTGACTGGACGAACTCCGGCGACCTCGCCGCGTCCTCGCTCACGCTCACCCGGCCTCCTGTCGCAGGGTCTCCCGGGCCACCTTGAACGCCCGGTTCGCCGCCGGTACGCCAGCGTAGACGCCGACCTGGAGCAGGACCTCCGCCACCTCCGCCGGGCTCAACCCGTTGCGCAGCGCCGCTCGGACGTGCATCGCCAACTCCTCGTCGTGGTGCAGGGTGGCGAGCACGGCGAGGGTGATGCAGCTCCGGGTACGCCGGTCGAGGCCCGGGCGGTTCCACACCTCACCCCAGGCGTAGCGGGTGATGAAGTCCTGGAAGTCGGCGGTGAACTCGTCGGTGCCGTCGATGGCGCGGTCCACGTGGGCGTCGCCCAACACCTGTCGGCGTACCGTCATGCCCGTCTCGTGCCGCTCGCTGTCGTTCATCTCTCACCGGGTTCCTCGTGCAGGTGTTCCAGCAGGAGTCGGCTCACCTGCTCGGGTTGCTCGACGTTGGCCAGGTGCGCCGCCGCGCCGACCACCGCCAGTCGGGCCCCCGCGATGCTCCCGGCGATCTCGCGGGCGTGCTCGACCGGGGTGGCCGGGTCGTCCGCCCCCGCGACGACGAGCGTCGGCGCGGTGATCCGGCCGAGGTCGGGTCGGAGGTCCATCGCGGCGATCGCCTCGCAGCAGGCGGCGTAGCCGTCCGGGGGTGTCGCGGTCAGCATGGCGCGGTGCGCGGCGACCACGTCCGGCCGGGCGGTGGCGAAGGCCGGGGTGAACCAGCGGGCCACCACCGCGTCGGCGATCGTCGGCAGACCGGCGGCCCGTACCGTCGCCGCCCGCTCGTGCCACTGCTCGGGCGGGCCGAGCGACGCCGACGTGCAGAGCAGCACCATCCTCCGCACCCGGTGGGGCGCGTGCGCGGCGAGCCACATGCCCACCATGCCGCCGAGCGACAACCCCGCGTAGTGGACCCACGGCACGTCCAGGTCGTCCAGCGTCCGCAGCAGCTCCCGGCCCAGAAGATCCATCGTGTACGGCCCGGGCGGCGTCGCCGAGCGGCCGTGGCCCAGGTGGTCGTACCGGACGACCCGGAACCGCTCGGCGAGCGCCGGGATCTGCGGCTCCCACATCGCGGCGGCGGTGCCGAGGGAGCTGCCGAGCAGCAGCGTCGGCGCGTCGGCCGGGCCGTCGACGGCGAGGTGCAACCGGGGGGTCACCGGTCCGCTCCCCGGGCGGCGGCCAGGGCGTGGTCGACGAACCGGTCGGCCGAGCCGAGCCAGCGGTACGGGTCGAGCGCCTCGTCTATCTCGGCCTCGGACAGGTGGGCGCGGATCGCCGGGTCGGCGAGCAGCGCGGCGCGGAACGAGGGTCCGGCGGCGGCGCGGGTCACCAGGTCGTGGGCGACGCCGCGACCGACGACAGGGGCCAGTCGCGCGGCGACGGCCTCGGCGAGCACCAGGCCGCCGGTCGCGTCGAGGTTCTCCCGCATCCGCTGCGGGTGGACCCGCAACCCGCCCAGCATCCGGGCGCAGCGGGCGGCGGCGCCACCGGCCACGTGCAGCAGATCGAGCAGGGGCTCCCACTCGGCGTGCCAGGCGCCGGCGGCCCGCTCGTGCTCCTGCACCGCCGCGGCGAACACTGTGGCGACGAGACCCGGGCCGCGGCGCGCCGCGGCGGTGACGAGGATCGAGTCCACCGGGTTGCGCTTGTGCGGCATGGCCGAGGAGCCGCCGCGGCCGGTCCCGCCCTCGGCGACCTCGCCGATCTCGTTCTGGGCGAGCAGGCCCACGTCGAGCGCCACCTTGCCGGTGTTCACCAGGAGCCCGCCGAGGGCGGTGGCCAGGTCGAGCCAGGGCTGTCGGCGGGTGTGCCAGGGCAGCGGGCACGACGGGAGGCCGAGGTGCGCGGCGAACCGCTCGACGACCCGCGCGCCGGCCGGGCCGAACGCGGCCAGGGTGCCGACCGCCCCGCCGAGCTGCGCCGGTTGGGCGGCGTGGGCCTGACGCAGTCGGTCCCGGGCCTCGACCAGACCGGTCAGCCAACCGGCGGCCTTGAGCCCGAACGTGGTGGGTGCCGCCTGCTGCCCGAGGGTGCGGGCGACCAGCACGGTGTCGCGGTGCGCGTCGGCCAGCCGGGCGGCCGCGTCCACCCCGGCGTCGAGGTGCCGCAGCAGCGGCCCGAGCGCCCGTACGGACACCAGGACCAACGCGGTGTCCAGGACGTCCTGGCTGGTCGCGCCGAAGTGCACCCAACCCCGGGCGTGCTCGGCTACGGCGGCGGTCAGCTCGCGCACGAGCGGGACGACCGGGTTGCCCGCTTCGTCGGCCGCCCGGCCGAGCGCCCCCGGGTCGTACCGGTCGGCCCGACAGCACTCGACGATCGCCTCGGCCGCCGGGGCGGGTAGGACGCCGACGTCCGCCGCCGCCCGGGCGAGGGCCGCCTCCACGTCGAGCATCGCCTGGAGCACCGACGGGTCGCCGAGTTCGGTGTCGACGTCCGGGGCGCCGGAGACGCCGCCGAGCAGCCCGTCAGACGGCGAAGAAGACTGTCTCACGGTCGCCCTGCAGGTGGATGTCGAACCGGATCCCGTCCGTCGCGGGTTTCGCCAGCAGGGTGTCCCGGCGGTCGGCGTCGACGCTGCGCAGCACCGGGTCGACGGCGTTGGCCGCCGACTCGTCGGGGAAGTAGAGCCGGGTGACGAGGCGGTGCAGCAGCCCTCGCCCGAACACCGACAGGGTCAGGTGGGGCGCTTCGGTGCCCCCCTCCGGCGCGGGCAACGCGCCCGGCTTGACGGTCCACAGGCGGTACCACCCCTGCCCGTCGGTCTCGCTGCGCCCGAAGCCGCGAAAGCCCGCGAGCGCGGGTGGGCGGGCGCCGCGCGGGTCGTCCGGGTGGTCGAACCGGCCGTCCGGGTCGGCCTGCCAGCTCTCCACCATCGCGTCGACCACCGGTGTCCCGGTGCCGTCGAAGATCCGCCCCCTGATCCAGAACCCTCCCGGCGTGGTCTCGGGCACGACGTACGGACCGTCGGGCCAGCGCAGACCGATGTTCAGGTACGGCCCGACGGTCTGCGCGGGCATGACGCCCAACCGCTCACTCATCGTCGTCCCCGTCCTCGAAGGGGGTGCTCTCCCGGCCGCGCAGCACGATGTCGAACTCGTACGCCAGCGCCCACTCGGGTGCGGTGCCGGCGTGGTCGTACCGGGCGACCATCCGTTCGCGGGCCTTCGGGTCGCGTACCGAGTTGAAGATCGGGTCCTGGAAGAAGAGCGGGTCGCCCGGGAAGTACATCTGGGTCACCAGCCGCTGGGTGAACGCCCGGCCGAAGAGGGAGAAGTGGATGTGCGCCGGCCGCCACGCGTTGTCGTGGTTGCGCCAGGGGTACGCGCCGGGTTGCACGGTGACGAACCGGTACCGCCCCTGGTCGTCGGTGAGCGCCCGGCCCACCCCTTCGAAGTTGGGGTCGAGCGGCGCCGGCCAGGTGTCCCGGGCGTCGCGGTAGCGGCCGGCGGCGTTGGCCTGCCAGATCTCGACGAGCGTGCGGGGCACGGGTCGCCCGTCACCGTCGCGGACCCGGCCGTGCACGATGATCCGCTGTCCCTGCGGCTCACCGTCGTGCTGGCGGGTCAGGTCGTGGTCGAGGTCGCCGAGCCGCCCCTCCCCCAGCAACGGCCCGGTGACCTCGGTCAGCCGCTGCGGCAGGTGGACGAGTGGGTGTTTCGGCGCCCGCGCCACAGTCGACTTGTAGCCGGGACTGAGCAGGGGCGGGTGGGCGTCGACGTCGTCGCGCCGGTAGCTCGGTAGCACCAGGCCGCCAGCGACCGGGGTGTCCTGGGTGGTCATGGTCGTCTCCCGTCAGCCTTCGTCGCCTCCAGCGCCCGCAGCACCGCGAGTTCCCGCGCGGTCGGCGGCTCGCCCGTGGTCAGCCCCTCGGCGACGGCGAGGTCCCACCCGGTGGCCGCCCGCGCCTGCTCCCGCGTCACGCCGGGGTGCAGGCGGGTCAGGGTGAGTTCGCAGGTGACCGGATCGGGTTCGAGGACGCCGAGGTCGGTGATCACCACTCGGGGGCCTCCGCCGCGTAGGCCGAGTCGCTCCCGGTCGCCGGGGCCCGTCCCGTACCCGACCGAGGTGACGAAGTCGACCCGTTCGGTGAACGTCCGGAGGTCCTGCCGGACGATCACCACGACCTCACCGCAGGAGGCGGCGATCTCGGGGGCGCCACCGGCGCCGGGCAGCCGGACCTTCGGGGCGTCGTAGTCACCTCCGACGACAGTGGTGTTGATGTTGCCGTACCGGTCGAGTTGGGCGGCGCCGAGGAAGCCCACGTCGATCCGGCCGGGCTGGAGCCAGTAGTTGAACACCTCGGGCACCGGGACCACCGCGTCCGCCGTGTCGGCGAGGACCCCGTCGCCGATGGACAGCGGGAGCCGGTCCGGCTTCGCGCCGAGGCACCCGGATTCGTAGATGAGCACCAGGTTCGGGGCGTGGGTGGCCCGGGCCAGGTTCGCGGCGGTGCTGGGCAACCCGATCCCGACGAAGCAGGCGGTGCCGTCGCGCAGTTGGCGGGCGGCGGCGACGGTCATCATCTCGTCGGCGGTCCAGCCGGTCGTCGTGGTCACGCCGCCGCCCCGGCGCGGTGCACGTGCTGGTCGAGCCAGGCGCGGAAGGTGTCGCGGTGCCGGCTGACGGCGTCCCAGTCGCGGTAGAAGTCGTTGTCCCGCACCGAGTAGCCGTGGGCGTAGGAGGGGTGGGCGCCGCCGGGCACCTCGGCCACCGCGGTGACCGCCCAGCCGGGCAGGACGACCTGCCCGGGTACGGGTTCCAGCTCGTCCACGATCTCCTCGACGGTGACCAGGGACCGGTCGGCGGCGAGCACCGCCTCCTTCTGCACGCCGGTGATGCCCCACATCTGCACGTTGCCGTCGCGGTCGGCGCGCTGGGCGTGCACCACTGTCACGTCGGGGCGCAGGGCCGGCACGGCGGTGAGCGTCTCACCGGTGAAGGGGCAGGTGATGGGCCGGATGTTCGTCGTGTGGCGGGGCAGGTCCGTCCCGGTGTAGCCGCGCAGGACGGCGAACGGCAGCCCGGACGCCCCGGCGACGTAGCGGTTCGCCATGCCCGCGTGGCTGTGCTCCTCCAACTCGAGTGGCCCCGGCCAGGCGTTCTGCACGGCGTCCCGGAAGCGGTGCAGCGACCCGACGCCGGGGTTGCCGCCCCATGAGAAGACCAGGCGACTGGCACATCCGGCGCCGATGAGCTGGTCGTAGATGACGTCGGGGGTCATCCGCACCAGGGTCAGATCCCGCCGCCCCTGCCGGATGATCTCGTGACCGGCGGCGAACGGGATGAGGTGGGTGAACCCCTCCAGGGCGACCACGTCACCGTCGCGGACCAGGTGTGCCACACCCTCGGCCAGCGAGACGAGTTTCGCCATGAGCCTCCCCGCCTCTGTTCGCTATGCGGACTGCCGTACTCATTTCGAACGTACGACGGACGACGACATCCGTCAACGGCGGGTCGGTCGGACCATCCACAGTGTTGCGAAGTCACGGCGGCCGATGCGTTGACGCGAGCCGGACCACGTGCCAACGTTCATGAAGAGAACGGCCGTTCGGTACGCGAACACACCTGGCCGCTCGTGAGCGGAAGCCCGCCACGCCCGGTCACCCCGGACCACCCCACCGATCCACGCTCCGAGGAGGACCGCCATGACACTGCTGGACGCCACGACCTGGCACGGCACGCTGCACAGCGACGGCTGGGTGGAGCCGGCCGGGGGCACGGCGGCTGTGCGGTCCCCCGCCACCGGGGAGGAGATCGGCCAGGTGGGGGTGGCGAACGCCGAAGACGTGACGCGGGCCTGCGCCCGGGCCGACGCCGCGCAACGCGCCTGGGCCGCCACCGGCTACGTCGAGCGGGCGGCGGTGCTGCGTCGGGCCGGGCAGCTGTTCGAGCAGCACGCCGCCGAGATCGGTGACTGGATCGTGCGCGAGGCCGGGTCCATCCCGCCCAAGGCCGGTGTCGAGACGGACACCGCGGCACAGGAGTGCTACGAGGCGGCGGCGCTGGCCTCGCACCCGCTCGGCGAGATCATCCCGAGCGCGCAACCGCGGCTCAGCCTGGCCCGCCGGTTGCCCGTCGGCGTCGTCGGGGTCATCGCGCCGTTCAACTTCCCGCTCATCCTGGCCACCCGCTCCGTCGCACCGGCCCTCGCGCTGGGCAACGCCGTGGTGCTCAAGCCCGATCCGCGCACCGCGGTCTGCGGTGGCGTCTCGATCGCGCGGGTCTTCGAGGAGGCCGGACTACCCGGCGGTCTGCTGCACGTCCTGCCCGGCGGGGTCGAGGTCGGCGAGGCGCTGGTGGCCGACCCGCGCGTACGGGTGGTCAGCTTCACCGGCTCGACGGCCGCCGGCCGCACGGTCGGCGAGGCGGCCGCCCGGCACCTCAAGCGAGCGCACCTCGAACTCGGCGGCAACTCGGCGCTGATCGTGCTCGACGACGCCGACCTGGACCTCGCCGTCTCGGCCGGCGCGTGGGGATCCTTCCTGCACCAGGGCCAGATCTGCATGACCACCGGACGGCACCTGGTGCACGAGAGCCTGGCCGAGCGGTACGTGGAGCGGTTGGCCGAGAAGGCGGACCACCTGCCGGTCGGCGACCCGAGCAAGGAGCAGGTGGCGCTCGGGCCGATCATCGACGAGCGCCAACGCGACAAGATCCACGCGCTGGTCACGGCGAGCGTCGACGCGGGTGCCCGGCTGGCGGCCGGAGGCACCTACGAGGGGTTGTTCTACCGGCCGACGGTCCTCGCCGACGTCACGCCCACGACCCCGGCGTACGCCCAGGAGGTCTTCGGTCCGGTCGCCCCGGTGACCACCTTCGCCGACCAGGACGAGGCCGTCGAGTTGGCCCGGCAGACCGAGTACGGCCTGTCGCTGGGCATCCTCGGCCAGGACGTGACGAGGGCGATGGCCCTCGCCGACCGGATCCCCAGCGGGATCGTGCACATCAACGACCAGACGGTCAGCGACGAGGCGGTGGCGCCGTTCGGCGGCGTCGGGGCCTCGGGCACCGGCTCCCGGTTCGGCGGGCCCGCGGCGAACATCGAGGCGTTCACCGAGACGCAGTGGCTGACCGTGCGGGGCAGTATCGCGCGGTACCCGTTCTGACCCCAGGGAGAGAGGAGGATGCCGGGAATGCGTACCCAGGTCGGCATCGTCGGCGCCGGGCCGGCGGGGCTCATGCTGTCGCACCTGCTGCACCTGCGCGGGATCGAGTCCGTGGTGTTGGAGAGCCGCAGCCGCGACCACGTCGAGCACCGGCTACGGGCGGGGGTCCTCGAACAGGGCTCGGTCGACCTGCTGTGCCGCGCCGGTGTCGGTGAGCGGCTGCGCCGGGAGGGGCTACGGCACGAGGGCATCGAGCTGCGCTTCGCCGGGGAGTCGCACCGGGTGCCGATGACCGACCTGACGGGACGGGCGATCACCGTCTACGGGCAGCAGGAGGTGGTCAAGGACCTGATCGCCGCCCGACTGTCGGCCGGCGGTTCGCTCCTCTTCGAGGCCGAGGCCGTCCGGCTGGACGCTCTCGACACCGACTCGCCGGTGGTCCACTTTCGACGTGACGGGCGCGACGAGGAGCTGCACTGCGACTTCGTGGCCGGGTGCGACGGGTTCCACGGGGTGAGCCGTGGCGCGGTGCCCGACGGGGTGTTGACCACGTACGAGCGCGCGTACCCGTTCGCCTGGTTGGGGGTCCTCGCCGCCGCCCCGCCGGCGGTGCACGAACTCATCTACGCCAACCACGAGCGGGGCTTCGCGCTCTACAGCATGCGCTCACCCGAGCTGTCCCGGCTGTATCTGCAGGTCGCGCCGGACGAGGACATCGCCGAGTGGCCGGACGATCGGATCTGGACGGAGTTGCGGGCGCGGCTGGAGACGGTGTCGGGGTGGTCGCTCAACGAGGGGCCGATCCTGGAGAAGTCCATCACGCCGATGCGCAGCTTCGTGGTGGAGCCGATGCGGTGGGAGCGGCTTTTCCTGGCCGGGGACGCCGTGCACATCGTCCCGCCCACCGGGGCGAAGGGGATGAACCTGGCCCTCGCCGACGTCGCGCTGCTCGGGGACGCCTTCGCCGCGTGGTACGACGAGGGGCGCGCCGATCTGCTGGACGCCTACTCGGCGACGGCGCTGCGCCGGGTGTGGCGGGCCCAGCACTTCTCCTGGTGGATGACGTCGATGCTGCACCGGTTGGAGCGCGACGACCCGTACGAGACGAAGTTGCAGACCGCCACGTTGCGGTACGTCGCCACCTCCGACGCCTACGCCACGAGCCTGGCGGAGAACTACGTGGGTCTGCCCGAGGTCTGAGCGCCGCCCCGACGCCCATCATCGTTCAACTTATTCATGACGGGCGTCAGAAATTATTGACTTTCAATGCCGGGGTGACTGACCATGGCCCCACCACAGCGTCGTGCGCCCCCACGCAGCGGTAGTTCACCTGCAGATCCGAGGCATCCGCCGACTTCCGACGCACCCACCACCCCCGCCCAGGAAGGGCCTCGTCAATGAAGAAGGTCATGGCTCTCGGGCTGATCGCCGCTACCGCGATCGCCCTCACCGGATGTACCGACTCCGACGCGTCCGCGCCGTCCGAACAGACCTCGGGCGAGTTGCGCAAGGTCCGGGTCGCTGCGCTGCCCATCACCGAGACCGCCGCGCTCTGGGGCGGAATCAAGGCGGGGCACTTCGCCGAGCGCGGGCTCCAGGTCGAGGTGCTGCCCGCCCAGGGTGGCGCGCAGGCCATTCCCGCCCTGATGAACGGCGACATCGACTTCGCGATCGGCCAGCCCTTCGGCGCTTTCCGGGCCGACCTGCGCGACCTCGGCGTCGTCATCATCGGCAACTACGCCTCCTCGTACGCCGACGGCGACGACATCAACGCCGTGGTGGCCTCGGCGAAGTCCGGCATCAAGCGGCCGGCCGACCTCGCGGGCAAGCGGGTCGCGGTCAACAGCCTCGGTGCCGCCGGCGATGTGACGATCATGGCGGCGGTCGAGAAGGACGGCGGCGACCCCAAGGCGATCAAGTTCGTCGAGGTGGCCTTCCCGGACGCCCCGGCCCAACTGGAGTCCGGCAACATCGACGCCGCCTGGGTGCCGGAGCCGTTCGTCACGCAACTGAAGTCCCGTGGGGACACCTTCGTCGTCGCGCCCTACCAGGCGGTGGTGCCCGGTCTGACCACCCTCACCACGATCACCACCAAGGAGCGCACGGAGAAGGACGCCAAGCTGGTCGAGGACTTCACGGCGGCGATGAAGAAGACGCTGCAGTGGGCCAACGACCCCGCCAACGTGGCACCGGTGCGGCAGGCCATCAAGGACAACCTGCAGCTGCCCCCTCCGGTGGCCGACTCGGTACGGCTCCCGGCCTTCGGGTGGGAGGTCGACCGGTCGAGCCTGCAGACGCTCGCCGACCTCGCGCAGAAGTACAAGGTGCTCGACAAGCAACCGAACTTCGACCGTCTCATCCAGCAGAAGTAGCCGGCGCGGTCCCGCCCTCCCCGGGACCGGGGAGGGCTTCGCCGCCCGCGTGACGACGGGAGTGCCATGCCCGTGTTCTCCACCCGACGCCTGCGCGCGGTCCGCAAGGCGGTGCTGGGCGTCGTCGGCCTGACCGGCTTCCTCGTCGTCTGGCAGCTGATCCCGACGCTGGGCCTGGTCGACCCGCTCTATCTGCCGTACGTGACGGACGTGCTGGCCCGACTGTTCGAGCAGCTCGTCGACCTCGCGTTCTGGCGGCGGCTGGGCAGCACCATGACGTCCTGGGCGATCGGTCTGACGGTGGCGACGCTCGCCGCGGTCGTCCTCGGGACCGTCGTCGGGTTGGTGCCGTTCCTGCGGCGCGCCACCCACACGGCCGTCGAGTTCCTGCGCCCGATCCCGTCGGTCGCCCTCATCCCGCTCGCCGTGCTGCTGTTCGGCATCCAGATGGAGGCCGCCCTCGTCATCATCATCTACGCGTCGTTCTGGCAGGTGTTCGTGCAGGTGATCTACGGTGTCGCCGACGTCGACGCGGTGGCCCGGGACACCGCCCGCAGTTTCGGTCTGACCCGACGGGAGCAGTTGTCGCACCTCGTCCTGCCGACCACCCTGCCGTACCTCATGACGGGTCTGCGGCTCGCGGCGGCGGTCGCGCTCATCCTGGCCATCACCGCGGAGATGGTGATCGGCAACCCCGGCCTCGGGCGCATGATCGAGCTGTCCCGCTCGGCCGGAGACGCCGACGGCCTGTACGCGCTGGTCGTGGTCACCGGCCTGCTCGGGCTCGGGGTGAATCTCGTCTTCCGGTTCGTCGAGCGTCGGGTGCTGTCCTGGCACCAGTCCGTACGAGGAGAGGAGGTGCGGTGACCGCGTACACCGGTCGGATCGCCGCCACGACGCGCGGCCGCACCGTCGGGGCCCGGGTCGCGACGAGCGTCCTCCACACCCTGGGGCTGCCGACGCTGCTCCTGGTGCTGTGGGGTGTGGTGGCGACGAGGGCGACGAGCCAGTTCTTCCCCGACCCGTTGACGATCGCCGAGGCCTTCGGGGAGACCTGGGTCGGGCCGTCGTTCGTCGCGGACGTGCTGCCGAGCCTCGCCCGGCTCGGTCTCGGTGTCGCCGTGTCGATCGTGCTGGGCATCGCCGCCGGCACCGTCATCGGCCTGACCCACTGGTTGCGTGAACTGCTCGAACCGCTGCTGGAGTTCCTCCGGGCCATCCCACCGCCGGTGCTGATTCCGGTGGCCATGCTCCTGCTCGGGATCACCGACACCATGAAGGTGGTGGTGATCGTCTCCGGGGCGGTCTGGCCGATCCTGTTGAACACGATCGAGGGTGTCCGGGGCACCGACAGCGTCATGACGGAGACGGCCGACTCGTTCCAGGTGTCCTGGTGGGAGCGGCTCTGGTTCCTCGTGCTCCCGGCGGCCAGCCCACGGATCATGGCCGGGGTCCGGCAGGCCCTCTCGGTCGCGCTGATCCTGATGGTCATCTCCGAGATGTTCGCGTCGTCCTCCGGCCTCGGCTACCGGATCGCCTACTTCCAGCGCAACTACCTGATCGCGGAGATGTGGAGCGGCATCGTGCTGCTCGGTCTCGTCGGCGTCTTCCTCGCCGTAGCTTTCGGTCTCGTCGAACGGCGCGTGCTGCGCTGGTACCACGGAATCAGGGAGGTCAACCGTGCCTGATCGGAGCGCCCTGCTGCGGGTGGAGCACCTGCGGAAGGTCTACGAGTCCGCGACGGGCACCGTCGAGGCGATCGGGGACATCAGCTTCACGATGGAGGCCGGCGAGCTGGTCTGTATCGTCGGGCCGTCCGGCTGCGGCAAGACCACCCTCCTGAAGTGCCTCGCCGGCCTGCTGCGCCCCACCAGTGGCGTGGTGGAGATGGACGGCGCGCCGGTGACCGGACCCAGCCCGGCCATGGCCGTCGTGTTCCAGGAGTACGGTCGCAGCCTCTACCCCTGGCTGACGGTGCGCGGGAACGTCGAGCTTCCGCTGCGGCACAAGAAGCTCTCCCGGGCGCAACGACACAAGCTGGTCGCCGACGCGCTGGAGGCGGTGGGTCTCGCCCACGCCGCCCGGAGCCACCCGTGGCAGCTCTCCGGGGGGATGCAGCAGCGCGTGGCGATCGCGCGGGCGGTCGCCTACCAGCCGGATGTGCTGATCATGGACGAGCCGTTCGCGGCGGTGGACGCCCAGACGAGGGCCGACCTGGAGGACCTGGTCCGGGAGCTGCACGCCAGCCGGACCATCTCGGTCGTCTTCGTCACCCACGACATCGACGAGTCGGTGTATCTGGGCCAGCGGGTTCTAGTATTGTCCACGTCGCCGACCTGGGTCCAGGAGGACCTCGCGATCGACCTGCCGCCGGAGCGCGATCAGATCACGACCCGCGCTCTGCCCCGTTTCACGGAACTGCGGACGCACGTCTACGACCAGATCCAGCGGGCCAAGCGCGGGCAGGCTGAGGCCCCGCGATCCCCGCGGTGACCGGCGGCCAGGGCAACGAGTTCGCCGAAGGGAACCGCTGTGGGTAGTCGTCAGCCGAAGCAGTTGTTGCTCGCCTTCTTCGGCGAGCACGTCGTCGACGGCGTCACCGGCCCGATCCGGGCGAGCGTCCTGATCACCGTGTTGGAGGGTGCGGACGTCGCGGCGCCGGCCACCCGGGCGACCCTCGACCGTCTCGTGCACAGCGGCATCCTGGCCCGCAGCCGCAGTGGCCGGGAGACCCTGTTCTCGCTGACCGAGCACGGCGTCGCGGTGCTGCGCGAGGCGAAGCACCGGGTGCGCGGGCCGCGCCCGTTCGACCCGCAGGGCAGCGGGTGGACGCTCGTCACCTTCTCGATCCCGGAGGGTCAGCGGACGCTACGGCACCGCCTGCGCTCGACCCTCACCTGGGAGGGCTTCGCGCCGATCCGGGACGGGCTCTGGCTCGCGCCCGGCGAGGTCGACCTGGCCGGGTCGTTGGAGCCGCTGCGGCAGGATCTCGCGCCCAACACCGTCGTCGCCTTCCACGCCCGCGAACTCGCCGGGTTCCCGATCGGCGAGAGCGTGCGCGCGGCGTGGGACATCGAGGCGATCCGGCGCGCGCACCTCGCGTTCATCGAGGTGTGGGACGACCCGTCGGCGGCGACGATGGCGTCCAGCGCCCTGACCGTACGGACGATGCTGGTGGCGGACTGGCTCGCGCTGCTGCGCGCCGACCCGAGGCTGCCGGCCGAGTTCATGGACGCGGAGTGGCCCGCCACGCGATCGGTGGAGACCTACCGCCGGATGCACGAGAAGCTGGCCGCGGCGTCCGCGGCGGAGTTCGCCGACCTCGTCGCCGCCCGGCCCGCGACTAGGCGCCGAAACGGGTCCGCAGGTCGGCCTTCCGCACCTTCCCGGACGCCGTCCGCGGCAGCTCGTCCACGATGACGACGTTCTTCGGGAGTTTGTAGCGCGCGATCCTGCCGTCGAGGCACGCCCGGACGGTGTCGGTGTCCACCGCGGCCCCCTCCCGCACTGTCACGATCGCCCACGGCACCTCCCCCCAACGCTCGTCCGGGACCCCGATGACCGCCGCCGAGGTCACCCCGTCGACCTCGGTGAGGAGCTGTTCGAGTTCGAGGGGGTAGATGTTCTCACCCCCCGAAATGATCATGTCTTTCAGGCGGCCGGAGATGTAGAGGTAGCCGTCGGAGTCCAGGTAGCCCAGGTCGCCGGAGCGGAACCACCCGTCCGCGGTGAACGCCTCGGCCGTCGCCTCCGGAAGCCCGTGGTAGCCGGGGAAGACGTTGGGGCCGGTCACCTCGATCTCGCCGACAGCGCCGGTCGGCAACACCGCACCCGTCGCATCGGTGATCCGGACGTCGGTGAAGAAGTGCGGCAGACCGACGCTGCCCTGCTTGACGCGGGTCATCGTGGCGGGCAGCGCGGTCGCGCCCGGTGACGCCTCGGTCATGCCGTAACCCTGCGAGAACGACAGACCCCGCTGCTCGTACGCGTTGAGGATCCGGGCCGGCACGGCCGAACCGCCGCAGGTGAGCTTCGTCAGCGTCGACAGGTCGGTCGACGCCCAGGTGGGATGGTCGGCCATCAACTGGTACGTGGTCGGCACCCCGCTGAGCATGGTGACCCCGTGCCGCTCGATCTGCGCCAGCGCGCGGCCCGGCTCGAAGCCCTTCTCCACGACCATCGTGGCGCCCTTGAGGATGACCGGCAGCGCGCCCATCCCGAGCGAGGCGACGTGGAACAGCGGCGAGATCATGAGCGCGACATCGGTGGAGACGACGTCGTAGTCGACCACGCAGTTGAGCGCCACCCAGGTGAGGTTGCCGTGGGTCAGCACGGCACCCTTGGGCCGACCGGTCGTGCCCGACGTGTAGACGATCGCCGCCGGATCCCGGTGCGCGGTGTCGGTGTGGCCGGTGACCCCGGCGGCGCTGCGCGCCAGGTGAGCCAGCCCGGGGCGGTCCGCTGTGCCCTCGCCGGTGACGACGACGTGCGGGGTCCGGGCGGTCGACGCGGCGGCCGCGACCGGCACCGCGAAGTCCGGATCGTGGATCAGCACCAGCGCGTCGCAGTCCGCGAGCAGGTACGCGATCTCCGGTGCGGCGAGCCGGGTGTTGACCGGTACGAAGACGGCCCCCACCTGCGCCGCCCCGAACATCACCTGAAGGAACTCGGGGCTGTTCTCACCCAGGTAGGCGACGGAGTCACCCTTGTCGACGCCCCACTCCCGGAGCACCGCCGCGATCCGGTCCGCCGCGTCGGCGAACTCGCCGTACGTCAGTGTCGAGCCGTCGCCGTGGACGAGGGCGACCTTGTCCGGGGACTTGAGGCGGCGCTTGGCCAACCAGGCGCCGATTCCGTGCTGGTGCATCATCAGTCTCCCGGTGGTGGAGGTGGTGTGCTCACCCGGCTCGGCGGACGCCCCCGGGGTTCAGGCGTAGAACCGGTAGAGCCCGCGCGCGACGACCGCCGGCTTGGTCCCGCCCTCGATCTCGATGGTCTGGTCGACGGCGATCTGGTAGCCGCCGCGCACCTCGACGACCTCGACGACGGTCGCCCGCATGCGCACCCGCGCCCCGACCACGACCGGGGCGGGGAACCGCACCTTGTCGAGGCCGTAGTTGACCTTCGTGGTCACGCCCTTGACCTCCAACAGCTCCGTCCAGAAGGGGACGGCGAGGGAGAGGGTGAGGAAGCCGTGCGCGACCGGCGCGCCGAACGGGCCGGTCCTCGCCCGTTCGGGATCGACGTGGATCCACTGGTGGTCGTCCGTGGCGTCGGCGAACAGGTCCACCTGGTCCTGGGTGACCGTGCGGTACTCGGTGTGCCCGAGATCGGTGCCGGCGAAGTCGCCCAGCCGCTCGTAGGTGATAGTCGTCGTCATGGCGTTTCCTCTCGTCGTCACCGGGCGAGGCCCAGCAGGCGGGCCGCGTTGTCCTTGAGGATTCCCGGGAGCACGTCCGGCTTGAGGTCGGTCGTCTGCACGTCGCGCAGCCACCGGTCGGGGGTGAGCAGGGGGTAGTCGGTGCCGAAGAGCACCCGTCGCTTCAGCACCGAGTTGGCGTAGCGCACCAACTCCGCCGGGAAGTACTTCGGGCTCCAGCCGGACAGGTCGATCCAGGTGTTGTGTTTGTGCGTGGCGACCGACAACGCCTCGTCCTGCCAGGGCACCGACGGGTGGGCCATGATGATCTGCAGGTCGGGGAAGTCCGCCGCGATCGGGTCGAGCAGGATCGGATTGGACAGGCCGAGCCGCAGGCCGTAGCCGCCGGGGGTGCCCGCGCCGATGCCGGTCTGCCCGGTGTGGAACAACGCCGGGACGCCCGCGCGTTCGAGCAGGCCCCACAGCGGTGCGTACTCGTCGTGGCTCGGGTCGAAACCCTGCACGGTGGGGTGGAACTTGAAGCCGCGTACACCCTCGTCCTCGATCAGCCGGGTGGCGAGGTCGAGGGCCGCCTCACCGGTGCGCGGGTCGACCGAGCCGAACGGGATGAGCACGTCGGCGTGTTCGGCCGCCGCGCGGGCGATGTCGGCGCTCGACAGCGGCTGGTGCCTCAGCTGGGTACGCGCGTCCACCGTGAAGACGACCGCTGCCATGCGCCGCTCGCGGTAGTACCGCGCCACCTCACCGACCGCCGGTCGCGGGCCGTCCGTCCGGAAGTACGCCGACGCCGCCGCCACGAGAGGTTCCGGCAGTGAGGCGTGGCCGTGGTCGTCGACCTCGATGTGCACGTGCATGTCGATCGCCGTCACCGTGTCGAGGTCGATCGCGGGCTGGTACATGGGGTCAACCTTCGATCGGGCGGGTCAGGACGTCGCGGGCTCGAACTCCTCGGGGAGTTTCGGGAAGCGTTCGCCGACGCCCTGCGTCGCGCCGGCGAACGTCGTCGGCCAGGCGTCCACCAGCGCGTCGTACGTCCAGCCGCCCTCGCGGTACGCGGTCAACGCCGCCTCCGGGTGCGTCCAGATCTGCAGGCGGTCCCCACCGACGCCGATCACCTGCCCGGTCACCGAGGCCGCCGCGTCGGAGCCGAGGAACGCGACGAGCCCGGCCACGTCGTCCGCCGTGCCGAACCCCAGGTCGTGTCGGAAGAACGCGGGCATCGGCTCACCGTTCGCCTCGGCCCGTACCGCCGCCGCGAAGTAGGGGACGGTGGCGGTCATCGCGGTCGCGGCGACCGGGACGACGGTGTTGGCGGTGATACCGGCCCGTTCGAGTTCCAGCGCCCAGGTGCGGACCATGCCGACGATGCCGGCCTTGGCCGCCGCGTAGTTGGTCTGGCCGAAGGTGCCCCGCTGCCCGGTGGGTGACCCGACGCAGATGATCCGCCCGCCCGCACCGGCCTGCCGCATGTGCTGCACCGCCTCGCGCACGGTGGTGAAGGTGCCACGCAGGTGCACGTTGATGACGGTGTCGAAGTCGTCGTCACTCATCTTCCACAGCACGGTGTCGCGCAGGACGCCCGCGTTGGTGACGAGGATGTCCAGGCGCCCGAACTGCCCGACGGCGGTGCTGACGAGTTCCTTCGCGGTCTCGGTCGGACCGACGGGTGCGACGACCGCGACGGCCCGGCCGCCGGACGCCTGGATCGCCGTCACCGCGTCGGCCGTGGCGTCGGCGTCGACGTCGTTGACCACGACCGCCGCGCCGCGCCGCGCCAACTCCAGCGCGTAGGCGAGGCCCAGACCGCGCCCGGCCCCGGTGACGATGGCGACTTTGCCGTCCAGTGACATGAGCGCTCCCTGCCGTCGATGGTGGACCTCCGGGTACCACGCGCACCGGCAACGTAATGCAGAATTTGATCGGGCGTCAACGATCTGCAGTCTTTCCCAGTGCCCGGGAGAGCGCCCGGCCCGCCGCCCGCACCAGCGGGGCCAGCGCCACCGGGTCCGCCCGGTCGTGGGCGACCACCAGGGAGATCGCCGCCACCACGCCCTCCGGTACGCGGATCGGCGCGGCCACCGAGAGGGCGTCCATCGTGACCTGGCGGTCGCTGACCGCGTACCCGACCCGGCGTACCTCGGCGAGACAGCGGCGCAGCCGCCTCGGGTCGGTGACGGTCATCTCGGTGTACCGCTCCAACGGCGCGGCCAGCACCTGCTCCTGCACGTCGACCGGCGCGTGGGCGAGCAGCACCAGCCCGACTCCGGTGGCGTGCAACGCGAAGCGGCCGCCGACCCGGGTGAGCACGGGCACCGCGTGCCGCCCGGAGATCCGTTCGATGAAGACGAGTTCGAGGTCCTGCCGGACGGCGAGTTGGACGTTCTCGTGGGTCACCTCGTACAGGTCCTCCATGACCGGTAGCGCGAGCTCGCGCAACCCCAGCCCCCTCGGTGCGAGCGAACCCACCTCCCACAGGCGCAGGCCGATCCGGTACCGCCCGTCGTCGCCGCGCTCCAGCGCCCCCCACGCGACCAACTCCGCGGCCCGTCTGTGCACAGTGGGCACCGGCAACCCGGAGCGCCGGGCCAGCTCGCTCAGGGTCAGCGCCGGGGTGGTCGGGCTGAACGCGTCGAGCATCGCCAGCACCTTGCTCGTCACCGACCGTCCCGGTTGCGCGCGCACTCCGCCATCATCCCCGCCCGCGCCGGTCGGTCACAGCTCCAGCACGAGTCGGGGCGTACGGGCCCGGGACACGCAGATCATCATGGTGTCCCCGGCAGCCCGTTCCTGGGCGGTGAGCAGGCTGTCGCGGTGATCCGGCACCCCGTCGAGCACCGGCGTCTCACAGGTGCCGCAGGTGCCCTCCCGGCAGGACGAGAGGACCGACACGCCGGCCTCCTCGACCGCCTGCAGGATCGGCGTGCCCGGCGGCACGGTGACCGTCCGCCCGGAGAGCACCAGCTCGACCTCGATGGTCGTCTCCTGCCCGCCGGGGGCGGCCGACGGCGTGAAACGCTCGACGTGCAGTCGACCGGGCGGCCAGCCACGGCATTGCTCCTCGACCGCCGTGAGCAGTGGTTCCGGTCCGCAGCAGTAGACCAACTCGTCGGTCGGCCGACCCAGCAACCCGGTCAGGTCGAGCAACCCGGTCTCGTCCTGCGGACACAGGCTCACCCGGTCGCCGTACCTCTCCCGCAGGGTGGTGGCGAAGGCCATGGTGGCGCGGCTGCGGCCCCCGTACACCAGCCGCCAGTCGGCGCCCGCGGCGTCGGCGGCGGCGACCATCGGGACGATGGGTGTGATGCCGATGCCACCGGCGACGAAGAGGTATCGCCGGGCCGCGACCAGCCGGAAGGTGTTGCGGGGCTCGCGCACCCGGACGGTCGCGCCGACGGTGAGCCGCTCGTGCGCCAACCGGGAGCCGCCGCGCCCGTCCGGTTCGCGCTGCACGGCGATGCGCAGGACCGACCGGTCCGCCGGGTCGCCGCAGAGCGAGTACTGGCGGGTCAGCCCGGTGCCCAACTCCAGGTCGATGTGCGCGCCGGGCGTCCAGTCGGGCAGGTCACCACCGTCCGGCCGACCCAGGGTGATCGCGACGACCTCCGCCGCCACCTGCTCCCGGCGGGTGACCACCAGCTCCACGCCGGCCGACTCGTCCACCGTCACGCCGGCATCGCCAGCCGGGTCGGCGGTTCGGACGCGGGCACGGCCGCGCCCTGGTGGCCCTGCGGGTGGGCGAGCAGCCACTCCCACAGCTCGATCGGCTCCTCGGCGAGACGCTCCGCGCCGCAGTGACAGCTCCCCCGCAGGATGTCGGTGCCCGGCAACCAGTGGACCCGGTAGAGCCGCTCCCCGGCCCAATCACTCACCGCGGCGCTCCCACCGTCCCCGACCCGACCAGGCGGGCCAACAGCCGCCGGGCGGCCAGGCCCCCGGTGTCGATGTTGATGCTCAACTCCTGGTAGCGGTCCGGCTCGGCGGCGATCACCTGCTCCAGGATGTCGAGCGCCGTCACGTCCTGCATCACCACCGTGTGGTTGCTGTCGTGCAGGTACTCGCTGACCGACTCGTCGTCGATGGCGAAGTCGCGCGCCACGGCCCAGAAGTCGTAGGTGGTGTGCTCGGTCGACGGGGTGATCGCGTACACGATCTCGGCGTGGAAGGCTTTGTCGTCCTCGCCCTCGGCGGGCGGATAGACGCCCTGCGGCGCGATCCGGCTGTGCAGGAGGTAGAGGCAGGGCGGGTGGTACTCGATGTCCTGCCACCGGGTGATCCGACCCTGGATCCCGGTCGAGCGCGCGTAGAACGGTGGACACGCGGCGTCGTCCATGTGCCGGCTGACGTAGACGATGCCCCGGTCCTCGTCCACGGTGGTGGTGATCGGGGTGTCCGCCACCTCCGGCGTGCCGATGTAGCCGCCATGCAGGTACGTCTCATGGGACAGGTCCATCAGGTTATCCACCAGCAGGCCGTACCGCGCGTTCAGCGGGGCCATGCCCCGCACCACCGCGTAGCGGGGGTCCGCCAGCCAGGGCGCGCGGGGAATCGTCGTCGGGTCGGCCCGGTCCAGGTCGCCGATCCAGACCCAGACGAAGGAGTCCTGTTCCACCACCGGGAACGAGACGACCCGGGCGGTGCGCGGGATGCGCTGCTGACCGGGTACGAAGACGCACGCGCCGGTCGGGTCGTAGGTGAAGCCGTGGTATCCGCAGACGATCGTGTCGCCGTCGAGCCGGCTCTCGGACAGCGGGAAGCGCCGGTGCACGCACCGGTCGGCGAGGGCGACCGCCTGTCCGGCGCCGGTGCGGTACAGCACCATCGGCTCGCCGAGCACCGTACGGGCGAGCAGGTCCCGACCGACCTCACCGGCGTAGGCCGCCACATACCACTGGTTACGAGCGAATGCCATGCGATCGACCCTCCAGCCAGACGAACGTCGATGGAGTCGAATCATCCCGCGCGGCCTCCGCAGCGGAGGCCGAAGCTTTCACTGAGTGAAAACCTCGGCGTTCCGGGGGTGGCTGCCGTGCCGTCGGCGCGGCAGCCACCCTCACGTCACCTGTTCTGCTTCTCCTGGCACGGGACGCAGAAGCGGGCATGCGGGAGCACGTCGAGCCGCTCGGCCGGGATGCTCTTGTGGCACCTCTCGCAGAGTCCGTAGGTGCCGTCGCTGATCCGGCCCAGCGCACCGGTGATCTGCTCGATGTTGTGGCGGGTGGCGGCCAGCAGCGCGGCCTGGTTGTGCGCCTCGCCCGGGTCGCCGGTGTCCGCGTTGAGCTCGGTCAGTTCCCGGAGCCGGGCCGTCTGTGTGGCGAAATCATCCGCCAGCGACGCGCGCAGGTCAGCCAGCCAACCCTGGTCGACAGTTCGATGATCGAGGCTCATGGCCTGCCTTTCCGAAGAAGGGGTGAAAAAAGAAAAGGGCCGAAGCTCGAATGGCTTCGCCCTGGCGGTCGTTCTGGGTGCAACGATTCCGCCGGGGGGTCTCGACCGGTTCGCGCCGGGCTGGACACCCGGTGGGTGAACGCGATGCGAGGCGCGCGGACGACCGGGACCCGCAGGTCGGCCGTCAGGCGGGCCGCCGTCGACATCCGGGCGGCACCGGTCGCCGCCACCTCGGTGACGGCAGGCGAGCGGAGAGTCACCGGCGGCATGCCCTCCACCATAGGGCGATCGTCAGCCGAATACCAATGCCGTCGACCCTCGCCCCGGTCACGACCTCCTCAGCGACCAGAGGTCCAGGGCCACGCCGTGCCGGTCGGTCGACAGCAACTCCCGGCTCGCGCGGCCGGCCCCGTGCCGTGGTGCCACCTGCTCCTCCGTCACGGCGGTCAGGCCGGCGGGCAGGCGTCCGCCGGGCTCAGGCCGGACACCGCGTTCAGGTCGATGGTCCGCTCACCGTGTGGGGTCTTGAGGACGAGCGTGCCGGCACCCACCCGGACGACGGTGCCGCAGACGGTCTCGCCGGTCACGACCACCCGCACCCGCTGCGCTTCCTTGGCCGGCCCGTACCAGGTGACCGCCACCGCGGCGATCAGCAGAGCCGAGCACGCCGCGAACGCCCCGATGCCATCGCGCAGAGCCCGCTGGGCACGGACGGCCTCGTCGTGGTCGGCGGCGATCCGGGACCGCACCACGGCGCGTTCGACCACCTCGGGCAGCCCGTGCGCCGCGCGCAGCAGCCGCATCGCCGCGTACGCGCCGGCCAGCAGGGAGGCCAACAGGAGCACCCCGACGAGGACGGCCCAGGGACTCGCCAACCCGCTGATGTCCGCGCGGCCCTTGACGAGGCTGAAACCGAGCACCCCGGCGAGCAGGGCGCCGAGCCCGTTGCGCCAGGCGAGGGCGGCAGTCCGTACGCGTGGGAGTTCCTCGCGGTAGAGGCGCTGGAGCGCCTGGGCGTTCTGCCGGCCGGGTCGACGGGTCGGCGCGGGCCCGGTCACGAGTCCAGCGGCAGGTCCCAGAACGCCCCACAGCCGAGGTAGTCGACCGGGCGTCCTGGATGGTCCTGCTCACACGTACAGCACATCTCCTCGACCGGTCGGGCCACCGTCGGGGCGGGGGCCCTCCGCGCTCGCCATCCTTTGACCACGCTCGTGGTTATCAGGTATTCCATGGCGTGCCCGCAGCGCGGGCACGGCCCGCTGAGCACGACCGTGCCGTCGGCGGTGGTCTCTCGCAGGAAGGCCGCGGCGGCCTGCCCGAAGTCGTCCTCACTGGCTTCGAGGTAACGCATGTCGGTCTCCTCGGCAGTCGACAAGGAGTTTCCCTTCACGGCCCGGTGTGGGTGAACGGTGTCCAGACACTCGGCTGGTCGGCGGCGGTGTCGCGAAGTGCGCGCGTCGCCCGGTGCAACGCGTGGGCGCTGCGGTGCGGATACAGGCGTCCGTCGCTGATTATCTCCTCGTAGAGCGCGCGGAACAACCGGGTGGTGTGGTCGCTGTCGTACACCGACCACAGGGTGCCGATGACGTGCCGGTATCCGGTGTAGTGCAGCGCGGCCGAGAGGCTTATCGCCTCGTCGAGCAGATTGACGCCGCCGGTGGCGGTCTTGCAGGCGGAGAGCCCGACGAAGTCCGCGTGATACTGCCCGGCGGCGATGTCGGTGACCGTCAGCGTGCCGTCGGCCAGCACCAGTCCGGCGCGGGACGGGTCGCGGAGATCCTGGATGCCGTGGCAGCTGAAGTGCGCCCACCGGTGACCCACGAGCTGTGCCCGGATGGCGTCACGCGTCGCGGCCGACCCGGTCAGCTCGGTGAGCCGGTCGGCGGGGAGCAGCTCCGCCAGGGTCGTCAGCTCGTCCGCCACCCCGCCGAGCGGCGCCTGCCCTTCGGCGTCGCTGACGCCGACCGCCAGCATGCGGTGTGCGCCGGGGGTGGGGGCGAGCGGGCGGCGTGCCTCGCGCAGAGCGCGCAGCGTCGGCGTGTAGGACGACACGACCCGATCGATGACGGTACGCCCGGGTCGGTCGCCGGAGGTGTGATGCCCGGCCGCGTGCAGCGGCAACAGCGTCATCGGACCGGTGGGACACCACCAGATCCTCGGCCACGGTGCTCCGGACGGCGGTGTCTCGCGCAGGCCCAGCTCGTCGAGCACCGGGCCGGCCGCGACATCCCAGAGCCAGGCGAGCAGATCGGTGAGCATCGCCTCCGTCGCCCTCAGCGCCGTCGACATCGTCCGCTCGGCCCGCTGCACGGCTTGACGTCCTCTCATGCCGCCGTCGCCGGGCCGGTGCTCGCGGAGCGCGTCGAGGTCGCCGGCGGCCCGCTCGGCGTCGCGGAGGGTGCCCAAGTAGCTGTTGGTCCAGTCGGCCGCGCTCTGCGCGGTCAACTCGGGCAACGGTAGTGCCGTCACGCCGGTGTGCCGGACGATGAACGCGTCACAGCGCCACTGGCTGACGTTGACGACGACCACCGGCCCCTCCGTGGGCGGGGGCAGCAGCGTGTCCAGGTCGGGAGGTTCGAGGAAGTCGGCGAGGTCGGGCAGCTCACGCACCTCGTCGACGAGCCGGTCCCACTCGCGCGCCAACGCCATACGCCGGTCGGTCGCGGACGTGGTGTCGTGCCAGGGCTGGACCATCTGCTGCGGCACCGTCCCGTGGTCGGATGAACGATACGGCTCACCAGCGTAGTGATTCGAGCAGTGAAGATTGACCGGGAGAACTGCCGACAACATGACAACGGAGGGTGCGAGTGTCCGACGTCGAGCGACTCCTGGCGGCGGTTCGCAGCCGCGTTCACGCCTTCGACCTCGGTGACCCTGCTCAGGTGCTGGACGAGGAGGCGTTGTCCGAGGTGGACCGCCTGCTGCGCGATACCGACGCGGCGACCCGGTTCGAGGCGGTCCGGGCGGCGGCCTGGTTGCACTGGTGCCGCTACCTCGCCCTGCCGGCGGACGGCGAGCAGCCGGACCTCCGCCGGGCGATCGAGCTGTTCCTGCAGGTCGCCCGCGTCGACCTGCGGGCCCTGCCCGGGCCGCTGTTGCGGAAGGTGCTGGGCACCGACGGCGTCGCCGACTCCGCGCCGAAGGCGGGGACCACCCGTGACCTGATCCGGCAGGCACGGCGTACCGGCGACCCGGTGGTGTTGGAGGAGGCGCTCAGGCAGGTCATCGAGGGTGCGCGCGACTCCGACCCGGCCGCCGCGCCCCTGGCGGACCTCGACGAGGCCATCCTGGTGGGCAGGGAGACGATCGGCGTCATCGCGCACGATCACCCGTACCGGTCCTTGGTCATCGGCCGGCTGGCGAGCGCCATCCAGGTCCGGTACCGGCGGACGGGCCTGACCGCGGACCTCGACGACGCCATCGCCTTCGGCCGGATGGGGCTGCCCGCGAGCATGTCCCCCTCGTCGTACGTCGTCCACCTGGCGAACCTGGCGGGCGCGCTGGTGCACCGGTACGACCTGGCCGGGGTCAGGGCGGATCTCGACGAGGCCATCACGCTGAGCCGTCGGTCGGTGGCCCATCAGCCGGAGGGCCACCCCGACGCGGCTGCCCTCTGGAACCTCCTCAGCGGGGCGTTGTGCCGCCGCGCCCAGCGTGACGGCGACGCCGCCGACCTCGACGAGGCCGTCGAGATGTGCCGGCTGGCGGTCGCGGCGGCCGCCCACCCGGCGATGTACCTGTCCAACCTGGGCGGGCAGCTACGGCTGCGGTACGCCCGGCGCCGCAGAGACGCCGACCTCGACGAGTCCGTCGACGTCGGGCGGCGGGCGTTGGCATCCGGCCCGACGAATGCTCCCGATCGCGCCGGCTACCTGATGAACCTCGCCGGGGCGCTGCGGCTGCGTTCCGCCGGGACGGGCGATGACGCCACCCTTGACGAGGCGATCGCGCTGGCCCGGCAGGCGGTCGCGGCGACAGCCGTCGAGAGCCCCGAGCGTGCCGACCGGTTGACACTGCTCGGCACCGTCCTGCACGACCGGTACGAGTCGTCCGGCGACGACGCCGACGTCGACGACGCGGTGGACGCCTGGTCCGCGGCGCGGGCTTCGGTCACCGCCCCGGCGGCGACGCGGCTCCGAGCGGCCATCCGCGCCGCGCGAGCCGTCGCCGAACGGGACGGCCCGTCCGCCGCCGTCGGCGCGTACAGCGCGGCGGTGGGGCTGCTGCCGTTGCTCGCCTGGCGCGGCATCGACCCCGACGACCAGCAGTTCCTCATCGAGTCGCACGCCGCCGGCCTCGCCTGTGACGCCGCTGCCGGCGCCGCCACCACCGGCGCCGTCAGCGTGGGCATCGAACTGCTCGAACAGGGGCGCGCCGTCGCGTGGTCCCAGATGCTGGACCTTCGTGGCGACCTCTCGCCCGTCCACCGGGCCTCGCCGGACCTGGCCGAACGCCTCGTCGCCTGCCGCCGGGCACTCGAGCAGCCATTCCACACCGCGCGCGGCGCAGGGCGGTGACGGCGACGGCGCATCCCGTCGCCGTCCACGAGCGGTTCAGCTCTGGATGGAGAAGGTGGCGACGACCCCGTTGTGGTCGGACTTCGTGCCGCCGACGATGTCGTATCCGGTCATCCACATGAGCTGGTATTCCGGCAGCCGCTTCCAGAAGTAGACGTAGTCGATGTGCCGGTTGCCGTGCGTCCCGGTGCCCTTCTCGCCGTAGAGGTTGTAGGTGGAGCGCAGATTCGGCAGCTCGTTGGCCTCGAAGACCTTCCACGGGAACTTCGCGTACCCGTAGCTCCGGTCGGCGCTGAAGTCCACGTTGAGGTCGCCGCTGACGATGACCTGACCCTCGGCCTGCTTGGCGACCGCCAGGTCCCTGAGGTGCTGGAACTGCGCCTCGGCGCACCTGGTGCGCGGCAGGTCCTCCGGTCGGCCGGCGGCCTCGATGCCCGCCACGGCGTGGGCGTTGATGTGGGTCACGGCTCGGCCGCTGGCCTTGTGCCGGTACCTGACCCAGTTGTCGTACCGCGCGGGCGGCACCTCACCGGGACCGTTGGTGTCACAGACGAAGACCGAGCCCTTGTCGAGTACGTCGAACATGCTCTTCTTGGCGATCAGCGCCTCACCGGCCTGGTTGGTTCCACCCGGCGCGTACAGCCACCAGCCGTTGTTCGCGGCCCAGTTCTCCAGGAAAGCCTTGCGGTTGCCGACCTCGTTGAGGCCGACGACGTCCGCCGTCGACGCGATCAGGTTCAGGTCGTGGACGAAGTCCGCCTGGCTCAGCCCGTTGTAGATGTTCAGGGTCGCCGCCCTGAAGGCCACGGTCGCCGCGGCCGCCGGTGCGGCCGGCAGCAGGGCCGCCACCAGCGTCACCGCAGTCGTCAAAGCCCCCAGGGCCCGAGCGGACCAGACTGTCGTCTTGCGCATCGACTCTCCTTCGCACACGGACCGCCGTCGATGGCGGCCCGACGCACCCTATCGATCCGAGTCGACGCGACACCGAACATCAGGGAACAGGAGATCGACGAGACCGCGCCGACCGGCCTGGTCACCCGTCCCCTGAGACGGCGAGCCGCCCCGGGCGGAGTCGACACCCGGGGCGGTGGCCGGCGGTCGCCGGCTGTGGAACGTGACGATCGACGTCAGCAGCCGAGCCGTTTGGTCGAGAGGGCGATGTCGTCGATCCACAGGTCGAACGCGCCGGGTGTGGTCCCGCCCTGGTAGAGCTGCCAGCCGACCTTCACGGTGTCGACCGTCGGCAGGACGAAGGGCACGTCGTTGCCTCCGTGGTCGGTGGTGGAGGCGGTCAGTTCCGGGTTCGCCACGCCGTCGATCCACACCGCGACGCGGTTGTCGGTCGGGTCGAGTTTCCACTCGAAGCACTGCCAGGTGTCCTCGGTGACCGGGGCGGACTCCCGCCAGTTGGTCCAGTCCCCGGTCGGGCCGCCGTCGGCACCCACACCCCAGAAGATCCCGGGGACGGTGGGCGCGTACTGGCCGCCGATCGGGCGGACGACCTCGGAACTGCCCGTGCCGGTCGCCTCGACGAGCGTGAAGTGCGCCCAGTCGGGGGCGGTGGGGAAGGCGTCGACACGCAGTCGCATCCGGCCGTAGAAGCGGTTACCGGGAGCGGCGAAGTCGTCGACGCGCAGGAACGCACGCCCGTTGTCGACGGTGTGGATGTGCAGCACCTGGTTGCCGCGTCGGCCACGCTCCACGGTGAGCGTGCCGTTGCGGGTGTCGACGCCCCAGTCCAACGTGCTGGCACCCCCCGGAGGGAGCCGCTCGAAGTCTTCGCAGAAGAGCAGGCCACGGGTGGCGCACGAGCGGTGGGAGGCACCCGACGCGCCCGCCGGGACACTGCCGGCGGTCGTGCCGAGGATCAGGGCGGCGGTGAACACCGCAAGGTAACGGCGCATGGTCATCCTTCGTGAGATCGGATCCCTGCCGAGCGGGCAGGAACGGGAACCGTTCTTCCGAACACGGCGCTCGCTGCCCGCCTCGTCACCGGTGGACGCGCCGGCCCGACGCATCGGACGTTCCGGCGGGACGGAGGTCGTGGCGGGTCACGTACGGCGGACGCCTGCCCGTCTTCGTGGAGATGGCCCGGCGATGCCGCGTACGCCGCCGACGTGGCGGGTTTCCGGCACCGCTCTGCTCCCGTGTCGGCCGTTGCCCAGCACGGTTGCCCCCGTGCTGCGGCCCGGGTCATTCCAGCACACCGGCAACCGCCCCGGCAACATCGACTCCCGTCGCTGTCCGACGGTTCCTGCCGGAGGGCACCCCGGCGGGCGTCCGCCTCGGGCGCACCGACGGGGTTTGCCCGCGTCCAGGCCGGGGCAGTGATCAGCCCGACGAGAATTCGGTGGGAGGACAACGACAATGGAAATCGCCGGCTTTTTCAGCGCGATCATCATCGGCCTGATCATCGGCGTGCTGGGACGCCTGATCCTGCCGGGTAAGCAGAACCTGTCGTTCCTGGTGACGCTCGCGGTCGGCGTTGTCGCCGCGATCGTCGGCACGCTGGTCGCCGGGGCTCTCGGCGTGGACGACACCGCAGGGATCGACTGGATCGAACTGGGCCTGCAACTCGCCTTCGCCGTGGCCGGCGTCGCGATCCTCGACCGCACCTACGGCCGCCGCACGCACTAGCAATCACCGCCGCCGCGGGCCCGTCCACACCGCCTGGACGGGCCCGCTTCGCGCTGTCCGCGACCTGTGACCTGCGAACCGGGAAGGACTTGACGCGCCGACATCCATCACGCATCGTCAATCAGGCATCGATGGTCTCGGATGTATTGACACGGGGAGAACCGATGAAGGGCTTCATCACCACCGTCTCGGCTGCGGCCCTGCTACTCCTGGCCACGGGCAGCGCGTCGCACGGCCGACCGGCAGCCGACGCGCCCTGCGCCGGGCAGATCCACGCCAACCCCGGGTTCGAGCGCGGCACCACCGACTGGACCGCCGGCCCCCGGATCGTCGTGTTCGGCGACACGACCCGACCCGCGCACACCGGCCGCGCGTACGCCACCTTCGCCGGGCTGGACGTGACGCGCAGCGACCTGCTGCGCACCACCGTCACGGTGCCCGCCGACTGCGACCTGACCGTCCGCTTCTGGGTCCGCACGACCACCACGGAGACCAGCCGCGGGGATTACCTGAACGTCGGACTGGCCGTCACCGGGATACCCCCGAAGACGCGGTTCTCGCTGGCCTTCGACGGCGGGGCGCAGTGGCGGCAATACACCATGTCTAGCGGCACGGCGACCACCGAACGCACCGCGACGGTCAGCTTCCTCGCCAGCGAGACGGCCGGCAACGGCGTCACCACCTTCGACGTGGACGACGTGACCTTCACGCTGGGCTGACCACCGGGCGGCCGTGGCGACGGCGGTGGCCGGCGCCGGGGCCGCACCGGTTCGGGCGGGGTCGCCGTCCGGTGCACGCCGGTACGTGTCCGGCCGGGCCGGCGGAGTGCGGGTGACCGCACCACACCGGCCCGACCGTTTCACGAGGCGTTCGCCAGGGCCACCTCAGAGGGTGAACACGAGTGTGGAGATGCTGCGAGCACCCACGTTGATGGTGGCCTGCCCTCCGTTGACGCTCGTCGGTTGGCTGGCCGCGTTGGCGTTCTGCGAGGTGAGGTAGTGCTCGGCCCGGGTGACGTTCTGCGGGGCCTGGACGACGGCGTTGGTGACCGCGCTGTTCGAGCGGTTGAGGATGACCAGGGTGATCTTCCCGTCGCCCTGGTAGGCGGTGACCTCCAGCGGGGAGGCCTTGGAGCTCTTGGTCAGGGCGACGCGTTGGTAGCCGGGGCGTACGTACTTGGCGTACTGGGAGAAGGCGTACCCCCGCTTGAGCGGCGCTCCCGCGACGGTGCCGTACGCGGACTCGCCGTCGCCGATGAAGGAGTAGTAGCGCTTGCCGTACCACCAGATGTAGGCGCTCCAGTTGGCCTCCATCGACTTGTGCACGGTGCGCATGATGTCGTCGAGGGTCTCGTTCCAGACCGCCGTGTTGGCGGGGTTGCCCCAGATGTTGGAGCCCCCGCCGTCGGCGGCGTGCAGGTTCCACTCGGTCATCCAGACCGGCTTGTTGTGCTGCTGGGCGAGGGAGTAGGGCCGTAGCCGGCCGGCGTCCTCGGTGCCGTACAGGTGCCCGCCGATGTAGCCGATGTTGTTGCGGGCGGTCGAGTCGTTCAGGGTCGGGTCGGTGAAGTTGTAGTTCAGGTTCACCGCCTCGGCGACCATCAGCTTGGTGTTCTGCACCTTCGTGCCCTGGTCGCGGACGAAGGTGCGCAGCTCGGTGCCGCTCCAGTCCATCGAGTCGTAGTCCGGGTGCCAGTCCGGCTCGTTCTGCACCGAGGTCACGTCGATCGTCACGCCCTGGCCGCGCATGTACTGCACGTAGCTGTTCAGGTGGTTGGCGTAGTCGTCGTAGTAGTCGGTCCGCAGCTTCCCGCCGTTGACCCGGCTGTTGTTGGTCTTCCATGCCGCCGGCGCGGTCCACGGCGACGCGAGGATCTTCACGTTCGACCCGGAGGACTTCGCGGTCTTCAACGAGTTCACATGCGTCGCCCACTCGCTCGACACCGGCGACAGACCGGTCCGCACGATGGACAGTCCCAACTGGTTGGCACCCATCCCGACCAGGGTCTGCGTCTCGGCCGTCGACCAGGCGCTACCCCAGATGGACTGCGCCGCCCCGAACCCGTCGACGGTCTGGTACCTGGTCGCGCTGTTCACCGTGATGTCCGCCGGCCCGTTCGGCGGCGGGGTCGTCGGCGGCGGAGTGGTGGGCGGCGGAGTGGTGGGCGTCGTGTCGCCGGTGCAGGCCACCCCGTTCAACGCGAAGCTGGTCGGCGCGGGGTTGCTGCCGGTCCACGAGCCGTTGAAACCGAACGACGCCGTGCCGTTGGTGGCGATGCCCCCGTTGTAACCGACGTTTCTCGCGGTCACCGCCGCACCGCTCTGGGTCACCGTCGCGTTCCACGCCTGCGTGACCGTCTGACCGGCGCCGTAGGACCAGGTCAGGGTCCAACCGGAGATCGCGTCGCCGAGGTTGGTGATGGTCACGTTGGCCCCGAAGCCGCCCTGCCACTGCGACGACACCGCGTAATCCACCGAACAGCCGGCGGCCGCGGCGCCGGCCGGCACCGCCGTGGCCACCGCCGTCGACGCCAGCAGGACGGCCCCCGCCGACGTCAGGGCCATTGTGGTCTTTCTCGGTCTTCTCATCGACATTCTCCTGAGATGCTGGGGCCGCCCGGTTCGACAGGCGGAGACAGGAAGCGGGACGGTGTCGCCGGGTTTCCGATGGCGGTGCGGCCGGACATGGTGGACACGCCCGCGATGGAGCCCTGGCAGTGGATCGCGATGACCGCGGGGCAACCGATGCCCTGATCGGGTCAGCCGCGTCGGTCATCGTCAGCGCTCACAGGTGCGGCCCGTCGCACCTCGGCACCGACGTCATCGGCGTCTCGCCGGCGCCCGTGCTCCCGGACGACGCGCCAGCCAACCCACATCGACTTTCGTAGATGCGCAACGACCCGTCAAGGTGCGCCGACGATGTTTCGCGAAAGTCTTTTTCGGTGCGGGCCGTGATCACCACATCCTGGACCAGAAACTCCGTCACCAGACACGGCCAAACCACCCGATACGGGTCGGGCCACGGACACGAAATGTTGTCGCGAACATTTCGGCGGCGCGGCCAACCCCCGCCGACCGCCGACCGATCCGGCGAGCGGGGCCACCGCCCACCCGTAGAATTTCCCTCGTGATCGAGGAAGGTCAGGGACGGCACTCCCGCAAGCCCTGGCGCGGTGACCTGCCCATCGCCACGATCGCCGAACTCGCCGGGGTCTCCCCACCGACGGTCTCCAAGGTCCTCAACGGTCGCGGCGGCGTGGGTGAGCAGACCCGGCAACGGGTGGAGGCCCTGCTGCGTGACCACGGCTACCGCCGACGGACGACGAGCGGCGCGACCCGCTGCATCGAGGTGGTCTTCCACCAGATGCTGCCCTCGATCGCCATGGAGATCCTGCGCGGCGTGCAGGAGATCGCCGGCGCACGGGACCACACGGTCGGCTTCAGCGACATCCGACGACGCGTGCTGGCCGGCCAGCCCTGGGTGGAGTCATTGCTCCTGCGCCAACCGACGGCCGTCATCACCGCGTTCGCCCTGGTCACGGCCGAGCACGGCAAGCGATTCGCCGAGGCCGGCATACCGCTTGTCGCCATCGACCCGACCGGTGACCTGTCGCCCACACCGGCGGTCGGGGCCAACAACTGGAGTGGGGCCCTCGCCGCCACCCGGCACCTGCTCGATCTCGGCCACCGACGGATCGGCGTGATCACCGGCCCGGTCAACGACCTGTCGGCGCGGGCCCGCCTGGACGGCTTCCGGGCCGCGCTCGACTACGCCGGCGTACCGTTCGACGAGACCCTCGAACGGCGCGGTGTCTTCAGCTTCGACGGTGGCCGCGAACTCGGCGCCGCGTTACTCGCCGGGGAAGCGCCACCGACAGCTGTCGTCTGCGGCAACGACCTTCAGGCGCTGGGCGTCTGCGCGGCGGCGCGCGAGCGTGGCCTGCGCATCCCGGAGGATCTCAGCGTCGTCGGCTTCGACGACATCGACCAGGCGGCCTGGCTGTCCCCGCCGCTGACCACGGTGCGGCAGCCCTTCGCCGAGATCGGCGCCACCGCCGCCCGGCTCGCCCTGGCCCTGGCCGACGGGGGTCGGTTGGCCCAGGAACGATACGAACTCGGCACCACCCTCGTCGTGCGCGGCAGCACCGCACCGCCCGCCGACCGATGATTGCGGTCGGCACGAGGCGGTGGTGCCACGGCCGCCCGGCGACGCCGACGGGTCACCCCCCGAGATCGGGTCGGCCCCTCAGCTGCCGTCGCGAGGTGACGCCGAGCTTGCGGAAGATGTTGCGCAGGTGGGTGTCCACGGTGCGTGGGCTGATGAACAACTGGGCGGCCACCTCGTTGGACGTCGCGCCGGAGGCGACCAGACGGGCGATGTGCAGCTCCTGGATCGTCAGCTGGTCGTACGTGTGTGGGGACCGCTGACGTGGCCGCTCCCCGGTGGCGCGCAGCTCGACGGCGGCCCGCCGGGCGAAGGCGTCCATTCCCGCATCCGACAGCATGCGGTGCGCGATGCGCAGGTGTTCTCGGCAGTCCCGTCGGCGGCCCTCGCGCCGCAACCACTCCCCGTACACGAGATGGGCCCTGGCCCGGTACGCCGACAAAGGGCTCCGCTCCAGGTGCGCGACGGCGGCCCGGTACTGCTCCTCCGAGCCGGTCACCAGGCCACGGGCGTACGCCGCGATGCCCAGGCCGGTCTCGGTTCCGCTGGCGTCGGCGCGGTCGACGAGCGACTCCAGCGCCACTGCGGCGGCGTCGGGGTCACCGCAGCGGACCGCCGCTTCGATCAGTTCCGGCAGGGAGAAGCTGGCGAGGAAGAGAGCGCCGTCCGTGACGGCCCGCCGGGCGGCGGCCAGCGCGGCCGGGTAGTCGGCGAGACCGTTGTACAGCACCGCGCACGCCCAGTCGATGTTGCCGATGAGGAGACCGCTGCCGCTGGTCGTGGCCGCGGCCAGGGCGCTCTCGAACAGCGCCAGCGCCTCGGTGCGGCGACCACGCACGGCCGCCAGGTGGATCCGGTGGTAGAGCATCGGCGACCCACCGGTCGCGTCGGCGATCGCCTCCTCCTCGGCGATCGACGCCGCCGCCAGGCCGAGGTCGGCGGTGAGCGCGCCGTACGAGCCATTCTGCGCGAGCCCGAGCCGCAGCAACAGTGGCGACCCGGACTCACGGCCGGTCCGCATCAGCCACTCGACGATCGCCGAATACCGGTGCGGATCCCAGGTCTCCGCCGCGAGCATCAGGGCGAGGGCGGGATGCTCGGTCCACCCCGGACCGTCGGGGGCGTCGAGAACCTGCCGGATCAGCGGGACCGCGCGGCCGTATCCCGCCGTCTTGAGCGCTTCCAGCGCATCCAGTACGTCCGGCGGACGTGCGTCGGTCACCGGTATCGACCGTACGGCGGCCAGCACCAGGTCCTGCACGCCGCTCGCCCGACCGACGAGGAGGCTCGACTCGATCGCGTCCACGAAGCACCTGCGGGCCCGCTCCGGGTCCAGCCCGGCCAGGCGTCTCCCCGCGCGGATCATGAATTCCGGACCGCTCATGTCCCGGTCGCTCTGGAAGGCGATCCGCCCGCGCACCACGTCGGCATGCGCGAGCTGGAACTCGTCGAGCGCGGTGTGCTCGATCGCCCGGACCAGCGCCGCGGCCCGCTCGGGACGGCCCGCGACGAGGGTGGCCTCCGCCGCGACGAGCGCTCGTTCGATCCGGCCGTCGGGGTCCCGGGACAGCTCGGCCGCCCGTTCCAGGAATGCCGCCGCGGCCACCACGCCACCGCGTGCCTGGGCGCGGGTGGCGGATCGTACGAGTTCGGCGGCCACGTCGTCGTCGGGGCCCACGCTGGCCTGGGCGCGGTGCCACGCCCGCCGGTCCGGGTCGGTGCCGGCGTCCGTCGCCTCGGCCAGCGCCCGGTGCGCCTGCTGTCGTTCGGGCTCCGATGCGGCCCGATAGACCGCGGAGCGGGCCAGCGGGTGGCAGAAGTGGATGCCGATGGCGAACTCGACCAGCCCGGTCGCGGCAGCGCTGGCGCTGGCGGTCGACACGTCGATGCCCGACAGTCGCGCGGCCGCCCACAACAGGGTGGGGTCGCCGGTCGGATCGGCGCTCGCCACGGTCAGCAGGAGACGGGCCTCGTCCGGCAGATTCGACAGCCGGGCCTGGAAGCTGCGCTCGATCCGGGTCGACACCGGCGCGGTGCCCGACGGCCCGAAGCCGCCCGCCGTGGGCAGTTCGAGCAACGCCAACGGGTTTCCCCGAGCCTCGGCCAGCAGGCGGCCGAGCACCTGCTCGTCGAGGAGCAGGTGCCGTCGGGCCGCGAGCAGGCTCCGCGCGTCGGCGTCGCTCAACCCACCGACGTCGAGGCCCGGCAGCGCGTGCAGTTCGTCCGGGGCGGGCATCCGCAGCGCGAACAGCATGGCGATGGGCTCGGCGGCCACCCGCCGGCCGACGAACGCCAGCGCCTTCGACGACGCCGTGTCCAGCCAGTGGGCGTCGTCGACAACGCACAGCAGGGGGTGCGCCCGGGCCGCGACGGTCAGCAGACTCAGGGTCGCCACGCCGATGTGGAACAGGTCGGGCGTGCCCGCCGTGAGACCGAAGGCGACCCGGAGTGCGTCGGCGTGCCGGACGGGCAGATCCGCGAGGTGATCCAGCACCGGCACACACAGTTGGTGCAGCGCGCCGAAGGGCAGCTCCCGCTCGAACTCCGCACCGGACGCCTGGATGACACGTGCGTCGGACGCCGCGTCGCGGGCGTACCCCAGCAGTGTGCTCTTGCCGATGCCGGCCTCGCCGCGCACCACCAGCGCCCCGCCCCGACCCGCCCGCGCACCCTGGATCAGTTCGTCGAGGACCTTGCGCTCGACGTCCCTGCCGACGAGTGGGCCCGGGGGGACAGCGGCGGATCGCACGCCGGACAGGCTACCCGTGTCCGGGGGCCGGCAGAGACGCCCGGAATCGCGCTGTTCGCGCCCGGCACGGCCCGTCCGAGGTCGGTCGGATGACCACGATGTACGCCCCCGACGAGCCGAGCGGCGTCCGGGGTGACCGCACGGGCGACTACGCAATTTCCACCGATGCGACGCCGAGCCCCGCTGACGGATGGTCTACCCGTCACGAATACGACGTGCTCCAGCAGACGGGGAAAGCACATGATCACCCAGACCGACGTCGCCACCGCCGCCACGGCACCGACCCGCTGGCAGGATCGGACCGGGCGCATCCTGATGGCGATCACGGCAGCGGCCACCCTGGTGCCGTTCGTCGAGGGTGTCACGCGCCTCGGTGACCTCCCCGAGGACCAGATCCTGACCGAATACTGGCGGACCTGCGCCTACCTCGTCTTCGCCGGCATGTGGGCCCTGCTGGCGGTCGCGCCCCGCAAGCAGCGCGGCATGTGGGAACTCCTGCTGCTCCACAAGATCGCGGTCACCGTCCAGGCGGCGTTCATCCTCGATGTTCCGCACGCGCCACTCACCCTGATCGCCGACGGGCTCGTCTCGCTGACCACCATCGCCGGCTACGTGCTGTGCCGTGGCTGGTACACCTGGCGTCGCGGGGCGCTGGGCCCCGACGACAACCGCTGACCCTGCCGGCCGTGGTGGCGGTCCTGCCGTCCGACGCCGACACGATCGCACACCCCGCGACGACCCGACCAGTAGCCGAGATCCTCCGGAGGATTGCCGCCATGCCCAACGCCGTCACCACGAGTACGACCGAGGTAGTCCTACCCGGCCTGGTCGAGCCGACCGGGCTGGAGGTGCGCACCCGCGAGCTGCCCGCGCCGGCGGCGGGACAGGTCGTCCTGCAGATGGAGGCGACCGGTGTGTCGTTCGCCGAGCAGCAGATGCGCCGGGGCAAGTACTACGACCAGCCGCCGTTCCCCTTCGTACCCGGATATGACCTGGTCGGCACCGTCACGGCCGTCGGGCCCGGCGTGGACACCGGGCTGGTCGGACGCCGGTTCGCCGCGGTGACGAAGATCGGCGCATGGGCCACCCGGGTGCTGATCGAGGCCGCCGACCTGGTCCCGGTGCCGGACGGGGTGTCCCCCGCCGCGGCGGAGACCGTGGTGGTCAACGGCATCACCGCCTGGCAGATGCTGCACCGGCTGGCCAAGGTCCGTTCCGGGGGCGTCATCGTCGTGCTGGGCGCGAACGGCGGCGTCGGCTCCACGCTCGTCCAACTGGCCCGGCACTCCGGGATCAGCGTGATCGGCACGGCGTCGCAGCGGCACCACGACGCGGTCCGCGAGTTGGGCGCCACCCCCGTCGACTACCGCGACCCGGGCATGTACGACCGGATCAGGGAGTTGGCACCGGACGGCGTGGACGCGGTGTTCGACCACGTCGGCGGCCCCGGCGTGGAGCGGTCCTGGCAGTTGCTGCGCAGGGGCGGCACGCTGGTGTCCTACGGCACGGCGGCGACGAAGGACGAGGAGGGCGACTCGCGGCTGCCGGTGCTGAAGCTCTTCGCCCAGTTGAAGCTCTGGCACACCCTGCCCAACCACCGCAGCGCCTACTTCTACAACTTCTGGGCCGGCCACCGCCGCCTGGGAACCTTCCGGCGCACCCTGGCCGAGGACCTGACCCAGGTGTTCGGACTGCTCGCCGACGGTGTGCTCGACCCGCAGATCGCCGCTCAGATTTCACTGGCCGAGGCCGCGTCGGCGCTGGCGCTCGCCGAATCCCGCACCGTCGCCGGCAAGGTCATCCTGGTGCCCTGATCACACCTCGACGGGTGGTACCACCGCGTCACGGCGCACCGGTCGACGCGTCAACGGGGCACTGCCGGCCGCTCGGGAGGTTTGCCTCTGGCGCGCATCATGTCGGCGGTGGCGATACCGGCCAGCACGACCACGGCGGCGACGGCGACGGTCAGCGGCGGCACGAAGGTCATGGTGGGCGCGATCCCGGCGAGTACCAGTGCGCCGATCACCCGGGAACGGGAGACCCGGGCGAACACCGCGTGTTCCACCAGGGCACGCCCGAACAGGAACAGGATCGGACCGCCGAGGATGGCGACGGTCCAGGCCGTCTCGGTGTGCCCGAACGGGTGCCTGATCACGATCTCGTAGCCGACGGCGACCGCGACGACGCCCGTGATCATGAGGACGTGCGCGATGAACGCCTCCCGGATGAGGCGGGATGGTTCGCGGGCGGCGGCGAGCGCCTCGGGCAACAGTTGGCCCGCCTTGTAGACGTAGACGCGGAACAGCAGCACCGTGGTGGCGAACGCGACGGCGAAGGCCGCGACGGCGCCGGCCCCCCGGAACGAGGTGTCGCTGTAGGCCGAACCGGTCGTCAGGATGAGTTCGCCGAGCCCGATGATGAAGAACTGTCGGTAACGCTCGGAGATGTACTCCGCGGAGACCGGCCACTGCTGCGGGGTGGCGAGGGTCCACGGGGCGGGGTAGAAGAGCAGCAGCGCCGTGCCGTCGATGGCGACGGCGAGCGCCCACAGCAGCCCGCGCGCCGGGTCCGGCAGGATCGCGCCGGCGATCCACGGCACGGCGGACAACGAGAACCAGAGCAGCACCCCTGCCGCTCGGCGCTGCGCCTCGTGACCGTGCAGCGCCGGCACGATGACGAGACCACGAATGAGGTGCACGGCGATGTACGCGCCGGCGAACACCAGGCCGGCGTCGCCGAACGCCCGGGGCACGGCGACCGCCATCATCATGGCACCGAGCATGGCCACGTAGACCAGCACCTGAAGCTGTGGCGCCTTCGCGTCGTAGATGTCGGTCACCCACGCCGTGACGAACCAGAGAATGAGGAAGGCCAGCAGCAACAGCAGTGTCTCGCCGGCCTCGGCGACGACCGCTCGCCGCTCGGTGAGGTCGTCCACCAGCCGGTGGGAGACCCGGTTCAGGGCGAAGACGAACACCAGGTCGAAGAACAGCTCCAGCAGGCTCGGCCGCTCCGGTTGCCCCGGCTTACGAAGCAGCGCTGCCGCTCTTGTTGACATCCGGCCGCCCGATTCCGCCCGCTTCGTTCCCCCTCCGGGAATTGATACCACGCCCGGCAGGCCGCCGAGGCCGTTACCGGGACGACGGTGATCGCAGGTGGTGGGACGGCGGACCACGCGACAGGGTGGCAGAACGTGATTCTCACCTGACCCGAAGATTCTCCCCCTAGGTTCGATGCGCAGGAGGCCGCCGAACCGGGGAGAGACGTGGACAGCTATCCGGCGATCGAGGATCACGGGCTCATCGGCGACCTGCAGACCGCGGCGCTGGTGACCTGTGACGGCACGGTCGACTGGTTCTGCGCGCCCCGCTTCGACTCACCGAGCATCTTCGCGGCGCTGCTCGACAAGGACAAGGGCGGCTACTTCCGGATCGCGCCGTGCGACGTCCGGTACGTCACCAAACAGCTCTACCTGCCCGGCACCCCCATCCTGATCACCCGGTTCATCAGCGCGGACGGCGTGGCCGAGGTGATGGACTTCATGCCGGTCACCGGCGAGCGGGCCACCGACACGCACCGCCTGGTCCGTCTCGTCACCATGGTGCGCGGCAGCATGCGTTTCAAGGTCGAGTGCCGACCCCGGTTCGACTACGCCCGCGAAGAGCACCAGTTGCAGACCCGCCGCCACGGCTACGTCTTCCGCAGCCGGTCGGCGAACCTGACGTTCAACCCCGTCGACCCGGTCCGGCACCTGATCGCCGAACGCGGCGACGTCCGCCTCGAAGACGGCGACCTGGTCGCGTACGGCACCCTGAACCAGGGCGACACCGGCGGGGTGGTCCTGGAGACGGGAGACGCCGACCCGCGGATCTTCTCGCCCGAAGAGGTCCAGGGGATGTTCGAGTGGACCCGGGACTACTGGCGGCGCTGGCTCGAACGCTCGCGCTACACCGGCCGTTGGCGGGAGATGGTGGAGCGCTCCGCCATCACGCTGAAACTCATGACGTACGCCCCGACCGGCGCGATGATCGCCGCACCCACCGCCGCGCTGCCCGAACTGGTGGGCGGAACCCGTAACTGGGACTACCGCTACACCTGGGTACGGGACACGTCGTTCTCGGTGCACGCACTGCTCGGCCTCGGCTTCACCGAGGAGGTCAGCCGGTACATGGACTGGCTGGACGAGCGGATCCGCGAAGCCGGCGACCTCCAGGACCCACTGAAGATCATGTACCGGGTGGACGGCTCCTCCGACCTGCACGAGGAGACCCTCGGCCACCTGGAGGGCTACCGTGGCTCGCGACCGGTGCGGATCGGCAACGGTGCCGCCGACCAACTCCAGCTCGACATCCACGGCGAGGCGCTCTACGCCATGCATCTCGCCGACGAACAGGGCATCCGGGTCTCCCACCAGGTGTGGAAGAGCACCGTGCGGCTCGTCGACTGGCTCTGCCGGCACTGGGACCGGGCCGACGCCGGCATCTGGGAGAGCCGCCACCACCCGCGCAACTACACCTTCGGCCGGGTGATGTCGTGGGTCGCGCTGGACCGGGCCGTCCGCCTGGCCACCCGTACCGGCCGGCCCGGGGACGTCACCAGTTGGACCGAGCAACGCAACCGCATCTACAACCAGGTCATGGAACGCGGGTACGACCGGGGTCGCGGCACCTTCGTGCAGGCGTACGGCGAGAGCGTGCTGGACGCGGCGTTGCTCGCCATGCCGGCCGTCGGTTTCGTCACGCCGAGCGACCCCCTGTGGCAGTCGACGTTGGCCGCGATCGAGCGCGAACTCGTCTCCGACAGCCTGGTCCACCGGTACGACCCGGTCCACTCCCCCGACGGCCTCCCCGGCCACGAGGGCACCTTCAACATGTGCACCTTCTGGTACGTCGAGGCGCTGGCCCGTTCCGGTCGCCTCGACGACGCCCGACTCACGTTCGAGAAGATGTTCACCTTCAGCAACCACCTGGGCCTGTACGCCGAGGAGATCGCCTCGACCGGTGAACAGATCGGCAACTACCCGCAGGCGTTCAGCCACCTGTCGCTGATCAACTCGGCGCTGACCCTCAACGACCTGCTCGACGCCGAGGCCGACGCCCGACGCCGCCGATAGCCCGGGCCACGCATTCCCGCGTACGCCGGCCGTGTCACGACCTCGGCGGAGGGTGAGCCGCACGCCCACGCCCTCGGCCGCGGCCGGGACCTCGCGGCGATTCGCCCGACTTATCCTCACGGGTCTCGCCCGCCGCGCAGACATGGATAGCCTTCGACCACCAGCCCGACGTCGCGTCGGCCACCTGGGTGACGGGGGATCATCGTGTTCAGTAGGCTCGCGCGCGCCCGGGGCGCCGTTCTGGCGACGGCCGCGTTGGCCGTCGGAGTGCTCGCCGGCAGCGGCGCATCGGCGGTCTCAGGTGGCCAGGACGTCCCGGACGGCGGCCACCCGTTCACCGCCAAGGTGATGTTCGGGAGCCTGCACAGCTGCACCGGCGCTCTCGTCGCCAGCCGGTGGATCGTCACCGCGAAGACCTGCTTCGCCGACGGAACGGCGCCGGTCGCCGAGGGTGCGCCGAGCCGTCCCACGAGCGCCCTGGTGGGGCGGACGAACCTCGCCGGCACCTCGGGGCATCGCCTCGCGGTCACCACTGTGGTTCCGCACCCGACGCGCGACGTCCTGCTCGCCGAGCTGTCCGCGCCGGTCACCGACGTCACGCCCATCCCCTGGTCCGGCACACCGCCCACGGCGGCGGAGACCCTGCGGGTCACCGGCTACGGGCGCACCGCGACCGAGTGGACACCCGACCGGCTGCACACCGCCACCTTCACCGTCGACGCGGTGGGCGCGGCGACCGTGGACGTCGCCGGCACCTCCGCCGCGGCCACGGTCTGCAAGGGCGACGCGGGTGGCCCGGCCTTCCGGGAGACCGGCACCGGCCCCGAACTGGTGGCGATCAACAACCTGAGTTGGCAACACGGTTGTCTCGGCGAGACCGAGACCCGTACCGGCGTCACCCAGACCCGCCTCGACGACCTGGGCGACTGGTTCCGGCAGACCCTCCACCTCCAGCCCTACGCGCTGTCCAACACGGTCGTCGGAGAGTTCACCCGCGACGGACGCGACGACCTGATCGCCGCGGAGCCGGGCACGGGCAAACTCTGGCTCCATCCCGGCACGTCGACGGACCGGGTCTGGGGCGAGCGGGTCCAGATCGAGCCGGAGACCGACTGGAGCGGTTACCGGGACCTGGTCGCCGGCCAGTTCGACGGGGACGCGTACGACGACCTGTTGGGCGTCGAGGTCTCCACCAACACGTTGTGGCTCTTCCCCGGCACCGCGGGCGGGGGTGGTTTCGCAGACCGCGTGGTGGCCGGCACCAACTGGCAGGACCTGGCCGACCTCGTCGTCGGCCGGTTCAACAGGGATGCCTACGAGGACCTGGCAGGCATCCAGCTCTCCACCGGCAAGCTGCTCATGTTCCCGGGCACGTCCGCCGGAGGCAGCCTGTGGGGCACGCTGACGGAGATCGGGTTCAGCGGGTGGACGGGCAAGCGCGAGCTGGTCGCCGGGCGTTTCAACCGCGACGGCTACGACGACCTGGTGGTGGTGGACAAGAGCAGCGGTGACATCCAGATGTACGCGGGCACCGCGACCGGTGGATCGACCTGGGGGCAGGTGTCCACCATTCAGACCGGGGGCAAGGGGCTGACCGCGCTCGCGGCCGGCAAACTCAACCCGGACGGCTACGACGACCTCGTCGCCGTGGAGAGCGACCAGGTCTGGTTGTACCCGGGCACGGCCGCCGGCGGCAGTCTGGGTGCCCGCGTACAACCCGTCGGCCGGGTTCCCGTCCTGCAGCCGCACGGTCTGCTGGAGTCGGTGACCGGCGAGTTCAACCGCGACGCGTACGCCGACCTGATCGGTGTCGAGAAGGGCACCGGGCGGCTCTGGCTCTACCCGGGCACCGCCGCCGGCACCTGGGGTCCGCGAATCGCGGTCGGCTCCGGCTGGAACGGTTACCGGGATCTGACGGTCGGCCGGTTCAACCGGGACGACTACGACGACCTGCTCGCCATGGAGCTGAGCACGGGCAACCTCTGGCTCTACCCGGGCACGGCGGCCGGCACCTTCTGGGGCAGTCGTGGCACGACGCCCGTCGGCTTCAACTGGCTGGGGTTGGAGCGGCTGACCGCGGGCCGCTTCAACGGCGACGCGTACGACGACGTGGTGGCTGTGGAGAAGACGACCGGGAAGCTGCGTCTCTACCCGGGCACCGCTGCCGGCAGCGGTTGGGGCGCGAGCAGCATCATCGACTCCGGCGACTGGAACGCCCTGGGCGCGGTCGTGCGTGGCCGGTTCAACCGGGACGCGTACGACGATCTGATGGCCGTGGAGAAGGCTACCGGGAAGCTGTGGCTCTACCCCGGTACCGCCGCGGGCGGCTCCTTCGGCAGCAGGGTCGAGGTGTTCGGCGGTGGCTGGGCGGGCCGAAACGAGCTCGCCGCCCTCCGCTTCGATCAGGACGGTCACGACGACCTGGTCGCGGGCGACGCGGCGACGGGACAGGTCTGGGTCTACCCCGGCACCCCCACCGGCGGCGCGGTGTGGGGCGACCCGACCGAGTACGGGCCGATCTCCTGAACGGCGAGACCAGCCCGGACACCCGGCGGCGTCGTCGTACGCCTGGCCACTGACCCCGCTGGTTGCCGGGAGGGCGTTCACTCGTAGCGGTACCTGAGCGAGTCGGCCTCCGCCTGCTCGATGTCGGCGATCGTCAGCTCCGGCATCCGCAGCTGGGCCAGCGTCACCTCGGCGGAGGTCGGCTGGGCGTCCGCCGGCAGCCACTGCTCCGGCTTCCAGGCCCCACTGCGCAGCAGCGCCTTGGGGCAGTGGGGGTAGACCTCCTCGATCTCCACCACTATCGCGCTGGCCGGCGGCTTACCGACGGCGGTGAGCTGCGACAGCAACTCGGGGCGGGTGGAGACGCAGGCTCGGCCGTTCACCCTGAGCGTCGTGGTGCGCCCCGGGATGACGAAGAGCAGCCCGGCTCGCCCGGTCGTGACGATGTTCTGGAGGCTGTCCAGGCGTTTGTTGCCCGTCGCGTCCGGTATCGCCACCGTCCGGGCGTCCAGGACGGCGACGAAGCCGGCGGGGCCACCGCGCGGGGAGACGTCACAGTTGCCCTCGGCGTCCACGCTGGCGACCAGGACCAGCGACGAGCAGGCGATCAGCCGGCGGGTCTGCTCGGTGAGTTCGGTCATCTGCTTGCGCACGGCCGCGTCGCTGGGGAGCGCGTAGGCCCGGCGCAGCGTCTCATGATCGCGCACGGCGTCGAGGCGCAGTGAGTCGTAAACGCTGGTGGCAGGGGCTGATGTCATACCGCCGACACTAATGGAACGACCCGGCGGAGGGCGTCCCGAGAACGCCGACGCTCACCTGCGCGTCCTCGATCCGGTCTCCAGCTCACACCGGGATATGTGGCGGGAATGTCAATGAGGTAATCCCTATTGGTCGCGGTCACCGGTGACCCGAAACCGCAAGGAATTGAGATTCCCCTCTCTGCCGGCAAAGTTCCTGGCCGACGTGGAAAACCACTTCTATGCTTGCCGCCGAATGCACTGCGGCTCATCCGGGGCCGGGGGGACACCACCATTGCGAGGGCTTGCGAATGCGCCGGAAGTCTGCCCTGAACGACGCCGCTACCGGGGTCAGCGCGGTGACACCGGACGACGGACCGCCGGTCTCCACCGCGGAGGGCGTCGCGCGCCGATCCGCGATCGCCGAGGAGCAGGCGTTTCTCGACCTGGCCACAGCCCAGCGCGACAGGTTGGCCGACCGCCTACGGATCGAGTTGTCGTCGGATGCCCTGGACGCGTTGGAGCAGGCCCGGCAGCGCATGCTTCGTCAGCAGTACGAGGAGCTACGGCGGGCCCGGGATGGGCTGGTCTTCGGCCGGCTCGACGGTCTCGACGGCACCGTGCGACACGTGGGCCGGGTCGGTCTGCGCACCGACGGCGAGGACGCTGAGCCGCTGCTCCTCGACTGGCGCGCTCCCGCAGCTCGCCCGTTCTACACGGCGACGGCCGTCGACCCACAGGGTCAGGCACGTCGCCGTCACATCCGGACGAGGGAGTCGGTGGTCGTCGGGGTGGACGACGAGCCACTGGACGGGACGGTCACCGGGGAACTCGTCGGGGAGGGCGCGCTCCTTGCCGCCCTCGACCAGCGGCGCACCGGCCACATGTCGACGGCGATCGCCACGCTGCAACGCGAACAGGACGACATCATCCGGGCCGAGGCGACCGGGCCGCTGATCGTCCAGGGCGGCCCCGGCACCGGCAAGACGGTGGTCGCCCTGCACCGCGTCGCCTACCTGCTGTTCGCCCACCAGCGGATGGCCGACCAGGCGGTCCTGGTCCTCGGCCCCTCGCCGCGGTTCCTGCGGTACATCGCCCAGGTCCTGCCCGCGCTCGGCGAGACCGCCGTCGTCTCGGCGACCTGTGACACCCTGCTGCCCGGGGTCCGCGTGGCACGCGACGAGAGCAGGCTCGTCGCCGAGATCAAGGGTCGCGCTCTCTGGCAGCCGGCCCTGGAGGACTACGTCACGTCGCTGCTCCCCCGGCCCCGCGAGCTGACGTTGCGCTGGGAAGGGGAGTCCTACGTCATCGCAGCCGACCCGGTGGCGCAGGCGTTCGCCTCGGCGGTGCAGGGACGCCCGTACCACCGCGCCCGAGCGGCGTTCGCCGAGCAGTTGCACCACCTCCTCGCCGAGGCCGTCGTCGAGCAGCGCGAGGCGTTGATGGACGAGATGGAGGAGGGCTTCGAGGACATCCTCGCCCGCGTCGACCGGGACATGCGGCAGGACCACCGGTCCAGCCGGGCGCCCGCGGGCAGCGACATCGACGGTCTGTTGTCCGAGGAGGAGGTCGAACACCTCCGTGATCGGATCGCCGGGAACGCCACCATCGCTCGGTTCGTCGAGGCGTGGTGGCCCACTCTGGACGCCGAAACGGTGCTGGGTGGTTTCCTGGCCGATCGCACCCTGCTGGCCCGGTTCGCACCGCGGCTGTCTCCGACGGAGATCTCGGCGGTTTCGGCGGAGCCCGCGCCGTGGGCATCGAGCGACATCCCCCTGCTCGACGCCGTCGCCGACCTGCTCGGTGAGGTCGACGCCCCGCCACCGCAGGGTGAGTTCGTCGCCGAGCGCGCTCGTCGGCAGCGCGGCTGGGTGTACGGCCACGTCGTCATCGACGAGGCGCAGGAGCTGTCCGAGATGCAGTGGCTCATGGTGTTGCGGCGGTGTCCCAGTCGATCCATCACGGCGGTCGGCGACATCGATCAGGCGGAGGCGGCGCACCGGCACACCAGTTGGGCGGAAGCGGTGCGGGCTGCCTTCGGGGACCGCTGGACCGCTGCGGAGCTGACCATCTGCTACCGGACGCCGCGTGAGGTCATGGACCTCACCGCACCGGTCCTGAGGAAGGCGGGCAGCCACAACGCGCCGCCCCGGGCGGTACGTTCCTCCGGCATCACGCCCTGGGAACTGACGATCACACCCGCCGAGCTTGCCGACGCCGCCGCCCAGGCGGTGCGACGGCTGCGGCGACGGTGGCACGGCGGCACGGTCGGCGTCATCGCCCCCGCGGAGCGCATCGCCGAACTCTCCTCCGTGCTGAGCGATGTGCCGGTGCTCACCGCCGCCCAGTCCAAGGGGTTGGAGTGGGACGCGACGCTGGTCGTCGACCCGCACCGGATCGCTGCCGAACCGCGCGGCTGGAACGGCCTCTACGTCGCCCTCACCCGATGCACGCAGGAGCTGGGGCAGCTGATGCTCACGCCGTAACCCTGCGGATCGTTCCTCCGGGCAGAGTTGGATATCGAGTTGGTTCGATGTAGCGTGGGAACGCTCCCAGACCGCCTCCACCACCCACCTGCTCGAGGAGCTGAACATGTCGCGACGACGTCGTCGCCCGGCCGCCATACTGGCCGGGCTGCTCATCCTCACCCTGTCCGCGCTCCTGTTGCCACAGTCATCGGTGACCGCCGGCCCGTCCCGCACCCGGGCGGTGCCACTCACCGAACTGACCGTGGTGTCCGAACGGGTGGCTTTCGGCCTGCAGCGGCCGATCGCCATCACCGGGCTGCCGGACGGCCGCATGCTGATCGCGGAGAAGGCCGGCACCGTCCGTGCCTACCACCCGGACACCGGTCTGGCCGCCGATCCGGTGCTCGACCTGACCGCCCGGATCGACACGTCGGACAACGAGCGTGGCCTCCTCGGCATCACGCCCGCGCCGAACTTCGCGCGGACCGGGATCCTCTACGTGGCCTACACGAGCCTGCCGGCCGGCACGCTGACCCTGGCGCGGGTGCCCCTCGGTGCTCCCGACCGGTTGCAGGTGCTGCTCACCCAGGAACACCCCGAGTACGGCAACCACAACGGCGGGCAGGTGGCGTTCGGCCGCGACGGCTACCTCTACTGGTCGACCGGCGACGGCGGCGGCGCGAACGACCCGTTCAAGTCGGGCCAGAACCTCGGCACCCTGCTCGGCAAGATCGTGCGGATCGACGTCAACCGCAGCTGCGGCGGCAAGCCCTACTGCGTACCCTTCGACAACCCGTTCGTCCGTACGGCGGGCGCGCGTCCGGAGATCTGGGTCTACGGGCTGCGCAACCCGTGGAAGTTCTCCATCGACCCGGTCGACAACTCGCTGTGGATCGGTGACGTCGGCCAGGGTCTGATCGAGGAGATCAACCACATCCGTCCGTCGCAGCGCGGAGCGAACCTCGGCTGGTCCTGCCGGGAGGGCACGCCGGTCTTCGACCAGACGCAGTGCCGCCCCGGCGTGCGGCTCACCGACCCGATCGCCGAGTACGACCACTACATGACGGAGAACTGCTCCATCATCGGCGGCCTGGTGTACCGGGGGTCCGTCACCCCGGAGGCGCGCGGCACCTACATCGCGAGCGACTACTGCTCGACGCGTGCGTTCGCCATCCGCGCCAAGTCCACGGGTGGCTACGAGTCCGCCGAGATCGGCACCTTCCCCACCCAGCCGACGGCGTTCGGCGCCGATGTGAACGGCGAACTGTACGTACTCAGTGACCTACCGGGGTGGCTGAGCAAGGTGCGGTTCGAGCGGGTCCAACCCGCCTCGAACCGCTGACCCTCGAAACACTTCGCAACACCTGCGGGGACGGCCGCTCCCGAGCGGCCGTCCCCGATCAACGGGTCAGAGACCGGCGGCGTGTGCGGCGGCGGTGCCGCCGACCACGGGTAGGACGATGTTGCTGCTCTTCAGCGCCACCTGCAGGTTCGCGGCGGTGGTGTCCGCCTGGCTGGAGTACTGCGGGTAGCTGGCCACGATGATCACACCGATCCGGTGGCCGGGCTTGAACACGTAGTCCTCCGGCAGCAGCGGGAAGCTGAAGTTGTACGACTCCCCCGGCACCAGTGGCACGCCGACGCGGATCGACTGCCGGTTCTGGGCGTCCATGATGCCCTTGGTGACCAGTTCGTAGTCGGCGGTGGCCACCCGCTTCGCCGTCTGCTTGTAGCAGCCGTCGTCGGTCGGGCTGCTCTCGCCCCAGCAGTCCGACGTGTCCAGGGTGATGATCCCCTCGCCGGAGGCCCGGTGCGCGACCCGCTCGTCGGTGCCGTAGTCGACCAGGATCGCCCCGAGGTTGGTGTCGGTCTGGTCGGCGGAGGCCCGCAACTGCACGGTGGGGGTGCCGGAGATGTGCAGCGGCGCGGTCAGTGGCGCGGAGAGGAAGGCCAGCCGGTTGGGCTGCACCACGTCCGGGTTGAGGATCATGGTGTTCTGGCTCTGCGTGCGGCTGTCCTGGAACGCCCCGGTCGCCGGCTTCGCGGTGGGCACCAGCGCGAGGCCGCCCGCGCCGGTGGTGCCGGGCTGCAGGAACACCTCGGTGTCGGCCTTACCGGGGATGGGCCAGTCGGCGTGGGTCTCCCACACGTCGGCGGAGCGCTCCAGGTCCACCCGCGGTTCGTCCATGATGCCGTTGGCGACGCCCTGCAGCCAGAAGTCGAACCAGCGGTGCAGCGTCGACACCCACACCGCGCGGCGCGAGTCGAACGGGTCGACGTGGCCCTCCTGCGACAGCCACAGCTTGCGCGGCACGTTGTTCTCCGCCAGGGCGTACCAGAACTTGCTGAAGTGGTCCGGCCGGACGTTGTCGTCGTTGAGGCCGTGGTAGAGCAGCACACTGGCGGTGACGTTGGGGACCTTCTTGACGTAGCTGCGCTCGTTCCAGAAGGCCGTGTAGTCGCCGTGCTCGTCACCGTCGGCGGCGGCCAACGCGTCGCGTACCGGCTTGCAGTAGTCCCGGCGCTCGGGGTTGGTGACCGTGTTGGCCAGCGACGCCACGTAGCTGTTGCCACGGGTGATGACGCCGTTGCTGCGGACGTAGTCGTAGTACTCGGTCGGTCCGCTGATGGGCACGACGGTGGTCAGGCCCTTCACGCCGGTCACCGCCGTGGCCATGGCCAGCGAGCCGTCGTACGACTTGCCGATCATTCCGGTCTTGCCGTTGTGCCAGTCCGCCTTGACGATCTGACCGGCGGCGTTACGGGCGGTGGCCCGGCCGTTGAGCCAGTTGATGGCCTGCTTGGCGCTCAGGTTGTCCTGGTTGGCGTTGGTGGTGGGGCAGCCGGTGGAGTTGTTGGTGCCGACCATGTCCAGCAGGATCACCGCATAGCCGCGCGGCACGAAGTAGTTGTCGTAGAACAGCGGCCACTTGTCCAGCAGTCCGTCGCCGTCGAGGTCCGCCTTGCACTCGGACTCGTTGCCTCGGCAGAGCGTCGAGTAGTAGGGGCTGGCGTCCATCACCACGGGCGCCTTGAGGCCCTGCGCGGTGGCCGCCGGCCGCATCAGGTCGAACGCGATGATGTCGCGTAGACCGTCGTTGTCGCTGTCGAAAGTGGAGTCGATGAAGAGGCGTTCCCGGATGGCGTCGGCGTAGCCGAACACCGGCTGGGTGACGCCGTCCTGGACGACGATCGACGGCGGGCCGTCCGCCGCCAGTGCCTGCGGCGCCGCGCCGAGGGCGGCGAGCACCGTCGCGGACAGTACGGCCACGCATCTGCGCCAGCGCGTTCCCACTGTGGACATGCAGTCTCCTTGATGTGTCCGAGGTTGCGTACGCTACGAGCCGGTGGCCGGTGCCACCACCTGCACGTGTAGGAACTTCGCCCGGTGTGGTTCGACGGGCCTACGGCCGGTCGGCCAGCACCAGCTCCCGCAGCCGCTGGTCGAGTGCCGGGGCGTCCAGACCACCCGGCCAGCCGCGGAGCAGGGCGCCACCCTTGGCCACCAGCACGACGGTCGGCGGCTCCCGCACCGCGTACGAGCGCCAGATGGTCTGCTGGTCGTCCAGGACGATCGGATACTCCACCCGGTGGGTGCGGAGGTATTCCTGGACGTCGTCGGCCTGGTCGGCACCGGCCACGCCGACGAACACCACCCGGTCCCGATAGGTGCGGGCCAGGTCACTGAGCGCGGCCTGGCGGCTGGCGCAGGTGGTGCACCAGGAGGTGAAGAAGGTCAGCACGACGGGGCGCTGCGCCCACACGTCGGCGGCGGCGAACGGTGTGCCGTCGGTGAGCGCGCCGGTGAACGTCGGGGCGGCCGGTGCGGTGCCGGGCACCGGGCGCAACGCCAGGTCGGCGGGGACCGGTCCGGGCAGCGCCGCAGCCCCTCCGGCGGGCGTCGGCGCGGGCGCGGGCTCGGGCGTGCTGCATCCGCCCAGCAGCGCCACCGCCAGCAGCAGCGGCAGGAACGCCCGCCTCATGACGGGACCACCGCGACCAGCGCCGGGCCCTCGCTGCTGTCCGGTGTCAGGTCGAGTGGCGGCCGGCCGTCCACCTCCAGTCGGTAGGAGTCGCGCTGCGGCACGCGTACCCCGACGGCGAACTCGCAGTAGGTGGGCAGGCGTTCGACGCCCAGGTCCTCGGCGAAGGCGGCCACCGCGGTCCCCGCCGACAACTCCCCGCTGGCCAGGGCCGCCCCGTCCGGGTCGAGCACGCGGAACGGCGCGCGGTTGTGGAAGTGCTGGTAGGGACCGGTGCCCGCGCAGTCCACACCAGCGGCCCGGATGTTGATGTCGCGGACCAGGACCCGGACGGTCGTCGGGGAGACCGCCTCCTGGGTGGCACCGACAGTGCCGCAGCCGGTCGCGCCGAGCAGCAGCAGGGGCAGCAGAACCGTGGTGCGTCGCCGCACGTCATCCTCCTCTCGCCCGCCTGCCGGGTCCGCGGCGGTGGGCCGCCGTGGACCCGGCAGGAACGGGATCGACCTCGGGCGTCGGTCAGGACTTCTCGACCCGGCACTGCTTGGTCACCGTCTTCGTCGGGTCGCTCTCCGAGGTCGCGGTGAGCTTCACGAAGCCGGTGGCCGCCGCGGCGGCGGTGGCGCCCACCGACACCCTGACCGTGGTGGCCTTGCCGAACTGGGCGGTGGCGAGCTGGTTGGGCAGCCAGGTCCGCCAGCCCTTGCCGGCCACCTCCGCGGAGAGGCGGTAGACGTCCGACTTCAGGTACGCGCTGACGTCCTCCGGGTGCTGCTGCCCGCCGGCCGAGTAGGTACCGGTGTTGGTCAGCTCGAACGAGCAGGTCACTCCCCGGTTGGTCGGCTTGCCGCCGCCGGTCACCTCACCCTTGCCCAGCGCCACGCCGTGGGCGCTCGGCCCGCCGGTGCCGTCCAGCGAGCGCACCGCCACCGTGTACGAGAGCGATCCGGCGGCATCCCGCTTGAGGTCGATGATGTAGAAGTGCAGCCGGTTGGCCTCGTCGACGTACTCGTACTGGCTTCCGGTGTCCGCCCCGGCGTGGAACAACGCGTCGGAGAGCTGCCGGTAGTCACCCATGGTGATCTTCTGCGGGGTGCCGTCCGGCCGGTAGAAGTCGATCATGTCGATGTCCTGCGGGTTGGCGTCCACCACCCACTGGAACGGCGCGCTGTCGGCGTTCTTCGTCTTACTCAGCAGCACGCCGCTGTCCGGGGTGAAGGAGTCCGCACCCATCCGGTCGACGACCTCGACGGTGTAGTTGTTGAAGCTGCCACCGTCGCACAGTGGGTCGGTGCTGACGCCGCACGCGGGTGACAGGTCCTTGTTCAGCGCGATGTTCACGCCGGTCAGACCCTTCGGACCGGCGTCGACCGCCCGGGCCGTGACCTGCGCGACGACCAGGCCCGAGGAGGCCAGCGACTCCCGCGACAGCCGCAGCACGTGCTCCTCGCCGAGCAGGCCGATCTTCAGTTTGTCCCGCACGGTGTGCAGCGAGCCCATCGAGCCGCCGTTGGTGGGCGGGATCTGCCAGCGGGTGTGCGGGCCGCCCGGGCCGTTGAACGACCCGCGCGACATCATGCTCCAGATCCCGGTGTACGCCCTGCGCAGCGGCTCGCCGTACGGGTTGTTGTAGTTGTCGCCGATGCCCAGCAGGTGGGTCAGCTCGTGGGCGTAGACGCCCATACCGGAACTCTCCCCCTGCGTCGAGGAGCCGCCGCCGGCGTTCGGCCACAGTGTCGCCGCCGCCTTCCACGAGGTCCAGTCCACGTAGCGGGTCTTCGCCCAGTTCGGCAGGTTCGGGTCCGGCGGGCCCCAGGCGTCCGGCACGTCCTCCTTGTTCTGGAAGATCATCTGCCCGAACTCCTGCCAGGTCGACGACTCGTCCTGGCCGGCGCTGAGGATGAACACCAACTCGTACTGGTTGGCGACCTCCTCGCCGACGGCGGCCCGCCACGCGCCCAGGCCGTCGGTACGGATGTTCTTGCCGCACACGTCCCCACTCGGGCAGGCGCCCGGGTTGAACCCGTTGTCCAGCCCGTACTGGTAGGACTTGGCCGGCATCTGGTACGGCCCGAACCCGGTGAGGTCGACGCCGTAGCGGCCGTTGGAGTCCTGCATCCAGTACTCGTGCAGGGTGTGCCCCTTGTTGAGGGTGTTCGGGGTGTTCAGGAAGTCCTGGTAGAACTTCGGCACGTCCGCCCGGGGGATGTTCGTCGCGACGGACTGGGGGTTGCCGAAGACCGTCGAGCGGGCCCGCTGGGAGACCGCGAACGTCTCGTCGGGATAGTCGAGCGCCACCAGGGCGATCTTGAAGTTGCGGACCGAGCCGGACACGCTCGGGTCGGCCCAGTTCTTGCCGGGCACGGCCTTGTAGTCGTTCCAGGTCATCGTGTCCGGGTTCTGCCATGCCTGCGGGTCGAGGACCTGGAACGGCGCGGTGCCGCCGGCCGGGTTGGCCGGGGCGGCGGCGGCCTGCGCCGCCCCGGTCGCCACGAGCGTGGTCACCACGGCTGCGGCCAGCACGGCCCGCCTCAGCCGGGTTCGATGGGGGGTACGGGGCACGGAACCACCTCTCGTCGGAGGAAACGCGGCGCCGGTGTCCCGGTGGGGGTTGCGCGGGACACCTGTCAGCAGGCCGCGCAGCGAATCTAGGAGCACGGGCCGGTGCCGGTCACCGTGCAGATGTCGGCAGGTGGGCCGGCGACTTCCGACACCTGAAGGACCAGCGCCCACCGGCGGCTCAGTCAGGGCGGCCGCCGGGAGCCGGTTCGGCGGTCGTCGCGAGGGCCCGCCGCACGTCCCGGCGTACCCGGTCGGCGGCGGCCCCGGACAGGGCTCCGCGCGGTGGGCGACACCGCCCTCCGAAGCGGCCGGCACACTCCATGGCGAGCTTGACCGCCTGCACGGACTCGGGCCGGGAGGCCCAACCGAGGATCGGGTGCAGCTCGGCGTAGAGCGGCAGCGCCCGACCCAGGTCACGGGCGACGCACAGCTCGTACAGGCGCACCGCCTGGCGGGGCAACGCGTTGGGCACCGCGGCCACCCACCCCTTGGCACCGCACACCACCAGCTCCAGCACCACGTCGTCGGCGCCGGCCAGCACGTCGACGTGCGGGCAGAGGTCCCGCAGGCGATGCAGCCTGCGTACGTCACCGGTGACCTCCTTGACCGCGACGATCCCGTCGATCTCCGCGACGGTCGCCAGCAGGTCCGGTGTGAGGTCGATCCGACTGGCGCACGGCTCGTTGTGGGCGACCACCGGCAGGCCGACCGCCGCGACCTCCCGAAAGTGGGCGACCACGTCGGCGGCACCCGCTGCGGGCCCGTCCGGTGGCCGCGCGAGCACACCGTGGGCACCGGCCTCGGCGGCCTGCTCCGCCCAGCGACGGGCCTGCCTGCTGCCGTACCCCCCGACGCCGGGCACCACCGCGCAGCCGGACGGCGCGGCCTGCACCGTCGCCCGCACCACGGCGGCCCGCTCCTCGTCGGAGAGGGCCCGGTACTCCCCCGTCGACGCGCACGGCGCGACCCCGTGGCATCCCTCTGCGGCGAGCCAACGGACGTGTTCCTGGAGCTGGTCGAAGTCGACCGACAGGTCGGCGCGAAACGGCGTGGTGACGGCGACCAGCACACCCCGCCAGGGCCTACCAGATCCCACTCGGACGTCCCCTCTCCGCCGGCACCGCCCGGTGCGGAGGCGTCGGGCCGGTGCGTATCGGAACCCTAGGAACGTCCGTCGCCTCCGGTCTTCGGACAGATGCCGGAACAGTCGCGACGCCGCCCGTCTTTTTGTCGCGACTTCGCGAGTGGACCTTGCGCGATGCCCCACCCGCACCGGAGGGTGAGGACTGGCGGTCGCGCGATCCCTGTCACGCAGCGCAACCAGGGGAGTCGAATGCACGGTGAGCTCCAGCGAATCGTCGACGCCGTCGCCGCCCGGGTGGGGCGACCCGCCCTCATCGAGGACCGACGACAGCGGGTGGTCGCCTACAGCGAGCACGACGGCCCGATGGACGACGTCCGCCGGTCGTCGATCCTGCGCCGGCAGACGACGCCGGAGGTGATCGCCTGGTTCCGGGGCATGGGCGTGCTCACGGCGTACGCGCCGATCCGCACCCCGGCGTGCCCCGAGCTGGACCTGCTGGCGCGGGTGTGCGTGCCGATCCGGCACGACGACCTGCTGCTCGGGTTCGTCTGGTTCATCGACGCGGACGGGTCGATGACCGACGCCGACATCGCCACCGCCACCGGTCCGTTCACCGACCTGTCGCTGGCCCTGTACCGGGAGAACCTGCTCGGTGAACTCGCCTCGCAGCGGGAGACCGAGGCCACCCGTACCCTCCTGGTGGAGAGCCGGCAGGCGCGCGAGCACGCGGCGCGGGCGCTGCTGGAGGAGGGCGTGGTGGCCGCCGACGGGTCGACGGTCGCGCTCGTCGCCCAACTCGTGCCGACCGGCGGACGGCAACCCGACGAGGTGGCCCGGATCGCCCTGGAACAGGCCCTGGTCACCACCCGCCGGTGGATCGGGGTGCGGGAGACACTGCATCTCGTCTGGCACGACCACGGGGTGCTGCTGCTCTGCGGCGACCGGATCGCCGGCCGCCCCTCACCGGAGGCCTGCGCCGGGCACCTGGACGAGGCGCTGGGCACCGCGACCCGGGGCCTGGCCTCGGTGGAGCGGACCGTGACCGGGATCGGTCAGCCTCGCGTCGGCCTGTCCAGCGCTGTCGAGTCCTACCAGGAGGCCGCGCAGGCCGCCCGGGTCGGCACGCAACTGCCCGCGCTGGGCCGGGTGGTGTCCTGGGCCGGGCTGGGCATCTACCGGGTGCTGTCCCAACTGGACAGCCGGCACCTCGACGTCGCGGGCGTCCACCCCGGGCTGGAGCGGCTGCTGCGCGACGACGCCCACCAGGTGCTGCTGGAGACCCTGGAGGCGTACCTCGACCTGGCGGGCAACGCGCACGCGACCGCCGAGAAGCTCCGGCTGCACCGGACCACCCTCTACTACCGGCTGCAACGGGTGGAGCAGCTCGCCGGGACCGACCTCAAGGACGGCAACGAACGACTGTGCCTGCACCTGGCCATGAAGCTCGGCCGGCTCACCGGCCACTACCGCACGACCTGACACCGCCCGCAAATCGTCGTCGCTCGACGCTTCAGCCGTCCTCGTCAGGAGGATCTCCGGCAACCGGCGGCTGCTCCGACGACCACCGGTCCCCGGCGCTGACCCTGATCTCATGGACGATCTCGTCGGGCAGGGCCGCCCTGGTGATCTCCGGGAGTCCGTCCAGCCAGGCGTTGAGCTGATGCGGCAGGCCAGGGTAGCCGGCGATTTTCCACAGGCTGCGGGCGGCGAAGACCTCCAGGACCACCGGCACGAGTTGCAGATTGCCCGCGGCGTCGTCGAGCAGGTCGTTGACGAAGTCCTGGATCACCCAGGCGGGCGGCAAGGCGTCGTTATGGTCGCTGGACATCATCACGAACAGGGCTTGGCGCACCAAGGCCCGGCGGTGGCTCTCCAGTCCCGGCCCCAACCGGATCAGGGCGCGCAGGAAGCGCCGGATGATCGCGGGTCCCGCCGCTGGATCGTTGTCGATCATCCTGAGCAGTCCGTAGAAGGACTCGGGGTCCAGGTGACCGTCGCGGGCGGAGAGGTGGCTCAGCAGCAGTTCGGTATAACGGATCCGGTCGGTGATCGACCCATGGCGCTCCAGCGTGTCGATCAGCGCGTAGTACTGCCCGTCGCGCACCTGGTCGTCGCGCGCGAGCAGCAGCGTCAGGAGACCGCGGACCGGGGCCTCGTCGCTGCCGCCCGGGAGGAACCCCTCCGCGTTGAGAGCGGCGACGATCGGCTCGACGGCGCGCAGCAGTACCGCCAGCTCCGGCTCCTGGACCAGGCTGTTCGTCCTGATCAGGTCGTGGACGAGGCCGTCGGGGGCCTCGGTGTGCTCGCGGCGGCGGCGCAGCGCCAGTCCCGGGGCCGCCTCGACCACCTCGATCTCGTCGCTGACGACGTGTACGGCGGTGTGGCCCCCGGCTGCCAGCCAGAACTGGGCGAGCCGGTGCCAGCGCACGCGCAGTTCGTCCGGGTCGGCCACATCGAAGGCGACGGCGAGTGGGAGTTCTCCACCGGGCGCCAGGAGCACCGCCAGGAGGAGCAGATTCGCGCTGTAGAAAGCCATCCGCTCGGCAACGTTGCCCCTCGTCGGCCGGTAGTCCGCGAATGCCTGCCAGGCGATCGAGTCGAAGCACCCTCGGAACGCCTCGAGAAGCTGGTCGTACACCCCCGCCCGGTCGGTCATGACGGTTGCCAGGTGCTCGAAGTAGACGACGATCTGGGCGCGCTCGGCCAGGATCGCGTGCGAGAGGATCGCTGCCAGAAGACTGTCGTTGCGGTCCGGTCGCACACTGGTCAAAGTGCGGGAGATCGGCGGTCGGGGTAGGGCCCGGGCGACGAACCAGGCGACGAGGTACTCGCCGAAGGTGGCGTGCAGGAATTCGTACGTGCGCAGAGTGTCGGCGTATCGAGCGGTCGCCACGTGCACGAAGAAGAACCTGCCGACCAGCCGTTGGGAGCCGGTCTGATGCGCTCGATCCGGGCCGCCGTAGGGGTGCGCGAGAAGTAGTGCCCGCATGTCCTCGTCGAGGTCTTTCTCGGCCACGTACTGGCTACCGCGGTTGAACATCGCCAGGGCTGCGATGGCCAAACGCTCCAGTTCCTCGTCGACGAGTGCGCTGACCTCGGCGTCGGTGAGGTGCGGCCCGTCCTTGCGAACCTCCCGACGGGTGAACGCCCGCAGCAGGCGGTCGTACAGGTCCGCGTCGGCGAGCTGACCCGACTCGTCCTGCAGCTTGTTGCCATCGGCGTCGTAGAGGGCCAGCAGCAACAACAACAGCGGCTGGGCCGCCAGGTGCGGATAGCGGGCCACGACGTCGACCGAGAGGCCGACGAGTTGCCGCTGCCGGAGGTAGTCGGCGTTCGAGCTGTTCCAGGTATCCAGCCAGTCCGTGATGCGGGCACGGTCGAACGGCTCCAGGCGGACCACCTGCACGCCGGCCGGGATCCGGGCGCGATGAGCGACCACGGTGCGGCTGGTCACCACGACGGCCACCGGTGCATCCCGGATCGCGGCCAGCCGCTGGAACTCGCACATCCGCTCGAGGAAATCGGCTTGGCTGGTAGCGCTGCTCTGCAACAGTTCATCGAATCCGTCGAAGAAGATGACCGGCGTCGCACTGTCGACACCGGCGGCGAGGTCCGCCCACTCGATGTCGCGCTGCAGTGTCTGCCGCAGCGCGTGTCGGACCTGGTCGACGACCGAGGCGTCGGCCGGCACGGCACGCAGGTCCACCCGCAACGGACGAAAGCCGGTGTCCTGCAGGCGGGCGGCGAACGCCTTGGTGAAGACGGACTTCCCGGACCCCGGGTGCCCCAGCACAAGCATCGGCAACTCCGTGGCGTCCGGGGAGCTCAGGTACCGGACGAGGAACTTCTGCAGGTCGTCCCGCAGCGGCACCTCGGCGTCCCACCAGTGGTCCTCGGAGACTCGGCTCGCCTCACCGGCGGCGACCACCCGGAAGGCCGGGTTGACGTACGCGGATCCGAGGGTCGGGATCACCAGGTCCGGCGCGGCACCGTGCTCACCCGGCCGCACTACCGGCCGATCCAGCTCCGCCAGATAGCCGGCGGCCAGCTCTCGCCAGCGCTGGTCCATCCGGCCTATCGGCTGCACCATCGCCAGGAGCCGGCCGAGTTGGGAGAGCCCTCGGCGGGTCTCCTCGGCGAAACCCACCGCGGCCGCCCGCGTCGACGTGTATTCCCACTCGACGATCCAGAACCCGAAGATCGGGCTCTCGTGCGCCAGCTCCCGCACATACGACTCGTATCTCTCGAGCGCGAGACCGGGCACTGTCTCGGTGAGGTGTTGTTTCAGGCGGGCCTGCTCGGCGGCGGTCAGTTCCTCCACGACGGCGAAGCCGGTGAGGAACCTGTTCAGGTTCGCGCCGAGATCCTCGAACCAGCCGGCAAGCTCACGTCCGAACTCTTCCCGGGGGGTGCAGGCGACAGGCACCGGAACGACAGCGGTGAGCAGTTCGGCGACCTCGCCGGACCGGGCCCGCATGAGGTTCTGCTCGTCCTCGGAGGTCAGGCCGACCCGAGCCACCACCGGATCGGCGCTGACCTCGTCGAAGAAGGCCGCGGTGACCAGAACGGTGTGGGTGGCGATCATGAGGCTGGACCGGGCCCGCGGTGGACCGGCCCGCAGGGCACCACCCGCCCGGCCCCGCACGTCCCGGATCAGCCGTATGAGGTCGTTCTTGGGATCGAACAGTCCGATCGCGCCGGTCAGCAGCAGGACGCCACTCAGGACGTGGTCGAGGCCCGTGAGCAGCTTGCCGTCGTCATTCGCCAGCAGACGGACGGCGTCCGCGAAGCGCGTGGGTCTGGCCATGCCTCATTGCATCAGACCGCTATGGCGTCGTCACGAGCTGTTCTCGGCCGGGATCTCGACGATCGGCGGAACCCGACAACCGGCCCGCCCACGGCAGAGGCCGCTCGTCCGAGGTGAGATCAGCCGACGTGCCGAGCCAGGAGGCGAGGTCGCGACGGCAAGGCGGAGACGCTCGTCACCGACGCCGACCCGTTCGCCGGCAGTAGCTGAGAGAATCGCCGCGACCGAGCACTCGCGACCGCAGATGTCCCACATGCCACGGCAGGAGACGCCCGCCGATGAGAGGCCGTTACGCCAACCTGAACCGGATCCGTACGCTGGACCCCGAGCGCGACTACCTGGACATCTACCAGACCATGCTGCGCTACGAGTTCCCGTGGGACATGAAGCTCGGCCTCAACCTGGCTTTCAACCGGTCCTTCTCGATCCCCGCCATCGCCGCCGTGCACACCGCCACCGGCGAGCTGACCGAACGCACCCAGAAGCGGATCGACGACACCGGCCTGCTGATGTACGAGATGGTGCTCAACGGCTTCGAGCAACCCCGTGGTCGGGACGCGTTGCGACGCGTCAACCAGATCCATCGCCCCTACGACATCAGCGACGACGACTTCCGCTACGTCCTCGGCTGCCTGGTGGTCGTCCCGACCCGGTGGCTGCAGGAGTACGGTTGGCGCCCGCCCTGCTGCCACGAGCGCCAGGCCACGTACCTGTTCTATCGGGAACTCGGGCGGCGGATGGGCATCACGGACATCCCCGGGTCGTACGACGAGTTCGAGACCTGGTTCACCGCCCACGACGCGGCTCACCTGCAGCCGAACGATGACGCGGCGGCCATCGAACGAGCCACCCGCATGCTGATGCTCGACCGGATCCCCCGCCTGTTCACACCGCTGGGCAACGCGCTGGTCAGTGCCATGTACGACGCGCCGCTGCGGCGCGCGATGCGAGTCGACACGCCGCCGTGGCCGGTCCGGGTCGGCCTGCGTGTGGCGCTGAAGCTGCGCTCGCTGTCGCAACGGTGGTTCGGGGCGCCACGGACGACGGCACTGTTCGCCGACGGGATCAAGACCAAGAGCTACCCCGAGGGGTACGAGATCAGCCGGCTCGGTCCGCAGCAGGACCGCGCCGGCTGAGCGTCAGCAGCAGGTCGAGCCGTACCCCTGTTGATTCCCGCAACGGACCGGACCGGGCGCGACCTCGCCAGGTGCGTACGGTCAGTCCGTGGACTACCGGGGCTTCGGTTTCGTTGGTGGCGTTGCTGCACTGCTGTGCGGCGGCCTTGGATGCACGGTCTTCGTAGGGGCCATGGGGATGCTTGTGATGTGGTGGCGAGAGAAGTGGTGACGCCGCTGGCACGGTTGCTGTACCTCTCTGCTGTACTTCTCATCCGCGTGTAGAGCGCTGCTCAGCCGACCCCGAGGGTGGCAGCGAGCTTGGCGATCGTGGTCGGGGCGCGCGGGTCGCGGGCAACCTCGGCAAGGATGTCCCGGGCGACGGGCCGGTGCGTGATCTCGGCCGGTGCGGTGCGCTCAGCCTGCACCAGCAACCGAGCGGCGTTGGCCACATCATCAGCATGCAGATGAGCACGCGCGACGTCGAGCAGGTGCGCGGCGCGGTGTTCTGCTGGCAGCCACCGCCAGCCGTCCCGCCCGGCGGCCTTCTCGTGCCAGCGGATCGCGGCATGGAAGTCGCCGGCCTCCACGGCTGCGGCGGCACGAGCCACCTCGACGGCGGTCGGCCCGAACGCGGTGCGGTGATGATCGTGCCCGTCGCCGACGCGCTCTGCCATGCCGGCGGCCTCGTCGATCAGGTCGGTGACGGCGGCCTCGTTCCCGTCGTGCGTAACTGCCAGTGCAGCTTGGAGGAGCAGGGTTCCGCACAGGGACAGCTCCGCCGGTGTGCCGTCCTCCACCTGGCGCGGGGCGATCCGGTACGCGGCGGCGAGCAGCGCCGACTTCGCCTCCCGCGCCCGCCCTGACGTGCGCAGCACCTGGCCGAGCTGCACGGCTGCGGCGGCCACTGACTCCGGCTCGCCGGTGGCGGCGAGCATCGCCCGGTCGGTGGCCAACCACGCAAGCCCGACCTCCCCGAGCTTGACCAGCAGAGCAGCCGTGACCCGGTACGCCCCCACCAGCGGCACCCGACCCGCCGCCGAGGCTTGCGCGTGAGTGCGCTGCGCATTACTGAGCAGGTCCGGCAGCAATTTGATCACCTGCGGGTAGCGGCCGTGTTGGAACGTCGTCCACGCATACTCCACATCCCGCAGCATCCGGTCCACCGGCAACACCGGCCGGTGACCCGCCGGCTGGCCCAACGGGACCTCGTACCGCGCCAACGCCGCCCTGATTCGGTCGACGCCCTCGACGCAGTCGGTCGCCTCTACCGGCGCGACATCGCGGCCGACCAGCACGGCGGCGTCGATCCTCAGCACGCGGGCGATCTCTTGGAGCGTCGACAGCTTGTCGAGCGACCGCACACCACGTTCGACCTTGTCGACCCAGCTCTTCGACTTGCCGAGCCGGTCGGCGAACACCTGCTGCGACAGCTTCCGTCGCCCCCGCCAGTACGCCACCCGCCGCCCCACGGGCAACAGTTCAACGTTGCCCATGACGCCGACTCCGATCCGGCTTCGCCCGGGTCGTCTCCTCGGCCGGTATTCGATCCGCCTCAGCCTCGGCGAGAAGGCGTCGCTTGGCCGCCTCCCGCTCGGCCGCCTGGATCTGCTCGCCTCGGCTCACCGCCGGCTCGCCGCCGTCACCCGCCATCTCCACCTCCGTCAGCAGAAGCACGACGGCACCCGCGACCGTCGCACGTTCACACTGACGTCGCTATGTCGCCGACCGCGACGGCACGAGATACGACAACCCGACCACATTGCCGACGACATTCAGGCGACATGACGCTATCGTGGCGGTCATGGCCGCCCCCAACACCGCCCTCCGCGCCGTCCGTACCGGGATGCGCATGAGCCAGGACGATTTCGCCCGCGCGCTCCAGGCCGCCGGCCACCGCGTCGGTGAGCCCAACGACGCCAACAAGAGACTCGTCCAGCGATGGGAGTCCGGCGCGATCGCTGCGCCCCGACCCGTCTACGCCCGCGCCCTGGAAGTCGTCACCGGCCTACCCATCTCGCTGCTGGGCTTCGCCGCGGTGCCCGGCGGGGAGGTCGCCGACGACGAACACGGCGGCCATGACATGACCTCCCCCATGTCCAACCTGGCCACGCCGACGCCGACGTCCAAGCCCGCCACGGCCCACAGGTCGTACGAGGGTGTGTGGCTCAGCCGCTATCAGTACTACTCCAGCGGGCGGGGCGACTCCTTCGCCGGACAGCACTTCGTGGTACTGCTCCAGCACGGCGATCGACTGACCGCGCGCAGCCTGCCCGGCTCGGCGGCGTCGTCCCTCTCGCTGGACCTGACCGTGGACGGTGCCGTCGTCACCGGTACCTGGGTGGAGCAGACCGACCCGGCCGGCTACTACCGTGGCGCCCGCTATCACGGTGCGATCCAGCTCCTCGCTGAGCCCACGGGTCGACGGATGGCCGGGAAGTGGGTCGGGTTCGGCAAGGACATGGACGTCAACACCGGGCCGTGGGAGCTTGTCTTCCAGGACGCCTCGACGTCCAAGGCAACGCTCGATCGCTACAACATGTCCGCGACGTAGCGCGCGAGAGCCACGTGCCTTCGACCCCTCGCTTGTAAGTTCTGGGCGCTCCATTCGGGCTGGTCCGCGCACGTCTCGGACGTCGGAAGATAGTCCGCTGCCCGCCGTACCCGGCCCTCAATGTCTGACCCCGCTGCTGTCACCGTAGCTGCGCGACAGCGGCCTACCGGCTACGTCCGGCGATTCCGATTGCGGTGGTCCCGCAGCCAAGCAACGGCGCTCCCTATAGCGACGATGGTGCAGGCACCGAAGGTGAGCGGAACCCACCACGCACCATCGGGGTCTAGCGTCGTGGCGACCGTCAGCCACAGGCACACCAGCGCAAGCAGGAACCAGGCGATCGGGAACCAGGGCACACCTTGTCGAGCCGCCAAAGCTCACCCCTCATCCAACCAACGATTTTGCGCTAATCCAGATCAGTCTATAGGTGAGGGTGAGCCACCATCAGCTTGGGAATCACGACCTTCCGGCGTAGAGATCAGAATCCTGACCGCTTCGTTTCGAAGGAACCACCGGCCATCGAGGAACTGCGCCAACAGCAGGGCTGAGCCCGCCGAACGGTCCTTAGGGGTCCATGGGCGTCCGGCGCTGGCCGCGCCCGTCGGCACGCAGTTGGCCACTCACTCAGCTAGGGACTCAGGTCGAGACATTGTCCCGTGTTCGTCGGGACGGACCGCGAAATCACTGGGCCGCGTCTGCCTCAAGAACTCCGCCCGCTCCGCGAAGAGGTCGATCGCGCGCTGGAGGCTGCATGACTCAATCTCGCGGATGGCCTTGATCGCCATGATGTTTCGCCGCTGCACGACGAGGTCATCGACCGACTGCCAAGCATCCACCGGGTCATCCTGCAGGAGGACTGTCAGCTTGGGAACCGGATTGACTACTGGTCTGCTGGACCAGAACGGCAATGAAGCCCACGGCTTCGTCGACGGAGCCGGCGCAAGCTGGGTGGAATTCGACCCGTACTGGTACGCCACGCCCTGCTGGGGCTGTTTCATAAGAACTGGCCAGCCTGCAGCGGGCCCGGCCGACCGCGTTGACCGCCGTGCTGCCCTGTCGTCACTCCGGTGGATCCGCCGCCGACTGGTGTGACGGCACGGCCGCGCTGGGAAGGGTCTTCACCCGTCACGGGACGTCCCTTAGGGTTCGGCCATGCTGATCGTCGAAGGTGCGGGCCGGTGGACCGCGCCCGCCGGGGCCGCCAACGACTGGGTCGAACACCTGAGGGTGCCGGACCTGTCGGTCGGGACGTACTGCATCCCGGCCGGTGGTCTCGACGATCAGAGCCCGCACACCGAGGATGAGATCTACGTGGTCACCGCGGGGCGGGCCCGGATCGTGACGCCGGACGGCTCGGCCGAGGTGGGCCCGGGTTCGGTGATCTTCGTGCCGGCCGGCGAGGAGCACCGGTTCGACGAGGTGGCCGAGGATCTGGCGCTGCTCGTGGTGTTCGGTCCGGCGTACGGCTCACGCGCCCCTGATCGGCGCGCCGAGTAGCGCGGCCGGGATTTCGCTACAGATCCGAGACGGACGCCTACGCACGCACGTCGGAACAGTAGCGACTTTCGACGACGCCGCGCTCAACCCGCCCCGGAAGCGCAAGGGCAAGACCGTCGTTCGGGTGCGCCGGTGATCGCCGATGTGGCACCGCCCGCGCGATGGTCAGGCCGAGCGTTCGGCATGGTGTAGCACCTCCGCGACGAGTCGCCTGGTGGCCTCACCGCGCAGCGTGTAGGTGACCTCTCGACCGCGCCGCTTGCGCCGGATCAACCGGGCGTCCCTGAGGTACCGAAGGTGGCGGGCGATGATCGTCGAATCCGTCGACATGGCCGCCGCCAGCGAGGCCGGTGTCTGGTCGCCGTCCCGCAGCAGCACGAGGATGCGCAGCCGGTGCTCGTACGCCATGGCGCGCAGCACGACGACGGCGCGGTCCAGTACGTGCCTCGTCTCGTCGAGGCGATCGGTGCTCATGCCAGTGCCCGCAGGCGGGCGACCGTGAGTCTGGCGGCGAGATACGACACGTGCATGCGTTCCTCGGGGGGGCGGCCGGTCGACGGTCAGGCCACCGCCGCCAGCGCCGCGTGCCTGCCGCATCGCCAGAGGATTCCGGCCTGGCCGAATCCGGCCTCACGAGCGGCGGCGGTGTGCCACGACACCGGTGCGGTGAACTCGGCCGGTTGGCGGCTGCCGAAGACCGCCTCCCGCTGCGCCAGCAGCGGGCGCAGCACCTCCAGGTCGGCGATGTCGTTCCACCACTGCGCCCAGGCCAACTCCGCGGCGGCCTCGTTCGGGGCGGGATCCAACGCGCTCATCAGGGACGGGAGTCCGTCGTCGGGCATGAGGTCCGCGACGACGAGCAGTCCGCCGGGGGCAAGGCAGCGTCGCGCGTCGTCGTAGAACGCCCGCACCTGGGACGATGGCAGGTAGTGCAGGGTCATGACCACTGTGATCAGGTCGTGGCCGCCACCCGTTCGGTCCACCCAGCGCGGTGTCGACAGGTCTCCCTCCAACGCGCGCACCTGCCCTGCCAGGGCGCCGCGTGCCAGCGCCAGCAGCACCGGGTCGATGTCCATGAGGGTGACCTCGGCGCCGGCCCACCGCCGGGCCATCCGCTCGGCCAGCAGCCCGGGACCGCCGCCGAGGTCCAGCACTCGGCGGGGCGCCCGGCCGTGAACGGTCTCGGCGACCCGGCACAGCGTCTCCTCAAGGCCGGCGAGGTACGGCACGAATCCCTCCATGACCTCTGACCACGTCTCGCGCCACCGGGCGGTCTGCGGTGGGTCGAGCGCGACGCCGGGCGCGCCGGTGGTCGTTGCCATGGGTGCACTCCGGACGACGTACGGACGGGAAGGCTAACGATAACGAGAGCCATTTCCGACAGGATAGGCGAGTCGAGACGGAGGGGCCGGCCAATCGCGGCGTGTCGGTCAATCGCGGTCGAGTTCCACCAGGACCGACAGGAGCCGGTCCACCTCCTCGGCGGTGTTGTAGACGTGCAGGCTCACCCGTACCGATGCCGTCTTCTCGCCCTGGTCGCCCTGACAGTGACCGTCCGCGCGGACCAGGAGTCCGTGCGCGGCCAGGATGAACCCGAGGTCGTTCGAGCCGATCAGGCGGTGCCGGAAGGCCACGATGCCCTGGCGTTGCTGGGTCCGGCTGTCGGCGGCCAGGCTGCTCTGACAGCCCAGCACCTCGACGGTGGACAGCGTGCGCAACCCGTCGGTGAGCCGTGCGCCGAGAGCGGTGTTCCACCGGGCGATGCGATCCAGGCCGGCGGCGTCGAGCCAGTCCAGTGCGGCCACCAGGCTGATGATGCCGCTGGTGTTGGGTGAGCCGAGCCAGCCGGCCGGCGTGTAGGTCGGACCGCGCTGATTGCGCGCCCAGATCGCGCCGGTCCCGGGCAACGCCATCGCCTTGTGCCCGGAGAACACCACGAAGTCGACGTCGGTCGTCGCGGTGGACAGCGGCAGGTGCCCCACTCCCTGCGCGGCGTCGAGGCAGATCGGGACGCTCGGTCCGGCTGCCGCGCGCAGCCTGTGCACGTTCATGTCGTTGCCGTAGACGTGGTGCACGTGGGTCGCGGCGATCAGACGGGTCCGGTCGTTGATCATCGCAGCGAGCCCGGCGGTGTCGTAGTCGTGGGCGTCGTCGTACGGCATGGCTCGGACGTCGATGGACACGCCCTGGCGACGCAGCAGCTCGGCGGCCTCCAGCCAGGGTGCGTTGTTGGCCGCGTGATCGGCGAACGGCACGATGATCTCGTCGCCGTCGCGTAGCTGCGGGGCGAGCCAGTCGCGGGCGACGGCGCGCAGCCCCTCGGTGGTGCCGCTGACGAAGTGCACCCCGGACCGCTGTGGCACCGGGTCGTCGAGGAAGCGGCGCAGTCGGTCGCGGGCCTGCTCGATGCGGGTGGTGGTCCGGTTCGCCCACGGGTACGTGCCCCGCGCGGCGTTGGCGTTGCCCGTCGTCAGGTAGGTCAGGACGGCGTCGAGGACCGCCTGCGGCTTCTGCGAGGTGGCGGCGCTGTCCAGGTACGCGACCTCCGGGTTCGCCGTGATCAATGGGAACTGACCACGCAGGCCCTCCTGCCACGTGTGCAGCTCGTCGAGAACACCCATGTCAGTCGCGTACGAGCTCAGCGCCCGCGTCGCGCCAGGCGATGATCCCACCGTCGAGCGACCGCACGTCACGGTGACCCATCCGGGTCAGCAGGGCGGCGTACCGGGCGGACTTCTCCCCCACCGGGCAGACCAGGAGCACCGGCTGGCGGCGACCGAACGGCAGCCCACCATGCAGCAGCTCGGCGAACAGCTCGTCGACGATGTTGACCGAGCCGTCGATGTGCAGCGCCTGGTACGCGAACGGGCTGCGCAGGTCGACGACCAGCCCTCGGCGCTCGGCGATCCACCGCTCCGCTTCCGCGACATCCACGGTCACCGCCTGCCGCACCTCCGCGTCGGTGACCGTGCGGAGGGAGTTACGTCGCGGTGGCCGCCCGAACAGCTCGGGGCGTCTCTCCCGCAGGTAACTCATGTAGCTCTCCACGCGGTCGCAGACGATGAAGACCGCCGTGCGGCGTTCGGGGAGCTGCGCGTCGACGGCGCGCAGGTGGCGGACGGCGCCCTGGTAGGCGCCGCCGCCGGTCGGCCCGGCGAGCGTGCCGCACCGGCGTACGAGGGTCAGCAGGCCGTCGATGGCGTCGTCGGCGGTGATCGTCTCCACCTCGTCGTAGACGTCGGGGTCGAAGAGGCCGACCTCGTGCACCTCGTCGATGGTGCGGATCCCCGGGATGAAGTCGGACTTGTGCGCCACCAGCCCGACGACCCGTACATCGGGATTGTGCTGGCGCAGCGCGGCCGCCACGCCGGTGGACGAGCCGGCCGTTCCGACGCAGGCGATGAAGTAGTCCGGGGCCCGCCCGTCGAGATCCTTCACGATCTCCGGGCCGGTGCCGTTGAGGTGTGCGTCGACGTTGAGCTCGTTGAAGTACTGGTCGGTGTGCAGGTAACCGCCGCCCGACCCGGCGAGCCGGTGGTACATCCTGGTCAGCGGGTCGTCGGTGTCGCTGGGGTCGAGGCATTCGGCCTGGCCGGGCAGTTCGTCGATCTCCGCGCCGAGCAGCAGGAGCAGGTCCTTGATCTCGGCGACCTTCATCCGGTTGGTGACGCTCTTGAAGGTGAGCCCGTGCATGCCGGCGATGACGGCGAGGGCCTTGGCGGTGTTGCCGCTGGACAACTCCACGACGGTGTCGCCACGCTCGACGGCCTGGGTGAGCAGGGGCCGGGCCATGTTCCACGCGGCGCGGTCCTTCAGGGAACCGAACGGGTTGAGCAGCTCCATCTTGGCGTACAGGTCGATGTTGCGCAGACCGTGCACGGCGGCGTCGATGCGCACCAGCGGCGTGTTGCCGATGGCGTCCGTCATGGTCTCGAACCTCATGTCGTCTCCACGCGATGGTGAACGGGCCAGTACTGCTCATCGAGGCACCATCGCCACGCGCCGCCGTCGCGGTACAGCGCGACCTTGCGGCCGATCGGCTGGTGCAGCGCCTGCGTGGCGCTGAAGTCCATGAGGTAACCGGCGGTGTTGACGAAGGCCAGCAGGTCGCCGGTGCGGGGCCTGGAGGGAAGGAAGACCTTGCGGCGGGTGATGAGATCCGCCTCGAGACAGAGGTTGCCGAACAGGTACACCCCCACTGGCCCCGGACCGGCCGGAGTCGTCCGGTGCACGACGACCGGGTCCATCAGGACGCCGTGCTCCTCGAGGCTGACATCCCGTGCGTTGCAGTCCAGGCGCACGATCGTGTCACCGTCGGCCTCGTCGCGAACCTCGAGGACGCGGGCCAGGACCAGGCCGCACTGGTCGAGCAGGGCCCGACCCGGCTCGATGTGCAGGTCGTACATGTTGTCCAGGAGCAGCGTCCCGAGCGGGCGGCGCAGCTCGGGTGCGAGGGTCCGCAACAACCGATCGAGGTACGCCGGCCCCGAGACGGGCCGGTGCGCGGGGTACAGGCTCAACGAGCCCCGAACGTGGCCACCCTCGGCACGCAGACCGTAGCCGTGCCCGTTCCAGGTCAGCGGCGCACGCCTGCCGAGCACCGCCTCGGTCAACGCGGAGGTGTACCGCTCCCACTGCACGCCGTCGGCGAGGTAGTCGACGCCGAACCCACCGCCGATGTCCACCGACCACGGTCGCAGACCGCGTCGGCGGCACTCGTCCAGCGCACCGAGGCAGCCCTCCAGGGCCGCGGCCTTCTCCGGCAGCCCGATCGTGTCGAGGTGGAACGCCACTCCGACCAGATCGAGGGCGTCGGGGTGCTTCTCGACCACGTCGAGGATCTCGCTCGTCTCGGCGGCCGGCACCCCGAAGCGGCTGCGTCGGCTGCCGAGCCGCACGCCCGACGAAGCGAAGCCCGACAGGCGTGCCATCACCCGTACGCGCGGCAACGACCAGTCCGTGACCAGCCTGGCGAGCGTCGCCATCTCGCCGACCGAGTCGGCGCCGACGGTGACTCCGGTGCGGGCGCAGAGCCAGAGGAACTCCTCGTTCTTCGGCCCGGTCGCCATGATCCGGTGCGGCACGAAGCCGGCACCGAGCGCGTGCTGCAGCTCAGCCAGCGACGCGACGTCGATGCCCGCGTCGGTGGCGGCGAGCTCGCGCACCAGGGCGCTGGATCGGTTGGCCTTGTGCGCGTAGTACATCTCACCGGAGAGGCGATGCTCGTCGAAGACCGCACGAAATGCGGCGATGTTGTCCCTCAACCGGTGCGGCAGAATCACACCGAGCGGGGATCCCATTGCGTCGGATAATTGCGTCATGAGGGCGGTATCGTCGAGCACCGACTGGAGCGTCGGATCGATTCGCGGAGCCAGATGAAGGGGCAATGCGACTCCTCAGGTGAGTCGTGGTGCCACGGACGCCACCGCCCCTCGCGCCGAGAAACCCTTCGTGGCGGCGGCCTGCTTCAACGTAACCGATGTTCCGACGCCCGCCAAGGGGCGATAGACGAACGACTGAGTAAACGTCCTTACATAGTCAATCGTGCATATGCTTTGGCGTTATCCCCTATTCGACACCGCGCGGCACGACGGAAGTTCCATTTCTTTCCGATGCGCCATGTGGCGTCACCACGACGCCTTGCGCACCCCGGGCAGCTCGCCACGCAGAGCCAGCTCGCGGAACCGCACCCGGGACAACCCGAACCGGGTCAGCACGCCGCGCGGGCGGCCGTCGATCTGGTCGCGCGAGCGCAACCGCGCCGGGCTGGAATCCCGCGGCAGCCGACTGAGCTGACGGACCGCGTCGGCGCGTACCCCCGGGTCGGTGTCCGGGTGGGCGACCAGCCGCTTCAGCTCCGCGCGCCTCCCGGCGTACCGGCTTACCAGTTCCTCGCGACGCGCCTGCCGGTTGACCAGGCTCTTCTTGGCCATCAGCGGGCCTCGCGGAACTCGACGTGTCGACGGACGACCGGGTCGTACTTGCGCAGGACCAGCCGGTCCGGGTCGTTGCGACGGTTCTTGCGGGTGACGTACGTGTAGCCGGTGCCGGCGGTGCTGCGCAGCCGCACGATCGGTCGTACGTCGGTCTGGCGGGCCATCAGAGCTTCACCCCCCGGGCGCGCAGCTCGGCGACGACCTTCTCGATGCCCTTGCGGTCCACGGTCTTCAACGCCTTCGTCGTCAGGGTGAGGCTGACCCATCGCCGTTGCGACGGCAGCCAGTAGCGGTGGTTCTGCAGGTTCGGGTTCCACCTGCGGCGGGTGCGCCGGTGGGAGTGGGACACGGCGTTGCCGAAGCTCGGCTTCGCGCCGGTGACGTCACAGCGTCGGGACACAGTGCACGCTCCTCGTCGGGGTTGACGATAACGACAACGGTTTTCAGTTCTACACCATCCGTTCGGCCGGAGCCGCGCCGGGTCGGGGCGGCAGGACCACGGCCGGAGCGAGTCGCCGCGCCCCGGGGCCGCTTCGACTCGCCGACTCAGGTGTGCCTAGAATGACAACCGTTTTCATTAACCGTCGAGAGGAGCGCGATGTCCTCGTCACCACAGACCCCGACCCACGTCGTGGCAACGGACGCCGACACCCGCCCGTCGTTGACCGTGCTGTCCGGATTCTGGCCGGCGGCGACCTTCGCCGTCGCTCGTGCGCTGCTCGCCGCCGACGAGTCGCTGCTGCTGGTGCGGCACGACCTCGGCGGGATCCGCGACGGCGTCGTGCGTCGAGTGGTTCGCACCGGCACCGGCATCGTCGAGGACGAGCAGGTCGACGTGAGGCACGGTTGCGCCTCCTGCACCCTGCGCGAAGACGTGCTGCCCACCCTCGTTCGACTCGCCCGCGACCATCCCGGTCGGGACCTGGTGCTGATGCTGCCCGAAGTGGTGGAACCGGAGGCCGTCGCCGCCGCCTGCGCCCGCTGCCTCGTCGACGGCGAACCGATCACCGAGGTCATCCGCGTCGACTCCTACGTCACCGTCCTCGACGCCGAACACCTGCTCGACGGCCTCGCCAGCACCGACGACCTCAAGGCACTCGGCATTCCGGCCGCGGAGAACGACGACCGTGCGCTCGCCGACGTCGTGGTCCGCCAGATCGAGTACGCCGACACCCTGGTGCTGTGGGGGCAGTCCCGGGAGGGCGCATTCGACACCAGCCGACTGTCGGTCCTGCTGCGGCGGATGGCGCCGTGGGCGGTGCACATCCGCGTCGACGGTGACCTCGTCGACGCCGGCACGCTGACCCGCCGACTGCGCCACACCCATCGGCACCGGCCCGAGACACCCGGGTTGCTCGCCCGCGGTCTGCAGGGCTACACGCTGGGTTCACACGAGCCGGAGTCCGACTGCGGTGTGGTCTCCGCCGTCTTCCGCGCTCGCCGCCCCTTCCACCCGCAACGCCTGCACGACGTCCTCGAACAGGTCAACGCCGAGGTGATCCGGTCCCGGGGTCACCTCTGGCTGGCCAGCCAGCCCGACACCGTGGTGGCCTGGGAGTTCGCCGGCGGCGGTCTGGCCATGGGCTCGCTCGGACACTGGTTGGTGAGCCTGCCCCAGAGCCACTGGGAGCACGTCGAGGACCAACGTCGGCTCGCCGCCGCCATGGAGTGGGACCCCTACTACGGCGACCGTCACCAACACCTGGTCTTCATCGGCCTCGACGTCGACCCCGTCGAACTGCACCGCACCCTCGCCCGCTGCCTGCTCACCGACGGCGAACTCGCCGACGGCGAGGCGACCTGGCGCACCTACCCCGACCCGTTCGCCGGTTGTTTCCCCCTCGGGGTGGAGGAGCCGCCAGACACCGACACCGACACCGAAGGAGCGCGACCCGTATGAAGCCCGGAATCCATCCCGACTACCGACCTGTCGTCTACCGCGACAAGGGCGCCGACTTCGCCTTCCTCACCCGCTCCACCGCCTCCAGCGACCAGCGGATCGAATGGACCGACGGCAACACCTACCCCGTCATCGACGTGCAGATCTCCTCTGCCAGTCACCCCTTCTGGACGGGGAGGCAGCGCCTGCTCGACACCGCGGGCCGGGTCGAGAAGTTCCGCCGGAAGTACGCCCGACACGGGCCCCAGGGCACCTGACCATCGGGACGCTCGTCGTCGGGGCGACAGGCATCGCGACTGGGCGACGCCACCCGGCACGACCGAGGCCGCCACCTGACACCCGCCCGTGAGCTGGTTGCTCCGGCAGCCTGCTCACGGGCGATCAGTGGCGGCGGGTGGTCGACCCTCGCCACCATCGCCGTGAGACCGACACGCTCACCGACACGGCGGGATGCTCCGTGCTCACCCGCACCGCACCGACCGGCGCACACTCCGCTCTCCCACAGGGACCAGGATTTCCGGACCCTCTCAGCGCACGCACTCGGCGCAGGTGCCGAAGATCTCCAGGGTGTGGCCGACGTCGACGAACCCGTGCTGTGCGGCAACCTGATCCGCCCACCGCTCCACGGCCGGCCCGGCCACCTCGACCGTGCGCCCGCAATCCCGGCAGACCAGGTGGTGGTGGTGCTTGCTCTGGCTGCACCGGCGGAAGAGCTGTTCGCCACCCGGCAACCGAGTCGAGTCGATCTCGCCGGCGTCCACCAGCAACTGCAGTGTCCGGTAGACGGTGGTCAGACCCACGCCCGCCTTACGCGCCAGCAGCATCTGGTGCAGTTGCTGTGCCGAGTGGAAGCCCTCCACCTCGCGCAGCAGCGTCAGCACCTCTGCCCGCTGTCGGGTGTTCCGGGTCACATTCGGCATCGCCTGGTTCACCGTGGCCGCCATCCTCCCGTGATCTGGGCGCCGTCGGCCTACCTCTTCCGACACCTCGCCTCGCTGCGCGTCAGACCCATTATGCGCGTCGAAGAGATCCCCTACATCGACGTGGAAACCTGGCGACAGGACCGCGCCCAAGGATCCGTACGAGTAGCCTTCCGCAGCGCCTGGCCAGGCTGTTTCATCCGCCGGCCCTCCACTCGAAGCCGTCGAGGTCGGTGAAGGTCCCGGCGGTGCTGCTGCCGATGACCAGCCGGTGTGACCCGGTGCCGTCGGGCGCGACGCCCGCGTCCTTGGCGGCCGCACGACGGCCGTACAGCGCCAGCTTGATGTTCGAGGTGGCGAACTCGACGTACTTGCGGCCGAAGCTCTTGGCCACGGTGAGGCCGCGATCGACGTAGAACCGCTTGGTCGCGGCGACGTCGTCCACTCCCAACAGGATCACGATCTCGTCGATGTGTCGGCTGGCCGGTCCGGTGTCCTTCTTCGCCGATGTCGCGATCTTCCAGATGGTGCCGTACGGGTCGCGCAGCACCCCGCCGTAACCCCAGAAACTCTTCGCGGCCGGCTTCAGTGTCGTCGCTCCGCCATCGAGGGCGGTGCCGAAGAGGCTGTTGACGGTGCCCGGCTGGGACACCACGAGCGACATGGCGAAGCCACGAAAACCGGTCGTGGGTTCCTGTGACGCGCTGACGCGCAGACGGGGGCCGAGATCGAAGGCTGCGGTGTAGAAGTCCTGGGCGGGCGTCGGATCCGGGACTTCGAGCGTGACAGAGTCGATGGCGAGCATGAGTGGTCCTTTCGGGCTGCGCGGTTCGCGATCGGCAGACCGCGAAGAAGGAGAAGAAGGAGAGGTGGTTCGGATCTGGCGATGCTGCTGGCGGTGACGGGCTCGGACGAGCACCGTCGCTCAGCTGTCCTGAATCAGCCCCAGCACGTTCCCGTCGGGGTCGGCGACCGTGGCCACGAGGCGACCGCCGCCGACATCGTGTGCGGCCTCGGTCACTGTGGCGCCGGCGGCGCTCAGCTCGGCCAGCTTCGCGTCGATGTCCGTGACATGCCAGTAGGCCACCGGCGCGGTCAGGCCCTGCGGTCCGCCGTCCGGCACCAGGCCGATGTGCTGGCCCGCGGCATTGAAGCCGACGTAGTAGACCGACTCGTCGGTCGGCGGCACGCCGAGCAGTGCCTCGTACACCGCCGTGGACTTGGTCAGATCCGACACCGGGTGCAGCACGGTCCTGATTCCCTGCGTGGAAGAGCTCGCCATGGTCACTCCTTGGGTCGTGGGCCTCGGCCCGATCGGGTGCGTGCTCACAGCATGTCCTCGGCACGTCCCGACCGGATCCGTGGTGACCACGGAGTCGACCACGGAACCGACTCACGTAGAGCCGTGCGACAGAATGGGGTGGTGGTTGACGTCTCCCCTCGCGAAGCCGAGGTGCTCAGGCTGGTCGGAGACCATCTCAGCAACGCGGAAATCGCAGCGCGGCTCTTCATCTCGGTGCGTACCGTCGAGACACACGTCTCCTCGCTGCTGCGCAAGCTGGAGGTCCCGGATCGCCGGGCGCTCGCCCAGCGCGTGCGTGACGCGGCTGGCAGCGGCTCCGCGTCCCAGGCGTCGGTCCTGCCGGCTCCGCTGACCTCGTTCGTCGGCCGGGTGAGCGAGCGGACCGACCTGGCCGAGCTGATCCGGGCTCACCGTCAGGTGAGCGCGGTCGGCCCGGGGGGCGTGGGCAAGACCCGGCTCGCGCTCGCGGTGGCCGCGCAAGCCGCTGGTGACTTCCCGGACGGTGTGTGGTTCGTCGACCTGGTTCCGGTCGCCGACCCGGAGAGGATCGCAGCTGCGGTCGCCGTGTCGCTCGGCCTGGGCGAGCAGCCCGGTCGGGACATGACCGAGTCCGTTCTCGCCGCGTTGGCCGACCGTCACGCGTTGCTGGTTCTCGACAACTGCGAACACGTGCTGGACGGGGTGGCGGTCTTCCTCGAGCGGCTTCTGGCGGCGTGTCCCGCGGTGACGGTGATGGCGACCAGCCGGGCACGGCTGATGGTGCCGTTCGAGCGGGTGTATCCGGTGCCGCCGCTGTCGCTGGGTGTCGACGGCGAGTCGGACGCGGTCGCGTTGTTCATGCAGAGGGCGGCGGCGGTGGGCTGGCCGTTGGATCCTCCACTTCGCGACCAGGTCGCCTCGATATGCGCGCGGCTCGACGGGATGGCGTTGGCGATCGAGTTGGCTGCCGCACGGTATCCGATGCTGGGACTGGATGGCATCACCGCCGCTCTGTCCCATCCGCTCCGAATGCTCACCGGGGGTGCCCGCACCGATGACCGGCACCGGTCGGTTCGCGCGACGCTGGACTGGAGTCACGCCCTGCTGGAGCCTGCCGACCGGGCGCTGCTGCGCAGGGTGTCGGTCTTCGTGGCGCCGTTCACCGCTTCGGCAGCGGCGGAGGTAGCCGGGACGGAGGAGGGCATCGTCGCCGATGGGCTTGCCCGGCTCGCGGAACAGAGCCTGTTGGTGGTGAGGGGTTTCCCGGGTGGCACCGAGTACCGGGCGCTGGAACCCATCCGCCAGTACGGGACGGAGCGGCTCACCGAGGCCGGCGAGCTGGTGGAGTCCCGGCACCGGCACCTTCGCTGGTGTCTGGCCACCGCCGCTGACCTGGCCGTGGTGCGGGCGGATTGGCGTGCCCGGTTCGACGCGGTCGCGGACGAGCTTCGCGCCGCGCTGTCCTGGGCGACCGGCCGGCCGGAGCAGCGCTTGGACGCCCATCGCCTTGCCCGCCATCTGGCGGAGATGACCTTCATTCGTAACCTGATCGGCGAGTCTCAGCTGCGCTATGAGCAGGCGGCCGCGTTGGCCGTCGAGCCCGCCTCCGAGGCATCGATGCTCCGAGAGGCCGCTGCGGTGGCTGGGTGCCGCATGCGCGGTGATGACATGTACCGTCTTCAGCGGGCGGCCGCGCAGGCGGCCCGCCGAGCGGGCGACGCCGCAGGTGCCGCCGCCGACCTGGCGACCGCTGCCACCAACGCCTTCCGGTTCTGGAGCAAGTTCGAACTACTTCCGCCGCCGGAGGAGTCGATCGCGCTGATCTCCGAGGCGCGGGAGCTGGCCGGCGATGACCCGACTGCCCAGGCCGCGGTGGCTCTGGCCGAGGCCGGCGTGCTCAGCGACGCCTTCGGCGCCGCACAGGGCCCACCCGACAACGCGGTACCCGAGACGATCGCGCGCGCCGAGTGGGCGGTCCACCTCGCGCACCGTACCCGCGACCCGCTTGCCGAGTCCGCCGCGCTCGACGCGCTCACCGGTGCCCAGTGCTGGGCCGGCGAGACGTTCGCCAGCGCGGCGACGGCGCGGCGTCGGGTCACGCTGCTCTCGTCCCTACCGGCCGCTCCGGCCAACACCCATGAACTGCTCGACGCTCTCGGCAACGCCACCGAGGCGAGCCTCGGCGCGGGTGACCTGCCGGCCGCCCGCCGGTGGGGGCGGCAGATCGCCGACCATCCGCTGCTCGCGGAGGTTGGTCATCGTGCCACGAGTTGGTTGTTGGTGGCCGACGCGCTCGCGGGTGACACCGACGAGGTACTCGCCGGCAGTGTGCGGTTCCTCGACGCGTGGCAGCGGGCCGGCAGCCCGGCCAGGTCGGTCCTCGGTCCCGCAGCAGCGGGGGTCGCGATGATCCATGGTCTACGTGACGATCGGGAGGCCCAGAGCGTCTGGGCCGCGGTCCTGAATCAGCTCGGTAGCTCACACGAACAGATCCATGGGTACGGAGCGGTCTTCGACGCGATGGTCCTGCTGCACCGGGGGCAGGCGCCAGAGGCCCTGGAGCGGATGGCTCCCGAGCCGGGCGACGTGTGGAAGTCAGTCACCTGGGTCTGGCTGCACTGGTATGTCGCGCTGCGCGCCGAGGCCGCGATGCTCGCCGGGGGGCCGGGCGCTCGTGACCACCTGGCCGAGGCCAGGACCATCGTGGCCGGCAACGTCGTCGCCGAAGCCATCGTGCGACGAGCCGGTGCGCTGCTCGACGGCGATCAGCAGGTGTTGCTCGCTGCGGCGGACGCGTTCGACGCCGCGGGTTGCCGATACCAGTCCGCACGAACCCTGGTGCTCGCCGGTGGTGCCCATGCCGAGCGGGGCGCGGCCGCACTCGGCGACCTTGGACTCGCCCCGATGGTCTCCTGCCGACTCCAGAACACCGCGACCTGAGCGCGTGCCGGCGGGTGGGGCCTCAGCTGGTGCGACCCGGGGCGAGGATCGCACCCGTTGGCAGGCCGACGGCTAGCCCGCGTCGCGGGTGCGGGCCGCGATGCGGATGGTGGTGCCGGCGGGTCCGCTGACGACGAGAAGGTAGTCGGCCATCTGACCCACCACCCACAGCCCCATCCCGCCGGCGCCGGACAGGGGCGGTCGCTCGACGCGCGGAACGTACCGAGCGGCGTTGAAGCCCCGACCCTGGTCGGTCACTTCACAGGTGAGCCGGCCGTCCAGCAGCAGACGCATCGAACCGCTGCCGCCCCCATGCCGAATCACGTTGATCAACAATTCGTTGACCGCCGTCACCCAGTCCTCGATCTCGTCCTGGTCGAGGCCGCACCGACGACTGACTGCCTCGATCTCGATGCGGACCCGAGCGAGGTCGGTGAGGTCGAACGACGTCGAGAAGAGGGGCCTCCCGGCGGTCGGCGCATGCTGGTCGCGAGGCGGGATCGCCACTGCTTCCCCTCTCTGTGCGGACGTGAAGGCCGGTGACCGTGCCGGTGGCGGGTCAGAGTCTGCTCCCCGAGAAGGGTTCACCGCACGACGGAGGCATCAATGTGACATGGGAAGGTACCCCACGTCGCGCGCGACACCGCCATCCCGGTGCGGGCGCGGCGTCGGCGGGGTGTCTGCGTCTAGGCTGCCTGAGTGACCGGTGCCGAGATGATGACGAATGAGGAGCGGCTTCGTCGTATCGAGGCGATCACCGACGCGGCGTTGTCGGGGCTGGACATCGCCGAGTTGCTCGACGAGCTTCTCGAACGGGTCCGGGACCTGCTCACCGTCGATACCGCCACCATCCTGCTGCTGGAAGGCCACACCGGCGAGCTCGTCGCGACGGCGGCGAAGGGTTTGGAGGAGGAGGTGCGCCGGGGTTTCCGCGTCCGGGTCGGGCGCGGTTTCGCCGGCCGCGTGGCGGCGACACGTGCACCGGTCACGATCTACGACGTCACCCCCGACGACGTGGTCAATCCCATCCTGCTCGCCAAGGGTGTACGCGCCCTGCTGGGCGTGCCCATGCTCTCCAACGGAAACCTCGTCGGCGTGTTGCACGTCGGCTCGTTGACCCTGCGGCGGTTCGGCCCCGACGACGTACGGCTGTTGCAGCTCGTCGCCGACCGCGCCAGCTCCGCGGGTCAGGCCCGAGCACGGGTCCTCGACCGGCAGGCGGCGCTGGCCCTGCAACGGAGCCTCCTGCCCGCCCGGCTGCCCGACATCCCTGGTCTGGACCTGGCCGCCCGGTACGTACCCGGCCACGACCTGGGCATCGGCGGCGACTGGTACGACGTGTTCACACTGCCCTCGGGCTGGCTGGGCGCCGTCATCGGCGACGTCTCCGGCCACGGGTTGCCATCCGCCGTCGTCATGGGACGCATCCGCAGCGCGCTCCGCGCCTACGCACTCGACGCCGACGATCCCGCCGAGGCGCTGACCTCACTCGACCGCAAGATCCACCATTTCGAGGCCGGCACCCTGACCACCGCCGTCTACGCCCTCATCGCACCGGACCGCACGACGGTCCACCTCTCCTGCGCGGGGCATCTGCCCCCGCTGCTGGCTGCCCCCGACCAGCCCGCCCGAGCCGTCGACCTGACGGTGGACCGGCCACTCGGTGTGGGCCGCCCGGTGACCAATCGCCACACCACGGTTCTCGACCTGCCGCCCGGCGCGGTGCTCGTCTTCTACACCGACGGACTCATCGAACGCCGCAGCGAGCTGATCGACACCGGCATCGAACGCCTCGCCAGCGCCGTACGGCCCGAGCCGGCCGAGGCGTTGTGCGATCGCATCATGGCCTCCACCGCGGAGGAGCACCCCAACGACGACATCGCCGTGCTGGTCATCCGCCGCCGACCACCAACCGACGAAGCCCTTCCGGCAGGGTCGAGCCAGTGAGTGCGGGCAGCACGAACCTGGGTACGCCGAATCACCCCCGATGGGTCCGAGTCGTGCGGCGGCGCGGTAGCACCAAAGCCGCCCGGCCTCACTCTCGCTAGCCGGCGGTCGCCTCGCGCTGGATCTGCTCGAATTGAGCGGCCATCGCGGCGGCCAGGGCCTGCGCGGCGGACAGCGGACGAACCATGACCGTGAAGTCGTCGACCAGGCCGCTCTCATCCAGGTGCAGGAAGTCGCAACCCTCGATGTCGACGTCACCGATCCGCGCCTGGAAAACCAGCGCGTGATCGCGACCGTCCTCGCCGCTCAGCTCACGGATGTACCGGAAGTCCTCGAACACCCGCAGCACACCCCGCAGGATCGCCGTGGTGATCGCCTTGCCCGGGTAGGGCTTGAACGCCACCGGGCTGCGAAACACCACGTCGTCGGCCAGGGTCGCCTCAAGGGCGTCGAGGTCGCGTGCCTCAACCGCCGAGCGAAAGTCGATCATCGCCTAAGCCTACGGTCTTCCCCCCAGTCGGCCTGCTGTCCCGCGGGCGCGTATCACCGGCCGACCCGGGTGCCTGACAGTGGGCTGCAACCGCCGATCGGCAGAACCGCCCCGGCTGGGCTCGGGTACGCCGACCCGTAGGCGTGCCCGCACACAGGCATCCGTTCAGGGAGCCGGAGGAGGCCGTTTGCCGATGTTCGCCGCCTACCATCAGGCCGAATGGCACCCTGGGCACGTGGGCCCGGTGAACAGACTCTGATGCGTACCGCGTTGATCGTGGTAGCCGCGCTGGTGACGGCCGCGGTAGTGGACCTGATCTCTGGCATCGTGGTCCGCCACCTGGCGCGCGGCCGTCACCAGTGGCTGCTGGCGCCGCTGCGGAAAGCCTGCCGCCGCCCGGCGGCAGCCGTTCTGCTGACCGGGGCGCTGTACTACGCCCTGCCCTTGGGACCGGCCGATTGGCAGCGTCATCTGCGGCACGTCGTCCTGGTGGCCCTGGTCGTGTCCGGGGCATGGTTGGTGATCAAGGCACTGCACGTCGCGGAGGCGATAGCGTTCAGCCGACTACCGGCGGACGCCGTCACCAGCCGGCGGATCCGGCGGGCCCGCACCCAGATCCGCCCCGTGCGGCGGCTCACCGTCGCCGTGGTCACGATCGTCGCGATCGGCCTGATAATGATCACCTTCCGGCCGGTACGCCTTTTCGGCGTCTCGGTTCTGACGTCGGCAGGGGTGGTCGGCGCGTTGATCGGCTTGTCCGCCCGTACCGCGCTCGGCAACGCGTTCGCCGGTGTCCAGGTCGCCTTCGCCGACGGTCTGCACGTCGGCGACGTGCTGGTGGTCGACGGCGAATGGGGCCGAGTCGAGGAGGTGAAGCTGACCAATGTGGTGATCCGACTCTGGGACGAGCGGATGCTCATCCTGCCGACCACATACTTCACTGAGCGGCCGTTTCAGAACTGGACCCGCAACGAGTCCCGGGTCGTCGGCAAAGTCCAGATCCATGTCGACCACACCGCCGATCTGGACGACCTGCGTCGGGAGGCGCGCCGAATGGTCGAGTCCTCGCCGCTCTGGGATCGCGACCAGTGGGTGCTCCAGATGGTCGACTCCACGCCGCAGACGGTGGTCATCCAGGTGCAGGCATCGGCCGCCGACGGCGCCAGCGCCTGGGACCTGCGCTGTGACCTCCGCGAGGAGCTTGTCGCCTACCTGCGTGACCATCATCCGCAGTGGTTGCCCCGTGCCCGCGGCCAGTATCAGCCCTGACCGGGCGGGTCCGACGGACCGATTCCGTCGGTGAATCAAGGGAGGTCCCGCCCACCTACCTTCCGCGGTGGGGCTGCGCGTCTCTCTCGTCCCGCCAGCCACCGGGCTCAGGGTGGTAGCCGTAGGCTGCGGCCCGCACGGTCTCCTCGTTCTCCAACCCGGAGCCGATCGCGCCGCCGACGGTGGCCAGCGAGCTGGTGATCCAGGCAAGCGTCAGGTAGTCGGTAAGGCCAATCGGCCGCTGCAAGGTCTGCTCCAGCACGGATGTGTCGATCAGCAGTGCTCCGACGAGCGCGGTCCCGGTGAACAACACCAGGTAGGAGACCGTCGTGGCCAGGGCGAGGGTGAGGATCGTGCCCAGGTTGAACAGCCGGGCCAGTTCGGCCGGTGTCTCGTGGTCCGGCTTCTCCCACAGGTCGTGCGCGACGATCAGCCAGGCCACCAACGCGCTCAGCCCGAGCACCATGATCACAACGAGTCGGAGCCCTCCGAGGGCATCGCCGATCTGCCAGATGGTGTCCGTGGTGAGCGCGAACGCGGCCGTGCCGAACGCGCCGACCAGCAGCTTGGACAGGCCCAGAAGAGCGCGCCCCGGGCGGTTGGCTCGTACCATGCCGGCCAGTAGCCGCACCCGCCCGACCAGCCCCGAGGCGACATAGCCCAGTTCGCCGTCCGTCTCACCGATCACCCGGTCGATGGCGGAAACCCTGCCCGCGATGTCCGCAGGTGCCCGACCGGCCCGCGAGACCCGCTGGTCGGAGGCATCGGCGAGTAGTCGGCTCACCAGGTCCGGAACGGCCGCACGCGCTGCTCGCAGCTGATACGGGCCCAGCGCGGGCAAGGACACCATCGCGACTCGGCGCCGAGCGGAGGTCTGCGCGACCAGCGGCACCCGACCGGCGTGCAGCGGCAGGTCGGTCAGACAGATGGCGACGTCCCATCGGTCATCGGTGCGCCGCTGAGCAGCATCGTCGAGGAGGGCCTCGACGCCGCCGTCGCGGCGTGGCGCCACGTCGCCCCAGCCTTCCCGGACGGTCCACCGCACGTCCGCGTCCACCCGGTCGGCTAGTCGATCGGCCAACTCCGCAGTGAGTCGAGCGGCCACCCGGGCCGGGTGGTCCGGTGGGGTCGCCACGAGCCCGACGACGATCTCCGGACGGTGCTGTTCGCTGTGGGTCATCGATGCTCCTGGCCAGTTGCGTGACTCGCCGCCCTCCACCGTCACCAGCCGGCTCCAGCGTTCACATCCTCGCAGACCGTTTCGGCCCTCACGGCCGTTTGGGCACCTCGGACCCAGCTCACCGCAGTCGTACCAACTCCCTGCACAACCCTCATCGGATCGAATCCACATGATCCACAGACAGCCCTCCGGCGTTGACTCCGTGCCAGGAAAGCGCAACGCTGCGGAAGCGCTCCCATCGTCGAGCTTCTATCCGAAAGGAATGCTCGTGCGTCCCACCACCGCTCTCCTCCCGGTCGTGCTCGCCACGGCCCTCGGCGGTCTGGCCCTGCCGGAGCCCGCCCTGGCCGTAGCCGGTCCGGCGCTGTCCGTGGACACCACCGCCGCCCGGCACCAGATCAGCCCGTACATCTACGGCATGAACTTCGCCGATGATGCTCTGGCCCGCGACCTGCGCCTGCCGGTGCACCGCTACGGGGGCAACGCCACCACCCGTTACAACTTCCGTGCCGACACCACCAACCGCGCGTCGGACTGGTACTTCGAGAACATTCCCAACGACAACCCGAACCCGGACGATCTCCCGGAAGGCTCGGAGAGCGACCGGTTCGTGCAGGGAAACAAGGCCACCGGCGCGGCAACGGTCATGACGATGCCGATGCTCGGTTGGATCGCAAAGGACCGGTCGCGGGCGTGTGGCTTCAGCGTCGCCAAGTACGGCCCGCAGGAGTCCACCGACCAGTGGGCACCGGACTGCGGCAACGGCAAGAAGCCGGACGGGTCACTGGTCACCGGCAACGATCCGACGGACACCAGCATCGCGGTCGGCCCGGAGTACGCCACCGACTTCGTCAACCACCTGAAGGGGCGCTTCGGCGCCGCCGCCGACGGCGGAGTCCAGTTCTACAACCTGGACAACGAGCCGGACCTGTGGCATGCCACCCACCGCGACGTCCGCCCGACCGGGCTGGGCTACGACGAGCTACGCGACCGCACCTACGAGTACGCCGCCGCGATCAAGGCCGCCGACCCGGGCGCGAAGACACTCGGTCCCGTCGGCTGGGGCCTGAACTCGATCATCTTTTCGGGCCTCGACCAGGACACCTGCTCGCGTACCGGCTGCTGGTCGAACCCGCCGGACAAGGCCGCGCACGGCGGCCAGGACCTCGGCCCGTGGTACCTGGACCGGATGCGCGAGTACGAGCAGCAGCACGGCACCCGCATCCTCGACTACTTCGACGTCCACCTCTACCCGCAGCAGTCCGGTGTGCTCGGCGAGGCGGCCGGCGACGCCGACACCCAGGCGCTGCGGCTGCGCTCGACCCGCCAGCTCTGGGACCCGACCTACGTGGACGAGAGCTGGATCAACCAGCCGGTCCGCTACATCCCGCGCCTGCGCGAGCTGGTCGACCAGCACTACCCGGGCACGAAGATCGCGATGACCGAGTACAACTGGGGCGGCTTCGGGTCGCTCAACGGGGCGCTCGCCCAGGCGGACGTCCTCGGCATCTTCGGCCGTGAGGGGCTCGACCTGGCCGCCCTCTGGACCGCGCCGACGGCCGACCAGCCGGTGGCCAACGCCTTCCGCGTCTACCGCAACTACGACGGCAAGGGGGGCGCGTTCGGCGATACCTCCGTCCAGGCGACCAGCGCCGACCAGGGCAGGCTGGCCGTGTACGCCGCTGAGCGCAGCGCCGACAAGGCGCTCACAGTGGTCGTGGTCAACAAGACCGGCGACGACCTGACCAGCCCGGTCGCCCTCACCGGCACCTCCGCCAGCACGGCCCAGGTCTACCGTTACAGCGCTGCGGACCTCTCCGGGGTCGTCCGGGAGGCCGACCAGCCGGTGACCACGAGCGGCCTCACGACCACCTTCCCGGCCAACTCGATCACCCATCTGGTGCTGCCGCGCGACACCGCGCCCGGCGACACCCAGGCACCGACCGTCCCGGGCAAGCCGACCGCCGGCACGATCACCGGCGACAGCGTCGCGCTGGCCTGGACACCGTCCACCGACGACACCGCCGTCACCGGCTACGACGTGCACCGGGTCGACACCACCGGCACCGTGAAGGTGGGCACCGCCACCGGTACCACGTACACCGTGACCGGGTTGACGCCGGACACCCCGTACACCTTCGTGGTGACCGCCCGCGACGCGGCGGGCAACGTCTCGGCGGCCTCGCCCGGCCTGACCGTGCGGACCGTGCCCGCCGCCCCGGCCCTCGGCTGCACGGTCGGCTACACGGCGAACAGTTGGCCCGGCGGCTTCACCGCGACCGTGACGATCAAGAACACCGGCACCACCGCGATCGACGGCTGGAAGCTCGCCTTCGACTTCCCCACCACCGGCCAGAAGGTCGGCCAGGGCTGGTCGGCCACCTGGAGACAAAACGGAACGACGGTCACCGCCGACAGCATGAGTTGGAACGGCAGACTCGCCCCCGGCGCGTCCACCGGCATCGGCTTCAACGGCACGTGGAGCGGCACCAATCCGGCACCCGCCGCCTTCACCGTCAACGGCCGACGCTGCGGGTGACCTGACATCGGCGGAACAGGTCGACGGGGGCCGGGGAGCAGTGGTGGCCCGGCCCCCGTCGACCTCGGGGTCAGTCCTCCGGCGCGATCAACCGGTCGTCCGTGGCGTCGCGGACCGTGATCGCCTCCACCGGACACGAGTCGGCGGCGTCGAGGATGACCTCGGCCGGGGCGACGACGTCGGCCAGCGGCGCGGACACTCCGTCGGCCAGGCGGAAATGCTCGGGCGCGGTACCGGCGCAGATGCTCGTGCCGATGCAGCGGCCCGCGTCCACCCCGATCCGCCAGGCGGCACTCACCAGGCCACCGGCATGCCGAGCAGGCCCCGCACCAGCATGCCCCGCTTCCACCGCAGCTCGGCTTCCGGCACGGCGAGCCGCAATCCGGGTAGGCGGGTCACGATGGTGGCGACGGCGACCTGCAACTCCATGCGGGCCAGCTGCGCGCCGACGCAGTGGTGTACGCCGTGCCCGAAGCCCAGGTGCGGGTTCTGCTCGCGGTCGAAATCCAGCCGATCCGGGTCGGCGAAGACCGTGCCGTCCCGATTCGCCGACGACAGTGAGCCGAGAACCGGCTCACCGGCGCGGACCAGCACCCCGCCGACCTCGACGTCCTCCTTGGCGTACCGGGCGAAGGAGGAGCCGACACCGAGCGGAACGTACCGCAGCAGTTCCTCGACCGCGGCGGGCACCAGCGACGGGTCGGCCCGCAGCCGGGCGAGCTGGTCCGGGTTGTGCAGCAGGACGTAGACGAAGTTGGGGATCTGGGTGACGGTGGTCTCGTGGCCCGCCGCGAGCAGCCCCCCGGCCAGCTCCACCAGCTCGGTCTCGCTGAGCCGATCCTGATTCTCGTCGCGGGCCCGCACCAGTGCGCCGAGCAGGTCGTCGATCTCCGGCTCGCGGCGGCGCTCGGCGACCAGGCCGCCCATGTAGCTCCAGAGGTTGTTCAGGTACTCCTGGATCGTCTCCATGGGCAGGGAGGTGGTCGAGACGATCGCCTCGGACCAGATGTGGAAACGGTCGCGGTCGGCGTACGGGACCCCGAGCAGCTCGCAGATCACCTGGATCGGCAGCGGCGTGGCGACGTGCTCCACCAGGTCGGCCGGAGGACCGAGCCGGACCATGTCGTCGACCAGCGCGTCGGCGATCTCCTGGGTTCGGGGGCGCAGTGCCTCCACCCGACGTGCCGTGAACGCCTTCGCCACCAGCCGACGCAGCCGGGTGTGATCGGGCGGGTCCATGGTCAGCATGCCGCTGGCCTGCTGGCGTGCGGTGAGCCTGGGCTCGTCGCGCTGGACGGCCGGGGCGCGGCCGAACCGCACGTCGCCGAGGACGGTACGGACGTCCTCGTAGCGGGTGGCGAGCCACGCCTCCTCGCCGTAGGGGAGCTTCACCCGGGTCATCGGCTCGTGCTCGCGCAGTTCGCCGTAGGTCGGATCGACGACGAGGCGGTCGGGCACACTGAACGGGTACGGCCGCGCGGGCGGAACGGCTCGGCTCTCGGTGGTCTGCGCGATCTCCGTCATCCGGATTCCCTTCGTCGAGACGGCGTGATCCTCAGGCCGGCAGCACGGTCGTGGCGGCGCCGGATTGTCAGCGTCCGAGCGCTCGCGGACAGCACGCATTGACGCTCAGTGATGCGTCGACATCGGATCGTAGCGAGAGATGTCGATGATCGCCATGGAGGTCGGTCGTCGCCGCCGCCGAGCATCGCCACAGACCTGCGCTCCAGCCACCATGCGATCGTCGCCCGTCGATTCCGCATCCGCTTCGTCCGCCGGACCTGACCGATCAGGCATGGCCGGACGGGGCCTGCCCCTCGGCCGCCGACGGCCCTATCGTCGGTCCATGGCCGAGGGCACGCGGGTTCTGGAGGGCAAGGCAGCCGTGGTCACCGGCGGCTCGCGGGGCATCGGCCGGGCGGTGGTGCAGCGGCTGGCCCGCGACGGCGCGACCGTCGTCTTCGGCTGGCGCAGCAACGCCGAGGCCGCCGCCGAGGTGGAGACATCGGTCGCGGCCGCCGGTGGCGTCGCCCACGGGGTACGCGCCGACCTCGCCGAGCCGGGCGGGGTGACCGCTTTCCTCGCGCAGGCCGAGACCCACCTGGCCGGCCTGGACCTGCTGGTCAACAACGCCGCGGCCCAGCACACGCCGGCACTCCTGGTCGACCTGCCCGAGGAGGAGTACGACAGGTTGATGGCGGTCAACGCCCGCGCGGTGTTCCTGGCGCTGCGGCACGCCGCCCGGCACATGCGCGACGGCGGTCGCGTCGTCAACCTGTCCACGATCAACACGGTCATGCCGGGTCCGGGCATCGCCGCCTACGCGGCCAGCAAGGGCGCGGTGGAGCAACTGTCCGCCGTGGCCTCCCGGGAGCTGGCGGCGCGGGGCATCACCGTCAACACCGTGTCGCCGGGTGCCACCGACACCGACCTGCTACACGCGACGAACAGCGCGCAGAGCGTGGAGATCGCCGCGCGGGTCACCCCGCTGGGTCGGCTCGGTCAGCCGGCCGACGTGGCCGACGTGGTCGCGTTCCTCTGCGGCCCGGACGCCCGCTGGGTCACCGGGCAGAACATCCACGCCGCCGGTGGGTTGGGCTGAACGGCCCTCAGGGTGCCTGCAGGAACGGCAGCACCAACCCCAGCAGCAGGTCGGGCCGCGCCAGCAGCCCGGCGTGCGAGGTGCCGGGCAGCACCGCGAGCTGCGACGGCGGCAGGCCGACCAGATCACCGGGTACGCCGCCGCCGCGCAGCCGGAACATCCGTACCGCGTGTTCGGGTGTCACCAGGTCGGCGTCGCCGACCACCACGAGCGTGGGCGCGGCCAGGGCGCGGACCTCGTCGGAGGTCAGGTCGGTCATGCCGGTCTCCAGTGCGGTGGTCCGCTCGACCAGCGCCGCGAACCCCGACGGGTCGGGGGCGACGGCGGCGTACGCCCGCTCGAACGGTGACCCCGCCAGCATGGCCGGCGTGAGCCGGGCGACGCCGTCGAGCACGCCCGGGTGGAAGCCGTCGCGGTCGAAGGCATGACCCACGAAGACCAGCCTGCGGACCAGGTCGGGTCGGCGCGCCGCGAGGTGCAGCGCGACGCCGGCGCCGAGGTCGTAGCCGAGCACGTCGAGCGGCCCCGTCCCCAGGTGGTCGAGGACGGCAGCGGTGTCGTCGGCCATCGACTCCAGCGTCAGCGGGCGGTCCGCGGCGCGGGTGCGGCCGTGCCCCTGCTGTTCCACGGCGAGCACCCGGCGGCTCTTCGCCAGCTCGGGCAGCACGGTGGCGAAGGACGTCTCGATGGTGGCCAGCGCGCCGTGCAGCAGCAGGAGCGGGTCACCCTCGCCGTGCTCCTCGTAGTAGACGTCGAGGCCCCCGGCCGGCGCATAACCCATGCCTCCATGGTGCACACAGCCGATCACGGGCGGTAGCTGCCCAACTGGCTACACCGAACGCAGTCGCCGAAGGATCCCATGGACCACGGCAAATGTCCGTGTCGATACTTCTGGGCATGACCGACAGCATCCCGACCACCGCGGCCCCGCCGGCCGACGTGGCCGCCACGATACGGGCGTTCCTGGCCGAGGTGGTCGGCGATGCCCCGGAGCCGGACGAGGACATCTTCGCCCGCGGCACCGTCACGTCCCTGTTCGCGCTCCAGCTCATCGCCTTCGTGGAGAACACCTTCGGCATCGAGGTCGAGCCTGAGGACCTGGACTTCGCGAACTTCCGGACCGTCGACGCGGTCACCGCCTTCGTCGACGGCAAGCGTGCCGCCACGAGTCGCGGCTGAGCGGGGACGCCATGGACACCGACGCCGCCGTCGTGGCCGAGGCCACCGACTTCGCCGACACGGTACGGTCCGATGCCGCCCGCTGGGACCGGGAGGGCGCGCTGCCCGCCTCCGTGGTGGCGGCGGCGGGCACGGCCGGACTGCTCGCCCGGGACCTGCCCCACCGTTACGGCGGCGCGGGCGCGTCGCCGGCCGCGCTGGGCGAGGCTACCGCCCGGATCGGTGCGGTGTGCTCCTCGCTGCGGGCGCTGCTCACCGTGCAGGGCATGGTCTCCGCCGCACTCGCCCGCTGGGGCTCGGCCGACCAGCGGGAGCGGTGGTTGCCGGCATTGGCCGCCGGTGCGCGGGTAGCCGGCTTCGCCGCCACCGAGGAGGGCGCCGGCACCGAACTGTCCGCCCTGGCCACCAGCATCGAGCCGGTCGGCGACGCGGTGCGGGTCACCGGGCACAAACGGTGGGTGACGTTCGGTGCCACCGCCGACCTGCTGCTCGTGATCGGACGCCTCGGTGGGGCACCGGCCGCGGTGCTGGTCGAGGGCGACCGGCCGGGCCTGCGCCGGGACCCCGTGCACGGCCAGCTCGGCCTCCGGGCGGCCCAGGTGGCCCACCTCGACCTGGACGGTGTCCGGGTCCCCCGCTCGCACCTCGTCGCACCCGCCGGGTTCGGGTTGTCCCACGTCGCCGGCACCGCGCTCGACCACGGCCGCTACACCGTGGCGTGGGGCTGCGTCGGGATGGCGCGGGCCTGCCAACGGGCCGCCACCGGGCACGCCGTGGACCGCACCCAGGGAGAGGTGCGCCTCGCCGACCATCAACTGGTCCGCGCCGTACTCGGCCGGGGACACGTCGCGGTCACCGCCGCCGAACAGCTCTGCAAGCACGCGGCGCAGCTGCGCGCCGCCCGCGACCCGGACGCCGTGGCCGCCACCGTCCTGGCGAAGTACGCCGCCTCCCGCGCCGCCGCACAGGTCAGCCGGGACGCCGTACAGGTGCACGGCGCGGCCGGTTGCGACCCGGACAGCCTGGTGGGCCGGTTCCTCCGCGACGCCACCGTCATGCGGATCATCGAGGGCTCCGACGAGGTCAGCGAGCTGCACCTCGCCGACCACGCCATCCGCGCCCACCGGCGCCGCAGCACCGCGGCGCCGACCCCACCGGCACCCGTGGCGGTGCTGTCGTGACGGCCCCGGTCTGGCTCGGCCCGGTCAGCGTCCACCACCCGCCGGAGGCGGTGGCGGTGGCGGAGCTGCCCGAGGTGGCGGCGCTGCCGCCCGCGCGCCGGGACCACGTACTGTCCCTCGGCATCGACGAGGTCCGCTGCCTGCGCGACCACCGCGGCCGGGCGGGACCGGGGGCCGAGGTGGACCTGGCCGCCGCCGCGGCACACCAGGCGCTGGTCCGCGCCGACCTGGCGGCCGACGACCTGGACGCGCTGATCCTCGTACAGGGCCGCGCGCCGCAGTACCTGCTGGCGTCCGAGGCGACCCGGTTGCAGGCCCGCATCGGGGCGACCCGGGCGGCCACGCTCAGCGTCGGCGACCTGGGCTGCGTGTCGGTGTCCGCCGCGATCGACGTGGGCGCGGCGCTGCTGCGGGGGCGGCCGGCCTGGCGGCATGTGCTGGTGGCCATGGGCGCCGTCGCCGCCACCGCGGAGCGCTACCGGCCGCCGATGACCGTCCTCGGTGACGCCGGCGCGGCCGTGCTGCTCGGCCGGGAGACGGGTCGGTGGGGCTGGATCGACCACCGGCTGCGCAGCGACGGCACCTACGCCGACCTGTTCCACATCGACTACCGGGACGTCCCGTCCAGCCGGTGGCGGGAGACCTGCTCCGACGAGCTGACCTACTCGTTCCGGCTGGCGATGGAGAGCCGCAACCGGCTGCGCGACCTCAACCGGGAGGTCCTCGCGACCCGGGACCTCACCCCGGACCGCCTGGACGCGGTGCTCATGCAGAACCTCTCCCGCGGGGCGTTCGCGTTCTGGCAGGGGGCCCTGGACGTCAAGATCGGCGACGCCTGCCCGGCCAACCTGGCCCGCTACGGCCACCTCGGCCCGATCGACGTGCTCGCCAACCTGGACGACACCGCCGCCGACGTACCACCGGGAGGCCATGTCCTGGTGATGAACAGCAGCCCGGTCGCGGCCTGGAGCAGCGCCCTGCTGGTGCGCGGGACGGGCCAGCGATGAACCAGACGGTGAAGTGCCTGGTGTGGGACCTCGACGACACGCTGTGGGGCGGCGTCGTCCTGGAGGGCGACGCACCGGCGCCGTTCCCGGCGGCGGTACGCACCCTGCACACCCTCGACGAGCGGGGCATCCTGCACGCCGTCGCCAGCCGGGGCCACCACGACACCGCCGCCGCCCACCTCGACGCGGTGGGACTGGCCGACATGTTCTGCGCCGTCGAGGTCGGCTGGGGCGACAAGTCGGCGGCGGTACGGCGGATCGCCGGAACCCTCGGCATCGGCCCGGACACCCTCGCGTTCGTCGACAACGACCCGGTGGAGCGGGCCGAGGTGGCCCACGCCCTGCCGCAGGTGCGCTGCTACGACGCGGTGCAGGTCGGCGAGTTGCCCACCCGCGCCGAGTTCCAGCCGCCGTTCGTCACCGACGAGTCGCGGCGGCGCCGGGGGATGTACCAGGCCGAGCACCGTCGCGCCGCCGCCGAGAAGGACTGGGACCAGCCGGACACCGACTTCCTGGCGAGCCTCGACCTGGTGCTGACCCTCCGCAGCGCCGGCGAGGACGACCTGGCCCGCGCCCACGAGCTGACCGTCCGCACCCACCAGCTCAACAGCACCGGCATCACGTACGGGATGGCCGAGCTGCGGGCGCTGTGCCACGACGACGGATACCAGGTGACCGTCGCCGAACTCTCCGACCGCTTCGGCTCCTACGGCACGATCGGGTTGGCGGTCACCCGGCTCACCGACACCGAGTCGGTGCTGGAGCTGCTGCTGATGTCCTGTCGGGTGGTCTCCCGTGGCATCGGGGCGGTGCTGCTCGACCACCTGGTGCGTACCGCGCTCGCCGCCGGCCGCCGCCCGGTCGCCGAGCTGGTGCCCACGCCGGTCAACCGGATCATGCTGGTGACGCTGCGCTTCGGCGGCTTCGAGATCGTCCGGCGGGACGCGGACCGGATGCTGCTCGCCGCCGACCCGGCCCGGCTGCCCCCGGCCCGACCCGGTCACGTGCACGTCGACGACCGGACGGGCGTGCCCCGATGACGCCGCTGGTGGTGGAGATCCTCGCCCACGCGAGCGAGACCCCGGAGACGCCGGCGGTGGTCGTGGGGAACGAGGTGCTGAGCTACGGCGCGCTCGCGGACGCCGTCGATCACCTGTCGATGCGCCTGGTCGCCGCGGGGGTGCTGCCCGGCACCGTGGCGGCCGTCCACCTCGAACAGTCGACCGCCACCGTGGTCGCCATGCTGGCCGCCGCACGGGTGGGCGCCGCGTGGTCGGTGGTGGAACCGGGGCAGCCGGCGGGGCGGTTGGCGGCGGTGGTGCGCGACACCGACTGCCGGGTGCTGGTGCACGCCGGCAGCCGCCCCGCCTGCGCGGACACCCTGGCCCACCTCGACGTCCGTGACCTGGTGGCCGCGCCGGCGGTGCCGCTGCCGCCGACGTTGCCGCTGGACCTGCCGGCGTACGTCATCCACACCTCCGGCTCGACCGGCCGGCCGAAGGGTGTGGTCGTCGGGCACGCCCACCTGGACGCGGCGATCCGCTGCCGCGGTGTGCTCTACGGCGCGGACCCGCCGACGTTCCTGTCCGCCCTGCGCCTGTCCTTCGACGGAAGCCTGGGCGCCACTCTGTGGACGCTGCGCCGGGGCGGCACGGTGGTGCTGCCCGACGAGGAGCGCATGGCCGACCCCGGTGCCGTCGCCGCGCTCGCCGCCACCCACGCCACGACCCACCTCATCTGTGTGCCGTCCTACTACCGGCTGCTCCTCGACCACGCCGCGCTGCTGCCGCCCACACTGCGGCACGTGAGCGTCGGCGGGGAACGGTGCGACGCCGCCCTCGTGCGTCGGCACCGCCGGCTGCTGCCGGAGACCGAACTGGTCAACGAGTACGGGCCGACCGAGGCGATCATCTCGTGCACCTTCCAACGGGTGGCACCGACGCACCGCCACGGCGAGGTGCCGATCGGCGGCCCGCTGCCCGGGGCGACGGTGCACGTCCTCGACGCCGCGCTGCGCGAGCAGCCGCCCGGCCGGGTCGGCGAGCTGTACGTCGGCGGCCCGTTCCTGGCGCAGGGCTACGCCGGGCAGCCGTCGCGCACCGCCGAGCGGTTCGTCGCCGACCCGTTCGCCGCCGCGCCGGGCGCCCGGCTTTACCGCACCGGGGACCTGGCCGCGTGCCGCGCCGACGGCGCCCTGGAGTTCCGGGGACGAGCCGACGAGCAGGTCAAGGTACGCGGGCACCGGGTCGAGCCGGCCGAGGTGGCCGAGGTGGTGAGTGCCCACCCCGCGGTACGCCGGGCCGCCGTGCTGCTCGACCCGCTGGTGTCGGAGCCGGTGCTCGTCGCGTACCTGGTCTGCGACGGCCCGCCCCCGTCGCCGGTGGTGCTGCGGGCGCTGTGCCGTGAGTCGCTGCCGTCCGCCGCCGTGCCGGCGCGGTTCGTGGTGGTGCCCGCGATGCCGCTGACCGTCAACGGCAAGCTCGACCGGGACGCCCTGGCGCGGCTCGGCGCCGCACGCGAGGAGGACCGGGTGGACGCGCCGACCGACCACGACTGGACCGGGCTGCAACGCGCGGTGGCCGACATCTGGGCCGAGGTGCTGGGGCACCGGGGCTGTGGCCTGGACGACAACTTCTTCGACGCCGGCGGCACCTCACTGAAGGTGGTCGACCTGCACAAGCGCCTGGACCGCCGGTGGTCCCGGGCGATCCGGGTGGGTGAGCTGTTCGACGTCAAGACGATCGCGGCGCAGGCCGCGGTGATCGCCGAACGGGCGGACCCGTCTACCGCCGACCGCAGCGGACCGGCACCCGCCACCGCGCTCAGCTTCGAAGTGTGACCCGGAAGGGAGAACGATGGGTCAGCCGGGAGAGGACATCGCCGTCATCGGCGTCGCCGTGCGGTTTCCGCAGGCCGACGACCTCGACGCGTTCCGCGCCAACCTGCGCGCCGGTCGGGACAGCGTACGGCCGATGCCCGCGCTGCGGATGCGGACCACCAACGTCGATCCCGACGTCCGGCACGCCGAGCTGGGCTACCTGGACCGGATCGACCTCTTCGACCACCGATTCTTCGGCCTGTCCCGCCGGGAGGCGGAGCTGATCGACCCGCAGCACCGGATCGCCCTGCACCTGACGCAGGGCGCGGTGGAGGACGCCGGCCTGGCCCCGTCGAGCCTGCGGGACAGCAGGACGGCCGTGGTGTTCAGCTCGCCGAGCGCCGACTACGGCGCGCTGGTCGGCGAGACCGGCACGCTGGCCATGCTCGGCACCGTGCCCTGCGCGCTGCCGTCCCGGGTCGCCCACCTGTTCGGCCTGGTCGGCCCGACCTACGGGGTGGACACCGGATGCAACGGCTCGCTCGTCGCCGTGCACCACGCCTGCCGCGAGCTGCGGGCCGGCGACGCGGACCTCGCGCTGGCCGGTGGGGTCGCGGTGCGCTCCCTGCACCCACCCGCCGACGACAGCGGCGCGTTCCAGGCCATCATCTCCCCGCAGGCCCGATGCCGGGCCTTCGACGCCGCCGCCGACGGCACCGCGGCCGGCGAGGGCGGCGCTGTCCTGCTGCTCAGCACGCTGTCCCGGGCACGAGCCGAGGGCCTGCCGGTGCACGCCGTCATCCGGGGCACGGCGATCGGCCACAACGGACACCGGTCCGCCACGATCAGTACGCCGAGCGCCCTCGCCCACGCCGACGTCATCGGCCGGGCCTGGCGGGCGGCCGGTCTGGACCTCTCCGCGGCGGGTTACCTGGAGGCGCACGGTTCCGGTACCCGGCTCGGCGACGCCGTGGAGATCGAAGGGCTCGGCCTGGCCGGTCGCCGGGCCGGTACCCGGCGCGCAGCGGCGCTGCCCATCGGTTCGGTGAAGACCGCCATCGGTCACCTCGACCACGCGGCCGGTGTCGCCGGCCTGGTGCGGGCGATCCTGAGCGTGCGCCACGGCGAGCTGTACCCGTCGCTGCACTACCGCTCCCCCGCCGACGGCGTCGACCCGGAGGCGGCGGGCGTGCGGGTGGTGACCGCGCTGGAACAGTGGCCGGGCAGCGGTGAGCAGCCGCGCCGGGCCGGGGTCAGCTCCTTCAGCCTGGGTGGCATCGTCGCGCACTGCGTGGTCGAGCAGGCACCCGAGCCACCCACCGACGATGACGGCGCGGCGCGGCTGCTGCCGATCTCCGCCCGTACCCCCGACGACCTGGTGCGGACCTGCACCCGGGTCGCGGTCGCCCTGCGGCCCGGGTCGGCCCGCCTCGCCGACGTGGCCGCCACCCTGGGCGCGGGCCGTGACCACCACCCGGTACGACTCGCGGTGGTGGCCACCGACACCCGGACGGCCGCGACCGCCCTGGCCGCCGAGGCGACCTGGCGCCGCAGCGCCGACCCGGAGGGCGCGGGAGCGCAGAGCGCGACGGACGCGGGCAGCACACCACGGGTGGTGCTGCTGTTCTCCGGGGACGCCGAGGTGCCGGCCGACGCCACGGTCGCCCCGCTGCCGACGTCCCTGCCGCTGCGCGGATCCCGCGCCGACACGGTGGCCTGGCAGCTCGATGCCCACCGCAGGATGGTGGCCGCCGGAGTGCCGGTGCACGGCATGCTCAGCTCCGGCGCGGCCCGTTACGCCGTGCGTTGGCTGCGCGACGAGCTGACGCCCGAGGACACCGTCGAGCTGACCGACCGCGAGTCCTTCCCCGTCGCCGACCCGCAGCGGCTGCGGCACGCCGTCGCCGAGGTGCTCCACGACGGCCCGGTCGTCGTCGTGGAGCTCGGTCTCCGAGGCGAACTCGGCGACGCGCTCACCGACCCGGCGGCCCCCGGCGGACCGCGCGACGTGCTGCGGTTGCCGCCCGGCCCGGACGGGCTGCTGCGCCTGCTCGGCGCGCTCTACTCCGTCGGGGTCGACCTCGACTGGGCCGCGCTGGCCGACGTGCCGGCCGGTCCACCGGCACGCCGGATCCACCTGCCCGGCACCCCGCTGCGCGGGGAACGCTGCTGGCCGCTGCCGCTGGGTGAGATCATCAGCCTCGGCCCGACCGCGGCGTCCGAGCCGGACCTCGACCACGCGCGCTCCGAGGCCGACGAGCCGACCGGGACCGCCGGTCCTCCGTCGACAGTCGCAGCCCCGGCCGAGGCGGCGGTCGTCCCGGCGGCTGCCGAGCCGCCACCGATCCCGGATCCGGTCATTCCGGTCCCGGCGGACACCGCCGAGCCGGACGCCGGGCGGTCGGCGACCGCCGGGCGTGCGGCCACCGCCGAGCACGGCACCACCGTCGCGGCGCACCACACCGGCACCACCAGCACCGCAGCCGAGCCGGCCTCCGCCCAGCCGGTCTCCCCTGCCGAGCCCGCCACCACCGGCGAACCCACCGGGCCACCGGTCGGGCCGTGGCTGCGGGAGGCACTGCGAGCGCTGCTGCACGCCGACGACGTACCGGCGGACGCCGACTACTTCGCGCTCGGCGGCAACTCGGTGATCGCCCTGCAACTGATCGACCGGGTCGCCGAGACCTACGACGTCAGCCTCGGCCTCATCGACATCTACGACCACCCCCGGGTACACGACCTCGCCAGCGTGATCGCCGAACGCGCCGGCACGGTCGACCCCGAACCCGCCGACCCCGGACCGGACACACCCGGCCCGCAAGGGCCCGACCCCGCCGAGCCCGAGGTCGCCGGGCCCGAGGCCGCAGTGCCCGGGGCCACCGCCCCCGCCGCCCGGTCGACGACACGCGGGTTGCCACCGATCGTGCCCGGCGACGACCTGGTGGTCTCGTTCGGTCAGGAACGGATGTGGTTCCACCACCAGCTGGACCCGGGCACGACCCTCTACAACCTGCCCGCACCGGCCCGCGTACGCGGCCCACTCGACGCCGAGGCGCTGCGCCTGGCCTGGGAGGATCTCGCGGCACGCCACGAGGTGCTGCGCTCCAACTTCGTCACCGACGACGGCCGACCGCGCCTGGTGATCCGTCCCGCCCTGGGCGACTTCTTCACCGTGGTCGACGTCTCCGACGCAGCCGACCCGGAGGCGGCGGCCCGGGAGATCCTGCACACCGAGCAGCGACACGTCTTCGACATCGCCGCCGACCCGCTGGTCCGGGTCGTGCTGGTCCGGCTCGCCCCCGACGACCACCTGAGCATCACGCTCATGCACCACGCGGTGAACGACGGCTGGGCCCCGGCAGTGCTCTCCGCCGAACTGGCCGGCCACCTGGCCGCCCGTACCCGGGGCGAACGGCAGGAGCTGCCCGCACTGCCCATCCAGTTCCGCGACTACGCCCGGTGGCAGCGCGAGCTGCTGACCGGCCCGGCACTGGACGCGGAGCTGGACTACTGGCGGCGGAAGCTGCAGGACCCGCCGGTGCTCGACCTGCCCACCGATCACCCCCGGCCGGCCCGCCGCGACCACTCGGGCGACCACCACAGCTTCATCGTGCCGGAGCAGGTCACCGAGGCGCTGCGGGAACTGGGCCGGGCGGAGACCGCGACGCTGTTCACCGTCGTGCTCTCCGGCCTGTACGTGCTGCTCGGCCACTACAGCGGCCAGGACGACGTGGTGGTGGGCACCCCGACGATCGGTCGTACCCGCCCGGAGCTGTGGCAGTTGATCGGCTTCTTCAACAACACCATCGCGCTACGGGCCGACCTGTCCGGTGAGCCGACCTTCCGCGACCTGGTCCGCCAGGTGCGCGGGACGGTGCTGACCGGTCTGGAGCACCAGGAGGTGCCCTTCGACCGGGTGGTCAAGGCGGTCGCGGGGCCGCGCGACCCGTCGCGCAGCCCGCTGTTCGACGTGATGTACGTCCACCAGACCCTGCCGCCGACGGTCTCGCGGGACATCGGGCGGGGCAACGTGCTCGGCGGCGGCGACCGGGAGGACCCGTTCCCCGGCCTGCCGCCCGGCACCGCCAAGTTCGACCTCAGCCTGGTGCTCGGCGAGCACGCCGAGATGCGGGACCTGGTGGGCATCCTGGAGTACAGCACCCAACTCTTCGCACACTCCACAGTGGTGGGGATGGCCGAGCTGTTCCTGGCACTGCTGCGGACGCTCGCGGCCGCCCCGGACCGGCCGGTGCGGGAGGTGGCCGCCGCCGTCGCGGCAGCCCGGCCCGGATCACCTGCGCCGGTCGTCGAAGAGCCCGGCTCCGGTGCCGACGTCGCGTACTGGCGGCAGTTGCTCGACCACGCGCCGGTCGTGGAGCTGCCGACCGACCGGCCACGCCCGACCGGCGGGGACACCGCCACCGCCGCCCACCGGTTCGGCGTGCCCGCCGACGTGGTGGCGGCGGCCGGGGGCGACCCGGTGACCGCGCTGCTGGGCGCGTACCTCGCCGTGGTCGCGGCGCGGGCCGGCACCGACGACGTGGTGGTGGGCGCGGCGCTGGACGCGGGGCAGGGGTCACGGCCCGCCGCGATCCGCGTGGACCTCTCCGACGAACCCGCCTGGGGCGACCTGCTGGCCCGGGTCGACGCGACGCTCGCCGGGGCGCGCCGGCACCTCGGCGTGCCGGTCGACGTGCTGGCGCGGGCACTGGACCTGCCGCCGCTGCCGGGCCGCCACCCGCTGTTCGACCTGTGGTTCGGGCCGGTGGACGCCCCGACCGTGGCGCACCCGTACGACCTGGCACTGACCGTGCGGCCGGACGGCGACGCCGTGGCCGCGAGCCTGACCTACCGCACCGCGCTCTTCGACCCGGACACCGTGGCGGCGCTGGCCGACGAACTGGTCGGCGTGTTGCGGGCGGCGGCGGCCGAGCCGGACCGGGCGGCGCTCGACCTGTGGTTGCCGGCGGTGGCCGGATGACCGGGAAGGAAACGGAGATGACGATCGGTGTGGTCGGGGCCGGCACCATGGGTGTCGGCGTGGCCCAGTGCGCCGCCCAGGCGGGGCACGACGTGGTGGTGGTCGAGCCCGACCCCGCAGCCCGAGAGCGGGGGCCGCAACGGCTGCGTGAGGGCGTACGCCTGCTGCGGTTGACCCGGCCGACGGCGCCGGTCGGGCCGACCGGGACGGTGTGGTGGGCCGCCTCGATCGACGCCCTCGCCGCCGCCGACTTCGTGGTGGAGTGCGCCGTCGAGCGGGTCGACGTGAAACGGGTGGTCCTGTCCACCCTGGATGCGATCTGCCCGGCCCGGGCGGTGCTGGCGTCCTGCACGTCCGCGATACCGGTCGCCCGGCTGGCGGCGTTCACCCGCCGCGCCGACCGGGTGCTCGCCATGCACTTCATGAATCCGGCGCCCCTGAAGGACGCCGTGGAGGTGGTCCGCGGCGCGGACACCAGCCCGGAGACGCTCGACCGCGCCCGGGCGCTCCTCGACGGCATGGGCAAGCGCGCGATCGTGGTCAACGACGGGCCGGGCTTCGTCACCAACCGGGTGCTGATGCTGACCGTCAACGAGGCCGCGACCGTCGTCGAACAGGGCACGGCCGACGCCGCGACCGTCGACGACGTCTTCACCAGCTGCTTCGGCCATCCGCTGGGCCCGCTCGCCACCGCCGACCTGATCGGCCTGGACACCGTCCTCGACTCGCTGGTGGTGCTGCGCGAGCACACCGGCGACGACCGGTTCACACCGAGCGCGCTGCTGACCGAGCTGGTCGACGCCGGACACCTCGGGCGCAAGGCCGGCCGCGGCTTCCACCACTACGCCCACACCCGCGTCCTCTAGAGGGAGATGACCGTGGCCGACCACACCGGCGCCGTCGCCGCACTCGTCACACCGGACGGCGTGCTCGACCCGGCGCTGTTCGGCACGGCGGTGCGCCGCGCCCTGGACGAACTGCATACCGCCACCGGGCTGCCCGCGCCGGACGACGTGGAGCTGGTCGACCTGGGCGGCGAGCCCGACCCGGAGCGTGCCGCCGAGGGCTGGGTCGGCGACGGCACCGGCGCCCGGACCGCCGACCGCCGGTCCGCTCAGGCGCTGCTGCACCTGGGCGCGGGCCGCTGCGGCTGGTACCAGCGCTACCCCGGCGGCGACCTGGACCGGCACGGCGTGGAGCTGGTCACCACCAGGGCCGCCGAGATCTACTCCGGGCTGCTGGGCGGCGGCACCGTCGGCGAACCGCTGCGCGCGACGCCAACGCCGGGCCCGGAGGCGCCGGGGGCCGACGCGGCACGACGGCACTGGGCGGACGAGCTGCGGGACGCGCCCTCGCCGGCCGGCCTGTCGACGACCCACGACGGCCGCCGCGTCGGCCGGGTGACGGCCGAGGCCCCACTGGACGCGGGCGAAACGGCGGCGGTACGCGCCGCGTCCCGCGCCGCCGGCGTCGCCTGGCCCGTCTGGCTGGCCGCGGCCGTCACCTGCTACCTGCACCGGCGTGGCGCCGGAACCGACGTGTTGACCGGGGTACGGGTGGCGGGCCGCACCGAACGGGGCGACCTGCGCGACCCCGGCCCACTCGCCCGGGTGCTGCCGTTGCGGGTGCCGGTCCGACCCGAGCACACCGTGGCCGCCGTGGTACGCCGGGTGGCCGACGCGACCCGTCGGGCCCGCCGCCACCAGCGGCACCCGGTCACCGACGTCGGGCCGTACGGTGTGCTGGTCGAGGCCGTGCCCGCGGCGGCGCCGGCCCGGTTCGGTCCGGTCCCCGCGACCGTGCGGCACCTCGGCACGGGGCAGCCGGCGCAACTGGTCGTCCGCGTCGTGGAGGACCCGGTCGACCACGGCCTGTGCCTGGTGCTCGACGGCGACGCCGCCCACTTCGACGCGACCGACCTGACCGCCCACCTGGCCGGCCTGCGCCGGGCGCTGACCGCCGCCCCCGGGCAGCCGGTGGCCGCCGTCGACCTGGTCGGCGACCCGGTCCGCCGCGCCGTCGCCGAGTGGAACGACACCGCGACCACCGTCACTCCGGCGACCATCCCCGGGCTCTTCGAGACCACGGCCGACCGCGCCCCCGAGGCCCTCGCCGTCGTCGCCGGCCCGACCCGGTTGACCTACCGGGATCTCGACGAGCGGGCCAACCGGCTGGCACACCACCTGCTCGCCGAGGGCGCGGGGCCGGGACGCCTGGTCGCGCTGGCGCTGCCCCGCACGGCGGACACCGTGGTCGCGCTGCTCGCGATCACCAAGACCGGCGCGGCGTACCTGCCGGTCGACCCGGCGTACCCGGCCGCCCGGATCGCCGGCATGCTCGCCGACGCCCGACCGGCGCTGCTGCTGACCGACGGCGACCTGGCCGACCGGCACCCCGACCACCGGGCCGTCCGGCTCGACGACCCGGCGGTACGCGCCGACGTGGACGGACGTCCGACCCGGCGGCCCGTCGACGCCGACCGGTCCGGTCCGCTGCTGCCGGCGCACCCCGCGTACGTCATCTACACCTCCGGCTCGACCGGACGGCCGAAGGGTGTGGTGGTCGCCCACCGGTCGGTCGCCAACCTGCTCGGCTGGGCCCGCCGGGACATCGGCGACCGGGCGCTGCGCCGGGTGCTCGCGTCCACCTCGCTCAGCTTCGACGTGTCCGTCTTCGAGGTGGTGGTGCCGCTGCTGGCCGGGCACACGGTGGAACTCGTCGCCGATCCGCTGGCCCTGATCGCCGAGCCGTCCGCAGGGTGGCAGGTCAGCCTCGTCAGCACCGTGCCGTCGGTGCTGGGCCACCTGGTCGCCCACGGTGGGCTGGACCTGTCCCCGGACACGCTGCTGCTCGCCGGGGAGGCGCTGCCCGTGCAGGTGGCCCGCGCGGTCCGGGAACGATTCCCGGACGCCCGCCTCGGCAACGTCTACGGCCCGACCGAGGCGACCGTCTACGCGACCGCCTGGTACGGCAGTGGCCCGGTCGACGCTCCGCCGCCGATCGGGCGGCCCCTGCCGAACACCCGCGCGTACGTCCTGGACAGTGTGTTGCAGCCGGTGCCGCCCGGCACCGCCGGTGAGCTGTACCTGGCCGGCCACGGGATCGCCGACGGCTACCTCGGCAACCCCGCGCAGACCGCCGAACGCTTCCCGGCCGACCCGTTCGGCCCGCCCGGCAGCCGGCTCTACCGCACCGGTGACCTGGCTCGATGGGACTCCGACGGCGTCCTGCACTATCTGGGGCGCACCGACCACCAGGTGAAGGTGCGCGGCTTCCGGATCGAGCTCGGCGACGTGGAGGCCACGCTGACCGGCCACCCGTCGGTGACCGCCGCCGCCGTGGTCGCCCGGGAGGACCGCCCCGGCGACCGCAAGCTCGTCGCGTACGTCACCGGGGCGGTCGACGGCGCGGCGGTTCGGGCGTGGGCCGCCGCGCGGATGCCCGACCACATGGTGCCCAGCGCCGTCGTCGTCCTCGACCGGCTGCCCACGACGCCGAACGGCAAGCTGGACCGGTCCGCCCTGCCCGCGCCCGACTTCGCCGCCGCCGCCAACCCGACGGTCGGCGCGGCGACCGTGCTGGCCGGCGTCTTCGCCGACGTGCTCGGCCTGCCGTCGGTCGACCACCGGGCGAGCCTCTTCGACATCGGCGGCGACAGCATCATCGCCATCCAGCTGGTCAGCCGCGCCCGCCGCGCCGGGCTGTCGTTCACCCCCCAGGACGTCTTCGAGCACCCCACGGTGGAGGGTCTCGCGAAGATCTGCGGGCGGGTCGACGACGGGCCGGCGGAGGTCGCCGACGACGGCGTGGGCCGGGTGCCGCTGACGCCGATCATGGAGTGGTTCCGCCAGCGGGGCGGTCCCGGCGACGGGTTCAGCCAGTCGGTCGGGCTCCAGGTGCCGGCCGACCTGGGCCACGACCGGCTGGTGTCCGCGGTGCGCACCGTGCTGGACCACCACGACGTGCTGCGGCTGACCCTGACCCGCCGCGGTGGCAGCGGCGTCCGGGCCGCCCGCTGGACGCTGGACGTACGGCCCCGCGGGGCGGTCGACGCCGCGTCCTGCGTACGCCGGGTGGACGTGGCGGGCCTGGACGAGCGGGGGCTGGCGGAGGCGGTGGGACGCGAGGCCGAGGCGGCCCGCCGAGAACTCGCTCCCACCGACGGGGTGATGCTGCGGCTGGTGTGGCTGGACGCCGGCCCACGCCACCCCGGACGGCTGCTGGTCGTCGCGCATCACCTGGTCGTGGACGGGGTCGCCTGGCGGGTGCTGGTGCCCGACCTGGTGTCCGCCTGGAGCGCGGCGCGGGACGGGACGCCGGTGGCGTTGCCGCCGGTGGGCACCTCGTACCGGCGCTGGGCGCAGTTGCTCACCGAGGAGGCCCGCCGCCCCGAGCGGGAGGACGAGGTCGACGTCTGGCTCGACCAGCTCGCCGGAGCGGACCCCACGTTGGGCGCCGACCGGCTCGACCCGATCCGCGACGTGACAGGGACCAGCCGGATGTTCGCCATGCGACTGCCCGCGGAGCAGACCGAGTTGCTGCTCACGCGGGCGCCGGCGCTGTTCCACTGCGGACCGGACGAAGTGCTGATGACCGGCCTGGCACTGGCCGTGGCGGCGTGGCGGCGCGCACGCGGCCGGGGCGACGCCTCGGACGTGCTGCTGGACATCGAGGGGCACGGTCGGGAGCCCGTCGTGCCCGGCGTCGACCTGTCCCGCACGGTCGGCTGGTTCACCAGCATCTACCCGGTACGCCTCGACCCGGGCGCCCCGGACTGGGACGAGGTCCGCTGCGGTGGACCGGCCGTGGGCGCCGCCATCCGTCGGGTCCGCCAGCTCACCCGGTCGCTGCCGGACAAGGGCGTCGGCTTCGGTCTGCTGCGCTACCTCAACCCGCACACCTCGACCGTGCTCGCCGAGGCCGGTCGCCCGCAGATCGGCTTCAACTACCTCGGCCGGTTCGCGGCGGTCGGCGGTGAGGGCGCGGACACCGGGTGGGGCGCGGCGAGGGAGTTCGACGGTCTGGGTGGCGCGTCCGACCCGGACGCGCCGCTGCCGCACGAGCTGGAGATCGGCATGGTCGCGCAGGAGGGCCCGACCGGTACCCAGCTCACCGCCTCGCTGATGTTCGCGGGCGAGTTGTTCGACGAGGACGAGATCGCCGACCTGGCCACCCGGTGGGCGGAGGCGTTGGTGGGGCTCGCCGCGCACACCGCCCTGCCCGGTTCCGGCGACACCACTCCCCGGGACCTGGACCTGAGCCTGACGCCGCTCACCCCGGAGGAGTTGGACCTGGTCGTCGCGGCGGTGCCGGACCCGGTCGACCTGCTGCCCGTCGCGCCCCTGCAGGAGGGGATGCTCTTCCACGCCCGCTTCGACGAGGACGCCCTGGACGTCTACTCGGTGCAGCTGATCCTCGACGTCGAGGGCCCGCTCGACGTGGCCCGGCTCGGCCGCGCCGCCGACGACCTGCTGCGCCGGCATCCCAATCTGCGGGCCGGTTTCCTGCACGACGGGCTGAGCCGGCCGGTGCAGGTGATCCCGCGCGGCGGCCACCCACCGGTCGACGAGACGGACCTGCGCGACCTCGACCCGGCCGCCCGGGAGGACGAGTCGCAGCGGCTGCTCGCCGCCGACCGCGCCCGGCGCTTCGACCTGGCCCGACCACCGCTGGTCCGGATCTCGGTGCACCGGCTCACCGACGGGCGACACCGGATCTCCCTGCTCTGCCACCACATCGTCGCCGACGGCTGGTCGACGCCTCTGCTGATCCGGGACCTGCTCGGCTTCTACGCGGGCGGTGACGCGGCTCGGGACCTGCCGCCGCTGACGCCGTACCGGGAGTACGTGACGTGGCTGGTGAGCCGGGACACCGACGCCGCGGCGACGGCCTGGCGCGAGGCGTACACCGGTTTCGAGACGCCGAGCCTGCTCGCGCCCGGCAGCGACGGGCGGGAACCGCTGCCGGCCCGGGAGGTCGCCGTCGACCTGCCGGACGCGCTCTCCGACGGCCTGGCGCTCGCCGCCCGTCACTGCGGGGTCACCCTCAACACCGTCGTGCAGGCGGCCTGGGGGTTGGCGCTGGCCGCGACCACCGGCAGCGCGGACGTCGCGTTCGGCGCCACCGTGTCGGTACGCCCCCCGGAGCTGGACGACATCGAGGCGATGGTGGGCCTGTCGATGAACGTGGTGCCGGTACGGGTCCGCTGCCCCGCCGGATGGTCGTTGCGCGAGGTGGTGACGCGGCTGCGCGCCGACCAGACGGCCCTCATGCCGCACCAGCACCTCGGGCTGCGCGCGATCCACCGGGCGGCCGGGCACAACGCCCTCTTCGACACCGTGTTCGCGTTCGAGAACTATCCGATGGACACCGGCGGCTTCCAGCCCGACGGCAGCGACCTGCGGGTGGTCGGCCTGGCCAGTCACGACGGCAGCCACTACCCGGTGACACTGCGGGTGTACGCCCGGGGCGGGCGGGTCCAGCTCCGGCTGGACCACCGGCCGGACGTGGTCGACGACGAACGCGCCGGGCACCTGCTGGCCGCGCTGCACCGGGTGTTCGAGGCGCTGGTGTCGGACGTGGACACACTGGTCGGGCGGCTCCGGCTGGTCACGCCGGCCGCTGACGACGCGCTGGCCGGATGGAACGACACCGCGACGCCGCTCCCCCCGACCGGCCCGGACGAGCTGGTGGCGGCGGTCGCGGCGGGCACCCCGGACGCGGTGGCGGTGCTCGACGGGGACACCACGCTGACCTACCGCGAGCTGGATTCGCGCGCCGACCGGCTGGCCGGTGCGCTGGTCGCGGCGGGCGTCGTACCCGGCGACCGGGTGGCGGTCGCGCTGCCCCGGGGCGCCGCGCTGGTGGTGAGCCTGCTCGCCACCCTCCGGGCCGGGGCCGCGTACCTGCCGGTCGACGTCGGCTACCCACCCGCCCGGCTGGCGGCCATCCTGGCCGACGCCCGCCCCACCTGCCTCGTCGCGGCCGACGACACGGCGCTGCCCGACTTCCCCGGCCCCCGGCTGCGTCCCGACGCGCCGGGCGGCGTCGCCTCGCCCCGCGTCCCGGCTGCGGCCGACCGGCCGGCGTACGTCATGTACACCTCCGGCACCACCGGGGTGCCCCGGGGGGTGGTGGTGCCGGGCGGCGCCATCGTCGCCCTGGCGCTGGACCGGCGCTTCGACGCCGCCGCCCACCGGCGCGTCCTGCTGCACTCGCCGGTGACCTTCGACGCCGCCACCTACGAGCTGTGGGTGCCGCTGCTCCGCGGCGGCACGGTGGTGGTCGCGCCACCCGGCGACCTGGACGTCGCGGCCATCGGCCGGCTCGTCGTGCGGCACCGGGTGACCGCGCTGTGGCTGACCGCGGGCCTGTTCCGGCTCGTCGCCGGGGAGGCACCGGAGGTGCTGACCGGGGTGGCGGAGGTGTGGACCGGCGGTGAGGTGGTGCCGACCGACGCGGTGGCCCGGGTGCGGGCGGCCGTGCCCGGCATCACGGTGGTCGACGGGTACGGCCCGACCGAGAACACCACCTTCGCCACCGCCTGGCCGGTGCGCCCCGGTGAACCGGTCGACGGTCCGCTGCCCATCGGGCGGCCGATGGACAACACCCGGGCGTACGTCCTGGATCCGGCGTTGCGGCCGACGGGCCCGGACGTGCCGGGTGAGCTGTACCTGGCCGGCGCCGGGCTGGCGCACGGCTACCTCGACGACGCCGCGCTGACCGCGTCCCGGTTCCCCGCCGACCCGTTCGGCCCGCCCGGCGGTCGGCTCTACCGCACCGGCGACCTGGCCCGCTGGGACGTCGACGGGGTGCTGCACTTCCTGGGCCGCGCCGACGACCAGGTGAAGGTGCGTGGCTTCCGGATCGAGCCGGGGGACGTGGAGGCCGCGCTGCGCGAGCATCCGGCGGTGGCGCAGGCCGTCGTCGTCGCCCGCGAGGACCACCCCGGGGTACGCCGGCTGGTCGCCTACGTCACCGGCGACGACGCCGACGGCACGGCGATCCGCGAGTGGGCGGCGACCCGTCTGCCCGACCACCTGCTGCCGGCGGCCGTCGTCGTGGTGCGGCGGTTCCCGCTGACCGCCAACGGCAAGCTGGACCGGGCGTTGCTGCCCGCGCCGGGCCCGGCGGTCGGCGGGCGGGGCGGCGCGCCGCGCACCGACGCCGAACGCGTCGTCGCCGGGCTCTTCGCCGAGGTGCTGCGGCTGGACGAGGTGGGCGTCGAGGACCGCTTCTTCGACCTCGGCGGAGACAGCATCTCCGCGCTGCAACTGGCCAGCCGGGCCCGCCGGGCGGGACTGGCGCTGACGCCGCGGCAGGTCTTCGCGCACAAGTCGGTCGCGGCCATCGCGGCGGTCGCCCAGGCGGTGACCGCACCGGCCGTCGAGACCCGCGACGACGCGATCGGCCCGATGCCGCTCACACCGATCATGCGGTGGTGCCACGAGCGGCCCGGCCCGGTCGACGGCTTCAGCCAGTCGATCACCCTGGCCGTGCCCGCCGGTGTCACCCGCGCCGATCTCGTGGCGGCCGTGCAGGCGGTGCTCGACCACCACGACGCGCTGCGGATGCGGGTCGACGCGTCCGGCGGATGCGAGATCCTGCCGGTCGGGTCGGTGGATGCCGGCACCGTCGTCGGCCAGGTCCGGGTCGCCGACCTCGACGCCACCGAGGCGTACGCGGTCCTCGACGCGGCCCGGGAGGACGCCCGCCGGGCGTTGGTGCCCGCCGACGGACGGATGTTCCGGGTGGTACACGCGGATGCCGGCGGCGAACGGGCCGGTCGGCTGTTCCTGCTCGCCCACCACTTCGTCGTGGACGGCGTCTCCTGGCGGGTGCTCGGCGCCGACCTGGAGGCCGCCTGGCGGGCCGCCCGCGACGGGACACCGGCCGGTGCGGCGCTCGCGCCGGTCGGCACGTCCCTGCGCCGGTGGGCGGGGCTGCTCGCCGAGGAGGCGCAACGCCCGGAGCGGGAGAACGAGGTGGACCTCTGGCTGGAACAGCTGAGCGGTCACCAGCCGCTGCTGGGCAGCCGGCCGCTCGACCCGGCGGTGGACGTCGCCGCGACCGCCGCCGCCGTGCCGGTCGAGCTGCCGCCGGAGGAGAGCGCGGCGTTGCTGGTGCGGCTGCCCGCGTTGTTCCACTGCACGCCGGACGTGGTGTTGGCCACCGCGCTGGTGATCGCGACGGCTCACCGGCGTCGGGTCCGGGGCAGCGCCGACGGCGGCTCGGCTCTGGTGATCGACAGCGAGCTGCACGGCCGCGAACCGCTCGTCGACGGGCTCGACCTGACCCGCACCGCCGGCTGGTTCACCAGCATGTTCCCGGTACGCCTCGACCCGGGCGCGGTCGACTGGCAGCAGGTGGTGGCCGGCGGACCGGCCCTGGAGTCGGCGCTCAAGCGGGTCAAGGAGCAACTGCGGTCGGTGCCGGACCACGGCATCGGGTACGGCCTGTTGCGCTACCTCAACCCGCACACCCGGCCGCTGCTGGCGGCTGCCGGGCACCCGGAGGTCGGCTTCAACTATCTGGGCCGGTTCCCCGGCGGCGCCGACGACCCGAGCGCCGGCCCGGACGGGTGGAGTCCGGCTCCCGAGACGGGCGCGTTGGACGGCGGCGCCGACCCGCGTACTCCGCTCGACCACGTCCTGGAGGTCACCGCCTGGTCGGTGGACGGCCCCGGGGGCCCGGCGCTGTCGGCGAGCCTGCTGTACGGAAGCCAGGTCGTGGACGCGGCCGAGGTCGAGGAGTTGGCCCGGGCGTGGCGGCAGGCGTTGGGTGGCCTGGCGGCGCTGGCCGGGGTCAGCGCCGGCGGACGCACGCCCAGCGACTTCCCCCTGGTGCGCCTCACCCAGCACCAGGTGGACGCGATCACCGCCGAGGTCCCCGGTGCCGGCGAGGTGCTGCCGCTGGCCCCGTTGCAGGAGGGTCTGCTCTTCCACGCGGTCTCCGCCGACGAGGCCCGCGGGGTCTACGTCGTGCAGCTCACCCTGTACCTGGACGGCCCTCTGGACGCGGCGGCGCTGCGTCGGGCCGGTGACGGGTTGCTGCGCCGGCATCCGCACCTCGGTGCGGCGTTCCTGCACGAGGGGCTGCCGGTGCCGGTGCAGGTGATCGGCGAGGCGACCCGGATGCCGTGGCGCGAGATCGACCTGAGCCGGCTCGCCCCGGCGGAGCAGGAGGGCCGGCTGGCGGATCTGGTCGACGCGTACCGGGCGGCCCGCTTCCAGCCCACCCAGCCGCCGATGGCGCGGCTGCTGCTGGTCCGGCTGGCCGCCGAGCGGCACGCCCTGGTGGTCGGTGCGCACCACATCCTCCTGGACGGCTGGTCGACGCCGCTGCTCATCACCGACCTGTTGGCGCTGTACCACGCGGAGCTGCGCGAGACGGCGTTGCCACCGGCTCCCCCGTACCGCGACTATCTGGCCTGGGTCGCCCGCCAGGACCGGAGAGCGGCCCGCGCCGCCTGGCAGCACGTCCTCGACGGCCTGCCCGGGCCGACCCTGCTGGCGGAACCGGCGCCGGACCGGGAGGCGGTGCTTCCGGAGCACGTGACCTCGGAGCTGTCGGAACCGCTCAGCACGGCCCTGCGCTCGCGCGCCCGGGCCGACGGGCTCACCGTCAACACCTTCGTCCAGGCGGCCTGGGCACTCACCCTCGCCGACACGACCGGCCGCGACGACGTGGTGTTCGGCATGACCGTGGCGGGGCGGCCACCCGAGCTGCCGGGCGTGGAGAAGATGGTGGGGTTGTTCATCAACACGCTCCCGGTCCGGGTCCGGCTGCGCACCGAGGAGGACCTCGCCGGTCTGTTGGCCCGGATCCAGGACGAGCAGTCCCAGCTGAGCGGTTTCCAGTACCTCAGTCTCGGTGAGATCCAGCGCGCCGCCGGGGTGGGCGAGCTGTTCGACAGCGCTGTCGTGTTCGAGAACTTCCCGCTGGACCCGGAGGCGCTCACCGAGGCCACCGGCGGCCTGCGCATGAGCGGCGCCACCGGCCACGACACCCCGCACTTCACGTTCGGGTTGGCCGTGCTGCCGTACGAGCGGATCGCGTTCCGGGTCACCCACCGGCCCGACCTGCTGCCCCGGGCCGACGTGGAGCGCCTGGTGGAAGCCATGGTGCGGGCCCTGCAGATGCTCGTCGACCATCCCGAGTGGCGGGTCGCCGCCGTACGGGCCGAACCCCTGCTGAGGAGCTGACGATGACGAACCCGTTCGAGGACGACGAGGGCACCTTCCTGTCCCTGGTCAACGAGGAGGGCCAGTACTCGCTGTGGCCGGCGTTCGTGGACGTGCCGGCCGGGTGGAGCGTGACGCTCGGGCCGGCGGGAAGGGCGGAGTGTCTGCGGCACATCGAGACCCACTGGACGGACATGCGTCCCCGCAGCCTGGTACGGGCCCTCACCGCTCCGGACGTCCGACTGGAAGACTAGACGCCGTCGTGTCCTCGGGAAGTGATGGCGGATCGGGACCGGCCCGTGACAGCATGCCGGGCATGGCTCTCGGACTCGACGTACGCCGTCTGGCGGCCATCGACATGTGGGGTTCCGCCGGGGTCCGGTGGCGACGATGGGTCATCCTCGCCGAGTTCCTGCTGGGCGTCGGCGGTGGTGGCGCGCTCGGCCTCCTCGCGGTGTCCTCCGGCGGCGGCCTGCGCGCGGTGGTGGGGTGGTGGCTGATCGGTCTGGCCGTCAACTACGTACCGCTGTCGGTGCACGCGCTCACGCTGATCCGTCCCGGCGCGCTGGAGGCGGAGATCCGGGGCGTGGACGTCCCGGGCGAGCTTCAGCACTACACGACGGCGCAATTGTGGGTCGCGGTGCCGTTGCTGGTGGCGGTGTTAGCCGTCGTTCAGTGGCCACGAATCCGTCGATAATGGTCTATCGCCGTTCAGCCCATCCCACTTTCGGTTGACCATTGTGGCCGGTTGGCTTCGACCCCGACCGACATGCGCTGATGCTCTGATCAGGGGACATAGACAGTTGCTGCTGCCATATTGATCTCGTGTGGCACTCGCGACACTTTGTCACGGGCCCTACACTTCGTTTGTCACATGGCTGAACCGGGGGGAGAGCTGATCGAGGTGGAACGATTTGGAGACCCGTTCACAGAAGATCGAGACGGCTTCAGCGTCCTCGTCTTCGCCGACAACGAGATGGCCCGCCGCGGCCTGAGCGACATGCTCATCTCACTCGACTCGGTGACCGAGGTGAATACCTTCGTCGCCGCCTATCCCGACCACGTGCCGTGTGGCCGGCCGTACGACATCCTGGTGCTGGCGTGCGAGGACCTCGCCGCGACGGGTCCCTACCAGGTCGCCGACGCGGCGTTCAGCCAGGGCGCGAAGATCCTGCTGCTGCTGGGGCGCCGCTGCGAGAGCCTCGACGCGGTCACCCGCTTTCCGAGCAACGGCTTCCTGATCCAGGACGACGTCACCGAGGACGCGCTGGCCCAGGCGCTGAGGCGGATCGACAGTGGAGAGATCCCGATGCCGGCGATGCTGGCCAACCGGCTGCTGGAGCGCGCCCGCGGCACCACGCCGCAGGTCCGCGCCGACTGCACCAAGCTGACGCCGCGGGAGCGCGAGACGCTGATCCTGCTCGCGGAAGGGCTGAGCAACAAGCAGATCGCCCGTCGCATGCTGATCTCGCAGCACGGCGTCAAACGACTGGTGGCCAACATCCTGGCCAAGCTCAACTGCTCCAACCGCACCCTCGCCGCTGCGGTCGCCATCAAGCAGGGTCTGCTCGAAGAGGTCTGAGGCGCCGCAAGCGGCGGGGCCGGCCGGGTCTGCCCGGACCGGCCCCGCTCGCGTTCAGACCGACGAGGCGCTGACCACCGGAGTGAGGTGGCCGCTCTCCCGGGGCAGCACGCCCTCGCTGATCAGCTGCCACACCGTCTTGGCCGCGTCCTGCTGGGTCAGCGCGCCGGAGACGAGGTAGTCGTGCAGGCTGACCACCATCTTGAAGATGAGCAGCCCGTGCACGTCCGGCCGCAGATCGCCGCGCAGACCGCCGGTGTCGATGCCGGTGGAGATCGTCTCGATGAACGGCTGCGGCAGGTTGGTCATCAACGTACGGAGGCGGGAGACCGCCGCCGACGAGAGATCCGCCTGCTCCAACGTCACCCAGCTCAACCGGTGCCGCTGGCTCGCGAAGTAGCCGAGCAACGCCTCGATGCAGCCGCGCAGGCGCGCGACGGGATCCTCCTCGCGTGAGTGGACCGCCAGCAGGGCCGCCCTACAGTCGTCGACCTCCCGCTCGACGTGGGCGAGCAACGCGTGCTCCACGTCCGGGAAGTACTTGTAGACCGTCGCCCGGCCGATCCCGGCCCGTTGGGCCAACGCGGCCATCGACGCCTTCGCGACGCCCTCCTCGGCCACCAGCTCGATCGCCGCGTCGATGATCCGTTCGCGGTATCGAGCCTTGTGGGTCTCGAGGGTGTCACGCCAGTCCTCCGCCACGGCTTCCTCCAAACCGTCCCGACTCGGCCGCACCACCGAGACACAATGTATTGACACCAGACGAACTGTCTCGGAGACTCCTGAGTATATCGGCCCGAGGAGACCAGTATGGACCCAAGAACGGCTGTCTCACCTCCACCAGGTGGAGGAGTAATTGCTCCCGCAATCATCGCGACCGGCCTACGCAGGCGATTCGGTGCGCACTGGGCGGTCGACGGCGTCGACCTGTGCGTGCCAATGGGTGAGATCTACGGATTCCTGGGTCCCAACGGAGCCGGCAAGTCCACCACCGTCCGCATGCTCTGCGCGCTGCTCACCCCGTCCGGCGGTTCCGCCACGGTCGCCGGACACGACGTCGCGAGCGACCCGGTCGGCGTGCACCTGGCCATCGGCGCCGCCCTACAGGCGACCGCCATCGACGACCGGCAGACCGGCCTCGAACACCTGGAGCTGCAGGGCCGCCTGTACGGCCTGCGCGGCTCCACCATCGACCGCCGGATCAGCGAGTTGCAGGACCTGATCGAGCTGGGCGACGCGATCAAGCGTCCGGCCGGCTCCTACTCCGGTGGCATGAAGCGTCGCCTCGACCTCGCGCTGGCCCTGATCCACAACCCCAGCGTGCTCTTCCTCGACGAGCCGACCACCGGTCTCGACCCGGTCAGCCGGTTCGCCCTCTGGGACGAGGTACGCCGACTCAACTCCGAGAGCGGCACCACGGTCTTCCTCACCACGCAGTACCTGGAGGAGGCCGACGAGCTGGCCGAACGGGTCGGCATCATCTCCGACGGTCGGCTGGTCGCCGAGGACACGCCGGACGCGCTCAAGCGACGCATCGGTGCGGACATGGTGGTGGCCCGGGTCGACGGCGACGCCGAGTCGGCCGCCACGGCACTGCGCGCACTGCCGGAGGTCGAGGGCGTCGACGTCATCGGCCCCGAGATCACCGCGCGGGTGGGCGACGGGCCGACCGCCGTCACACCGGTCGCCGTCGCGCTCGCCAACGCCGGCGTGCCGGTGCAGACCCTGACGCTGCGCCGGCCCACCCTCGACGACGTCTTCCTCTCGGTCACCGGTCAGCGGTTGGCCGGCGACCAGGCCGACGCCGAGCTCGCCACCACCGGAGGGGGACCCCGATGACCACCATGCCCGACGCCCTGCCCGCGGTCCGGGCGGAGCTGCCCACGCCCAGGCCGAACCTCGCCCGGCGCGCCGGCTTCGTCCGCGACGTGATCCACATCGCCGGCCGTTCGCTGCGGCAGGCCCGCCGCGAACCGGAGACGCTGTTCCCGCCGATCTTCGTGCCGGTGTTCTTCTTCGCGATCTTCATCGGCTCGTTGGAGAGCATCTTCGGTCAGGCCGGGATCGACGAGTTCCGGGCCTTCCAGCTCCCGGTGTCGATCGTCATCGCGGTGACCGGGGTGACCCGCGCGCCGTCGGTCGTCACCGACATCATGAACGGCTACTTCGACCGGCTGCTGCTCTCCCCCGTCAACCGCCTCGCGCTGCTGCTCGGCATGATGGTCGCCGATCTCGCCATCGTGGCCGCGCTCACCGTCCCGGTGCTGATCATGGGCACGATCGTCGGCGTCGAGTTCACCACCGGCGTGCTGGGCATGCTCGCGTTCGTCGGGGTGGCACTGGCCTGGTCCCTGGCGTACGTCGGAATCCTGTACGCGGTGGCGCTGCGCACCGCCAACCCGACCGTGACCGCCCAGACCTTCCTGCTGTTCTTCCCGTTCGTCTTCCTCTCCACGACCATCGTCCCCCGCGAGGAGATGACCGGGTGGATGGACGCGGTGGCCGGGGTCAACCCACTGACCTACGTCTACGGCGCGCTGCGGTCCCTGATCACCGAGGGGTGGTCGGCGACCCCGCTGCTGCACGGGTTCATCGCCATCGTGGCGGTGGGCATCCTGGCGCACACGCTCGCGTACCTCGCGCTGCGCGGAAGGGTTTCGCGCTCCCGCCGCTGATCCGACAGCGCGCACGACCCACCGGCCCGTGGCTTCCCACCAGCCACGGGCCGGTGTCTGTGCGGGTCATCGCCGGGAAAGACCGGTGGACGTAGCCACCTGACTACCCCGGTCCTAGCCGAGATGACACCCCGCCCGGGCATTTCGCAGCTGTTGCGGTCTGACCAACATTTCCACAGACCCCGGTCGCTAAACGCCAGCGCACAGAAGGTGGGATTTCATGCGCACGCACGCCTCCGAGTCCACGCACACCGTCGTCGACCTCCTCCGCGCCCGCGCCCGGGAGCAGCCGGACCGGCGTGCCTACCTCTTCCTCGACCGCGACGGCCTGGAACGGGAGAGTCTGACGTTCGCGGCCCTGGACCGGCGCGCCAAGGCGATCGCCACCCGGGTACGCCGGCACGCGGCACCCGGCGACCGGGTGCTGATCCTGCACCCGCCGTCGCTGGAGTACATCGCCTGTTTCTTCGGCTGTCTCTACGCCGGGGTCGTCGCCGTGACGGCCTACCCGCCGAACTTCACCCGTCGCCTGGAGCGCATCCGCGGCCTGGTCCGCGACTCCTCCCCCGCTCTGGCCCTGACCACCGACCGGATCAGCGCCGCCGCCAGTGCCCGTTTCACCCAGGCGGAGGAGTTGGTCGGCTTCGACTGGCTGGACACCGCCACCGTCGCCGACGACGACGCCGACTGGTGCCCGCCGCGCATCGACGGCGACTCGCTGGCGTTCCTGCAGTACACCTCCGGCACCACCGGGGACCCGCGCGGCGTGATGGTGAGCCACGGCAACCTGCTGCGCAACGCCGCCACCCTGCACGACGCCGTCGGCTACCACCCGGACGACCGGATGGTCAGCTGGCTGCCGCCGTACCACGACATGGGTTTGATCGCCGGCGTGCTGCAACCCGTCCACGGCGGGTTCGAGGCGGTCCTGCTGGCACCCGCGACGTTCGCGCTCGACCCGTTCCAGTGGTTGCAGGCCATCTCCCGCTACGGCGGGACCACGTCGTACGCCCCCGACTTCGCCTACAACCTCTGTACCGACCGGATCGACGAGGAACGGCGGGCCGGGTTGGACCTGTCCACCTGGACGAGCGCGGTGCTCGGCGCCGAGCCGACCCGGGTCGACACGCTACGGCGCTTCGCCGCCATGTTCGCCGACTGCGGCTTCCGTCCCGAGGCGTTCCGCTCCGGGTACGGGCTGGCCGAGTCGACGCTCGCGGTGACCATCACCCGGGCCGCGCCGGCCGAGTTCGACGTGAGCGCCGGCGCGCTGGAGCGCGGGGAGATCACCCCGGCGACGGAGGAAACCGACCGCCGCCGGCTGGTGAGCGTCGGACCCGGCATCGACCCGGAGCAGTCCGTGGTCGTGGTCGACGCGGCGGACCGCCGATTGCTGACGGCCGGCGAGGTCGGCGAGATCTGGGTGCGCGGACCGAGCGTCGCCCAGGGCTACTGGCGGCGGCCCGAGCAGACCCGCGAGACGTTCCAGGCGCGGGTCACCACCGGCGAAGGGCCGTTCCTGCGCACCGGCGACCTCGGTTTCGTCCACGACGGCGAGCTCTACGTCACCGGCCGGATCAAGGACATGATCATCGTGCGGGGGCGCAACCTCTACCCCCAGGACGTCGAGCGGTGCGCGGTGGCCGGCCACCCGGCGTTGCGCTCCGGCCTGGCGGCCGCAGCCGGTCTGGACACCTCCGCCGGAGAGCAGTTGCTCGTCGTCGCCGAGGTGCGCCGCGACGCCACCGAACCGGACGTGGACGGCATCGTCGCGGCGATCCGGCAGGCGGTGACCGCCGAGTTCGAGGTGGCCGTGCACGCCGTGGTGCTGGTCCGCGCCGGCACGCTGCCGCGGACCTCCAGCGGCAAGGTGCAGCGGCACGCGGCGAAACAGGGGTACGCCGAGGGCGACCTGACCGAACTCGCCCGATGGGTCTCCGACGAGCAGACCTCGACGCCGACCCGACCGACGACGACCGACGGCGCGTCCGCGCCGGTCGGGACCGACGGGCTCGACGGCGGGACGTGCCGGGCCGGAACCGGGGCGGTCCCGGCCGGTTCGGGCAGCCGCACCGGCGACGCGACCCCGGTTCGGGACCTGCTCGACGCGCTGCCCGAGGCGATGCGGGAAGCGGTGGTCTGCGCCGAGATCTGCCGACGGATCGCCGCCACCCCAGGCGTCGACGCCGCCGCCATCACCCCGGACATCCCGCTCACCCTGTTGGGCCTCGACTCGCTGCGGGCCCTCCAGGTGCAGAGCGCCCTCGAACGCGACCTGGCCGTGCGGTTGCCGCTGGAGGAGTTCGCCGACGCCACAGTGGACCAACTGGCCCGCCTGGTGACCGCGCGACTCGCCGCCCCACGGGCCGACGACCCGGCCGAGGTCACGACGCTGCCGGCGCTGGTCGCCGACCCGGCCCGCCGGGGCGAGCCGTTCCCGCTGACCGACCTGCAACACGCCTACCTGGTCGGTCGCAGCGGCGCCGCGCGCCTCGGCGGCGTCTCCACCTACTGGTACACCGAGCTGGACTCCGCGTCGCTGAACGTGCCGCGTCTGGTGCGGGCACTCGGCGCGCTGGTCGAGCGGCACGAGATGCTGCGCGCGGTCATCGGCTCCGACGGCACGCAGCGGATCCTGACGGCGCCCGGAGCCGTGCCGGTGCGGGAGATCGACCTGTGCGACGCCTCGCTGGACGAGGCCGACGAGGCCCTCGCCGCGGTACGCGAGGAGATGTCGCACCAGGTGCTGCCCCTGGACACCGGACCGATGCTGGACGTCCGGATCAGCCGGCTCCCGCTCGGGCACACCAGGGTGCACATCGGCTTCGACCTGCTGGTGGGCGACGTCCGCAGCGTGCAGGTCCTCTTCGACGAGTGGCGTCGGCTCTACCTCGACCCGGGCGCCACCCTGCCCGAGATCGGGGTGTCGTTCCGCGACTACCTGCTCGCCGTGCGGGCGATGGAGACCGGCCCGGAGTACGCCCGGTCCCGGGCCTACTGGTTGGACCGACTGGACACCCTCCCCGGCGGGCCCGACCTACCACTCGCGCCGAGCGCCGGGGAGCTGCGCCGGTCCCGTTTCCACCGTCACGAGCACCGGATCGACGCCGGGACCTGGTCGCGGATCAAGCGGGACGCGGCGGCGCACGGCGTCACCCCGTCGGCCGTGCTGCTCGCCGCGTACTCGTCGGCCCTCGGCCGGTGGAGCGGTACCTCACGGTTCTGCGTGGCCACCACCCTGTTCAACCGGCTGCCGCTGCACCCCGACGTGGACGCGGTGGTCGGTGACTTCACGTCGATCACCCTGTTGGAGATCGACCTGGGCGGCGGACCGAGCCTCGCCGAGCTGGCCATTCGGATCCAGCGCCAGCTGTGGCGCGACCTGGAGCACCGGCACTTCAGCGGCGTCCAGGTGCTGCGCGAGCAGGCCCGCCGGCGGGGGGCCGCCCTGCCGGTGCCGGTCGTGTTCACCAGCGGCCGGGACACCGGCGAGATCCACACCCGGTGGCTCGGCGACACCGCCTTCTCGGTGTCACAGACCCCGCAGATCTGGATCGACCACCAGGTGCGGGAGGAGGACGGCGCGGCCCTGGTGAGCTGGGACACCGTGGACGAGCTGTTCCCCGACGGGTTGGTGGAGCAGATGTTCGGCGGGTTCGTCGACGTGTTGCGGCGGCTGGGGTCGGGCACCGGGTGGACCGGTCCGGCCGAGGTGTCCCCCGCCGGGTTGGCCGAGTTGGTGGCCGGGGTGAACGGGACGCAGGCCCCGATACCGTCCGGGCTGTTGTGGACCCGTCTGGTCGAGCACGCGAAGGCCGACCCGGACGGGCTGGCCGTGGTGGCCTCCGGCCGACGGCTGACCTTCGGAGAGCTGTTCACCCGGGCGTCGTACGTCGCGCACCGGCTCGTCGCCGCCGGTGTGACCCGGGGTGACCGGGTCGCCGTCGTCATCGACAAGTCGGTCGAACAGGTGATCGCGGTGCTGGGCGTCGGGTTGGCGGGCGCCGCGTACGTGCCGGTGGACCCGTCGGTGCCGACTCAGCGCCAGAGGTACGTGGTCGAGCACGCGGACTGCTCGGCGGTGCTGGTCCGCGCTGGTGCCGACACCGACGGCTGCGGCTCGGGTCTGCCGATCCTGGTGGTGGACGCCGACGACGAGGCCGCGGTGGCGGACGACCCGCCGACCGTGGCCGCGCAGGTCCAACCCGACGAACTGGCGTACATCATCTACACCTCCGGCTCCACCGGCCGACCCAAAGGCGTCGCCATCAGCCACCAAGCCGCCGTCAACACCTGCGTCGACGTCAACCACCGCTACACAATCACCGCCCACGACGCCGTCCTCGGACTCTCCGCCCTCAGCTTCGACCTCTCCGTCTGGGACATCTTCGGCGCCCTCGCCACCGGCGCCACCCTCGTCCTGCCCGAACCGACCGCCAACCGCGACCCCGCCCGCTGGCACCACCTCATCACCGAACACCACATCACCATCTGGAACTCCGTACCCGCCCTCATGGCCATGCTCGTCGAACACCTCGAAGCCCACAACGAAACGGCCCCCACCCTGCGCCGCGTCCTCCTCTCCGGCGACTGGATCCCCACCGACCTCCCCACCCGAATCCACACCACCGCACCCAACACCCAGGTCACCTCACTCGGCGGAGCCACCGAAGCCGCCATCTGGTCGATCCTGCACGACATCGACCACATCGACCCCACCTGGGACTCCATCCCCTACGGCAAACCCATGACCAACCAAACCATCCACGTCCTCAACGACCGCCACCAGGAATGCCCCACCTACGTCACCGGCCACCTCCACATCGGCGGCACCGGCCTCGCCGACGGCTACCACAACGACCCCGACAAAACCACCACCGCCTTCATCACCCACCCCACCACCGGCCAACGCCTCTACCACACCGGCGACCTCGGCCGCCGACACCCCGACGGCACCATCGAATTCGCCGGCCGCAACGACCACCAAGTCAAAATCGGCGGCTACCGCATCGAACTCGGCGACATCGAACACGCCCTCGCCAGCCACCCGGCGGTACGCACGGCCATCGCGACCACCACGGGAGACCGGCACCACCGTCGGCTCGCCGCGTACGTCCTGCCACACCCCGGAAACCACGACGGGAACCTCGGGGCCGCCGTCCGGGAGCACGCGAGCAGCCTGTTGCCGTCGTACATGCTGCCCAGCGGCATCACCGTCCTGGACGCCCTGCCGCTCACCCCGAACGGCAAGGTCGACCGCGCCAGCCTGCCCGAACCCGGGGTCGTGGTGACCGACCACACGCCACCGCGGACCCCGGTGGAGCGGGCGGTGGCCACGCAGCTCGGTCAGGTCCTGGGCGTCCCGCAGGTGTGCGTGCGGTCCAACTTCTTCGAGCTCGGCCTCGACTCCGTGCTGATCCTGCGACTGCACCGTGAGCTGCGGACCGCCCTCGGGCGCGACTTCCCGCTCACGTTGCTCTTCGAACACACAAGCGTGCGGCGCCTGGCGGGGGTCCTCACCGGCACCGACGACCGCGACGCGGACCTGGACGCGGCCTTCGCCCGTGGCCAACGCAACCGTCGAGCCCGGCGACGCGTCGCCCGGTCCGGACAGGAAGAGGAGACAAGGGCATGAGCACCGACACCGTCGACATCGCCGTGGTCGGCCTGGCCGGCCGATTCCCGGGGGCCCCCGACGTCACCCGGTTCTGGCACAACCTACGCGCCGGCACCGAGTCGATCCGCCACTTCACCGACGAGGAACTACTCGCCGCCGGCGTCGCCCCGGAACTGGTGGCCGACCCACGCTTCGTCAAGGCATGGGGGTCGCTGGAGGACGCCGAACTCTTCGACGCCCGGTTCTTCGGCTACGGCGCCCGGGAGGCGGCGCTGCTCGACCCGCAGCACCGCATCTTCCTGGAGTGCGCGTGGGAGGCGCTCGAGGACGCCGGGCACACCCCGGCGTCGTACCCCGGCTCGATCGGCGTGTACGCGGGCGCCAGCCTGTCGTCGTACCTGCTGGCCCACCTGCTGCCCGGTCGCGGCCTGGACGCCTCCGCCGACGGCCTGGAGCTGCTCGTGGCCAACGACAAGGACTACCTGGCCAGCCGGGTGAGCTACAAGCTCGACCTGGACGGCCCGGCGGTCTGCGTGCAGAGCGCCTGCTCCACCTCGCTGCTCGCCGTTCACCAGGCCTGTCAGGCGCTGCTGGCCGACGAATGCGACCTGGCGCTGGCCGGCGGCGTGACGGTGCGGTTCCCGCAGACCCGCGGCTACCTCTACCAGGAGGGCATGATCCTCTCGCCGGACGGGCACTGCCGCCCGTTCGACGCGCAGGCCCGGGGCACGGTCAGCGGCAGCGGCGCCGGAGTGGTGGTGCTGCGCCGCCTCGACGACGCGCTCGCCGACGGCGACCGGATCGACGCGGTCATCCGCGCCACCGCGGCGAACAACGACGGCGCCGCCAAGGTCGGCTACACCGCGCCGAGCATCCAGGGCCAGGCACGGGTGGTGTCGGCGGCGATCGGGCTGGCCGGTGTGCACCCGGAGAGCATCAAGGCGATCGAGGCGCACGGCACCGGCACCGCGCTCGGCGACCCGATCGAGATCGCCGCGCTGACCAAGGTCTTCCAGCGGCACACCGACCGGCGCGGCTACTGCGCGGTCAGCTCGGTGAAGAGCAACATCGGGCACCTGGACAGCGCCGCCGGCATCGCCTCGCTGATCAAGGCGGTGCTCCAGCTCAAGCACGGCGAGCTGGTGCCGAACGTCAACTACACAGCACCCAACCCGGAGATCGACTTCGCGGCGACGCCGTTCCGGGTCAACGAGGAACTCCAGCCGTGGAAGGCCAACGGCGATCCGCGGCGCATCGGCGTGAGCTCCTTCGGGTTCGGTGGCACCAACGTGCACGCCATCCTGGAGGAACCGCCGGCCCGGGAGCTGTCCGGCACCCGCCGCGACCGTCAGCTGATCGTGGTGTCCGCCCGCAGTGCCGCCGCGTTGGACACGGCGACCGACCGGCTGGCCACCGCCTTCGCCGACGCCGACGCGCCCGACGACGCGCCGGAGCTGCTCGACATCGCCGACGCGGCCTGGACGTTGCAGACCGGGCGTGCCCACTTCCCGCACCGGCGGGCCGTCGTGGTCGACGACGTCCGTACCGCCGCCGGCGCGCTGGGCGGCGGGGAGGGTCCGCGGACCCTCTCCGGTCGGGCGCCCACCGAGGAACCCGAGGTGGCCTGGCTCTTCCCCGGGCAGGGCAGCCAGTACCCGGGCATGGGCGCCGGGCTGTACCGCACCGAGCCGGTGTTCCGCGCCGAGGTGGACCGCTGCGCCGAGGTGCTGACCTCGGCGCTCGGCTTCGACCTGCGCGACCTGCTGGTGGCCGCGGACCCGACCGACCGGGCCGCCCGGGCCCGGCTGGCCGACACGGCGGTCGCCCAGCCGGCGCTGTTCACCGTCGAGTACGCGATGGCCCGCCTGCTCACCTCGTGGGGGGTACGCCGCGACGCGGCGATCGGGCACAGCGTCGGCGAGTTCACCGCCGCCACCCTGGCCGGGGTGTTCGAGCCGGAGGAGGCGGTCCGGCTGGTCGCCGAGCGGGGACGGCTCATGGGCGCCCAGCCGACCGGTGCGATGCTGTCGGTGGCGCTGCCCGCCGACGAGCTGGCAGGTCGGCTGCCGGTGGGCCTCGACATCGCGGCCTACAACGCGCCCGAGGTCTGCGTGGTCGCGGGCACCGCCGAGGACGTACAGGCGTTCGCCGCGATGCTGGAGGCCGACGGTGTCGGGCACCGGATGCTGCACACCTCGCACGCCTTCCACTCCCGGATGATGGACGCGGTGGTCGGCCCGTTCGCCGCCGCCGTGGCCGCCGCGGCGCCCTCGGCGCCCACCACGCCGATCCTCTCCGGACGCACCGGCACCTGGCTGACCGGGGCGGACGCCGCCAGCCCGGAGTACTGGAGTGCCCAGCTCCGCGAGCCGGTCCGCTTCGCCGACGGGATGGTCCGCCTGCGCGAACAGGGCACCGGTGTCCTCGTGGAGGTCGGCCCCGGCACCACCCTGTGCACTCTCGCCCGGTTGGCGCCCGAGGCGCGCGGCGTGGTCGCGGTGCCCACCATGCGCGCCCCGGACGCCGACGGCTCCGACGAGGCGACGGCCCTGGAGGCCGTCGGTCGGCTCTGGCTGGGCGGCGTGGAGATCGACTGGGGCGGCGTGCAGGACGGCGCCCGCCGCCGCCGGGTGGCTCTGCCGACCTACCCCTTCGAGCGCCGGCGCTACTTCGTGGAGGCACCCACCACCACCACCGGCGGCACCGCGCCGGGCGTCGTGGTCGAGGACGCTGACGACATCGACTTCGGCGAGGCCGACACCCGCCCGTCGCTGACCACCGTCTACCTGGCCCCACGGACCGACGTCGAACGGCGCATCGCGGTCATCTGGCAGGACCTGCTCGGCGTGGCACCGATCGGCGTCGACGACATCTTCATCGAGCTGGGCGGTCACTCGCTGCTCGCCACCAAGGTGGTCAGCCGGATCCAGCAGGACCTGGGCGTCGAGGTGCCGCTGCGCCGCCTGGTCACGGCGTCCACGGTGGCCGCGCTCGCCGAGGTGGTCGCGGAGTTGCTGCCCACGGCCGCGCCGACCACCGCCGAGCCGGTACCGGTGGCCGACGACGAGATGCCGGTGGCCGTGCCGGACTGGGAGCACCTGCACGAGCCGTTCGGGCTCAGCGAGATCCAGCAGGCCCAGTGGATCGGCCGGATGGGCAACTTCAGCATGGGCAACGTCGGCGCGCACATGTACTGGGAGGTGGACCGGGACGACCTCGACGTCGAACGGCTCAACCAGGCGTGGAACCGGGTGCTGGCCCGGCACGCGATGCTGCGGGCCGTGTTCACCCGCGACGGTCACCAGCGGGTGCTGCCCGAGGTCACCCGGTACGACTTCCCCGTCGTCGACCTACGCGACGAGACGCCGGAGGTGGTCGAGGGCCGGCTCGCCGAGATGCGCGAGGCGATGTCGCACGAGATGCGGCCCGAGGACGCGTGGCCGCTGTTCGAGATCCGGGTGGTGCACCTGCCCGGTGGGCGTACGCGGCTGTTCCTCAGCTTCGAGCTGATGATGGCCGACATGGGCAGTGTCCGGATCCTGCTCGCGGACTGGCGCGCCTACTACGAGCGTCCGGCCGAGGAGCTGCCCGAGCTGGGCATCTCCTTCCGCGACTACCGGCTGGCCGCGGAGAAGCTCAAGGAGACCTCGCTCTACCGCCGGTCGATGGACTACTGGCGTGAGCGGGTGGCCACTCTGCCCTCGCCGCCGGAGCTGCCGCTGGCCACCTCGCCGGAGTTGGTACGGGAGCCGAAGTTCGTGCCCCGCAGCGCGTTGATCCCGGCGGTGGAGTGGAACGCCATCAAGCGGGAGGCCGCCACGCACGGCGTCACTCCGTCGGCGGTGCTGCTGGCCGCGTACGCCTGCGTGCTGGGCGGCTGGACCCGCTCGGGCCGGTTCACGCTGAACGTGACCACCAACATCCGGCTGCCCGTGCACCCCGACGTGGAGCACCTGGTCGGCGGGTTCGCGTCCTTCACGCTGCTGCCGGTCGACCTGGTCGAGGACGACTCCATCCTCGGGGTGGCCCGCCGGTTGCAGGAGCAGAACTGGGAGGACCTGGAGTACCGCTACGTCAACGGCGTCGACATCCTCCGCGAGTTGGCCCGTCAACGGGGCGGCACCGACGCCGCCATGATGCCGGCGGTGTTCACCAGCACCCTGGTCAACGAGAGCGAGGCCAACGAGTCGTCCATGGTGGACTGGCTCGGGCAGCTGGAGCACCAGGTGATCCAGACTCCGCAGGTGTGGATCGACGCCGCGGCGCTGGAGGTGGAGGCCGGTCTCGTGGTCGGCTGGCCCAGCGTGGACGAGCTGTTCCCCGACGGGTTGGTGGAGCAGATGTTCGGCGGGTTCGTCGACGTGTTGCGGCGGCTGGGGTCGGGCACCGGGTGGACCGGTCCGGCCGAGGTGTCCCCCGCCGGGTTGGCCGAGTTGGTGGCCGGGGTGAACGCGACGCAGGCCCCGATACCGTCCGGGCTGTTGTGGACCCGTCTGGTCGAGCACGCGAAGGCCGACCCGGACGGGCTGGCCGTGGTGGCCTCCGGCCGACGGCTGACCTTCGGAGAGCTGTTCACCCGGGCGTCGTTCGTCGCGCACCGGCTCGTCGCCGCCGGTGTGACCCGGGGCGACCAGGTCGCCGTCGTCATCGACAAGTCGGTCGAGCAGATCGTCGCCGTCCTCGCGGTCGGCCTCGCCGGAGCAGCCTACGTACCGGTGGATCCCTCGACCCCACCCGACCGGCAGGAGTTCGTGCTCTCGCACGCCGAGTGCGCCGCCGTCCTGCTGCGCGTCGGGGCTACCGAACACCCGGACGCCGGCCTACCGGTGGTGGTGGTGGACGCCGACGACGAGGCCGCGGTGGCGGACGACCCGCCGACCGTGGCCGCGCAGGTCCAACCCGACGAACTGGCGTACATCATCTACACCTCCGGCTCCACCGGCCGACCCAAAGGCGTCGCCATCAGCCACCAAGCCGCCGTCAACACCTGCGTCGACGTCAACCACCGCTACACAATCACCGCCCACGACGCCGTCCTCGGACTCTCCGCCCTCAGCTTCGACCTCTCCGTCTGGGACATCTTCGGCGCCCTCGCCACCGGCGCCACCCTCGTCCTGCCCGAACCGACCGCCAACCGCGACCCCGCCCGCTGGCACCACCTCATCACCGAACACCACATCACCATCTGGAACTCCGTACCCGCCCTCATGGCCATGCTCGTCGAACACCTCGAAGCCCACAACGAAACGGCCCCCACCCTGCGCCGCGTCCTCCTCTCCGGCGACTGGATCCCCACCGACCTCCCCACCCGAATCCACACCACCGCACCCAACACCCAGGTCACCTCACTCGGCGGAGCCACCGAAGCCGCCATCTGGTCGATCCTGCACGACATCGACCACATCGACCCCACCTGGGACTCCATCCCCTACGGCAAACCCATGACCAACCAAACCATCCACGTCCTCAACGACCGCCACCAGGAATGCCCCACCTACGTCACCGGCCACCTCCACATCGGCGGCACCGGCCTCGCCGACGGCTACCACAACGACCCCGACAAAACCACCACCGCCTTCATCACCCACCCCACCACCGGCCAACGCCTCTACCACACCGGCGACCTCGGCCGCCGACACCCCGACGGCACCATCGAATTCGCCGGCCGCAACGACCACCAAGTCAAAATCGGCGGCTACCGCATCGAACTCGGCGACATCGAACACGCCCTCGCCAGCCACCCCGGCGTGGATGCCGCCGTGGCGATCGCCACCGGCGACCGCCACCACCGTCGGCTGGCCGCGTACGTCGTCGCCGGGCCGGAGCACGTCGACGATCCGGACCTCGCCGACGGCGTGCGCGCGCATGCCGCGACCCTGCTGCCGCCGTACATGATCCCCAGCACCATCACCCTCCTGGACGCCCTGCCGCTCACCCCGAACGGCAAGGTCGACCGCAACAACCTGCCCGAACCCGGGGTGGTCGCGGTCGAGCGGGAGCGGGGCGAGCTGACGCCGCTGGCGGTACGGCTGTGCCAGATCGCGGCGCACGCCATCGGCGTCGACGAGGTCGACCCGTGGGCGAACTTCTTCCAACTCGGCGGTGACTCGATCATCGGCGTCCGGATCATCACCCAGGTCAACGACCAGGGCATCGACCTGCGGCTCCAGGATCTCTTCGAGGCGCAGTCCATCGTGGACCTGGCCGAGCGGCTGGAGGCGCGCGGCGCCGTGGCGGCGGCTCCGGGCGGTGGGGTCGCGGCGACCCGCGTGACGCCGTTCCAGCGGCGCCTGCTCGCGGTGGCCGCGCCCGGCCTACCGGCCGGGGCCCACCGGGTCGACCTCCACGTCGAGGCGGATCTGTGCCTCGACGCGGCCCGCGAGGCGGTCCGCCAGATCGTCGCCCGGCACCCGGCACTGCGTACCCGCTTCGCGGTGACCGGCGACGACGGCTGGTGCCAGGCGGCCGTGCCGGCCGCCGAGGTCTCCGCCCACCTGCCGGTCATCGAGCTGGGCACGTTGCCGGCCGAGGTACGGGCCGAGGCGGTCGCCCAGATGGTCGACGAGATGCGCGAGGAACTCGACGTCGAGCGCGGCATGGTCTTCGCAGCCGCGGTGTTCGACCTCGGCGCCGACGGCCGGGTGCTCACCCTGCTCGCCTCGGAACTGGTCGTCGACGCGACCTCGTGGGAGGTCGTGGTCTCCGAGTTCCTGAGCATCACCCAGCAGTTGCGCAACGGTGACAGCGTCGTGCTGGCGCCGCCCACCGACCCGTTCACCAGGTGGGCCGAGCAGTCCCCGCAGGAGGCCGGGTTCGTGGCCGTCGAGCCGGCCGTGGTGCCGGGGGTGACGCCGCACCAGGCCGTCAGCCGGCTCACCGCCGACGAGACCGAGCGGCTCACCGACGCGGTCCGGCGCGGCTACCGGCTGAGCCTGACCGAGACCGCCCTGGCGGCCCTCACAGTGGCCGCCCGGCGCACCGGCTTGGACGGTCCGCTGCTGGTGGTGGGTGACCGGCGCGACGACGGCACTGTCGACACCTCCCGGACGGTGGGCGCGATCCTGTCCATCGCCGAGGTTCCCGGCACGCTGAACACCGACGACCTGGCCGTGCTGCTGCCGGCGGTCAAGCAGTGGAGCCGCTCCACCGCCGACGAAGCGTACGGGCCGGGCCGGCTCGCCCTGCACGTGCTGGAACGCTTCGGCGAGCGGTCCCGGTTGGCCCGACTGCTGCCACCGGGCAATCCGGCGCCCTGGCCCCGCTGGGAGCGGGACAGCCTCGGCGCGGCCGTACGCCTCACCGTCGTCGACTACGCCGGTGCCCTGCACATCCACTGGAGCAGCGCCGACCCGACGGTCGACCTGCCAAGCCTGGCGGACGCTTTCGAAACCGGCCTGCGCGACATCGCCGCGCACAGCCGCGACCTCGGGTCGGGCCAGGTGTCGGCGGGCGACTTCCCGCTGGCCGACCTCGGCACCGACGACCTGGCCGCGGTGCTCGACGACATGGAGGAGGAGCTGTGACGACCACCGACACGATCGCCCGCCCGGTCACCGCGTTGTCCGAGCGGCACACCGCCTGGCGGGACGCGGTCCGCGACTTCGCCGAGACCGAGGTACGCCCGCTGGTCGGCGAGATGGACGCCGCGTCGGCCCTCGACCCGACGCTGCTGAAGAAGCTGGTACCGGCCGGCCTGATGGGCATCGAGATCCCCCGCACGTACGGCGGCGCCGGTCAGGACCTGCTCGCGGTGCTCATCGCGATCGAGGAACTGGCCGCCGTCGACCCGGCCGTCGCCGTCTTCGTCGACGTGCAGAACGCGCTGGTGGCCAGCGCGGTGCTGCGCCACGGCACCGGTGACCAGAAGCGCCGGTACCTGCCCCGGCTGGCGACCGGCCTCGCGGGCGCGTACGCGATCTCCGAGGAGCAGGCCGGTAGCGACGCCTTCGCGCTCACCACCCGGGCCGAGCCCCGCGGTCAGGGGTACCTCCTGCACGGGCGCAAGTGCTGGACGACGAGCGCTGCCGAGGCCGGCCTGTTCCTGGTGTTCGCGCGGGTCGACGGCGCGGCCGGTGGGCTGACCGCGTTCCTGGTGGACCGCGACTCGCCGGGGTTGACCGTCGGCCCGCCCAGATCCAAGCTCGGCATCCGGGCCAGCTCCACCTGCGACGTACGACTCGACGGGGTGCCGGTGGGTCGGGAGAACGTGCTGGGCCGGGTGGGCGCCGCCGACCTGCTGGCGATGGAGACGCTCAACGTCGGCAAGCTGGGCATCGCGGCGCAGCTCGTCGGTCTGGCCCGTGGTGCCCTGCACGAGGCGCTCGGCTACGCGCAGCGGCGCGAGCAGTTCGGCGAGCCGATCGTGGCGTACCAGGGGGTGCTGTTCCCCCTCGCCCGGCTCGCCGCGGAGCTGGAGGCGGCCCGGGTCCTGCTCTACGACGCGGTGCGGGTGCTGCACCACGGCACACCCACCGACCGACTGCGGGTCAGCGCGATGGCCAAGTACCTGGCGTCGGAGGTGGCCGAGCGCGCCGCCTCGCAGGCGGTGGAGACGTTGGGCGGCAACGGGTTCACCACCGCCCACCCGGTGGAGAAGCTGTACCGGGACGCCAAGGTCGGCAAGATCTACGAGGGCACGTCCAACATCCAGTTCCGGACCATCGGCGCGATCCTGGTCGGCGCGGGAGGTGAGCGGCCGTGGTGACCCCGCTGGCGCTCTACTGTCTCCCGTACGCCGGGGGCTCGGCGCGGGTGTTCGCCGACTGGGCCGACAGCCTGCCGCCCGGCGTCACGGTGGACGCGCTCGAACTGCCCGGACGCGGCCTGCGTTTCCACGAGGATCCGGTGGACCGGTTGGAGCCTCTGGTCGCCGAACTGCTGGGCGCGGTGCTGTCCCGGCCCGGGCAGCGCTTCGCGGTGCTCGGTTACAGCTACGGATCGCTGCTCGCCTTCGAACTGTGTCGGCGGCTGGAGCACTACTACGGAATGGTCGCCGAGCACCTGTTCGTGGCGGCGATGCGGGCTCCCGGCGTACCCCGGGTCGAACCGCCCGTGTCGGCGCTGCCCGACGACCTCTTCCGCGACCACATCCGTTCCCTCGGCGGTACCCCGCCGGAGGTGCTGGAGCACGACGCGCTGATGGAGATCCTGCTGCCGGTGCTGCGGGCCGACTTCACCGTGGTGGACGACTACTCGTACCACGGGTTGCCGGTGAGTTGCCCGGTCACGGCGTTCGGCGGGTTCGACGACGTCGGTGTCCACCCCGACGCGCTCACCGCCTGGACGGGCTGCACCACCGGCCCGTTCGCCCTTGAGATGTTCCCCGGCGGCCACTTCTTCCTGCGTACCGCGCGGGACGAGCTGCTGTCGCGCCTGTCCGGCACGCTAGCCGCGATCGCCGGCCCGACACCGCTACGGAGGCGGGCATGAGCCGTACCAACCTGGACGACGTCTACGAGCTGACCCCGATGCAGCAGGGCATGCTCTTCCACCACCTGTACGCGCCGGACGAGGGTTTCTACGTCGAGCAGACCGTGCTCACCCTCACCGGCAGCCCGGACCGGGAGGCGTTCTGGCGGGCCTGGCAGCTGGTGGTGGACCGCCACCCGGCGCTGCGGACCGCGTTTCGCTGGGACGGCATCGCCAAGCCGGTGCAGGCGGTGCACGCCCGGGTGGCGTTGCCCCGGGAGACCCACGACTGGCGGGCCCTGCCGGCCGCCGAGCAGCATCGTCTGCTCGAGGAGTTGCTGCGCGACGAGCGTCGGCGCGGTTTCGACCTGGAGACCCCGCCGATCATGCGGGTCGGGCTGTGCCTGCTGGCCGACGACCGCTTCCAGATCGCGCTGCGCCTGTCGCACCTGGTGGTGGACGGCTGGTCGGTCGGCCTGATGATGTCCGACTTCACCGCGGCCTACAAGGCGTACGTACGTGGCCGGGAGCCGGTGCTGCTGGCACCGGGCCGCTTCCGCGACTACGTGGCCTGGTGGAAGCGCCAGGACCCGGAGGCGGTGGGGCCGTTCTGGCGCCGCTACCTGGCCGGCTACCAGCCTGCGCCGCTGCGCCTGGACGGGGGCGCGGCTCCGGCCGACGGGCCCGCCTTCGACTGGGTCGATCTCTCCCTCGGCGACCTCGCCGGTGAGCTGCGCGGGTACTCGCAGCGGCACCGGCTCTCCCTGCACACGCTCGTGCAGGGGGCGTGGACGCTGGTGCTGGGGCGGGCCATCGGCAGCGCCGACGTGGCCGTCGGCACCACCTTCGCCCACCGACCCGGTGACCTGCCCGGCGCGGAGTCGATGGTCGGCTGCCTGGTCGGCACCGTGCCGGTACGCAGCACGCTCGGCCCGGAACGCCCGGTCGTGCCGTGGCTGCGGGCCATCCAGGACGACATCATCGCGGTTCGGGACAACGCCGCCACCGGGTTGGCCGACATCCAGCGGTGGAGCAGCGCACCGCCCGGCACCGACCTCTTCGACAGCATCGTCGGCTTCCAGAACATGCCGTTGCCGCCGTTCACGCTCGGTGAGGAGGGGTTGGGTCTGGAGGGCTTCCAGCTGCACACCCGCCCGCACACCCCGTTGGTGCTGATGGTGCTTCCGGGCGACGACCTGCCGCTGCACCTCATCCACGACCGTCGGCGCGTCGACCCGGCTCGGGCCCGGGCACTCGTCGCGGGCGTGCACGACGTGCTCGCGGCGATCATGCGCGACGAACCGGCGCGCCTGGGCGACATCCCGGAGGTCGCCGCCCCGGCGCAGCCGTCGACCGAGCAGGCGGCGAACCCGAGCCCCGCACCGGGCGCCCCCGCGCCGGCTGCCGGGACGGAGACCGAGGCGGCGCTGAGTGCGCTCTTCGCCGACCTGCTCCAACTGGAGCACGTCGGCCGCGACGACAACCTCGTCGAACTGGGCCTGCACTCGCTGCTCGGAACCCGCGCGGCCAACCGGATCCACGACGAGTGGCGCACACTGCTGCCGTTGCAGGCGTTGTTCGCCGGGCCGACAGTGGCCCGCCTGGCGGCCCTGATCGAGGCCGGCGGCGTCGCCGACGACCGCGCCCGGGACCCCCGTGGCCACGTCGACGTGCTCCGCGAGGCGGTGCTCGACGAGGACATCACCCTCCGGGGGCCGGTGCGGTGGACGGCCGAACCGCGACGGGTGCTGCTCACCGGCGGCACCGGCTACCTGGGCAGCGCCCTGCTGGAACGGCTGCTGCGCGACACGCAGGCGACGGTGGTGTGCCTGGTCCGCTCGCTGGACCCGGCCGACGGTCGCCGCCGCGTGCGGGAGGCGCTGGCCGCCGCAGGCCGCTGGAACGACGCGTTCGACGCCCGGATCGAGGTGCTGCCCGGGAACCTGTCACAGCCGCGCCTGGGTCTCGCCCCGGACACCTTCGCGGCGCTGGCCGACGACCTCGACACGATCTACCACCTGGGCGCGGTGGTCAACATCCTGCCGCCGTACCGGCGGGTCCGGCCGACCAACGTCGGCGGTACCCGCGAGGTGCTGCGGCTGGCCACGTCGGGCAGCGCCGGAACCATCCCGGTGCACTACGTGTCGCCGGCGGAGGTCACCGACCTCGCCGACGCCGAGCGGGCCGGTCGGGAGGTCTTCGTGGACACTCCCCCGCCGCACCTCTACAACGGCTACATCCAGTCGCAGTGGGTGGCCGACCGGATCGTCGGGGAGGCGGCGGCACGCGGCGTACCGGTGGTGGTCACCCGGGCGGCCCGGCTGATCGGGAGCCCGGTGACCGGGCGGTGGAAGGTCGGCGACGTGGTCAGCGACATCGTGCGCGGCTGCGTCGCCCTGGGCCTCGTCCCCGACAGCGGCATCGCGCTGCCGGTGTCCACGGTCGAGCACGTGGCGGCCGGCGTGGCGGCGCTCTCCCTTCGCCGGGACGCCCTCGGCCAGGCGTTCCACCTGACCGCGGCGTCGCCGTTCACCTTCGACGAGCTGGCCGGGGCGCTGTCCGACCGGGGCTACCGGACCGCCGGGGTGTCGCTGGAGCAGTGGTACGCCGAACTGGTCCGGCTGTCCCGCCGCGACCCGGACGGCCGGTGGGACCTGGTGCTGTCGGTGCTCGGCCCCTGGGTACGCGCCAACGCCGCCGGGTGGCACGAACCGTTGTACGACACCAGTCGGGCGCGCGCCGTCCTCGGCGACGACGTGCCCGCCCCCGAGGTGGGTCGGGCGTTCATCGGGCGGTGCCTGGACTACTTCGCCGCCATCGGCCACGTGCCCGCCCCCTCGGCGAGCGTGGACGCCGAGCCGGTGCGGGGGTGAGCGCCATGACCGACTCCGGCTGCCTCGCCGTCGCCCACGCCTGTCCGGAGCGTCCCGCCCTCGTCACCGACGCCGAGACCGTGACCCACGGCCGGCTCGAGGGCTGGACGCGACAGCTCACCGAAACGTTGCGCGCCCGGGGCGTCGGCCCCGGCACCCCCGTCGGCATCGCCGTCGACGACGACGTCCCGGGGGCGGTGGCCGCGCTGCTCGCCACGCTGCGCGTCGGCGCCGCCTACACCCCCCGGGACGGCGGCACCGCGCCGGCCGTCGTGCTCGCCGCCGACCCGGGTGCCCGCCCGGCGGGCACCGCGGTGGTCCTGCCGTTCGGGACCGCGCCGACCGCTCCGCCCGTGCTCGACGGGCTGCGCGTCGTGTTCGGCGGCACCGCCGAGGACGATGTGCTGCTCGGCGACGACGGCGCGCTGAGCGGGCGGGCGCTCAGCGCGTACCTGCGGTGGGCGCTGCCCGCGTACCCCGCCGCAGCCGGCGTCGCCGTGCTCCCGGCGCTGCCGGGCACCGCCGGGGAACTGGCCGCCCTGCTGGTGCCGCTGCTGGCCGGCGGCTGTGTGCAGCTGGGCGAGCTGGAGGACGCCGCCTGGTCCGGCTGGCGACCCACCTTCGCCAAGCTCACCCCGGCTGACCTGGCGACGCTGACCGCGCTGCCGGACGAGGCGTCCCCCACCGGGGAGCTGGTGCTCACCGGGCCGCGGCTGCCGTGCGACGAGGTCGCGCGGTGGCGTCAGCGGCACCCGGGCACGGCGCTGACCTGGGAGTACGTCCCCGTCGAGGGCGGTCTCGGCTGCGCGGCGCTGCGCCTGCCGGCCGGCGCCCCGCTGCCGGACGGGCCGCCGGTGGGCCTGCCACTGCCCGGCACCACCCTGCGCCTGCTCGACCCCGACCTGCACCCCACCCCCGCCGGGGACGTCGGCGAACTCTACGTCGGCGGCGAATCCGTTCCCGCCCTCGATCCTGCGGGCGGCCAGCCGACCGGCGTGGTGGTGGACCCGTTCGGCACCCGACTGCGGCGCACCGGGGATCTGGGCCGACGTCGGCCGGAGGGCTGCGTCGACCTGGTGGGCCGCGCGGCCGTTCGGTCCGCCCCGCCGGTGGACACCGGTGACGCCGCGGTGGTCCGGGACTGGGAGTCGATCTACGACCAGCTCTACGCGGAGGGCGGCGACGGGCTCGGGGCCGACTTCTCCGGCTGGAACAGCAGCTACACCGGCCGGCCCATCCCGTTGGCCGAGATGCGCGAGTGGCAGCAGGCCACAGTGGATCGTATTCGCGCCCTGCGCCCCGAGCGGGTGCTCGAGATCGGTGCGGGCAGCGGGTTGCTGCTGGGTCGGCTGGCAGCGGAGTGCGAGGCGTACTGGGCCACCGACCTGTCCGGCGCGGTGGTGCGGCGCCTGGCCGAGCAGACCGCCGCCCGCCCGGATCTCCGCGATCGGGTGGTGCTGCGTCATCAGGCCGCGCACGACGTCAGCGGGTTGCCCGCCGCGTCCTTCGACCTGGTGGTGCTCAACTCGGTGGTGCAGTACTTCCCGACCCTCGACTACCTCGACGCCGTCCTGGCCCGCGTCGTCGGGCTGCTGCGCCCCGGTGGCGCGGTGTTCGTCGGCGACGTCCGCAACGCCCGCCTGGCCTTCACCATGCAGGCCGCGGTGAGGCTGCTGCGCGCCGCTCCCGGCGACGACCCGGCGCAGATCCGCGCCGACGTCACCCGCGCGGTGGCGCTGGACAAGGAGCTGCTGGTGGATCCGGACTTCTTCGCCGAGGCGGCGACGCGGCTGGACGGGGTGGCGTGCGTCGACGTCCGGGTCAAGCGGGGCCGTTTCCACAACGAGTTGACCCGGCACCGGTACGACGTGGTGCTGCACACCGCCGCGCCGGTCCGCTCCGGCACTCCCCCGGTGCCCTGCGACCTCGCCGGGTTACCGGCGGCGCTGGCCGACGGCGTGCCGGCCGTCCGGGTCACCGGTCTGGTCAACGCCCGCCTCGCCGGAGAGGTGTCCGCGGCGTTCGCCCTCGCCACCGGCATGCCCGTCGCGGCCTGCCAGCGTCGGCTGGACGGCGACCGGGACGCCGTCGACCCGGAGGGCCTGGCGGCGCTCGGCGAGGACGCCGGTTACGAGGTGACGATCGGCTGGTCCGACGGCGCCACCGACGGCAGCGTGGATCTGCTGTTCACCCGGTCCCCCGCAGCACTGGTGGGCGCGGTCGGGGGGGCACCGATGCGACGCCGGGCCGTGCCGTGCTGACGCTGGCGCGGCGCTTCGCCGAGCAGGTCGCCCGTGACCCGGACGCGGTAGCCGTGACCGACGGGGACCGGGAACTGCGCTACGGGGAGCTGGCGGCCGCCGCGCGGGAGCTGCGCCGCCACCTCGCCGACGCCGGGGTGCCCGAGGGCACCCTGGTGGGGCTGCGGATGCCCCGCTGCGCCGAGGTGGTCGTGGCGATCCTCGGCATCCTGGAGCACGGCTGCGGGTACGTGCCGATCGACCCGGCGTATCCCGCGTCCCGGCAGGAGTACATCGTCGCCGACGCCGGGATCGACGCGTTGGTGCAGGTCGACCCGGACACCGGGCGGCCGACGGTGGTCCGCACCGGCGGCGGCCCGCCGCGCGCGGTGCCGCCCGGCACGGCGTACGTCATCTACACCTCCGGCTCCACCGGGACGCCGAAGGGGGTGGTGGTCGGCGACACGCACGTGGGTGCGCTGATGGACGCCTGCGCGCAGCGATTCACGTTGTCCGCCGCCGACGTGTGGACGATGTTCCACTCGCACAGCTTCGACTTCAGTGTCTGGGAGCTGTGGGGTGCGCTGCTGCACGGCGGTCGGGTGGTGATCGTGCCGCCGTGGGTGGCGGCCGACCCGCGCGCGTTCGGCGAGCTGCTCGCCGACGAGGGGGTCACCGTGCTCAGCCAGGTGCCCACCGCGTTCGGGCACCTCGTCGCGGAGCTGGAGGTCCACCCGGAGCCGTTGCCCGAGCTGCGCTACGTCGTCTTCGGCGGCGAGGCCCTGCACACCGGCGCGGTGCGGGCCTGGCGGGAGCTGGCCGTGGCCCCGGCGGCCGTGCTGGTCAACATGTACGGCATCACCGAGACCACGGTGCACGTCACGTTCGCGGCGCTGGACGACGAGGCGGCCACGCTGCCCGGCGCCACGCCGATCGGCCGACCGCTGCCGCACCTGCGGGTCCGCCTGGTCGACGAGCAACTGCGCCCGGTGCCGGTCGGTGCGGCGGGCGAGATGCTGGTGACCGGCGCGTCGGTGTCGCACGGGTACCTGGGGCGCGCGGAGCTGACCGCGCAACGCTTCGTCACACTGGACGGGCAGCGGTACTACCGCAGTGGCGACTGGGCGCGGCAGGACGCCGAGGGGCGGCTGCACTACCTGGGTCGCCGCGACCGCCAGGTGCAGTTGCGCGGGTTCCGGGTGGAGTTGGGCGAGCTGGAGGCGGCCGTCGCGGCCCATCCGGCGGTGGCCCAGTGCGCGGTGCTCGCCGAGGCCAACCAGCTCGGCGAGTTGCAGCTGGTCGCCTACTACGTGCCGCGCGCCGGCGCCGACCTCGCGCCCGAGCAGGTACGGGCCCACGTGGCGGGATGTCTCCCCGCCCACCTGGTGCCGAGCCGGATCCGCCGGATGGCGGCGCTGCCGCGTACCGCCCACGACAAGGTCGACCTGGCGGCACTGGTCGGACGGTGAGTCGGCGCTGCCGCCGTAGACGGACCGCCTCGTCCGTCTGCGGCGGCGGCCCGGGCGGTCTGCGGACCCCTCGCCGATCTGCGGCGGTCGCCCACTCGGTCGACGGACCCCCTCGTTCGGCCCGGGCGGCGGCCGGCGTCACGGGGCCGCCGCCCGGGCGGCGCTATCCGGCGGGCACCCGCGAGACGGCCACCGGAGCGACGGCCGCGGGTGACGCGGGCCAGCGGCGGCGGGTCAGCACGAAGACCGGCGCCGCGGCGAACGTGGTCACCATGGTCATCAGCGCCAGTACGGTGTACAGCTTCGGGCCGATCAGCCCGGCGCGCAACGCGACGTCGATCAGCACCAGCTCCATCATGCCGCGGGCGTTGAGCAGCGCGCCGACGGACGCGGACTGCGACCAGCTCAGCCCGGACCAGCGGGCCACCAGCGCGCTCACCCCGCCCTTGCTCAGCACGGCGACCAGCACCACGGCGGCCAGCACCAGCCAACCGCTCGGTTCCAGCAGGGTGTCGGTGACGATGCGCAGGCCGGCCGAGGCGAAGAAGAGCGGCAGCAGCAGCGTGGTGGTCAGGGGTGCGATGCGCCCGGTGAGGTGTTCGCGCAGCTCGCGGGGCATGACCATCCCGCAGACGAACGCGCCGAAGACGGCGTGCAGGCCGATCGCCTCGGTGGTGGCGGCGCAGGCGGTCAGCAGCACGAGGGCCGCGCCGACGGCTGCGGGGCGCAGCGCGTGGCCGCCCTCGGTCGCCCAGCGGGCGTAGCGCCGCAGCAGCGGACGCATGGCGACCAGCACCGCGACGTAGGCGAGGCCGCCCGCGACGGCGAGGACGCCGAGGTGGGCGGCGGCGCCGGCGGTCGCCATCAGGCCCGCCAGCATCATCCAGGCCACCGCGTCGTCGGTGGCCGCGCAGGCCAGCGACACGGTGCCCACGGTGGTGCGGGTGGCGCCGGTCTCCTCCAGGATGCGGGCCAGCACGGGAAACGCGGAGACGGCGACGGCGAGGCCGAGGAACCATGCCGCTTGCCAGCCGGGGATGTGTGGACCGAACCAGCCGTCGTCGGACGCGGCGACGCCGAAGGCGCCGCCGGCCAGCGCCAGGCCGAGCAGGCCGCCCACCGCCAGCGGCGCGGCGAGACTGGCGACCGCCGTGGTGGTGGCGGTGCGCAGGTGGCGGATGGCGCCTCCGCTGTCGAAGGACAGGCCGACCAGGAACATGAACAGGGTGGCGCCGAGCTGGCCGAGCACGTGCAGGATCTGGGCCGACGGGTGGGCGACGGTGGCGCCGGCGAGTTCCAGCTCGCGGGGGAAGAGCGCCTGCTGCACCGGTGGGGCCAGCAGCCCGAGTGCCAGCGGGCCGAGCGCGAACCCGGCGATCATGTCGGCCACCACCTGTGGCTGGCCGAGCCGGCCGAGCAGGGCGCCGGCCAGTCGGCAGGCGCCGAGCACCACGGCCAACTGCACCAGCAGATGGGTTGTCAACGCGACGGAATTCGGCACGGTCGCCTCCTTTTCGGCAGTTTCAAAACCAGCCCGAACCGGCAACAAATCATAGATCCACGCCCATTTTCTGGTGCTATTCCAATGACCGCACCCGACGGGCCGGAAAGGTGGCTAGGGGGGACCTAGCCACCTGGCTATACCCGGATGTGACCAGGCCGTCAGCCCACTCGGGTATTTACCGTGATTACCGCGCCGAACCATACTTGGCTCATTGTTCAGCACTTTGGTGGAGTCGAAGGAACCGATCGAAGAATAGAGTTTTCGACAACAGCCGGTTCTATCCACAGGAGGACTGAATGAACCGTATGGAGGCTGCGGCCGAGCGTCACATCCCCGCCGTTGGCGAGGGCGTTCTCGAGCCGCTGGAGCTGGTCGGCGTTGCCGCGCCGGTCCTCACCCCGTTCGCCGTCGGTGTCGCCGTCGGCGCCGGCCTCTACGCGTACCACAAGTGGGGCGGTGCCGAGGAGACCCCGACCGGCTACCGCCTCGACAGCGAGACCGCCGACCAGATGACCGTCTCCGAGCTCGTGCAGAGCCGCCGCCTGGCGGTCACGCGCTAGTAGGACCTCGCCACGTGTCCGGGGAGTCGGCGCAGACTCCCCGGCGCGTCGGCGTCGCAAGCGGCCTCGGCACCCCGACCCCCACCCGATCGACGTTGGCAGGAGAAGCCGATGGCCGGTAACGAAGTAGTCCCCGTCGACAAGGCGCTCAAGCAGGTCGAGCAGATCTCATCGCTCGGTCTGGCGCTGGCGTCGCTGGAGTTCCTCACGCAGCCGCAGGTCTTCACCGACACCGGCCTGCTGAGCTGGCAGGTCGAGCGGTCCCGGCACAAGCTGACCGCCGGCAAGCTCGGCGACCTGCTGGACTACCTGTTCAAGCCGCCGGGCATCTACCTCATCTACCAGCTCCGCCTCGCCGCGGCGGTCGCGCTGATCAACCCGTACAGCAGCAAGAAGGTGCGCGACGTCTCGGTCGCCTACATCGCCGCGACGAACTACCTGCTGCATTTCCGGATCCGCTACGGCACCGACGGCACCGAGCACATGTCGCTGCTGACCTACGCCACCCTCACCGCGAGTCGGATCTTCGCCAACGACGAGAAGGCCAAGGAGGCCTGCGCCTGGTTCCTCGCCGGCCAGACCAACCTGTCGTACTTCGCCGCCGGCCTGTCCAAGCTGGTCGGCGCGCCGTGGCGCAACGGCATGGCGATGCCGGGCATCTTCCGCACCACCGTGTACGGCGACAAGCGCGTCTACGAGCTGCTCAAGTCGCGACCGCGGCTCGCCAAGGCCGCCGGCTGGGGTGTGGTGGCCAGCGAGCTGGCGATGCCGCTGATGATGGCCGCCCCCAAGCTGCCCGCGTGGGCCATGCTCGGCATGGGCGGTGGCTTCCACGTCGGCAACGCCGTCTTCATGGGTCTCAACCGGTTCGTGTACTCGTTCGTCGGCACCTACCCGGCCATCGTCCACGTCGCGAAGCACATGTCGGCCAGCGACGTGAACCTGCTCGGTGACTTCTTCCGCAAGCTGCGTCGTGGCTGAGCGGGATCGGCGGGACCGGGAGGCAGCGCCGGTCGGCCCGCTGCGGGTGACCATGCGCCTGCTGCGGCCGCACCGCCTCGGGCTGGCCCTGGCGGTGCTCCTCGGCCTGCTGGGCTCCGCCGCCGCCCTGGTGCAGCCGATCGTCATCGGCAAGCTGGTCGGGCAGCTCACCGCGCAGCGCTTCGCGGTGGGGACGCTGCTCGTGCTGATCACGCTGTTCGTCGTCGAGGCCGCCCTCGCCGGTTTCCAGTCCTACATCATCGGGCGTTCCGGGACCCACGTGGTGCTCGCGGTCCGGCGGACCATCGTGATGCGGCTGGTGCGCGCCACCCTGCCGGCGCACTGGCAGCACCGGCGCGGTGACCTGTTCACCCGGCTGGTCGCCGACACGTCGTTGCTGCGGACCGCGCTCACCCAGAGCCTGGCCGTGCTCTTCCTGACCGGCATCACGGTGGCCGCCACCGTGGTGCTGATGGCCGTCATCGACCCGGTGCTGAGCCTCACCGCGCTGCTGTGCGTCCTGGTCGCCGCCAGCGGCAGCGTGGCGTTGGCCCGCCGGATCCGGATCGCCACCGAGGCCACCCAGTCGCGGGTGGGTGAGCTGGGCAGCGACCTGCAACGGGCGCTCGCCGCGGTGACGACCATCAAGCTCAGCCGCGCCGAGCAGCGCGAGGCCGACCGGGTCAACGAGAAGGCCGCCGCCGCGCACGACGCCGGCATGCGCACGGTACGACTCAACGCCCTGCTCGCGCCGACGGCCGACGCCGGTGTGCAGGGCTCGTTCGCTGTGGTCTTCGCGGTCGGCGCGGTGCGGATGGGCTCCGGCGCGCTGACCATCGGCGAGTTCGCGACCTTCCTGCTCTACCTGTTCTACCTGATCGCGCCGCTGGTCAGCTTCTTCGCGGCGATGGGCCAGCTCCAGCAGGGGCTCGCCTCGGTGAGCCGGATCGACATGCTGCTGCGCTTCCCGCAGGAGGACGACGCCACCACGCCGCCGGCCCCGGTGTCGCCCGCTGCGGTGTCGCCGGCCCCGGCCATGCCGGCCGCGCCGAGCGCTCCGCTGCTGCGGGTACGCGACCTGCGGTTCGGCTACCTGCCGGACCGCCCGGTGCTGCGCGGGGTGTCCTTCGACGTGCCTCGGCAGGGCCTGGTGGCGATCGTCGGCCCGTCCGGCTCCGGCAAGTCGACGCTGTTCGGCCTGCTGACCCGGCTGTGGGAGCCGCCCGCCGGCAGCGTGCTGCTCGACGGCACCGATGTCCGGGAGATCCCGCTGGACACGCTGCGCAGCCGCATCGGGTTCGTCGAGCAGGAGTCGCGGGTGATGGACGGCAGCATCGAGGAGAACATCCGCTACGCCGAGCCGGACGCGCCGGCGGCCCGGGTCGCCGAGGCCGTCGGGCAGGCCAGCCTGACCGACTGGATCGGCACCCTCCCGGACGGCCTGGGCACCGCCGTCGGTGAGGAGGGCCGCACGCTCTCCGGCGGTCAACGGCAGCGGATCGCCATCGCCCGGATGCTGGTGCCCGACCCCGACGTGCTGCTGCTCGACGAGGTGACCTCCCAACTCGACGCCGAGGCCGAGTTCGCGCTGCGGACCGCGGTCGCGGAGATCGCCGAACGCCGGGCGGTGGTGGCCGTGGCCCACCGGCTGTCCACAGTGGTGCAGGCCGATCACATCGTCGTGTTGGAGAACGGCGCCGTACGCGCCCAGGGCACCCACGCCCACCTGCTCGCCACCGACACGCTCTACGAGCGGCTGGTGCGTACGCAGTTCACCGCGGTGCCGGCGCTGTCGGCGTCCACCGCCTCCTGAGACCGGAGGACCGCCATGCCCACCAAGATGCCGCGAATCCTGGCCGCGGGGCTCGGCGTCAGCGCCGTGGCCCTGGTGGCCGGGGCCACCTACCAGGCGGCTGCGACCCGCCGCGACCGCCGCCTGATCCCCGGCCCCGGCGGCGACGTCGACATCGGTGGCCGCACCCTGCGGGTGCACACCACCGGCCTGGGCGAGCAGCCCGGGCCCACCGTCGTGTTCGAGAGCGGAATGGCCACCCCGCTGGAGCTGTGGGCGTGGATCCAGGAGGGGGTGGCCGGGTTCGCGCCCACGGTCGCCTACGACCGCGCCGGAATCGGCCGCAGCGCGCCGGGCGAGCTGCCGCGCACGGCCGAGCGCACGACGGACGACCTGGAGGCGCTGCTCGACGCGGTGGGCGCCCGGCCGCCGTACGTGCTGGTCGCCCACTCGTACGGCGGTCTGCTGGTGCGGCACTTCGCCGAGCGGCACCCGGAGCAGGTGGCCGGCCTGGTCCTCGCCGACGTGGCGCATCCGGAGGAGCTGGTGCGGTCGCAGCGCCAGCGCGTCGGCCTGCCGTTCGTGGAGCAGTACCTGCGCGACTCGATGTGGCAGAGCACCATCGGGATGATCCGGCTGAACCCGAACAGCGACCGGCGTTTCCGCATCGACGGCCTGCCCGAGGAGGCACGCCTGTCGGCGAAGGCGGCCTTCTGCACGCGGCAGATGTGGCACGGCTCGTACGCCGAGTTCGAGGCGTGGCAGAGCGACGTCAACGCCGAGGTACGCGATGCGAAGCTGCCGCCGCAGTGCCGGCTGTACGTGCTGACGGCGGGCGCGACGGTCACCGGCGACCCGGTGCACCTGCAGTTGCAGGAGGAGTTGGCCCGGCTCTCCGACGACGCGGTGCACGAGATCGTCGACGACGTCGAGCACATCGAGCTGATCACCCACGAGGAGCCCGCGGCGCGGGTGGTCGCCGCGGTGCAGAGCGTCGTCCGGGCCGTCCGGGAGCAGCGGACGCTGCATCCGGCGGACCACAAGTCCGGAAGGGAGCGGTGACCGAGATGAGTCGGATCAACCGGGGTGCGATCCGCAGGATGGCGCTCTACGGCGTGCTGGGGACCTGGTTCGTGGCGAGTGCCATCAAGCAGGACCCGACGCGCAAGTCGAAGCTGTCCGAGCGGTTCGACCCGCACGGCGTGTTCCTGCCCGACTGGCGCTTCTTCGCGCCGCAGCCGGGCACCTACGACAACCACCTGCTCTTCCGGGACGAGCTGGCCGACGGCGGCGTCACGGAGTGGAAGGAGGTGCTGGTCGCCAGCGAGCGCACGTTGCGGCACGCGTTCTGGCACCCGAACCGGCGCGGCGAAAAGATCGTCTTCGACACCATGAACGAGATCATCAAGATCACCCAGGAGCCCGCACTGGAGAAGGAGGACATCCAGGTCTCGGTGGCCTACCTGACGCTGCTGAACTACATCACGCACAGCCAGCGCCACGACACCGGGGCGAGGCGGACCCAGTTCCTGGTCGCCCGATCGTCCGGCCGGGACGTCAACGAGGAGCCGGTGATGCTCTTCCTGTCCAATCGGCACCCAATTGCCTGACCTGGACCCACAGCGGGGAGGCCGCGGTGACCACCGTCATCGTCCTGGATGGATACCCGACGACGTTCGACCGGATCATCGACGTGCTTCGCGCGCCGCGGTTGGCCCACGACGTCGTCGTCGTGAACTCGGTCGACGTCATGTGCATGAGGCTGCGCGGCGCGCTCGGCGCGGTCGGCCTGGTGCCGATCGAGTTGTCCGCCGGCGACCTCTCGCGGCTGGCGACCGCCCCCGGCAACCGTGGCCGGCACGGCGGCGTGATCGTGGTGACCGCCTTCGAGTCGGCCGGTGAGATGGCGCAGGCGATCTCGGCGGGCGCCCGCGGCGTGTTACTGCTCGACAGCCCACCCGAGGAGGTGATGATCGGCGTACGCGCCGTCGCCGCCGGTCACCCCTTCGTGCCGCCGTCGATCCTGGCCACCCTGGCCACGGCCCTGTGCCGACTGGCCTGCGCGCACTCGAAGTCGACAGTCGACTACTCCCTGACCGACCGCGAGCTGGACGTGCTGAGCCTGCTCGCCCAGGGCCATCCGAACAAGCAGATCGCGCAGAACCTGTTCATCTCCGCGGCCACCGTGCACAGCCACGTGCTGAGCATCCTGCGCAAGCTCGGCGTCAACAACCGCACCCAGGCCGTGGTCTTCGCCCAGCAGCAGGGCCTGCTGTGCCAGGGGCACGCCGCGCTCGGCGCGCTGGCACCACAACCCACCGGAGGTCCCGTTGGCTGACCACGCGTCCCCCCGCCGGATCCCGGCCGCCCCGGCCGGGCCGATCATGTTGTACGACGGCGACTGCGGCTTCTGCACCCAGTCGATCAACCGGATCAGCGGCTGGGTGCGGCCGGACGTGACGATCGCCGCGTACCAGACCGTCGACCTGGCACCGCTGGGCGTGACCGCCGAGCGCGCCGACCACGAGGTGCTCTACATCGACGCCGCGGGCCGGGTGCACGGTGGCGCGCAGGCGTTCGCGCGGTTGCTGCGGGTCGGCCGGCCGGCCTGGCGACCGGTGGGCGTGCTGCTGGCCCTGCCCCCGACCCGCTGGCTCGCCGCCGGCGTCTACCGCCTGGTGGCCGACAACCGGACGCGACTGCCGGGCGGCACCGCGGCCTGCGCGATCCCCCGTCCGCCCACCTCCGAAGCCTGAGAACCGAGAACGAAGGAGACTTCCCATGGCAGATCCGACCGGATCGGGAACCGCCGGAGACGAGTTCTTCGACGTGGTGATCGTCGGCGGTGGTCCCGCCGGCTCGTGCACCGCCGGCCAGCTCGCCCAGCGCGGGCACCGCGTGCTGGTGCTGGAACGCGAGACCTTCCCCCGCTATCACATCGGCGAGTCGTTGATCACCGGCATGCTCAGCGTGATGGAGGACCTGGGGCTGCTGGAACGCCTGGAGGCGTACGGCTTTCCCAAGAAGAACGGGCTGAGCCTGGTCTGGGGCGCCAAGCGCGAGCTGTGGAACGTCAACTTCGCCGAGTTGGGCGGGCCCTACCCGTACTCGTACCACGTGCGCCGCGCCGAATTCGACAAGCTGCTGCTGGACCGCGCGGTCGAGCTGGGCGCGGAGGTGCGGTTCCAGGCCACCGTCGGGCTGCCGGTCGTCGAGGACGACCGGGTGGTCGGCGTGTCGTACACCATCGGGGACTCGGCGCCCCGGGTGGTGCGCGCGGCGCTGGTGGTCGACGCCTCGGGGCAGGCCCGGGCGCTGACCCGGCACCTGGCCGCCGTCAGCTGGCAGGAGGACCTGCGCAGTCTCGCCTACTGGACGTACTTCTCCCCCACCGGTGACCTGCCGGCCGGGCAGGAGGGCAACATCCTCGTCGAGAAGGTCACCGACGGCTGGTTCTGGGCGATCCCGGTGGGCACCACGCCGCCGACGTTGAGCGTCGGCTTCGTGACGCCCACCGAGACGGTCAAGGCCGCCGACGTCAACATCGCCGAGCTGTACGCGCGCGGCATCGCGGAGAGCCGTCAGCTCAAGCACCTGCTGGCCGGCGCCGAGCAGGTCGACCAGTTCCGCACCACGCGCGACTGGTCGTACCTCACCGATCGGTTCTCCGGGCCCGGCTGGCTCGCGGTCGGTGACGCCGGCGCTTTCATCGACCCGCTGTTCTCCGGCGGGGTCTGCCTGTCCATCCTGGCCTCCCACCCGGCCGCGCGGGCCGCCGACGTCGCGGTGCGCCGTCCCGACCTGGCCGAGCGGGCACTGGAGGGGTACCACGCCGGCTATCACGAAATGATTTCCGGTTTCTTAGAGTATGTCCGGTTCTTCTACAATCCCGACCGTGACGTGGAGGACTATTTCCAGCAGGCGGAGGCGATGATGGCCTTCAACGAGCAACTGGGGTCGGCCCGGGAGGCGTTCATCGCCGTCATCTCCGGCACGGCCGCGATGTCGACCTACTTCGACATCCCCGACACCACCCCGGTGGCCGCGACAGCGGAAGGAGAACGCGGATGACCGCACGACCCGATGCCCATGGTGGACCTCGCGACTCGGCCCGGACCCGCTACGTGGCGGGTCTGCTGGCCCTGGCCGCGGTCACCGTCCTCATCTTCGTCGGCGCGGGCCGTCTGCCGTCGGGTGTGCAGACCGCCCTCGGCTTCAGCGTCATCTTCTTCGTCGGCGCGCTGGTGTGGCTCAACTCGTCGCAGCGCCGACGCTCCGGCGCCGACACCGAGCCGGCCCGCGCCGCGACGGCGACACTGAACGTCTACGGGATCGCGCTGGTGGCCGCGCTGGTGGGCTACTACCTGCTGCGGGACCAGGACTGGGCCTGGGTCGTCGGGCTGCTGCCGGCCGCCGTGTGCCTGGTCAGCGCCGCCCGGGTGACGCGCGGCTGAGGAGTCCGGGCCTGTCGGGGGCGATCGACCATCATGCCCCCGGCGGGCCCCGATCCAAACCAACAATATGAGGGATGATTCTCCCTCCTCGCCTTCCTAACGTAGAAGTCACCGGAACACCGGTACACCTACCAAGGGAGGAAGAACGATGAACCGCATCGAGACCGTCGCCCAGAACCTGCTGCCGGAGGTCGACAGCGACTACCTGCGGCCGCTGGAGTCCGTGCAGGCCACCGTCCCGACGATGACCTGCCCGACCGTCGCCGGCTTCATCCTCGGCGTCGGCGCCGGCTACCAGTTCATGCAGGCCGTGTTCAACGGCCCGGAGGCCGGCTACGGCACGTTCACCGGTGTGCGCGGCAACTTCGTCGACATGCCGGTCAACGAGCTGGTCGCGACCCGTCAGGCCGCCATCGGCGGGCTTTCCTGACCCGGTAGGGCACTTCTGGGTTCCCGTCGGCCGGCTCCACCCGGCCGACGGGAACCCTGCCACACCGCCCACTGTCAGGCCCGTGCCCGTCCGCGTCACGGAATATCACGATGAACCGCATCGAGACCGTCGTCGCGGATTCAGAGGCCCGTGTTGACAGTGGCCAGCTGTGGCAGCTCGTTTCGGCACGCTCCACCGCGCCGACAGCGACCGCCCCGCCGCACCGGCCGCATCCCCGGCGCCGACGAGGGCTTTCAGTCTCGCGTACGCCGTCTCCGGCCGCAAGGGTGGCGACCAACGGGCCGCGACCCGGATCGGAGCCCACGACCCACGACTGGCGGAACGACCCGACGCTGCGCCGCGCCGGCTCGTCACGGAAGCACCGCCGCGAAGTCGTGGTCCGGGTCCATCGGCCCGGCGACGGCGAGGCGTGACCGACCGACGTCCCAGAGCTCGGCCGCCACCGCGTCGACGTCCTCCGCGCGGACGGCGGCGATACCGTCGAGAACCTCGGACACCGACTCCGCGACGCCCGTGAAGAGCCGGCTGCTCGCGATCCGGGTCATGCGGGAATAGGTGTCCTCCTGGCCGAGCACGAACTTGCCGGCCAGTTGCCGTTTTCCACGGTCGAGCTCATCGCTGGTCAGGCCGCGCCCCCGCAGGTCGACGACCTGTTCACCGAGGCAGGCGAGCAGGTCGTCGACCTTCGCGGGCGCACACCCCGCGAACAGCACGAAGGTGCCGGTCTCCCGGTAGCTCGTCGCGTAGGAGCCGACCGCGTAGGCCAGTCCGCGCCTCTCGCGTACCTCCTGGAAGAGGCGCGAGGACAGGCCGCCACCGAAGGCCGTGCCGAGCACCGTCATCGCGTACCGCCGGGGGTCGGTGTGGCCCAGGCCGCGCACGCCGAGCGTGACGTGCGCCTGCTCCCACGGCCGGTGCAGCACCCGCACCCGCGGCCCGCCGTCGCGCATCCGGACGTCGACGGCGGCGGCGTCCACGCCTGCGGCCGTGCCCCGCCATCCGGCGCGGTCCACCGCCGCGGCGGCCAGCTCGACCAGCTCGTCGTGGCGTACGTTGCCGGCCGCGGCGATCAGCACCCGGTCGGGCCGGTAGTGCCGGTGGTAGAAGTCGCGCACGTCGTCGGCGTCGATCGCCAGGACGGACTCACGGGCGCCGACCGCGGGGCGGGCCAGCGAGCCGTCGCCGAATATCGCCCGGCCCAGCAGCGTCCGTACCACGTTGCCCGGGTCGTCCTCCTGCATCGCCAGCTCACCGAGGATGACCCGCCGCTCGGCCTCGACGTCGTCGGCGTCCAGCCGTGGGCTGGTGAGCAGGTCGAGCAGCAGGTCGACGGCGAGGGGCAGCTCGGTGTCGCGCACCCGCACGTGGAAGAAGGTCAGCTCCTTGGACGCCTGCGCGTTGGAATCGCCACCCACCGCGTCGATGGCACGGGCCACCTGGAGGGCGTCGCGTCGCCGGGTGCCCTTGAAGAGCAGGTGTTCGAGGAAGTGCGAGAGACCGCCGAGGGCGGCCGGTTCGTCGCAGGAGCCGGCGTCGACGAACGCGCCCAGGGCCACCGACGACATCGACGGCACGGTCTCGGTGATCACGCGCAGCCCGCCGGGCAGTGTGGTCTCCCGGATCGTCGCCGCCAGCTGGCTCTCGTCGACCACGCCGCCCTCCCTTCCTCGCACCCCACCGTCGCACATCGGGTGCCCGTCCGGCCCCTGCCCGTTCGGCGACCCCGACCGGCGCTGGCCCATCGGTCAGGTCGGTTGGTCTGCCGCCCGCAGCCGGCGGCGCTGAAGAATTCGGAGGTGACGGACCCGACCCGGGTCGGACCGAAGGGCGGGAACCATGACCAGATACCCACGGGCGGCGCTGCGCGCCGTCGCCATCGCACTGTGCCCGCTGGTCGTCGCGGCCGCCGTGGCCCTCCACGCGTCCGCGGCGTCCGCGGCCACCAGCACCCGATCGGTGTCCACCGTGGAGCAGGACTGCTACGAGTTCAACGAGATGCTGCTCGCGCCGCTGACCGAGTTGCGCGCGGCGGTGCCCGCACGTTACGAGATCGCACCGTTCCCACCCAGCCCGGACCTGGGCTACCTGCTGGTCTCCGACCACCACTGCGGACGGGTGGAGGTCAACGGTCACCGGTGGCCCGGACGGCACGTCAGCACCATGGGCCTGACGCTGCTGCAGTCGCGCGACGGCGTACCCCAGGAGGCGTTCTTCCAGCTCTGGTACGGCACCACCAACCTGTCGCTGGTGGCGCAGGCCCAGCTGCTCGGCCTGAAGGTTCGGCCGGTGGCCGCGACCCAGTCCGTCGTGGCCGACGCCGAGGGCCGCAACCGGGTCACCATGGCCTTTCAGGGCGCCGGGCTGGACCACAGGCGTACCGCCCTGGTCACCGAACCGGCGGCCACCCCGGTCACCGAGGTGCCGAGCGCTCCGATCTACGCCGCCGGACGCCGCGGCGAGGTGACGATGGCGTACCAGAACGCGCTGCGCCCCTCCAGCGTGGCGACGGTCGACGTGACGATCGACGCCGGCACCCGGCTGGCCGAGTTCGGCCTCCCGCCCGACTACGCCGGCGACATCGAGTTCCGCCGGGGCGGCTGGCGCAGCACCATCACCCCGAGCTGAGCGTCACCTGCGGGTCGCCGCCACGGCGTGCAGGATCGGCACCGGCCCACGCCGGCTCACCGCGCGCCACCCGACGACCCGCAGGCCGGCATCGGCCAGCAGCCGGCCCATCGCGGGTCGGCTGCGCGGCCGGTTACCGGCACCCACCATCGGTGCGACGGGACGCAGCCAGCCCACCGCGAACAGGTCGGCGATCACCAGCAGCCCACCCGGGGCGAGCACCCGGGCCGCCTCCCGCAGCCCTTCGACGGGACGCGGCCAGAAGTTGAACGCCATGGTGCTGACCACCACGGCGAAGGTGCCGTCGGCGAAGGGCAGCGGGTCGGCGCCGGCGCAGACCACCTGCGCGCCGACGGGTAGTCGCCGACGGGCGATGCGCGCCATCTGCTCGGCCGGGTCGACGCCGACCAGGCGCGCGCCGGCGAGGCGGGACGCCGCCGCCTCCAGCAGGGCCCCGGTGCCGCAGCCGACATCCAGCAGCGACGCCGGCTCGGTCGTCAACGTGGCCACCCAGTCGAGGGTGGTCCGATGCAGGGATGCGAAGATCCTTTGCACGCCATCGTCGTCGTAGCTCGGCGCCCACTGGTTGAAACGGGCCACCGACTGGGCTTCACGGCCATGCTCATCCATCGCGGTGATTATGTCATGGCCTGGGAGTACCACACGTGACACTTTCAGTGACTTCCGGACGATCTAGGCCCCAACAATCTATTTGGTGGTATTTTCCGTCACTCAACCGTCCTATATTGAGCTTCCCTCAGGGACGGCTCGACGGAGAGGTGACGACGATGCATCCGTGGACCGGTACGAGCGTCCGGCTACGCGCCCTGGAGCCGAGTGACTGGCCGGTCCTGCGCCGAATCGCCGAGGACGCCGATTACGCCGAACAGGGCGGCGTCGTACCACCCCGGCCGGCCACGGTGTTCCAGCGGCGCACCTCCCCCGAGATCACCGCCCGCGAGGACGACGAGTTCACCCTCGCCATCGTCGACACCCAGGATGAGGAGGTCCTCGGTACGGTGTCGACCCGGATGGCGCAACCCTGGAACGGCACCTTCGGCGCGAGCATCGCGCTGGACGCGGAGCGGCGCGGCAGGGGGCACGCCACCGAGGCGGCCGTCCTCCTGCTGCGCTACATGTTCAGCGAACGGCGTTACCAGAAGTGCAACGTCGAGGTGCTGCCGTTCAACCGCCCGTCGCTGCGGCTCTGTGAACGCCTGGGGTTCGTCGAGGAGGGACGCCGACGCCGCAGCCACTTCGGGCGGGGTCGACAGCACGACATCGTCCTGCTCGGCATCACCGCCGAGGAGTACCTGGAGCAGTGGCAGAACGCCTAGATGGGCTCGCCGGCCACGCCACTGAACCCGACGAGGCCGTTGTCCTTCGCCATGGACAGGACCTCTGGCAGATAGTCGAGCTGGCGGACGGACAGCGTCAGCAGCACATACTTCAGCGCGTCATCCGGGCTGTCCGCGAGGTCGAACTCCGAGGGCTCCAACACGTCTTCGAGGTCCGCCCAGCGAGCAAGCAGCCCGTCTCGGAACCGTCTCACGTCCGAGCTGGAGAGCAGGTCGCTGGTGTCGCCCTCGGCGAGCCTGTCGAAGATGTCCTCGGGATCACCCAGACCGCGCTTCCAGAAACCGAAATCACTACTCACGTCGGCATCCTAGGCAGTGGACGTCGTGTCCGGCTCCCCCTCGGTCGGGCGCTTCGCTCTCGCCCGCCGTGTCGGCGCTACGGGCGAGCCTGCGCCGGTGCCACCGCCGTCGTGCGACGACCCGCGCCGCTGACCGCCGCCGCACCGGCACTGACCAGGATCGCCAGGACCGCGACGATGCCACCGAGGCCCGGCCGGGCCACTACCGTGGGCACCGCTCCACTGAACAAGGCCGACGCGTCGTCGTAGCCGAGCAGGAGGAGGATCGCCGATCCGACGGCGACCAGACTCAGGGCGGCGACGGCTGCCAGGGTGAGTGGTTGTCGGGCGGTCCGAGCGAGTACGGCCCAGACGACACACGCGTGCAGCGCCACCACACTGCCCACGTACACACCCCAACCGGGGAATCTGCTGAGCGGCACCGCGATGTCGCCGTAGTCGGCCCAGGGAAGAGCGACGATGGCGACCAGGCTTCCGACGGCACCGACGACGGCTGCGGAGAGTGCGACGTTCCTCGTCATGGATCGACCTCCTTGACGCTGGGCGTGGCGGGATCAGGCCCGCCACGCCCAACCAGTCTGCTTCCTACGACGTCTGGAGTGAGACGCCGAGCGCCGTCAGCGCCGGGGGTACCTCGGTCCAGAGGATGTACTCGTAGGAGACGCCCTCCTGAACCGGCACACTGCCGGCACTGACGATGCCACGCGCGGCGACGAACCCGTCCGACCGGATCGACCATACCGGTCCGCCGCTGTCACCGTGCGCGACGGACGAGCATCCCGCGCACCGATGACCCTCGACACCTTGGCGAACCTTCCCGGTGTCGTCCGACCATTGGACGTACTCGTTCACCACCTCGATCTGGCAGCGGTTCGGGTAGCTGGTGTATCCGCTCTGGCAGACGAGTTCGCCGTCCCACGAGTACTGGCCCGAGCGGACGTCGAAGACGTAGTCGTCGTTCACCCAGACGCCCGAGGAGGTGTTCACGTTGAAGATGGCGGCGTCGTTCAGGTCGTTCTCGGCCTTGATCTCGCCGATGTTGTCGCCGTCCATCGACTCGATGTCGTCACCGTTGTCGTAGCAGTGCTCGGCGGTGAGCAGATATTCGGTGCCGGATGGGTTGCGCACGCCGAAGGCCGCCGTGCAGGTCCAGCCGGAGGCTTCCCAGCCCCACCTGATCGGGATTCCGCCCGGGTACGGCGCGCTGGGACTCTCCCTACTCACATTGTGAATGGGGTTGCCGGCCACATACTCGATGTCCGCCGCGGCCATCGCGCTGCCCACCGCTGCCGCGACCGTCTGGGAGAGCGGCCCGACCGCCTTGGGATCGTTCACCCGCACCTGCAGGCCCCGGCCGTCACTCGGCAGCACGATCGAGTACACCTTGAGGCCCGTCGCGCGGTGGGTGCTCGCCGCCTTCCAGATCTGACTGCTCGCCTTCTCCATCTGTACGCGCGAGTAGCGACTGATACGGATGTCGACAGGCGTCGTGGCACGCTGGGCGGCCGAGACGCCGGCCAGTGCGCGCCCCACGAGCTGGTCGGCCTTGCCGCGATCGGTGACGTGGAGAGTGACCCTGCCCGCGTCCCTGTCGATCTTCAAACCGGCGAAGATGTCGCGGTAGCCGCGCTCGGCGATCTCTCCGATCTCCGCCGCCACCTCCTGCGCCGGCGTCGCCCTGACGAGCCCCGAAGCCTGCCCCGCGTTGCGGCCGCCCTCCGGATCATCCGCTGACGCCGAAGCCGGAGTGGTCAACCCGCCGGCGACGATCACGCCGGTCGCCAGAGCGCCCAGAAAACGTCGATGCTCTCGTCTCATCCGACCTCCCCGTTCTTGGGACACAGACGTCCCCCGATACGGCGCACGTTCCGTGCACCACGAATATCCATCGATACTTGCGGATGGATATTTGTGGTGTCAACCACCATCGCCGCCGTGATCACACTCAGGACCGACTGCGGACGACCGCGCCGTCGCCGCCGGCGGCAGCGCGGATGACTGCCGCACGCCGAGGACGGCGGTCGATGCGGCCACTACCATGCGAGCGTGGCTCACATTGCCCCGGCCCGCAGGCCGTACCCGCTGCTCGTCGCCGCGGCGGTCCTGTTGGCCCTCGGCGCGGCCGTGGCCTGGGGCGTCGGCGACACACTGGGGCTGAGCCACTCCCCCGCCGCGGTGCCGCGCGAGGACGCTGTCGCCGCGCCGGCGCGAACACCCGCACCGGTCCCGCCGTTGGCGTCACTCGTCGTGCCCGACGAGCCGCGCGTCAGAAAGGCCGCGGCCGCCGTCGCCGACGCGGTCGTCACCCGCGGCCTGCCCCGGCCGGTGCTCTCCCCGGTCGAGTCCGGCAGGTCCGCCACGGCCGCGCCGGGCACCGCCACGGTCACGGACCTGTCGGCGGTCAACACGCTGCGGGCGGGCCTGCTGGCCACTCTCGGCGGGACCCCCGAGTCGTACCGGCTCGACGTGCACGGCACCGAGCTGACCGTCCAGGGTGGCGACGTCGCGGGCATGGCGGCCGGGATGTACCGGCTGGCCGACCGGATCCGCTCCGGTGCCGAGGTGCTCCCCGCGGCGGACGCGGGTCGGGTGGTCACGCCCCGGCTCGGCCTGCGGTTGACCGACGCGGGTTCGGTGGGGCGCGAGCCCGACCCGGCCGTCTTCGCCGCCGGCGACGACTACGGCCTGAACACCGACATCGTCGGGTCGGCCGTGCTGCCTCGCGCGCCGTGGGTGGACGCCGCCGCGGTGGCCCGCATCGACGCGCAGTTTCGGCAATTCGTCGACCACTCGGTGGCGCAGGGGTTCAACGGCATCGTCGTGCCCGGCTTCCTGGAGTACGTCACGTTCGCGAAGGTCGGCGACGGGCACGCGGTCTACCCGCCCGGCGACCCGCACGTCGACCGCGCACGGGCGATGGTCGCGGCGTTCGGCCCCGTCTTCCGGTACGCCGAGGACATGGGCGTGCGGGTCTTCCTGCTGACCGACATGCTCGCGGTGTCACCTCCGCTGGAGGAGTACCTGACCCGGACCGTCGGCGGCCTCGACGCGGCCGACCCCCGACTGTGGGCGGTCTACCAGGCCGGTCTGGCCGAGCTGTTCGAGAGCATGCCGTTCGTCGACGGCCTGATGGTCCGCGTCGGCGAGGGCGGCGAGGTGTACGCCGGGACCGGCTGGGACTACTCGTCACGGCTCGCGGTCACCACGGAAGCGTCCGTGCGCACGATGCTGCGGGCCCTGCTGGACACCGCGGGCCAAGCCGGGAAGGAGATCATCTTCCGAACCTGGACGGTCGGCGTCGGCGCCGTCGGCGACCTGCACACCAACCCGGAGTCGTACGCGCAGGTCCTCGACGGGCTCGACGACAGGCACCTGATCGTGTCCACCAAGTACACCCTGGGCGACTTCTACAGCCACCTACCGCTCAACACCACCCTGCTGGGCGGCGGGCACCGCCGCATCGTGGAGTTCCAGGCCCGACGCGAGTTCGAGGCGTTCGGCTCGCTGCCCAACGACCTCGGCCCGCTGCACCGCCAGGCGCTGCGCGCGTTCCTTGCCGCCAACGGAAACGTCGAGGGTGTCTGGAACTGGACCCAGGACGGCGGTCCGCTGCGCGCCGGGCCCATGTCGCTGTACCTGCGCACCGGCTTCTGGCAGCTCTACGACCTCAACACGTACGCCGTCGGCCGTCTGGCCTGGGACCCGCACGCCGACCCGGCGCAGGTCACGGCGGACTGGGCGTATCGCACGTTCTCCGGCGACCCGGCCACCGTCGCCGCGATCGGGCAGGCGATGGCGCTGTCTCGGCAGGCGGTCACCAAGGGCCTCTACATCGGCCCGTACGCCGACCGGTCGGTGCGGGCGCTCGGGCTGGAACCGCCGCCCATGATGTGGATCTTCGAGTGGGACATCCCGACCGGCGACTCCGCAGCGCTGGACAGCATCTACGCGGTGACCGGCGGCCGCGTCGACGAGGCGATCGAGGAGGGCACGCAGGCCGTCGTGCTGGCCCGACGCATGCGCGACCTCATCGCCGCGACCGAACCGGCGACCTGGCGGGACGCCGAACTGCGGGGCCGCTTCATGGCGACTCTCGACTACCAGGTCGACCTGTTCGAGACGCTGGGCGCGTACCGGGCCATGGTGCTGCGGCACGCGCAGTGGCTAAACACGGGTGCCCCCGCCGCCCGCCACGACTGGCGGCTGGCCGCGGCGGCGTACCACGACGCGCGTGACGCGCACCGGCAGCGCTACGGCGCCGACCTGGACCTGCCCGCGTACAACTTCACCGCCGCCGACCTCGGGGCGCTGCGCGCCGACCGGGACCCGGCGATGGCCTGGGCGGCCCGGGCGTTACTCGCGTCGATCCTGCTGGTGGTGCTGCTCGGCCGGTACGGGCGCGGGTTCGGCGCAGCCGCCGCGCGCGGCTTGCTGCTCGGCGCGCTCCGGCCGTGGCGGGTCGCCGCGCTGCCGACGCCCCTGACGCGGGCGGACCGGGTGTTGGTGTGGCTGATCCCGGCCGTGGTGCTGGTGGCGAGCAGGCTCGTGTCGACCTGGTTCGCCGCACCGGCGCACCTGCTGGTCACCCTCGGTGGGTGGGCGCTGTTCGCCCTCGTCGTACGCCTCGTCGTCGGCCGGCGGGATCCGTTCCACCTGTGGGCCGCGGTCGGTGGTGTCGCGTTGCTGCGCAGCGTGCTGCTGCTGGCGGCGCTCGCAGGGCGCGGACCGGGCGGTTACTGGTTCGCCTTCTGGACCGCGCCGAGTGTGCGCGCGGCGTACGTCACCGTCGCGTTCGCGGCGTTCTGCTGGCTGTTCGTGGTCGTCGCGGTGGTCCTGCGGGACCGGTACGGCCTGCCCCGCCGGAGCGCCGTCGGGCTGACCCTCACCGCCGCGGGTGTGCCCCTCGGCCTGCTGTCCACCCTGGTCTGGGCAGTGGGCCTGGAGCGCGCGCTGACGGTGTGGAACGACCAGCTCGCGCTGCTGCCCTGGGGTCTGTCCCGCATCCTCGGCATCACCGTCCACCTCGGCATCCCCACCGAACTCCCGGCATACACGGCCGCCGCCGGATCTGCCCTGGCCGCCAGCGGCCTGCTCCTGTCACTCGGCCGCCGCCGGCTCTCCGCCTGACGCCCTGACCCGACGCGCAGCGAGAAGCAACACACTCCCGGCCATCAGCGCCGCGATGCCGATTCCGCCGAGCAGCCCGGCCCGCGGCCCGGTGACCGGCAACCCTCCGTCACCGCCGCCGCCATCGCCATCGCCACCGCCACCGCCACCGGGGCCACCACCGCTCCTCCCGGCTAGCACCACGGCGAACCCGTCCTGGTTGTCACTGGGATCCGCGTCGGCTACGCGGACGACGACGGCGTTCGCCGGAAGCTCGTTTCGCGCAGGCGTGGAACGGCTGTTCGTCGACTGCGCGGCGAGGCCCTCCACCCGCACGGTTCCGCCCCGCAGTGTCGCCGGCGCGGTGGCGGATGGCGCAGCCGTCACCAGGTTGTACAGCTCGACCGCCGAATAGATCCCGTCGTTCGGATCGGTGTCGTCGGCGGCCGGAACGAGTGTGAGGCCTGGGTAGGTGCAGACGGCCGACCGCCCGGCGTCGCTGAGCACACACTGTGCCGGCTGCCTGGTGAAGGTCACGCCCCTGGGCAGACGCAGCGTGACCCGCACTCCGCTGACCGCTTCCCGGCCCTGGTTGGCGACAGTGTGCCAGACCGCACCCGTCTCACCCGGGTTCAGCGTCCCGGTGGGCATGGGCGTGCCGTCGGCGCCGATCCGCACTGACTGCTTCACATCCCGGGCGACCAGCGAGAGGTCCGCACTGGGCTTGTCGACCAGCATCAGTGGAAACCATCTGGTGTTGTCGGCCGGATTCGCGTCCACGTCCGGCCGGACGGTGACCGAGACTTCGAACCTGCCCTCGTAGGGCGCCGTCCCGTAGACGATCGCGTCGATGGGGAAGTCCACGGTTTCGCCCGGCGCCGGAACCATCTCCGGTATCAGTCGGCAGTAGAAGCCGCCGACATCGCCGTCGCACTCGCCCCCACCCCCCGCATGCCACAGCAGAGCGATCGGCATGGGGTCCGGGTCCCCCTGCGGCTGGCGGACATTGACGACCACGTCGCTCGGGGTCTCGTCCCCCAGATTGCTGACCTTCAAATAGACAACCTTCTTCTCGACCCCCAGGGAGATCCTTGTCCCGGACACATCGACCGCGAGGTCCGGACCGGTCCTCGCCGCCTCGGCGGGAACCGCGGGAAGGGCCACCCCGGTGAGGAGGAACAGCGCAACGGCGACAGTTCGCGACAGCCGCCGACGACCAACGCTCATGGCAGAGACCCCTCAGGACGCACGGACAGTGTGATAGAGAACACTATCGGGAATCGGCGTCCATGGGTGTCCGCCGCTTCGGGGCTGTCGTACGCACGGTTACCGGATCACCGCGCTGACACTCCCTGGCCGACCCGGGGTCGGCGCAATGCACCAGCCGCCGCCCGGCCCGCCTCCGGGCTGGGGGCGGCAAGGGCGGCCTCGGCGATCCGACGGCACTCGTCCAGGGTGTGCGCGGCCAGGGACTCGCGCACCGCCGCAATGCTGCGGGGCGCCATGGAGAGGCTGGTGATGCCCAGTCCGGCCAGCACAAGAGCGAAGTCGGGATCCGCTGCGGACTCTCCACACACGCCGACTGGCTTGCCCGCCTCGATGCCGGCTGCCGCGCAGGAGGCGAGGAGCGTGATAAGCGCGGGCTGCCACGGGTCGAGCAGGTCGGCGATGTCGCCGCACATGCGGTCCGCAGCGAACGTGTACTGGCTGAGGTCGTTGGTGCCGATGCTGAGGAAGTCCGCGTGGCGCAGCACCTGGCTGGCGCGCAGGGCCGCCGCCGGCACCTCGATCATCACGCCGGCGGTCGGCAGGCCATGCTCACGGCAGGACTCAGCGAACGCCGCCGCCTCCGCCGCCGTGGCGACCATCGGCGCCATCACCCACACGTCGGCGTCCGTCGCGGCAGCCGCCGCCGCTATCGCGGCCAACTGCGTGCTGAGCACGGAAGGTGTCTGCCGCGAGACGCGCAGACCGCGGATGCCCAGCGCGGGGTTGGGTTCGTCGGCCAGACGCAGGAACGGCAGCGGCTTGTCGGCGCCGGCGTCGAGGGTGCGTACGACGATCTTGCGGCCGGGCAGCGCGGCGAAGACGTCGCGGTACGCGGCGACCTGTTCGTCGTGCGACGGCGGGTCGCTACGGTCGAGGTAGAGCAGCTCGGTGCGGAACAGACCGACGCCTTCCACCTCGCCGGTGAGGTCCCGGGCGGAGCCGATGTTGGCCAGTAGCGCGACGGGATGCCCGTCCGCGGTCCGCCCCGGGCCGTGGGAGCGGGCGCGGCGTTCGATCTCCGCGACCCGGTCCGCGTTGACGGTGGCCACCGTCTGCGCGGAGACGCCGGCCACCACGACGCCGCTCGCGCCGTCGAGACTGGCAAACGCGCCGTCGTTCACGTCCAGGATGTCCGCGCAGCGGACCACGGCCGGGATACCGAGTGTCCGGGCCAGGATCGCGGTGTGGCTGGTCGGCCCGCCCTCGGCCGTGACCAATCCCAGCACCAGGGCCGGTTCGAGGCCGGCGGTGTCGGCGGGTGCCAGGCGGGCGATGAGCAGGTACGGATGTCCCGGGTCCGGCACGCCCGGCATCGGCTGCCCGAGGCACGCCGCGACGAGCCGGTCCCGCAGATCGTCCAGGTCGCTGACCCGTTCGGCGAGGTATCCGCCCGCGGCTTCGAAGGCCGCCCGGTGCTCGGCGAGCACGTCGGTGATCGCGTGCGGCGCGTCCGCACCGCCGTCGATGGCGATGTCGGCCGCGTCGACGAGCGTCTCGTCCTGCACCATCATGACCTGCGCACGCAGGACCTCGGCGGCGGTCGCGTCCAGGGCGGTGTCGGCGCGACGGGTCAGGTCGGCGGCGACGGCGAGGACCGCGGCCCGGACGGCCGTCTTCTCGGCGGCGGGATCGACGACCTCCACCGCCGGCGGCAGGACCGGGGGCGGAGCCAGCCGGTAGACCGGCCCCGCCGCACGACCGGGGCTGGCCCCGATCCCCCGTAGTTCACGCATCGACGGCGTCCAGATCACGTTCGAGGAGGTCGGCCAGGGTGTCGACGGCGGCCTGCGCGTCGTCGCCGTCGGCCTCCAGGGTGACCTCGGTGCCCTTCTTGGCGCCGAGCGACAGCACGGCGAGCATGCTGCGGGCCGGTACGGGTTTCTTGTCGCCGGTGCGGATGGTGACCAGCACCGGCTGCTTCGCCGCCTCGGCGACGAACAGCGCCGCCGGGCGGGCGTGCAGCCCGCTGGCGGAGCCGACGAGGACTGTTCTGGTGGGCAACGGATCCTCCTAAGGCTCGATCGTCACCTTGATCGCTTCGCCGCGCGCCACGATGCCGAAGGCGTCGAGGGCCCGGTCGAGCGGTAGGCGGTGGGTGATGAGGTCGGCGACCGGCACGGAGCCGTCGGCGATGAGTCGCAGCGCCTCCTTGTTGTGCTCCGGGCTGGAGCCGTTGGCACCGACGATGGTCAGTTCGCGGTAGTGCACGAGGTTGGAGTCCAGGGAGATGACAGGCTTGTCCTTCGGCAGCCCGCCGAAGAAGCTGATCCGGCCCTGCCGCGCGGACATCTGCACCGCCTGCTCCTGGGCGATGCCGGCGGCCGTGGCGGTGATGACGACGTCGGCACCCCGGCCCTCGGTGAGCTTGAGTACCGCGTCGACGACGTCGGTCTCGGCGCCGCAGATCGCCGCGTCCGGCTGGACGAGGTTCGCGGCCAGGTCGAGGCGTTCGCGGTTGAGGTCGACGAGGAACACCCGGGCAGCGCCGCGTGAGCGGGCCAGGCGCACATGCAGGCAGCCGATCGGCCCGGAGCCCACGACGACCACGTCGTCGCCCTCCCCCACGCCGGCGAGGTTCTGGCCGTTGAGGACGCAGGCGAGGGGCTCGGCGACGGAGGCCTCGGCGAAGCTGAGCCCTTCGGGGATCCGGTTGAGCCCGTCGACGGCGAGGACGTTGTGCGGCACGACCAGGTATTCGGCGAACCCGCCGTCGAAGTGGTATCCCATCGACACCTGGTTGGGGCACACGGTCATCCGGCCGCGCCGGCACTCGGCGCACGTGCCGCACGGGATGGCGGCGATGACCTGAACCCGCTCGCCCGGCTGCCAGCCCGTCACGTCGCCACCGACGTCGGTGATCTCGCCGGCGATCTCGTGACCCATGACGCGCGGCGGGGCGATGTGGTGGTGGCCGAAGCGGGAGATCTTCACGTCGGTGCCGCAGGTGGAGCACGCGCGGACGCGGATCTTCACCTCGGCGGGGCCCGGCGTGGGCTCGGGTGCGTCCTCGATGCGGACGTCACCGGGTGCGTGGAATCGGACAACCTTCACGAGGGCTTCCCTTCGAGGATAGTGATCACGTCATCGGCGCTCGTCGACTCTCGGAGCCGCTGCGCCTGCACCGGATCCATCAGCACCGAGGCGAGCTGGGCGAGGATGTCCACGTGCCCGTCGCCGGCCGCGGCGATGGCGACGCAGACCCGCACGTCGAAGCCGTCCCAGTCGACGCCGTCGGGGAAGCGCAGCACCGCGAGGGCGTCGCGCTGAACTGACTCCTTGCTGTTCAGCGTGCCGTGCGGGATGGCGACGCCCTCCCCGATGTAGGTGGAGACGCTCTGCTCGCGGGCGAGCATCGCGTCCACGTACGCCGGGGCGACCGCGCCGACCTCGACGAGTACCGCGCCGCAGCGGCTGATCGCCTCCTCCCGCGATCCGGCCCGCTCGTCGAGCCGGATCGCGTTGCGGGCCAGTAGTTCAGCCACTCAGCTCACCGCCGCGCTGCACCGCGTTCACCACTCTGGTGACGGCCGGGTCGCCGATGAACACCTGGATCGGCACGATCACCGTGTCGGGCGCGCTGACCCGGGCCCGCGCGGCGAGCCCCTGGTGGCAGATGACCACGTCTGCGTCGGCGGGGATCGAGTTGACCGGTGTGTGCTCGACGGTCACCGCGTTCTTCGCCAGTTGCCGCCGAAGTTGACTGGCCAGCATCACGCTGCTGCCCATGCCGGCGTCGCAGGCGACGACCACTTTCTTGATCTCACTGCCGTTGATTGTGGACATGTTCAGACCTCCTGCTTGGCCGACTTGTCGAGGGTCTCGTCGGGGTGGCCGGCCCGTTCCTCGTCTGGGCGGACGACCGCCTCCTCGTCAGGGCCGACAGCGTCTGCGGCGGGCTCGCCGCGACCGAAGCCGAGCAGGGCCGAGGCGACCGCGAAGGTGACGGCAGCGGCGATCACGACGCCGAGGATGACTCCGAAGTGGCTGCCCTTGGGGGTGACCGCGAGGTACGCGAAGATGCTGCCCGGCGAGGGGGTGGCGACCAGGCCCGCACCGGTGATCACGAAGGTGCCGACGCCGGCCGCACCCCCGGCGATCATGGCGAGGATCAGCTTCGGCTTCATCAGCACGTACGGGAAGTAGATCTCGTGGATGCCGCCGAGGAACTGCACGATGATCGCGGCCGGGGCACTGGGACGCAGCGCGCGAGGACCGAAGATCATGAAGGCGAGCAGTAGACCGAGGCCGGGGCCGGGATTCGACTCGATCATGAACAGGACCGATCTACCCTTGTCGGCCGCCTCGGCGATGCCCAGCGGGCCGAACACGCCATGGTTGATGGCGTTGTTGAGGAAGAGCACCTTGGCGGGTTCGACGAGCACCGAGGTCAGCGGCAGCAGGTCCTTGCCGACGAGCCAGTCGACGCCCGAGCCGGCCTGCTTGGTGAGCCATTCGACCACGGGGCCGATGCCGTAGACACCGCCGATGGCCATCGCGGCGCCGATGATGCCCGCGCTGAAGTTGTCGACAAGCATCTCGAAGCCGGGACGGATCTTGTTTTCGATCAGGCCGTCGAAGAGCTTGAGGAGATAGGCGGTGAGCGGCCCGATGAGCATCGCGCCGAGGATCATCGGCACATCCGCGCCGACGACGAGGCCCATGGTCGCCACCGCGCCGACGACGGCACCGCGCTGGCCGTGGACCAGCCGGCCGCCGGTGTAGCCGATGAGCACCGGCAGCAGGATGCTGATCATCGGGCCGACCAACTCGGCCAGGGTCTTGTTGGGGATCCAGCCGGTCGGGATGAACAGTGCGGTGATCAGGCCCCAGGCGATGAACGCGCCGATGTTGGGCATGACCATCGCGGCCAGGTAGCCGCCGAGGCGTTGCACTGTGGCTTTGAGGCCCTGGCCCTTTACCTCTGGGGTGTAGGAGGAGGTCACGGGGGTTCTCCTTGATGAGGGGCGGTCCAGACGGCCTCGGGGGAGGAAGCTCGTCCGGCTAGGGGTGGATGGTGACGTCGTGGCGGAACAGGTCCGCTGGGCCCGGCATCCGGCTACCGGGCAGGCTCACCGCGGCGGCGCCCCAGGCCAGGCCCTCGGCGAGGGCGGCGGCACCCTGCGCGCCCGCGGCGAGGAACCCGGCGAGCAGCGCATCGCCGGCGCCGACGGTGCTCCGGGGCCGGGCGACCGGACAGGTGCCGGTGCGGACCCCTTCGGCGTCGACCAGGACAGCGCCGTCAGCGCCGAGGCTGGCCAGGACGGTGCCGGCTCCCCATGCCCGCAGGCACTGGGCGGCATCGACCACGTCGCCGAGGTCCTTCAGCGGGGTGTCGACCACGTCGGCCAGTTCGTCGCGGTTGGGCTTGAGTAGGGTCGCCCCGGCCAGGGCGGCCTCGCGCAGGGCAGGACCGCTGGTGTCGACGGCGACCCGGACGCCGGCCGCGCGCAGCTTCCGGCACAACTGAGCGTAGGCGTCGGCGGGCAGGCCGGGCGGGACGCTGCCGCACAGCACGACCCAGTCGGCGCCGCCGGCGCGGGCGAGCACGCGGTCGATCACCTCGTCGAACTCGGCGCGGCACAGGGCCGGGCCGGGCTCGTTGATCTTGGTGACCGTGCCGTCGGGCTCGGCCAGGGTGATGTTGGAACGGGTCCGGCCGGAGATCGGCACGGCGAGGACTTCCACACCTTCCGCCTCGAGCAGGCGGATGAGCTGGTTGCCCTCGTCACCGCCGGACGGCAACACCGCCACCGACGGCACCCCGTTGGCCAGCAGGGCACGGGACACGTTGACGCCCTTGCCACCCGGATCGAGGTGAGCCGCGGCAGCCCGGATGACCTCGCCCCGGTTGAGTGAGTCGACCTCCACGGCCCGGTCGAGGCTGGGGTTGAGGGTGACGGTGACGATCATGCCCGGCCCGCTCTCATGCGCGTACCACCCGAACGCCCGCAGTCTCCAGGTCACCGACCAGGTCGGGGTCGGCACGGCTGTCGGTGATGAGCAGGTCGACGTCGGCCAGTTCGGCGAACCTGGCCAGATAGTCGTTGCCGAGCTTCGTGTGATCGGCGACCACCACCGTGCGACGGGCCGATCGGACCATCGCCCGCTTCACCGCCGCCTCGGACGGGTCGGGGGTGGTCAGTCCACGCTCGACCGAGATGCCGTTGGTCCCGACGAACGCGACGTCGACGTAGAGGTTCGCCAACGGCGTCAGCGCCCAGTCGTCGACGGTCGCCAGCGTCCTCCCGCGGACCCGTCCACCCAACAGCAGGACGTTGAGGTTGGCGTAGGTACTGAGGGTCGTGGCGATGACCGGCGAGTTGACCACGACGGTCAACTCTCGGTCGACCGGCAAGAGTTGGGCCAGCCGGGCGGTCGTGGTGCCGGCGTCGAGAATGATCGCTCCCTCCTCCGGCACCTCCCTCAGGGCGAGCTTGGCGATGCGCTCCTTCTCCTCGATGAGCACCGCGTCACGCGCCGCCAGCGCGGGCTCGAACCCGAGCCGTTCGACCGGGATCGCTCCACCGTGGACTCGGCGCAGCACCCCTGCCCGCTCCAGGATGGTGAGGTCGCGGCGGATGGTCTCCGATGTCACGTTGAGCCCGTCGGCCAAGCCGGCCACCTCGACCCGGCCCACCTCGCGGGCGAGGCGAAGGATCTCCTGCTGTCGTTCTTCGGCGTACATGTTGTTGTTTCACCGCCGTTTCGCTTTGCTTGTGCTGTGTTTACGCCCGACTACGAGGAAAGTCAAGGGAAGGGCCACATAAAGCCACACAACCCGGTGGCCTAGCGCGACGAGTGGCCTAGACGGAGCCGGATGCGACGGCTCGGCCGGTTGGGAGCGGTCGCGCAGCTGTACCGCCAGGACATCCCGGACTACGCCGGTACGGGCGGCACCGACCTGCTGCAGGTGTCGTGGTGCCCGGTGGACCACTCGGACCGGCACTACAGCCCTTGCGTCCTTCTCCACTGGCGCGGCAGTTCAGCCCTCGGTCGACTGCTCGAAGCGCCTCCCGAGCCGCCGGTGATCAGCGACATGTACCTGCCGGTTCCGTGTGCGGTGTAACCCGAGCAGGTCCGCGAGCACCGATACGCCGACCTGCTCCGCGATGACCTACGCGAGCGGCTCGACGAGTGGGATGACGACGAAGACGAGAACCGTCCCCACTGTCAGAGCGACCTGTCGCCGGCGCCGGGAGAGAAGGTCGGCGGGTACGCGAACCGGCACGGCATGCACCACAGTCGGCGCCCGTCCGCGGAGAACGCGAGCGCGTCCCCGGCCACCGCTATGCGGTGACGCGCCTTCCATCCGAGGCTCTTCGGCCGCCGAAACCCACTCGTCGAGGCCCCTTGTCGGACCGGTCGGCCACGCCGACACCTCGATGGCTTCACTGGCGGTCCGGCCCGGTGGCCCAGGACGACCGAAGGGTCAGGACAGTGACACACGCGCACCGAAGGTAGCTGTCCCAACCTTGTGGGGGATGGGCCGCCGAGGCGCAGAGCGCGCATCGGCGGCCCACGTCTCAGCCGTTGTCGATCAGGCTGGCGATCTCGTTGTAGATCAGGTGCGCCTTCGCGCCCTGGTTGGACGGGCAACCGCCGAGGTGGTGCAGGGCGATCACCCGGTGGCTGGCGTTGAGTACGGGTGAACCCGAGTTGCCGCCGGAGGTGTCACAGCTGTAGCTGATGTTGTAGGTGTTGTAGTTCGCGTTGCGGACGGCGCAGGTCGTGCCGTTCTGGGTGTCCTCGAAGATCGACAGCCGCTTCGGGCTGCCGTCGCCGTGCCCGGGGATGTAGATCCGGGTGCCGTTGCTGGTGGCGGTAGTCGCCAGGTACAGCGTGCCGAATCCCTGGATGGCGGCGAAGTTGTTGACCGAGAACAGGGCGTAGTCCAATTGACTGGAACCACCGCTGCTCACCCGGTAGAGAGTGGCACCGCTGACCTTGGTGCCGGCACCGGGATTCGCGCCGCCGCAGGTGGCGCACTGGTAGTTGAACTGCATCTCGCTGCCACTCACGGCGGACTGCGTCGAGAAGCAGTGCTTGTTCGTCAGCATCCGGTTGGTGTCGCCGACCCGCCAGGTGGTGCACAGTCCACCGCCGCTGATCAGCAGGCGCGCCACCGCCCTGCCGCGGGCGTACTCGGTCGGGTGGCTGTTCTGGTAGCAGACCACGTCCCGGCGGGCGTCGGTGCTGCACACGGACTGGGTGGAGAAGTTGTGCGCGGCGATCTCCGCGCGGTCGTATCCGCGCCAGAACCGGTCGATGGTGGCGGCACTGCCACGTGCGGGGCGGCTGCTGTGCAGTGTCACCACGGCCGTGTCGCCCTCCACCGACATCGCCCAGAAACCCGGCTGCCCGTCGGTGGTGTAGTCCGAACCGGTCGCCCGGTTCAGGTGGCGGTCGTACCGGTAGCTCTCCTTGCCGTCGCGACTCGACACGGTGACGTAGTCGCCCTGGGCCAGTCGCAGTGAGCTGAAGTGCACCTTGACGTAGGTGGCGCCGGGGTGCTGGATGATCTGCGTTCCACCGTCGGGAGCGTAGGACAGGAGGCTGTCGACGGTGCGGAGTTCACCGATCGTGGTCACGCCCTCTGCCGAGAACTGGTTCGATTCCGGTGCCCGCTCGGATCGTGGCACGAGAGGGGCGACCGAGTACGCCTCGGCGGCGGGTACCGACAGGAGGCTCAGCCCGAGTGTGCAGGCAGCGATCGCGACCGCCCCCGTTCGTAGGCGGCGCAGGGCATGTTTCATCCGTCGCTCCTTCTCAGGAATCAGCACCGAGACGTGCCTTCGGCCTTCATACCTGAGATCACGCAAGACATGTAATCTCATCTATGTCATAGCGGCAAGCCGCCCAGCCGGCTCTGTCTAGCGGACGGCGCGCAGCTCACGAAGAACCCGTACAGCCTCGGTGCGGAGTTGCGCCGGGCAACCCCAGTAGTCGTAGATGCCACCGCGGGCGCTGTTGTGCCCGCAGATGACGAACACACCCGTGCCCATCCGGCGTTTGAACTCCGTGGCCAACCATCCGACGAACCCGCTGTTGTCCAGGTCGGGCGGGAAGTGGAACGAGAACACCGCGAAGTGCTCACCGTCGGTCCCGCCGCCCGGCGCCAGCCACGACCACCGATCCTCGTCCCGCACCACGGCCAGCAGGTCAGCCGTCAAGGCCGGTGGCTGATCAAGCGGCGCCTCGAAGAACGCCCACTCACCATCGAACACGACCAGTTCCGCGGCCGCGATCACCCGCCGAAGCCGCTGCTCGGTCTCGTCACGGGACTCCTGGCTGATGCTGACCATGCGACGATCCTGCCCGATGAGACCAGGCACCGCAGTCGCCCTCGACACACCGCCGAGGGTCACACTCCGCTCAATATCCGAGATCTGCCGGACCGGGGTGATGGAGCACCGCCGTCCGCGCGGGCGACCGGCGGGCCAGGAGATATCCGGTCACCGCGGCGGTGAGGCCGGCAAGCCCGGCCGCCGCGAAACCGCCTGCCGGCACGGAGAGGTCGATCGCCACGCCGACGAGCGGGGCTCCGAGCGCGAACCCGGCGCTCTGCGCCGACGACTGCAGACCGATGGCCTCACCCCGCACCTCGGGTGGCGCCAGCCGGCTCACCGCATCGGCCACCCGGCCGAGGGTCGGCGCGGTGAGTAACCCGCTACCGACGACGGCCACACACAGCCAGGGCCAGTCGCGGGCCAGCCCGGCGGGAATCGTCACGAGCCCGAGCAGACCGAGCAGCAGCCAGGTGGGCAGTGGTCGGGTCAGCGCGCCGTAGGTCAGTCCGCCGATGACGGACGACACGCCGAGCACCACGACGACGACGGCGGCCCAGGACACCTGACCTGCCTCCCGCAACGTGGCGACGATGGCGAGGTCGACGCCGCTGAGCAGCGTCGTCGTCCCGAATGCCATGGTCAGTGCGGCGATCATCTCGGCGCTGAGCCACTGCCTCCGTGGGGGGCGTTCCGCCGCGGCGGCGGCCGCCTCGTCCTCGGCGTGCAGGGGCGGGTTGAGCACGGCGATACCGACGCCGCCGGCCAGGATCGCGGCGCCGACCCCCCACGCCACCACGTCGGGGACACCGCGGCCGCGCCCACGATCACCACCGCCGGCCCCACGATGTACGACAGCTCGCCCTGCACCGATTCCAGCGCGAACGCGGGCCGCCGCTGCTCCGGCGTCGTCATCGCGGCGATCGCCTGTCTGTTCAGCGCCTGGGCCGGCACCATCAGCAGCCCCGCTACGAAGCCGGCTCCCAGCAGGAGCCCGTACGGCAGGACCGGCACGCTCAGCCAGAAGACGACCTGCACGGTGACGGTCAGCAGCAGGACGAAGCGCAGGCCCCGCGAGTCGACCAAGCGACCGAGCAGTGGTCCGCCCAGCGCCACTCCGGCGGTCAGGGCCGCCGCCACACCACCCGCCGCCGCATAGGTCAACTCCAGGCCGAGGACGACGAAGAGGGTCAGCGCCATCACGTCCGCAGTGATCGCGGTGCGGGCGACCAGGGAGACGCCCAGCAGTTGTGCCATCCCTGGCACGGCGAGCACCTGGCGATATCCGGTCACCCACATGACGCTAATTCCGCTGGCGCCCCATAAGAAGACGCCAACTTGTTGAGGTCGGCATAATCAATGCTTATGGCCAGGGATCTGGAGACCGCCCTCCTACGGTCGTTCGTCGCCGCCGTGCGGGAGGGCAGCATCAGCCGCGCCGCGACCGCCCTCGGGCACAGTCAGCCCGGTCTCAGCCAGCAGTTGCGCAAGCTCGAGAGCATCGTCGGCCGTCCGCTGCTGCACCGGTCGTCGTCCGGTGTCTCGCCGACCCGGGCGGGCGAGGAACTCCTGCCGTACGCCGAACGCATCCTCTCGCTCGCCGCCCAGGCACTCGCCGAAACCGGAGGCGCGCTCACCGGCCACTGCGGCGTCGGGTTGCTCGAAGACCTCGCCGCCTCGCAACTCACGCAGGCCCTCGCCGACCTTGCCCGGCTACATCCCGGGGCGACGCTGGAGGTGCTCAGCTGTTCCAACGCCGCCATGCGGGAGGCCTACGACGCGGGCCGCGTCCAACTCGTGCTGGACGCGGTTCCGGACATTCCCGGGCCGCCGCGCTGGACGGTGCGCGCCCCGCTGGTCTGGGCGACCGGGCAGGGTGTGGACGTGGCCGCCGATCCGCTGCCGGTGGTGCTGTTCTCCAACCCGTGCTCCTGGCGTACGTCCGTGTTGGACACGCTGGAACGCGCCGATCGGCGTTGGCGGGTGGCCTTCGAGAGCAACAGCCTGGTCGGGGTGCTGGCCGCGGTACGGGCCGGGCTCGGCGTCGCGGCGCTCATGCCCGCGAACCTCGAGCCGGTCATGATCTGCCGCGACGCGAATGCCCTGCCCGTCCTGCCGGACGTCGAGTTCGGTCTGGCCCGGCACCCCCGGACCGAGGGTGATCCGCTCATCGACGCGGTGGAGGCGGCGCTGCGTCGCATCGTCTGAGCCCGCGCCCTCGTCATCGGCCGGCCATCGGCAGCCGTGGCTCGGCCTCGACCTGGGCAGCGGCGGTCACCACCCTGTTGCGCCGCGACGTCTGACCGGACGCCCGCCACGAGGAGGCCACCCGTCGGGGCAGTCGGCCCTATGGCGGGCGTCGCACGCGGCGACGCTGCCGTCGACGGCTGACAGGTCGTAGGGTTCCGGTATGGCACAACGACTCGTCAGCGTGTGGCAACCGTTCTTCCTGTCCAGCGAGAGTCACGGCGCTGCCGTCGATGCCGCGACCGAGTTGGAAGAACTCGGCTATTCACGGATCTGGTTCTCCGGTGGCTTCGGAGAGAACGTCGCCCCGCGCTTCCGGGAGATCCTGGACGGAACGACGCGCATCGGGGTCGCGTCCGGGATCGTGAGCATCTGGCACTCGTCGCCCTCCGACGTGGCGGCGTTCGTCCAGGACGCGCAGCTGGCGCACCCCGGCCGGTTCCTGCTCGGCCTCGGTGCCAGCCACGCGGTGCTGGTGGAAGGCAGCGGCACCGACTATCGCAAGCCGTACTCGAGAATGGTGAATTACCTCGACGGCCTCGACGCGGCCGGGATTTCGCCCGAGCAGCGCATCCTGGCCGCACTGGGCCCGCGGATGCTCGACCTCTCCCGCGACCGTTCCGCCGGGGCACACTCGTACTTCGTCCCCGCCGAGCACACCGTCGAGGCCCGGGCGGCGATCGGGCCCGACCGGCTGCTCGCCCCCGAGGTCGCGGTGGTCCTGGACGCGGACGCCACCACCGCCCGCGCCACCGCCCGCCAGTACGCACACCTTTACCTCGCGCTGCCGAACTACACCAACAACCTGCGGCGATTCGGCTGGACCGACGAGGACTTCGCCGGCGGCGGCAGCGACCGCCTCATCGACGCCCTGATCCCCTGGGGCAGCGTCGAGAAGGTGGCGGCCGGGCTGGAGAAGCACTACCAGGCAGGCGCGGACGAGGTGGCGATCCAGGTGCTCAACGGCGGCGACGCCACGACGTTCCCCGCCGACGCGTTCCGCGCTCTCGCCGCGGCCCTGATCTGACTCTCCGACAACCCCACGTCCGCAGCGACGGCCGTGTAGGTCCGGATGAGCTTGGCGTCGGCGTTCGTACCGATCTGGGTCCTCACCGCGGTCGGCTACGCGGCCTGTCGTTGGGGCCTGCTGGGCGAGGCGGCGGCGTCGGTGCTCGGCCGATTCGTGTTCCAACTCGCGATGCCGTCCGCCCTGTTCCTCGCCCTGTCCCGAATGCCGGTGTCCGGGTTCGCCGACCGCTCGCTGCTCGCCTTCGCGGTGAGCACCGCCGGGGTCGTCGGGCTCGGGTGGGTCGGCGCGAGCCGGCTGTTCGGTCGTACACCCGGCGAACGGCCGATCTGGGGCATGGCCGCCGGCTACGTGAACTCGGCGAACCTCGGCATCCCGATCGCCGCGCAGATCCTCGGCGACGTCTCGTTCCTGGCGGAGGTGGTGCTGCTGCAGGTGCTGGTGGTGACACCCGTGATCCTGGCCGCCCTGGACCGGCACAGCAACCCGGCCGGGCGGGTACGAGTCCGCCGGATCGCCTCCCTGCCGGTACGCAACCCGGTGATCCTGGCGTCGCTGCTCGGTGTCGCGTGCTCGGCTGCCGGCCTGCGTCTGCCGTCGGCAGCCGACGCGTCGCTCACCCTGCTGTCGGGCGCCGCGGTTCCAGCCGCCCTCGTCGCGCTCGGCGCGTCACTGCACCACACGGTGCCGTCGCGGGCAGAGCCGACCCGGCTGGCCGAGCTGGCCGTGATCACCGCGCTGAAGCTCATCGCACAGCCGGTCATCGCGTACGCGGCCGGGCTGGCCTTGCACCTGTCCGCGCCGCAGTTGCTCGCCGTGGTGGTGTGCGCGGGCCTGCCGACAGCGCAGAACACATTCATCTACAGCCAGGAGTACGGCGTCGGCGAAACGATCGTCAACCGGGCGGTGGTGGTGACCACGACCCTGTCGCTGGCCACCCTGGCCGGGGCGGCGACGCTGCTCGGGTAGCCGAACGCGTGTCGTCACACCCTCAGCGAACCTCACCCGCTGCGCAGAGCGGCCGTCAAGCAGGTGGTGGGACGCGAGCGTCAAGCATGTCCCGTGCCGGGACATCCGGGCCGCCGGCGAAGGCGCGTCTCATTCCTACCACCGCCTCGTCGGTCGGCAGACCGCACCGAATCGTCACCGAGTCGCCTACCCGTCAGCCCGGCATGCGACGCTCAAGGTCCGCGACCAACGGGCCACGCCGCGTGGCCCCGGACACTACCGCTATACCCGCACAAACCCTGGCATGACAGTACGGCACCCCCATCCCACACCCCTTGTGCCCGGAGGAACGCAGACCATGGACCACGCACCTCAGCTCATCCAGGAGCGGAGTGCCCCGCCGGCAACGCTCGTGATCTTCGGGGCCTCCGGTGACCTGACCCGACGCAAGCTGCTGCCCGCAGTCGAGAGCCTGGCTCGGCACGAGCGACTCCCGGACCAGTTCGCGCTGGTCGGCGTCGCGCGTACGTCGATGACCGACGAGCAGTTCGCCGAGAGCGTCCTCGGCGAACGCACCCTCGCCAGTAAGCGTCAGCTCCAGGGCGGCGTGCGGTACGTGGCCGGCGGCTACGACGACCCGGATACCTACAAGCGACTGGTGGAGACCCTCGACGAGCTGGACGCACAGCGGGGCACGTCCGGCAACCGGCTCTTCTACCTGTCCACCCCGGCCGGGGCCTTCGAGCCGGTGATCAACGGACTGGCCGGTGTCGGGCTCAACCGGCCACGCGAAGGCTCCTTCGCCCGTTTGGTCATCGAGAAGCCGTACGGGCGCGACCTGGTCACCGCCCGCGAGCTCGACGGCGTCGTGCACAGCGCGTTCGACGAGCACCAGGTCTTCCGCATCGATCACTACCTGGGCAAGGACACCGTCCAGAACGTGCTGGCGCTGCGCTTCGCGAACTCGATCTTCCAACCCATCTGGGATCGCTCCTGGGTCGACCACGTGCAGATCACCGTCGCCGAGACCCTCGGCGTCGGCAGCCGCGGCGGCTTCTACGAGGACGCCGGCGCGATGCGGGACATCGTGCAGAACCACGTACTCCAGGTGCTCGCGCTGGCACTGATGGAGCCACCGGCCTCATTCGAGGCTGAGGGCCTGCGCAACGAGAAGGTGAAGCTGCTGCAGGCGATCCGACTCCCCACCGACCGGGACATCGCCGAGGCCGCGGTCCGGGGACAGTACACCCGGGGCGGCACCCGTGAGGAGCTGATGGCCGGCTACCGCGAGGAGACCGGAGTCGACCCCCTGTCGCGGACCGAGACCTACGCCGCCATGCGGCTCAACGTGGACAACTGGCGCTGGGCCGGGGTTCCGTTCTACGTCCGCACCGGCAAGCGCCTCCCGGCCCGGCTCACCGAGGTGGCACTGCAGTTCCAGCGGCCGCCGCACCTGCCGATCCCGACCGACCAGCTCACCGGCCTCGACGCCGACGCGCTGATCCTGCGGATCCAGCCGAACGAAGGCATCTCGCTGCGCTTCGGCGCCAAAGTCCCGGGCCACTCCTTCCGGGTCCGCACCGCCACGATGGAGTTCTCCTACGACCAGACGTTCGCCGAGGAGTCTCCGGAGGCGTACGAGCGCCTGCTTCTGGACGCGCTGATCGGTGACGCGTCGCTGTTCATCCGCAGTGACGAGGTGCAACAGTGCTGGCGGATCGTCGACCCGATCATCGACAACTGGGCGAAGGACCACTCACCGATCCCCACCTACGAGGCCGCCTCCTGGGGCCCGACCGACGCCGACCGGCTCATCGGCCGCCACGGTCGCAAGTGGCGCAACTCCGCGTGACCCCGCCACGACGAGTGTGACCGCGCCGCTGAGCCCAGTCTCTTGGTCTCCCATCGGGGCGCGGCGCGGTCCACTCAGTGGGCCGGGGTCGGTTCGGCCCGCTGGACACCGGGTCTGGTCGGGACCGGCGCCAGCACACCTCCGGCTCGCCACGCCCGGGTCTCAACTGACACTGGGGTCCTTCGACGACACCGCTGACCAGGGCCGGGCCTCAGCCGGCTCCTTGCCCATAGCCGTCGCTCGGGCAGCACGTTCGGCCAGGACCTGGTCCCTATTCACGCTCATCTCCTGCATCACCGCCCGGCGGTTGCGCTTGCTGAGCCGGTCGATATAGAGCGTCCCGTCGACGTGGTCCGTCTCGTGCAGCAGGCAACGGGCGAAGTAGCCGGTCCCGGCGATGCGAATCGGATTGCCGTGCAGGTCGATGCCGTGCGCCACCGCCCAATCCGGACGGGCGACGGAATGCCCTGCACCCGGCACGGACAGGCAGCCCTCCACGGCCTCCACGAGCCGGCGTGAGCCGTCGGCGGGCAGCTCGATGTCCGGATTCAGGATGTGCCCGACGTGGCGGATGCCGTCGTCGTCCGGGCAGTCGTAGACGAACAGGCGCAGGTCGACATCGACCTGGTTGGCGGCGAGGCCGACGCCCTGTGCCGCGTACATGGTCGCGAACATGTCGGCGATCAACTGCTCGAGCTCAGGGGTGCCGACTTCGGTCACGTCCTGGCAGCGGCGGCTCAGGATCGTCTCGCCGGCCTCGGTGATCCGAAGGATGCGGCCGTGCTCGCTGCCCGGCGCCAGCTCCGGGAACTCGTCGACCGGCTGACCCAGCAAGCGGACGCGCCGGTCGATGGCGTCGCCAGAGGTTCGCTGGACTGACATGTTTCGGGCCTCCTCGGGCTGGCATGGCGACGGTTGACTCATCACAATAAGTGCCGTTTAGGCAGTTTGCCATCAACCGCAGCGAAGACCAGGTTACCGGCTGCCCGCACCGCGCCGGGCGCTCGTCCACTTCGGAGTGGGAGCTCCTCCCGGCAGATCGAGGCCCTCGACGGATCCGTTCCGCCGACCGATCATCCTGTCGAAGCAGCGCCTGCGAGCGCGATCGGCGGAGGTCCGCCAGTGGGCGGGGTTGGCGGTTGATCGAGTTACGGCTACTATAACGAAGGTCGATGGATCAGATTCGAGTCCGGCTTTATGGCAACAATTTCGGACCGTTCCGGTGGCTATCTCACGGGGGAAGCTTTGATTCAGGTTTCCGAATCCGCCTTGCAATCGGCCGGGCTTCTGCGCGTCGACCATGTCGGAATCGCCGTAGCGGACCTGGACGAGGCGATCGATTTCTACCAGCGCGTTCTCGGGATGCGGCTGGAGCACCGGGAGACCAACACGGTCGGTGGCGTCCACGAGGCGACGTTGGTCGTCGGTGACGACACGTCGGGCGCTCGGATCCAGCTACTGGCACCCGCCGGTCCGGAGTCACCGGTGGCGCGATTTCTCGACCGCCGCGGGCCCGGGCTCCAGCAGATCGCCTACGAGGTGGCCGACGTCGAAGCCTCCAGCCGGGCATTACAGCAGATGGGCATCCCCTTGCTCTTCGCCTCACCGCAGCTGGGAACAGCGGGCTCGAGGGTCAACTTCATCCATCCGGGACGCGCCGGCGGGGTGCTGGTCGAGTTGGTCGAACCGGCGGCGGCCCCGAGGGCCGGGGGGTGAGGCGAGATTTCCCGGCCGCCCGGGTGTGCGGCGCTCCCCGCCGGTGAGCGGTGGCCGGCAACGCCTGATGATCGCTTCCCGATCTGGAGCGGATTGTTGATTCAGATCAGTAAGAGTGCGCAACCGTCGTCAGCTGAGAATGTCGTAATCAGTGGAGTCCTGCCGTGATTGAGCGCTATTCTCTGCCAGCGATGGTGCGGCTCTGGAGCGACGAGACGAAATATGCTCTATGGGCTCGTATAGAGAGTTTGGTCGCGGAGGCGCAGGCGCGATCGGGGATGATTCCGGCCGAGGCCTTCGAGGTCATCCGATCAACCCCGGCCCCGGCCGTGGAAGCGGTCCGGCGCAACGAGAAGCTGCGCGACCACGAGATCCTCGCCTTCCTCGCTGCCTACACCGAGGCCATGCCGGCCGGCACCGCGCGCTGGGTGCACCACGGTCTGACCAGTTATGACGTGGTGGACACCGGGCTCGGTCACACCCTTGCCGCGTCCTGCGATCTCTTGCTGATCGAAGGGCGCCGGTTACTCACCGCGCTGGCCGGTCAGGCAGTGCAGCACTGGGACACGATCTGCATCGGACGCACGCACGGTGTGCATGCCGAGCCGACAACCTGGGGCCAGAAGATGGCACTGTTCGCGTTCGCCGTGGAGCGCAGCCTGCGGCGGCTCGCGGCGGCCCGGACATCGGTAGCGGTCGGCACCGTCTCCGGCCCGGTGGGCACGTACGCGGATCTTCCGCCCGCCGTCGAGGAACACGTGTGCGGAGCCTTGGGCCTTACGGTGGAGCCGATTCCGTCGCAGGTCGTCGCCAGGGACCGACACGCGGAGCTGTTGTCGGCGATAGCGGTCGGTGGCGCCGTCGTCGAACAGATCGGACTGGAGTTCCGCCTGTTGCAGCGCACCGAGGTGGCAGAGGTGGAGGAGCCTCGGACGGTTGCCTATCAGGGATCCTCTGCCATGCCGCACAAGCGCAACCCATCGACGAGCGAACGGCTGGTCGGCCTGGCGCGGCTGCTGCGGGCCAACGCGGCCGCCGCCCTCGAGGACGTCGCGTTGTGGCACGAGCGTGACCTGACGCACCAGTCGACCGAGCGGGTGATCCTGCCGGACAGCCTGACGGTGGCCCACTTCCAGATGTCCACCGCTGCCGGTCTGATCGAGCAAGCGCGGGTCGACACCGAGCGGATGCGGGAGAACATCGGCACGACCCGTGGGCTCATCTACAGCTCGCTGGCCTATCGGGACATGGTGACCGCCGGTACCGATCGGGAGGTCGCCCACCGTTTGGCTCAGTCCGCTGCCAAGCAGGCGTCGGCGAACGGGCAGCAGTTCGCTCACGCCCTGAAGGAAGCCGGCGTCGAGGTGGTGGCATCCGGTTTTCGACCGGAGCGGTTCCTGACCAATCGCGAACATCTCCGACGGCGCTTGAACACTTTGATTGAGGAGTCCGAGCTAGATGTGGCGCACTGAGATCATCGACGGCACCAAACTGGACACCGAAGAGGTCGCGGCCCTGTATGTCGCCTCCACCCTGGCCGAGCGGCGGCCTGTCGGCGACCGGGAGCGGTTCACCGCGATGCTGAGAAACGCCAACCTGATCGCGGTCGCCTATCAGGACGACCAGTTGATCGGCATCAGCCGCAGCCTGACCGACTGGTCCTACGCGACGTACCTCTGCGACATCGCGGTGGACCGTCGCTTCCAGCGGCAGGGCGTGGGCAAGGACCTGATCCGCGCCACTCAGGAGGCGGCGCCCGCCGCCAAGATCGTTCTCCTGTCGGCGCCAGCCGCCACCGGATATTACCCCCGCGTGGGGTTCAAGCAGCACAACTCGGCCTGGGTGCTCGACCCGATCGCCGAATCGTAACCCGGTCACGTCGCTCCGACGACCTGAGACTGAGCGGGGGCTCGTACATGATGACGCTTCGCACCGACGGATTCGCGGCGCTGGTCGCCGAGGCGGCCGAACGAGCGCGGGGGTGCACGACGGTGAACGATGCCGTACGCATCGCCCAGGCGCTCGACGGCCGGGTGCCGGACGAGATCGGAACCGCCTCGCTCACCCTGGCCGAGCAGTGCCTGCTGGTTCTGGCGACCGGCGCCGGCGCCGTGCTCGACGAGGCGGACGGTGACGGATACCGGCTGGCGCTCACCGCCACCGGACGGGCCCGGGTGGTGCCGCCGCAGGCGGAGCCCCTGGCGGGTGACAACATCCTGGGCGGCATCCGGTTCCCGAAGGCGATGGCCGAGGCGGACCGGGTCTGGCAGATGGCCCGTGATCTGGAACGCCAGATCTCCACCGACATCGCGCGGGAGATGACCGCCCGGCCGGCGGCGGAGGTCCACGAGGAGCTGACCCGGATCGGCTACTCACTGATCCACATGGCCCCCGTGCTGTTCTATGTGCTCAACCGCACGTACAGCAACCTCGGCGCCCACTCCAACCTGCCGGGCAAGTCGATCCGGGTGAACTCGCCCACCTCGCTACTGAACGTCCTGCGTGACACGCCCGTCCCCGAGTGGGCGGCGGAGGATGCGGTCTTCGTCGCCTGCCTGTCGGCACTGCTGCGCTCCGGTCCCGCGGTACGCGTGGAAGAGTTCAACGGCGTCCAGCTCACTCCGGATCGCGTCGAGACGTTCCTGATGGAGCGCATCGAGGCGTACGGCGGGCTGGCCCCGGACCTGGGCCACCTCGACCGACTGAGCCGCCTCAACACGCTGGCCGAGCATTGCTCGCGTCTGCGCCATGAACTCGCCGACGGCGGGGCGTTGTTCTACCGCACGATCAACGGCCTGACGCTGCACAAACGGGAACACGTCCTGCTCGAGCCGATCACCTACGCCGAGGTGCCGCCGGCGGTGCATGCCGTTCTGGCCGACCTTCTCGGCCGACCGGTCGAGAAGGATTTCGGACCGGCGGGCGAGGCCCTTCGCGCCATCGTGGCCGGCTTCCGCCTGGCACCGGCGGTCAAGGACTTCACCACTCCCTTCGAGGATTTCCTGCACCAGTTGCTGACCGCGGTGGCTAACGGCACCGCATCGGACGTGTCGATGGGCCGCGGCCCGCGCGCCCTCGCCGCGCTGTCTCGGACCGCCGCCCCAGCGGACGTGCAGCTGAAAATGGGCACGAGCGAGTTCTACTGCTGCGTGACGCCGAGTGAGGCGTTCGACCGGCGCTTCGCCGACGACCGCGACCAGCTCGTCCGAGCGCTCTCGGCCTACAGCAGCCGGATGCGTTACAACACGTGGCACTACCTGCCGCACACGTTCGGCCTGACCGGACGGACGCGCGACGACTGGTTCTTCGCTCCCACCATGCCGGACGTCACGGAGTGGTCGGATCAACATCACACCGGCCATGTCATGTTCGGCGTCCGATACGCGATCCGGGTGCCGATCGGCATCCACTTCGACGGTGGCTACCGTCCCGGCCTCTTCGATCTGCGGTTGATGCGCACCGATGGTCCGGCCTACCGGACGGAGGATCTGCGCTCAGCGGTCGCGGTAGGGCGGCTGCTTGGTGAGTTGCACCAGGCGATGGCGGCCGATCCGCCGCTGATCTCGGACTTCGGCAACGACTGGTACCGCCGATTCTATGGCTGACGAATTGGTCTACGCCGACATCACGGCCTTGCGCGGCCTGTTCGGACGGAAGGCCGTCTCCCCGGTCGAATACGTCACCGACGTGCTCGGCCGAATCGAGGAGGCGGATCTGGCGATCGGTGCGTTCGTGACGGTCGACCGGGACGGTGCCCTACTCGCGGCTAGTCTGGCGGAGCAGACGTTGAGGACAGAGGGCCCGGCGGCCTTCAGGCGGCTGCCCCTGCTCGGGATGGCGATCTCGATCAAGGACCTCATCCCCACCCGGGGGCTAAGGACCACTCGTGGCTCGTTGCTGCATCGCGACTGGGTGCCGGACTTCGACCCGCCGCTGGTGCGACGACTGCGCGAGGCCGGCGCCGTCATCGTCGGCAAGACGAACACCCCCGAGTTCGGATGGAGCGGAGCAAGCGGCAACCGGGTCGTCGGGCGTACGCGAAATCCGTGGGTGCGGGACCGCACTCCGGGCGGTTCGAGTGCCGGCGCCGGCGCTGCGGTGGCGGCGGGATTCGGGGTGGGCTCGGTCGGCACCGACGGAGCGGGATCGATCCGCATCCCCGCCTCGTTCTGCGGCGTGGTCGGCTTCAAGCCGTCGTTCAGCCGGATCCCATACGTCCCGGCCAGCGCCGAACTGCTGTCCCATGCCGGACCGCTGACTCGTACGGTGGCGGACGCAGCACTGATGTACCGGGCGATGGCGGGGCCGGATCCCCTTGATCCCTGGTCGCTGCCCGTCGAACAGGCGGAGGCCGGGACCGCCCCGCTGCGCATCGCCTGGGTCCGCACCCTCGGCGCCCCGGCACCTGATCCGCAGGTGGAGAAGGCGTGCGCGGCTGCCGTGGCCGTTCTCGCCGCGGCGGGTCATGAGGTCGTCGAGACCGACTGGCCGTTCGAGGACCCCTATCCCATACTGGCCACCATCCTCGCCGTCGCCGACGCGGCAGGTCACGACGAGGCAGCCGACACGCTGATCGACCCGGGCCGACGACCCATCATCGAGTACGGTCGCGGAATCTCCGGCACGGACCATGCTGAAGCGATACGGCTGCGCGGTGACTACACCGGCCGGGTGTTGCGGTGGATGGCCGATTACGACGTGCTCGCCACGCCGACAGTGCCCGGTCAACCGTTCCCGGTGGCGCTGGACCAGCCCACGGATACCCCGGTTAAAGGGCCGGCCCCGTGGCTGGCCTGGACTCCGGCGACCTATCCCGCCAACCTCACCGGCCAGCCGGCGATTTCGGTTCCGGTGGGACGCACGGCCGAGGGCTGCCCGGTCGGCCTGCAACTGGTCGGCCGTTGGCGGGCGGACGAGTCGGTGCTGCGTATCGCGGGGCACCTGGAGCAGTTGCAGCCGTGGCGCGACATGTACGACGACCTGGCCGGCGGATACTAAGGAGATAGCGACGATGAGCGCCTCGAAGATCATCGACTACGGCGGTGCGGCCCGTTACGCCGCATTCAGCACCGGTAGCGTGGATTTCATCGAAGAACACGGCCTGTTCAGCGAGGCGCAGCAGGAGGCGGCCGACAAACTGCTGTCGCTACTGGACAGCATCGACCTGATCCGTGTGGTGTTCGGTGATCCGCACGGTCTGGTCCGCTCCAAGACGCTCACCCCGGCGGCTTTCCGTACCGTGATGCGCAACGGCATGGATATGAGTCCGGGCCCTTTCGTCTTCGATACCGGGCATGCCGTCGCGATCGACTTCTTCGCCGACGGCGGTGGTATCGGTCTGCCCGAGCTCACCGGAGCCGGGGATTTCGTCGTGGTCCCCGACGCCCGCACCTTCCGCATCCTGCAACGTGGCGAGACTCGGGTCGGCTGGGTCATCGGTGACGAATACCTGCGTAGCGGCAAGCCACACCCGCTCTCCAGCCGTGCCGTCCTACGCCGGCTGACCGATCGGCTCGCCGACTCCGGGTTGGACTTCGTCGTCGGGCTGGAGGTGGAGTGGTACCTGACCCGGTATACCAGCCGCGACGTCGGCAGTGTGGGTGGGTTCGGAGTGCAGGGCAGTGCGCCGACGGTCGAGGCGGTGAACCCGGGGTACCAGTTCAACTCGGATGCCTACCTGGACGACCTGCTGCCGGTGATCGGCCCGCTGGCGCGGGCCTTGGAGCAGGCCGGGCTCCCGCTACGGACGATCGAGCACGAGTCCGGGCCCGGGCAGCTGGAATTCACGTTCAGCCCGATGAGTGGACTGGCCGCCGCCGATGCCATCCTGCTACTACGGGGCATGACCAAGCAGATCTGCGCAGATCTGGGCTACCACGCCTCGTTCATGGCGCTGCCGGCTCTGGACGGCTTCGATGCCAGTGGGTGGCATCTGCATCAGTCGCTGTTCGACGTGAACGCCGGTGGCAACATCTTCGCCGCCAACGAGCCGGACCGGCTGCTGTCGCCGCTGGGCGAGCATTACCTGGCCGGTCTACTGGCGCATGCCCCGGCGGCCACGGCTCTGGCGGTGCCGACGATCAACGGGTACCGGCGGCTCGACGACGCCTTCTCGCTCTCCCCGGACCGCACCTCGTGGGCGCCGGAGAACCGTGGGGCGCTGATCCGTGTGCTGGGCTCGGCGGGAGCGGCCTCGACGCACCTCGAGAATCGGGTCGGCGAGCCGTCGGCGAACCCGTACCTGTACCTGGCCGCGCAGCTGGCCGCCGGGCTGGACGGGATCGACCGCAAGCTCGATCCGGGCGAAGCGACCCAGAACCCGCACGATCCGATGGCCGGCCGTCTACCGACGAGCCTGGCCGACGCGCTGGCCGCGCTGGAGGCCGATCCGCTCTATCACACGGTGCTCGGCGAGCACCTGCTGACGGCGTTCCTGGCGCTCAAGCGTAGTGAGATCCAGCGGTACGGCGAATGGGTGGCGAACCATGAGCCGGTGGCGAGCAACCAGGCCACCGAATGGGAACAGCGCGAATACTTCGCCCACTTCTGAGCGTCGACCGTTCACACGTCGAGGGTCACGCCGCAATCGGCGATCCAGTGGTGAAGCTGCAGAGCCATCTCGATGCTCATGCGGTTGACGCCGGTGCTCAGTCCGAAGGACGGATCGGTGAGCACCGACCGTACCCGGGCCGGGTCGAGCAGGTCGACGACCGGGGAACCCGACTCCACGATGGCTTGCAGCCGGGCTCGTACACCGAGCCGGTAGACCGGATCCTGCGTGGTCGGGAAGGGCGATTTCTTACGCTGCAGGATGCTGCCCGGCAGCAGTTCTCGGACGGCGGCGCGCAGGAGGTACTTCTCCTGGCCGCCGGAATTCTTCTGCGCCCACGGCACGCTGTACACGTAGTCGACCAGCTCGTGGTCGACGAAGGGAACCCTTGCCTGCACCATGCCGACGTGACCCAGCCGATCCCGCCGGTCCAACACGATGCGCAGGTAACGCGTGAGGTTGAGGTAGGTCAGCTCACGCATCCGGCGCTCGGTGGCGTCCTCCTCGCCGGTCAGCGGAACCTCCCGCAGCGCCTCCTCGTACCGGACGCTGATGTACTCCGGGACGTCGAGTTCCTTCATCAGCGTGCGGTCGACGAGCCCGGACACCATCTCCATCCGGTGGAAGGCGCCGAGCCAGGGGAAAGTCGCCGTCTTGACGTACCACGGGTCCTGGAACCAGATGTAGCCGCCGAAGAGCTCGTCCGCGCCGTCTCCCGCCAAGACCGGTGCGGTGGTGTCGCCGATCCGCTGGGCCAGCCGCTGGAAGGCGACGTACATATCGAGGCCCACCACCGGCTGGCCCATCGCCCGCACGACGCTGAGGTGCTGTGCGGGGTCTAGGAGGTCGCTCGCGTCGAGCCGGAGCTCGTCGTGTTCGCTGCCGAGGAAGGCGACCATCTGCGCCACGTACGGGCTGTCCAGCGAGTCGTGCAGCTCGTCGGGCCGGAAGTGCTTCAGGTGATGGGTGTACTCGAGCGAGAACGTGTGCAGGGGCGTGCCCGGCATCCCGTGGCTCGCCAGCGCCGAGATCGCGCTGGAGTCGAGGCCGCCGGAGAGCATGGTGCACAACGGCACACCGGGTGCGACCTGGCGACGTACCGAGTCCTGGAGGATCTGCCGCACTCGGGCGGTGGTGGTCTCCGGATCGTCGGTGTGGAGACGGGCCGAGATGGTCCAGTAACGCCGGCGGGCGAGACCGTCACGCCCGTACGTCACGATCTCGCCGGGCAGGACCTCCCGGACGCCTTTGAACACACTCATGCCGGGCGTGGGGGTGAAGCCGAAGAGCTCGCGCAAGCCGTCCTGGTCGACGACCGGCCGGACCAGTCCGCCGGCGAACAGCCCGTTGGGTGTGGAGTCGAACGCGAACCCGTCGCCGGTGTCGGTGTAGTACAGCGGCTCGATCCCGAACCGGTCCCGAACCAGGATCAACTGCTCACGCTTGGCATCCCAGATCGCGAGGGCGAACATGCCGCGCAGCCGCTCGGCGCAGGCCGCACCCCATTGCTGGTAGGCCCGCAGCACGACCTCAGCGCTCCCGGCGCCGTCGAAGGAGTGGCCCCGGGCGGAGAGCTGCCGGCGAAGTTCTGCGGCATTGAACAGCGTGCCGGTACCGGCCAGGACCGTCGTGCCGATCGCCGCCTGGTCGACCGTCAGCGACTGGTGTAAGCCGTCGACCAGGTCGACGGCAGTGACCCCGGTGGCCGTGATTCGGGCATGCCGGGCCGACCAGCTCCGCCGTGAGCCGGGTTCGCTGCGGTGCACGGTGCAGGAAATGGGCTGTCCCAGGACGTGGTGGTCACCGGCACCTCGGGTGAAGGAGACAGTTCCCGCTATTCCGCACACTCACGGGCTCCTTCCTGTCCGACGGCCGGAAACTGCATGCCTCATCCAGATCCGCACTACAGGATTTGCATCAGAAAGAGGCATCGATCGAAGTCTGGCAGTTCATTCGAGCGATGTCCACAAATATCCGATGTGGCGCGAGAGCTACTGCAGGCCGACGTACGGCGCCACGTCGTCGATCTGGGCGCGAAGCTCCGGATCCGTGACCCCCAGGCCCTCGCTGGGCGCCAGGCACAACACGCCGACCTTGCCCACGTGCTTGTTCTCCTGCACCAGCCGGGCCGCCTCGGCGGTTTCCTCCATCCGGTAGCTGACCGAGAGGGCGGTCCTGATCCGTCCCTGACTGATCAGCCGGTTCGTCTCCCACGCCTCCTGGTAGTTGGCGCCGTGGCTGCCGATCACCCGCTTGAGCCGCATCCACAGGTAGCGGTTGTCGAACTCGTGCTGGTAACCGGTCGTCGAGCCGCAGGTGACCACGCTGCCGCCACGACGGACGGCGAATACGGAGACGCCGAAGGTGGCGCGGCCGGTATGTTCGAAGACGATGTGCGGGTCCTCGCCGTACGTGGCCCGGATGATCTTTCCCAGCTTCTTACCGACCTCCGCGGGATCGGGCAGATCGCTGCCGACCAGACCGATGTCGTGCCGGTTGATCACCAGATCGCATCCCAGCCTGCGCAGCTTGGCGGCCTTTTCCTCGCTGCTCACGACCCCGATGGGGACGCCGCCGCCGTTGCGGACGAATTGCACCGCGTACGAGCCGAGCCCGCCGGTGGCACCCCAGACCAGGACCAGATCGCCCTGCTTCATCCGGGCGCCCCGCTCACCGACCAGCATGCGGTAGGCGGTGGCGGCGCACAGCGGAGTCGCGGCGGCTTCCTCCCAGGTGAGTGCCGCCGGCTTGGCCAGCAGTTGGTTGGTACGGGCGACGGCATAGTGTGCCAGCCCGCCGAAGTTGGTCTCGAATCCCCAGGCGCGTTGGTCGATGCCGAGCATGCCGTCCATGTGAGTCAGCGGGTCCTGGTCGTCCACGTACGGCGCCGAGACCAGCACATGGTCACCGATCCGCCAGTGTCTCACCCCCGAGCCCACGCGCACGATGACACCCGCGGCGTCCGAGCCGAGCACGTGGTACGGCTGGTCGTGCCGGGCAGCCCAGCCGCCCTGCCTGCCGAAGCTCCGCAGGAAGGCGAAGGTGGAGATCGGCGTGAACATCGCCGACCAGACCGTGTTGTAGTTGATGCCGCTCGCCATCACGGCGATCAGGACCTCGTCCGGGGCCAGCTCCGGCATCGGTACCTCCCCGATCCGGATGGACTTGCGGACGTCCTTGTCAGCCGTCTCCTTGAACATCTCGGAGTCCTCGACGCGCAGGTGCGCCGCCGGATAGTTCCCCGGGACGGGCAGGCGCTCGAGCTCCTCGGCCGGCGCGCCGGCGACGACCGCTGCGGCAAGGGAATCCATTCGGTCCACTCCTCCCGTGAAATCCGGATGTCCGGACATCTGTGTCAGCTGCTGGGGTGTCCGTCGATGGCAGGCTCGCGGCCCGATTCGTCATCGCCGGCATCGACGCGGTGCTCGCTTGCGGGGTGCGACTGCGAGCAACGCACGGCCACCAAGAACGTTGCCGCAGTCGAGGCGACCGCCCGGAAGGGATTCCGCCGGGCGGGGGCCGTCGGCATCCCGATGCCGCGGTGATTCCCCGCCGATGCCATTCCGCGCCGTGTCCTTCCGCTGGGGCGTTGCAGCGCCGGCTTCCCCACCGGCGTGCCGGGGTCATGGGTGCCGACGCTCACGCCGCAGACGAGCGACGCCGTGCAGCGGTGTCGATGCCAGATCCCCGTTACGAACGGACTCTGCCGCTGATCCTCAGCAATCCGCTCGCATTGTCCACCCTGCACCCTGATCATCGGATGCACCAGGCTCATGGTGTTTCATAGTTCCGCCAGGCGTCGATACGAGGGAGTGAAGTTGGAGGAAATGGTGATCGCCGCCCTGCAGGGGCTGCCACGACTGTCTCCTCAGGACGCGCGGGTCTATGCGCTGGCCGCCGAGCGGTCCGCCGTCGGTCTCGAGGAGCTGTGCGTCGAGACCGGGATGACGACTGAGGAGGCCCAGAGTTCTGTCGAGCGGCTCTGCGCCCTGCAGTTGATGCGTCCGCTGTCCCCGACGTCCTCACACCTCACCGTCGTTCCTCCGGACACCGCCCGATCGCAACTGCTCGATGCCGCAGCACAAGTGATCAATGCGGGTCAACGGGTTGTCGACCGGATCCGTTCCGACCTCGACACGCTCGCCTCGGTCTACGAAGCGAGTGCGGCCAGCCGGGAGAGCCGGCAGGTGGTCGAGGTTCTCGCCGACGAGCAGGCGGTGAGTCGCATGTTGCTGTCGCAGGCCTCACGTACCACCCGGGAGGTGATGATCGCCCAACCGGGCAGCGTCCAGCCGGAGAAGACGATCCGGGACCATCAGGCGATGGCAGACAAGCTCCTGGAGCGCGGCGTCGCGGTGCGGGCCCTGTACCACCACACCGCCCGGTTCGAGGCGTCGACCGGTTACCACCTGACACAGTTGCAGCACGGCGGATCCGAGGTCCGAACCTGCAGCGAGGGCATGAGCGCCATGCTCGTATTCGACGACCAGGCGGCGTTGATCGGTCTTCGTGACAACCCGGCCGGCATGCTGTTGGTCCGGGAGCCGAGCATGGTCGCCTTCGTCCGCCGGACGTTCGACCAGGCATGGAGCGACGCCACCGCCCTGCCGATCCGTTCCAATCGGGACGACGTGGCGCGGACTTCCGACGACATCAAGTCCACCATCCTGCGGCTTCTGGCCGAGGGCCTGGAGGACCGTGTCATCGCTCAGCGGTTGGGCATGTCGTTGCGTTCCTACCAGCGGCACATGTCGCAGATCATGACCAAGCTGGGGGCGCGCAACCGTCTCCACGCCGGCTATCTGATCGGACGTGACGGGCTGGCGTGAGGCCCGGTCACCGAGGCGCGGCCGGGAGGCTCGAGCGTCAGCGCCGCTCGCATCTGCCCGATGGTGGCCCGTGCCCGCGCGGCTTCGATCAGGGCCGGCATGATGTTCCGCCCCGCTGCGGCGTCAGCATGCAGCCGGCCGAGTTCGGCGTCGGCCTTCGCCCGAGGAACCACACGCCGCATCGGCTCGGACGGCTCGTGCCGTTCGTTGCGGACCAGGACGTCCTCGGTGACGGTCCGAATCGTGTTGGACACGCCCACGGTCGGACCGGGGGTGCGGAAGGCGAGATCTTCGATCTCGCTCTCCAGCCACCCGCTCCGTACACACGCCACCATCCCCCCGCGCTCCTCGATCCGCCGCAGCCAGTCCTCGACCTCGTCGGTCAGTTCCGCCACGATCGACTCGATCACGTCCGAGCCGCCGAGTGGGTCGACGTGCCGGGCCAGGTCGGTCTCCTCGGCCAGGATCTGATGGGTGCGCATGGCGATGCGGGCGGCGAGTTCGCCCGGTGTCTGGTAAGCCTCGTCGAACCCACAGATGTGTAGCGACTGCACCCCGCCCAACACCGCGGCCACCGCCTGCAGCGTCGACCGTACGACGTTGTTCAGGGGCTCCTGGTGGGCCAGGGCGGAGCCGAAGGTGTTGACCTGGATGCGCATCTTCAGAGCGCGTTGCTCGGTGACACCCCAGCGGGTACGCAGGCGCTGGGCGTAGATCGATCGGGCGACGCGGAACTTGGCAGCCTCGGCCAGCACCTCCATGTGTGTGCCGAAGATGAAGCTGAACGTGCGGGCGATCTCGTCCGGGTTCAGACCCCTGCTCAACAGCCCGGCCAGGAATTCCTCGGCGTCGGCGATACCGCAGGCGATCTCCAGACTGCGCGAGGCGCCGGCCTCCCGGGCATGGCCGCCGGAGATGGATACCGGGTTGATCCCCGGCAGGTTGCGGATGCAGTACTCCATGACGTCCAGCGAGTAGCGCATGCTGGTGTCCAGATCGAAGATGTACGCCTTGCGGGCCAGGAACTCCTTGAGCATCTCGTTCTGGAGTGTGCCGCGTAGCGCCTTCGGCTCGACACCGGTCTCCTCCGCTACCACCGCCCACATGGCGAGCAGCATCGGAGCGGTGGCGTTGATGGTCATCGAGACCGACACCTGATCCAGGGGGATGTCCGCGAAGACACCGGCCAAGTCGTCCACGGTGACGATGGAGACACCCGTGCGGCCCACCTCGCCGTCGGCGAGCGGATCGTCCGGGTCGAGGCCGAGTTGAGTGGGCAGGTCGAATGCCAGGGACAAGCCGGTCTCGCCCATTTCCCGCAGGTACTTGAAGCGGGTGTTGGTGCTCTCGGCGCTGCGCAGCCCCGCCAATTGCCGCATGGTCCACAACTTGGTGGTGTAACCAGTCGGGTGGATGCCGGCATCGAAGGGATAATCCCCCGGTTTTCCCATGCTCTCCTCCAGCTGACTCGCGTCTTCACTTTCGCATGCATGACTTCGGGCGCGCAGGGCGATCGGGACTCGCATTTCGTGTTGGCGCAAAGCCGAGGGTGAAAGAAAACCTGAAATGCCGCACAAATGGGTCTTAATGGACGTCGGAACGGTCGGGCTGGAGGAAGGTGGCCGGGTCCACGTCCATGGCCCACGTCGCGGTGATCTACCCTTGCGCCCTCCTGAGCCCCGGTGGCTAATATTCCAACGATCGCTTGGCGTCTATCGCGGGAATACATTTCAAGGGATCGACGGTCGGTCGACGGAGGGGATTTCGCGTCTATGGGTGTCGTCGTTGACAGCTCGAATGCGGTGGCGGCGCTGGGCACACTCGTCGCCACTGTTCAGGCCAGGGCGCAGGAGCAGCCCGACGACTCGGCGTACGTTTTTCTGCGGGACGGCGAGGTGGAATGTGACCGGCTGACCTTCCGGCAGCTGCATGACGCCGCGGAGCTCCTCGCCGCACGGCTGGCCACCGACATCCCGGTCGGCAGTCCGGTGGTGCTGCTTTACGAGGCCGGGCTCCAGTTCCACCGCGCCCTGCTCGGCTGCATGTACGCCGGTCTGCTGGCCGCACCGGTCAAGGTGCCGCACAGCCGGGTCGGTTGGGAACGGGTCCGCGCGGTGGCGTCCGACGCCGGTAGCGCCGTCGTGCTCACCACCGCCGACGTGCACGCTGGGCTCACCGAACGCTACGGTGCCGAGCCGGGCTTCGACGAACTGGTGTGGATCGCCACCGACGGCCTGCCGCAGCCCGCCGGCACGCCACAGTTGCCGGCGGTCGGGCCCGACGACATCGCGCTGCTGCAATACACATCCGGCTCCACTGGCACGCCGAAGGGCGTCATGGTGAGCCACCGGAACTTCCGGGCGAACGCGGCGGAGATCGAGGAGGTCTGGCCGACGGACGGCGGTACGGTGGTCAGCTGGTTGCCGAGCTTCCACGATATGGGACTGCTCTTCAATTTCGTGATGCCGATCAGCAGTGGCATTCCGGCGGTGCTGATGGCGCCGGAGGCGTTCATCCGGCGCCCGGCGCGCTGGCTCGAAGCGATCGAGAAGTTCGGCGGAACCCATGCGGCAGCTCCCAACTTCGCCTACGAACTGTGCCTGCTGGACGCCGCCAAAGCCGAGGTCGACCTGAGCTCCTGGCGGGTCGCGGTCAACGGTGCGGAACCGGTGCGGTGGAGAACCGTCACCCGGTTCGCCGAGGCGTTCGCGTCGCGTGGGTTCGACCCAGGCACCATGTCACCCGCGTACGGCCTGGCCGAGAACACCTTGAAACTCACCGGCAGCAGACCGGGGGAAGCTCCGAAGGCGCTGCATCTGGCCGGTGCCGAGCTCGGTGTCGGACGGGTGACGCCCTGCCCGCCGTCGGATCCCGGCGTCGTACACCTCACGAGTTGCGGCGCCCCGCAGGGCTCCTCGGTGATCCTGATCGTCGATCCCGTCACCCGCCGCGAATGCCCACCCGCCACCGTGGGTGAGATCTGGGTGCAGAGCGATTGCGTGGCGCGCGGCTACTGGCGACGCCCGGCCGAGTCCGTCGAGACGTTCCGGGCGCGACTGGCCGACGCGGAAAGAGGCGGCGAGTATCTGCGTACCGGCGATCTCGGCTTCTTGCAGGACGGCGAGTTGTACGTGACGGGCCGCTGGAAGGACGTGATCGTCCGGTCAGGCCGCAACTACTACGCCCAGGATCTCGAACTGGCCGCAGAGTCCGCCGATCCGGCGCTACGCCCGTCCTGTGCCGCGGCCTTCTCGGTGGAAAGGCAGGAGTACGAGGAGCTCATCCTCGTCGTCGAGGTCGACGGGCGGCTGCTGCGCCGGATTCCGGCAGCCGAACTGACCACAAGAATCGCGAGCCGGGTGCACGACGCCTGTGGCATCCAGCCCGACGAGGTGAGACTGGTTCGGCGGGGCAGGATCCCGAAGACGTCGAGTGGCAAGGTGCAACGCCGACGCTCTCGCGAGCTGTACCTCACCGGGGCTCTGCCGTCGCTGCCGGCACCGTGAACGGCCCGGCTGAGGCGGTGCGCGAGCGGCCGCACCGACCACACCACGGGCCGGTCTCCGATGTGGTGGCGAACGCGCCGCCGCACCGGAGGCCGGCACGACGAGAGCTACCCCACGCCCTCGCCCATCAGGACGGCCCGGCGCTCGCGCCACTCGTCGGCCTTCTTGGCGTCGCCAGCCTGCGCGTACATCTGTGTGATGAGGTGGTAGCCCTGTGCGTCGTCGGTGTCGAAGCGGAAGAAGAGCTTCAGCAGGTGCTCTTCAGCCTGCTCGGCGAAACCGCCGGCCAGCAGCTCCGACGCGATCGCCAACTCCTGCTTCAGCGCCATGGGCTCCAGCGGCGGCAGCGGTTTGACGTCGTCGGGCAGCAGATGGCCGGCAGCGAGGATTTTCGACAACTCCTCGGTCTCGTAACAGTCGATGACGATGTGGATACGTTCAGGACCGGTGACATTGCATACGCCGTGCCGGAAGACCGGGGCCAGCCGCCACAGGTCGCCGACCTGCATGTTGATGGTGTGGCCGTCGATGGCCAGCACCGCCGACGGGTTCGTCACCAGGGGTACGTGCAGGCGGAAGTGGTCCACCTCGGAGAGTTCACCGTAGTCGCGATGCTCCCATAGATAGGCGCCCGCCTCCAGCCGGGCGAGCCGGACCCACATGATGTCCAGGGGCAGGGACGCCAGCAGAGCCTTCGTGTTCGGCATGCCTTCCAAGATTTCGGTGGGCACCCCGTGTCCGTCGTGGATCGTGACATCTTCAGACTGCCCGCTCGGGTTGATCAGGGATAGCGTGTACCAGCCACCGGACTGATAGTCACCGTAATTGACCGCCCATCCGGTGGTGATTGCGCGGACCTCGTCGGCAACGGCGGCCAAGAGGTCGCGGTCCAGCGGCCCGAGGCGCGAGATCTGGTTCAGCAGTACGGCGTGGTTACTACTCATTTCTATACCTCTTTGGCTTGAGGGCATCAAACCGTGACAATTTTGGGAGGCGACCAGCTCCGCGGCATCGCGGCAAGAGTCGCCCGCCGGATTTCCCTGAGCTCGCGCACCTCCGGGGGATGATGGAATTCACAGTTGACGATGACATGTGGGCCTGGGCTCCTATCCCCCCATTCGTCGGTGACGACGGCATGCGCTGCGGAGACTGCGGGCGAACTGAGCGCTACCCTTTCGACGTGTTCCAGATGCAGGGCGCGGTGGGCGTACCGCACCCGGCGTGCTACGAGACCGGTGACGCGCAGCTCGTCGGTGGAGACCCGACGGCCCAGGAACCCCGTACTCCGCCAGTCGGCATCCGGAACCGGCCGCCAGGTGATCTCACCGACCACGAACAGCGGGCACGGGGCACCGTCCGGCGCCTGCACCCGCCAGTGCCCGGTCGGCACGATCAGCCGATGCTCCCGCTGGGATCCCCATCGGAGGTAGGCGGTGGCCCGACGATCCGGTCCGAGGTCGTAGGCGAGCAGGACCGCCCAGCCTGCGGCCATCAGGTCGTTGATCATGGCGTTGGCCCCGGACGCAGCGAACGGCAGCACGAGCACGGATCCTTCGGCCGGCACCGTCGTGAGACCGCCGCAGGCGTGCGGATCGCTCCACACCACTCCGGGCGCCCCGGTGCTGCTCCGCAACGTGCGGACGTGTCGGCCGAGAGCCGCCCGGGCATCTCGGCCGCCATCGTTCGTCTCGACCTGCAACCACCAGCTCACCGCAGGGCTGATCTCCCTGGCGGCCCGCAGCTGTGCGACCGCCCGATCGTGCTGCCGTGTGGCGGGTGCGAGCCCGTCGCAGGTCAGGCTGAGAACACGGTCCGGCTCCGGCGCCGACCCGCCGGGGGACGGGACCATTGGCGGCACCCCGGGCCGGCCGACGTGCCGACGGCCCGGAGCCGACCCGGTGCGGAAGGCCCGCATGAACCGGTCCGCGCCCGCTGGCGAGAGGACGCCGTCGTTGTAGTCCAGTCGGCCGTAGAGGGCGTCACCCTCATCGCGGAACTGCAGCACGAGGTCGAACGACCGTGACGAGTTCGGAGCGAAGAAGTCCCATGTGAGATCGATGCCCGGCACGGCCGGCAGACTCACCGGCGGCCGGGTGTAGGACAATGACAGCCAGGTCAGCGCGCTGCCCACGGCGACCGGACCGTCCACGGTCTTGAGGGCGCGGCCGAGCCAGGAGAACGGCACATGGCGGTAGCGGCGGACGTGCTCGGCGAGAGTGACGGCTCGGGCGACGGCCTGTCGAGGGCTCAGTCGCTGCGGCAGCCGTACGTGTACCGGCACTGTGTTCACCTGTAATCCGATGTCACCGCGGCTCGCCGGGCTGCTGGTGTCGGTGTGGACCGCGAGCACGAAATTCCGGTTGCCGTACTCGTGCAGCTGCCGTACGAGAATGGCCAGCAGGCAGGTGAAGCGGGTCGGCTTCGAGCCGGGCGCCAGGTCCCGCCACTGCTCGATGTCGGTCAGTGCGACGTCGTAGCGGCCGGTGCTACCCACTCGATGACCGACAGCCGGTGCCGCGTCCGGCAGGAGCAGCTCCGGCAGGGACGATATCGCGGCACGACGCCAATAGCTGTTCAGGGTGCGATCGACCGGTGCGGGCTCGACGCCGCGGTGCACTTCCAGCACCGGCGGCGGCGCGGCCTCGCCCGCTCTTACCCGGCCGAGGGCCTCGTTGAAGTCACGTGCGAAGACGAACTTGGATCGGCCGTCGAAGGCGATGTGGTGTACGCCCACGACCAGGGTGAACCTCTGCCCGCCGTGGCGGAGGAGGGTGAACCGGATCGCCACCTCCTTCTCCAGGTCCCACGCCGCGGTGCTGCCGTGGGCCACGTACCAGCGCACCGCAGATTCGCGTTCGTCGCCGGGGGAACAGGGAAGATCGGCGACCGCGATCGGGGGCAGGTCGGCGGTCGAGGGTGCCCAGCTGGGCCGATCACCCCACACCACCACAGATCGCAACGCCGGGTGCCGCGCGCATACTCGGCGGCAGGCCTGCTCCACCTCGTCCGGCTCGACGGGGCCCCGCATCGTGACCGCCAGGAAGCCGCCGTGCACGGTTTGGTGATGCACCTGCTGCTCCGCGAAGATCGCCTCCTGGGCGGGAGTGAGCGCGAGACCAGGTTCAGGCGTCGACGTCACTGCCGCCGCCGGATTCGACCAGTTCCGTCAGAGTCCTCCGGGCCACCTTGCCGTTGGTGTTCATGGGCAATTCGCTCAACCGCAGGAACCGGCGCGGATGCATGTAGTCGGGCAGTGTGTCAGTGAGGGCTGCGGCCAGGGCGCTACGGGTGACGGCGCCGGGTTCTTTCTCGGTGACGACCGCGACCAGGCCGAGCGTGCCGTGCGTCCGTACACCGAGCACGGCCACCTGCCGGATACCGGGCACCCGCAACAGCACGGCTTCCACCTCCCCGGGTTCCACCCGGTAACCGCGTATCTTGAGCTGTTCGTCGACTCGTCCGGTGAAGTGCAGCAGGCCGTCCTGCAGCCGCACCGTGTCGCCGCTGCGGTAGCACCGGCGGCGGCTGCCGTCCTCGTGCTGATACTCGCGGAACTTCGCCGAGGTCAGTTCGGGGTCGCCGCGATAGCCGTGCCCGACCATGGGCCCGGAGATGACGAGCTCAGTCTCCTCCCCCTCGTGCAACGGCCGAACGATGTCGCCGTCAAGAGCGAGCAGGTCAGCCTCCCCCACCGCAGTGCCCAGGGGCGGATACACCGGCCAGCCGGCCGGCGGCCCATCGAGGCGGTATTCGGTGACGACATGCGTCTCGCTGGGCCCGTACTGATTGACCAGCACAATGCCGTGCACGGCGCAGAGTTCGCGGACCTCGTCGTTGAGCACCAGGCGCTCACCCGACGGCACGATCTCCCGCAGGCAGGCGGGTGGACCGCCGACGGCGTCGGCCGCGATTGCCAACATCTGCAGCGAGGCGACCGTCATGAAGGCCCGGACCACCTCATGCTTCTCAATCAGCCTGAGCAGAGCGAACGAGTCCCGACGGGTCTGGTCGTCCACCACGACGAGAGCCGCGCCGACCGTGAGGGTGGCCGCCATCTCCTGAAAGCACACGTCGAAGCCGACCGATGCCAACGCCAGCGTCCTCGGCGCGACTTCGTGCTTCCAGGTGTCGGCATGCCAGACCGCCAGGCCGTCGAGAGCGGCGGGCCCGAGGACGACGCACTTGGGCTGCCCGGTCGAGCCTGAGGTGGCGACGACGTAGGAGTTGGCACCGTCGACATCGCGCGGGGGGTGGCCACCCTCCTGCAGGTCCTCAGTCGACAGATAACGGACATCCGCGACGGGCGCGGACTGCGGGACGTCGTCGGGTCGGACCAGCACGACCCTCGTCGCGGACTGCGTGAGCACGAGACGGCGCCGGTCCGGCGGACCCGACGGCGCGATCGCGTTCGCCCCGCATGCGGCCCGCCAGACGCCGAGGATGCTCGCGTACAACTCGAAGGAACGCGGCATCTCGACGGCGACGATGTCGCCGACCCGGCATCCCATGTTCTGCAGTCCCGCGGCGACCCGAGCGGACATCTGCTCCAGGTCGCGGTAGGTGTGTGCCTCGTCGCCGTCGATCACGGCGGGCTGTGCCGCGTGGTCGCGGCACGCCTGCAGGATTTTCGACACCAGGCTCATGCGCCGCCTCCGGCCGGTGCCGGCGCCGCGCCATCGCCCTCGACGCCCGAACCCGGTCTCGTCATCATCGATGTCTGCCCTTCGTCTTTCGGTGCCCGGCCGGCAGAGAGCACGATCGCCCCGGCCGCGGCTGCGATGGCCATGCCGATCAGAACGGCCTGGTACGGCACTCGCGTGACGAGGAACGCCACCAGAGCGACGGAGGCTGCCTGCGCGGCCGTGCGCAGCGTGTCCGCCGCCGCGAAGACCCGCCCCTGTACCTCGTTTCGGCTACCGGTCTGCAAGATGGTGTAGAAGCCGACCAGCACTGCCGGGAAGCCCGCGCCCATGACCACGCAGCCGAGGAGGGCGACGATTCGTTCGCCGAAGATCAGGCACAGGTTGCCCACCCCGACGACGAGCAGGCCTCCACGCAGCAACCTGAGTGACGTCGTCCGTGAACTCAGATGTACGCACGCGAACCCGCCCAGCACCGACCCGATCCCGCTGGCGCTGAACAGCCAACCGACCGAAGCGGCGCTGCCGAAGCTGTCCTTGGCGACGTCGAGCAGGACGGGGTCGATACCACCGACGATGAGCAGGACCACACTGACCAGTACGACGATGCGCCCGACCGGCCGATTGGCCCGTAGGTAGGTCACGCCGGCGGTCAGTTCCCGGATGAACCTGTCACCGCTCGGACTCGGCGGCGTCTCGAGGTGGCGCAACTCCGCCACCGCCGCCGCCGACCCGAGGTAGCACGCCGCAGCGACAACGCCGGCCAGGGCGATGCCCGACTGCTGATACAGCACGGCGCCGACGGCCGGGGCGGCGAAGAGTGCGACGTTTCGTCCGGCCCGGAACATCGAGTTCACCCGGGCGAGTTTGTCCGAGGCGATGGTGTTTACCAGCAAGGCGCTGGCAGCAGCACCCTGCAGGCATCCGCAGATGCCGATCACGATGATGATGGCGTAGAGGATGTACACGTCGTCGGCGCCGTGGACCAGCAGGACCAGCGGGATGCAGGCCGTTTTCAGGATGTCGCTCAGGATCAGCAACCAGGTTCGGCTGCGGCGGTCGGCCAGCAACCCGGTCGCCGGCGCGAGCAGAGCGGGCACCAGGTAGGCGAAGAAGACCATGCCCGCTGACGTGATCGAGCCGGTGAGCTTCTCAATCCAGATGGCGAAGACCAGGACGAGCATCTCGTCACCGAAGAAGGAAAGGCTGGCCCCGAGGGCCCACACGGAATGCCGCCCCGGTACGGCGACCTTCGTCTTCTCCGTCATCGCGCGGCTACTCCCCCGGCCGTCAGCTGGACCAGCCACTCCGATATCCGGCTCGCCGTACGCTGCGCCAATTCACCTTTGAGCATGCTGAAGTGGTCACCCGGGGTCGTCATGGCGACCACCGCTGGTGTTCTGGCCCGCCAAGTCTGCGCCATCTCGGCGGCCGAGAGCCCGCCTGGGCCGGCATCCTCGGCGCAGAGCAGCAACGCAGGACCGTGATGATGGCCCAGGTCGTGTGACGCGAGCTGTTGCAGCCCTTGCGCCCAGACCGGCAGCATTCGCCGTACCTCGTCCGGTTCGATGGTCTCGATGACCTCCGGACCGACACCGAGCGAGCCGAGCAACTCGCCCATCCGCGGTTCCGGGCCGATCGAGTGCGCCAGCTCACCGGTGCTCACCGCTCTCCGTCGGAGTTCGGAGAGGTGCTGGCGATCCGCGGAGTCGAGCGCTCGTCCGTCGAGCAGCACGAGGGAAACGCTGCGCTCATCGCCGGCGTGGAGGAGCCTGGCGAGTGTGTGCGCGCCCTCACACGCCAGTGACCAGCCGACCACCGTCCACCCCGGCGCGGCGACGGTCTCGAGCAGGTGGCCCGCAACCAGCCGGAGAGCGTCGTTCAGCGTCGGAGTCGCCGGACCAGCGGGCCAGGGGAGCCCGAAGACGCTTCCGCCGGCGGGCATTGCGGCGACGAGGTCGCGGTACGCGAGCATCGTTCCGGTCGGGGGCGCGACCAGGAGCACGGCCGGCCGGCGCGGGTCCCCGGAACGCAGCAGCGTCGGGGTTCCCGGCTCGGCGACGGCCGCGTCCCGCAGCAGTCGAGCGACACCCGCTGGTGTGGGATGCCGGATCAGGTGCGCCAGGGGCAGCCGTACCCCGGTCGCCTGTTCGAGACGGACCAGCAACGTCAGCGCCAGTATGGAGTTTCCGCCGCTGTCGAAGAAGTCGGTGACGGCGTTGATGTGCCGGTCTCCGAGCACCCCGCGCATACAGTCGGCGACCGTTTGCTCCTCCGCGGTCAGCGGGGCCATCGTGGCGGGTGGCGTGCCGTCTTCGGCGAGCCGCAGTCGCAGCATCGAAGCCACCGCCGAGCGGTCGGCCTTCCCGCTCGTCAACTGCGGTAATTCGGTGGCCCACCGGATCCACTTCGGCACCATGAATGCGGGCAACCGCTCGGCGACGATGTCGAGCAGAGTAGCCTCATCCGTCTCCGGCTGGGGCCCCTCGGGCACCAGCAGCGCGGCCAGGCTCACGCCGTCCAGGACCACGACCGAGGCGCTGTGGACCAGAGGGTGCGCTTCGAGGGCCGCCTCCACCTCGCCCAGTTCGATCCGGTATCCGCGGATCTTGACCTGGTCGTCCCGGCGCCCGAGGAACTCGAGCGCCCCACCGTCCTGGCGGCGAGCCAGGTCCCCGGTCAGATAGGCGCGTTGCCCGGGGGCGAACGGTAGGGTTCGGAACCGCTGTGCGTCGGCGGGGTCGGCCTCCAGGTATCCGTCCGCGACACCCGGTCCGCTGACGCAGATCTCACCGATGAAGCCGGGCGGCACAGGCAGCCCGGCCCGGTTGAGCAGATATATCCGGTTACGGCCGTACGCCCTGCCGATGGTGGACGGTGTGGCCAGCTCGCGTACGGATCCGATGGTGCAGTCGATGGTGCACTCGGTCGGGCCGTAGGTGTTGTAGGCCGGCACGCTCGATGCCGCCAGGCTGTCCCACAACGTCCGGGACGGGACCTCCCCGCCGATGACGACGAGTGAGGGAGGCACCGCGCTGCCGAGCAGGCCGGCTTCGACCAACACCGCCATGAGGCGTGGCGTGGTCTCGTAGAAGGTCAGGGCCGTCGCCGGGTCCTCGTTGAGTTCCACTAGAGCCGAGGGCGAGCCGCGCTGTTCGTCCGAGAGCAGGACGAGGGTGTTGCCAAGCGCGAAGCTGGCGAGCAGATGACTCAGGAAGATGTCGAACGACACTGCCGCGACCCCGGCGACGCGGTGCGGGCGGCCCGCGTCGTGCATCCGGAGCAGCGGGCCGAGCTGGTGCTCGACATGATCCGCCAGGTTCGCGTGAGTGAGCACCACTCCCTTCGGGGCACCGGAGCTACCCGAAGTGAAGATCACCATCGCGGCGTCATCGAGTTTCTGGGCCGGCAGCCGCCCGGGTTCCGTGGGACCGTCCTGAAGGTCGACGAGCCGGACACCGGTGGCGGCGACCTCCGCCGCAACGGTGGGGCCGTCCTGCACCAGGAACTGCGCGCCGGCACGGGCCAGCAACTCCGCCCGGCGCCGCGGCGGCTCCACAGGCTCCAGCAACAGCGCCGCGGCGCCGCTCAGCCAGATCGCCATGACTGCGAGCGGAAGCTCTACATCCCGTTGCAGGCAGACCCCGACCACGGCGCCGGGGCCGGCACCGGCGCCGCGCAGCGTGGCCGCCCGAGCACGGGCCAACCGGTGGAATTCGGCATACGTCACCGCGGACGTGCGGGTCTCCACCGCCGTGCGCTCGGGGAATCTCTCGACGAGGTCTCCGAACCGGGCCGGCACGGTGGCGAGAGACGAGCGACCGGACTCGACCGGCGCGGGTACGGCGGCCTGCCGCTCCGGGGTGACTTCGGAATCCCCGTGCGGGGCCTCGGCGAGGTCGTCGGCCCCGGCCGAGCACAGGTGGGCAAGAGCCCGCCGGAAGAGCCCAGCGAGCGTGCGGATCGGAGTGGCCTCCAGGAGCAGCGGGTTGTAGGTCAGGTCGCATCGATAACCGTGGCCCTGCCGGGCCACGTTGAGTGACAGGTCGAAGCCGGTGGCGTCCCAGCCGAACTCGGCCGGTCGAGCACTGAGCCCGCTGAACCGCCAGTCCCCGCTGAACTCCGTGCGGTTGTAGAACATCGCGACCTGCAGAGCGGGAACCGCTGTCGGCAGTTGCGAGAGGCGGGCAACCGACAGAATCTGGTCCAAGGGGAGAGCAGCGTTCTCGAGCGCGGCGAAGACCGTCCGGCGAGTCCTGGCCAGGACATCCGCAACGCTGTCCCTCGCCTTGTGGCGGAACCGGATCGGCACGGTGTTGGAGAAGATCCCCAAGGTCTGTGCGTACTTCTCCGGGCGTGCCGTTACCGGGCTGCCGATCAGCACGTCACCGGTCGAGCAGGCGCGGCCCAGAGCCAGCCCGAACGCGCTGCAGGCGATGACGAACGGCGTCGTTCGATGACGTGTCGCGGCCCGCTGCAGGCTCTCAGCGGCCGCGCCGTCCAGGTGGAACACATGTTGAGCGCCCGTGAACGGATCGATGGCCGCCCTGTTGACCTGCCGATACGGCAGCTCCAACGGCGAGGCTTCGCGCAGTTGCCGGCGCCAGAAACCGCGCTCGGCCGCGTGCTCCCCGCTGGCCGCCTCCTCCAGGGCGTACTCGGCGTACGAGGGAACCTGCTCCGGCAGCCGGCTGCTCGGGTCCTCATAGAGAGCCGACAGCTCCGCGCCGAAGATCTGCGCGGACACCTCGTCCACGATCGCGTGGTGGAAGGTGACTCCCAGAGCGTGCCGGGTCGGGTCGGAGGAATCGTGGACGATCACGATGCGCCACAGCGGCCCGGCAGCAAGGTCGAAGCGTCGCTTGGCGTGCTTGATCGCACGGTCCACGGGGTCGGCGCCGGACTCCTCGACGAACTCGTAGGCCTGCGCGGCCTCGGTCCTGTCGCCGATGCGCTGCCACACCTCGCCATCCCGTTCGTGCAGAGTGGTGCGCAACAAGCAGTGCCGACCGGCCAGAGTCGTCGCGCACCACCGGAGGCGATCGATCTTCAGGTCACCACGGAGCAGCAGCACCGTCGGCACGTTGTAGGCATGACCGGCGGCGAGCGCGTTGAGTACGAACATGCCGCGTTGCGTGGCGCTGGCGGGCACCCAGTGCCCGGTCGATTGGACGCCCATCACACCGCGATGGTGACGTTCGCGTCCGTGAGCCAGTAGTGGAGCTGGATGACAGCCTCAATGCTGGTCCGTGTGACCCCGAGACGCAGTCCGCCGGACGGCTCGTGGAGTACCGCCTTCAGCCGATCGGCATCGAGCAGCGGCAGCACCGGGCTACCGCCGTCCGCGAGGGCGGCGAGCTGCTGTGTCAGGCGGGCGCGGTAGGCCGGGTCCTGCGCCACCGGATAGGGCGACTTGGGTCGCTGTAGAGCCGACGGCGGCAACAAGCCCGCTGCGGCGCGGCGCAGCAGGGTCTTGCTCTCGCCGTTCTCGCTCTTGTGCGACCACGGCACGCTGTAGACGTACTCGACCAGCTCGTGGTCCACGAAGGGCACCCGCCCCTCGAGCGCGGCGACCGCACCGCCCAAACGGTCCCGGCGGTCCAGGACGACTCGCAGATACCGCGTCAGAGCCAGGTAGGTGAGCTGCCGCATACGCTTCTCCTGCGGCGACTCGGCACCGGACAGCGGTGTCTCCCGCAGCGCGTCTACATACCGGTCGCGGGTGTACTCGTCGAGATGGAGCTTGCCGACGAGGTCGCGATCCAGCAGGCCGCTCAACATCTCGGTGCCCTGCGAGGCGACCAGCCAGGGGAAGCTGTCACCGCTGCTGTAGTAGGCGTCATGGAACCAGATGTAGCCACCGAACAGTTCGTCGGCGCCGTCGCCGGCCAGCGTCACCGTCGCCATGGGTCGGATCTTGGTCGACAGGTCGAACAGGGAGGTATACATGTCGAGCCCGACGACCGGGCGCTCCATGGCGTGCACGACGGCCCGCTGCCGATCCTCCAGCGCCAGATCCGCAGCGGTCAGAAGGAACTCGGTGTGGTCGGTGCCGAGCAGCTCCGCCACCCGCTTGGCGTGTGTCGAGTCAGGGTCGGCGTGCACCTCATCCGGCCGGAACGAGGCCAGATGGTAGGCGTATTCCATGGACACGGTCTTGAGCGCCCGGCCGGTTGGTGAGCCGCCACGGCTGGCGAGCGCGGTGATGATGCTGGAGTCCAGACCACCAGAGAGCAGCGAGCACAGCGGGACGTCGGAGACCAGTTGTCGCGCTACGGTGTCTGCGAGGATCTCCTTCACCCGTTCGACGGTCGTCTGCTCATCGTCGGTGTGCTCCCGCACCGGCACGTCCCAGTAGCGGGTCACCTTCAGGCCCTGACGACTGAAACAGACCACCTCGCCGGGAGCGACCTCCCGAACGTCGCGGAAGGGCGACCTGCCGGGCGTGGGGGTGAATCCGAGCACCTCCGCCATGCCGTCCGCGTCCACGACCGGATCGACCAGTCCGCTGGCGAAGATGGCCTTCGTCTCGGACCCGAACACGAACTCGCCGTCGTGCGTGGTGCTGTAGAACAGCGGGTAGATGCCGAATCGGTCCCTGATGAGGACGAGTTTCTCAGTGATGTCGTCCCATACCGCGAAGGCGAACATGCCGCGGAGGCGCTCCGCGCATGCGGGCCCCCACTCCTGGTAGGAGCGCAGGACGACCTCGGTATCGCTCTGGGTCTCGAACCGGTGCCCACGCGCTCGGAGCTCGTCACGCAGCGCGACGAAGTTGAAGATCTCACCGGTGTAGGCGAGCACGCACTGAGTTCGCCCGTCCTCGTACGCGATCATCGGCTGCCCGCCGCCCGCGATATCGATCACGGCGCGCCGCTGAAAGGCCAGGAAGACGTGGTCGCGCAGCCACAAACCGTCCGAGTCCGGCCCACGGTGTTCGAGCGTCTTGCCCATGCGATCGGCCAGATCGTGTTCCTGGGACAGATCGCGCGTGAAGTTGCAGATGCCTGCGATGCCGCACATTGATCTAGAACTCCCCCGTGTGATATGCGTACGCCTTGACGGCCAGTCAGGCAGTCGCGGCTTGCTCCGCCAGCAGCTCTCGCAGCGACTCGGTGAACTCCTGCGCGTTGTCGACCTCGAAAATCTCCACCAGCGGGATCGAGATGCCGAGCTCTTTGCGGAGGTCCGCGATGAATCGGGTGGCCACGAGCGAGTCCAGACCGTGTTCCACGAGATTGTCGGTGACGGTCAGCTCGTCGGACTGCAACGCCTTGCGCAGCAGCCTCATGACGATCTCTTCGAGATCCTGCTGGGAATCGGTCACGGTCACATGCACCTCAGAGTTCGAGACGGGTGGCGGCATAGCGGCCCAAGCCGGCCGGTACGCCGCGAACAATGATCATGCTTCCATTGGACACTAAGAGGACGATGGATGTCCGTCAACCACAAAGCGGCGCCGTGAATCCAGATCCTTCATCCGATCCGTATCGATGATAGGCCATACTGACCCCCGGTCATTGCCCCTCATGGATGAAGCGGACGGGGATTCCCTGGGACCACCGCGGGTGTGGTGTTGTCCACTGGCTCGCACCCCTCCGGAGGCGACCGGAGGATGTACAGTATCCTGCCCACCCCGGCACCCGATCGAGTGGCTTGTCCACGGTCGGCGCCGATTGCCATGTCCAGTATGGTCGCCGGAGCCGATTGCACCTGGGGGTGGCGTGTTGGGCGGCAGCTGGACGGCGGGTGAGGCATCGCCGGTGAGGATCGGAACCCGGGCGCGACTCGACATCACCCGTCCTGTCGGGCCGTCAGATCACCTTCTCGTCTGCCTGCCTCCGGCGGGTGCGGGCGCCGCCCTTTTTCGTCCATGGGCCCGAAAAGTACCGGAGCGCCTGATCGTGGCGGGTGTGGATCTACCCGGACGAGGTTCTCTGCGCGGTGAGCCGTTGCGACCCGTCGGCGACTGGACGAGCCTGGTCCGTGACATCGTGACGAGTATCAGCACTGTCGACTGCGCTTCGGTAATCCTTTTCGGACACAGCATGGGTGCGTTGACCGCGTTCCTGGTGGCGCGGGGACTCGAGGCGGCGGGCCGGCCCAGCAGCCATGTCTTCCTGTCCGCCGGCCGTCCGCCGACCCGGCCGGCGCTGCACGGTCACCTCGCGTCCGCTACCCCCGCCGAGCTTGTGGCCGCCGAACTGCTGCCGTCGGGAGTTCTGGAGCACGTCGACCTGGTCGATCTCCTCGTGCCGCTGCTGCGCCACGACCTCGAACTGCTCGGCCGCTACGAGCACCAGGACCTGACACTCTCCAGCCCGGTCACGCTGATCGCGGGTGAGCACGACGCCGTGACGACGGTGGAAGAGGTACAGGGCTGGCACGAGGTGCTCACCGGCGACGTCGGGTTCGTGAAGCTGCCCGAGGGGCACGCCCTGTCCGACCGGCTGCGTGCCGAGGTGGTGAGAAGAATCCAGGATGGGTGGCTGTGACGACGGGCCGAGCGCCCCGTTTCGGAGTCGGATCGACGTTTGGCGTGGGGGAGACAATTGGTTGTCATGACGCAGGTTCGGTCGCTGCGGGACATTCCGGAGAACGACTGGAATGAGCTGACCGAATCGCAATCGGCTTTCAGCTGTCAACCCTGGCTGCGGTTCGTTGAGGAACGTGTCCGGCTTCGCTGCAGCTATCTGCTGTGGCACCACGAAGGGCGGCTGGCCGCCGCGCTGCCGCTCTACCGAGGGCCCCTGCGCAACACCGGCCAGACTTTCAGCCTGCCCGCCCTTCTGCAGGACCAGGCAATCGCGGTAGAGGGATCACCGGCGGACGGCACGGTCATCCTGGTCGGCGCGGCATACGGCTACCACAACGACGGCCTGCTCCTCGCCTCGTGGTTGGGACCGGACGATCGCGCGGCCGTCGGTGCGTCGCTCAGCGGATTCCTGCGCGAGTCCGTGGAGGCCCGGGATGTCGTGGGCGCCTTCCTCATGAACGTCGATCGGGGCACGATCGACGCGCTCGCCCGCGCCGGCTTCGCACCGCACGTTCCGGCGGCCGTCCTGAACGTCACCGCACGACTGGACGTCGTCGGCGATGACTTCGACGGCTATGTGGCGCACCTGCCGCACAGTCGGCGGCCTGACGTAAGGCGTGAGCGGAGGATGTTCGCCCAGGCCGGTCTGACGTGCACTGTGTCCACCGGGCCGGAGCCACTCGCCGACATCTCGGTGCTGGCCGAGGAGACCTACCGACGCCATGGCTACCCACCATCGCCTCCAGAGGAGTTCCAGGCGATGCTGGAGGCGTTGCAGACGCGGTTCGGTGAGCGATGCGTCCACTTCCTCGTGCACGACACAACGGGCGCGTTGACCGCGGCCTCGACGGGGTTCGTCCAGAACGACACGCTCGTCATACCCTGGTTCGGTGTGCGGGCGGACGCCGACCGCGCCGGGGCGCCCTACTTCAACACGTGCTTCTACGAGCCGCTCCGCTACGCGCAGGAGCACGGGCTCAAGAAGGTGGATCTCGGTATCGAGGCACTGAGCGCCAAGGTGTTGCGAGGTTGCTCGCTGTCCGTGAAGTACGGTGTCACGGTGACCGCTGCGGATCGTGCCGCGGCGTGGGAAGACGCGATCCTGACATTCAACCGCCGGCAGCGAGAGCTTCTTGGCGAACGTGCCGGTGCCGCCGCTCGAAAGGTGGTCGCCACCTTGCTCGCTGGTGACGGCGTGGAGCCGCGTGAGGATCGCGTGGAGGCCACCTGACCTCCGGCCGAAACAGGTGCACCGTCGAGGCAGCGTTGCGCTGCTTCGACGATCGGATCGCATGAGGATACAGGCCGCAGAATTCCGGTGGCCTGCCGCGAGAGCCGAGGAGAGCGCGAGGGCGGATAGCCACATCCGCTGTCCCGACTCAGGGCGTAGCGGGCAACCCGGCGCGGCACAGTTCAAGAGCGTCTCGAGCACCGCGCAGGGCTGCGATCACATTCGGCGAGGGTCGCACGTGCACTTCAGGAAAGTCGAGACCGGCCGCCCCGTCGGTGATCGGATAGGCCAGTTGCTCACGCCCCAGCCGGAACTGGGCGTCGATGCCGGCGCGGTTGCCGCGCGGGTCCTGGCGATGCCAGCGGCCCGCAAGGTACACGGCGACGAGGCCGTGCAGAAAGGGCTCTCCCCCGTCGGTCAGCTGTTGGTAGCACAACCCGGCCGGAACGCCGGCGGCCCGGGCCACGGCCACCAGCAGGTGCGACTTGGCATAGCAGAGGCCGACGCCGGCGCTGAGGACCTCGCCGGCGGTGACAGTGATCCGCGGATCCTGGGCGTCCACGGAATGCCGGATCCGGTCACGAACCCATTCGAAGGCGGCCCGCATGACGTCGACGTCGTCCGGATGCGCCGCGCGCAGTTCACCAGCCAACGCCCGCACCGCCGGATGGTCCACCTCGATGACCAAGTCACCGCCCAGGTACTCCATCGGCTCGCCCGCGACCAGTTGCATAGCTGTCCTCTCCCCGCCGCTTGCCCAGTCGGGTTCGAGGCTGCTCCTTGGCGCCACGACCCATCGCGTTACGGATGCGGCGCTATCTCACCGCAGCCACGCTTTTCCTGTCACCCTCATTCCCGGACACAGGTGCGGCAACGGGCACTGTTCGGCCGTTCGTCGCGGACGAGGGATTGGCCGACCCGGACAGCGAGGCGGGCGCGGCCAGTAACGGCTCGCCGACCTGTCCCGTCGCACCAGAGGGCTGCTGGACTGAGGGCACCAGCCCCAGGCCCGTGGACCGGTGGCTCCCGCCCAGGTCCGGTGCCCGGCCACGGCGATGAGTGGATGTTTGCTCGGCGAGGGCCTGGATACTTGTCGCGCCTATTGAACGAACGGTGCAACTCGGATTGTCGACGGCTCAAGATGGCCTGCGGAGAGGCGTCCTCCGAAGGCGACGTCGAAGGCGTTCGGGGCTGGTTCCCAGGCTATGGTCCACCTCGAACGGCCATGCCCGGTCGGGTCCAGGCTCATCCTCTGCAACTCCGTCGACACGAAGCGACTGAGGTGAACAAGATCGCCTATCCAGACGTGTCGCCCACGTCCCAAGACTACGGGACTGGGTTCTTCTCGAGGCGTATTAGAACGAGACAATCAAGACGGTCCCTGGCGCGGCATCCTGCTGACGGGGAACTGCACCGCATGCCCAAGCCCGGCATAACAATTGCCACGCGGTCGGATAGGTGACACGTGGGTCTTGCGCTCTCGTAGACCGAGGATATGGTGAGGGCCGTGTCGATAGAGAGCCCTGCGGACGAGACAGAGATTATCTTGCGGGTGCAATCCACTCTCGCACAGATCGCGCCGATCGCCATCTCTCAGCCGGGTCACGCGCAAGAGCAGATGATCAGGATGATCGACAGCCTCCCGCATGAACAGCTGAAGGAGCTGGAGCCCTCGATTCGGGACGTCGTCGAGGCGTTTCTTCCGAAGCGCCGTCGGCGGCTCATGGAACATCTCGAAACGAGGCTGACCGAGTCAAAGCCCGCTCGTCCACCGGCACCTGTTGTTTCACCCACACCGGCGACTCTCCTCCAGCGGTTCACGGCTGCCGCACCGGCCCCCCAGATCCCCGCCGCCCGTTCGACGAAGAGGCCCGTGACGCAGGCGGAGGTAGACGATCGGCTGGCCGGCCTTGAGGAGGCGCTCAGAGAGCTGAGCGAGAAGCATATCTTCCAGTGGCAGACCCTCTACCGCGACTGGCTTTCGGAGGACTTCGACTGGTTCTTGGACGCGCTGAGCAGTTACGTGCGCTACCCACAGGTATTGGAGAAGATCCACGAGGCGCTCGTGGCGCACTCGGCGGAGATCTTCGAAAAGGGCAGGCGACACCAGATCAACCAGGGGGAGACCGAGCAGTACGCGATCGACAAGTCCGTCAAGGGCCTACAGAGCTTTCTCGACCTGCCGATCGAGTTCTACTCTGCTCGACTGTCGACCGCTGCGGACGTGAGACAGGCCAGAGGGTTGCGTGCGCTTACGTCCAGCATGCTTTCCGCGATTCTGACCGGTTACAGCCTGCTCAACTTCGGTAGCCAATCCGGTAGTGAGGTTCTCGCCCGATACCCGAGGTCGTGGGCGCATGCGCTCGCCTTCTTCACGCCGGATGACCTTGATGCCCTCCTCGAACACATCGAGCACAACGAGTTCGTTCGCGGCCTGCTGTATTACCTCACGCCGCTGGTGGAGGCGATCGAGTCGCTCGGCGAGGGCCGGGAGCACATGCCGCTGCCCGCGCTCTCGCAGCTACGGTCGGATGCCGGGCGTATTGACATCTGGCTCAGGCCGTCGACGCTCTCGCCGTACCCGCAGCTAATCGAGCTTGAGTGCTATCTCGGCGAGCGGTATGTGCGGCAGCCTGATCTGCACGAAGCGGTCCGTCGGGGCGTCACGGTCGCGGTGGTCCCGGTCAGGGCCGGGTCAGCTCACGTCGCGTCAACCGACCCTCGGCTGCGGCAGACCGTCGTATACGCAGAAGCAGACCCGTCGAAGGTGGCGATCGCACGCGATGCCATCAAGGCACCGCTTGCAGCCCGCGCTTATCACCAGGGCACCGCCTCGACGCGCCGGCAGCCCTTGGGACACAACGTCGCCCGGTCCTTTCCCCGGGACAACCCCAACCTCCTGCCGTACTACATCGTTCATCGCCAGTCCGTGCGAGACCTGTTTCGCACCTTCGAGAGCCGCAGCGGTGTCCGCCTCTGGTGCAGCGTGCGACGTAGCGGCAAGACCACGGCGGGAGCACGGCTCGACGCTGACACCACGACCGGTCAGGTGACCGTGGTCAAGCAGACCTGTGATACCACCGGCGAGACACCCAACGACAACGTGTTCTACAAGCAGGTGCAAGCAGCCCTAGTGGAGGCCGACTGGTTGCCGGAGACGTTCTTTCGTGATCTCGTCCTGAGGTGCGGTGACGGGCAGGCGATCTCCGACCGAACAGTCTTCGTCCTCGACGAGTACGAAACACTCTTCGGCGCGCTCAGCGCGTCACTGCGACGGGACCCGGACCTGCGTTACTTCGTCGTGCAGCCACTGTTGAATCAGATGGTCGAGTTTTCCCGTGAGAATCTCATCATCTTCCTGGGACAGCAGCCCAACGCGCACTACATCCTCATGGACCAGAACCAGCTCAGCCCCTACGTACAGCAGGACTCCTTCCCACTCTTCTCGCACAGTCACGGCGAGCCAAGGGAGGAGTTCGCGCAGCTCATTCGGAAGGTTCTCGCCAACCCGGTGAACCCCGATGCGTCGTTCATCGACGCCGTCTACGGCGAGACTGCGGGCCATCCATATCTCACTGTGTCGATGCTGTACAGCCTCGTGGACTGGCTCATCGCCGAGAAGCGGCCCGTCAACCGGCTCGAGCTCACCCGGGAGGAGTTCGACCAGTTTGCCGCGGTTCGGCTGCGCCCGAGCGACGTACACCTCAATCGGGACTTCGGCATTTTCCACGAGGCCGCGCGGGAGGCCCTGAGCGAGGCCGGCCGCCAACGGTCACCGTGGCTGCACCAGGTCTACGGGGTCTTGCGCGCGGTGGCGCTCTCGTCGCCGGAGACCCTGCGTTGCACTCGTAGCGACTTCGCCGAGATCGCCGCGGGCTTCTCGGACGGGATTGACACGGGGCGCCTGCTCGCCACGGCGAGCGACAGCAACTTCTTCGCGTATGACGACAATTACGTCTGGCCGCAGATCCGGCTACTCGGCCGGATTGCCGCTGTGTCGCACGGGGGTGTGGTGTGACTGAATACCTTGATGAGCACATGTCACCGCAGCGGCTGGCTCAGGTGGTCACGGACCGGCTCCACGCCGAGGAATCGCCGGTCGCAGGGTACTGGCACGAGGTGCGCGGAGACCGGGACAAATACGCCGAAGATCTGCGTCGGTTGCTGGTGGGTGCTCCGGTAGTGGTCCTCGTCATCCGCGAGATCGTCTTCGACAATCCGAACGCCGTGCAGTCGGAGTTCGTCGAACTGATCGACAAGCATCGCGCCGAATTCGAGCAGTTGTTCAGCGAGTTGCCCGAGTATCCGCCTACGGTCGCCGTCGTGTTGCTGGCACGTAGTGTCCCAGCGGTGCCGCAGGTAGCGTCGCCGGCCATCATGCCTGGATGGTTTCCCCGCTTCGGTGGCACGATTGTCCCGGTCTATTTGCGCGACCTGACCTGGACCGGCAGCGCGGCCATCGACTGCGGCGAGTCAGCCATCCCACAGATCTGTGCTGGTCTGTTCACGTTGGACGGTGCGCTCCTCAGGCGTCTCACGAGTGTCCACAGGGCCGAGCCCGCAGAGGACTTCTGGGTTCGCGTGAGGTTCGATGACCGATTCGACTTCGGCGACTTTCTCTCAGCGTCACGCCGCTTCCGCGCCACGGTACGCAACAGGCAGGCGTTCCGGCCAGACGCGCGAGGCGGCACCACGGTGGTCGCCCGTCTCTGGAAAGTTGCTCAGCGAACGTCACCCGAGGCACTGAATCGAATAGGTACTGATCTAGCCACCGCGCTACGGCTGCCGGAGCCGCTGGGTCGCAATTGGCACCAGCCATTCGCTTCCGTGCTTGGACGCCCAGCCGATCGGCCCCCGGAGTCGGGCGTGGCGTTCGCAAGCAGCGTCCTGCGGACGGTCGCCGCGAGCGCCCAGTTCATCACCGTCGCCGCCCACGCCGACGACTACGACGCCTACCCCGTGGCGCTGCTACGTTCGACATCGCTCGACTTGCTGGCGGCGATGCGTGACGCCACATTGGTGCTGCAAACACTCGACTCGCTCTGACCCTCGGCGCTCCACCGCCACGACAGCCGTGTCCCATGTGGGCGCCGAATCCAGCCTTGCCCGCCGGTGTTGCAGTCCTGGGCCGGGGTTGCGTCGAACGCCAGTTCTGGATCTCAGCTTGAACTTCCCGTACCGCAAACGGGTTCGCCGCCTATGTCCGGGTCACCAAACCCGACGGTAAACGGGACCGCGAGTACGTCTCCGGCAAGACCCGCGACGAGGTGCACGACAAGTGGGTGAAGCCGCACCAGCAAGCCGCTGGGCCGGTCGCCACCAACGTCCCGACCTTCGACGACTTCGACCTGAACGCCACAGAGGCCGATGCGATCAGCTCGCTGGAGCGGGACCTGCGTGTCGGGCCGCCGGGCGACGTTCACCGGCTGAGCGCGCACCGCCGCCCCACGCCACCCCCGCACACTGGTAGCCGTCCTCTGCCGATCGAGGGATTCAATATAATTCCCTACTTTGGATGACTTACCAGGAAACACGAGCCCTGTGCTGCGGCACCCCCGCTCCAGGGCGCTAACAGGACAAGGGAGCGGCATGGCTCGGCACGAGCGGCCCGTAGATCCGACGGCTGGACCGTTGTCGTCCTTCGCCCATGAGCTACGAAAATTACGTGTCGAAGCGGGCAACCCCACCTACCGGCGGCTGGCCGAGATCGCCGGCTACAGCGCCTCGACCCTCTCCGCCGCTGCCAGCGGAATCCGGCAACCCAGCCTCGACGTGTTGCTCGCGTACGTCGGGGCCTGCGGCGGGGACACCGCCCAGTGGAGGCGGCGTTGGCTCGAACTGGACGAGGAACTGCGGCCCGCCAGTTCGGTCAGCGCACCAGCCGACCCGGCGAGGGCGGAGACACCCGAACCGACGCCGGTCGCACCGACCGCCACGCCCCTCGCAGAGTCACCATCCACTGTGATCGCCGGGGATCCATCGGCCCCGGCTACGGGTGAGCCGACCGGCACCAGCGGCGCGCCCGGACCGACCCATGACCGGCCCGCGAGCCCTCTGCGACACCGGAAACTTCGACTTCGACTGGCGCTGGCGGCGGTGGCGGTGGCCGGTGTCGCCGGTACGGCCGCCGTGGTGCCGATGACCCAGCCGTGGTGGGCGGCCGAGGGGGCGACGGCCGCCGCTGGCACGACGACCACCACCGCCTGCCCGGCGACCGCCACGGACGCCGCCTTCACCGCCGTCACGTACGGCGGTGGCGCGCATGTCCGGAGCGAGCCCCGCCGCGACCAGGGCATCCTCTACACCATTCCGCCCGGCTGCGTCGTCGGGCTCACCGGCTACTGCCTGGGTGAGCGGATCACCGACTCGACCTCCCAGACCCCCGACATCCGCTGGTTCACCCTGGCCGACGGTGGGCTGATCGCCTCCGCGGTGGTGCACGGCAACCCGCCCACCGGCCTGGAACCGTCCCGCTGCCGGGGCGACCGACCCGGGCCGGCCACGATCGCCCTCGCGATCGCCCCCGATGTGACCGGCCCGGGTGGGTGGCGGCTGAGCGCGACCGGCACGCACGTGGAGATCGTCGGCTTTGCCGCCTACTACGCGGACGACCCCGCGCTGGCGGCGGAGCGCCGCTGGCACCAGATCGGAATGACCGGTATTGCCGCCCCGCCGTTCGACCTCGTCTGGAAGCTCGACCGCCTGTCCGTGCAACCCGGATCCACCGCCGAGATCCCGGTGGTCGCGGTCGCGTGTCTCGGCGGCGGCGCGCCGACCGACGTACTCGACGTGCGGGTGGCCCGCCCCGACGGCTCCAGCACCGCCGGGGCCCTGCCGCTCGCCGCCGACCAGCGGCTCGCGGCCCGCCGTACCGCCTGCCTCTACCCCTGATGAGGGTGTACGCGGACGGCCACCACCGGTGGCCGGCGGGACGGATCCCACCGGGCCACCGGTCAGGCGTCACCGACCTCAACAGCCCTGGCGACCGGAGCGGATCCAGTAGGTGGTGCCGGCCCAGTCCATCTCGCCGTACGCGTCGACGCAGTTGTTCGCCGTGCCGGTCACTCCGCGCGGCCCGGCGTAGTACAGGTAGTCGGCGTTGTCCTTGGTGGACACCGCGGTGGGAGTGCACGGGCCGGTGCCGGAGGTCTCCGCGCACCGGGCGATCTGCACGGAGGTCCGCGCCGATGAGCCGTACGCCGCGCCGCGGTGGTACATGCAGGCGCTGTTCGTACCGCCGTTGGTGCTGTTGTAGTAGATGACCAGCTCGACCACGGGCTTGCTCGGCGGGTACGCGTAGCTGTAGGTGACCGTGCCCGAGCAGGCCACCGCTGCCTGCGACGGGGCCGCCGTGACGACCAGCACCGTGCCGAAGGTCAGCAACGCCAGCAGCGCTCCGAACGCCTTGCGCAGCATCATGACTTCCACTCCTCCGGGACGGGGTTGGTTGAGAGCCGTCCCGCCGTCCACTTCTACGGAACAGCGAAGTTGATCGCCGCTGGTGGTGGCGTCGATCAATCAACCTCGCACAACGCCGAACAACCACGTACCGCGTCGCCGCGCCGGGCCGAACGAACGGGTCGCGCCGGGGAAGGCGGCGGTCAGGCGCGGCTCCCGGTGACGGTGGCCTCGTACGACGTGGCGGTCCTGTCGTAGCCGGTGGCGACGCTGCGGCACTGCTGGCTGTCCTGCGGTACGCGCCTCTCGGGTCATTGATCTCCTGCTCACCGTGGCGCGGTGCTTCGCGGCCGTGGAGCAGGCCCGGTCACTCCGGCCGGCTGGGCAGCGGAATACCGGTGCTTTCGCCGGTTCTCAGGAACCAGAGCACCTGATCGGGTTCTGGCATGGGCAACGGGTCACCGAACGAGTGGACCTCCAGCTCCGCGAGCTGCCCGCTGGCAAGGAAAAGCAAGATGCCTCCGAACCACTGCCCTTCCTGATCGGGAAACTGCCCTTCTACGCGTACCGGAGTCTGCGCCGGTGAGGCGGGAAGGTTGTCGCCTTGGGGAAAGAGGTGGATGGTCCCGCATCCACACCCGCATCCCGGGCGGGCCATGACGTCACGCGCTTGCACCCGGAGCTCCTCAGCACCTACGAAGTCCTGGCGGAGAAGTGCTTCCAGGACACCGGCCTCGTTCGTGCTCAGGTGTCGTAGTGGTGGATCTGGCTCTGTCACGGCAGAAGCTTAAGCGCGGTTGGCCGAAGCGCCTTGGAGCCCATCTCTGTCGAAGATCCCCGCCGGGGGCATCGGTTCGTGTCCTTGGCGCAACCTTCAACCGGCCGGCTCGCCGAGCACCGGCGATGTGGTCGGTGGTTCTGCGCTACGGCCCGTCGTGAGTGTCGGTCGTTGGTGCGTACCCGGCGGTGGTAAGCAGGCACCGCATCCCGGCCGCTGGCAGGCTGTCTGATCAGCTGCAGCAACCCCTGGCGTGTCCTGTTTCGACAGCGGCGAGATGCGCCGCTGCCCCGATCGCGACTCCTGCGTGACAAGACGCCTTTGATAATCCGCGCAAGGCCGGCCACCTGGAAGGCATTGATCGCGGTCTTGACTCCATACGCCGCCCTACTCATGATTTACTGCGGCGGTCCAACAGTGAGGGTCAATGTCATGACGCAGGTAGAGCCACCGGCAGGAGGCCCCACATCAGCCGCCACTCTCAGCGAGCCTGGACCAAGTGGCCGACTCGCGCGTGCCAGGTCAGGCACGAGGGACTGGCTGAACCGTGGGGCCCATCGGCGGGAACTGAGCATCGCGAGCCTCGGTTCAGTGCTCCTCGCGGTCGCGATGATCTGGCTGATTCCGCCGTACGCGGTTCGCGTGATGACGGACGGCGCCACGACTGCGCCGATCGCTGACCCGGCCCACACCATCGTCGGTGACGCGGGGGACCCGACGGCCCAGGCATGGCTGGTGGGATGGGGTGGCCACGCTCTCACCCACGGCCTGCGTGGCCTGTGGGAGACCAACGCCTTCTATCCCGACGAGTACGGCCTGGCCCTGAACGACAGCCTGCTCGGCTATGCCCCGGCAGGGCTGATAGGCAGCGGTGTAGTCGGCGCCGTGCTGCGCTACAACATCCTGTTCGTGCTGGCTTTCGCGCTCGCCTTCTTCGGCGGCTACGCGCTCCTACGCCAACTTGGCGCGAACAAGGTCGCCGCCGCGGTAGCCGGGGCTGCCCTCGCCTATGCGCCCTGGCGCTACGGCCACGACGGCCATTTGAATATTCTCTCCACCGGTGGTATCACTCTGGCCCTGGCGATGCTGGCACGCGGCCACGGATTCTCGTTCACCCGCGGCTACCGTGCCGAGCGAGTCCGGCCGGGATGGGCGTTCGCCGGCTGGCTCGTCGCGGCCTGGCAGGTCAGCCTAGGCTTCGGCGTGGGGCTGGGATTCGTATACGTCCTCGCCGCCCTCTGCCTGATCACACTGACAGCCTGGCTGATCCACCGCCCACGCCTCAGCCCCCGGCTGATCGTCGGTGATCTGATCGGCGGGCTGGTCTTCACCGCGGTGACCGGATACTTCGCGTACGCGTACCAACAAGTCCGCGAGCTCAACCCACATGTCACCCGGGACTGGGACTACGTCGCCTTTTTCTCCCCGACACTGCGCGGACTTCTCGTGGCTCCGCAGTCCTCGCTGCCCTGGGGCACCCTGCACAACGACGCCCGCATCGCTCTTGGTGGCGCACCCACTGAGAAGGTGCTGCTGTGCGGGTACGCACTGTATCTACTGGCCTTCGCCGGCCTCTTCCTGTCCCGCTGGTCACTGGTGCAACGGCTTCTGCTGCTGTCTGGGGCGGTCGTCGGAGTGTTGTTCGCGCTGGGCACGAACGGGCCGATCTACCGCCTGCTCTATCACTACGTGCCCGGGTTCGATGGATCCCGTACCCCAGGGCGGTTGATCTTGTGGCCCACCATCTGCCTGGCCATCCTCGCGGCCGGCCTGGTTACCCACCTGGCCGACGTGGCTCGCAGGGGCGCCGAGCCGAAATGGTCGGTGGGAGAGGCACGGCTACTGACCGTTCCGTTGCTGGTCCTCGTGCTGGCTGAGGGCCTGCCTAACCTGGCCCACCCCCAAACCCCGGCCAAGCCGGCCGCGATGGCGCTAGCCGCCGCGCACGCTCCGACCATGGTGTTGCCGTCCAACGACGGCATCGACCTCCACGTCCTACTGTGGTCGACCGACGGTTTTCCCACCATGGTCAACGGTGCGGCCAGCTACACCACACCCAACCGTCAGGCGATCCGCGACGTCATGACGACCTTCCCCAGCCAGCAGGCCCTGGATCGGTTGCACCAGCTCGGCATCCGCAGCGTCGTCCTGCTGCGCGACCGGGTTTACGGCACCCCATACGAACCACTGCTCAACACCCCCGACCTACCCGGCATCACCCGCCACGACGTCGGGCCAGACGTGGTTTACACCATCGACGCCACCACGAAGTGATGGTGGGGGTGTCCTCGCCGTGGTGCTTCGGCCTGGCCGACATCCAGGACGAAGACCCGATCCGTATCACCGGGACCCGGTGGGCGATCGAGGAGTGCATCCAGACCGCCAAGACCAAGGTCGGCCCGGACCACCATCAGGTACGTCGACACGACGCTGACACCGCCACATAACGCCTGTTCACGTCAGAGGCGCTTGCCCGTTCCTCGGCTACTGGCGCGTGGCTGGCACGCCGCCACCATCCGCGGAAACCAGAGACATCACGTCGGGCTCGTCCGCACCGGTCCGACCTCTCCCTGGGTTGTCAATGCCCGGCGAGGTCATCCGTTCGACCCTGCTGCGCGTCGATGTACACTTCCCCCCATGGCGACCAGGCTTGATCGGCTGACGCCGCTGGGCTCTGCGCTTTCGGGTCTGGGTGGATCGCTGACCGTTGGCTACTTGATCTACTGCCTACAGGAATCGTCGCGCTCCTTCTGGCGCTGGCCGGGAATTCTTGGTTTGGTGATCCTCTCTGTCGGCGTCCTCGCACTGATCGCTGGCTTCCTCGCTCCCAAGTCTGATGCGGGCGAGACACGGACCCAGGTCCGGCAGAAGCAGAGGGGTGGCCGCCGGTCCACCAACTATCAGGCTGGCGGAAACATCTCGGTCGGACAGGTCAGCAAGCAAGAGAAGAAGTAACGCCGTGGAGGCGAATCAGGACCTGCGCGGCGGAATGGGATCGACCAACTATCAGGCGGTCGGGGACATTCGCGTAGGCCTTGATGCAGAAGAAGCCGGCAGACTCATCGAGCACGTCGCCGATGCCCTCAGGCCGCGACCGCCGGGATCGCCCGCTCCGCTACTGGGATGGGTACGCATCACACCGCAGTTTCTAGCCAACCGCAAGCCACGGGCGGACCTTGCGGATTACTTCGACGGCCTAGCGCCGGACTGGAAGGACGTCTGCCACCCCAAGCTCCGTCCTCGTCCTGCGGTGACAAAGGTCGTCCACGCGTTCCGAACCAACGATCTCGAAGACCGGAGCATCCTGCTCCGCATCGCTGGAGCTACCGGCGACGGCAAGTCCACGGTCCTTCTGCAGGCCGTTGCGCTGCTGGCCCAAGAGAATCGCTTCGACGCGATCTACTGGCGGAGCACGGCGGATGGCCGACTCGGTGCGGATGCCCTGGCCTCCATGCGCGCATCGCAACGGACAATTCTCATCGCCTCCGATGACGCCGAGGCGCTCCTCATGGATATCGACAGATTTGCTTTTGCCAAGCTGCATGAAGAGGATGTTTTCATTCACTTCCTGTTGGCTAGTCGCGATGTGGACTGGAACGGGGAACGCGATCGGCTCGGCTGGAAATTCAGCACGGCTGACCGGTGGGCACCGTCCTTCCGGGTGCTGCCACCCATCCAGCTGGGGGGAGTTGCGCCAGCCGACGCCCGCGTCGTCGCGGAAAATTGGATCAATTGCTCATCGAGCCGACCGGCGAGGCTCGCCAGCAACAACATAGGAAAGATCGCGGAGGGCATGCTCGACGCAAGCCGTGCCTCCGAGGGGCGGCAGGCATTTATGGGCGCCCTGCTGTCCATGCGTTTCGACTCGGAGCGCCTACGGCCGCGTCTGCTATCGCTGCTGTCCAGGTTGGCAACGGTTCGTCCGGGCGACCCGGGTATCTCCCTGGCGGAATTCCTGGTCGTTCTCGCCACCGTGGACGTCAGCGGCATCGAGGGCATGCCGCGCGATATCGCTGCGCGTCTTCTCGACATCCCAGAATCGGAGCTGCGGCCGTCGGTCGAGGTTCCGATGAAGCGGGAATTCTCTCTAGGAGCCTCCTCGCGAGCATTCTTCGCCCGGCATCCCAGCATCTCGAAGGCGATGCTGGAGTTGGCCCTCAGCGACGAGTCGGATTTGCGGGTCGAGTCGAGTCTCGAAAAGTTCATCGGCGACGTACGGGAAGCCGGTGAACAAAGCGGTTTCCGACCCGGATTCGGCCAGCTGATCGACCTGGGGCGGCGCTTGATGAACAGCGGCCTCCCGCGCGAGCTAGTCGCGCCGCTCGCGCTCCACCTATGCCGTATTGCCTGCACCGTGGAACCCCGGGAGCTAAGCAACTTCATCGCGCTGTCCCAAGCGCTTCGTGAGCTAGGCCGACCCCAGGCGGCCATAACAGAGGTTTGGGAGGGCCAAGCGACTCGGCTGGACGACCGCAGCGTGTGGGGCGACTACGCCAACCATGTGCGCGGTGCCTGGACCGAGCTATCCACCACACTCGGGACATCCGGGAACCAGTGGCCGTCGTACTGGGCGGCGCAGGTCTCCATTTCGGATCGCCCGGCCAGCGGAATAGACTCTCGAAACGTGCCGATCGCGCTGAATCAACTGGCCCTGAACGCAAAGCTGGTCTGCGAGCAGGGTGCGGAGCGGCGGGACTACCTCGATCTGCTGGTCGAGGTGGAGGCACTGACCAGCGCTCCTGGTTCGGCCTTATTCGACGGCAAGCGTTATCCGACGCGTTACCTTCAGCAGCTTGGCATCGCGCCGCGTCCGTACGGCGGTACGGACGCGTTGCTCGCGGCGATTCGGCGGGCAGCGGAGGGCCTGAGGGCATCTCAGCCGTCTCTACCCTGGTGTGACCGCCTCGCCAGCCCCAAGGATGATTCCTTCGATACGCTGATAGAACATTTGGCCCGCCGAGTCGGGCGAAGCGGTGTCGCGCTGCCCTGATCGAGAGCAGCCAAGAAGATCTGTAGGCGCTCCCACGTCAGCGGATCTCTGAGGCGGGGTCCGAAGCGGAGCCCCGAGGTCATAGTGGTCCCGGCCGCCCCCAGCGCGGCAGGCCGGCCCGGCCGGCGGCGGGAGCGCTCAGCTGATCGTGTCGAGTTGCGCTCAGTCTCCGCGTCGGAACGTGCGAGTGATCACGTGCTGCTGATCTGCTGCCTCACTCGGGTGAGTGGGCGTTGTGCGACGGAGGTGCAGGGCGAAGGCGGTGATCCAGGTCCAGCCGAGTCCGATGGTGAGGCGCTGGTACAGGCCGCGGTATTCGGAGACGGCCAGACCCTGGATGAGTAGAAGCATGGTCACGCCGGCTATTGCGCTGGTCATCGCCCAGATCCAGGAACGACGCCGTGCAGAGTGAAGCGCCCAGGTGAAGGTCAGGAGCGGCAGGGATAGGAACACAACGCTGCCGGCGGCGTTGTGAACTGTGCCGTGCCAGGTGTGCCGGGCCTGCCCGGCGACGTCGGTGATGAACAGCCCGGAGGCGATGAGGGCAACACCGAACAGCCCAGTGAGGGCCGCCGCGATCCAGGCGGCCGAGCGGGGGCGCAGGGCGCGGCGTATACCGATGGCGAATGCCACGAACAGTGAACCGCATACGAGGAAGTTAGTGATCTGGATCCATCCGGTCGACCCGAGTGCCAATTCGCTGGCGGCTTGGCGAATCGGGCGGTATTCGGGCTGTAGCGCGCCGCCAACGAGGATCACGATGACGAACAGAGGCCCGGCGGCGGCGCCGCACGCGAGGAGCCGCCGGGTGGTGACGTTTTCCTTCATGGCTCCATTGGGCGTGCGGGACCGGATTTGTGGTAGCGGCCGCCGTCGGTCGATGTGGCGACGATGGTGGCGGTTCGGAACCTACTTTCGTCGGTATGGGCAGGACGGGGTGCTTGGTCCCGGCCTACCGTTGTCGCCGTGGTGGGAGCCATCTGGAGTTGGACGCAGCCTGTCGTGGAGCGGGATGATTCGCCGAGGCGGCGGGTAGTCGACGCTGTAGTGGCGGCGGCCGCGTTGCTCGCCGGTCTGGTGTTGTCGGCCGGGCCGGCCGGCGACCTGCGGGGCGGCTACGGCCTCGCACCGGTGGTCTTCGCGGCGACGGCCGGCGCGCTGTGGTGGCGCCGGAGCGCACCGGTAACGGTGGCCTGGCTTGCTTTCGCCGGCAGCGCCGTCCTGGCCGCCGTCGAGACCCTCGACCCGGGCGACTCGATCCGGCCGGGCGAGAACACGATCATGTTCCTCACTCCAGCCGCCCCGTTCGCGGCCTACGCGGTCGCGGTCTACGCCGCTCGTCGCGTGTCGGGCTGGGCGGCGGTGGTCGCCCTCGCGGTTGCGGCCACGGCACCGTTGCCACCGCCCTGGGCGCGGCTACGCTCCGGTCTGGTGCTGCTCGGTGTGCCGGTCCTTCTCGGCCTCTACCTGGCAGCGCGTCGCCGCATGGTCAACATGCTGCGCGAGCGGGCCCGGTGGGCCGAGGCTGATCGGTACGCCGCAGCCGAGCGGGCCGCCGCAGGTGAACGTGACCGGCTCACCGCCGAGATGCACGATGTGGTGACGCATCAGGTCACCCTCATCGTGCTGGAGGCCGGGGCGCTCGGGCTGACCGCAGCCGATGAGGCGACTCGGGTGGCCGCCGAGCGGATCCGAGAGGCCGGTTGCGCGGCACTCGACGACCTTCGCGACCTGGTCCGGGTCCTTCCTGAGCAGCCGCCAGCCCGGGAGCCGGCGCCGGTACTGCTGCCCGATTGGCGACCACTGGTAGGCCCGGCGGCTCTGGAGGTGACGGGTACCCCGGTGCCGGTGTCCCCAGCGGTCGGGCAGGCGGTGGTCCGGGTCGTCCAGGAAGCGCTGACCAACGTGAGGAAACACGCGCCGGGTGCCCGTGTAGAGGTGGTGGTGCAGTACGAGGGCGTCGGCGTCCGAGTCCTTGTCCGCAACGGCGTAGTTCGGTCGGCGGCGGACGCGCGGCTGGCCGCTTCCGGGTCGGGAACCGGGCTGCACGGGTTGCGGCGTCGGGTCGAGTTGCTCGGCGGCACGTTCATGGCCGGGCCCGAGCCGGGCGGCGGTTTCACGCTGCGGGCGTGGCTGCCGGGCGTACACCACGACGGGTCGTCATGATCCGGGTGGTGGTGGCCGATGACGATCCGCTGGTCGGCGCTCACCTGCGGACAATCCTGGCGAGCGCCGGCGACATCGAGGTGGTCGACACCGTGGCAGACGGGGCTGCGGCGGTCGAGGCCGCCATCCGGCACCGTCCGGACCTGGTCCTGATGGACCTGCGCATGCCGGGCGTCAACGGACTGGTCGCCACCGATCAGATCGCCGCCCTGAACCCGGCCCCGGTCGTGGTGGTGCTGACTACGTTCACGGCCGATCGGTATGTGGCTGCCGCGCTGCGCGCCGGAGCCAGCGGGTACGTGCTCAAAACCACGCCGCCGCGCGAGTTCGCCGACCTCATCCGCACCGCAGCCGCCGGCCACACGATCCTGCCGCCCGGTGCGGCCCGGGTCCTGCTGCCCGCCGCCCCGTCGGTGACCCTGCCGAACGGCCTGTCCGAACGGGACCGGGAGATCTTGACCGGCCTGGGCCAAGGCCTGACCAACGCCCAATTGGCGGCCCGACTGCACCTCACCGAAGCCACCATCAAGGGCTACGTCTCGCGGGTCCTCACCCGACTCGGCTGCACCAACCGGACCGAGGCGGCCCTCCTCGCCCAGCGCGCCGGACTCGTCAAGTACGGATAGCCCGAGCCCAGCGGCACGTGGGATACGCTGGTTAACCGCATTATCGAGTGCGCGCTCATGCCGCGATCCGCGTTGCCGTGAACGGGCTCGTCAGGTCGTCAGGTCTGTACCGCGGCGCGCCACAGACGAGACGCCCGGTAGCGAAGCCGCTGGGAGAGTGCCCGAGATTCCTTCGAAAGCCGCCACCGGCCCGGATCTTGCTCAGCTTCGGTCTGCTCGTCCGGCCGCAGGCGGTGTGTTGCGACATCCAGCCGGTCACGGAGTCGTGTACGCCTCGAGCGCCTTCATCGTGTCGGCCAGGTCGATGTCGAGCGAACTGCAGCTCAGCCGGCGTAACCCGATTCTCGAGCCCCACAGACCCGTCCGGCGTGATCAGCTCGCGACAGGTTTCGATGGGTTTCGGTAACAAGCTGAGCTACATCAGCATGAAGAACATGGAGCTCACCCCGGCTGCCGATCTAGCCGGCGAGGATTCGGGCGACGGCGGTGCTCAGCACGCGTACGCCGCGGGTCGAGCCCGCCTCCAGCCCGGTCAGGTCGCGCACCCGGGTCAGCCGGTAGTCGAGCGTGCGCGGGTGGATGCACAGCGCGGCCGCGGTGTCGAGCCGGTTCATGTCGTGTTGGTAGTAGGCGTCCAGCGTGGCGACCAGGTCGGGGCCGGCGTCGAGTTGCGCCGCCACCACCTGGAGCCACTGCCCGACCTCCGCCAGCCGGGCGGCGCCCAGCTCGGCGAAGACGTCGGTGACCGTGTACGCGTGGCGCGGCACGGCCCGCACCGGTGCGACCTCGCTGACCTGCCGGGCCAGCGCCACGGCGTCGCCGAACGCGCGCACCCGCCCAGGCGCGGTGCCGGCCGCGCACGGCCGGCCGGTCATCGAGGCCACGTCGCGGGCCAGCGCGAGCCCGCGCTCGACCGCCGGCTGCCGGCCGCCCGGCGAGCTGGGGATCAGCGCGACCACCTCGTGCGGCTCCGGCCAGCTCAGCGGCATCCAGTGCGTCTTCAGCAGCGCGCCGGCGAACTCGTCCCGCGCCGCCTGGTCCGGCCCGGGCGACCCGCCGGCCACCCGGACCACCGTCGCGACGACGTGGTCGGGGACCGGCATGTGCAGGCCGCGCGCCAGGTCGGTCGCGCTGTCGTCGCCGGCCAGCAGCATCACCGTCAGCAGCCGCACCTGGGCGACGGTCGCCAGCGTGCGCCGCTGCCCCTCGATCCAGCCCCGGGTGTACGCGCCCTGAGCGGCCAGTCCCGCGGGAGCCAGCCAGGCGAGCGTGTGCATCGTCGCGGCGATGTCGTTCGGGCCGGCCGCCTCGTACACCTCGCGCAGCGTCAGCCGGGTGTGCACGAGCAGCACCTGCCGCTGCGCGGTGAGGGTGAGTCCCTTCTCGCCGCGCTGGCGGCCCATCGCGGCCATCAGGTCCAGATCCTGCACGGGGAACGGCGCGCTGTCCGCCGCGAGGTCGACCGTGCGCTGACGGAGGAAGACCGCGAAATCGAGCATCTCCGACCGCACCCGCGGCACGGCCGCGAGGTTGCGGTATTCCAGCAGCTCCTCCTGGTAGGCGTCCACCGCCCGGCGGGCGTTGTCGGCCACTCGCTGCCGCCAGAGGCTGAACAGACCGCCCATACCGGTCGACGGTAATCGATGCGTTCCGACCACGCCGCCCGGTTGACGCGGACCGGACAGCCTTGCGGACATTCACAAGAACCGGGGTACGCCGGCGACCAGGTTCTCGCCCTGTCACGAAGACCCGGCCACCGGCACCCTGGAACGCTTCGCCATGGACGTCGGACGACGGCCCGGCCGGGTCGGGCGCGACCAGGTACGCGCCCCGGCATCCGCAGATCGCACAGCACTCGAGAGGTGGTTCTGGTTATGACATGGCGTAGTCGACCCTCCGCCGGAGCACGATCCGGCATTCTCCGCGCATCCAGTCTGCTGTTGGCCGCGACGGCGATGCTCGCCGCGTTCATGGCCGCACCGTCCGCGGCGGTCGCGGCACCCGCGCCGAGCGGCGACGCGGCTGTCGCCGCCATCGGAGCCGAGCGGGCATCGGCGAGCTCCGCCGGCACGTTGAGCGTCACGACGTCGACGGCGGCCGCCGCCTCACCGGCGAAGGGCGGCGGTTTCTCGGTGATGTCGGGCTCCTGCCCGTACGCCGGGCAGTACATCGACCCGTGGCTCATCGTGTTCCAGGGCTGCACCCTCACCGGCCAGCCGACGACCGCGGTCAGCGCCCGGTGCTCCAACGGGGCCACCCTGGGCCCCGTGCACGTGCCGCCCGGCGTCTACGACATCTATGTCGACTGCTACCCGGCGTTCTTCAGCTCGCTCACGTTCATCTGATCGGCCCACCCGGCACGGATCCCGTCGCGGGATCCGTGCCGGCGGTGCCGGTCTCAGGGCAGCGCGTCCAGGTGCGGCCCGACCGTGTTGGCGAAGCGGTCAACGCGGGTTAAGCCTTGTCGAAGCCTTCCCGCCCGCCTGCGTATCAGCCTGCCGGAATGGGCCCCGAGCTTCTGCCCGGGACCCATTCCGGCACGAGAGCGAGCTGGGCCACACGCGCCTCATCGAGCCGGTCCCGTGCACGCTCCTAGCCGATAAGAGGGCGTCGCGACCGCTGTTGCACCGATGCGAGTTCGCCGAGAAGTGGCCCGTGAGCGCCGGCCTGGCCGCGCAGGTCTTGCATGGCGACCGCACTTCTCGGCGATGTGCGCTGGCAGACGCTGATTGCCGGCGGGCTACAGGTTGTTGATACGGGCCAGGAGGTCTGCCTCGGTCAGGTTCTCCAGGGCCGCGTCCTGCTTGCGGCCCAGGACCGCCAGCAGCTTCTCCTTCTCCAGCTTCTTGGCCGCCGCCGCCTTCGCCGCCTGGTCCTCCGCGAGGCGAACGGCGATGACGTGCTTGACGACCTCCAGCTTGGCCTCCAGCGTTGCCTTCGCCGGATTGGCCTCGGTGGTCACGAACGACTCGGTGTCGACGGCCTTGAGTTCGGCGTTGACCGCCTTGGCCACATCATCGAGGCTGAAGCCGGACTTGGCGGTCAGCGGCAGCTCCCACAACTGTTCCGTGGTCAGCAGTCCCTTGGCCGACGGATAGCGGAACTTCTCCCGGGTGGCCCTCTCGAAAATGGTCACGGGTAGCCTCTCTGAGATATCTGGGCAGGGAATCAGAACTGGATGCTGACGAGGCGGCGTCGGCCTCCGGCCATGGTCACCTTGGCGACCACAGAGCTGCGGACCGTGGAGCTGAAGCCGAGGCCGGAGAGCTGATCGGGAGACGGCTCGCACTTGGTGCGGTCGCCGAGAACCTCGAACACCTTGCGGTGCGGTTGCAGATCGCTGCGGAGGAACTCGTTGTAGATCCCCCGCGTCGGCTGGTCGTTCACGCACCCCTTGAGGATGAAGAAGTAGTGCCGGTTGCCGACCTCGTTGTCGTCGAAGTAGTTCGGCGAGTACATGATTGTGGACACCGGGACGAACTGTTCGGTGGTGATGCCCCACAGCTCCTTGCTCGCACTGCCCGACTGCACGTCCTTACCCGGCCGGAAAGCGGTGATCGCCCCGCCGGCCACCGTCATCCGGCCCACCTCGACGGTCTCCTTGTGGCCGACCGCGCGCTCGTGGCTGTAGTGCTCGATCTTCCCGTTGCTCTCGGTCTCGACCACGAAGCCGACCTGGGTGCTGTCCCGCTTGCGGTACTGGTTCACCTCGATCCGGTACTCACCGTCGGGGACACGGTCGGTCCAGGTGACGTTCTCCACCGGCTCGCGGGAGAGCGGCGCGCTGGCGTTCATGTCGACGTCCAGCTTGTTGCGCTTCTCCTGGTACCAGATGTGGTCACCGTTGGGTTCGTACACGTGCAGGTCCAGGTCGTCGTGGTTGAACCAGGACAGGCTCACCCGCAGCTTGCCGGTGACGTTGCCGCCGGCCCGCTTGACCCGCTCCCTGATCGAGTCGGTGACGTTGCCGCCGTACGACCAGCCGAAGTCGTTGTCCCACCTGAACAACCTCGGAGCATCCGGATGCTGGCCGGTGGTGAGGCTGACGAGGTGCGGCTCGTAGGTGTTGGCGACCCACAGATCGATGGTGGCGGCGCCGGGCAGGACGTCCTTCATGAAGGAGACCACGGGAATCTCCTCCGGCTTGGCGTCGCGAAGGAGCGCGCCTGACGACCGTGTGGTGGCCGCCTGCATGAGCAGCCCTTCGATACCGTCCTTCATCTGCACCTTGGCGTCGTTGTCGACCCACAGCACGTTGGTGACCGACACGTCGGAGAGCCGGGCGAACCTCCGCTGCAACGACTCCTCGATGCCCAGCTCGGCAATGGTCCTCATGGCGGCCTTGACCATGCCCGGGGTGATCAACGCCGTGGGGCGCTGGTAGGTCTGTGGCGCCACCTTCGCCTCGAACGACCGGACCGCCCGCTCCAGCTCGACGCCTGAGGAGAGATCCTGGACGAGGGTGCCGATCACCGTGTTGCGGAACCGGGCCGCCGGGTTCATGGCGTTGGCGAAGACGAAGGCACGTCTGTCGGTCGCCTGGGTCCACCGGTTCTGCAGCGAGCGGAACTCGGTCACCGTCCGGCGATGCTCCGCGCCGCGGTAGAGGGCGTTGTCGTCGATGAGGTCGACGACGGTGTCCAGAGCATGCCCGGTCAGCTCGGCCAGGCCACGCTGGAACACCTGTACCGCGGCGTGAAAATCGCCCTGTGCCGCTCCGACGTCCTCGGTGCGATGCCGCTCCTCCACCCGGCCGTGCAGGTGCTGCCACACCTCCACCTGCCCATCGCGCAGCGTCCGGGTGGTCTTCGTCCCGTACTGCGCCTGACCGGACCGGAAGATGGTGGACAACGGCAGCGAAAGAACGAACTCGTCCAGAGCGGCGGCGACGACGGAGAAGACCGGGTCGGATGCCGACACCCCGGACCAGACGGTACGGACCCGGCCGTCGTGGATCTCGACGACGGTACCGAAGTGCTTGATGAAACCGCGGCAGGTCGAGCAGTCGTACTCGGATCGCTTACGGAACCGAGGATTGGTGCCGGCGGGAAAGGAATCGAGAAAGGTGAGCCAGAGTGAGTCCCGGTCAAGACCGTCGCCGACGGTGTACAGCTCACGCTTGGACATTGTGGACAGGCGCGACGTCACATCCGTCACGAACTGCTGGAAATCTCCCACCGCCTCATTCCCCCTTGATCGCCGGAGATCCTACGCAGCGGACACCGATCGGAGGAACGCGTTTCCGGCTGTCCGCGCAGTCACAGACGGGCCCCGGTGGCCGGAGGTCAGTCGACCGGAGCGCTGCACGGCGGCGGTGGGATGCCGAACCGGCGGTCACCAGGTTCCGCCAGTCGGCCGGTGGCGCCGTCGAGTACATCCCGGTTCACGCTGTGGTTGCCTTCCCAGGCACCGACAGGCCTGGGTGGTCGAACAACTTCTCAGGCACGCCAGGCTCGCACGAGTGACCGTGTGAACGCGCGCTCGATCAGGTGCTCGCCCATGCCGCTGTTCGCGCGTTGGCCCCGCCCGGCGCAGCGAGGGGGCAGCCATCCACCGTTGACGGGCTAGCCGTCGGCGGCCCGAGCACCGACGACCACCGTCGCCGCACCGAACAGCATCGCCACCGCTGACGGTAACGCGAGTTCCAGCGTACTGAACCCTGCCCGGCGGCTGGGCTGTCGGTGCCCGCACGGACCGGGTGGACGTCGACGCGTTGCTCATCCGGCCCGACGGCTGTGTCGCCTGGGCCTTGCCAACCGGGCAGGACCTCACCGCCGCCACGCTAGTGCGTGCGCTGGTCACCTGGTTCGACCAACCGGCTGAGGGCCGTTTTAACGGTCGTCTCAGATTCGCTCGGTACGAAGTCGGCATCAGATAAGCGATGTGACCCGTATGTAGGAGGCTAGTGATGGCAGTCAACGCAGCGCCGTCCGGGGAAGCACCGGCCGGTCGGTTGGCAGGCCGGTGGGTGCCGTGGTTGGTGATTGGCTTGTGGGTGGCGCTGGCGGCGGTCATGGTGCCGTTGAGCGGAAAGTTGAGCTCGGTCACCACCGACAGAGCCGTGGACACCCTGCCGGCCGGCGCCGAGTCCACCAAGGTGGCGGCGCTGGAGGACGGTCTCCCCGGCGGTGAGGACAACACGTTCGTGTTCGTGTACCACCGCGCCGGCGGGATAACCGACGCCGACCGCGCGACGGTCGAGCGCCACTACGACACCCTTGCCAAGCGGTACCCGCCGAAGGTGGCGGCCACGGCCGGCGAGGACGACGAGGGCCCACCGACGAGACTCTCCACCAACGGCAAGGCGATGATGTTCACCCTCGACGTGAGCACGACCTACGGCGCACCGGAGGCCATCGTCGGCCCGTTGCGTGACGCCGCGAAGGACCGCCCCGCCGGCCTGGAACTGGACGTGACCGGCCCAGCCGCGGTCGACGGCGACATGGACGCCGTCTTCGACGGCATCGACCTGCAGGTCTTCCTCACCACCGTATTCGTCGTCACGCTTCTGCTCATCCTCACCTACCGCAGCCCGGTGTTGTGGTTCATCCCGCTGGTGGTCGTGAGCGCGGCGGCACTGACCGCGGTGGCGACCGTCTACCTGCTCGTCAAAGGCTTCGGCATCGTGGTCAACGACCAGAACTCGGCGCTGCTGACGATCCTGGTATTCGGTGTCGGCACGGACTACGCGCTGTTGCTCATCGCTCGATATCGGGAGGCACTGCACCACCACGAGAACGTCCGGGTTGCGATGGTCCACGCGTTGCGCGGCGCGGCGCCGGCGATCGTCGCGTCCGCGGCCACCGTGGTCGCCGGCCTACTCTGCCTGCTCGTCGCGGACCTGAACAGCACCAGCGGGTTGGGCCCGATCGGTGCGGCCGGCATCCTGTGCGCGCTGGTGGCCATGCTGACGCTGTTCCCGGCGGTGCTCGTGGTGCTCGGCAGGCGGATCTTCTGGCCGGCCGTCCCGCGGTTCAGCACGACCGTGGAGGAGAAGCCGGGGCTGTGGGGGCGGCTTGGCACCGCCATCAGCCGCCGCCGGTGGGTGGCGACGCTCGGCTCGCTCGGAGTCCTCGGCGTGCTCGCCCTCGGGCTGGCGGGCAATACCGGCGCCCTGCGGGAGCAGGACCAGTTCCTGTCCGCGCCGGAGTCGGTCACCGGCTTCACCGTTCTCCGCCAGCACTTCCCGGAGCTCGGCGGCCAACCGATGACGATCTTCACACGGCCGGCGTACCAGGATCGGGTGCTCCACATCATCGAGACCACCCGCGGTGTGGCCATGGCGATCCCGGGTCAGACCAAGGGTGGCTGGGCCGACATCTCCGTGTTCCCGACGGACGCGCCGGACACCGTCGCGGAGTACGACACGATCAAGCGGGTGCGCACCGCCGTGCACGCGGTCAGCGGGGCGGAGGCGATCGTCGGCGGGCCGAGTGCGGAGAACCTCGACACCGAGGTGACCACCAGCCGCGACGAGAAGCTGGTGATCCCGCTGGTGCTCGCCGTCGTCCTGATCGTGCTCGGGCTGCTGCTGCGCGCGGTCGTGGCCCCGTTGGTCCTGATGGCCACCGTGGTCGTCTCATTCGCCGCAGCCTTCGGCGGCAGCGTGTTCGTCTTCGACACGATCCTCGGGTTCAAGGGCATCGACTACTCGGTGCCGCTGCTGGCATTCCTCTTCCTGGTGGCGCTCGGCGTCGACTACAACATATTCCTGGCCAGCCGTGCCCGGGAGGAGGCCGCGCTTCTCGGCACCAGAGAGGGCATGCTCAAAGCCCTCTCCGCCACCGGTGGCGTCATCACCTCGGCAGGCCTGGTCCTGGCGGCCACGTTCGCGGTCCTCGTCTCACTTCCGCTGGTGATGCTGATCGAGGTCGGGTTCCTCGTCGCCTTCGGCGTGCTGCTCGACGCCCTGCTGGTGCGGTCGGTCCTGGTGCCCGCCCTCACCCTGCTGATCGGCCGGCGGATGTGGTGGCCGAGCCGGCTGTCCCGACCGGCGGAGCCGCCGGACGGGCGACAGTCGCTCGCCGACGATGAGGAGCCCGCGCTGCAACGGTGAGCGCGGCGGCACGGGCGAGATCCGGGACGGAGCCTCAGGCCCGTCCCGGATCCTTATCCCCGGCGGTGGGCCGCATGATTGGACCGGGCGGGGCAGCGGCCGGAAGGTCGACCCGAAGCAGCGCGCCACCGCGTGCGGAGCGGGCGACGGTGGCCCGGCCGCCGTGGGCGTCAACGACCCGCTGCACGATCGACAGCCCGAGACCGGATCCAGGCAACGCCCGGGCACTGTCGGCACGGTAGAACCGGTCGAATACCCGAGGTACGTCGGCGGCGTCGATGCCCGGCCCGGCGTCGTCGACCTCGAGCACCGCCGACGCACCCTCGGCACGGAGCCGGACCTGGACCGGCCGGTCCGCCGGGGACCACTTGCCGGCGTTGTCGATGAGGTTGAGCACCGCCCGTTGGAGCGCAGCGGGACGGCCGCTCACCCACACGGAGGTGAGGTCGAGCGCGATCTCAATGTCGGGCACGCGGGAACGCGCCCGAGTCGCGGCGGCCACCACCACGTCGGCGAGGTCGAGCAACTCGGTGCTCTCGTCGGTGACATCACCGCGGGCCAGGTCGGTCAGTTCGGCTGCGAGGGTGCTCAACTCGGCTACCTGGGCGCCGAGGTCGTGAAGCAGCCGGGTCCGGCTCTCCGCCGGCAGTGCGCTGTCCAGGGTGCCGCGTCGATCGAGCCGGATCAGCAACTCGACGTTGAGACGCAGGCTGGTGAGCGGGGTCTTGAGCTCGTGGGCGGCGTCCTCGGCGAGCAGCCGCTGGGCCTGCCGGGAGTCCCGGAGCGCGGCGAGCATGTCGTTGATCGACTGGATCAGCCGCCGGATCTCCCCGCCGCCTTCATCCGGGATGTCGGCGTCGAGATCCCCGGTGTGCGCGACACGTACCGCGGCGGCGGTCAGCCGGTCGATCGGTGCCAGCCCGGCCCGTGCCACGGTCCGCCCGACAAGGGCGCCACCGACCACGCAGAGCAGTCCGATCAGCAGCATACCGAACCCGAACTGGTTGATCGGGCTGTCGTCGACGACGCGGGCCACCTGGACCGCGCCGTCGCCCGCCCGCAGCGTGTAGATGAGGTATCCGTCCTCGTCGATGTCGTTCGACTCCATCAGGTCGGCCGACGCGCCCTGCGCCACGCGCCCAGCGTGCTCGCTGACCGGGGGCAGCGCGGGTTGACCGGCCGGCGTCCGGGTCGAGCCGTCGGGCAGGACGACCCGAACCAGCGGACCGGATCCGGGATACGGCGGTAGCGGGACCTGCGCCAGACCGGCGCGCTCCGCGTTCGTCGCCAAGACGCGGGAGTCGGCGCGCAGCTGATCCTCGGCGGTGTCCCGCAGCTCCCAGTCCAGCAGCTCGCTGGCCACCTGGAAGGCCGTGAACACGCTGACGGCGATGGCCGTCGCCGCGATCACCGTCAGCCTGGTCCGCAGCGACCGCCGGCGCCACCATCGGGTCAGCCGGTGCGGTGCCCGGCCAGCGGGCCTGCTCACGGAGGAGTCTCCCGCAACGTGTATCCCAGGCCGCGCAGCGTGTAGATCAATCGCGGCTCACCCTCGGCCTCCATCTTGCGGCGCAGATAGCTCACATACACCTGAAGGTTGTTGGCGGTGGCGCTCATGTCGAAACCCCAGATCGCCTCGAACAGCGCGTCGCGGGTCAACACCCGGGTCGCGTTGCGCACGAGGACCTCCAAGAGGGAGAACTCGGTCCGGGTCAGGCGCAGCGGCCGCCCGCCCCGCCACGCCTCGAACCTGTCGGGATCGAGCCGGACATCGGCGAACGACAGGACCTGCGACTCCCCGTCGCCCGGCGTACGCCGGCGCAGCAAGGCCCGCACCCGGGCCAGCAACTCCTCGGTGGCGAACGGCTTGGGCAGGTAGTCGTCGGCACCCGCGTCCAGCCCCGCGACCCGGTCCGAGACCTGGTCACGAGCGGTCAGCATCAGCACCGGCAGATCCCGACCAGCCGCCCGCAACCGCCGACAGGTCTCCAACCCGCCGAGGCGGGGCATCATCACGTCGAGGATCAGCAGATGCAGTGCGTCGCCGCCGGCCCCACCGACCCCATCGAGCACGGCGAGACCGTTGGCGACGCTGATGGTGTCGTAACCCTCGACCTGAAGCACCCGCTCCAACGAATCACGGATGGCCGCGTCATCATCCGCGATCATGATCCGCACGCCGATGCACCCCTTTCCAGTCGATGCTTTTGCCGCTCATGGTCCCCGATCAACCTGAGGCCAGGATTAGAACCCGCACAGCAAGATCCCCGACCAACGGGACGGGGATCGCTCGAAACGCGAAGAGGAGTCACGGATCCAGATGCCGTGGTGATTCAGGTCGGCGACCTGATCGATCGCGGGCCGGACAGCGCCGGCGTGCTCGCCTTCGTTTGGCAGCGACTGGCGGACTCGCGGCGATGGATCCAGCTCATCGGCAATCACGAATCGCAGTACCTGGGTGCCGAGGGGTGTGGCCACAGCAGCTGTCCCACGAAGACGCCGCGCTCCTGAAAAGCTGGTGGTTGCGGGAGTATCTGCGAGTCGCGGCTGCGGTACGCACCGCCGAGGGAGAGGAGCTCCTGATCACACACGCAGGTCTCGCTCTCGATGCTCGGCGGCAACTGGGTGAACCGGTCACCGCTGCCACCACTGCGGATCTGCTCAATACCCGCCCCGAGGACATCCTGTGGCACGAACATGGACCGCTGTGGGCCGAGGCAGGCCCTCACCTGTACGACTCCTGGTTACACGCCGCGGAACCCCCGCCGTTCGGCCAAGTGCACGGACACTCGACAATCGCCGATTTTCGCCACCGAGCGTGGCGGTGCGCCGAACAGATCCGCCAGCGAGCGAGCGCCCCCGACACCCGTTCGTCGGCTCGTTCGGACCGCGCACACCGGCCGACACCACTTTTCGCTGGCGAGCGCTTCGCGGCAGATCAGGACGTCTGACCTGGGCGCCTCGACTGGCAACTACGGCGACGTCATGCGGATCCGAGGAGGTCCCACCGGTTGCCGGCGATGTCGAGGAAGACCGCCACGCGGCCATAGGGCTCTGCCCGTGGCTCCCGAACGAAGGTGACACCGGCCTCGGCCATCCGTCGGTAAGCGGCGTCGAAGTCGTCGACTCGGAGGAAGAACCCGACCCGGCCGGCTACCTGGTCACCGGTTGCGGCACGTTGGCGTTCTCCGTCGGCGCGAGCAAGGAGAATCCCGGTCTGGGCACCCGGCGGCCGGACGACGACCCACCGCTTGGGCCGCCCGTCAGTGGTCAGCGATGGGGAATCCTCGACGAGATCGAAGCCGAGTACGTGAGTGAAGAACGCGATCGCGGGGTCGTACTCGTCAACGATCAGGGCAACCAGATCGATCTGCACCACGGCAGCGTACGCAGGGTCCGTCTTGCTCGCCGCCCGCGCGCCGACAGCGGCAGAAGCGTGTATGTGACCTTGGTGTGCTACGCCGTGCTGCTCGCTCTGCCATCAGGCAGGAAACCGCCGCAACGAAGAGTCGATCCCGACGGGCTCTCCAGGGCGAGAGCCGACGCGTCCCGCTCGCTCAGACGTCCTGCTGTGTGCGGATGTCCAACTTTCCCGCCAGCCAGTCCGACTGGGGCACGGCCGATCCCCGGATGCCGAGACTCGTCCGGGCCGCCTGGTAGAAGCGATCGCGTGTCTCGTTGGCATGGCCGAGCCCAGCAGCCAGCTCGAACCCCGCGGTAGTCATGCCGCGGGCGTAACGGGCGATGTCCGTCACTGCGGCGCGCCACTCGCGGGCCGCAGTGATCGATGCGGCGTCGCCCAGGAGGAGGACACTCTCCCATGTCTTTGTGCGCCGGATATCGGCCTCTTCCATCCTGGCCAGGGCGTGTTCACGATCGACACCGTGACGAAGCGCGTTCAGGTTGGCGAGCCGGAGCGCGTACGTGTGCACTTCCTTGACTGCGTTGGCGAACTCGACGTACGCCTGAAGCCGGCGCTCGTCCCACCGCGCCGCCTGCTGGCGCTGCCACCGCGAGCGGTCCGCGATCAAGGTGGCGAGGATGGTCCCGCCTGTTCCGACGAGGACGCCGAGCAAAGCCGGCAGTTGGTCCATCAACGCGCTCATGCCCTGATGGTGCACGGGCGCCACAACCGACATGCGTCTGCCCGGCAAGGCGCCCGACCTTCGGCGTGACCGCGCGACCAGCGGCAGATCCGGATGCGCGGCCACAGCTTCCGCTGGGTGTGGCGCGTTGTGCTGCTCGTGCTCGGCACCACCCCGCGCACCGTCGACAGCGACCTCATCAAATGGGCCGACACGTCCTGGACGTCGACGTCGAGGCTCTGCGCCAGCGTGTGGCCGTCTCTCACGACTGAATCATGGCTGCAACGGGCAGCTGCGGCGGGCCGGGCTGGGCCTCCTTCCAACCGGGTCGCTGTAGAAGCGAAAATTCCGCTATAACGAGCATGCTGTTCCGCTGGCCGACATCGCCCCCTCGGAGTGCCCATGACGACGCAGTTGCGTGACCGTCTCGACCAACTACTCCATGCTGGCCAGGTCGGCGGTCTGCACGCCGTCGCGGCGGTTCGCGGTGGTCAAACCGTGCTGGAGTACTACAGGACCGGCGAAGATTTCGCCTGGGGCGACTCGCTGGGCGTCGTCGAGTTCGGGCCCGGGGTCCTGCACGACATCCGGTCCGTCACCAAGAGCGTGACCGTCCTGATGTACGGCATCGCGCTCGGCGAAGGACTGGTGCCGCCGCCAGCGGAGCCGCTCCTGCAGCGGTTCCCGCAGTACCCCGACCTGGCGGCCGACCCCCACCGCGCCCGGCTCACCGTCGAGCACGCCCTGACGATGTCGTTGGGCGTGGAGTGGCGCGAAGATCTCCCGTACAACAGCCCGGCCAACGCCGAGATCGCGATGGAGCTGGCACCGGACCGATACCGGTACATCCTGGAGCGGCCGATCCTCGAGCCGCCCGGCACCCGTTGGACCTACTGCGGAGGTGCCACGGCTCTGCTCGGCCGACTGATCGCCGAGGGCACCGGGCAGTCGCTGCCGCAGTACGGGAAGGCCGTTCTGTTCGCACCGCTGGGCATCGACCGTTTCGAATGGATGACCGGCGCGGACGGAGTGGCCTCCGCCGCGTCCGGGCTGCGACTCGCGCCCCGCGACCTGGCCAGGATCGGTGAGCTGGTGCTGGCCGAGGGAACCTGGGACGGTCAGCGGATCATCCCCGCCGACTGGATCCGCACGATGCTCCAGCCACGCCTGCAGACCAGCTGGGGCGCGCAGTACGGCTACCAGTGGTACATCGAATCCATCGAGGGCCATCGGCTGCTGGCCGGCATGGGCAACGGCGGCCAGCGCCTGTTCGTCCTGCCCGACCTGGACCTCACCGTGGCGGTCACCGCCGGCAACTACGACGACCCCAACCAGTGGCGGACCCCGCTCACGGTGCTGGAACGGGTCATCCTTCCCGCGATGGCCTGAGGCACCGCGCCCGCCGGTCAGCCCATCGGCAGGGCGCACATCTGGGCCGGGCGTCAGCTCACGCGTCCGGTTGGGACAGCTTCTGCGTTCGCCGGAAAGGCACCCGCGTCACGGCACCCGATCGACATCCGGTCATCGGCTAGAAGCGGATCGGCTTGACCAAGGCGCTGCTGGACATGCCCAGCTTGTCACCCTGTGGGCCGACACCACCGTCGTCCATCTGCTCATCGACGGCGTCCGACTCAAGACCGTCCCGTCCCGACTCACCCCCGCTCACCTGCGCCAACTCCTCGCCGACGACGGCCAACCGGCCGGGCAGCCCCCTATCACCACCGGTCCCGTTCGGGCCGGCGCCGCGATCGAAGTCGAACGCCTCGTCAACGCCACCGGCTTGATCGGCCTGGCCGGCCGGCAACACCCCATCGGCTACCACTTCGCCGGCAGGCGCGTCACCATCCGCCTCGACCGCGGCCTCATGCAGATCAGCGCCGACGGTGTCCTGCTGCGCAGCCTGCCCAACCCGCTGGCCCCGGCCGAAATCGCCCGCATCCGCGACGCTCGCCCCCGCCGGACCACCACCCGCGCCGGCACCCGAACCGGTGCGGGTCGAACGCCGCGTCAGCTGCCGAGGAGCCCTGGTCATCGCCGGTCAACGCATCCACGTCGGCATCGCCCACGCCGGAGCAATCCTCACCGTCGAAGCCGCCGACACCACCTTCCGGGTCCACGACGGTGACCAGCTCCTCACCGAAGTGCCCCGCACGACCGTCAAGCCGATCGCCCGGTTCAAGGCTCGCAAGCCCGAAGCCTCGCGGCGCAAAACCAGCGGTCAGGTCGAGTCGGAGTACGCAAGGTGAGTACCGCAGTGCCGGCAGCGGAACCGAAACGCGGTGACCGGGCCGTCCTTGCTGATCGCCTGCAAGTACCACTCCTCTTCCTCCATCGACCAGCCAGACCCGGCGATCTCCAACCGCAGTTGCATCACGGCATCAGGAAAGTCGGCCAACTCCCGCGCACCGACCTCGCCATGGAACTCCGCCGCGTCACCGCAGTGGTGCAACCACCGCTCCTGCTGCCAGCCGGCGAAGCCCGGCGTTCGACGGAGAACCACCTCGGTCACGTCCGACGGGACATCTTCAGGCACGCGCCAATGCGCATCGGTGAATTGCGCGTCGAACATCGCCGCCGCCCGGCCGTCCGCGATGCACCACGGACACAGCCTCCTGCCCACCTCGTCAACGGCATACACAGGGCCGACATACGTGAAGGGGCGCCGCTGGCCGCAGCACGCACACACCACCTCGGCGGCCACGACCGAACCCGTCGCCACCGGGTCCGGGTGGTAGGGAAACTGCGGAAGACCTGCCTGATCAGCCAGCACGCGCCGATCCTAGGGCGCTACGACCCAGCCGTCCGACCCCAAAGCGGTTACCCTGACCCGAAGATCGTCTAGCCGGATGTGTCACCCACGTCCCGAGACTGATCTGTCACGGAGGTCCTGAGAGGGCGGTCCGCAGTAACTTGATCTGATCTATGCGTTGCGTCCGGTTGGCGGCCGGGAGTGTGGATCTAAGGGTGTTTCCGGCCTGACCCGCCGGGCGTTGTGCCTGGTGAGGAGGGTGCCGTGATGACCGCGACACTGAACGACCAGACCGGACGTAAGAAGCGGGCCGAGCCGTCGGCGGAGGCGAAGGCCGCCGCCGAGCTGGTCCGGGCCGCTAAGGAACAAGGGCTGTCGTTGACGGGCCCGGACGGGTTGCTCAAGCAGTTGACCAAGACGGTCTTGGAGACCGCGCTCAACGAGGAGATGACCGAGCATCTCGGTTACGAGAAACACGACCAGGCCGCTGCTGGGTCGGGCAACGTCCGCAACGGAACCCGGTCGAAGACGGTGCTGACCGACAGCACCGGTCCGGTACAGATCGACGTGCCGCGGGACCGGGCCGGCACGTTCGACCCGCAAATCGTCCGCAAGCGGCAGCGGCGCCTGTCCGGGGTCGACGAGGTCGTGTTGTCGCTGTATGCCAAAGGCCTCACGACCGGGGAGATCTCGGCGCACTTCGCCGAGATCTATGGGGCTTCGGTGTCGAAGGAGACGATCTCGCGAATCACCGACAAGGTGATCGAGGAGATGGTCGACTGGTCGCACCGCCCGTTGGACGAGATCTACGCGGCGGTGTTCATCGACGCGATCGTGGTCAAGGTCCGTGACGGGCAGGTCGCCAACCGGCCGTTCTACGCGGCGATCGGGGTCACCCTCGACGGGGAGAAGGACATCCTCGGGCTGTGGGCCGGCACCGGTGGTGAGGGCGCGAAGTTCTGGATGAGCGTGCTGACCGACCTGCGCAACCGAGGCGTGAAGGATGTGTTCTTCCTCGTCTGCGACGGGCTCAAAGGCCTGCCCGAGGTCGTCACCAATGTGTGGCCCCGCGCGGTGGTGCAGACGTGCATCATCCACCTGATCCGCAACACCTTCCGGCTCACCTCCCGCAAGTACTGGGACGCGCTCAAGCACGACATCAAGCCGATCTACACCGCCGTCAACGCCCAAGCTGCCAGGGCAGCGTTCGACGATCTCGCCGACAAGTGGGGCGGCCGGTATCCGGCGGTGATCCGCCTGTGGGACAACGCCTGGGCCGAATTCGTCCCGTTCCTCGACTACGACGTCGAAATCCGGCGGGTGATCTGCTCGACCAACGCGATCGAGTCGTTGAACGCCCGCTACCGACGGGCCGTGAAAGCCCGCGGCCACTTCCCCAACGAGCAGGCCGCGTTGAAGTGTCTATACCTGGTGACCCGGTCCCTGGACCCCACCGGAGCAGGCAGAACCCGATGGACGATGCGCTGGAAACCCGCGTTGAACGCCTTCGCCATCACCTTCAGCGACCGCTTCCCAGCCGCTGAAACCTACTAACCAAGATCGCCGGAAACACCCTTAGCGAGACAGCCCCTGGCGGCCTTCCGGCGGGTTCGCTGTTGATAGCGGTGGGTCGATGGGTTGAATGTGAGTTCTGAGGCTGAGCGCCCGCCGGGAGCAAGAGGCTTCCGCGCCGGAGCCGGTGCTCACATCATGACCGCGATCCGGGCGGCAGATCAGGGTCACTCGGCGACTCTCGTTGCAGAACGCGCTCGGCAGCGAAGACAATGGATGGAGCCATCACTGTCGAGTGTGTCGCCGCCGGCGAGCCGACCTGCGCCTCCCGACGGCGACGACTTCGAACCTGGCGCGGCCGATGTCCTCCCGGTACGAGGGTGGTTCCCCGAGATGCTGACGTACTCGTTGCACGTTTTGATCATCGCCGTCCCGCTGTTCGTCAACGGGATCGTGGTGCACGAGTCGCGCTGGTGGGCCGTCTTCATCGTGACCGTGCTCGGGCCGCCGGCCCTCTTCGTCATCAGCATCAGGCCATGGGCGAGGCTCAGCGACGCACTGTCGCCACACCTCCAGATGGCTCTGGTGCTCTCGTCGACCGGACTTCTCGGGTACGTGGCCTACCGGTCCGGAGTGTCGACCATCCTGATCTGCGCGGCGGCCTTCTACCTCAGCCGGCTCCTCGCCGTGTATCCGGTTTTGCTGGTCCTCAGTTTGTGGCGTAACCGCCACGGCGAATTCGATCACCTGTGAGAGGGCGGTTCGGAGGATTAGGTCTGTTTCTGGGCGAGGGTGAATATTCCGGGCTCGTCTTCGGTGAGGACGTGGTGGTTGACCATGCGCTTTAGCTTCGCGCGGGTGCCTTCGACGTTCTTCGGGGAGGGCTCGACGCCGAGGGCGAGGCAGATGCCTTTGGCTCGCATGCCGGTGGGCGCGGTGCTGAGGACATGCAGGATCTGTTGGTAGGGCCCGCTGGCGATCGTGGGGTCGTCGGCGGTGAACTCGGTGGTGGTGAGGGTGCGCAGGGTGGCGCGGGTGGTTGTCAGGTCGGCCAGTTCGCCGTCGATGCGGGCGAGTTCGGCGGTCAGGGTGCTGATCTGCTCGCGGAGTTGGTCGGCGTGTTGGCGTGCGGTGGTTTGACGGTCGGCGATGAGGTCGAGAACGGTGGGTAGGTTCACCGGTGCCGCCAGGAGGGCGTGCTGGTTCCGGTCAGTCGGCGCACGATGTTCGCCGTCGACGCCCACAGCGCTCGTGACACCGAGGATTCTGGTCGGCTTTCGTACTCGCGTGTGAGGCGACTGTGCAGCATCAGTGTGCCGTTGACTTGCTCGACGATCCACCGTTTACGGATCGGTACGAACCCGGGTCTGGCGTCGGATCGTTTGACGATCTCGACGTCGACGCCCAGCACGGCGCCGTGCAGCGCGAGGTCCTGTTTGAACCCGGCGTCGACGAAGGCGCGACTCACCGTCGGGGTGTGTTCGACGACCTTGTCGAGCAGCCGGATGCCGATCGCGTTGTCAGTGACCGACGCCGCGGTCACCACCACCGCGATCACCAGCCCCAACGCGTCCACGGCCAGACCCCGCTTACGCCCCGACACCTTCTTCGCGACGTCTTTGCCGGTCGTCGCGGCCGGGACGTGGTTCGCCGCCCTGATCGACTGGGTGTCCAACACGACCGCGCTCGGATCCTCCCGACGGCCGGCTTTTTCGCGCGCCTGGCAGCGCAGCAGATCGTGGATCACCTGATCGGTGCCGTCGTCGCGCCACAGAGCGAAGTAGTAGTAGGTGGCCGACTTCGGCGGCAGGTCGTGCGGCAGGTACGCCCACTGACAACCCGTCCGGTTCTGGTAGAAGATCGCGTTCACGATCTCCCGCAGGTCATAGTCGCCTGGCTGGCCCGACACCGACACCGCGACCCGCTTGGCCTTCCACGCCCACAGAAACGGCCCGATCAGCTCCCACTGCCCGTCGGTGACATCGCTGGGATACCGCTTTCGATCACCCATGACCGGGCTAACGCCCCATCCGCCCGACGGTCACGACCAGAACTCACATTCAACCCATCGACCCACCGCTATCAACAGCGAACCCGCCGGAAGGCCACCATCCGAACGCAACGCATAGATCAGATCGAGCTACTGCGGACCGCCCTCTGAGACCCGACAGCACTACTTGAGCCATGTCCGACTTTGCTTGATGCGTTACAGGTCGACTTCACATGATGGGTGACACTCCGCCGAGCGTTGGTGGAGTTGTCCGTGCTTGCCGGATCGTGCGATCACGAAAACCCGTACCTTAGCGTTCCGGGTCCTCTGCGAAGACCTGGGTCGCGACCTGGTAGCCGTCGAACGCGCGTGCTACGCCGGCGTAGACCGCGACCTGAAGGAAGACTTCGGCGATCTCCTCCTTGGTGGCACCGGCGTTGAGCGCGATGCGGAGCTGCCCGCGTAGCGGCTCCAGGACGCCGAGTGTTGCCGCGATGGTTACAGATACCAGTGCCCGCGTCTGCGTATCTAGGTGCTCGGTGCGCGGCCAAACGTCGCCGAAGGCGTGCATCGTCGCGATCCGCTTGAAGTCTGCGCCGTTAGCTGGCTCACCAGGGGTAGCGCCAAGAAAGCGCTCCAAGCGGAAGCCCAGCAGGCGCTCAGCCGTGTCCAGCGCGGCGGCGTATCCCGGGTCTGTCGCCGCCGTTGCCTGATGGTCCGTCGCCATGATGCTTAGTCTTTCATCTACCAGGGCAAAGCGGGCGAGAACGGGCACTTCGACCGCAGCTCAAGGCCACCGAGACATATGCTGTACTTCCCTGGTGTACAAGATCAGAAAGGGCCACCCGGAAGAATCCGAATGGCCTCTGACCTGCGTCGGGACGGCCGGATTCGAACCGACGACCCCTTGTTACCATCCGTAACCAAATCGAACATGTCGTTGATTGTCGAGAATTGACGTTGAGCTGCACTGACGCGATCAAACACTGGTCGCTTCTTGTCACTGATCGTCACCGGTAGACGAGGTTTTTCGGGGGGTAAACGGGGGGTCGCCGACGTGGCAGCACTGGTTCCACCGCGCCCCGCTCCCCCACCGTCGGGGGCATGCTGTCGCCAGGAAACAGCGTGCGCCCGCCCGTCGCGACTCGCGTACCGCGAGCAGGGGTTCGTGGCGGTGGGGCGAGACGGACCTTGCCCCACCGCCGATTACCCTCGGCACGACTCTCGAGCTCACGCAAATCTAGCGACACCGTGGACATCAACTGGAGCGACGGCACGGCTGGCCAGGGCAAAAACCGGTCATGACCGGGAGTTGTAACTGCCCCGCGGCTGGTGCGACGACTTCCTGGAGGAGCTCACCGAGGTCGTTCAGCAGGAACCCGTTGACTTCGGCCGAAAGCGTCTGATCTGGATCTTCTTCGCTGGTATCTCAAGGTTAGGTTCCGAAGTTAAGCCTTGCCCGCAGTCGGCCTCGACAGGACGATCGGCGAGTGTTCGCGGTGGGCTTCTCCAACCGCGGACATGCAGTTCGACGATGCCGCTAACAGCCGCTCCGTGCCCCATCCATAGTGGTTGCCCGCTCGGCGGATGTGATACGCGGTTCGGACGGACGACACTGGCGAGATGCCAGCGAGGGAACATCGACCGTGATCGCACCGTCGATCGCCGTGGAGGGCCCGGCCTGGGGCGAGCCGGGGTTGACGGCGCGTGCCGGCCGATACCCGTTGGCCGTGGAGGCGCCGGTCATGGCGGGCGTCGACATCCTGGTCCCCGGCGTCTCCACGCTGAGCCACTACGCTCTCTACTGGGCGCTGGCCGCCCACGCCGAGGCCACCGGCCTGGACGAACAGCGGTGCCGGTGGCTAATCCGGCGGACCGAGGTGGCGCTCGCGGTGATCTCCCGGGCCGCCGGCTCGGACGGTCCGGATCCGGCGCCGGCGCACGGCGTGGACGCCCTGGTCCGGCTCGCCCCGGAGCCGGGCCGCGAGTTCAGCGTCGCCGACCGTGAGGGCCAGCGGTCCTACTCGCCCCGGGCCTGGGGTTTCTGGTCGCAGTACGGCGGGTCGAGCATCAGGTTAGGCACCGTGACGGTGGATCGAGGCGCGCTGCGCAGCGGCCGGCACCCCTGCCCGCCGTCGATCGTCGACATGTTCGCCCCGCTGTTCGAGATCGCCGAACGCGACGCCGGGGTGCAGGAGCCGGCGGCGCTGGCCGGCCGGCCCGAGGACCTCAGCGCGCTGGCCGCGCTGATGACAGCGACCGTCGCCGGCCGGCACGACCCGGACGACTGGACCGGCGACGACCAGACCCGCCGGGCGACCCTGCGGATCCTCGCCCGCGCCTGCCAGCTGCACCCGGCCATGCCGACCTGGGTGGGGGCGTTTCGGAAGGCCGTCGCGTACGGGGCGGCGGTGCGTGAGGACTCGGTGCTCGCCGGTGACGACCGGACCCAGGCGTGGCGGGGCGTCCTGCTGCGCCACCACTCCGTGGGTGCGTGGCGTCACCTCTGGGCCGCCCTGGTCGGCGAGGTGCACCGCAACGGGCCGGTTACCCGGGAGCACCTGCGCGACTGGTTCGCCGACCAACTCCCGGCCGGCACGGTCGCCGGCTTGGAGGCGGGGCTGCCCGACCTCGTGGACGGCCGCGGTGATCCGCTCCCCGCGGAACTGGCCCTGCGGGAGGACGAGACCCTTGCCGCCAAGGTGGCGCTGCTGCTGCTCGGCGCACGGCGGGCGGACCTGCTCACCGGGACCGCCCGGCGCTACTTCCTCGGTCGTCGGCGGGCCTACTTGGACCCGTCGTGGGTGGCGCAGCGCCGCACCGAGTACGTCGACTGGCCGCTGCGCGACCTAGGTCGCCAGCTGGTTGACGACATGCTCGCCCAGTCCCGGCGGGTGGCGCTGCGGAAGGCGAAGGTCCATCGTGGCGGCACGATGTCGATGCCGAGCCGGTTGCACGAACGCGGTGGAGCGTACGTGGCGGCCAGTCGGGAGAGCCGGGACAACATCGGGCTGCGGATCAATCAGCTCGCCGGGCTCGCCGTCCAGTTGGGGCTGCTCACCCCGGAGGTGCACCAGCCCGTTACCCCGCTCGGATTGGCCTTGCTGGACGTGGCACGGTGACCGATGAGTTGCAGTGGTCGTTCCGGTCGCCGCTCAGCCTGCTCGAACGGTGGCGGGACCGGTTCGACGGGGCCCGGCTGCGGGAGTTCCTGGTCACCGGGTACACCCTCGACCTGGGGTTCCTGGAGCGGTTCGCGGTGCCCACCGCCCGGGCGCTCGGCGCGCGGATAACCGTGCTGGCTGACGCTGGGCAGGCGGTGCACGACGCGGTAGACGTGCGGCGCGCGGGTCTGGCGTACCAGCACGGCCACGCGGTCTCCCGGGGCGCGTTCCATCCGAAGCTGGCCGTCCTGCTCGGCGACGACGACGTGTGGGTGGCAGTCGGCTCTGGCAACCCGACGGCCTCGGGTTGGGGCCATAACCGCGAGGTGTGGCTCACCGCCCGCAGCCGCCTCGGCTGTGGCCCACGGCTGCTGCACGACGTGGCGGATTGGCTGGTGGACCTGCCTACGGTTGTGGCCGTACCGAGTTGGATCGCCCTGACCCTCCGGGAAGTCGCCGGGCGGATGCACCCGGTGGAGGTCGATGAGGGCTGGTCGCAGGTCCGGGTGGTCGGCAACCTGCACGGTTCGCTGCTCGGTCACCTGCCCACCGACGCGGTGGCAGAGCTGCGCCTCGCCGCGCCGTTCTACGACCCGCAGGCTGCGGCCGTGCGCGCGCTCGTCGACCGGATGAAACCCCACGCGGTACGCGTCGCGGTGCAGCCCGCCTTCGGCCGGTTCGAGGGCGGCGCACTGCTGCGGGCGACCGAGCCCGCGGTGGAGCGCGAGTTCCGGGTGCTGGCGGCCGGACCGCCGCTGCACGGCAAGGTGGTCGAGTGGACGACGCCCGCCGGGGCGACCCACGGCCTGACCGGGAGCGCCAACATCACCGCCGCGGCGCTGCTGCGCAGCACCGAGCACGGCGGCAACTGTGAGCTGGCCGTGCTGGCACCCCACCCAGTTTCACTCCTTCCCGAGGGCGAGGAGCCGAGTGAGGCCGCGATGGCCCAGCTGCGGGCGGGCCAGAGCACGAGCGTGACGGGGAGCCCGGCACCGGTCCTGCTGGGCTGCGCCGTCGTCGACGGGACGACGCTGCTGGTGGAGCTGGCCGCCCCGGTCACCGGACGGGTGGTGGTGGAGACCTCGCCCTCCGGTGAGCCAGGCACCTGGCAGGCTATAGGCGTCATTCCGGTGGGCCAGGCCACGGCCCGCTTCGTGCTGACGGAGGTGACCGGTGGCGCGGTGCGCACGGTCGTCGAGGTCGGCGGCGTACGGGTAGAGTCGGCAGCCGTCTTCGTCACCGATCCCTCCCGGTGCCGACCGGTACGGGACGCGGACGACGCGCCGCGCCTCGGCCGGGGAACGCCCTACGAGGCGATCGAGGTGTTCACCGATCCGGCGCTCGCCGCGCGGTTTACCGCCGACCTGGAACGGCTGATGTTGCTCGTGACACCCCGGCCCCGCACCCCGTCAGCCTCCTCGGACCGGCAGGGGGTCGACGTCCGCACCGACAGCGACTGCTGGCGGGACTACCTGGAGGACTCCGACCGCGTGCTGGGACCGGACTTGTCCCGCCTCGTCTTCCCGCGCCGCCGCCCACCGACGGTGGGCGACCGTCGGTCGAGCTTCGTCGTCGACGACGTACGCGAGGACGAGGCGACCGAGGAGGAGGCCGGCATCGCGCCCGATGCGCCGACGGGCGACGACCCTTCGGCGGACGGCAACCTCCTCGACCGGCTGACCGCGAGCGAGCGGGCCCGCTACCGGGACTTCGCCACACGGTGGGCGGAGGCGGTCAGCACGCCAACGGTGGACAGCGACCATGGGTCGCTGCCACCGATGCACCTGCGGATGCTCGCCGCGTCGATGTACCTCACGCTGCTCGCCGAAGGCATGTGGCGCGACGACGGCTGGCGTACCGATCTGCGGTGGCTTGCGTGGGCGCTGGTGCCCGACGACAACGCCCTGGACGAGCTGCCGGCCGAAGCCTTCGCGCACCTGTACGCGTGGCTCGCCCTGGTAGTGGCGACCCTGCGGGAAGGCGCGCGACTGCACGGCAGCCAGGACGCGGACGCGCTGGTGACCGCCGCCTGGCGGGACGCCGCCGAGTGGGTGGCCGAGACCGACCTCGCGCTGGCCGAGGCTCTGCTGCTGCCGGCCGGGCACCTGTTCGCCGTGGTGGCGAGTGCGTCCGCGCTACGGGAGACCGTCGAGCTCGCGCGCGGCGCCAAGGATGACTCATACGCCGAGGCGCGGTCGGCGTTCGCCGATGCCGGGCTGGCCGTACGCCTCGAGGAGGGTGTCTGGCGAGTCGACGGTGTCACCGGCAACCCTCAGCGGGCCGCCGCCGACGTGGTGACCACGGTGCGGCGGGTTAGCGGTCGAGCGGCGGTGGCGGTGGCCTGCGCCGGAAGCCGTGCGGTGCTGGTCGCCTGCGACGACCGGATCATGCTGCTGGCCGACTCGCGCACGGCGATGTGGTCGGTGTACGAGTTGTCCTCCGTGCGTACGCCGCTCTCCCTCGTCGCCGGTGCGGCGGGCGGGCTCCCCTCGGGCGCCCGCGCCCGTCGTCCGCTGCGCACCCCACCCCCGCAGGTCAGTGAGCTGAGCCAGCTGCTCAGTGTGGACCTCGCCGCCATGGCCGCCGCCCTGAAATCCTGACGTCACCGGCACCACGGTGGCCCTGCCGTGCCCGGCCGAACTGTCACGTGCACGGCGCAGCGACAAACTCCGGCTAAGCTCAGCACTATCGATCGCTTCGAAGGCTCCTTGCCCCGCCGCCTCACGTTGGCGCTCGCGTCAGGCGCGTTGCTCGCCATGGCCGCCGCAGCGATATTGATCATCTGGCACGATTCCGCCACCAGAGTGGTCGGCGCCGATGGCTACAAGACATTGCTCCAGTTCCTCTTGGTGGTCGTGCTAGGTGGCGGCGTCTCCTTGCTTTACCAGGCTTTCAACCGTCAGGCCGAACAACGGGCCGAGCGATTCAAGCTGGCCGAGGATCGCGCGACCGCCATCCGCGAAATCCGCCAGCGCTACCTGGCCGAGCTGGTGGTGCTGTACAACGCGGTCAAACGCGCACGCCGCTTGCTGCGCGCCAGAGCCCAGATCCACACCACAGCGGGAGACGGGAAACTGCGGGTCGCCACGTACGACGAGCAACTCCAACTCCTCCTCGACGCGCAGCTGAGCCTCGAGCTCATGATCCGCAATGTGAACGCTGAGGGCGAAGTCTTCCACGGCGTACCTGAGCTCGTCCTCTTCTTAAAGTCCACCGAGGAATATTTACGCGAGCTGGTCACCGAGTACGAAACCGTCATGCCGCGCGTCCCGTCCGGCACCACCGAGATCCCCACCCCGCCAAAGCTCGCCGACTTCATCGGACCGTACGAGCACTCCGAGTTCCGTCCCGATTTCATCCGCCCGGTCCAGGCCGCCATGGCCGCCGTCCAAAGCTTGATCACCGCCCCACAACCCTGATCCCCCGCCCCTTCGGACATCAGGAGGATGCGATGGAGCGCGACCATGGGCTCGAGGAGATCCTCGACCAGCTCGATTCGGAACCGGCGAAGGCCGCGCTCAGGTCGTGGGCGCAGGACACCGGCGTTCGTCTGACCCCGGTCAACTGGTCGGCCTCGGGTTTCACGTCGGCCCGGGTGTTCGGCGTATACGCACAGGGGAGGACGGGATCCAGCAAAGGAACCATCATCAAGGTGGACACTGCGCCGGATCGGGCTCTCACCGAGCTCGAAGCGAATCAGCTGGCGGAGTGGCACGTTAAGCCGCTCAGGCTCGACCATTTGGTGCGCTACAACTTTCCCGTCAAGCCTCTGGTGGGCGGCGGCTGGATCACCTTTCAGCAGGTCGCGGGGGGCGGCTTCGACCACACCATCGGATTCGACAAGATCTTCGAGAAGCACATTGATCCAGGGGCGACCTGCAGGGCCATCATCCGGTCGCTGCTCCTCGACTGGAATGCCAACACGGTGATGAGTGGTCCGATGACCGCCGGGCGGGTCCTGAAGGAGCTGCTGGGAGACCGGATCGAGCCGGGTGGGATCCTGCACGCCTGGGCGGACAGGTACGCCGGCCTCGTCTCCGCTCCGAAGACCTGGCTGCGTCACCTGGACGGGGACCTCGTCAATCCCTTCGCATTGGCCACCCACAGCGCGCTCGGAGACCTCGTCAATCTGTATCCCTTCCGCGGGCACACCCACGGTGACTTGCATCCGGGAAACCTGCTGGTGGCCACGGAGGCCCACAATCCGCCTGACTACTGGCTGATCGACCTCTCGCGATACCGCCCGCGCGGGCTCCTGGCGTGGGATCCGTGCTATCTGATGTGCACCACCATCGCGATGCGCCTGCGCGAGCAGAAGGCATTGGATAAGGCCGCGCTAAGAGACGCGCTGCTGCATCCACAGACCGATGATGGAAAGCTCTCCTCGAAGCTCGACCGGGAGATGCGCCAGTTGATCTCCGGCATATACGGCGCCGAACACGAATACGCGAACGCAAACGGTCTGCTGGGCGACTGGCCGAAACAACGGCTCGTCTGTCTCACCGCGATCGGGCTGATCCTCTCCGGTCGGTCACTGCTCACACCGGCCGACCGCCAGTGGTTCTTCTGGCTCGCCGCGCATGCCGCCACCAAACTCCTCCCCCGTGACGAGATCGAGGACACCGACCAGCTACAACTTCCCCAAGAGTTCATCCTGCCGGGAGCCGACGCCAACGCATCGCGCTCCCGTCCCCGACGAACGAAGGGCGGCAGTGCGGTCCCGGCCTTCCACGAACCGGCACGGGTGGCGTTGCGCAAGCGGCTGGTCGACGGGCCGTACGGCGTGGTCGTCGTGGTCGGGCCGCGCGGGGTCGGCAAGTCGACGCTGGTCAGCAGGGTACTGAGCGGTCTGGACAGCAGCCAGGTCCAGGTGTTCCGCACGCCAGCCGTCGGCGGGGCCCTACTGGACACGAAGACCCTCATCGAGTGCATCGAGGGTGGTACGGCCCCGGGGGCCGAACTGCGGCCGGGTGAGTCTTCGTTGGCCCGATTGGAGGCGGCGCTGGACGCGATCGGAGACAAGACGATCGTCATCGTCGTCGAGGATGCGCAGCAACTGCTGGGGCCGGGCGCCGTACTCACTGACGGCGCCTTGGACGAGGCCTTCGAGGCGCTGAGCGCGCGACCAGAGCACCGTGTCTCGGTCGTGCTGGTCACCAGCGTCGTGCCGACCTCTCCGTCGGACGGCACGTGGGCCGTGAGCGAACCACCGATCGCTATCGCGCGCCTGAACTACGACCACTTTGTGGGTTTGCTGCGGGAGCGCCCCGGTGGCTCCTCGCGCGTCCGGCGCTTGGACGACGAAGGGCTCAGCCAGCTCTACCGGGTACTTCAGGGCAATCCACGCCTCACCAACCTGTTCCACGCGGTCTGCGTGCTGTCCCTTCACCGCGTCCGGCTGCGCGCCCTGGTCGACGAGTTGTCCGGCCTCGCACCGAGGGAGGTGCCCGGAACCCTGCTCGGTCTGCTGCTCAACGACCTTGAGCCACCGGCTCGCCGGGTACTGGAGGCGCTGGCGGCCTTTCGGATCCCGGTCGCCGAGGAGCACGTTCTGGCCCTGTTCGACGGTGCGGCCGACGAGGAGACTCTCCACGCGCTGGAGAGACTGACCGACAGCATGCTCGTGCGGCGGGACGGCGACCGGTACGAGCTCACGGACGCCGACGCGGACGCGATTCTTCAGCGTATGGACGGAGGTGCTCGGGACCTGTCGTCTGACGTGGCGGCCCGTCTCAAGGAAATGCGCAACCGGAATCCTCGAACCGTGGCTGATCTTGCAGTTCACTTCGCCGAACTACGGGCGCTGATCGAGGCGGGCGAGTTCGAGTCGGCGTACGAGCTGCTGGAGAACATCCACGACCGGCTTCGCGAGGTAAACAACACCTTCCTGCTGCTCGACACCCGCGACACGCTGCGCGGCCGCCTCGGCCACCCGTACCTCGAGATGGCCAACGAGAGTGCAATCGGCGGCATCCACCGTTCGCGCGGACGCTTCGCCGAGGCGCGGGCCGCCTATCAGCGTGCACTCGCCTACGCCGAACAGGATCGGCACGAAGTGGCGAAGCTCAGGATCGGGGCCAACTTGGCCGCGATGTCCTGGCTCGACAACGATGCCGAGGAGGCCTTCGCGCGCTATCGAACGGTGCTCGACGGCGCCGAGCAGCTCGGCGATCCGGTCCTCCGGATGGGAGGGCTCGAAGGCCTGGCCGACTGTTACCGGCGCTGGGGACGGTTCCCGGAAGCCATCCATCACGTCGAGACGGCATACCGCCTGCCCTCGGAGGACGGCTACCCCGACACGCCGACCGCCCGGCGGGCTGCGGCCCGCAGGGTCACCCTCGCCCTGAAGCTCTCCCGCTGGCATGCCGAGCTCGCCCAACTGCCCGAGGCCCGCCGGTGGATCGAGGAGGCGCAGCGCTGGGCTAACGACAGCGCCGGCCGTTGGCATCGTGCCGCGCTCGCGGACGGCGAGGCTGACCTGTTTTTCTGGGAAGGCGACAAGACGGCTGCACACGCCCGTGCTGCCGAGGCGGTCGAGCTGGCCCAGCAGCTACACGACCCGGCCATCCTGACCCGAGCTCGAACGACCCTCTGTCTCGTGCACCTGGAGAACGGCGAATTGGGCGTCGCTGCGCAGGAGATCCTCTCGGTCAGACGCTACCGGCGCCCGGGCCACTCGCTGGTGGTCCTCGCGCTCGAGGCAGTGGCCGCCCGGCGCCAGCGCCGCCCCACCATCGCCAGCATGCGGTTTCGGCAGCTGGCCGCCGAGTCCGGCGACCGCTACCGGCACGATCCCCGCGACTTCGCGGCCGGTGACTTCCGAGCGCTCGCGATGTGCGATGACGTTCTCGACCGCGACGTCCCGGTCGCCGACGCCGTGCAGGCCTTCCGGGAGTCACGGTCCGGGGCACCGGAGAGCGAGGGCCTACGCAGACTCCTGCGGTTCCTGGTCAGCCGGATCGACCTCCGCGGCCGCCCCCGGGGTCCATTGCAGCCGGTGCTGGACGAGCTCTCGGCAACCAACCCCGATCACGAGCCCGCATGATGGCCTCAAGGCGGCTGCGTACACCGATCTCCTTGTACAGAGCCTGCAACAGGCGAAACATCGCGCGCTCGGAGTACCCGGCCCGCTGGGCGAGCTGCGCCACGGTGACTCCCTCGGCAAGCTGACGCAGCCACTCCAACCGTTCCGCCGGGGGAAGCGAGTTTTCCTCGCCGGAGGCCAGCGCCACCGCCACCCGGGCGGGCAGGACCGCCTGACCGTCGAGTGTGGCCTCGATCGTGCGTCGCAACGTCTCGTTGGTGACACAGCGCGGTATCACCGACCGGGCACCGGCACGCACCGCCCGAACGCCCAGGACCACGACGTCGTCCTCGACCACGGCGATCACCGAATGGGGTGACTTTTCCTCCCCCAGCCTGAACAGCAGATCCCAGTCGCCGTGCCCGATCAACGTCAACAGCACGACCGCGCCCGGAGACCGGCGGACCCATGCCAGCGGGTCTTCAGGCGTCTCGACGATGTGACCGATCGCGGACAGGGTCGCGGCCACTCCCTGCTTATACATCGGCAGGGGGTCGAGGACCGCGACATGGACGGTCACCGGTGATGGACATCCCTTCTCGGCCGCGCGGGCTACAGCGTAGGCACTTGTGCTCGCCCACCGGTCCGTCGACTCACCAGCAGGTCAGGTTTCTGCCACTTCCTGGCACGACCACGGCAGATATCGGTCGGTATTCGGCATGCGCCGATGTCCTTACGCTGGGTGCATCTACGCCTTCGAGGAGTTGCCGTGGTCTACGACGACGACCCCAGCGATCCACCTCACCAGGATTTCGACGTCAGCGGTTTGCCGCTGCCGACACCTGTACCGCCGCCCTCACCCGAGCTGTACGACCTGATCGCCGAGGTCATCAAGGAGTACTGGGATGAGGGCTTGGCCCGCAAACTGACCGAATCTCAGCGGAGGCAGAGGGTCCGACAGGTTCAGCCCTTGTCCGAACTCACCAAGGGAATGGTCCTCTGGGTCCAGAGAACTCTGCACCCAGGCGGATGACTAACCGGCTGTTCAGGCGCCGTTGATCGACAGTGCGATGCCGGCGATCATGGCGGCGGCGTCGCTCAGGCGGCCCGTGTCGGTTCCGCCTGAAAACTGACCCCGTGGTTCCGGCTGAATTTTGACCCCTTCCGGAAGCATCGGGAGGTGCTGAGCGTGGAGGACTGGGCGGAGATCCGTCGGTTGCACCGGGCGGAGCAGATGGCGATCAAGGCCATCTGCCGCCGGCTGGGGGTCTCGCGGAACACGGTGCGCAAGGCCTTGGCCAGTCATGAGCCGCCCCGCTATCAGCGGGTAGCGAAGGGCTCGATCGTGGATGCGGTCGAGCCGCAGATCAGGGCGTTGTTGACGGAGTTCCCGGACATGCCCACGACGGTGATCATGGAGCGGGTCGGGTGGACCCGCGGCAAGACGGTGTTCGCCGACCGGGTGCAGCAGCTGCGGCCGTTGTTCCGGCGCCCGGACCCGGCCCAGCGGACGGAGTATCTGCCGGGAGAGCTGGCGCAGTGTGATCTGTGGTTCCCGTCGGCGGACGTGCCGTTGGGCTTCGGGCAGGTCGGCCGGCCACCGGTGCTGGTGATGGTCTCGGGGTATTCGCGGTGGCTGTCAGCGGTGATGATCCCGACCAGGCAGTCACCGGACCTGCTGGTCGGGCACTGGACGCTGATCTCCGGCTGGGGGCGGGTGCCAAAGGCTCTGGTGTGGGACAACGAGTCTGCCATCGGGCAGTGGCGGGCCGGCAGGCCTCAGCTGACCGAGGCGATGAACGCCTTCCGCGGCACCCTCGGCATCAAGGTGATCCAGTGCCGGCCGGCGGACCCGGAGGCCAAGGGCCTGGTCGAGCGGGCCAACGGCTATCTGGAGACCTCATTCCTGCCCGGCCGCCGCTTCACCTCACCCGGCGACTTCAACGCCCAGCTCACCGAGTGGCTGGTGCGGGCGAACAACCGCCAACACCGGATGCTGGGCTGCCGCCCGCTGGACCGGTGGGACGCCGACCGGCAAGCGATGCTGCCACTGCCACCGGTGGCGCCGGTGGTCGGGTGGCGGCAGGCCACTCGGCTGCCTCGCGATCACTATGTTCGCTTGGACGGCAACGACTACTCGGTGCACCCGTCGGTGGTCGGCCGGCGGGTCGAGGTCACCGCCGACGGCAACCACGTGACGGTGCTCTGCGACGGCCGACCCGCAGCCCGACACGACCGCTGCTGGGCGAAGCATCAGAGCATCACCGACCCCGCCCACCGCAGGGCCGCCGCGGACCTGCGCGTCGCCGCCCAACGCACCCCGACGACCGCCGTCGACGCCCAGGTCGAACGCCGGCCGTTGAGCGACTACGACCGCATGTTCGGCCTCGATGAGGTGGCTGCGTGATGGCCACCAAGACCAGCCGCAACGTCGCATCCGAGATCGCGTTCCTCACCCGGGCCCTCAAGGCGCCGTCGCTGGCTGCCTCCGTCGAGCGCCTGGCGGAGCGGGCCAGAACCGAGTCCTGGACGCACGAGGAGTTCCTCGCCGCCTGCCTGCAACGCGAAGTCGCCGCCCGTGAAGCCCACGGCGGTGAGGGACGCATCCGGGCAGCGAGGTTCCCGGCCCGCAAAAGCCTGGAGGAGTTCGACTTCGAACACCAACGCTCTCTGAAGCGGGAGACGATCGCTCACCTCGGCACGCTCGACTTCGTCGCGTCGAAGGAGAACGTGGTGTTCCTCGGCCCGCCCGGCACCGGCAAGACCCACCTGTCCATCGGCCTCGGTATCCGGGCCTGCCAGGCCGGACACCGGGTCGCGTTCGCCACCGCCGCCCAATGGGTGTCCCGCCTCGCCGACGCCCACCACGCCGGCCGGCTCCAGGACGAGCTAGTCAAACTCGGCCGGATCCCGCTGCTGATCGTCGACGAGGTCGGCTACATCCCCTTCGAAGCAGAAGCCGCGAACCTGTTCTTCCAGCTCGTCTCCAACCGCTACGAACGCGCCTCGCTGATCGTCACCAGCAACAAGCCCTTCGGACGGTGGGGCGAAGTGTTCGGCGACGACGTGGTCGCCGCCGCCATGATCGACCGCCTCGTCCACCACGCCGAAGTCATCTCGATGAAGGGCGACAGCTACCGGCTCAAGGACCGCGACCTCGGCCGCGTCCCCGCAGCCACCAAGACCAACGACTGAACATCAACAACCAGCGAGGGGGTCAACATTCGGCCGGAGCAGAGGGGTCAAAGTTCAGCCGGCGTTGACAGCCCGCAATCGGGGCGGCGATCTCCCCTCCTTGGATCAGCGAACCAGCGGCGTCTGGGACCCGGGGAGCAGACCGACGGTTCCGGCCGCGCTGGTCACGATGCGGAAAGCCGAGACGATGCGTAGACCGCGCACCAGCAGCTTCTACTGGACCTAATCTGGCAAGCGGCCGGAACTCCAGCGCCGGACAACGACTAACGCGACCGGCGACCTTGCCTGTTCGGGCTCGGCAGAGCCCCTGCCAATGCTCGTGAAAGGTACTGACCGATTGGATCGAACGCGCTGAGGAAGCCGAGGAGACGGGCGCTAGTGTAGGTCCATCTTGGACGTGCAAGCGGATCATGGGCCAAAGCCTCCAAGCGTGGGGACACAGGACAACCACGGCGAGCCCCGCCCAATGCACTGATCATTTGTATGGCCTGTTGCCGGCTAGCTCGCAAGCAGCCATCGGGCAAGAGCAGGCTTGAACCGTTGCACCCCGTCAACGGCGACCGGCCACGACCAGTCCATGTCCCAGGTTCTTCCCCGGGCTGGTGGGAACAATCATGATTGAAGTGCACAAGGAGGCCGGCCTCACACAAGGGACAAGCGGACAGACTGCTCCAGCGTTCGTTGACCTGGTGCCCGGCACTACCGTGCGGCACGCCCCAAACTGGCGATACCCTTCCCGCGAAACTGCACGGCCGATCGGAGGCGACACCATCGAACAGGCCGAGAAAACAGGCCCCGGCTGGCTCACGTCGCGGGCCAGCCGGGTCAGATCTCCGAGGAGTGGCTTCAGGCCAGAAGAGGATGTCGCCGAGATTCTGCTGATCACTGAAGGGCTGGCGGGATGGGCTTGAGGCACCGTCGAGGCTCACGGTGTACCAGCCAGCGGAGTCGTTGATCGCCACTCATCTTCTGTGGGGCGCGGGCAGGACCGTCGATCGGAAAGCCTTACTCGTCGGCGCCACCTGCTCGACCATCACCGTGCCCGCAGGCACGTCGACCGTAGCCAGAGCGACGCTGCCGTAGTACTGGCGCGAAACGTCGCGGGAAGAAGCACACAAGAACGGAGCCTCGTCGACCTGCGTCTTGCAGTTGTACCGGAAGCCTCCTGTCGTGGAGTCGAGCTGCTGAAGGCGACCACCCCACAGACCAGGAGATCCTTGTGTCTCACGCTGACGCAGCGCTGACTCACCGTCTCGGCGATCGTGCGGCTCTCGCAGGCTTCCGCGCGCTACCAACGGGTTGGGTCGTCTAGTCGACAGTGCCAGCGGGATAGAGCGTGAAACATTGGCTCTTGCCTCCAGTCCGAGGCAACCGGAGGAGTACCCGATGCCCAAGATCCCCGCCACTAAAGTGGTTCCCGCTAAGGCATCTAGAGCCCCAGTTGAGCAGGAAGGGGTTAGGCCAGAAGGTCCCTCTCGACACACCGATGACCTGGTCCGACGCGTTGACGAACTTCGGCGCACGTTTCAGACGGCAAGCGCGCTGCACCTACTCAATGACGTCCTGATGGGGCAGCCGGAACCGACCGACGCCCTAGCCGTCGCACACGCTCGGGTGCTGCTTGCTCGGCACCGGCCGGACGACGCCGCTGGAGTGCTTCGTCGCGCATACGAGTTGAATGGAGGCACGGCTGATGTGTCTGCCTGGCTGATTGCGAGCCTCAGCCGGGGGCACCACTACGTCGCGGCCACGAATCTGGCTGCCGAGGCATCCCAGATTCATCCCACGAGCGCACTAGTACGCATCTCGACCGGCCGCCTTTTGATCGACCAGTATCGGTTCGAGGAGTCTGTGCCGTACTTCCAAGAGGCATACACGCTCGATCGAGATGATCCACGAGCGCTCCGTTGGTTGCTGCATGGGCTACGCCAGACGCGCCGGTTCGACGAGGTCGATACGGTCGCCACCACGATCGGTCTGACCGCTGACCCGCCTCGCATCGAGTACGCCCGAAGTCTGCTAGACCGCTACCAGTTCAAGCGGGCACTTGCCGAACTCGACCTGGTCGCCGCCACTCCTGCAGAGGTGGCCGCCCTACAGGTACGACTGGAGGCGCTACGCGGCCTGCGCCGCCTGGCCGAAGCTGAGCGGTTGGCACACGACGCGATCGGTGAGAGGGAGGATGACCCTCGGCCCTGGCTCGAACTCGGACACGTCTTTCACGAAGGTCACCGCCACGAAGACGCTCTAGTGGCTTTCGAACGGGCTCATACCATCGACCCGAGCTCTGCCGACGCGCTTGAGTGGCGCACGACCGAGCTAAGGCGCTTGCGACGCTGGGACGACGCCGAGCGGAGCGCTCACGATGCCATTGCCCGCAGGCCGGACGCGCCGCTGCTGTACGTTGAACTAAGCTACTTGCACGAGGACCAGCACCTCTTTGAGCGTGCCATGGCGGCCGTCGAGCAAGCCCTTGCCATTGACCCACGCCTCGTTCCAGCCCTGAGTCAGCGGATCGATGTTCTGCGGCAGCTACGGCGGCTCGACCACGCCGAGCAGGCGGCTCTCCAAGCAATCGACGTCCGACCCGACTCGACGGTGCTGCGACTGGCTCTCGGCTACGTGTACGACGAGCAGCGCGACTGCGAGCGTGCCTTGACGGCCGCCGAGCAGGCCCTTGCCATTGACCCACGCTACGTTTGGGCCATTACGGGTCGCATCACGCAGCTTCGGCAACTTCGGCGTTTTGAGGAGGCCGAGCAGGCCGCCCGCGAAGCGATCAACGATCGCCCAGACTCCCCAGAGCCCTACCTCCAACTCAGCTATATCTACGACGATCAGTGCGACTACGAACGCGCCTTAACGGCCGTCGAGCAAGCCCTCACCATCGATCCACGGCACGAATCGGCCCTCGGCTGGCGAATTCTCGGCCTACGGCGGCTACGGCGTTTCGAAGAAGCCGAACAGGCCGCGCGCACGGCAGCCGACGCCCGGCCCGACTCCCCGGCCCCGTACCTCCATCTCAGCTACATCTACGACGAGCAGCGCGACTGCGAACGTGCCTTGACGGCCGCCGAGCAGGCCCTTGCCATTGACCCACGCTACGTTTGGGCCATTACGGGTCGCATCACGCAGCTTCGGCAACTTCGGCGTTTTGAGGAGGCCGAGCAGGCCGCCCGCGAAGCGATCAACGATCGCCCAGACTCCCCAGAGCCCTACCTCCAACTCAGCTACATCTACGACGATCAGTACGACTACGAACGCGCCTTAACGGCCGTCGAGCAAGCCCTCACCATCGACCCACGGCACGAGTGGGCACAGGCTTGGCGGGTCACAGAACTACGGCAGCTGCGACGTTTCGAAGAAGCCGAACAGGCCGCGCGCACGGCAGCCGACGCCCGGCCCAACTCCCCAGACCCGTACCTCCAGCTCAGCTACATCTACGAGGACCAGCACGACTACGAGCGCGGCTTGGCGTCCGCCGAGCAAGCCCTTGCCATCGACCCACGGCACGAATCGGCCCTGGGCTGGCGGATTTTCGGCCTACGGCGGCTACGGCGTTTCGAAGAAGCCGAACAGGCCGCGCGCACGGCAGCCGACGCCCGGCCCAACTCCCCAGACCCGTACCTGCAGCTCAGCTACATCTACGACGATCAGTTCGACTACGAACGCGCCTTAACGGCCGTCGAGCAAGCCCTCACCATCGACCCACGGCACGAGTGGGCACGGGTTTGGCGGATCACAGAACTACGGCAGCTGCGACGTTTCCAAGAAGCGGAGCAGGCCGCCCGCGAAGCGATCGACGATCACCCAGACTCCCCAGCCCTACATGTGGAAGCCAGTGCCGTTCACCGAGACCGACATGACGACGAGCAGGCTCTAGCAGCCGTCGAGCAAGCGCTCACCATTGACCCACGGCATGAATGGGCCCTGGTGTGGCGGGTTAGTGGACTACGGCGACTGAGACGCTACAACGACGCCGAGCAGGCCGCCCGCGAAGCGATTGAGAGGCGGCCCCAAACGCCCGCGCTATACCTTCAGCTCAGCTACTTGTACGACGATCAGTACGATTACGAGCGGGCCTTGACGGCCGCCGAACAGGCCCTCGCCATCGATCCCCGACACCAATGGGCACAGGCTTGGCGTATTACAGAGCTTCGGCAGCTGCGGCGCCTCGACGAGGCTGAGCGGGCCGCCCGCGAGGCGATCGACGCCCGCTCCGACTCGCCAGCCCTTCGATTAGAGCTGGCAAGCGTTGCGGAGGACAGGGGACAGTACCGACAAGCCCTCGACTGTGTACAGGGCGCCCTTGCCCTCGACGCACGCAATGATACGGCGCTCACAGCACGCATCCGGCTACTGCGCCTGTCGCACGACCTTGCCGGCGCGCTAGCCACCGCCGCGAAGGCGGTCGACACCCGCCCAGACAGTGTCGACCTGCTGAGTGAGTTGGGTCAGGTACACGTTGCTCGGCACGAACATCAGAAAGCTCTTGCCGTGTTCGATCAGGCCCTGGCCCTGGATCCTGGGCATGTGCAGGTCGTCGAGCGCCGGGTGAACGTACTTCAACAGCTTCTACGCCACTCGGATGCCGAGCAGGCCGCGCAGATGGCGTTGAGGCTGCGGCCGAGCGATCAGACGCTGCACCTAAGCCTCGGGCGGGTCTTCGAAGACCGACTACAGACGCGTCAGGCGCTCGCCTGCTACGAGGAGGCAGGACGGTACAGCGCGGCAGACCCTCGGGTGTTGGTGCGCCAATCAACCGCGCTGCGCGCCTTACGTAGTTACGCCGAGGCAGAGCGGTTGATCGCCCTGCTGGTACGTGAGCAGCCTCACCTACGTGAACTGGAGGTGGAACTGGCGCGGATTCAACACGACTCCGACAGATTATCGGCATCACGATCAACATTCGGCCGGCTAGAACGCACTGCCCTATCGGACGAGGAACGCGCTGCTTCCATCGCCGGCCTGGGTTGGGTCGAGTTCACGTCCGGCGACTATGTGGCCGCCGAGGAGCAGTTTGGCCGAGCGGTCGAACTGATGCCACACGACCGAGAGTACCGTTTGGGCAGGGCATGGGCGCTGGTACGGCAGGACGAGCGTGTCCAATGGGAACAGGCGGAGCAGATCTGCTTCGCATTGGTCGACGAGCAAGTCGACGCCGCCGCGTTGGTGTGCTTAGGCGTGATCGACTATCGGTTCGGCCGGCTGCCTGCTGCCGAGTACCACCTCACACGGGCGCTGGAGGTCGACCCATACAGGGGTAGCCACACAGACCTCGCTGCCTTGTATACGCAGTTGGGTCGTTACGACGAGGCAGAAACGCACTTGCGCATTGCCGTTGCACAGGATGCCCACAACGCCCCGGCGCACGTCGAACTGGGGCATCTGCGTCTGCTCACGGAAGAGCCGCAGGAGGCGGCCCGCCTTTTCCGGGGAGTGCTGCGTACGGATCCGTCAGTCCAGGAGGCCGCACTTGGTCTTGCCGAGGCGCTCACGGCGCTGGGGCAGTCGCGGGAAGCAGAAGACGTGTTGCGGGAGGGCCTGAGCAAGGCGGCCGTACCGTGGCGGCTGCACCTGGCCTTAGCCCGCCTGCTCTTCCACCAGGCCGACGCGACGCAGAATGACGACGTCTTTGCCGAGGCGTACGCCGAGGCCATTGAGGCGATTAAGGGCGTTCCCGCCGGTGAACCAGACCCGTACTACGTCGCGGCCGTCTGCAAGGCTCGGCTCGGTGGAATCTCGTCGGTCGGCGCAGTGGGCGACGCACATTCACGACGTCAAGCACTGCAACATCTTCGCCGCTGCTTGAAGATTGACGAAGGTCACGTGGACGCACAGCGCGTGGTCCAGTTGCTTGAACGGGAAAGCCGTACCGCCCGCAGCGCCGCTCTCGGCACGGCCACCGTCGCTGCTGTCGCGCTCGGTCTACTCTCCGTGATGTGGACCGCGTTCTTCTTGTCAAACCGCGTCACGGTCGTCATGATCACCACCATAACGCCGATCCTGGTAGGACTGGTCGCCGTCGCCGTCTTGCTGCCCTCGCTCGTCCGCCTCAAGCTGCCCGGTTTCGAGGCGGATCTCCAAGCCGGACTTGGCCCGATCACGTCGGGCCCCACTGGCGATGTCGCAATCCGTCCGGGCAACCTCGCGATAAGCGCAGGGCCGGTAGGGTATCCGCACAACCAGCGCCGTTGGGAGTACCGCGAGCGAAGGTGAGAGCATCCCTCGCAAATTCCTGAACCGAGGGTGCTGTTGTACACGGACGGCTTCGCGAATCGCTCCCACGTTGCGGGAGTTGGCCGCTACATTCAGCGCCGAGCGCTCGTGGGGGACGCGCAAATTTGATCCCAGGAGAACCTCATGTCGAGCCTCGTTCAAGGCTTGTCATTGCTTGTCAAAACCCCTTGTTACCAACAGTAAACGGATCAAGCTTGTCATTGCTTGCCGAAGATGGTCGTTGAGCTGTGAAACACAGCATGGCACTCATCGCCTCTTGTCACCCTTCGCCAATGATCGGGCGGGGTTTTCGGGGGGTAAACGGGGGTGAGTTGTGTTGGTGCGATGTGTGCGTTCGTCAGCCAGTTGGTCGCCGGGCGACGCTGCCAGGCCCAGTCAGTGATGCTGCCAGCTTTCGACCTGAAGCTTTGACAGCCAGTTGATCTGTGCGCAAGCTGCGGGGCATCGGGAGAGACCACCGGGCGGGTTGGCTGCTAGCGTTCGCCGCCATGTGGATCGAGGAGATCGTGGCCGGGCGACCGGCGTGGCGGCACATCCCGTCGGGAGTCGTATTTCGCGAGGTTCCGGGCGGCGTGTTCCGGATGGGGCTGTCCGAGGCGGAGCTCGATGCGGTACGCGCCATTGAGCGCAGCGGCGGTGTCGAGGACACCATCGACCCGTTCCTTGCCAGCGCCACGGGCGCACAACCGGTACGCGAGGTGCACGTCGAGTCGTTCCTGCTCGCCCGGCACCCGCTGACCGTGGCGCAGGTCCGGTCCTGGCTGCCCGAGTACGACGACAACTACGCCGAGGCGGACACCGGCACGGCTCGGCTCGAAGGCGACCTGGAGGGCCTGCTCGAGTTGTTGCCGTTCCAGCTGCCCAGCGAGGCGCAGTGGGAATACGCAGCCCGGGCCGGCACCACCACGCTGACCTTTCACGGTGACGGGAAACCCGACGAGGACCAGCTTCTCGACGATTTCGGCGACGAGACGCGGACGGCAGCCAGCGAGAACGCGTTCGGGCTGGCGGCGATGGGCTCGGCGAACGAACTCTGCGCCGACGTGTGGATCCCCGGCTTCGACGGCGCACCGTCGACCGCGCGACCGCGGACCGGAGACGGGCCCCGGACCGTACGCGGCGGAGCCGCCGATCTATACCCGTGGCAGGGCTGTGACGAGTGGCTGCTACTGCTCTCCGCCACCCGATACGAACACGCCGACTTCACAGCCATACGCCCGGCCGCACCACTGCCACCCCACTAAAAACTCCTAACTCTTTGAGCGCTGCAGCCGGCGCCAGCAGATGATGGCGCATGCGAGGGTGAGGAACGCTTCGTGGATGTCGTCGCGGATCTCTCAGCGGATCCGAAGGCGGCGGAACCAGTGCAGCAGATTGATGGACTGCTCCACGACCCCTCGTCGGGTGCCAAGCCCAGAACCGTGACCGACGCCGCGTCGGGCGATGACGGGTGTGATGCCGCGCGTGCGTAGCTCGCGTCGGTACTTGTCGAATTCGTAGCCGCGATCTGCATAGATTCGGTCGGGCCGTTGCCGGGGCCGGCGGCGGATGCCCTTGGTCCGGGGGAACCTTGTCGACTCAAGGGCAGCAGTTATGTGACGTCGTGCCGGTTCCCGGCGGTCAGGGACGCGGCGAGGGGGATGCCGCCCGCGTCGGTGATGACGTGGTGTTTCGAGCCTGGCTTGCGGCGGTCGACCGGGCTCGGACCGGTTTTGGGCCACCCTTGAGTGCCCGGATGTGGGAGCCGTCGATCACCGCCCGCGACATGTCCAACTGCCCGGCGGCCCGCAGTCTACCGAGCAACACCTCGTGCAGCTGCTGCCACACACCGGCGTCGTTCGAGTCCCGCAATCTACGCCAACAGGTCATCCCAGAGCCGAAGCCCAGTTCCTGAGGCAGGTACTCCCACGGGATCGCGGTGTGAAGCACGAACAAGATTCCGCACAACACATTGCGGTCGTCGAGGGGCTTACGGCCCGGAAACCGGTGCCGCCGTGGCGGGCGGGGTGGCAGCAACGGCTCGATCTCGGCCCAGAGTTCGTCCGAGACCGTTCACCTCGTCGACGTCGGCGACCATCGTCAGGGTCAGCAGTGGCGGCTCGACCACCTCGGCCAGGCAAGGCAGCAAGCCGGTCGTGCCCGTCGAGGCGCAGTCAGCCGCCGATGGTCTCCTGGGAACTCAGCGTTCAGCGACGAGATGGAATGTGGAAGCGCTAGCCACTGCTCAACTCCACTAACGATGCCCTGAGGCGGGCGAGCCGAAAGATCGCAGCGGGTCGCTGCTCAGCTGCCAGAACGGTAAACTGAATTTCTTCAAGGTCCACCTCCGCGAGCCGGACGAGCTCGGAAACTCTTGAGCGATCGTTCTCGAACAACGAAATTGCCGACTGCAAAGCAGCTTGGATCTCATCGAGAGTAAGCAATTCGGTTTCAAAGTCCCGGATGGCAGCGTTGAGGCGAGCTGCGATCTTGGCGTTGTATTCAGACATAATCATCGTGTCATCACCGTAATGACGATGCTGTCCTCGGTGACGACCTTGACGGTACCACTGTTATACATTAGTCGTGATTCACCCTTCGGCCCCTTCACGGGTACGCCTTCAATGTTCGAAAGGACATCATCGACAAAGCTCGGCGCAATGCCCCGTCCCTGACCCACAATCCCAGCTGGGCTACCCAACCCACCCGGCTGCAATCGATCTACGGCGTGTCGCGTGTAGAGCCGGTCCCCGACTTGGGCGTACTCGCGACCACCCTGCATGACCTTTGGATAATTCTGCCAGGAAGTCCATGGCACGCTCACTTTACCGCTCGCCGAACTAGCTTTGGCGGTGGTTCTGGCGGCGGTGACGGTGACGAGGGCGCGGCTGGCGACCCCGAATCCTCCGGCCATGGCGACTTCGGCCACGATTTCGCCGGCGTACATCATCGATTCGGGACACGCCGCGACGCCGCAATCCCATTCGAAGCCGTACTGGTTGAGGCAGTTGGTGTAGTCCAAGCGCCCACCGCCACACAGGATCAGGATCTCCGCTTTGATCGGGTCGAAGTCCTTCTCAACCACCGCCATGCGATACGTAAGGCAGTCACCCTCGTGAGCCTTGCAGTTGATGTTGTCGTCGGTGTAGGTCGCGAGGAAGGCGCCCTTTGCCGCAATTCGGGCTGCCTTTACGTTGTTGTCGCCGACGGCGCTGCTGCCACCCGACGACCCCTTGCTGCCGCCACCAGAGGCAGACGGCTTAGCCGCTTCTCTTTCTTGGTCAATCCGCTGGCCGCCGCCGGGGTCGAGGCCGCTGGGGTCGGAAAGGGTGATAGGGCTGTTGTTGGCGTAGGAGTAGGCGTTCCAGTGTTGTGGGTCGGTCAGGTCCATGAGCGGGTCGACCGAGATGAACCGACCCAGACTCTGGTCGTACTGCCGCGCTCCGATGTTGACGAGGTTGGTGGGGTCGTTGTCGCCGCCGACGAAGCCCTTGTTGTTGGGCCAGGTGGGATTGGACCCGCGCGGGGTTCCGTAGGGGGTTTGCCGGCGGATGTCTACCTTCTGAGTGCCGGCGTTGATGGCGATTTGTTGGGTGCCTTGGTGGTCGCTGTAAAGCCAGGTCAGGTCGGTGACCGCTGAGCCTGCGGTGCGGCTGGCGCAGGTCACTCCGGCGAAGTCGTAGTACCGGGTGCCGATGTTGGCGCCGCCTTGGCGGCGGATTTCCTGACCGGGTAGGTACAGGGTGGTGCCGGTGGTGTCGCGGCGGATGAGTCGGACACCGTTGGTGTCGTAGATGTTGGTCTCGATGGTCGTGCCGCCGGATGTGACGGTGGCGAGCTTGCCTTCGGGGTCCCAGCCCAGTGTTTGGCTGTTGGTGCCTGTTGCGCAGTCGTTGGCGGTGTTGCTGGCGGGCCGGCAGGTGGTGTTGCCCGCGTTGTCGTAGCCGTATTTGGTGGCCACCGCCGGTTGTCCGGGAGCCGCGGTGGTCATTTGGGTGACGGCGTGCGGGCGCACGACGCCTTGACCACCATTGGGTACGACGTAGTCGCGGGTAGTGTTCCCGCTGCTGGTACGGCTGGTCTCGTTGAGCCGGCTGCCGGTGTCGTTGACAGTCCAGTCATGCCAGTAGGGCGCCGGCCCACCGAGGTTGCCGACGGTGGGATCGGTGTCGCAGGAAACCTCGGGTTTCGGGGTCCACGCCGTCGTCAATCGGCCCAGGGTGTCTTCACGGAAGCACTGAACGTCCGCCTGACCAACCTCTGGGGTGTCAGTGATTGATTCGAAGTTGCCGGCGTCTTTGTAGAAGTAGCGGCGGTCCGAGACGGTGCCGACACTCGTTGATCGCTCGACTTTGATTCGGTCGACGCGGCGGGTCGATTCCTCCCGGTAGACAGTGTCCTGGGTGAACGATGCATTGTTGCCGGGGACCTTGTAGATCGACCCCTTACGCTCGCCGTAGGCGGTATAGGCGGCGGTTGCCATAGTGCTGGGGGTGGGAGAGCCGGTGATGCTGGTGTCCAGCCGGACGGGCATCCCGGTGGTGGCGTCGTAGTCGGTGGTCAGTTGCTCGGTGACCAGGCCGCCGCCACCTGGGTACGAGATCGTCGTCGGGGCGCCGGTGAACTGGGAGTATCCGTAGCCGTAGTTGTAGGTCGCGTCGAGGCCGGTCTCGACCGGCGGGATCACGTAGTTGGCCCCGGTCGGTTGGTAGCGCTCGGTGAACCCGCGTGCCTGCCACTTGTAGGCGCTTGCCGTGCCGGCTGAGTTGTATTCGTAGCGGATGCTCTGGGTCAGCTGCCCTCGGAATCCCGGCTGCCCGGTGTAGAGGGTGTCGTACTTCCATTCAGCGCGCAGTCGTCCGGTCGCTGAGTCGTCGCGAAGCTGTGTCTTGCGGCCCAGCTGGTCGTAGACGTACCACAGGGCCTCCCCTCGGGCGTCGACGGTCTTCCGTAGGGTGTCGTCGTCGTTGAAGGTGCTGGTCGTGGTGCCCTTGTCCGGGTCGGTGGTGCGCCATAGGCGACCCTTGGCGTCGTACTCGTTGATCCATTCGTTCTTGGCGGAGTCGGCGTGCTTTGTCGCCTGACCCTTGCGGTTGAAGACGTACGTCGTTTCGAGGTAGTCACCGTCGACACCGCTGGATGTGGTGTGTTGCCGCAGCGCGACGGTCCGACCCTCGACGTCAATGACCGTCGTGGTGGGGGTTCCGCCCTCCGGTGGGGTGACCTTCGTCAGGTCACCCTCGTCACTGGTGACGGTGCGCCATCGCTCGACGAGGTTTTTAACAATATCGTCGCCAGCAAGGAAGATGCTGTTGGTGGGACGTGATGCCTCGTCGTAGAGGGTTCTGGTCACCGCAGGAAGGGACCAGTCCGGCTCCCACCAGAGGGTGCCCGCCGGCGCCCCGGGCTCCGCGTGGGCGGCGTAGGTTGCCGCCTCACGCCCGATCTCGTCATAGATGGTGTCGGTGACGACCCGGTCGCTGCTCCCGCCCAGCGACGGCGTCTGGGTTTGGCGTGGACGCAAAAGACCATCAGTGATCTGGTACGACGTGATGTAGTTGCCGTCAGCGTTCAGGGTCTGCGACGTGACGTAGGGGTAGCTGTCGCGCCCGGCTGCGAACGTGTAGGTGTACCGGGCGGACGGGGTGTTCGGGTTGGCGGCGCTCGTCCACCCTTGCTTCCATACCCTGGCAACACGTCCGAGCGCGTCGTACTTCACCTCAGCGGTGATCTTGCCGTTGGGGTCGGTGGTTTTCGTCGTCGAGCCCCAGTAGGGGTTCGTCTCGACTTTCGACGACCAGCTCAGATGGTTGGTGCTGGTGACCAGCGTGATGGGTCCGCCCACAGGCGGCGTATACGTGGTGGTGGTGAGGTTGCCTCTGATGTCCGTGGAGGTCCGCTGCTTGCCAGCGAAGTCGTAGGTTGCCTGGGAGGTCGTCTGCCAGACCGTTCCGGTGCCGGCGACCCAGTCTTGAAGCTGTTCGGTCTTGGTCGTCGATCCGAAGGTGGGTGCGGTGTCGACGCTGGTCGCGCCGTCGTAGTAGGTGCGGGCGTCGGAGATGATGTCGTCGACGCTGGTGGGGTTCGTGCCGCAGGCCAACGCGGTGGTCGTGGTCTGCTTGACCAGTTGCGTGAGGTTCTTCCCTACGTTGCGGTTGTATGCGTAGCTCACGCACTTTTCGTCGCCAGCCTTCGGGAATTCACCGTCGTCCTGCGACCAGTTGGTGGTGCCGTACGTCTGGTCGTAACTGTTGGTGCTGCGGGACGTGCGCCACCCTCGGGAACCATCCACGCCAAGGGCGGTTGCGACGTATGTCGTTTGGGTGTTGACGAAGCGTGCTTCGACGGGATCGCCGTTGATGGTGCGGCTCGCGGTGGGGTTCGACCGCCACGGCACGTTCACGGTCTTCGACACCGGTTTGGTGTCGACACCGTTGTAGACGATCTGCTCGCGGACCTGCCCGGCGAACTGGTCCTCGTCATAGACGGTCTCCGAACCCAGCGACGCGGGCACGGTCACGCTGCGGGTGCCGCCGGAGGGGCTGAGCCTGTCGCCGTGCATGCCCCGTAGGAACGTCGTCTTGGTCAGCGTCTGCGGGTTTCCGTCGTCGCCGACTCGGGTGTTGACCTGGCTGTAGCCGCGCCACTGCCCCCACGTCTTACGATCCGGCCTGGTCAGGCCGTCATCGTCGTCGAAGTGCCACGCCGGGGAGCCTGGGTAGTCGTACCAGGTGTGCTTGGTCGGCGATTGGTGCCCGTCCTTGAGTTGGACGTCGTCCTCGGCCACGTGTTCGACCCGGTACTTGTGCCACCACTCGGTGACGAGCTTGTTGCCCGTCGGGTCGTTCGGGTCTGGCACCTTGACGGGGTAGCAGCGGCGCGTGTTGCTCTGCGGTGCCAGGGTGTCGACGATGGCGGCGGTGCATTCGGGTCGGGAGTAGTCGACCTTGATGCGGGCGCCGGTTTCCGTGACGATGCTCGATAGCCGCAGCCAGTTGTCGGTGGTGCCGTGCTCGGTGTAGACCCGGTTGGGCAGCGACTCGGCCTCGAACGTCACCGGCGGCAGGGTGATGGTTCCGCCGACCAGGCCCTTGTGGTCGATGCGATCCAGCCACAGCCCTCCGTGGGTGGAATCAGCGGTGGCCGAGAATGTGTGCCCCAGGGTCCAGGACTCGACGGGCTGCCAGGCCGGGGCAGTCTTCGCGGGGTCCCAGGTGTCCCACACCTGGGTGGTGACCGACTTCAACCGCTTGGCGGTCCAGAACGTCGGCGTGTACTGCTGGGGACAGGATGTGGCCGAGGCCTTGCACTCCTGGTCCCAGGGGGTGTCCTTCCAACTCGCTGTCACCGGGGCGGCCTCGGTGCCACAGTTGCTGAAGCAGCGCATGTCCGTCTCGAAGAGGACCTGTGCGTACGGGGTGGTGCTGCGCTCGGTGACACCGTGCGTCGCGGTCGTCCGGTCGTACGTGCCGTAGTCGATGCGCTTGAGGTAAGCCGCCCGGTCATAGGCAACGTCGTCGGAGTCGGTGACGTTACGGGCGTACTTGTTGGTCTCCTTGCCATACCAGAAGGACATGGTGTTGCCGCGCACGTCGACGACGTAGTCGAGGTTCCACCGCCACGCCTGCACACAGTCCGATCCGGCGAAGGTGCTCTTCGCGCACGGCTCGCCGGAATGGTTGCCGAACACGGGCACCGTCAAGGTGGAGTTCGTCGCGGTCGACTGGCCTGGCAGGTTGTGGCGGCCGAAGAAGTACTGGGTGCCGTCGGTGGTGGTCACCTTCCAGTACTCACCCACGTCACCGAAGGTCGCATCGCCGGAGTCCCCGTTGGTCGCACCCGTCAGCTTCTCGATCTTCGAGCCGTCCTCGGTACGGGAGTGCCACCCCTTACCGGCTTGGAATACCAGCTCACCGCCGCGGCCGTTGAGGCTCATCGTCGCGTTGTCGGACCGCCAACACTGATCGCCGGTCCTCGTGGTGTTGGTCGCCCCGTTCTTCATGTCGTCGGCGCAGGGTACGTACCGCCGCTCGATGTAGCCCGAGGAGTAGTCGAAACCCTCACCGATCCACGACGGCTGGTTGTTTGTGACCTCCGAGCGGCCATCCACGGTTGACGACGAGTAGCTCAGGGCGACCGATGGGGATGGGCCGGTCGCGGGCGGCACACGTAACGGGTAGTCCCACACGAAATCCCCGGCATTGCCGCCGCTGGACCAGGTCGACGAGGGTGCGAGGCTCGTCGCGCCGAAGTCACCGTCGGATCCGGAAGGTGCCGCGGCCAACATCAGGAAGGACCCGGCCGGGGCCGTGGCCGATGTGACGCTCACGTCGGCGGTGGCGATGCCTGCGGCAGCGTCGTTCTTAGTGGGCAGCAGCACTGCCCGGCAGCTCGGGCTGGCGGCGTCGCTCACCGCACACGGTGGAACCTGCCACAGGCGCAGGCGTGACGCCCAGGACCCGCCGGCGGCGTAGCGGAAGGAGTCGTAGTTGACCGACACCTTCGCCACGCCGGTCGGTGCACCCTGCGCGGCGCTCACCTGCAGCATCAGACCATCGCGCCACGCCTGTGGGAGGGTGGCCCGGTCCACGATCTTCACGTCGAGCTGTGAAAGGGGCTCACCGGCCTTGCCGGCGCCCCGATCGACCCAGACCGGTAGGGCACCTGCCCGCACGCCGCGGCCGCTGGCCGTGCGTGCTGACGCCGCAGCGAGGTCGACTCGGGCAGCTGCGGGCGCGGGCCACTTAGGGGCTGGCGCGGGGGCGGAGGTCACGCGGTTCTGCTGCCATGCCTTGCCACCGGCCACCGGGCCACCATCACGGTCGAGCTTTTCCGCCGGCGGCTTCGACGGCTGTCGCGCTTCGGCAGCGACCGCCGGTGCCGGGACGTAGGGCACCAGGGACAGCACCAGTGCCGCGACCACCGACCCGACCACTGTCAGCCGCCGACCGCTGCTACCACGATGACTCCGACGAACCCACCGCGAGCCGCGCGCAGACCGTGCCGACATGAGCTGTTCCTCTCAACAACCGCTACAAAGCTTGGGGATTCGAAAGGGCGAGACCGACTGGTCTCAGACCGACTGAGGGCTCCGGCCCGGCCCCGTACTAGGGCCGAGCCCGAAAAACGATGTTCTACTGCAGAACTACCGGTGCCACAGAACTGTCCCGCCCGGATCGACCAATACCAGGTCGCCTCCATCGCGCAGCACTAGTTGGCCTGCGGCTGTGCCCCCGGTTCTGGAGCTCCACAACGATCTGCGGTCACTGCTGTAGACAACCAGGTTGCCGTCCGTCTGCAAGATCGTGTAAGCGCCGGGATTGCCCCAGGTTCCGGTATCCCAGATCGGGAAACCCGCCTGGCTGAGCACGAGGTTGCCGTCGTCCTGCATGAGGAGTTGGTAGTTGCCGACATCGGAGCGAAGGTATTCACCGGCGGCGAGACTTTCGTCCTCGACCAGAGAGTTGGTGCCGGGAGTGGCCGGCACTCGGGAGTTGTATGAGTTGAGCACAGCGGTGTCGGTCATAGCGCCCTGAAACACGGCGACGTCGTCGATGCCGCCGGTCCATTGGTCAATCACCTGGTCGTGCCACAACGCGCGGCCTACCAGCAGCGGCCCGCTCGATGCCATCGGAGTGAACGGAACGTCTTCGACTCCATCGAGGACGCCGTTGACGTACAGTCGGATTTCCTTACGCCCTGCGTCGTATACGCCGGTCAGGTGGGTCCAGACCTCGCTTTCGGCGGCGTTGGTTGATCTCACGCTCATCGTCGAGGTTGTTGTCACATCCTCATCGCTCAGCACGAACTGCCACTTGGCGACATCGGACTGGTACTTCAACCAGAAGGCGCTTTCGTGGACCCCGCGCTGCGACACTGCGGTCCGCATCCCGACCGGGCTGCTCAACATGACCCAGGCAGACACCGTGAATGAATGGTCGGTTCGCAGAACGGGCTTTTCTTGCCACGTGTTCAGCTCATTGCCCTCGGCGTCTGTGTGGGGGGCGAGCTTGACAGCGCTGCGTCCGTATTCCTGTGTGCCCTCCTCGAAGCCGTCGTCGGGGAAGTACTGGTAGTCCAGCCACAGTCCCTGGCCCCCGCCGTAGCCCGCTGCGATCTCCGAACCCTTCGTCAGCGCCAACCATCGATCCCACAAGGTCACCGAATCAGGTGCCTCGCAGGAATCCCGAAAGTCGGTGACATAGCAGGACTGAGCGTCCTCGAAATCCCAGCTGCCGACGGTTATGGGGGTGATGATCCCCGGCTCGTTGAAACCTCCGGACAGGGGATCGGTCGCTGACTGGCCGGTGAAGTCTTGGGGAACCAAGACCCGGTCGAAGACCTGCACGTCCGCGAGGTTCCCGTGCCACCAGGCGGCCACCGACCTGCCGATGTAGAACGGCCGGGTCGCGTCGTTGAAGCCCACGACACCGGACGCCGTCGACTCGAGTGTCCCGTTGACGTAAAGCTTGAGGGTGTTCTCCGCTGAGTCGTACGCGGCGGCGAGGTGTGTCCAGGTGTTGGTCTGCGGCACGGAACTCGACCGTGCGTTCCACCAGGTGACCGTGCCCGAGGTCGCGGACGGCATCTGCGCCACCCACCGGTCCGTACCTTTCTGGTACTGGACATATAGCGACGCCCACCCGGATGCATCCTTACTCGCCAACGGCCGGTCTACCGACTTGTCCGTCAGCCGCACCCAGCCTGCGACACTGAACGATTTCGACGTGTCGACGGCCTGCCCGGAGGCTTGAGCGAACGATGACGTCCCGTTGAAGGTTGCCGTCTGGCCGGAGGCCAGACGGACGTCGTTGACCCATGTCATGTTCGATGCCGTCAGCGGGGAAGAGGTAGGAGACGGCACCCCGTCCGCTAGCGCCGCCGCCTGATTCATCCCTGGGTAGGTTTCCAAGCCCCACCTCGCCGTCGGTCCCGACGATCGAGCGACGGTGAACTCGACCGAGCCGTGGCCCTCGTTCAAGGTGGCATCCACGGCTTTGACCAGCAGCACGTTGCGGCCGAAACTCGCCGCCGTCACGTCCACCTCGGCGAACCGGGGGTTCGTTCCCTGCGCGTTGACAACGCGTGTTGCGGCGTCCCAGCCATACATGAACGTGGCAACGTCCGTGTCGCTGGACTCGATCCTGACCCTGCCCCTCATGCCTGGTCCTGCCGGAAGCGTGACCATCCGCGCCGACACTGACGGCTTCGAGGTGTCCACCTTGAACTGGCACCAGCCGGACCATGGACCCGTCAAGGAATAGGGGGCCTTGTCTGTGCCTCTAGCGCGGAACGCATACGTCGGACCCGTGGTCACAGACACCGCCGTGCTGGTGGCACGCGAGTTGGGGCTGATGCCGCTCTTGTTCGGTGGCGCCGTCTTACGGGCAGGGGACGTGTCGGTCACCGCGCCCATGCCATTGGCGGGCACTTGGATCCATTCGAAGGCAGCGGTGAGGGAGTCGGATTTATCCGCGTCGGGAAATACCGCCGAGAACGTTGGGGTCAAGGTGCCGATCGTCAAGGCACTGGAGGCGGGACAGGCCACACCCGCGACCTGCAGACCGTTCGGCACGCCAGGCTTTGAGTCATAGTCGACGTAAAGCTTGGCGTCGTTCGGGAGGAACTTCTTCCACCTTCCCTGCGTCGACTCACCAGACCCGTCTGACGCTCGCGCGGTGAAGCCGAAGGTGATGTTGTTCCAGCTCTTGGTTGCCGCGGTCTGAAGCTGCGCCGTCACCGTCGAACCCTCGAAGTTCATCTTCATGTTCGGCTGGATCGTGTCGCAGCCGCCGGCTTCGTTCGCGTGCCCGGAGGCGGTGTCTAGGAGAGTCGGGATCAACATCTTCGACCAGCTTGCCTTCATGGTCGAGTTGATCGCCGAGGAGAAGTACATAGACGCCACGGTGCTGTCACACGAATACGAGTGGGTCAAGTTCATCTCAACCCGCGCGGATTCGATGTGTTTTCCTTTCAGGGACACCCCGTTAGCGGCCGTCGAGAATTCGAAGAACGATCGGTACAGGGCATCGGTGTCCGGGTTCAATCCGACTCGCGCGACGGAGTATTCGGTGTTCGTGGAGCCGTTGTGAGTGGCGTAAGCCCACTTCGCCTTGTACACCGACCATGCCGGGTCGATGAAGATCGGAAAGACCGCGTCGGGTGCCTGCAGCAACTCCGTGTCGGGACGCAGGACGAGATCGGAGCCCGCCATCTCCACCGCCACCGGTGCCACCTGAGCGGCATCACCGGCGCCCGCTGGCGTCGACTCCGACTCCGACTCCGTCGGCGCAAGCCTGTTGCGTGCGGAGCCTCCGGCGCCCGCCCCTGTTCGGGAGTCCCACATCACCGCCGGCTCAGCCGAGGCGATAACGGACCTGCCGGCAGTGGCGCGCAGCCCTCCTCCCGACTCGGGACGCACCTCGACGTCTCCGCTCAACCCGAATCGGATCTGGCGCACTGCCGGATTCGCGGCGGCCGCCGCCGACTTCACCACCAGCGTATGGCCGAAACCGGTCCGGGTTGCCCGTACCACAAGGTCCACATCGGTCAACACGTCGTGGTAAGTGGCAGAGTCCCCCACCACGTCAGGGGCGGGCAAGGCGCCGCTGGGCCACGACATCATCATCGCCTTGCCACCGCGCTTGAGGGTCACCAGCGGGCCGTTGCCACCACCAGAAAAGGCCACGTCCGCCACCGACACCGCGGGACGCCACGTACCGTCCGCGTCCGCCGCGAGGTCGAGATCGATATCGGCCCAACTCCCAGACTTACGAGTGCGCTGCGGCGCGGCGGCCGACTCGAAGCGCAGCCTCCCATCAGGCTGTGCCACCACCTGCGTCAGTTCAGTGCGTGAACCGTCCACGAGCACCGGCGCACCGCAAGCCGCAGCCATCGCCGATGCCTCGGCCTCTGAAGGTGCGGCAGCCGTGCAGGTCGGAGCCGCCGCAGCGGCCCGTGCGGGGGTTGGTGTGACGAGCAAGCTGCCGACGACAGCAGCCACTATCCACGCAGCCAGCCCGCGATGGCATCGTCGGCCCATGCCACACGTCCAATCGATCAAGGAGCAGTGGCAGAGACGATAGAGCCAGTCATCTCTCCGCTCGGCCCCCTAGAGCCACACCTTGGCGTCGACCGTGGGCCTCTGACGAACGATTGATCATTCGCGATCGATTGCTGTGCCCCTCTGAACTGGCTTCATCACTTTGCGCAACCACAGCCAGATCGGCCAGCCTCCGAAGTGATATACATCACGATGGTCGTCAGTGGTTGAGTCGACGCGCCTCCGGGTTCTTCCGCGGACCATCCGCGCGTTCGATTTGCCAATGAACCTGCCGACGACGGCGTTGCCCCGTGCCGCTCTCCACCGCCGCACCGCGTCATCACCGCTTGGGTCTGGCGGTAAGGTCCGCGACGCAACTCCGGCACAGAGGCGACGGCGGTTGTGGCGTCGACGATGTCCCTGCCGGTCGTATCGGTTCCCTGTAGGACCCGAGAGCCCTCGGCGCCCGGCTACGCGGGGTACTCACCGGATATCAACACCCCCAAGATCACGGTTAGGCGTCGGGTCCGATCGAGCCGTTGACCCACCGGCGGTTCTCCCGTGTGCTGTGCGCCGGCAGCACACCCGAATCGAGAGGGCACGACAATGAAATCCACGGCTTCGGGACCGGAACCCGTTACGCCGTCGGGACCACGCCAACGTCGGCGATGGCTGGCGGTCGCGCTCACCGGGCTGCTACTCGCCGGGGCCGCCGGGGTGACGGCCTGGCGGACGAGCGCCACCCGCTCACCGGCATCCACCGAAGCCCCCGCCCTGGAATCGGGCCCGGAACTTTTCTCCGGGCTGCCCGACCGGCTGCTGCCACCGCCCACCCCGACCGCCCTGCCCACCGACCGGGCCGTCGGACGGGCAGCCCTCCTCTACCAAATCCGCGACCCCAAAAGCTTCACCGCGGCGAGCAGCGGCTTACCTCAACTGCCGACCTACCTGGTGACCGCAACCGGTGACCAATTCAGCGTCGGACCGACCACCATGGGCGAAGTCAATCAGTTGCTCTCCCCCGACGGGCAGTGGTTAGCCCAGCGCCGAGACCGGCAATGGTGGATCCGCGACCTGACCGGCACCACCGACCTGCCCGTCCCACCCGGGCACGAGGTGCGGCAGTGGTCGTCCGACGGACAAGCGATGCTGCTCGGGCAAAGCACCCGCACCAGCGAGACGTTCACGACATTCACCCTGCCCACCGGGGAGCTACGCCCGCTTGCGCTACCCGCGATGCCACCCCGCCGAATGCTCGCCTTCCTCGACGGACGCGAAGTAGCCACCACCGAGTTCAACCTCGGCCCAAACCACCAGCCGCGCAGCCAACTCACCATCGCGATCCAGGACATCGACGGCCACACCCGTTCGGTGTCGATCCCCACCACCCAACAGGTAGGACCCGGCGACATTCGCGACGCACTCGTCCCGCTCGTACGCGGCGGAGGCGATCCGCCGACCGTATGGGCTCTCGTCGCCTCTCAGGAAGACGTCCCGACCAGCCAACCGCAGAAAGCGTCCGCGGCGCTTCCCATGACGCTGGTCGGGGTCGATCTGCGGTCCGGCAAACCAGCCGGCCGCATCGACCTCGTAACGCCCCAAGGCGACGAGGGTGAGGAATTCATCGGCCTCGCCGGCACCGCAATCCTCCTGCAACGCTGGACCACAGACGCCGTCGAACTGGTCGCCGCCAACCCGACCACCGGCCAGCGTCGCGTGCTGACCTCGCTACCCGACCACGCGCGGGTAATCCTCCCCGGCGACTAACAATATGGAAGCCAGCCCAGCAGACGATGGGCAGCCCAGCCGAGGGTGGGAAGACCTCGCGGCCGTCGTCACCGATCTTCCGACGCCCAGCCAGGCGGCGAAACGAACCTGAGGCCCTCACCGCGTGCGCGTCGCGATGACTCCCGATACAGGTTCACCATCGGCGGACCTTGCTGCACGCAACGAACCTCTCGGTCAACGAGGCGCTGCTCTCAGCTGCGATGCAGCCAGGGAGCGGCTCGCTCGTAGTAACCTCCATGACCGATGCAAGCTCCGTCCCAGCGGCCAGGTGCTCGTGGGAGCGAGGGAATTGAACCCACGACGACCTCATCAAGGAAGAGACCGACACGAAAAGCGCCGCAGCGCAGCTCGGCCACTCCAGCGAGGAGGTCACCGCCACGTACTACATCGCCAAGCCCGCCCAAGCCCCGGACGTCTCGGACATCCTCGAGCGACTCGGCACCGATCACGGCAAGCGACACAGCCCCGCACCCGCAACGCCCAACGATGCCCATCGATGACAGATCTGGTTGTCGACCCCGGTAAAAGGGGGGTTTTCGGGGGGCGGTTCAAAACCCCATAGACAAGCTTAAAGCCCTGACCAGCGTTTCCGCTGGTCAGGGCTTTTTGTCTGTCGGGACGGCCGGATTCGAACCGACGACCCCTTGACCCCCAGTCAAGTGCGCTACCAAGCTGCGCCACGTCCCGCCCTCGCGTGGTTTCCCACTGCGACAGCCGGTACAGCTTAGCGCAGCAGTCGCGGCCCTTTCGCAGAGGCCCCACCCGCGCACCAGACGACTGCAGACCGCGCAACCGCACACCCCCTAAAGCGTCCTAGGAGGGTGGGGTAGGAGAAATGCCGGACGGGCAGTCTCGCCCATCCGGCATTCCTCGAGCAGAACTGCAGACGCGTCAGCCGTGTGCCTTGCCTCGACCGCCGGGGCCGAGCTTCTTCCTCGGACGGACCGAGATCTCGATGGGGCTGCCCTCGTACCCGAACTCCTCGCGGAGCTTGCGCTCGACGAAGCGCTGGTAGCCGGCATCGAGCGGGCCGGTGGTGAAGAGCACGAACCGTGGCGGTGCCACGCCGGCCTGCGTCGCGAACAGGATTCGCGGCGCCCGACCGCCACGCACGGGGTGGGGGGTGGCCTGCACCAGCGCGGTCAACCACTGGTTGAGGTGCGCGGTCGGCACCCGGGTCTCCCAGCTGGCGAGGGCCTTGTTCAGGGCCGGGGCCAGCTTGTCCACCGCACGGCCGGTCATCGCGGACAGGTTCAGGCGGATCGCCCAGGGGATGCGGCGCAGCTCCCGGTCGATCTCCTTGTCCAGGTAGTACCGACGGTCGGCGTCGACCAGGTCCCACTTGTTGAACGCGATGACCAGCGCGCGGCCGGCCTCGGTCACCATCGTCAGGATCCGCTGGTCCTGCTCGCTGATCGGCTCGCTGGCGTCCAGCAGCACCACGGCCACCTCGGCGGCCTCGATCGCACCGGCGGTACGCAGGCTGGCGTAGTACTCGGTGCCGCTGGCCTTGCCGACCCGCTTGCGCAACCCGGCCGTGTCGACCAGCTGCCAGGTCTGCCCGCCGATGTCGACCAGGCTGTCCACCGGGTCCACAGTGGTGCCCGCCACCGAGTCGACGACCGCCCGCTCCTCACCGGAGAACCGGTTGAGCAGGCTGGACTTGCCGACGTTCGGCCGCCCGACGAGCGCCACCCGGCGCGGCCCACGCGGACGGTTCTCCACGATCGTCGGCGCCTCCGGCAGCGCGGCGAGGATGGCGTCCAGCAGGTCACCGGAGCCACGCCCGTGCAGCGCGGAGACCGGGAACGGCTCACCGAGACCGAGGGACCACAGCGAGGTGGCCTCCATCTCGATGGAGTTGTTGTCGGCCTTGTTCGCCACCAGGATCACCGGCTTGGCGCTGCGCCGCAGCATCTTCACCGCGGCTTCGTCCACGTCGGTGGAGCCCACCATCGCGTCGACCACGAAGAGCACCACGTCGGCGGTGACGACCGCCGTCTCGGCCTGCGCCGCGATGGCCGCGGCGCGGTCCTTCGCGTCCGGCTCCCAACCGCCGGTGTCCACCACGGTGAACGCCCGACCGTTCCACTGCGCGTCGTACGGCACCCGGTCCCGGGTCACGCCCGGGACGTCCTCGACGACCGCCTGGCGGCGGCCGATGATCCGGTTGACCAGAGTGGACTTACCGACGTTCGGGCGACCGACCACGGCCACCACCGGCTGCGGGCCGCTCGGTTCCTCGACGGCGACGTCGGGCTCCCGCAGCTCGACCCACCCACCTGGATCGCTCATGCCGCTCCTCCGCTGCGCTCCGGACCGTCACGAGAGACATCCACACCCCGCTCGGTGAGCAGGTCGCGCAGTCGTGCCACGACCTCGTCGATGCCCAACTCGGTGGTGTCGAGCACCACGGCGTCGGGGGCCTGCGCCAACGGGTTGACCTTGCGGGTCGAGTCGAGCCGGTCCCGTCGGGCCAGGTCGGCGGCGGTGGCCGCCACGTCGGCGGCGTCCTCGGCGCTACGCCGGGCGGCGCGGGCCGCCTCGGAGGCGGTCAGGAAGACCTTGAGGTCGGCGTCCGGCGCCACGACCGAGCCGATGTCCCGGCCCTCGACCACCATCCGACCGGCGTTGGCGATCATCTCGCGCTGCCGGGAGACCAGCAGCTCACGGACGGCCGGCACGGCGGCGACGGCGGAGACCGCCCCGGTCACCTCCGCGCCCCGGATGTCGGCGTCGACGCCCACACCGTCGACGGTCACGGCGTACCCCTGCGGGTGGGTGCCGATGTGCAGCTTGACCTCGCCGGCGACCTTGGCCACCGACGCGGCGTCGGTGAGGTCCACGCCGGAGCGCAGCACGGCCCACGTGATCGCCCGGTACATCGCCCCGGTGTCCAGGTAGCGCGCACCGATGCCGGCGGCGAGCCGCCGCGACACGGTGGACTTACCCGAACCGGACGGCCCGTCCACAGCGACCACACATCGCCCGGCCCGTACGTTTTCCTCCACCGTGTCCTCCTCAGCCCGTACCTCACGGATCGCCCGGTGATTCGGCGCCGCAAGCGGTTCGTCAATCGTCATCAATCATGCCCGGGTCCTCTGACGGACCCGTACGCGACGCCACCGGAGGCGACCCACGCCACCTCCAGCGGCCGTCGTCCGGCCATCGGTGGAGCCTACCGGCAGCCGTACCCCGGAACCGGGGGTCAGTCACCCACCGCGTTGAACAGGGCGGCGACCTCCGCGTTGGTCAGCCTCCGGATCCGCCCGGTGCGCAGGTCACCCAGCCGGATCGGCCCGATCGAGGTACGCACCAGACGGGTGACCGGGTGCCCGACCTCGTCCATCAGACGCCGGACGATGTGCTTGCGCCCTTCGTGCAGGCTCAGCTCCACCTGGGCGCTCTTGCCCAGGGTGCCGACCACCTTGAACGAGTCGACCTTGACCGGCCCGTCCTCCAGCTCGACGCCCGCGAGGAGCCGCTTGCCCAGGTTGCGCGGGATCGGCCCGACCACCTCGGCCAGGTAGGTCTTCAGCACCTCGTACGAGGGGTGCATGAGCTTGTGGGCGAGGGTGCCGTCGTTGGTGAGCAGCAGCAGGCCCTCGCTGTCGGCGTCGAGCCGCCCGACGTGGTAGACCCGCTGGTCCAGCCGCCTGCCGATGAACTCGGCCAGCTCGTTTCGGCCCTTGTCGTCCGCCATGGTGGTCACCACACCGCGCGGCTTGTTCATCGCCACGTAGACCAGGCGGGTGTCGACCTGGAGGCGCTCGCCGTCCACGTGGATCACGGCGGTGGCCGGGTCGACCTTGTCGCCGAGCTTGGCGACCCGCCCGTCCACGGTGACCCGGCGGCGGAAGATCAGGTCCTCGCAGGCGCGCCGGGAACCCACACCGGCGGCGGCGAGCACCTTCTGCAGGCGCTCCGCCCCCTCGAAGACGGGGGCGTCGGGTTTGGGGGAACGGTTATCGGGTCGCATCAGCAAGCTCTTCTACGTCGTCGGGCAGGAAGGGTGCGAGGGGCGGCAGCTCGTGAACGGTGTTCAGCCCGAGCTTCTCCAGGAACAGCGTGGTGGTCTTGTACAAGAACGCCCCGCTGTCCGTTTCGGTGCCGCACTCCTCGACGAGGCCGCGAGTGACCAGCGTACGGATGACCCCGTCGCAGTTCACACCCCGGATGGCTGAGATTCGCGAACGGGTCACCGGTTGCTTGTAGGCGACCACGGCGAGCGTCTCCAACGCCGCCTGGGTCAGCCGTACGGACTGCCCGTCCAGAACGAACCGCTCGACGTACGTAGCGTATTCCGGCCTGGTGTAGAGCCGCCACCCGCCGGCCGCCCGACGCAACTCGAACCCGTGCCCGGCGGCGGTGTACCCGGCGGCGATGTCGTCGAGCATCGGGCCGACCCGCTCGGCCGGTTGCTCCAGCACCTGGGCCAGCACCAGCTCGCTGACCGGCTCGTCGACGACCAGCAGGATGGCCTCCAGGGCGCCGCGCAGCTCGGCGTCGGACAGCTCCGGTGCGGGCTCCGGCGCGGCCGTCATCCGCCGTCGCCCGGCTGCCTGCCGAGGGGGTACGTCCCGCGCACCGCCCGTCTCACGTGCCGCGACCGGCTCCGGGGCGTCCTGGCCCGATCCGGGCGGCGTGGTCGGTTCGGCGGCGACCTCGGTCACACCGGCTGCCGGGGCGTCCGGCGCGGGCGTCGGGGCTGCGGCGGCCTCGGATTCGGTGGCGTCAAGATCAGGAACCTCGGAACCGGCGGGCTCGGGGTCAGTGGGTTCCGGGTCGGCAGACTCGGAGCCGCCAGCCTCACGGTCAGCGGACCCCGAACCGGTGACCTCGGGTTCGGCGGTCTCGGGGACGAGTTCAGGGCCAGGGGCCTCGGGCGCGGGCTGCCGGGGGCGCTCCCACGGGGGAACCCACGCGGCGGCCTGGTCGGCCAGCGAGTCCCGGCGTTGCTCGTCACTCATCCCGCTCATCCTCCGTGGTTCCCGTCCCGTCCGGCCCGCCGGTCTCCCCTGCCGGGGTGCCGGCGTACTCGTCGACGTGCAGTTCGGTGTCCCCGTCGGCCGGGCCGGTCCAGCGGACCGTCAACTCCTCCAGGGCCTGCTCCTGGACGAAGGACACCAGGCCCTCCCGGTACAGCTCCAGCAGCGCCAGGAACCGGGCCACCACCTCCAGGGTGGCCTCGCAGTCGGCGCAGAGCAGCGAGAACGTGGCCGTGCCGGCCCGGCGCAACCGGTCGGTGAGGATCGCCGCGTGTTCGCGGACACTGACCCGGACCATGTGCACGTGGGCGATGGACACCTCGGGCACCGGTTTCGGGGTCATCGCCTTCACGGCCAGCTTCAGCAGTCGCTGTGGGCCGATGCCGAGCACCAGGTCGGGCAGCGCCTCCGCGTAGCGGGGTTCCAGACTGACCGCTCGCGGGTACCGTCGGCCGCCGACGGCCTCCAGTTCGGCGATGTGCGCCGCCGCCTCCTTGTACGCCTTGTACTGCAACAGCCGGGCGAAGAGCAGGTCCCGGGCCTCCAGCAGGGCGAGGTCGGCCTCGTCCTCGACCTCGGCGGCGGGCAGCAGCCGGGCCGCCTTCAGGTCCAGCAGGGTCGCGGCGATGAGCAGGAACTCGCTGGCCTCGTCCAGGTCCCAGTCGTCGCCCATGGCCCGGATGTAGGCGATGAACTCGTCGGTGACCGTGTGCAGGGCGACTTCGGTGACGTCGAGCTTGTGCTTGCCGATCAGTTGCAGCAGTAGGTCGAACGGGCCGGTGAAGTTCGCCAGCCGCACCGTGAACCCGGTGGCGGCGGGGTCGGCGGGCGGCACACCGTCGACCACGGGCGCAGCGGCGGCCTCGGGTGGGTCAACTGGTGGCGCGGTCACCGCACGACCGTAGTCCACGACAGCGGCACCGGGCGTTCCGGCTACCGCTCCGACTGGGCGGCGATCACCTCGCGGGCCAGCTGACGGTAGTTACGTGCGCCGGAGGACGCCGGGTCCATCGTCGTGATGGGGGCACCGGCCACGGTGGACTCGGGGAACTTCACCGTCTTGGTGATGACCGTCTGGTAGACCTTGTCGCCGAACGCCTCGACCACCCGCTGCAGCACCTGACGGCAGTGCGTGGTGCGGCTGTCGTACATGGTGGCGAGGATGCCTTCCAGCTCCAGGTCGAAGTTGAGCCGCTCGCGCACCTTGTCGATGGTGTCCAGCAGCAGGGCCACCCCGCGCAGGCTGAAGAACTCGCATTCGAGGGGGATGAGCACACCGTGCGCGACGGTCAACGCGTTGATCGCCAGCAGGCCGAGTGACGGCTGGCAGTCGATCAGGATGTAGTCGTACTCCTTGCGGACCGTGCGCAGCACCCGGGCCAGGGCCATCTCCCGGGCCACCTCGTTGACGAGCTGGATCTCGGCGGCGGAGAGGTCGATGTTGGCCGGCAGCAGGTGCAGGCCCGCCACGTCGGTCTTGATCAGGACGTCCTCGGCGGTCACGTCGTCCTGCATGAGCAGGTTGTAGACGGACAGGTCGAGGTTGTGCGGGTTGACGCCCAACCCGACCGAGAGCGCGCCCTGCGGGTCGAAGTCGACGAGCAGCACCTTGCGGCCGTACTCGGCGAGGGCCGCGCCCAGGTTGATCGTGGTGGTGGTCTTGCCGACGCCACCCTTCTGGTTGGCCATCGCGATGATGCGCGCCGGGCCGTGCCGGTCGGTGGGCATCGGCTCGGGGATGGGCTTGCGCATCGTGTAGGCGGCCGGATCCGCCGGACCCAGATCCGCGCCGAGCGTGGCCTGCTGCTCGCGGAGCTCCGACGTCCAGGTCTCGGCACGGTCACCGTTGCCTGCCATGTCCTCGTTGCCCCCTCCCGACGACCCACCCGGCGTCGGAGCCGTCCGACGTCCTTCGCGGCGCCGCTGCGCACCCCGGTCGTGTCGCTCCAGGAGGTCCGCGCCGATGCCGACTGTACGCCACCGACCAGCAGGGGGTTCGGCACCGGCCCGGCGTGTCGGGTCCGACCGCGACCGGGTTCAGCCGCGGGCGCGTGGGTGGGCGGTGGCGTACACCTCACGCAGCCGCTCCACGGTGACCAACGTGTAGACCTGGGTGGTGGTCACCGACGCGTGGCCGAGCAACTCCTGGACCACCCGGACGTCGGCGCCGCCGTCGAGGAGATGGGTGGCGTACGAGTGCCGCAGGGTGTGCGGGGACACGGCGGCGGGCCCGTCGACCGGCAGCCCGGCCCGCTCGGCGGCGCGCCGCAGGATGCCCCAGGCGCCCTGGCGGGACAGCGCGCCGCCGCGGGCGTTGAGGAAGACCGCCGGGGTTCCCCGACCGGCGGCGGCCAATGTGGGGCGGGCCCGCACGAGGTAGGCGCGGACGGCGTCGACGGCGTACCCGCCGATCGGCACCAGCCGCACCCGACCGCCCTTGCCGCGCAGCAGCACGGTGCCCTCGTCGGTGTCGAGGTCGTCCACGGCCGCGCCGACCGCCTCGGAGATCCGCGCGCCGGTGCCGTACAGGAACTCCAGCAACGCCCGGTCCCGCAGCGCGCGGGGGGCGTCATCGCCGGACGCGGCGACCGGGCCGGCGAGGTCCAGCAGCCGGACCACGTCGTCGACGGGCAGGGCCCGGGGCAACCGGCGCGGCGGGGTGGGCGGGCGGACGTCACGGCTGGGGTCGGCCCCGGCCAGCCCTTCGCGCATCGCGAAGCGGTGCAGGCCGCGGACCGCGCTGGCCGCGCGGGCGGCGGACGAGACCGCCAGCGGCGGGTGCGTGTCGTCGCCCGCGCGCAGCCGCGCCAGGTGCGACTCGACCAGGCCGGGGCCGACCGACGCGAGGTCGGCGACCCCGGCGTCGGCGAGCGTCGTCAGATAGCGGTCCAGATCCCGGCGGTACGAGGTGAGCGTGTTCGCGGAGAGGCCACGTTCGACGGTGAGGTGGTCGAGGTAACCGCGCACGGCGCGGCGCAACGCCGGCGCGGGCTCGGCGCCCACGCCGGCGGCGTCCGTGCCGCTGGTCAGCTCGCCACCGCTCAGGCCAGCACCTCGGTCAGCGGGAGCACGTCCATCCCGTGCGCCTCGGCGACCGGGCCGTAGGTGACCCGACCGTCGTGGGTGTTCAGGCCCAGCGCCAGCGCCGGGTCGTTGCGCAGCGCCTGCCGCCACCCCTGGTTGGCCAGCTCCAGGGCGTACGGGAGGGTGACGTTGGTCAGCGCGTAGGTGCTGGTGTTCGGCACCGCGCCGGGCATGTTCGCCACGCAGTAGAAGATCGACTCGTGCACCTTGTAGACCGGGTCGGCGTGCGTGGTGGGGCGCGAGTCCTCGAAGCAGCCGCCCTGGTCGATGGCGATGTCGACGAGCACACTGCCCGGCTTCATCCGGGAGACCAGCTCGTTGCTGATCAGCTTCGGGGCCTTCGCACCGGGCACCAGCACCGCGCCGATGACCAGGTCGGCGTCGAGCACGGCCCGCTCGACCTCGTACGCGTTGGAGGCGATGGTCTGCAGGTGACCCCGGTAGATGGCGTCGGCCGCGCGCAGCCGGGCGACGTTCTTGTCCAGCAGCAGCACCTCGGACTGCAGGCCCAGCGCGATCGCGGCGGCGTTCAGGCCGGACACGCCGGCGCCGATGACGACGGTCTTGGCCGCGTACACGCCGGAGACACCGCCGGGCAGCACACCCCGACCGCCACCGGTACGCATCATGTAGAACGCGCCGACCTGCGGGGCGAGCCGACCGGCGACCTCGGACATCGGGGCGAGCAGCGGCAACGACCGGTCGGGCAGCTCCACCGTCTCGTACGCGATGCCGGTGACCTTGCGGTCGACCAGCGCGTCGGTGCACTCCTTGGAGGCGGCCAGGTGCAGGTAGGTGAAGAGCACCTGCCCCTCGCGCATCCGGTGGTACTCCTCCGCGATCGGCTCCTTGACCTTGAGCACCAGCTCGGCGGTCTCCCACACCTCGTCGGCGGTGGCCAGGATCTTCGCGCCGGCGGCGGCGAACTCCTCGTCGGTGATGCTGGAGCCCTCACCGGCGCCGGACTCGACGAAGACCTGGTGGCCGCTGCGGGTGAACTCGTTGACGCCCGCCGGCGTGATCGCCACGCGGTACTCGTGGTTCTTGACCTCGCGTGGGATTCCGACCTTCACGATGCAGACACCTCTCTTCGGGGCCGCTCTCCCCCGACTGCTCGGTGCCGCAGCGGCCCCTTTGCCACCGCGGTCCACCGGTCCCGCCGGCGGCAGTCTAGGCGTGCTCCGCGCCGCCGAGAGCCAGCACAGTGACATCCGGTGCCCGAGTGTCCTGACGATCTGTCAGGCATCGAACCGGATTCGGCGGCGGATGGTCGCCTCAGCCGTCAGGACAGTGTTCGACCATCATCGTCCCATCTGTCGGGTGGCGCTGCGGACAGCGGACAAGTGGATCACTAGTGTGTCCGCCCATGACCACTCCTCCTTACCAGCCCGGGTACCCCCAGCCGGGCTACCCGCAGGGCGTCTCCGACAAGAGCAAGGTCGTCGCCGGGGTCCTCGGCATCCTGCTCGGCTTCTTCGGCGCCGGCCGGTTCTACATCGGCGACATCAAGATCGGTGTCCTCCAGCTCGTCGTGAGTGTCTGCACCCTCGGCTTCGGCAGCATCTGGGGCCTCATCGACGGCATCCTCATCCTGGTCAACGGCGGCACCGACGCGCAGGGCCGACCGCTGCGCGACTGATCCACCAGACGACGAACAGGGGCCCCGCGGCTGACCGCGGGGCCCCTGTCGTCGTACTCCCTCACCGGCGCGAACCGGCGGCGATGCTCAGCGGGGCAGCGGCGCGTCCGCCCGACGCAGCGTCGACCAACCGGTGTCCCGGGAGCGGGCCGCGGCGAGCAGCCCGGCCACCGCGGACGCGTTGGTGATCTCACCGGCCAGGACCATCGCGACGGCCTCGTCCAGGTCGATGCGGACGACCTGGAGGTCGGCCTCCTCGTCGTGGCGCTCGTGGCGCTCGCCGGCCGGCACCTCGGCGATGTCCCGGGCCAGGAAGACCCGCACCACCTCGTTGGTGAACCCCGGCGAGCTGTGCAGGTCGACGAGCACGTCGACCTGCCCGGCGGTGAGATCCGCCTCCTCGGCCAGCTCCCGCAACGCGGCGGCCGGCAACTCCTCACCGGAGACGTCCATCAGCCCGGCGGGCAGCTCCCACAGGTGCCGCCCCACCGGGTGCCGGTACTGCCGGATCAGCACCACCTGACCGGCGTCGTCGAGCGCCACCACGGCCACCGCACCGACGTGCCGGACCAGGTCCCGCACTCCGGTCCCGCCGCCCGGCATGGTCACCTCCTCGGTGACCACGTCGAAGATCCGCCCCCGGTAGCGCTCCTGCCGGGACCGCACCTCGTAGCGGTGCTCCACCCCGCTCACGCCGTCGCCTCGCTGCGCTCGACGACGGCGCGAGGCGCCACGCTGCTGAGCCTGATGGTTCGCTCGCTGCGCTCGCTCACGAGGCCGACGCGGCCTTCGTCGCGGCGCCGTTGCGGGCGGCCTTGCGCGTCGTCGGGGCCTCCGCCGTCGCGTCCAGGTCGACGGGCAGCTGGTCGGCCTGCGAGTACGCCACCGCGGCCTTGACGAACGACGCGAACAGCGGGTGCGGACGGGTCGGACGGCTCTTCAGCTCCGGGTGCGCCTGGGTGGCCACGAAGAACGGGTGCAGGCTGCGGTCCAACTCGACGAACTCGACCAGCCGACCGTCCGGCGAGGTGCCGGAGATGTGCAGACCGGCCTTCGTCAGCGCGTCCCGGTATGCGTTGTTGACCTCGTAGCGGTGGCGGTGCCGCTCGCTGATCTCGGTGCTGCCGTACGCCTCGGCGACGAGCGAACCCTCGGTCAGCGTCGCCGGGTACGCCCCGAGCCGCATGGTGCCGCCCAGGTCGCCCTTGCCGGCGACGATGTCCTCCTGGTCGGCCATCGTGGCGATCACCGGGTGCGCGGCCTTCTCGTCGAACTCCGCCGAGTTCGCGCCGTCCAGACCGGCCAGGTGACGGGCCACCTCGATGGTCATGCACTGCAGGCCGAGGCACAGGCCGAGCAGCGGGATGCCGTTCTCCCGGGCGTACCGGGCGGTGCCGATCTTGCCCTCGATGCCGCGCACGCCGAAGCCGCCGGGGATGAGGATCCCGTCGACACCGGCCAGGGCCGCCGCCGCACCGGCCGGGGTGACGCACTCGTCGCTGGGCACCCACCTGAGCTGCACCCGGGCCCGGTGACCGAAGCCGGCCGCCCGGATCGCCTCACTCACCGACAGGTACGCGTCGGGCAGGTCGACGTACTTGCCGACCACCGCGACGGTGACCGTGTGCCGAGGGCGGTGCACCCGCTCCAGCAGGTCGTCCCAGCTGGCCCAGTCCACGTCCCGGAAGGAGAGGCCGAGCCGACGCACCACGTACGCGTCGAGGCCCTCCCGGTGCAGCACCTTCGGGATGTCGTAGATGCTCGGGGCGTCCGGAGCGGCGACGACCGCCTCGGCGTCCACGTCGCAGTAGAGCGACAGCTTCTCCTTGAGCTTCACCGGGATCTCCCGGTCGCAGCGCAACACGATGGCGTCCGGCTGGATACCGATGTTGCGCAGCTGCGCCACCGAGTGCTGGGTCGGCTTGGTCTTCAGCTCACCCGACGGCGCCAGGTACGGCACCAGGGAGACGTGCAGGTAGAAGCAGTTGTCCCGGCCGAGGTCGTGGCGGACCTGGCGGATCGCCTCCAGGAACGGCAGCGACTCGATGTCGCCGACGGTGCCGCCGACCTCGGTGATCACCACATCGGGGAGCTGACCGTCCTCGTCCGGGTCGGCCATCGCCAGGATCCGCGACTTGATCTCGTTGGTGATGTGCGGGATGACCTGGACGGTGTCGCCCAGGTACTCGCCGCGCCGCTCCTTGGCGATCACGTCGGAGTAGATCTGACCGGTGGTGACGTTCGCCTTGCCGGACAGCGCCCGGTCGAGGAACCGCTCGTAGTGCCCGACGTCGAGGTCGGTCTCCGCGCCGTCCTCGGTGACGAAGACCTCACCGTGCTGGAACGGGTTCATCGTCCCCGGGTCGACGTTCAGGTAAGGGTCGAGCTTCTGCATCACCACGCGCAGACCGCGCGCGGTCAGCAGGTTGCCGAGGCTGGAGGCGGTGAGGCCCTTGCCCAGCGAGGAGGCGACGCCCCCGGTGACGAAAATGTGCCTGGTCGTCCGTGCTGATGGGGCCAAGGCCTGCTCCCGTGTCGTCTGTCGCGGTCATGCAGACCGCCGTGCTCGATCAGCAAAGTGATCACGCGATCCACGGGATTCGACGGTAACACCTCCCAGGCGGGTACTCGCAGGCCGCACCCCGGCTACGACACCTGCGGGTCATCCGGACGAGGTCCGGCGCTCAGGAGGCGGCAACCCCGCTCGACGACCGGGTGACCTGTCGGGGCGGCCCGACGGACCCGCCCCCGGCCGGTTCCGCCAGACCGTCGGCGTCGGCGTCGGCGTCGGCGTCGGCGTCGGCGTCGGCGGCACGATCGGTCTCGGCGTCCGGGATCGTGACCACCGGTGGGGCGCTCGCGGGCGGGCCGCTGATCGGCCGGGGGTGGGCCGCACCCAGCGGCCCTCCGCCGGTCGGACCGCCATCACCGCCGGTCGGAGAGACCCCGCCGGAGCCCGAGTCGTCGTCGGCGCCGCTCTCCCGGAACCGGCCCGGAACCGGACGGGTCCGGTCCGCGGCGTGCCCCAGCACCCGCAGCGACGCCAGCACGGCCATCGGCACCACCAACGCGGCGGCGGCGCCCAGCACGTCCAGCGCCGCCCCGTCGAGCAGACCACCGAGCACCGCGGCGACCACCGTCCCGGCCATCGCCGCCCGCACCGCCGGGTAGATGCCGAACAACCGCATCAGCCCACCCCAGGGTTGCAACAGGGCGAACCACACCAGCAACCCGGCGGCGACCGCCAGCACGGTCAGCGGGCTGTTGACCAACGTCTCGAAGTTCTCCGTGCTGGACCGGTGCACGGTGAACCCGCCGGTGCCGTCGCCGAGCGCGGAGAGGAACCGCCCGAGGTTCCCCCGCTCCGCCGGCGGGCGACGCAGATCCACCACACCGAAGCCGATACCGACCGCCAGGGCGGCCATGCTGGCCCACGCCAGCCGGCTGATCGTCAACCAGCCGCCCGCGCTGATCACCGCGGCGACGCTCACCCCGGCGGTGAGCGCGATCGCGCCGACCGGATCGGCGCCCAGGTACGCGCTGCCGACCACCACCACCGCGAGACCGCCCACGGCCACCGTCACCGCCGGCCGCCAACCCCGGTGCACCCGTTGGGCGAGCCAACCCCCGGCGAGCAACGCACCGGCGAGGAACACCCCCAACCCCACGGTGCTCAGCCCGGAGTACCGGCCGCCCTGCAACGCGGAATACCCGACCACACCGTTGAGCTGCAGGCGGGCCCCGGTGAGCACGTCCAACCCGACGACGAGGGTGGTGAGACCGGCCACCGCACCCAGCGGCCCGAGGGTGCCCGCGTACCCGGGGGCGAACCGCACCGCCGCGGTGCCCGCGGCCACCAGCAGCGCCGTCACCCCCGCGAAGATCCACCCGGGATGGTCGCCCTGCCACCAGGGCACCGCGTCGGCCAGCAACGCCGCCGGTACCGTCAACGCCACGGCGACGAGCAGCAGTTCCACCACCGCCGTGACCCGCCGGGAGACGGGATCCGGGCCGGTCGGCCCGGCGTGCGGGCGGGCCCGGCGCAGCAACGGCAGGACCCCGACCGCCAACAGCACCTGCACCCCGGCCAGCAGCGTGAAGAACACCCCGGAGACCTCACGCTGCGCGGCGGCCTCCCGATCGGCGTCGGCCGGTGCGTCGATCGCCTCGGCCAGATCGGCGGGACGCCCACCGGTGCTCACCGCCGGACGGCCCAGGAACAGCCGCTCCGGCATCGGCCGACCCAGCGCGGCGAGGGCGGTCGGCGCGAGGTCGACCAGTTGCAGGTAACCGTCGCGGCCGGTGCTGGCCGAGGTCAGCCACCCCCGCTCCCAACCCGGCCCGTCGGCGACCGCCACGTGCAGCCGCGACGGCTGGGCGGTGTCGGAGATCCCCGCGACCAGCACCAACGACCGCGGCGGCCGGGCCGCCACCACCCGGGCCAGTTGCGCGTCCGCCGCCCGCGCCTCCTCGGCACGGGTCGCCGGGTCGGTCCCCTCGACGGTGCCGAGGTCGACGATGCTCAGCACGCAGGAACCGAGCAGCGTCCGCGGGTCGGCGGGCAACGCCGGGGCGTACCTGTCCACGCGGCCGAACGGACGGGCGGCGGCCACCGCCGCACCCGGGCCCACCGCCACGGAGCAGCGCACCGACTCCGACAACGAACCGGGCAGGGCCCCCCACGGCAGGCGCTGCTGGTTGTACTGGACCACGCTCTCCTGGTCCGGCAGGTTCGCGCCGATGCCGTCCGGTTGCTCGACGGTCACCCCGGCCGGCGGGCACCCGCCCGGCGACCGGCTGCCGTTCCACGCGGCGAAGCTGCCCGCACCCAGCGTCAGCCAACCGTCCACCGGGCAGGTGGGTCGATGCGCGGAACGCACCGACAGTGAGCCGATCGACCCCTCCTGGGCCATCCGCCACAACGTCGGGGTGCGCTGCGGATCCACGTCCTCCCACCGCAAACCCGCGATCCCGGCGAGCACCACGAAGTCGGCGGTGCGTCGCGGGCTGTCCTGCGGCGGGCGGGCGGCGAGCGCGGCGACGCCCAGCGACACCACGAGGATGGTCAGCAGGGCGGGGGTGATTCGGCGCAGCATCACCGGTGTCCCGTTCTGGGGGCGTCGGAGCCCGGGGTGGCTGCCGGGCCGCCGCGGTCGGCGCCCAGCTCGGCGTAGAGGGCGGCCAGCACGGCCACGGTGTCCGTCTCGGTCGGCCACGTCGCGGCTCGTTCCGCGCCACGGCGGCCCAGCTCGGCCCGGGCCGCCGGGTCGTCCAGCAGCGCCCGGACCGCCGCGTCGACCGCGTCGACGTCCCCGGCGGGGATCAGCGTGGCGGCGTCGCCGACCAGGTCCGGCAGCCCGCCGACAGCGGTCGCGACCAGGGGCACGCCGGCGCGCAACGCCTCCTGCGCGAAGAGCTGCCGGGCCTCCCAGTCGCTGGTCACCACCGCGAGGTCGGCACCGGCGAGCAGGTCGGCCACGTCGGTGCGGTGCCCCAGCAGGGTCACCGGGGCGCGGGCCGCCGAGGTCCGCGCGGCCAGCGGCAGATACGCCGGCCCACTGCCCGCGATCACCACGACCGGCGGTGGGGTACGCGTCCGCCAGCGGGCCGCCGCGTCGATCAGCACGTCGTAGCGCTTCTGCGAGTGCAGCCGACCGACCGAGAGGATCAACGGCTGGTCCGGGCGCACCCCGAACTCGGCGCGGACCGCCGCCGGACGTCGACGCGGCGCGGGCAGCGTCGGCGCGGCGACCGGGGCGAGCCGGGCGTCGGCGGCACCCAGCGCGGCGGCTCGGGAGACCAGGTCCATGGACGCGCCGAGGGCCACCCGCGCACCCCGGGCCACCACGCGTTCCACGAGTCGGGACACCCCGCCGCGCAGGCCGCCCGCGAGCACCGCGTTGTGCCAGGTGACGATCAGCGGCGCGGCCGGACGGGCCAGCACGGCGACCAACCCGGCCCGCAGACCGTGGGCGTGCACGACGTCGACCCGCGTGGCGGTGAGGACCCGGCGCAGGGTGAGCACCGCCCGGGCGTCGGCCGGCGTCGGGCTGGCCGGGATCTCCACCGGCTCGAAACGCGCGCCGACAGCGGTGAAGTCGAACTGCTCCTGGGTGGCCGCCGGTCCGCAGACCAGGACGGATGCGCCCCCGGCGACGAGGCCACGCGCCACCGACCGGACGTGCTGGCCGACCCCGCCGGTGCTGGACGCGAGCACCAACGCGACGGTGCCCGACCACCCGGCGGACAGAGCTGGCTCAGTCATCGCGTCGCCGTCTCCTTCCCATCGCCCCGCTCCGGGGAGACCGCACCGGGCGTCGGACCGCCACCCCGCGGCCCGCGCCGACCCAGCCGCCGCAGCACCCCGGCGAGCAGTGGCGCCACGTCCCGCCGGTCGACGAACCAGAGCACGGCGAGGAACACCGCCCCGACCAGAGCCCCGGACAGCATGCCCTGACCGAGTGCCGCCGCCATCGTCGGGGTGCCGCCGCCCGGCGCGTCGAGCAGGCGGCCGAGGCCCAGCCCGGCGAGCGCGGCGAGCACACCGGCCAGCGCACCGGCGGCCGAGGCCCGCGCCGCACCGGCCAGCGCCGGTCGGCCCGCGCTGCGCCGCACCGCCACAAGCAGCAACGCCCCGAGCACCAGCATCCCCACCGAGTTGGCCGACGTCACCGCGAACACCCGGTCCCGCAGCGGCAGCAACGCGCCGAACAGCACGACGACGACCGGCACCACCAGGAAACCGACAGCGGTGGCGGCGGTCGCCGCCCGGGTCTCCCCCCGCGCGTAGAGCGCCCGGGTGAGCACCGCGAACAGCCCGTAACCGACCAGGCCGGGGGCGTACCCGATGATCGCGGCGGCGGCCGTGGACGCGGTCGACGCCGGGAAGAAGAAGTGCCCGACCGGGCCGGCGGTGCCGATCAACGCCGCGGTGCCGAGGCAACTGAACAGCAGCACCCCGCGCACGGCCGGCGCCAACGTCGCCCGGTAGGTGTCCTCGTCACCGGCGGCCCGCGCCGCCGCCAGCGTCGGGTACGCCGCGATGGCCAGCGGCACCGCCAGCACCGCCCACGGCAACAGGTAGACGGTCTGCGCCAGGTTGTAGACACCCGGGTTGCTCCGCGCACCGGCGGTGACCTGGTTCAGGCTGACGATCAGGGCGATCTGCTGCGTGGTGACGGTGACCGCGCCGGCCACCGCCAGCCCGCCGACGCGGGCCCGCGCGTCGGCCGGGAACCCGAACCCGGGCCGCAGCCCCAGGCGCAGTCGGCTGACCGGGACGAGCAGGGACAACGACAACACCACCACACCGAGTGTCGTGCCGGCCGACAGCAGCAACTCGCCACCGGGGCTCACCCCGCCGACCGTCGCGTTGCGGCCCTGCGTGGCGGTGAACCCCAGGTAGACGACGATCACGGTGAGGCTGGACAGCAGCGGCGCGAGCACCGGCCAGGCGAAGCGCCGGTGTGCCTGGAGCACCCCGGTGAGCACGATGCCCACCCCGTACAGCGGCAGCTGGGGTGCGAAGACCCGCAACATCCGGATGCCGCTCTGCTGCTGGGCGGCGGTCAGGTGGTGCCCGAGCGACTCGACTACCGGCTCGGCGAGCAGCACCACCAGCACCGCGAGCGGCACCAGCAGGGCCAGCGTCCAGGTCAGCAGCGCACCGGTGGTCCGGGCGACGGTCGCCCGGTCACCGACCGCGACGGCCCCGGCCAGCAGCGGCACGACGAGGCTGGCCAGCGCCCCACCGGCGACGATCTCGAAGATGAAGTTCGGCACCGCGTTGGCCACCACGTAGGTGCCACCGAGGTCGGTGGTCCCCAGGGTCCAGGTGAACACGGCGGTGCGGCCGAAACCGGCCAGTCGGCTGGCCACGGTGAGGACGGCGATGAGCGCGGCTGCCCCGGCCAACCGGCCGGCGCCGGCGAGGGGGGCCGGTCGGGTCACGTCAGTCGGCGCGTCGGCCCAGTGCGTCGAGCTCCCGCAACCCCGGGGTCCGCTGGATCACCGCCGTGAAGCTGACCTTCTCGCTGGCGGCGGTGAGCCCGGCCAGCACCGCCAGCAGACCCGCCCGCCCGAGCGGGCCGGTACGGGCGGCGAGCGCGACACCGAGCACCGCCCCGAGCGCGTTCGCGCCGCTGTCCCCGAGCATCACGTCCTCGGCGAGGTCGTCGCCGAGCAGACCGGCGGCGGCTCCGGCGGCGCCCGCGGCGATCCCGCCGTGCGGGCCACCGGCCAGCGGCGCGGCGAGCAGCAGACCGGACTTGATCGCCCGACCCGGTCGCAGGTCGAGCAGGTTGAGCAGGTTGGCCGTGCCGGCGATGACCCCGGCGCCGAGGAGCACGTCGACGCCCCGACCGAACGCGCCGTGACGCTGCCGACGCGGATGCGCCGCGACCCGGCGGTCGGCGGCCAGCAGCGCCGCCGCGCCCAGCCCGGCGGCGCCCACCCCGGCGACCTTGACCAGACCGGCGGTGACCCGCCCCTCGCGCAACGCGGCGAGGTGCCCGGCGAAGCCCTTCGCCGCCTTCTGCTCCGGCCGCGCGCCGACCACGTCGTCGTACAGACCGACGGCGCCCGCACCGAGACCGGCGACCACCGCCGCCCCACCGGACGCGCCGCCGGTCGCACCGAACGCGCCGACGGCCGCCGCACCCCCGGCCAGCGCCGGACCGGCGGCCAGGCTGACCGTGCGGCCACGGAAGTTGGTGCGCTCCAACGCCGGCCCCGCCGGCGAGCTGCGGACCTCACGCAGCGCGTAGCGGGCCACCGCCGCGCCGGCACCGGCGAGCAGCAGCCGACCCAACGTGCTCATGCCGCCACCCCGCCGCACGTCACGCTCGCCCGCTCACGCGAGTCGGATCCGGACACCCGATTACGTCGTTCGCTCACTGGGGCAGTCTAGGCAACAGCCCGGACGCGGCGTTGTCACCGACGCCGTACTGCCCGGCCTTCTTCTCGACGAGCTGCTGCACCAGGGCGAGGGTGCTCACGAACTGGCCCTGCCCGGTGTTGGCGTTGTCGACGGTCGAGATGGTCTGGGCGAGCACCGGGTCACCCCGGACCACGGACACCAGGTTGCCGCCGACGGAGCCGTTGCCGGCGACCACGATCGAACCGGTCCGGTCGAACTGCTCAGCGATCTTGACCACCGACTCGTCCCGCTTCTCGGAGTCCTTGTCGACGTACGGCTGACCGCTGACCACCACGACCGCCTCCGCCGAGCCGGTGACCTTGTTGCTGTCGGTGGTCAGGTAACCCGCGTTGTTGTACGCGGCGAGCACCGCCCGCCGGTCGGCGTCGCTGACCGGCGCGACGCCCTGGGCCCGGTCCAGCAGGACGCTGGCCAGCAGCGCGCTGGACGTCTCCACCCCGTGACCGTTACCCGGCAGGCCGGTGGTCTGCGCGGTCGGACGGGCCGCGGTGACGGCCAACTCCAGCAGGTTGGAGTTGTTGTCCGGGTTGACGAACTTGTCCTGCAGGTCGACCCGACCGGTGATGGTGGCCCCGGCGAGCTGGAGCTTCTTGAGCACGCCCTCGGTGTGGTCGCGACCGTTGGGCAGGCTGAGCACCACCACCCGACGCCCGGTGAGGGTGCCCGGCAGGACGACCTGGGACACCTCCTCGGCGAACTCCTCCTCCAGCCCGAGCTGCTTCTCCATGTTGCTGACCGTCTGACGCCAGTGCTGGTTGTCCTTGCGCAGACCGGTGACCTGCCCCTCCAGCGAGTCGGCGACGGGGCCGTTGAGAGCGGCCGTGCCGACCACCAGGCCGATCGCCAGAGCCAGGAAGACCGCGGTGAGGGACACCACGTGGTAGCGGAAGTTGATCACGCTTGCAGCCTCTTGATCGGTCGGGAACTAGAAGAGCCGGTACAGCTGGAACACGAAATTGTCCCACCATTCGGCGACCACGCCCAGGTACGCCTTCCCGACGGTGGAGACGGCCACCGCGGACGCCATCGCCGCGATCGCCGACAACACCAGCAGGAGCAGCGACGAACCGGAGATGCTCTGCCGGTAGAGCCGGCTCACACCCTTGGCGTCGACCAGCTTGCCACCGACCTTGAGCCGGGTCAGGAACGTCGAGGCCATTCCGCCGCGCCCCTTGTCGAGGAACTCGACCAGGGTGGCGTGGGTGCCGACCGCGACCAGCAGCGACGCGCCCTTCTCGTCGGCGAGCAACATCGCCAGGTCCTCGCTCGTCGCCGCCGCCGGAAACGTGATCGCCGGCACACCCAGGCCGTTGACCCGGGGAAGACCCGGCGCACGCCCGTCCGGGTACGCGTGCACGATCACCTCGGCACCGCAGCGCAGCACGTCGTCGGTGACCGAATCCATGTCCCCGATGATCATGTCCGGGGTGTACCCGGCCTCGACCAGCGCGTCCGCGCCGCCGTCGACACCGATGAGGACCGGCTTGAACTCCCTGATGTACGGGCGCAGCACGTCCAGGTCGGCCTTGTAGTCGTAACCGCGCACCACGATCAGGCAGTGCCGACCCTGCATCTGGGTCTCGATGTCCGGCACGCCCACACCGTCGAGCAGCAGGTCGCGCTCCTGGCGGAGGTAGTCCATCGTGTTGGCGGCGAACGCCTCCAACTGCACCGACAGCCCCTCCCGGGCATCCGCCATCGACTTGGCGACCGACTCGGCGTCCTGGAGGCTGCCGTGCGCCACCGGCTCGTCACCGGCGAAGACCGTGTTGCCCTCGATGCGCACCTGGTCGCCTTCGCGGATCCGCTCGAAGACGCCCTCACCCAGGTCGTCTAGGAGCGGAATGCCGGCGGCGATCAGGACCTCCGGGCCCAGATTGGGGTAACGGCCGGAGACCGACGGTTTGGCGTTGAGCACCGCGGCGACACCGACAGCGACCAGAGAATCCGCCGCCACCCGGTCCAGGTCGACGTGGTCGATCACCGCGATGTCACCAGGGCGCAGCCGACCGACCAGGCGTTTCGTCCGGCGGTCAAGGCGCGCGGTGCCGAGGACTCTGCCCGGTTCGGAGTTCCGGTTCCGGCGCAACGTGGGTAGACGCATCGTGACCATCCTGGCATGTGAGGCAGGCTTTTCTGTCGCGACATGCCTGAGCAGGGCCGCCTACCCAGGGAAGCACACGTCGGCACAAGCCGGTGTGCTTGCGCTCACAATACGCGGCGTCACAACCGCCTTTCCTTGGCGGCCACGGCCAACAACTCCTCGGCGTGGGCGATACCCAGATCCGAATCCGGCAAACCCGCCAGCATCCGGGCCAGCTCCCGCGCCCGCTCGGTGTCCTCCACGACCCGCACACCGCTCGTCGTCACCGCGCCACCGGTGTCCTTCGCCACCACCAGATGCCGGTCGGCGAACGCGGCCACCTGCGGCAGGTGGGTGACGACCAACACCTGGTGACTGCGCGCCAACCGGGCCAACCGCCGACCGATCTCCACCGCCGCCTGACCACCGACACCCGCGTCGACCTCGTCGAAGACCAACGTGGGCGGCCCACCCGACCCGGCGAACACCACCTCGATCGCGAGCATCACCCGGGACAACTCACCGCCGGACGCCCCACGCTGCAGCGGCAACGACGGCGCGCCGGGGTGCGCCAACAACCGCAGCTCCACCTCGTCGCCACCGTCCGGCGTGACACCCACCTCGACACCGTTCACCGACAGCGTGGGCTCCGCACGCCCCGTCGGGCGCGGCAGCACCGCCACCTCGATCCGCGCGTGCGGCATCGCCAGACCGGCCAACTCCACCGTCACCTGGTCGGCGAAACGGATCGCCGCCTCCTGCCGCGACGCCGACACCCGCCCGGCCAGGTCGGCCACCTCGACGGCGAGCCGCTGACCCTCCCGCTCCAACTCGTCCAGCAGATCATCGGAGGTGTCCAGATCGGACAGCCGGGTCCGCGCCCGGTCCGCCCAGGCGATCACCCCGTCGACGTCGTCGGCGTACTTACGCGTCAACGCCCGCAGCGCCGCCCGCCGCTCGTAGACGTGCTGCAACCGGGCCGGGTCCGCGTCGAGCGTCGCCAGGTACGCCGACAGCTCCGCCGACACGTCGGTGACCAGTGTCGCCGCCTCCTCCAGACGCGACGCCAACTCACCCAACGCCGGGTCGGTGCCGGCCTGCGCCTCCAGAGTCCGCCGGGCCGTGCCCAGCAACGACGCCGCGTCCGGCGTCTCGTCGGTGGCCTCCGCACCGCCCGCCACACACTGCTGGGCGATCTGCGCGGCCGTGCGCAACCCCTCGGCGTGCTCCAGCCGCTGCGCCTCGGTCTTCAGCTCGTCGTCCTCACCGGGCTGCGGATCGACCCGGGTGATCTCGTCGAGGCCCAGCCGCAGCAGATCGGCCTCCTGGTTGCGCTCGCGGGCGTTGCGCCGCCGGTCGGCCAGGTCGTCGACCACCCGCCGCCACCCCGTGTACGCCTCCCGCAACGCGTCGAGCAGCTTCTCGTGCGCGGGACCGGCGAACCGGTCCAACGCCGCCCGCTGCTCGGCCGGACGCAGCAGCCGCAACTGGTCGGACTGCCCGTGCACCGCGACCGCCTGCTCGCCGACCTCACTGAGCATCGACACCGGCATGCTCCGGCCACCGACATGGGCACGCGAGCGCCCCTCCACCGTCACCGTGCGGCTCAGCAGCACCGAGCCGTCCTCGTCGGGCTCCCCACCGGCCTCGGTGATCCGCGCGTGCACGGCGTCGGCGACCCGCCCGAGCAGGCGCAACCGCCCCTCCACCACCGCCCGGCCCGGTTGGGCACGAACCCGACCGGCGTCGGCCCGACCGCCGAAGAGCAGGCCGAGGCCGGTGACCACCATCGTCTTACCCGCACCGGTCTCGCCGGTGATGACGTTCATGCCGCCGGTCAACGGCAGCGTGGTGTCCTCGATGACGCCCAGTCCGGTGATACGCAGCTCTTCCAGCACAGCCACCGACAGTAGACGCGAGGGCCGACAGTTGACCAGCCGACGGGCCCCGGCGCGGCCGACACCCGGCCGACGTACAGTTCTGCCCCGTGTTGGACGTGATCGGCCTGACCTCGGCTGAGGAGGAGCTCTACCGCTGCCTGCTCCAGCTCACCGCGGCGCGCGTCGACGACCTGGTCCGTCGTCTGCACCGACCGCGCGACCAGGTTCTCGCCCAGGTCGAGACGCTGCGCGCCAAGGGGCTGGTGCAACCCACCGACGTCGACCCGGACGCGCCGCTGCGTCCGACCGCACCGGACGTCGCCCTCGGCGGGGCGCTGCTGCGCCGCCAGGAGGACCTGGAGGCCGCCCGACGGCGGGTCACCCAACTGGCCGAGGAATACCGGTCCGGGCTGCGCCGACACCACGTCGACCATCTCGTCGAGGTGATCGCCGGCGCCGGGGTCCTCCGCGACCGGCTGCGCGACCTGCAGAACTCGGCGCGTACCGAGGTGCTGTGGTTCTGCCGGGCCAACCCCCTCGCCATGGCCGGCCCGGAGAACGTCGAGGAGTTCGACGCGCTGGCCCGCGGAGTCAGCTACCGAGCCATCTACGAACGTGACCTGCTGCTGGAACCGGGAGCCCTCGCCGACCTGGCCAAGGGCGTCGCCGCCGGCGAACAAGCCCGGGTGCTCGACCGACTGCCGGTCCGACTGGCCATCGTGGACGCCAGCACGGCCATCTGCCCGCTGGTGCCCGACCGCGACGGCGGGGAGCCGAGCGCCGCCGTGATCGGCCGCAGCCAACTGCTCGACGCGCTGCTCGCCCTCTTCGAGAGCCACTGGCGGGTGGCCACCCGACTGCGGCTCGACGACCCCCTCACCGTCGCCGCCACCGAGGGGCGGCGGCCGGACCCCGAGGACCGCCCCGGCGACGGCTACCAGCCGGACGCCGACGAGGCGCGGCTGCTGTCGTTGTTCGTCGCCGGCGTACCCGACAAGTCCATCGCCTCGCAGCTCGGGGTGAGCCGCCGCACCGTGCAACGACGCATCGCCGACCTGATGGCCGCCGCCGGGGTGGACACCCGACCCGGGCTGGCGTTCCAGGTCGCCCGCCGCGGCTGGCTCTGACGCGTCGGGCCCGCCGTCGGTCGACGGCGGGCCCGACGGCCGGGGTGGGACGGCCGGTGGCCGCCCCACCCCACTCCGATCAGCGCAGCCCGTACGCCTGGAGCACCGTCTGGTCGACGGTGTTCCCGGCCCGGTCGGCGGCGTGCACCCGCAGCGACACCGTTCCGCGCCCCGCCGGCACGGTCACCGTGTACCGGGTACCCGACCCCTTCGTGTGCGCGTTGCGCCAGGTGACGCCCCCGTCGAAGGAGACCTGCACCCGGACGTCGGCGCCCTTCGGGGCGGGCACTCCGGCCGGCTGACGCAGGGTCAACCCCACCTGGTGCGGCCGGTTACCGCGCACCGTGCCGAGCAGGTCGGCCGGCACCTGGTAGTCCACCTGCAACAGCGACAACGGCGTGGCGGCCTCGCCCGCCGGCCGGGCCGAGGTGAACTCCCAGGCCGTGTCGGTACGGGTGCCGTACCGCCACTCCGCCGAGGAGCGCTTCGTGGTCAGGTCCAGCCGGTAGCGCGCCCGCCCCGGCGTGGTGGGCACCGGAGCCCACCCACCGGACAGGTCGGCGATCTGCTTCCCGTCCCGGCTGACCCGCGCCTCGACCGTGTCCGCCTCCTCGCTGTTCCCGGCCACCGCGTGGTTCCCACCGGCGTCGACGAACTCGGGCACCCGCAGATCCAGGCTGTCACCGGTACGGGTGGGCACCGGCGCCCCCCGGGCCGGCACGGCCGGGCGGACCACCGGCGTGTGCCAGGTCTCGGTCTCCCGGTCGTCGGCGGCGTAGCGCCGGGGCTCCTGGGTCAGGCCGCCGGTCAGACTCCCCCACTGCATGAACATCGACTTGTGCAGCACCCGGTGCTGCCACCAGTCGTCCCCGGCACTGACGAACTCCTGCCGGGTGGTGCCGTTGCGGACGATGCGCTGGTCGTCGTTCCAGGCGTACTCCTGCCACGGTCGCCACCCGAACCGCTCCTCGGTGGCCCACCCGGCGCCCATGTCGCCGTAGCTCGCCGTCACCTCGGCGGTGTTCTTCGCGGTGACCGTGTGCACGACGCGCTCCGGCACCCGACCCTTCGACACCTGCCACACGTCGTACAGGTAGGGGCTGTCCACGGTCAGCGTCAGGTCGAGCGTCGCCCGACCCGTACGCGCCGCCGCGATCAACCGCTGCCCGTCGTCGTAGGCCACCACCATCGCCGGGATCGGCAGCCGCTCCTCGGCGGGCCGCCAGACCGTCCACGCGGTCTGGTCCTGCGGGCGGACGATCAACACCACGGCGGCACCGGCTGCCGCGGCGGCGGCGACCTGGTCCTCCTCCGCGCGGTCCGGGTCGGCGGTGAGAAGCGCGGCGGCGCCCCGCACCCGGGCCAGCTCGGCGGGAGTGCCGACACCGGCCCAGACCAGCGGCAGCTTGCGCCGACCGGTCGGCGCCGGGGACCTACCGAGCAGGTTGATGTCCGACGGACCGGACACCCCGCTGACCGTCGCGTCCACCATCGGCGCGACGAGCTGCCAGCGCGACGCGAACTCGAACTCGCCCTGGCGCACCTGCCGGGTCGGCGTCACGTTGACCTGCTGGACGGTGCTGTACGCCATCACCCCGTGGTCGATCTGCCGACCGTTGCCCAACACCCGGTGCACGTAGTAGCTGAGCGTGGCCCGCTGCTCGCTGGGCTTCGGCGTCTCGATCCGCACCGGCGTGCCCTTACGGGCGTCGAGCACCACCGTCAGGTCCCGGTCGACGACCAGTTCCGGCTCGACGGTCTGGGTCATCTGCTCGTCCAGGGGAGCGCCGTGCTCCACCAGCGCGGTCAGCAGGTACGTGCCTTCCTCGACCCGCAGGGTGCCCTCACCCGGCCACCAACCCCAGAAGTCCGACTCGGGCTGCTCACCGAACATGGTGAACGCCGGAGACAGGGCCGGCTGACCCTTGAGGTCCAACACCTTCACGGTGACCTCGTGCAAGGGGCCGCTGACGGTCAACCCGACCGGCGTACGCACCGCCACGCCGTCCGCGCCGGTCGCCACCAGCCAACCACCGTGCGGGCCCCGGGCCAGCTTCGCCGGGTCGGCCCGCAGGGGCACCGTCACGCTGCCACCCGCCGCGACGGTCACCGTGGCGGAGCCGACGTCGACCCCGTCGGTCTCGGCCGCACCGCTGTCCAGGTTGCGCAGGTCCAGAGCGAGCCGCAGGGTCTGCGCGGCGGTCGTGCCGTTGGTGTACGTCACGGTCCGCTCCACCGCCGCACCGCCGGTGGAGATCCGACCGAAGTCGACGGTGGCCGACCCGTACACCCGCTGGTTGAGCGCCCGCGCCACGTCGACCCGACCGCCACCCTGCTCGAACACCGTCAACGCCGGGTTTGCCTTCGTGGTGCTCACCAGCGCGTCCTTGAGCTTCCCGGCAGCCCAGTCCGGGTGCTCCTGAGCGAGGATCGCCGCGGCGCCCGCCACGTGCGGGGTCGCCATCGACGTCCCGGACGCGGTCGTGTACGCGTCGCCCACCGGCGTACCCATCGTGGTGCCGGCGGCCCGCGCGGCGACGATGCCGACGCCCGGCGCGGTGATCTCCGGCTTGAGGCCGTTGTCGCCCAGCCGCGGACCACGGCTGGAGAAGTCGGCGAGGTTGTCGTCGCGGTCCACCGCGCCGACGGTGAGCGCCGCCGCCGCCGCGCCGGGCGAGCCGACGGTACGCGCAGCACCCGAGTTGCCGGCCGCGACCACGAACAGCGCGCCGGTCTCGGCGGACAGGTCGTTGACCGCCTGACTCATCGGGTCGGTGCCGTCGGTCGGATCGCCGCCGAGGCTCATGCTGACCACCTTCGCGCCGGAGTGGGCGGCCCACTCCATGCCCGCGATGATGGACGAGTCGTAGCCGGAACCACCGTCGTCGAGCACCTTGCCGACCAGCAGCTGCGCGCCCGGGGCGACGCCCTTGCGCAACCCGGCGGAAGCGGCGCCGCTGCCGGCGATGGTCGCCGCGACATGGGTGCCGTGGCCGTGCCCGTCGCGGGGGCTCCCACTGCCGGAGAAGTCCTGCGCCTCGGCGATCCGCCCGGTCAGGTCGGGGTGGGTGGAGTCGACGCCGGTGTCGAGCACCGCCACCTTCACACCGCTGCCGTCGCGGCCCGCCGCCCAGGCGGTGGGCGCGCCGATCTGCGGCACGCTGTGCTCCAGCGTCGGGCGGACCTTCCCGTCCAGCCAGATCCGGGCGATGCCGCCGCCCAACCGGGGCGCGGCATCCGTCGTCCGGGCGGTGGGCGCACCGGCGAGCGTGCCCCACAGGCCACCGAGGTCACCCTTGCCGACCCGCAGCGCCGCGCCGTTGATGCTCTCCAACGCACGGGCGTCGGTGGCGCCCGCGAGGGGTCGCACCCGGCCGGCGGCCGGCTCCTGGTAACGCACGATCAACGGCAGGTTGCCCCGCGCGGCGTCGCCGTAGCCGTCGGCCGCCAACTCCTGCACGTCGAACAGGTCGGCGTCGAGGACCCCGCTGCTCACGTAGGGCAGGGCGTCGCTGGGAAGCACCCGCAGCGTGCCGTCGACCTGCACGGTCTGGAAGAAGATCCGTTCGCGCCCGGGTCCCGGGCGGACGGTGGCGGCGACCCGACCGGGTGCCGCCGGTGCCAGGTCGACCTGGTCACCGGTGATCAGCGTGATACGAACGGGCGCGGCGCCCGGGGTGGGAGTGCCCGATGTCGGGCCGGTGGGCCGGGCGGGCGGGTCGGCGGACGCCGGTGCGGCGAGGCCGACCACCAACGCGCCGACCGCACCGACGGCCAGCCAGCGTGGGGACCAGTGCATGCGATGTGCTCCTCTACTCCTCCAGGCCCGCCATCCGTAGACGAGGGCCGATCGGAGTCTGCGTCGGAGCGTGTCACCGGGTCACTAGTCACCAGCCGCCGTAGCGGCGACATGTCGTCAGGTGGACACCCGACGTCCACCGAGGGTGTGCGTCACCGTCACCGGCGGCTGTCGCGCCGGCGAGCCACGGCCGGCGGTCAGCGGCGGGTGCCGGGCCGGCCGTGCACGAGCAGGCGATCAGCGGCGGCTGCCGCGCCAACCGTGCACCGGCAGACCGAACTTGGCGACCAGCCGGTCGGTGAACGGCCGGGGCCGCAACCGCACGATGCGGACCGGCAGGGCACCCCGACGCACCGTCACCCGGGCACCCGGCGGCAGGTCGAAGACCCGACGCCCGTCGCAGGAGAGCACGGCGAGGGTCGTGAACGGGTCGACCGTGATCACGAAGGTGGACGTCGGCGCCGTGACCAGCGGGCGGCTGAACAACGCGTGCGCGCTGATCGGCACCAACAGCAGCGCCTCCACCTCCGGCCAGACCACCGGGCCGCCGCCGGAGAACGCGTACGCGGTGGAGCCGGTCGGGGTGGCGCAGACGACACCGTCGCAGCCGTAGCGGGACAACGGACGCCCGTCCACGTCGACGAGCAGTTCGAGCATCTGCGCGCGCTCGCCCTTCTCGATGCTGATCTCGTTGAGCGCCCAGGACTCGATCGTCGGCCCACCGTCGAACTCGGCGGTGACGTCCAGGGTGAGCCGCTCGTCGACCGTGTAGTTGCGACTCACCACGTCGCGCACCGCGACGTCCAGGTCGTCGATCTCCGCCTCGGCCAGGAATCCCACCTTGCCGAGGTTGATGCCGAGCAGGGGCACCTTCGCCGGTCGGGCCAACTCGGCGGCGCGCAGGAACGTGCCGTCCCCACCGAGCGCGAAGACGATCTCCGCGCCCTCGGCGGCCTGCTGGCCGGCGACCGGCACCACCCCGGGCAGGTCGAGATCATCGGCCTCGTCGGCGACCACCCGTACCTCGAAACCCGCGTCGATCAGGTCGGCCGCGACCGACCGGGCGTGCTCCGTGCTCCGGCGACGCCCGGTGTGGGTCACCAGCAGAGCGGTCCGGCTCATCGGATCGCCCCGCCACAACCGCGCGTCGTCGTGGTGCCCTCGCTGCGCGCGTTCACCCTGCGACCTCCTCCGCCGCCGTCACGTCCGGCACGTCACCGGCCGCCGTCGGGCCGTCCGGCCCGGCCGCCACCACGGCCCGTACCCGTTGCGGGTCGGCCGGCGGTGCGCCCCGGCGCAACCATACGAAGAACTCCACATTGCCGCTCGGCCCGGGCAGAGGGCTGGCCGCCACGTCGGCCAACCCGAGACCGAGCCCGGCGGCCGTGGCGGCCACGTCCAGAACCGCCTCGGCGCGCAACTCCGGGTCGCGCACCACCCCACCGGCGCCGACCCGCTCCTTGCCCACCTCGAACTGCGGCTTCACCATCAACGCCAGATCACCGTCGTCGCGCGTGCAGGCGGCCAACGCCGGCAACACCAACCGCAGCGAGATGAACGACAGGTCCGCCACCGTCAGGTCGACCGCCCCACCGATCGTGTCCGGGACGAGGGTACGAACGTTCGTGCGTTCCAGGACCCGCACCCGCTCGTCGGTGCGCAGCGACCAGGCGAGCTGCCCGTAGCCGACGTCGACGGCCACCACCTCGGCCGCGTCGGCGCGCAACAGCACGTCGGTGAAGCCACCGGTCGAGGCACCGGCGTCCAGGCAGCGTCGCCCGGCGACCCGAAGCCCATCGAACGCGGCCAGCGCGCCGGCCAGCTTGTGCCCGCCCCGGGAGACGTACTCCTCGGTCGGATCCTCGCCGGTCACCAACAGCGGATCGGCGGGGTCGACCATCGCGGCGGCCTTACGCGCGACCACCCCGCGCAGGTGGACCCGGCCGGCCTCCACCAGCCCGGCGGCCTGCTCCCGGGAGCGGGCCAGACCGCGGCGGACGAGTTCGGCGTCCAACCGGTTACGACGTGCCATGGGTGGTTCTCCGGTCTGCTTCAGGACTGGTCGTGCCGCTCACGTCTGGTCGATGGTGGCGAGGGTTTCCCGCAGCGTCTCGTAGGCCGCCTCGTACTGCGCGATCTGGTCGGCCGGGGCGAGCGTCGCCGCGTTGGCCATGGCCTGCACGGCCGCGTCCACCGCCGGATGGCGCGCGTCGTCCCCGACGTCCGGCAGCGGACCGGGACGGACACCAGCGGGCGGCCCCGGCCGGGGCGGGAACGAGCCGCCCGTCGGCGGACCGGGACGCGCCGGGTACGACCCGCCACCGGGCGGGTGGGGCCCGCTCATTCGGCGGCGTCCGGCGGCTGCTTACGGACCGCCTTCTTGGCGGGCATGGCCACCGGGGTCGGGGCCTCGTCCTCGGTCCGGCTGATCGTCGCCGGCGGCTTCTTCGCGATGGCCTTCTTGGCGACGGCCTTCTTCGCGACCGCCTTCTTCGCCACCGGCTGCTCGGCCGCAGGCTTGTCGGCCGCAGGCTTGTCGGCCGGATGTGCGGAGACCGGGGCGCCCGCCGGGCCGTCGGACGGCACCAGACGATCTCCGGGACGGTCGGCGACGGTCGGGGCCGGTCGCCCCGACGGGCCGGCGGGCGGCGTGGTCGTCGGCTCGACGGCGCGCGCTTCGCGCAGTCGCCGTTCCAGGTCGTGCACCCGCCGGGTCAGCTCGGCCACCTCGTCGGCGGTGGCCAGGCCGACCGCCCCGAGAGCCCGGTCGACTTCGAAGCGGACCAGCTTGGTCAGCGCCTCCCGGTTGGCCGCACTGGTGCTGACCAGCTCCTCGCCGAGCGCCTGGAGTTGGGCGGCGGTCGCGCCACCGGAGCCGACGAGGCGTCGTGCCACGTCCTGGGCCTTCTTCCGGGGCGCCTCCGTGAGGCCCATGGCCAGTTCGAGGTAGGCGCGCCACGCGTCCTGCATGCCTGAGTCCTTCCGCGGGGCGGGGTGTGCAGGTGTCACGCTACCGGGCACCCCGGACCGTGCCGTGCGGTACGGTGCCGAGGACGGCGTGGCGATCGGCGAGGGGGACATGTGGCCAGCGTGGACGAGTGCCGGCAGGCGTTGCAGGAGCTGGCAGCCCGGCTGGACCGCAACGCGGAGACGGTGCGCGAACGGATCGACCTGGACCGGACGCTGGCCTGCCGGATCACCGACCTGGACGCCGCGTTCCACGGCCGCATCACCGGCGGTCGGCTGGTCGAGCTGACCGACGGCGACGACCCCAAAGCCAAGATCGCGTTGAGTACGTCAAGCGACGACCTACTCGCCCTGGTCCGCGGTGACCTGGACGTCACCAACGCGGTGACCACCCGCCGAGTGTCGATCAAGGCGAACCCGTTCGACCTGCTGAAGCTCCGCAAACTGCTCTGACGAACGCCGCACGATGACCCGGTTCGGGCAGCGGTGTGGCCAGGCGATGCGGCCAGCGGTCAGGCGGTGGCGGTCAGGCCGAGGCTCTCCACGGCGTGCGCCGCGTCCGGGCCGATCGGGCGGATCTTCGGCAGCGTCGGCTCCGACGCCGACCAGGCCACCGCGCAGAGCGCCGGCAGGGCGTCCAGCGGCCGACCCGACCCCGCCAACTCCAGCGCACCGTCGTGGTCGGTCACCGACCATCCGACGGCGTCCGCCGGGCCCGGGACCCGCACGACGGCCGCCGGGTCGAAGAGCCCCGCCAGGTCCCTCGCGACGTACGTGGGCCGCCGCCGTGGTTCTGCGGCCAACAGATCCGGTACGCCATGGACGCCGGTGAGCACCAGCAGACTGTCCAGGCCGGCGCGGCGGGCACCCTCGATGTCGGTGTCCAACCGGTCACCCACCACCAGGCTCCGGCCACCACCCGCGCGCCGGGCGGCGGTCTCGAACAGCGCCGACTCAGGCTTCCCGACCACCACGTCGGGGTCCCGCTCCAGCGCCGTGCGCAGCACCGCCACCAGGGAGCCGTTGCCCGGCAGTGGGCCACGCCCGCTGGGCAGCGTCCGGTCGGTGTTGGTGGCGATCCAGAGCGCACCGGCCCGTACCGCGACCGAAGCCTCGGCCAGGTCGGCCCACCCCACCTGCGGGCCGTACCCCTGCACCACCGCTGCCGGATTCTCGTCGGCCTTGCTGACCGGGGTCAGGCCGACCGCGCGCAACTCCGCGCGCAGGGCCTCCGCACCGACCACCAGCACCGGAGCGCCGGCAGGAAGCCGGTCACGCAGCAACTCGGCCGACGCCGCGGCGGAGGTGAGCACCTCCTCCGGTCGCGCCGGCACACCCATCCCCGTCAGCAGGGCGGCGACCTCGCTGGAGCGACGGGACGCGTTGTTGGTGGCGTACGCCACCGCCACGTTCCCGTCGTGCAGCCGGGCCACCGCCTCGACGGCGCCGGGGATCGGCCGGTCGATCAGGTAGATCACGCCGTCCAGGTCGAAGACGACCAGGGTGTACCCGTCGACCAGCCGCTCCCCGACGTCAGCGCTCATCGCTGCGTCGACCCCGACGCGTCATCCCCGGCCGGAGCGCTCCGGTCGGCGTTCGCCACGCTGCCGGACGGCGCGACGTCCCGGGAGTCGGTGTCCGCGTTGCGCGCGGCCTCGTCCGGGTGACGGTCCTCGTCCTCGTCGTCGAAACCCTCGTCGTCACCGGCGCTGCCCACGACGTCGTCCCGCTCGTCGGCGTCGAAGTCCTCGCGGTCGTCGTCGTCCTCGCGGTCGTCGTCGTCCTCGTCGTCGCGGTCGTCGGCCTCGTCGTCGCCGGTCAGGTCGGCGTCGGGTCGGGCCGGGACCGCGCCGGGAGCACCCGGCCCTGCGGCGATCTCCTCCGCGGCCTCGTCCTCCTCGTCGCCCTCGATGACGACACCGTCGAGTTCCAGCAGCCGCTCGGCCGCGTCGGTCTCACCCTCGGTGTCGACGTCGGCGGCGCGGGAGAACCACTCGCGGGCCTCCTCACGCCGGCCCACGGCGAGCAGCGCGTCGGCGTACGCGTACCGCAGTCGAGCCGTCCACGGCGCCGTGGCCTCGCTGGTGAGGTCCGGGACCTGGAGCATCGCGACCGCGGCGTCCTTCTGCCCGAGGTCCCCCCGCGCACCGGCGGCGACGATCAACAGCTCGATCGCCACGGCCTGGTCCAGCTTCTCCCGGTCGGCACCGCGGAACAGGTCGATCGCCCGCTCCGGCCGACCCAGAGCCCGCTCGCAGTCCGCGAGCACGGCCAGGTGGCTCTGCAGCCCGCTCATCCGGTGGTACGTGCGCAGCTCGGCGATCGCCGTCTGCCACTCCCCCGCGTGGTACGCGGCCAGGCCGACCGCCTCGCGGACGGCCGAGATACGCGACGCGAGCCGCCGTGCGGCCAGCGCGTGCGCCAACGCCTCCGCCGGGTCCTCGTCGATCAACTGACCGGTCGCGACCAGGTGCCGGGCAACCGTCTCGGCGACCGGCTTGTTCAGCGAGAGCAGCTCAGCGCGAACGTCCTTGTCGAGGTCGGTCGCGTGGATGTCGTCCGGCAGCGCCGGCGCGGAGCTGCGGCCACCCTCGAACGACTCGCCGCCGGCGGCGCGGTCGTCGCGGCGGAACTCGCCCTCGCGACGCGGCCGCTCGTCGGCGCGGGGAGCACCCGCCCGGTCGCCGCCACGGAAGCCACCCTCGCGGTCACCACCACGGAAACCGCCCTCGCGACGATCGCCACCCCGGAAGCCACCCTCGCGGTCACCGCCACGGAAACCGCCCTCGCGACGGTCACCGCCCCGGAAGCCACCCTCGCGGTCACCGCCACGGAAACCGCCGCCCTCACGACGGTCACCGCCACGGAAGCTGCCGCCGTCACGGGAGGCACCCGGCCGAGATCCCTCGCGGGAGCCGCCTTCGCGACGGTCGCCACCGCGGAACCCGCCTTCGCGGTCGCCACCACGGAAACCGCCTTCGCGACGGTCGCCACCGCGGAAGCCACCCTCGCGGTCGCCACCACGGAAACCGCCTTCACGACGGTCACCGCCACGGAAGCCACCCTCGCGGTCACCACCACGGAAGCCACCCTCGCGACGGTCACCGCCACGGAAGCCACCCTCGCGGTCACCACCACGGAAACCGCCCTCGCGGTCACCACCACGGAAACCGCCCTCGCGACGGTCACCGCCACGGAACCCACCCTCGCGGTCGCCACCACGGAAACCGCCGCCCTCACGACGGTCACCGCCACGGAAGCTGCCGCCGTCACGGGAGGCACCCGGCCGAGATCCCTCGCGGAAGCCACCCTCGCGGTCGCCACCACGGAAGCCACCTTCGCGACGGTCTCCACCGCGGAAGCCACCCTCGCGGTCGCCACCACGGAAACCGCCTTCGCGACGGTCTCCACCGCGGAAGCCACCCTCGCGGTCGCCACCACGGAAACCGCCTTCGCGACGGTCTCCACCGCGGAAGCCACCCTCGCGGTCGCCACCACGGAAACCGCCTTCGCGACGGTCTCCACCGCGGAAGCCACCCTCGCGGTCGCCACCACGGAAACCGCCTTCGCGACGGTCTCCACCGCGGAAGCCACCCTCGCGGTCACCACCACGGAAACCGCCGCTCTCGCGGGATGGGCCGGAACGCGGGCGGTCTCCGCCGCCCTGATAGCCGCCTTCACGACGGTCACCGCCCCGGAAACCGCCCTCGCGGTCACCACCACGGAAACCGCCCTCGCGGTCACCACCACGGAAGCCACCCTCGCGGTCACCACCACGGAAACCGCCTTCACGACGGTCACCACCGCGGAAGCCACCCTCACGGGGAGCACCGGAGCGAGATCCGTCGCGGTCACCACCACGGAAACCGCCCTCACGACGGTCACCGCCACGGAAGCCACCCTCACGGGGAGCACCGGAGCGAGATCCGTCGCGGTCACCACCACGGAAACCGCCCTCACGACGATCGCCACCGCGGAAGCCACCCTCACGGGGAGCACCGGAGCGAGATCCGTCGCGGTCACCACCACGGAAACCGCCCTCACGACGATCGCCACCGCGGAAGCCACCCTCACGGGGAGCACCGGAGCGAGATCCGTCGCGGTCACCACCACGGAAACCGCCCTCACGACGATCGCCACCGCGGAAGCCACCCTCACGCGGGGCGCTGGAGCGCGAGTTGTCCCGGTCTCCGCCACGGGAACCGGAGTCGCGACCGCCGGCGTATCCGCCTCGGCTGCCGCCGCTGTCGCGGTCTCCCCGGTACGAGGGCCGGTCCCGGTCGTCGCGGCGTGGGCCGCGGTCGCGTCCGCCCGCACCGTCGGTACGGTCTTCGTAACGACGGGGACGGTCTCCGCCCTGCGGTCCTGAACTCACAGGTACATCCTTCCTGATTGCGCCACCAATGGCGCTACGCAGTCGAGGGCCGACCCGGATGGGGCGGCCCTCGACTGGAAGATTGTCCGGCGGCGTCCTACTCTCCCACACCCTCACGAGTGCAGTACCATCGGCGCTGGAGGGCTTAGCTTCCGGGTTCGGAATGTAACCGGGCGTTTCCCCTCCGCCATGACCGCCGTAACTCTATGAACATATCAAACAACCCCGGACACGGATCTCACGTGGGTGTTCGCTCGTTCAGAGTTGCACAGTGGACGCGTAGCAGCTTAGTAGTCAAGTCCTCGGCCTATTAGTACCGGTCAACTGAACCCGTTACCGGGCTTACATTTCCGGCCTATCAACCCAGTCGTCTAGCTGGGGGCCTTACCCCACCAAAGGTGGGTGGGATACCTCATCTTGAAGCAGGCTTCCCGCTTAGATGCTTTCAGCGGTTATCCCTTCCGAACGTAGCTAACCAGCCGTGCCCTTGGCAGGACAACTGGCACACCAGAGGTTCGTCCGTCCCGGTCCTCTCGTACTAGGGACAGCCCTTCTCAAGTATCCTACGCGCACGGCGGATAGGGACCGAACTGTCTCACGACGTTCTAAACCCAGCTCGCGTACCGCTTTAATGGGCGAACAGCCCAACCCTTGGGACCTGCTACAGCCCCAGGATGCGACGAGCCGACATCGAGGTGCCAAACCATCCCGTCGATATGGACTCTTGGGGAAGATCAGCCTGTTATCCCCGGGGTACCTTTTATCCGTTGAGCGACACCGCTTCCACTCGCAAGTGCCGGATCACTAGTCCCGACTTTCGTCCCTGCTCGACCTGTCAGTCTCACAGTCAAGCTCCCTTGTGTACTTGCACTCAACACCTGATTGCCAACCAGGCTGAGGGAACCTTTGGGCGCCTCCGTTACCCTTTAGGAGGCAACCGCCCCAGTTAAACTACCCACCAGACACTGTCCCTGAACCGGATAACGGTCCGAAGTTAGATACCCAAATCAACCAGAGTGGTATTTCAAGATTGCCTCCACCCATACTGGCGTATGGACTTCACCGGCTCCCACCTATCCTACACAAGCTAATTCGAGTACCAATGTCAAGCTATAGTAAAGGTCCCGGGGTCTTTCCGTCCTGCCGCGCGTAACGAGCATCTTTACTCGTACTGCAATTTCGCCGGGCCTGTGGTTGAGACAGTGGGGAAGTCGTTACGCCATTCGTGCAGGTCGGAACTTACCCGACAAGGAATTTCGCTACCTTAGGATGGTTATAGTTACCACCGCCGTTTACTGGCGCTTAAGTTCTCCGCTTCGCCCCGAAGAGCTAACAGGTCCCCTTAACGTTCCAGCACCGGGCAGGCGTCAGTCCATATACATCGAATTACTTCTTCGCATGGACCTGTGTTTTTAGTAAACAGTCGCTTCCCCCTGCTCTCTGCGGCCATACAACGCTCCACCCGCGCGGGGCTTCACGTCTCCGGCCCCCCTTCTCCCTAAGTTACGGGGGCAATTTGCCGAGTTCCTTAACCACAGTTCGCCCGATCGCCTC
>NZ_CP120860.1:905000-3590000 GCF_029581455.1 Micromonospora sp. WMMD964 | reverse complement strand
CTGTACCGGCCCCGCACCCCGCCGGCGCACGTAGTCGACGCCCGCGGTGATGTTGCCCCACTGGTCGGACCCGCCGAACTGGAGCTGACAGCCGTGCCGGCGGTGCAACTCGAAGAAGTCGTTGGCCTGGAGCAGCTGGTAGCTGAACTCGGTGAAGCTGATGCCGGTCTCCAGCCGGGCCCGCACCACCTCCCGCGCGAGCATCTTGTTCACCGGGAAGTGCTTGCCCACGTCCCGCAGGAACTCGACGACCGACATCTCGCCGGTCCAGTCCAGGTTGTTGACGACCTGGGCCGCGTTCTCGCCGGTGTACGACACGAAGGGCGCCAGCTGGTCGCGGATCCGTTCCACCCATCCGGCGATCACGTCGGGCGGGTTCAGGGTCCGCTCGGCGCTCTCCTTCGGGTCGCCGATCTGCCCGGTCGCCCCGCCGACCAGCAGCAACGGGCGGTGGCCGGCGAGTTGCAGCCGGCGGGCCATGGTGACCTGCATGAGCGAGCCGACGTGCAGGCTCGCCGCGGTGGGGTCGAAGCCCACGTAGTACGTGGCGGACTTCCCACCGTCGAGCAGCTCGCGCAGCTCGTCGAGGCCGGTCGAGTCCTGAATCAGGCCACGCCAGAGCAGGTCGTCGGTCAGGGAGTCCCGCCCGGGCGGCGGGAGGCTACTGTCGGTCACGGTCACCGATTCTCCCCCATCGCCGGCACCGACCCGTACCGGGTTTGCCGCAACCCGCCGCGGTTAGGCTTACGCCGAGTTGATCGAGGAGGGTTTTGCCGTGGAGATGCCGGACGTGACGGGTGGTCTCGTCGCCCTGCTCGGCCTGACGTTCAAGGAAGCATCCCCCGACCGGGTGGTCATCAGCTGGCAGGTCCGACCGGAGCTGCACCAGCCGTACGGCATCCTGCACGGCGGCGTGTACTGCTCGGTCGTGGAGACCGCGGCGAGCGTGGGTGGCGGCCTCTGGCTGGCCGACCGGGGCACCGTGGTCGGGGTGTCGAACCAGACCGACTTCCTGCGGGCCGTCCGCGACGGGGAGCTGACCGCCGTCGGCACTCCCGTGCACCGGGGCCGCAGCCAGCAGCTGTGGCAGGTGGAGATCACCGACGCCGACGACCGGCTGGTCGCCCGCGGCCAGGTGCGGCTGCAGAACCTCTCGCGCGACTGAGCGGCGGCACCGGGCCGACTCAGCTCCGGGCCTCGTCCAGCACCGGCTCCGCGCTCTGCTCGGCGTCGCCGTCCGCGTCGGCCTCGACCTCATCGGGTACGCGGCTGACCCGTACCTCGGTGATCGCCCGGTGGTCGATGCCCGCCACCATCAGCACCCAGCCGTCCAGGGTGACGTCCTCCCCGGCCACGGTCGGGATGTGCCCGAGTCGGGCCAACACCAGCCCGGCGACGGTGGTGTAGTCCCCGGCGGGGCGCGACGGCAGCTCGACGCCGATGTCCGGAAGGTCGTGCACCGGGAACGTGCCGGGCAGCAGCAGCGCGCCGTCGGCGTCGCGGCGCACCGAGCTGACATCCCGGTCGGTCTCGTCGTAGATCTCTCCGACGATCTCCTCCAGGATGTCCTCCAGCGTCACGATGCCGTCGACGGCGCCGCGCTCGTCCACGACCAGCGCGATGTGCTGGCGCTCGGCCTTGAACTGACGCAACGCGTCCACCACGGGGAGCGAGTCGGGCAGCAGCATCGGGGGCCGGGCGATCTCGTCGACCGGACGGTCGTCGGGCACTCCCACCAGGTCGCGCAGGTGGATCACGCCCGCCGTGTCGTCCAGGCCGCCGTGCCGCACCACCGGCGCCCGGGAGTGCCCGGTGGCGGCCAGCACGAGCCGTGCGGCCTCCGCGGTGGTCCCGCTGTCGAGCGTGAAGACCTGCAACCGGGGTACGAGGACGGCCCGCAACCGCCGGTCGGCGATCTCCACCGCCCCGGCGATGATGGTGCGCTGTTCCTTGGTGAAGCCGTGGTTGCCCGCGACGATGTCGCGCAGCTCGTCCGGGCCGATCTCCTCCGGCTCGTGCTTGGGGTTGAGCCCGACCAGCCGGACCACCAGGTCACTCGTGGCGCCGAGGGCCCAGACGGCCGGGCGGGTGAACGCGGCCAGCAGATCGAGGGGACGGGCCACCAGCAGCGCCCACCGCTCGGCGGACTGCATGGCGATCCGCTTGGGGGCCAGCTCGCCGAAGACCAGGGTGACGAACGTCAGCACGAGGGTGACCGCCACGATCGCCACCGTCTCGGCGGCGCCACCGAACACCCCGAGCAGCGGTACGAGGGGCTTGGCCAGCGAGACCGCGGCGGCGGCGGAGGCCAGGAACCCGGCGAGGGTGATGCCGATCTGGATGGTGGCCAGGAAGCGGTTCGGATCCTTGGCGAGCCGGGCCAGCACCCGCCCCGCCCGGCTGGTGCGCTCCAACCGCTGGATCTGGCTGTCCCGCAGTGACACCAACGCCATCTCGCTACCGGCGAAGAGCGCGTTGATCACGATCAGGATTCCGACCAGGGCCAGTTGGCTCCCGTAGCTCTGCACGCCCGGTTCGCTCCCTCTCCGGTGGTGGCACCGGCCGGTACGCGCGGCGCCCCGCCGGTCGGCGAGCCCGCCCGGCGTAGGCGTCTAGTTGCCCCGTCCCGCGCCGGCCGAATCCTGCCCGAGCGAGGGTACGCGAATGAGTGCGGTTGCCGCCGTCGGTGACGCTGCTGCCGGACCGACCGTCGGCGCGGCTAGGCCCGATCGGGTGTCGGTGACCCGGGCAGGTCGAGGACGTACGAGTCGCCCTCCGGGCGGAAGCCGAGCCGGTGGTAGTAGGGGGCGACCATCCGGGGTGGGCTGACCACCCGGTGGAAACCCCGTTCGGTGAACAGGTGACTGCGCCGGTAGACGAACTCACCCGGGGTGAAGTCGCGGAACTTCGGGGTCACGTAGTCCAGGTCGATCTGGGCCACGCCCCGCGCCTCGGCGTGCGAGAGCACCACCCCGACCACCTCGTCGGCGGTGACCACCAGGAACGCGGATCGCCCCGAGGCGTCCGGGTCCCAGTGGAAGCCGGGGTTGAAGCGGGCGATGTCGGCGGCGTGCACCCGCAGCGTGTGAGCGAGGAACTGGTCGCCGACGCCGACCTCCACCACCTGGTAGGTCTTCTCGTCGTGGCGGGTGGCGAGCATCCCGCGCAGGTACCAGATGTTGATCACCGCGAGCACGATGTTGAGCCCGACCATGGGCCAGACGCCGATCGCGGCGTTGTAGCCGATCAACACGACGCAGCCGACGAGGTTGAGCGCGCGCAGCCGCAGGACGCGCGACTGCAACAGCGACCACACCAGCACCGCGGAGCCGGCCCAGCCGACCAGATCCAACCAGTTCACCCCGCGAGACTAGTGCCCGCCCAGGTCAGCGCCCTCGGCGGGCAGCTCCAGCAGCCACTCCTCGACGTCTTCGCCGCGACCGTTCGCGTACCCCGAATCCTCACCGACCACCACGAACCCGCACTTGCGGAGCACCGCGAGGGACGCGGCGTTGTCCTTGGCGGCGCGGGCATGCACCGGCCGGGGCAGCTCGCGCAGCAGGGCGGTCAGGGCGGCCGTGGCGTGACCACGGCCCCAGCGCCGCCGGTCGATCCAGTAGCTGACCTCGGTCTGGTCGCCGGCCGGCCAGGCGCTCACGTAGCCGACCACCTCGCCGTCGACCTCGACGGTGCGGACCAGGTTCGCCGGGTCGGTCAGCACCCGGGCCCAGTGCTGGGCGAACTCACGACGGTCGGTCGGGTCCTTGGGACCGAACGCGGCCATCCGGTTGGCCTCCGGGTCCTGCTGGTGCAGGAAGAACTCGACGAGGTCGTCCTCGCGGACCGGTCGCAGCACCACATCGGAGGTCATCAGGCGAGGGTACGCAACGGGTGCGTCAGAAACGGTCGGCGGATGAGGACCAGCGCGGCCGGCTCCGGCGGCGACGGCCGTGGGCGCTCGAAAACACGCCGCGGGAGTGCCGCAGGCGGCGCGTCCGGACCCGCCACCGCTGTCGTACGGTCGACAATGACCTGACCGACCCAGGGAGCGCCGATGAACCGACCCGTCGTGGTGGGCGTGGACGGATCGCCGTCCAGCCTCGTCGCCGCCGAGCACGCGGCCCGCGCCGCGCTGCTCCGGTCCCGACCGCTGCACCTGGTGCACGGCTTCCTGCACCCGCTCGGCTACGGCGTGCCGCTCAACCCGTACGACCTCGGGGTGCCGGCCCCCTCCGAGGAGGCGCAGAAGATGTTGGAGCGTACGGCGGCGGAGCTGACCGACCGGTGGCCCGGCCTGGCCGTCGAGGTGCGTCAGGTCGCCGGCGGGCCCGGCATCACCATGATCGAGGAGTCCCGCCGCGCCGACCTCGTCGTGGTGGGCAGCCGGGGGTTGGGCGGGTTCGCCGGGCTGCTGCTCGGGTCGGTCGGCACGCAGGTGGCCGCGCACGCGCACTGCCCGGTGCTGGTGGTCCGCCCGGACGAGCAGCCGATCCCGGTGGACGGCCCGGTGCTCGTCGGCGTCGACGGGTCGGAGTCGTCGCGGCTCGCCGTGGGCTACGCCGCCGACGAGGCGGCACGGCGCGACGTGCCGCTGGTGCTGGTGCACGTCGGCCCGCCCGACGGGGGCCGGACGGTGCCGGAGGAGATCGAGGAGTCGCAGGCCGCGTACCAGGCCGACGCCGTGCGGCTGCTCGCCGACGCTTCGGCCGCGGTGCGCGCCGCGCATCCCGACCTGGTGGTGCGGGAGCATCCGGTCCGGGCGGCCGGGGCGGCCCAGGGGCTCATCGAGGCCAGCGGCACCGCGTCGCTGCTGGTCGTGGGCACCCGGGGCCGGGCCGGGTTCACCGGCATGCTGCTCGGCTCGGTCAGCCAGGCGGCGATCCAGCACGCGCACTGCCCGGTGCTGGTCGCCCACCCGTACCCGGTCAGCTGACCGGCGCGTCGCCTCCCCGACCGAGCATCTGCAGGAAGTCGGTGGTGAGGGCGAACGGGTCGGCCGGGCCGCCGGTCGGTGGCCGACGCTCGACCTGGTCGGCCAACTCCCCGGCGGCACGCCGGATCCGGCCGCGCAACGCGCCGTCGGCGGCGCCGTCCGACCAGTCCTCCGGTGCGGCGAAGACCGCCGTCGGGACCACCACCGACCGCAGGTACGCGAACATCGGGCGGACGGCGTGCTCCAGGGCCAGCGAGTGCCGGGCGGTGCCGCCGGTGGCCCCGATCAACACCGGCCGGTCGACGAGCGACTCCTTCTCCAACACGTCGAAGAAGGACTTGAAGAGCCCGTTGTAGGAGGCGCTGAAGATCGGGGTGACGGCGATGAGGCCGTCCGCGCCGGTCACCCTGTCGACGACCTCGCGCAGCGCTGCCGGCGGGAACCCGGTGAGCATGTTGTTGACCACGTCGTGGGCGTACTCCCGCAGGTCGACGACGTGCAGCTCCACCTCGGAGCCGCGCCGGACCAACTCGTCGCGGGTGGCCGCGGCGAGCTGGTCGGCGAGCAGCCGGGTCGACGAGGGCTGACTCAGCCCCGCCGAGACCACGGCCAGGGTGCGGCGGGTCATCGCGCCGCCCCCTCCGGTGCCTTGCCGGTCACGTCGTCGACGGCGTGCACGGTGCTGTCCTTCGCGCCGCCGGCGGCGGCGACCAGCGAGGCGTGGGTGGGCGCCTCCGGCACGTGCGCCGGGCGCAGCGCGGCGAACTCCTTGCGCAGCACCGGCACGACCTCCTCGCCGAGCAGGTCGAGCTGCTCCAGCACCGTCTTCAGGGGCAGGCCCGCGTGGTCGATGAGGAACAGCTGCCGCTGGTAGTCGCCGACGTACTCCCGGAAGCCCAGGGTGCGGTCGATGACCTGCTGCGGGCTGCCCACGGTCAGCGGGGTCTCCCGGGTGAACTCCTCCAGCGACGGCCCGTGCCCGTAGACCGGGGCGTTGTCGAAGTACGGGCGGAACTCCCGCACGGCGTCCTGCGAGTTGCGGCGCATGAACACCTGCCCGCCCAGGCCGACGATGGCCTGGTCGGCGGTGCCGTGGCCGTAGTGCGCATACCGCTGGCGGTAGAGCTGCACCATCCGCTGGGTGTGCTCCTTGGGCCAGAAGATGTGGTTGGCGAAGAAGCCGTCGCCGTAGTACGCGGCCTGCTCGGCGATCTCGGGGCTGCGGATCGAGCCGTGCCAGACGAACGGGGGCACGCCGTCGAGCGGACGCGGGGTCGAGGTGAAGGACTGCAGCGGCGTGCGGTACTTGCCCTTCCAGTCGACCACGTCCTCGCGCCACAGCCGGTGCAGCAGGTCGTAGTTCTCGATGGCGAGGGGGATGCCGGCGCGGATGTCCTTGCCGAACCACGGGTAGACCGGGCCGGTGTTGCCGCGGCCCATCATGAGGTCCACCCGACCGTCGGACAGGTGCTGCAGCATCGCGTAGTCCTCGGCGATCTTCACCGGATCGTTCGTGGTGATCAGCGTGGTCGAGGTGGACAGCAGCAGCCGCTCGGTGCGCGCCGCGATGTGACCCAGCATGGTGGTCGGCGACGACGGCACGAACGGCGGGTTGTGGTGCTCGCCGGCGGCGAAGACGTCCAGACCGACCTCTTCGGCCTTGAGCGCGATGGCGACCATCGCCTTGATCCGCTCATGCTCGGTCGGCTCCCGACCGGTGGTCGGGTCGACCGTGACGTCGCCGACGGTGAAGACTCCGAACTGCATGACCAGCTCCTTGCGTGTTGAACCGGGTCATTCGTGGTGCCCGGACGCAGCTGTCAACTTATTTGACGAGTCAACTATTCCGTCGGCGGGCCGGCCCGGTGTGGCGTCGGTCACCTCCAGGAGCGGATCTCGGTCGATATGGGGCGTCGGTCAGCCGCCCGCCACCGACGGCAGCACCTGCACCTCGGCGCCGTCGGTCACCGGCGTGGCGAGACCACCGGAGTGCCGGCAGTCCTCCCCGTCGACGAAGACGTTGACGTAACGCCGCAGCTCGCCGCGCTCGTCACGGATCCGCCGGGACAGCCTCGGATGACGGGCGGCCAACTCGTCGAGGACCGCCCGGAGCGTCCCGGTGGCGGCGATGCTCAGCCGACTGGCACCGCCCGCCTCGCCCCGCAGCGGCCCGGGCAGCAGCACGGTGACCACGTCACACCGTCGCAGCGCGGACGCAGAGCACGTCGGGCAGGTGCGCGGCCACCGTCGACCAGGAGTCACCCTCGTCGCGGCTGGCGAACACCGAGCCGGAACGGGTGCCGAAGTAGACCCCGCCCGGGGTGGAGTCGTCGGCGCACATCGCGTCGCGCAGCACCGCCGGATAGAACGGACCCTCCGGCAGCCCCACCGACAGCGGCTCCCACTTGCCGCCCGCGTCGGCGGAACGGAACACCCGGCAGCGGTGGTCGGTGGGGAACCGCTCGCTGTCGGCCACCAACGGGAAGGTCCACACCACGCCGGCGCGCCCGGGGTGGGCCACCATCGGGAAACCGAAGTCGCTGGGCAACCCGTCGGCGATCGAGGACCACGTGCGGCCGTCGTCGTCGGAGCGGTAGACCCCGTGGTGGTTCTGCGCGTACAACCGCTCGGGGTCGACGGCGTCCCGGGCGACCTTGTGCACGCACTGGCCGAACTCCGGCCACTCGTCGGGCATGAAGTACGCGCGGATGCCGGTGTTGCCCGGCGCCCAGCTGGCCCCCGCGTCCTCCGAGCGGTAGACCCCGCCGGTGGACATGGCGACCAACAGCCGGGCCGGGTCACGCGGGTGCGGCAGCACGGTGTGCACGGCCTGACCACCGAAGCCGGCCTCCCACTGCGGACGGTGCGGGTGGTCCCACAGGGACCGGACCAGCTCGAAGCTGCGACCACCGTCGGTGGACTTGAACAGGGCTGACGGCTCGGTGCCGGCCCAGACCACGTCCGGCTCGTCGGGACCGGCCGGCATCAGCTGCCAGACCCGCCCCAGGGAGACGCCCGTGTCGCTCGGGAACGCGACCGGCGCCTCGTCGGGCTCGTCCCAGGAAGCGCCGAGGTCGTCGCTGGTGGCGACGCTGGGACCGAAGTGTGAGCTGGTCACCCCGGCGAGCAGCCGGGGGGTGGGACGACGCGTGTCGACAGCGACCGAGTAGACACCGGTCATCGGGAAGTGCGGGCCGGTGATCTCCCAACTGCGCCGGTCGTCGCCACTGGTGGCGAGGAACAACCCCTTGGCCGTGCCGATCGCGAGCAGTGTTGCCATCACGTCCTCCGAACCGTCGGTGAGCAGGTGCGGTGATTATGGCCACACCCCCCGACACATTGACCCGGACACACGCCGCGCCCGGCCCGACCACTGGGCACGAAGTCGCCGGTTGGCCGCGGCGGCACGGGTTCTCAGTGGTGGATGAGCCCGCCGACCGGGACGGGGCCGACGTGGCCCGTCGACGGAAGCGTCCGCTCCAGGGCGAGGCCGATGTCGACCACCGCCGATCGGTGCAGGGACGCCACGTCCGGCAGCGGAGTCCAGACCGACTCGGCGGTCTCGCCGTCGGGCTCCGGCCGGAGCGTGCCGCCGACGACGCGGACACGGTAGAAGACCCCGACATTCTGGTGCTCGATCCGCAACCATGCCTCCGCAGCGGGAATCACCCGCGAATCCACACCCAGCAGTCGCTCGACCACCGCCTCGTAACCGGTCTCCTCGGCGACCTCCCGGATCACCGCGTCGAACGGATCCTCCGCGTGCTCGACCTTGCCGCCGGGCAGGGTCCAGTGCCTCTCGCCCGCCGGTGTCACGTAGTGCACGAGCAGCACCCGATCGTCCTTGATGCACACGGCGTACGCCGCCAGCCGGAAACTCACCAGGCACCTCCCGGCGGACCCTATCCCGGTGACCGTGGAGACCGGGTCCGAGTTTCGGCTCGATCGGGGCTACCCCCCGGCCGGTCTCGCGGTCCGACGGCGGGGCGTGTGCCGCCGGTAGCTGCTCACGGTGGCGTCGCCGGTGATCCAGAAACGCCACGGCACGTCGTGCGCGGCGGCCACGCCGACTCGCGGCCCGGCTGAGACGGCCGATCTCTCGACCGGCCTGGTCGGCGGCGTCAACAGCAGCGGCCCCTCGCCGTCGAGCACGGAGGTGCCGTTGGCCGACGCGCTGATCCCGAGCGCGACCACCAGCCGCGCGGGCCCACGGGCGAGGTCGCGATCGGGTACCTGGTCCCCCCGACGCTTTCGGGCGATGTCCAGGCCGTCGACGACCTCGCCGGCCCGTAGCAGGACGGCGGACGCCTCGCCCTCGCGACCGCACACGACGTTCAGACACCAGTGCACGCCGAACACGAAGTAGGTGTAGGCGTACCCGGCCGGACCGAACATCACCTGGGTGCGGGGCGTGGGGCCTCGATGGGCGTGCGAGGCAGGATCCTCCCCCGTGCCCGCGTACGCCTCCACCTCGGTCAGCCTGATCCGGACACCACCTGCCGTGATCTCCCAGCCGAGCAGGGTCCGCGCTGTCTCGGCGACGTCGCTGGCAGGGGCGGTCAGCCAGGGGTAATCCATCCTTGCAGGAAACCCCGCCTCCACCTCGACCTGCAAGCCGAGGATGACTGACGGTGCGGCCACCCCCGTCGGCCAGCACCGTCTTTTCAACATTATGTTGACAACGCTTTGTTGATGGTGTGTGCTCGGGATATGACGACGGACGATCCGTTCAGCGCGCCCCACCCGGCCCGCGCCCGCGCCCACCGCACCCACGAGGCACTCCAGCGGATCAGCGAACGGCACGCCGACACCGACAGCCGGCGCGGACGCTGGGCCCACCCCTACGTGCTGGACCCCTGGGAGGCGGTGGCCCTGATCACCGCCCTCGCGGCGGGCGGAGCCGAGCGCGAACCGGCCGAGGAACCGGTCGACACCGCTGACCTCACCGCCGCGCTGACGCTGCTGCCACACGTCCGCGCCGAGCTGGACGCCCTGGAGGCCGGGCTGATGACCCTGGCCCGCGACCGCGGGCTGACCTGGCAGGCGATCGCGTACGGGCTGGGGCTGGGCAGCGCACAGGCGGCCCGGCAGCGCTACGAGCGGGTCGCCGCCCGCTCGACCGAGCCGGCCGAACCCACCCCCTGACCGCACGGCACAGCCCTGGCGGATCGAGCGCGCCACATCGGCGACGTGGGGGTGTCGGGACGGCGAGAGCGCGCCACGTCGGCGATGTGGAGTCGATCAAGCGGGCTGCGGCGGTGTGGCGGCGGCACGTCGCGTGCCGAGCGGCGGCGCGGCGGGCACACTGTGCGGACGACGAGGAGGCACCCATGGAGCGCGCGGACATGCTGGCGTACTGCCTGGCCAAACCGGGAGCATGGCTGGACCGGCCGTGGGAGGGCGACGAGGTGGTGAAGGTCGGCAGCCGGATCTTCGCGTTCCTCGGCAACGGTGCGGGTAAGCCGACGGTCGGTGTCAAGTGCGGGCCGACCCGGGAGGTCGCCGACGAGTGGCTGCACCGGCACCCGGACGACGCCACGGTGATGGCCTACATCGGCCGGTCCGGGTGGAACACCCTGCGCCTGGACGGCGCAATCGACGCCGAGGAGCTGACCGAGGCGGTCGACGGGTCGTACGACATGGTGGTCGCCAAGCTCCCGAAGCGGGAGCGGCCGACGGCCTGAACCGACCGCGGCGCCGACGCGACACGCCGACGCCGCGGCGAGGTCAGCGCGGTACGACCGACTCGGTGGCCCACTCCCGCCAGCCGGCCAGCCGGTCGGCGGCGGCGGCGAGCTGGTCGGCGACCGGGCCGGGGCCGGTCGAGCCCGGGGTGGTGCGGGCCGCCAGGGCCGAACGGACCGAGAGCACGTCGCGCACCGACGGGTCGAGGTGCCTGCTGATCGCGGCCAGGTCCTCGTCGGAGACGTCCTCCAGCTCGCACTCGCGGGCCGCGCAGAGCGCCACCAACCGGCCGGTGATCTCGTGCGCGTCACGGAACGGCACGTTGCGCCGGACCAGCCAGTCGGCGACCTCGGTGGCCAGGGAGAACCCGACCGGGGCGGCGGCGACGAGGCGGTCCACCCGGACCGACATCGTGGAGATCATCCCCGCCAGGGCGGGCAGCAGCAGCTCCAGGGTGTCGACGGCGTCGAAGGCCGGCTCCTTGTCCTCCTGCATGTCCCGGTCGTAGGTCATCGGCAGGCCCTTGAGCATGGTCAGGACGGTCACCAGGCCACCGACCAGCCGCCCGGACTTGCCCCGAGCCAGCTCCGCGATGTCCGCGTTCTTCTTCTGCGGCATGATCGACGAACCGGTGGCGAACGAGTCGTCCAGCTCCACCCAGCCGAACTCGTGCGACGTCCAGAGCACCACCTCCTCGCCGAGCCGGGACAGGTGCACCCCGATCATCGCGGTGGTGAAGAGGAACTCGGCGACGAAGTCCCGGTCGGCGACCGCGTCCATCGAGTTGGCGAACGACGTACGGAAGCCCAGTTCCTTGGCCACCGCCACCGGGTCCAGGGGCAACCCGGAACCGGCGAGGGCGCCCGCGCCGAGCGGGCTGACGGCCGCCCGGTGGTCCCAGTCGCGCAGCCGCTCCAGGTCCCGCAGCAACGGCTGCACGTGGGCGAGCAACCAGTGCCCGAAGGTGACCGGCTGGGCGTGCTGGAGATGGGTCATGCCGGGCGCGGCGGTGTCGATGTGCCGCTCGGCCTGCTCGACCAACGCCTCGGCCAGCTCGACCAGGCGACTGGCCACGCCCCGCGCGTGGTCGCGCAGGTAGAGCCGCAGGTCGGTGGCGACCTGGTCGTTGCGGGACCGGCCGGCGCGCAGCTTGCCGCCGAGGCTGCCGAGGCGCTCCAGCAGGCCGCGCTCCAACGCGGTGTGCACGTCCTCGTCGTCGATCGTCGGCCGGAACGCCCCGGAGGCGCACGCGGCCTCCAGGTCGTCCAACGCGGCCAGGATCCGACCCAGTTCCTCCGGGTCGAGCAGGCCGGCGCCGGCGAGGACCCGGGCGTGCGCCCGGGAACCGGCGATGTCGTACGGGGCCAGGCGCCAGTCGAACTGCACGCTCACCGACAGTCGGGCGAGCGCCTCGGCGGGACCGCCGGCGAACCGGCCACCCCACAGGCTCGTCCGGTTGGTGGCTGCGCTGTTCTCGGTCAGGCTCTTGTCGTCCACGTCGCCCATCATTTCTCGGCTTGCCTTTCGCTCGCGACTGCGGGGCGCACTCGCGGCGCTCGCTGGATCATGACGTGGTGGTCCCCTCGACGGTGTCGTCGCGCCGGGCCCAGCCGGCGAGCTTCTCGCCGAGCGCGGCCCCACCGACGGCCTCACGGGCCACGACGAGGATGGTGTCGTCGCCGGCGATGGTGCCGACGACCTCCGGCAGGCCCGCCCGGTCCAACGCGCTGGCCAGATACTGGGCCGCGCCCGGCGGGGTCCGCAACACGGCGATGTTGCCGCTGGAGTCGACGCCGTTGAGCAGCTCGTGCAGCAACCGCATCAACCGGGCCGGCGCGGCCTCGGCGTCGCGCAACGGCCGCTTACCGTCCTCGGGGATCAGGTAGACGGCCGGTCCGTCACCCCCGCGAACCTTGACCGCGCCCAACTCCTCGAGGTCCCGCGAGAGGGTGGCCTGAGTGACCCCGACACCGTCGGCGGCGAGCAGGTCGGCCAGCTCGGTCTGCGACCGGATGGCCTTGTCGCGGATCAGCTCCACGATCCGGGCGTGCCGGGCCGCGCGGGTCAACGGGGCGGTCATCGGGACTCCCCGGGCGTGGCGTCCAGCAGGAACGTCAGCAACGCCTTCTGCGCGTGCAGCCGGTTCTCCGCCTGGTCGAAGACCGCGCTCTGTGGACCGTCGAGCACCTCGTCGGTGATCTCCTCGCCGCGGTGCGCGGGCAGGCAGTGCAGCACGATCGCGTCCGGTGCGGCCTGACCGAGCAACTCCTTGTTGACCTGGTACGGCAGGAACGGCGTGATCCGGTCCAGCCCGTCGGACTCCTGACCCATCGAGGTCCAGGTGTCGGTGGCGAGCACGTCGGCGTCGCGTGCCGCCTGCGCCGGGTCGGTCAGCACCCGCACCGACCCGCCGGTCTCGGCGGCGATCCGGGCCGCTCGGTCCACCACGGACGGATCGGGCGCGAAACCCTCCGGCCCGGCGACCCGGACGTGCATCCCGGCCGTCGCCCCGGCCAGCAGGTACGACTGCGCCATGTTGTTCGCGCCGTCTCCCACGTACGCCAGGGTGCGCCCGGCCGTGCCGCCGCACCGCTCCCGGACGGTGAGCAGGTCGGCCAGCAGCTGACACGGGTGGAAGCCGTCGGTGAGCGCGTTCACCACCGGCACGCTCGCCCCCGCCGCCACCTCGGCGATCCGGTCGTCGCCGTGGGTGCGCAGCACGATGGCCGCGACGTAGCGGGACAGCACACGCCCCGCGTCGGCGAGCGACTCACCCCGACCGAAGTGGGTGACCTGCGTGTCCACGACGAGCGGGTGCCCACCCAGCTCGGCGATCCCGGCGTCGAACGAGATCCGGGTCCGCAGGCTCTGCTTGTCGAAGAGGACCGCCACCGAACGGGGGCCGACCAGCGGCCGGTGACCGAACCGGTCCGCCTTCATCCGCTCCGCCAGGTCGAGGACCGCTGACTGCTCGGCGGGCGAAAGGTCGTCGTCGCGCAGGAAGTGCCGGGTCATCGAGTCGTCCCTGTCGTGGTGGTCGGCGTGGTCGGTTCGAGTGCCGCGCCCGCGGCCGCCGGGGCCGTCACGTCCAGCGCGGCGGGCAGCGCGGCGACGAACGCGTCGGCCTGGGCGGCGGTGAGGATCAGGGGCGGGACCAGCCGGAGCACACCCGGCTGCACCGGGTTCACCAGGAAACCGGCCTCCCGCAGGGCGTCGGCGAGCACCGACGCCACCGGCGCGGTGAGCGCCACGCCGAGCAGCAGCCCCGCGCCGCGTACGTCGGCGATCAGCGGGTGGCCCAGCGCCTCGATGCCCCGGCGCAGCCGCTCACCGACCCGCTTGACGTTGTCGAGCAGCCCCTCGTTGGCGATGGTCGCCACCACGGCGAGCGCCGCCGCGCAGCTGACCGGGTTGCCGCCGAAGGTGGTGCCGTGCGAGCCGGGGGTGAGCAGGTCGGCGGCCGGGCCGAAGGCCAGCGTGGCGCCGATCGGCAACCCGCCGCCCAGACCCTTGGCCAGGGTGACGACGTCCGGCTCCACGCCGTCGGCCTGGTGCGCGAACCAGTGCCCGGTACGGCCGATGCCGGTCTGCACCTCGTCGAGGACCAGCAACGCCCCGTGCCGGGCGGTGATCCGCCGGGCCGCCGCGAGGTAACCGGCCGGCGGGACGACCACACCGTTCTCACCCTGGATCGGCTCCACGATCAGCATCGCGGTGGCGTCGGAGACGGCCTCCTCCAAGGCGGCGACGTCGCCGTAGTCGACGTGGGTCACCTCGCCGGGCAACGGCCGGAACGGGTCGGCCTTGGCCGGCTGACCGGTCAACGCGAGCGCACCCATGGTGCGGCCGTGGAAGCCGCCCCTGGTGGCCACCACGTGCGTGCGACCGGTACGCCGGGAGAGCTTGAACGCCGCCTCGTTGGCCTCCGCGCCCGAGTTGGCGAAGAAGACCCGGCCCGGTCGACCGGCGAGCGCCAACAACAGCTCGGCCAAGGCCACCGGCGGCTCGGCGACGTAGAGGTTGGAGACGTGCCCGAGGGTCGCGACCTGCTTCGACACCGCCGCGACCACGGCCGGATGGGCGTGCCCGAGGGCGTTCACCGCGATGCCGCCGACCAGGTCGAGGTATTCCCGGCCGGAGTCGTCGACCACGACGGCACCGGCGCCGGAGACCAGCGCCAGTGGCGGCGTGCCGTAATTGTCCATCATGGACTGCTTCCAGCGCTGCGCCAACGTGCTCACGACACGACCATCCCGTCTCCCGGCACCACCATCGTCCCGAACCCTTCCGAGGTGAACACCTCCAACAACGTGGAGTGCGCCACCCGACCGTCGACGACGTGCGCGGCGGGCACTCCCCCACGCACCGCCCGCAGACAGGCCTCCATCTTCGGCACCATCCCCGACTCCAGACCCGGTAGCAGCTTGGCCAGGTCGTCCGCGGTGATCTCGGAGACCAGGCTGGTGGTGTCCGGCCAGTCCGCGTACAGGCCGGCCACGTCGGTGAGCACGACCAGCTTGCGAGCCCGCAACGCGATCGCCAGCGCCGCGGCGGCGGTGTCCGCGTTGAGGTTGTGCAGCACCCCGTCGACGTCCGGCGCCACCGTGGAGATCACCGGAATCCGACCGGCCTCGATCAGGTCCGTCACCGCCGACACGTCGACCGACTCGACGTCCCCGACCTGACCGACGTCGACCGGCAACCCGTCCACGTACGCCGGGCGGCGCACCGCGGTGAACAGCCGGGCGTCCTCACCGGACAGGCCGACGGCGTACGGGCCGTGCGAGTTGATCAGACCGACCAGCTCGCGGCCCACCTGCCCGACCAGCACCATCCGGACCACGTCCATCGCCTCGGCGGTGGTCACCCGCAGGCCACCCCGGAACTCACTGGCGATGCCGAGCCGACCCAACATCGCGGAGATCTGCGGGCCGCCGCCGTGCACCACCACCGGCTTCAGACCGGCGTACCGCAGGAAGACCATGTCCGCCGCGAACGCCCGCTGCAACTCCGGATCGGTCATCGCGTTGCCGCCGTACTTGACCACGACAGTGGAACCGGAGAAACGCGCCAGCCAGGGCAACGCCTCGATCAGGGTCTCCGCCTTGACCTGGGCCCGGGCGAGATCGGTGGTCAGGCTCACCGCGCCGGCCTTTCGTTCGCGACTGCGGGACTCCGCTCCGCTGCGTTCCTCGCGCTCACGTCGAGTACGCCGAGTTCTCGTGCACGTACGCGTGGGACAGGTCGTTGGTCCAGATCGTCGCCGCCGCCGTACCCGCGTGCAGGTCGATCCGGATGGTCACGCCCCGCCCGGTCAGGTCCACCTTCGAACGGTCCTCGGCGCCCGCACCGCCCCGACACACCCACACCCCGTTGACCGCCACGTCCACCTCGTCCGCATCGAAGGCGGCCCGGGTGGTGCCGACGGCGGCGAGGATCCGACCCCAGTTCGGGTCGTTGCCGAACAGCGCGGTCTTGACCAGGTTGTTGCGGGCCACCGTACGGCCCACCTCGACCGCGTCGTCCTCGTCGGCGGCGTTCACCACCTCGATGGCGACCTCCTTGGTGGCGCCCTCGGCGTCGGCCACCAACTGCTGGGCCAGGTCGTGACAGGCCGCGGTGACCACAGCGGTCAACTCGGCCACCGTCGGCTCGATGCCGCTCGCACCGCTGGCCAACAGCAACACCGTGTCGTTCGTGGACATGCAGCCGTCGGAGTCGACCCGGTCGAAGGTGACCCGGGTCGCCGCGCGCAGCGCCTCGTCCAGCACCGCCGGCCCGGCCACCGCGTCGGTGGTGAGCACGCAGAGCATGGTCGCCATCCCGGGAGCGAGCATCCCGGAGCCCTTGGCCATGCCGCCGACCGTCCAGCCGCTGCCCCGGGCCACTGTGGTCTTCGGCCGGGTGTCCGTGGTCATGATGGCCTCGGCGGCGGCCCCGCCACCGTCGCGGGACAAGCTCCTGATCGCCGACCGGACGCCGGGCAGCAGCTTGGGCATCGGCAGCCGCTCACCGATCAGGCCCGTCGAGCAGACCGCTACCTCACCGGCACCGAGGATCAGCCGCGGGCTCACCGAGGTCAACTCGGCGGCGGCGTGCTCGGCGGTGGCATGGGTGTCCTGGAAACCGCCCGGGCCGGTGCAGGCGTTGGCACCGCCGGAGTTGAGCACCACCGCGCGGACCACACCGCCCTGCACGACCTGCTGGCTCCAGAGCACCGGCGCGGCCTTGACCCGGTTGGTGGTGAAGACACCGGCGACACCGGCGTCCGGGCCGTCGTTGACCACCAGGGCGACGTCCGCGCCGCCGCTGGCCTTGAGCCCGGCGGCCACCCCGGCCGCCCGGAACCCCCGAGGGGTGGTGACACTCACGGCGCCTGCCTTTCGTTCGCGACTGCGGGGCTCCGCCGCGCCGCACTCGTCGCGCTCACGGGCTGACTCCCCAGATCGACAGGCCCGTCGTCTCCGGCAGGCCGAGCATGAGGTTGGCGTTCTGCACTGCCTGACCGGCGGCGCCCTTGCCCAGGTTGTCCAGCGCGCTGAGCACGATCAGCCGCCCCGAGTCGACGTCGACGGTGGCCTGCAGGTGACACGAGTTGGAGCCCATCGTGGCCGCCGTGTGCGGCCAGCGACCCTCCGGCAGCACGTGCACGAACGGCGCGTCCGCGTACGCCCGCGTCAGCACCTCCTGCGGGTCGACGCCGCGCGCCGGCACCGCCGTGACCGTGGCCAGGATGCCGCGCGGCATCGGCGCCAGGACCGGGGTGAACGACAGGCCGGTAGCCCCGGTCGCCTGCTTGATCTCCGGAACGTGCTGGTGGGTGCCGACCCGGTACGGCGACAGGTCGCCCATGACCTCGCTGGCCAGCAGGTGCGCCTTGGCCGCGCGGCCCGCCCCGGAGGTGCCGGAGGCGGCGACCACCACCACGTCGGCCGGGTCGGCCGCACCGTCGGCGATCAGCGGCGCGAGCGCCAGGGTGATCGCGGCGGCGTAGCAGCCGGTGTTGGCCACCCGGGTCGAGCCGGCGATCAGCTCCCGCTGACCGGGCAGCTCGGGCAGGCCGTAGGTCCACTGCCCGGCGTGGGTGCCGCCGTAGTACTGCGCCCAGGCGTACGGGTCGGCCAGTCGGTGGTCGGCACCGAGGTCGACGACGCGCACCTCGGCCGGCAACTGCGCGGCGAGGGCCGCCGACTCACCGTGCGGCAGGGCCAGGAAGACCAGGTCGGCGTCGGCCAGGCTGGTCGGGTCGGTCGCGCCGAACACCAGGTCGAGCCCGGTCAGCTGGGGGTGCACGGCGTCGACGCGGTGCCCGGCCTGGCTGTGTGCGGTGGCGGCGACCAACTCGAACTCCGGGTGCCCGACGACCAGGCGGAGCAACTCGCCCCCGGCGTAGCCGCTCGCACCGGCGACCGCGACTCGAATCCCCATACTCACCTCCGCATGAATATGCAGCGAAGATTAACAGGGGTGACACACGAGTGCAAGTTCATGCAACCCGCTGCATGCTAATGAATAGGGTCAGCTGCACCCGCCTCGTCGATCATGGAGGTGTGGTGGGTGACAAAGCCCCCCGTGTAACACCGAGCCAGGCACCACAACTCCATGATCGACTTGGCTGGCCCTACGCGCCGCGCAGGGTGGCGCCGAGGCGCTCCGTGGCGACGGCGACCGCCGCGTCCCGCGCCGCGACCGCCTCCTCGACGGTCAGCGTGCGGTCCGGTGCCCGGAACGTCAGCTTGTACGCCAGCGACCGGCGACCGGCACCGAGCTGCGCGCCGGAGTAGACGTCGAACAGCCGCACGTCCTCCAGCAGCTCACCGGCGCCCGCCTCCAGCGCCCGGCGCACCTGCTCCGCCGGCACCGACTCGTCCACCACCAACGCCACGTCGATGAGGGCGGGCGGGAAGCCGGAGACCGACGGCGCGGGCGTCACCGGACTCGGCGGCAACGCGTCCAGGTTCAACTCCATCGCGCAGGTGCGACGGGGCAGCTCCAACGCCCCGACGACCACCGGGTGCAGCTCACCGGCGTGCCCGACGACAGTGCCGTCGACAAGCAGCTCGGCGCAGCGGCCCGGGTGCCACGGCGCGTACTCGGCCGCGCGGACCTCGACCTGTTCGCCGGGCACACCGGCGGCGTCCAGCACGTCCCGGGCCGCCTCGATGGCGTCCGCCCAGCCGGCCGGTCGACCGGCACCCCACCAGCCGGCCGGGTCGATGTCGCCGGAGAGCACCGCCGCGACGTGCACCGGCTGCGCCGGGACCACCGCGTCGGCGGCGGCGAACTCCGCGTCGCTGGGACGCCGGTCCACGCCCATCGCCGGCGGGCTGCCCGCACCGACACGCGGGTGGAAGACCGCGCCGATCTCGTACAGGGCGAGGTCACGCTGGCCCCGGCCGAGGTTGCGCTTGAGGACCCCGAGCAGCGGGCCGAGCAGTGTGGTGCGCAGCAGCGGCTCCTCCTCGGACAACGGGTTGGCCAGCCGCACCGCGGGCCGACGCGCGTCGTCGGCCGGCAGGCCGAGCTGGTCGGCCAGCTCCGGCGACACGAACGGGTGCGCGAGCACCGCCACGTACCCCCGCTCCGCCAGCGAGTCGGCGACCGCCCGGCGGCGACGCTGCCGTGGGGTCAGACCACGACCGGGGGGCGCGCTCGGCAGCACCGACGGCACCTTGTCGTACCCGTCGAGGCGGACCACCTCCTCGACCAGGTCCGCCGGGTCGGTCAGGTCGGGCCGCCAGGTCGGCGGGGTGACGCTCAGCACCGTCCCCACGCCGCTGGCCACACCGACCGTGCCCGGGTCCTCGGACAACCGGTCCGCGCCCTGCGCGACGGTGCAGCCGACCCGCTCCAGCAGCGCGACCACCCGCGCCGGCGGGTACTCGACGCCGACCCGCCGGGTCGGCAGGTCCGCAGGCAGGCTGATCGGGGTACGCGGCCGGATGTGGTCGATGTCCAGGATCTCCGCGCTCGGCGTGCCGCCGCCGTGCTCGGTCAGCAGGCCCACGGCACGCTCCAACGCGACGAGCGCCACGGCCGGGTCGACGCCCCGCTCCCAGCGCTTCGCGGCCTCGCTGAACAGCTTGTGCCGACGGGCGGTGCGCCCGACCATCGCCGGGTCCCAGTGCGCCGCCTCGAAGAGCACGTTGGTGGTGGTCCCGGTGACGACCTCGCTGGTCTCACCACCCATCACCGCGGCGAGGGAGATCGGGACGCCGTCGCCCCCGCCCCCGAGGGCGTTGGACAGCCCAGCGTCGCAGATGACCATGTCGTCGGCGGTGAGCACCCGGTTGACGCCGTCCAGGGTGGTCAGCTTCTCCCCCGCCTCGGCTCGGCGGACCACCAGCGACCCGACGATCCGGTCGGCGTCGAAGGCGTGCATCGGCTGGCCCAGCTCCAGCATCACGTAGTTGGTGATGTCGACGGGCAGCGAGATGCTGCGGATGCCGGCCGTGACGAGCCGCTGGGCCATCCACGACGGGGTCGGCGCGCCCGGGTCGACGCCCCGGACCAGACGGGCGGTGAATCGGTCGCAGCCGACCGTGTCGCGGACCTCCACCGGGTACGCGGGCTCCTCGGTGCCGCGCGGCGCGGGCATCAGGGCCGGGTCGCGCAGCGGCACGTCGAACGCGTGCGACAGCTCCCGGGCCAGGCCGCGCAGGCTCAGCGCGTACCCCCGGTCGGGGGTGATCTCCAGGTCGAGCACGACGTCGTCGAGACCGACCACCGGGCGCGCGTCGTCGCCCGGCTTGGCCGCCACGTCCGGCCCCAGCACGATGATGCCGGAGTGGTCGTCGCCCAGGCCCAGCTCCTTCGCCGAGCAGATCATGCCCGCCGAGTTGTGCCCGTACGTCTTCCGGGCGCCGATCGCGAACCCGCCGGGCAGCACACCGCCGGGCAGGATCACCACCACCCGGTCACCGACGGCGAAGTTCCGCGCCCCGCAGACGATCTCCTGCGGCTCGCCGGTGCCGTTCGCGTCACCCACGTCCACCCGGCAGAACCGGATCGGCTTCTTGAAGCCGGTCAGCTCTTCGATCTCGCGTACCTCACCGACGACGAGCCGGCCGGTGACGCTCTCGCGCAGATCCACGACGGACTCGACCTCGATGCCGAGGTCGACCAGGGCCTGCTCCAGGTCACCGGTGGGCAGGTCGGCGGGGAGGTCGACGTACTCCCGCAGCCAACTGACAGAAACTCGCATGACTTCAGACCACCGTTCCCGTGTCTCGTACCCGCATCGCCTACGCCTCGGTCCCGAGCGCGCGGCTGAACCGCACGTCGCCCTCGAAGAGATGGCGGATGTCGCTGACCCCGTGCCGGATCATCAGGGTCCGGTCGATGCCCATGCCGAACGCGAATCCGGAGTAGACCTCCGGGTCGACGCCGCAGGCGCGCAGCACCCGCGGGTTGACCATGCCGCAGCCACCCCACTCGACCCACTGCGGGCCGTCGCGGTGCTCCGGGAACCACACGTCGAACTCCGCCGACGGCTCGGTGAAGGGGAAGTAGTGCGGTCGCCACCGGGTCTTCGCCTCCGGCCCGAACATCGCCCGGGCGAAGTGGTCGAGCGTCCCCCGCAGGTGCGCCATCGTGATGCCCTTGTCGACCACCAGACCCTCGGCCTGGTGGAACACCGGGCTGTGCGTGGCGTCGATCTCGTCGGTGCGGTAGACGCGACCGGGCACGATCACGTAGATCGGCGGCTTACGGCTGAGCATCGTGCGGGTCTGCACCGTCGAGGTGTGCGTCCGCAGCACCAGGCCGGAGCCCTCCGGTGCGATGTGGAAGGTGTCCATCAACCCGCGCGCCGGGTGGTCGGCGGGGATGTTCAACGCGTCGAAGTTGACCCACTCCAGGTCGACCTCGGGCCCCTCGGCCACCTCGTAGCCCATCGCGACGAACAGGTCGCTGATCGACTCCATCAGCGTGCTCAGCGGGTGCCGGGCACCGCGCGGACGCCGGTCGTAGGGCAGTGTGACGTCCACCCGCTCCTCGACCAGCACCCGCTCGGCCTGCTCGCGCTCCACCACCTGGGCGCGCTCGGCGTACGCGGACTCGATGGCGCGGCGGGCCTCGTTGACCCGCTTGCCGGCGTCGGACTTCGCGGCCGGTGGCAACGCGCCGATCTCCCGGCGGGCCAACGAGACCGGGGACCGGTCACCGAGGTGCACCGAGCGCAGCGCGGTCAACGCGTCCGGGTCGGCGGCGGCGTCGAACGCCTTCGTGGCGTCCGCGACGGCCTCGGCCAGGGCGGCGGGGTCGAGCAGGGCGACCTGCTTCGGGTCGTACGGATCGTTGCGGTAGCTCATGGCGTACGGGCACTCCCTCACGGCGGCGCCAGCCCTCATCGGGGCGGCGAAGCGAGTCTACGGACGCGCGGCTGTGCCGCAGCCCGCCGGTAGGAGTTGCGCAGGGAGCAGGTCAGGCCCGCCGCCCGCCGACACCGGCGGGCTGGCTAAACGAACGCCGTGGCGCGTTCATGGACGGACGCTCTCCCCTGCTCTCGGTCGCGCCGGGTGTGTGGACACCGTCAGCGCTGTGCTCTCGCTGAAGCGTACAGGCACACGGCCGCCGCGGCAGCCAGGTTGAGGCTCTCCGCGCGCCCGTACAGGGGAACCCGCACCCGGGCGTCGGCCGCGGCCGTCAACTCCTCGGGCAGCCCGTGCGCCTCCGAGCCGAACAGCCAGGCGGTGGGCCCGACGAGTCGGCCGTAGTCGGTCAGGTCGTCGAGGTCGCTGTCGCCGTACCCGGTGGTGGCGAAGATCGACAACCCGGCGGCCCGCAGCGCGTCGACCACCGCGACCGGGTCGGGCGCGCGGACCACGTCGACGTGGAACAGGCTGCCGGCCGAGGCCCGCACACACTTACCGTTGTACGGGTCGACGGCGTCGCCGGCGAAGACCACCGCGCCCGCCCCGGCCGCGTCGGCGGTCCGCAGCACCGTGCCGGCGTTGCCCGGGTCGCGGATCTCGGCCAGCACCGCCACCAGTCGGGGTCCGCCCGCGAGGGCCTGCTCCAACGGCACGTCCAGGTGCCGGCAGACGGCGACCAGCCCCTGCGGGGCGACGGTCTCGGCCAGCGCGGCGAGGGCCTCGTCGGTCGCCTCGGAGACCGGCACGTCGGCGCGGGCCGCCGTGGCGGCCAACTCCGGGTACCGGTCGAGCGCGGCGGGCGTACCGAACAGCTCGGTCACCACGCCCGGCCGCGCGAGGGCCTCGCGGACCGCCTGCGGGCCCTCGGCCAGGAACCGGCCGGTGGCGTCGCGGTCCCGGCGGCGTTGCAACCGGCGGGCGGCGACAACCCTGGGGGTACGCGGGGTGAAGGCCATGATGTGCGCTCCTCCGGCACGATCGAGGCGCCCCCCGGACGGCGGTGCCGACACGGGAGACGCCTCGCTCTGGTGCGTGGGGATCAGGCGGCCTGAGCCGCCGCGCCGCCGGTGCCCTCGGCCGTGACCGCGGCCCGGGCCAGCTCCACGATCGCCGCGAAGGAAGCGGCGTCGTTGACAGCCATGTCGGCCAGGATCTTGCGGTCGACCTCGATACCGGCCAGGCGCAGGCCCTGGATCAGACGGTTGTAGGTCATCCCGTTCGCCCGGGCGCCCGCGTTGATCCGCTGAATCCACAGCTGCCGGAAGTCGCCCTTGCGGTCGCGACGGTCCCGGTAGGAGTACTGCATCGAGTGCAGCACCTGCTCCTTGGCCTTGCGGTACAGCCGGGAGCGCTGACCGCGGTAACCGCTCGCGGTCTCCAGCAGGGTACGACGCTTCTTCTGGGCGTTCACAGCCCGCTTGACGCGTGCCATCTCAACTCCTTCTTACGTAAAGGTGGCGCGCGTCAGCGGCCGAGCAGCTTCTTGATGCGCTTGACGTCGGCCTTGGCCAGCACGACCGTGCCGGTCAGCCGGCGGGTCTGGGTGGAGGGCTTCTTCTCCAGGTTGTGGCGCAGGCCGGCCTGCTGGGCAACGATCTTGCCCTTGCCGGTCACCCGGACCCGCTTACCCATACCCGTGTGGCTCTTCATCTTCGGCATGTGGAACGTCTTCTCCCCTGTTACTCGCCGCTGGTGGCGGCGGTGCCGGTGTCACCGGCTGCTGCTGCGGTCTCGCCGACCGCCGCGGCGTCATCGGCTGCCGGAGCGGCGGACTCGTCCGCGGCCCGGTCCCGAGGGCCACCGCGAGACGCCGTGGCGGCGACCGCGGAAGCCTTGACGGCCCGGTGCGGAGCGAGAACCATGATCATGTTTCGGCCGTCCTGCTTGGGAGCGGCCTCGACGTATCCCAGGTCCGTGATCTCGGATTCGAGCCGACGCAGAAGCCGGTAACCCAGCTCCGGGCGACTCTGCTCGCGACCGCGGAACATGATCGTCACCTTGACCTTGTCGCCCGCCTTGAGGAACCGCACCACGTGACCCTTCTTGGTCTCGTAGTCGTGCGGGTCGATCTTCGGCCGAAGCTTCATTTCCTTGATGACGGTCTGCTGCTGGTTACGCCGCGCTTCGCGCGCCTTCAGTGCGCTCTCGTACTTGAACTTGCCGAAGTCCATGAGCTTGCACACCGGCGGGCGCGCCATCGGCGCAACCTCGACCAGGTCCAGATCGACGTCCGCGGCCAGCTGAAGAGCGCGCTCCAGCGGGACGATGCCCACCTGCTCACCCTCTGGGCCGACCAGTCGGACCTCACGTGCCCGGATCTGCTCGTTCACGCGTGGTTCGACGCTGATGGGGCCTCCTCGAGTCGTTTCTGCTCAGGTGCCGACCCCCGCGGCTCCCGGATGGGAACCGACCCGAAAAGCAGAAGGCCCCGGCGCATGCCAGGGCCCGCTCGACCGGTCGGCACGATCACAGGATCGCGCATCCGGGACCGGGACATGCCCGGAACCGGTGACCGGACCCGGCCACCGTAGCGGCGACTCGGGTGGGAGCAGGCGCTCCGCTTTCAAGGCTGCCTGCTCGCATGCGGAGACAGCCTGGTCGACTCGACAACACTACACCGACGTCCCGGCCACCCCCAAACCGGGACACCCGGGGCACCGGCCCGGCCCACCTGAACGACCCCGCAGCACTGTCAGACCCGGGCGGCCGTCCCCCGGCAAGCCATGCGCGGAGGCCCTTGCGCTTCCGGCGCACCACGCCCCCGGCGCGGGGGCGCGGGAGCGCCACGCGGGTGCTCCGCACACCATGATCTGCGCACCTTCGGTGAAACTGTTGCCTCAGCGATGCCGGAGGCAGCAGTTTCACCGAAGTTGTGCGGATCTTGCGGTCCGGGGCGGGGTCAGGGGTCAGGGGTCAGGGATTGGCGGCGAACGCCCAGGCCGGCCGGCGCGGCGATCGTCAGAGACCGGCGGCGCGTTCGGCGAGGCGGGCCTGGTGAGCCTGGTGCAGTCGCCGCAGCGCGCGGACACCGTCGACAGCCAACTCCTTGTCGGCCGCCTGCAGGGCGACCATGGGCAGCAGGTCGTCGTCGTGCAGTTCCAGGCTGGCCCACGGCGCACCCCGATCGAAGCGGACTCCCCGCACGACCTCCCAGGGCAGCTCGTAGGAGCTGATCACGTTACGCACCCGGATGCCGCGCTCGTCCGCCTCCACCCGGGGACGGGTGAACAGCAGGAACCCCAGCGCACCGAAGACACCCAGGCCGATCATGGCCACCTGGTCACCGCGCTGGAAGCTGCCGTAGCCGTCGCCGGTCGGCCCAGTCAACGAGGTGGCGACCAGACCGAACACCACCACCAACGCGACCGCCGCCGACCAACACACCACGCGGATGCGGCGGGGCTTCAGGCGGACCAGCTCGGTTTCACTCACCCCACCAGTCTGCCATCCGCACCCGGCCCCTCAAACGCACCACCCACTGACCAACGCCTCAAACCTCAGCGTCAACGGCACGGTCCCGAGATCGCGATCGTGCCGGCCGCCGTCCGGGACGACAACCAGTTAGGTCACGCTCGAACCGGCCGTCCTCCGGGACCACAACCGCAAGATCATGCTCGAACCAGGATGTAGTGGCCTCGGCTCGACGTGGAGGCCACTACATCAAGGTTGGAGCGCGCTCTTGCCGCGCCCGGGGTGGTTTTCCAGCCCTCCGGACCCGAGGCCGGCGCGCGGCAGTAGATCCACTCCGGTTCGGCGAAATGGGGGTGTCGCGGCGAGCGGGACACCCCCACTTCGGGGAAACCGAGTTGATCAAGGCGCAGGGGGCAGGCGCGAGACGCGAGGCGCGACACGCGCAGGCGGGCAGGCGCGACAGCGCGTGCGGCGGGCAGGCGAGACGGCGCGCGCGGCGGGCAGGCCCGACGGCGCGCGCGGCGGGCAGGCCCGACGGCGCGTGCGGCGGGCAGGCCCGACGGCGCGCGCGGCGGGCAGGCGCGACGGCGAGACGGCGCGCAGCCCGACGGGCAGCCGCGAGGCGTAGGCGTCAGAGGCGGCAGGCGTGGATGTTGGTGACGAGGATGGCGCGGGCACCAAGCTCGTACAGCTCGTCCATGATCCGGTGGACGTCGTCGCGGAGCACCATCGCCTGCACCGCCACCCAGCCCTCGCGGTGCAGGGGCGAGACGGTGGGCGACTCGATGCCCGGGGTGAGCCCGCTGGCCCGGTCCAGCAGACCGGCCGGGACGTCGTAGGCGAGCATCACGTAGCGGCGGGCGACCAGCACACCGTGCAGACGGCGCAACAACTGCTCGGCCTGGGGGTGCGCGGGCGCGTCGGCGCGTCGGACCAGCACCGCCGAGGAGCGCAGCAGCGGTTCGCCGAAGACGACCAGGCCCGCCTGGCGCAGGGTGGCGCCGGTCTCCACCACGTCCGCGATCACGTCGGCGACCCCGAGGCGTACGGCGTTCTCCACCGCGCCGTCGAGGCGGATCACGTCGGCCTTGACCCCCGCCTCGCGCAGGTGCCGCTCGACCAGCCCCGGGTACGCGGTGGCGATCCGGTGGCCGCCCAGGTCCTGCACGGAGGCGATGTCGTCGGGGCGGGCGGCGAAGCGGAAGGTGGCCCGCCCGAAGGCGAGGTCGACGACCTCCTCGGCCGGCGCGGCCGAGTCGATCAGCAGGTCCCGGCCGGTGATGCCGAGGTCGAGGTCACCGGAGCCGACGTAGGTGGCGATGTCCTTGGGACGCAGGTAGAAGAATTCGACGTCGTTGGCCGCGTCCCGGCAGACGAGGTCCTTGGGGTCGGTGCGCTGGCGGTAGCCCGCCTCGCGCAGCATCTGGGCGGCCGGTTCGGCCAGGGTGCCCTTGTTGGGGATGGCGACACGCAGCATGACGGAGTGCTCCTTCGATCCGGATGACGATCAACGGGTGAGGGCACTCACAGATGTCGGTAGACGTCCTTGAGCTCGAGACCGCTGGCGAGCATCAGCACCTGGACCTGGTAGAGCAGTTGGGAGATCTCCTCGGCGGTGCGCTCCGGCCCCTCGTGCTCGGCGGCCATCCACGACTCGGCCGCCTCCTCGACGACCTTCTTGCCGATGAAGTGCACGCCCTTGTCGAGGGCGGCGACGGTGCCCGAGCCCGGGGTGCCGGCGGCGGCCTTGGCCTGCAGCTCGGCGAACAACTCCTCGAACGTCTTCACGAGGAAGGATTCTTCCAGCCGGCCGACCGGCACCGCACGTCCGGGTCCGCAGGCACCCAGCCAGCGGGACAATTCCCTACCGACCTGGTGGGGGAATTGTCGATCGACGGCTGTCACGCTCTACGCTGTCCGCCATGGCTAGCAGCTCACGTCTTTTCGCGCTCACCGTCGTCGGTGCCGCCGTGGTCGCCGCCGCCGGATGCGCGCCACAGGACGACACCCCGACCCCCGTCGTCACCGCGGCGCCGTCGTGCGTCAAGGACAGCCTGCCCACCCGTACGCCGGGCAAGCTGACCATCGCCACCGACCAGCCCGCGTACGAGCCGTGGTTCTCGAAGGACAAGCCGGACAGCGGCGAGGGCTTCGAGTCGGCTGTCGCGTACGCGGTGGCCGAGAAGCTCGGCTACGCCCGCGCGGACGTCACCTGGACCCGGGTCAAGTTCGACGCGGCGATCGCACCCGGACCGAAGACCTTCGACTTCGACATCAACCAGTTCTCCATCACCGAGGAGCGCAAGCAGGCGGTCGACTTCTCCGCGCCGTACTACCTGGTGCGGCAGACCGTCATCGCGTTGAAGTCCTCGAAGATCGCCGGCAAGGCGTCGCTGGCCGATCTGCGCGACGCGCGGCTCGGCGCCCAGGTCGGCACCACCAGCTACCAGGCGATCACCGACGTGATCAAGCCGAGCGTCGAGCCGCGGGTCTACAACAGCAACGACGACGCCAAGAAGGCCCTGCAGAACGGGCAGTTGGACGGTCTCGTGGTGGACCTGCCGACCGCCTTCTACATCACCGGCGCGGAGATCACCGACGCGGTGATCGTCGGGCAGGTGCCGCAGGTCGGTACGCCGGAGGCGTTCGGGTTGCTGCTGGACAAGAACTCACCCCTGACGTCCTGCGTGAGCGGCGCGGTCGGTCAGCTCGCCTCGGCGGGCACGCTGAAGGAGTTGGAGCAGAAGTGGCTGGCGCAGGTGGCGGGCGCGGCCGAGCTGCGGTGACCCTCCTGGATCACGTCCCCTCGCAGGCGCAGCGGAGGCGGTCGGCGTACCGGCGTCGGCAGACCGTCTTCAGCGTGCTGGTCGCGGCCTCGTCCACGGCGGTGCTCGGCACGCTGCTGGTCGTCGCGGTGACCGGGGCGCCCGGCTGGGACCGGGTCCGGCAGTCGTTCCTGGACCCGGAGATCGCCCGGGACGCGCTCCCGGCGGTGGTGACCGGGCTGTGGCTCAACGTCCGACTGCTGGTCTGCTGTGCGGCTGGTGCGCTGCTGCTCGGGTTGGTGATCGCGGTGCTGCGGACGGTGCGCGGCCCGGTCTTCTTCCCGGTCCGGGCGCTGGCCGCCGGCTACACGTACACGTTCCGCGGCCTGCCGCTGATCATCGTGCTGTACCTGCTCACCCTCGGCGTACCCGGCCTGCGGTTGCAGGGGATGCCACCGGTGCTGGTGCTGGGTGGGCTCGCGTTGGTCCTCACCTACGGCGGCTACCTGGCCGAGGTGTTCCGGGCCGGCATCGAGTCGGTGCACCCCAGCCAGCTCGCCGCGGCCCGCTCGCTGGGCCTGACCTACCGGCAGACGATGCGGCACGTGGTCCTGCCGCAGGCCGTCCGCCGGGTGGCGCCACCGCTGCTCAACGACGTGGTGGCGTTGCAGAAGGACGTCGGGCTGGTCTCGCTCGCCGGGCCGATCGACGCGGTCCGCGCCGCGCAGATCGCCACCGCACAGACGTTCAACTACACGCCGTACGTCGTGGCGGGGGTGCTCTTCGTGCTCCTCGCGATCCCGCTGATCGCGGTCACCGACTGGGTGACGCTGCGGGCGGCCCGCCGACAGTCGGGAGGCTGACCATGGCGCTGCTGCGCTGCCGGGGTCTGCGCAAGGAGTTCGCCGACCACGTGGTGCTCGACCAGCTCGACCTGACCGTCGACGAGCATCAGGTGGTGGCGCTGATCGGCGCGTCCGGGTCCGGCAAGTCCACCCTGCTGCGGTGTGTGAACCTGCTGGACGAGATCGACGACGGCACCATCGAGTTGGACGGGGAGGACATCTCCGATCCCCGGGTGGACGCCGACCGGGTCCGTCGGCGGATCGGCATGGTCTTCCAGGCGTACAACCTCTTCCCGCACCTGAGCGTGTTGGAGAACATCACGCTCGCGCCGCGCCGCGTACACCGGCGGGCTCGTGCGGAGGCGGAGGCCCAGGCCCGGGAGCTGCTCGACCGGGTCGGGCTCGGCGCGAAGGCGGACGCCTACCCGGACCGGCTCTCCGGCGGTCAGCAGCAGCGGGTGGCGATCGTGCGGGCCCTTGCCAACTCGCCCCGGCTGATGCTGCTGGACGAGGTCACCTCCGCGCTGGACCCGGAACTCGTCGGCGAGGTGCTGACGATGATCCGCGACCTGAAGGCCGACGGGATGACGATGGTGCTGGCCACCCACGAGATGGGCTTCGCCCGGGAGGTCGCCGACCAGGTGTGCTTCCTCGACGCGGGTCGGGTCGTCGAGAGCGGCCCGCCCGAGCAGGTGCTGGGCGAGCCGACCCAGCCTCGGACCCGGCAGTTCCTGCGCCGGATCATCGAGGCCGGTCGACTCTGAGCGAGGGCCGGCGGAGGCGTCAGCCGCCGAAGCCGACCCGCTGGGCGTTGCCCGCCGCCACGGTCCGGACGGCCAATGCGGCATCGAGGGCGGCGACGGTGGCGGCCCAGCCCTTGTCCTCCGCCGAGCCGGGCAGACCGGCCCGGTCCCGGGCCTGCTCGATGGTCTCCACGGTGAGCACCCCGTGCGCCACCGGCTTACCCTCGTCCAACGCCACCCGGGTCAGACCGTCGGTGACCGAACGGCACACGTAGTCGAAGTGGGCGGTGGCGCCGCGCACCACCACGCCGAGGGCGACCACCACGTCGCAGCGGCGGGCGAGGGCCTGGGCGACCACCGGCAGCTCGACCGAACCGGCGACGCGGGCGACGACGGATCGCGCCCCGCACGCCTCGGCGGCGGCCACCGCACGCTCCACCATGTGGTCGGTCAGCTCGCCGTGCCAGCGGGCGGCGACGACCCCGACGGTCAGGCCCGCGGCGTCCACCGCCTCGACTCCCGGCTCACCGAAACCCGCCATCGTCATGCTCCGATCTCGTCGTCGGCGACCGGACGCCCCAGCGGCGCCTCGGACCCCTCGTCCAACTCGTCCAGCAGGTGACCCATCCGGTCCCGCTTGGTGCGCAGGTAGCGCAGGTTCTCCGGGTGCGCCCCGGCCGGCAGCCCCTCGCGGCCGGTGATCGTCAACCCGTACCCCTCCAACCCGGCCCGCTTGGCCGGGTTGTTGGTGAGCAGCCGCATCGAGCGCACACCCAGGTCGTAGAGGATCTGCGCGCCGGTGCCGTAGTCCCGGGCGTCGGCCGGCAACCCCAGGTCGAGGTTGGCGTCGACGGTGTCACGGCCGAGATCCTGCAACTGGTACGCCTGAAGCTTGTGCAGCAGCCCGATGCCCCGCCCCTCGTGCCCGCGGACGTAGAGCACGACGCCCCGCCCCTCCTGCGCGACCCGAGCCAGCGCGGCGTCCAACTGCGGGCCGCAGTCGCAGCGCAGCGAACCGAACACGTCCCCGGTCAGGCACTCGGAGTGCACCCGGACCAGCACGTCCTGGCCGTCACCGAGGTCGCCCAGCACCATCGCGACGTGCTCGGCCGGGTCGTGCTCGGCACGGTAGCCGAGCGCCCGGAACACGCCGTGCCGGGTGGGCATCCGGGCGTCGGCGACCAGCTCGACCTGCTTCTCGGTGCGCCGCCGGTAGGCGATCAGGTCGGCGATGGTGATCAGCGTCAGGCCGTGCTCGGCGGCGAACTTCTCCAGGTCGGGCAACCGCATCATGGTGCCGTCGTCGTTGACCAGCTCGCAGAGCACGCCGGCCGGGCGCAGCCCGGCCAGCCGGGTCAGGTCGATCGCGGCCTCGGTGTGCCCGGGCCGACGCAGCACCCCGCCCTCGCGGGCGCGCAGCGGCACCACGTGCCCGGGGCGGGCCAGGTCGGTCGGGTCGGTGGACGCGGCGGCGAGCAGCCGGATGGTGTGCGCCCGGTCGGCCGCCGAGATGCCGGTGCTGACCCCCTCCCGGGCGTCCACCGTCACCGTGTACGCGGTGCCGCGCCGGTCCTGGTTGGTGTGGTGCATCGGCGGCAGGTCGAGGCGGTCGGCCTCGCTCTCGGTCAACGGCACGCAGACGTACCCGGAGGTGTAGCGCACCATGAACGCCATCAGCTCCGGCGTGGCCAGCTCGGCCGCGAAGATCAGGTCGCCCTCGTTCTCCCGGTCCGCGTCGTCGACCACGACGACCGGCCGACCGGCCGCGATCTCCGCGATCGCGTGCTCGATGCTTCCGAAGCTGCTCATGCCGCCACTCCGCTTCGCTCCATGGCGTCATGAGGCACCAAGTGACTGAACCTGATGATTCGCTCGCTGTGCTCGCTCATGCCACAGCCTCCGTGTAGATGGGTCGGGCGGTGGCCGGGCGGGTCGCACGCGAGGTGCGCCACCAGGCGGCGAAGCCCCAGACGCACAGCGCGCCGTAGATCAGGTACATGACCGCGGACGGGTAGAACCCGCCGCGCAGCAGCAGCGGCACGCCGACCGCGTCCACCGCGATCCACAGCAGCCAGAACTCCACCCAGCCGCGGGCCATGCCGTACGTGGCCAGCAGACTGCCGGTGAGGATCCAGGCGTCGGGCAGCGGGCCCCACGAGCCCAGTGCCTTGAGCACCGGGTACGCGGCGGCGGTGCCGACCACGGCGGCCAGCAGCAGCATCAGCCGCTCCCGCCCGGTGGCCCACCGTGGGACGACCGCCGCCTGCCCGGCGTCGGCGCGACGGTTGCGCTGCCAGCGCCACCACCCGTAGACGCTGACCGCGAAGAAGAACACCTGTCGCCCGGCCTGCCCGTACAGGTCGTGCGCCTGCGGGGTGGCGAACACCCCGCCGAGGAAGACGGTCAGGAGCAGCGCGTTGCCGATCATGCCGACCGGCCAGGCCCAGACCACCCGGCGCAGCCCGAGCAGCGCGGAGATCAGGCCGAACGCGTTGCCGACGATCTCCCGGACCAGCACCGGCGAGCCGGCCACCTGCACCTGGGCGTCCAGCAGCCAACCGAGCGCACCCATCAGGCCACCCCGCCCGTGATCGGAGCCGCCCCGGCGCCGTCGGAGCCGGCCAACCGGTCGCCGAGCAGCCGCTCGACGTACTTGGCCAGCACGTCGACCTCCAGGTTGGCCGGGTCGCCGGCCCCCTTCGCGCCGAGCGTGGTCAGCTTGAGCGTGGTCGGGATCAACCCGACGGCGAACTCGTCCGCGCCCACCTCGGCCACGGTCAGCGAAACACCGTCGATCGTGATCGAGCCCTTCTCCACCACGTACCGGGACAGGCCGGCGGGCAGCCGGAACCGGACCGTCTCCCACTGCTCGGCCGGCTCCCGGGAGATCACCTCGCCGACCCCGTCCACGTGGCCCTGCACCAGGTGCCCACCGAGCCGGCTGCCGAGCGCGGCGGCCCGCTCCAGGTTGACCGGGTCACCGACGCTCAGCGCACCCAGCGCGGAGCGGCGCAGCGTCTCGCCCATCACGTCGGCGGTGAAGACCCCGTCCGCCACGTCCACCACGGTCAGGCAGACGCCGTTGACCGCGATGGAGTCGCCGTGCCGGGCGTCCGAGGTGACCAACGGACCACGGACGCCGATCAGCGCGGAATCGCCCGCCGTCGCCGTGACCCGGACGATCTCCCCCAACTCTTCGATAATGCCGGTGAACATCTCAGCCCTCCCTTTTGCGGGGCAAAGCGGTGATCCGCAGATCCGGACCGATCTGCGTAACGTCGACGAACTCCAGATCGATTGCCTCGGCGATGGTGCTCACTCCCGCGTCGACCAGAGCGGTCGGTCCGGCACCGAGCAGCCGGGGCGCGACGTACCCGATGACCTTGTCGACCAGGCCGGCTTGCAGGAACGCGCCGGCCAGCCGGGGGCCGCCCTCCAGCAGCAGCGAGCGGACCCCCCGCTCGTGCAGGGCAGCGAGCAGCGCCGGTAGGTCGACCCGGCCGTCCGGGCCGGCGCCGACCTCGTCGGCGGTCGCGATCCACGTCCGCGCGGCGCCGTCGCGGACCCGGGCGTCAGCCGGGGTACGCCCGGAGCTGTCCACCACCACCCGCAGCGGCTGCCGGATGGCCAGGCTGCCGTCCCGCAGGTTGCGAGCGGTCAGCCGGGGGTCGTCGGCGAGCACGGTGCCCACCCCGGCGACCACCGCGTCGACGGTGCCCCGCAGCGCGTGCACGTCGATCCGGGCCGCCTCCGAGGTGATCCACATGCTGGTGCCGTCCAGCGCGGCGGCCCGCCCGTCGAGCGTGGCGGCGTACTTCCAGATGACGTACGGCCAGCCCCGGCGCATCGAGGTCAGCCACGCGACGTTGCCGGCCTCGGCCTCCTCGCCGCGTACCCCGAGGTCGACGCGGACCCCGGCGGCGCGCAGGGTGGCGGCGCCACCGGACGCGACCGGGTTGGGATCGGGTACGGCGATGACCACCCGGGCGACCCCGGCCTGGACCAGCGCGGAACTACAGGGGCCGGTGCGACCGGTGTGGTCACAGGGTTCCAGAGTGACGACCGCCGTGCCGCCCTTGGCCCGCTGCCCGGCCTGCGCCAGGGCGACGATCTCGGCGTGCGGCCCGCCGGCGTACGCGTGGAAGCCCTCCCCCACGACCTGGCCGTCCTCGTCGAGCAGCACGCACCCGACCACCGGGTTGGGGCTGGTCGTGCCGAGCCCGCGCGCCGCCAACTCGATCGCACGCCGCATCGCCTCGTCGACGGAGACGCTGGCCATCGCCCTGCCCTGCCCTCTCACTCGCCGTCCGCGCGCTGGCGGTCAGGGAGGCTGCGGCCATGGGGCCGCGGGCAGGCGGAGGCGGAACCCGGGAACGGCACAGCCGCCCCGGGAGGGTGGGCACGGCACGCTGAAGCCAGCGGCCGGGCGGACCCGTCCGTCCCGCGCGCTGTCTCCCATCCGGACTGTCTGGGCGCGGACGAACCGCCCCCAACCGTCGGCCCCGGATTCTCACCAGGTCCACCGGGCGGCAGAGCCGTCCGGGTCGCGGGCTGACCACGGTCGCACCGTGGATCACCGCCGGTTCGGAATTTCACCGAGTCCCGCCAGCGCGTGGTGGGTTATACCGGCAGTCTTACACGCTTCTTCGCCTTCGCCGCCACCTAGGCGAGCTACTTCACAGCGGGATCACGCGTCAGGTGACGCCACGACGCCGGTCCACCGCCACGTACGACCCGGGTTGGCTCTTGGCGACCGTCTTCATCTCCGAGGCCACCGCGATCACCTCGAGGGGGTCGGTGAACCGCCTGCCGGCGTCGGAGAGGGACACCCCGATGGAGAGCGTGACCAGGGCGGCGCGGCGGATGTTGCCCCGCCGGTCCTTCAGCTCGACGAAACCGCGCTCCCGGTCGGTCGGGTCGTAGAGCGTGTCCGCGGCGGTCTCGAAGTCCACCACCGCCTGCGACGTCAGCGGACGGACCTGGTCCGGGGTGCAGACGATGACGAAGTCGTCACCGCCGACGTGACCGAGGAAGGCCGGCGGCAGGCCGACACCCACCACCGCCCGGTGCAGGCTGCGGGCCAACGCGGAGATGAAGTCGTCGCCCCGGACGAAGCCGTACCGGTCGTTGACGCTCTTGAACCGGTCGATGTCGACGTAGCCGACGGCGTAGTCCACGCCCTGCCGCACCCGGTCGCTGATCTCCCGCCGGATCCGGCTGTTGCCGGGCAGCCCGGTCAGCGGGGAGACCTCCCGGAACTCCTTGTTGCGGCGCAGCGTGGACGAGACCCGGGCCACCAGCTCGGCGGTGTCGAAGGGCTTGACCAGGTAGTCGTCGGCGCCGGCGCTGAGCCCGAGCACCTTGTCGACGGTCATCCCCTTGGCGGTCAGCATGATCACCGGCAGGGCGGAGGTCATCGGGTCGGCGCGCAACCGACGGGTCAGCTCCAGCCCGTCGATCCGGGGCATCATGAGGTCGACGACCGCGAGGTCCGGACGCTCGCGTTCGATGACCTCGAGAGCCTCCTGGCCGTCGACGGCGTGGATCACCTCGAAGCCGTGCAGGCGCAGGTTGAACTCGACGAAACGAGCGATGTCCTCGTCGTCGTCGACGACGAGGATGATGTCCTTGCGGTCGCCGTCGGGTTCCACGTCAGGCGCCGGGAGCCGCGCGTTCCGCGAGCGAACGCAGGTGCCGTACGGCCTCCGCCGGGTCGGCGGCGCCGTACACGGCGGTGCCGGCGACGAACGCGTCCGCGCCCGCCGCGGCGGCCTGCTCGATGGTGTCGGCGGCGATCCCGCCGTCCACCTCGATGCGCAGCTCCAGGTGCCCGGCGGAGACGTGCCGGCGGGCGGTACGCACCTTGTCGAGCAGTTGCGGGATGAACCGCTGCCCGCCGAAACCGGCCTTGATCGTCATGATCAGGAGGGTGTCGAAGCTGGGCAGCAGGTCCAGGTACGGCTCGATCGGGGTGTCCCGGTCGATGGCCAGCCCGGCCTTCGCGCCAGCCGACCGCAGGTCCTTGGCCAGCGCCACCGGATCGTCGGACGCCTCGGCGTGGAAGGTGACGTTGTACGCCCCGGCGTCGGCGTAGCCGGGGGCCCACCGCCGCGGATCCTCGATCATCAGGTGCACGTCGAACGGCATCGCGGTGACGGCCCGCAGGCTCTGCACCACGGGTAGACCGATGGTCAGGTTCGGCACGAAGTGGTTGTCCATCACGTCGACGTGCAACCAGTCCGCGGCGTCCTCGACGGCACGGACCTCTTCGGCGAGGCGGGCGAAATCGGCGGCCAGGATGCTCGGCGCGACGATCGGCGGCGGTACGGTCACCTGGCCAGTGTACGAACGTGGCGAGCCGCGACCCGCATCGCGCCACCTTCGGGGACGCGCTGTGACCCAGCAGTGACCAATGGTGCAGAATTCGTTACTCCGGACCCTCGGATCCGGACGAACAGACGGCAATGGCTGGCCGATCGACGGAAAGGCGACGACACTCCAACCGGGACTGTGCCATAGGCTGCACGCCCGCCGGGGTCTCGCCGCGGGGCGCGGTGACCGGCCGCCAGTTCCCGGGAAGGGCGGACGATGCGACGGTGGCTCCCAGCGCTGGTGCTGGCCGGCGTCACGACGATACTGCTGGCCGGTTGCGCACCGGCCCGAGGCGCGGACGGTGACCTCACCGACGACTGGCCGGCGCTGCGGGTGCCGAAGCCGTTCAGCCCGGCCACCGACACCTGCCTGCCCCGGATCATCCCGGTCGTGCAGGCCAGCACGTACGAGACGGTGGACTGCGCGCGTAACCACCTGGCCGAGACCATCCACGTCGGCACCTTCGTCGGGCCCGACGCGCTGGCCGAGGCCCGGCCCGAGCCCGGTGCGTCGGCGCTGCGCACCGCCCGCGCCGAGTGCGACCAGCGGGCCCGGGAGGTGCTCGGCGGCGACTGGCACACCGCCCGCCTCGCGCTGACCCTCGCGTTGCCGTCCGCACCCGCCTGGTCCGGCGGCGCACGCTGGTTCCGGTGCGACCTCAGCGAGACCGGCAGCATCGACAACACCCGCCCGGTCAACCGCACCGGCAGCCTGCGCGGCGCGTTGATCGGCGACAGCCCGCTCACCCACCGCTGCTTCGACCCGAAGCTGATCGGCGACAACCTCAACTACATGGCACCGGTGCTGTGCACCGAACCGCACCGCGCCGAGTTCGTCGGCGTCTACGAGGAACGCGACATGAGTTGGGCCGCGTTCAGCAAGGCCGCCGCGCAGGCGCACCAGCGTTGCATGGGGCTGATCGCCGCGTTCGCGGACGTGCCGGACAACGACGAGTTGCCGTACCGGGCCGGGTCCATCTACTACCCACCGTCGCAACGGGAGTGGGAGGAGGGCGACCGTGGGGTGCGCTGTTTCCTGTGGAGCGACGACCGCAAACTCACCCGTTCGATGCGCGGGGTCGGCCCGGAGGGACTTCCGGCGATCTGAGCAGTGGTGCCGTATGCTGCTGCGCCGTGGCGCTACCGGCCGGCCGGGTACGGTCGGCGGCCACCAGGGGCGGGGAGGTCAGGGATGCGACGGTGGTTGACGGCGTTCGCCGGAGGTGCGGCCCTGGCGCTGGCCGGGTGCAACGCGCCCACCGGACTCGACCGTGACCTCGTCGACGACTGGCCGGCGCCCGTCGCGGCGCAGCAGTTCGTCCCCGCCGCCGACGTCTGCCACCAGACCTCCCAGCAGGTCGGCTTCCTGACCGGCTACAACCCGACGCCGTGCACCGAGGCGCACCGGGTCGAGACCATGCACGTCGGCACCCTCACCGGCCCCGCCGCCGACCCCGGCACGACACCGTTGCCCGGATCGAAGGGCATGCGGGCCGCGCAGGCCGCGTGCGACACCCAGGTCAACAAGGCGGTCGGCGCCGACTGGCGCTCCGGGCGGCTCGGTCTGACCGTCGTGCTGCCGTCACCGCAGGCCTGGGCGAGCGGGGCCCGCTGGTACCGCTGCGACGTCACCGAGATCGTCAGCATCGACGACACCACCGTCGACCTGCGCACCGGCAGCCTCCGGGGCGCGTTGTCCGGCGCGGCGCCGCTGGCGTACCGCTGCTTCAACCCGAAGATGGTCAAGGACGACATCGAGGAGATGGTGCCGGTCTCCTGCACCGCCAAGCACCACGCGGAGTTCGTCGGGGTGTGGCAGGGGCCGGACGTCAGCTACGCCGAGTTCACGCGCACCACCAAGCGCACCCACCGGGCCTGCCAGTCGATGATCGCCAAGTACGCGAAGGTGCCGGACAACTCCCAACTCGAATTCCGCGCCGGCACGATCTACTACCAGCCGTACGAGGAGGAGTGGAAGAACGGCAACCGCGGCGTGCAGTGCTTCCTCTGGATCTCCGACCGGGACCTGACCCGCTCGATGAAGAACGCGGGCACCAAGGGCCTCCCGGTCACCTGAGCGCCGCCGCGTCCGGCCGGGTCGACCGGCCGGACGCGACATCGGATCAGTTTCGCCGCAGGACGGCGAGGAACATCGCGTCGGTGCCGTGGCGGTGCGGCCACAGCTGCACGGTCGGCCCGTCGCCCAGACCGGGCATGCCGGCCGGCAACAGCGGACGGGCATCCACGAAGTCCACGGCTACCCCGCTGCGGCGGGCCGCCTCGGTCACCGTCACGTGGGTCTCGACGGTGTGCGGCGAGCAGGTGACATAGGCGACCAGGCCACCCGGGCGGACCGCCCGCAGCGCCGCACCGAGCAACTCCCGTTGCAGCCGGGTCAGCGGCGGCAGATCCGACGGTTGCCGACGCCAGCGGGACTCCGGGCGACGGCGCAGCGACCCCAGCCCCGTACACGGCGCGTCCACGAGCACCCGGTCGAAGTGCTCCTCGGGCAGCTTCGGGTCCGCGCCGACCTCCCGGCCGTCGGTGGCCAGCACGGCCACCGGCAGACCCCGGGTCGCCTGGGACACCAACCGGGCCCGGTGCTCGGCCACCTCCACCGCGGTCACCCGCGCGCCCCGCTGCGCGGCCAGGGCACCCAGCAGCCCGGCCTTGCCACCCGGACCGGCGCACAGGTCCAGCCAGCGCCCGTCCGGCCCGTCGAGCGGCGCGTCGGCCAGCGCCGCGGCCACCAACTGCGACCCCTCGTCCTGCACGTGGGCCCGGCCGTCGGCCACCGCCGGCACGTCGCCGGGCGCGCCACCGGGCAGATAGACGGCGTACGGCGAGAAGGCGCCGGGCGCGCCCCCGACCTGGTCGGCCAGCTCGACCGGGTCGATCAGGCCCGGCCGGGCACAGAGGTGCACCGGCGGCCGCTCGTTGTCCTCGATCAGCAGGCGGGCCGTCTCGCCCAGGTCACCGCCGAGCGCCTCGGAGAACGCGCGCACGATCCACTGCGGATGGCTGTACGCCAGGGCCAGGTGCCCGACCGGGTCGGTCTCCATCGGCGGGGCGAGCTTCGCCACCCAGGCGTCCACGTCACGGGTGGACACCTCGCGCAGCACCGCGTTGGCGAAACCGGCGGCACCCGGCGCGACCGAGCGGACCAGGTCCACCGTCGACGAGACCGCGGCGTGCGGCGGCACCCGGGTGTACAGCAACTGGTAGGCGCCGAGGCGCAACGCGTCGCGCGCCGGTGGGTCGATGCGGGCCACGTCCCGACCGGACGCGTCGGTCAGGATCGCGTCCACCGTGCCCAGGTGGCGCAGGGTGCCGTAGGTCAACTCGGTGGCGAAGGCCGCGTCCCGGCCGAACAGCCCCTCCTCCCGCAGGATGGTGGGGAGCACCAGGTTGGCGAACGCGTCGTCGCGGTGCACCGCGGCCACCGCCTCGTACGCGGCCCGACGCGGGCGGTCCAGTGGCGGACGGGCCGGTCGGCGGTCCCCGCCACGACCCGAGGGCGGGCCCGAGCGCGTGGGGCGCGTCCCCTCCGGGGCCGTCACGCGAACTCCTCGCCGGTGCCGACGCGGACGCCACGCGCCCAGTCGGTGGCGCCCATCGCCCGCTTACCCGCGGCACGGACCTCACCGAGACGCACCGGCACGGTCGCCGTGCCGGTGAGCACCCGGGACTTCTCCACCAGCAACTCGCCCGGCTTCAACTCCGGGCCGTCCGGCACCGGCACGACCGGGCCGAGCTTCACCCGCTCCCCTCGGAACGTGGTCCAGCCGCCCGGGGCCGGGGTGCACGCCCGCAGCCGACGGTCCACGGCGAAGGCCGGATCGCCCCAGCGCACCCGGGCGTCGTCCACCGTCAGCTTCGGCGCCAGCGACACCCCGTCGACGGGCTGCGGCTCGGCCCGCGCGGTGCCGTCGGCGATCGCGTCGAGCACCGCCACCAGCAGCCCGGCGCCGGAGTCGGCGAGCCGCCCCAGCAGGTCACCGGAGGTGTCGGCCGCCCGGATCTCGTCGGTCAGCGTGCCGTAGACCGGGCCGGTGTCCAGGCCCTCCTCCAACTGGAAGACGCTGGCACCGGTGAACTCGTCGCCGTGCAGCACGGCGTGCTGCACGGGCGCGGCCCCACGCCACGCGGGCAGCAGCGAGAAGTGCAGGTTGATCCAACCGTGCCGGGGGATCTCCAGCGCGGCCGGTGGCACCAGCGCGCCGTAGGCGACCACCGGCACGCAGTCCGGCGCGAGCGCGCGGAGCCGGTCGAGGAACTCGGGCTCGCGGGGACGGGCCGGTGTGAGCACCTCCACGCCGTGCTCGTCGGCCCACTCGCCGACCGGGGACCGGGACAGACCACGACCACGCCCCGCGGGCGCGTCGGGTCGGGTCACGACCGCGACCAGCTCGTGCCGGGAGGCGGCGACGGCGGCCAGAGCGGGGACGGCGACGGCCGGGGTACCGGCGAAGATCACACGCATCCGGGTCACCGCCCCAGGCCGAAGGGGCTGCCCGCGCCGTGCGGGTTGACCTTGACCGTGGGCGGGGCGGACGCGTCGTACCACTCGGCCTGGCGAATCGCCTTCATCGCCTCCTTGCGACCGGCGACGTCCAGCCGGTCCAGGAAGAGCACACCGTCGAGGTGGTCGGTCTCGTGCTGCACGCAGCGGGCCATCAGGCCGGTGCCGACGATCTGCAGCGGGTCGCCGTAGCCGTTGAAGCCCTTGGCGATGACGTTCTGGCGGCGCTTGGTGTCGAAGTAGAGCCCGGGGATGGACAGGCAGCCCTCCGGGCCGTCCTGCTCCTCCTCGTCGGGGAACTCGAGCACGGGGTTGACGAGGTGCCCGAGCACGTCGTCGACGTCGAAGGCGAACACCCGCAGGCCCACACCGAGCTGCGGTGCGGCCAGGCCGGCGCCGCTCTGCTCACGCATCGTGTCGGTCAGGTCGGCGATGAGCCTCCGCAGCTCGACGTCGAAATCGACCACCGGATCGGCCGGCGTGCGCAGCACCGGATCCCCAAACAGACGGATGGGCTGGACGGTCACGCGGGGTGGCTCCTTCACGGGTCGGACGAGCGGTGCCGTACCAGTCTACGGAGTGCCCGGCCGCCCGCCGGGCGGCGTACCTCGATCGGCCACCGCGGGTGTGCCCAGCGTCACGGGTCGGCTCCCCCACCCGGGGCCTCGGCCTCGGCCAGCAGGTCGCGCACCCGCTCGCTGTCCGGGTGACCGAGGTCGTCGAGGATGCCCAGGGCCCGCCGCCAGGTACGCACCGCACCCGCCGGGTCCCCCGCCGCCTGCCGGCTCACCCCGAGCCGGCACAGGGTGTCCGCCTCGTCGTAGCGGTCGCTGATCCGCCGGTACAGCCGTAGGGCCCGCCCGTAACAGCGGATCGCCTCGCGGTGGTCACCCAACCGGGCGTGGATGAAGCCCAGGCTGTCCCAGGTGTTCGCCTCGCCGTGCCGGTCACCGGTCGGGCGCAGCAGCGCCAACGCCTGCCCACAGTGCGTGAGCGCCCGCCCGTACTGACCGAGCTGGGCGTGCGCCCAACCCACCGCGTTGCGGGCGCTCGCCTCCCCGGCCAGGTGGCCGGCGGCCTGGTACAGGGCCAGCGCGCGTTCGCCGTGGTCGAGCGCCTCGGCGTACCGGCCCAAGCCGTCGAGCATCGCGCCGAACGCCCGGTGGGTCCGCGCCTGCCCGGTGTGGTCCCCCAACGACCCGAAGATCACCAACGCCTGTCGGTAGTTCCTCGCCGCCTCGTCCACCCGCCCCAGCCGGTACAGCACCCGGGCGAGGTCACGGTGGGCGTTCGCCTGCCCGAGCCGGTCGCCGACCTCCCGCGCCCCGGCCAGCGCGGCCCGCTGGGCGAGCACCAGGTCGGGCCAGCGACCGCGGCGCTGCAGGAAGTCCACCAGCGTCCAGGCCAACTGCCAGGCATGGCCGTCGAAGCCGGTACGCCTGGCGTACGCGACCGCCGCCAGCAGCACCGGGTACTCGACGGTGAACCAGGCGAGGGCCGCACCGTGGTCGGTGATCTCCTCGGGCACCACGCCCGGCTCGGCGGCCGCCAGGGCGACCGGATCCCGGCCGGGTTGTAACAGCAGGGCTGCCGCGTGCGCGGTGTGCAGGTAGTGGTCGAGACCCCGTCGGATCGCCGCCCGCCGGGACTCCGCCGGTTCGAGACGGTCGGCCTGCTCGGCCGCGTACGCCCGGAGCAGGTCGTGCGCGCCGAACCGGCCGGGGGTGTGCTCGGTGACCAGGTGCGCGTGGGCCAACTCCGCCAACAGTCGGGGCACCCGGGCCCGGGGCAGCCCGGCCAGGCTGGCCGCCGCGGCCACCCCGATGTCCGGCCCCGGGTGGCAACCGAACAGCCGGAACAGACGTGCCGCCGCCGGCGTCAGGTTCCGGTACGACCAGGAGAAGACCGCCTGCACGTCGGTGCCGGCGTCCCCACCGTCGAAGGAGTCCAGCGGACGCGGCGCCTCGCGCAGCTCGGCGGCGAGGGCGGCCAGGGAGAACTCCGGATTCGCCGCGCCCCGGGCGGCGAGCACCGCCAGCGCCAGCGGCAGCCGTGCGCACCGCTCGATGATCTCGTCCACCGCCGTCGGCTCGACGGTCAACCGTTGCGCGCCGAGCCGCCGGGCCAGCAGCTGCCACGCCTCGGCCGTGCTGAGCAGGCCGACGCCGATCGGGCGGGCGCCCTCGGCGGCGACCAGGCCGGCGAGCCGGTTGCGGCTGGTGACCAGGACCAGACAGCTCGGGCTGCCGACCAGCAGGGGCCGAACGTGGTCGACGTCGCGGGCGTTGTCCAGCAACACCAGCATCCGCCGGTTGGCGAGCAGGCTGCGGTAGAGGCCGACCTGCGCGTTCAGGTTGGTGGGTATGCGTTCAGGCGGCACCTCGAGGGCCTCCAGGAAGCCGCGTACCGCCTCGACGGCGGTCATCTCCGTCCCGGTGGAGTCGAAGCCGCGCAGGTCGACGTAGAGCTGGCCGTCCGGGAAGCGGTCGGCGACCCGGTGCGCCCAGTACACGGCGAGGGTCGTCTTGCCGACCCCGGCCGTGCCGGACAGCGTCATGATGGTGACCGGCGTCGGGCCGCCGTCCTCCGCCGGGGCGGGGCTGACGAGCTGGGCGTCGAGCTGGGCGAGCTGGGCGACACGTCCGACGAATCCGGGTAGCGCCGGGGGCAGTTGGCGGGGGACGGGCAGCCGGTTCACTGTCGTACCGGTGCGTTGACCGCCGCTGCGGACGCGGCCCGGCCCGGCGCTCGACCCCTCGGTGGTGGCGTCGTCCCGGTGCGGGCGTCGACGTCTCTCCTCGACCCGGTCCCGGGCGGTGGCCAGCACCCCCTGCTCGGCGGGGCTCGCCCCGAGCAGCCGGATGAGGACGTCGAACCGCTCCGGCGGCGGCAGGATGTTGCCGCCGAAGTACTCCCCGATGATCCCCCGTGACCAGCCGGTCTTCGCCGCCAACTGCCGGTACGTCAGTTGGGTCTCGCCCTCCTGCCGAGCCTCCCGGCGGCGCAACTGGCGTAACAGCCCGGCCAGTTCCTCCAACGTCTGCACGTCGACGCCGCGGCGGACCACCTCGAACGCCCCGGTCGCCCCCTGCTCCGCCTGCCCCGCGCCGGGAGGTACCCGTTGGTCGGACATACGGCTCCCCACCCCCCGATCGCCCAGCCCCCCGGATGTGCACGGGCAGGCTAATTCCACCTCCACCCCTATCGATAGGTGAGCGCCGATGTCTGACAGTTCCACTTCGGACTGCTGATCGTCCGATGATGTCCGGCGGTGTCCAGTGCCGTCCAGGATGCGCGACGTGGAGCCGACGTCCCGTGCCACCGTCCTGCTGCGGGTTCGACCCGCTCCACGATCCCTGGGGGAAGAGGTACTGATGATCCGTCCACACCCGACCGTCCGACGGTCCACGACGATGCTGCGCCGCGTCGCCGTCACCGCGTTCGGCCTCACGCTGCTCGTCGCCGGAGTGACCGCCGCACCGGCCACCGCCGCGCCCGACGGCAAGGCCGGCGTCGCCGCACCCGGCGGCAAGGCTCGCACCGCCGGGTCGTTCGTCGACAGCACTCCGGTGCCCGGTGGATTCGCCTCCTGGGCCGAGCTACTGACGTTGCAGCAGCGGATGAACACCGCCGCCGCCCGGATCACGACCGCGGCGGAACGCAGCGCGACCTCCGGCTTCGCCGGTATCGTCGCCGACCCCACCAAGCGGCAGCTCCAGGTCTACTGGAAGGGAGAGCCCCCGGCCAACCTGGTGGCCAACGCCCGGGCCACCGTCGCGACCCAGGTGCTGTCCGCGCCGTACTCCCAGCGGGAACTGCTCGCCGCGGCCGACCGGCTGCGCGCCAAGGCCGGTGACGAGATCACCACTGTCGGACCGCGCGCCGACGGCGCCGGCCTGCTCGTCGGCACCCAGGACGGGCTGCTCGGCGCGACGGCCCTCGCCGGCGTACCGGTGACCGTGCAGACCGGCGTCGCCGCCTCGCCCGCCACCCGGTGGGACGACACGGCGCCGTGGTGGGGTGGCGCCGCCTGGCGCAACGCCACCACCGGCGGCGGCTGCTCGACCGGCTTCGGGGTCTTCCAGGGCGGGGTCGCGCGGATCCTCTCCGCCGCGCACTGCGGCAACATCAACAACGCCGCGACCGACCCGACCGGGCAGTCGATGGGCATCGTCGGCACCCGCAACGCCGGCACCGACACCCTGCTGCTGTCCGGCAGCTCGGGCGGCCGGGTCTTCAACAACAGCACCAACGCGGCCGGCGGGGTGGTCAGCGAGTTCAGCAACCAGGTGATCGGCGCGTCGGCCAGCCAGGTCGGCAACTGGGTGTGCACCTCCGGCGCGTACTCCGGCACCCGCTGCTCGATCCAGGTGAAGGCGCGCAACCTGTGCATCAACGTTCGCAACTTCGGCCAGGTCTGCGGTCAGGTCCAGGCGGAGAACACCACCCGTACCAACGCCGTCGGCCAGGGCGACAGCGGCGGCCCGGTGGAGATCGTGAACGCGGCGAACACCCTCCAGGTCTGGGCGACCGGCACCAACACCGCCATCGACGACACCAACACGTCGACGGCCTGCACCGGCTACGTCACCACCGGGCGGGTCTGCGCCTGGCGGTTCTACTACGAGGACATCTTCGCGGGCATGGCCGGCGTCGGCGCCTCGGGCGTCGTCCTCGGCTGAGGTAGCTCGGCGACCCGCCGTTCGACCCGGTGGCCGGGTCGGTGCGCAGTCCGCGTACCGACCCGGCCCTTCGCTGTGCGCAGACGTCAGCGGTCGGCCGCGGTGCCCTGCCGCGTGCCGGCCGGCGCATCCCGGGCGTCGACGGCCGGCGTGCCCAGCGTCACCAGCAGGCTCTCGTAGCCGCGCAGGGTCAGCCGGGTCCGGTGCCGGGGCGGCTCGACCAGAGCCAGTTCGGGGAGGCGGCGCAGCAGCATCGGGAACGCCAGCTGCGCCTCCAGCCGGGCCAGGCCGGCGCCGAGGCAGTAGTGCGGGCCGGCGCCGAAGGACAGCGGGTGCGCCTGGCCCCGCGTCGGGTCGAAGCGCTGCGGGTCGGGAAACCGGCGCGGGTCGCGGTTCGCCGCACCGAGCAGCAGCAGCGCCGTGCTGCCGGCCGGAAGGTCGAGCCCGCCGCAGCGCACCGGCGCCGTGCTGGTCCGGGTGGTCAACTGCACCGGCGAGTCGTAGCGCAGCAACTCCTCGACGTACGCCGCGGCGAGCCCGGGATCGGCGCGCAGCTCGGCGGCGGCGGCCGGGTGACCCAGCAGCACGACGAGACCGTTGCCGAGCAGGTTGGTCGTGGTCTCGAACCCGGCCACCAGCAGCACCACCAGGTTGGCCAGCAGTTCGTCGCCGGTGAGCCGGTCGCCGTCGGCGTCGTGCACCTGGACCAGCGCGCTGGTCAGGTCGTCGGCCGGTGCCCGCCGCCGGGCGACGATCAGCTCGACGAAGTAGTCGCGCAGCTCGGCGGCCCCCGCGTCGGCGACCGTCAACTCCTCCGGGGTCATCTCCGGCTCCAGCACCCCGGTCAGGTCACCGGCCCAGCGGCGGAACAGCGGCCGGTCGGCAGCGGGTACGCCGAGCAGCGCGCAGATCACCCCGACCGGCAACGGGTACGCGAAGTCGGCCAGGATGTCGACCGGAGCGCCGCGGGCGGCACGGGACACCATCGCGTCGAGCAACTCCTCGGCCTGCGCGCGTACCACGTCGCGCATCCCGGCGATCCGGCGTGGGCTGAACGCCCCGGCGGCCAGCCGCCGCATCCGGCTGTGGTCCGGCGGGTTGGTCCGCAGCATGGACCGGGCGATGGACGACACCGCCGGGCTCTGCCGCCAGTTCGGCCAGACCTGGTCACGCAACGCGTCGTCGAGCACCCCGAGCCGGGGGTCGCGCAGCAGCTCGTCGGCCTCCGGGTAACCGGTCACCACGTACAGGCCCGGCATCGCCTGCACCACCGGCCCGTGGGCGCGCAGCCGCTCGTACGTCGGGTACGGGTCGACGCGCCCCTGCGGCGACATGAGCAGTGTCAGCGCTTCGGCAGCCTCCATGGCCGGCCCCCCGTCGATGCGTCGGAGGCTCCATCATCCCGGTGCGGCCGTCATCCGGCAGCCCTCGCCGTCGTGCGGTCGGGTTGCTGCTGCTGGTGCCGCCGGTGCGGCGACTGGCCGGCGCCGACGCGCTCAGGCACCGCCGGATTCGACACCGGCGGCCGAGCGCTCAGGCACCGCCGGGGCCCACACCGGCGGGCGGTGCTCAGGCGCCGATGCTCGGGTCCCCGGCGAGCACCGCGTCACCGCGGAGCAACGCGGGCTCGGGCAGCGGAAGCTGGATCTTGTGGGCCGCCTCCCAGTCGTAGATCAGGCCGGGACGGACCTGGGCGGCGAAGTAGTCGATCGCCGTCATCCCACCCACGACCGGCTCGTCGACCTCGGCGACCAGCTGGGCCGGGACGAGGGAGAACCCGTTCTGCAGGGCGGCGCTGAGCCGACGGTGACCGTCGACGACGAAGAAGTACTCGCCGGTGAACCCGATCTTCAGCGGTTCGAGGGCCTCGTCGCCGGCCTCGGCCACGTCGCCGACGAAGTCGGTGTCCCACAGGCCCCGCAGGGTGGCGATGTCCTCGGTCGGGTAGACGCGGGCCGGGTCCAGCAGCAGCAGCGGTGGCGCGTCCCGCAGCACCTCGGCGCCGAGCGTCCCCTCGTACGCGGCGACGATGTGCTCGATCACCTCGGCGGCGGTCGCCCGGGTGGTGTCACAGATCAGGTCGTAGTTGCGCAGTCGGGCCTTGTCCACGCCGTACCGGATGATGAACCGGCTGCGCTCGCTGGCGCTGCGCTCACGGAGCTTGGCCTTGGCCTCCTCCAGTGAGGCGTAGCTCTCCGCCGGACCGGAGGGGCGCGCCAGCACCCGACGGGCCGCCTCGCCCGGCTCGGTGATCATGTGCACCTTGAGCGCGTCGGTGAAGAAGTGCCAGGCCAGCCGGGAGTCCATGATGAGGCGCTCACCGGAGGCGGCGATGTCCCGCTGGAGCTGGTCGACGTAGCCGTCGACGGCCTGGTCCAGCTCGGCGTGCAGGTTGAGCTGCAGAGCCGTCATCTGCCGCTGCTGCGCCATCTCCCGGTAGAGGTCCCCCACGCTGACCCGGCGCATCCCGAGCCGCTTGGCGATCTCGACCGACACGGTGCTCTTGCCGCTGCCGAGGTCGCCGTTGAAGACGATCGATTGTCCAACGGTCACGACTTGTCCACCCCTGATCACCGGCTCATTGACATCATCGACACCGCGTCCGACCGACGCGTTCCCGCCATCGTCGCGACTGCCCGCGGCGGCCCGACTCGGCGTCTCTGACGCTCCGTCGCGACCTGGAGCCGCCGTACGCCTCGGCATGACGGGCGATGCTACCACTCCGGCGGCACCGTCCCGCCGGACGCGGTGTGCGAGGACCCAACCGACGGCGGGGGCCGTTGTCGCCGGCACCAGCCGAAACTCCTCAGAACAGGCTCAGCGGGTCGACCTGGAGACGGACCGGGTCGGTGGCCTTACGGGCGGCGCGAGCACCTGCCGCCGAGTGCAGCGCCTCGGCGAGCGCGGCAGCCCGGGCGCGGGGCACCCGGACCAGCATCCGCTCCCGCCCCTCCTCGGCCGGCACCGGCCCGAGCACCTCGGCGTCCTCCGGCAGCCGGGCGGCGGTGAGCAGGTCCGCCACCGCCTCGGCCGCTCCGGTGACGCTCGCCATCCGGACGGCCGGTGGGAAGCCCAACTCCCGGCGCTCGGCCAGCTCCCGCCCGGCGAACCAGGCGGCGTCCCAGCGCAGCAACGCCTGCACCGGGGCGAGCGCGCCGTCGGCGACCACCACCACCCGCCCGGCCGGAGCCGGTCGGGCCAACGCCGCCGCAGCCAGCCAGCGACGCAGCGCCTCCTCACCGGCCCGCAGGTCGGCCCGGGTCAGCAGGGCCCACGAGTCGAGCAGCAGCACCGCTCCGTAGCCGCCCTCGGCGACCGGCTCGGCACCGGGGGTGGCCACCACCAGGGCCGCGCCGCCGGGAACGTCGGTCAACACCTCCTCGCGCCCCGAGGTGCGTACCGGCACACCGGCGAACGCCCGGCCCAACTCCTCGGCGGTCCGCCGGGCGCCGGTCACCGCGGCCCGCAGCCGCCGCCCACCGCACTGCGGGCAGGCGTACGCGGCGGCCACCCGGGCGCACCACCGGCAGGCCGGGGTGCCACCGGCCGACGGCAGCGCGAGCGGGCCGGCGCAGTGCGCGCAGCGGGCCGGGGTGCGGCAGTCGGCGCAGGAGATCGACGGCAGGTAGCCGCGCCGGGGCACCTGCACCAGCACCGGCAGGTCCTGCCGCAGGGCGTCGCGGGCCGCCGTCCAGGCCAGGCTGGGCAACCGGGCGGTGGCGGCCCCGGGGTCGCGGGCCAGTTGAGGGTCGTCACCGGTCGGCGCGATGGCCGGGATGCGGGCCCGCACCGTCGCCCGGTCGGCGACCACCTCGCGCGCCCAGCCGGTCTCCAGCAGCAACTGCGCCTCGGCGCTGCGGGCGTGACCGCCGACCAGCGCACCGGCCTCGGCGAGCTGGGCGCGGGTGAGCAGCACGTCGCGGGCGTGCGGATAGGGCGCCCGGGGCTCGGAGTGCAGGTCGTCGCCGTCGTCCCAGACGGCGACCAGACCGAGGCGGTCCACCGGGGCGAACATCGCCGCCCGGGTGCCGATCACCACCGGCACCCGCCCCCGGCGGGCGGCGAGGAACGCGCGGTAGCGGCGCGCCGGCCCGAGCGCGGCCGTGAGGCTGACGTGCCGTCCCGGCCCGAGGACGGCGGTGAGCGCGGCGTCCAGCCGGTCGAGGTCGCGGGCGTCGGGCACCACGACGACAGCGCCGCGCCCGCCGGCCACGGTGGCGGCCACCGCGTCGGCGTAACGGGCCGCCCAGTCCTCCCCCGGCAGCGCCGACCAGACCGCACGGGGAGCCCGCCCGTCGGTGAGCGCCCGCAGCAGCGCCGGGCCGGTCGGGTAGTCCCGCCATCCGCGCGGGTCGACCGGCGCGTCCTCGGCGGTCGCGGTCGCCGCGGGCTGGTCGTCGCGGGGTTCCTTCTCCACCCGCGCGTGCCGGGGCGGCACGGCGAGCCGGAGCACGTCGGCGAGGTTGCCCGCGTACCGGTCGGCGACCGCACGGGCCAGCCGGGCGATCTCGGGCGCCAGCACCGGCTCCGGGGAGACCACCTTCTCCAGGTACGCGAGGCGGCCGGTGTGCCCGGAGTCGTCGGCGCGGGACAGCAACCACCCGTCGACGAGCTGCCCGGCGAAGCGCACCTTCACCCGGGTGCCGGGCACCGCCACCTCGTCCAGCTCGGCGGGCACCAGGTAGTCGAACGGCCGGTCCAGGTGCGCCAGCGGAACATCCACGCAGACGCGCGCGACCGGCGACCCGTCCGCGGGTCGCCGGTCGCTACGCCTGGTGGCGGTCAGGCTCCCGCGGCCGACTTGAGGTCGGCGGCCCGGTCGGTGCTCTCCCAGGTCAGGTCCGGCAACTCGCGGCCGAAGTGGCCGTACGCGGCGGTCTGCTGGTAGATCGGGCGGAGCAGGTTGAGGTCCCGGATGATCGCGGCCGGGCGCAGGTCGAACACCTCGGTGACGGCCTTCTCGATCGAGGAGACCGGCACGGTCTCGGTGCCGAACGTCTCGATGAACAGGCTGACCGGGTGGGCCTTGCCGATGGCGTAGGCGACCTGCGCCTCGCACCGCTCGGCCAGGCCGGCGGCGACGACGTTCTTGGCGACCCAGCGCATGGCGTACGCGGCCGACCGGTCCACCTTCGACGGGTCCTTGCCGGAGAACGCGCCACCGCCGTGGCGGGCGTACCCGCCGTAGGTGTCGACGATGATCTTGCGCCCGGTCAGCCCGGCGTCGCCCATCGGGCCGCCGATCTCGAACCGGCCGGTCGGGTTGACCAGCAGCCGGTAACCGTCGGTGTCCAGACCGAGGCTCTCCAGCTCCGGGGCGATGACGTGGTCACGCACGTCCGGGGTGAGCAGCGAGTCCAGGGAGATGTCCGCGGCGTGCTGGCTGGACACGACGACGGTGTTCAGCCGAACCGGGCGCAGCCCTTCGTACTCGATGGTGACCTGGGTCTTGCCGTCCGGACGCAGGTAGGGGATCGTGCCGTCCTTGCGGACCGCGGCGAGCCGGCGGGCCAGTCGGTGCGCGAGGGCGATCGGCAGCGGCATCAGCTCGGGCGTCTCCGAGCAGGCGAAGCCGAACATCATGCCCTGGTCGCCGGCGCCCTGCGCGTCCAGCGCGCTCTCCGACGCCCCGGTACGCAGCTCGAAGGCGTTGTCCACGCCCTGCGCGATGTCCTCGGACTGCGCGCCGATGGAGACGCTGACGCCGCAGGAGGCACCGTCGAAGCCCTTCTTCGACGAGTCGTAGCCGATGTCGAGGATGGTCCGGCGGACGATCGTCGGGATGTCGGCGTACGCCTTGGTGGTCACCTCACCGGCGATGTGCACCTGGCCGGTGGTGATCATGGTCTCCACCGCCACCCGGCTGTGCGGATCCTCGGCCAGCAGCGCGTCGAGGATGCCATCGCTGATCTGGTCGGCGATCTTGTCCGGGTGGCCTTCCGTGACCGATTCGGACGTGAAGAGACGGCGTGTCACGGCACTCCTAAGCGTGTGAGGTCGTTCCGCGGCAGTCTAATCACCACTGCGGCCGGTGTCGGGATCGGTCGCGCCCTTTACCACCCGTCAGGAACTGCCGGGTAGCCGCGCCACGACGAGATCCCACACCGCGTCGGCCACGGACTCCTTGGCCTGCTCGGGCAGACGGACGACCGAGCCGTCCGCGCCGACGATCGTCACCGTGTTGGTGTCGGCGCCGAAGACCAGGTCCGGACCGACCTCGTTGATCACGATCAGGTCGGCCCGCTTCCGGGCCAGTTTCGCCCGGCCGTTGGCCTCGGCGTCGCCGGTCTCGGCGGCGAACACCACGAGCAGTTGCTCCGGTCGCTTGCGCTGGCCGAGCTCCGCCGCGATGTCGGGGTTCGTGACGAGGTCGATGGTGGGCGCGACACCATCGTCCGACTTCTTGATTTTGCCAGGCGCGTACGTGGCCGGCCGGAAATCGGCCGGAGCCGCCGCCATCACCACCGCGTCGGCCTCGACGGCGGCCTTCACCGTTGCCTCCCGCAACTCGGCAGTGGTGCCGACCCGCACCAGGTCGACGCCGGCGGGGTCGGGAAGGGACACGTTGGCCGCGATCAGAGTCACCTGGGCGCCCCGGGCGACGGCGGCGCGGGCGAACGCGTACCCCTGCTTGCCGGAGGAACGGTTGCCCAGGAAGCGGACCGGGTCCAGCGGCTCCCGGGTGCCGCCCGCGGTGACGACCAGCCGGCGGCCGGCCAGGTCGGCGGGGGCGGAGTCGCCCCGAGCCAGCAGCCGACGGGCGACGGCGAAGATCTCCGCCGGGTCGGGCAGCCGCCCCTTGCCGGTGTCGGCGCCGGTGAGCCGACCGACGGCGGGCTCGATGACCCGCACCCCCCGGGCGCGCAGCGTGGCGACGTTGGCCACGGTGGCGGGGTGCTCCCACATCTCGGTGTGCATGGCCGGGGCCAGCAGCACCGGGCAGCGGGCGGTCAGCAGGGTGTTGGTCAACAGGTCGTCGGCCAGCCCGTGGGCGGCCTTCGCGAGCAGGTCGGTGGTGGTCGGTGCGACCACCACCAGATCGGCCTGCTTACCGAGGCGGACGTGCGGCACCTCGTGGACGTCCGTCCAGACGTCGTCGGCGACCGGCTGCCCGGAGAGCGCCGCCCAGGTCGGCGCCCCGACGAACCGGAGCGCCGACGCGGTCGGCACGACCCGAACCCGGTGACCGGATTCGGTGAAGAGTCGCAGCAGCTCGCACGCCTTGTAGGCGGCGATGCCGCCGCCGACCCCGAGGACGATCGAGGCGGACATCGGCCGGCGAGTGCTTACGGCTGGTCGGTCGGCTCGGCGGTGAGCAGGCCCGAGTTGATCTCGCGCATGGCGATGGAGAGGGGCTTCTCCTGCGGAGTGGTCTCCACGAGCGGGCCGACGTACTCCAGCAGACCCTCACCGAGCTGGCTGTAGTAGGCGTTGACCTGGCGCGCGCGCTTGGCGGCGAAGATGACCAGCGCGTACTTCGACGTCGTCTTCTCGAGGAGCTCGTCGATCGGCGGGTTGGTGATGCCTTCGGGGTTGGCGATGGATCCCACGAATTAACCTCTGCGTCTTTCGAGCCGCGCGGACGCGGTGCTGAGTCTCAACGGCGGCCGACCGTCAGCCACGCACGCGCGACCAGGTCGGATCCGGATAAGAAGAACCGAGTAAGCCTACCAGCTCGTCCACGACCCGCTCGGTGAGGTCGTGGGTCAGCGTGTGCTCGAAGACCGCCGCCACCTGGGCGTCGGGGCGGTATCCGGGTGGGCTCAGCAGCACCAGCCGGGAGTCCGGCAGACGCGCGCGCACCAGCGGAGCGCCGGGTAGGTCGAGCGGGAGCAACACCGGCTGCCCGGCGTCGAGGCGGGCGCGCAGCGGTGGATACGGGGTGCCCCTGCGGTACGAGCCGATCCGGGACCACTCCAGCAGCTCGCCGGCGGCGAGCAGGCGTTCGAACTCGGCCGGCGCGAGGAAGACGCGGTCAACCCCGTCGATCTCCGACTCGCGGCGCGGCCGCGTGGTCGCCGGTACGGGCAACCACACGGACGGAGAACGCGCCCGGACGAGCTCGACGACACTCTCCCTGCCGGAACCCGAAGGTCCAGCCAGGACAGTGAGCCGAGCCGCCGGGCGCGCCTCGTCATCCGTGCTCACTGCTTGTTTCTACACGCTGCCAGGTTCAGTTGGCGGCGAACTCTCCAAGCAGTGCCTTGCGCTGCTGCTCGCCGAGGCCACGCAGGCGACGGCTGTCGGCGATCTTGAGCTTCTCCATGATCTGGGTCGCCCGGATCTTGCCGATGCCCGGCATGGCCTGCAGGACGGCCGAAACCTTGAGCTTGCCGACGACGTCGTCGCTCTCGGCGCGCTCAAGGACAGCACCGAGGGTGGTCTTGCCCTGCTTGAGCTGCTCCTTCAGCTGAGCACGGGCCTTGCGGATCTCCGCGGCCTTCTCGAGCGCGGCAGCGCGTTGTTCGGGGGTCAGTGACGGGAGCGGCACCAGTTCTCCTCAGGTCCCTATCGCGGCGGGCGGGGCGCACCACCGCATCTGTGAAACGTGGTGTCGCTGTGAACCAAGGGGTCCGTGGTTCCCAGCGCGGGGAAAACTAGCGGTCAACGGAGCTTTCGGCAACGTGGGGGGCCCATGATCAACGGAAAGTGACCGACCCGTCAGTCAGTCAGAGGGCAGGCAGGACGGCCCGGCAGTCGGCCGACACCCGGTCCGCGGCGGCCCGCAGGGCAGCGACGTCGGGGCCCGCCGAGAGCACCTCCCGGGAGTACGACGGGAGCACCGAGGCGAGGCTGGAACCGAAGACGGTCCGCAGATCGGCAGCCCCGGCACCCTGCGCGCCGAGGCCCGGTGCGAGCAGTGGACCCCCGACACCGGAGAGGTCGTGACCGGTGTCACCGATCGTCGCCCCGACCACCAGACCGAAGCTCCCGAGCGGGGTCGCACCCCTGTTGAGCTGGGAAATCTCGTCGATCACGGTTTGCGCCACGGTGCGGCCGTCGGCCGTACGGGCCTGCTGCACGGCCGCGCCCTCGGGGTTGGAGGTGAGCGCCAGCACGAACACGCCGCCGCCGTGCTCGGCAGCCAGTTCGAACATCGGCGCCAGCGAACCGACGCCGAGGTAGGGGCTCGCGGTGACCGCGTCGACATACATCGGGCTGGATGGATCAAGGTACGCGGAGGCGTACGCGCTCACCGTCGAACCGATGTCGCCACGTTTGACGTCGAGGAGAACGAGCGAGCCGGCATCTCGTAACTGTCGGATAGTTGACTCAAGAATGGCCACGCCCTGGGACCCGAAACGCTCGAAAAAGGCCGACTGAGGCTTGACCACCGCAACCCGGTCACCGAGGGCTTCCACGACGGTCCGGGTGAAGCGGTCAAGACCCTGGACGTCGTCGGCGAGGCCCCAACGGGCCAGCAGACCGGGATGCGGGTCGATGCCCACACAGAGCGGCCCCCTCTCGGTGATCGCCCGGTGCAGCCGGGTTCCGAAGCTCTCCATCCGGTGCTCCCTCTCTCTTGTCGTCCGGGCGGCGGCTCGCCTCCCGGTGTATCCGTGTGGTCAGCCGGCGGCCACGGCCGCCGCCACGCCGGCAGCGATCCGGGCCAGGTCGGCGTCGTCGGTGACGTACGGCGGCATCGTGTAGACCAGGTCGCGGAACGGGCGCAGCCACACCCCCCGCTCGGCCGCGGCGGCGGTGGCCGCCCCGAGGTCGACCTCGTGGTCGAGCTGGACCACCCCGATCGCGCCCAGCACCCGCACGTCGGCGACGCCCGGCGTACCGCGCAGCGGCTCCAGGCCGGCACGTAGGCCGGCGCCGACCCTGGCGACCTGCCCCTTCCAGTCCCCGCCCCGCAACAGGCCGATGGAGGCGTTGGCCACCGCACAGGCCAGGGGGTTGCCCATGAAGGTGGGTCCGTGCGCCAGCACACCGGCGGCGGAGATGCCCCGGGCGATCTCCGGGGTGCAGAGCGTCGCCGCGAGCGTCAGGTAGCCACCGGTGAGCGCCTTACCCACGCACAGCACGTCCGGGGTCACCCCGGCGTGCTCGGCGGCGAACATCGCACCGGTACGGCCGAACCCGGTGGCGATCTCGTCGAAGATCAGCAGCACCCCGTGGGCGCGGGTCACCTCGCGCAGCACCCGGAGGTAACCCGGGTGGTGGAAGCGCATCCCGCCGGCGCCCTGGACGACCGGCTCGACGATCACGGCGGCCAGTTCGTCGGCGTACCGCGCGACGGTCTGCTCCAACGCCGCCACGTACGCGTCGTCGGGCGGGTCGTCGAAACCGCCCGGCGGCACCGGGGCGAACACCTGTCGGGGCAGCACGTCGCCCCACAGGTGGTGCATTCCTCCCTCCGGGTCGCAGACGCTCATCGGGTGGAAGGTGTCACCGTGGTAGCCGCCCCGCCAGGTCGCCAACCGACGCCGCTGCGGCCGCCCGAGGGCCCGCTGGTACTGCAGGCACATCTTCACCGCCACCTCGACGCTGACCGACCCGGAGTCGGCCAGGAACACGTGCTCCAAGCCCTCCGGGGTCAGCTCGACCAGGGTGCGGGCGAGGTGCACGGCGGGCTCGTGGGTGAGCCCGCCGAACATCACGTGGCTCATCCGACCGAGCTGGTCGGTGACGGCCGCGTCCAGCACCGGGTGTCGGTACCCGTGGATCGCCGCCCACCAGGACGACATCCCGTCCACCAACTCACGGCCGTCGGCCAGCCGCAGCCGGACGCCCTCGGCGCTGCGCACCACGTACGGCGGGTTCGCCGGTGGCAGTGCCGCGTACGGATGCCAGACGTGGGCCCGGTCGGCGGCCAGGATCTCCTCGGGGGTCACGCGTACTCCTCTCGGGGCGCGAAGGGGCCGCACGGCGGACGCTGCGCGGCCCGGTCGAGCCACTCCTTCGCGGCCTTTGCTCTGCACCCACCGATGCGACACGCCGCACGGCGCGATCCCGGACGGCGCGATCCCGGTCCGCGCGATCCCGGACGGCACGATTCCGGTCCGCGCGATCCCAGACGGCGCGATTCCGGTCCGCGCGATCCCGGACGGCGCGACCTCGGCGACGCAGCCCCGGACGACGCGCCCCGGACGGCGCGACCTCGGACGGCGCGATCTCGGACGGCTGGTGGCGGACGCCGGGTGGTGCACCCGCAGGTGCAGAGCAAAGGGCCGACAGCGGGGTCGGGTACCCCGGCGCGACGCCGACCCGGGGTCGGCCCGGCTCCAGATCGGGCCGGGCCGGCACCGGGTCGTCGGACGGTCACCGGCCGGCGACCGGATCCGGTGTCACCGCCGTGGCACTCGCCCGGGCGGCGGCCCGGACCAGGGCCGGGCCCCGGTAGATGAAACCCGTGTAGAGCTGCACCAGGGAGGCACCGGCGTCGAACATCCGGGTGGCGTCGTCCGGATCGAGCACCCCACCGACCCCGATGACAGGCAGCCGACCACCGGTCTCGCGATGCACGAAGGCCACCACGTCCCGGGCCCGGCCGGTCAACGGTCGACCGGACAGGCCGCCGGCCTGCTCGCCACGGTCGGCGTCCACCGCCGCGAGCCCGGCGCGAGACAGCGTCGTGTTGGTGGCGATCACCCCGGCGGCGCCCCGGGCGAGGCAGACCTCCAGCAGTTCGGCGATCGCCGCCTCGGTCAGATCAGGCGCGATCTTGACCAGCACCGGCTTCTCCCCCACCAACGCGCCGAGCAGCGCGTCCAGGTGGGCGCGGTCCTGCAACGCGCGCAGGCCCGGGGTGTTCGGTGAGGACACGTTGACCGCGAAGTAGTCACCGTGCCCGCGCAGCGCCCGGTACGAGGTGAGATAGTCCTCGACCGCCTCGTCCAACGGGGTCACCTTGGACTTGCCGAGCGAGATGCCCAGCGGGACCCCGAGCGGGCGCGGCAGCGCCGCCAGCCGGACGGCCAACGCGGCGGCACCGGCGTTGTTGAAGCCCATCCGGTTGACCACCGCCTCGCTGGCCGGCAGGCGGAAAAGCCGTGGCCGTGGGTTGCCCGGCTGGGCGTGCGCGGTGACCGTGCCGACCTCCACGAAGCCGAAGCCGAGCGCCGGCCACGCGGGCAACGCCGCGCCGTCCTTGTCCATCCCGGCGGCCAACCCCACCGGGTTGGGGAACCGCACACCGAACACCGTGCGCGGCGCGTCGACCGCGTACCGGGCCCGCAGCGCGGCCAGGGCGGCCGGCCGCCGCGACAGGGCGGCCAAGCGCCGCAGCGTCCACTCGTGCGCCGCCTCGGCGTCCCCGCCGCCGATCCGGAACAACCCAGGTCGTACGACCCGCTCGAACACCGTCACTGGGCCGCCCGCAGGGTGGCGTGCAGGTCCTGCAAGGGACGGACCCGCATGTCGCCCCGGATCCGCGCCTCGATCCCCATCACGGCCGCCGCGGCTCCGGGGACCGTGGTGATGCAGGGGATGTCAGCGGTGACGGCCGCGCTGCGGATCTCGTACCCGTCGGAGCGGGCGCTGGCCCCCGAGCCCTGCGGCGTGTTGATCACCAGCGCCACGTGGCCGCCGCCGATCAGCGACACCGCGTCGTCGCCCTCACCCGCCTGGTAGTGCTTGCGGATCTGCTCACAGGCGATGCCGTGCCGACGCAGCACCTCGGCCGTGCCGGCGGTGGCGACGATCTCGAAGCCGAGGTCGGCCAGCCGCTTGATCGGGAAGATCATGCCGCGCTTGTCCCGGTTGGCCACCGACACGAAGATCTTCCCGCTGGTCGGCAGGGAGCCGTACGCGGCCGACTGGCTCTTGGCGAACGCGTGCCCGAAGTTGGTGTCGATGCCCATCACCTCGCCCGTCGACTTCATCTCCGGGCCGAGCAGCGAGTCGATGCCCTTGCCGGAGCGGGTCCGGAAGCGCTTGAACGGCAGCACGGCCTCCTTGACCGCGACCGGCGCGTCGGCGGGCATCGTGCCCCCGTCACCGGTGGCCGGCAGCAGACCCTCGGCGCGCAGCCCGGCGATGCTCGCACCGAGCGCGATCCGGGCCGCCGCCTTGGCCAGCGGCACCGCCGTCGCCTTGGAGACGAACGGCACGGTCCGCGACGCCCGCGGGTTGGCCTCCAGGACGTAGAGCACGTCGTCCTTCAGCGCGTACTGCACGTTGAGCAGGCCACGGACGCCGACGCCACGCGCGATGGCCTCGGTGTAGCGGCGGACCTCCGCCAGGTGCGAGCCCGCCAGGGTGATCGGCGGCAACGCACAGGACGAGTCACCGGAGTGGATGCCGGCCTCCTCGATGTGCTCCATCACGCCACCGATGTAGACCTCGCCGTCGGCGTCGCAGAGCGCGTCCACGTCGATCTCGATGGCGTCGTCGAGGAACCGGTCCACCAGCACCGGGTGATCCGGGGAGATGTCGGTGGCCCGCCCGATGTAGTCGCGCAGCGTCGGGTCGTCGTAGACGATCTCCATGCCCCGGCCGCCCAACACGTACGACGGCCGGACCAGCACCGGGTAGCCGATCTCGTCGGCGATCGTCTTGGCCTCGTCGTAGGAGGTGGCCATGCCGTGCGCCGGCGCGCGCAGCCCGGACCGGGCCAGCACCGCGCCGAACGCGCCCCGCTCCTCGGCCAGGTGGATCGACTCCGGGGAGGTGCCGACGATCGGCACGCCCGCGTTCTTGAGTCGCTGCGCCAGCCCCAGCGGGGTCTGACCGCCGAGCTGCACGACCACACCGACCACGCCCGGCCCGCCGGCCGCCCGGCCGGACGAGTCCTCGGCGTGCCAGACCTCCAGGACGTCCTCGAAGGTCAACGGCTCGAAGTAGAGCCGGTCGGCGGTGTCGTAGTCGGTGGAGACGGTCTCCGGGTTGCAGTTGACCATGACCGTCTCGTAGCCCGCGCCCCGCAACGCCTGGACCGCGTGCACGCAGGAGTAGTCGAACTCGATGCCCTGGCCGATCCGGTTCGGGCCGGAGCCCAGGATCAGCACCTTCGGCCGGTCCGACGGCACGACCTCGGTCTCCAGGTCGTACGTCGAGTAGTGGTACGGCGTGGTCGCCTCGAACTCGGCCGCGCAGGTGTCCACCGTCTTGTAGACCGGACGTACGTCGAGACGGTGCCGCAGGGTCCGTACGCCGTCCTCGGCGGCCAACTCCGGGCGCAGCGCGGCGAGTTGCCGGTCGGACAGGCCGGCCCGCTTGGCCTGGCGCAGCAGGTCGGCGTCGAGCACCGGCGCGTCCACGATCTCCGCGCGCAGCTCGATCAACGCGGCGATCTGGTCCAGGAACCACGGGTCGATCCCGCCGGACGCCTCGGCGACCTCGGCGATCGACGCGCCGAGGCGCAGCGCCCGCTCCACCGTGTACAGCCGCCCGTCGTGCGGGATCCGCAGCGCGGCGAGAGTGTCCGCCAGCGTGACGCCCTCCGGGTCCGGAGTGGTCCAGAAACCGCCGGACTTCGTCTCCAGCGAGCGCATCGCCTTGTTCAGCGCCTCGGTGAAGTTGCGCCCGAGGCTCATCGCCTCGCCCACCGACTTCATCGTGGTGGTCAGCTCCGGGTCCGCGCCGGGGAACTTCTCGAACGCGAACCGGGGGATCTTCACCACCACGTAGTCCAGGGTCGGCTCGAAGGCCGCCGGGGTCTTCAGGGTGATGTCGTTGGGGATCTCGTCGAGGGTGTAGCCGATGGCCAGCTTCGCGGCGATCTTCGCGATCGGGAAGCCGGTCGCCTTGGAGGCCAGCGCCGAGGAACGCGACACCCGCGGGTTCATCTCGATCACGACGATCCGGCCGTCGACCGGGTTCACCGCGAACTGGATGTTGCAGCCGCCGGTGTCCACCCCGACCTCACGGAGCACGGCGATGCCCAGGTCACGCAGGCGCTGGTACTCCCGGTCGGTGAGCGTCATGGCCGGGGCCACGGTGACGCTGTCGCCGGTGTGCACGCCCATCGGGTCGACGTTCTCGATCGAGCAGACCACCACCACGTTGTCGTGGCGGTCGCGCATCAGTTCGAGCTCGTACTCCTTCCACCCGAGCACGCTCTCCTCGATGAGCACCTCGTGCACCGGGCTGGCGGCGAGGCCGTCGCCGGCGATGCGGGCCAGGTCCTCCGGGGTGTGCGCCATGCCGGAACCCAGGCCGCCCATGGTGAACGACGGCCGGATCACCACCGGCAGGCCCAGCTCGGCGACCGCCTGCTCGACCTCCTCCATCGAGTGGCAGACGCGGGAGCGGGGAACCAGCCCGCTCGGGTCCTCGACACCCAGGCGTACGCCGGCCTTCGCCACGATCTCCTTGAACAGCTGCCGGTCCTCGCCGCGGTTGATGGCGTCGATGTTCGCGCCGATCAGCTCCACGCCGTACTTCTCCAGGACGCCGTTCTCGTGCAGGGCGACGGCCGTGTTCAGCGCGGTCTGCCCGCCGAGGGTCGCCAGGATCGCGTCCGGGCGCTCCTTGGCGATGACCAGTTCCACGAACTCCGGGGTGATCGGCTCGACGTAGGTCGCGTCGGCGAACTCCGGGTCCGTCATGATGGTGGCCGGGTTGGAGTTGACCAGGCTGACCCGGATCCCCTCACTGCGCAACACCCGGCACGCCTGGGTGCCGGAGTAGTCGAACTCGCAGGCCTGCCCGATGACGATCGGCCCGGAGCCGATCACCAGGATGTGTTTGAGATCGGTCCGCTTAGGCATTGCTGCGCCCCTTGCTGTGGGTCCGGCCGCTGTGGGTCCGGCCCTCGATCAGTTCGGCGAAACGGTCGAAGAGGTAGTCGGCGTCGTGCGGGCCGGCCGCCGCCTCCGGGTGGTACTGGACCGTGAACGCGGGTACGTCCACGGCCCGCAGCCCCTCGACCACGTTGTCGTTGAGGCAGACGTGCGACACCCGCACGCCACCGAAGTCGGTGTCGATCACCTGGTCGGGGACCACCGCGCCGGTGCCCGGCACCTCGACCGCGAAGCCGTGGTTGTGGCTGGTCACCTCGACCTTGCCGGTGGCCCGGTCGAGCACCGGCTGGTTGATCCCCCGGTGGCCGTAGCCCAGCTTGTAGGTGCCGAACCCGAGCGCCCGGCCGAGGATCTGACTGCCGAAGCAGATGCCGAACAGCGGCACCTCCCGCCGCAGCGCCTCCCGGGCCACCGCCACCGGGCCATCGGCCGTGGCCGGGTCGCCCGGACCGGGCGACAGGAAGATCGCGTCAGCGCCGGTGGCGAGCAGTTCCTCGATGCTCGACGACGCCGGCAGCACGTGGGTGGTCACCCCGCGCGCGGCGAGCCGACGCGGCACGTTGCGCTTGATGCCCAGGTCGAGCGCGGCCACCGTGAACCGGTGCTCGCCGATCGCGTCGACGACGTACGGCTCGGGGGTGCTCACCTCGTCGGACAGGTCCGCGCCGACCATCTGCGGTGACTGCCGGACCCGGGCCAGCAGGCTCTGCGGGTCCTTCTCGACGCTGGAGATGCCGACCCGCATCGCGCCGCGCTCACGCAGGTGCCGGGTCAGCGCCCGGGTGTCCACCCCGCTGATGCCCACCACACCCTCGGTGGCGAGGCGGTCCTCGAGACCGCCGGTGGCCCGCCAGTTCGAGCCGATCCGGGCCGGGTCGCGGACGACGTAGCCGGCCACCCAGATCCGGCCGGACTCGTCGTCCTCGCCGTTGACGCCGGTGTTGCCGATGTGCGGTGCGGTCTGCACCACCACCTGCCGGTGGTACGACGGGTCGGTGAGCGTCTCCTGGTAACCGGTCATGCCGGTGGTGAAGACCGCCTCGCCGAAGGTCTCGCCGACGCTGCCGTACGCCTCACCGGGGAACGTGCGCCCGTCCTCGAGGACGAGGATCGCGGGCCTGCGCTTGACCATTACCGTGCCCGCCCTTCGTTCGCGACTGCGGGACTCCGCCGCGCTGCATTCCTCGCGCTCACTTGACTGCCTTTCCGTCCAGGACCGTCGGCTCGCCACGCAGGAAGGTCGCCACGATGCGACCCGGCAGCGTCATGCGGGCGTACGGGGTGTTGCGACTGCGACTGGCCGACTCCGCCGGTTCGATGGTGCGGCGGGCGGCCGGATCGACGACTGTCAGGTTGGCCGGCACACCGGGTGCCGGGTCGACGCCGTGCCCGGTCAGCCCCGCGATCCGGGCGGGGGTACGCGACATCCGCTCGGCGATCAGGTCCCACTCGGGGCCGAGCACGTCGAGCGCGATGGACAGGGCCGTCTCCAGGCCGAGCATCCCCGGCCGGGCGTACGCCCACTCGCACTCCTTGTCCTCCACGGCGTGCGGGGCGTGGTCGGTGGCGATGATGTCGATCACCCCGTCGGCGAGCGCGGCGCGCAACGCGGCGATGTCCGCGGCCGTCCGCAGCGGCGGGTTGACCTTGAAGACCGGGTCGTAGGTCTCCGCACGCTCGTCGGTGAGCAGCAGGTGGTGCGGGGTGACCTCGGCGGTGACGCGTACCCCACGGGCCTTCGCCTGACGCAGCACCTCGACGCTGCCGGCGGTGGAGACGTGGCAGACGTGCAGGCGGCTGCCGACGTGTTCGGCGAGCAGCACGTCCCGGGCGATGATCGCCTCCTCGGCGACCGCCGGCCAGCCGATCAGCCCGAGCCGGGTGGAGACCTCACCCTCGTGCATCTGGGCGCCCTCGGTGAGACGGGGCTCCTCGGCGTGCTGGGCGATGACCCCGTCGAACGCCTTGACGTACTCCAGGGCCCGGCGCATCAGCAACGGGTCGGCGACGCAGTGCCCGTCGTCGGAGAAGATCCGCACGCGGGCCGCGGAGTCGGCCATGGCGCCCAGCTCGGCCAGGCGCTCGCCGGCCAGCCCGACGGTGACCGCGCCGATCGGCTGCACGTCGACCAGGCCGGCCTCGCGGCCGAGCCGCCAGACCTGCTCGACCACACCGGCGGTGTCCGCGACCGGGGAGGTGTTGGCCATGGCGCAGACCGCCGTGTAGCCGCCCATTGCCGCCGCCCGGGAACCGGACTCGACGGTCTCGGCGTCCTCCCGGCCGGGCTCGCGCAGGTGGGTGTGCAGGTCGACGAGGCCGGGCAGGGCGACCAGCCCGGTGCCGTCGACGACCGTGGCGTCCGGCGCGGACAGCCCGTCGGCGATCTCGGCGACCACGCCGTCGCGGATCAGCAGGTCGGTCGGCGGGCCACCGACGACACTCACGTTGGTGATCAGGTACGCGCTCACCGGTTGTTCCCTCCGAGCAGCAGGTAAAGGACAGCCATCCGCACGGAGACCCCGTTGGTGACCTGTTCGACGATCGTGGAGCGGGGTGAGTCGGCGACCTCCGGGGTGATCTCCATGCCCCGGTTCATCGGGCCGGGGTGCATGACGATCGCGTGCTCGGGCAGGCGGCGCATCCGGGGGCCGTCCAGACCGTAGCGGCGGGCGTACTCGCGTGCGGAGGGGAAGTAGGAGTCCTTCATGCGTTCGCGCTGCACCCGCAGCATCATCACCACGTCCACGTCGGGCAGCACGCAGTCGAGGTCGTAGGAGACGTCGGTGCCGGGAGCGAGGGCTCCGGCGATGTCGACCGGGATCAGGGTCGGCGGGCCGACCAGGGTGATCTTGGCGCCGAGGGTGGAGAGCAGCAGCACGTTGGAGCGGGCGACCCGGGAGTGCAGGACGTCGCCGACCACCGCGACCGACAGGCCGGCCAACCGGCCCAGCCGGGACCGCATCGTGTACGCGTCCAGCAGCGCCTGGGTGGGGTGCTCGTGGGTGCCGTCGCCGGCGTTGACGACCGACCCGTCGACCCAGTTGGCCAGCCGGTGCGGGGCGCCGGAGGCGGGGTGCCGGACGACGACGGCGTCGGCGCCCATGGCCTGGAGGGTCAACGCGGTGTCCTTCAGGCTCTCGCCCTTGGCGACGCTGGACCCCTTCGCCGAAAAGTTGATCACGTCGGCGCTGAGTCGCTTCGCCGCCGCCTCGAAGGAGATCCGGGTACGGGTGGAGTCCTCGTAGAAGAGGTTCACCACGGTACGGCCACGCAGCGCGGGCAGTTTCTTGATCTCCCGGCCGGCGACGGTGGCCATCTCGGCGGCGGTGTCCAGGATCTCGGTGGCGGTGGCGGCGTCCAGGTCCCCGCCGGAGAGCAGATGCTTGATCACTCTGCTGGCCTTTCGTTCGCGACTGCGGGGCTCCGCTCCGCTGCACTCCTCGCGCTCACCGGGGCTGGCCCGTCGTTCGCGACTGCGGGGCTCCGCTCCGCTGCACTCCTCGCGCTCACCGGGGCTGGCCTTTCGTTCGCGACTGCGGGGCTCCGCTCCGCCGCACTCCTCGCGCTCACCGGCCGGCCTCTCCGTACAACCTGACCTCGTCGAGGCCGTCGGTCTCGGCGAGGGTCACCTTCACGCTCTCGGCGAGGGAGGTCGGGATGTTCTTGCCGACGTAGTCGGCGCGGATCGGCAACTCCCGGTGGCCCCGGTCGACCAGCACGGCGAGCTGCACCGAGGCCGGGCGGCCGACGTCGTTGAGCGCGTCGAGCGCGGCCCGGACGGTGCGCCCGGAGAACAGCACGTCGTCGACGAGGATGACCCGCTTGCCGTCGATGCCGCCGGACGGCAACTCGGTCGGGCCGACCGCGCGGGTGGCGTGCCGACGCAGGTCGTCGCGGTAGAGGGTGATGTCGAGCACACCGACGGGAACGGCGACGTCCTCGAAGGTGGTGATCCGGTCGGCGAGCCGCCGAGCCAGGGGGGTACCTCTGGTGGGAATCCCAAGAAGCACCGTGTCGGCGGCACCCTGGGTCTTCTCCAGGATCTGGTGGGCGATGCGGTCGACCACGCGTTGCACGTCGGCGCTGGCGAGGATCACCTTCACCGAGGGTTGTCGCGGTGGTGACGAGCGGGCAGCCGGTGGGGACGCCACGGCGGACCTCCTTCCCCGCCTCACGGGACGGGTCGTTAAAGGATGTCGGGCACCTCCGGCCGGACCGACGAGCGGACCCGGGCCGGGGCTTCACGCCACGTTACCAGTGGTCACCGGGCCGATGGACGGCGGCCGCTGACCACCTGATCAGGACCACGAAAAGGCGATAACTTCCCGGACGCTCCCCAACGGTAGGGTCACGACCACTTGACCAGGTGTCGCATTCCCCGTACCGTCACGCTCCGTAGCGATCGACGGGAGAACCCCGAGCAGCACTGGGAGTGTCCGAATGCCCTCTGAATACGCCAAGTCGCTGGGCGCCCGCCTGCGCTCCATCCGCCAGCAGCAGGGTCTCTCCCTGCAGGGTGTGGAGGAGAAGTCGAACGGGCGGTGGAAGGCCGTGGTGGTCGGCTCGTACGAGCGCGGCGACCGGGCCGTGACGGTGTCCCGTCTGGCCGAGCTGGCCGAGTTCTACCGTGTTCCCGTCTCGGAGTTGCTGCCTGACGGCAGTGGCGTCCGGCACGAGCCCACCAGCAAGATCGTCCTGGACCTGGAGCGGCTCTACGACGAGGCCTCCGAGGACCTGGCCTACGTCGCGCGCTACGCCCGCGCCATCCAGCAGCAGCGTGGTGACTACAACGGCCGGGTGCTCTCCATCCGCGCCGACGACCTCCGGGCACTCGCGATCGTGTACGACGCCTCACCGTCGGGCCTGATCGAGCGGCTCACCGAGCACGGTGTGCTGGTGGCCGACCCCCGGGCGTTCTTCGCCTCCTGAGCAGTAGATCCACCCGAAAGGGCCCGTGCCGGACGGCACGGGCCCTTTTCGATGGTGCTGCCGGATCGATCAGCGGGTGGTGTACTCGGCGATCCGGCCGAGAACCCCGTTGAGGAAGCGCGGCGAGTCGTCGGTGGACATCTGCCGGGCCAGTTCCACGGCCTCGCTGATCGCCACCGCGTCGTCGATCTCGTCGACGTAGAGCAACTCGTAGACGGCGATCCGGGCCAGATTCCGGTCGACGACCGGCATCCGCTCCAGCGTCCAACCCTCGGCGTAGCTGGCGACCAGCTCGTCGATCCGGTCGAGGTGCTCGGCGACACCCTCGACCAGGCTCACCGCGTAACCGAGGTGCTCCGGTCGGGGCTGCTCGATCCGCTGCACGTAGCCGGCGAGCACCTCCACCGGGGGCTTGTCCCGTAGATCGGCCTCGTAGAGGACATCCAGCGCCCGCTTGCGCGCCTTGCGGCGCGCCGGCATCTGCTGCTTGGAACCCTCAGCCATCAGGCGCGGCCGAGGTAACGGCCGTCGCGGGTGTCGACCTTGATCTTCTCACCGGTGGTGATGAACAGCGGCACCTGCACCGTGGCGCCGGTCTCCACGGTCGCCGGCTTGTTGCCACCGGTCGAACGGTCGCCCTGCAGGCCCGGCTCGGTGTAGGTGACCTCCAGCACGACGCTGGTGGGCAGCTCGATGTAGAGCGGCACACCCTCGTGCTGGGCGACGGTCGCCTCCGCCTCGGGCAGCAGGTAGTTGGCTGCCTCGCCGACGGTGCCGCCGGGCACGGTGATCTGGTCGAAGGTCTCCAGATCCATGAAGACGAAGTCCTCGCCGTCGGCGTAGAGGTATTGCATCGTGCGCTTGTCGACGGTCGCGGTCTCGACCTTGGTGCCCGCGTTGAAGGTCTTGTCGACCACCTTCCCGGACAGCACGTTCTTCAGCGTGGTGCGCACGAAGGCACCACCCTTACCGGGCTTGACGTGCTGGAACTCGACGACGGCCCAGAGCTCGCCGTCCAGGTTGAGTACCAGGCCGTTTTTGAGGTCGTTGGTGGAGGCCATTTCCTGCCTTGATCATCAATTGGCGGACAGACCCTGCGAGTCTACTGCCTGCGTCTAATCGGCTGGTCGCCGCTTCCGGCGACCCCTCAGCGGGTGGCCAGATGGTGCAGGGCGAGACGATAGCCGTCGATGCCGAGGCCGCAGATCACCCCGGTCGCCACCGCCGACACGACCGAGTGGTGCCGGAACTCCTCGCGGGCGTGGATGTTGGAGAGGTGCACCTCCACCAACGGCCCGCGCAGCATGGCGCAGGCGTCCCGTACGGCGTACGAGTAGTGCGACCAGGCGGCCGGGTTGAGCACCACCGCGGCGCCCTCGTCGGCTGCCGTGTGCAGCCAGCCGAGCAGCTCGTGTTCGGCGTCGGTCTGCCGGACCGTCACGTCCAGCCCCAACTCCCGACCGGTGGCCTCGCAGAGCGCGACCAGATCGGCGTAGGTGGTCGCCCCGTACACCTCGGGCTCGCGGGTGCCCAGCCGACCCAGGTTCGGCCCGTTCAGCACAAAGACCTTCACGGGTGGGAAACCTCCCGGTAGGCGGCCTCCAGCAGCGCGTCGTCCGGGCCCTCCAACATCGCCGGGCGGGCCAACCCGTCGAGCACCACGAACCGCAGCCGGCTCCCCCGGGCCTTCTTGTCCACCCGCATGGTGGCCAGCAGTCGCGGCCACGCGTCGGCCGGGTAGCTCACCGGCAGGCCGAGCGCGGTCAGCGTGACCCGGTGCCGGTCGGCGGTCGGCGTGTCCAGTCGCCCGGCGAGGCGGGCCAGCGCGGCGGCGTACACCAGGCCGACGGCGACGGCGTGGCCGTGCCGCCACCGGTAGCCCTCGTTCTGCTCGATCGCGTGGGCGAGGGTGTGGCCGTAGTTGAGCACCTCCCGCACGCCCGACTCACGCAGGTCACCGGCGACCACGTCGGCCTTGACCCGGATCGCCCGCTCGATCAGCTCCCGCGTCACCGGCCCGCGCACGTCGGTGGCCGCCGCCGGGTCACGCTCGACCAGGTCGAGGATCGCCGGGTCGGCGATGAACCCGCACTTGACCACCTCGGCGAGCCCGGCCGCCAGGTCGACGGCGGGCAGGCTGTCCAGGGTGGCCAGGTCGGCGAGCACCCCGACCGGAGGGTGGAACGCACCCACCAGGTTCTTGCCGGCGGCCGTGTTGATGCCGGTCTTGCCGCCGACGGCGGCGTCGACCATGCCCAGCAGCGAGGTCGCCACCGGAACCCAACGCACCCCGCGCAACCAGCAGGCCGCGACGAACCCGGCCAGGTCGGTCACCGCGCCGCCGCCCACCCCGACCACCGCGTCGGTACGGGTGAACCCGGCCTCCCCGAGCCGGTCCCAACAGGCGGCGGCGACGTCGATCTGCTTGCCCGACTCGGCGTCGGGCACCTCGATCGGCAGCGGCTCGACGTCGGCGGCGCGCAGCCGCTCGCCGACCGCGTCCGCGAGAGCCTTGAGCGGGGGCGTGTGCAGCACCGCCGCCCGACTCGCCCCGGGCAGCAGGCCGGGCAGCGCGCCCAGCAGGTCACGTCCCACCAACACGTCGTACGGCCGCTCGCCGCCGACCGGAATCCGGGTCACCTCGTCCATCGCCGGCAGCCTAGTCCAGCGGGCGGCGCGGCGACGGTGTCTGTCCACCTGCTGGCCGGGCGGCCCAGTCCGCGAGTCGACGGGCGTGCTCGGCCACGGCGGCGCGCAGCGCGTCCGGCTGCCGCACGGTGAAGGGGCAGCCCAGACCGGAGAGCAGCGCGGCCATCCCGGGCAGGCTCTCCGCCCGCGCCCGCAGCAGCACCCCGTCGGTGGTGGCGGTCAACTCGGCCACGCTGGGCGGGATGCGGCGACGGGCGGCGACCAGGTCGGTCTCCAGCAGCACCTCCACCTCGTGCTGGTACGGCACACCGGCGAGGGACCGGGTCACCCAGGCGACCGCCTCGAAGCCGTCCGGCACGGTGAACGTCGCCTCGCCCGGTGTGACGGTGCCGATCCGGTCCAGCCGGAACGTGCGGACCTCCCCGCGCCGGTGGTCGTGGCCGGTGACATACCAACGGCCGGCGTGGAAGACCAGCCCGTACGGGTCGAGCTCCCGGTGCGAACGCTCGCCCCGCCAGGAGCGGTAGTCCAGCGCCACCCGCTGTCGGTGCCGGGCCGCCGCGGCCAGGGTGAGCAGGGTGCCCGACGCCGGCCCGCGCTCCTGCTCCGGGCGACGCAGGGTGAAGCCGAGGTGCTCCTGCACGGCGGCGAGCCGGTCGGCGAGCGCCGCCGGCAGCACCCGGCGGATCTTCGCCAGGGCGGTGGCGGTGGCCGGCTGCTCGGTGGCGAGCCCGACCCGTTCGGCGACGACCAGGCCGAGCAGCACGGCCACCGCCTCGTCGTCGGTGAGCATCAGCGGCGGCAGCTTGAACCCGGGATGCAGCCGGTAGCCGCCGTAACGGCCTCGGTCGGCGGTGACGGGAATGCCCAGCTCGACGAGGGTGGCCGCGTAGCGGCGCACGGTCCGCTCGTCGACGCCCAGCCAACCGGCCAGCTCGGCGGCCGTCGCGCGGTGCCGGGCCTGCAGCACCTCGAGGAGGGCCAGCACCCGACCGGCTGGATGTGACACGGGCCACTCCTTCAAACCGGGCGGATTATGTCCGCATTCGATCGTACGGTCTGTCGGTAACCGGAAAAAGGAGCGACAGATGGCGACGTTCGTACTGGTTCCGGGGTTCTGGTTGGGTGCCTGGGCGTGGCGGGAGGTGACCGCGACCCTGCGGGCGCAGGGCCACGAGGTCTACCCGATGACCCTGACCGGGTTGGCCGAGCGCGACCACCTCGCCGGGCCGGAGGTCGGCCTGGAGACGCACACCGCGGACATCGTCCGGCTGATCGAGGTCGAGGACCTGCACGACGTGGTGCTGGTCGGGCACTCCGGTGGCGGCATGCCGGTCGCCCAGGCCGCCGACCGCGTCCCGGACCGGATCGCCCGGGTCGTCTACGTGGAGAGCGGGCCGCTGCCGGACGGCACCGCGCAGTTCGACACGGTGCCGCCGGAGGAGCAGGAACGGCTCCGGGCCGCGATCGGCGACGGTGCCCTGCTGCCACCGCCGGCCTGGGATCCGACCGCCGACCCGACCAACCTGGCCGGTCTGGACGAGCCCACGCTGGCGGCGCTGCGCGCCCGGGCCACCCCGCAGCCGCTGCGCGCGGCCGCCGACCCGGTCCGCCGCACCGGCGGCCGTCCGGTGCCGACCGCACTGGTCGCCAGCACCTTCCCGCTCGCCGTGGTCCGGCAGATGATCGACGAGAAGCACCCGTTCTTCACCGGCCTGGCCGACGGTCAGCTACACGAGCTGCCCACCGGGCACTGGCCGATGCTCAGCGAGCCGAAGGCCCTGGCGGACGTCCTCGACCTGATCGCCCGCACCTGAGCCCCGCTCCCGTCGGGGCGGGGCGGGCGTCAGCGGGGCAGCAGCGCGGCGACCTCGGCGACGACCTGGGCCGGGGTCCGGCCGTCGGTCACCACCGTCTCGGTGGCGACCTCGGCGTAGAGCGGCCGACGCTGGTCCAGCAGGTGTTTGAGGGTGGCTCGCGGGTTGATCGCCAGCAGCGGGCGGCCGGCCCCGAGCCCGACCCGTTTCACCGCGTCCGGCAACTCGACCGAGAGGTGCACCACCCGGTGCCCGACCAGGGCCGCCCGGGTCTCCTCGGCCAACACCGCGCCGCCGCCGAGGGCGAGCACGCCCGTGCCGCCGGCCAGCGCCGCGGCCACCGCGGCGCGTTCCAGGGTACGGAAGTGAGCCTCGCCCTCGTCGATGAAGATCTCCGGAATCGGCTTGCCAGCCATCTGCTCGATGTCGACGTCGGTGTCGCGGAACTCCACCGAGAGGGTGTCGGCGAGCGCCCGCCCGACTGTGGTCTTGCCGCAGCCGGGCGCGCCGACCAGGACGACGACCGGTGCCATCAGCGGATGACCAGCGCGTCGAGGTAACCGGCCAGGTTGCGACGGATCTCGGCGATCGAGTCGCCGCCGAACTTCTCGGTGGCCGCCTCGGCGAGGACCAGCGCCACCATCGCCTCGGCGACGACGGCCGCGGCCGGCACCGCACAGACGTCGGAACGCTGGTTGATCGCCGTGGCGGGCTCGCCGGTGGCGACGTCCACGGTGGAGAGGGCCCGGTTCAACGAGGAGATCGGCTTCATCGCGGCACGGACCCGCAGGGGCTCGCCGGTGGTGATGCCACCCTCCAGGCCACCCGCCCGGTCGGTGACCCGGCGGACGCCGGTCGCCGACGGAATGATCTCGTCGTGTGCCTCCGAGCCACGGGACCGGGCCTGCTGCCAGCCGTCGCCGATCTCCACGCCCTTGATCGCCTGGATCGACATCAGCGCGGTGGCCAGTCGGGCGTCGAGCTTGCGGTCCCACTGCACGTGGCTGCCCAACCCCGGCGGCACCCCGTACGCCAACACCTCGACCACGCCGCCGAGGGTGTCGGCGGCCTTCTTCGCGGCGTCGACCTCGGCGACCATCAGGGCGCTCGCCTCCGGATCGAGGCAGCGCAGCGGGTCGGCGTCGATGCGGGCGGCGTCCGACGGGACCGGACGCAGGCCCGGTTTCGCGGCCACCGGGCCCAACTCGACGACGTGCGAGACGATCTCGATGCCGAGAGCCTGGCGGATCAACGCCTTGGCGACCGCACCGACGGCGACCCGGGCGGCGGTCTCCCGGGCGCTGGCGCGTTCCAGGATCGGCCGCGCGTCGGTGTGGCCGTACTTCTGCATGCCCGCCAGGTCGGCGTGACCGGGACGGGGTCGGGTCAGCGGGGCGTTGCGGGCCTGCCGGGCCAGCTCGTCGGGGTCGACGGGGTCGGCGGCCATCACGGTCTGCCACTTCGGCCACTCGGAGTTGCCGACCCGGATGGCCACCGGGCTGCCCAGGGTGACGCCGTGCCGCAGGCCGCCGAGCAGCTCGACCTCGTCCCGCTCGAACGACATCCGGGCGCCCCGGCCATAGCCCAGCCGCCGACGGGCCAGCTCGTCGGCGATCACGGAGGTGGTCACCTCGATGCCGGCCGGCACCCCCTCCAGCATCGCGACGAGGGCGGGACCGTGCGATTCACCTGCAGTCAGCCAACGCAACACGGTGCTCAGTCTGTCACGCCCGGTCGCCGCCCCGCCGTGCCGCCCGGCGCGTCCCGCCCTGCGGACGCCCCCGCGCGGCCGGGCCGGGCGGCGGCAGCTCAGATCCCCCGGCCGCGCTTGTGCAGGGTGCGCAGCACCGCGTCGGCGCGGACCACCCGGCCGGCGACGGCGAGGGCCAGGTAGGCGCGCGGCTCGCGGGGATTGCTCCGCAGGGTGCGGCGCGCCCAGCGCAGCGCGCCCCGCCGGTCACCGGAGGCGGCCTGGGCGAACGCGATCTGCCCGGCGACGCGGGCCGCACCGGCCGGTTGGGTGGCGAACTCGGGGTAGCGCCGCAGCAACCACTGCAACGCCTCGGAGATGGTGTCCCAGCGCTGCGCGAAGTACGAGCGCTTGTGCCAGCGGACCAGCACCGACGGCGTCCGCAGGTTGATCAGCGGCGCGCTGCGCGCGGCCCGGAGCAGGAACTCGTAGTCCTCCGCGTAGCTGCCCGGGATCTCCTCGTCGACCAGACCGAACCCGTCGCGCAGCGCGGTCGCGCGGATCAGGAACGTCGACGGGTGCAGCTCCGTCATCCGGTCGCGCAGCAGGTCGTCCAGGGTGATCCGCTCCTTGTCGAGCACGCGGTCGACGGTGCTGCCGTCGTAGCTGACCCGGATGCCGCAACAGACGAACTCGGATCCCGGGTCGGCGGCGAGCGCGTCGACCTGGGCGGCCAGCTTGCCGGGCAGCCACTCGTCGTCGTCGTCGCAGAACGCGACCAGCTCACCCTGCGCCGCGAGGGTGCCGCTGTTGCGCGCCCCGGCCAACCCCGGGGTACGGACGTTGCGGATCACCCGCACCGCCCGATCCGGGCCGCTCGTCAGGCCGGTCAGCGACTCGTCCGGAGTGGACTGGTCGAACACCACGACGACCTCGATCGGGCCCGGGTAATCCTGGCCCAGGACCGCGCGCACCGCTGCCCGCAGCAGCTCGGGACGGTCCCGGGTGGGCACCACGACGCTGACGCTCGGCTGCGGGGTCATCGGGAGGTCTCCTTCGGGTCCGGACGCGGGCGGGACCGGACCCGCCAACGGGACAGGCGCGGGGTCGAGCCGGCGACGAGGTCGTCGACGATCCGGCCGACCCGGGCCACCGCCGCCCGTCGCGCCTCGTGTGCCTGCGGGTCGGTGGCCACCGCGTAGCGGCTCGGATCGGCCAGCCCGGCGGTCAGCGCGTCGTGCAGCGCCTCCCGGGTCTCGCAGAGCGCCACCAGCCCGGCGGCGCCGAGACGGCGGGCGAACAGGAGCTGGTGGTCGTCGACGTGCTCACCGCGCGCCGGGTTGCGGGGCACCACGATGGGCAGGTGACCGTGCCGGCGGGCCTCCAGGATGGTCGCCGGGCCACCGTGGCAGACCACCAGGTCGGCGTCGGCCATCGCCTGCTGGAGCGCGTCGTGACCGAGGAACGGCACCGCGCCGGGCAGCGGCGGCACGGCGGTGTGGCCGTGCTGCACGGTCAGCCCGACCGGGGCGGTGGTCTGCGCGTGCCACTGCGCCAGCCAGTCGACGAGCCGGTCGAAGGGGTGCTTGTCGGTGCCGACCGCGACCAGCACCCGGACCTGGGCCGTCGACTGACTGTCCCGCTGGCGGGGAAGGCGGGCCGCCTCGGCGGTCGGCTGCGGCTGACGACGCCGGGCGGTGCCCGTCTCGCCCGTCACAGCAGCGTCCCGACGACTGTCGCCTCGGGGTACTGCCGGCGCTGCTCGTCCCACTGCACGAGCATCGCGGACAGGAACGGGCGGCAGAGGCGGGCAGTCAGGGTCGGGGTGTCGATCCGGTCGTACACCTCGATGTAGACGGTCGGGATGCGCCGCAGCCGGGCCAGCACCACGAACGGGACCGCCACCCCGGCGCCGGTGGTGACCACCGCGGCGACCCGCCGCGCCCGCAGCACCCGCCAGGCCAGCAGCGCGTTGCGCAGCAGGTTCGGCACGTTACGGGTGGTCGGGTGGTGCGCCGGCACCAGGTCCTCACCGGCCAGCAGGGACAGCGCCTCCGGGGTGTCGAAGGTGACCCAGCACCGCCGCCACTGCTCGTACCAGGACCGCAGGGCGAGTAGTTGGGCCAGGTGGCCGCCGCTGGAACCGACCAGCAGCAGCACCGGCTCCGCACCGTCATCGTTCTTCGTGTCCACGCGACTCCCCACAAGTTCGCTTGGAATTTCAGTTCACGCCACGCAGAAGCAGATCACACGTTCTCCGGTCGTTGAATAGCGCGACCGGACGAGATGTCGATCTCCACATCGAGCCTTCGGGCACACCGATCGTCCGAGGTCCATCGATCGTCATCACCACCTGCGATTTCGTCGTCACTCTACGACGTACCCCCGACGTCGTGATTCCCCCGGATCAGCCGCTATGTCGTTTCTCGATGACATCCAAGAGTGCGGGATGCAGCGCCGGGTTCCAGCCCGCACCCGCGTCCGCCAGCCGCCACGTGCGCAACCACATCTCCACCAGGTACGCGTCGGCGACCAGCCGGCGCTGCGCGGCGTCGAGGCCGAGCCGCTCGCCGTGCAGACCCAGGTGCCCGTCGACGGCCGACGCCGCCGCGTCGGCCGACTCCCCCCGCAGCACCAACGACCGCTGGAACGCGTCGTGCGCCAGGTCGAAGCCGACCGGCACGTCCGGGGCGCTGTGTTCCCAGTCCCAGGCGACCAGCCGGCCGGCGTGCCGGCCCAGGTTCCACGGCACCCAGTCACCGTGCCAGTGGCCGAACTCCACACCGGTGTCGCCGTGCCGGCGGGCCAACGCGGCGACCGCGTCGACCGCCCGCGCACCGGCCGGCTCGACCGCGGCGGCCCGGGCGGCCAGCCCGGCCAACCGGGCCAGGAAGGTCGACCCGGCCAGTGGTCGGGGCGTACCCGCCGGGCCGCCCCGCCGTGCGACGGCGAGCAACGCCGCGATCCGCGGCGGGTCGTCGACCGGCACACCGCGTACCGCCGGCGGCAACGGCTCGATCACCGCGACCACCTGACCCGCCCACGCCGTCTCGGTGAGCAGCCTCGGCGGCGTCGGGTGATCCGCCACGCCGGTCACCGCGCCGAGCGCGCGCAGGGCCGCCGCCTCCGCGGTGACCAGAGCACGGGTCGCGTCGTTCCAGCCGATCTTCGCGTAGCCGCGCGGACGACCGTCGACGGTGAAGAGTTGCAGGGTCGGTTTGCCGTTCGGGTCGGGCGGCCGGACCCCGCACGCGGCCAGCAGCGGCGTGCCACCCAGGTCGGCGGCGAGCCGCTCGGTCAGCAGCACCTCGGCCGCCGACACCCCCTCGGGCACCGAGACGGTGAGCGTCGGGAAGGCCGCGAGCCCCACCGGACCGAACCGGGCCAGCCCACCCAGCGCCGCCCGCACCGCACGCACCTTCGGTGGCCGCAACGCGTTGTACGCCAGCAGCGACGCCGCCCCGGCCCGGGGCGCGCCCAGCGGCACCAGGAATCGGGCCCGGGCGACCGACGGCACCACCGCGTACCGGGCCACCTGCCGGTGACCGGCCGGCGGGGCGCCACCCACGGTCAGGCCCACCCGGTCGTCCGGGAAGACCGCGCGGCTCACCCAGCCCAGACCGTCCACCCGCGAGCGCGGGTCGGCGTCCGGGCCCACCCGCGTCGTCACGCCGCCCGGTCCGCCCAGTCGAGGTCCAGCCCGAGGCGCTGACGCAACGCGTCGTTGTACGGCCGGTAGTAGTCGGTCAACTCGGCCCGCACCGACGGCTCCAACGGCGCCGACCGCCGGTCGTTGTAGACCTTGAAGTCGGGCAGGTCGTACGCGGGCAGCCCGAGGAAGTCGAGGGTGCGCCGGTAGGTCGCGCGGGCGTCGCGGTACAGGTCCTCGCTGGGCAGGAAGAGGATCTGCTCGGAGTCGAAGCGTTCCAGCCACGGCTCCAGGTGCTCCAGGTAGCGCCCCCGGGCCCGGTACGTGTACCAGTCGTACGCCTCGCTGAACGACTCCGGCTCGGCGATCAACCGCTCCCGCTCCCCCGCCGTGCGCTCCGGCTCGGCGGCCAGCGCGGCGGCGAAGTCCAGCGGCTCGATGCCGTGGGTGCGGCGTTCCTTCCAGTGCGAGTACGCCCGCTCCACCGGGTCACGCAGCAGCACGATCAGCTTCACCGTCGGCATCAGCGCGGCGACCCGCTGCGCGGCGAGCGGGTGGAACATGTACAGCGGCGCGGCCTCACCGACGCGCACCGGCCCGCCGTGCCGCCGGGCCAGCGCGTCCCGCTGCCGCTCGGTCGGGAAGTGCGAGCGGTACCACGCCTCGCCGCGACCCCAGTGCTCCTCGAAGTAGTGCGCCGACTTGGTGTTCCACGCGGGGAACAGCCGGGGCACCAGCGGATGCTGGATGAGGTAGTTCCACAGGGAGGTGGTGCCGCCCCGCTTGGTGCCGATGATCAGGAAATCCGGCAGCGGCCGGCGATCACTGGTGCGTACCCCGTAGTCGACGAGCGACTCCTTCACCCGGGTGGTCACCTGGGTCGGCACCAACTGCTTCACCCGGTCACGGATGGACGCCACGACGGACCTCACCTGCCTCTCGTCGATGCCGGGGCAGGGTCGGCGGCCGTGGCCGCCCCGTCCCCTCCACGGATCTGCCTCATGGTCCCCCGGATGCCGGCGCGCACCCGGGGCAACGTCAACATGCCGACGCAGCCGGCCACCAGCACCGCCAGCGCCACCGCCAGGCCGGGCAGGTCACGACCGCCCGCCACCACACCGGCGGCGGCGGCGAGCCCCACCCCGGCGACCGTGACCGCGGCGGCCTTCACCATCGCCGCGTCGAACAGCCGCTCCCGGACCACCGAGCGGGCGAACCCCGCCGCGGTGAGGTTCTCGGTGGCGATGCCGGCGGCCCAGGCCACCGCCGCGCCCGTGGCGCCGTGCTCGGGAATCAGCCAGAGGCCCAACGACACCGTCACCGTCAACCCGGCCACGGTGGCCACCAGGTGCAACCCGCTGCGCCCGCCCATCAACAGCAGGCTCTGCACGTTGCCCACCCCGGTGTTGACGAGCATCGCCAGCGCCAACACCGTCATCGCCGGAACCCCGGCGGTGAACTCCGGCCCGAACAGGTGCAGGAAGGCCGACGCGAACACCGCGAGCAGCAGATACACCGGCCAGGACAGCACCAGCCCCCAGGTGGTCAACTGCCGGTGCACGGCCGCCGCCGCCGCCCGCTCGCCGCGACCGAGCAGCCGGGACAACTGCGGCGACACCGCCACCCGCAGCCCCTGCATGGCCAGTTGACCGGCCAGCACGTACCGGCCGACCGCACCGAACACACCCGCGTCGGCCGGCCCGGCCAGCGCCGAGGTGAGCAGCACACCCACCCACATGCTGCCCGCGTCGATGGCCGCCGAGGCGGCCCGGGGCAGCGCGAACCGCCAGAACGCCGACCAGTCCGAACGCCTCGGCGCGAGGGTCGCGCCCCGGCCCAGCCCGAGCGGACCGGCGACCAGGGTGAGGCAGGCCAGCAGCGCCAACGCCGCCGGCACCAACCAGCCGGTCATGCCGGCGAGCAGGCCACCACCGGCCAGCGCGGCGGCGCCCACCAGCACCGGGCGGGCGACCGGCAACAGGAAGAACTGCACCCCGACGTACGCCCGGATGGGTCGCACACAGCGCAGCGCGGCCAGCAGCAGCGTCATCGCGACCACCACCGGCACCGCCGCGAACGTGACGGTGAGCAGCGCCTCGCCGCTCGCGCCGGAGCCGCCGAGCAACCGGGGCGCGAGCGCGTCGGCGACCAGCACACCGGCGCCGGCGACCAGGAACCCGGCCAGCAGCGGCGGGATCAGCGCCACCGGGAGCATCCGGGCCGCGTCCCCGCGCGCCCCGAGGGCCCGCCGGGGCAGCGCCCACATCAGACCCGTCTCCGCGCCGAGCGTGCAGACCGCCGTGGCCACCGTGACCACCCCGATCGCGGCGAAGAACGCCCCCGAGCCGGTCGTGCCGTACCCCCGGGTGATGACCACGGCCAGCACGAACCCGAACAGCCCGCTGGTGGCCGCGCCGAGCAGCCCGGCCACACCGCTGCGCGCGCTGCGGCGGGTCTCCGCGGAACCCGCGTCCGCCGCCGTCGCGGCGACCGGCTCGTCCGGGACGGCCGGGGGTCGGGTGGCGGCGGTCATGCGGGCACCGCCACGTCGCGCCGGGCCGGTGGGCGAGGCCCGGCCGACCGGGTCAGCCGTTCCCGTTCGCTGAGCGCCATCGCGAAGGCGACGGCGAAGAACGCGACAGCCAGGTTCTGGTTCGCCATGCCGTAGAACGGGATCTGCACCAGGCAGACCACCGGCACCACCGCCAACCACTGCCCGGCCGCCGAGGTCGCCCGCGCGCAGATCACCGCGGCGGCCACGAACCAGGCCAGGAAACAGATGAGCGCGGGTACGCCGTGACTGAACAACACCATCCACAGCTGACCCTGGGTGCCGATCGGCGCGGCCGCCGACACCGTGTCGACGTTCACCGGCGCGCCGTAACCCAGCCACGGCGACTCCTGCACCCGGCGGATCACCTCCGTGTAGAGCGACAGCCGGTCGGTGTTGGTGTCACTGGAGTCGACCCGCTGGCTGATCAGGTCGGTGATCGGGATGAACAACGTGGCCAACGCCCCGATCACCACGACCCCGACGATGGACGCGGCGACCCGGACGTTGCCGCGCAGGCTGGCCCGCACCCCGAGCACCGCCAGCCCGGCGCCGAGGCTGAGGAACATCGCTCGGTTGAGGGTGAGGAACGCCGGTGCGAGCGACAGCGGCAGCGACGCCAGCAGCGCCCAGCGCAGCACCCCCTGCCGGCGCAGCATCGCGTACGCCACCACACAGGGCAGCGTCATCGCGTACGCGCTGCCGTAGTTGTTGGTGTACGCGAACGGCGCGGCCGGACGGTAGATCGGGTTCAGCGAACGGGCGCTGTACTCCGCGGTGGTCAGGTGCACCATGTCCTGGATGAACGGGGTGCCGGCCACCCCGCCGGGTAGCAGCACCTCCATCGGCGTGGTCATCGCCAGTCGGGGCACCAGCACCCCGAGCCAACCCAGCGCCACCAACCCGAACCAGAACGCACAGAGCGGGGTGAGCACCGCCACCAGACCGGCCCGTTCCCGGGCGGCGGCGTAGACGTAGACCCCGACCACCAGCGCGGTCAGATAGAAGGCCAGGCGCAGGGCGAACGTCAGCAGCGACGCGGGCGACGCGAGCTGGGTGGCGCTGACCAGCACGATGGCGAGGAACAGCAGCCAGATGCCCGCCGCCGGTGGCAGCGGCACCCGCCCCCGGGTGAACAGCAACGCCAACAGCAGCGCGCCCAGCAGGGGCCACCCGAGGTAGAACGCTCCGAGCAGCCACCAGAGCGGCACCAGGCCGAACATCAGCCACAACGGCCAGAGCGGCAGCCGGGGCGGCGCGGGCCGGGGCGCCGGGGCGGCCGCGACCGGATCGCCTCCGGGCGGTGGCTCGGTCGCCGGGGCGCGGGTGACCGACACGCTCAGGCCCGGCCGTTGCGGGTGAGCACGAAGCCCAGCGGGGTGACGCCCGCGGCCCGCAGCCGCTCCACCAGTCGACGCAGGTCGCTCTGCCGGGTGCGGTCCCGTTCCACCACCACCACCGCGCTGCCCTGCCGGGCGACCGCGACACCGCGCTCGTCGGACTCCGCCGGTGGGGCGTTGAACAGCACCAGGCCGTGGTCCGCGCCCTGCCGCCAGGTGCCGAACCGGACGCTGCCCACGCCCACCGTCACCTCGTCCGGGTCGGCGACCCGACCGTTCTCCGGACGGGCCGACGCCACCCGCGGCAACGTCAGGGTGGCGTCCGGATCGGTGGACGGGCGGGCGCCGGGCGGGTGCGGGGAGGGTCGGCGGGTGGCCGCGCCGTCCGCGCCCCCGGCGACTGTCGAGGTGCTGCCGGCCGGGCGGGGCTTGGGCACCAGCGGCCGGGACGGGTCGATCGGCAGCCGCCCCCGGTCGGCGAGCACGGCGGCGCGCAGCCGCTCGACGCGCCCGTTGTCGTCGGCGACGAAGACCTCACGACCGTCGGCGGCGAGCGCCACCGCGAGCCCGGCGGTGAGCGCCGTGGCGTCCTCCCGGGCGGTGACCAGTGCCACCCGGGCCGGTTGGCGGACCCGCTCGGCGACCGCCATCGCCACGTACCGGATGTCGGCGTCGACCGCCCGTGGGCTGCCGCGCAGCGGCGGCCGACGCACGGTGCCGAGCAGCGGCAGGCCGGTGGCGTCCCGGCCGTCGACGACCGAGCGGACCCGGCGGTCGGTCGACTCCCAGGCGTACGCCAGCACGATGCCGATCAGCGCGCCGCCGAGCAGACCGGCGACCAGGTAGAGCGGTCGGTGCCCGGCGGAGGTGACCAGTGCCTTCTCGGCGGTCTGGGTGACCCAGCCGGGGTTGACGTCGACCGCGGCGATCTCGGTGCGGGCGGCGTTGAGCTGGGTGAGCTGGTTGTTGATCCCGGCCAGTTCGGCGACCACCGCGTCACCGGCGGCGGTGTCCTTGACGGTGCTCGCCCGCTTCTGGAGCGCGGCCTGCTGAGCGACGACCTTGGTGATGCTGGCGTCGTAGGACCGCAGCATCTCGGCGCGCTGCTGCTCGTACATGGTGCGTCGGACGTCCAGGTAGGCCTGAGCCGCCATGTTGGCGCTCTGCACCGCCCGCTGCGCGTCACCGGCCTGATAGGTGAAGCGCAGGATCTGCCCGCCGGTGGGCACCTCGACCTCCAGCGCGTTGCGGATGTCCCGCGGGTCACCGCCGGCGGAGTCGGCGAGCCGCTGCACCACCTCGGTGCCGGTGGCGATGCCGCTCTCCACGTTCATGTTGACCGCGCGGTCGGCGCCCGCGCCGCTGGGGGTGAACGCGTCGGTCACCACCGGCCGGACCGCCACCACGGCGCTCGCGCTCATCGCCGCCGGCACCAGCAGCACGTAGCCCAGCGCGGCGAGCAGACCGACCATCGCCACCGCCGCCACCAGCCGTAACCGGTGCAGCGGCACCCGCAGCAGGTCGGTCAGTGTCACGGTGCCGGGTGCCGTGGAGGACGAACCTTCCGGGGGCCAGGGGCCGGGCGTCGCATCAGTCATGGAACTTCTTCACCGTCTGTTGAGGATTGCCGACGACCACGACACCGGGGGGTACGTCGGTGCGGACGACAGTGGCCGCACCGACGACGCTGTCCCGGCCGACCCGCACGCCCTTCAGCACCAACGCGTGCGCGCCGACCCACACGTTGTCCTCCAGGACGATGGGCGCACGGGTGGCCGGGCCGGGCGGGTCGTGCCGCTGCGCGGGCGGCAGGTTGTGGAAGTCGTTGTCGAGCAGTTCGCAGTCTGACAACAGGCACCGGTCGCCGACGGTCACCGACGTCCAGGTGCCGATCCAGGTGGCGTTGAGCAGACAGTCGGCCCCGACGCGTACCTCGCCGGGGCCCGCGAAGCGGACGAGCTTGTTCAACCGGGTGCGGTCGCCGATGGTCACCCGTACCCCGCGACGCAGCCGGATCCGACCACGGATCTCCACGTCCCGGCCGAGCGTCAACCGCCGATAGCGGAGCTGGTACCAGCCGCGCTTGACCGCGAAGACGAGACGCACCGCGCGTCTTTTACGGATGCCAGCGGCGCCGAGCAACGATCCTCCCCACATCGTGGGGCCGGCGGCGGATACACCACCGCCACCGGCCCAACGTGAACAATCTACCGATGCTTCGTTACGAACGGTTGACCGTTACTGTACGGAGAAGAATGTCGATGGGGTAGACCAGGACAACTCGGGCGTCGCCGTGGTGATCACAGTCGCCCCGGCACCGTTGACCGCCGCGGTCGGCGCGGCCGTCGGGTCGAACGGCACACTCCGCAGAGAACCGTCCGTGGCACCGTAGACGATCCGGCCGCCCACCCACGCCATGCCACGCACCGTGGACCAGGTCACGCCCGTCGTCGGCAGGGTGAACTCGGTGGCGCCGAGGTAGTTGCCGTCGATCTCGAAGTAGCGGTAGTAGAGGTTGTTCGCCCCGGTGCGGGTGTAGTAGAGCCGGCCGTCGAGGAAGAACGCGCCGGTCAGCAACGCCGGGTTGTACCAGTCGTTGTAGCCGGACGCCTCCCACGGCGAGCCGATCGCCCCGCCGTTGAACAGCGACACGTCGATCCGGCTGCCGGTGGGGGTGCCGGCCACCGTGTGCGACCAGTAGATCCGGTCGTCCACCCGCCAGGTCGCACCGGCCGACGTGTACGCGGGCTGGCTCACCGTGACCGGGGTGCCCAACGCGGCACCGTCGAACGGCACCTTCGCCAGGGTGCCCGGAGCGGTGTTGACGTAGAGGTTGCCGGTGGTCTCGGCGGGCGGGTTCTTCGGGGTGAAGGTCCGCCCGCCGGAGAGCGGGAACATCCCGAGCCGACCGTGGTACTCCTCGCCCATGCCGTCGGAGTTGTGCCCGAAGTAGAGGCCGTCCGACCCGCGCCAGAGCACCGGCACCGAGGAGCCCCAGTTGCTGGTGCCCGAGGGCATCGAGGCGCTGCCGCTGCGCCGCGGGTTCCAGTTCACCGGCATGCCGGTCGCGGGGGTCACGGCGGCGATGCCGAGCCGGTCGATCGCGCCGTTGCCCGCGTTGTCGCTGGCGTTCGGGTTGTTGAGCCAGCGGAAGTGCCCACCCAGGTAGATCACGTTGTCCGCGACCTCGACCGAGGTGATGGTGTCGTTGCCGGTGAAGTCGACCCAGGTGGCGATCTGGCCGCTGCCCCGGGCGGCGGTCTCGAAGCGGACCAGCGCGTCGCAGTACGCCGCCGGCCAGCCGCCGCCGCCGTTCGTGCCGACCACGAACCACGTGCCGTCGCCGCCGAACTTCACGTCCTGCACGTAGTGCACGAAGGTCGCCGGCGACGCGCACGGCGCGACGAACTTCTCACTGCTCCAGTCGATCAGCGTGGGCGTCGCGGAGACGTCCACCAGCGCGATCTGGTTGCGGGCCAGGCCGTTGACGAGGGTGAAGTTGCCGCCGACGACGAGCGTGTCGCCGTCCGGCGCGACGTCGATGGTCCAGACGTACGACGTGGTGCCGTGCCGCCCGACGGTCGCGTCGATGACGAAACTCGGGTCGATCGCGCCGGTGGTCGCGTTGAGCCGGCCGAGGCCGACGTGCGCGGTGCCGTTGAGCCAGTTGAACGCGCCGGCGACGTACAACCAGTTGCCGTGCAGCACCAGGTCGCGGACCGTGCCGCCGTCGGAGCGCCCGACCCAGCTGTCGATGATCGCGCCGGTCGACGGATCGAGCGCGACCAGGTTCTTCCGCGAGACGCCGTTGACGTTCTTGAAGGCACCGCCCACGATCAGCGTGCCGCCGGGGCCGGCGATGAGCGTGTTGACCGCACCGTCGAGCACCGGCAGGAAGGTGGTGGACATGGTCCCGGTGGTCCGGTCGTACGCGAAGAGGTAGCGCTGCGTCACCCACGCGGAGGCAGCGGTCTGCCGGAGCTGGGTGAAGCTGCCGCCGACGAAGACCGTGTTACCCACCTGCGCGAACGCGCGGGTCTCACCGTCTCGGGCGTGCGGGGTCGTGTCGGCGGGGTTCGCCGACACCAGGGTCGCCGTCTCCGGGACCGGCACGATCGCGGCCGACGAGGTGGTAGGCACGCCGAGAACCGCGGCGACGATCGCCAACGCGACCACCCCCGCCCGAGCACGACGTCGTCCTGCGAAACGCCACAAGTGCGAGAGTTTGGGCACGCTGCGCCTCCAGATTGGATGAGAACCCGAGGTAGCGTGCCTCGTCCAGCCTGGTTAACAAAATCCGCCGATTGGGCGGTGCCTCAATCCGCTAGCCGACAGAACGCCGGGAGGTCGGGTGGGACCGACCTCCGGCGAACGGCGTTCCGTCAGCGCGTCGTGGTGACCGTCAGCGGCTCCCTCCGGTGGGCTGCCGCAGGTACGGGTCCTGCCCGGCCTTCGCGAAGCCGGCGACCGCTGCGGCGTCGTGGTTCATCGTCATGTCGCAGGTCGACGTGCGGCTGGTCATGCCTGCGGAGTTGAAGTAGATGGCTGCCTTGATCTTCGGGTGCGCCTTCAGCGCCGCCGGGAACTCCTGGAACCAGCGTTGCTTGGCGCCCGGGTCGGCGGCGTCGAAGTTGGTGCCGAACTCGGCGAGCATCCGTGGCTTGCCGGCGCCGATGCCGTTGTCGTCCAGCCAGCGGTAGAAGCCGCCGACCGTCGTGCTCGGGCTCTTCCACACTGTGCTGCCGTTGCAGACGTGGAAGTTGTACGGGTCGTAGGCCACCCAGTCGACGTACTGGTCACCGGGGTACAGCCCGGCGTAGCGCGAGTAGTGCCCGGACCAGCCCATCATCGTCCAGACCCAGACCGCGTTGCTCGCACCGGCCCTGGCGAACCGTTCGTGGACGTAGCGCCACGCCCGGACGAAGTCGGCGTCGCTGCCCTTGTTCGGCTCGTCCTCGGGCTCGTGGTCGAAGCCCATGAAGACGGGCACGCCGGCGGCGCGGATGCGGCCCGCGACCGCGTCGATCGTCTCGTCCTGCCGGCCGCTGTAGACGTCGGACCACTTCAGGGTGGTGCCGGTGGAGAAGTTCCGGGACTCCCAGGCGAAGAACATCAGCCGGCCCTCGCGCATCTGCTGCTGCTCGTACATGTCAGGGAAGGCGCCGTTGCTGCCGGTGTTGGAGAAGTCGTGGTAGCGGTGCACGATGTCGAACTTGCGGCCGACCTGCGCCTCGACGTCGGATACGGCCTTGCCGTGGTCCCAGCCGCCGGCCGCACCGGCGGGCGAGTACATGCCCCACCAGGCCCCGCAGGAGGGGACGAGCTTGTCCGACACGGACCCGCACTTCCCGGCGGGCAGCGTGCCGCTCGCGCTCGGGGTGGCCGTCCGGGTCGGTGCCACGGTCGGCGAGGGCCTCGGCGAGGCGGTGGTCGGCGAGGCGCTCGGCGTCGGCGGCGACGCGGGTCTGGTGGTCGTCACCGGCGACGGCCGGGACCCGAGGTCGTAGCTGATCATCAGGCTCGGACGGAGATCCGGGCTGCGGTTCTCGACCGACGCCCAGTAGGTCCGGCTCTCCAGGCCGGACTGGACCAGCGAGACCGTCCAGACCCCGTTGCCGGTGACCAGCTTGGAGACGTCCCACTCGTTGAAGCCCTTGGACACACTGTTCACGCTGTCCAGCAGGTCGCCCGCCGGGCCCAGGGCCGGCCGCGCCTCGCGGGCGCTCAGCGGTGACGCGTGGGCCGTCACGGTCGCGGCGAACTTCTGCCAGGCGTGCATCCGCAGCGTCGCCCGGACGTTCACCGCGGCGGCCGGGATCGTGGTCACCGCGAATTCGACGACCGCCTGGCGACCGCCACGCGGGTTACCGTCGCAGCGCGTCGCGCAGGTGGCCACCGTCGTCTTGACGGAGTTGTCGCCGTCCTGCGACACCATGGTCGCCGTGGTGTCCGCCGCCGCCCGGATCGACAAGTCGTCGCTGGCCAGCAGCGGCATCATGGTGGCCACGATGCCGGCCACCACCGATCCGCCGATGACGCCGATGGCGATCGCCTTGCGCCGGGGCCCGGAGCGGAACCGGGTGATGCGGTGCAGTCCGTGCCTGGTCAAGGAAACTCCCTGTGTCTGCGTCCGTAACGGTGAGCAGCGTATCGATGACCAGGGCAGGTCGCCGGAAGGACAGTTTTCCGTAAGCGCGTCTTAACCGTCAGCTAAGGAAATCGACTGACGTCGCCTCTCCCAGCGCTCGACGCATCGCCTCGACCGGGGCGGTCACCCCGGTGAACTGCTCGAACTGACCGACCGCCTGCGCCAGCAGAAGGTCCAAACCGGACACCAGCCGCAGGCCGGCCGCAGCGGCGGAGGCGGCCAACGGCGTCGGCCACGGGTCGTAGATCGCGTCGAAGAGCACCGTCCCCGCACGCCACGACACCGCCGGAGCCAGCGGGTCGGCGACCCCCTTCGGCACGGTCGAGACCGCCAGGTCGGCGGTGGACAGGTGGTGGTGCGCGTCGGCCCAGCCGGCCGGGGTCAGCACGACGCCCAGGGCGTCGGCCACCGGCCGCAGCTCGTCGACCGCCACCGGTCGGCGGGCCACCACCGTCACCGCGGGGCAGGCCAGCTGCGCCGCGGCGGCCAACGCGGCGCGCGCCGTCCCACCCGCGCCGAGCACCGTCACGGCGGCACCCGCGCCCACCCCGGCGTCGGTGAGCACCCGCACCATCCCGGCGACGTCGGTGTTGTCGGCATACCAGGAGCCGTCCTGACGGCGTACCAACGTGTTGGCCGCGCCGACGGCGGCGGCGACCGGCGACGCGGCGTCGGCCACGGCGAGCGCCGCCTCCTTGCCCGGCATGGTCACCGACAACCCGGCCCACTCCGGCCCCAGGCGGGCGACCAGATCCGGCAGCTCCGCCGCCGCGCACTCGACCCGGGTGTACGACCACCCGGTCAGCCCGGCGGCGGCGTAACCGGCGGTGTGGATCACCGGGGAGAGGGAGTGCGCGATCGGCTTGCCCACCACCGCGGCCCTGCGGGTCGCCTCGATCACCCCGCACCACCCAGGGCTCCTGCCGTGTTCCGCATCACTCTCCGCCCTCCCGGGGAACTCGGATCGACAGTACCCAGCATGCGGGCCAGGCCACCAGGGAACCGCAGCCTTCCACGACGCTCGGAGGCCGGACCATCGCTTGACGGCCATCGATGGGAGTGAAAGCATTCCGGCGACGGTACGACCGATCTGGAAAATGGGGGGAACGGCGAGTTCGGCTCCAACACCGCCGCCAAGACCCGGACCTGGCAGGACGTGATGAACATCGGCGTCGACGGTTCGGTCGGCCCGCAGACCTGGGGCGAGGCGTACGGAGCGGTCAACCGGAACACCGGTTACGACACCAGCACCCAGACCGGCTACTTCTATTACGGCTACAACCGCACTTTCGCCCTGCGCAAGCAGAACAGCAACGGCGTGTGGACGTTCCTGAACCCGCGCACCGGTTCCTGGACGGGCACGAGTCACTGACAATGGCGCCCTGACCGCGTCACGGTAAAGGCTCCCTTCCCCCGACCCGACCACATTTCTGGTCGGCGGGAAGGGAGCCTTTACCGTCGGCTGTCGGGCCGGTCAGATGATGCCGGCCTCCCGGGCCTTGGCCTCGTTTCGCTGGTGCTGCTCGTACGTCTCGGCGAACTCGGAGTGGCCCTCCTTGTCGATCGCCACGAAGTAGAGCCACTTGCCCGTCGGCGTGGCCATCGCCCCTTCCAGGGCCTGCTTCCCCGGGTTGTTGATCGGGGTGGGGATCATGCCGCGCAACTTGCGGTTGTACGGGTTCTTCGGGTCGTCCAGCTCGGCCGCCGTCATCTGCTTGGACGACTTGGTCGGCTTGCCGATCGACTCCAGGTAGTAGTTGACCGTGACGTCCATCTCCAGGCAGTTACACGGGAAATCGCCGTACGCCCGGTTGTAGGCCACCCGGGCGACCTTGCCGAGGTCGTCCTTGTTGCCCGCCTCGGCCTGCGCCAGCGACGCCACGATCAACGCCTCGTAGGGGCTGACCTTGCGTTCCTTCTGCACCCGGTCGGCGAACTTCATCTCACCGGTCACCGAGAGGAAGTTGTCCACCATCAGCTTGAGGATGCTCTCCGCGGTGGCCTTCGGCGGGATCTCGTACGTGTCCGGGAAGAGGAAGCCCTCGACGGACTTGACGATCTTCTTGCCGTCATCACGCTTGAACCACCAGTCCGGGACGCCGAGCGCCTCCGGGTCCTTCGCGGCGGCCTCGAACTCCTTGACCGGGATCTTGGTCTTGTCGGACAGCAGCTTGTAGATGTTCTTCGCGGTACGGCCCTCGGGGATGGTGAGGCCGTTGACGATCTTGTTCTTCAGGTCGAGCATCGCGGTGACGGCGCTCTCGCCGCTCATCTGCTTGCGCAGCTTGTACGTGCCCGGCTGAATGTTCTTGCTGCGCGAGTTGGCCTCGGCCGCCTCGATGAACGCCTTCTGGCTCTTCACCACGTCGGCCGCGACGAGGGCGTCGGCCATGTCGGCGAGCAGCGCCCCGTTCTTGATCTCGACGGTGATCTCACCCGACCCGGCGCCGTCGTAGTCGGGGGTGACGAAGTAGTTCTGGATCCGGTCGAAGCCGTAGAACGCCGCGCCGCCGATGCCGCCCAACAGGACCAGCGCCATCAACAACGCCAGGAACGTCTTGCCCCGGCCACCACCGGACTTGCCGTTGCGCTTACGGAAGCCGCGCCGGTGCCGACCCTTCTCCCCCCGCTCCGGCTCGTCGAACCCAAGGTCCAGATCGTCGATCATTACGTCCGCCTCCGCTGCGCGTCCAGCCAGCTCTGCAGAATCTCCACCGCGGCCGCCTGGTCGACAACCGCACGTTGACGCTTACCTCGGACGCCACGCTCGGCAAGCCTACGAGAAGCCACCACTGTCGACATCCTCTCGTCAGTGAGCGTTACCGGGACGGGCGCTATCACATCGACCAGTCGGTCAGCGTACGCCTTCACGTGGACTGCCGCCGGGCCGTGTTTTCCCGCGAGATTGACCGGAAGGCCGACGACAACCGCGACGGCCTCATGTTCGGCCACCAACGCGGCCAACTCGGCGACATCGCTCGGCACCGTGTCCGGCGTCGCGGTGAGATCACGAGCGAGCGTGACCAGCGGAGTTGCCAGGATCCCGTCCGGATCCGAGCGGGACACCCCCACCCGCACCTGACCGACGTCGACCCCCAGTCGCACACCACGCGTCAGCTCAGCCACCGACGGTCACCACCGGGCGGGTACGAACCAGGGCGGGCCGAATGGCCCGCCCTGACCGACAGTGATCGTTCATCACGCCTCGGTAATCGCCTTCTCGACGGTGAGCAGCAGGTTCGGCGCCTCGGCCGCCGGCAGACCGCCGCCCTGGGCGAGGTCGGGGCTACCTCCGCCGCGCCCGGAGAACGCCGCCTTCACCAGATCCGAGGCCGCCAGGCCCCGACCGCGCGCGGCCGCGTTGACCGCGACGACCAGAGACGCCTTGCCGTTCGACCGGGCGGCCACCGCGACCACCGCCGGCCGCGCCGGGTCGATCTTGCCGCGGATCTCCTGGGCCAGGGTCCGCACGTCGTTGCCGGCCGCACCCTCCGGCGCCTCGGTGCCCACGTACGCGACCCCGCGCACCTCCTTGGCCTGCGCCGCGAGCGCCGCCGCCCCGCCCAGCACCAACTGGGCGCGGAGCTTCTCCAGCTCCTTCTCCGCGTCCCGAAGCTGGGTGACGGTCTGCTCCACCCGGTCGGCGACCTGGTCGTTGGGCACCCGGTACAGCTCGGCCAACCGGGACACCAGCAGGTGCTCGCGGGCCAGGAAACCGAACGCGTCCATGCCGACCAGCGCCTCGACCCGGCGGACACCGGAACCGATCGACGACTCGGAGAGGATCTTCACGAGGCCGAGCTGGGCCGACCGGGCCACGTGCGTGCCGCCGCACAGCTCCCGGGCGTAGTCGCCCACCTCGACGACCCGCACCTCCTCGCCGTACTTCTCGCCGAACAGCGCCATCGCGCCGATCCGCCGCGCCTCGTCCAACGAGGTGATGAAGGCGTGCACCTCCAGGTCGGCCAGCAGCACCTCGTTGACCTGCTGCTCCACGTCACGCAGAACGCTCGGCGACACCCCCGTCGGGGTGTTGAAGTCGAACCGGAGCCGACCGGGCGCGTTCAGCGACCCCGCCTGGGTGGCCGACTCGCCGAGGAAGTTCCGCATGGTCTGGTGCACCAGGTGGGTGGCGGTGTGCGACCGGGAGATCGCCCGACGCCGGGTCGTGTCGATCTCGGCGAAACCCGCCTCACCGGCACGCACCTCACCCCGGATCACCCGGGCGCGGTGCACGATCAGGCCGGGCACCGGCTGCTGGACGTCGAGCACCTCGACCTGCCCGCCACCAACGGTGATCATGCCCTGGTCGGGCTGCTGACCACCGCCCTCGGCGTAGAACGGGGTCGTGTCGAGGACCAGCTCGATGGTGTCACCCTCGGTGGCCGCCTGGCGCGGGCCGTCCGCGCCGAGCAGCGCCCGCACCGTCGACTCGCGGGACACCTCGCTGTAGCCGGTGAACGTCACCGGGCCGCCCGCGTCGAGCACCGACCGGTACGCCGACAGGTCGACGTGGCCGGTCTTGCGGGCCTGCGCGTCGGCCTTCGCCCGGGTGCGCTGGTCCGCCATCAACCGGCGGAAGCCCTCGTCGTCGACGGTCAGGCCCTGCTCCGCGGCGATCTCCAGGGTCAGGTCGATCGGGAAGCCGTACGTGTCGTGCAACTGGAACGCCTTCGCCCCGGACAGGGAGCTGCCACCCGCGGTGCGGGTCTCCGCGATCGCGGTGTCCAGGATCGTCGTGCCCGCCCGCAGGGTGGACAGGAACGCCTCCTCCTCCGCGTACGCGTAGTCCGCGATCCGGTCGAAGTCGGTCGCCAACTCCGGGTACGACGGGGCCATGCAGTCCCGCGCCACCGGCAGCAACTCCGGCAACGCCCGGTCCTGCCAGCCCAGCAGCCGGATCGACCGGATCGCCCGGCGCATGATCCGGCGCAGCACGTACCCGCGACCCTCGTTGCTCGGGGTCACCCCGTCGCCGATCAGCATCAACGCCGTCCGCACGTGGTCCGCGATCACCCGCAGCCGCACGTCGTCCGGGTGCGACTCGCTCGCCACGTGACCCGAGTGCGCGCCGTAGCGCTTGCCGGTCAGCTCCGCCGCGCGGGTCAGGATCGGCCGGACCTCGTCGATCTCGTACAGGTTGTCGACACCCTGCAGGATCGAGGCCATCCGCTCCAGGCCCATGCCGGTGTCGATGTTCTTCGCCGGCAGGTCACCCAGGATCGGGTAGTCGTCCTTGGTCGTGCCCGGACCCCGCTCGAACTGCATGAAGACCAGGTTCCAGAACTCCATGTAGCGGTCCTCGTCGACCGCCGGGCCGCCCTCGCGGCCGTACTCCGGACCCCGGTCGTAGAACAGCTCGGAGCACGGACCGCACGGGCCGGGAATGCCCATCGACCAGAAGTTGTCCGCCTTGCCCCGGCGCACGATCCGCTCCGCCGGCACCCCGACGGACCGCCAGATCTCGAACGCCTCGTCGTCGTCGAGGTACACCGTCGGCCAGACCCGCTCCGGATCCAACCCGAAACCGCCGTCGGCCTGCGACTTCGTCACCAGATCCCAGGCCAGGGGGATCGCGCCGGCCTTGAAGTAGTCGCCGAAGGAGAAGTTGCCGTTCATCTGGAAGAACGTGCCGTGCCGGCTGGTCTTGCCGACCTCGTCGATGTCCGGGGTGCGGATGCACTTCTGCACACTCACCGCACGCTGGTAGGCAGGCGTCTGCTGACCCAGGAAATACGGTACGAACTGCACCATGCCGGCGTTGACGAACAGCAGATTCGGGTCGCTGATGGCGGGCAGCGGAGCGGACGGCACCACAGTGTGACCATTCGCCTCGAAATGGGCGAGGTACCGCCGCTTGATCTCCGCCGTCTTCATCGCTGATGTTCCTCCGGAAAGATGTTTCGATCGCCGATCCGCGGGTCTTCCCGCAGCTCGGCGAACTGATCGTCGAACGTCTCGCCCTGGGCGAACGCCTGGTGGATCTCCTGCTCGCGTTCGGCCATCCCGATCCGGACGTCCTCCACGAAGTTACGCAGCGACTCGACCAGGCCGCCAGCGGATTCCGTCACCGAGCTGGCGATGCCCGCCGGTGTGTACGCCTGGGCGGTCCGGGTCGCCTTGCGGACCACGATCACACCGACGGCCACTCCGATACCGAGCCAGAACAGACGCCTCATGTCTCGCTACCCTCCTGGTGCCTCGGCCGGTCAGTGATTGCCGCGCCGCGCGGCCCGTCGCTGCTGCTTGATGGTGTCGCGGACCTCACGCTCGGTCTCGGCGTGCCGGCGGCTCGCGGCGGCCTTACGCATGCCGTAGCCGAACGCGGCCACCTTGACCAGCGGATTGGCGGCCGCGGCGGAGACGACGGTGGCCAGGTTGGCGACGTTGGCGGTGACGTTCTGCGCGTGGCTGGTCATCGTGTCGACCTTCGCCAGTTGGAGGTTCACGCCGTCGAGGGAGGTCTGCACCTGCTCCAGCGCCGTGTTGACGTTCTTCACCGTCGTGTTCACGTCGCCGAGCAGCGGCGCGGTCCGATCGTTGAGGTCGTTGATCATCCGGGTGGTGGCGTCAACCGTGTGCCGCAGCCGCAGGATGGGCAGCGTCAGGATGAGCACCAGCACCGCGAACGCGGATGCCGCGATCAGCGCCGCGATCGCTCCAATGTCGCCCACGCCTGTCCTCCTCAAGCAGAATTCCGCAGGACCCGACGTCCCCGGAACGCACAACCGTGGTCCCCGTACCGGCCGCCACGCCGTCGGCGGTCACCGGCGGCGGGCGTGCCCGCCAGCCCCAGACCCTACCGTCCGTGATGGAGCCCGGCTCACGACGGTGAGGGTGTCAGCTCACCAAGCGGATCGCCGCTGACCGTCGGGTACGGATCCTCTCCGGTCAGTGACGGGTCGGTGGACGGCTGTGGCCTGGTCCGCTCGTCGTCGATCGCGTTACGCACCTTCACCGACACCAACGAGCCGGTGCACTCCGTCGCAGCGGTCGACGGGTCGGCGGACGGCACGGCCGGCTCGCCGTCTACCGGCGGCGGCACGCAGGTCGGCTCGCGTACCCACAGGTCGAGCGTCAACTCGTCACGCCGCCAACAGGTGTAGCTGCCCTTCGTCTCCTGCTCCGGGCAGCGGCTCACCTTCCACGGCTGCCAACCGTCCTGCCGCAACGCCTGCTCGTACGCCTGCGCCGTCTCGGCCGGGGCCTTCTCCGAGGTGACGGTGCGCTCGCGCAGCCGACAGTCGAGCAGGCACCATCGGCTGCCGCTGACGTCGTCGACGGTCTTCGCGGCCGCCCAACCCGGCACGTCGAGCTGGTCCAGGTTGTCGAAGACCGGATCCCGGCTCAGCGTCCGGAGACCGAAGAAGAGCGGCACCGCGCCGAGCAGCACGACGCTGACCAGCACCAGCACCGCCGCACGCAGGCGTCGCCGTTCACGCGACTCCCGGTGCGCCTCGGACCGGGCGCCCGCCGCGTCGGCGTCGCCGGGCGTGCCCTGGTCGGCCGGACGCAGCGCGGGGCCGCCGGGCGGCTCCGGCGCCGGCCGGTCCGCCGGCCCGGACGGGGAGGGCACCACGGCGGCGGCCCGGGCCACTCCGACGGGGTCACCGGGACGGCCGGGCGGCGGCACCGGGGCGACGCCACTCGGCTCGGCGCGGCCGGGCTCCCGATGAGGTGGCAGGGCACGGCCGGCGGCACGGTCGGGGGGCGCGGGCCGACCGACCGGCGGACCACCCGCCCGGTCCTCGGCGAGGGGCGGCTGTGCTGCGCCCGGTGGGCGGACGGCAGCCCGAGCAGGACCATCCGGACGCGCACGCGGCGGGCCGTCCACACCCGGCGGCACCGCGGCCCGAGCCGGACCATCCGGACGGGCGGTGCCGCGGGGTTCCGCACCGGGTCGTGGTGGGCCGTCGGCGCCGCCACGCCCGGCGACCGGCGCCTCCCCCGGGCCGGGCCGGGCCCGCCCGGGTGGGGTGGAGCGGGCAGCGCCCCGAGGCGGTGCGGCGGGGCCGCCGGACGCGGGACGTCCAGCGGCGTACGGTTCGTCGCCACGGCCTCCGGGTCGACCCGGAGCAGCCGAGCCGTCGGGACCGGACTCGGCCGACGGACGACGTCGCCGACCGGTCGGATCCGGCGCGAGCGCCCCGTCCGGACCGGGCACAGCCGCCGCACGACCCCGCCGACCGGTCGGATCCGGCGCGGGCGCCGCGGCACCCCGACCCCGACCGGGTCGGTCGCCGGGCGACGGCGGATAGGGCAGGGCCTGTTCACCGGTGGAACCTGAGGCGTCCGGCCGGACGGCACGACGACCGGTCGGCGCGTCCGCCCCCGGGTCGGTCGGCGGACCGGCCGGTCGACGGGCGGCAGGGCTCTCGGCGGCCGGGTCCGGTACGCCGAGTCGACCGGACGGGTGGTCGACGATCTCCCCCGTGCCGGTAGGCGAAGCGGATCGTCTACCCGTCGGCGGCGGGGTGGCCCCTCGACGGTTGACGACCTGCAGACCCGGGTCGGTGTGCGGCAGGCGACCGGCCTGGCGCAGCCAGTCGGCGGGCCGCTCCGGTCGCTCCGCCCGAGGTTCGCCGCCGGTCGGCGTACGCCGCTCCGGCTCGTCGGGGGCGGCCCGGCGGCGACCGGCGCCGTCGGCCGGGGCGACGGTGGGCGTCGCGCCGCTGTGGCCGCCCGAGGCCGCGGGCACCGGCGGCGCGTTGCCCGAGCGGGGCACCACCGGCTCGTCGGGCTCGGCGGCACGGCGACGGCCGCCGCCGACCGGGCGGGCGGGCTCGGCGGCACGGCGGCCGGCAGGCTCCGGCGCACCGGGGTCGACCGGGCCGGGCCGACGCCGAGCGGTACGCGGGTCGTGGTCGACGGCGGGGTCGGGCCGCAGGCCGTCCCCGACCTGTGGAATCCCGCCGGACGGCGTGCCGTCGACGCGGGCCACGCCGGGAGCGGACGGTCCGGCGGCCCGCGCCGGACCGGCGGACCGGCGACCGGCGGGCGTGCCGTCGCCCGGCGGGCGTGCACGCCCCGGCTCGACGGACTCCGGGCCCGGCCGACGGGCCGGCGGGCCGGCGTCCGGACGGCGCAACGGGGGTACGGCCTCCGGGTGGCCGCCCGCGGCGGCGGGATCCGGACGACGACCGCTCGGCACGGTGGCGTCGGGACGGCGACCGGTCGGGACGCCGGACGGCGCCGGGCCCCCGGGTGGGCCGGGCGGAACCGCTGCGGGGCGCGAACGGACCGGACCGCCGGGTGCGTCCGGAGTCGAGGGCTGAGCCGGTGGGCCGGCCGGATCACCGCCGACCGGACGGGCGGCGGGTGGCGACTGGGGAACGGCGGCGCGGGCACCGGGGGCCGGCTGCACCCCGCGACGTACGGGCTGAGCCGGGGCGGGAGCGCCGGGGTTCGCCACGGGAGGACGGCCGTCCGGCCGGCGGCCCGCCGGTGGCGCCTCACCCGGCCAGGGGCCGTCGACGGGTCGACGCGGGCCGGCACCGCCCGGGTCGCCCGGCCGCGCGGCGGGCGGTGTCGGGGCGTCCGGCGGCACCGGCGCACCAGCGCGCGCACCAGCCGGCCGCGGTCCGGTCGGCGCACCCCCGGCGGGGCGGTGCGGCTCTGCCGGGGCGCCGTCCGGGCCGAGCTCGGTGCGCTGCTGCTTGGCCGAGCGGAGGTCGTCGATCCAGCCGAACTCCTCGCCGGCGACCGGCTCCTCCGGCTCGGTCTCCGCCGCCCGGCCCCGACCCCAGCGACGCGCCTTGGCGCGGGGATCGCGCCGCTCGTCCGGGCCCTCGTCCGGGCGGTCCCCACCACGCGATTTCACTGTTGACCCTCTCCTGCGGCGTCGGTGCCGCTGTCCTGCATCGTGCCGGGGGTGCCCGTGCCCGTCGCCGGGCGACCGGTCTCGCTGGGAAGCGCCGACGCGGTGGGCGTCGTTACAGGTGGCTCGGCTGTCGGACCGTCCGGCCGGGTGGCTGGGGCCGGCAGACCACGCACGATCCGGCGCAGCAGCGGGAGCCGACCGGCCACCGCCCGTTCCGCGCCGTGCGAGCTGGGCTGGTAGTAGTCGGTGCCCACCAGGTCGTCCGGGACGTACTGCTGAGTGACCACGCCACGGTGGTCGTCGTGCGGGTAGCGGTAGCCGGTCCCGTGACCCAACCCCCGGGCACCGGCGTAGTGCGCGTCGCGCAGCCCACGCGGCACGGGCCCACCACGCCCGGCCCGGACGTCGGCGATCGCCGCCCCGATGGCGGTGGTCGCCGAGTTCGACTTCGGGGCGGTGGCCAGGTGGATCACCGCCTGGGCCAGGTTGAGCTGCGCCTCGGGCAGCCCGACGTACTCGACCGCGTGCGCGGCGGCGGTGGCGACGCTCAAGGCCCCGGGGTCGGCCATGCCCACGTCCTCGCTGGCGAAGATGACCAGGCGGCGGGCGATGAACCGGGCGTCCTCGCCGGCGACCAGCATGCGCGCCAGCCAGTGCACGGCGGCGTCCACGTCCGAGCCGCGCATGCTCTTGATGAAGGCACTGACGACGTCGTAGTGGGCGTCGCCGTCGCGGTCGTAGCGCACCGCCGCCACGTCGACCGCCTGCTCGGCGGTGGCCAGGTCGATCCGTCCGGTGCCGAGCGCCGTGGCGGAGGCCGCCGCCGCCTCCAACGCGGTGAGTGCCTTACGGACGTCACCGGAGGCGAGCCGGACCAGGTGGTCCTCGGCCTCGGTGGTCAGGGCGAGCGTGGCGTCCAGGCCGCGCTTGTCGGCGACCGCGCGTCGCAGCAGCCCCCGCACCGCCTCGTCGTCCAACGGTTGCAGGGTGAGCAGCACACACCGCGACAGCAGCGGGGAGATGACCGAGAAGTACGGGTTCTCGGTGGTCGCCGCCAGCAAGGTGACGGTACGGTCCTCGACCGCGGCGAGCAGCGAATCCTGTTGGGTCTTGCTGAACCGGTGCACCTCGTCGATGAAGAGCACGGTCTGCGGGCCGCCCGAGCGGCGCTGGCGGCGGGCCGTCTCGATCACCGCCCGCACGTCCTTGACGCCGGCGGAGAGCGCCGACATGGCGACGAAACGACGGTCGGTCGCACCGGCCACCAGGTGCGCGATGGTGGTCTTGCCACTGCCCGGCGGCCCCCAGAGGATCACCGACATCGGAGCGCCGCCGGAGACCAACTGCCGCAGCGGGGCGCCCGGTGCGAGCAGGTGATCCTGCCCGACCAGCTCATCGAGGCTCGCCGGGCGCATCCGAACGGGCAGGGGCGAGTCGTCGGCCACCGCGGTGAAGCCGTCGACACCGGCGGGACCGTCGGGCGCGCTGCGCGACCCGGCGGGTTCACCGAGGGAGAAGAGGGCGTCGGACTCCATCACGAAGACAGTACCGGGCCGGGCCCACGACGCCGGAATCGCGCCGGGGGCCCGCCACCGGTGATCGGTTCCGGTCAGCCACGACCGGGGCGCCGGCCCCGGTACCAGCGACCGCCGCCACCGCCGCGCGGGCCGCTGCCCACGCCACCCAGGTAGAGCGAGAGCAGAAGGAGCCCGATGAGCACGAGAGTGTTCCAGTTGAACAGGTCCGGTGCTCCGAAGTCTGTGTTGAGCAGGTCCAGCAGCAGGGCGAAGCCAAAGACGATGGCCGCGAGAATGGCGAGCATGTCGGTCCTCCGGTGGGGGTTCCCAGTAGGTCGGCGCGTGATGTACCCAATCGGTCGGCTCGCCAATCTCCACGGTGGATCGGGGCCACCGAGCGCGGGCGTTCCGCCGGCGGCTCCTAGGCTGAGTCCATGATCATCGAAGACCAGGAGCTTGCGGACCGGGACGCGATCCTGGGCGCTGTCGGCCACCACCCGTTCGCCCGCCACGCGCTCGGACGCGCCACGCCGACGGCCGCGTACCACCGTGACGGCGCCGTGCTGTGGTTGACGTCGGCCGAGCCCGGACCGGCCGGCTGCGCGATCGGTCCGGCCGGCCCGGCGCTCGACATCTGTGTCAGGCTCGCCGACAGCGCGACGGTGCGCCCAGGGCAGCGGCTGCACCTCCCCCGGCACGATCGCGGTCTGCTGACCGGCCGGCTCGCGGTGGACGAGCACAGCGACTGGGACTTCCACTGGACCGACACGCCACCACCGCTCCAACCGAACGAGCAGCCGGTGGTACGCCTCACCGACGCCGACCTCCCCGCACTCGCGGCACTGGTCGACGAGGCGTTCCCCAGCAGCACCTCCCGCCCCGGCGACCCTCGGGTCGTCGACTGGTACGGCATCCGAATCGGCGACCGGTTGGTCGCGTGCGGCGCGGACCGCAGCCAGGGCGACATCGGCTTCGTCGCGGGCCTCACCGTCGCCCCGGACCAGCGCGGGCGCGGCCTGGGCGCGTCCCTGACCGCCGGGATGACCCGGGCGCTGCTGGCGCGGCACGACACCGTGGGGCTCGGCGTCTACACGCACAACGTCGGCGCGGCCCGCCTCTACCGTCGGCTCGGCTTCACCGACACCCTCGCCCTCAGCTCGATCCGCCTCGCCTGACCCGCCGGACGCGTTCGCTCATCCCCGGATGGCTTTCCCTCATCTCTCGGCGGCGGGCACGGGAGCCGTGGTCGGCTCGACGGCCGGGGCCGCGCCCGGTTCACCGGGTACAGGGGCAGCGAGCGGCTCGACGGCCGGGGCCGCGCCCGGTTCGCCGGGCACGGGGGCGGCGGTCGGCCCGACGGCCGGAGTGGCCCGACGGCCGGCCAGCCAGGCGGGCAGGTAGAGCGGGGCGGCCACGGCCAACACCACCGCGCCGACCACCATCGCGGTCCCCACGCTGGTGGCCGCCGCCAGCGCGGTCAGCACCACCCCACCGAGCGCACCGGCCGGTTGCGCCATCATCGAGTTCAGCGAGAGCACACTGGTCCGGTACGGACCGTCGACCTGCCGGTGCAGCAAGCCACTGTGCAGCGGGTTGGACGCGCCGTGCACCGCGTAGCAGGCCAGGTACGCCACGAGCACCCCGACCGGCCCGGCGAACAGGCCCATCCCGACCACCGTCACCCCCTGCAGGATGCGCAGCACAGCGGCCCCCGGAGCGGCGCCCAACCAGCGCAACAGCAGCGGCGTCATCGCCGCGCCCGCAGCCGAGGCGAGCCAGGCCGCCGAGTTGGCCGGTCCGAGCAGCGCGGCGGCGCGTTCCGGATCGCCGATCACCTCGGCAAGCCGGACCGGCAGCAGCGACTCGAAGGTGACCATGCCGAAACCCCAGAACAGCTCCACCGCCACCAGGGCCAGCAGCACCCGGGAGCGACGAAGCAAACCGACCGCCTCGCCGATCATCCGGGGTGCCTGCACCACCGAGGACCGCAGCGCCGCGACCCCGGTGGCCGGCCGCTCCTCGACCAGCAACACGACCAACGCGACCAGGGCGATCACCTGCGCCAGGATGGCGGCCAGCACGGGCACCGTCAGCGCGGTGACCGGCCCGATCGGACCGAGCGCGATCAGACCACCGCTGACCAGCGCACCCCCGGCGATCGCGCCGCCGATGACGGTGCCCGCGTACCCGAGGCCGCGCTCGTACTCCGCGTCCGGGTCGGCGGCCAACGTGGCATCGACGTACCAGGACTCCAGCGGGCCACTGTCCAACGCCCGGTAGACCCCCTGCAACGCCCAGACCACGAAGAACAGCACGAACGAGTCGGCCACCGCGAACAACGCCAACGACGCCAGGTTGAGTGCCCCGGCGGCGATCAGCACCGGCCGGCGACCCAGCGCGTCGGCGAGCCCACCCGTGGGCAACTCCAACGCCAGCACCAACAACCCCTGCGCGGTGCTGACCAGGCCGATCTGCGGCAACGACAAACCGCGCTCCTGCATCAGCAGGATCATCACCGGGATCATCAGACCCGTCGGCAGCCACCGCAGGCCGTAGAGCGTGAGATAACGACCCCGAACCTGACGTACGGTCAACGCGCTCACGACTCCACCTCTGCTCTCGACTGCGGGGCTCGCGAACCCGGCTCACTCCTCGCGCTCACCGAACCGCCGTCCGTTCGCGACTGCGGGGCTCGCAAACCCGGCTCACTCCTCGCGCTCACCGAACCGCCGTCCGTTCGCGACTGCGGGGCTCGCAAACCCGGCTCACTCCTCGCGCTCACCGAACCGCCGTCCGTTCGCGACTGCGGGGCTCGCAAACCCGGCTCACTCCTCGCGCTCACCAGCGATCGTCCAGCCGTGGGAAGCCGGCCAGGAACACGTGCACCGGCTTGACGTCCGGGGCATCGACCTCGGCGTCGTCGCGGTGACGCATCTCGGCCGCCGCTTCGTCGCGGTAGCGCATCAACACCGCCCACAGGTCGTCGTTGAGAGCACGTAGCCGGTCCGGGGCGAGCGGCAGCACCAGGTCACTCATCCCCGCGGCGTCGCGCCACGCCCGCGACTGGTGGTGCTCGACGGCCATCCAACGCTCAGCCAACTCGCCCATCAGCCGCACCTGATCCGCCTGGATCCACTGGACCGCGGCGCGGGCATCCGGGTCCTCGTCGAAGTCGGTGGGCTCGAAGTGACTCATGTCGTGCGCCGACTGCCACCAGCGCTGCCGCCCGCTGCCCCGGTCGGGATCCTCGGCCACGAGCCCCACCTCGGCGAGTTGCCGCAGGTGGTAGCTGGTCGCTCCGGTGTTGGTGCCCAACCTCTCGGCGAGGGCAGTCGCAGTCGCCGGGCCGTCGACGCGCAGCGAGCCGAGCAGTCGCATCCGCAGCGGGTGGGCCAGCACGCGAACCTGCCGGGCATCCAGATCAACGCGGCGTTGCTCAGTGCGGCCGTCGGGTGGCTGATTCTCCATGAGTGCACACTATCTCTGCACACTTACTGTGCACAACTCTTATGCAAAGGAAGTGTGCAACAACGTCACGCTGTCAGGAGTTCGCGCACCCCCCGTAGACGCGTTCGCAGCAAGCCCCTCGCCCGGGTGGAGTCGAGGCGTACGTCGAGGGGGCGGGACAGCCCGGTGGAGGCAGCGGTGGTGGTCTTCAGCGCGGTCGCGTCCACGCCGTCCCGCTCGGCGACCAGCAGACCCAGCTCGGCCCGGGTCACCGCGTCGGGGCCGGCCACGTTGAGCAGACCGGCGTAGGACGAGGCGACCACCTCCAGTACGGCGTCGGCCAGGTCGGTGACGTCGACCGGGCACCGCAGCTCGTCGGAGAACAGGACCGCCCGGCCGGCGAGCGCGTCCCGGCAGAGCTGGATCTGTTTGCTGCCCTCCCCCAGGATCAGCGAGGTACGCACCACTGCGGCGCCGGGATCGATCGCCCGCACGGCGGTCTCGGCCGCGGCCTTAGCGGCACCGTACGCGTGCACAGGTGTGGGCGGGTCGTCGTCGGCGTACGGGGTGGGTCGGCCGGCGTGCAGCGCGTCGCTGGACACGTGCACCAGGCGGGCGCCCGTCTCGGCGGCGGCTACCGCCACGTTCGCGGCCCCGTCGGCGGTGACCGCCCAGTCGTCGTACCGATAGGGGGTCCCGACCACGGCGTCCGGCCGCACCTCGGCGACCAGCGCGCGCACCGCGGCGCGATCGGTCACGTCCACCCGCCGTGCGTCCACCCCCGGCACGCCTATCCGACCGGAGTGGAAGGTCCCCACGACCGACAGTCCGGCGTCGACGCCCAGGGAACACACCGCACGCCCCAGAAGCCCGCTACCCCCGACGACAAGCACCCGCACCTGAGCCCACTCCCCCGCCGACGATCAAGAGGTTTGCGTCATCTCGCGGGGCGATGATGACGCAAACCTCTTGATCGACCAAGCAGGGGTCGGGGGTGCGGTCAGACCGGGTCGGCTACCGGGGCGGCCGGGCCCGCGGTGCCGGTGTGGGCCGTCGCCGCCGGCTTGGGCTTCGCGTCGATGCCCGCCTCGGTGCGCTGCTGGGCGGTGATCGGGGTGGGGGCGCTGGTCAGCGGGTCGAAACCACCACGGGTCTTCGGGAAGGCGATGACCTCGCGGATGGAGTCGGCCCCGGCGAGCAGCATGCAGACCCGGTCCCAGCCGAAGGCGATGCCGCCGTGCGGCGGGGCGCCGTACTTGAACGCCTCCAACAGGAAGCCGAACTTGTCCTGCGCCTCCTCGGGCGTGATGCCGAGCAGGTCGAAGACCCGCTTCTGCACGTCCCCCCGGTGGATACGGATCGACCCGCCGCCGATCTCGTTGCCGTTGCAGACGATGTCGTACGCGTACGCCAGCGCCCGGTCCGGAGCCTCCTCGAACCGGTCGACCCACTCGGCGTTCGGCGAGGTGAACGGGTGGTGCACGGCCGTCCAGCCGCCCTCGTCCGTGCGCTCGAACATCGGCGCGTCGACCACCCAGCAGAACGCCCAGGCGCTCTCGTCGATCAGCCCGGCCCGCTTCGCGATCTCGACCCGGGCCGCGCCCAGCAGCTCCTGCGCCTCGCGGGTGGTGGCACTCGCGGCGAAGAAGACCGCGTCGCCCGGCTTGGCGCCGACCGCGTCGGCGAGCCCGCCCAGGTGCTCGGCGGAGAGGTTCTTCGCCACCGGGCCGCGCGCCTCGCCGGTCTCGGCGTCCAGCACCACGTACGCCAGGCCCCGGGCACCGCGCGCCTTGGCCCAGTCCTGCCAGCCGTCCAGCTCCTTGCGGCTCTGCGCCGCGCCGCCCGGCATGACGACCGCGCCGACGTAGCCGCCCGCGTCGATCGCTCCGGCGAAGACCCGGAACTCGGTGCCGCGCAGGTAGTCGGTCAGCTCGGTCAGCTCGACGCCGTAGCGCAGGTCCGGCTTGTCGGAGCCGTACCGGGCCATCGCGTCGTGCCAGGTGATCCGCGGGATCGGGCGGCTGATCTCGTGCCCGGCCAGGTCCTTCCAGAGCGCCGACACGATCGCCTCGCCGAGGTCGATCACGTCGTCCTCGGTGACGAACGACATCTCGATGTCGAGCTGGGTGAACTCGGGCTGCCGGTCGGCCCGGAAGTCCTCGTCGCGGTAGCAACGGGCGATCTGGTAATACCGCTCCATGCCGCCGACCATCAACAGCTGCTTGAACAGCTGCGGTGACTGCGGCAGCGCGTACCAGCTGCCCGGCTGCAGGCGCACCGGGACCAGGAAGTCGCGGGCGCCCTCGGGCGTCGAGCGGGTCAGCGTCGGCGTCTCGATCTCCAGGAAGTCCCGCTCGTGCAGCACCGTCCGGGCCAGGTGGCTGGCGCGCGAGCGCAGCCGCAGCGCGTTCGCCGGGCCGCTGCGGCGCAGGTCCAGGTAGCGGTACCGGAGCCGGATGTCGTCGCCGGCCTCGATCTGGTCGTCCACCGGCAGCGGCAGCGGGGCCGCCTCGGAGAGCACCTCCAGCTCGGCGGCGGTCACCTCGACCTCACCGGTGGGCAGCTCCGGGTTCTCGTTGCCGTCCGGCCGGCGGGTCACCTCGCCGACGACCTTCACGCAGAACTCGTTGCGCAGCGCGTGCGCATCCTCCTCGCGGAACACCACCTGGACAACACCGGAACCGTCGCGCAGGTCGACGAAGATGACCCCGCCGTGGTCGCGCCGGCGGGCCACCCACCCGGCGAGCGTCACCGTCGAGCCGGCGTCCGCGGCGCGCAGGCTTCCGGCATTGTGGGTACGGATCACGGCTGGCAACTCCTCATCGTGGAACAGTCCTCACCGGCATTCTGTCAGGGGTGGCCGCCCCACCTCCGGGGCACCCGGCAGGCCGGCGCGATTCGCAGGTGGGCGGACCGGCGAACCCGGCCCGACCGACAGCCCCGCCGGTTAACGTGGCGAAATGCGCGCCGTACCGAACTGGGCCGTCGCCACGGCGGCCGCCGCACCCCTGTTGCTGGTGTCCGGATGGACGATCGCCCAGGCGCGGCAACCCGCCGGTTACGACCCGGTGCGGGACACCATCAGCGAGTTGGCCGGGCACGACGCCGCCGACGCCTGGATCATGATCACCTGCCTGGTGCTGCTCGGCTGCTGTTATCTGGCCGTCGCCGCCGTGCTGCACGCGGCCGGGTTACCCAGTCGTTTCCTGCTCGCCGTCGGTGGGGTGGCGACCATCGCGCTCGTCGCGTTCCCCCGGCCCACGGTGGGCGGTTCGCTGAGCCACGGCATCGTCGCGACGGTGGCGGTCCTGGCGCTGGCGCTCTGGCCGGCCGGGTCGGCACTGTGGCTGCCGCGCGGGCACGACACCGCGCACCCGAGCCGACCCGAACCGCCGTGGGCGTTTCGCCGGGCCGTCGGGCTGAGCGCGACGGTGGTGCTGCTCGCGCTCTTCGGTTGGTTCGCGTTCGAGGTGACCAGTGGATCCCGTACCGGACTGGCGGAACGGGTGACGGCGGTGGCGGTCTCCCTGTGGCCGCTCTTGGCGGTCCTCTCCGCCCGGCGGGCGCACCTCGCCTGGGCCGCCGGTGGCGCGACACCTGTCGGCACGGTTCCACCGGTCGCCGGAGTCGTACCCCCGGATCCCCTGCGACCGGCGGACGGTCCGGACCGGCTCGCCTGAGCCGGGCCACCACGTGGCGCGTCCGCCCTCCCCGAACGGCTCGCCCCAGCCGGGCCGCACGGACGGCGCGGCCGCCGTGCCCGACCCGGCCACACACGCGGCGCGGGCCGCCGGAATCCTCCGGCGGCCCGCGGTCGGTGAATCGATCAGAAGACGCTGACGCCGTAGCGGCTGAGCGCCTCGGTGACCGGCTGGAAGAAGGTCGTGCCGCCGGTGCGGCAGTTGCCACTGCCACCGGAGGTCAGACCCAGGGCGGTGCTGCCGCTGAACAGCGAGCCGCCACTGTCGCCCGGCTCGGCGCAGACGTTGGTGCGGATCAGGCCGGAGACCGAGCCCTCGGCGTAGTTCACCGTGGCGTTGGTCGCGGTCACCGAGCCGCTGCGCAGGCCGGTGGTGCTGCCGGAGCGCTGCACCGACAGACCGACCGACGCGTTGCCGGCACCGGTGATGTCCCGGTAGCTGCCGTTGTAGAGGTAGACGTTGCCGGCGGCGTTGGCCGAGTTGTTGTGCCGCACGATGCCGTAGTCGTTGCCCGGGAAGCTGGTGCCGGCGCGGGAGCCGAGCAGCGCGGTCTGGGCGGAGTTCGAGTACCAGCTGGCCGAGATGTTCGTGCAGTGCCCGGCGGTGAGGAAGTAGTAGGTGCTGCCGCTGCGCACGTTGAAGCCGAGCGAGCAGCGCCCGCCGCCACCGGCGTAGATGGCCTGGCCACCGGAGATCCGGGTGCTCAGCACACCGGCCTCGGCCTCGATCCGGACCGCGCCGTTGGCCCGCGCCGCGGCGGCCTTGACCCGCTCCAGCTTCGCCCCGGTGACGGTGCTGTCCACCGAGACGACGACCTGGTTGGTGACCGGGTCGCTCCACCAGGCGGTGCCCGGGATCTTGGCCGAGCGCTCCAGCTCGGCGGTGGCCCGGTTGAGCTCGGCGGCGCCGCGGGTGACGTAGCGGACGACGGCGCCGGCCTTGCTCGCCTTGCTGGCGGCGGCGGCGTCGGTCACCGTGACGACGGACTTGCCGCTGGCGTCGATGTACGAGCCGGCCGAGCGGTCGCCGAGTTCCGCGGAGAGCGCGGCGGCGGCATCCGGCGAGGCTGCCGGAGCGGCCTGGGCGGGCGCGCCGATGAGCGCGCCGACGACCAGGGATCCGGACACGGCGACTGTGGCCGCGACGCGGAACGAGGACCTCGTGGGTCGCATGTAACAAACCTCCTGGGCGGGGGAGCGGGTCTCGCCGTGGGGGACGGCTGACCCGAGGACAACCCGGCCGATCTGCGAAAACCGGCCAGATGAACAGAAGTATTCACATACTTAAGATCATTGACAAGGCTTGGATTCGCCCGAATCTGCCGATCTTGATCGCCCACCTCGGCGCAACACCACTGACACGCTGGTGAACAACCACCGTCACACCGATGTCGAATTTCGCGAGCACGGTCATCGATGCCTTCCGGATGCGCGGACAGCGCCGGCGGATCACCTCAGGACGTACGGCGACGGGCCCCGGGGCCGGGGCGGGGCACGACGTCGCGCGCCCGCTCCACGACGTGCCCGTCGGCGCACCGCAACTCGACGCGTACCGGTGCGTCGCAGTCACGGTGCGCGACGGTGAGCGGCGGTCCCTCCGGGTCGGCGAGGTACCGGTCACCCCATCCGAGCACGGCGACCAGCACCGGCCAGAGGTCCAGGCCCTTCTCCGTCAGCCGGTACTCGTGGCGCAGCCGACTGCCGGGCTCCCGGTACGGCTCACGACTGAGCACGCCCTGCTCCACCAGCGTGGCCAGCCGGTTGGTCAGCACCTGACGCGGAATGCCGGTGCGCACCCGCATGTCGTCGAAACGGCGTACGCCGGTGAACACCTCGCGGAGCACCACCAGGGTCCACCGCTCACCGAGGATCTCCATCGAGCGGGCGATGGTGCAGTTCTCCACCGACCAGTCCAGTGCCGCGGGTCGCATCCGACCAGGCTAGGTCTCGTTGACAGACTCAGCAAGCGGGTGTCAGGCTGCGTCCATGACGCAGACGCAGGAACCGGGGCGCAGTCGTACCTTCAGCTGGGCCGACCCGGCAGCCAACGCCGCCCAGGTCGGTCGACGCAGCGGCATCGACATGCTGCGGGCGATGATCGCCGGCGAACTGGCCGCGCCACCGGTGATGCACCTCCTCGACATGACCCGCATGCAGGCCGACGAGGGGCGGGTCAGCGTCGAGCTGACCCCGCAGGAGTTCCACTACAACCCGCTCGGCACCGTCCACGGTGGCGTGCTCTCCACCCTGCTGGACACCGCCGCCGGATGCGCCGTGCACACCACACTGCCGGCCGGCGTCGGCTACACCTCGCTGGACCTCAACGTGAAGTTCCTCCGCCCGGTCACCGTCGACAGTGGCACCCTGCGGTGCGAGGGCACGGTGCTGCAACGTGGCCGCCGCACCGCCCTGGCCGAGGCCCGCATCACCGACGCGAACGCCCGCCTGATCGCCCACGCCACCAGCACCTGCCTCCTCCTCCCCCAGCCCTGACCCCCTGACCCTCCCTGCCCCGCCCCACCGCGCGTTGATCAAGAGGTTTGCGTCAGAAAACCGGCTTCCGGTGACCGAAACCTCTTGATCAACACGAGCTAGGCGGGTGGGGGGTGGGGGGGTGGGGGGTGGGGGGGGTGGGGGGTTAGCGGAGGGCCAGGCGGGCGGCTCTCGCGTCGCGCTTCTCCTCGAAGCGGCTCGCGGCGCGGTCGAGGTCCTGCAGGTGGGTGGCCAGTTGCTCCTGGGCGGCTGCGCCGTCGGCGTCGAGGCCGGTCACGTTGAAGACGTCCCACTGACGCAGCACCGGCTGCAACACCTCGTCGCGGTGCTGGCGCAGGTCGTAGATGCCGGCCAGGGCGATCGCCACGGACTTGCGGGCGAAGCCCTCGATGCCGTTGCCCGGCATCTGGAAGTCGGCCACCACGTCGGCGACGGCCCGCATGGCCTGGCTCGGGGCCAGCTCGAACGCGGCGGCCAGCAGGTTGCGGTAGAAGACCATGTGCAGGTTCTCGTCGGCGGCCACCCGGGCCAACAACGCCTCGCAGGCCGGGTCGCCGGTGGCCTTTCCGGTGTTGCGGTGCGAGATCCGGGTGGCCAACTCCTGGAACGAGACGTACGCCAGCGAGTGCAGCACCTCGTCGCCGTGGGCGTTGGTGTAGCCCTCCGACATGTGCGTCATCCGGGCCCGCTCCAACGCCACCGGGTCGACGGCACGGGTGACGGTCAGGTAGTCGCGGATCGCGACCCCGTGCCGGCCCTCCTCGGCGGTCCACCGGTGCACCCAGGTGCCCCACGCGCCGTCGCGGCCGAACAGGGTGGCGATCTCGTGATGGTACGAGGGCAGGTTGTCCTCGGTCAGCAGGTTCACGATCAGCGCGGTACGAGCCACGTCCGGGATCGTGGAGTCGGTCGGCGACCACGCCTCACCGCCGAGCGGACCGTCGAAGGTGCGCCCCTCGCTCCACGGCACGTACTCGTGCGGGAACCACTCCTTGGCCAGCTTGAGGTGCCGGTCCAGGTTGCGGGCAACCACCGGCTCCAACTCGACGAGCAGTGCGGTCTGACTCAGTGTGGTGCTGACGGTCACGAGAAGCTCCCTACGGTGGCGTAACTTACGCTACCGTAGGTCCCCGCGGCCGTTAGCGCCAGTGGGAGCCCTCAACCGACCGCCGGCTTCAGGTCCTCCGCCGGTGGCATCCACTCCTGGGCGACGGCGGTGACCTGCTCACCGGAGCGGATGTCCTTCACCTCGTCCGGCGCCCCGTCGACGCCCGGGAACCAGACATACGGAATCCCCCGCCGCTCGGCGTAGCGGATCTGCTTGCCGAACTTCGCCGCGCTCGGCGACACCTCGGTCGGCACGCCGCTGCGGCGCAGCGCCTCCGCCACCCGGTTGCTGGCCGTCCGCCGCTCCTCGCTGGTCACCGCCACGAGGACGGCGGTCGGCACCTCCCGGGAGACCGACAGGGCCCCCGCGCCGAAGAGCAGCCCGAGCAGCCGGGTCACCCCGATCGAGATGCCCACCCCGGGGTACGAGACCGCGCCCGCGCTGGCCAGGTTGTCGTACCGGCCGCCGGAGCAGATCGAGCCGAACCGCTCGTAGCCGCGCAGCTGGGTCTCGTAGACGGTGCCCGTGTAGTAATCCAGGCCACGGGCGATGCGCAGGTCCGCCACGCAGAGGCCGGGCGAGTGCTCGGCGGCGGTCTCCACCACCCGGACCAGCTCGTCGATGCCCTCGTCGAGCAGCGGGTCGCTCACTCCGAGCGCGCGTACGGCGTCCGCGAACGAGGCGTCCGGCGCGGAGATCTCGGCCAGCGCCAGGCACGCCTTGGCCTGCGCCTCGCTCGCCCCGGCGGTCTGGGCGAGCAGGTCGGCCACCTTCGCCGGGCCGATCTTGTCGAGCTTGTCGACAGCGCGCAAGGCCGCCTCCGGGTCGGTCAGCCCGATGCCCCGGTAGAAGCCCTCGCAGATCTTGCGGTTGTTGACCTGGATGGTCACCGGTGGGATCGGCAGGGACCGCAGCGCGTCCCCGATGACCAGGGGCATCTCCGCCTCGTGGTGCGGGGCCAGGGTGTCCCGGTCGACGATGTCGATGTCGGCCTGGACGAACTCCCGGTAGCGGCCCTCCTGCGGTCGCTCACCCCGCCACACCTTCTGGATCTGGTAACGGCGGAACGGGAAGGCCAGCTTGCCGGCGTTCTCCAGCACGTAGCGGGCGAACGGCACGGTCAGGTCGAAGTGCAGGCCGAGCTGGTCGTCGCCGCCCGCGCTCTCCGCGTCGGCGTGCAGCCGCCGGATCACGTAGACCTCCTTGGAGGTCTCACCCTTGCGCAGCAGCTGGTCCAGCGGCTCCACCGCACGGGTCTCCAGCGGCGCGAAACCGTACAGCTCGAAGGTCGCCCGGATCCGGTCGAGCACGAACTGCTCGATCATCCGCTGACCGGGGGTCCACTCCGGGAAGCCGGAGATGGGCGTGGGCTTGCTCATCGGCGTACTCCTTGCGCTTCCGCGCCGGTGGCGCGGTGATGTCGTGGGTCCGCGCGCGGCGCGGAGGAGGTCTAGAGGCCCCGGGTGGGGGCCGCCGGTCGGCCGCCGCCGACCTGGGCCACCTCGACGAGGTACGGGTTGCTGACCCGCTCGCGGCCGATGGTGGTGGCGGGCCCGTGGCCGGGCAGCACGACCGTGTCGTCGGCCAGCGGAAGGATCTTGTCGCGCAGGCTGCTGAGCATGGCCGGCATGCTCCCGCCCGGCAGGTCGGTGCGGCCGATCGACCCGGCGAAGAGGACGTCGCCGGAGAGGCACAGCTCGTCGGCCTCCCAGCTCGACCCGGCACCCGGGAGCCGGAACAGCACCGACCCGCCGGTATGGCCCGGGGCATGATCGACGGCGATCTCCAGACCGGCGAGGGTGAGGGTGGCGCCGTCGGTCAGCTCCGCCACGTCCTCCGGCTCGGTGTAGCTCAGCCGGCCCCCGAACAGCGACGTCAGGTCGGTGGAGAGCCCCTTGGACGGGTCGGCCAGCATCTCCCGGTCACCGGGATGCACGTAGGCGGTGATGCCCCGCGCGCCACAGACCGGCGCGACCGAGAAGGTGTGGTCGAGGTGGCCGTGGGTGAGCAGCACGGCGGCCGGATGCAGGCGGTGCTCGGCGAGCAGCCCGTCGAGCTGGTCGAGCACCCCGATGCCGGGGTCGACCACCACGCACTGCTCCCCCGGCGCGGTGGCGACCACGTAGCAGTTGGTGCCGAAGGCGTCCGCGGGAAAGCCGGCCACGAGCACGGGCGCTGTCCTCTCCGTCGAGCAGTAGTCGTCCTGCCAGCAGCCTAACGGGCACGCCGAGCGACTTTGCCGCGTCCGTCTCAGGCACCCCGTACGGCACAGTGACAACTCCCGATAAGCGCTGCTCGCGATGGGGTGGAACCTCGTACACCACATTCCCAGTCGCTAGCCGTACACTCTGGCGGGCGTGTGGCGCGACACACGTGACGCCCGGACGGGCCGGGACGCCCGGCCGCCGGCGACGACCAGGTGAAGGAAAGGGGAGCACGGGTGGCTTCCAGCAGGGACCGGCAGCGCAAACTGGCGCGGGCCAAGCTCGACCGGCAGATGGCTCGCCGGGCCGCCGCCACGCGGCGCCGCCGGCAGATCCAGGCCGGGGTCGGGGCCGCTCTGATCCTCGTGTTGGTCGTGGCCGGCTCGGCCTGGGCGCTCGGGGCGTTCGACTCCGACCCGAAGCAGAACACGGCCGCGGCGGAGACCTGCATCTGGACGCCGCAGGACGCGACCGCCAACACCAACCTCAAGGACGTCGGCACGCCGGCGACCAAGGACCTGCCCACCGACGGCACCCGGACGATGACGGTGACGACCAACCAGGGCGCGCCGATCACCGCCGAGCTGAACCTGACCAACTCCCCGTGCGCGGCGGCGAGCATCGCCCACCTGGCGAGCCGGTCGTTCTACGACAACACGAAGTGCCACGAGATCACCGCGGACGGCGCGCTGCGCTGCGGCGACCCCAGCGGCACCGGCCTCGGCGGGCCGACCTACTCGTTCTACGACGAGGAGCTGCCGACCGTGCCGTCGGCGTCCCCGTCGGCCAGCCCGGCCCCCGGCCAGCCGCCGACGTACCCGAAGGGCACCGTGGCGATGATCTCCAACCCGCCGGGCAGCAACGGCAGCCAGTTCCTGTTCTTCTTCAAGGACTTCACCACCACCGACCCGAAGTTCCCGGTGATCGGCCGGGTGACCGGCGGGCTGGACGTGGTGGAGAAGATCGGCGCCCTCCCGACCGTGGACAATGGGACCGGAGCCAAGGTCAAGCCCAGCACCGACGTGACGATCCAGAGCCTCACCGTCGGTGAGCCGGTCACCGGTGCGGCGCCGTCGGCCACCGGCGCTCCGGTCAGCAGCCCGAGCGCCGGCTGACCGGTCGCCACCACCCACCCAGTCGGCACTCAGCAGCAGACAGCCAGGAGGATCCAGGCGTGACGTCCACCAGAGAGCGGCAGCGCGCGGCGGCACGCGCCCGGCTCGAGAAGGAGATGGCCGAGCGCTCGGCCAAGGCCCGCAAGCGCCGGCAGACGCAGGCGATCGTCAGCGCGGGTGTCGCGCTGGTGCTCGTGGTCGCCGGCACCGTCTGGCTGGCGGTGAGCCTGGGCGGCGACGACGACAAGCCCGACACCACCACCGCAGCGCCGGGGGCGTCCGAGTGCGCGTTCAACGCGCTGCCCACCGATCAGCGGCCCCCGCAGATCAAGGACGTCGGGCTGCCGAGCAACGAGCAGTCCGGCACCGGCGTGCAGACCATGACGATCGACACCAACCTCGGCCCGATCACCGCCAAGGTCGACCGTTCGCTGGTGCCGTGCACCGCCGGCAGCTTCACCTACCTCGCGGAGAAGAACTTCTTCGACAACACCAAGTGCCACCGTCTGGTGACCGAGGGCATCAAGGTGCTGCAGTGCGGTGACCCGAGCGCCACCGGCAACGGCTGGCGGGACACCGACGGCCAGGGCGGCCCGAGCTACCGCATGGCCGAGGAGAACCTGCCCACCGACAAGCGCCCGCCGTACCCGGAGGGTGTCATCGCGATGGCCAACTCCGGCCAGCCGGGCAGCACCGGCAGCCAGTTCTTCATCGTGTACGGCGACTCTCCGCTGGACCCGGCGTACACGGTGCTCGGCACCATCACCGGCGGTCTGGACATCGTCAAGGACGTGGCCAAGGCCGGTGACGACGGGGCGTTCGCCCAGCAGGCCGGTGGTGGCCACCCGAAGAAGGAGGTCGTCATCAAGGACCTCACCATGAGCAACCCGCAGGGCTGACACCCGCGCACACGGAAGCGCCCGCCGGCTGAGCCGGCGGGCGCTTCCGTGTGCGGGTCAGGCGCCGGAGGTGACCCGGTAGGCGTCGAAGACGCCGTCGACCTTGCGGACCGTGGCCAGCAGGTGGCCCAGGTGCTTCGGGTCGGCCATCTCGAAGCTGAACCGGCTCACCGCCACCCGGTCACGGGTGGTGGTGACGGTCGCGGAGAGGATGTTGACCCGCTCGTCGGAGAGCACCCGGGTGACGTCGGCCAGCAGCTTGTGCCGGTCCAGTGCCTCGACCTGGATGGCGACCAGGAACGTCGAGGCGGAGGTGAGCTTCCAACTCACCTCGACCACCCGCTCGGCCTGCGCCCGTAGGTCCTCGGCGTTGGCGCAGTCGTCGCGGTGCACGCTCACCCCGCCGGAGCGGGTGACGAAGCCGAACACCGAGTCCGGTGGGACCGGGGTGCAGCAGCGGGCCAGCTTGATCCAGACGTCGCTGACGCCCCGGACCACGACACCGGGGTCGCTGCTGCTCTGCCGGCTGCGCGGTGGCCGGGTGGCGACGGCGGTCTCGGCGATGTCCTCCGCCGCGCCCTCCTCGCCGCCGTACGCGGCCATCAGCTTCTGCACCACCGACTGCGCGGACACCTGACTGTCGCCGACCGCCGCGTAGAGCGACGCCACGTCGGCCAGGTGCAGGTCCCGTGCGATCGACATGAGCGCGTCGGAGGTGAGCATCCGCTGCAGGGGCATGCCCTGCTTGCGCATCGCCTTGACGATCGCGTCCTTGCCGGCCTCGATCGCCTCCTCGCGCCGCTCCTTGTTGAAGTACTGGCGGATCTTGGTGCGGGCGCGCGGGCTCTTGACGAAGCCGAGCCAGTCCTGCGTCGGGCCGGCGGTCTCGGACTTCGACGTGAAGATCTCGATCACGTCGCCGTTGGAGAGCGTCGACTCCAGGGGCACCAGCTTGCCGTTGACCCGCGCGCCGATGCACTTGTGCCCGACCTCGGTGTGCACCGCGTACGCGAAGTCGACCGGCGTCGACCCGGTCGGCAGCGGGATGACGTCACCCTTCGGGGTGAAGACGTACACCTCCTGGCTGGACAGGTCGAAGCGCAGCGCGTCCAGGAACTCGCTGGGGTCGGCCGCCTCCCGCTGCCAGTCGAGCAACTGCCGCAGCCAGGTCATCTCGTCGATGTGCGCCGGCGGGCCGACGATCTGGGTGCCCTTGTGCTCCTTGTACTTCCAGTGCGCGGCGATGCCGAACTCCGCGGTGCGGTGCATCGCGTACGTGCGGATCTGCATCTCCACCGGCTTGCCGGTGGGCCCGATGACAGTCGTGTGCAACGACTGGTACATGTTGAACTTGGGCATGGCGATGTAGTCCTTGAACCGGCCCGGCACCGGCTGCCAGTTGGCGTGGATGACCCCCAGCGCCGCGTAGCAGTCCCGAACCGTGTCGACCAGGATCCGCACACCCACCAGGTCGTAGATGTCGTTGAAGTCCCGACCCCGCACGATCATCTTCTGGTAGATCGAGTAGAGGTGCTTCGGCCGCCCGGTGGTCTCCGCCTTGATCTTGGCGGCCTTCAGGTCGGTCTGGACCTTCTGCGTCACCTGCCGCAGCAGCGCCTCGCGCTGCGGCTGGTGCTCCCCGATCAGCCGGTTGATCTCCTCGTAGCGCTTCGGGAACAACGTGCCGAAGGAGAGGTCCTCCAGCTCCCACTTGATCGTGTTCATACCGAGCCGGTGCGCCAACGGCGCCAGGATCTCCAGCGTCTCCTTGGCCTTCTGCTCCTGCTTGGGGCGGGGCAGGAAGGTCAGGGTGCGCATGTTGTGCAGCCGGTCGGCCAGCTTGATCACCAGCACCCGCGGGTCCTTGGCCATCGCCACGACCATCTTGCGGATCGTCTCGGCCTTGGCCGCGTCACCCAGCTTGACCTTGTCGAGCTTCGTGACGCCGTCGACCAGCAGGGCGACCTCGCCGCCGAAGTCGGCGCGCATCTGGTCGAGCGTGTATTCGGTGTCCTCGATGGTGTCGTGCAGCAGCGCGGCGACCAGCGTGGTGGTGTCCATCCCCAGGTTGCCGAGGATCGTCGCCACGGCGAGAGGATGGGTGATGTACGGGTCGCCGGACTTGCGGTACTGCCCGGAGTGCCACCGCGCGGCCGTGTCGAAGGCGCGCTGGAGCAGCCGGGCGTCGGCCTTGGGGTGGTTGTCCCGGTGACTCGCGATCAGCGGCTCCAGCACCTCGCTGACCTGGGAGGTCTGCCAGGGCGCGTTGAACCGGGCCAACCGGGCCCGGACCCGCCTGCCGGTGGGCGCGTTGGACAACCCGAAGCCCCCGCTCGGCGACGGGTCGATGCCCGCGTCCGTCGGGAACGGCACCACCACCCCGTCGGCGCCGGGCGACGCCTCAGCACTCGGCGGGCCGCTGACCGGGCGGACCGTGCTCTCGCCCGCCGCCCTGTCGGAGCCGTTGCCGGTGCCCGTCACCCGGGCCGGCACGTCGCCTGTCCGGTCGGTCACCGAGCCGTCAGCGTCGCCTGTCGGGTGCACCGTGCCCTCCGCCGGAGGGACGACATCGTGGGACACCGGCCTCCTCACCGCTCGCCGGAAACACACCGACCGAACATCGGTCGGCCTGGTCTCGCCTCGCCCGACGTGTGCCGCCGGCTTCGGCAAAGGGCAATGCTACCCGCACGGACGGCCCCCTGCCGCTCCGCCGGACGGTCGGCACCGGCTTCACCTCGACCGATCCGCCACCAAACGGTCGCCGACCCGTCGAGGGGGTCTAAACGGTCAACAGGGCGTGAACGGGACGCTGAGCCAGCCGCTCCCGCCCACCCAGGAAGCCGAGTTCCAGCAGCACGGTGAAGCCGGTGACGGTCCCGCCGGCCCGCTCGACCAGATCCAGCGTCGCCTCGGCGGTGCCCCCGGTCGCCAGCACGTCGTCCACCACCAGCACCCGGTGCCCGGCCGTGAAGGCGTCCTCGTGCACCTCCAGGGTGGCCTCGCCGTACTCCAGGGCGTAGGAGACCGAGTGCGCCGGGCGGGGCAGCTTGCCCGCCTTGCGCACCGGCACCACGCCCACCCCGGCGGCGTACGCGACGGCCGCCGCGACGACGAAGCCGCGCGCCTCGATGCCGACCACCACGTCGAAGGCGTCCCGCCCGTGGTACGCGACGATCCCGTCGACCACCTCACGGAAGACCTTCCCGTCGGCGAACAGCGGCATCAGGTCCTTGAACAGGACGCCGGGCTTCGGGAAGTCGGGCACGTCCAAAACCCGACTGGCGACCAGTCGGGCGGTCTCCGGGCCGCTGTCCCCGCGCGCCTCGGTGCTGTGGGTCTCCGTCACGGCTGTCTCGTTTCCCTTCGACGACGAACGGCGTCCGGCAACAGCATGCCGGACGCCGTTCGGGTGGTCCCGTTCGGGTGTTTAGCCTCGGGTCAGCGCCGCTTGGCGCCACCCGGCCGGTTGCCGCCGCCACCCGGGCGACCGCCTCGGGCACCGGTCGGCCGCTTGCCCGCCGGCCGTGCGCCCACCTTGGGGGCGGCGCCGGCCAGCGCCGCGGCATCCGGGTCGAGCGGCTCGTCGGTGGCGTCGGCCTGGGCCGGGCTCGCCGGACCCTTGCCGGCGGCCTCGCCCCGGGCGATCGCGCCCCGCCGGGTCAGGACGCGCTTGTTGTGCGCCTGGATCCGCGGGTCGTAGTTCTTCAGCAGCGCCAGCAGCGGCGTGGCCACCAGGATGGAGGTCAGGAACGCCACCGCCATACCGACGAACAGCACCAGACCGAGGTCCTTCAGCGTGCCGGCACCGAGCAGGCCGGCACCGATGAAGAGCAGACCACCGACCGGCAGCAGTGCCACCACCGAGGTGTTCAACGACCGCATCAGGCTCTGGTTGATGGCCAGGTTGGCCGCCTCGCCGTACGTCTGGTTGTTGTTCGCGGTGATGCCCCGGGTGTTCTCCTGGACCTTGTCGAAGACCACCACCACGTCGTAGAGCGCGAAGCCCAGGATGGTGAGGAACCCGATGATCGTCGACGGGGTGACCTCGAAGCCGACCAGCGAGTAGATACCGGCGGTCAGGATCAGGTTCATGATCAGCGAGGAGACCGCGGCGACGGCCATCCGCCACTCGAAGCGCAGGATCAGGTAGACCATCACCAGCGCGATGAAGATGACCAGACCGAGCACGGCGCGCTCGGTGACCTGGCTGCCCCACGCCTCGCTGACCTGGTTACTGCTGATCTGGTCGGCGTTGATGCCGAGGTCCTCGGCGATCTGGGCCTTGACCGCGGTGGCCTGCTCGGCACTGAGCTGCCCGGTACGCAGCTCGTAGGAGTCGCCACCGGGGCCGCCGACCTTCTGCGCGGTGACCACCTCGATGCCGGTGTTCTCCGCGGCGAGCGCCGAGTTGACCTCGCGCTCGGCGTCGTCCAGGGTGCCGACGCTCGCCGGTACCTGGAACGAGTTACCGCCGGCGAACTCGATGCCCAGGCTGAAGCCGCGAATCGAGAAGCTGAGGATCGCGATCAGGACCAGGACTCCGGCGACGCCGAACCAGAGCTTGCGTCGGCCGACGATGTTGAGACCGGCCTCGCCGTTGTAGAGGCGGCTCGCCAGACCGTTTCGAGCCATCTCAGGCCTCCTTGGCGCGCGGGTTGCGGGGCTGCTGAGTCGGCTGGTTGCGAGCCGGGAGCGCCCGGCCCAGACCGCTGACCCGCGGGGACAGGAACGCCCGGGTCCGGGCGAACATCGTCATGATCGGGTGACGGAAGAGGAAGACCACGACCAGGTCCAGCACCGTGGCCAGACCGAGCGCGAAGGCGAAGCCCTTGACCGTGCCGACCGAGACCACGTAGAGCACCACCGCGGAGAGCAGGGTGATCGCGTTGGCCGAGATGATCGTCCGGCGGGCCCGGATCCAGGCCCGGGGCACCGCGCTACGCGGGCTGCGCCCCTCCCGGATCTCGTCCTTCAATCGTTCGAAGTAGATGACGAACGAGTCCGCCGCCACACCCAGTGACACGATCATGCCGGCGATGCCGGCGAGGGTGAGCGTGAAGCCGATCTGCCGACCGAGCACCACCAGCGCGCCGAAGACCAGCAGCGCGGAGAGGATGAGGCTCAGGAAGATCACCGAGCCGAGCAGCCGGTAGTAGAAGAACGAGTAGATGATGACCAGCAGCATGCCGATGCCGGCGGCGAGCAGACCGGCACGCAGGTGGCTCGCGCCGAGCGTCGCGGTGACGTTCTGCGCCTCCTGCTGCTCGAAGGTCACCGGCAGCGCGCCGTAGCGGAGCTGGCCGGCGAGCGCGCTGGCGTCCTTCTGGTTGAAGTTGCCGGTGATCTGCGAGTTGCCGGTCAGCACACCCTGGATCTCCGGCGAGGAGACGATCTCGTTGTCCAGCACGACGGCCACCCGGCACTTGCCGTCCTGACCCAGCGCGGTCGCGTCGCAGGCCTGACCCTCGTTGTTGAACGACTCACGGGTCAGCGCGGTCCACTTGCTCTGGCCCTCGCCGGAGAAGTCCAGGCTGACGACCCAGGAGTTGGTCTGGTCGAGCACCGCGTCGGCGTCGTCCACGTCGGTGCCGAGCACCTTGGCCTGGTCCAGCAGGTACTTCGACGCGCCACCCTCACAGGCGACGACCTGCTGCTTCGGCTCGGAGATCGACGCCGGCGGGCGCTTGTCGAGCTGCGCACAGCCGATCGTCGGCACGTTGAACTGCATCTGCGCCGGCAGCACCGCCACCTCCTGCGGCGACAGCGTGCCGAACGGCTTGAGCTTGTCGCCGAGCGACGGGTCGGCGGTCAGGTCGGCCGGGGCCTGCAGCCCGTTGGCGGCCTGCCAGGCGGCGGCGCCGACCTTCTGCTCGACGGCCTTGCGCTGCTCCTCGATGCTGGCCGGCACCGGCTCGGCGCTGGCACTCGGCGTCGGCGTGGCGGCGCTCGGCGAGGCGGACGCGGAAGGCGTCGGCGTGGCGCTGGGCGACGCGGGGGCCATGCCGCCCTGACCGCCGCTGGGCGACGAGGTCGCCTTCGGCGCGCCGCTGCCCGACGGGGTCGGGGTCGCGCCGCCGGACGGGGTCGGGACGGCGCTGCCCGACGGGGTCGGGGTGGCGGCCGGCGGCGCGGCGACCGTCCCGCTGCCGTCCGCCGCCTTCAGCACCTTCCGGAAGCGCAGCTCGGCCGCGCTGCCCACCTCGTCGAGGTTCCGGTTCTCACCGGGCAGGGAGATGACGATGTTCCGGTTGCCCTCGGTGACCACCTCGGCCTCGGCGACGCCGAGCCCGTTGACCCGGCTCTCGATGATCTGCCGGGCCTCCTCGAGGTTCTCCGCCGTCGGCGGCCTGCCGTCGACGGAGTTGGTCGCCTCCAGCGTCATCCGGGTGCCGCCGATCAGGTCCAGGCCGAGCTTTGGCTCAAGCCGGTCCTTGAAGCTGCCGTTGGCGCCGGCGAAGAACACCAAAAGATAGAGGACCACGAAGATGAACCCGAGCACGGCGAGCTGCCGCCCGGGGCGCATCTGTCCCTGAGGTGGTGCCACGGCTGTCCTGTCTCCCTGTACGGTCGCGCCGCTCTGCGCAGCGACGGCGGTGTCGGGCCGGTGATCCCGCCCGACGGGTCTGCCTTGAGCCGACGTGAGGCCGACACGAGGACCGGGCGGCGTGCTTCGCCGACTGTCACGGGAACGTGCCGACGCCCGGCGTCGACCCAACTATCCAGTTTTCACGTCTCGTCCGCTGCCCCGTCGGGCGCGGCGACCCGGCCGTACGCCGAACCACCACCCCGGGAGGGGGCGGTCAGTCCTTGGTGGTGTCCGCGTCCTCGGTCACCGGCTCGCTCGGCAGCTCCGCGCGGGTGACCACCCGGGCGATGGCCGGGCGGGCGTAGCGGGTCTGCACGCCCGGTGCGACCTCGATCAGGACGGTGTCGTCCTCGATGCCGGTGACCGTGCCGTAGAGCCCGCCGATCGTCACGACCTCGTCGCCGGGGCCGAGGTTGGACTGCATCGCCTCCGCCTCACGGCGGCGCTTCTGCTGGGGCCGGATCATCATGAAATACATGACGCCGAAGAGCAGGGCGATCATCAGGATCGGCGTGAAACCGCCGGCCCCGCCGCCCGATGCTGCGTAATGCACGGTTACTGACCTTCCCATTGGCCGCCTTCCCGGCACCGGGGGTGCCGGAGCGGAGGCGGATTCTCACGTCCTGTACAGACCGCGGCGAAGTCTAAACCCTGCACCTGAGAACACCGAATGCGGCACAGATCACGTTCACATCACGGCTGTTCGGTATCCAAGGAGAACAGATCGGGCACGGCCGGACTCTCTGCGCCAAATGTACCATTCGGCGGATTTCGCCCCAGATGCCGCCAAGCCGCCTCGGTGGCCACCCGCCCCCGGGGCGTACGGGCCAACAGACCAGCCCGGACCAGGAACGGCTCGCAGACCTCCTCGACCGTGTCCGGCTGCTCCCCCACCGCCACCGCGAGGGTGGACAGACCCACCGGACCTCCCCGGAACGAGTCGACCAACGCGGTCAACACCGCCCGGTCCAACCGGTCCAGACCGAGCGCGTCCACGTCGTACACGGTCAACGCGGCACGGGCGGTCTCCAGATTGACCACCCCGTCGGCCCGTACCTCCGCGTAGTCCCGGACCCGGCGTAGCAACCGGTTGGCGATCCGGGGCGTGCCGCGGGACCGCCCGGCCACCTCCGCGGCGCCCTCGGCGGTGATCGGCACGCCGAGGATCCGCGCCGAACGGTGCAGCAACGTCTCCAGATCCACCGCGGAGTAGAAGTCGAGGTGGGCGACGAAACCGAACCGGTCCCGCATCGGCCCCGTCAACAGACCCGAGCGGGTCGTCGCACCGACCAGGGTGAACGGCTCGACGTCCAACGGGATCGCCGTCGCCCCCGGACCCTTGCCGACCACCACGTCGACCCGGAAGTCCTCCATCGCGCTGTACAGCAACTCCTCGGCCGGCCGCGCGATGCGGTGGATCTCGTCGATGAACAGCACGTCGCCCTCGGCGAGGCTGGTCAGGATCGCCGCCAGATCACCGGACCGCTCGATCGCCGGGCCGCTGGTCACCCGGATGCCCGCACCCAGCTCGGCGGCGACGATGTTGGCCAGACTCGTCTTGCCCAGCCCCGGAGGGCCGGACAGCAAGATGTGGTCCGGCGGTGAACCACGCCGCATCGCGCCCTGCAACAACAGGTCGAGCTGGTCGCGTACCCGGTCCTGGGCGATGAACTCGGCCAGCCGCCTCGGCCGTACCGTGGCCTCCGCGTCCCGGTCGGCGTCGCTGACGTACGCCGAGACGAGCCCGTCGGTCTCACTCACCGGGCCACCTTCGATCGCGACTGCGGGGCTCGAAAACCCGACTCACTCCGCGCGCCCACCGCTGCTGCCCTCCGTCGTCGCTGACGGCCCATCATCGGGTACGACCGAGCAGGCGGATGGCCTGCTTGAGCAGGACCGGCACCGGCGGCGTCGGACCGTCGACGGTCTCCGCCACGGCGGCCACCGCCTGGTCGGCCTGACCGGCCGTCCAGCCCAGCCCGACGAGCGCCTGCCGGACCTGCTCCGGCCAGGCCCCACCGGTCACGCCGGCCGCACCGTCGACACCGATCGGCACCGGCCCGATCCGGTCGCGCAGCTCCAACACCAGACGCTCGGCGCCCTTCTTACCGATACCGGGCACCCGGGTCAGCGCCGCCGTGTCGGCGTTGGCGATCGCCTTGCGTACCGCGTCCGGGGTGTGCACCGCCAGCACCGCCTGGGCCAGGCGCGGACCTACCCCGCTCGCGGTCTGGAGCAGCTCGAACAGCGACTTGGCGTCGTCGTCGGCGAAGCCGTAGAGGGTGAGCGAGTCCTCCCGCACGACGAGGCTCGTGGCGAGCCGGGCGACCTGGCCGACCCGCAGGTCCGCGATCGTCCCGGGGGCGCAGTGCACGGCCAGACCGACACCGCCGACCTCGATCACGGCCTGGTCCGGACCCGTCGCGGTCACCGTGCCGCGCACGCTGGCGATCATCGTGCTCCTCCTCGTCGTGCCCGGTCGGCCGCCGCCGCCAACTTCGAGCGGGTCCCACCGCGCCAGATATGGCAGATCGCCAGGGCCAGCGCGTCGGCCGCATCGGCCGGCTTCGGCGGCTCGTCCAGCCGCAGCAACCGGGTCACCATCGCGGTCATCTGCGCCTTGTCGGCCTGACCGGACCCGGTCACGGCCGCCTTAACCTCACTCGGCGTGTACGTCTGCACGGGCAACCCGGCGCGCGCCCCGGCCAACACGGCGATGCCGCTGGCCTGCGCGGTGCCCATCACCGTACGCACGTTGTGCTGGCTGAACACCCGCTCGACGGCGACGCTCTCCGGCTGGTGCTCGGCGACCAGCTTGGTCAACGACCGGTCCAGGTGCAGCAGGCGCAGCGGCAGCTCGTCGGCCGGGTCGGTGTAGACCACGTAGTACGCGATCAGAGTGCACGGCCTCCCCGGCACACCCTCGACCACGCCCACACCGCACCGGGTCAATCCCGGGTCGACACCGAGCACGCGCACGCCGCCCCCTCCCCAGCCGTCAGCAGTACGTGTGTTCGACACCCTAACCGTCGTCGTTCACGCCAGCCCCACGGGACACGCCCTCCGCCCTCCACGCCGCATGCCGCGCGCCGCACGCCGCACGCCGCCCCACGCCCCACGCCGCACGCCCCACGCCGCACGCCCCACGCCCTCCACGCCGCACGCCCCACGCCCTCCACGCCGCACGCCCCACGCCGCACGCCCCACGCCGCACGCCGCACGCCCCACGCCCTCCACGCCGCACGCCGCCCCACGCCCCACGCCCCACGCCCCACGCCCCACGCCCCACGCCCCACGCCCCACGCCCCACGCCCCACGCCCCACGCCCCACGCCCCACGCCGAGATCCTCACAACATCGGGGATGTTGCTGCCTCCGACGCGCGAGAGGCAGCAACATCCCCGTTATTGCGCGGATCTTGACGACGAAGACCACCCGCGGCCGATCGGGAGCGGGGTCGGAACGCCGGCGGCGGTCAAGGTCACGCTCGAACCAGGATGTAGTGGCAACGGAGCGCCGGGATACCACTACATCCTGGATGTTGCGCGATCTTGCGGCGCGACGGGCAGCACGCGAGACGGGCAGCACGCGAGACGGGCAGCACGCGAGACGGGCAGCACGCGAGACGGGCAGCACGCGAGACGGGCAGCACGCGAGACGGGCAGCACGCGAGACGGACAGCGCGCGAGACGGGCAGCACGCGAGACGGACAGCGCGCGAGACGGGCAGCACGCGAGACAGGCAGCGCGCGAGACAGGCAGCGCGCGGGGCGGGTGACGAGGGCGGGGCGAGCGGGAGTACGGCCGGCTGTGGACGGCGAGGGCGGGCGAGCCACACAGCTTCGGCCTGGAGTATGTGTCTCCGGCCCATGTGCCGGGGAGGACACAGCTCGTAACTTCTTGCGCCATGACGGCAGAACCCGTGGTGGTCCCCCACGTCGTGCAGGTTGACCTCGCTGGTCGCACCGCCCTGGTCACCGGGGGTGGCAGTGGCATCGGGCGGGCGTGCGCGCTGCGGTTGGGTGCGGCCGGCGCGAAGGTGCTCGTGGTGGACCGCAACCTGGAGGCGGCCAAGGCGGTGGCAGCCGAGGCGGGCGGCCGGGCCGAGGGTGTGGACCTGTCCGACGCGGCGGCGGTGGATCGCCTCGACGTGGACGTGGACATCGTCGTGAACAACGCCGGGCTTCAGCACGTCGCACCGCTTCAGGACTTCCCGGTCGAACGCTTCGAGTACATCCAGCGGGTGATGGTGGAGGCGCCGTTCCTGCTGATCCGCCGGGCTCTGCCACACATGTACGCCCGGGGGTGGGGTCGCGTCGTCAACATCTCCTCGGTGCACGGGTTGCGGGCCTCGCCGTACAAGGCGGCCTACGTCTCGGCCAAGCACGCCCTGGAGGGGCTGTCGAAGGTCGTCGCGTTGGAGGGCGCCGCACACGGGGTGACGGCCAACTGCATCAACCCGGCGTACGTGCGCACCGCCCTGGTGGAGAGCCAGATCGCCGACCAGGCGGTCAGCCACGGCATCGACGAGACCGAGGTGATCGAGAAGATCATGCTGGCCCGGGCCGCGATCAAGCGACTGATCGAGCCGGAGGAGGTGGCCGAGCTGCTGGCGTACCTCTGCTCGCCGCCCGCGGCGTTCATCACCGGCACGTCGATCGCCCTCGACGGGGGCTGGACGGCCAACTAGTGGGCCCGAGCACAATGTCGACCATGTCATCGCCGGTGGAGTTCCTGGAGCTGCTCGCGCGGGAGGCCGCCGCGGTCGAGTTCGAGGGGCCGCTGGTGGCCGCGCGCGCCGCCGGGTTGCCGCCCGACCGGCTGGCCGAGCTGGAGCAGGCCAAGTCGGTGGCGTTGCGGGTCCGCGCGTTGTTGGAGCGTCGACGCCGCCGGGAGAGCGAGCTGTCCGGCCTGTACGACACGGTCAGCGACCTGGCCGGTCTACGCGACCTCGACGACGTGCTGCGGGCGATCGTGCACCGGGCCCGCAACCTGCTCGGCGCGGACGTGGCCTACATGACGTTGAACGACGACGAACGCGGCGACACGTACATGCGGGTGACCGACGGGTCGGTGTCGGCCCGCTTCCAGCGGCTTCGGTTGCCGATGGGTGCCGGCCTCGGTGGCCTGGTGGCCCAGTCCGGCGCTCCGTACGTCACCGCGAACTACGGCGAGGACGCGCGCTTCCACCACACCGGCGAGATCGACGCCGGGGTCGGGGAGGAGGGCCTCGTGGCGATCCTCGGGGTGCCGCTGCGGCTCGGTTCCACCTCGATCGGTGTGCTCTACGCGGCGAACCGTTCGGCTCGACCGTTCGTCCGGGAGGAGGTGGCGCTGCTGGTCTCCCTCGCCGCGCACGCCGCGGTGGCGATCGACACCGCCCGGCTGTTGACCGAGACCCGCTCGGCGTTGGCCGAGTTGTCGGCGGCGAACACCACCATCCGGGCGCACAGCAGCTCGGTGGAGCGGGCCGCGGCGGCACACGACCGGATGACGGCGCTGGTGCTGCGCGGCGGTGGTGTGGAGGACGTGGCGGCCGCGGTGACCGAGGTCCTGGGCGGGGCGCTGCTGGCGCTGGACGCCGAGGGCCGCCTGCTGGCCCGGGTGGGCGAGATCGACGAGCCGGACCGGGCGGACATCGTGGAGGCGGTGGCGGCGTCGCGCACCGAGGGTCGCAGCGTGCGCCGCAGCCCACTCTGGTACGCGGCGGTGGTCGCCGGTGCGGAGAACCTGGGTGCGCTGGTGCTGCGCCCGGACGACGAGCTGGTCGACGCCGACCAGCGGATCCTGGAGCGTGCCGCGCTGGTGACCGCGCTGCTGCTGTTGTTCCGCCGGACGGTCGCGGAGGCGGAGGGGCGGGTGCGTGGCGAGCTGCTGGACGACCTGATCGCCCGCCCGCTGCGGGACACCGACGCGTTGCGCAGTCGGGCGCGCCGACTCGGGGTGGACCTGGACGCGCCGCACGTGCTGGTGGCGGTGGGCGACGACGCGATCGCCGCGACCGGTTCGGCTCGGCAGCGGGTGCTGTCCTGGGCCACCACGTACGCGTCGGCGCGGGGTGGGTTGGCGGCGGCGCGCGACGGCCGGGTGGTGCTGATGCTGCCCGGGCAGGACGCCGGTGGCAGCGCTCGCGCGGTGGCCCGGGACCTGTCCCGGGTGACCGGCCGTCCGGTGACCGCCGGGGCGAGTGGCCCGTCGAACGGTCCGGGGGCGCTGGCCGCCACGTTTCACGAGGCGGACCGGTGCCTGACGGCGCTGGGCGCTCTGGGCCGCGCCGGCCAGGGTGCGAGCACTGTGGAGCTGGGTTTCGTCGGGTTGCTGCTCGGGACGGTGGGTGATCGGGGCGAGAAGGACGTGACCCAGTTCCTGAGCGCCACCGTCGGGCCGGTGGTCGACTACGACGCCCGGCGGGGTACGGCTCTGGTGAAGACGCTGGACGCGTACTTCGGGGTGGGTGGCAGCCTGGCCCGGGCCGCCGAGCAGCTGCACGTGCACGTCAACACGGTGACCCAGCGGTTGGAGCGGGTGGGGCAGCTGCTCGGCGCCGACTGGCAGCGGCCCGATCGGGCGTTGGAGGTGCAGCTCGCACTGCGTCTGCACCGCCTACGCGACCCGGCCGGCTGACCGCCCCGCCAGGCCGGACCCCGACCCGCAGGAAAGGGCGACTCCGACCCGACCGGAAACGCCGCACCCCGACCCGACCGGAGAGGCCACACCCGGCCCGACCGGAAACCCCGCACCCCGACCCGACCGGAGAGGCCACACCCGGCCCGACCGCAAACGCCGCACCCCGACCCGACGGAGAAAGGCCGCACCCCGGCCCGACCGGAAACGCCGCACCCCGACCCGACCGGAGAGGCCGCGCCGGACAGGCCCGGTCAGCGGGCGCGGATGCCTTCCAGCACGGCGTCGACGACCCGCTCGGGAAGGCTCTGCTCGTCCAGGTCCGGGTTCCACTGCAGCACCCGCTGGATCAGCATGGGGCCGGTGAGCAGCGCCATCGTCACCTCCACGTCGATGTCGGCGCGGAGCACACCCTCGTCGATGCCGCGTCGCAGCACCTCGCGCATCAACTGCCGCCGGGGCGAGATGATGTTCTGGTAGAGCTGGAACTGGTCCGCGCTGCGGTTCACCGCGGGCACCAGGCAGGGCATGATCTTCGACGCCCGTGGGTCGACGTTCTTGCCGATCGCACCGACCAGCAGCACCAGGTCGTCGCGGACGGAGTGACCGGCCGGCTTCGCCAGGACGCCCTTGAGTCGCCGCAGCGCGTCGAGCAGCAGGGCGTCCTTGCCGGCCCAGCGGCGGTAGATGGTGGCCTTGCCGACCCCGGCGCGGGCGGCGATGGCCTCGATCGAGAGCGCCTCGACGGTGCTGCCCTCGGCGAGCAGGTCGAGGGTCGCCTCGATGATCGCCTCGTCGGCGCGGATGCTCCGCGGTCGCCCGGGCGACCGCGGAGCATCGGCAGTGGACGTCATGTCCGACATTCTCCCCGAACCTATGCCGTGCCGGCCAACTCGGGCTCGGCGACCGGGGCCGCCGGGGCGAGGTTGGTGTCCTCCCGGCCGGGCATCCAGCGCAGCACCACGATGATCCCGAGCGCGGCGATGATCCCGGAGAGGCCGGCCGCCCAGTGCATGGCGGTGACGAAGGCGTCGTTGGCCGCCGAGATCAGCGCCGGCGCCGCCGGGCCGAGCTGGCCCGCCGCCGCGTACGCCCCGGAGATCGACTCGTTGGCCGCGTCGCGGGCGCCGGCGGGCAGCCCGGTCAGCGCGTCACCGACGTCGCTGCGGTAGACCGCGGAGAGCACCGAGCCGAGGACCGCGACGCCGAGCGCACCGGCCACCTGCCGGATGGTGTTGCTGACCGCGGAGCCGACGCCGGCCTTCTCGCGGGGCAGCGCCGACATGATCGACTCAGTGGCCGGCGGCATGATGTTGGCCATCCCGGCGCCCTGGATGAGGAAGACCAGCAGCACGACCCAGATCGGGGTGGAGGCGCCGATGAAGACGAACGCGGCGAGCGAGATCACGGTCAGCGCCAGCCCCACGGTGGCGACGGCCTTGCCACCGTAGCGGCGGACCATCGCGGCGCTGCGCGGCGCGAAGACCAGCTGGGCGCCGGCGAAGGGCAGGAAGAGCAGACCGGTCTGCAGCGGGCTGTAGCCGCGTACCAGTTGCAGGTAGAACGAGCCGAAGAACATCGAGCCCATCGCGGCGAAGAACACCAGGCCGACGATGGCGACCGGGGCGGCGAACCGGGGCACCTTGAACAGTCGGACGTCCAGCGACGGGTGGTCGCTGCGCCGCTCGTGCTGAACGAACCAGGCCAGCACGGCGATGCCGACGAGGATCGAGCCCCAGGCGATCGGGCGGTCGAAGCCGTGCTCGCCGCCGTCGATGATGCCGTAGGAGAGGGCGACCAGGCCGACCACGGAGAGCAGGACGCCGAGCACGTCCACGCGCCCCGGCCGCGGGTCGCGCGACTCGGGGACCAGCAGGGCCACCAGAATCACGCCGGCGACGACCACCGGCACGTTGATCAGGAAGACCGAGCCCCACCAGAAGTGCTCCAGCAGCGCGCCGCCGAGGATCGGGCCGATGGCCACGGCCAGACCGACAGCACCGGCCCAGACGCCGATGGCGCGGCCACGCTCGCGCGGGTCGAAGACGTTGGAGATGATCGACAGCGTCACCGGCATGATGGCCGCGCCACCGACCCCCATCAGGGCGCGGGCCGCGATGAGCTGGCCGGGGCTCTGGGCGTACGCGGAGAGCAGCGACGCCAGGCCGAACAGCGCCAGACCGATCATCAGGAAGCGCTTGCGGCCGGCGCGGTCGCCGAGCACGCCGAAGGTGAACAGCAGCCCGGCGAAGACCAGCGTGTAGGAGTTGATCGCCCACTCCAGCTCGCCCTGGCTGGCGCCGAGGCCGTGCACCGGGTCGGCCAGGGTGCGCAGGGCCACGTTGAGGATCGTGTTGTCGAGGACGACCACGAGGAGGCTGATCACCAGCACCCCCAGGATCGCCCACCTCCTCGGGTGGCCCGTGTTGTCGTGCAGCTCCATGCCTGGTTTCCCCCCATGCTTCACCCGCGGCGCAATACGATACGGGTCAGACTCGTAACGCGGGTCAGCCTACGGCGTGGATTAACGATACGGCACCGATCCGTATCGTATGTGGTGGGCATCACGCCCCGCAGGCACCGCCGAACAGGCGGCGACCGCGTCCGACAACGAGTCGAGGTGCGCCGCCGGCGGGATGAGCGGCTCGATCCAGCCGGGCCCCGCGCCGTACACCCGCAGGCGCGGGAAGTCCCGGGCGAAGCGCACCAGGCGGTACGCGCGGCCGGTGACCGGCGTCTGCGACCAGAGCACGACGGTGTGCGGGCGGGCCCGCCGCACCGCGTCGGTCAGCGCCGACCAGGGCAACGCGGGGCCCAGATTCAGACAGCCGCGACCCTTCTCGCGCAACGCGGCGGCCAGGGCCTGCACGCCGAGGCTGTGCGCCTCCCGCTCGACGCCGGCCAGCAGCACACCGCCGGTGGGCAGGGCGCGGCCCGGCTCGCGGCGGTACACGTCCAACCCGACCCGAAGCCCCTCGCACAGGGCGTGCTCGACGACGACCTCCGCGGCGGTCCGCCCCGGAAGCCGAGCCAGCAACGGGCGGCAGACCTGCTCCCAGACCGCCGGCACGCCCCACGCCCCGGCCATCTCCAGCACCAGCGTGGCGACACCGTTACCGTCCAGGTCCTCGGCCGCCGACAGGACCTGCTTGTGCGCGATCTCCACAGCCTCGGCCGGCATCGGATCGGTCAGCACCAGACGTACCCCCGGGTAGATGGTTTCCACCCGGGATTCGCCGGAACGGCGCGCGGCGGATGCGCCGTCGCGGAATTCACCGGCGGCGGACCGCGCGGGGTCGCGGACCGCCGGTGGGATCCGGATCCGGCCCGGCGGCGGACGTGCGCGAACTCCCCTCCCGCACGCGACCGGCTCGACCAGGTCTCCTAGGTTGATGATCCACACAGTTCAGCGGAAGGTTCCCACCCCATGCCCGTCGGCTTCACCATGGCGATCGTCCTCGCCGTCGCCCTGGCGATCAGCGCCGTCCTGGCTCTACTCACCCCCGCGCGGCAGTTGAAGCGGATGGCCGCCCTGGCGGCGCTCGTCTTCCTCGCCCTCACTCTGCTGGTCGGCGTCACCGCCAGCGCCCACTCGGTGCCCATCCGCTCGGTCGGCATCGTCACCAGCTTCGGCAAGCCCACCGGCGAGGTGACCGGCTCCGGCCTGAAGTGGGTGGCACCGTGGCAGAAGGTCGGCGAGTGGGACGCGGGCCGGCAGAAGTACGACCACATCGGCGGCGACAACTGCGTACGGGTTCGCACCGGCACGCTCGCCGACGCCTGCGTCGAGGTGCTCGTCGAGTGGCAGGTCAAGCCGGAGAACGCCCCGAAGCAGTTCATGGACTACAAGGGCGACTTCGGCAGCTTCCGGGGCCAGCGGGTGGGTGTGCAGCTCGACAGCGCGGTCAACGACGCGTTCGCCGCCTACAACCCGCTCGAGAAGATCGACGCCCGGACCGGCGACCTCAACGTCGACCTGAAGCCGTTCGCGGCGAACATCAAGACCAGCGCCGAGACCCGCCTCGCCAGCGACGTGGACATCCTCTCGGTGACCATCACCCGGGTGAACCACGACGAGAAGACCGAGGGCAACATCAAGGCGTTCCAGGACAAGCTGGCCCAGACCCGCAACCTGGAGCAGGATCGCAAGAACGCCGAGATCTCCAAGCAGATCACCGAGACCAATGCGACTGTCGACAAGGTGACCCGCTGCCTGGAGATCGCGGAGAAGAACGGCGCCAACCCCGGCCTCTGCATCAACCCGGGCATCGTCACCGGCAAGTGACGACTACCGCACGGAAGGAGAGCAGCATGACCGACACCGACGTGCGAGGCCCGCAGCCTCGGCGAGGGACGGTCCAGCGGATGGACAACGTCGCGGTCGTGGTCGACGACCTCGCCGCCGCCGTGGCGTTCTTCGCCGAACTCGGGCTGGAACTGGAGGGCGAGGCGACCGTCGAGGGCAGCGCGGTGGACCGCCTCCTCGGGCTCGAGGGGGTCCGCTCGGACATCGCCATGATGCGCACCCCGGACGGCCACGGACGCGTCGAGCTGACCAGATACCAGGCGCCGGCCAGCCGAGACAGTGACCCGCGCGCGCCGACGAACACGCTGGGCGCCCATCGCATCATGTTCGCCGTCGACGACATGGACGACATCCTCGACCGCCTGCGCCCGCACGGAGCCGAACTCATCGGCGAGCTGGTGCAGTACGAGAACAGCTACCGGCTCTGCTACCTGCGCGGCCCCGCCGGGATCGCCATCGCACTGGCCGAGCAGACCGGGTAACGCCTCGGGGGTCGCGACTGGACGCCGCAGCCGGGCCGGCTACGGCGTCCAGTCGCGCCGGAGCAGCCCGTAGATCACCATGTCCGCGAAGCCGTCGCCGTCGTACGCGCGCTCCCGCAGGGTCCCTTCGTGCGTGAAGCCGCACGCCTCCGCGGTCCGCCGCATGGCCGTGTTGCCGGCCAGCGTCTCCAACTCCAGACGGCGCAGGTTCCGGTTGCGGAAGCCGTACCGGCAGAGCAGCCGGACCACCTCGGTCCCGTACCCCTGGCCACGTGCCTCGGGCAGCAGCGAGATGCCGAGGTGCGCGCACTGGTTGAACGCGCTGATCCCCCACAGCACGCTGCCACCGAGGAACGTGCCGTCGGCCACGCTCTCGGCCACCAGCACCACACTGGACTGGCCGTCGGGCGGGTCGGTGACCTGCTTCTCCAGCCGCGCCCGGATCTGGCCGACGTGGCGCGGCAGGAACGGCTCGCCGTCGGTGATCAGGTGCAACTCGGGATCCCCGTACAGACGGAACATGTCCGGCGCGTCGTCGGGCGTCGGCGGGCGCAGTCGGACCCGCTCGGTGGCGAACATTCCGCGACGCTAACAGCCGCCACGAGGACCCACGACCCGGTTTCGACTCAGTCCAGAGTGACCACCCAGCGAGCGCCCTCGCCCCGCGCCAGCCGATCGAACGCCATGGGTGCCTCGTCCAGGCCGATCGTGCCGCTGACCAGCACACGCAGATCCAGCGCGCCGTCGGCGAGGGCGGCGGCCAGCACCGGCACCTCCCGGTCCGGGTCGGACGAGCCGTACACCGAGGAGCGCAGGGTACGGGCGGAGTGGAAGACGTCCAGCGCGCCGAGGCTGACCATGTCGTCCTTGGCGCCCATGCCGACGACTGTCACCGCTCCCCCGCGCCGGGTGAGCCGCCAGGCAGCGCGGATGGTGGCGGCCCGGCCGACGCACTCGAACGCGTGGTCGACGCCCCGGCCTTCGGTGCGGGCCCGGATCTCCTTGGAGAGCCGGTCGTCGGAGAGCAGGAAGTCGGTCGCCCCGGCGGCGAGCGCCAGGTCGCGCTTGGCCTCGGCGACGTCGACGGCGAGGATCGTCGTGGCACCGGCCCGGCGGGCGGCGGCCAGAACGGCGAGGCCGACCCCACCGAGCCCGACGACGGCCACGCTCTCGCCAGGTGCCACCCGGGCGGTGTTGCCGACCGCGCCGACGCCGGTGAGCACCGCGCAGCCGAGCAGGGCGGCCTGCTCGGGCGGCAGTCCCGCCGGGATCGGGATGACGGCGCGTTCGGGCACCACCACCGCCTCGGCGAGCGCGCCGAGACCGAGAGTCAGGTTCAGCGGTACGCCGTCGTCGGTCTCGCCGCGCGGCACGGTCGGTGCGGTGGTGTCCGCGCACAGCCACGGCTCGCCGTGCCGGCACCACCAGCAGGCCCGGCAGGCCGGCGCCCAATTGAGCACCACCGGTGTGCCGACCGGAAGGCTGCCGCCCGAACCGGTCGCGGCGACCACACCGGTCGCCTCGTGCCCGAGCACCAGCGGGAACCTCGCGGCGAGGGTGCCGTTGACCATCGACAGGTCGGAGTGGCAGACACCGGCGGCAGTGATCGCCACCCGCACCTCGCCGGGGCCGGGAGCGGGCAGGCGTACCCGCTCGATCCGCAGTTCGGCGCCGGACCGCCGCGCGACGAGCGCGCGGACGGTGACCGGCTCGGGGGCGCTCATCGCTGGATCGCCTTCAGCTCGCAGAACTCGGCGAGCCCGTGCACACCCAGCTCACGGCCCAGGCCGGACTGCTTGTAGCCACCGAACGGGGCGAGCGGGTTGAACGGCGCGCCGTTGATGTCCACCGCCCCGGTACGCAGCCGGCGGGCCACCGCGAGCGCCGCGTCGGTGTCGGCGGACCAGACCGCGCCGGCCAGCCCGTACCTCGAATTGTTGGCGATGCCGACCGCCTCGTCGGTGTCGGTGAACGGAAGGACGGCGAGCACCGGGCCGAAGACCTCCTCCTGGGCGAGTGCGCTGTCGGGGTGCACGTCGGCGAACACGGTCGGCGCGACGAAGTGCCCCCGCGCCGGCACCGGGGCGTCCGGGCCACCGGCGACCAGCCGCGCGCCGTCCGCGGCGGCCTTGTCGATGTGGCCGCGCACCCGCGCGGCCTGGGCGGCGGAGACCAGCGGGCCGAGGCGGGTGGACGGGTCGAACGGGTCACCGAGGCGGTAGCCGGCCACCGCCGTGGCGATCAGGTCGAGTGCCTCGTCGTACCGGTCGCGGTGCACCAGCATCCGGGTCCACGCGGTGCAGGTCTGGCCGGAGTTGAGCAGGGCGTTGCCGACGCCCACCTTGACCGCGGTGGCCAGGTCGGCGTCGGGGAGGATCACGTTGGCGGACTTGCCGCCCAGCTCCAGTGCGACCCGGGCGATCCGGTCGGCGGCGAGCCGCATGATCCGGGCGCCGGTCGCGGTGGAGCCGGTGAACGACACCAGGTCGACGTCGGGATGACCGGCCAGGGCCTCGCCGACCACCGGCCCGGTGCCGGCGACCAGGTTGAGCACCCCCGGCGGCAACCCGGCCTCGGTGACCGCGTCGAAGAGCAGGTACGCGGTCAGCGGGGTCAGCTCGCTGGGCTTGAGCACCACCGTGCAGCCGGCGGCCAGCGCGGGGGCCAGCTTCGCCATCACCTGGTGCAGCGGGTAGTTCCACGGGGTGATCGCGCCGACCACACCGATCGGCTCGCGGACGACGAGGGAGTTGCCGATGCTCTCCTCGACCGGTGCGCGGGCGGCGAGCGTGACGTGGTCGCGCAGGACGGTCAGCGGCAACCCGACCTGGACCCGGGTGGCGAGCTTCAGTGGGGCGCCCAACTCGACGGCGATGGTGCGGGCGAGGTCGTCGGCGCGGGCGGCGAGCGCGGCGTGCAGCCGGTCCAGGTGGGCGGACCGCTCGGCGGGGGCGATGGTCGACCAACCGGGGAACGCGGCGCGGGCGGCGGCCACGGCCGCGTCCACGTCGGCTGCCGTGCCGGCCGGCACCTGCCCGATCAACTCGCCGGTGCTCGGATTCTCCACGTCGATCACGTCGCTGCCGGCGGGAGACGTCCACTCGCCGCCGACGTGCAGGTGGCGCCGGAGGCGCAGGGCGTCGGACAGCTGCGACGGTGGGGCGGCGAGGTCCATGTCGTCCCTTCGGGGGTGGGCGACCGGCGATGGCGACGGGGTCGCGGTGGGCGATGAAACTAGCGCTGGGAGTTTGGACGCTACCCGTTGGGCCGGGCGGACTCCACCGTGCCGGTGGTGCGGACGGAGCCGGTCGCGCCGAGGGTGCGGCGGGGGTCGGCCGTGCCGACGGGGTCCGGTGTGCCCACCGTGCGGGCGTACTCGGCGGCCAGACCGTGCAGCAGTGCGTCCAGGCCGAGGGCGAAGGCGCCCTCGTCCACGCTCTGCTGGTGCTCGGCGAGCCGGTGCGCGTCGCGCAGGTGCGGGTAGTGCGCGGCGTACAGCTCCGGGTCCTCCACGAAGCCACGGGCGAACGAGCCGAGCGCCGACCCGGCCACGAAGTAGCGCAGCGCCGCGCCGATGTGCGTGGCCCGGGCGGGGGGCCAGCCGGCCCGGACGAGGCCGCCGTAGACCGCGTCGGCCATGGCGAGGGCGGCCGGTCGTCGACCGGGCCCCTGCGCCAGGTACGGCACGATGTTCGGGTGCGCGGTGAGCGCCCGCCGGTACGACCAGGCCCAGTCGCGCAGCGCGGCGACCCAGTCCCGGCTGGCGAAGCCGCCGGTGTCGACGGCGCCGGTGACCGTGTCGGCGACCGCGTCGAGGATCTCGTCCTTGGTGGCGAAGTGGTTGTAGAGCGACGGCCCACGGACGCCCAACTCGGCGGCGAGCCGGCGGGTGGAGAACGCGGGCAGCCCCTCGGCGTCGATGAGCGCGGTGGCGGTCTCGACGATCAGCTGCCGGGTGAGCCGGGGCTGGCGGGGTCGGGGCACTGCGCTCCTTGAGGTCTCGTCCGTCAGGTCTGGACGCGGCAAAACTTGCACCGCTAGTTTAAGGGTGACCGGCTGCACCGACGCCAGGAGGACCACCGTGGACTTTTCGCTGACCGACGAGGAGCGGGCGGTACGGGACACCGTCCGATCGTTCATCCGCCGCGAGGTGATGCCCCTGGAGGCGGAGGTACTCCGCCGGGAGAGGGCGCACCAGCCGGGCCTGGACCACTCCGAGGTGCGCGAGCTGCAACTCAAGGCGCGCAAGTTCGGCTTCTGGGGCCTGGCCACCCCGGAAGAGTACGGCGGGATGAACCTGCCGGCGGTGCTCCAGTCGTTGATCTGGACGGAGCTGGGCCACACGTTCGTGCCGTTCCGCTTCGGCGGCGAGGCGGACAACATCCTGTTCCACGCCACCGAGGAGCAGAAGCAGGAGTTCCTCATCCCGACCATCGAGGGCGAACGGCGCTCCTGCTTCGCGATCACCGAACCGGGGGCCGGGTCGGACGCCGCCAACATCCGGCTCTCCGCCCGCCGCGACGGCGACGACTGGATCCTCGACGGGGAGAAGACCTTCATCACCGGCGGCCACGACGCCGACTTCGCCATCGTGGTCGCGGTGACAGACCGGGAGAAGGGCGCCCGCAACGGCGGGGCCACCGCGTTCCTGGTGGACCGGTCGATGGGGTGGCGCTCGGAGTTCATCCAGACCATGGGCGAGGGCGGGCCCGCGTCGCTCATCTTCGACGGTGTACGCGTGCCGCACCGCAACATCCTCGGCGAGATCGGGCAGGGCTTCACGCTGGGCATGGAGTGGATCGGCAAGGGCCGCTACACCATCCCGTCGCACGCCATCGGCATCGCCGAGCGGGTGCTGCAGATGGCGATCGATTACGCCAACACCCGGGAGACCTTCGGCACCAAGATCGGCGCCAACCAGGCGATCCAGTGGATGATCGCCGACTCGGAGACCGAGTTGGAGGCGGCCCGCTGGCTGGTGCTGCGCTCGGCGTGGACGGTCGACCAGGGCCTCGACCCCCGACACGCGTCGTCGATGGGCAAGCTCTACGGCGCCGGGATGGTCAACCGGGTGGTCGACCGGGTGCTCCAGATCCACGGTGGCATGGGCTACACCCGTGAACTGCCGATCGAGCGCTGGTACCGGCAGGTCCGCCTCTACCGGATCTTCGAGGGCACCGACGAGATGCAGCGGCTGATCATCTCCCGGGACCTGCTGCGCGGCTACACGAAGATCGGCGGCCACCTGGCCTAGAGCCCCGGGCCGCACCCGCACCCGCCCGCGTGCGCCACGCCCGGGCCCGCCCGCATCCGCACCCGCTTGCACCCACGCGCCGGGCCCGCGTGCGCCCGCCCGCACCCGCACCCGCGTGCGCCCACGCGCCGGGCCCGCGTGCGCCCGCCCGCACCCGCGTGCGCCCACGCGCCGGGCCCGCCCGCGCCAAGATCCACGCCCACCGCCCGCGCCAAGATCCGCGCAATATCAGGGATGTTGGTGTCTCCCGCGTCTCGGAAGCAGCAACATCCGGGAAGTTGCGCAGATCTTGGCGCGGGGCGCGGGCGCGGGCGGGCGGCGCCGGGCGCGAGCGGGCGCGGGGCGCGGGCGGGCGCGGGCGGGCGCGGGCGCGGGGCGCGGGCGGGCGGGCGGCTCGGGCGCGGGCGGCGCCGGGCGCGAGCAGGTGAGGGTCAGCCGGTCAGCGCCTCCAGCGCCGCGTCCACGTCCGCCTCGGTGGAGTAGATGTGGAACGAGGCCCGCACCCGTCCGGCGCGTACCGCCGCCCGGATGCCGGCCGCCGCCAGTCGCCGCTCCGCGTCCGGCACGTCCACGGTGACGATGGCGCTCTCCCCCGGCGGCTGGCCCAGCCCGGTCCGGAACCGGTTGGCCAGCGCCACGTCGTGCGCCTGGATCGCCGGCACGCCGATCTCGGTGACCAACTCCAGGGCGGGTGCCGCCCCCACCCAGCTGAACCAGGCCGGCGAGATGTCGAACCGGCGCGCGTCGTCGGCCAGTCGCAACGGCGGGCCGTAGTAGGAGGCGTGCGGATCGCGGCCCGCGTACCAGCCGGCGGCGTCCGGGCGCAGCCGTTCACGCAGCGCCGGAGCCAGGTAGGCGAACGCGGTCCCGCGCGGGTTCATCAGCCACTTGTAGCCGCCCACCGCCACCACGTCGGCCCGGCTCCCGTCGAAGGGCAGCCAGCCACACGCCTGGGTGGCGTCCACCACCACCAACGCGTCGTGCGCGCGGGCGGCGGCCACGACGTCGTCGTACGCGGCGACCGCCCCGTCGGCCGACTGCACCAGACTGAACGCGACCAGGTCGGTGTCCGCGTCGATGGCGTCGACGAGAGACTCCACCGGCACCGTGCGGACGGAGACGCCACGCTCCTCCTGCACGAGCCAGGGGAACAGGTTGGAGGTGAACTCGACGTCCGGGGCCACCACCGTCGCGTTGGCGGGCAGCGCCGCCGCGACCGGCGCGAGCATCTGCGAGACGGAGGCGCCGACCGCCACGTCGCCCTCCGGCACGTCGATCAGGCGGGCGAACGCGGTACGGGAGCGCTGCACCGAGTCGCCCCAGCCCTCCCAGGAGGTGCTGCCGACCCGCCACTGGGCGAGCGCCTCCTGCAACGCCGTCCACGCCGGCTCGGGCGGCAGCCCGTAGGAGGCGGTGTTCAACCAACCGGGCTCCGGCTTCCACAACTGCTGCGCCTGCTCGATCTCCATGACCTCGACGGTAGGCGGGCCGCCGGGCAACGGGCACGGCCAATCCCCGATCGGCGGCCTGTCGGAGTGCGTCCGGGTGAGACGGCGTGCCACAGCGAGCGATCACGGTCCGGCCCGCCGCGGTGCACCGGAAGGTCAGGGTCTCCCAGCCGGCTCACCCGGTCGGCCCCGGGCGCGGGAGAGGGTGTCGGCGAGAGCGGCGAGCCACCTGTCGACCTCGACCAGGTGCCGGACCGCCTGCCTGTCGACCTCGCCGAGCAGCGGCCGGATCCGGTCCAGTTCGTCGGCACAGGTCATCGCCGCCGGTCGCGGGCCCGCCGAACGGCCGTGGGTCACCTCATCGGCCACCTCGTCGTACAGTGAGCGCAGGTGTGCGGCGGTGTCGCGCAGCAGCGCCGCCGCCGCGGGCCAGCCGGCGAGACAGCCGGGCGGGTTGCGGCGCAGCAGCGACCCGGCCCCGGGCACGACATGGTGCCCGGCGCTGAGGACGGCGTCCCAGTCGATCTGCTGCCGGTGCGGGTCGTGCCGTTCCGAGTGGTACTGGCAGTAGGACGAGTCGGTCAGGATCATCCGACGACGCACCCGGTCGATGGCTCGCTGCGGTGACGGAGCGTCGCCGAGCACCGCCTCGACGGTCTGCTCGACCGCGTCCGCACTGGCCGCGAGGTAACGGGCGGCGTTCTGTCGCAGGTCGTGACCCGCCCCACGCGGCCAGATGGCCACACCGGCGAGCACGCCGATCAACGCGCCGAGCAGGACGTCGACGAGGCGCGCCTCGGCGAGCCGCCACCCTTCCGGGCCGAGCTGGGCGAAGACGACGGTCAGCAGCACCGTCAACAGTGCCTGCTGCCAGACCGCACCGAGCAGACGCCCGACGCCGAAGGCCAGGATCAGGGTGACCGGCAGGACGACGGCGTAGACGATCGGCAGGTCGACGACGAGCATCACCGCGCCGCTGACGAGGGCGCCGACGATCGTGCCCAGCACCGACGGCCGCAGCGCGGAGCGGGTGTCCGCGGCCGAGGTACGCAGCACCGTGAGGGTGGCCAGCAGCACCCAGAAGCCGTGGGTCAGGTTCAGCAACCCGGCGGCCACCCGGGCGACCGCCAGGGCGACGGCCAGCCTCACCGAGCTGTGCAGGTGCGCGGAGCGGGGTGCCAGGTGGGAGCGGAACTGCCACCAGTACAGCGTCCACTGGTGGTGCCGCGCGTAGTCGAACAGGCCCGGCGGGGCGTCCACACCGTCGAGCCGCGACCCGGTGGCCAGCCGGGCGCCGACGGCGAAGACCCGCACCTGCTCGGCGAGGGCCAGTGCCGTCGCGTCCCGGCACAACCGGGGTACGTCCGGGGCGTCGCGGCCGTCGCCCCCACCCCCGGGGTACGCCGCCTCGGCCCGCCCGATCGCGGCGTCCAGACCACCGAGGTCCACAGCCGCCCCGCCCGGGGTGAGGCTGCGACCGGCGGCCCGGGTCGTGTCCGCGCCGACGCGCAGCAGTCGCGCCGCCGCCAGGTCCGGGATCGGCTCCGCCGGGACGTCCGCCGCCAACCGGTCCGCCTCGGCCAGCACGTCCCGCAACGCCACCGCGCAGATCCGCAGCGCACGGTCCTGGGCGCCCGCCGCGGTGGGTGCCCAGGCCGGAGGGTTGCGGGCCAGGTCGAGTGGACCGACGACGGCGTACGCCCGCCGCCGTCGCGCGTCCCGGCCGGTGTCGTCCACGTGCGGCTCGGTCAGCGTGCGGGCCGCGGTGTCGAGGAACGCCGCGACGCCGTCGGCCGCCTCGGCGAGCCGTTGCCGGTACGAGACCGGCACCGGGTCGGGCCAGAGGAGCACCTCGGCCACGGCGAGGAGCACGATGGCGAGGGTGACGCCACCGAGCCGTTGCGGCAGGGTGTCCGGCTGGTACGGCGGGAAGGAGGCCAGGATGTAGAAGAGCTGGAACGCGCTGGCCCACCCCACCAGGCGCGGGTTGCCGACCCCACCGAACGCCACGAGGAACCCGATGACCAGCATCCCACCGGCCGCCGCCCACGTGCTCCACGCCAACGCCGAACCCGCCGCGATCAGCGCCCAGACCACCGGCAGCGAGGTTATGAGGATCCGCGCCCGTTGCGGCGCGGGACCGGGCAGCCGTGCGAACGCCCCGGCGGCGATCGTGCCGAACAGACCGTACGTGGCGAGCACCGAACTGCCGACGCCGTAGCGGCAGCCGTAGAAGACGACGGACGCGACGAGCGTCAGCCGGGCCCCACGCCGCAGGACGGCGTACCCCGGATCACGGCGGCGAAGCCGGTCGAGGAGGGTTGCCAGCACGCCTGCTCCCCGGGTTCGTCGCGACTCCCTCCCCGGCGTCCCATTCTCCCCGCTGCCCGTCGGGATCGGCGGGTTTCGCGACGAATCAGTGTCGAGCGCGGCGGAGCAGGCCGAGCCGGAGCGCCCGGAGCAGGGTGCCGGGGCGGCCCAGGGCCGCCGGGTGGTCGAGCATGGTGGTGACCCGACCCAGCCGGGCGTTGAGCACCGGATCGGTCAGTGACGCCCGGAAGAGCAGGTCACCGAACCACTTGGTGAGCCGATACCCCGGCGGGTACGGCCCGTCGACGTGCGGAAGCTCGATGTCGGCGGTGGTGGAGATCTGCCAGGCGGCGTCGACGACCACCCGGACCTGGTCGAAGTACGCCCGCGCCGGCTCGTCGTGCGGCTTCGGACCGGACCGCAGGTACGCCGACAGGCAGGAGGCGTGCAGCGTCGCGGAGGTCATGCCCTGGCCGTACACCGGGTTGAAGGAGGCGACCGCGTCGCCGGCCGCGACCAACCCGGCGGGCAGGCGGTCGAGTTTGTGGAAGTCGCGGCGTCGGCTGTCGGCCTGGTGGTACGTGACCACCCCGCCCAGCATCTCCCCGTACTCGGCGATGTCGCCGAACATCTGTGGGTAGTGCTTCCGGCAGCGTTCGGTGAAGTCGGCGACGTCGCGGCTGGGCCGGTCCTCGTCGTAACCGGCCACCAGCATGATCCAGCGGTCTCCCTCGACCGAGTTGATGCCGCCGATCCGGGCGGTGCGCCCCTTGCCGGCCATGGTGTGGAAGACCGCGACCCAGGCGTCGCTGACCTTCTCGTCCCGCCGGTAGAGCGCCGTCGCGTAGTTCAGTTTGATCGGCATGCGGCGCATCGGCGGGCGCGGCCACCCGTGCTCGGCCAGCCAGTCGCTGAGCCGGCTGGACCGACCCATCGCGTCGACCACCAGATCCGCCGGTTCGACGACCGCCTCGCCGCCACCCTCGGGCACGTACCGCGCGCCGGTGACCCGCCGCTCGTCGAGGAGCAGGCCCTCCGCGCGGCCGTACACCATGCGGATGTTGGGCACGGCGAGCGTCCGCCGCCGGACCAACGCCTCCAGGAACGGACGCGTCGTGATCAGTGCGGGCCCGGTGCCGGTCGCCGCCGGTGGCAGCCCGGGAACTCCGTTGATGAACACTTTCGCCGTGCTCTGGTCGCTCGGCGGCGGAGGGGCGCCGAGCGCGAGCGCCTCGTCGGCGATGCCGGGGAACCAGCGTTCCAACTGGACCTGGCCGGCGGGCAGCAGCGCGTGCACCTGACTGCCCTGGGGCACGCCCGGCCGAGGTCCGGCGTCGACGTCGGACGGGTCCCGTTCGATGATCAGCACTTCCTCGGCGTGGTCGCTCAACACGCGCGCGGCCATCAAACCGGCCATGCTGCCACCGAGCACCACCGCACGTCGCATGACCACACGTGTCTCAGCCGGTCGTTCGGCGGTGGCTATCCGCGAGAACAGCCGGGACGGAGAGAGAGGCATGCGATCACTCCTCGAACGTCGGGGAACCACGGCATCCACGACCGTAACCATCCGACCCCCCAGCCGTCAGCGCTCAGGCGGCCCGCCACTTCTGGTCGGCGTTGCCGGTGCACTGCCGGATCTGTGGCCGGGCGCCGTCGTCCGGGTGGCGTCGAGCACGTCGACGCACCTGTCCGCCTTGGTGTTCACCACATCGGACCTGGGCCGATGCTGGTTGATCTTGTAGGCTCAGTCGGCAACGCCACAGCGGTTCGTCAACCGTCGAAGAGGATCGAGGCAGCCCGTGCTCACCGTAGGCTCGGCGGACACCGTCGCGGTGCCCCCGAGCGAGCGGTTCGGGTACTGGCACGACCTGGTGGCACGCGAGTCGGTGCCGATGCGCATCCACAGTGCCCACGCGGCGGACTTCCGGGCCCGGGCAGAGGTCATCAGCCTGGGTGAGGTCGTGCTGTCGACCTGGCGGTACCCGTCCCTGGACATGCAGCGCACCGGCACCTTCATCCGCCGCAGCGATCCGGAGATGTACCAGTTCGCGCTCCCGTTGTCCGGGCAGGGCGGGTTGGAGCAGGAGCGGCGGAGCAACGCCTTCACGCCGGGCAGCTTCGCGATCGTCGACACGTCCCGACCACACCAGTCGACCCATCAGGGACGGTCGCACCACGAGGGCATGTTGACCACTCGGACGATCCTCGTCCCCCACGGCCTCCTGCCGGTGCATCCCAACCGGATCTCGCAGCTGCTCGGCACGAGCATCTCCGCCACCGAGGGGATCGGCGTACTGCTCAACCAGTTCGTCCACCAGGTGATGACCCATCCCGAGCAGTACCAGGACAGTGACGCCCCGCTCCTGGGCACCGTCGTGCGGGACCTCATGTCCGCGATGGTCGCCCAACACCTGGACCTCACCGACGCCCTACCGATCGAGGTACGCGGACACAGCCTGCGCATGACGGTCAAGGCGTTCATCGACGAGCACCTCGGCGACCCGGACCTGTCGCCGGGCACCGTCGCCGCCGCCCACCACATCTCCCTCCGTAGCCTGCACCGGGCGTTCGAGACCGAGGACGAGACGGTCGCCGAGACCATCCGCCGGAAACGTCTGGACCGGTGCGCACGGGACCTGCGCGATCCCCTGCTCCGGGCCCGGCCCATCCACAGCATCGCCGCCCGCTGGGGCTTCCGCTCCCAGGCCCACTTCAGCAGGGTCTTCACGGCCACGTTCGGGATGTCCCCGCAGGCGTTCCGCAACGACCCGCGCGCACCTGCCTAGAACGGGGGCCAGTCGGAGCCGGGCGGGGGCCCCGGGGTCGCACCGGCGCCCGGCGCGACCCCAGCCTCGTCGATGTCAGGCCGGGACGCCGGCCTCCTCGGTGGACCGCCGTGCCGCCGTCTCGTCGTCGTCCGGGCCGTCGTGCTCGTCGAGCATCGTGGCCTCGTCGAACGGGTCGTCTCCGCGCAGCACCTCGGCCGCCCGGTCCCGGTCGAACTCCCCGGTCCACGTCCCCACGAGCACGGTCGCCACGGCGTTACCCGCGAAGTTGGTCAGCGCCCGGGCCTCGGACATGAACCGGTCGATGCCGACGATCAGGCCGACCCCGTCGACCAGGTCCGGCCGGTGCGACTGCAGTCCACCGGCCAGCGTCGCGAGACCCGCGCCGGTGACCCCGGCGGCACCCTTCGAGGCGATGATCATGAACAGGAGCAGCGAGACCTGCTCGCCGATCGAGAGCGGCTTGCCCAGCGCGTCGGCGATGAACAGCGACGCCATCGTCAGGTAGATCGCCGTGCCGTCCAGGTTGAAGGAGTAACCGGTCGGCACGGTGATGCCGACGACCGGCTTGCTGACCCCGAAGTGCTCCATCTTCGCGATCAGCCGCGGCAACGCCGACTCCGACGACGAGGTCGACAGGATCAGCAGGAACTCCCGACCCAGGTAACGCAGCAGCGAGAAGATCGAGATCCGGGCCACGAACCAGAGCAGCGCGCCCAGGAACACCAGCACGAAGATGAGGCAGGTCGCGTAGAAGCCCAGCATGATCTGGGCGAGGCTCTTGAGCGCGTCCACGCCGGTCGCGCCGACCACGGCGGCCATCGCCCCGAACGCGCCGATCGGCGCCAACCACATGATCATGGCGAGCACCTTGAACACCACCCGCTGGATGACGGCGATCGCGCCGAGCACCGGCTCGCCGCGCCGACCCAGGGCCTGTACGGCGAACCCGACCAGCAGGGCCACCAACAGCGTCTGGAGCACCTCGCCCTCGGTGAGCGCGGAGAGCAACGTGGTCGGAATGATCCCGAGCAGGAAGTCCGTCGTCCCGCCGGCCTCGTCGCCGGCGGCGGCCTTGCCCGCACCAGCGAGGTCCTGGCCGAGGTCGAGACCGGAGCCGGGGTGGATGAGGTTGCCGACCACCAGGCCGATGGCGAGCGCGACGGTCGACATGGTGAGGAAGTAGCCGAGGGCGAGGCCGCCGACCTTGCCGACCTTCGCGGCCTGCCGGACGGAACCGACGCCGAGCACGATGGTGCAGAAGATGACCGGGCTGATCATCATCTTGATCAGGTTGACGAAGCCGGTGCCGATCGGCTTGAGTTCCTTGCCGAAATCGGGCGCGACCAGGCCGACGACGATGCCGGCGAACACGGCCACGATGACGGCCAGATAGAGGTAACGGGTACGGTCCCGGCGGACCGAGGGCGCCGCCGAGGTGGTGGATTCGGTGTCCATGTCAACAATGTGAAGTGCCTCTCACCAGTTGACAGCCTTGCGGTCATTCTGTTCACCGCGACAGCCACGACGGCGGCGGCGCACGAAGGAGGTGATGAGGATGGCCCGACGCCAGTGGAGCATCGCGGGGCAGCTCTTCGCCCTCCAGGCGGTGGTGGTGACGCTGCTCGTGCTGGCCGGCGCGGCCGGCGCCGTCTGGCTGGCCCGCAGCGACTCCCGCCAGGCCGCCCAGGAGGAGGTGCTCGCCGTGGCGCAGACCGTGGCCCGCTCCCCCGACGTCCGCGCGGCCCTCACGACCGCCGACCCGGCGGGCGTCCTCGCGCCGTACGCCGAATCGACCCGCCGGGCGACGGGCACCGACTTCGTGGTCGTGATGGCCCCCGACCGCACCCGTTTCTCCCACCCCACACCGGAGCGGATCGGCGAGCCCTTCGTCGGCGACATCGAGCCGGCCCTGGCCGGTCATCCGTTCACCACCACCAACGTCGGGACGCTCGGCGAGTCGGTGCGCGCTGTCGTCCCGGTGTACGACGAGCAGCGGCGCATCGTCGGCCTGGTCTCGGTGGGCATCACCACCCGGGCGATCAACCGCAAGCTGCTGCGCCAGTTGCCGGTGTTGATCGGCGTCGCCACACCGGCGCTCGCGCTCGCCGCGACCGGCTCGTGGCTGCTCAGTCGCCGGCTTCGTCGGCAGACCCACGGTCTGGGCCCGGCGCAGATGACCCGGATGTACGAGTACTACGACGCGGTTCTGCACTCGGTCCGCGAAGGTCTCGTGGTGCTGACCACCGACCGGCGGGTCGCATTGGTCAACGACGAGGGCCGCCGCCTGCTGGGCCTGGACGCGGACAGACCGGTGACCGACCAGCCGGTCGCCGGGATCGACCTGCCGCCTGCGGTGGCCGAGCTGCTCGGCTCCGGGCGCGACGCCCTGGACGAGCCGGTCCTGGCCGGTGACCGGGTGCTCGTCGCCAACCAGCGGACCACCCGCTTCGAGGGCGCGGTGCTCGGCACCGTGTTGACCCTGCGGGACCAGACCGAGCTGCGCACCCTGGCCAGTGAGCTGGACTCGGTGCGCGCGTTGACCGAGGCGTTGCAGGCGCAGACCCACGAGTCGGCCAACCGCCTGCACACCGTGCTGACCCTGGTGGAGTTGGGTCGCGCCGACGAGGCCGTCCGGCTCGGCACCCGGGACCTGGCCCTCGCCCAGCAACTGACCGACCGGGTGGTGGGCGCGGTGACCGAGCCGGCGCTGGCCGCCCTGCTGCTGGGCAAGTCGGCGCAGGCCGGCGAACGCGGGGTGGACCTGGTCATCGAGCCGGACTGCCGGCTCGACGACAGCCCTCTGCCGACCGGCGACCTGCTCACCGTGGTCGGCAACCTGGTCGACAACGCCCTGGAGGCGGTGGCCGGCACGCCCGCGCCTCGCCGCGTGCGGGTCTTCGTCGGCGCTGTCGACACGGAGTTGGTCGTCCGGGTCGGCGACAGCGGCCCCGGGCTGGCCCCGGAGCGGGTGGCGGACGCGTTCCGGCGCGGCTGGTCCACCAAGAGCACCGGGCGGGGCCTCGGGCTGGCCCTGGTCGGGCAGGTGGTCCGCCGGCACGGCGGCAGCGCCGAGGTGACCCGCTCGGACGACGGCGGCAGCCTGTTCACCGTCCGACTGCCGAACGGGCGGTCATGACGGACATCCGGGTGCTGGTCGTCGAGGACGAGCCGCTGCTGGCCGAGGCGCACAGCGCGTACACCGAGCGGGTTCCCGGTTTCGTGGTGGTCGGTGTGGCGCACACCGCGCGGGCGGCGATGGTGGCGCTGCGCGCGGGCGGCGGCGACGACGTGGACCTCGTACTCCTGGATTTTCGGCTGCCCGACCTGCACGGCCTGGACGTCTGCCGGGCGCTGCGCGCGGCCGGCAGCAGCGTCGACGTGCTCGCGGTGACCTCCGCCCGGGACCTGGCGGTGGTCCGCACCGCGGTGTCCCTCGGGGTGACCCACTACCTGCTCAAACCGTTCACGTTCGCGGCGTTCCGCGACAAGCTGGAGCGCTACGCGGACTACCGTGCGCAGGCGCTCGCCGACGGGGAGGTGGCCGCCCAGCACGACGTGGACCGGATGTTCGCCACCCTGCGCGGCACCGCCGGGCACAGCCTGCCCAAGGGGCTCGACGCGCAGACCCTCAATCGGGTACGCGCCGCCCTCAGCGACGGGACCGGCGCCGAGGTGGGGCTGTCCGCGACCGAGGTGGGCGCGGCGACCGGCATCTCCCGGGTGACCGCCCGCCGCTACCTGGAGTACCTGGTGACGATCGACCGAGTCGTCCGCAGCTCCCGCTACGGCACCCCCGGCCGCCCCGAGGTCGAGTACCGGCCCCGGTGAGCAGGATGAAACGTCGACCCGACACCGCCGCGAGATGCGCTCAGTCGACGGAGAGAGTGGGACAATCGACCAGACCGACAACCAGGAGGTGAGCCGTGGCGTCGAGTAACGCGGAGCGGATACCCGAGTGGCCGACGGCCGAGCATGTCCCAGCCGAGGAGTTGGCTCGCCGCCAGGGCGTTCGACCTGTCGCCTCCGTAGACGACCTGGCGCGCCCCTATCTGTTCGAGTCAGACGACGAGTTGGACGAATTCCTCGCCGACCTGTACGCCTCCCGGCGGGCCGGCGCCGCGTGAGCCTCGTCGTTCTCGACACCGACGTGGCGTCGGCAATCCTTCGCGGGCGGCTGTCGGACCCTCTCCGAGCCCGTTTGGCCGGTAAGACCCTCTGCGTGACCTTCGTGACGCTCGGCGAACTGACCAAGTGGACGGCACTGCGCAGTTGGGGGCCGCGCAAGTTGGCTGATCTCGCGCATTGGCGGTCGGGGATCGTCCTGCTGCCCTTCGACGAGGCCGTGGCGGTGACCTGGGGGCATCTTCAGGCGCGAGCGCAGCACCGTGGCCGGCCCCGGCCGACCAACGACTCGTGGATCGCGGCGTGCTGCCTTGTCGACCGGCTACCGCTCGCGACGTTCAATGGCAAGGATTTCGCCGACTTCGCCGAGTACGACGGGCTGCGCCTCTTCGACGTCTCCTAGCCTCCTCTGTGCCGGGGGCAGCCCGGGAACGCGGTGGCGGGGTGAAGATCCGTTGTTAGACTGGCCGGGTTGGGTCAGCGGTACGACCAGGGAGACCAGACATGGCGGGTGACGACGACATCTCCGGGTGAGGCCGGATGTGTTCGGCCATCGGTTCGGCGCGCTCCGCGCCGCGGTGGCCATGACGTCGTTCCATCGGTCCCGTTCGTCGTCGGGCGCGCTCGAACGCGCCCAACCCACCCTTTGAGGTCACTCGCATGTCTGACGCGTACATCGTCTGCTCGAACCTGTCCTTCTCCTGGCCGGACGACACCCCGGTCTTCTCGGAGCTGTCCTTCACCGTTCCCGGCGGTCGTACCGGCCTGGTCGCGCCCAACGGCGCCGGCAAGAGCACCCTGCTGCGGCTGATCGCCGGGGAGTTGCGGCCCAGCGGCGGCAGCGTCACCGTCGACGGTCTGCTCGGCTACCTCCCGCAGACCCTTCCGCTGGCCGGCGACCTGGCCGTGGCGCAGGTGCTCGGCGTCGCCGAGCGGATCGCGGCACTGCACGCCATCGAGGCCGGCGACGCCGGCGAGGAGCACTTCGCCACCATCGGCGACGACTGGGACATCGAGGAGCGCACCCGCGCCGAGCTGGACCGGCTCGGCCTGGGTGACCTGTCACTCGACCGGCCGCTGCACACGCTCAGCGGCGGTCAGGTGGTCTCCCTCGGTCTGGCGGCCCAGTTGCTGCGCCGCCCGGACGTGCTGCTGCTCGACGAGCCGACCAACAACCTGGACCTGGAGGCCCGGCACAAGCTCTACGACGTGCTCACCGACTGGTCCGGCTGCCTGTTGCTGGTCAGCCACGACCGGGAGCTGCTGGACCGGATGGACCGCATCGCCGAGCTGGAACGCGGCGAGATCCGCTGGTACGGGGGCGACTTCACCGCGTACACCGAGGCGGTGCAGGCGGCGCGGGAGGTGGCCGAGAGCAACCTGCGCAACGCCGAGCAGGAGGTGAAGCGGGAGAAGCGCGAGATGCAGCAGGCCCGCGAGCGGGCCGACCGGAGGGCCAGCAACGCCTCGAAGAACCTGAAGAACGCCGGGCTGGCCCGGATCGTCGCCGGCGGGCTCAAGCGCAGCGCACAGGAGTCGGCGGGCAAGGCCCAGGAGACGCACTCCAGCCGGCTCGGTCAGGCCAAGGCCCGACTGGACGAGGCCGGGCGGGCGGTCCGCGAGGAGGACCGGATCGTCGTGGACCTGCCGGACACGACCGTCCCGGCCGGACGGACGGTCTTCACGGGTACGGGGATGCGCGCCCGTTTGGACGACCGGGAACTGTTCGGCGGTGACGGTGCCGACCTGGTGATCCGAGGTCCGGAACGGATCGCGCTCACCGGGGCGAACGGCGTGGGCAAGTCGACCCTGCTGCGCCTCGTCAACGGGGACCTCGAACCGGCCGGCGGCGACGTCAAGCGGGCCGACGGACGGATCGCGTACCTGTCGCAGCGGCTGGACCTGCTGGACCTGGACCGGACGGTGGCGGAGAACTTCGCCGCGTACGCGCCGAGCCTGCCGGACGCCAGGCGGATGAACCTGCTGGCCCGGTTCCTGTTCCGGGGCGCCCGGGTCAACCTGCCCGTCGGGGTGCTCTCCGGCGGTGAGCGGCTGCGCGCGACCCTCGCCTGTGTGCTCTGCGCGGAACCGGCCCCGCAACTGTTGCTGCTCGACGAGCCGACGAACAACCTGGACCTGGTCAGCGTCGCCCAGTTGGAGAGCGCGCTGACCGCGTACCAGGGGGCGTTCGTGGTGGTCAGCCACGACGAACGGTTCCTCGCCGAGATCGGCGTGCAGCGCTGGCTGCGGCTGGCCGACGGTCGACTGCGCGAGATCGCCGCCCCCGACCGGGGCTGAGCCCGCCGACCGTGCGCGGCCCGGCCAGGCGATCACGCCCGCCGGGCCGCGCACGGGTCAGCTCGGGCCGGGCCTCGGCCCGGTCAGCTCACGTTGGCCGGGCCGAGGACGCTCTTCAGGTCGCCCATCAGCGCGGTCGTCGCCGCCACCCGGAACGGGCCCAGCCGCAGGGTGGTGGTGCGCCCACCGTTGAGGAGTTTGACGTGCACCTCCGTGTCGCCGGGGTGCAGCACGAGGGTTTCCTTGAGCTTCTCCATCAGCGGCGGCGTGCAGCGGTGCACCGGGATGGTGAGGGTGACCGGCTTGTTGGTGGCGCTGGTGCTGACGTCCGGCATGGACATGTCCATCGCCATGATCCGGGGGGTGTCGTCGCGGCGGTCCACCCGGCCCTTGACCACCACGATGGCGTCCTCGGCGATGTACTGCCCGATCACCTCGTAGGTGTTGGGGAAGAACAGCGCCTCCACCCCACCGGCCAGGTCCTCCAGGGTCGCCGAGGCCCAGGCGCGGCCCTGCTTGGTGACCCGGCGCTGCACCCCGGAGAGGATGCCGGCGAGGGTGACCACCGCCCCGTCGGGCACCGCGCCCTCCTCGGCCAGGGCGGCGATCGTGGTGTCGGCCGCCGCGCCCAGGATGTGCTCCAGGCCGAACAGCGGGTGGTCGGAGACGTACAGGCCGAGCATCTCGCGTTCGAAGGCCAGCTTGTCGCGCTTGTCCCACTCGCTGTCGCCGATCACCGGCATCACCGTCGTGCTGCCCGTGTCGGCGTCACCGAAGCCCGCCCCGAAGAGGTCGTACTGGCCGACGGCCTCCTTGCGCTTCACGTCGGCGTACGCGTCGATGGCGTCGGCGTGGACCGCGAGCAGCCCCTTGCGGGGGTGGTTGAGGGAGTCGAACGCGCCGGCCTTGATCAGGGATTCGATCGTCTTCTTGTTGCAGACCACCGCGTCCACCTTGGACAGGAAGTCGTAGAAGTCGGCGTACTCGCCCTTCTCCTCGCGGCAGCGCATGATCGAGGCGACCACGTTCGCGCCGACGTTGCGGACCGCCGCCAGGCCGAAGCGGATGTCCTTGCCGACCGGGGTGAACGGCCCGGCCGAGGTGTTCACGTCCGGAGGCAGCACCTGGATGCGCATCCGGCGACACTCGGACAGGTACAGCGCCATCTTGTCCTTGTCGTCACCGACGGAGGTCAGCAGCCCGGCCATGTACTCGGCCGGGTAGTGCGCCTTCAGGTACGCCGTCCAGTAGGAGACCAGGCCGTACGCGGCGGAGTGCGCCTTGTTGAACGCATACCCGGCGAACGGCACCAGGACGTCCCACACCGCCTGGATCGCCTCGTCGGAGTAGCCGCGCTCACGGCAGCCGTCCCGGAACGGGATGAACTCCTTGTCGAGGATCTCCTTCTTCTTCTTACCCATGGCCCGGCGCAGCAGGTCCGCCTGACCGAGGCTGTAGCCGGCGAGGATCTGCGCGGCGCGCTGCACCTGCTCCTGGTAGACGATCAGGCCGTGGGTGGGGGCCAGGATCTCCCGCAGCGGCTCCTCCAGCTCCGGGTGGATCGGGGTGATCTCCTGGAGGCCGTTCTTGCGCAGCGCGTAGTTGGTGTGCGAGTCGACGCCCATCGGGCCGGGCCGGTACAGGGCCAGGACGGCGGAGATGTCCTCGAAGTTGTCCGGCTTCATCAACCGCAGCAGCGACCGCATCGGCCCGCCGTCGAGCTGGAACACACCCAGGGTGTCACCCCGGGCGAGCAGGTCGTACGCGGCCTTGTCGTCGAGCGGCAACGCCAGCAGGTCGAGCTTCTCGCCGTGGTTCAGCTCGATGTTCTTGACCGCGTCGTCGATGATCGTCAGGTTGCGCAGGCCGAGGAAGTCCATCTTCAACAACCCGAGCGACTCGCACGTCGGGTAGTCGAACTGCGTGATGATCGCCCCGTCGGCGTCGCGGCGCATCAACGGGATGTGCTCGATGATCGGTTCGGCGGACATGATGACGCCGGCGGCGTGCACACCGGTCTGCCGGATCAGCCCTTCGATGCCCTTGGCGGTGTCGATCACCTTGCGGACGTCCGGGTCGGAGTCGTACAGGCCGCGGATCTCACCGGCCTCGGCGTACCGGGGGTGCTTGGTGTCGAAGATGCCGGTGAGCGGGATGTCCTTGCCCATCACCGCCGGCGGCATGGCCTTGGTGATCCGGTCGCCGACCGCGTACGGGTAGCCGAGGACCCGGGCCGAGTCCTTGATCGCGGCCTTCGCCTTGATCGTGCCGAACGTGGCGATCTGGGCGACCTTGTCCTCGCCCCACTTGTCGGTGACGTACTTGATCACCTCACCGCGTCGACGCTCGTCGAAGTCGATGTCGACATCCGGCATGGAGACCCGCTCGGGGTTCAGGAACCGCTCGAAGATCAGGCCGTGCTGGATCGGGTCGAGGTCGGTGATGCCCAGCGCGTACGCGACGAGGGAGCCGGCCGCCGAACCACGGCCCGGGCCCACCGAGATGCCCTGGCTCTTGGCCCACTGGATGAAGTCGGCGACCACGAGGAAGTACGACGGGAAGCCCATCTGGTTGATGACGCCCAGCTCGTACTCCGCCTGGACGACGTGCCCCTCCGGGATGCCGTTCGGGTAGCGTCGGCCCAGCCCGGCGAAGGTCTCCTTGCGGAACCAGGACTCCTCGGTCTCCCCCTCCGGCACCGGGAAGCGCGGCATGAGGTTGTGGAACTCGAACATGCCCTTCGGGTCTACCTTCTCGGCGACCAGCAGGGTGTTCCGGCAGCCCTCCTGCCACAGCTCCGACGAGTCCACCGCGCGCATCTGGTCGGCGCTCTTGATGAAGTAGCCGCCACCCTCGAACCGGAACCGGTTCGGGTCGTCGATGTTGCTGCCGGTCTGTACGCAGAGCAGCACGTCGTGGGCGGTGGCCTGCGCCTCGTGGGTGTAGTGCGAGTCGTTGGTGACCACCGGCGGGATGTCCAGCTTGCGGGCGATCTCGGTGAGCCCCTCACGGACCCGGCTCTCGATGGAGAGCCCGTGATCCATGATCTCCAGGAAGTAGTTGTCCTTGCCGAAGATGTCCTGGTAGCTCGCCGCGACCTTGAGCGCCTCGTCGAACTGCCCGAGGCGCAGGCGGGTCTGCACCGCGCCGGACGGGCAGCCGGTGGTGGCCATGATCCCCTCGGCGTGCTCGGCGATCAGCTCCATGTCCATCCGGGGCCACTTGACGTAGTGCCCCTCCATGGAGGCGCGCGAGTTGAGGGTGAACAGGTTCTTCAGCCCTTTGGCGTTCTTGGCCCACATCGTCTTGTGGGTGATCGCGCCGTTACCGGAGATGTCGTCGCTCTTCTGCTCCGGCCGCCCCCACTTGACCCGCGCCTTGTGATAGCGCGACTCCGGCGCCACGTACGCCTCGACGCCCAGGATCGGGGTGATCCCGGCGGCCATCGCCTGGTTGTAGAAGTCGTTCGCGCCGTGCATGTTGCCGTGGTCGGTGATCGCCACGGCCGACATGCCGAGCCGGTTGGCCTCGGCGAACAGGTCCTTCAGCCGGGCCGCTCCGTCGAGCATCGAGTATTCCGTGTGCACGTGCAGATGCGCGAACGAATCGGCCATGCGTGGCGCCCCCCGGCGTTGTGGATCTTGTTGGTCGGAGCCGACCGGGACCTACCCTACCGAGGTGATCTCGGCGGCTCCACCGTCCGCGCCGACGGCCGTGGCCCTCGTCTCCTGCCCGGTCCCGGGTGCGCCTAGGCTCCTCAGGATGGCGAGGTACTACGACGTGCACCCGGAGAACCCACAGCCCCGGATCATCGGCCAGGTCGCCGACCTGATCCGCGGTGGCGGGCTGGTCGCCTACCCGACGGACTCCTGCTACGCGCTCGGCATCCGACTGGGCAACCAGGAGGGGCTGGACCGGATCCGGCAGATCCGCCACCTCGACGACCGGCACCACTTCACGCTCATCTGCCGGGACTTCGCGCAGCTCGGTCAGTTCGTCCAGATCAGCAACTCGGTCTTCCGCCTGGTGAAGGCGTCCACCCCGGGCAGCTACACCTTCATCCTGCCGGCCACCCGCGAGGTGCCGCGCCGGATGCTGCACCCGAAGAAGCGCACCGTCGGCGTACGCGTACCCCGGCACACCGTCACCCAGGCGCTGCTGGCCGAGGTGGGCGAGCCGCTGGTGTCGAGCACCCTGGTCCTGCCCGGCGACGACGAGCCGATGACCCAGGGCTGGGAGATCAAGGAACGGCTCGACCACCAGCTCGACGCGGTGCTCGACGCCGGTGACTGCGGTATGGAGCCGACCACGGTCATCGACCTGTCCGGCCCGGAGCCGGAGATCCTGCGTCGGGGTGCCGGAGACGTCTCCCGCTTCGAATAGCCGTCGGGTGCCGGACCGTACGGGGGCGCGCCGGCAGCGCCCGCCGTACGCTCGGGGATCGGCCCCGGCGAGCATTGGACACCCGGCATGCCCGACGCGGACGACATCGACGCCCTGGCCCGGTCCGCCGCACACGGCGACCCGGCGGCGTTGGACGCCCTGCTGCTCGCGGTACGCCCCGAGGCGCTGCGGCTGTGTGCCCGGTTCCTGCCCAACCGGGAGGACGCCGAGGAGGCGTGCCAGGACACGCTGTTGGCCCTGGCCAACGGCATCACCCGGTTCGAGGGGCGTTCCTCGTTCCGCACCTGGCTGCACCGGTTGGCCGCCAACCGGGCCCGCTCGACGTACCGCACCCTGCGCCGCCGCTGCCGCCTGGAGGCCGGCGGCGTACCGCTGCCCGAGCGGGCCGACCCACGACGGACGAGCGTGGTCGCGGGCACCCGCCTCGACCTGCTCGACGCCTTCGACGCCGTCCGGCCCGACCTCGCCGAGGTGGTGGCCCTGCGCGACGTTCTCGGGTTGAGCTATCCCGAGATCGCCGAGTTGCTCGACGTGCCGGTGGGCACCGTGAAGTCGCGGTTGCACCTGGCCCGCCACCAGGTCCGACAACGACTCGGCACCGACGCGGGCTGAGTCGGCGGGACGGCGGCGCACCGACGATCGGGAAGGGGGACGGGTGACTGCGCTCCGCCGGGCCGTCGGCCGGGTCGGCACCGCTCTCGCGGCCACCGTGGCGGTCGCCGCCTGCGGCAGCGACGCGGTCTCGCCGCTGCCCGTACAGCCGCGCGGGCCGTCCCCGTCGCCGTCGGTGGTGGCGTCGGTGGTGGCGTCGCCGCCCACGCCGTCGGTGACACCCGACGCCGGCCGGTCGCCGACCCGGCCGCCGCCCGCCGCCGCGCTGCCGCCACCCCCCGCCCCGACCAGGACCCGGGGTACGCCACCGCGACCGACCCCGTCGGCGACCACGCCGACCAGCAGTTGTCAGGGCGCAGTCCGCTACGACCTGCCGGTGGCCGACACCGAGCTGGAGCTGCTGCGGTCGCTCTGCTTCGCCACCGGCGCGGTGCTGCGGATCCAGGGCATCGGGCCCGGCCTGGTCACCGTGGATCGTCCGGACCTGGTCTCGCAGCACTACGAGGCCGGAGTGGTGGACATCCGGTTCGTCCGTCCCGGCACCGTCGCCGTCACGATCCCCAAGGACGACCGCGCGCACACCGTCACCGTGGTGGTCCGCTAGCCGCCGCCGATCCGCACCTACCCGACCCGCACCCCGGCGAGGAGGGTGTCGACGAACTCGGCGGCGGCCTGCTCCGGTGGGACGATCTGCACGTACACCAGAGCCGCGTGCCCGGGCTGCAGACCGGCTGCCTCGACGATCCACGGCCGACCCCGGTCGCAGCGGTACGTCACCACCGTCCACTCGACACCCGCCCGGCGGGTGTTGCGAACCGGGGCGGGCAGGCAGTCCCCATGCGTCCGCTCGGCCAGGAACCCGGCCGGTGTGGTGCGGGCCGCCGTGGCGGCGGAGAGACCGACGAACGCGCCGGGCAGCCGGGGGTCGGCGGCCCAGCGACGGGGTCGCGGCGACATGATCAGGGCCGGTTCCGGCTCGCCGTCGGCACCGTACTGGCCCGCCCAGGTCGCCCCGGTGGCGGACCAGCCCTCCGGCAGCACCACGGTCAACGGCCCGCTCGTGTACGTGTCGACGGCGGGCCGCCCCGACCCCGCGCCGCCCGGCTCCGCGCCCACCCCACCCACCGCGACGACCGTCGCGACGACGGCCCCGACCAGCCGCGACCGGTACCGGCGGCGGCCGCTCGTCGCGAACACCCGCTGCGCCGGAGCACCGGCGCGGACCAGCGCGTCGTGCAGCGCCGAGGCGTCCGGGTAACGGTCGGCCCGGTGGTACGCGGTGGCCCGGCCGAGCACCGCCGCGACCGCCGGTGGCACGCCTTCCCGAAGTCGGATGTCGAGGGCGTGGCGGCCCGGATCGGGTCCGGCCGGGACCGCGCCCACCGGATCGGCGGCCAGCAGTCGAATGCCCAGCCGCCCGAGCCCGTAGACGTCGGCGCGGGTGTCGACCACCGCGCCCGGGTCGTCCTGCTCCGGGGCCATGTAACCGGGGGTGCCGGCGCGGGCGGTGAGGCCGGAGGCGGCGGCGAGCGCCTTGGCGAGGCCGAGGTCGGCGATCAGCACCCGCTCGGCGTCGGGGTCGTCCGGCCCGGCGGAGCGGAACAGCACGTTGCCCGGAGTGAGATCACGGTGCACGACACCGTGCCGGTGCAGCACGGCGACCCCGGCGCAGACCTCACCGAGCACCCGCAGCGCCGTCGACGCGGGGATCTCACCGGCGGCCAGCCGGTCGCGCAGGCTCCCGCCGTCCGCCCAGGCGAGCACCGCGTAGGGCCGGCCGTCGGGCAGCTCACCGACTGTGTGCACACGGATGAGCCGTTCGTGCTCCAACCGGCGGAGCAACCGGGCCTCGTCCAGGAAACGTTCCCGCACCCGCAGGTCGTGGCTCCAGTTCTCGGCCAACACCTTGATCGCCACGTACGCGTCGAGCGTCTCGTCGTGGCCGAGCCAGACGGTCGCGAACGAGCCGACGCCCAGCAGCCGCTCGATGGCGTAGGGCCCGATCCGCAGCGGAGCCGTCACCGTGTCACCTCCGGCCGGCGTTTCCCTGCACGGTAGACCGGGCCGAGCGTGAACCTCACGAACCGTTGGCTCCGACGCGGTGACTAACAGGGCAGGAGAACCTCGCACCGAAGGAGAAGCTCATGAAACGTCAGTCGATCCTCCTCACCAGCGCCGTGTTGGCGCTCGGCACGCTCGTCCCGGCCACCGTCGCTCCGGCAGCGGCGGCTGCTCCGGTCGGTGCGGCGCCGACCGTCGGGCACAGCCACCCGCAGGTGCTCAGCGTCGGCGGCGCGGGCGTGTACCGGATCGGCGCCGGCCTGGCGGCGCTCACCGCGGCTGGGCGCATCGACTGGACCGCGCCGGGCTGCGGCGGGGTGGTGCACGCGGGCGCGACCGGTTCCTGGGCCGGTGTGATCCTGCTGGCCTTCCGCGACGGCCTGCTGGTGGAGGTCGGTACGGCCACCGCGCCGCCCCGCTCCCCCGCCGGTGCGGCGGTCGGCATGTCCTTCGCCGAACTGGAGGACGTCTACGGGAGGCGGGGCTCGCTGATCCGCAACGACGCCGGGGACGCCGAGGCGTACCTGGTGCGGGTCGGTTCGCGGGTCGAGCTGTTCACCGGGCACCCGATCCGGCCCGGCGTCGGCTACTTCCAGGTCGGGCCGGCGAACTTCGTCGAGCGGAACTTCCGGCAGGGCACGGCCTGCTGACCACGGCCGAAGCGGGGCGTCCGGTGCGCACCGGGCGCCCCGCGCGCGTGGGAACAGGCGGGTCACACGACACTCACACCAGACGCGACGTTATAGCCGTAGACAACAGTGTGTGCCACACAGTATGGTGTGACACATGGTTAGCGAGGACGTTCTACGGACGCACCTACAGGAGTTGCGTCGCGGCACCGTCGTGGTGGCCAGCCTGGTCGCGCTCCGCCGACCCGACTACGGCTACGCACTGCTGCAGAGACTCACCGAGCACGGCTTCCCGGTGGATGCCAACACCCTCTACCCGCTGCTGCGCCGCCTCGAAGACCAAGGGCTGCTGACCAGCGAGTGGAACACCGAGGAGAGCCGGCCGCGCAAGTTCTACCGGACCAGCGACGAGGGCGAGTCGATGCTGAGCCGGCTCCTCGACGACCTCGCCGCCGTGCAGACCTCCGTCACCGGGCTGATCCAAGGAGTGGACCGATGAACACCCTGACCGACCGCTACCTCGCCGCCACCCTGCGCTCGGTGCCCGCTCCGCGCCGCGACGAGATCGCCAGCGAGCTGCGCGCCTCCATCGACGACATGATCGAGGGTCGGACCGATGGCGGCCAGGACGCCACCACCGCCGAGCGGGAGGTGCTCACCGAGTTGGGCAATCCCGACGTGCTGGCCGCCCGGTACGCCGACCGCCGGCTGCAACTCATCGGCCCGACCTACTACCTGCTCTGGCTGCGACTGCTGAAGCTGTTGCTCAGCTTCATCCCGGCGATCGTCGGCACGATCGTCACCGTCGTCGAGGCCGCCGAGGGGAAGGGGTTCGGCGCGATCGGGCCGGGCCTCGTCGCGGCCATGCAGGTGGCCGTCCAGATCGCCTTCTGGCTCACCCTGACCTTCGCCGTCATCGAGCGTTCCCAGGCGGCGGTGGACCTGCCGGAGTGGACCGTGGACCAATTGCCCGACGCCCCGGTACGCCGGAACATCCCGCTCGCCGACACCATCGCCTCGGTGATCATGCTGGTGCTGACCATCGCGTACCTGCCGTTCCAGCACTACCAGTCCTGGGTCAGAGGCACCGACAACGAGAACATCCCGATCCTCGACCCGGCCCTCTGGTCGTTCTGGCTGCCGGCGTTGATCGTGGTGCTGGCGCTCAGCGTGGTCTTCGAGGTCGTGAAGTACCGGATCGGCCGCTGGACCTGGGGCTTGTTCGGCGTCAAGGCACTGCTCGACCTGGCGTTCGCGGTGCCGCTGGCGTGGCTGGCGCTCTCCGACCGGCTGCTCAACCCGGCCCTGGCCGAGCGGCTGAGCTGGGTGGCGGACGCGGAGAACCGAGAGGGCCTCGGGCTGGCCATCGCGCTGGGTGCGGCCGTGATCGTGGTCTGGGGCCTCATCGACACCGCCGGTAAGACGCGCCGGCAGACGGCGTGAGCGACACCCGAGGCGGCCCGGCGCGTACCCCGCGTCGGGCCGCCGCCCGTCGGCGCGAACACAGCGACTGCCACCCGCCCCGTCGACGGGCGCGCAGACCGCCGTGGCATCGTTCCCGGATGACCGTGGCACCGCGAGAGGAATGGCGCCGCCCCGGCCCGACAGCGGAACAGCGTCGCAACGACCTGTGGATCGGGCTGGCGGTGACCGGGCTGGCGCTGGTCAGCCTCACCCTGGCCCGCAGCACCGGAGCGTTCCTGCTGGGCCCGCCGCCGTCCGGGCCGGAGCAGTTGTTCTGGACCGTCGCCGTGACCGTGCCGCTGATCTGGCGACGGCGGTGGCCCGGCGCGACGCTGCTTGTCGTCGCGGTGGCGTTCGTCGCCGCGCAGGCCCGCTCGGCACCGGAGACCCAGTTCTCCGCGTGGGCGCTGTTCTGCGCGCTCTACACCGTCGGCGCGTGGGGGCGGAACCGCCAACTGGCCCGCCGGCTGCGCATCGGCGTGATCGCCGCCATGTTCGCCTGGCTGGGGATCTACTACGCGGTACTGCTCGACCACATTCCGGCGACCGCCTTCGCCGACGCGGTCGGTCCGGTGCCGCCGAGGCTCGCCATGGTGGTCACCGGCGTGCTGCTCAACGTCCTGATCCTGGGGTTCGCGTACTTCTTCGGCGAGACCTCATGGGTGGCCGCCCGGCGGGAGCACGAGCTGCGCACCCAGGCCGAGGACCTACGCCGGTCCCAGACCGAGGCCCGGGAGCGGGCGGTGCTCGGCGAACGGTTCCGGATCGCCCGGGAGCTGCACGACGTGGTCGCCCATCACGTGTCGGTGATGGGCGTGCAGGCGTCCGCCTGCCGTCGGGTGTTCGACCGCGACCAGGACAAGGCCCGCACCGCACTCGCCGCCATCGAGCAGAGCGCGCGCACCGCCGTCGACGAACTGCGTCGCATGCTCGGCGTGCTGCGGACCTCCGCCGGAACCGACGCCGCGCCCCCGGCCGCGGGTGGCGTCGAGCGGATCGGCGAGCTGGTCGAGCGGGCCCGCGTCGCCGGCCTGACGGCGACCCTCGGGGTGTACGGCGACGCGGTCGCGTTGCCCGAGTCCGTCTCGCAGGCGGCCTACCGGGTGACACAGGAGGCGGTGACCAACACCCTGAAGCACGCCGGGGCGGACCTGTTGGACGTGCGGGTCCGGTATCTGGCCCGCGAGGTGGAGGTCGACGTGACCGACGACGGACGGGCCGGCGGCCGACCCAACATCCAGGGTCTGGGGCTCATCGGCATGCACGAACGGGTCACCGCGCACGACGGCGACCTGGAGGTCGGGCCACGTGCCGGCGGCGGATGGCGGGTGCGCGCCCGCTTCCCACTGGCAACGTCGGCGGGTACGCCCCTCGACGCGCAGCGCACGCCGGACGGCGAGAAACACCTGGTCGCCGACGGAGAGGGCCGCGCATGAGCAGCACCGGTCAGCCGGTTCGGGTCCTCCTCGCCGACGATCAGCACCTCGTCCGCACCGGCTTCCGGGTCATCCTGGAGGTGGAGGACGACATCGAGGTGGTCGGCGAGGCCGCCGACGGCGAGCGGGCCGTCAGCATGACCCGGGCCACCCGCCCGGACGTCGTACTCATGGACGTGGAGATGCCGGGGATGGACGGCCTGGAGGCCACCCGGCAGATCACCGCCGACGGCCCCGGGGCGCCCGCGGTGCTGATCCTGACGACGTTCGACCGCGACGACTACCTGTTCGCCGCGCTGCGGGCCGGGGCCAGCGGATTCCTGCTCAAGAACGGCACGCCCGAGGAGTTGGTCGAGGCGATCCGCGTGCTGGCCCGGGGCGACGGTCTGCTCGCACCGGAGATCACCCGCCGGGTGATCTCCACGTTCGCCCGCCCCGGTGACCCGGCGGGCACCGCCCACCGGGGCCCCGAAGCCGACGCCGCGCTGGCCGAGCTGACCCCGCGGGAACGCGAGGTGCTGGTGTTGCTCGCCGCCGGGTCGAGCAACGCGGAGATCGCCGCGACCATCCATCTGGGCGAGGCGACGGTGAAGACACACGTGAGCCGGGTGCTGGCCAAACTCGGCCTGCGTGACCGGGTGCAGGCGGTGGTGTTCGCCTACGAGAACGGGGTGGTCCGGCCCGGCGGGTGACCGACGTCCGCCGTGCGGCGGACCGCCCGCTCACCCTCCGGACGGACGGCGGAACCGCGTTCTCGATCTAGCGTGACTCCGTGACCAGAACGCTCCGACTGGACGGTGTCGACCGTGGTTTCGGCGACCGGCAGGTCCTCAAGAACGTGTCCTTCGAGGTGGCCGCCGGCCGGATGACCGGCTTCGTGGGCGCCAACGGCGCCGGCAAGACCACCACCATGCGCATCATCCTGGGTGTCCTCTCGCCCGACGCCGGTGAGGTGAGCTGGGGTGGCACCACGCTCACCCGGCAGGACCGCCGGCGCTTCGGCTACATGCCGGAGGAGCGGGGCCTCTACCCCAAGATGACCACCCGGGAGCAGGTGACCTACCTCGGCCGACTGCACGGCCTGGACGCCGCCGCGGCACGGCGTTCCACCGACGCGCTGCTGGAACGGGTCGGCCTCGGTGAACGCGGCGACGACCTGCTGGAGACGCTCTCGCTGGGCAACCAGCAACGCGCCCAGATCGCCGCCGCGCTGGTGCACGACCCCGAGGTGCTGGTGCTCGACGAACCGTTCTCCGGCCTCGACCCGCTGGCCGTGGACACCGTCGTCGCCGTGCTGCGGGAACGGGCTTCGGCCGGAGCGCCGGTGCTGTTCTCCAGCCACCAGCTCGACGTCGTGGAGCGCCTCTGCGACGACCTGGTGATCATCGGAGCCGGGGTGATCCGGGCCGCCGGCAGCCGGCAGGAGCTACGCGACTCGTACACCGTGCCCCGCTTCGAGCTGGTGGTGGCGAGCGACGCCGGCTGGGTACGCGACCATCCCGGGGTGACAGTGGTCGAGTTGGACGGCCCGCGGGTGATCTTCGACCTGCCCGCCGGCGCCGACGAGCAGCAGGTGTTGCAGGCCGCCCTCGCCCGCGGCCCGGTCCGCGCCTTCCGCCCGGTCAGCCCCTCGCTCACCGAGATCTTCCGAGAGGTCACCCAGTGAACGTCACCCAGGCCACCCGACTGGTCGCCGAACGCGAGATCCGGGTCAAGCTCCGCGATCGCACCTTCCTGTTCGGCACGCTGTTCTTCCTGCTGATCGCCGCGGCCGGCACCATCCTGCCGCCGCTGCTCTCCGGTGGGCCGTCCACCGTCGCGGTGACCGAGAGCGCGGCCGGTCCGCTGCGCGCCGCCGGCCTGGAGGTCCGGGTGGTCCCCGACGACCGGGCCGCCGAGCAGGCCGTCCGCGACGACGACGTGGACGCCGCGGTGGTCTCCGGACCGGCCGTCCTGGCCATGGACGACGCCCCCGACGACGTGGTGCGGGCCCTGAGCAGCCAGCCGACGGTACGTCTGCTCGACCCGGACGCGGTCGACCCCGTGGTGGCGTTCCTGGTGCCCTTCGTCTTCGCGTTCGTCTTCTTCATCACCTCGCAGACCTTCGGCCTGCAGATCGCGCAGAGCGTCACCGAGGAGAAGCAGACCCGCATCGTGGAGATCCTGGTCGCCGCCGTGCCGGTCCGAGCGCTACTGGCCGGGAAGGTGGTGGCCGGTGCCATCCTGGCGTTCGCGCAGATCGCGTTGATCGCGGTGGTGGCGGTGATCGGCCTCCAGATGGGCGACAGCGGGGGCCTGCTCACCCTGCTCGCCCCGGCGATCGGCTGGTTCGTGCCGTTCTTCGTGCTCGGCTTCGTGCTGCTCGCCGCGATGTGGGCGGCGGCCGGCGCGCTGGCCAACCGGCAGGAGGACATCGCCGCCGTGTCGACGCCGGTGCAGCTCGCCGTCATGCTGCCGTTCTTCGCGGTGATCTTCCTGAACGACAACGACACCGCGATGCGGGTGCTGTCCTACCTGCCGTTCTCGTCACCCACGGCCATGCCGCTGCGGCTGTTCACCGGCGACGCCGCCGGGTGGGAGCCGATCGTCTCGCTGGTCATCCTGCTGCTGGCCGCCGGCGCGTTCGTGGTCGCCGGTGCCCGGGTGTACGAGGGGTCGCTCCTGCGCACCAACGGCCGCACCTCCCTGCGTACCGCCTGGCGGGAGCGGGAGACGCTCGGCTGAGCCGACGGTTCGCGCGCGGGCGCCGGTGTCCTGGTCGGACACCGGCGCCCGCTGCCGTACGGCACCGGTCCGAACACTGTTCGGCGGCTGCGAACAGGGCGAACGCTCCTACGGTGAGCCGATCCTCACGGCAACGACCTGGTCGTCGCCGGTTTCCGGACCGGAAAGGCTCTCGATGTCCCCACCGATCGATCCACGGCTGCTCCGTCGTCTCCTCAGCGCGGTGCTCGCCGTCGTCCTCGCCAGCATCCTCGCCGCCCTCGTCCGGCCCACGCCGGCCGCCGCCGCATCGGGCGACCTCATCCTCAACGGCACGTTCGACAGCGGCAGCACCCAGCCCTGGTGGACCCGGCTCGCCTCGACCAGTACGACTGTCAACGCCGGGCAACTGCGCGTCCGCACCAGCGCGACGGTCGGCAAGCCCGTCTGGGAGGACCTGGTCGGCCACTTCGAGTTCGGCGTGACGGCGGCGCAACGGTACCGGTTGCAGTTCGACGCCACCGCCGACGTCAGCCGCTCGCTGCGCGTCTCGGTCTCCCGGGCGGACACGCCCTTCACCTCCGCCGTCGACCAGAGCGTCGCGCTCACCTCGACGATGCGCCGGTTCACCTTCGACTTCGTGTCCCCGTTCGGCGACCCGGAGGCGGTACTCCTGTTCCACTTCGGTGGCCAGGCCGCCTCGACGGTCCGGTTGGACAACATCTCACTCACTCCGCTGGCCGTCGACCCGGCCACCGATCCGATCCTGTACTGGAACGGTGTCCTGCTGGCCACGTACCGGACGCTGGACCTGCCACCCACCACCTCGTCGCGGGAGGCGGCCATCCTGCACGCGGCGATGCACGACGCCGCCGTCTCGGTCACGGGTGTCGGCAACCCCTACCGGGTACGAGTGCCGGTCAGCTACCCGGGCACCATGGACAACGTCGTAGCGCCGTCCCTGCACGCGGCCATCGACCGGGCCGCGTACGACGTGCTGACCGCCCTCTACGGCGGGCAGGGCCAGTCCTACTCCCAGGCTCTCGCCGGTGCTGTGGCGCTCCGGCCGTCCGGCGTGAACGCCGCCGAGGTCGCCCGGGGTGACACCGTCGGCGCGGCGGCCGCCGCCGCCAACCTCCAGGCCCGCGCCGACGACGGCTCCGGCAACGACACGCCCTACCGGCTGGACGGCGTTCCCGGGTCGTGGCGGCCGACCAACGGCAAGGCGGCGGTCAGCCCGAACTGGGGCCTGGTCACCCCGTTCGCGCTCACCTCCGGCCGGCAGTTCCGCCCCGGTCTTCCGGCCGGGGCCACCGGGTACCTCGACCTGCTCGGCAGCGCGGAGTACTCCGCGCAGGTGCAGGAGGTCCGCGACTACGGCGGTCGGACGTCGTCGCTGCGGACCCCCGAGCAGAAGCAGATCGCGTTCTTCTGGGCCAACGACCTGGGGGGTACGTACAAACCACCGGGCCAACTGTTCGCGCACACCCGAATCGTGTCGGAGCAGCGTCAGCTCGGCATCCTGGCCAACGCCCGGCTCTTCGGGCTGGTCGCGCTCGCGCTCGCCGACGCCGCCATCGCCGCCTGGGACGCCAAGTACCAGACACCGATCGACCTGTGGCGGCCGGTGACCGCCATCGAGGCAGCGGGCGGCGTCGGTTGGCAGCCGCTGTCGCAGGATCGCGCCGGGGTGCCGTACACGCCGGCGTTCCCGGCCTACATCTCCGGGCACGCCACCTTCGCGGGGGCCTGGTCCGCCGTCATGAAGCGGTTCTTCGGCACCGACGCGATCGCCTTCGACGCGACCACCGACGATCCGCACGCGCAGGGCGTGGTCCGGCGCATGACCGGCTTCGACCACGCCGCCGAGGAGAACGCGCTGAGCCGGATCTACCTCGGTGTGCACTACCGCTTCGACGCGGACGCCGGACTCGCCACCGGACGCTCGGTGGGCGCGTACGTCTACGCCAACCTCCTGCGACAGTGAGTCGTCAGTCGGTGTAGCCCACGCGGGCTGCTCCCCGCCCGGCCCACGGGGGCGGGCGGGGAGCAGCACGTCTCGGTCACGGCAACGGGGCGCAGTCCCAGTGCTCGAAGCTGGTGGTACGCGACCACACGTCCCGTGCGGCCCAGACGTTCCACACCGGGTCCAGCGCGGTCCGACGGTCGACGCCGAGGCGGGACAACTCCACGTCGCTGAACTGGAACACCCCCCAGCGCCGTGACCCGTCCGCGGCGATCTCCACCCGGTACGGGTCGAGCCCGGACAGGCACCGCGCCACCTGCACCGCTGCCGCCGGATCCTCCGGGAACGCCTTCCGCACGTACTTTCCGACCCGCTCCTCCGGCCACCTGGGCGCCACCAGATCGCCCGACAGCTCGTCGAGCATCCTGCCGTCTGCGGAGCCGCTGACCGGCAGGCCACCCAGTGCCTGGAAGGCGATCAGCCGGCTGGTGGTGTCCGGGCCGAACCAGCCGTCCACCGGCACGAACAGTCCGCCCGCCACCAGCCGTTCCTGGAGGCTCTGCACGCACGGGCCGTACATGCCCTGGCGCAGGACGACCGGGCAGTCGTCAGTCGGCGCGTCGTCCGTCGTGGGGTCGGCGCGCGGTAGCAGCGTCCCGGCCGCGCCGACCGTGAGCACGGCGAGCAGCGCGACCGCCGCCAGCCGGAGGCGTCGACGCGCCGGCCGTGGCACGTCGGGTGGCACCAACTCCGGTGGAACCGGTCCCGCAGTCGGGGCCAGGTCCGCCGACGGAGCCGGAGCGGCCGGCTCTGCAGGCGGGGCTGGGTCGGCGGACGGGGCCGTGATGGTCGCCGTTTCCTGAACCCCCACACGGTCCCGCTCGCTGAGGTGGGCCTCGATGTCGCGCCGCACCGTCAACCACCGCTCGACCTCGCCGGCCGTCGTACCGCAGGCCGTCAGCAACGCCACGACGGTACGCTCCCGGGGCAGGGTGCTCCGCCCCAGCATCGTGGCCAGCGTGCTCGGTGGAAGCCAGTGTCCGGTGGCCGAGGCGCGGCGGGAGACCTCCCGGTAGGTCAGGCCGGAACGCCGACGCACGTCTCGGAGCAACGCGACGTACTCCCCCGCCGTGGTCGCCTGCGGCGCCAGATCCAGGGCAGCGTCATCCATCGAATCCCCCAGTTCGTTGGTGTCGTCAGACCCGGACCGTTGCCGGTCCGAACCCGTGGGCCGTACGCCCTCAGCGGCGCGGCCATCGAGGAAGACGCTAGAGAAGGCCGTCGGCCGGAACAATGGCCTGACTGCCCCGGCGCGGTGTCCGCGCAGCTCAGGGCCACCTGTCCGGGTTTTGTCCGACCATCTCGGACAGTCGCTGGATCCCGGCTTGCCCCCGCGGCCGCACGGTCAGGAGAATCGGGCGATGTCCACGGGGGAACTACGACCGGACGAGGCGGCCGACCCGGCCGAGTTCGTCGACCAGCTACGCCAACTCAAGGACCGGTCGCGGCTCACGTACCGCCAGTTGGAGCAACGCGCGGCGGCGGCCGGTGACGTGCTGGCCCGCAGCACCGCGGCGGACGTCGTCCGTCGGAACACGCTGCCGCGACCCGAGGTGGTGGCCGCCTTCGTCCGGGCCTGCGGTGCCGGCGACGAGGTCGAGGCGTGGCTGCGGGCGCGGCACCGCCTCGCGGTGGGTGCCTACGCACCGGAGTCGCCCACGCCTGACCAGCCGTCCCCGGACCGCACCGCGCCCGACCAACCGTCGCCCGACCAACCGTCCGCCGAGGCGGCGGTGCCGGGGGTGGTGGACGGGGGCGCGACCCGTTCGCGGTGGTTCACGCGGCCCGTGCCGCTGGCACTGCCTCTCGTCGGCACCCTGCTGGTCGCGATCGGCGTCGGTGTCTGGATCCAACGGCCCGACGACAAGCAGCGAACGACACCGCTCGGCGAATCGACCACCTCGGCGAGCGCCGGCCCGCCGGCCGCACCGGACGCCAGTGCCAGCGCGACGCTCGCTCCGAGCGCTCGGCTGAGCCAGATCCGGCCCGCCCGAAGTCCGCAGCTCTGTGTCACCGAGGGGCGGGATCGCACCGGCCAGTACCGGCATGAGGTGGCGGTTCAGCGGCCCTGCGCGGAGGCCACCCCACCGGACACCTACCTGGAGCCGGTGTCCGACGGGGTGTACTTCATCAAATGGAACCACCCGGCACACGGGGTGGGGTGCCTCAGCGTCCGCGACGAGGATCCCGGACGCAACATGCTCGAACCCGTCATCGACTGCTCTGCCGGCAAATCGTCCCGGCTGTTCCGGTTCGAGTCGACCGGATCGACGCCGACCTCGTACCGTATCCGGCCGGCCGACGGCGACCTGTGCGTCGGCCTGCGCGACGACGACACCGAGATCTCGGCCGAAGCGCTGGCCGAGCCGTGCACCGACGGCGGGGACCAGGTGTTCCTGGTCGACACACTGCCGGGCCGCTGAGCGGGGCCGCTCAGCGGGCCGGGGGCACCCGGTCCCAACCGACCGGCAGCGGCGGCGCGGACCAGGCCGGGTCGGGTTGCCATGTCGCCCACGCCGGGTCCCACCACCGTTCGCCGGCGTCGAGCAGCGCGGCGATCCGGTCGCCCTCGGCCTGGATCGCGTCACCCATGCCCGGGTAGCGCCCCTCGACGAGGCGCTGGGCGAACAACTCCACGTCCTTCCAGACGTACCGGTCGGCGTCCGCACCCCACCACAGGTCCAGCTCGTGGTCCAGGGTGTCCACCCCGATCGGGGTACGCCGCACCGGGTCCTGGAGGTTGAAGTACCAGCCGGCGAAGTCGCGACCCGGCCCCGTCCAGAACACGTCGATCGAGTGCGCCTCACCGGGGCGTTGCAGCATCACCTTGCCGTGGCCCGACCAGGAGCGGTGCCCGGCGGTCTCCCACGGGTGCCTCCCGCAGGGGAAGACACCGTCCTTCGGGAAGCCGAACTCGGCACCCGGCGGGAGGTAGAGCGCGAGCAGGTCGGGTGAGTCCTCGACGCAGATCGTCGGGCAGGCGAACCACACCTCGCCGCGCAGCACCTCGCGCCGCACCACGGTGTCACCGGGCGCGAACCGGTCCGCCACCACTTCCACCTCCGCACTCTCCCCACCGTGGGCTCGGGCCGGAGCAGCCCTCAGGCGGCCCCGGCCGCTGACGAATCAGACGGGCTCGATCGCGAGGTCCGTGACCTGGTCGTCCTTGATATCAAACACGAGGGCGAAGGACAGAGGTCCGCCGGGGAAATCACCGTCCCCGGAGGCCACCAGCCGGTCGTCCGCGAACGAGGTCGGCGTGAGCACGACCTTGGGGTTGATCAGGTGCCCCTGGATCCACTCGCTGATCTCGGCCACGCCGACCCAGGTCTTCCCGTCATCGCGCACGGTGGCCCCGTCGGCGAAGACCGCGGCCAGCGCTTTCGCGTCGTGCGCGTTGGTGGCCGTGATGAAGGTGTCGACGGCCTTGGGCAGAGTGATGTCGTTCATTGCTGCTCTCCAGTCTTCTCGAATTCCAGAACGCGGGCGCGTGCTGGTATGGACCTGCGTCAGAAATCCGCTCCGCGGGAGAGCTTCTCGTTCGCGCGCAGCTCCGCGAGTGCGTTCTCGTGCATCGCGACGACGACGTCGTAGCCGGAGTTGCCGAGCACGATTCGTTTCGGCGGAACGGGTGCGTTCATCGCGCTGATCACGGCCTGCACTCCGCGAACAGGGTCTCCTGCCTGCTTGCCGTTGTGGTCCACGAACGCCGCCTTGACGCCCTCGACCATGGGCACGTAGGCGTCGACGGTCTCGTTGACGTCCTCGTTCTGGAAGTAGGTGAAGGCCTTGGTGCGGAACGCCCCTGGCTCTACGACGAGCACGCGCACACCGAACGGCTCGACTTCCTGGCGCAGTGTCTCCGACAGTCCTTCGACCGCGAACTTCGCCGCCGCGTAGTAGCCGAACCCCTGTGCGCCGACGAGGCCTGCCACCGACGACATGTTCACGATCCAGCCGTCGCCGCGTGCCCGCATACCGGGCAGGACCGCGCGCACCACCTCGACCACGGCGAACAGGTTGAGGTCGAACGTGCGGCGGATCGTCTCGTCGGGGGCACCCTCGATCGAGCCGTACCAGCCACGGCCGGCGCTGTTGACGAGCACGTCGATCCCGCCGAACCGCTCCTCGGCCGCCTTGACCGCCGCCCGCACCTGGTCGGCATCGGTGACGTCGAGCTGGAGCACCAGCGCACGGTCGCCGTGTGATTCAGCCCACTCTCGCAGTTCGGCGGGCCGACGCGAGGTCACCACCACCTGATCGCCCTGCTCCAGGGCAGCCTCCGCGTAGACCAGGCCGAACCCTCCGGGCGTCCCACCCGTGATGAACCAAGTCCTCATGGACTCCTCCTCTCGCTATAGAGCGCAATGTAGCGCTATATGAGCTACCATAGCAACATGCAGAACGCACGGGATCGACTCCTGCTCGCCGCAGCGGAGTTGTTGCAGGCCGGCGGCACGGTGTCCACGAGGGCGGTGTGCGAACGCGCCGGAGTGCAGGCCCCCACGCTGTACCACCACTTCGGCAGCAAGCAGGGCCTGATCGACGCCGTGGTCAACCACGGCTTCACCCAATACACAGCGGTCGAAAGCTCCGGCAACCCGCTGAACGACCTGCGCGAGGGCTGGGACAGACACGTGCGGTTCGGGCTGGAGCACCCGTCGTTCTACGGGCTGCTCTACGGCCGCGTCGAGCCGGGAAAGCCCTGCGCGGTCACCGCTCCCGCGCACGCAGCGTTGCGCGAGCGGTTCACCGACGCCGCCTCCCAGGGCCTGCTCACGGTGCCCGCGGACGACGCCGCCGAACAGGTGCTCGCCGCCAACGTCGGCATCACGCTCACCTTGATCAGCCAGCCGGAGCCGGACTTCGGGCTGTCCGTGCGCGTCCGAGAGGCCGCACTGGCCGGAGTCCTGCACACGCCCTCCAGCGACGCCCCCGCTACCCGCGCGAGCGCCGCCCTGACGTTGCGTGCGCTGGTCGGCAACGACCCGGGGAACCTCACGCCTGGCGAACAGGCGCTGCTCGGCGAACTGCTGGACCGCCTGGCCCGCTGAAGCCTGTGGCGAAGTAGGTCATGGCCACTCGTTGATCGCGGCGAGGTGCACGGAAGCCCTGACACTCATGGATGTCAGGGCTTCTCGGTGATATCAGCGCGCGATGCCGATCCCCTTGTGGGGTTGATCGACTCGGTTTCGCCGACGTCGGGGTATCCCGGGGCTCGGATACCGCGATGTCGCCGACCTGGTGTGGATCATGGCGGGGGTCGGTGTCGGCGACCGGGTCGAGGCGCGGGTGGTTGGTCGTACCAAGACGGAGGGGGCCGGTGAACGGCCCCCTCCGTTGCGGTTTGGCGCCCGCCACCTTGCGGGCTGGCGCCCTCAGGCGTCGACGGCCGCCATCACGTCGTCGCTGACGTCGAAGTTCGCGTAGACGTTCTGCACGTCGTCGCAGTCCTCCAGCACGTCGATCAGCTTGAAGACCTTGCGCGCGCCCTCCTCGTCCAGCGGGATGTTCATGCTGGGGATGAGGGAGGACTCGGCCGACTCGTACTCGATGCCGGCGTCCTGCAGGGCGGTGCGGACCGCGATCAGGTCGGTCGGCTCGGACACCACCTCGTACGCCTCACCGAGGTCGTTGACCTCCTCGGCACCGGCGTCGAGGACGGCCATCATCACGTCGTCCTCGCTGGTGCCCTCCTTGGGGACGATCACCACGCCCTTGCGGGAGAACATGTACGACACCGAACCGGCGTCGGCCAGCGAGCCGCCGTTGCGGGTCAGCGCGGTGCGCACCTCGGTCGCCGCCCGGTTGCGGTTGTCGGTGAGGCACTCGATCAGCATCGCGACGCCGTTCGGGCCGTACCCCTCATACATGATCGTCTGCCAGTCGGCGCCGCCGGCCTCCAGGCCGGAGCCGCGCTTGACGGCGCGATCGATGTTGTCGTTCGGCACCGAGCTCTTCTTCGCCTTCTGGATCGCGTCGAAGAGAGTCGGGTTACCGGAGGGGTCGCCGCCACCGGTCCGTGCGGCCACCTCGACGTTCTTGATCAGCTTGGCGAACATCTTGCCGCGCTTGGCGTCGATGACGGCCTTCTTGTGCTTGGTCGTCGCCCACTTTGAGTGGCCGGACATCTTCTACCTCCGTCTGTCATTCCACGCCTGCATCGACTGCCGCACCGATGACGCGCCGCATCGGGCGGTCCGGCGGCCGGTCGGCTCCGCGGGAATTGCCGCGCCGGGCGACGGCCCTGCCGAACCGCGGCAATCTTACCGAGGTCACACCCGGGCGTGTCACATCCGGCACCCGCCGGGGTGCCGCCGGTGACCCATGGGACAACCAACCGGGGCCGGAGAACATGCCCCGCCGGTCGCAGGGCGCCCTGCCCGACCGCTCAGGCGGCCCGCACCAGATCCACGAAGTACGCGTGCACCCGCAGGTCACCGGTCAACTCGGGGTGGAACGAGGTGGCCAACAAGTTGCCCTGCCGGACCGCCACGATCCGGTCGGCGGCCGGGCCACCGGTCACCGTTCCGATGACCTGGACACCGGCACCGACCCGTTCGACCCAGGGCGCCCGGATGAAGACCGCGTGGAACGGCTCCTCCGGCACCCCGGTGATCTCCACCGGGGCCTCGAACGAGTCGACCTGCCGACCGAACGCGTTGCGCCGCACGGTCATGTCGATGCCGGCGAAGCCGCGCTGGTCGGGTCGGCCGTCCAGCACCGCCGAAGCCAGCATGATCATGCCGGCGCAGGACCCGTAGACCGGCATGCCGTCGGCGATCCGCTTGTCGATCGGCTCGCGCATCTCGAAGATGTCGGTGAGCTTGCTGATGGTGGTGGACTCGCCCCCGGGGATCACCAGGCCGTCGACCGCGTCCAGCTCCGCCGGTCGACGCACCGGGCGGGCGTCCGCACCCGCCGCGGCCAACGCCGCCACGTGTTCGCGGACGTCACCCTGAAGTGCGAGAACACCGATCACGGGTACGGCCATCCGTCGGTCACCAGCCCCGCTCGGCCAGGCGGTGCGGCTGCGGGATCTCGTCGACGTTGATGCCGACCATGGCCTCGCCGAGGCCACGGGAGACCTTCGCCAGCACGTCCGGGTCGTCGTGGAAGGTGGTGGCCTTGACGATCGCGGCGGCCCGCTGGGCCGGGTTGCCGGCCTTGAAGATGCCGGAGCCGACGAAGACGCCCTCCGCACCGAGCTGCATCATCATCGCGGCGTCGGCCGGGGTGGCGATCCCACCGGCGGTGAACAGCACCACCGGCAGCTTGCCGCTCTCGGCGACCTCCTTGACCAGCTCGTACGGGGCCTGCAACTCCTTGGCGGCGACGTACAGCTCGTCGGCCGGCAACGAGGACAGTCGACGGATCTCCTGGCGGATCCTCCGCATGTGGGTGGTGGCGTTGGAGACGTCACCGGTGCCGGCCTCGCCCTTGGAGCGGATCATGGCCGCACCCTCGGTGATCCGGCGCAGCGCCTCGCCGAGGTTGGTCGCGCCACAGACGAAGGGCACCGTGAAGGCCCACTTGTCGATGTGGTTGGCGTAGTCGGCCGGGGTCAGCACCTCGGACTCGTCGACGTAGTCCACGCCGAGCGACTGGAGGATCTGCGCCTCCACGAAGTGGCCGATGCGGGCCTTGGCCATGACCGGGATGGACACCGCCTCGATGATCCCGTCGATCATGTCGGGGTCGCTCATGCGGGACACCCCGCCCTGCGCGCGGATGTCGGCGGGCACCCGCTCCAGGGCCATCACCGCGACGGCACCGGCGTCCTCGGCGATCTTGGCCTGCTCGGCGTTGACCACATCCATGATCACGCCGCCCTTCAGCATCTCGGCCATGCCACGCTTCACGCGGGCCGAGCCGACGACGGGGGCGGTACCGGTGTTCGAGGCGGTGTTTTCGGGCACGGGTCAACGCTCCTTGGACGGGCTCCGGGGGTGGCAGCGAAAATGCTACGTGCGCTGCAACGCCGCACCGACAGCCAATCAGACCTCCGGTGGCCTGCCCTGTGGCACTGATCACCGGCCCGCGCGAGGCCGGGTCAGGTGGCGGGGACGTCCGCGGGCACCGTCAGGGTCGGGTCGTCGATGTCGAAGTAGCGCGGCCACTCCCGGCCCCGCCCCATCCGCAACAACCGCACCAGCGGCCGACTACGCGCCGAGCGGGCGTCCCGGACCAGATCGGTGTGCACCTGCCGGGACAGCGCCAACCGACGGCTGGCCGCGATGACCGCCCCGCAGTCCGGATCGTCCGGATCCAACTGGACGGCACGCAACTGCCGGGTCAGATCGTTCTCCGCCGCCTCACGCTCGTCCGGGCCGGCGTCCAGGGCGATCCGGGCCGCCGCGTACAGCTCGACGCCGAACCGCCGCTCGGCCAGCACCGCGGCCGCCGCCGCCCGGCGCAGCAGGTGGGCGTCGAGTGCCCGGGCCGCCAGCTCCGCGCGACCCTGCAACCTGTCGACCCGGCCGGCCGTCCAGACGAGGTACGCCGCGACCAGCCCGACGACCACGCTCGCGGCCACCACCCACCACATGTGCGGCATCGTAGTGCTGCTCCGTTTCAGTTCCGAGTGCGTGCGGTCAGGCCGGGAGACCGGTCACCGCCGCACCGTCCGTCACAGCGGTCAGCCCAGCCCCACCCATTCCTGGTCGATGACCCGCCCGTCGGTTGCCTCGATCGCCGCTGCGTATACCTCCAGAACACGGCGGGCAACCACCGGCCAGTCGAAATTCGCCACGACCTGATCCCCGCAGGCGGTCAGCGTGGCCCGCCCGGCGGGATCGTCCAACAGCTCGGTCACCGCGTCGCGCAGCCCCACCGGGTCGCCGGTGGGGAAGAGCCGGCCCGCGCGCCCACCGTCGAGCACCCGCCGGAACGCGTCCAGGTCGCTGGCGACAACCGTCGTACCCGCGGCCAACGCCTCGGTGAGGATCATGCCGAACGACTCGCCACCGGTGTTCGGCGCCACGTAGAGGTGGACACTGCGCAGCATGCGCGCCTTGTCCGGTTCGGTGACCAGGCCGAGGAACGTGACGCGCTCGTGCAGCTCGGCCGGGAACTGGTCGTACAGGTCGTCCGGGTCACCCGGGCCGGCGACGAGCAACCGCAACCCGGGCCGGGTGGGTGCCAGCGCCACGAACGCGTCACGCAGCACCGGGAAGCCCTTGCGCGCCTCGGTGAACCGGCCCAGGAAGCCGAGCGTGCCGCCGGTGCCCGGGGCACACTCCCCCGGCCAGCCCGGCAACGGCTCGGCGTCGGCGAACTTGGCCACCGCCACCCCGTTGGGGATCTCCACCGCGCCGCCGTCCATGTGCTCCACCTGCACCTTGCGGGCCAGCGCGCTGACCGCGATCCGGGCGGTGATCCGTTCCAACACGATCTGGAGCACACCCTGCGCCGCCGCCAACACCCGCGAACGGGTCATCGCGGTGTGGAACGTGGCCACCACCGGACCCCGAGCGGAGAGCACGGCCAGCAGCGACAGGCTCAGCGTGAGCGGCTCGTGCACGTGCAGCACGTCGAAGTCACCGTTGGTGATCCACCGACGGACCCGAGCGGTCGAGACCGGGCCGAACGCGATCCGGGCCACCGAGCCGTTGTACGGAAGCGGCACCGCACGGCCCGCGGACACCACGTACGGCGGCAGCGGCGAATCCTCGTCGGCCGGGGCGAGCACGCTGACCTCGTGACCGAGCGCGATCAGCGCCTCCGCGAGGTCCATCACGTGGTTCTGCACACCGCCGGGCACGTCGAAGGAGTACGGGCACACGATGCCGATCCGCATGCGTCACCGCCCCCTGTCCGTGATCGTGGGACACCAACCCACCGTGCCCACCACGCCCTAGGCCGGACCGGAGGCCGACGAGGGCAGCACCGTGCCGTCCCCCGCCCTCCGCTGGTCCAGCCACATCCGCTGCAACATGTGCCAGTCTTCCGGATGCCGGGCGATACCCGCCGCCAGACGGTCGGCGATCAGCTGGGTCAGCGATCGGACCCGCTGGTCCAGGGGCCCCGACTCGGGCCCCGGCACCGGCAGCGGGCCGGCGAGCGACGCGCAGGCCGCGTCCGTTTCGTACCACATCGAGGCCACGTAGAGCGGCGCTCCGGTGTGCAACGCGAGCAGTGCGGGCCCGGCCGGCATCCGGGTCTTCCCGTCGAAGAAGTCCACCTCCACGCCACGGGCGGAGAGGTCCCGGTCGGCCAGCAGCGGCACCACGGCACCGGCGCGTACCCGGTCCAGCAGCACCTCGAACGCCGGGCGCGGTCCGCCGTGGGTCGGCAGGATCTCCATCCCCAGGCTCTCCCGGAAGGCGATGAAACGCTCGTAGACGCCCTCCGGCTTGAGTCGCTCCATGACCGTGGTGATCGGCCAACCGGTGGCCGCCACCCAGGCCCCCGCGGCGTCCCAGTTGCCGGCGTGCGGCAACGCCACCACGGCGCCCCGGCCCGCGGCCACGTCGGCGGCGAGCAACTCCGCGCCGTCGAGCCGGAAGCCGGACAGGATCTGCGTCCGGCTCAACGACGGCAGCCGGAACGCCTCCATCCAGTACCGGGCGTAGGAGCGCAACCCACGCTTGACGAGATCGTCCAGCTCGGCGTCGGACAGCTCCGGCCCGACCACCCGGCGCAGGTTCGCGCGCAGTCGGTCCGTACCCCCGCCGCCACGGCGGTGGGCGCGGTCGGCGCCCGCCTGAAACGCCGCCGCCACCAGCGGCCGGGGTAGCGCGCGGACCACCCGCCAGCCGGCGACGTAGCCCAGCTCGGTGAGGTTCACGCGGCCCGGCCGCCGGTCGTCCGGCACCGGGCCGTCACCGGGCCCCTCACGCCTGGCCGTCCGGCTGGAGCTGCCGGGCCTGGCGGTAGACGTGCGTCATCCGCTGCCCCACCGTGAAGATCGACACCGCGGCGAGCAGCCAGAGCGCGATCTCCAGCGCCGGCTCCACACCGACACCGGTGAGGATGCCGCCGACGCCGACGATCAGCAGCCGCTCGGTGCGCTCGGCGATGCCCACGTTGCAGGTCATGCCGAGCCCTTCGGCGCGTGCCTTCACGTAGGAGACCAGGCTCCCGGCGGCCAGGCAGACCAGCGCGGCGGTGACCCCCGAGTGGTTGCCCTCGGTGGCCAGCCAGTACGCGACCGCGCCGAAGACGGCGCTGTCGGCGACCCGGTCCATGCTCGAATCGAGGAACGCGCCGAACCGGGTGGAGCCGCCGCTCATCCGGGCCATCGTCCCGTCGAGCAGATCGGTCAACGCGAACAGAGTCACGATCAACGCGCCCGCGACCAGATGGCCGCGCGCACCGAAGCCGAGCGCGCCGACGAGCACACCGACGGTGCCCGTGACGGTGACGGCATTGGGGGTGACGCCCGCGCGCAGAAGGGCACGGGCAATCGGCTCGACGACGCGGGTCATCCCCGCGCGGGCCGACACTTGGAAGATCTTCGCCATGGCGGTCCCCACGATAACGGTCCGCCCAGCTCCGCCGATACGGACGGTCCCGGCGACCCGCCCGCGAGAGGCTTGTGCCTGTCCGACAACGGGTGTGAGATCGAGCCAGGGGGTGAGCCAGCTCACCCGCCAACCCGTCCCGTTCCCGCTGTGCAGCAGACCACCGGAGGATATCGCCGCGCTCTCGCCCCGGGCCGCTTCCACCTCGCGCGGCGGTCGCCACCCACCACCGGCTGAGGGAGGTGCGCCCGATGGCGCAGAAAAATCAGGAGAAGGGTTCCACCGGCGGCGCGCCGGTCATGACCCGACCCGAACGGGTCCGCAACGTGGTGCTCGTCGGGCATTCCGGAGCGGGCAAGACGACACTCGTCGAGGCCCTGCTCGCGGCGACGGGCACGATCGGCCGGGCCGGCTCCGTGGTCGACGGCACCACCGTGGGCGACCACGACCCCGCCGCGGTACGCCAACAACGCTCGGTCAGCCTGTCCTGCGCACCACTGCTGCACAACGGCATCAAGGTCAACCTGCTGGACACCCCGGGGTACGCCGACTTCGTCGGCGAGCTGCGCGCCGGGCTGCGGGCCGCCGACGCCGCGCTCTTCGTCGTCTCGGCCGCGGGCGGCATGGACGCCGCAACCGTCGCCCTGTGGGAGGAGTGCGCGGCGGTCGACATGCCCCGCGCGGTCGCGGTGGCCCGACTGGACCAGCCCCGCGCCGACGTCGACGAGACGGTGGCGCTCTGCCAACGCCTCTTCGGTGACAACGTGATGCCGCTCTACCTGCCGATGCTCGGCGACGACGGCGTGTCCACCGAGGGTCTGCTCGGCCTGATCACCCGCCGGGTCTTCGACTACAGCGCCGGGCTGCCCGCCGACGTCCGCGCCCCCGACCCGGAACACCAGCGGGCCATCGACGAGTCCCGCGACGAGCTGATCGAGGGGATCATCGCCGAGAGCGAGGACGAGACCCTCATGGACCGCTACCTCGACGGCGAGGAGATCAGCGACGAGGTGCTCATCGAGGACCTGGAGAAGGCCGTCGCCCGAGGCCACTTCTACCCGGTGGTGCCGGTCTGCGCCCAGACCGGCGTCGGGTTGGACGTGCTGCTGGAGGTGCTGACCGCCGCGTTCCCCTCGCCGCTGGAGCACGAGCTGCCGGCGGTGACCGGCGTGGACGGGTCACCGCGTCCGCCGTTGACGTGCGACCCGGCCGGGCCGCTCGTCGCGGAGGTCGTCAAGACCACCGTCGACCGCCACGTCGGCCGGGTCTCGCTGGTCCGGGTCTTCTCCGGCACGCTGCGACCCGACCAGACGGTGCACGTCTCCGGGCACGGCATGGCCGAACGCGGGCACCCCGACCACGACGCCGACGAACGGGTCGGGCACATCTACACCCCGCTGGGCGCCACCCTTCGCGAGGTGCCGCTCTGCGCGGCGGGCGACATCTGCGCGATCACCAAGTCGGGCAGCGCCGAGACCGGCGACACCATCTCGGCCAAGACCGACCCGCTGCTGATCGCCCCCTGGGAGATGCCGGAACCGCTGCTGCCGGTGGCGATCGTCGCCCACAGCCGCGCCGACGAGGACGCCCTGGCCCGCAACCTGGCCCGCCTGGTCGCGGGCGACCCCACGCTGCGGTTGGAGCGCAACCCGGAGACCCACCAGTTGGTCCTCTGGTGCATGGGCGAGGCACACGCCGACGTGGTGCTCGACCGGCTCCGCGCCGGAGGCGTCGAGCTGGACACCGAGCCGGTCAAGGTGTCGCTGCGCGAGACGCTGACGGTGCCCGCGCGGGGGCACGGCCGGCACGTCAAGCAGTCCGGTGGCCACGGCCAGTACGCGGTCTGCGACATCGAGGTCGAGCCACTGCCCCGGGGCGGCGGCTTCGAGTTCGTCGACCGGGTCGTCGGCGGCGCGGTGCCGCACAACTACATCCCCTCCGTGGAGAAGGGCATCCGCGCCCAGCTCGAACGCGGCCTCGTCGCCGGTCACCCGGTGGTGGACCTGCGGGTGACCCTGGTCGACGGCAAGGCGCACAGCGTCGACTCCTCCGACGCGGCCTTCCAGACCGCCGGCGCGCTGGCCCTGCGCGACGCCGCCGAGCGGGCCCAGCCGGCACTGTTGGAGCCGATCGACGAGGTCACCATCCGGGTGCCTGACGGTTCGGTGGGCACGGTGATGGGCGACCTCTCCGGCCGACGAGGCCGTGTGCTCGGCACCGAACCGGACCCGGACGCCGAGGGCCGAACCCTCGTCCGCGCCGAGGTGCCGGCTACCGAACTGCTGCGCTACGCCGTCGAGCTGCGCTCGATGACGGCCGGCACCGGCACCTTCCGCCGTCACTTCGTCCGCCACGACCCGATGCCCGCCCACCTGGCCGACCAGATCCGCAAGGAACAAACCCCCTGACGCACCCCACCCCACCCCACCCCCTGCCTCGCCCCTCCCCACCCCTCCCCACCCCTCCCCACCCCTCCCCGCCGTCGATCATGGAGTTGCGGTGGGCGACATGCCACCTATGCCCCGATCTTCAGGCACCACAACTCCATGATCGACGGGGACGGGGGTGGGGGCAGGGTCGGGGCAGGGGGTGGGGTGGGGCTTGGGTCAGGGATGGACGGTGGGGTGGGTGGGCGGGGGCCAGTGCGGGCGGTCGGCGTCGCGTAGCGCCGCCGTGCGCAGCGCCGCCAACTGGCGTTCCACCTCGACGAACTGGTCCGCCGGCAGCGGGCCCCGGTGTAGCGCGGCGGCGTTCTCCTCGATCTGGGCGACCGTACGGCAGCCGGGGATCGGGATGGTGCGGCCACTGCGGGCCCAGATCCAGCCCAGCGCTCCCTGGGCGAGGGTGCGCCCGTCGGCGGTGAGCGCCGCTCGGACCGCGCCGACCCGACGCAGCCACTCCGGCGCGGGCCGACCACCACGGAACCACTCCAACCACCCGGGGGCCAGCCCGCGTACGTCGTCGTGCGGCAGGGTCGACGCGGCCGTGTACTTGCCGGTGAGCAGCCCCATGCTCAGCGGGCCCCGGTTGACGCTGGCCAGGTCGTACTTGTCGCAGACGGCGAGCAGTTCGGGGGCGTCCCGCAGCACGGACAGGGTGTGCTGCACGGCGGTGGCGTGCCCGAACGCGGTGGCGCGGTCGGCACGGTCGGTGCTCCACCCGTACGCGCGGATCAGGCCCTCGGCGACCAGGTCCTCGCAGCCGCCGATCAGCCCCTGCGCGCGGGGCACCGACAGGTCGGCGAGGTGCAGCTGGTAGAGGTCGATCCGGTCGGTGCCCAACCGGCGCAGCGAGTCGGTCACGGCCCTACGCAGGTACGCGGGCGACGCGTCCTCTCCGGTGGCCTGTCGGCTCGCCTCGTCGAAGGTGTAACCCCACTTGGTGGCGATCACGGCCTCGTCCCGGCGACCGGCCAGCGCCCGGCCGAGGACTCGCTCGCTGTGCCCGGCGCCGTACGTGTCGGCGGTGTCGAAGAGGGTGACGCCCAGGTCGAGCGCGCGGCGGACCGTACGCACCGACTCGTCGTCGTCGACCGCACCCCAGCCGAGCGGTTGGGTGCCCTCGGCCCACGGGCCGCCGATCGCCCAACACCCCATGCCGAGGGCGCTGACCTGGATGCCGCTGCGTCCCAACGTCCGTGTCGTGACTGCCATCGGCCGATCGTGCCACCTCCACGGGCGGGGGCGTAGCAGATCCCGGGGCCGGAATCGCGCGTGCGAGCCGACCGACCGGTACGGCATGATCGGCCGCATGCGGAGGCTGGGTGTGGACGTCGGCGGAGTGATCATCGAGCCGGCCGACGAGGACGCCGACACCTCGTTCTTCGGGGCGCACTACCTGCGTACGCCGGTGGTCGACGGGGCGTTCGACGCGCTCGCGGCGCTCGGGCCGGATTTCGACGAGGTGCACCTGGTCTCCAAGTGCGGGGAGGCCACCGAGCGCCGCACCCGGGAGTGGCTGGCCCACCATGGCTTCCCGGCGCGCACCGGCATCCCGGTCGAGCGGGTCCACTTCTGCCGTACCCGGCCGGACAAGGCGCCAATCGCCGAGCGCCTCGGGCTGACCCACTTCGTGGACGACAAGTTGGAGGTGCTCGGCTACCTGGAGTCGGTGCCGCACCGCTACCTGTTCCGGCCCCGCCCGGCGGAGGTCGCCGCCCACGAGGCGCTGCTGCCGCTCGTACACCGGGTGGAGAGCTGGCCGGAGCTGACCCCGCTGCTGCGCGCCGCCTAGCGGGCGGCGCGGGCCCGGCGTGTCGCCGACGGTCAGGACGGCCAGGCGCGGGCCAGCAGGTCGCGGGTGTCGTGCAGCAGTTGCGGCAGGACCTTGGTGCGGCCGATCACCGGCATGAAGTTCGCGTCGCCGCCCCAGCGCGGGACCACGTGCTGGTGCAAATGCGCGGCGATGCCCGCACCGGCCACCCCGCCCTGGTTCATGCCCAGGTTGAAGCCGTGGGCGTTGCTCACCTTGCGGATCACCCGCATCGCGGTCTGCGTGTACGACGCCAGCTCGGTGGTCTCCGGCACGTCCAGGTCGGTGTAGTCGGCGACGTGCCGGTAGGGGCAGACCAGCAGATGCCCTGGATTGTACGGATAGAGGTTGAGCACCACGAAGACGTGCTCGCCGCGGGCCACCACCAGGCTCTCCTCCGGCGGCAGCTCGGGGCCCCGGCAGAACGGGCAACCGGTCGGCTTCTCGTAGCCCTCGGCCGGGCGGTCCTCGCCGGAGATGTAGGTCATCCGGTGTGGTGTCCAGAGCCGCTCCAGGCCGTCCGCCATGCCGCCGATGTCGGTGTGCTGTTCCTCCCCTGTCACGAGCCGATCCTACGGAGCACTTGAGGCGTGCCGCGACACCTGTCGGATGGGAAAACGTCACCGTGCAAGTTCTTGACGGATCAATAGCAAGACCTGAAGATTCCATGCATCCAGAAACTTCCATGCATTGATGGAGGGTTACATGATCCGACGGCTCGGCCGGCTCCTCGCGGCACTCGCTCTGACTGCCGCCACCACAGTGGCCGGCATCACCCTCACCGCCGGCGCCGCCCAGGCGGACGGCTGCTACACCTGGGGCCGGACCCTGTCCCAGGGGGCATCCGGTGAGGACGTCCGGCAACTCCAGATCCGCGTCGCCGGCTACCCCGGCTACGGCGCGGTGCTCGGCCTCGACGGCGCCTTCGGCCCGGCCACCCGGTCGGCGGTGATCCGCTTCCAGCAGGCGTACGGGCTGCCCGCGGACGGGATCGCCGGGCCGCAGACGTACAACCGGCTCTACGCCCTCCAGGACGACGACTGCACACCGGCCAACTTCAGCTACGCCGAGCTAAACAAGTGCAACAGCGACTGGTCCGGTGGCGCGGTCTCGGCGAGCACCGCGCGGTTCAACGCGCTCGTCTCGATGTGGAAGCTCCAGGCCATGCGGCACGCCCTCGGTGACGTGTCGATCGTGATCAGCAGCAGCTTCCGCAGCTACGCCTGCAACAGCGCGGTCGGCGGCGCGTCGAACAGCCGACACCTGTACGGCGACGGGGTCGACCTGGTCGGGTCACCGTCGTTCTGCCGACTGGCCCAGCAGGCCCGCTACCACGGCTTCGGCCAGATCCTCGGCCCCGGCTACCCGGACCACAACGACCACACGCACGTCGCGGCGGTGGGCGGCTGGTCGGCGCCGAACTGCGGCATCTGACGCCGGTGCGTGCCCGGCCGGTCGGCCGGGCACGCACCGGGGCGTCACTCCGCGGCGGCGGACGGACCGATGTTGGTGCGGGAGCCGACCACGTCGAGGATGTGGGTCACCGCCTCGGCGACCGGTACGCCGTTGCGCTGGGAGCCGTCGCGGTAGCGGAAGGAGACCGTCCCGGCGGCCACGTCGTCGTCGCCGGCGATGACCATGAACGGGATCTTCTGCTGCTGCGCCGTACGGATCTTCTTCTGCATCCGGTCGTCACCCGCGTCCACCTGGGCGCGGACACCCTCGGCGCGCAGCGCCGCCACGAAACCGTGCAGGTAGTCGGTGTGGTCCTCGCGGATCGGGATGCCGACCACCTGCACCGGCGCCAGCCAGGCCGGGAACGCCCCGGCGTAGTGCTCGGTGAGCACCCCGAAGAACCGCTCGATCGACCCGAACAACGCCCGGTGGATCATGACGGGTCGCTGGCGGCTGCCGTCGGCGGCCTGGTACTCCAACCCGAAGCGCTCCGGCTGGTTGAAGTCGACCTGGATGGTGGACATCTGCCAGGTCCGGCCGATCGCGTCGCGGGCCTGCACGGAGATCTTCGGCCCGTAGAACGCCGCGCCGCCCGGGTCGGGCACCAACTCCAGGCCGGAGGTCGCGGCGGCGGTCCGCAGCGCCTCGGTGGCCTCCTCCCAGTCCTCGTCGGCACCGATGAACTTGGGCGAGTCGTCCCGGGTCGACAACTCCAGGTAGAAGTCGTCCAGGCCGTAGTCACGCAGCAGGTCCAACACGAAGCTGAGCAGCGTGGACAGCTCACCGGCCATCTGCTCGCGGGTGCAGTAGATGTGCGAGTCGTCCTGGGTGAGACCCCGGACCCGGGTGAGGCCGTGCACGACGCCGGACTTCTCGTACCGGTAGACGGTGCCGAACTCGAACATCCGCAACGGCAGCTCACGGTACGACCGCCCGCGCGACCTGAAGATCAGGTTGTGCATCGGGCAGTTCATCGCCTTGAGGTAGTAGTCCGCGCCCTCCAGCTGCATGGGCGGGAACATGGTGTCCGCGTAGTACGGCAGGTGACCGGAGGTCTGGAACAGCTGCGCCTTGGTGATGTGCGGGGTGTTGACGAACTCGTACCCGGCGGCCTCGTGCCGCTGCCGGGAGTAGTTCTCCATCTCCCGCCGGATGATGCCGCCCTTGGGGTGGAAGACCGCCAGGCCGGAGCCGATCTCGTCGGGGAAGCTGAACAGGTCGAGGTCCGCGCCGAGCTTGCGGTGGTCGCGCCGGGCGGCCTCCTCCAACAGCTTGAGGTACGCCTTGAGCTCGTCCCGGGTGGGCCACGCGGTGCCGTACACCCGCTGCAGTTGGGGGTTCTTCTCCGACCCCCGCCAGTAGGCGGCGGCGGACCGCATCAGCTTGAACGCGCCGATCAGGCGGGTGGTCGGCAGGTGCGGACCCCGGCACAGGTCCGACCAGCAGACCTTGTCCTCCTTGGCGTCGAGGTTGTCGTAGATGGTCAGCTCGCCGCCGCCCACCTCCATGACCTCGTCGGTGTCCAGGCCCTCGCCCTTGACCTCGATCAACTCCAGCTTGAACGGCTCGTCGGCCAGCTCGGAGCGCGCCTCGTCCAGGCTGCCGAAGCGGCGGCGGCGGAAGCGCTGCCCGGACTTGATGATCTCCTGCATGCGCTTCTCGAGCTTGCTGAGGTCATCGGGCTGGAACGGCTTGTCGACGTCGAAGTCGTAGTAGAAGCCGTTCTCGATGGGCGGGCCGATGCCCAGCTTGGCCTCGGGGAAGACGTCCTGCACGGCCTGGGCGAGGACGTGCGCGGTGGAGTGGCGCAGCACGTTGAGCCCGTCCGGCGAGTCCAGGCTGACCGGCTCGACGACGGTCTCCTCGGCCGGCGCCCAGTCCAGGTCACGGAGCTGACCCTCCGGGTCGCGGACCACGACGATCGCCTTGGGGCCGTTCGCGGGCAGTCCGGCCGCGGCCACCGCGTCGGCCGCCGTCGTCCCGGCGGCGACGACGACGGGGTCGGCCACGGCGGGGGTACGGGGTGCGGACACGATGACTCCTCCAAGCGGTACGAAACGGTGCCGATCCTCGGCTCCTGCCGATGCTATCGGTCGCGCCGTCGCCGCCTTCCGGACGGCTCGCGTTGAACCTTTCGCGCCTCGCAGCCGAACTACCGGGTGTGGCCGGAAAACCGGTGCCGGCCGCGCGGAGACGGATGGGGGCACGAGATGGCGAGCACGCACGGCGGCGAGCGTCGACGGCGGATCGCGGCGGTGACCGCGCTGACCGCCGCCGGGCTGCTGTTCTGGCCCGGCACGGCGGACGCGGCGGACGTGACGACCACCCCGACCAAGGCTCGGCAGGGCGACGCCGTACGCCTCGAGTTCACCGTGCCGGAGGAGCGCGCCGGCACGAAGACCAAGCAGATCGAGATCCGGTTGCCGGCCGACGCGCCGATCGCCGAGGTCTACCCGATGTCGGTGGACGGTTGGGCGCCCCGGCTCAGCTCCCGCACCCTCGACAAGCCGCTGGCCGGAATCCACTCCTCCGGGGTGAGCACGGTGACCACGGCGGTGACCTGGGTCCGGGTCGGCGACGGCGGCCCCGGTCCGGCCCGCCTGGCGCTGTCCATGGGACCGATGCCGCAGGCGGAGCGGCTCACCTTCGAGGTGGTCCAGACGTACGCCGACGGCACGGCCGTCCGGTGGGCGGACGCCACGGGCCCGCACCGGGCCCCGGTGCTGACTCTGCTGCCGGCGCTCCCCGGCGCCGGACCGGCCACCCACGGCGGGGGCCACGGCGCCCCGGCCGCCGGTGCGCCCGCCGACCCGGGTAGCGGTGTCGACGGCGGCCCGGCGGATCGTGCGGGCGGCGCCGACGAGGAGTCCGGCAGCGCCGACGGGATGCTGGCCGCCGGCCTGCTCGCCGGGCTCGGCGGCGGCGCGGCCATCGGTTGGCTGATCAGCCGATGGCGTCGGCGCGACCCGAACGAGGCCGCCGCACTCGCCGAGGTGACCGGGAACACGGACGAATTCCCCACCCTCGCCGAGGTCACCGGCCGCACCGCCGAGACCGCGACCCCGGCGGAGGCCGCAACCCCGACCGAAGCCCCCGGCGAACCCGGAGCGCCGACCCAGACCCAGACCGCGCCCCAGGCCGAAGCCCCCGGTGAACCCAAGACGCCGACGCCGGCCGAGGCCGCAAGGCCGGCCGAGCCGGTGCCTGCTTCTCGTTGATCGACTCGGGTTCCCGGAAACCGCGGCATCCAGGTCACGTGGACAGCCCGACTTCCGGAGACCCGAGTCGATCACGCCCACGACGCCCCGGGCAGGCCAGGCGACCAGGCCACCAGCGCGCCGGGCCGTCAGGGCGCCCAGGGCGGTAATGGTTCGCGGGCGGCCAGCCACGGCTCGGGCACGCCGCCCGGGGTGCCGACGCCGGTGTGGGCAGCCACCACCGAACCGGCGATGGCGGCCGTGGTATCCACGTCACCGCCGGCCCGTACGCACGTCCGGATCGCCGCCGGGTAGTCGTCGAGGTGGGTGGCGGCCACCCAGAGGGTGAAGCCGACGGTGTCCTGGGCGGTCACCCGGGAGCCGTTGCCCAGCGCCGCCACCACGCGGGCCAGTGGCCGGCCGAGCAGCCCGGCGGCCCGGTTCACGCTCCGGTGCACCTCGGTGCCGGAATCGAGCGCGGCGGCGATCCCGGCGAGCAGCCGCTCCGGGGCCGGCCGGTGCCCGTCGAGGCGGGACCGGGCGGCCAGCGCGGCGGCGACGGCGACCGCGACCGCCCCCGCGATGCCCTCCGGGTGCGCGTGCGTCACCTCGGCCGAGGCGCGGGCCTGCGCGGCGGCGCGGGCTGTCGAGTCGGCGAAGTACGCGCCCAACGGGCCGACCCGCATCGCCGCGCCGTTGCCGCAGGAGCCCTGCCCGTCGAAGGCGGAGGCGGCGGCCAACGGCCACGGGGTGCCGCCGTGGATCAGCCGCAGGATCTCCGTGGCGCCGTCGCCGTAGCCCCGGCGGGGGTCGCGACGTTCGGCGAAGGCCAGGGCCAGCCGGTCCCGGTCGATGTCGCCGCCGTCGACCAGGGCGGCGAGGACCGAGCAGGCCATCTCGGTGTCGTCGGTCCACCGCCAGGGAGCCGGTGGCAGTGCGCCCTCGGCGAGATCGACGGACGCCGACGACGCGGACCGTTCGCCGAGCGCGTCACCGGTGGAGAGACCGGCGAGGCTGTCCCGGGCGAGCGCCAGGCGGGCATCGACGAACAGCGTGAAGGACATCGTCGTACCAGCTTGCCCGCTCCTCAGGCACGTCGCAACGCGATCAACTTGCCAGGCCAAGTACGGTCTTGTCGTGGCCTCCGTGCTCCTGGTCGAAGACGATCACGTCGTACGCGGCGCGATGCTGCGGTCCCTCACCGACCGGGGGCATGCCGTGCACGCCGTCGGTACGGCGTTGGACGCGCTGCGTCGGGTCGCCGCGGAGACACCCGACCTGGTGGTTCTGGACCTGGGCCTGCCGGACCTGGACGGCTCGGACGCGCTGCGGATGCTGCGCGGCATCACCGATGTCCCGATCATCATCGCGACGGCCCGCGACGACGAGCAGTCGGTCGTCAAACTGCTGCGCGCCGGTGCCGACGACTACATGGTCAAGCCGTTCACCGGGGCGCACCTGGACGCGCGGATCACCACGGTGCTGCGCCGGGCCGGGCGGGCCAGCCGGGCGGTGCAGCCGGCGGTGCACAGCGTCGGCGGGCTGCGGGTGGACGTGGGCGAGCGCAGCGCCCAGCTCGACGGGGAGCCACTGGCGCTGACCCGCAAGGAATTCGACCTGCTGGCGTATCTCGCCGCGCGACCTGGGCGGGTAGTGTCCCGCCGGGAACTCTTGGAGGAGGTATGGCGGCAGCCATCGGTCGGCGAGGACCAGACAATCGACGTTCACCTGTACTGGCTGCGCAGAAAGATGGGCGAGTCCGCGGCGAAGCCGCGCTACCTGCGCACCGTGCGGGGGGTCGGGTTCCGGCTGGTGGCGCCGGACTGAGGACGGCGCTGGCCCTGCTCACGGCCGGCATGTGCAGTCTCGTCGCGCTCGCCTTCCTGATCCCGCTCGGGCTCAGCCTGCGGGAGCAGAGCCGGGACGAGGCGATCGCCGACGCGGCTCGGCGCAGCGCGTTGGTGACCGGCGCGCTCGCGGTGAGCACCGATCCGGCGGTCGTCGAGCGTGCCGTGGTGGCCAGCGCCGAGGGGGCCCCGACCCGTCCGGTGGTGCACGGGTTGGGGTTGGACGAGTCCGCCGGTCGGGCCGGCGGCGGCGACCTGGACCGCGCCCGAGCCGACAAGCGGTCGCTGGTGGTCGACGTCGACGGCGGCGTGGTGCGGCTCGACCCGGTGGTCCTCGGTGACCGGACGGCGGTGGTCGAGGTGTTCCTGCCGGATTCGACGTTGGGCGAGGGCGGCGGCACCTGGTTGCTCCTGTTCGCGGTCGGCGCGGCGATGGTCGGAGCGGCGGTGCTGGTCGTCGATCGGGTCGCCGCCCGCGCGGTGGACGCGACCCGGGGTCTGGTCAAGGCCGCGCTCTCCGTGGGCGACGGCGATGCAGGGGTACGCGTCGAGCCGACCGGTCCCCGCGAACTGGCCGAGGCCGGGTACGCCTTCAACCGGATGGCCGACCGCCTCGACGCGGCCCGCACCGACGAGCGGGAGCTGGTGGCCGACCTGTCGCACCGTCTGCGTACCCCGTTGACGGTGTTGCGGTTGGACGCGGAGGCGTTGGAGTCCGACGACACCAGCGTGGGGTCGTTCAGTCCGGCGGAGTTGGACCGGCTTCGCGGCATCCGGCGGATCCGGCAGGCGATCGTCACCCTGGAGGGTGAGATCGACGTGCTGATCAAGACCACCCGCAAGGCGGTGGCGCACGAGGCCGGGCCGGCGATGTGCGACGTCAGCGAGGTGGTCCGGGACCGGATGGTGTTCTGGGCGGCGCTGGCCGGCGACCAGAACCGGCCACACCGGGTGAACGGCGCACAGTTGCGCATCCCCGCCCCGGTGCCGCGGGCCGAGCTGGCCGCCGCGCTGGACGCGGTGATCGGAAACGTCTTCCGGTACACCCCGCAGGGCACCGCGTTCGAGGTGGCCGTGTCGCGGCGGGACGGGTACGTGGCGATCCGGGTCGACGACGCCGGACCGGGCATCGCCAACCCGGACCGGGCGCTGCGCCGGGGGGCCAGTGACCAGGGTTCGACCGGGCTCGGTCTGGACATCGCCAAGCGGGTGGCGTTGCAGGCCAACGGTTCGGTGAGCATCGACCGCGCACGGTTGGGCGGGGCCAGTGTGGTGATGCTGCTGGCCGATCCGGAGGCGACGCCCCGGCAGGTGAGCCGTTTCGGCCTGGTCGGTCGGATGGCCCGCGACGCCCGGGACACGAAGACCAGCGGCCGTCGCTGGCCCCGCCAGCGCCCCACCGACGAGTGACCGGTGGGCCGGTTGTGCCCCGGTGCAAGTCTTCCTTAGATCGCGGTTAACGACCGAGCTGGAACGCCTGCGGGCTGACAGGATCAGAGCACGAACCCACCAGTTTCACCGGTCGAGCGCACCATGCACCCACGGCCGGTGAAGCCGCGCGCGCGGCGGGAGTCTCAGGTCCCCCCACACCCACGCTCCCGCCGCGCGCCCTGCTCTCCCCCGTCGGCCGGGTCGCGTCGGGTCAGCGCGCGGTGGCGACGTACGCGTCGATCTCGGCGGTGATCCGCTGCTTGCCGGCGGCGTCGAGGAAGGACGCGCTCACGGCGTTGCGGGCCAGCCCGGCCAGGCCCTCGCGGTCGGTGCCGAGGAGTCGGGCCGCCACCGCGTACTCGTCGTTGAGGGTGGTGCCGAACATCGGCGGGTCGTCGGAGTTGATGGTGACCAGCAGCCCGGCGTCCACGAGCTGGCGCAGCGGGTGCTCGTCGAGGTCGGCGACCGCCCGGGTCCGTACGTTGGACGTCGGGCAGATCTCCATCCCGATCTGCCGCTCGGCCAGGTAGGTCAGCAGCTTCGGGTCCTGGGCGGCGGAGATGCCGTGCCCGATGCGCTCGGCGCCCAGCTCGTTCAGCGCGTCCCAGATCGTCTGCGGCCCGGTGGTCTCCCCGGCGTGCGGGACGGAGTGCAGACCGGCCGCGCGGGCCTGGTCGAAGTAGGGCCGGAACTGCGGCCGGGGTACGCCGATCTCGGGGCCACCCAGGCCGAAGCTGACCAGCCCGTCGGGGCGCTCGTCCAGGGCGACGCGCAGCGTCTCCTCGGCGGCGGGGAGGCCGGCCTCGCCGGGGATGTCGAAGCACCAGCGCAGGTCGAGGCCGAAGTCGGCGAGGGCACGCCGGCGGGCGTCCTCGATGGCCTCGCAGAAGGCCGGCGCGGGGATGCCCCGGCGCACGTGCGAGTACGGGGTGATGGTCAGCTCCGCGTAGCGGACCTGTTGGCGGGCCAGCTCCCGGGCCACCTCGTGGGTGAGGATCCAGACGTCCTCCGGGTCGCGGATGAGGTCCACCACGCTCAGGTACACCTCGATGAAGTGCGCGAAGTCGCGGAACTCGAAGTAGGAGGCGAGCGCCTCGGGGTCGGCCGGCACGGGGGTGCGCCCCTCGTGGCGGGCGGCCAGTTCCGCGACGATCCGGGGCGAGGCGGAGCCGACGTGGTGCACGTGCAGCTCCACCTTGGGCAGGCCGGCGATGAAGGTGGTCAGATCGGTCACGGGTTCTCCTGTGCATGGTCGCCGGTGTGGGCGACGAGGTCATGGTCGCCGGTGTGGGCGACGACGAAGACGCGGCGGAACGGGAAGTACACCTGACCCTGCCGCACCGGGTACGCGGCGGTGAGCCGTACCCCCAGCTCGGCCCGGAAGGCCGACCAGCCGGCGGCGTCCAGCGCGGCCCGGACCGGGCGTAGCGCGGTGCCTTCCATCCAGGTGAGAACCGGGTGCTCGGCGGCGGGCCGAGCCGGCAGCAGGTGCACGTAGGTAGTCTCCCAGGCGTCCACCGCGCAGCCCGCGGTGGTCAGCAGCGCCGCGTAGTCGGTCGGGTCGTCGACGGGGTCCGCGCGCAGCAGCGGGGCGACCTCGGCGCGCCAGGTGGGCCGGTCGGCGACCTCGCGGAGCGCGCGATGCGATGGAGCCTCGAAGTTGCCGGGGACCTGCATGGCGAGCCACGCCCCGGCGGGCAGTTCGGCGGCCCAGCGGCGCAGCAACTCCTGGTGGCCGGGCACCCACTGCAGGGCGGCGTTGCTGACGACCACGTCCTCGTCGCCGGTCGGACGCCAGTCGCGCAGGTCGGCGACCGCGAAGTCGACGGGAGCGTCCAGCGCGGCGGCCCGGTCGATCATCTCGGGTGCGGAGTCCAGGCCGATGACCCGGCTCGTCGGCCAGCGCTCGGCGAGGGTGGCGGTGAGGTGGCCGGGGCCGCAGCCGAGGTCGACCACGGCCCGGGGTCGCGCGGCGGGGATCCGTGCGACGAGGTCGTGGAACGGCCGGGACCGCTCGTCGCCGTAGCGCAGGTAGGCCGTCGGATCCCACATCTCGCCCCCAAACCGTACGTCCGTCTTGTTTTACGATACGGCTCGCGTGGCACCGCGGCAACCCGATCACTAGGCTCGGGGCATGGAACAGCGCAGCTTCACCCGGCTCGGCCGGACCGTCGGCGCGGTCGGCCTGGGCGCCTGGCAACTCGGCGCCGACTGGGGCACCGTCAGCGAGGCCGACGCGATGGCGGTGCTCACCGCCGCCGTGGACTCCGGAGTCACCTTCCTCGACACCGCCGACGTGTACGGCGACGGCCGCAGCGAGCAGCTCATCGGTCGCTTCCTCCGCTCCCGACCCGACGCCGGGCTCACCGTCGCCACCAAGATGGGCCGCCGCGTCGAGCAGCGGCCGCAGGCGTACACCCTGGCCAACTTCCGGCAGTGGACCGACCGTTCCCGGGCCAACCTGGGAATGGACACGCTGGACCTGGTCCAGCTGCACTGCCCGCCCACCGCCGTGTTCTCCTCCGACGAGGTCTTCGACGGGCTGGACACCCTGGTCGCCGAGAAGGCCATCGCCGGGTACGGCGTCAGCGTGGAGACCTGCGACCAGGCCCTCACCGCGATCGCCCGGCCGGGCGTGGCGAGCGTCCAGATCATCCTGAACGCGGTCCGCCACAAGCCGCTGGAGCGCGTCCTGCCCGCCGCCGCGGACGCCGGCGTGGGCATCATCGCCCGGGTGCCGCTGGCCAGCGGCCTGCTCTCCGGCCGGTACGACGAGCACACCGAGTTCCCCGCCGACGACCACCGCAACTACAACCGGCAGGGCGCCGCCTTCGACGTCGGCGAGACGTTCTCCGGGGTCGACTTCGCGCAGGGGCTCGCCGCCGTACGCCGGCTCGCGCCGCTGGTCGACGCCGACCGCACGATGGCGCAGTTCGCGCTGCGGTGGGTGCTGGACCAGCCGGGCGTGACCGTCGTCATCCCCGGTGCCCGCGACGCCGACCAGGCCCGACGCAACGCCGCCGCGGCGGCCCTGTCGCCGCTCACCGACGACCAGTTGACCGCCGTACGCGAGGTCTACGACGAGCTGATCCGCCCGCAGGTGCACGACCGGTGGTGACCCACGCACCCGGGGTGCTCGCGTCGCGTCGCACGACCGGCGATGCTGGACGGCGGCGCGCCGCCTCGGGCAGCGGAGAGGGGAATCGATGAGGGGCTGGCTTCCGCTCACCCTCGGTCTGCTGGCCGTCGTGGTCGGTGCCGTGTGGACGGTGCAGGGCCTCGGCTACGTCAACGGCAGCCTGATGACCGGCGAGCGGATCTGGGCGGTGCTCGGCCCGCTCGTGGCGCTGGCCGGGCTGGTGGTGCTCTGGCTCGGTCTACGCTCGCGTCGCCGACGCTGAGCGATCCGTCCACTACGGAACAGGACGTGGAAAAGCCCTGCACCCCGGGAGGGATGCAGGGCTTTCAACGACCCTGGCCGGATCGTCCCACTGGCCGGCGGGGGCCGGCCGTCTCACTCAGATGGGACGAACCTGCTCGGCCTGCGGGCCCTTCTGACCCTGAGCGATCTCGAACTCCACCCGCTGGTTCTCCTCCAGCGAACGGTAGCCGCTGGTCTGGATGGCCGAGAAGTGGACGAACACGTCAGCACCCCCACCATCGACGGTGATGAAGCCGAAGCCCTTGTCAGCGTTGAACCACTTCACGGTTCCCTGAGCCATGTGTATCTCCCTCTAAAAACTGGTGGCCGTGCACGCCGTCCGGCCGATTGGCCGTTTTCGAGCAGCGGCGCCTGAGGCGGCCCCACGAAGGAGACTTCTCTCAACCCACGCCATCTCTCAACAGCGTGGACCAGCAAATCACGTACGCAAAAAGTCTGTCACGACCTTCCCGACGAATTTCTCCGACATGTGACCTGACGGATGCCTCAGATCCGCTGGGTGGCGTCCGAAGCCATGCGAAAGCCCCCTTCCCATCGATGCGGGAAGAGGGCTGAAGTCGCTGTGGTCAGTCCGGCCAGGAGCCGGTCATCCGGCGTACGCCGACCGCCCCGCCGCGGTCCACGGCGGCCCGGACGACCGCGAAGATCGCGCCCTGCAGCGCCGCGGCGGCCAGGATCTCGCCCCAGCCGCGATCCTCGTCGGTCGCGTTCGGCGCCTCGCCGTCGCCCGCGGTGACCTTCCAGACCTGCCGGAAGATCGCCCCGGCCACCGTGCCTGCGGCGATACCCAACAACACGCCGACCGGCCGGTACGCGACCCGGCTGATGCTCTTGCTCACCTACGCCTCCCCCGCACGATCATCAACACCACCACGGTCGCCACCGCACCGGCGGCGATGGCCGCCCACGGCACCGGGTTGCGGCGCACCAGCTCACCCTTGTCGCGCACCAGCCCACCCTTCTGGTGTGCCTGTGCCCGCGCCATTCCGGCGCCCCGCACGGCCTGCCCGCGGACCCGGGCGACGGTCTGTGCCGCCTGCTCGCGCATCCGCTCCTTCGCCTGCCCGGCGGACTCCTTCAAACGCGCCTTGACGTCGGCCTTGGCGGCCAACGCCTCCATCGTCTCGCCCAACTCGACCCGGGTGCGACGGATCTCCTCACGGAGCGCCTCCGTGTCGCCGGTCCCGTTGCCGGTCATTGCCGCCCCCTGTCCTTCACCGCGGCCGTGACAGTGTCCACGTCGGCCCGGAGGCTGCGGACCGTCGCCGCCGGCACGGGCGGAACGGCACGGCTGACCTGCTTCTTGCCCACCAGGGCGAGGATGCCGGCCACCAGGAAACAGGCCACCGCGACGATCAGCGCGGCGGCCCAGGCGGGCAACACCAGGTCGAGCAGCAGGATCGCCGTGGCGACCAACGCGCCCAGGCCGAAGAACGCCAGGGCACCGCCACCGCCGAAGAGGCCGAGGCCGATGCCGGCGTGCTTGCCCTTCTGGGTCAACTCCGCTCGGGCCAGCGCCAGTTCGTCCCGCACGAGGCGGGAGACCTGTTCGGTGGCCCGCTGCACCAACTCGGCGGTGGAGGGCTCGCTCCCGTTGTGGGATGTGCGGGCGTTCGCCACGTCAGCCATGCTGTCCTCCTTTCCTCATCACCGCGCTGTATGCCCGGAGTCGCCGCCCGTCAATCCTAAAGCGCGCCGAACGCCCGACCGTGCCCCTTGTCGGGACGCCGCGCCGCGGATACGCCGGCTGATGCGGTGATCGAGGCAGAGACGTCCGGCAGCACATCCCCCACCCAAGCCCGACCAAACCTCCCGCAACGGACCAGACCCGGGTGTCGCGGCCCCGCGCCCGCACCCCCGCCGACCCGCACCCGCCCGGCCCCGCACCCGGCCGGCCCCGCACCCGGCCGGCCCCGCACCCGGCCGGCCCCGCACCCGGCCGGGCCCGGCCCCGCGCCCAAGATCCGCGCAACATCACCGATGTTGCTGCCTCGAGCGCTTCGGAGGCAGCAACATCACCGAACTTGCGCGGGCCCCTTCGTGGGGCCGGGTGCGCGGGCCCCTTCGGGGGGCCGGGTGGGGGGTGGGGGTCAGGGGCGGGTTTCTTCGGGGCCTACGAAGGCTTCGCTTCGGGCGTCGCCGTCGTCGCTGCCGCCGAAGACGCGGGCGTCGTCGGGGGCTTCGGTGTCGGAGCGGCGGCGGACCGGCCGCCGCGGCTGCACCCACTGCCAGGGCAGGTTGCTGGTGGAGTCGCCCAGCTCGGTACGGATCCGGGGCATCGAGGTCGGCCGGTTGTCCCGGATCCAGGCCACCAGGTGCTCCCGCACCAGGCACCGCAGGTCCCACAGACTGCCCGCGTCGGCGGCGCTGACCAACGCGCGGACGCGGACCATCCCGCCGGTGGCGTCGGTGACCTGCAGGACGCACACCCGCCCGTCCCACAGCTCGGTGCCCTCGACGAGGCGGCGAAGCTCCTCGCGCATGGTCTGCACCGGCACCGCCCAGTCCACGTCGAACTCGGCGGTGCCGAGCACCGCGGACTCGGTGCGCGTCCAGTTCTGGAACGGCTTGCTGGTGAAGTACGAGGTGGGCAGGATCAATCGCCGGTCGTCCCAGATCTGCACGACCACGTAGCTCAGGGTCAGCTCCTCGATCCGGCCCCACTCCCCCTCGACGACCACCACGTCGTCCAGCCGGACGGCGTCGCTGAAGGCGAGCTGGAGGCCGGCGAAGACGTTGCCGAGCAGGCTCTGCGCGGCGAGCGCGGCCACCACACCGACCACACCGGCCGAGGTCAGCACACCCGCGCCGATGCCCCGCACGCTCGGGAACGTCATCAGCATCACGCCGATGGTCAGGATGACGATCACCGCGATGGTCAGCCGGCGCAGCATCACCACCTGGGTCCGGACCCGCCGGGCGTGCCGATTGTCCGGTACGTCGACCCGGAACCGGGCCAGCGCGGTGTCCTCCACGACGACCAGCAGCGCGGCCACCAACCAGGCCACCGTGGCGATGACGGCGAGCACGAGCAGGTGCAGCACCAGGCGACGCCAGCTCTCGCCGACCGCGTACCCGGTGCTGAAGCGTACGGCGAACTGCACGGCGAGGACCGTCCCGGCGACCTGGAACGGGCGGTGCGCGTGGTCGGTCAACTCGGTCAGCAGCTGCGACCGACGGCCGAACCGCCGGGTCAGCCGGTGGACGACCTCGACCAGGAGGAGAGCGACCGCCGCCGCGACGAGCGTGGCGACGGCCGTTTCGAGATAGTTCTGCACAGCTCCGTTGCTTCCCTTCGGTCAGACGTCGGGCACTCCGGGCAAAAGCCCAAGAGTGCCCGATGTCCGTGCTATCGACCAGCTCAGACCTTGCGGTACCGGGACTGGAGGAAGCAGTAGACGCCGAAGGCGGCGATGCCCAGGGCGACCAGGGTCAGCAGGAACATGCCGTACGACTGCTCGCGCAGTGTGTGCAGCGCGGCGTCCAGACCACGGGCCTTCTCCGGGTCGTAGTTGACCGCGGCCACGATGACCAGCAGACCGGCGATGCCGTACGCGACGCCCTTGGCGATGTAGCCGGCCATGCCGAGTCGGCGGGCCAACTGGCGGGTCTTCGGGCTCATCTCACCGGTCTTCAGGTGCTTCTCGAACTTCTTGCGGGCACCGTAGATGACCAGGCCGACGCCGATCGCGGCGAGCACCAGACCGGCCAGGCCGACCAGCCAACGGCCGCCGCTGGAGGTCATCAGCTTGCCGGTCAGCGCTTCCTGCTGGTCGGCGCTGTTCGACCCGGCGTCCTTGAAGACCTTGAAGGCGGTCCAGGCGAAGTAGAGGTAGACGATGGTCCGGCCCGCCGAGGCGAGCCGTTCCATGACCCGCTCCCTGCCCCGCTCGGCGCGATGCCCGCTGGCGGCCTCCAACGCCTGCCAGATCGCCATCGCGAGCAGGCCGACCGCGACGGCGATGACCAGGAACTTACCCAGGGGCTGTTCGGAGAGGGTACGCAGCGCGCCGGACTGGTCGCCGTCGTCGGACGACGTGCCGAACGCGATCTGCAACGCCAACCAGGCGAAGAGGAGGTGGACGATGCCGTAGCCGATGAAGCCGGCCCGGGCGAGGAGTTCCAGCCACCGGCTGTCCGCCGTTCGGGAGGCGGTGGCTTGCGCGCTACGGGTGAGTGACATGGCGTCACAATCTCCGATTACGAAGATTCCCAAACGTCGGCCACCGCCTCCCGGCGTGGGGTCAGTTACCGGGGTTGCGGGAGACGCGGACCTTCACCTGCTGGTCGGTGACGCTGTCCAGGGTGACCGCGAAACCGCCGGCCTCGGCGGCCTGCTGGCCCATGGTCAGGGTGAGCTGCTCCCCGGCGACCTCGACGGTCACCTGGTCGCCCTCGGCGCCGACCAGTTTGGCCTCGACGCCCAGGATGGTGGCGCTCGCGTCGACACCCCGCTCGAAGGTGACCGTGCAGGCGTCCAGCCCGCAGTCGGTGGAGGCGCCCTGGGAGCTGCAACCGGCGAGCACGGCGAGGCCGAGCGCCAGACCGGCGAAGAGACCGGCGGCGCGGCGGACGGGGGGCATGGGCATGGTGGCGGGTCGGTTCGTCACCCCGCCAAGAGTACGAGACGCCCGCGACGCCCACGCGACAGCGAGCGCGGGGAGCGCCCCGGTTAGGGTCCGGGACATGCCGTTCGACATCGCCCGCACCCGGGCCGCGTACCCCGCCCTGACCGAGGGCTTCGTCCACTTCGACGGTGCCGGTGGCACCCAGACCGCGGCGGGTGTGGTCGACGCGGTCACCGACGCCATGCGATCGGCGGTCGGCAACCGCAGCGCCGCCTCCGTACCGGGTCGCCGGTCGTTGGAGCTGGTGGCCGAGGCCCGCTCGGCGGTCGCCGACCTGCTCGGCGCCGACCCGGCCGGGGTGGTGCTCGGTCCGAGTGCCACCGCGCTGACGTACACCCTGGCCCGTACGCTCGGCGCGAGCTGGCGTCCGGGTGACGAGGTGGTGGTGTCCGGCCTCGACCACGACGCGAACATCCGGCCGTGGGTGCAGGCCGCCGAGGCGGCCGGTGCGACGGTGCGCTGGGCCGAGGTCGACCCGGGCACCGGGGAGCTGCCCGCCGCCCAGTACGCCGACCTGGTCGGCGAGCGGACCCGGCTGGTCGCGGTGACCGCCGGCAGCAACGCCATCGGCACCGTGCCGGACGTGCCGACGATCGCCAAGATCGCGCACGCGGTCGGCGCGTTGGTCCACGTCGACGGGGTGCACTCGGTTCCGCACGGACCGACGGACCTGGCCTCGCTCGGTGCCGACGTGCTGGTGACCAGCGCGTACAAGTGGTCCGGGCCGCACCTGGCGGCGATGGTGGCCGACCCGGCCCGGTGGGAGGCGCTGCGCCCGGCGAAGCTGGTGCCGTCCTCGGACGCGGTGCCGGACCGGTTCGAGTACGGCACGCCGAGCTTCCCGCTGCTCGCCGGTGTCACGGCGGCGGTGGATCACCTGGCGGGGCTGGATCCGGACGCGGTCGGGGACCGGCGGGCGCGGCTGCGGGCCGGGCTGGCCGCCGCGCAGGCGCACGAGGAGGCACTGCTGGACCGGCTGCTCACCGGGCTGGCGCAGCGACCGGCGATCACCGTCTACGGGTCGCCGGCGCGGCGCTGCCCGACGGTCTCGTTCCGGGTCGCCGGCGTGACCCCGGCGGCCACCCAGGAGGCGTTGGGCGCCGCCGGGTTCTGCCTCTCCGTCGGCGACTACTACGCCTACGAGTACTTCGAGATGATGGGTCTACGCGACAGCGGCGGCGCGGTGCGGGCCAGCATCTACCACTACAACACGGCCGACGAGGTCGACCGGTTGCTCGCCGAACTCGACGCGCTGGCCGACGCCGCGGGGACAATGGCCGGATGAGCACCCTGGTCGAGGACAACCCGGCGAAGCGCCGCTTCGAGATCCTGGTCGACGACGCGTTGGCCGGCTTCACCGCCTACCTGATGCGCGGGGAGGTCCTGGTCTTCACCCACACCGAGGTGGACCGGGGCTTCCAGGGCAAGGGCGTGGGCGGCGCGCTGATCCGGGGCACCCTGGACGAGGTCCGTGCCCGGGGCGCGACGGTGGTGCCGCAGTGCCCCTTCATGGCGGCGTTCATCGACAAGCACCCCGAGTACGCCGACCTGGTGGCCGACCTGCCGTAACGCGGGCCCGACAGCGGGCACGGGCCGGACAGCGGACGCCGGTCGGCCAACACGCGCGGGCCGGTCAGCGGGCGCCGGTCGGCCAACACGCGCGGGCCGGTCAGCGGGCGCCGGTCAGCACCTCGGCGGCGGCCCGTCCGCTGGCCCGGGTCGCGCCGTGGGTGGCCAGGTGCACCGACCCGGTCACCAACTCCGGCACGCCCAACTCGACCACCACCGCGTCCGGCCGGGCGGCCAACGCCCGGTGCACGGCGGAGCGCATCCACTCGTGCCGGTGCAGGTCGCGGACCACCAGGACGAGCGGGCGGCTGCCCGCCCCCGCGCCCGGGTCGGCCGGTACGTCGGTCTCGGCGTAGCGGACCGTGCTGGTGCCGGGCAGCAACTCGCCCAGGGGCGCGCCGATGCCCCACGGGGTCTCCGCGCCGATGGCGATGTTGCGGAGGGGCTCGAATTCGACGACGTACGCCGGGCGGGTCAGCGGCAGCGCGGACGCCGCGGTCCGGGAGGCGGTGACCCGGACGGCGCGGCGGGCGGCGACCAGTCCGACGTCGGCGGCGCCGCGTCGCCCCGCCGACCCGGCGGTGCGGGCGGCCATCGTCCAGGCGGCGAGCTGTCCGACCCGCTTGGCGGCCTCGGCGAGCCGTTCCTCGGGCAGCTCACCGGAGACGACGGCGGCGACGATGGCGTCGCGAAGCTCGCGTGCCGCCTGCTCGTCGGCCCGCTCGCCGCCGACGCAGATCGCGTCCGCCCCCGCCGCCAGGGCGCGGACGGTGGCCCCGGCGAACCCGTACCGGTCGGCGACCGCGCGCATCTCCATCGCGTCGGTCACCACCACACCGGAGAAGCCCATCTCGTCGCGGAGCAGCCCGCCGAGGATGCGCTGGCTCAGCGTGGCCGGCAGTTCCGGGTCGAGGGCCGGCACCAGCAGGTGGCCGGTCATCACCGCCTGCACCCCGGCGGCGACGGCGGCCCGGAACGGGGCCAGCTCGCAGGCGTCGAGGCGGTCCCGGTCGGCGGCGATCCGGGGCAGGTCGTGGTGGGAGTCGACGTGGGTGTCGCCGTGCCCCGGGAAGTGTTTGGCGCAGGCGGCCACGCCCCCGGCCTGGAGCCCGCGCACCCAGGCGGCGGTGTGTCGCGCGACGAGCTCGGGGTCGGCGCCGAAGGCGCGTACGCCGATCACCGGGTTGTCCGGGTTGGAGTTGACGTCGGCGTCCGGGGCGTAGTTGAGCGTGACCCCGGCGGCGGCCAGCTCGACGCCGAGGTCCCGGGCGACCGCCTCGGTCAGCTCCGGGTCGTCGACCGCGCCGAGGGCGAGGTTGCCGGGCCGGGAGCTGCCGTGCACCGATTCCAGTCGGGTGACGTCGCCGGCCTCCTCGTCGATCGCGACGATGACGTCGGGCCGTTCCGCGCGCAGCGTCGCGGTGAGCGCCGCCACCTGGGCGGGGTCGACGACGTTGCGGGCGAAGAGCACCACGGCGCCGAGTCCCTCGCCGAGCCAGCGGCACACCCACGGTGGCGGGGTGGTGCCGACGAACCCGGGCTGCAGGACGGCGGCGGCGAGCGCCGGGAGGTGGCCGGCGGGAGTGGTCACGCCGCCCCCTCGGAACGATCGATCTCGATCACCGGCGTCGGTGCGCCCCCGTCGACCCGCTGGTTGCGCTCGCTCATGCGACCCCCGTACCCCATCTCTCGCACGCCATCGGCGCACCGCCACCGGCAGGCGGTCATGCCATGGTCACACCGGGCGATTCAATAGTCAATAAACCTTACAGTTGCCTCAGGGGCCTGCCGCCGGGAGAGTGCGGGGATGGATCCCGCCCTGCTGGCCGACGCGACGAGCCCGGCCGACATCCCCGGCGTACGCCTGCTCGGCCTGGTGGTCGGCGCCCTGCTGCTGCTCGCCGCGATCCGGGCGATGTTCGGCCGACGCTGAGCGAACGGCCCCCGGACGGCCGGTCCGGCCGACGCCGAGCGAATGGGCCCCGGCCGTCCGGTGTGGCCGACCACGCCCGGGGTACGGCTCTCCCCATCAGCAGGTCCGCGCGTTGAAGGAGAGACCATGAAGATCGGATACTTTTTGTCCAGTGAGGAGTTGACGCCAGCCGAGCTGCTGGAGCAGGCGCGGGGCGCCGAACGGGCCGGTTTCGAGGCGCTGTGGATCTCCGACCACTACCACCCCTGGGTGGACGCGCAGGGCCAGAGCCCCTTCGTCTGGTCGATGATCGGCGCGCTCAGCCAGGTCTGTTCGCTGCCGGTGACCACCGCCGTGACCTGCCCGACGGTGCGCATCCACCCGGCCGTGATCGCGCAGGCGGCGGCGACCAGCGCGGTGCTGCACGGCGGACGGTTCGTGCTCGGCGTCGGCACCGGCGAGGCCCTCAACGAGCACATCTTCGGCGACGCCTGGCCGCAGGCCGACGTCCGCCTGGAGATGCTGGAGGAGGCCGTCGAGGTGCTGCGCGAGCTGTGGGGCGGCGGGTTCGTCAACCACCACGGCAAGCACTACACGGTCGAGCACGCCCGGATCTACACGCTGCCTGACACTCCCCCGCCGATCTACGTCTCCGGTTTCGGCCCGAAGGCCATCGAGCTCGCCGCCCGCATCGGCGACGGCTACGTGAGCACCATGCCCGACGGCGAGATGGTCCGGCGTTTCCGCGAGAACGGCGGCGGCGACAAGCCGTGCCAGGCCGGCTTCAAGGCGGCGTACGCGGACAGCGAGGACGAGGGGATGCGCATCGCGTACGAGCGGTGGCCGAATGCGGGCGTGCCGGGCGAGTTGTCCCAGGTGCTGCCCTCACCACGGCACTTCGAGCAGGCCGCCGAGCTGGTCGAGCCGGAGATGCTCAAGGAGACGTTCGTCTGCGGCAACAGCGTCGACGCGCACCTGGAGATGATCGACAAGTACGCCAAGGCCGGTTTCGACGAGGTCTACGTGGCCAACACCGGCCCGCACCACCAGGGCCTGTTCGACCTCTACCAGCGCGAGGTCCTACCCCGGCTGCGCTGAGCCGGCCAGGGCCCGACAGCCCATGATCGCCCGGACTTGTTTCGGCGGTCATGGGCTCGGGTACCTCCGGCCCTCGATGAAACTGTCCACGCATTCGATGACGTTGCGCCGCGCCGCCCGGAGCCTCTTCGGCTGGAAGGCTCTGCGGCCCAACCAGTTGGCCGCCATGCGCGCGGTGATGAAGCGACGGGACGCCCTGGTGGTGTTGCCCACCGGCGCCGGCAAGTCGGCCATCTACCAGATTCCGGCCAGCCTGATCCCCGGCCCCACCGTGGTGATCTCCCCGCTGCTGGCGCTCCAACAGGACCAGATCGCCGCCCTCAACGAGCGGCAACGCCCGGAGCTGAGGGCGGTGCGGATCAGCTCGAACGAGTCGGCCGCCCAGCAGGCCGAGGCGATCACCGAGGTCCGCGAGGGCCGGGCCGAGTTCCTGTTCATCACCCCGGAGCAGCTCAGCAACCCCGATCGGATGGCCGAGGTCGCCTCCCTGAAGCCCGCGCTGGTGGCGATCGACGAGGCGCACTGCATCTCCGCGTGGGGGCACGACTTCCGCCCCGACTACCTCGCGCTCGGGCACCTGATCGAGGGCATCGGCCGGCCGCCGGTGGTCGCGCTGACCGCCACCGCCTCCCCACCGGTACGCGACGACATCATCGCCCGCCTGCGGCTGCGCGATCCGGACGTGGTCATCTCCGGGCTGGACCGGCCCAACCTGTTCCTGGAGGTGGCGCACTGCCCCGACGAGGACTACCGGTGGCGGCGGCTGATGACGCTGCTGCGCGACGAGGGACGGCCGGGGATCATCTACGTGCCGACCCGCCGCGCCTCCGAGGAGTTGGCCGCCCGGCTGACCGACGCCGGCTTCCCGGCGCTGTTCTACCACGGCGGGATGCCGGTCGGCGCCCGCGCGGAACTGCACGAGGCGTTCCTCGCCGACCAGGTCCCCATCATGGTGGCGACCTCGGCCTTCGGGATGGGCATCGACAAGCCGAACATCGCCTGGGTGGTGCACATGGCGCTGCCCGACTCACCGGACAGCTACTTCCAGGAGATCGGCCGGGCCGGGCGCGACGGGGAGCCGGCCCGGGTGCTGCTGCTGTGGCGGGCCGAGGACGTGGGCCTGCAACGGTTCTTCAGCGGCGGCCTGCCGGACGTCGACGAACTGCGCGACCTGGCCGCGTTGCTACGCCGCAAGCCGGCCACCAAGACCGAGCTGCGCGAGGCCACCGGCCTCGGGCCGCGCAAGCTGGGCCAGTATCTCGCCCTGTTGGAGCAGATCGGTGCCGCCGAGCCGCGCGCCCGGCAGCGCATCGGCGCCCCGCGCTACTCCCCCACGCCGGTCGACGCCGCCGCGGCGGCGCTGGCCGAGGCGGAGCGTCAACAGACGGTCACCCGGTCCCGCACCGACATGATGCGGGCCTTCGCCGAGACCAACGCCTGCCGGGGGCAGACCCTGCTGGCCTACTTCGGCGAGCAGATGAGCGCGGTCTGCGGCCACTGCGACAACTGCCACAGCGGCACGAGCGTCGCCGACCAGGGCGCGGTCGGCCCGTTCCCGGTGCACAGCCGGGTGCGTCACCCGGAGTGGGGCCCGGGCCTGGTGCTCTCCTACGAGGACGACAAGATGACGGTTCTCTTCGACGAGGTCGGGTACAAGACGTTGTCGGTGCGCGTGGTGTCCGAACAGGGCCTGCTGACCCTCGACTAGCCTGACCCGGGCACCGGTGTCGGGCCCGGTGGATCGACTGACCAGAGCACCGATTGACCAAGCAGAGCAGGGCGGAAGGGGCGTTGCCGTGATCGAGCAACCGGCGTACACCGGTTTCGGTTTCTCCGACGGGGAGTGGGGGCTGCTGGTCGGCCTGCCGCAGTCGGTCCTGACCGCGGCGAGCGCCGCCGAGTCCGACGGCACCCGCCGGACCATGGCGGAGACCGCGGCCGGTCTGGAGACCATCTCCGCCGGCCGGGAGTCGGCCAGCCCGCTGGTCGCCGCCGTGGCCGGTGAGATCGTGACCCGGGTCGGCGACCCGGAGGCCGGCGCCGAGTTGCCGGTCATCGCACCCGACGACCCGCGCGCGCTCATCGACGACGTGCTGCTGCGGGCCGGTGAGGCCGCGGCCCTGCTGGCCAAGCGTGTCGACGAGGGCGAGGCCGGCGCGTACAAGCACTGGCTCGTGCAGATCGCCGAGCAGGTGGTGGGCGCCGCGTCCAGCGGTGGCGTGCTGGGCATCGGCGGCGAATCCGTCAGCGACTCCGAGCGGCGCTTCCGCGACCGGCTCGCCCACGTGCTCAACGACTGATCGAGGACAGCGACGTGTCGGCCGGACCGGTCGGCTCGGCGGCCGGCGCCGCGGGGTCGGCCGGCCGGACGCCGCGCAGCGTCACCAACGCGGTGACCGCGCCCAGCAGCATCGCCACCATCGCGGCGACGGCGGCGACGTGCAGCCCGTCGGTGAACGCCACCCGGGCCGCGTGCAGCACCGCGTCGGCCAGGTCCGCCGGCAGCTCCTGGGCCACCGCGAGCGCACCTCCCAGCGTCTCCCGGGCGGCGTCGCCACTGTCGGCGGGCAGTCCGGCGGGCAGGCCGTCGAGGATCTCGCGGCGGTAGACCGCCGCGCCGACGCTGCCGAGGATCGCCATCCCCAGCGCGCCGCCCAACTCACTGCTGGACTCGGTCAGCGCGGACGCGACACCGGCCTGCTCGGCGGGCGCGGCACCGAGGACCAGCTCGGTGACGAGGGACATCACCATGACCAGGCCACCGGCGTAGACGCTGGCGCCGACGAGGAGCAGCCAGAGCGGCGACTCCGGCGTGACCCGGGTCAGCACCACGAAGCCGAGCACGGCGACCGCGAAACCCGCACCGATCAGGTACGCCCGTTCGACGCGCTGGGCGAGCGCGGCGGCGGCCGGCGCGACTCCGCCCACGGCGAGCGACGGCACCAGGCTCCACAGTGCCGCGCGCAGCGGGCTCAGGCCGAGCACCGACTGGAGGTGCTGGGTGGTGAAGATGGCGAAGCCGACCAGGGCGAACATCGCCAGCAGGTTGACCGCGAGCGCCCCGGCGAAGCCCCGGCGACGGAACAGGGCGAGGTCGATCATCGGGTACGCGCGGGTGCGCTGCCGGTGCAGGAACAGCGCGCCCACCAGCAGGCCGGCGACGATGGCGAGCACCCGCGCCGGGCTGACGCCGTCGCGGGCCATCTCCTTGATGCCGTAGATCACCGGGAGCAGTGCGCCGAGGGAGAGCGCCCCGCTGACGAGGTCGAACCGTCCGGCCGCCGGGTTGCGGGACTCGGGCACCAGGACCGGGGCGAGCAGGAGCAGCATCAGCATCGCCGGGATGTTGATCAGGAAGATCGACCCCCACCAGAAGTGCTCCAGCAGGATGCCGCTGAGCACCGGGCCGATCGCGATGCCGCCGGTGAGCGTGGCGGTCCAGATGCCGATGGCGGTGGCCCGCTGCCGGGCGTCGTGGAACAGGTTGCGCACCAGGGCGAGCGTGGAGGGCATCAAGGTGGCCCCGCCGACGCCGAGCAGGGCGCGCGCGGCGATCAGCGTCTCGGCGCTGTCCGCGTAGGCCGCCAGCAGCGATGCCGTCCCGAACGCGGTGGCGCCGATCAGCAGGAGCCGACGTCGGCCGATCCGGTCGCCCAGCGCGCCCATGGTGATGAGCAGCCCGGCCAGTACGAAGCCGTAGACGTCGAAGATCCAGAGCTGTTGGGTGCCGGTGGGGCGCAGCTCCTCGCTGATGAACGGGACGGCGAAGTAGAGCACCGACACGTCCATCGAGACCAGGAGCAGCGGCAGCATCAGCACCGTGAACCCGGTCCACTCCCGGCGGCCCGCCCGTGGCGCCGGTGAGGTGGTCGTCATCATGATCGATTCTCCTTCTGCGTATGACGTACGCTGTAATGCGTAGACCATACGCAGAACTAGGATGGCGAGGCAAGGAGGAAAAGTGGCGGCACAGACAGACGACAGCGGGCCAGTGCTCCCCCCGGCCATCGAGAGCGCCTGGGGGCTGCGGGGGCGACCGCCCAAGGGGCCCCGACCGGGGATGAGCGTGTCCACCATCGTGGACACCGCCGTACGCGTGGCCGACGCCGACGGGCTGGCCGCCGTCTCCATGAGCCGGGTGGCCAAGGAGCTGGGCGCCGCCACCATGGCCCTCTACCGGTACGTCGGCTCGAAGGACGAGCTGCTCCTGCTCATGGTGGACACCGGCTACGGCCCACCACCCGGCCCACCCGCACCGCAGGACGACTGGCGCGCCGGTCTTACCCGATGGGCCTGGGCCGAGCACGAGGTGCTGCGCCGCCGGACCTGGCTGCTACACGTGCCGATCAGCGGTCCGCCGATCACCCCGCAGCAGCTCGGCTGGCTGGAGGACGGGCTGCGCTGCCTCGACGGCACCACGCTCGCCGAGGGCGAGAAGATGTCGACGCTGCTCCTGATCACCGGGTACGTCCGCAACGAGGCCACGCTCACGTCGCAGATCGCCGAGGGCGCCCAGGCTTCCGGCGTCACGCCGAGCGAGATGATGCCCGCCTACAGCCGGATGCTGGCCCGGCTCATCGACCCGACCCGCTTCCCGGCGCTGCACCGGGTGCTGAGCGCCGGTGGCATCGACCAGGACGACGACCCGGACGACGAATTCGTCTTCGGCCTGGACCGGATCCTCGACGGCGTCGAGGCACTGATCCACAGACGAGCGGACTGAGGGAGCCCGGATGCTCCCGAGCGAGACGTTCGACACGACCGTCCTGCCACCCGGTGAACGATTCGGGATGTGGCTGGAACTGGTCGCCCGCACCTCGGCGCCGATGCAGGTCCGGTCCGAGCACGACGAGGACTTCATCGCCCGGGCCGACTTCGTCGACCTCGGGCCGATCCAGCTGGTCAGCTACGACTACCCGTCTCTGGACGCCTTCCGGACCCCGAAACTCATTCGCCAGTCGGATCCGGAGGTGTACATTCTCGCCCTCACCACCGGCGGCGTCGGCACGTCCAGCCAGGACGGTCGCCGCAGCGAGATCCAGGTCGGTGAGTTCACCTTCTACAACGCGTCGCGTCCGCACGACCTCGGCCACCAGGCGACGGAGCCGGAGCGGCACCAGGCCAGCTCGATCATCACGTTGATCCCGCACGCCGCGCTGCCGCTGCCACCGCAGCGGATGGCAGCGCTCTACGGCGGGCGGATGTCCGGCAGCGAGGGGATCGGGGCGCTGCTGGCGCAGTTCCTGTTGCAGGTGACCAGGCACCCCGAGCAGTACCATGCCGCCGACGCGAGCCGACTCGGCGCGGTCGGGCTCGACCTGGCCACCACCATGCTCGGCCGGCACCTGGTCGCCGAGGACGCCGTACCCACCGAGGTCCGCCGCCGGGCACTGCTCACCCAGGTGCAGTCGTACGTCCACCGGCACCTCGGCGACGCGACGCTCAGCCCTCGGGTCGTCGCCGACGCCCACCACATCTCGGTGCGGTCGCTGCACCGGCTGTTCGAGGCCGAGGAGACGACCGTGGCGTCGTACATCCGCGATCTGCGGCTGGCCCGGTGCCGACGCGACCTGTCCGACCCGGCGCTGCGAAACCAACCGGTGCAGACCATCGCGGCGCGCTGGGGGTTCTCCGACAAAGCCCACTTCAGCCGGGCGTTCCGGGCAGCCTACGGGGTGAGCCCACAGGAACATCGCGACAACAGCTCGCATCCGGCGCGGATCGTCAACCGCGCGGCGTCCATGGTCAACACGAGGCGGGCAGACTGACACCACGTGGCCGACCGCTCGCGGTGGGCCGCCAACGGGGGCCGTGGCGAGGCGCCCGCCGCGCGTAGGCGCGGCGGGCGGCCGCCCGGTGGCCGCCCGCCCACGCCCGAGTCTCCGGCCCCGCCACTTCCCCCCAGGATCGTCGGCGGGGCCGGTCAGGCCTTCTCCAACAGCTCCAGGACGACCCGCTCGGCCTCCTCGCGCGACGCCTGCGGGTCCACCGACGCCACCACCCCGTCGTGGTAGAGGTCCACCACCCGTGGATCCACGTAGGACGCCCGAGCCACCGTCGGCGTGTTGCCCAGCAGGTCGGCCACCGCACGCATCACGGAGACCACCGCCCTGCGCCGCGCGGTCACCGAGCGGGCCGGGGCGGCGATGGCCAGCTCGGTCGCGGCGAGCACCGTCGCGTGCCAGGTACGGAAGTCCTTGGCGGTCATCTCCCCACCACTGGCATCGCGCAGGTAGCCGTTCACCTCGTCGCTGCGCACGTCCCGCCAGTCCCGGCCGTCCCAGTAGCCGAACAACCGGTCCGCCCGCCGCCGCCGACGGCGCAGATTGACGAGCACCTGGCACAACTCCGGGTCCTCGATGCGGCGTACCTGCTCGATGCCGCCCTTCGCCGGGAACACCAGGACCACGCAGCCGCCCCGCGACCGGGCGTGTTCGGGCCGCAGGGTGGACACCCCGTACGTCGGGTCGTCGCCGGCCGCGTACTGGTCACTGCCCACCCGGAACATCCCCATGTCCAGCAGGCGGGCCACCGTGGCGAGCACCCGGTCCCGGTTCAACCCCCGGCCGTCCAGGTCGCGACCCACCCGCTCCCGCAGCGCCGGCAGCCGGCGGGCCACCTCCAACATGTGGTCGAACTTCACCTCGTCCTGCTTCTCCCGCCACCGTGGGTGGTAGACGTACTGCTTGCGTCCGGCCGCGTCGATCCCGATCGCCTGGATGTGCCCGTTCGGGTACGGCGAGATCCAGACGTCCTGCCAGGCCGGAGGGATGACCAACTCCCGCAGCCGGGCCAGGACCTCCGCGTCCCGGACCGGAGCGCCGGTCGGGTCGACGAAATGCCAGCCCCGCCCGCGTCGACGCCGTCCGTACCCCGGTCGTCCCGGGTCACTACGCCGCAACCGCACCGGAGACCCGCACCACCCTCTCCACCTCAGCCACGGCGGCCAGCACCTCGTCGAGACGCAGCGCCGCCATCGTCGGGTGGCTTCCTACCCCGTCCCACCTGGGCCAATCCCCCTCGCCGACCCAGAGCACCCGGTGCCGGGGCCGGTCCGGCGGCGGTCCCCAGTGCGCCGGTGGCACCGGCCCGAAGAGGACCACCGACGCGGTGCCGTACCCGGTGGCCAGATGAGCCACCCCGGTGTCCCCGCTGACCACCAGCCGGGCGTCGGCCACCAGCGCGGCGAGCGTGCCGAGGTCGGTCCGGCCGGCCAGCACGGCGTCGGACCCCAGGCCCGCCGCCTCGGCCACCCGGGCCGTCAGGGCCCGTTCGTCGGCCGAGCCGGTGAGCAGCACCCGGTGCCCCTGGTCGGTCAACGCCCGGGCCAGCGCGGCGAACCGCTCGGCCGGCCACCGCTTGGCGGGGATCTTGCTGCCGGGATGCAGCACCGTCACACCGGTGGGCAGCCCGGTCACAGCCGGGCGGCGCAGGCCGAGGTCGGCCCGGTCGGCCGGGATGTCGTGCCAGGACAACAGCCGGCACCACCGGTCCACCTCGTGCTCGTCGTCGGACCACTGCGGACCGTCGGCGTGGCCGGCATCCGGGTTGGCGAAGGCGAGCAGCCGACCGGGTCGGGTGGCCGCGAGCGACCGGTGCGACTGCGGACCGCGGCCGTGCAGGTTGACAGCGACCTGCGGGACCGAACCGACCCGGACGGGCCGGTCCAACCCGGCGGTGTCCACCAGCCGGTCCACGCCGCCGACCAGGTCGACGAGCGGAGCCAACCCGGCGGGCGCGGCGAGCGCCAGCTCCTGGGAGGGGTACGCCGCTCGCAGTGCCCGCAGGGCGGGCACCGCGGTCACCAGGTCGCCGACGCCGAGGGCGCGCAGCACGAGGATCACGGGTACGACGTCTCCTGCTCGGCGCAGACCACCAGCTCGCGCACCGCGCAGCCGGGCGGCTGGTTCAACGCGAACATGATCGCGGCGGCGGTGTCGACGGGGTCGTTGAGGATCGCGTCCGGCCCCGGCTTGTACTGCGGATCGCGCTCGTCGAAGAACGCGGTGCGCATCCCACCCGGAATGAGCAGCGTGACGCCGACCTGACCGGCGAGTTCGGCGGCGAGGGCACGGGTGAAGCCCACCACGCCGAACTTCGCCGCGCAGTACGCGGTGGCGTCGCTGACCGCCTTGACCCCCAGGGTGCTGGCGACCGTGACGATGCGACCCCGCGACGTCAGCAGGAACGGCAACGCGGCCCGGATCACCGCCGCGGTGGCCAGCAGGTCGACCGCGACGATCCGATCCCAGGTCTCCCCCGGCACGTCGAGGAGTCGACCGGGCACGTCCATGCCGGCGGCGGTGACCACCGCGTCCAGGCCGCCGGCCTGCTCGGCGAGGTGCCGGGTGGCCACCTCGGCGGCCCGCGTGTCGGCGAGGTCGCACTCGGTCCAGGACACCCCGTCGGCCGGTGCCTGCCGGTCCAGCACGACCGGTCGACCACCGGACGCGGCCACCGCCGCGACCACCGCCGCGCCGAGCCCGCTCGCGCCGCCGGTGACCAGGACCGTCGGCCCGGCTCCCTGCCGCGTGGCGGTCATCGGGTCCGCTCCGCGAGCGTACGGACGATCATGTCGGTGGTGGACCGACCGTCCAGGTAGGGCACCACCACCGTGTTCCCACCCCACCGGCGCAGCACCTCCGCCTCCGGAAGGATCGTCGCGTCGTCCCCGCCGCCGGTGGCGTAGTCGCCGCCCTTCACCCAGATGTCGGGGCGTACCCAGGACAACGCCGCGTCCGGAGTCGGCTCGTCGAAGACGAGGACGGCGTCGACGCAGCTCAGCGCGGTGAGCACCCGACTGCGGTCGTCCTCGGACATCACCGGCCGGTCCGGGCCCTTCAACCCGGCCACGCTGGCGTCGGAGTTCAGGCAGACGATCAGGCAGTCGCCGAGCTGCCGCGCGGCCTGCAGGGTGGCCACGTGCCCGGCGTGCAGGAGGTCGAAGCAACCGCCGGTCGCCACCACCGTGCCACCTGCGGCGCGTACCTCCTGCAGGAGGTTTGCCACCGCCGCGACTCCCACCCGATCGCTCGCCACGACGCCTCTCGGTAGCGCTCGGAGGGCTCCCCGGGCGGGCGCGCTCCGCGCGGGCGCCAGATCGGTCGGCAGCGCCGCGGCCACTCCCCCACCCGCCACGAACCTGGACGCCTCGGCGACCGCCGCCTGCACCGCCTCGGAGACCAGCGCACCCTCGGCCAGGGCGAGGCTGGCGGCAGCCGCGAACCGGTCGCCGGCCCCGCAGGTGTCCCCTTCGGCGCTGCCCGGTGTCGGCACCACGAGCGGCGTCGACCCGGCGTGACAGAGCAGCGCGCCGTCGCCGCCCAACGTCACCGCCACCGCGCCGGCCCGCCAGCGCCGCCGCAGCCCCTGCGCCCCCCGCGACGCGGTGGCCAGCCGGGACGCGCCGGGCACCGCCGGGACCAGCTCGCGTACCTCCGACTCGTTCGGGGTGGCCAGGTGCACACCGGGCACCGCCTCCGGGCCACGCGGGTGCGGATCCCACACCACCGGCGCACGGGTCGCGGCCAACGCGTCGCGCAGCGCGGGCTGCCGGGCCACCCCCCGGCCGTAGTCGCTGACCAGCACCGCCGACGCCGAGCCGATCACCCGGAGGACCTCCTCGGACGGTTCGCCGGGATCCCCGGACGCGCCTCCTCGGTCGTGCCGCAGCAGCACCCGGCCCCGAGCCCGGAGCCGGATCTTCTCCGGCGTCGCACCGGGCAGGGCCAGCGGGTACACCTGGACGCCGGCGGCGGCGAGCAGCGCGCTCAGGCGGGCGCCGCCGGCGTCGTCGGCGAGCGCGGTCACCAACACCACCTCGGCGCCCTGCGCGGCGGCGAACACGGCGGCCAGACCGGCGCCACCGGGCCGGTCGACGGCCGAGGTCTCGTCGAGCACCGGCACCGGGGAGTCCGGGCAGAGACGGTTCACCACCCCCTCCACGTCCCGGTCGAGCAGGGTGTCGCCGAGCACCACGACGGGTCCCCTCACGCTTGCCTCCTCATCCTCACGCGTCGACCTGCTGGGCGGCCTCGCCGTCGAGCACCACGTCGACCCCGGCGCGCACCGAACCCGGCTCCCCCGGCAGGCGGCGGATGACAGCCGCCGCGTCGGCCGCGGCCAACGCGGCGGGCAACTCCTGTTCCAGGTACTCGCACAGCAGGTGACTGGTCACGAGGTGCAGCTCCTGGACGACTTGGGTGTCACCGGACACGACGGCCAGCACGTCGTCACAGGCGTCGGCGAGCGGATTGGGGACGGCCCCGGTGAGCGCCCAACTGGTCACGCCGACGACGCGGGCGGCCTGCGCGGCGCGGACCAGGTTGGGGCTGGCCCCGCTGGTGCTGAGCAGCAGCAGGACGTCACCGGGGCGGCCGTGGGCGCGCACCTGCCGGGCGTAGACGTCGTCGTAGCCGTAGTCGTTGGCGATCGCGGTGAGCGCGCTCGTCTCGGCGTGCAGCGCGATCGCCGACAGCGGCTGCCGGTCGTCGTGGAGCTTGCCGACCAGCTCCGCGGTGAGGTGCTGCGCCTCGGCCGCGCTGCCGCCGTTGCCGGCGACCAGCAGCCGACCCCCGTTGGCGAGCCGGTGGGCCAGGTCGGCACCCCAGCGCGCCAACTGCGACTCACACCGCCGGTACGGCACCAGCGCCGCCGCGAGATTCGTCAGGTGGGTGTCGAGCAGGCTATCCGCCGGCATCAGGCCACCACCCGGGTCGGCCGACGGACGGCGGCCACCTCGCTGTAGACCTCGACCAGCCGCTCGGCGGTGGCCGCCCACGAGTACCGGGTCCGGGCCCGCTCGCGGGCCGCCGTGGCGTACGCGAAACGCCTGATCCGGTCGTCGAGCAACCCCTGGATCGCGGCGGCCAGAGCATGCGGGTCCCGCGCCGGTACGAGGTCACCGGTCGTGCCGTCGACCACGGTGTCCCGGATGCCGCCGACGGCGGTGCCGACGACCGGCACACCACAGGCCATCGCCTCCAGCGGCGTCAACCCGAACGGCTCGTACCAGGGTGCGGCGACCAGCAGGTCCGCGGAGCGGTACCAGCGGCCCATCTCCTCCCGGGGCACCGCGCCGACCAGGTGCACCCGATCGGCCACCCCGCACGACTCGGCGAGGGCCCGCAGCCGCCGGGCGTACGGGTCGGTCTCCAGCAACCCTTCGGGCGGGCCGCCGACGACCACGCACTCGGCGTCCGCGACCAGCGCCATGGCACGGATCACGGTCTGGAAGCCCTTGCGTTCGACGAGCCGGCCGACGGTAAGGATCCGCGCCCGACCCGGCTCCCGGTCGGCGGCCGGTCCGAGCGGGGCGAACGTGGCGAGGTTGACCCCGGAGGGCACGACGGTCATCCGGGACCGGGGCACCCCCATCCGGACGAGTTCGCCCACCTCGTCGCGGCACTGGGCGACGATCCGGTCCACCGAGCGGCCCAACTCGCGCTCGTAGGACACCCGCCGGGCCGGGCTGGTGTCCTGCACCCCCTGGTAGCGGCGCTTCACCGTGCCCAACGCGTGGTACGTCTGCACCACCGGCACCCCGGTCTGCCGACCGGCGGTCAGCGCCGCCAGGCCACTCATCCAGAAGTGCGCGTGGATCACCTCGGGCACCCAGTCCCCGCCCCGCCAGCGCTCGGTCAGCCAGCGGCTGAACTCCCGCATGTGCGGCAGCAGCGCGTCCTTGGCCACCGGCTCGGCGGGCCCGGCGGGCACGTGCACCACGTCGTACCCGTCCGGGCTGCGGACCGTCACCGGCAGGTCGGGCGCGTCCCGGCGCGTGTAGACCCGCACCTCGTGCCCGGCGGCGGCGAGCGCGGCGGACAACTCCGCGACGTGCGTGTTCTGGCCGCCGGCGTCCTCCCCTCCGAGGACGGCGAGCGGGCTGGCGTGCTCCGAGATCATCGCGATCCGCATACTTCCTCCTCCAGCAGCCGGTCCCAGTCAGCGAGGAAACGGTCGAGGCCGTACCTGTCGCGGGCGGCGGTCCGCGCCGCCGCTCCGGCCTGACGTGCGGTCGCCGGTTCGTCGATGAACCGGCGGGCGGCGTCGAGCAGGGTGTCGGTCCGGGTGGCGAGGGCCCCCGCCTCCGGCGGCACCGCCATCACCGCCTCGGTGGTGGCGAGCGCGACGACCGGCATGCCGATCGCCATCGCCTCGATGAGGCTGAGCCCGAGCGACGTCCACCGGCACAGGTGCAGGTACGCGCGCCGCCGGGCCAGCTCGGCGTGCATCCGGTGCTGGGGCACGTCGTCGTGGCTGATCAGTCGGTCGGCGGGCAACCCGAGGTGGTCGGCCAGCCCGGCGACGCCCATCCCGAAGACGTCCAGCGGGGCGATCTCGGCGAATCGGGGAAGCAGGTCGGTGCCGGTGACCCGGCCGCGTCGGACCGGTTCGTTGATCACCACGGCGAGCCGGTCCAACTCGCCGGTGTAGGACACGGCGGGGGCGACGATGCCGTGGTCGACCACTGTGGTGCGGGTCGTGCCGGTGTCCCAGAAGATCTGGTTGAACCCGGTGACGTGGGCGATGAGCAGGTCGTCGCGGTCGGCCATCGGGTGCCGGGTGTCGGGGACGTCGCCCTTCGGGGTGTTGTGCTCGACGTAGACGGCGGGCACGTCGCGTCCGGGGCGGCGACGCAGCCACTGTTCGGCCCGGTCGATCTCCTCCGGCCGTTGCAGGATGACCACGTCGACGTCGGTGCCGGGTAGATCCTCCGGGGTGACCTCGACCGCGCTGTCCGGCCAGGGGTAGGTGCGGGCCCGGCCGAGACCGTACGGGCCGCGGTCGGGTGTGGTGGGGATCAGGTAGCGGTGGTCGCCGTGCACGAACGATGTGGTCCAGGACCCGTGCACGTGCCAGAGCAGGATGTTCATCGGCCGCCACCACCACCGACGGCGAGCATCCGCAGCGCGTCGACCACCTCGTCCGGGTCGACACCGCTGAGGCAGGGGTGGCCGGGGACCGGGCAGCTCGCGGCCCGGGTGTCCCGGCACGGCGCCGCGGCGTCGCCGAGCCGGACGGTGGGCACCCGGTAGGGCCCCCACTGACCGAACGGGACGGTCGGCGCGAAGAGGCTCACCACCGGCACCCCGGCGGCGGCGGCCAGGTGCGCCGGCCCGGTGTTGCCGACCACCACCGCACCGGCGTCCGCCACGATCCCGGCCAGCCCGGCCAGGTCGGTTCGTCCACCCAGGTCGACGCCGCCGGCCGCCGCGACCCGGGCGGTGACGTTCCGCTCGTCGCGGCCACCGGTGACCAGCACCCGGTGCCCGGCGGCGGTCAGCGCCCCGGCGATCCGGGTCGCCACCTCGGGCGGGCACGCCCGGCTCGACGCGGCCGAACCGGGGTGCAGTACCACGTACCCCGGGTCGCCGAGACCGGACGGACGCGCCGCCACGGCGTCGTGGCGGAGCCGGAGCACCGGTTCGTCGTCCTCGGGCAGCCGGTGGCCGGCGGCGGCGGCGAGGGAGAGGGCGCGTTCGGGTTCGGGGACGCCCACCGGCACCCGGTGCCGGACGTCCAGCAGCGAGCCCGGGTAGTCGTCGCTGATCGCCGCGATCCGGCCGATCCCCGCCATCCGCAGCAGCAGGGCCAGCGGCAGGGCGGACTGGTGGAACGAGGTGAACACCACCGCCTGCTCGGCGCCGACCGCGCCGAGGCGGGTGATCAGGCCCCGCATGTCCTCCGGGTCGACCGGCCCCGGCGTGCTGTCGATCCAGGGCAGCGGGTGCTCGATGATCTCGTCGACGCCGGGCAGCAGTTCGGCGGCGGCGCGCCCCCGCGGCCCGCACAGCAGCACCACCCGCTGCGCCCCGGCCGCGACCGCGCGGATCGCCGGCCCGGTGACCAGCACGTCCCCCGCCGAGTCCGACCGCACCACCAGAGCGGTCCGTACCGGCTCGGCGGGCGGGGTCGCCGGCCGTACGGCCTGTTGACGGCGCAGGATCTCGTCCACCGCCGCCGGCAGGTCGCCGGCCGTCCACCCGGCGGCGGCGACCTCCTCCGGTCGGGTCACCGGAGTGGGCACCAGGACGCCCGTCGCCCCGGCGGCCAGCGCGGCGGCGATGTCCCGGCCGATGTCGCCCACCAGCACGCACCGGGACGCGGTGGTGCCCAGCTCCCGGGCGGCGGCGTGCACCAGACCGGGTGCCGGCTTGCGGCAGTCGCACCGGTCCTCGTCGTCGTGCGGGCAGACCAGCCAGGCGTCGAACCGTCCCAGCAACTCCTCGACGCGGGCGTGCACCGCCCGCATCTGCTCCCCGGTGAAGTAGCCCCGGGCCAGGCCCGACTGGTTCGTGACCACCGCCAGCCGCAGCCCGGCCGCCCGCAACCGGTCCAGCGCGGCCCGCGCTCCCGGCACGGGTCGCACCTTCTCCGGGTCGCCGTTGTACGGGACGTCCTCGATCAGCGTGCCGTCGCGGTCCAGCAGCACCGCGTCGTACAGGACGCCCCGGGGGCGTGCGGTCAGGTGCCGCGACCCGGCGGAACCGGCGCGGTCAGCAGCGGCGTACACCCGGGCTGACCTGCGCTGATACGGCTCCTCCTGGTCCTGTCGCACAGCCGGCGGGTTCCCTGCGCCCGAAGGAGTAAACGTCGTCGCCGAGGGGGTGGGCCAGCGCCACCAGCGGCGCCCCGGTGGGCCTTACCCGTCGCGCCGGAGAAGCTAACGCGCCGGTCGTTAGCGCCGCCGTGGCGCGGGTATGGGAGTCCAGTGGCGATTGTGGAGAAAGTGATCCAAGCTCCCCCGCAGCAGGTGTTCGACGTGCTGGCCGACGGGTGGACGTACAGCGACTGGGTGGTCGGCACCGCACACATGCGCGACGTCGACGACACCTGGCCGCGGGTGGGCAGCCGACTGCACCACCGGGCCGGGCCGTGGCCGTTCTCGCTGCAGGACGCCTCGACGGTGCTGGTCTGCGAACCGCCGCACCGGCTCGTCCTCAAGGCCGGCCTCTGGCCGGCGGGTGAGGCGATAGTGGCCTTCACGCTGGAACCGGTCGGCGAGGACGCCACGCGGGTGCGCATCGGGGAGGACTTCGCCGCCGGCCCGCTGCGCTGGCTCCACACCAAGCTCAACGACCTGGTGCTGCACCTGCGCAACCGGGAGACGCTGGACCGGCTCGCCGACATCGCCACCCGACAGAAGGGGTGACCGTGACGCAGACCGTGGTGGTGACCGGGGCGAGCGCCGGCGTCGGTCGGGCCGTCGCCCACGCGTACGCGGCCCGGGGCGCCCGGCTCGCGCTGCTGGCCCGGGGCGAGGCGGGCCTCGCCGCCGCCGAGCGGGAGTGCCGGCTGCGCGGCGCGACCGACGTGCGCGCCTACCGGGTCGACGTGGCCGACGCGGGAGCGGTGCAGGAGGCCGCCGATGACGTGGTGCACCGGTGGGGCGGCATCGACCTGTGGATCAACAACGCCATGGTGTCGGTGTTCGCGCCCGCCTGGGAGATCCCGGCGCGCGAGTTCCGCCGGGTCACCGAGGTCACCTACCTGGGCACGGTGCACGGCACCCTGGCGGCGCTGCGCCACATGCGGGCGCACGGGCGGGGCACGATCGTGCAGGTGGGCTCCGCGTTGGCCTACCGGGGGATCCCGCTGCAGTCGGCGTACTGCGCGAGCAAGCACGCGGTGCAGGGCTTCAACGACTCGCTGCGCGCCGAACTGCTGCACGACAGCCCGGGGGTGAAGCTGTCGATGGTGCAGTTGCCCGCCGTCAACACCCCGCAGTTCTCCTGGGTCCGCACCCGGCTGCCCCGGCATCCACAGCCGGTGCCGCCGATCTTCACGCCGGAGTTGGCCGCCCGGGCCATCGTCTGGGCCGCCGAGCGCGGCACCCGCGAGCTGAACGTGGGCGGCCCGACGTGGCAGGCACGGCTCGCCGACATCCTGTTCCCCGGGCTGCTCGACCGGAAGCTGGCCCGCGACGGCTACGACAGCCAGCAGACCGACGAGGAGATCGATCCGGCCGCCTGGCGGGACAATCTCGACCATCCCGGTGACGAGGACACCGACCGGGGCGCGGCGGGCATCTTCTCCGACCGGGCCCACGACCGTTCGGCGGCGCTCTGGGTCGGCACCCACAAGCCGGCGCTGACCGGTGCCGTACTCACCGTCGCGGCACTGACCCTCGCCGCCGCGGCACGACTGCGGCGCTGACCGACCGTGACCGGCGCGGCCCGGCCTCCACGGCCGCTGGCCTGGCAACCCCACCACCAGCGGATCGATGATCGGACACGGCTGTCCATCGGGGCCCGCAACGCCCGGAAGGGGTGCCTCTTCAACCCGAATGTGACAACTGGATACCCTTTCCAGGAGCCCCCTGTCCGCAAACCGAGGATGTCCGCATGATCGAGCCTGTGCAGCTGCCGTCGCCGTGGCGGGACGTACGCCTGACCGTCGTCGTGCCCACCTACAACGAAGCGGGCAACCTGCCCACACTTGTGGAGCGGCTACTCGCACTGCCGCTGCCCGGCCTGCGCATCCTCGTCGCCGACGACAACTCCCCGGACGGCACCGGTGACGTGGCCGACAAGCTGGCCATCGAGCACCCGGAGCGGATCGAGGTCGTGCACCGTGCCGGCAAGGAGGGCCTCGGCCGGGCGTACGTCGACGGGATGGGGCGGGCGCTCGAAGGCGGCGCCGAGTACGTGGCGCAGATGGACGCCGACCTGTCGCACCCGCCGGAGGCACTGCCGGGCATGCTGGGCGCGCTGCTCTCCACCCAGGCCAGCGTGGTGATCGGTTCCCGTTACGTGCCGGGCGGCGAGCTGGACGAGAACTGGCCGCTGTACCGCCGGGCGCTCAGCGGCTGGGCGAACCTCTACGTGCACACCCTGCTGCGGGTCCGCATCCGCGACCTGACCGCCGGCTTCAAGATCTGGCGAGCCGACGCGCTGCGGGACATCGACCTGAAGCGGGTGCAGTCCAACGGCTACAGCTTCCAGGTGGAGATGCACTACCTCGCCACCAAGCTGGGGCACACCATCCTGGAGGTGCCGATCCGCTTCGAGGAGCGCCAGGAGGGCGCGTCCAAGATGACGACCGCGACCAAGGTGGAGAGCGCCCTGATGCCCTTCCGCCTGCGCAGCAAGCACCGCAACATCACCAACTGAACCCCACCCGCGCGCCCGTCCACGCCGCCACGCGCCCGCGCAGGCACGCCGCCACGCGGCCGGGCGGCCACGCCGCCATGCGGCCGCGCCGCCACGCCGCCACGCGGCCGGGCGGCCACGCCGCCACGCCGCCGCGCAGGCACGCCGCCGCGCGGCCACGCCGCCACGCCCAAGATCCGCGCAACATCAGCGATGTTGCTGCTTCCCGCGTCTCGGAGGCAGCAACATCGGGGAAGTTGCGCGGATCTTGCGGGCGGGACGCGGCGCGCGCGTACGCGGGACGCGGGAGCGGCGCGCGGAAGCGGCGCGCGGGTCAGTCGGGGTAGACCGCTCGGTGGGCCGTCGCGATGGCTGCGGCGTAGGCCCGGCCGGTCAGGGCGCGGTCGCGGGCCAGCGCCGCGCGGGCCGCGTTCGCGCCGGGCGCGCCGTGCACCCCGCCGCCGGGATGCGCCGACGCACTGGCCAGGAAGAGCCGGTCCACCGGGGTGTCCGCCCGGCCCAGGCCCGGGATCGGGCGCAGGAACAACTGTTGGTACGCGGCGGCGGTGCCACCGCCGAGGGCGCCGCCGACCAGGCTCGGGTTGCCCTTCTCCAGGTCGGCCGGCCCCGCCACGTGCCGTCCGACGATGAGCTGCCGGAAACCCGGGGCCGCCGCCTCCAACACGTCCTCCATGCGCTGCACGTGACCGGCGACGTCCTCGGCCCGCCAGCCCCGACGGAACGGCAGATGGGTGTACGACCAGAGCGACTCGGTGCCCGGCGGGGAGTGCTTCGGCTCGGCCACGGACATCTGCCCGACCAGCAGGAACGGGTCCCGGGGCAGTTCGCCGCGGGCCAGCTCGCCCGCGTACCGGGTCAACCCGTTCAGGTCCGCGCCCAGATGCACGGTGCCGGCGCCGACCAACTCCCGGTTGGTCCACGGCACCGGCGCGGACAGCGCCCAGTCCACCTTCAGCGTCGAACCGTCCCAGCGGAAGTGCGCCAGATCCTCCACCAGCCGGGACGGCAGGGCCGCCGCGCCGACCAGGTCGAGGTAGAGCGCAGGCGCCGGCACGTCGGCGAGGACGGCCCGGCGGGCCCGCCACAGCGCGCCGCCGACGGTGCGGACCCCCATCGCCCGGCCCCGTGCGGTGAGCACCCGGTCGACGTGAGCGCCGTAGAGGATCACCCCGCCGCGCTCCTGCAGCCGCGCCACCAGCGCGTTGGTGATCTGCTGGGCCCCGCCTTCGGGGACCGGCCAACCGATCTGCTGACCGAGCATGGCCAGCAACCAGCCGTACACCCCGGAGCCGGCCTCCTCCGGGGACAGGTCGGTGTGCAGGGCGCAGCCGGCCAGCAGGGCCGGCCCGCCGGGGCCGTCGAAGAGTTCGTCGCCGAGCTTGCGCACCGGCACCACCAGCCGTCGGGCCAGTCGCAACGCACCGGCGACCCGCAGTCGACGCAGCAGACCCAACCCGCCCCGCACCGGCGGGAAGGGCGAGGTGATCGCGTCCAGCATCGGCTCGGCCACCTCGACCCAGTCGGTGTACGCGTTGAGCCAGCGCTTGCCGTCACCGGGGGCGAACTGCTCCAGCGAGGCCGCGGTGACGTCCGGGTCCCGGTTGATCACCGCGGCTCGGCCGTCCGGCAGCAGGTGCGCCAGGACGTCCGGCGCGTGTCGCCAGGACAGCCCGTACCGACCCAGGTCGAGACCGGTCAGCACCGGTGACGCGTACCCGAGGGGGTAGAACGAGCTGTAGAGGTCGCTCAGGTAGCCGGGCGCGGTGACCTCGGCGGAGCGGACCGCGCCGCCGGGCGCGGCGGTGGCCTCCAGCACGACCACCTCCCAGCCGGCGTCGGCCAGCAGGTTGGCCGCCACCAGACCGTTGTGGCCGGCCCCGACGATGACGGCGTCCGCGCTCTGCGCGGCGGTGGTGGTCATCCGATCCGCCTACCCGGCGTACAACCGGGCGAAACGCGTTTGTCCCGCGCGGACCCGGGCATCCAGCGCCGCATGTACACGGTTGCGCAGCTGGTGGGCGGGGTGTGGGGCGCGGGCGGCGACGGCGGTGAACTCGTGGTGTGTGACCCGGCGGACGGAGCGCCGGTCAGCACGGTGCCGGTGGCCACCGCCGACGAGGTCGGCAAGGCGGCCCAGGCGGCACGGAACGCGGCGGCGGCGTGGGCGGCGACCGCGCCGGCCGAACGGGCGGCGGCGCTGCACCGGGCCGCGGACGCGGTGGCGGCGGCCACCGAGGAACTGGCGGAGGCGGTCACGGCGGAGATGGGCAAGCCGTCGGCGGACGCCCGCGGTGGCGTCGAGGCGGGCATCGGCACCCTGCGACAGTACGCGGAGCTGGCCCCGCTGCGGGGAGGGCGGACCCTCAACGGCGGAGTCGACGCGCTGGACTTCCTGACCCCGCAGCCGCGTGGTGTGGTCGCCGCGATCACCCCGTGGAACGACCCGGTGGCGGTCTCCTGCGGGCTGCTCGGCGCCGCCCTGGTGACCGGCAACGTGGTGCTCTACAAACCGAGCGAACGGGCACCGGCGACGGGTTGGCTGCTGGCCCGGGCGCTGGACGAGGCACTGCCGGCGGGCGTGCTGTCCCTGCTCACCGGGGGTCCGGAGGTCGGTGCGGCGCTGGCCGCGCAGGAGGTCGACGTGGTGGCGCACGTGGGTTCGACGGCGACCGGGCGGGCGATCGCCGCCGCCGCGGCCCGCACCGGCGCGAAGGTGCTCCTGGAGAACGGGGGCAGCGATCCGTTGGTCGTCGACGCGGGCGTCGACCCGGAGTGGGCGGCGGGGCAGGCCGCGCTCGGCGCGTTCGCCAACGCCGGGCAGATCTGCGTGGCGGTGGAGCGGATCTACGTGCATCGGGAGGTGGCCGAGGACTTCGTGGCCGCCCTGACGCGGCACGCCGAGGCGCTACGGGTCGGGCCGGGCCGGGACCCCGGCACCGAGCTGGGCCCGTTGGTCGACCGGCGGCACCGCGACCACGTGCACGGGCAGGTGGCGGCGGCGGTGGCGGCCGGCGCGCGGGTGCGGGTCGGCGGCGAGGTGCCGGACGGGCCGGGGGCGTTCTACCCGGCCACGGTGGTCACCGACTGCCGGCACGACATGCCGCTGGTACGCGAGGAGACGTTCGGACCGGTGGCGCCGGTGGTGGTCGTCGACTCGTTCGACGAGGCCCTGCGCTGCGCCGCGGACTCCCCGTACGGGCTGGCCGCCACCGTGTTGACCCCGTCGATGAGTCACGCGCAGCAGGCCTGGCGGGAGTTGCCGGTCGGCACCGTCAAGGTCAACGCGGTGTTCGGCGGCGCGCCGGGTGGCGCCGCGCATCCACGCCGCGCCAGCGGGCAGGGCTTCGGGTACGGCCCGGAGCTGCTGGACGAGTTCACCGCCACCAAGGCGGTGCACATCGAAGCGCCGGGCGGCGGCCGGTGGTGAGCCCGTGGTGAACGGAACGGGCGGACGCAGGGGTGGTGCGCCCGCCCGTACCGTCGTCTGTCGGGTCAGTCCCCGCGAGCCTTGCGGGTGGCCCGGTCGTTGGCCTTCTGGATCGCCTTGACCAGGTCCGGCTTGTTCATGCTGGAGCGGCCGGGGACGTCCAGTTCGCGGGCCACCGACATCAGGTGGTCCTTGCTGGCGTTGGCGTCCACCCCACCGGCGGTGGGTGCGCGCCGCTCCGGTCCGCCGCCGGCGGCCTGCTGGTCGCTCGGCCCCTTGCGGCCCTTCGGCTCCCAGTGGTCGCCCACCTTCTCGAACTGGTGCTTCACCGCGGCGAAGGCGGTCCGGTGCGACCGCTCCCCCTCGCCGTAGGTCTCGACCGCCGAGTCGTGCGTCTTCTCCCAGGTGCGCTGCGCCTTCTCCGGGGAGCGTCGCAGCGTGCTGGGCAGGTCTTCGCGCCCGGGCATCTCGTCCTCCTCCGTGTCGGTCAGATTCCCTCTGACGTTCCCCCGGGGTCCCGGGCTAAACGGGCGGTCACGGTGGTCGGGTTTGTCGATTTCCCGGTGCGGGTACCGGCGGGCCAGGCCCGACCGGACGACCGGTCATCCGGTGGCCGGGGCGCAGGGAGCGGGCATGACGACCATGGAGCCCGGTACGGCGATCGACGGTGCACAGCGCGCCGGGGTTCCCCGCCGGATGCGGCAGCTGAGCTGGCGGACCTGGCGAGGCGTACTGGTCCGCAGCGTGCAGAACTTCGTCACCGACAACTGCTCGGACTGGGCCGCCGCGCTCACCTACTACGGGGTCCTCGCGCTCTTCCCGTCAGCGATCGTGGTGGTGGCGTTGGTCGGGCTGGTCTCCTCCGGCGAGCAGACCGTCGACACGGTCGTCGACCTGGCCAACCAGGTGGGCGCAGGTGCGGTGCTCTCCGACGACCAGGGCGGCGTGATCGGGGTGATCCGGTCGGTGGTGGTCGACCAGAGCAATCCCGAGCTGCTGCTGAGCTTCGGCCTGCTCGGCGCGCTGTGGTCCGCGTCGGGCTTCATCGGCGCGTTCACCCGAGCCTCCAACGCCGTCTACGGGGTGACCGAGGGCCGCCCGGTGTGGAAGCTCCGCCCGCTCCAGATCGGCCTGGCGGCGATCACGTTGGTGCTGCTCGCGGTGGTCGCCCTCGGTCTGATCGTCAGCGGTCCGGTCACCGACGCGGTCGGGGATCTGATCAACGCCGGTGGTCTGGCCCGCACGGTGTGGAGCGTGGCGAAGTGGCCCGTACTCGCCATGATCATGATGGTGTTGCTGTCCCTGCTGTTCTGGATCGCGCCGAACGTGCGGCAGCCCCGCTTCCGCTGGCTCACCCCCGGCGGCGCGGTGGCCCTGGTCTCCTGGGCCGCGGTCTCCTTCGGCTTCGGCCTCTACGTGGCGAACTTCGGCTCGTACAACACCACCTACGGCAGCCTGGGCGCGGCCATCGCCTTCCTGGTGTGGCTCTACCTCAGCAACTCCGCGCTCATGCTCGGGGTGCAGATCAACGCCGAGGTGCAGCGCGGACGGCAGTTGCAGGGCGGCGACCCGGACCCGGACGACCCGGTGCTGCCACCCCGCAGGCCGGCCGACGACTGAGCCACCTCGGGGTGGTCGTCCGGTTCGACGCCCGCGCCTGGGCCCGTTCGTGACCGGGTGCCGGTTTAGCGGGCGGGGTGCCGGGTAGCGCAGAAGGCATGGAGCGTGGCAACAGCAAGCACGGACCGAGGATCGACGAACAGATGAGCCAGGAGGTCAGCGGCCTCGTGCAGGGGCCGGGGACCGGCGGCTCACGGGTCGACGAGTCGCGGGTGCCGGAGCCGGCCGGTGAGGACCAGCCGGAGACGACCACCGCCCCGGCCGGCGACCTGCGCACCGGCACCCCACAGGGGATGAGTTCGACGGACGTCGAGCAGCGCAGCCGGCTGGGCCGGTTCATCTCGATGAGCGCGCTGCCGGGTGACCGCCTGGTGCTCGTCGCCAGCGCCCGCGAGAACGAGGCGCCCGACGACATCGTGGCGGCACTGGAACGGCTGCCCGAGGGCACCGTCTACCAGACCGTCTCCGAGGTGTGGGCCGCGCTCGGCAACAAGAACGAGACGACTCGCTGGTGACCGGGTCGCCCCCCGACCCGACGACCATTAGCGACTGAGGGAGGTTCTCTGATGAGTGGCGTTACCGAACATGTCGACGTGTCCGTGCCCGTACGCACCGCGTACGACCAGTGGACGCAGTTCGAGGAGTTCCCCGAGTTCATGGAGGGTGTGCAGGAGGTCCGGCAGCTCTCCGACACGATGACCCACTGGAAGGTGGACATCGCCGGGGTGAAGCGCGAGTTCGACGCCGAGATCACCGAACAGCTTCCGGACGAGCGGGTCGCGTGGCGCTCGACCGACGGCACGCAGCAGGCCGGCGTGGTGACCTTCCACCGGCTCGACGCGGACAAGACCCGGGTGACCCTGCAGCTCGAGTTCGAGCCGCACGGCGTGGTCGAGCAGGCCGGCGACAAGCTCGGCATCGTCGACCGGCGCGCCAAGGGCGACCTGGAGCGCTTCAAGACGTACATCGAGCGGCGCGGTCAGGAGACCGGTGCCTGGCGGGGGTCGGTGGACCGCCCGCAGCCGTGACCGCGCACAGCGTCACCGATGGCCGCCGGATCCCCGGCGGCCATCGCCGTCTCCGAGCCCGCCCACGGGACACAGTTTGCGATCATCGCGCCCGGGTACGGCTGAGAGCATGACCGACGACGACATCAGGGTGTGGCGCGACGAGGAACGACTCCCGTTGGAGGAGTTGGAACGGGCCGTGTCCGGTTCCAGCCTCGACGGGCAGGCCGACGACGTGACCGGCAACGACGCGGGCGAAGAGGCCGCGTTCGGGCACGGGCCGGCCGCGTCCGACCGGGAGGGGCAGGCCCAGGGCGACACCCGGGAGGCCACCGACCCGCAGCGCGCCTACCGCCCGTCCACGACCGGACGGACCGGACCGGACGTCTGATCGTCCCCGCCGGGCTGGGCGGGCACCACCGGCGCGGGCGGCCCGGCGGTGGGTCGACGGGCACCCCACTCGTACAGCGCGATCAGCCCCAGCGCGAGCACCACCAGGGCCGATCCCAGCACCTGCACCGACGTGTTGGCGATCAGCACGCCGAGCCCGGCCGGGACGAGCGCGGCGCCGACGCCGGACGCGCCGATCTGCAGTCCGATCGCCCGGTCCGCGTGCGCCAGGCCGACCCGGTCGGCGGTGGTGAGGGTGAGCAGCGGGAACACCGGCGCGGCGGCGAAACCGACGACGACCAGACCGCACACCGCCAGCACGGCCGGTCCGGGGACGGCGATCAGCGCCGCGCCCACCGCCATGCCGGCCAGGCTGGCCCGCAGCACCAGGCCGGAACCCAGCCGCTCGGCCACCACACCCTGCACGATCCGACCGACGAAGAGACTGAACCAGTACGCGGAGACGCAGCCGCCGGCCACCGCCGCGCTCAGCCCGCGCCCCTCGGTCAGCAGGAGGAACGCCCAGAGGCCGGCGGACACCTCGATGGCCACGTACAGCGCGAAGGCGAGCGTCCCGGACCAGACGGCGGGCATCCGCAGCGTCTCCCGGACCGGGACCCGGACGACCGCCGACGTGGCGGGTGAGGGTCCGGCGGCGTCGCCGACCGGGGTGGCGGCCGGGACGCCCCGTTGCCAGGCCCGCACGGTGAGTGCGAACGCGACGGCGAGGCCGAGTTGGGCGGCGGCCACGATGCCGTAACCCCAGCGCCAGGCCAGCCCGGCGCTGAGCACGCCGGTCATGATCAGCGGGCCGATGGCCACGCCCAGACCGAAGAAGGCGTGCAGCCAGTTCATGTGGCGTGGCCCGAACGCCGAGGCCGCGTACGCGTTGAGCCCGGAGTCGACAGCGCCCGACCCCAGCCCGACCAGCAGCGCACACCCCACGAACACGGCCAGTGTGGGGCTCACCGCGTACCCGGTCAGCGCCAGGCTGGCCAGCAGTGTGCTCCCGGCGAGCAGGACGCCCACGCCGACCCGGGCCAACGTGAACCCGGCCAGCACGCTGGAGGTGAGATAACCGACCGTGCCGGCGGTGAGCACCCATCCGACCGCCTCGGTCGGTACGTCGAAGTCGCTCCGGATCGAGGGCCAGCCCACACCGAGCAGGCTGTCCGGTAGGCCGAGGCTGACGAAACCGAGATAGGCCAGCAGGAGCAGTGAGGCGCGGGGGCGTGGTGGCGTGGTGGACACGGAACACCATCCTGCCGCAGGGCACCCTAGCGCGGTCGGCACCCGGTCGCCCGCTGCGGAAAGAAGTCGTGTCCGGACGGTCGAGAAAACGGACAGCTCATCCAGAATCGGCCGATCGGGGGACGGCAATCCGGCGTGTTCGCGTAAGAATTTCGGGATGCATCAAGGCTCCGGAGTTCTCTCCCCGCGCCAGCGCCGGCTCGCCTGGCTCGGTTTCCTGCTCGCCGCGCTGCAGGCGCCCGTGTCCGCCTGGCTCGTCGCCGACGAGTCGTGGCTGTTCAGCCTCTGTGTCGCACTGATGGTGGCCGTCGTGATCATCGCCGACGACGCGGCGCGGCGTCGCCCGGCCGACGCGACCGGCGACTAGTTCGTCCCGCCCGGCCGGGCTTCGTGCCCCGGCCGACCCGGGCTGCGGCGGCGCTCCTTCATCTCCGCCTCGTAGAGGTGCCGTCGCCCGCCCACCAACTCGTCCCGGGCCTGTCGGTCCAGCTCCCGGAACAGCGCGTGGTAACCGTCGTCGAAGTCCTCGACGATCTGGAACGTCCACCGCCCGGCGATGACGTTGCGACCCCGCAGCTCGGTGCCGATCCGCTCGGCGATTCGCGGATGCCCGGCGGCGCGGAACTGCTCCACCGCGTCGTCGAGCATCAGGTCGGCGTGCCCGATCAACTGGTGCATCGAGTACAGATGCCCCCGGGCCCGCTCCACGCACTCCAACGCCTCGCTGAGCTTGCCGAGCGCGGCGACCGTCGCGTCGCTCACGCCGGCCGGCCGCCGGTGCCGCTCGTCCGGTCCGTCCAACTGCTGTGCCATTCGTGCCTCCGTGCCGTATGCCGCCGTCTGCGGGTGCTGTTCCTGCTGCCCCGTCTGTGCCGGATCAACCCCCACGGTCAGCACCTGGTCGTCCGGTGGCGTAGCCGACATCCGCCGACCGGCCGAGGTCGACGCGGTCACCCGTCGGTTAGCCTCGGTCACCATGCGTGTGCCGTTCACCCGGGTCGCCTCCCGTACCGCCGTCGACTCGGCGCGGTCCACCCTGGCCGCCCTCACCGTCTCCGTGGGCACCGTCGGCCTCGCCGCCGCCGCCGCGCGACCAGGGCTGCTCGCCCTCGTCGACCAGCACGCGGCCGCCGTGCGGGACAGTCTCGACGGGGACCGCCGACCGCTGAGCGCGGCGATGCTCGCCGGCTACGCCGAGGGGGTCCGCACGGCCGCCCTGGAGCACGGGTGGACGCCACCGGCCGGGCCGGTGGACTGGAGCCACCCGGAGTGGCTGCTCACCCGACTGCTCGCGGTCTGCGCGTTGGCCCGCTCGCTCGACCGGGCCTGACGGCCGGCCGGCCCGGCGGCCACCGCCCGGGTACGGCGCGAGGAGGGCGTCCCGCGTCGTCCGCGGAACACCCTCCCCACCAGCCGTGCCGTTCCGCCCGTTACGAGCGGTACTGCTGGGCTTCGTCCACCCGAGGCATCGCCTGGGTACGATCGCCGCCGCGGTCGGCCATCTGCCGCTCCACGTCGCTGCGCCCGGCCGTCGTCGCCGCACGCTGCTGCTGCACCGCCCGCGCCTCCTCGGCCGCCCGACGCAGCCAACCGTCCCAACGGTTCTGCATCGGCTTCACCAGACCACCGCCGACACCGACGATCAGGATGCCGGCCACCGTGGCGAGCACCGCGATCAGCACCGGGGTCGTCACCGTGGTGGCGATACCCACCTGGTTCAGCGCGGCGATCACACCGAGAGCGATGATGAAGATCGCCGTCAGGTCGGCCAGCACCTTGCCGTACGAGAGCCCTCCCAGCGCGCCGGTGACCAGATCCCGGACGGCGTTGGCGATCGCGGCCGCCACCACCACGATGACGATCGCGATGAACGCACGCGGCAGCCAGGCCACCACGCCGCTGATCAGGTCACTGATCGCGTTGGGTCCCCAGACTCCGAAGGCGAACTGGAGCGTGAACAGCAGTACGGCGTAGTACGCGAGTCTGGCCAGGATGTCGCTGGCGTCGTACTTCGTTCTCTCCAGGGCCCGTTTGATCCCGCCGCGTTCGACCGCTTGGTCGAAGCGCACCCGTTCCAGCACCGTATCCACGATCTTGAGGACGGCTCTGGCGATCAGCCAGCCGACCACGAGGATGACGATGAAGGCCACTGCCTTCGGGATGAAGAGCAGCACTGACCTCCAGGTGTCGGCGATGGCATCGCCGATGTCGGCCTGCCGGACCGCGAGGGTTTTCAGCATGATGTCCCTCCTGTCGCATGGACTGCGCCGGGCGCATACCCGGCAACCGGTGCGGCAGTCCGCGAGGAGCGCCGACATTTTTACGACAAGCCACCCGACAGGGGCCCTGAACTGCCCGAACGTCCGTCGCGGCCGAGGGCGACGACGGCTCGCGGTCATGATCGGATGCCTTTTCCCACCGGCCGACTAGGCTGCGGACATGCCAGGAACGGTCGGGCGGGTCCCCACGCCAGCAACTCCCGGCCCGGGCGCGTCCCCCGGGTCCGGTGTGGGTGCTGCCGTGCTGGCCCACGACTGGGCCGGCACCCCGTTGGGCCCGCCGCAGAGTTGGGACGTGGCGGTCCGAGCAGCGGTGGAGCTGATCCTCGCCTCGCCGATGCCGATGGCACTCGCGTACGGCGACGACCTGGTGCTGCTCTACAACAGCGGCTACGCCGAGTTGCTGGGCACCAAACACCCGGGTGCGCTCGGCCGCCCGGCCGCCGAGGTGTTCGCCGAGATCTGGGCGCTTCCGGGCGTCGGCGCGGTGATCGAACGCTGCTACCGGCAGGGTGTGCCGTTCCTGGAGAAGGAGTCGACCCTGCCACTGGTCCGTGGCCACTCCCCCACGGCGGAGCAGGCGGTCTTCACCCGCGGCTACTCGCCGGTGCGCGACAGCGTCGGGAGGACCGTCGGCGTGCTGACGGTCGCGGCCGAGACGACGCACGTCACCGAGCAGTTGCAGAGTCTCAGCGAGGTCGCCGCGGCGCTCGCCGGCACGCTCACCCTCGACGACGTGGCCCGGGTGGCGCTGCGGTACGCGATCACCACGTTCGACCCCGACCAGGCCTCGTTCGTCGTCGACGAGGGCGGCGGCGGCTGGCGGATGGTGCGCCGGGTCCGCGGCGAACTGCTGGACGAGGCCGACGAACGTCTCCCCCCGCTCTGGCGGCGCGCACCGGCGGACTGGTCGACGCCCGTGGTGCAGGCGGCCCGCTCGGGTCGCCCCTCGTTCGTCCGGGACGGGCAACCACTGCGGGACACCGCGGTGGACCGCCACGACCAGAAGGTCCGCTCGGTGGCGGCCCTGCCGCTGGGCACGTCGGTGGTGCGCGGTGGGCTGGCGGTCGGCTACCAGATTCCGCACACCTGGTCGCCGGCCGAGCGGGCCCTGCTGGCCGCCTCGGCCGAGCTGATCGGTCAGGCCGCCGAGCGGGCCCGCCGCTTCGAGACCCAGCACGGCACCGCCCAGCTGTTGCAACGCAGCATGCTGCCGGAGCACCTGCCGGACCTGCCCCGGCTGCGGGTCGCGGCCCGTTACGACCCGGGGGTCGACGGCAACGCCGCCGGCGGCGACTTCTACGACGCCTTCCTGTTGCCCGACGGTGCGCTCGGCGTGGTGCTGGGTGACGTCGCCGGCCACGACGTGCAGGCCGCCGCGCGGATGGGTCAGGTCCGGGCCGCGCTGCGCGCGCTGGCTCTGGCCGACCCGGCCCCGGCCGCCGTGCTGACCGGGCTGGACCGGCTGGTCACCAGCCTGGGCGTGGAGGCCGGCACTCACGAGCTCTTCGTCACCGTGGTGTTCGGGGTGATCGACGCGGAGCGGCGGGAGCTGACCCTGGCCAGTGCCGGGCACCCCGCGCCACTGATCCGTCGCGGCGACGCGGCCGGCCGCCCGCACGCCGAATACCTCGACGTCCCGCCCGGCCCTCCGCTGGGCCTGGGCGGTCGGCCGGGCACCACGACGGTCCCGTTCCGCCCCGGTGACACCCTGCTGCTGTTCAGCGACGGGGTGGTGGAGCGCCGCCGGCACAGCCTCACCGCCGGGCTGACCACCCTCGGCGACGCCGTGGCCAAGGCCGGCAGCGGTGACCCGCGCGCCCTCTGCGCGGTGGCGACCGCTGCGGTGCCGGGCGGCACCGAGGACGACGTGGCGGTCCTCGCCGTCGAACACGCCCTCCAGCCGAGCCGGTCGGCGAGCATGGAGATGCCCGCGGAGCCGACCGCGCCCAGCCGGGTCCGGCACTGGATGACCGGTCAGCTCACCGAGTGGCAGGTGGCCGAGTCGGTGATCGGGGCGGCAGTGCTGTGCACCAGCGAGTTGACGACGAACGCGTTGCTGCACGCCGGCACCGCGGCCCGGGTGGAGATCGACCTCAGCCCCGAGCGGCTGCTGGTCTCGGTCGCCGACTCCGGCACCCGGGGCACCGTGACCCGGGCCCGCACCGACACGTTGAGCAGTCGTGGGCGCGGTCTGGGCCTGATCGAGGAGCTCAGCGACGCCTGGGGCACCGACCCGTCGGTCCGCGGTTCCACGGTCTGGTTCGAGATCCGCACCTGAGCCGCGGGCGCCGCCTGAAAGCCGCCCCCAACGGGTAGGAGGACGCCCATGCGTACCGACACACCCGCCGGGGTCCTCTTCGACGTCGACGGCACTCTCGTCGACACCACCTACCTGCACACCGTGAGCTGGTGGGAGGCGCTGCGCCAGACCGACCAGCCGGTGCCGATGGCCACGGTGCACCGCTCGATCGGGATGGGTTCGGACAAACTGCTGGACCACCTGCTCGGTCCCGAGCGGGACCGCGACGGCGACTCCAGGCTGCGCGACGCGCACGACACCCTGTACGCCGAGTACTGGGAGCGGCTCACGCCGCTGCCCGGAGCGGCCGACCTGCTGCGCGCCTGCGCGGAGCGGGGGTTGCGGATCGTGCTCGCCACCTCCGCCTCGGAACCGGAGGTCGGGGCGTTGCGCCGGGCGCTGGCCGTCGACGACGTGATCGACACGATCACCTCCTCGGCGGACGCGGAGCAGAGCAAGCCCGCCCCGGACATCCTGGTCGCGGCGTTGGAGCAGTCCGGGTTGGCGGCCGAGCGGGTGGTCTTCGTCGGCGACTCTGTGTGGGACGTCGTCGCGGCCGGCAAGCTCGACATCCCGTGCGTGGGGCTGACCTGTGGCGGCACCAGCCGAGGCGAGCTGGCCGGTGCCGGGGCGGTCGCGGTCTACGACGACCCGGCCGCGTTGCTGGGCGAATTGGCGCAGTCACCGCTGGCCCGACGCAGCGGGTGAATCTCCCTCCGGTTCACCCGCCGGTCCGCGCATAGCGCGAGCCCGAGCGGGGCAAGGTGTGTCACCACCTGCCCGCGCCGCGCGGGTGCGGCCGAGAGGTGGTGCCGTGGAGCCGGTAGATGTGGCGTTCGCGCTGGTCGGTGTGGGCGCTCTGCTCGCGGGCATCCTCCCGCGGATCCTGGAGCAGCGTCCCCTGTCCATGCCGATCGCGTTCCTCGCCCTCGGCATGCTGGTGTTCCTGCTGCCGGTGGGGCTGCCGACACCCGACCCGCTGGCCCACCCGGAATTGGCCACCCACCTCACCGAGATCGGCGTGATCGTCGCGCTGATGGGCGCCGGGCTCAAGATCGACCGACCGTTGAGTTGGCGGCGGTGGTCCTCCACCTGGCGGCTGTTGGCGATCGCGATGCCCCTGTGCATCGCGGCGGTCGCCCTGCTCGGCTGGTGGTGGGCGGGGCTGGTCCCGGCCGCCGCCCTGTTGTTGGGTGCCGCGCTGGCCCCGACCGACCCGGTGCTCGCCGCCGACGTGCAGGTCGGCGAGCCGACCGATGTGGAGGATTCCGAGGACGAGGTCCGCTTCGCGTTGACCTCCGAGGCCGGGCTCAACGACGGGCTGGCGTTCCCGTTCGTCTACGCCGCCATCGCCATCGCCTCGACCAGCCTCGCCCCCCGCGAGTGGTTCGTCGAGTGGTTCACCGTGGACGTGCTGTGGAAGGTCGGCGTCGGGGTCGGCGGCGGTCTTCTCATCGGCTGGCTGCTGGGCAAGTTGTTCTTCCGCGCTCCCAGCGAGCTGCGGCTGGCCCGGCACGCCGAGGGTTTCCTGGCGCTGGCCGCCACCTTCCTGGCGTACGGGCTGGTGGAGGTGGTCGGCGGGTACGGCTTCCTGGCGGTGTTCGTGGCCGCCCGGGCGATCCGGGCCGCCGAGCGGACCCACGAGTTCCACTCGGTGCTGCACGACTTCGCCGAGCAGGTCGAACGGCTGCTCACCCTGGTGCTGTTGCTGCTGCTCGGCGGCGCGATCGTGGGTGGTCTGCTGATCCCGTTGACCTGGTCGGCCGCCGCCGTCGGGTTGGCGCTGGTGTTCCTGGTCCGGCCGCTGGCCGGTTGGCTGTCGCTGCGCGGGGCGCCGGGACGACCGGCCGAGCACTGGGTCATCTCGTCGTTCGGCATCCGTGGCGTCGGCTCGTTCTACTACCTCGCGTACGCCACCACGAAGGCCGACTTCCCGCAGGCCGAGCTGCTCTGGGCGACCGTCGGCCTGGTGGTGCTCGTGTCGGTCGTGGTGCACGGCATCACGGCGACCCCCGTGATGCAACTGCTGGACCGGGAGGGTGAGCGGACGTCCGACCCGGCCGAGCGGGACACCGACGCCCGGCCCGTCGCGGCGGCCGGTTAGGGCCGGGTGTCAGGCCAGCCGGGCGACCAGGGCCCGGCCCAGGTCCCGCCCCGAGCGCCAGGCGGTCTGCACCTGCGGCTTGCCGAACGCGTCACCGGCCAGGCCGATCCCGTCGCCGTCGAGGTGATGGGTGGCGTCGTCGGTGCCGGTGGTCGTCGGCTTCGCGTACGTCCAGCGGTGCACGTGCACCTCGACGGCCTGCTCGGGGAGGCCCAGGAGGTCGCGGACGGCCTGCTCGATCGCCGGGCCCGCCCCGGTGGGCTGGGCCAGGTGACCGGCGGCGAACTCCGCGACGGTGTGCGCGACGAGCACCGGTGCCCCGTCACCGCGCCGGTCACCGTCGTCGCAGACGAGGCTGAGCACCGGATGGTCGTTGACGAACGCGCCCCGGAAGTCCGGCCACCGCCGGGTCGGGAAGCGCAGCACCGCGGCCATCGTCGGCGACCAGCCCTGGGCCTGGACCGCCCGGGTGGCGTCGAGCAGGGCGGGGTCGAGCAGCAGGGCGGCCTGCGGGCCGGGCATGGCCAGGGCGACCGCCGCGCACGACTCGCCGTCGACGGTCGGCCCCGGCTCGACGGTGAGCACCAGCCGGTCGACCGTCACCGGCACCGCGCCCGCCAGGTGTTCGACGAGCGACCGCAGCCCGCGCGGCGCGGCGAAGCGCATCGGGCCGGGCACGTCCCGCCGCCCGTCGCGGTCGTACGACTGGAAGGTGTCGGTCCATTCGCGCACCAGGCCGGCGGCGCGCCACTGCTCGACCACGTCGACGAAGTCCGGGTCGGTGGCGGTGAAGTACGCGGCGCCGATGTCGGCGGGCCGACCTCCGAAACGTTTGCTGGCCATCCGGCCGCCGCAGACGTGCCCCCGCTCCCGGACCTGCACCGGCACCCCGGCGCGCACCAACTCCAGCGCGCAGGCCGTCCCGGCGATGCCCGCTCCGACCACCACCACACCCGACCGGTCCACAGTCATCCGATGATCGTAGGCGGCGGACGACGACCAGGATTTCGCCCCAAGCCCCACGACCACGACCACGACCCACGACCCACGACCACGCCCCACGACCACGACCCACGGCCCACGGCCCACGGCCAAGATCCGAGCAACTTCCCGGATGTTGCTGTCTCAGAGCAGCCGGAGACAGCAACATCCCTGATGTTGCGCGGATCTTGGCGACGAGCGCCCGGGACGAGCGGGCGGCGGCAGGCGGCGGCAGGCGCGAGGACGGACGGTGGCGGGCGGGACCGGGACCGGGACCGGGCTGGGCCGAGGCCGGGGCCGGGGCCGGGGGCGGGGGCGGGGCCGGGGCGCATGAACCGCCGATGATCGGGGTACTGGCACACCTGTTCGAAGGAAGGGTGATGACGATGACGGACCGCGACAACCAGCAGGCCGACCAGAGCGCCGCGATCAAGGACCCGGACGAGTGGGTCACCGGTGACGAGCCGCCCACCGCGGCTCAGGAGTCCTACCTGGGCACCCTGGCCCGGGAGGCGAACGCGGAGATCCCGGCCGACCTGACCAAGGCCGAAGCCTCCAGGCAGATCGACGAACTCCAGGCCCGAACCGGCCGAGGCCAGTAGGACCCCGTTGATCATGGAGTTGTGGTGGCCGATTCGATGCGATACAAGCAGATTGTCACCCACCACAACTCCATGATCGACGGCGCAGGACCGCGCGTGCACGGGTCGCGCAGGACCGCACGTGCGCAGGTCGCGCAGGACCGCGCGTGCACGGGTCGCACGGTCAGTCCCGGGTGACCCGGTGCAGTGTCACCTCGGTCAGGTGGCCGGCGCTGATCGTGGCGGTGAGGTAGGTGGCGTGCGGTTGGGAGCGCCGGTCGGTGGGCGACCCGGGGTTGAGCAGGCGCAGCCCACCGGGCGCCTCGGTGTCCCAGGGGATGTGCGAGTGACCGAAGACCAGCAGGTCGACGTCGGGGAAGCGGGCCGCACACCGCTTCTCGCGACCGGTTCGTTGGCCGGTCTCGTGCACCACGGCGACCCGTAGGCCGTCGAGGTCGACCCGGGCCACCTCCGGCAGCCGGGCGCGCAGCGCCGGCCCGTCGTTGTTGCCGTACACCCCGACGAGTCGGCGCGAACGCGCCGTCATCGCGTCCAGCAGCGCCTCGTCCACCCAGTCACCGGCGTGGATGACCACGTCGGCCGCCTCGATCGCGGCCCAGAGCGGGGCGGGCAGGTCCCGGGCCCGCTTCGGTACGTGGGTGTCCGCCGTGAGCACCAACCGCATGCCGGCATTCTCCCTCGCGCCCCGGCCGTCGGCCGGGTGACGCGCGCCGGCAGTCGGGTGGTTCAGCGACTTGCCGGGCTGAAGTGTTTCGGTGGCATGCCCAGGCCGCGCAGGGCCGGGTCACGCTCGACGTCGGTGAGCACACCGGCGGCGTTGATCAGGCCGATGTGCGAGAACGCCTGCGGAAAGTTGCCGACCTGCTCCCCGGTCAGCGGATCGATCTGCTCGGCGAACAGACCGAGGTCGTTGACCCGCGCCGCCAACCCCCGGAACAGCTCGTGCGCCCGCTCCCGGTCACCGGCCAGCGCCAGGCAACTCACCAGCCAGAACGAGCAGATGAGGAAACCGGCCGGGTCGCCGTCCCAGCGCCGCAACAGGCCGTCGTGCGACAGCCGGTCCTCCACCGCCTGGATCGTCGAGCGCATCCGCGGGTCGTCGGCCCGGAGAAACCCCACCAACGGCATCACCAGCACCGACGCGTCCAGCTCGTCGGAGTCGAAACTCCCGGTGTACGCCTGGATACGCTCGTTCCACCCCCGTTCGAGCACCTCGGCGCGTACCTCGTCGCGGGCGGCCGTCCAGCGGGCCACGTCCTGCGGCTCGCCGAGCCGGTCACCGAAGCGGACCGCCCGGTCGAGCGCGACCCAGCACTGCACCTTCGACGACACGTGGTGGTGCTCGACGCCACGTTCCTCCCACATCCCCGCGTCGGGCAGATTCCAGTCCCTCGCGGCCTGGTCGGCGAGCACCCGGAGGACGTGGCGTACCTCCTGATCCAGCGGCACCAACCTGTCGCGCATCAACCAGGCGGCATCCATCGTCTCGCCGAAGATGTCGGTCTGCCGCTGCTGCCAGGCGTCGTTGCCGATCACCACCGGCGGGCTGTCGCGGTACCCGCCGAGCTGCTCCAGGCGGTGCTCGGTGAGGTCCCGTTCGCCCAGCACGCCGTACATGATGGGCACCGGCTTGTCGTCGACCCGGCCCATCGCCCGGCCCAACCAGGCGAACTGCCGCTGCACCTCGGTCACGCACGACGAGCGCCACAACGCCCGCAGGGTCAGACTGAAGTCGCGCACCCAGACATAGCGGTAGTCGTAGTTGCGGTCGCCGCCGAGCTTCTCCGGCAGTGAGGTGGTCACCGAGGCCACCACCGCACCGCTCGGACCGTACGTCATGCCCTGCACCACCAGCCGGCTGCGCCGCACGTGCTCGGGGTAGAGCCCGTTGTACGGATGATCCTCGGCCCAGGAGCGCCATCCGGCCACCGTGTCGGCGATGGTCTGGTCGGCGTCCGGCACCTCCGGCAACGGCGAGTCGTAGGTCGGGGCGTACCCGAGGGTGAAGTTGTGTTTCGTGCCGGCGCGGACGGTGAACGTCGCGGTGGCCTCGCCGTCGCCGGGAGTGAACCCCACGGTGCACCGCAGGGTGAGTCGGGCGGCACCGGCGATGGCTTCCAGCATGTCGTCCCGCTCGACCAGGTACGCGATGGTCCGGCCGTACTCGAAGCGCGGCCGGTAGTGCGACCGCATCGGCACCTCACCGGACAGCCCTTCCACCGAGCGGACCAGCACCTGCGGCGAGTCCATGCCGATGTCGTGACCACGGGAGCCGGGCTCGAAGGCGAGCGCGTCGGTGAGCGCCACCTCCCCGTGCGCGGTGCGGAAGACCGTCCGCAGCACCAGGGTGTCGTCGAGGTAGCGGCGCTCGACCGTGAAGTCGCCCTCCGGGCGGATCGACCAGTGCCCGGCGCCGTCGTCGAGCAGCCGCGCGAAGACCGACGGGGCGTCGAACCGACCCGGGCACCACCAGTTCACCGAGCCGGTGTGATCCACCAGCGCCGCGCTGCGGCCGTCGGCCAGGAAGCCGTAGTCGCTGATCTGTCCGCTCCGCACCCGAGTGTCTACCCGGGCTGGTCGGACCCATGCCCGCGCGTCGGCGGGCGAAGCGCGCCGGTCGGTGTTACCGCCGGCCGTGGGCGGGAACCCCGGGAGCTGACGAGGGAGGATGCTCATGACGTCAGCTTCGGGGCCGACCGCCGCGTGGCGGCCCGGCACACAGGGTGGCGACCTGCTTCCGTCCGGGCCGGCCGGCCGCCTGTCGACACCGGCCGGAGACGGCCACGGGCCGGAAGCCGGTCCGCCGACCGTGACGATCGGTTCGTACCCGGACTATCCGGCCGCGCAGCGGGTGGTCGACTATCTGGCCGACAACCGTTTCCCGGTGGAACACAGCGCCATCGTCGGCACCAACCTCGCGCTCGTGGAGACGGTGCTCGGACGGATGACCACCGGTCGCGCCGGCCTGCTCGGCGCGGGCACCGGCGCCTGGTTCGGGCTCTTCATCGGCCTGCTGTTCGGCATCTTCACGGTCGGCAACTGGTTGGCGGTGATCCTGGTCGGCCTGGTCGTCGGGGCGATCTGGGGTGCCGTGTTCGGCGCGGTCGCCCACGCCATGACCGGCGGGCAGCGCGACTTCACCTCGGCCAGTTCGCTGCGCGCCGGCCAGTACGCGGTGACCGTCGACGCACAGCTCGCCGACCAGGCCCGCCAGTTGTTGGCACGGATGCAGGTGCCCGGCGCGAACGCCCGCTGAGCCACGACCTGACGACCGGCCGTCCCGGCAGTACGCCGGGGCGGCCGTTCAGTCGTGGTACGCCAGCTCACCCGCGCGGATGTCGACCTCGACCCGGTTCTCCGGCGGCGCCAGTGGGCAGGCCCAACGGTCGTCGTAGGCGCAGCTCGGGTTGTAGAGATAGTTGCCGTCCAACCGGACCCGGTCGCCGGGCAGCAGTTCGACGCCCCGGCCGAAGGTGCCCTTCACCGTGTCGGTGAGGTACCGCCCACCCCCGTAGGTGTCCTGCCCGCAGGTGCCGTCGCGCACCGGCACGAACAGCCCACCCCCGTACGCCTCGATCCACCACAGGGTCAGCGGGCCCCACGGCGTCTCGGCCACCGCCACCCGCCGGTACGCGACCACCCCGTCCGGGCCACCGGTGTCGATCCGCAGCTCGCCGCCGGCCGGCCGCAGCGGTGCCTCCACCACGGCGTCCGGGTTGGCGGGGAAGTAGCGGACCCCGGTGAAGTCGGCTCGCTCCGCCGGTGGGATCGGACTCTGCGGGTGGGTGGCGAACAGCTCGTCGCGCTGCGCCCGGAAGCCGGTCAGGTCGACGTCGGACAGGTACAGCCGGGCCACCCGCTCCCGCCAGTCGGCCAGTTCAAGATGATCCACGTCGTCGAGCCTATGCCGCGGTGGTCGGCCACCTCACCGGGACGGCCAGTTGCTCAGCAGGGCGTCGAGGGCGTCCAACGTGCGGGTCCACGAGTCGTCGGTCGTCCGGGGGGTGTGCCGGAAGCCGCCGGTCTTCTCCAGGCTGACGAACCCGTGGAACGTGCTGTGCATCATCCGCACCGCGTCGGTCTGGTCGGGCTCGGCGAGGCGGTAGCCGCGCAGGATGGCCCGGGTCATCTCCGCGTGCCGGGGGCCGGCGCTCGCCATGGCGGTCTCCGGGTCGAGGTCGATCTGCATCGCGGCGTACCGGCCGGGGTGCTGCCTCGCGTAGTCCCGGTACGCGTTGGCGAAGGCCACCAGCGCGTCCTTGCCGGCGCGACCGGCGAGGGCGCCGGCGACCCGGTCCGCCAGTTCCTCCAGGGCCAGCAGGGCGATCCGGACGCGCAGGTCCCGCGCGTTCTTGAGGTGGAAGTACAGGCTCGCGTCCTTCACCCCGAAGTGGCGCGCGAGCGCGGCGACCGTCACGTTCTCCACGCCCACCTCGTCGGCCAGCTCGGCGGCGGCCAGCGTGAGGCGCTCGGCGGTGACCCCGGCACGTGCCATTCAACACACTCCCCTAGTTTTTCACCTAGGATGACTAGGCTATTGCCTATGTTAGTCCATTCCGAGTCCGCCATCCGCGCTTCCTTCGTCAACACCACCCAGGGCGAGGCGAAGCGGCTGGCCGTACCGAACGACCTCGACGGACGACCCTGGGACGATCTCGACTTCCTCGGCTGGCGGGACCCGGCCGCACCGCAGCGGGCCTACCTGGTGGCCGAGGCCGACGAGGGGCTGATCGGGGTGGCGCTGCGGGTGGCACCCCAGCAGACCGGGCGGGGCCGACGCAGCATGTGCTCGCTCTGCCTGACCAACCACAGCGGCGACGGCGTCTCACTGATGACCGCCCGCAAGGCGGGGCCGGACGGGCGGCAGGGCAACTCGGTCGGCGTGTACGTCTGCTCCGACCTGGCCTGCTCGCTCTACCTGCGCGGCAAGAAGCACGCCGGGCCGCGCATGCACGAGACGCTGACAGTGCCCGAGAAGGTCGAGCGCACCCGCACCGCCCTCACGGCGTTCCTCCGCAAGGTCACCGAGTGAGCCGGTGATCCGCCGGGTCGGTCGCCAGGCGGGCGTGCAGGTGCTCGTCGTAGCGGCGGCCGTCGCCGTACCGGTACGACTCGCGCAGCGTGCCCTCCGCCCGGTAGCCGGCCCGGTCGGCCACCCGGCAGGAGGCCGGGTTGGCCACCGCGTGGCACAACTCCACGCGGTGCAGCCCGAGGTCGGCGAAAGCCCACCCGGTGAGCCGCCGGACTGCGCGCACCGCCACGCCACGCCCGCGCGCCGACGGGACCGTCCAGTAGCCGATGGACGCGTCGCCGTCGTGGATGCGGTGCAGCGACACCGAGCCGAGCAGGCCGCCGTCGACCGCCGAGGTCACCGCCATCGAGGCGTGGTCCCCGGCGGACCAGTCGGCGCGGCGGCGCACCCAGGACAGCGCGACCTCGTCGTCGATCGGGCCGCCGCCCTGCGGGTTCCACTGGGCGATGGCCGGGTCGCGCAGGGCGTCGCGCACCGCCGGGGCGTCCTCGTCCCGCCAGGGACGAAGCAGCAGGTCGTCGGTGGTGAGGTGTACGTGTTCCACGAGGCCGGAGTCTGACACATCGCGTACCGACCGCGCCGCCGCATTGTCGGCCACTTCTTTCAAAGCTGCACGAAACGCCTGCCGCATGCCGAAAAGGTGACCCAGGCAACGCGCGAGAGCACTAGTTAAATTTTGAACTAGTGCTATCGTCATCCGCATGACCGAGAGCCTGGACAGCACCCGAGAGGCCGCCTGGCGGGCCTACATCGAGGCCAGCCAGCGTCTCTACACCCAGCTGGAAGAAGACCTGCGCGCCGAGAGCGACCTCAGCTTCGCCGACTACCACGTGCTGGTCCTGCTCTCCGAGGCACCGGGACAGCGACTACGGATGGGCGAGCTGGCCAGCCGACTCATCTTCTCGCCGAGCCGACTGACCTACCAGATCTCCTCGATGCAGCGCCGCGGCATGGTCAGCAAGGAGCCCTGCCCGGACGACCGACGCGGCAGCGAGGCGGTCCTCACCGCCGCCGGGCTGCTCGCACTACGGGAAGCCGCACCACACCACCTGGCATCGGTGCGCACCCACCTGATGGACGACCTCGACGACGCCGAGGTCGCCTGCCTCACCCGGGTCTTCGGCCGGATCGGTGACCGCCTGCGGGCGTCCCGGTCCGGTTCGACCACCCATGCCACGAGCTAGGAGCATTCGATGCCCGCAATCACCGTCGACAACGTTCTCGTCCTGCCCCGCCTGCCCCGGCTGGCGGAGTCCACCACCTTCCGGCCGGTCCGCACGGTGACCACCGCGCCCAGCGGCTTCGAGGGCGAGGGCTTCCCGGTCCGCCGGGCCTTCGCCGGGGTGTCGACCACCGACCTCGACCCGTTCATCCACCTCGACCAGATGGGCGAGGTCGACTACGCGCCGGGCGAGCCGAAGGGCACCCCGTGGCACCCGCACCGCGGCTTCGAGACCGTCACGTACATCATCGACGGCGTCTTCGACCACCAGGACTCGCACGGCGGTGGGGGCACCATCACCGACGGCGACACGCAGTGGATGACGGCGGGCAGCGGCCTGCTGCACATCGAGGCGCCACCGGAGCACCTGGTGATGAGCGGCGGGCTCTTCCACGGCACCCAACTCTGGGTCAACCTGCCCCGCTCGGCCAAGATGAACCCGCCCCGCTACCAGGACATCCGGGGCGGCGAGTCGGCACTGCTCACCACCCCCGACGGCGGCGCGCTGATCCGGGTCATCGCCGGTGAGATCGCCGGGCACCGCGGGCCCGGTTCGACCTTCACCCCGATCACCATCACGCACGTCACCGTGCAGCCGGGGGCGCAGGTCGACCTGCCCTGGCAGCCCGATTTCAACGCCCTGGTGTACGTGCTCGGCGGGCGCGGCACGGTCGGCACCGACCGGCGGCCGGTGCGTACCGGCCAGCTCGCGGTGCACGGTCCGGGTGACGCGCTGCGGTTCACCGCCGACCCCGCACAGGACGGCAACACCCCGGCACTGGACCTCTACATCATGGGTGGCCGGCCGATCCGGGAGCCGGTGGCGCAGTACGGCCCGTTCGTGATGAACACCCGGGACGAGTTGATCCAGGCGTTCGAGGACTTCCAGGCCGGCCGCCTCGGGGTGATCCCCAGCGAGCGTCTGCCGCACACCGGCGGCCAGGGCACCCGGCCCTGACCACAGGTCACCACCGCTGTCGGCGCCGACGTCCCCGCGTCACCTCCGGGGCGTCGGCGCCGCCTCAGGAGACCGCGAAGATCCCGGCGACGCCCAGAATCACCATCAGCAACACCGCTACCAGCGCACCCCGTTCGCTCTCCACCGCCTGCTCGCGGTCCTCGGTCACGGGGTTCGTCGTGTCGCGGGGCATGGTGTGGCCTCCTCGGCTGTCGTCGCGTCGCTGGTCGATGGCGTTGGCCGGGTCACTGGTCCTCCGGCCTGGCGTGCACACGGGGGTCGGTCGTCCTACCGTGAGGACGTTGCCGACCTCCAGGAGGGCTGGACGGTGCCGTTGCAGGACTGGTTTCTCACCGCTGAGGAACGCGCCAACCCGGTGTCTGGGTTACCCGTCTGGACCACGGGAAACCTCGCCGAGCCGTTGATTCACGGTGCCGCGTACTTCGACCGGCTGGTCGAGGAGGTGCAGGCGCTGGGCCCCGGTGACCACCTGTTCTTCACCGACTGGCGGGGTGACCCGGACCAACGGCTGCGCCCGGACGGCCCGACCGTGGCCCAGCTCTTCGCTCAGGCCGCGCAGCGCGGCGTGGTGGTCAAGGGGCTGATCTGGCGTTCGCATCTCGACGTGCTGGCCTACAGCGAGGCGGAGAACCGCGACCTCAGCGAGACGATCTCGGCAGCCGGTGGTGAGGTGCTGCTCGACCAGCGGGTCCGGCGCGGCGGTTCGCACCACCAGAAGCTCGTCGTGTTGCGGCATCCGGGCGCACCGGAGCGGGACATCGCGTTCGCCGGCGGGATCGACCTGTGCCACAGCCGCCGCGACGACGCCGATCATCGTGGTGACCCGCAACCGGTGCAGATGTCCCCCCGTTACGGACCCAACCCGCCCTGGCACGACGTCCAGCTCGCGGTACGCGGCCCGGTGGTGGGCGCGTTGGACACCCTGTTCCGGGAACGCTGGACCGACCCGATGCCGCTGGACTCGGAGAACCCGGTGGCCTACCTGCGGGACCGACTGCGCGGCACGGACCTGCGCCCGGACCCACTGCCCGAGCAGCCGGCCGACCCACCGCCCTGCGGTCCGCACCAGATCCAGGTGCTGCGCACCTACCCGGCCGTCCGCCCCCGCTACTCGTTCGCGCCCGACGGCGAGCGGACCGTGGCTCGGGGTTACACCAAGGCGGTACGCCGCGCCCGCCGACTCATCTACCTGGAGGACCAGTACCTCTGGTCCGCCGAGGTCGCGGACCTGTTCGCACACGCGTTGCGGGACAACCCGGAGCTGCACCTGATCGCGGTGGTGCCGCGACACCCGGACGTGGACGGCCGGCTGGCGCTGCCGCCGAACATGGTCGGGCGGGAGCAGGCGCTGTCGCTGTGCGAACGCGCCGCACCGGACCGGGTGCACGTGTTCGACGTGGAGAACCGCTCCGGCGACCCGGTCTACGTGCACGCGAAGGTGTGTGTCGTCGACGACGTCTGGGCCAGCGTGGGCAGCGACAACTTCAACCGCCGGTCCTGGACGCACGACAGCGAGTTGTCCTGCGCGGTGCTCGACGACACCCGGGACCGGCGCGAGCCCACCGATCCCGCCGGGCAGGGGGACGGCGCCCGGGTCTTCGCCCGGGACGTGCGGCTGCGGCTGTGGCGCGAGCACCTGGACCGGGACCCGGACGGCGCGGACGACGCCGACCTGCTCGACCCGGCGGACGCCGTCGCGGCGGTCACCGCCGCCGCCGACGCGCTCCAGCGGTGGTACGACGGTGGTCAGGTGGGCGAACGGCCGCCCGGTCGGCTGCGTCCACACCGCCCCGAGCGGTTGCCGTGGTACACCCGGGCCTGGGCGTTGCCGGTGTACCGGCTGGTCTACGACCCGGACGGCAGGCCACTGCGGGCGAGGCTGGCCGGCACCTGGTGAACCGGCCGGATCGGCTCCGGGGCGGCGACCGGGTGCACGGTCAGGCCGCCCGGGTACGCGAACGAGGAGCGCGGCGCGTAGTAGCCGAACCCGATGGTCAGCGGGTTGGCCGGGCGGAGCGCGTACAACGGGTGCCCCGGCTGGAGGAACTCCACCGACTCGATCTCGAACGGGGCGACCGGCTCGGCGATGAAGGGGTACACCGAGCTGAGCAGCTGACCGTCACGACGGGTGAAGTAGCGGTGGTGCCCGCTGCTGATCACGTGACCGGTCTGCCCGACGCGGCACCGGGCCTGGATCACCGTCGTCCCGTCGATCTCCGTTTCGGAGAGCAGGTCCTCGCCCCTCACCTCGATCCTCGTCCGCCCGGCGAGCACCGGGGCGCCCCGGGCGGCGGCGTACTCACGGACCCGCCGGCTGGAGGCCACGTAGTGGCTCCACCAGCCGCCCGGGTTGAGGCCACCGGGGGCGTCCACGCCCACCAGTGAGACCCCGAGGTAGGTCAGCGAGTACGCGCCGAAGCCGGAGGTCTGTGTCTCGTCATCGACGATGTACTGGTTGAGGAACACCTGGCGGTCCGGGCGGGGGCACAGCCCCGGCGGAACCAGTGCGGCGACAGCGTCCGGGTCCGCCGGCAGCCAGCTGAAGTAGAGCGTTCGACTGTTCACGACGAGCTGGGGAGCGGCTGGATCGAGCACGGTGCCTCCGAACCGGGTGTGTACCCGCGACGCTACGGCCGGTCCCGCCAGCGGGACAACGACGGATAGGCGACACTGCTGCCCCGATGTCGGATTTCATGTTGACCGGTTGGCGGCCTGGCACGACCGCACGGTCAGGCCGGACGGATGACCGGATGACGCGACGTGGCCGGAGAGAACGGGTAAGGATCCTCACAGCCCGACCGACTTATGTCGGCTTTGCGCCTTTTGTTGCTCAACACACCTTAAGTACATCAGCCTTTCGGCTAGATTTCTGCGAGACGATCAGGCTAAGGTGACTCCCGAACGGCCCATAGAAAGCTAAACCAAAGAGTCACACCTTTTTTGTCCGCGGACGAGGTGCAGGGAGGACCACCCATGACCGCGCCAACGATTACCGAGCAACCGAGCACCGCCGTCAAGGCCACCACCAAGCTCGACCCGCGCGCTCTCACCGACAGCGCCGCCGACCTGCTCAACGCCATGGCCGCGCTGCCCGCCAACCACCCGTCGCGCGCCGCCCTGCGGGACCGCGCGATCGAGGCCTGGCTGCCGCTGGCCAACCACCTGGCCCACCGCTACAGCGGGCGCGGCGAGCCCACCGACGACCTGGCCCAGACCGCCGCTGTCGGCCTGATCAAGGCCATCGACAAGTTCGACCCCTCCCGGGGTGTCGACTTCGCCGGCTACGCGATCCCCACCATCATCGGCGAGCTCAAGCGGCACTTCCGGGACCGCACCTGGGACATCCGCGTGCCCCGCCGGCTCCAGGAGCTGCGGCTGGCCATCTCCGACGCCAACAGCTCGCTGCTGCAGACCCTCGGCCGCTCGCCGACGGTCGCCGACATCGCCGCCCACCTCAAGCTCACCGAGGAAGAGGTCCTGGAGGGCCTGGAGGGCGCCCGCGCGTACAACGCGGTGTCGCTGTCCACCCCGACCGGCGACGGCGAGCGGGCGACCGAACTGGGCGACATGCTCGGCGGCGAGGACAACGAGTTCGAGCTGGCCGAGCTGCGGGTCGCGCTCGGCCCGGCGCTGGCCACCCTGGACGAGCGCGAGCAGAAGATCCTCACGCTGCGCTTCTACGGCAACCTGACCCAGTCGCAGATCGCCGACCAGATCGGCGTCTCGCAGATGCACGTCTCGCGGCTGCTGACCCGGGCGCTGACCAAGCTGCGCGGCCAGCTGGACGGCACGTACTGAGCACCTGACGAAGCGGAGGGCCGGGTCCGTGGACCCGGCCCTCCGCTCGTCTCCGTGTTGTCACGCTGACGTGACAGCGGGTGCGGGGCGGTGTCAGTTCCCCGCCGGTTCCCGCCACATCGGCCAGAACGGTGTGCCGTCGGGCACCCGGAACGGCTCGCCCGCCAGATAGCCGTGCCTCGCGTACAGGTCTCGGCTGCGAGGGCTGCTCGCCTCCAGGTACGCGGGCATCCCGTTGGCGTCCAGCCAGGCGTGGTGGTGCCGCATCAACGCGCTGCCCAGCCCCTGCCCCTGCCGATCCGGCCGGGTCGCCAGGAAGGCCAGGTGGTGGTGGTCCGGGTGCGGGTGGTTCGCCGCGAACAGTTCGTCCAGGTGCTGGAACCGGTCGGTCCACTCACCGCAGGCGGCGGCCAGTCGGGTGTCGTAGTCCGCGGGTGGCGGCGCCGGCTCGCCGACCGACGGGAACCAGACCGCCACCGACGCCCGGTCCTCGGTGGCGTGCACCATGCCGTACCGCATGGCATGGCCGACCAGGATCTCGAAGTCCCCGGCCAGCACCGCCTCCCGCTTACTCGCGTCGGGCACCAGCCAGTACGTCACCTCCAGCACGGTGAACGCCTCGGCGATCCGACCCGCCACGAGAGCGGTCTCCTCCGGCCCGAGCCGCTCGATGACCACGCTCATCGGGTCGCCTCCGCGGTGGGCTGCGCCGACGGCGTGACGACGGCGGCGCTGCTCGCCGCGCCCAGACCGATCCGGGCGTACGTGTCGGGGCGGTTGCCGCGCAGCACCAGCGCCCAGCCGATGCCCAGCAGGGCGGCCACCGGGTACACGGCGGGCAACGCCCAGCGCAGGGTGGAGTCCGGCGCGACACCGAGCAGGTTGGCGAAGTTCGACACCGCCAACCAGATGATCACGAAGAGCGCGATGGTGGCCAGGCTGGGCGCGACGGCCCGCCGCCACACGTTCTCCCCGCCGTCGGAGCGGGCGAAGTAGGCGATCACCGCGACCGAGGTGGTGGCGATCAGCAGCAGTACGCCGAACCCGCCGGTGGTGCCGCCCCAGAAGAACAGTTGGACCACCGGATCCCAGCCGTTGACCGCGTACACGAGGATGACCACCAGGCCGAGGACGCTCTGCGCCACCGAGGCCGCCCGGGGCGCGCCGGACCGGGCCGAGGTCTGCCCGAACACCGCGGGCAGCACCCGCTCGCGGCCCAGCGCGAACGTGTAGCGGGCCGTGGTGTTGTGAAACGAGATCATCGCGGCGAGCACCGAGGTCAGGAAGAGCACCTGCCCGATGGTGACCACGGTGTCGCCGAGATGCGCGGCGGCCAGGTTGAAGATCAGCCCGACGCTCTGCTCGCCGGCCTCGGCGACGATCTGGTCCGGACCCACGGCGACCGCCATGGTCCAGGACGACAGCGCGTACAGCCCCGCGATGATCACCACTGACAGGTACGTCGCGAGTGGCACCGTCCGCTTGGGATCCTTGCTCTCCTCGCTGAAGACCACTGCGGACTCGAAGCCGACGAAGCCCAGGATGGCCAGCACCAGCACGGCGCCGACACCCGGCACGAAGAGGTTGTCCGGTGCGAAGCCGGCGAAGCTGACCTGGTCGCCGGCCGGGTTGCCGATCTGCCCCAGGTCGAAGACGAGGATCACCACGATCTCGGCGACCAGCAGCGCGGCCAGGACCAGACCGTTGATGTCCACCCGGAGCAGGCCGAGCAGGCCGACCAACGCCCACGCCACCAGGGCCACGACCGCCCAGTGCGGGTGCCCGCCGAAGATCCGGTCGAGCACCGGCTCGGCCGCCGCGCCGATGGTGCCGTAGAGCCCGACCTGCAACGCGTTGTACGCGATCAACGCGACCCAGGAGGCACCCACGCCCACCGGTCGCCCGAGACCACGGGAGATGTAGGCGTAGAAGGCGCCGGCGTTCTCCACCCGGCGCGACATCGCCACGTAGCCCACCGAGAACAGGGCGAGCACCGCGGCGACCAACAGGAAGGCCAGCGGGATGCCGGTCACCCCGATGACGCCGTAGCCGGTGGTGACGACGCCGGCGACCACGGTCAGCGGCGCGGCCGCGGAGAGCACGAAGAAGATCACCGAAGGGATGCCGAGGCGGCCTCGGGCCAGGGCATCGGAGACGTTGCTGGGTCGGTCGACTGTCGATGTCGGGGGCATACGACTACTCCGGTCGTCGAGGGGGAGGGGCAGGGGTTACCGGGGAAATCAGGGAATGCCGCGCAGCACGGCGGCGCCGACGGCGGCCTCGGTGTGCCCGACCAGTTCCTTCAGCGGCGCCGGCAGTGCGGGGATGAGGACGTTCAGCCGGTGGTGGGCGCGCGGACCGGCGCTCCACAGCACCTCACGGGTCAGCCCCGCGGCCACGACGAGACCGAGCAGCAGGGCGTCCGGCACGTTCGGCGGGTCGGGCCGCTCCAGCAGCGCCCGTAGCCGGGTCGCCGGCCAGGCCACCGCGTTGAGATCGATCGGCAGGTAGGTGACCGAGGTACGCAGCAGCCGTCGACTCTCCTGCCGACGCAGCACGCCGGCCCGGGCCAGGCGCTCCCCCACCGAGGTCGTCGCGCTCTGCGCCAGGAAGCTGAGCCAGGTCCGCAGCTCCTGGTGCTGGGGCTCGCCGATCAACTGGTCGAGCACGGTGTGCGCCAGCGCGTCCGCCGGCGGACGGCGGTCGATGACGGTGACCTGCCCGCCCGACACGGTGATGTGTCCGTAGAGGATCAGCTCGCCGAGCAGCCCGCCGGCCAGCCCGAACCCGGTCGCCGCGGGGTGCAGCTTGGCCTTGCCACGACTGTCGTTGTGGGCGATCAGGAAGAACTCGTCGGCGATGAGCAACGGTCCTCCCGCACAGGTGTGTCCACAGTGTTCGTGACCGGGAAAGGATGCACCGAGAGCTATTGCAACGCAACTCCCAGATTTGAAAGTTGCACTCCGTGCAGGCACGACCTGCGGATCTTGGTCTGTCAGACTCGGACAGTGACCGCCACCCCCACCAGCCGACCCGCCGCCAGCCCGACCGTGCGCCGCCGACGCATCGCCCGGGAGCTTCGCCAGCTCCGGGAACGCGCCGGGATGACCCTCGACGTGGCCGCCCGCCAGCTCGACATGTCGAAGAGCAACCTCTCCCGGATCGAGACCGCGCAGATCGGCATCAAACCCCGCGACGTCCGTGCCGCCCTCGCCCTGTACGAGGTCACCGGCTCGGACGCGGAGGCCCTGATCGAGATCGCCCGAGGGGCCCAGCAACGCGGCTGGTGGCAGAACTACAGCGACGTGCTGCCCGAGTGGTTCGAGTTCTACGTGGGGCTGGAGGCCGAGGCGGCGGCGTTGCGCACCTACGAGGCCGAGTCGGTGCCGGGGCTGCTGCAGACCGAGGCGTACGCGCGGGAGATCTACCGGCGTACCGCCGGTGAGGACGGCCTGGAGCGCAAGGTCGCCGCCCGACTGCACCGGCAGGAGGTGCTGCGCCGCGAGAACCCCGTCCACCTCTCGGTGGTGCTCAACGAGGCGGTGCTGTTGCGCCCGGTCGGCGGTCCCGCCGTGATGGCCGAACAGTTGATCCACATGAGCCGCATCGCACAGTTACCCAACGTGACAATTCAGGTACTTCCCTTCGCGGCCGGCGGCCATCCCGCGATGAGCACCCCGTACGTGATCCTCAACTTCGCCGACGCCGCCGACGCGTCCGTGGTTTACCTGGATAACCTCACGATGGGGTTGGCTCTGGAGGAGGCCGACCAGGTGCTCGGGTATAGCCTTCTGCACGAGGAGCTGTGCCGGATGGCGCTCGATCCGACGGCGTCCTTGACCCGTCTTTCGGATGCTTCTCGTAACTTTGCGTGACCGCTTCGGCGGCACGCCGACGCAGACGAGAGGTACCACGGATGACCGCGCACGACCCGACCCGAGCGGCCTGGCGCACCAGCACGCGCAGCAGTGGCAACGGCAACTGCGTGGAGGTCGCGACAGCCGACGGTCGAGTCGCCGTACGCGACAGCAAGGACCGGACCGGCCCGGTGCTCGCCTTCGGCCCGGCCGCCTGGCGGGCCTTCGTGTCCGGCGTCGGTGAGGTCCGTCGCCGCTGAGGCGTCTCCGCCGGTGCGAGACTGGGCCGTGCTCTCCGACGTGACAGTGGACCTGCCGGTACGCCCGGTGCTGCCGGCGCTGGTCGCGGCACTCGACACGGCCGGCACCGCCGTCCTGGTGGCCCCGCCGGGCACCGGCAAGACCACCCTCGCGCCGCTGGCCGTGGCCGACCGGGTCACCGGCCGGGTGGTGATCGCCCAGCCCCGTCGGGTGGCGGCCCGCGCCGCCGCCCGACGGATGGCCGAGCTGCTCGGCGAGCGGGTGGGCGAGCGCGTCGGCTACGCGGTCCGCGGCGAACGCCGGGTGGGGCCGCACACCCGGGTGGAGGTGGTCACCACCGGTCTGCTGCTCCGCAGGCTGCACCACGACCCGGAGCTGCCCGGCACGGGTGCCGTGCTGCTCGACGAGTGCCACGAACGACAGCTCGACGCCGATCTCGCGCTGGCCTTCACCGTGGAGGCCCGGGCCACCCTCCGGCCGGACCTGTGGTTGCTGGCGATGTCCGCCACCCCGGACACCGACCGGTTCGCCGCGCTGCTCGGCGGGTCCGCCCCGGCCCCGGTGGTACGGGCCGACTCGGCTCTGCATCCGGTGACGCGGATCTGGTCGCCGCCGCCACGCCCGATCGCCCCACCCGGGGCCGGGCCGGTGGACCGGGCCCTGCTCGACCACGTGGCGGCCACCGTCCGGCGCGCCTTGCGCGAACGCGACGGCGACGTGCTGGTCTTCCTGCCCGGGGTCGGCGAGATCGCGGCGGTCACCGGCCGGCTGGCCGACCTGCGGGAGACCGTCGCGCTGCTGCCGCTGCACGGCCGTCAACGCGGCACCGAGCAGGACGCCGCCCTGCGTCCCGCCGATCGACGCCGGGTCGTGCTGGCCACCGCGCTCGCCGAGACCAGCCTGACCGTCCCGGGCGTGCGGGTCGTGGTGGACGCGGGGTTGTCCCGGGTGCCCCGCATCGACCTGGCCCGAGGGCTGGGCGCGTTGGTCACCGTGCCGGTCTCCCGAGCCGCCGCCACCCAACGGGCGGGCCGGGCCGGTCGGGAGGCTCCCGGGTACGTCTACCGGTGCTGGTCCGAGGCGACCCACGAGCGGCTGCCCGCGCGCCCCGAACCGGAGATCGCCACCGCCGACCTCAGCGGCTTCGCGTTGGAGCTGGCCGCCTGGGGTCGGCCGGACGGTGTCGGGCTGGCGCTGCCCGACCCGCCACCGGTCGCCGCCATGACGGTGGCCCGGGACACGCTGCACACCCTCGGAGCGGTCGACGCCGAGGGCCGGATCACCGCCCGGGGACGGGCGATCGCCGCCGCCGGGGCGCACCCCCGACTGGCCCGGGCGCTGCTCGACGGCGCCGACCGGGTCGGCGCCGACCGGGCGGCCGAGGTGGTCGCCCTCCTCGCCGAGGAGAGCGTGGCCGGCCCCGGCGACGACCTGGTGGCCGGCTGGCGTCGGCTGCGAGCCGGTGTCGACGCGGGCGCGACCGCCCGCTGGCGCATGGAGGTACGACGGCTGCGGGCCGCGCTGCCCACCGATGGGGCGAACGGTCGGGCCACCGACTCGGCGGGACGGGCCACCGTGGGTGCGTTGAGCGACGATCTCGCCGCGGGGCTGCTCGTCGGTCTGGCGTACCCCGAGCGGTTGGCCCGGGTGCGTCGGCCGGGCGGCTCGGCGTACCTGATGACGGGCGGGACCGCCGCGGACCTGACGGCCGGCTCGGGGCTGGCCGGTGCCGACTGGCTGGCGGTGGCCGTCGCGGACCGCACGCCCGGCGCGCGGGCGGCGCGAATCCGCCGGGCCTCGCCGGTGGACGAGGCGACGGCCCGGGAGGCGGCGGGCCCACTGCTGCGCACGGAACGGGAGGTGGGCTGGGCCGACGGGGACGTGGTGGCCCGGGAGGTGACCCGGCTGGGCGCGATCGAGCTGGTCCAGCGGCGACTGGACCGGCCGGACCGGGCCGAGGTGGCCGAGGCGTTGCTCACCGGTCTGCGTCAGGAGGGCCTGGGCCTGCTGTCCTGGACGCCGTCGGCGCGGGCGCTGCGCGAGCGGCTCGCGTTCCTCCGGCACCACCTCGGCGACCCGTGGCCGGACGTCGGCGACGAGACGTTGCTCGACGCGGCGCCGACCTGGTTGGGGCCGGAGTTGGCAGCCGCCCGACGCCGCGCCGACCTGGCCCGGGCGGATGTGACGTCGGCGCTGCGCCGGCTGCTGCCCTGGGCGCTGGCGGCCAAGCTGGACGAGGTGGCCCCGGAGCGGATCGAGGTGCCCAGCGGGTCCCGGATCCGGGTGGACTACACCGACCCGGCCGCGCCGGTGCTGGCGGTGAAGCTCCAGGAGACGTTCGGTTGGGCGGTGGCACCACACGTCGGCGACGGACGGGTGCCGGTGCTGCTGCACCTGCTCTCCCCCGCCGGTCGGCCGGTGGCGGTCACCGCCGATCTGGCTTCGTTCTGGCGCACCGGCTACCCGCAGGTCCGTTCCGAGTTGCGTGGACGCTATCCACGGCACCCGTGGCCGGAGGACCCGGGAACGGCGACGCCCACCCGGCACGCCACGCCACGGCGGCGCTGACCGTCGGCGCTACTCCTCCGCGACGTCGGCCACCACGACCGTGACGTTGTCCGGCGCGCCGGCGTGCAGCGCCAGGTCGATGAGCTTGCCGACGCACTCCGCCCGGTCCGGGTAACCGGCGAGCACCTCGGTGAGGGTGTCCGGACGGACGACGTTGGAGAGCCCGTCGCTGCACAGCAACCACCGGTCGCCGGCCCGGGGCACCATCGTCGCGTACGACGGGGAGACCTCGTCGCCCTGCAACGCCTGGGTGACCACGGCGCGTCGCGGGTGGCTGCTGGCCTGGTCCGGGGTGATCACGCCCTGGTCCACCAGCATCTGGACGAACGTGTCGTCGCGGGTGACCTGCTTGAGCACGCCGTCGCGGTACAGGTAGGCCCGGGAGTCGCCGACGTGCGCCAGGGCCAGGCAACTGCCGGTACGGGCGAAGAGCAGGGCGGTGAGGGTGGTGCCCATGCCCTGACGCTCGGGATCCTCGGCGACCGCCTGGCGGATCCGGGAGGTGGCCAACGCGATGCCACCTTCGAGCGCGGCCACCAGGGCGTCCTCGGGTGTCTCCACGTCGAGCGGGGCGACCGCGTCGATGGTGAGGGCGCTGGCCAGGTCGCCGGCGGCCATCCCGCCCATGCCGTCGGCGACGGCGACGAGCCAGGTGCCGGCGTGCAGGGCGTCCTGGTTCCCGCTGCGGATCAGCCCAGGATCGCTCGTTCCCACGGAACGCAGCTTCAGGGTCATGGGAGGCAGCCTGCCAGGCGAAGGGCGCAGTTGTCTCTAGGAGATCAGGACGACGGCGCGTGGCGCGGCCAATCTCACGTCTTGGTGCCACCGCGTGTCGGCCCACCCCGCACACCGACCGCCCTCGTCGGACGCCCCAACCCATCCAACCGGATCAATTGACATCGTCTACCGACGCTGGAAACATCGAGCCGATATTGGGAGCGCTCCCAGCTTCTTGTCGCCACCACCGTCCCGTCTCCGTCCCGGAAGGACTCCCCGTGACGTCATCCCGACGCCGCCTGCTGTTGGCTGCGGCGACCACTCTGGCCCTCACCGGCGCGGGCGCCGGCGCGGCCCACGCCGACCCACCCCCGGACGCGCCCGAGCAGATCGACAACGGCGACTTCAGCGCCGGAGTGAGCCCCTGGTTCTCCTTCGGCACCGGCGCGCTCGCGGTCACCGACGGCCGGCTCTGCACCACCGTCGCCGGTGGGCTGGCCAACCCGTGGGACGCCGGCATCGGCCAGGACGGCGTGCCGCTGATCGCCGGCGCCGAATACACCCTCGGCTTCGCCGTCTCCGCCACCCCCGGCGCCGCCGTCAAGGCCGTACTACAGCTCGGCAGCGCCCCCTACACCACGTACGCGGCGGTGGACGCCACCGCGACCGGCACGTTGCAGCGGGTCGAGCAGACCTTCACCGTGCCGGACACCAACCCCAACGCCCAACTGATCTTCCAGGTCGGTGGCGCCGCCGAGGCGCAGACCATCTGCCTGGACGACGTCTCCCTGCGCGGCGGCGAGCCCCCCGAGCCGTACGTGCCGGACACCGGGCCACGGGTGCGCGTCAACCAGGTCGGCTACCTGCCCGGCGGGCCGAAGAACGCCACCGTCGTCACCGAGGCCACCGCGGCGTTGCCCTGGCAGCTGCGCTCCTCCGCCGGCGCCGTCGTGGCCAGCGGCACCACCACCGCACGCGGTGTCGACGCCGCCTCCGGGCAGAACGTGCACTCGGTCGACTTCTCCAGCTACCGCACCCCGGCCAGCGGGCTGACGCTCACCGTCGACGGCGAGACCAGCCACCCGTTCGACATCTCCGGCACCCTCTACGACCAGTTGCGCTCCGACTCGCTGCAGTTCTTCTACGCCCAGCGCAGCGGCATCGCCATCGACGGTGACCTGATCGGCGACGAGTACGCCCGCCCCGCCGGTCACCTCGGCGTGGCACCCAACCAGGGCGACACCAACGTGCCCTGCCAGCCGGGCGTCTGCGACTACTCCCTCGACGTGCGCGGCGGCTGGTACGACGCGGGCGACCACGGCAAGTACGTGGTCAACGGCGGCATCGCCACCTACCAGCTCCTGAACACCTTCGAGCGGACCAAGACCGCCGCCACCGCCGGCGGCGGGGCAGCGCTGGGCGACAGCACGCTGCGGGTGCCCGAGCGCGGCAACGGCGTACCGGACATCCTCGACGAGGCCCGCTGGGAGCTGGAGTTCCTGCTGCGCATGCAGGTGCCCGCCGGCAAGCCGCTCGCCGGAATGGTCCACCACAAGATCCACGACCAGAACTGGACCGGGTTGCCACTCGCCCCGGAGGACGACCCGCAGCGGCGCGAGCTGCACCCGCCGTCGACCGCCGCCACCCTCAACATGGCCGCCACCGCCGCCCAGTGCGCGCGCCTGTTCGCCCCCTACGACGCGGCGTTCGCGAACCGCTGCGCCGCCGCGGCGAAGACCGCCTACAGCGCGGCCAAGGCCAACCCGGCGGTGTACGCCAGCCCGACCGACGGCACCGGCGGCGGCGCGTACGACGACAGCAACGTCTCCGACGAGTTCTACTGGGCGGCCGTCGAGCTGTACCTGACCACCGGAGCACAGACCTACCTGACCGACCTGACCGCGTCGCCGCACCACACCGGCGACGTGTTCGAACCGCGCGGCTTCGGCTGGCAGAGCGTCGCCGCGCTGGGCCGCCTCGACCTGGCGACCGTGCCGAACGGGCTGCCCGCCGCCGACCTGGCCCGGGTACGCGCCTCGGTCACCGCCGCCGCCGACACGTACCTGGCCGAGCTGCGCCGGCAGGCGTACGGGCTGCCGATGCCCGGTGACGCCAACAGCTACTTCTGGGGCGGCAACAGCAACGTCATCAACAACGCCGTCGTCCTGGCCACCGCCTTCGACCTGACCCGCAACGCCGCCTACCGCGACGGCGCCGTGCAGGCGATGGACTACATCCTCGGTCGCAACGCCCTGAACATCTCCTACGTCACCGGTTGGGGCGAGCACGCGGCACAGAACCAGCACAGCCGCATCTTCGGCCACCAACTCGACCCGACGATGCCCCGGCCGCCGGCCGGTTCGATCGCCGGTGGCCCGAACGCGGCCCTCCAGGACCCGTTCGTGGCGCAGTTGCTGGCCGGGTGCGAGCCGATGTTCTGCTACGTCGACGACATCAACTCGTACTCGACGAACGAGGTGGCGATCAACTGGAACTCGGCGCTGACCTGGATCGCCTCGTTCCTGGCCGACCAGGGTGACTCCGGCGCGGTGCCGGCGACCACCTGCTCGGTGGCCTACACCAACTACGGCGCCTGGCAGGGTGGCACCGGGTTCACCGCCCAGCTGACCGTCCGCAACACCGGCGCCACGGCGGTCAACGGGTGGAACGTGCGGTTCGCGTTCACCGGCGACCAGCGGGTCCGCGAGGCATGGCTGGCGAAGGTCACCCAGTCCGGCGCGACGGTGACCGCGCGCAACGAGTCGTACAACGCCAAGATCGCACCCGGCGGCTCGGTGACGTTCGGCTTCAACGCGACGACCACCGGCGGCGCCAATCCCGGTCCCGGTCTGGTGACCGTCAACGGGTCGGCCTGCTCGCTGACCTGACGCTGGTTCCTGTGGTGGCCGCCCCTCCCCCCGGGGCGGCCACCACAGGGCTACCCGCCCCGGGCGCGTGCCGCGTTGTGCTCGGCGACCAGACCCGGCAGGTCGTCGAGCGAGTCGATGCGGAACAGGCACTGCTCGGCCACGGCCGGGAGGTCCAGGATGTGCCCCCACGGCGAGCGCCGGATCAGGCAGGCCTTCATCCCGGCCGCCAGGGCCGGACGGGCGTCGTTGTCGGGTCGGTCGCCGACGTACAGGATCGACGACGCGTCCCCGCCACCCTCGGCGACGACCCGCTCGAAGAAAGCGGCCGACGGCTTCGCCACGCCCCAACCGTGCGAGGTGCCGATGACGTCCACGGGAAGGCCGAGAGCGCGCAGGGTGGCCTCGGCGTGGGCCGGCTGGTTACCGGCCAGGCCCACCAACAGCCCCTGGTCCCGCAACGCGGTCAGGCACCCTCGCGCGTCCGGGTAGAGGTCCTCCTCGCCGAACGTCTCCGGCCGACCGGCCCTCGCGCGACGGTCGAGTTCGGCGGCGAGATCGAAGTCGGGGCGGAAGGTTCGGAACGTCTCCTGGTAGTCCAGCCCTCGGGCGATAACCGCACCGAAGACCGCCGAGAACGTGTGCCGTGGAACGCCGAGCCAGTCCGCCCATGCCGCGAACTCGCGGGACTCGTCGAGGATCGTTCCACCGACATCGAAGAAGACCGCACTGATCACGCCTGGCCCCCGTCCTGGTGCACCATTCGGCGGATCATAGGCGGCGGGCGGCGGCCGAGCCGACCACCAGTGCTTGCCGGGTGCTGTCGAGCTGATGTCGTAAACGATTCACCAACCACGCGCGCCAAACCCGGTGGGTCCGTCGTTCCGGGTGGGCCATGGTGGGGGCCATGGACGACGGTGATCTGACCGACGCGGAGCGTCGGGTGTGGGCGGCGATGCCGGCGGGATCGCGGGCCGCACTGGCCGGCTGTCCGGTAAGGGACGTGCGCACCGCCGAGCAGGAGGCTGGCTCGATCCCGACCGACTCCCCGCCGCAACCGGTACCGCCACCGGCGACCTGACCAGACGAGTCGGACACGGACTGTGACCGGAGCCGCACTGTGCGGGGCATCGGTACGCGGGCAGCGGCTCTAGGGTCGGTGGATGGGCACCCGGGCGGGCTTCCGCGGCCGGTGGCGGTCACTGTCGCCGCTGCCGCCGCCCGGTCGGCTGCGCACGCTGTCGCTGGCACCCTGGCCAACACTGTCGGCACGGGGTTGTGGGTGACGGCTGCGGCGCTCTACCTGACCCGCTCCGTGGGGCTCACGCCGACCGAGGTGGGGTGGGGCCTCACCGTCGCCGGCCTGGTCGGGCTCACCGCGAGCGTGCCGCTCGGTGGGCTCGCCGACCGGCGAGATCCCCGAGCGTTGCGGGCGGTCCTCCAACTGGCACAGGCCGCTGTCGCCGCCGCGTACCTGGTGGTCGGTTCGTTCCCGGCCTTCCTGCTAGTGGCCACTGTGGACGCGTTGCTGGTCTCCGGCAACCTGGCGGTCCGCGCCGCGCTGGTCGCCGCGGTCGGTGGCCCGGAGGGCCGGGTGCACGCCTTCGCGACCCTCCGCGCGGTGGCGAACCTGGGCGTCACGCTCGGCGCGGGGCTGGCCGCGTTCGCGTTGGTGGCGGACACCGGGTGGGCGTACCGGCTGCTGGTGGTCGGCAACGTCGTGACCTATCTGCTGTCGGCGGCGCTGATCATGCGACTGCCGCCGTACCCGCCGGTCCGGCGGTCCGTCCGGCCGCGACCGGGTCGCGCGTTGCGCGACGGGCGCTTCCTCGCGGTCGCCGGCGCTTCGGCAGTGCTCTCCCTGCACTGGGTCGCGCTGACGCTGATCCTGCCGCTGTGGGTGGTGACCCGCACCGACGCGCCCCCGGTGACGGTCGCGGCCGTGCTGCTGGTCAACACGGTGCTCACCGTGCTGCTCGCGGTACGGCTCAGCGGGAGCGCCCGGCACGCGGTGCCGGCGGCGGCGACGATGCGGCGGGCCGGCCTGGTGCTCGCGGCCGGGATGCTGCTCTGGGCCGCGACCGCCGTCGTGCCCACCGTGGCCGCGATCGGTCTGCTCCTGGGCGCGACGGTGATCTACACGCTGGGCGATCTGTGGCACGGCGCGTCCGGGGCGGCGTTGGCCTACGACCTCGCCGCCCCGGACGCCATCGGCGCCTACCAGGGGGCCGACACGCTGCTCGCCGGGCTGGCCCGCGCGGCCGGACCGGCGTTGCTGACCTGGTTGGTCCTCGGCGGCGGCCCGGCCGGTTGGCTGGCCCTGGCCGGGCTGCTCGCGGTCACCGGTCTGGCCGTGCCACCGCTGACCCGACGGGCCCTGGCGAACCGCGCCGAGCCGCTACCCGCCGCTGGTCAGCCGATCTCCTCGTCGACGTAGCACCAGCGCCACGCCTCGCCGGGCTGCGCGGAGCGGATCACCGGGTGCCCGGTGGAGGCGAAGTGCTTGCTCGCGTGCTGGTTCGGCGACGAGTCGCAGCAGCCGACCTGCCCGCAGCTCAGGCAGGTACGCAGGTGTACCCAGTAGGTGTCGCCGACGGCGACGCAGTCCGCGCACTCGTCGGGGGTGCGCGCCTCGACGGCACCCGCCTCGGTCAGGTGCTGACAGCTCACTTCTCGACCTCCCGCAGCAACGACTCTTCCAGGTCCAGGTCACGATAGGCCCGCACCAGCACCTCCTCAGGAATCTGACCGGAGTCCCGGGCAGCCCGGAACACGTCCCGCTCGGCGTCGATCATCTCCTGCCGCAGCCGACCGTACGCCTGTGACGGGGTCTCCCGCTCGGTGCCACCGAGCCGTTCCCACGCCATGTTGGTGCGGTCCTCCACCGCTCGACGCAGCCGGTCCACCACCGCCTCCGGGGCGCTGTCGGCCAACTCGTCGAGGCGTTCCTGGGCGGCCCGGCTGGCCTGCTGCTGCACACCGGCCGCGGACAGCGCGTCCTGCACCGGGTCGTCCGGCGGCAGCCGCAACCGACGCGCGACCAACGGTAGCGTGGCTCCCTGGCCGACGAGTGTGAAGACGATCACCGCGAAGGCCAACCAGATGAACAACGCCCGGGGGTACGGCTCGTCGTCGGCGAGGGTCAGCGGCAACGCGAGGGCGGCGGCCAGGGTCACCACGCCGCGCATCCCGGCCCAGCCGATGATGATCGGGAACTTCGGCGACGGCCTGGGGTCGCGGCGGCGGACCCGGGGCACCAACCGGGCCAGGTAGGTGGCCGGGAAGAGCCAGACGAACCGGGTGAGGAAGACGGCGGCGAGCACCGCGAACGTGATCAGGGCGAGCGAGCCGATCGGCTCGTCGAGGTCGCGCAGCACCTCCCGCAGTTGGAGTCCGACCAGCAGGAAGACCAGGCCCTCCAGCAGGAAGCGGACCAGCCGCCAGAACGCGCCGGTCTGCAGGCGGGACGCCGCCGACAGCAACTGGGGCAGCTTGTGCCCGAGCACCAGGCCGGTGACGACGACCGCTACCACCCCGGAGGCGTGCAGGTGCTCGGCGGTGAACACCACGGCGAACGGGATGATCAGCGACAGGGCGTTGTCCAGCAGCGGGTCACTGATCCGCCGGTGCAGGAAACCGAAGACGACCGCCCCGAGCGCCCCGATCAGGATGCCGCCGCCGGTGGCCCGCAGCACCTCGATGGCGACGTCGGCCGTGCCGACCGCCGAGCCGACGGTGGCCATCGTCGCCACCCGCAGCAGCACCAGCGCGGTGGCGTCGTTGACCAGGCTCTCCCCCTCCAGGATGGTGACGACCCGGCGGGGCAGGCCGACCCGCCGGGCCACCGCCGTGGCGGCCACCGCGTCCGGCGGGGCCACCACCGCGCCGAGGGCCAGGCAGATCGCGAACGGCAGTTGCGGCAGCAGCAGGTGCAGCACCAACCCGACCACGAACGCGGTGAACAGCACCAGGCCGACCGCGAGCAGCAGGATCGGCCGGATGTTGTTCTTGAACGCCGGCACCGAGGTCTCCAGCGCCGCCACGTAGAGCAGTGGCGGCAGGATGCCGATCAGCACCAACTCGGGCTCGAGGTGCACCTGCGGGAAGCCCGGCACGTACGACAGCGCCAGGCCGAGCACGACCAGCACGATCGGCGCGAGCAGGCCGAGCCGGCGGGCCAGCGCGGCGCCCAGGGTGGCGATCGCCAGGAAGACGACGACCGGAAACAGGCTTTCCATGGGGTACGAGCCTAGGGGTACGTGAGTACGGCCTCGATCAGCCGGCCGGGCGCAGCTTCGGCAGCACCTCGGCGCCGAACGCGTCGATGAAGTCGCGCTGCTCCTGCCCGACGTGGTGCAGGGCGATCTGGTCGAAGCCGAGTTCCAGGTACTCCTCCAGCCAGCCGACGTGGCGGCCCAGGTCCGCCGACACGTTGACCACCTCGGCGACCCGCTGGGCGGGAACGTCGGCGGAGACCGCGTCGAAGTGCTCGGCGGTCTCCAGGTCCCAACACACCGGTGGGGCGAAGACGTTGCTGCGCCACTGGTCGTACGCGATGGCCTCGGCCCGTGCCTGGTCGGGCGCCCAGGAGACGTGCACCTGCAGGTGCAGGGGCCCGCGCCCACCGGCGTCCCGGTACGCGTCGATCATCTCGCGCAGGTGCGCCGTCGGCGCGTTCACGGTGATCAGCCCGTCCGCCCACTCGGCGCACCAGCGGGCGGTGGCGACGCTGACGGCGGCGCCGACCAGCGCGGGCGGCTGTTCCGGGCGGGTCCACAGCCGGGCCCGGTCCACCCGGACCAGGCCGTCGTGGCTGACCTCCTCGCCGGCCAGCAGCGCGCGGATCACGTCCACGCACTCGCGCAGCCGGGCGGCGCGGACGTCCTTGCGCGGCCACGGGTCGCCGGTGATGTGCTCGTTGCTGGCCTCGCCGGTGCCCAGCGCCGCCCAGAAGCGGCCCGGGTACATCGCGCCGAGGGTGCCGATGGCCTGCGCGATGATCGCCGGGTGGTACCGCTGACCGGGTGCGTTGACCACCCCGAACGGCAGACCGGTGGCCTGCAGCGCGGCGCCCAGCCAGGACCAGGCGAAGCCGGATTCGCCCTGCCGGGCGCTCCACGGGGAGAAGTGGTCGGAGCACATGGCGGCGTCGAAGCCGGCCCGCTCGGCGTGCGTCACCGCCTCCAGGAGGGCGCGCGGACCGATCTGCTCGTGCGAGGCGTGGAATCCGAACGTCGTCATGGGCGCACTTCCTACCCACGTCGGCGTCGCCTGATGCGTGCGCTATTCCGCGTGTGCCCCCGCACCGGCCGAGGCGGCGCCCTCGCCCACCCACACCGTCTTGGTGTTGCAGAACTCCCGCATACCCAGCTCGGACAGCTCCCGCCCGTAACCGGAGTTCTTCACCCCGCCGAAGGGCAGCTCCGGGTAGGAGGTGGTCATGCCGTTGACGAAGACGTTCCCGGCGTCCAGGTCGGTGGCGAAGCGCTCCTGTTCGGCCGGGTCCCGGGTCCAGGCGTTCGAGCCGAGGCCGAAGCTGGTGCCGTTGGCGACCTCGATCGCCTCCTCGTAGGAGGAGACCCGGAACAGGCCGGCGACCGGACCGAAGACCTCCTCGGACCACATCCGCATCTGCGGGGTCAGGTCGGTGACCACCGTCGGCGGGTAGAACCAGCCGTCACCGCCGGGCAGCTCGCCGCCGCAGAGCACCGTCGCGCCCTTGTCGACCGCGTCGCGGACCTGGGCGTGCACCTCGTCGCGGCCCCGCTCGCTGGCCAGCGGGCCGACGTCGGTGTTCGAGTCCATCGGGTCGCCGACGCGCAGCGCGGCCATGTTCGCGGCGAACCTCTCGGCGAAGGCGTCGAACACGTCGGTGTGCACGATGAACCGTTTCGCGGCGATGCAGGACTGGCCGTTGTTCTGGCAGCGGGCGGTGGTGGCCACCTCGGCGGCCCGGTCCACGTCCGCCGAGGGCATCACCACGAAGGGGTCGCTGCCCCCGAGTTCCAGGACGGTCCTCTTCAGCTCCCGCCCGGCGATCTGCGCGATGGACCGACCGGCGGGCTCGCTGCCGGTGAGCGTGGCGGCGCGCACGCGGGGGTCGCTCAGGATCCGGTCGACGGCGTCCGAGCCGACCAGCACCGTGGTGAAGGCGCCCTCGGGGAAGCCGGCCCGGCGGAACACGTCCTCCAGCAGCAGGGCGGTCTGTGGCACGTTCGAGGCGTGCTTGAGCAGGCCGGTGTTCCCGGCCATCAACGCCGGTGCCGCGAAACGCATCACCTGCCAGAGCGGGAAGTTCCACGGCATCACGGCGAGCACCACACCGATCGGCTGGTAGCGGATGAACGCCCTGGTCGCCTTCACGGCGGCGGCGTCGGCCGGCTCGTCGGCGAGGAACGCGGGGGCCTTGTCGGCGTAGAAGCGGGCGGCCGTGGCGCACTTGGTCACCTCGGCCTGCGCCGCCACGTACGTCTTGCCCATCTCGGTGGTCATGATCCGGGCGATCTCGTCGCGCTCGGCGTCGAGCAGGTCCGCGGCGGCGTTCATCCACCGGGCGCGCTGGTCGACTGTCGTCGTCCGCAGCTGCCGGTACGCGAGGTCGGTGCGTTCGATGGCGCCGTCGAGCTGCTCGGTGGACATCGCCTCATAGGTCTTGAGCACCTGTCCGGTGGCGGGGTTGGTGGTGGCGATGTGGGGCATCTCGTCCTCCTGTCACTCGAACAGCGAGTGTCGTACGCCCGGCTCCTCGCGGCGGCGGGCGGCGCGGCGGCGCTGGATCACGACCAGGTCGACCACGGCGACCACCGCGAAGATCGCACAGAGCACGCCGAGCCAGGCGATGCCGGCCCAGAACGCCAACACCGCGAAGATCACCATGATCACCAGCCCGAAGCCGGCGAGGGTGAGCCGGAGGTTCAGCGCGCTGTAGGCGTGGCCGACCGTGCCACGGGCGCGCCGGGGCTGCGATCTCGTCATACCCACGCACCTACCCCCGATCGGCCGGGTTAACCGGCAGTGCGCGCTCCCAGCCCCCGGCGGGCTGGTGTGCTCGATTACATCCGTTCGCGCCGCAGCCCCGCCGACCGCAGGATGGGCGCATGTCAATGACCCTCACCGTGCCGGTGACCGTCGCCATCGCCCGCCGTGTCGACCCGGGCCGGTCCAGCGAGATGGTGGCCTGGATGCGGGCCGGCACCGCGCTGGCCGAGGCGTTCCCCGGGTTCCTCGGCGCCGGTTGGGTGCAGAGCGGCCCGGGTTCGCCGGAGTGGCACATGCTCTACCGATTCGCCGACGCCGAGACGCTGCGCCGGTGGGAGGAGTCCCCGCAGCGGCACTGGTGGCTCAGCTCGGCGCAGGGCATCGTCGAGCACACCCGGGTCGAGCGGCGTACCGGGATCGAGGGTTGGTTCGACCCCCCGTCGGAGCACTCGGTGGACCCGGTGGAGCCGGCCCCGCCCGCGTCGCCGCCCCGCTGGAAGCAGGCGGTGACCATCTGGCTGGCGTTCTTTCCACTGAGCCTCAGCGCCACACTGCTGACGAGTCACTTCCTCGACGCGGTGCCGCTGGCGGCGCGGGTGCTGCTGATGACGCTCTGCCTGACCCCGCTGATGACGTACCTGGTGCTGCCCCGGATCACCAGGGCGTTGCACTGGTGGCTGCACGGCCAGCGGGCGCCCTGGCGGGGCTTATAGCACCCCGACAGCGCCCACGTCGGCGCTCTGCCGCATAGCCGACAGCAACTTCCCGACAAACCCCGTCCTGCGCATAGAGTTACCGCGCTGTCGCTCTGTGCTGCCGGAACGGGAGACATCATGCCTCGACGCTGGGTCGCCGCCCTGGCCTGTCTCGCGGCCCTGGTGGCACTGGCCTGCGAGGGCGGCACCTCCGCGGACCCCCGCCCCACCAGGAGCACCCCGCCGTCGGGCGGGCCGGGCGGCATCGCCGCACTCGGCGACTCGATCACCACCGGCTTCGCGTCCTGCCTGGTGCTGACGTCCTGCGAGCGCAACTCCTGGTCGACGGGGGACGGCCTGCGGGTGCAGAGCCACTACCGTCGGCTGCTGGAGCAAGATTCGGCGATCCGCGACCGGAGGTACAACCACGCCCGTCCCGGCGCCCGCGCGGACGCCCTGGAGGGCCAGGCCCAGGCGGCGGTACGCGACCGCCCCGACTACGTCACCGTGCTGATCGGCGCCAACGACGTCTGCCGGGGCGGGGTGGACGCGATGACGCCGGTCGCCGAGTTCCGCGCCGACGTCGACCGGGGCCTACGGGTGCTGCGGACGGGCCGCCCGAAGGCCCGGGTTCTGGTGGTGAGCATCCCCGACCTGTACCGGCTCTGGGAGGTCGGGCACGGCGACTCCCGGGCCGTTCGCGCCTGGCGGCGGGGCATCTGCCCGGCCCTGCTGGCCGAGGCGACCTCGACGGCGCCCGCCGACCGGGCACGCCGTGCCGCCGTGCGGGAGCGGATCCAGGCGTACAACACCGAACTGGTGGCGGCCTGCCGGGCGTACGGCTCACGCTGCCGCCACGACGGCGGCGCGGTGCACAGGGTCCGGTTCACCCTGGACCTGCTCAACCCGCTGGACTGGTTCCACCCCAACGCCACCGGTCAGGGCCGCATCGCCGAGGTCACCTGGCGCTCCTCCGGCCTGGCGAGCTGACCAGCCCGGCCGACCGTCAGCGGTGGCGGGGCTCCGGTACGGAGGCGCCCCGGGAGCGGAAGAGAGCCCGGGACCGCTTCGCGAGATCCTTGGTGGCCGACGAGTTGGCCCAGGTGCCGAGCACTATCGCCGCACCGGGGATGACCTTGGCGACCATCCGCTTGGCGGCCCGGACACCGGCCATCTGGGCCAGGCGGACGCCGAGTTGCAGCATGACCCGACCGAGCGGGCGCTGGCCACGCAGGCCGAACAGCGCGTCGGCGCGTTCCCGGCCGGCGGCCACGCCGAGAGCCAACCGGGCACTCTCGGCGACCTTGTGCACACGCTGGAGGACCAGCAGGTCGGTGGCCCGGTCGCCGTGCAGCGGGTCGACGTCGTAGGCGGCGGCGATGTGCAGCACCATCCGCGCCTGGGTCCAGGCCAGCACGCCCACGTCGATCACGGCCCCGGGCAGCCCGGCCGCTCCCGACACCGCGCCCGACAGCCGGGCCAGGTTGACGAACTTGCGGGTCGCCTGGTCGGCGAGGACGTCGGCCGACACGCCCGGCTGCTCGGCCCGGGCCCGAGCGGCCCACTGCGCGGCCTCCGGCCCGAGCCGGCGGACGGCCTCCAGGGCGAGGTGTTCCGGTGCGTACTGCGGGTCGTCGCGCATCCGGTCCCAGAGGCGGGCCGGCGGACCCTCGGGGGCGTCCACCGGCCCGGCCGGCTGGCTGACGGACGGCTGTGGAGTGGGAACGGCGGGCTGGCCGCCGACGGGTGGGGTGTCGGTCACCGGGTCTCCCCAGGGGTGGAGATGGCGGACAGGGCGGCCGATGGAGCGGTCAGCGGCGGCGGTTGGACAGCCGGGCCGCCAGTCCCTTGAGCTTCTGCTGGTTGGCCGGCTTCGCCATCTCTCGACGGCCCCGCTCCACCAACTGCTGCCCCTTCGGCGATCTGAGGAACGTGGTGATTCGCTGCATCAGTGACATGGCGTCCTCCTGTCGATGATCCCTGCGTCATGTGTACCCCTAACCCGCAACACATGTACCCGGGATGCGACAGCCTCAACCCTGACCGTCCATAGTGGTCGGTAGGTTACCGCTCCGCCGACACGAGGGCGTCGACGACCCGGGTGGCGCGCCATTCGTGCTGCTGGTAGTGCTCGGGGTACGCGGACACCTGCACCGCCTGCGCGGCGTCGGTCAGCCGCATCCCCTCCCAGCCGGGCACCTGCTCCAGCGCGGCGAGGAACTGCCGGGTGGCGAACTCCGGGTCCATCAGCCGACCCACCGGGCCCCAACCGCTGCTCGACCGCTGCTGGAACAACCCGACCGAGTCGTGGTCCCAGCCGACGCCCTGGTGCGGGTAGTCCTGCGACTCGGGCAGGACGCCGCTGGCCACGTTGTAGAGGTTGCTCTCCTGCATGGCGGTGGCCACCGCGATCACCAACCCGCGGCGGGGCACCCCCATCTTCCGGCCGGTGCGGACGATCGTCTCGGCGTTCTGCATCTGGGCCCGGTCCAGGCCGACGACGGGAGCCGGACGGGTCGGGCGAGCCGGGGCGGCCTTGCGGGCCGGAGCCGTGGTGTCCGGGTCGGCAGGGGTCGCCGTGGCGGAGGCGCTCGGGGCAGCCGTCCGGTCGAGGCCACGCGAGGCGGTCTGCTGCTCGGCACGCTGCGCCAGCTCGGAGCCGGCCGCTGACGCGCCCCGCGTCGCGGCGTCGGCGCTCTCGTCCCGGACCTGCGCGACGGCGGCCAGCCCGAGGCAGCAGACCACCCCGGTGGCGAGGGCCACCTGCGCCCGCCGTCGACCGGTCAGGTCCCGGGCGTACGCCCGGAGCCGACTCGCGGCGGTTGTCCGTTCGGTTGAGGTGCCGTCCTCCAAATGGGCAGTGGGGCTGCTCGGGGCGTACGGGTCGTCGAGGGTGCCGTCGTCACGCATCAACCGAGGCTAGGCAGGGCGAAACGCCGATCACGCACGGTGATCACGTGGCGATCGCCACACATCCGGCCCGCACCGGTGGACGACCGGGTCGGGTCGACCCGGTCGCGGAACAGACCTCGCGTACCGGACGAAAACGGCAGCCCACTCAGGTCGGTCCGGTCGTTGACAGGCCGGGACATCGAACCCTCGGACCTGACATGATCGACAAACTCGGCCTTTGGGCCGAACCCGACCTCCACCGAACGGTCGGCGTGGAACACCTCGCGACGAAAACAGGTGATTGGTCCGGTCACGCCCATCCCCCGGGCGGCGGATCGCCCGGAGCAGGAATGCGCCAGGATGGCGGGTACGTTGCCCGAACGGGTGCCCTCCGTCGCGACGGCGCCCCGCAGGCACATTTCAGGGAGGTCCGCACCGGTGCTCGACCCACACGAGCTCTACCAGCTCACCGACGATCTGCCCGACCTCGGGCAACCGGTCCTGATCCAGGCCCTCACCGGGTTCGTGGACGCCGGCAACGCCAGCCGGCTGGCGCGCGAGCAACTGCTCACCTCGCTGGAGGGCCGGCCGATCGCCACCTTCGACGTCGACCAGCTCTTCGACTACCGATCGCGACGACCGGTGATGACCTTCGTCGAGGACCACTGGGAGAGCGTCGACTCGCCCACGCTGGAGCTGCACCTGCTGCACGACGACGACGAAACCCCCTTCCTGCTGCTCACCGGCCCCGAGCCGGACCTGCAGTGGGAACGGTTCGTGGCCGCCGTCGCCGGGCTCGCCGCCCGGTTGGACGTCCGGCTCACCGTCGGCCTCAACTCGATCCCGATGGCGGTGCCGCACACCCGTCCCACCGGGGTGACCGCGCACGCCACCCGCCCGGAGCTGATCGCCGGCTACGAGCCCTGGCTGCAACGCGTCCAGGTGCCCGGCAGCGTCGGTCACCTACTGGAGTTCCGCCTCGGCGAGCAGGGCCGCGACGCGCTGGGCTTCGCCGCCCACGTGCCGCACTACGTGGCGCAGACCGAGTACCCGGCCGCCGCCGAGGTGCTGCTCACCTCGGTGTCCCGCAGCACCGGTCTGCTGCTGCCCGGCGACGGGCTGCGCTCGGCCGCCGAGGTGGTTCGGGTGGAGATCGACCGGCAGGTCGCCCAGACCGACGACGCGGCAGCCCTGGTCCAGGCCCTGGAGGAGCAGTACGACGCGTTCGCCCGAGGCCGGGGCGAGAAGAGCCTGCTCGCCCCGGACGCCGGGCCCCTGCCCACCGCCGACGAACTCGGCGCGGAACTGGAGCGGTTCCTGGCCGAACAGACCCGTCCCGGCGACACCCCGGCCGGCTGACCCGGCGTCGCGGCGGCGGATGCGGCAGGCTGGGGGCATGCGCCTGGCGACCTGGAACGTCAACTCGGTGAAGGCCCGCCTACCCCGGCTACTGGAGTGGCTGGCCGACACCGGGCCGGACGTCGTCTGCCTGCAGGAGACCAAGTGCCCGGACGGCGCCTTCCCGGTGACCGAGGTAGGCGAACTGGGCTACACCGTCGCCAGCCACAGCGACGGCCGCTGGAACGGGGTCGCCATCCTGTCCCGGGTCGGGCTGGACGACGTGCGGGTCGGGTTCGCCGGCGAGCCCGGCTTCCCCGCCCCGGAGGCCCGGGCCATCTCCGCGACCTGCGACGGGGTCCGGGTCTGGTCGGTGTACGTGCCCAACGGCCGGACGCCGGACGACCCGCACTACGCGTACAAGTTGGCCTGGTTCGCGGCACTACGCGACGCGCTGGACACGGAGTTGGCCGGCGGGCTTCCGCTGGTGGTCAGCGGCGACTTCAACGTCGCCCCGACCGACGCCGACGTCTGGGACCCGGCGGTCTTCACCCACTCCACCCACGTCACCCCGGCCGAGCGGGCAGCCCTCGCCGCGCTGCGCGACCTCGGCCTCAGCGACGTCGTACCCACCCCGATGAAGGGGCCACACCCCTTCACCTACTGGGACTACCGGGCCGGGATGTTCCACCAGAACAAGGGCATGAGAATCGACCTGGTGTACGCGTCCGCGCCGTTCGCCCGAGCGGTCCGCTCGGCCTACGTGGACCGGGAGGCGCGCAAGGGCAAGGGCCCCTCCGACCACGCGCCGATCGTCGTCGACGCGGACCTGGTGCCTGCGGTGGAGACGTTCTGAGCCTGGCTAGGGTGGGCAGATGGCAATCGTGAAGATCAACGCTATCGAGGTCCCGCCCGGTGGTGGCGCCGAGCTGGAGAAGCGGTTCGCCGCCCGAGCCGGCACCGTGGAGAACTCCCCCGGCTTCCTCGGCTTCGAGTTGCTCCGCCCCGTGGCCGGCGAGACCCGCTACTTCGTCTACACCAAGTGGGAGAGCGAGGAGGCGTACCAGGCGTGGGCCGCCGGCCCGTCGCGCGCCGCCCACGCCAGCGCCCCCGGCGACAAGCCGCGTCCCCCGGTCTCCACCGGAGCCAGCCTGCTGGAGTTCGAGGTGGCGCTGCACGTCCCCCAGTCCTAGCTGGCGGCCGCCTCTGCGCGAGCAACGGCCCGGATTGACAGTCGGGGTGATGCGACGACCGGCCGGTGACGCGAAGCGCCGATCGCCGAGATTCAGCCCAGCGGTCCGCAACCCGCCTCACGGAATGAGGAGGGCCTTGCCCGGGATCGAACGCGCCTCCATCGCGCGGTGAGCCTCAGCCGCGGAAGGCAGTGGATACTCGCGTGCGATCACCGGGCGAATCCGCCCCTGCACCGCCTCGGTCAGGGCCCTGCCCGCAAGCCGCACCATCTCCGACGCCTCGAACTGAACGTCCGCAATGCCGTACAGATCGATGCCGCGCGCCTGTGCACTCTGTAGGTCGATCTCCGCGAAGTCGCCACTCGCCGCCCCATGGGCCGAGACCCGCCCGCCGTCGGCCACCAACTGAAAGGCGTCGCTGCCGAGTTTTCCCCCGACACCGTCCAGCAGCACATCGACCGACCGACCACCGAAGGCTTCGCGTACCGCGTCGGTCCATCCGTCACCGGCGTAGTCGACGACAGCGTCGGCGCCGAGCCGTCGTACCAGTGTGAGCTTGTCCTCGCCACGGGCCGCTCCCACGACCTGCGCACCGAGACGGTGTGCGAGCTGGACAAGCAGCGTTCCCATGCCGCCCGCGGCCGCCAGGATCAGCACCCGGTCGCCCGGCTTGACGCCGACTCCGTCGATGATGCCCATGGCGGTCACGCCGTCGTGTGCGAGGCCAGCCGCTTCCCGCAGGCCAAGGCCGTCGGGGACCGGCACCAGCCGGTCGACGCCGGCACGAACCAGTTCAGCGTAGGAACCCCGCGTCCCGGCACCCGCAACGACCCGGCGGCCGAGCCAGGACGCAGAGACGCCCGGACCGACGGAAATGATCGTTCCCGCCGCTGCGCCGCCCGGTACGTACGGGGGGATAACGCCGAACGCCTCGCCCCAGCCACCGCGGATCTGAGTCTCCACGTAGATCGTGTCCACGGCCTCGGCCCGAACGATGACCTCCCCCTCCCCGGCTTGCGGATCGGGCAGGTCCACCAGGATCAGAACCTCTGGACCCCCGTACTCGGAAACCTGGATCGCCCGCACGCATGTCTCCGATCAGCCGCGGTCCAGCGCTTCGGATCCGCTTCCACACCTCGTGTCAGCGACGCTAGGACCTCAACGCTGGTTGAAGTCAAGCGGGAGGTCGGGAGATCGACGGCGGAGTTCACGGCGACGTCCGAGCCGCGCCGCCACACCCACAGATGAACCCAAGCCAGCACCGCAGCCGAATCGCGCCGGACCGTCTGTCGCCGTTGATAGCGTCGAGGCAGACCGAGCGGTAATCGGCCACCAGTCGCCCTGCCAGCCATTCCACGCCGTTCGTTCAGGGCGCATCCCAAGGCGCGGGGGGCCTGGTCATGTTCGACGGGTTCGAAGAGTTCGACATCGACACGCCCGGCGCGAGGATCCACGGACGCCGAGGCGGAAGCGGTCCGCCCGTTCTGCTGCTGCACGGCATTCCCGAGACGCACCTCATGTGGCACCGGGTCGCGCCACGGCTCGCCGAGAAGTACACGGTCGTCGCCACCGACCTGCGGGGCTGGGCGGTAGCGGCAAACCGCCGAGCACCGCCGAGCACGAGCCGTACAGCATGCGCGCCATCGCCCGCGACCAGATCGAGGTGATGCGGCGCCTGGGCCACGAGCGGTTCCGGCTCGTCGGCCACGATCGCGGGGCCCGCTGCGCGTACCGTCTGGCGCTGGACGAACCGGAAGTCGTCACCCGGCTGGCCGTCATGGACGTCGTCCCCATCGGAGATGTCTACAACCGCGCCGACAAGGAGTTCAGCCTCTCCTACTGGGTCTGGTCCTTCCTGGCGGCACCGGCACCGGTGCCCGAGCAGTTCATCGCTGCGGCGCCCGCGGTGCTCGTCGACTTCATGCTCGACACCTGGCCCGAGGTCAAGGACGCCTTCCCGCCCGAGGTACGGGCGGCGTACGCCGAGCAGTTCAGCGACCCCGCGACGGTGCACGCGATCTGCGAGGAGTTCCGCGCCGCCGCGACGCTCGACTACCAGCAGGACGAGGCGGACCGGGGGAACCGGAAGATCGCCTGCCCGGTGCTGTTCCTCTGGAGCCGGCACGGCCAGGTGGCGAAGCTCTACGACGACCCGCTCGCGATCTGGCGGGAGTGGGCCGACGACGTACGCGGCGAACCCGTGCCGGTCGGACACTTCATCCCGGAAGAGGCACCCGACGAGACCACCCGCCAACTCCTCGACTTCCTGCGCTGACGCCCGCCCGACCCGCGGACGCCGACGCCGAGTCGAGTCCTCAACCCGGCGGGGCCGCGCCCACTCAAGGCTTGATCCACTCGGGTTCGCCGAACTGGGGGTGTCCGGGCGGCGGGGATACCCCAACTTCGGCGAAGGCGAGTGGATCAAACGCTAGCGCGCGGTCACTGCTTGCGGGAGGACTGGAGGGTCGCATTGCCGCTGTCGGCAGCGTGCGGGTCGAGTGGTCACTGTTTCTGGAACATGACGGCGGCGACGTCCGCCAGGAGCGCCAGCGACCAGTCGAGTTGCGGGCATTCACCGTCACCTCGGCACTCTCGACAGCCACCTGCACGCCACGGCCGATCGACCGCCCGGGTCCAATGCGCGTCGAGTACGCGCTTCGCCACGAACAACTCGGTCGCCCTGGACACCGGCTCGTCGATGGGCATGTGCGACACCTCCATGCGTCCGGAAGTAACTGCCCCGGGGGGCAGAGTCTGACGTCTTGCTCCCCGGGGGGGGCGCCGGATACCTCGGAGTGCTGAAGTCCAGAACCACCCGACTGTCTCACTGTATCCACTGTCTCAGTGTAGTCAAGTTCTCACTGTATCCACTTTGCTGGTTCGTCGCCTTGTCCTGTTCGTGCCAGGGCTGGAAACATGATCTCCGCTGAAGTCCAGGAGAGTCGATCATGCCAACCAGACCACCGCACTACCGCCGCGTCGCAGACGACATCGAGCAGAAGATCCGCTCCGGTGAATACCGACCTGGGCACCAGTTGCCGTCCGTCTCGGAGATCGGCGAGATCTACAACGTCGCACGGTCAACCGCGTACCGCGCAGTCAAAGAGCTGCATGACCGCAACCTCGTCTACGGACAGCAAGGCCAAGGCGTCTTCGTCGCCGAGGCCGAGTAGCGCGCTGCGCCCCACAGGCCGTCCCGGCGCTTGATCCACTCGGGTTCGCCGAACTGGGGGTATCCGGGCCGCGGGGATACCCCAACTTCGGCGATCCGGAGTGGATCAAGCGCTATAGAGGGCTGCCTCAGGAATTGCGGGAGGACTGGAGGGTGGCGAAGGCGATGACGTTGTCGGCGTAGCCGGTGCGTCCGCCGATGAACTGCCCGCCGCAGGTGATCAACCGCAGACCGGGCGGCCCGTCGTGGCCGTAGATGCGCTCGGCGGGAAGCTGGTCCTTCGGGAAGTGCTCGACGGTGTCGACCCGGAACACCACCACCGACTCGTCCGCGCGGGCCACCTCGATCAGGTCGCCGGGCTTCAGCTTGCCCAGGTCGTAGAAGACCGACGGGCCGGTCTTGGTGTCCACATGCCCGACGATCACCGACGGGCCGGGCTCGCCGGGCGTCGGCCCACGGTCGTACCAGCCGGTCTCGTTGTGCTTCTCTAACGGCGGTACGGCGATCGAGCCGTCCCGTGCCTGCCCGACCGGCTCCACCGGCGCGGCCACCTTGATCGACGGGATGCTGAGGCGCACCGGGCGACTGGCCGACAACCCGACGGACTCGCTGCGGGGCGGTCGGTCGCCGCCGGTCGGGGCGAAGTCGAACGGGCCGACCGAGCGGCCCAACCCCGCCCCGGTGGCGAAGACCCCGGCCAGCACCAGCACCACGGCCAGCGGCACCGACCACGGGCTACGGCCAGTGGGTCGGCTGCGCCGGGGGGTGACGGCGGTCGACGGGCGTGCGGCCACAGTCGGGCGCTCGGGGCTCAGCGGACTGTCGTCCAGCGGTAGCCGGTGGACGTCGAAGCGATCGTCCGTCGGCCACCGGTCCTCACGCGGAAACCGGTCGTCACGCGGAAACCGGTCGTCGAAGCGGTCATCCGGCGGCGTGCGGTCGTCCCGGGCACGGCGGTCGTCGAGGCGGTCGTCGGGGGCTGGGCGTGGGCCCGACGACGGGCGGGGACCCGGGGACGGGCGGGGACCGGGCGGCGGCGACGCGGGTCGGAAGATCTCCATGGCCGACTCAGCGCCCGGCGCCACGGACCAGACGCGGCCGACGCAGCGCCACCACAGCGAGGACCAGCCCGCTGATGGTCAGCGCCGCACCGACGGGCAGCAGCATTCTCCCGGTGACTCCGCCGGCACCACCACCGAAGCCGGTGGCCGGACCCCGACTGGGTTGGGGGGACGGCACCTTCTTGACCACCTGGAGCATGGTCGAGGCCGTCTCGCCGTCCCGGCACTCCAACTTGACCCGGTAGTTGCCGGGGCGGGTGCGCTCGCGCACCATCGGCGCGGCGGTGAGCACCCCGCGCTGCGGCTGCACGCCGACCGCGCCGAACGCGTCCGACACGACCGTCGCACCCACCGAGTTGTCCCGGCAGCTGGCCCGGATGCCGACCAGGTAGCCGGGCTGCACCGTGCTCGGGCTCACCTCGACGAAGATGTCCACCGGCCCCGGCTGGGGCGCGCCACCGGGCGGCCCTCCGGGCTGCGGCGCGGGCGCTGCCGCGGCGTGCTGCGGCACGGTGAGCGCCGCGTCGACGGCCGCAGCGGCGGCGAGCACCGCGCCGACCGGCTCGGACACGACGGGCACGGAGGAACCGGCAGGCGAGAGAGGGGCAGCGAGCGCGGCAGAACCGGCAAGCGAGGGAGGGGCAGCGACCGCAGCAGGGGCGGCAAGCAATGGGCCGGCGAGCAGCGGGCCGACGAGCGCGGCCAGTACGGAAAGGATCACGCCGCCACGGGTCACTGTCACGATGCCCCCTCTCGACGCCGTGCGGCCGTGTCGGGCAGCGGAGCACCCGACCTGCCGTACCAGTTGGATCCTCTCATTTCCGGTCGCACATCACATCCGATCAGCCGACGGGGTCGCGTACGCTCGGGTCGCTGTGACCACCACCGACCATGACCCCGCCGTCCCGCCCGTGAGCCGGACGATCCGCACGTTCCACCCCCGCCGGGGTCGGATGAGCGACCGGCAGACCGACGCCCTGGGCCGGCTCTGGCCCGCGTACGGCCTGGATGTGCCGGACGGACCGGTCGTGCCCGTCGACCTGGCCGACCTGTTCGGTCGCCGGGCGCCGGTCGTGCTGGAGATCGGCTCGGGCATGGGCGACAGCACCGCCGCGATGGCTGCCGCCGACCCGGACCGAGATTATCTGGCGGTCGAGGTGCACACGCCGGGAATCGCCAACCTGCTCGACCTGGTGGAGCGGGGTGGCCTGCGCAACGTACGGGTCGCGCAGGGCGATGCGTTGTCCCTGGTCAGCGGCTTGCCCGAGGGTGCGCTCGATGCCGTGCACGTCTTCTTCCCGGACCCGTGGCCGAAGACGCGCCACCACAAACGGCGGATCATCCAGCCGGCGCACGTGGCGTTGCTGCGGTCCCGGCTGCGCTCCGGCGGCTCGCTGCACTGCGCGACCGACTGGGCCGAGTACGCCGAGGCGATGCGGGAGACCCTGGACGCGGATCCGGAGTTGGTGGACGCGTACGGCGGCTTCGTGCCGCGTCCGGCGCACCGCCCGGTGACGAAGTTCGAGCGGCGGGCGATCACGGCCGGTCGACCGGTCGCCGACCTGATCTACCGACGCCGCTGACCGACGGAGGCCACCCGCCGTGGGCCGGCGGAGGCTGCCCGTGGAGGGGCCGGCGGAGGCCGGGTTGGCGTACCGGGGCATGATCCAGGCACCATGGACAGGCTATGACGCTCACCGCCGCGCTACCGAGAAGCGCCGACCCCGACACCCTCTTCGACGCGTTCGCCGGCTGGGCGAAGGAGCGCGGCCTCGACCTCTACCCCCATCAGGAGGAGGCGGTCATCGAGATCGTCTCCGGCGCCAACCTGATCATGAACACTCCGACCGGCTCGGGTAAGAGCCTGGTGGCGATCGCGGCGCACTTCGCGGCCCTCGCCGACAACCGGACGACCTTCTACACCGCGCCGATCAAGGCCCTGGTGTCGGAGAAGTTCTTCGCGCTCTGCGAGGTCTTCGGCGCCGAGAACGTCGGCATGCTGACCGGCGACGCCAGCGTCAACGCCGACGCCCCGATCATCTGCTGCACCGCGGAGATCCTGGCCAACCTGGCGCTGCGCGAGGGCGACCGGGCCGACGTCGGCCAGGTGATCATGGACGAGTTCCACTTCTACGCCGAACCCGACCGGGGTTGGGCGTGGCAGGTGCCGATCATCGAGCTGCCGCAGGCCCAGTTCATCCTGATGTCCGCCACCCTGGGGGACACCACCCGGTTCGTCGACGACCTGACCCGGCGCACCGGGCGGCCGACCGCCGTCGTGCGCTCGGCGGAGCGGCCGGTCCCGCTCATCTTCTCGTACGCGATGACGCCGCTGCACGAGACGCTCGAGGAGCTGCTGGAGACCAAGCAGGCCCCGGTGTACGTGGTGCACTTCACCCAGGCCGCCGCGCTGGAACGCGCCCAGGCGCTGACCAGCGTCAACGTCGCGACCCGCGCCGAGAAGGACATGATCGCCCAGGCGATCGGCAACTTCCGGTTCACCGCCGGCTTCGGCAAGACGCTGTCCCGGCTGGTCCGGCACGGCATCGGCGTGCACCACGCCGGCATGCTCCCCAAGTACCGCCGGCTGGTGGAGACCCTCGCCCAGGCCGGCCTACTCAAGGTCATCTGTGGCACCGACACCCTCGGCGTCGGCATCAACGTGCCGATCCGCACCGTGCTGTTCACCGGCCTGTCCAAGTACGACGGGGTACGCACCCGGCTGCTCAAGAACCGGGAGTTCCACCAGATCGCCGGGCGGGCCGGTCGCGCCGGTTACGACACCATCGGCCGGGTCGTGGTGCAGGCCCCCGAGCACGTCATCGACAACGAGAAGGCGCTCGCCAAAGCCGGGGACGACCCGAAGAAGCGGCGCAAGGTGGTCCGCAAGAAGCCACCGGAGGGTTCCATCGGCTGGGGCCAGCCCACCTTCGACCGGCTCGTCGACGCCGAGCCGGAGCCGCTGACGTCGAGCTTCCAGGTCAGCCACTCGATGCTGCTCAACGTCATCGGCCGCCCCGGGGACGCGTTCAGCGCGATGCGGCACCTGCTCACCGACAACCACGAGGACGCCGCCGCGCAGCGCCGGCACATCCGCCGGGCGATCGCCATCTACCGGGCGCTGCGGGCCGGCGGTGTCGTCGAGGAGTTGCCCGAGCCGGACGAGACGGGCCGGCGGATCCGGCTCACCGTCGACCTCCAGCTCGACTTCGCCCTCAACCAGCCGCTCTCCCCGCTCGCCCTGGCCACCATCGAACTGCTCGACGCCGAGTCCCCGTCGTACGCCCTCGACGTGCTGAGCGTGATCGAGTCGATCCTCGACGACCCCCGGCAGATCCTGTCCGCGCAGCAGTTCAAGGCGCGCGGTGAGGCGGTCGCCGCGATGAAGGCCGAAGGCATCGAGTACGAGGCCCGCCTCGAACTGCTCGAGGAGGTGACCCACCCGAAGCCCCTCGCGGAGCTGTTGGAGGCCGCCTACGAGATGTACCGGCAGGGCCACCCGTGGGTCGCCGACCACCAGCTCTCCCCCAAGGCCGTCGTCCGGGACATGTACGAGCGGGCCATGACCTTCACCGAGTACGTGCAGTTCTACGGGCTGACCCGTTCGGAGGGCCTGGTCCTGCGCTACCTGGCCGACGCGTACAAGACGCTGCGGCAGACCGTGCCCGAGGACGCCAAGACCGAGGAGCTGATCGACCTCATCGAGTGGCTGGGCGAGCTGGTCCGCCAGGTCGACTCCAGCCTGATCGACGAGTGGGAACGGCTGCGCAACCCGTCCGACGTGGCCGAGGTCGCCCAGGCGCACGCCGCGCTCACCGACCGGCCTCCGGCGGTCACCCGCAACGCCCGGGCGTTCCGGGTGCTGGTGCGCAACGCGTTGTTCCGTCGGGTCGAGCTGGCCGCGCTTCGCCGCTGGGACCTGCTCGCCGAGTTGGACGCCGAGGACGGCTGGGACTACGACGCGTGGTCCGACGCGTTGGGGCCGTACTTCGAGGCGTACGACTCGATCGGGGTCGGTCCGGACGCCCGGGGGCCGGCGCTGCTGATGATCGAGCAGGGTCGGGAGCGGTGGACCGTGCGGCAGATCTTCGACGACCCGGACGGCGACCACGACTGGGGCATCAGCGCCGAGGTCGACCTGGCGGCCTCGGACGAGGTCGGTGCCGCCGTCGTCCGGATCACCGACGTCGGTCAACTCTGAGGCGGCTGCCCCGACGGCCCCTCGGGGGCGGCCCAGCCGGGACGGCAGCGGCCTACCGCCGAGGTGGTGCCGTCGAGGCGCGGACGACGACCTCGGTCGGCAGGATCAGGGCCTGACGGGTCGGCGCGGGCCGCAGGAGCATGCGTACCGCCTCCGCGCCCTTGCGGGCGTGCGGTTGCCGCACGGTGGTCAGCGCCGGGTCGGCCGCTGCCGCCGCCGGTACGTCGTCGAAGCCGACGACGGAGAGGTCACCGGGGACGTCGATGCCGCGACGGGTGGCTTCGGCGATCGCACCGAGCGCGAGCCGGTCGCTCATCGCCAGGATCGCGGTGGGCGGCTCGGCGTGGTCGAGCAGGGGCACCGCGGCGGCGGCCCCGTCGGCCTCCTCGACCCCGCGCGCCGCGACGACGACGATCCGGCCGTCGCCGTCGGAGAGCGCGGGGCCGAGCGCGTCCCGGTAGCCGTCGAGGCGGGCCCGGTTGGCGACGTACCCGGTGGGCGCGTCGAGCCCGGCGGGCACCACCGTGGTCTCCGCGTGGCGGGCCAGCGCGAAGCTGATCACGCCGATCCGGCGGTGACCGAGGTCGACCAGGTGCGCCGCCGCCGCGCGGGCCGCCGCGCGGTCGTCGATGCCGACGTACGGCTCTCCCGGCGTCACCGGGGCGTCGAGCCCGACGACCGGCAACCGCCGGGCCCGCAGCAGCTCCCGCCGCTCGGGTTCCAGGGGGTCGCAGAAGGCGACGAACCCGTCCACGAGCGCGGTGGGAACGACGTCCGGCAGGCCCGGCTCGGCGCGGGGCACCAGCACCAGTGAGGAGCCGTGTTCACCGCAGACGCGGGCGACGCCGGCCATGGTCAGGCGGGCTGCGGGGTCCTCGAAGAGGTACTGCAGGGGCTCGTGGATGATCAGCCCGATCGCGCCGGTGCGGCCTCGGCGAAAGGTGTTGGCGATCGGATCGGGGCCGGGATAGCCGAGGTCGCGTGCCGCGGCCAGGATGCGGTCGCGCAGCTCGCGGCTGAGCTGGTCGGGCCGGTTGAAGGCGTTGCTCACCGTGGCCTGACTGACGCCGAGCGCTCGCGCGACGTCTCGCATCCGTGGGGGTGGATCGCTGGGCACTGGAGAACCTCCCTGCGTTGTGCCGGTCCTCTGATACGTATAAGTTAGCCACATGAGCGTCGATGTCGCGGACGGCCTGGACGGCCGCACCAGCAGCGACTGGCGCATACCGGCGGTCGCCTTCGCGGTCAACGGCGCACTTTACGGCAGCCTGCTCACCCGCTTCCCCGAGATCGCCGACCGGGTGTCCGCCAGCGAAACCCAGTTCGGTGTGGTGCTCTTCGCGGCGGCGATCGGCGGGCTGCTCGGTTCCCTCGTCGCTCCCCTGCTCGCCCGCGCCGTCGGCGAGCGGTCGGCCACGCTGCTCGCCGGGGCGGGCTACGCGCTGCTGGCCGTGGGCGTGGCGTGGGCACCGCAGTTGATCCTGCTGGGCGGGGCCCTGCTGCTACTCGGCGTCCTCGACGGCGCACACGACGTGGCGATGAACGCCTTCGCGGTCCGGGTGCAGCAGCACCGCGCCACGACCCTGATGGGCCGGATGCACGCCACCTGGTCACTCTCGCTGGCCGGGGCGGGTGTGCTCGGAACGGTCGCCGCCGGGCTCCGGGTGCCGGTGGCCCTGCACGTCGGCCTCGCCGCCACGGTTGCGTTGGCCGCCCAGCTCGCGATCGCCCTCGGCCGCAAGGGGATGGTGGCCGAGGGCACGCCCGCGCCGACCCCGCCGGTGGACGGCCCGCCCGCCTCCGCCCCGACGGGCCGACGCCCGTCCACACCGGCCACGACGGGCGACAGCCCGTCCACACCGGCCACGACGGGCGTCGGCCCGTCCACGCCGGTCCGGACGGGCGTCGGCCCGTCCACGCCGGTCCGGACGGGCGACAGCCCGGCGCGACCGGCGCGTACCCTTCGTCGGCTGCGGTACGTGCTGCCGGTGTTGGGGCTCGCGGCGGTGGCCGCCAGCTATGTGGAGAGCCCGGGGCAGGAGTGGACCGGGCTTCTGCTGAGCCGCGGCTTCGACGCGACACCGCAGGTCGCGGCCGCGGCACCGGTGCTCTTCGGAGCCGGACTGCTGGCCTCGCGCCTGCTACTGGACGCGGCGGTGTCCCGGGTCGGCCAGGCCCGAGTCGCGGCGGTCAGCGGCGCCACGATGATGACGGCCGTGGTGGTGGGTCTGCTGTGCACACTCCTCGCCGCTCCGGTGTGGTGGGCGCTGGTCGCGGTCGCCGTGGCCGGCTTCGGGGCCGGGCCGGCCTTCCCGCTGCTCTTCGGCTCGGCAGACCAGCTCAGCGTGCGGCACGGCATTCCCCCGGCCCGGACGGCATCCATGGTCTCGGCGCTGTCCCGGGTCGGTGCCATCTCGGCGCCGATCGTGGTGGGGCCGCTGACCGACGCGTTCGGAATGGGGATGGTTTTCGCGATCATGGCAGTCGGCGCCGCGCTGGTGCTGGGCGCGCTGCCACGGGCGGTCCGGTGACCCGGCCGCCCGCACGACACGGTCTCCGGGCACGGTGACAGGAGGTTCGGCGATGCGGTATGCGCGGCTCGGCTCGACGGGGCTCACCGTCTCCCGACTCTGCCTGGGTGGGATGAGCTTCGGCGAACCACACCGTGGGGCCGACTCGTGGACGCTGCCCGAGCAGGAGAGCCGGCGGGTGATCCGCAGTGCGCTCGACGCCGGCATCACCTTCTTCGACACCGCCAACGTCTACTCCGACGGCTCCAGTGAGGAGATCCTCGGCCGCGCCCTCGGCGAGTACGCGCGGCGCGACGACGTGGTCATCGCCACCAAGGTCTTCGGCCCGATGGGGCCGGGGCCCAACCAGCGGGGGCTGTCCCGCAAGGCGATCCTCGCCGAGTTGGACAACAGCCTGCGCCGGCTCCGCACCGACTACGTCGACCTGTACCAGATCCACCGCTGGGATCCGACGACGCCGATCGAGGAGACGTTGGAGACCCTGCACGACGTCGTACGGGCCGGGAAGGTCCGTTATCTCGGGGCGTCCTCGATGTACGCGTGGCAGTTCGCCACCGCGTTGCAGGTCGCCGAGCAGCACGGCTGGTCCCGGTTCGTCAGCATGCAGAACTACCACAACCTGATCTACCGCGAGGAGGAGCGGGAGATGCTCCCGCTCTGCCGGGCCCGGGGCATCGGCACTCTGCCGTGGAGTCCGTTGGCTCGGGGCAAGCTGGCCCGCGAATGGACGGCGAGCACCCGGCGCACCGCCGACGACGCGTTCGGGCACAGCCTGTACGCCCGGACCGAGGATTCGGACCGGGCGGTCGCGGCCCGACTCGGCGATGTCGCCCGGACGCGAGGGGCACCTCGGGCGCAGATCGCGCTGGCCTGGCTGCTGCGGCAGCCGGCGGTGACCGCCCCGATCATCGGCGTGACGGACGTGCGGCAGCTCGACGACGCACTGGGCGCCCTCGACATCGAGTTGTCACCCGACGAGGTCGACCAGCTCGAGGAGCGCTACGAGCCGCACGCCGTGGTGGCGCTGGACTGATCACGACGGGCCGCCGTGGCACCTGACGGCGGCTACCCCGAAAAGGGACATCCGCCAACCGCCCCGGCGTCTTTTTGACTTTCGCCGAACACCGCCGCATTGCCGAGCCGACTGATCTCGACGGCGTGATCCGTGTTTCCGATAAATGACGTCTCTGTAGCCCTCGAAAGACATCTTCAAGGTCCATGGGAATTGCGCCAATGCGGGTGTGACCCGGATCACTGTTTAAAGAGAAAATAGCCGATCGGGCGATGTTTCTGCGACCGGGCGCTTGACGCCTATGGCGCCCTGTGGAAATCTCGTGACAGGAAGATACTCAACAATGTCTATGCCGGGGGTGTTATTAGATTTCGCACTGCGAGGCACTGCTTCGTCTCCCTCTAGAGCCTTGGCGGCGCGAATTTCCCGCCTGGCGAGCCACACAGATAATACGCGACCGACAAAGCCGCACCTTATTCGCGCGGCTGATCTGGTGTGCATTCTGGCGACACTTTTCCAGCAACGGAAAGCGCGTTGAATGCTGCCCGAATTCCGAAACATCGGGAGGCTCGAATGACCTCACCTCACTTCGTTGCGAAGGGCGGAATCCGTTGACTGCCAGCATGACGTATCTCGACGCTCTACCACCGGACCGTCACCCGAACCTGGTGGACGACGAATTCGAATTGCCGTATCGACTTTCCCGGCTCGCGCAGTTGTCCAACGACGTGCGGACGCATCTGCTCAAGATGATCCACCTCGCCGGTTCCGGCCATGTGGGGTCGTCGCTCTCCTGCGTGGACCTGGTCAGCACGCTGAAGTTCGACCAGATGGACACCGCCGGCGACGACGTCTTCATCCTCTCCAAGGGTCACGCGGCGCCGGCCTGGTACGCGGCCCTGATGGTCGCCGGGGACCTCGACGTCGCCGAGATCGGCACCCTGCGCCGAATCGACAGCCGGCTCCAGGGGCACCCCGACCGCACCCGGCTCGACCTGGTGGCGGTGAGCACCGGCGCGCTCGGCCAGGGCCTGTCGGTCGGCATCGGGCGAGCCCAGGCACGACGCCTGCGGGGCGAGGGCTCCACCGTGTACTGCCTCGTCGGTGACGGCGAGTTGCAGGAAGGGCAGATGTGGGAGGCCATCATGTACGCCGGGGCCCGCGGCCTGGGCAACGTGGTGCTGCTCGTCGACTACAACCGAAGCCAGAACGACGGGACGCTCGAAGAGATCCTGCCGTCGCATCCCCTGCCGGAGAAGCTGCGGTCGTTCCACTGGCACGTGCAGGAGGTCAACGGCCACTCCCATCTGGCGATCCGGGACGCCGTCGCCAACGCGCGGGAGAACTGGATGCAGCCGTCCGTGATCATCGCGCACACCCGCAAGGGCTATCTCGGCCCCGGGCAGATCCTGCTCAACGGCTCGCACAGCGGCACCATGACCCCCGAGGTGTACGAGGACGCCATCGCATACCTGGGGCGGGTGAGCGTGTGAAGGCGACCCGCGACTGGTTCGGCGACGCGTTGGTGGACGTCGCCGCGGACCACGAGAACGTCCTGGTCGTCAACTGCGACCTCGCCTCGGCGACCAAGACGACGCAGTTCAAGAAGACCTTCCCCGACCGGTTCTTCGAGATCGGCATCGCCGAGGCCAACGCCATCGGCGTCGCGGCGGGCCTGGCCCAGGAGGGGTACCGGCCGTTCGTCGCCAGCTTCGGCCACTTCCTGACCGGCAAGTTCCTGGAGATTTTCCAGTCGGTGGGGCTCAACAACGCCGGTGTCGTCCTGGTCGGCACGCACGCGGGGCTCGCCATCGGCAAGGACGGCCCCACCCAGATGGGCCTTCGCGATCTGGCGGTGATCCGCAGCCTGCCGAACGTGGAGGTGCTGCAACCGGCCGACGGGGTGGAGACGCGCGCCATGCTGGCCTACGCCGTGACCCATGACCGGCCCATCTACCTGCGGCTGTGCCGGCAGCCCCAGCGTGAGGTGCACGACCCTGACTACCGGTTCCGCTCCGGCCACCCGGACGTCGTCAGCCACGGTACGGACGTCGCCGTCGTGACGATGGGCGGAATGGTGCCCGTGGTGCTCGACGCCGTCGAACTGCTCGCCCCGACCGGTCTGCGACCCACCGTGGTGAACGCCTCGTCCCTCCCCCTGGACGTGCCCGCCACCACCGAGCTGCTGCGGCGACACCGGCACGTCCTGGTCTTCGAGGACCACTTCATCCGCGGCGGTCTCATCGACGAGGTCGGCCGGATCGTGCTGGGCCTCGACCGGCATGTCCGGTTCCACGCCTGGGGCGTCGACGACTACGGCCAGGCCGGTTCCCCGGAGGAACTCTACGAACGCTACGAACTCGACGCGCCCGGTGTGGCGAGCCGGATCCGGGCCGCGACCACCCCCTCCCCAGAGATCGGAGACAGCCGGCGATGACGCGAATCGACCCGCCGAAGAACCTCGCCCACGACCTCGCCCAGGCCCCCTACCTCTTCGTCGAGCACGAGCTGGTCCTCGGCGCCGGCTCGCCGTACCGGTGCCACCCCGCAGACCACCGCAGCTTCATCGTGATCGGCGGCCGGGTCCGCGTCGAGTCACGGCACGCCGACGGCAGCGGCCACCGCGAGTACGGCTACCTACAGGGCTGGCACGCGGAGCCGGGTGCGACCTACCGCTTCACCCAGGTCGGCGTCGAGCCGGCCGTGGTGGTGGAGGCCGGATCCACCACCGGTCCCGTCCACGAGTCCTGGGACGTCCCGGTCACCCCGACCACAGCAGCGCACTGCCGCGACGTCGACTCCTACCGCGTCGACAAGCCGTGGGGGCACGAGGTCTGGTACACGAACAACCTCGGCGGCATCCCGTACGCCCTCAAGCAGATCCACATGACCGCCGGGCACCAGTCGTCGTTGCAGTCGCACCAGCAGAAGGTGGAGACGAACTACGTCGTCGACGGTCAGGCGACCGTCCTCAACGGCACGCCGGCCCCCGGCGACACCGACGCCGTCATCGACACCGACGCGCTGCCGCGCGCCGTGCACGGCCGCCGGTCGGGCTGGTCCTCGGCCGCGAACGTGCTGCACCGGGTGATCGCCGAATCGGACTACACCTCCGTCGAGGTCTCCACCCCCGAACTGGACGACGTGATCCGTTGGGCGGACGACACCAACCGCGGCAACGGTCGCATCGAGGTCGAGCACATGGGGGCACGGGTATGAGCACCGTCGACGACATCCAGCTCTACCTGACGGAGAAGCGCGCCATCATCGACCACTTCCCGGTCGACGCCGTCGTGGCCGCGGCGGAGATGCTGTTCCGCACCTACGACGAGGGCGGCACGGTGTACGCGATGGGCAACGGCGGCAACGCCGGCACCCTCGACCACGCCTACTGCGACTTCAAGCACCACCCGTTCGTCTCGGAGGACAAGAGCCGACCGGTGTCGGCGTCGGTGCGGCGGCTCACCTTCGTCAACCTGTGCGGCTCCTCCGCGGAGCTCAGCGGGCTGGTCAACGACCTCGGCCCGGACACCATGTTCTCCGCCTCGCTCGAACCGTTCGCCACCGAGCGCGACCTGGTCATGGCGTACAGCGGAAGTGGCAACTCGCCGAACGTGGTGCGGGCGCTGCAGGCCGCGACGAAGGCCGGGGCGCGCACCTTCGCGATGACCAAGGGCGACGGCGGTCGCTGCCGGGAACTGGCCGACGTGTGCCTCGTCGTGCCGGGCACCTCCCGGTTCCCGGGGCAGACCGGGCGCAACGACAACAACTTCCACTTCGAGGACCTGATGCTCTCGGTCAACCACATGCTGGTCGGCCTGCTCAAGCAACGCGTCGGGCAGGCGGCCCGACCGGTCCAGCCGACCGCGTAGCCGCAGGAGGTGGCCCGATGTTGACGATCAATCCAGTCCGGTCGAGGCCGGTGCTCGCCTCCCTCGAACGGCTCATCGGCCCGCAGCGGACCGACCGGCTCCGGGGGGCCGCCGCGGAGATCCAGGACAGGCTCGACGGCGGCACACTGTGGCACGTCAACTCCACACCCACCGGCGGTGGGGTGGCCGAGATGCTGCGGACACTGCTGCCCCTCTACGGTGAACTGGGCGTGCGAGCCCGGTGGGCGGTGGTCAGCGGAGACGACGCCTTCTTCCGGATCACCAAGCGCCTCGGCGTGGCGCTCTACGGCAGCGACGGCGACGGGGGCCCGCTCGGTGCGGCCGAACGTGCGGCGTACCTCGACGCCCTCAAGCCCGCCGCGGACCGCCTCGTCCAGGCCGTCGACGGTCGCGACGTGGTCATCCTGCACGACCACCAGACCGCCGGGCTGGTCCCGGCGCTGGCGGGCCGGGTCGCGTCGGTGCACTGGCGCTGTCACGTCGGCGTGGACGAGCCCACCGACGCCTCCGAGCGCGGGTGGGACTTCCTGACCGAACTGCTGGACGAGGTCGACTCGCTGATCTTCTCGGTGGCCGACCACGTCCCGGTCCGGCTGCGCGACCGGACCGTACGGATCCAACCGCCGTTCATCTCCCCGTTCGACGCCAAGAACGTCGACCTCCCGGCCGACACCGTCCGCGCCTGCCTGGCGCAGTGCGGTCTCGACCCGGCCGGGGCACCGGCGAGGTCGCCGGTGCCGGTACGGACCGCGGCGGGGGACGTCCGACTCCAGTCCACGCCGACCGTGATCTCCGACGGCGGCCGTCGGCTCGGCGAGCCGCTGATCACCCAGGTCTCGCGGTGGGACCGGCTCAAGGACATGGCCGGTGTGCTCACCGCGGTCACCGACCACGTACCCGTCGGGCACCTCGCCCTGGTCGGCCCGGATCCGGCCGCGATCGCCGACGACGTCGAGCAGGGTTTCTGGTACGCGGACTGCCTCGACCACTGGCGGCGGCTGCCGCCGGCGCAGCGGCGACGGGTGAGCCTGGTCAGCCTGCCGATGGCCGACCCGACGGAGAACGCGGTGCTGGTCAACGCGGTTCAGCGGGCGTCCGACGTGGTCGTGCAGAAGAGCCTCGCCGAGGGCTTCGGCCTCACCGTGGCGGAGGCCATGTGGAAGTCACGGCTGGTGGTGGGCAGTGCCGTGGGCGGTATCCGCGCGCAGATCACCGACGGGGTCGACGGTTTCCTGCTGGCCGACCCGGCGGACCTGCGCGGCCTGGGCCGGATCGTCGCCGCCGCCCTGAGCGACGCGACGGATCGCCAGGAGATCGGGGAACGCGCGCACCGACGGGTGCGCGACGACTTCCTCCCGGACCGGGAGGTGACGACGACGGCGTCGATGCTGGCGCCAGAGAGGATGGCAACGCGATGAGCACCAGCAAGCGAGGGCTCAACCCGGAACAGGTGGCGGCGTACCGCACCGACGGATACGTCATCGGCGACGGACTGCTCAAGCCGGACACCTTTCTCGGCCTGAAGAACCACTTCGAACGCAAGCTCGCCGCTCTGCCCGAGGGGGAGCGACCGGAGGACATGGACGTCCCCCACTTCACCGACCCGGAGCTGTTCCGGTGGTTGCTCGACCCGGACGTGCTCGACGTGGTCGAGAGCGTGGTGGGCCCGGACATCGCCCTGTTCACGTCGCACTTCTTCTGCAAGCCGGCGGGCGACGGCAAGAGCGTTCCGTGGCACACCGACGGCTACTTCTGGCGGGAGATGATCGAACCCGCCGGCCAGGCCATGACGATCTGGCTGGCGATCGACCCGTCCACACTGGAGAACGGCTGCATGAAGGTCATCCCCGGCAGCCACGTCGACGGCACGGGCAGCTACCGGCGCGTCACCGACGACACCAGCGTCTTCGACGAGGAACTGGACCAGAGCCGCGTCGACGCCGGCCGGGCCGTCCCGGTGCAGTTGCAACCCAACCAGTTCAGCATCCACTCCGGGGGCCTCGTGCACAGCAGCGAGGTCAACCGCAGCGCGCTGCGACGGTGTGGGTTCACCATGCGCTACATCAGCACGAGTGTCCGGTTCAACCACGAGGGGGTGGGGCACAAGCACCAGATCTTCCTGGCCCGGGGCGAGGACCGCGCCGGCAACACGTACGGCGACCCGAGCCGGGCGTACCCCGAGCTGGTCCAGACCCGGGGAATGGGTCAACGGTTCGTCGGCGCCGAGCGCTGACCGCCGGATCGACACGACGGTGCAGCTCAGCATCACCACGGCCGGCCGGACGGCGACCATCGCCTGCGGCGCCCTGCTGCTGGACATGGACGGCACGCTCGTCGACTCCCAGGTCTGCGTGGAGCGCAAGTGGCGCGACTGGTGCCACCGGCACGGGCTGGATGCCGACGAGTTGCTGCGCGTCTCCCACGGCCTCCAGTTGGCCGACACCGTCCGGTTGACGGCTCCCCACCTCGACCTTGCGGCGGAGGTGGCGGACCTGATCCGGCGCGAGGAGCAGGACACCGACGGCCTCCGGCCGGTCGCCGGGGCAGCGCGGCTGTTGGCCGCGCTGCCCCCGCGACGGTGGGCGGTGGTGACGTCGGCCTGGCAGCGGATGGCCGAGATCCGGATGCGGCATCTGGGCCTGCCGGTCCCCCAGGTGCTGATCACCGCCGACGACACGGCCCACGGCAAGCCCGCCCCGGACGGCTACCTGCTGGCGGCGGCACGCCTGGGCTGTCCGCCGGCCGACTGCGTCGTGGTCGAGGACAGCCCGGCGGGCATCGAGTCGGGTCGCCGGGCGGGCATGCGGGTCGTCGCGGTGGCCACGACCTTCGCCCCGGACGCGCTGGACACCCTCGACGCCGACTGGGTCGTGGACGACCTGACGGGCGTCGCCGTGCTCGATCCGACCCCCGCCCGCTGATCCCTCCGAGAGACGACTTCCGGCGTCCGGAATCGCTGGGCGATGTCAGGGGTGTCGATTAGAATGTATGTACTAATCGAGTTCTTGACCTGGGAGGACGCCCATGACCGCGCCCACCTCCGCCCCCCTCACTCCTTACGCCACCCTGCTCGGTTTCACCCGCTACGTCGACCGCACCGGCCCCACCAAGGCGACCTTCGTGGGAGGGCTGCGCAAGCAGCGCGCGAGCCGGTCCGGCTTCAACCCGCACGGCCAGTTCGTCAAGGCGCTCAAGGCCGACATCGCCTTCCACACCGGCGGCACCCACCTGACCGGGGTGGTCGACGTGGTCAAGCCCCGGTGGCGCCCGCTCTACCAGGCGCTCGTCCCCGGCGCCACGGCCTGGCTGCACTCGCTCGGCGAGCCGGCCGCCATCGACCTGGCCCAGACCCGCGACGCCCTGGCCATGCTGGGCGACCTCCCCGTCAAGATCAACCCCCATTTCGGGGTACGCCACTCCGACGGCCGCGCCGAAGCCGTCCGCCTGCACTTCGACGAGGCCCCACCGAGCGAGGAGTCGGTGCTCGCCACCCTGCACCTGATGGCCCGCCACATGGACGCGGTGCTCCCACACGCCGAGCCCGTCCTGGTCGACGTCCGTCGCGGCCGGGCCCACCACATGCCCGCCGACGCCAAGCCCGACCAGATCGAACGATGGCTGTCCGGCGAAGCCGCCGCCTTCCGAGCCATCTGGTCCACCGCCGCCTGACAGCCCACCCGCCACCAACCCCGCCCGCACCAACCACCCGCCTCTCCACCCCCCAAGATCCGCGCAACTTCGGTGATACTGCTGTCTCGCGTCGCCGGGAGGCAGCAAGAACACCGAAGGTGCGCGGATCATGGCGTTCCGGCACCCCGTCGGGGTTATCCACAGGGGCTGCGCGCGAGCACCTCCGCCGGTCAAGGTTTCGTCATGCCTGTTCCCCCTCGACGGCCGGCGAGTTTGCAGGGACGCGTGTTTCGCGGTTCCGACGTCGTCACCGAAGGCCTGCTGACTCGGACGGAGTTGCGAAGCGCGGCGTGGCGTCCCCTGTTCCGGGACGTCTACGCGGATGCCCGGCTTGCGGTCACCCATCGCGTTCGCTGCGCCGCCGTGGCGCAGTGGGTCCTCCCAGCGGGTGTGGTGATCGCCGGTCGCAGCGCGGCGGCACTCTACGACGCGGCATCGATCGCCAGTCACGAGCCACTCGACGTGCTCGTGCCCACCGGTCAGCGGTTCGGTCCGGTCAAGGGGCTCATCGTGCACCGCGGCGAGTTGGCCGCGACCGACACCGTTCTGCGTAACGGCATTCCACTGACCACACCAACGCGCACATGCTGGGATGTGGCCCAATGGCTACCGACCGAGGAGGCCGTCGCGATCGTGGATCGCCTCGCCCACCACCGACTGGTGGCGGTCCCTGACCTGCGCGAATCGAGTAAGGCGCGGGTCGGCAAGCGGGGTTGGAAACGGATGAGGCAGGTCGCCGAGCTGGCCGACGCGGGCGCGGAATCCGCCCCGGAGTCGCGGTTGCGGGTGCGGATCGTGCTCGCCGGAGTGCCCGTTCCCGTGACCCAGTTCGTGGTCGAACGCGACGGGAGGTTCGTGGCCCGCCTCGATCTCGCGTGGCCACGCCTCAAGGTCGCCGTCGAGTACGACGGCCTGTGGCACGACGACCCCGAGCAGTTCCACCGGGACCGACGCCGCCTCAACCGCCTGCTGGGTGAGGACTGGCTGGTCCTTCACGTCACCGCGAAGCGGTTCCGGGAGGATTTCGACGGCTTCCTGGCCGAACTCCGTCAAGCCTTACGGTCCCGCTCCCACTGACCACCCCCGGACAAGCCGAGATCCGCGCAACTTCAGGGATCCTGCTGCCTCGGGAGCAGATGAGGCAGCAGTTTCCCCGAACTTGCGCGGATCTTGGAACCCACGGGGTGCGCAGGGGCGCCCGGGAGGGGCACGGCCGGGGTGACCCGGAGGGGCGATGGGCGGGTTAGGCGGCGGGGAGGTACTTGGCCAGGTCGTCGAGGATCTTGTTGGCGGCGCCGACGCCGATGCCGGTCATCCAGACCTCGTCGGAGACGGGGTACGCCTTGCCGGCCTTGACGGCGTTGAGGCCCTTCCAGAGGGTCCCGCCGGTGACCTTGCTCTGCTCGGCCGCGGCCTTGTCGCCGTACGCGGTCACGAAGATGACGTCACCGTCGACCTCGTTGACCCGCTCGGGGCTGACCAGGTCGAAGCGCTTGTCCTCCTTGTCGGCGAGCAGCTGCCGGTCGGGGCGGCCCAGGCCGGTGTCGCCGATGACGATGCCGGAGAACGAGTCCGGGCCGTACACCCGGATGTTGCCGGGCAGGAACCGCACGATCGACACCTTGCGGGCGGCGGCGTCGCCGAGGGTCGCGCCGAAGTCCTTGGCCCGCTTCTCGTACGCGCTGAGCAGGTCCTTGGCCTGCTGCTCGCGGCCGAGCGCCTTGCCGTCCAGGAGGAGGTTCTCCTTCCAGGTGATGCCCACCTTGTCGGTGAACACGGTCGGCGCGATGGCGGCCAACTCGTCGTAGAACTTCTCCTGGCGGAACTTGCTGCCGAGGATGAGGTCCGGCTTCAGCGCGTTGATCGCCTCCAGGTCGGGCTCGGCGAGCACCCCGACCTCCTTGATGCCGGCGAGCTTGTCCGCGCCGAAGTACGTCGGCCAGCTCTTGGCCTCACCGGCCGTGGCGGCCCCGACCGGTGTGATGCCCAACGAGAGCGCCGTGTCGATCTTGTCAGTGTCGAGCACGACGACACGCTTGGGCTCGGCCGGGACCTTGGTGGTGCCCATGGCGTGGGTGATCTCCCGGGTCTCCCCGGCGGTGGAGCCGGCGACCGGGTCGCTCTCACCGCAGGCGGTGAGTCCGACGCCGAGGGCGGCGGCCGCGGCGAGAGCGGCGACGAGACGACGCATCAGAGTCCTTTCGAGGGGTACGAGTCGGCGAGCGGGGTGGCCGCGTCACCGATTGCGGGTCGGGCGTCCGGCACGGACGCCGTCGACGAATCAGGGTCTCCCGCGCCAGCGGCGGCAGCACCGCCCACGCCAGCAGCGCCAGCGCCACCAGCGGCAGCGCCAGCGCCAGCGCCAGCGGCCCCGGCGGCAGCGGCCCCGGCGGCAGCGGCCCCGGCGGCAGCGCTGCCCGCGCCAGCGGCCCCGGCGACGGAACCGGCAGCGGCGGGGAGCACCGGGCCGCCGGTGTAGGCGGGCACGACGAGCGGTGCGCCGGTCACCGGGCAGGGCACGACGACGCAGGCCAGCCCGAAGACGTCACGGACCAGGTCGGCGGTGAGGATCTCGCGGGGAGGTCCGGCGGCGACCACGGCTCCGGCGCGCATCGCGACGAGGTGGTCGGCGTAGCGGGCGGCCTGGTTGAGGTCGTGCAGCACGGCGACCACGGTGCGGCCCCGCTCGACGCGCAGCCGGTGCAGGAGGTCGAGTACCTCCACCTGGTGGGCCAGGTCGAGGAAGGTGGTCGGTTCGTCCAGCAGCAGGGCGTCGGTGTCCTGGGCGAGCGTCATGGCGATCCAGACGCGTTGCCGCTGACCGCCGGAGAGGCTGTCCACCGGCCGGTCGGCCAGGTCGGTCACGTCGGCCAGGGCCATCGCCTGGTCGACGGCCGCGCCGTCCTCCGACGACCACTGCCGCCACCAGCGCTGGTAGGGCTGCCGACCGCGCCCGACCAGGTCCGCCACCGTGACGCCCTCGGGCACCAGCGGGCTCTGCGGCAGGACACCGAGGCGGCGGGCCACCTCCCGGGTCGGCAGGTCGCGGATCGCGGTGCCGTCCAGCAGCACAGTGCCCCGGCGCGGGTTGAGCAGCCGGGCCATGGTGCGCAGCAGGGTGGACTTGCCGCACGCGTTCGGGCCGACGATCACGGTGAACGCGTCGGTCGGCAGGTCCAGGTCGAGCCCGTCGAGCACGGTCCGCTCGTCGTAGCCGGCGACCAGGTCGCGGGTGGACAGCATCACACGACTCCTTGAGGCGTCACGACGACCGCCGCCGGCCGCGCAGCAACAGGAAGATCAGGTACGGGCCGCCGATCGCGGCGGTCAGTACTCCGGCGGGCAGTTGGGTGGGCGCGAACAGGCGTCGGCCGGCCAGGTCGGCCAGCACCAGCAGCAACGCGCCGAGCAGCGCGGCGCAGACCAGCGGTGGCCGTTCGGCGCGTACCAGCCGGCGGGCCACCTGGGGTGCGACCAGCGCCACGAAGTCGACGGCGCCGACCTGGGCGGTGACCATCGCGGCGACGAGCACGCCGGTGCCGGCCAGGCCGATCCGGCGGGCCACCGGGCGCAGCCCGACGCCCCGGGCGGTGTCGTCGTCCAGGGCGGTGCTGTTCAACGCCCAGCCGGCCCAGGCGAGCACCGGCAGCAGCACCAGCAGTGTGCCGGCGATCCAGGCCGCCTCGGTCCAGCCCTTGCCGGCCAGGGTGCCGATCAGCCAGATCTGCGCGCGCAGACCGTCGATCGGGTCGGCGGTGAGCATGACGACTTCGGTGAGCGCCCGGAACGCGAACGCGACAGCCACCCCGGCGAGCACGAACCGCTGCGCGGCCAGCCCGTGCCGGGCACCCAGCGCGAACAGCAGCACCGCCGCGAGCAACCCGCCCACCAGCGCGGTGGGCGCCACCAGCACCGCGGCCATTCCGCTGGTCAGGGCCACCGTCGCGGCGAGGCCGGCACCCTGGGTGATGCCGATGACGTCCGGGCTGGCCAGCGGGTTACGGGCCACGCTCTGGATGAGCGTGCCGGCCACGCCGAAGGCCGCTCCGGCCGCCGCCGCCAGCACGACCCGGGGCAGCCGAAGATCGAAGACCACGAGGTCGTACGGCGTGCCGGCCCCGGAGAGGGCACGCAGCACGTCGGCCGGGGCGACGTACGGGGTGCCCAGTGAGAGGCTGAGCACGACGGCCAGCAGGAGCAGCACGGTCAGCACGGCGGCCACCAGCACCGCGCGGCGGCGGATCAGCAGACTGACCGGGCCGATCCGCAGCAGCGACCGCCCGGCCAGCCGGGCGTACCCGTCGGCGGGGCCGCTCGAGGCGGAGGGGTGCGACGGACCGGCGGTGGCGGACGGGCGCTGGGTGGCGGTCACGCGGTCACCACCCGGGCGCGGCGGACCAGCACCGCCAGCAGCGGCGCGCCGATCAGGGCGGTGACGATCCCGGCCGGTATCTCGCCGGGTGGGGCGACGACCCGGCCGACGATGTCGGCGCCGAGCAGCAGCGCGGGCCCGAGCAGGGCGGAGACGGCGAGGGTCCAGCGGTGGTCCGCGCCGACCAGGGCACGGGCGAGGTGCGGCACGGCCAGCCCGACGAAGGCGACCGGCCCGGCGGCGGCCACCGCTGCTCCGGTCAACAGCACGGCGGCGATGCCACCGCCGAGGCGGACCAGGCCGATCCGATGGCCGAGACCTCGGGCGACGTCGTCGCCGAGGGCCAGCGCGTCCAGACCTCGGGCCACCAGGGCGGCCAGCCCCAGCCCGGCGAGGACGAAGGGCAGCACCTGCGCGCTGACCGACAGGTCCCGGCCGGAGAGCCCGCCGACCACCCAGAACCGGTACTCCTCGAAGGTGCGGGCGTCGATGCTGAGCAGCGCGTACACCCCGGAGGCGAGACTGGCGTCGAGCGCCGCGCCGACGAGCGCGAGGGTGACCGGGCTGGCGCCGTCGCGGGCCTGGGTGGCGATGGCGAAGACCAGCAGCCCGGCGACGAGCGCGCCGGCGATGCCGAACCAGACGTACCCGGCGAGCGTGCTGATGCCGAAGACGGAGATGGCGAGGACCACCCCGAACGACGCGCCGGCGCTGATACCGAGGATGCGCGGCTCGGCGAGGGGGTTGCGGGTGAGCGCCTGGAACAGCACGCCGGCGACGGCGAGCGCGAGCCCGACGGCGAGGCCGAGGGCGGTACGCGGCATCCGCAGCTCCCGGACGATGGTGCTGGCGTCTCCGCCGTCGGGTGCGACGAGGGCGTGCCAGACCTGGTCGACGCCGAGTTGCCGACTGCCGAACGCGAAACTGGCCAGCACGGTGAGCAGCAGGACCAGCGCTGCCCCGGCGGTGACGGCCACCCGACGCCCGGTACGAGTGCTGGCCCGACTCCGGGTCGGCCGGCTGGCGAGGGCGGTCACGAATCTCCTGCACGATCGGGCTTAGGTTCGCCTAACCTTAGCCGACCTGCGGAAAGGGACCTAACCGGTAGGCGTCGATGCCGCACCGGGGTCCACCGGCACGCTCGGCGAGGCGGACGCACAAGAGGGACATTCGAGTCATAGGGTGTGACCATGCGATTCGACCAGCACACGGTCGTGCTCCTGGCCCGACCGTCGGATCCACCGGAGCTGCCGCAGGACGCGATCGATCGGATTCAGGACGCGCACCTGGCCCACCAGGCGGGCCTCGTGGAGCAGGGGTTGGTGCTCGCCGCCGGTCCGTTCCTGCACGGCGACGACGAGCACCTCCGAGGCTTCGTCGTGCTGTCCATCGCGCCGGACGAGGCCCGCGCCCTCTACGCCGACGACCCGGCGGTGCGTGCCGGCCGCCTGGTCGCCCGGGTCACGACGTGGCTGCTTCCGGAGGGCAACCTGCGGTTCGAGAGCGTGCCGGTGCCCCGATCGATGATGGAGGCGGCCTCCGGCGACTGACGCGGCAGCGGTCAGCCGGCCGTGCCGTTCCCGGCCGCTGTCGTCAGGTCCGTCAGCGGTACCACCCGCAGGTCGTCCACCGGGCCGATGATCACCCGTAGGGCCGGGAAGTGGTCCCGCAGCACCCGGACACACCTGTCACACGGCGCGGTCACCTCGCGGCCCCGGTCGGCGACCGTGACGATCGTCTCCAGCTCGGTGACGCCCTGCGTGGCGGCCGTGCCGATCACGACCAGCTCGGCGCAGACGTCTCCGGTCGCGTGCTGGACGTTCACTCCCGTGAACACCCGCCCGTCGGCATTACGGGCGGCCGAGGCGACGGTGTGCCGCGGGCTGCGGCAGCGCAGCTTGGCGACCGCCGTGGCGGCCTGCACCAACGCACGGTCGGTGTCCCGCATGTCCATCCGGCTCCCCCAGGGCTCGACGTCGGCCGCCAACTCTAGGGCCCGCTCCTGGCCGTCCGAGGACGGGAGGTGACGGTCGGAGAGCCGGTAGCGCGGTAACCCAGGGGCGGTGCGCCGACGGGCTGCCTATCCTTGGGCACGACATGCAGAATCCAACCGCCTCCGTCGCGACCGATCCGGTCCGCGAGCTGCACCGCCGCCTCACTCCTCTGATGTTCCGCGACCAGCGCCGGCTCCAGCGGCGCCTCGACGGTGCCCGGAAGCTGCGCGACCCGCAGCGCCGGGACGCGGCCCTCGCGGAGATCACCGCCGAGGTCGCCCGGGCCGAACAGCGACTCGCCACCCGGCGAGCGGCGGTGCCGGTGATCACGTACCCGGCGGGGTTGCCGGTCAGTGAGCGCAAGGACGACATCGCCGCCGCCATCCGCGATCACCAGGTGGTGATCGTGGCCGGTGAGACGGGCTCCGGCAAGACCACCCAGCTACCGAAGATCTGCCTGGAGCTGGGCCGCGGGGTGCACGGCCTGATCGGGCACACCCAACCCCGGCGGTTGGCCGCCCGGACGGTGGCCGACCGGATCGCCGACGAGCTGGGCACCGAGCTGGGTGACGTGGTCGGCTACAAGGTGCGCTTCACCGACCAGGTCAGCGAACGCAGCCTGGTGAAGCTGATGACCGACGGCATCCTGCTGGCCGAGTTGCAGACCGACCGGATGTTGCGCCAGTACGACACGCTGATCATCGACGAGGCGCACGAGCGCAGCCTCAACATCGACTTCATCCTCGGGTACCTGCGGGAGCTGCTCCCCCGGCGACCCGACCTCAAGGTGATCATCACCTCGGCGACGATCGAGACCGACCGGTTCGCGCGGCACTTCGCCGGGCCGCCCACCGCCGACGAGCCGGACGGGGTGCCGGCGCCGGTGGTCGAGGTCTCCGGGCGCACCTATCCGGTGGAGGTGCGCTACCGCCCGCTGCTGGAGATCGCCGAGGGCGAGGAGGACGGCGACGGCGACGAGGAGAACGTCCGCGACCAGATCCAGGCGATCGGCGACGCCGTCGAGGAGTTGGCCGCCGAGGGCCCCGGCGACATCCTGGTGTTCCTCAGCGGTGAGCGGGAGATCCGGGACACCGCCGACGCGCTGGGCAAGCTGGTGCAGAAGAAACGCTCGCTGCTCGGCACCGAGATCCTGCCGCTGTACGCCCGGCTGTCCGCCGCCGAGCAGCACCGCGTCTTCGCCGCGCACAGCTCACGCCGGGTGGTGCTCGCCACCAACGTCGCGGAGACGTCGCTGACGGTGCCCGGCATCAAGTACGTGGTCGACCCGGGCACCGCCCGCATCTCCCGCTACTCCAGCCGGCTCAAGGTGCAGCGGCTGCCCATCGAGCCGATCTCGCAGGCGTCGGCCAACCAGCGCAAGGGCCGCTGCGGCCGTACGTCGGACGGCATCTGCATCCGCCTCTACGACGAGCAGGACTTCCTGTCCCGACCCGAGTTCACCGACCCGGAGATCCTGCGGACCAATCTGGCGTCGGTCATCCTCCAGATGACCGCGATCGGGCTCGGCGACCTCGCCGCGTTCCCGTTCATCGACCCACCGGACAAGCGCAACATCACCGACGGCGTCAACCTGCTGCACGAGCTGGGCGCGTTGAACCCGACCGAGGCCGACCCGGCGAAGCGGCTCACCGCGTTGGGCCGTCGCCTCGCCCAACTCCCGGTCGACCCGCGTCTGGCCCGGATGGTGGTCGAGGGTGAACGCAACGGCTGCGCCACCGAGGTGTTGGTGATCGCCGCCGCGCTCTCCATTCAGGACCCACGCGAACGGCCGGCGGAGAAGCAGGCCCAGGCCGACCAGGCGCACGCCCGGTTCGCCGACAAGGAGTCCGACTTCGTCGCGTACCTGAACCTGTGGCGCTACCTGCGCGAGCAGCAGCGCGAGCTGTCCTCCAGCGCGTTCCGCCGGATGTGCAAGGCGGAGTACCTGAACTACCTGCGGGTGCGCGAGTGGCAGGACATCGTCGGTCAACTGCGGCAGGTGCTGCGTACCCCGGCCGAGGGTGACCGGCGCGGCGGGCGGCCGGCGCGGGACACCTCCGACGGCGCGGACGCCGGCCGGGGTGCGGGCCGGCGCGGCGGCGCCGACCTGCCGGAGGAGATCGACACCCCGAAGGTGCACCAGTCGCTGCTGCCCGGCCTGCTGTCGCACATCGGCCTCAAGGACGCCCAGAAGCACGAGTACCTGGGCGCGCGCGGCGCGAAGTTCGCCGTCTTCCCCGGGTCGGCGCTGTTCAAGAAGCCGCCGCGCTGGGTGATGGCCGCCGAACTGGTGGAGACCTCCCGCCTGTGGGCCCGCATCGCCGGCCGGGTCGAGCCGGAGTGGGTCGAACCGCTGGCGCAGCACCTGGTCAAGCGCAGCTACAGCGAGCCGCACTGGGAGAAGAAGCAGGCCGCGGTGATGGCCTACGAGAAGGTCACCCTGTACGGCGTTCCGCTGGTCAGCTCCCGCAAGGTCAACTTCGGGCGGATCGACCCGACGTTGAGCCGTGAGCTGTTCATCAGGCACGCCCTCGTCGAGGGCGACTGGCAGACCCACCACCAGTTCTGGGCGGACAACAAGCGGCTCCTCGCCGAGATCGAGGAGCTGGAGAGCCGGGCTCGACGCCGCGACATCCTGGTCGACGACGAGACCATCTTCGGCTTCTACGACCAGCGGATCCCGGCCGACGTGTCCTCCGGCCGGCACTTCGACAGCTGGTGGAAGAAGGCCCGCCGGGAGCAGCCCGACCTGCTCACCTTCACCCGCGACCTGCTGGTCAACGACGGCCGCTCCGGGGTGGACGAGGGCGACTACCCGGACGAGTGGCAGACCCAGGGGGTGAGCCTGCCGCTGACGTACCGCTTCGAGCCGGGCACACCGACCGACGGCGTCACCGTCGACATCCCCCTGCCGCTGCTCAACCAGGTGCCGGCGGAGAGCTTCGACTGGCAGGTGCCGGGGCTGCGCGAGGAGACGGTCATCGCGCTGATCCGTACGCTGCCCAAGGCGATCCGCCGCAACTTCGTCCCGGTGCCGGACTACGCCCGCGCCGCCCTCGCGGCGATCACCCCGGGCGAGGAGCCGCTGCTGGACGCGCTCACCCGGCAACTGCGCCGGATGACCGGCGTCACCGTCCCCCGCGACGCCTGGGAGCCGGGCAAGCTCCCCGCGCACCTGCGGGTCACCTTCCGGGTGCTCGACGCCGACGAGAAGCCGGTCGCCGAGGGCAAGGACCTGCCGGCCCTGCAACGTCAACTCCGCCAGGAGGTACGCCAGGTGGTGGCGGCCGCCGCCCCTGAGGTGGCCCGGACCGGGCTGCGCGAGTGGAGCATCGGCACCCTGCCCCGGACCATCGAGCAGGTCCGCGCGGGCTACGCGGTGACCGCGTACCCGGCGCTCGTCGACGAGGGCGCCACGGTCGGGGTGAAGGTGTTCGACTCCCCCGCCGAGGCCGAGGCGGCGCACTGGGCCGGCACCCGCCGGCTGCTGCGGCTCACCGTGCCGTCCCCGGCGCGCTTCCTTCAGGGCCGGCTCGACAACGCGGCGAAGCTGGCGCTGAGCCGTAACCCGCACGGCGGCGTGCAGGAGCTGATCGAGGACGCGGCGGGCGCGGCGATCGACCGGCTGATCGAGGCGGCCGGTGGCCCGGCCTGGGACGCCGACGGCTTCGCGGCGCTGCGCGAGAAGGTCCGCGCCGACCTGGTCGACACGGTCGTCGAGGTGATGGACCGGGTCCGCCGGGTCCTCGCCGCCTGGTACGCCGTCGAGCAGCGCCTCGGCGCCACCCGCAACCTCGCCGTGGTCGCCGCGCTGGCCGACATCCGCAACCAACTCGCCGGGCTGGTGCACGCCGGGTTCGTCACCGAGACCGGGTACGCGCGCCTGCCCGACCTGCTGCGCTACCTCACCGCGATCGAGCGCCGGCTGGACCGCCTGGGTGGCAACCCGCAGCGCGACCGCCAGCAGCAGGAGCGGATCGCGGTGGTGCAGAAGGAGTACGCGGACCTGCTCGCCGCGCTGCCACCGGCCCGTCGGCAGGAGACCGCCGTCCGGCAGATCCGCTGGATGATCGAGGAGTTGCGGGTGAACGTGTTCGCCCAGGCGCTCGGCACCCCGTACCCCGTCTCGGAGCAGCGGATCTACCGCGCGATGGACGACGCCGAGGCCCGCTGACCAGGTCGGCCGACCGTCCGCCGCGTCGGACGGTCGGGCTTTTGCCGCAGCGGGCCGGGCTCGGGTCGCGGCCGTTCGGTCGCGGCGGCGGCCTGCGGCGGTCGGGCCGTGTCAGGTCAGTGGCTCGACGCCGGGCGGCAGCTCGCCCCGGTCGATCGCGGACTGGATGTAGTCCAGCAGGATGCGCCGGAGTTCCCGTCCGGCGTGGGTGGGCACGATGTCGCGACGGCGGGCGACCGCGATGGTCCGCCGCACCCCGGGCGGGGCGAGCGGGGTGATCCGCACGCCCGGGCGGCGGGCCAGCACGATGCCCGGCACCAGCGCGATGCCCAGCCCCGCCTCGACGAAGCTGAGCACGGCGTCCATCTCGCCGCCGTCCACCGCGAAACTCGGTTCGAACCCCGCCTCCCGGCACGCCTGGATGGTGGCGTCGCGCAGGTCGTAGCCCTCCCGGAACATGACCATCGGCTGGTCGCGCAGATCGGTGATGCGCAGCTCGCCGGTCGCCGCGGCGGTCGGCACCTCGTCCACGGACGCCACCACCAGGCTCTCCCGCAGGATCGGGTCGACCCGCAGCCCGGGGTCGGGCCCCTGCGCGGGCATGATGATCAGCGCCAGGTCGAGGTCGCCGCGGAGCAGGTCCCGCACCAGGTCCTGGGAGCCGCCCTCCTCCACCCGGAGGTCGATGGTGGGGTGGGCGTCGCGGAACCGGCGCAGCACCGGCGGGGCGAGCGAGGTCGCCAGACTCGGGGTGGCCCCGAGGCGCACCCGACCCCGACGCAACCCGGCCAACTCCTGCACCTCCCGGGTCGCCGTCTCCACGTCGGCGAGGATCCGGGTCGCCAAGGGCAACAGCACCTCGCCCGCCGCGGTGAGCGCGATGTTGCCCCTTACCCGCTCGAACAGCGGCGCCCCGAGGTCGGCCTCCAGAGCGTGAATTTGCTTACTGAGAGAAGGCTGGGTGATGCCCACGATGTCGGCGGCTTGGGTGAAATGTCGTACTTCGGCCACCGCAACGAAGTACCGAAGCTGATGGAGCTGCATCTACATAGCTTACGGCTATCAACACTACGAGTTTGATGCATTGGACGACTGATCGAAGTGCTCCTAGCGTCGGTCTCGTGGTAATCACGAAAACTCGGTCGCCCATCCGCTCCAACGTCGGCCTCAAGGCCGTCATGGCGGTGACGGGCATCCTGCTGGCGCTGTTCCTGATCGCCCACATGCTCGGGAACCTCAAGGTGTTCACGGGGGAGACCTCGTTCGACCACTACGCCCACTGGCTGCGCGACATCGGCAAGCCACTGCTGCCCGGGGTCTGGTTCCTCTGGATCCTGCGCACCGTACTGGTGGTCGCGGTGGTCGCCCACATCGTCGCCGCCACCGTGTTGGCCCGTCGCGCCCGCGCCGCCCGCCCGGTCAGGTACGCCCACCGCAAGAAGGTCAACGGCAGCTACGCGGCCCGCACGATGCGCTGGGGTGGAGTGATCATCCTGCTCTTCGTGATCTACCACATCCTGGACCTGACCACCGGCACGCTCAACCCGGTCGGCGACGAGAGTAAGCCCTACGGCAACGTCGTCGCCGACTTCGCACCGGAACGCTGGTACGTCACGCTCTTCTACACGCTCGCCATCGTCACGGTCGGCTTCCACCTGCGCCACGGCGCGTTCAGCGCGTTCCGCAGCCTCGGCCAGCAGACGCCGCGCGGCGAGCGTCGGGCCCGCGCCGCGGCACTCGTCTTCGCCGTGGCGCTCTGCGCCGGATACCTGGTGGTCCCGTTCGCCGTACTCACCGGATTGGTGTCCTGACATGGAACTCTTCACCGAGGGCGACCCGATCGCCGACACCAAGGCTCCCGCCGGCCCGGTCGAGAAGCGCTGGGAGACCCGGCGCTTCGAGGCCAAGCTGGTCAACCCGGCCAACCGCCGCAAGATGACGGTGATCGTGGTCGGCACCGGCCTGGCCGGCGGCTCCGCCGCGGCGACCCTGGCCGAGCAGGGCTACCACGTCAAGTCCTACTGCTACCAGGACAGCCCGCGCCGCGCGCACTCCATCGCGGCACAGGGCGGCATCAACGCGGCGAAGAACTACCGCAACGACGGCGACTCCGTGCACCGGCTGTTCTACGACACCGTCAAGGGCGGCGACTTCCGCTCCCGGGAGTCGAACGTGCACCGGCTGGCCGAGGTCTCGGTCAACATCATCGACCAGTGCGTCGCCCAGGGCGTGCCGTTCGCCCGCGAGTACGGCGGATTGCTGGACACCCGCTCCTTCGGTGGCGCGCAGGTACAGCGCACCTTCTACGCCCGGGGCCAGACGGGCCAGCAGTTGCTCCTCGGCGCGTACCAGGCGCTGGAGCGCCAGATCGGCCTGGGCAACGTGGAGATGAACGCCCGGCACGAGATGCTGGAGCTGGTCCTGGTCGACGGCAAGGCCCGCGGCATCGTCGTCCGGGACCTGGTCACCGGCGAGATCAGCACCGAGATGGCGGACGCCGTGGTGCTCGCCTCCGGCGGATACGGCAACGTCTTCTACCTCTCCACCAACGCCAAGGGCTGCAACGTCACCGCCACCTGGCGGGCACACCGCAAGGGCGCGTACTTCGCCAACCCCTGCTACACGCAGATCCACCCGACCTGCATCCCGGTCTCCGGCGACCACCAGTCGAAGCTGACCCTGATGAGCGAGTCGCTGCGCAACGACGGCCGGGTGTGGGTGCCCAAGACCAAGGGCGACGACCGCAACCCGCGCGACATCCCCGAGGACGAGCGGGACTACTACCTGGAGCGGATCTACCCCTCCTTCGGCAACCTGGTCCCCCGCGACATCGCCTCCCGCGCCGCGAAGAACGTCTGCGACGAGGGCCGCGGCGTCGGTCCGACCAAGCTCGGCGTCTACCTCGACTTCGCCGACGCGATCAACCGGCTGGGCCGCAAGGCCATCGAGGCCAAGTACGGCAACCTCTTCGAGATGTACGAGCGCATCACCGGCGAGGACCCGTACGAGGTGCCGATGCGCATCTACCCCGCCGTGCACTACACGATGGGCGGCCTCTGGGTCGACTACGACCTCCAGTCGAACATCCCCGGCCTGTTCGTGATCGGTGAGGCCAACTTCTCCGACCACGGCGCGAACCGGCTCGGCGCCTCGGCGCTGATGCAGGGTCTCGCCGACGGGTACTTCGTGCTGCCCACCACCATCGCCAACTACCTGGCCTCCGGCCCTCTCGAGAAGGTCGACGCCAGCCACCCGGCGGCGATCGAGGCACGCACCGACGTCGAGGACCGCGTCCGGCGACTGTTGGCCGTCAACGGCGACCGGACCGTGGACTCGTTCCACCGTGAGCTGGGCCAGATCATGTGGGAGCACTGCGGCATGGAGCGCAGCGAGGCCGGGCTGCGCAAGGCGATCGGCGAGATCCGCGACCTGCGCGAACAGTTCTGGCAGCGGGTCAAGGTGTCCGGCACCGGCGAGGAACTCAACCAGTCGCTGGAGAAGGCCGGCCGGGTGGCCGACTTCTTCGAGCTGGCCGAGCTGATGTGCATCGACGCCCTGCACCGCGAGGAGTCCTGCGGCGGCCACTTCCGGGCCGAGCACCAGACGCCCGACGGTGAGGCGCAGCGCGACGACGACCGGTTCGCGTACGTGGCGGCCTGGGAGTTCACCGCCGACGGTGCTCCCTCGGTGCTGCACAAGGAAGACCTGAAGTTCGAATACGTCCACCCCACGCAGCGGAGCTACAAGTGAACCTGACCCTGCGCATCTGGCGCCAGAAGGGCCCTGAGGACAAGGGTCGGATGGTGACCTACCCGGTCGACGACGTGTCCCCGGACATGTCGTTCCTGGAGATGCTCGACGTGCTCAACGAGCGGCTGATCCTCGCCGGCGAGGACCCGGTGGCGTTCGACCACGACTGCCGCGAAGGCATCTGCGGCATGTGCGGCCTGATGATCAACGGTGACGCGCACGGACCGCAGCGCGGCACCACGGCGTGCCAACTGCACATGCGGCAGTTCAAGGACGGCGAGACGATCGACATCGAGCCGTGGCGGGCGAGCGCCTTCCCGGTCGTGAAGGACCTGGTCGTCAACCGCAGCGCCTTCGACAAGATCATCGCGGCCGGTGGTTACGTCACCGCGCCGACCGGCAGCGCGCCCGAGGCCCACTCCACCCCGGTGGCCAAGGCCAACGCCGACGCCGCCTTCGAGTCGGCCGCCTGCATCGGCTGCGGCGCCTGCGTCGCGGCCTGCCCGAACGGCTCCGGCATGCTGTTCACCGCCGCCAAGCTCACCCAGCTCTCGCTGCTCCCGCAGGGCCAGCCGGAGCGCTACACCCGGGTGATCGGCATGGTCGACGCGCACGACGAGGCCGGCTTCGGCGGCTGCACCAACGCGGGCGAATGCACCCCGGCCTGCCCGAAGGGCATCCCGCTGAACACCATCGGTCGGCTCAACCGTGACTACCTCACGGCCACCGCCAAGGGAGCCAACAACACCCCCGGCTCCTGAACCGCACCTCCCGCCGGACCGCCGTACCCCGAGCCCGGGGTGCGGCGGTCCGCTGTTCCGGCCCTTCACGGGTCGACCTCCTTCTGATCGACTCCACTCCGCCGATGTGGCGGTGTCCCGGCGGCGACGGTGGCGCCATATCGGCGACCCGGAGTCGATCACGCGGACAGTCCCCGCAGTCCGGTTCAAGCGCCCGACGCCGGGTAGCAGTCCCTTGAGACGGCGCTGACGAGGGGACGAGGGACATGAAGGCACTGACCTGGCAGGGCAAGCGGGACGTACGGGTCGAGGAGGTGCCGGATCCTCGGATCGAGGCCCCGACCGACGCGATCGTGAAGATCACCTCGACCGCGATCTGCGGTTCCGACCTGCACCTGTACGAGGTTCTCGGGCCGTACCTGAAGCCCGGTGACGTGCTGGGCCACGAGCCGATGGGCATCGTCGAGGAGGTCGGGTCGGAGGTGACCGGGCTCAAGCCGGGCGACCGGGTGGTGGTGCCGTTCAACATCGCCTGCGGCAGTTGCTGGATGTGTTCGCGCCAGCTCTACGCGCAGTGCGAGACCACCCAGGTCACCAGCGAGGGCAAGGGTGCGGCCCTGTTCGGTTACACCTCGCTCTACGGTTCGGTGCCGGGCGGGCAGGCCGAGTACCTGCGCGTCCCGCAGGCCCACTTCGGGCCGATCAAGATCCCTGAGACCGGCGCCGACGAGCGCTACCTGTACCTGTCCGACATCCTGCCGACCGCCTGGCAGGCGGTGAAGTACGCCGACACCCCGCCCGGCGGCACCCTGGCCGTCTTCGGGTTGGGCCCGGTGGGGCAGTTCTGCGCGCGGATCGGTCGTCACCTGGGCGCGGGCCGGGTGATCGGGTTGGACCTGGTGCCGGAGCGGCTGGAGTTGGCCCGTCGGCACGGCATCGAGGTGCTCGACGTGCGTGAGCTGTCCGACGTGCCGGGCGCGCTGATCGACCTGGTGGACGGGCGGGGCCCGGACGCGGTGATCGACGCGGTCGGAATGGAGGCGCACGGTTCGCCGGTGGGCAAGCTGGCCCACGCCGCCGTCGGTCTGCTGCCGGACAAGGTGGCGCAGACGATGACCGACCGGGCGGGCATGGACCGGCTGTCCGTCCTGCACGCGGCGGTCAAGGGGGTGCGGCGCGGCGGCACCGTGTCGGTCTCCGGGGTGTACGGCGGGGAGGCGGACCCGATGCCGCTGATGGAGATGTTCGACCGGGGCGTCCAACTGCGAATGGGGCAGTGCCACGTGCGCCGCTGGACCGACGAGATCCTGCCGCTGCTCGCCCGCGACGACGACCCGCTGGGCGTCGAGGACCTGCGTACCCATCGGGTGCCGCTGTCGCGGGCGCCGCAGGCGTACGAGATGTTCCAGAAGAAGGAGGACGGCTGCATCAAGGTCGTGCTCGAACCGTGAGTGCGAGGAGTGAGCCGGGGTTGCGAGCCCCGCAGTCACGAACGCAGCCGGTGCCGTGAGCCGGGTGGTGGTGGTCGTCGGCGCGACCAGCGGGATCGGCCGGGCGACGGCCCGGGCGTTCGCCGAGCGCGGCGACCGCCTCGTCCTGGCCGCCCGCGCCACCACGACCCTGACGGAGGTACGCGCGGAGTGCGCGGCCGTCGACGTGCTGACCGTGCCGACCGACGTCACCGAGCCGGGCGCCCTGGACGCTCTCGCGGACGCGGCACTGGACCGCTTCGGTCGCGTCGACGTGTGGGTGCACACGGCCGCGGTGATGGCGTACGGGCGCTTCGACGAGCTGCCCGGGCGGGTCTTCGACCAGGTGGTGCGGACCGACCTGCTCGGCGCCGCCGAATCGGTGCGGGTGGCGCTGCGGCACTTCCGGGCGGTCGGGGCGGGCACCGTGGTCGTCACCGGTTCGGTGCTCGGGCACATCACCGCGCCGTACATGAGCGCGTACGTGGCGAGCAAGTGGGGGTTGCAGGGCCTGCTTCGGACGGTGCAGCAGGAGTTGCGGGACAGCCCCCGCATCCGGCTCAGTCTGGTCAACCCCGGCAGCGTGGACACCCCCGTGTACCAGCAGGCGGCGAACTATCTGGGCCGGATCGGGCGACCGCCCCCGCCGGTGGCGAGCCCGCAGCGGGTGGCCCGGGCCATCGTGCACTGTGTGGACCGGCCCCGCCGGGAGGTCTCCGTGGGCCGGCTCAACGTGCTGCTGCGAGCCGGTTTCACCGTACTCCCGGGGGTTTACGACGTTCTGGTCGGGCCGTTGATGCGGGCGACGGGCCTGAGTGGACGGCCGGTCGCCGCGCACGACGGCTCGGTCTTCGCGCCGAACGCGGACGGCGAGGCGGTACGCGGCGGTCACCTGCCTGACCTGCGGCAGTTCGCCCGCCACCTGCCCGGCCCGGTCGGCGCGGTGCTACGGAGACGGTTCAGCTGACCTGTTCGGGACTGTTCGGGACCACGATCGGGGGCATCATGCATCGATCAACTCGCCTAGTGTGGTGGGCCAGCAAGCGCTCTGGCGCACCACGATGGGGGAGACGATCGACCATGCGACTGAACCGCAGGACCGCACTCGGCCTGGGCACGGTGGCCACCGCCGGCACGGTGTTGGGCGCCGCCGCCCCGGCCGGCGCCGCCGAGAGCACCGAGGTCTCCCCGACCACTCCCGCCCGGGCCGCCCGCCGGGTGGCCGCCGTCTTCGCCAAGCACAGCGTCGAGGCCGGTGGTAACTGGCAGGCGTACGTCAGCGTGGCCGACCCGGCCGGGTCGCCGGTGGTGGCGGTGCAGGCCGACGCGGACCGGCGGATCGAGGCGTACAGCGTCAACAAGATCGCGGTCGCCACGGCGGTGCTGGACAAGGTCGACCGAGGGCTGCTCACCCTGGACCAGCAGGTCGAGGTGTCCGCGGCGATCGTCGTGCCGGGCGGTGACGGCATCTTCAGCCTGGACGGCGCGTACCCGAGCCTGGTCACCCTCGGGCACGTGCTGGCCAACCTGTTGACCGTCTCGGACGACACGGCGGTGCGGCTGTGCGGTCTGGTCGCCCCGGCCGCCGAGATCAACTCCATCCTGGTCGCCAAGGGTTTCCCGAACACCCAGGTCCAGCCGGTGGCCAACCCGAACCGGTTCTTCCTCGGCACCAGCACCCCGCGCGAGACGCACGACCTGCTGCGCGCCCTGGTCGCCGGCACGCTGCTCTCCCCCGCCTCGACGACCTACCTGTTGGGGCTCCTGCGTTCCCCGGTGGCGTTCACCGACGGCATCCGGCGCACCATGTCGTCGGACGACCGGGCGCGGATCGCCACCAAGGCCGGCTGGTTCGCCGACGCCCGCCACGAGGCCGGAGTGATCTTCGACCGCTCCGGGGCGGCGGTGCTCACCTACGCGCTCTTCGCCGACGGGCAGGCCGACCCGGAGGACTTCGGCGCCACCCACCCGGCGGTGCAGGCCCGGGCCGCGATGGGCCCCAAGTTCCTGGCCGCGGTGGACCGGATCGCGGGCGTGGGCACGACGTTCCGGATCACCGCCCGGCAGCCCAGCAACGGCGGCTGACCGGGGTTACGGGTCGGTCGCCACTGACGGTGACCGACCCGGCCCGGCGACCGCCGGGGCACGGGCCCGTTCGGGTGGCTACCGTGTAGGGCGGACACGTCGGAGGGACGGCAATGGCACGAACGCAGAGCACTGACGTCGAACGGTCGCTCGGACGGCGGATGCGGGGCGCGGCCGGCCTCGCCGCGCTGGCCGGCCTGGCCTGGGTGGCCCGGGATGTGCCGGCCGCGCTCGGCGGCCGGCTCAGCGGGGCCCGAGCCGAACGCGCGGCCCGCTCGCCCCAGTTCCGCGACGGCACCTTCCACAACCAGGCCGGCACCCGCACGATGGTCGCCGAGCCGGGCCGCAACCTGGTCCGCGAGCTGATCTTCGGCAAGCAGAAGCGGCGCCCGACCGCACCCGTGCCGCTGCTGCGCCCGAGCGCCCCGCCCGGGCCCGTCGACGCCGCCGACGAGCTGAACATCGTCTGGTACGGGCACGCCTCGACGCTGATCGAGATCGAGGGCCGACGGGTGCTGCTCGACCCGGTGTGGAGCGAACGATGCTCCCCCTCCGGTCTGGTCGGCCCCCGCCGTCTGCACGAGCCACCGGTGGGCATCGACGAGCTGCCCCCGCTGGACGCCATCCTGATCTCGCACGACCACTACGACCACCTCGACATGGCCACCGTGCGGGCGCTGCTCGCCGGGCAGTCCGCGCCGTTCCTGGTGCCGCTCGGGGTGGGAGCGCACCTGGACCGTTGGGGCGTACCCGCCGAACGGATCATCGAACTGGACTGGTCCGAGTCGCACCGGGTCGCCGGGCTGGAGATCACCGCGACCGCCGCCCAGCACTTCTCCGGTCGGGGGCTGCGCCGCGACGGCACGCTCTGGAGTTCCTGGGTGGTGGCCGGGGCACGCCGCAAGGTCTTCTACACCGGCGACTCGGGCTACTTCGACGGGTACGCGGCGATCGGCGCCGCACACGGGCCGTTCGACGTGACGCTGATGCAGATCGGCGCGTACGACCGGGCCTGGCCGACCATCCACATGTTCCCCGAGGAGGCGGTCGACGCCCACCTCGACCTGCGCGGCGGGCTGTTCGTCCCGGTGCACTGGGCGACGTTCAACCTGGCCCTGCACGACTGGTCCGAGCCGGTCGACCGGCTGTGGGCCGAGGCGAAGGCCCGCGACGTACGGCTGGCCGTGCCCCGCCCCGGCGAGCGGGTGGTGGTCGACGAGCCGCCCGCCGTCGACGGCTGGTGGCAGGCCGTCGCCTGACGGTCCCGGCCCGCGGTGCGGCCCTCCGGCCTGGTCTGGTCAGAGCAGTACGGCCTGAGCCCGTCGGGTCAGAGCACGAAGGCGTCGGTCCAGAGGGCGCCGGAGCGGCCGGAGAGCGCGTCCAGCATGGCCACCGCCTGCCCGTCGGTGAGCTGCGCGACGAAGTCCACGATGGCCCGCCCCCGGGCGCGACCGATCCGGTCCGGGATGCGCGGGTGCAGCTCGGCCTCGGCCAACTCGACCAGGTCGTGCAGTCGGCGGGGCAGCCGGGACTCCTCCTCCGGGTCGAGCAGCCACTCCCAGAGCGCCTCGACCAGGGTGCCCAGCAGCCGGGCCTGGCCGCGCTGGTGCAGGGCGAGATCCGGGCGGGCCAGCACGAACCGGTGGTGGACGAACTTGAGCACCTGCACCTCGTGCCACTGCGCGCAGCCCAGCAGCACGTACCCGGAGCGCACCGACGGCTGGTGGGTCACCGTGATGGCCTCGACGAAACGGGTGGACCAGCGGGCGGAGAACCGCGCCACGTACTGCTCGGCCTCGATCGAGCCGTCGAACGGCATCGCCAGCAGCCCGTCGACCAACTCCTCGCGGACGTGCTCGACGGCGGCGGCGAACGCGTCGTCGTCGGCGATCCAGGCGTCCTTGCGGTGCAGTTGCCGCCGCAACCGCTCGATCGCCGCCCCGGGCCGCCGCGCCGACGTGGCCAGCGCCGCGTCGGTGATCGCCCGGAAGTGCCCACTCTCGCGCTGCCACGCCATCAGCTCGGCGGAGACCGAGCCCTGTTGGAGCACACCGACCCGGTAGAAGTCCTCCACGTCGTGGATGGCGTACGCGATGTCGTCGGCGGTGTCCATCACCGAAGCCTCGACGGTCTGCTGCCAGTCCGGGATGCGGCCGGCGAACGGCTCCCGGGCCTGGCGCAGGTCGTCGAGTTCCGTCCGGTACGCGCCGAACTTCGACGAGCCGCTCTCCGGGTCGTCCGGTGGCGGTGTGGCCCCGCGTGGCGGCGGGTCCATCGTGCGCGGGTGCGGGTCCGGGTGGTCCAGCCGGGTCCACGGGTACTTCAGCATCGCCGCGCGGACGGCGGCGGTCAGGTCCAGCCCGGTGGTGGCCGCGCCGCGGATCTCGGTGCTGGTGACGATCCGGTACGACTGGGCGTTGCCCTCGAAACCGTCGGCCAGGCCGAGCCGCTGGCGGGCCAGCCGGTCCAGCACCCGCTCCCCCAGGTGCCCGAACGGCGGGTGGCCGAGGTCGTGGGCGAGGGCGGCGGCCTCCACCACGTCCGGGTCGAGGCCACCGAGCTTGTCCAGCAGGTCACACCACCGGTCGTCGGCCGTCAACCGCTCGGCGATCGCACGGGCCACCTGGGCGACCTTGAGGCTGTGGGTGAGCCGGTTGTGCACCAGCAGCCCGGAGCCGACCGGGCTGATCACCTGGGTGACACCGCCGAGGCGGGCGAAGAACGGTGAGCCGACGATCCGGTCCCGGTCGGCGCGGAACGGGTTGGCCGTCAGGTCGCCGAGGGCCCGGGCGCTGCCGCCGAAGAGCCGCCGGGCGCGCGGCTCCGCAGGTGTTTCCATGATCGCCACGCTAGCGCAGGCCGGGCGGGACCGCCGCCGGGTCACCCGGCCGGGCGCGGCGGTTCGGTCTGCCGCCCCGGCCGGGCGCGGCGACAGCGGCCGGGGCCGCCCGGCAGAATGCAGGCCGTACCCACTCCCGAAGGCGGATCGAGATCGTGACCCAGTCTGTTCATCAGCGGATCGCCGACGAGCTCGGCGTGGCCGAGCGTCAGGTGCGGGCGGCCGTCGAGCTGCTCGACGGCGGCGCCACCGTGCCGTTCATCGCCCGCTACCGCAAGGAGGCCACCGGCCTGCTCGACGACACCCAGCTGCGCACCCTCGAGGAGCGGCTGCGCTACCTGCGCGAGCTGGACGAGCGGCGGGCCGCCGTGCTGGAGTCGATCCGCACCCAGGGCAAGCTCGACGAGGCCCTGGAAGCCCAGATCATGGCCGCCGACTCGAAGTCCCGGCTGGAGGACATCTACCTGCCGTACAAGCCCAAGCGGCGGACGCGGGCGCAGATCGCCCGCGAGGCCGGGTTGGCCCCGCTGGCCGAGTCGCTGCTGGCCGACCCCAGCCAGGACCCGAGGGCCACCGCCGCCGGGTTCGTCGACGAGGACAAGGGCGTCGCGGACGCCGCCGCCGCGCTGGAGGGCGCGCGGGCGATCCTCATCGAGACCTTCGCGGAGGACGCCGACCTCATCGGCACGCTGCGTGAGCAGATGTGGTCGCGGGGCCGTCTGGTGTCCCGGGTACGCGACGGCCAGGAGACCGCCGGCGCCAAGTTCGCCGACTACTTCGACTTCTCCGAGCCGTACCCGAAGTTGCCCTCGCACCGGATCCTGGCCATGTTCCGGGGCGAGAAGGAGGGTGTGCTCGACCTGACCATGGATCCGGAGGAGGCCGGCGACGCGGACGCCGTACCGACCGGACCCAGCCGGTACGAGGCGGCCATCGCCGGACGGTTCGGGGTGTCCGACGCCGGGCGACCGGCCGACCGCTGGTTGACCGACACCGTGCGGTGGGCGTGGCGCACCCGGATCCTCATCCACCTCGGCGCGGACCTGCGGTTGCGGTTGTGGCAGGCGGCCGAGGAGGAGGCGGTTCGGGTCTTCGCGACGAACCTGCGGGACCTGCTGCTGGCCGCGCCGGCCGGCACCCGGCCCACGATGGGTCTGGACCCGGGCCTGCGGACCGGTGTGAAGGTGGCCGTGGTGGACGCCACCGGCAAGGTGCTCGCCACCGACACCATCTACCCGCACGAGCCCCGTCGGCAGTGGGACGCGTCGCTCGAGACCCTGGCCCGGCTGGCCGGCACGCACGGGGTGGAGCTGGTGGCGATCGGCAACGGCACCGCCTCGCGGGAGACCGACAAGCTGGCCGGCGACCTGATCAAGAAGTATCCGCAGCTGAACCTGACCAAGGTGATGGTCTCCGAGGCGGGCGCGTCGGTCTACTCCGCGTCCGCGTACGCCTCGCAGGAGCTGCCCGGCATGGACGTGTCGCTGCGCGGCGCGGTCTCCATCGCCCGGCGGCTCCAGGACCCGCTCGCCGAGCTGGTGAAGATCGACCCACGGTCGATCGGGGTGGGGCAGTACCAGCACGACCTGTCCGAGGTGAAGCTGTCCCGGTCGCTGGACGCGGTCGTGGAGGACTGCGTGAACGCCGTCGGCGTGGACGTCAACACCGCGTCCGCGCCGCTGTTGACCCGGGTCTCCGGGATCGGGGCCGGGCTCGCGGAGAACATCGTCCTGCACCGGGACGCCAACGGGCCGTTCCGGTCGCGTTCCGAGCTGAAGAAGGTGGCACGGCTCGGCCCGAAGGCGTTCGAGCAGTGCGCCGGCTTCCTGCGCATCCCCGACGGCGACGACCCGCTGGATTCGTCGAGCGTGCACCCGGAGGCGTACCCGGTGGTGCGCCGGATCCTCGCCAGCACCGGTCAGGACCTCCGCTCGGTGATCGGCAAGAGCGGGATCCTGCGCGGGCTGCGGGCCACCGACTTCGTCGACGAGCGGTTCGGTCTGCCCACCGTCACCGACATCCTCGCCGAGTTGGAGAAGCCGGGCCGCGACCCTCGGCCCGAGTTCCGCACCGCCACCTTCGTCGAGGGCGTGGAGAAGATCAGCGACCTGACGCCGGGCATGGTGCTCGAGGGCGTCGTCACCAACGTGGCCGCGTTCGGCGCGTTCGTCGACGTCGGGGTGCACCAGGACGGGCTGGTGCACGTCTCGGCCATGTCCCGGACCTTCGTGAAGGACCCCCGTGAGGTGGTGAAGTCCGGTGACGTGGTCAAGGTCCGGGTGCTCGACGTGGACGTACCCCGCAAGCGCATCTCGTTGACCCTGCGCCTGGAGGACGAGCCCGGCGTCGCCGGTGGTGGCCGGACGAGCCAGGAGGGTCGCGGCGGCCCGGCGCAGCGCGGACCGCAGGGCGGTCGTGGCGGTCAGCAGGGCGGACGTGGCCCGCAGGACCAGCGCGGCGGCCAGGGTCGACGCGGCGGTCAGCAGCAGGGGCGCGGCGGCGGTCAGCAGCAGGGTCGCGGCGGCGGTCCGGCGCCGGCCAACGACGCGATGGCAGAGGCCCTACGCCGTGCCGGGCTGGCCTGACTGGTCAGCCCTCTCCGACGCCTCGGCCCTCCGACGCCTCGCCCCTCGATCACGTGGTTGCGTGATCGAGGGGCCGCGTGGCCGGGGCCGAGTGGTCCACGGGGGTGGCGGGCCCTTTGGAGCTGATGTCGTAAACGAATCGCAGTGTGTTCGCCGGTTTGGTCGCGGTTCATCCCGGGGTGATCGCCGGTTGGTCGCCGCTGTGATCGCCGGTTGGTCGCCGGTTGGTCGCCGCTTTGATCGCCGGTTGGTCGCCGGTTTGATCGCCGCTTTGATCGCCGGTTGGTCGCGGTTGGTCGCCGGGGTGATCGCCGGTTGGTCGCGGGTTGATGTCGCAGACGATTCAGCTCCACAGGGCGGCCGCAGCGAACCCGGGGGCGAGAGCGACCAGTGCAGCGGGCGGGTGAAATCGGCTCGCGTGCGCGCGGGGCTCGGGGCGATGATCTGGCGGTGAAGATGCACGCGGATCAGGTCGACGTGGCGGTGGACGTGGTCGCCGCGCTGGTGGCCGAGCAATTTCCCCGGTGGCGGGGCCTGCCGGTGCGTCCACTTCCCTCGACCGGCACGGTGAACGCCCTGTTCCGCCTCGGCCCGGAGGTCGTGCTGCGGTTTCCGCTACAGCCGAGCGCCTCTCCGGAAATGCGCGACGAGCTACGACAGGAGCAGGAGCACGCGCGGATGCTCGCCGCGCACCTACCGGTCGCGGTGCCCGGACCGCTCGGGCTCGGTGAGCCGGGCGACGGATATCCGGGGTCGTGGGCGGCGTACCGGTTCATCCCCGGGGAGTCGGCCGAGCAGGGCCGGGTCGGCGACCTGGACGGCTTCGCCCGTGACCTGGCCGGCGTCGTGACCGCCCTGCGTGCCATCGACACCGACGGTCGGGTGTGGTCCGGGTGGGGTCGGGGCGGACCCCTGGCCGACCAGGATGCCGGTGTGCGGGCCGCGCTGGCCGCCAGCGGCGCACTCACCGACACCGCCGCGCTCGGCGCGGTGTGGGACCGGTGCCGGCACGCGCGCCGGGACGATCCCGCCGACACATGGATCCACGCCGACCTGATGCCCGGCAACCTGCTGGTCCGCGACGGTCGTCTGGCCGCGGTCATCGACCTGGGTACGCTCTGCGTGGGTGACCCGGCGGTGGACCTCATGCCGGCGTGGAACCTGTTCGACGCGGGGTCTCGGGAGACGTACCGGCGGGCGCTGGACGTGGACGACGCGACGTGGGAGCGGGGGCGCGGCTGGGCCCTGATGCAGGCGATCAAGGCGCTGCCGTACTACGTCGAGACCAACCCGGTGATGGCCGACACCGCGCGGCGTACCCTGCGGGCCGTCCTCGACTGATCGGTTCGCGTACCGTCGGCGTCGTGGGTGAGGGCGACGGCCGGGAGTGGCGGGATCGGCAGCGGCAGGCGGTGCTGGCGCACGCGGCGGCCGACGCCCGCCGACGGGAGGCCGAGCACGCCGAGGCTGCGAAGATCGTCGCCTGGTTCGTGGCCGAGGCGACCCGGCGCGGGCTGCGCCCGACCCGGCTCGTCGCGCGCTCCTACGACGGTCGCGGCTGGTACCGGACCGGGTTGTCCGGGTGGTACGTGGACCAGGCCCGCAGTCGAGCGGTCGACGTGGACGGCCGGTTCCACCTGCTGACCGTGCCGGGAGGTCTACGAGCCCGGCTGTTCGGCGCACAGACCGAGCCGAGCCCGGCGCCGTTGATCGTCGGCGAGGGCGGTCGGGACGGGGAGTCGATCCCGCTGCGCACCCTGCTCGCCCGCCGGCTGGACGCCGGTTCCGGCGGCTGACACCCGCGTCAGGTCACCACTGCCGGCTGTCTGACGACGGGCTCGGCGTGCCACCGCTCCACGGACGGGACAGCCCCGCGCTGACCCGGGTCGCCTGCTGAGCGCACCCTCGCGCGGCCCGCCTCGTTTATCCGCAGCGGAACCATACCGGACGTTGGCCTCGATTCGACGTCAAAAAGGAATAACACTCTATTTTCGGGTGGGACGATGACGCAGACACGAAGCCGACCGACGGCCCCGGCACGGGCGGCGTCCTTCCGGGGGGACATCGAAGGGCTACGGGCTCTCGCCGTCATCCTGGTCCTGGCCGGGCACGCGGGCAGTCAGTTCGTTCCCGCCGGCTTCATCGGCGTGGACGTCTTCTTCGTGATCTCCGGATTCCTGATCACCGGTCTGCTCGTCGCCGAACTCGACGACACCGGGCGCATCTCGCTGCTCGGCTTCTACGCGCGACGCGCGAAGCGGCTTCTGCCCGCCGCCGGTCTGGTGCTGCTGGTCACCCTGCTGCTCACGTACCTGCTCCTGCCGAAGGTGCGTTACTCGAACACCGCGTGGGACGTGGTGAGCAGCGCCCTGTACGTCATGAACTGGCGGCTCGCCGAGCAGTCGGTCGACTACATGTTCGTCGACCAGGCCCCGAGCGTCCTGCAACACTACTGGTCACTCAGTGTCGAGGAGCAGTTCTACCTCTTCTGGCCGCTGCTGCTGCTCGGCTTGGCCGTCCTCGGCGGCCGACGACGGCTACGCCGGGGCGTGCTGATGCTCGGGTTCGCCCTCGTGGCCGTGCCGTCCTTCGCCTGGTCGATCCACCTGACGTCGACCGACTCCGCGCCGGCGTACTTCGTGACCACGACTCGGCTCTGGGAGCTCGCGCTCGGCGGCGCGGTGGCCATCGCCGGCGGACTGCTGCATCGCACCCCGCGCGTGCTGGCGGTCCTGCTCGCCTGGTCCGGCCTCGCCGCCGTGGTCGCATCGGCGTTCCTCCTGGACACCACGTCGGCGTTCCCCGGGTACATCGCGTTGCTGCCCACCGGCGGCACGGCGGCGATCATCGCGTTCGCGGTGGCGGCCGGCCGCGCCGGGCCGGCGGGGCTGCTCAGCCTGCCGCCGATGCGCGTGGTCGGCGCGCTGTCCTACTCGCTGTATCTGTGGCACTGGCCGCTGCTGGTCATCGCCGACTACCGGTTCGGCGAGTTGAGCCCGACCGCACGCCTGGCCGTGGTGGCGGCCTCGGTCGTGCCGGCGGTCCTCACCTACCACTTCGTCGAGAACCCGATCCGTCGGTCGCCGACGCTGCAGTGGCAACCGGCGCAGGCGCTGGGGGTCGGGGCCGTGTGCACGGGCGCGGCCGTGATCGCCGGGCTCCTCTTCCAACTCACCGTCTGGCCGGCGGCACAGCCGCCCCCGCCCATCTCGGCGCTGCCACCGGTGGCCGGGTCCAGCCCGTCGGCGAGCGCGACGCCCGTCGGGGCGCCCGGTGCCGCGGCCCTCGGCCAGTCACCGCGAGGCGACAAGGCGGGCACGCCCGTCGACCGGGTCGCGTCCATCGTTCCGGACCCGTTGGTCGCGCCGAAAGACCTTCCGACCACCGGGCGGACGGGCTGCCACGTCCAGCAGAACAGCAGCACCCCGCTGACGTGCGTCTATGGTGTCCGGGACGCGGCCTTCACCGTCGTGCTCGCCGGGGACTCCCATGCCGCGCAGTGGCTGCCCGCTCTCGAGGAGGTCGCCGCCAAGCAGAAATGGCGGGTGGTCTCGCACACCAAGTCCTCGTGTCCGTTCCTCAAGGCAGAGGTGGCACTGGCCGGGCGGCCGTACGAGAGCTGCACCGAGTGGAACCGAAGAGTCCGCGACCAGCTCCGCGCCGACCCACCCGACCTGCTGCTGGTCAGCAACTCGCTCTACCTCCGGGTGCGCGACGGCGAACCGGTCACACAGCGGGTCAACGAGACGTTGGCGGACGGTCTCCGCGAGACCTGGCGGGAGATGACCGAGGTCAAGATCCCGGTGGTGGTGCTGCGCGACACCCCGTACCACCGTCGTGACCCGGTCGAGTGCGTCTCGGCCAACCCCGACAAGCTCACCCGGTGCGCCCCGTCTCGGGACGAGGTGCTGGCGGCCGGCGGAGGCGTTGCCCAGGAGCAGGCGGCCGAGGGTCAGCAGGGCGTACATCTCGTCGATCTCAATGACGCGATCTGCCCCACCGACCGCTGCGCGCCCGTCATCGGCGGCGTGTTGGTCTACCGGGACGGCAACCACCTCACCGCCACCTACTCCAGGACGTTGGCCCCTCGGCTCGACAGCGCGCTCGCCGCCGTCCTCAAGCGCGGGACCTGACCCGCCGCTGGTCGGCAGCGTCGTGCCCGATCGCCGTTCCAGCTGGTCACCAGCTCACACACCCGTGTCCTCCCGTCCCGGTCCGCGTTGTTCCGACGGGATCAGCACCGACTGTGCTCGTTTGCGCTGTATAGGACTCACATCGCTGCTAGACCCATAAGAGCAATTTGTCCGAGCAGGAGGTGGAAGGTGCCGGTTCCTGGCGTCAGTACCGTCGAAGATCCTCGGCGAACGGCTCGACCCGATCGCGGCAAGCGCGTGATCGACGTCGTCGCGGCCGTCATCCTGCTCGCACTGCTGGCGCCGGTCATCGTCACGGTGGCGCTGCTGGTCGCCGTCGGGTTGGGGCGTCCCGTGCTGTTCCGCCAGCTCCGCACGGGCCGGCACGGCGATCCGTTCGAGCTGATCAAGTTCCGCACGATGCGTGCGCCCGACCCGCGCCTCGGCCTGGTCGAGGACGGCGACCGACTGACGCCGCTCGGACGGTGGCTGCGCGCCACCAGCCTGGACGAGCTGCCCACGCTCTGGAACGTGCTGCGCGGCGAGATGAGCCTCGTCGGCCCCCGCCCGCTGCTGCCGGAGTATCTGCCCCGCTACTCGCCTCACCAGGCCCGCCGACACGAGGTACGGCCGGGTGTGACCGGCCTGGCCCAGGTGCGCGGCCGCAACGGGCTGAGCTGGGAGACGAAGTTCGACCTCGATGTCGAGTACGTCGACACCCGCAGTCTCGGACTCGACCTGACGATCCTGGCGGCGACGGTCCGCACCGTGCTGCGTCGAGAGGGGATCTCGGCAGCCGGCGTGGCCACCGCTCCGACCTTCCTCGGCACCCCGGCCGGGGCCTCCGCACCGCTGGGGACCGTCCCGACGGGGCGGCGCACCGCGGTGACGGTACGGCAGGGCGAAGGCCGATGACGGATCGAGTGCATCTCTCCCGTCCGGACGTCGGCCCACTGGAGGAGTCGTACCTCGTCGCGGCCCTGCGGTCCGGCTGGGTCGCACCCGTCGGCCCCGATCTGGACGCCTTCGAGAACGAGGTCGCCGCCCGGGTCGGCACCCGCGGCGCGGTCGCGGTCAGCTCCGGCACGGCAGCGCTGCACCTGGCGCTGCTCGGGGTGGGCGTCCAGCCGGGTGACGCCGTCGTCGTCCCGACGCTGACGTTCGTGGCCACCGCGAACGCCGTGCGCTACACCGGCGCCCGGCCGGTCTTCGTCGACTGCGACGCGCGCACCGGCAACATCGACGTGCCACTGCTGACCGAGCTGCTGCACCGGCTGCGCTCCCGCGGCGAGCGGGTCGGCGCGGTCGTGCCGGTCGACATGTTCGGCAGCTGCGCCGACTACACGACGTTGCTGCCGGTCTGCGGGGATGCGGGCGTGCCGGTCGTCGAGGACGCGGCGGAGGCGCTCGGGGCAGCAGACCACGGCCGGGCGGCCGGCTCATTCGGCCAGGTCGGCGCGCTCTCGTTCAACGGCAACAAGATCATAACGACGTCCAGTGGTGGGATGCTCGTCTCCGACGACCTGCCGCTGCTGGCCCGCGCCCGCCATCTGGCCAGCCAGGCCCGGGAGCCCGTGCCGCACTACGAGCACCGGGAGACCGGCTACAACTACCGGCTCAGCAATCTGCTGGCCGCACTGGGCCGGGCCCAGTTGGCACGGCTCGACGGGATGATCAGCCGCCGCCGCCTGCTGCGAGACCGGTACGCGAAGCTCTTCGCCTCGGTGCCGGGGGTGGAACTGGTCGGCGCCGAGGACGTCGAGTCCAACTGCTGGCTCACCGTCATCCGGGTGCGGTCGGAGCGCTCGGGTTGGCGGGCCGCTGATCTCGCCGCACACCTCGCCGCCCAGAACATCGAGACGCGGCCGGTGTGGAAGCCGATGCACCGGCAGCCCGCGTACGCCGACTTCGAGAGCCTGCTCACCGGGGCGGCCGACGATCTCTTCGCCGAGGGGCTGACCCTGCCCAGCGGCAGCGGCCTCACCGAGCGGCAGATCGCGACCGTGTTCGGCGCGATCGAAGGGTTCCTGGCCGTCCGAACGGGAGCGGTCTCCGGGTGACGCCACTGGTCATCGTGGGGTGCGGCGGCCATGGCCGGGAGGTACTGGCCATCGCACGGGCGGCCGCGGTCGCCGGCGGGCGACAGTGGGATCTGGTCGGTTTCGTCGACGACCGGCCGTCGGAGGAGAACCTCAAGCGGGTGCAGCGCCTGGAGGTGCCCTACCTGGGTGGGCTCGCGTGGCTGCGGGACGCGCCGACGGATCTCCACCACGTCATCGGGATCGGCGACCCGAAGGTGCGACGAGCCGTGGCCGCACGGGTCGACGCGTACGGCAGTCCAGCCGGAAGCCTCATCCACCCGGACGCGACGGTCGGGCCGGACACGCGCCACGGGCCCGGCCTGGTCGTCTTCGCGGGCGCCCGGATCACCACCAACGTGACGGTGGGGCGGCACGTCCATCTCAACCAGAACGCCACCGTCGGGCACGACTCGGTGCTCGCCGACTTCGTCTCGGTCAATCCGCTCGCTGCCGTCTCCGGTGAATGCCACCTGGCGGAGGGCGTGCTGGTGGGGACCACGGCGGCGGTGCTGCAGGGCCTTCGGATAGGTCGGGACAGCACCGTCGGCGCCGGCGCCTGCGTGGTGCGGGACGTGCCGGACGGCGTGGTGGTCAAGGGCGTCCCGGCGCGCTGACCTGACCGTCCGCAGTTTCCGTCACCAGCCCAGTTACTCCACGAATCATTCGATAAAAGTGTAAAAAGGATGAAGCGTCTTAAACCCCTGCTTAAGGGTGCTAATCGGTCGGAGACGGGAGCAGACATGCCGCAAGACACCGATAGGACCGAGCCTGCCGAACAACGGGTCCGTCGGGCCCGGGCGCGCCGCCGCGCCCTGGGTTTCCTCGCCACCGACACCGCGGCCTGGGTGGGCGGCTTCGTCGCCGCCGTCTGGACCCGCTACGAGTTCCACCCGCCGGCCGGACAGCTGAGCCGCGCCGCAGGCGTCGGCGGCATCGCCGCGCTGATGTACGTGGCTGTCGCCGCGGTGCGCCGGCTCCACTCGGGCCGGCACCCACTCGGCAGCCTCCAGGAGGTGCGCGGGCTCGCCGGGAACGTCGCCACCCCCATCGCCGTCCTCCTGATCGGGCTGCTGCCGTCGGCCGACCGACCGGTGCCGGCCAGCACCCCACTGATCGGCGGCTCGCTGACGCTGCTGTTGATGCTCGCCGCCCGCTCCGCGTACCGGCACCGGCACGACCTCGCGATGCGGCCCGACGTGCGCTCCGCCACGCCGGTGCTGCTGTTCGGCCTCGGCGACGCCGGTCAGGGGCTACTGCGCGCGATGCTCGGCGACCCACGCGGCCGGTACCTGCCGGTCGGCGCGCTGGACGACGACCCCGACAAGCGCAACCTGCGCTTCGGCGGCGTCCGCGTGCTGGGCGGCCGGGCGGACCTCGCCGAAGCGGTCCGCCGCACCGGCGCCACCACTGTCATCTTCTCCGTGGCCAGCGCCGACGCCGCGCTGATCCGCCAGATCCGCGAGGCCACCCTGCAGACCGGCGCCGCCTTCAAGGTGCTGCCCCCGGTCCGCGAGCTGGTCGACCATCGCATCACCGTCACCGACGTACGGGACGTGCAGATCAGTGACCTGCTGGGGCGTCGGCAGGTGGTCGGCGACCTGCCGCTGAGCGGGGACGGCCTCGCCGGTCTGCGGGTGCTGGTCACCGGCGCCGGTGGCTCGATCGGTTCGGAACTGTGCCGTCAGGTCCTGAAGGCCGACCCCGGCGAGCTGATGATGCTCGACCGCGACGAGTCCGCCCTACACGCCCTGCAGATGTCGCTGAACGGGCGGGCCATGCTCGACGGCCCCGAGCTGATCCTCGCCGACCTGCGCGACGACGAGCGTGTCCGGCGCATCATCCGGGAACGACGGCCGGACGTCATCTTCCACGCCGCGGCGCTGAAGCACCTCACGCTCCTGCAACGCAACCCCGGCGAAGCGGTGATGACGAACGTGTGGGGCACCCTCTCGGTGCTGGACGCCTGCCGCGACGTCGCCAAGTTCGTCAACATCAGCACCGACAAGGCCGCCGACCCGATCAGCGTGCTCGGCTATTCCAAGCGCATCACCGAACGGCTCACCGCGCACGCCGCGCGCCGGTTTCCCGGCACGTTCCTCAGTGTCCGCTTCGGCAACGTGCTCAGCAGCCGTGGCTCGGTGATCACCGCCTTCCAACGCCAGATCGAGGCGGGCAATCCGTTGACGGTGACCCATCCGGACGTCACCCGCTATCTGATGACGCTGGAGGAGGCGGTACGGCTGGTGCTCCAGGCCGCCGAGATCGGCCGGGACGGAGAGGCCCTCGTGCTGGACATGGGCGCGCCGGTACGCATCGCCGACCTGGCGAAGCAGATGGCCGAGCAGGCCGACAGCCGGGTGCCGATCGTCTACACCGGGCTGCGTCCCGGCGAGAAGCTCCACGAGGACCTGCTCGGCACCGGCGAGGTCGACGACCGTCCGCTGCACCCGCTCATCTCACACGTCACAGTGCCGGCGCTCGACCCGCTCGACGTGGGCGGACTCGACCCGTACGACGACGCGGAGAAGCTGATCGCCCACCTGGCGGCGCTGTGCACACCGGCGAGCACCAGGCCGGGAACGATCCACGTGCCGCTGGCCCGTTAGGGCCCACGAACTCAGCGGGCCCGGCGACCGTGGTCGCCGGGCCCGCTGCCGTCGCTCCGCTCAGCGGCGGATGCCGGCCCAGTCGTGGTGCCGGCGGACGGTGGAGAGGATGAAGTCGACCACCCGGCGGGAGGTGTCCCGAACCTGGTAGTCGACCGGGCAGGGCACCCCCTCGGCGCGGACCTGGTCGACGGTCACCCGGATCGCCTCCACCACGCCGTGCGGGTCGAGACCGGTCATGATGATGCCGCCGGCGTCCAACGCCTCCGGGCGTTCGATCGACTCCCGCAGCGTCACCGCGGCGAAGTTGAGGATCGCCGACTCCTCGCTGATCGTGCCGCTGTCTGACAGCGTGCAGAATGCCTTCGTCTGCAGGTGCACGTAGTCGAGCAGGCCGAACGGCTCGTGGAAGGCGATCCCGTCCAGCGCCTCCGCGCCGGGCGCCAACGACTCCAGCCGCTTGCGGGTCCGGGGGTGGGTGGACACGAGCACCGGGAACTGCCAGCGGTCGCGAACCGCGCGCAGGCATTCCAGCAACCGGGCCAACCGGTCCGGGCTGTCCACGTTCTCCTCGCGGTGTGCGCTGACCAGGAAGTACCGGCCCGGCGTCAGCTCCAGCTGACGCAGGATCGTCGACGCCTCGATGTCCGTCCGGTAGTGCTCGAGCACCTCGCGCATGGGGGAACCGGTGTGCAGGATCCGGCGCGGGTGCAGCCCTTCGGCCAGCAGGTTGCGCCGGGCGTGCTCGGTGTAGACGAGATTGAAGTCGGCGACGTGGTCCACCAGACGTCGGTTCGTCTCCTCCGGGACGTTCAGGTCGAAACAGCGGTTGCCGGCCTCCATGTGGTAGACCGGCACCCGCAGCCGGCGGGCCATCAGCGCGCCGATGCAGCTGTTGGTGTCGCCGAGCACGAGCAGCGCGTCCGGCCGCACCTCGGCGATGGCCTCCTCCACACCGACCAGTACGCCACCGAGCACCCGACCCAGCGTCGAGGTGTCCACCCGCAGGAACCGGTCCGGTTCCCGGATCCGCAACTCCTTGAAGAAGATCTCGGACAACGAGCTGTCCCAGTTCTGGCCGGTGTGGACCAACACGTGCTCCACCACGTCGTCCAGCCTCGCCATCACGCGCGAGAGCCGGATGATCTCCGGCCGGGTACCGACCAGCGTCATCACACGGGTCATGGCCGTCCTTTCCCTGCTGCCACCTTCGTCAGAATGTCCTCGAACTGGTCGACGCCGACCCGCACGCACATGCGCTCCTGGTAGGCCCGGCGGGCCCGCTGCCCCATGGCGACGCGGTCGGCCGCGGCCGTGTCGGCCGCCTGCCGCAGGCGATCCGCGAGCACCGCCCAGTCCCCCGGTGCGCACACCAGGCCGGCTCCGGTCGACTCCACGAGCGCGGCCGCGTCCCCGCCCAGGGCGGCGATCACCGGAGCGCCGCAGGCGAAGGCGGCCTGCAGCTTCGACGGGACGGTGCCGCGGAGCGCCGGCAGATCCCGCAGGCACACCAGCTGCCAGTCGGCCGCCGCGTACAGGTCGGCCATCTCCGTCGGCGGGCGGCGACCGACGAAACGGACGTTGTCCGCGTTCAGGTCGGTGGCGAGCCGGCGGGCCTCGTCCTCGTAGGCGCCCGACCCGACCAGCACCAGGTCCACGCGGTCCCGGACGGCGGCCGCCGCGCGGATCGCCGTGTCGACGCCCTGGAGCAGACCGAGGTTGCCGGTGAACATCACCGTGCACCGGTCGCGCCGTCCGAGCGTCGCGCGGGCCGCGTCCGTCGGTGCCACGGGCCGGAACAAATCGTCGTCGGTCCAGTTCCACACCACCCGCACCCGGCTCGGATCGGCGCCGCGTTCCACCACGAGGGCTGCCATCGCCGGTGAGATCACCACGATCGCGGCCGCCAACCGGTACGCCGTGCGCATGAGGACGTCCACACCGCCCGCCACCGCTCTTCCGGCCAGACCGGTCGGCGTCATCCCGGAGTGCAGGACCGAGTCAGGCCACATGTCCTGCACGTGCAGGACGATCGGCGTACGCCGGGCGGCCCGGACGAGCGCGGCGGCGGCGACCGCCGTGGGCGGCGGGTGGTAGACGTACGTGACGTCGACGCCACCGAGCCAGTTCGGGCCGGCGAGCGCGCTGCTCAGACCGAACGTGAGGTGGCTGGCCGCCCGGCGTAGCGCCGACGTGTCGTGGCTCGGGTACGCGGGAACCCGTCGCACCGCCACGGCCCCCTGCATCTCGACATGCCGCCAGCGTTGCCGCCAGCCCGGGTAGAGCCGCCCGTGCGGGTAGCTCGGGTAGGTGGTGAGCACCCGGACGTGGTGGCCGCGCGCGGCCAGGTGCTGCGCCAGGTTGCCCGGGATGAACACACCCTCCGGCGGATACCACTGGCTGACCAGGCCGACCCTCACGCGGCGACCACCGCGGGCTTCGGAATGCGCGTCTCCACCGGTTCCGGCCAGGTGTCCGGACGCGCCGGGTCGAACAACTCGTTGGTCCAGAACAGGGTGACCAGTTCGTCGTCACCGGTGTTGACCAGCTTGTGCACCCACATGGTGGGCATGTCGACGGCGACCGGCTCGCTCCCGGAGACCGGAAAGCGCACCACGTCGGTGTCACCGACCCGCCGCAAGCTGATCTCCGCGGTGCCACGCAACACGACGAACCGCTCCACCTTCGCCAGGTGGAAGTGCTCGCCCCGGGTCACGCCCGGGTGGCTGGTGGAGCTGAACGTCTGCCCGGCGCCACCGTGCACCTTGACCGTCTCCACCAGCTCGCCGCGAACGTCGGCGCGGCGGGGAAGTGCCAGCGGGTAGTGCGTCGGGAAACAGTGCGAACGGTAGGTGTTGAACAACCGCACGAGGTGCCGGTCGGTCAGGACCGGGATCTCGCCGGTGCGGTAGGCGGCGGCCAGCCCGGCCAGACGCTCGGCGAGCTCACGGACGCCCAGCCGGAAGGCGGGCATGGCCGGATCCCAGGAACCACCCGCCGGCACGCCGACGAGCCGGGCCGCGGCGTCGGTCACGTGTACCAGGTCGATCTCACGATCGGTGTGGACCTCCGGCTGCCCACCCTCGGCGAGCAGGCGGCAGAACGTCGCCACCGCTGAGTTGTAGTGCGGGCGGCCGTGCTCGCCGTAGAGGTTGGACAGCAGCACGTCGTCCAGCGGCAGGCGGGTGTCGGCGAGGATCCGCGCGGCGTCCGCCTTGGCGTCGCCGTACGGGGTGCCGTTGCCGGCCTGCACCGAGTTCGCGTACACGACGCAGGCCGGCGGGTCCGCGGCGACCCGCAGGCCGGCGGCGAGGTGCGCGGCGAGGCGGCGGTTGCCTTCGGCGACCTCCGTCGGATCGCCGCGGTTCACGCCGGCCAGGTGCAGCACCCGGTCGACACCGCTGACCTTGCCGCCGACGACACGAGGGTCGGCCAGGTCCGCACGCGTGATGATCACCGGCTCCGGCCAGCCGAGCGCCCGCAGGAGCACCCGCACGTGCCAACCGAGGAATCCACCGCCGCCGGTCAACGCCAGCTTCAGCACGCCAGCACCGGGTCCCGCAGGGCCAGCTCCGCGCGGACCTCGGGCAGCCGCTTCAGCAGCTCGATGATCTGCGGTACGCCCATCCGTGGCGCATTGGACGAGTTGAAGTCCTCGACGGGCGCCCCGTCCAGCTCACCCTCGGAGACGTAGAGTGCGTAGTTCAGGTCGCGGGCGTCCAGCGGCACCCGGAGGAACTCGCCGAAGTCCTCCGCCTGCGTCAGCTCCTCGCGGCTGGCCAACGTCTCGTCGAGCTTCTCGCCGTGCCGGACGCCGATGACGTCCAGCTTCGCCGGCACGTTGAACAGTTCGCAGACGGCTTCGGCCAGGTCACCGATGGTGCAGGCGGCCGCCTTGCGAATGAAGATGTCACCCGGGCGGGCGTGCTGGAAGGCATGCTCCACCAGCTCGACGGACTCGTCGAGGGACATCAGGAAGCGGGTCATCGTCGGGTCGGTGACGGTCGGCGCCCGCCCGGCCTTGATCTGCTCGATGAACAGCGGGATCACCGAGCCACGCGAATACATGACGTTGCCGTACCGGACGCAGGAGACGGTGGTGACGCTGTTCGGGTTGTTGCGGGCGTGCGCCTGCGCGACCTTCTCCATCATCGCCTTGCTCATGCCCATCGCGTTGACCGGGTAGACGGCCTTGTCCGTGCTCAGCACCACCACCGAGCCGACACCGTTGCGCTCGGCTGCCTCGACGACGTTCGCGCTGCCGAGGATGTTCGTCCGCACCGCCTCGAGCGGGAAGAACTCGCACGAGGGCACCTGCTTGAGGGCGGCCGCGTGGAACACGTGGTCGATGCCGCGGCTGGCCCGCAGCACCGAGTCGTAGTCCCGCACGTCCCCGACGTGGTAACGGACCCGTTCGTCGCCGAGGAGTCGGCGCATCTCGTCCTGCTTGGCCTCGTCCCGGCTGAACACCCTGATCTCAGCGACGTCCCGATCGAGAAGTCGGCGGACCATGGTCCGGCCGAACGAACCCGTTCCGCCGGTGATCAGGACCCGCCGTCCAGTGGTCAAAAAAGTCACTGCCGCTCCGTTCGTTACTGGTGGCTCGCGTCCAGCCGGCCGCTGCCGGCGGCGTCAATGGCCGCACTCGGCCCAACGAGCGAGCAGGATGCTTTGAAACGTCATCAAAGGGGCTAATGTCGACACACCAGGCGGGGTCAGGTGCCGGCGCCCCGAGCATCCGCGGCCAGCACGGGCTCACGCACGCCCGGGGTGGACGCGTCGGCGCCGTTGCGCCGATGCCGCCGGACCAGCAGCGCCGCGTACGCGCCGAGCAGGACGGTCAGCGCGAGTTGACCCACCCCGTACGACCAGGCGGCACCCTGTGCGCCGAACGGGCCGGCTGTCACACAGACCCCGACCAACTGCAGCGACACCGTGCCGACCGTGCAGATCCCCACCACGTTCTCGTGACCCCGGGCCTGGAGGAACGTCGCGAGCGGCTGGTTCACCACCACCACCGCGGCACCGATCGACAGCACCACCAACACGTCGGCGGACTGCCGGTAGGTGTCACCGAGCACCAGGGCGACCGCGGTGGGTGCGAGCAGGACGAGAACGGCACAGGTGACGACCGCTCCGCAGAGCAGCCAGAGGGATCTGCGTACCGCCCGCAACGCGACCCGGGAGGAGGACGCCTGCGCGATGGCCGGTGCCGCTGCGGACGAGTACGCCTGGGCGAAGAACTGGACGGGTTGGGTCCACCGGGACACCGCGCTGTAGATGCCCGCCTGCGCGCTGCCACCGGTCGCCGCGAGCAACGTGACATCCAGCGAGGTGGCGCTGACGGCCAACGAGAACCTGCCGTACCCCGCCGTCGCCCGCCAGGGTGCGGTCAGGCCGGTGGGCACCCAGCGAGGTCGGGGCGGACCGCCGAGCAGGATGCCGGCCGCGATGGCGGCGAACGCACCGCCGACCAGTGACCACCACAGCGTCGGCAGCGCGCCGACCGCGGTGGTCGTCAGGAGCACGACCGCCAGGACGAGCGCCACCAGGCGCTCCAGCAGGAGGACCGTCGCGACCTTCACCACCCGACGGGCAGCCCGCAGCGGCACCACCACGCCGTTGATCGCCGTCCGGCTGAGCAGGACCAGGCCGACCACCAAGCCGAGGCCCGGCCACGGGGTCGCCAGTGCCGCCGCCGCGATGACGAGTGCGCCGACGACGGCCACGGCGAACAGCACCCGCAGCCGGTTCCAGTAGCTCTCCTCGGTGATCCGACCGGCGGCCAGCTCCCGCACGGAGAAGGCGTTGAAGCCGAAGTCCACCACTCCGACCAACATCCCACCGACACCCATCGCCCCGGCCGCCAGGCCGAACGCTGCCGGTCCCGCCCGACTCGCCACCAGGGCGACGAGAACCGCGTACAGCGCCTGGGAGGCGGCTCCCGCGACGACCAGGATCACGGTCTGCGCCGCGAGGCCGCCACGACCGATCACGACAGGAAAGCCTCGACGAACGCGTCGCTGCCCAGATCAACCCGGGGAGCGGGCGCGGGCGTGGCGATCGCCTTCTCCATCAGCCCGGTCACAGACTCCTCGGTCAGTGGTCCGCAGAGGCTCAGCCCGAGAGGCTCAGCCCAGGCCACCAACCGGTCGGATCCCGCGACGACCACCTGCCGCCCGGCTCGGATGCCCTTGACCATCATCGAATTGGGCTGATCGCTGGAGTACGCCACCATGACACAGTCGCTCGCCTGCACCGCCCAGTTGATGGCGTGATCGGTCTGCACCCGGTCGTCCAGGATCACCGGCAGCCCCGCGGCCCGGGCCCTGCCGAGCAGCGGTTGCACCTCCGCGCGCACCGACGGATCGAGCTGCCCACACACGAACAGCGCCACCGGCCGGTCCGCCAGTCGCAGCAGGCAGCGCAGCACCAGGGGCAGGTTCTTGCGGGCCGACACCTTACCCGCCACGAGGAAGACGAACCGGTCCTCGGGGACGCCGAGCACGCCGCGCAGGGCGGTCGGGTCCTGGTCCTCCGCGTCGAAGAACACCGGGTCGGGCGCGACGGCCCGGCGGGCCTGTCGGCCCGCCACCGAGTGGTCCGACAGGTACAGCAGCCGGACCCCGGGGAGCCGTTCGGTGCGCCGCAGGATGAGATCCTTCGTCGCCAACCGGGCCCGTACCGACGGCCGGTTGTCGGTGTTCCAGCGGGGATCCTGGGTGACCAGCACGACGACCGGCGGGCCCGGCGGCCAGCCCCGCACCCCGAGCCGGATCGCGAACCGGTCGCCGTCGGGAACCAGGATCCGGGTGCAGCCGTGCTGCATCGCCTCCCGACGTACACCGCTGACGGTCAGTGACGGATCCGCCAGCGTCACCTGTCGACAGCGGTCGGCCACCTCGGCGAGATGCAGCCGATGCTCGGTGGACCGAAGGCCGGACGGGGTGAGGGCGAGCACCACGCTGTCGCCGCGGGCCAGGGCAGCGGCCGCCAGGAGGCGGACGTACATCAACCGGTGCCCCTCGTGATCCTGCGACACGATCAGTACCCGTTCAGCCATTCCCGGTGCCTCCTTCCACCCGAACGGTCAGCACTGGCGGACGGCGTCCGTCGCCGGCACCATCCACGCGTTGAAGTCGCGGCTGAACACCGTGGTGCAGGCGTCGACACCCAACCCGGGCTTGAAGCCCCAGAAGTCCAGCCGGCCGAAACCCTGCGCGGTGAGCGCGTCGTCGGCGGGACGTGTGGTCGGTCGGTCGGTGTCGTCGAGCACCACCAGCCCCGAGGGCGTCAGGTACTCCTGGGCCAGGCGGGCGCAGGTCGTCCGCGCCATCCCGTCGATGATGATCACGTCCCAGGGCGCGCCCTCCTCGACGGCCCGTACGTAGGGCGCGGCCCCGTCCGCCTCCCACCAGGTCCCGTCGCAGGGCACGTGCATGACCCGACCGTGGCGGGGTTGTGGGACGCGGCGGAACCAGTCGGCGTCGTGTTCGACGGCCACGATCTCCCGCACCCCCAGCGCGTCGGCGAACCAGGCGGTCGACGAGCCGGCACCGTACTCGAACACGCGGCGATCGGCTCCGACGTGCGTGGCGAGCCAGTGCATCGCCGCGTAGGTCAACCAGGGCCGCGGACCGCCGTCCGAGCCGCTCGGCGCCCCGCCCGAGACCGACCGGTGCCAACCCTTCGACCGCAGCGTCGACAGCACCTGCAGCGAGGTGAGCACCTCCCGCCCGCTGCGTGGTACGCCGGGGACACGCGCGCGAACCCTGTCCAGCACCGACGGACGTCTCATCGAACTCAACACCTCTCGTTCTCGTGCTCCGGCACCGGACGTGCCTCTCTCGATGTCACCCGGGCACCCATCGCCACGAGCTCGGCGGCCATGGCGGGGCCGGCGTTGAAGGCCGGGGTCGCCGGTACGCGGAGCCGGCCCAGGCTGCGCAGGTCGCGTGCCTCGACGAACACAGCAGCGAGGCGGTCGGCGTCGTCGGTGGGGAACACCCAACCGTTGTCCGTGGTGACGCGATCGGCGTGACATCCGACGACGTCGCTGACCGCGACCCGTACGCCGTTGGCCTGCGCCTCCGCGACGACGAGACCCCACGGCTCGTAACGCGACGGCAGGACGAAGAGGTCGGCCGCCGCGAAGACGGGACCGAGTTCGTCCTGCGGCAGCGCGCCCAGGACGCGGATCCGCGGATCGGCGGCAGCGGCGCGGTCGACCAGGGCCCGTTGCGGCCCCTGCCCCACGATCACCAGCCGTGCGGCGGGATCGTCGAACGCGGCGAAGGCGGACAGCAGGGTGTCCAGTCCCTTGGCCGGCGCGAGTCGCCCCACGAACAGGATGACGAGCCCGTCGCCGAGGGCGTGTCGGGTCCGCAGCGCCACGCCCTGCTCCGGGCTCGCGACGGGCGGCCTGGGCAGACCGAACGGGATCAGGTGCCGGTTGCCGAAGCCGTACTCCGCCCAGTACCTGTCGTTCTGCGCGCCGACGGTCCACACCCGGGCCCGCCGCCCGAGGATCGCCCGCAGCAGCAGCCGCTTCCCCCATCGCCGCGCGGCGGGCCGTCGGCGCTCGTCGAGCCAGTTGCTGTCGGACCGGAGCACCACCCGGGCGCCGCGCAGCCGGGCGGTGAGCACGGCGAGGACGTTCGCGAGCCGGGCGTACCCGAAGCAGCAGACGACCTTCAGGTCGGGGCGGAGCGCGGCGCGCACCAGTGTCACGCATCTCGACACCGCCCCGCCGACGACCACCTCGTGCGGATGGGCCGGCACGGCCGCACCCCAGCCACGACCAGCGTCGTCCCGGTGATAGAGAGCGTGCACATCGAGACCCGCGAGGTGCAGGTGGTCGAGCACCGGATTCCGGTACGGGGTGGGCACCTCGACGAGGAAGAGCACCTCCGCCACGACGCGTCAGCCCCTCTCCCGGACGGCGGTCCTGCCGCTCGGTACGCGGACGGCGCCCCCCTGCGACGGCGGACCGGCCACGTCGGCGAACGTGTCGGTGCGGACGAGATCGATCACACTGTGCGTGGCCTGCCGGGCCCGCCAGGCGCGGTACGCCTCGCCGGCCGCGACCCGCCTCGCGTACCGCTCGGCGACGCCGTCGGCCGCCATGCGCTCGACGACCCGGCTCAGCTCCGTGGGGGACAGCGCAGGGAGGACGACACCGCCGCCCCCGTCGAGGACGTCGGTCCACGGTGTCTCCGCCGAGCAGACCACCGGGCACGAGGCGGACAGGCTCTCGGCGATGACGTGGCCGAAGTTCTCCCCGCGGGTGGGCAGCACGAAGGCGTCGTAGCGCGTGAAGGTGGCGCGGACCTCCGTCGGAGGCACCGGACCGCGGTACCGGACCGTCACGGTGGCGGGGAGCTCGTCACACAGCCGTTGGCACTCCCGCCAGTACGACTGGTCGTCCACCGGCCCGTGGATGTCGAGACTCAGCGGCCGGCTGACAGTCGTCAGGGCCCGCAGCACCAGATCGAGATTCTTCATCGGCGTGATGCGGCTGAGGAAGACGAGTCGTAGGTGATCGTCGTCGTGCTCCACCGGCGGTGCGGGGTCCACCGGTAGCAGCGTCTGGTTCTCCCGTAACACGATCCGCGCGCCGGGCACGAGGGCGCGGATGTGCGTGACCTCGCGATCGTTCGTCGCGTGCCAGATGACGTCCCGCCGGCTGAGGAGCCGACGCCAGAGGGCCAGGAACAGCCGCTTCTTGTGCGACCGGATGTCGAGCGCCCCCGGCGAGAACTCTCCGCGCGGTGCGATGAGGATCCGCTTCGCGGAGATCAGCCCCAGGATGGTCGCCAACACCGGCAGCAACGAGAAGGTCGGCTGCCAGACGCTGTTGACGTAGAGGAGGTCGAACGGGCCGGCCGACCGCTGAGCCCGCCAGATCCGCCACCAGTGCCGTGGGCTCCGGCGGTTCAGATAGAAGACCCGGGACCGGGACCGGGTGGCCCACCGTCCGGACAGGCCCGGATACGGCGTCCGGCAACCGAGATCACGATCATTGGTGACCAGTGTCAGGCGCACGTCCGACGGCACCCCGTCGACCATGCAGACCATGGATCGCACCGGACCGCCGGCACGATAACCCGGTTCGAAGTACGCCGACGTGGCCAGCACCCGGTAGCCGTGCTCAGAGGGCACTGGACTTGAGGGCGATCGCACGGCCGGCATCTTCCCAGGTGAAGTCCGCCAGCTCACGGCCGAAGTGTCCGTACGCCGCGGTCTGCCGGTAGATCGGGCGGAGCAGGTCCAGGTCACGGACGATGGCCGCCGGCCGCAGGTCGAAGACCTCGGTGATGCTCCTGGTGATCGTCGACACGGGCACGTTCTCCGTGCCGAAGGTCTCCACCGAGAGGCTGACGGGGTGGGCCTTGCCGATGGCGTACGCGACCTGCACCTCGCAGCGCTCGGCCAGACCCGCGGCCACCACGTTCTTGGCCACCCACCGCATGGCGTAGGCCGCGGACCGGTCCACCTTGGACGGGTCCTTCCCGGAGAACGCGCCACCGCCGTGCCGGGCGTACCCGCCGTAGGTGTCGACGATGATCTTTCGCCCGGTGAGACCGGCATCGCCCATCGGACCGCCGACCTCGAACCGGCCGGTCGGGTTGACCAGCAGCCGGTATCCGTCCGTGTCCAGGTCGAGACCCTCGAGTTCCGGGGCGATGACCTGTTCCCGGATGTCCGGCGTGAGCAGCGAGTCCAACGCGATGTTCGGGGCGTGCTGGGTGGAGACGACCACCGTGTGCAGGCGGACCGGACGCATTCCCTCGTACTCGACGGTGACCTGCGTCTTGCCGTCGGGACGAAGGTAGGGGATGGCGCCGTTCTTGCGTACGGCGGCGAGTCGGCGTGCCAGTCGATGCGCGAGTGCGATCGGCAGCGGCATCAACTCGGGGGTCTCCGAGCAGGCGAAGCCGAACATCATGCCCTGGTCACCGGCACCCTGGGTGTCCAACGCGCTGGACGAACCGGACCGCACCTCGATCGCGCTGTCGACGCCCTGGGCGATGTCCGGGGACTGCTTACCGATGGAGACGCTGACCCCACAGGAGGCGCCGTCGAATCCCTTCGCCGAGGAGTCGTATCCGATATCGACGATCAGCCTGCGAACGATCTCCGGGATGTCCACCTGCGCCGTCGTCGCCACTTCGCCGGCGACGTGCACCTGGCCGGTGGTGAGAAGAGTTTCCACGGCGACCCGACTACGAGGGTCGATGGTGAGCAACGCGTCCAGGATGCCGTCGCTGATCTGGTCAGCGACCTTGTCAGGATGCCCCTCAGTGACTGACTCGGACGTGAAAAGGCGGCCTGACACAATTACTCTCCTGGGTAAGAATGTGCATTACGGCTAGCGTTGGCGCAATGGAACAAACGAGTTCCCGTACGATCAGTTACTTGGTCGGGCGGTCGATGTCGGCGCGTCACCGGCGGTGGCGGGCGATCGCCTCGAACATCGATTCCGGCTCGGTGGGACGACGGGCGAGCCACGCCGTCGCGATTACCAACATGGCCAGTACCACCAAGCGGGGCCCGGTACGGGTCATGTAGGTGAAGCCACCCACCCAGACCAGATCGAAGAGGCCGACAGCCAGGAGAACTCCGGCGACGTACCCGCCGAGCGCCCTGGGCGTGGTCAACGGCCGCGCCGATGCACGAGCCAGGAACCGGTCGATGGCGGACACCCCGAGACCGGTTACCGGAATCATCGCCGCCATGCCGACGACACCGAAATTGAACAGCCACTCGCCGTACCAGAGGGCCGCCACCGAATGGCCGGTGCCGGCCAGTCCCGGGGCGAGATAAGGCACCAGTTCGTAACCGAAGCCGACCGGCTTCTCCGGCCAGAACGCCCGGGGCACCAGGGCGACCACGGCGGCGAAGAAGGTCTCGCCCCATCCCCGGGGCAACAACCCGATGGTGTTCATCTGCCAGAGTTCGGCGAACGCCGACATCGGACTGACGGCCGAGCCGAAGCCGTCACTGTCCACATCCGAGGCCGCCCCGCCGGCGCGCAGAGCGGCGAGGAACGACAGGGCCGGTATTCCGCCGAGGATCACGATCGCCTTGGTGTAACGCCGGCGGTCGCCGTGCGCCAGAACGACGAGCAGGGCCAGCGCGAGGGACCCGAGGACGATGCGTCCGAATCCGTTGAACAGATAGAAGAAATAGACGGTGAAGGCGACCGCGCACACCGATCCGCACAGCACCTTCCACCGACCGAGCGGGCCGCGCAGCAGACCCGCCGCCAGTAACACGACGCCGACGAAGCCGATCGGCTTCGCGGTGAACTCGGTCTCGGCGTCGACCAGCGCGGCGATGACGGCGACGGCGAGGAGGAACAGCCCCAGGGTGAACGCCCACCCCGCGGTGCCCGCGTCCACTCGGGCGGCGTCGGGCCGGGCTCTGGACGGCGTGCCGTCACCCCAGAACAGCATCCAGGTGAGTACGTGGCCGAAGAAGCAGACGGCGACGGTGGTGAACAGCGGGATGCCGGGGTCGGTCGCCACGTTCTTGATGCTGTGGTAGAAGCCGCCGAACCCGACGAAGACCGCGAAGGCGAGGTTGTAGATCCCGACCGCCGTGATGCGGGTGCCGCCGTGTCGCCAGAACACCCAGGTGCCGAAGAGGATGGCGAGGAGGCTCAGGGCGATGGTGGCCTCGCGGTGCCAGTCGGTCGCCAGGGCCGGGTTGAGAACGAAGCAGGCGGCACCGGCCACCAGCCACGCGGTACCGGCGGCCAGGTTCCGCGCGAACTGGGGCACCCCGTCGGCGGGCGGACGGGCATGCGACGCCGGACGGCTGACCGGTGCGTGGATTGTCCCCATGGCAGCGGAGCGTATCGGAACAGCTACCGCTCGATGCCTGATTCACATTCTCGGCCCGCCGTTTGTGCCCGCACCCTCGACCCGGCCCTCCTCCACCCGATCGTCACCCGAGGGAGCGGCATCGACACGGCCAGCTACCTCGCACCTCTCGACCTATTGACAGCGATCACCCCCCACCAGAAGGCTCGCGCCTACAGTTCCTTCACCCAAGGAGGCGCGATGAGACCGAGACGACTGGCGATCGCCAGCGTGGTCACCCTGCTCGGCGCACTGGCGTTGACCCCGCCGGCGAGCGCGAAGCCACCGTCCGAACCGGGCGCCCGCGACGGCCTGGAGGTCTACGTCGGAACGGTCGACGCGAAACAGCGGGACCAGCTGCGCGCGGCGGGGGTCGACCTCGGCCACGACGCGAAGACGGACTCGTCCGGCAAGACGACAGTCGAGACGGTGCTCAGCCGCCGGCAGGCGAAGCGGCTGACCGACCAGGGCGTCCCGTTGTCGGTGAAGAAGGTGCGCGGCAAGGACGCGTCGCAGGCGCTGCGGGAGCAGGCGGCGGCGGGCTGGACGGCGTTCCGGCCCTACGGTGAGCCGGGCGGTCTGCGCGACGAACTGAACGCTACGGCGGCCCGCTATCCCAAGCTGACCAAGGTGGAGACGATCGGCCGCACCCAGCAGGGTCAGCCGATCGTCGCCGTGAAGGTCACCAAGAACGCGCGGAACGTCGCGGACGGGAAGCGGCCCGCCGTGCTCTACGCCGGCGCGCAGCACGCCCGCGAGTGGATCACACCGGAGATGACCCGCCGGTTGATGCACCACGTCCTGGACAGCTACGGCACCGACCAGGAGATCACGAAACTCCTGGACACGACCGAGCTGTGGTTCCTGCCGGTGGCCAACCCGGACGGTTACGACTTCACCTTCACCCCCGGCAACCGGCTGTGGCGCAAGAACCTGCGGGACAACAACGGCGACGGACAGATCACCTCCGGCGACGGCGTGGACCTCAACCGCAACTTCAGCTACAAGTGGGGGTACGACAACGAGGGATCGTCACCGGAGACGAACAGCGAGACCTACCGGGGCCCCGGCCCCAACTCGGAGCCGGAGACCAAGGCCCTGGACCAGCTGTTCAAGCGGGTCGGGTTCGAGTTCTTCGTCAACTACCACTCGGCGGCCGAGCTGCTGCTCTACGGCCTCGGCTGGCAGGTGAGCACTCCCACCCCGGATGACGAGATCTACAAGGCGATGGCCGGGGACGACGCGCACCCGGCGGTGCCCGGTTACGACCCGGACATCTCCGCCGAGCTGTACACCACCAACGGTGACACCGACAGCCACGCCACCGTCCGGTACGGCACGCTGGGCTTCACCCCGGAGATGTCCACCTGTGAGGCCGCCTCGGCGGTCGACCCGGACGACGAGTGGCGCCCGGAGGACTGCGTCAGCGGCTTCATCTTCCCCGACGACGAGACGTTGATCGCCGGCGAGGTGAACAAGAACCTGCCGTTCGCGCTGGCCGTGGCCAAGTCGGCGGCGGACCCGGACGAGCCCGTCTCGGTGGTCGGACGGAGCACCCCGGACTTCGTGGTGGACTCCTTCGACACGTCGTACGGGCGCACCCAGCAGGTCGCCGCGATCACCAGGCGGGCGCTGAAGAACGTGAAGATGCACTACACGGTCAACGGCGGGCGACCGAAGACCGTCGCGGTCCGCGAGTGGCGCGGCGGCGAGCGGTACGGCGGCACACACGACGACTACTACGCGGAGTTGCGTGGCACGGTCGGCGGCACGAAGCCGGGCGACCGGGTGGAGGTCTGGTTCACCGGCAACAAACCTCGGTCCGGGGTGGTCGCCAGCGAGCACTTCACCTACCGGGTGCACACCGACGTCGGCGGTGACGTGCTGGTCCTCGCCGCGGAGGACGTCACCGGTCTCAGCCCGGCGCAGACCGGCACCACCGCGAAGTACGCCGACGAGGTCGCGGCGTCGCTGAGCGCCGCCGGGCGCAGCAGCGACGTGTACGACTTCGACGCGATGGGCCGCAAGGCGCCACACCCGCTCGGGGTGCTGTCGCACTACACGGCCGTGGTGTGGGAGACCGGCGACGATGTGATCATGCGCTCCCCCGGCCAGGTCGCCGGCACCGCGGCCAAGGCCGCGCTGGAGACCGAGCTGGCCGTCCGGGACTACCTGAACGAGGGTGGCAAGCTCCTGGTAAGCGGCCAGTACGCGTTGTTCGCCCAGGGCGCCAACGGCTCGTACGTCTACCACCCGGACGCGCCGCCGGAGTGCACCGACGCCGACGACCCCACCTGCCTGCCGCTGCTGAACGACTTCCAGCAGTACTGGTTGGGGGCGCACACCTACGTCAGTGACGGCGGCACCTCGCCGGAGGGAGAGCCGTTCCCGGTCGCCGGCCGCGACGACGCGTTCACCGGTTTCGCGGGGCAGCTCAACGCGGACGGCTCGGCGCAGAACCAGGGGCACACCGCGTCGTTCCTGACCACGTCGAGTTTCCTGCCGCCGGACGAGTTCCCGCAGTTCGCCAGCTCCGCGCCGGTGGGCTGGACCCGACCGGGTGGCGCGCCGTTCGACCCGCGTACGGGTGAGTGGTATCTGCACAGCGGGCAGGCCGACGAGTCGTACAAGCGGCTCACCCGCACTGTGGACCTCAGCGGGGCGACCAGCGGGGAGTTGCGCTTCTTCACCTCCTACGAGATCGAGCAGAACTGGGACTTCCTCTTCGTCGAGGCGCACGAGGTGGGCAGCGACGACTGGACCACCCTGCCGGACGTCAACGGCAAGACCAGCTCGGTCACCGGGGAGAGCTGCGCCTCGGGTTGGGACGAGTTGCACCCGTTCATCGCCCATTACCAGGGCGCCGGGTGCTCCCCCACCGGAAGCACCGGAAGCTGGAACGCGGCGACCGGGACGTCGAGCGGCTGGAAGGAGTTCGTCGTCGACCTGACCCCGTACGCCGGCAAGCAGGTCGAGGTGTCGATCACGTACGCCTCGGACTGGGGCTCCCAGGGCCTCGGCGTCTTCCTGGACGACACCCGGGTGGTGGTCGACGGGTCGACGGTGGCGGAGACCTCGTTCGAGTCCGCCGATCTGGGCGGTTGGACGGTGGCCGGGCCTCCGGCCGGCTCCGGCGGCAACGCCAACGACTGGTCGCGCAGCCAGCAGGCGTTCGAGGAGGGCTCGGTGGTGGTCACCGGGGACACCGTGTACCTGGGCTTCGGGTTGGAGGGTCTCTCTCCGGCGGCCCGCGATGATCTGGTCGCCCGGTCGTTGACCCACCTCACCGGTCAACCCCGCCCCTGACGGCGGGGAGGTGCGCCGGCGGTCCGTGGGCCGTCGGCGCACCTCGGGCGTACGCCGGATGGGCCGCCGGCGCACCTTCGGCGTACGCCGGGTGCGGCGGCCACCGATGTGATGAGCTGTACGGGTGTCGGGGCTGGGACTTGTGCTGCACCCCACCCGGGATGTCACCGAGGTGGTCGAAATCATCGAACGGTGGGCCACCCGCCACCACAAGACGCTGTTCGTGCGCGAGGAGGACCAGCACCGCGTCCCGTCCAGCGTCGAACCGGTGCCGGACGGCGAGGTCGCCGGCCGCGCCGACGCGTTGATCAGCATCGGCGGCGACGGCACCATGCTGGGCGCGTTGCGCTCCGCCGTCCGCGACCCGAAGCCGGTGCTCGGCGTACACCTGGGTCGGCTGGGTTTCCTTGTCGAGGTCGAGCCGCCGGAGTTGCCCGACGCGCTGAGCCGGCTGCTGTCGAAGGACTTCACCGTCGAATCGCACGCCTGCCTCGCCTGCGACGTGTGCGGTGACGACGTCGTGGCGTTCAACGACATCGCCCTGGTCCGCCAGCCGGGCGCCGGCTTCGTCAGCGTCACGCTCGCCATCGACGGCCAGCAGTACGGCTACTACCGCAGCGACGCCGTGGTGGTCAGCACCCCGATCGGTTCGACGGCGTACAGCTACGCGGCCGGTGGTCCACTGATCTCCCCGGCGGCGGACTCGGTCGTGATCACGCCGGCGGCGCCGATGGCCGGCATCTCCCGGGCGGTCGTGCTCTCACCGGACGAGAAGATCCGGTTGGAGCTACAGCCCAACTCGTCGCCGGTCGTCGTGGAGATGGACGGGTTGGTGTTCCGCGACGCGGCGACGGAGGGGGCGGTGGACATCTCGTACCGCCGCGACGCCGGTCTGGTGGTCCGCTTCGACCCGTTGCGCTACCAGGAGCGCAACCAGTTGAAGATGACGCTGCTCGACCTGCCGTTCCTGCCCGAGCAGCTCCGCGAACTGCTCCCCGAAGAGCTACGCCGACGCAGCCAGGAACTCCCCCCACCCGCCGACCCCCCACCCTGCTGACCCACCCCACCCCACCCCTGCGCTGCCCGGCCCGCGCTTCGCCGCGCCACTGCGGTTGATCAAGAGGTTTGCGTCACGACACGCCGGTGGGCATGACGCAAACCTCTTGATCACCGTGGCGCGGAGGCGCGGAGGCGGGCGCTCGTCACCAAGATCCGCACAACATCGGGGATCCTGCTGCCTCCGACAGCCGGGAGGCAGCAGGATCGGGGAAGTTGCGCGGATCTTGGGCGCCGCGGGTTGGCCGGGCACACCCGGGCGTGGGCACCGCCGGACGCAGGCCCACTCGGGTCCTCCTGCCGCTACGCTGCCAGGGCCTGGTCTACCAGGTTCTTGGCTTCTTCCTGGATCTTCTTCAGGTGGTCGGGGCCCTGGAAGGACTCGGCGTAGATCTTGTAGACGTCCTCCGTGCCGGAGGGCCTCGCGGCGAACCAACCGGACTCGGTGCTGACCTTCAGCCCGCCGATGGGCGCGCCGTTGCCGGGTGCCGTCGTCAGCGTCGCGGTGATCGGCTCACCGGCCAGCTCGGTGGCGGTCACCTGCTCCGGGGAGAGCTTGCCGAGCACCGCCTTCTGCTCCCGGCTGGCCGGGGCGTCGATCCGGGCGTACGCGGGGGCGCCGAAGCGCTCGGCCAGCTCCGCCCAGTGTTCGCTCGGGGTGCGCCCGGTGGTGGCCAGGATCTCCGACGCGAGCAGGCAGAGCAGGATGCCGTCCTTGTCGGTGGTCCAGGTGGAGCCGTCGCGGCGCAGGAACGACGCCCCAGCGCTCTCCTCACCGCCGAAGCCGACCGCCCCGTCGAGCAGGCCGGGCACGAACCACTTGAAGCCGACCGGCACCTCCAGCAGCGGTCGGCCCAGGTCCGCGGCGACCCGGTCGATCATCGACGAGGAGACCAGCGTCTTGCCCACGGCGGCGGCCGGACCCCATTCGGTACGGGTACGGAACAGGTGACCGATCGCCACCGCCAGGAAGTGGTTGGGGTTCATCAGGCCGGCGTCGGGGGTGACGATGCCGTGCCGGTCGGCGTCCGCGTCGTTGCCGGTGGAGATCTGGAAATCGGCGCGGGCGGCGATCAGCGACGCCATCGCGTTCGGCGAAGAGCAGTCCATCCGGATCTTGCCGTCGCCGTCCAGGGTCATGAACCGCCAGGTCGGGTCGACCGTCGGGTTGACCACGGTCAGGTCGAGTCGGTGCCGCTCGGCGATCTCGCCCCAGTACGCCACGCTCGCCCCACCCAGCGGGTCCGCTCCGATCCGCACCCCGGCGTCGCGGATCGCGTCGATGTCGATCGCCGCCGGCAGGTCGTCGACGTAGTGCGCGAGGAAGTCGTACTCCCCGGTGGTGTCGGCGGCCCGAGCCCGCGCGTAGGTGATCCGGCGGACCTCCTTGAGCCCGGCGGCCAGGATCGCGTTGGCGCGGTCCTGGATCCACCGGGTCACGTCGGTGTCGGCCGGCCCGCCGTTGGTGGGGTTGTACTTGAAGCCGCCGTCGTCGGGCGGGTTGTGCGACGGGGTGATCACGATGCCGTCGGCGAGCCCGCTGGTGCGCCCCCGGTTGTGGGTGAGGATCGCGTGCGACAGCGCCGGCGTGGGGGTGTAGCCGTCGCGGCTGTCCACCAACACGGTGACCCCGTTGGCGGCGAGCACCTCCAGCGCGTCCACGGCGGCCGGGGCGGAGAGCGCGTGGGTGTCGCGGGCGAGGAACAGCGGGCCGTCGAGGCCCTGCTCCCGCCGGTAGTCGCAGAGCGCCTGGGTGACCGCGAGGATGTGGTCGGAGTTGAACGCGTTGCGCAGGCTGGAGCCGCGGTGGCCGGAGGTGCCGAAGGAGACCTGCTGCGCCGGGTCCGTGGGATCCGGGTGTTCGGCGTAGTAGGCGGTGACCAGGCGCGGCACGTCGACCAGGTCGGCGGGCTCGGCGGGCTGGCCGGCACGGGGGTGGGTCACTGCGGGATCCTCCTCGGGAAGTACGGGCCGGTCACGGCTCGACCTTCTGGCCCTTGCCGATCACCACGATGCCGTTGTCGGAGACGGTGTAGCGCTGCCGGTCCTTCTCCAGGTCGACGCCGATCTCGACGCCCTCCGGGACGAACACGTTCTTGTCCAGGATGGCCCGCCGGACCACCGCGTGCCGGCCGATCTCCACACCCTCCATCAGCACCGAGCCCTCGACGTGCGCCCAGGAGTGCACCCGCACCTTCGGCGACACGATCGAGTTCTCCACCAGCGAACCGGAGATGACCACGCCCGGGGAGACCATCGAGCCGACCGCGCGGCCGACCCGCTCACCCCACTGGTGGACGAACTTCGCCGGCGGCCACGGCAGCTGCTCGGTGTAGATCGGCCAGTCGAAGTTGTACATGTTGAAGACGGGGTGCACGTTGATCAGATCCATGTGCGCGTCGTAGAACGAGTCGAGCGTCCCCACGTCGCGCCAGTAGCCGCGATCCCGGTCGGTGCTGCCCGGCACCTCGTTGTCGCGGAAGTCGTAGACGTTCGCCTCGCCCCGCTCGACGAGCATCGGGATGATGCTGCCGCCCATGTCGTGCTTGCTGGTCTTGTCCTCCGCGTCGCGCTCGACCGCCTCGCAGAGGGCGCGGGTGGTGAAGACGTAGTTGCCCATCGAGGCGTAGATCTCGTCCGGCGCGTCGGGCAGACCGACCGCGTCGGTCGGCTTCTCGCGGAACGCCCGGATGCGCTTGCCGTCCTCGCCGACCTCGATGACGCCGAACTGGTCGGCCATCGACAGCGGCTGGCGGATGCCGGCGACGGTCACCGCGGCGCCGGAGGCGATGTGGTCCTCCACCATCTGCCGGGGATCCATCCGGTAGATGTGGTCGGCGCCGAAGACGATCACATAGTCGGGCTGCTCGTCGTTGATGAGGTTGAAGCTCTGGTAGATGGCGTCGGCAGAGCCGGCGAACCACCACGGGCCCCGACGCTGCTGCGCGGGCACCGGGGTGACGTAGTTGCCGAGCAGCGTGGACATCCGCCAGGTCTTGGTGATGTGCCGGTCGAGGGAGTGGGACTTGTACTGGGTCAACACGACGATCTTGAGATAGCCGGCGTTGGCCAGGTTGGAGAGGACGAAGTCGACCATGCGGTACATCCCGCCGAACGGGACGGCCGGCTTGGCCCGGTCCGTGGTGAGTGGCATCAGGCGCTTGCCCTCCCCACCCGCCAGGACGATCGCGAGCACCTTGGCAGCCATGCCCCGACGCTATCCACCCGCGTCGCACTTCACCACTCGTACGGGGAGTCTTCTGCACTAGGGTGCGGGGTCATGACGGAACCCACCCCGCTGCGCGTCGATCTGCTCACCCGCGAGTACCCGCCGGAGGTCTACGGCGGGGCGGGCGTGCACGTCGAGTACCTGGCCCGGGAGTTGCGCCGCCGCACCGACGTCCGGGTGCACTGCTTCGGCCGACCGCGCACCGAGCCGGGCGTCACCGCGTACCCCGAACCGCCCGGCCTGACCGGTGCGAACGCCGCGCTACGGACGATGGGTGTGGACCTGGAGATGGCCGCCGGGACGGCGGGCACCGACGTGGTGCACAGCCACACCTGGTACGCGAACCTGGCCGGACACACCGCGAAACTGCTGCACGGGGTGCCGCACGTGGTGACCGCGCACAGCCTGGAGCCGCTGCGGCCGTGGAAGGCCGAGCAGCTCGGTGGCGGGTACGCGCTCTCGTCCTGGATCGAGCGGACCGCGATGGAGGCCGCCGACGCGGTGATCGCCGTGAGCGGGGGGATGCGGACCGACGTGCTGACGGCCTACCCGCAGATCGACCCGTCGAAGGTCCGGGTGGTCTACAACGGCATCGACACCGTGCAGTACGCCCCGGACCACGACACCGACGTGCTCGACCGACTCGGCATCGACCCGTCCCGTCCCAGCGTGGTCTATGTGGGAAGGATCACCCGGCAGAAGGGGCTGCCGTACCTGCTACGGGCCGCCCGGGAGTTGCCGGCGGACACGCAGCTCGTGCTGCTCGCCGGGGCGCCGGACACGGCGGAGATCGCCGCCGAGGTGGAGGACTTGGTCGCGGAGTTGCGGGCCAACCGTTCCGGTGTGGTCTGGGTGGCCGAGATGCTGCCCAAGCCCGAGGTGATCCAGGTGCTCACCCACGCGACGGTCTTCGTCTGCCCGTCGGTGTACGAGCCGATGGGCATCGTCAACCTGGAGGCGATGGCCTGCGAGACGGCCGTGGTGGCCACCGCCACCGGCGGCATCCCCGAGGTCGTGGCCGGTGACGAGACGGGCCTGCTGGTGCCCATCGAGCAGGCCACCGACGGGTCCGGCACCCCGCTGGCGCCGGAGAGGTTCGTGGCCGACCTGGCGGCGGCGATCAACACGCTGCTCGCCGACCCGGCGCGTACCGAACGGTTCGGCCTGGCCGGTCGCCGACGCGCGGTGGAGCACTTCTCCTGGGACTCCATCGCCCGCCAGACGCTGGAGGTCTACCTCTCGGTCGGCGCCGACCTCAGCTAGCCGTTCCCGGCGGCGACTTGAGCAACGACGTCGCCTCGGCGCAGTGACCACCACGCCCGTTCCGCAGGGCGCTGGCGGCGATGCGGACCAGGTCGATGTTGACGCCCGCGGCGCCACTCGGATCGTGCACCTTCAGTTTCACGTCGAGGCTCACGGAGGTCTCACCCCAGCCCTGGGCCTCGACGTTGAGGTGCGCCACCTTCTGCGACCCGAGGTGCGGCAGGTAACCGAGGGGGGCGACCTCGACGCCGTCGGCGTCGTCCGACAGGGCGTTGAGCTTGGACCGCTTCTTGGTGTCGGGGTTCTCGACCAGGTTGCGGAAGTCCTCGGTGCCGCCCAGGTTGACCTGGTAGGAGCTGACCAGGGTGAGGCCCCGCTCCTTCAGAAGCCGCAGCAGCGCGTTGTGCACCACCGAGGTGCCGAACTGGCTGGCCAGGTCGTCGCCGATCAGCGGCAGGCCGGCCGCCTCGAACCTCTCCATCCGGCGTGGATCGCGGGCCACCGGGTCGGCGGTGGTGTTGATGAAGGCGACACCGGCGGTGAGAGCTGCCTCGGCGTACGCCTGGGCGGTCGCCGGTCGGCCACTCGGCGCCGAGTAGAGCAGCACCTCCGCTCCCGCCAGCGCCGCCGCCACCCGCCGCACCTCGCTCACGTCGACGAGGCCCTTCGTGACGGGCACATCCGCCCTGGGCAGGTCGCACGGCAGCCGGGGAAAGTTGTTGGGCGGCAGGAAGATCGCTTCGGTCAGGTCCCGACCGACCTTCTCCGCCGAGGTGGCGAAGGCCGCCACGACGTCCATGTCGGCCACCCCGAGCCCGTCGATCACCGGTCTGCGGATCCCGATCAGGCTGCCGCTCTGGCGGTAGAGGGCGAGCCCCTGCACCAGTGCCGACGTGTTGTTGCCGACACCGACAACCGCGAGCTTCACCCGTTTGATCATGGCCGGAGGTTACGTCACCTCCGATGTGGTGAGCCGCCCCGACAGGACCGTCACCGGCACCAGAACTTGTCGTACACCTGTTCTATTCTTCAGAGGTGATCGATGCGTTGGAGCAGGCGGAGGCTGTGGTGGCGGCCTGCTTCGAGACGCCCGCCTGGGCCGTCGGCGAACGCGATCTCGTGGCGGCGTTGGATGCGACTCATCGCCTGGAGCAGCGCTTGGCGGCAGTCAAGCTGAGTCTCGTACGGGAACTGGACGGTCGAGGCACTGCGACGGCGCTGGGCGCGTCCTCGACGGCGGTGTGGCTGCGCGACCGGCTGCGGCTCGGGGTCGGTGCCGCCCGGCGACTGGTGGAGATGGCCGCGACGCTCGACACCGCCCCGGCCGGGATCCGGGACGCGTTGTCTTGCGGAACGGTCGACCTGGAACAGGTACGGGTCATCGCCGAAACGGTCGCGACCGTCCAGACCGCCGCCGGGGCGCAGGCCGCCGACAAGGCGGTCGGCGTCCTCGTCGACTGGGCGGCGCAGTTCGACGCCGCCCTGTTGCGGAAGCTCGGCTCCCGGATCCTCGACCACGTCGCCCCCGAGGTCGCCGACGCCGCTGCCGAGGCGGCGCTGCGGGCGCAGGAGGCGCAGGCCGCCCGGGATCGGCACCTCACCATCAGTGAGCAGACCGACGGTCGTCTGCGCCTCGTCGGCATCCTCGACACCGAAGCCGCCGCCGCGCTGCGCGCCGCAATCGACCCGCTCACCACGCCCACCGGGCCCGACGACACCCGCACCCCGGGTCAACGCCGCCACGACGCCCTGGCTGACGTGTGCCGGCTCGCCCTGCGCAGCGGTGAGCTACCCGAGAACGGTGGCGACCTGACCCAGGTCGTCGTCACCACCAGCTACGACGGGTTGACGCGGCAGGTGGGCACTGGCGCTCTGGACAGCGGTCTACAGCTCAGTGCCGAGGCCGTGCGTCGGCTCGCCTGCGACGCGCGCATCCTGCCCGCCGTGCTCGACGGCAGCGGACAGGTCCTCGACGTCGGCCGGCAACGCCGCCTCATCAGCGGTCCGCTGCGCCGCGCCCTCGTGCTGCGCGACCGGGGCTGTGCGTTCCCCGGCTGTGACCGCCCGCCGCGCTGGTGCGACGGCCACCACATCCGGCACTGGGCCGATGGCGGCGACACCAGCCTCGGCAATGCCGTGCTGCTCTGCGGCCACCACCACCGACACCTCCACCAGGGCGACTGGACGGTGCGGCTCAGCGGTGACGGCCATCCCGAGTTCGTGCCGCCGGCCTGGCTCGATCCTGAGCAACTCCCCCGGCGCAACAACTACCACCCGCGCAGATAGCAACGAGGCCGCCACCTTCGGATATTGGCTGGACGCATGGGATGGCCGGCTGCCACGATGCTGAGCCGTGGCAGCGGACGGGCTGAGGCATCTCCTCGAGACGTGGGCGGACGTCGACCCGGCGCGGTACCCGTTCGACCCGGTCGAGATGTCAGTGGCAGTTCAGACGTTGGTGCCTCCGCCGCCTCCCCAGCCGACCCGCGACGATGGGTGGGCCGGGTATTCAGACGCCTCCGCCTGGGTCGAGTCCGTCAGCGTGCTCCTGGCCGAGCGGTACGGTCCGTGGGCCTACCGCTGGCACTGGGGGCCCTGGGAGCGGGAGCATGTGGGCTTCGTGACCGACCGCATTCCTACACCGGCTGACGCGCCGACGTTCGTCGCCGAGTCGCTGCTGGCCTGGCGGCACTGGTTGGAGAGCCTGGCTGAGCGTTTCGATCACATTCTTCCGTCGCTCGATCCGACGCGGGCCGCCGGTGCGGCGGATGTCATCGCCGCCTGGGAGGCCGCCGTCACACAGCTGATGACTTTCGCCGCCACCCCCGTCGTCGATGACGACGGCTGGCAGGGGAACTGTCAGCTCACGCTGCGGTGGTTCCTCACCGCCGCCGGCATACCGTCGGAACAGGCACAGGTGGTGGTCGACGGAGCGCTCGAGCGGTTCGGCTGGTGGGCACCGTTGACCGCGGTGGAGATCGGCGAGGTGTCCGATCGGGTCGCCCGAGACGCGCTTAACCCCACCGGGATCGTGCCGGCCGGCCGAATCGACAACTGGCCCGACACGTGGCCGCACGGTTGGCCGTCCTGGCGGGCGACGAACACCGGCTGGAACGGCGGGCCCTCCTCCGACCGGGGGCACTCCGCCTGATCGCACCTTTCGGGAACCTCGAAGATCCGCACAACGTCGGGGACGGTGCTGCTTCAGAGCCCATCGACACAGCAACGTCCCCGAAAGTGTGCGGATCTTCGAGGCCGACCCGGGGTGAGAGGCGGACGGGGGTGCTTGGCCGCGCGCGAACGGATCTCGCGCAGTAGGTTGGCGGGGTGACTGGACGGTTCCCGATCGAAGACGTCTCCCCCGTCGTCTCGTGCGGGCGGTACCCGGCCAAGGCGGTGGTCGACGAGCCGGTTCCGGTGTCGGCGCGCGCCTACCGGGAGGGGCACGACGCGCTCGGCTGCACCGTGGTGTGGGCCGGACCGGACGGCGAGCAACGCCCGTTCACCCGGATGCGCCCCGGCGAGCCGGGCCAGGACCGCTGGCACGCCACCATCACGCCGGACGCCGTCGGCGAGTGGACCTTCTCCGTCGAGGCGTTCCAGGACCCGTACCTGACCTGGCAGAACGCGGTGACCAAGAAGATCGCCGCCGGGCAGGGCGCGACCGACCTGGCCAACGACCTGGCCGAGGGCGCTCGGGTGCTCGCCGCCGCCCGCGACCTGGTGCCGGCCGCCGACCGACCCCGGGTCGCCGACGCGCTCACCGCCCTCGTCGAGACCGACCTGCCGCTGCCGCAGCGGGTCGGCCCGGCGCTCGCCCTGGCCGACCTGCTCTGGGAGCACCCGGTGCGAGAGCTGGTGACGGCGGGTGACACGTACTCCATCTGGGTCGACCGCAAGCGGGCGCTCTTCTCCGCCTGGTACGAGTTCTTCCCCCGCTCGGAGGGCGCCGTGGGCGGGCGGTCCGGCACGTTCGCGACCGCCACCGACCGGCTGCCGGGGGTGGCCGCGATGGGCTTCGACGTGCTCTACCTGCCGCCGATCCACCCGATCGGCCGGGTCAACCGCAAGGGCCGCAACAACGCGCTCACCGCCGGGCCGACCGACGTGGGCTCGCCGTGGGCGATCGGCGCCGCCGAGGGCGGCCACGACACCATCCACCCCGACCTGGGTACGCCGGCGGACTTCCGGGCCTTCGTCCAGGCGGCCGCGGCGCAGGGCCTGGAGGTGGCGATGGACCTGGCGTTGCAGTGCGCCCCGGACCACCCGTGGGTGACCGAGCACCCGGAGTGGTTCACCACCCGGGCCGACGGCAGCATCGCGTACGCGGAGAATCCGCCGAAGAAGTACCAGGACATCTACCCGGTCAACTTCGACAACGACCCGGAGGGCATCCGGGCCGAGGTGTTGCGGGTGGTGCTGCACTGGGTCGGCGAGGGCATCCGGATCTTCCGGGTGGACAACCCGCACACCAAGCCGTTCGACTTCTGGCACTGGCTGATCGCCGAGGTCAAGGCGGTCGACCCGGACGTGCTGTTCCTGGCCGAGGCGTTCACCCGCCCGGCGATCATGCACGGTCTCGGCAAGATCGGCTTCACCCAGTCGTACACCTATTTCACCTGGCGCACGACGGCCGCGCAGATGCGGGAGTACTGCGAGGAGCTGGTCGAGTCGGCCGACTACATGCGGCCGAACTTCTGGCCCAACACGCCGGACATCCTGCACGAGTCGTTGCAGCACGGTGGCCCGCCGATGTTCAAGATCCGGGCGGTGCTGGCCGCGTTGCTCTCCCCCTCCTGGGGCATGTACGCCGGTTTCGAGCTGTTCGAACACGTGGCGCGCCCGGGTGCCGAGGAGTACCTGGACAACGAGAAGTACGAGCTGCGCCCCCGGGACTGGGCCGCCGCCGAGGCGCAGGGTCGGTCGCTGGCCCCGTTCCTGACCACCCTCAATCGGGTACGCCGGGACAACCCGGCGCTGCACCAGCTGCGCAACCTGCGGTTCCACGAGATCGACAACCCGGCGTTGCTGTGCTGGTCGAAGCACGACCCGGAGACCGGCAACACGGTCATCGTGGTCTGCTCGTTCGACTCGCGCGAGGTGCAGTGGGGCAACACGACCCTGGACATGCCGGCGCTGGGCTTCGACTGGCACGAGCGGTTCACGGTGCACGACGAGTTGACCGGCACCAGCTACGACTGGGGTCAACGCAACGCGGTACGGCTCGACCCGTACCTGCAGCCGGCGCACGTGTTGACGGTGCGCCGCCCGACCCCGCCGGTCGCGCCGGAACCGGCGGGCACCGAACCGGCGGACCTCACCGTCGCCGACGTGCCCGACGACCTCTCCGGCGGCACCGCACCGACGGCCCCGGCACCGACGGCCACCGCACCGACGGCCCCGGCACCGACGGCCACCGCACCGACGGCCCCGGCGCCGACCCCACCCCGCCGGTCCGGCCCCGTTCCGACCCCTCCGCGCCGGTCGACCGCTCGCCGGTCCGCCCCGGCACCGACCGACGCCGCACCGAAGGACGCCCGATGGACCAGCTGATCTCCGGCGCGACACACGACCCGCACGCGGTGCTCGGCGCACACCCCGCCGACTCCTCGACGACGATCCGCACGCTGCGCCGGGGCGCCGGGGACGTGGTGCTGCTCGTCGGCGACGAGCGGTACCCGATGAAGCGGGTGCACGACGTGGGCGTCTTCGAGGCCACCGTCGACGGCACCGTGCTCGACTACCGGGTGGAGGTCGACGGGGCCGCGCACGACGACCCCTACCGCTACCCGCCGACGCTCGGCGAACTGGACCTGCACCTGATCGGCGAGGGCCGGCACGAGCGGCTGTGGGACGCGCTGGGCGCCCGGGTCTTCGACGAGGGCGTCGCGTTCAGCGTGTGGGCGCCCAACGCAAGGGGCGTCCGGGTGATCGGCGACTTCACCGGCTGGGCGCCCGACGACGGCTGGCCGATGCGGTCGCTCGGCTCCACCGGCGTGTGGGAACTGTTCGTGCCCAACGCACGGGTCGGGGCGCGCTACAAATACCGGATCCTCGGCGCCGACGGGCAGTGGCGGGACAAGGCCGACCCCCTGGCCGCGTACGCGGAGGTGCCGCCGGCCACCGCGTCCGTGGTGCACCACTCGACGTACCGGTGGAACGACGCGGACTGGCTGGCCCGCCGGGCCGGACGGCAGCCGCACCAGGAGCCGATGAGCGTCTACGAGGTGCACCTCGGCTCGTGGCGGCCCGGGCTGGGCTACCGCGAGCTTGCCGAGCAGCTCACCGAGTACGTCACCGGGCTGGGCTTCACGCACGTCGAGTTCCTGCCGGTGATGGAGCACCCGTTCGGCGGTTCCTGGGGTTACCAGGTCACCGGCTACTACGCCCCGACGTCCCGCTTCGGCGACCCGGACGACTTCCGCTACCTGGTCGACCGGCTGCACGCCGCCGGCATCGGCGTTATCCTCGACTGGGTGCCCGCGCACTTCCCCAAGGACGAGTGGGCCCTGGGCCGCTTCGACGGCACCCCGCTCTACGAACACCCCGACCCGCGCCGTGGCGAGCACCCCGACTGGGGTACGTACGTCTTCGACTTCGGCCGCAGCGAGGTGCGCAACTTCCTGGTCGCCAACGCGCTCTACTGGTGCGAGGAGTTCCACGTCGACGGGCTGCGGGTGGACGCCGTCGCCTCGATGCTCTACCTGGACTACTCCCGCAACCACGGCGAGTGGGCGCCCAACCAGTACGGCGGTCGGGAGAACCTGGAGGCCATCGCGCTCATGCAGGAGGTGAACGCGACCGTCTACAAGCACCACGCCGGCGTCGTCATGATCGCCGAGGAGTCCACCGCCTGGCCGGGCGTCACCCGCTCCACCGCCGACGGCGGGCTGGGCTTCGGGTTCAAGTGGAACATGGGCTGGATGCACGACACCCTGCTCTACACCTCGAAGGACCCGATCTACCGCCAGCACCACCACCACCAGCTCACCTTCTCCCTGGCGTACGCCTGGAGCGAGAACTACGTGCTGCCGATCAGCCATGACGAGGTCGTGCACGGCAAGGGCTCGCTGGCCGGCAAGATGCCCGGCGACACCTGGCAGCGGTTGGCGAACGTCCGCGCGCTGCTGGCGTACATGTGGGCGCACCCGGGCAAGCAGTTGCTCTTCATGGGCTCCGAGCTGGCCGACGACCGGGAGTGGAGCGAGGAGCGCGGCCTCGACTGGTACCTCCTCCACGACCCGGCCCGCGCCGGTGTGCAGCGGCTCGTCGGCGACCTCAACCGGGTCTACCGGGACACCCCCGCGCTCTGGGCGCAGGACACCGACCCGGCCGGGTTCCGCTGGATCGCCGGCGACGACGTCGCCAACAACACGGTGTCGTTCGTCCGGATCGCCCCCGACGGCTCGACCCTGGTCTGCGTCGCCAACTTCTCCGCGTTGCCGCTGCACGACTACCGGATCGGCCTACCGGCCGGCGGGACGTGGCAGGAGGTGCTCAACACCGACGCCCACCACTACGGCGGGTCCGGGGTGGGCAACCTGGGCGAGGTACGGGCCGAGGACGTGCCGTGGCACGGGATGGTGGCGTCGGCGGCGCTCCAGGTCCCGCCGTTGGGTGCCGTCTGGCTCCGCCAGGGCTGAATGGTCTGAGGCAGGCGGGGTCGACTGGCGGTGCTCCGCCGACGGGAGACCGCACACGGTGGCTGCCGTGTGGGCTCGCTGCGGTCGGGGCCTCGCGTCACTTCCGGCGGGTGCCCGGATTCAACGGCAGGGTCACCAGATCCACCAGAAACATGCGGCTGAACTGCATCTGCCGCTCGAGAATGCCTCTGCCGAGAGGGCTCACCGAGAAGTGGGCAGCTTGGATCGCCATCGTCACGATCGCCGTTAAGACAGAGACAACGAAGACCGCGACAAGGGGGGCGACGATGCCCACCGAAACGCCATGGCTGATCAGGTGATGAGCCTTGAGGACCTGAGTCGACGCGATGACGGCGATCGACACGAAGATCACCCGCCACGACAGCACGAGCAGTCGATAGGACATGCGGCCCCTGGTCGCGGCCACCTGCTCGTGGGACATCTACTTCTCCTCAAGGGACACGGACCAACGACGGTACGAGTAGCGCGAAGACCGACCAGCCGCCCACCAGGAACAGGAGGTGCCGTTTCCAGGTAACTGCTCGCTCCAGGTGGTCCTCGGCGGCTGTCCGGGCATCCGCGTAGCTCTCGATCTTCTCGACCGCCCGATGGGCTCCGGGATACCCCACCAGCCGGCCCATAAGGGAGGGCTGAAACGCGTAGCAGTGCACATCGTCCGCGTCTCGAACTCGCACGACGAGACCGTGCTCGGCGTCCACCTGCTGCACGAGACTCCACGGGATCACTGTCGACAGCCCCGGGTTGACCACCAAGAGGGCGGACGGGGTCACCTTCACGTAGGAGAACATGGTGGCGAGCGTGGTGAGGTGACAGATGCCGACGAAGAACGCGGCGACCAGCAACAACCCACCCCAGCCGTTCGCCGGGTTCCTGCTGAACATCACCATCATGAAGCCGAACAGGGCCCACAGCATCACACCGCCGAACCAGGCGCCCCAACTCCTCATCGCCATCTACGGCTCCTGCCACGGCGGTTGATCCAGGCGTAGTACCTCGGGACGCCCACCACCGTCCGAAGTAGATAGAACCCCATCCCCATGAGCAGCACTAGAACCAGTCCGGTCCGCATGATGCCCAACACCGCCAGAGCGAGAGCCCAGATGCGCCACGCCGGACGGCCGTACCGGCAGTCGGTGTTGCCCTTGCCGTGACAGACCTCGCGGAACTCGACCGGCTCGCCACGGTCGTCGGGGGTGACTGTCGAGTGCCGGACGACGGTCCGCACCTCGCGACCGTCGTCAGTCCGTACCGTCACGGCGCAGTGCCACCAGAAACCGAAGCCGTCGCCGCTCACCGGACCGACCCGGCGGCAGTCGTCGACCGTCGCCTCTGCCGGGCGCTGTGCGGGAGTCGACTTCACCACTCCGGTGCCCGGGTAGAAGCTCGCCACCGTGTCGAGCACCAGTGTCGCGCCGACGATCCCGACGGCGAGGGCAACCACGGCCGCGAACTGCGTCAGACGCCCCCAGAAAGGTCCCCGCCGTTCGTACGCGGCGATCTGCTCACCCTGGAGACGCGCGGTCTGGTCCACGTCGCCGTCGTTCAACTGGACGCACCGCCGTCGCCCACCTCGGCGGGCCCTGGGCCAGATCCGCTGCTCCGAATTGCCTCCCTGATCCGCCGTACCGTCTCGTCCCGGTACGGAACGGCGTCGCGCACGTGCCAGACGAAGCCCAAGCCGGTAGGGAGGATGGCGCAGAAGGATACGGTGTCGCCGTACCGGGAACTGATCGTCAAGCGCGCCCCGGATGCAGGGTCTGCGGCCGCCACGTCGGACAGGCTCATCGACTTGGCGCGGACCCAGCCCTCTACGGGGTTGCGGATCCTCCAGATCCGAACAGGTGCGAAGAGCAAGCGCCGGGTGGTGAGGACGAGCATGGCCCCGCAGGCGCTCAACGGCGTCGCACCGAAGGGGAGGTATCCGCGCTGGGAGAACAGGATTCGTTCGTCCGACGCCAACCGTGGCTGCGCGTACGTCACTGTCTCCCCTTTCCCGCCTCCCGCCCCGGCGGGTCGGATGGGACCGTAGCGCAGTCCAGCAACCCAGGCTGCCGGTGTCCCTGGGTGCGCGGGAGGCATGGAGATCCGCGCAACGTCCCGGATGGTGCTGCCTCCGACGCGCGGGAGACACCAACATCGCTGATGTTGTGCGGATCTTGGCAGCGGGCACGCGATGGGCACGCGCCGGCCGGTGGGTCAGACCAGGCCGGCGTCGCGCAGCAACTGCCAGAGGCCGGCGCCGTCCGGGGCGGACAGCCACTTCTGCCCCACCGGCCCGGACGACGGGCGTCCGGCCGGGGCGGGCAGGGTGCCGGCCAGCACCGACTGCGTCGGGGAGAGGCGGCGGATCGCCACCCCGGCGACGTTCTCCGGATGGGCGGCGGCGAACTCCCGGTAGATCTCCTGGTCGTGCTGGCCGTCGTCGCCGACGAGCAGCCAGCGCACGTCAGGGAACTCCTTGGCCAGCCGGGCCAGGGTGGACCGCTTGTGTTCCATGCCGCTGCGGAACCACCGGTCGGCGGTGGGGCCCCAGTCGGTGAGCAGCAGCGGCCCGGCCGGGTAGAGGTGCCGGGACAGGAAGCGGGTCAGGGTGGGTGCCACGTTCCACGCGCCGGTGGAGAGGTAGAAGACCGGCGCGCCGGGATGCGCGGTGACCAGCCGCTCGTAGAGCACCGCCATGCCGGGCACGGCGGCTCGGGCGTGTTCGTCGAGCACGAACGTGTTCCAGGCGGCGAGCAGCGGCCGGGGCAGCGCGGTGACCATCACCGTGTCGTCGATGTCGGAGAGGATGCCGAACTTGACGTCCGGGTCGAGGATGCGCACCGGCGCGTCGACGGGTTCGGCGTCCGGGACGCTGAGGCGGACGGTGCCCCAGCCGGGTGGCAGGTCGGCCTCGACGAGTGTGTCGACGAAGCCGCTGCGGTCGGCCTGCGTCTCGTGCCGCACCCCACCGGCCTCGATGGTCACCGTGACGTGCTTGTTGGGCAGCGTGGTGAAGCTGCGCCAGCCGCGGACCTTGTCCAGCCGACCCCGCTGGCGGGTGTCCGGACGCCCCAGCAGCACCCGGCACATCACCCGCACCCAGCCCGGAGCGCCATAGCCGGTGTACGCGACGATGTTGACCCGCCAGCCGGTGCGCCGCAGCCGACGCTCGACGAGCTGGTGAACGGCGTCCTCGATCCGCGCAGCCCGGTGCAGGTTCGGAACGGCCAGTTGGCCGGCGGGAGTGGGTGGCACGCGCCAACCCTGCCACACGGCGACAGCCACGGCCACGCGAGTGGTCTCCGACTGCGCCGATCCACCGCGGCGGCCCGGCCGAACGTGAAACACTCCGGTCGGGACGACGACGGGGGCGTTGGTCGTGTCGCAAACAGAGCAGCACCGTGGGCGACGGCGTCCGCGACTCGACCGGCCGGCGCTCGTCGCGCTGCTGTTCGGGCTGGCCGGTGTGCTCTACCGGCTGATCCTGACGCTGTTCACGGTGCCGGTGTCGAACAGCGACGAGGCGACGTTCGGCCTGGCCGCGCTACACATCGGGCAGGGCCGGGAACGCCCGGTGTTCCTATACGGCCAGCACTACATGGGGATGGTGGAGTCGTACCTGGCCGCTCCCCTGGTGGCGCTGGCCGGGCCGAGCTGGCCGGTGCTGCGGCTGCCGATGCTCGCGCTGTACGCGCTGTTCCTCTATCTGATCCACCGGTTGACCCGCCGCATCTGCGCACCCTGGTTCGCCACCTTCGTCGTGGGCCTACTCGTACTCGGCGGCGAGCGGGTGGTGCGTGACCAGCTCACCGTGGTCGGCGGCCGACCCGAGGTTAAGCCGGCGGTGCTGGTGATGCTGCTGATCACGGTGGGGTTGGCCGCCGGCACGATCCACCGCCGACGGCTCGCGGTCGCGGCGTTCGGTCTGCTCGTCGGGTTGGCCCTCTGGTCGGACTGGCTGATCCTGCCGTACCTGGCGGTGGCGGGGCTGGCCCTGGTGTGGGCGGTGCGGCGGGAACTGCTCGGCTGGTCCGGTCTGCTGCTGGTGGCGGGGGTCGCCGTCGGCGTGGCGCCGATGATCGTGGACAACCTGCGGGCCGGGCCCGGTGACGACTCGCTGTCGGTGTTCCGGGAGATCAGCACCAAGACCGGTCCGCTGCCGCCCTGGTCCGACCGGATTCGTGGCGGCCTGCTGGAGGGGGTGCCGCTGGCGCACGGGCTCTGCCCGGTGGACGGCTGCGGTCGGTGGCAACAGTGGTTCGGGGTGCTGTACCCGGTGCTGCTGGTGGTCGGCGCGGTGTTCGCGGTGCTCGCGTACCGCCGGGCGGCCCGACCGCGCGGGGAGCAGACCGGCCGGGCGGCCCGGCCACGCGGGGAGCGGGTCGGGCCGGTCGTGCAGCTCGCGCTGGTCGCCGGTGCCGGGTTGACCCTGCTGTCGTACGTACGTAGCCCGCTCGCCGCGACCAGCCCGCTGGACAACGCCCGTTACCTGTCGGTGCTGCAGCTGTCGCTGCCGGCGGTGCTCTGGCCGCTCTGGGTGGTGGCGGTGGCCTGCCGGCGGGGCACCGTCGGCGCGCTCGGGCGGCTCACCGGGGCGCTGTCCACCGCCGTGTTGGCCGCCCTGACCGCGATCGCGCTGCTGGTCACCGTGCTCTTCGCGGCCACCGGCACCGGGGCGTCCCGGACCGAGGAGGCCCAGGCCCGGGAGTTGGCCGCCGCGTTGCGCGCCGACGGCCCCCACCAGGTGTACGGGGACTACTGGACCTGCAACCGGTTGATCTTCAACACCGACGAGGCGGTGGTCTGCGGGGTGCTCGACGGCGACCTGTCCCCCGGGCAGAACCGCTACCTGCCGTACTGGCGGCAGGTCGGGCGGGCCGAACGGCCGGGCTACGTGACGGAAGTCGACTCGCCGATGGATCGGCGGCTGCGTCGACTGCTCGCCGACCGGGCCGACGCCGCGCCGGTACGCGAGATCGGTGGCTATCGCGTGTACCACCCCGACACCCCGGTGCGACCCTGGCGGTAGTGGCGGGTCGTACGCTGGCCGGGCCGCCGCCGTTGCACCCGTCGAGGAGACCCATGCTCATCCTGCTGCCGCCCTCCGAGGGGAAGGCCGACGCCGGCACCGGACGGCGCTGGTCCCCGGACCGGGTGTCGCTGCCCGAGCTGAACCCGGCCCGGGAGCGGGTGCTGGACGCGCTGGTGACACTCTGCGCCGGGCCGGACGCCGAAGCCGCGCGGTCGGCGCTCGGGCTCAGCGAGGGCCAGCGGGGTGAGCTGCGCCGCAACGCCCGACTGCGGGAGGCGGCCACCGCCCCGGCCGAACGGCTCTACACCGGTGTGCTCTACGAGGCGTTGGACCTGGCCTCGCTGCCGGCCGCGGCGCAACGGGCGGCCCGCCGGTCGATCCTGATCAGCTCCGGACTGTGGGGCGCGGTGCGGCTGGCCGACCGCATCCCGCCGTACCGCTGCCCGATCGGCGCCCGCCTGCCGGACGTCGGAGCGCTGTCGGCGTACTGGCGCAGGGAGCTGACCCCGGTGCTGGACGCCGCCGCCGGCAACGGCCCGGTGCTGGACCTGCGCTCCGGGGCGTACGCGGCCACCTGGACGCCGCGCGGGAAGCTGGCCGAGCGGACCGTCACCGTGCGCGTGCTGCACGAGCGTGAGGTCGACGGGGTGCCGGTCCGCTCGGTGGTCAGCCACTTCAACAAGGCGACCAAGGGGCGTCTCGTCCGCGACCTACTCGTCGCCGGCGTCCGCCCGCGCACCGCCGACGAGCTGATCGGCACGCTCGGCGAGCTGAAGCACACAGTCGTGGAGCAGGCCACCGCGCCGGGTCGCGTACGGCAGGTGGACCTGGTGGTCACCGACCTCTGACCGGTCGGCAGCCGCAAGATTTGCTCAAGGCTGGGCCGGAGCAGTTCCGTAACGGGGACGCAGGGGCCACGGTAGGGACACCCAGACTCCGACGAGGGAGCCTCCGTTGACCCCCGAACCCGCAGTGCTCGACCGGCCCCGTTCCCCGGCGCCGCCACCTCCGTTGGACTGGCTGACCCTGGGCGACGCGTTCGAGGCCGCCTGCCTGCTGCGCTGCACGCCACCCCCGACCACCGCCCGGCCGACCACGGCCCGGCCGGCGCACACCCCGGGGGTGGAGTTCAACCGGGAGGACGCGGCGCAACGGATGCGGCAACTGCTCGCCCGGCTGGACGTCCCGGTCACCCACGAGGTCGCCGTCGGCGGTCTGCGCCGCCGTTACGAACTACACCGACTCTGGGTTCCGCAGGAGCACCAGGACGCGTACACCCGGGTGTTGGACGCGGGCTGGTGGCAGGGGCGGCGTGAGCTGCTCGGCGGGCCGCTGCCCGGGGCCTCGCCGGCGCGCCGACGGTTGGTGAACCGGCTCGCGGCGGCGGCCTGGCGTTCGGCGCTGCTGGCCGCCGGGCGGCACGTCCGCCGGCACATCCTCGGCGTGCGGCTCACCGACCGCGAGCTGGCCGCGGTGCTGATCCGCGGTGCCGCGGTGCTCGACGTCCCGGCCCGGCTCCGCCCCGGCACCGGCTGCTTCCTGGTCAGCGTGGCCGACGGCCCGGACCGGGCACGGATCCTGAGCAGCGCGGCGCTGGAGCCGGCGCGCGGTCCCGCGACGGCGGCGGGCACCGTGGCGCCGCCGGCACGTCGTCCGGCGTCCTGATCGAGGCGCCGGCCACACTGGGCCGGCACGGCCCGGCAAGGGGCTTGCGCGTACCGGTGCGACGGCGCACAGTGCAGCGCGTGAGTCGTACCTCGTCCAGCCGGCCCGGTCGCCACCGCGCGCGGTCGGCGGCCCTGTTGACGGTGCTGCTGACCGCGACGCTCGCGACCGGCTGCCGGGACGCCCCGACCGAGACGACGACGATCCGGATCGCCACCGGCAGCCCCACCGCCGTCTACTACGCGTTCGGTCAGTCCCTGGCGGCCATCCTCAACCGGGAACTCGGCGACGTACGGGCCAGCGTGGTGATCACCGCCGCCTCGGCGGAGAACGTGCAGCTGGTCGGCTCGGGGGCGGCCGAGCTGGGCTTCACCCAGGCCGACGTGCTGCCCACGACCACGGCGGAGAATCCCTCCGTCGCGGCCATCGCCCGGGTGTACGACGATCAGCTGCACCTGGTCACCACGGGCGGCGGTCCGGTACGCACCGTCGGCGACCTGCGGGGCCGTCGCGTCTCCGTCGGCGCACCCGGGTCGGGCACCGAGATCACCGCGACCCGGCTGCTGGAGGTGGCCCGCCTCGGCGGCGACGAGGTGCGTCGGGAACGGCTCGGGCTGGACGACTCGGTGGCGGCGCTTCGTTCCGGGCGGATCGACGCGTTCTTCTTCTCCGGCGGGTTGCCGGTACGGGGTATCGAGGAGTTGGCCTGGCGCAGCGCCACCCGGATCGTGGACCTCAGCGAGTGGACCGAGCCGCTGCGCGACCGCTACGGCCAGGTCTACGTCTCCCGGGACATCCCCCGCTCGGTGTACGGGGTGGACGCGGTGACCACCGTCGCCGACCCGAACTACCTCATCGTCCGGGCCGACCTGCCCGAGCGGTTGGTCCGGGAGGTGACCAGGTTGTTGATGGAACGCCGGGCCGAACTGGCCGCCGCGCATCCGGCGGCGGGGCGGATGAGCCCTCGCTCGGCGATCGTCACCGCCCCGCTGGCGCTGCACCCCGGGGCGGCCGACTGGTACCGCGCGGCCAAACCCTGAGGGCCCGCCGTCACGCCGGGGTGGGCCGCAGGTCGGCGGTCGACTCGGCGTCCAGGGGCTCCACCGACGGGTCGGGCTCCGCAGCCGGGAACCACAGGGCGGCGACCAGCCCTCGCGACTCCCCCGGGCGCATGGTGAGCCGCCCGTCGGAGGCGTCCACCAGCACGGCGGCGATGGTGAGCCCCAACCCCGCGCCGTCGACGTTCTGGGCGTCCGGCGCTCGCCAGAACCGTTCGGTCGCCTGGCCGAGCTGACTCTCGGTCATGCCCGGCCCGGAGTCCCGCACCTCCAGCGCCACCCCGTCGTCGCGGCGGGCCACCGTCACCGTCACCGCCCCGCCGGCCCCGCTGAACTTCACCGCGTTGTCGATCAACGCGTCCAGCGCCTGGTCGACGGCGGTGGGCACGGTCTGGGCGTACGCCGGGGCATCGGTCGTGGCCAACCGCAACGCGACCGAACGGTGCCGGGCCAGCGGCGCCCACGCGGCCACCCGGGACGCGGCCACGGCGGCGGCGTCCACGGTGACCCGCTCGTTCTCCTCCCGTTCGGCCCGGGCGAGGGTGAGCAGGGCGTCGAGCACCAACGCCAACCGGTCGGTCTCCTCCAGGGCCAGCCGGTGCTCGGACCGGCCATCCGGGTCGGTGAGGCTGGGCCCCAGCTCCTCCACCCGCAGCCGGAGCGCGGTGAGCGGGTTGCGCAGTTGGTGGCTGGCGTGCGCGACGAAGGCGCGCTGCCGGTCCATCACGTCGGAGACGACGTCGGCCATGTGGTTGAAACTGGTCGCCAGGCGGCGTAGCTCCGGCGGGCCCAGGCGGTGCTGCACCCGGGCGCCCCGGTCGCCCTCGGCGATCTCGTGGGTTACCGCGTCCAGCTCGGTGACCGGGCGCAGCACCCAACCGGCCAACCCGAACGCGGTGAGCACGCAGGCCAGCACGGCGAGCAGACCGGCCAGGGCGAGCAGCAGCCACCACGCGGCGACAGCCCGGCGGATCGGGTCGGACGGCGTCACGATCACCACCGCGCCGAGCACCTCACCGCCGTCGTTGATCGGCGCGGCCACCACCACCGGGCCGGTCGTCCAGGGCCACACCGACTCGGGCGCGCTGGTCTGCTGCCCGGACAGCGCGACGTCCAGAACCGCCGCCGTCCCCGGGTCGGGCTGCCACCTCGGCGACGCGACGGGGGTGCTCCGGTCCCGGTCGACGACCGCGACGCCGATCGCGTACAGGTCGTCGTAGCTGGTCAGCTCGGACTCGATCGGGCCCGGCCCACCGTCGCGTAACGCCGGCCCGGCCAGCGAGGCGAACCGGGTGGCGTCGGCGAGCCGGTCGGCACGGACCCGTTCGGTCTCCCGGCTGGCCATGGTGGCGGCCAGCGGTGTCTCCAACGCGATGAGGACGAGCACCATCAGCAGCAGGTAGCTGATCACCAGTCGGCGGCGCACGTCAGCCCCTCACGCGTCACGCAGGCGGTAGCCGACGCCGCGGACGGTCTCCACCAGGCGCGCGTCGCCGAGCTTGCCGCGCAGCGACCCGACGTGCACCTCGACGGTGTGCCGGTCGGCCCAGGTGGTGCCCCACGCGTCGAGCAGGATTCGATCGCGGGGCACCGCCACCCCGGGCTGGCGGGCCAGCGAGAGCAGCACGTCGAACTCCTTGCGGGTCAACGTGACGGCGCGGCCGTCCACGGTCACCGTCCGGGCGGCCACGTCGATGCGTACCGGCCCGGCCTCGATGAGGTGCCGCTCCGGCGCGGCGTTCGCGGCCCGACGCAGCACCGCCTCGATCCGGGCCTGCAACTCCACCATCGAGAACGGCTTGACGACGTAGTCGTCCGCGCCAAGGCGCAGACCCAGCACCCGATCCCGTTCCTCGCCCCGCGCGGTCACCGCGATGATGCCGAGCTGGCTGCTGCGGCGGCGCAGCTCCCGGCACAGGTCGGTGCCGTCCCCGTCGGGCAGGGTCAGATCGAGCAGCACCAGGTCGCACGGTGCTGCGGAGAGCGCGGCCGCGACGGTGGCCGCGTGCTCGACCTCGTACCCACGGCGGGTCAGGGCGGAGGAGAGCGCACCGGCGACCCGGCGGTCGTCCTCCACCAGCAGGATCCGCACCCGTGCCTCCGTCCGTCGCAACGCCGTTCTGCGAATGGTGGCAGAAGCGTGCGCGAAGCGGGAGGCCGCCTACCTCGGGTGTTACGGCTAGAGGCCGAAGACGTCGTCGGCGGTGGCGTCCCGGACGCCGTCGGTGAAGCCGCGGAAGCCCGGATCCTCGTGGCTGGCCGGCACACTCGTGACGGTGACGCCGCCGGCCTGGGTGACCGCGTCGACCAGGGGCGGAAAGTCGATCTCGGCGTCCTCGAAGGCGTCGTCGTCCGCCTCGGCCAGGTTGATCACGTGCTGGACGTCGTCGGACGGAGTGTCCGGATCCTCGGCCCACTCGCCACCGGCCCGGTAGCACTCGTCGTACAGCGCGCGCTGGCTGTCGGTCCAGTCGTCGTCGTAGCTCTGCATCGCCCATCCCCTCCGCGGCCTTGACCTGAGCATGCCCGGCGGGGGGCGACGAGCGCGGCGGTACCGACGAAACCGGCGCGGTGCGCCCGGGACAGCGCCGTAGGCTGCCGAGGTGATCTACAAACTGCTGTCCAGCACCGAATGGGACGACGCCCTGGCCGCCGGGGCCTTCACCGGCTCCGCGGTGGACCGGCAGGACGGTTTCATCCACCTCTCCGGCGGCGACCAGGTGGTGGAGACGGCGCGCCGGCACTTCGCCGGCGTGACCGGGTTGACCCTGCTGAGCGTCGCGGAGCACCGGTTGGGCGACACGCTGCGGTGGGAGCCGTCCCGCGGCGGGGACCTCTTCCCGCACCTGTACGGTCCGCTGCCGGTCGCCGCGGTGGTGGCGGCGCAGGCGTTGCCGGCGGACACCCCGGTCGCCGAGGCGGTGGCCGCCCTGCTGGGCTGACCCGGCCGCGCCCGGCCCGAGAGTGTCGGGCCGGGCGCGCGGTGCCATTCGTGCCGGTCAGCGGCAGAGGCGGCTGATCTCCTCCTGGAACCGGTCCATCGGGTTCGCCTCGGCGGGGCCGAGCAGGTAGGTCTTCAGCTCCCGGCGGGCCTCGGTCATCGGGTCGTCCCCGGCCCGGGTCACCGAGACGATCTTCTCCAACTCGCCGCAGTCCTTGGAGAGCAGGTACGCGGCACGCGCCGTCGGGTACTCCCGGCGGAACTCGTCCTCGGACAGGCCGGCCGGGTTGGCCACCACGTACGGGCGCTGGCTCTGCACGAAGTCGGAGACCACACTGGACACGTCGCTGATCAGCAGGTCGGTCTGGTTGAAGCAGTCGAACAGTGCGGGCGTACGACCGGTGACCACCAGGTGCGCGGTGCCGTCCAGGGAGGACGCGTCCGCGTCGCCGCCGGCGGCGCGGATGGCCGCCACGACCCGCTCGTGCACGGCCCGGGCCGCGGTCGACCGCGAGCCGGTGAGCGGGTGCGGCTTGTAGATCAGCCGCAGTCGGGGGCTCGTGGCCAGCAGGCCCTTGACGATCCGCTCACCCATCAGCACCAGCGAGGTGTGGTACGGGTCGTCGTCGAGCCAACCCTCCCAGGTGGGGGCGTAAAGCACGGTGAACGGCCGGTCCACCGACTCGGCGCCGAAGGTGTGCACCCCGGCGAGCTGCGGGCGGCCGATCTCCACGATGTCCGAGTCGAGCACCCCCACACCGGCCCGGGCGTACCGCTCCCGGCCGGCCAGGCCGGCCACCCAGACCTCGTCGTACACCTTGCTGTAAGGGTTGACGCTGGCCTGCTTGTCACTGTCACCGTGCCCGACGAAGACGTGCTTCGTGGTGGGCTCGCGCAGCATGTGGATGTTCGCGCCGACGTTCGCGGCGTAGAGCGCCGCGCGGATGCCGGTGAGGTCGAGGTTCATGAAGTCGACCCCCGCCGGTACGCAGATCACCGGCAGCCGGGTGTCGGCCAACTCCTGGAACGCCTCCCGGCTGCGCATCAGCACCACCGCGCGCTGCTGGAGCGCCTCGACCGGGGCGAGCCACATGTTGGCCTGGTAGACGTCCTTGGCCGGACCGGCGAAGTAGAGCGCGACCTCGGGTCGGTAGGTGTCCATCCAACGCTGGACGGCGGGCAGGAGCGGCGCCTGCGGCGCACCTCGGCCCCGCAGCCAGGTCAGCGCGACGGTGGCGGCCACCGCACCGGTCGCGACGACCCCCACCGTGCCGGCGGAGAAGAACGGGGTGGCGTCGTGCTGCACGGCGGCGGCCACGGCGGCCGGCACCAGCAGCAGGTTGAGCAGGGGCATCCGTTCGCCGGTGACCGCCGTCGCCCAGGCGGGCGGCCGGGGGGCCGAGCGCAGCGGTCCCAACTCGATGTTGCGCACCAGGGCGGACATCGGGTTACGGCGCTCGATCAGGACGGAGAGCGCGCCGGCGAAGACGGATGCGACCCACACCACGGCCGGCAGCACCAACAGCAGGGTCAGCTCACCGCCGGTGAGCCGCACCTCGGCGACGACGAGCAACACGGCCGCGAGATCCCGGGTCAGCTGCCGGTACGACCAGTGCAGACCCGCCTTCTCCAGCAGCACGTGCGAGGCCGGAGACCAGCGGGCGAGGAAGAAGTCGCCGAAGACTGCGGCCAGCCCGGCGACCGCGAACAGCGCGACCCAGCCCAGTGCGCCGCCGACGAGCATGACCAGGTAGGCCAGCACCAGCAGCGCCGCGCTGGCGGCCACTCCGATCCGACCTGACAACGTGCCGAACAAGCGAGTTCGCTCCCTACGATCTTCGTATCGGGCTGGGCTCGGGCCGTCGCGCGCACCGGGAGCCGAGACTGAGGCGCCTGGTGGGCGCTCGTCACGTCACGCCGGCACGGGGCCGACGGACGTGACTGCGACCTTAACGCGAACGGGCGCGGTGGTATCGAGCGGGTATCCGAGCAGCATTCCGGTCAAACCCCTGCACCGCGACCGTCCTCAGGATCCGCCGGTCACCGCGCCGGGGGCGCCGACGCGGTAGCAGACCATGGCACCCGGTGCCTTGCGCGACGCGAACTCCTCCAGCCCGAGGGCGGGGGCGGCAGCGGCGACGGCGGGGTTGCCCTTCCACGCGCAGACCATGCCCACGCCCACCCGGTCCATCGCCGCGGCGACGTCGGGAATGGACACGGGCTGCCCGTCAGGGGTCACGGTCTGCCCGTCGGCGAACGTCGCGAGCAGCAGCCGGTCGGTGGCGAACTGCGTCTGCGGGCCGTAGTCGGTGAGGTACAGGTCGCGCGGCAGCACCACCCGGACCTCCGTGGTGACCTGCGGGAGCGACCGCATCACCGAGGACGGGGCGAGCACCAGGCCGGCGGGGCGGTCCAGTTTCTTGATCCAGAAGGAGGCGGCCTTGCGGTTGGGCGGCATCCGCCAGGTCGGGCTGGTCTCGACCGCCTTACCGCCGTACCACATCGGCTTGCCCTCGGTGTAGAAGGCGAACACCAGCAGCAGCGGCAGGACGACGGCGAGGACCCCGTTCGCCCGGGCCGGCCCGGGCAGTCGGATGACCGCGAGGAGGCCGACCAACGCGGGGACCGGCAGGATCCACGGCACCCGCCAGAGCACCGCCGTCAGACCGCTCAGGTCACCACCGAGCTTCAACACGCCGGGCACCATCAGGACCGTCACCGCCAGCGCGGCGCCGACGGCGAGCTGCTGTGGCACGCCACGGCGGAGCAGGAGGGGGGACAACCAGACGGCCAGCCCACCGATGAGACCGAGGAGGCCGAGCCACAGGGTCAGCTCGTAGATGGTCCGCAGCGGCAGCAGCGGCGCGTACGTCGCCGCGGCCTCCTCCACGCCACCGCGCAGCACCTGGACGAGCACGCCGGACAGCAGCGGATAGGCCGAGGCGGCCAGGAAGCACACGACGGCTTCCCGCACCCGCCGGGCGGCCAGCAGCGCCACCCCGGCCGCCCCGGCGAGCAGCGGCAGGAGGAACACGGCGGTGGTGGTGTAGCCGACGCCGGCGACGGAGAGCAACGTGAGCAGGACCAGCGCTCGCCGGGAGCGGTGCTCCAGGTAGTCGGTGAGGTAGACCCAGGCGAGGGGGATCAGCGCGTGCAGGAAGACGCTCTTGCCCTGGCTGAGCCGGGGCAGGTGGTAGGTGTTCAGGGCGTCGGCGTAGTACGCCACGAGCAGGATGTAGGCCGCCGCCACGAGGAACACGACGAGCGGGCGACGCGGGGCCCAGCGCTGCGCGAGACGCCACAGGGCGAGGACCGCGAAGACGGCCAGCACCGGCAGCAGGAGGTACCAGAGCACCGACGCGGCGTGCACGTGCAGCGCCCGGGCCAGCGCTCCGACGAACACCTCGAACGACGGCAGCGGCGGGTTAGCCGAACCACCCGGCAACACGCCCTCGGTGAACAGGAAGTCCTTGAACGGGATGGTGTCCCGCTCGGCCACCCACACCGACTTGCCGACGTAGAAGACGTCGTCGAGGGACACCCGGTTGAGCAGCGTGCCGAAGTACGCGGCGGCCAGGGCGACGACGAGGACGACGTACCCCTGCAGCGGGGTCGTCGCCCGGACGGGCTCGGCGGTGACCGCGCCGGTCGGCCTACCGGCCCGGGACAGCACCAGCCAGGCGGAGACCACCGAGACCAGGCCGAGCACGGCAGCCAGCCACCAGCTCAACGACCCCTTGCCGAAGGCGGCGAAGACCGCGGCTCCGACCGCGGCGGCCACCGGCACCGCGTACCGACGCAGCAGCGACGCGCGGTCGGCGGGCGCCTCGGCCGGAGCGGTCACCGTCTCGTCGTCGGACGACGGTGGGGACACGTCGCGACGACGGAGCCGCCAGGCCACGTACGCCGCGACCGGTTGCAGGACGACCCAGACCAGGAAGATGACCGACGGACGCAGGTTGAGGCCGAGGTTGAGGTGGTACAGCAGCGTCCAGATGGCGAAGCTGACCACCGCCGCGTCGGTGAACACGACGGGCAACCCCGCCACCGCGGCGTTGACCCGCCCGATCAGACCACGCCGGCTGCCACCGCCGGGTCGGGCACCGGGGTTCCTCTGGTCGGCTGGCGCTGGCGTCGCAACAGCGTCTTCGACTTGCGTCACGGGGCGTCCTTGTCGTCCGGCGGCGAAATGAGGGCGAAAAGCGGATGTCTGATCGATGACAGCCGGGTGCCAAGGGGGCAGCCTAGCGGAATCGGACAGGCGGGCCGATCCTGCGGGCGACCGAGTGTCGGAGACCTGGTCAACCCGGGATCGGGGCCGACCGGGGGCGGGGCAGGGCGCTGTCGGCGCCGAGCCCGGCGGCCACGGCTTCGACCAGGTCGTCGAGGTACCTGTCGGTGAGCGGGAGGCGGGCGATGGCGAGCCGCCAGTAGAGCGGGCCGACGATCAGGTCGACCGCCGCGTCCGGGTCGGTGTCGGCGGGCAGTTCGCCGCGCTGCACCGCACGGGTGACCAGCCGCCCGCCGATCTCCTGTTGGCGTGCGTGCAGCACCCGACGCAGGGTCTCGTCGATGCTCGGGTTGCGGGCGGCCTCGGCCAGCAGGTCCGGGATGATCTGCGACGCCAGCGGGTGCCGCAGCGCGTGCGCCACCGCCTGGAACAGCAGGGCGAGGTCACCGCGCAGGGTGCCGGTGTCCAGCGCCGGCAACTTGCCGTGGGCCGCCGCGGCGACGATCTCCAACACCAGGTCGAGCTTCGAACTCCACCGCCGGTAGATCGCCGTCTTGCTGACGCCGGCCCGCCGGGCCACCGCCTCGATGGAGAGCCGGCCGTAGCCGACGGCCGCGAGCTCCTGCATCAACGCGCGCCGGATCGCCGCGGTGATCTCGTCGCGCAGCACCGCCGCTCCGGCCGGGGCCCGCCTCTTCTCGGTCGTCATCCAGGGCTCTTATCGCAGGTCACGCGGACCAGCGTAACGCAACGACGATACGGTTGCGTCCCGACGTGTTTCGGACTACTGTCCACGCAGCGACGAGGCGGCGCCCCGCGCACATCTCCCACTAGGATCCCATCGTCGCGAGCCACCCCGTCTGCACAGAGATCGGAGCGCCATTTCCATGGCCACCACCGCGCTGGTCGACCCCGACACGGGCCTGACCCAGGCGCAGCTGGCCGCTCGACACGGGCTACGGGTCGCCGGTGAGCGCCCCAGCATCGTCGAGTACAGCCGCCGACTATGGGCGTACCGGCACTTCATCGCCTCGTACGCCAACGCCAAGCTGGTCGCCTCGTACAGCAACGCCAAGCTGGGTCAGCTCTGGCAGGTGCTCACACCGCTCACCAACGCGGCGGTCTACTACCTGATCTTCGGGGTGGTGCTGGCACAGGCCGAGATCCCGAACTACATCGCCTACCTGACCACCGGGCTGTTCATCTTCAACTTCACCCAGAGCGCGGTCCTGGCCGGCACCCAGTCGATCAGCAGCAACCTGGGGCTGATCCGGGCGCTGCACTTCCCCCGGGCCAGCCTGCCGCTGTCCACCACGTTGACGCAGTTCCAGCAACTGCTGGCCTCGATGGTGGTCCTGATCGGCATCGTGCTGGTCACCGGCGAGCCGATCACGCTGGAGTGGTTGCTGCTGGTACCGGCCCTGTTCCTGCAGGCGGTGTTCAACGCCGGTGTGGTGCTGCTGGTGGCCCGGATGGGCTCCAAGGCGAGCGACCTCAAGCAGGTCATGCCGTTCGTCCTGCGCACCTGGATGTACGGCTCCGGCGTCCTCTACAGCGTCACCCTCTTCGAGCGGCTGCCCGCCTGGGCGACGACCCTCGTGCAGTACAACCCGATGCTGGTCTACATCGAGCTGGCGCGGTACACGCTGCTCGAGGAGGCGCCGCTGCTCAACGACTCGTTGACGCAGCTCTGGCTGGTCGGCGCCGGGTGGGCGCTGGTCGCCGGGATCGGCGGTTTCATCTACTTCTGGCGCGGCGAACAGGAGTACGGCCGTGGTTGAGCACTTCGACACGCCCATCGAGGCGACCGCGACGATGACCCCGACGCAGGAGCGCATCCCGACCGTCGTCGTGGACGACGCGCACATCATCTACCGGGTCCACCAGGGCGCCGGCGGTGGCACCACGCCGGTGGCCGCGCTACGTCGGCTGGTCAAGCGCACCTCCGCGCCGAACATCCGGGAGGTGCACGCGGTCAAGGGGATCTCCTTCACCGCGTACCGGGGCGAGGCGATCGGGCTGATCGGCACCAACGGCTCCGGCAAGTCCACCATCCTGCGGGCCATCGCCGGCCTGCTGCCGGTCAACCGGGGCGCGATCTACACCCAGGGGCAGCCGTCCCTGCTGGGCGTGAACGCCGCCCTGCTCAACGACCTCTCCGGCGAACGCAACGTCACCCTCGGCTGCCTGGCCATGGGCATGCATCCCGACGACGTCGCCCGACAGGCCGAGGGGATCATCGAGTTCTCCGGGATCAACGAGCGGGGCGACTTCGCCAGCCTGCCGATGCGGACGTACTCGTCCGGCATGGCGGCCCGGCTGCGGTTCTCCATCGCCGCGGCCAAGAAGCACGACGTGTTGCTCATCGACGAGGCGCTCGCCACCGGTGACAAGGGCTTCCGCAAGCGCAGCGAGCAGCGGGTGCGGGAGTTGCGCGCGGACGCGGGCACGGTGTTCCTGGTCAGCCACCAGCTCTCGTCCGTACGGGACACCTGCGAGCGGACGATCTGGCTGGAATCGGGCGTCCTGCGGATGGACGGCCCCACCGACGAGGTCGTCCGGGCCTACGAGGCGTACGCGAACAGCAAGTAACACCTCCGGCATCGACACGACGCCACGGACCGCGTCGCCCGCGTTGGGGCGGCGCGGTCCGCGCGTTAAGGTTCATCCCGTCGCCGCTCGGGCGGAACTTTCCGTTAACGCATCCCTGAGAGTGAGGATCCGGCAATGACGCAGGACCAGACCACTGGCCCGGACGCCGCAGCGGAGACCCCGACGCCATGGCGGCCCTCGCGGACGGTGGCCGTGGTTCTGGCCGGCGGCACCGGAACGCGGCTGGGCCTGGGCATCCCGAAGCAGCTGCTGAAGATCGCCGGCAAGCCGATCATCGAGCACACCCTGGCGGTCTTCGAGGCCGCGCCCGAGATCGACGAGATCATCGTGCTGATGGCGTCCGGTCACGTGGACGACGCCCAGCAGATCGTCGAGAAGGCCGGCCTGCGCAAGGTCACCAAGGTGATCGAGGGCGGTGACACCCGCAACGCCACCACCCGGATCGCGCTGGACGCGGTCGGCCCGGAAGACTGCAACATCCTCTTCCACGACGCGGTGCGCCCGCTGCTCAGCGGCCGGATCGTGCGCGAGTGCGTCAACGCCCTCTGGACCTACGACGCCGTGGACGTGGCCATCCCGTCCGCGGACACGATCATTCAGGTGGACGACAACGACTGCATCACCGACATCCCGGTGCGGTCCCGGCTGCGCCGGGGCCAGACCCCGCAGGCGTTCCGCTCCCCCACCATCCGTGCGGCGTACCGGATCGCCGAGGGGGACCCGAACTTCGCCGCCACCGACGACTGCGGCGTGGTGCTGCGCTACCTGCCCGGCACCCCGATCAAGGTGATCGACGGTTCGGACGAGAACATCAAGGTCACCCACCCGGTCGACGTGCATCTGGCCGACAAGCTGTTCCAGCTCGCGGCGGCACAGGCACCCCGGCTGACCGACCACCGCAGCTACAGCGAGGAGCTGACCGGCCGCACCATCGTGGTGTTCGGCGGCAGCTACGGCATCGGCCACGAGTTGACCGAGCTGGCCCGGCGCTTCGGCGCCCAGGTCTTCCCGTTCAGCCGCTCCAGCACCGGCACCCACGTGGAGCGGGCCGAGGACGTCGAGGCCGCGCTGACGACCGCGTTCGAGGCCACCGGCCGGATCGACCACGTGGTGGTCACCGCCGGGATCCTGGAGCGGGGCGAACTCGCCGAGATGGACGAGGAGACCATGGACCGGGTGCTCCAGGTCAACTTCGTCGGCCCGGTGACCATCGCTCGCCAGGCGCTGCCCTACCTGCAGCAGACCAAGGGCCAACTGCTGCTGTACACCTCCAGCTCCTACACCCGTGGGCGGGCCCGCTACGCGCTCTACTCGGCCACCAAGGCCGCCCTGGTCAACCTGACCCAGGCGCTCGCCGACGAGTGGGCCGACGTCGGCGTACGCGTCAACTGCATCAACCCGGAACGGACCGCCACCCCGATGCGGACGCGGGCCTTCGGCGAGGAGCCGGAGCACACGCTGCTCGCCGCGGAGGCCGTCGCCCAGTCGTCCCTGGACGTGCTGATCTCCGACCTGACCGGCCAGGTGATCGACGTACGCCGGGCGCCCGGTGACGCGGCCACGCCGAGCGTGCCGACGCAGGGCGGGCCGGGTCAGGTCGAGACGGCGGCCGACACGGCGTCGGCCAACTGACGCCCACGCCTGCGGAACCACGAACGGAGCGACATGCGCGGCGACCTGGTCCGAAAGCTGGCTGCCCGCTGCCTGAGCACCGGGTTGGCCGTGCTGGCCTTCGTCGTGCTGGCGCTCACCGACGCCACCGGCTGGGGCCTGGCGGTGGCCGTCGCGGCAGTGGTCGCGGCGGCCGCGGAGCAGCGCGTCCGGCCCGGCGCCGACCTCGTCGCGGAGACGACGCTGATCGCCGCCGCCGTCCTGGTGGGTTACTGGCGGCGGCTGGACGACGGGTTCGACGTGGCGCTGGTCGCCACCGCACTGGTCCTGCTGGGGCTGGTGCTGCTGGTGGGGCCCCTGCGGACCGCCGGCAACCTGGAGATCCGGGCGGCGAACCTGCCGGTTCGCGCCTGGACGCCGTTGGTCGCCGACCAGCTCGGCACCGCGCTGCTCGGGCTGCTCGCCGTGGTGGCCGTCGCCGCCGCGCTGACCCTGCCGGCCGTGGTGCCACTGCTCGCCAGCCTGCTGGTCGGTGCGGGTGCCGGGGCGGTCGGGCTGGACCTGGCCCGGCGGCGGTTCCGGCCGGGCGCCGGCGGTGGGGCGGTGGGCCGCGCGCTGCGTCGGCACCAGCCGGAGTTCGTGCTCTACTTCTCGGCCCCGCCCGGTTCGGAATACCAGGTCACCATGTGGCTGCCGTACCTGCAGCGGATCGGCCGCCCGTTCCTGGTCATGCTGCGCGAGCCGGAGTTCCTCGCCCCGGTCGCCGCGGCCACCGACGCCCCGGTGGTCTACTGCCCGACCCTGCGGGCCATGGACGAGGCGCTGGTGCCGAGCCTGCGGGCGGCGTTCTACGTCAACCACGGGGCGAAGAACAGCCACTGCATCCGTTTCACCCAGCTCACCCACGTCCAGTTGCACCACGGCGACAGCGACAAGGCGCCGAGCGCCAACCCGGTGTCCGGGATCTTCGATCGGATCTTCGTGGCCGGTCCGGCCGCTATCGACAGGTACGCCCGCGCCGGGGTGCGGATCCCCGCCGAGAAGTTCGTGGTGGTCGGCCGGCCGCAGGTCGAGTCGATCCAGGTACGCCCGGAGCCCGCGCGGGGCCTGGCCCACCCCACCGTGCTCTACACCCCCACCTGGACCGGGCACCACGCCGACGCCGACTACTGCTCGCTGCCGGTGGCCGAGCGGTTGCTGCGTTCGCTGCTGGAACGCGGCGCGACGGTGATCCTGCGGGCGCACCCGTACACGACGCAGAACCCGGCGTCGGCACGCCAGTTGGGCCGGCTGACCGAGCTGCTGGCCGCCGACCGGGCCCGCACCGGTCGGCAGCACGTGTTCGGCGCGGCGGCCCGGGAGCTGAGCCTCACCGAGTGCGTCAACTCCTCCGACGCCCTGGTCTCCGACGTGTCCGGGGTGATCTCCGATTACCTCTACTCCGGCAAGCCGTACGCGGTGACCGACATGGGCGGCGCGGGCGACCGGTTCGTGGAACGCTTCCCGCTGGCCGGTTCGGGTTACGTGCTGCGCGGAGACATGTCCAACCTGGACGGTGTGCTGACCGACCTGCTGGACACCGACCCGCTGGCCGAGGCCCGCTGGGCCACCCGCCGCCGCTACCTGGGCGACTTCCCCGCCGAGTCGTACGCCGAGGCGTTCCTGACCGCCGCCCGCCGGGAGCTGGCACCGACGCCGGAACTGGCCGCGCCCACACCGGTGTAGCTGCTCAGCGGTACGGGTCCAGCAGCGCCAGCACGGCCGCCGGGTCCTGCACGTGCGCGTTGTGGCCGAGACCGGGCAGCGTGGCGACCGGCACCCCGTACTCCTTGAGCTGTTCGTCGGTGACCATCGGGTCGTGCTCGCCGCGCGCCAGCACGACCGGCACGTCGGTCGCCGCCAGCAGCGCGGTCAGGTCGGGCTCTCCCACGGCGAACGCGGTCGGGTCCATGGCGAGGCGCCACCGGCCGTCGACCTGACGCAGCCCGGCGTCCACCACCGGATCGTCCGGCAGGACCAGACCGGCCAGGCCGGAGACCCGCAGGTAGCGGCGCGCCGCCTCGGCCCGGGTGGCGAACCAGCTCACCGGCCGCGCGGCGAGGTCGGCCGCGCGGGTCAGCTCGTCGGGTGACCAGACGGCCTTGATGCCCAGGCCCACCACCGCGTCCACCGGTGCCCCGGCGGCGCGGGCGGCCAGCGCGAGGCCGACCACCCCGCCCAGCGAGTGCCCGAGCACGACGAGCCGGTCGCCGGGCGCCAGGCCGCGCGCCACCCGGTCGGCGAACCCCGCGAAGGTGTACGACGGCAGCGGCTCCGCCCAACCGTGACCGGCGAGATCCGGTGCCAGCCACCGTCCCGCCCAGCGCTGCTCCAGCAACGGCGCCCACGGCAACCAGACGTCCCCGGTCGTGCCCATCCCGTGCAGGAGCAGCAGGACCCGCCCACGACCGGCTTGACCACCCCATTCATCCACCACGGCCGCAGTCTCCCACGGTTCTCGGCCGGGTACGAGAGTCGTCGCCTCCGCCGGACACCGACGGCACCGACGAGAACGCCGCGGGCGTCGGCCCCTTGTGGGGGACGACGCCCGCGGCGGTCAGCGTGCCCGGGTCAGGCGGAGTAGCCCCGGCTGGCGATCCAGTTGGCCAGGTCGATCGTGGTGATCCAGTACGACGGGTCGGCGGCGTTGGCCGAGTCGGCGATCCGCACGGTACGGCCGTTGTCCTTGTAACCCACGACGGCGATGTAGTGCCCGCCGCCGTAGGAGTGCCAGCCACCGTCGGTGTCGACGGCGTCGCCGACGACGTTCGCGACCACGCCGCGGCCGTCGGTGATGGCCTTGACGACGTCGGCCTGGAGCCGGTCCATCTGGGCCGGGCTGGGGGCCCCGGCGAACATCCGGGTCCGGTACGGGGAACCCTTCACCTCGGCGTTGAGCACCCGGGTGGTGTCCTCAGCCGAGTTGGTGCCCATCTCGGTGGTGCCCAACTCCGCGCCGAGCTCCTCCTGGGTGCGGTCGATCCCGGCGGCGCTGAGGGCGTTACGGGTGGCCGCCGGACCGCAGTTGTAGTACGTGTTCTGCGCCTCGTAGTCGTAGTCCAGCACCTTGGTCGCGGGCGGCTTCGGCGGTGTCGGCTTACGGGTGAGGTCGGGGTTGCTCTTGGCCTTGGCCGCCGGCGACGCGGCGCTGGTGGCCGGGGCGGCGGTGGTCGGCGCGGCGCCGGCCGACGGGGACTCCGCGCGCACCTCACCACGGGAGGCGGCGACATCGCTGCGCATCTCGGCGACGGTGGTCGCGGTGCGCTGGCCGGCGGGGGCGTCGTCGGCGGTGGTGAGCAGGGCGCCGGTGGTGGTGGCGATGGCCAGGGCCGCGGCGGAGGCGGCGACGATCTGGTACGGGCGCTCGGTGGCGAAACGGCGGAGCTGACGCTGCAGGGTGTGCTTCACGGGGTCCTCCACGGATCGGGGGGAGAGCGGCACACCGGCGCCCGGACCGGTGTCCGGGCAGGCGTCGACGCGCGGACCGTGGTCCGCGGATGGTGAACCGCTCAGGGGAACGCCCGGCGCGGCCGGGCGGTTGGGCGATGACCCGGGGGTCAGCTCACCGTCACTGGACGGATGAGCGGGGGCACCGCTGCGCCGTGGAGGCGAGGGAACAACCGAGGGGTGGAAAGGTGCTGCACGAGGATGGAACTCCTTCCGACACCGCCTACCGGGTTAGCTGACGGATTCGGGCGGGAAGATCGCCCTACCGCGGGCCATTGCTCGCGGATTCACCCCGGACTTACTGATGGGTCCCCGGTTCGTTGATCACGATTGAGCGGGTCGGCGCGGCGTCGCCTTCTGCGATCGGTTACCGCACCGGACGGGACGACAGTACTGGCCCGTCCGCACCCCTGCCAAGCCAGCTTCACCTGCGTAAACCCGAAATGGCGTGGCAATTTCTGCGCGTATTGCCGATGACGTGACTCGATGGGACAAGCGGTTGCGGTGACGCCTGGGGGCGACAACCGGACAGGCCGCCAACTATGCGACCGGATTCGCCGGAAGAATCGCGCCGATCGCGCCGGACGCCCGATTCCCGGTCGGCGTGAGCCGGCTCACGTCACGGATCGGGCTCAACTCGCCCGGGCCGGCCGCCAGCGTGCCACGACCGCGGGTCGGAACGCGCCGGTCACCGCCCGCCGCGCGGGTAGCGGGTCGGGGCGCAGCCGGACCGCCGCCGCCCCGGCCTCCGTGGCGAGGACCCGTGCCGAGTCGGCAGCCAGTTCGGCGTCCCGCCAGGCGGCCCGTTCCCGGGCCGAAGCGGCCTGGTAGTCCGCCCGCCTCGCGTCCCGGATCGTCCGGCTGAGCAGCACCTCCTGCTCGACCGGGTGCCGCCGGGGATCCCAGCCGCGCCGATGCGCGAACACGTCGCCGAGCTGCGCCATGGTCAGGTCGCCCCGCCAGTACGCCGCCATCGCCGCGCGGTGCAGGTAGCGCTCCCGGGCGGCGTACTCGGCCGGGGTACGGGGGGTGTGCGGGGTGGGCAACACCCCGGCACCCGCGAAGCGACGGGCGGCGGTATCCGCCTCGTCGTAGGCGGCCCAGGCCCGCTCCATCTCCTCCTGAGCGGTCAGCCAGGCGGCACGTCGCCGCTGCGCGGTCCTGGCCGCGCCGGCCGCGGCGACCGCCACCTCCTCGGCGTACCGAAGCCGGTCGGCGGCCTCGGCGGCGGCCACCTCCCGAGCGGTGGGGGCGGTCGAGGGCGGATCGTCCGCGGGCCGGTCCCGGTCGGGGCGGGCCACCAGCAGGGCGAGTACGCCGAGGGCCAGCAGGAACAGCGTCGACCAGATGGCGGCGGCCTGCGGCACCTCGGTCACGAACTGGTAGAAGACAGCGGTCTCCATGGTCGGCACCTCGGGCAGAGAGCGATGCGATGGGGAGCCGCACCGGCCACCGGGCCACGGCGGAGCACGGGCCGGTGGGGCGCGGAGCTGGTGGATCGACAGGCGCGGCGGCGGGACGCTCGTCCCGGTGACTCAGCGCCCGGGCGGGGCTCGGGGTGCCCGGCTGCTCGGGGCGTGGCCGAGGGGCAGCCGGTCGGACCCGGCCACGCCCACCGGCAGCGGGCCGGTCGTGACAGCGACCTGCTCAGCGGGCGGCGCTGGTTGCGGGTCGACCGACCACGCCGAGGAGGTGTCCTCGACGGGCTGCTCGGTCACCGCCCGCGCCTCGTGCACGCCCTCCGGCGTGGAGGTGGACGAGCAGGTCGCCGGGAGCGTGCCGGGGGCGAACGACTGTGGCACGGCGGCCGAGGCCGGGCCCGCGCCGAGCGCCAGAGCCGCGACGACGGCGAGGCTGGTCAGCACCCGCGTCGCCCAGCGCGCCACCCACCACAGCGGACAGGTGAGCGCGACCGGAAGCACGAGCCCACGCTACCGTCGTACCGGCCTCGGCGCACCGACCACGGGCGTGTCGTCCAGCGCCGCGCCGAACCCCCGCTGAGCAGGGTGGACGGTGTCAGCGCGAGTCGACGTACGGTGATCGGTCGTTGGTCTGCTCGCCGTCTGCGGCGGCGTCGGGGCCGCCCGCGCGTTGTCGGGGGACGGTCGTCGGACGGGCCGGGCGGCGCGGTGCGAGTCGACGCATCATCGGCGTCTCGACGAAGCGGTGCAGCAGCCCGGCGAGAACCAGGTTCACCACCAGGAAGCCGAGCACCACGACCGGACCGCGCCAGCCCGTGAACCCGGTCCCCCAGTCGCCGCTCAACCGCAGCACGCTCGTCATCACCAGGACGTGCACCAGGTAGAAGGCGAAGGAGACCTCCCCGAGCCAGACCAGCGGCCGGGACCGCCACGGCGACCGCTTGTCCCGCACGTCGGCGTCCGCGGCGGCGGTGATCACCAACAGGTACGCGACAGCGAGCAGCGTGGTCCACAACTCCGCGCGAATCCACTGGGCGGCCGCCACCCAGGTGGCCACGAAGACCAGGCTGGCGACGGTCAGCCCCGGGCCGCGCCAGAGACCCCGGCGCATCAACTCGGCCGCGACCGCGCCCAACCAGAACTCCAGCGACCGTACGGGCGGGAAGATCTGGGTGAACCACCACCGGCTCACCTCCGGCACCAACTGCTGGGCCGGCCAGAGCGCGAGGATCAGCAGCGGCAGCGCGACGATCAGCACCCAGAGCAGCTTCGGACGGGCCCGGCGCAGCAGCGGCAGCGCCAGCGGCAGACACAGGTAGAAGAAGAACTCGCAGGAGAGCGACCAGCTCACCGTGTTGACGCTGTAGAACCAGCCCATCCGGGGATCCCACGCCTGCAACAGCAGCAGGTTCTCCAGCGCCACCGCCGGCAGGACCGGGTCGGCGAACCACCAGGCGACCAGCAGGGCCGCACCCCACAGCACCAGATGGTTCGGGTAGATCTTGGCAACCCGACGCCGCCAGAAGGTGCGCCGGGAGTCGCCGACGCGGGCCGACCAGACCAGCACGAAACCGCTGAGGATGAAGAAGAACTGCACCCCGGACAGGCCGAGGGTGAACAGCGCGTCGACAACCGCCTTGTAGTCCGGCTCGGCGATGATCCGCATGGTGCCGGCGTGGAAGCCGAAGACCAGCAACGCGGCGATCCACCGCAGGCCGGTCAGCGAGGGCAGCCGGGCGGGCACGGCGGCGGTCGACACCGCAGCGGCGCTCGTCATGCCGGGATCCCGAAGCTCGGCAGGGTCACCAGCACGTCCGTATCCTCCTCGGCGGGGCGTCGGACGACGCGACGGCGACGCCCGCGACGGCCCGGCAGGGCCGCACCGAGGCACCCTACCGGGTCACTCCCGGGTGAACCGGACGCGTCCCGCGCCGCCTGCCCCGCCACCGGCACGCCGGACCGGTGAACTGCGGACCGGCCGCCGTTAACCTTCCGCTCGGCGGGAGTTCAGGGACTTCACCATCGGCGGTCACGTCGGGTTCCGGGCCCGGCCACCCGGGTCGTCAAAGGTGGCGGACGTGGTCAATGAGCCGACGCACGCACCGCTGCTGAGCATCGTCGTGCCCGTGTACGGCGTCGAGGCGTACCTGTACCAGTGCCTGGAGTCGATTCGGGCCGACATCCCGGCGGGCGAGTCGGACGCGGTCGAGATCGTCGCCGTCGACGACGCCTCCCCGGACGGTTGCGGCGACATGCTCCGCTCCTACGCCACCGGCCGGGACGGGGTCCGTGTCGTACACCTGAGCAAGAACGTGGGCCTCGGCCTGGCCCGCAACGCCGGGCTGGACGTGGCCACCGGCCGCTACGTCTGGTTCGTCGACAGCGACGACTGGTTGCCACCGGGAACGATCGCGGCGGTGCTGGACCGGCTACGCCAACACCAGCCCGACGTGCTGATGCTCGACCACCTGCGGGTGCACGAGGACGGTCGGCGAGAGGTCGACGCGAGCAGTCACCTGCTGCGCGGCATCACCGGCGTCACCCGCCTGGACGACCAGCCGCAGCTGCTGCGGGTGCAGCACACCGCCTGGAACAAGGTGGTCCGGCGGGACTTCCTGGACCACCTGGAGCTGCGCTTCTTCCCCGGCTGGTACGAGGACATCCCGTTCAGCCACCCCCTGCTGATCGGCGCCGAGAAGATCTCCGTGCTGGACCGGGTCTGCTACCTGTACCGGCAGGGTCGGCAGGGCGCGATCACGTCCACCCGCAGCGGCCGGCACTTCGACGCGTTCGCCCAGTACGAGCGACTGTTCGAGTGGGTCGGCCGCAAGCACCCGGACGAGCGGCTGCAGGCCGAACTGTTCCAGCTGATGATCAACCACTATCTGGTGGTGGTGGGTAACGACGGGCGACTGCACCCGCACCTGCGGCGGGACTTCTTCCACCGGGCCGCCGAGCACTACCGCCGGTACCTGCCCACCGGCGGTCATCCGCTGCCGTCGGGCGTGGCCGGGCTCAAGCACCGCCTCGTCGGGCGCGGCGACTGGCTGGCGTACTCGGCTCTGCGGCAGGCGCACCGCGTCGCCGGTCGCCTGCGTCGTCCCGGCCCGGCCGGCGGCGTCGACACCGGCACCGGCTCGGTCACCGCCGACGACGACCCGAACCGAGTGGCGGACACCGCGACGACGGATGACGGCGAGGCCGTCACGACCCAGCGGCGCGACGCGCTGGCCGGGAGCCGCCTGCCGTGACCGTCCCCACCGCACCACACGCCGGGGGCCGGGTCGGCTCCCGGCGCCCTGGTTCTCCAGGTCGTCCACCCGCCGGGCGGACGACGACAGCACCACCGCACCCCGGTGCGGGCGTACCCGAGCAGAGGTCGGAATGACGGCGACAATCAAGATCGGACCGCACGCGGTCGGTGCCGGGGAGCGACCGTTCGTGGTCGCCGAGATGTCCGGCAACCACAACGGTGACCTGAACCGGGCACTGGCCATCGTGGACGCGGTGGCCGAGAGCGGGGCGCACGCGCTGAAGCTCCAGACGTACCGCCCGGACACCATCACGATCGACGTCGACACCCCGGCGTTCCGGATCTCCAACGGGCACGAGTTGTGGGGCGGCGAGAACCTGTACCGCCTCTACGAGCGGGCGCACACCCCGTACGAGTGGCACGCCCCGATCTTCGAACGGGCCCGCGAGCGCGGCCTGACCGTGTTCTCGTCACCGTTCGACGCGACAGCCGTGGAGCTGCTGGAGTCGTTGGACGCGCCCGCGTACAAGATCGCTTCTTCGGAGTTGGTCGACCTGCCGCTGATCCGGCTGGTGGCCGGCACGGGCAAGCCGATGGTCATCTCCACGGGCATGGCGACGGTCGCCGAGATCGACGCCGCGGTGCGGACCGCCCGGGACGGTGGCGCGGCGGGCATCGTCCTGCTGGCCTGCACCGCGTCCTACCCGGCGCCGCCGGCCGACAGCAACCTGCGCCGGCTGCCGGTGCTGGCCGGTGCGTTCGACGTGCCGGTGGGTCTCTCCGACCACACGCCGGGCATCGGGGTGGCGGTCGCCTCGGTTGCGCTCGGCGCCTGCTTCATCGAGAAGCACGTCACGCTGGACCGGGCCGACGGCGGCGTGGACTCGGACTTCTCCCTGAACCCGGCGGAGCTGGCGGCCCTGGTCGCCGAGTCCGGCCGCGCGTACGCGGCGCTGGGTGGCACCGCGATCGGCCCGACACCGGCCGAGCGGGAGGGGCTTCGGTTCCGCCGTTCGCTGTTCGTGGTCGAGGACGTACGCGCCGGTGACCCGGTGACCGTCCACAATGTCCGGTCGATCCGACCGGCCGGTGGGCTGGCTCCGGTGGAGATCGACCGGGTGCTGGGCCGTACCTTCACCACCGATGTCCCCCGCGGCACCCCGCTGAGCTGGGACCTGATCTGACCGTCGAACGTCTGAGCTGAACGGCCTGACCCGACGCCGCTGAACGGCCGACCTCCCCAGGCGCTGAACGGCCGATGTCCCCATGATCCGCGCAACATCAGGGATGGTGCTGCCTCCCCCACGCGGGAGGCAGCACCATCAGGGAAGTTGCTCGGATCTTGGCGCGGGGCGGCGCGGGGCGGGGCGGCGTGCGGCGGGCGGCACCTAGGGCCTGTTTCATAAGAACTGGCCGGCCTGCGGCGGGCCCGGACGACGCCCGGCGGCGTTGCGGTTTCGTCCGGATACAACACCGGTATCCGGACGAAACCGCGCCTTGCCGGATCGCCGCCCGGACTCCGCCTCGGCTCGACCGCCCTTATGAAACAGGCCCTAGTCGTGCGCGCGGGTCGCGGGGGCGAAGCCGACGGTGACCACCAGGTCGGCCACCCGCAGGGTTCGCCAGAGGGCACCGCCGTGCGCCGGAACGCCCAGCCCGTGCCGACGCCACCAGGTCGCGATCGGCACGTCGGCCAGCTTGCAGCAGCACTCGGCCCGGGTCCACCGGGCCCAGAACTCGCCGGTGCCGAACCGGCGGGCCAGCGCCGGCGGCACCGGCGCGTCGGCGCGCTCCGCGTCGATCGCCACCCGCCACCCGGGGACCGGTGGGCCGTACCAGCCGACACAGCGTCCGTCGCCGAGGTGACTACGGGTCAGGGCGTCGGCCAGGGCCGCCGGCGACCCGATGCGCAGGTGCCGCTCGGCGGCGGCCAACAGGCCCGGCACCGGACGCAGAACCGGCCGCAGGTCAGATGGCGGCGGCACCGTCCACCACGATGACCTGGCCGTTGATGTTCGTGTGCTCGCGTAGCAGCATCCGGACCACGGGCGTGACCTCCTCCGGCTCGGTCAGGTGCCCGGTCGGCGTGCGGCGCACGATCTGGTCGAGCTGGGTCGGGCCGAGCACGGCGGACATCTCCGAGGCGAAGAAGCCGGGCGCGACCGAGTTCACCAGCATCCGGCCGCCCAACTCCCGAGCCAGCGAGCGCGTGGCGGCGTCCATGCCGCCCTTGGTGGCCGAGTACGCGACCAGGCCCGGAAAGCCGCGCTGCCCACAGATCGAGGTGATGTTGACGATCCGCCCGCGTAGCCCCTTGGCGAGCATCCGGCGGATCACCAGCCGGGTCAGTTGCAGCGGGGCGGTCAGGTTGGTCTCGATGATCCGCGTGATGTCGTCGTCGGCGGTGTGCGCGTGCAGCGAGTCCTGCCCCGTCGCGGCGTTGTTCACGATGCCGTCGATCGGGCCGAGGTGCTGTTCGGCGGCACGGACGAAGCTCTGCGCGGCGCGCAGGTCGGTGACGTCCACCGAGCCGACGTGCACCCGGTCGGGGTGCTCGGCGGCGAGCTTCTCCAGCTCCGGCGTGACGGTGCGGGCGAACGCGGCCACCCGTACGCCGGCGTCGAGCAGGTCGGTGACGATGGCCAGGCCCAGCCCTCGGGAGCCACCGGAGACGAGGACCACGGAGCTGGGTGGGACGAGCTGGGTGTCAGACATCGCTCTTCAGGGTCTCCTTGACGGGAATCTCGGTCAGCACACGGATCCGACGCGGTACCGCGTGCTCGGGAAGCCGGTCGGCGCACCAGCGGACCAGCGCGGCCTCGTCGACGTCCAGGTGCTCGGCGGGGGCGAGAACCACCTCGGCGACCACCATCCGGCCGAGCACCGGCGCACGGCGGCCGGTGACGCGGGCCCAGGCCACCGCCGGATGCTCGGTGAGCACACCGCGGACCACTCCGGCGGAGACCTTGCTGCCGCCGACGTTGATCTCGTCGGAGTCCAGCCGGCCGGTGATCAGCACCCGGCCGTCGAGCACCTGCACCCGGTCCCCGGTGCGGACCGGACCGGCCAGTCCGGCCCCGTGGAACGGGGAGGTGACCACCAGCTCGTCGTCCACCACCGAGAGCGTCGGCCGGCCCGGGGTGTCCAGGTCCAGCCAGTCGACCGGGAACCCGGCCCGCCCGTCGTGCACCACGATGGACGCCCCCACCTCGGAGGACGCGTAGATCCAGGAGATCCGGGCCGCGGGGAAGACGTCCCGGAGCTGGTCCAGGATCGCCTGGTCCACCGGCTCGCCGCCGAGGGTGATCTGGCGCAGCGGCACCCGTGCCAACGCGGCGGCGTCGCGGTAGAGGGTGCGCCGCCAGAAGGTGGGGGTGCCGGAGGCGGCGTCGACGCCGTGGGCGGCCGCGACAGCGGGCCAGTCGTCCAACTCGTCCGGCTCGACCACCACCAGGTGCTGGCCGGGCTGGGTCAACGACAGGGTGACGACCTGCCACCAGGCGTACGTGCCGGGGGCGTACGGGCAGAGCCACGTCCGATCGGGCTGGTCGCCACGCACTGTGGTCAGCGTGTCGAGGGTGTGCCCGACCCGCTTGGGACGCCCGGTCGAACCCGAGGTCAGCAGCCACAGCCGGCCGGCTTCGGCGGCTCGCGGCCGGGCCGGGACGCTCGGGTGCACTTCCTCGCCGTCGAGGACGCCGACGGTGAACCCGGCGTCGAGCAGTTCGGCACGCATCGCCGCGTCGACCCGGCTCACGGTGCTGAGCAGCAGCTCGGTGCCGTACACGGCGTGCTGCCGGGCGGCGGCGAGCGCGTGCACGGCGGAGTGGGCGAGCACCGCGCCCGGGTCGGGGAGCGTCGGCAGCGGCAGCGCCCGCCAGGTCAGCGCGGTGCCGCCGACGACGAGCCGGTTGTCGACGCCGGCCGGCTCCGGGCCCGCCGGTGTCCGGTGGTCCGTCGTCGCGACCGTCACTGGTGCTGTAGCTCGACGAGGAAGTCGAGGACGTCCCCGACGGTGGCGATACGGCGCAGGCCGGGTGCGTCGAAGTTGAGCTCCTCCCCCGTCTCGTCCTCCACCCGCAGGGCCAGCTCGGAGAAGTCCAGCGACCGGAAGCCGATCTCGCGCAGCTGCGCGGCGTCGTCAGCGGGCAGCTCCTTGTCCTGATTCTTCAGCACCTGAGCCATGAGGTCGCGGATCTGCGCGCGACTCAATTCGTTCATGCGCCGGAGTCTACAACCCAACGAATGCATATCTGCTTTGCCGGTAGGCCCGGGTAGGGTGCCGGGACCGGACGTGAACAGCTAAGAAAGCGAGACGCACGTGCTGCGCGAAGCGACAGCGGACGACGTTCACCTGATGTTGTCCTGGCGTAATCAGGAAACCAACCGCCAGGTCAGCAAGACCAGTCACGAGATCACCGCCGAGGAGCACGCCCGGTGGTGGTCGGCGGTCCGGGACGACCCGTCCCGGCGGATTCTGATGTACGTCCGAGAGGACCGACCCTGCGGGGTGGTCACCTTCTTCGACCTGCGGTTGGACGGCCCACGGACGGGGGCGTGGGGCTTCTATCTGGACGCCGACGGGCTGGACGGGAGGGGCGAGACGCTGCCCGCCTGGCTGGGGGTCATGCGGGAGGCCGTGGAGTATGCCTTCGACGGGCTGCACCTGGACCGCCTGGACGGGGAGGTGCTCGCGCACAATACCGTCGTACGGCAGATGAACCGACGTTTCCGATTCGTCGAGGGCACCCCACGCCAGGAGTCGTCCGACGGTCGGGAAATCACGGTCATCCCGATTTTCCTGGCCCGGGCCGACCGTCGCCAACGCTGATTGCGGAACATATTTCCACTGCCGACGGAATTCATTAACCGACAATGCCCCCGGTGGACATCAGCCGTTCACGAACGGCGGTGTCCACCGGGGTGCGGGGTGGGTCAGGCGCGCCGCCAGGCAGCCCAGTGCTGCGCCGGGTTACCGCCGAGCCGGACGAAGCCGTACGCGGTGCCGTCCCAGTCGTCGGCCTGCCCGGGCGCCCAGCGGGCGAACACCACCTGCGCGGCGGCCGGCGGCTGTTCGAGGCCGAACCAGCGGACGTCGGTCCAGGTCACCTGGTGACTGAGGTTGAACCGCAGGACGTAGTGCACACCGGTCGAAGCCCACACCCGCTCGCCGGGGCGTACGCCGACGTCGGCCACCGAGGGCGTCGGCGCGGTGCTCGCGACGGTGGGCCGCACGATGCGGTGATCGATGACCTGCATGGTCACCAGGTTGGCCACGACGAGCACGCCGAGCATCGGCATCCGTAGTCGGGGAACCAGGACGGCGGCGACCAGCAGCAGACAGCCGGCGATGCCGACCAGCGACCCGACCACCGGCCGCATCTCCCGCCACCCACCGGTCAACGCCACCAGGTCCGGTGCGCTGAAACCGCCGTAGCGCAGGTGGTGGCCACGACTGGCCACGTACGCGAGCCGGACGGCGATCAGCGCGCCACCGGCGACCAGCAGGGCCACCGCGACCGCCACCCGGCGCAGGACGACCCGGCGACCGGCGGTGAGGAGCACCCCGAGCCCCACCAGCAGCCAGAACGGCGCCAGCATCTGCACGTAACGGCCGTAGATCGCGTCCAGCGGCTTGCCGGTGATGCCGGCCAGGATCACCGAGGCTCCACCGGCCACCCCGACGGTCACCACCAGCGCCACGCCCATCGTCCAGCGGGTCGCGTCGCCCTGCCGTGGCCGCCACAGCTCGCGTACGGCGGAGGCCCAGGCCACTCCCGCCAACCCGAATGTGATCACCACGAGGTACCAGAGCTGGGTGGCGACGGCGGCACCGACCCGGACCACACCCTGCGCGGAGGCGACCGCCTCGACGGTGCCACCGCCGGGGGTGCTGCCGAGCAGGTAGACCTTGTCGCCGAGGTAGCGGATGGCGGCCGCGTTGACCAGCGCCATGGCGAGGACCGGCAGCAGCGCCGCGAGGACCGCGGGTGGGCTGATCCGCCGGCGGACGAACAGCAGCAGGACCAGCCCGGCGTGCACCGCCACGATCACCAGGCCCCGGGAGTGCAGTAGGTGGAACCCGCCGACCAGCAGACCGACGGTGGCGGCGGCGAGCGGACCGGGCCGCTCGATCCAGCGGTGCACGGCGAGCAACCAGGCCACCACCAGCGGAGCCATCACCGTGTCGATCATCGCGATGCCGGCGTAGAAGGCGGTGGCCGGCAGGGTCGCCGCCGCGACCGCTCCGAGCAGCGCGTACGACCGGGGCAGCCGGAGCAGGCGGCGACCGAGCAGGTACGCCAACGGCAGCAGCGTCGAGTTGATCATTGCGTTGATCAGTTGGACGATCCGGTAGCTGTCGGAGAAGTCCCGGTCCCCGAGGAACGCCGGCGAGATCAGCATCGGGTAGCCGACCCGCCGCAGCAGGTCGTTCTCACTGCTGAAACCGCCCGGCCCGCCGGCCAGGGCACGGGCGGTGTTCAGGTAGCTGTCCTCGTCGGTGTGCGCGATCGGCAACACGATGTGCCGGGACAGCCACATCCGCCAGGCGACGCTGAGCACCCAACCGACGACCAGCAGCACCGGCACCACCCAACGCCGGGTGGACCCGGGGTCCGGTGTCGCCGCGACGACCTCCGGCCGTTCGATCACGTCGCTACCGGATGCCATCAACGCCTCCAGGGTTGCCAGCCGGATCGGGCCCGCGCGGACTCCGCGGGCAGGTCGGCCCGCGTCGGTGACGCTCGGGATGAACCACCCGCACCGGGCGGTGCGGGTGTCGGATGAACGCGGGAGGTGGCCGTGAGAAGGGCCGCCGAGTCTCCCGCGCGGCCACTGTAACGGCCTCGACCGGACTGGTCAGGCCGGTTGGGGGCTACGGGGAAGTGTTCGCCCGCACGGTGCCCGGCATTCACGGGGGTAGGGGTCGCGGTTAACCGGCGAGCGCCGAGGAGTTAACCCGCCGTCGTTAGCGTCGCACCCCGGTCGGCCGGCCGAGGGCCGCTCGTTCATCCACGAACACGGGAGCACCAAATTGAGTGAGTTGAATGGATCGTCCATTCTGATCACCGGGGGAACGGGTTCCTTCGGCAGGACCTTCCTCCAGCACATCCTCACCGAGGCCGACCCCGCCCGCGTGGTGGTGTTCTCCCGCGACGAACTCAAGCAGTACGAGCTGCGTCAGCAACTGGGCGACGACCCGCGGCTGCGCTGGTTCATCGGCGACATCCGCGACCGGCACCGCCTCACCCGGGCCATGCACGGCGTCGACCACGTGGTGCACGCCGCCGCCCTGAAGCAGGTGGACACCGCGGAGTACAACCCCTCCGAGTACATCGCCACCAACATCACCGGCTCGCAGCACGTCGTCGACGCGGCGATCGAGGCCGGTGTCCGCAAGGTCATCGCGCTCTCCACCGACAAGGCGTCCAGCCCGATCAACCTGTACGGCGCGACGAAGCTGGTCGGCGACAAGCTGTTCGTCTCGGCCAACCACTACGCCGCCCAGCACCCCACCCGGTTCGCCGTGGTGCGCTACGGCAACGTGGTGGGCAGCCGCGGCTCGGTCGTCCCGCTGTTCCGCCGGCTCGCCGCCGAGGGCAAGAGTCTGCCGATCACCGACAAGCGGATGACCCGCTTCTGGATCACGCTGGACCAGGCCGTCCAGTTCGTCATGGACTCGTTCGACCAGATGCAGGGCGGCGAGCTGTTCGTGCCGCGCATCCCGAGCATGCGCATCCTCGACCTGGTCGAGGCCGTGGCACCGGACGCCACCACCCACGAGGTCGGCATCCGTCCGGGCGAGAAGCTGCACGAGGAGATGATCGCTCCCGACGACAGCCGGCGGACGCTGCGCGCCGACGGCCGGTTCATCGTCCAGCCGACCATCGCCACCTGGGGTTACCAGCCGCCGGTCGACTGCGACCCGGTTCCGGACGGCTTCGCCTACCAGTCGGACACCAACGACGAGTGGCTCACCGTCGAGCAACTGCGCGACATGCTCGGCATCACCGCATGACGGGGATGCTCCCGTACGGCCGACAGTCGGTCACCGAGGAGGACATCGCCGCCGTCGCCGACGTGCTGCGCGGCGACTGGCTCACCACCGGACCGCAGGTGGACGCCTTCGAGGCCGACCTCGCCCGGTGGACCGGCGGCGTGGGCGTCACCACCGTCTCCAACGGCACGGCGGCGCTGCACGTCGCGTACGCGGCCGCCGGGGTGGGGCCGGGTGACGAGGTGGTCGTCTCGCCGATGACGTTCGTGGCGACGGCCAGCAGCGCCGCCGCCCTCGGCGCGACGATCGTGTTCGCCGACGTGGAGGACGAGACCTTCTGCCTCGACCCGGCCGCGGCAGCCGACGCGGTCACCTCGCGTACCCGGGTCGTCGCCGCCGTCGACTACGCCGGCCACCCGGCCGACTACGACGCGTTGCGGACGTCCATGCTGGGCTCCGACGCGCTGCTGCTCGGCGACGCGGCGCACTCGATCGGCGGCACGTACCACGGCCGACCGGTCGGCTCCCTCGCCGACCTGACCACGTTCTCGTTCTTCCCCACCAAGAACCTGACCACCGCCGAGGGCGGCGCCGTCGCGGCTCTCGACCCGGAGGTCCTGAAGCGGGCCCGCCGTTTCCGCGGCGTCGGCGTGGTACGCGACAGTCACGAGCTCCGCCACCCCGACGAGGGCGGCTGGTACTACGAGGTGCCCGAGTTCGGGTTGAACTACCGCCTGCCCGACGTGCTCTGCGCGCTGGGCCGCACCCAACTACGCCGCCTCGGCGAGTTCAAGGCGCGCCGGGACGCCCTGGTCGCCCGCTACGACGAGGCACTGGCCGAGCTGGACGGTGTGCTGACGCCGCACCGCAAGTCGTGGGCCGACCCGGTCTGGCACCTCTACCCGATCCAAGTGCTCGACGGGCGTCGCCGCGAGGTGTACGACCGGATGCGCGCCGCCGGCATCGGCGTCCAGGTCAACTACGTCCCGGTGCACTGGCACCCGGTCTTCGCCGACCTCGGCTACCGGCGCGGGTCCTGCCCGGTGGCCGAGTCGTTCTACTCGCAGCAGCTGTCGTTGCCGCTCTACCCGGGGCTCAGCGACACCGACCAGGATCGCGTCATCGACGCGCTGACCTCGGCCCTGCGGGCCGGCTCGGTGCGTACCGCCGCCTGATGGGAACCTGATGCACCACGCCAACCACTTCTACGGCCACGCCCACGTGCTGGCCCGCTACGCCGGCCTCGGCGACCGGCACCCGCCGCGGATCAACGGGTACGTGCAGCACGGCTGGAACATCGGCGACGGTCTGGCCCCCGGCCACCCGTACGCCGAGCGCACCCCCAGCCTGCTCTGGTCGGAGCAGACCCGTCGGCGAGCCTGGTCGGTGGGTCGGCGCAACGTGGTCGTCATCGGGGCGCCGTTCACCTACCTGCTGGCCATGCGCCCGGAGGACCCACCGGCGCAGGAGCGGGAGGGCACCATCTGGTACCCGTTCCACGGCTGGGAGGGTCAGCACGTGAAGGGCGACCACCGCGCGCTGATCGCCCTCATCCAGGCCACCGAACCGGGCCCGGTCACGGTCTGCCTCTACTGGCACGAGTACCGGATGCGCGGCGTCCGCCGCCTCTACGAGCGGGCCGGGTTCCGGGTGATCTGCCACGGCTACCGGGGGCACTGGTGGAAGGACACCGACCCGGAGTTCCTGGACCGGCAACTGACCGAGCTGCGTCGGCATCGGCGGGTGGCCTCCAACCGGCTGACCAGCGCGATCTTCTACGGCATCGCGGCGGGTTGCGAACCGGCGGTCTACGGCGACCCGATGATCCTGTCCAACGAGGACCCGACCTTCGGCGGCACCGCCCGCATCCGCCGCCAGTGGCCGGAACTGCACGGCACCGCTGTCGACCTGCCCACCGCGGTCCGGATCGCCCGCGCCGAACTGGGCACCGACCACCGCTGCACGCCGGCCGAGCTGCGCGAGCTGCTCGGTTGGGCGAACCTCCAGGAGGAAGAGGACGACCGTGACGACTGAGACGGCACCCGCCGGCCGCATCACCCTGCCGGGCGGCGAGATGCTGGCCTGGTCCGACCTGCCGCACAAGCGGTTGGCCGACGGTGGGCCCCTCGCCGCGCTCGCCACCCGGCTCGTGCCTCCCGGCGCCCGGGTCCTGGTGGCCGGGCCGCACGACCCGGCCCTGCTCGACCAGCTCGGTCACGCCGAGGTGACCTGCCTGCTGCGCAGCCACCCGGACGCGGTCGCGCTCGCGAACCGGGCCGCCCACGTGGTGGTGGGTGGCCCGAGCGGGCTGCCCGCCGACGAGACGTACGACGTGGTGATCGCCGCCGCCGGTCTGGACCCGGTGGAGTCGGTGGAGGGCACCCGGCTCGGCTGGGACGCCGTGCTGGCGAGACTCGTCGCCGCCGTACGACCCGGCGGCGCGCTGCTCCTGCGCCTGGACAACCCGCTCGGTCTGCACCGACTCGTCTCCACCACCCCCTGGTACGCCGCCCGGGACGACTCCGCCTGGGTGATCGGCGGAGTGCTGGACCGCGGCCACCCGGCCAACCGCGCCCAGCTCCGCGAACGGCTCACCGAGGCGGGACTGCGGCCGGACGCGTGCTGGGCCGCGTACCCCGATGCCGGCAGCCCGACCGCCCTGCTCGACGCCGACCACCTCGACCGGGACACCGGCTCCGGCCTCTTCGACGCCGTGCTGCACGGGGCGTGCGCGGGCGGTTCCACGAGGGACACCGTGCTCCAGGACCCGGCCCGGCTGGCGGTGGACGCGCTGCACGCCGGACGCGCCGCCGACCTCGCGCCGGGCTGGCTGGTGCTCGCCCACCGGCCCGCCGACGGCGGGGAACGCCCGCCCGCCGCCGACCAGGACCTGCCGGTGGCGCTGATCCAGACCGGGCGTCCCGGCATCGGCGTGTCGGAGGTGCTGCACGGCCCGTCGGGTCGGCGGTGGGGGCTCACCCCGACCACCGGCAGGCAGACGCCGCCCGCCGCGCCGTTCGCCAGCCGCGAGGCCGCGTACCGGGACGCGGACGCGCTGTCCGGGCCGGTGCCGTCCGGCCGGCTGCTGCGTACCCTGCTGCTCGACGCGGCGCTGCGCCGCGACCTGGCGACCCTCCGCACGCTCCTGCACGGGTACGCGGGCTGGCTCGCCGCCCAGGCCGACGGCGACGGCCGGATCGCCGGGGCGGCGGCGCTGGCCGGCACCGACAACGTGGTGGTCGACGGCGACCGGTACGCGGTGCTCGACCCGAGCTGGCGGGCCACCGGCGCGTTGCCGGCCGACGTGGTGCTGGCCCGCGGGCTGTGGCGGTTCGCGGCGGGTCTGCTCACCGGCGGGTACGCCCACCCGTGGTCGTCCACCCTCGACGTCGCGGGTCTGACCGTGGTGCTCGGCGGCCTCGCCGGTCACGACCTCGACCGCGCGACGGTCAGCGAGGCGGTGCAGACCGAGGCCGCCATCGCCGCCGCCCTGCACGGGTTGGACCCCGACGGCACCGTCGACCTCGCCACCGAGTTGCAGAGCGTCGCACCGACCGACCCGCCGATCGGGTCGCGCAGCTACCAGCAGCTCCGCGAGGCGTGGCTGCGCCAGCGCGAGGAGATCACCCGACTGGCCGCACTGACCGCGTGGACCGAGGAACTGCTCACCTCGCGGGAGCGGGCGCTACGCCGCGCCGAGACGACGATCGGCCTGCTCAGCGGCTCGATCAGCTACCGGGTCGGCCGACTCGCCATCACCCCGGCCCGGCTGGCCAAACGCGGCGCCCGTGCCGCCAAGCGGCGGGCCACCGCGGTGCTCGCTCCGAAGCAGGAGGAGCAGCAGTGAGCGGGACGGCTGCGCCGGACCGGGTCGACGCGGCGCCCCGGATCATCGGCATCGTGCAGGCGCGAATGGGGTCGTCCCGACTGCCCGGCAAGGTGCTCCGCCCGCTCGCCGGGCGTTCCGTGCTCGGTCGGGTGGTCCGCGCCGCCTCCGACAGCGGGGTCCTGGCCGACCTGGTGGTCGCGACCAGCACCGACCCGATCGACGACGCCGTGGTGGCCGAGTGCGACCGGCTGGGCGTGGCGTACCACCGGGGTCCGGTCGACGACGTGCTGGACCGGTTCCTGGGTGCGCTCGCCGCGCACCCCGGCGACGCGGTCATGCGGTTCACCGCCGACTGCCCGCTGCTCGACCCGGAGATCATCACCCTGGTCGCGTCGGTGTACCGGGCGGTCCCCGGGCTGGACTACGCCAGCACGTCGATCGCCCGCACCCTGCCCCGCGGGCTGGACGTCGAGATCGTCCGAGCGGAGACGTTGCGTACCGTCGGTCGGCTCGCCACCGACCACCACCGGGTGCACGTGACCTCGTACGCGTACACCCATCCGGAGCTGTTCCGGGTCCTCGGCGTGACGCTCACCCCGGACCGCTCCGCGCTACGGCTGACCCTCGACACCGAGCAGGACTGGGCGCTGGTCAGCGCGATCACCGACCACTTCGGCGACGTCAGCGTGCCGCTGGCCAAGCTCACCGACTGGCTCGACGGGCAGCCCCACCTGCGCGCGCTCAACGCCGACGTACGGCAGAAGCGGTTGGAGGAGTCCTGAGCACCTTGCGGGTCGGGTTACGGTGCGACGCGGGGCCACGACGAGGCGTCGGCCACCTCGTCCGCTGCCTGGCGCTCGCCGAGGAATTCCTCGCCCGAGGCGCCCACGTGACCGTGTTCGGCACCGTCGAACGGCTCGACTGGGCCACCGCCGAGCTGGCCGCGCGGGGTATCCCCCGGCACCCGGGCCCGGACACGCCGGACGGGCTGGTCGAGGCAGCTCGCCGACACGAGCTGGACGTGATGGTCCTCGACTCCTACGAACTGGACCCGGCCGGGGCAGGCACCCTGCGCGACGCCGGAGTGTTCACCCTCGCCGTGATCGACGGGGACAGCCGAGGACAGGTCGCCGACCTCTACCTCGACCAGAACTTCGGCGCGCGACTACCGGAGCTGCCCGGACGCCTGCTCGCCGGCAACGACTACGCCCTGCTCCGTGACTCCGTGATCGCCGCCCGACCACCGGTCCCTCCGCCGCCCACGGCGGTCAGCCGCCCCCGGGTGCTGGCCTTCTTCGGCGGGACGGACGCCGTCGGCGCGGCCCCGTTGCTGACCCGGATCCTGGTATCCACCGGTCATCCGATGGACCTGACGGTCATCGTGGGCCGACCGGAGATCGAGGCGGAGGTGGAGGACGTCGCCCCCGGCCGTGGGCAGGTCATCCGACCGGTTCCGCCCACCACCTCGCTCCCGGCCCTGATCACCGAGGCCGACCTGGTGGTCAGCGCCGCCGGCACGTCCACCTGGGAACTGTGCTGCCTCGGCGCACCCGCCGCGCTGGTCTGCGTGGTCGACAACCAACGCGAGTCGTACGCCCGCGTGGTGCGCCACGGCCTCGCCGCCGGTCTCGGGGAGCTGCCGGAGCTGACCGCCACCGGAGTCGCCGGACGGGCCACCCGCGCGACGGCGGCGCGGACCCTGCACGGGCTGCTCAGCTCACCGCAGCGGCGCGCGACCCTCGCCGCGCGGGGCTGGTCGACGATCGACGGGCGGGGCCGGGCACGGGTCGTGGACGCGGTGTTCGAAGCCGTCCGCCCACCCGCCGCCTCCACGCCGTGATCGACGCCGTCCGCCCACCCGCTCCCGCCGCCTCCACGCCGTGATCGACGCCAGGTCGGCGATGTGGGGGTGTCCGGGCAGCGGGATGGCACCACCTCGCCGAGGTGGAGTCGATCATCCCGTCGGGGAGCGGACCGCCGCGACCGTCCGACTAGCACGGGTGTACGAAAGTGCTGCTAGGGTGGCCGCATGACGCAGGCCGCCTATCAGCCGTCGATGCTCGACCTGACCGACGCCGGGCCGACAGTGGGCCCGCTGCCCGGCGGGCTCCGCCGACACCAGCTCAGCCGGGGCGCCTGGGTCGACCACCTCCCCGGCTGGGTGCACGGCTCCGACACGGTCCTCGACACCCTGCTGACCGAGGTGCCCTGGCGGGCCGAACGCCGCACCATGTTCGACAACGAGGTCGACGTTCCCCGCCTGCTCTGCTGGTACGACACCGACCGGCAACTCCCCCACCCCGTGCTCACCGCCGCACGAACGGCGCTGACCAGGCACTACGCGCCCGAGTTGGGGGAGCCATTCGTCACCGCCGGCATGTGCCTCTACCGCTCCGGGCGCGACAGCGTGGCGTGGCACGGCGACACCATCGGCCGCTCGGCGCACACCGACACCGTCGTCGCGATCGTCTCCTTCGGCTCGCCCCGGCCCCTGCTGCTCCGCCCGCGCGGCGGCGGTGACAGCCTCCGCTTCCCGGTGGGCCACGGTGACCTGATCGTCATGGGCGGCTCGTGCCAACGCACCTGGGAACACGCCATCCCGAAGACCACCCGCCCGGTCGGCCCTCGGGTCAGCGTCCAGTTCCGCCCCCACAACGTCGCCTGAGTGCCCTCTCGTTCGACACGCGCCCTCAGAGCATGCCGGCGAGTTTGTAGAGGACCAGCGAGCCGGCGACGGCGACGTTCAGGCTCTGGCCATGCCCGATCATCGGAATCTCCACGGCCGCGTCCAACTGGTCGAGGGCCTCGGGTGGGATGCCGCTCGACTCGTGCCCGAGCAGCACCACGGTGCGCCCCCGGGCGGCGGGCAGGTCACCGAGCCGGACCGCCTCGTCGGCCAACTCCACCCCGAGGATCCGGGCGCCACCGGCCCGTTCGGCGGCCAACCACCGCAGCGGACTACCGACCCGGTGGACGCAGCCCGGCCGGCGCAGGGTGTTGCCGCGGGCCAGGGCCTCGTCCACCCACCGGAACGGCGGCACGGCCAGGCAGGCGCCGACCGCGTCGCAGGTACGCAGGAGGGTGCCCAGATTCGCACCATGCAGCGGCCACAGCGGGGCGGCGATCAGGTGCCCCCAGCAGCGATGTCGACGGGGTCGGCGGGCGGCACGCACCTCGCGCGGCGGCCGGACCCGGATGGCGGCGCTCACGCCGTGTCGGCGACTCCGCCGGACAGAAGAGAGTTCATGTGAGAGGTGCTTGGCGGCGCACCCGGGCCATCATCGACAACAGAGCCCTCATCTTAACGCGCAGACCTCTCGCATGCCCGTGGGTCCAAACGTCAAGATCCGCGCAACGTCAGGGAAAGTGCTGCCTGCCGCACGTCGGAGGCAGCAACTACACCGAAGTTGCGCGGATCTTGAGGCTGCGCGGGGTGGGGGCACGTTGGGGCGTGCGGGGTGGGGTCAGTCGCGCTCGATCAGGTGACCCACCACCGTCGGGCCGAGCATCACGGCGAAGCCGGAGCCGTCGCGGCGAGGGTCCGCCGCCGGCAGCTCCACCGGCTCGCCCGTGCCGGTGGCACCGACCGGGCGCGGGCCGACCCAGGCGACCGCCACGTCCGTCTCACCCTTGAGGAAGCGGTGCGCGCGCACCCCACCGGTCGCCCGCCCCTTGGCCGGGTACGCCTTGAACGGTGTCACCTTGACCGTCGCCCCGGTGGAGGTGACGACCATCGGCTCGCCATGGCCCGGGTCGTCGGTACGCACCGCCCCGAAGAACACCACCCGCGCCCCGGTCGGCAGGTTGATGCCGGCCATCCCGCCGCCCTTGAGGCCCTGCGGACGGACCAGCCCGGCCGAGAAGCGCAGCAGTGCCGCATCCGAGGTGACGAACGTCAGCGTCTCGTCGCCGTCGGTCAGCCAGGTCGCCCCGATCACCTCGTCGCCGTCGCGAAGACCGATGACCTCGAACTCGTCGGAGCGTACCGGCCACTCCGGCGCGCAGATCTTCACCACGCCCAGCCGGGTGCCCAGGGCCAGCCCGGGTGAGCCCTCCGCCTGCCCGCCCAGCGGGGCCAGGCCGACGACGGTCTCCCCCGCCTCCAACGGCACCAACTCGGCCGCGGACATGCCGCCGCGCAGCGACACGGTGCCCGCCTGCTCCGGCAACACCGGCAGCGGCAGGACGTCGACCTTGAAGGCCCGACCCGCGCTGGTCAGCAGCAGAACCCGACCACGGGCGGTGGAGTGCACGATCGCGCGTACCGTGTCGTGCTTGACCCGGCCGTTGCGTCGACGCCCCTCGGCGCTCTCCTCCGACTCCGCCGCGGTCCGGGCGACCAGCCCGGTCGCGGACAGGATGACCTGGCACGGGTCGTCGGCGACCTCCAGCGGGCCGGCCGGTGCGGACGCGGCCAGCACCTCCTTCAGGTCGCCGTCGACGAGCGTCGTACGCCGTTCGGTGCCGAACTGCTTGACCACCGCCGCCAGCTCGTCGGAGACCACCTTCCGCAGCACCCGCTCGTCGTCGAGGATCCTGCTCAGCTCGGCGATCTCGGCGCGCAGCCGCTCCTGCTCGGTCTCCAACTCGATCCGGTCGAACTTCGTCAGCCGGCGCAGCGGAGTGTCCAGGATGTAGGTGGCCTGGATGTCGGAGAGACCGAACCGGCTCATCAGCCCGTCCTTCGCGGCCTGCGCGTCGTCGCTGCCCCGGATCAGCCGGACCACCTCGTCGATGTCCAGCAGCGCGATCAGCAGACCGTCGACCAGGTGCAGCCGCTCCTGCCGCTTACGCCGCCGGTACGTCGTGCGCCGGGTGACCACCTCGTACCGGTGGGCCAGGAAGACCTCCAGCAGCGCCTTCAACCCGAGGGTGCGCGGCTGCCCGTCGACCAGGACCAGGTTGTTGACGCCGAACGACTGCTCCAACGGGGTCAGCCGGTAGAGGTCGGCGAGCAGCGCCTGCGGGTTGACGCCGACCTTGCACTCCACCACGAGGCGGGTGCCGCTCTCCCGGTCGGTGAGGTCCTTGACGTCGGCGATGCCGGTCAGCCGCTTGGTCTTCGTGACCTCGTTGGTGATCGCCGCGATGACCTTCTCCGCGCCGACGCCGTAGGGCAGCTCGACCACGGTGATCGCCTGGCGACCCCGGCTGCCCTCGATCGGGCCGATCTCCACCTTGCCGCGCATCCGCACCACGCCGCGCCCGGTCTCGTACGCCCGGCGGACCTCGTCCAGGCCGAGCAGCACGCCACCGGTGGGCAGGTCGGGGCCGGGGACGAACTCCATGAGCTTGTCCAGGGTGGCGTCCGGGTGGTTGATCAGCCAGCGGGCGGCCTGGACGACCTCGGCGAGGTTGTGCGGGATCATGTTGGTGGCCATCCCGACCGCGATCCCGGACGCACCGTTGACCAGCAGGTTGGGGAAGGCCGCCGGCAGCACTGTCGGCTGGGTCAACGAGCCGTCGTAGTTGGGCTCGACGTCGACGGTGTCCTCGCCCAGCTCACCGACGAGCAGCATGGCCTCGCGGGACATCCGGGCTTCCGTGTAACGGCTGGCCGCCGGGCCGTCGTCCGGAGATCCGAAGTTGCCGTGCCCGTCGATGAGGGGCACGTTGAGCGAGAAGTCCTGCGCGAGGCGGACCATGGCGTCGTAGATCGCCGTGTCGCCGTGCGGATGGTACTTACCCATGCAGTTGTGAACGACGTAGCCCTCGGCGACGAAGGCATGGTCGTCACTGCCCACCTGGATGTCATATGTAACGTCCGGCGGCACTGCTTCGACCGATGAGACCCGCAGGAACGAATGACCAACCAGCGCGTCCAGCCGAGCGGCGAGCGGTGAACCAAGCCGGTGGAGTTTCTGGATCCAGCCGTCCCGAACTGCCCGCTCCAACTGGAACGACCGCTCCGCGAGCGGAACCCCATTCCGGTCCTTGCCATATCGCACCTTCGGGCCACCGCTTGCGGAGAGCGAAGCACGAAACGCCTGTCCGGCCTGATCCCGGAACCATCCACCGCCCTGATGCGCTGCGGTGAATTCCGCCACCACCGGGCCGTACGGCAACCGGTCATTGCCTTGCTTGCCGCTGTATTGGTAGTCGACGTCCGCAACTCTTTGCAGGTCATCGTGCTTGTAGCCGATTCGCACCCACGGCAGCAGCATCCGAGCGAGAACTGCAGCGTCTCGCCCGGATATGGAGAGTCCGTGAAGTGGGTTTCCCTCAGAACGAAGACCGCTGGTCCAGTAGTGCCCGTGCAACCCCAGGTCGGCGAGAATGGCGTAGATCTGCCGGACCAGTAGTTGGCTGGTACTGACCAAGACCACCTCTCGGAACCGCTTGCGGACGTAGCCGTCACCGTCGAAGAAGCCAGCGAGGAATGGCGCCCACGCCGACCGGCGACCGGCGATGTCGCGCGGTACGTGCTTGTTGCGGCTGAGCGGCTCTGTAGCCTCCGACAGCCCTTCATGCCGGCTGAACGTCAGGATGTGCTGATCACGATGACGGGGATTGGTAGCCTCACGCTTTCCGCGGGAGACATTCACCCCACTGGCGATGGCCCAGCCGTGAGCGACGTCGAGCGGTTCGATGTCACACATGTGGATCCGAACCCGGCCGTCCGCCGCGCGGTTCCGATCGACCGGGAAGCCCTCGGCTACCAGCAGCCCGCGCACGTAGTCGTAGACGTCGCCAGCGGGCGGCGACACCTCATTGCGGCGGCTGCCGTAGGCCAGCGTCAGGCATCCCGCAAGGTTGCGAGCCTCGACCCACTGCACCGAGAGGTCATCCGCGACCACCCGGAAGCGCTGGCCCGGGGTGACGAGCATCGTGTGCCCGTTGCTCCAGGTGACGCGAACGAGGTCAGAGGTCGGGTTCCGATAGACGGTGGTGACCGGAACCGACTCGCCCCGGCCGTCCAGCACGAGGTCTCCGACCTCGATCTCCTCGATCGGCCGCAGGCCGTCGGGCGTGGAGACCAGCGTGCCGGCGACGAAGCAGTCCCCGACAATTCGGGCAGACTTCACGTGCCCTCGGTCGGGGCGGTAGCCCTGCTCGTACATCGACCAGAGGATGCGCCGGTGCACGGGCTTGAGGCCGTCGCGGGCGTCGGGCAGGGCGCGGGAGTGGATGACCGAGAACGCGTACTCCAGGTAGGAGTCGGAGACCTCGGTGACCAGCGGATTGTCGAAGACCCGCGCGCCGGCCTGGTCGAACGACGAGAGGTCGACCTTGTTTTCCTTGCGGCGTGCCATGACTCAGCTCTCCCCTAGAACACAACAGGTGATCATGCGTCGATCGCTTCCCGGTCGACCCGGTCGGCGGAGTCGATCAGCCAGTTGCGGCGCGGCTCGACCTTCTCGCCCATCAGCAGTTCGAGGATCCGCTCGGCGGCGTCGACGTCGTCGAGGGTGATCCGGCGGACGGCGCGGGTGGCCGGGTTCATCGTGGTGTCCCACAACTCGTCGGCGTCCATCTCACCGAGACCCTTGAACCGTGGGATGGGCGTGACGATCTGCTTGCCGGCCTTCTCCAGCTTGCGGACCGTCGTCTCCATCTCGACCTGGGTGTAGGTGTAGACGGTCTGCGGGTTGCGCCCCTTGGTGGTGATCTTGTGCAGGGGCGGCATCGCGGCGTAGAGCCGACCGGCCTCGATCAACGGGCGCATGTAGCGGGCGAAGAGCGTGATCAGCAGCGTACGGATGTGGGCGCCGTCCACATCGGCGTCGGCCATGATCAGCACGCGGCCGTAGCGGAGCGCGGAGAGGTCGAACGTGCGCCCCGAGCCCGCCCCGAGGACCTGGACGATGGCCGCGCACTCGGCATTGTCCAACACCTGCTGGAGGTTGGCCTTCTGCACGTTGAGGATCTTGCCCCGGATGGGCAGCAGCGCCTGGTATTCCGACGAGCGCGCCATGCGGCTCGTCCCGAGGGCGCTGTCACCCTCCACGATGAACAACTCGCTGCGGTCGATGCCCGTCGCGCGACAGTCGACGAGCTTCGGCGGCATGGACGCGCCCTCCAGGGCGGTCTTGCGCCGGGCGGCGTCCTTCTGTTGCTTCTGGGTGAGCCGGACCCGGGCCGCGTCGACGATCTTCTGCAGGACGGTGCGCGCCTCGGCCTTGGTGCGCCGATCCTCCAGCCACGCCTTGACGTGCGCGTCGACCAGACTCTGGATGACCTTGGTGATGCCGGTGGTGGACAGCTCGTCCTTGGTCTGCGAGGTGAACTGCGGCTCCGGGATCCGCACGTGCACCACGGCGGTCATCCCCTCCAGGACGTCGTCCAGGGTGGGCGGCTCCTCCTTGGCCTTGAGCAGGCCGCGGGTGTTGCGGACCGCGTCGGCGAGGGAGCGGACGAGGGCTCGCTCGAAGCCCTTGCGGTGGGTGCCGCCGTGCGCGTTGCGGATGGTGTTGGTGAAGCACTCGACGGTGCGCTCGTAGCCGGTGCCCCAGCGGAACGCCACCTCGACCTCGGCGCGGCGCTGCACGTTGGACTGCATGACGCCGTTGGCGTCGGCGGCGTTCTCCCGGTAGGTGCCCTCGCCGTTGACCAGCAGGGTGCCGGAGACCGGCCGGTCGCCGGCCGGGGCGAGGAACTCCACCATGTCGCTGAGCCCGTTGGGGTAGTGGAACCGCTCCTCGGCGGGCGTCTCGCCGGTCAGGTCGCGCAGCACGTACGTCACGCCGGGCACCAGGAACGCGGTGTTGCGCAGCTTCATCCGGACCGCGTCGACGTCGAGCGCGGCGCCGGTCTCGAAGTAGCGGGCGTCGTGCCACCAGCGGATCGACGTGCCGGTGCGCTGCCCGCGCTTCACCGCGCCGACGACCTGGAGGCCGGGGCCGGCGGTGAAGGGCGCGTCCGGCCCGTCGCCGTCGAAGACCCCTGGCACGCCGTGCCGGAAGGACATCGCGTGGATCTTGCCGGCGCGCCGGACGGTCACGTCGAACCGGCGCGACAGCGCGTTGACCGCCGAGGCGCCCACGCCGTGCAGGCCGCCGGAGGTCTTGTAGCCGGAGCCGCCGAACTTGCCGCCGGCGTGCAAGCGGGTGAGCACCAGCTCGACGCCGGAGATGCCGGACTTGGCGTGCACGTCGGTGGGGATGCCCCGACCGTCGTCGTCGACCTGCACCGAGCCGTCGGCGTGCAGGATCACCTCGACCGTGCTGGCGTGACCGGCGACACCCTCGTCGGTGGAGTTGTCGAGGATCTCGTTGACGAGGTGACCCACGCCACGGCTGTCGGTGGAACCGATGTACATGCCGGGCCGCTTGCGGACGGCGTCCAGCCCCTCGAGGTGGGTGAGGTCATCGGCCCCGTACAGGGTGTCAGGCTCTGCGGTCAACTGGTCGTACTCCCCGGTCTCGGCGGTGTGCAGCCGGTCACCGGCGACATCAGCCGGCGTGGCGCGCCGCAGCGAGCCTAGCCCGAGGCTAGGACAAGTGTCGGAGGCCCCGCGCGACCCGCCGCGCGTCGGCGCGCGGACGTGAGCCAGGAAACAGCCTCCGGGTGATCACGGGACCACGCAGAGAGACAGTCGCCGGTACGCTCACGACGATCGCGGCCGATCGAGTGCACGAGTCAGGAGGCGGTCGGGGTGGACGAGACGACACGTGCGGCTCTGCGGCGTTCCCTCGGCACGCGCGCCCGGCGGCTGCTGCTCGTCGGCACCGTGCTGGCGGGGCTGCTGGCCGCCGTGGCGCTGGTCGCGGCGGCGGCTCCCGCCGACCGGACGTTCGCCGCACTGTCGGAGACGGTGCAGAGCCTGATGTCGGTCGTGACGCCGCTCTTCGGCATCCTGCTCGTCTGCGACCTGCGCGGGGCGCGGGCCGACCTCGGCCGCCGAGCGGGGTCGCCGGCCCAGCCCGGCCCGGTCCGGGTCCTGCCCAGTGTGCTCGCGGTGGGGTTGCCGGCCGTCGTCGTCGCCGTCGCCGGAGTGCTGATCTGCGCCGCGACGCTGGCCCTCACTCCGGCCGCCGTCGCCGACGAGCCGTGGCGGCACGCCGGGACGGTGGCGGTGGGCAGCGTGCTGGTGCAGATCGTCGCCGGTCTGGTCGGCACCGGGCTGGGTCTGCTGCTGCGGTCGACTGTGGTCGCGTTCCTCGCCACGATCGTCCTGCCGTTGGGCCTGTTCGCGCTGCTGGGCGGCGTGGAGGCCGCGCAGCCGTGGCTGACCCCGTTCGGCAGCGTGCGCAACCTGCTCTCCGGGGACATGAGCCTGCTGCGGTGGGCGCAGTGGTTGTGCGTACTGCTGCTCTGGGGTGTCGGTCTGAACGTCGCCGGAGCGATGGTGCTGAAGCGCCGCGGCGGCCCGGCCGGCGGCTAGCCCGGCGTTTTCCACCCGGCTGACACGGGTCCGTCTCGGTGAGGCGGGCCCGCGTTCGCGTGCGTGTCCTTCATCGAACGAATCTGTTACGGGCCATTGACGCCCGTTGCACGGGGGTGATGTGATCTCGCTCTCAGAGAATCTTTCATCTTTCGATGGATGGGGGCCCCATGCCCAGGTTCCGGCGTACCGCGCTCGCCGCGGGACTGACGATCGCCATGGCAGCGCTGTCGACAGCCGTCGCGCTGCCCGCACCCGCGTCCGCCGCGCTGCCCACCGCCGCGGTGGCCCTCGGGGACAGCTTCATCAGCGGCGAGGGCGCCGGGGCGTACACCCCGGTGGTCGACGCCAACGGGGTCACGCAGGGCTTCCCCGGCTGGACGGCGGCGAACAACAACGCGTTCTTCTGCCACCGCTCGGCGAACGCCTCGCTCCACCAGGCCAACCTGCCGGGCATCCAGAACCGGTTCAACCTGGCCTGCTCCGGCGGCCAGCCACACGACATCGCCAACGCGTCGCAGGCGCGCACCAACGGTCGCACCGTGGCGGCGCAGCTCGACCAGCTCCGCGCCGTCGCGCAGACCCAGGACATCGACCTGGTGCTGATCGGCCTCGGCTCCAACAACAGCTCGTTCACCTTCGGCAGCGTCGCGGAGAAGTGCGCCAACCGCTTCATCGCCGACGCGTGGACCGGCTGGTGGGAGTTCTGGGCCTACCTGGGCGGCCCGGTCGAGCAGAAGCCGTGCAGCGACGCCGACCTGGCCACCGCCGCGCAGCTCAGCGCCGCGACCGCGGAGACCACCGCGGCGGTACGCCAGATCCTGACCACCCTGGACCAGGTGGACGCGGACGGGCAGCACCGGGTGGTGTTCCAGGACTACACGAACCCGCTGCCGCTGGACCTGAACCCGCAGTTCCACGAGGAGGACGGCCGCGACGACACCCGGGACAAGTTCCGTGACCTGGGTGCCGAGCGGTACGCGGGCGGCTGCCCGATCCACCGGGCCAGCCTCGCCCCCGGTCACCGCTTCTCGCAGGGCCTGGGCACCATCGTGAAGTCCACCCGGGACACTCTGGCCGCCGAGTTCCCGGCCGACGACCTGGTGTACCTGAACGTGCAGCAGGCCTTCAACGGCGCCCGGCTGTGTGAGCAGACGAGCAGCCCGTCGGGCGCGCTGGCGACCCCGATCCGGCTTCAGGACGGCGCGACCGGCACCTTCGTCACCAGCCTCGCCGGCAAGGACAAGATCGCCATCCAGCGGATCGCCAACACCTGCGTGAGCTACTTCCAGACCTGCCAGGAGTCGTGGCACCCGAACGCCACCGGGCACCAGGTGCTCGGTGCGTGCCTGAGCGGCGCTGCCACCACCAGCGCCCGGTCGGTGGCCTGCGTACGCGCCGGCAACGGGACGATCTCCGTCTCCTGAACCGGCTCGTCAGCCGGAGGGCTCCGCCGCCGGGCGGGGCCCTCCGGCGCGTCCCACCGGCTGCGGCTACCCGCCGGTAACGTCGGGTCGTAAGCTGAGCCGATGAACGGGGAGCCGGAGTACGCGCAGGAGTTCGTCGATGTCGACGGTGGCCGGTTGGGTGTGCACGTCTATCCGGAGCCGCCCGGCACGACGGACGCCCCGGTGGTGGTGATCTGGCCCGCCATGGGGGTCCGCGCCCGCTACTACCGGCCCTTCGCCGCCGAACTACGCGCCGCCGGCCTGGCCGTCGTCGTGGCCGACCTCCGTGGCACCGGCACGAGCACCCCCGCGCCGAGCCGGGCCGACCGGTACGGCTACTCGGAGCTGGCCGGCGACATCGGCGCCGTCCTGGCGGCGCTCAAGCCCCGACTCGACGGACGCCGCCGGCTCCTGCTCGGGCACTCCCTCGGCGGGCAGGCCGCGCTGCTGCATCTCGCCCTGCGCGGCGAAGACGAGGTGGACGGGCTGGCGCTGATCGCTGTCGGCATCCCGTACTGGCGAAGCTACCCGGGTCGGCGGGGCCTCGGCGTGCTGCCGTACACCCAGGGGATCGCCGCCACCGCGGCGCTGCTGCGGGTCTGGCCGGGCTGGGGCTTCGGCGGCCGGCAGGCGCGCGGCGTCATCCGCGACTGGGCCCACACCGCGCGGACCGGCCGTTTCCCGCGCCTCGACGGCGCGGACACCGAAGCGGCGGTACGCGCGGTGCGAACCCCGGTGCTCGCCGTCAGCGTGGACGCCGACCAGTTCACCCCGCACGAGACGATGGACCATCTCTGCGCGAAGCTCACCGGCGCCCCGGTGACCCGGGAGCGCTACACCCAGGAGCAGGCCGGTGCCCCACTGGACCACTTCACCTGGGTCCGGGCGAGCACGCGGCTGGCGCGGCGGATCGCCGAGTTCGTCGACGACCTGCCGCCCCGCTGAGACGTACCGGCCGATCCGGCCGGGCGCTCACTCGTCCTGGTCCAGCGGCACCAGCTCGTCGTCGCGTTCCACCTGGATCGCGGCGTGGTCCCTGCGCGGCGCGACCTCAGCCGTGTTCCGGTGCGGGTCGTTGTCGGGGTGCATGAGCACGGCGTCTGTTTTGGGGGTCTTCTCCCGGCTCTCGTCCGGCTGCGACATCGCGTTCCCCTCTCGTCGGCGTCGCTTGCGGAGGTACCCGCCATCGCGCGAAGGACTCCTGCCGGGGGCGACGCGACCCACCGACGCCCGCAACGTCCCCCACCTGCCGGTACGGCAGCGGATCGGCCCGTGCGGGGCGGGGTTAGCCGCCCGAGCGGCGGGTAAGCCGCACCGCCCGACACGGCGGAAGGGGATCACATGTCCGAACGGCACACCGCACTGCGTTCGATGCACGATCTGGGTCTGGCGGCCTGGTTCGGCGGCTCCCTCATGGGTGCCTTCGGCGTCAACGGCGCAGCGGCGAAGATCAGCGACTCGACTCAGCGACTCCCGGTCGCGTCGGCGGGATGGTCCAAGTGGACCCCGGTCAACGCGGCGGCGATCGGCGCCCACCTGGCCGGCGCGGTCGGCGAACTGGTGACGGAGAGCCCACGGGTGGCGGCACAGTCCGGCGTCGGCCGGGCCAGCGCCATCAAGACCGCGTTGACGATCGGCGCGCTGGCGGTGACCGGCTACAGCCGACTGGTCGGCATGCGGCTGGAGAAGGCAGGCGGCCCGTCGGTGAGCGGCGCCACCGAGCCGAACCACCAGACGCCGGCCAGCGTGGCCTCCTCGCAGCGGCAGATGAAGCTGCTCCAGTGGGCCATCCCGGCGCTGACCGGGACCCTGGTGGTGGTCACCGCGTACATGGGTGAGCAGCAGAAACCGGGGCAGGTGTTCCGGGGGATGCTCGGCCGGGCCGGTGGGATGAGGGGCGCCTCGAAGACGATGATCAAGATGGCCGGGATGAGCAACGGCAAGCGGCCGATGGCGATGGCCGGACGCTGAACGTCGGACCGGTGGGCGTCCCGCCGCCACCTCGACGGCGGGGCGCTCTCCGGCCCTCCGCGGGCGCGTCGGCGTGACGACGGTGGCCCGCGGCGACGCGGACGCGCAGGACGGCACATCGTCCCGTTCGGTCCGCCGCTACCGGCGGACGCGCGGGGACGGCACATCGTCCGCCGGTTCCGGCGGACCGACGAGCGGGGTGGCCATGGCGGCGCACGAGGGACGCAGGGGCGACGACGACCGGCTGGAGCCGGAGGCGGTGAATCCGTGGGGCACCGGCGACGGCTTCGACGCCGACGCGCCCTGGGGCACGGACGAGGACTCGCCGATGGACGAGGGCAGCGAGGAGACCGCGGTGCCCGAGGGACGGCGCGGGGAGCGGCGCGCGGGCGCCCCGACGGGCCGCCACGACCCGGCCGGACGGCACGGTTTCGGCTCGGTGGAACCCACCCGTGCCCCGATGGCCGGACCGGGCGCCCCACCGGATCCCGCGCCCAGCGGACGGACCTTCCCCGACGACGCCGACATCGGCGAGTCGACGCAGGACGCGTTGCGCGCCCGGGGCCGGCGCTCCTAGGAGCCGTCAGCCGGTGGCCGACGTGGCCGGCGCCCGGCCGTCGATCATCGTCTCGTGGAGCAGTTGCGCCAGCCGGGTGGCATTGCGTTGGGCCTGCCCGGCGCAGCAGTTGTTGAACAGCACGTGCAGGTCGTCGGCGTCGGCGGCCACCTCGGCCAGCAGCCCGGCCCAGTGCCGGAGTTCGTCCTCGGCGTACGCGTACCGGAACTTCTCCTGCTTGTCACCGCCGCCCCACGCCGCACTGTGGCCATGGAACCGGACGATCGCCGGCTGCGCCGTCGTGGTCAGGATCGGGGGCACCGACGAGGGGTGCCCCTGCGGCATGTCCACGCAGACCAGGGACAGGTCGTGGTCGCGCAACAGATCCAGGGTGTCCGCTGCCGCCGCGCCGTCGAACCAGGACCCGTGCCGCAGCTCCACGCCGACCCGCCACGGCCGGCAGCGCTGCGCCAGCTCCACGATGCGGCGCTCGGCTGCGGCGCTACGCACCAGCCACGGCGGAAACTGCACCATCACCGCGCCCAGCTTGCCGGCCGCCGCGATCGGGTCGAGGGCCGCGCGGAAGCGGGCCCACAGCTCGTCGTACGCCTGCGGCGGCAGGTCGCGTCGGCGGATCCGGCTCGGGCCGGCGGTCGGGCGTAGGTCCCTCGGCAGCGCGGCGACCGGCGTCGGGTGACCGGTGAAGAGGCTGAAGGCCTTGACGTCGAACGTGAAGTCGTCCGGAGTGGCGTCGACCCAGCCGTGGGTGGTCTCGGGGACCGGGACCGCGTAGTAGGACGTGTCCACCTCGACCAGTGGGAACCGGCCCGCGTAGAAGCCCAGCCGGCGGGCCGGCGTGTTGGCCGATCGCGGGTACCAGCCGGAGCGCAGCAACGACTGGTCCGCCCAGGACGACGTGCCCACCTTGATGACACCCATGTCATTCAGTGGACAACCACGGGCGTGGATCGGCAACCGCTGGCGGTGTCGGGGCCGGAAAGTGTCGGTGCCCCGTCCTACGGTGACACCCAGGTTCGAACGGACAGCGACGAGGGGTGGCGCCATGACCGGCATCGAGCAGCTCACCGGTGAGCGGGCCGACCTGCTAGAGACACTGCGCAAGCACCGGGGTTTCCTCCTGCACACGGTCAACGGGCTCACCGACGAGCAGGCGGCGGCCCGTCCCACCGTCAGCGGGCTCTGCCTCGGTGGCCTCGTCAAGCACGTGACCAACGTCGAGCACCGCTGGATGCTCTTCGCCGTGGGCGGCGCGGAGGCGATGGAGCGCGCCGAGATCGACTGGGTCGGTCAGTTCCAGATGGCGCCGGGCGAGACCCTGGCCGGGCTGGTCGAGCGCTTCCAGGAGGTGGCCGACCACACCGACGAGTTGCTCACGACCCTCGACCTGGACGCGGCGCACCCGTTGCCGCAGGCGCCCTGGTTCGAGCCGGGCGCGAGCTGGACGGTTCGGCGGGTGTTGCTGCACCTGATCGCCGAGACGTCCCAGCACGCGGGGCACGCCGACATCCTGCGGGAGTCGATCGACGGCGCCCGGACCATGGGCTGACAGACGTCTCTCGGCCACTCAAGGCAGGCGGTGGCGGTGTGCTGTGGTCCGGTCCCTGGCGTACGCGTCGGAGCGATGCCAGCGGCCCGGGATGTCGAGCAGCTCCAACCGACCGAATCCCTCCGGCACGGCCGGGTTGACCAGCAGGTTGTCGCCGGTGGGTCGCAGCCCCAGCATGGTGCCCAGCAGCATCAGCAACGCCCCCGACGACCATGCCTGCGGGCGACCGGCCGCCGGCACCTGGACGGGATACTTGGTCAGGGACCGATCGTGGCCGGCGATCATCTCCGGCACCGCGCCACCGAGGGTCTGTGCCAGGTCGAAGACGCCGCCCGCGATCGTGGCCGCGTGGGCGTCGAACCGGTAGCGGCGCAGCCCGGCGGCGATCAGGGCGTTGTCCGCCGGCCACACCGCGCCCAGGTGTGACCCCATCGGGTTGTACGGCCGCTGCCCGGTGGCGAAGGTCCGCACCCCCCAACCGCTGAACAACCGCGACCCGACCAGGTGCTCGGCGACGAAACCGGCGCGGTCGTCCGCGACGATCCCGCTCCACAGCAGGTGCCCCATGTTGGACGACAACGCGTCGACCGGCTCGCCGTACGGGTCGAGGGCCAACGCGTAGTACTCCTGGTGCGGCAGCCAGAAGTCCCGGTTGAAGCGTTCCTTGAGCGCCGCGGCCTCCCGCTCCAGCCGGTCGGCGTACGCGGGGTCGCCCCAGAACTCCCGCGCCAGCCGGGCGCCACGCCTCTTCGCGTCGTACGCGTAGCCCTGCAACTCGCAGGTGGCGCGGGGGAAGGCGGGTTCCTGGCCGTGCGCGTCCGTGATCGCGTCCGGCGTGTCCTTCCAACACTGGTTGATCGCGCCGCTGCGGTCGTTGCGCGTCTGGTAGCGCACGTAGCCGTCCCCGGTCAGGTCGCCGTACTCGTCGATCCAGTCCAACGCCATGCGGGCCGGTTGGCGCAGTTCGTGCACCAGGTCCGCGTCACCGGACCAGCGCTCGTACTCGTCGAGCAGGATCACGAAGAGCGGGGTGGTGTCCGCCGCGCCGTAGTACAACGCGTTCGCCCGGTCGCCGAACGCGCCGGACTCGCCGTAGCGCAGGTGGGCCAGGATCTTGCCCGGCTCCTCGTCCAGGTCGTCGTCGAGTCGAGCACCCTGGAGGAACGCCAGCATCCGCAGTGTCGCGGGAGCCAGCTCGGGGGTGAACGCCATCGTCTGCAGGCAGGTGATGATGCTGTGCCGTCCGCACAACCACATCGTCCACGGCAGACCGGCGATCGGCACCCGTTCGCGCAAGGACCACGGCTTGTACCGCAGTGCCGCCAGGTCGGCCAGGGCACCTCGGTACATCTCCTCCAGACCGTCGCGTTCGGCGACCAGCGTCGGAGCCCGGTCCATCCAGTCCGCCAGGTCCTCACGCATCCCGCCCCGCACGGCCCGCTGGTGCGACTCCAGGGAGGCGCGTACGTCCTGGCCGCCTTCGCCGCCCATGTTCATGGCGATGTGCAGGTCGGTCTCCCACTTGCCTTCCGGGGCCACCCGGATCCGGAACGTCATCCCCTGCTCGTCCACCTCGACCGGAGCGGTGCTCTGCACTGTGGTCTGGCGGACGAACCGTTGCCGCTGGTAGCGCAGCACGAGCTGGCGCTTGGCCGAGTCGGGGGTGACCTCGACGACCCGCCGCCGGAGATGACCGATCTCCGCGATGTCGGTGAAGTCGCTGCCCATCTCCAACCGCACGGTGAACTCGGCCGTCTCCGGCGAGTGGTTGAGCACGGTGATGTTCTCGTGGGCACAGTCGTGGATCGAGCGGTGCCGGATGATCGACACGTCGGCGTCGACGTAGTGGCTCGCCGCACCGGGGACCAGGAAGAACCGGGTCTCGAAATACGTCATGTCGTCACGGGACAACGCGTTGATCCGTTCGCCGTCGATGGTGAGCACCCAGTGCGACAGGAAGCGGGTGTCGTACGCGAAGAGACCGACGGGTGTCCGCGCGTCGGCCTCGATGTCGCCCTGGGCGTCGCTGATGGCGAACACGTTGCCGGCGATGACGTGCAGCAGTTCCTGCTTCACGACCGACCCCCCCGAGCGGCCGGCGCGGCCCGACCCGCCAGGGCGGCCCGGCCCAGCTCCCGAGGGTGGCGGGCGTCGGCCGGCCCGGCGAAGATTCGCCGCAGCACCAGCAGCAGGCGCATCTCGCCCCGCATCGTCAGCTCGTTGCGCAGCATCGCGGCGCCGGGATGCAACTCACCGTTGACCATGCGGTCGAACACCCAGCGGTCCGCGCGGACCACCAGGTCGGCGTCGTCAGCCGAGCGGGTCACCCGCACGTGCTGGTCGGCGATGGTCAGGTACCAGTGGTCGGTGAAGCCGTCGCCGCGGACGTCCAGCCGCAGCGTGCCCGCTATGGTCTCCGGCAGGTCGGGGCGCCGACCGGCGTCCAACTGTCGCAGGTACTGCTCTGCCGTCGCGCCCATCAGGTCCCCTCCCCACGGTTCTCCGCAGGATCACCCCCGCCCGGGTGAGGCCGCCTCACCCGGAACGGGTGAGCGGCCGACGCGCCGATGCCCGCTCGTTTGGGTGGCGGCGAAGAGGGCAGCCAAACGGTTCCGTCGAGTGAGGGAGCACCGGATGCGCGCGCTGCGGTTGCCGGAGTGGAGGTCGACGCCGGATTTGGTCGAGGTCCCCGACCCGACGCCCGGGCCGGGTCAGGTTCTGGTCCGGATCGGTGGTGCCGGCGCCTGCCATTCCGACCTGCACCTGATGGACGAGTTCGAGCCGGGCACCATGCCCTGGAACCCACCGTTCACCCTCGGCCACGAGAACGCCGGCTGGGTGCACGCTCTCGGCGACGGGGTGAGCGGACTGTCCGTCGGGCAGCCGGTGGCCGTGTTCGGCGCGTGGGGCTGCGGCACCTGCGCCCGGTGCCGGGTCGGTGTCGACACGTACTGCGAGAACCCGGCCGGCGCGCCGGTGCCGAGCGGTGGCGGCGGGCTCGGACTGGACGGGGGCATGGCCGAGTTCGAGCTGGTCCCGGACGCGCGACACGTCGTACCCCTACCGGAGGGGCTGGATCCGGCCGACGCCGCACCGTTGACCGACGCCGGGCTCACCCCGTACCACGCGATCCGCCGCTCCTGGCCGAAACTGCCGCCCGGCAGCACCGCCGTGGTGATCGGAGTCGGTGGGTTGGGGCACGTGGGCGTGCAGATCCTCAAGGCCACCACCGCCGCTCGCGTCCTCGCCGTGGACAACCGCGCCGAGGCGTTACGGCTGGCCGAGGAGTGCGGCGCCGACCGAGCGATCATGTCCGGTCCGAGCGCCGCCGAGGAGATCCGGCAGGCCACCGGCGGTCGGGGCGCCGACGTGGTGCTGGACTTCGTCGGTAACGACGCCACCCTCGCCCTGGGCGTGGCGACGGCCCGCACGGTGGGCGACCTGACCATCGTGGGTCTCGGCGGCGGCACCGTGGGGGTGTCGTTCTTCTCCGTGCCCTACGAGGTGAGCATCGCGACCACCTACTGGGGTAGTCGCCCGGAACTGGTCGAGGTGCTCGACCTGGGCGCCCGTGGTCTGATCCGGCCGACGACCACCCGGTTCACGCTGGAGGACGCGCTCGACGCGTACCAGCGGATGCGCGACGGCACGCTGGAGGGCCGGGCCGTGATCGTGCCGTGAGCCGGCGGTCAGCCGTTCTCGATCAGTCCGCGCAGGTAGGCGGCCTGACCCACGTGTTGCAGGTCGTCCTCGGCGACGCTGACCAGCCGGACGCCGAGGGTGACCGGCGGGTCCCACGCCTCGTCGACGACGCGGTCCAGGTCCGCCGGGCGCAGACCGGCCAGGAACTCTCCGGTACGCGACGCGACCGCCCCGTAGTAGTCGATCAACGCCTGCGCGCTCTCCGGCCGTACCGCCGCGACCTGCGCGGGCGAATGCCCGTAGCCGGTGTCGTCGGGGTCGGCGGTGAGGCCGAACCGCCCGGCCCAGTCGCCACTCACCCAGATCTGCTCGGCGTCGAGCAGCTCGGCGACGTGATGGTCCTGCACCCGGGTGAGGTGCCAGACCAGCCAGCCGATCGAGTTGTGGCCCGGTGCCGGTTGGTGGCGCAGATGCTCCGGGCTGAGGCCGTCCACCGCCGCGCGGACGAGGTCGGGCAGCCGGTCGTAGGTTTCGGTCAACAGATCACTCACGTCCACCGGGCACGCCTCCTGGTCGGTTTCCGGTCAGGTACCGCCGAGGGCGGGTGCCCAAACCTCGGCCAGTACGGTGATCGAATGGTCGCGGCGGTGGAGTTGTACCTGGACCCGGACGCCACCCGCCGGATCCGGGTGCTGTGGGACGCGCTGGAGACCGAGGGCGTGCAGAGCATGCGCTCACTGCTGGAGCACCGTCACCGTCCGCACGTCTCGTTGGCGGTGGCGCCCCGCTTCGATCCGGAGGCGGTCGCCGCGGCCCTGCACGGCACGGTGGTGGCCGCTCCCCTACGGCTCGAATTCCAGCACGCCGGCCAGTTCGTCGGTCGGGTGCTCTGGCTCGGCCCGACGCCCACCCCGGAGCTACTGGCCCACCACCGCACGGTCCACGACCGGCTCACCGCCGCCGGCATCCCGTTGACCGAGCACTACCAGCCGGGCCGCTGGGTGCCGCACTGCACGCTCTCCATGCGGGTGCCGAACGCGCTGATGGCCGCCGCGGTGCGCCGCTGCCTGGAGGTGTTGCCGCTGAGCGCGACAGTGGTCGGGGCGGCCCTCACCGACCACGCGCGGGGCATCGCCCACCCGCTCCCCTGATGCTTTGCGGAAATGTCCGGTTTGGCGGGCGTCAGTCGGGAAACTGAAAACAAGCGGTGATTATGCGCTCTGACGTGGGATGGTTCGACGTAGATGCCGTCCTGCCGAGCGTGGTTCGCCCGGCCTGTGGCGCGGGGCTCCCGCCGCGCCGCCCTCGGCGGCCTCCACGAGAGGGGCAGTGCCTATGCAGGCTCAGCGCAGGCCACCGCGAGCGGAGCGGAGCCAGAACCGGGACGACCGGACCGCCGGCGGCCTGACCGGGGCGGCCACGCCCCTGACCATCTGGGCCGCCGCCGTCCTGCTCGGCCGGATCAGCGCCGGCGACGACGACATCGAGGACGAGCGGCACATCCTGCGCGGCATCGAGTGATCCGCGCCGGGCGGCTCACAGCCAGCCGCGCCGCTTGAAGATCAGATAGAGGGTCCCGCAGACCAGCAGCATCAACAGCAGCGCGAACAGGTAACCGAAGCGCCAGTGCAACTCCGGCATGTGGACGAAGTTCATTCCGTACACGGTGCCGATGAGCGTGGGAGCGAACAGGATCGCCGCCCAGGACGAGACCTTCTTCAGCTCCTCGTTCTGCGCGTAACTGGCCGCCGTGAGGCTCCGCATCTCCTCGTTCTGCTGCTGCGAGACGAGTGTGGCGTTGACGGTGAGGATGTTCTGCAACAGGTGCCGAAACCCGTCGACGCGTTCCACCACCTGGGTCAGGTGGTCGGTCACGTCCCGCAGATAGCGGCGCAGCTCCTCGTCCGTGTCGGCACCGCCCGCGCCGTCGGCCAGCGCGTCGAGCACCGCGAGCAGGGGTCGCGCGGCGCGCTGAAACTGGATCACCTCGCGGCTCAGGCCGTAGATGCGCCGGCTCGCGTTCGGGTCGCCGCCGAACACCTGGGTCTCGATCTCGTCGATGTCGTTCTCCAGCCCGGCCACGACCGGCGCGTACCCGTCGACGACCTGGTCGAGGATCGCGTACAGGACCGCCTCGGGGCCCCGGGCGAGCATCTGCGCCTCGACCTCCATGCGCCGCCGCACCGCGGCCAGATCCGGTGCCTCACCGTGCCGGACGGTGATCACGAAACCCGGCCCGATGAACAGGTGCAACTCGGAGAACTCGACCTCCTCCCGAAGGTCGTCGTAGCGGGCGGCGCGGAGCACCACGAACAGCGTCTCGCCGTAGCGTTCCAGCTTGGGCCGCTGGTGGGCGTTGATCGCGTCCTCGACCGCCAGGTCGTGCAGCCGGAATTCCCGCGCCAGCGAGGTGATCTGCTCGATGTCGGGCCGGTACAGCCCGATCCAGGCCATCGCGCCGTCCTGCTCCTGTAGGCAGCGGTACGTCTCGGCCAGGCCGGACGGCGACGCGAACCGGTGCCCGTGGAGGTAGACGGCGCTGTCCACCAGGCCGCCGGCGGGCGGAGCGGGCGGCTCCGTGGACGGTGGCACGCCGACAGTGGTCTCGTACTCGTCGAGTTGGCGACCGAAGCCACCACCCGGGCGGAAGCGACGGCCACCGACCATGCCCCTGTCCCCTCCCCGGTGAGGCCCGGTCCGGCACACTCCCGCCAACCCGGAGGCGCTGCTTCCCCGGTGTCCCGAGGGCGAAACCCGCAGTGGGGCGAGGTGGGTTCCGCGCACCGGCGGACGGGCGCGTCGCCCAGGGCGGATACTCACGGTGACCAGGGGCGGTATGACGGGGGACGCGCCGGTGGAGGTCGACGGACGCGCGGGCCGGCTGCGGGAGTGGCTGCTGCGTGCCGGCGCGGAGGAACCCGTGCAGCACCCGGGGCCGCACGGGCGTCCACCGGAGCACCGGCACCACCCCTGGTGGAAGGTGATGTGCCTGACCGGTGTCGACTACTTCTCGACGCTGGGCTACCAGCCGGGCATCGCGGCCCTCGCCGCCGGGGCGCTCTCGCCGGTGGCGACCCTGGTGCTGGTGCTGGTGACCCTGCTGGGCGCACTGCCGGTCTACCGACGGGTCGCGGCGGAGAGCCCGCACGGCGAGGGCTCCATCGCGATGCTGGTACGCCTGCTGAGCTACTGGCCGGGCAAGCTGCTGGTGCTGGTGCTGCTCGGTTTCGCGGCCACCGACTTCATCATCACCATCACCCTCTCGGCGGCCGACGCCACCGCGCACATCGACGAGAACCCGTTCTGGCCGAGCGCGCTCAAGGGGCACGAGGTGCTGCTCACGCTGCTGCTCGTGGCACTGCTGGGCGCGGTGTTCCTCAAGGGATTCACCGAGGCCATCGGGATCGCCGTCGTCCTGGTCGCGGTCTACCTGACGCTGAACGCGGTGGTGGTCGCCGACGCGCTGTGGCGGGTGGTGACGCACCCGAGCGCGGTCGAGGACTGGACCACCGCGTTGACCACCGGCCACGGCGATCCGTGGATGGTGGTCGCGTTGTCGCTGTTGGTCTTCCCGAAGTTGGCGCTGGGTCTCTCCGGCTTCGAGACCGGGGTGGCCGTGATGCCGAGCGTGCGGGGCGACCCGCGGGACACCGAGGCACGACCGCTGGGCCGCATCCGTGGCACTCGCCGCCTGCTCACCACCGCCGCCGTGATCATGAGCGTCTTCCTGATCACCAGCAGCGTGACGACCACGATCCTGATCCCACCGGAGGCGTTCCAGCCCGGCGGGCCGGCGAACGGCCGGGCGCTGGCCTATCTGGCGCACGCCCACCTCGGGGAGGCGTTCGGCACCGTCTACGACCTGTCCACCATCGGGATCCTCTGGTTCGCCGGGGCGTCGGCGATGGCCGGGCTGCTCAACCTCGTACCCCGCTATCTGCCCCGCTACGGCATGGCACCGACCTGGGCGCGGGCGGTCCGGCCGCTGGTGCTGGTCTTCACCGCGGTGGCGTTCCTGATCACGGTCGTCTTCGAGGCCAGCGTCGACGCGCAGGGTGGCGCGTACGCGACAGGGGTTCTGGTGTTGATCACCTCGGCGGCGACGGCCGTGACCCTCGCGGCGGTGCGGCACCGGCAGCGCGGCCGCACGATCGCGTTCGGCACCATCGCGGTGATCTTCGTCTACACCACGCTGGCGAACGTGGTGGAACGCCCCGACGGCGTCAAGATCGCGGCCTGTTTCATCGGCGGGATCATCGTGGTCTCACTGCTCTCCCGGTTGTCCCGCGCCTTCGAGCTGCGGGTCGACCGCGTCGAGCTGGACCCGGTGGCGACCCGGATGATCAGCGAGCGTGACGGACGACGGATCCGCCTCATCGCCCACGAGCCGGACGGTCGGGACGAGGCGGAGTACCAGGCCAAGCTGGCGCAGACCATGGCGGACAACGACTTCCCCGACGCCGGCGACGTGCTCTTCGTGGAGGTGCGGGTCACCGACCCGTCGGACTTCGAAACCGAATTGGTGGTGACCGGCCGCCTGGTCGGCGGCCAGCACTCGGTGCTCAGTGTGACCAGCTCCGCGGTGCCCAACGCGCTCGCCGCCCTGCTGCTGGAGATCCGGGACCGGACCGGTCGGCGCCCCCACATCTACTTCGAGTGGACCGAGGGCGGCCCGGGCCGCAACGTCCTGCGCTACCTGGCGTTCGGGCAGGGTGAGATCGCCTCCGTCACCCGGGAGATCCTGCGCCGCCACGAGCCCGATCCGCGCCGACGGCCACACGTGCACGCCGGCTGACCGGAGTGCCGGCCACCCGTCTCCCCTGGTGAGCGTGGTCATAACGACTGGACGACCCACCCGTGCCTGCTGCTAGCCTCGGCGCAGGTCATGAGCGCCAGCGCGAAGCCCCGGCTCGCTGGCCGGCAACCCTCCTCCGCGGTGGGGTGCCCCGGGTGAAGACCAGGCACCGACAGGACGTCGGTGCAAGCGTGGCCTGGCACCCAGGTCAGCACAGACCCGGGAGAACCATGCGCATCCTCAGCACCGCCCCGCCGACCGGCATCGCGGACGTCCGCGTCGGTCGCCCCTCGCCGGCACTGATCCGGCGACGGCACGTGGACATGATGCGAATGTGCAGCGCCGCGTGTCGTCGCGGCAGCACGCACTAGCGCAGCACTCCTCCCGAACCTCCCTCACCGGTACGCCCATCGGGCGCACCGCCGGCGACGCACGTCCCGTGCGTGCCGGTACGCGACCTTCTCGGAGACACCCGTGCGACTTCTTCCTGCCCTGACCCGTGCCACCGCCCTGGGCGCAGCCGCCGTCCTGGCCGCCACCGCGCTCACCGCCTGCGGCGGCGACAGCTCGTCCGACAGCGGCGCCAACCCGTACGGCCTGGCGCAGCCGGGCGTGCTGCGGGCCGGCACGCTCACCGACGCCCCGCCGAACGTGTACCTCAAGGACGGCAGGTTCACCGGCTTCGACAACGACCTACTGACCGCCGTGGCCGGCAAGCTCGGCCTCCGCGTCGAGTTCGTCGGCACCGACTTCTCGGCGTTGCTCTCCCAGGTCAACAACCACAAGTTCGACGTCGGCAGCTCCTCGATCACCATCACCGAGGCACGGAAGAAGACCGTCGACTTCGGCAACGGCTACGACTTCGGCTACTTCGGTCTGGACGTCCCGGCGGGCTCGCCGATCACCGGCTTCGACCAGCTCGCCGGCAAGCGGGTCGTGGTGGTGCAGGGCACCGTGCAGGACGACTACGCCACCGGCAAGCAGCTCGACCCGGTGCGGGTGCCGGACTACAACGGCGCGATCAACCAGCTCAAGGCCGGCACCGCCGACGCGTGGATCGCCCCGGCGGAGATCGGCGAGAAGTCGGCCGCCGACAGCAACGGCAAGATCACCGTGGCGGCCAAGCAGCTCAGCCCGGCACCGACCGCGTACGCCGTCGCGAAGGGCGGCGACGAGCTGCGCGAGGCGCTGAACAAGGCTCTCGACGAGGTCATCGCGGACGGCACCTGGAGCCGGTTGCAGGCCCAGTACTACCCGGGCCGCCCGATCCCGGCGGACTTCAAGCCGGGCAGCGGCGCGGTCACGCCGTCGGCGGCCACGTCAGCCGCGCCGTCGGCGTCGGCCGCCTCCTGAGCGGTGACGAGCGAGCAGGACGGTAGGAGAGGCGACCGATGGATCCGTTGAGCACCCTCTGGGAGACGTTCTTCGACCTCGACGCGATGCGCGAGGCGCTGCCCGAGATGCTGACCGTCGGGTTACCGAACACGCTGATCCTGGCGGTCTCCGCCGCCCTGCTCGGCTCGGTGCTGGGCCTGCTGCTGGCCGTCGCCGGGATCTCCCGCAGCCGGTGGTTGCGCTGGCCGGCGCGGGTCTACACCGACGTGTTCCGGGGGCTGCCGGCCGCGGCGACGATCCTGCTGATCGGCGTCGGGCTGGCCCCGCTGGGCATGCAGGTCTGGGGTCCGGACCCCTACCCGTTGGGGATCCTGGCGCTGTCGCTGATCGCCGCCGCGTACATCGGGGAGATCTTCCGCTCCGGCATCCAGTCGGTGGAGGCCGCCCAGTTGGAGGGCGCCCGCGCGCTCGGCTTCTCCTGGAGCGACTCGATGCGGCTGGTGATCATCCCGCAGGGCGTCCGGCGGGTCCTGCCGGCCTGGGTCAACCAGCTCATCGCGCTGATCAAGGACTCCAGCCTGGTCTACTTCCTCGGCCTGGTGGCCAGCCAACGGGAGCTGTTCCGGATCGGGCAGGACTACGCGGCCACCACCGGCAACGAGTCCGCGCTGCTCCTGGCCGGGCTCTTCTACCTGGCGCTGACGGTACCGCTGACGCACGTCGTCAACTGGATCGACAGGCGGCTGCGCCAGGGCCGGCCGACCGCCGCGCCGACCGACGAGGACGACGACCTCCCGTTGCCCGCCACCGTTCAGGGAGACCGGCGATGACCACCGACACCACCACCTCGGTCAGCCTCGACGTCCGCGACGTGCACCTCGCCTTCGGGCCGAACCGGGTGCTGCGCGGCGTCGACCTGACCGTGCCACGCGGCGCGACGGCCTGCGTGATCGGCCCGTCCGGGTCCGGCAAGTCCACACTCCTGCGCACCATCAACCGACTGATCGAGCCGGACCGTGGCGACGTGCTGTTGGACGGGCGCAGCGTGCTGGGCGACGACCCGGACGGCCTGCGGCAGCGGGTCGGGATGGTCTTCCAACAGTTCAACCTGTTCCCGCACATGAGCGTGCTGCGCAACGTCACCCTCGCGCTGCGCCGGCTGCGCAAGCTCGGCGAGGACGAGGCGGAGGCCGTCGCCCGGGCCCAACTGGACCTGGTGGGGTTGGCGGCCAAGGCCGACGCACGACCGGCGCAGCTCTCCGGCGGTCAGCAGCAACGGGTGGCGATCGCCCGGGCGCTGGCGCTGCGGCCCGAGGTGATGCTCTTCGACGAGGCCACCTCGGCGCTCGACCCGGAGCTGATCAAGGGTGTGCTCGGGGTGATGGCCGACCTGTCCGCCGCGGGCATGACCATGGTGGTGGTCACCCACGAGATGGGCTTCGCCCGGCAGGTCGCCGACACCGTCGCCTTCATGGACCGGGGAGTCGTGCTGGAGGCCGGGCCGCCCGAGGCGGTCTTCGAACGGGCCGAGCACCCCCGGCTTCGCCGGTTCCTGTCCCAGGTGCTCTAGCCGCCACGGCTCCCAGTTGCCCTGAGCCGCCACGGCTCCCCGGTGCCCTGAGCCGCCACGGCTCCCAGTTGCGCTGAGTCGCGACGGCTCCCCGGTGATCACTCGTCGGGTCCACGCCCCAGCAGCCGGATCTCCTCGTTGTCCAGGGCGGCCTGAAGTTCCTGCAACACCAGGTCGTCGATCTCCCGGTTGTCGCGCAGGCGGGTGACCTCCCGACGCTTGTGGGCGAGGACCCGCAGGCGCAGTCGACGTTCCAGGCGGCGCTCCTCGGCGGTGCTCCCCCCGCTCTCGTCGAGGTCCTCCAGGTGCCGCTGGTACTCGGCCTGCAGCCGACGGACCGACTCCTCCTGCGCGCCGACCTCGGCCGCGACCTGCGGCAGGGCGGCGAGGCCCGCCTCGGTGGCCCGCCGTCGGGCGTGCCGGGCCTCGTCGACGCGTTCGGGGTCGCCGACCAGCCCCGCCCACCGCACCACCAACGGCAGGGTGGTGCCCTGCAGCAGCATGATCAACACGATCACCAGCGCGGTGACGAAGATGATCAGGTCGCGCTCGACAACCGGTTGACCGTCGACGGTCACCGTCGGGACGGCCAGGGCGGCGGCGAGCGACACCGCGCCCCGGAATCCGGACCACCCGGCGACGGTTCCCACCCGCCAGGCCGAGGGCCCCTGGCTCGGGTCCATGATCCGGCGGCGTCGCAGCCTCGCGATCTGCGCGGTGAGGTAGACGAAGAACAGCCGGGTGCCGATGACGACGAGCGTCACCACGAGCACGATCACCAGAGCACGCCCGGGCGAGGTACTGGTGATGCCCCGCACCGCGCGGGGTATCTGCGTGCCGAGAAGGACGAACAGCCCACCGTTGATCAGGAACGTGGACAGGTCCCAGAACGCGAACGCCAGCACCCGGGACCGGGCGCGGATCACCCGTGGACCGGCGTAGGACAGCACCAGACCGGAGACCACCACCGCCAGCACACCGCTGGCGTGCACAGCGTCGGCCAGCAGGAACGCGGCGAACGGCGTGAGCACGCTCAGCGCGCCCTCCCGAAGCGGGTCGTCGAGCCGTTTGCGGACCAGCACCACGGCCGCCCCCACCAGCACACCGGCCAGTACGCCGCCGACGCTGGCGCCGACGAACTCCTCGCCGATGCCCAGCACGCCCGGTTCCGCGCTGTGGACGAGCAGACCCACGGCCACCGCGAAGACCACCAGGGCGGTGCCGTCGTTGATCAGACTCTCGGCGTGCAGGGTGGTGAGCAGCTTTCGGGGCAGCCGTTTCGCGAGCCCGGTGACCGCCGCGGCGTCGGTCGGGGCGAGGACCGCCCCGAGCACCCAGGCGGCGGCGGGGTTCACCCCGAACGCCTGCGCGGTGAACGACACGGTGACCAGGGTGAGCACCACCAGCAGCACGGCGAGTGACCCGATCACCGGGAGGTTGGCCCGGATCTCGCGCAGACTGATGGTGAGGCTCTCCCGGTACAGGATCGCCGGGAGGAAGATCAGCAGCACCAGGTCGGGTTCCAGTGCCACGTCGGACAGCGGGGGCGTCAGGCCGAGCAGCACTCCGAACGCGATGAGCAGGACCGGCGGGGCCACCCGGTACCGTCCGCCGAGCGTGGTGCCGATCAGGACGGTGACGCCCAGCACCACGATCATGACGAGCGCCTGCACGGCGTACCCCCTTGATCGTCGCCGGCGGTGGACGCGCCGGTGGTTCCATCTGACCGCACCCACCGGCGGGTTCCGAGGGGAATCGGCAAGTAGCCGTGGGCGGCGGTCAGCGGGTCGCGGTGGCGGCGCGGCCCCGGGCGGTGACCGCGCGGGCGACCCGGCGATGAGCTGCCGACTCCTCCTCGCGGCCCAGCGCGGCCGCCAGGGCGGCGAGGTGCCCGGCCACCGGGCCGACGGTGAGCACGCCGCTGCCGGCGGCCAGTTCCTCCGCCGCCGGCGACAGTTCGACGTAGACCCGTTGCATCGTGTCCCGGTCACCGAGGGCACGCGCCGCCTGGCCGACGAGGCAGAGCCGCGCCTCCCGCAGAAGGTCGTGCGGCCCGTCCGGAAGGGCCGACAGGGCCGCTGCCGCGGCGTCCCGGTCGCCGTCGGCCAGCAGCAGCAACGGCCGGATCCACGGCTCGTGCGGCCCCCAGTCCAGGCCCGCCCAGTCGGTCCCGCCCGGGCCGGGGAGCGGCTGGTCGACACCGTCGGCCCCGTCGTCGACGGCGTCGGCCAGCCGGAGGCCGAGCAGCGCGAGCGGAAGCAACCCCCGGGTCAGGCCCGGCATGCCGTCGGCGGGCAGCCGGCCGGCCGCTTCGCGGTAGGCGTCCGCCGCCGCGGCCGACTCGCCGTCGAGGGCCCGGCGCAGTGCGGCGAACCACCTGGTGAAGACGGCGACCAACGGCAGGTCGTACCGCTCGGCGAGGCGGTCGGCGGCGCGGGCGTGCTCGTCGGCGGCGGGCCGGTCGGCCAGCGCGCAGTACGCCTGGACCAGGACGAGGTGGCCGAGCACCTCGAAGGTCACCAACCGGTGCCGGGCGGCGAGGTCGACCAGCTCGACACCGATCCGGGCCCGGTCGGCCGCCAGACCGACGCGCTGGAAGGTGTGCATGAAGCGGGCGTTGAGCGCGAAGGCCAGCAGCCCGGGGTCGCCGATCGTCCGGGCGATCGTCTCGGCCTCGGACGCCGCCCGGCGACCACTGTCGGTGGTGGTGCCGCGCAGCTCCAGCGCGAGGGTGCTGAGCAGTCGGCTGCGCCGGGCCGAGCCGGTCGGACCGAGAGCGGTCAGGGCCAGCTCGGCGGCTCGGACGATGTGCCCGGAGAGCCTGTCGTCGTCGTTGCGCGTCCAGACGGCGGGTACGTCGAAGCCGGCCAGCACCTCCTCGACCAGCAGCGGGTCGCCGACGGACTGGGCGGTGGTGATCGCCTCGGCTCGTCGCCCCCGCGCCTCGGCCAGCCTCCCGGTCACGGCCAGCGCGCGCCCCAGTCCGAGCAGCGCGGTCAGCCGTTCGCGCTGCTCGACACCGCCGGCGTGGTCGTACGCCTCGATCACCTGCCCCCACAGGCGGGCCGCCTCGTGCGGGTTCCCACCGCGCTCGGCCTGCTCGGCGGCGGTGCGGGCGTAGGCCCCGGCGCGACCGGCAGCGGCCCGTCCGCCCGCGCGCAGCAGGTGGTACGCCATCGCGGCGGGCTCGACGGGGTCTCGTCGTCGCAGCTCCTCGGCGATGGCGGCGTGCCAGGCGGCCCGGCGGGGTGTGGACAGGTCGGCGTAGAGCGTGTCGCGGACCAGGATGTGGGTGAAGCGCAGCCGCCCGTCGGGCTCCCGCTCGGTGAGGAAGCCGGCCTGCAGGGCGCGGTCGACGGCGTCCAGCACCATCGCGGGATCCCCCGCCAGGGAGGTGAGGACCTCCAAGTCGAGATCACGGCCGAGCACGGCGGCCTGCCGCAGGACGGTGCGTGTCGGCGTGGGTAGCTGGGCCAACCGGTGTCGGATCACGTCGCGTACCCCGGGCGGCACCGAGGCCAGTGCGGCCTCCCCCTCGCTCGCGTACAACTGGGCCAGCTCGCGGACGAAGAACGGGTTGCCGCCGCTGCGATCGTGGATCAACCGGGCGGTGGCCGGGGCGAGTGCCGGGCCGACGACGGCGCGGGCCAACTCGCCGGTCGCCGACGCGGACAGGCCGCCGAGGTACTCCCGGGTCGGCTCCAGCCCGGCGACGCGGGCCAGGGCGGCGGTCAGCTCCGGGCTGATCTCGGTGGCCCGGTAGGTGCCGAGGACGAGCACCGGCCCGGTGGCCGGGTGTGGACCGGTGAGCAGGGCGGTCAGCAGGTCCAGGGTGTCACCGTCGGCGCGGTGCAGGTCGTCGAGGACCACGAGTAGCGGCCCTCGCTCGGCGCCCGACGCGATCACCGACGCCACCGCCCGGTGGCGACGGAACCGCCCACCGGCGAGGTCGCCCGAGTCGTCGTCGGCCCCCACCTCGCCGCTCAGCCCGGTGAGCGCGTCGGTGACCTGGGTCCACGGCCAGGCCGGCGGTGCGCCCTCGTACTCCGGGCTGCGGCCCCACGCCGTGGTCCAGCCCTCGGCGGCGAGCCGCTGGGCCAGCGTCTCGGCCATCGCGGTCTTGCCGGCACCCGGGTCGCCGGAGAGGAGCGCGAGGGTGGGCCTGCGGCGTCGGAGTGCGGTCTCGGCGGCGTGCCACAGCCGGTCCGACTCCCCGGATCGGCCGACGAACGGACGCTGCCGTGGCGGCTCGGCCCCTGCGGGCCCCCGGAGGCTGGGAGTGGCGGCGGCGTCGAGGGCCGGGGTGAGATGCGGCGCCTGGGCCAGGACGTCGGCTTCCAACCTCCGCAACTCGGGCCCGGGGTCCACCCCCAGCTCGGCCACCAGGACGGTACGTGCCTCGCGCAGCGCGGCGAGGGCGTCCCCCTGCCGACCGGCGCGGTACCGGGCCACCGCGAGCAACCGCCAGGCGTCCTCCCGCAGCGGATGGTTGGCCAGGTGAGCCGGCAGGTCGGCGGCGGCTTCGTCCGGGCGGCCCAGGGCCAGCAACGCCTCGGCTCGCCGCTCGACGGCCAGCATCCGCAGCTCGTTCAGTCGGTTGATCTCCGCAGCCGCCCAGACCTCGTTCGCGCAGTCGGCGTACGCGGGCCCGCGCCAGAGCCGGAGTGCGCCGTCCAGGGCGGTCAGCGCCGGTTCGGAACGTCCGGCCGCGAGCAGTCGGCCCGCCTCGCCGACTGCCGCCTCGAACCGGCCGGCGTCCACCGCGTCCGGGGCGACGCGCAGCACGTACCCGGTCGACTCGGTGACCAGGACCCGGGGCTGCTGCCGGGGTGGCCGATCGGGCTCCAGGGCCCGGCGCAGATCGGCGACGAAGGTCCGGATCGCGCCCACCGCGCCCTCCGGCGCGACCTCCCACAGGTCGTCGACCAGACGCCGCACCGGCACCACCCGCCCGTGGGCGATCAACAGCCGAGCCAGCACCAGGCGGTGTCGGTGTCCGCGCAGCGGTGCCGGACCGCGCTCCGTCATGGCGGTCACCGGCCCGAGGACGCCGAAGGTCACCGCCTCCGGTGCCGTCGACTGCCTGGTCATGGCACCAGGCTAGGGCGCGCCCGGGGGCGAGGGCCGGCCGGTGCTGATCCGACGCTGACCGTCCGCTGATCGGCACGGAGCAGGCTCGATCACGTACGACGAGGCGGGGCGACCGCCCCAGCCGGCACTGCTCACCAGAGAGGTTCTCCCGTGGACCCCAGGATCAACGGATTCGACTACCGACGCGTGAGCGTCGCGGACGGTGTGGCGCTCAACGTCGCAGTGGGCGGATCCGGACCAGCTGTCGTGCTGCTGCACGGTTTCCCGCAGACCCACCTCATGTGGCGGCACGTCGCGGCCGACCTGGCCGCCGACCACACGGTGATCTGCCCCGACCTGCGCGGCTACGGCGACAGCGACAAGCCCGCCGACACCGACGGCACCGGGTACGCCAAGCGCACCATGGCCGCCGACGTCGTGGCGCTGGCCGGCGCGCTCGGCCACGAACGGTTCGCGCTGGCGGGCCACGACCGGGGTGCGCTCGTGGCGTTCCGCGCCGGTCTGGACCACCCGGCGTCGGTCAGCCGGCTCGCGTTGCTCGACGTGGTGCCGACCCTGGACATGTGGGGGGTGCTGCACGGCACCTCCGCGGCTGTCGCGTTCCACCTGTACCTCATGGCGCAGCCGCCCGGGCTGCCGGAGGAGTTGATCGGGGGCCGCCCGGACGCCTTCTTCGGCCACTTCCTCGACGCCTGGACCCGTGACCCGGCGGCGATGCCGGCGGACGTGCGGGCGGCCTATCTGCGGGCGTCGCGTGACGCGGTGACCTCGATCGTCGCCGACTATCGCGCGTCGGCCGGCATCGACGTGGTCCACGACACCGCCGACCGCGAGGCCGGTAACACGCTGCGCATGCCGGTGACGGTGCTCCAGCAGGACTGGGGTGCCGCGCTGGGCTACGACGCGGCCGGGGTGTGGCGGGCCTGGGCACCCGACCTGGAGCACCGGACGGTCACCTCCGGGCACTTCATGGCGGAGGAGGCGCCGGCCGAGGTCGTCCGGGAGCTGCGGGCGCTGCTCGACCGCTGACCGATCGGCGGCCCGACCACACCACCATCACCTTGGGTAAGATAGGCGACACCCGAGGTAACGATCATGGCGGCGTGGCCGGGCCGCCGCGCTCCATCCGGCCCGGCGTGCGGCGACCGGGCCTGAACGGGCCCTGACCTGCGGCAATGCGACGTGACGCGCAGTGGACGACAACCGGTCATCGGTGATACACAGGCAGATAACCGGCAGCCAACGACGTCGAGTCGATCCCTCTCCTCGCCTTACGACCGTCCAACCGCGCCGCACCAGCGCCGGCATGCCGCTCCACAGTCGCGATCGGACGGCACCGGCGCGTCGGGCCGCTGCGGGAGGCCGTTCCTCGACCAGGGAGTTGCCGTGGGAACCCTCCGGATCCGATCCCGACACCAACCGTACGAGATCGCCGTCCTGACCGCGGCACCCGTCTGCGGCGTTCTGATGATGACCCTCGACGTTCGGCCGACCTCCGTGCAGACGGCCATGCCCGGGCCCATCCAGGTCGCCTGGGAGCTGGGGCTGATCGCGGTGGGTGTGGGCGGGTTGCTGGGCATCCTGTGGCCCGGCCGGCTCTCCACCGGGCTCGGCCTCGAACTCGCGTCCGTGCTGGTGCTCGGCACGATCACCGGCATGTACGCGGTGGCCCTGGTGAGCATGTCGGGCCGACAGTCCCTCGTCGCGACGTCGTTCGTCATCGCGGTGACGGTCGGGTCGCTGTGGCGGGCCACGCAGATCGCCGTCGACCTGCGTCGCCTGGCCCGGGCGTGCGAATGCCTGAATTACGAACCCCTGGAGGCAGGTGTCACGTGATGACCTCCCCGGCGCCGGCCGCACCCCACTGGGTGCAGCTGGCGCTCAGTGTGCTCGGCATCCTCGGTGGCAGCACCGGCCTCGCCGCTATCGCCACCGTGGTGGTGCAGCGCGGCAAGTTCAAGGCCGACGCCGCCGACACCCTCACCGAGGCCGCTCTCACCCTGGTGCAGCCGTTGCAGACCCGGATCACCCAGCTGGAGGGCGAGGCGCTGAACGCCCGATCCGAGCTGGGCGTGCTCCGCGAACAGGTCAACCAGTTGCAGTTCGTGGTCCGGGTGCTCACCCGGACGTTGGACCGCTGGCGGGCCGCGATCCGAGCTCCGGACGCCACCCTGCGGAAGATCCGCGCGACGGTGGCGGAGACCGACCGGGCGACCGAGGAGCGCTGACCACCCGCGTGCCCGGCGCGGCCGACCGGCAGCAAGACCTCAGGGGGAGCCCTGGATACGGGCGCGAAGCTCGTCGACCGCCGCCCGGAACTCGGGGTCGGACTCGCCCGGATGGTGCCCCCGCATCGGCGGTGGACAGCGCTCTCCCGGGGCCGGTAGCAGGTCCGACGGATCCCGCAACCGTCGGTCGACTCGACCGGCCGGATCGGTCGGGTCCGGGGGTGGATCACCGGGCCGATGGGCGGCGAAGATCCAGCCACCGATGCGGTCGGTGTCCCGCCACAGGTTGAGCCATCGCCACCCGACCCGCTCCCCGACCTGCCGTAGGACCTCCTCGTTCAGGTAGGCGGGGAAGATCCGGGCGTACAGGCGGTCCAGCGGCGAGCCGTAGGTGAGCAGCGCGACCCGCGTACGGACGCGCGGAGGCAGCCGCAGCACCGCGAGAGCGAGCAACACGGACCCGTGGCTGTGCCCACAGAGCAGCACCCCGGCGTGCCGCTCGGTCAGTTGGGTGATCCGGTGCGCCAGCTCCGGTACCGCGCGGTCGGCGTAGCTCGGCGGCGCGAACGGGTGCGCGGCCCGGGGCCAGAAGGTGCCCAGATCCCACAGGATGCCGACGTGCCGGCGGAACCACGCCGTGCGGTAGGCGAACACCCCACCCAGGAGCAGGGCGACCACCGCCGCCGTCGCGAAGTAGCTACCCAGGGCGAGCCCCATTCCCGCCACTCCGACCGGAAGCCCGAGGAACCGCGTCGCCAGCTCGTCGGGTGTCAGGTCGAACAGCCGCAACAGAGAGGTGGCCAGGCCGATCGCGGTGAGGGCCGCCCACGCGACGCAGAGAAGCCCCAACCACTCGGCGAACCGCGCCCGGGCGACCGCCCTCGTCACCTGACGCAGCCGCCCGACGCCCCGCGGCGGCACGGTCGGGAAGTCGCGCGCCGTGACCGCCGCCGCCGCGCGGCGACGGCGTCGCCGACTCAGCAGGGTCAACGCCCCGCACACCAGGACGCCGGCGGTGACGTGCAGGAAGAACGCCAGGATCGTCCACTGGTACGGCAGCGGCGGTCCGCCCTCGCCGCGGTAGCCGTCCAGCAGGTTCCCGCTCTGGTAGACGAGGTTGGCGGAGAACACTCCGGCGAGGCCGACCCCGAAGGCCGCGACCACCGCCGCGCCCAATCCGCGCGACAGCGCGCGGCGACGGTCCCCACGGCCGTGATGCCACAGCACCAGCGCACTCAGCGCCACCAGCAGCGTCATCTCCCCGAGCAGGGCCCAGGTCGCGATGGTGTCGTAGCCGGGCAGGGCGGCTGACGAGGGCCAGGCCCGCTCGTCCAGGACGACGGTGGCGAGGGTGGCCGCGGTCAGGCCGACGGCCACCGCGCGGAGCGTCTTGGCGGTCCGGGTGATCGTCCCCGTCATTGCCGCGCGATCGAGCAGGCCGGGCACGACGAGCAGCCCGGCACAGGCCAGCAGCACCGCGACGCTGAGCGTCAGCAGCAGGGCCGACGTGGCCGTCGCGCCGCCTGCGGTACGGGCGGCGAGCAGGATCAGATCGAGCATGGCGAGCGCGGCCGCCACGTGGATCGCCCGCAACCGATCCACCAGTGGCTCGACGACCCACAGGGGTTTGCCGGCCGGGCGGGGCCGTCGGGCGCCGAGCAGCCGGAGGAACGCGACGGCGGCGATGGGCAGGAGCGACAGGACGGCGAGCCGCAACCCGACCTGACGCCCGTCGATCCCGCTTACCGCGTCGAACGGGCCCCGGCAGCGCGCCGCGCCGAGACACCGCCAGGCGATCAGGTCGAGGGCGACTCCGGCGGTGGACACCACGTACAGCACGGTGAGGTCGAGCGCGAGGAGCCGGCACAGCGTGGTGACCCACTCACCGCCGCGGCGGGCCGTGGGCCGCATCCACACCGCCAGATTGCTGAGCATGAACGGCAGCAGGAGGACCAGGGAGAAGGTCCGGCCCACGGTGCCCGAGGGCAGGTCACCCCAGCGGTACGCCTCGAGCGTCATCCCGTCCGGGCTGTCGTCGGACCGGTCGGCGCGGTGGAAGCCCCCGCTGGCGTCGCCGGCGACCTGCCGGGCCGGTGCCTGATCGAGGATGACGCTGGGCTCCGCCCCGGACACGCCGTGCACCCGCAACTCCACCACGTCGTGCTCGCGCGGTGGATCGTCGTGCTGCCCTTCCCCCTCCGGCATCGGCGGCTACCGGGCCGGCCGGCCGGCGGCGTCGGAACGTCCGGCAGCCTGCCACGGTAGTGGCATCGCGTCGACCAGGACGATCAGCAGCAGCACCCCGGCGACGACCGCACTGCTGGCGAGCTGGGGGAGCTTCCAGGTCGCCAGTCCGGCCACGATGATCGCCGGCACACCGACCAGTCGCGCCCAGGGCAGACCGCTGTCGACAGCGGCCGCGAGCAGGATCCGGGCGGTCAGGAACAGCGCGGGCCCGATCACGCCCACGGCCAACTGTCCGTTGTCGTGGGCACCCGGGTCGTCGATCGTCATCTCCATCGCGACCGAGGTGGCCAGGACCCCGGCGATCATGACCAGATGCAGGTAGCCGGCCATCAGCGCCAGCTTGCTGCCCGGCGGCCCGGCCGCCACCACGGCGGCACCCAGCCGCGTGCCGGCGGGCACCAGGTAGAGCCGGGCCAGGGCCACCGCGGTCACGAACGCCAGAGCGAACGCCAGGGTGCTCTCCCGGTCCATGCCGGAGCCGCTGTACGTCACGCCGGCGATCAGGATCAGCTCACCCAACGCGATGATGAAGATCTGCTGGTAGCGCTCGGAGAGGTGCTCCCCGTTCACCTGAAGCTCGGGCCAGGTGCTGCGCCCGAGCCACGGGAACGGCCAGCGCAGCCGTGCGAGGGCGTACTCCAGCAGCAGCGCGAGCGCCCAGAGGATCTCCCGGGCCGGGGCGACGACCGCTCCGGCGATCCAGAGCACTCCGGAGATCGCGAACCAGATCGCCACCCGCGCGCTGCGCACCTGGAGCCGATGCCCCCGCAGCGCCGGGAGCAACAACGCGCCCCGGCCCAGGTGGATGGCGACGTAGGCGACGGCGAACACCAGGGCGTGCGAGTCGAACGCGGTGGGCACGGCCGCGGCCATCAGCAGACCGCCGAACATCACCCAGAGCAGGAGTACGACGATGAGTGGGGCCCGCGGGTCGAACCAGTCCGCCGACCACGCGGTCACGAACCACACCCACCAGAGCGCCGCCAACAGGATCAACACCCGGAAGCCGCCGACCATGCTGGTGTCGTCGAGCAACGCCCGGGACAACCGGGTCAGCGCGAAGATGAACGCCAGGTCGAAGAAGAGTTCCAGGAACGACGTCCGGCGGGGATTCTCCCGGCGCTGGAGCAGCCGGTCGGCAAGCCCTTTCGTCATCGCCCGCCTTCCCTGACGTCAACTGCCGTCCCAGTCGTACCACCTGAGCAGCCGGGCTCGGGCGCGTTCTCCCAGGCCGGGCCGTCGTCCTCAGCGGGCGGTGGCGACGGCGGGCCGGGACATCAGGTCCGATGCCACGTCCCAGAGCCGCTCGGCGTTGCCCGGGTCGACCGCGTACGCGGCCACACCGCTGTAGTCGGCGGGCCGCTCGGTCACGACCACGGCCTCGGCGCAGTCCTCGAAGTAGCGACCGCCGATGCCGTCGAGCAGCGGGGACGCGGCGAGCAGCACCGAGGTCGCGGCACCCTGCTGCGGGGTCTTCTGCCGCTCCTTCGGTGTGCGCAGCCCACCGGTGTGCTTCTGCAGGCCGGTGGCGATCGCTCCGGGGTTCACCGCGTTGGCGTAGACGCCCTCGCCGGACCAGCGGCGGGTCACCTCGACGGCGAGCAACGCCTCGGCGCTCTTGGACTGCCCGTACGCCAGCAACGGGTCGTACGGGCGGAACGCGAAGTGCAGGTCGTCGAAGATCACCGGGGAGAAGAGGTTGCCGCTGGAGCTGACCGACACGACCCGGGCGCCCCCGGCGGCGGCGAGCGCCTCGTGCAGGCCGACGGTCAACGCGAAGTGCCCCATGAAGTTGGTGGCGAACTGCATCTCCCAGCCCTCGGGGGTGCGCTCCAACTCCGGCAGCGCCATGATCCCGGCGTTGTTGACCAGGATGTGCAGCGGCTGGTCCCAGGCGGCGACGAACCGGCGTACCGAATCCTGGTCGGCCAGGTCCAGCTCGCGGGCGGTGACCCGGTCCGCGCCGATGCCGGCCGCGATGTCGGCGGCGGCCTGTTCACCGGCGGCGACCCGGCGTACCCCGAGCACCACCTCGGCACCGGCGGCGGCCAGCGAGCGGGCGGTCTCGACGCCGATACCGGCGGCCCCTCCGGTGACGACGGCCCGCAGGCCGGTCAGGTCGACCCCGGCGATGACCTCGTCGGCGGTCGAGGCGAAGCCGAACGGGGTCACGATTCGCTCAGTCATCTCTGTCCCATCTTCCGGTCACGCTTACGCCAGCCACTGTCACCCGATCAGCGGGCGGTGTCCGGGTCCTGGTTTTCCTGGTAGTGGCAGGACCAGGATGGGCGGTCGGCCACCGCTCCTACGATGGGCTGGTGAGCACGGCCGGGCCGCTCGGCGAGTACCTGCGTGCCCGGCGCGAGCTGATCGGGCCGGGCGACGTCGGGCTGCCCGCGCACGGCCGACGGCGGGTGCCCGGCCTGCGGCGCGAGGAGGCGGCTCTGCTCGCCGGCATCAGCGCCGACTACTACCTGCGGTTGGAGCAGGGCCGGGACCGGCACCCGTCGGCGCAGGTGCTCGACGCGCTGGCCCGGGCGCTGCTGCTGGACGCGGAGGCCACCGCGCATCTGCACCGCCTGGGCGGGCCGGTCCCGGTCCGCCGCCCGACGCGCCGGGCGGAGCGGGTGCCGACCGGCGTCCGGCAGCTGGTCGGGTCGTGGACCGAGACACCCGCGTTCGTGCACGGCCGGTATCTGGACGTGCTCTTCGCCAATCCCCTGGCGACCGCTTTGGCACCCGTCTTCAGCGCCGGGGTGAACCTGCTGCGCGCGGTCTTCCTGGACCCGAGCGTGTCGGCGCTCTACCCCGCCCTGACGGCGGTCGCGGCGAACGCGGTGGCCGGACTGCGCGCGCAGGTCGGCCCCGAGACGGACGACCCCCGCCTCACCGACCTGGTCGACGAGCTGACGGCCGGCAGCGAACGGTTCCGACGGCTGTGGGCCCGGCACGACGTCAGCGCCCGCGCCGGCGGTGGGTCACGGGTGTTCCGGCATCCACAGGTGGGCGAGTTGGAGCTGCGCTACGAGAAGTTCATCGTCAGCGGCACCACCCAGTCGCTCGTCGTCTACCACGCCGAGCCGGGCAGCCCGTCGGCGCGCACCCTGGCCCGGCTGGCCCCGACCACTGGGCCGGGCTAACCGGTGGTCGCCCGCTCGGCGACGACCACCGCGATCCCGTCGAGGACGCGTTGCAGACCGAACTCGAAGGCGTACTCCGGGCCGTACGCGCCGCCGTGCCGCTGACCCGCCGCGGTGCCGACCCGGGATGCGGTCGGGTAGCTGTCGGCCGTCATGAAGGTCTCCAGCCAGGGCGCGTGCGACTGCCACCACTGGCCGTCGGTCATGCCGGTCTCGCGTTCCAGGTCGACCACCTCGGAGGCGGCCCGCGCCGCGCTCTTCACGTGGCCGAGCACGAGGGTGAGCACCGCGTCCATCTCGACGTCGGTGAGCCCGATGTCGGCGACCGCGCCGAGCTCGTGGTCGTACTTCGCCATCAGGTGCGGGCCGAGCACCGGTCGGGTCGTCTCGGCGCGCAGCATCCAGGGATGCCGCTGGTAGAGCGCCAGGTTGTCGCGTGCGATCCGGTCCAGCCGGGCCCGCCAGTCGCCCTCGACGGCGGGGCGGGGCATCTCGCCGTACGCGCTGTCGATCATGACGGCGACGAGTTCGGCCTTGCCCGGCACGTAGGTGTAGACCGACATCGTGCCGACGCCCAGCGCCTCGCCGACCCGGCGCATCGTCAACGCGTCGAGACCCTCCGCGTCGGCGATCTCGGTGGCGGCCCGCACGATCCGGTCGACGCTGAGCCCGGGCCCCGCGCTACGGCTGGCCGGCTCCCGGGTGCGCCAGAGGATGGCCAGGCTCCGGGCCGGGTCCGCGGTCACCTTGCGCTCACTCGCCATGGTGCGGCAATCCTAACAACGCGGGCGTACGCCGTACGCCGGCCGGACGCGGCACGCGCCGACCCGTTCGGCCGGTAGTGCTGGGCATACCCCGGAGAGTGGATCTGGACGGCTGGGGCGGCCCCTCGCCCGCGATTAGCGTCTCTGGCATGACCCCGGAACGCCCTTCGCACCTGGCCGAGGCGCTGCGCCGCCGCGACTGGCTGATCTCCGCCTGGCCCTGGCGGGCGCTGGCCTACCTGGTCAGCACCGTGCCGATCGCGGGCGTGCTCGCCGTCGGGCTGCTCATCGTCGGCGCGCCCCTGCTCGCCGCCGTCAACGGGCTGCTGCTGCACGACCGCCCGCCGGGCGTTGCGCTCATGCTGTTCCTGGCGGTCGGCAGCCTCTCCGTGCTGACACTGGCGCCGATCGTCAGTTTCCCGGTGGCCGCCGTCGAGCGGTGGCGACTGCGCCTCGTGGACGGTCGTCCGTTGCCCCCGTCGCCGTGGCCGGGCCTGGCCGCCCGGTACCGCACCGCCGCCGGATGGCGGGAGGTGGCGTACCTGTTCTGGCTGGGCGGGGTCACCCCGATCACGTACTGGCTGTTCCTGCTGCTGCTGGTGTTCGACGTACTGCTGATCACCAGCCCCTGGCTGGCCGGCGATCCGGACAACCCGGTGGTGATCTGGCAGGCGGTCGATACCGCCGCCGAGGCCGTCCCGTACGCGATAGTGGGCGTGCTGCTCCTGCCGGTCCTCTGCTACGCGGCCGGTCTGTTCACCGCCGTGCAGGCCACCGTGGCCCGCTGGGCGCTGGCCTGGCCGGTCGACGCGGCGGCGTTGCGCGAGGTCGCGCGTTCCCGTACCCGCCTGGTCAGCGCCTACGAGGCCGAGCGGCGCCGGATCGAGCGGGACCTGCACGACGGCGCGCAGCCCCGGCTGACCAGCCTCACCCTCCAGCTCGGCCTGGCCCGGCTGGACGTACCCGAGGACTCCCCCGCCGCCCGACCCCTCGCCGTGGCGCACGACCAGGCTCGGGGACTGATGGTGATGCTGCGCCAACTCGTACACGGCATCCGCCCGCAGAGCCTCACCGACCTCGGTCTGGCCGGGGCCGCACAGGAGTTGGCCGACGCGTCCACCGTCGCGGTCACCGTCCACGCCGACCTCGACGGCCAACTGCCGGAGATCGTCGAGACGACCGCGTACTTCGTGGTGTCCGAGGCGCTGGGCAACGTGGTCCGGCACTCCGGTGCGACCCGCGCCGACGTGCGCCTCACCCGGACCGGTGGCGACCTGGTGGTCGAGGTGTCCGACGACGGCCGGGGCGGCGCCGACCCGACCGCGGGCACGGGCCTGACCGGTCTCGCCGACCGGGTCGCCGCCGTGGACGGCCGGCTGCTGCTGTCCAGCCCGCCCGGCGGGCCTACCCTGGTCCGGGTGGAGCTGCCGTGCCGTCGCTGACCCGGGTGGTGCTCGCCGAGGACGAGGTGCTGCTGCGCGAGGGCCTGGTGGCGCTGCTGACCCGCTTCGACTTCGCTGTGTGCGCCGCCGTCGGCTCCGCGCCGGACCTGCTGGACGCGGCCCGCGAGCACCGACCTGACCTGGTGCTGACCGACATCCGGATGCCACCCGGGCGTCGCGACGACGGGCTCCGCGCGGCTGTCGCGTTACGCGCCGAGCAACCCCACCTGCCGGTCGTGGTGCTCAGCCAGTACGTGCAGACCGGCTACGCGGCGGCGCTGCTGGACAGCGGCGACGGTCAGCGGGTGGGCTACCTGCTCAAGGACCGGGTGGCCGAGGTCACCGAGTTCGTCGACACGCTGCGTCGGGTCACCTCCGGCGGCACCGCCATCGACCCGGACGTGGTCCGGCAACTCCTGCACCGGCCGCGCGACCCGCTCGGCGCGCTGTCCGCCCGGGAACGCGAGGTGCTGGCGTTGCTGGCCGAGGGACGGTCGAACGCGTCGATCGCCTCCCGGCTGCACGTCACCGAGGCGGCGGTGGGCAAGCACGTCGGCAACATCCTGCTGAAGCTCGACCTGCCGCCGAGCGACGACACCAACCGTCGGGTGCTCGCGGTCCTCACCTACCTGCGGGCCGACCCAGTGGCCTGACCAGCACCGGGTCGAGATCGGGCCGGTCGGTTCGGGGCGTAGATTCTCCTCCGCGGTACCGCCGCCGCATCGGGGCGCGGACCAGGGAGATGGGGGCACGGGCATGGCGGAGGCGCTGCGGGTTGGTCTGCTGGGGTACGGGTTGGCGGGTCGGGTGTTCCACGCACCGCTGATCGCCGCGACGCCCGGGCTGCGGCTCGACGCCATCGTGACCCGCGATCCGCAGCGGCGCGAGCAGGCCGGGCAACTGTTCCCGGACGCCCGCCTGGTCGACGACGCCGACGAGCTGTGGCGTACCCCTGACGATCTGGACCTGGTCGTGGTGGCGACGCCGAACCGGCTCCACGTGCCGATGGCGCGGGCGGCGCTCGCGGCCGGGCTGCCGGTCGTCGTGGACAAGCCGTTGGCCGCGACGGCCGCGGAGGGCCGCGCGCTCGTCGACGAGGCGACCGAGCGTGGGGTGCCGTTGACGGTGTTCCAGAACCGGCGCTGGGATGGTGACTTCCTGACCGCGCGCCACCTGGTGGAGCGGGGCGAGTTGGGACGGGTGCTGCGCTTCGAGTCCCGGTTCGAGCGTTTCCGTCCGACGATCAAGCCGGGTTGGCGGGAGCTGGCCGGTCCCGAGGAGGCCGGCGGGGCTCTCTTCGACCTGGGCGCGCACCTCGTCGACCAGGCGGTGCAGCTCTTCGGCCGGGTCGATCGCGTCTACGCGGAGGTGGACCGTCGCCGTGCGGGCGCGGCGGTCGACGACGACGCCTTCGTGGCGTTGACCCACGCGAACGGGGTGCACTCGCACCTCTGGATGGGCGCGATCACCGCGCAGCTCGGGCCCCGCCTGCGGGTGCTGGGTGACCGGGCCGGCTACACCACGTACGGGCTGGACGTGCAGGAGGCGGCGCTGCACGCCGGTGGCCGTCCGGACCAGCCCGGCTGGGGTGAGGTCCCGCCGGAGCGGTACGGCATGCTCGGCGTCGACGGTGACCTGCGTCCGGTGCCGACCGAGCCCGGGTCGTACCAGAGCTTCTACGCCCAGGTGGCGACGGCGTTGCGCGACGGTACGCCGATGCCGGTGGACCCCCGGGACTCGATCACGACCGTCCAGTTGATCGAGCTGGCGCACCGGTCGGCGGCCGAGGGTGTGGTGCTGCCGGTCCCCACCGCCTGACGTCGCCGCGCCGGAACCGATCCGACCTGGACTGCCGGGTAGGCCCTCAGGGCCTACCCCGGTCACCAGATGGACAGAAACGGTCCAACTCGGTCAGAAACCCATGCAAGTGTGCGATTCTCCACCGGTGAACGATGTCAAGGTCACCACGTTGGACTCCCCGAGGAGCGCACCCGGGGTGAGGGGTCGCGTGGACCACCTCGACGGCATCCGCGGCATCGCCATCCTGGCGGTCTGCGCCGTCCACTGGATCGGCCAGCGGCTCCCCGGCTTCGAGGGTGGCTACATCGGAGTCGACCTCTTCTTCGTCCTCAGCGGCTTCATCATCACCACGCTGCTCGTCAAGCGGGTGCAGCCGTACGGGCGCTTCCTCCGAAACCGCGTACGGCGGCTCTACCCACCGCTGGTCGGCGCGCTGGTGGGCATCACCGCGCTGGCCTGGCTGCTGCCCGACAGCGCCCTCTCCCCGGAGACGCCCCTGCGCCACGGTCTCGTGGCCGCGGTCCAGGCGTCCTCGCTGTGGATCACACTGGGCGGCGCCCCGATCGACCCCTTCTCGATGACGTGGTCGCTCTCGGTGGAGTGGTACTTCTACCTGCTCTGGCCCCTGGCGGTGCTGCGGCTCCGCCGCCTGCCGGCGGCCCGCGCCGCACGCCTCACACTGCTCGCCGCCGGGGGTGTCTATCTCGTCGCGGCTGTCCAGCCCGGCTGGTGGTTCTACTATGGCCCCCTCGCCCACACCAGCGAACTGCTGGTCGGCGCCGCGATCGCCTTCCCGCTGGCCCACGGCTGGACACCGAGGCTCCGGATCGACGGTCGCCTCCTCCTGGTGGCCGCGTTCACGTTCGTGGCACTGTGGACGACGTTCGGCAGTGATCCCTACTCGCCGGCCTACCGCCTGGTCGCACTCCCGCTGACCGTCGGCTGTGCCGTGCTGTTCATCCTCTCCGGCTACGAGACCCGTCCGCCGGGCCCGGCTCGGCTGCTGTCCTGGCGACCGCTGGTGGCGGCCGGGCGGATCAGTTACAGCCTCTACCTCTGGCACACCCTCCCCATCGTGCTGCTGAGCAGGAACTGGCTCGGCCTGCCCAGCATCACGGTCGGCGTGATCGGCATCGGCATCGCGGTGGGAGGCACCGCCCTCAGCTACCACCTGTTGGAACGGCCGTTCCTGCGGCCGCGCGGCAACGAGTTGTCGGTGAGCCGCGAGCAGGCGGCGGCCTCGTCCATCCGCCCCCGCGGCGCGCACCGACCGGAGCGGGTCGCGGCCGGGACACCCGGGAGCGGGCCGGTCCTCCGCCCCTGAGCGCGAGGATGTCACTCCTGGCGAGGGTTCCCCTCGGAGGGCGCCTCGTCCGGGGCTCGCGCGTCGTCGTCGGTCAGCGCGTCGTCGTCGGTCAGTGCGTCGTCGTCGGACGGGGCGGCGAGGTCGGCGAGTAGGCGCTCGGCCTCCCGGACCTCCTCGTCGAGCCTGGGGTTCTCCTCAGCGGGACCCTGCGACATGGGCGACCTCCATCGGGCACGACCGGCAGACCTCCGTGTACCCGACCTCGGGGCGGAGACACGAGCCCGCCGCCAAGCCTTGACCACGTGACGAAAAGTAGCTGAATCCGCTCTGCGGGACCTATTTCTCATCGCTTGATCAAGGAGGTCGAATATCGGCCGCTGAGCGTCCGGCGGGCCGGTTCACCGAGCACCGGGCCGGTCGGCGCGCGCGCCGGGCTGGGGGAGCCCGGGAGCGTTGCCGACCCGGCCCGGTGCCGGATCAGCGCTGCTTGAGCTCGCGCCAGGATGGGTGGGTGCCGCGCCAGGCGTCGGCGAGGATGGCCGCCGAGGCCCGGCTGGGGCACTGCTGCACCCGCTCACGACCCGACGCCCCACCGATCTGGGCGCGGACCTCCCAACCCTGCCCGTCAGTACGGATATACACGTCCCTGCGCCCGCGCGGAGTCGTGTCTCCGTTCCACCAGTGCTCCTCCACCTTCATTCGCCGACCGTATAGCAATTCCCGCGCCGAGGGTACGGCGCAGGTGTGCCCGGACCAGGGCAAGGGCGACAATCCAGGCGCAATTCGGGTCAAGCGTTGACGGTTCAAAACCACAACGGGTGATTTTTCCGCCCCTGACTTGCCAATCAGAGAACTCTCGTCCCTGACCTCGTCGGAGACGCCGACGACCACGGCCGAAGCGTGGGTGGCCGCGAGCGCGAGTGATCGACTCCATATCGCCGATATCGCGGCATCCCGATCAGTCGGACACCGCCACATCGGCGTCATGGTGTCGATCACCGCGGTCCACGACGGCGAACCGCCGGTGGAAACCGACGCCGCGGGGTCAGTTCGGTGTCGTCAGGAGGTAGTCGTCGGCCTCGGGGCTCCAACGCAGGTCCAGCACGCCGGCGGTGGCAGCGGCCTTGCAGAACTGCAGGAAGCTGCGGTAGCCGAGCTTCTTCTCGCTGAAGTCCGGGCGGGCCCGGCGCACCTGGTTCTTCAAGCCGGACAACGCCACCGGGTTGCCGCCACTGCCCAGGTCCGCCACGACGCCCCGGAGCAGGCCGAACGCCACCTCGCGATCGCCGTGCTCGGGCAGCGAGACCTCGGGGTCACCCTTGGCCGGGCCCTCGGCCAGCTCGACGACCGTGCGCTCGGCGAGGTGGCGCAGCAGCTCGCCGAAGGTACGGAAGCCGTAGTCCGACTCGCTGAACGTCGGGTCCTTGCGGAGCAGGGTGCGCTTGAGCCGGGATGCGGTGACCTCGCCGTTGGCGCTGCCCTGCAACCCGGCGACCGTCTGGGCGACCAGCACGGCGAGGGCGTCCACGTCCCGGCCGGGCTCCTCACCGGCGGGTCGCCGGTCCACCTCGGGCTCGGGCTCGGGCGGTCGCTGGTCGACGCCGGCCTGCCGGGCGGGACGGGCCCGCTGGCCACGGGTCGGCGGGATGTCCACGCCCTCCAGCCGGTCGTAGTAGAGGAACTCGTCGCAGGCCGGCGGGAGCAGCGCCGACGTGGATCCCTCGACCCCGACGCCGATGACCCGTTTGTTCAGCTCGCGCAGCTTGTGCACCAGCGGCGTGAAGTCGCTGTCCCCACTGCAGATCACGAAGGTGGAGATGTAGTCGCGCTCGAACGCCAACTCGATGGCGTCGACCGCCATCTTGATGTCCGCGGCGTTCTTGCGGGAGGCGCCCATCCGTTGCGGGATCTCGATCAGTTCGACGTGTGACCGGGTGAGCATGCGACGGTCCTCGTCGAAGTACGACCAGTCCGCGTACGCCCGGCGGACCACCACCCGGCCTCGTTCGGCCAGCGCGTCGGCGATGGGCCGAAAGTCGAAGTCCGCGCCGCCACGGTGATCGCGCGCGCCCAGCGCGAGGTTCTCGTAGTCGAGGAACAGGGCGATCCGGTCTTCTTGATCCACGGGAGTCAGCCTACGCCCGGCGTGAGCTGGTCGAGGCAGACGACACACGACACCTCAACTCGACATCCGTCCATTTCTTGCGGCCTGATTGTCGCTTCTTTTCGTTGTTCGCTTGCTGCCTTGCAGCGTGGTGTTTAGTGCTGACATCATGGCGATCGATGTCGGGCGTCGGGGGCGCCGGGCGGACCTCCCACCAACATCCACCCAGGAGGGTCACCGATGTTTCGGATCATCATGCCGGTGCGGGGACGCCCCGGCCGGCCGGCCGCCACCGTGACGGCGCTCGCGGCCGGCCTCACCCTGCTGGTCGTCGCTCCCACAGTGGCCGTCGCCGGCCCGAGCGGCACCCCCGGCGCGACACCCGTCGTCACCCGCGCCGCCCTCGACCCGGCGCTGGTCGCCGGGCGCGGCGCGACTGTCGGCTTCATCGAGCAGGAAGCCGAGAACGCCCGCACCAACGGCGAGGTCATCGGCCCCGACCGGACCGCCTACACCCTGCCGTCGGAAGCCTCCGGCCGCCGGGCGGTCCGGCTCACCCCCGGGGAGTACGTGGAGTTCGTCCTGCCCAGCGCCGCCAACGGGATCACCGTGCGGTACAGCATCCCCGACGCGCCGCGAGGCGGCGGGATCACCGCGCCGCTGCGGGTCGCCGTCAACGGTAAGCACGTGCGCACCATGACGCTCACCTCGCAGTACTCGTGGCTCTACAACCAGTACCCGTTCACCAACGACCCGCAGGCGGGTCTGCTGCACCCGGACTGGTGGATCACCGAGTGCCAGTGCGTACCGGCGGCCACCACGCCGTACCCGAGCATCAGCACGCCCTTCCGGCCCACCCACTTCTACGACGAGCAGCGACTCCTGCTCGGGCGCACCTACCGAGCCGGCGACCGGATCCGGCTCACCGCGCCACCCGGCAGCGCGGCCGCCTGGACGGTCATCGACCTGCTCGACTCCGAACTGGTCGCCCCGCCGCGCGTCCGGCTGCTCGCGGCGAACGTCCTCGCGTTCGGCGCCGACCCGACCGGCCGCCGGGACTCCGCCGACGCCCTGGACAAGGCCATCGCCTTCGCCCGGCGCGCCCACCTGAAGGTCTACCTCCCGCCGGGCACCTACCAGGTCAACCGGCACATCATCGTCGACGACGTGACGATCGAGGGTGCCGGCAACTGGCACACCGTCATCAAGGGCCGTGAGGTCGCCCTGCCGACGCCCGCCCCGGACGGCTCGGTGCACACCGGCGTCGGGTTCTACGGGCGGGACGCCGCCGACGGCGGCAGTCGCAACGTCCACCTCTCCGGCTTCGCCATCGAGGGAGACGTCCGGGAACGCATCGACACCGACCAGGTCAACGCGATCGGTGGCGCGATGAGTGACTCGACGATCGACGGGCTCTACCTGCACCACACCAAGGTGGGTGTGTGGTTCGACGGGCCCATGCGCAACGTCCGGGTCACCAACTCCATCATCGTCGACCAGATCGCCGACGCGTTGAACTTCCACACCGGCGTGACCGACTCCGTGGTCGCCCACAACTTCGTCCGCAACACCGGTGACGACGGCCTGGCCATGTGGTCGGATAAGACGGCGAACGCGCGCAACACCTTCGACCACAACACCGTGCAGTCGCCGACCCTGGCCAACGGCATCGCCATCTACGGCGGCACCGACACCACCGTCTCGCACAACCTCGTCGCCGACCCGGTCCGCGAGGGCAGCGGCATCCACGCCGGATCCCGCTTCGGGGCGGAGCCGTTCACCGGGCACCTGCGGATCACCGACAACACCACCGCCCGCGCCGGCACGTACGAGCTGAACTGGAACATCGGACTGGGCGCGATCTGGATCTTCGCGTTGGACCGCAGCATCGACGCGGCCATCCAGGTGACCGGCGACGCGTACCTCGACAACACGTACAACGCGATCATGCTGGTCAGCGACTGGCCGGTGAAGGACCTCTACTCGATCACCAACGTCCAGTTCCGGGACATCCGGGTCGACGGCACCGGCACCTCGGTGGTCAGCGCCCGCGCGGCCGGGTCCGCCTCGTTCGCCAACGTGGACGCGCGCAACGTCGGCGCGGTAGGCGTCAACAACTGCGGGTCGTTCCACTTCACCCCGGCCGGATCGGAGTTCACGGTGACCGACCTCGGCGGCAACGACGGCGGTTGGCTCGCTCCGTGGCTGCTGCCCAACACCATCACCTGCGACGATCGGCCGCCCGTGTCGCCGCCCCCGCCTCCGGCCCGGTGGTGAACGCGGTGGGCGGCCCGACCCTCTCGGGCCGCCCACCGCAGCCGAAGACGGGTCAGCGCAGCGTGGCGTACGCCAGCGGCACCGTGGTCGGCTGACCGTCCCAGCTACCAGCCAGCACGGCCCCCGCCGACCCGTCGGACCCGGTGCCCGGTCGTCGGACGACGACCAGCTCGACGGCCTCGGTGTCGAGGACCGTGCGGTCCTCGTCGACCACCCGACGCACGGCGCCGATCGCGGGCACCTCCGCCACGCCGACACCGTCGACGACGACGGTCACCGTCGGCTCACGCACCTCACGCCGGCCGTCGACCTCGAAGTACTGCTCGGCCTGACCGGCGCCGGTGAGAATCGCGTGGGCGAGCGCGGTGACGTAGATCGGGTCGCCGCAGCCGTCGTACACCCAGCGAGGGCCGAGCACCGAATGCTCGGTGGTGCCGACCAACCAGTCCTCGGCCCCGTCCAGCGGCGCGGCGCGGTAGGTGAGCGGGACCTGGTGGACCGGCCCGTCGGCGGTGCCGACCAGCATCGTCTCGATGCCGACCTCACCGGCCGGGTCGTCGAAGCGGTAGGCGCCCCGGCTCACCACCTCGCCGCCGGTCAGTGTGCCGGAGGCCCCGACGGGCCCGGTGAACCACTGTTGGTCCGGCAGCCAGGCCGCCAGCAGGTCGAGTTTCGTAGGGCGCAGTGTGGCCCGGTGCAGCAGTGCCATGACCGCAGCCTAAGGCCTGTTTCATAAGGGCGGTCGAGCCGAGGCGGAGTCCGGGCGGCGATCCGGCAAGGCGCGGTTCCGTCCGGATACAACATCGGTATCCGGACGGAACCGCAACGCCGCCGGGCGTCGTCCGGGCCCGCCGCAGGCCGGCCGGTTCTTGTGGAACAGGCCTCAGGTCAGAGGCCGGCGCACGGGTTGCCGCCCACCGTGCAGCTCTCCGGCTCCCGCGCCTTGGGCCGGTTGTCGCGTACGTCGAAGCGGAACGTCTGCGAACCGCCCGCCGGCAGGGCCCCGCCGGTGAAGGTGATCGACCTGCCGTCCTGCCGCGACTCCGCGCCCTCGACGTCGTCGACGATGCTGCCGTCGGCGAAGGCGACCACCACGGCCCAACCTCCCACCGGAGTGGCCGCAGGGTTGCCGACCACCACTTCACCGGTGTAGCCGAACAGCCGGGTGGAGTCGGTCTCGTAGCGGGCGGTCAGCGGCGGAGGGGGTGGTGGCACCGCTGACGTGGCGGTCGGTGTCGGCTTCACCGACGGGGTCCGACTCGGACGGACGGTCGGCGACGTGGCCGTGCGCGACGGGCGTACGGAGGTCGTCGCGCGTGGGGTCGTGGCGACCGCGACGGCCGTCACGGACGGCGACGGTGAGGGGGTGGCCGGAGGCGCGGCGCTCTGCTTCCCGCCGACCGGCAGCGCCACCCACGCCGCCGACCCTCCGACGACAGCCAGCCCGACCAGCACGGCGGCCACCGTCAGGCGACGCCGACGGGCGCGGGCCGGCCCGTTGCGGGACGCGCCGACCAGCGGCAGTTCGGCGGTCATCCCGCCGTCGCCGCGCCGCAGGTCGACCTGCTGGAAGGCGAGCCAGTCGAGGATGGCCGGCAGTCGTACGGTCAGCGCCTGCCGGAGTTGCTGCTCGCGTGGCTTCTGCTGCTCGACGGACCACCCGCCGTGCGTGGTGACCTCCCGCACCTCCAGCCGGCAGCCCTGCGTCGTGGCCGTGACGTCACAGGTCACCTCGCTGAGCCGGCCGGCCTCGTCGCAGGCCAGCACGAGACGTTCCGGCTCCTCCCGGTCGGTCACCTCGACCTCGACGTCGGCCCCGAAGCCGGGCAACCCGGCGGTGTGCAGCACCAGCCGATCCGGTACGCCCTCGGGCGTCTCGGCCTCGGCGAACCACCGGCCGAGCAGTTCCCGATCGGTCAATGCGAGCCAGACCCGCTCGGGTGGGTGGGACAGGTCGACCTGCGCGCCGATCTCGATCACGGCGAGACTCTAACGGGTCTCCGGCCCGCCCTGCCCCGCCCGCCCGGGCCGGTGGTCGGCAACCAGGTCAGCCCCGACGGTTCGACCGCTCGACCACGGCGGCGAGGGCCGCCCGGGCACCGGCGCTCACCTCGGCGACGACCTCGCCCGCCGGCAGGTCCCGGGCCAGCGCGTGCGCCTGTCCGGCCCACGCGTTGGCGACCGACGCGTCGCCGTCGCGCCGGGCGGCGGCGAGCAGCGGACGCGTCAGGTGCAGCACCTGTGGGTAACCGGCCGGTGCCGCCGCGTCGTGCCGACGCAGGAAGTCGTTGGCCACACCCCGGGCCCGCTTGCCGGTGAACGCCCGGGTCAACGCGGTCGGCGCGGTACCGGCCACCGCCTCCCGGTGCATCGGCGAACTGCCCGCCTCCGGGCACCGCAGGAAGGCCGTGCCGAGTTGGGCGGCGGTGGCGCCGGCGACCAGCGCGGCGGCCAGCGCGGGGCCGTCGACGATGCCCCCCGCCGCCACCAGCGGCCGGTCGCAGCGGGCAGCGGTCAGCCGCAGCAACGGCAGCAGCGCGTAGTCGTCGTCGTCCGGCAGGCCGCCCCGGTGCCCACCGGCCTCGGTGCCCTGCACCACCACCGCGTCCACACCGAGCTCGGCGGCGGCCGTGGCGGCTTCCGGGCGGGTGACCGTGGCCCACACCTCGGTTCCCCGCTCCCGCAGGGCGGTCACCGCCGCCCGGTCGGGCAGCCCGAACACGAAGGACACCACCGGGACCGGGTCCGCGAGCAGGGCGGCCAGCTTCTCCGGGTACGCGTCGTCGCCGCCCACCGGATCGCCCAGGGTGACGCCGCGCTGGGCGGCCTGCGGGGCGAGCCGCTCGGCGTACGCCCGGACGGCGGCCTCGTCGACGCCGCCCGGATCGGGCAGGAAGAGGTTGACCCCGAACGGCCGGTCGGTACGGGCGCGGACCTCGGCGACGTCGGCGACCAGCCGGTCGGTGTCGATCATCCCGGCGGCCAGGAAGCCCAGCCCTCCGGCCGCCGAGACGGCGGCCGCGAGCGCGGGCGTGGACGGGCCTCCCGCCATCGGCGCGGCGATGATCGGGTGACGCAACGTGGACAGGGTGGACATGGGCCCATCCTGCCGCACCGCCCCGTCCGCTCAGTGGCGTGCGGTGTGCCTCCACCGCAGCAGACCGGCCAGCCCGAGCAGGGCCAGCAGTGTCCCGGCGCCGACGACCAGCGGCCAGGTGCGGCCGCCCAGGCCGACGGTGTCCTCGGCGATGGGACGCACGAAGGTGGGCGCCACCGGGCCGGTGGAGGCCGTCGGGCCCGTGGTCGGGGTCGTCTCGGCGGTGGCCGGGTAGCGCAGGACCGTCGGGCGCGTACCCGGGGGTTGGTCGGCGGATTCGGAGACGGTGAGCAGCGACCCGCCGTCGCGGCTGTAGGTGATCGACTCGCCCTGGGGCTCGTCCGGCAACGGGGTGGTCCGGGGGGTGCCGGAGGTCAACGCCTTGACCACGTCGCCGTCGGGGACGTCGTACTCGAAGGCGTCGGCGTAGCTGCGCAGCACCACGCGACGCCCGTCCGGCGCGCTGGCCGCACCGGTGACCACACCCCGCCCGAGGAACGAGAACGGGTTGCTGGTGGAGGTCGTCGGCAGGGTCACCTGGCCGGCCAGGGCCAGCGTCGTCGTCGCCCCCGGCCGCAGCGCGGTGGTCGGCCGGTACAGGAAGACGGTGCCGCTGCCGCCCTTGGTGATGATCAGCGGTTGGCCGTCCGCGTCGAGCAGCAACGCCTCGGCGTCGTGCGGGCGGTCCGGGTACGCCATCCGGTGCAGCACCGGCTGCTCCGTTCCCGGCGCGAGCCGCCACACGCCGACCGTCGTCCGGGAACGGTCGTTGTCGCCGATGTCGGCGACCCAGACGGTGCCGTCCCGGCCGACGGCCAGGTCCTCGGTGTCCCGGGGCCGGGACGGGTAGGAGACCGCCCGGACCACGGCGCACCGCTGGTCGAGGAAGAAGATCCGACGACGGGCCTCGTCGTCGGCGCCGTCGTTGACGACCACGTACCCGTCGTCGGTGGCGACCATCCCGGAGATCTCGCGGAGCCGGTTGTCGCGGATCTGGCACACCGGCGCACCGACCGCCGCCGCGACCGCCGCCCCCGGTGTCAGCACCGCCATCGGTACGACCACACCGGTGAGCAGAGCCCCCAGCGTCGCCCCCACCCGGGCACGCCGTCCCCCGCTCGACCGCCCGCGTACCCGCATCGCCACTCCTCCTCGTCGCGGCCATGCCCCGGCCACCCGTCCATCCTGTCCGATCCGGGCCACGGACGGCGGTAGTCACGGGTACGCGTCCACCCCGGTGGTCGATGTACCGTCGCTCCGCCCCGTTCGCGACCGGAAGGATGATCATGCCCGGGACCGACACCTCGGCGGCCCGCCCGTTCGGGCGGCGGCTGCTCCACCGGCTGGGCCGTCCGAGCAGGGGCGCGGCTGTCGCCTGGGTGCCGCTCGCCGCGATCGTCTGTGGCCTCTTCACCGGCGCGCTGGCCAGCCGGGCCGCCTGGGAGACGTCCCGGCCGCAGCCCGACCGAGCCGAGGCCGGCGCCACCCTGACCATGGTCTTTCCCGGTCACGACCTCGGCGAGATCGACACCCCGCCCGCGCTCTTCGTCGTCTACGGGCACGCGCTGCGGCTGGGCACCGTGAAGACACTGGTGCTCGGCGACGGCGGTGAATACCAGGAGAGCGCCACCACCGCCGCCGCCTTCGGCCCGCCACCGGTGCCCGCCGAGCAGATCGTCGCGGTGGCCCGGGACCGCCTCACCGGCGCCGGTTGGACGGTGTACGACCCGCAGGTGGCCGAGGGCATCAGCTGCGCGGACAAGATGTGCGCCACCCCGCTCTCGATCACCGACACCACGCTGGTCGCTCGACGCGGCGACACCATCCTGAACGCCTCGATCTCGTCGCGGACCGCCGCCGACGCCGCCTACCTGGCGGTCGAGCTGCACCGCGCGCCACCGCCGCTGGTGGTCCCCGCCGGGGTGCTCGGGACGCTGCTGGGCGCGGTGGCCGGGTGGTGGGTCTTCGGCTGGGCCAGCCGCCGCTCCGCACAGCGCGGCACCGCCGTGAGCATCCTGCTGGGTGTGGCCGTGGTGCTGTGGTGGCTGCCGGTGCTGCTGACCGTCCCGTCGCTGCTGTACCACCACCTCGGCGAGCCACACCCGGCCTGGCACCCGTTCTGGGAGTGGCTCGGTCAACCGGCCGCCTCATTGCTCTTCCTGGTCGGCGCGGTGTGCGCGCTGCTGGGGCTGGGACTGGCCGCCGGGACAGGCCGGGACAGGCGTGCGGACGACCACCGCGGGTAGGCAGCGACCCGGTGGTATGCCGACAACCGTCGCGAGGAGGCTCCGATGAGCACGTACCGGGATGATCAGGGCGACACGTTTCCTCCTCCGGAGGCGGACGCCCAGGAGCAACGGCAGAGCGCTGTCGACTACGGGCCGCCGGACCGGGTGTCGGGTGACGTCGACCCCGAGGCGTCCGAGGCGGACCTGGCCGAGCAGGGCGCCCTGCCGGGGGGCGTACTCGAAGACGTGACGTCGCTGCCGGCCGACGCGAACCCGGCGGACGCCCTCGAACAGCGTCAGGCGATCCCGACGCGCGACGAGGGCCGCCGGACGTAGTGCGTGAGGTCGTGGATCCTTCGGGGTCGGCCGGGTTGGTTCTCGATCCCCGTGGCGCTCAGCGGGCCCGCATCCCGTTCAGTACGACATCGAGGTAGTGGCGGCCGGCTGCGGCTTGCTCTTGTGCATCGGCGGCCGGATGCATCCTGGCCGAGAAGGCGATGCCACACATCAGTGGCGTCATGTCGGCGAGCGTGATGCCGGGCGCCAGCAGCCCTGCCGCCCTGACCCGAGCGAACAGTTCGCCGAACAGCGAGGACAACTCATCGAGCAGGTGCGCTGTGCCCGGCAGGGTGGCCGTGGGCGTGGACAGCACCGAGGACAGGGCGGCGTCGAGTAGTTGCGCGTCTACGACGCTGACCAGGAAATCACGAAAAGCAGCCCAGGGGTCGTCCTGCTGCACGGCCCGTTCGGCGGCCTGGATCAGCGTCTCGAGTCCGTCCACCGACACCGCCTCGACCAGTGCCTGAGGCGTCGGGAAGTGCCGGTACACCGTGGCGACCCCGACGCCGGCCGCGCGGGCCACCTCGTTCAGCTGAATCGGGGTGCCGTCCGCGACCAGCTGCCGGCCGATCTCGATGATCCGCTGGCGGTTGCGTACTGCGTCCCTACGGAGCGGCGAAGCGGTCACTCTTCCAGCATAAGCGGATAAGGGCTCCACTTGCCCCGCCTGGAGCCCGCGGCCCTGGAACCGGCGACTCCGGACGATGAAACGGATGACCCATCCGGTTCGTGCTACAGTTGGCAACCGGATACTTCATCCGTTTCATTGTTCACTCGGCTCTGGAGAGACCATGCAGATCCTCGTCACCGGCGGCACCGGCTACCTGGGCTCGGTGCTCGTCGAACACTTCATCGCGGCAGGCCACGACGTAGTAGCGCTGACCCGGTCCCCGGAATCAGCAGCCAAGGCGACAGAGGGGGGCGCGGTTCCTCTGCTCGGCGACCTGACCGACACCGCGCTCCTGGAGAAGGCCGCGACGGAGGCTGATGCGGTGGTGCACACCGCGGTCGACTATTTCGGTGGCGAGGACGCGGTCAGGGCGGAGGCCGCCGCCGTGGAGGCGCTGACCCGTGGGGCGGGCAAGGCGGGCACCGGCAAGCCGTCCCTCTACACCAGCACGAACCTGGTCTACGGGCTCGACCCCACGCATTCCCGGGACGAAGACGCAGAACTGCCGGAGCCGGGCCTGCAGCCGTTCAAGCTCGTCGGCGAGCGACTGGTGCGCGAGGCGGCGGGCCTCAACGGCGTCATCATCCGCGCGGGTCTGGTCTACGGTCGAGGCGGTTCCCTGCTGCTGACCAGTCTGATCGATGCCGCGACCAGTTCGGGCACGGCCACCTACATCGACGCCGGCGACAACGAGTGGACCCCGGTGCACGTGGACGATCTCGCCCGCCTGTACCTGACGGCCCTGGAGCGCCCGGTGGCGGGCACCTACAACGCGGCCGGACCGCGACAGTTCACCTTCCGCGAACTCGCCGAGGCGATCGCGGACCTGACCGGAACCACCGCGACCTCGATCACCGCCGAACAGGCCGAGAGCGCCATGGGGCCGATGGCCGCGTTGCTCCGATCCTCGGCGCGCATCACCTCCCACAAGGCGCGCACCACGTTCGGCTGGAGCACCAGCGGTCCCGCCCTGCCGGACGACGTGCGCTCCGGCTCCTACCAGGTCGTGAACCCATGAGCCCCAGCCTGACCAGCAGAGCCGTTGTCGGTCTGCTGCGCGTGGCAGGAGTGCGGAAGCGACAGTTCAAGCCCAGCCGGTTCCTCGCCGAAGTGACCAACCCGGCCCCGCCGCGTCTGCCGGGTGTCACGGTCCGGCGGGAAGAGTTCGACGGCTGGACCGTCTATCGGCTGACGCCCGCCGATCCGGTGCAGCACTACGCCGTCTACATCCACGGCGGGGCCTGGGCCGCCCCCATCACCAGGCAGCACTGGAGGCTGGCCGCCCGGATCGCCGTCGAATCCGGCCGCGAAGTCGTCCTGCCCCTGTACCCGCGCCTGCCCATCGCCACCCACGCCGACGTCCTTCCGGTCATGCTGCGCCTGTCCCAGCACGTCCAGAAGCAGGGACCGACCGCCCTGATCGGTGATTCAGCGGGCGGGACCATCGCCTTGTCCGTGCTGCAGGCCCTGACCCCGCACGACCGGCGGCCGGACATCACCGTCCTGATCTCACCCGCCCTCGATCTGACCTTCAGCAATCCGAAGATCGCCGACATCGCACCTCACGATCCGTTGCTGAATCTCGAGCACATCCGAGTTCTCGCGGCCCGTTGGGCAGTCCCAGCCGATCCTTCGCACCCGCAGATCAGTCCGCTGAGCGGCCACCTGGACGACCTCGGACTCCTGCACGTGTACGCCGGCACCCGCGATGTCCTCTTCCCCGATGCCGTCCTGCTCCGGGACCGGGCCGAAGAGGTGGCCGGGACCGATCTCCACCTGCACGTCGGCGAGGAAATGATTCATGACTGGCCGATCATGCCGACCCCTGAGGGTCGTCGGACGGTCGGAGACATCATCGCCCTGCTGCGCGGCGGGAACGCGTGATCGGCCGGCTCACCCGGCGACGACCTGCCAGAGCAGGAAGGCGTTCAGCGCGACCACCAGGACCGCCACCAGGGACGCGGCGGCCGTGGTGAGCGGGTGGTTGACCAGGTTGCCCATCAGGTCCCGACGGCGGGTGAAGGCGACCACCGGGATGAGCGCGAACGGGATGCCGAAGCTGAGGACGACCTGGGACAGCACGAGCGCCCGGGTGGGGTCGAGGCCGATGGCGAGCACGGCGAGCGCGGGCACCAGGGTGACCAGTCGGCGCAGCAGCAGCGGAATCCGCCGCCGCAGGAAGCCCTCCATGATCACCTCACCGGCGTAGGTCCCGACGCTCGTGGAGGCCAGCCCGGAGACCAGCAGGGCGATGGCGAAACCGAACGCCGCCGCGGTGCCGATGGTCTGGCCGAGCCCGGCGTGCACACCCTCCAGGGTGTCCGCGCCGCCCGGCCCGCCGCCCCGGAAGCTGGCCGCGGCGATCAGCAGCATCGCGAGGTTGACCGCGCCGGCCGCGCTCAGGGCGAGCAGCACGTCGGTGCGTTGGCCACGGAACAGGATCCGACGCTCGGTGTCGTCGGTGGCGGGGATGCGGTCGCGGGTCAGCGCGGAGTGCACGTAGATGACGTGCGGCATGACCGTGGCACCGAGGATTCCGGCAGCCAGCAGCACGCTGTCGGTGCCCTGGAGCCGAGGGACCAGGCCGGCCACGGCGGAGCCCGGGTCGGAGCCGGCGGCGAGCAGGTTCGCCGCGAAGGCCAGGACGATGACGCCCAGCCCCACGGCGATGGCGACCTCGAAGGCGCGGAAGCCCCGCGAGCGCAGCGCCAGCACGGCGAACGCGGTGGTGCCGATGATGATCCCGCCGGGCAGCAGGGGGATGCCGAAGAGCAGGTACAGGGCGACCGCACCACCGATGACCTCGGCCAGGTCGGTGGCCATGGCGACCAGTTCGGCCTGCACCCACATGGCCTTGTTGAGTGGCTTCGGCAGGCGTTCCCGGCACAGCTCGGGCAGGCTGCGACCGGTGGCGAGGCCCAGCTTCGCGGTGAGCGTCTGCACCAGCATCGCCATCAGGTTGGCCACCACCACGACCCAGACGAGCAGGTAGCCGTAGCGGGCACCGGCGGCGGAGTTGGTGGCGAAGTTGCCCGGGTCGACGTACGCGACCGCGGCGACGAACGCCGGGCCGAGCAGGATCAGCCGCCCGCGTACCCGCCCGCGGGCGCGGGCCACCTGCAGTGGAGTAGCCCTCGGCGTCGTCAGTTCGTTGGCGACCATCGCACACCTCCCCTTCCACCTGGGTTGCTGCCGCTTCCCTTCCCGAGCGGTTGACCCGTCGGTGCCAACCTCTGGCCTGCCGGTGCCACCAGGTCGGACACGCCGGGCAGCCGTCCGTGACGCGCCGTCGCGGGCAGGACGGGCACCGCGCCGCCCTTGACAGCAGTCACCCCGCCGGTGAAGCTGTCTATTAGTCCTACTGTCGTAGGACAACAGGAAGGACCATCGCGAGTGATCGAGTTCGTACTGGACAGCCGGTCGAAGGTGAACACCTACATGCAGCTCGTGCAGCAGGTGAAACAGGCGCTGCGGGTCGGTCTGCTGACACCGGGCGACCAGTTGCCGAAGGTCCGGGACGTCGCGCAGTCCCTGGCGATCAACCCGAACACGGTGCTGAAGGCGTACCGGGAGCTGGAGATCGAGGGTCTGGTCGGCGGCCGACCCGGGGTGGGCACGTTCGTCCAGCGCACCCTGGCCGGCGCGTCCCTGCCCAACCAGGCCGAGCTACGCGACGACCTGGTCGCCTGGCTGCACCGGGCGCAGACCGCCGGGCTCACCGCCGAGGACGTCATCGCCCTGGTGGAGACCACGCTGCGCGCCACCCTCGCCGAGGACACCCCGCAGAAGGAACCCGCATGAGCGCAACGAGAGGACAGAGAATGGACCATGTCTTGGAGGCAGACCGGCTGGGCAAGCGCTACGGCAGCACCTGGGCGTTGCGGGACTGCTCGCTGCGCCTGCCGGCCGGCCGGATCGCCGCATTGGTCGGGCCCAACGGCGCGGGCAAGAGCACGCTGTTGCACCTGGCCGTCGGGCTGCTCAAGCCCGACGCGGGCACGGTACGGGTGTTCGATCGGTCGCCGTACGGCGACACGGACGGCCTCGCCGACATCGGCTTCGTCGCCCAGGACACCCCGCTCTACCGGGACTTCACGGCGTCCGAGCTGGTCGTGGCCGGCGGCAAGCTGAACAAGCGGTGGGACGCGCCGCTGGCCCGCACCCGGTTGGCGCAGCTCGGCATCCCACCGGACCGACCCGTCGGCAAGCTCTCCGGCGGGCAACGGGCCCAGGTGGCGCTGGCCCTGGCGCTGGCCAAGCAGCCCCGGTTGCTGTTGCTCGACGAGCCGGTCGCCAGCCTCGACCCGCTGGCCCGGCGTGAGTTCCTCCAGTCGCTGATGGGCAGCGTCGCGGATTCCGGGACCACCGTCCTGCTCTCCTCGCACCTGCTGGCCGACCTGGAGCGCGTCTGCGACTACCTGATCGTGCTGAACGCCGCCAAGGTGCAGCTCACCGGCTCGGTCGACGACCTGGTCGCCGAGCACCGCCAACTGGTCGGGCCACGGCACGACGGCGGCACGATCGGGGGCGTCGCCGCCGTCGTCCGGGCCAGCCACACCGATCGACAGTCGACACTGTTGGTCCGCACCGACGGGCCGGTCACCGATCCGGCCTGGACGATCCGCGAGGTGAGCCTGGAGGACGTCGTCCTGGCCTATCTCGCCGAGGGCACCACGCAGACCAGTCACAGCGAGTGGGGGGTGGCGGCATGATCTGGTTGACCTGGCGGCAACACCGCAAGCAGGCGTTCTTCACACTGCTGGGGTTCGCCGTGCTCGCGGCGGTGCTGGTGCCGATCGGCCTGTCGATGCGGAGCACCTTCAGCGACCTCGGGCTGGCGGAGTGCGTCAGCCAGCTCGCCCGCGCCGACGTGGCCGCGTCGACCCGCGAGACCTGTGACGCGGGCTTCCACCGCTTCAGCAACCAGTACGGCAGCCTCAACCTGCTGGCCGTCCTGCTGATCACCCTGCCGGTGCTGGTCGGCCTGTTCTGGGGCGCCCCGCTGGTCGCCCGGGAGGTGGAGCAGGGCACCCACCGGTTCGTCTGGACCCAGGGTGTCGGCCGCACCCGCTGGGCGCTGGTGAAGTTCGGGCTGGTCGGCGCCGCCGTGCTGCTCCTCGCGATCGGCTACGGGCTCGGCATGTCCTGGTGGGTGGAGCCGCTGACCCAGGCCGCCCAGGAGGGCCGCCTCGGCATGATCGTCTTCGATCTGCAGGGCATCGTCCCGATCGGCTACACGCTCTTCGCCGTGGCGCTGGGCGTCTTCGCCGGCACCGTCTGGAAGCGGATGCTGCCCGCCATGGGCATCACCCTCGCCGGGTTCATCGCTGTGCGGGCGGCGGTGGAGATCCTGGCCCGGCCGCACTACCAGCCCGCCCGTACCCAGACCTTCCCGATCGAGATGGACGGACCCCCGGAGATCAGCCGGGGGGACTGGATCCTCACCCAGGGCGTCCGCAACCCGGACGGGACGATGATCGCGGAGGACACCCGGATCCAGTGCCCACCGGGCGGGAAGGGGCCGGACGGTCGGGTCTGCGGAGCCGAACTGGGCCTCGAACCGGGCGCGTACAACTGGCAGCTCTACCAGCCGGCCGACCGGTTCTGGCTGTTCCAGGGCATCGAGACGGGCATCTTCGTCGCCCTCGCCCTGCTGCTGCTCTACCTGGCCGTGCGCCGGGTGCGCCGGATCGCCTAGCCGAGAGGTGGACGACGGGTGCTCGTCGGGGAGCCGGGGCCTCGGCGAGCACCCGTCAGCGCAGACCCTCCGGGGTCAGCGAGAGCCAGGACGCCAGCTCGCGCAGCTCGTCGTGCACGGCACGGCTCACCTGTGGCGTGAAGGGCACGTCCTCGTGCACGGCGTGCACGGTGAACGTGCCGCGCCGACGGTCGGCCGTGGCGTCCACCTTGCCGACCAGCCGGTCGCCGTGCAGGATCGGCAACGCGAAGTAGCCCCACCGCCTGTTCGCCTTCGGCTTGTACATCTCCAGCACGTACTCGTACTCGAAGATCTCTTCGAGGCGGACCCGGTCGTGCACCAGGCGGTCGAACGGCGACAACAACGCCGTACGCCCGGTGAACGGCTGCCCGAGCGCGGCCGGGTCCACCCGCCAGACCCCCGGGACTCCCTCGACCACCGCCGGTTCACCGGCGTCGCCGACCTCCGCCGGCTCGCCCGGCAGGACGGGTGTCTTCGCCCGGGCGATGCCCAGCGCGCGCAGTCGGCGCTCGTTGCGGACCCGAAGCGCCTGCTCCAGCGGCAGGACGGGGGTGCCGGCCGGATAGACGCGCTCGGCGACGTCCCACAGCCGCTGCCGGCCCTGCCGACCGGAGATCGCGACCTCGCCGCGGGCGACCAGGAACTCCAGCATCTGGGTGACGTTGCGGTTGTTGGTCCAGCCCGACGACGGCCAGGGCACCGCGCAGGTGTCCGGGATGTCGCGGGACAGCAGTGGGCCGGAGCGACCGAGCAGGTCGAGCACGTCCCGCCGGAACGCGTCGTTCGCGCGCAGCCACTCGCGCGCCCGCTCGTGGGCGGGCCAGGCGGCCATCGCCGCGAGGTAGAGCCCCAGGTCGTCCATCGGTCGCAGCATGGCCTGGTGCTCGAAGAGCGTCCGGTCCCGTTCGAGGGCGTGACGCAACTGCGCGGGCTGGTACGACGAGCCGAGCCGGCTCCAACAGACCAGGTCAGCGCTCGGCGCGACAGCAGCCGTGGGGTCGATCTGCACCAGCGTCAGCCGCCGCACCACGGTCAGCAGGTCGGTCGGGCGCGGGTCGGCCAACAGCTGGGCCCGCACGGCGATCCGTCGTGCCTGCGCGCGATCGAGCTGGCGCACACCCACGTCGGTGAGCCTAACGCCGGGCGCCGACACGCTGCTGACCAGCGCAGTCGGATTCCGGCCCGTCGCCAACGCGACTGAAAGCGTCGACACGGTCACGATCGGTGCTCCGATGTGGACCGCAGGGCCCGCGTCCGGCGGGCCGCAGCGATGGGAGCGTACGCGTGAAGTCCAGAGTCCTCCGTCGGGTCGCCGCGTCAGCCGTGGCGCTCGCCTGCGCCGTGCTGGGAGCGGTGGCACTGCCGGCCGCCCCGGCGGCCGCCAGCCCGATCCGCAACGCCACCCCGTGGTCGGTGCTGCTGTGCAAGTTCAGCGACAAGCCGGCGGAGCCCAGAACGCCGTCGCACTTCGCCAACTTCCTCACGGCGACCGGCGTCGGCACCGGCGGCGTGGCGGACTACCTGGCCGACCAGTCCGGCGGACGGGTGTCGCTGGCCGGCTCGGTGGTCCGGGGGTGGTACACGATGCCGTACACCCTGGCGCAGTTCGGTTCGATCGACCGGTGGACCCGCACCCAGCGTTGCGTGGACACCGCGGCGGCCGCCGGCTACGTGGTGCCCGCGGGCAACCGGATCGCGGTCATGCTCAACGACTGGGTGGACTCCGGTGCGGCAGGTGGCCGGGTGCTGCTCGACCCGGGCGCCTGGAACGTCGGCTTCGCCGCGCACGAGATGCTGCACGGCTACAACCTGGGCCACTCGTTCTCCAACGACACCACCTACCAGAACGCGCCGTGGTCCCAGCCGGGCGAGTACGACGACCCGTGGGACGAGATGAGCGCGATGCACATCTACGCCTTCGGCACCGCGAACTACGGCACCAGCGCGGTCGGGCTCAACGGCCCCAACCGTGACGAGTTGGGCTGGCTGCCGAAGAACCGCATCTTCACCATGGCCGCCGACGGGGTCGGCTCGCGCACCCTCACCCTGGCCCCGCTGGAGGTGCCCGCCGCCAGCGGCCCGCAGCTGATCCGGATTCCGTTCGACCCGGCCGACCTGTTCCATTACTACACGGTCGAGTTCCGCCGGAAGACCGGCTGGAGCGCCGGCATCCCGGCCGACACGGTGCTGCTGCACGAGGTCCGCAACGGCACGCCCACCCTGCTGCGTACCGGCCCCGGCGGCGGTCCGGCCCAGTCGCTCAACGCGGGCGGCGTGCAGATCGGCGTGAACTGGCTCTCCGGCAACGCCGCCTCGGTGACAGTGACCACCGACGTGGTCAACCGCTGCCTCCAGGGGTACGTCTGGCGCGAGGCCCGCGCGGGCGACCTGGTCTGCGTCACCGGCGCCACCCGCAGCCAGGTGTGGGCGGACAACGCCGCCGCACCGAGCCGCTGGGTGAACGGCCCGTACGGTCCGCACACCTGCGTCTCCGGCTACGTGTGGCGCGAGGCGTACGCCGGGGACGACGTGTGCGTCACCGGAGCGCAACGCACCCAGGCCGCCGCCGACAACGCCGCCGCCGCGTCCCGTCGCAACCCGGCCCGGCTGGTGTCCGGCCCGAACACCTGCGTCAGCGGGTACGTGTGGCGCGACGCCGACCAGTCCGACTACGTCTGTGTGACCGGCGCGACGAGATCCCAGGTGCTCGCGGACAACGCGGTCGCCGCGAGTCGCTGGGTCAGTGGCCCGTACGGCCCGCACACCTGCGTCGCCGGCTACGTGTGGCGCGAGGCGTTCATCGGGGATGACGTGTGCGTCACCGGAGCGCAACGCACCCAGGCCGCCGCCGACAACGCCGCCGGCCCCGGCCGGGTGCTGCGTCCCGGCGGCTGACCGACCGCGCCCCCGGTGGCGGAGAGCGACCGGGGGCGCCCGGCAGCAGTCGGTCGACTAGCGTCGTGGCATGACGATCTCGTTGGACGGCCGGCGGTTCGCCGCGGTGACGGACGTGGTGGCCGGCGAGGTGGGCACCGAGACGGTCTTCACGTACCACGAGCGGGCCGGTGAGGTGTGGGCCGAGTACGCCGGCGGCTCCATCCGGCGCGGCCACCTCGTCGGCACCCGGGAGGGCGACCGGTTGGACTTCCGCTACGTCCAACTCAACGCCGAGGGGCAGACGTCCTCCGGGCACTGTGTGACCGAGGTGGGGGTGGCGGCCGACGGTCGCCTGGAGCTGCGGGAGAGCTGGACCTGGGAGTCCCGGTCGGGTAGCGGCGCCAGCGTGGTGCGGGAGATCCGCTAGACCGGGTCGGCGGAGTCCACCTGACCGGCGACGCCGACGTTGAGCGGGTCGGCCAGCAGTTTGTCGAACGCCACCTCGGCCGCGCCGATCAGGACGGCGTCGCGGCCGAGGGCCGCGGCGTGCAGCCGCAGGTGCTCGCGGGAGGCAGGCAGCGGCATGGAGTCCAGTCGTTCACGCACCACGTCCGCGCCCGCGGTGAAGATGTCGCGCAGCGATCCACCGAACACCACGGCGTCCGGGTTGACCACGTTGACCAGGTTGGCCACCCCGAAGCCGAGCCAGTCGGCGACCTGCTCGACGGCGTCGCGGGCGACCCGGTCGCCGTCCGCCGCCGCGCGCAGCACCTCGGCCACCGCCGCGCGGTCGCTCGGGTCCCGGCCGGCGTGCCGCAGCAGGGCGGCCTCGGAGATCTCGGTCTCCCAGCAGCCCCGCGAACCGCAGCCGCAGGGCAGGCCGTTCGGGTTGACGACCATGTGGCCGACCTTGCCGCTGTGCCCGCGGTGGCCGATCATCAGTCGGCCGCCGACGATGATGCCGGCGCTGATGCCGAGGTCGCCGTGCAGGTAGATGACGTCGTCGTTGCCGGTCGCCACGCCCCGGACGTGTTCGGCCAGGGCGGCAATGTCGGCCAGGTCGCCGGCGACGAAGCCCGGGCCGGCGGTGAACTGCGCCTGGAGGGCGATACCCAGCGTCTCGTCGACGCCGGCGATCTGGATCCTGCCGTCCGGGTCGCGGGTGGTGTCGGTCACCGCGACCGCGCCGCCCACCAGCAGCGCGTCCGTGGCCACGGACCGTTCCATGTCGCGGACCAGGTCGGCGAGGGGTTCGACGGCGTCGATCGCCGACATGCCACCGAGGCGGGGGACCTCCCGTAGGTCGAGGATCTGCCCTCCGAGGCCGACCCGGGCGGCGCGCAGCCGGCCGGCGTCGATGCTCAGAGCGTGCGCGTACACCCGGTCGGAGCGGGGGCTGACGACCAGGGAGGGTCGACCGGCGCGGCGCACGCTCGCCGGCGCCCCCTCGGTGACCAGTCCGCCGGCCACCAGATCGGCGGCCAGGGCGCCGATGGTGCTGCGGTTGAGACCGAGTCGGCTGGTCAGCTCCGCCCGGGACGTCGGCCCGTGCAGGTGGACGTAGCGCAGGACGGCGCCGAGGTTCTGCCGCCGGATCTCCTCCTGGCTCGCGCCGGGGAGCGGCGGCAGCGGGGATTCGGTGGTACGACCGACGCCGGCCGGCCTGGACCGGACTGGTGCCGCCACGGTCAGACCTCCTTCCGGGTCGATACCGATGGGCGCGCAGGTGCGGAGACGACGATGGGTCCCGGTAGTGAAGACCCGGGACCCATCGGCGTTGCTGCCTACCGTGCGCTGATTACTTGGTGAGCGGCGCGAGCTTCGGGTCGTTGGCGTACGCCTCAGCCGCGTTCGCCTTGGTGACGGCGACCGGCGGGAGCAGGTACGTGTCGACGACCTTGCTGCCGTTGTTGTAGGACTTGGTGTCGTTCACCTGCGGGGTGTTACCGGCCTGGAGAGCCTTGACCATGTTGATGGTCTCCTTCACCAGGTTGCGGGTGTCCTTGTTGATCGTCATGTACTGCTCGCCGGCGACGATCGACTTGACCGACTCGACCTCGGAGTCCTGACCGGTGACCACCGGGGTCGGCTTGCCGGCGCCCTTGACCGAGGTCAGGATCGCGCGGGCCAGGGTGTCGTTCGGGGAGAGGACGCCGTCCAGCTCCTTGTTGCCGTAGGTCGAGGTCAGCAGCTGGTCCATGCGGGCCTGCGCACCCTCGGCCTTCCAGCCCTGGATGGCGGTCTGCTTGACGTCCTTCTGACCCGAGGCGACGACGACGTTGCCCTTGTCGATCTCCGGCTTGAGGACGTCCATCGCACCGTTGAAGAAGACACCGGCGTTGTTGTCGTCCGGCGAGCCGGAGAACAGCTCGATGTTGTACGGGCCGTTCGGCTTCTTGGCCTTCATGCCGTCCAGCAGGGCCTGGCCCTGGAGCTGGCCGACCTTGAAGTTGTCGAACGCGACGTAGTAGTCGAGGTCCGGCGTGTTGGTGATGAGCCGGTCGTACGCGATGACCTTGGCACCGGCGGCGTGCGCGGCGGCGACCTGGGTCGACAGCTGCGCGGCGTCGGTCGCGCCGATGACGATGACCTTGGCGCCCTTGGTGGTCATGGCGGTGATCTGGGCCTGCTGGTCGGCGACCGTGGTCGACGCGCCGGCGTACTGCACGTCAGCCTGGAAACCGGCCTCCTTGAGGCCGTTGGTGAACAGGTCACCGGCGAGGACCCAGTTCTCCGAGGTCTTGGCCGGCAGCGCCACGCCGATCAGCGAGTTCGCCGCGAAGCCCTTGGTGGCCTCGCCGCCGGAGTTGCTGTCGCCGTCGCGGCCGGAGCCGCAGCCCGCGAGGGCCAGCATGGCGGCGGCGCTGACCGCGACCACCGACGTGCCAAAGAATTTACGCATGGTGAGGACTTGCCTTTCTTGATGTGAGACGGGTTGGAGAGGTCGGTGGCCGTCAGCCGGACACCGCTGCCTTGGCGGGCTCGCGCTCCGCGTCCGGCGGTGAGGCGGGTGGGGCGGAGTCCTCGCGACGGAACGGTCGCATCAGGCTCCCGATGATGGAGAAGCGCCCCTGGCTCTTGTTGTAGACGTCGATCGCGACGGCCAGCAGCAGGACCAGGCCCTTGATGATCTGGACCCGGTCGGTGCCGACGCCCATCAGCTGCAGGCCGTTGTTGAGCACGGCCATGACGAGACCACCGACGATGGAGCCGCTGATGGTGCCGATACCGCCGGAGACGGCCGCGCCGCCGATGAAGACCGCGGCGATGGCGTCCAACTCCCAGCCGTTGCCGTCCTGCGGACCGGAGGCCGCCGAACGGGCCACGAAGATCATGCCGGCCAGGGCGGCCAGGACGGACATGTTCATCATGACGAAGAAGTTGACCCGCTTGAGCTTCACGCCGGACAGCTCGGCCGCCCGGGAGTTGCCGCCCACCGCGTAGATGTGCCGACCACCGGCCGTGTTGCGGGTGTAGAAGGAGTACGCGATGACCAGCAGCACCAGGATGATGCCCGAGATCGGGAAGCTGGTGCCGACGCGACCGCTGGCGAAGCGCAGCGCGGCGAAGGCGATCACGCCGACCATGACGGCCATCCGCAGGATCGAGACCCACATGGGGGCCGGGTCGGCGTCCATCGCCCGGCGGGTCTTGCGCGCCTGGAGCTCCCGCCACACCACGGCCACCGCGGCGGCGAGGCCGAGCAGCAACGTCGCGTTGTTGTAGCCGGTGTTCGGCCCGAACTCGGGCAGGAAGCCCGCGCCGATCTCCCGGAAGCCCTCCGGCACCGGGATGGTGTTGGCGTTACCGATGAACTGGTTACCGCCGCGGAACAGCAGCATGCCGGCCAGGGTCACGATGAACGCCGGCACTCCGATGTACGCGACCCAGAAGCCCTGCCAGGCGCCGATGACCGCGCCGATGGCGAGGCCGAACACGATGGCGGCGGGCCAGGGCAGGTCCCACTCGGCCATCGACTTGGCCACCAGGATGCCGGCGAACGCGGCGACGGAGCCGACCGACAGGTCGATGTGCCCCGCCACGATCACCATGAGCATGCCGATGGCCAGAATCAGAATGTACGAGTTCTGCTGGAACAGCGCGATCAGGTTGTCCGACCGCAGCGTCAGGCCGTCGGTCAGGATCTGGAACAGGACGACGATCGCCACCAGGGTGAAGATCATCCCGAACTGGCGGGCGTTGGAGGTCGTGCCTCCAAACAGGTTCTTCTGAAGGTCCTTGATACGGCTCATCGGGTGGCCAACTTCTTCGTCGAGGTCATCTGCTTCATGAGGGTCTCCGGGTCCGCGTCCGCCCGAGCGATCTCGCCCGTGATGGCGCCTTCGAACACGGTGTAGATGCGGTCGCAGAGCCCGATCAGCTCAGGCAGCTCCGAGGAGATGACGATGACGCCCTTCCCCTGGTCGGCGAGCCGCTGGATGATGCCGTAGATCTCGTACTTGGCGCCCACGTCGATGCCGCGGGTCGGCTCGTCGAGGATCAGCAGGTCCGGGTCGGTGAACATCCACTTGGCCAGGACGACCTTCTGCTGGTTGCCGCCGGAGAGCTTGGAGACGCCCTCGTCGACCGTCGGGGCCTTGGTCCGCAGCTCCTTGCGGTACGACTCGGCCGCCTGGTACTCCTCGACCTCGTTCAGCACGCCGTGGTGCGAGATCTTGGACAGCTTGGCGGCCACCGTCGACGTCTTGATGTCGTCGAGCAGGTTGAGGCCGATCGCCTTGCGGTCCTCGCTGACGTACGCGAGCCCGTTGTCGATGGCGTCCGCCACCGACTTGAGGACGATCTCCTTGCCGTCCTTGATGATCGTGCCCGACTCGTACACCCCGTAGGAGCGGCCGAACACGCTCATCGCCAGCTCCGTACGGCCCGCGCCCATGAGACCGGCGAAGCCGACGATCTCACCGCGACGCACCACGAAGCTCTCGTTCTTGCAGACCTGCCGCTCGGCGGAGATCGGGTGCCGGACGTTCCAGTTGCGGACCTCGAAGAAGACGTCACCGATCTTCGGGGTGTGGTCCGGGAACCGGCTGCTCAGCTCGCGACCGACCATGCCCCGCACGATCCGGTCCTCGTCGACCCCGTCCGCCTTGACGTCGAGGGTCTCCACCGTCCGGCCGTCGCGCAGGATGGTGATCTGGTCGGCGATCGCCTCGATCTCGTTCAGCTTGTGCGAGATCATGATCGAGGTGATGCCGCGGGAGCGGAAGCCGCGCAGCAGATCCAGCAGGTGCCGGGAGTCGGCCTCGTTCAGAGCAGCGGTCGGCTCGTCCAGGATGAGCAGCTTGACGTCCTTGGCGAACGCCTTGGCGATCTCCACGAGCTGCTGCTTGCCGACACCGATGTCCTTGACCAGGGTGTCCGGGTCTTCCTCCAGACCGACCCGGGCCATCAGGTCCAGCGCCATCCGGTTCGCGGCCTTCCAGTCGATGGCGCCCCGCTTGCGCGGTTCGTTGCCGAGGAAGATGTTCTCGGCGATCGACATGCCCGGAATGAGCGCGAGCTCCTGGTGAATGATCACGATGCCGGCGCTCTCGCTGGCCCGGATGTCGGAGAACTTGCTCTCCGACCCCTGGTAGACGATCTTGCCGTCGTAGCTGCCGTGTGGGTAGACCCCGCTGAGCACCTTCATCAGCGTGGACTTGCCCGCACCGTTCTCGCCGCAGATGGCATGGATCTCGCCGGCGCGAACCACCAGGTTGACGTCGGAGAGGGCCTTGACTCCGGGGAACTCCTTGGTGATGGAGCGCATCTCAAGGAGGATCGGCACGTCGCTCATAGCTCGTACCACCTCGCCAACGTCATCGGTTGCCTCCGGAAGGTTGAACCTTCACTTGGTTTTGTTGTTGACGGCAACGTATTGCGGCCGGAGGGTCATCCGCAAGGCGAGGGCCTGTTGAAAATGTAACAATCCGGCAATATAGACGTAGCGCAGTATTCGCCCGTCACAGCCGCATCCGCAGCCCCTCCCGGCACCTTCGCGCGCCGGTGGCAACGTTGTCAAATGCTAGCCCCGCCGAGATCAGGCCCGACGACCCCTTGACACGCGCCGCCACCAGGCATGATCCGCGGCCACCTGACGACGGTCGACGCGCTCGCGCGCCCGGCACCATCGAATGACCTTGATCAGGTCGTGAGGTCGACAGCGCCTCCGGAACACCACGCGGATCCAGCCGCAGGTGGTGTGACCCACGCCTCTCCCGAGGAGCCGGATCGACGGCTGCCGTCTCGACACGCCCGTCACCAGGAGAGGGCTCGTGGCCTAACGCCCCTTAAGGCCGATTCGGGGCGTCGTCGGCCGCGGCCCGCGCGTTCAGCTCGGACGCAGCACCGCCTTGATGACCCCGTCCTCCCGGCGGTCGAAGCGGCGGTACAACTCCGGCGCGTCGGCCAGGGTGCCGTGATGGGTCACGACGACGCTGGGCCGGGCACGACCGGCGACGACCAGGTCGCGCAGCAGCACGGTGTAGCGGCGGTCGTGGGTACGGCCGAACCGGACCGCGACACCCTTGCTGAACAGCGTCCCCCACGGCGCGACGAGGTCCTCGCGGTCGTCCGCGCCGGGGCCGGGATGCAGGTCCCGGTCCGGGTAGACGCCGGCGACCCCGATCGCGCCGACCGGGTTGATCAGCCGGGCCGCATCGACGATCACCTGGTTCGGGCGCTCCCGCTCGGGGTGCTCCCGGTCCCGGGCCTGAAACCCGACCGCGTCGATCACCTTGTCCACCCCACCCACCTTCTCCTCGCCGAGCGGCAACCCGGCCCGGGCCCGGTCGGCGCGGATCTGCTCGACCGGGTCACCACGGCGGAAGTCGATCGGCACCGCGCCGATCTCGCCCGCCTTGTCGAGCCGGGCGTCGACTCCGTCGACGCAGTAGACGACGCGGGCGCCTCTCAGCAGGGCCGAGTAGGCGCCCAACAGGCCGACGGTGCCGGCGCCGAACACGGCCACCGTGTCCCCGGCCTCGACCCCGGCCAGGGTCGCGGCGGCGTGCCAGCCGGTGACGAACGCGTCGGCGAGCAGCACGAAGTCGTCCTCGTACGCGTCCCCCGGCTCGCCGGGCACCGGCACGCAGTTGGCGTCGGCCCACGGCACGCGCAGCAGCTCGGCCTGGGCACCCCGGTACGGGCCCATCCCGGCGTAGCCGTACGCCGCGCCCGGCGCGTCGGCCCGGGCCCGCAGGCAGGCCGCCGAGAACCCCCGCGCACACATCACACACGTCCCGCAGAACAGGTGCGTGGGGATCACCACCCGACTGCCCGGCCGGACGGTCTGCACCGCGCTGCCCACCTCCTGCACCACGCCCAGCGGCTCGTGACCGAGCACCAGCCCGGGGTCCGCGCCGGTTCGTCCGTCGTACATGTGCAGGTCGGTGCCGCAGAGAGCGGTGGAGGTGATCCGCACGAGCACGTCGGTCTCCTCCTCCAGCGTCGCGTCGGGCACCTCCCGCACGGCGACGGTTCGGACGTCGGCGTAGACGACGGCTCTCATCCCGGCCCTCCTGTTCGGCGACGGCCGGTCTTCCCCCCGCCGCCCCGTTCATGCCACCGGGCCGGCCGGCCGCGATCAGGGCGGTGCCATCTCGGGATGCCTGAGTCTTTCCCTATTCGGCGCTCTGCTGTCGGCGGAACTGATCGACCGGGAGGCCGCCACGGCCCCAGTTCTCGGTCGCGACCTCGTCGATCACCACGAAGGTCGACGTCAACGGCTTGTTCAGGACGTCGCGCAGCAGCTCGCTCACGCCCTTGATCAGGGCGGCCTTCTCCTCGGCGGTCGCCGCGGACGTGCCGGGCGTGCTGCCCTCGCGGGTGATCTGGATGGTGACGATCGGCATCGCCTGCTCCTTTCCGGGATCGGGTCAGGTCAGTGACCGGCGTTCTGGCCACCGTCGACGTGCAGGATCTCGCCGGTGACGAACGGGGCGGACTCGAGGTAGACGACAGCCTCGACCACGTCACTGGTCTCGCCCATCCGGCCCACCGGGTGCAGGCCGGCGAGTGTCTCGTGCGTCTCGACCGGGTGCATCGGGGTCTTGATGACGCCGGGCGCGACGGCGTTGACCCGCACACCGCGACCCGCGTACTCGATGGCCAGGGACTTGGTGGCCGAGCTGAGGCCACCCTTGGTCAACGACGCGAGCACCGACGGGACGTTCGAGTTGGGCTGGTCGACGAAGCTGGTCGTGATGCTGACGATGTGGCCGGCGCCACTGGCCAGCAGGTGCGGCATGACGCGCCGGGTGAGGTGGAAGAACCCGGCGAGGTTGATCCCGGTCACCTGGTCGAAATCCTCGTCGGTGTAGTCGGTGAACGGCTTGGCGACGAAGACGCCCGCGTTGTTCACCAGGGTGTCGATACGCCCGAAACGGTCGAGGGCGGCGTCCACCACCCGCTGCGCCGTGTCGGCGTCGGCGATGTCGCCCCGGACGGTGACGACCTGCGGGTCGTCGGACGCGCCGATCGAGCGCGACGTGGCGACCACGCCGTAGCCGAGCTTGCGATAGGCGTCCACGAGGCCGGCGCCGATGCCCTGGGACGCGCCGGTGACCACGACGACCTTCTGTACCTGACTGGTGCTCATGGGAACCCTCTCCTGACTGGCCGAAGCCCTGACGGCCGGACCTGGTGGCCCGACCGGACGATCACTAGACGACTGGTCTACTAAAAGCTAGCCGACCGGTCGTGTATCGTCAAAGCATGGGACGGACCAGTGACGCGCGGAACAAGATCCTCGACGCGGCTGCCACGCTGATCGAGCAGCGCGGCTACTCGGCCCTGGGCGTGGCCGAGATCTGCGCCACGGCCGGCGTGCCGAAGGGCAGCTTCTACTACTTCTTCGAATCCAAGCAGGCCCTCGCCCGCGCCGTCATCGACGAGCACTGGGTCACCCAGCGCCGCCAGTGGGAGCAACTGCTCGGCACCGAGCACGACCCGCTACGGCGGCTACGGGACCTGTTCGTGGCGACCGAGGAGATCCAGCGCGTCGGCCAGCAGAAGTCCGGAGTGGTCGCCGGCTGCCTGTTCGGCAACCTCGCCCTCGAACTCAGCAACCAGGCCGAGGAGATCCGCGGTCGACTCCAGGAGATCTTCGAGGAGCAGATCGCCCTCATCGAGAAGGTCGTCGTCGAGGCGAAGGAGCGCGGCCTGGCCGGCCCGTCGGTCGACGTCCGGGAGGCCGCCCGGTCCATCGTGGCCCAGATCGAGGGACGGGTCCTGCTCGCCAAGCTGCTCAACGATCCGACCCAGTTGGAGACGCTGTGGCGCAACTGCCTGGACCTTCTCCAGGTGCCGGCGGAGGCACGGACCACGATCGACTGAGTGGGCGGGCAGCGCCGACCGATCCGGCCGGTACATCGACCGGACCACTCAGTAACATCGGCGAGGAACGATGTTCAGGCGGACCCTCACCGACCGGATCGGGCGATCGACATGACGACCGAGCAGACCACCGCTCCCCCGCGCCCCGGCGTCGGCATCGCCACCAGTGGTCTCGGGCAGCGCGTCCGGGGCGGTCGCCAGATCCTGGACGACGTCTCGCTGGCCGTCGCGCCGGGCGAGCTGGTCGCGATCATCGGCGCCAGCGGCGCCGGCAAGACCACCCTGCTGGAGCTGCTCGGGGGCGTACGGCGACCGACGGCGGGCACCGTGACGTACGACGGCACCGCCGACCCGGGCACGATCGGTTTCGTCCCGCAGGACGACATCATCCACCGGGAGCTGCCCCTGGCCCGCACCCTGCGGTACGCGGCCCGACTTCGCCTGCCCCGCTCCACCGGGCCGACCGCGGTCGACGACCGGGTCGCCGGGGTGCTCGCCGAACTGCGCCTCGACGAACGGGCCGGCACCCGGGTGGGCCTGCTCAGCGGCGGCGAGCGCAAGCGCGCCAGCATCGCTGTCGAGTTGCTCACCCGGCCCGGCGTCTTCCTCCTCGACGAACCCACGTCCGGGCTGGACCCGGCGATCGCCGTGGAGCTGCTCCAGGTGCTCCGCGCGCTCGCCGACACGGGGACCACCGTCGTGCTCACCACTCACCAGATCACCGACGTGGACCACTGCGACCGGGTGGTCGTGCTGACCCGCGACGGACGATTGGCGTTCACCGGCACCCCGGCCGCGGCCCGGGAGTTCTTCGACCTGCGGTCCCTCGCCGAGGTGCACCTGCGACTCGACCAGGCGACGGACCCCACCGAGTGGCCTGACCGTTTCACCGAGCGGCGGCGCGACGCCGATCGGCCGGCCCGCACCACCGACGCTGGCGGCGGCGCACCCGAGCACGTCGGCCGGCTGCGCCAGTGGGCAGTCCTCACCGCACGCAACGCGGAGATCGTCGCCCGCAACCGGCTGACCCTGGCGATCCTGCTCGGCTCGCCGCTGATGGTGCTCGGCATGTTCGCGCTGCTGTTCCGCCCGGGAGCGTTCGATCCGACCCGGCCGAGCCCGACGGTGACCGTGATGATCCTGTTCTGGATCGCGTTCGGCGGCTTCTTCTTCGGCCTGACCTACGGGCTGCTGCAGATCTGCACCGAGCTACCGATCCTGCGCCGGGAGCGGCTGGCGGGCGTCCGACTGGTGCCGTACCTGATGGGAAAGGTCGCGGTGCTGCTGCCGCTGCTGGCCCTGGTGGACCTGGCCCTGCTCGGGGTCCTGCGTGGCATCGACCGGCTGCCACCCGTCGACGGCCCCGACTTCGCCGCCCTGTACGCGACCCTGCTGCTCTCCTCGACCGCCGCGCTCGCCCTCGGTCTGCTGTGCTCCGCGGCCGTGTCCGACGCGGCCCAGGCGACGCTCATGCTGCCGATGCTCTGTTTCCCGCAGGTGTTGTTCGTCGGTGCGATCCTGCCGGTGCCGGCCATGGCGGTCGGCGGTCAGTGGCTCAGCTACGCCATGTCGAACCGGTGGGCGTTCGAGGCCCTGGGGCACACCGCCGGGGTGGAGCGACTCTGGCGCGACGGCGGCTCCCCGCTCGGTCCGCCGCTGCTCGCCACGTACGGCGACAGCTTCTCCCGTCCGGTGTGGGTGAACTGGTTGGTGCTCGGCGGCTTCGTGGTGCTCTTCCTGACGGCCACCTGGGCGGTGCTGGCACGAAAGGGCTCCCATGGCCACCGGTGAACCGGCGGCGCCCGCCTCGCCGACGGCGTGCCCCGGCTATGCCGCGACGAGCCGGATCGACGACCTGCGGGCCACCGAATACCACCACCTGGACTGCAACGGGCAGGTGTATCTCGACTACGCCGGGTCGGGGGTGGCCGCGCAGTCCCAGGTACGCGAGCACCACGATCGGATGCTCGCGGGCCTGTACGGCAACCCGCACTCGGAGAACCCCACCAGCGGCGCGGCGGGTTCGCTGGTGGAGTCGGCCCGACGCGCCGTGCTCGACTTCTTCCGCGCCGACCCGGCCGAGTACGCGGTCGTCTTCACCCCGAACGCCAGCGGCGCCTGCCGGTTGGTCGGCGAGGCGTACGACTTCCGCCGGGGCAGGTCGTTGGTGTTGACCTGGGACAACCACAACTCGGTCAACGGTGTCCGCGAGTACGCCCGGGCGGCGGGCGCGACCACGCGCTACGTACCGCTGAGCGGGCCGGACCTACGGGTCGCCGAGTCGGATCTGGTCGCGGTGCTGGACGCGGGCCGGGGCGGCCTGGCCGGCCGACGGGGTCGGGCCGGTGGCCGGGGCCTGTTCGCCTATCCGGCGCAGAGCAACTTCTCCGGTGTGCAGCACCCGCTGGGCTGGGTGGAGGTGGCCCACCAACGCGGGTACGACGTGCTGCTCGACGCCGCCGCCTTCACGCCGACGAACCGGTTGGACCTCGGCGTCGTGCGGCCCGATTTCGTGTGCCTGAGCTGGTACAAGCTGTTCGGTTACCCCACCGGGGTCGGCGCGCTGCTGGCCCGCCGTGAGGCACTGGCCCGGCTGCGCCGGCCGTGGTTCGCCGGCGGCACCATTCGCGCGGTCAGTGTGCAGGGCGACTGGCACCGGTCGACTGACGACGAGTCGGCGTTCGAGGACGGCACACTCAACTTCCTGAGCATCCCGGACGTGGAGTTCGGGTTGCGCTGGCTGGACTCGATCGGCGTCGAACTCGTCCACACCCGCGTCGGCCTGCTCACCGAATGGCTGTTGGAACGGCTGACCACACTGCGGCACGACTCGGGCGGGCCGCTGGTGCAGGTGTACGGGCCGACGACCGGTGCGGCGCGGGGCGGGACGGTGACGTTCAACCTCCGCCACCCGGACGGCACCCTCGTCGACGAGCGGCTCGTCGCACGGGAGTCCGCAGCGGCCGGGTTCTCCCTGCGTACCGGCTGTTTCTGCAATCCGGGCGCGGGCGAGGGCGCGTTCGGGATCAGGAGAGAGTCGGTGCGGCGGCGACTGTTGGCGCGCGTCGACACGATCGACCAGTATCTCGACGCGTTGCGCCTGCCGACCGGCGGCGCGGTCCGTGTCTCGTTCGGGTTGGCCTCCACCGCGGCCGACGCGGAACGTTTCGTCGCCTTCGTGCAGTCGACCTACCTGAACCGTGACGTCGGGGTGGCGTCACCGCTGCCGCCCCGACTGCGCTGCTGACGGCAGCGCCGATCAGCCGACCTGGGCCACCGGGGCCGGGCGGTGCTTGATCTCCTCCATGAACGGGAACCGGGCGGTGAGCTCGGCGAACGGCAGCCCGGCCTGCCAGGCGGCAGCCACCTGGGCGACCTGCAACAGGTCCATGACGTCGCCACGCGCGAGGACCTCGCCGGAGATCCGCAGGTCGATCATGAAGTATCGGGCCTGCGAGCCCAGCTTGACGCAGACCACGCCCTGGTCGGAGTGCAGTTCCGCGCAGGTGAAGCGGCTGCGCCCCTGCTCGGGGGCGGTGACCCGGCCGATGTCGAGCCCGTGGCGGGTGGCGGTCTCGATGAGCGCGGGGGCCAGACCACCGTGCTCGACCAGGTCCGGGTAGAGGCGTACACCCAGTGCCGTCGACGCGTCGCTCATGACTGACTCCCACTTCCTTGTGACAGAGACCAGCAGCGCGCAGGTTACGAGAAGGTTTCCCGCACGCCTCGCCATCCTGTCCCGGTTGGACGCCCCACGGCAATAGGAAGGGTCGATTCGACCGCCATCGAGTAACGGTCGGGGTTCCCGGCATCCGGTGACGGGTTGCCGTCGTCCACCTCGGAGGCATCGACGATCCTCGCGTCCCCGTCGCACTCCGACATCCCGCCGCTCACTGGACAGCATCGGGTGGTAACGGACGGTCGTCATATTGGAAACACTCTTGACAGAAAGGACCCGGCATCGACATGCTTCATTGTGGAGAGCGCTCTCCGCCTCTTCGTCACGACGCCTCCATCACCCCCGCTGAGGAGCCTCCCGTGTTCACAGCCCGCTTCCGACCACTCGTACTCGCGGCGGCCGCCCTGGTCACGACCACCGTGGCACTCGTCGTCCCGCCGCAGCCGGATCGAGCCGAGGCCGCCATCGGCCCGATCAGCTGGCAGGACGAGTTCAACTCCCCCGCCGGCACGCCCGTCGACCAGAACAAGTGGCGGTTCGACATCGGCGGCGGCGGCTGGGGCAACAACGAGCGGCAGTACTACACGAGCAGCACGAGCAACGCCGTCCACGACGGCCAGGGCAACCTGGTGATCACCGCCCGCCGCGACAACCCCGCCAACTACCAGTGCCACTACGGGCGCTGCGAGTACACGTCGGCCCGACTGCTGTCCGCAGCCACCTTCACCCAGACGTACGGCCGGTTCGAGGCACGGATCAAGATCCCGCGCGGCCAGGGCATCTGGCCGGCGTTCTGGATGCTCGGCACCGGTGGTGGTTGGCCCGACGCGGGCGAGATCGACATCATGGAGAACATCGGCCGGGAGCCCAACACCGTGTACGGCACCGTGCACGGGCCCGGCTACTCCGGAGGCGGCGGCATCACCGGCAGCCGCACCCTCGGCAGCCCTCTCGCCGACGGCTTCCACACCTACCGGGTCGACTGGGAGCCGAACGTCATCACCTGGTACCTCGACGGGGTGCAGTACCACCGGGTCGACCCCGCGCGACTCGGTGGCAACCGGTGGGTGTTCGACCACCCGTTCTTCATGATCCTCAACGTGGCGGTCGGCGGTAACTGGCCCGGCTACCCGGACGGGTCCACGCAGTTCCCGCAGCAGATGCTCGTCGACTACGTCCGGGTGTCCAGCTACACCTCCGGCGGAGGTGACCCGGCGCCCGGCACCAGCCGGATCCGGGGCGCGCAGAGCGGTCGCTGCATCGACATCCCCGGCGCCGACCCGGTCGAAGGCGCCAAGCTGCAGATCTGGGACTGCAACACCACCGCCGCGCAGGCGTGGACCTTCGCCTCCGACGGCACGGTCCGCGCGATGGGCAAGTGCATGGACCCGGCGTGGGCCGGCACGGCCAACGGCACCGAGGTCAACCTGGTCAGTTGCAACGGCAACACCGCCCAGCGCTTCACTCTCAACGGGGCCGGCGACCTGGTCAACCTCAACGCCAACAAGTGCGTGGACGTCCGGGAGGCCAACCCCAACAACGGCGGCAAGCTGCACCTGTGGGACTGCCTGGGCGCAGCCAACCAGAAGTGGTCGCGCATCTGAAGTACCACGAGTGGGCCGCCCGAGGACAGTCTCGGGCGGCCCGTGCGCGGCCCGCTCCGCCGCCCGGGTGAATCAGAGGCCAACCCTCGCCGCGGTCGAAGCCACGCCCGATACGTTCGGATCAATCCAGAAATCCGGCCGTTCCCGGGAGTGAGTTCATGTCGCACCACCTCGACACCCCCCTCGCCGCCCAGGGCGGTCAGCTCTACATCGACGACCTCTACGTCTTCGACGGCGACCGCGCCACGGTGTTCGTCATGGACGTCAACAGCTCGGTGACCAGGGCCGACATCAAGCGGGGTTTCCACGCCGAGGCCCGCTACGAATTCAAGATCCATATCAACGGCACGGAGCTGGAGGACCTGACCTACCGGTTCGCCTTCGGTGAAGTCGACGCCGAGGGCAAGCAGACCTTCCAGTTGTACGAGCTGACCGGATCGGACGCTCGCGACGACGCCGCGATGGGCACTCCCATCGCCGAGGGACGGACCGGTGAGGTGTCGACCGGCGGCAACGTCCGGGTCTGGGCCGGGCGGATCACCGACCCGTTCTTCGTCGACCTCGACGAACTCGCCACCATCAACGGAGCGGTCAAGGACGGATCGCCTGTGGACCGCTCAGCGTGGCGCGTCGACCAGGCCAAGAACAGCTTCGCCGGCACGACCGTCGAGTCGATCGTCCTGGAGGTGTCCCACGACGAGCCACTGCTGCGCGACGGCACCGAGATCGGCGTGTGGTGTCGCACCCTGCTGGCCACCGACGCCGGGGGCTGGCGTCAGATCAACCGCGCCGGCCACCCCATGATGTGGCCGATCTTCTGGCCGCACGACACCGACTTCTCGAACCCCGCCAACTTCCGCCACCCCAGTCGTGACCTCGCCGAGGACGGCGAGGAGATCGCCAACGCGGTCGCGGGTGTCGTCGCGGCGAACGGCACCGCACCGGACCCGCAGGCGTACGGCTGGAGCGTGGCGCGGCAGCTCTACCCCGACTTCCTGTCGTACAAGGTCGGCACGGCCGCGAACTACGGCTTCGCGGTCCGCAACGGGCGCACCATGGCCGACAACGCGCCCGAGGTGATGTTCTCCCTGATCCTCAACACCGGCACCACCTCGGGTCTCACGCCGGAGGTCACCAAGGCCGCCCGTGCGAACACCTTCCCCTACGTCGTGCCGGCCTGACGGTCCGCCCCACGGACCAGGCTCCGGTAGCCGCCGCTCGGCCGCGCGCCGAAGGCCCGGTTCGCCCGCGGGATCGGCTCGTCGACCCCATCGCGATCGCTCGCTGTCGTAACGACCGGCGGGCGATCGACTCTGTCCAGCCCACGACTGCCCAGCGACCGGGTGATCCCCGAGTCGTTCGCCGATAGTCAGGTGTTTTGCGTAGTTAGTCTTTGAGTGCGCCGTATGGGCGATTCGAGGATAAGGAGATTCGATGCGCAGGAAACTTCTCGCGGGCTTGGCCGGCGTCGCCGCCGTCGTCGCGCTCGCCGGACCGGCCGCCGCGGACACGACCGGCGACACGATCGTGACCCTGACCGTCGACGCCGCCGGCGGTCTGTCGATCACCGTACCGGCGACCGCGAACATCGGGCACGGCATCGAGGGCTCGACCGTCAGCGGGCTGCTCGGCCCGGTAACGGTGCTCGACCAGCGCGGGTCGCTCACCCCCAACTGGACCGCCAGCGTGATCTCCACCGACTTCACCACCGGCGGCGGCTCATCCGGGGAGACGATCCCCAACATCAACGTCCTCTACTGGTCGGGCCCCCCGACGGCGACCGCCGGCGGCGGCACCTTCACGCCCGGTCAGCCGACCGCCGCCCAGCAGGTGATCATCAACGTGCCCCAGACGGCGATGACCCACACCGGCGGCACCGGCAACAACTTCGCCACCTGGAACCCGACCCTGGTGGTCAACGTGCCCGTCAGCACGGTTCAGGGTGTCTACACCGGGACGGTGACACATTCGGTGGTCTGACCCGCTCGGCCGGCTGGCGCTGCTGGCCTCGGTCGCCCTCGTGGCGCTCGGGGTTTCGGCGGCGCCAGCCGTTGCCGTGCGGGAGCACCGACAGGAACCCGCCGAGGAAGCCGCGATCAGCATCCGCATGCTCGACATCCCCGCCAGCCGGGTGCAGGACCCCCGCGCCCAGGTCTACATCGTGGATCACCTGAAGCCCGGGACGACGATCAACCGCCGGGTCGAGGTGCGGAACTCCTCCGGCGAGCCGCAGGAGATCGACTTCTACTCCGGGGCGGCGTCGGTGGAGAACAACGCCTTCACCGTGCCGGAGGGGCGTACGGGAAACGAACTCAGTGGATGGATCCGGTTGAAGACCGCCACGATGGTGCTGGACCCGGGCGAGCGACGGCCGGTCGAGGTCGAGATAGCCGTGCCGAAGAAGGCCTCGAAGGGCGAGCGGTACGCGGCGATCTGGGCGCAGGTCACCAGCGCGAAGGAACGCACCGGCAACGTCACCCAGATCCACCGGGTGGGCATCCGGGTCTACCTGGACATCGGTCCGGGTGGAGAACCGCCGACCGACTTTCGCATCGACGGTCTGGCCGCCGAGCCCGGAACAGGCGAGTTCCCGGTCGTCACCGCGCAGGTCACCAACACCGGCCAGCGCGCGCTGGACATGACGGGCACCCTGTCGCTGAGTAAGGCCGCGGTCCGGGCCGGCCCGTTCAAGGTGACCAACGGTGTGACGATCCTGCCCGGCCGGAGCGGCCAGGTCCGGATCGAGGTCGACCAGGCCCTGCCCGCTGGGACCTGGGACGTGCAGGCGAAACTCGTCAGCGGCATCGTGGAACGCACCGCGACCGGGAAGATCAGCCTGCCCGTCGCGAAGCCGATGGCTGTCGCGACGTCCACCGGGCCGAGTCGGCTGGTCTACGCGGTCGGCGGGATCGCCCTGCTGGTGCTGGTCACCCTGGGCGGCTGGTACCTCGTCCGCCGACAACGACCCCGGCTCGCCTGAGCACTCGGAGTCTGCCCGGCCGTTTCCGTCGGAACGGCCGGGCAGCACCGTCCCCGACGACCTGGAGTTCTCAGATGACCGAGTGCGTCACGACGGCCACGTAGTCACCGACCACCACCCCGGACGGGATCGTCAACCACAGGGTCGGGTTCCAGGTGGCGGAGTTCGGACCGCCGCTCTGGCCGGACCACCCGGCGGCCGTACGCGGGGTGTTCAGCACCGCGCCGGGCTGCGGAATGAACGTCCCGACGCCGGTGGCGGCAGTCGCGGCACCGGAGGCGTACGTGATGCCGCTGTTGGGGATGGTCTCCCCACCCGAACCGGATCCCGTGGTGAAACTCGTGCTGGAGACGACGCTGACCCAGTTGCCGGAGAACGGCCCTCGGTCGTCGGTGACGGTCACCGGGCCGAGCTGGCCCGAGACGCCTGTCGTACCCGAGGTGACGGTGCCCAGCGCGGAGATCGCCGGGACGCTGATGGAGAGCCCACCGAGCGGGCTGATGACCAGCTCGACCGGTCGGGTCGCGGACTGGTCGTACGAGTCGGTCACCCGCACGGTGAAGGGGAACGTCCCGGACACGGTGGGTGTGCCGGAGAGCAGACCGCTGACCGGGTCGAGGGTCAATCCGGCGGGCAGGGTCCCGGCGCTGACCGACCAGGCGAAGGGAGCCGTGCCGTCGTTCACTGTGAACTGGTACTGGTACGGGTCGTACACCTTGCCGGGCGGCGGCGGTGCGAAGGTCAGGTTCGGTGCCGGGTTGACAGTCACCGACGCGGAGGCGGCCGACTGTGGACCGGTCCCGGCGGCGTTGATCGCCGCCACCCGGAAGGTGTAGGTGGCACCGCCGGTCAGCCCGGTGACGACCTGGGTCGTGGCGGTTCCGGTGAAGGTCTGCGGGGTCTGCGCCACCCCGGCGAGGTACGGCGTCACGGTGTACCCGGTGATGGCCGACCCGCCGTTGGTCGGGGTGGTCCAGCTCAGCCTGGCGGCGGTGGTACCCGCGGTGGCCGAGGTGATCGTCGGGGCGCCGGGCAGGGTGTATGGAACCACCGCCGCCGAGGCCGGGCTGGCCGCGCCGGTGCCGTACGCGTTCACCGCGGCCACCCGGAAGGCGTACGAGGAGCCGGCGGTGAGGCCGGTCAGGGTGCGGCTGGTGGTGGAGGCGTCGAACGAGAGCGTGGGTTGGGTGACGCCGTCACGGATCGGGGTGATCAGGTAGCCGGTGATCGGGCTGCCGTTGCTGGCCGGCGCGGTCCAGTTCACGGTGGCGCTGGTGAAGCCCGCGACGGCGGTGGGCGTGGCCGGAGTGCCCGGTGCGGACGCGTAGACGTAGTTCGCCGATCCGGCGGAGCCGCGGGTGACGACGCTGACGGTGACCGTCGCCGGGCTGGACCGGGCGGGCATGGAGGAGATGCCGAGCGTGCCGTTGGGGTTCGCGGTGAAGCAGCCGGGGGCCGGGCCGGAGGCGCACGGCAGCAACAGCACCGAGGTGCCGGCCTGCTGCTCGGCGGCCGTACCGATGGTGATCGCTGTCGCGCCGGTGAGGTTGCTGCCTCCGACGGTGACCGGGATGCCGCCGGAGATCGAGCTTTGGGCCGGGGTGACGGTGACGCCGGTCGGTGCGGTCGCCGGGGCGACCGGGGTGGTGCCGGTGGCGAGCCCCGGGTTCGCGTCGATCGACGACGAGGTCGCCACGGTCGCGGTCTGGATCTGCGTCGGGGTCACGCCGGTGCCGGTGACCGTGGCGACGACGGTGATGGGCGGCAGGAACGTGCCGCCGGCGAACGGGCCGTTGCTGTTGGTGCAGGTGATGGTCTGCCCGGACGGTGGGCCGCAGACCCAGCCGGACCCGTAGGCGGCGCGCGGTACGACACCGCTGGGGACGGTCTGGGTGACCGAGATCGGTGCCGTCTCGGCGGCGCCGGCGTCGACCCCCGCGGTGATCGAGTAGGTGACCGGGTCACCGGGTTGCGGGGAGGGGCCGACCGCACTGGTCTGCGACACGTTCAGGTCGGGCACCTGGTTGAAGCTGACCGCTCGGGCCTCGTCGATCTCGTGGAAGTCGGTGACCGAGCCGGTGGAGCCCACCCAGCCGAAGGCGAGCTGCCGTGGGTAGCCGTCGGCGTTCAACCAGGTGGGCGACGGGTACAGGCTGGGCGACACGACCGGGAGCATGCCCTCCAGAAGTCGCGGCTGCCCGCCGACGGGGGTGAATCTGATCCGGTACTGACCGGCGGGGGTGGTGATGCCGGTGTCGGTGGTGTACGGCGACGAGGTGGTGTTGATGACGACCTCGACCGGCACCACGGACGCGGCCCGGGTGTTGGCCCGCAACGGGATCGCCGGAGCCGAGGTGCTTCCGGCGGTGCTGTTCAGCGCGCAGTAGCCGACGCCGTTGCGGCCCGGTCCACGAACGACGACCTGGCCGGGGACCCGCCCACCGGTGGTCGAGATGTACGGCGGGTTCGTGCAGCCGGTCCCCTGGTAGGTGCTGCTGCTGAAGTTGCCGAAGACGTCCAGGCCGATGCCCAGGTATCCGTTGGACAGGCCCGCCGACACACCGTTGAACGCCGCAGAGTAGCCCAGCGAGCCGCCCGACGGGCCGAGGGTCGACGGGGACCTGGGGTTGGCCGGGTCGACGGCGGCCAGCGCGAAGGCGAGGCCGTCCGCACCCGGGTTGCTACCGCCGTACTGGTAGGTGTTGAAGGTCAGGTGCAGGCCCTGCGAAGTGGGCACGCTCACCGCGGCGAACACCCCGCCCTGCCGGTTCACGGTGGCGGGGGTGAGGCGCAGTTTGCCCGCGCCCTGCGGGTCGGTGGAGGTGGTGCAACTCAGCAACGGGCCGGTGGTGGTGTTGCCGGCGGCGCTCAGGCAGGCGGCGTTGGTGCCGCCGGCGAGGGGCACGGCGGGCACCGCAACCGCGCCGATGCCGTTCGCGGTGTTGTTGTGGAACGGCTGGTCGAACAGGACGGACCCGGCCGCCGACGCCGGGACCGGCCCGAACGCGAGAGCCCCCACGAGCACGACAAGGACCAGCGCGCCGGCACTGGTCGGACGAGGCCGGCCCCACAACGACATGCCCACTCCCAGCTTTCACTTCAGTCCCGATTCGGACTATAACTCCCTAAACCACCCATATTTCCGGTACGCGGATAACGGCCGGAGGTCGACGAGGACCTCAGCGAGAACGGACCGACCCCCGTCGGCTCCTGCCGAGGGGGTCGGTCCGCGGAGAACGAGGAACGAGGGCGTCAGCCCGCGATGTCCCGGGGATCGCGGCTTCGCGGGTAGGTGTTCTTCTCCCCGATCGTGCCGTCCTGCTTCTTGACCACGTGTTCGACACCCCGGTCGGCCGCCATCTCGCGGCCCTGGGCCTGCGCGTCGGCCTTCACGTCATGCGTGCTGCTGGCCCGCTCGTTGCCCTCCGGCTTGTTCTTCCACTGCCCGTCCTCGTGGTACGTGTCGACGTCACCCTTGGCCATGGCCGGCTCCTCCCTGCGACCGAAACTGTTGCCCGAACCAGTGCCCCGGGGCCCGGCGGGCAAACCGCCCGTCCTCAGGAGACGGCCGGGCAGTTGTTGCTCACCCGCCGCAGAATCTGTTCACGGTCGTCGGTGGTGATGCCCGACGGCGTACCGTCGAAGTGGGTCTCGACCTTCTCCCAGCCGCGACGCTGTTCGTAGTGCAGGTGCGGCGCCCCGGAGTTGCCGGTGCTGCCGAGTTTCCCGATCTGTTCGCCCTGGGCGACCTTCTGGCCGACCTCGACCAGCGGCGGTTCGAGCAGGTGCAGGTACTGCGTCTCCCACGTGCCGCCGTGGTCGATCTTCACCCAGTAACCGCCGCCACGCCCGCGTGGGCCCTCCGGGTTCTCCGGCGTACGACCGCCGAGCGACCCGTTGATGCCCGCCACGGTGACCGTTCCGGCATAGGACGCGAGCACCGGACGCCCCCACGCCTCGCCCTCGACGGGGAAGAAGTCCACGTCGTAGTCGTCGTGGCCGGGATAGGTGCTGAGCTGCCAGGTCTCGCCGCAGGCGACGGGCATCTGGAACAGCGGGCGCGGACCCGCCGGTCGCAGCATCGGCAGCACGACGACCGCGACACCGAGGACGGCCGCCGCCGCGACGAGCGCGAGGAGCACGAGGAGGGTACGGCTTCGAGGGCGGCGGTGGGTGCGGGCTCTGGCGGGGCGGCCGGTCGTCACCGGCCCGAGCATGGCAGACGCCGGCAACGTCGCGGTTCCGGGTCACCACCGAATCGGAAACATTGCAGTTGCATCGTGAACGAGCTACGGTCGTATCCGATACAGTCGTATTGCAACGAGAGTGGGCCCGCGATGCACGTGATCCCGTTGTCCGAGGTGACCACCGAGATGCTCGACCTGGTCGGCGGCAAGGCCGCCGGCCTGGGCGAGCTGATCCGGCGCGGCGAACGGGTCCCCGAGGGCTTCTGCGTCACCACCGAGGCACACCGCCTCGGCGTGATTCCCACCGCCGAGGTCACCGCCGCGTACGAGCGGCTGGGCGCGGGCCCGGTCGCGGTGCGCTCCAGCGCCACCGCCGAGGATCTGCCCGACGCGAGCTTCGCCGGACAGCAGGACACCGTGCTGGACGTCGTGGGCGCCAGCGAGGTGATCGCCGCCATCGCGAAGTGCTGGGACTCGCTGCACAACGACCGGGCGACCGCCTACCGCGACGCCCACCAGATCGACGGTCGGCAGGTGCGGATGGCCGTCGTCGTGCAACGCATGATCGCGCCCAAGGTCGCCGGGGTGCTCTTCACCGCCAACCCGCTCACCGGTCGTCGCGACGAGATGGCCGTCGACGCGGCTCCGGGTCTGGGCACGACGGTGGTGGACGGCGCGGCGACCGTGGACCACTACGTCCTCGACGGCGTCAGCCGAGACGACACCGGATGCCTGACGTCCGCGCACCTGGCCGACCTGAGAGCCACCGGCGAGCGACTTCAGGCGCACTTCGGCTGCCCCCAGGACATCGAGTGGGCGATCGACGCGCACGACGTCCGGTGGCTCCTCCAGTCCCGGCCGATCACCAGCCTGTTCCCACAGCCACCGGCCACCGACAAGCCTCTCCCCCGGGTCTACCTGGAGTTCGGTCACGTCCAGGGCATGCGGCAACCGGTCACCCCGATGGGCATGTCGACGCTGCGGACACAGATCGCCGCCATGCTGGCCTCGCTGGGTGTGCGGGTCGAGATCGTCGACATCGGCGGACGGCTCTACGGCGACCTGACCGACCTGGCTCGGGACCGGTCCTCCCGCAAGCGGCTGGTCAAGCTCATGGCTGTCGACTTCGGGCCACGCGCCCAGGCGGTGATGCAGCACGTGCTGGCCGATCCCCGCTTCGCCCCGACCAGCGGCGGTGCCCGGCGCGGCGAAACACCGACTGCGGCGTCGCTGCGCACCGCCCGGCGCGCGGTCGTGGGGATCCTGCGGGCCCTGGCTCGTCCCGACACCGCGCGGCTCCGGATGTTCGAGGCGATCGAGCAGATGAGGACACGGTCGGCCGCCCCCGCCGACCTGCGTACCACCGCCGACCGGCTGCGCTTCGTGCAGGCGCGCGACGCCGACGACAGCGCCGACGCGATCATGTGGCCGATCGTCGCGGGGATGCTCGCCGCCGCGTTGCCGACCACACTGCTCAAGGGCCTCGCCGGGCCGGACGAGATCCACACCGTGCTGGGCGGCATGCCGCACAACGTCACCATCGAGATGGACCTGGCACTGTGGCGGCTCGCCCAGAACGCGGGCGAGCACCGGCAGCTCCTCCTGGACACCCCGCCGGCCGAGTCGGCCGCGCGCTACCTGGCCGGGACCCTGCCCGACATCGGCATGGCCGCCTTCCTGGCCGCCTACGGTCACCGGGGCGTCGCCGAGGTCGACCTCGGCGTGCCGCGCTGGGAGGAAGACCCCACGCCGGTATTCGCCGCGGTCGTGAACTACCTCCGGGTCACCGATCCGCGGCAGGGCCCCGACCAGCGCTTCCGACGGGCCGCCTCCGCGGCGGAGGCAGCGCTGGAGGAGCTGACCCGGCGAGCCCGCCGTCGGCGGCCGGTGCGGGGCACCATCGCCGGTTTCCTGCTGCGCCGGGCCCGGTCGTTGGCGGGCCTGCGCGAGGCCGGCAAGTTCGCCGGGCTCTATCCACTGCGCGAGACACGCCGTCAACTGCTGCTCATCGGGGCCGACCTGCACCACTCGGGGTTGCTGGACCAGCCCGACGACATCATGTTCCTGACCCTCGACGAGGTGCACACCGCCGTACACCAGGGGGTTGATCCGCGGGCGACGGTCACCGCCCGACGGGCCGTGTACCGGCGGGAGTCGCGGCGCCGGACGGTGCCGGTGGCGCTGCTCTCCGACGGCACCGATGTCGAGGCCGTCCTGCCGGCGGTGGCCGGCGGCGACGGGACGCTGACCGGCGTGGGCGCGTCGGCGGGCCGGGTGACCGGTCCCGCCCGGGTGGTCCACGACCCGCGGACCGCCCACATCGAGCCCGGCGACGTCCTGGTGGCCGCGACCACCGACCCCGGCTGGACGCCGCTGTTCCTCACCGCCGCCGCGCTGGTCACCGAGACCGGCGCGATCATGGCGCACGGCCCGACGGTGGCCCGTGAGTACGGCATCCCCGCCGTCATCTGCGTGCCCGACGTCACCCGGACGATCCGCACGGGGCAGGTCGTCACCGTGGACGGCGCCGCCGGCACCGTCACGCTCCACTGACCGCCGACAGCTACCGAGAAGGACGACGATGAGCGACACGAACGCCCCGACCAGGGCGCGGGTGGGCCCGCTGCTGCGTCGCGCGGCGCAGGCCGAGGCCGCGACGTGGCGCAGCCTGTACGTGTGGGCGCGACGCCGCCCGCTGCCGCTGGGCCCCGGCGACGAGCCGTTCGGCTACCTCGGCGTGGTCAAGCCGATCCTGGGCATCTTCATCGGTCTGTCGGTGATCGAGATCCCGATCTTCGATGTCGTCGTCACCCACGTGGTGCCCTGGCGACCCGCCCGTTGGATCGTGCTCGGCCTGGGCATCTGGGGTCTGCTCTGGATGATCGGCCTGTACGCCAGCATGACCATCCACCCCCACGTCGTGGGCGACCGGGGCCTGCGGGTGCGGCTCAGCTCAGGCATCGACGTCTTCGTCCCGTGGACGGACGTCGAGGCGCTGCGAAAGCGGTACCGCTCGCTGCCGTCGAGCAGGTCGGTGCAGGTCGAGCAGGAGGGCGACCGGCGGGTGGTGTCCATCTCGGTCGGCAGCCAGACGAGCATCGACGTCCTGCTGCGCCGGCCGATGACCTTCGACCTGCCGAGGGGTGGATCCGTGCCGACGAACGAGCTGCGACTGTACGCCGACGACCCGGACGGCCTTTTGCACAGCGCCCGGGGCACCCCCACGAGCAACACCGTCAGCCGGTGACCACCGCCGCTGGCGGGGTGTCCGGGTCCCCCACTGTGAAACGGTCGAGGCCATGCCCAAGAAGGTCGATCACCAGGAGCGACGCACCCTCATCGCGGACGCGTTGATGCGGGTCGCCGCGGACCAGGGGCTGGAGGCCGTCAGCCTCCGACACGTGGCGGCCGCCGCCGGTGTGTCCGCCGGAATGGTCCAGCACTACTTCCGGACCAAGGACGAGATGATGGCGTTCGCGTTGAGCGTCGTACGCGAACGCAGCCAGGTCCGGGTCACCGACGCGGTCGCCCGGCTGGGCGAGAACCCGCCGCCTCGGCTGCTGCTGCGGACCCTGCTCGCCGCCCTGCTGCCCCTCGACGAGCACACCCGCGACGACGGGCGGGTGGCGCTCGCGTTCCTCGCGTACACGGCGGTGCGACCGGCCGCCGCGACCGGCCTCCGTGCGGGCACCCGGCAGCTCACCGAGTTCGTGGCCGGCGTCCTGCCTGCCGGCCGAGGCGACGCCGCCGCGGCCGGCCTGCTGGCGCTGATGGAAGGGCTGGGCGTCTACCTGCTCGGCGGGCAGTACACCGCCGAGCAGGCGCTGGACGCGCTCGACGCCCACCTGGACCTGCTCTTCGGCTGAGTCGTCGCAGCTGGGCGTTGACCCCCGGAGACGGTGGTCGACAGACCAGGATGAGCGGATGAGCCGCGGCCACCGCTCCCGGCCGGTGCTGGTCGAGGAGGCGCACCGGGCCACCACCTTCGAGATCTTCTTCGACCTGGTCCTGGTGTTCGCGCTGACCCGGCTCATCGGTTTCATGGCGGAGTCGCTGGGTCCGCTCACCCTGTACCAGGGGCTGCTGCTCCTGCTGTGGTTCTGGTACGCGTGGAGCTGCTACGCGTGGCTGGGCAACCAGCTACGTGCGGACACCGGGCTCGTGCCGGCCGGGATGCTGGCGGCGATGGCCGCCATCTTCGTGGCCGCGCTGGTGATCCCGGAGGCCTGGCAGCGCCACGACGGTGCGTTGAGCCCACCGCTCACCCTGGCCATCGCCTACCTCGTGGTCCGCGGCCTGCACCTCACCCTCATGTTCTACGCCTCGTCCGGCGACCCGCAGTACCGCCGGCAGGCCTGGCGCTTCGCCGGGTCCACCGCCCTCGCCTGGATCCCCCTGCTGGTGGGAGCCGCCCTCGGCTCGACCGCGCAGACCGTGCTGTGGACCGTCGCGTTCCTCGTCGACTACGGCGGCGGCCGGATCGCCACCTCCGCCAGCTTCGGCGAGGTCCGCAGCGGGTCGCACTTCGCCGAACGCCATGGGCTGGTGCTGATCATCGTGCTCGGTGAGTCCCTGCTGTCGGCCGGCGCGGGCGCGGGGCTCACCCCGCTCGACTGGCCGGTGCTGCTGGCCGCGGTGCTCGGCTTCACCGCGACCGTGTGCCTGTGGTGGCTCTACTTCGTGGGCGGCGCACCGGCCGCCGCCAAGGTGCTGACGGCGGCCTCGCCGCGCTCCCGACGCCGCCAGCAGTTGGCGTCGGACGCGTACACGCTGGCGCACCTGCCGATGGTCGCCGGGGTTCTCTCCTTCGCCCTCGGCATCCACCTGTTGCTCGACGATCTGGCCGACGAGGCGCGCCCCGTCTCCATGGGCTGGGCCCCGGCGACGGTGCTCTACGGCGGGGTGGCGCTCTACCTCCTCGGCCGTTTCCTGTTCCTCCGGCTGACAGTGCGTACGCGGCCGAATCGGCTCGTCGCGATCGTCATCCTGCTCCTGCTGGTGCCGGTGGCCCGACTCCTCCCCACGTTGGCCGCCCTCGGACTGCTCGCGGCGCTCCTCGCCGCCGTGGTCGTGTACGAGCGACAGACGCGGACCGACTGACGGTACCCCCGCCCGTCGACGGGGGTACCGACTCAGTGGGTCGGGGTGCCCCGCGCCTTGAGTCGGCGCAGTTCGTCGGCGGACATCAGCCAGGTGGAGTTCGTCGTACCGAGGCCGAGGAGCACCTGGTCGAAGCTGTTCCCGTCGTTGTCGTCGGTGTAGCAGACGCTCACCTCGCCCCACGGCGACGCGGCGAGCGCGAAGTGCTCCTGGCGACCGGTCGTGGTCTGGCTCAGCGCCTGGGCCGCCAGCCGGCCGTCGACAGTGCCGTCGGGGTTGAGGCCCCGGGCCCAGACGTCCGGGTTCGCGCCCGACACCGTCCAGCCCACCACGGCGTTGTCCTGGTCGTCGATGCCCACGCTGGGCGCGACGGCACCGGTGCCGGTGGAGACCTCGACCTCCCCGTGCCGGGCCGTACCGGCCGCGGTGAACGAACGCGCCCAGACACCCCGGGTGCCGGTGTGGTCGGATTCCCAGCCGACGGTGAAGTCACCGGCGAAGTTCGCCGCGACCGAGGCACGTCGCTGCTGCCCGCCGCTCTGCGCGTTGGCCGTCCGCCGGGACAGCACCACCGCGCCGGTGGACCGGGCCAGCCGGGTCAACCCGATGTTGTCCGAGCCGTTCGCGTCGGCGTCCTCGTCCCAGACCACCAGCGCCTCGCCGGACGCCGACACCGCCACGTCGGGGCGGTGGTGCGTGCCCGTCGTCTGCGAGGCCGTCACCTCGTACCCCTTGGTGGTGGGCGCGGTGAAGCCGGCGGCCTTGACGGTGGCGGGTGCGGTTCCCTGCACGTCCTCCCAAACGACGGTGAAGCCGACCGCGGCGGTGGTCGGCGCGCCGTCCGGGTCGACGCCGACCTTCGGCCAGATCTGCTGCCCGGCGTCGGAGGCGTTGGCCTGCCCCGAGCCGAGCACCGCGCCGGTCGGCGAGACGACCCGGTACTGGATGTTGTAGTAGCCGTTGCCGTCGCCGTCGGCGGCCCACACCACGACGGCGTTGCCCCTGTCGTCGAGCCCGACGTCCGGGCTGATGTGCCGCCAGGCGGCCCCACTGGTGCCGCCGTTGGAGAGCTTCAGCTCGTAGCCGGGCGTGCCGTCGCGGAACAGCCGCAGGTAGACCTCGCTGTGGGTGTCGTCCTCGGGTGCGGTGCTGTCCCGGTCGTCCTCCCACACCACGGCGACCTGACCGTTGCGGTTCATGGCGATGGAGGGCAGGTCCTGGTCGCCGGTGGCGACGCTGTTCGCGGTGGTCCAGGTGACCGCCTCGGCGGTCATCGCGGTCGGGGCCGGTGCCAGGTTCGGGACCAGCAGGGACGCGGTGAGCAGTGCGGTGATCGCGGTCATCGGGCTCTCTCCCTCAGCCGGCCTGGAGGCCGGGCCGGCCGTCGAGGATCACGAACGAACGCACCGTGGACGCCGCCGCACCGTGCTCGGTCACCGTGTTCAGCGCGCGGAAGTCCGCGCGCACCTGGCTGCGACTGATCGTGGTACGCACGTAGCCCCGCCGGTCCGAGTGGAACTTCAGGTGCGGGTTGGTCGCCGCGTTCGGGATGGTGGTGCTTCCGGTGCCGTTGCCGGCGGAGGTGATCGAGGTGCAGACCAGCTCGGTGCCGATGGTCGCGGACGACGGGTCGGCGTAGTCGGCCTTGAGTTCGTTGGCCCACGACTTGTGGACGTCGCCGGTGAGCACCAGCGGGTTGCGTACCCCGCGTTGCTGCCAGCCGGTCTGGATGCGGCTGCGGGAGGCGCGGTAGCCGTCCCAGGCGTCCATGCTGGCCGCCCCGGCGGCGTCGAACTGACGGGCGAAGAAGACCTGCTGACCGAGGATGTCCCAGGTGCCGTAGCGCTGGGCCAGGCCGTCGAGCAGCCACGCCTCCTGGGTCGCCCCGGTCAGCGACCGGGAGGTCAGGTCCGCGTCCGCGCACACCTTCCAGCCGTCACCGCACGCCTGGTCGTCGCGGAACTGCCGGGTGTCGAGCAGGTGGAAGGTGGCGAGCTGACCCCACCGGACGCGTCGGTACAGCGGGATGCTGTTGCCGTTCGCGGCGGAGGCCGGCCGCAGCGGCATGTTCTCGTAGTAGGCCCGATAGGCGGCGGTCCGCCGGGCGGTCCACTGCGCGGCGGTCAGTGTGGGGCTGCTGTCGTTGCGGACCATGTCGGCGTAGTTGTTCTCCACCTCGTGGTCGTCCGGCACCACCAACCAGGGCGCCGCCGCGTGGGCCGCCTGCAGGTCGGGGTCGGACTTGTAGAGCGCGTACCGGCGGCGGTAGTCGGCCAGCGACACGATCTCGGCGCCGACGTGCTGCCGCACGGCGGAGGTGTTGACGCCGCCCTCGTAGATGTAGTCCCCGAGGTGCAGGATCAGCCCCGGGTTGTCCTCGGCCATCCTCCGGTACGCGGTGTAGTAACCGGCCTCGTAGTGCGCACACGAGGCGAAGGACATCACCAGGTCGCGGCCGAAGGAGCTGGGCGCCGGGGCGGTCCGGGTGCGCCCGACCGGGGAGATCTGACCCTGGGCCCGGAACCGGTAGAAGTAGTCGGAGTCGGCGGCGAGCCCACCCGCTATCGCGTGCACCGAGTGCGCGTCGGCGTAGAGGGCGACCACCGAGCCGGAGGCGACCAGCGAGGTGAACCGGTCGGTGGTGGACACCTGCCACTCGACTGTCACGTCGGCGTCGGCCATACCGCCCTGCCCGTCGGCGTTGAGCGGCGACGGTGCCAGCCGGGTCCAGAGGACCACGCTGTCGGGCGCCGGGTCACCGGACGCCACACCGAGTTTGAAGGGGTACGGCACCGCGGCGCGGGCGTTCTGGCGTGGTGTCAGCGCGACACCGGCGGTCACCAGTCCACTGAGGACGAAGATGCGACGACTGAGCCTTGTCATGGTCAGCAGCCTCGGGAACGTCGATGAACGGCGATGGGTGCGGCGCGGAATCCCACATGACGGAATGCTGTCCGCACCAAGGCGGTCAGGTGTCGTGGCTGCCCGAGGGCCGATCCGTCAGGTGAGCGGGGACGGCGACTCGGCGCCGGGGATCACCAGCTTCGGCGCGCCGGACCCGTCGGCCGGGACGCTCCACACGTCCGGCCGACCGTCGTCCTGCCGCAGCGTGTAGGCCAGCGTGCCGCCGTCCAGCCAGGCGGCCTGGTCGTCGACGCTCGTCGTCTCGGCTGTCGCGGTGACCCGCATGGTCGCCAGGTCGAGGACGGAGAGCCGCCAGCCCTTCGCCGGGTCGGCGTCGACGGCCTCCTTGAACGCGAGCCGGGTGCCGTCCGGCGACAGCGACGGGCACTCGACGTTCTCCTTCACCGTCTCGACGGTGCGGGCGGCGACGTCACCCCGGACGAGGTACCTCCTGCCCCCGGTCGACATGGTCGCGTAGAAGCGGTTGTCGTCGGCGGTGAAGGTGACACCCCAGTAGTTGACGTCCGGGTGGCGGTAGCGTCGACCGTCCTTCGTGATCGCGAACTCCTCCAGCGAGGCGACGGTGACCCCGCTGTGGGTGTCGAGGATCCCGGTGCGGGTGGAGAAGCCGCTGGAGGTGTAGGAGTCACCGCCGACGAAGGTCGTCCAGGAGACCATCCGTCCGGAGGCCGAGACCCGCGCCCGGTTCGGCAGACCCGGCACGCTGACCGTCCGGGTCTCCCGCAACGCGGCGTCGAGCACGACCATCCGGTACGACCACGCGGTCTCCGGTTTCAGGCAGACGCCCGTGCCGGCGGCGGCGTACACCCGGAGGCATTCCAGGCCGGAGACGGTACGCGGCCCGGTGGGGTCGGCCGCGGCGACGGTGGAGACGTGCCGGTCGGTGATCGCCAGCAGGCGCGGGCCGGGTGTCAGGGTGACCGCCTGCTCGCCGGTGGTGGGAGGCGGCTTCGGTGCGGTCTCCGCCGCCGTGGCCACGTAACCGACCGCCACACCGGCCAGCAGCACGGCCGAGGCGGTCACCACGCCGAGTTTCGCTCGGGTCGACATCGCGGTCATCGGGGCACCTTCCGGGTGGCGAGGCGGGACGGGGGCACCAGCAGGAGCAGCGTGAGGACCAGGACCCCGGCGACCGCGACGGCCGCCGCGCGGATCGCGGTCTCCGGCCCGAACGCCTGCCAGGCGAGACCGAACAGGACCGAGGAGACGAGGTACGCCAGGGCCTGCCCGGTCTGCACGAGAGCGATCCCGGTGGTCCGCAGCCGTGCCGGCAGGACCGGCCCGGCGAGCGCGATGAGCACGCCGTCGGTGGCCGCGTAGAACGCGCCGTAGAGCGTCAGCGTCAGCACGATCAGGGGCCAGCCGTCGACCGGCCCGGCCAACAGCAGGTACGTCGCACCGAGGGCGGTGTAGCCGCCGATCACCACGGGCAGCCGCCCGATCCGGTCGGCGAGCACGCCGAGCGGGGCGGCGAGCAGCAGGTACGCGAGGCTGGTGCCCACCGCGAGCAGCGGGAACCAGCGCAGGCCGAGATCCTCCCGACGCTGCAACAACAGGTAAACGAACCCGTCGCCGACGGTGGCCAACCCGAGCATCGCGGCGGCCAGCACGAGTCGACGGGCCGGTCCGCCACGGAACAGCCCGAGAGCCTCCCGGATGGAGACCTTCGGTTCATCCTTCGCCTCGCCCCGCACCTCCCCCGGTGGCCGCTCCCGGACGAACAGCACGAGCACCACCACGGCCAGGGCTGCGACGCAGAAGCTGGTGACGAACACCGCGTCGTACGACTGCCCGACGACCAGCAGGACCGCGAACGCGGCGAGCGGCCCGAGGAACGCGCCGACGCTGTCCATCGCGCGATGCACCCCGAACGCCCGGCCCAGCGCCTCGGGCGAGGTGGAGAGTGTGATCAGGGCGTCGCGGGGTGCGCTGCGGACACCCTTGCCGAGCCGGTCCACGGCGATGACGGCACCGATCGCCGGTATCGACCGGCCGGCGAGCAGCAGCCCGAGCTTCGCGACCGCGGAGAGGGTGTAGCCGAGACCCGCGACCAGCTTGCGCCGCTGGAACCGGTCGGCGACGAAGCCACCGACGACCCGCAGCAACGCGGTGGCACCGGTGTGCACGCCGTCGAGCACCCCGAACGCCACCGGGCTGAGTTGCAGGCCCAGCACCAGATAGAGGGGGAGGACGGCGGCCACCATCTCGGCCGAGACGTCGGTGATCAGACTGACCGTGCCGAGCGCTACGACGTTGCCGCTGACCATGGCCAGTCGTCGACGCCGAGGCCCCGATTCCGGTGGGTCGGCGACCGGCCGGGAGACGGTCGACAGGTACACGAGCATCTCCTCGGGTCGGTAGCTGACGGTCAGCCATCGTGGCGACCGGACGCAGGAGCGGCAAGGGTCCGACGGGAGCCGGCAGGCGTGCGGCGGGTGAACATCCGACAAACATCGAGATGTTTCACTGGCTGAGCGTACTGTTCATTCGACTGTGGCCCTTCGGACCGTCGACTCTCCTACATTCCTTGCGCTCTTCCCACGATGCGAAGGAGTCCTGGATGGACATTCGATTCCCCCGTCCGCCGGTGACGCTGGGGGTGGTCACGGTGGTCCTCGCCGCGACCGCCGCCGTCGTCGTGACCGCTGCCGGCTCGGCGTCGGCGGCGAGCGTGACGTTCACGCCGGTCGCCGACACCTACGTCCAGAGCGACACGGCCTCCACCAACTACGGCACGTCGACGCAGATCGTCGTCGACAACTCGCCGGTGCGACACTCGTTCCTGCGCTTCACGGTGAGCGGCGTCAGCGGCACGGTGACCAGCGCGAAGCTGCGGCTGCGCACGATCAGCGGCAACAGCGGCAGCGACGCCGGTGGCACGTTCCGCCGGATGTCCAACACGACCTGGTCGGAGACCGGCACCACCTGGAACAACCAACCGGCCATCGACGGCGCCACACTCGGCACGATCGGCGCGGTCAGCGGCAACACCTGGTACGAGGTCGACGTCACGGCTGCGGTGACCGGCAACGGGACGTACAGCTTCGGCGCGACCTCCGCCAGCGGTGACGGCGCGTACTACGACACCCGCGAGAGCGGCGCGGACGCCCCGCAACTGGTGGTCACCACCGGGACCACCACGCCTCCGTCCGGTGACCCGGTGTTCGTCGGCGCGGGCGACATCGCCGACTCCGGCTCCGGCGACAGCGCCACCGCCGCGCTGCTCGACACCATCCCCGGCACGGTCTTCACCACCGGCGACAACGTCTACGACAGCGGCACCGCGTCGCAGTTCAACAGCTACTACGAGCCCACCTGGGGGCGGCACAAGAGCCGCACCCGGCCGTCGCCGGGCAACCACGACTACAACACGTCCGGCGCGACCGGCTACTACAACTACTTCGGTACGTCCGCCGGCCCGAGTGGCCGTGGCTACTACTCCTTCGACCTCGGCAACTGGCACATCGTGTCGCTGAACTCGAACATCAGCATGTCCGCCGGATCGACCCAGGAGCAGTGGCTGCGCGCCGACCTGGCCGCCACCAGCAAGCCGTGCACGCTGGCGTACTGGCACCACCCGCTGTTCACGTCCAGCTCCAACCACGCGCCGTCGACGTCCACGCGCCCGCTGTACCAGGCGCTCTACGACTACAACGCCGACGTCGTGGTGTGGGGGCACAACCACGTGTACGAGCGGTTCGCACCGATGAACCCCTCCGGTGGCGCCGACAGCAGTCGGGGTCTGCGCAGCTTCGTCGCCGGCATGGGTGGCGCGAGCCACTACGGCTTCGGCACCATCCAACCCAACAGTGAAGCCCGCAACAGTTCGGCGTGGGGCGTCCTGAAGTTCACCCTGCACTCCGGCAGCTACGACTGGCAGTTCGTGCCGGTGGCCGGGCAGACCTACAGCGACAGCGGCACCGGCAACTGCCACTGACCGCGTGATCCCGCTGCGCCGATCGCGGCGCAGCGGGATCCCCACCACCTCGGACCCCACCACCTCGGACCCGCGACCTCGCGCCCCCACCACCTCGGACCCCGAACCTCCCGCCCCACGACCTCGCGCCCCACGACCTTGGGGCCCGCGACCTTGGGGCCCGCGACCTCGCGCCCCGCGACCTCGCGCCCCACGACCTTGGGGCCCGCGCGTCGGAACCCCGCCGAGTGCCGGACCCCGCCCGCCGCACCCCACACGCCCATGTCGCACGCTGCGCGTCGCCGGGCGGTTGGTGGTGGGCGGTTCGGCCTGCCCGGCTCGCTGTGGAGCTGCCCCAGACATGGGGCGGGGCGCGGTTCGTCTGGCAGCGTCGCAGGAAAGGGGCATTCCCGACACCCGATCACCGGAACCCCTCGAGCACGGTGAACCGCGCCGCCGAACGCGAGATCTTGGACAGTTTCCGTTCTGGCGGAACGGAAACTGTCCAAGATCTACGGAAAAGCCACTTGCGGTGACGCCGTCCGCTCCCCCCACGACCGTCGGTGGGCCGTCCCCGGACGACCGGATGGTGGACCGGCCTCCCAGCGCGACCGAAGGTCATCTGCCCACAGCACAGGAACTGTCACCCACAACAAAGGCACCCGGTCGCACGCCCGCCGACCGCGACACCGCGGATGCCAGGTCGAGCCCCGCGCGAGCTAGCGGCCCGCTTCCGGGGCAGCTCTACCGCACCGTGCCAGGACACCCGCGCCCGGCGGGCCGGTCGCGGGCCGTAGGGGTGAGCGCCCGCGGTCGAGACGGAGCCGAACGACCGCCTCGGCACCACTCAGCAAACAGCATCCTGCCGAAACGACGTGCGCCCCCACCCGCAGGACGGGCAGGGGCACACGTGCGTACGGTCCAGGCGTCAGCGGGCCGTTCCGGCCCGACGCTTGTTGTAGACGTCGAAGGCGACCGCGACGAGCAGGACGAGGCCCTTCACCACCGACTGGGTCGACTGGTCGATGCCCATCAGCTGCATGCCGTTGCTCATCACCGCCATGATCAGACCACCGACCATCGCGCCCACCACGGTGCCGACACCACCGGTGACCGCCGCGCCGCCGATGAAGGCCGCGGCGATCGCGTCCAGCTCGAACATGTTGCCGGCGGCGGGTTGGGCGCCGTTGGACCGCGAGGAGTAGATGACGCCCGCCACCGCGGCCAGGAAGCCCATGTTGACGAACATCCAGAAGTTGACGGTCCGGACCTTCACCCCGGACAGCGCCGCCGCCGACAGGTTGCCACCGATCGCGTAGACCTGGCGACCGAAGACGGTACGCCGGGTGACCAGGCCGTAGACCAGCACGAGGACCGCGAGGATGATCAGCACGATCGGCAGACCGCGGGCGTGCGCCAGCTGCCAGGCGAAGTACATGATGACCGCGCCGACCAGCACGACCCGGGCGACGAACAGCGGGAACGACTCGACGTGCTGCTGGTAGCGGATGCGTGCCACGCGGGTGCGGAAGCCACTCACCGCGTAGCCGGCCACGGCGACGGCGCCGATCAGCAACGTGAAGGCGTCGAAGCCGTTCCCGCCGAGCAGCCCGTTGAGGAAGCCCGCCGCGACCTTCTGGTACTCGGCCGGGAAAGGCGACAGCGAGATGTTGTCGAGCACCCGCAGGGTGAGGCCCCGGAAGAGCAGCATGCCCGCCAGGGTCACGATGAAGGCCGGAATGCCGGCGTACGCCACCCAGAAGCCGTGCCAGGCACCGACGGCGATGCCGACGGCCAGTGCCGCCAGAACGCCGATCCACCAGGGATGCCCCTGCTGGATCACCAGGACGGCGGACACCGCTCCGGTCAGCGCGACCACCGATCCGACCGACAGGTCGATGTGACCGCCGATGATCAGGATGACCATCCCGATGGCGAGCACCAGGATGTACGAGTACTGGAGGACGATGTTGGTGATGTTTCCGGGGCTCAGCAGCACCCCGTCGGTCAGGAGCGCGAAGAGCGCGACGATGACGACCAGGGCGACGTAGATCCCGCTCTGCCGCAGGTTGTTCAACACCAACGCCCGCAGGTCGCTCGTCCCGCTGTGCAGGGCGGCGGCGGGCGCGCTGTCCGGGGGCGTCGGGCGCTCCGTCGAAGAGGTCTTGATGTCGGTCATCCGACGAGCTCCTTGTCCTTGGTCATCAGCTCCATGAGGCTCTCCTGAGTAGCCTCGGCCACCGGCATCTCACCGGTGATCCGGCCGGCGGCGAGGGTGTAGATGCGGTCGCACATCCCGAGCAGCTCCGGCAGCTCGGAGGAGATGACGATCACTGCCTTGCCGGCGGCCACCAGCCGGTTGATGATGGTGTAAATCTCGTACTTGGCCCCGACGTCGATCCCACGGGTGGGTTCGTCCAGGATCAGCACGTCCGGGTCGGTGAACAGCCACTTCGACAGCACGACCTTCTGCTGGTTGCCGCCGGAGAGCTTGCCGACCACCGCCATCACGCTCGGCGTCCGGATGTTCATCTCCTGGCGGCTCGTCTCGGCAACCTTGATCTCCTCGTTGCCGTTGACCCAGCCCAGCCGGGACAGGCGGTCCAACGCGGCGGCGGACACGTTGCGCCGCACGTCGTCGATGAGGTTGAGACCGTAGTGCTTGCGGTCCTCGGTGACGTACGCGATCCCGTTGTCGATCGCCTCGGCGACGGTACGCGCCTGCACCTCTTTCCCGCGCACGAACAGCCGGCCGCTGATGTCGCGCCCGTACGAACGACCGAACACGCTCATCGCCAGCTCGGTGCGCCCGGCGCCCATCAGGCCGGCGATGCCGACCACCTCACCGGCGCGCACGGACAGGTTGACGCCCTCGACGATCATCCGGTCCTGGACCGGGTGCCGCGCCGTCCAGTCCTCGATGCGGAGGACCTCCTCGCCGGGGGACGACTCCCGGTCGGGGTAGAAGCTGTCCAGGTCACGGCCGACCATGCCGCGGATGATCCGCTGCTGGTTCACGTCGTCGGACGTCATGTCGAGGGTCTCGACCGTGCGCCCGTCGCGGATGACCGTCGTCGAGTCGGCGATGGCCATGATCTCGTTGAGCTTGTGCGAGATCATGATGCAGGTGATGCCCTGGTCCCGCAGTGCCCGCAGCAGGTCGAGCAGGTGAGCGGAGTCGATGTCGTTGAGCGCGGCGGTGGGCTCGTCGAGGATGAGCAGCTTCACCTTCTTCGACAGGGCCTTGGCGATCTCCACCAGCTGCTGCTTGCCGACGCCGAGCTGGATGACCGGGGTGACGGGGTTCTCGTGCAGCCCGACGGACGCCAGTAGCTTCGCCGCCTCGGCGTTGGCCAGGTTCCAGTCGATGAGCCCGGTGCGGCCGCGCCGCTCGTTGCCGAGGAAGATGTTCTCCGCGATCGACAGGTACGGCACCAGGGCGAGTTCCTGGTGGATGATGACGATGCCGTTGGCCTCGCTGTCGCGGATGCCCCGGAACTGCACCGGCTTGCCGTCGAAGAGGATCTCACCGTCGTACGAGCCGGACGGGTGGACGCCGGACAGCACCTTCATCAGGGTTGACTTGCCGGCGCCGTTCTCCCCGCAGATGGCGTGGATCTCCCCGCGACGGACGGCGAGGGTGACGTCCTCCAGCGCGGTCACGCCGGGGAAGGTCTTCGTGATGCGGCGCATCTCAAGGATGGTGTCGTCCATTGTCACTGTCCTCTGTCAGGTCGGACGTGGTACGCCACGGCGTCGGGCCCGGCGGAGACCGCCGGGCCCGACGAGTGGCTTTACTTCTTGGCCTGGCCGGCGGCGACCTCTTCCGCCGTCCAGTAGCCCGAGTCGATCAGCGTGGCCTTGATGTCGTCCTTGTAGACCGTGGCGATCGGCAGCAGGTACGCCGGGACGACCTTGACCCCGTTGTTGTACGTCTGGGTGTCGTTGGCCTGCGGCTGCTTCTTCTGCAGGAACGCCTCGGACGCGTTGACGGCCTGCTCGGCCAGCAGTCGGGTGTCCTTGAAGACCGTGGAGTTCTGCACGCCGTCGTTGATCAGCTTGATCGAGGCGATCTCCGCGTCCTGACCGGTGACCACCGGGAGCTTCTTCGCGCCGCTGCCGTAGCCGGCGTTCTGCAGCGCGGTGATGATGCCCCGGGAGATGCCGTCGTACGGGGACAGCACGCCGTCGACCTTCGAGCCGTCGTTGTAGCTGGAGGTGAGCAGGTTCTCCATCCGCTTCTGCGCGGTCTCCTGCTGCCAGCGCAGGGTGGCGATCTGCTCGGGGGTGGTCTGCTTGGACTTGACGACGAGCGTGCCGTCCTCGATGAACGGCTTCAGCGTGTCCATCGCGCCGCCGTAGAAGTACTGGGTGTTGTTGTCGTCCAGCGACCCGGCGAAGAGCTCGACGTTCAGCGGGCCCTTGGCGGTGCCCTTCGAGCCGTCCTTGTTCAGCAGGCCGAGACCGACGAGCAGCGCGGTGCCCTGGGCGACGCCGACCTTGTAGTTGTCGAAGCTGACGTAGAAGTCGACGTCCTTGCTGCCACGGATCAGCCGGTCGTAGGAGATGACCGGAATCTTCGCGGCCGCGGCGGCCTGCAGCTGGCTGTTGAGCGCCGTGCCGTCGATCGCCGCGATCACCAGTACGTCCGCACCCTGGGTGATCATCTGGTCGACCTGCTGGGACTGCGTCGGGATGTCGTCGCCGGCGTACTGGAGGTCGACCTTGTAGCCCTTCGCCTCGAGCTTGGACTTCACCGCGTTGCCGTCGGCGATCCACCGCTCCGAGGTCTGGGTCGGCATCGACACACCGATGGTCAGGTCGCTGGGCTTCTCGCCGCTCTTGTCGCCGTCGCTGCCCGCTCCCTCGCCACTGCACGCCGCAAGGCTCAGCGCCAGCGCCGCGCTGCCGAGAGCTACCAGGAATCTCCTGCGCACGGGGTTCTCCTCTCTGGACTCCCCCGCCGACTGCCGGGGCCAACTGTCATCTTTCGGGTAGTGTTAGCGCTCACATAGGTTGCGTCAACACCTACTCCGAAATACCGGTGTCACGGTCTCGTAACGGAGCATCCAGGCGAGCGTAGCCATGCAGTCAATCGCCCGAGAGTGAGCGCACGGCGACTCTCCGGGGTCAGTCCGACGCCGTGACACGCCGATGCCCGCGGACGACCGTAGTCGTCCGCGGGCACCAAGAGAAGCGCCGGTTCAGGTGGCTACCGCTGCGACCACCGTTGGTTGGCCGCCGCGGTGCAGTTCCAGAGGATCACCGTGGTGCCGTTGGCCGTGCCGTTGTTGTTGACGTCCAGGCAGAGCCCGGACTGTACGCCGCTGATCGTCCCGTTGGCGTTGATGTTCCACTGCTGGTTGGTTCCGCCGTTGCAGTCCCAGATCTGCACCTTGGAGCCGGCCGCCGCGTTCGTCGGCGCGTCCAGGCACTTGCCCAGGGCCTGCAGGGTCTGACCGTTGCGCGTCCAGCGCTGGTTGGCCTGGCCGTTGCAGTCCCAGATGACCGGCTGCGTGCCGTTGGTGGTGTTGCTGTTCGGCACGTCCAGGCAGCGGTTGGAGGCCGCGCTGGCGTACGCGCTCGACGTGGTCGGCGGCGGGGTCGTCGGCGGAGTCGTGCCGCCACCGCTGACCCGGTACACGACGGTGCCGTGCGCCGGGACGCTGGCGCTGATCGTTCCGCTGCTGGAACTGGTGGCATTCGTCCACGCGTCCACCAGCGTGAACGACGAGCCGGACTTGCCGATGGCGGAGGCCGTGGTTGAGATCGTCGTGGTCGAGGAGCCCTGGTTGAACAGGGCGACGGCGACGTCACCGTTGGCGAGCCGCTTGGCCAGCACCCGACGCGTGCCGTCGAACGACACCTGCGTCCCCTGCAACCCGAGGGAGTCCTGGTTGATCGCGATCAGGTTGGCGTTCTTGAGGATGGTCTGCGTCGCGGCGTTCATGTTCCGGACGTCGTTGCCGGCGATCAGTGGCGACGCCATGATCGCCCACATCGCGAAGTGGCTGCGCATCTCCGTGTCGTTCATGCCGCCGCGACCGACCTCCATCATGTCCGGGTCGTTGAATCCACCCGGGCGCGCGTAGGAGGCCAGCGGAACCGTCACGTTGATGATGTTCTGGATGCCCATCGGGTAGCCGTTGGTCTGGCCGGTGTCCCACGCGTTGGTGATGTCCTCGGTGGTCCGCCACATGTTGGCGACGTCCCCCCAGTTGCGCTGCGGGCCGGTCTTGGCGTGGATGCTGTTCGGGTTGATGCTGTAGACGATCGGCCGGCCGGTGGCGGCCAGCGCGTCGCGCATCTTGGCGAAGGTGGCGACCTGGTCGTTGATGCTGCCCTCCGGCGAGCACCAGTCGTACTTGAGGAAGTCGACACCCCAGGCGGCGAACTGGCGTGCGTCCTGCACCTCGTGGCCGCGGCTACCGGTGGCGCCGGGGTAGGCGCCGAAGTACTGCGCGCAGGTCTTGTCGACGGGCACCTGGTAGAGACCGAACTTCAGACCCCGGGCGTGCAGGTAGTCGCCGAGCGCCTTCATTCCGCTGGGGAACCGGGTCGGGTCGCCCTGGATGTTGCCGGAGGAGTCCCGGTTCGGGTTGAACCAGCAGTCGTCGACCACGACGTACTCGTAGCCCAGGTCGCGCATCCCGCTGCTGACGATCGCGTCCGCCGTGGTCCGGATCAGCGCCTCGTTGATGTTGCAGCCGAACGAGTTCCACGAGTTCCACCCCATCGGGGGGGTACGCGCCACGCCGTTGTCGAGCGCCTGCGCCGCGGGGGCGCGGAGGCCGACCAGGGTGCCGGCGAGTAGTAGGCCGGCTGCCAGCACGCTCCCCCAGCGACGACCTCGAGTGATGCGGTTCATCGAGCCTCCTTGTCGGTGGCGCCCGCCCTGACTACGATCTCCGGTCGATGGGCCGATAGCTGGACGCCAATTCTTTGTTAGCGTTAACAGAGACGTCCATCATGTTACGGTCCCATTTCACGAGGTTCAATACCTTGCGCGTACCGCATTGCTTCTCGTCGATTGGTGAGATCGCGCAGCGATTGAGCCGGGTCTTAGCGACCGGGGCGACGCGGTGGCCCGGACGTCAGCGACGCGGTGGCCCGGACGTCAGCGACGCGGTGGGGCGACGCTCTCGCGGGCGACCAGGGTCGGGGCGACCGTCTGCCGCAGCGCGCCACCGGTGCCCGACTCGATCTGGGTCAGCAACATCTGCAGGCTCGCCCGCGCGACCGCGTCGAAGTCCGGACGGACGGTCGTCAGCGGCGGGATGAAGTACGCCGCCTCCGGCACGTCGTCGAAGCCGACGACGCTGATGTCGTCGGGCACCCGTCGGCCGTACTCGTGCAACGCCCGCAGCACTCCGAGCGCGAGGTGGTCGTTGGCGGTGAAGACCGCGGTGACCTCCGGCATCCGCGCCAGCATCTGCCCGCACCGGTAACCGGAGGACGCGGACCAGTCCCCCGGCATCAGCGGCGGTGGCACCAGGCCGGCGGCCAGCAACGCCTCCCGCCAGCCGTCGATCCGACCGACGCTGTCGAACCAGTCGGACGGCCCCGAGACGTGCCAGACGGTGCGGTGCCCCGCGTCGAGCAGATGCTGGGTCGCCGCCCGGGCGCCCGCCACCTGGTCGACGGTCACCAACGGCACCGGTCGGTTCGGGTCACCGTCGACGGTGACCAGCGGTACGTCCTTCGGTAGGCGCTCCAGCGCCTCACCGGCCGACTCGACCGGCGCGATGACCACGATGCCGGCGACCCGGTGCGACAGATGCCGTTCGACGGCCGCCGAGATGGACCGGTGGTCGAGGTTGCGGACGCTGCCGACGCTGACCGCGAAACCCTCCTCGGCGGCGGTCTGCTCCAACGCGGCGAGCAGGGACGCCGGACCGTAGAGCGTCGTGTTCTGCGCGACCACGCCGATGACCTGGGACCGACCGGTCACCAGCGCGCGTGCCGCGCCGTTCGGGCGGTAGCCGAGCTCGGCGATCGCCGCCCGCACCCGCAACCGGGTCTGCTCACGAACGTTGGGGTGCCCGTTGAGCACTCGCGACACCGTTTGATGGGAGACACCGGCGAGACGAGCAACATCCGTCATCGCGGGACCGTGGACGGCCATTTCGCTCCCCCCGCTACATCTCCGGCCCGCAGCCCGTCGACGTCGACTGGAGCGGCCCGGCCCGATCCCCCTCGCTCAGCCACCACGCCGGTGCTGAATCCCAGGTGACCAGCGCTGGATCGCCGACAGTCTACGCCAGCCACCGCCCCGAACACGGCATGCCCGTCGGTGGACTGCGCGACGCACCAGTGCCGCATAACCCAACCCCCGCCTGAGGTACGCGGTGAACAGCCGTTCTCCGTCGATGCGCGATGGCACGCCGGCCTGCCCTACGCCCTTGGACAGAGCGTGGAGCAGGCCGGCGAGGACCAGCCGTGGCGTCGACTCGACGTGCCGGCGGGCACGTGTCTGCCAGCGCCGCTGGTCAGACCATTCGTTGTGTGACTGGTGTCACGGTGTGGTCAGGTCAAACCGGCGTACGGTGACCGCGCCGCCGAGCGCCTGGGTCGCGTGGTTGAAGACGGCGAACCGGTAGCCCATGAAGAACTGCCAGTTGTTGGCCAGCGTCAGGGCGTTGCCGAACGAGGTGAAGTTGACCCCGTCCGTGCTGTACGAGAAACGGGCCTGCCGGCCGGACCCGGGTCTGATGTCGGCGTTGGCCCGCAACCAGATCCGGCCACCCGAGACACCGGTGCTCGCGACCTCGCTGCCGGTGCTGGTGGTGTTCCAACTGCCGTCCATCGTCAGGCCGTTCTGCATGACCAGTCGGGTGGACCCGTTGTCCCGCTTGATGCCGATCCAGGCCGACGAGTTGCGCAGCACCGCCAGGCCGGTGCGGTCACCGTCGCGCATCGTGGAGTAGTCCAATTCGATGGTGGCGGTCGAGGTGGGCCCCTGGATCCGGTGGGTCAGCGTGTTGCGCGCCTTGTACAGGTCGCCGGTGACGGTGGCGGTCTGCAGGTTCAGGCCGTTGTTGACCGACCACTTGCTGTTGTCCGGGTTGTGGTTCCACTCCCACTGCGGGCCGAGGGTGGTGCCGGCGAACGTGTCGGTGCCGGTCAGCGGCTTGACCGCACGCGGCGGCGCGGGCAGGTTCGGCTTCGGGTACGTGTCGCCCCACCTGCCGTTGACCGTCTGCAACACCGGCCAACCGTCGCCGGTCCAGGTGATCGGTGCCAGGGCCGGCATCCGACCACCGGGGTACGCGTCGACGAAGGACATGTAGTACCAGTCGCCGTTCTGGGTCTGCACCAGGCCGCCCTGGTGCGGCACACCACCGCCGGAGATCGGGCCGGGCAGATCCAGCAGGACCTGACGCTGCTCGTACGGGCCGAACGGGCCGTTCGTCGACTTGAGCACGTACTGGCCGTTGGCCGGTCGGGTGAGCCAGATGTAGTAGGCGCCGTTGCGCTTGTAGAACCGGGCACCTTCCAGCGTGCCGATGCTCGACGGCGTCTGGTACACCTGCTGGGCCCGGACCTGGGACTTCCCGTCGGCGGAGAGCTGGGCGACGCTGATGGTGCCGTTGCCGTACGCGATGTACGGGGTGTCGTTGTCGTCGAACAGCAGGCCGGCGTCGTAGTAGCAGTTCGGGATGGTGGCGTGCTTGCTCCAGGTGCTGTCGACGGCGGACGCGGTGTAGATGTGCGTCTGCGCGAAGTCGATGCACCCGGCCCAGTAGTATTGCCGGTTGCTCGGCCGGTAGTTCAGCGTCGATGCCCAGATCCCGTCGACGTACGCGTTACTACCACCGCTCATGTCGTACTTCGAGCCGAAGTCGAGCCGGGGCACGGCGTGACCGGCGAACTCCCAGTTCACCAGGTCGTACGAGCGCAGGACCGGCGCGCCCGGCGAGTAGTGCATGGTGGACGACGTCAGGTAGTAGACGTTGTCCACCCGGATGATGTCGACGTCGGCGAAGTCCTGCCAGATGGCCGGGTTCGAGAACGTGCCGTTCGACGGGGGCGGCGTGGTGGGGTCGGTGCCGCCGTCCATGCGGACGAGCTGCCACTGCTGGTTGGCGCCGTTCCAGTCGTCGTACTGCACGATGTTCCCACCGTCGGCGGTCGAGGCGCCCTGCACCTCCATGACCTTGTTGCTGTTCCGGTTGATCAACCGCACGTAGCCGCTGTCCGAATCGGCCAACCGGAACTGCTGGTTGGTGCCGTTGTTGTCGGACCACTGCACGACCGCCGCACCGTTGGCCGTCGAACGCTGATAGACGTCGAGCACCTTGCCCGACAGCCGCGACTTCAACCGGTAGTAACCACCACCGGAGTCCACGAACTGCCACTGCTGCTGATTACCGTTGTTCCGGGCCCACTGCGTGATCCGGGCACCGTCGTTCGTGGCCAGGTTGTAGACGTCCAGGGCCTTGCCGCTGTTGCGGTTGACCAACACGTACCACGCGTTGGTGTCGACTGTCGCCGCCGAAGCCGGCGACGGGGCGACGGCCGCGAGGGCCCCACCGAGCACCACCGCCACCACGGCCGCGCCGAGTAGTGACAGTCTCCCGCGCCGGCGCGGTGCTCCCCGGGGAACCCGTCCGATGGAAATCATGATCCTCCTTCGCTGGCCTGAGGTGCCGGACCGTCTCAGCCGGCATCCGCATCGCTGGTCGGCGCGCTGGCCGAACCATCGATGTGATCGCTAACAGCACCCCACGCCAGGTCCCGGAGATCGGTCGACCTCGACGGAGAGGCGCGGATCAGAGCCGGCGTGGCGCAGGAATCGAGTTACGTTGATGCTTACTGTTATCGATAACAAGACCGTAGTCAAGACGAAACATGAGTCGGCGGTCCGAGCGGACGGCGTCGACGCCGGAGGGCGCGACGGGAGGGCACGACGCGTGCGTACGTGCGCGCGGCGCGGCCAGCGGATGCGCGATCGGTGGCAGCTCAACGGTGCGGTGCTCGGCGTGTCTGCCACCGACCGCCAGTTCAGGACGGGGCCACGCGGCCGGCCCATCGGTGCCGGCCTACGCCCCGCTGATCAAAGGCAGGACAACATGATCCACTCGTTTTCCTTGAAGTCGGGCCTTCCGCACCTGTCGGATACCGCGCTTTCAAGGAGACCGAGTGGATCATCACCTACGCCGTGATCGGCTCGGACCCGTCGGGCCCGAGCCGATCACGCCCGGCGGCGGGGCCTCAGAAGCCGCGGGCCAGCCGGTAGTAGGCCTGGTTCCAGCGCAGCTCGTCGGCGAAGCGGCGGGTCTGGGTCTCGGCGTCGATGACGACCAGCTCGGTACGGCTCATCTCGGCCAGGTCGTGCAACTCCTCCACACCCACCGCCTGGGACAGCACCGTGTGGTGCGGCGCACCCGCGGTGATCCACGCCTCGGCCGAAACGGGCAGGTCCGGTCGCGGGCGCCAGACGGCGCGGGCCACCGGCAGGCTGCGCAGCGGCTGCGGCGGGGTGACCACGTCGATCTCGTTGGCGACGAGCCGGAACCGCTCCCCCATGTCGGCCAGGCCGAGCACGACCGCCGGGCCGGGCGCGGCGTCGAAGACCAGCCGGATTGGGTCCTCCCGACCGCCGATGCTCAGCGGGTGGATCTCCACGTTCGGCGTGTCGGAGGCGATCGTCGGGCAGACCTCCAGCATGTGCGCGCCCAGCACCAGCTCCTCGCCCGGGGTGAGGTCGTAGGTGTAGTCCTCCATGAACGACGTGCCGCCGTCCACACCCACCGACATCGCCTTGAGGGTCCGGACCAGCACCGAGGTCTTCCAGTCACCCTCGCCACCGAAGCCGTAGCCGTCGGCCATCAGTCGCTGCACGGCGATGCCGGGCAGCTGGCGCAGGCCCCCGAGGTCCTCGAAGTTCGTGGTGAAGGCCCGGAACCCGCCCTCGTCCAGGAAGGCACGCATGCCCAGCTCCAGCCGGGCCGCGTACCGCAGGGAATCGTGCCGCTCGCCCCCGGACAGCAGCTCCGGGGCGACGCGGTACGTGTCCTCGTACTCCTTGACCAGGTCGTCGACCTGCGCGTCGGCGACCTGACCGACCACCTCGACCAGGTCGTTGACGCCGTAGGTGTTGACCGACACCCCGAACCGCAGTTCCGCCTCGACCTTGTCGCCCTCGGTCACCGCGACGTCGCGCATGTTGTCGCCGAAGCGGGCCAGCCGCAGCGACCGCATCGCCGACCAGCCGAGCGCGGCACGGGCCCACGCACCGACCCGGGCACTCACCCGCGGGTCACTGACGTGCCCGGCCACCGTCTTGCGAGCCACACCGAGACGGGTCTGGATGTACCCGAACTCACGGTCGCCGTGGGCGGCCTGGTTCAGGTTCATGAAGTCCATGTCGATGTCGTTCCACGGCAGCAGGACGTTGGCCTGCGTGTGCAGGTGCAGCAGCGGCGTCTGCAACGCGTCGAGCCCGGAGATCCACATCTTCGCCGGCGAGAAGGTGTGCATCCACGCGATGACCCCGATGGCGCCCTGGGCGGCGGCGTCCCGGCAGACCTGCAGGATCTCACCGCTGTTGGTCAGGACGGGCTTCCAGACCACCCGGGCGGGAATCTGCGGCGAGTCGTCGAGCGCGGCCGCGATCTGGCGAGACTGCTCGGCGACCTGCCGGAGCGTCTCCTCGCCGTACATGCCTTGGCTGCCGGTGAGGAACCAGATCTCGGGTGCGTTGTGTGGTGCCATGGGGTTGCCTTCCGGGAGAGGAACGGTCACTTGTAACGGATGCCGATGAGGCGCTGGAGGAGGATGAACGCGAAGAGCAGGCCGCCGATCACGATCTTGGTCCACCAGGAGTTGAGGCTCCCATCGAAGGTGATGAGGGTTTGGATCACGCCCAGGACGAGCACGCCGAGCACCGTGCCGAAGGCGTAGCCACCGCCTCCGGTGAGCACCGTGCCACCGATGACGACGGCGGCGATGACGTCCAACTCCATGCCCACCGCGATCAGGGGCGCGCCGGAGAGGGTGTAGAAGGACAGCAGGATTCCGCCGATCGCCGAGCACAGGCCACTGATCGTGTAGACGGCGATCCGGGTCCGCCCCACCGGCAGGCCCATCAGCAGGGCCGACTGGGGATTGCCGCCGATGGCGTACACGTTGCGCCCGAGCCGGGTGTAGGCCAGCGTGTACGCGGCGACGGCGACCACGACGAAGGCGATCAGCACACTGATCGACACGAAATTGCCCCGGGGATCGCCGATGCGCTCCTGCGACATCCTGGTCCAGAACCCGTCGGTGATCGGGATGGACGAGTCGGAGATGAACGTGCACATGCCCCGGGCGAAGAACATCCCGGCCAGCGTGACGATGAACGGCTGAATCTCGAAGAAGTGGATGACGCAGCCCATCAGCAGGCCGAGCGTCGGCCCGATGAGCAGGGCGATGACGAGCACCAGCGCTGCGGGCAGACCCTCCTGGAGCAGCCAGGCGGACACCATCGCCGTCATCGCGACGACCGAGCCGACCGACAGGTCGATGCCCCCGGTGAGGATCACGAAGGTCATCCCGATCGCCACGACGAGCAGGAAGCTGTTGTCGATGAAGACGTTGAAGATGACCTGGACGTTCGAGAACGCCGTGTACTGGGACACGCCGATGCCGTACATGACCAGCAGGAGGGCGAGCGTGGCCAGGACCGGTATCTGCCGCCGTGGCAGCCGGAACCGGGTACGCCCAGCGGTGAGCGATCCAGTGGTCATGCCGGCACCTGCTCCTTCGGCTTGTCGGCAACGGTGGTGGGCGGCGGGAGGTCGCGCCGACGGCGGGCGAACTTGGCCCGGAAGGCCGGCGCCTGGATGAGGCAGACGGCGATGACGACGACCGCCTTGAACAGCAGCGACGTCTGCGGCGAGATGTCCATCGCGTACACCGTGGTGGTCAGGGTCTGGATGATCAGCGCGCCGAGGATCGTGCCGCTGAGGAAGAACCGGCCGCCGGCGAGGGACGTGCCGCCGATGACGACCGCGAGGATGGCGTCCAACTCCACCCAGAGACCGACCGCGTTGCCGTCGGCACTGGACACGTTGGCGGTCATCATGAAACCGGCGACCGCGGCGCAGGCGGCGCTGATCACGTACGCGAGGAAGATGACCCGGCCGGAGCGGATGCCGGCGAGTCGACTCGCCTCCGCGTTACCGCCCACCGACTCGACGATCATGCCGAGTGCGGTGCGCCGGGTGAACCCGGCGACGACGAGTGCCGCGGCGAGGGCGATGAAGATGGCCAGTGGCAGGGTCAGCAGGTGGCCCAGCCCGATCGCCCGGAACGGCCCGGAGTTGATGGTGATGATCTGACCCTGGGTGATCAACTGGGCGAGGCCGCGGCCCGCGACCATCAGGATCAGCGTGGCGATGATCGGCTGGATCCCGATCACGGCCACCAGCACCCCGTTCCAGGCACCGAGCACCAGCGAGATCGCCAACGCCAGGGCGAGCGCGGTCAGCACCGCGGTGAGGCTGTTCTGGTCGGGCTGCTTGCTGATGTACATGCAGGCGATCGCGCCGCTGATCGCGCAGAGCGAACCGACCGACAGGTCGATGCCCCCGGTCGAGATGACGAGCGTCATGCCCAGCGCGACGAGGATCAACGGCGCGCTCAGCCGCAGGATGTCGATCGGGGTGCCGTACAGGTGCCCGTCCTTGAGCTCGATGGACAGGAACCCCGGCCGGTAGATCGTGTTGGCGGCGAGCATGACGACCAGCACAGCGGCGGGCCAGAACAGCCGGTGACCGGTCAGCGCCCGGTAGCGGCCCATGGTGGCGCTCATCGGTCTGCCTCCTGGAGGGACCCACTGGCGATGGTCTGCATGATGCGGTCGGCGTCCAGGCTGTCGTCGTTGGCGAACTGCGCGACCATCTGCCGGTCCCGCATGACGGCCACCTTGTGGCTCAGGCGCAGCACCTCCTCCAGCTCGGCGGAGATGAACAGCACCGCCATGCCGCCGTCGGACAACTGGGTCACCAGCCTCTGGATCTCGGTCTTCGCGCCGATGTCGATGCCCCGGGTCGGTTCGTCGAGGATCAACAGTCGTGGCTCGGTGATCAGCCACCGGGCCAGCAGCACCTTCTGCTGGTTGCCGCCGGAGAGGTTGCGTACCGGCATCTCCGGATCCGCGGGCCGGATGCTCAGTGCCTTGACGTACTTGTCGACCAGCTCGTCCTGGCGGCGACGCGGAATCGGACGCAGCCAGCCCCGGGCGGCCTGCATGGCGAGGATCATGTTCTCGCGGACCGACAGGTCGGGGACGATGCCCTCCGCGCGGCGGTTCTCCGAACAGAAGCCGACGCCCTGGCCGATGGCGTGCGCGGGGGTGCGCAGACTGCTCGCCGTGCCGTCGACGGTGACCTGGCCGCCGTCGGTCTTGTCGGCGCCGAACAACAACCGGGCCACCTCGGTACGCCCCGAGCCGAGCAGACCGGCCAGGCCCACCACCTCACCGGCGTGGATGGTGAGGCTGAACGGCTCCACGGCCCCCTTCCGGCCGACGTCGGACACCGCCACCAGGGGGGTGCCCTCCTCCAGGGCGGCCAGGTCCCGCTTGGAGTGCTCCTCGATGCCCTCCAGGACGTCGAGTTCCTTGCCGATCATCTTCTCGACCAGAGCAAGCTGGGGCAGCTCGGCGGTCGGGTACTCGCCGACGAGCCCACCGTTGCGCAGCACCGTGATCCGGTCCGCGATCTCGTAGACCTGGTCGAGGAAGTGGGTCACGAACAGGATCGCGATGCCCTCGTCGCGCAGTTGCCGCATGATGCGGAACAGCTGCGCCACCTCGCCGGCGTCGAGGCTGGACGTCGGCTCGTCCAGGATCAGCACCCGCGCCTTGATGTCGATGGCGCGGGCTATCGCGACCATCTGCTGGATCGCCAGAGAGTACGAGCCCAGCGGCGCGCTGACGTCGAGGTCGAGGTCGAGGCGGGTCAGCAGCGCCCGGGCCTGGCGGCGGACCTCTCCCCAGCGGACGGCGCCGAGGAGCCGGGGCTCCCGGCCGATGAAGATGTTCTCCGCCACCGACAGGTTGGTGCAGAGGTTGACCTCCTGGAAGACCGTGCTCACCCCGGCGGCGGTCGCCTGCATCGGCCCGCTGAAGGACACCTGCTCGTCGGCCAGGCTGATCGTGCCGCCGTCGGTGTCGTACACACCGGTCAGCACCTTGATGAGGGTCGACTTGCCCGCGCCGTTCTCGCCCATCAGGGCGTGCACCTCGCCGGGGAAAAGCCGGAAGTTGACGTCGTGGAGTGCGCGCACCCCGGGGAAGGACTTGCTGATCCCGGTCATCGTCAGGACCGGACGGCTATCCGTCATCCCATCAGACCTCTTCTGGGTCGTCGACACGGAAGGGCCGCTGCGCCCCCGTGCGCCCGCCCGGTCATCCGGGCGGGCGTGGCACGGGGTGGTCGCGGGCCATGCCCGGTCCGTTGCGGGTAGGGGGACGACGCGGCGGGGCCGCCACGCGAGCGCGGCGACCCCGGCGTCGATCAGTACTTACGGTTGGGCAGCGCTTCCTTGGCCTGCTCCTGGGTGAAGGTGGTCTCCTCGGTCTCGATCCGAGGCGGCACCTCCTCGCCGGCGTGCACCTTCTTGGCGAGGTCCATCAGCTGCGGGCCGAGCAGCGGGCTGCACTCCGCGATGAAGTTGAACTTCCCGTCGGCGAGAGCCTGCATGCCGTCCTTGACGGCGTCGACGGTGATGATGGTGATGTCCTTGCCCGGCACCTTGCCGGCCGCGGTGATCGCCTCCAGCGCGCCCAGGCCCATGTCGTCGTTGTGCGCGAACAGCACGTCGATCTTCGGGTTGGCCTTGAGGAACTGCTCCATGACCTGCTTGCCGCCGGCGCGGGTGAAGTCGCCCGTCTGGGACGCGATGACCTTCAGGTTCGGGTTGGCGGCGATCGCCTCGGCGAAGCCCTGCTTGCGGTCGTTGGCCGGTGCCGCACCGGTGGTGCCCTGCAGCTCGACGATGTTCACCGGGCCCGAGGCGGTCTTCTTCTGCTCGACCAGCCACTCACCGGCGAGCCGGCCCTCCTTGACGAAGTCCGAGCCGAGGAAGGTCTTGTAGAGGGTCTTGTCGGCCGAGTCGACCGCGCGGTCGGTCAGGATGACCGGGATGCCGGCGTCCTTGGCCTCCTTGAGCACGGTGTCCCAACCGGACTCCACCACCGGCGAGAAGGCGATCACGTCGACCTTCTGCTGGATGTAGTTGCGGATCGCCTTGATCTGGTTCTCCTGCTTCTGCTGCGCATCGTCGAACTTCAGCTCGATGCCCGCGGCAGCGGCGGCATCCTTGATCGAGGTGGTGTTCGCGGTACGCCACCCGCTCTCCGCACCGACCTGGGAGAAGCCCATCGTGATCTTGCCGTCGTCCGTGGACCCGCCGCCGCCGGTGTCGCTGTTGCCGCAGGCCGCCACGCCGCCGACCAGCAACGCGCTGGCGAGGACCGCGACAGCGCGCCACCGAACGGACTGCGTTCGCATCTTTCCCATCGAATCTCCTTGGCTGGATGTGGTGGGTAACCGCGCCGGCCGCCGAAGAACCCGAAGAGCGGCGTACGCGGGTGGTGCGTGCTGGTGCGTGGTGGTGCAGACCGGCGGGCCCTGATGATCGGGGAAGAGTCAGGAACCCGCCGGTGCGACTGGTTGTTGACCGTAGACGTTCTGGTAGCGGTCGTAGAGGGCGTCGATGTCGGCCTGTGCCATCGGCACCGGCTGACCGAGGGTGTGGGCCAGGTGCGCGGTACGGGCCACGTCCTCGCACATGACCGCCGCCTTGACCGCCGCGCGGGCGTCCCGGCCGATGGTGAACACGCCGTGGTTGCGCATCAGCACCGCGGGCGAGCGGTGCCCGGAGAGCGTGGCCACGATGCCCTTGCCGATGTCGTCGCCACCGATCAGCGCGAACGGGCCGATTGGGATCTCCCCGCCGAACTCGTCGGCCTGCGCGGTGAGGTGACAGGGGATCGACTCCCCGCATGCGGCCCAGGCGGTGGCGTACGAGCTGTGCGTGTGCACCACACCACCCACCTCGGGCATGGCCCGATAGACGTAGGCGTGGGCGGCGGTGTCGCTGGACGGGGCGAAGTCGCCCTCGACGAGGACACCGTCGAGGTCGCACACCACCATCGTGTCCGCGGTGAGGTCGTCGTAGCTCACCCCGCTCGGCTTGATCACCAGCAGGTCCTGGCCGGGCACCCGCGCGGAGACGTTGCCGGACGTCCAGGCGACCAGGTTGTAGCGGGTCAGCTCACCGTGCAGGCGGGCGACCGTCTCCCGCAGCTCACGGATCTGTCGGGTCACCTCGGCGCTCACGCGACCACCTCCAACGCGGTCTCGGGTGTGGTCGCGGCGCTCTCGACAGCCGCGTTGCGGATCGCCCGCAGGCGCATCATGACGTCGTTGCCCCCGCGACCGAAGTGGTCGTGCAGCGCGCGGTACTCGGCGTAGAGGGCGTCGTAGGCGCGGGCCCGCTCGGGGTCCGGGCGGTAGACGGCCTCGTGCACCCGACCCATCGCCTGCGACGCCTCGTGGATCGAGGGGAACTCTCCGGCGGCGACGGCGGCGTGGATCGCCGAGCCCAGGGCCGGACCCTGCGCCGAGGCGATGATGTTCAGCGGTCGCCTCGTCACGTCGGCGTAGATCTGCATCAGCAGTTCGTTGGAGGTGAGCCCACCGGCGATCACCAGGTCGTTCACCGGCACTCCGGCGTCGACGAACGCCTCGATGATCATCCGGGTGCCGTACGCGGTCGACTCCAGCAGCGCCCGGTAGATGTCCTGCGGCCGGGTGGCCAGGGTCATTCCGACGATCACGCCGCTGAGGTCGTGGTTGACCAGCAGGGACCGGTTGCCGTTCCACCAGTCCAGTGCGATCAGGCCGTGCGCCCCGACGGGTTGGCTCGCGGCCAGCTTGGTGAGCTGTTCGTGCGAGTCGATGCCGGCCGGGGCGGCGTGCTTGACGAACCAGCCGAAGATGTCGCCGACACCGCTCTGTCCGGCCTCGTACCCCCACGCGCCGGGGCTGATCCCACCGTCGACCACCCCGCACATGCCGGCCACCTCGGCGACCTCCGCACCGTTGACCACGTGGCAGGTCGAGGTGCCCATGATGGCGACGAGCCGGCCGGGCTCCACCGCCTGCGCGGACGCCGCGGTGACGTGCGCGTCGACGTTGCCGACGGCCACCGCGATCCCCTCCGGCAGACCGGTCCACGCGGCGGCCTGGGCGGTGAGCGAGCCGGCTCGGGCCCCGAGGGGCAGCAGCGGACCGTCCAGCTTGGCCACGAAGTCGCCGAAGTCGGGGTTGAGCGCGGTCAGGAAGCTCTCGGACGGGTAGTGGCCGTCCTGCAGGATGCCCTTGTACCCGGCCGTGCAGACATTGCGGGTCTCGGCACCGCAGAGCTGCCAGACGATCCAGTCGGCCGCCTCGATGAAGCGCTCGGCCCGGTGGTAGACCTCCGGGTCCTCCTCCAGGATCTGCAGACCCTTGGCGTACTGCCACTCGGCGGAGATCTTGCCGCCGTACCGGCCGATCCACGGCTCGGCCCGCTCGTGGGCCAGCGCGTTGATCCGGTCGGCGTGCGGCTGCGCGGCGTGGTGTTTCCACAGCTTCACCCAGGCGTGCGGTCGGTCACGCAGCTCGGGCGTCTCGCACAGCGGGGTGCCGTCGGCGAGCGTCGGTAGCACCGTGCAGGCGGTGAAGTCGATGCCGATGCCGACGACCGCGGCCGGATCCACCCCGGCCGCGGACAACGCCGCCGGGACGGCGTATCGCAGCACGTCGCGGTAGTTCTCCGGGTTCTGCAGGGCCCAGTCCGGGGGTAGTTGTCGACCTCCCGGAAGCGCCGTGCTGATAACTCCGTCGCCGTACTCGTGCACCGCGGTCCCCAACTCGGCACCATCACCGACACGGACCACCAGAGCTCGCCCGGACAGGGTGCCGTAGTCGACACCGACGACGTAGCGGTCGCCTGCTCCGTCCACACGGTTCATGTTCACCTCCACCGTTAACGGGGATAGTGTTAACGCTCACATCAACCCTCGTCAAGACATCCCCCCGCAACAGCTGCGTAACGGAACAGCGAAGCCCGGTTGACTCGGGCGCGTCGATAACGGACCGGTGCAAAACGTGCAAATGTGATGTCGACCCAGCGCACTCGGGCCTCGCACGGGGTGCCGCACGGATCGGGCGGGGAGCAGAGGCGCCTCGGCAGGCCGGTCGACAGGCACAACGCATCGGACGCCGTGAGTCGATCATCCGACGGCAACCGCGTTGCCCTCGATCATGATGTCAGCGATAACATCATCGACACACCTCGCTGTGACGGTCGAACGCGCGGAAGGGCCGCCGCCCGCCGCGACTGCTCATAGGTGAGCACTCCGGCCGACCTCGCGGGCCGACGCGTCGGCCGTGTTATCGATAACATTCGACGTTTGGACACGGCCGCACACGGATCGCCCCGGGGCCGAGGCGGGCACCGCGGCGCACGCGAAACCGGCGGCCCGGCCCGGTGGGCCGAACCGCCGGCTGCCGGCGCGGTGGCGGAACGTGGAGCGTCGGTCGGATCAGGCGGCCCGGTTGCGGTTGTAGAGGGTCTTCGCCCACAGGAAGCACACCACCGTGATGACGGCACACCACACCACCGCGATGATCCCGTCGGCACCGATCCCGGTGCCGAGGAGCAGGCCGCGCAGGGTCTCCATGACCGGGGTGAAGGGCTGGTAGTCGGCGAACCACCGGACCACCGTGGGCATGGAGTCGGTCGGGACGAAACCGCTGCCCAGGAAGGGCAGGAGGATCAGCGGCATCGGCAGGTTGCTGGCCGTCTCGACGCTGTCGCTGACCAGGCCGAGGGCGACCGACAGCCAGGTGAGCGCAAGGGTGACCATGGCGAGGACACCGACGGCGGCCAGCCACTCGACCGGGTTGGCGGTGGGGCGGAACCCGACGAGCAGCGCCACCCCGGTGACCGCCGCGAGGCTGAGCAGGTTCTGCACGAGACTGCCCAGGACGTGACCGGTGAGGACCGACGGCCGGAAGATCGCCATCGTGCGGAACCGGGCGATGATGCCCTCGGTCATGTCCATGGCGACCGAGATCGCCGTGCCCTGCGCCGCGCTGACGACGGTGATGAGCAGGATGCCCGGGGTGACGTAGTTCGCGTAGTCGGAGCGACCACCGGACGGGCCGAGCCCGGCGCCGAGCGTGCCACCGAAGACGTAGACGAAGAGCAGCAGGATGATGACCGGAATGCCCATGAGCAGGAAGGTCATCGACGGGTAGCGCCGCATGTGCAGCAGGTTGCGCCGCAGCATGGTGTTCGAGTCACGGACGGCGAGGGAGAGGGTGCTCATCGCGCGGAGGCCCTTTCGGTGTCGGGTCGGCCGACGCGGGTGTCGGGCTGACCGGTGAGGGTGAGGAAGACGTCGTCGAGGTCGGGGGTGTGCACGGAGAGCCCGGCCACCGTGATCGAGGCGCGGTCGAGCTGGTCGAGCAGGGAGCGCAGCGCCCCGACTCCCCCGTCGCTCGGCACCTGGAGGGTGAGCGCGCTGTCGTCCCGGCCGGCTGTCGACAGCACACGGGCCGCCGAGTCGAGCCCCTCCTGGTCGGCGAACTGCAGCACCACGTGGCCGCCCGGGATGAGCCGCTTGAGTTCGCGCGGCGTGCCCTCGGCGATCAGCCGACCGTGGTCGAGGAACGCCACGCGGTCGGCGAGCTGGTCGGCCTCCTCCAGGTACTGGGTGGTGAGCATGATGGTGACGCCCTCGGCGACGAGGTTGCGGATGATCTCCCACATCGCCCGCCGGCTGCGCGGGTCGAGGCCGGTGGTCGGCTCGTCGAGGAAGATGACGCGGGGGTCACCGACCAGGGTCATGGCGAGGTCCAGCCGTCGGCGCATACCGCCGGAGTACGTCGACACCGGCTTGCCCGCCGCGCCGGCCAGGTCGAACTGGTCGAGCAGCTCGTCGGTCCGTCGCCGGCCCGCCGCCCGGTCCAGGTGGCACAGGTCGGCCATCAGGTTCAGGTTCTCCCGGCCGGTGAGCAGGTTGTCGACGGCGGAGAACTGACCGGTGACACCGATCAGCGCGCGTACCGCGTCGGGTTCCCGGTTCAGGTCGTGGCCGAAGACGCGGGCCTGCCCGCCGTCGGCGCCGACCAGGGTGGAGAGGATCTGCACGGTGGTGGTCTTGCCGGCGCCGTTGGGGCCGAGCAGTGCGAAGATGGTGCCCTCGGTGATCATCAGATCGATGCCGTCCAGCACGACCTTGTCGCCGTAGGACTTCCGCAGGTCGGTGGCGACGATAGCGGGCTTCGTGGAACTGGTCATGGTCTCCTCTTTCGCGGTCGGTGTGCTGGCCGGTCAGGCGCGGCGGACGGTGATGTCGCCGTACGCGGTGTTGGCCCGCACCTCGACCGTCTCGTCGGTCTGCGCCGGACCGTCGGTGCTCTCCAGGGCGTTGTGCACGCGACCGTGCTTGGAGCTGACGTCGAGCCAGGCGGCGGTCCCGCGACGGATGCCGACCTCGATGGCCCCGTACGAGGTGGTCAGGTCGATCGACCCGCGGACCGCCTCGCCGAGCCGGAGGTTGCCGTAGGCGGTGCGTGCCGTCACCGAGGCCGTGGTCGCGTCGAGGGTGATGTCGCCGTACGCGGTGTTGATCCGGACGTCGCCGCCACTGCGGCCGATCCAGCAGTCGCCGGAGGAGTTCTTGATCTCGACGGGTCCGTCGACCGCGCCGAGGCGCACCTTGCCGGACGACGCCTTCACCCGGGCGGAGCCGGCGACCCGCTCCACGGCGACCTCGCCGTGGCTGCTGTCGATGTCCAGCGGCCCGGTCCCGTCGAGCCGGATCCCGCTGCCGGTCTTGATGCGGCACTCGCCCAGTCGACCCTCGCCGCGGAACGCCGCCCACGACGACTCGGCGTGCACCCGCGACCCGGTCGGTAGCTCGATCAGGACGTCGACCGACGGGCCGGACCCGAAGCCGTACCGACGCCACGTCTTCGGCACCCTGATCAGCAGTTTTCCGGCTTCGTACTGGACGGTGGCCTGTTCGGCGGTGCTCACGTCGGCCTTGCTCGACGGGTCCCGGGGCCGCACCGTCACCACCGTGTCGGTGCGGTCGGTAGCGCTGATCCAGACGTCCCCGACGGGGAGTTCGATCTGGACGGAGATGGGCTCTGGCGTCTCGAAAACAGGCATGGTGGTCTCCCGGAAGGTGGTCGGTGACTGTCGCCGCTGGTCGTCGGCGCGGAGGAGGAAGGGGTACGGAGGGGTCAGCGCGCCCAGCCGGTGAAGTGCTGACCGGAGCGCGGTTCCGGCCGGCGGGGTGGCCGACGTTCGGTGTCGCCCGCCCCGACGGCACCGGCGACGGCGCGCACCAGCCAGGCGTTGACCGAGAGCCCGGCGCGCCCGGCGGCCTCCTCGACGCTGGCCTTGAGGTGGTCGGGAAGCCGGAGGTTGATCCGCGAGGTGCCACCGTCCTCGCCCTCGGGCGCCGGCGGCGGTGCCGGCAGCGTCGGCGGGGCGTTGACCTCGCGCACCTCGTCGACCGGCGGGCTGGCCGGCGTCACCACGAAGTCGGGCTCGCGCCCGCGGAGGCGAACGTGCACCGAGCCCGGCGCGAGGTCACGGGTGATCTCGTCGGCCGCGTCGGACAGCGCCTCCAGCAGGGTGAGGCGGGTGGCCGCCTCCAGTTGGGTGAAGAGCCGCTCGGCCAGCGCGCGGCCGTCGGCGTCGACGCCCTCCGCGGCCACGGCGAACTCGTTACGAAGGTTCTCGACGTATGACCTCAGCTCCATGGCACCATCATGGCACCACTTTGGCTCAGCATGCAACCCGTTGTGGCTCACAGCGGTGCCAAACCGCGCGGCGATTGGTCGCAGACAGCCCCTCAGAGATCACCGAAGGTGCGTCTGACCAGGCGGTTCGCCTCCTCCTGGGTCAGACCGGTGGCCACCAGAAGGTCGCTGACCGTGGTACGGATCTGCGCCACCACGACCGCGCCGGAGAAGCCGACACCCTCCCGGTAGGCCCGGCCGGCCATCTGCACGGCTCGCAGCGACTGCTCCCGCGCCCGGTCCGGCTCGGCACCGGCGGCGAACTGCCGCTTCAGCACCCGGACGGCATCGGCGAGGTCGGCCACCGCCCTGGGCAGCGGCTCCGGAACCGGTTCGCCGTCCTCGATGAGCGTCACCGCTCGACGGATCAACGTCCCGCTGTTGCGCATGGCTCGGTCGATCGGCTCCGCCGCCTGCGCGTAGCGCCCCACCGGCCCGCGCCGCTGGTGCCGATACACCGGCGAGAGGGTGCTGGCCTCCCGGGCGCCCTGCGTCGCCTCGACGAACGCCTTCAGCGGGCCCTTGTTCCGCCGCAGCTCACCCCGGGCGGTGCGAGCCCGAGCGGCGTCGCGCTCGGTCAACGCGTCGGCGGTGGCGTCGAGCTGGGTGACCAGGAGGTCCAGCGCCGGCCGGGCGGCCCGGTTGAGCACCCGCAGCGGGTTCAACGGCAGCAGCACGGCGGTGACCAGCAGGGCCACCCCGCCGCCGACGAGCGCGTCCACGAACCGGGGGATCTCCAGGTCACGGATCGACGGACTGAGCGTGGAGATGAGCACCGCCGTCGCCCCGGCCTGGATCACCACCGCGGCACTGCCGGCGAGGAACAGCGCGACCACGATCGCCAGCACGACGATCAGGGAGAGTTGCCACCAGCCGGTGCCGATCACCAGGAGGAGCAGATCGCCGATCAGCACCCCGACGGTCACCCCGACGATCAGCTCGACGGTCCGACGCAGCCGTTGACCCACGGACGCGGCGAGGGTCGAGACCGCGGAGATCGGCGCGAACACCGGCTGCGAGATGTGCAGCAACTCGTGCGCCACGAACCAGGACAGCGCCGCCGCGAGCCCCGCCTGCACCGCCAGGCCGCCCACGGCCCGTACCCGACGGGCCCGGTCGCGCACCGTGTCCATCGCACGGCTTCGCATGCGGGCCATCGCGCCCGCCGGACCACCGTGGGCGGCGTCGCCACCACGGGCCGGAGCGCCCTCGCCCGCTCCGCGCCGACCGGCAGCGACCATGGCGGCACCTACCCCGCCGCGGTCGGATCAATCCTCCCCTCGCCGGCCGGGCTCAGCGCGAGGGGAGCGTCGTCTCGGCGTAGGCCCAGAGCCGGTCGGCGGCGGCCGGGTCCACGGCGTGGGCGGCCACTCCGCCGGTGGCGTCGGGTCCGCCGGGCACGACCTCCGCCTCCTGGTTGTCCGCGAAGTACCGACCGGCGACGCCGTCGAGCAGGGGCGAGCCGGCGAGCAGCACCGTGGTCCCCGCGCCCTGGTCCGGCTTCTTGTAGTAGTCCGCCTCGATGAGGTTCCCCGCCTCGTCCATCGCACCCATCGCGCGCATCGTGTCGTCGTCGATGTGGCGCTGGAGGTTGGTGAAGATGTACCCGGGGTTGAGGGCGTTAGCGGTGATCCCGTCCTTCGCCCACCGGCGGCTGATGCCGACCGCGAGCAGGACCTCGGCGGTCTTCGACTGGCCGTACGCCGACCACGGGTCGTACGGACGCCGCTCGAACTGCGGGTCGTCGAAGTCGAACGGTGCGGCCAGGTGTGCCCCGGAGCTGACCACGACGACCCGGGCCGCCTCGGCGGCGCGCAGGTCGTCGTACAGCCCTCGGGCGAGCGCGAAGTGGCCGAGGTAGTTGGTCGCGAGCTGAAGCTCCCAACCCTGGGCGGTGAGCTGACGGGTCGGGATCGCCATGATCCCCGCGTTGGCGACCAGCACGTCGAGCGGGCCCTGCCAGCCCGCGACGAAGGCGTCGACCGACGTCAGGTCGGCGAGGTCGAGAGCGGACACGCTGACCGCGCCCCGGGTGGCACCGGTGGCGAACTCCTGGACGAGCGCGTCGGCGCGGCGCGGATCACGGGTCGCGATGGTGACCTCGGCGCCGGCCCCGGCCAGCGCCCGCACGGTCTCGACACCGATGCCGGAGGCACCTCCGGTGACGATCATCCGACGCCCCGTCAGGTCGACACCGTCGAGAATCTCGGCGGCGGTGCTGCGGGCGGTGAACGGGGTGGTGAGGCGTGGGTTCGCTGTCATGAAACCCAGGCTAGGAACATCGGACTCGGACTGCCTATAGCCTAGGATCCTTCATACTTTAGTGAGCGTCCAGGAGGCTGGGATGGATCCCCTCGAAGACGTCCTGGCGTTGCTGGGCGCGACGAGCCATCTCTCCGCCGGTCTGGTCGCGGGCGGGCGCTGGGCCGTCGCCTTCGACGCACCGGCCGGAGCCAAGTTCAACGCCGTCCGGCGCGGCCGGTGCTCCCTGCGGGTCGACGGTGCCGCCGAATCGATCGGCCTCGGCGAGGGGGACTGTTTCCTGCTGACCCGGCCGGTGGCCTACACGCTCTTCAGCGATCCCGACGTGCCCGTCGAGCCCGCGTACCCGTACTTCGCCGCCGCCGACGGCGGTGTGGCGCACGTCGGTGACGGCGACGACGTCTTCCTCATCGGCGGCGCGTTTTCCCTGGGCGAGCGGGCGCGCAGCCTCCTGCTCGACAGCCTCCCGCCGGTCATCCACGTGCCCGCCGACACCCCGGAGGCCACCACCGTCCAGTGGGCGCTCAGCGAGATCGACGCCGAACTGCGGCAGACACGACTCGGGTCCACGCTCGTCGCCGAGCACCTGGCGCTCGTCCTGCTGATCCGGGTCCTGCGGTTGCACCTGGCCCGCGACCCCGAACGCACCTCCGGCTGGTTGGCCGGCCTCGCCGACCCGGTGATCGCCCCCGCGCTGCGGGCGTTGCACGCGCGGCCCGCGCAGCCGTGGACGGTGGACGCCATCGCCCGGACCGCCGCCGTTTCCCGGTCGACACTGGCCGCGCGCTTCAAGAGGGTCGTCGGCGTGGGACCGCTGGAATACCTGACCGGCTGGCGGATCGAACTGGCGGCAGACCGTATCCGACGCGGCTCCGACACCGTCGCCGGCATCGCCCAGGCTGTCGGCTACGGCTCCGAGAGTGCCCTCAGCGTGGCATTCAAGCGCGCTACCGGTCTCTCGCCACGCGCCTACCGCACCGAGGTGGCGAGGGCGGCCCAGACCGGCGGACGCGAACCGGCGGCGACCGGCGGGGGTGTCGAGTGAGCGGTGGCTCCTCTTCGCCCGCTGCGGTTGATTCCGTCCGGATCGGGTAGACCGATCCGCCGTCGTCGGGGCGGCGACCTGGGCACCTGACCGCGAGGCTCGCTCCGGTCGGGTGGTGGGACAGGGAGCGGCCGAGCGCCTCCGGGGGGACCTCGCATGGATCAGCACGGTTGAGCGGGCCGGACGGTCCCCGCGACGTCGTGGAGCTGCGGGTGCACGGAGTCTCCGGCGCGAGCGCCGCACAGGTGCTGGACCTCCAGCAGACCACGCAGGTGGCGGGTGACCAGAGCGGTGGCTTCCACCGGCCGCGACCACAGGACCCGGACAGCACCGCCCCGCGCGGCGTGACCCTGGAGGCGTACCGCTGGGGTGATCTGCCCTCCGGGACGGTCGCCCGTACCCTCGCCGTGGTCTTCCTGCTGCCGTTCATGCTGGTCAACGTCGCGACCTGGATGCGCCCGGCGGGCCCCGGTTCCGAGGCCGTGGTCAAGTCCCTGTGCCGACTGCTGGCGCTCACCCTCACCGTGCTGTACGTGCTCGCCGTCGCCGGCGTGGCCCTGGATCTGGTGGGCTGGAAGTGCCTGCCCTCGACGCGCTGCCTCGCGGGGCGCAGCTGGTTGTCCTGGTTGGGAGGACGGCAGGTCGGGGTGCAGCTGGCGTTGCTCGCGGTGGTACCGGTCGCCGCGATCGGCCTGATCTGGCGGATCAGCAACCGCCCAGGGCGGACGTTCGAGGCGTTTCGCGCACCCGATCAGGGGATCGGCGGGTCACGGCTCGGCACGGTCGGCCAGTGGGACGCCGAGCCGCTGGTGGGCCGGTTGCGCGCCATCCACGTCGCTGCCGCGTTCGCGACACTGGACCTCACAGTGTTGCTGGCACGGGGCGCGGGCGGCGCCACCGGGGTCACAGTCGCGTTGACGGTGGCGACCGCCGTGATCCTGGCGGGCTGCGCGGGCCTGCTGTGCACGCCCCCGCTGATCGACCGGGCCGCCGACGATCACCGACTCGACCGGGTAACCCGTACGCTCCGGACCGTCGCCGTCGTCGTGACCGTCGTCGTCCTGGCTCACCTGCTGACCGGGCCACGCCGGTGGGACGACGGACACGGGCTTCCTGGGTACGAGACGACCCTGGCCGCTCTGTTCGCCGTACAGACGGCGTTGTTGGTCGTGCTGGGCGTGGTCCTGCTCTGCCACCGGCAACGCGGTGGCACCCCGCTGTTCGGGCTGGGCGCCCTCGTCATCGCGGCAACCGGGATCAGCCTGGCCGTGGCGTACTCCGCCGAGCTGGTCTACCGGGTGGCGGACTTCCTCGACCGCGACGTGCCGACCGGGGAGGGCATCGCCACCGGCCCGCCCCGGGCGTACACGTGGGCGATCTACGGCTTCCTCCGTGCGCTGCTGGCCACCCTCGTGGTCGCCGGCCTCGTCGTCCTGATCACCCGTCGCGGTCGGCGACGCGTCGCGGCGGCGATCGTGGCACACGACTACCCGCAGGCCCCCGCGGAGGCCGGACCCCGACTGCGGCAGGTCCGGGACGCGATAGCCCGGGCCCGCTTCACCGAGAAGCTGGTGCCGCTGGCCGTGTTCTACGGTTGCCTCGCCGGGCTCACCACGGCCACCACCACCGTCGGCCTGCTGGGGGAGTTTCCCAGTGACGTCCTCGAACGGAACCTCGGGCTGCCGGCGGACGCGATCACCTTCGGTATCGCGTTCGGGAGCTGGGTGATCGCGGCGGTCATCCTCGGTCTGATCATCGGGGGGATCTTCGCCTACCGGACCGTCCCGTTCCGCCGGCACATCGGCGTCCTCTGGGACCTGGGAACCTTCTGGCCTCGGGCCGCCCACCCGTTCGCTCCCCCCTGCTACTCCGAGCGGGCCGTGCCGGAGTTGGCCCGTCGCATCACGTACCTCGTCGAGCGCGGGGACGCGGTGCTGCTCACCGGGCACAGCCACGGTTCGGTCCTGCTCGCCGCGACGGTGCTCCAGTTGCCGCCGCACGTCGGCGACCGAATCGCCCTGCTCACCCACGGATCGCCGCTGCACCGCCTCTACGCGCGACTCTTCCCCGCGTACGTCGACGACGTGGCACTGCACGAGATCGGCCGCCGGGTCGGTTGGCGGTGGGTGAACCTGTGGACCGACACCGACCCCATCGGCGGCTGGATCTTCTCGGCGGACCGAACACCGGTGCCGGGCGACGTCGGCGGCCCGGCCGCTCAGGTGGATCGCCGGTACCGTGATCCCCGCGACGTGGTGACGCCGCCCAGTGACAGCGTCCCCCCACCCATCCGTGGGCACTGGCTGGGCGAATCCGAAGAGCCTTTCACCGCGGCGGCCCGGGAGTTGGTGCGGCGCCTCGGTGAGCGTGTCGACCCGCCCGGCACGACGACGTAGCGGGCCGCGTCACCGTCCGCTGTTCGCCCGCGCCCGCCAGTCGTCCAGTCGCGTACCGGCGAGGCGGCCGCCGTCGGCGGGAACGAGGGAGCGTTCGCCCAGCTTGGCGCCGAAGTAGCGGGCGTCCGGGTCGGCCACCACCGACCGAGGGTCCTGCCGGACGGCGAGGAGGTCTCGGCCCAGCTCGTCGAGTCGGAACTGCTCCGGTCCGGCGACCTCGACCACGGCGTTCGTCGGCGCGCCGACCACCACCTCGGCCACTGCGGCCGCGACGTCGTCGGCGGCCATCGGCTGGATGAGCACCGGGGCGAGGTGCACGGTGTCGCCGTCCGTGCCGGCGTCGACGATCCCCTGGAGGAACTCGAAGAACTGGGTGGCGTGCACGATCGAGTACCGGATCCCGGACGCGACGACGAGCTTCTCCTGGGCGACCTTCGCCCTCATGTAGCCGCTGTCCGGGATCCGGTCGCAACCCACGATGGAGAGCACCACGTAGTGGCCCACCCCGGCGTCCGACGCGGCGGCGAGGAGCGTCCGGGTGGACGTCTCGAAGAACTCCAGTACGGCCTCGTCCTCGAACGACGGCGAGTTCGACACGTCGACGACGGCGTCGGCACCGGTGAGCGCATCGGCCACCCCCTCACCGGTCAGGGTGTTCACGCCGGTCTTCGGTGAGGCCGGCACCGCCTCGTGGCCCTGAGCACCGAGGTCGGCCACGAGCTTGGAACCGATGAGGCCGCTGCCCCCGATGACGACGATCTTCATGCTCGCATCACGTCCTGTCTGAGCTGGGTCGGGTCGTGCTGTCACCCAGTAAGACGGAAAGCGTGCGCCGGTGCAGGACAATCGCCGGAGAACAGTTCGACGGAGACCTGGAGGTGGCCGTGGCCGAGGTGTCGCACCCGGTGTTCGCCCGGGTCTACGAACGGCTCAGCGTCGCCATGGACCGGGCGGGCACGGCGGCCTACCGGCGGGATCTGGTCGCGGGCCTGTCCGGTCGGGTGATCGAGATCGGTGCGGGCAACGGGCTGATGTTCCCCCACTATCCGCCTGCGGTGACCGAGGTCGTCGCCGTCGAACCGGAACGGCGTCTGCGGGCCGCCGCCGAACGCGCGGCGTCGACCGCACCGGTCCCGGTCAGGGTCGTGAACGGTCTGGCCGACCGGTTGCCGGGCGGGGACGGCGAGTTCGACGCCGCGGTGGTCGCCCTGGTGCTGTGCACCGTGCCCGACCAGGCGACCGCGCTGGCCGAGGTCCGCCGGGTGCTGCGCCCCGGCGGCGAGCTGCGGTTCTTCGAACACGTCGCAGCCGAGAAACCGAGCGGACTGCAACGGACCCAGCGCCTGCTCGACGCGACGGTGTGGCCGAGGTTGTTCGCCGGCTGCCACACCAGCCGGGACACCCTCGCCGCCATCACGACAGCGGGTTTCGTGGTCGAGGAGGTGCGCCGGTTCCGTTTCCCGGCCACCAGCAACGGCCCGTCCTCGCCCTGCGTCCACGGGCGCGCGACCGCACCCGCCTGATCCGTCAGCGGCCGGGCAGGGTGGCCAGCCAGTCGTCCAGCTCCGCCGGGGAGCGCAGCAACACCACGGGCGGCGCGGACGGGTCGGTCTGCCAGGCGCGCATCCGCCGTCGCGCCCGGCCGAACGCGGTGACGTGCCACAGCAGGATCGAGTCCGGGGACAGCACGCTGCCCAGCGTCTCCCGGTTGCCGTTACAGATCACCTCGCCCGTCCGGACGCGGCGGACGGTGCGCCGCACCAACCGCCGGAAGGAGCACCACCGGCTGTAGTCCAGGCCGACGACCAGGTCGGCGCGGGCCAGCGGCACGTCCCGCCACCCGTGGTACGCCCCGTCGATGATCCACCGGTCCCGTCGGCAGATCTCCTGGATCCGGCTGCGTTGCAGCGCCACGGGCACCTCGACCCAGCCCGGCTGCCAGAGCAGGTCGTCCACCGGGTACCAGGGCAGGCCGAGGTGTTCGGCCATCCGCGCGGCGAGGGTGGACTTGCCGGAGCCGTACACCCCGTAGATCAGGATGCGACGCGGTGCGCTCATCGCGGCAGCGTAAATCAGTTGTCGTACGCGGTGCGCTTCGCCAGAGTGACGTCCATGACGTACTGACGGACCCACTTCCCCTCCGCCCCCGGTGACACCTTCCCGGGCGGCGTGACTCGTCCGTTGCCACGTTCTCAGTCAGAAGTGAGCTCTCCTTGATCCAGCACCAGTCTCTGCCCTCCGCAAACCCCGCCACCGTCACGGTGTTCGCCTCCCCCACGAGCTGGATCGAATCCGACGCGCTCGCCCAGTGCCAGCAGGTGGCCGCCCTCGACGGCATGATCCACGTCGCCGGGATGCCGGACCTGCACCCGGGCAAGGGCGCTCCCATCGGTGCGGCCATGGCGTCGACGGTGCTGTACCCGTTCCTGGTGGGGTCCGACATCGGCTGCGGCATCGCCGTGTTCCCCATCAAGCTCAAGCGGGCCGTACCGGAGCGGCTGGCCGCACGGTTCCCCGACCTCGATCGGACCCTCGACGCCGACGACCCCGCCTGGGCGGTCGTCGAGGGCCACGTCCCGGCCGGTCACCTCGACGGTCTCGGGACGGTCGGCCGTGGCAACCACTTCGTCGAGCTGGCCCGGGTCGGGCCCGTCCTCGACCCGGGCCACGCTGCTCGTCTCGGGGTCGACGCGGACGACCTGGTGCTCGTCGTCCACAGCGGCTCCCGTGGTCTGGGCGAACGGATCCTGCGGACGCACACCGAGGCCCACGGCGCCGGTGCCGCTCCCGATCCCGCCGCCTACCTGGCGATGCACGACGACGCCGTGCGCTGGGGTTCGCTCAACCGCCGGGTCCTCGCCGCCCGGGTCGCGTACGCGCTGGGGGCCGAACCCTCCGATCCGATCGTCGACCAGTGCCACAACCTGGTCGAGATCCGCGACGGGGTCTACCTGCACCGCAAGGGCGCGGCGCCGGGTGACGGCCGCGACGTCCTGGTCGCCGGCACCCGGGGAACACCGTCCTACCTGGTGGCCGCCCACGCCGGACCGGCCGCCAACCACTCCGTCGCGCATGGCGCCGGCCGCAAGATGTCGCGCTCCGACGCGCTGCGGCGGGGTCGGGCCAAGCACACGGTCGAGGAGCTACGCCGCACGCCGCTGGGTTCACTTGTGGTGTGTGGTGACCGTCAACTCCTCTTCGAGGAGGCGCCCACCGCGTACAAGCGCATCGAGCAGGTGATCGCCGACCTCGTCGAGCACCACCTGGCCACGCCGGTCGCCAGCACGATTCCGCTGGTCACCTACAAGACGGCCGACCTCGGGCCCGCGCCCCGGACCGACCGGCGGGGCCACCGTGGTGGGCGGGGGCGGTCGTGAGCGTGCTCCTGCTGCTGTCCGCCGGGCGTGGCCCACGGGAATGCGCCTGGGCGCTGACCCAGCTCCTGCACCGCCTGACTGCGGAGGGCAGCCGTCGAGGAGTGACGATCGAGCAGGTGCAGGCGGTGCCCGGCGACCGGCCCGGCAGCCATCGGTCGGTGCTCATCCAGATCTCGGGTGTCGACGCGGAGGCGTTCGCCGCCTCGTGGACCGGCACGCTGTGCTGGCAGGCCCCCAGCCCCTACCGGACGAGCACCGGCCGGAAGAACTGGTACGTCACCGCCCAGCGACCCCGCCTCGACGCGGTGCCGACGACGTTCTCGGAGGCGGAGGTCGACATCGTCGGCTGCCGCACCGGAGGGCCCGGCGGTCAGCATCGGAACAAGGCCAGCACTGCAGTACGGGCGACGCACCGCCCCTCGGGCATCGTCGTGGTCGTGGACGAGGAGCGGCAGTTCAGCCTCAATCGGCGGATCGCCCTGAACCTGCTGCGGCAACGCGTCGAGCACGGCGACGAGGTGGCGCGACGTGCCGTCACCACCGCCCGCTGGCGCATCCACGACGACCTCGTCCGCGGCGATCCCGTCCGCGTGGAGCGTCCGGACCCGCAGCGGCCGGGCCGCCCAGGTTGACGGGCTCCGTCAGACCTCCAGCACCGCGTCCGCGAACGCCTGCGGCGCCTCCTGCGGCAGGTTGTGCCCGACACCGCCGCCGATGGTCCGGTGCTCGTAGCGCCCGGTGAACTGCTTGGCGTAGATGTTGGGCTCCACGTGTGGCGCGCCGTTGGCGTCCCCCTCCAGGGAGATGCTGGGTACGGTGATCTTCGGCTGCGCGGCCAGGCGCTTCTCCACCTCGTCGTACTGTGGCTCGCCGTCGGCGAGGGCGAGCCGCCACCGGTAGTTGTGGATCACGATGTCGACGTGGTCGGGGTTGTCGAACGCCGTCGCGCTGCGGTCGAACGTCGCGTCGTCGAACGTCCACTGTGGCGACGCGGTGTGCCAGATCAGTTTGTTGAAGTCGCGTCGGTTCTTCTCGTAGCCCTCCCGGCCACGCTCGGTGGCGAAGTAGTACTGGTACCACCACGCCAGCTCCGCCTTCGGCGGCAACGGGGCCTTGCCCGATTCCTGGCCGGCGATCAGGTAACCGCTCACCGAGACGAGCCCCTGGCACCGCTCCGGCCACAACGCGGCCACCACGTCCGCCGTACGCGCGCCCCAGTCGAACCCGGCCAGCTTCGCGCTGTCGATCCGCAGGGCGTCCATGAGCGCGATGAGGTCGAGCCCCATGGCCGCCGGTTCGCCGTTGCGCATCGCGTCGGCGGAGACGAACCTGGTGGAGCCGTGGCCCCGCAGGTACGGCACGACGACCCGGTAACCGGCGGCGGTGAGCAGCGGTACGACGTCGACGAAACTGTGGATGTCGTACGGCCAGCCGTGCAGCAGGATCGCGGCGGGGCCGTCGGGCGGCCCGGCGTCCACGTACCCCACGTTCAGGACCCCGGCATCGATCTGCCGCACGTCGGTGAACGATCCCGCACCGGCCACCGTCATCGACCTCTTTTCCGCGTCCCGACCTGTTGTGACCCGCTGGTCCTGCTGACTGTAGGAGCCGGTACGGCACCGGACGGCGGATCGCCCAAGCTCCGCCGGGCCGATGCCGAGCTGAGTACGATGCGGTCGCGCTTCCCGGGCGAGGTCCGCTGGGTCCCGGCGGGCCGTCGGAGCCGGACCGTAGGGTGATGGCATGGCTGAACGACCTCTGACCCTGATGGCGGTGCACGCCCACCCCGACGACGAGGCGTCGAGCACCGGTGGCGTGCTGGCCCGCTATGCCGACGAGGGGATCACGACGGTGCTCGTGACCTGCACCGACGGGCGGTGCGGCGACGGCCCGGGCGGGGTCAAGCCGGGCGACCCGGGGCACGACCCGGCCGCTGTCGTGGCGATGCGCCGGGCCGAGCTGGAGGCGAGCTGCGCGGTGTTGAAGGTCAGCCACCTGGAGACGCTCGGTTACGCCGACTCGGGGATGATGGGCTGGTCGACGAACGACCAGCCCGGCGCGTTCTGGACGACGCCGGTGGCGGAGGCGGCGGGCCGACTGGCCGAGCTGATTCGGCGATACCAACCAGATGTGATCGTCACGTACGACGAGAACGGTTTCTACGGCCACCCGGACCACATCCAGGCACACCGGATCACCATGGCGGCCGTCGAGCTGACCGACAGCCCCGCGAAGGTCTACTGGACCACCGTGCCGCGCACGGCGTTCGAGCAGTTCGGCCGGGTCATGCGGGATCTCGGCGTCGACTGGGCGGAGCCGGACGAGTCGGTGCCGCCGCTCGGCCTGCCGGACGACGAGATCACCACCTGGGTCGACGCCAACAGCTACGGCGGGCAGAAGTTCGACGCGCTGGCCGCGCACGCCAGTCAGACCGAGAACATCTTCTTCCTGCAACTGGGCCGCGACCGGTTCACCGAGCTGATGGGCGTGGAGACCTTCCTGCGGGTCCGTGACCGCACGGGCGCGCCGATCCCCGAGGACGACCTCTTCGCCGGTCTGCGCTGACCGCGCGGGCCGGCTTCCGTAGCGACGCCAGGCGTGTCGGCCACCGGCCGGCACGCCTACGGGCGCTGGTCGATCAGGTGAGCGACGGTATCGGACGGACCGGTGACGCGCCGAAAGCAGCAGGCCATCGACCTCCGGAAGTTTCGCGGCGCCGCTGAGCCTGCCTGCGCAGGTCATATGACGAATTTCCGGAAGTTTTCAGCGTTGACGCCCGGACATCGACGGCCTTAACGTTTCGAGCAGGTTTCGGTCACCGGCCGGAACTACCGGCCGCCGAGCAGGAACATGGCCGCTTCACCCCGAACCAGCTCCCCCATCCGCCAAGACCGGACCCGCACCTTCTTGATCGACAGTTGTCGATCAAGGGTCTGGAAAGGAAGGCACATGAAGCTGAGACAGTGGACCACCGTCGGAGTGGTCGCCGTCGCGACCGTCGCGGCGTTGAACACCGTGCCGGCCACCGCGAGCCGGCCGTACGACCCGACGGCGCAGAGCCTCGGCGCTCTCGGCCTCCGCCACGGCCTGCACGTCGGCACCGCGGTGAACATGGATGCCCTCAACGACGCCGGCGACCCGCAGTACCGCGCGCTGGCCTCCTCCGAGTTCGCCTCGGTCACCGCCGAGAACGTGATGAAGTGGGAGGTCCTGGAGCCCACCCGCGGCACCTACGACTGGGCGGCGGCCGACCAGTTCGTGGAGTTCGCCAAGCGCAACCGGCAGAGCGTGCGCGGTCACGTGCTGGTCTGGCACAACCAGCTGCCCGCCTGGCTGACCAGCGGCGTCGCCGACGGCTCGATCAGCAAGCAGGAGCTACGCGAGCTGCTGCGCAAACACATCACCACCGTGGTCAACCGCTACAAGGGCAAGATCTGGCAGTGGGACGTGGTCAACGAGGCCGTCAGCGACCCGTGGGACACCCCGTCGACCCTGCACTACAAGGGCTTCTGGGCGCAGAACCTCGGGCCCGGCTACATCGCCGACTCGTTCCGCTGGGCGCGGGCGGCCGACCCCAAGGCCCTGCTGTTCTACAACGACTACAACATCGAAGCCTTCGGCTCCGGCAACCCGGCGGACGACAAGACGCAGTTCGTCTACGACATGACCAAGAGCCTGCGCGCCCAGGGCGTCCCGATCGACGGCGTCGGCGCCCAGGGGCACCTGGGCACGCAGTACGGCAACTTCGACACCCTCCAGGTGACGGCCGCGTTGAAGAAGTTCAGCGGGCTCGGCGTCGCCACCGCGTTCACCGAGGTCGACGTCCGCAGCCAGATGACGGAAGCCGTCCGGGCCGGCAACTCGGAGGAGATCAACCCCCGGTTGCAGGCGTCGGCCGCCAACTTCAGCGTGCTGATGAAGGCATGCCTCGCCGTGCGGAGCTGCCTGTCGTACACGGTCTGGGGTTTCAGTGACAAGTACTCCTGGGTGCCGGACTGGTTCAACGACCCGCCGGAGGGCCTGGCCACCATCTACGACGAGAACTACCAGCCCAAGCGGGCGTACAACGAGTTGAAGTCCGACCTGATCTTTGCTGGGCCGCCGTACGTGCTGCCTCGGATCGCACCCAAGCCGCGCCGCTGACCCGACGGCCCGGCTGATCCGACGACGCGTACGTCGGCGTAGGGACCGTGTGGGGCGCGGCGGAGCCCCACACGGTCCCTACGTGACCACGGACGTCGGTCTTCGACTCACGATCGGCTGTCCCGTTCAGCCATCCGGACGCCATCGGGGTACTGGTGTCGGTTTCTACCGGTTTATTGATGGTGTTGGTGTCACTATGGCAAGCGTGGGAACTGCGAAAACTGCCATGCCTGCCATCTCGCCGCTCACCGGCGACCCAATCAAGCGGGCCGATGCCGAGCGACTCGCCGGGGTGCTGAAGGCATTCGCCGATCCGGCGCGACTGCGGCTGCTCAGCCTGATCCAGTCGGCACCGGACGGTGAGGCCTCCGTCAGCGACCTCACCGGGGCGCTCAACCTCTCCCAGCCGACAGTGAGCCATCACCTTCGGATCCTGACCGAGGCCGGCCTGTTGGAGCGCGACAAGCGCGGGGTCTGGGCGTATTACCGCCTGGTGCCCTCCGCCATCGCCCAGATCGCCGACCTGCTGACGCCGCCCCGGAAGCGGGCGACGAAGAAGGCTCGCTGACCGGGCGCTGCCTCGTCACATCCGGTCGAGGGTGCGGATGCCGAGCACCGCCGAGATTCGCTCACCATCGGGGATGGTGGTGTCTCTCGCGGCCTGTGGTCGTTTCGGCCGACTCGTCGCAGGGAACTGCCGGGGACAACCGAGGGAGGATCATGAGCCGACACCGACCGATGCCGACCGCCCGTACGCGCCGCGTCCTCGCGTTGCTTCCGCTGGTGGGAGGGGTCGCACTAGCCGCCTGCACGTCCACCGAGGACACACCGGATTCGACTCCCTCGATGGCGGCGCCGACTGTCGCCTCGACATCAGCGACCCCGACCGGCGCGCCGACGCCGAGCGCCGGCACTCCGACGACCATCCCGACGTCGGCCTTCGTCGAGTTGCCGACCGAGTTGCGGAAGTCCCCCCGGCGGGGGACGGACGTGGCGGAGGCCCTACCGAAGCTGTGCGGCAACGAGTTCGGCACCGGAGGTCGGCAGGTCACCGCGAGCGCCGCGATGACCAACACCTACCAGAAGGCCGGCGCTCCGGCCAGCAACGTGCCGCAGGGCATGATCCACCAGGTCATCTTCACCTTCGATGGCGAGGGCGCCTCGGCGTACCTGACCCGTCTGCGGACCGCCGTCCAGGCGTGCCCGTCCTACGAGCAGTCCGGAAACCCGATCACCGTCAAAAGTGAGCCCCTGCCCGGCGTCGGCGACGAGGCGCTGCTGCTGACGCGCAACTGGAAAGGGACAATGCACGGCGAGAGCACCGGCGGGAACTCGTCCAGCCAGATCGCCGTGGCCCGGGTCGACGACGTGGTGACGGTCTTCGACGACCAGGGGTGGGAGGGCACCAGCGGCAACCCCACCATCATGGACCGGGTCGTCCGCGACGGTGTGAAGACCATCGACACCTGGCGGGGGTGACCCCGCCCGGTCGAGGACAACCCCGGCGGTACGGCGGTGTGCACGCGTACCTCCCCGGTGGTAGGGCCATCGGCATCTCCGGCATGACGACTGACACGCACTCCCGTTCATACGCTGCTGCGTGTCAACCGTCCTGCCGCGCAAGGGGAAACGTGATGTCCGTTCACCATCTGCTCGCCGCCGCCGTGACCGCACCGCTCGACTCGGCCGCGCACCTCTCCGCCCAGCCCGACGCCGCCACTGCTCTCACCATGAGTTCCGGGCGGCTCGGTGCCACCGTGGCGGTTCTGCTGGGGTTGGTAGGCACTGTCGTCGGCGGACTGGCCCTGGCCCGTCCAACCAGTCGCGTCGGCACCGGTTCCGGGCGACTCGGAGGTGTGCTGGCGCTGGCGACCGGCCTGGCCGGTCTGGTGCTCGGAGCGCTGGTGGTGGCCACCTCCGACGGCGGTGTCGGCACCGGCAACGGGCGAGGCGGCGCCTTCGTGGCGCTGGTGGTCGGGCTGGGCGGCGTGGTCCTCGGCGGGCTCGCCCTGGCCCGTTCCCGCCGCACCGGCCGGCTGAGCGTGTGAGGCCGGGTCAGGAACGGGCCAGCCAGGCGGGGACGGTCAGCCCGGACTCGTAGGCGAGGATCACCAACTGGGCCCGGTCCCGCACCTGCGACTTCGTCATGATCCGGCTGACGTGGGTCTTGGCGGTGGCCGGGCTCAGCACCAACCGCGCGGCGATCTCGTCGTTGGACAGGCCCGCGGCGACCAGGGCGAGCACCTCACGTTCCCGCTCGGTGAGCACGCTCAGTCGTGGTCCGGGGTCCGGGTGTGTCGCCCGGGTGGCGAACTCGGCGATCAGTCGGCGGGTGATCGACGGCGCGATCAGCGCGTCACCCCGGGCGACCACCCGGACCCCGTGGATCAGCTCCGCCGGTTCGGTGTCCTTCACGAGGAAACCGCTCGCACCGGCCCGCAACGCACCGTAGACGTATTCGTCCAGGTCGAACGTGGTCAGGATGATCACGCGGGCGTCGGAAGCCGCGACGATCCTCCCGGTGGCGGCGAGGCCGTCCAGCACCGGCATCCGAATGTCCATGAGGACGACGTCCGGGCGCAACTGCGCGGCGAGCCGCACCGCCTCGGACCCGTCGGCGGCCTCGCCGACCACCTCGATGCCGTCCTCGCCGTCGAGGATGGAACGGAAGCCCGCGCGTACCAGGGTCTGGTCGTCGACGATCAGCAGTCGGATCATGCCGGCTCCACCGTCGGCGTCGGGCTGGGCCGCAGCGGCAGGCGGGCGCGGACCAGGAATCCACCGTCCGGCCGCGTACCCGTCGTCAGTGAACCGCCCAGCGCACGGGCCCGCTCCTGCATGCCGAGGATTCCGCTGCCCGGCGCGCCCGGTGCGCCGGTGCCGTCGTCCTCCACCTCGATCAGCACGTCGTCGGAGTCGGAGCGGACCCGGACCACCGCGCTGGCGGCCCTCGCGTGCCGGGTCACGTTGGTCAGCGCCTCCTGGACGATCCGGTACGCCGCCAGGTCGACCTCCGGCGGCAGCGAACCGATCTCCGCTAACTCGGCTCGGATGTCCACCTCGGAACGCCCGGCCGTCGTGATCAGATCGTCGAGGCGGTGCAGGCCCGGCGCGGGCACGACCGACGCCTCACCCTCCTGCCGCAGGGTGCCCAGCGTCGCCCGCAACTCACGCAGCGTCTCCTTGCTGGCCTCCTTGATCGCGGTGAGCGCCTGCTCGGAGCGGGTGGGGTCCGGCCGGTGCAGCGCGGCACTGGCCTGCACGTTGATCAACGACAGGTGGTGACCGAGGATGTCGTGCAGTTCGCGGGCGATGCGCAGTCGCTCCTCGGTGGCGCGTCGCCGCGCCTCCTCCTCCGTCCGCTGCTGGGCAGCGGCCGCCCGGGCCTGCGCCTCCGCGAGGTAGGCCCGACGGTTACGGGTCACGCCGACGATGACCGCGACGAGCCAACCGGCGTGCAGCAGCGTCGCCCCGTTCATGGTGTCCGGGGATCGGTTGTAGCTGTCCGCGACGGCGAAGGCGATCACCGAGGCGAGGCCGAGCCCGACGGCGACCCGGAGGTGGCCCTGGTCGACCACGGTGTAGAGCGCCACGACGAACACCAACATGATCGGGCCCGGCTTGTGCAGCAACACCCCGTACGCGCCGACGGCGGCGAGCGCCACGACACCGACCGGCACCGGATGACGGCGGCGGACGGACAGCGCGGCCGAGGAGAGCATTACCACCGGCAGTGCCGCCCACTCGGCGGCGGTGTCGATGCCGCGCGACTGCACCACCAGACCGACGAGGGCGACCAGACCGACGGCGAGCACCAGGGCGACGTCCGCCGACCGACCACGCCACCGCGACCCCGACATGGACCGCAGCCTAACCCTCCCCACCGTCGATGGTGAACGGCCGAACCGCCGCGTGCCGTCGATGGAGCGGCCGGTCCGTCCCGGCGTTGGTGATCAGCCCGAGGTCGAGGACGGCCGGGGTTCGTCGACCGGGCTGGTGTCGTAGCCGGCGGCCTGGAGGGCGAACAGTTCGGCGTACCGGCCGCCGGTGGCGACCAGGGCGTCGTGGGTGCCGGCCTCGACCAGCCGACCGTGGTGGAGGACGAAGATCCGGTCGGCGTGGCGGACGTTCGCGAGTCGGTGCGTGATGAGGATCGTCGTGGCTCGTCCTCTCCGGTCGCGAATGGCCTGGAACAGGGCGTCCTCCGCGCGGGGGTCGAGCGCTGAGGACGGTTCGTCCATGATCAGCAGTTCGGCGTCGCGCAGGAAACCCCGGGCGGCGGTGATCCGCTGCCACTGCCCACCGGAGAGGTCCTGGCCCCGCGCGAAGGTGCGGTCGAGCAGTGTCTCGTACCCGTGGGGTAGTTCGTTGATCATGTGGTGGGCCACCGCGCGGGCGGCGGCGGCCTCGATGCGCTCCTGCCGGGCCTCGGTCTCGACGTCGCCGATGGCGATGTTGGTGGCGGCGGTGAACGGCCACTTGTGGTATTCCTGCGTCACCACGGCGATCCGGGCGCGCAGCCCGCCGACGTCCCACTCCGACAACGGTCGGCCGTTCCACTCGACGGCACCCTCGCTGGGGGCGCGGAGCCCGGCGATCATCGCGGCGAGGGTCGTCTTGCCCGAGCCGTTCTCCCCGACGAACGCGACGGTCTGCCCAGCGGTGATCGACAACGTGACGTCGTCCACGGCCGGGGTGTCCCGGTCGGGGTAGCGAAGGCTCACCCCCCGGACGCTCAGCTCCCGCAACCGCTCGGTGTCGGCACCGGGCCGGGTGGTGCTCGGCAGGTACGCGGCAGCCCGCGCCATGAAGCCCGTGTAGTCGCCGAAGTGCTGCCCCTCGGTGTAGACGTGGTCGACCTGGAAGGTCGCGATGGCCAGGGACCGCTGGGCGGACTGCACCGCGATGACGCAGGTCGCCGCGGCGGCGAGGGGGATCTGCCCGTCCAGGAGCAGCAACCCGAGCAGGACGTACACGGTGCCCGTGGCGAGACCGCCGATGATCGCCCCGACGGTGGTGGTCGTGGTGACCCGGCGGGCGAGGGCGAGTTGGATGTCGGTCTCCACCCGCATCACCCGGTCGTACTGGTCGAGCAGGAAACCGCGCAGCCCGTACGAGCGCAGCTCCGGGGCCGAGGCGCGTTCGGCCATCAACTTGTGCAGCAACCACAGTCGGCGACGGCGCACCGAACCGGCGGTGTACGTCCGATACCGCAGGTGCCCGGACCGCAGCGACGCCCAGGCGTTGGGCACCGTGGCGACGATGAGCGCCACCAGCAGCAACGGGTGGATGATGACGACGGCGGCCGCCACGGCCAGGAGCCCGGCCAACCCGGCGAGCAGGTTCATCGACGCCTGCACCAGCCCGATCGTCGACTCGGTCCCCCGGGAGGCCCGTTCCATGTCGTCGGCGAACGCGTCGGCGTCGAACGCCTCCAGCCGGACCGCCGTCGACACCTCGAACAGGCCCCGCTCCACCTCGCGGCTCACCCGGGGCGTCAGCCCGTTCTGCGCGTACCCGGTGGCGATGCCCATGCCGGCGCGGAGCGCGACGGTCGCCGCCAACACCGCCAGGGCGGGCAGCGCGGCCCGCACCTTGTCGGCGGTCGGCCCGCCGGCGAACAGCTCCACCAGCACCCGCTGCGTGGCCAACAGGCCGAAGGCAGCCATCACCCCCGCGCCGACCGTCGCGGCGGCCACCACGCCGGTACGGAGTCGGTCCGCGCGCCAACTGATGCCCAGGGCTGTCCAGACGAGCCGGGGCAGTTCCGCGAACACGGCGAAGACCCCGGCCTCCGCCCGCGCCCGAACCCCGGTCTCCCACCACATCTCGCGTAACTCCGGCAGCACCGACTCCGCCCGCTGCTTCGGTGGAATCGGTCGGGTCCCTGCGGTGGCGGTCTCGATCATGGGCGTACCTCCCGAGCGGCGCAGCCGTCCCCAGTCCGCCGGTCGGCGGCCGGAGTGGCGGGTTCCTGGAGGATTGGACCACCCTGCTGTCGCTCTAGGCAATCAACTGATCACCACAAGTCACGATGACCCTTGGTCACCCCTTGTCGAGGGCGTCGAGATTCCTCTTCAGCGCTGCCGCGATCTCGCCCGCCGCGACGATCTGCTCCGGCGTGAGGGCGTCGACGAACAGCTCGCGGATGGCGCGTAGGTGCGGAAAGGTGGCCCCTCCGAACGCCTCGGCGCCGGCCTTGGTGAGCAGCACCTCCGCCCCGCGGGGCACTGTCGGGCACTCCTGGCGGCGGATGAGACCGCGCCGCTCCATCCGCCCCAGGTGGTGGGACAGGCGGCTGCGCTCCCAGCCGATGTGTGCGGCGAGTTCGGACGACCGCATCGACTGCCCCTCCGCCTCGCTGAGAGCGAGGAGCACGGCGTAGTCCCCGGTCGAGAGCGAGGAGTCGCCCTGGAGACGGGATTCGAGTCGGGAGCTCAGCGCCGCCGTCGTCTCGATGAAGTCCCGCCAGATCCGCAACTCTTCCGCGGTCGGGAGTTGGCGTCCGCCCCGCCGGCCGGGTGTGGTGTCCGTCATCTCGATCTCCCGGGAATTGACGCGTCAATCGCCAAGTTAGCATCATTGACACGTCAACCGGTAGGTCCGCTTCCGTGGGTCACCGGCTGCGAGAGCACCGAGGAGGAGACGATGGCAGCTGCAGACTTCGAGCTGGGGCTCAACTCGTTCGGCGAGGTGGCCACCGACGGCGACCGCGTCCTGAGCGACGCCGAGACCGTACGGCTGCTCGTGACCGAGGCACGACTCGCCGAGTCGGTCGGACTCGACGTATTCAGCCTGGGTGAGCACTACCGGGAGGGTCACAACGACTCCGCGACACCGGTGTTGCTCGCGGCAGCGGCGACGGCGACCGAGCGGATTCGCCTCGGCACGTCGGTCACGGTGCTCAGCACGAACGACCCGGTACGCCTGTACCACGAGTTCGCGACGCTGGACGCGGTCTCGAACGGCCGCGCCCAGATGGTCCTCGGGCGTGCCTCGGCGACCGAGTCGTTCCCGCTGTTCGGTTACGACCTGGCCGACTACGAGCGGCTGTTCGAGGAGAAGCTGGATCTGTTCCTGCGACTGCAGCGGGACGAACCGGTCACCTGGTCCGGGACCGTGCGGAGTGCCCTGGTCGAGCAGCGCCTGCACCCCCGGATGCAACCCGGCGGCATCCCGACCTGGATCGGCGTCGGGGGAAGCCCGAACTCGGTGATCCGCGCCGCACGCCACGGACTCCCGCTCATGCTCGCGATCATCGGCGGGCGACCCCAGCGGTTCGCCGGTCACGTGGACCTCTACGCCAAGGCGCTCGAACAGTTCGGGCATACCCCGCAGCCAATCGGGCAGCACTCTCTCGGCCTTGTCGCCGACACCGACGAGGAGGCGGTGGAGACGTGGTGGCGGTACTGGCAGCCGGTCGTGGCGGCGCTCGCGAAGGAACGTGGCTTCTACAAACCGGACCGCGCACGCTACGAGGCGGAAATCGACCACGGGGCGCTCTTCGTCGGATCGCCCGAAACGGTGGCGCAGAAGATCGCCGGAGTCGCCCGCGACCTGAGGCTGAGCCGCTTCGACCTGAAGTACGACATCATGCACCTCCCCCGCGACGCACGCGCGCGCACCATCGAACTGCTCGGCAGCGAGGTCGCGCCGCGGGTCCGCGAGTTGTTGGCAAAGGAGCCCACCAATGTCTGACCTTCTGTTCGGCCTCGACACGTTCGGCGACGTACCGCAGGACGACTCCGGCAAGCTCGTCTCCCACGCCGCGGCGATCCGGCAGGTCGTCGACGAGGCGGTGCTCGCCGACCAACTCGGCGTCGACGTCATCGCCCTGGGTGAGCACCACCGGCCGGAGTACTCGGTGTCGACGCCGGAGACGGTGCTGGCCGGCATCGCCACCCGTACCTCCCGGATCCGGCTGGCCTCCGGCGTGACAGTGCTCAGCTCGGACGACCCGGTAAGGGTGTTCCAGCGCTTCGCCACCGTCGACGCGCTGTCGAACGGTCGGGCCGAGGTCATCCTCGGTCGCGGCTCGTTCACCGAGTCGTTCCCCCTCTTCGGGTACGACCTGCGCGACTACGACACGCTGTTCGAGGAGAAGATCGAACTGTTCGTGAAGTTGCTGGACGAGAAGCCGGTCACCTGGAGCGGCACCCTGCGGGCGCCACTGGAGAACGCCGACGTCTTCCCGAAGACCGAGTCGGGTCACCTGAGCACCTGGGTCGGCGTCGGCGGCTCACCGCAGTCGGTCGTCCGCACCGCCCAGTACGGCCTTCCGCTCATGCTCGCCATCATCGGTGGCGCTCCCGAGCGGTTCGCGCCCTACATCGACCTGTACCGCCGCGCGGCCGACCAGCTCGGCACGACCGCGCACCCGGTCGGGATGCACTCGCCCGGCTTCATCGCCGACACCGACGAGGAGGCCAAGGAGATCTACTGGCCGCACTACCGGGTCATGCGGGACCGGATTGGCAGACTGCGGGGCTGGCCGCCGATCCGCCGCCAGGAGTTCGACTCCGAGGTGGAGAACGGTTCCCTCTACATCGGATCCCCGGAAACGGTGGCCCGCCGGATGGCCCAGGCGATCCGCAGCCTCGGCGTCGGCCGGTTCGATCTCATCTACTCGGCCGGAGCGCAACCGGCGAGCGCCCGGATGCGCGCCGTGGAGCTGTACGGCTCCAAGGTGATCCCCATGGTCCGCGACATCCTGGCCTGATCGACCCGTCAGCACCGAGAGGACGACATGAACGACAACGACCGGCCCACGACCCTCGGCATCCTCGGGGCCGGCAAGGTGGGAACGGTGCTGGCCCGCCTCGCCGTCGCCGCCGGCTACCGGGTGTTGGTGGCCGGCTCCGGCGACCCGGCGAAGATCGCGCTCACCGTCGAGGTCCTCGCCCCGGGGGCGGAGACCACCACGGCCCTCGACGCGGCGGCACGCGCCGACGTCGTCATCCTCGCCCTGCCACTGGGCAAGTACCGCAGCGTCCCCGCCGACGCGCTGCGCGGCAAGCTCGTCGTCGACGCCATGAACTACTGGTGGGAGATCGACGGCATCCGCGACGACCTCACCGACCCGCGTACCTCGTCGAGTGAGACCGTCCAGGCGTTCCTGCCCGACTCACGTGTCGTCAAGGCGTTCAACCACATGGGCTACCACGACCTCGAGGACGAGGCGCGGCCGGCGGGAACGACCGACCGCAAGGCCATCGTGGTCGCCGGTGACGACACCACCGACGTCAGGGCTGTCGCGTCCCTGGTGGACGCACTCGGTTTCGATCCGGTCGTCGCCGGCCCGCTGGCCGAGGGGGTACGCCTCGAACCGGGCAGCGAGTTGTTCGGCGCGAACGTGAGCGCCGACGACGCGCGAGCCATGCTCGACCGCTTCCCCGAGTCGGAACGTGGACGAATCATCGCCGCCGCCCGAGAGCAGTCCTAGCCGTCCGGCCGGGCGCCCCGCGCGCCGCACGCCCACGCGCCGCGCGCCCACGCGCCCAAGATCCGCGCAACATCAGGGGGGTAGTTCCATCCTGAGTTGGCTGGTCAGGGGGTCTTGACGGTTGGTGGTGGTGGGTGGGAGGTCCAGGTTGGTGGTGAGGTGATCTTTGGGTTGATCGTTTGCCGTGGGTGGTTAGCGGGTGGTGTGGGTTTGGGTGAGGACGGTGAGTGCGCGGATCAGGGTGGTGGCGTGGTGGTGGTTGCCGCGTAGTCGGTCGAGGATTCGCCAGTTCTTGAGGTCGTTGAAGGCGTGTTCGTTGGTTGCTCGTTCGCGGCTGATGAGGGTGTTGACGATTGTTTGGTGGCGGGTGAGGGGTTTGCCGCGGGCGGCGCGGCGGCCGGTGATGATGGTGGGTTGGTCGTGGGGGTGGCCGGGGTGAGCGCCGCGGGGGCGAGGTGTGTGGCTGATGCCGGGTTGGTCGTCGAGGCGGGTGAAGCCGAGGTCGCAGATGGCGGCGAGGTCGGCTGCGCGTAGGTGTGCGGGGATGCGGTTGCGGCGGGCGGCGGTGATTTCCGCGGTGCGTGCGGGTAGGGCTGCGGAGGTCCAGAGCAGGTTGCCGTTGAGGTCGGTGATGGCGAGGACGAGTAGGCCGAAGGTTTTGTGTTTACCGCTGTAATGGGTGCGGCGGCGGTGTCGGTCGTGGGGGCGTTGGACCGGGATGAGGGTGCCGTCGAGCAGGACTACCTCGCTGTGGTGGCGGGCGCGGCGCAGGACCCGTGACAGGCGGGGCATCTCAGCGGCCAGGACAGCGATGACTTGCGCGACCCATCGACGGACGGTGGAGGCGGATATGCCGTTGCCGGCGGCCAGGTCGTGAGGGCGTTGGTTATGGCGCAATACCGCCAGCACGATCATCGCCGCGCGGTGATCGGACAACTTGCGCCATCGGGAACGCACCCGTGAGCGGTGCTGACGGATCGCGTTGACGACCAGGGTCAGGGTCTTCGTGGACAGCGCAAGGCTCGACTGGTAGACAAGCGGCGAGCCCTCGGCCACCGGGTTTTTGTGTGTCACGACCGAACACCCTGGCCGAGGGCTCATCTATCTTCTGCACGCCACACCGTCACCACCGGCAAACGATCACCGCGAAGATCACCAGCGGTTGACCTGCTCCATCCCCGCCACCCCCGCACCGTCAAGACCCCCTGACCAGCCAACTCAGGATGGAACTACCCCAGGGATGTTGCTGTCTCACGAGCTCCGGAGGCAGCAACATCCACGAAGTTGCGCGGATCTAGGCCGCGCGGGGCGCGGGGCGCGGGGCGCGGGGCGATCAGCGGTTGTCGTAGCCGAAGGCTGTTCGCGGGTCGAGGCGCCGGCCCTCGGCGTACCCCTCGTCGAACGCGGCGGGGCCGAGCGCCTGGATCGCGGCGGCGCGCATCGTGGCGAGATCGGCCGCGTCGTCCGGGTCCGGCACCTGGCCGATCGCCGCGAACGCGGCGTCCGTGACACCGATCATCCGCGCCGCCCGCGAGTGGTCGCCCTCGGCCGACGCGAGCGCGGCGCCGGCGACGCAGACGTACGGCACGAAGTCGGCCCAGTCGTTGCGGAACACCCGTTCGCGGCTCTCGGCGAACAGCGTCCTCGCCGCGTCGAGGTTGCCCAGCCCCAGCTCGCAGAACGCCAGGTTGTGGTACTCGGAGTTGACCGTCTGGGGTCGGCCGAGCGTCTCGTTGAGCGCGATGCTCTCCCGGTACAGGTCCCGGGCGCGAGCGAGGTCGCCGGACATCCGCGCGACGGCGGCCAGGACGTGCCTCGGCCGTTCCTCGAGGCTGCGGTCGCCGGAGCGCAGCGCCACCTCCAGCGCCGCCCGCGCACGGGTCTCCCCGCCGGGCAGATCACCGCCGCGAATGGCGACCCGGGCGAGGCTGTAGCGGGCCTCCACCTCGCCTGCCGGGTCACCGGCCGCCTGCGCCCGCTCGATCTCGGCCTCACTCATGCGCACCACGGCGTCGGTCTCGCCCCGCCGGAAGGCCGAACGCACGTCCTCACTGAAGCTCACGGCCTTCTCCCCCATCACGAATGGCTCGGTGGCGGCGTCACCGCGCCGTGAACATGGTCCAGTTCTCCACGAGCGCGAACCCCATCGACTCGTAGAGCGGCCGGCCCATCGGGCTGGTGTGCAGGTATGCGGCGTTCGCGCCGGCAGCGATGCCGTCGCGCAGCACCGTTTCGGTGAGCGTCCGGCCGAGGCCACGACCCCGGGCGGACGGGACGACGCCGATGTTGAACACGCCGATCACGCCGGAGGTGAGCATCCCGAGGGCGGTGCCGACGGGCCGGTCGGACTCCTCGGCCAGGTAGCCGGTGATGCCGTCGGTGTCGAGGACCGCTCCGCCCATCAGCGGCCCGAAGCTGCCTTCGGGTGCCTCGAAGCTCTCGGTGAGAGCGTCGGTGTACGTGTCGTTCTCGGCGGCGCCGACCCGGCGTACCAGGGCCTGCTGGGTCGAGACGGGCCGGAACACGATGTCGTCGGTGGCGCAGGCCAGGAAGGGCATGACGCTACGTTCGCGCAGCCCGTGCCGGGCCGCGAGGTCGACGACCGGCTCGCCGGCCGCACCCCGAACCATGATCGACCAGTGCGGGATCTGCCTGGCCACCTCGATCGCCAACGCGTCGAGTGACTCGAGATCCGGGTCGGTGGTCAGGGCGAACACCCCGTTGAGCGACGCGAGGCCGGCGTGGGTGATCCCCGCACGAGCGGTGCCGCGTTCGGCGTACCAGCCCTTCGGGGTCACCCGGCAGAGGGCCTCGATGGCGTCGAAGTACGCCGTCGCCAACCGGTCGGCGGTGGTGCCCATTCCCTCTTCTCCCCCATGCAACGGTCGTCCTGCCGAGGCGGTAAACCTAGTCAGCGACCGGGTACGTGAGCAAACGTGACGATCCGGGCAGGTGACGGAGGCTCCGCACCGATCAGGAATCGAGAAGCCCCGGGACGTACGCCCGGCCTAGCCTTTCCCCAGACGGCCGGCAGTACGCCGAGTCGGACGACGAGAGGGAGACCGAACATGTCCGGGAAGACCACCGCCACCGAATCCGACGGCTTCACCGCCGAGGAGCGCGCCGCGATGAAGGAGCGTGCCGCCGAGCTGCGCGCCGAGGGCAAGAAGGGCGCGAAGAAGGCCGACGGGCTGCAAGCGGTGCTCGACCGGATCGCACAGATGGAGCCGAAGGATCGCGCGCTGGCCGAGCGCGTACACGTGACGGTGACCGCCGCCGCCCCGGACCTGTCGCCCAAGACCTGGTACGGGATGCCCGCGTACGCGAACGAGGACGGCAAGATCGTCGTCTTCTTCCAGGACTCCGGGAAGTTCAACTACCGGTACTCGACGCTGGGCTTCCAGGACCCCGCCAACCTCGACGACGGAGACCTGTGGCCGGTGGCGTACGCGCTGCAGAGCTGGAGCCCCGAGGTGGAGAAGAAGATCACCGCTCTGGTGCAGACGGCGGTCTCCTGATCTCCGCGGGCATCGGGGCAGCGGCCCTGGCACGACCGGCCTGAGGTGCGCGATGATCGGGATCGGAGCTGAGGGAGGCGGACAGTGCGGACGACGGGGCGCGGGCGAGCGGTGAGACGAGCCGCCCGATGACGGCGAGGGCAGGCCAGGCATTCGACACCGGTCGGGCGGTGTCCGACATCGAGTCGCTGCTCGCCGCCGAGTTGCCCACGGACGGCGACCCGGTCAGCGAGGGAGACCCGGCCACCGGGGAGTGGACCGGCACCCGCGGGGCGGGCTTCCGGATCGTTCCGATCTGGGAGGGCGACGACCTCACGGGTGTGTACGGCACCGACTGGACCGAGGCGGAGGATGCCGCCATGGCGAACCTGGCCCTCGTCGAGGGTGAGCTGGACCGTCGGTGGGGCCCGCACCGGAGGGTCTCCATGCGCGTGCCGCTGTTCCGGAAGCAGGCCGGCACACCGATGCCGGCGCTGTTCCAGTCTCTGTCCGACATGGACTGCTACGGCGACCTGACGGTGTGGGGCCCCACGGCGACCGAGGGTCGGTGGGTGGCGGTCTCGGTCAACCAGTGCGACGGCGACGCTCCGATGATCATGACGGCGATGGTCAGTCGGTTCGCGATCACCGAACTGCCGGAGTGACGGGTGACGACCACTGATCACGCCTTGGCCATCGCTGCGGCGGAGGCCGGAGCCGCAGTCGTCCGCGCTCGATACGGGTCGTCGCTGACCCGCTTCAGGAAGGTCGGAGACGACTTCGCCACCGCCGCCGACATCGACGCGGAGAAGGCCGTCCTCGCCGTCCTACGCGACGCGCGTCCGCAGGACGCCGTGGTGGGTGAGGAGAGCGGCCGTACGGGCACGGGCGGAAACGGACGCACCTGGCTGGTCGACCCGCTCTGCGGCACGGTGAACTACGCGGCCCGCACCACGTTGGTCTCGGTCAACGTCGCGCTGCACACCGGGACGGGCAGCGCCGTGGCCGCGTCGGCGGACCCGTTCAGCGGTGAGGTGTTCTGGACCGACGGCAGCGCCGCGTACGTCCGCTGCGCCGGCACGGACGAGCAAGTCGTCCCATCGGCCGAGTCGAAGCTGGTCGACGTCAATCTCGACCCGCCGTTTCCCAGCCGGGACGTCTTCCTGGCCGCCCGGATGCTCGCCGACGACGACTTCATCGACCGGTTCCACCCACGGGTGGTCTCCACCAGCCTGGCCGTGGCGTGGGTCGCCGCCGGCCGCCGCGCCGCCTACCTGACGGACCGCCGCGACCTGAGCCGCAGCGTCCACTTCGCGGCCGGAATCGCCCTCTGCCAGGCGGCCGGTTGTGTGGTCACCGGGCTCGACGGCCGACCGCTGCACACCGGTGGGAACGGTCTCGTCGTCGCGGCCGACGAGCCGACCCACGCCGCCCTGCTGACCCTCGTCAGGAGACAGCGGACCGCGACGGCGCGCGACAGTTGACATGAAGTGGGGTTGAGGTCTTAGCCTCCCGTCCGTCACCTCAGCCTGTCGTCGGAGGGAATCTGATGCACCTGCCACGCCTTCTCCGCCCGCGTACCGTCGCGAGCGCACACTGCGACCTGCCCTGCGGCGTCTACGACCCGGCCCAGGCCCGGATCGAGGCCGAGTCGGTCAAGGCGATCTCCGAGAAGTACCAGGCCAGCGACGATCCGGAGTTCCGTACCCGCGCGTTGCTCATCAAGGAGCAGCGCGCCGAGTTGGTCAAGCACCACCTCTGGGTCCTCTGGACCGACTACTTCAAGGCGCCCCACTTCGAGAAGTACCCCCAGCTGCACGACCTCTTCAACGAGGCCACCAAACTGGCCGGCGCCGGGGGCGCGAAGGGCGCCGCCGACCCGGAGGTAGCCGAGCGGCTCCTCGGCAAGATCGAGGAGATCTCGAAGATCTTCTGGGAGACCAAGCAGGGCTGACGGCGCGGAACCGGATGGCGCCGGCCACCCGGTTCGACGCCCCGGCAGGCGGGCGTTAGCGGGCCGCAACCGACAGACGGCAACCGCCGCGGGTGCGGCAGTGAGCGGTATACCGCAGAGTCATATTCATACCTCTGCGGTATACCGCTCACCAGCACGTCGGCCCGAGCCCGGTCCGTTCGACTCGGGATCAACTGGCGTACGTCTCGAATTCGGCCACTCTGGGCGTACCACCGGAGCTGTTGATCTTGAAATTGATCTTGTTCAACGAGGTCGCGGAGAAGGTGATCGACCCGGCCCCGCTACCGGAGGCCAGAACGGCCCCGTTGTCGTTGTTGACCAGTTGCCACGACCCGATCGAGCCCTGCGTGCCGGACGGCTCTCGGATGATCACCCGGGACACCCGGGTGGCGGTGCCCCACTTGATCGAGATGGTGCCGGTCGACCCGGCCGGTGACCAGTAGGTGTTGATGTCGCCGTCGCGCACGTTGCCGTAGCTCGTCCCACTGGCCTTGCTGGAGCCGTCGGCACCGGCGCCGATGCTGAGGTTGGTTCCGCCGGACGGCGGTGGGGTGGTCGGCGGCGGCGTCGTGGGCGGAGGCGTGGTCGGCGGCGGGGTGGTGGGCGGCGGGGTCTGCGGGGAGCAACCGCCGTCCGACACCCGCAGGCCGGTGTTGGCGCCCACGGTCTGCCGGACGACGTCCGGCACACAACTCGCTGCGTCGAGGCGGTACGGGTACGGGATGCTCACGGTGGTGGTGGACGTCAGGTTGGGGCCCGCGGGGTAGGTCTCGCTGCCGGCGCCGGACCAGGTCACGTTGTCGAGGATGTTGCCGCTGACCTGCCAGTAGCCGCGCTCGCTGGTGTAGAAGGTGCCCAGGACGTCCTTGGAGTCACGGAAGTAGTTGTTCTCCACCTTGGCCTTGGCGCCGGCCCGGGAGTTGATGCCCGACTCGTGCAGGCTCACATAGTGGTTGTTGTAGATGTGGGCCGTGCCGCCGCGCAGCAGCGGCGTACGGGAGTCGATGTTCTCGTACAGGTTGTGGTGGTAGGTGATGAAGCCGTTCGACAGGTCGCTCTCACTGGACCCGACGAGGCCGCCCCGACCGGAGTTACGCAGGATGCTGTAGGACAACGTCACGTACTGGGTGTTGTCCTTCATGTCGAAGAGCCCGTCGTACCCCTCCGACTCCCCACCCGACGCTTCCAGGGTCACGTGGTCGACCCAGACGTTGCGGACCGTGCTCTCCATGCCGATGGCGTCCCCACCGTTGGAGGTGGGTGAGCCCGACTTCTTGACGTTCCGGATGGTGACGTTCTGGATGATGATGTTGCTGGAGTCACGGATGTGGATGCCGAGCTGGTCGAAGAGGGCTCCGCTGCCGACCCCGATGATGGTGACGTTGCTGATCTGCTTGAGCTCGATCACGCCCGCCGCGGTGTTGCAGCTCGACCCGGACACCTTGCTGGTGTTGCCGTGGTTGATCGTCCCGGTCACCTCGATGACGATCGGGGTGCTGCTGCTGGCCCGTCCACACAGGGCGGCGTGGATCGCCGTCCCCGTGGTGGCCCGCACCGTCTGCCCGCCCGCGCCGCCGGTGGTCCCGCCGTTCTGGGTGGCGTAACCGGTGGCGCTGCCGACCGCGGCCGACGCCTGGGGGGTGGGCAGCGCCACCCCGACCGCGATCCCCACGGCCGCCGTGGCCAGCGCCGCCTGAAGTCGCCACGCAACGTGTCGTCTCATCTCGCCTCACCTTCGCATTCGTCCCGCCCAAGGCGTCACCCCGACGGTCACCACGACCACACCGCCACGGCATTAGGAATAGGCGGATGTGAATCACAGAAGAATTCATCGAAGTCGCATCAGCCCTGGTGGATGCAGGGTTTGACCAGGCGGTCGCAGCGCCACTGTCGACACTGATCGCCCGGCCTTTAACGGAAACATCGATGTAACGCAATCGTAGGAAAGCGGTTTCCGGAAAGGCAAGGGTTCACGCTTGCAGGTTTGTTGCAGTGCCGGAGGGCCCGGCCCGGCCCAAACCCCGGCGGCAACCCCGCGCCTCCGGTATTGACACCGCACGGCGCGCCATCGATGCTCTGCTAAATCAGTTTAGCGGCGGTCCCGAACCCGTCTGCCCAGCGCGACCGCCGTCGGCTGAGCGCACCACCACCGAGAAAGGACTCGCATGAGACTCCGAAACGGACTCATCCCGCTCGCCGCCACCCTCGTGCTGGCCGCCGCCTCCGGCACGGCGTACGGCAGCCCTGGCGACAAGCCCGGCACCGAGGACGCAATCCGCAGCATCACCCCGATCACCACCGTCTACACGTACGGCCAGAAGGTCTCGGCGGTCGCGATCGAGTACGGGGCGACGGTCAATCCCCGCACCCTCGACACCGGCACGTTCTCGGTGCGCGACACCGTCTACAACTTCCGCTTCAACCCGGTCGAGGACCTGCCGAAGCTGGCCGACCGGACCGTCACCCACACCTACACCAACGGAGTCGCGGACACGCGTAGCGACCACCGGTCGACGCCGGGCAGGTACGTCATCGTCGAACTCGACCCCGCCGACACCGGCGGCAACACGGTCATCGTCTCCAAGTGCCCGACGTTCCTCTGCACCGTGAAGGTCAACCCCGAGCTGCCCACCCGGGTCGTGCAACGCAAGGACGTGCACGCCCAGCCCGGCCGAGGAGCCGGCAAGGGCCCGGTCCTCGCCCGGGCCACCCCGCGCGAGTCCCGGCCGGTCACCGAGAAACCGGTGAACCACCTCGTCGACGAGTTCACCTACGGCTCGTACCTCAGCGGCGGCATGGTGCTGCCGTACCACTACCGCCTGCCGAAGAACTACCAGCCCGGCCGCACGTACCCGCTGATGGTCGTCCTGCCCGGTCACGGGATGGGCTGGGACGGCGACAACCTCGGCGTCCAGCTCGCCGCCGACATCCCGGCGACCGCCTGGCTGCAGCCGCAGTGGACCGGCAGCTCCGAGGACGTCATCGTCCTGGCACCCCAGCACCAGCGGGTCGGCGGTGCCGCCGAGGCGGACCTGCTGATCAAGCTGCTCGACCAGTTCGTCGGCGAGTTCGCCGTGGACACCCGCCGGGTGTACGCGACCACCGTCTCGTACGGTTCCCAACTGCTCTGGGCGGCGTTCGCCAAGCGGCCGGACCTGTTCGCCGGTGGTCTGGTGACCGGCGGCTTCCCGGTCAACGCCGCGCAGGCGACGGCCATCGCCACGGCCGAGGTGCCGGTGTGGATCACGCACGGCGAGCACGACCACCTGCTCAACGTGTCGGGCGCGCGCAACTCCACGACGCTGCTGCGGCAGGCGTACGAGGCCCGGGGTAAGAGCCCCGAGCAGGCCGCCGACCTCGTGCGCTACACCGAGTACGCCGACAGCGCGTTCACGTCGCCGGACTACCACGCGGCGTTCGGCCCGACCTACGAGGACAGCGGCATCCTGCGGTGGCTCCTCGCGCAGGCCAAGCCCGCCACCGCCGGCAACTGACGGCGCGGTCCGGGCGACGTCTCACCGTTGATCGGGCAGCGCTGCTCCAGCGCGCGGTCGGTCATCGGGAGGCGTCGCCCGGGTCGGGTTCGGCATCAGCCGGCGCACCGCCGACGAGCACGGAATCCTGGGCCTCCCGCCGACCCTCCTGCCGGGCGCGGTCGAGCAGTGCGGCCAGCCGACGCCGCCGGTGCCGGGCCACCGCCCGCAGGCCCAGGAGCACAGCGGCGAGCAGGCCCAGGAGCGCGAGTTGTGCCCAGGGCACGGCCCAGGTGGTGACGGTGGCGGACGTCTGTCGCAACTCGGCGCCGGCCTGAGCGTCACCGAGCAGTGTCGGTGAGGTGCTGACCGTCGTCCGGACGCGGCCCAGCGCCCAGACACCGGCGGCGCGGGTCTCGAACTGTCGTCGGCCGCCGGGAAGCAGCTCCTCGACCTCAGCGGTGGCGTCGTGGTCGGTCCGGCCGAGGAGGTCGGACACGGTCACCCGGCTCGTCCCGCCGACCCAGACGTTGCCGTCGTTCTCGACCGTGTAACGGACCCGGACCGTGCCGCCGGCGAAGGGATTCCACGACGGGGTGTAGGCGGCGCGCAGGTCCCGGACGGGCAGCGCGGCCTGGGCGGTTCCGTTGACCCGCACCATGACCCGGAAACCGACCCGGCTCTCGACGTTGACGGTGCCTCCGGTGCTGGTGACCGTCGCGGCGATGCCGGCCGGGTGATCGCCCGGCGTGGCGTCGATCGGCACCGAGATCGTGAACGGCACCACAGTCGTCTCCTCGGGGCCGACGGTGACCCTCTCCTGGACGTCGATCCAGGTGCCACCGTCGACCGACGGGCGGTCCGACGACAGCATGTTGAAGCGGCCCTTGTCGGTGAGGTAGCCGTCGGCGGCCTTCAGCGAGAACGCGACAGCGGAGCGGCTGAAGTTGCGGACCGCCAGGTGCTCGGTCACGGTCTGCCCCGGGTCGAGGCTGGCGTTGACCCACCGGCGTTGGTCCGGCCCGGTCGGGGTGGCCGGCTGGACCGTCCAGGTCAGGGCCTTCGGGTCCGGCTCCGCCACGGCCGGCGCGGCCGGGGCGACCGCCACCGTGAGGGTCGCGACGGCGAGGACGGTGAGCGCCCGGCGCAGCGGGGTGACGGTCATGGCGACAGTCCTTCGGCCCGGGGTCGGCGGGGGCCTGGTCCAGGCCCCCGCCACACCACTATTCGAACAGGGAGAGCGTGAGCGTGGAGCTGTACTCGCCGGCGGCGACCTCCGCGGGCGTCCGCAGGTACAGGTCGGCGTTGACGGAGTACGAGTCGCCGGCGACCGCCTCGGAGTCGAAGGCCGAGACCAGCAGTTCCTGGTCGACGAGGCCGACGTTGTTGCCCGGCACCGTCTCCTCGTCCAGGGTGGTCACCACCTCCTCGCCCTCGGTGACCAGGCCGGTCTCTCCGCCGTCGATCAGCCGGGGCTTCCAGCCGAGGTGGTCGGCGGTGATCGGCGTCTGACCGGCGTCACCGGTGAAGGCGGTCGCGTTGCCGAGCACCGCCCAACCGGCGCCGTCGGGCACCTCGTCGGCGACGCGGGTGTCGGTGACCGTCACCGTCGGCAGCGTACCGACGAACTGGCGGACCAGCAGGGTCGAGCCGTCCTCGGACAGCGCGACGGCGTCCCCGGCGATCGAGAGGGCGAGGACGCCCGGCTCCCGGATCTCGTCGATGTCGACGGTGACCCGCACGCTGGCGTCGTCGCCGGGCTCGGCCACGGCGGGCGACGGCAACACCGCGGCCCCGCCCAGGACGGCGCCGACGGCACCGGCCGCGAGCATCTGCCGCCGCTTGGATGTGTTCATCTGATCTCCGTTCTCCTCGGTGTGGGGTCATCCACCGCAGGTGCCGGCGGGGTGTTGCACGGTGCGTACCGTCGTCACGTCCTGTCCACCGACCGTCCCGGTCACCCGGACCGTCGCCGAACCCGCCGGGACCGACGCGGCGCGCGTGTTGAACGACTGGTAGGCGTTAGCCCCGGGCGCGACGGTCGCGAACGACCGCTGGCCGTACGAGGTCTCCAGCGCGATGCCCACCGGCGCGTCGTGGTCGTTGCGCGCCTGCACGGCCACGTACGCCCGGCCGGCCACGCACCGGGTCGACGCGGTGACCGTGGCGGGCAGTCCGGGCTGGGTGGCCGCTGCGAAGGCCCAGTTGTCGATCTCGAGGAGGTCGACGCCGGCCGGGCCGCTGTAGGTGAAGTAGACGTCGTGCACACCGCTGACGCCGTCGAGCTGCGCGGTCACCTCCGCCCACTGGCCGACGGGGGTGTCGACGGCGATCGTGCCGACGACGGGACCGGCGACGTCGTCCAGCCGGACCTGGACCTGACCGCCGGCGGCGAGGGCCCGCACCCGTGCCGTCACGCTCTGCGCGCCCTCGTCACCGAAGTCCACCGACGACAACGCCGTCCAGTCGCCGTCGTCGACGTCGCGGACCGCCAGGTTCGGCGCGGTGCCGCCGAACTGGGCGGAGCCGCCGTCGACCGGCACGGTCGCGACACCCTTGCTCCAGCCGAAGGTCTCGGCCTCGAAGACGCGGTACGGGTCGAAGTCGCGGACCTGGTCCACACCGGCGTACGTGCCGACGACCTGCTGGATCGTGCCGTCCGGGTTGAAGGCCAGCTCCTGGATGTGCGGGCTGCGGTATCCCTGGGTGGTGTTGCCGTTGATGCGCTTGTTCAGCGTCGGCGCGTGGTAGGTGAAGTAGTACCTACCCTCGAACTCGAACACCGACTGGTGGTTGTTGCCACCGGTGCCGCTACCGAAGAACTGCGACTGGTTGGGGAAGAGCACCCCGGCGTAGGTCTCCTTCGGCCACGACATCGGGTCGTCCGAGATCATGTAGCCGATCTGGCCGCCTCCGGGGTAGCCGGGAAGTGGTTGCTGACTGCCACCGAAGTCGTTGCCGCCGAAGTGCGACGAGTACGAGAAGTAGTACCTGCCCGCGCGCTTGAAGACGTGACCGGCCTCGAACGCGACGGGCGCGTCCACGACCGCGGCCCTCCCCTCGGTCGCGACCATGGAGTCGGCGAGTTCGATCGCCCGCAGGTTCTTCGGGTTGTTGAAGCGTTCGGCCGGCGGCATGTTCGTCGACGCGGGGCCACCACCGAAGTAGAGGTACGGCTGACCGTCGTCGTCCACGAACGGCGCCGGGTCGAACTTCCAGGCGACGTCCTCGGCACCGGGGGTGCTGCCGTTGATCAGCGTGCTCGTACGCTCGCTGGTCCACGGGCCAAGCGGTGACGCACCGGTGATCACGTTGCTGGAGCCACCGCCGTTGGCGTAGTAGAGGAAGAACTTCTCCACACCGTCGACCACCTTCTTGGCGATGCCCGGCGCCCACGAGTTGGCGGTGAACGGCGCCACCCCGTTCGGGCCGGCGACCTGGATCTCGCCGTGGTCCGTCCAGTTCACGAGGTCCTCGGACGAGATGACCGTGATCTGGTTGATGTCGCCGTAGTTGATTCCCGGCGACACCCCCGTGCTCGGGTTCGGGGCGTACCCCTGGGTGTCGTTGGTCAGGTACATGTAGACCCGGCCGTCGTGCACGAAGCCGAAGCCGTCGGCGCCGAACTTGTGCCCGATCAACGGGTTGTGCTCGCCGGGCAGCTTCCCGACGACCTCGATTGTCTTGGAGGCCGGCGCGGGCGGGGCGGCGCCGACCACCGACACGTCGTCGAGCGTGAAGTCCATGAGGTGCAGGGCCGGGTCGGTGGACGGGGTGCTCGTCCACGGCGTCTCGAAGAACAGGCGGGCCGTCGAGACGTTCTGCCCCGCCGGGATGGTGAACGTCCCGTTGAACTGCGCCCACTGGCCCTTCGTCGCCGTCACGCTGACGAGGTTGGTGTAGGTGCCCCCGCCGTAGTGCATGGTGGCGAAGAACTGTTTCGTCGCCGGTCCGCTCTCGTTCTCGTACTTGATCCGGGCGGTCAGGGTGTACGCCTGACCGGCCTGCACCTTGCCGCTGAGGTCCTGCATCGGACCGGACCCGGTGGTGGTCCGGCTGGTGACGAGCACGGCGCTCGCTCCGGAGTAGGCGTCCGACGTCGCCGTGAGCTGGGCGCTGTCGGTGGCGTTCCCGTTGTTGACGAACCAGTTGGTCAGGCCGTTCTCGAACCCGCCGTTGACGATGAGATCGGTGTCGGCGGCCTGGACCGGCGCCGACGTGGTGACGAGCCCGGCGGCCAGCATCAGGCCCACCGTCGCGATCGCCGCGACCCTCCCTCGGGTCGCTCGTCGCAGTCGTTGTTCCACGAAACGTCCTCCTTCATCTCTGACATGCGGTCATCGGTGTACGGGGGATCGGTGGTCGTGCGTCCTCGGGTGGTCCGGACATCGGGGGTCGCTGCCGCATCGGCTCGCACCGGAACGGAGCTGTCGTACGCCGCCCACCGGTGGCCGGTGGGTGGTGGGTGGTGGGTGGTGGGTTATCCGCCGCAGGTGGCGGCGGGATGCGACGCGGTGCGCACCGTGGTCACGTCCCGGCCGCCGACGGCACCGGTGACCTGGACCGTCACCGAACCGGCCGCCACCGACGTCGCACGTGTGTGGAAGGACTGGTAGACGTGGGAGCCGGGTGCCACAGCGGCGAAGGACCGGTCTCCGTACGGCGTCCGCACGGTGATCCCGACCGGCTCGTCGTTGTCGTTACGGGCCTGCACCGCGACGTACGCCTTGCCGCCCAGGCACCGCACCTGGGCGCTGACCGTCACCGGCAGCGCCGCGAGCACGCCGAGGCGGGCCAGTTGGTAGCTGAGAGCCCGCTCCGGCGCGTCGATCTCGTTCTGGGTGCCGAACCCGCCGGCCCGTGCCGACGTCGCCGCCGCGAGGGCCGACCGCGTCGCCGCCCACGCGTCGGCCGGGTAGTGGCGCGCGTCGAGCGTCTGCGCGTGGGCGATGGCCGCGTCGAGAGCGGTGGTGTCCAGCGGACGACCCTGCGCGGTCAGCGTGTCGCTGAGCAGGTAGTCGTCGAAGTCGACCCGTCCGCCGGTCTCCTGCGTCGCGTAGGTGAACAGGCCGACCCGGTGACCCATGAAGTGCGCGAGACTGCCGTCCAACGTCTGCGGACCGACGCGGTCGCCCAACCGGGTCCACTGCACGCCGTCCAGGCTGTAGTAGAACGTCGTCCACAACTGCCCGACCGGCGAGGCGAAGTCCAGGTCCGCCTTCACCTGCACCTCTGTCGCGTCGCCGAGCGCCACGGTCGTGCCCGGGAGGAACGCCTCCAGGGTCGACTGGTCGAGGTCGACCGCGAAGGGCTGCGACCTGTTCACGACGCCGAGAGTGTTCACGCCGCCGACACGCTTGACCGCCACGTACGAGAACCCCCGGTTGTACGCCGCCAGGCCCGCCACGTCGCCGTCGCGCATCCCGGAGATGTCCATCCGCGTCTGCACCGACTGCCGTGGCCCGAACGTCCGCTGCGAGAGCGTGTTGCGGGCCTCCTCGAACCAGGCCAACTCGGCCCGGTTGGACAGCTTCGTGTAGACGTACCGGCCGGTGACCACCGTGCCGGTCGTCAACCTCAGCCAACCCTCGCGGTCGGTGAGCGACCAGTGCCTGTTGTCCGGGGCATGGTTCCACTCCCACGCCAGGTCCAGCCGCGAGCCGTTCGGCGCGACCTCCGCCGGGTCGAGCGGCGCCGGGACGGTCCACTGCTCGTCCTGGTATGCCTTGTGGGGCGCGTCGTTGGCGAAGTCGTCCGAGGCGACGATGCTCTTCTGCCGCTCGAACACCTCCTCCGCCGGGCTCAGTCGGATCGGCTTGTCGAACAGGCCGTTGACCGGCACGACCCCGTTGGTGCCGAAGGTCGGCCAGCCGTCCTGCCAGGTGGCGGGGATGAGCGCCGGGATCCGGCCGATCGGGAACGTGTCGCGGAAGAACATGCCGTGCCAGTCGGTCCGCCCGCCCTCGCGACCGATCGGCACCAGGCTGCCCTGGGCGAAACCGTTCGAGTTGAGCACACCGCGCGCCTCGTAGGTGTTCACCCCACCGGCTGACGTGTAACGCCCGAGCAGGTCCTTCGAGCGGAACATGACGACCTGGCGGCCCTGCCCGGACGGCCAGGTGATGATGACGGCGTAGTACCAGCCGTCGATGTGGTAGAACTGCGCGCCCTCGAACAGGCCACCGATGAACGGCTGCCCGGCGTAGTTGCTCGCCGTGAAGATGTTCGGGAAGTCCTGCTCGATGGCCGTCAGGCCGGCGTTGAGGCGTACGGCGCTGGTGCCACCCGAGCCGTAGAAGATGTACGGCGTGCCGTCGACGTCGAAGAACAGCGACGGGTCGTGCAGGCCACGGCCGAGGGAGGTGCGCTGCCACGCGCCGTTCTCGATGTCGTCGGTGCGGTAGAGGTAGGCCCCGTTGAGGTTGTTGGTGTTGAAGGCGACGTAGAACATGCCGTCGTGGTAGCGCAGCGACGACGCCCACTGGCCCTGGCCGTACGAGTTCTGGCCGTTGCGCAGCGAGAAGGAGTCACCGACGCTCGCCCGGTCGAAGACGTAGTTGACGATCTCCCAGTTGACCAGGTCGTACGACTTCATGATCGGCGCGCCCGGGCTCAGATGCATCGTCGTGCTGATCATGTAGTAGACGTCCCGGCCCTCGTCGTTCTCGGCGGCCGGCACGCGCTCGACGCTGATGTCCGGCACGTCGGCGTTGAGCAGCGGCACCGAGTACGTGCCGGCGCCGGTGTCGGTCGAGGTGTACGACGATCGGGGCGACCACGCGTCCGCGGCCTGCGCGGCGGTGGGCACGGTCAGCAGGCTCAGGCCGAGTAAGAGGGTTGATGCGAACGCACACAGTGGAAGGAGGCGACGCGGCGACCCTGAGGGCACGACACGCGCCGACGCCCTCGTGACGCGGCGGGCGATGTCGTTCAGGCTGTTCACAGCGAGCCTTCGGGCGGAGTTCAGGACACGTGAGCGGACCAGCACGGCCAAGACGAGCTCCAAACACGAGAGCGGCGTGAAAGCCATCGTGTTATCGCTAACAAAGCCTGTCAAGAGCATCGATGAAACGTGCCCGAAGTGTCCCCGTAACAGCCCCGTCCCTCCACTGTGGACAACCTGCCCGCGCCACCACCCCGGCGATCATGACGTTGTCGTCATCGACCCCGGCGTGTCGGGCGATAACTTCATGATCACCGGGGTGGGCCCGGCCTGGGGGGCGGTCCGGGAGGGGGTGGGTCAGGTCAGGCAGGCTTTGAGGGCTTCGGTCAGTCGGTTGGCGCGTTCGTCGCCCATCCCGCGCATCTGGTTGACCACGTACCCGAACCCGACCTGGTGCTGGGCGTCGGCGAAGGCCAGGTTCCCGCCCGCGCCGTCGTGGCCGAAACTGCGCTCGCCCAGGAGCGGCCGGGCCGGTGGTGAGTGCAGCAGGAAACCGCTCCCCCAGCGTTGCCCGGTGTCCGGCGGGCCGTGCCGCTGCTGACCCCGAGACCGGACGACCACCGCGTCGTCCACCGACGCGGTCGTCAGCAGGGGACCACGCTGGATGTCCGACACGCACGCCGCGTAGAGACGCGCGAGACCGTCCGCGGTGCTCACCGCGCCCGCGCCGGGGACACCGGCGGCCCGGATGGCCGGGTCGTTGAAGCTGACCAGACCGTCGTCGTCGGCGGGGAAGGCGAAGGCGCCCCCCATGGTGATCCCGCGTTCGGCGACCGGATCCACGAACGGGTCGGCGTCCGGCGGTGGCGCGAGCCCCCAGGCGACCGTGTCGTTCTCGGCGGCGGGGAGCCCGAGCCAGGTGCGCAGGCCGAGCGGCTCCGCGACGGTCTCGGCGAAGTACACGCCCGGCAGTCGGCCGGTGATGCGGTGGATGACCTCGCCGACCAGCCAGCCGTAGGTCATCGAGTGGTAGCCGTGCGCGCTGCCCGGCTGCCACAGCGGGGTCTGCGCCTCGATCGCCTTGATCACCGGATCCCAGGCCAGCACCTCGTCGAGGGTCAGGTGCCGGTCCAGCGCGGGCAGACCGGCCTGGTGGGTGAGCAGCCAGCGCACCGGGATGCCCGCCTTGCCGTGCTGCCCGAACTCCGGCCAGTAGCGCGTCACCGGGGCGTCGAGGTCGAGCCGGCCCTGCTGAACCAGGAGGTAGGCGCAGATCGCCAGGATTCCCTTGGTGCAGGAGAAGACGACCACCGGTGTGTGCGCGTCCCACTGTCGCCCGGTGCGCGTGTCGGCCACCCCTCCGTACAGGTCGACGACCCGGCGACCACGGACGTAGACGGTGACCGCGGCGCCGACCTCCCCCCGGGAGGCGAAGTTGTCGCGGAACACGTCGGCGACGCGGCCGTAGCCCTCGTCGGCGTGACCGTGGATCTGCGGCTGTGTGACCACTGCCTACCCCTTCACTGATCCCTGGATCAGGGCCTTGATGAACTGTCGCTGGAAGATCAGGAACACGATCAGGGTGGGCGTGAGGATCAGCAGCGATCCGGCGCACAGCAGCACCAGGTCGGTGCCCCACTGCCCCTGGAACGCGCCGAGCGCCCCGGCCATGGTGCGTTTGGTGGCGTCGTCGACCAGGACGATGGCGAGGAGGAACTGGTTCCAGGTCCAGAGGAACATCAGAATCGTCAGCGAGGCGATGGCCGGTCGGGCCAGCGGCACCTGGACCCGCCAGAACATCTGCCACGTGCTGCTGCCGTCCACCCGGGCCGCCTCGGACAACTCGACCGGCACGTTGGTGAAGTGCGCCCGCATCCAGAACACCGCGAACGGCATGTAGAGGCCGATCAGCGGCAGGATGATCGCCCAACGCGTGTTGAGCAGGCCGAAGTCCTGCATCTGGTAATAGAGCGGGGTGACCACGGCCTCGAACGGCAACGTCAGCCCGAGCAGGAGCAGACCGAAGACGAGTCGGCCGCCGGGCACCCGGAGCTGACCGAGCCCGAACCCGGCCATGGTGGCGATGAGCACGGACACCGGCACGACGCCGGCCACGATGAGCAGGCTGGAGCGCAGCAGAGCGCCCATGTTGGCGGCGGTGAAGGCGTCGGCGAAGTTTCCCCACTGCGGGTCGGAAGGCCAGGCCAGACCCGTGGGTACGGTGCCGCGCGGCTGCAACGCCGCCGAGAGCATGCTCACGAACGGCAGCAGGGTGACGATGATCAGGGCGATCAGGAAGACACGACCGGTCACCTGTTCACGGCGGCTCAGGTTCACCGCTTCTCCCCTCGGGTCAGTCGCTGGATCGGCAGCACACAGACCAGCACCAGCGCCATGAGGACGACGGCGAGCGCGGAGGCGAGCCCGACCTGACGCTGTGAGAAGGCCAGTCGGTAGATCTCCAGGCCCGGGACGGTGGTCTGGAGGCCGGGGCCGCCGCTGGTGGAGATGTAGACGATGTCGAAGCTGGCCAGGGCTGCGATGATCGTCACGGTGAGGCAGACGCCGATCTCCTGGCGCAGGCTGGGCAGGGTCACGGCGAGGAACTCACGGACCGGACCCGCGCCGTCCAGGCGGGCGGCTTCGTAGAGCGCGGGATCGATCTTGCTCATGCCGGTGACCAGCAGGATCGTGCAGAGCCCGAGCAGCACCCAGGCCCCGATCACGCCCACGGCGGGCAGCGCCGTGTCGAAGTCGCCGAGCCACGCGCGGGCGACGCCACCCAGGCCGACCGCGCGCAGCGCCTGGTTGACCAGACCGTTCGACGAGAGCAGCCAGCTCCACGCGATGCCCGCCGCCACCAGCGGGATGACCTGGGGCAGGAACAGGATCGTCCGCACGACCGTCCCGAACGCGCCGGTGGTGATCCGCCGGACCATGCTCGCCACCAACAGACCGAGCGCGACGGGGATGAAGCTGAAGAAGACGATCAGGACGACCGCGTTGCCGATGATTTTGAGCAGGTCGCTGTCGGTGAACACGGTGACGTAGTTGTCCAGCCCCGCCCAGCGGGCCACCCCGATCCCGTTCCAGTCGTAGAGCGAGTACTGGAACGTCAGGACGAGCGGGCGGAGGACGAACACCGCGTACATCACCAGGGCGGGCAGGACGTACAACCAGCCGGTCCCGGCCGCGCGGGCCCACCGAAGTCGGTGAGCCCGCGTGGGGGTGGGACGGGCGGCACGACTGTCCCGCCCGGTCGGTGCGCTGCCGAGGGCAGACGTCATCGGGACAGTTCCTTCGCGTACTCGGCCTGGACGGCCTTCACGTACCCCTCGGGAGTCTGCTGCCCGGCGACCAGCTTCTGCATCTCCGGAGTGATCGCGGCGGCGAAGATGCCACCGGTGGCGTTCGCGGTGAAGTCCACCGCGCCGTTCTCCGCGCCGAGCTGCTGCGACGCCTTCAGGGTCTCGGCGAGGACGGTGTTCGGGGCGGCGGCCGGCACCGGAAGGTCACTCGGGCCGCCGGGGCTGGAGCCTCCGACGGTGACCGCGATCTCGCGCGCCTTCGGGTTGGTGTGAGCCCAGTTCAGGAAGAACGCGGCGGCGTCGGGGTTCTTGGCCTTGGCGGAGACGCCGAAGGTGTTCGGGGCGGACATCGCGACGTGCTTGCCGCCGGCCGACTCGGTGGGGAACAGGAAGAAGCCCACGTTGCCGGGCATCCCCTTGTCCAGGTTGGCCGACTCCCAGTCGCCGTTGAACATGAACAGGCCGTTGCCCTTCTGGAACTCCCCCACCATCCCCGCGTAGTCGATGGCGTTGGCGTCCTTGGGGAAGTAGCCGGCCTGCGCCCACTTCTGGATGGTCTGGGTGGCCTTCAGGGCGGCCGGAGTGTCGAACGTGGCCCCCGGCTTCTGGAAGATCCAGTCGGCGACCTGGGTCGGGTCCCCGAACTGGTTCTGCAACGCCTGGTGCGGGAAGTTGATGCCCGCCGTGTTCTTGTTGAACTGCATGATCGGCTGGACCCCGGCGGTCTTCGCCTTCGCCAACAGCTGCTCGAAGTCGGCGACGGTGGCCGGCGGCTGGGTCATGCCGACCTGGGCGGCCAGCTTCTTGTTGTAGAAGACGCCGGTGACGCTGTAGCCGAGCCCCATGCCGTACAGCGACCCGGTGCCCCGGGTGTTCTCACCGACGCGCAACTGCACGAGCTGCGAGGCCGGGAACTTGTCCCAGCCGTACGCGGTGAAGTACGGGTCGAGGTTCTTGAGCAGGTCGTCCTTGACCAGGTCGACCATCGTGGGAAGCCGGATGATGTCGGGTGAGTTGTCCGACGCCATCACCCGCGGCGCGTTCTCCACGATCACCGTGAACTGGTCCTCACGGATGTTGAACTTCACGTTCGAGTGTTGCTTGGAGAACTCGTCGGCCAGTGCCTTGGCGAGCGGGAAGCCGGTCTCCGCGTACATCTCCAGGGTGATCGGGGCGGTCCCGAGGTCGGTGGTGACGGCGGCGTCGGACTTCGGGGCCGCCGACCGGTCCTCCCCGGGCGCGCTGCACGCCGTCGCGGCCACTCCGACCGACAGGAGCGACGCGAGGAGCACGGTTCTCCGTCGCGTGAGGTTCGTCAGCAATTCTGCCATTTCATGACTCCTCGACTATTCATCCCGCCCCGCGGCCCACGACCGCGCGACAGGCTCCACCGGAACCACCGCGCCGGAGTGACGGCGACGACGTGCCCGTCGCGACCCGTGGATCGAGCACGACACAGCACCCGCCACCACGAGCCCTGGCACGGCCACCGAAGGCGCCTCTGGATGCACCAGAAGTGGTCGCTAAACTGATTTAGCAGAGCATGCGCGTGGCACGGGGAGCTGTCAAGGACAACCTGGCAACAGGGCGGAAACGTCGGGTTCACACCACTCTCGGCGTGACCGACGCGAGATCTCGGGCGGGGACGCATCATGATGGGCAGGAGCAGCGCCTACGGCACCGCGCCTGATTCGGAGGACTGATGGGCAGCAACAGAGCAACACTCGCCGACGTCGCGCGGAGAGCCGGGCTGTCCAAGACCGCCGCGTCGATGGTGCTCAACGGCCGGGAGGGCACCCGACTCTCGGCCGAGGCGCACCAGCGCGTGTTCGCCGCCGCGGAGGAGCTCGGCTACCGGCCCAACCTCGCCGCGCGCAGCCTGCGTACCCGCAAGACCGCCACCATCGCGTTCGTCTCCGACATCGTCGCCACCACCCGGTTCGCCGGCGACCTCATCCGCGGTGCTCTCGACGCGGCCCGCGAGCGGGACCACGTGCTGCTCATCACCGAGACGCAGGGCGACGCCACGTTCGAGCAGTACGCCATCGAGGCGATGCTCGACCGGCAGGTCGACGGGGTGATCTACGCGGCGATGGCCACCCGACGGCTGACGGTGCCTCCGGCCATCCTCGGCGGTCCGGTGGTGCTGCTCAACGCCACCAGCTCCGACGGCCTGCCCAGCGTGCTTCCGGACGACGACCGGGCCGGCCGCACCGCCGCCACCACACTGCTCGAACTCGGCCACCGCGACGCGATCGCGCTCATCGGCCGCAACCGACTCAAGGAGGAGGACCCCGAGGTCTCGCTCGCCGCCCGGGCCCGTCTGCACGGTATCCGGCAGGCGCTGGGCGACGCCGACGTCTCCCTGCTGGCCGAGTGCTTCTGCACCGAGTGGCTACCCGAGCACGGGTACGCCGCCATGCGCGGCCTCCTGAGCCGGTCCCCGCGACCCAGCGCGGTGATCTGCATGAACGACCGCCTGGCCTTCGGCGCCTACCAGGCACTCGGCGAGGCGGGGCTGACGGTGCCCGAGGACATCTCGGTGATCTCGTTCGACGACGACCCGATCGCCGCCTGGCTGCGTCCCGGCCTGGCCACCACGGCACTGCCGCACGAGCAGATGGGGCGACGCGCGGTCGAGCTGCTCCTCGACGGCGGTGTCAGCGAACCCTCACTCGTGCCGATGCCCCTGCGTCGCCGGAAGTCCCTCGCCCCTCCGGCGAAGTGACCGCGAGGCCACCGCGAATCCGGGCGGACTGGCCGTCTGAGCACCGAACCGACCCCGCCGAGACCGACGCTAAAACGGTTTAGTGCTAGGTTTCCGGCCATGCTTCGTCTACCCGACCACTGGGTGTGGGACAGCTGGTACGCACGCGACGACAACGGCCTCTGGCACGTGTTCTTCCTCCGCGCGTCCCGTGCCCTGCACGACCCGCACCGCCGCCACCACCGCGCCACGATCGGCCACGCCGTCTCGGCGGACCTGCACTCGTGGCGTCTGGTCGCCGACGCCGTGGTCCCCGCCGACAGTCCCGGCTGGGACGACCTGGCGACCTGGACCGGCTGCACGGTCCGCGGCCCGGATGGACGCTGGTACCTGTTCTACACCGGGGTCGGCCGCGCCGAGGACGGGCTCGTCCAACGCATCGGTCTGGCCGTCTCCGACGACCTGACCACCTGGCACCGGCACGGCACCGAGCCGATCGTCGAGGCCGACCCGACCTGGTACGAGCTGCTCGACAAGGACCTGTGGTACGAGCAGGCCTGGCGGGATCCGTGGGTGTTCCCCGACCCGGACGGCGACGGGTGGCACATGCTCGTCACCGCCCGCGCCAACACGGGACCGTCGAACAGCCGTGGCGTCGTCGGCCACGCCACGTCCGCCGACCTCCTCACCTGGACCGTCCAACCGCCGCTGTCGACACCGGCCGGCTTCGGCCACCTGGAGGTACCCCAGGTCGCCGTCATCGACGGGCAACCCCTGCTGTTGTTCTCCACCGACGCCACCAGCAGCGCTCGACGCGACGACCACCGGATCTGGGTGACGACCGGCGACACCGTGCGCGGCCCGTGGGACATCGCGTCCGCCCGCCCGTTCACGCACCCGCACCTGTACGCGCCGCGGCTGGTCCCCGGACCCGCCGACGACTGGTCACTCATCGGTTTCCTCGACCACGTCGACGGGACGTTCGTCGGGGAACTCACCGACCCCATCCCGGTACGTCTCGACGCGTCGGCCGGGCTGGTGCCGGACCCGGCGCGCGCGCTCGCCGCGACCTGACGGCGACGGTCCGGGCTGCGGCGCTCGCCCCAGCCCGGACCGTTCAGCTCGACTCAGCTCAGCTACGCACCTGCCACTGCTGGTTGGTCCCGCCGTTGCAGGACCAGAGGATCAACTTCGTGCCGTTCGCCGTGGCGGCGCCGTTGGCGTCCAGGCACAGACCCGACTGCACACCGGTGATCGTGCCGTTGGCGTTGATGTTCCACTGCTGGTTCGCCTGACCGTTGCAGTCCCAGATGACCACCTGGGTGCCGTTGCCGGTGCCCTGGCCGGAGGCGTCCAGGCACTTGCTGCCGTACACCATGAGTTGCCGGCCGGCGGTGTGGGTCCACCGCTGGTTGGTGGCGCCGCTGATGCAGTCCCAGAGCTGGGCCTGGGTGCCGTTGGTCGTGCTCGACCCGCCGATCTCGGCACAGCGGCCCGACTGGACGCCCACGAGCTGCACGTTCTGCGGGTTGGTGCCGCCGCCGCTCTGCACACCGGCGGCGTTGATCACCGTCTGCGCGCCGGACGGCCAGTTGCCGCCGGAGACCGTGACGTTGCCGTTGACCACGTTGCCGCGATCCCCGTTGGTCACGTTGGTGCTGTTGTTCGTCGACCAGTTGTTGGTGACGGTGAAGTTGCCCATGTTCTCGGCGTACCAGTAGTTGGCGGTGGCCCACGTGCCGGTGTTGGAGAAGACGTTGTTGCGGGCGGTGTAGTAGCGCGAGCCCTCGTCGAAGTAGAGCCCGAACCACCCGTTGGTCCGCAGGCAGTAGTTCTGGTTGATGGTGCCGCCCGGGTTCGCCGACAGGGTGTAGATGCACCCACCGTCGGTCATCTGCTGCATGACGTCGTGCACGTAGTTGCCGATGACCTGGTTGTTGGCCGCCGTGGTCGCCGTCGTGTAGCGCGGCTGGTAGTTGTAGAGGCCCCGGTTGGCGTAGTGCTGGCTGCCACCGGCGTCGTTGGCGCCCCAGCCGTAGCCGACCGACAGCCCGGTGTACGGCATGTTGTAGACCTCGTTGTGCGAGATCAACGCCCCGTTCACGTAGGTGGTCAGGATCGAGACCACCCCCCGGTACTCCAGACCCAGATCGTGGACGCGGTTGTTGCTGATGGTGATGTTGCGGTTGACCATCCGCTGGTCACTGGGGTGGTGGGCGTCGGCGCGTACGCCGCCGACCACGATGCCCCCGGCGGAGTTGCGGGCGATCTCGGAGCGGGTCACGGTGATGTTGCTGGCGCCCAGGCCGACGCCGCTGGCGTGGGCGTTGGCGTCGTTGCCGATTCCGATGGCCGTCTGTCCGAGGTTGACGAACTGGGAGTCGCTGAAGGTGATCGTGTTCGCGGCCGAGACCTGCACGGCGGCGGGCATCTGGTTCCAGTTCGGCCGGGTGGCCTCGAACTGCGGGCAGCCGGCCTGGCAGGAGGTCAACGCATCCGACGGACGCGACCACGTGCCGGTGATGTGCGCGCCGGTCTGCTGGTCGGCGAAGCCGTTGCTGCTGCTCGGGCCGAGCCAGCTGGTGCCGGTGAAGGTGATCCCGCTGAACGAGATGTGGTGCGCCGGCGCGTCGTAGGTGCCACCGACGTTGACCAGCGACTGCAACTGCGGCAGCTCCACGCTGACGGAGCTCATGGACTGCCCCGCGAGCGGGATGTAGTTGAGCTGGCCGTTGCTCGGGTTGAGGTACCACTCCCCCGGTGAGTCCAGGAACTCGTACGCGTTGGTCAGGTAGAAGGGGCCCGCGCGGTGCGGGCTGGAGAGGGTGTCGAACCCGAAGGTGTTGTTGTTCCACGCGGGCTGCTGCATGGTCAGGAAGTTGCCGCTGATGCTCTGCACCGGCGAGTACCGGTCGGTGAACGAGCCGACGCTCTCCACCTCGACCCGGTTCTGGTTGCCGAGGTTGTTGAGGTAGCTGAGCGCGCTGTTGCTGAACCGCATGCCGCTCGTGGTGAAGGTGAAGTCGGCACGGTTCACGGCGGTGCGCGCCCGGGTGGCGACGGCCCCGTTGACGTAGAGCTGACGCGAGTCGAGACCGGCGCCGACGTTGGCCCGCCAGATGTTCTTCCCGGAGTCCACCAGCGACCACCCGGTGACCGCCCGGGCGCCGGTGATCGTCGGCCGGGCGGAGGCGGCGGCCCGCCAGATCACCTGGTAGCCGTTGGTGCCCGAGTCGGCTGCGGTCAGCCGCATCGGCGACGTGAGCCGGTAGGTGCCGTTGGCCAGCTCCACGACGATGTCACCGGACATGGAGCTGTTCTGCGACCGCACCGCGGCCTGGGCGGCGGTCAGCGAACACGGCTGGCTGACCGTACAGCTGCTGCCGGTGCCCGAGGGCGACGCGTAGAGGGTGGTGGTGGCCGCGGCGGCCGGGGAGGCCGCGACGGTCACGGCGACCGCTGCGGTCACCGCCGTCGTGGCGGCGCCGGCCAGCAGTCGGCGCAGCGGCGGAGGGGATGAGGACACGGGACGGTACTCCTGACGTGTGGAGGGCATGGGGACGGAACGCCTCGGCGGGCGGGCGGGAGGCGTGGCGGACGGACGGGCGGGGCTAGCCGAGGATCTCCCGGAGGTAGCGCAGGCCGTCCGTGGCGAGGCGGTCCTGCGAGGGGGCCAGCGGACGCCAGATCGCTGCGGCGGTGGCGATCGTCTCGTTCTCCGCCGTGAACGACTCGATGCAGATCGCGCCCTGGTAACCGGTGTCGCGCAGGACCGTGAAGAACCGGGGCCAGTCGAAGTGGTCGGCACCGGGTGCGCCCCGGTTGGTGCCGCTGACCTGGACGTGCTTGATGTGCCGCCCGGCGACGGCGAGGGCCGCGTAGGGGTCGGCCTCCTCGATGTTCATGTGGTACGTGTCGATCATGATGCCGACGCTCGACGGCAGGCCGTCGATCAGCTCGACCGTCTGCTCGATCGTGTTGACGACGCTCGTCTCGTAGCGGTTCAACGCCTCGACACCGATGCTCACCCCGCACTCGGCCGCCTGCTCCGCGACCGGCGTCAGGGCGCGCCGGAAGTCCGCGTAGCAGGCGGCGCGAGCCGTCGGCGACATCCGCCAGGTCCGACCGACCGAGGCGTACACGGGGCCGCCGACGCATCCAGCGCCGACGGCCGCCGCGTTCGCCACGCACTCCTTGAGGTACGCCACCGTCGACTCGACGACCGCTGCCGGTGCGTCGACCAGGTCCCGACCGGGCGGGGTGACCGCGCAGACGCCGGCGGCGGCGAGGCCGTGCTCCGCCAGCAGGTCCCGGGTGCGGACCGGGTCCCAGTCACCCGGTTGCTCGATCGGCAACTCGACCGCGTCGAAGCCGAACGCCGCGATCCGTGGGATCAGCTCGGCCAGGGCCTTGTCGTCGACCGGCGAGGCCCACACCCACGGGTTGACGCCGATGGCGTACATCGGGAACCTACTTCCAGCGCTGCGGGTAGCCGGGCAGGTCGGTGCAGCCGCACATCGCGTAGTGCAGGGGCGGCATGCTCGCGTCGAGGTACGTGTCCAGGTTCTCCTGGGTGACGGTCGGCTGCGGCAGCTTCCACGGGTTGGACACCTGCTCGCCGTCGAGGATCCGCAGCGCCGCGATGATCGGCGTACGCCACTGGTAGGTCGGGTAGGTCGGCGCGATGGCGGTGAGGTTCTTGTCCTTCCAGATCTTCAGGAAGTCGAGCTGGTCCTCGCCGTTCATCGGCGGGACGGGCTTGCCCGCGTCCTGGAACGCCTCGACCGCCGCGACGGCCGTCGCTCCGGCGTCCATCCAGACCCCGTCGATCGTGCCGTACCGCTGGATGTAGTCGTCGACGATCTTCTTGGTCTTGGCCGGGTCACCGTCGGTGAACTCGACGCCGACGACGTCGACCTTCGCCTTGTCGAACGCCACCTTCGCCGCCGACCAGCGGGTCTCCAGGACGTCGACGCCGGGCAGGATCCGCAGGGCCAGGACCTTGCCGCCGGGCTTCATCTTCTGGCTGACGAACTCGGCGCCGACGTGGCCGAACCCGTAACCGCCGATGGGGTTGATGAACGTCACCGGGCACTTCGTGTTGACGCCGCGGTCGAAGACGACCACCGGCAGGCCCGCCTGGCAGGCCGCCTCGACGGCCGGGGTGAGCGTCGCGGTGGTGTTCGGCGAGACGATGAGCGCGTCGCAGCCCTTGCCGAGCAGGTCGTTGATGTCCGCGATCTGCTTCTGGTCCTTGCCCTCGGCGTCGACGTGCACGAACTCCTTGATGCGGCTCTTCTGCGCCTCGACCTCGGCCTGCATGGTCTTGAACCCGACCTGCCGCCACGGGTTGTTCAGGGCCGCGTTGGAGAAGCAGATCTTGTGCGGCCCGTTCTTCTTGAACTTGGCGGTGTCCACCATCTTCGGGTTGAGCGCCTGCTCCCACGGCTTGTCGGCCGGCCCGGTGGCGGTGGCGGTCAGCAGTGCCAGCTCGGCGTCGTAGTCGGCCTGCACGAAGAACTTCGACTGCTCCCCGGTGCCCGAGCCGGCGGCCGGAGCGCTGCCGGACGGGCTCGCGGCCGGCTCGTCGGTGGCGCAGGCGGTGAGGGACAGCAGGGTGACAGCGGCCAGCGCCGCTAGGGAACGTCGCACTATGGCTCCTCTTATCTCGACGAAGAACGCGTTGCGGAGACCGCCACGGCGAGCAGGATGATCCCGCCCTGGACGGCCGACCTGAGGGCGCCGGAGACGCCGTAGAAATTCATCAGGGCGAACAGCAGTTCGAGGGTCAGCGCGCCGAGCATCGCGCCGACGACCGCGCCGCGACCCCCACCCAGCGCGACGCCACCGAGGACGACAGCGGTGATGGCGCCGAACTCCAGACCGGCCCCGGCCTGGAACGACACCCCGCTGTAGCCGCCCAGCAGGATCGCCGCCACCGCCGCCGCGAGGCCGCTGAGGACGAAGGCGGCGGTTCGGGTACGCCAGACGCGTACGCCGCTCAACTCGGCGGTGCGCGGGTTGTCACCGACGGCGACCAGGGTGCGCCCGAAGTCGGAGCGCATCAGTAGCACGGCCAGCACCGCGAGGACCAGCAGGACCAGCAGCGCGTACGGCACCCGGCCGAGCAGCGGCACGTCCTCGAAGGCCCGTCGACCGAACCGACGGAACTCCTCGGAGAGGGCGCCCTTCGGGGCGCCGTCGGACCACAGGTAGACCGCGCCGAAGAGGATCAGGAACATGCCGAGGGTGGTGATGAACGACGGCACCCGCAGCCGTGTCGTGACGAGGCCGTTGACCACGCCGACGAACGCCCCGAAGGCGAGCAGGAGCAGCACCACCGGCCAGGTTCGGCTCGGGTCGCCGTCGATCAGCCGGGCGGCGACCACCACCTGCGCGGTGACCAGGGAGCCGACGGAGAGGTCGAACTCGCCGGAGACGATCACGAAGTACTGGCCGGCGGCGAGCAGGATGATCGGCGCCGAACGGCCGAGGAAGGACATCAGCGAGGGCGGTGCCAGGAAGTCGGGCTGTCGGATGCCGACGAGCACCAACAGCACCGCGAGGATCACGAGGATCGGCAGGACACCACCGGGACGCACCCGGGGGAGCCGCAGCGGCAGTGAACGGGAGTGGACGGTCTGCATGGCTAGGACGCCTTTCGCAGGGCCCTGCGGGCGTAGACGGCGACCGCGGCGATGATGATGACGCCCCGGATCACCTGCTTGAAGAAGGCGTCGACCTCGAGCTGGTTGAAGATGGAGTCGATGCTGGCGAGCAGCAGCACCCCACCGATGGTGCCGATGACGCCGCCGCGGCCACCGGCGAGGGCCGTCCCGCCGATCACCACGGCGGCGATGGACTCCAGGTCGTAGAGACCCTCGGTGCCGACCCGGGGCGCGCCCGAGCCGAGCCGACTGGCGAGGTAGATGCCGGCCAGCCCCGCGCACATCGAGCAGAGCACGTGGGCGATGACGAGGATCCGGTCGTTGCGGACACCGGAGAGCCGGGCCACCTCCGGATCGCCGCCCACGGCGACCAGGTGGTGCCCGAACCGGGTCCGGGTGAGCGCGAACCAGACTGCCGCGGTCACGGCGAGCAACAGCAGGAACGACACCGGCACCGGGCCGACGCGCTGGTAGCCGAGGGTCTGCACGAGGGTGGGCGAGGTGGTGCCGGCCGGGCCGTCGTAGCCGTTGTCGAGGTAACCCTTGAGCAGCAGCCCGACGCCGAGCGTCGCGATGAACGCGTTGACCCGGAGCTTGGTGACGAGCAGGCCGTTGAACAGCCCGATGCCCGCGCTCACCGCGAGCACCAGGCCGATCGCCGGCACCAGCGCGCCGTCGCTGCCGTTCATCGTCTCGGCCGCGACGAGAGTGCTGAGACTGATCACGTACGCGACCGACAGGTCGAGCGAACCGCCCAGGATGACCAGGGTCTGGCCGACGGCGACGAGCCCGAGCCCGGCGGCGACGTGCAGCAGGCTCACCGTCGTGGACTGGTTGAAGAGCTGGCCGCCGTCGACGAGAACGACCAGCCAACCGATCGCCAGGGTGAGGATCAGGGCCACGAAGACGCCCGGCACGGGACGGCGGGCCGGAAGGAGCGACAGCGCGCTCATGCGGCGGCCTCCCGTGCCGTGCCGACCGCCAGGGCGACGACGTCCTCCTCGGTCGCGCCGGCGGGCAGCTCGCCCGCGACGCGCCCGTCGCGCATGACGACGATGCGGTCACTCATCCCCAGCAGCTCCGGCAGGTCGGACGAGATCATCAGCACTGCCGCTCCGTCGCGGGCGAGGCTGCGCACGAGGTCGTGGATGGCTGACTTCGCACCCACGTCGATCCCCCGGGTCGGTTCGTCGAAGAGGAGGATCCGCGGGTTGAGCGCGAGCCAGCGGGCCAGCACGACCTTCTGCTGATTTCCACCGGACAGGAAGCGGATCTCCTGGTCGTCGCCGGCGGAGCGGACCTCCACGGCGGCGAGCAGCTCGCGCAGGCGCTGCGTACGGGCCGCACGGCCGGACCGGGCGGCGAAGACAGCCCGGCTGGCGAGCAGCGCGTTGTCGAGCACCGACTGGCGGGGCACGATCCCCTCGCCCTTGCGGTCCTCGGTGACGTACGCGATGCCGGCCCGCATCGCGGCGCGGGGTGAGCGCAGTCGGACCGGCCGGTCGTCGACGCTGACGTCGCCGGTCGTGAACGGGGTCACCCCGAAGATCGCCCGGGCCAGCGCCGAGCGGCCGGAGCCCTGCAGGCCGCCGATGCCGAGCACCTCACCGGCGCGCAACTGGAGGTTGACGTCGTGCAGCTTGCGGTTGCCCACGTCGCGGAGGTTGAGCCGTACCGGGCCGCGGTCCTCGGGGGCGGCCCGGTCCGGGTAGTAGCTGGACAGCTCCCGGCCGACCATGTGCCGCACCAGCGCGTCGGCGTCGGTGTCCGCGGTGTCCACCGTGATGACGTGGCGACCGTCCTTGAGGACGGTGATCCGGCTGGACAGGTCGAAGACCTCGGCGAGCCGGTGCGAGACGTAGAGCAGGCCGATGCCGCGCTCCTGGAGTCGGCGCACCAACCCGTAGAGGAGTTCGACCTCGTGGTCGGCCAGCGAGGCGGTCGGCTCGTCCATGATGAGCAGGCGGGCGTCCAGGGCGAGCGCCTTGGCGATCTCGACGACCTGTTGCTGGGCGACGCCGAGCTGCCCCACCCGGGCGTCCGCCGGCAGGGTGGTCTCGCCGATCGAGGCGAGCAGTCGGGTGGTGCGGTCGAGCATCGCCCGCCGGTCGACCAGCCCACGACGCACGGGCTCGTGCCCCAGGTAGACGTTCTCCGCGACGGTGCGCTCCGGGAGCAGGTTGAACTCCTGGTGGATGATGCCGACGCCGGCCCGCTGCGCGTCCCGCGGACCACGGAACGTGCGCTGTTCGCCGGCGAACTCGACGGTGCCCTCGTCCGGGGCGTACCCGCCCGAGACGATCTTCATGAGGGTCGACTTCCCGGCGCCGTTCTCGCCGACCACGGCGTGCACCTCGCCCGGCGCGACATCGAGGTCGACACCGTCGAGAACGCGTACGCCGAGGAAGGACTTGCCGATGCCCCGGAGGTTGAGTAACGGCACCGGCCGTGGGTCTGACATTCCGAAAGCCCTCACAGACAGTAGTCATCAACAATATTCGATCAAACGCTACGGCGACTTCGAGGTGCCAGCCATCGAACTTTCGTAGGTAGCGGCGGATGCTTACGTTCTTCTATCGCGAACATTCCCTTGACATCGACGAAACATCACACGTATGAAGATAGATGTTTGGATGCTGGTCCGCAATCCTCGACCGGGGCCGATTGCCAGGCCCGGCAGCCAGACCGGCAGCGATGCCGCAGTTGGGCAGTCGATGGCGGCCGTCGTCAACCGGGCAGAACGTCGGACGTCACTTCATTAATTGACAGTCATGGATCTCTAGCTCATCCTGACCTCGTGGACCACGGGACGAGCACCACGGCGACCGTCACGCTGGGTGATGTCCTGCGGGTCTGAGTGCCGTTGCGGCGAACGGCATGAGGACAGACCAGAACGCTCACGCCCACCCGCGCGTCCAGGCACGACCTGACGCAGCGTGGTGCTCGTGATCGCACCCCCACCGCCCAACCTAGGAGACGGCATGCGTCGCAACACATTGCTCATCTCAGTGATCGCCGGCTTGTTGCTGGCGCTCGGACTCGCCCCACCCGCGTCGGCTGCTCCGGCCTTCCGGGCCCTGGTGTTCACCAAGACCACCGGCTACCGCCACGACTCGATCCCCGCCGGGATCAGCATGATCCAGCAGCAGGCGGCGGCGAACAACTTCGAGGTGGTGGCGACCGAGGACTCCAGCGTCTTCACCGCCGGTAACCTGGCGACCTTCGACGTGATCGTCATGCTCCAGACCTCCGGCATGGTCTGGACCTCGGCGGCGCAGCGCCAGGCGGTGGAGGGTTACCTCGCCAGCGGCAAGGGCATCGTCGCCATCCACAACGCCACCGACATGGGCATCGAGAACGAATACCCGTGGTGGGACCAGACCATCAACGCCGGCGCCCACATGCCCGAGCACTCCCCCGGCGTGCTCCAGGGCACCGCCATCGTCGCCGACAAGAAGCACCCGTCGACGGCCGGCCTGCCGGATCGGTGGACCCGCAGCGAGGAGTGGTACAACTTCGACGCCAACCCGCGCGGCAACGTGCACGTGCTGGTGACCGCCGACGAGCGCACCTACAACCCCGGATCCCGGGCGATGGGCCCGGATCATCCGATCTCCTGGTGCCGCAACACCAACGGCGGGCGGGTGTGGGCCACCGCGATGGGCCACGCGATCGGCTCCTACAGCGAGGCGAACTTCCAGAACCACGTGCTCGGTGGCATCCGGTGGGCGGCCGGTAACGCCGCCGGAGACTGCGGCGGCACCGTCTGGGGCAACTTCGAGAAGCGCACCCTCGACGACAACACCGTCGACCCGATGGCGCTGGGTGTGGCACCGGACGGCCGGGTCTTCTACGTCCAGCGCGGCGGCCAGGTGAAGATCTTCAAGCCCTCCACCAACAGCACCGTGACGGCCGGCACGCTCAGCGTCTACACCGGCGGTGAGGACGGCCTCACCGGCATGGCACTGGACCCCAACTTCGCCACCAACGGCTACATCTACCTGTACCACTCACCGGCCAACAGCAGCACCGACGTCAACCGGGTCTCCCGCTACACGGTCAGCGGTGACACGCTGAACACGTCGAGCGGCGTGACGATCATCGACATCCCCGCGTACCGGGACCGGACGTTCCCGGAGCCCGGCCACACCGGCGGCTACATCAAGTTCGGTCCGGACGGCAACCTCTTCATCGGCACCGGCGACGACACGCCGCCGAACCTGGATCCGAACTGGCAGGGCTACGCCCCGCTGGACTGGCGCTCGGGCAAGTCGAACCTGGACGCCGCCCGCAGCGCCGGCAACACCAACGACCTGCGGGGCAAGCTGCTGCGCATCCGGCCCTCGGCCAACGGTGGCTACACCATCCCGTCGGGCAACCTCTACCCCCAGGGCACCGCGCAGACCAAGCCCGAGGTCTACGCGATGGGCTTCCGCAACCCGTTCCGCTTCTCCATCGACCCGGCCAACGGCTGGGTCTACCTGGCCGACTACGGCCCGGACCGGAACCCGCCCACCACCAACCGCGGCCCGGAGGGCCTGGTCGAGCTCAACGTGATCAAGCAGGCCGGCAACTACGGCTGGCCGTTCTGCCACGGCAACAACCAGCCGTACGCCCCGTTCAACCCGGACACCGGCGTCGTCGGCGCGAAGTTCAACTGCTCCGCGCCGGTCAACAACTCGCCGAACAACACCGGTCTGACCAGCCTGAAGCCGGTCGTCATGCCGAACATCTGGTATGGCTACCCCGCCTCGACGACCTTCCCCGAGCTCGGCTCCGGCGGCTCCGCTCCGATGGGTGGGCCGATCTACCGGTACGACGCGGCGAACCCCTCCGAGACGAAGTTCCCGCCCTACTACGACGGCGTGCACTTCTTCTACGAGTGGGCGCGCAACTACGTCAAGGAGGTGCACTTCGACTCCTCCTCGGCGGTGACCCGCACCAACCCGTTCCTGCCCAACGTGCGGTTCAACAAGCCGATGGACATGGAGTTCGGCAAGGACGGCTCGCTCTACCTGCTGGAGTGGGGCACCAACTTCGGCGGCGGCAACAGCGACTCCGGGCTCTACCGGATCGACTACAACCAGGGCGGCCGGTCACCGATCGTCAAGGCCACCGGCACGCCCACCAGCGGCAGCGCACCGCTGACCGTCCAGTTCAGCAGCGCCGGCACGTCCGACCCGGACGGCAACACGTTGAGCTACCTGTGGACGTTCGGCGACGGCACCACCTCCACGGCGGCCAACCCGTCGAAGGTGTACACCTCCAACGGCAACTACACCGCCCAGTTGAAGGTCACCGACAGCACCGGCAAGACCGGCTTCGCCAACGTCCCGATCACCGTCGGCAACAGCGCGCCGGTGCTCACCATCACCACACCGGGCAACGGCGGCATGCTCACCTTCGGTGACAAGGTGCCGTACCAGATCACCGTGACCGACCCGGACGGCGGCACGGTCGACTGCTCGAAGGTGTTCCTCAACCCGGCGCTGGGTCACGACGACCACGCGCACGAGACCACCGAGTACCCGGGCTGCTCGGGGACCATCTCCACCGACCTGCTCGGCGGGCACCCCGACGGCGCCAACCTGTTCTACGTGCTGAACGCCCGGTACACCGACAACGGTGGCCCCAGCGGTGGGGCGCCGCTCACCGGCACCGCACAGGCGATCCTGCAACCGAAGCACAAGCAGTCCGAGTACTTCAGCAGCCAGTCCGGCATCCGGGTGGTCGACCAGGCGGCCGCGGAGAGCACCAAGCGCATCGGGGACATCTCCTCGAACGACTGGATCGCGTTCACCCCGATGAACCTGTCGGGGATCTCGACGGTCAGCTACCGGCTGTCGTCACCCTCCGGCGGCGGTTCGATCGAGCTGCGGGCCGACTCGCCGACCGGCACCCTGTTGGCCACCACCACGGTGCCCAGCACGGGTGGCTGGGACAACTACCAGTCCACGACACCGGTGAGCGTCGCGGCCCTCGGCGGGACGCACACGCTCTACATGGTGTTCAAGAACGCCAACAACTCGTTCGATGTGGACTCGCACACCTTCGGCGGAAACGGCGTCGGGACGCCCGGCACCGGCACCGGCACCGGTCTGGCGGGTAAGACCTACACGGTCACCGCGGTGCACAGCAACAAGCTGTTGGACGTCAGCGGTGTCTCCACCGCCGACGGCGCCCAGATCACCCAGTGGGCGTCCACCGGTGGCAACAACCAGAGGTGGCAGGCGGTCGACGCCGGTAACGGCGCGCTCTACCTGAAGGCGGTGCACAGCAACAAGTGCGTCGAGGTGATCGGTAGCTCGACCGCGGCGGGTGCCTTCCTCCAGCAGGCCACCTGCAACAACGGCAACCAGCAGAAGTTCACCGCAACCGCGACGGGAACCTCCGGCGTGTACACGGTGAAGAGTGCGCTGAGCGGGCTCTGCATGGACGTCAACGGCGCTTCCACGGCCGACGGCGCCCGGGTGTTGCAGTGGAACTGCACCAACGCGACGAACCAGCAGTGGCGGTTCACCGCGCTGTGATCCGCGGCTTGTCGCGGTAACGAACGACGTCCCGGTCGGGGCCGGTATCCGATGATCGGAGCCGGTCCCGGCCGGGACGTCTCCTTCTCAGCCGCGTCCGGCGTCCGCGCCGGGCGACACGGCGAGCAGACCCGCCTGCGCCAACGCGTCCCAGAGCTCCTCGGGCACGGCGGTCCCGAACCGTCGCATCGTCTCGGTGACCTGCGCGCCGTCGCGCACGCCGACGACCGTCGACACGACCGCCGGATGCCGACGGACGAACGCGAGCGCCGCCTGGGGCAGAGTCACCCCGTACGTCTCGCAGACCGCCGCGATCCGTCGTGCCCGCTCGATCAGCTCCGTCGGCGCCTGCTGGTAGTTGTAGACGGCATCGGCCGGTGGCCGCTCCCGCGACAGCAGCCCCGAGTTGTAGACGCCCGCGACGACCACGCCCACGCCCCGGTCGGTGGCGGCCGGCAACAGGTCGTCCGCCGCCCCCTGCTCCAGCAGGGTGTACCGCCCGGCGCACATCAGCACGTCGACGTCGGTCTCCCGCACGAACCGCGCCAGCATCGCCGACTGGTTCATGCCGGCGCCGATCGCGCCCACGACGCCCTGGTCACGCAGCTCGACCAGTGCGGGTACGGCCTCGCGTGCCGCCTGCTCCCAGTGGTCGTCCGGGTCGTGCAGGTAGACGACGTCCACCCGGTCCAGCCCGGTACGGTCCAGGCTGGCCTCGATCGACCGCAGGACGCCGTCGCGGCTGAAGTCCCAGACCCGCCGGTGGCTGGCCGGCACGTCGAACCCTTCGGTGTCCCGCAGGTGCGCGTCCTGCGGCGAGGGCACCAGGAGTCGCCCCACCTTCGTCGACACCACGTACTCGTCCCGTGGCCGCTCCCGCAGGGCGGCGCCGAGCCGACGCTCGGACAGCCCCAGCCCGTAGTGCGGCGCGGTGTCGTAGTACCGGACACCCGCCTCCCAGGCCCGGTCGACAGCCGACGCGAACTCCTCGTCCGTCGTCGTCCGGTACAGGTTGCCGCCCTGGGCCGCACCGAAGCCCAGCTCGGTGAGACGCACCTGCGGGCGGAGCGGCAGCGTCCGTACCCTCACGACGCCTCCAGCCCGTAGACGCGGCGTGCCGTGTCGCCCCAGATCGACGCCTGGTCGGCCTCGTCGTGGTCGCCCAGCAACGCCGCCAGCACCTCGACCCACCGCGCGTACGAACTGGCGAGCAGACAGACCGGCCAGTCCGAGCCGTACATCAGTCGGTCCGGTCCGAACGCGTCGAGCGCGGCCTCGACGGCCGGTCGGAGGTCTTCCGGCGTCCAGGGCGACCGATCGACCTCGGTCACCAGACCGGAGATCTTCGCCGTGGTGTTGGGGGCGTCCGCCAGCGCCCGCAGGCCGCGGGTCCACTCCGTCATCTCCGGGCGGCCCAGCGCGGGCTTGCCCAGGTGATCGAGGACGAAGCTCACCTCCGGCAGGTCGTGCGCCAGGCGCGCGGCCATGGGTAGCTGGTGCTGGCGGACCAGCAGGTCGTACACCAGGCCCGCCGCGCCCACCGCGGCGATCCCCCGCCGGACGTCCGGACGATCCAGGTACTCCGGGTCGGTCTCGCTCTGTACGAGGTGACGGATACCGACGAGGCGGTCTCCGCCCGGTGCCGCCCGCAGGCGGTCGATGCGGGCGACGACGTCGGGGGCGGTCAGGTCCACCCAGCCGACGACCCCGCGGACGAGGGTGTCCTCGGCCGCGATGGCCAGCAGGTCCACCGTCTCCGCCTCGGAGGCGATGGACTGCACCACCACGGTCGCGGTGACCCCGGCCGCCTGGGCGAGCGGCGCGAGGTCGGCGGGCTCGAAGTCGGCGTCGATGGCCGCCATCGTCACCGGGTCGATCCACGTCTGGGGGTGCCGTGCGCGGACCCAGAGGTGGTGGTGTGCGTCGACGATCCCGGCTCGCCGCGGCCCCTGCCCGCCGGTCATCGGCCCAGCCAACCGCCGTCGACGGGCAGCACGATCCCGTTGACGTAGTCGGACGCGGCCGACGCCAGGAACACCGTCGCACCGCCGAGGTCGTCGGCCCGGCCCCACCGGGCGGCCGGAATCCGGCCGAGGATCGCCTGGTTACGGTCGGGGTCGTCGCGCAGCGCCTGGGTGTTGTCGGTGGCGATGTAGCCGGGGGCGATCGCGTTGACGTTCACCCCGTGGGCCGCCCACTCGTTGGCCAACGCCTTGGTCAGGCCGGCGACGCCCGACTTCGACGCGGCATAGCCGGGGACGGTGATGCCGCCCTGGAAGCTCAGCAGCGACGCCGTGAAAATGATCTTTCCTCGGCCGCGCTCGACCATCGTCCGGCCGATCTCCCGGCTCAGGACGAACTGGCTGCTGAGGTTCACCTCGATCACCTGGTCCCACATCTCGTCCGGGTGCTCCGCGGCCGGCGTACGGGCGATCGTGCCACCGTTGTTCACCAGGATGTCGACCGGCCCGAGGCCGGTGAGGTCCCGGGCCAACCGGTGCACGGCGGCCCGGTCGCCGAGGTCGACCCGCAGCCCGGTGAACCGGCGGCCGGCGGCCTGCACGCGGGCTTCGACCTCGCTGCCGCTCGCTTCGAGCTGAGCGGAGACGCCGACGATGTCGGCGCCGGCCAGGGCCAGGGCCTCGGCCATGGCGAGACCGATGCCGCGCCGGGCCCCGGTCACGACCGCGGTCTGCCCGGACAGGTCGAACAGCGTGGTCACTTGTCGCCTCCCTGCAGGTCGAGCAGCACCTTCATGACGCCGCCACCTTCGAGCGCCGTGAAAGCGGCGGCGGCCGCGTCGATCGGCTCGATCCGGGAGATGAGCTGTCGTGCCGGGATCGCGCCCGACGCGACCAGTCGGATCGCCTCCTCCACGTCGTCGCGCTGGTAGAGCCGGGCGCCCAGAAGTTCCAGTTCGCGCCAGAAGAACCGGTGCAGGTTCACCTCGCGGGGCCTGGGGTGGATCGCCACCATCACCAACCTGCCTCGGGTGGTGAGCACGTCGACAGCCGTGGTGACACCGGCGGCGGCGCCGGACACCTCGAAGGCGATGTCGGCGCCCGCGCCGTCGGTACGGTCGTCGACGAGCGCCACGACATCGGTCGACCCCGGGTCGACGGCCTCGATCCCGACGCCGCCCGCCACCTCACGCCGGTACGGGTCCGGCTCGACCAGGAGCACCCGCGCGCCTCGGCTCTGCGCGACGGTCGCGATGAGCACACCCACCGGCCCACCGCCGACGACGACCACCTGGTCGTCGGCGGACACCCGTCCCCGCCGCACGTCGTGCACGGCGACCGCGACCGGCTCCACGAGCGCCGCGTGGTCCAGCGGTAGTTCCTCGGGCAGTGGCAGGACCAGCGTGGCCGGGACGTTCCAGGAGGACTGCATGGCGCCCGGTGAGTCGATGCCGAGGAAGTTCATGGCGTGGCAGATGTGCGAGGTGCCGCGCCGGCAGGCCGCGCACCGTCCACACGGGCGGGTCGGCATCACGGTGACGGGCTGGCCGACGCCCAAGCCGTCGACGTCCGCGCCGACCGCGGCGATCCGCCCGGACATCTCGTGCCCGATGATCGCGGAGTCACCGACCCGGGCGTCCATGTCGCCGTGGTAGATGTGCAGGTCGGTGCCACAGATTCCGGTGTAGGCCACGTCGATCCGCACCTCTCCCGGACCGGGTGGCGCCGGCTCGCGGTCTTCGATTCCGAGGTCACGCGCCCCCCGGTAGACGACTGCCTTCATCGCTCCTCCGTCTCGACGGTCGGTACGGCGGTCGTGCCGACCGAGCATGGTCGTGGGTGCACCGCCGCGGCGGTGCACCCACGCTCCTCCTGGTGTGGTGCTCAGCTCACTACCGCCCGGTGGGCGCCACCTCGTTGTGCGAGTTCAGCGAGACGACGGGCACCGGATGGCCGGCGACGATACCGTCCACACCGGCCAGCAACCAGCGGCCGGCCCGCTCCGGCCGGACGTTGGGGGTGTCGGCGGTCTGCGCCTGCGGGCGGCGGTTGGCGGCTCGGATCACCTCCTCGTCGACACGGACACCCAGCCCGGGCGAGTCGCCGAGGATGAAGGCGCCGTCCTCGACGTGCAGGTCGATGGAGACACCGACCGGACGATGAAGGTCCTGCAACTCGCTGGTCAGGTGGTTCGGCACCGAGGTCGCGGCGTGCAACAGCCCGATCGGGCTGTTGCCGATCGGGCTGACCGGCAGGTCGTGCGCGTGGGCCAGGGCGGACACCCGCAGGAAGTGGGTGACCCCCCAGACCGCGGCCATCTGGACGACGTCGACCGCACCGGCGGCGATCAGTGGGCGGTACTGTTCGAGCCCGGTCAGGTTCTCCCCCGTCGCGACCGACGCGCACACCCCCCGGCTGACGGCGGCGTGACCCTCGGCGTCCCACCGCCGGACGGGCTCCTCGATCCAGATGAGGTCGAGCGAGCGTTCGAGTTCGCAGACGTGCCGCACCGCCTGCTTGCGGGTCCATGCCTCGTTGACGTCGAGCATCAGACCCGCCCGCCGGCCGTGCCCGGCGTCGGTCAGGACGTCTCTGACCAGGCCGAGCCGGTGCCGGTCCCGCTCGATGTCGAGGCCGCCCTTGAGCTTGGCCGCCCGCAGACCGTGGCCGGCGTAGACCTCGTACGCGGCGACGAGTTCGTCGTCGGTCAACCCGATGTCCAGGCCGGAGGCGTAGGCGTTGACCCGCCGGTCCCGTCCGCCCAGCAGCCGCCACAGTGGCTCGCCGGCAGCCTGCGCCTTGATGTCCCACAGGGCGGTGTCGAGAGCGCCGATGGTGCCGAACACCGGCCCGGCGTGGCCGGCCTTGAAGGTGTGCCGCAGCATGCGGTCGTACAGGGTCGTCACCGCACGGGGGTCTTCGCCCTCGATCGCAGCGAAGATCCGCTCGATCTCGACGTGCGGCCCGAGGCCGACGCCGGTGATGCCCTCGTCGGTGTCGACGAGGACGATCGAGATCGGGACCACCCCGTCGGCGAACACGCCGTTGGCGTCGCCGACGGGGCGCCCCCACTCCTGGACCGTGGTGAGCGTCCGAAATCCCGTGATCCGCATGTCAACCCTTCGTGGAACCGGCGGCGACGCCGTCGGCGATTTGGCGCTGGAGGAACAGGTAGACCAACAGGACGGGTATGGCGGCGATCAGCACCCCGGACGCGAAGGTCGGGATGTTGTCGGAGTACTGCCCTCGCAACGAGGTCACCCCGATCATGAGCGTCCGGTTCTCGGCCGAGGGCATCATCACCAGCGCCATGAGGACGTCGTTCCAGCAGAACAGCGTGTTGAGGATGCCCACCGACAACAGCGCCGGGGTGCCCAGGGGCAGCATGATCCGGCGATACACGCCGTAGACGGTGTTGCCGTCGATCCGGGCGGCGTCGATGATCTCCGGTGGGATGCCCTTGTAGTAGCTCGTCATCAGGAAGACGGTGAAGGGCAGGAACTGGGCCACGTAGACGAGGATCAGACCCGGGTACGTGTCGATCAGCGCGGTGTCGGCCATGATCCGTGCGAGCGGCACCATGATCACCTGGAACGGGATGAAGAGCCCCGCGAGGCAGCCCAGGAACAATGCCGACGAGCCACGGAACCGCAACTGGCTCAGCGCGAAGCCGGCCATCGACCCGATCAGGAGCAGCAGCAGCACCGACGACGCCACCACGACCAGCGAGTTGACGAAGTAGCGGCCCATGCCGACGCTGGTCCACGCCGTGCTGATGTTCTCCCAGTGCAGGGTGCTGGTGAGGGAGAACCGGTCCAGGATGTAGTCCCGGCGGGTCTTCAACGCGACGTTGGCGGTGAAGAGCAGGGGGTAGATCGTCGCCACCGCGAGCAGTGACATCGGGATGGCGACCATCCATCGTCCCAGACGGACGCGGGACATCAGTCCACCTTTCCCGATCGTTCGAGCAGCTTGATCTGCAACAGACCCACCACGAGCATGATCGCGAAAAGGATCGTGGACGCGGCGGACGCGAGCGCCGGGCGGTTCATCTGGCCCTGCTGGATCCAGATGTAGTACTCCGGCAGGTACGTCGAGCCCTCCGGGCCACCGCTGGTCATGACGAACAGCAGCCCGAACATGGAGGTCAGCATCCCGATCATCGTGGTCACGAAGACGAACTGGATGGTCCGCGAGAGGGCCGGGACGATCACGTGCCAGACGACCTGGCGCAGTGACGCCCCGTCCACCCGGGCGGCGTCCAGCAGCGCGGAGTCGAGCGTGGCGAAGCCGGCGAGGAACACCACCAGGGCCATCCCGAAGGTGGCCCAGACGTGTACGCCCGCCACCACGAACATCGCGATGTCCGGGTCACCGAGCCAGTCCACCGGGCCGGCCCCGACCGAGCCGAGGACGGCGTTGACGGGACCGTCGAAGGCGAGCAGCAGGTTGAAGATCGCTCCGACGATGACCGGTGAGAGCACCGCCGGGAAGAAGTAGACGCTGCGGTAGAGACGGTGACCCGGCACCCGGAGGTAGATGAACGTGGCGAGCAGACCGGGGATCGCCACCGCCACCGGAAGCAGCAGCACCAGCAGACCGACGTTGCTCAGCGCGGTGCGGAACAGCGGATCACCGAACAACTCCCGGTAGTTGCCGAAACCGACCGCTTCCCCGTTCTGGTCACCGTCGCCGGTGAAGGAGAAGTTGACTCCGAGGATCAGCGGGTAGAGCCGCAGCGCCACGATGATCAGGACGGCCGGCGCGACCAGGATGTAGGGGGCGAAGCGCTCGGCCCCCAGGCCGCCCCGGGTGCGACGGGGACGGGTGCCACCGCTGCGCGCGGAGGAGGTGACAGCCGGGCCGCCGGCCCGCCCGGCCGAAGCCAGGCGAACCGACGGTTGCGTGTTTCCGATCGACACGAGGTCAGCCCGCCTGGTCGGAAGCGGCCAACTGCTTCACCACCTCGTCGACGGTGATCGAACCGCTGAGCAGCTGCTGGGAGAGGCGCCCCATGAGGTCGATCGTCTTCGAGGAGAGCGCGACGTGCAGAGCCGGCTTACCGGTCTTCAGTTCGCTCACGATCGTGGAGGCGGCCGGGCCGGCCTGCGACACGTCGATCGTGATGTCGGCGGCGATCGCGCCGGCGTCGGCGTAGAACGCCTTCAGCGCCTCGGCCGAGGTCAGCGAGCGCACCAGGTCGGCGGCCACCTTCGGGTCCTTCGTCCACTTGGCGACGGCATAGCCGATGCCACCGTCGTACGGCAGGCTCGGGGTGGTGCCGGCGGTGACGACCGGGGGCTTCATGACGCCGAGCTTCTCCGGGGTGAGGAACTCGTTGAAGGACTTCCAGTGCCCGACGTCCGACATGAGGCCCATGACGTGGGCGGCCTTGCCGGACTGGAAGGCCGCGAAGGAGTCGTTGAACATCGCGGTCGAGTTGGCCCCGTCGGTGTTCATCTTCTTGTCTCCGGTCTCCTTCCAGAGCTCGAAGACCCGCTTCACGTTCGGCGAGGTCCAGTCGCGCTTGCCGGTGATCCAGGCGTCGTACTCCGCGGCGGTCAGGGTGACCGACCCCATGCTGGAGAGCCAGAACTGGATGCCGACGCCCTCCTTGTTACCGAGGGCGAAGCACTTGGAGCCGGCCTTGGTGACGGCGGCGCAGTCCGCGACGAACTTGTCCCAGGTGGTGGCCGGGCTGGCCGGGTCGAGGCCGGCCTTCCGGTAGATCTCCTTGTTGTAGTAGATCGGGTAACCCTGCAGCGTCACCGGACCGCCGTAGACCTTGCCGTCCTTGGTGAACGCGTCCCAGCCGGCCAGCCGCTGCTTGTCCTCGGCCACGTAGTCGGTGATCGGCACCAGCGCGTCCACCCGGTCGCGGATCTGGCCCCCGCCGTTGAACATCATGACGTCCGGGCCCTTACCGGACTGGATCGCCGCACCGAGCAATGTGTAGTACTGGTCGAAGGGCTGCGCGACGAACTCGACCTCGACGTCCGCGTGCTTCTTCTTGAAGTCGGCCTTCGCCTTGTCCAGATACGATTTGGCGAACGGCTCGCCGGACTTCCAGTCCCACACCACCAACTTGCCGTCGGAACTCTTGGACGAGCCCGAGTCGCTAGCACTTCCACAGCCGGTCAAGGCCAGTCCAACAACGAAGACGGCCGACCATATTGCGCGCTGTCTCATGAGTTGTCACCTTTGAAAGTGGGGTGGCCGACGGCGCTACCGCCTGCCATCGTTGATCGGAAAGTAACTCGTATGACGTGTGACGTCAATACTCGGGCCGTAGACTGACGGGGACGTCGTGCCACGGCGGGTCATTCGGAGGGGACATGACGCCAGCTCAGGAGACAGCCCTGAACAGTCCGGTAACCCCGGCATGGGTCCGTCGACCGACAAACCTCGCCCGGGCGGTCACCGCCGAACTCGTGCAACGCATCGTCCGTGGCGTACACCCGTCGGGGACGTCCCTGCCTCCCGAGCCGGTCCTCTGCGAGACCTTCTCGGTGAGCCGGACGGTCGTCCGGGAAGCCGTCAAGATCCTTCAGGAGAAAGGGCTGGTGCAGGTCCGCCAGGGTGCCGGCACCATGGTCACCTCGCCGTCACAGTGGGACATGCTCGATGAGCTCGTCCTCGCGGCCACCATCGCCGAGGACGACAGCCTCGCGATCCTGGACGATCTCGTCGTCACCCGACGCGTGCTCGAGTCCGACATGGCGAACGTCGCCGCCCGGCTCGCCGACGCGGAGACCATCGACCGCCTTCGCGAGATGGTGGACGGGATGGACGAGCTGGTCGACGACCACGTGACGTACCACGAGCACGACCGGGCCTTCCACGACACGATCATGCAGGCGTCCGGCAACCGCATCGCCCGCGGTGTCGTACGCGCGCTGGAGAGCCAGGTCATCAACACCGCCAGCTACATGGGCCGCACCGAGCGCTCCCTGTGCGTGGCGTCCAACAAGGGCCACCGGCGGATCTACGAGCGCATCGCCGCCCACGACTCCGAGGGCGCCGCCGAGGCGATGTTCACCCACATCACCGAAGCCTGGTTGGTCCGCCGCAGCGGTTCGGGCAAGCCGGTTCGTCTGCAACGCTGAGCGGCAGCGCCACACCCCCGGGCACGGGAGCGGACGCTGCCGCCGACGTCAGCGCCGGACTCGCCGGCGACCGGGGTCAGGAGAACTGCGAGAAGAACCTCCAGATCTCACCCTTGGTCCAGGTCGTGATCCCACTCTCGGCGTAGGTGCCGTCCACCGGGCCGGGCATGTGGCCGTTGTCGTACGCGGCCCACTGCACGGGGTACCCGGACCGGCAGCCCGAGTAGGCGGTGGTGATGTGGGTGCGGCTGCCCGCCCCCGGCTCGGGCGGGTTCTGGGCGGTGCACCCGTTGTTGCGCACGAACGTGTCGCGCAGCGCCCTGCCCTGGGAGATGCTCAGGACGTTGTCCGAGATGCCGTGCAGGCCGAAGTACGCGATGGGCTGCGTCCCGCCACTGCACCCACTGATCTGCCCGCCGGAGATGACCGCGACCGCCCGGAAGACGGTGGCCCGGGCACAGGCGATGGCGTAGCTCATGCCCCCACCCCAGCTGAAGCCGAGCGCGAACCGCTGCCGCGGGTTGACACAGAGGCTGCTCTCGATCCGGCTGATCATGTCGTCGACGAAGACGATGTCCTCACCGCCGGAGTTGCCCCAGCCGTTGCCCAAGCCCTGGGGCGCGACCAGGATCGCGCTGTTGTTCGACTGCTCCTGCTGCCCGTAGTAGGACCACGGCGTTCCACTGGTGCCGCCGGAGGAGACGTCCTGCATGGTGCCGCCCCGCCAGTGGAACGCGAAGATCAGCCGGTAGGGGTTGCTGTTGTTGTAGTTGGCCGGCACCCGCAGGGTGAACGTCCGACTCTTGCCGTTGCTCTGGATCGTGTGCGTACCACTGGACAGGGTCGGCGCCTTGCCGCAGCCGCTGCCGCCGGTCGGTGGCGGGGTGGTGCCGCCGTCGGTGCGGACGAGCTGCCACTGCTGGTTGGCACCGCCGTGGTCGGCGTACTGCACGATGTTGCCGCCGTCGGCCGTGGAGGCACCCTGCACCTCCACCGCCTTGCTGCTGTGCCGGCTGATCAGTCGCACATGGCCGCCGTCCGAGTCGGCCAGCCGGAACTGCTGGTTGGTCCCGTTGAGGTCGGACCACTGCACGATCGCACCGCCGTCGGCGGTCGAGAAACCACTGACGTCGAGGACCTTGCCGGAGTGCCGGGACTTCACCCGGTAGAAGCCGCCTCCCGAGTCGACGAACTGCCACTGCTGGTTGGCACCGTTGTTGCGGGTCCACTGGCTGATCCGCGCGCCGTCGTTGGTGGCCGAGGCGTACAGGTCGAGCGCCTTGCCGCTGTTGCGGTTGACCAGGACGTACCAGGCATTGGTGTCCACGGTGGCCGCCGCCGCGGGGGCCTGGTTGACCGCGACCAGCGCGCTGGCCGCCATGACCGCGGCCGCCGCCGTGGCCAACCCTGACCGCCAGCGATGCCGTGTTGGGGAGGCGGGACGAGCCTCACCGATGACCTTCATGGTCCACTCCTTCGATCGGGGCCGCCCACGAGCAGAACGCATGGGAGTGCCCTGGGGTGCGTGCCGGCGACTGGTGGTGGCGTCAGCACGTCTGAGGGGTATGCGGACGAGACGCGGCCGCCGCCGAGCGGCCGTGGCCCAGGCCACGGACCGGATGTGGAGCAGGCCCGCGCCGGGTACGCGGCACCCTCCGGCTCCGGGCAGCCAGGTGGTCCGCGGGTGAAAATTAGCGTTAACGACGTCATACGTCAAACGATTGACGTCGATTTCGCGAGGTTCTCCACGGGCGGCAGCATGGGCGCTGGTAGCGGCTCTCTGCGCTTCGCGCCGCGACGGCCCAGTGACTTGACGTAGCTCTTGTTATCGCTCACAGTCGATGGACGGTGGGGCGGCGCCGATCGGGCGAGCGGCACCTCCCCAGCGGGCACAAAGAGCGGCCCGCCCCGGGTGGGGGCGGGCCGCCGTCCTTGTCACCTGACTCGTCCGGTCGCTATCCGATCCGGACCAACTGCCACTGCTGGTTGGTGCCACCCCAGTCGGCGTACTGGACGATGTTGCCGCCGTCCGCGGTGGACGCGCCCTGCACCTCGATGGCCTTACCGCTGTTGCGGTTGAGCAGACGCAGGTAACCGTCCGACGAGTTGGCGATGCGGAACTGCTGGTTGGTGCCGTTACCGTCACTCCACTGCACGATCGCCGCGCCGTCGGCGGTGGAGAAGTTGTAGACGTCCAGCACCTTGCCGGAGTGCCGGGACTTCAGCCGGTAGTAGCCGCTCCCCGAGTCGACGAACTGCCACTGCTGGTTGGTGCCGTTGTTCCGCGACCACTGGCTGATCCGCGCGCCGTCGTTGGTCGCCGAGGCGTACAGGTCCAGCGCCTTGCCGCTGTTCCGGTTGAGCAACACGTACCAGGCGCTGGTGTCCACGCCGGAGCCCGGCGGGGGCGTGGTGGGTGGGGTGGAGCCGCCGTTGAGGGCGTCCAGGACGGCGTTGTACGCGGCCTTCTTGTTGCCGTTGCAGTCGAACAGCAACGCGTTGTCCGAGCCACGCCACGAGTCACAGTCGCGCACGCCCCAGGTGGTGATGCCGGTGCAGCGGGAGACGGCCAGGCAGGCGCGGGTGACGGCAGCGTAGATGTTGGCCTGGTTGCCACCGGTCATCACGTCCAGCTCGGTGATCTGCACGTCCACACCGAGGTCGGCGAACCGCTGCAGGTTGGCCTGGTAGTCGGACGCCAACGAGGTGCCCAGGTGCGACTGGAACCCCACACAGTCGATCGGCACACCACGGGACTTGAAGTCCCGCACCATGTTGTAGATCCCGGTCGACTTCGCGTTGATCCCGTCGGTGTTGTAGTCGTTGTAACACAACTTCGCACCCGGATCCGCCGCGTCCGCCGCCCGGAACGCCGCCTCGATCCAGTCATTACCCGTACGCTGCAGATTCGAGTCACGACGCCCACCCGAACCACCGTCGGCGAACGCCTCGTTCACCACATCCCACGAGTGGATCTTCCCCCGGTAGTGCGTCGCGACCCGGGTGACGTGGTTGATCATCGCGCTGCGCAACGCGCTGCCCGACATACCCTGCGCCCACCCCGGCTGCTGCGCGTGCCACAACAACGTGTGACCCCGCACGCCCATGCCGTTGGCCTGCGCGTGGCTGACCAGGCGGTCACCACTGGCGAAGGTGAAGGTGTTCTGTTGCGGCTCGGTGGAGCTCCACTTCATCTCGTTCTCGGCCACGACATCGTTGAACTCGCGGTTCAGGATGGTCGTGTACGCGCTTGTCGACAGCTTGTTGACAGCGACAGCCGCACCGAAGTAGCGGCCCTTCTCGGCGGCGGCCGCCTTCAGGGTCGTGCCGGCACCGGCTGCGGGAGTCAGCGCCACGGTCATACCGGTGGTGAGGGCGACGGCGAGGGTCGCCGCCGCCAGCAACGTTCTGCGTGATTTCATGTCGTTCCTTTTCAGTGGTTGCATCGGTGGTGGTGATGTGCCACTTCGATCAGGACGGCCGCCTGGTGCGGCGCACGCGGTCGGGGAAGGCGTTCGCCGGCGCAGCCGGGAGCCCTGAGGTGACGTCCACCGGCCCGGAGGGGACGCCGAGATGCGAGGCACGACCCGCAGTGCTCGCCCGGTGAGCCCCACGAAACGACAATCCTCGATATCGAGGGTGAGCGATAACATGCCGTTCGTCAAGACGAAACGAGCCGTTCACGCCCACGCGCCGGAACGCCTCACCTCGCTCACCATCGACCGCCTGCGAGGATCGCCGTCATTCGCCACGTGGCCCGCCGGATCGGCCGCGCTGCGACACCACCGGAAGACGCCTGAGGGTGGCCCTGTTATCGCTCACAGCTAGCAAGCGAGACCGAGCGCGGTCGGCGGCGACGTCGAGTGTCAAGCACGATGCGGCGGCAAGCTCCAGGACGCTCTCGTCAGCCGGCGGCGCCGCCGTGCCCCCGCTCGGCCAGGTTCGCCTCGACGCGTACCCCGGCGAGCATGTCGGCCGTGGTGTGCGCCCGAATGCCGGGTTGCGTGCCGTCGGCGAACCGGGCGACGACCGCGCGGACGTGTCGCTCGGCGGGCGCGGCGAGGCCATCGTAGACGGCCGCGAACAACTCCTGCGCCGGCCGCCGGAGCCACCCCTCGGGAAGGAGTTCCACCGGCAACTGCGGATCCAGTACCGGGAACCGCCGGAAGGTGTCCATGATCTCGGTGCGGGCCCGCACCGCGGCGGCACCGTCGACCTCCCCGGACACCACCCCGGGCAGCAGCGGCGTCCAGCGTCGGAGGAACGCGTCGTAGCTCCGGCTGATCGCCTCGACGTCCCAGGCCTCGATAGGGGCACGGTGAATGGCCGAGCCGAGCGGAACCTGCCGTCCGCGAAACACCGTCACGGCACCGAGAGTGAGCTGGTCGAGTCGCGCGCGAGCCGGACCGCTCAGCTCGCGTGGTGAGATCCACAGCCCGTCGTACAACGGCGCGTAGCCGAGCCATCGCAGTTGCGCCCGCAGGGCCCGCCGTCGTGCGCTCAACTCCTGCGGCAGCGAGAAGGCGACGACGGTCCAGCACCCGTCCCATCGCACCGTCGAGGTGGTGGAGGTGAGGATCCAGTGCGCCCCCGCGGAGAGGCTGGCAGCCGCGCCGCGGCTCAGCCGGTACGAGCTGCGGCGTCCCAGTCGACTGCCCTCCAGGACGCCGCGGCGGGCCAGCCGGCTGATCGCGGTGCGCGCACCGGCGGTCGTCACGCCGGTCTCGCCGAGCAGCGCCACGATGGCGGCGGACGGGAGCGGGACACGGGTCCGCAGGGTGTAGTCCGCCAGCAGGGTCACGGCGACCCCCTGGGGTGAGTTGCCCGCCTGCCGCCGGGGCAGCCGGAGCTCGTGATCTCCGTCGTCCGGATAGATCTCGTCGATGTCGAACGGGCTTGCCACAGGCGCTCCGTGCTCTTCAGGGACGGTGTGACGACTGTAGACGGAGCACCGCCGGGCGGACTTCCGGGACCGGCCCGCGATAGAGAGACTTCGATTGACACTTGTCGGTCCGAGGGGAACACTAATTGCCATGCAATGCCGTCCGGAGCCGGGCAGAGGCAGGGCAGACCACAGGTAGCGGGCAGGCGCGATCAGGCGGGCACCGGGCGCACCCGCCGGCGGATCGCGCGACCAATCCCAGCCGCACCGGCAATCGAAGGAGTCGTCCGTTGACAATCAAGAGAAAACTGCTGCTCGCGCTCGCCGTGCCACTGGTGACGGCCGGCCTGGTGGTCCCCGCGTTCCGACCCGCGTACGCGGCGTCGCTGACCGAGGTGACCAGCTTCGGGGACAACCCGGGGCGGATGCGTATGCACGTCTACGTGCCGGACAACCGCCCGGCCAGGCCGGCGACAGTGGTGGCCATGCACGGCTGCGGCGGCTCCGGCCCCGGCTTCTACTCCGGGAGCGAGTTCGCCGGCCTCGCCGACCGCTACGGGTACATCGTGATCTACCCGTCCGCCACCCAGCAGGCCGGCTTCGGCAACTGCTTCGACACCTGGTCGGACGCCGCCAAGCGGCGTGGCGGGGGCAGTGACCCGGTGTCGATCATCTCCATGATCCGGTACGTGCAGCAGCAGTACGCGGCCGACCCGGACCGGGTCTACGCCACCGGCAGCTCGTCCGGCGGCATGATGACCAACCACATGCTGGCGCTCTACCCCGACGTGTTCAAGGCCGGCGCCGCGTTCATGGGCGTGCCGTTCAACTGCTTCGCCAACGCGGCGGACTACCCGCCGGGCAGCAGCCAGTGCACCGGCGGGAACATGAACCGTACGCCGCAGCAGTGGGGCGACGCCGTGCGCCAGGCGTACCCCGGCTACTCCGGACCGCGCCCACGCGTGCAGCTCTGGCACGGCACCAACGACACGCTCGTGCCGTACTCGCTGCTGCAGGAGACGATCGAGCAGTGGACGAACGTGTTCGGCCTGAGCCAGACACCCACCTCCACCGACACTCCCCAGGCCAACTGGAACCGGCGTCGGTACGCCGACACCAGCGGCACCGTGCAGGTCGAGGCGTACAGCATCCAGGGTGCCGGGCACAGCCTGCCGTCCGGCGGGATGGCAGCCGCCGCCCTGCAGTTCTTCGGCCTGACCAACCCCACGACGCCGCCGCCGACCACCCCGACCCCGACCACCCCTCCCCCGACCACGCCGCCGCCGACCAACGGCGCGTGCCGGGTGACCGTCGCCATCAACGCCTGGAACAACGGCCTGACCGAGAACATCACCATCACCAACACCGGCACCAGTGCCGTCAACGGCTGGTCCCTGGTCTTCACCCTGCCGAGCGGGCAGACGATCACCTCGGGCTGGAACGCCACCTACTCGCCCAACTCCGGGCAGGTGACGGCCCGCAACGTCGCCTACAACGGCGGTATCCCCGTCAACGGTTCGGTGACGATCGGTTTCCAGGCCGGCCACAGCGGTAACAACGGCCGGCCGTCCTCGTTCGCCCTCAACGGTGCGTCCTGCGCCATCGCCTGAGACCGGGCCGGCGTCGACGAGACCGTGCGCCGGTCACCACCTGCGTGGTGACCGGCGCACGACTCGTTCCGGCGTCGCCGGGTCAGCGGTAACCGGCGCCCACCACGTTGGCCTGCACCGCGTTCTCGGTCGCGTCGGACGGATAGCCGGCGACCATCGCGCCCTCGTAGAAGGTGCCGGCGCTCAGGTTCGCGCCGCCGTCGGGCTTGCAGCAGTCACCACCACTGCCCAGGATGATCGCGCCCTGCTTCTTCATCGGGCTGTACCCCGGCGGGAGCGAGCCGTCGTACAGCGTGTAGAGGCTGCCGGACTGCGCGTCGCTGCCCTTGATGGCGAACCGGGTGGTGCCGTTGTTCTTCAGCGTCGCGGTGACGAACTTGCTGGTGAACGCGCGCTGATTCGGGTTCCAGGTCTGGCTGCCACCCGGGAAGAGGCCCCACTCCAGGTCCGCCTGCACCCACGGGCCGCTGCCGGAGCAACCGCCGAACCAGCACTGCTTGCTGAAGTTGATGGCGTCCATCGCCCCGGCGGCGTCGGCTTTGCGCGTCGTCTCGCTGTTGCCGTAGTCGAAGCAGCACCCGCTGTTGACGTGGGTGCCGCTGGTGACCATGTACATGCCCTCGGGAGCGGCGCCGGTCGGCACTCCGGTGAGGTGCCCGTCGCGCCAGTAACTGTTGCCCGGGTTGATGTAGAGCGAGTACGCCTTGGCCCCGCCCACCGTCAGCGACTCCGACGTGGCGATCGCCGGCTTGCTCTGCGGTGAGCCCGGCACCACGCTGGATCCCTGGTACCAGAGGTCGTTCCCGCGACCGGACTGGTCGAAGACGACGGTGATCACGCAGGTGGTACCGGCGCAGAAGGAGTCCTGCGTGGCCGCGACGGCGGTGCCGCCCGCGGCAGACACCGCGATGTTGCGGGTCGTGTTGTCCGACGAGCGCCGCACCTGGTAGAGGTTCCCGGAGTACGCCGCGAAGAGTGCCCGCGTCGTGCTGTGCGCCGCGATGCACGGGGTGCCGCCGGAGGCGTAGATGTCGCACGGGCGCGCCCCGCTCGGCGGTGGGGTGGTCGGCGGTGGCGTCGTCGGCGGGGTGCTCGGCGAGCTCCACTGCTGGTTCGCGCCGCCGTTGCAGGCCCAGAGGATGATCTTGGTGCCGTTCGCGGTGGCGGCGGCGTTGGCGTCGAGGCAGAGCCCGGACTGCACGCCGGTGATGGTGCCGTTGCTGTTGACGTTCCACTGCTGGTTGTTCTGACCGTTGCAGTCCCAGATGATCACCTGCGTGCCGTTGGTGGTGCCCCGGCCGTTGGCGTCCAGGCACTTGTTGCCGTACACCGTGAGCTGCCTGCTCGACGTCCAGGTCCAGGTCTGTCCGGCGCTGCCGTTGCAGTCCCACAGTTGGGTCTGGGTGCCGTTGGTGGTGCTGGAGTTCGGCACCTCGAGACAGCGACCGGACTGCGTTCCGACGATGGTGGTGCTCTGTCCCGGCTCGATCGCCGCGGACACGGCCGCGGCGGCTTCGGCGGCGAAGGGTGAGGTGGCGGGCGTGGTGCCGTAGCCGACGAGGACGCCGACCAGGGCAGCGGCCAGAAAGGTCAGACGTCGGGCTCGGCGGCGTCTCGGGACGGGGTCGGGGGCCGTTGCGGGCCCACCGGGGGACGGGGTTCGCACGAGGTGCTCCTCGGAGTCGCGGAGGTGGGGGATTGTCGACGCGCCAGGGCGAGGGTGGTGTCGGCGAATCGATTCGCAAGAAATGGTAGGATCTTTGTTTCATTCATGTCAATGAATGTTGTCGGCGGGTGGTGCGCCGGCCGCTCGTCGGGCGGCCGGCGCATCACCTCCCCCGAGGCATCTACCGCCCCAGCAGCCGCCACGTCTGGTTCAACGGGCTGCCCTGGCTGACCGCCCGACAGGTCCACTGGTGGACCAGCGCGCCGGCCGCCGTGGAGACCGCGTTGACATCGACACACTTGCCACTGTGTCGGGCGACGAGTTGGTAGTCGTGCGAGTCGTTGCCCGAGTACGTCACCTTGCGCAGCGTGAACTGCTGGTTGGAGCTGTTGAGGCAGGTCCACTGGTGCACGGCCGCGCCGTCGGCGGTGGACACGCCGCTGACGTCGAGGCACTTGCCGCTCTGCTGGTTGACCACGGTGTACGTGTTGGCCACACCGGCGACCGGCCGGAAGTTCCAGAGCTGCTGGTCACCGCCGTCGCAGATGTTCTGCTGCTGGACGTTGCCGTCGGCGGCGCTCTGCCCGGGGTTGTTCAGGCACTGCTGGGAGTGCTGCGCCACGGCCACCGACTGGAAGCCGCCCTCCGCGGGCGGCAGCAGTGTGAGGGTGTAGGTGTCGGTCTGGTTGGAGTACGGCAGGGTGACGGTGGCGTTGTTGTTGGACACGTTCACCACGCTGTTGGAGACCGTGATCGGCCCCTGGACGGCACCGCCGTTGTTGTGCGGGATGCGCTGGGTGAGCACCCGGACCTGGTTGTTCTGCACGATGCCGCTGGTCGTGTCCAGGCGTTGCAGGTTGACGGTCAGGTTCCCGGTGGTACGACCACCACCGACCAGGACCTTCGCCGAGCCGGTCGTCTTCGTGGCGTACGCGTCGAACGACTGACTCGGGGTCACCCCGACGATCTGCCCGGTCTGCGAGGCGTAGAAACGGTAGTTCCACCACTCGCCCTTGGGCTGGTGCTGTCCGGCCGAGTTACGGATCAACAGGTTGCCGAGGTCGTTGTGCAGACTTCCTCCGCTGGCCCAGTTCGCCCGCAGGCCGTCCGCCCGGGCCCGCTCCAGACGCGCGATGTACCACGCGCCGTCGGCCGGGTTCTGCTCGTCGGGGGCGCCGTACTCGTTGATCTGGTACGGACGCGGGTGGGCGATGCCGCGCGGGTCGAGGGTGGCGTTGGCCGCGGCGACGTTCGCGACCGGGTCGCCCGGCAGCGAGTGCCAGCTGATGATGTCCGGCACCGTGTTGGTCGAGCGGACGAAGTCCAGGTACTGGTTCCAGAAGGTGTGCGTGGTCGACGGCACGCAGGCGCAGCTCGGCCCGACGATGAGCTGGCTGGGGAACTCCGCCCGGATGCGCTGGTAGGTCCGGCGCCACAGTTCGAGGTACTGCGAGATCGGGCGGTTCCAGAAGATGGTGATGTTGGGTTCGTTCCAGATGTCCCACTGCACCGACAGCCCGGACGCCCGGACGTCGCCGATCAGGCGGGTCAGGAAGTTGTCGTAGTCGGTCCAGTTGCCGTTGTCGCCGGGGAAGCGTGAGATCCCCGCGCCGTCGGCACCCCACAGGTCGTGCGGCAGGATGATGAACTGCCCGCCGAGGGCGTTGGTCCGACGCGCCTGGGCGAGGGTGGAGTTCCAACGGCGGTCGTAGGTCCCGCCGACCCAGCCGCTGCCCGGAAGCTGTGCGCCGCCGGCACGCATGTACTGGAACTTGACGTCCCGGTAGAAGTGGTCGGCCGGACCGCTGGCGTTCTCGGTCATGCCGTAGATCCAGCCGGAGGCGCGGTAGGTCGGCGCACCGCTGGTCGAGGAGAAGTTGACGCTGATCGACTCGTCGGCGGCCTGGGCGGGGGACGGGGCGACGGCGACGGCGGTCGTGGCGGCGAGCAGACCGACCACGAGTCGGGCGACGATCGCACCGGCTCGTCCTGACCTGCCGCGGGACGGGGTTTTCACGGGCGGCTCCTTGGTGGGGCGTGGGGGACGCTCTCCGGAGGCAGCACTTGCGAATCGATTCGCACGGATCGTAGGACCGGGCACTGAACCGTGTCAATGAATTGACAGCCGGATGAAGGCTGTGTTTCCGCGTCCGCCCGCTGATCTCTTGACCACCGGTTGCGGACCGCCTTATCTTCGTGCGAACCGATTCGTCGAATCGATTCGCCTCATGATCGGGCTCCGCCCGACCCGCGACTGTCACACCACCCCACCCCTGACGATCGACTCGAAGTGAGGCACCACATGACCGGACTCAGTCGTCGGCGGCGCCTGGCCGCCGTCGCCGTGATAGCCCTCGCCGCAGCGGCCGGCAGCGCCTGCTCGTCGTCCTCAGATCAGCCCGCCGACGGCGGGGCCTACCTCGTCTGGGACCCGTACCCCCAGTTCGCCGACGACTCCGAGTGGGTCGCGCTGCTCAAGAAGTGCGGCACCTCGGCCGGTGTGACGGTCGAGCGGACCGGCTACGACACCACCGACCTCACCAACAAGGCGCTGCTCGCCGCCCAGCAGGGAAACTCGCCGGACGTGCTGATCGTCGACAACCCGGTCATCTCGACACTGGCCGAGGCCGGCGCGCTCACCACCACCGACGACAACAAGCTCGACGTGTCGTCGATGGAGAAGAACCTGCTCGGCGCGGGCCAGAGCGAGGGCAAGACGTACGGGGTGCCGATCGGCGCGAACACCCTCGCCCTCTACTACAACAAGGAGGTCCTCACCGCCGCCGGTGTCGACCCCGCCGCCGTCACGGACTGGGCCTCGCTGAACGAGGCGCTGGGCAAGGTCAAGGCCAAGGGGAAGAAGGGCATCACCTTCTCCGCGATCGGCACCGAGGAGGGCAGCTTCCAGTTCCTGCCCTGGTTCTGGGGAGCCGGCGCCCAACTGACCAGTCTGGACTCACCGCAGGCGGTGGCCGCGCTGAACCTCTGGACGGACTGGCTCAAGCAGGGCCACGCACCGAACTCGGTCATCAACAACACCCAGACCACGAGTTGGCAGGAGTTCGCCACCGGCGACTACGCCTTCGCCGAGAACGGCACCTGGCAGCTGGCCAACGCGGAGAAGCTCGGCTTCGCGTACGGCACGATCGCGATCCCGGCCAGCGCGGGCGGGCCCGCCCCGGCACCCACCGGCGGTGAGTTCGTCTCCATCCCGGTGCAGGAGAACACCGGACGGTACGACACCTCGCAAAAGCTCGTCGCCTGCCTGACCAGCGCCGACAATCTCCTCACCACCGACACCACCCTCTCCTACGTCGCACCCGTCGCCGCCGTCCAGGATCGGCAGGCGACGGCGGACCCCAAGCTCAAGGTCTGGGTCGAGGCGGTTCGGGCGGCCAAGGGTCGCACCGGCGACAACCTCGGCACGAAGTACCCGAAGATCTCCGAATCGCTGTGGACCGCGGTGCAGGCGGCCCTCAGCGGCGGGAAGTCACCGGGAGAGGCGCTGGCCGCCGCGCAGGCCGCAGCCACGAACAAGTAGGCGAGCCGAAGCGACCCCATGGCCCCCACGACAGAGACCCCCACCGCCGTACGAGGCCAGGGTGAGGCGGCGACCGCCGCCCCACCCGGGTCTCCCCCGTCCCGAGTCCGCCGGCGAAACCGGTGGCCGGCATGGGGCTTCCTGGCACCCGTGACCGTCTACCTGGCGGCCTTCTACGCCTACCCGCTCTACCGCAATGTCGAGTTGAGTCTGCGGGAGTACACCGTCCGCTCGTTCGTGCAGGGCGGCGCGCCCTTCGCCGGCCTGGACAACTACCGGACCGTGCTGACCGATCCGGCCTTCGTGCCGACGCTGACGCACACAGTGGTCTTCACCGGCGCGTCACTCGCCTTCCAGTTCACCATCGGCATGGCCCTCGCGCTCTTCTTCCACCAGCACTTCCCGCTGTCGCGCACCCTGCGGGCGCTGTTCCTCGTACCGTGGCTGCTGCCGTTGATCGTGTCGGCGTCGACCTGGTCGTGGCTGCTCAACAGCGACTCGGGGTTGGTCAACTCCGCGCTCGGCGTGGTGGGCGTCGACCCGGTCAACTGGCTCACCTCGCCGGGTTGGTCGCTCACCTCGGTGATCATCGCGAACATCTGGATCGGCATCCCGTTCAACCTGGTGGTGCTCTACAGCGGGCTGCAAGCGATCCCGGCCGAGGTGTACGAGGCATCCGCCCTCGACGGCGCGACCGGGTGGCAACGGTTCTGGGCGATCACCTTTCCGTTGCTGCGCCCCGTCTCCGCGATCACGCTGCTGCTGGGGTTGATCTACACGCTGAAGGTCTTCGACATCATCTGGATCATGACCAAGGGTGGACCGACCGGCTCGTCCGCGACGCTCGCCACCTGGTCGTACCGGCTCGGCTTCGGCAATCTGCTGCCCGAGTTCGGACCGGGAGCGGCCGTCGGCAACCTGCTCATCGTGATGGCCCTGATCGCCGGGCTCGTCTACATCCGGATCGAGCGAAGGCAGCACCTGCGATGACCCAACCGACGCCACGGGCCTGGTGGAAGACCGGCGTCGGCCTGGTCCTGACCGGGCTGATGCTCTTCCCCGTCTACTGGATGATCAACGTGTCGTTCACCAGGGACCAGGACATGCGGGCCACTCCCCCGCACCTGATCCCCACCAACGGCACCCTGGACGGCTACCGGGCGGTGCTCGACCAACAGTTGCCCTACCTCGGCACCAGCTTCCTGGTCGGCCTCGGCACCGTCGCGCTGACCGTGGCGCTGGCCGCCCCGGCCGGGTACGCGCTGGCGAAGCTCCGACCTCCCGGCGGCCCGGCGTTGAGCTTCGTGCTACTGATCGCCCAGATGATCCCGGGAATCATCATGGCGATGGGCTTCTACGCCATCTACCTCAGCCTCGGCGTCCTGAACACACTGCCCGGCCTGATCCTGGCCGACACGACACTCGCGGTGCCGTTCGCTGTCCTGATCTTCACGGCCTTCATGTCCGGCATCCCCGACGAACTGCTCCAGGCCGCCGTGGTCGACGGCGCCGGCCGGCTACGGACCTTCTGGTCCGTCGTACTGCCGGTCAGCCGCAACTCGATCGTCACGGTGTCACTGTTCGCGTTCCTGTGGTCCTGGTCGGACTTCATCTTCGCCTCGACCCTCACCGGTGGCGGCGACCACCAGCCGATCACCCTCGGCATCTACCACTACATCGGCAACAACAACCAGCAGTGGAACGCCATCATGGCGACCGCTGTCGTCGCCTCCATCCCCGCCGCCGCGCTGCTGGTCCTGGCCCAGCGCTACGTCTCGATGGGCGTGACCGCCGGCGCCGTCAAGGACTGACCACCCGCACCACAGAAAGGCACCCGCCACCCATGACCGTCGCCCCGTCCGGTCCGGAGTTCGGAATCCAGGACATCCCCTTCAGCTACCGAGGATCCTGGTTCAACCTCTCCCCGGTGGTAGCCGAGAAGACGTACGCCGACGATCTGCACCTGGTCTCCCACCAGACCGGTCTGCACCCCGTACTGCGCCTCGCCCCCACGGTCCCCGACACCACTGTCGTCGCCACCCCGGCGCTGCTGACCTGGCGCAGCGGCCGCGACCGGATCGAGGCCGTCTACGACAGGCCGGACACCCTGCGGATCCGGGGACAGCGGCTCGGTCTGCGGGTGGCCGCGGCGGCCGGCACCCTGACCGCGTTCAGCGGCACCTACCTGTACCTCGACCCGGTCGACGGGTCACACGTGTTCACCTCGTACGAGACCGGTCGCCGCTACCGGGTCACCGTGCTCTCCGGCACCCTCGCTCGGACCGACGGCGTGGAGGCGCTCGGCACCGCCGACCGGTCCCTGGACCTCCCCGCCGACCAGCCCTGGGAGATCGCGATCGAGGAGTACGCGACCGCCCGCCGCCGGTACGACGGGTCCGTCCCGTTCGAGCGGTTGTGCCGCGACCGGCTGACGGAGTTCACCGCGTTCGTCGACGCGATCGCCCCGTGGCGGAGCCCGGACACACCGGCCGCCGAACTGGCCGCGTACGTCCTGTGGTCGGCCACCGTCGCCCCGGCGGGCTTCGTCAGCCGCCCAGCCGTCCTGATGTCCAAGCACTGGATGGACAAGGTGTGGAGCTGGGACCACTGCTTCAACGCCATCGCCCTGGCCGCCGGAGAGCCCGAGCTGGCCTGGCACCAGTTCCACCTGCCCTTCGACCACCAGGACGAGGCCGGCGCCCTACCCGACTCGGTCACCCACTCCGAGGTCCTGCACAACTACGTCAAGCCCCCCATCCACGGCTGGGCGCTGCGCCACCTGCGTCGACGCCTCCCGCAGCCGCCGGACCGGGCGGCGCTGGCCCAGACGTACGACCGGCTGGCCCGCTGGACCCGGTTCTGGCTCGACGCGCGTCGGGCACCCGGTCAGGACCTGCCCCACTACCAGCACGGCAACGACAGCGGCTGGGACAACGCGACGACGTTCGACGACCACCGGGTCCTCCAGACAGCCGACCTCGCCGCGTTCCTGGTCTCGCAGCTTCGCTGCCTGGCCGACCTCGCCGCCGAGCTGGGTGAGCCCGCCGAGCAGTGGTCCCGCGAGGCCGACCGGATCTGCGCCGCCATGCTGCACGACCTGTGGGACGGCGAACGGTTCCTGGCCCGCAACCCGCACACCGGTCAGCGACGGGCGAGCCGCAGCCTGCTCGACCTGATGCCCATCACACTCGGCGCGGACCTGCCCGCGCCGATCGTCGCGACCCTGGCGCGAGGCGTCGAAACGCACCTGACCACGCACGGGCCGGCCACCGAGCCGACCGACTCGGCCCACTACCTCGCCGACGGCTACTGGCGTGGCCCGATCTGGGCGCCCTCCACCGTCCTGGTCGAGGACGGCCTGCGGCGGGCCGGGCAGACCGGGATCGCCGACGAGATCAGTCGACGGTTCCTCGCGCTGTGCGAGAAGTCCGGTTTCGCGGAGAACTTCGACGCCGAGACCGGTGCCGGCCTCCGGGACCGCGCGTACACCTGGACGGCCAGCAGCTACCTCATCCTGGCGGCCGCCCAGGAGCAACGGCGTGGCACCGGCGGGTAGGCCGGAGTCAGCGCGTCGGCACCGGGCCGGTGCTGGACCGCAACGAGATGGGCGGCGTGTAGAGGCGGTGTCGTGGCACGGCGCCACGCTCGGCGATGGTCTCCAGCAGCAACGACACCGCCTCGGCACCCATCTCGACCATCGGCACGTCGGCCGCCGTCAACGGGGGGCGGAAGTCCTCCGCCCAGTGCTGGGCGGCGACCCCGGTGACCGAGAAGTCGCCCGGCACGGCCATCCCGGCGCCGGTCAACGCCCGCTGCATCCCGGGCAGGGCGGCCTCGTTGATCGTCGCCACCGCGGTGACGTCCGGGTGCGTCGCGAGCAACTGCTCCACACACGCTTCGCCGGAGGCGGTGTCGTCGCCGCAGCAGACCTCCACCCCGGTCAGGCCCCGCTCCGCCGCGGCCGCCCGGAAACCGGCCAGCGCCCGGTGGCTGGGGCCGTACCCGGCGGCCACCAACTCGGCCGAGCGGTTCACGAGCGCCACCTGCCGGTGACCCAGATCGGCCAGGTGGTGCACGCACCTGGCGATCAGGCCGGCGTAGTCGATGTCGATCCAGCTCATGCCGTGCGGCTCGGCCGTCCGACCGATCGTGACGAAGGGCAGACCGGCCTTGGCCAACCGGGTCACCCGGTCGTCCTCCAAGCGGATCTCCATCAGGATCACGCCGTCGACCCGACGCCCGGTGACGATCCGCTCGAACGACCGGTCGTGGTCACCACCGGACGGGGACAGCAGCACATCGAGGTCGTGGCGGGCGGCCGCCTCGACGACACTGGCGACGAAACCCAACTGCATGTCGGTCAGCCGCTGACTCGCCGGTGGGATCACCAGGCCGAGGGTGCGGGTGCGCCCCTCCTTCAACGCTCGGGCGCTCGCGTTCGGCCGGTAGTCCAGCTCGTCGATGACGGCCTGGATCCGCTGCCGGGTCGCCTCCGACACCGCCCGTTTCCCGCTCAACACGTACGACACGGTGCTGCGGGACACCCCCGCCCGGCGGGCGATCTCGCCGATGTTCATGGACCGCCCTCGAATCACATCCTGCCCCGCAACGGGGACGCGCCAGGCTTCGCGGACGAGCATATCCACAGCGAGCTCACCGATCGTCGGCCCGGCCGGGCCGGGTGGAGGTCGGCCGCCGTCAGCGACCAGCCTGGTCAGCCGACCCTCGGGCGTCGCCCTCGACGACTCTCGCCACCTCGCCCAGGTCGTTGTTCAGCTGGTGATCGCGGCCGGGCAGCCGATGCAGCCGCGCCTGCGGGATGACGCCGGCGTACAGGTCGGCGTGCGACGGTGGGGCGGTCTCGTCCCGGAGGCCATGGAACACGTGCACCGGCACGTCGCGCGGCAGCCTCGCGCCGAGGTCGTACGGCACCTCGAACTCACCGGCCTCCCAGCCGCCCGCACCGACGAAGGGGGCGGAGACCAGCACGATGGCCCCGAGCTGCCGCACCGGTGGCCGCTCGGCGAGCGTGTTGACGAGGATCGTCCCGCCCACCGAGTGGCCCACGACGACCGCCCCGTCCTCCAGGGAAGCGATCTCCCGCCGGATGGCCACACTCCAGGTGGCGTAATCGGGGTCGGCCTCCTTCGGCATACGCGGGTAGCGGACCTCGTAGGCGTCGCCGAGCTCCCGACTCAAGCTGTCGAACAGCTTGTCGTCCCACTCGTCGTGCACACCGGCGCCGCCGCCCTGGATCAACAGGACCTGGGTACGTCCCGGCATGACGATCCTCCCCGCGTCGGTCTCAGCGGGTACCCGGTGGCGTGGAGGTCACGCCTCCCGGTCGGCCGGCCCCGCCGGAGCGCTTGAGCATGACCGCTCCGCCGGCGACGAAGATGATGGCGAGGATCAACCCGACCGGGTTGCCCTGCGCCAGACTGCTGAAGAACCCAAGGATGCCGAGGATGACCAGCACTCCACCGAGAAGTCGCAGGAAGTAGCCGCCGACTGCTCTGCCCCGTCCATTCGTCATGGTGTTTCTCTGCCCGACGCGCGGGTTCCGCAAACGGGTCACGGGCGTGCTGCCCGGATCCCGAACCAGGGCCGGTAGCTTTCACCCGTCGGGGAAGGGGATGCCTCATGGTCAAGGGGTGGCACGGCTGGTTCGGCACGTTCAACGGCGTCGTCCTCATCACGGTCGCCGTGCTGCCGTTGGCCGCGCTGGCGGTGTGGGCGCTGGCCCGTCGCCGGGCCGACAGAAGCACGGCGTTGCGGATGTCGCTGGCCGAGGTCGGCATCGTCTACGGCACGGTGCCGTGGGTCTGGATGATCATGTTGCCGGGTGACCAGGCCGGTGTCGCCCCCGGTCGGGTGAGCCTGGTGCCCCTGCGGGACCTGCTCACGATCGTCTCCGACGGAGGGCCGGTGACCGCGACGGTCCAGGTCGTCGGCAACCTGCTGGTGTTCGCGGCGCTGGGGTTCCTCGCCCCGCTACGGTTCGCGGCGCTGGCGTCGGTGCCGCGCATTCTCGCGCTCGCGGTGGCCTGCTCCGTCCTGGTCGAGGCCGCCCAGTACCTCCTGCGGCTGGACCGGGTGTCGTCGGTGGACGACGTGCTGCTCAACGCGGCCGGGGCAGGGCTGGCCGCGCTGGCGTCGCGCCGCTGGTGGGCCACCACGCGAGTACCCGTCGAACCACGTCGGCCGGCCCCGGCACACTGAGCGGGCGGTGCGTCACTCGTATAGTGCCGCCGTGGACAGGGACAAGGTTCGGCAGGCGTACGCGTCGGTAGCGGATCTGTACATCGAGCTGTTCGGCACCCGCGAGCGGGTGGACCCCGACGACCTCGCCCTCATCGGGCGACACCTGGCCACCCGGACAGGTCCGGTGCTCGACCTGGGCTGCGGCCCCGGCCACCTCACCGGTCACCTACGGTCGCTGGGCGTCGACGCGACGGGGATCGACCTCGTCCCCGAGTTCATCGCCCACGCCCGGGCGACCCACCCCGACGTCGCGTTCCACATCGGCTCGCTGGAGAGCCTCGACGTCGTCGGCGGCTCGGTCGCGGGCATCCTGGCCTGGTACTCGTTGATCCACCTGCCGCCGGAGGAGCTCGACGGGGTGCTCGGCGAGTTCCGGCGAGTGCTGGCCCCCGGTGGCGCGTTGGTGCTGGGCATGTTCGACCACGACGAGGTCGGCCCCTTCGACCACAAGGTCGTGACCGCCTACCGATGGCCGGTCGACGAGATCTCGGAACGACTCAGCCGGGCCGGTTTCGTGGAGGTCGAACGCCTCCGACGGGCCGGAGAGGGCGACCAGCGCCCGCATGTCGCCATCGCGGCGCTCGCGAAGGACCGGTGAGCCCAGGCCGCTGCTACGCGGAGCGGTGACCGGCACCCCGGACGCGGAACTCGTTGCCGTCCGGATCGGCCAGCACGACCGCGCCGTCCTCGTCGACGTCGAGTCGAACGGCACCGAGGGAGGCCAACTCGTCGACCGCCGCCTGCTGGTCGTCGGCGGCCGGGACGAGCTCGAAGCGTTGCCGGTTCGGCTCCTCCTTCGGCGCCACCGGCGGGCCACCCCAGGCGACCTTGGTGCCGCCGCGCGGTGACTGGATCGCCGTCTCCTCGTTCTGGTCCCACACCAGCGGCCAACCCAGCGCCCTGCTCCAGAACAGGCCCACCTCCCGGGTGCCCTCGCAGGTCAGCTCACCGAGGAAGCCGGTGCCGGCGAGGTACGCGTTGCCGGGCTCGATCACGCAGAACGCGTAACCCGCCGGGTCGGCCAGGACGGTGTGCCCCTCCTCGGGCCGCTGCCCGACGTCGAGGTGGTCGCCACCCAGCTTCAGCGCCGTCGCGATCGTGTGCTGCTGCTCGTCGGGATCGGCGCTGGTCAGGTGCAGGTGCATCCGGTTCGCGCCGAGCCGGCCCGCGCGGCCCGCGACGAACCGGAGACCGAGTTGGGCGTCGTCGCCGGGAAGAAACACGGCACCGGCGTCGTCGACGACGTCCCGATTCAGCAGCGCTGCCCAGAACCGCGCCGCAGCAACCGGATCGGCGGACTCGACGGTGACTGCCAGCAGGTGCGAACGCATGACCTGATGGTAGGTATCGCCCCGACACGCCACCAACGCATTTACGAGTCGGTCACGGGTCAGCGGCCTGGCCTTCGATCCGGGAGACTGGCCGGCATGTCTGACCCGGACGATGTGAAGGCTGCGCTGCACCACTACCTCAAGGAGACACGCGGGGCCCTGATCTGGAAGTTGGAGGGGCTGAGCGAACGCGATGCCCGGCTCCCGCGTACCGCGACCGGCAACAACCTGCTCGGTGCCCTCAAGCACTGTCTCAACGTCGAAGCGAGCTACTTCGGGCTCACCTTCGGGCGCGAGTTCCCGACCCCCGAGGACCTCGTGCCGATACACGCGTTCGACGAGGACCCGCAGGCGGACTGGTACGCCCGCGAGGACGAGACGAAGGACGGGCTCATCGAGCTGTATCGCCGGGTCGGGGTGTTCGCCGACCAGACGATCGACCGACTTCCACTCGACGCGCCGGGGCAGGTGCCCTGGTGGCAGCCCGGCAGGCAGGCCACCACACTGCACCAGATCATCATCCACGTGACGTGCGACCTCGCCCGGCACGCCGGTCACATGGACGTGATGCGCGAGCAGCACGACGCGGTGATCGGGCGGCGGCCGGACAGCGCCGGTGTCCCCGACGGTTACGACTGGCCGGCGTACGTCAGCAAGCTGACGAAGCTGGCGGACCGTTTCCGCTAGCCCGCCCGGCGCGGCGGCTGCGCCGACCTACCCGTCACTGGCGCGGCCGCTTCGGGCGCGGGCGCGGTAGGCGGCGACGTTCGTGCGGTTGCCGCACACCTCGTAGGAGTGCCAGCGCTGGGTGCGGCTGCGGGTCGTGTCGTAGAAGACGTGGGCACACCTCTCGTTACCGCAGATGCGCAGCCGCGACCAGGTGTCCGCCGTGACGAGGTCGGCGACGGCGAGCACGATCCGGCCGACGACGGGATCGCCGGCCACCTGCTGAAGCTGTGGTCGCCCGGCAGCCGTGAAGGTCTGCCGGAAGGTGAGTTCGCTCCCGTCGGCCCGGATTCGCAACACCCCGCGCGGTCGGCTGACTCGGATCTACGCTGGACCCGCCGGGGTGGTCGAGCAGGCGGCCGACACGGGCAGCCCGCTGACCGCTGGAGAACCACGATGCAGTACGCCGTTCATCACATACGCCGGCCGGGTCTGACCCGGGACCTGCCGTACGGCCCGGAGGACCTCTTCTGGGTCACCAACACCGCGACCCTCGTGATGGGTGAGCAGGACGCGGTGCTGATCGACACCTTCGTCACCACCGAGCAGAACCAGCAGTTGATCGACTGGGTGCGGTCGTTCGGGCGCAGGCTGACCCACGTCTACGTCACCCACGGCCACGGCGACCACTTCTTCGGCCTGGGTCAGATCACGCAGGCGTTTCCCGGCGTACGCGCGGTGGCCACCGACGCGACGGCGGCGGGGGCCGAGGCTCAGGTGACGCCGGACATGCTGACCTCGTTCTGGCAGCGCCTGTTCCCGGGGCAGATCCCCGACCGGCTGACCGTCCCGGAGCCGCTCGGTGACGACCGCCTCGAACTCGAAGGACAGCGGTTGGACATCGTCGAGACGGGCTTCACCGACACGGCAGGAAGCACAGTCGTCTGGGTGCCGGCCCTCCGGTTGATCGCGGCCGGCGACGTCGCCTACAACGACACCCACCCGTACCTGGCCGAGAGCACCACCGCGACGCGTCGGGAGTGGGCCGCGACGCTCGACCGGCTCGGCGAGCTCGACCCGGCCGCGGTGGTGGCCGCCCACAAGAATCCGGACCGGCCCGACGATCCACGGATCCTCGCCGAGACGGCGGCCTACCTTCGCGAGTTCAACCAACTCGACGCCGACACCACGACCGCCGAGGAGTTGTACCGCGCGATGCTCGACAGGCATCCGCGTCGGATCAACCCGGGTTCGCTGTGGAGTGCCGCGCAGCGGGCGAAGCAGCCCGCCCTGCGGTGACCGTCGATCACCTCCGTCGGGGCGGATGCGGCGATGAGCGGTATACCTCAGAGGTATGAATATGACTCTGAGGTATACCGCTCAAGAGCACAGCGGTGCGGGCAGCAGTGACGATCAGCAGCCGATGCGGCTGGACCCGAGCGCGACGTCGTCGTACCAGAGGATGTCGGCCCCGCCGCCGTAACTCTCCCAGCCCAGCTTCAGGTCGGTGAGCTGCGGACGCCAGGTGCGGTTGTACCACTGGCCGTCGATGTCGTGCGTCGGTGCGCCGTCCGCGGTCAGCCCGGTGACGGCGGTGCCGTCCACCCAGGTACGGAGCTGACCGGCGGAGCCGTCCACCATGAACTCCACGCACACCCACCGATTGGTGGGTAGTGGCAGGCTCTGGGCCACCCCGGCCGGGCTCTGCTCGGGCAGGGTCGCGTCGTCGGACGCGCGGTTCCACTGCAACGCGCCGTTCTGGCCGCCCAGCCGCAGGTCCTTGTTGCCGTCGGCGGAGTCCGCCATCGCCACCATCGTGGTGTGCTCGGCGGGCTGGGCGGTGGTGTGCAGCATCCAGATCCGGCCGTACCGGACACTGCCCACGCTGCCGAGGTTCTTCGTGGACCTGACGAAGACGTGGTTGCAATAGCCCGCCGCGCCGTTGATCCGCACCGCGCGGCTGCCGCTGTGCGTGGTGGCCGTGTCGATGGTCGCGGTACCGGCACCGGAGCAGTCCGGGCTCACCACGGCCCAGTCGCCGGACGGTGTCGACCCGGTCTGGTTCTCGAAGCCGTCACAGAGCACAGCGCCGGCACAACCGGTCGGGGGCGGCGTGGTCGGGGGCGGCGTGGTCGGAGGGGGCGTGGTCGGAGGGGGCGTGGCGCCGTTGCACGGTACGCCGTTCAGTGTGAACCCGGTCGGCGCGCCGCCGCTGGAGCCGTACGTGCCCTGCAGACCGAACTCGGTCGAGCCGCCGGCCGGGATACTGCCGTTGTACGACAGGCTGCGGGCGGTCACCGTCGAGCCCGACTGGCTGACCGTGGCGTTCCAGCCGCTCGTAACGCGCTCGTCCCCGGCGTACGTCCAGGTGGCGGTCCAACCGGAGACGGCCGTGTCCCCCGGGGCGATCTTGACCGTGGCGGTGAATCCTCCGGGCCACTGGTTGGGCGTGTAGTCGACCCGGCAGCCCTGGGCGGCCGTCGCGGGACCGGTGAGCAGGGCGGAGCCGGTCACGGTCGCGGCGGCGGCCAGCGCTGCGACGACCGCGAGGGTCAGGACGGGGCGGGCGCGGAGAATCGTCATAAGAAGGGTCCTTCTGCCATCGGGCTGTGGGAAGGGGGCGCGGCGCGTCCTGGACGGACGCGGCGCGGCGACGCACCGTGGGTGCGGCGCAGCGGCTGGTCGGCGCGTACGACCAGGTGCCCGGCTCGGGGTGGACCTGTCAACCGCCGACGGTCCGAACCCGGACCCCGGCGGCGCCCGGACTCAATCTATTCACAGATTTCAATCCAATCAAGCGCCCGCGGCGTCGATCGTCACCTTCGCGCGGCCCGCCGGCTCCGGTCGTGATCGACTGGTGGGGTGACCGAACCACTCGCCACCCCACCGACGGACGTCCAGGCACGTCTGGCTCAGGAGTCGAACGTCTGGCTGTGCACGTTGCGGCGGGACGGCTCCCCGCACCTGACGCCGGTCTGGTTCGTCTACGTCGCCGGTACCTGGTGGATCGGCAGCGACGGCCGCAGCGTCAAGGTCCGCAACGTCACGGCCGACCCACGGGTGTCCCTGGCCCTGGAAGGCGGCGACGCCCCCGTGGTGGCAGAGGGCACCGCCCGGGTACACCGAGACGGCTTCCCGGCCACGGTCGTCGATGCGTTCGCCGCCAAGTACGACGGATGGGACGTCGGCAGGCAGGTCACCCCGGAAGGCGAGCGAGTGCTGCTGGAGATCCCCGTCCGGCGGTGGCTGCTCGCCGGCACGGCGCAGTAGGCCGCGGAGCGACGGTTCGTCGCGGCGGCCCGACGGGAACTCGCGGTCCGCGACCTGGCAGACGAGCAACAGGCCGGCGTCCACCCCGCCGACCTTCCCCGGTGACCCGGGGGCTGCGGCTCACTCGTCGAGGTCGACGCCCGTGAGGTCGGCCGACAGCGCCCAGAGTCGGGCTGCCGCACCGCTGTCGGCGGGGTCGCCGTCGACGACCCGGCAGTCCACGCAGTAGTCGCCGCCGTGCCCGTCGAGCTGCGGTGACGTGGCGGCCCAGACCTGGGTCGCCGCACCCTGGTCGGCGGTCTTGAACAGACCCGGTGCCGGGGTCCCGTCCGCGTCGATCCAGCCGGCGGCGACCATCTCCTCGACCGGAAGGTGTCGTTGCAGGGGGGTGAGGATCCAGCCGGGGTTGACGGAGAAGGCGTGGACGCCGTGCGGTCGGCCGAGCAGGTCGAGGTGGCGGGCGAACAGGATGTTCGCGAGCTTGGACTGGGTGTACGCCTCCCACTTGTCGTAGCCCTGCTCGAACTGCACGTCGTCCCACCGGATGCGCCACGCGGGGTCGCGCCCGGAGGCGACCGAGACGACGCGAGCCGAGCCAGCCGCGGTGAGCGCGGGCCACAGCAGATTCACCAGCGCGTAGTGACCGAGGTGGTTGGTCGCGAAATGCGCTTCCCAGCCGGGTCCCACCCGTGTCTCGGGGCAGGCCATGATCCCGGCACTGGCGATCAGGATGTCGATTGCGGAATGGCGGTGCAGGAAGCGTTCGGAGAACGCGCGGACCGAGCCGAGGTCGGCGAGGTCGAGCGGGCCGACCTCGACCCCGGCGACGTCGGCGAGCGCCTGCCGCGCCACCTCCGGCCTACGGGCCGGCACGACGACCCGGGCCCCGGCCCGGGTGAGCGCGAGGGTCGTGGCGAGACCGAGGCCGGAGTAGCCGCCCGTGACGACAGCGGTCTTCCCGGTGAGGTCGATTCCGGCGAGGACGTCTCCGGTCGTGCGGTGGGCGCCGAACATGGTGTGGGTCGTGTCGCTGGTCATGCCGCGGACGCTAGGTGCTGGACCGAGGTCTAGGTCAAGCGGATACGGTCGATGCCATGGCGGGCGACGGGTTGAGCATCGGGCAGGTCGCGCAGCGCACCGGGTTGAGCGTGCACACCCTTCGGCTCTACGAGCGTGCAGGTCTGTTGGCCGGCGAGGTGCGGCGTGACGCGTCCGGCAGGCGCGTCTACAGCGAGTGGGACGTCGAGTGGCTGACCAACTGCGTGAAGTTCCGGACCTCCGGGATGCCACACGCGACGATCAGCCGCCTGGCCCAGCTCGTCCGCGAGGGCACCGGCAACGAGGCCGAGCGACTCGATCTGCTGCGCGAGCACCAGCTCCACGTCACCGAGCAGCTGGCGCGGCTGCGCGACTGCCTCGATCTCATCGACCGCAAGGTGGACAGCTACGAGCGGCACCTGGCCGCCGGGGCCTCCGGTGACCCCTGGCAGCGACCCCGGCCCGCGCCGGCCTCACCCGATGCCGAGCCGGCCCAACGGGTCGGCGGCGCCTAGCACCCGCTCACGCGTCCGACAGAGTGGTGCGGACGATCGTGGCGCACACCCGACACGAACTCATGCGGTAGCCGACTGTGACCGTACTGTAACCGGCCGCACACTCCTCCCCGACATGTTCCCGTCGGATGGAGGAACACATGCGTTTCCGATCGTTCGTCACCGCAACACTGGCGGCAGTCCTGGCCGCCGGTGCGCTTGCGCCGACGGCACCGGCCACCGCGGCCACCGCCGATCGCTGGGGGTTCGCGTACGTCAAGGACCCGACCGTCGCGGTCTGGACGGTGCTGGACACCAGCCGGCAGTGGGGTAGCTGGAAGACGGCGTTCCCAGCCGCCTGGGCCGACGGCATCAAGCTCGCGCCCGGCCGGTTCCAGGTTCGCTTCCCGCAGGTGGGTGCCGGCTCGCGCGGGGTGCCGCACGTGACCCCGGTCAACCGGACCGGGCACTACTGCGAGGTGGTCCGCTGGTTCCAGTCCGGCGCCGACGAGATCGTCGACGTGCAGTGCCACAAGCCCGGCGGCACGCGCGACGACACCCCGTTCACGGTGCTCTGGACGACCAGTTCGGGTGTGTTGCCGGCCGGCACCTCCCACGCGTACACGCAGTGGAGCGGCGGGGCGCTGGTGCAGTCGTACAACTCCACGGGTGTGGTGAACGCGGTCGGGCCGGCGGGCGTCGGGCAGTACCTGGTGCGGCTGCCCGGGGTGGGGCTGGCCGGCGTGCTCGCCGGGAACGTGCAGGTGACCGCCGTACAGCCGAACGCCGGCCCTCGCCGGTGCAAGGTCTACTCGTGGAGCCCGGTCGGTAGCGACGTGCAGGTGTACGTCTTCTGCTTCGACCAGGCCGGCGCGTTCGTCAACACCGACTTCGTCCTCTCGTACCACCGTCGGCGGCCGGTGATCGGCTCCCTGGGCCCACCGTCGTACTTCGGTTACCTGGGCACCGCCGTCGGCGGTCCGACCAACGACAACTCGGTGCTCGGCGTCGGCGCGAACACGGTGGCGCCGCTGGCGCCCTCCGGCCGTTACCTGGCGACCTTCCCGCAGATCGGGCTGAAGGAGACCCACGCCCAGGTCGTGGCGCAGGGCGCGGGCAGCAACTACTGCCACCTGACGCAACCGTGGACGTACACCACGAACGCCGACGTCGACGTCATCTGCTTCGACAACGCCGGCACGGTCACTCCGCACCGCTTCCTGGCCACCTTCACCTCCCGGCTCTGACGCCGGGCCGTGTCGGCGGCGACCGCACCGGGTCGCCGCCGACACGGCTGCGCGCGACGCGCCACCGGACAGGCACCGCCCGCCCTCAGCTCATGTCGACGAACTCCACAGTGGGTGCGAAGTGTCGGACAGCGGCCTCGAGGCTCGGGCGGTGCAGCCGCCAGAAGGTCGCCGGGCGGCTGTCGGCTAGGACGGCGGGCGGCACGTACGGAACAGCTGCCTCATTCAACAGCCGCATGCCGGGCGAGCGCGCCGAGCCGGGCAGCGGCGGCAGGCCGCGACGCCGTTGCAGGCCGACATAAGGAATGGTGGTCCAGCGGACGTGCTGCGTCCACAGCACCACCATCTCGATGTCGGACCATGGCACCACAGCGGTCGACGAGGACGGCCAGGGCGGCGTCTGGCCGAGAGTGACACCTGCCGCGTCGACGCGCAGCGCGACACGACGGCTCAGCACCGAGACGAGTCGCAGCAAAAGCAACCCGCCACCGAACGCGACAGAAGCGACGCCGGCAACCCTCTCGTCGGGGAGGATCAGGACGCCCACGACGACGAAACCCACGCTTGCGGGCATCAGCACGAGATCGCGGCGGGTGAGGCCGAAGCGCACCTCGTACACCTCGCCGGGGGCGATCCTGCTGCCCTCGGCGGCCCCGCCGCGAGACAACGGCGCGGCGGGTCGCCGAGTGACGGCCACGTAGGCGAAGGTGCCCAGCCAGCCGGCGGCCGCGAAGCTGACCACGCCGTCCCATGGGAACGGCAGCCCGACCAGGACCAGCCGGTGCAGCACCTGGTACACGACGACGGTCACCAGGAGAGCAACGCCAAGTGCCCACCAGCGATGTCGCGGGCGGACCACCACCTGCCACCACAGCAGGACCAACGGGCCGCCCGGAGCCACCACGGCCGGCCGCAACCACGCCGCCGGGTCGGCCCCGCGCACTGCGCCGAGCGCTGCGAGTACGCCGAGCGTGAGGCCCACCGCGAGAGGCGGCCCCAGAATCGCCCAGCGAAGGCGCACGGGGCCTGATCGTTCTTGCACGGCGGGAACAGTACGCAAGGCCGTCCAGACTGCTGACGTGTGCGCTGCCCGGCTCGCCTACCGACGTCAGGAGCGACCGGCAGCAGCCGGATCACGCGTCGCCGGCCGCCCCGTCGATGAGGGACTGGTACCGGTCGAGGTAGAGAGGCCAGCCGGAGTCGGTGTCGACCCCGTCCCGGACCGATTCCCACCCCGGACCGTGCCGGTCGATGTGCCGGTGCTCCAGTTGGACCCTGGTCTGGTCCGGCGTCTCGGCGACGAAGGTGACCTCCACCTCGCTGGTGAGGTCCAGATCGGTCTCGATCTGCCAGGTCGGCCCGATGTCCCAACTGAAGACGACCCGGTTCGGCGGCTCGTACGCGAGGATGCGGGCCCACCGGCACTCACTGCCGTCGGCGCCCCGGTCGCAGATGAACCCGCCGACCCGGGGCTCGAAGACGGTCTCGACGATCGGGACGGGGAGCAGGTTGTGCTCGCGCGGCTTGAAGTCACCGAACCGCTCGGTGAACACCGTGAAGGCGTGCTCGATCGGTGCCTTGACGACGATCTGTCGGCGGACCACCGCCGGGGCGGATTGCGTCATGTGCTCTCTCCGGTCTCTTCGACGACATCCTGATAACCGTCCAGAGCCCGACGCCAGAACGTGTCGAGTTGGTCCCGCAGCGCGGCCAACCCCACCGGACTGAGCCGGTAGACGCGCCGGGTTCCCACCGCTTGGTCGACGACCAGCCCGGCGCTCTTGAGCACCTTGAGGTGCTGCGACACGGCTGGCCGGCTGATCGGCAACTCGTCTGCCAACTCCCCCACGGCGAGGGGCCGATCCGCCAGCCGCTGGACGATGGCGAGCCTGCTCGGGTCGCCCAGTGCTTCCCATCCCGGGTGCGCTCCGTAAGTCACCACGAACGTAAGTTACGACTTACCGTTGTCGTCGTCAAGGCGAATCGCTCGACAGCCTGCCTGGGCGAGCACGGTTCGGGTCCCGACAACGGGCGACGCCCCCGCGATGATCCGCCAGCGGGATCTCCGTCGAACGGGCATCCGTCCGGACAGCTCCGGACTGTTCGGCATCCGGTCGGCCGGGTGGGTGACGGCATCGGCAGGCCCAGCACCGGACGTGAGATCCGCCGTGCTCAACCCGTCGCGCGGGTGCGCCGCGCGGCGACGTACCGGCGGATCTTCTCGGACGTCCCGCAGTCGTCCATGCTGCACCAGCGGCGACTGCGGTTCTTGCTCTCGTCGACGAAGAGGAAGCGGCAGCCGGCGCATCCCTTGATCCGGCCCAGCGTGCCGGTGGTGAGGAGCTGGACCGCGGAGTGCACCACCGGCCACAGTGGACGGGCGAGCGTCTGGTCGTCCCGCCAGGACCAACTGAACGTGCGCCCTCGCTCGAGCCGTGCGTGACCGAGCGCATCCGCTTCGTCGTCTCGCAGCCGAGCCAGCACGGACACGCTCGGACTGCGGTCGGCGGCGACTGCCCGGAACACCTCGTCGAGATCGTCGCGGATGCGCAGCGATCGGGTGAAGGCGGCCTCGGAAGCGCCCGGGTCGTCGTGGGCGAGCCGGCGCAACGCCGTCGCCTCCGGTGCGCTGAGCGCACCCGCGTACGCGCCCCAGGCGATCAGGTCGAGGTAGCCGGTCAGCACGTCGTCGTCCGGCGACCCGGCGGGCGGACCGGTGCGGGTGTTGACGAAGTCCAGGGCGAGACTGCCGCCCACCAGGCGCATCCGCGTCACGCCCTCACCTGTTTCCATCGAAACCCACTTTACCAGTTGACCACCATCGAAGAGCGCCACTAGCCTGTTTCCATCGTAGACGGTTTAACCGGTAACATCGGGAGGGTCTGATGGGTCGTGGGAGGGCAGTGGGGGCGCTGATCGGCTTGTCCGGCGGGACGTTCCTCTACACCACCGCCGAGGCACTGCCGATCGGGCTGCTGCTCCCGATGGCCGTCGACCTGGCGGTGTCACCGCCGCAGGTGGGCATGCTCGTCACCGCGTACGGCGCGGTGGTGATGGTCGCCTCGGTCCCGTTGACGGCGCTGGTCCGCCGGGTTCCGCGCCGATGGCTGCTGTCGGCGCTCCTGGTCGGCTTCGTCCTCAGCACCGCCGTCACGGCGCTGGCGAGCACCTTCACGCTGCTCCTGACGGCCAGGATGGTCACCGCGTTGACCCACGCGTTGTTCTGGGCCGTGGTGGTGCCGGCCGCGGCCGAGCTGTTCCGGCCCGCACTACGCGGGCGGGTGGTCGCCGTCGTGTTCGCCGGCGGCACCGTCGCGCTGGCCCTGGGAGTGCCCGCAGGCACCTGGTTGGGCGAGCGGGCCGGGTGGCGGACCTCGTTCCTGGCGGTGGCCGCCCTCGGCGCGGTCGTGCTCGTCGTGGTGGCCGCGCTGCTGCCCTCGGCGCGGCCGGAAGAGGGACACGCCGCCCGAGGTGCGACACCCGACGCCCGACGGTTCTGGCTACTGGTGGCGGTGGCCGTCCTGGCGACCGCGGGCGCCATCGCCGCGTACACCTATGTCGCCCTGTTCGTCACCGAGGTCAGCGGATTCGCCGCCTCGACGGTCGGGGCCATCCTGTTGGCCCGGGGCATCGCCAGCGTGCTCGGCATCCTCGCCATCGGCCCGCTGCTGGACCGCAGCCCGTGGAACGCCCTGCTCATCACCGTCGCGGTGCAGTCGGCGGCACTGCTCGGGTTGTACACGTTCGGCGAACGGCCGTCGGTCTCCGTCGGCCTGATCGCGGTGGCCGGCCTCGCGTTCACGGCCTTCACCGCGTCACTGGGCGGCCTCGTGTTGCAGGTTGCGCCCGGCCGCTCCGACCTCGCCGCCGCCACGGTCTCCGCCGCGGTCAACGTCGGCATCACCGCCGGCGCGTTCGTCGGCGGCCTCGTCCTACCGAGCCACGGCGTACGCGCCACGGTGCTGATCGGTGCCCTGCTCGGCGTCGTCGCCCTGCTGCTGACTCTCGGCGAACGTCTCGTCCGGCCGACGCCCCGCGCGGCGGAGGGACGACGCCAGGCAGAGCCGGTCCGGTCGGCGCGGTGACCACCATTGCCGGAATGCCGATCACGGCCCGCACGACACGGCTGCTGACGTGGCGGCCGTCGGCGCCCGTCTCGATGTTTGCGTGTCGAGTGCGCTGGTGAGAGGGCGATTCGCTGGGAGCGGTACCACTCGGGGCGCAAATTCAGCCCGCCCGATCGCTACACTCGCCGCAGCGCCAGCAGTGCCGCCCACAGACCTCAGCCTGCGCTGGTCCGAATCGAATGGAGACGCCTGTGACCCGCGACAAAGCGGTCCCCCCCGGCATCGACCCCCGCATTCCCAGCGTGGCACGGGTCTATGACTTCTTCCTGGGCGGCAAGGACAACTTCGAAGTCGACCGACAGGTCGCCGAGCACGCGCTGCGGATCACGCCGGACGGGCCGGCAGCCGGCCAGGCCAACCGGGCCTTCCTGCGTCGAGTGATCCGCTTCCTGGTCAGTGAGGCGGGCATCGACCAGTTCCTCGACATCGGATCGGGGCTCCCCACCCAGGGCAACGTGCACGAGGTCGCCACCGAGCAGAACCCCAAGGCTCAGGTGGTGTACGTGGACAACGACCCGATCGTCCTGACGCACGGCCGGGCCCTGCTCGCCGCCGACGGCACCGCGACGGTGATCCAGGCGGACATCCGGACGCCGCAGGAGATCCTCGATCATCCGGACGTACGCCGCTTCCTCGATTTCAACAGGCCGATCGGGTTGCTGCTCTTCGCGATCCTGCACCACCTGGGCGACGACGAGGACCCGCGAGCGGTGGCGGCCGAGTTGATCGACGCGCTGCCCTCCGGCAGCTACATCGCGATCTCACACTTCCGCGACCCCGGCGAACGGGACCCGGAGGGCTCCCGCAAGGCCCGCGAGGTCGAGCGGGTCTTCAACGAGTCGTTGGGCACCGGCCGCTGGCGCACCGACGAGGAGATCCTCTCGTTCGTCGATGGGCTGACGCTGCTGGAGCCGGGGCTGGTGCCGCTGGCCGAGTGGCGTCCCGAGCCGGACGCACCCGCTCCGGCGCAGACCGACACCTATCACACCTTCGTCGGGCTCCTCGCCCGCAAACCGTAGGCGTTCCGCCGTCCGGCGGCGGTTACGGCCCCAGATCCGCGTGGCTTCCCGGTTGTCGCCGCCTCCGACGTGCCGGAGACGGCGACAACCCTGATGCCGCGCGGATGGTGACGACTTCCCGGGATCTGTAAACAACCCTTGATATTAATCTCCACGGACGTCAATATGTGGAGGTCACGGGTCGTCGAAGCCTGGGGAGTGAGCCATGAGAAGCCGCCGGATCTTCGCAGTGCTGGCCGGGGCGGCGATGACCGTCACGGCCACCGTCGCCTTCGTCCCCAGCAGCACGGCAGCGGTGCCATCGGCGACCGCCGTGCCGATGGTCGCCTGCACCGCACCGACCTGGGCCGAGGGCAGCACCTACCAGGCGGGCGCCCAGGTGACCTACAACGGCCGCCTCTACCAGGCTCTGGTCACCCACACCGCGCACCCCGGCGCCGGCTGGAACCCCGCCGCCACCCCGTCGCTGTGGCGGGACCTGGGCGCGTGTTCGGGAACCACCCCGCCGCCCACCACCCCACCGCCGCCGACCACACCGCCGCCGACCACGCCTCCCCCCACCACGCCGCCGCCGACCGGCGGGACCTGCGCGGTGAAGTCACGACCCACCGGCAAGGTGTTGCAGGGTTACTGGGAGAACTGGGACGGCGCCTCCAACGGCGTACACCCTGGACTCGGCTGGATCCCGATCACCGACAGCCGGCTCACCCAGCACGGCTACAACGTGATCAACGCGGCGTTCCCGGTGATCCGGGCGGACGGCACGGTCCTCTGGGAGAACGGCATGGACGCCGGCGTGAAGGTCGCCACCCCGGCCGAGATGTGCCAGGCCAAGGCCGCCGGGGCCACCATCCTCATGTCGATCGGCGGAGCCGCCGCAGGCATCGACCTGAGCTCCGCCGCGGTCGCCGACCGGTTCATCGCGACGATCGTGCCGATCCTGACGAACTATCACTTCGACGGCATCGACATCGACATCGAGACCGGCCTGACCGGCAGCGGCAGCATCAACACCCTGTCCACGTCGCAGGCCAACCTGATCCGGATCATCGACGGTGTGCTGGCCCGGATGCCCTCGAACTTCGGCCTGACCATGGCACCGGAGACGGCCTACGTCACCGGCGGCAGCGTGGTCTACGGCTCGATCTGGGGCTCCTACCTGCCGATCATCAAGAAGTACGTGGACAACGGCCGGCTCTGGTGGCTGAACATGCAGTACTACAACGGCAGCATGTACGGCTGCTCCGGTGACTCGTATCCGGCGGGCACCGTGCAGGGCTTCACGGTGCAGACGCAGTGCCTGAACAACGGCCTCACCATCCAGGGCACCACCATCCGGGTGCCGTACGACAAGCAGGTCCCGGGCCTGCCCGCGCAGATCGGGGCCGGCGGTGGGCACATGTCGACGTCGTTGGTCACACAGGCATGGAACTCCGTGCCCGGCCTCAAGGGCCTGATGACCTGGTCGGCCAACTGGGACGGATCGAAGGGGTGGACCTTCGGCGACAACGTCAAGCGCCTACAGGGCCGCTGAGGCGCGCTGGTCGCAGGAAAGGATGCCGCTGGTACCGCAGGGTCGGGTTCACGCCGGGCCGTCGTGCGCGGCCTGTGCCCGGGTACGTCTGATGCTGTCGACCTCACCCTTGATCGGTAGCCAGTAGAAGGGGATGAAGGCAGCCACCACGATCAGGCCGGCGATCGGGTGAACGACGCAGAGCGCGGTTCCGACGGCGATCCAGGCGGGGGCGGGTCGAAACCGCCTGCTGATCGCCCTGGCGGTGGCGTCGTCGGTGGTGGACGTCAGCAGGCGGTGACCGCCCTTGGCGTACTCCCAGATGACGTTGAAGAGGATGGCTGCGGTTCCGTAGACGATGCCGTAGAAGACGAGCGCGGTCCGCTTGCCGGGGCCCTCCTCGAAGGCGCGGGCCAGCACCGACGAGACGAACGGTAGGAACGCGATCACCATCAGGAGCAGCGTGTTCAGCAGCAGCAGCAGGCGGTCGGCGGAGCGGATGTGGTCGAACATGACGTGGTGGTTCACCCACATCTGGCCGATCAGCAGGAAGGTGACGCCGTAGGCCAGGTAGGACGGCCACAGGTCGAGCAGCCCGCGCATGAGGTGTTCGGTGTCCCGCGGTGGCCGGATCTCCAGGACGAGCAGGGTGATGGCGATCGCGGTGACGGCGTCGCTGAAGGCGACCACCCGGCGGGGGTCACGTTCCGCGCCGATCGGCGAGCGGGTCCTGGTCGTTCCGTTCGTGGTGGCGCCGCGGGACGCCCGGTTCCAGCGCATGAGCTCCCCCCACCGGTCACCCGACTACCGCAGAGCGCTGCTGGAGATTCCCGCCGTCTGTTGAGCTAAACCGGCAGCCGGGGCCGGGCGGCAGGGTGGCGAGCTGAGCGGGCGCACCGGGCTGTCATCCGGTCGGCGCGGATGCTCACCGTGGCTGCAGTCTGGCGCGGACGGCTTCGGCGTCCGGGTGCTTCAGGGCCGTGAAGATGTCCAGTGCCCGCCCCTGAGCGCGGGGCGGGCATCGGTTGCCAGCCGATTTCCGCGCCGTTACGGTGAGGTTCCATCGACGTTTGTCCACAAACGGGGGGCCGTATGTCCACGCCTGTCACTCGCCGTACCGTCCTGGCCGGTGGCGCCGGTGCCGCCCTCGGCCTGGCGCTGCCCGGCTCCGCCGCCCTCGCCGGTGGCCACCACGAGAGCGGCGTGAGCTTCACCCTCGACGCGAGGACGCTCGACGGCGGTGAACAGGTCACCTCGGTCACCCTCGACACCAGCCGACTCGGGCCGATCGACCCGGCCGCGCTCACCCCCGGCACGTTCAGCGTGCACGCCAAGGCGACCAGCCCGATCCCGATCGCTCCCGGTGACCTGATCTTCAGCGAGTACGACCTGGACCGCACGGTGACCGCGGCCCGGCTCGACCGGCACGGAAAGATCGTGCTCGAGCTGAGCCACGCCGAGGGCCAACCCGGCGGCGGCACCCTCGGCTACATCCTGAGCAGGGGCCGCAACGTCCGACTGGACCTCGTCTACACCATCACGCAGAACACCCCGCTGGTCCGACGCCACGGCTCGCCGGTCACCATCACGCGCTTCGTGCAGGGGCGGCTGTCGAACCCCGAGGTGGACGCCTTCACCCACCACGTCTCGGGCTCGGGCCTGAAGTACCGGTTGTACTCCCCCGAGCGTTCGCCCCGCCACGGTCGCCGACCGCTGATCGTCTGGCTGCACGGCGGCGGTGAGGGCGCCTCACTGCCGGACGACTACTACGACAACGAGACGACGCTGCGCGCCAACCGCGGCGCGCTGGGCTTCGCCACCCCGGAGGCTCAACGGATCTTCTCCGGCGCGTACGTGGTCGCTCCGCAGAGCACCTCCTACTGGATGGAGGACGGCCCCCGCTTCGCCCCGCTGATCCGCGAGATCGTCAAGGACCTCGTACGCCGCAGGCATGTCGACCCCGACCGGATCTACGTGGTCGGTTGCAGCAACGGCGGCTACATGTCCCTGGAGATGACAGTCGCCTATCCCGACCTGTTCGCCGCGTCGGTGCCGATCTGCGGCGTCGTCGAGCCGCTCGGCGGGGACGGCCCACCACTGGTCACCGACGCGGAGCTGGCGGCCATCACCACCCCGACCTGGCTGGTCACCTCGCTCGACGACGACACCGTGCCACCCGAGACCAACACGATCCACGCCCACGACCTCATCCCGGGATCACTGATGAGCCTGTACGACAACGTGGTGTGGGACGGGTACCAGTTCCCCGGCCACTGGTCCTGGATCTACGTGGCCCGCAACGACCCGAGTCTCAACGGCACCCACGTCTGGCAGTGGATGGCCCGCCGCCGTCGGTGATCCGCCATGCCCGCCTCAGCTCACCGGGTCACCGGCGCGGTACACGGCGAGGGGGCGGCGCAGCACGGTGATGTCGCGTGTCGGGTCGCCGTCCACGACCAGCAGGTCGGCCTCGAATCCGGGGCGGACGCGACCCTTGCGTCGCCCCAAGCCACACACCTCGGCGCCGACCGAGGTGGCCGCGGCGAGGGCGGTGGTGGCGGGGATGCCGCAGGCCACGTACTCGACAAGGGTCTCCGGCAGGATCCCGTGCGGCTTCGCGGGGCCGAGGCCCGCGTCCGAACCGGCTACCAGACGGACCCCGGCGCGGTGCAGGGTGGAGGCTCCGGTAGCCAGCGCGGCCGCGCTGAGCCCGGCGCGCGCCGCCATCGCCACCACCTCCGGCGGCGTGACCACGGCCGGATCGGTGCCGAGCGTGGCGCAGACCGCGATTCCGGACGCGGCCAGCCGGTCCGCGAGGTCGTCGGGTACGCGAGCCCCGGCCGCTGTCACGCAGGTGCAGTGCTCGATGCCGTCCACCCCGACGCGCAGCGCCTGCTCGACCGCGCTGAGCGCGTGCGCGTGCGCGGTCACCGGCAGGCCCAGGTCGTGCGCCTGGTTCACGGCGGCGGCCGACTCCAGGTCGGTGAACTGCGGCCGGGTGGTGTCCGTACCGGGGGTGAACACCCCGCCACTGGCCATGATCTTCACCAGGTCGGCGCCCGCTGACGCCCGCAGCCGCACGGCCTCCCGCACACCGTCGACACCGCTCGCCTCGCCCCCCAACGACCAGCAGTGCCCGCCGATGCTGGTGACCGGCGCACCCGACGCCACCACCGTCGGCAGGTCGTCACGAACCCTCCGAGCCCGCCAGCGGAGCACCGCGTCACGTCGGTCGCCCAGGTCCCGTACCGTCGTGATCCCGGCCGTCAGATGCGCGCGCAGTGACGCCTCGACGACCGCGTCGAGGTCCGTCCCGGCGCGGTCCGCGAGTCGGCCGAGCGCGTCGGGCCCGGCATCGAAACACAGGTGTACGTGTGCGTCGACCAGCCCGGGCAGCAGCGTGCCGTGCGGCTCCTCGCGCACCGGCCAGCCCTCCGGTGCCTCGGCCCGGCCCCGGCGCACCTCGGCGATGCGCCCACCGTCGAGCAGGACCAGCACCCCGCCGTCCACCAGCCGCTCGCCGTCGAACATCCGTTCCGCCCGGACCGCATGCCTCGTCATCGTCACCCCAGCCCCCTGCGCGGCCACCGCCCGGCGGCGTCCTCGCCCTGCGGCGGCCACCGGTGATGACCTGACCATCGCACCACCACCGGGTCCGCGGACTCCCTCGCCAGGGTGAACCCGCCTCCCTCCGGCGGGTCAGGGGCACCCGCCCAGGTGCCTCTCAAGAACGACGAGCGGCGTGCCCGACGGACCCAGCAACCGAGACTGGGTTCAGGCCGGCGACGAGTCCACGGCACTGCCCGGGAAGCGTTCCACGAACGCGCGATACACCGGTGTGCCCGGCAGACCGTCATGGATGGCGAACACCACGTGGTCGAACCGGTCGACCACCCGCAACGCCTCGGCGAACGCCCCGGCCACGGTGGCGGGATCGTTGCGGAACACCCCGCACCCCCACGCGCCCAACACGATCGTCCGGTGCCCGTGCGCAGCCGCGACCTCCAGCACCCGCCGGGCACGCCGGGTCAGCACAGCCGGCACGGCCGCGGTGTGCTCGGGCTGGTTGTTCACGATCGCGCCGAGGTTCGGTGCCGCGGCGGTCAGAAACGACGTGGTGTACGGCTGATCGAGCAGGTTGCCCTTGTCGTCCCGGAACACCGGCACGAGTGGGGAGTAGATGACCCGGTCGCTGTACCGCAGATCCTGCTGCCCGCGATGAGACGTGTAGAACTCCGGCACGGCACGCAGACACGGGTAGAGCGCCGACGAACGCGCGACGCTCTCCTCCTGCGCCTGTGCCCCGCCCAGGAACCCGCCGCCGGGGTTCTTCGCCGACGCGAACACCAGACACGCGGCACCGGGCCCCAGTCGGCGGGCCGCCTGCAACGTCGACTCGTGTGTCACCTCCACCGTGCCGACGCCGGGCTCCGCGTCCCGTACCGCGAGCACCTCGTCGGGCAGGTGATGACGAGTGCCGGTGACCGCGGCGCGCACCGCCTCGTCGATGACGACCTCGGCACCGCTGCCGTTGCGATAACGCCCCGACTCGGCGATCGCCACCGTCTGCCGGGCGATCTCACGAAGACGACCGCTCACCGGCACACCCGGCGCATGGGAAAGTCCACAGCCAGCAGGCTAGGCAGGCCGAGCCGTTACCGACAAGCACTTTCCGCACGCCACGGAGGGCCGACGAGCGTTGCCCGGCGACCCTCCGGGTGCGCTCACCGTCCGTACAGCTCGAACTCGTACAGCGAGAACCCGTACGAGGTGGCCCGCTTGACTCCGTACACCCGCACGTAGCGGGCGGTGACCGGCGCGAAGGTGGCGTTGTCGACGCCACCGTTGCCGGTCGTGGTGCTGAACACCGGTGTCCAGGAGCTGCCGTCGCCGGAGACCTCGATGCGGTACGAGGTGCCGTAGGCCGCCTCCCAGCGCAACACCGCCCGACTGACGCTGCGGGCCGCGCCGAGGTCGACCCGGAGCCACTGGTTGTCGTTGTAGCTGCTGGCCCACCGGCTGCTCAGGCTGCCGTCGACCGCCTTGTCCGGGGTGTGCCCGGTCAGGAACTGGGTGCTCGACGCGGTGGCCGGGCGGCCCCGGGCCAGGTTGGTGACGTCGTCGCCCCGGCGCGCCGGGAACGAGACGACCTGCTGGTAGGTGGGGCGGTTCTGCCAGGCGATCACCGGGTGGGTGATGCCGCCGAGCCCGGAGTGGGCGATCGAGTCGGCGCACCACTGGTCACCGGCGGAGCAGGACTTGTCGCCCGGGTAGACGGTGGTGCGGGGCACCGCGGCGGCCTGTCCGAGCGTGTCGAGCAGGGCCTGTCGGCACGCGCCGAGGTTGCCGTTGCCGCAGTACGAGCGGCCCAGGCCGCCGGCCACCGGGTCGCCGAGCACGGTGCGCAGGTCCTTGTCGACGTAGCCCCACCAGCCGTGCTGGAACGACGAGCCCTTGTGCGCCTGACCCTGCAACGCCCAGTTCGCGGTGCCGTCGCGCCCGCCGTTCTGGCCGCCCGACGGCGCCTCGTTCACCTGCATGGCGTCGACCAGCGCGGCGTAGAGGTCCGGCCCGAGGCCGGGGCGGAACTGCGCGGAGGCCAGCAGCGGCCACCAGGCGTCGAAGATCCGGATGGCGTCGGCGTGCTGGTAGACCTTGGAACCGGGGGACGTCTCCACCCGGCGGGCGCCGGCCTGCTGCCAGGCCCGCAGCTTGCCCACCGCGTCGGCCAGCGCCGGGTCGGTGACCGGCGTGCTGTCCAGCACCCGCAGCAGGTCGCCGAGGACCTGCTGGCCACGCAGGTCGGTCACCGCCGCATCCGCCACGATCTTGACGACGTCGGCGCGGCCGAGCTTGCGCTGGGCGATCGCGGCGCGCACCGGCCCGTCGAGAAGCTGACCCCGGTGTACGGAGCCGAAGCTGAAGTTGCCGTCGGCCGCCCCGAAGTCCCGCGCCTGCTTGTTGTTCCAGCTGACGTAGTAGTCCTGGTCGACCGACTGCGGATGCGCCGACGACGGCGTGTACGTGGCGTCGTTGGTGTCCGGGTTCCAGCCGACCCACTCGTACGCGGGTTCGGCCTTGGTGGGCAGGTTCGGGTCGGCGGTGGCCGGGCGGACCGGGTTCGAGCCGGAGTTGTAGTACGCCGCCTCGGTCGAGTTGACGTAGAACCAGTTGAACGCGTAACCGACGTCGGCCGCGGACGCCTGGAAGGCCGCCGCGCTGCCCATCGCCGACGGGTCGTTGTACGCCTGGAAGCCGATCGCCGAGTCGGCCTCGTGCCGGTAGGTGGAGCGCAGTTTGGTGAACGCGGTCGGCTGCCCGTTCACCAGGCCCCGATAGGCGACCAGCCCGTACTTGGTGCGCAGCGCGCGCAGCGTGTACGACCCGGCCGGGGTGGAGTCGGCGAGCGTCGGCGACCAGGAGTTGCGCTGCTCCAGCGCCTCCATGGCGAGGCACTGCCCGTGGTAGAGGTAGCTGTTGGTGCGCAACGTCGGGGCGCTGCCGTCGGTGGTGCACAGCGGCACCGCGTACGTGTCGGTGAGGTCCTGCGAGGCGGAGGTGGCGCTCCACGCGTAGTCCTGGCCGCGCCCGAGCAGCACGTAGAGGTTCAGCCCGGCGAAGGCGGCGCCACGCGCGCTGATGCCCGGGCCCTGCAACTCCTGGAGCATCAGCAACTGCGGCGCGAAGTAGCCGGTCTGCGGCCCGAACACGGCGACCGGATTGCCGGTGGTGGTGTGTTGCCCGGAGACCACCACCGCGTTGGACATGCCGTGCGCGCGCAGGTTGGCCAGGCCACCGACCAGTTCCTCGGTGGCGGTGCTGGCACCGGTGCGGGCGGCGGCGCCACCGGCCTGGTCGTAGGCGAGCGGTTCGGCGACCACCGTTCCGGCGTCGGGGAGCACCGCGCTGGTCGCGCCCGGCGGAGTCGCCCCGTACGGGAAGCTCTGCCCGTCGTGCAGGGTGAGCACGGTCTCCGGGTCGTTCTGCGACCGGAACGCCGCCCACACCCGGTCGCCCTCGGTGGCGCCGTACTTGGCTCGGGCGGCGACCCGGACCAGCGCGGACTGCATCTCGCTGCCGCCGCCCCCGCCGAAGAGGCCGCCGATCACACCGGCGGTGGCGATGAGGTCGGTCATGGTGAAGTGCTTCGGCTTGCCCGCCCCGGCGAGCACGTACTCACCCGGGTAGTTGTCCTCGGCGATCGACTTGTCGATGTAGGCGTTGATGCCGGCGATGTAGTCGACCACGTCGGTGTAGAGCTGCCGGCCCCGGGCGCCCTTGGTGCGCAGCGCGTCCACCTGGGCCTGGAGGTCCGCCTCGGTGTACGGCGAGTTGGCCCAGACGCTCTGCTCCAGCTCCCGGTTGCCGGGCGCTCCACCGGCGAACGAGCTGACGTTGCCGCGACCGACGTGCCGCAGCAGGTCCATCACCCAGAGCCGGTCCTGGGCTCCGGCGTAGCCGGCGCCGAACATGGTGCCGGCGCGGGTGGTGCCGGTGATGTGCGGGACGCCGGTGGCCTTGTCCCGCACGATGGTGACGTCCGCGCGTGGCGAGACGGTGCTCTCGACCTGCGCGGCCGGTACGCCGAACGAGGCGTCGTTGTAGAAGTGGGCGATCTGCTCGTCGGTCAGCCCGGCGTAGTTGTAGACCAGGTTCGCGTACTCGTCGAGTTGGTCGCTGGAGTGCGCCGGGCGGGTGCCGAGGGCCTGGTGCGCCAGGATGGCGACGAGCGTGGCGTTGCCGTTCTGCCCGGGGGGCAGGATGTCGGCGCACTGACCGACGCAGTAGTCGTCGGCGGCGAACGTGGTGGCGGCCGGCGCGGGTGACGGCGGGATGACCGTCAGGACGCTCGCGGTCACTGTGGCGGCGGTGAACGCCGCGAGCCGGTTACGGAGAGCGGTACGGGGCATGGCGATCCTCCGGGGACGCGGAGTCGGGCCGTTCGGTCTCGCCCGGCTACGGTGCCGACGTCTCGCCCTCCGCGCCCGGGCGTTCCACCCGGAGGTGAGAATGACTCATATCGATCTCGGGCAATGATCGGCGCAGAACCGCCGCCCGGGATACCCGTCGTTCACCACGCGCCAATGCCGACGTTTCGCCGCCTTTCGCTCACCATCGCCTCGGCGCCGCGCCGAAACGGATGGTCTCGCCGACCCGTTCCGGCCTACCGTGCAAGAGGTTCGCCGCACCCACGAGAGGACTCACCCCGCATGCCGCCCGCTCTCTAGACCTGACACGTCCCCCGCGCACGGGTCGCCGACGTCGCCGTCGGCTCCTTCTCCGTGCCTTCCGTCAGGTTCTTGGAGAGATCATGTCTACGCGTCCTCATGTCGCACTGCCCTGGCCCGTCGCGCGTACGCGGCCTCCCCTGCTCGCCCTCGGCTGCGTCCACTGCGCCGGCGGCATCGGTGGCCGGACGTTCCGCGTCATCGCCGTCGGCGAACCCGTCCACGTCCGCCTCCCGGCACCGCACGTCCGCCCGACCCACTCCGGCGGTTCCTCGGGCCGTTGGCCTTCGCTCCGGCGAAAGGCACGCTGGCCCCACCCGGGGCTGCATCAGGCGGCGGTCCGGACGCGGTCGCTGATGACGCGAGAAGGACCGTTCCGCTACCGGCGACGGAGATGATCGCCCGGGAGCGTACTCGGGATCGATGCCGACGCTGGTGATGACCGCGACGTGCTCGCGGGCAGCGCGGCGGGCCCGCTCGACGGCGGCCGGTCGAACCCGGTGACCGTGCCGCCTCGGCGGGCCCGGGTTCGCTGCCGGCTGCGGACCGGTGTGGTCGACGCCGCGGGTACGCCTCAGCGGGGCGGAGACGCCTGCTCCAGGGGGCGTCCGTGAGCTCGGATCGTGTCCGAGACGGCGACGCCGAGCAGGACGGTGACAGCCGCGGCGGCGACCCACACCGGCGGCAGGCCCACCATCACCGGCGCCATCGCCGCGAGGACCAGGATCCCGACCGGCCGTGGCCAGGACACCCGGGCGAAGGCCACGTACTCGAAGACGGAGCGCCCGGCGAGGTAGAGCGCGGGCCCGCCGAGGATCGCCCCGACCCAGGCGCGTTCGGCGTCACCGAGTGGATCTATGAGGACGAGTTCGGAGCCGGCCGAGGTGGCGAGGATGCCGGCCACCATGAGCAGATGCGAGAACTCGGCCAACCGGCCGAGCCGGCCCGGTTCGGCGGACGCCGCGACGGCCTCCCCCAGGATCTGGCCGGCTCGGTAGAAGTAGATTCGCCACAGCATCACCGTGGTGAGGAACGACAGGGTGAGAGCCACTATTCGTTCGGTCACGATCGGACCGCGGAGAAGACTCGACCCGGAGGTCAGGATCGTCTCGCCGAGCGCGACGATGACGAGCTGCCAGTACCGATCGGCCAGGTGCTCACCCGCGACGGCCCACGGGGACACCCGCGAGCGACCCAGCCCGGGCACCGGCCAGCCGAGTCTGCCGCCCAGGTAGTCGATCGCCAGAGCCAGCGTCCAGAGCGAATTACGCGTCAGCTCGGGCGCGAAGGCGCCGGCGAGCCACGGCACGGCAGACGCGCCGAACCACACGAGCGCCAGCAGGTAGACGCGGCGAAGCTCGTGACCCCGCACGATGGCCACGAGGAAGAGGCTGCGGCCCACCTGTATCGCGACGTACGTGCTCGCGAAGAGCAGGCCGGTCTCGGCGAGAGCCCCCGAAATCGCGACCGCCAGGAGCAGGCTCCCGAACATGGTCGACAGGACGACGAACTGAACCGGGGGCCGGAACGGATCGAATCTGCTGGTCATCCATGCCGTCTGGGTCCAGATCCACCAGACTGCCAGCAACAGCAGCAGGGTCTCGCCGTTCTCCGCGAGCGAGGTGGTCAACCTCTGCGCGACGTCGTCCCTGGTGTAGTCCAACACCAACTCGTGCACGACCCGGGTGAGCGCGAAGACGAACACGAGATCGAAGAACAGTTCCAGAAAAGTCGGCTGCTGCGGACTCTCGCGCCTGCGCAGCGGATTGACCACTCTGTTCGTCGCCACTGCTCCGCCCGCTTCGTCGCCTTGTCGCTGAAGCAGTCGTACCACGTCGCCGCGCCGCGCACGGACAAGACGGACACTTGAGGACGCAGGCTCTCGACTCCCCGAGTGGTGGAACGGGTGCGGGGCGGACTTCGTCCGGTCGTCGTCGGCGTTGACCACGACGCCGCCACCGGTTGCCTGCGCACGCGCCGTGATCGACGTACTGACACGACGACCGGCCGTGGCATCGCTCACCGCGACGCCGCGGCCGGCCTGGCCGGGGCCGCCTGTCAGGCGTCGGCAGCGGGCTTCAGCACGTCGAGGCACCACTGGCGGAAGGTGGTCGGCGTGCTCCACTCGGAGGTGCGGGTCACTCCGTTGTCCAGGCCCTCGTTCTTGGCCACGGCCATGTCGAGCAGGCCCTGCGCGATGGCCTCGGAGCGGCCGGCCCGCAGCATGTCCTCCCGGTATGCCTCCCCGGGGATCTGCTGGTAGCGGACGGGACGGCCGAGCACGTCGGCGATGACGGCGGCCATCTCGTTCTGGGTGAGGTCCTCCGGGCCGAGGACAGGCACCTCCTCGAAGCCGGTCCACGTGTCGTCGCGCAGCAGGCGGGCGGCCACCGCGGCGATGTCAGTGGCGGCGACGGTGGGCGCGGACAGCTCCGGCGCCGTGGTGCCGTACAGGACGCCCTGCTGGATGATCGGGGTGAGCTGCCACAGCACGTTGTCCATGAAGGACGGCATGGTCAGAGCCCGGTACGGCACGCCGGTCGCGGCGATCAGGTCGTCCATCGCGAGCGTCGCGGTGACATGCCCGGCCCGGCCGGCCATCGGCGTGCCACGACCCAGCGCCGAGATGCCGACCACCCGCGGGACGGCGGCCAGCGCGTCGAGCAACGGTCGGGTGAAGCCGGAGTACGCCTCGTCCAGGCTCGTCGACCGCGGGTCGGCCAGCACCAGCCAGAAGACGGCGGAGGCACCGGCGAACGCCTCGGCCACGACGGCCGGATCACCGTGCGAACCCCGGACGACCTCGACCCGCTCGACGACGCCCGGTGCCAGCCGCGCCGGGTCACGGGCCACCACCCGCACCGGCGCGCCGGCTTCGAGCAGATCCTGGACCAGACGGCCGCCGATGTTGCCGGTCGGAGCGGTTACCACAATCATGGCTTTCATCCCTGTTCGTGGGGAAACTGACGTACCCAGTCAACGCGGATCCGCTGCGAAGCGGAAAGACCATCTCCCTCTGGATTGATACCGTGGCGATATGAGTGATCTGGAGACGCGGCAGCTCCGCTACTTCGTGGCGGTCGCCGAGGAGCGGCACTTCGGCCGGGCCGCCGACCGGCTCGGGATGGCCCAGCCGCCGCTGTCGCGCGCCATCCGCAACCTGGAACGGCAGCTCGGGGTGCAGCTTCTGATCCGCACCACGCGGCAGGTGGCGTTGACCCCGGCCGGCGAGACCCTGCTGGCCGACGCCAGGGTGGCGCTGGACGCGATCGGCGCCGCCCAGCGCCGGGCCCGCCGGGCCGGCCAGGAGACACCGGCCCTGCGGCTGGCACTCAAGGCCGACTACGACGGCGGGCTGCTGCCGCTGATCCTGGAGGCGTACGACGTCATGCCTGTCGAACTGCTGCTCGGTGCGCGCGGCGAGCAGGTGCCGGCGCTGCGCGACGGACGTGCCGACGTGGCGCTCATCCCGGCGTTCGAAGACGAAGACGGGCTGGACAGCGAGCTGTTGCTGACCGGGCCGAGCGTGGTGGCGCTGCCGGCCGCCGACCCGCTGGCCGCGCGGACGACCGTCCGACTTGCCGATCTGACCGGCCGACGGCTCCCGGACGGGTCACCGGCCGAGGAGGCCCGCATGGTGGGCACCCGGCGACCGCTGGACCTCGCGCAGATCTTCAACCTGGTCGAGGTGGGCACCGCCGTATGGTTCCTGCCGGATTGGGTGGCTCGGCGGTACTCACGGCCCGGCACCGCCTTCCGGCCCGTACCGGAACTCGATCCGGTGACGCTGAAGGTGGCCTGGCCGGCCGAGTCACGCTCGCCCGCGGTGGCGGCCTTCGTGCGCGTGGCCCGCCAGGTCGCCGAAGCACCCGAGAAGCAGCTGCTGCGCGGCTGAGGCGTGCGTCGAAGGGACGAAGATGGTCACGAGTGCGCAGGACGTCACGGGCGTGATCGAGTCCGACCCGCAAGCGATGAGAGTCCTTCGGGCTGCCGCCGACCTGGGGCTACCGGACTGGTGGATCGGCGCCGGCTTCGTACGCAACCGCGTCTGGGACGCGATCAGCGGCCGCCCCGTCTCGCCGGAGCGCGACGTGGATGTCGCCTACTTCGACCCGGAGAGGCTGGACCCCCGCGAGGACAGCCGTGCCGAAGCCCGAGCCACAGCGGCCCTGCCCGAGGTGCCGTGGGAGATTCGTAACCAGGCGCGAATGCATCTGCGCAACGGCGACGAGCCCTACACCTCCACCCTGGACGCCATATCCCGCTGGCCGGAGACGGCGACGTGTGTCGCGGTGACCCTCCGGGGCGACTCCGTCCGCCTGGTGTCCTGCCACGGCCTGACCGACCTGGTGGGGATGGTCGTCCGTCCCTCGCCGGCCTTCGACGACGCAGCGGGGCGCGCAACGGTACGGCACCGCGTGCAGGCCAAAGGATGGCTCGACCGGTGGGCCGGGCTGCGGCTGGAAATCTAGAGCTCCTGCAGCCACAGACTCTTTCGGCGTGGGGCCGCCTAGGCGGAATCCCGGTTGAGCGGTCGAGTCCCCGATCGGTGACGATCGAGCCGGGTCCGTACCCACCCGTCAGGTCCGCGGCCGATACTCGGCCGACACCATCACCGTCTACGGTGTCCGTCACGGACATCACCCCCACCGTGCACCGCGTCCGGGACCTTCTGCGTAGCGGCGACGAACAGCAGGCGGCGGCTCACCTGCCTGCCGAACACGCCTACCCGCTGCCAGCCCCGATTGTCGCCGGCATCAACGCCAGCCCGGATGTCACCGGGACACTGCCTCCGTGATCAGGTTCCGGTGCCCGGCGTCGTAGGCGCGCCGCGCTCGTTCCACCTCTCCGAGGCTGGCGTCGGCCCAGGTGGCCAGGTGCGCGAAGAGTGGGCCGAGGCTGGCACCCAACTCGGTGATCTCGTACTCCACTCGAGGGGGCACCTCGGCGTGGTAGGTGCGGGTCACAAGGCCGTCGCGCTCGAGTTGGCGGAGCCGCTGCGTGAGCACCTTGGGCGTGATGCTGGTCAGCCGGCGTTCCAGCTCCACGAAGCGCTGCCGACCGTATTCGTGCAGGGCCCACAGGATCGGTGTGGTCCACCGGCTGAACACGATGTCGACGACCGGCGCGACCGGGCACGCCAGCTCAGGATCCGCCGATTGCTGCACGTGCCCTCCGTCACACACCCATTACTATCTTCTAGGTACCTACTATGTCGACGCTACTAGCGTTCCCGGCAGCCGCGCAAACGACGCGGCCGGACTGGAGACGCAAACATGTTTGTCGTGGTAGGAGCCACCGGAAACGTCGGCAGTACCCTCTCGTCGACTCTCGCAGCCTCGGGTTCCGCTGTGACGGCGGTATCGCGGGGACGACGCCCGATCGACCTGCCAGACGGGATTCGTCACCACCGCGCGGACCTCGAACGGCCGGACAGCCTGCGGCCCGCGCTCGCCGGCGCTGAGGCGCTGTACCTGCTCGTGGAGGGCGCCGGGGCCCATCTCGACATGCGCGAGATCCTGCGGGTCGCCGCAGCCGGTGGCGTGAAGCGCATCGTGCTGCAGTCCTCGCAGGCGGTCGTCACACGGCCGGACTCGCCGTCACACGCACCGCTGCGCGCCATCGAGGACCTCGTCCGCCGATCCAACCTCGGCTGGACGATCCTGCGCCCGGGCGGTTTCGCCTCCAACGCCCTCGCCTGGGCGGAACCGGTCCGGAGAGAACGGATGGTGGCCGCACCGTTCGGGGACGTCGGTCTGCCCGTGGTCGACCCGGCCGACATCGCCGAGGTGGCGGCCGCCGCCCTGCTCGACCACTCGCACGACGGCCGCACCTACGAACTGACCGGCCCGGCCCTGAGCACGCCGCGCGAACGGGTCGCCGACCTCGCCGCCGCGCTCGGTGAGCCGATCGGCTTCGTGGACCAGACGCCCGACGAAGCCCGCGAACAGATGCTGCGGTTCATGCCGCCCCCGGTTGTCGAGGGCACGCTGGCGATCCTCGGTGCGCCGACCGAACCCGAACAGCGGATCAGCCCCGACGTCGCAGAGGTCCTGGGTCGATCACCACGCCCCTTCGCCGCCTGGGCGACGCGCAACATCGACGCGTTCCGCTGACGCGCCGCGCCGCACTGTCGGAACGACACCTCTGCCTGATGGCCCGACCGCCCGCCACGGCGTCGACGATCCACTGCTCGGGCAGCCGTTGCGCCCGGACTGCCACGACCACGATCACCCGGACAGCGCGGCAAACACTAACCGGCCCTGACCAGGCATTCTTGAGATATGGACCGTCCGATGAACCTACCCCTGGAGGTACCGAGATGTTCACCACGAAGTTCTGGAAGGCCACCGCCGAGCGGGCGGTGAAGAGCGCCGCGCAGGGTCTGCTCCTCTACTGGGGCGCCGACGTCGTGTTCAACGCGTGGCAGGCGGACTGGGCAGCGGCCGGGGGCATCGCCTCCGGTGCGGCGGTGCTGTCGGTGCTCACCTCACTGGTGAGTGCGAAGGTGTCCGGGGAGGGCGACTCGCCCAGCCTCGTCGGTGCCGAGCAGTAGTTTCGCGATGCTGCGAACAGATGCGCCCCCGCTGACTCCGGCCGGCGGGGGCGAGCGCGACTGGCGGACCGGGGTGACCCCGCTTGTCCCCGCGCGCGACAGTCACACCCGCCTCCACACTCGCGACTACGCCGGGCCCGGACACTCGCATGGCGGCGGCTGACTCAGCCGGCGCCCTGCGCCCTGTGCCGCGAGCGGCGGCCCGTCAGTCAGTGCTTCACTGCCGGCCACGGGACCGGGTGCGCGTCGTACCCGTGCCCCGGCCGACCGGCAGAGGCCGGTCCTCGACGATCCGCTTCATCACGATCGTCGACGTGAGCCGCTGCACCCCTGGCAGCGCCGCGAGCTTCTCGTCACGCAGCGCCGCAAATCCGGCGAGGTCCTTCGTGGCTACGCGGAGCAGGTAGTCCGGATCCCCGAACAGCCGCTCTGCGTGCCGTACCTCCGGGACCTCCACCAGTGCGGTCTCGAACTCACGAATCGTCGTCGAATCCTCGCGCTCCATCGTCACGTTGACGAGGACCTCGAAGCCGAGGCCAACGGCGGCGGGGTCCACCACCGCGCGATACCCCGTGATCACCTTGATCCGCTCCAGCTCGCGCAGCCGGCGGTGACACGGTCCCGCGCTGAGCCGGACGCGGTCGGCCAGTTCGGTAACTGTCAACCGGCCCGCGACCTGCAGCTCGGCAAGGATCTGTCGATCGATGTCGTCCATGCGAACGATCCTTTCACTGGACCACCGGTGACCGCGAGAGATTGACAGAAGGTGACGACCCAGTCGGCATAATCTCGCAAGGCATGGAGCTCATCGATGCCTTACCGATCGCTGCGGGGGTCTTCGGCGTACCGCAGTTCCTGCCCCAACTGCTCGGCGTATGGCGAACCCGCAACGTGGCCGGTGTCTCGTGGTCCTGGGCAGCTATGACCAGCGTCAACAACGGCGCGTGGACCGCGTACTTCGCGCTCAACGGCATGTGGATCGCGCTGGTACCGTCGATTTCCGCGACCGTGCTCGCCGGTGTCCTCGCCGTGCAACTGGTCCCGGGTGGCGTTGGGCGCCGCCCAGTCGCGATCGTGACAGGCTGGACCGGCCTGCTCGCCGTGGCCTGGGCGGTGACTGGCACGGCCGGGCTCGGTACGGCGCTGACCCTGTCGTTCGTGCTTCAGGTGACGCCATCGGTATGGACCGCGTACCGAACCCATCGACCCACCGGCATCTCCCGCGGAACCTGGCTGCTCACCCTCGGCGAGCTGGGCTGCTGGGGCGGTTACGGACTGGCCGAGTCAGACCCGCGGCTGACCGTGCTCGGTTGCACCGGAGTGATCGCCAGCCTGCTTATGCTGGCCCGCACCCGCGTGCACCGCGAGCCACGCACCGTCAGGCAAGCCATCGTGGAGCAAGGCTGACGATGCAACGCCACGATCACGACGGCGAGCAGCGTCCGGTAGGGGCGTTCCGCGGTCGGCGCCGCGACATGGACATGCACGCCGACCTGGTTCGGCGCGTCTCGCTGACTTCCTGCCGGCTGACGACCCGCCAGGGCTCAGCCCGACGGGCACCCTCGTCCAGGCCCGCTACCCTCGCGCGATATGGTCGCGGGCTTGTTGTCGCTGCCGGGAGCCCCTGAGATCCGCGTGCGGGCCGCCCCGGCTGTTCCCATACTGAGAGCAGGTTTCGTCAATGGCATGCCGCATCGGTGAGCTCGTGCTCAAGTGCCACGACCCCGAGGTGCTGGCGCGATTCTGGCGCGAGGTCCTGGGCTTCGTAGAGCTTGATCGCGAAGAGGGCGTCTACATCGAGATCGGTCCGCGCGAAGGGTTCGGCGGCCCGCAGCCGACGCTCTTCCTCATCCGCGACGACGAGCCGAAGAACGGGCATGCCCGGCTGCACATCGACGTCAACCCCACCGACCGCGATCAGGACGCCGAGCTTGAGCGCCTCCTCGCCGCCGGGGCCGAACTCGTCGACATCGGCCAGCCTGCGGACGCGTCCTGGCACGTTCTCGCCGATCCGGAAGGCAACGAGTTCTGCCTGCTCAAGCGCCGCATCGACCCACTCTGACGGCCCGGTGAAATCACCGCCAGGTACGTGAGCGGTGCGATCTCCGGCAGGTGGTCTCCGAGAGCGAGATGAGGGCCTAGCCCACCTGGCGGCGCCCGGATACCGATGCCGGGGGCGCCAACCGCACCACGGGTGGGAGCGGCGTGACATCCGGGGAGGCTTGGAATGCCGAGATGGCGAGTGCGGCGAAGCGCCGGGAGGCGGTGACCTGGGTAGTCGGTGAGGTCGCGTGGATACCGCTGTTGGCCATGAGCACGAGGAGGACGTCGTCCAGGACGAAGTCGGGGCGCAGGCGGCCCGTTTCCTTGGCGCGGCGGGCCAGTTCGTCGATCGCTTTGAGCGCGTATTCACGGCGTGCCTCGAAATCAACCGCATTGGGAAAGGCCGAGACGAGAGCTGCGGTGAAACCTCGATCACGTGCGTGCAATTCACACATTTTCTCGATCACGAGACAGAAACCGTGCCATGGATCCAGATCGGCAAGGCCCTCGTCGACGACGGCGTGACACGCGTTCATCTGCTCCGCGAATGCCTCGGTGACCAGTATCTCCTTGGTCGGAAATCGGCGGTACAGGGTGGCAGGCGCAACCCCGGCGCGCCGGGCGACCTCCCGCATGGGCACATCCAGACCGTCCACGGCGAAGACCGCACGGGCGGCCTCGAGGATGCGCTCACGGTTGTTCAGGGCGTCGGAGCGGAGAGTGTGAGGCAAACGATCGGTCACGGCTCTCACTTTAGCCAGGCGGACGGCGGCGTGCGTTAGCGTCCGTCTGCATGAGGGCTTTGCAATTCTCCAAGTACGGTCCCGCGAGTGTTCTTGAGGTTTCGGAAGCACCGGAACCGCATGCCGGACCCGGCCGGATACGGGTGGTGGTTCGGGCCTCGGGTGTCAATCCGGCCGACACATACGTCCGCGCCGGCCAATTCAAGGAGTGGATTCCGCTCCGCCTGCCGCACGTGCCCGGTGTCGATGCCGCCGGCGTGGTGGATGAGGTCGGTGACGGGGTGACCACCGCTCGGGTGGGCGATGAGGTCTTCGGGATAACGGACTACGCCCAGATGGGCGGAGCGAACGCCGAATACGCCGTCTTGGCCGCCTGGGCACCGAAGCCGGCCGCCCTGACCTGGGAGCAGGCCGGCGGCGCGGCGGGCAACATCGAAACGGCCACCCGAGTACTCGACCGGCTGGGCGTCAAGGACGGCACTACGCTGTTGATCGAGGGCGCGGCCGGTGGAGTCGGGACGACCGCGATCCAGCTCGCGGTCGCTCGCGGCGCGGCAGTCATCGGCACGGCCAGCGAGCGCAACCATGAGTTCCTCGCCTCGATCGGGGCGATCCCGACCACCTACGGCCCCCGACTGGCCGAGCGGGTCCACACTCTGCTGCCCAGCGGGGTGGATGTCGCACTCGACTGTGCCGGCTCTGGTTCTCTGCCCGACCTGGTCGGCCTGGTCGCGAGCCCGGACAGGGTGGTGAGCATCGCCGACATAAACGCAACGGCCTACGGCGTGCACCTGTCCCGCGGCTCTGGCCCCGGCGCGGACACACCGGCTCTCGAAGGAATCGCTGCCGCCGGCGAACTCGCCCAGCGGAGTCGTTTCACAGTGCCGGTCGCTGCCGTGTTCTCTCTGGAAGAGGCGAAGGCCGCCCATGAGTTGAGTGAGTCCCGCCACGCGCGGGGCAAGATCGTGCTGAAGCCGTAGGGCGCTCGCCCGGACGTCTGTCCACCTGACCCGCCCCGCGCCCGCCCGGGCGGCATCCGCGCCGCAGGCGAGAGCGACGTGACAGTAGACCGAGTGTGCAGGTGTCTACACTGTCCGCCGGGACGATCCTCCTCGATGTGATCGCCCCCGCTCGACCGCATCCTGGGTCTCCCGACCACGTCGGCCGAGTGCTGGTCACGGGAGAAACTGCGGGCGCGGGGGCGATGCCGTGGAACTTCGACTATTGGACGAATTTCAGATCAGGGTGGCGGGTCGACAGATCGACCTGGGACCACCGAAACAACGGAGAGTGCTCGCCGCGCTGGCCGTCAACGCCAACCAGTGTGTGCCGGTCGAGATGCTCGTCGACCGGGTGTGGGAGGACGGTCCGCCAGGGGACGCCCGCGGGGTTCTCTACAGTTACCTCACTCGCCTGCGGCGGCTGCTCGCCGTCGCGGGCGCGGCGGCGAGCGTGCCGATCACCGTCGGCCGGCGCAGCGGCGGCTACCTGCTGGAACTACCGGCACAACACGTCGACTTCCACCGGTTTCTTGATCAGGTAGGGCGTGCGCGAGCCATGGAGACGGCTGATCCCGAACGGGCGCGGTTGCTCGGGATGGCCATAGAGCTGTGGCGCGGCGAGCCACTCGCCGGGATGCCGGGTGACTGGGCCGCCCGGTTCCGGCAGGGTCTGCACCGCCAGCTGGTGAGCGTCCTGGTCGAGTGGGCCGATGGTGAGCTACGGCAGGGCCGGACCGCCCAGGTCGCTGACCGGCTCAGTCGCGCACTGGAACGCGAACCGCTCAGTGAGCCGATCGTGCTGCACCTGATGCACGCGCTGCGGCTCACCGGCCGGCGGGCGGAGGCACTGGACCAATTCGCCCGTACCCGCATGCTCCTGAGCGAGGAGCTGGGGGTGGAGCCGAGCGCGGAGCTGCGTGATCTGCACCGTGAGCTGCTGCACGACGAGGAGTGCACGCCAGTTCCGGGTCGCACTGCCACACCGTTCCGGCCAGGCTGCCAGCTTCCTGCGGACCTGCCGGACCATACCGGGCGGAAGGCCGAGACGGCAGCCGCGCTGGCGGCGCTGTCCGGACCGCCGAAGCCGGACGGCTGCCGACCGCCGCTGGTCATCTCCGGCCCTGGCGGAGTCGGCAAGACGGTGCTGGCCATCCGGCTCGGCCACCTGCTCGCGGACAGCTACCCCGACGGCCAGATTCTCGTCGGGACACCTGGTGCGGGGCTCGATGCGGTCCTCAACCAGGCTCTTCGAGCGCTCGGAGTCGGCGATGTCGACCGGTTGCGGACAACGGCGGAGAAGCTCGGTCAGTACCGGTCCGCGTTGAGCGGCCGGCGGGTGCTGGTGGTGCTCGACTCCGCGATCGGGGCCGAGGAGGTGCGGTCGTTGATTCCCGGGTCGCCCGGCAGCGCGCTGATCGCCTCCAGCCGGGCGCGGCTGACCACCATCCCTGGTGCCGTCCATCTCGAGCTGGGCGTGCTCAGCCCCGAGCAGTCGATGACTCTGCTGCGTCGGCTGGTCGGCTCGGACCGGTTGGCCGCCGAGCCCAGGGCCGCCGCCGACCTGGTGCGGGTATGCGCGGGTCTACCCCTCGCGCTGCGGATCGTCGGCGCGCGGCTCAACGCTCGCCCGCACCGGCCGCTGGCCTGGTTCGCCGAGCGCCTCCGACACGAGCAGAGGCGCCTCGACGAGTTGACGGTTGGAGGGTTGGCGGTGCGGCTCAACGTCGAGACCGGTTACCGCACGCTCGGCCCTGCGGCGCAACGGTTGTTCCGCCTCCTCGGCCTCCAGGGCTTGCCCCGGATCGGTTGCCGCCCCGCCGCCGTCCTCCTGCGCCGTCCGTTGGACGAGGCGGAGGAGCTGCTGGAGCAGCTGGCGGACGCACGGCTCGTCGAGGCGGTGACCGGCCCGGGCTACCAGGGCGTCTCCTACCGGATGAACGACCTGGTCCGGCTGTACGCGTACGAATGTGCGACGCAGGAGGAGGGCGTCGGCGCGCTGCCGCAGGCCCTGCCCCGAGTCGTGATCCCCGATCAGCTTGCCGGCGGGCTCAGGTAGAACAGGCCGGGCCCGTCGACGACGGGCCCGGCCTGCTGTGCGATGTCAGGTCAGCTGATCCGGTCGAAACCGCCCCAGCCCACTCCCACCCGGGCCGGGGGCGAGAGAACCCGGTTGGTGGTGAACGAGCCCGTGCCGGGATACATCCAGAGGGTGGCGTCGCTGGACTTGCGACTCACGACGTCCGACTTGCCATCCTGGTTGAAGTCACCGGCGGTCAGCGCGTTCATGCTGTTCCAACCGATGCCGATCGGAATGGCCGGCTCGACCACGCGGTCGGTGGTGAACGACCCGGTGCCCGGGTACAGCCAGAGCACCCCGTCGGTTGCCCGGCCGACGATGTCGGACTTGCCGTCCTGGTTGAAGTCGCCGCTGGTGAACACGTCGAAGCCGCCCCAGCCCACGCCGACGCGGATCGAGGACCCCAGGACGGCGTCGGTCACGAGCGCCCCCGTGCCGGGGTAGAGCACCATGCTGTCGTCCGCAGCCCGGCGGGCGACGATGTCCGACTTGCCGTCCTGGTTGAAGTCGCCGCTGAAGATCGCATCGAACTGGTTCCAACCGATGCCCACGCGTACGGGTGGGTAGTTCAGCACCCGGTCGGTGGTGAACGATCCGGTGCCGGAGTACACCCAGAGGGTGCCGTCGGCGGCCTTCCGCGCGATGACGTCTGACCTACCGTCATTGTTGTAGTCACCGCTGGCGAGGCGGTCGTACTGTCCCCAGCCGGTGCCCACCCTGATGGGCGACCCGAGGATCCGGTCGGTCGTGAACGATCCGGTGCCGGGGTAGAGGAACATCTCGCCGGTGCTGCCGTTCCGGGCGAGGATGTCGTCCTTGTTGTCACCGTTGAAGTCACCGGAGACGCCTCCGGTCGGGGGTGCCGGCGGGGGCGTGGGCGCGGTCAGACCACTGCGGCGAATCGGCCGGAAGCTCTGCAGGTCCGTCCACGTGTTCTTGCCCAGGTTGTCCATGTTGCTCTTCCGGTACGGGTTCTGCACCGTCTCGCCCGTCTGATTGAACGAGTAGACGTACGCACCCTTGGTGTGGTCGCTGTTGCTGACCCAGAACGCGAAGAGTTCCATGTGACCGTCCCGGACCATGGCGTCACCAGGCTGGAACTCGTTGATGCTGCCCAGGGTGAACCACATCGCGTTGCCGTCGCGAAGGAAGTCGTCGGTGTTGTAGTCCCAACCATCCGACTTCTTGTTCAGGTGCCAGACCATGGAGACCAGCCCGGAGCAGTCTCTGCGGTACCTGTGAGAACCTTCCTCGTCGGACGCCGCGACGCTCTGGTCCTGGGTGTACGTGATGCCCCGGTCGACCCAGTTCTGCGCCCGGTCCAGGATCTCGTCCCGGGTGATCGGGCCGTTGATGCTGGACGCCTGTACCGGTGCGGCGACGACGGTCAGCGCGCCCGCCCCCGCCACCAGCATCGCGACGGCGCTGGCGACCAGGCGGGCCACTCCTCGTGGCCCGGACCGCCTGTTGGACGATCTCATGTGGTTCTCCTCCCCGTGAGCACCCTGGAACTGGGCGCGGTCGTAGCCGCCGCAGTCGTGACTCACGTCAGGTGACGTGCGTCGATCCAACGCCTACGGCAGGCGCTCGTCTGGATCGGCGGCGACCCGAGCACAGTGGCAGTCCCGGATGGTCGAGAGGCTGGAAGATCGTCAAGGTTTGTTCCAGGTTTCGCTTCGATCTGCCGTCTACCTTCGGGCCGAACGACGGCCGACCCGACCGAGCTTGTCGGCGATGATCACCAGGAGCGGACATGGGAATGCGAAGAGTCGCTTGGACGATGGCCGTCGCCGTGACGACGCTGGCGGTCAGCACCGGCTGCGGCAGCGATGCGGACCGGACCACCATCTCGCCGCCCACGACCGCGTCGGAGAAGACAGGTGCGCCACCGACGACGCCGACGGCCCCCACGCCGAACGCCACGTCTGCCCCGATCCCGTCCGGGTCGCTGTCGGCCGGCCAGCCGGCACCAGCTGAGACCAGGCAAGGTGCGGATCCCGTACCAAATCCGCCGGTCCGCCCGGTGACCACCGGACCCGCCGCAGTGGTGACTGCCGACGCCTCATGCGCGGTCTCGACCCTCACCGCCGCGGCAGGGGACTCCCTGGACGACGAGGAGCCCGGGCTGAGCTTGGCCAGGGTTGCCGTACTGGGCTGCCGGAACGGCTACGCGCGGGTGGTCGTCACGCCGGCCGGCAACCGCGTCCTCGCCGAACCCCAACTCTTCCTCCGGCAGGTGACCGGGGCCTGGCGGTTCGTGGGCCGCGCCCATGCGGGACTCGACTGCGGTGACACCGGCCTGCCGCCCGCAATCGCCACCGCCTGCTCCGCGCTCACCACCTGACCGCCACCTGACCGCTGGAGACGACGGCGATCTCGCAGCGGTGTCCAGCCCGCCGGTCGGATGAGCAGGCGTGCCGGAGGGCCCGGCGAATGGACCGGGCCCTCCGAGCCGGAAGCTGCTGCCGAGGGCAGGGAGTCAGCCATTGACCCCCGCGCACTTCCAGGTGCCGGCCCGGAACTCAGAGGAATTCGCTGCGGTACGTCGAGGCCAGTTCCGCCGCGCGGCGGCGGCGTTCCACCAGTTCGTCCGGTGTCAGCTGCGGCGGCGGCGCGTCCCCGCCCGCGACGACGTCACCGATCCTCATGAAGTACTCGTCCTGCCCGGCCGGGGTGCACATGCAGAGCATCCGGGCCGGTGCTCCCGAGACGTTGCGGAAGTGGTGCGGCGCGTTGGCCGGGATGTTGATCGTGGAGCCAGCCCGTACGGTGTGCTGCTCACCCCGGAAGGTGAACTCGATCTCGCCCTCCAGGATCGTGAACATCTCCTCGAAGTCGTGCCGGTGCGGCGGCGGCCCGCCGCCGTCGGGGACACGCATGTCGATCAGGCAGTACCTACCGTTGGTCTGCTCGCCGGTGATCAACATGCCGTAGGTATTGCCCACCAACGAGATGTACGTCGTACCGGGGTCGTCGGGGTCGGCCACGGTCAGCGAGCGGGACGGGTCGTCGTCGGGGATCATCCTGGTTTCTCCTTCGAAGTTTCGTCGCGTACGTGAGGTCCTCGTTCCGGAAGTGGTTCAGGCCGTGGGCGCGAGGACGACGGTCTTGCCCGGCAACTCACCCTCGGCGGCCCGCGCGTGCAGGGCCGGCAGATCGGCCAGCGGCACCCGCTGGCCGACCTCGACGCGCAGCTCACCGGTGCCGACGCGGGCGACCAGGTCGGCGAGCTGGTCGGCGTCGCTGCGCACGAACAGGTCGATGCCGCGTACGCCGCGCCCCTCGTCGGACGGGGCGGGCATCCAGACGGTGGTGTTGACCAGGGTGCCCCCGTCCCGGATCAGGGTGACCAGCGCAGCCAACTGCTCCGGGGTGACCGGCGCGAGGTTGAGGACCAGGTCGACCGGCTCGGTCACCGCTGCGGTCACGTCGGTGGTGGTGTGGTCGATCACCTCGTCCGCGCCAGCGGTCCTGACCCGGTCGGCGCTGCGGGGGCTGGCCGTGGCGATCACTCGGGCGCCGACCTCCTTGGCCAGCTGCACGGCGTACCCGCCGACCGCTCCGCCGGCGCCGTTGATCAGCACACGCTGACCGGCGGTCAGCTTGCCGTGGTCGAACAGCGCCTGCCACGCGGTCAGGCCCACCAGCGGGAGCGCCGCCGCGTCGGCCAACGGGATGTTCCCGGGTGCCCCGGTCAGGATCTCCGCCGGCGCGATCACATACTCCGCGGACGCTCCGACCCCCGTCATCGGCAGGAAGCCCACGACCCGGTCGCCGACCGCGACGTCGTCCACGCCATCACCCAGCGCGTCGACCGTGCCGGCGACGTCGAGGCCGGGAGTGTGCGGCAGCTCGACCGGGATCGGTCCCTGCATGAAACCGGCCCGGATGTTGCCGTCGACACCGTTGAACGAGGTCGCGGCGACCCGGATCCGGACCTGACCGGCACCAGGGGTGGGCCGGTCGACATCCTCGAAGCGCAGGACCTCGGGACCGCCGAACTCGTGAAAACGCACTGCCTTCATTGCTGAACCTGCTTCCGTTGGGCGTCGCTGGGGACGTCACCCAATCTGGCAGGAGCCGGCGTGGTTAACCTGGGCCGGCTTGGCCCACCCTGAGGATGGTCGGTTCGCCGGCAGCGTCGACGATCTCGGCGAGACGCGCCGCATCGGCCGAGCCGGGCGCCGCGGTGAGCATCAGCGCTGCCAGATCGTCGCCCGGGATGGCGAGCATGCTGCCGACCAGCGTGACCGCGCCGGCGTCCGGATGGATGAACGCGGCACTGCTCTCGTGGGCCGCCACCGGTCGTGGCACCCGCCACAGGTCGTCGAACCGGCGGCTCCGACTCCGCAGCTCGTCCACCAGCGCGGCGAGCGACGCGTCGGCGGGGTAGCGCAACTGCGCGCTCCTCAGCCGGGCGACCAGGACCGCCTCATGATCGGTCGCGTCGGCCGCGGACTGCTTGAAGCCGTCGAAGGGATCGCAGAACGACCGCCAGGCGATGTTCCACTCCCACGGGTCCCCGGTGAGTTCCCAGTGCCCGAGGGCCAGGAAGGCTCCGTTCACGGCGACCAGGTTCATCGCCGCGTCGGAGACGAACATCGGAGTGTCGGTGAACCGCTCGAGCAGCCGCATCGCACCCGGACCGACCTCGGTCGGCACCTGCCCGTCCGCAGCGGCGTACCCGGCCAGCGCGCAGAGCCGCTCGTACTCGGCCCGCCCGGTTCGTAAGGCGCGGGCGATCGCGTTCACCACCCCGGCGGACGGATGGCTGCGCCCCTGCTCCAACCGGCGTACGTAGTCCGCGGACATCCCGGCCAGCTCGCCGAGCTCCTCCCGCCGCAACCCTCGCGTCCGTCGACGGCCGACCGGCAGGCCGACCTTCTCCGGGGCAGTGCCCTCCCGCAACTGGCGCACGGCGGCACCGAACTCGTGACGTTCCACGGCCCAAGTGTCCCTGAAGAGGTAGTCAGCGCGGGTGGCGGCGGTCACGGCGGGCAGTGCCAGCCGGCGGACGCTGTCGCCCGGTCAGCCGGGCACAGCGTCGGTGAGCACTCCGGGCGCGGTGACCACTTCGCCGACCTGCACCCAATCTGCTCCCAGTTGTAGAGCCGGGGCACCTGACCGGCTCCCCGAGCCAGGGCTCACGCGGCTGCTGCGGCCCGGCTGAGACGGGCCGTCCCGCAGGTCGTTCGTCAGAGATCGTGGCCCGCCTGCCGGAGCGCCACTGGCTGACGCCGACGCCCGGTCGGCGCCCCTCCGGCTCGGTCGCTCGCGCCCCGCTCCCACGGCCCGGTCGTCAACCGGACGTGCTCAGGAATGCCGCGCCCTATCAGCGGCGTGTGCGGATGTCGCAGTCCGCCAGGGACGTTTCGGTGTGGGCGGTGAGCGTCGTGGGAGCAAGGGCCCGTCGTTCGGTCCTTTCTACGCCTCGACGCTTTTGATGATCAGGTTACGGAGTGTGCTGGTCAGTCGGCGGGCGGCGTTCAGGTCGAAGGCCGGGCCGGCGACGTGGATCGCGCGGCGTACCCGGAAGGCCGACAGTGCGGAGTCCGGTGGTGTGTCGATCCGGTCGGCGATCGGCCGGATCGCCTTGTCGACCGGTGTGGCGAACAGCTTTGCCATGATGCCTACCGCGGTGCGGGCCGGTTGCCTGAATGGTTCGGCAAGCCCGGTGTTCACGAACAAGGGGTTGTGCAGCACGTACCGGATGGGGCTGTCGGGATGCTCGTCGGTGAAGGCGACGCCGAGCAGGTCGTTGGCGCGGGCGCCCTGCATGGTGGCAGCGAAGGGCCGGTAACGTCTGCGGAATTGGAGGTCGTCCCAGTGCAGCCGGCCGGCCTTACCGCCGGTGCCGCACAGGTTCACGATGACCGGTTGTGGCGCTTGTTCCAGTGCGGTGCGCAGTTCCTCGGCAAGCAGGAATCGGCTGAGCACGTACAGCGCGAAGGTGCGCTCAATTCCCTCAGTGGTTTCCTGACGCCTGGTCTGGTAACGGAAGGCGCCGAGCACGAGGGCGTCGATGCTCGGGTACCGCGTGCGTAGCCTCTCGGCGAGCCGGATGGTCATTGTCGGCGAGCTGAGATCGGCGGGCAGAAATGAGCACCGGTCGCCGGCGCTGAGCCGATCGGCTTCGGCGAGTAACGTTTCACCCCTGATCTGGTTCGCTCCGACGGCGATGACTCGCTCGCCTCGGCCCAGATAGTGCAGAGCCAGTGCCTTGCCGATGCCCTGGGTTCCGCCGGTGATGACCAATGTGCGCACCGGATGCTCCTTTCCACCTGCCGGTACGCTCGATCTTCGGCTGACGGTTGAGGACGGCGAAAGAGGGAACATCGATGTCTCCACTCATCCCGGTGCCGGTCTCCGCGCAGGACCGATCCTCCTGCGCGGCAGCAGACGTGCTGCGGCGCACCGGAGACAAGTGGAGCGTGTTGCTGATGGCGGTGCTCGCGCAACGGCCGTACGGGTTCAACGAGCTCGATCGGGCCGTGGACGGATTGAGCCGCCGGATCCTCACCCGCACGTTACGGTCGCTGGTGCGCGACGGGCTGGTAGACCGGACCCCGCATTCCGGCCCTGCTGCGCGCGTTGACTACGCTCTCAGCGACCTGGGTCGATCGTTGTTGCCGCTCATCATCGCGGTCGGCCGCTGGGCGGAGACCCACGAGCACGACATCCGCACCGCTCGCGCCCGTCACGACGCACACGACGAAGCTCGCTGATACTGGCGTCCGCATCTCGCCATGTGCGGACCCCGCCCTACCGCCTCTGCGGTCGCCGACCACTCCGGCAACAGGCTTCTGACCTGCTGGAACTGAGAGTGGGCGATGCTGGTGTCGAACCAGCGACCTCTCCGGTGTGAACTCTCGGCGAGCCGGTCGGATCGGGCTCGATGCGAGGCCGGACGGCCTGCTGGCGCGCTTCTCGGGCCGGTTCGGCAGGCACGGTTGCTGCACTTCCTGCTATACCGCTGGCGTCAGACGAGGCGTTGGATGCGGACCTTCGGGCGCTCGTTCCTGAGGTGGCCGTGCTTGTGCTGGCGAACCTGCTCGTTCCAGACCTCCTGGTCGTAGTCCGGGTCCGGTGGGATCCACCGGTGCGAGCCGTCGCTGTAGTGGAACTTCTCGTCGCCGGGCCGCAGGATGCTCACCGAAGCCAGCCGAGGAAGCGTCGGTGCAGGGCACCCGCCGACACCCAGGTCAGGTCCTCGGAGGCCCGCACCAGTTGCGCACCTAGGTAGAGAGCCAGGGAGATCGGAGCGTCGTCGAACTCGGCGCGTAGCTCGCGCTGCCGAGTGCGGCAGGGCCAGGGCGCTTCGCAGCCGCCGCAGCTCCAGATCGGCAACACCGGGCCGTGCGTGGTCATGCGCGGCCTCAGAGGAGCGCCGCCGTCAGGGACCGCGCCTGCCTGCTCGTCGCCCAGTTCACCTGCCGGCACGGGTACGGCGTGAGCCGCGACCACCATGCCCGGCAACCGCCGCACAGGCCGTCGTTGCCCGCCAGATGCACGACCAGGATTTGCCGCTCCACCTCGTTGTTCACTGCTCCTCCTCGGCGGGCCAGTAGGTCACTCGTCGCCATGGTGGTGTCCTGTCCCGCATCACTGGCTCCCTCCGCCGGGCAGCACTCCATGGCCGACCCCGAAACGACGGGACCGGATCTGGAACGTTCGGTAACTACGACGCTACGATTACGACGACGGCGGTTGGACTCACCCGCAGTACGAGTGAGCAGGCCAGATGGGCTGCCGCAGCATGGGTCCACGGCGGAACGTCGACCACGGGTCAACGTAGGGATGACGCATGAGATGTCCCGGACGGTCAGCACCGCGTCGCGGCGAGGCGACCGGCTACCTCTTCAAGCTGATCCGGGAGTCCATCCCGCTCACCAGGAGCAGCTCGCCGTCGACTTGGACGTCGATCGCGCGTCCGTGCAGAGCTGGGAATCCGGGCGTCGGCCGTTCACCGCGGTACCGCTCGGGCAGGCGATCGCCGTCCGACGCCGGCTCGGACGGCTCGGCGCGAACACACTCCTGCTCGCAGCACTCGACGACGCCGCCGAGGCGGATCTCATCCTCGCCGCCGTCCTCAACGAACACGTGGCCCGCTGCGACATCGCCGAACATCCGCTGGGCTGGTCCGTACTCACCCACCGCCTGAGCGACCTGATCCTCTGGGTCGTCCTCGGGCAGACACCGACCTTCGCCAGAGGGCTGCCCATCGCCCGTCCCCGGCGGGGTCCAGTCGCGTCCGGGCCGACCCTACCCGTCGACGAGCAACGTGCGTTCTTCGCTCACCTTCACGTCCTCGCCGATCGCGCCGCAACCGGACGGCATTCGAACGTGGTGCTGCACCGGCAAGCCTGCTTCCTCGCCGGCATGGACCCCACCAAGGCAGCAGCAGGTTGGCTCACCCAGGCCACCGCCCGAGCACTCCGCACGACCACCTTTCGCACCTGGTCACCGTTGTGGCCCGACGTCCGCTCCGTCGTCACGTCCCTCGCCAACCAAGGCGACCCGGAACCGTTACGAGACTTCATCGCCCGCGCACATCCCGACGAAGCCTGCGAGCGGGCAGCCCTCAACTACTCGGCCTACTGGGTGGGCGAGATCCCGTACCGCCACGGAGACGACTCCTTCATGCCCGAGGCGCTCACGGACTGGCATGGCTCCATCCTTCTTCGGCACCTGGTCCAGCGCCTCGACCCAGCGCATCCCTTCGTCGACCTCAACATCCACAACGTCTGGGCTCTGCTGGCCGCACGACGCGGTCTCGCTCTCGACAACCCCACCACGACTCGGGCGCTCCTCGACCGCAGTGCCCCACTCCTGGACAGTGACCGGATCTCCGCGCAGTCGCGGCGAGAACTAACCACTATCGTCTACAGCCTGCGGGCGGACGGACTCACCGGCACAGGGACGGGCAGATGACCGACGACCACGAAGCGGCCGGAGCGATGAACTTCATCTTCGAAGCCGGCGTCCTCAAACGCGCCGCCCGGACCGGCTGGTGGTTCGCCGGCGTCAAGCAACCCGAATCCATCGCCGACCACTCCTTCCGAACAGCGCTCATCGGGATGATGCTCGCCGCCATGGAGGGCGCCGACCCAGCCCGAGTGTCGATGCTCTGCACCCTGCACGACACCCAGGAAACCCGAATCACCGACATCCCCCACATCGCCAAGCGCTACCTCACCGCCGTACCCAACACGACCGTCACCGCCGACCAGGTCGCCACCTGTCCCCCCGCCGTCGCCGACGTCATCACCGCTGCCGTCGCCGAATACGAAGCCGGCGAGACACTGGAAGCTGTCGTCGCCCGCGACGCCGACAAGCTGGAATGCCTCGTCCAAGCCGTCGAGTACCGCCACCAAGGCATCGACAACATCCAGCGCTGGATCGACAGCTCACGAGCCGCTCTGAAGACAGCCAGCGCCCACCGCCTTGCCGACGCCGCCCTCAGCGGACAACCCCTGGCCTGGCTCACACCCCCGCCGCAGGAGTAAGCGCCGCCCAACACGTGGCGTTGACGTGCAGCCAGGCCGTCAGCCTGCACGACGAAGCTGGTCAACCACTATCTGTACGACAGCAGAAAGGCCGGAGCCGTTCGATGCCGTTGGACGCAGTTCAAGGCCGTTCAGGGCACCCCGCTGCTCCCAACCTGCTCCCCCTAAACCGAGCTCGCACCCGCCGAGCGATCGCGAGCTACCGGCTGAGTGCCTAGGGTGGCACCGGCGTTGGCTCCGTAGCCGCATCGGTCGATCGTGGAGCATGGGGCACGCTCACAATCGACACGCCTTGTCAGCGACAGGTCCGCGCGTACGCGAATCGCGGCTGGTAGCCAGTGATGAGCGAGCAGCTTGCCACGACACTGTCGATTACTCGGTCGAGCCACGACTCGCCTCACCCTGCGGAGTCCGGCCTCGCTCGCCGCGCCCGCGAAGGATCCGAGCTTGACGTATAGGTCGACCATCTGCTTATGTTGATGACGTGACTAGGCCCTTTGCGCCGATGCGCGAACCCACATATTTCATCCTCGCCGCGTTGCAGGACGAGCCCTTGCACGGCTACGCCATCGTCAAGCGCGCGCAGGATTTGTCCGGCGGGCGAGTGCGGTTGACGACCGGCACGCTGTACGCCGCGCTGGACCGGCTCACCGGTGAGGAGATGGTGCGGGTGGCCGAGGAGACGGTGGTCAACGGTCGCGCCCGTCGCACGTATGAGCTGACAGAGCGTGGGTTGTCCGCACTGCGCGAGGAGGCGGCGCGGATGGTCGCTGCAGCTCGGGTCGTTCGAGACCGCTCCGTACGGTCGACGGCCGCGACGGCTCGGACGGCGCCAGCATGACCGGCCTGGAGCGCCGCTACCGGTGGCTGCTGCGCGCGTACCCTCGGGCCTACCGGCAGTACCGCGCCGACGAGATGCTGGAAACGCTGCTGGTCACAGGCGAGACGGACCGGAGGCACCCGATGCTTCGGGAGTCCCTCGCACTCGTGGTGGGAGGAGTGCGGGCCCGCACCGGCGTAGACCAGCTCCGGTCCCGGGACACCTTGCGATACTCCGCCCTGCGATCGACCGCACTGTCCCTGCTCATGTGCGGCGTTGCCGTTACGGCCCTGCCCCTCACGTGGCGCTTATGGCTGCTGTTGCCGGGTAATTCCGCCAGCTTTCTGTATGAGCGAAGCTCGGTCACGCCCGCACTGCTGTTTCTCGCGCTGGCCGCCGCAGTTTGGGCCCGCTACCGCCTCGCACTTCCCATAACCATTGGCGCCTTCGGCTGGGAAATCTGGTACTCCGCAGCGAATGACCTGAGGTACGCGGTAGAGCCATGGGCAAGGTACGACGCCGCGTTGGGGCTCCGGACAGGTCTCTACCTGATCATGCAAATTTCTACCTGGGTCTGTTTGCTAGCCGTGTTAACAATGCTGCCCCTACTTCGAGCGCGCCAACCACGGGTCATGAGACCGTGGACCTGGCTTCTCGGCGCCACGATGGCTGTAACGGTCGTAACACCCAATCCGCTCAACGGCTGGGCAGACGGTCTGACCCTACCGGTCATCATGGCCGCCGGGCTGGTGGCGGCCCTCGTGGGCGCGGCGTTCGATGTGCGGGTATCGATCGCGGCCAGCGCGGTCCTTCTGGCACTCATGCTGCCTATGCTGGCCTATCAGCCGACCAACTGGACGCTCTACGGTTGGAACTCGAGCCCGCGAAACTTGCTACTCGAAGTCGTGGTCGGAATCTTCGCGATCAACGTCACGGTCAGCAGAATGGCCACCCGCCGGCAAGTCACCCTATGACGGTGTAGTCGCTCTACGAAGATCCCCGACGAAGGGTCACACGGCGACCCATCCCACGCCTTCGCCAAATTTTGAATCGCCGACTGCAGGGCCGATGCCTCCACAGGCGCACGGCCAAGGCTATGGTCGCCGACATCATTGCCCGACTCGCCGGGTAACCCCGGCAGGCAGGAACCTGCCACCTGTGTCTTGGCCTGGGTGGCGTTCGTTGCTGGTTAGGCCAGGGTGGCGAGGTGGCGTTCGGCGTCGAGGGCGGCGGCGCAGCCGGTGCCGGCGGCCGTGATGGCCTGGCGGTAGGTGTGGTCGACGAGGTCTCCGGCGGCGAAGACGCCGGGCAGGTTGGTGCGGGTGCTGGGGCATGGACGGTGACGTAACCGTCGGGGTCGAGGTCGACCTGGCCGCGGAACAGTTCACTGCGGAGGTCGTGGCCGATGGCGACGAACAATCCGGTGACGTCCAGGACCCGCTCGGCGCCGGTGTGGGCGTCACGGACGCGAACGCCGTCGCGGCCGAGGTCTCCTCGATCACGGTGTTCCACTCGACGGTGATGTTGTTGTTGGTCAGGGCGCGGTCGGCCATGATGCGGCTGGCGCGGAAGGTGTCGCGGCGGTGGATGATGGTGACGCTGCGGGCGAAGCGGGTGAGGAAGGTGGCCTCTTCCATGGCGGAGTCACCGCCGCCGATGACGGCGATGTCCTGGTCGCGGAAGAAGAACCCGTCGCAGGTGGCGCAGGTGGACACGCCGTGGCCGAGAAATTCCTGCTCGCCGGGGACGCCGAGGGGCCGCCACGCGGATCCGGTGGCGAGGATGACCGCTGGCGCCTGGTAGCTCTGCTGGCCGACCCACACGGTCTTGACGTCGCCGGTGAGGTCGACGCGGGTGACGTCGTCGGTGAGGAACTGGGAACCGAAGCGGTCGGCCTGCTTGCGCAGGTCGTCCATCAGCTCCGGGCCGGTGATGCCGTCGGGGAAGCCGGGGACGTTCTCCACCTCGGTGGTGGTCATCAGCGCGCCGCCGGACTGGGCGCCTTCGATGACCGGGGTCCGAGGTTGGCGCGGGCGGCGTAGACGGCGGCGGTGTAGCCGGCAGGTCCGGAGCCGATGATGATCAGCGGGTGCGGGTCGGACACGAAGGGCTCCTGCTCGAAGGGGTGGAACCGCCCGCCGGTAGCCGGCCCGGAGGGCGGCGGCGAGGGTGGCGTCAGGCGCTCAGGCGCAGCTCGCTGAGGAGCTTCTCCACCCGGGTGCGGATGTCGTCGCGGATCGGGCGCACAGACTCGACGTCCTTGCCGGCCGGGTCGTCGAGCTTCCAGTCCTCGTAACGCTTGCCGGGGAAGACCGGGCAGGCGTCCCCGCAGCCCATCGTCACGATGACGTCGGAGGACTCCGCAGTCGCGTACTCCAGCAGTTTCGGGGTCTGGTCGGTGATGTCGATGCCGACTTCCCGCATGGCCTGCACGGCGGCGGGGTTGACGGTGTCGGCCGGGGCGGAGCCGGCAGAGCGGACCTCGACGGCGTCACCGGCGAGGTGGCGCAGCCAACCGGCGGCCATCTGGGAGCGACCGGCGTTGTGGACGCACACGAACAGGACGCTGGGCTTGTCGGACATCAGGAGCCTTTCTGGCAGTGCGGTTCGCGGCGCCGGTTGGCCGCCGCCTCGTCGAGATTCGAGGGCCGGGAACTCTCGGGGTCGCTGTTGCGGTCGAGCAGCCGGTACTGCCGACGTGACGAGCCGGGTTGAGGAACTCCCGGCGGGGCCGGTCTCCGCGACGGTGCTCATCAGTGACGGTCATGGGCGGTGATCGAGTGCCGGGTCGCGGTCGTCAGCGGGAACGACGACCTGGTCGGCGGCCTTGCCGGCGTCGGGGTAGAGGGTGGCCAGCAGGCCGATGCCCACGGCGAGGCCGACGAGTTGGGCGATGACGAAGCCGGGGACGGAGGTGGGGGCGATCCCGGCGAAGGTGTCGGTGAACGCGCGGCCGATCGTCACGGCCGGGTTGGCGAACGACGTGGACGAGGTGAACCAGTACGCCGCCCCGATGTACGCGCCGACGGCGGCCGGTGCGACGGCGGCGCGGCCGGAGCGGGCCAGGGCGAAGATGAGCAGGATCAGGCCGGTGGTGGCGACGACCTCACCGAGCCACAGGTGACCGGCGGCCCGGTCCTTGGCGGAGAAGTCGACCGCGGCGAGGTCGAACATCAGGTTCGCCAGCACCGACCCGGCGATCGCCCCGGCGACCTGGGCGGCGACGTACCCGCCGAGGTCCCGGCCGGTCAGACCCGTGCCGGCGCGGCGGCCGAGGAACCAGTCGGCGGCGGAGACCACCGGGTTGAAATGGGCGCCGGAGACCGGGCCGAAGATCAGGATCAGCGCGCCGAGGGCGAACGCGGTGGCGACCGAGTTCTCCAGCAACTGGAGTCCGACGTCGTTTGGGGAGAGGGTGGTGGCCATGATGCCGGAGCCCACCACGGCGGTGACCAGCAGGGCGGTCCCGAGGAACTCGGCCAGCAGGCGCCGCCAGAGTGCGATGGTCATCAGTGTGTTCTCTCCCAGTGCGGTAGCGGGGCGAGCCGATGTCGGCCCGGCGGGTCTATCGGCTAACGGGAACGTGGAGCTCGTCGAGAAGACGGCGGACGCGGCGTTCGATCTCGTCGCGGATCGGCCGGACGTCGGCCAGGCTTCGGTCGGCGGGGTCGTCGAGGTCCCAGTTCTCATAACGGGTGCCGGGGAAGACCGGGCAGGCGTCGCCGCAGCCCATGGTGACCACGACGTCGGCGGCGCGGATCACCTCGTCGGTCCAGGGCTTGGGGAACTCGTCGGTGATGTCGATGCCGCGCTCGGTCATCGCCGCGCTCGCCGCGGGATTGACCTCGATGCCAGGTTCACTCCCCCCGGACCACGCCACCGCGTTGTCGCCGGCGAGGTGGGTGAAGAAGCCCAACGCCATCTGGGACCGGCCGGCGTTGTGCGTGCACAGGAACAACACCACCGGGCGGCCGTCGCGGTGGTGACCCTCGACCCGGGCGAGCGCGCGCAGGCGCTGGCGGGCGAACCGCTCGGCGAGCAGCGGCAGGTAGTTGGGGATGCTGCCAGCGGTGGCGAACTGGTCGTAGCTGGAGCGCAGGAACGCTTCGATGGTCTCGGCGCCGTAGATGCCGGCGAATTCGGCGGCGAGGCGGGTGGCCGCAGTGCGCAGGGCGACCTGCTGGTCGACGGAGATCTCCTGAAGCCGCTGAGGGCTGGTGTCAGTCACGGTGCTCTCCCGGATCCATGGCGGGATTGATGACGGGGGCGACGCGCTCGACGCGGGCGGCGAGGTCGGCGAACGCGGTCTCGAACGCGTCGTCAGTGTCGAGGCGGACCGGGTCGGGCACCGACCAGTGCAGCCGGGGCCGTACCGGGCCCGTGAGTTCCTCGTGGGCGTTGTCGCAGACCGCGATGACAAGGTCGTCGTCGCGCACGACGTCAGCGACGTGCGAGGTGGCGTTCGGGTTCAGTGCCAACCCGTGGCGGTGGGCCACGGCGACGGCACGCGGATGGACCCGCGGGGCGGGTTTCGTTCCCGCGGACGCCGCCGCAGTGTGGGTGCGATCGGACCACAGGGCGGCGGCCAGTTGCGAGCGGGCCGAGTTGCGGGTGCAGACGAACACGACCCGCCGCACCCCGGTCAGCGGTGCCGGGTTCAGCGCGGCGAGGGCCTCGGGCCGCAGCCGCAGGTAGGTGCGGCGCCGGTCGCCCTCGGAGCGGTCCCGAGTAACCAGGCCGGCTTCGGTGAGGACCTTGACGTGGTGAGCGATGAGGTTCGTCGGCATCTGAAGGTCGTGGGCGATCTCTCCCGGGGAGGCGTCGCCGAGGGTGAGCGCGTCCACGATCGCCAGGCGCGCCGGGTCGCCGAGCGCGGCGTGGATCCGGGCGCGCCCCTGCAGGGAAGCAAGCTCAGTAATCATTGACTCAATAGTTGCTGAAATAAGTAGCGATTGTCAAGCGGGGACAACTGAGAGCTACCTGGCGGCGCGCGGGGCGGCCCGGCCGATGGGGCTGACCAGCGTCGGGCCGGACTCACCTGACAATCCGGGGTGGCGCCGCCCTTCATGGGGCAGTTGGCCGCCGGTGAGGGTTGGCCGATCGGAGGGTGTTCGCCCGTCGGAGCGAATCGGGTCAGCAGCAGGTGTTCAGATAGGACTGCAGCTCGGCCAGCGCCGCCCGCGCGCCGTCGCGGTCCGCCCGGTAGTAGACCGTCTTGCCGTCGCGCCGCGAGGTCACGACCCGCCCCCGGCGCAGCAGGTTCAACTGTTGCGAGGCGGTCGCCTGACTGATCCCGACGCGCTCGGCGACGTGCCCGACGGACAGTTCGGCGCCCTGGGCGAACAGCATCATGATCCGCTGGCGGGTGGGGCTGCCCAGCGCCTTGAGGAACTCCTGGACATCCGGCGCCAGGCCGCTCGGACCTGCGGGAGTCGCCGTCGCGGGCAGGGTCGCCTGCGAGGGCGTCGGCTCATCCATGTCTGCCACCTTGCCCCACCACCATCATATTGTCATTCAACGAAATGACAATATGGTGGGGAGGTGAGCACCTTTGGAAAACCTGTGATCATCGTCGGTGGCGGCCAGTCCGGCCTCGCCGCCGCGCACGCCGTCCTGACTGCCGGCCTGCGGCCCGTCGTCCTGGAGGCAGGCGCCGAGCCGGTGGGTTCATGGCCGGACTACTACGACAACCTCACCCTGTTCTCCCCGGCCCGCTTCAGCGCGCTGCCCGGCCTGACGTTCGGCGGGGGTGATCCCGAGCGTTACCCGAGGCGCGACGAGGTCGTGGCCTACCTGCGTCGCTACGCCAGCGGCATCGACGCCGACATCCGCACCCGGGCCCGTGTCGCCGCCGTGCGTCAACGCCCCGGCGGCGGTTACCTGGTGCGCACCCACAGCGGCGACGAGTTCGCGGCGGCGGGGGTCATCGCCGCCAGCGGCTCGTTCGGGAACCCGCACCTGCCGGCGTTGCCTGGTCTCGGCGACTACACCGGCGAGGTGCGCCACGTCGCGCAGTACCGGCGCCCCGAGACGTACGCCGGCAAGCGGGTCATCGTGGTCGGCGCCGGGAACTCCGCCATCCAGGTCGCCCACGAACTGGCGCCGATCGCCCGGGTCACCCTGGCCACCCGGGCGCCGATCCAGTTCGTGCCGCAGCGCATCCGCGGCCGGGACCTGCACCACTGGCTGCATGCCACGAGGGCGGACCGCCTCCCGCGTGCGGTGCTCACCCGCCTGATCCACCACGCCGCGGTGCTCGACACCGGCGTCTACCGCGACGCCATCATGGGCGGCCTGCTCACCCGCCGGGACATGGTCACCGCCTTCACCCCCGAGGGCGTCATCTGGCCCGATGCCACGTCCGAGCCGGTCGATGCAGTGATCTTCGCGACCGGTTACCGCCCGAACCTCGGATATCTCGCCGCGCTCGGTGCCCTCACGCCTGCCGGTATGCCCGCACACGTCGGCGGGATCTCCACCACTCATCCCGCGCTGGCCTACCTGGGCTTGGAGTTCCAACGATCGTTCTCGTCGAACACCCTGCGCGGCGTTGGTCGTGACGCCACCCACGTCGTCAGGGCCCTGGCCGGGCACCTGTGTAGCGGCGGGCGCTGGGCGCGGCTCACGCGACGGCGGTCGGCTCGACGCTGAGCAGTCCGGCGAGCTGGCGCAGGATGGCCGGCCGGGCCCGGTAATACACCCAGGTGCCGCGGCGTTCGGCGTCGACAAGGCCGGCCTCGCGCAGCACCTTGAGGTGATGCGAGATCGTCGGCCCGCTCAGGTCGAACGCCGGAGTCAGGTCGCAGACGCACGCCTCCCCGCCCTGCGCGGAGGCGATCATCGACATCAGCTGCAGCCGCACCGGATCGCCGAGCGCCTTGAACGCCGGCGCGAGCACTGCGGCGGTCTGCGCCGGCACCCGGCTCTGCGCCAACGGCGGGCAGCACGGCGTGTCGGCGGTGAGGTCGATGACGGGAAGCGACGCGGCCTGCTTTGACATGCCTCTAGGTTGACAGGTGTCTAATCAGCGTGCAACTCTCTGATTAGACAGACGTCAAGACAAGCTTCGCAGGGGGAAGAGTACTGCTCAACACGCACAACGCAGGGCAGAAGTCAGGCGAAGGCGGTGAGAACTCCCAGACCAGCCCCACGACGGCGGGCGGGTTCGCCAGACATCTCGAGGCTGCCGCTGCCCTGTCATCACCTGATCAACCCTCGACCCTGACGCACGGCCTTCGTCTGCCTGTTGATTCGCAAAGTCTCGACACAGAGGAGATACCTGATGAGCACCCTGGATGACCTGCCCGTCGTGGTAATCGGCGCCGGCCCGGTCGGCCTGGCCGCCGCCGCGCACCTACACGAGCGTGACCTGCCGTTCCTCGTCCTGGAGGCCAGCGACATCCCCGCCGCCGCGGTGCGGCAGTGGGGACATGTCCGGGTCTTCTCCCCCTGGCGGTACAACATCGACTCCGCCGCCCGCCGGCTCCTCGACGAGGCTGGCTGGGTCGCACCGGACCTGGAAGCCCTGCCCACCGGGGCGGAGCTGGCCGGCGACTACCTCCAGCCCCTGGCGGAGCTGCCGCAGCTCAAGCCGCACCTGCGCTACGGTGCCCGCGTTGAGGCGATCAGCCGCCTCGGGCTGGACCGGCTGCGCACCGCCGGCCGCGACACCACCCCGTTCCTGATCTGCCTCGTCGACGGCCGGGAGGTGCTCGCCCGCGCGGTCATCGACGCCTCCGGCACCTGGGGCACCCCGAACGTCCTCGGCGCCTCAGGACTGCCCGCTCGCGGTGAACGCGACGTGGCCGGGCATCTGGAGCACGCCCTGCCCGACGTCCTCGGCGTCGACCGGGACCGCTTCGCCGGTCGGCACACCCTCGTCGTCGGCGCTGGTCACTCCGCCGCCAACACCCTGCTCTCCCTGGCCGAGTTGGCCAAGTCCACGCCGGGCACCGAGGTGACCTGGGCGATCCGCTCCACCTCACCGGCGCGCACCTACGGCGGCGGAGACGCCGACGCCCTCCCGGCACGCGGCGCGCTCGGCTCCCGGCTACGCGCGCACGTCGACGCCGGCCGGATCCGCCTGCTCACCGGCTTCGCCGTGCACGCCCTCACCCCCACCGACGGCCGGGTCAGCGTGGTAGTCCGCCACACCGACGGCAGCGACGAATCCATCTCCGTGGACCGGATCGTCGCGGCGACCGGCTTCCGACCCGACCACTCGATCGCCGCCGAGCTGCGCCTGGACCTGGACCCGGTCATGGGCGCCACCCGCGCCCTAGCGCCGCTGATCGACCCCAACGAGCACTCCTGCGGCACCGTGCCCCCACACGGCGTCAACGAGCTCACCCACCCCGAGCCCGGCTACTACGCCGTCGGCATGAAGTCCTACGGGCGGGCCCCAACGTTCCTCATGGCCACCGGCTACGAGCAGGTCCGCTCCGTCGTCGCCGCCCTCGCCGGCGACTGGAGCGCCGCCCGCGACGTGCAACTCGACCTACCCGAGACCGGCGTGTGCAACAGCAACCCGGACGACTCCGCGACCAGCGCCAGCTGCTGCGCCCCGGCCCCGACCGCCCAGACCTCCGGACAGGGCTTGGCCACCGGCATCTCCGGCGGGCTTCTCACCGCGCCGCTGACCCTGCTCACCCTCGACGCCGCACCCGCCGACACGCAGACCGGCGGCTGCTGCGCCAGCTGATGCCCACCACCATCACGGTGCCCGCCGACACCGCCGTCGGCGGGCACCACCGGTGGCGGATCGTCGCCGTGCGTGCCTTGACAGGAAGGCGGAGCAGCAGGACAGTCGACATATTCATAGACGCTCAACTATTTGTGGCGAGGTGTGCCATGCGGAAGTCGCTGACTGCTGTGGCCGCCATCGCTGCTGCCATGGTCGCGATGATGGCCGCGATCTCACACGCCAGTGCGGCGAACGCGGCGGCCGGGTGCCGGGTGAACTACGTCGTCACCAGCCAGTGGACCGGCGGCTTCCACGCCGACATCGCGGTCACCAACGTGGGTGACCTAGTCAACGGGTGGACGCTGCGGTTCGCGTTCCCGGCAGTCGACCAGCGGCTCACGCAAACCTGGAGCGCCACCTGGGCCCAGGCAGGCCAGCAGGTCAGCGCGACCAATCTGGACTGGAACGCGACCCTGGGCACCAATGGCTCCGCGAACATCGGTTTCGTTGGCGCATGGTCGGGCAGCAACCCCACACCGGCGTCGTTCACGCTCAACGGCGTCACGTGCACCGGCGGCGTCCTGCCCAGCGTGACGCCGACCCGGACGACCACACCGCCGGTCGCTGACTACCCGGCGATCGTCACCTGGCTCAGCCCGACCGCCGGCGCGGTGTACACCACGCCGGGAACCGTCCCGCTGGCGGCGACCGCGACCGTGGGAGGCGGACACAGCATCACCTCGGTGTCGTTCCGGGTGGACGGCGTCACGGTGGCCCGGGGGGTGAGGACGACCGGTGACAGGTACGAGGCGCTGTGGACACCACCGATCGGGGAGCCCGGCACCAGCACCACCTTCGTGCTGTACGTCTCCGCCGGCACCGACCAGTCGCTGTCTGGCGCTGCGCCGCCGGTGCTGGTCACGGTGGTGACACCGGCGTCCACCGGCACCAACCACCCGCCGGCGGTGGCGTTGAGCACCCCCGGTGGGCAGACCCACTTCCTCGAGCCGACGACCGTCACGCTGGTCGCCGACGTCGCCGACACCGATCCCGGGGACCTCGTCAGCCGGGTGGAGCTTTACCTCGGCGCGACCCCGCTGGCCGTGACGCCGACCAACAGCGGACAGCGCTACCAGTTCCAGACGGCCCTGTCGGCCGGCACGTCGTCCACCTTCACCGTGCGGGTCCACGATTCCCACGGCGGCATCGGCATCTCGAACCCGCTGACCTTCACCATCCGTTAGCGCCTCGGCCCTCCGTTCGTCGAGGTCGCCCCGTTCCCGCAGCACTTCCGCCAGTTGCTCAGCGGCGAAGTTTGTCCCAGGCGTGCCAGCGCAGCACCGCCACCGTGCCATCGCCTCGTTACCCGGCGGCAATCTGCTCAGTCTGACCTCTTCGATCAGCGGCCCGTCCAGCAGCTGAGCTCCATGCCATCCTCGACCGGGAAGTCGATGCTGACGTAGCCGTTGCCTGGGTCTCGGACGTAGGTCACGTAGTCGCTCATCGACCCGAACGTGGAGTCGTCGCCGACGACCAGGGCGCCCGGGGCGAGCCGGTCCTCGATCAGGCACAGGACGGGCAGGCACATCTCCTTCCAGCCGTCGAGCAGCGCCAGGCCGATCGGGCCGCCGACCGCGCCGAGGGTGGTCAGCGCATCTCCTTCGAGCACTGTCACGAGGTCGCTGAACCCGGCCGCCTCGATATTGGCGCGGGCCGCCTTGACCTTGGTCGCGCTGAGCTCGGTCGTGGTGACGTGCCCGATCCCGTTGTCGCGCACGGCGGCGGCGAGGTAGAGCGTCGAGATTCCGTACGAGGTGCCGAACTCGACCACCGTCTGCGGTCGGGCCGCACGGACCAGGGCGTAGAGCAGGTCCCCGCCGCGAGCCGAGATCGGCATGTAGACGTCTTCGAGTAGGTCGGAGCGCTCCTGGGGGGTGACCGTGGGTGCGGGTCGGCCCGGCGAGCGCTCATCGTCGCGCTCGGCCTCGGTGAACAGCCGGGCGATCAGGTCGCGGACGTCGGGGTCGTGCAGTGTCGTCGCCATGAAGGGTAGAGTAGACGCAACGTTGCGTCTAGTAAATACTCGGATCTTGTAACGTCTCGGAAGACTTGGACTCCTCACGGGAAAGACGTCTCACGGGAAGGAGCGCCTGATGCATCGCGGCAACCGGCACGGCCGGAGCGAGGCGGCCCGCGAGGCCGTGCTCCAGGCGGCGGACGACCTCGTCGCCGAGATCGGCTACGCCAAGGTCACCATCGAGGGCATCGCATCCCGGGCCGGCGTCGCCAAGCAGACGATCTACCGGTGGTGGCGTTCCAAGACCGACATCCTGGTCGACGCATTCATCGCCGACAGCGCCCAGGAGCTCACGCTGCCCGACACCGGCGCCTTCCGCACCGACCTGCGCGCCCACCTCGACGAGCTGGTCCGCTTCCTCGAGGTCTCCGACTCGGGCGCGGTGTTCCGGGCCCTGGTCGGTCAGGCCCAGCATGATCCGGAGCTGGCCGCCCGGCTGCGCGCGGAGGTTCTGCCGCAGCTGCGCGCCCGCGACCGAGTGCCGTTCGACCGGGCAGCGGCACGGGGCGAACTGCCCGCCGACGCCGACGTCGACCTCCTCATCGACCAGGCGGTCGGGCCGATCCACTTCCGGGTTCTCGTGACGGGTGAACCCGTGACACCCGCACTGCTGGACGCGCTGGTCACCAGGGCAGGCCGGGGACAGCCAGGGGCACCACCCGGCCAGGAACAGCCGGGCGCGGCAGACGCGGAACTCGACCTCTGAGGGCGACGTCGCCGCCGAGCAGCGCGAGGATCGGCGCGACGGCCATGGCCAGCTCGCTGTCGGCCCGGCAGGTGAACACGTCGATGTGGGCGAGCCCGAACTCGGGCCACATCGACACGGTGATGTGAGACTCGGCCACGATCAGGACGCACGTCGCATGCTGTGGCAGGCAGTTCAAGGCGGTTCAGGGCAGCCCACTGCTCCCAACCGGCTGCCCTGAACCGGTCTCGCGCCGGGCCGCCGACCGCCGACCGATCGTCAGCTGCCGGTCCAGTACTTGGCTGGCACCGGCACTGGCTCCCGTAGCCGCATCGGTCGATCGGGGAGCACGTTCACGGCCGCCGCGCCTTGCCAGCGGTTACTTGTGCGAGCGTTGGTCGGCGTGTCGCCTCGGCGCGACGTGAGCCGGTGATGGCGCCGGGTGCGTCGGCTTTTCCGAACGCTGCAGGGCCGGGCCAATAGGACAGTCGCCCGCCTTGCCGCGTTTCGGCTCGCCGCGCTCAGAAGAGTCTGGTGACGGACAGTGGGCCAGTGCTGCGGACGACTTCGCGGTAGACGGCGAGGTGGTACCGCGCGGCCAGGGCGCGCCGTGCCGCCCGCAGGACTATCCAAACCAGAGCCGCTGCTCCCAATCTAAGCGGCACATGCAGCAAAGCTCGTTACCGACTACTGCGGTAACGAGCTTCTGTACTGCACGAACTGAGAGTGGGCGATGCTGGTATCGAACCAGCGACCTCTTCGGTGTGAACTCTCGGCGAGCCGGTCGGGTCGGGCTTGATGCGAGGCCAGACGGCCTGTTCGCGTTCCTCTCGGCTCGGTCCGACTGGCACTGTTGCTGTACTTCGCTGCTGTACTGCTGGCGTCAGACGAGGCGTTGGATGCGGACCTTCGGGCGCTCGTTTCTGAGGTGGCCGTGCTTGTGCTGGCGAACCTGCTCGTCCCAGACCTCCTGGTCGTAGTCCGGGTCCGGTGGGATCCACTTGTGCGAGCCGTCGCTGCAGTGGAACTCTTCGTCGCCCGGCCGCAGGATGCTCATCGGGTCCAGCCGAGGAATCGGTGATGCAGGTGGCCGGCGGGAACGTGGGCCAGGTCCTGGGCGGCGTCAACGAGTTGGGCGGCCAGGTAGAGGGCGAGTGACACCGGGGCTCGGTCGTACTCGGCTCGCAGCTCTCGGCGCCGGGTCTGGCAAGGCCACTCCCCCGCACAGCCACCGCACGTCCAAGCTGGCTTGATCGGGTGGTGAGTGGTCACTGCCGGCCGTCCTGGCTGGGCGAGTGGCCGCGGTTGATCGGGATGCGGTGGCGGCTTCGACATGGCAGCTCGCCTCCGCAACGGCAGATGCGCCGCCAGTGTCGCCAGGACCAGACCGGCCGATGACGGCGAGCGAGAGTCAGCGCCACCGCCAGCACGTACTCGTCGTACGAGACTCGCTTCACCGACTCGCCTCGCCCGCTTGCACCAGGGTCTGCCCTGCCCATGTCGAAGGAAGCACTGCTGTCTCCTTGTGCCGGAGCGATCTGGGGGCGTGGATGCCCGAGCGCGGGGGACGCGCCGAACATCCACGCCGACGAGGACGGCCCACAGCGCCAACCGAGGGAATCGACCTCCTCGGCAACCTCCCACAGGTACCGTTGGGTAGTCAAGGGCTGACGTAGGTGGTCTACTCGTGTTGCCAACCGAGGAGAACGACGTGCCACCGCGTTACCGCTACGAGCAGATTGCCGACGACCTCGCCGAACGCATCGCGTCAGGCGAGTTCCAGCCCGGGTCCAAGCTGCCCAGTCGGCGAGAGTTGATCGAGCACTACGGGGTCACCGAGCCGGTGATCGACCGCGCCATGCAGGTGCTACGGATCAAGGGGATGACCGAAACGCTTCCCGGCGTTGGCGTCTTCGTCGCCGAGTAGATCCCTTCCCAGACCCGGCCGCCGCGCCCGCAACATCTCACTTTCAAGCTGAGTTCATCTCGTCCGCACACTTCTGGGAGCGGCTGCACGCTCGAAGCTTCGTCCATACCAGCGCTCGTAATGGTGCTGCCATCCGACGCGGTTGCTGTCAGCGTTGCTGTCGACAGCGGCACTCCGAACTCCTGGAATCTGTCTCCGGATGACGGTCAGGTACGGACGTAGCATCGGCCCGTGACGTACGGAACAACGGAGCTCATCAGCTGCGGGGCTCTCTTCCTCGGCGGACCGATCGGCCTGAGCCTGGTCGCCAATCTGATCCGGCAGCGAGACTTCGGCAGACGATCCTTGCGGCTCCTCGTGGTCGGCGGCATCGTCGCGTCCGGGGCGATCATCCTCTTCGGCGCTCCCGCGTTCCATCGCCTCTTTCCGCCGCCGCACGATCCCGTCTTCGCCGGCGGCCGCGGCCTCGACCTGCGTGGCATTTGGTTATGGCTGGCCGCCTGGGCCGGTGGGGCTTTGACCTTCGCCCTCGCGCTCGCCTACGGTGTCGACCTGGGTCGGCTGAGGCGGTCGCGGCAGACGGCGCGACAAACCAACACACTTGGTTGAGTTGAAGCGGAACTAAGAGCCGCTGCACCGCTACCAGCGGGATCACCCTTCGACGCCTGCTCATGCGGCGTCTCGGGCTGCCACCGTTCAGCGCTGCTTGACGACGTTTCACGGTGTCTTGTGCCCCGCCTGCGCCCCAGACCCTTCGTCGAGGGCTACCCACCTTGCCCGCGTCCCCGAGCCTGCTCACCGCCGTTGAAGCATTGGCCGGCGATCCGCGCACCGCCTAGCCTCTTGGGCATGGAGCAGCTGCGCGACCTTGCCATCCGGCTGGCCATGCCTCACGGCCCTGAAACTGCGAAGCGAACAACACGACGAGGCGAGAGCAGCCGCCGGCAAGGCGTGGCAGGAAACCAGACTCGTCTTCACCACCCGCTACGGCACCCCGATCGAGCCGCGCAACTTCCAACGCTCCTGGCAGACGCGATGCTACAAGGCAGGTGTCAAGCCGATCACCGTCCACGACGCCAGGCGAACCTGCGCCACGCTCCTGGCCGACCTCGACGTCCATCCCAGAGTCGCCATGCAGGTGCTCAGGCACGCCCGCTTCTCCGTGACGATGGAGATCTACACGCAGGTATCAAACAAGGCGACCAGGGACGCACTCAAGCGCCTCGGCGAATCACTAACGCAATAGCCGTGCTGCTGTACAAAGCTGCTGCACGACAGCAGAAAGGCCACCTCCCGAACCCGGGAAGCGGCCTCTGGCCTGCCAGAACTGAGAGTGGGCGATGCTGGTATCGAACCAGCGACCTCTTCGGTGTGAACGAAGCGCTCTCCCACTGAGCTAATCGCCCTCAGCGACACTGACTCTACCCGATCGTGGAACCGGACCGGAAATCCGGGGTCAGTGCGTCGCGAGGTAGTGCATCGCCTCGGCGATCACGTCGATGCCGAGGCTGTACTTGAGGGACAGCCAGACCACGGTGGCGACGAAGACGAGGCCGACGGAGCCGAGCACGATTCGGACCGCCAGTGACTGTCGCGTCACCCACTGCGTCCATCCGTGGACGTGTCGGCGGGTGAAGCCGAGCAGCCTGCGCGCCCAGTGGTATTCGACGGCCCAGATGCCCAGCCCGGCGATGACCAGCAGCCAGCCCGGCCCGGGTAGTGGGATGAGGGCGATGCCGATGGTTACCACGAGCGCCCCGGCGATCGAGATGAAGATCTTGAGTGCGATGCGGCCGGTGGGGTTGGCTCGGATGAGGTCGAGGGTCATCGAGATCCGCTCACGCCAGCGTGGGCGGCGCGGTGGGTCCGCGACGACGAGGACGCCACCGGCACGACCGGCATCGCGGCCCGACCGATCGGCCCGTTCGGGCTGTTCCATCGGCACTTCGTACCCCCGCTTTTCGGCTACTCGGACCGCGACGTTCGGCGGGCCGGACGCTGGCGCCGGATCCACTGAGGATCGCTTCGCCACCATTTCACCCCCCAGTGTCGCTCGGGCCCGTCACTGCAACGCCCGACTGGACGTTACCGGAGTAAGTCGACGACTGAGCCACCCGATGCCGGGCGGGATCACGCACTGGGCAGAACCGGAAATCCTACATGAATCCTCACATTCACGCGGCCTTTCCGTCCCCCTTCCCACCACTGGGTGAAGTCAGCGTATGGCGGAGCGTAGCCAGGAGTAGCACCTGAGTATGGGAAAAGCGGGACACGCGCGTTCCGCAGCGGTGCCGGGGGGAGAACGTCCATGAGTGTCATCCGACCGACGACCGTAGAGGTCGAGACGTCGCTAAGGCTCGTCGCGCCTGACGCCACCGCCTTGCCGGTGCGTGCCAGTCTGCGTTACGACCCTGCTGACCCGTATGCGGTCCATGTCCTGTTCCATGCCGAATCGGCCGGGGGCGAGGCGGTGAGTTGGTCGTTCGCTCGCGAACTTCTGGTCACCGGCCTGGACGAACCGGCCGGCATCGGGGACGTGCGGGTCTGGCCCTGGGCCACACCGCGCGGCGATTTCGTCGCGCTTGCCCTCTCGTCACCGGACGGCAACGCCCTCTTCGAGGTGCCGCGCAGCGTCCTGGTGCGATTCCTTCGACGGACGTACGTCGTCGTCCCGCGCGGCCGGGAGGCCGAGCACCTGGACGTCGACACGGCGGTGAACCGGCTGCTCGCCGGTCGCTGACCGCCCGAAAGAGCAACACCGGCCAACCCGGGGCCGCGCGGATCTGCCGAGTCCGCGCGGCCCCGGCACACCCGGGCCCGGGGGTACGCGGACAGCCTCACCCGGGTCGGCCGGTGCTCAGCCGTGCGTGGTGATGCCCCCGTCCACGGGGATGACCGCGCCGGTGAGGTAAGCGCCGGCGCGCGACGCGAGGTAGATGGCGGTGCCGGCCATGTCCTCGGGGCGACCGATGCGGGCCAGCGGAACCTGCTGCTCGATGGCGGCCCGGCTGGCCGGGTCGTCCAGCGCGAACGCCATCATCTTGCTCTCGAACGGGCCGGGCGCGATCGCGTTGACGGTGATCTGGTCGCCGGCGAGTTGGTGGGCGAGGCTGCGGGTGAGCATGTGCACGGCGGCCTTGGTCGCCGAGTACGCGTACACCTCCATGAACGGCACCCGGATGCCGTCGATCGACCCGATGTTGATGACGCGGGCCGGGTCGTCGGCGCTGGCGGCGGCGCGTAGCGACGGCAACAGCGCGGCGGTGAGCCGGAACACGGCCTTGACGTTGACCGCCCAGAGCTTGTCGAACGCGGCCCCCGGATAGTTCTCCAGCGGCGCACCCCAGGTCGCGCCCGCGTTGTTGACCAGCACGTCGAGCCGGTCGAAGCGCTCGCGCACGGCGGCCGCGAGGGTCTCGGCGCCGGTGTCGTCGCTCAGGTCGGCGGGGATGGCCTCGCAGCGCCCCTCGGCGGAGAGTTCCTCGGCGACCGCCGCGCAGACGTCGGCCTTGCGAGACGAGATGATCACGTGCGCACCGGCGCGGACGAAGCCCTGGGCGATCATCAGACCGATCCCCCGCGACCCGCCGGTGACCAGGACCGTCTTGCCTTCGACCGAGAACAGTTGAGTCATGCCCATCCCATCGCGAGTCGGCGGGGCCCGTCAGCCGGTCGGCCGGCCGACGGTGCGCCGGGCGGACCGCGGACCGAACGGCGCTACCGCCGGGTAACGTAGCCCGGTCGCGGGATCACGACAAGCCCGTGCCGGCGCGCTGATCCTGACCGGCGGGCCGACCGGGATGCGGTGACCTGCGGTTCGGGCTACCGTCGCAGGCGATGGTCTCCACCGATCCCTCCCCCGTGTCACCGATCGGAACGGCGTCACCCGTGCCCGACGAGATTGCCACGTTCGCGCTGGCCGACCTCTCCGGTTCCCCGGGCTGGCGTCGGCCGGTGATCGTCGAACGGGAGTTGCTGATCCTCACCACGCGTGGGCACGGCGACGCGGAACTCGACTTCCACCCGCTGCCCTGTCGGCCCGGCACGCTGCTGCGGGTCCGCGCCGGGCAGGTGCTGCGCTGCGCCGGCCGGCAGTTCGACGCGACAGTGGTCGCCTGGGAACCCGAGGCGCTGCGCGGTTTCGGCGTCGAGCTGGACACACCGGTGACCTGGCGGCAGTTGGCCGGCGAGGACGAGGACGCGGTGATCACCGAGGTGAGCCAGCTGAGCGTGGACTGCCGACGGCACCCCGACAGTCTCACCGCCCGCGCCCTGCTCCGCCACCAACTGGCGGTGCTGCTGCTGCGGCTGGCCCTGGCGAACCCCGACCGGTCGACGCCGCGACCCGAGGACGAGACGTTCCACCGGTTCCGCCGGGAGGTGGAGCACGGCTACCCGCACACCCGACGGGTCGAGGACTACGCCGCGAATCTCCGCTGCTCGGTGCGGACCCTCACCCGGGCCTGCCTGGCCGTCACCGGTCGCAGCGCCAAGCAGGTCATCGACGAGCGGGTCGCGTTGCAGGCCGGCCGACTCCTCGCCGCGACCGACCAGCCGATCGCGCAGATCGGCCGCCACCTGGGCTTCTCCGAACCCACGAACTTCGGCCGCTTCTTCACCCGCGAGGTCGGGGTCAGTCCGGGCGCGTTCCGCGCCGCCCGGGACCAACCGGCCGCCCGGGTGGTCCGGCCCCGCCCACCGGCCGAGCCCACCAGTGTCAACAGCGGCAGATTCCGCGCGGTCGGGACGCCGAACGGTGGCCACGCCACGCGACCCGGGTCGCCCGGCGCGCCGACGGGCGACCCCGGCCGGGCATGATGGCACTGTGCAGATCTCCGCGCGCGGCGACTACGCGGTACGGGCAGCGCTGAGCCTCGCCACCGCGTACCCCTCGCTGCTGTCCACGCAGGCCATCGCGGCGGAGCAGGACATGCCCCGCAAGTTCCTGGAGGCGGTCCTGGCGGACCTGCGCCGGGCCGGCATCGTGCGCGCCCAGCGCGGCGCCGAGGGCGGTTACACCCTCGCGCGCCCGCCACGCGAGGTGACAGTCGGCGCGGTGCTGCGCGCGGTGGAGGGCCCGCTGGCCGGGGTACGCGGGCTGCGCCCCGAGGAGACCCGCTACGAGGGTTCGGCGGAGAACCTGCCCGGCCTGTGGGTGGCGGTGCGTGCCGCGGTGCGGCGGGTCGTCGACGAGGTGAGCCTCGCCGAGATCGTCAGCGGTCGGCTGCCCGCCCACGTCCGCAAGCTCACCGCTCTGCCCGACGCGTGGGAGCCCCGCTGACCGTCGCGCGTCACGGATCGTGAAGGCCACGTCGGCACTGTCCACCACGGACGGCGAGAGGGTTTCAAAAGTCGCCGGGTCGGGAATGTTCGATCTCGACACGGCAGGGAACGGTGACGAGGGGAGACCTCCGATGGGCCTCATGTTTCGTAAGCGGAAGAAGTACGGACCGATCATCCTGAACTTCACCGAGAACGGCTTCTCCTCGTGGAGCATCAAGATCGGGCGCTGGTCCTGGAACTCCAAGGCGCGGGCGCACCGAGTCGACCTGCCCGGTCCGCTGTCCTGGAAGCAGGACAAGGCCCGGTCGTAGCCTCCCGGGAGTCGAGCGGGGTGCCGGTGGTTCCACCGGCACCCCGCTCGGCGTCTGAGCCGCGCTCAGCGAGCCAGCGCGATGATCTCGTCGCCGGCCAGCCTGCCGCCCTCGCGGTCACGGCGCACGTCACCGGAGTCGAGCAGGCCGGTGAGCGCCCGGTTGGCGTCGGCGGCACGGTAGACGGTCGCGGTGAGAGTGTGCCGACGGAGGTCGGCGACCGGCCGGGAGCCGCCCCGGTGCAGCTCGGCCAGCAACTCACGCGCCAGCGGTTCGAGGTCGGGGTCGTCGACCACGTCGACCGCGACGCCCGTCGGGTCCTGCGGGTCGCGGTAGCGCACGTCGACGTCCGCGCCGACCGCCCAGAGCGCGTCCCGGACCGCCTCCAGGCTCCGGTCCGAGCGGCTGCCGAAAGCGATCACTCCGGCGGCCTCGCCGTCCGGCAGCACCGGTGCCACCTCGGCGACCAGGTTGAAACCGGCCGCGGTGAGCACGTCACGGGCGCTGTCACCGGTACGCAGCAGCACCTCCCCGGTACGACCGTTGGTCGCGGCGGCGAGCAGCTTCGGCGTCACCGCGCCGGGCAGGTCCACGAAGGAGAACAGTGGGGCGCCGGCCGCCCCGGCGGCCTTCACCGCGACCGGAAGCCGGTAGGGGTCGCCGGACAACAGGTGCACGGTGACCTCGGCGGGCAACTCCGCCTCGATCGGGCCGAGTCGGGCCGGCAGGGCAGCACTGTCGGCCAGTACCAGCACCGTCACCTGTCGGCCGCGCACCTGGTCGCGGTGGGCGGCGACCAGGCGCAGCGCCGCCTCCGCGCTGCCCGCGTCCGTGCCCGCGAGCGCGATGGTGGCCCGCCGGGAGCGGCGCAGAGCCGCGGGCAGCCAGGTCGTCAACTGGCGGACCAGCAGCTCGCGGAGGAAGTCGGTGGTCCGGTCGGTAGCCATCGGTCCGTTCTACCGTACGGCCACCTCAGACCGGGACGGAGATCCCCACTCCACCGCGGGTCTGCCCGCCGTAGCGCTGCCGCTCGGCGTTGAGGTCGAGCCGACCGATCTGCTTGCGGGCGGCCAGGGCGCTGTCGTCGAGCAGGTCGGCGGGCACCAACCAGACGATCTCGAACTCCAGGCCGTCCGGGTCCTGCCCGTAGAGGCTCTTGGTCGTGCCGTGATCCGAGGTGCCGACCAGCGCGCCGGCGGCGGCGAGCCGCTCGGCGGTGGAGGCCAGCTCGTCGAGGGTGTCCACCTCCCAGGCCAAGTGGTAGAGGCCGACGGTGGCCCGCCCGGCGGTGGACCGCCCGGCGGCGGCGCCGATCTCGAACAGGCCGAGGTCGTGGTCGTTGGTGGAGTCGGGTGCCTGGAGGAAGGTGGCGCCGCGGAAGCCGTCCGGGGTCATCGCCACCAGGCTGAAGCCCAGCACGTCACGGTAGAACGCGACGCTGCGGGCGAGGTCACTGACGTAGAGGACCGCGTGGTTGAGCCGGTGAATACCCATGGCTCGATGCTAGCGCGGCTTTGTTGAGCGTTCAACTACATGGGATATGATGACGGTCATGACGCGCTGGCTGGACCCTGACGAGCAGCGCACGTGGCGCGCGTACCTCACCGCGTCGCGGGCGCTGATGGACACGCTCGACCGCGAGCTGCAACGCGACGCGGGCATGCCGCACGCGTACTACGAGATCCTGGTCCGGCTCTCCGAAGCGCCCGGCCGTCAGCTACGGATGAGCGAGTTGGCCCACGCCGCCGGGTCGTCGCGCAGTCGGCTCTCGCACGCCGTGGCCCGCCTGGAGGCCGCCGGCTGGGTGCGTCGGGAGGACTGCCCCACCGACCGACGCGGGCAGATCGCGCTGCTCACCGACGAGGGTTTCGCCACCCTCGCGGCCGCCGCCCCCGGCCACGTCGAGGGGGTACGCCGACACCTGTTCGACGCGTTGAGCCCCGCCCAGGTCGACCAACTGCGGCGGATCAGCGAGACATTGGCCGAGCACCTGACCGGATCCTGACCAATCGACACCGGCGCGGGTCTTGTACTTACCGTCGCCGAATGAGCACGATGGGGCGTGTCTTCCGGCTTCGGTGAACTGACTGATCAGGCGCACGACCTCGTGTCGGCCGGCGATCTGGCCGGCGCGCAGCGGCTCCTCTCCGACGCGCTCACCGACGCCGACCCGCGCCCGGCCAACGCCACCACCGAGCTGGCCGAGGCGGCCAGCCTCCAGGCACGGGTGCTCGTCGCCCTCGGTGAGCCGCATTCGGCCAGAGGCTGGGCCGCCTTCGCGTACGCGGCGACCACCCGGCTGCACGGCCGCTCCGACCCGCGCACGGTGGCCGCCGCGGCGACCCTGGCGGCGGTGCTGCACCGGGTCGGCAGCCATTCCCGGGCCGCCCGGCTCTACCAGGAAGTCATCATCGAACTGACCGCGCAGGACGGGCCGGAATCCCTGCGGGTGCTGGCCGCACACGCCGACCTGGCCACTGTCGAGTACGCGCGTGGTCAGTGCACGGTGGCCCGGGACCGGCTCCAGGACGCCTGGGAGCTGCACCGCGAGGTGTACGGCGACGGGCACCCCAGCGGCATCAAGATGCTGGCGCGGCTCGGGGCGATGCAGCGCGACTGCGGGCAGTTCGCCGAGGCACACGACAACCTGGCGCTGGCCCGTGAGCTGTGCCGGCAACACCTGCCCGCCGACGACCCGCTGGCGGCGCAGGTGGCGACCCTGGCCCGGGCGGCGGCCAATCCCGACCACGCCTGCGCGGACAACCCGCCCACCGCCCAGGACACTCCGGTCGTGCCGGCCGCCCGCGTCCCACCGCACGCCAACGGCCCGACCGAGTCCGGCTATCACCCACCGACGCCTCCACCGCACCACACCGCGACGGCGGCGGGTGGGACGGTTCCGAATCCCCGAGCGCCGGCCGACGAAGCCGTCGGGTCGGCGGGGTGGCCACCGGAGCGGGCGAGCGAGCCGACGCCGTACCCCACCGACGCTCCGGTGCCCCCGTCGGTGGTCGGGCTGGCCGGCGGGACGGAGGAGCAGTCCGGGGTGTACCGGCTGCGCCGCCCGGCCGACCCGTACGCGCCTCTCGAGCCGTACACGCCGTCGCGTCTGCTGCCGGTGCCGGTGCACCGGGCGCCGTCCCCGCAGCGCAACCGACTGGTACCGGTGCTGGTGGCCGGTGTGGTCGTGGTGTTGCTCGGGGCCGCCGCGGTGATCGCCGGGGTGGCCCGGGTCGGCGGGGGCGACGACGAACCGACCCCGCCGACGGCGACCGCCTCCCCCACCACCGCCGCACCGGCCGGCACCGCGCCCACCCCGACCGGCGCCCCGCCCACGTCGGGCGCCGCCGCAGCACCGCTGGGCAGCCCGCCCGGCGCGGTGACGTTGCGCGACACCCGGGACAGCATCACCCTGAACTGGACCTACCCCGCCGGCAGCGAGGGCCCGGTGGTCATCGCGGGTGGCCGCACCGGCCAGGACCGCAACGTCTTCGCGACCCTGCCCGCCGGCACCACCAACTACGTGGTCTACGCGCTCAACCGCACGAACGACTACTGCTTCACCGTCGCGGTCGTCTGGTCCACCGACACCGTCGCCAGCTCCGAGCAGGTCTGCACCCGCCGCCGCTGACCCGCCGCCCCTGACTGGCCGCCGCCCGCCGCCCGCCGTGGGCCTGCCAGCCGCGCCCTGCCGACCTCACTCAGCGTGGCGTATCCCCTGCATGAAACCGACGTGACAATCCGTGACACCAAGCGCGCCCATCCGCACGACCCACCCAGCCTTTGCTCTGCAGCTCTATCGGCACCACGGCAGATGACCAGGCGGAACGTCGCGGAAGCCCTCTCGACAGGCATGGGCCGAGCGTCACTTTTCGTAGCTGTCGCATCCGTGGGTGCAGAGCAAAGGGTCAACGGTGGGTGGGTGGGGGGTGGCTTGCCGTCACGGACCATCAACCTGTGGCGCCTGGCTGTCCTCCGCTGTGGACATCGGCAGCAGCAGGCGCACTCGCAGCCCGCGCCGCTCGGGCGCGTCGGTGAGGGCGATGCTGCCGCCCGCCCGTCGCACCAACTCCCGGACGATGGCCAACCCCAGGCCGGCGCCCCCGTCGTCGCGGGCCCGTCCGTCGTCCAGCCGGGTGAACCGATCGAAGACCCGCTTCCGGTCCGCGACCGGGATCCCCGGGCCGTCGTCGGTCACCGTCACCAGGTGGTACGCCCCAGCGTCAGGCCCGACCACGGGCCCCGCCGTCGAGGTCGCGAGCACGACGGCGCTGTCGGCGTGCCGCATCGCGTTGTCGACCAGGTTGGCCAGCACACGACGCAGCTCGTCGGCGTTGCCGGTCGTCCACAACGGGCCCGGCGGTGGCACCACCCGCACCGGCGGCGACGGGTAGCGGTCGGCGACCTCGGTCAGCAGCGCGCCCAACTCCACCGGGCCGACCCCTCGGCTCGGTGGCGCTTCGTCCAAGCGGGCCAGCAGCAGGAGGTCGTCGACCAGCCGGCTCAACCGATCGGTGTCGGCGAGCAGGTTGCCGGTCACCGCCGCCCAGTCCGTCCGGTCGGCGAGGCGCTCGGCCACCTCCAGCTCGGTCCGGATGTTGGTCAGCGGGCTGCGCAGCTCGTGTGCGGCGTCGGAGACGAATGCCCGCTGGCGGACCCGGGCCGATTCCAACCGGTCCAGCATGCCGTTGAGGGTGACCGCCAACCGGTGGATCTCGTCGGCGGACGCGGGCACCGGCAACCGGCCGGCACCAGCCCGCCCGGTGATCTCCTCCGCGCCCCGGCGCAGCGCCTCGACGGGCCGCAGCGTCGCGCCGACCACCCGCCACGCCACCACGGCCAGCACCGCCACCAGCAGCGGGAACGCCACCAGCAGGATGGCCCGGACCACGTGGGTGCTGTGCCGCACGTCGGCCATCGAACGGGCGACCAGCACGGTGAGCGGACCCGCCGCCGTGTCGACGGGTACGGTGACCACCCGGACCGGGCCGGCCAGCCCGACCCGCTCCGCCGGCACCTCCAGTCGCTGCCGACGGTCGTGGTCCAGGCCCTCCGGGCGGACCATCGGCACCAGCCGGTCGGCGTCGATCGAGGCGGCCCTGATCCGCCCCTGCGCGTCGACGACCTGGACGCGCACCTGACCACCGGCCACCGGCAGCGGGTCGGGCAACGCGTCCTCGGCGGCGAGCAGGGCGACCGCGTCGGCGGTCCGGAACGCCTCGGTGTCGACGGTTCGCTGAAGCACGAAACCGAGCGCGCCGAGCACCACCACCCCACCCAGGGCGAGGCCGACCGTGAGGCCGAGCACTCCGATCGCCAGCAGCCGCGCCCGCAACCCGAGCACCGGAATCCGGCCGCTTCCGAAACGGCGGACACCCGCCGGGCCGGTCACGTGGCCAGCCGGTAGCCGGCACCCCGGATCGTCTCCAGCCGGTCGCGGCCGAGCTTGCGACGCAGGTAGCCGATGTAGACCTCGACGGCGTTCGGCGCGGTCTCCACACTCGCGTCCCAGACGTGGTCCAGCAACTCGGTCTTGGACACGACCTGGCCGGGGCGGCGCATCAGGTAGTCCAGCAACGCGAACTCCCGCCCGGTCAGGACCACCTCGGCGTCGGCCCGGGTCACCTGCCGGCGGGCCGGGTCCAGTCGCAGGTCACCGACCGCCAGCACCGCCGGGCGTTCCGGCGCGCCCCGGCGCAGGAGCGCCCGCAACCGGGCCAGCAGCACCACGTACGAGAAGGGTTTGGTCAGGTAGTCGTCGGCGCCGCAGTCGAGGCCGTCGGCCTGGTCGTACTCGCCGTCCTTGGCCGAGAGCATCAGCACCGGCAGCCAGTGCTGCTCCGCCCGCAGCCGCCGGACCAGTTCGTAGCCGGAGAGGCCGGGCAACATCACGTCGAGGATCATCGCGTCGTACCCGCCGTGCCGGGCCGCGTCCAGGCCGGCCGGGCCGGTCCCCGCCACGTCCACCGCGAACCCCTCGGCCTGAAGGCCACGTTGCAGGGCAGCCGCCAACCGGGCCTCGTCCTCCACCACCAGCAAACGCACCACTCAAGGGTGCCACCCGGGTCAATCGTGACGGTCCGGCTTCCTCAGCACGCTCACAGGACCAAACAGGCAGGATGTGTACAGGAGGTGTCACCATGTCCGTCCTGAGGAGCCGTCCCGTCCTTCGTTGGCTGGTCCCGGCCACCGCGGCCGTCGCCGTGATCGGCGGTGGCGCGGCCGTCGGCACGTTCGCCGCCGAGGCCGAGCCGAGCCTGCCACCACGCACCGCGGCCCAACTCCTTGTCGACCTGCAGACCTCCCGGCTGGAGGGGTTGTCCGGGACCGTCGTGCAGCGCGCCGACCTCGGCCTACCGCCCCTCGTCGGCCTGGTCCCCGGCAACGAGCTGACCACCATGCTGACCGGCACGCACACGCTGCGGGTCTGGTACTCCGGCCCGGACCGGCAGCGGGTCGCGCTGCTGGACACCCTGGGCGAGCAGGACGTGATCCGCAACGGCCGGGACCTGTGGACGTGGCAGAGCCGCACCAACACCGCCACCCACCGCACCCTGAGCGGAGACGTCGGGGCTGGAAAGCCGGCTCCGGAGGCGGCGGCGAACCTCCCGGCCACCCCGCAGCAGGCCGCCGACCTGGCGTTGGGCGCGGTCGACCCGAGCACCGAGGTCAGCGTCGGCCGGTCGGCGACCGTCGCCGGTCAGGACGCGTACGAGCTGGTGCTCCAGCCGCGCGACCGGGCCTCGCTCGTGCACCAACTGCGGATCGCCATCGACGCCGAACGGCACGTGCCGCTGCGTTTCGAGGTGCTCGCGAAGGGCAGTGACCGGCCGGCGTTCGAGGTGGCGTTCACCGAGGTCGACTACCGCCGCCCGGACGCCGACCAGTTCACCTTCAACCCGCCGCCCGGTGTGACGGTCACCGAGGAGAAGGCCGAGCCGCCGACGGCGGGCAAGCACGGTCACGACGGACCGCCGACTGCCGGTAAGCCCGGTCATGCCGAATCGGCTGGTGACCCGAAGGTCCGCGCGGTGGGCTCCGGCTGGACGACGGTCCTGGTCGCCCGCCTCGACGGGCCGCTCGCGGACGGAAAGGCCCCGGCGACGCCGGCCGCCGGCTCCGCGCCGGACGTGGACGTGTCGAAGTTCCTCGGCGGGCTGGCGGCCGTCGACGGGGACTGGGGCAGCGGCCGACTGCTCACCAGCAAGCTGTTCAGCGTGCTGCTGACCGACGACGGCCGGGTGCTCGCCGGAGCGGTCACTCCGGAGCGGCTGTACGAGGCCGCCCGCGGCTGAGCCCGCGGTGTCGACGCCGGGTCGGCCTGACGGTCGGCCCGGCGTTTCGCTGCCCCGGTCAGGAGGCGGTGTTCGCGCCGAGGGCGTCGAGGTAGGCGTCGGCGAGGACCGCGTGGCCGGGCAGGTGCGGGTGTACGCGGTCGTCGGCCCACCGTTTCGCCGGGCTCACCGCCAACACCCGGTCGAACGCGGCCTGGTTGGCCACGTGCACCGCGTCGAACTCGGCGGCCAGGCCCGCCACCACGGCCGCGTATCGGTCGGTGTCGGCGCGCTGCGGGTCGGCGCGGTCGGCCTCGATGAGGAACGGGTCGCCGAGGATCAGTCGACAGCCGGTCTCGGCCACCGCCCGACGCAGCAGATCACGCAGCGTGCGCTCGTACTCGTCGATGGGAACGGCCTGGTCCGGTCGGTCGGTGTAGCGCCGCCAGATGTCGTTGATGCCGATCAGCACCGCGAGCCAGTCCGGGCGCTCGGCGATGGCGTCGGCCTCCCAGCGGGCGGCCAGGTCCCGTACGGTGTCGCCGTTCACACCCCGGTTGACCCATTCCAGCCGCAACTCGGGGTGCCGGGCGTCGACCAGGGCGCGTACGAGGCTGACATAGCCGCTTCCGTAGGGCGCGGCGACGTCACGCCGACCACAATCGGTGATGCTGTCGCCGATGAAGACCACCCGTTGGCCGGTCCGCAGGATCATCCGCCGCCACCTCGCGTTCACCGGCGCGCCGACCCGACCGGCTTGGTGCGCACCGGCGGGACGCGCTATCTTCAACAGTTCGAGGGCACAAAAAAGAACGGCTAATAGCCGTTCCTGCAAAGGATTCTAATCTTTAGGGAGACGGCTTGTCAAGGCACTCCGGCGGTTCCGGCGAATTGCCGCTCGACGACGAGATCGGTCGCGAGCAGGAGTACGTCTCGATGCTCTACGACCGGCTGGACGGGTTGCGTGAGCAGGCCGCCGACCGGCTCACCGCCGAGCTGCGCAACACCGGCGGGACCCTCCAGGACCGCTCGCAGCGCGACAGCTCGGTAGCGATGTACGCCGATCAGGTCGAACAGTTCTCCGCCGTGGAGAACGGGCTGTGCTTCGGCCGCCTCGACGGTGACGACGACTCCCGCCACTACATCGGCCGGATCGGCATTTTCGACACCAGTGGCGACTACGACCCGCTGCTGATGGACTGGCGGGCCCCCGCCGCCCGCCCGTTCTACCTCGCCACCGCCGCCAACCCGCAGGGCGTACGCCGACGCCGGCACCTGCGCACCCGGCAGCGCAAGGTGACCGGGCTCAACGACGAGGTGCTCGACATCGACACCGCCTCCCCCGGCGGCCACGAGGAGCTGACCGGTGAGGCGTCGCTGCTCGCCGCGCTCAACGCGGGTCGCACCGGCCGGATGCGCGACATCGTCGAGACCATCCAGGCCGAACAGGACGAGATCATCCGGGCGGAACTCCCGGGCGTCATGGTCGTCCAGGGCGGGCCGGGCACCGGCAAGACCGCTGTCGCGCTGCACCGGGCCGCGTACCTGCTCTATACCCACCGCCGGGAACTCTCCAGCCGGGGCGTGCTGCTGGTCGGCCCGAACGCGACGTTCCTGCGCTACATCTCCCAGGTGCTGCCGACGCTGGCCGAGACCGGCGTGCTGCTGCGTACCCAAGGTGATCTTTTTCCGGGGGTGAACGCCCAACGCGTCGAGCCGGCCGAGACGGCCGCGCTGAAGGGCCGGGCGGTGCTGGCCGAGGTGCTGGCGCTGGCCGTGCGGGACCGGCAGTGGGTGCCGGACGAGCCGTTGGAGATCGAGGTCGAGCGGGAGACGCTGACCCTGGACCCGGAGACGGTGCGTGCCGCCCGGGACCGGGTCCGCCGGACCGAACGGCCGCACAACCTGGCGCGAGCGCTGTTCGACGTGGAGATCGTGCACGCGCTCGCCGAGCAGGTGGCCGAACGGATCGGCGCCGACCCGCTGGGCGGGGACAACCTCCTCGACGAGGCGGACCGGGCCGAGATCCGCCGGGAACTGCGGGAGGAGTCGGAGATCCAGGCCGCCCTCGACCGGTTGTGGCCGGTGCTCACCCCGCAGCGGCTGCTCGCCGACCTGTACGCCGACCCGGACCGGATCGCCACCGCCGCGCCGATGCTGACCGACGACGAACGGGCGCTGCTGCGGCGGGAGCCGGGTGGTTGGACCCCGGCCGACGTACCGCTGCTGGACGAGGCCGCCGAACTGCTCGGCGAGGACGAACGGGCCGCCGCCGCCCGGCGGGACCGCATCCGGATGATGGAGCGGGAGTACGCCGAGGGTGTGCTGGAGATCGCCCGGGGTTCCCGTTCGATCGACGTCGAGGACGAGGCCGAGGGCGGTGAGATCCTCGGTGTGACCGACCTGATCGACGCCGACCGGCTGCTGGAACGGCAGGAGGAGGCCGATCGCCTCACCACCGCGCAGCGGGCCGCCGCCGACCGGACCTGGGCGTTCGGCCACGTCATCGTGGACGAGGCGCAGGAGCTGTCGCCGATGGCCTGGCGGCTGCTGATGCGCCGCTGCCCGAGCCGGTCCATGACGATCGTCGGTGACGTCGCGCAGACCGGGGCCCTCAGCGGTACACCCTCCTGGGCCGACGCCCTCGCCCCGTACGTCGCGCAGCGGTGGCGGTTGACCGAGTTGACGGTCAGCTACCGCACACCCGCCGAGATCATGGCGGTCGCCGCCGACGTGCTGGCCGAGATCGACCCGGCGCTGCGTCCGCCGCGCTCGGTGCGCGAGAGCGGCGTACCCCCGTGGGACCGGACGGTGCCCGACGAGCAGCTCGCGGCCGAACTGGTCGCCGAAGCCACCCGCGAGGCCGCCGGGCTGACCGACGGCCGACTCGGGGTGCTCGTGCCGGCCGGGCGGGTGGGCGAGTTGGGCTCGGCCGTCACCGCCGCCCTGCCGGAGGCCGCCGTCGGCGAGCACCCGAAGTTGGAGAGCCGGGTGGTGGTGTTGACCGTCGCGCAGGCCAAGGGGCTGGAGTTCGACTCGGTGCTCGTCGTCGACCCGGACCGGATGGTGGCCGAGTCACCCCGGGGCCGCAGCGACCTGTACGTGGCCCTGACCCGCGCCACCCAACGCCTGGGCATCCTCCGCCCCGCGGAGTCCCGGACCTGACGCCCTGGTCGATCATGAGGTTGACGTGGACTGTGATCTCCGATCGCCACGTCAACCTCATGATCACGCCGCCAAGCGGGTGGGTGGGGCTAGTCGGTGGATTTGTCCCTGATGGACTTCGCCGGGCCGGTCGCCGACGTGGACTGGTCACTGGTGCCGCCGCCCATCGGGGTGCTCAAACCACCAGTCGTGGCGTCGCCGGTGGTCGTCGGGGCCACCTTGCCCGGGTGCCGCTCGGGTTGGCGGGCCACCCGGCGTACGCTCGCCGGTCCGGCGGTGCCACCGGTGGTGGTCACCGCACCCTGCCCGCCGACCGGGCCGCCGTCGCGCAACACCTGCGGGTCGATCCGTTCCCGCGCCGGATCGAACGGGTCGTCGCGCTGGATCTGGCTCTCCACATCGGTGCGGGGCACTGTCACCTCGTCGAGGGCGCCCTTGCCGTACACACCGCCGGCGATCCGGTCCTCGGCCTCGCGGGCGGCGTCCTGCCGCATGTCGTCCTCACGCACGTCCATCACCTCGCAGAAGCTGTGGAACCGACTGCGTGCCCGGCCACCGGCCGACCAAACCCGTCCTGACCGGCACTGTCGTCCACGGCGGTTCACCGGCACGCCGTCCACTGGCCGCCTTCCCGCCGCGCGGGGTGTCCATGCTGTCCGGCGACCGGTGGGAGATGCCCGCTGGCAGGAGGGGATGACAGCGTGCGCACAGTACGCCGTACCGCAGTCGCGGCTCTGGTGGCCGCGACGGTGACGACCGGGCTCGCGGTGCCCGCCCAGGCGAAGCCGCGGCCGGACCGGACATTCGACGTGCAGGCCCACCGGGGCGGCCTCGGGCTGCGGGTGGAGAACACCCTCGCCTCGTTCGGCAACGCCCTCCAACTCGGGGTGACCACCCTCGAACTGGACGTGCAGATCACCGAGGACGGCCAGGCCGTCGTCACCCACGACCGGAAGATCAGCAGCGCCAAGTGCGTCGACACCACAGCGGTGACGCCGGGCGACGCGGAGTTCCCGTACGTCGGGAAGTACATCAACACGCTCACCCTGGCCCAGGTACGCACGCTGGACTGCGGGTCGAAGACGCTCGCCGACAAGCCGGGGCAGGTCGCCGCCCCGGGCGCCCGGATGCCGTTGCTGCGTGAGGTCTTCGCCCTGGTCAACCGCTACCGGGCGAAGGACGTGAAGCTCAACGTCGAGACCAAGGTCGAGGCCGGTGCACCCACCGAGACGGCGCCGCGCGAGCAGTTCGTCCAGGTCACCGCAGCCGAGATCCGCGCCGCCGGGCTGCTCAAGCAGGTCACCATCCAGAGCTTCGACTGGGGCGCGCTGATGCGCATGCGCCAGGTCGAGCCGAAGCTGCCGCTGGTCGCCCTGACCAACTACGACTTCCTCCAGACCGGCAAGCCCGGCGCCTCGCCGTGGCTGGGCGGACTGGACATCGACGACTTCGGCGGTGACCCGATCACGGCGATCCGCAGCTTCGGCGCCAGCGCCTTCTCCCCCGTGCACGGCATGCCGCAGAACGGCACGGTCACCGACCCCGGCTACCAGCCGTACGTCACCAGGGAGATGGTCGCCCAGGCGCACCGCTACGGGATCAAGGTGATCCCGTGGACCGTCGACGACGTGCCGACCATGGCCAAGCTCATCGACGACGGCGTGGACGGCATCATCACCGACTACCCGGACCGGCTGCGCGGCCTGCTGGCGCAGCGCGGCTACCGGCTGCCGAAGGCGTACGCGTCGCCGTTCGACATCCAGGCGCACCGGGGCGGTCGGGCCACCCGACCGGAGAACACCCTGCCCGCGTTCGCGAACGCGCTGTCCAACCGGGCCATCTCCACGCTGGAACTGGACACCGGTGTGACCGCCGACGGCAAGCTCGTGGTGCTGCACGACCGCACCGTCAACGGGTCGCACTGCGTGGACACCAAGCCGGTGCGCCGCGGTGACCCGAAGTTCCCGTACGTGGGCAAGCCCGTGCACGAGCTGACCCTGGCGCAGCTCAAGACCGTGGACTGCGGCACGAAGACGCTGCCCGAGCTGCCCGCGCAGGTGCCCGCGCCGGGTGCCCGGATCCCGACCCTGGACGAGGTCTTCGCCCTGGTGAAGGCGAGTGGGCGCAGTGACATCGGGATGAACATCGAGACGAAGATCAGCCCGGTGGTGGACGACACCGAGCCGTACCGCAGCTTCACCCGCAAGCTGGTCGACGCGATCCAGCGCGCCGGCTTCACCGACCGGGCCACCATCCAGTCGTTCGACTGGCGCACCATTACCTACGCCCGCAAGCTCGACCGGCGGATCGGCACCGTAGCCCTGGTCTGGCAGTACGGGCCGGAGGAGTGCAAGACCCTCGCCGACGAGTGCTCGTTGCAGGCGGCGTACGGCGACCCGTCGGTGAAGAGCCCGTGGACCGGCGGGCTGGACTGGTGGAAGTACCGGGACCTGGGCAAGCTGACCCGGGCCGCCGGCGCCGGCACCGTGTCGGCCAACTGGCAGGTGCACGACCCGAAGCAGGGCACCGTCGCCTCGGCGGACTGGTACCTGCGGGAGAACCCGGCATACTTCCACGGACCGGACGTCCGGACCCTTCAGACGCGCGACGACCTGAAGGTGATCCCGTACACCGTCGACGACGCCGCGGTGATGCAGCGGGTCATCGACCTCGGCGTCGACGGCATCATCACCGACGACCCGGACCTGTTGGTGAGCGTGGCCGTCCGCAACGGCCTGCGCTGACCTGACACACACCCGATCGCCGGCCGGATTTTTCCGGCCGGCGATCGGTGTTACCTGCTCCGGGGCCTCGGGTAGTCGGGGGTTGTCCCCGCCACGAAAGCGAACCGTGCCGTGGCCGAAACGCGGTAGCGGGGCGAGGGAAGGCAGGTACGACTCATCGCATCCTGAGGAGGACCAGATGAGCACGCAGGCTGCTTCCACCCGGCCGATGAACCGGCCCATGAACGACCCGCAGAATCCCGCCTCGATGCGGGACATGCAGACCCAGCAGATGCCGTCCATGCGGGACGGTCACCGAGACCCGATGCCGTCGCCGGGCACGGAGACCAAGCAGGCGTTCCTGACGACGGAATTCTGGGTCTACGCCGCTGCGGTCGCGCTCCTGGTGATCTCCGCGTTCTGGCGGGGCAGCGCCACCAACGGCCTGAACATCAACAACCCGAACCAGGCGTGGCTGTTCCTGACCATCCTGACCGGTGGTTACCTGGTCAGCCGCGGTCTGTCGAAGGCCGGCTCCGCCCGCCGTTCCGGCAAGGAGCGAAGCAGGCACTGACGCGTCGCGTCGAAACAGTGGCCTCCGGGAGAGTCTCCCGGAGGCCACTGTCGTCTCGTCTCTGGTGACTACTCGTCGCCGCCGAAGTCCCCGAAGTCACCCTCGAACGCGTCCTCGATCATTTCGCCGGCGATCATGCCGCCGGCGACGCCGAGGGCCGCGCCGGCCACCATGCCGCCCATGCCCATGCCGCCCCGGCCATGACCGTGGCCGTGGCTCGGGCCGTACTGCGAGCGGAGGCTGCCGTAGCGGGACGTGGTCTCGCGCAGCCAACCGTCGACGACCTGCGCCCAGTCGACGCGGTCGACGTCGGCGTGCGACACCTGGTAACGGCCGAACGCGTCGTGCCCGGCGCTGAGGAACCCGCCGCGCTTGTCGCACTCCAGGATGACCTCGACGCCGTACTGGCTGGTCACGAAGGTCAGCTCGACCTCGCGGATGGTGTTCGCGTACTGCGGGGAGGCGAAGAACTCGATCTCCTGGTAGAACGGCAGCGTCTGCTGCACCCCGCGGATGTGACCGCGCTCCAGGTCGGCGCTCTTGAACCGGAAACCGAGGCGCTGGAACGCCTCCAGGATCCGCTCGTGCACCGGCAGCGGGTGCACCGCCACGTGGTCCAGGTCGCCCTTGTCGACGGCGCGGGCGATGGCCAACTCGGTCCGCAGACCCATCGTCATGCCGTGCAGGCGCTGCCCGTACACGTCGGTGATCGGGGTCTCCCACGGGATCGGCAGCTGGAACGGGATCGACAGCTGCTGCTTCGGGGCGAGCTGGAGCGGGCCGCTGACCACCATCCGGTGGAACTCCATCGTGCCCGCGTACTCGGTGTCGTGTCCTTCGACCTCGACCCGGGTGACCAGGCCGATCACCACCTGCTCGATGGCTGCCTCGGCATCGCCACCGACGAGGTTGACCTGCCCGTCGAGGGTCAGGCCGGGCCGGGTGTTGGGGTTGGTCAGCACGGTGTCCACGCTGGGACCGCCCACGCCGAACGCGCTCAACATCTTCTTGAAGACCATCGGAACTCCTGTGCGACAGCCGACCGATCCAGGATGGAGTCGGACGTTCACTCACCGCGCACCCTATCCAGAACCCCTGTGAGATGGCTGTGAAGCGCGCGGGGCGGGCCTCGCGCGTCGGCGAGCGCGCGGGGCGGGCCTCGCGCGTCGGCGAGCGGGCGCGAGATCGGCCGCGCGCACCAGATCGGCGATGTGGCGGTGTCCGTCGCGCGGGATACCGCCACATCGGCGAAGTGGAGTGGATCAACGCCGAGCGAGGCTCAGGCCGAGGTCGCACCGCTCACCGAGGAGCACGACCTCCAGGTCGGGTCGACGCCGGTGCACGGCCTCCCTCAGTAACCACGCCGACTCGTCGCACTGGGCGCGCATTTGGCCGTGATCAACTCGGGATCCCGGAAATCGCGGCGTCCGAGCGACCAGGACACCCCGGTTTCCAGGAAGCCGAGTCGATCAGGAGCTTGGTGCGGCCGTCTACTGTCGTGGCGGTGAAGACGGGGAGACGGGCACGTGCAGCCGCGCTCGCTGCGGCGGTCGTGCTGCTGGGGGTGGTCGGCTGCGACGCGGCAGCGGTGGACGAGACGCGTGGATGCCAGGAGCAACGACAGGCCGATGAGGCGAAGGTCCTTGTCGGCCGCTGGGAGTGGCCGGAGGAGCTTCCGCTCATCGGCGACTATGCGGAGATCCACTGGCAGGGGCGCGCGTTGGGCGATCCGTGCTCACGGCTGTCCGGCCCCACGGACTGGGAGTACCAGGGCGTCATCGTCCTGCGTCCCGAGGACGCGCGCACGATGGCCGAACAGTTCGACTTCGTGCCGTTCGCATCCATCGACCCGGCTGAGCTGACCCACTCGCACACGCCTACGGACGTGCGACCGGACCTCGTGGCGTTCCTCCCGGCCAACCCCCAGTGGCTGCACAGTCAGACCTACAACGAGACACAGCCGTCGCCGCGTAGGCGGGTGGCGTTCCTCGATCTGGAGCACCACACGCTGCTGTTCATGCTGAACGACACCTGACCGACCCTCGCCGCGTCCTCACGCGTGGACGCCGCCGGCTGCGCGCCAGATCGCCGATGTGGCGGTGTCCGTCGCGTGGGACACCGCCACATCGGCGAGATGGAGTCGATCACCGGCGAGCGACTCAGGCCGGGTCGAGTCGGTCACGATCCGGGCCGCGGGCGTCTAGACCTCCACGACGACCAGCTCGCCGACCTGTTCGCCGATCGTGGTGCGGGCCTCGACCGGCAGCCCGGCGTCGGTGATCAGCACGTCGGCGGCCTCCAACGGGGCGATGGTGGCGATGCCGATGGTCTCCCACTTGGTGTGGTCGGCCAGCACCACGAACCGGCGGGCGGCGCCGATCAGGCACCGGTTGACGCCGGCCTCCAGCAGGTTCGGGGTGGTGAAGCCGGTACGCGGGCTGAGCCCGTGCACGCCGAGGAAGAGCAGGTCGACGTTGAGCGCGCTGATCGCCGCCTCGGCGACCGGCCCGGTCAACGCGTCCGACGGGGTGCGGATGCCACCGGTCAACACGACGGTCTGGTCGGCACGCGGGTTCTGGTAGAGCGCGTCGGCCACCGGGATCGAGTTGGTCACCACTGTCAGTCCGCGTACGTCGGAGAGCAGCGTGGCCAGCGCGGCGGTGGTGGTGCCGGCGGAGAGCGCGATGGCCATCCCCGGCTCGACCATCCGCGCGGCCCGCTCGGCGATGGCCCGTTTCTCCGCCTGCTGCCGGATCGACTTCGCCGCGAAGCCGGGCTCCTCGGCGGAACCCGGCCCGGCGAGTGTCGCGCCGCCGTGCACCTTGTCCACCAGGCCGCGCTCGGCCAACACCTCGAGGTCGCGCCGGATGGTCATGTCGGACACACCGAACCGGCTGACGAGCTGACTCACCCGCACACCACCGCGTTGGCGGATCAGGTCGAGGATGGCGGTCTGCCGTTGCTGGGCGAGCAACTCAGGGAACCTCCTTCACAGCGGAGGCCCGGTCCTCTCGGACGACCGCCACCTCACCGGCGGGCACCGTCAGCTCACCGGCGCACCGCGCCCCGGTGAACAACTCGACGCCGCTCGCCGGGAGGCGTACCTCCGTGTCGGTGTGGTTGAGAACGAACAGCCAGGTGCGGTCGCCGTCGCGTCGGCGTACCACCTCCACACCTGTCGGCACCGGCGCGGCCGGTCGGACGCCGGCCTCGTCGACGAGCCGGGCGACCAGCCGGTCGGTTGCCGCTTCGTCCAGCCGGGTGCCGACGTACCAGGCGACGCCGTCGCCGACCCGGTGCCGGGTCAGCGCCGGCACACCCGGCAAGGGCCCGTCGGTGTACGACGCCAGCACCTCGGCGCCGTCGGCGTGCAGCCATTCGGTCCACACGTCGGCGGTGCTCCCGTCGTCCAGCCGGACCTGCTCGCCCTCGCGCAGCGGGAAGAACTCCTCGGTGCGTACGCCGAGCAGCTCCCGGAACGCGCCGGGGTAGCCGCCCAGCCGGATGTGGTCGTTGGCGTCCACGATGCCGCTGAAGTAGGTGACGGCCGCGATCCCGCCGCCCTCGACGTAGCGGTGCAGCGCCTCGACGTCGGCGTCCCGGACGAGGTAGAGGGTCGGTACCAGGACCAGCCGATAGCCGCCGAGGTCGGCCGACGGGTGCACGATGTCAGCGGTCACGCCGGCCCGCCACAGTGCGCCGTACAGGGCGTTGAGTCGGTCGGCGTAGGTCACGTCGACGCTGGGGTGCGAATCCAACTCGACCCCCCACCACGCCTCCCAGTCGAACAGGATCGCCACGTCGGCGTCCACCCGACTGCCGCGTACCTCGGCGAGGGCCTTGAGGTCCGTGCCCAGCCGACAGACCTCGCGGAACACCTTGGTGTCCGGACCGGCGTGCGGCACCAGCGCGGAGTGGAACTTCTCGGCCCCGGCCCGGGAGGCACGCCACTGGAAGAACAGCACCCCGTCCGCGCCGCGGGCGACGTGGGCCAGGCTGTTGCGGCGCAGTTGGCCGGGGAGCTTCGCCACGTTGCGCGGTTGCCAGTTGACCGCGCTGGTGGAGTGCTCCATGAGCAACCACGGCTCACCGTCGGCGACGCCCCGCGTGTGGTCGGCGGCGAGCGCCAGCCCCAGGTGCCCCTGCGGATCGGCCGCGGTCAGGTAGTGGTCGTTGGACACGAAGTCCACATCGGAGGCCCAGGAGTGGTAGTCCATGTTCTTGGCCATGCCGACCATGAAGTTGGTCGTGATCGGCTGGCGGACCAGTGTCGTCAACAGCTCGCGTTCGGCGCGCAGCTGGGCGCGTTGTTCGTCGGAGGAGAAGCGCAGGAAGTCGAGCTGCTGTGTGGGGTTGGCGAAGGTCGGGGCGGTGCGCGGAGGGTTGATCTCGGCCCAGTCGCCGTAGCGCTGGCTCCAGAAGGCGGTGCCCCAGGCGTCGTTGAGCCGGTCCAGGTCGCCGTAGCGGTCCCGCAGCCAACCGCGGAACGCCTCGGCGCTGACGTCGCAGTAGCAGTGCACGTTGTGGCAGCCCAGCTCGTTGGAGACGTGCCACATCACCACGGCGGGGTGCTCGGCGTACCGGCCGGCGACCGCCCGTACCAACTCCAGCGAACGCTCCCGGAACACCGGGGAGCTGGGGCAGTACGCCTGTCGGCCACCCGGCCAGAGGATCGCTCCGTCGGCCCGTCGCGGCAGCGTCTCCGGGTGGGCGCGGGCCAGCCAGGGCGGCGGGCTGGCGGTGGCGGTGGCCAGATCGACCTGGATGCCGCCGTCGTGCAGCAGGTCCAGAACCCGATCCAACCAACCGAACTCGAACCGGCCGGGCGTTGGTTCCAGCAGCGCCCAGGAGAAGATGCCGACGGAGACCAGGTTGACCCCGGCCCGGCGCATCAACTCGACGTCTTCCGACCAGGTCTGCTCGGGCCACTGCTCGGGGTTGTAGTCGCCGCCGAAAGAGATGCCGTCGCCGTGCCATCGCCGCATGACAGCTGAGGGTGCACCGGGTGGAGCGCGCAAGTCAACAGGTTCCAACATCGACTTTGTTTTCAACGTTTACCAGGTAACAGCCTTGTCACGACTGGGTTATCGAAAGCGAACGCGCCTCTTGACAGTGGCCTGCGGACGGGTAGCTTGATGCCCCAATGGCCGTTCGTGTTCGCCAATGTGGATTCTCGGTGGAACCCGATGAGTGATCACGATGACGGATTCGCCTTCACCACCCCCTGATGGCCCTTGGACTAGCACCTCTTCATCCGCAGGAGGCACAGATGTCCCGTCCCCAATCCCAGGCCGAGTACCTGGCTCGGCTCGTACCGCCCTCGGTTGCCGGCATCAACCGACGTTCGCTGCTGGCCGGCGCGGCCGGCACGGGAGCGCTGCTCGGCACCGGTCTGCTCGCCGGCTGCGGCGACGACTCCGGCTCCGGCGGGTCGTCCAAGGAGGTGTCGCTCGGCTCGAACCAGTCCGACCCGAAGCCCAAGGACGTCCTGGTCAAGGTCACCGACGGGTTCAAGACCGCGTCCGGGGTCCAGGTTGGAATCAACACGGTCGACCACAACACGTTCCAGGAGAACATCAACAACTACCTGCAGGGCAAGCCGGACGACGTGTTCACCTGGTTCGCCGGCTACCGGATGCGCTTCTTCGCCCAGAAGGGCCTGGCCGGCGACATCAGCGACGTGTGGAGCAAGCTCTCCGGCTTCTCCGACGCGTTCAAGAAGGCGTCCACCGGTGACGACGGAAAGCAGTACTTCGTCCCGGCGACGTACTACCCGTGGGCGGTCTTCTACCGCAAGTCGGTCTGGCAGCAGTACGGCTACCAGGTGCCGAAGACCATCACCGACTTCACCGACCTCGGCGCGCAGATGAAGAAGGACGGGCTGATCCCGATCGCCTTCGCCGACAAGGACGGCTGGCCGGCGATGGGCACCTTCGACATCCTCAACCTGCGGATCAACGGCTACCAGTTCCACGTCGACCTGATGGCCGGCAAGGAGGCCTGGACCTCCGACAAGGTCAAGAAGGTCTTCGACACCTGGGCCGGCCTGCTCCCGCTGCACCAGCCGGACAGCCTCGGACGCACCTGGCAGGAAGCCGCCCAGTCGTTGCAGCAGAAGAAGAGCGGGATGTACCTGCTCGGTCTCTTCGTCGGCCAGCAGTTCAGCAACGACGAGCAGGACGACCTCGACTTCTTCACCTTCCCGGAGATCGACCCGTCGATCGGTGCCAAGGCGCTGGACGCCCCGATCGACGGCTACATGATGGCCCGCAAGCCGAAGAACGAGGACAACGCCCGCAAGCTGCTGGAGTACTTCGGCGGCAAGGAGTCCGCGGACATCACGCTGAAGAACGACCCGGCCGTCCTGGTGGCCAACAGCGGCGCGAACGTCGGCGGCTACACCGCGCTGCAGAAGAAGGCAGCCGAGCTGGTCGGGTCGGCCACCGAGATCGCCCAGTTCCTCGACCGGGACACCCGACCGGACTTCGCCTCCACGGTGATCATCCCGGCGATCCAGCAGTTCATCAAGGACCCGAAGGACATCGGCGGGCTCACCTCGTCCATCGAGAACCAGAAGAAATCGATCTTCACTGACTGACGGCGGAAGGGGGAGGACATCGTGTCCGACCTGCCCCTGATCCAAGCGGATCGCGCCGTGCCGCCGCCGGCGGCGACCACCCCCAGAGGTGGTCGCCGTCGGCGGCTACGGCTCCTGTCCCGCACCGACCGCGTGGTCATCACGCTGATGGTGCTCGTGCCGCTGCTGCTCGTCACCGGCTTCGTCTGGCTACCGGCGGCGGCCACCGTGCTGCTCTCCGGCACCGACTGGGACGGCATCGGCCCACTCAACGAGATCGAGTTCGTCGGCGCGCGCAACTACGACGACGTGGTGAACATCTACCCGCCGTTCGTGCCGGCGGTCCAGCACAACCTGCTCTGGTTGGCGGCGCTGTTCGTGGTCGCCACGCCCTTCGGTATGTTCCTGGCCGTCCTGCTCGACAAGGAGTTGCGTGGCAGCCGCTTCTACCAGACCGCGCTCTACCTGCCGGTGGTGCTCTCGCTGGCACTGATCGGCTTCGTCTGGCAACTGCTGTACTCCCGCGACCAGGGCCTGATCAACGCGGTGTTCAACAGCAACGTCGACTGGTACGGCGACTCGAACGTCAACATCTGGGCGGTCCTGGTCGCCTCCGGCTGGCGGCACGTCGGGTACATCATGCTGCTCTACCTGGCCGGGCTGAAGGGCGTCGACCCGTCGTTGCGGGAGGCCGCGGCGGTCGACGGCGCCTCCGAGGCCCGCACGTTCTTCCGGGTGGTCTTCCCGGTGCTCCGGCCGATCAACATCATCGTGCTGGTGGTGACCGTGATCGAGTCGCTGCGGGCGTTCGACCTGGTCTGGGTGGTCAACAAGGGGCGCAACGGATTGGAGCTGCTCTCCGCGCTGGTCACCCAGAACGTGGTGGGTGAGGCCAGCCGGATCGGGTTCGGCTCGGCACTGGCGACGATCATGCTGGTCGTCTCGCTGGTCTTCATCACCATCTACCTGGCGACCGTGATGAGGGAGAACCGGGAATGAGCGTCGACACTCCGGCCCGGCGCCGCAAGCTCACCCCGCCACGGCTACTGCTGCACGGTTTCCTCATCGCCGTCTCGCTGGCCTGGCTCTTCCCGATCGCCTGGGCGGTCCTGACCTCGCTGCGCTCGTACGACTACACCGCCGCCAACGGTTACGTGTCGTTCGGCGGCTGGACCTTCGACAACTACGTCACCGCCTGGCGGACGGCGGAGTTCGGCCAGCACTTCCTCAACTCGCTGTACATCACCCTCCCGGCGGTGCTGCTGACCCTCTTCCTCGCGTCCTGTGTGGCGTTCGTGATCGCCCGGTTCAGTTGGAAGCTCAACATCGTCCTGCTCGGGGTGTTCACGGCGGCCAACCTGCTGCCCCAACAGGCGTTGCTCATTCCGCTGTTCCGGTTGTTCACCCAGGTGCCGCTGCCGGAGTTCATGAGTGACTCGGAGCTGCTCTACGACAGCTACTGGGGCCTGATCCTGATCAACGTCGCGTTCCAATGCGGGTTCTGCGTCTTCGTGCTCAGCAACTACATGAAGGCGCTCCCCCGGGACCTGTACGAGGCGGCGATGGTCGACGGGGCGAGCATCTGGCGGCAGTACTGGCAGGTGACCATGCCGCTGTGCCGACCGGCGCTGGCCGCGCTGGCGACCCTTGAGGTGACCTGGATCTACAACGAGTTCTTCTGGGCCACCGTCCTGATGCGTACCGGCGACAAGTTCCCGGTGACCAGCTCGCTCAACAACCTGCGCGGCGAGTTCTTCACCGACAACAACCTGGTCTCGGCGGGCAGCGTCCTCGTCGCGATCCCCACGCTCGTGATCTTCTTCATGCTCCAGCGGCACTTCGTTCGGGGCCTGACCTTGGGAGCCTCAAAGGGATGACGATCCTGCACCTGCGCCGCGCGCGGACCAGCCTGGTGCTCGACGCGCGCGGCCCGGGGCTGCCCCGGGTCGTGCACTGGGGCGGCGACGTCGGCGACCTCGACGACGACGGCCTACGCCAGCTCACCGACGCGACAGTACCGCCGGTGGTGCCGAGCAGCTTCGACGAACCGCCCGTGCTGTCGCTGCTGCCGGAGGCGAGCGCCGGCTGGAGCGGTCGCCCAGGGCTGGCCGGGCACCGCGACGGACGGGACTGGTCCACCGCGTTCCGCCTCGACGACCTCGACGTCGACCAGGCCGCCGACGGCGCGGCGCGGGTGACGGTACGGGCGACGGACCCGGAGGCCGGGCTGGCGTTGACCATCGAGGTCACGCTCGACCCGTACGGTCTGCTGACCGTCCGGCACCGGTTGCGCAACGACGGCGACAGCGCGTACGAGCTGCGGGAGCTGACCCCGGTGTTACCGGTGCCGGCGGTCGCCACCGAACTGCTCGACCTGACCGGCCGGTGGTGCCGGGAACGGTCCCCGCAGCGGCACCCGTGGCAGCACGGCGCCTGGGTCCGCGAGGGACGGCACGGGCGCACCGGGCACGACGCCACGCTGCTGCTGGTGGCCGGCACCGCCGGGTTCGGCTTCGGCCACGGCGAGGTGTGGGCGGTGCACACGGCGTGGAGCGGCGACCACGTCACCGTCGCCGAGCGCCGGCCCACCGGCGAGTCGACGCTCGGGGGCGGCGAACTGCTGGCCCCCGGTGAGATCCGGCTCGGCCCCGGCGAGTCGTACGAGACCCCCCTGCTCTACGCGGTCTGGTCCGACAGCGGGTTGGACGGGCTCAGCGACGTACTCCACACGCACCTGCGGGCCCGACCCGGGCACCCGCGCTCCCCCCGGCCGGTGACCCTCAACGTCTGGGAGGCGGTCTACTTCGACCACGACCTGGACCGGCTGCGGGCCCTCGCCGACCGGGCCGCGCACATCGGCGTGGAACGGTTCGTGCTCGACGACGGGTGGTTCCGCGGTCGGCGCGACGACACCGCGGGCCTCGGCGACTGGTACGTCGACGAGGGTGTCTGGCCCGACGGGCTGCAACCGCTGATCGACCACGTGACCGGCCGGGGCCTTCAGTTCGGTCTCTGGGTGGAGCCGGAGATGGTCAACCCCGACTCGGACCTGTTCCGCGCGCACCCGGACTGGCTGTTGGCGGTGCCGGGGCGGCTGCCCCCGGCCTGGCGCAACCAGCAGGTGCTCGACCTGGGCCGCCCCGAGGCGTACACCCATGTGCTGGACCGTCTCGACGCCCTGCTCACCGAACACCCCGGCATCAGGTACCTGAAGTGGGACCAGAACCGGGACCTCACCGAGGCCGGGCACCACGGCCGGCCCGGCGTGCACGCGCAGACCCTGGCCGTCTACCGGCTCCTCGACGACCTGCGCAGCCGTCATCCCGACGTGGAGATCGAGAGCTGCTCGTCCGGCGGGGCCCGGGTGGACCTGGCCATCCTGGCCCGCACCGACCGGGTCTGGGCCAGCGACTGCAACGACGCCCTGGAACGGCTCAGCATCCAGCGCTGGACCGGGCTGCTGCTCCCGCCGGAACTCGTCGGCACGCACATCGGCCCGCAGCGCTCACACACCACCAACCGCGTACACGACCTCGGGTTCCGGGCGGCCACCGCGCTCTTCGGCCACCACGGCATCGAGTGGGACATCGCCTCGATCAGCACCGCCGAGCAGATCGAACTGGCCGCCTGGGTGGCGCTGCACAAGCGGCTGCGTCCGCTGCTGCACGCCGGCCGGGTGGTCCGGGTCGACCACCCGGACCCGGCCGTCTGGGCGCACGGCGTGGTCGACGGCGACAAGACCCATGGGGTGTACGCGATCTCGCGGCTGGCCACCTCCGCCACGCAGTCTCCGGGCTCGGTCCGACTGCCGGGTCTGGACCCGGAGCGCCGTTACCGGGTACGGCCGGTGTCGGACGTGCCGTTGCCCGCGTCCATCGACCGGTCGGCGCCGACCTGGTTGGCGGACGGTGTCGTCCTGACCGGTGCCGCGTTGGCCCGGGTGGGTTTGCAGATGCCCGCCCTGCACCCGGAGCAGAGCCTGGTCCTGGAGGTTGTCGCGGCCGGTTAGAAATTCTTTGGCCGAGGTGTCGAGAACGGTGGCGTCTGCTTCTACCTCAGGGTGAGAGCACCGAGGATGGTGCGCAGGCGTGAGGAGCGAGACGATGAAGTACATGCTGCTGATGCAGTTCAGCGCCGCCGGGACCGACTTCCCGAGCATCGACACCTGGACCCCGGCGGAGGTTCAGGCGCACATCGCGTTCATGGGCGAGGTCAACGAGAAGCTCACCGCCGCCGGGGAGTGGGTCGACGGGCAGGGCCTCGGCGGTCCGCAGCAGGCTCGGATCGTCCGCGCCGGTGAGGGTGGTGCGCCGGTCGTCACCGAGGGGCCGTTCGCCGAGACGAAGGAGTTCCTCGCCGGGTTCTGGATCGTCGACTGCGACACCCCACAGCGGGCGGTGGAACTGGCCGCGCACATCTCGACCGCTCCCGGCCCGGGTGGCCGTCCGCTGAACATGCCGATCGAGGTGCACCCGGTGATGTCCGCGCCACCGCAGGAGCTGTGAGCGCTGAGCACCGATCCCCGCGTCGAGGACCTGCTGCGCGAACTCGCGCCGCAGGTCCTCGGCGTGCTCGCCCGCCGCTTCGGTGACTTCGCCACCGCCGAGGACGCGGTGCAGGAGGCACTGTTGGCCGCCGCGACCCAGTGGCCGACCGAGGGGCTGCCGGACAACCCGCGCGGCTGGCTGATCCAGGTCGGCTACCGCCGGATGATCGAGCTGGTCCGCGGCGAGCAGGCCCGACGCCGACGGGAGGACCTGGTCGCCCGGCGGGATCCGGACGACCAGCGGCACGCACCGGCCGCGGACGAGGAGTTGACCGCCGAGCGGGACGACACGTTGGTCCTGTTGATGCTCTGCTGCCATCCGGCACTCGCTCCGACGTCCGCGGTGGCGCTGACGCTACGCGCCGTCGGCGGTCTCAGCACCGCCGAGATCGCCCGCGCCTTCCTGGTGCCCGAGGCGACGATGGCACAGCGGATCAGCCGGGCCAAGCAGCGCATCCGTGCATCCGGGCTGCCGTTCCGGATGCCCGAGCCGGCCGAGCGGGCCGACCGCCTGGCGGCCGTACGGCAGGTGTTGTACCTGGTCTTCACCGAGGGGCACACCAGCACCACCGGCCCGGACCTGCGGCGGATCGACCTCGCGGCCGAGGCGATCCGGCTCACCCGCGCGCTGCACACACTGCTGCCCGACGACAGCGAGTCGGCCGGGTTGCTGGCGTTGATGCTCCTCACGGAGGCGCGCGGCCCGGCGCGGACCGGGCCGTCCGGCGAACTGATCTCCCTGTCCGAGCAGGACCGCAGCCGCTGGGACGCGGCGGCGATCGCCGAGGGCGTCGCGCTGGTCACCCGGGCTCTGCCCCGCGGGCCGGTCGGCCCGTACCAGGTACAGGCCGCCATCGCCGCGCTGCACGACGAGGCACCGAGCACCGACACGACCGACTGGCCGCAGATCCTGGCGCTCTACGAGGTGCTGGAACGGCTCACCGGCAGCCCGGTGGTGGCACTCAACCGGGCCGTGGCGACCGCAATGGTGCACGGGCCGGCCGCCGGCCTCGCCGCCGTCGACAAGCTGGCCGACGACCCCCGGCTCACCGGGCACCACCGACTGACCGCCGCCCGGGCGCACCTGCACGAGATGGCCGGCGACCGGGAGCAGGCCGTCGTGGCCTACCGCATCGCCGCCGCACGCACGAACAGCCTTCCCGAGCAGCGCTACCTGACCATGCGAGCGGCCCGGCTCGCCGCCGAGACAACACCAGCGCAACCCGAGGACTGATTCAACCGGCGGGCGGCGGGCGGCGGGCGGCGGGCGGCGGGCGGCGGGCGGCGGGCGGCGGGCGGCGGGCGGCGGGCGAGACACCACCCGGACTGCCTGTGGAGCTGATGTCGTAAACGATTCACCCAGCGGACGAGCATCTCGCTCAAGAAGCGAGCCCGACCGCGCGCCGGGTACGCCGACCGGCATGCGGCGACCTCGTGAACAGGCCGACGGGCAAACGGGCCGACCGACAGACGGGCCGACCGACAGACCAGCCCACCGACAGACCAGCCCACCGACAGATGGCCACAAGCGAGGGCCCAACCCGCAGACCACATGACGCGCAGATCACCCGATCCGCAGACCGCCCGATCCGCGGACGGCCGGAGCCACGGACGGCCGGAGGGGACGGCCGGAGGGGACGGCCGGAGGGGACGGCCGGAGGGGACGGCCGGAGGGGACGGCCGGAGGGGACGAGGGCCAGAATCACGGTCGCCGGGAAATGCACAGTTGAATCGTTTACGACATCAGCTCCACAGGAGTCGAGTGACATGTGCCCTGGGCCGTCCGCGCCCAGGCCGTCCGCGCCCCAGGCCGTCCGCGCTCCACGCCGTCTGCCGCCTGACCGTCACCCGCGCCGTCGACCCGGTGGCGGTGGAACGGGCGGCCCGGACGACGCACCTGCGGCGGCGCGGGTGGCGATCCGGTTGAGGGCACCGGGGCCAGCACCCGGCCCGGGGGCGTGGTGGGGCCACGGCCGACGGCAGCCTCGGATGCCGAACGCCGCCAGAAGTCGGCGATAGCCTGACCATCGACATCCGCCGTCGAGCATTCAGGTCTGGGGAGCGCATGGCGTACGTGCTGTTGGGAATCGCCATCCTCGCCGAGGTGCTGGCGACCAGCCTGCTCAAGAGCACTGCGGGGTTCAGCCGGCTCTGGCCGACGGTGGGCTGCCTGACCGGTTACGTACTGGCGTTCCTGCTGCTGGCCCAGGCGGTCAAGGAGATCCCGGTCGGCGTCGCGTACGCCCTCTGGTCGGGTTTGGGCACCGCCACGATCGTGGCGATCGGGGCGGTGTTCCTGGACGAGCCGGTCGGGCCGGCCAAGCTCGTCGGCATCGCGTTGATCATCGCCGGGGTGGTGATCGTGAACCTGACCGGCGAGCACTGATCAGACGGAAGGTCCCCCGCATCCCATCAGGAAGCGGGGGACCCGTCGAACGTGCAGTAACGACCTACTCGCCGTCGAACCTCATGTTGGGCCACCAACCGAACGTCCGTGGCCGGTTCACCCACGACCCGAACGGCACGTTGAAGCCGCCACTCGTGGTCGAGGTGAAGGTGTTCATGCTCAGGCCGTCGTCGGCGTACACGTAGAGCACGGCCAGGTCGTCGCGCTTGTCGCCGTTGTAGTCACCGGCGGCCAACTTCATGCTGGCGAAGTGCCCGAAGCTGGTCGACGACCAGGATTGGGCGGGCGCGTTGAAGGTCCCGTCCGCCTTGGCCGTGAAGGTGTGCAGGCTGGTGCTGCTGGCACCGACGTACTTGAGGACGGCCACGTCATCGCGACCGTCGCCGTTGAAGTCACCGTCCATCACCTTCATAGCGGAGAGCGCGGCGAACGGCTTGTCCTTCGGGGTGGTCCAGGAGTTGTACGGGTTACCGAACCCGCCGTTGGCCAGACCCGGCCAGGTGATGATCGCCATGGCCACACTGTTCGTGGAGGGGTACTGGTAGAACAGCGAGGCGTCGGCCCGGCCGTCACCGTTGACGTCTCCGGCGAAGACGGACGTGCTGTTCCAGTTGCCGAACGTGGTCGCCTCCCACACCGTGCTCGGGGCGTTGAAGCCGCCGTCCGGTCGGGCGATCCAGTTGATCCAGGCCTCCTTGCCGTTGCCCAGCTCGTAGCCGTAGAAGGCGGTCAGGTCCGCACGGCCGTCGCCGTTGAAGTCGCCGGAGGCCATCTTCATGCTGGTGATGTGCCCCCAGCCGGCCGGGGCCGTCCAGGACCGCAGCGGTGCGCCGTACTTGCCGTCCGGCCCGGTGATGAAGGTGTCGAGGGCGAAGGTGCCGTCGGCAGCCGTCGACAACGCCGCCACGTCCTTGATGCCGTCGCCGTCGAAGTCGTCGTTGAACACCTTGACCCGGTCCCGGTTGTACCTGGTCTCGGTGCTCTTCCACGAGCCGATCGGGCTACCGAACCCGCCCGTCGAGGTCGCCGGGAACGTCATCGGGGCGCCCTGCCCCGGGTCGTACGTGTAGAAGAAGTTGACGTCCTCGTAGGTGTCGGTGGACACGCCCTGCGGCATGGTCGTGGCGAACCAGGACGCGAGGTCGTCGACCCGGGTGTCCACCGCGTCGCGGCGGGTCTCCGTCTCGGCGAGGCAGCCACCCTGCCACGAGCTGTAGTGCACGCCGACCAGCTGCGGCTTGCCGCTGACCATGCGCACGGTGGGGCCACCGAGGTCGCCCCGGCAGATGCCCGCCTGACCGCTACCCAGGATGTTCAGCGTGGACGACCCGACCGCCTGGACCCCGAAGGAGCCGCTGTGCAACTGGTCCGGAACCCAGGCGCTGGCGGTACGGCCGAAGCCGGCGCCGGTCAGCTGCTCGCCGACCGTCGGTGCGGCCCCGAGCGCCACCGGGGTCACGTCGACCCGCTCGGACAGCCGCACGAGGACCAGGTCGCGATCGGGGTGCGGCACGATCCGGAAGGCCGGAACGACAGCGCCGGTCGTGGCGGTGAGGGTGGGTCGCCCCACGGTGACAGTCGTCGGCTTGGTGGGCGTACCCGCGACCACGGCCTGCCCGTCGAAGCTGAAGCAGCTCTTGGCGGTGAGCACCCACCAGGCGTCGACCAACGAGCCGCTGCACGAGCGTTCGAGCGAGCCGACATCGACCTTGGCGACGAAACCGAACGACGCGTCGGTCACGGCAGTCCCGCCGGTGACAGCCTGGGCGGGTGAGGCGTTGAGGAACCCCGCCACCAGGGTTACCGCGAGCAAGCCCGCCTGGGCCGCTCGCCGTCGATAGGACGATGACACTAATGATCCTCTCTGGATCACAAGGCAGGGACGCTGCGCGGCACGCACCTGGGGCAACGTGCGTCGGAACACGGCGAGGACACGCCTCACCGCGCTCACCTGGCCGGCTGTCGAGCACGGCGCGCCGGCTCCGGGCGTGGTGAAGCGGGTCGTGCCCGTCGAATGCGGGCACGACTGTGCACAGTCGTACATGAAGGACCCCCGTGGCCCCTGCGGGCTGAACGGTTACCGGAAAGCAACCGCAGGCTCACCTTAGGGATCAATCAATTCCACCACCGCCCTTGTGGGATGTGTGGAATCCCACAACGACAACCCTTGCGGATGTTATCGACGATGGGCTATGTCGAGCGCAGGCGGCCGGGACCGCGGTGGCCGGGTTCGCGCGAACCCGGCCACCGTCACCTACCGTCGGTCAACCGGCGGTGCAGCTCAGCGCCGGTGGGGTGTTGCTGCCGGTCCAGCTGCCGATGAAGCCGAAGCCGGTGCTGGCACCGGCCGCCAGCCGACCGTTGTAGTCCGCGTTGCGTGCCGTCAGCGTGGTTCCACTGCTGGTCAGCGTCGCGTTCCAGGCCTGGGTGACGCTCTGGCCGTCGGCGAACGTCCACCGGACGGTCCAGCCCGTGATCGCGGCAGCGCCCGCGGTCACCCAGACCTCGCCCTGGAAGCCGCCCTGCCACTGGTTGGTGACCGTGTAGGTCGCCGTGCAGCCACCAGTGGGCGGAGGCGTGGTCGGCGGAGGCGTGGTCGGCGGAGGCGTCGTCGGCGGAGGCGTCGTCGGCGGTGGGGTTCCGCCGAAGACGCTCGCCTCGCGGGCGGTCTGCCGGATGCCGTTGGCGCCGTTGAAGAGCCGCTGACCCCAGGTGGTCAGGTCGGCCGGGTTGAAGGAGGTGGCCAGGTCGAGGTATTCGACGCCACCGCCGTTGCCGCTCCACGACCAGCCCAACCAGCCGATTCCGTTGGCCTGGCTGTACGCGAGGATGGTGTCCTCGTCCGGGTCCCCGTCGGAGTGGTTGAAGCCGAACTCACCGATCACGATGGGCAGCCCCGCCGAGCGGAACCGGCCCAGGTAGTCACTGATCTCGGCGGCGGTGTCGAACACCCCGTACATGTGGATCGAGAAGACGGTGTTGCGGGCCGGGTCCGCGGCGAAGACCGACGCGGCGTTGTCCCGCATGGTGAAGGACCAGTCCTGCCCCCAGTTCGGCGCGTCCACCATGATGGTGTGGGTCAGCCCTGCGGTACGCAGACGCTTGATCGCGTTGGCGCTGTCGGTGGCCCAGGACGCGTAGTTCTGGTTGCCGTACGGCTCGTTGCCGATGTTGACGATGACGTACCGCTCCTGGCCGACGAGGACGTCGGCGAGGCTGAGCCAGTAGTCGACCGCGCGGGCGAGGGTGATCGCGCCGCTCTGCTCCCCGTACCCGGTGGTGTCGTGCACCTCCAGCACACAGATCAGCCGGTTGGCCTTGCACAGTGAGATGACGTTCGCGACGTCGGCGTTGGTGTTGCGGGTCCACCGGTCACCGCTGGAGAGCACCACCCGCACGGTGTTCGCGCCGAGCGCTTTGACGTCGGCGAACGAGCTGGTCTGCTGTGGATACCAGGTGTGCGCGTGGTTGACACCGCGCATGACGAATTCGGTGCCGTTGGCGTCGTACAGCTTGCCGCCGGCGACGGAGAAGCCGGCGGCGGCGTGCGCCGGCTGACCGAACGCCAGCACGGCGACGAGCAACGCCAGCAGCGCCGCGCCGACCGCGGAGAGTCGAGTCTTCATGGCCTTCCTCAGGGAGGACCCCCGGTGCCCGACAGGGGTGGGACGAGACAGGGGAAGGCGGCTGCAGCCCGGCAGCCGCGCCCGACTCCCGGAGCGCAGGCATCAGCGTATGGCGATGGCTTGGACGTCGCAACCGGTTCAGTAGGAGGGCCCGAGGCCCGGACAGCCGCAACGGCCCACGCGGGCGCAGGCCGTTGCGGGGCGATCATCCCCACCACAGGATGTGCGCCACATCCGGCTCTTAACCGGTTAAGAGCGACGGTAGGCAGGTCGCCGCGATCCGTCAAGCATCACCGGAGCCGAACCGGACGGGAGGGTTGACCGCTGCCGACCTGGGTATCCCGGGAACGATCCGTCGGTGGGAAGGGGATACAGGATGGTCAGCGTCGGCTACACCCTGATGAGCGAGCAGGCCGGTCCCAAGCAACTGGTGGACCACGCCGTCCGAGCCGAAGCCGCCGGCTTCGACCAACTCGTGGTGTCCGACCACTACTACCCCTGGCTGGAATCCCAGGGTCACTCGCCGTACGCCTGGTCGGTGCTCGGCGCGGTCGCCCACGCGACCTCCCGCGCGCAGCTGATGTCGTTCGTGACCTGCCCGATCCGCCGCTACCACCCGGCCGTCGTCGCGCAGAAGGCCAGCACGATCGGGGCGCTCTCGGACGGCCGCTTCACGCTGGGTCTCGGGGCGGGCGAGAACCTGAACGAGCACGTGGTGGGCGGTTGGCCCCACGTGCAGCAGCGACACGAGATGTTCGAGGAGGCGCTGCAGATCATCCGGCCGCTGCTCAACGGCGAGACGCTGACGTTCTCCGGCAACCACTTCGACGTGCCCGACGCCTACGTCTGGGATCGGCCGGAGCGGCCGGTGCCGATGGCCGTCGCCGCGTCCGGTCGGCAGTCCGCGACGTTGGCCGCCGAGTACGGCAGCGGCCTCATCTCCACCGAACCCGACCGGCACATCATCGAGATGTACGACGATGCCGGCGGCGCCGGCCAGCCCCGCTACGGGCAGGTGGCCATCTGCTACGGGCCCGACGAGGCGGAGTGCCGCAAGATCGTGCACGACCAGTTCCGCTGGTTCGGCCTGGGGTGGAAGGTCAACGCCGACCTGCCCGGGCCGGAGTCGTTCGCCGCCGCCACCCAGTTCGTCAGGGAGGAGGACGTCGCCGAGGGCATCTCCTGCGGCCCGGACGTGGACGTGCATGTCGAGGCGTTCCGCAAGTTCGTCGACGCGGGCTTCACCCACGTGGCGATCATCCAGGTCGGCGGGGAGAGCCAGCCGATGTTCCTGGACTGGGCGCAGGATCACCTGCTGCCTCGGCTGCGCGAACTGTGAGCCACTCGTCGACGGGTCGCCCGCCCGGGCTCGGCGAACAGCCCGCACTCACGGACAGGTGAACCTCATGCGCTTCGGTAACACGGAGATCCGCCCGCTCGGTGGTGGCCTCGGCTGCCTCCTGATGATCCTCTTCTCGATCGTGGCCTCGGTGGTGCTGACCGTCCTGGTCAACCTGGTGCTGTAAGGCGCGGTCAGCGGCGCAGGCCCAGTGCGCTGAGCACCTCCCGGGAGGCCACCCGGGCCGGGTCGAGCACCGCGCGGCGGGTCCAGCGGGCCGCCGGCGTGACGGTGGCCCGCCAGACCGCGCGCAGGCCGCGCGCCACCGGCACCACCGTCACCGACCAGACCCAGCGGACGCCCACCAGCAGCGGACGCACGGTGTGCCGCCACAACCAGCGCAGCGCCAGCCCGATCGGACGCAGCAGCAGCCGGTAGACCATCCGCAGCACCCAGCCGGCGGTCCGCCACGCTGCGACCACCGCGGCGACGACCAGCCGGCCGAACCCCACGACCACCCAACGGATTCCGCGTGCCAGCCCGACGAGCGCGGCACCCATCGCCCCGACGAGCAGGCCGACGCCGCGCCACAGCAGCCGCCCGACGGGGGTGAGCGCCGCGCCGACCCATCGCAGCGGCCGCCGGACCAGGTGCTCGACGAGCTGGACCAGCGCGCGGCCCAGGGCCACGAGAGGCGGGCGCAGCCCGCTGCGGGCCAACCACACCAGCGGTGACCAGACCACCGTGCGGACCACCCAGGCGAGGGCGACCGCGAGCCACACCAGCGGTGACCACACCAGAGTGCGGGCCACCCACGCGACACCCCGGCCCAACCACACCAGCGGCAACCAGACGAGGGTACGGGCCACCCACGCGACACCCCGGCCCAACCACACCAGCGGCAACCAGACGAGGGTACGGGCGACCCACGCGGCGCCCCGCCCGAGCCACACGAGTGGCAGCCAGACGAGATTGCGCGCTGCCCAGGTCAACGGAAGCCAGAGCAGGGTGTGGGCGCACCAGACCAGCGGCCGCCAGAGCAGCCGGTGCAGGGCCCAGACCAGCGGGGCCAGCAGCCAGTCGCGCAGGAGCCGCCCAGCGGGGCTGAGCAGGTGTCGGTGCAGGAGCCGGCCGGTAGCGGCGATCAGCTCCCAGATCAGGCGTACCGGCAGCACGAAGACCAGCGCGACACCGCGCGCGAGGGCCGCGACGAGCGGGAACTCGACGGTGGCCGGCTCGGTCGTGGGTCCGGCTGACGGTGCTCGGGGTGCGAGCGTCACCGTCGGTGCGGCCGGACGATCGACCGGCGGCACGGGAAGCGGCGGCCGGATGGTGGGGCGGTCGGTCACGGTCGGCACGGTAGCCCGACCGCGCCATCTGCGGGGGCCCGCTCCGCTCACAGGTCGATGGTGGCCAGGAGTGGGTAGTGGTCGGAGGCGGTGTCGACCGTCGCGCCACGGACCACCCGGCAGTCGGGTACCCGCTCCGCCAGGGCACGGGTGCCGAGCAGATAGTCCAGGCGCATACCGGCGAACTCGGCCCCGCCCAACCGGGTGGGAACGGTGTGGCCGTCGGCCTCCGGCGCTCCGGCGTTGACGGCGGGCCACAGGTCGACCAGGTCGGCGGCGAGCAGCCGGGCGATCGCCCGGGTGTCCACCGCGCCGCCGCCCCGACGCAGGTGCCGCCGCCGGTAGAGCATGGGCATGCCGGCCAGGCGGGCGGTGTGGTCGCCTGTCGGGTCGAGCGAGTTGAGGTCACCGGTGAGCACTGTCAGCGGTGACCGGGCGCGTCGCATCGCGGCGACCAGCCAGTCGACCTCCATCCGCCGCCGCCCGCCGGAGTACGGATGGAGGTGGGTGCCGAAGACGGTCAACGGGCCGGCGGAGGTGTCGACGACGACGCGGGCGGCGGCGTGGTGGAAGGGTCGACGCAGGGGGCCCGCGTCGACGACCCGGTACGGCGGCCGGACCAGCACCGCGACCGGCTGCCCGAGGCAGGACCGGGCCAGGTGGGGTGTCATGCCCACCCGGCCCGCCACGTCCACCATCAGCCCGTGCCGGTCGAAGCCGCGCAGTTCCTGCAGGGCCAGCACGTCCGGTGCCTGCTCCTCGATGACCTGGACCACCCGGTCCAGCCGGTCGGGGTCGTCGCGGTCCCGACCGCCGGTGCGGATGTTCCAGGTCATCAGCCGCAGCACGGCGGGTTCAGTCCGCTCGGCCGGCCCGCGCCAGCTCGTCGTCGAGGGTGTCCACGTCCTCCGACTCGATGGTCGGCTGGTTGCCTTCCTTCAGGTCGGCGTTGGGGCGGATCACGAGGTAGAGCAGCCCGATCCAGAGCGCGGAGAGCAGGATCGCTCCCATGAAGTCGGTCGGGTGGTGCATCCCCCGGTACATCCGGGAGGTGGCGACACCGACCGGCATGAGCACCGCCAATCCCACGAAGATCCACCGCCACCACCGGTCGGTACGCGGGAACACGATGAGGGTGATCGCCAACCAGACGCAGATCGTGGCGGCGATGTGCCCGGACGGGAACGACGAGGTGGGCATCGGTCCGTCGAGGTTCTCCACCGCCGGGCGGGGCCGGTCGACCGCTCGGGCCGACGCGAGGAAGAGGGTCAGCTCGCCCACCATCGCCAGCGCCACGAACAGCACCGGCCGCCAGCGCCGCCACACCGCCAGCACCAGCGGACAGAACACCAGCGAGATCAGCAGGATCGCGTGAGTATCCCCGAACTTGCTCCACCACCAGCTCACCTCGGTCAACGTGTCGGTGTGCCGCTCGGCGAACCAGCGTGGCACGTCGGTGTCGAGGGTGTCGAAGAAGGTGCCCTTGGCGTAGTAGCTGACGTAGGTGCCGAAGGCGTACAACGCGCCGAACACGAGCACCCAGCCGACCAGCAGCTCGGCCACCGCGGAGCGGGGGTGGGCCAGCACGTGCTCCTCGGCCGGGGCGGGCGCGATGTCGTGCCCCGCCTCGGGCTCCAGGCCCTCGGTGAGCGGCGGCACCGGCCGCCCACGTTCGCGACGCCACAGCCGGAAGGCGTACGCGGTGACGCCCAGCCAGGCCGCGCCGAGCAGCCAGCCGCCCAGCACGTCCGACACGAAGTGCACGCCCAGCGCGATCCGGGTCAGGCCGATCAGTGCCACCAGCACGCCGACGCCGACGATCGCCGGCTTCCGCCAGCGGGGCGCCATCGCCGGCAGGAACACCAGCAGCAGCGCGCCGTAGGCGACGAAGGAGCCGAGCGCGTGCCCGCTCGGGAAGCTGTTGCCGGGGGCGCTGGCGATCGGCACGTCCAAGACCGGGCGGAGCCGGCCGACCAGCGTCTTCAGGGACGGGTCCAGGATCAGGCCACCGACCCCGGTGATGATCAGGTAGACGGCGAGCCGGGGTTGGCGCCGGATCAGGAGGCCGACCACGGCGATGGTGACCAACCAGATGAGGATCGGCCGACCGCCCAGGTCGGTCACCGCCTGGAGGACGGTGACGAGCGCGTGGTGCGGGGCGACGAGCCCGTTGAACCATTCGGCGGCGGCGTGGTCGGCGTCCTGCAGCGGGCTCCACCGCACGCGTACGAGCATCAACAGCAGCCCGAAAGCCACCCCGGCGCCGGTGACGGCCACCAGGCCGGCGATGCTCCGTTCGGCGAAGTGCCCGATCGGGCGCCGTGCCACCTCTTTGACCGCGGACACCCCGCACCTCCCTTGTCGGCTCTGGCGAGGCGCTTTACCCGATCCGTGTCACGCGTACACGCGGGGCGCCGCTACAGGGCTGTCATGTCCCCGGTGTCGAGCAGTTCGGCCCGGTCGCTGTCGGGCTCCCACAGGTCCGGTTGGGCCGGCTCCTGAACACCGATGCGCAGCGCCTCCAGCTGGGCGGCGAAGGCCAGCCCGCCGAAGAGCGCCATGCCGGTCAGGTTGGCCCAGAGCAGCAGCGCCATCATCCCGGTCAACGCGCCGTAGGTCTGCCCGAAGCCGTCGCTGAACTTGACGTACGCGGCGAGCAGCAGGCTGGCCAGCCACCACAGGGTGGTGGCGATACCGGCGCCGAAGAACAGCCAGGACAGGCCGGGCTGGTTGCGCCGGGGGGCGTGCCGGAACAGCACCGCGACGGCGAGGACGGTCAGCCCGAGGCTGAGGGGGAAGCGGATCACGTCCCAGATGACGTTGGCGAGCGCACCCCACTCGTAGTGCTGTCGCACCGAGCGGCCCATCGCGCCGCCGCCGACCAGGATCAGGAAGCCGGCGAGGGCGGGCAGACCGGCGGTGACGGCCAGCACGGCGGCGCGGAGATACTTGCGCAGCGCCGGGCGGTCCCGTTCGACGCCGTAGATGCGGTTGGCGCCCCGCTCGATCTGGGCCATCGTGGTGGTCAGCGCGAACAGGCCGGTGAGCAGACCGAGGGTGAGGGCCAGCTCCCCCGCGTCCTCGACGCGTTCGCCCTCGCCGAGCAGTTCACCGACGACCTGGTCGCTCTGACCGGGGGTGAGCGCCAGCACGGTGTCGGCGACGACCCGGCCGCCCTCCTCGACGCCCAGCTCGCTGATCAGCCCGGTGAGGGCGATCAGGAAGGGGACCACGGCGAGACAGAGTTGCAGTGCGAAGGCCCGGGAGTGGCTGAAGCCGTCGCCGTAGCGGAACCTGATGAACGCGTCGCGCAGCAGGTGCCAGCCGCCCTCCCGGCGCAGTGTGTGCCAGGCGTCGTCGGCGGACAGCTCCTCGTCGGCCATCAGCCGGGTCTCCGGCACGATCCGGGTGCTACTCACGGCGCGCTTCCTCGATCAGCTGCTCGCCCCGCTCTCCGGCGCCCTGCGCGTCGACGGCCAGGTCCGGGGCGTCCTCCGGCTGGGGGACGCAGAGCCAGAGCGCCTCCGGCCGGATCTCCGCCCGGAGCTGCCGACCCGGTGCGATGAGGTCACCGTCCAGTTCACGCGGTTGGGCCCGGTTGCTGGTGATCACCACGCGTCTGCCCCGGAAGACCTCCATCCGGGGCACCTCACCGCGGCGGCGGATCACCGCCCAGCCGAGCGCGAGCCAGTGCCGCAGGCTGTGCGGGGTGAGCACGGCGACGTCGAGCCAACCGTCGTCCGGCTCGGCCTCGGTGAGCAGGGTGACGCCGCCCTGGAGCCGCCCGACGTTGGCGATCAGGACCGAGCGGGCCCGACGGCGTACCGGAGGGCGGTCGTCGATGCGGATCTGCACCCGCATCGGCCGGTCCCGCAGGTGGCGGGCGGCGCCCATCACGTACGCGGGCCAGCCGATGCGTGCCTTGGTGGTCTCGTTGGTGGCTTCGAGCATCTGGGCGTCGAAGCCCATGCCCGCCATCACGGTGAAGTACTTGTCCTCGACGGCGCCCACGTCGAGCAGTCGCCGCCCGCGTTCGACGGCGACCTGCAGGCCGGCCGCCAGGTCGGTGGAGAGGCCCAGGTTGGCGGCGAGCAGGTTGCCGGTGCCCTGGGGCAGCACGGCCAGGGCCACGTCGGTGCCGACCAGCCCGCTGACGCAGGCCATCACGGTGCCGTCGCCGCCGCAGGCGAAGACCAGGTCGACGCCGTCCTTGACGGCCTGTTCGGTCTGGCCTCGGCCCGGGTCCTCGACCGTCGTCTCGTACCACTGCGGCTCGGGCCAGCCGGCGGCGGCGAGGGCGTCGTCCACGGTGCGGCGCAGCTCGTCGAGATCGTCGACCTTCGACGGGTTCACCACCACGGCGGAGCGCAGCCCGCCGTCGCCGCCCGAGGGCCGCCTGTCCTGTCCAGCATCCACGGGCGCCAGTGTGCAGCAACCGGACGGCTTCAGCGACCCGGCGGCCCGTCGGCGTCGGAAGCGCCACAGACAGGTTTCAACGCGGGCGCACCCGTCAGGCCGCCGCCCGGAGCGCGACCTCCACCCGACGGCGTAGGTCATCGAGGTCGACCCCGGACTCGGTGAGCACCAACGCGCCCAGCCCGTGCCCCTCGCGGAGCACCCCGAGCAGGATGTGCTCGGTGCCGATGTGCTTGTGCCGCAGGCGCAGCGCCTCCCGCAGGGACAGCTCCAGCGCCTTCTTGGACCGGGGCGAGAAGGGGCCGCCCAGATACCGCTTGCGCCGCCAGCGGCGGCGTGGCTGCGGCACGGCCTCGCGGAGGGCGTCCGGGCCGAAGGACTGCTCGATGCGGGCCACGATGGCGGCCAGGTCGATGCCGATCTCCCGCAGGGCGGCCGCGTCGGCGTCGCCGAGCCCGACGCCACCGCTGCCGGTGTGCCGGCGTACGCGTTCGCGCAGGTCATCGGCGCGTACACCGGCGTCGGCGAGCACCCGGCTGGCCAGGCCCGCGTCGTCGGCGAGCAGGGCGAGCAGCAGGTGCTCGGTGCCCACCGGCCGTTGGCCCTCGCTTCGTGCCTCCTCCAACGCCCGTCGTACCGTGTCGCGAGCCCGGTCGGTGAACCGTTCGAACATCACGCCTCCCAGGATGAGTTGACCGCCGGTCGCCCGGCGTGCTTCTTGTGCACCGCCTGCCGGCTGACCTCGAGCGCGTCGGCGATCTCCTGCCAGGACCAGCCCTGTCGACGGGCGTTGTCCACCTGGACCACCTCGAGCCGCTCGAGCAGCCGGCGGAGCGCGCGGACGGCGCGCAGCCCGACCCGGGGGTCGGTGCTGCCGGCTGCCGCCGCGAGTTCTGTCGCCTGACTCATGCCGTCAACATACGTTGACACGGCAAGCCGTGTCAACTGCGGTTGACGATCGGGTTCCACCCGCCGCACCCCGACCCGGTGGGTTCTCAGCGAAGCTGATCCGGTTCTCACCGGATCTGATCCGCACCTGATCCGATCTCACGGAACTGGATCCGAACCCGGCTGCGTGCCGCCGTCCGGGTCGTCGCTTGTCGGGGTACAGGCTGAAGTTTCGAGATCGATACGCCATCTCCAGAACTGATGGGTAGGTCAGGTCCGGGTTGAGCCGCCACGGACGTAACACTGAGTGATGAAGGCGCGCAGGCTGAGTGCGCGCTCACCACGGCATGGGAGTACGTCGGATCATGGTCGCTCGGCCGCCTCGGGATTCTCTTCGGAAAGCCGCTGACTCTCGTAGGGGCTGATGTGATGGTGTATGCGAGAGACCGATGCGTTGGTTGGGAGTCAGGTCGACCGTCTAGCCAGACCCCGCCTTACGGCTGGAAGTATTCCGACATCAGGCGGCTGACCCATTCCGGCTGCTTGACGTTCTCCGGTAGGAACTCCGCCATCACTGGCTTCAGGTCGACAACCGGGGTGCCGGAGACCGCGTCGAGGCCCACCACCGTCAGTTCGCGGCCGTGGACGGATTCGATGGCGCAGCACGTCACCCCGATGCGGTTCGGTCTGCGAGGGCCGCGGCCGGCGAACACGCCAACGGGCGGGAGGTCGCGACGGCCGCGGTTGGGGCGGGGCTCGCGGTAGTCGCCGTGTTCCGGGAACTGGTCGAAAATGAAGAGGACCTCCACGTGGGAGAAGCCCTCCAGGCCCTGGAGGCACGCATCGCCGAAGCGCTCGTCGACGGTGATCGTGCTGCGGACGGCGCCCCAGTTGTCCGTGTGTTGAACGTCCGTCCTCGCGTTCTGGACGGTACCGATCGGGGTGATTTCGAAGCTGAGCATGATTCCTTCTATGTCTTCTACGAGGGTTGGGCCATCAGCGCTGTCCTCGACCACGCCGTGACGAGCCGGGGAGGCCGCATCCGGAGGATCGGCAGTATTGCTGCGTGGCAATCGTTTACCCGACGAATAGGAGCACGCTGATCGCCAGCATCACCACGGCGGTGGCCCCGTGAATGCCGTAAACGGCTGCCTTGGGCCCGTTGCTGCGCCAGACGATCAGTGCGTCGCCGACGGGGATGCCGGCGGCGGCCAGCATGAACCAGCCCAGTAGGTGGGGTGTCGCTCCAGCCAGCAGGATGAGGATGAAGAGTCCCGAGGCTATGTCGCGCACGGCCTTGACGGATAGCCAGGCCTGGAAGTTGCGGTCGTCGGTCGGCGTGTCGGGGATGCCGAAGCCGGCGGCGGCCTGCGGTGCCCAGAAGGCGCGTGCGCCTATGAAGATGATGCCTGCGCCGATCAGTCCGGCAAGCACTTCGGCGACGCCAATGAGCATGGGTGCCCCCCCCCCTACATGAGGTTATCTAGCGGCGCTAGAACTTGTAGCGACGGTACACTACCAACGAAAGCATGTCTATCATTGCTAGAATCTCGCTATGTCCGCCATCAGCAAGCGCCGCGAACGTGAACGCGCCCACCGCCATCAGATGATCATTACCGCCGCCCGTGAACTCGCGGAGGCCGAAGGCTGGGAGGCCGTGACGACACGACGGCTAGCTGAACGGGTCGAGTACAGCCAGCCGGTGCTGTACAGCCATTTCAGCGGCAAGGACGCCATCGTGAGCGCTGTCGCCCTGGACGGATTCGGCGAACTCGCTGCGCACATGCGCCGCGCGCGGCAGGCACCTCCCGAACCCGGACAGACCCTGCGGGCCGTCTGCGACGCCTACCTGGAGTTCGCAACCGAGCGACCTGCCCTCTACCAGGCCATGTTCGTCCTGCCCACCGACCTGAAGTTCGCAAGCGCCGAGACGCCGGTTCCACTGCGGGCTTGTTTCGACGAGTTCGTCAACTGCTTCCACCCAGACAACAAGCGACGTGAACTATTCGCCGAAGTCCTCTGGAGCGCCCTGCACGGCATCGCCGTCCTGTCGGAAAGCGGCCGCATTCCCCCTGCCGGGCAGGAGGAACGAATTGACTTCCTCATCACCCAGATCGCGAACACCCCGATAAGACCGACCACGCCCAATGGATCTGAGCAGAGCCTCTGAGTGCACTCTCATCGGCGAGGGGAGGTAGTGTGTCGATTTCCGTGCTTGGGCCCGTGGTGTGATCGATGCTTTTAGATGGTGATCCGGTCGGCCGTAAGCGAGTATCAGGGCGTTGAGGGCCTTGGCCCATCCGTAGACCCGGCCGGTGACACTCCCGCCGCCCTTACGTTTCAGCTGGACGACGAGGTAGAGCACCTTCATCGCGGCCTGCTCGGTCGGGAAGTGCCCCCGTCGGCGGGCGGCCTGCCGGAACCGGGCGTTGAGGGACTCGATGATGTTGGTGGTGTAGAGGACCTCGCGAACCTCGTGGTCGTAGTCCAAGAAGGGCACGAACTGGGGCCAGGAGGTGCGCCAGAGCCGGATCACGGCCGGGTACTGGTCACCGAACTGCGTGGCGAACTCCTCGAACCGGGCTTCCGCAGCCGCGACGGTGGGGGCGGTGTAGATCTCCCGCAGCGCCGGGGTGATCTTCTGCCAGTCCTTGCGGTTGGTGTATCGCAGTGACGCCGCACGAGGTGCACGACGCACTGCTGGTGCACCGCCTGCGGCCAGACCTGCTCGATGGCGTCGGTCATGCCCCTGAGGCCGTCGGAGCAGACCATGAACACGTCCTCGACACCGTGGTTGCGCAGCTCGGTGAGGTAGCCGGCCCACTGCTCGGCGCCCTCCCCGCCGGTCCCGGCCCACATTCTTCATCACCAGCGCATCGATGAACACCACCGGGCAGATCCGGTCCAGGGGCCGCTGCCGCCAGGCTTCCATCTCCTCCAGGACGCTGTCGGTGACCCGGCTGCTGCGCGAACTCCACCTCCGCCGCCGTCGGCTGCGGAAGCTGAACCCCCTTCTTCTTGTCTGCCGTGACGTGGTCCTTCCCGGACAGGATCAACGTCCTGTCCAACGGACCACACCCAGGTCGAACACGGAAATCTACGCAGTCCCCCACCACACAAGACCCCTCACCTACTTGACAGCGCCATAGCTAACCGTTATCCATTAACGATCTAGACGAAGGACGTGCGTGGTGCAGGACGTGGTGCTGGCCATGCTGGCCAAGGAGCCGGCACACGGATACGAGCTGCGCAGCCGACTCCGTGCTGCGCTCGGCCCGCTGGGCGAGGCGATGAACGCCGGGCAGATCTACGTGACGCTGACCCGCCTGGGCAAGGCAGGGCTGGTGACCTCACAGCGGGCCGAGGGCCTGCCGGACCGGCCCGAACGCCGGGTGTACGCGCTGACCCCGACGGGGCAGCAGCGGGTCGCCACCTGGCTGGCCGAAGTGAACTGGCCGAAGCCGGACCTCGCGGAGTTCCACCTCAAGTTGGTGGCTGCCGCGACCGCCCGGCTGGCCGATCCGGTGGCGTTGGTCGACGCGCAGCGGCGTGAGGTGCTGCGCCGGCTGCGCGACGCCCAACGGGCAGCGTTGGACCGGTCGGTGGACCCGGTTGCCGGGCTGCTGCTGGAGGGTGTCGTGTTGCGGCTGCGGGCCGACCTGGCATGGCTGGAGGCGTGTGAACGCGTGTGGGCTGAAAGTGATCCGACCGGGCGGAAGGCGGGGGCGTGACCGGGACGACGGTGTTGCAGGCGCGCGGGCTGAGCATGTCGTACGGCGGCGAGCGCACGCTGGTCCGGGCGGTCGACGAGGTCGATCTGACCGTGCCGGCCGGACAGTCGCTGGCGGTGATGGGGCCCAGCGGCTGCGGCAAGTCCACCCTGCTGTACCTGCTCGGCGGGCTGCAACGCCCGACCGACGGGCAGGTGTGGCTCGCCGACCGTCGCATCGACACGATGAGCGAACGCGCCCTGGCCCGGTTGCGGCGTGACAACCTCGGGTTCGTCTTCCAGTCGTTCCAGCTCATGGACGAGCTCACCGCGGTGGAGAATGTGGAGCTGGCCGCGCTGCTGGCCGGCCGGTCGCCGGGGCGGGCCCGCAAGCGGGCGATGTACCTGCTGGACCGGGTGGGGCTGGCCGACCGCGCCAGGCACCTGCCCTCGGCGCTGTCCGGTGGGCAGCGCCAGCGGGTCGCCATCGCCCGTGCGTTGAGCAACGAGCCGCTGGTCGTGCTGGCTGACGAACCCACCGGCAATCTGGACAGCGCCGCCACCCTGGACGTGCTGCGGCTGTTCGAGGAGCTGCGCACCGCAGGACAGACCCTGGTCGTGGTCACCCATGACCCCCGCATCGCGGCGGTCGCCGACCGGGTGATCGCCATGCGGGACGGCGCGTTCGTCGACGACGAACGGCTTGCCGGCGCCGCCACCGGCACCCTCTACGACGGGCGACGCTGACATGGCCGGTCGCCTCCTGCTCGTCTGCCGGCTGCTGATGCGGGACCTGCGCCGCCGCCGAACCGAAACCATCCTGCTCCTGACCGCGATCACCGCGGCGACCGCCACCCTGACCATCGGCCTCACCCTCAACGAAGTCGCCGACCGGCCGTACCAGCAGACCCGGACCGCCACCGCCGGCCCAGACGTGATCGTGACACCCCGGGTCACCGGTCAGGCGGCACTGGACGAGCTCGCATCGCTGACCACCGGGGCCGGCGTCACCGATCACAGCGGCCCCTTCCCGATCGCCTACCTGACGATGACGGCCCGCGGCACGTCCGCGCACACCGTGGTAGCGGGCCGGGACACCACACCCGCGTCGCTCGACCGACCCGCCGTGACCGACGGCACCTGGGTACGCCCCGGCGGTGTGGTCGTCGAGCGCGCCTTCGCCGACGCCCTCGGCGTCCGCACCGGCGACACGGTCGACATCGGCGGCCATCCGTTGCGCGTGCTCGGGACCGCGGTCACCGCCGCGAGAGCGACGTACCCCTACGCCGGGTGGCACTACCCCGGCAGCGTCCTGGTCGAGCGGGGCGGCCTGGTCTGGGTAGACCGGAGCGACATCGCCACGCTGGCGGGCGGCCAGCCGCTGTCGTACACCCTCAACCTCAAACTCGCCGACCCGGCGGCCAGCAGCACGTACCGCATCGGCGACCAACTCACCACCTGGCAGGCGATCAGCTACCTCAACGGTCGGCTGTACAGCGACGCGCAGATCGCTCTGCTCGTCGGCAGCTGGCTGCTCAACGGCCTTGCGCTGGCCGGCGTCGCCGGCATCGTCGCGGGCCGGATCATCGGCCAGCGTCGCCGAGTGGGGCTACTCAAAGCCGTCGGCGCCGGACCGGCCATGATCGCCGTTGTCCACCTCGCCGAGTATCTGGCGATCGGGCTTGCCGCCGCGGCGACGGGCCTGATCACGGGCTGGCTCGCCGCACCCGCGCTGATCCGCCCCAGCGCCGGACTCATCGGCTCCGTCAACGCCCAGCCTCCCGCGCTGCGCATGGTGGTCGCCGTCACGGTCCTCGCCCTCGCGATCGCTGTGGCGGCGACTCTGGTGCCGGTGCTGCGCGCGGCCGCCACCAGCACCGTTCACGCGCTCGCTGACGCCGCAACGCCACCGCGTCGCCGGCGGTGGCGCATCTGGCTGTCGCGGCGGCTGCCCACCGCTCTGCTGATCGGGGTACGCATCAACGCGCGCCGGCCGCGTCGCGCCCGGCTGGTCACCGTCAACACCCTGATCACCACGACCACCCTCGTCGGCATCCTCATGGTCAACTCCCAGGCGGTGCGCTTCGACCTCGGCTACACCGAACTCGCCAATCCCCGGGTGGAACGGGGCGAGCAGGCCACGCTCGTACTGACCGTCGTGCTGTGCGTCCTCGCGCTCATCAACGCCGTCGTGAGCGCTTGGACCGCAGTCCTCGACGCCCGGCAACCACTGGCCGTCGCGCGGACGCTCGGTGCGACGCCCGCGCAGGCCGGTCTGGGCCTGGCGGTGGCGCAACTACTTCCCGCCATACCCGGCGTCGCCGTGGGGATCCCGGCCGGCGTCGGGCTTGTGACGTTCGTCAGCACCGGCGAGGTCCAGTACCCACCCCACTCCTCGCTGCTCGCCACCGCGCTCGGAGTCCTGCTCGCCATCGCCGCGTTCACCGCCATCCCAGCGATGGTCGCCACCCGGCGTCCGGTCGTGGACACACTCCGGTCCGCACCGACCTGACCGCCGGGGCAACCGATCCCACCCGCCACCGTGCGGCCCTCGACCTCCCGCTCGTGGAACGGGCCGTGGGGGCTCCCGGGCGTCGCTCACCCACGTGGCACCATGTTCCGCCATGGATCATGAGGGGCGGTTTCGTCGGGCGGCGCTCGCATTGGACATCCCGGACGACGAGGTCAGCCGGTTCATCCGGCACCTCCGTCTGTCGATCCGGTTGAGCGCAGGATCCAGCGGTGTTCCGGCCGGGCGGTTCGGCGGGTTGCCCCGGTTGCCGGTCGGCATGGACTGGCCGTCCGACGGGGTCAGGCCGTTGCCGTTCATCTTCTCGGTCGACTGCGCGGCGCTGCCGAGAGTCGACGGCCTCGGCCTGCCGGCAGACGGCTCGCTGCTGTTCTTCCTCGATCACGAGCAGGCCGCCGCCACCGGGGAGCGGAGGTACGGGCGCGTCGTGCGTGTGCCGGCCGGCACCGAGACCACGGTGCCGGCAGGATCCGCCGACCAGCCGTTCGTCGACGAGCAGTACGACGTCGGCGCGACGCTGCGCGCGGAACTCCCCGACTGGTTCGGGGCGGACGAGGAGGAGGACGAGGACGAGGACGACCTGTCGCCCTTCCAGCAACAGTTGGCTCGTGACCTTGAGCGGGACCTGCCGCACCGTGATGAACTCCGTGCTCTGGCCAACGATCTCTGGCCGCCTGACGACGGGTACGCCAGCGCCTACGTCGGCGGGTACGCCGACCCGGAGGTGATCAAGAGTTTCGCGGAGCAGACCCTCGCGTGGCGCGAGAAGACCGGCGAGATCGTCGTCCCGGTCGCGAAATGGTATTCCCATGTGGAGCGGGAAACCCACCGGCTGACGGCCGAGTGGATGTCGCTCGCCCGTTTTCCGGTAGCCGGCGACCTCTATTACCGAAGCGTCGGGAGTTTCGTGATCCGTCACGACGACCTGGCCGCCGGCCGGCTGGACGAGGCGCTCTCCATGGCTGAATTGATCCCGTAGCACACCGGCGACCCCAGCCCCGGCCAGAGCGGAGAACCCACAAACTCACAATCGACCCACAGCCGCGACCATCCGACTACCCTCGGTGAGGGACAGCGCGGTCGTGCCGGGCGCGACGCCCGGGAGGTGATAGCGGATGGCCGTACCCGCCGACGCGGCGGTGCTGGTCGGCCTCGGGTCGACCCTCGACCTCCCGGTCGTCGAACAGGCCGCGCAGGAGGCCGCCGGCCACCGCCGGGCACTGCACCTGCTGCACACGTTCGACTGGCAGGCGGCCTTCGCCGCGGACACCGTCGCCGCACCCCGCGACGAGGCCGAGAAGCTGATCACCACGGCGGCCCAACTCGCGCACCAGACCGAGCCGGAGCTGACCGTCCGCAGCGAGATCGTCGAGAGCGCCATGCTGCCGACCCTGATCCGCCGGTCGGAGACGGCCTTCCTGCTGGCCGTCGGCGACAGCGGGATGGCGGGCAGCGGTCAGTGCGTACCGGCCGAGACCCCGGCCGTGCAGTTGGCCGCCCGGGCCGGCTGCCCCCTGCTCGTGGTACGTCGCGAGCCGCCGCCGCAGGGCCCGGTGCTGGTCGGGGTGGACGGCTCACCCAGCTCACACCTCGCGCTGCAGTGGGCCCTGCAGTGCGCGGCCCGCCGGGACGGCCGGCTGTTGGCGCTGCGGGCGGTGGAGTACGACGAGGACACCGACGCGGTCGCCGAGCAGCTCAACGAGGCGTTGACCCAGCACGTCGGCAGCAACGGCGCGGTGCCCGTCGAGTGCCGTGTCGTGCGAGGTGACCCCGCCGAGGTGCTGATCGACGCGTCCCGCTCGGCGCAGGTGGTGCTCGTCGCCGCCCGTGGTGACGAACCGGGCCGAGCCATGTTGGGTGCGGTCGCCCAGTCCCTGCTCTACCACTCACCGGCCCCGGTCGTCGTCGTCCGTGGCCTGGCCGAGAAGCCGCTGACCGGGCCCGACGCCCATCCGACGCGGGACCAACGGCCCTGACCCCGGGGCATCCGCAGCAGCGAGGCTGAAGCCCGGAGGCCCCCTACCCGCGAGAGGCAGCACCATGGACACCGCTCTCGACACCCACAGCGTTCTGACCGACGAGGAACTTCACCGGCTGGACGCCTACTGGCGAGCCGCGAACTACCTCACCGTCGGGCAGATCTACCTGCTCGACAACCCGCTGCTGCGCGACCCGCTGACCGCCGACGACATCAAGCCCCGGCTGCTCGGGCACTGGGGCACCAGCCCCGGGCTCAACCTGATCTACGCCCACCTCAACCGGGTGATCGTGGCCCGCGACCTCAACGCCATGCTGGTCACCGGCCCCGGCCACGGCGGCCCGGCGATCGTGGCCAACACCTGGTTGGAGGGCACCTGGTCGGAGCGCTACCACGACGTGGCACGCGACGAGGCCGGGATGTCCCGGCTGTTCCGCCAGTTCTCCTTCCCGGGCGGCATCCCCAGCCACGTCGCGGCGGACGTGCCGGGTTCGATCCACGAGGGCGGCGAACTGGGGTACGCGCTGAGCCACGCCTACGGCGCCGCGTTCGACCACCCGGACCTGGTGGTGGCCTGCGTGATCGGCGACGGGGAGGCGGAGACCGGCCCGCTGGCCGGCAGTTGGCTGTCCAACGTCTTCCTCAACCCGGCGCGCGACGGCGCGGTGCTGCCCATCCTGCACCTCAACGGTTACAAGATCGCCAACCCGACCGTGCTGTCCCGGATCCCCGAGGCCGACCTGCTCGACCTCCTGCGCGGGTCGGGCTACCAGCCGTACGTGGTGGCCGGTGACGACCCCGCCCAGGTGCACCGCGCCCTCGCCGCGACGATGGACCGCGCCCTGGACGAGATCGCCGAGATCCAGCGGCGGGCCCGCTCCCAGGGCGTCGTCGAACGTCCCCGCTGGCCGATGATCGTCCTGCGGACGCCGAAGGGCTGGACCGGCCCCCGCGAGGTCGACGGCGCCCAGGTCGAAGGCACCTTCCACGCCCACCAGGTGCCGCTGGCGGGGGTCCGTGACAACCCCGCCCACCTGGCCGAGTTGGAGCGGTGGCTGCGCAGCTACCGGCCGGAGGAGTTGTTCGACGCGACCGGCGCGCCGGTCGACGAGCTGCGGACCCTGCCGCCGCGCGGGGATCGGCGGATGAGCGCCAATCCGGTCACCAACGGCGGCGTGGTGCTGCGCGACCTGACCCTGCCGGACTTCCGCGACTACGCCGTGGAGGTCCCCGAGCCGGGTCGACCGATGGCCGGCGCGACAGGTGCGCTCGGGCCGTGGATCCGGGACGTCATCGGCGCCAACCCGCAGACGTTCCGGCTGTTCGGCCCGGACGAGGTCGCGTCCAACCGGCTGGGTGCCGCGTTCGAGGTGACCGACCGCGCGTGGATGGCCGCCACGGTGCCCGGCGACGACCACCTCTCCCCCGACGGCCGGGTCATGGAGGTGCTCTCCGAGCACCTGTGCCAGGGCTGGTTGGAGGGCTACCTGCTCACCGGCCGGCACGGCGTGTTCACCAGCTACGAGGCGTTCATCCACATCGTCGACTCGATGCTCAACCAGCACGCCAAGTGGCTGAAGGTGACCCGGGCCATCCCCTGGCGGCAGCCGCTCGCCTCGCTGAACTACCTGCTGTCCAGCCACGTGTGGCGGCAGGACCACAACGGCTTCTCCCACCAGGACCCGGGTTTCATCGACCACGTGGTCAACAAGAAGGCCGAAGTGGTACGCGTCTACCTGCCGCCGGACGCCAACACCCTGCTCGCCACGATGGACCACTGCCTCCGCAGCCGGCACTACATCAACGTGGTGGTGGCCGGTAAGCAGGCCGCCCCGAACTGGTTGACGATGACCGAGGCGATCCAGCACACCCGACGCGGCCTCGGCATCTGGGAGTGGGCCAGCAACGACGGCGGCAGCGAGCCGGACGTGGTGCTCGCCTGCTGCGGGGACGTGCCCACCCTGGAGACGTTGGCCGCCGTCGAGCTGCTGCGCCGGCACCTCCCGGAGTTGAAGGTGCGACTGGTCAACGTGGTCGACCTGATGCGGCTCCAGCCGGACACCGAGCACCCGCACGGCCTGACCGACAAGGAGTTCGACACCATCTTCACCGCGGACCGGCCGGTCATCTTCGCGTACCACGGCTATCCGTGGCTGATCCACCGGCTCACCTACCGCCGCACCAACCACGAGAACCTGCACGTGCGCGGCTACAAGGAGGAAGGCACCACCACCACCCCGTTCGACATGGTGATGCTCAACGACCTGGACCGCTTCCACCTGGTCATCGACGTCATCGACCGGGTGCCCGGCCTGGCCGCCCGCGCCGCCCACCTGCGCCAGCAGATGGTCGACGCCCGGCAGGCGGCCCGCGACTACACCCGCCGGTACGGCGAGGACGACCCCCAGGTCGCCGAGTGGCGTTGGGTCCGCGAAACCGACCCCACCAACCCCTGAAGGAGGACGACGTGCGCGACGCGGAGATCCTGGTCGGCTACGACGGCTCCACCGACGCGTCGGTGGCCCTCGACTGGGCGCTGGAGGAGGCTCGGCACAGCGGCCAACCGGTGCGGTTGGCGTACGTCTTCGAGTGGCTGACGGTCGCCGGCTGGGTCGGACCGGGCGTGGCACCCGGGGTGTGGCCGGACGACACCGCCCGCCGGCAGGTCGACGACCTGGTCCGCGGCGCGGCGGCGGACGCCTCCGCCGCGAACCCCGGTCTGACGGTCACCGGCGAGGTCTACGACGGGCCGCCGGCCCTGGTGTTGCAGGAACGCTCGGCGGAGGCGGGCCTGTTGGTGCTCGGCAGCCGGGGGCACGGCGGGTTCGGTGGTCTGCTGGCCGGGTCGACGGCGGTGTCGGTGGCCGCGCACGCGCACTGCCCGGTCGTGGTGGTCCGCGACGGGACGACCGGCGGGCCGGACGGCCCGGTGGCGGTCGGCGTGGACGGCTCGGACCCGTCACTGGTGGCGCTCGGCTTCGCCGCCGAACGTGCCGCCCGACGGCAGGTGCCCCTGCGCGTCCTGCACGCCTGGACACCGGGCCCCGGCGGGGCGGCCGGCGTGCCCGACGAGCGGGCGTCGGTCGAGGCGGCGTTGGAGCCGTGGCGACGGACGTTCCCCACGCTGGACATCACCGTCGACCTCGTCGCGGGCAGCCCGGCGGCGACGCTGATCGAGGCGAGCCGCGACGCGCGGCTGGTGGTGGTCGGCAGCCGGGGCCGGGGCGGGTTGGCCGGGATGCTGCTCGGCTCGGTGAGCCAGCAACTGATCCAGCACTCGCACTGCCCGGTCGCGGTGGTCCGGGAACGCTGACGTACACCCGGGGTCGCCCGCGTCGAGCGCGGCCCCGGGGTCAGCGCCGCTCGGGCGCCGGCTCGCCCGGGTCGAGGGTGAAGAACTCCTCCTCTTCCTGCGCCAGGTGCAGGCGCAGCACGGCGTCCAGCCCGTAGAGGCTCGCAAGCAGGTCAGGGACCTGGTCCGGGCGCAGCCGACCATCGTCGGTCTGCCGCAGATGGACGCCGAGCAGGTCGACCTGGCGGCGGATCTCCACGTGCGCGCGGCTCATCGTGGAGGTCGCCTCGCCGCTGCCCAACGGCTCGGCCAGCGCGGGATAGAGCTGCCGCTCCTCGGCCGCCTCGTGCGGCAGCACCTGCTCGGTCAGCCGGCGGTGCGTCTCGCGTACCGCCGGCAGGCACCTCGGCGAGGCCGGGTCGGTGGCGACCAGGTCGGCGGTGTCGCGCAGCCCGGCCAGCACCACACGTACCGCCCGGTGTTCCTCGGCGGCACGGGCGAGCAGTTCCCGGGTACGCGGTGCGACCTCGCGGCGACGCAGTCCACCCCGCAGGGCCCGCAACGCGTTGAGGATGACCAGCACGTCGATGCCCTCCTGGAGGAACGCGCCGACCACCGGGGGGAGCCGCCCGGCCGCCGCGGCGAGCATCGCCAGCACGGCCAGTCCCATCCCGACGACGGCGCTCTGCACGGCGATCCGGCGGGCGTACCGGGCGATCTCCACGGCGTCGGCGAGCCGGTCCAACCGGTCCACGGTGAGCACCGCGTCCGCCACGTCCGCCGAGGCGGTCGCCCCGGTGGCACCCATCGCCACACCCACGTGCGCCTCGGCCAGCGCCGGTGCGTCGTTCACCCCGTCGCCGACCATCACGGTGACCGCCCGGTCGGCCTCCTGCCGAACCCGGGCCACCTTCTCCCGCGGTGTGCAGCGGGCCAGCACGTCGTCCACGCCGACGGTCGTGGCGACCTGCGCGGCGGTCGCCGGACGGTCCCCGGTGACCAGCACGATCCGCCGCAGCCCCGCCGCGCGCAGCCGGCGCACGGTCCGGCGGGCGTCGGGGCGTACCGGGTCCTCCAGCAGGATCGCGCCGAGCACCCCGCCGTCGTCACTGACCCACACCGCCGACCAGCCGGCCAGCTCGGTGCGGGCCCGCGCCCGGTTCGCCCACTCCGGCAGCTCACCCGTGAACTGACCGACACGGACCAACCGGCCGTCGACCCGGCCGCTGACCCCTCGGCCCGGTTCCTCGGTCACGTCGGTCGGCGCGGTCAGCGCCAGCCCGCGCTCCCGGGCCTGCCGGACCAGCGCGGCGGCCAGCACGTGCGGGGAGAGCTGTTCCACCGATGCCGCCAGGCGCAGCACCTCGTCCCGGTCACCGCCGGGGGCGACGACCGTCTCGGCGGCCCGCGGGTGGCCGGCGGTGAGCGTGCCGGTCTTGTCCACCAGCAGGGTACGGGCCCGGCCGAGCAGTTCCAGCGAACCGCCGTCGCGCACCAGCACACCACGCCGGGCCACCCGGGACAGCCCGGAGACGATGGCGATCGGGGTGGCCAGCAGCAGCGGGCAGGGGGTGGCCACCACCAGCACCGCGACCGCCCGGACCACGTCACCGGAGAGCAGCCACGCCAGCCCGGCCAGGACCAGTGTGAAGGGCACGAACGCGGCGGCGTACCGGTCGGCCAACCGGACCATCGGGGCCTTGTGCGCGGTCGCCTCCTCGGCCAGCCGGACGATCCCCGCGTACGTGCTCTGCGCCGCGTTACGCGTCGCCCGCATCGCGAACGCGGCCCCCGCGTTCACCACGCCGCTGGCCACCGCCTCCCCGACCGCCCGCTGGACCAGCCGCGACTCGCCGGTCACCACCGACTCGTCCAGGGTGGCCGCCTCGTCGATGGTCCCGTCGACCGGCACCACGTCGCCGGGCCCCACGAGCAGTCGGTCCGCCGCCTCCACCCGATCCAGCGGCACCACCTCGAGCGCACCTTCCGGCCCTCGTCGGCGGGCGGTCCGCGGAGCCCGGGCCAGCAGGGCCCGCAGGTCCCGGGTGGCGCGGCGCTGCGCGTACGCCTCCAGCGACCGTCCGGTCGCCAGCATCACCGCGATCACCGCCCCGGCCAGGTACTCCCCCACCACGAGCGCGCCGGCCAGGGCCAGCACGGCGATCACGTCGACGCCGAAGCGCCGGTGCCACAACGAGCGCAGCATCGACCACGCGGCGGGAAGCAGCGCGGCCACCGTGACGGCCGCCCAGATCACCTCGGCCGCGTCCCGCTGCCCGGCGAGCCGCAGCGCGGCACCGACGAACACCCCGACGCCGAGCCCGACGAGCGGCGTCCACGCCCACCACCGCCGGACGCGGCTGCGCGCCGGCTGCTGGTGGACGCACTCGGTAGCCTCCGCTGCCACCTGCGCATCGTCGCAGCCCACAGTGTCGCACCGACCCCACACCGCCCGATCCACCCGCCCTGGTGGCCCGGCCGGCTGGGCCGGGTGGGGCGCGGCCGGGCGGTCGCCGACGTGGGCCGGCCCGAGTGGGCGGGACGACCCGGTACGGCGGGACCTACGGCCCCTGTGTCGGCAGGCCCGACGCGCCAGGATGGAACGGCAACCCACCGCGCGGCGCCGCATCGTGAGGCACGATGAGCAGAGACGGAAAGGTCGTGACCATGAGTCAGGAGAGCCAGCCGGCCACCGCGCTGGCGGAGGCCGCCGCCACCGCCGGCCACGCCCCCTCGGTGCACAACACCCAGCCGTGGCGCTGGCGGGTGCTGCCCGACGCGCTGGAACTCCGCTCCGTCGCCGACCGGCAACTCGCCGCCTCCGATCCGGAGGGCCGGCTGCTCGCGATCAGCTGCGGCGCCGCCCTGCACCACGCCCGGGTGGCGCTGGCCGCGCAGGGATGGCGCGCGGTGGTGGAACGGCGGCCCGACCCGCGCGACAGTGAGCTGGTGGCCCGGCTGACCGACCCCGACCGCGTCCCGGCCGACCCGGACGCCATGCGCCTCGTGCAGTGCATGCAGGTGCGCCACACCGACCGGCGGCCGGTCAGCGACGAGCCCGTCCCGACCACCGCGCTGGAGCAGATCACCCGCGCGGTGACCGACGAGGGCGGCCGGTTGCAGATCCTCGACCGCGACCAGGTGCTGGAGTTGGCCGCCGCCGCCGGGCAGGCCCACGCGGTCGAGGCGGAGGATCCGGAGTTACGCGCCGAACTGGCGTACTGGACCAACCGGGCCGGGGCCGGCACCGGGCTGACCGCGGAGGTGCTGCCCGAGCAGCCGCCGCAGACCACAGTGCCGGGCCGGGACTTCGGCCGCCCCGGCAGCCTGCCCATCGGTCCCGGCCACGACCAGGCGGCGGTGTACGCGATGCTGCACGGCGACGAGGACGTACCGGACGGGTGGCTGCGCGCGGGTGAGTCGCTCTCCGCCGGATGGCTCACCGCCACCCGGCTCGGCGTGTCGGTGGTGCCGCTCAGCGCCGTGGTGGAGGTGCCGGGCACCCGGCAGACCCTGCGGCAACTGCTCTCCGGGATCGGCTTCCCGTACCTGGTGATCCGGTTGGGCATCGCGGACCCGGCACACGCGGGACCACCGCACACGCCACGCCTGACCACCGCGCAGGTGGTCGACACGTCCGCCGTCCGCTGACCGGACCCGGCCACGAGGGCACCGGCGCTACCATCGCCCGGTGACCAGCAGCGTGCCGCCGCCTCGTCAGGACCCCTCGGCGACCCCGTCGCTCGGCTTGAGCCCGCTGTCCCGGGTCCACCTCGACGAGCTGCTGCAGGAGATGCTGGACCGGGTCGGCGAGGTCGTCACCAGCCGGGAGCGGCTGCGGGCCCTGCTCGACGCGGTGGTCGGCATCGGCAGCAACCTCGACCTGCGCACCACCCTGCAACGCATCGTCGGGTCCGCCTGCGACCTGGTCGGAGCCCGGTACGGCGCGCTGGGCATCCTCGGCCCGGACCGGCTGTTGCACGACTTCATCGTGCACGGCATCACCCCGGAGCAGCACGCGAAGATCGGCGACCTGCCACACGGGCGGGGGGTGCTCGGTCTGCTCATCGACGAGCCCCGACCGCTGCGGATGCCGGACATCACCCAGCACCCCCGCTCCTACGGCTTCCCCGCCGACCATCCGCCGATGCACAGCTTCCTGGGCGTGCCGGTGCGCATCCGCGACCAGGTGTTCGGCAACCTCTACCTGGCCGAGAAGCAGGGCGGCGCGCAGTTCACCGACGACGACGAGGAGCTCGTCGTCGCGCTCGCCGCCGCCGCCGGAGTGGCCATCGAGAACGCCCGCCTCTACGCCCTGGCACACCGGCGGGAACGATGGCTCGCCGCCACCGCCGAGATCACGTCGGTGCTGCTCGGTGAAGTACGCCGTACCGACGCGCTGGCACTCGTCGCCCGCCGGGCCCGGGAGGTCGCCGAGGCCGAGCTGGCGCTGGTGCTGCTGTACGACGCCGACGTCGAGCAGTTCACCGTCGAGGTGGTCGACGGCGCCGACGAGCAGGCCCGGGCACTGGTCGGCACGGTCCTGCCGGTGGCCGACACCACCTTCGGCGCGGCGGTCGCCGAGGGGCGCCACGATCAGGTGGACGACCTCGCGCACGCCGCGCCGTGGCCGGCCCTGCTGCGTACCGGACCGGCGGTGATCTCACCCCTGGCCACCGCCGAAACGCTGCACGGTGTGCTGGTCGTGGCACACCCCACCGATCGCGGCGCCGTCAGCAGCGAGGACGACGTGGCCCTGCTGGGCAGCTTCGCCGGTCAGGCGGCGCTGGCCATGGAACGGGCGCGCGGTCAGGAGGAACGCGAGCTGTTGGTCGTCCTGGAGGATCGCGAACGGATCGCCCGCGACCTGCACGACGTGGTGATCCAACGGCTCTTCGCCACCGGCCTGCAACTGCAGAGCGCCGCGCCGATGATGGGCCGCCCGGAGGTCGCCAAGCGGATCAACGCGGCGGTCGACGATCTGGACGCCACGATCCGGGACATCCGCCGGACCATCTTCGAGCTGCGGACGCCGATGACCGCCGCGCTGCGCACCGAGATCCGGGACGCGGTCGACGTGGCCGCCGAGTCGTTGGGCTTCACCCCGCACCTGGAGGTGACCGGCCCGGTGGACAGCGCCGTCCCGGACGCCGTCCGCCCGGACCTCACCGCGGTGCTGCGCGAGGCGCTGTCCAACACGGTTCGCCACGCGCAGGCCACCCGGGTGACCGTCGCCGTACGCGTCGACGCCGGACAGGTGAGCGTGACGGTCACCGACGACGGGGTGGGTTGTGACCCGAGTGCCGCCCGAGGTGGGCTGGTCAACCTGCGCGAACGCGCCGACCGCCTCGGCGGCGACTTCACGATCCGCCCGGTCGGGCCACACGGCACCGAGCTGTGCTGGACCGTCCCGCTACGCGACTGAGCGACGCGAACCGGGTCAGGGGGTCCTGCCGAGCAGGCGGGTGGCCAGGACGGCGGCCTGGGTGCGTCGCTCCAGGCCCAGTTTCGCCAGCACGCTGGAGACGTAGTTCTTCACCGTCTTCTCCGCCAGGAACATCTTGGCCGCGATCTCCCGGTTGGTGAGTCCTTCCGCCACGTACTCCAGGATCCGCCGCTCCTGCTCGGTGAGCGACTTCAGCTCGCGCGGCTGCTCGACCCCGTTGCGGATGCGCTCCAACACCCGGGTGGTGATCGCCGGGTCCAGCAGCGACTGCCCGGCCGCCACCCGACGCACCGCGTCGACCAGGTCGGTGCCCCGGATCTGCTTGAGCACGTAGCCGGCGGCACCTGCCATGATCGCCGCGAACAGCGCCTCGTCGTCCTCGTACGAGGTGAGGATCAAACCTCTGATGGACGAGTCGACGGCGCGGACGTCACGGCACACGTCGATGCCGTTGCCGTCGGGAAGTCGCGCGTCGAGGATCGCCACGTCGGGCCGGAGCGCCGGGATGAGGCGCGCGGCCTCCTGCGCGGAGCCGGACTCGCCGACCACCTCGATGTCACCGCCGCTCTGCAGCAGGTCGGCCAGGCCACGGCGGACGACCTCGTGGTCGTCGAGGAGGAAGACGCGGATCATCCTTCGTTTCTACCTCCGTACCCCGTCGCGCCGCACGGGCCGAAAGTCCCGATCGGGCCGGGCGGCGTCGCGGGGCGCTCGGGCCCACCCGGTCGGGACGTCCGGCCCTGCCCGGTGGCCGACCCGGCGGTGCAGCGTGGAGGTACGCCGGCCGCGGCGGCACCGTCAGCCGCCGGTCGGGAGAGGAGCACCACCATGGACATCGGCTACACCGAGGCCCAACTGCGGGCCGCCGCCGTCGACGCGGTCCGGGCACCGTCGTTGCACAACACCCAGCCGTGGCGGCTGCGGCTGCGCGACGGCGGCATCGAGGTTCTCGCCGACCCGACGCGCCGGCTGCCGGCGACCGACCCCAGCGGCTGGGGTGTCCGGATCGCCTGCGGCGCGGCGCTGTTCAACCTCCGGCTGGCGCTGGCCGTGGCCGGCGTTCCGGCGCGGGTCCGCCTGCGACCCGACCCGGCCGAGCCGGACCTGCTGGCCCGGCTGCTGCCGGACGTCCCGCGTCGCCCCTCCCCCGCCGAGCAGAGCCTGTACGCGGCCATCCCCCGCCGGTTCAGCAACCGACTGCCGTTCTGGCCGGACCGGGTGCCGGCCGACGTCCGGTGGCGCCTCGGCGAGGCGGCTCGTGCCGAGCAGTGCTGGTTGGAGTTGCTGATCGGGGTGAGCGCGGTCGCCGCGTTCGGGGAGATCGCCCGCAGCGCGCACCGGGTGCTGGAGCGGGACCCGGCGTACCGGGCGGAGAGCGAGCAGTGGCTGCGCCGGGAGCCGGCGCCGGACGGCGTACCCGCCTCGGCCGGAGGTCCGCAGTGTGAGCCGCAGGACGTCCTGCCGACGCGCGGATTCGGCGGGCGCGATCGTGCCCCGGGGCGCGACTTCGAGCCGGAACCCCTCGTCGGAGTGCTCGGCTCGTTCGGCAACACGGCCGTCGACCAGGTGATCGCCGGCCAGGCCCTGCAACGGTTGCTGCTGGTCGCCACCGACGCCGGGCTCGGTGTGTCGATGCTCTCCCAACCGATCGAGGTGCCGACCGCACGGGAGCGGTTGCGGCTGTCGCTGGGACGGTTCGGCACGCCGCAGATGGTGCTGCGGATCGGGTACGGCCAGCCGGGCCGACCCACCCCCCGCCGCGAGGTCGACGAGGTGCTCGACCTGCCCGCGGTGCCGACCTGAGCGGGCGAATGCCGCGGTCAGGCGGCGAGCAGTGCGGCCTCCCGGGCCGGGTCCAGGCCGATCGAGCTGCGATGCGGTCGCCCGGCGCGCGGCGGAACCGCACCGACGGCGCGTAGCCACCGCCAGGTGTCGGCGACGGTCTCGGCGACCGGCCGGCAGGTCAACCCCGCCGCTAGGGCACGGGTCACGTCCCGCTCCAGCAACCCCCGGTACGGGTGGTCGGTCGGCATCCAGATCGGCAGGTCGTTCCACGGCTGCACACCGGCGGCGACGATCCGAGCCGGATCGGTCCAGCGCAGCCGGGCGTCCGCACCGGTGGCGGCCACGCACGCGTCGAGGAGTTCACCCATCGTGGTCTGCGCCGGACGGCCGACCGCGTTGAACGTGCCGCCCGCCCGCCGGGCACCCGCGTCCAGCATCCACGCCGCCAGATCGCGGACGTCGACGTACTGCACCGACAGGTCCGCCGGCCCGGGCGCGAGCACGTCACCGCCGCGCTCGACGCGCCGCAGCCACCAGGGAAGCCGGCCGACGTCCTCCCCCGGACCCAGGATCAGACCGGCTCGGGCGATCAGCGCCCGGTCGCCGAACACCTCCCGTACGGCACGTTCGGCACCGGCCTTGAGCTGCGGGTAGTCGCCGTCGACGGAGTCCGCGTCGGCGTCCACCACCGGGGAGTCCTCGTCGAGCCCGTGCGCCGACGGGTCGCGGTAGACCGAACCGCTGGACACGTACACGTAGTGGCGCACCGACCCGGCGAGGGCGCGGGCGGCGTCGCGGGCCGCCCGTGGCGCACCGTCCCAGGTGTCCACCACCAGGTCCCAGCCACCGCCGGCCAGCGCCGCCAGGCCGTCCGGCGCGGTGCGGTCACCCCGCAACCGGTGTACGCCGGGAGGCACCGCGCCGTGCAGCCCCCGGTTGAACACCGTCACCGACCAGCCGCGGCGTACGCCCTCGGTGACCGTCGCGCCGCCCACGAAACCCGTTCCGCCCAGCACCAGCAGTCTCATGGGCTCCACCCTGCCCGCGACGGCCGGAGGAGGACACCCCGTTCACCGGTAGCGGATCTGCTCGTGGCAGAACCGCTGACCGCCGTCCAGGATGCAGGAAAAGCCACCCAGGGCCATGGTCAACGACGCCGCCGGTTGCGAAACTGCTGGGAATGTCCAGCACACCGCTGTCCCTGCCGCAGCCATCCGCGCGGGCACCCGAGTTCGGCCGGGACGCGCTCATCGTCTGCGAGAGCCTGGTGCGGATCTACCAGACTGGTTCCATCGAGGTGCAGGCGCTGCAAGGGCTGGACCTGGTCGTGGAGAGCGGTGAGCTGGTCGCCGTCGTCGGCGCCTCCGGGTCGGGCAAGTCGACGTTGCTGTCGATCCTGGCCGGCATCGACGCCCCCACCGCCGGGCGGGTCCGGGTCGACAGGTGGAACCTGCTGGCGATGTCCCGCGCGGACCGGGTGGACTACCGGCGGAACACCGTCGGGTTCATCCGCCAGCAGACGGCGAGCAACCTGATCCCCTACCTGACCGCGCGGGAGATGGTGGACCTGCCGATGGCGGCGGCCCGCACCGCGAAGGGGGAGCGCCGGGAACGCGCGGCCGAACTGCTGGACAGCCTCGGTGTCGCCGACTGCGCCGACCGGCGCCCCGGGCAGCTCTCCGGGGGGCAGCAGATGCGGGTCGCGATCGCGGTGGCGCTGGCCAACCAGCCGCGGGTCCTGCTCGCCGACGAGCCCACCGGCGAGTTGGACGCCGCCACGTCCGCGGAGGTCTTCGGTGTGCTGCGGGACGTCAACCGGCGGTACGGCGTCACCGTCGTCGTGGTGACCCACGACCCGGAGGTCAGCGGTCAGGTCGAACGGACCGTCGCGATCCGGGACGGGCGCACCAGCAGCGAGGTGCTGCGCCGCACCACCACCGACGCGGCGGGCGACACGCACACGATCGCCGAGGAGTACGCCGTCATGGACCGGGCCGGGCGGGTCCAGGTGCCCCGCGAGTTCCGCCACGCGCTGGCGCTGACCCGACGGGTCCGGCTCGCCCTGGAACCCGACCACATCACGATCCGCCCTGACTCGGAAACCGGCGAATGAGGAGCGAGCCGCTGCTGCGCGTGCGCGACGTACACCGGCGCTTCCGCACCGGGCCGACCGTCGTACACGCCCTGCGCGGGGTGTCGTTCGACGTGGCCGCCGGTTCCATGGTGGCCCTCGTCGGCCGGTCCGGGTCGGGCAAGACCACCCTGCTCAACGTCATCGGCGGGCTGGACCGCCCGGACGCCGGCACCGTGCACGTCAACGACACCGACGTCACCGCGCTCGACGAGGACGGCCTGTCCCGGCTGCGGCGCGAGACGCTGTCGTACGTCTTCCAGAGCTTCGGGTTGATCCCGGTGTTGTCGGCGGCGGAGAACGTCGCCGCCCCGCTGCGGCTGGCCCGCGCCGCCCCGGCCGACCGCGAGCGACGGGTCGAGTTGCTGCTGGAGTTGGTCGGCCTGACCGACCACGCCGGGCAGCGTCCGGCCGAGCTGTCCGGCGGCCAGCAGCAGCGGGTGGCGATCGCCCGCGCGCTGGCCGCGTCGCCCCGGCTCCTGCTCGCCGACGAGCCCACCGGGCAACTGGACGCCGAGACGGGCCTGTCGGTGATGGCCCTGCTGCGCGGCATCGTGGAATCCGAAGGCGTCACCGTGCTGGTGTCGACGCACGACCCGGTGATGATGGCCCTGGCCGACCGGGTGATCCGCATCCAGGACGGACACCTCGACGAACAGGCGGCCGGGCAGCCGTACCAGCCGGTGCCGGACGTCAGGTGACGCGACGATGCTGAGGCTGGTCAGCCGGCGCGCCCGCGCGCAGTGGCCGTTGCTGGCGGCGCTCCTCGGGGTCGTCACGATCGGCGCGACCCTGCTGGGCACCTGCACCCTGCTGGTCACCCGCACCGCCGAGCGGGCCCTGGAGGTCGCCCTGGCCCGCGCCGCCCCCGCCGCCGTCGACGTGACCGTCTACACCGGCACGGTCGAGGGCCCGGACGCGTCGTCCGTCGCCGCCGACACCCGCACCGCGGTGGCCTCCGCGCTCGCACCGTTCCCGGTGACGACGAGCACGCGGGCGTCGACGGTGCTGCGGGCGCTGCCGCCCACCCTCGCCCCAGGCACCACCGTCGGGGCCCAGGCGTACCTGTCCGGGCTGGACGACCTGCCGACCCGAGCCGAGCTGGTCACCGGGCGCTGGCCGGAGCACCCGGGCGACGCGGTGCTGCTGGAGTCCACCGCCCACCTGCTCGACCTCACCCCCGGTCGCCGGGTGCGCCTCGGCGCCGAGCTGGCCCACCCGCCCGTTGCGGCCGTCGACGTGACAGTCGTCGGTGTCGTACGCCCGCTGCCGGGGCGCGGCTGGGACCGCGACCCGCTGGCCGCGGCCGGCTCCGCCGTCGGCTACCGGGACGGCCGCTTCATGCAGCCGGTCAACGCCTACGGCCCGTTCCTCGTCGACCTCGCCGACCTGGTCACCACGGGTGCCACGGTCGACCGGATGGAGGTCACCGCCCACCCCGACCTGTCCCGCAACGACCGCCGCGACCTGGAGGCCGTCGCCGGGGCCCTCCGCACCGCCGACCGCCTCCTGGCCGGCACCCTCGGCGACCGCGTCCAGCTCGCCCGTGTCGCCTCCGACCTGCCGCTGACCCTGCGTGACGCCGACGATCAACGGCACGTCACCGCCGCCGTCGTACTCGCCGTCGCCGTCCTCGGCGGTGCCCTGACCGCGACAGCGCTCGTCCTGGCCGGCCGGCTGACCGCGGGCATACGCGCCGACGAGACCGCCTTGCGGTCCGCGCTGGGCACCAGCCGTCGCCAACTCGCCGCCACCGCGACACTGGAGGCCGGGCTGGTCGCCGCCGTCGCCGCCGCGCTCGCGATACCGGCCTCGTCCGCCCTGCACGCCGGTCTGACCCACCTGCCGCCGCTGGACGGCGCCGGCCTGACCATGCGGCCGACCGTCATCGGTGCTCAGGTCGTCGCCGTCGCCGGCGGCGCGCTGGTGCTCGCCGCCGTCCTCACCGTCCTGGCGATCCGACCCGTTCCGGCGGCCGGCGACCGGCGCACCCGCCGCGAACTGCTCGTCCGATCCGGTGCCGACCTCGTGCTCGCGGTGTTCGCCGCCGCCGGATGGTGGCAGCTGTACGCGCAGCCCACCGCCGCCGACCCCCGCGTCGACGCGGTCCGGGTGCTCGCGCCGACGCTGCTGCTCGTCGCAGGCGCCGCCCTGGCGCTCCGGGTGGTGCTGCCCGCCCTGCGCGGCGTCGACCGGCTGGCGTACCGCGCGCGCGGGCTGGCGCTTCCGCTGGCGGTCTCCGAGGCCGCCCGTCGACCTCAGGCGGTCGCGGCCGGACTGCTCGTCGGGCTGGCCTGCGCGGCCGGAACCTTCGGCCTCGCCTTCGACACCACCTGGCACCAGTCGCAGCGTGACCAGGCCGCCGTCTCCGTCGGCACCGACCTGGCCCTCACCCTCGGCCGGGCGCCGGTGGCCGGAGACGGCACGGTCGTCAGCGCGGCCACCGCGGGCGTGGTGAGTCCGGCCCTCAACCGTGGCACCACCGTCGGACAGTGGCTCGGCACCGCCGGCGACGCGCCGCGCCTGGTCGCCGTCGACGCCACCCGCGCCGACGCGCTGCTGCGCGGAAGGCTGGACCACGACCGCGAATGGGCGGACGTGGGCGCCGCGCTGGCGCCACGCACCCGGGCGATCGGCCTCGCCGTCCCGACCGGGGCCCCACTCGTCCTGAGCGGCACCGCCGGCGGCGGCAGTCCGCTCACCGTGACGCCCCGACTGCTGCTGCAGGACGCCACCGGCCTGCGCACGTCCTGCACCGGCCCCGCCGTACCGCTCGACGGCGAGGAGGTCCGGCTGCCCGCCTGCGCGACGGCCGACGGGCTGCGCCTCGTCGCGGTCGCCCTGCCGGTCACCGCCGACCCGGTCGGCGGACGCGTCGACATGGCCGTCACGCTCACCGTGCCGCCCGCCGGGTCCGGCGACGGGTCGGACTGGACCGCCACGTCCGCGCAGCCGGTCCCGGGCAAGGTGCTCGACCCGACCGTCACGACGTCCGCCACGCCGACGGGAACCGCGCTGCGGATGGCCGCGACCGTCGAACTCGGCGGCGCCGAGGACGCCGCCCGGACCCTCGTCGCCACCGCCTTCCCGGACCCCGGCCGGGTGCCCGTCGCCGTGTCCGCCCGCTTCGCCGACGAGGTCGGCGCCGACCGCGGTAGCCGGCTCAGCGTCACCGTCGGCACCACCCCCGTCCCGGTCGTCGTCACCGAGGTCGTGCCGACCGTACCGTCCGCTCCCGGCGCCGCCGCCGTGCTGGCCGACGTGGACACGCTGTCGCGCGCACGCGCCGTGCTGGGTGACCTGACGTACCCGGTCGACGCCTGGTGGGTCGGCCACCCGACCGATCCCGGTGCCGCCGACCGGGCCACGGCCCTGCACCTGGGCACCGTCGCGACCCGCGAGGCGGAGACCGCCCGCCTCATCGGCGGCCCGCTGCAGGCCGGGTTGCCGGCCGCGCTGCGGCTCATCGTCCCGGCCGCGGCCCTGCTGTTGCTCGCCGGTGTCGTCCTGCACGTCACCTGTGACCTACAGGTCCGCGCCGTCGAGGTGGCGCGGTTGCGTGGCCTGGGGATGTCCCGACGCGGAATCCGGGCCGTGCTGCTCGGCCAACACGCTGGTGTCCTCCTGCCGGTGCTCACGGTGGGCGCGGCCGTCGGCGCGCTCGCCACCCACGTCGTCGCACCCCCGCTCGTACGCTCCGACACCGGCGCCGCGCCCGTGCCGGCCGCCCAACCGCACTGGCCGTGGCCGGCCGAGGCCGTACTGCTCGCCGTGCTGCTGGCCGGGTGCGTGCTGGCGGTCGCCGTCGTGGTCACCGTCCAGGTCCGTCGGGCCGACGCCGCGCACCTGCGGGTGGCACCGTGAAGCGGTGGCTGACCCGCCGGTGGCCGGTACCGCACTGGCCCAGCGTCCGTGGCCGTGGCCGCACCGACGCCGGACCGCTGCTGCTCACCGCCGCCGTCATCGCGGCCGTGGCGCTGCTCACCGGAGCCGTGCCGGCGCTGCTGCGCGTCGCCGCCGACAGCGCCGTGCAGGACACGGTCCGCCGCGCCGGCCAGGACTCCAACGTCCTCGCCCACGCCGACTGGGAACGCGACGACGGCCCGACCGGCGGGCGGGTCCGGATGCCCCGCCTCGCCGAGGAGGTCGACGACTTCCGCACCCGGGCGACGTACGCCCTCGGACCCGACCTGGACGCCGCGCTGCTCCCGCCGGTCACCGTCGTCAACGGCCCGATCCTCACCATCACCGACGGCACCGTGCCGCGGACCTTCCAGTTCACCTACCTGGCCGGTGACCTCGACGGCCCGGACGTGACCTGGATCGCCGGTCGCGCGCCGGGCCCCACCGTCACCGACGAGTACGTGGAGACCCCCTACGACGGGCCGCCCTGGCCGGTGCAGGTGGGCCTCTCCGAGGCGGACGCCACCGCACTCGACCTCGGCCCCGGCGATCGGATCCCGACCAAGGACGACCAGGGGCGCGGCACGGACATCCGGATCAGCGGGATCTACCGACCCGCGGACGGCGACGACCCGGCCTGGCGCCTCGCCCCGGCGCTGCTGCGCCCGGTGCCCGGCGTCGACGGTGTGGGCATCACCCGCTTCGGCGGCCTGCTGTCCCGCGAGTCGTTACCGGACGCCCGGCTCGCCGTGCAGGAGGACCAACTGCGGGGCACCGTCCACTTCGCCCCGGAACCCGACGCGCTCACCTGGGACGCCACCACGGCGCTCGCCGGCCAGGTGGTCAAGCTCAAGGCCACCTCCGGCGCATCGAGCGAGCGCGACCGGTCCCTGCGGTGGCAGTCGCAGCTCGACACCGCCCTGCGCGACGCCCGTACGCAGATCAGCGCCGCCTCCGCACAGGCCGCCGTCCTGCTGGTCGGGGTGCTGACCGCCACGGTGCTGGTCCTGCTGCTCGCCGCCGATCTGCTGGTCCGCCGCCGTACCCCGGCGCTGACCGTCGCCCGGCAGCGTGGAACGGCGCTACCCGACCTCGGCGCGGAACTGATCGTCGAGTCCGCGGTGGTGTCCCTGTCGGCCGCCGCCGTCGGGCTCGCGCTCGCCCGCGCGGCCGTTGCGGGCGTCTCCTGGGCCTGGACCGTTCCCGTCGTCCTCGCGGGTGCCGTCGCGGGGCCGGCGTTCGGCACTCTCGCCGCCGCCCGCGCCGGCCGCGACCGACGTCAACCCGCCAACCCGGCCGCTCGGCGTTGGAACCGGGCCACCGGCCGGCTGCGCCGCGCCGCCCTGGAGGCCGCCGTCCTGATCGCCGCGGTCGCCGCCTTCGTCACACTGCACCAGCGCGGGCTCCGGCCCGTCGCCTCCGACGACGGCACCGGTGAGCTGACCGGCGATCTGATCCTGCCGATCAGCGCCCTCGCCCTGGGCGCGCTCGTCGGCGCGCTCGTCCTGCTCCGGCTGCTGCCCCTCGGGGCGCGGTTCGCGCTCCGGCAGGCCCTGCGGTCGCGTCGCCCGCTGGCCGTGTTCGGTGCCGCGCGGGCGGCCACCACGGCCGGTCGCGCGTTGCCGCTGCTGGTCCTGGTCACCGCCACGGCGCTCGCGTCGTCCGCGCTGATCCTCGGAGCCAGCGTCACCCGGGGTCTGGTCGACGGCGCGTGGAGCACCGTGGGCGCCGACGCCCGTCTCGACGTCGGCGCCGACGCCGAGGCCGCCACGCCCGCTCTGGCCGAACGCATCGCCGCCGCACCCGGGGTGGGGCAGGTCGTCGTCGCGCAGGTGACCGACTCCGCGCGCCTCTTCAGCGAATCGACGCTGTTCACCCCACGACTGGTCATCGTGGACACCGCCGCGTTCCAGCGCCTGCTGGCCACCACCCCGCTGCCCGACGCGCCGGCGCTGGCCCGGCTCACGCCACCCGGCCCCGGGGACGTCCCCGCGCTGGTCCGATCGAGTGACGGTGGTCTGCGAACCGGCACGCGCCTGCAACTACCCCGCCAGGACGCCCCGGCGATCGGTCTCGTCGCGGTCGGTACCGCTCCCTCCGTCGGCGGCACCGACGACGTGGTCATCGTGGACGCCGCGGCCGTGGCCGCCGCCGGGCTGCCCGCCGTGCCGAACACCGTCTGGGTGACCGGCCCCGGCGCGGCGCGGGCCGTGTCGAACAGCGGCGTCGCCGCCGACGTCGTCCTGCGCGCGGACGTCCTGCGGGCGCAGCGAGCGGCACCACTGACCGCGGGGCTGCTCCGGCTGGCGTGGACGGCCGCCGCGGTGCTGCTGGCGCTGGCGCTGCTCGGCCTCGCCCTCGCCGCCGCCGCGAGTGCGTCCGAGCGGTGGCAGACCCTGACCCGGCTGCGCACCCTCGGCCTGCGGCCACGCGACGCCCGCTGGGTCGCCGCCGCCGAGGTGCTGCCGCCGGTCGTGGTCGCCGCGGTGTGCGGCCCACTCCTCGGGGCCCTGCTCGCCCACCTGACGCTCGGCCCACTCGACCTGCGGCTGCTCACCGGCCAGGGCGTCGACCCGGCGGCGGTCCTGCCGTGGTGGCTGCTCGGCCTGGTGGGCGTGGTGCTGCTGGCGACGGCCGCCGCCGTCGTACCCGTCGAGTCGGCGCTGCGGCGACGCGACCGGCTGAGCGAGGTGCTCCGCGCCGGCGGGTGAGCGGAGCCGCGGGCCGGCGGTGCCGCAGCTCAAAGGCCGCGAGCGGCCCCGACCCGTGCGGCGGACGGGTAGCGCTGCCTTCACCGAGCGCACATGGTCGGGCGTCGATCAATGTCCTACCATCGCCGCATGGGCAACGGCACGGCCTCGGCGGATGCCCCGAAACCGCCGTCCGGCCGACCCACGGTGGGCCGGCTGCTCCGGACGTACCGCCTGCACAGCGGGCTGACCCAGCGCGAGCTGGCGGTCCGCGCCGGCCTCAGCATCGCCGCGCTCCGGGACCTGGAACAGGGCCGGAGCACCAGGCCGAGACACGCCTCGGTGGTGGCTATCGCGGCAGCGCTCGGCCTCGACGACCGGGCCAGGGAAGCCCTGCACACCTCGGCCGCCGCAGCGACGCGGGCGTACGATCCGCGCCCGGTGGTCGACCCCGGTGCGCCGGTACAGATCCGGGTGCTGGGGCCGCTCGAACTCCGACGCGGGAACGAAACCGTCGCCGTCAGCTCGGCCACCCAACGGGTCCTGCTCGCGAAGCTCGCCCTCGGCGCCCCGGAACCGGTCCCGCGGGACTCCCTCCGCGAACTGCTGCGGGGCCGTTACTCGTTGGACGACGCGACGAAGCTACTGCGTACGCACCTCACCCGACTACGCCGGCTGGTCGAGCCCTCGGGCCAGCGCCTCATCGTCCCGACCCCGTCGGGATACCGCCTCGTCGCCACCGCCGAACAGCTCGACCTGGCCCAACTCCGGCAGTTGGCGGCGCAGGCGCGCGACGCGTCGCCCGAGTACGCGCTCACGCTCCTCGCCAGGGCGGCGGAGCTGTGGCGGGGCGGGTGCGACCTGGACGAGCTGGCCGGCGACCCGCTGCTCACCTCGGTCACCGAGGAGTACGCCACCCTGCTGCGGCGCTTCGCCGAGGTCGCCCGGGACGTCAGCGAGCCGGAGCGGCCGCTGCCGCGCCTGCGTGAGCTGGCCGATCGGCTGGAGTTCCACGAGCCGCTGCACACCGCACTGATCGTCACCCTGGCGGCCAGCGGACGGCAGGCGGAGGCACTGGCGGCCTACCAGCGCGTTCGGGCCAACCTGCGCGAACAGCTCGGGCTCGATCCCGGGGAGCTGCTACGGGACGCCCACGTAGGTGTGCTCCGGCAGCGCGGGCGGGTACCCGGGAGGGCGACCCGCAACGTGGTCCAGCAGCTGCCGGCCGCCCCGGCCGGATTCGTCGGCCGGGAGCCGGAACTCGCCCGCATCGTCGCCGCCGTCGCGCGTACGGGGCACGAGCTGCGGCACGCGTCGTCGCGGGTCGTCCTCGTACACGGTGCGGCCGGATCGGGGAAGACGGCCCTGGCGCACACCGCCGGGCACCGGCTGCGCCTGCGGTATCCCGGCGGCCAGCTCTATGCCGATCTGGGTGGCGCCTCAGCCGAGCCCGCTTCCCCGACGGCGGTCCTCGGCCGGTTCCTGCGGGCGCTCGGCGTGCCCGTCGACCGCATCGGTGGCGACCTCGTCGAGGACTCGGCCCTGTTGCGTACCGAGTTGGCCGGGCGCCGGATGCTCGTCGTGCTCGACAACGCGAGCGACGCGGCGCAGGTGCTGCCGCTGCTGCCGGGTACCGGCCGAAGTGACGTCCTGGTCACGAGCCGGTGGCTGCTGCGCGGGCTGGAGGTCGCGGCCTCGGTGCCGCTCGGCACCCTGACGGCGGCCGAGTCGCTCGAGATGATCGCGGCCGCGGCCGGCGGCGAGCGGGTCGCAGCCGACGCCCGGTCCGCGCGGGAGCTGACGGGCGTCTGCGGTCACCTGCCGCTCGCGTTGCGGATCGCGGGGGCGCGGCTGGCGAGCCGTCCGTCGTGGGCGATCGGCGACCTGGTGCAGCGGCTGCGTGACGAGAGTGGCCGCCTCGCCCAGCTCGACGACGGGTCGACGAGCGTATTGGCCAGCTTCCAGCTCAGCTACGACAGTCTCAGCGAGCCGGCCCGGCGGGCGTTCCGGCTCTGCGCGCTGCACCCCGCGCAGGACTTCGGAGTGACCGCCACCGGCGCCCTGCTCGACACGGACGACGCCACGGCGGAGCGGATCCTGGACGAACTGCTCGACGCCAACATGCTGCTGCAGTACTCGGCGCACCGGTTCCGGTTCCACGACCTACTCCGGCTCTACGCGGGCAAGCTGGTCGAGGCGGAGATCAGCCGGTCCCGGCACGACGCCTTCGCACGGTTGCTGGCCTCGTACGCCGAACGGGTGACCGCCGCGATGGACTGGGTGCTGCCCCAGATGGTCCGGCTCAGCGGCCATTCCCGGCCGGAGGGCCAGTTCCCGGACGAGAAGGGGGCGGCGGCCTGGCTCGCCGCCGAGACGACTGCGCTGGTGCTGCTGGCCGAGCAGGCGGCCCGGGACGACGGGCTCGCCGACTTCGCCTGGCGGATCGCCGACCAGCTGCGCGGCTACTTCCTGGTCAACCCGCACGTCGACGGCTGGACCCGGATCGTCGGGGCCGGCTGGTCGGCGGCGGAGCGTTCGGCCGACCGCCGGGCGCGTGCGGCGATGCTGATGTCCAGGGGGCAGGTCCGGAGCATGGTCGGTCGCGACCTCGAAGGTCTCGAGGACGCGCTCACCGCCCTGCGGCTGGCGCAGGAGTGCGGCTGGGACGCGGCGGCGGCCTACCTCTCCCACAACATCGGCTGGCAGTACTACGAGTTCGGCCGGCTGGCCGACGCCGAGACGTGGTTCGGCCGAGCCCTCGACCTGACCGCGTCCGAGCCCCTGGGGCACATCCGCGCGACGGTCCTGAACGGCATCGGCATGATCATGCTCGACCGTGGTCGCTGCGAGGACGCCGCGACGAGCCTCACCGCCGCGCTGGAGATCAACAAGGCGACGGGGCGCGCACGTTCCGCGCTTGTCAACCGGGGAAACCTGGCGAGCGTACTCCGGCAGCGTGGTGAACTCGTCGACGCGGCCGAGCAGCTCGACACCGTCCTGCGCGGCTACCGGCGGCGCGGCGACCTGCGCGGCGAGCTTTCCACCCTGGACGAGATGAGTCGGCTGGAGATCGACCGGCGGAACCTCGCCATCGGGTTGAGCCTGGCCCGGCAGGCACACGATCTCGCGGTCAAGACGTACGACCGGCGAGCCCAGACGATGACCGCCGGCACGCTCGGAAACGCGCTCCGGGAGAACGGCGAGATCGCACAGGCGCTCGACGTACTCCGGGACGGGGTGGCGATGGCGAGGCGGCACTCGTACCGCTATCTGGAGACCAGGGCACGGGTGGGCCTTGCCGGTGCCCTGGCGCTGGCCGGTGAGCCGGATGCGGCGCGGCACGAGGCCGGCCGGGCCGAGCGGGTCGCCCACGACCTGGGGTTCGGGACCCTCGCGACCGAGGCGAGGGCGATCGGGGCGGACCCGCCGGCTCCCGACTAACCGGTGACGCCGACCAGCCGGTAGTAGCCCAGCGGGGACTTGTAGTCGACGCTCATGTAGCCGATCCCCGACGCCGGGGACATGGCCGAGTACAACTGCCCGCCGCCCGCGTACTGGCCGACGTGGCCGTCGTAGAAGACCAGGTCCCCGACCTTGAGCCGACTACGGTTGACCCGGATGGCGTCGCGGCTCTTCAGGTTGGTGAGGTCGGCATTGTTGTTGTCGGCCTCCGAACGCGCCCAGTCGTACTGTGCCGCGGATGTCCTGACGCCGCCCCAGCCGGGGAAGTTGACCACCCTTTCGTACGCGAACTTCACCAGGCCCGAGCAGTCGAACGCGTCCGGACCCTCCTCGCCCAGGACGTAGGGCTTGCCGTCCTGGTTGAGGGCGTACTGGTAGGCGAGCCGGGTGTAGTTGTAGGTCTTCTTCGTCACCGAGCACTCGGTGCCCTGCTCGGTCGTACCGTTGCTGACCTTCACCTCCAGGTGGTTGAACTGGGCGATCCCGGCCGGGTCCCAGGAGATGCCGCCGCCGCTGGCGGAGGCGCCGTAGCCGCCGTCGACGCCGAACACCACCTCGTCGTTCCGGAACACCCAGCTCCGGCCGTCGCCGGAGTCGTCCCGGGCGGCGATCTTGATCAATGGCGACTTGCCGTCCGAGCTGGTGTCGGTCAGTTCCCAGTGCACCTTGGCGGTGCGGGTACCCTCCCACTCGACCTGGATGACCGCACGGGCGCCCGGGCAGCCGACCGGGATCTCCAGGCTCGGGTTGTCGATCGGCGCGGCCGAGGCCGGCGTGGCCATGGCGACGCTGGTGGCCAGGAACACCGGTACGGCAAGCAGCAGCGCGGGAAGTGACCGGCGTCGACGGCCGGGCGTCTTCGTGAGCATTCGACTCTCTCCCTCGGTTCGTCCGTCCTTTGATCGGACATCCGGGAGACTAGGAATCCGGCTGGCGCCGCCGATTCCCGTACCTCACCCGTACCGGGACGCCGCCGACGCGCGAGGGCACGACGGCGTCACCGCATACCGGTACGTACGCCGACCAGTACCGGCCCAAAGGAGCACGACGAGAACGGCTCGCTACCGATCCTCGGTAACGAGCCGCATGACCTGTCCATACAGCTGGTGGAACTCGTGGAGGCCCTTGCCGGAGAGGCGTTGCCTACCGGTCGGGTGGTGATGAACCAGATCGTGCTACCGGTCGACGTGATCGACGATGCCCATCCGGATCGAGAGATGACGGGATCGCTCGAATCTCGAACACACCAGACCGGACGGTGATCTCGTCCGATCCGGTGTGCATCAGCAATACCTGGTGGGCGATACTGGGTTTGAACCAGTGACCTCTTCCGTGTCAAGGAAGCGCGCTCCCACTGCGCCAATCGCCCGTGGCGACCGCCGAACCCGGCAGTCAGGCCCCGATGGGGCAGATCGCGAGCGGACGACGGGATTCGAACCCGCGACCCTCACCTTGGCAAGGTGATGCGCTACCAGCTGCGCTACGTCCGCACGCCCCCGACTCGCGTCGGCGACAGGTGAACTCTACCCGATGCCAAGATCCGCTGGCGCGGCACCCTGGGCGGTCGGCGATTGCGCTGGTCGCCACCGGGGTACTGAAGGGCTCGACAGCGCACCACACCCCCTTAAGGAGGCTGTCGTGGGTATCGGCACCAGCATCTTCCTGATCGCGCTCGGCGCGATCCTCACCTTCGCCCTGGACGCGAGCGTCGGCGGCATCAACCTCGACGTGGTCGGCTGGATCCTGATGGGAGCCGGCGTGCTCGGACTGATCATGACCACGCTGGTCTGGGGTCGCCGTCGCCAGGTGGTCACCACCACCGAGCAGCCGGTGGAGTACCGCCACGTCGAGGAGCGGCGGGACATCGCCCCGCCGATGTGACCCGACCCCTCCTCGTCACCGGCGCAGCCGCCAGGTCAGGCGTTCACGGACCGGCCACCTCGACGAGGGAGGCCGGTCCGTCGCGTTCCGGCTGAGGGCTCATACGCTGCTCGGCGCCCGCACCGACCTCGCCGAGGCACTGCTCTCCGCGACCGGGTGACCGTCACGCGCCGTTTCGGCTGTTCGAGGGGTTCCCGGCACCGCGTTACGATCCAGCTCATGGAGTCCCTGGACACGGTGCTGGCCGCGCACCGGGCGTACCTGCTCGGTTGGAACATCGGCGCGGTCGGGGGTCCGGACCTGGTCACCTACCGCAGCGACGTGCCGCACCCGACCCTCAACGGCGTGCTGCGGGTGGCCGGTCGGCCACCACAGGACGCGCTCCGGAAGGCCCGGCAGCGCCTGCACGGCGTACCCCGGGTGTGGTGGGTCGGTCCGGACAGTGACCCCGGCACCGCCGACAGCCTGGTCTCCCTCGGGGCCGTCGAGTTCGCCCGCCTGCCGATCATGACCGCGACGATCGACGAGACAGCGGACGGTCCGGGCCCAGCCGGCCTGCACATCGCCGAGACCACCGACCTGGCCGCGTTCGTCCCCGCCTACGCCCGGGTGTCCGGGATCCCCGCGGACGGGGTGGCGGCCACGGTCGAGCGGGAGAAGGCGTTCTCCGGTGACGGCACGGTGATCAGACTGGCCGGCCGGCTGGACGACGGCCGGGTCGTCGGAACCGCCGTCGCCTGGCTCAGCCACGGCCTGGTCACGCTCTACTTCGTGGGTACGCAGCCCGAACAGCGTCGCAGCGGCATCGGCACGGCGATGACCAGGGCAGCGCTCCGCCTGGCCGCCGAGCGGGGCGTCCGCACCGCCGCCCTCACCTCGTCGCCGATCGGCGAGTCGGTCTACCGCCGCCTCGGTTTCCGGCCGGTGGGCGAGTTCCGCGTGTTGACGTTCTGAGTCCCGCGCGCCGACCGGCCCGGGCGGGCGCGTCTTCGGCGAACCCGAGTGGATCACGAGGGCTACCTGCCGGAAACCATTGACTATGCGGTTCAGACAGCGTTGTCTTTCACTGGCACCTGGGGAGGTACAACAGTGATCGATGGCGTGTCCCTCGTGTTCTGCGTGACCGCCGACGTGTCGGTGCGCGAGCGGATGGTGCGGCGGCTGGACGGGCTCGGCACTCTGGTGATCTGCACCGATCTCGCCGAGTTGCAGGCGATGATCGGCCCGCCCCGGATCGGCGGACCGACCCCGCTCGTCAACCCCGCCGCCGGATCCGCCGCCGCCCCCGCTCCGGCCGTGGCCCCCGCTCCCCCCGCGGTCCCGGACCCCGCCTCGGGCCGGATCACCCTCGGAGACCTGGAGATCGACGCCCTGGACCACCTGGTGACGTGGCGCGGGCAGCCGCTGGCCCTGACCCGCCTCGAACACCGCCTGCTCACCCATCTCGCCACCGCGCCGGTCGGGGTCTGGACGTACGAGAGGCTCTTCGAATCGGTCTGGGGCGGCGCCTACCTCGGCGACAGCTCGGTCCTGCACTCGGCCGTCAAGCGGTTGCGGCGCAAACTGCGCACCGCCGACGCCACCCTGGGCATCCAGACCGTACGCGGCATCGGCTACCGGCTCAGCGTGACCTGAGGTCCGGCGGTGACATGCGAAACGGCCCGCCACCGGATGTTCCGGTGACGGGCCGTCCTCCCTGTGGTGGGCGATACTGGGTTTGAACCAGTGACCTCTTCCGTGTCAAGGAAGCGCGCTCCCACTGCGCCAATCGCCCGTGCTTGTTGCCGAGGTGGGGACGGGATTTGAACCCGCGTACACGGCTTTGCAGGCCGTTGCCTCGCCTCTCGGCCACCCCACCGAGGTTGCCCCCGTCATGCGTGGCGGCAGCTCCGAGCGGACGACGGGATTCGAACCCGCGACCCTCACCTTGGCAAGGTGATGCGCTACCAGCTGCGCTACGTCCGCACGCCCCCGGACGTTCCCGGGTGACGGATGAGAACTTTAGCCGAGCCGGTGAGCGCATGCCAACTCGGGGTCGCCCCGGCGCGTCCCGCTCGTGGCGGACGAGGTCACCACCCCACCCCGTGGGCTTCCTAGGAGGATGGTCTGGCGTCTCGGCCTGCCGGTGACGGTCACCCTCCGACACCAGCGGGCAACGATCGTCATCACCGCGTCGCAGGCCGACCGGTGACCGCGTCCGCACGCCGGCTTCAGCGGCAGACCTGGATGAATGCTTCCTTACCGAACGACCGACGGCACCTCGGGGAAGTGTCCGGCTTCCGACTGACACAGCGTGGCTCAGCACGCGGCGGTAACTGTTCGTGTTCACTCTGATGGGCTACGGTAACGGTCGTGACGAGACGTGCGGCCGAGATCCGCCTGGATGCCCTGCTGCGCACCGCCTGCGACGTGATCGTGGAGCGCGGTCTGGCCAACACCCGAACGGCGGATGTGGCGAACGCAGCCGGCGTGAGCCAGGCACTGGTCTTCTACCACTTCGCCACCAAGGAACGGTTGCTCGCGCAGGCCTTCGCGTACGCGGTCGAGCAGGATCTGGCCCGACTGGACGCGGTGACCCGCTCCTCGGCCCCGCCACTGACCAAGCTCCGCAGGATCCTCAAGCTCTACACCCCGGCCGGTCGGGCGACCTCCTGGTCCATGTGGATCGACGGATGGTCCGAGTCGCTGCGTACCCCGGAACTGGAGAAGGTCTCCCGCCGACTCGACCTGCGCTGGCGTCAGGACCTGGCCGCGGTGATCTCCACCGGGGTCGCCGACGGCACCTTCCAGTGCGCCGACCCGGACGGGGCCGCCTGGCGGATCAGCGCGGTCATGGACGGCCTCGCGGTCCAACTCGCCGTGCACGACCGGGTGATCTCCCGCCGGCAGTTCGGCGAATGGGTCCGACTGGTCACCGCCCGGGAACTCGGCCTGGACCCCGCCGACCTGGACTGAGCGGGGCAGTCGGTCTCAGCCCCCACCAGACCGGGCAAAACGGCTCGGCCCGCCCCGCCGACCGGAACAATCGGCAGCATGGATCTGCTGGAGGCGTACCGCCGGAGCCTGGCCGAATTCGTCGACCGGGTGGACCAGGTCGAGCCCGGCCAGTGGTCCGACCCGACACCCTGCTCGGACTGGGACGTCCGCACCGTGGTCAACCACGTGGTCGGCGAGGCCCGGTGGAGCGTCCCGCTGCTCGCCGGCCGCACCCTCGAGGAGGTCGGCGACCGATTCGACGGCGACGTGCTGGGCGACGACCCGATCTCCACGGCGCGCGAGGCAGCCGCCCAGGCGGAGATCGCCGCCACCCACCCCGGCACGATCGACCGCACCGTGCACCTGTCCAGTGGTGAGACCCCGGCCGCGGAATACCTCCGGCAACTCCTCGCCGAGCACCTGATCCACGGCTGGGACGTGGCAGTGGCGATCGGCGCGCAACCCCGACTGGACCCGGACGCGGTGCACGTGGCCGCCCGGTGGTTCGCCGGGCAGATCGACGACTACCGGCGCAACAACCTGGTCCGGACCGGGGTGCGGGTGCCCGACGACGCCGACGCGCAGGACCACCTCCTGGCCGCCTTCGGCCGCGACCCCGACTGGGCGCCGACCGAATGACCACGCCGCACCCGTAGCCGGCCGACCACCGGCCTCACCTCCCCACACCGATCGTCACGACCGCCCCGGGACACCCCGAGGGCGGCTTCGTCTTTCCTCGATCCCGCGACGTGTCGACATTCCCGGACCTTGCCGCCACCACGATCGACTGATATCCACGAATGCACATGCGTCACCACGCATCGACGGTCGGCGACCGCCGGCCATCCCGCTCCCACGAGGAGGTCCCGTGCCACAACCGGAGTGGTCACCCCCGATGAGCCGGCGTCGACGCCGGCTCATCGCCGTCCTGGCGACGACGGCGACGGTCGCCGCGCTGCTCCCCACCGGCGTGAGCACCGCGGCACCCACCGGCAACACGGCGTCCGCCGAGCGCAGTTCCGGACCGTTCGCCGAGGGCCACGAGCCCGCCGACGCCGACAACCGCACCGGTACGGCCGCACCCGACGCCCGCCAGCGCGGGTTGGCCCGCGCCGCCGACCCCGACGTCCGGTGGAACCGGCTCGGCACCCCGCAGGCGCTCGGGCCCGGCCGCACCCCTCTCGCCACCGGGCTGCCCACCGACCCGGAGGCCGCTGCCCGCGCCTACCTGACCGCCAACCGCGACCTGTTCGGGCTGGACGCCACCTCGGTGGCCGCCATGGAACGGGTGCTGGTCCGGCCGATCGGCAGCGGCGCCGTGGTCACCCTCCGGCAACGCTTCGGCGACCTGCCCGCCGGACCGGACGGTCTCGTCACCGTCGCGGTCGCCAAGGGCGCGGTGCTCTCGGTCAGCTCGTCGCTGGCCCGCGACAACGGGACCCCCGCACCGGCCACCCGCACCCCCGAGCAGGCGTACGCGGCGGCGCTCGCCGACGCCGAGCTGACCGCCGACGAGGTGGCCGGCCACACCATCCGGGCGGTGGCCGTGCCCACCCCGCTGGACGGGCCCCGGGCCGCGTACGAGGTCACCATGATCGGCAGGGACACCGAGCACCCCGCCGCGTTCACCAGCTACGTGGACGGCAACACCGGCACGGTGCTGGTCCGCGAGGACCTGGTCGACTACGACTCCGACAACCCCAGCTGGGCGGTCTTCCCGGCCACCCCGCCCCGCGACCTCGGCCCGGGGCAGGACCCCCGGGTGCGGTGGTGCGCCGACCCGGTGCCCGGCTGCGTGGCCGCCTGGCGCGACCCGGCCACCGGCCAGCCGTGGGACGTCGACGCGGCCACCGGCACGCCGACCTTCACCTCGCGCGGCAACTCGGCCAACACGGTGCTGTCCTGGGGTGCGGGCACCCCGGTCGTCCCGGCCCCCACCAGCCCGGAGCGCCGCTACGAGTACCCGTTCACCGACCAGTGGCACCAGGCGAAGTGCAACCCGGAGGTGTTCACCTCCGCCCAGCGCAACGACGCGGACGCCTCGATCGCCAACCTGTTCGCCATGCACAACCGGATGCACGACTGGTCGTACCGGTTGGGCTTCACCGAGTCGGCGTGGAACCTCCAGGCGGTCAACCTCACCCCGGACGGGCTGGGCGGGGACGCCGAGCAGGGCCGCGCCCAGCAGGGCGCGTTGACCGGCAACCGCAACAACGCCAACCAGGGCACCCCGCGCGACGGGCTGCCGCCGACCACCAACATGTACCTGTGGCAGCCGCAGGCGGGCGGGCCGTACCCGCCGTGCGTGGACGGCGACTACGACATGACGGTGATCGGCCACGAGTACACCCACGCGATCACCAACCGGATGATCGCCGGCCCGGACAGCGGCATCAGCGGTCACCAGGGCGGGGCGATGGGCGAGTCGTGGGGCGACCTGCTCGCCGCCGAGTACCTCTTCCAGCACGGGCTGCGCGCGCCCGGCGAGACGCCCTTCATCACCGGCGGCTACGTCACCGGCAACCTGGTCAGCGGCATCCGCAACCACGACCCCAGCCGCAGCCCGCTGAACTACTCCGACATCGGCTACAACACCGGCGGCCCGGCCGTGCATGCCGACGGGGAGATCTGGGGCGCCACCAACCTCCGGGTCCGCTCCGCGCTGGTGAAGCGGTACGGCCTCGGCACCCCGCAGCGGCAGCTCGACTGCGCACAGGGGAAGGTCGCCGCCGACCAGTGCCCGGGCAACCGGCGCTGGTCGCAGCTGGTCTTCGACTCGTTCCTGCTCCAGGCCGCCAGCCAGGTCAGCATGCTCGACATGCGGGACAACATGCTCACCGCCGACCTGCTCCGCTTCGGCGGCGCCAACCAGGATCTGATCTGGGCCGAGTTCGCCCGCTCCGGAATGGGCCGGGACGCCGCCACCAACGGCGCCGCCGACACCGACCCGACGCCGAGCTTCGCCTCACCGCGCGGCGGCAACGCGACGCTCACCCTGCGCCCGCGCGGGGACAGCGCCGACGCGCCGATCCGGGTGTACGTCGGGGCGTACGAGGCCCGGGCCACGCCGATCGCGGACACCGACCCGGCCACACCGATCCCGGACACCGTGGAGTTGGTGGCCGGCACGTACGACCTGCTGGCCGTGGCTCCCGGCTTCGGGCACCAGCGGCTCGGCACGACGGTCAAGGCAGGTCAGAACGGATACCTGGACCTGCGGATGAGCCGCAATCTGGCGTCCACCGCGTCCGGGGCGACGGTCACCGGCGACGGGGTGAACCTGGACCGGGTCGCCGACGACACCGAGGCGACGAACTGGGCCTCGCTGGACGGGGTGGCCGGCCGGCAGCTCACCGTGGCGTTGCCGGGCGACGGCCCGCAGACGGTCAAGCGGGTGAACGTCAGCGCGATGCTGCGCCCGGCGATCACCGGTGACGCCGACACCGGCAGCCAGAACGCGCTCAGCGCGCTGCGCTCGTTCGCGGTGTCCGCCTGCGACGCGACGACGACCGACTGCGCGGACCCGACGCGGTGGAAGCGCATCTACACCAGCGCCGGCGACGCGTTCCCCGGCGGGGCGTACCGGGCGTACGTCCGGGACATCAACCTGCGGACGTTCGCGGTGCCCACCACCCTCGCCACCCACCTGCGGCTGGAGGTGCTGGCCAGCCAGTGCACCGGCGGTCCGCAGTACGCGGGCGAGCAGGACGACGACCCGGCCACGACGACGGACTGCGCGACCGCCAGCCCGGCCCGGGCCCAGGTCCGGATCGCCGAGTTCCAGGCGTTCTCGAAGTGACACGGTGGGGGCCGGCTGCCGCCGGCCCCCACCGCCCTCGATCAGCGGCGGGCCGGCCGCCACCGGTCGACCGCGGGGCGTTCCCAGCGCCGGTCCACCGGCGGGTCGTCGGCCCCGTCGGCACCGTCGGCCCCGTCACCGGGAGCCCGGGTCAGGTGCCGCAGCCGCAGCAGCAACCCCATGCCGAGGAAGAGCAGCAGCGCACCGAGCAGGAAGGCGGCCTGCACCGCGCCGAACCCGCCGGACTGCGACACCGGGCGTCCGGCCGGCGGTGCGGCGTCGACCGGGTAGTCGGCGACCGGTTCCTCCCCGGCCGTGCTCTCCTCCTCGGCCGGCTCGCTCGGCGGATCGGTGGGCTCCGGCGGCGTGGCGCTCGGCTTCGGCTTGCTGGTCGGGGTGCCACCCGCGCCCACCACCGAACGGGTGGCGGTCTGCCGGGCCAGCAGACGCGAGTCGGCGTCGTACGCCTCGGCGGCGAGGGTGACCCGCCCCTGGGTGACGTCCTCGGCGAAGGCCACCCGGTAGCGGGCGGTGACGGTGCGGCCCGGGCAGAGGGTGCCCGGGTCGAGCTGCCGGTCGGTCAGCCGGGCCACGTCGCCCTCGGTCCGGATGTCCAGGGGGAAGTCCCCGGCCTCCTCCACCCGGTCCATCTTGACCTGGTCGAGTCGGAGGCCCTGCACGCTCAACACCATCGACCAGCGCACCTTCACACAGCCTCCGCGCCGGTCGGTGCGGGAGACGACCGCGGACACCGTCCGCACCTGCTCGCCGGCGGTGAACCGGGCCGGCAACCCACTCAGCTCGGTGGTGAACGCCGCCTGCGCCGGGGCGGCCGATGCCAGCCCCACCCCGCTCAGACAGGCCAGCACCACCCCGACCCGCACCGCGTACCGCCACACCGTCACCACCGCCGCCCTCCGTTCGGTCGCCTCCACTGGGCAACGCTAGGAGCACCGCCTGGGCCCGACCAGACGGGTGTGTTCGCACCGGGCGGTAAGGACGGGAGGGCTTTTCACCGACCGTGGTGAACCGGTCACCACTCCCCCACGACACGCCCGGAGTCGGGCCGCTGGGACAATCGGCGACGTGTCCGAGCTCTCCAGCACGTTCGTCCGGCTGCATGCCCGGCTCGCCCCGGTGGCGTTCGTCCCCGAGGTGCGGCTGCACCAGGCCGACGAGCCGATCGGGCTGTGGGAGCTGACCGAGGGCCAGTTCTCCACCGACCGGCCGCCACCGTTCTGGGCGTTCGCTTGGGCCGGTGGGCAGGCACTCGCCCGCTACGTGACCGACCACCCGGAGCTGGTCACCGGCCGTCGGGTGCTCGACCTGGCCTCCGGCTCCGGCCTGGTGGCCATCGCCGCCGCCCGTGCCGGCGCGGCGTCCGTGCGGGCCGTCGAGGTGGACGAGCTGGCGGTCGCGGCCGTCGCCCTCAACGCCGAGGCCAACGGGGTACGCGTCGACGCCGAGCTGGGCGACATCCTCGACGGCGACGCCGGGGACGCCGAGGTGGTGCTCGCCGGTGACGTCTTCTACAGCGACGCGATGGCTCGCCGGTTCCTGCGGTTCCTCCTCCGGGCCACCCGGGCCGGCGCGCCGGTGCTGGTCGGTGACCCCGGTCGGGCGTTCCTGCCCCGGGACCGCTTCGAGGAGTTGGCCGCGTACGACGTGCCGGTGCCGGAGGCGCTGGAGAGCGTCCGGGTGAAGCGCACCACCGTCTGGCGACTGCGGGCCGGGCTTCCGGGGGCCTCCGGCTAGCGTGTCCGGGTGCTGTTCCGCAGCTGGGCGCAGGTGACCGACCCCGCATGGCCGGACGTGGCCCGGGTGTCGGACCACGTCGGCGGCACCCACCTGGTCGTCACCCGGCACGCGTTGGTCCGTCAGGTCCTCACCGACCCGGTCACCTACCGGCCGGACAACGCGCTGGACGCGGTGACACCGATGCCGGTGACCGCGCTGCGGGTGCTCGCCGGGCACCGGTTCCGGCTACCGCCGACCCTGGCGAACAACTCCGGCGTCAGCCATCCGCAGATCCGGGCGATCGTCGCGGACGCGTTGCACCCCGCCCGGGTGGCCGCGCAACGGCAGTGGCTCACCGCGCTGGTCCGGGAGCGGGTCGACGGACTCACCGCCGCGCTCGACGCCGACGAGTCGGTCGACCTGTACGCGGACCTCGCCGCCGACCTTCCGCTGCTGGTGCTGGCCCGGCTGGTGGAGTTGCCGGACGCCCCGGTCGGCGCGGTCAAGGAGTTCGCCCGTGCCGCGCTGGAGTTGTTCTGGGCACCGCTGGACGCCGACCGGCAGGCGGCGCTCGCCGCCGAGGTGGGCCGTTTCCACCGCGTACTGCGGGACTTCGCGGCCACCGGCGGCGGCCTGGCGGCCGAGTTGCGCGCGGCCGGGCACCCGCCGGACGTGGTGGTCGGCGCGCTCTTCTTCCTGCTGGTCGCCGGGCAGGAGACCACCTCTCAGTTCCTCACCCTGCTGCTGCACCGGCTGGCCGGCGAGCCGGCGGTACGGGCCGGTCTGCGCACCGGCGAGGTCGCCGTCGCCGACGTGGTCGAGGAGGGGCTGCGGCTGGAACCGCCGATCGTCACCTGGCGGCGGGTGGCGGCGACGGACAGCACGCTGGGCGGGACGGTGGTGCCGGCGGGCAGCAGCCTGGTGCTGTGGTTGGGGCGCGCCGGTCGGGACCCGGCGGTCGTGGAGTCGCCCGACGAGTTCCGCCCGGGTCAGCGCGGGTCCCGTCGGCACCTGGCGTTCGGGGCGGGCGCGCACCGCTGCGTCGGTGACGTGCTGGCCCGCATGGAGGCGGCCGTGGTGGTGGCCGAGGCCGCGCCGCTGTTGGACGGGGTGCGGGTGGTCCGTCCGCCCTGGTGCCCGGACAACCTCACCTTCCGGATGCCCGACGCCTTCGTCGTCCGGCGCTCGCCGGTCGCACCGGTCTGACGTCGCTTCGGTAGGTTTCCGGGCGTGTCAGCGACCCCTGCTCGCCGGATCCTCGCCGCCGTAACGCTTCTGGCCCTGCTGGTGCTGAGTGGCTGCACAGTCGGCCCGGCCCTGCACGTCCGACGGATCGTCGCGCACCAGCCGACCCCGTCCGCTTCGCCGTTCGCGCCGTCGGCCTCGCCGTCCACCTCGCCGTCCACGACGGTGAAGCCCGCACCCGGGAGCCTGGACTGGTACCTGGCTCAGGTGCCGACCTTCCCCGAGGCGCCACCGCCGCAACCGGTACCGCTGCCGACGACCGGCGCGGCCCCGTTCTGGCATCGCCTGCCGACCGACCAGAAGGTCGCCTTCATCACCATCGACGACGGCGGCCTGGCCCGCCCGAGTGACGTGGCCGACTTCGTCTGGCGGGCGCGCATCCCGGTCACCCTGTTCCTGAACTCACCGGCGGCCGAGGAGCACCCCGAGTACTTCCGGCAGATCCAGGTCGCGGGCGGGGTCGTCGAGAACCACACGATCAACCACAACTCGCTGGCCGGTCGGTCGTACGACTACCAGAAGCGGGAGATCTGCGGGGCCGCCGACAAACTGGAGGCGCTGTTCGGCAAGCGGGCGACCCTGTTCCGCCCACCGTTCGGCGAACACGACAGCACCACGTTGAGGGCCGCCCACGACTGCGGCGCGAAGGCGGTCTTCCACTGGACCGAGACCGTCCACGAGGGGAAGGTGCGCTACCAGACCCCGGAGAAGATGGTCCAACCCGGCGACGTGCTGCTCATGCACTTCCGGCCGGCGCTGATGGACGACCTCCTCGCGGCGTTGAAGGCGATCCACCGTGCCGGACTCACCCCGGCGCTGCTGGAGGACTACGTGCTCTGACGCCGCCGGGGTATGACGAAGGTCAGGGTCGGGAGGTGCCGTTCGGGCGCGGTGCGCGGACCGCCTGCTCGCCTAGCGTCAACGCATGATCACATTACGTGGGTTGACGAAACGCTTCGGCGCGACAGTCGCTGTCGACGCGTTGACAGTCGACATCGCGCCCGGCCGGGTCACCGGGTTCCTCGGCCCCAACGGCGCGGGCAAGTCCACCACCATGCGGATGGTCCTCGGGCTGGACCGGCCCACCGCCGGGCAGGCCCTGGTCGGCGGGCGCGCGTACCGGGAGTTGCGCCGACCGCTGCACGAGGTGGGGGCACTGCTCGACGCCCGGGCCATCCACCCGACCCGGTCCGGCCGGGCGCACCTGCTGAGCATGGCCCGCAGCAACGGCATCCCCGGCAAACGCGTGGACGAGGTGCTGGACACCGTCGGCCTGGACGCGCGGGCCGCCCGCAAGCCCGGGCGAACCCTCTCCCTCGGCATGGGCCAGCGGCTCGGCATCGCCGGTGCGCTGCTCGGCGACCCGCCGGTGCTGATGTTCGACGAGCCGGTGAACGGCCTCGACCCGGACGGGGTGCGCTGGGTACGTCACCTGATGCGCTCACTGGCGGACGAAGGGCGGACGGTCTTCGTCTCCAGCCACCTGATGAGCGAGATGCAGCTCACCGCCGACCAGCTCGTGGTGATCGGTCGGGGACGGCTGCTCGCCGACGCGCCCACCGACGAGGTGATCGCCGGCAGCCCGGTCGCGGTCCGGGTGCGCAGCCCGCACCCGGACGGCCTGGCCGCCCTCGCCGCGCGCCTGACCGCCGCCGGGGCGACGGTCACGGCCGCCGACCGGAACGAGCTGACCGTCACCGGCGTCACCGTGGACCGGGTCGGGGACCTGGCCCACGAACTCGGGGTACGACTGCACGAGCTGACCCCGCACGGCGCGTCACTGGAAGAGGCGTTCATGGAACTCACCGCCGACAGCGTCGAGTACGCGGGCGGACCGACCGGAGGTGGCGCGCGATGAGCACCAGTACCCGTGGTGGCATCCTGGCCGCCGAGTGGACCAAGCTCTCCTCGGTGCGGAGTACCTGGTGGACGGCGCTGGCCGGGCTGCTGGTGACGGCAGCGGGCGCCGGCCAACTGGCCATCTACGTCGCCAACGGCAACACCAACGACGATCCGGCTGACGACGCCGGCGTCGTCACCGTCGGCAGTGTGCTGATCGACTCGGTCGAGCTGACCCAGTACGTGGTGTTGGCGCTCGGCCTGCTGGCGATCACCTCCGAGTTCACCAGCGGCACCATCCGGACCACGTTGCAGTGCACTCCGTCGCGTGGTCGCGTACTCCTGGGCAAGGCCGTGGTCGCCGGAGCCGTCACGTTCGCCCTCGGTCTGCTGCTCGGCGGCGTCGGCGCCCTGGTCGCAGGGCCGGTGCTCGGCGAGTGGGGCAGCGCCCCGGCCGCCGAGACGATCGGCGACATCGTGGCGGTGGCGGTCTACCTGGCGCTGGTCGGCGTGCTCGCGCTCGGCCTCGGCGCCGCGCTGCGCAGCGCGGTCCTGACGCTCACCGTGCTGCTGGCCACCCTGATGATCGTGCCGCTGTCCCTCCAGGAACCCGACATCGACGTGCTGACCCGCATCGCCGACGTGTTCCCCGGCGTGGCCGGCAATCACTTCCTGGCCGGGGACACCGAGCCGTACCCCAGCCTGGTCGGGTTGCTCCTGCTCGCCGGATGGGCCGGCGCCGCGCTCCTGCTGGGCCGGGCCGCCCTGCGCCGCCGCGACGCGTGACGACCACGGCTGAGCGGGGGCTGCCCGGCCCCCGCTCAGCCGTCGACCAGCCCCGCCTCGTACGCGAGGATCGCCGCCTGCACCCGGTTGCGCACGTCCAACCGGGTGAAGATGCTGGTCAGGTAACTCTTCACGGTGCCCTCCACCAGGTGCAGCCGGCGGGCGATCTCGGCGTTGGACAACCCCGCCCCCACCAGGGCCAGCACCTCCCGTTCCCGCTCGGTCAACCCGGCCGTCCGGTCCCGCGCCACGGGTCGGCGGGCCAACCGCCCGGCGCCCAACTCGATCACCCGGCGGGCCACGGTCGGCGACAGGTACGCGCCGCCGTCCGCGACCGCGTGCACCCCGGCGATCAACTCACGAGGGTCGCCGGCCTTGAGCAGGAACCCGCTCGCGCCGTGCCCGAGTGCCCGCGCCACGTGGTCGTCCTCGCCGAACGTGGTCAGCATGATCGTCGCGGTGTCCGGCACGACCCGACGGATCTCGGCGGCCGCCGCCAACCCGTCCAACCGGGGCATCCGGATGTCCAGCAACGCGACCCGGGGTCGGTGCGCGCGGACCAACTCCACCGCCTGGTGCCCGTCGCCCGCCTCGGCGACCACCTCGATGCCGGGATCGGTGGCGAGGATCGCCCGGACACCGGCGCGGATCATCGCCTCGTCGTCGGCCAGGACCACCCGGACCGGCCCGGCCCCGGCCGTGTCGCTGTTCACTACGCGATCCACTCCTTGCTGGCCAACCGGCCGTCGGTGAAACAGAGCCGCCAGGTCGGCTGAGCGAGGGGGAAGTTGCCGTCGGTGTAGTACTCGCAGCCGTCCCGGTTCGCCGTCGTCGGGCGTTCCAACGGCCGCCGGGGCAGGCCGGCCAGCTCCGCGCGGGCCGTACCGAGACGCATCTGATCGAAGGTGGCCCGGTCCAGCACCGTGCCCGCCGTCGCCACCGGGTAGTAGACGAGGGAGAGCACCAAAGCGAACCCGGCCGGTGCCACCAGAGCCACCAGCAGGCTGCGCCGCACCCGTCGGCGGGCGTCGTGCAACCGCCGCTCCGCGTCCACCGGCCGGTCCACCGCACCGGGCTCCGCCGCGTCGAGAGGTGCCGCCGGATTCACCCCGGCGGGGGCCTCCATCGCCCCGGTGGCCGGCAACACCGCCCGCACGGCGAAACCACCGCTGGTACGGGGGCCGGCGCGCAGCGTGCCACCGGCGAGACGGACCCGCTCGGCGAGGGCGAGCAACCCGCTGCCCTGCGACGGCGGGGCGGGCAACGGGCCCGCCGTCGGGGCGTCGTTGACGACGGCCACCTCCACCCGGTCACCCGTGCGGATCACCGACACCTCGACCGGAGCGCCGGGCGCGTACCGAGCGGCGTTGGTCAACGCCTCCCGCACGATCCGGTGCGCGGCGTGCCCGGTCATCGCCGGTAGCTCCGCGACCGCGGGGGCCGCCTCCAGGCGCACCGCCATGCCGGCCTCCCGGGCGCCCTCGACCAGCTCGGCGACGGTCTCCCCGCTCGGACGCACCGACGCGCCCCCCTCCTCACGGAGCACCCCGATGATCTCGTGCAGTCGCTCGGTGGCAGCGGAGACACTGGCCCGCAACTCCCCCGCCGCCGCCCGGTGCCGCTCGTCGAGGTCGGCGGCCACCTCCAGGGCGGCGGCGCGCAACGCGATCAGGCTGAGGTCGTGACCGAGTGAGTCGTGCATCTCCCCGGCGATCCGGGCCCGCTCCCGCAACCGGATCCGTTCGGCGGCACCACGCTGCTCCCGGGCCGACGCCTCCACGTGCCGTCGACCGGCGTCGACCAATTCCTGCTGCTGACGCCGGTACCGGCCGACCAACCAGGGGAACACCGCCGCGAACAGCAGCACCGAGGCGAGCAGGAACCAGGTGGCCGCGCCGGTGCCGAGCAGCCCCAGGTTGAGCGCCGTGCCGCCGGCCACGATCAGCACGAAGACACCGGCCGCCGGACCGACCGACGCGGCACGCCGCCCGGCGAGGTAACTGAAGACCGGAATCGCGAACACGAAGTTGCCGTCGACCACCGACCCCAGCACCACCAGCACGAGGGCGGCCAACGGCTGACGTCGACACGCCGCCACCGCCGCGCCGAGCAGCGACACCTTGGCCAGCGTCAGCGGCACCGCGTACGGCGCGTAGGGCGGGCTGAACCCGGCGTAACCCACCGGGGCGGCCACCACCGCCCAGAGCAGCACGTCCGACAGCAGGCGACGCCGCCGGTCCCACCAACCCGGCGGCCAGGAGTCGAGGATCCGCACGGCGGTCAGGCTACCCACGCCCGACCTGGGCGGACACCGACGAAAGTCAGGTGTTCAGCCGCTCTCCTCGGCCCAGACCCGCCAGTCGTCGAGCACACCGTGCAGGGCCGGGGTGAGCCAACCCGGAGCGGAACGCCGGAACACACCCGGGTCCATCGCACCCGCGCCGTCGGGCACCGCGCCGAGCAGGTTCGGCACCAGGTCGGTGAGGTTCGTCCAGTGCACCAACTCCGGCCGGGCCGGCCAGGCGCCGATCACCACACCCGCCGGCACGGCCCGCCGGTCCAGCGCCTCCATTGTCAGCGCCGTGTGGTTGAGCGTGCCCAACCCGGCACGGGCGACCACCACCGCCGGAGCGCCGAGCGACACCGCCAGGTCGGCCATCGTCCACGGCTCCCCCGACGGACGCAGCCCCATCGGCACCAGCAGCCCACCCGCGCCCTCGATCAACACCAGGTCGTGCTTGTCGACCTCGTCACGCACCGCGTCCACCGCCGTGTACAGCTCCAACGGCGGCAGATCGGCGACCCGGGCGGCAGCCAACGGCGCCAGCGGATCGGGATAACTGGCCAGGGTCCGGCCGGTCAGCGGAGCCGCCAACCGGTTCACCGCGTCCACGTCGCCCGGCTCACCGCCCGCCGTACCGGTCTGGCCGGGTTTGACCACGGCCACCCGCAACCCGGCGGCCTGCGCGGCCGCCGCGATCGTCGCCGTCACCACGGTCTTACCGACCTCGGTGTCGGTGCCGGTGACCAGGACCGGCCCCTCCCACCCGGTCATGGGGCGGACTCCACGATGACGTCCAGGGCCCGTTCGAACGTCGCCCGGGGCACTCCCGCGCTGACCGTCAGGCGCAGGCGGGACCGGCTGTCCGGGGTGGACGGCGGTCGGAAGCACCCCACCGCGACGCCCCGGTCCCGGCAGTCGGCGGCCCAGGCGGTCGCCGCCTCCGGGCTGGGAGCCGCCACCGAGATCACCGCCGCGTCCGGCGCGGAGACGGTCAACCCGGCCGCCCGCAGTCGGCCGACCGCCAGGGCCACCCGGTCGGCGAGTTCCACGCGCACATCGTCGCCGCCCCGGGTCAGCCGCAGCGCGGCGTGCACCCCGGCGGCGACCGCCGGGGGCAGGGCCGTGTCGAAGATGAACGTACGGCTGGTCTCGACCAGGTGCCGGACGAACTCGGCCGGGCCGGCCACCACGCCACCCGCACCGCCGAGCGCCTTGGACAGGGTGGCGGTGACCACCACGTCCGGCTCACCGGCCAGCTTCGCCGCCGCCACCGCGCCCGCCCCGGCCGGACCTGTCACACCCAGCGCGTGCGCGTCGTCGACCAGCAGCAGAGCGCCGTGACGGCGGGCCACGGCGTGCAGCCGGGCCAGTGGGGCGAGGTCACCGTCGACCGAGAACACCGACTCGGTCACCACCACCGCCGGGCGACCCGGAGCGGCGGCGAGCGCGGCGGCCACCGCGTCCACGTCGGCGTGCGGCGTGACCACCGTCTCCGCACCGGAGATCCGGCAGCCGTCGATCAGGGACGCGTGGTTGTGCGCGTCCGACACGAGCAGCGTCCGAGGTCGGACGAGCGCCCGCAGCGCGCCGAGGTTCGCCAGGTAGCCGGAGGAGAAGACGAGGGCACGGTCGGTGCCCAGCCACCGCGCCAGCTCGGTCTCCAACGCCTCGTGCGCGTCGGTGGAGCCGCGCACCAGGCGCGACCCGGTCGCCCCCAACCCGTACGCCGACAGTGCGGCCGCGGCGGCGGCGGTGACCTCCGGGTGGGTGGCCAGGCCGAGGTAGTCGTTGCCGGCCAGATCGGTCATGCCGTCGGCGGCGGGACGCGGATGCAGTCGCCGGGTCAGCCCGGCTCTCGCCCGCAACTCCGCGCGGCGGTCGAGCGCCGCCAGCCAGTCCGCCACGTCACCCCTTCACCGCCGTTCGTGCCGGTCAGCCCGACACCCGCCGGGCGAAATTACCACCCGCCGCCGACGCCCGACGGATCCACTCGCTGGCCGGCGTAGGGGTTCCCAGGTCATTCCGGCTGATCGGGCCGCCTTGTAGGGTACGAGCCATGCCAGAGATCCTCGACCAGGCCCGGACCCAGGTCCTCGGTGACGGCGTCGGCCTCGACCAGGCCGGCATCCTCGCCGTGTTGAACCTGCCCGACGAGCACCTCCCCGCCGCCCTTCAGCTCGCTCACGACGTGCGCATGCGCTGGTGCGGCCCGGAGGTCGAGGTCGAGGGGATCGTCTCGCTGAAAACCGGCGGGTGCCCGGAGGACTGCCACTTCTGTTCCCAGTCCGGGCTGTTCACCTCCCCGGTGCGCTCGGTGTGGCTGGACATCCCGTCGCTGGTGGAGGCGGCGAAGCAGACCGCCGCCACCGGGGCGACCGAGTTCTGCATCGTCGCCGCGGTACGCGGCCCGGACGCCCGGCTCATGAAGCAGATGCGCGAGGGCGTCGCCGCCATCAAGGCGGCCGTCGACATCCAGGTCGCGGCGTCGCTGGGCATGCTGACCAAGGAGCAGGTCGACGACCTGGTCGACATGGGCGTGCACCGCTACAACCACAACCTGGAGACCTGCCGGTCGTACTTCCCGAACGTGGTCACCACGCACTCCTGGGAGGAGCGCTGGGAGACCCTGCGGATGGTCCGCGACTCCGGCATGGAGGTGTGCTGCGGCGGGATCCTCGGCCTCGGCGAGACCGTCGAGCAGCGGGCCGAGTTCGCCGCCCAGCTCGCCGAGCTCGACCCGCACGAGGTGCCGCTCAACTTCCTCAACCCGCGTCCCGGCACCCCGCTCGGTGACCGCCCGGTGGTGGAGGGCAAGGACGCGCTGCGGGCCATCGCCGCGTTCCGGCTGGCCATGCCGCGCACCATCCTCCGGTACGCGGGCGGTCGGGAGATCACCCTCGGTGACCTGGGCACCCGCGACGGTCTGCTCGGCGGCATCAACGCGGTGATCGTCGGCAACTACCTGACCACGCTGGGTCGACCGGCGACCGCCGACCTGGAGTTGCTGGACGAGCTGAAGATGCCGGTCAAGGCCCTCTCCGCGACACTGTGACGACGATGACGACGACGGAGCTGTGGTGCGACAGGTGCGGTGAGCCGGCGACGGCCACCGCGCACCCGGCCTGCGCCACGGCCCGCCGGTTGGAGCCGCCCCGGTTCTGCCCCCGGTGTCGGCGTCGGATGAAGGTGCAGGTGTTGCCGGTGGGTTGGTCGGCGGTCTGCGTCGAGCACGGCGAAGTCCGGGGCTGACGCCGATGCTGCACGGGCGGGCGGTGACCCTGCGCCCGGCGACGGACACGGACGTGCCGGCCCTCGCGGCGATCCGGGCCGACCCGGAGGTGCGCCGGTGGTGGCGGGGCGGCGACGACCTGACCGGTGCCGTCCGCGCCGACCTCGGCGACGACGACCTGCACGTGTACGCCATCGAGCACGACGGGCAGGTGGTCGGCGCGATCCAGTGGTACGCCGAGGCCGACCCGGACTACCGCCACGCCAGCCTGGACGTCTTCCTCGACCCGGCGGTACGCGGCACCGGCCTGGGGGTGGACGCGATCCGCACCCTGGCCCGGCACCTCGTCGACGAGTACGGCCACCACCGCTTCACGATCGACCCGGCGGCGGCGAACAGCGCCGCGATCCGCGCGTACGCCAAGGTGGGCTTCCGCCCGGTGGGCATCATGCGCCGCTACGAGCGCGGCGAGGACGGCCGCTGGCACGACGCCCTGCTGATGGATCTGCTCGCCGACGACCTGGTGGAGTGAGCGGGGCGTCAACCGCCCCAGCAGAGGTGCCCGTCGGGGAGCCGGCGGGCACCCTCGGCGGGCTGGTGGAGACTGAGCCGCCCGTCCGGCATGAGGTGTGCCACAGGTGTCCCGCGACCGAGCGCCGCGACGTCGGCGATGAGCCGGCGGTGGCAGCGCCACCACAGGCTCTCACTGCACATGACAGCGGTGGTCCGTCCGGCCGCGTCGGCCAGCACCTCGGTCAGCGCCGCGTCGAATTCCGGCGTGCGGGTGTACGCGGCGTACGCCCGGAACGCCTCGACCTTCCACCAGGTGTCCGGCTCGGGTTCACCGGCCGGGACGTGCCGTCGTCCGCCGAGCCGCGGCTCCCAGCGGTAGTCGATGCCGTACTCGGGCAGCCACCGTTCGAGTTCCTCGCGGCGGACGTCCGGGTTGGTGCGGCTGGCGGGGTACCGCCGCACGTCCACCAGCAGAGCCACCCCGCCCGCGGTCAGCAGCTCACCCAGCCGCACCCGGTCGGCGGTGCCGTGCCCGACAGTCAGCAACTCCCCCACCCGGTTGGTTGTGCCCGGAATCCCCTGCGGTTATCCCGGTCCACGCGCGAGATCCGCGCGACATCACCGACAGTGCCGCCTCCGAACACGGGGAGGCAGCACTGTCGGTGATGTGTCAGGCGACGGCGCAGGCGGCGTTGTTCACTGTGAAGGCCGCCGGCTTCGGGTTGTTGCCGGTGTGCGTTCCGTTGAAGCCGAAGCTCACCGACGCCCCGGGCGCGAGCGTGCCGTTGTAGGACAGGTTCGTCGCGGTGACCGCCGTGCCGCTCTGGCTGACCGCCGCCGACCAGCCCTGACTGACGGTCTGTCCGCCGGCGAAGGTGAACCGCAGGGTCCAGCCGTTGATCGCCGTGGTGCCGGTGTTGGTGATCGTGACGGTGGCGGTGAAGCCGGTGTTCCAGTCGGTCGTGGCGTACCCCACCGAACAGGCCCCACCGACCGGCGGGGCCGCGGTGGTCACCGCGACCGGCGCGGACGCCGCGGAGGTGTTGCCGGCGGCGTCCACCGCCACCACGTAGAACTGGTACGCCGTCGACGCGGTCAGCCCGGTCACCGCGACCGTGGTGCCGGTCGGCGAGCCGACCAGCGCGTCGGTGGCGCCGGCCTCGCGGTAGACCCGGTAGCCGGTGACGCCCACGTTGTCGGTCGACGCCGCCCAGCTCAGGGTGAGCCCGGTGGCGGTGACCGCCGAGGCGACCGGGGTGCCGGGCGCGGTGGGCGCGGTGGTGTCCGGCGCCGGTCCGGCCGGCGTGGTGACGCTGACGGCGGCCGACGACGCCGACCGGTTGCCGGCGCCGTCGAGGGCCCGCACGGTGAACTGGTACGTCCGCTCCGGCAGCAGCCCGGTCACCGCGAGCGTGTTGGTGGTGGCGGTACGCAGCACCACTGCGTCGCTGCCCGCCTGCGACTGGGTGATCTCGTAGCCGGCCAGGCTGCTGCCGCCGGTGTCGGTGGACGCGGCCCAGGTCAGCGTGAGCCCGCTCGACGTGACGGCGGACGCGACAGGCGTGCCGGGCACGCTCGGCGCGGTGGTGTCCGGTACGACGGGTCCGGGCTCGTCGCCCCAGACGCGGGTGGTGCCCGAGTAGAGCGGCACCTTGCGGTTGGGCCCGGCGGTGGCCTGGTACGACGGGTCGTTCGTCGGGTCCCAGGTGCCGCCCTCCGGCACGCCCACCTTGAACTGGACCTCCATCCGGTGCTGTGACTGACCGGCCGGGGCGATGGTGTGGCCGGTGCAGTCCACCTCGACGTACCAGATGTCTCCGCTGTACTGCTTGGCCGTGGTCGGGGACGGGCAGCCCTGGGTGTAGCCGGAGGTCACCTGCACCGGGCCGGTGCCGTCGGGCCGGAAGTAGTACCGGAACCGGCCGTCGGTCAGCGCGCGGGCCGGGAACGCCGACTTGTTGTAGACCATCACCTTGAGCCCGGTGGCCCGGGGTTCGGCCTGCGTCACGGTGGTCTCCACGGTCAGCTCGTCGATGTCCGGCGTCTCGGCGACCGGGAAGTTCGCCAGCGGCGTGCCGCCGTACTCGGAGGTCAGCCGGACCAGCGCGGACGTGAATCCGGCGTTGTAGTCGGTGGCGACCTCGTTCATCACGTAGTCCGACCGGCTGTCGCTGTACGCGTCGTTGGGCGACGACGGGCCGCCGACCAACGCCCCGTAGAGGGTGTGCCGGGTCTCGACGGGCACGGTCTGGCTGTCCCACCAGGAGCCGTGCGCGGTGCGGTGGTGCGGGTTCTTCGGCGGGTTCGCCCCGAACCCGATCACGTAGCTGGAGTTACGCGGGTTGTCGCCGAGCGCGTAGTTGATCTGCCGGACGGCGAAGTCGTGGTAGCGCGCCTTGCGGGTCGTGTCGGTGGTCTTGTCGCTGTAGACCAGCGCCGCGAACGAGGTGTTGGCGGCGTAGCGCAGCGCGCCCCAGGAGTCGAGCACCGCCATCCCGCCCGGCGAGTACGGCACCCGCTGCCCGTTCACACCGACGGTCCAGTAGTCCAGCCAGCGGTTGGCGTCGTCGACGTACTTCTGCTTGCCGGTCAGGTTCGCCAGCAGCACGTACGCGCCGAACTGCTTGTTGTCCCAGGCGATCGTCCACTTGTAGGAGCGGGTGGTGGTCTGGTTCTCGGTGCCGAGCTTGTCGTACTCGCTCTCGGCCTTGGCCAGGTAGCCGGCCTCGCCGGTGGCCCGGTGCAGCCAGATCGCGGCCCAGACCAGCTCGTCCTGCCAGCCGCTCCACGACCGGTAGAAGCTGGTCGCGTCGGTGATGCACTCGTGGTACGACTTCCGCACCGTGTCGGCGAACGTGTAGAGCTGCCGGGCGTGGGTGAGCAGCTTGTCCGCGTAGGTCGCGTCGGTGGGCCGGAACACCATCGAGGACGCGGCCATCGCCGCCGCCGTCTCCCCGGCCAGGTCCGCGCCGCCACAGCTCGCATCGATCTTGTACGCGGGCCGCGCCATCGGCATCACCTCGGCCGGGCCCCACCACTTGTGGTCGTCGTCGCCCTTGCCGACCTGCCCGTAGAGGACGTTCGCCGACGGGTGCGCCTTGATGAAGTAGTCGTTGACGAAGCGCAGGTTGTTGAGCAGGTGTGGGAGTTGCCCCGAGGAGGCGTAGCCGCTGCGGTACTCCACCGCGCCCCAGGCGAGCATCGTCGCGCTGAACGCCATCGGGAAGCCGAACTTGACGTGGTCACCGGCGTCGTACCAGCCGCCGGTGAGGTCCAGGCCCGCCCCGGCACCGTCGGTGAGGGCGCTGTCGCCGCGCCAGGAGACCCGGTTCCAGTCCGGCAACCGACCGGACTGCTGCGCCTCGTAGAAGAGCAGCGACTTCTGCAACGCCTCGGCGTAGTTGTAGGTGGCCGGCGCGGCCGAGGCGGGCGACGACGTCGGCCCGGTGACCACGAGGGACAGACCGGTGAGCACTGCCGCTCCGGCGGCCAGCAGCCGCCGCGGCCAGGGCTGGTCGGCGGCCGGTGACCGGCCGGGCTGGCCGCTGAACGGCCGGGTCAGGTGGCGCATGGCGGGCTCCTGTCGGAGGCGTCGCCGGCGGTCGCACCGACGCGGGACGGCGTACGGGCGGCACGGCTACCGGCGACAGCGGGGGTGGCGGTGTGGCCACGGGAGGCCATGGAAGCGCTCCCATGGATAACCGACAATGTAATGGGCGGGTGCTCCGTTGGGAAGCCCGCCGGTCGAGCCGGGCGTGCGCGGACGCACTTCCGTACTCGCGAGTAACAATGCGGACCATCTCACACAATCGATGTGCGTCGATTTATTGTCGGCGTCACCGCAGCTCACGACGCACGGTCGGGAAAAGATTCTCGCGCCGCCCAGACGCGTCGACGGCCAGCCAGACAAACGTACTGTTGCTGACCGGCTACTGGGCGCGAGACAGTACCGATCACCAGCGGTGCCATCGACGCCGCCGTTCCCGGTCGACCCTGAGGAGAAACGATGGCACTACGACTCGCCGACGGCACCGCCTGGTCCGACATCCTGGCCCGCGCGGTGGCCGCCACCCCGGAGGCGTTCGGCACCGAAGTCGACGGCGTCACCACCCTGCACAACCTGGTCGAGGGCGCGTGGCGGGCGGTCGGCCGGCCCGCCCCGGTCCACACCCCGGTGGACAACACCGTCGTCGTCAACCTGCCCCGACTCGACGCCGACACCGCCCGCGCCGCGGTCACGCACGCCGCCGCCGCGCACCGGGAGTGGGCCCGGACCCCGCTCGCCGAGCGTAAGGCCCGCGTCCGCGAGGCACTGGAATCACTCACCGCCCACCGCGACCTGCTCGCCATGCTGCTGGTCTGGGAGATCGGCAAACCCTGGCGGCTGGCCTGCGCCGACGTGGACCGGGCGCTCGACGGCGTCCGCTGGTACGTGGGCGAGATCGACCGGATGCTCGCCGACGGCCGTCAGCCGCTGACCGGCCCGGTCAGCAACATCGCATCATGGAACTACCCGATGAGCGTCCTGGTCCACGCCGAACTGGTACAACTGCTGGCCGGGAACGCCGTCATCGCCAAGACCCCGTCCCAGGGCGGCGCGGTCTGTCTGACCGTCGCGCACGCGTTGATGCGCCGCGCCGGCCTGCCCGCCACCCTCGTCAGCGGCGGTGGCGAGGAACTGTCCGAGGTGCTGGTCCGGGCACCCGAGATCGGTGCCGTCGCCTTCGTCGGCGGCCGCTCCAACGGCGGCAAGGTCGCCGCCGCCCTGCTCGACAGCCACAAGCGGCACTTCATCGAGCAGGAGGGCCTCAACGCCTGGGGCATCTGGAACTTCTCCCAGTGGGACCTGCTCGCCGCGCACCTCAAGAAGGGCTTCGAGTACGGCAAGCAGCGCTGCACCGCGTACCCCCGGTTCGTGGTGCAACGCGACCTGGTCGACGAGTTCCTCGACATGTACCTGCCGGTCGTCCGCTCGGTCCGTTTCGGTCACCCCCTCGCTGTCGGCGACGACTGGGCGGACGGCGACCCGCTGCCCGAGCTGGACTTCGGGCCACTGATCAGCGCGGCAAAGGCCGACGAGCTGCACCGCAAGGTCGACGAGGCGGTACGCGGCGGCGCGGTACCCCTGCACCGGGGCAAGCTCACCGGCGCGCCGTTCCTGCCCGGGCAGGACACCTCGGCGTACGTCGCGCCGTCGGTGCTGCTCGCCCCGCCCGGCCGGTCCCGGTTGATGCACGCCGAGCCGTTCGGGCCGGTCGACACGATCGTCGTGGTGGACACCACCGACGAGCTGCTGGCCGCGATGAACGCGTCCAACGGCGCGCTGGTGGCGTCGCTGGCCTGCGACGACATCGAGGAGGCCGGCAAGCTCGCCGAGGACCTCCAGGCGTTCAAGGTGGGCATCAACAAGCCACGGTCCCGGGGCGACCGGGACGAACCGTTCGGCGGTCGGGGCGCCTCCTGGAAGGGCGCGTTCGTCGGCGGGGACCTCCTCGTCCAGGCCGTCACCGTCGGCGGCGCCGGGCGGCTCTACGGCAACTTCCCCGACTACAGCAGCTACCCCGCGACCTGACGCGGCACGCGGAGGGGCCCCTGCTACGCGCCCGGCGTCAGCAGGGTGCCCTTCCTCTGCGCGGCGAGCGGGACGGTCACGGTGAGCAACGCGCCGTCACATTCGGTCGAGCCGACCCGACCCGACCGGCGCAGCGTACGCAGCATCGGGGCGTTCTCGGCCTGCACGTGCAGCACCAGCGCCGCGTACCCGGCCTCGTCGGCGTGCTTGGCCAGCCGGCGCAGCAACGCCGTGCCCAGCCCACGCCGCTGCCAGTCGTCGCGCACCAGCAGCGCCACCTCGGCCTCGTCGCCCTCGCCGAGCAGGTTCGCCATGGCGACGACCGACTCGCCCGCACCGTCCGGCCCGGTGGCGACCGCGACCAGGGTCACGCCTCGGCTCGGCTCCAACAACCGACGCAGCCGGTCCGGTCGCGGCAGCGCCGCCCCACCCAGGTATCGGCGGTGCCGGCTGCGCGGCGAGCACGCCTCGTGCAACTCCCGTACGCCGGGCAGGTCGTCGGCGCAGGCCGGTCGCACGGCCACCTCGACACCGTCGGGCAGCACCAGTGTGACCTGTTCGGCGGCCCGACGAGCCACGGTGGCGGCCAACTCGACCAGGGCCTGCGCCCGGGCGTACTCCGCCGGGGTGAACGCGGGCGCGGCCCGGCGCAGCGCGAACGAGCCGCCCGCCGGGTCGGCAAGGGACATGCTCGCTCCGGTGATCCCCCGGTCGACGCCGACGGACGCCGGCCGCCAGCTGACCGAGTCGGCGCCGAGCAGTGTCCGCAGGGCCTCACCCGTCGCATCCGGGTCACGCACCAGCCGGTTGGCCAGCCCGAGCACCCGGGTGGGCTGGTCGGCCAGGCCGCGCGCCTCGCTGCGCGCCACCCAGCAGTCCCGACCCCGACCCCGCTCGACGGCGGCGACCAACTCGGCCTCGTCGAGGGTGTCCGGTGCGTCGACCAGGAAGTCGTCCACCGCGCCCTGTTCGGTGGGCTGCACCTGCACGGTGAGGATGTTGACCCCGCGCAGCGCGAGGCTGGCCGTGAGCACCGACAGGTAACCCGGCCGGTCGTCCACCGTCGCTCGGATCCGCCACAACGTCATGGTTGGCTCCCTTCCCCGGTAAGAGCCTCACCCTCGCCTGTTGCCGCCCGGTTGCTCGGCGGTGTCGACCCGGGAACTCCTCGGGCCGCTCAGGGGCCGGTGACCACCGGGGGCGCGCCGACCAGGTCGAGCCGGTCGCCGAGGATCACCGTGCTGGCCCGGACGAGCTGGGTGAGCCGATCCACCTCGGTGCTGTGGAACCCGGCGGCGCAGAGCGTCTCGGTGTGTTCGCGGGCGACGACCAGCACCAGGCCCGCCCGGCCGAACGGCGCGATCGCGTGGTGGGTGCCGTCGGGCGTGGTCATCGACCTGCCGCGCAGCGGGGTCACCTCCGGCAACCGCAACGGCACCGGGGTACGCCAGCTCGCGTGCCCCACCGTCGCCCCTCCGCCCCCGGTGCGCGAGGCCCAGTCGACGGGCACCACCGCGGCGACGGCCCAGTCGGCCGCCAGCAGGCCCGGCACCGCGTCGACGAGGGTGGCGAGCCCGTCGGCCGGGTTGGCCGCGACCTGGGCCAGCAACTCCGCGTCCTGCCCGGTGGTGGTGGGCGCGCCGATCGCCCGCCACACGCCGTCCACCCGTACCCCGGGAATCGCCGCCAGACCGGCCAGCAGCCGCTCCACCCGGGCCGCGCCCGGCCAGACCACCGTGAAGTCGTCCACCGCCCGCCCGCCGAGTCGTTCGAGGACCACCACCTGGACGATGTCCGCACCGGAGACGCCCAGCGTGCGGGCGACCTGGCCGAGCGTGCCCGGACGGTCCGGAAGGGTGACCCGAACTCGCAGCAACATGTCTGTCCCTCCGCTCGGCGGGCCGGCCACAGTGCGGCCGGCAGGCTGGACCCAGCCTGGTCGGTGACCATTTCGTCCCTGTTGCAGGGCCATGTCCCGAGGGGAAAATCCGACCTTGACAACGTGAGCGGGCTGCCATCAACTAGTCGGATGAGCGATCCGGCCGTCGATGCGTCGCGGCCGGAGGCCGTTCCCGCCTCCCCCGCCGGGCTGGCCCTGGACCGCCTCGGCGCCTACCTTGCACAGCACCGGCCGGAGCTGGCCGCCGGGTCGCTGCGAGCTGAGCTGATCGCGGGCGGCAAGTCCAACCTCACCTACCTGCTGCACCTCGGCGACCACGAGGTCGTGCTGCGCCGTCCCCCGCTGGGGCACGTGCTGGCGACCGCGCACGACATGGCCCGCGAGTTCCGGGTCATCTCGGCGCTGGCCCCGACCGGCGTGCCGGTGCCGGGGGCGCTGCTGCTCTGCACCGACCCGGAGGTGATCGGCGCGCCGTTCTACCTGATGGAACGGATGCCCGGCGAGGTGTTCCGCACCCGCGCGCAGACCGACCCGCTGGGCGACGAGCGCCGCCGGGCCCTCGCCATGGCGATGATGGACACCCTCGCCGCGCTGCACGGCGTCGAGCCGTCCAGCGTCGGGCTCGGCGACTTCGGCCGCCCCGAGGGCTACCTGGCCCGGCAGGTCCGCCGCTGGGCCGGTCAGCTCGACCGTTCGCGCAGCCGCCCCCTGCCCGGCATCGACGAGCTGCGTGACCTGCTCGCGGCGACCACCCCGGAGGGCGCGAACAGCGGCCGGATCGTGCACGGCGACTACCGGCTGGACAATCTCCTCGCCTCGGCCGACCCGGTGACCGTGCACGCGGTGCTCGACTGGGAGATGGCCACCCTCGGCGACCCCCTGGCCGACCTGGGGCTGCTGCTGACGTACTGGGACGTGCTGGGCGGCAGCGAGACCTCCGCGGGCAACCCGGTCGCCGACGGTCTCGGTCCGCGCGCCGGCTTCCCCACCGGCGGCGAGCTGATCGACAGGTACGCCGGGCGCAGCGACGTGGACGTCGGGCCACTGCACTGGCACGTGGCGCTGGGCTGCTTCAAGCTCGCCGTGATCTGCGAGGGCATCCACTACCGGCACACGCTCGGGCAGACGCTCGGCGAGGGCTTCGACCGGATCGGCGAGATGGTGGCACCGCTGGTCGCGCACGGGCTGACCGCCGCCAGGGAGCGGTGATGGACTTCTCATACGACAGCCGGACCGAGGAGCTACGCGACGAGCTGACCCGGTTCCTGACCGAGCACGTCTACCCGGCCGAGGCGGTGCACGCCGAGCAGGTGGCCGCGGGGGACCCGTGGTCGCGTACCCCGGTGTTGGCGGAGCTGAAGGCGGAGGCCCGCAAGCGCGGCCTGTGGAACCTGTTCCTCCCCGATCCGCGCTACGGCGCCAGCCTGACCAACCTCCAGTACGCTCCGCTCGCCGAGCTGACCGGGCGCAGCCCGCACCTGGCGCCGGAGGCGGTCAACTGCGCGGCACCGGACACCGGCAACATGGAACTGCTGGCCGAGTTCGGCTCGGAGGCGCAGCGGCAGCGGTGGCTGATGCCCCTGCTGGAGGGCGAGATCCGCTCCGCGTTCTGCATGACGGAGCCGGACGTCGCGTCCTCCGACGCCACCAACATCGCCACCCGGATCACCCGCGACGGCGACGAGTACGTGATCAACGGGCGCAAGTGGTGGTCGTCCGGCGCGATGGACCCGCGCTGCGAGATCCTCATCGTGATGGGCAAGACCGACCCCTCGGCCGACCGGCACCGTCAGCAGAGCATGGTCCTGGTCCCCCGGGACACGCCGGGCGTGGTCGTCCGCCGCGGGATGACCGTCTTCGGCTACACCGACGGCTCCCACGGCGGCCACGCCGAGATCGACTTCACCGACGTCCGGGTGCCCGCGGAGAACCTGATCGGCGCCGAGGGCACCGGCTTCGCCATCGCCCAGGCCCGGCTCGGTCCGGGCCGGATCCACCACTGCATGCGAATGATCGGAATGGCTGAGCGGGCATTGGAGCTGCTCTGCAAGCGTGCGCTCGGGCGCGTCGCGTTCGGCCGACCCCTCGCCGAGCAGGGCGTGGTCCGGGAGTGGATCGCCGAGTCACGGGTGCGTATCGAGCAGGCCCGGTTGCTGGTGCTCAAGACGGCCTGGCTGATGGACACCGTCGGCAACAAGGGCGCACACACCGAGATCCAGGCCATCAAGATCGGCACCCCGGCGATGGCGGAGTGGGTGATCGACAAGGCCATCCAGGGGTACGGCGGTGCCGGCGTCAGCCAGGACACCCCACTGGCCGCCCTCTGGGCGCAGACCCGCACCCTACGCCTGGCCGACGGCCCCGACGAGGTCCACCGCAACTCCCTGGCCAAACGCGAACTCCGCCGCTGGACCTCCTGACCCCCCGCGGTCCCGGGGAGGTCAGGCGGAGGCGCGGTGGACCAGTTGGGTGTCCAGGAGGATGTGCGGGGCCTGCAGCTCCTCGCCACGGATGCGGGCGACCAGCAGGCGAGCCATCTGCCGGCCCATCTCCTCCACCGGCTGGAAGACGGTGGTCAGCGGCGGGTCCGACTGGAGGGCGATCGTCGCGTCGTCGAAGCCGATCACCGCGACGTCCTCGGGCACGCGCCGACCGGCCTCGCGCAGGGTACGCAGCGCGCCGAACGCCATCAGGTCGGACGCGACGAAGACGGCGTCCAGGTCCGGGCAGACGTCCAACAGTCGGGCCATGCAGGCCGTGCCGCTGCCCTCGCTGAAGTCGCCGTACGCGATCAGGTCGGGGTTCACCCCGACCCCGGTGGCCTGGACCGCCTCGGTGTAGCCGGCCAGACGGGCCAGGCCGGCGCCCATGTCCTGCGGACCGGCGATGGTGGCGATGCGCCGACGTCCCAGCCCGGTCAGGTACTCCACCGCCTGCCGCGCCCCGCCAACGTTGTCCACGTCGACGAACCAGGCCGGTTGTGCGCCCGGTTGCAGCATCCGGGCCGGCCGACCACCGAGCACGGCGGGCAGCCCACGCTCCTCCAGCAACGTCGGCAGCGGGTCGGAGTCGTGCAACGACAGCAGCAGTACGCCGTCGACGTGCTGGTTGGTCAGGTGGTGCTCGACCCGTTCCCGCTCCACCGGCGACTGCGCCATGGCCAGCCAGAGCTGCATCGGGGTCTCCAGCAGCCCGGAGCTGATGCCCCGCACGATCGAGGCGAAGAACGGTTCGGTGAAGACCCGGTCACCGGACTCGGACACCACGAGCGCGACCGAGTCGGTGCGCTGGGTGACGAGCGCACGGGCGGCACGGTTCGGCACGTACCCCAACTCGGCGATGGCCTGCTGGACCGCGGCCCGGGCCTCCGGGCTGACCTGGGGTGAGCCGTTGACGACGCGGGACACCGTGCCCCGGCCGACGCCGGCACGCGCCGCGACCGCGTCGAGGGTCGGGCGCCCGAGCGACCGGGTGCGCTGCGTTGTCATGGTGTGCTCCTCCGACGGCGGGCGGACCCGGCGCCACCTGCGGGAGGTGGACGCCGGGGCCGTCCTGATGGCTGGCCCGAGCCTATTGTGCGGCCAGACCGTTGCGCCGGATCACCGAGGCGTACCACTTGGCGCTGGACTTGGGGATGCGAACCTGGCTGTCGTAGTCGACGTGGATCATGCCGAACCGCTTGGTGTAACCCCAGGCCCATTCGAAATTATCCATCAACGACCAGGCGAAGTATCCCCGCAGGGGCACTCCGTCGTCGATCGCCTCGTGCGCCGCGCGCAGGTGGGCGTCGAAGTAGGCCAGCCGGTCGACGTCGTCGACCTGCCCGTCGACGACCGAATCGACGAACGCGGAGCCGTTCTCGGTGACGTACAGCGGCAGATCGGTGTAACCGTGCACCCGTTGCAGGGTCTCGCGCAGGCCCGGGGCGTCGATCTCCCAGCCCATGTCGGTGACCGGGACGCCCCGGGTGACGAACCGGACGTCCTCGCTGCCGGGCCAGCACGAGGGGGCCGGGTCGACCGGGTCACCCTCGACCGCCGCGGCGACGACGTGCCGGCTGTAGTAGTTGACCCCGACCAGGTCCAGCGGCTCGGAGATGGTCGCCAGGTCGCCGTCGCGCACGTGGTCGAAGTCGGTCACCGGGGCGAGGTCGGCCAGCAGGTCCTCCGGGTACGACCCGCGCAGCAGCGGGTCCAGGAAGAACCGGTTGGCCAGCCCGTCGATCCGTCGGGCCGCGTCCACGTCGGCCGGGGCGTCGGTGGCCGGGTCGACCGGGTAGAGGTTGACCGTCACGCCCACCTCGGCAGCCGGCCGGGTGGCCCGCAACGCCTGCACGGCCAGGCCGTGACCGAGCATCAGGTGGTGCCCGGCGCGGACCGCGTCCGCCCCGTCGGTACGGCCCGGGGCGTGCACCCCGGACCCGTAGCCGAGGAACGCCGAGCACCACGGCTCGTTGAGCGTGGTCCAGTACCGCACCCGGTCACCGAGCGCGTCGGCCACCAGGGTCGTGTAGTCGGCGAAGCGGGCCGCGGTGTCCCGGGCCGGCCAGCCGCCGGCGTCCTCCAGCGGCTGCGGCAGGTCCCAGTGGTAGAGGGTCAGCCACGGCTCGATGCCGTTGGCCAGCAGCTCGTCGACGAGTCGGCGGTAGAAGTCCAACCCCTGCGGGTTGGCCGCGCCGACGCCGCCGGGCTGCACCCGGGACCAGGAGACCGAGAAGCGGTACGACTTGAGGCCCAGCTCGGCCATCAGGGCGACGTCGCCGCCGAGCCGGTGGTAGTGGTCGCACGCGACGTCGCCGGTGTGCCCGGCGACGACGCGACCGTCGGTGTGGCTGAAGGTGTCCCAGATCGACGGGGTGCGGCCGTCCTCGGCCGCCGCCCCCTCGATCTGGTATGCCGCGGTCGCGGCTCCCCACAGGAATCCGGGTGGGAAGGTCAGCCCGGGGCGCTCGTCGAGGACGCCGACGGCGGGCGGGCTGGCGGGGTTGCTCACGACTTGACGGCACCTTCCATGATCCCGCCGATGATCTGGCGGCCGAACACGAGAAACACGACGACCAGGGGGATGGTGCCGATCGCCGTGGCGGCGAACACCTGGGAGTAGTCGGTGTAGTAGGCGTACGAGAGGAAGGAGAGCGAGACCTGGAGGGTCGGGTTCTCCGGGGTGAGGATGGCGTACGGCCAGAGGAACGAGTTCCAGGTCTCCATGAAGGTCAGCAGACCGAGGACGCCTGCGGCGGGGCGCAGCGCGGGCAGCACGATGTTCCAGTAGATCCGGAACGTGCTGGCCCCGTCGACCCGACCGGCCTCGATCAGCTCGTCGGAGATCGCCTGGCTGGCGTACTGCCGCATCATGAACACGCCGAAGGCGCTGACCAGGAACGGCACGGTGACCGCGTAGAGGGTGTCGTACCACCCGAGGTCCTGCATCATGCCCCAGAGCGGGATGAGCCCCATCTGGGTCGGGATCATCATGGTGACGATGATCGCCAGCAGGAGGGCGTTGCTGCCGCGGAACCGCAGTTTGGCGAAGGCGAACCCGGCCAGCGAACCGGTGAGCACCACCGAGACGGTGACCACCGAGGAGACGATGATCGAGTTCATCATGCCGGTGAAGAAGTTGGCGGCGTCGTTGTCGAGCACCCGCCCGAAGTTGTCACCGAACGCTCCACCGGGGGTTACCGGTGGCGGCACGTCGTTGATGTTGTCCAGGCTGCGGGTGCCGATCACGATCATGTAGTAGAACGGGTAGATCGACAGCAGCGCCGCCAGGACGAGCGCCATGTAGGTCAGCGGGCTGGTGCGCCACAGGCGCCGAGAAGCCGAAGTCATCGCTTGCTCCTCACTTCGCCGAGCGGCGGACGAGTAGGAAGTTGAACAGCGACACCACGATGATGATCACGAAGATCGCCCAGGCGACCGCGGCTCCGTAGCCGGCGGTGCTCAGGTTTTCGATGCCCATCTCGTACATGTACATGGCCAGCGTCTGGAACTCCCGCTGGTCGCCGCCGAGGATGTTGCCGTTGCCGAAGAGCAGCGGCTCGGTGAAGAGCTGCATGCCGCCGATCGTGGACAGGATGACCACGAAGATGAAGGTGGGCTTGAGCATCGGCAGGGTGATCTGCCAGAACTGTCGCCACGGGCTCGCGCCGTCGATCTCCGCGGCCTCGTAGAGGTCCTTCGGGATCGCCTGCATCCCGGCGAGCAGGATCAGGGTGTTGTACCCGGTCCACCGCCAGTTGACCATCGTGGAGATGGCGAACCAGGAGCTCCACCGCTGCGAGTCCCAGTCGACAGCGTCGACACCGACGAGGCTGAGCAGCCAGTTGAAGAGACCGAACTCCCGCTGGAACAGCATCCCGAAGACGATCGCGACCGCGGCCACCGACACCACGTTCGGCACGAAGATGGCCATCCGGAAGAAGGTCTTGGCGCGCAGGAAGGTCCGGTTGAGCAGGTTCGCCAGGAAGAGGGCGAGCAACAACTGCGGAATGGTCGACAGGGCGAAGATGCCGAACGTGTTGACCAGCGCGTTCCAGAAGTACTCGTCGGACACCAGCCGGGTGTAGTTGTCGAAGCCGATGAACGAGTGGTCGCCGATCAGGTCCCAGTCGTGCAGGGACATCCAGGCGGTACGCACCATCGGGTACAACCCGAACACGCCGAAGATCACGAAGAACGGCGCGATGTAGAGGTACGGCGAGTACTTGACGTCGAGACGGTTGAGTAACCTTCCCCGGTTACGTCGGGAAGAGACGTCCGGAGGGGGCGGTGCTGCTGGCGACGGCGGTGCCGTCGTGGCCGACAGGCTCATGCGAATTTCCTTTTCCGGCGAGGCCCGGGGGCCCTCGCGCAGGGCGCTACGCGGAGGGGACCGGCCGGTGGCGTCCGGGAAGCCCCGAACGCCACCGGCAGGGAATCACTCAGAAGGCACCCTGAGTCTTGGCGTCCTTCGTGAACTGCTCCCAGGCCTTCGTCTTGTCGGCCTGCCCGTTCTCGAACGCCCGCAGTGCCGGCTCGAACGCGTTCTCCTTCACCGCCTGGTGCTTCGGACCCAGGTGGGTCGGCTGGATCTTGGCGACGCTCTCACCGAAGATCTTGCCGGTCGGCGCGTTGCTGAAGTACTCGTTGGTGTAGCTGAGGAACGCCTCGTTCTTCAGCGCCTCCAGGTTGGTCGGCAGCGGGCCCTTGAGCTTGAAGGCCTCCACCTGGCTCTTGGCGTTGGTGAGGTACTCGGCGAGCTTCGCCGCCTCCTTCGGGTACTTGCTCTGCTCGGGAACCGCGAGCCAGGAGCCACCCCAGTTGCCGCCGCCACCCGGCACGGACGCGACATCCCACTTGCCCTTGTTGGCCGGACCGGAGTTGTCCGAGACGATGCCGAGCATCCAGGACGGGCAGAAGGTGACCGCGAAGGTGCCCTGCTTGAAGCCACCCGACCACTCCGGCGACCAGGTGGACGTCTTGGCGGAGATGTCCACCATCGAGGTGGCGGTGTCCCAGGCGTTCTTCACCGCGGGGCTGGTGTCCGCGATGATGTTGTTCTCCTTGTCGTAGAACAGATCACCGTTGCCCTGGAACATGACACCGTTCGAGACGGCGGTGATCGAGTCGACGAACGCCTTGCCGGTGGCCTGCTTGTACTTCCGACCGGCCTCGTGGAAGCCGTTCCAGTCCGACCAGAGCGCCGACACCTGGTCGCGCTCGGTGGGCAGGCCGGCCGCCTGGAACAGGTCCTTGCGGTAGCAGACGGCGAGGCTGCCGACGTCGGTCGGCAGGCCGACCAACCGGCCGTCCTGCGACTTGCCCAGCTCCCACTTCCAGGGCAGGTATTCCTTCGAGTGGTCGGCGATCAGCGGGTTGAGGTCAACCCAGTTACGCGGGTTGGTCTTGAACTCGTTGAGGATGCCCTCTTCCAGGGCGGTGACGTCCGCCGCGCCCTTGCCGGTGGCCAGGTAGCGGACCAGCTTCGGCCGGTACTCGCTGAGCTGCGCGGTCTTGCGCAGCTCGACCTTGATGCCGGTGTCCTTCTCGTACTGCTTCACGAGCTCGTCGTAGCCGAACTCGCTGAAGGTGTCGACGACCAACTTGGTCGGCTTCTCGCCGGCAGCCGGCTCGTCGTCGTCCTTGCCGCAGGCCGCGAGACCGCCGATTGCGGTGATCGCGGCCAGGGCAGCGGCCGCCAGGCGGGTACGCCGCGTGGTGACACTCATGCGCTGACCCCTCTTTCCGGTGGTGAGGCTGGGTGGTTGTGGTGGGGGGTGTCTCATCGCGCCAGGCCGGGGATGCGTGAGTGACCCATGCCACCTCCGGGAGCGCTCCCATGAGATTGCCGTCGGGTAACGGGAGTGTCAATAGGGCGATGGGAGCGTTCCCAGATCGTTACCGCGCGCCTCACAGGCCCCACCTGTCCCCACCGAAACCCACCCTGACCAGCCCTTTCAACTCGGGTGATCAAAGGATTTCGGTCAGAAATCGCCCTGCCGCCGACGCGAACGTCTTGATCGACAGGGCGGACGCACACCGGTCGGCGCCCGGGGTGTGGTCAGCAGAAGCGGCGGAGGAGGGTGGTCGAACGCTCGGCGTCGAAGCGGGACGGGTCGAAGGTGGCACCCGCCCAGTCACGCAGCAACGCCAACCGCGGGTCGGCGAGATCGGCCGGCGCGGCCTGGTCGTCCAGGGCGACCAGAAGCGCGCGATAGCCCAGCGGCCCGCCGATACCCTCCGGCGGGCAGGCCCGCTCGCCGGCCAGACAGACCGGGTACCGCTCGTCGGGGTCGACGGTCAACGCGTCCTCCACGACCAGGTCGTGCTCCCACCAGTCGCCGAAGTCGTACGTGTAGGAGAACCGGCTGCCCTTGCCGAGCACCGCGTCCAGCCGCACGTCCAACTCGTCGTGCAGCCCCAACTCACCGTCCGGGTCGGGCTCGCCGTACTGCACGGCGTCGATCTCGAACGAGTGCAGGTGGCAGTCCCGCCACCCCATCGCGTGCTGCACCACCCGGTGCAGCCGGTCCAGCGTGTAGCCGGCCGGCACGAGCACCCGCCGCCACACCGGTGGGCGGACGCTGGCCAGGGACATCTTCAGCTGGAAGATCTGACGCGGCATGCTGTCCTGTCCTCCCGCGGCTTAGGCTGCGAGCATGATCTGCCGCGCGTGCCGGGCCCGGCGACACGACGACTGCCCAGGCCGGAACTGGTGCGACTGTCAGCACCGTACCGAAGAACCGACCCCTCCGGTCACCGGTCCGGCCGGCGAATGACCGTCGGAATTCCGATCCGCCGACTCTGGCCCGAACCGTCGGCACAGCCACTCGACGACACCACGTTGACCGCCCTCTACGGCCGCGACGACCAGCCCCGACTGCGGGTCAACTTCGTCTCCAGCCTGGACGGCGCGGTGAGCGTCGACGGCTACTCCGCCGGGCTCTCCGGCGAGCCGGACAAGCGCGTGTTCGGCCTGCTGCGGATGGTCTGCGACGCGCTGGTGGTGGCCGCCGGCACGCTGCGCCACGAGGGATACCGGGCGGTCCGCCTCAACGAGACCCGGCGCGCCTGGCGTCGGGCCAACGGCCTGGTGGAGTACCCGACCCTGGTGGTCGTCTCCGGCTCCCTCGACCTGGACCCTGCGCAGGCCGCCTTCGCCGACGCGCCGACCCGACCGATCGTGCTCACCCACGCCCACGCCGAGCCGCCGCCCGGCCTCACCGACGTCGCCGACCTGCTGCGCTGCGGCACCGACCGGGTCGACCTGGCCGCCGGCCTCGCCGCGCTGCACGGGCGCGGGCTGACCCAACTGCTCTGCGAGGGCGGGCCGCACCTGTTCGGCGCGCTCACCGCCGCCGACCTCGTGGACGAGTTGTGTTTGACCGTCTCTCCCCTGCTCGCCGGAGCGGGACCGGGCCGGATCACCGCCGGCGACACCGCCCCACCCCGGCACCTGCCGTTGCGCCACGTGCTCGCCGCCGACGACGGCGTCCTCATGCTCCGCCACGCCCGCCCGTAACGGGCCGTCACCCGGCCGCACACCCACTGTCGCGGGTGTGACGGACCAGGGTGTCGTCCGCCGCGTCGCGTGGCGACCTGTCGTACTCCTCGGGCAGGATGCACAGCATGCTTCCCGACCGTGCTGCCCGACCGACCCGTCTCGCCCGATGACCGACGCCGACCTCGACAGCCCCGGCGAGGCGGTCGGGCGGGTGCTGGGCACCGCCGACGCCACCCCGTTGCAGTTCTGGACGGCCGTGGCGCCGGGCAGCTACCTGCAGCTCGACGATGTGGTGGTGACCCGGCGGGAGCTGCCCGACCGGGAGCCGGTGACGATCGCCGGGGTGGTCACCCAGGTCCGCGCCCGGCACGAGGGCGCCCAGTTCGACTCGGACGTCTTCGCCATCGCCGACGGCACGCTGCCGGCGCAGGTGCAGGAGGCGGCCGAGATCACCACCACGCGCGTCGACCCGGAGCTGTACGTGCCGCCGACGCCGGGCATGGTGGTGCACCGGGCCGAGGGTGACGCCCGGGCGCGCGCGCTGCACTTCGACCGGATGGAGCGACGCATCCCGATGGGGATGGGCCGCGACGGGGTCCCGGTCTACCTCAACGCCGACTTCCTCGACGGCAGCCGGGGCGCGCACGTCTCCATCTCCGGCATCTCCGGTGTGGCGACCAAGACCAGCTTCGCCACCTTCCTGCTCTACTCGGTGTTCCGCTCCGGCGTGCTGGGGGGCGACGCGGTCAACGCCAAGGCGCTGATCTTCAACGTCAAGGGCGAGGACCTGCTCTTCCTCGACCACCCCAACACCCGTCTGGACGAGCCCACCCGCGCGGCGTACGCGAAGCTGGGCCTGAACGCCGGCGCGTTCCCGGACGTGCGGGTGTACGCCCCGCCCCGGGTCGGCGACGCGGCCGGCACACCGGATGTGAGCAGCCGGCTCACCGGTGTCGACTCGTTCTACTGGACGCTCAGCGAGTTCTGCTCCGACCGCCTCCTGCCGTACGTCTTCGCCGACGCCGACGACGAACGCCAGCAGTACACGATGGTGGTGCACTCGGTGGCGGCGCACCTGGCCCGCTACGCCCAGCCGGCCGACGGCGGGGTGAGCATCGACGGGGTGCGCCTCGGCTCCTACGGCGACCTGGTGGACCACATCGTCGACCAGCTCAACGACGACGAGACCCGCTCCGACTGGGCGGGCAGCGCGGTCGGTCTGGGCACCGTCAACGCGTTCGCCCGGCGGTTGATCGGCAGTAAGAAGGACCTCGCCCGGCTGATCCGTGGCGACCTGGCGACCCGCCGCCCGCACTCGATCAACACCAGCGAGTCCGCGCAGGTCACAGTGGTCGATCTGCACAACCTCCCGGACCGGGCGCAGCGGTTCGTGGTCGGTGTGACGCTGAAGAGCGAGTTCGAGCGCAAGGAGAAGGCCGGCACCGCGAAGCCGCTGCTCTTCGTCGTCCTGGACGAGCTCAACAAGTACGCCCCCCGGGAGGGCTCCTCGCCGATCAAGGAGGTGCTGCTCGACATCGCCGAGCGGGGCCGCTCGCTCGGGGTGATCCTGATCGGCGCGCAGCAGACGGCGAGCGAGGTGGAGCGGCGGATCGTCACGAACTCGGCGATCCGGGTGGTGGGCCGGCTCGACCCGGCCGAGGCGTCCCGCCCGGAGTACGGTTTCCTCCCGCCCGCCCAGCGCCAGCGGGCGCTGCTGGCCAAGCCGGGCACCATGTTCGTCAACCAGCCGGACATCCCGGTGCCGCTCTGCCTGGAGTTCCCGTTCCCGGCCTGGGCCACCCGGGTCTCCGAGGCGGGTCGGGCACCATCGGAGACGCTGCGCTCGATCACCCAGTCCGCCGACCCGTTCGCCGTGGTGGGCTCCGGCGGCGGCAGCACCGACGACGACATCCCGTTCTAGCTGGGGGCCGGCACACCCATGAAGATCCTGCACACCTCCGACTGGCACGTGGGAAAGGTGCTCAAGGGGCAGTCCCGGGCCGAGGAGCACAAGGCCGTGCTGGCCGGGGTGATCGACATCGCCCGTGCCGAGCAACCGGATCTGGTGATCGTCGCCGGTGACCTCTACGACACCGCCGCGCCCACCTCGGAGGCGACCCGTCTGGTCACCCGGGCGTTGACCGCGCTGCGGCGTACCGGCGCCGACGTGGTGGCGATCGGTGGCAACCACGACAACGGACCGGCGTTGGACGCGCTGCGCCCGTGGGCCGAGGCCGCCGGCATCACGCTGCGCGGCGGGGTGCGGGAGAATCCGGACGAGCACGTGATCGACGGCACCACCGCCGGCGGCGAGCGGTGGCGGCTGGCCGCGCTGCCGTTCCTGTCCCAGCGGTACGCGGTGCGCGCCCTGGAGATGTACGAGCTGACCGCGGCGGAGACCAACCAGACGTACGCCGACCACCTGGGCCGGGTGCTGGAGCGACTGACCGAGGGTTTCACCGAACCGGACCGGGTGCACCTGGTCACCGCGCACCTGACGGTGACCGGCGCGTCCACCGGCGGTGGCGAACGCGACGCGCACACGGTGCTGGGCTACGCCGTCCCGGCCACCGTCTTCCCGGCGACCGCGCACTACGTGGCGTTGGGTCACCTGCATCGGGCGCAGCGGGTCGTCGGGCCCTGCCCGGTGCGCTACAGCGGCAGCCCGCTCGCCGTCGACTTCGGCGAGCAGGAGAACGTCCCGTCGGTGACGATCGTCGAGGTGACGGCCAGCAGCGCCGCCCGGGTGCGGGAGGTGCCGGTGACCGCGGCGAGCGCGCTGCGGACGGTGCGGGGCACCCTGGCCCAGCTCGCCGAGATCGAGGCGCCGGACGCCTGGCTGCGGGTGTACGTGCGGGAGCAGCCCCGCGCCGGTCTGCGCGAGGAGGTGCAGGAGTTGCTCCCCCGGGCACTGGAGATCCGGATCGACCCGGAGCTGTTGGCCGCGCCGGGCAGCGGCGCCCGCATCGCGCAGCGGTCGGGGCGTTCACCCCGGGAGTTGTTCGCCGACTACCTGGACAGCCGGGGCCACGCCGACGAGGGCGTCCAGGAACTCTTCGACGAGCTCTTCGAGGAGGTCGATCACTGATGCGTCCGATGCGCCTGGACATGGCCGGGTTCACGGTCTTCCGCGACGAGACCACAGTCGACTTCACCGACGCCGACTTCTTCGCCCTGATCGGCCCGACCGGTTCGGGCAAGTCCACGGTGCTGGACGCGATCTGCTTCGCGCTCTACGGCACGGTGCCCCGCTGGGGTGGGGCACGGGGGCTGGCCAACGCCCTCGCGCCGTCGGCGTCCGAGGCCCGGGTGCGGTTGGTCTTCGAGTCCGGTGGGGCCCGGTACGTCGCGACCCGGGTGGTCCGGCGGGACGGCCGGGGCAACGTCAAGACCGCGAACGCCGGGTTGCAGGTGATGCCCGCCGGTTTCGACGTCACCAAACTGGACACCGGGTTGAGCCCGGACGATCTCGGTGAGGTGGTGGCCGGCACCCCGGCCGAGATGGAGCAGGCGGTACTGGACGCGGTGGGGCTGCCGTACGAGCAGTTCACCAGCTGTGTGGTGCTGCCGCAGGGGCAGTTCGCCGATTTCCTGCACGCGAAGCCGGCGACCCGGCAGCAGATCCTGGTGAACCTGCTGGGCCTGGGCGTCTACGAGGACGTGCAGAAGCGGGCGACGGCGCGGGCCACGCAGGCGGACGCCAAACTCGACGCGGTCGACCAGGTGCTCGCCGGGCTCACCGGCGTGGACGACGAGGCGTTGGCCGAGGCCGAGGCCCGGGTCGAGCGGATGGCGGAGCTGTCGGCGGCGGTGACGGCCGCGGTGCCGGAGCTGACGGCGGCCCGGACCGCCGCGCGGGAGGCGGCGGCGGCGCTGACCGCCCTCGACGACGAACTGCGGGTGTTGACCGGGGTCCGCGCGCCGGGCGGGGTGGCCGAGGTGGCACGCGCGGTCACCGAGGCGCGGGCGGAGGCGGAGGCGGCGGCCACCGCCGTGTCGCTGGCGGAGGAGCGGGAGGAGAAGCTACGCGGGGAGCTGGCCGGTGTCGGCGACGAGAGCGCGGCGCGGCTGCTCCTTCGGGCGTACGACGATCGGGACCGGTTGTCCGGTGAGGCGGCCACGGTCCGCGCGGCGGTGGCCGCGGCGCACGAGGAGCACACCGTGGCGGTGGCCGCGCTGGCCGACGCCCGCGCGGCGGCCGAACGGGCCGACGCCGAGTTGGAGGCGGCCTTCCGGGCGCACGAGGAGGCGAAGGCCACCGACCTGGCGGTCAGCCTGCGGGTGCACCTGCATGCCGGCGCGCCCTGCCCGGTCTGCGAGCGGCCGGTGACGCGGGTGCCGGACGTGCCCGCCGATTCGGCGGTGGCGGCCGCGACGGCGGCGGGCAAGGCGGCGCGGGCCGCGACCAAGGCGGCGCAGACGGCTGTGCAGCAACGGGACGCGGCAGCGCGTGATCTGGAGCGGCTGCTGGTGCAGGCGCGGGCCCGGCAGGAGCAGGTGGACGCCCGGTTGACCGAGCTGGACGGCCAGCTTGACGGGGTGGCGGAGCCGGCCGTGTTGCGCCGGGAGTTGGCCGAGCACGCCCGGTTGCGGGGCGCACTGGAGGAGGCCGCCACCGCGGTTCGGGCCGGCCGTGAGGCCGCGCGCCAGGCCCGCGCCGGAGTGGATGCGGCCGAGGAACGGTTGCGAGCGGCCTGGCGGGCCTTCGACACCTCCCGCGACGGGTTGGCCCGGTTCGGTCCGCCGGCCACCGACCGGGAGGACGTGGCCGCGGCGTGGGCCACGCTGACCGGCTGGGCGACGGCCGAGGCGGACCGCCGCCGTGCCGATCGGGCCGGTCGGGCGTCGGCGGTGACCGAGGCCGAAGCCGCGGCCGCTGCCGTGCAGCGCGACCTCGCCGCCCGGTTCGCGGCCGTCGACGTGCCGGTCGGTGACGATCCGGTGCACGCCGCGACCGTCGCCGTCGAGCGGGCGGACGCCGACCGGCGGCGGCTGCGCGAGCGCCGCGAGCAGGCCCGGACGCTGCGCGAGCAGCGGGCCGTGCACGAGCGGGAGGCGCAGGTGGCGCGGGCGCTCGCCGGGCACCTGCGGGCCAACAACTTCGAGCGGTGGTTGCTGGCGGAGGCGTTGGACCTGCTCGTCGACGGCGCGTCGGGGATCCTGCGGGAGCTGTCCTCCGGCCAGTACGAGCTGGTGCACGACAAGGGCGAGTTCGTCGTCGTCGACCACCACGACGCGGGGTTGCGCCGCGGCGTGCGCACCCTGTCCGGCGGTGAGACGTTCCAGGCGTCGTTGGCGTTGGCGTTGGCGCTCTCCGAGCAGCTCGCCGGGATGTCGACGACGGCGGCGAGTCTGGAGTCGATCGTCCTGGACGAGGGCTTCGGCACGCTCGACGCGGCCACCCTGGACACGGTGGCCGCCACCCTGGAGAACTTGGCCGCGCGCGGTGACCGGATGGTCGGTGTGGTCACTCACGTGCCGGCGCTGGCCGAGCGGATTCCGGTCCGCTTCGAGGTGCGCAAGGATGCGCGTTCGTCGCGGATCGAACGGACCGGCCGGTGAACGTGCGGGGCGACGCCGCGTTCTTCGTCGACTCGTGGGATCCGGCGTACGGGGCGTCGTTCGAGGCGTCCGCTTCCGGGCCGGCCGCGCCGAGCAGCGCGCAGGTCGACGCGGACGCGGAGGTGCCCGCTGTGGACTGGCGGGCGATCGGGGTACGCCCGGGGGTTAGCGCGCCCGACGTGGTGCTGCTCGTCGACGGGGTTCGCCGGATCGACGCGAGCATCTGGACGGCGGAGGCCGACGGCGGTTCGTTTCCCGGGTTGGCCGCCTCGTACGCGGCCGGGGTGGTGCGGTGCGACCTGGGTCGGGGGGCGGCGCAGTTGGCCGGCACCCGGGTGGGTCGGGGTCTGTTCACGGCGAGCCCGTCGGCGCAGGACGTGGTGGCGGGTGCGATCCGCTACCCGGTGCACCGGGTGGGTGGCACCGGTGAGCTGGGCAAGTTGCCGGCGGCGGTGCAGGCGCCGTTGACGGCGTTGGAGGTGGCGGTGTCGGACGCCGCCCGGGTCGACGGTGACCTGCTGGTGGTGGACGGCCCGTTGCGGAGTCGTCGGCAGTTGCCGCGCACGTTGGGCTACATCAAGACCCAGCACAGCCAGTATCTCGACGCGCGGCTGACGGCGGTGGTGGTCGGTCTGGCGTCGGGTGAGCGTTCGCCGGTGTTCCGGCTCGGCACCGCCTGGGGTGGTTGGTCGTGGTATCTGCGGCTGCCGGTGGCTGTCGGTGCGCCGTGGGCGGGCATCGTCCGGGTGGAGTGCTCGGCCGACCTGCCCGTCGAGGCGGCCATCGAGTTGGCCGACCTGTCGCTGGTCACCCTGCCGCGTTTCGCCTCGACGCCGTACAAGGATCCGCGGGCTCCGCAGAACCTCATCCCGATCGCCGGCCTGGAACGACGGTTGCGTGCCCTGCTCGGTGACTCCCGGTTGCTGCACCGCGCGTTGACCGCAGCGGCCCGCGCGGCGCGGTAGACGGGCACCTGTCGCGATGGGACGTAAACGGGCGGCCGACCGGGTGGTCGAGCAGGTGGACACCGGGCGGGCCGAGCTTGTTCCGGATCCGGACCGGGCGGGTTCGTGGACGCTGCTGCTGGACGGCGCACCGCAGTCGCATGTGGACCTGACCGATCCGACCCACCTGGAGTTCGAGTACGTGCGGCGGCTGGCCGCCGCGGTGGATCTGGTCGCGCCGCCCGGTGAGCCGTTGCGGGTGCTGCACCTGGGCGGCGGTGCGCTGACCCTGCCCCGGTACGTGTCCGCCACCCGACCCGGGTCGACCCAGCGGGTGTCCGAGGTGGACGGTGCGCTGGTGGAGTTGGTGCGTCGGGCGTTGCCGTGGCCGTCCGACGCGCGGCTGCGGGTCCGGGTGCAGGACGCCCGGGCCGTGCTGACCTCCACCCGGGACGCCAGCTTCGACGTGGTGGTCGCCGACGTGTTCGCGGGTGCGCGTACCCCGGCTCATCTCACGTCGGTGGAGTACGCGGCGGAGGTGGCCCGGGTGCTGCGCCCCGCGGGGTGGTATCTGGCGAATCTGGCCGACGGTCCACCGCTGCGGTACGCCCGTGGGCAGGTCGCCACGGTCCGCTCGGTGCTGCCGCAGGCGTGTCTGGTGGGCGACGCGGCGGTGTTGCGGGGCCGCCGCTACGGCAACCTGGTGCTGATGGCCGGGCGGACCACCCCGCCGGTGCCGGAGCTGACCCGGCGCGCCGCCGGCGACTGGTTCCCGGGTCGGGTGGTGGCCGGCGACGAGGTGGACCGCTTCACCAGTGGCGCCGCGATGGTCCGGGATGCCGACGCGACCGGCTCCGATCCCCCGCCTCCGGGCCTCTTCTCGGTGCGCCGCTGACCGTCCACCCCGCACTGACTGTGCGCTCCGATAACGACGCGGGATTTTTTTTCCGGGTTCGTTGATCCGTTCGGGGCGGCGGTGCGTACCACCGGGCGGCCCGCCTCACGGGCCGACGTTGGTGACGGAGACCCCGGAGGTCTGCATGCATGCGGTGGCGGCCGGCTGGCATGGTGACGCGGTACGCGCTGACTGGTTGTCGGCACGGTCCTCGTCGCGGCCGACCTCGTCTGCCCGAGGGGTCGACGCGAGGGCGACGTCTCGCCAGAATGGTCCGGTGACGCCGCGACCGGCGCCCGGGCGCCATCAGGCGACGTCAACCGAGGCCAGCCACTCCGACCAACTGATCAAGCTGCTCTACGCCGAGCACGCTGGTCCACTCCTGATGTTCGTCATGCGTCTCACCGGGGGGGACCGGCAGCGCGCGGAGGACATCGTCCAGGAGACGCTGCTGCGGGCCTGGCGCAACGCGCACCGCCTGGGCACGCAGGGGCAGGGCTCGTTGCGACCGTGGCTCGTCACGGTGGCCCGGCGGATCGCCATCGACGAGCACCGCAGCCAGGAGGCCCGGCCGCCGGAGACCTACGACCGGGACCTGACCGCGTTCGCCGAGGCGGACAGCACCGACCGGGTGCTGCGCACGATGACCGTTGCGGACGCCCTGCGTACGCTCAGTCAGTCGCACCGGGAGATCCTGATCTCGACGTACTTCCGGGGGCGGACGGTGCCGGAGGCCGCCGAGGAGTTGGGGCTGCCGCTCGGCACCGCCAAGTCGAGGGTCTACTACGCGCTGCGCGCGCTGCGCACGGCTCTGCAGGAGCGGGGGGTGACAGAATGAGCCGCCCGGACCACATGGACGTCGCGGCGTACGCGCTCGGTGTGCTCGACGAGCAGGATACCGAGCGGTTCGAGGAGCATCTCGCGACCTGCTGGGCGTGCGCCGCGGAGTTGGAGACGATGGTTCCGGTGGTGGGGCTGCTCTCCGACATCGACGGCGAGACGATGATGGCGATGGAGCAGACCGCGACCGACCCGGCGCTGTTGAACCGGACGCTGGGCGCGGTCCGGGCCGACCGTCGCCGTACCCGGTTTCGTCAGATGTTGGCGACCGCCGCCGCGGTCGTGGTCTTCGGCGGTCTGACCGGTTACGGGTTCGTCAGCGTGACGGGCAACGATCCGGCGCCGGGGGTGCTCGCCGATTCGACGCCGAGCGCGCCGAACGACCCGCAGACGAGTGGGCCGACGGCGCCGCCGAGTGGCCCGGGTGTGGGTGGCACCGAGGAGGAGGGTGACCAGCTCGACGCGACCGACCCGACGACGGGTGTCCAGACGACCGTCTTCCTGGTGAAGCGGGACTACGGCACCCGGATCAATTTCAGCCTGCGGAAGTTGCCCGGCCCGCGCACCTGCCGGTTGGTGGTGCTGCGCAAGAACGCCGACCCCGAGGTGATTTCCACCTGGTCCGTTCCGGAGGGTGGTTACGGCACCAACGCCCGCCCGCAGGGTCTGGAGTTGAGCGCCACCACGTCCGCCGTGGTGAGCGACATCAAGCAGCTCCAGGTGCAGTCGGTCGACGCCAATGGTGTGGCGAGTCCGCTGGTCACCGTGCCCATGTAAGCTCGCGAACCGTATCGGCACCGGTCATCACGACAATGACCGGTGCCGATCTGTCGTTGGGGGAGGACTTCCGTGCAGGGGCGTACGGATCACCAGCCGATTCGGTTCAATCAAAGAACGTGAAATTGACCACTGTTACTTCTTCAACCTTGACAGCCCAGATCCCGTACCTATGGGTGAACTGCCGAGAATGAGGAGGGCACGTGGCACAGATGAAGCGGTCCGTCATCGTCGCGAGCGCGATGGTCGCACTAACGGCCTGCGCTCCCGCAGGTTACGACCCCGCGAACTCGAGCGCGGTCGAGCCGGTCGCCGTCGCCGCGGCCGAGCCCACCGCGTCGGTCGTACCGGAGGCCTCGGCGTCCGCCGAGGCGCCGGCCGCCGACGCGCCGCCCGCGGACGTCGAACTGACCGAGAAGTTGATCGGCAAGAGCGTCGCCCGGATGGGCAAGGTGGTCACCGACGAGGACGGCTGGATCCTCTACCGCTTCGACAAGGACACCGCCGACCCGCCGTCGTCGAACTGCGTCGACAAGTGCGCCGAGGTGTGGCCCCCGTCGCTGACCGACGGCAACCCGCAGCTCACCGGCGTCTCCGACGACAAGGTCGGCAGCGTGACCCGGCAGGACGGCACCCGTCAGCTCACCATCGGCGGCTGGCCCGTGTACCGCTACATCGGTGACAAGAAGCCCGGCCAGTGGAAGGGCCAGGCGGTCGGTGGCACCTGGTTCGTGGTCCAGCCGGACGGCAAGAAGAACCTGAGCTGCCTGCCCACCTCCACGCCGAAGGCGGTCGCGCCGCCGTCGGACAGCGGCGCGAGCGACGCCGGGGGTTCGGGCTACTCGTACTGAGTCCCGCACCACGAGATCACGGTGGTCGGTCGTCGCCGGGGAGGGCACGGCCGACCACCGGTCGTACGCGGGACGTCGGCATACCGGTGGTGCCGGCGTCCCGCCCGGCACGTGGCAGAGTGGGCGGGTGACCGCTACCGAACCCGCCGCGACCAGGGTGTTCCGTCCCCCGGTCGGCTACCGGCTGGCAGCCTCGGTGCGCGGGCTCACGTTCAGTCCGTACGACCCGTGCGCCCGCGTCGCCGCCGGTACCTTCTGGTGGGCCACCCGCACCCCGGACGGCCCGGCCACCCTCGCTCTGCGACCGACCGGCGGCGAGTTGCTCGCGGAGGGCTACGGGCCGGGCGCCGAGCACGTCCTGGACCGGGCCGACGCGATCGCCGGGCTCCGGGACGACCTGACCGGCTTCGCCGAACTGGCGGGGGCACACCCACTCGTCGCCCGGCTGGCCCGGGAGCACCGCGGGCTCCGGATGCCGACGACCGGGCAGGTCTTCCCCCGACTGCTGCGCGCGATCTTCGAGCAGAAGGTCACCGGCAAGGAGGCCTACCGGGCGTACGCGGCGACCGTACGGCACTTCCGGGAGCCCGCCCCCGGCCCGTTGCAGCCGCTGCTCCTGCCGCCCGAGGCCACCGCGGTGGCCGCCACCCCGTACTGGGTGTTCCACCCGTTCGGGGTCGAGCAGCGCCGGGCCGACACGCTGCGGCGCGCCGCCGCACTGGCCGATCGGTTGGAGCGCAGCGTCGACGCCGCCGACGCCACCCGTCGGCTGACCACCATCCCGGGCATCGGACCGTGGACGGCCGCCGAGGTGGTCCGGATCGCGTACGGGGACCCGGACGCGGTGAGCGTCGGCGACTACCACATCCCGAACACTGTCGCCTGGGCGCTCGCCGGCGAACCGAGAGGCGACGACGCCCGCATGCTGGACCTGCTGGAGCCGTTCCGAGGCCACCGGGGACGGGTGTGTCTGCTGCTGGAGGCAGCCGGCATCCAGGCCCCGAAGTACGGCCCACGCGCGCCGATCCGCTCGTTCGCCCGCTACTGACGCGACCGTCGGGCTTCCGGCGACGTGGTGCGTCAGCGGCCCGAGCAGATGCGGCGCAGGGTGCGGCCGAGCCACCACGCGTACGTGTGTTGCACGGCCCGGACCGCCGGGCCCCCGGCACGGGTGAACCAGCGGTCCGGCAGGCTGAACGCGCGTACCTCGAACCAGACCGCGCCGTCGTCCTCGCGGCTGACCACGAACGCCTCCTCACCCCGCTCCGGGTGGCCGGGCAGCGTGCCGTAGCCGAAGCCGGCGAGCGTGGACGAGTCCTCGCTCCAGACCACCTGGCACGGCCCCCAGAGTCGGGCCGGACCCACGCCCAGACCGGCTGTCACCAGCACCCCCTCGGTGGCTCGCGGTGCGTCGGTGCGCATCCGCACACCGGCGACGCGGTGCAGCCGCCAGCTCAGCACCGCGTCCGCGGCGGTCTCGAAGCACCCGGCCGGCAACGGACACCGGTGGCGCAGATGGTGGTAGCCGTCGGGCAGCGGCCCGTGCCGGGTCACCCCCACTTGTGGGTACGTCAGCTCGGCCACCGCTCCCCCTCGCCCTCGCCTGGACACCGCCAGCGTACGGTCGGCGTGGACGGGCCGCCGGTCGGCGCCGGGGGCGGCGGCGGTCAGCCCCGCTCGCTCCGACGCCGGAGCCCGTCGGCCTCCATCCGCACGTAGCGACGCAGCATCCCGCCGTACAGCCGGCCGATCAGGCCGGCCAGCGGACCGGACTGGCTGAAGGCCAGCTCGACGCGGGTGCGCCCGTCGGGCAGCGGCAGCAGCCGGTGCTCCGCCGTGGTCCGTACGCCCGCCGTGTCGGAGACCCAGACGAACCCCTGCCGATCGGTCAGCTCGGTGACCCGCCACACCGCCGGCCGCAGCTTCGGCTGCGTCAGTCGTGCCGTCGCGCCGACGGCGAGCGGTCCCGGCTCACCGCGCTCGGCCCGGGACACCGAGGCCGTCCACTCCGGCCAGCGCGGTACGTCGACGAGCACCGCCCAGACCTGCTCGACGTCGGCGTCGATCTCCGTGTCGGCCTCGAACCGCATCGCGTCCCCTCCCCGGCGGCGCCGTCCGACGCCCGTCACGCATGCAGACGAGGCTGCCGCGTGGATCGTGACGCCGGAATCCGCCGGGTGGTCGGTGATCCGCCGGGCCGTCTGACCACCGGCGGGTGGGATCAGGCGGCTTCGCGCAGGTCGGCCAGGCTCAACGGGGTACGCCGACGCAGCAGCTCCTCCAGCTCGGCCACCGAACCGACCTCGCCGAGCACGTCGCGGCCACCGCCGAACCGCTGCGGGTAACGGCGGGCCAGCCGGTAGCGGTAGCGGCCCCGGATCAGCTCGACGCTCACCCGCCACCGCCCGCAGCAGTCACAGACCCACTCGGACACCTCGCGAAAGTAGCTCTGACCTGCAGGTATTCGATTCGGTCGGTGGGGACGAGAGGCACAGCGGCGGACACGCCACCCCCGGACCCAGGGTGATCTGCCTCACGGCTGTCGGTGCCGTCTGATTGACTGGTCGCCGTGGACCTGCCGATCAACCCGCCGGTCGAGCCGATGCTGGCCAAGAGCGTTTCCAAGCTGCCCACCACGCCCGGGGTGACCTACGAGCCCAAGTGGGATGGTTTCCGGTGCATCGTGTTCCGCGACGGCGACGAGGTCGAGCTGTCCAGCCGGGGCGGCAAGTCGATGACCCGCTACTTCCCCGAGGTGGTCGAGCAGGCCCGACGGCAGCTGCCCGAGCGGTGCGCTGTCGATGGTGAGCTGATCGTGATCCGGCGCGACGGGCCGACCGGCCAGCCCCGACTGGATTTCGAGCTGCTGGCCCAGCGCGTGCACCCGGCCGCGTCCCGGGTGAAGATGCTGGCCGAGACCACCCCGGCCGACTTCGTCGCGTTCGACCTGTTGGCGATCGGTGACGAGGCGCTGCTCGACCAGCCCTACCCGCGCCGCCGGGAGCGGTTGGTCGAGGCGCTGGCCGGGGTGCGTCCGCCGGTGCACGTCACCCAGGTCACCACCGATCCGGAGACCGCGCGCCGGTGGTTCGACGTCTTCGAGGGCGCCGGGCTGGACGGGCTGATCGTCAAGCCGGCCGACCTGCCGTACGAGCCGGGCAAACGGCTCATGTTCAAGGTCAAGCACGCCCGCACCGCCGACGCCGTGGTGGCCGGCTTCCGCTGGCACAAGTCCGGCCCGGTGGTGGGCTCGCTGCTGCTCGGCCTCTACGACGACTCCGGGGTCCTGCACCACGTGGGTGTGAGCGCGTCGTTCAGCATGGCCCGCCGCGCCGAGTTGCTCGACGAGTTGGCGCCCTACCGGGACATCGGCGGCGAACACCCGTGGGTGCACGGCGATCACGAGCGCGGCCAACGCATCCCGGGTGGCGTGAGCCGGTGGACCGGCACGAAGAACCTGGAGTGGGAGCCGGTGCGCCCGGACCTGGTCGTCGAGGTGGGCTACGACGCGATGGAGGGCGAGCGGTTCCGGCACACCGCCCAGTTCGTCCGCTGGCGCCCGGACCGCGATCCCCGATCCTGCCGCTACGACCAACTCGACCGCCCGATCCGCTTCGATGTGGACCAGGTGCTGCGCGGCGATCCGACGGCCACCGTGGACCGGGCCGCCACCGGCTCGGCGTAGCCTGGCCGTCGACCCGACCTGGGAGGATCACGTGACCCGCACCGCCGACCGCTCTCGGATGGCGTCCCGTCGCCGGGCCCGGCGCACCCTTGCCGCCTTCGTCGTCGCCGCGCTCCTCACCGCCGGCTGCACTCTGCCGGCGTTCGCGCCGCGCACCGAGGTGCAGGGCGAAGCGGCACCGACCGGCAGCGCGCCGACCTGGCGGCCCTGCCCGGACGTGCCAGACGAACTGGTCGGGCGCGGTGCTCCGGACATGCGCTACGAGTGCGCCCGGATCGCGGTGCCGCGCGACTGGGGCACCGGCGCCGGGGCGACGGCCGGCCCGGGCGCCGGGCAGACCTTCGAGATCGCCCTGCTGCGTGCCCGGTCCACGAAGCAGCGCGACCGCGTCGGCTCGTTGGTGGTCAACCCGGGCGGCCCGGGCGGCTCCGGCGTCGACACCGCCGTCTACCTGTCCTTCGGCACCCAGTTCGGCGGGCTGCCCACCTCGATCACCGACCGCTTCGACATCGTCGGCTTCGACCCGCGCGGGGTCTCCCGGTCCAGCCCGGTGAAGTGCATCTCGGACGCCGACCTGGACGCCAGTTTCGGCTTCGACCCGGATCCGTCGAGCCAGGCGGCGTTCGACGACTTCGTCGGCCTGAGTCAGCGGATCGGGCGCGGCTGCGGCGACCGGTACGGCGACCAGTTGCCGCTGTACGGCACCGAACAGGCCGCCCGCGACATGGACGCGGTGCGTGCCGCGGTGGGCGACGACAAGCTCACCTACCTCGGTTACTCGTACGGCACCCTGCTCGGCGCCACGTACGCCCAGCTCTACCCGCAGCGGGTACGGGCGCTGGTGCTCGACGGCGCGGTCGACCCGCAACAGCGGCTGGTAGAAGGCTCGGAGAGCCAGGCCCGCGGCTTCGAACGGGCATTCACCAACTTCACCCGCTGGTGCGCGGCGAACGCCGGCCGCTGCCCGATCGCGCCGGACGCGCGGGCCGCGGTGACCTCGGCCATCGACAAGGCCAGAGTCTCTCCGGTACGCGGCAGCGACGGCCGGGAGGCCACCGCCGGTTGGGTGTTCTACGCGGTCATCTCGTCGCTCTACACCGAGTCCGGCTGGCAGGAGTTGGCCCAGGCGATCGACCGGCTGGGCGAGGGCGACCCGAAGGACGTGTTCCGGCTCGCCGACTCGTACGCCGGCCGGGAGGACGACGGCCACTACTCGAACCTGTTCGACGCCAACCTGGCCATCAACTGCGCCGACGAGACGGAGAAGCCGAGCCGGGAGCAGATCCGGCGGTTGCAGTCCGAGTGGCGTGGGAAATATCCGCTGTTCGGGCCGGCTCTCGCGGTGGGCATGCTGAGCTGCGTCGAGTGGCCGGGCGGGCGCGACCCGTACCCGACCGGCAAGGCGAACGGCGCACCGCCGATCGTGGTGGTCGGCACCACCGGCGACCCGGCGACGCCCTACGAGCAGACCCCGCGCCTGGCCTCGATGCTGGGCGTCGGCCGGGTGCTGACCTGGGAGGGCGAGGGGCACACCGCCTACCCGCAGACCTCCTGCATCACCGACGCGGTCGACGCGTACCTGCTCGACCTGACCGTCCCCCGGGAGGGCCTGCGGTGCCCGGCCCGCTGACCGGTGTGTCAGGCTCACGGCATGACTGACGTGATCTACCGGGAGGCGGTCCGGGCGGACCTGCCCGCCGTCATCGCCCTGCTCGCCGACGACGTGCTGGGCAAGGCCCGTGATTTCACCGAGGTCGACGAAACCTACGAGAAGGCGTTCGCCGACATCACCGCCGACCCGCGTAACCAGCTGATCGTCGCCGAGCAGGACGGCGAGATGGTCGGCTGCCTACAGATCACCTACATCCCTGGCCTCGGCCGGCACGGCAGCGAGCGGTCGCTGATCGAGTCGGTCCGGGTCCGTTCCGACCGTCGCGGACAGGGGCTGGGCCGGGACCTGATGACCTGGGCGATCGACCAGGCCCGGCAGCGCGGCTGCGCACTGGTGCAGCTCACCACCGACAAGACCCGCGCAGACGCGCATCGCTTCTACCTGGGTCTCGGTTTCGTGGCCAGTCACGAGGGCATGAAGCTCGCACTCTGACCGCGGTGCTCACCACCGGCACGGCTCTGATGATCCCGGTGCTGCCGCTCGCTGGCCTCTCCGCCGTGTTCGCGCGGGATTCGGCGCCGATGTCGGCCTGGGCAGCACCCTTCACCCGGACACTGTGGAGCTGATGCCGTAAACGATTCACCGACCCCCGATTCGTTTACGACATCAGGTCCACAGCGAGCGCGGATACCATCCGCCCACCACGGCGCCAACCCGAGCAGCCGGCACCGCCGCCTGAAGCCGGCACCGCCGCCTGACGCCCAGCGCCACCGGTCGGCCGCAGCACTCAGCCAGCACCGGCCGGTCAGCCGTCGACCAAACGACCGTCGCGCAGGACGAGGACCCGGTCGGCGAGGTCGATCAGGGCCGGGTCGTGGGTGGCGACCAGGGCCGTCATGCCGCGGGCGTGTACCACCGCGCGCAGCAGGTCCATGATGGACCGGCCGGTCTCCGAGTCGAGCTGACCGGTGGGCTCGTCGGCGATGAGCAGGTCCGGCTCGTTGGCCAACGCGCGGGCCACCGCGACCCGCTGCTGCTGCCCGCCGGACAGCTCGTACGGGCGTTGCGCCGCGTGCCCGCCCAGGCCGACCAGTTCCAGCAACACCGCGACCCGCTGTTCCCGCTCGTCGGCCGGCACCTGGGCCAGCCGCAGCGGCACGCCCACGTTCTCGGCGGCGGAGAGGATCGGCACCAGCCCGAAGGTCTGGAACACGTACCCGACGGTGCCCCGGCGTAGCCGCAGCAGCTCCGCCTCGCCGGCCGCTGTGACGTCGTGCCCGGCCACCACCACCTGACCACTGTCCGGCCGGTCCAGCCCTCCGACCATGTTCAGCAGGGTGGTCTTGCCGGCCCCGGAGCGGCCCCGGATGGCTACCAACTCGCCACGGCCAGCGGTGAACGAAACGTCCCGCACCGCGTGTACGGCGCGCTCACCCCGGCCGAAGGTGCGGCTCACCCCACTGACCCGGACCACCTCATCGGAGTGCTCCGAGGGCACACCCGCGAGACCGGCCGCGCCGGTCACCACCATGTCCCGACGGCTCATGCCTGTGCTCCCCGCTCGTCCGTGGCCCGGTCACCGGGCCGTACCTGCACATGGTCGGGCTCCAGGTCGAGCCGGACCCGTTCCTTCAGCGAGAGCGCGTCGACGAACGCCGCCGGTAGCTGCATCCGGCCGTTGCGATCCAGCACCGCGTACTCCTCGCTGACCAGCTCGGTGTTGCCGTCCACGCCGATCCGAGCGGTCCGGCGTACCTCGGAGGCGGTCCGGCCGTCGCGGATCGCGACGGTCCGGCGGACCTGCGTGGCCACGGCGTGGTCATGGGTGACGACCACGATGGTCACACCCAGCTCGGCGTTGATGGTGCGCAGTGCCCCGAAGACGTCCGCGCCGGTCGCCTCGTCCAACTCACCGGTCGGCTCGTCGGCGAAGAGCACCTCCGGGTCGTTGGCGACGGCCACCGCGACGGCGACCCGCTGCTGTTCGCCACCGCTGAGCTGCCCCGGCCGCCGGTCGGCGCTGTAGCCGACGCCGACCATGTCGAGCAGTTCCCCGGCCCGCTGCCGACGGGCCTTGCGGCCGAGTTTGCCGGCCAGCTCCATCGGCAGCTCGACGTTCTCCCGCGCGGTGAGGTACGGCAGCAGGTTGCGACCGGTCTGCTGCCAGACGAACCCGACCAGCTCCCGCCGGTAGCTCAGCCGCCGCTTGGCGGACAGCGAGAGCAGGTCGTAGTCGGCCACCCGGGCGATGCCGGCGGTGGGCGTGTCCAGACCGGAGAGGATGTTGAGCAGCGTCGACTTGCCCGAGCCGGACGCACCGACGATCGCCACCAGCTCACCCCGGTCGATCACCAGGTCGAGCCCCTGTAGGGCGACCACCTCCACCCCCTCGGTCTTGAAGATGCGCACCAGGCCGTCGCAGACGATGTGCCCGCGCAGGCGGTCCTGCCCGCCGGCCCGATCGGCGGCGCGTTGGGCGGCCCGCTGTTGCAGGTCGGCCAGGTCCGGCACCAGTGGAGTCTGGGCGGTAGCGGTCATCTCAGCTCTCCTCTCCGAGCCGAAGCACCTCTCCGAGGCGCAACCGGCGGTTGTTCAGGGCCTCGACGGCGACCGCGAAGCCGAGGGCGACCGCCCCGAGCGCGATCACCGCGGCGACCAGGCTGGGCTCGAAGGCCACCCGGACCGGCACACCGTCGGTGAACGCGGACAGGCCGAGCACCGGGTTGAGCAACAGGGGCAGCACCGCGCCGACCAGCGCACCGGTCAGCACCGACACCGCGACCAGCGGGGTCAACTCGACCAGCAGCAGCCCTCGCCACTGTCGGCGGGACAGGCCGAGGGTACGCAGCCGAGACAGCACCTGACCCCGGGCGCGCGCCCCGGCGAGCACGGTGAACGCGATGGCGAGCAGCCCGAGCACGCTGCCGCCCACGGCGCCGGCCACGAACCCGAACGCCAGCACCCCGTTCGCGCCGCCGTCACCGAGGTCCCGGCGGACGTCCGCACGGGTGTCGACGGTGACGCCGATCAGCCGTTCCCGCCCGGTCACCGCCCCGCCACGTTGGTAGCGTTCCTGGCCCTTGTCGCCGGCCTGACGCAACACCTCCGCGTCGAGCCGATCCCCGGCGACCAGCAGGCTGCTCGGCACGGGTGTGGTGTTCCGCTTCGGCAGCGCCTGCCAGGGCAGGATCACGAACCGGCCGCTGTCCGTCGGCACCAGCGGGAAGCTCTCCTCGGTGCCGGCGACCCGGAACTCGTAGCGCTCGCCCTGCACGGAGATGAAGGCGGAGCCGTCCAGGCCGGCCTTGGCCAGGTCGGCGGCGACCGCCGGGGAGACGATCGCCGGCAGCGCCCCCGACTCGGGCCGGGCGGTGCGCAACGCGGCCGGCACCGGCAGGTTCACCCCGGATTCGCGGACCACGGTGTCCAACCCCGAGCCGTCGACCAGCAGCACGTCCGCCTGCCCGATCCGGGCGTCGGTGCCGAACTCGTCGACGGCCAGCCGCTCGTCCGGTTGGGCCAGCACCCGCGTGACGGCCCGGACACCCGGCAGGCCACCCAACTCGTCCAGGGTGTCGGGGGCGAAGCGCTCCCCCCGGATCACCGCGTCGGCGGGCACGATCCGCTCGGCGGCCTGTGCCCGGCTCGCGTCGACGCCGGCGGCGACGACCGCGCAGAACGCGGCGGTGCCGATCGCCAGCACCACCACGACCAGCGGGGCGGCGACCGCAGCGCGGCCGGCCCGCGCCGTGCCGAGGAAGGCGACGCTGCCCCGGGTCCGCGCGGCAAGCCGGCTGACCAACAACAACGGCCAGGGGTACGCGCGCAGCGCGAGCACCGCGGCCGCGATCACGAGGAGCACCGGCACCGACACCAGTAGCGGGTCCACCTCGCCCAGGGTGAGGCCACGTCGGCGCAGCAGCACCGCGGCGAGCCCGGCCAGCAGCAGCAGGGAGACCTCGACGGTGAGCCGACGGGCCGACGGGCGTACCCGGATCAGGTCCCGCCGGGCCGCCCCGCCGGCCGGTACGGCCATCGTCGCCAGCGGCAGCGCCAGCGTGACGAGCACGGTCGCCGCGATGACGTACGGCGCGGTCGGGTCGGGGTCGCCGGGGAACAGGGTGCCCAGCCACCAGCCGAGCGCGGCGGCGACGGGTACCACCAGCACGGATTCGGTGAAGCTGCGCCGGGCGCCGGCGGTGGCCGCGCCACCACGGGCACGTAGCAGCACGAACTCGGAGCGGCGTCGGCGGATAGCGAGGCCGGCCGCGAGCACGATGAGCCCCGCCAGGGTGGCCAGTACGCCGGCCGCGATCACCGCGAGCAGGGTCCGGGCGGCGTTGATCTGGGCGGCGAACGCGCGCAACGGAACGTCGACGCCCACCGTCACCGCGAGGTCCGACGGCTTGCGGCGTTGCAGTTCCTGCAGGCCGTCGATCATCCCGTCCAGGTGGCGTGCGTCGATGGTGTCGGCGCCGAGCCGGTACCGCCAGGTGGACTGGGCCGGCCAACCGGCGGCGACCCGCTTGTTCAGCGGCGACGGGGCGACGACGCCGACGATGACGAACGGCTGGCCGTCTCCCTGCGGTTCGATGATCTGCAGAAGCTGTGGCAGTCCGTCCCAGATGCCGTTCGCGCGGTCGACCGGGCGGAACAGCCCGGACACCACCATCGGGGCGGCGTCGGTCAGGTTGCCCTTGTCATCGGCGTTGCCGATCCGCAGTCGGCTGCCGGCCCGCAGGTTGAGCTTGCGGGCCACGTCGACGTCGAGCGCCACCTCGATCGGCCGGTCCGGCACGTACGTCTCGCTCGGCCACGCCCCCTCGACGAGGGTGCTGGCGCCCTCGATGTCGGGCACGGCCCGTAGGCCCAGGTCGACGAGCAGGTTGCGGGCCGCGAGGTCCGGCCCGACCACGCGGGCCGCCGGGGTCTCGACGGTGTACCACCGCTCGGCCACCGCCGAGCGCACCTGCGGCGGCAGGTCGGCGGCCAGGGCGTCGAAGCGTGCCACCGCGTCACCCGTGGCCGTGTTTCTGAACGTCGCGGCCTGCATGCCGGTGGTGTAGGAGATGTCCCGGCTCTCGGCTGTCCCGCTGCTCAACTGCGCCCGCAAACCCTGTTCGGCGAGACGGTTCACCAACCGGGGCACCCCGCTGATCAGCAGGGTGACCACCAGGGTCAACACCGCCAGGAGCAGGAACTGCCCGCCGTACGTCCGGACCCGCCGGACGGCCGCGCCGACGCTCATCGTTCTCCCCCGATTCGCAGCTGCACCGCCGCCACCCGCTGACGGATGCCGGTGGCGATGAACGCGCTGAAGGCGAGCGCCGCCAGCAGCAGACCGACCGCGGTCAGGCCGATCGGAACCCAGGGCAACGCGAACGCCGCCGGGGGTACCGGTCGGCCGGCGGCCGGGGTGAGGATGACCAGTGGGGCCATGGTCGCGCCGACCGCGGCACCGAGGAGCAACCCGACTCCCACGCCGATGCCGGCGAGGAACGCCTGTTCGGCCAGGAGCGCCCGGGCCATCAGCCGGGGCGTCGCGCCGAGGGTGTGCAGCACCGCGAACTCGCCGAGCCGCCGCCGGGCGGTGGCCCACACGTCCACCATCAGGCCGACGAGGGCGAGCAGCACCGCGCCGAGCGCGGCGGCGAGCATTCCGGTACGCGAGCCCTGCCAGTACGGGTCGTCGGCGGCCGCGTCGATGACCGCCTCCCGGTCGAGCACGGTGACGCCCGGCAGCTCGGTGGCCGCGTCGGCGGCGGCGGTCGGGTCGGCGGCTCTGATCCACCATTCCGGCACGGATCGCACCGTCCCGCTGGTACGGATCAGCGTGTCGACAGCCGCGGGCAGGTCCAGCAGCACGCCCTCCCCGGTGGTGGTCGGTACGGCGGTCAGCTCACCGACCAGGTGCACCCGCAGCGTCGTACCGGAGAGTGTCAGGTCGGCGGTGTCGCCGACACCGAGGCTCAGTGCGGCGCTTGTCGCGGGCGTCATCAGCACCGGTACCGGCTTGTTCACTCCCACCGGCACGACGGCGAACCGGCTGGACGGCTGTTCGGAGAGTCGCGCGTCGGGAATCAGCTCCACCGCGTGGGTTGTGGTGAACCCGTTGGCGGTGGGCTGCACCCGGGTGGGCTCCTCACCGCGGGTGGTCATCACCCAGTCGCCGCTCAGCTCGACGGGTCGGGTCGTGCCGTCGGCACCGACCGCCGTCAGCCCTTCCATCTGGAGTCGGTACAGGTTGCCGGTGCCCGGCCCACCATCGGCTTCGAACCCGGCCAGCCGCAGTCGCGCCCCACCCCCGTCGGGCAGTTGCACGGTGAACCGGGTGGCCCGGCCGTCGCTGTCGGCGTCGGCTGCCGGCAGCCGCAGGGCGAGGCCGTCGGAGCCGGTGACCAGCAGGGTCACCGCGACCCGGGCCGATCCGACGCTCCCGGTCACCGGCGTACGGACGGTGCCGCTGATCGCGCGCGTGCCGGTGGGCAACTCGACGCCCGCGGGGGCCTCGCGCGCGCCGATCATCCGCTGGTAGCGCTCCGACGCCGACCCGTCGGCGAGACGGTCGGCGAGGCGGACGACGCCCGGGGCGCTGGCCGGGTCGAGGCCGATCACCGTCGCCGACAGGTTCTGCCGGCCGACCCGGATCTCGTCCCGCCACACCGGCAGCACCCGGTCCACGCTCGGCAGCGCGGCGAGCTGATCGGCCCGGGTCGGCGGGGCGGCCCCGGCCCGTTCGGTGACCCGGACGTCGGCGCCGACCGTGTGCCCGGCCTGCTCGACCTGGGACCGCTCTCCGGTGCTGATCAGAGACCAGGCCAGGGTGCTGCCTCCGACGGCGAGGGCGAGCAGCAGCACCGGCCCGGCGTGGGGACGCCGACCGGCCTGCCACATGCCGAACATGGTGGCCGTCCAGGGCCGCCGGTCGACGAACCGCTCGGCGAACCGGGTGAGCGGCGGAAGGATCCGCAGCACCAGCACCGCACCGGCCAGCACGCCGAGCGTCGGGGCGGCGACCAGCAGTGGGTCGAGCCCGAGCCGGCCACCCGAGCCGGCCAACGGTGAGGCGTACCGGCGGAGCTGCACCCAGGCGAGCACGGCGAGCGCCACGAGCACCAGGTCGACGCTCGCGCGTTGGACGCTCGCCGCCCGGTTCGGCCGGGATCGGGCGGCCATGTCGGCCACGTACGTACCGGCGCCGCGCAGCGTCGGGAGGACCATGGCGACCAGGCAGCCGGCTGCGGTGGCCGCCGCTGCCGCCCAGACCAGTGTGGTGTTGCCCCCGGCGGTGGAGAGGGACGCCGACCCGCCGGGTCGGACGAACCGCAGCGCCTCACCGGCGATCAGCGGACCGAGCACGGCAGCCGGGGCGACCACCAGGGTCGCCTCCCGGGCGGCCAGGCCGGCCAACTGCCGGCGGGCGGCTCCACGGGCCCGCAGCAGCGCTGTCTGCGGGCGGCGGTCCTCGTGCAGGAGCGCGGCGACCAGCACCAGCGCGTACCCGCCGAGTACCAGGATCAGCAACAGCGGAGTGGCCAGCGAGGAACGACCCACCAGGTCGGCGCGGCCGATCCGGTCCAGCAACGTCTCCATCTTGGTCACCACCCGCCCGGAGCTGCCGAGCTGAGCGGCCTCGGGCACCGCCGACGTCGCCTCGGTGAGGGCTTTCCGCACGGCGGGGAGGTCGGCGGTGTCGACGGCACCGAGGTCCGGTCGGGCCAGCCAGGACGCCGACACCGAGCCCGGGAACGTGCTGACGAAGTCCGCCGGGTCGAGCGTGAACGGCCCGTACGAGGTGCCGGAACCGGCGCTGCCGGTTCCCACTCCGGGGGCGAGCAACCAGTACGCGTCGGTGGCGTCGCGGGGCCGCCACGTGCCGGCGAGCACCAGCTCACCGCGTCGTTCGGTGGCCCGGTCACGCACCGGGATGCGTTCCCCGACGGTGAGGCCCAGCGCGCCCGCGACCCGCTCCGGCAGGCTCACCTCGACGGGGCTCGCGCCGGGGCGGGGCCAGGAGCCGCCGGTCAGCTCGGCGTGGCCGGCGAGGTCTTCGAGCGTGGCCAGGTTCGCGAAGACCGGTTCGTCGTCCGGGCGGGGGATCTGGCCGAGGTCGCCGGTCAGCTCCCGGCCGGTGCCGTAACGGGCGGCGGCGACGGTGACCGGGGCACCGGCCAGCCCGTCGGCGAACTCCGCGCGGACCGCCTTGTCCCGGGTGGCGAACTCGGCCTCGTCACGTCCACCGGAGCCGCTGACCAGGAGGCCACGCTCCTCGGCCGGCGAGGCGGCGACCAGGGCGCGCTGCCCGGCGTCCACCGCCCGGCGGTTGTAGTCGGACAGCCCGGTGACCAACGCGACGGCGACGAGGGCGGCGATCACCGCGGCAACCAGCAGCCCTCGCGCCTCGCGGGCCCGCCTCCACACCAGCTTCATCCGATGCCTCCCCTGGCCCTGGCGGGCCGACGACCATCAAGACAGGCCACCCCCGGGGAAAGGTTCGCGCCCGTTACATGATCGTTATTGCGGGGAAGGTGCGGTCGAAGCCGGGCGGCTAGGTGCCGCGTCGGAGGTTGCGGATGCCGAACACCACCGAGCCGATCACCAGCAGGACGCCGATGCCCTGTAGGCCCGGGGAGTCGTCGGCCCCTCCGAGCACGACGGCGGCGACGCCGAGCGCCACCCCGAGGAGGGCGACGGCGATCAGGGCGTACCTCATGGGGTTTCCTCCTCCACCCACTCCAGCAGGTCTCCCGGCTGGCAGCCGAGCACCCGGCACATGGCCTCCAGGGTGCTGAAGCGGACGGCCTTGGCGCGGCCGTTCTTGAGCACCGCCACGTTGGCCGGCGTGAGCCCGACGCGCTCGGCGAACTCGCCGACGCTCATCTTGCGCCTGGCCAACTCGACGTCGATGCGGACGACGATGGGCATCAGATCACCGCTTCCATGTCGCTGCGCAGCGTGGTGGCCTGCCGCAGCAGCGCACGCATCACCACCATGAGGAGCCCCAGAACGGTGACGCCCACCGTCAGGAGGAACAGCAGGAGGGGCACTCCCGGGTCGTCCGCGTTGAAGCCGACCCAGAGGAAGACGGCCACGAGCACCACCCAGGCGGCGGCGATGGCCCAGACGATCGCGTCCACCCACTTGAGGGACGCCTCGGTGAAGATGCGGTCGTTCTTGACCAGGCTGAGCAACTGCCACGTCGCGACGATGACCACCTGGACGCACAGCACCCAGAACACCGTCACGGCGGTCGCCGGCCAGCGTAGGTGGGCGTCCTCCGGCGACTGCTGCGCCATGTACGCGAACTGACCGGGCAGCGACAGGGTCTGGAACACGACCAGCACCCCGAACAGCACCACGAGAAAGACCCTGAGAGCGGCTACCGCTCGATGCTCTGTAACCATGCATCGAGTTTCGCTCGTTAGCTATCGAAAGTCAATCGACTCGTCAGCTGTCGCCTCCGGCCGGGGCCACGCGGTCCACCGGTAACGGCCTGGCCTTCTGCGGGTAGAACGTCTCGTGTCGGGCCAGCATGGCGACGAACTCGACGATCTTCCGCTCGCGGGTCTCCGCCCGCTTGACCGCGTTGAGGCGGTGGATGAGGGCGAACCGGTTGGCCTTGGTGAGCACGTCGAGCATCGCCTGCGCGGCGGGCTCGGCGGCGATGGCGGCGAGGAGGTCGGCCGGCACCTCCGCCTCCGACGGTGGGGCGTAGGCCGCCGCCCACCGCCCGTCCGCCTTCGCCGCCTCCACCGCGGCCCGACCCGCCGGCCGCATCCGCCCCTGCTCCTCCAGCCGGGCCACGTTCGCCACGTTGCGTTGCGACCAGGAACTGCGCGACCGGCGCGGAGTGAACCGGATCCACGAGGACTCCTCGTCCCGTTTGCGGGCCTGCCCGTCGATCCAGCCGAAGCACAGGGCCTCGTCCACCGCCTGCTGCCAGGTCAGCGTCGTGACCGTGCCGCCCTTCCTGGTCAGGGCGAGCCAGACGCCGGGTGACGAGGCGTGGTTGGTCGACAACCAGGCACGCAACGCGTCGGCGTCCGCGACGACCAACTCAGCCAGCTCGGCACTCGTCATGCCGGCACGCTATCCCCCGGGTACGACAACCGGCGGCCACCGTGAGACTCGATCAACGCGTCCGCCACGGCGTCGGCGTCCGCGTCGGCCACGTCCGCCGGGTACTCCGGCAGCAGGTCGTCCCAGGCGACCAACCACGACCCGAACATCTGGGCCTGCCCCTCCGGCCGCGCGAAGAACCAGATGTGCAGGTGTGCGCCACCGTCGCCGAAGCGGTAGACGTGGGCCCGTGAGATGTGCGGCAGCGCCTGCACGTGGCGAGCGATGCGGGTGCTCAACAACCCCAGCTCGGCGGCCAACTCGTCGGGCAGATCCTCCATGTCGTGGTGGTCGAGCGGCATCAGCATGAGCACCAGCGGGACGCCCACCCCCTTGATCCGGGTCAGCCGCCAGCGCTCGTTGAACCAGATCCCCTCGTCCCGGTTGCGGCAGGCATCGCAGTCCGACGGGTCCTCGCCGTGCCGGGCCGGCTCCGGCAGCACCGGCGGCCGCAACGGCGCCACCCGAAGTCCGTCCGGGTCGAACGGGCTGATGTCCCATCCCGTCATCCGCGCCAGGGGAAGGCGGCGCTCGCCGTCCGCGGCGGCGAGCGCGTGGTCGTAGAAGTCGTCCGGTCGCAAGGCCATGCGGCAGACAGTAGTACGAGATGATCTACATCGGCCGGGCCGGAAGCGCCCACCTGACCGGCCGTGCTGTTCGCGCGCTCTTCTCGGGAGCGATCGTCCACCGCCTGGTGACGCAGTGACCCGACGTACCCGCACGCTCTTCACGCCGACGGCCGGTCACGGGCCGGCGGACGCGCTCCGGTTGCGGCCCGGGTCGTTGATCTGACGTCGGAAGGCGAGGTACGCGCTCAGGTTCACCAGCAGCATCACCAACCCGATCACCGAGGCCAGGAGTCCCACATCCAGGCTCGGTAGTGCCACGAAGGTCAGTGCGGCGAGCACGATGGCGAAGATGTTGAGGAAGGTGAAGCCCAGCACCAGCTCGTTGAGCAGGCGGGACCGACGGTCCTGGAGTCGACCGACGAGTTGCTGGTGCAGCGTTCGGACGAAGTCGAGCCGCTCGTCCAACGTGGTGAGGACGAGCCGGAACTTCCACTGCTGCTCCAGCGCGTTCCAGACGGTGCCGCCGGCCGCGTCGAGGTGCGCCTCCACCGACGAGTAGCCGAGCCGGAACAGGCGGATGCGGTGGTAGCCGCCCAGGATGCGCTTGGCCTGGTCTTCGAGAGCACTCATCGACAGGTCCGCGCGCCCCGGGTCGATCTGGGACAGCTCCGCCGAGAGCACCGCGTCGTAGCGCAGGGCCGCAGCCCAGCAGACGTGGTGCACCCCGGTCAACCGCGCCAGCAGCAGGGCCGGGCGCGACCCGAAATCGTTGACCACCGCCGTGGTGTGCGACCCGACCCGCAACACGCCACCCCGGGCTCCGTCGGGCGTGCAGTCCACGCCGTCCGGGGTGAACTGCTCGGCGATGGCGCGCCTGCGCACCGGATCGCAGTCCGGGTCCACCCGGACGGCGAAGGTGGTGTTGGCCCAGAGGACGAACACCTCGTCCGCACCGGCCGGCGCCGGCAGGACGGCCCGCAGGAGCCGGGTCACCGCGGGCAGCATCCGCTGCACCGGCGGGGCGACTTCGGCGACCACGTCGCCGGTGCCACCGGCGATGCCGTCCGGCAGTTGGTACGTGACGCACACGAGGCCACAGTCGACGTTCCAGAGGCTGACCCGGGCCGAGACCACCTGCCACGCGCCTGAGGCGGTGGTGGGCACCAGCGAGGGGTCGATCTCCTCCCCGGCCGCCCGCAGGACCTCCGGGCCACCGCTGATCTCCATGGTCGGCCGCGGCATGCTGCCGAGCAACTCGTCGAGAAGCCGTTGACCGTAGGGCTGCAACGCGAGGTCGTCGAGGCCGTCAGTGACGCGCCAACCCGCCGGCACGTCACGTCGGGAGCCGGCCTCGGCGGACAACTGACACGGGAAGTAGGCGATCACCCGTACCGACGTGACGTCCTTGAGCATCAGCGACCTCTCCCCCGACCGACTCCCGCAGGGTATCGAGAAAGTCAATGACATCGATCATCGCGAGCGCCACACCGCCCCAGGTCAACCGACGCGGCCAGGCGGTGGCGCGACGGCTCGGCATGCGCCGTGGCGGCGCTCCACGGCAGGCCTTCCCGCTCCACGGCAGGCCTTCCCGCTCCACGGCAGGCCTTCCCGCTCCACGGCAGGCCTTCCCGCTCCACGGCAGGCCTTCCCGCTCGGCCGCGAGCGACACGAGGTCGGGGCCTGGTCGGGGCCTGGTCGGGGGCTGGTCGGGGCCTGGTCGGGGTCTGGTCGCCGCCGATCACTGGCGGTCACTGCCGGTCACCGCTGGCCTCCGAGGTGGCGGAACACCGAGAGGCGCGCGAGGGCCGAGGCCACGACCTGAGTGATGCCGAGCAACCGGCATGAGTCGGCCTACGTCCGTCGGTGGTAGTGGTTGCGGCGCGGAAGCTGGTCGGGGTCGAGCCAGGCGGGCGGGATGAACTCGGGGTGCCCGTCGTCACCGAGCCGTACCGTCCACTCCCTGTGGTGGATATGTCGGTGATGGTGGCCGCAGAGCAACACCGCGTTGTCGAGGTTGGTGGGGCCGCCGTCGGACCAGTGGTGGATGTGGTGGGCGGCGCACCAGCGGGGTGGGCGGTCGCAGCCGGGGAACGCGCATCCCCCGTCGCGGAGCACCAGTGCCCGCCGCAGTGGGCCGGTGATGAGTCGGCGTTGTCGACCGACGTCGAGGACCTGGCCCGTGCCGCCGAGGACGGCGGGCAGGATGGTGGCGTCGCAGGCCAGCCGGCGCACGGTGTCGGGGGTGAGCCGCACACCGATGTCGAGCGTCCCGGAGCCTAGTTGCCGGGTCAGGGTGTCGTAGTCGGTGGTGACGACGATCTGGGCGGGGTCGCCGCCGTGCTCGGGTAGGTCGCCGGTGCGCAGGGCGAGGCGGCACACGTCGGCGAGGGCGTCGTGGCGGCGTTGCCCGGGGGATCGCCCATCGTAGGGCCCGGCGGGTGCGCTGAGCGGGTCGATGGCGGCGCGTAGCAGACCTGCGGTTTCGGCGTCGAGCGTGCCGGTGAGCCGCAGCCGCCCGTCGGTCTGCGCGGACAGGGTGAGGTGTCGGTCGCGGGTGGCACGGGCGTCCTCGGCGGCGAGGGCAGCTGCGGCGGCGGCGTCGGCGAGATCGGGCGCGACGTGGTCGAGGATCCGGCTGCCCATCCGACGCAGCAGGGTGGGGTCGAACTGCCCGGCCCACTCGACCAGCACGCCGACGGCCTTCTCGGCCACCTCGGCGCCCGCCGACGCCGTCACCGTGGCTGCCGTGTCGGCGATGACCCGCGCCTGCTCCACACTGACCACCCCGCTCGCCAGCGCCTCCCGCACCGCAGGCGGTGCGACGTCGACCGAGGCCGCGAGGCCGACCAGCCGACGCGCGGCGGCGACGTCGAGGCGCAGACGATCGCGCAACCACACTGTCGTCGAGGACGCGCCCTGCGCGACCGCGGTGCCCCGCCCGTCCAACTCCCGGACCACCGCCAACTGCACTGCCGCCAGCCGCTGTTGCAACCGGTGGGTGGCGTCGAGCGCCGCGATCAGATCGCGCTCGGAGAGGGCCCAGGCAGCGGCGTCGGCGCAGCTCGCCACCGCACTCTCCACCCGCGCCAACTCATCGATCACACGCAAATTCTAGAACAGGTGTACGACAGAAATCGGCCGCGCGAAAGCGGGAACCGGAGCGACCACCCCCACCGAGAACCGCCAAGATCCGCACAACATCAGCGATGGTGCTGCCTCGCACGCATCAGAGGCAGCAACATCCGGGGGGTAGTTCCATCCTGAGTTGGCTGGTCAGGGGGTCTTGACGGTTGGTGGTGGTGGGTGGGAGGTCCAGGTTGGTGGTGAGGTGATCTTTGGGTTGATCGTTTGCCGTGGGTGGTTAGCGGGTGGTGTGGGTTTGGGTGAGGACGGTGAGTGCGCGGATCAGGGTGGTGGCGTGGTGGTGGTTGCCGCGTAGTCGGTCGAGGATTCGCCAGTTCTTGAGGTCGTTGAAGGCGTGTTCGTTGGTTGCTCGTTCGCGGCTGATGAGGGTGTTGACGATTGTTTGGTGGCGGGTGAGGGGTTTGCCGCGGGCGGCGCGGCGGCCGGTGATGATGGTGGGTTGGTCGTGGGGGTGGCCGGGGTGAGCGCCGCGGGGGCGAGGTGTGTGGCTGATGCCGGGTTGGTCGTCGAGGCGGGTGAAGCCGAGGTCGCAGATGGCGGCGAGGTCGGCTGCGCGTAGGTGTGCGGGGATGCGGTTGCGGCGGGCGGCGGTGATTTCCGCGGTGCGTGCGGGTAGGGCTGCGGAGGTCCAGAGCAGGTTGCCGTTGAGGTCGGTGATGGCGAGGACGAGTAGGCCGAAGGTTTTGTGTTTACCGCTGTAATGGGTGCGGCGGCGGTGTCGGTCGTGGGGGCGTTGGACCGGGATGAGGGTGCCGTCGAGCAGGACTACCTCGCTGTGGTGGCGGGCGCGGCGCAGGACCCGTGACAGGCGGGGCATCTCAGCGGCCAGGACAGCGATGACTTGCGCGACCCATCGACGGACGGTGGAGGCGGATATGCCGTTGCCGGCGGCCAGGTCGTGAGGGCGTTGGTTATGGCGCAATACCGCCAGCACGATCATCGCCGCGCGGTGATCGGACAACTTGCGCCATCGGGAACGCACCCGTGAGCGGTGCTGACGGATCGCGTTGACGACCAGGGTCAGGGTCTTCGTGGACAGCGCAAGGCTCGACTGGTAGACAAGCGGCGAGCCCTCGGCCACCGGGTTTTTGTGTGTCACGACCGAACACCCTGGCCGAGGGCTCATCTATCTTCTGCACGCCACACCGTCACCACCGGCAAACGATCACCGCGAAGATCACCAGCGGTTGACCTGCTCCATCCCCGCCACCCCCGCACCGTCAAGACCCCCTGACCAGCCAACTCAGGATGGAACTACCCCCGGGAAGTTGCCCGAATCTTGGGCGTGCGGCGTGCGGCGTGCGGCGGTGGGGCGTGGGGCGTGCGGCGGTGGGGCGTGGGGCGTGGGGCGCGCGACTCGCCTGCCGCCGTTGCCGTGCCAGCCGTGGACGCGAGCCGGCGCTCCCTACTTCAGCCGGCGCCGACAGCGCACACCGCCGAACGCGTCGCCACCCGGCACCACGAAAGCAGGGCGATCCGCCGAGAGAAGACGTTGTCAGTCCCCCGCCAGGTCCGGGCGATGCTCCCGTATCCACGCCTCGACGTCCGACTTTCGCCAAACCTTTCCCATGGCCAGGACGGCAATCGGCTCGGGGAAGTTCCGTTGATTGGCGATCACGGACGCACGCTGCCGGGACACGTTGCCCAGCATCTCCCGAATCTCCGACACGCCGACGAGGTCCACACATTGACGATGACAGCGGCGGCGTCGACAGATAGCGACAACTACGCAGTCCGTTGACAGAAGCAATAGGAGACGGCACGATCGGTGCATGACCGCGCCGAAGCCCGACCAGCAGCCGTTACGCAGCCTGCACCCGGTGCATCAGCACCTGCCGCGTCGACCTTCGTGGCTCTGCCGGGTGTGTGCCGCTACCTGGCCGTGCGCGTGCGCGCGGATGTTGCTGCGGGTGGAGTACGGGACCGACCGGGTGGCGTTGTCGATCTACATGGCCAGCCAGCTGTTCGACGCGACTGCCGACCTGCTCAGGCTCGAGCCCGCGCCCGACCCACGGGAGCTGTTCGACAGGTTCCTGGCGTGGACGGCCCAGCCATGCCCGTGAACGCGCGGACGGCCCAGCCATGCCCGTGAACGCGCGGACGGCCCAGCCATGCCCGTGAACGCGTGGACGGCCCAGCCGTGCCCGTGGTCGCAGAAGGTCAGGGACCCTCGGGGGTGCGCTTGGCGCGGCTGGGCTGCACGCGCTTGGGTTCGCCGGGCATCTTGGGATGGTCCGGCGGGTACGGCATGTCACCCTGACCGGCGGCGGCGTCGCGGTCGGCCCATTCCAGCAGCGGGGTGATGTCCCAGGGGGCGTCGTCGATGCCGGCGTGCGGGTCGCCACGTTCGGCGAGTCGGGCCGGGACGCTGCGCAGGTCGAAATCGTCCGGGTCGACGTCGGGCAGCTCGTCCCAGGTGACCGGGGTGGAGACGGTGGCTCGGGCGTTGGCCCGCAGTGAGTACGCGCAGGCGATGGTGCGGTCCCGGGCCATCTGGTTGAAGTCGACGAAGACGCGGCTGCCGCGCTCCTCCTTCCACCAGGCGGTGGTCACCAGGTCGGGGTGGCGGCGTTCCACCTCCCGGGCCAGCGCGATGGTGGCCCGGCGCACTTCGGTGAACGTCCAGCGGGGCTGGATGCGCAGGTAGACGTGCACGCCCCGACCGCCGGAGGTCTTCGGCCAACCGGTTACGCCCAGCTCGTCGAGGAGCGCCCGGACCTCGCCGGCGGCCCGGGCCGCGTCGGCGAAGTCGGTGCCGGGCTGCGGGTCCAGGTCGATGCGCAGCTCGTCGGGGCGGTCGGCGTCGGCGGCCCGCACCGGCCAGGGGTGGAAGACGATGGTGCCCATCTGCGCCGCCCAGGCCACGTGGGCCAGGTCGGCCGGGCACAGCTCCGCCGCGCTCCGACCGCTCGGAAAGGTGATCTCCGCGGTGGTGACCCACGGCGGCACCCCCCGGGTGGGCACCCGTTTCTGGAAGAACGCCTCACCCTCGATGCCCTCGGGGAAGCGCTGCAGCGTGGTGGGCCGCTGCCGCAGGGCGCGCATGATGCCGTCGCCGACCGCGAGGTAGTAGTGGAAGACATCCGCCTTGGTGAACCCCCGCTCGGGGAAGATCACCCGATCGGGACTGCTCAACCGTACGCTGTGCCCGGCCACCTCGACCTCGGTGACCGCCGCCTTGGTGCCCGCCATCTCGCGACCATATGCCACGCCCCCGACGTTCGACGTACCGTTGGGGGGTGAGTCTTGACGACAACGATCTGCCCCGCACCGAGGAAGAGTGGCGGGTCCGGCTGACCCCCGAGGAGTTCCACGTCCTGCGGGAGGCCGGCACCGAACGCCCGTGGACGGGCGAGTACGTGGACACGAAGACCCAGGGGGTCTACCACTGTCGCGCCTGCGGTCTGGAGCTGTTCTCCAGCGACACCAAGTTCGACTCGCACTGCGGCTGGCCGAGCTTCGACGACGCCATCCCGGGCCGGGTCAAGGAGATCGAGGACCGCAGTCTCGGCATGGCGCGTACGGAGATCCGGTGCGCCCGCTGCGACAGTCACCTCGGGCACGTCTTCCACGGTGAGGGTTTCACCCCGAAGGACACCCGGCACTGCGTCAACTCCATCTCGGTCCGCCTCGAACCCCGCTGAGCAAGGAACAAGCAGCAAGGGCAGGCAGCAAGGGCAGGCAGCAAGGGCGCAAGCAACAAGGCCCAAGAGAACCGAAGGGCCGCTCAGGGCGTACCCCGGAGTAGTTCGACCTCGGCGGTCCGGGACTGCTCGATGCGCCGGGCCAGGTCGCGGACCCGCTCGTTGCGGCCGACGCCGACCTGGGCTCGGGCCAGGTCGGCGGCCGACCGCTGGTGGTCGGCGAGCACCTCGCGCAGCACCCGGTCGACGTCCGGGGCGGGCGCGGTCCGCAGCCGGTCGAGCGCCGCGTCGTCGCCGTGCCCCTCGTGGTGGTGTGCGGTCACGCCGGCGCCCGGCCCGGTGGTGGGCAACCAGCTCCGCATCGCGGCCAGCTCGTCGGCCTCGGTGGCCTCGATGGCGGCGGCCAGGGTGCGCAGCGCGTCGTCGCGCACCCGGTCCCGGGACAACCGCACGATCTGCAGGGTGCGTTCGCTGTGCCCGACCATCGTGCTGAGGAACACCACGTCGATGCCGCTCATCGCGCCCAGGTCGGCAGTGGGTCCGGCGACCGTGGAGCCGGCCGGGGGCGCGGGGGCCGGTCGCGGCCCGCCCGGGTCCGGTGACCCGGCGCAGGCGCTGGTGAGCAGCACTGCCGCGAGCACTGACACCAGAGGGGTACGGGGCATGCCGGTGCTCCGTTCACGCGAGGGGGCGGCGACGGGTGCGACCCGAGGGGCCGCACCCGCGCGGTCAGACCTGTTGCCAGAGCGCCGGTACGTTCGGCGGCTCCCAGCCGGGGATCGCGGTGTGCGCCTGCCGGCAGCGGTAGGTGGCTCCGCCGTAGGTGACCTGGTCGCCGACCTGGTACGCGCGGCCGCTCGCCCAGGTGCCGCCCTGGGCGGGCGGAGTGGTCGGCGTGGGGGTCGGGGTGGGTCGTGGGGTGGCCGTCGGGGTGGGCGTCGGGGTGGGGTTGGAGCCTCCGCCGCCGATCTGCACGTCGACGCAGGAGTAGAAGGCGTTCGCCGTGTCGGAGATGTTCCACACCGCGAGGATCTTCTGCCGGCCGGTGAAGCCACCGAGGTTGACGGTGTGCGAAACGGTGGCGCCCGGCTGCTGACCGTTGCCGTTGACCACCCCGACGCGGGTGTTGCCGATCCAGTACTCCCAGTTGGCGGTGGCGTGCCGGGCGGTGTTGACCCAGGTGAAGGTCAGTGAGCTGCCGACCGAGGTGGCCGGCCAGCCCCGGCTGTCGTCGTTGAGGACGGCGAAGTGGGAGATCCCGGCGTTGCAGCTGCGCAGGCCCTTGGGCCCTTCGACGCTCTGCGGCTCGTACTTGATCTGCCCGCAGTCGGGCACCCGGCCCTGCGCGCAGAGCGCCTGGCGGCTCGGCGGGGCGGAGACGTAGCCGTGCGCCTGCGCGGGGGCGGCGACGGTGAGGGTGGCGGCGACGGCACCTGCCGCCACCAGCGGGATGGTGATTCTTCGACGCATGGGGCAGCTCCTTCTCCGGGGTCCGGCGGGGTGCCCTCAAGGTAATTTAAACATTGTTAACAGTAAAGACTCTGATCGATAAATACATTGATGCTGACGGTTTTCTTCGTCAGAGGCGGAGCAGGCTGCCCCGATCGTCCACAAGGTCGGCCGACTCGTCGTCCAGCCAGACGCCACCGGCGGCGAGATAACGGAAGCGGTACTCCCCCGGCGCCAACTTGACGGTCACCGTCCGGGTGCCGTCGCGGCGGGCGACCAGCTCGTGCCGGCCGGGCTCCCAGCCGTTGAAGCAGCCGACGACGCTCACCGGGCCGGGCGGGACGTCCCGGGGCAGGCAGAAGGTCACCCGGGTCTGGCTGCCGAAGAGCTTGTTGCGCTTGATCACGTGATCCTCCGGGGGTCGCGGCGGTTCACCCGGCACAACGGACAACACGCCGGGGCCGACACGCCGCCCACCGGCCCGAACATCGAGAATGCGCCACCCCGCTCGCCGGATCGAGCGCAACCTGTAGGTACATGTCCTGATATGGGAGGTTTTCGTGGCAACCTGCGAGGTCTGCGGCAACGACTACTGGATGGCGTTCGAGGTACGCACGGTCAGCGGCGACGTGCACACCTTCGACTCGTTCGAGTGCGCGATCCACCGGCTGGCACCGATCTGCGAGCACTGCCAAATCAAGATCGTCGGGCACGGCGTCGAGGTCAACGGCCGCTTCTTCTGCTGCGGCCACTGCGCCCGCGCCGTCGAGGGCGAGGTCGGCGCCGAGATCCGGGACGCCGTCGGCGCCCGCCCGGCCTGAGCACGATCCTGCGGTACGGTCGTCCCCATGCGGCCACTGCTGGGCGTCCTCCCCCCGCCGCGCTCCTGAACGGAGCGCCGCGCCCCTCGCCGACCGGGTGACCGACCCGTTCGGCCATCTCGCCGTACGCGCTCCGTCGACGTCGTCCCCGTCAACGGCTCACCCTTCGGAGCGCATCCGTGTCCCTCTCCCGTACCGCGCGCCCGGCCGCCCCGGCGCCGGCCGTCCACCAGGCCCGCACCGGCCTGATCCAGATCACCGTCACCGGCGTGCTGTGGGGCACCACCGGCGTGGCGGTGCAACTCCTGCACGACAGCACCGGGCTCAGCCCGGTGAGCATCGGCTTCCACCGCCTCGCGATCGCCGCGCTCGTCCTGCTGGTGTGCGCCGCCGGTCACCTCCGCGCCATCCTGGCCGCCCTGCGCGCGACCCCCGTACCGCTAGTGCTCACCGGTGTCGGCCTCGGCGTCTACCAGGCGCTCTACTTCGCCGCCGTGGCGTGGACCGGGGTCAGCGTGGCCACCGTCGTCAGCCTGGGGCTGGCGCCGGTGCTCGCCGTGGCCTGGGAGTCGGCCCGCGCCCGACAGGTCCCCGGCCCGCTGCGGCTCGGCACGCTGGTCGCGGCCGTCACCGGCCTCGTTCTGATCACCACCGCGACGGCGGATCCCGGCGCGGCGACGCCCGCCCCCCTGCTCGGCCTGCTCGCGGCGGCCGGATCCGGCCTCGGGTACGCGGTGACCACCCTGATCAGCCGTCAGGTGTCACAGCACACCGCGCCGATGACACTGACCACCATCTCCACCGTGATCGGCGCGCTCACCCTGGCGCCGTTCGCCCTGGTCTCCGGGATCGGCGTGCCGGTACGCCCCGACACCGTGGCACTGCTGCTGCACCTCGGCGTGATCACCACGGCGGTGGCGTACGCGTTGTTCTACGCCGGGCTGCGCACCACCCCGGGGAGCGTGGCCGCCGTACTGACCCTGCTCGAACCGCTCACCGCCGCGGCGCTGGCGGTGGCGCTGCTGCACGAGCCGCTGCCGCTTCCGGTGATCGTCGGCGGGGTCCTGCTGCTCAGCGCGGTGGCCGCCAGCTACCTGGCACCTCGGCCGGGCACCCGGTGACACGGCCTACCATCGTCGGGTGCCCTCGCAGACCACCGAGATCCAGACCGCCTCCTTCGCCGACCTGGACGCCCGCACCTTCCACGACCTGCTCAAGCTGCGCATCGACGTGTTCGTGGTGGAGCAGAACTGCCCGTACCCGGAACTCGACGGCCGCGACGTCGAGCCCGGCACCCGGCATCTGTGGCTGACCGACGGCGGCGCGCCGCTGGCGTACCTGCGAATCCTGGCCGACCCCGACGGCACCGCGCGGATCGGTCGGGTGGTGGTGGCGCCGGAGGCGCGCGGCGGTGGGCACGCCGGCCGGTTGATGACCGCGGCGCTGGAGGTGGTGGGCGACCGGCCCAGCGTGCTGGACGCCCAGTCGCACCTGGTCGCGTTCTACCGCCGGCACGGTTACGTGGTCAGCGGCCCGGAGTACGTCGAGGACGGCATCCCGCACACGCCGATGCGGCGCACCGCGCGGCCCCGCGCCGACGACGCCAACCATTGACGCCTGACGATCGACCTGGCATGGTGCCGGGTAGAGCCATCGCAGGAGCCAGCGAGTGGGGACGGGAGTGGGCAACTCCCGTCGGTCCGGTTGTCGTCGTCCGACCTCATCCCCCGGGGGCTCCATGTCCACCCTCACCCGATCACGACGCGTGCTCTGGTTGTTCGCCGTCGTGGCGACCGCCGCGCTCCTGTCGACCGCCGCGCTCACCACGATCCTGACCCGGCCCGCCTCGGCGCACGGGTCGGTCGTCGACCCTCCGTCGCGCAACTACAGCTGCTGGCAGCGCTGGGGCGGCGACTTCCAGAACCCTCGGATGGCCACCGAGGACCCGATGTGCTGGCAGGCCTGGCAGGCCGACCCGGCCGCCATGTGGAACTGGAACGGCCTGTTCCGGGAGGGCGTCGCGGGTAACCACCAGGGCGCCGTCCCCAACGGGCAGCTCTGCAGCGGTGGGCGCACCCAGAGCCCTCGGTACAACGCGCTGGACACCGTCGGCGCCTGGAAGACCACGCCGGTGTCGAACGACTTCCGGCTCCGCTTCTTCGACCAGGCGAGCCACGGCGCCGACTACATCCGGGTGTACGTGACCAAGCAGGGCTTCAACGCGGCCACCCAGCCGCTGGGTTGGGGCGACCTGGAGTTGGCCGGGCAGATCGGCAACACCCCGGCCTCGCAGTGGGACCAGGACACCGGTGGCGTCTCGATCCAGATCCCGGTCAGCGCGCCGGGGCGCAGCGGACGGCACATCGTCTACACCGTCTGGCAGGCCAGCCACCTGGACCAGTCGTACTACCTGTGCAGCGACGTCGACTTCGGCGGAACCAGCACCCCGCCCCCGACCACGCCGCCGCCGACCACCCCACCGCCCACGACTCCCCCGCCCACCACCCCGCCCCCGACGACGCCGCCGCCGGCCGGGGCGTGCACGGCTACCTACCAGGTCACCGGTCAGTGGTCCGGCGGCTTCCAGGGTGAGGTGAAGGTGACCGCCGGCGGTTCGGCGACCCGGGGCTGGTCGGTGAGCTGGAACTACGGCAACGGCCAACAGGTCACGTCGTCCTGGAACGCCACGGTCAGCACCAGCGGAACGCTGGTCACCGCACGCAACGCCAACCACAACGGCAGTCTCGCCGCCGGAGCGAGCACGACCTTCGGGTTCCTCGGCTCGTGGAACGGCAGCAACCCGGTTCCGCTGGTCACCTGCACGACGACCAGTTGATCCCCGTCCGGCGCCGTACCCGGGCGGGGGTGCGGCGCCGGACGGCGGGGGTCAGACGAGACGGTCGGCTCAGACCAGGCAGTTGACGATCTCCGCCACCGAGCGGCGGCGGCCCGTGTAGAAGGGCACCTCTTCGCGGACGTGCCGGCGGGCGCCGGACGCGCGCAGGTCCCGCATCAGGTCCACGATCCGGTGCAGCTCGTCGGCCTCGAAGGCGAGCATCCACTCGTAGTCGCCGAGCGCGAACGAGGCCACCGTGTTGGCCCGTACGTCCGGGTAGCCCCGGGCCATCTTCCCGTGCTCGGCGAGCATCTCGCGCCGCTCGGCGTCGGGCAGCAGGTACCACTCGTACGAGCGGACGAACGGGTACACGCAGATGTAGGGGCGGGCCTCCTCGCCGGCCAGGAACGCCGGGATGTGGCTCTTGTTGAACTCCGCCGGTCGGTGCAGCGCCATCTGCGACCAGACCGGGGTCATCGCCCGCCCCAGTGTGGTGCGGCGGAACCGCAGGTACGCGTCCTGCAACGCGTCGCTGGACGCGGAGTGCCACCAGATCATCACGTCGGCGTCGGCGCGCAGACCGGAGACGTCGTACACGCCCCGGACCACCACGTCCTTGCCGGCCAGCTCGTCGAAGAGGGCGACGACCTCACCGGTGACGTTGTCCCGCAGCGACGGCAGCGGGGAGCTGGCCCGGAACACCGACCACATGGTGTAGCGGATGCTGTCGTTCAGCTCCCGCAACCGGGCCGCGTTGGTCTGCTCGGTCATCTCGCCGATCCTCCCAGTGCTGTGATGATCTCCTCGGCCGCCGTCTCGCCGGAGCGGACGCAGACCGGGATGCCGACGCCGTCGTAGCCGGCGCCCGCGAGAACCACTGTGGGGTACGCGGCCCGCAACGCCGCGCGTGCGGCGGCGACCCGGTCGGCGTGCCCCGGGGCGTACTGGGGCAGCGCCCCGCCCCACCGCTGCACGTGCCCGTCGACCGGGGCGGGCAGCGGGGTGCCGAGCACCGCCGACAACTCCCGGTGCACGGTGGCCGCGAGGTCCTCGTCGGGGCGCTGGAGATGCGCCTCCTCGCGGTAGCGGCCCACCGAGGCGCGCAGCAACGCCACCCCGTCCGAACGGCGCAGGTGCCCCCACTTGGTGGTGAAGAACGTTGCCGCCTTGGTCAGCAGGCCCTCGGTGCTGGGCACCAGGAAGCCGGACAGCTCGGGCAGCCGGGGCTGCGGCACCGCCAGGGTGACGAGCGCGACGCTCGCGTAGTCCAACTCGCCGACACTCACCGCGGCCTCCGGGGCCGGGCCGGCGAGCAGCCGGGCCGCCGGGCGTGCGGGCACCGCCAGCACCACGGCGTCCACGTCCACGAACTCCGGGTCGCGGGTCGGACCGACGGTGAGCCGCCAGCCGGAGCCGGTCGGGGTCAGCTCGCGCACGGCCGCGTCGCGTCGGATCGTCGCGCCGCTGGCCGTCACCGCGGCCTCGACGAGGGTGCTCAGCCCACCGACCAGGGTGCCGAAGACGGGCGCGCCGGGAGCGCGCGGCGCGGCGGCCTGCGCGGCCCGGACCGCGCCGACGAGGGTGTGCTCCACCCGGGCCGTGCGGGCCAGCGCCGGCATCGTGGTGACCAGGGACAGGTCGTCGGCACGGCCCGCGTACACGCCGCCGAGCATCGGGTCGACCAGCCGCTCGACCACCTCGTCACCGAAGCGGGACCGGACCAGCGCACCCACCGACACGTCCGCGTCCGGCTCGACCAGCGGCCGACCACCGTCGGTGTCGGCGTCCGCGAGCGGGCGGGCGACAGCGGTCACTCGGTCCAGATCCCCGGGTACGCCCACCAGCGTGCCGCCCGGGATGGGGCGCAGCCCTCCGTCGACGACGAGCGCGGCCTGCCCCACCGTGGGGTGCACGATCCTCTCGGCCAGCCCGAGTCGGCGGATCAGGGCCACCGCCGCGCTCTCGGCACCCGCCGGGTCGCGCATCAGGAACGACTCGGCGCCGAACTCCACCGGCCGGCCGGCCAACTCACCGGTACGCAGCTTGCCGCCCAGCACGCCGGACTGCTCGTACACCGTGATCTCGGTGTCCGTCGGTGCCCCGTCGCGCAGGCGGACCGCAGCGGCCAGCCCGGCGATCCCGCCGCCGACCACCGCCACCCGCCAGGGCCGCCGCATCGCCGATCAGCCCTGGTCGGCCCGGCGGCTGGACAGCTCGTGCACCAGCGCGACCACCCGGGTCAGCACCTCCGGGTCGGTCTCCGGCAGCACCCCGTGACCGAGGTTGAACACGTGCCCGGGGGCCGCCTTGCCCTGCTCCAGGATCCGGCGTACCTCGGCCTCCACCACCGACCACGGCGCGAGCAGCACCGTCGGGTCCAGGTTGCCCTGCACCGCCTTGTCCGGACCGATCCGACCGGTGGCCACGTCCAGCGGGGTACGCCAGTCGACACCGACCACGTCCGCGCCCGCCTCGCCCATCGCGCCGAGCAGCTCGGCGGTGCCCACCCCGAAGTGGATCCGGGGCACCCCGGCGTCCACCAACCCGCTCAGCACGGCGGTCGAGTGCGGCAGCACGAAACGGCGGTAGTCGGCCTCGGAGAGCGCACCGGCCCACGAGTCGAACAGCTGCACGGCGGACACGCCCGCGTCGATCTGCACCCGCAGGAAGGCCAGCGTCACCTCGGCCAACCGGCCGCAGAGCGCGTGCCACAGCTCGGGGTCGCCGTACATCAGGGCCTTGGTCTTCGCGTGGGTCCGCGACGGCCCGCCCTCGACCAGGTAGCTGGCCAGGGTGAACGGCGCGCCGGCGAAACCGATCAGCGGGGTGTCGCCCAGCTCGGCCACCAACTGCCGGACGGCCTCGTCGACGTACGACACGTCGTCGCGGGTGATCTGGCGGATCCGCTGCACGTCGGCGGCGGCGCGGATCGGCTCGGCGACGACCGGGCCGGTGCCCGGCACGATGTCCAGGTCGATCCCGGCCGCGGCCACCGGCACCACGATGTCGCTGAACAGGATGGCCGCGTCCACGCCGTGTCGACGCACCGGCTGGAGGGTGATCTCGGTGACCAGGTCCGGACGGCGGCACGACTCCAGCATCGGCACGGTGGCCCGGATCTCCCGGTACTCCGGCAGGGAGCGACCGGCCTGGCGCATGAACCAGACCGGGGTGTGCGGGCCGGGCCGGCGTCGACAGGCCCGGATGAAGGGCGAGTCGGCTGGTCCGCCGGGGCGGGATTCTCCGTCTCGGGCGACAGTGCCCGTGGTGTCCGTGGTCATCGCCGCAATCGTGCCACGCCCACCACCCCTGACCGGGTGGGGGTGAGAGGAAGGGCACCGTTCCTTACGCCCGGTGCCCTTCACGAGCGTCGGCGCGCCGTCGAAGCGGGCGACGGACGGCGGCATAGGCTGCCGACATGGCCCCCCCGATCGCGCTCCCGGAGACGTTCGCCCGCGCGGTCGCCGGGCTGCGATCGGCGACCCCCCGGCCGGAGATCACGTTGGAGGAGGTCGGGGCGCCGCAACGACTCGCCCCGTACGCTTTCGCGCTCGCCGCCACCGTGTTGCGCGACGGCGACGAGGTGGCGACCGGGCGACTGATCCTGCTGCACGACCCGGCCGGGCACGAGGCGTGGCAGGGCACCCTGCGGTTGGTCACCTATGTGACCGCCGAGTTGGAGGTCGACCTGGCCGCCGACCCGCTGCTGCCCGGGGTCGGCTGGACGTGGCTGACCGACGCGCTGGACGCCCAGGCCGCACGTCACCGGGCGATCGGCGGCACGGTGACGCAGACCATGTCGACCCGGTTCGGCGACCTCGCGGGCCCACCGACGGTCGGCGACATCGAGATTCGCGCCTCCTGGACGCCTGTCGACGACGACCTCACCGCACACCTGCTCGGCTGGTGTGTGCTCCTGGCCGACACGGCCGGCCTCCCCCCACCCGGTGTGACGGCGCTACCCAACCGCCGCCCCGCCGGCGCCGCCTGAGGGGCGTCGATCATGGAGTTGTGGTGGGTGGATTGCTCCTCGACGCGGCATTTGTGAGGCACCACAACTCCATGATCGACCGCGCCGGGGCGACTGCGCTCGGACATCCTCTGGACACGTGATCGACACACGCCGGACCGGCTGCACCCGCTCGATCTCCACGCGCACTAGGGTTGACAGGTGACCGACGAACCACCCCTGCGCCGTCGGCCCGCCGAAGACCTTCCGGGAAACGCACCCGAGCACCCGCCGTCGGCCCAGCCGCAGCTGGCAGGCGAGGGGGCCGCCCCGGCCGACGGTGGGCCCGTTCCGCTGATCGCCCCGCGTGACGGCACCCCCGAACCGGTGGCCGCCCCGGCCGAGTTGGCCGAGGTGGTGGCCCGCTTCGCGGCGGGCACCGGCCCGGTCGCCCTGGACGCCGAGCGGGCCTCCGGTTACCGCTACAGCCAACGCGCGTACCTGGTGCAACTACGCCGCGCCGGAGCGGGCACGGCGCTGATCGACCCGCTGCCGCTGCCGGACCTCAGCACGCTGGACGCGGCCATCGGCGACGCCGAGTGGGTGCTCCACGCGGCCAGTCAGGATCTGCCCTGCCTGGCCGAGGTGGGGCTGCGGCCACGCCGGCTGTTCGACACCGAGTTGGCCGCCCGGCTGGCTGGTTTCGAGCGGGTCGGGCTGGCCGCGCTGACCGAGCAGTTGCTCGGCTTCACCCTGGAGAAGCACCATTCGGCCGCCGACTGGTCGAGTCGACCGCTGCCCGAGTCGTGGTTGACGTACGCCGCTCTCGACGTGGAGCTGCTCACCGACCTGCGCGACGCGCTCGACGCCGAGCTGACCCGGCAGGGCAAGTCGGAGTGGGCCGCCGAGGAGTTCGCCGCGCTGGTCCGCACCGGGGCGCGCCCGCCGCGGGTCCGCGCCGAGCCGTGGCGCCGCACGTCCGGCATCCACCGGCTGCGCGGTGCGCGGGCCCAGGCCCGCGTCCGCTCGATGTGGTACGCCCGGGACCAGATCGCGGCCCGGCGGGACGCCGCGCCCGGTCGGGTGTTGCCCGACTCGGCGATCATCGCCGCTGCCGAGCTGGACCCGAAGGACGAGAAGACCCTGTTGACCCTGCCCGGTTTCGGCGGTCGGTCGGTGCGTCGACTGGCCCGCACCTGGCTCGCCGCCCTCGACGACGCCCGGCAGCTCGCGGAGGATTCGCTGCCGGTCACGCCGACGGTGGAGGGCCCGCCCCCGCCGCACCGGTGGGCCGAGCGGGACCCGGTGGCCGCCGGTCGACTGGCTCGCTGCCGGGAGGTGGTCATCCGCATCGCCGGTGAGCACAACCTGCCGCCGGAGAACCTGATCACGCCGGATTCGATCCGCCGGTTGGCGTGGACCCCGCCCGAGGTGGTGACCGAGGAGTCGGTCGCGCAGACCCTACGCGGCCTCAACGCCCGGGAGTGGCAGATCGGTCTCCTCATCCAGGACCTGACCAAGGCCCTGACCCCCACCCCCTGACCCACCCCACCCCACCCCACCCCTCGCGGTGTGGGGTGGGCCACAGCAGGGGGTCGGGACGGGGTTGGTTACTGGCAAGTAGCATTCTGAGGAACGTGCCCGCGCCGGCCGACCCTCATTCGGTCCGGAGTGCCGCCTGGCGGCGCTGAGGCCGAATCATGGTCGAATAGGAGGCTCAAGTGCCCCGTGAAGTTCGGGATGTCGTCTTCGTCGACGGCGTCCGTACCCCGTTCGGCAAGGCGGGTGGCATGTACGCCAACACCCGCGCCGACGACCTGGTGATCCGCTGCATCCGGGAACTGCTGCGGCGCAACCCGCAGCTGCCGCCGGAGCGGGTCGAGGAGGTCGCCGTCGCGGCCACCACCCAGATCGGCGACCAGGGCCTCACCATCGGCCGCACCGCCGCCCTGCTGGCCGGTCTGCCGAAGACCGTTCCCGGCTTCGCCATCGACCGGATGTGCGCCGGTGCGATGACCGCGGTGACCACCGTGGCCAGCGGCATCGCGATGGGCGCGTACGACGTCGCCATCGCCGGTGGCGTCGAGCACATGGGCCGGCACCCGATGGGCGAGGGCGTCGACCCCAACCCGCGCATCATCGCCGAGAAGCTGGTCGACCCGTCCGCGCTGGTCATGGGTGCCACCGCGGAGAACCTGCACGACCTGGTCCCGCACATCACCAAGGCACGCACCGACGCGTTCGCGCTCGCCTCGCAGCAGAAGACCGCCAAGGCGTACGCCAACGGCAAGCTCCAGGACGACCTGGTGCCGATGTCCATCCGCGACGCGGAGGGCGGCTGGGGCCTGGCCACTGTGGACGAGGCCCCGCGGGACACCTCGCTTGCGAAGCTCGCCACCCTGAAGACCCCGTTCCGTCCACACGGCAAGGTGACGGCGGGCAACGCGGCCGGCCTGAACGACGGCGCCACCGCGAGCCTGCTCGCCGACGAGGCCACCGCCCGCGAGCTGGGTCTGCCGATCGCCATGCGGCTGGTGTCGTTCGGGTTCGTCGGGGTGGAGCCGGAGGTGATGGGTGTCGGCCCGATCCCCTCGACGGAGAAGGCTCTGCGCCTCGCCGGGCTCACCATCGACGACATCGGCCTGTTCGAGCTGAACGAGGCGTTCGCCGTGCAGGTGCTCGCCTTCCTCGACCACTTCGGCATCGCCGACGACGACGCGCGGGTCAACCCGTGGGGCGGCGCGATCGCCATCGGCCACCCGCTGGCCTCCTCCGGCGTACGGCTGATGACCCAGCTGGCCCGCCAGTTCGCCGAGCACCCCGAGGTCCGCTACGGCCTCACCGCGATGTGCATCGGCATCGGCATGGGCGGCACTGTCATCTGGGAGAACCCGAACTGGGAGGGTGGCGACAAGTGAAGGCACCGAACGAGGTCGTCACCAGGGCGCTGCTGCGTCAGGTGAACGTGCCGGGGCTGGACCGTCCCGCCGCCCTGATCACCCTGGACAACGGTCTCGACCACACCAAGCCGAACACCTTCGGCCCCGGTGGGTTGGCCAGCCTGGACGAGGCGATCACCGCCGCGCTCGCCGCCGACCCGGCGTTCATCGCGGTGACCGGCAAGCCGTACATCTTCTGTGTGGGTGCGGACATCGTCGGCCTGCCGCAGCTCGCCGACCGGGCGCAGGCGCTGGAGATCGGCCGGCTCGGCCACCGGGTCTTCGCCCGACTCAAGGACAGCGCCGTGCCCACGTTCGCGTTCGTCAACGGCGCGGCGATGGGCGGCGGCCTGGAGTTGGCGTTGCACTGCCACTACCGGACGCTCTCCGGTGGCGCTGCGGCGCTGGCGCTGCCCGAGGTCTCCCTCGGTCTGGTGCCCGGCTGGGGCGGCACGCAACTGCTGCCGAACCTGATCGGCATCCCCGCCGCCACCCAGGTGATCATCCAGAACCCGCTGATGCAGAACAAGATGCTCAAGCCGAAGCAGGCCGCCGAGCTGGGCATCGCGGACATCCTGTTGGAGCCGGCCGACTTCCTGGAGCGGTCCCTGGAATGGGCCGCCGGGGTGGTCCGGGGTCAGGTCACGGTGACCCGGCCGGAGGTCGACAAGGACATGTGGGCGGGTGTGCTCTACTTCGCCCGGGAGACCCTCGACCAGCGGCTGCACGGCGCGGTCCCGGCCGCGTACAAGGCTCTCGACCTGCTGGAGACGGCGAAGGACGGCGACTTCGCCGCCGGCACCGCCGCCGAGGACGAGGCCCTCGCGGACCTGGTCTTCTCGGAGGAGCTGCGCAGCGGCCTGTACGCGTTCGACCTGGTGCAGCGGCGGGCCAAGCGCCCGGCCGGCGCGCCGGACAAGGGCCTGGCCCGCACGATCACCAAGGTCGGCATCGTCGGCGCCGGTCTGATGGCAAGCCAGTTGGCGCTGCTGTTCGCCCGCCGCCTCCAGGTGCCGGTGGTGATGACCGACCTCGACCAGTCCCGGGTGGACAAGGGTGTGGGCTACGTGCACACCCAGATCGAGAAGGCCGTCACCAAGGGTCGGATGGACAAGGGCACCGCCGCCAAGCTGTACGGGTTGGTCAGCGGCTCGGTCGACAAGAGCGCCTTCGCGGACTCGGACTTCGTCATCGAGGCGGTCTTCGAGGACCTGGGAGTCAAGAAGCAGGTCTGGGCCGAGCTGGAGAAGATCGTCTCCCCGGAGGCGGTGCTCGCCACCAACACCAGTTCGTTGTCGATCACCGAGATGGCCGCCGAGCTGGAGCACCCGGAGCGGGTGGTCGGCTTCCACTTCTTCAACCCGGTGGCGGTGCTGCCGCTGTTGGAGATCGTCCGGGGCGAGCGCACCGACGACGTCACCCTCGCGACCGCGTTCGCGGTGGGCAAGCAGCTCAAGAAGTCGAGCGTGCTGGTGAAGGACGCTCCGGCGTTCGTGGTGAACCGCCTGCTCACCCGGTTCCTGGGCACCGTCTTCGCCGCCGTCGACGCCGGCACCCCGCTGGACGTGGCGAACAGCGCCCTGGACCCGCTGGGCCTGCCGATGCGCCCGCTCGCCCTGCTCCAACTGGTCGGGCCGGGGGTCGCGTACCACGTGGGCGGCACGCTGCACGCCGCGTACCCGGACCGGTTCTCCGTCAGCGAGAACCTCAAGCGGATCGCCGACTCCGGCCAGCCGATCGTGGTCGACGACCAGGTCAACGACGAGGTGGCCAAGCTGCTCGTCGTCGGTGACCAGCCGTTGACCGCCGAGCAGGTACGGCAGAACGGGCTCGACGCCCTCGCGCAGGAGATCCGGCTGATGCTGGACGAGGGTGTCGTCGCCGAGGCGCAGGACATCGACCTGTGCCTGATCCTGGGCGCCGGTTGGCCGTTCCACCTGGGCGGCGTCACGCCGTACCTGGACCGGACCGGCACCTCCGAGCGGGTCACCGGTCGGCGGTTCCTGCCGCGTGGGGCGGCGAGCCTGCCGGCCTGACCGATCGCAGTGCCACCGGTCGCGGTGGTCGGACCGTCCATCGTGGGCGGCCCGGCCACCGCGACCGTTTGTGATCAGCTCACCGCCGGAAGGTCCCTCCAGCAGGGACAACGCCGTGTTCCGCAACGGGTTAGGATCACGCGCTCTGCACCCCCATCTTGGAGCTGACTGAATGTCCCAGCCGCCGGCCAGTCCCTACGGCCCGCCGCACGATTCCTCCAACCCGCCGCAGCACCCCGGTCAGCCGGGCCAGCCCCAGCAGCCGGGCCAGCCCCAGCAGCCCGGTGGTTGGCCGCCCCCGCAGCAGCAGGGGTTCCCGCCCGCACAGCCGGGTCAGCCGTACGGTGACCCCAGCCAGTTCGCGGGCCCGCCACCGGCGAAGAAGTCGAACGTCGGCAAGATCATCCTGATCGTGCTGGCCGTGCTGCTGGTGGTCTGCCTCGGCGGCGTGGCGGCCATCTGGTTCACGGTCAAGGACGACCTGGGCGACGTCGTCGACGCCACCAAGACCCGGCTGGTCGCACCGGCCACCCTCGCCGGCCGGCCGAAGATCACGGAGCCGGACCTGCAGGCGGCCGCCGACCAGTTGGTCACCGAGATGAAGGCGGAGGTGCAGAACGAGACCAGCACCGTCGGCGCCTTCTACGGCGACCCGGCCAAGCAGGACCTCGTGATGATCGCGGGTGCGTCCGGCCTGCTGACGGACCCGAAGAAGGAGCTGGACGACGCGATCAACGGGCTCTCCACCGAGCTGACGCTGACCAACCTGGCGACCGTCGATCCTGGTCCACTCGGCGGTGACGCGAAATGCGGTGACGGCAAGGCCGAGAGCGTGCCGCTCGGCGTGTGCGTGTGGGCCGACCGGGGCAGCCTGGGCATGGTGGTCATGTACTTCAAGACCGCCGAGCAGACGAAGGCCGAGTTCGTCACGATCCGGGGCCAGGTCGAGCAGCGCTCCTGAGCCGTCGACGACCGGGGCCCCGACCACCCGAGGGTGGTCGGGGCCTCGTGCCGACGATCAGGCCGGCTCGTGGCCCTGCGCCGCGGCCCGTGCCGCCGCTGCCGCCGCCCGCTCGGCCTCGTTGCCGAGTACGCAGAACTCGTTGCCCTCCGGGTCGGCGAGCACCACCCAGCCGCCGCCGGTCGAGCTGACCCGGTCGTCCACCAGGGTCGCGCCGATGCCGAGCAGCCGCTCGACCTCCTCGGCCCGGGTGCGGTCGGCGGGTTGCAGGTCGAGGTGCAGCCGGTTCTTCACCGTCTTGCCCTCGGGCACCGCGATGAACAGCACCTCCGGGCCGCCCGGCGGCAGGAGCATCGCCTCCGGGTCGCCGGGGAAGTCGTCGGGCTGCCGGGGGCAGTCGAAGACCTGCGCCCAGAAACCGGCGAGGGCGTACGTGTCGTGACAGTCGATGCTGATGTTATGGATGATCGAACTCACAGCTGGTCCTCCACAGTGGTGCTGGCGACACGTTCCCCGGCGCTGCGGAGCACGCAGAACTCGTTGCCCTCCGGGTCGGCGAGCACCGCCCAGCCCGTCCCGTCGGCGTGCCGCCGGTCGGCGACCATGGTGGCTCCGAGGCCGAGCACCCGCTCGACCTCCTCGTCCCGGGTCCGGTCGACCGGTTCCAGGCAGACGTGGACCCGGTTCTCGGTCACCTTGTCCTCGGGCACCGCCTGGAAGAACAGGTTCGGGGTGGTCTCGTCCGGCGGCAGCAGGGCCGCCTCCGGATCACCCGGGGCGTCCTCGTCGTGCCGGGCGTAGCCGAGCACCGCCGACCAGAAACCGGCCAGGGTGTACGTGTCGTGGCAGTCGAAACTGATGTTGCGGATCCGTGGATACACGGGTGGTCCCTCCACTTTCGGATGAGGACGCTCCGCCGCGCGGGGTCAGCCTGCGATCACCCGGGGTGCGGAGTCATGACTGGTGGACATCAAACGCACCCCCCTTCACTCTCCGAGCCGACCCGGTGATCTTGCCATCGGCCGAGCGCCGTACGCAACCCCGCTCAGCCGACCGTCGGCACCGGCCCGGACACCGCCGGGGCGTCCGCCGACGGCAGGGTGACGGTCACCTCCAGGCCACCGCCGGGCTGCGCGATCACCTTCACCGTCCCGCCGTGCGCCGTGCAGACCGCCCGGACGATGGACAGCCCCAGGCCGGAACCACGGGCGCCGGTGCGCTCCCGGCCACCGCGCCGGAACGGCTCGAACAGGCCCGGCACGTCGGCCTGGTCCACCTCGAACCCGGTGTTGCCCACCACCAGCCAGGACCGGGCGCCGTCGGTGCCGGTACGCACCCAGAGCCGGCCGTGCAGGTGGTTGTAGCGGACCGCGTTCTCGATGAGGTTCCCGGCCAGCCGGTCGAGCAACCCCGGGTCGCCGACGACGGGCGCGGACTCCAGTGACGTCTGCACCCGCAGGCCGATCCGTTCCACCTCGCGGCGCATCGCCGACAAGGCGTTGACGGTCCCTGCGGCGAGGTCACACTCGGTACGCCGACCCAGTTGCCGCCCGGCCTGCGCCTCGCTGCGGGCCAGCACCAGCAGCGCGTCCACCAGGCCGTTGGCGCGTTCCGAGGCGTCCCGGACCACTGTCGCCATCCGACGGTATTCGGCGGCGTCCGCGTCGTCGTCGCTGAGCGTCACGTCGATCTCGGTCCGCATGACGGCGAGCGGGGTACGCAGCTCGTGCGAGGCGTTCGCCACGAAACGTTTCTGCGCCTCGAAGGCGGACGCGATCCGGTCCAACATGGCGTCGAACGTCTTGGCCAGCTCGGCCACCTCGTCGTCGGCGCCCGAGTAGCCGATCCGCTGGTCCAGGGTCGCCTCACCGAGCCGCTGCGCGGTCGCGGTGACCTGGTGCAACGGGCGCAGCGCCCGACCGGCCACCGCGTACGCGCCGGCCACCCCGACCACACTGACCGCCAGCAGCGCGACCAGTCCCTTGGCCAGCAGCTCCCCGGAGGCGGCGTCGACGAGTTGCCGCTGCCACTGGGCCGCGTCCATCGACTCGCCGTCGGCGAGCACCACCGTCGTGCCGGGCAGCAGCTCGTCGGTGGGCCGCAGCGCGTCCCGGACCAGCAGCCACGCCAGCACGACCAGGATCGCCCCCGCCCCGATCAGCAGCACCCCGTTGAGCAGTGTCAGCCGCAGTCGCAGGGTGGGCCGCAACCGGCGGCTCACCGTGCTGCCGCCGTTCGCGACTGCGGGGCTCGCAGACCCGGCTCACTCCTCGCGCTCACAGCCCCACCTCGGCGGTGCGGTAACCCGCGCCGACCACCGTCTCGATCAGCGGCGGGTCGCCGAGCTTCTTGCGCAGCGTCATCACGGTGACCCGGACGATCGTGGTGAACGGGTCGGTGTTCGCGTCCCAGACCCGTTCCAGCAGCTCCTCGCTGGAGACCACCGCGCCACGGGCCTTGAGCAGCTCGCTGAGCACCCCGAACTCCTTGTTGGTGAGGTCGACCGGCAGGCCGGCGCGGGTGGCCACCCGACGGGCCGGGTCGAGCACCAGGTCGGCCAGTTCGAGCACCGGCGGAGCGGCCGGAGTGGCCCGCCGACCCAACGCCTGTACCCGGGCGACCAGCTCGTCGAAGGCGAACGGTTTGGGCAGGTAGTCGTCCGCGCCGAGCTGCAACCCCTCCACCCGGTCCGCCACCGTGCCACTCGCGGTCAGCATCAGCACCCGGGTCAGCGCGCCGGAGGCGGCCAGGTCGGCGCAGATCTGGTCACCGTGCACTCCCGGCAGGTCGCGGTCGAGCACCACCACGTCGTACCGCGTGACGAACGCCGCCTCGTGCCCGGCGTCTCCGTCGTACGCCACGTCGACGGCCATCCCCCGCTTGCGCAACCCGCGCGCGATCGCGTCGGCGAGGTTGCGCTCGTCCTCCACCACCAGTACCCGCATCCCGGCCTCCTCGCTGCTGACCACCGACAACCTAGTGCCGGTCGGCAACCATCGTCCCTCGCCGCCCGCACCGGTCGGCGTTGCGGGCCAGGTCGGCGTACGCGATGCTGTCCGGCGGCACCGAGCGACGGACGGACCTGGAATGACGATCGCGGCACCACCCACCCGGCGGGACATCGTGTACCGGGTCTTCCACCTGCCGGCCGACGGCGCGTTCGACGGCGACGAGGGCGGTGTCGACGGGCGGCGCACCTGGACGTCCCCTCCGGTGCCGGTGGGCTTCACCGTCGCCGAGGTCGTGCCGTCCTGGACCGCCGACACCCCGGACGGCTGCTGGATCGAGGTCGAGCTGCGCGGCTGGCACGACGACGCCCCCGCCACCGGCTGGTATCGGCTGGCCCGCTGGGCCGCCGACGACCGGGCGGTACGACGCACCTCGATACCCGGGCAGCGCGACGGCGACGCCGCTGTCGACACCGACACCCTGATCGTGAACGGGGCGACGGTCACCGGTTGGCAGGCGCGGGTGACCCTGTGCCGACCGGTCGGCGCCCCGACCGGACCGGTGCTGCGCAGCTTCGGCGCGGTCGCCACCGGCCCCGCGCTGACCGGCCCGACCGACGCGTCGGCGCCCGCCTCGTCCGCCGCCCGTGGGCGGGTGCTGGACGTCCCCCGCTACTCTCAGCGGCTGCACGCCGGCCGGTACCCGCAGTGGGGCGGGGGCGGCGACTCCTGGTGCAGCCCCACCTGCACCTCGATGGTGCTCGCCTACTGGGGCCTCGGGCCGACGGAGGAGCACTACGCCTGGGTGCAGCCGCCCGGCCCGCGCCCGGTGGTGGTGCACGCCGCCCGGCACTGCTACGACCACGCGTACGCCGGGGCCGGCAACTGGCCGTTCAACACCGCGTACGCCGGTCGGTTCGGGTTGGACGCGTTCGTCACCCGGCTCCGGTCGCTGGCCGAGGCGGAGGCGTTCGTCGCGGCCGGTATCCCGCTGATCGTGTCCGCCGCGTTCCGGGCCGACGAGGTGCCGGGGCTCGACTACGACACCCGGGGGCACCTGATGGTGCTGGTGGGCTTCACCGACGACGGCGACCCGGTGCTCAACGACCCGTACGCCCCGGACGACGACGGCGTCCGCCGTACCGTGCCGCGGCGGCCGTTCGAGGCGGTCTGGCAGCGCGGCAGCGGCGGCGTGGCGTACGTGCTGCGACCGCCGTCGGTGCCGCTGCCCCCGCCGCCCGCCCAGGCGAACTGGTAGTCAGCGGCGCAATTGCCACAGCCGGTAGGTGCCGGGGCCCACGCACAGCAGGTGGGAGTCGGTCACCTGACAATCCCCGGTGGCATCGCGCAGCACGTCGAGTTTGCGTACCGTCCCGGCTCGCATATCCACCTCACCGACGACCACCCCGCCGTCGGGGTGCTTGCGGACGGCCGTCAGCGGACCGCCCCGATCCCGTCGGTACAGGTCCCACTGGCCCAGGACGGCCACCTCCTGACCGGTGGGCGCGTCCAGCACGACGAAGCGGCCAGGCGAATTTCCGCCGCCGACCACGTTGGCCAGCAGCCGATCCTCGGCCCCCCACGCCCACCCCCAACGATCGCTGCTCCAGCGCACCTCGCCGGTGGCCGGGTCGAGCGCCTGCAGTTGGTTGGCACCGGTGCGCAGACACAGGACGGGGCCACAGTCCAGCGCGAAGTCGACGGTCACGTTCGGGCGGATCCAGCGCCGGTCGAGCTGGTCCAGGCCGTACGCGGTGACCGCGCCCGAACCCCGGTCGATGACCAGCAGGAGGTCGTCCAGCACCTCCAGCCCGAATCGCCCACCATCGGCTGGTCGCAGGTCGGCGCGGGCCAGCACCGCTCCGGTGGTCGCATCGCGTACCTCGACCGGGCCGTCCGGCGGGTTGAGGATCAGCCGATCCAGCCCGCGCTCGGTCTCGCGCGGGATGATTGCGGCGGTGGTGGCGGGCAACTGCCAGCGGACGGTCCCGCAGCAGGGGTCGACCACCCGCAGGACGCTCGGCTCGCTCTCGCCGCCGGAGCGCAGCAGCAGGTTGCCGTCGACCAGTCTGTCGGCGCTCCCCGGTTGCTGCCACCGGTACGCGCCGGTCGCCCGGTCCAGCGCGATGGTCGTCACGTCCCGGCCTCGCGGGCCGATCTCAAACCCGGTGACGACCAGCAACTCGCCCAGCGGGAAGATCCCCCAGTACCGGGCGTCCGCCGACAGCGGCGCCTGCCAGGCCGGCTCGCCGCCGGGCAGCCGATACGCCGCCAGTCGCCGCTGCTGCAGGTTGGACGTGCTGGTCGGCTCGATCACCACGGCGAGGTCCCCGTCGACGAGCACGTCGGCCCCGGGCTGCGCCGGCAGCGTCACCACGGATCGCCGGGGCTGCGGCGCACCGGCGGCGGCGAGGGTGAGCAGCGCGAGCAGGGCGACCAGCGCCACGCGCAGCTGCCGACCGTTGGTGCGAGGTGGGCGGGGCGACGGGGCCGGGTCCGGGCCGTGCCGCAGCACACCGAGGTCGATCACCGAGTCGCTCATCGGGTCAACCGCCACAGCGCGGTGGTGCCGTCGAGGCGCTGACAGAGCAGCATCGGCAGGGACGCCTGGCAGCTGCCGGCGATGGCCGGCAACACGTCGACGATCCGCGCCCGGTGGGCCACCAGATCCAGCTCGGCGACGACCATCCGGCCGTCGTCACCCGACCGCGTCCCGACCAGGGGGCCGCCGGGACCGACCACCTGCATCAGAGACCACCCACCCAACTCGGTACGCACCTGACCGGTCGCCGCATCCCACACCTCGTACCCTCGGCCGGGCCTGGCCATCAGCAACTGACCATGCCGGACGTCCGCCAGGTTGTCCGGACCGGAGTCCGACCACCGTACGACGCCGGTGGCCGGATCGAGCACCTGGAGGCCACCGGTCTGCGGTACCGCGCAGAGCAGATCGGCGCAGCCGACCACGTGGGAGATCAACGGCACCTCGGCCGTCCACAGTGGCTCCAGTTCGGTCAGCCGGTAACCCACCAGCCGGGTGCTGCCGGGCGGGACGAGCAGCAGCAGATCCTCGACGACCTGTGCCCGCTGGTACGCCTCCCGGTCACCGGGCAGCGTGTCGACGCTGCGCAGCAGGCGGCCCGTGCCGGCGTCGTGCACCTGCACCTCGCCGGTCGGCAGGAGCAGCACGAACCCGTCGACCCGGCCTTCCCGGAGGTGGTAGGAGGGATTGGCGGCCGGGGGGATCGGCACCGACCAGAGCATCCGGCCGGTGTCCGGCTCGATCCGGTTCAGCGCGCCCGACCCGTCGTCCCGGACGTCGGTCAGCAGCAGGCCGTCGTCTGCGGTCGGTTGGGGCGCACCGGGAAGCTGCCACCGTCGCTCGCCCGAACCGATGTCGAAGGCGATGGTCCGGAACACCCGGCCCGGCGCGTCGACCGCCATCGCCAACACCAGCCCCTGCTCGACCCGGACGTCGAGGTAGTCACCGAGGCGGGCCAGCGGGGCCTGCCACCGCCGACGCACGCCCGCACCGGTCGGGGACGGCTGGGCGTACGCGGTCAGGTACCGGTCCCCCTCCGGTGCCGGCGGGTCGACCACGAAGACGCTGTCGCCGCCGAGGTACGCGGTGGACGTCCGCACCGCCGGCACCACGCTCACCACCCGCTGCGGCACCGGTGTCGCAGCGGCCGGCAGCACCAGGGCGAGGACCAGCACCGCCACGCTGCGCAGCGGGCGGCCGGCAGCGCGCGGTCGACGGACCGTGGGCGTCGACGCGGCTTCGTCCCGGACCTCGCCCAGCTCGATGATCGACAACAAGCGTCCTTCCGTCACCCCTGGTCACCGTCCGGCAAACCGGCCGTGGGTGCACCGGCCCGGCAAAAGCGACGGAACCGGGCCTGTACGATGGCCCGTCGTGGCCGTGCCGGTGGTAGACCCTTCGCTGAATCCCCTGACCGACGCCGACCCGGCCGAGGCCGAGTCGCCCCGACGGCCTCGACGCCGTCCGGCCCGAGCCGACCTGTTCGCCCTCGGAGCCTATGTGCTGCTGGGCGTCTTCGTCTGCCTCAACTACTGGGGTGACGTCAACGGCCGGGTCTCCTCGCACCTGCCCACCGACCACAGCTGGTTCGAGTGGCTGTTCGCGCACGGCGCGTACTCCGTGCGGCACCTGGAGAATCCGCTCTTCACGGCCCGGCAGAACGCCCCGGACGGGGTGAACATGATCGCCAACACCTCGTTGCTCGGGGTGACCCTGCCGCTGGCCCCGCTGACCATGCTGCTCGGCCCCCAGGTGATGTACGCGCTCTACCTGGGTGGAGCGCTGGCCGCCACCGCCGGCACCGGCTACTGGATGCTCTCCCGCCACCTGGTGCGCTCCCGCGCGGCGGCGTTCGTCGGCGGCGCGTTCCTCGGCTTCGCGCCGGGAATCGTCCACCACGCCAACGGCCAACCCAACTTCGTGTCCAACTTCCTGCTGCCGCTGATCGTGGTGCGGGTGCTGCGCCTCGGTGAGCCGGGCCGGTGGCGGCGCAACGGGCTGGTGCTCGGCGCGCTGGTGACGTACCAGATCTTCATCAACGAGGAGATGCTGCTCCTCACCGCCCTGGCCTGCCTGGTCGTCGTGCTCGCGTACGCCGTGCAGCGCCCGGCCGCCACCCGGGCCGCCGCCGGCACGTTCCTGGCCGGGCTCGGCGTCGCCGGCGGGCTCGCCCTGGCGCTCGCCGCGTACCCGATCTGGTTCCAGTTCAACGGTCCACAGTCCTACCGGGGCCTGCAGGGCGGCGTCTTCCACAACTGGGGCGAGGACCTGGTCGCCTTCGTCACCTTCGCCCGCGACACCTGGGCCGGTGACCCGGCGGTGGAGAAGACGATCGGGCTGACCGAGCAGAACACCTGGTTCGGCTGGCCGCTGGTGCTGCTGACGGTGGTCGCCCTGGTGCTGCTCGTCCGCCGCTCACTTCCCGCCCGGATCGCCGCGGTGCTGATCGTCGTCTTCACCGTGGCGTCGATCGGGCCCCGGGTGCGGTTCGACGGCGTCGAGACGGATGTCCGCGGCCCGTGGTCGTACGTGCCGGACGACCTGCCGCTGGTCGAGATGATGATGCCGACCCGGTTGACGCTCGTGGTCGCCGCCGCGGTGGGCGTCCTGCTCGCGCTGACCTGGGACGCCGCGCACCGCCAGGGACGCCCGGTGGCCGACCGACCGCGGGTGCCGGCGCAGCGCGCGGGCGACGCGGTCGCGGCGACTCCCGACGACACCGGGGCCGGAGACCAGCCCGCGCCGGTCGCGACCCGTCGCCGCTGGCTGCGCCCGGTGGGGTACGCGGCGGTCGCCCTCGCCGTGCTGCCGCTCTTCCCCCGGCCGTTGCCGGCCCAGCAGATCGACCCGCCGCCGCACTTCATCACGTCGGGTGGTTGGCGGCCGTACGTGCCGGCGGGCCGGACCCTGGTGCCGGTGCCGATCCCGAGCAACGTGCACGGCCTGCCCACGTTGCGCTGGAGCGCGCTGACCGGGCAGGAGTTCCCCATCCCGGGCGGCTACTTCATCGGCCCGAACGAGGTGGGCGAGGGGGTCTTCGGGGCGCCGAACCGGCCCACCAGCACGCTCGTCTACTCCACGATGGACAAGGACGCGGTCCCGGTGCTGACCGAGGAGAACCGCCGCCAGGCCGTCGAGGATCTGCGGTTCTGGCGGGCGTCGGTGGTGGTTCTCGGGGCGCACCCACGCGAGGCGGTGCTGCGTGAGCTGGTCACCGGCCTGATCGGGCCGCCGCAGCGGGTCGACGACGTCTGGGTCTGGGACGTCCGCGCCCTGGTGGGCTGATCAGCCGACCTGGTTCCGCACGTCCCACATCCACCCGCCGTCCACCGGACGGCCCGGCCCGAGCAGGTCGTCGACGGTCCGCCGGACCGGGTCTGCGTTGGGCAGCGGGCCGAGCACCACGACAGCGGCCCGCCAGTGCCGCAGGTCCTCGACGGCCCGGCGGCGGTCGAGGTCGGTCAGCACGGGCACCGCGCCGGTCTCGGCGACCCGGCGCAGCAGCACCGACGTGGGCCGGTCCGGCGCACCCCAGCGGGCCGCCGGGTCGTCCGGGCTGCTGGGGCCGATGAAGTAGCCGCCCGGCGCGGTGAACGCCAGACCGCTACGGGCGGACCAGAGCATCACCGGGCTCCGCGCCGCGCCGGTCACCGGCGGTACGGCGACCAGCGTGCGACCCGGCGGCACCAGCGACCGCCACCCGCCGTCCGCGACGAACCCGGGCACCGGGTTGACCGGCACCACCCGGATCGGCGTCGGCACCAACGGCAGCAACACGGCGGCCACCGCCCCGGCCCACAGCAACCGCACCGGCAGCCCGGGGGCGGCCGCCAGCCGACGCGCCGCGCGAACCCGGTCCAGGGAGAGCGCCACCAGGACACCCAGCACCGGTACGCAGACCAGCGCGAACCGGGCCGGCACCGCGAGGTCGAGCAGGGGCAGCCCGGCGACCAGCCGGTACGGCCCGGGGATGCCGGTGGCGGTGCCGTCGACCCGCAGTTCGGTGCCGAGGGAGAGCAGGGCGAACACCAACCCACAGCCGGCCAGGGCGCGGACCAGCGGTCGCCGCCACAGCCAGATCACGATCACCACGGCGAGCACCAGCAACCCCGGGCCGAAGAACGAGTTCTCCTCGGTCGGGTTCGGCGAGAGCAACCCCGGGAGCCAGTCGTCGCCGAGTACGGTCTGCCGCGCCGACGCGGTGAACGACGCGGCGTCCAACTGGAAGGCGTGCGCGGCGAACGCCATCCCCGAGTAGTGCTGCGGGCCGTAGAACTGGAACCACAGGGGGTACGCCAGCAGCACCGTCGCGACACCGGCCGCCACCGCCAGTCGGCCGAACAGTGCCGGTGCGAGCCGCCGGGCGGCCACCCGGTCGGCGAGCGCGTAGCCGAGCGCGAACACCCCGGCCGCGAGCGCCAGGAAGACCAGCACCTCCTCGCCGATGAAGACCTGCCAGACCAGCAGCAGCCCGAGGACGACGCCGGGTCGCCACACTCCGGCCAGCCGGTGCGGCCCGTCCGAGGTGGGCCGGAACACCACCGCGAGGATCGCGGGCACCAGGAACTGCGCGGCGATGTGCAGGTGCGCGCCCGCCTGGGCGATCATGCCCGGGGCGAAACCGCAGACCAGGCCACCCACCGCGGCTGCGGCCCGGGTGGTGACCAGGCGGCGGCGCAGCAGCGCGTACCAGGCCGAGGCGGTGCCGGCGAGGCAGCAGACGACAGCCACGCAGAACGCGACCTGCGAGCCGAAGAGCAGCGTCACCGGGGTCAACGGGACGCCCAGGCCGAGCACCGAGGTGTTCGCCATCAGGTTCACCCCGTCGGGGGCGTTCAACAGGGCGCTGTAGAGCGGGTTCTCCCAGTCGACGACGGCGTGCGCCGCGTGGGCCAGCATCCACTCGAAGAGGATCTGGTCGCCCGCCTGGTGGAACAGCCGCCACTGGTACCCCCACTGCGCGCTGGTCAGCACGACGGCCAGCGCCAGGTAGCCGGTCACCACCAGCAGGTCCCGGAGCCGGTCCGGACGGGGTGTACGGGCCTCGGTCGCGGGCGCCTCGGTCGGGGACGCCGTCCCGGTGGTCATCAAACCGAACGGTCGGTCAGCGCCCGAACGTCCCACACCCAGACGTCCAACTCCTGGCGGCCGGGGCCGACCAGATCCTCGACGGCACGTCGTAGCGGCTCGGAGTTCTGCTGACGGACCGGGAGCACCAGGATCGCGGCCCTCCAGTGGCGCAGTTCGTCGGTGAAGCGACGCCGCTGCCGGTCGTCGAGCTTCGGCGTACGCCCGGTGGTCGCCACCTCCTCCAGCATCTGACCCACACCGCTGGGTCGGCCGCCGAACCGCCCCGCGTCGCCGGTGTTGCCGTTGCGCGGGGCGAGGAAGTAACCACCGGGGATCTTGAAGTCGAGGTTGGTCGCCGCCGCCCAGCGCATGCCGTGCGTGTTGCCCATGCTGGGCACCGGAATCGGCACCAGCGTCTGGTCCGGTCCGACGTACGCCCGCCAGCGGTCGGCCGTGATGAAGTCCGGCACCGGCGGACGGGAGACCATCCGCAGGGGCATCGGAGCGATCGGCAGCAGCGCGAACGCCAGGCCCGCCGCGGTGAGCGTCCGAACGGTACGCCGGTCGGCCGGGCGCAGCGCCCAGGCCCGCTCGACGGCGAGCGCGAGCAGCAGACCGACCACCACGCTGGTGATCAGGCCGAACCGGGTGGGCACCACCGCGTCCAGCAGCGGCAGGTGCACCAGGAACTGCCACGGCCCGGTGAACAACTCCCGGTCCCACCAGGAGACCCGCTCACCGAGGGAGAGCACGGCGAAGAACACGCCGGTCGCCGCGAGCGCCCGGACGATCATCTCCCGGCGTAGCCAGACCACGATGCCGATGGCGAGCATCGCCAGGCTCCAACCGAAGAAGGCGTTCTCCTCGGAGTAGTTCGGCGCCAGGTTGATGTTGGCCCGCTGGTTGCCGCCGAGGGTGGGCGAGCCCTGGGCGAAGAAGGCCGCGATGTCGTTGCCGTAGTCGCGCACCGCGTCGCTGAGCCCGTGGTACGCCATCGGCCCCGCGAACTGCACGTACAGGGGGTACGCCAGCAGCGCCCCGGCCAGCAGCGCGCAGGTCAGCACGCCGACGCCGAGCGGTCGCCACGCCGCCCGCCAGCGGGCCGGCTCCTGGGCGAGCACCGCGAGCAGGAACACCCCGCAGGCCAGCGCCGTGAAGAGCAGGATCTCCTCGTTGATGAACGCCTGCGCGGTGACCAGCAGGGCGAGCAACGCCCCGTCCCGGATCGGCCGACCGGACCGGGTGAGCACCAGCACCCGCCAGATGATGAACGGCAGCAGGAACTGACTGATGATGTTCGGGTGCCAACTCGCGTGCGACAGCATCGCGGGCGAGAAACCGCAGAACCAGCCGCCCACCGCGGCGGCGAGCGGGGTGCGCACCAGGTGGCGGGAGAGCATCAGGTACCAGGCCATCGCGGTTCCGGCGAGGCCGAGCGTCACCAGCACCACGAAGGAGACCGCCGGCCCGAAGAGCAGCGTCACCGGGACCATCGGGATGCCCAGTGCCAGTACCGCCGTGTTGGCCATCAGGTTGACGCCGTCGGGGTAGTTGAACTGCTCGGTGTAGAACGGATACTCCCCGTGCAGCACCACGCGTACCGAGTGGGCGAGGAAGAACTGCACCTGGGCCGGGTCACCGGTGTAGAGCGACGCCACCCGACCGGACGGGTCCAGCCAGATCCGGCTGGTGACCCAGAGCGCGGCGAGCAGGAACAACCCGCCCACGGCGAGGTGCTGTCGCCGCCGGGTCCAGCGATGCCACCACCGGTTGGTCGCCACCGCCTCCGCGTCGTCGGCGGCCGCTCCGGGCTCGACCGGCGCCGCGTCCTCGACCGGAGCGTCCGGCTCGACCGGAGCGTCCGGCTCGACCGGAGCGTCCGGCTCGACCGGAGCGTCCGGCTCGACCGGAGCGTCCGGCTCGACCGGCACTACGGGTTCGGCCGGAGCGTCCGGGGTCTTGGTGGGGGCCGGCGCGGTGGCGTCGGTTGTCGCGGCGAGCGCCGCGCCGGAGGCGGGCGACGACTCGGCCGGGGCGGTGGACGTGCCGGTCAGGGCGGCGGGGCCGGCGAGGATGCCGACAGGTGTGCGGTAGTTCACCAGTTCGTCGGGGCCGGCGGCGGCCTCCGGGTGCGGCGCGGGCAGGGCGCGGGACTCGGCAGGCGTCACAGTCGGCGGAGTCTACCGGAGCAACGAAAAAGCACTAAAGCCCCGGTGTGGTCCAATGTGGCGAGTTCGGCGGCGGGCAACTGAGGGTTCGCGTCGGACATCTCGTACTATGGCGCTTTCCGACAGCGACGGTGAAGCGATCGGGGGCGGGCCAGGTGACTCCAGGCCGTCGGTACGGCAGGGCGCTTCCCGTCCTGCTCAGCGCGCTGCTGGTCAGCACGGCCTGCGGTCCGGTGGCCGAGAGGAAGTCGCAGGACCTGCGGGTCGGGTACGACACCCTGGACGGGGCGTTGGCCGTCTGGCCGCCCCGGGGTGACCTGTCGACCGACGCCACGGCGACGACAGCCGTCACCCGGGCCGTCCGCGACTGGCGCTCACCGGACGACGACCGGGCGCACCTCCCCTCGTCCGGCATCCTCTTCTCCGGTCGGGTGGACGGCGCCCCGGTGGCTCTGGTGGCCGCCGACGTGCCCGGTGAGAGCGCCTCCTGGCTGCTGCAACTCACCCGCGACGGCGACCGGTACGCGGTGACCCGCGCCACCGAATACACCGACCCGGGTTACCTCGTCTACTCCGACGTGCTGCCGGTGCAGACCGCGGCCGGCCGGCGCTACCTGGTCTCCGCCCGGGTGCAGACGCTGGTCGGGCCGCAGGATCGGACGTTGACCGTGGCGGACGGTCTCAGCGCGCCGGTGGACGTGCCGTCCTGCACGGCCGTCGGGGTGACCGCGACCCTGCGCAGCACCGAGTCGCTGCCCCGGGGCCGGGCCGCCGACCGGCTACTCGACCTGGGCACCGGCACCGTCGATCCGCGTTATCCGCTGGTCCGCGACGAGTCGGGCACGGGGCGGCGGGCACTGACCGGCCTGGACACCTGCGTGCTGGCCGGGGACCGTGGCCCGTTCGGCAGCATCCCGCGCCGGATCGGCGACCGGGACGCGCCGCGTTCGGTGCCGACGTCCTGGCCGATGGCGAAGCTCACCGTCCGCTCGCTCGGCGAGGTCGCCCTCGGCGGTGGCGAGGCAGCCGAGTTGCAGCAGCTCAGCTGGGACACCGACGCCGGGGCGATGACCGCGGTGGTCTACCGACCGGCCGACGGGAGCGCGCCGGTCGTCTCCCCCGCCGACCGGGCCACCCCGTTGCAGGCGTACCAACTGCCGGTCCCCGGTCAACCGCTCGTGGTGCTCAGCTGGCGGCCCACCCGGGACAGCTCCCTGTCGGTGCCGCCGGGCACTCCGCTGCTCGTCGAGCGGCCCGGCCTGGCGGTCATCCCCAGCCCGTCCCGTTCCCAGACCTACAGCCTCGCCAACACCGACAAGACCCACTACCGCTCGATCAAACCCACCGACTAACCCCCCCCCCGTCCCCCCACCCTGGTCCACCCCACCCCACCCCACCCCCGGTCGATCATGGAGTTGTGGTGCCCTACAAAAGGGGCGAAACACCACTCATCGCCCACCACACGTCCATGATCGACGGCGCAGGGGGGCGCAGGGGGCGGCGCGGGCGGCGGGGGCGGGGCGGGGCGGGCGATACGACGGCGGGCGCCCCCGGGAGGGAGCGCCCGCCGTGCGTTGATCGGGTCAGTTCTGCGCGGCCGCGTCGCTCGGGGTCAGGCGGTCCGGCGTGGCGTCCAGGCCGGAGATCCAGCCGGTGACGTCACGCGCCACGTCCTGAGCGGTCAGGCCCAGGTCAGCGAGGATCTGCGCCCGCGTGCCGTGCGGGTGCCAGTCGGCCGGCACACCCAGGTCCTTCAGCGGCACCCGGACGTCAGCGTCACGCATCGCCTGGGCGAGCGCGTCGCCCACCCCGCCGACCCGTACGCCGTCCTCGACGCTGACCACGAGCCGGTGCCGGGCGGCCAGGTCGACCAGCTCCGCCGGGACCGGACGCACCCAGCGCGGGTCGACCACAGTGACTCCGTAGCCCTGCTCGGCGACCCGAGCGGCCACCTCCATGCCCAACTGACCGAACGAGCCGACGGCCACCAGCAGCACGTCGGTACGCGCCGACTCGGCCAGCACGTCGACGGTGCCGACCCGGCGCAGCGCCGGAAGGTCCGCGGCGACCGAGCCGGTCGGGAAACGCAGCACGGTGGGGCCGTCGTCGACGGCCATCGCCTCGCGCAACTCCTCCCGCAGCGTGGCGGCGTCGCGGGGGGCGGCGATCCGCAGCCCGGGCACCACCCCGAAGACCGACATGTCCCAGATGCCGTAGTGGCTGGGGCCGTCCGGGCCGGTGATGCCCGCCCGGTCCAGCACGAAGGTCACCGGCAGCTTGTGCATCGCCACGTCCAGCAGGACCTGGTCGAACGCACGGTTGAGGAAGGTGGCGTAGACCGCGACGACGGGGTGCAGGCCGCCGAGCGCCAGCCCGGCCGCCGAGGTGGCGGCGTGCTGCTCGGCGATGCCCACGTCGTACACCCGCTCGGGGTACTTGCGGGCGAGCTTCGCGATGCCGGTCGGCTCGGCCATGGCGGCGGTGATGCCCACCACGTCCGGGCGCTCGTCGGCGATGGCGAGCAGCTCGTCGGCGAAGACGTGCGTCCACTTCACCGACGGGGCGGCCAGCAGGGCGCCGGTCTCGACGTCGAAGGCGCTGCTCGGGCCGTGCAGGCAGTCCGCGTCGTCCTCCTCGGCCGGACGGTAGCCGTAGCCCTTGCGGGTGACCGCGTGCACGATCACCGGGCCGCCGAAGTTCTTCGCCGCGCGCAGCGCCGCCTCGACCGCCGCCACGTCGTGCCCGTCCACCGGGCCGACGTACTTGATGCCGAGGTCCTCGAACATGGCCTGCGGGGCGACGGCGTCCTTGATGCCCTTCTTGACCGCGTGCAGCACCTCGTACATCGGCTTGCCGACCAGCGGGGTGGAGCCGAGGGCGTCCTTGACCGTGTCGAGGACCTTCTCGTAGCCCGGGTTGAGCCGCAGCGAGGAGAGGTGGTCGGCCAGGCCGCCGATGGTGGGCGAGTAGGACCGACCGTTGTCGTTGACAACGATCACCAGCGAGTTGCCGGCGGTGGCGATGTTGTTCAGCGCCTCCCAGCACATGCCGCCGGTGAGCGCGCCGTCGCCGACCACGGCCACGACGCTGCGCTGCTCACCTCGCAGGGCGTACGCCTTGGCCAGGCCGTCGGCGTAGGAGAGCGCGGTGGAGGCGTGCGAGTTCTCGATGAGGTCGTGCTCACTCTCCGCCTGGCTGGGGTAGCCGGAGAGGCCACCGCGCTGGCGGAGCTTGTCGAAGCCGGCCTGGCGCCCGGTGAGGATCTTGTGCACGTACGCCTGGTGGCCGGTGTCGAACAGGAGCCGGTCGCGGGGCGAGTCGAAGACGCGGTGCATGGCCAGGGTCAGCTCGACCACACCGAGGTTGGGCCCGACGTGCCCACCGGTGCGGGAGACCTTGGCGATCAGGAAGTCCCGGATCTCGGCGGCGAGGACGTCCAGCTCCTCGCCGGACATCCGCTTGACGTCCTGCGGACCGCGCACCGTCCCGAGCAGCCGGCCGTGGTTGGCCGTGTCCTCTTCAACACTCATGACCGGAGAGTCTATCGGCCCGGTGGTACTCCGCAGCCCGGGCCGAGCCCGGCGTACCCACGCCCACGGGCTGACTGCCCGATCAGGGCCGGATCCGCAGCCGCCGGGGTGGTTCGGCGGGACGGCCCGCGTACGTCGGCCCGGCGGGTGTCCAGGACCCCAGCACCGCGCCACGGGCGGCGCCGGTCACCGACGGGATCGACCCGGGCAGCCCGTGCCAGGACAGCCAGCCGAGCAGCGCGAAGGCGTACGCCTCCTTGGCCTGCGCGGGGACGCCCAACTCGTCGGTGCCGCGCAGCCGCCACCGGCCGTCGCCCAGGGCGGCGAGCCGCCGCAGCAGGGTGGGGTTGCGCACCCCACCACCGGCGGCGATCACCTCGGTCACGCCGTGCCTGTCGCACTCGGCGGCCACCACCCGCGCGGTCAGCTCGGTCAGCGTGGCCAGCAGGTCGTCCACCGGCACCGGCGTGTCCAGCGCGGCGAGGTGCCGGTCCAGGTAGCCGGCGTGGAACAGCTCCTTGCCGGTGGACTTGGGCGGGGCCGCCGCGTAGTACGGCTCGGCCAGCAGCGCGGCGAGCAGCCCGGGACGCACCCGACCGGCGGCCGCCCGCGCGCCGTCGATGTCGCACGGCTGGTCCAGGAAGCGGCGGGCGGCGGCGTCCAGCAGCGCGTTGGCCGGGCCCACGTCGTACCCGAGGACCGGTGCCCCCGGGGCGACCACGGTGAGGTTGGCGATGCCGCCGAGGTTCAGCGCCGCGCGCGGTCCGGCGGCGGCGTCGAGCAGCAGGGCGTCGAAGGCCGGCACCAGCGGCGCGCCCTGCCCGCCGACGGCGATGTCCGCCGAGCGCAGGTCACTGAGCACCGGTACGCCGACCCGGGCGGCCACCCGCGCCACCGCGCCCAGTTGCAGGGTGCCCAGGGCCCGGCCCTCGTCGACCCAGTGGAAGACCGTCTGGCCGGGCGAGACCACCGCGTCGGCCCGCCCACCGGCCAGTTCCAGGCCGATCGCCGCCGCGTCGGCGAAGACCTCGCCGAGCCGGTTGTCGAGCCGGCAGACGGCCTCGACGGTGGTGGTCGCCGGGGGCAGCAGCGCCGCGATCTCGGCGCGCAGCTCCTCGTCGTAGTCCAGCCCACGGTGGCCCAACGGCCGCAACCAGAGGGTGTCCCCGTCGACGTCGAACTCCGCCGCGACGACGTCCACCCCGTCGTACGACGTCCCGGACATCAACCCGACGATCTTCATCGGGCCAGGGTAGTCAGGCGGTCGGTGGGAGCAGCAGCCCCACCTGCTCGACGTGCTGCGTCATCGGGAACAGGTCGAAGCCCCGCACCGCGGCCAGCCACCACCCGAGATCGGTGAAGGTGCGGACGTCCCGGGCGAAGGCCGCCGGGTCGCAGGCCACGTACGCGACCGCCCGCGGGCCGGCGGCGGCCAGCGCGCGCACCACCGGGGCGCCCGCGCCGGAGCGCGGCGGGTCGAGCACCACCACGTCGACCGGGCCGGTGATCCGTCGACGGGCCAGCGCGGTCTCCACCCGGGCCGACACGACCTCCACGGTGGGCAGGTCGGCGAGGTTCTCCCGGGCCGCCGCGACGCCCTGCCCGGCCGCCTCGACCAGGGTCACCCGGCCGGTCGCACCGACCCGCTCGGCCAGCCCGGCGGCGAACAGCCCCGCGCCGCCGTACAGGTCCCACGCGATCTCGCCCGGCTGCGGGTCCAGCAGCTCCAGCACCGCAGCGGAGAGGGTGCTCGCCGCTGCCGGGTGCACCTGCCAGAACGCGGACGCGGGCAGCGTCCAGTCCCGCCCGGCGGCCACCTCGCGGACCTCGGCCGGCCCACTCACCGGGGCGGGCACTCCCTCGCGGATCTCCGTGACCGTGACGTCCCCACCGGTGCTGGCGACGGTCTCCACCGCCTCGGCGGCCGACCAGCGCGCGCCGGTCGGGCTGAGCACCGGCAGCTGCTGGATGGCCGGGTGGGCGATCCGGCAGCGGTCGATGGGCACCACCTCGTGCGACCGGTGTTTGAGCAGGCCGGCCCGATCCGCGGCGTCCACCGCGTAGCGGACCCGGGAGCGCCAGCCGAGCAGCCCGCCGGGCAACGCCCGGACCCGGACGTCGAGCCGGTCCAGCTCGGCGTCGGTCAGCCCGCCGAGGCGGACCAACTGCTCGCGCACCACGGCGGTCTTCCAGGCCAGTTGCGCCTCCGGGGCCACGTGTTGCAGGTCGCAGCCACCGCAGGCACCCGGTTTCGCGTACGGGCAGGGCGGCTCGACCCGATCCGGTGAGGCGTCCAGCACCGTCACCGCGTCGGCCCGCACGAACCCGCGGTGCACCTCGGTCACCTCGGCGATCACCCGTTCACCGGGCAGCGCGTGCCGGACGAAGACGACCTGCCCGTCCACCCGGGCCACGCAGTGCCCGCCGGGGGCGACCGCGTCGACGGTCAGCTCGACCCGCTGCGCCTCGGCCAGTCCGCGCTCGTTCGGCTCAGCCACGGCCACCGTCTCCCGTCCCGTCACCGGCCGGGCCCTCCCCGGGCGGGGCGGAGACCGGCGCCGTCGAGACCACCGGCGAGCCGGAGGCCGGCGGGGCGGAGATCACCGGTGGGGCGGAGACCGGCGGCACCGTGCCGCGTGGCCCGCGCGCCGGTGTCCGGGACAGCGTGGCGTCGAGCCGGTCCAGGTTCTTGCTGGCCGTCGACGCGAGCTGCCACGGCACGCTGACCACCATCACCCCCGGCTCGAAGAGCAGCCGGCCCTTGAGTCGCAGGGCGCTCTGGTTGTGCAACAGGTTCTCCCACCAGCGGCCGACCACGTACTCCGGGATGAAGACGGTGACCACGTCGCGGGGTGACTTACGGCGGGTGGAGGCCACGAAGTCCAGGATCGGCCGGGTGATCTCCCGGTACGGCGAGTCGATCACGGTGAGCGGGATGGCCATCTCCCGCCGCTCCCAGTCGGCCTGCAGGTCCCGGGTGTCGTTCTCGTCCACGTTCACGGTCACCGCGGTCAGGGTGTCCGGGCGGGTGGCCCGGGCGTAGGCGATGGCCCGCAGCGTCGGCTGGTGCAGCTTGCTGACCAGCACGATCGCGTGGTTGCGGGCGGGTAGCACGGCCCGGCCCTCGTCCGGCGGGGTCAGCTCGACGGCGATCCGGTCGTAGTGCCGGCGGATGGCGAGCATCAACACGTAGATCACCGCCATCGCGGCGATCGCGATCCACGCGCCGAGCAGGAACTTCGTGACCAGGACGATCACCAGCACGGTGCCGGTCAGGCCCGCGCCGAAGGTGTTGATCGCCCGGGAGCGGTACATCCGGCGGCGCGCCTCCGGGTCCCGCTCGGTACGCAGACGCCGGTTCCAGTGCCGGATCATGCCGGCCTGGGAGACGGTGAACGAGACGAAGACCCCGACGATGTAGAGCTGGATCAGCTTCGTCACCTCGGCCTGGAAGCCGACGATCAACACGATCGCGAAGAGGGCGAGGAAGCTGATGCCGTTGGAGAAGGCCAGCCGGTCGCCCCGGGTGTGGAACTGGCGGGGCAGGTAGCGGTCCTGGGCGAGGATCGAGCCGAGCACCGGGAAACCGTTGAACGCGGTGTTCGCCGCCAGGAACAGGATCAGCGCGGTCATTCCGGCCACCACGTAGAGCAGGATCGAGCCGGAGCCGAAGACCGTCTCGCCGAGCTGGGTGGTGACCGTCTTCTGCACGTACCCGTCGGGGCCGGAGACGATCTGGAGACCCGGATCCTCGACGAACTGCAGGTGGGTCAGTCGGGCCAGCCAGATGATCCCGACCAGCATGCTCACCGAGATGGTGCCGAGCAGCAGCAGGGTGGTGGCGGCGTTGCGACTCTTCGGCGCCTTGAACGCCGGCACCCCGTTGGAGATCGCCTCCACGCCGGTGAGCGCGGCGGCACCCGAGCTGAACGTCCGCAGCAGCAGGAAGACGAGCGCGAAACCGGTCACGCTGTGCTCGGCCTGGATCACCAGGTCGGCGCTCGGCGCGCGGAGGTCGTCGCCCAGCACGAACACCCGGAACAGCCCGGTGAGCAGCATCCCACCCATCACGATCACGAAGCCGTAGGTGGGGATGGCGAACGCGGTGCCCGACTCGCGCAGCCCGCGCAGGTTGACGGCGGTGAGCAGGACCACCGCCAGCACCGCGATCATGACCTTGTGGGTGGCCACGAACGGCACCACCGAGCCGAGGTTGGCCACCCCGGAGGAGACCGACACCGCCACCGTGAGCACGTAGTCGACAAGGAGCGCGCTGGCCACCCCGACGCCGAACTTCGGGCCCAGGTTGACGGTGGCCACCTCGTAGTCGCCGCCGCCGGAGGGGTAGGCGTAGACGTTCTGCCGGTAGCTCGCCACCACGGTGAGCATCACCACGACCACCGCGAGGGCGATCCACGGGGAGAACACGTACGCGGAGGCCCCCGCGATGGAGAGGGTCAGCAGGATCTCGTCGGGCGCGTACGCGACGCTGGACAGCGCGTCGGAGGCGAACACGGGCAGCGCGATGCGCTTCGGCAGGAGGGTGTGCTGCAGCCGGTCGGACCGGAACGGTCGACCGAGGAGAAGTCGCTTCACCAGCGAGGTGGGACTGGCCACGAACGCCAAGAGTACGACCACCACGGCGGGAACGCGGGGGTGGGCGATCACCTCCGCTCACGACGACGGGGTACCGTCGGTCCCCGCTCCGCACCCGGACGTGGCAGGCTCGCACTCGGAAGGCCACCGGCAGCCGGGGGCGGTCGCACCTTGGGAGGGACAGCGTGCACGTCGTGATCATGGGGTGTGGCCGGGTCGGGTCGACCCTCGCCCACAGCCTGGAGTCCCGAGGGCACTCGGTGGCGGTGATCGACCAGGACGCCGACGCCTTCCGCCGGCTCGGCCCCGACTTCGCCGGGATCACGGTGACCGGCGCGGGCTTCGACGGCGAGGTGCTCCGACAGGCCGGCATCGAGCGCGCGGACGCCTTCGCGGCGGTCTCGAGCGGCGACAACTCCAACATCATCTCGGCCCGACTGGCGCGCGAGACGTTCGGCGTGTCCCGGGTCGCCGCCCGCATCTACGACCAGCGCCGCGCGCAGGTCTACGAACGGCTGGGCATCCCCACCGTCGCGACGGTGCGCTGGACGGCCGACCGGATGCTGCGGCACCTGGTGCCGGAGGGCAACGTGGAGATCTTCCGCGACCCCACGAGCACGGTGTCGATCGTCGAGGTTCCCGTGCACAAGGACTGGATCGGCCGGTCGGTGCGCAACCTGGAGGACGCGACCGGCGCCCGGGTGGCCTACCTGATCCGCTTCGGCATCGGCACGCTGCCCACCGGCTCGACCGTCATGCAGGAGGGTGACCAGGTGTTCATGCTGGTCAGCGATGACATCGTGGCGACTGTCACGTCGGTGGCGGCGGCGCCGCCGGAAGGGGGGCACTGAGCCATGCGGGTCGCCATCGCGGGCGCGGGCAACGTGGGCCGCTCGATCGCCCAGGAGTTGATCGACAACGGCCACCAGGTGATGCTCATCGAACGCCAACCCAAGATGCTGCGCCCGGACCGGGTGCCGGCCGCCGAGTGGGTGCTCGCCGACGCGTGCGAGGTGGCGAGCCTGGAAGAGGCGAACGTCGCCGGCTGCGACGTGGTGGTCGCGGCGACCGGCGACGACAAAGCCAACCTGGTGCTGTCGCTGTTGGCCAAGACCGAGTTCGCGGTGCCCCGCGTGGTGGCCCGGGTCAACCGGGCCGAGAACGAGTGGCTGTTCACCGAGCAGTGGGGGGTCGACGTCGCGGTGAGCAAGCCGCGGGTGATGGCCGCGCTGGTCGAGGAGGCGGTCACCGTCGGCGACCTGGTCCGGCTGATGACGTTCCGCCAGGGTGAGGCGAACCTTGTCGAGATCACCCTGCCGCCGACCGCGCCCTACGTCGGTCAGCCCCTGCACGCCGTGCCGCTGCCCCGCGACGCCGCGCTGGTGGCGATCCTGCGCGGCAAGCGGGTCCTGGTGCCCAGCCCGGACGACCCGATCGAGGCCGGCGACGAGCTGATCTTCGTCTGCACCGCCGAGGTGGAGGACCAGGTCCGCGTGGTGGTCCTCGGGCCGGACAGCGTCGAGCGGACCCGCAGCTCACGCTGACCGGCGGCCGACCGGCCCCGCCTCGCTCAGGCCCCGGGCACCGGGGTCGGCGGAGCGTCCCGGGTGACCCGGCGCACCGTCCAGACCGTGATCAGCAGCAGCAGCGCGTACGGCGGGTAGCCCAGCACCAACCGGGCCACGCCCAACGCGGTGTCCTGGTGGGCCAGGTAGAGCCCGGCCTGCACGCCCACCTTGGCCAGCCAGACCACGCCCCAGAGCACGGTGAGCTGGGTGAAGGTCCGCACCAGCTTCGGATCGGCCCGCCACTCCGAGCGGCCCTTCGCGACCAGCACCGACCAGATCCAGCCGACCAGGGGCTGCCGGATCGCCGCCGAGATCAGCAGGGCGACGCCGTACCCGATGCCGTAGAGGATGCCGGGAAGGTAGAAGTCGCGCTCGTCGCCGGTGCGCCAGGCGATGGCCGCGCCGACGCCGACGCCGAACAGGCCGTTGACGGCGTGCCGGATCGGCCGACGCTGGGCCAGTCGCACCCCGGCGATCAGCAGCGCGACGGCGACCGAGGCGATCACCGCGGGCCGCAACTCGCCGATGATGTTGGCGAGCACGAAGACCACGACCGGGATGCTCGACTCGACCAGGCCCCGCCAACCGCCGAGTTGGTCGGCCATCTGCTCGGCGATGGTCGGCAGCGGCTCGTCGCCCTGAGGGTCGATCTCCGGCTGTGCCGCCCGGTCCTGTCCCGTCGTCATCGCCGGCCTTCCGTCCGCGGTGCCGTCACTTCGGCGAGTCCAACTCGTAGTACGGGTTGTAGATGACCTTGCGGTCGTCACGGACGGCCACCCGACCCCGCGCGGTCAGGTGCCGCCCCGGCTCGATGCCCGCGATGTGCCGTCGACCCAACCAGACCAGGGTGACCACGTCGCTGCCGTCGTAGAGGTCGGCTTCGAGGGTGGGCAGGTTGGTGCGTGGCGTGTAGACCACGGTGCGCAGCCGACCGGCGATCGAGACCAGCTGACCCCGGGAGCACTGCTGGGCCGGGATCCCGCCGCACTCGGCGCTCTCCCGACGCAGCTCCTGCGCGTCGATCTCGGCCTCGCTGGCGGTGAACCGTTGCAGAAGCCGCCGCAGCGACGCCCTGCCCTCGTCGGTCATCATGACCTCCGCGTCACCCTCTCCACGCTCGCCGGCACCGGCGGCGCCGGAACCGTGCCGCCAGCGTACGCCGACGGAGCCGATTCCGGCGGGCCGGTGCGCTCGGGTCAGACCTGGCGCGGCTCGGCGGCGGCGTCGCCCGACTGGGCGGCGGCCTGGTCAGCGACCTCCCGGGGCAGCCGCAGCGGCAGCGGCTCGCGGACCGGCTTTGCCTCCTGACCACGGTCGACCACCAGACCGTCGAGGCACTCCACCAGCGGTCCGGCCAGGGCCGGGTCGGTGGCCACCGGGCCCTGGAACACGCCGCGGACCATCCAGCGCGGCCCGTCGACACCGACGAACCGCAGGTTCGTCGGGCCGTCCGGGGTACGCACCTGAGCGTGCAGCTCCGGCCCGTACTCGCCCTCGACCTCCTGGGCGCTCGCCCCGTCGCGCAGCAGCGACTGGCGGATCTCCTCGCGCACCTCGTCCCAGATCCCCTCGGACCGGGGGGCGGCGAAGACGCCCAGCTGAAGCGCGTTGTCGCCGTGCACCAGCACGACCTGCTGGATCACGCCCTGCGGGTCGGCCTGCACCCGAACCTCGACGTCGGCGATCGCCGGGATGTGCAGGCTGCCCAGGTCGAGCCGCTGCACGTCGGGGTAGCTCTCGGAGATGTCGTACGGACCGCGCTCCAACGTCGGCGCCGCATCGCCCTGGTCCGGGACCTGGGTGGCCCGCTCGTCACGGGTCTGCCGCTCGGCACCGGCCCGCTTTCGGGAGAAGATCACTGCGCCCACCCTCCGCTGTTCACACTCACCCTGCCATTTCTTCCGTCTGCCCGCGGCCCGGCTCGTCCGTCCGACGCTCGACGCGCTCCTGACCCGTCGGCGACGGCACCAGCCCCGCGTGCCCGCCGGTGGAACCATGCCCGCCGGTCCCGCGCCGGGAGGCCGGCAGCTCGGCAACCGGCTCGAACCGCGCCCGCGCGACCTGCTGGACCACGAGCTGAGCGATCCGGTCACCACGGGAGATCTTCGCCGGCACATCCCGATCATGGTTGATCAGGTTGACCAGGATCTCACCCCGGTAGCCGGCGTCGACCGTACCGGGCGCGTTGAGCACCGTCACGCCGAGCCTGGCCGCCAGACCGGAACGGGGATGGACCAGGCCCACGTACCCCTCCGGCAGCGCGATGGCCACGCCGGTGGGCACCAGGGCGCGGCCACCGGGTGGCAGCTCCACGTCCGCGGCCGCCACCAGGTCGGCCCCGGCGTCGCCGGGATGGGCGTACGTGGGCAGCGGCAGCTCGGAGTCGAGCAGCTGCACGGGCACGGGTACGACGTCGGTCACGGGTCCCCTCTTCCGTCCGTTTCTCGGGGTGACCCTGCCATCCTGCCGGTTCACCCGGCCGCCGTGCGCCGTACCCTCGCAGGAGTGAGCATGTCGCCCTCTCCGTCCGCCGATCAGCCGCCGGTCGACGCCCGCACGGCGTACGCCGAACGGCTGGACCTGCCCTGGTGGCTGTGGCTGGCCGGGCTGGTCGCCGCCGCGCTGTTGGCCGTCGAGATCTGGATGGGTGCCCCCGGCCTCCGCTCCTGGCTGCCGTTCGCCGTGCTGCTGCCACTCACCGCGGCCGGCCTGTGGTGGCTGGGCCGGATCCGGGTCGGTGTCGTCGGCTCCGAGCTGCGGGTCGACGACGCGCGCCTGCCGGTCCGCTTCGTGGCCGACGTGGTGCCGTTGGACACGGCCGGCCGCCGTGAGGTGCTCGGCGTCGGCGCGGACCCGCTCGCGTTCGTGGTGCAGCGACCGTGGATCGGCGGCGCCGTGCAGGTGGTGCTCGACGACCCGGCCGACCCGACCCCGTTCTGGGTGGTGAGCACCCGGCACCCGGTCGAGCTGGCCGAGGCCGTGCTGGCCGCGCGGGACGCGCTGGCGGTCAGCGGACCGACCACCGAACAGGGCTGACGCCGTCCCGCTCAGGTTCCCGTCGGCGGGCCCGACAGCGCCGCCGGTGGCGCGGGTCGGGCGATGCCCCGCCGGCGTAGGTCCACCTGAAGCTGCTCGGCCATCTGCTGGGTGGCCCGCCGGTTGAGGAAGCTGGCCACCGCCGCGCCGGTCAGGAACGGCCCGAGGGTGGTGAGGTTGCGACCGAACCGCCGCAGCAGCATCTCCCGCAGTTCCTTGCGGGCGGCGGTGCCGAGCACCGCGCCCACTCCCACGCCGGGCACCATCGGGTTGACGCCCCGCTGGGTGGCCCAGGAGTGCACCAGGGCGACCGCCCGTTGGCTGCCGCCCTCGGGCAGCGCCACGCCGTGGATCTCGTGCAGCTCGCCGACCAGCTTCAGCTCCACCGCCACCACGGCGACGGTCTCGGCGGCGAGCAGCACCGGCGCGGAGAGCAGGGTCGGAGCGACGGTCCACTCGACGGCGGCGACGCCGCCCCCGGCCGCGCCGATCGCGGCGGTGGTCCGGGAGGCGTTGCGAACGAGTCGGTCGGCCAGGGCGGCATCGTCCAGGCCGGGAAAGTGCCGACGTAGGGTGTCCAGGTCCCGGACCGGGACGTGCGGGGCGATCTCGGCGACGGTGTCGACCATCCAGCGCACGGCGGCACGGGGTTTGAACAGGTCGGAGATGCCCCGTGCGCGGGCCTGCCCGACCATCCGGGTCAGCAGTTGACGGCGGCGGGCCGGCGCGATGTCGTCCGCCGTCAACGCGGCGACGGTGGCGCCGAGGTCGTCCGCGCCACCGGTGGCGCCGGGGTCTGCTGTGCCACCGGTGGCGTCGAGGTCGCCTGTGCCGCTGGGCGCGCCGGGATCACCCACACCGCCGGTGGCGTCGAGGTCGCCCGTGCCGCCGTCGGTGGTGCCGCGTCGATCGCTCATCGGACCTCCCGGTGTGTGGCTACCCGTTACGAGTCAAGCAGGTACCCACCGGTGGCGCATGCCTACACCGGCGGCGGCGGCCCCGTTCCGGAGGCCGCCGCCGGTGTCGTTGATGTCAGACGCACTCGCGGCAGATCAACTCGCCGTTACGCTCGACTGCCAGCTGGCTACGGTGGTGGACCAGGAAGCAGCGGGCGCACCGGAACTCGTCCTGCTGCATCGGAAGCACCTTGACCGTGAGCTCCTCGTCGGCCAGGTCGGCGCCGGGCAGCTCGAAGCTCTCGGCCACCTCGGCCTCGTCGACGTCCACCGCGCCCGACTGTGAGTCGACGCGCCGTGCCTTGAGCTCTTCCAGGCTGTCCTCGCCGAGGTCGACCTCGTCGCGACGCGGGGCGTCGTAGTCGGTGGCCATCGGTTTCACTCTCCCATATCGATGTTGTCGCTTCCGGTTGTAACGCCGGACGACGCTGTTTCGGTTCCGCTGGCCGGCCACCACTTGTGTCGGGCACCCGACCCGAGGACCGAACGGGTCGAGCTCGCCGGGGCGACTCCCCCGCGAGCGCGGAACCTTACCCCCCCTTGGGCGAGGCATGTATACCGCCCTTGCGGCTGAGATGTACGCCCCTGCACGCGAAGTTGTTCCCAATGTGATTCAGGCGACACGAAGATAGGGGTAGTAGTACCCGGTTCGCGGTCGGCGCGCCGGGATGTCGGGCTGTTTCCACGCGACAGCCGGACAACCGTTAACCTCAGCGGCGTATTCGACGGCCGGCGGCCTGTCCGATCGTTTCCGGCCGCCGCCACCCACCTGAGGTCCCGGGAGTGCTCAGATGAGTTTTGCGCGGGTGCGAGCACTCGTCGTCGTCGGCCTGCTGGGGGTGCTGGCCCTGGCATTCGTGGTGACCGCGATCGTTCGGGACACCCAGGGGAAGGCGGGAACGGCCGAGGGCTGCCCGGAGGGTTGGCCGCTGGCCGACGTGACCCTGCACGAGCCCAAGGACGTCAAGATCAACGTTTTCAACGCGACCGACGAGCCCGGCCGGGCCGGCAGCGTCGCGGACGACTTCCGTAACCGCAAGTTCCAGGTCAAGAAGATCGGCAACGAACCCAAGGGGATCGACGACGTGGCGTTGCTGCGGTACGGCCCGAAGGGTGTCGGCTCCGCGCACCTGCTCCAGGCGTACTTCCTGAACAACGCCGTGCCGGGCTACGACGAAAAGCGTACCGACGACACCGTGGACGTGGTGCTCGGCAACGGCTTCCAGCAGCTCGCCACCACCACCGAGGTCAACCAGTCCCTCGGTGACATCGGCGCGCCCCGCGCGCCCAAGGGCTCCTGCCCCTCGCCGGTCGCCAAGTGACCGCCGGGCCGGTCTGACCGGCCCGTCAGGGGCCACCTGCGGCGTCCAGCTCCGCGAGCCGGTCGTGCAACGGCCCGAAGAGCGCCGGCGGGGCCGCGATCACCAGATCCGGCCCCGGCGGCGCACCGGCCAGACCGGCGACCCGGACCCCCGCCTCCGCCGCGACCAGCCCACCCGCCGCCAGGTCCCAGGCCGCGAGACCCTTCTCGAAGTACGCGTCGAGCCGGCCCTCCGCGACCAGACACAGGTCCAGCGCGGCCGCGCCCAGCCGGCGGATGTCCCGTACGTGCGCGATCAACCCGGCCACCACCCGGGCCTGGTGCGCGCGACGACCAGCGTCGTATCCGAAGCCGGTGCCGACCAGCGCCTGCCCCGGATCGACCTCGCCGGAGCAGCGCAGGCGGACACCGTCGCGCCAGGCCCCGCCCCCGACCGTGGCCGTCCACTCCTCGCCGGTGTGCACGTTGCGCACCACGCCGGCGACCACCACCCCGTCCACCTCGGCAGCCAGCGACACGGCGCTGTGCGGCAGCCCGTAGAGGTAGTTCACGGTCCCGTCGATCGGGTCGACGATCCACCGTACGCCGCCCGGGGCGACCGGCCCGGTGTCGCGCGTACCGTATTCCTCGCCCAGCACCGCGTCGTCCGGTCGCAACTGTTTGAGCGCGTCCAGCACCTGCCGCTCGACCGCCCGGTCGGCGGCGGTGACCACGTCGGTGACCGTGCTCTTGGTCGCCGCCACGGAAACACCCTCGACCCGCATCCGGTACGCGGTGGCCGCCGCATCCCTCGCGACGCCCAGCGCGACAGCCAGAAGTTCCCGAGGTGACGGCGCCGAATGCTCCATCCCGACGTCCCCTTCCCGCACGACCGGGGCGTTCCGGGCCCCGCGCGAGTATCATCCTTACAAAGTCCACATCAGCGCCGAATCGGCGGTCCCGCTGCGGTTACGCAGTGCGGCGCAGGATGATCGCCGCAGACGGCGTTACAATTCACCCCTGCCCACGCGCCACGGACCGCCGACCACCGGCCGGTCCGGGACACGAGGGTCCCTCAACCACATCGCCCGGCCCGGTTGCCCCTCGCTGTGCCGGACAACCCGGCCGTGCCCGCTCTTCGCCTCCGGAAGGTCATTCGTGACAGAACCCCGCCAGACCGGCGCCGACGTTCGCTCGCTCACCGACACCCTGATCGCCCACGCCCAGAGCGCCGGCGGCCAGCTCACGTCGGCCCAGCTCGCGCGCACCGTCGAGTCCGCCGAGGTGACTCCGGCCCAGGCCAAGAAGATTCTCCGGGCGCTCTCCGAGGCGGGAGTGACAGTGGTGGTGGACGGCTCGGCGAGCACCCGCCGTCGCGTCGCCGCGGCCCGCTCGACCACACCGGCGTCCCGGGCCACCACCGCCAAGACCACCAAGAAGGCCGCCGCCCCCGCCCCGAAGCAGGCGCCCGCCTCCGACGACACGCCGTCCGCGCCGGCCCCGCGCAAGGTGGCCGCACGCAAGGCCACCGGCACCCCGGCCGACGGCGCTGCCGCGCCGGCGAAGGCCACCAAGTCGACCCGGGCCACCAAGGCGACGGTCGCCGCCGCCGGCGCCAAGGCCGGCACCAAGGCCAAGGGCGAGGGCGCCGAGGGCGAGATCGACCCGGAGGAGCTCGCCGCCGCCATCGAGGACGTGGTGGTCGAGGAGCCCGCCGAGCTGGCCCAGGCCGCCGAGACCGACGCGGCCGCCTCGGCGACCGACAACGACTTCGAGTGGGACGACGAGGAGTCCGAGGCCCTCAAGCAGGCCCGGCGAGACGCCGAGCTGACCGCCTCCGCCGACTCCGTCCGGGCGTACCTGAAGCAGATCGGCAAGGTCCCGCTGCTCAACGCCGAGCAGGAGGTGGAGCTGGCCAAGCGGATCGAGGCCGGGCTCTACGCCGCCGAGCGGCTGCGGGCCGCCGACGAGGGCGAGGAGAAGCTGGTCCGGGAGATGGTCCGTGACCTGGGCTGGATCTCCCGCGACGGCGAGCGGGCCAAGAACCACCTCCTGGAGGCGAACCTCCGCCTCGTCGTCTCCCTCGCGAAGCGGTACACCGGTCGCGGCATGGCCTTCCTCGACCTGATCCAGGAGGGCAACCTCGGCCTGATCCGCGCGGTGGAGAAGTTCGACTACACCAAGGGCTACAAGTTCTCCACGTACGCGACCTGGTGGATCCGGCAGGCGATCACCCGCGCGATGGCCGACCAGGCCCGCACCATCCGCATCCCGGTGCACATGGTCGAGGTCATCAACAAGCTCGGCCGCATCCAGCGCGAGCTGCTCCAGGACCTGGGCCGCGAGCCCACCCCGGAGGAGCTGGCCAAGGAGATGGACATCACACCGGAGAAGGTGCTGGAGATCCAGCAGTACGCCCGGGAGCCCATCTCTCTGGACCAGACCATCGGTGACGAGGGCGACAGCCAGCTCGGTGACTTCATCGAGGACTCCGAGGCCGTGGTCGCGGTGGACGCGGTCTCGTTCTCGCTCCTGCAGGACCAGCTCCAGCAGGTGCTGCAGACGCTCTCCGAGCGTGAGGCGGGTGTGGTACGCCTGCGCTTCGGCCTGACCGACGGCCAGCCGCGGACGCTGGACGAGATCGGCCAGGTCTACGGGGTGACCCGGGAGCGGATCCGGCAGATCGAGTCCAAGACGATGTCCAAGCTGCGCCACCCGTCCCGCTCGCAGGTCCTCCGCGACTACCTGGACTGACCGGGATTCGTCAACCGAACGTGTCGTTTTGACCACCTGGTGTGCAACACCAGATGGTGATCGTCCGGATGCACGAATGTGATCGTTGACGTGGCACCCTTGGTGCACGGCACACTGTCCCTGCCAGGTGTGACCTCGGTCCCCCGCGGGCACACAGGGAAGGCAGTGCCTAGTAAGGGTGTTGCACCATAGGTGAGCAACGACCGAAGAGATTGTTCATCGGTGACGACCAGAGGAGGAAGGCGATGACCCCGACCCTCACGCCGCCGCCCGAGACGGTGGCGCCCCCAGCCGCCGATGAACGGTGCGACCGCTGCAATGCTGCCGGGAAGCTCCGGATCACTCTGGCGGGTGGGAGCGAGCTGGTGTTCTGCGGGCACCATGCGAACAAGTACGCGGAGGATCTCGTGAAGATCACCGAGCGGTTCGCGACGGAGCCCGATTTCAGCTGGCGTGGCGCCGATCTGATGGCGAACTAAATCCGCAAACCGACATAGCCGACCGGAGGCACCCCGAGGGTGTCTCCGGTCGGCTTTTTCCTGCCCGAACCCCCGCCCTCCGGGCGCGGCCCCGTGCGACGGCTTCGTACACCCGTCACGCCGGACTATTCCCCAAGATCCGCGCACTTTCCGGGGGGTAGTTCCATCCTGAGTTGGCTGGTCAGGGGGTCTTGACGGTTGGTGGTGGTGGGTGGGAGGTCCAGGTTGGTGGTGAGGTGATCTTTGGGTTGATCGTTTGCCGTGGGTGGTTAGCGGGTGGTGTGGGTTTGGGTGAGGACGGTGAGTGCGCGGATCAGGGTGGTGGCGTGGTGGTGGTTGCCGCGTAGTCGGTCGAGGATTCGCCAGTTCTTGAGGTCGTTGAAGGCGTGTTCGTTGGTTGCTCGTTCGCGGCTGATGAGGGTGTTGACGATTGTTTGGTGGCGGGTGAGGGGTTTGCCGCGGGCGGCGCGGCGGCCGGTGATGATGGTGGGTTGGTCGTGGGGGTGGCCGGGGTGAGCGCCGCGGGGGCGAGGTGTGTGGCTGATGCCGGGTTGGTCGTCGAGGCGGGTGAAGCCGAGGTCGCAGATGGCGGCGAGGTCGGCTGCGCGTAGGTGTGCGGGGATGCGGTTGCGGCGGGCGGCGGTGATTTCCGCGGTGCGTGCGGGTAGGGCTGCGGAGGTCCAGAGCAGGTTGCCGTTGAGGTCGGTGATGGCGAGGACGAGTAGGCCGAAGGTTTTGTGTTTACCGCTGTAATGGGTGCGGCGGCGGTGTCGGTCGTGGGGGCGTTGGACCGGGATGAGGGTGCCGTCGAGCAGGACTACCTCGCTGTGGTGGCGGGCGCGGCGCAGGACCCGTGACAGGCGGGGCATCTCAGCGGCCAGGACAGCGATGACTTGCGCGACCCATCGACGGACGGTGGAGGCGGATATGCCGTTGCCGGCGGCCAGGTCGTGAGGGCGTTGGTTATGGCGCAATACCGCCAGCACGATCATCGCCGCGCGGTGATCGGACAACTTGCGCCATCGGGAACGCACCCGTGAGCGGTGCTGACGGATCGCGTTGACGACCAGGGTCAGGGTCTTCGTGGACAGCGCAAGGCTCGACTGGTAGACAAGCGGCGAGCCCTCGGCCACCGGGTTTTTGTGTGTCACGACCGAACACCCTGGCCGAGGGCTCATCTATCTTCTGCACGCCACACCGTCACCACCGGCAAACGATCACCGCGAAGATCACCAGCGGTTGACCTGCTCCATCCCCGCCACCCCCGCACCGTCAAGACCCCCTGACCAGCCAACTCAGGATGGAACTACCCCCGGGATGTTGCTGCCTCCCGCACGTCCGAGGCAGCAACATCCCCGAACTTGCGCGGATCTTGGCGCGGACACGGGCGCGGGCGCGGCGCGGCGCGGGCGCGGGCGGCAGACGCGGGCCGGGCGCGGGCGGCAGACGCGGGCCGGGCGCGGACGGCATCCCCGGCGGCAGACGCGGGACGCGGACACGACGCCGGGCGGCGGGCGCATGCGGATGGTGTCGGTGGTGTGGGTGGCCCTAGAGGGTCTGGACGGTGGCGATGCGTTCCTCGAGTTGCTCGATGGTGGCCTGGGCGCTCGGGGGACCGCCGCAGAGGCGGCGTAACTCGGCATGGATCTTGCCGTGCGGCTGGCCGGTGCGGTGGTGGCGTGCCGCCACCAGAGCGTTCAGTTGGCGCCGGAGCGCCACACGGCGCTGGGCGGCGCTCATGGGTGCCGGCGGCGCCGCGGTGGGCGCAGCGGCCGGCTGAGCGGGCCCGTCGGCGGTACGGCGGCGCTGGGCGGCGAGTTGTGCGGCCTGCCGCTTGGTCAGCAGCAGCGACACCTGATCGGCGGTGAGCAGACCGGGCAGGCCGAGGTATTCCTCCTCCTCGGGGGTGCCGGCCTGCGCCGTGGTGCCGAACGACGCGCCGTCGAAGATCACCTGGTCCAGCTCGGCGGTGGCCGAGAGCGCGGCGAAACGCTTCTCCAACTCCCCGCTGGCCTGGTCGTCGCGCTGCGCCCGTTCCAGCAGGTCGTCGTCGAAGCCGTCGGACTCCTTGGGTTTGCCGAGTACGTGGTCGCGCTCGGTCTCCATCTCGCTGGCCAGCCCGAGTAGGTGCGGCACGCTGGGCAGGAAGACCGACGCGGTCTCCCCGGGACGGCGGGCCCGGACGAACCGGCCGATCGCCTGGGCGAAGTAGAGCGGCGTGCTGGCACTGGTGGCGTAGACCCCGACCGCGAGGCGGGGGATGTCGACACCCTCGGACACCATCCGTACCGCGACCAGCCACCGCTGGTCGGACGCCGCGAACGTCGCGATCCGGGCGGAGGCACCCTGGTCGTCGGAGAGCACCACAGCGGCCTTCTCGCCGGTCACCTGCTCGATCAGCTTGGCGTACGAGCGGGCGGTCTGCTGGTCGGTGGCGATGATCAGCCCACCGGCGTCGGCCATGCCGGCGTTGCGCAGCACGGTGAGTCGGGCGTCGGCGGCCCGCAGGACCTGCGGCATCCAGTCTCCGGCGGGGTCCAGGGCGGTACGCCAGGCCTGTGCCACCAGATCCTGTGTCATCGGTTCACCGAGGCGGGCGGCCAGCTCCTCCCCCGCGTTGGTCCGCCAGCGGGTCTCCCCGGAGTACGCCAGGAAGAGCACCGGCCGGACGACGCCGTCGCGAAGCGCGTCGGAGTAGCCGTAGACCGAGTCGGCACGGGAGCGGAGCAGCCCGTCTCCGCCGCGTTCGTAGCTGACGAACGGGATCGGGTTGTCGTCGGAGCGGAACGGGGTGCCGGTGAGCATCAGCCGGCGTACGGCGGGCTCGAAGGCCGCCTTCACCCCGTCGCCCCAGGATCGGGAGTCACCCGCGTGGTGGATCTCGTCGAGGATGACGAGGGTGCGTCGGGTCATGGTGCGCCGCCGGTGCACCTGTGGGGCCATTCCCACCTGGGCGTAGGTGATCACCGCGCCGTGGAAGTCGGCCGCGGAGTGCACGTCGGCGTTGCGGAACGCGGCGTCGAGTTGGATGCCGACCCGGGCAGCGGCTTCGGCCCACTGGTTCTTCAGGTGTTCGGTCGGTGCGACAACGGTGACCGCCTCGACGGTGCCGTCGGCGAGCAGCTCGGCCGCGATCCGCAGGGCGAAGGTGGTCTTACCGGCGCCGGGGGTGGCGACCGCGGTGAAGTCCTCCGTGCGCCGGCGCAGGTATTCGACCAGGGCCTTACGCTGCCAGGCGCGTAGTGCCGGGAACGTCTCGAGTACCGGCGTCCGGGCTGCCACGCGAAGCTCCTCTCCGACCGCACGACGGCGGATCCGGGGCGAGGGCCACGGTGACCGCCGCCCATGAAAACGCCTCCGCGCAGAAGCTGCCGCGAAGGCCGACTCAGCATAACCAGCGTCGGCCCCACGTCCCAGGCGACGCCACGCTGGTCACATCTGTCACCCCCGACGGGAGGGGTCTCACCACTCCGGGTCACCGGTGCGCGGCGGGCGCAGCGTCGCCACCGGGGCGGACCACCGGCGTCGTAGGGCGATCAGGCGTAGCCCGAACACCAGGACGGCGGCGGCGGTGAGCGGCACCGGCCCGGTCTGGTCGGTGGCGTACAGGAGCACCACGAGGATCGAGCCGGCCAGCGCGGCCAGCGCGTAGATCTCCCGGCGCAGCACGACGGGGATCTCGGCGGTGAGCAGGTCGCGGCCGAGCCCGCCGCCGATCGCGGTGAGCATGCCGATCAGGCATGCGCCGACCGCCGGCACCTGGGCGTCGAGCGCCTTCAGCGTGCCGGTGACGGTGAACAGCGCCAGACCGGCCGCGTCCAGCACCAGGACGGTGGTGCGCAGTCGGGCCAGTTGCGGGTGCAGCCAGAAGACGGCGAGTGCGGTGATCGCGGCGGTGGCCGCGTACCGCCAGTCGGCGAAGGCCAGTGGTGGGACCTCGTCGATGACCAGGTCCCGGAGGATCCCGCCGCCGAGGGCGGCGACGAAGCCGACGAAGGCGACGCCGAAGAGGTCGAGTCGCTTGGCCACCGCCGCCGAGGCGCCGGATGCGGCGAAGACCGCCACCCCGGTCAGGTCGGCGAGGAGCAGGGCGGTGGAGGTGGTCACCGCCGCAGGCTACGTCGCCGGCCGGGAGGCCGGCCCGCGTTCACTCGCGGTACGAGTCGTAGATCTCCTTGCACTTGGGGCAGACCGGCGAACCCGGCTTGGCCGCCTTGGTGACCGGGAACGTCTCGCCGCAGAGCGCGACGACGAATGTGCCCATGACGGCACTCTCGGCGATCTTCTCCTTGCGGACGTAGTGGAACATCTCGGGACCGGTGTCGGCGTCCTTCAGCTCCGGACGCTCGAGAACCTCTGTGCTCACGTCTGCACCTCCAACCGTCAAGTTTGGCAGGTCATCACGGCCGGGTCCACTTGAGGCCGGCGGACACCCGACCCCGTACGGTGCCAACGTGACTGACTTTCGCATCAGCTACGGCACCGAGGTCGCCGAAGCCCTGCGCGACGGCCGGCCCGTCGTCGCCCTGGAGAGCACCATCGTCTCGCACGGCCTCCCCCGGCCGGAGAACCTGCGGGTGGCCCGGGAGATCGAGCAGGCGGTTCGGGACGCCGGGGCCGTTCCGGCGACGATCGGAATGATCCGCGGCGAGTTGGTGGTCGGCCTCGACGACGCCCGACTGACCCGCCTCGCCACCGTCGACGGAGTGACCAAGCTCTCGGTCCGCGACCTCGCTGTGGCGGCGGCGACCGGGGCGGACGGCGCGACGACGGTGGCCGCGACCAGCGCGGTGGCCGCCGCGGCCGGCATCGGGGTGTTCGCCACCGGCGGGCTGGGTGGCGTGCACCGGGAGGCGGCACACACCTTCGACGAGTCGGCGGACCTGACCACCCTCGCCCAGACCCCCATCGCGGTGGTCTGCGCCGGGGTCAAGTCGATCCTCGACGTGGGCGCGACGCTGGAACGCCTGGAGACCCTCGGCGTCGCCGTGGTCGGCTACCGCACACGCCGGTTCCCCGGTTTCTACCTCACCGACGCCGGTTTCGACCTGGACTGGTCGGTGGACTCACCGGAGCAGGTCGCCGCCGTGCTCGCCGCCCGGGACGAGCACGCCGTGCACACCGGCGGACTGCTGGTCGCCAACCCGCTGCCGGTCGACGAGCAGCTCGACCCGGAGCTGCACGACCGGACGCTCACCGAAGGGCTGGCCCTGCTGGAGCGCGACGGCATCACCGGGAAGGCGGTCACGCCGTACCTGCTGGCGCACTTCCACTCGGCCACCGAGGGCGCGAGCCTGGCGGTGAACGTCCGGATCATCCTGCGCAACGCCGACCTGGCCGCGCGGATCGCGGTCGCCGCGGCGGCCCGCAGCACCACCGCCCCGGCGTGACGCGACCGGCCCGGCTGGTCGTCGTCGGCGACGTGATCACCGACGTGGTGGCCGTGCTGTCCGGGCCCCTCGCGGCCGGCTCGGACACCGGGGCGGAGATCAGTCTCGGCGGCGGCGGCCAGGCGGCCAACACCGCAGCCTGGATCGCCGCCCAACGGGTGGCCGTCACGCTCGTCGGCGCGGTCGGTGACGACGACGCGGGGCGGGACCGGGTGGCCGAGCTGACCCGGGCGGGTGTCGACTGTGCGGTCGAGCGGATCGAGGGCGTACCCACCGGCACGGTCATCGTGTTGGCGGCCGACGACGAGCGGACCATGGTCAGCCAGCGGGGCGCGAACCTGCGGCTGAGCGGCGCGCACGTCGAGCGGGCCATCGCCGCGGCGCCCGACGCCGGGCATCTGCACCTGTCCGCGTACACCCTGCTGGACGCCGGGTCGCGCGGCGCGGGCCTGCGGGCGTTGGCCGCGGCGCGCGAGCGTGGGCTCACCATCAGCGTCGACGCGGCCTCCGCGGCGCCGCTGCGGCGGGTCGGTGCGGCGGTGTTCCTGAGTTGGGTACGCGACATCGACCTGTTGCTGGTCAACGCGGACGAGGCGACGGCGCTCGCCGGTGGGCTGGACCCGGCGGCGCAGGGGCGGGTGTTGTCGGCGACGGCCCGGCGGGTGGTGGTCAAGCGGGGCGCGGCGGGCGCGGTCTGGGTCGACCGCAGCGCGGCGGTCCACGCGGTTGCCGCCCGCCGGACGGCGGTGGTGGACGTCACGGGGGCGGGCGACGCCTTCGCGGCCGGTCTGCTCACCGCGTGGCTGGCGGGCGCCGGCCCGGCGGCGGCGCTGAACCGCGCCACCGACCTGGGGGCGTTGGCCGTCTCCACCGCCGGCGCACGCCCACAGCCCTGACGGTACGAGCCCTGGCCCGTTCGCGGGTCAGGGCTCGGCGTCGATGATCTTGTGGGGGCGCTCCTCGGCCGTCAGGCTCATCGGCGGGGTGTCGTCCCGCCGACGGGGGTGGAACCGGTTGGCCAGCCGGTGCTCCTCCTTCGGCGGCCGGTCGTTGGCCAGCAGCACGGCCAGCCAGGGGATGAGCACCATGCCGAGGCCGCACAGCGGCAGCCAGAGCCAGAGCAGTGGGGCGTTCGCACCGACCAGGATCGCGCCGACGACGATGCACAGCACGCGGATGCCCATCATCAGGACATAGCGGCGCTGGCGACTGTTGAGCTGATCGTCCTGGCTGCGCGAGGCGTCGGTGATCAGAATCGGCTGGTACGCCTGCCGCTTCACCATTGACCTCCTCGATGGGATTACGCCTCATCCTGTCACCGTCAGGCCGCGAACAGCCACCTTCAGGCCGTCTCGGTGCGTGTTACGTGCGTGGTACGCTCCGAGCGTGGGCAGCAGGTTCAGCTTCACCGACGAGGCGTTGGCCAACCTGAGGGTCTACGACGTCACGCCCGGGGAAGTCTGGGAGGCGCTGCACAGCGCCCGACGGGTCATCCGCCATCTGGGCGACGACGTGATGGTGGTCTACGCCGCCGCCCGTCGGGGCCGCCGACTGGCGGTGCTGCTCGCCGAGGCCGATGGCACCGACAACGACTGGGACATCCTCTCCGCCCGTGAGCTGAGCGACGCCGAGTCCAAGCGCTACGACGAGGCCGTACGGAGAGACCGCCGATGAGGGGGGCCGTGACGATGCACCGAAACGACGCGACCAAGCAGTTCCACAGCGGCGACGACCGGATCGCCGATCTGATCGACGAGAGCCCGGCGGTGGACCTCCCCACCCCCGACACGGACGTGCCGATGGTCAGCCGGTCGGTCCGGCTGCCGCTGGACACCTACGAGCGGGTGCGTGCCGCCGCCGACGCCCGGGGCATCGGCGTCACCACCCTGATGCGCCAGTGGATCGAGGCCGGCCTGGCCGACCTGGACGATTCGGCCACCGTCTCGCTCGCCGACGTCCGGCGCGCGCTGGCCTCGCTGGCGCACCCCACCGCCGCCTGAGCGTCAGCCCTTCTCCGCCTTCGCCGCCGCCTTCATCTGCTGCTTGTACTCCCGCACCCGGCGCAGCGAGTCGACGTCGGTGACGTCGGCCACCGACCGGTACGCGCCCGGGTCGCCGTACCCGCCGGCGGCCTGCCGCCAGTCCTGCGGGGTCACCCCGAACCGCTTGCCGAGCAGCGCCACGAAGATCTGCGCCTTCTGCTTGCCGAAACCGGGCAGCCCGGCCACCCGGCGCAGCAGCTCCGGACCGTCGGCCACCCCGTCCCAGAGCAACGCCGCGTCGCCGTCGTAGCGCTCCACCAGCACCCGGCAGACCTCCTGCACCCGGGCCGCCATCGCCTTCGGGAACCGGTGCAACGCGGGCGGCTGGGCGAAGATCGCGACGAGCGCCTCCGGGTCGTACCCGGCCAACTCCCCCGCGTCCAGGTCATGACCGAGCCGCTGGGTCAACACGTACGGCGAGGAGAACGCCTTCTCCATCGGCACCTGCTGGTCGAGGACCATGCCGAGGAGCAGGGCCAGTGGGCTGCGCTCCAGCAGCCGGTTGGCCTCGGGGTCGATGGGCAGTACGAGCGTCATACCGACCATCCTGCCCGGCCCACCGATCCGGGCGGACACCGACGCTCCGGGTTCGATCCGGCGGGTGGCCGCGCCCGGCGTCGCGGTGGCAGGCAGGATGTCGGGGTGGACGAACACGACATGCTGCTCTCCCCCGCCGGTGTCGACGCGCTGCGCACCGCGCTGACCCGGGCCGGTTTCACCGGCCACGGCATCGCCGAGAGGTTGGGCGCGCAGGCGACGGCCGCGGTCGCCCGCAACGACTACCGGGCCGCGCTGCGCGCCACCGAGGACGGCGACCCGCTGGGCACCCTGATCCGGGTGTTCATCTGCGACCAGACCGAGCCCGAGGCGGCGGTGGCCGCCGCGCTGACGCCGTTGAGCATCGAGGAGGCGTTGGCCGGCGGGCTGGTCGATCGGTACGGCGACGGGCTGCGCGCCGGCGTCGACCTGGAGCCGTACGGGGACGAGTGGTGGGTGCTCGCCGACGTGCCGGCCAGCGCCCGCCCGGGTCGCCCGTTGCACGCCGAGCACGTGCTCGGCGTCGGCGGCGCGACCCACACCCTGATCGGCGCGACCATGCGCCGGCCGGTCGGCACGGCACTGGACCTGGGCACCGGCTCCGGCGTCCAGGCCCTGCACCTGAGCACCCACGCCGACTCGGTGACCGCCACCGACCTCTCCGAGCGGGCCCTGCGCTTCGCCGCGACCACCGCCGCCCTCAACGGCCAGGACTGGGAGCTGCTGCGCGGCGACCTGGTCGCCCCGGTGGCCGGCCGGCGCTTCGACCTGGTGGTGAGCAACCCACCGTTCGTGGTGGGCCCGGGCACGACCACGCACGTCTACCGCGACTCCGGCCGGGTCGGCGACGCGATCGGCGCCGAACTGGCCGCCGCCGCCCCGGGCCTGCTCACCGAGGGCGGCACCATGCAGTACCTGGCGAACTGGGTGCACGTCGCCGGTGAGCAGTGGGACGAGCGGGTGGCCGGCTGGTTCGCCGGTACCGGCCTAGACGCCTGGGTCATCCAGCGTGAGGTGGCCGACCCGATGGCGTACGTCGACCTGTGGCTCACCGACGTCGGCGAGACCGCCGAACCGCAGCGGATGGCCGCCTGGCTGGACTGGTTCGACGCGCACAAGGTGGAGGGGATCGGCTTCGGCATCGTGTCGCTGCGTCGGGGCGGGCACGCCGACCCGGTGGTGCGGGTGGAGGACCTGCGCCAGCGGGTGCAGCCACCGCTGGGCGACCAGATCGCCGCCTGGTTCGACCGCCAGGACTTCCTCCGGGTACGCGACACCGAGGCGCTGCTCGCCGAGCGCTACCGGGCCGCCGAGGGCCTCCAACTGCGGCAGGAGGCCACCATGGGTGACGAGGGCTGGGCGGTGGACCGGCAGGTTCTCGCGATGCCGCACGGCCTGCGCTGGACCGAGGAGATCGACCCGCTGGTGTTGGCGCTCGTCGGTGGCGCCGACGGCCGGTTGCCGCTGCGCGACCAGCTCGCCCTGCTCGCGGCCGCGCACGACGTCGAGCCCGACGAGATGGCCGAGGCCGCCGGCCCGATCGTGGCGCACCTGGTGGAGCGCGGCTTCATCGAGCGGGCGACCGCGTGAGGCGGACGACGGACTCGACCGCGGCGGGCGTCGGGGCGGGCCCGGCGGTGATCGGCTGATGCGGGCGGTGGTGCAGACCGTCGGACGGGCCGGCGTGACAGTGGACGGTGACGTGGTCGGCGCGATCGAGAACGGCCTGCTGGTGCTGCTGGGGGTGACCCACACCGACACCCTCCAGATCGCCCAGACGATGGCCCGCAAGGTGCACGAGCTGCGCATCCTCGACGGCGAGCGGTCCGCCGCCGACACCGGCGCGCCGATCCTGGTGGTCAGTCAGTTCACCCTCTACGGCGACGCGCGCAAGGGGCGCCGCCCGAGCTGGACGGCGGCGGCCCCCGCCGAGGTGGCCGAGCCCCTGGTGACCGCTGTGGTCGAGGCGCTACGCGAGCGGGGCGCGACTGTCGAGACCGGCCGCTTCCGCGCCCACATGCTTGTGGAAAGCGTCAACGTCGGCCCCCAAACCCTCCTCCTAGACCTCTAACCCCCTGCCCCGCCCCTTCCCTCTCCCCCACCCGCCCCCACGCCCCTGAGTGCGGTGATCAAGAGGTTCGCGTCAGATCTGGCCCGACATTTGACGCGAACCTCTTGATCACCGGGGCGAAGCGGGGGGCGAGACGGGCCGGGAGGGGTGGGAGGGGCCGGGGTGGCGGGGTGGGGGTTAGGAGAAGAGGCCTCGGCGGGACAGGGACTGACGGAGCCAGTTGTCGAGTTCGGCGGTCCAGTCGGTACGGTCGGCGGTGGCGTAATCCACGGTGAACCGTCCGAACGCGTCCCGGCCCTCGGTGAAGACGCCGCCGCGCTTGTCGACCTCCAGGATCACCTGCATCTGCTGCGCGTCGGCGACGAAGGTGACCTCCAACTGGTTGATCGAGCGGGCGTACTGCGGCGCCGGGTTGAACTCGATCTCCTGGTAGAACGGCAGCGTCTGCCGTACCCCGTAGATGTGCCCCCGTTCCACGTCGGCGCGGGCGAACCGGAAGCCCAGTCGCAGCAACGCGTCGAGCAGTCGCTCCTGCGCCGGCAGCGGGTGCACCGACACGGCGTCCAGGTCACCCTTGTCGACCGCGCGGGCGACCTCCAACTCGGTACGCAGACCCATCGTCATGCCGTGCAGGTGCTGCCCGTACAGCTCGGTGACCGGTGTCTCCCACGGCACGGCGAAGCGGAACGGGATGTCGTGGCGTTGCCCCGGCTCCAGCCGGAACGCGCCGGTGATCTGCTGGCGGTGGAACTCCTGGGTGGTGTCGTAGTCGCTGTCGCCACTCTCCACCTCGACCCGGGTGACCAGGCCGAGGCTCACCTGGTCGATGTCGACCTGGTGGTCGCCGCCGACCACCTGGATCCGGCCCTCCAGTCGGCCGCCCGGGCGGCAGTTCGGGTCGGCCAGCACCGTCTCCACCGACGGGCCGCCGACGCCCATCGCCTTCATGAGCCGTTTGAAGACCACGCCGTCCTCCATCTGTCGTCCTCGCCGACCAGAGCCGGCCGACCGTCCGCAACGTAACCGTGGCGGGCAACCGCACACCCGGGCGACACACCGCACCAGCGACCCGACCCGATTCCTGTCGGGTGCCCGATCGCCTCACTCCCGTTTTACGCCCCGCCCGCCAAGCTGTGTCTCACACCGGCACCGCTGGGCCGGAGACACGGCACAGACGTGGAAACGGGGAGAGACAGAGATGGTCCTGCAGATGACGGAACACCGGACGCGCCCGACCACCACGACCGACACCGACGGGACCTCCGAGGTCCTCGTCGACCTGGACGCCACCGACGAGCGTGGCATCTCCACCGACCTGGTCCGGGCGTACCTCAACGGGATCGGCCGGACGAAGCTGCTGACCGCCGCGCAGGAGGTCGACCTGGCCCGGCGGATCGAGGCCGGGTTGTTCGCCGACGAGAAGCTCGCCACCTGCACCCCGGTCTCCGCCGAGCTGCGGGCCGACCTGGAGCTGATCGTCGCGGAGGGCCGGGCCGCGAAGGACCACCTGTTGGAGGCGAACCTGCGGCTGGTGGTCAGCATCGCCAAGCGCTACACCGGTCGCGGCATGGCGTTCCTGGATCTCATCCAGGAGGGCAACCTGGGTCTGATCCGCGCGGTGGAGAAGTTCGACTACGCCAAGGGCTACAAGTTCTCCACGTACGCGACGTGGTGGATCCGGCAGGCGATCACCCGCGCGATGGCCGACCAGGCCCGCACGATCCGCATCCCGGTGCACATGGTGGAGCAGGTCAACCGGATGGTCCGTGCCCGCCGCGAGCTGTCGGTGACGCTGGGACGCGAGCCCACTGTCAGTGAGGTCGCCCGCGCCCTGGAGATCCCCGAGATCCAGGTCATCGAGCTGATCTCCTACGACCGGGAGCCGGTCAGCCTGGACCAGGCCGTCGGCGACGACGGCGAGAGCGCGCTCGGTGACTTCGTGGCCTCGGTGGATCCGCGTACCGAGCCGGGTGACGCCGCCGCCCAGGGTGAGCTGCGCAACGAGGTCAGCATCGTGCTGGCCACCCTGTCCCAGCGGGAGCAGGCGGTCATCCGACTCCGGTTCGGTCTCGACGACGGCCGGCAGCGCACGCTGGACGAGGTCGGACGGGAGTTCGGGCTGTCCCGGGAGCGGATCCGGCAGATCGAGAAGGTGACGCTGCTGAAGCTGCGCGCACCGGAGCGGGCCCAGCGCCTGGAGGCGTACGCCTGCTGACGCGCCCGGTTCCCATGGAAGACCCTGGCGGTTCGCCGGGGTCTTCCATGCCGTCGGGGTGTTTGACTGGGGAGCTGTTGAGCGACGCGAGGAGGGCGACGATGAACTGGACGTTGGAAGTGGTGATCGTGCCGGTCTCCGATGTGGACCGGGCGAAGACGTTCTACGCCGACCAGCTCGGTTTCACCGTCGATCACGACACCGTGATCAGCGAGGAGGCGCGCATCGTCCAGCTCACGCCGCCCGGCTCCGGCTGCTCGATCGTGATCGGCAAGGGTGTCGTCCCGGAGATGCCGCCGGGCTCGCTGAAGGGCCTGCAACTGGTGGTGCCCGACATCGAGCGGGCCCACGCCGAGTTGGTCGACCGTGGTGTGCAGGTCAGCGACGTCCAGGTGGTGGGCCGTAATCCTCGGCCGGTGCCGGAGCCACTGGACAACGTGGGGTTCGTCTTCTTCAGCGACCCGGACGGCAACTCCTGGGCCGTCCAACAGATCTCCAGCCGCGCCTGACCGGCCGCGTTCAGAGTCGGCGGGGGCCGGTGTCCGGGCGGGCGGCGACGCCGCCCACCCGCACCTGGGCGTGCAGGACCGAGATGCCTCCCGGTCGGGCCAGCACCGGGTTGAGGGTCAACGAGCGCACCCGGGGCTGCTCGTCGGCGAGCTGACCCACCCGCAGCAGCAGGTCGGCCAGCGCCGCCCGGTCGACCGGTGCGGCACCCCGGTGCCCGCGCAGCAACGGCGCCGCCCGGGGCTCGTCGACCAGTTCGGTCGCGTCCGTGTCGGTCAGCGGAACCGCCCGCCAGGCCCGATCGCCCATTAGTTCGGTGGCGACCCCGCCGAGGCCGAAGCCGACCACCGGCCCGAACGCCGGATCCTCCACCACCTCCACCACGCAGGCCACCCCCGGCGGCACCATCGCCTGGACCAGCGCGTCCGCGCCGAAGGTCGCCGCCAGCTCGGCGTACGCGCGACGCACCGTCGGCTCGTCGGGCAGGTCGAGCCGGACCGCGCCGAGGTCGAGCCGGTGTCGCAACCCGGGGGCGGCCGCCTTGAGGGCCACCGGGAAGCCCAGCCGGACCGCCGCGTCGACCGCCGCGTCGACCGAGTCGACTGTCACCGAGGCCACCACCTCGATGCCGTACGCGGCCAGCAACGCACCCGGATCGGTGCCGTCGGCGCGGAGCGCGGCCTGCGCGGCGGCCCGGTCGACGCCGGGCAGGTCGGGGGCGACCCCGGGCGGACGGCGTAACCACTCCGCGTAGCGGTGCACCCGGGCGAGGGCGCGTACCGCCTCCTCCACGCCCCCGTACGCGGGCACGCCCGGCGGAAGCCGCCCGACCAGGAACGTCGCCACTGTCGGCTTGCCCAGTGCCAGGGCGGCAGGCAGCGCGGCGGTCACGTCGGCGTCCACAGCGGTCAGCTGCCCGGGCAGCGGCGGGGCGAAGACCACCACCAGGGCGTCCACCCGGTCGTCGTCGGCCGTCTCGGCGAGAGCGGCGGCGAACTCGGCGGCACCGGCGCTCGGCCCCACGTCGCGGGGGTAACCGTCGGCCACGGTGAGGCCCTGCCCGACGCAGGCGGTGGCGGCCAGGCCGGTCAGGGCCGAGGAGTTGCCGACCACGCCGACCCGCCCGCCCACCGGCAACGGCTGGTTGGCCAGCAGCACACCCACGTCGAGCAGCTCCGGCACGGTGTCCACGCGGATCACCCCGGACTGGGCGAAGAGCGCGGCCACCGCCACCTCGTCCGGCCCGGCGGCATCACCGACCCCGACCGGGCGGGCCGGTGAGGCGAGCGCGACGACCGGTTTGGCGCGGCCGATCCGCCGGGCCAACCGGGCGAACTTACGGGGGTTACCGAAGGTCTCCAGGTACAACATGATCACGTCGGTGCCGGGGTCGTCCTGCCAGTACTGGAGGAGGTCGTTACCGGAGACGTCGGCCCGGTTCCCGGCCGAGACGAAACTGGACAGCCCGAGGCCACGCCGGTCCGCCTCGGCGAGCAGCGCCACCCCGAACGCGCCGGACTGGCTGAAGATGCCCACCCGTCCGGCCGGCGGCAGTGCCGGGGAGAGGGTGGCGTTGAGGCGTACCGTCGGGTCGGTGTTGGCCACGCCCAGGCAGTTCGGGCCGATCACCCGCATGCCCGCCGCGTGTGCCGCACGGACCAGCGCCCGTTGCGTGGCCGCACCCTCGGCGCCCGCCTCGGCGAAGCCGGCCGAGATGACCACCAGGCCGTGCACCCCCGCCGCGGCCGCGTCGGCGACCACCGCGGTCGCCGCCTCCGGCGGGACCGCCACCACCGCCAGGTCCACCGGGGTCCCGGCCTCGACCGCCGAGGGGTACGCGGGCAGGCCGGCCACTGTCGACGCGCTCGGGTGCACCGGCACGACCGCCCCGGTGAACCCGCCGTCGCGCAGGTGCCCGAGGACCGCCGCGCCGACGCCCTGACCGGTGGCGCTGGCACCGTAGACGGTGATGCCCCGAGGGGCGAGCAGCCGGGCGATCGAACGCGCCTCGGTGCGGTGCTCCCGGCCGCGCTGCACCTCCAGGGTCGCCTCGGTGGGCGCGATCGGGAAGCTCAGGTGCACCACCCCGTCGGCGTACTCGCGCTGGACCTGGTAGCCGAAGTCGGCGAAGACGCGCAGCATCGTCCCGTTGGCCGGTAACACCTCCGCGACGAAGCTCATGATGTCGTTGCGGCGGGCCGCGTCGGCCAGGTGCTCCATCAGCACCGAGCCGATGCCCCGCCCCTGGTAGGCGTCCTCCACCACGAAGGCCACCTCCGCCTCCGGGGCCTGCGGGCCCAGCCGCTCGTACCGGCCGACGGCCACGATCCGGCCGGCGGCCAACACCACGAACGCCTCCCGGTCGCGGTGGTCGACGGTGACGAAGCGGATCAGATCCCGTTCCGGAATGCGGGGGTACGGCGAGAAGTAGCGCAGGTAGCGGGTGCGCTCGGAGAACCGGCTGTGCATCGCCACGATGCCCGGTGCGTCGGTCGGGTCGATCGGTCGCAACTGGACCGTGCTGCCGTCGCTGAGCAGCACGTCCACCGGCTGGTCCACGGTCGTCACCGGAACGGCCCGGCTCAGTCCCGTGGGTCGTGCGGGTCGAGCCCGAGCAGCGGGAAGACCGTCTTGCGGGTGGCCGCGATCGCCCGGTCCACCGCGTTGGGCTCGCCGGTCGGCTGCCACGGCTCGTACGACGGGTCCGCGTCGTCGGTCATCCGCAGCGGCACCTCGCGGCCCAGACGACGGGAGGCGACCAGGCTCCGCCACCCGGGCGGGGTGAGCGTGGCCGGATCGATCGGCGCGCCGGTGGCCACGGCCAGCAGGTGACTCCAGGCCCGGGGCACCACCTCGACCAGCGCGTACCCGCCGCCGCCGGTGGCGACCCAGCGACCGTCGCACAGCTCGTCGGCGAGTGCGCGCATCGCCAGGTAGGTGGCCCGCTGCCCGTCCACGGTCAGGTTCAGGTCGGCGAGTGGATCCAGCCGGTGCCCGTCCGCGCCGCACTGGGTGACCAGCACCTGCGGCCGGAACGCGCGCAGCACCGACGGCACGATCGCGTGGAAGGCCCGCTGCCAGGCGCTGTCGTCGACACCCGGGGGCAACGGCATGTTGACGGCGGTGCCCTGCGCGCCCGGCCCACCCGTCTCGTCCGCGAAACCGGTGCCCGGGAAGAGCGCCAGCGGGGTCTCGTGCAGGCTGACCGTCAGCACCCTGGGGTCGTCCCAGAAGACCTGCTGCACCCCGTCGCCGTGGTGCACGTCGACGTCCACGTACGCGACCCGCTCGGCACCGAGGGCGAGCAGGTGGGCGATGGCCACCGCGGGGTCGTTGTAGACACAGAAGCCGGAGGCCCGCGCGGGCATCGCGTGGTGCAGCCCACCCGCCACGTTGACCGCCCGCCGCGCCTCCCCGCGCCAGACCGCCTCGGCGGCGGCCACCGTCGCTCCGGCGATCAACGCGCTCGACTCGTGCATCCCCTCGAACACCGGGTTGTCCGAGGTGCCCAGCCCGTATCCGGCGAACAGCGGGTCGCGCGGCGCGGCGCGCACCGCGGCCAGGTAGGCGGGGTCGTGCACGCGGGTGAGCACCGCGTCGTCGGCCATCTCCGGTTTGACCATGCGCACCCCGGGACGATCCAGGACGCCCAGCTCACGGGCGAGCGCGACGGTCAACTCCACCCGGACCGGATCGAGTGGATGGTCGCCCATGTCGTAGGCGAGCAGCGACTCGTCCCACACCACCACCGTGTCGTCGGACATGAGCCCATCGTCGCACGGGGACCGCCGCCGGCCCACCGCACGCGCTGGTCAACGGCCAGGTGTCTGCCCGACGGCGACCGGGCGAACCGGATCGGCCACCCAGTTGCTCCACGATCCGACGTAGAGCGCCGCATCAGTGCGGCCCGCCAGGTGCAGCGCGAGCACCGCCTGCGCGGCGGTCACCCCGGAGCCGCAGTACGCCCCGACGGTCCGCGCCCCGGTCACCCCGGCGGCGGCGAACCGCTCGCTCAACACGTCGGCGGCCGGGAAGCGCCCATCCGGGCCGACGTACTCACCGGCGGGCAGGTTGACCGCGCCCGGCACGTGCCCGGCGACCGGATCGATCGGCTCCACCTCACCCCGGTAGCGGGGAGCCGCCCGTACGTCGAGCAGCACGGCGTCGTCCGTGTCGGCCAACGCGGCGGCCTGCTCCGCGTCGAGGACCGGAAGCCCACCGGGACGCACCACGACGTCGCCGGGAGTCGGACTCGGCGTGTCGGTGGAGACGGGCAGACCGCTGGCGACCCAGGCCGGGTAGCCACCGTGCAGCACACTCACCGGACGGTGTCCCGCCCAGCGCAACGTCCACCAGGCCCGCGCGGCGGCCATGCCGTCGCCGCCGTCGTACACCACGACGGGGTGACCGGCCCGGACGCCGGCAGCCCGGAGCCCGGCCTGCAAGGCCGCCGGGTCGGGAAGAGGGTGTCGACCGCCGACGCCCGGCGCACCGCAGAGCACGGTGTCCAGGTCGACGAAGACCGCGCCGGGCAGGTGGCCGGCGCGGTGGTCGTCGCGGCCGGGCGGGCCGACGAGCCGCCAGCGGACGTCGAGCACGGTGGGCGGGTCGACGTCGTCGAGAGCGGCGGCAAGCCGGTCGACCTCGACCAACGGCTCCTGGGGACCGGACATGGCGACCATCAAACACCATCCGTGCCGACGGCACGCGGTTCGGCGGCGGTCGTCAGTCGTTCACCGAGGTAATATCGTGCACCGGAGGGCCGCTGACGTTATGAAGTCTCACGACCTGGTCGACACGACCGAAATGTATCTACGCACCATCCTCGAACTGGAAGAGGAGGGGGTGCCACCGCTGCGTGCCCGCATCGCCGAGCGGCTACGACAGAGCGGCCCCACCGTGAGCCAGACCGTCGCCCGGATGGAGCGCGACGGCCTGCTCACCGTCGAAGGTGACCGACACCTCACCCTCACCGCGCTGGGTCGCGGCACCGCCGTGTCGGTGATGCGCAAGCACCGCCTCGCCGAGCTGCTGCTGGTCAACGTCATCGGGATGCCCTACGAGGAGGCCCACGAGGAGGCGTGCCGCTGGGAGCACGTGATGAGCGACGCCGTGGAGAAGCGGGTCTACGACCTGCTCAACCGGCCGACCCGCTCCCCGTACGGCAACCCGATCCCGGGTCTGGAAGAGCTGGGCTCGCCGGAGGCGGAGACCACCGCGGCCGTCGAGGGTGAGCGCAACCTGGCCTTCCCGGGCCTCTCCGGGCCGGTCGTGGTCCGCCGGATCTGCGAGAGCGTGCAGACCGACGGTGACGTGCTGCGTCAACTGCACGCCGCCGGTGTCGACCCGGGCGCGACGGTGACCGTGGCGCAGGAGCGCGACGGGGTCTCCATCGACCGCTCCGGCGATCGGGTGCGGCTGCCCCGCGAGGTCGCCTCCCGGGTCTTCGTCGCCGCCAACTGACCAACCAGCCGCTCGGGCGTCACAGCGCCCGGGTGTTCACCTTCTTCGCCAGCGCGGTCAGGTCACCGGTCAGCTTCTCCACCGTCGAGCGTTCGCTGCCCCGGGCCGACGTCCAGCTCACCGTGGCCAACCGCCCGTCGGTGGCCAGCCAACCCACCTCGGCGACCGGCCCACGCCCGCTCGCGGCGGCGAGGGTACGCCGGTACGCCTGCTGGCCCAGCCCGGTGACCTTCGCCGCCTTGTCGGGCACCACGTCCGCGCCGAAGGTCGTCTTGTCGACCGTGGTCTCCGACACAGTCAACGTCAGCTCCGGCAGCGTCGCGCCCGTGGCCCGGACCACGCAGGTGTGCGTGTCGCCCTGTTCGCTGGCCGCCGCCACGTCGAAGCGCACCTTGACCGTCTCTTCGATCACCGTGAAGTCCAGGAGTCGGCAGGCCCCGCCCGAGGAGGCCGCCGCCACGTCCACCGCGATCGGCACCGGCGGCGGCACCGCCACCGGCTCGGCCTCGGCGGCGCACCCGCTCACCAGCAGCCCCGCCACCCCGGCGACCACGATCCGCCCGCGCACGTTCCACCCTCTCGCCGACCGACGGCGGAAACGCGCCCGCCGGATGTCCGTCGGAAACCGTACGGGGTGTCCGGGTCGGGCGGAAGCCCTCGTTCACGCCTATCCGGACGGTGGATCGTCCACGTACGGGCAGTGTCGGCAGCCTCGCCCGCAACAGGTGCCGCGACGGGCCAGGAAACCGGCGCTGAGGACGAACAGCCCGCTCGCCGGGTCGAGGTAACCGGCCTCGTCGGCGGCGAGCGCCGCGTCGTGCGCGGCGAGGATCCGGGCCCGGTCGGGGTGCTCCGGCGACAGGCGGGACGGGTGCGGCTCGGTGAGCGGCCGGCCGGCCAGGGGTTTCCGCTCTCCGGTCACCGGAGCAGTCTAGGAGGCCGGACGGGCGGTGCTTGAGTCTCCATCGGGGGGAGACGCGAAGGTGGTGACATGAGTGGGGAGACACGGCACACGATCGGCGACCTGGCCCTGCGGACCGGCCTCAGCGTCAAGACGATCCGGTACTACGCCGACAGCGGGATCGTCCCGCCGACCGACCGGAGTTCGGCCGGCTACCGCCTGTTCGACGCCGGGGCGGTTGCCCGGCTGGAACTGGTCCGCACACTGCGCGACCTGGGGGTGGATCTGGCCGCCATCCGCCGCGTGGTGAACCACGAGGTGCCGCTGCACGAGATGGCCGCCGCGCACGCCGAAGCGCTGGCGGTCCAGATCCGGGTGCTACGGCTGCGCCAGGCGGTGCTCACCGTCGCGGCGAGGCGCGGATCGGGCCCGGCCGAGGTGGATGAGCTGCACCGGCTGGCCCAGCTCACCACTCGTGAACGGGGGCGACTGGTGGGCGACTTCCTGGACAGCGTCTTCGCTGGTCTGGACGGCGTGCCCGCGTACCCGGGTGTGATCGTCTCGATGACGCCGGAGCTGCCCGACGAGCCCACCATCGAGCAGGTCGAGGCGTGGCTGGAGTTGGCCGAACTGTGCCAGGACGAGACGTTCCGGGCGAGCATGCGGCGAACGGCTCAGCAGTACGCCGCCGACCATGACGTCTCGGGGCTGCCCCGCCCGGACGCCGTCGCGGTGGTCCGGGACGCGGTGGCCCCCGCCCTCGCGGCGGGTCTCGACCCGACCACCCCGGATGCCGATCCGGTGGTCGCGGCCGTCTCCAACCGGTACATGAGCCTGCACGGTCACTGCGATGAGGCCGACCTGCGTCGGCGGTTGCTCGACCGGCTGATTCCGGCCAGTGACCCCCGCCGGGACCGCTACCTCGACCTGTTGGCGGTGCTCAACGGCTGGTCGACCGGAGACGCGACGGCACCGGCGGCGGACTGGTTCGTCCGGGCGCTGCGCCACCGGATGCCCGAGCCGGTCGGTTGAGCCGCTCAGCCGAACCAGGTCATCGCCTGGCCGTGGCCCCTGGTCCAGGCCAACGGCCGACCGTCCAGGGCGAGGACGTTGTGCAGCGCGTCGTTCGGCGGGTCGGGCAGGCCGTCGTACGCCAGCACCTCCGGTGCCTCGTTCGCGACCCAGTGGCCGGGCAGCTCACCGACCAGCCGGACGAACGCCTCCCGGCGCGGCGGCGGCACCTGGTACAGCACCGACGTGTGGAAGACAACGAGCGTCGCGTCGGCCGGTGCGCGGGCCGCCAGCGCCGGCAGATCGTCCACCAGATCACCACGGACCAGCAGCGGCGGATCCGCCGCGGCGACCGCCGCCGCGGCCCGCAGCCGGGCCCGCCGGTGCGCGTGCTCCGGCCAGATCAGCGCATCGAGCCACGACACGTCGTCGGGGTCGGTCACGTCGAGCGGGTTCAGGTCGAGACCGGCCCGCCACACCACTCGGGGTACGCGGGCCGGCGGCACCAACCCGTCTGCCACGCACTCCAGGATCGGCTCACCAAAACCGACCTGGTGCTCCCCGTAGCGGTACGCGTACCGGTCGGGGTAGAGGCAGAGCCCGGCGGACGCACCGACCTCCAGCAGGGCGAGAGGCTGTGGCAGCGCGGCGAGCACCGGCAGCAGCACCGCGCACCGGCCGGTCTCGTTCGTCTGAGTCGCCCGGGTGAGCAGCTCCGCCTTGACGGCGGGCCAGTGCGTCAGCACGTAGTCGTGGAACGCGGCCGGGTCGCCGACCGGCCCGCCCAGCCAGCGGACGACGCTGAACAGCAGATTCGGCTGCCGCCTGGCCGGCGGGACCTCGTCGAGCCGGGCGAGCAAGGGCTCGTCGTCGGCGACGGCAGCCGACAGACGCTCGTAGCTGGCTGACACCCCGCGCGCCTCACGGCTACCGAACTGGACGTACGCCTCGGCGGTCGTCATGCCGTCATCGTCGCAGTCCATTCCTCGGTATCGCAGCCCCCGTACCCGTGGGCTGCCTCACCCGCCTTCTAGGGTTCTGCGGCGGCCGAACCGTTGAGCAGCAGCTCAGCCGGCCTGCCCAACGGGGAGGAACGTGTCGTGCGGGGGGACAATGTCCGGGTACTCATCGTCGGCGGGGGCATCGCCGGGCTGGCGACGGTCGCCGCGTTGCGCGGGTGGGGCGCGACCGTCGACGTGGTCGACCGGGCGCCCGGGCCGAGCGACTCCGGCACCGGCGTCTACCTCACCGGCAACGCGACCCGGATGCTCGACGTCCTCGGTCTGCGGGAGCCGGTCACCGACGTCGCCGTGGAGATCACCCGGCAGCGCAGCGCGAACCAGCGCGGACGCCGCCTCTTCGACATCGACGTGACAGCACTGTGGCAGGGCGTCGGCGCGTGCGTGTCGCTGCCCCGGGCCCGGCTGCACCGGGCCCTGTTGGCCAGCGTCGGAGACGCCCCGATCCGTTGGGGTCGCCACCCGGTCGCGGTCTCCCAGGAGGGCGCCCGGGTAGCCGTCGAGTTCGACGACGGCAGCACCGAACGGTACGACCTGGTGATCGGCGCGGACGGCGTGAACTCGACGGTACGCAGGCTCGCCTTCGACGGTCAGGCGGCCCGCGACCTGGGCCAGTACGCGTACCGCTGGGTTGCTCCCCGCATCGACGACGAGCCGTTCTGGTCGGTGCAGTTGGGGCTCGGGAGGCAGTTCCTGACCATCCCGATCAGCGCGGAGCAGACGTACTGCTACTACAACGACGGCCCGGTGGCCGACCGGCCCGGCTGGCGCGACGACGTGGCCGAGTCGTTCACCGAGCCGGCGGCCATCATGCTCAAGGCCCTCGACCACGACGACAGCACCCTGCACGCCGGCCCGAACCAGGAGGTCGTGCTCGACTCCTGGACCCGGGGGCCGGTGCTGCTGATCGGCGACGCCGCCCACGCCACCTCACCGAACATGGCCCAGGGCGCGGCGATGGCCCTGGAGGACGCGGTAGTGCTCGCGTCGTCGTTGACCGCCGCCGACTCCGTCGCCGAGGCGCTGCGGGGTTACGAGGCACGGCGACGCCCACGTACGGACTGGGTGCTCAGCCAGACGCAACGCCGGGACAAGGCCAGCGGGCTGCCGCCCGCGCTGCGCGACCTGGTGCTACGCCGCCTCGGCGAGCAGATGTTCCGCTCGAACTACGGCCCGCTTTTCGCCCAACCCTGACCGGTCCGTTGCCGACTCCGACCCGGCCCGGCCGCCGTGATCGACACCAGGTCGGTGATGTGGCGGTATCCGGGCCGCGGGATAGCCCCACTCCGCCGACCCGGTGTCGACCATGGAGCCCGACACCGGTCGTAGGGTGGGATCATGATCACGTGCATTGTGCACTACACGATCGATCCCGCACAGATCGCGGCGTTCGAGGACTTCGCGAGAGCATGGATGCGGCTGGTGGCCGAGCACGGCGGGGTGCACCACGGCTACTTCCTGCCCGCCGAGGGTGCCAGCGACAAGGCCGAGGCGCTGTTCAGCTTCGAGAGCCTGGCAGCCTACGAGCGTTACCGCGCACGGTTCGGCACCGACCCGGAGTTCGTCGCGGCCGACCGCATCCGCGACGACTCGGGTTGTGTCGTGCGGTACGAGCGGACGTTCATGCGCCCGCTCCTGCCGACTGACTGAGCCGGTTGGGCACCCGGGCTGGTGATGGGGCATCATCGAGGCACCGGCGTCCGCAACGCCGCACGCGCCGCCGAACGAGCGAGCCAGTAGCCCGATCGCCGAGATCACGATGCTGCGCGGTCAGAGCGGATGATGCCACTCCCTGAGCCGGCGCACCGGCATGTCGCCGGCAGACGGCCAGAGCTGCACCCGCCACCTGTCCCCGGGGGTGATCGAGCCGGGCCAGCCGCGGTTGACAAACCCTCGACCCGATATCCGTGCGGCATACCGGCCGCTCGACACCTCGAAGTCGGCGACGGCGTCCGTGGGGCTGAAGTAGCGAAGCACGTCATCGGCCACCAGGAGGCAAGCCTCGAACACTTCTTCCCAATCCTCCGAATCATCGGGCGGCCGGTCGTCCCACACCTCCAGACGGAACGGCATCTCGACGTTGTTTTGGTGAGGAGAGATAACGATGACCCCGTGGTCGTCCGCCGCGATGCCTGAGCCGTTGATCGCTTGTTCGAGCAGGGTCGTGTAGTCGGCATCGGGCGATGGATTACCGCAGAGGCAGAACTGCCCGTGGTCGAGCCGAACGGTTCTCTCGTCGACCCGGCGTGGTACTGGCTCGCTCACGTAGGCATTGTCCCCGTCGTGCTCGCGTCGCCGGGCCCTGTCCCCGCTCGTTGCCGCACGGCCTCTCATGCCATCGCAGGGACGGGAACCACAAGCACGTGACCATCGAGGGTGCCGACCGCCAGGCGACCGGCACCTACCCACGCCAGCGAGAGCGGCACGACAGGGTGACCGGCGATCGTGTCGACATCCTGCGGGGCCAGCCACTCATGGGAATGATCAAGTGATGAAAAGTAGGTCAGAGATGGCCCTGACGCCTACTTTTCATCACTTGATCATGTCTGGTCGTGGAGGACCGCCGATCACGCGACGCCGCTGCCTCGTGCCAGACGCGCCGGGACGGCCACCCGAGTAACGGCGCTGCCCCGACCTCCACGAAGAAGGCCGGGGCAGCGCCGTTCCGCATATAGGTCAGCTGCAGCCGCTGGTGGAGCCGCAGCCCTCGCAGACGTAGCAGCTACCGGCGGGGCGCATCTTCGTACCGCAGGTGAAGCAGAGTGGTGCGTCGGCGGCCTTGCCGATCACGGCCTCCAGCAACTCGGTGCTGGAACCCACGCTCGGTGCCGGCTTGGCGGCGGCCACGTCGGCCATCTCCTGCGCCGGCTGGGCGACCGCCTCGGTCTTGGCGGGAGCCTCGACCGGCGCGGAGGACGCCATGGCGGTGAGGTCCGCACCGGTCGCGGCGGCCTCCGCGTCGGCCTCGGCCCGCAGCTGGGCGGCCCGCTCCGAGGCGGTGAAGATGCCCAGCTCGGCGCGGCGCTCGTAGGGCAGGAAGTCCAGGGCCAGGCGACGGAAGATGTAGTCCATCACCGAGGCGGCCATCCGCACGTCCGGGTCGTCGGTCATGCCGGCCGGCTCGAAGCGCATGTTGGTGAACTTGCTGACGAACGTCTCCAGCGGAACGCCGTACTGCAGGCCGATGCTGATGGCCACCGAGAAGGCGTCCATCACACCGGCGAGCGTCGAGCCCTGCTTGGACATCTTGAGGAAGACCTCGCCGAGGCCGTCGTCCGGGTAGGACGACGCGGTGAGGTAGCCCTCGGCGCCGCCGACGGAGAAGCTGACCGTCTCGGACGGGCGCTTCTTCGGCAGGCGCTTACGCACCGGCCGGTACTCGATGACCTTCTCCACGGCGGCCGGCTCGGCGGCTGCGGTGTCGACGGCGGCCGGCTCGGTGGCCTTGTTGTTCTTGGCGACCGACAGCGGCTGGCCGACCTTGCAGTTGTCCCGGTAGATCGCCAGGGCCTTCAGGCCGAGCTTCCAGCCCTCGAAGTAGATCTTCTCGACGTCCTCGACGGTGGCCGCCTCCGGCATGTTGACCGTCTTGGAGATGGCGCCGGAGACGAACGGCTGGATGGCCGCCATCATCCGCACGTGACCCATCGGAGCGATCGTCCGCTCCCCCATCGCGCAGTCGAAGACCGCGTAGTGCTCCGGCTTGAGGCCCGGCGCGTCCACCACGTGACCGTGGTCGGCGATGTGCTCGACGATCGCCTCGACCTGCTCCTCCGGGTAACCGAGGCTGCGCAGGGCGCGCGGCACCGTCTGGTTGACGATCTGCATCGAGCCGCCGCCGACCAGCTTCTTGAACTTGACCAGCGCCAGGTCCGGCTCCACACCGGTCGTGTCGCAGTCCATCATGAAGCCGATGGTGCCGGTCGGGGCGAGGACGCTCGCCTGCGCGTTGCGCCACCCGAACTTGTCACCGATCTTGTTGCCCTGGGTCCACTGCTTGGTCGCCTCACGGACGATCGCGGTGGCCACCGGGCTGGTCGGCTTGATCTCGTCGTTGGCGGCGGCGTGCTTACGCATGACCCGCTTGTGCGGCTCGGCGTTGCGGGCGTAGCCGTCGTACGGGCCCACGACGCCGGCCAGCTCGGCCGAGCGGCGGTACGCGGTGCCGGTCATCAGGGACGTGATCGCCGCGGCGACCGAGCGGCCCTGCTCCGAGTCGTAGGGCAGGCCGGAGGCCATCAGCAGGGCGCCCAGGTTGGCGTAGCCGATGCCGAGCTGCCGGTACGCGCGGGAGGTCTCACCGATCTTCTCGGTCGGGAAGTCCGCGAAGCAGATCGAGATGTCCATCGCGGTGATGACGAACTCGACGGACTTGACGAACTTCTCCACCTCGAAGCCGCCGTCGGCGCGGAGGAACTTCATCAGGTTGAGCGACGCCAGGTTGCACGAGGAGTTGTCCAGGTGCAGGTACTCCGAGCACGGGTTCGACGCGGTGATCCGGCCGGTCTCCGGGCAGGTGTGCCAGTCGTTGATCGTGTCGTCGTACTGCAGGCCCGGGTCGGCGCACTCCCAGGCGGCCTGCGAGATGGAGCGGAACAGGTTCTTGGCGTCGACGGTCTCGATCACCGAGCCGTCCAGCCGGCCGCGCAGGTCGAAGCCCTTGCCGTTCTCCACGGCCGACATGAACTCGTCGGAGACCCGGACCGAGTTGTTGGCGTTCTGGTACTGCACGCTGACGATGTCGGAGCCGCCGAGGTCCATGTCGAACCCGGCGTCACGCAGCGCGCGGATCTTGTCCTCCTCGCGCGCCTTCGTGACCACGAACTCCTGGATGTCCGGGTGGTCCACGTCGAGGATGACCATCTTGGCCGCGCGCCGCGTGGCACCGCCGGACTTGATGGTGCCGGCCGAGGCGTCCGCGCCGCGCATGAAGCTGACCGGGCCGGAGGCGTTGCCGCCGGAGGAGAGCAGCTCCCGCGACGAACGGATCCGCGACAGGTTGACCCCGGAGCCGGAGCCGCCCTTGAAGATCAGCCCCTCCTCCTTGTACCAGTCGAGGATGGAGTCCATCGAGTCGTCGACGGCCAGGATGAAGCAGGCGCTGACCTGCTGCGGCGACGGCGTACCGACGTTGAACCAGACCGGCGAGTTGAAGCTGAACACCTGGTGCAGCAGCATCCAGGTCAGCTCGTGGTCGAAGATCTCGGCGTCCGCCGGGCTGGCGAAGTAGCCGTACTCCTCACCCGCGGTGCGGTAGGTGGTGACCACCCGGTCGATCAGCTGCTTGAGCGACCACTCGCGCTCCGGGGTCCCCACCGCGCCCCGGAAGTACTTGGTCGTGACGATGTTGGCCGCGTTGACGCTCCACGCCTGGGGGAACTCGACCCCCCGCTGCTCGAAGTTGATCGAGCCGTCCCGCCAGTTCGTCATCACGACGTCGCGGCGCTCCCAGCTGACCTCGTCGTACGGGTGGACCCCCTCGGTCGTCCACACCCGCTCGATCTTCAGCCCCGCGCCTGCCTTGTTCCGTGAACGGCTAGTTGTCACGCCGTCGCCCCCCTCGTCTGCGCGGTCACCCACCGCGCGTCCCAATCGCTTGAAAAACAGTGAAGATTCAGCTGGTACGGCCGGCGGCCTCGACCGCGTCGGCCCGGGCCCGCGCCGCGGCCCGCAACGTCTCGATCTCGCGCTCGAAGTCGGCAAGCGAGTCGAAGGAGCGGTAGACGCTGGCGAACCGCAGGTAGGCGATCTCGTCCAGGTCGCGCAACGGGCCCAGGATCGCCAGGCCCACCTCGTGGCTGGGGATCTCGGCGGCCCCCTTGGCCCGGACGGTCTCCTCCACCCGCTGCGCCAGCAGCGCGAGCGAGTCGTCGTCGACCGGCCGACCCTGGCACGCCTTGCGCACCCCGCCGATGATCTTCGTACGGCTGAACGGCTCGGTCACCCCGCTGCGCTTGACGACCGCGAGGACCGCCTCCTCGACGGTGGTGAACCGCTTGCCGCACTCCGGGCAGGACCGCCGCCGTCGGATGAGTTGGCCGTCGTCGGCCTCCCGCGAGTCGACCACTCGGGAGTCAGCGTGTCGGCAGTACGGACACCGCATCGCCCACCTCCTAAAATGATCAACTGCGCCCACACCGGGCACCCCCGGACACGGCTCACCGCGACGGTGCCATCCTCGGACGACGCCCGCCGTGCTCGACCTTACGGGAGTGCGGTCGGTAGTCGGACCCAACCTGTGGGCAACTTACGCCCGTGTCACTACTACATCTAGGGGTCGACCGTATGCCGCCGGGAAGGCCGGGTCAAGTTGAACCGCGTGTCCGGCGCGTCACGGACCATCCGGTCATCGGCGACCGCCGGCGCGCCCGAAGACCCAACCGCCGAGCCCTCGCCCGGGTTACCGGCCAGCAGGCCGGACCGACCCGGAAAACGGCCGAGGATCGAACACCAGTGCTACCTGACGTACCATTTATCAGAACATCCGTACGACCGGAGCGCTTTTTCACCCCGACACGCCGGTGAGAGGTCGTACAGATGTTTGAAAATGACTGATCTCACCTATACGGTCATGAACAACGTGGCACCCCGCACGCACCACGAGCCGACGAGGCACCCAGCGCCGACCAGGGAGGACGGACGTGACCGAGGACCGGGCCAGCCGGCCGAAGAGCCCGCAGCAGATCACCGAGGCGGGCCCGCCGGCCACCCGACGCCGAGGCGCCGCGCGCAGCCGGACGGGTCAGCCCGCCGTGCGCCCGGTCACACCGGTGGTCAGCGCCTTCCCCGACCCGGCGACGATCGACCTGACCGCCCGTCAGCGTCGCATCCTGGAGTTCATCCGCACCTGGGTGGAGCGCCACGGCTACCCGCCGAGCGTCCGCGAGATCGGCGAGGCCGTCGGCCTGGTGTCGCCGTCCAGCGTCGCCTACCAGCTCAAGGAGCTGGAGAAGAAGGGCTTCCTGCGCCGCGACCCCAACCGGCCGCGCGCCGTCGACGTCCGCGCTCCGAGCGAGGCGATCGACGACGAGCTGTCCCGGGCACAGCGGCCCACCCCGGCGTACGTGCCGATGCTCGGCCGGATCGCCGCCGGTGGTCCCATCCTCGCCGAGCAGGCCGTGGAGGACATCTTCCCGCTCCCACGCGAGTTGGTGGGCGAGGGCGAGGTCTTCATGCTCCAGGTCAAGGGTGACTCGATGCTCGACGCGGCGATCTGCGACGGCGACTGGGTCGTCGTCCGGCAACAGCCGACCGCCGACTCCGGCGAGATTGTGGCCGCCATGCTCGACGGCGAGGCGACGGTGAAGACCTACCGTCGCCGTGACGGGCATGTCTGGCTGATGCCGCAGAACCCGGCCTTCGACCCCATCCCCGGTGACGACGCCACCATCATGGGCCGGGTCGTGGCGGTGCTGCGCCGGATCTGACCGACCGGCGGGTGGGCGCACGTGGTGCCCACCCGCGCCCGTCCATCAGGGCAGGTGGCCGGCAGAGCCTTCAGTAGCGGTCGCCCCGATAGCCGCGACCGCCACCGGGATACTGCCCGTACGGATCGACGGGCGCGTCGTCGTCCCGTCGGCGGCCGGGCCGCTGACCCCGCTGGTCGGGCTCCTGGCCGCCGCGCCGGGGTGGTTCGGCACGACCGGTGCCGGGCTGGCCGCCACCGCCGCCGTAGACCCCGCCACCGGGCCGACCGCCACCGCCCTGCTGGCGACCACCGGCACCCTGGGGACGACCACCACCCTGCGGGCGACCGCCACCACCCTGCGGGCGACCCCCGGTGCCCTGCGGGCGGCCACCGGCCGGAGGCCGTCCGCCTCCGTAGACGCCGTTGCCGCCATCCGATCGGCCCCCGCCGTAGCCACCGTCGGACGCCGCCGGGCGAGCACCTCCGTAAACGGCACCACCTGCCGGGGCCGCGCCTCCGCGACCCGGGGGACCCCCACGACCAGGCGCACCGCCGTAGACCGCGCCGCCCGCCGCCGCGCCGCCACCGTAGACACCGCCCGGACGGTCGGCAGACCCACGGGGAGCATCGGCGGAACGGCCCGTGCGGGGGTCGAGCGGATCACCGTCCGGGCCCGCCGAGTCGGAATCATCATCAGCCATCGGCCGGCGACGGGCCCGGATGATGCCGAAGATGCCCGCGCCGACCAGCAGCAGACCGATCAACCCGACCGCGCCGACCAGGTACGTGATGTCGTCGAAGCTCAACCCGTCCGTCCACGACCGCGAGGAGGCCGGCTTGGCGACCGCTCCACCTCCCGGTGCCTGTGGCACGGCGGTCGAGGTGGACGGGGTGTAGCTGAGGATGTCGAGGACCTCGTCCTCGGCGAACCGGGTGGCGTCGGAGACGGTGAGGAACGACTTGCCGTCCGGGGTGTAACTGATGGCCTCGCCGAACGGATCCGTCAACGGTGTCACCCGAGGCTTGCCGGTGGTGAGCGCCCCGACGATGTCACCGCCGCTCACGTCGAACTCGAAAGCGTCCGCGTAGGTGCGCAGCACCACCCGGGAGCCGTCCGGTGACCGGGCCGCGCCGGTGATGGCGATCCGGCCGAACGTGTTGAGCGGATTTTCCGTCTGCGTCTTCGGCAGGGTGATCTCGCCGGCCTTACGCATCGGCACCGGCTCGGTGTCGCCGCTCTTCAGAGCCGCCGTCGGTGTGTAGATCTCGGCCTTGCCGCTGGTCACCTTCGTGATGATCAGCGGCTTGCCGTCGTCGCCGATGAGCAACGCCTCGGCGTCGTGCGGTTTCGCCTCGGGATAGGCCAGCCGGTGCAGCGTCGGCTGCTTGGTGCCGCTGACCGACATCGACCAGAGCGCGACCCGCGTACGGCGGGTCTTCGAGTCGGCGTTGTCACCGATGTCGGCGATCCAGAGGGTGTTGCCGTCCTTGGAGAGCGCCAGGTCCTCGGTGTCGGCCGGGCCCTGCCCCGAGTAGCGGACCGGCTCCTTCGAGATCTTGCACTTGGTGTCGAGGAAGAAGATCCGCTTACGTGCCGCGTTCTCGGTGCCGTCGTTGATGACGATGTAGCCGCTCTTGGTCGCGACCAGCCCGGACAACTCCCGCAGCCGCTCGTCGACGATCGTGCACCGCTTCTGGCCGGGAGTGACGGCGGACAACCCGGGAGCGGGAGCCGCCACAGCGACTCCGGTGAGCGCCACGGTTGCCCCGAGCAGGCCGAGGGCAACCGTGACCGAGGAAACAACGCGGCGCATCCGTGCAGTGTCGCATGCCGCGCGTTTCCGGTGGATGACGCCGTGGCCGCTCAGGACCGGACGCCGGCCACCTGACTCTCCCGCTGGACCTCGTAGGGCGCCAACTCCGCAGCCAGCTCCGGGCCGACCCGGACGTGCAGCAGCGTGCCCTCCGGCAGGTGCGACGTGCTGAGCACGTCACCCGTGCGGTGCACCCGTGCCACCAGGTCACCCCGGTCGTACGGAAGCACGGCCCGAACCTCCACGGCGGGGCGCGGCAGCCGCTCCTCGATCGCCGCGCGCAACCCGTCGATGCCTCGACCGGAGTGCGCGGACACGAAGATCGCATCCGGCCAGAGCCGCTTGAGTCGCAGCAGCGTGTCCTCGTCGGCGGCGTCGGTCTTGTTGACCACCAACAGCTCGGGGAGCCGGTCGGCGCTGACCTCGGCGAGCACCGCGTGGACCGCCCGGACCTGCTCCTCCGGATCCGGGTGGGTGCCGTCGACGACGTGCACCACCAGATCCGCCTCCGCTACCTCCTCCAGCGTCGAGCGGAACGCCTCGACGATCTGGTGCGGGAGGTGCCGGACGAAGCCGACCGTGTCGGAGAGGGTGTAGAGCCGCCCGTCCGAGGCGGTGGCCTTACGGGTCGTCGGATCCAACGTCGCGAACAACGCGTTCTCCACCAGCACACCCGCGCCGGTCAGCCGGTTGAGCAGGCTGGACTTGCCGGCGTTCGTGTAACCGGCGATGGCCACGGCCGGGACGGAGTTGCGGGTGCGTCGGGCGCGCTTGGTGACGCGTACCGTCCGCATGCTTTTGATCTCACGCCGCAGTCGGGAGATGCGGTGCCGGATGCGCCGCCGGTCGGTCTCCAGCTTGGTCTCACCGGGACCACGCACACCCACACCGCCGCCGGCGCCGCCACCCCGGCCGGAACCACCGGTCTGCCGGGAGAGGGTCTCACCCCAACCGCGCAGCCGGGGCAGCAGGTATTCGAGCTGAGCCAGCTCGACCTGCGCCTTACCTTCCTTGCTCTTGGCGTGCTGGGCGAAGATGTCGAGGATCAGCGCCGTCCGGTCGACGACCTTGACCTTGGTGCGCTGCTCCAGGTTGCGCAGCTGGGACGGGGACAACTCACCGTCGCAGATGACCGTGTCGGCGCCGGTGGAGAGGACCACCGCGCCGAGGTCGTCGACCTTGCCCCGACCGATGTAGGTGGCCGGGTCGGGCCGGGTGCGGCGCTGGATGAGCCCTTCGAGCACCTGCGAGCCGGCGGTCTCGGCCAGCGCGGCGAGCTCGGTCAGGGAGTTTTCGGCGTCGGTCACCGTGCCCTCGGTCCAGACACCCACCAGGACCACCCGCTCCAGCCGCAGCTGGCGGTACTCCACCTCGGTGATGTCGCTGAGCTCGGTCGAGAGGCCCGGGACGCGCCGGAGAGACTGCCGCTCCGAGAGGTCCAGCTCGCCGGTGGTGACGTCGTCGAACTCGTCCTCGACGGGGACGAAGTTCTCCTGGTCTCGCAAGCGGTTCTCCTGTCCGTTTTGATAAGTAGAACGTAATCCTGACATGACACAACGCCGAACGCACCTGCTATATGCCCATGGTGAAGGTCGCCAAAAGTGGGGCCGAATGCTGGTCGGGCTCGACAACCGAGTAGAAATGCGGGCGGCGGCCGACCGGCCGCACAGCCGTGACGGAGGGATCCCGTGGCCATCACCCGACTGCCCAGCGCCGGATTTTCGATCACCATCCGGATCGCCGTGACCGCGGACGCCTCCTCGATCGGCCGACTCACCACCTCCGTCGGCGAGGCCGGGGCGATCGTCACGGCGCTGGACGTGGTGGACTCCGACCCGACCCACGTGATCGTCGACCTGACCTGCGACACCGCCGACGCCGGGCACGCCGACCAGGTGGTCGAGGCGCTGACCGCGCTGGACGGTGTGGACGTGCGCAAGGTGTCGGACCGGACGTTCCTCCTGCATCTCGGCGGCAAGATCGAGGTGACGTCGAAGGTCGCGCTGCGCAACCGCGACGAGCTGTCCCGGGCGTACACCCCGGGGGTGGCCCGGGTCTGCATGGCCATCGCGGAGAACCCGGCGGACGCGCGGCGACTGACCATCAAGCGCAACACCGTCGCGGTCGTCAGTGACGGTTCCGCGGTGCTGGGCCTGGGCAACCTGGGCCCGGCCGCGTCGCTGCCGGTGATGGAGGGCAAGGCGGCGCTGTTCAAGCGCTTCGGTGGGGTGGACGCCTGGCCGGTGGTGCTGGACACCCAGGACACCGACGAGATCGTGCAGATCGTCAAGGCGATCGCGCCCGCGTACGGCGGGATCAACCTGGAGGACATCGCCGCGCCACGCTGCTTCGAGATCGAGGCCCGGCTGCGTGAGGCGCTGGACATCCCGGTCTTCCACGACGACCAGCACGGCACGGCGATCTGCGTGCTGGCGGCGCTGACCAACGCGCTGCGCGTGGTGGGCAAGCAGCTCTCGGACGTCCGGGTGGTGGTCTCCGGCGCCGGCGCGGCCGGGACCGCGATCATGAAGCTGCTGCTGCGGCAGGGCGTCGGGGACATCATCGCGTACGACCGGCAGGGCGCCCTGCACCGTGGGCTGACCGGGCTCAACTCGGCGTGGCAGTGGTTGGCGGACAACACCAACAAGGAGAACTACTCGGGTGACCTGCCGGGTGCGATCCGGGGTGCCGACGTGTTCATCGGCGTGAGCGCGCCGAACCTGCTCACCGGCGACGACATCGCCCAGATGGCGAAGGACGCGATCGTCTTCGCCCTCGCCAACCCGGACCCGGAGGTCGACCCCCGGGAGGCCCGCAAGCACGCCGCCGTGGTCGCCACCGGCCGCTCGGACCAGCCGAACCAGATCAACAACGTGCTCGCCTTCCCCGGGGTGTTCCGCGGCATGCTCGACGCGCACGCCGAGGAGTTCACCGAGGAGATGGCGATCGCCGCCGCCCAGGCCATCGCCGACGTGGTGGGCGAAGACAAGATCAACCCGACGGTGATCGTGCCGAGCGTCTTCGACTCCCGGGTCGCCCCGGCCGTCGCCGCCGCCGTCCGCGCCGCCGCGAACAACCCGAGCCCGCGGCCGGCCGCCGACCCGGGTCCGGCAGACCTCCCGGAGATCGCCGCCACCGCCAGCGCGACCCCGTAAGGGACCGGCTTGTCGATCAAGAGGTTTGCGTCAGGAAGACCGTGGAATCTGACGCAAACCTCTTGATCAACACGGATGGGGCGGCGGGCCCCACGTCAGGGACGGAGTGGGGCGGCGGGCCCAGCGTCAGGGACGGAGTAGGGCGGCTGGGTCGATCTCGCCGGTCGCCACCAGGACGGCGGGGCCGGACAGCCAGCAGGAATCCGCCGTCACGGTGACCGTCAGGCGGCCACCGGGGACGTCCACCGCGACCACACCCGTGTCCCGGGCCGCGTCGCGCAGGGCCACCGCGCCCACCGCGCAGGCACCGGTGCCGCAGGACAGCGTCTCCGCGCTGCCACGCTCGTACACCCGCATGAGGGTGTGCCCGTCCGTGCCGTCGACCGGGACGCCCGCCACGATGAACTCCACGTTCACCCCGCTCGGGAAGACCATCGGGTCGTACCCGGGAGCCCTGGTCAGATCCAGCGCGGACAGCTCCACACCGGCGGGCAGGACGCAGACCAGGTGCGGGTTGCCGACGTCCACGGCGGCGCCGGTCAGGGTCAGCTCGCCGAGGGTGGCGGTCGACTCGTCGTACACCCGGGGTCGGCGCATCTCGACGGACACGGCGTCGCCCTCGACCAGCGCGCGCACGACGCCGGCCCGGGTCGCCACCGGCAACGCCGCACCCGCGGGCGTCGCCAACCCCGTGTCGAGCAGGTAGCGCACGAAGACCCGGGCGCCGTTGCCGCACATCTCGGCGAACGAACCGTCGGCGTTCCAGTAGTCCATGAACCACTCGGCCTCGCCGGCCAGCCCGGCGCCGTCCGGGTGCTTGGCCGCGCGGACCACCCGCAGCACGCCGTCCGCGCCGACGCCCCGCCGCCGGTCGCAGAGCGCCGCGACCAGCTCCGGGGTCAGGTCGAGCTGACCGTCCGGGTCGGGAAGGAGGACGAAGTCGTTGCCGGTGCCGTGGCCCTTGGTGAACTCCACGCCCCCATCATCGCGCAGCAGCAGGCACCAGGCGCAGGGCGGCCCCGATCAGGTCCGGCTCCGCCGAGTCCAGCCAGTGGATCCGCGGATCCCGCCGGAACCAGGATCGCTGTCGGCGGACGAAACGGCGGGTCGCCCGGACCGTCTCGTCGTGCGCCTGCGCCTCGGTCAGCTCACCGGCGAGCATCCGCAACACCTGCTGGTAGCCGAGCGCCCGACTCGCCGTCCGCCCCTCGGGCAGCCCCCGCCCGACCAACTCGCGGGTCTCGGCGACCAGGCCGTCGGCCCACATCCGGTCGACCCGCACCGCGATCCGCTCGTCCAGCAGACCGGTGTCCAGGTCGACGCCGAGCTGCACCGACGGGTAGTACGGCGTGGGCTGCGGCAGCGAGGCGGTGAACGGCGCCCCGGTCAGCTCGATCACCTCCAGGGCCCGCACGATCCGCCGACCGTTGGCCGGCAGGATGCTCTCGGCGGCGACCGGGTCGGCGGCACGCAACCGCGCGTACAGCGGAGCCGGGCCCACCTCGGCCAACTCTCGTTCCAGCCGCTCCCGCAGCGCCGCGTCGGTGCCGGGGAACTCGAAACGCTCCAGCACCGCCCGCACGTACAGCCCGGACCCGCCGACCAGCAACGGCACCCGCCCTCGGGACAGGATGTCGTCCACCGCCGCGCGGGCCAGCCGCTGGTACTCCGCGACGCTCGCCGGCTCGGTGACCTCCCAGATGTCCAGCAGGTGGTGCGGCACCCCGTCCCGCTCGGCGACGGTCAACTTGGCGGTGCCGATGTCCATGCCCCGGTAGAGCTGCATCGAGTCGGCGTTGACCACCTCCCCGCCCACCGCGTGCGCCAACGCGATGCTCAGCGCCGACTTACCCGCCGCGGTCGGGCCGACCACCGCCACGACCGTGCCGCTCACATCCGCTCCCAGGAGGCCACGAAGTAGGCGACACCGTAGGGGGCCGCCTCGTGCAGCAACTCCCCGCGCCACCCGCCGTCGGCCGCCCGGGCCGCGCCGGCCAGCACCTGCCACGGCGCGCGACCAGCGGCCTTCAGCTCCGCCGACACCACCGGGTCCAGGTCGAGCAGGACGTCCAGGTCCGCCTCGGCCAGCGCCGTCGCAACCCTCTGGTCGTACGGGAGGGCGCGCGGGTCGTCGTACCCGGGTGACTTCTCCCCCCGGCAGGCCGACCCGTCCCCGAGCGCCAGCAACGCCACCCGGTCACCCGCCGCGGCGATCTCGTCGGCGAGAGCCGCCAGCTCGGCCGGGCCCGCGTCAGCGGCCACCTGCACCGCGGTGATCGTCAGCGCGCTGGGCGGCGCTGCCTCGGACGGAGCTGCCTCGGACGGTGCCGCGTCGGACGGCGCTGCCGCGTTGGACGGCGCTGCGTCGGACGGCGCTGCCTTGGACGGCGGTGGCGCCTCGTGGTGGCGGGCCAGGAGCCATGCGCCGATGGTCAGGCTCAACGGCAGCACCGCGCCCCGGTCGGGCTGACCGGGACCCAGCGGCACGTCCAGGTCGACACCCCAGGGCTGGAGGGAGCCAGTCGCCGGAGTGCGGATCGGGCCGGTCACCGGACCGGTCCCGAGCAGCACCACGGTGTCCGGGCCCACGGCCAGCAACCGGCGTACGGCGGTGTCGCAGGCCGCCCGGAGATCGTCCAACTCCGGGGCCGCGGAGCCGGCCACCTCGGGCACGAGCAGGGGCGGATGCGGGCAGACGGCGGCGGCGACCAGTGGCACCCGTTCACCGTAGCGGGAATCCCCGGTGCGTCTCCGCGCCGATCCGGTCATTCGGCCCCTAGGACACCGTATGGTCACGGTCGGCGATAGGCGCTCGACGCGGACCGGGTGAGACCTGTGACAATGCCGGAAGCAACTTGGCTGCGCCGTGGCGGCGACGGGGGTTCGTTCCCTCGACGCCGGGAGAACGAGGATGGGCACATGAGCGACTGGACTGCCTTCGGACGGGTGGACGCGGACGGCACCGTGTACGTCAAGACCACCGAGGGCGAGCGGGTGGTCGGATCCTGGCAGGCGGGTGCGCCGGAGGAAGGTCTGGCACACTTCGCGCGCCGCTTCGCCGATCTGGTCACCGAGGTGGACCTGACGGAAGCACGGCTCAAGTCGGGTGCGGCGGATGCCGGGCACTCGTTGAGCACGATCCGGCGGATCCGCACCACGCTGCCCGAGGCCAACGTGGTCGGCGACATCGACGCCCTGACCGCGCGTCTGGACAAGCTGGCGACCTTCGCCGAGGAGAAGGCCGGCGAGGCGCGCGCCGCCCGGGACGCCGCACGCGGCGAGGCCCTGGCCCGCAAGACGGCATTGGTCGAGGAGGCCGAGAAGCTGGCCGCCGAGTCCACCGGTTGGAAGACCGCCGGGGACCGGCTCAAGGAGATCCTCGACGAGTGGAAGACCATCCGTGGGGTCGACAAGAAGGCCGACGGTGAGCTGTGGAAGCGGTTCGCCGCCGCCCGGGACGGCTTCACCCGACGCCGGGGCGCCCACTTCGCCTCCCTGGACTCGCAGCGCAAGCAGGCGCAGACCGCCAAGGAGGAGTTGGTCGCCCAGGCGGAGAAGCTTCAGGACTCCACCGACTGGGCCGCCACCGCCAACCAGCTCAAGGACCTGATGACCCAGTGGAAGGCCGCGCCGCGCGCCTCCAAGGAGGCCGAGCAGAAGCTCTGGGAACGGTTCCGGGGTGCGCAGGACGCCTTCTTCAGCCGCCGCAGTGAGGTCTTCTCCGCCCGGGACAACGAGCAGCGCGGCAACCTGGAGCGCAAGCAGGCCCTCCTCGCCGAGGCCGAGGCGTTGGACATCGACGCCGACCCGAAGGGCGCCCAGGCCAAGCTGCGGGAGATCCAGGCACAGTGGCACGAGGCCGGCCGGGTCCCGCGCGAGGCGGCAGCCGGGCTGGAGCGCCGACTGCGCGCCATCGACGACAAGGTCCGTGACGTGATGGACTCGGCGTGGCGTCGCACCACCAAGGAAGACAACCCGCTGCTCGCCCAGATGCGGGCACAGGTGGCGGAAGCCGAGGACCGGCTGGCCCGGGCGCAGAGCGCCGGGGACGCCCGCCGGATCAAGGAAGCCGAGCAGGCGCTCGCCTCCAAGCGGCAGTTCCTCCAGCTCGCCGAGCAGGCCGGGTGAGCTGACCTCGTCCGGAGCCCCCGGCCCCCGTTCCGGGGACCCGGGGGCTCCCGCGTATCCAGGCGCGTGCGCCCCGTTTCACATCGCCCAACGCCGCCCCGAGCCTTCCCGTGCCACGCCGCTCCGCCGCCACGCCACGCCGCCGCCACGCCACGCCGCCGCCACGCCGCGCCGCCGCCACGCTCCAAGATCCGCGCAACTTCCCGGATGTTGCTGCCTCCGACGCGCGGGAGGCAGCAACATCCCTGATGTTGCGCGGATCTTGGCGGCGACGAGCGCGCTGGAACGGTCGGGAGGGGTTCAGGCGTCGGCGTCAGTCAAGGTCGCACTCGATCCTTGACGTAGTGGTCTCCGTCGCACGCCACGCCACTACATCCAGGATCGAGCGCGATCATGGGGTGGGCGCTGTGCAGCGTGGCGAGCCGGTGCGCCCGGGCACGGTGAAGCTCGGCGGGGCGAGCGGCTGAGCCGTCGGGACGGCCGGTGCGCGATGCCGCCCTGACCATTTACATGCATGCCCTTCTATGCTTTCATCAGGAAAGCGCTTGCCTCACTGTCGGCGGGCGTAAGCGCGGGAGCCGCTTTCCTTCACGAACCTGCACCGGCGGGCCCGAGGACCACTGGTCCCGGCCGACCTCGCCGCCCACGGGCATGGGCGACGCGACGGTCCGTCCGCCTCATCGAAAGGGAGCAGCATGCGCACAGGACGGCGTCGAACGACGCTGATCGCCACCACCGCGGCAGCCACCGCGACCCTGGTCACCGCAGGTCTGCTGACCTCGGTCTCCGCCCAGGCGGCCGCCGGCTGCCAGGTGGCCTACTCGGTCGCCAGCCAGTGGCCGGGCGGCTTCACCGGCAACGTCACGGTCACCAACCTGGGCGACCCGGTCTCCGGATGGACGCTGCGGTGGTCGTACGGGGCCGGTCAGCAGACCAGCCAGGCGTGGGGCGCGACAATCTCGCAGAGCGGCAGCCAGGTCTCCGCGACGAACGTCGACTACAACGGCAACCTGGCCACCAACGGCACCGCCTCTTTCGGCTTCAACGCGAGCTGGAACAACTCCAGCAACCCCGCCCCGACCAGCTTCACCCTGAACGACGTCGCCTGCACCGGCAGCACCACCCCGACGACCCCGCCGCCGACCACCCCGCCACCGTCGAGCACCCCGCCGCCGACCACCCCGCAGCCGTCGAACCTGGTCGGCTGGGCCACCCAGAACGGCGGCACCACCGGCGGCGGCAACGCCGGCACCACCACCGTCAGCAACGCCTCCGGCCTGACCAGCGCACTGAACGCGACAGGGGCCGCGGTGATCCGGGTGACCGGCACCATCACCTGCTCGGGCATGCTGCGGGTCAGGTCCAACAAGACCATCATCGGCAACTACGGTGCGACGATCGTCGGCTGCGGTCTCAACATCAACGGCGACCGCAACGTGATCATCCGCAACCTGACCTTCCGCAACTGGGACGACGACGCGATCAACGTGCAGGAGTCGGCCACCAACATCTGGATCGACCACAACACGTTCAGCAACGGGTACGACGGCGCGGTCGACATCAAACGCGGCTCGGACTTCGTCACCGTCTCGTGGAACCGGGTCTTCAGCCACGACAAGACCATGCTGCTCGGCCACAGCGACGACAACGCCGGCCAGGACGTCGGTCACCTGCGGGTGAGCTACCACCACAACTACTTCGACGGCAGCAACCAGCGCAACCCCCGGGTGCGCTTCGGCAACCCGGTGCACGTCTACAACAACTACTACCGGGCCAACGGTGGCTACGGCGTGGCGTCCACCGAGAACGCCGGTGTGCTCGTCGAGGGCAACTACTTCGAGAACGTCGACGACCCGTACCACCGTGGTGAGGGCGACTCCGGGCCCGGCGGCCTGGTCGCCCGCAACAACCACTTCGTCAACTCGCCCACCGGCCAGGCCGGTGGCAGCGTGGCAAGCATCCCGTACTCCTACCAGCTGGACACCGCGAGCAACGTCAAGTCCATCGTGACGGCGGGCGCGGGCGCCGGCAAGATCACCATCTGACCGCGGAAGGGCCCCTCGACGAGGGGCCCTTCCGTCCCGTCAGTGCGCGGCGCAGCCCGCCGTGGGCGCGGGCACGACCGGCGGTGCGCCGATCGTCGGCAACCCCAACAACACCCCGGGGGTACGCGGAGCGCGCCCCGCCTCGGCCGCGTCGCCGGCCCGGGTACGCCGATGTGCCACCAGCGCCCCGTCGGCGTTGAGATGGTGCGGTGCCGCGTACGTGATGGTGGTGTGCACGATGTCGCCCGGGCGGATCCGCTCGGCGAGCGACTCCCCGCCGGGGCCCTCGGTCGCGAAGTGCACCAGCCGACCGTCGCGGGCCCGGCCGGACATCCGGCCGGTGCGCTCGTCCTTGCGGCCCTCTCCGACGGCGACCAGCACCTCGACGGTCTCGCCCACCAGGCGCTTGTTCTCCGCCCAGGTGATGTCCTCGACGGTCGCGACCAGCCGCTCGTAGCGTTCCTGCACGACCTGCTTGGGCAGTTGGTCGTCCATCGTCGCGGCCGGGGTGCCGGGCCGCTTCGAGTACTGGAAGGTGAAGGCCGAGGAGAACCGCGCCTCGCGGACCACGTCCAGGGTGCGCTGGAAGTCGGCCTCGGTCTCGCCGGGGAAGCCGACGATGATGTCGGTGGTGATCGCCGCGTCCGGCATCGCCGCCCGGACCTTCTCGATGATCCCGAGGTAGCGCTCGGAGCGGTAGGACCGGCGCATCGCCTTCAGCACGTCGTCGGAGCCGGACTGCAACGGCATGTGCAGCGAGTGGCAGACGTTGGGCGTCTCGGCCATCGCGGCGATCACGTCGTCGGTGAAGTCCTTCGGGTGCGGGCTGGTGAACCGGACCCGCTCCAACCCGTCGATGTCGCCACAGGCGCGCAGCAACTTGCCGAACGCGTACCGGTCGCCGAACTCGACGCCGTAGGAGTTGACGTTCTGCCCGAGCAGCGTCACCTCCAGCACACCCTCGTCGACCAGGGCGCGTACCTCGGAGAGGATGTCGCCGGGCCGTCGGTCCTTCTCCTTGCCGCGCAGCGCCGGCACGATGCAGAAGGTGCAGGTGTTGTTGCACCCCACCGAGATCGACACCCAACCGGCGTACGTGGACTCGCGGCGGGTGGGCAGCGTGGAGGGGAAGACGTCGAGGGACTCCAGGATCTCCACCTCGGCGGCGGCGTTGTGCCGGGCCCGCTCCAGCAGCACCGGCAGCGCGCCGATGTTGTGGGTGCCGAACACCACGTCGACCCAGGGCGCCTTGCGGACGATGTCACCCCGGTCCTTCTGGGCCAGGCAGCCGCCGACCGCGATCTGCATCCCGGGGTGCTTGTCCTTCACCGGGCGCAGGCGACCGAGGTTGCCGTAGAGCCGGTTGTCCGCGTTCTCCCGCACCGCGCAGGTGTTGAAGACGACGATGTCCGGGGTGTCGTCGGCGGGCAGCGCGCGCACGTAGCCGGCCTGTTCGAGCAGCCCGGAGATGCGCTCGGAATCGTGCACGTTCATCTGGCAGCCGTACGTCACGACGTTGTAGGTCCTAGCCACCCTCTTGGTGCCCCTTCCCCTCGGGCTACCAGGGTAGCGGCCCGTTCGGTGGCCCCCACCCACCGGCATTGACCCGGTGGCCAATGGCGGGCATCCACGACGGGCAGTACGCTGCACAACAAGAATGTGTTCTGGGCGATTTCGGGGGCTTTGCACTCGGCGCCGACGATGCGCGGCTCCGTTCACGGGGGAGCACATGACGACCCGCGGGAGGCCAACCGTGACGCGACAAGATGCGGCACAGCGCACCGTCACCACCCCGGACGGGCGGCACCTCGCGGTGGAGACCTCCGGCTCACCGGACGGGCCCGCGGTCTTCCTGCTGCACGGCACCCCGGGCAGTCGCAGCGGCCCCCGGCCACGGGGCATCGTCGTCTACCGCCTCGGCGTACACCTCGTCTGCTACGACCGGCCCGGTTACGGCGACTCCGACCGGCACGAGGGTCGGCGGGTGGCCGACGCGGCGGCCGACGTGGCGGCGATCGCCGACCACCTCGGCATCGAACGGTTCGCGGTGGTGGGTCGGTCCGGTGGCGGCCCGCACGCCCTGGCCTGCGCGGCGCTGCTGCCCGACCGGGTCACCCGGGCCGCCGTGCTGGTGGGGCTCGCCCCGGCCGGCGCACCCGACCTGGACTGGTACGCGGGCATGGCGGAATCGAACATCGAGGACTACGGGCAGGCCGACGAGGACCTGGCCGAGCTGACCCTCAACCTGAAGGTGCGCGCCGACGAGGCCCGGCGGGACCCGATGACGCTGCTGGAGTTCCTCCGCCCCCAGTTGCCGGAGGAGGACATCCGGGTGGTCGACGACATCGCGATCCGCCGGCTCCTCACCGACATGTACTCCGAGGCGCTGCGGCACGGCCCCGAGGGCTGGATCGACGACGTGTTGGCGATCCGACGCGGCTGGGGGTTCGACCTGGGCGCCATCCAGGCGGAGGTCCGGCTCTGGCACGGCGAGCAGGACCGTTTCTCCCCGGTGGAGCACTCCCACTGGCTCGCCTCGCGGATCTCCCGCGCCGAGGTCCAGGTGCAGCCCGGCGCCGCGCACTTCGGTGCGGTGGAGATCCTGCCGCAGACCCTGAGCTGGCTCGCCCGGCCCGACCTGGCGACCAGCCCCCGGCTCTGACCGGCACGGCACAGACCGGCAGGCAGGACGGCGGGCCGGGCCGGATGCGCAACCCGCCCCGCCCGTCGGACCAGCCCGGTCAGCCGGACCAGCCCGGTCAGCCGGACCGGCTCGGTCAGATCGTGTGCGGGTCGATCACCCGGACCACGAACCGCCGCTCGCGCAGGGTCTGCACGGTCGGATGCTCCGGGCCGATCACCTCGGCCAGCCGGTCCGCCACGTCGCCGACGTCCTCGCCCGCCGCCTCGCCACCGACCCGCCTCGACACCAGGGCGAGATCACCGAGACACCGCAGCGTGTCCGGGTGCTCCGCGCCGATCACCGCGGCCAGACGACCGGCGGTCTCCCGCAGGCGGTCCCGGGCCGACTCCCACTCCCCCTCCTCGGCGAGGCAGACGGCGTGGTTCACCTCCGCCGCCAGGGTGTGCGGGTGATCGGGGCCGAGCACCTTGCGCAGCTCACCGGACGCCCGGGCGGCCGACGCGCGCGCGTCCGACCTGCGCCCGACCGAGCGCTCGGCGGCGGAGATGTTGCTCAGCGTGGCAAGGGTGTGCGGGTGTTCGGCACCGAGGTGCAGTTGCTCCTCGTACGACTGCCGGACCGCGGTCATCTCGGTGAGCGCCCGGGCGCCGTCGCCGACGGCCAGCAGGTTCGCCGCGCGACTCGACCGGCACGCCACCGTGTCCGGGTTGTCCGGGCCGAACCGTTCGTCGAGTTCCCGGTAGGCCGTCTCGAACATCGGCGCGGCCTCCGCTCCCCGGCCCGCGCTGCGCAGTGACACCGCCAGGTTGACCTGCGCGGCGAGACTCTGGCCGTCGTCCGGCCCGAGCACCTCGCAGTACGTCTCGTAGACGGTGCGCAGCAGGGTCGCCGACCTCTCGTACTCGCCGGCCTCCCGCAGGTCGCTCCCCAGCCGCACGGCGGAGACGAGGGTGTACGGGTGGGTGGGGCCGAGCACCAGTCGCCGCCGTTGGTGCACCTCGTCGTCCCACCGCCGGGCGGCCCGGTAGTCGCCGACCAGCCGGTACGAGACGGCGAGGTTGTTGGCGGCGCTCAACGTCCGGGGGTGGTCCTCGCCGAACACCTGGAGCCAGGAGGCGTAGGTGGACCGGTCCCGTTCCAGCGCCTCGGCGTAGCGGCCGAGCGCGCGCAGGTCACCGCCGAGGCTGCCGGCGGTCATCAGACTGTGCGGGTGCATCGGGCCCAGCAACCGGCGTTGCTCGGCCAGCACCGCCTCGTCCAGGTCCCGGGCCTCTTCGAACCGGCCCAGGCTGCGCAGGATGTTCGCCCGGTTGAACCTCAGGTGCAGCAACTGCCGGCCCAACGCCGACGCCTCGGTCTCGTCCGGCGTGTCGGCGAGCCGCGCCGTCCAGGTGTCGTCGACCTCCTGGCTGAACACGTCGGCCTGGTCCAGACCACCGCGCTGCCACAGATACCGAACCCGGTCGATCAGCAGTTGGCACACCGACTCGTCCGGGCAGGTCAGCGCCTCGGAGACCTCCAGGTGGGGCCAGAGCATGCGCAACCGGGCCCAGGTGCTCGGGTCGTCCACGTCGCCACGGGGCCGGGACGCGGCCAGCACCAGGTGTACCTGGTGTCGGGCGGCGGCGATCTCGTCCTCGGTCATCCGGTCGCGGACCACCGCCTGCAACAACCGGTGCACCTGGACCCGGCCGCCCTGCACGTCGAGTTTGAGCAGCGCCAACCGGTTGATCTGCTGGACCAGCGCACCGCGCACCAGCCGCTCCGACACCGACGGGTCGAACGGCACGAGGGCCGCCGCCATCTCGTCGCTGTAGATGAGCTCGAGCGAGATCTCCGGGGCCAGCACCGAGCAGAGCTGCAACAGCCGGTACGCGGCCGGTGCCTGTTCGAGCAGCCGGTTCAGCGACAGGTCCCAGGTGGCCTCGACGGAGAGGGCGCTCGGGCCGTGCCGCTCGATCTGCCGCAGGTAGTCGCCGACCGACGTGCCGGTGTCGGCGAGCCAGGCGCCCGCGGCGGCCACCGCGATCGGCAGGTCGCCGAGCGCCTCGGCCACCCGGTCGGCCTCCTCGGCGCTGATCGTGGGCACCCGCTGGGCGAGGTGCGCGACGCTCTCGGTGCGGTCGAAGACGTCCACCTGGATCGGGTTCGCCCGGTCCCCCCAGGCGCGGTTGCGGGAGGTCAACAGGACGTGCCCGGGGCCCTGCGGCAGGAATGGCTCGATCTGGTCGAGCTCCTCGGCGTTGTCGAGCACGACGAGCCACCGCTCGTACGGCTCGCCCCGGCCGAGCACCTGCAGCACGGACCGGACCGTGTCCGGCAGGGTGGGCCCGGCGAGGATGCCGAGGCGACCGGCGAGGTCGGCCAGGGCGGTGTCGACGAACTGCGGCGGGTCCGCCACGATCCACCACACCACGTCGTACGCGGCCTTGAACCGGTGCACGTACTCCAGGGCCACCTGTGTCTTACCGACGCCGCCCATGCCCTGCAGGGCGACCGGCAGCACCACCGCGCTGCCCCCGCTCTGCAGTTGCGCGCGCAACCGGGCCAGGTCGTCCTCCCGGCCGGTGAACCGGGCGTTCCGGTTCGGCGCGTTGAAGATCAACGGTTCGGCGCCGGGGAACCGGGTGCTGCCGCCCGCCGGGCCGTCCGCCGACGACGGCACCGGCCGACCGACCAGCCGCAACACCCGCTCCACGGCGGTCGCCGCGCTCACGTTGACCAGGTTGGTGGAACTCTGCGAGGGGAACTCCGCCAGCGGACGCAGGTCGGCGACGTACACGGCGAGAGCCGTGGAGCCGGTGCTCGTGTCGCGAGCGGGCAGACCGCCGGACGGCGTCGCCACATAGGCCGGTGAGACCACGGTCAGCGTGCGCGGTGCCGGCGTACCGGCGGAGCCGACGGCGGCCGCCGGATCGACCACCCGTAGCCCCGCCGAGCTGAGCACCCGTTCCAGCCACTCGGCCCAGATGGCGTCCTCCGGCGCGCAGCGGAGCACGATCTGGTCGTCGATCGCCTCGGTGCGTCGGCGGAAGCGGGCCTTGCCGCGCTCCCGCACCGACTCGTCCATCACCGGCAGCGCGGTCACCGCGCCGTCGGTGAGGATCCCGGTCAACGTCTCGAACGCGGCCAGCAGCGACGTCGGCGAGCCGGGCGGGTCGCCGAACGTGGCGAGGGTCTCCTCGTACGCGTAGAACGGCCGGTACGGGACCTCGACGGCGGCCCAGTAGCGCCGCCGTTCGGCCTCGGTCATGCCGGCCGGCAACCCGGCGAACCGGCGCATGGCCAGCAGACGCCCCGCCTCGGCCCGCTCCTTCTCGGCCTGGTCGACCCGCATCGGGACGGGCAGGACCCGGATGTCGCGCCGCCGGTACCGGTCCCGTACCGAGTGCGCCACCCGGGCCGCGCCCTCGATGCCCTGGTCGCTGAGCGTGAAGCAGTCGACCAGGGTGTCCGGCAGGTGCAGGGTGCAGATGTCGGCGACGTCGCTCAGCCCCGTCCGGCTGTCGATCAGGGTGAAGTCGTACTGGCGCTTCATGTCCGCACGCAGCGCCTCGAAGAACTGCGCGCCGCCCAACCGGTTGTAGAAGTTGTCCCAGTCCAGCCCGCTGACCGAGACGGCGTAGTCGCTGTTCTGCCGGCCCGCGGAGAGGAAGTCGAGGCCACCGCCGTTCGGGAAGTTCCAGCGAAGCGAGAACGCGTGTCGGCCGACCCGGGCGTACTGCTCCATCCAGCGGTCCGGTCGGTCGTCGACCCGGGTGGTCTCCCACTCGTAGTCGCGGATCATGTCGATCACACCGCTGGTGCCCTGGATCGCCTCGGCGTCGAGGAACGGGTGGAAGAAGCGGTGCAGGCCGGGCGATTCGAGGTCCCAGTCGGCGACCAGCACCCGCCGACCGCTGGCCGCGAGGATCCAGGCCACGTTGGCCAGCGCCATCGTCCGGCCCGTCCCACCCTTGAACGAGTAGAAGGTGACGACCTGGCCGTCGCGATCGTTGTTCATCGGTCTTCTCCGTGGGGACGCAGTGGGGCCGCATCATCGGGCCCGGACGCGGGGTCGGTGGGGACGGCCGGACCGGTGGCGGGCAGGCCGTCACGCAGGCTCGGCACCGGCTCGGGCGGCGGTTCGAAGGGGACCACCGGGCCGTACTTGAGGAACTGACGGCGGGCCTCGGTGACCAGCGCCGGCATCAGGTCGACGAACTCCGGCACGGTGCAGGCGCGCTTGACCTGGGGCAGACCGGCGTCGTGCAGCAGTCGGGTCACCTCGGTCGCCCACCGGTCGGCGTCCTGGGTGTCGTCGTCGTCGGTGACCACCAGTGGGACGACCCACTCCCGCAGGCCGCGCAGCATGCCGGCCAGAGTTCGGGCTCCGTCCGGCACCGCCGCGATCCACGGGTCGACCAGCAGCACGGCAGGCCGCCGACCGAGCAGCCCGGCGGCCTGCGCGAAGTCGGCCGTGCGGGCCGACAGCCCGAGTCGTTCGGCGGTGCTGGCCGCGTACTCGGCGGCGGGCAACTCCTGGCGACGCCCGTACGGCCGCCAGAGCCGGCCGCTGGCCGCGTAACCGGCGGGGTCGCGGTCGGCCGGGAGGTGGTCCCGGGTCGGGGCCAGCACGGCGACGACGAAGTCCGGGTCGGTCGTCCCCGGGCGGACGACCTCGTCGAGGCTCGGCGCGCGGGACGGACCCAGCGGCCGCCGCTCGGCGGTGTGCACGATCCGGCTGGCCAGGCGACTCAGCAGAAGCTCGTACTGCTCCCGGTAGGGGGCCAGCATGCAGAAGGCGCGCAGACCGTCCTCGGCGTACGCCGGGACGTCGCGACCCAGGTCCAGCGCGCCGTCCAACTCCGGATGGGACTCCCACGGGGGGAACGGGATCCACAGCACCGGCAGGAGGTGACCGGCGGTGAGCCGGGCCGACCCGGCGGCGGCCAGCCGGGCCCGGAAGGACTCCTGCTCCCCCAACGCCCAGGGACGACTGAAGTAGCCGGGTGAGTAGAGCGGGACGAAGACCTCGGCGTCGCCGAGCGCCTCGGCGAGAGCCGCCTTCCAGTCGGCCCCCAGCGGGATGTTCTGGTCGAAGAAGCCGATCCGCATCCCCGCCACCGGTCGCGCCTGCCGACGCACCTCGTCGGTCAGGTCGGCGAAGAACTGGCCGACCCACACGTCGGCGTCGGCGCGGGCGCCCGGCGGCGGGGCCGAATGCGCGTAGCTGAGGAAGAAGTACGTGCCTCGCGACGCCTGTCGACGGCGGTCCGCCGGCGGGCTCATCCCGGCTCCTCGGCGAACCTGTTGCACAGTTCGTCCACGCTCTGCGGCACCCAGGGCTCCACCAGGTACGACCGGTGGATGGCCACGATCCGCTGGGCGAGTCGCCAGACCACCGCCCGGTACGCGTTCTCCCACTGCATGGTCAGCAAGCCGTAGACCCCATCCCGCTGGTAGTGCGCCGCGATGTCGGGATCCGGCATCGCGGTCGGGGTGAACCGTTGGATGTCGCGGAGCACCCGGGGCAGCGCCGTGCCGTTCGTCGGCGACCAGGTGACCGGCACGATCGCCGTCTCGTGGGGCGAGGCGGAGCTGTGCCGCGGGACGATCCGTCGGCGGGAGAACGCGTCCCACTCGCGACCACACCACGCGCTGCCGATCAACGCGCTGGACACCAGCGGGACGAAGACCTGGCAGGTGCCGGCGGCCTGGAGAAGCTCCGGGCTCCACCGTTCACCACCGGCGATGGAGGTGTCCAGGAAGCCGGCGTCCACGCCGGTCACCGGGCCGACCAGCTCACTGACGTGGACGGAGACGTCCTCGAAGAACCGGGAGACGTACTCGGCGGGTTTGCCGGTGGCCCGGCCGATCGGCGCGCGCGAGTAGCTGATGAAGAAGAGCGGGGCGCGCGACCTGGAGGGTGCGTCCACTGTGCTCACCGCTGCCCCTCCGCCCTCCCCACGCGGCCGGACCATCAGCGTAGTCCCCGCGTCAACGTCGCACCGCCAAGCGGTTCGCCGCGAACCAGCCCACCGCGAAGTCCACTGCGGCACGCGCCGGCAGCAGCCGGGCCTCGGCCCGGCCGACCCGACCGTGCTGGACGAAGGGCGTGCCGTCGAGGGCGGCACCCACCTGGGGGAAGTCGGTGTCGTCCAGGTCGAGCGCGCGGAAGTCGAGTCGGACCCGACGCCCGTCGACCAGCCGGAAGCAGTGGTAGTCACGCTCGGGCGGCGGCACCGGCAGCCGGTACTCGGCCAGGTGCAGGGCGCTGCACGAGTCGTAGCCCGCGCCGAGCAGCAGGATCTGCCCGTCGGCGGCGTACAGATTGCCGACCGGCGAGCGTTCCCCCAGGTGGCAGGTGAGCTCGTGGCCGTCGGTGAGCTGCCGGGCCCGAGGGCCGAGCGCCGCGAACGAGGTCTGCGGATGGTCGCTGCGCACCGCACCGGGAGCGCAGCGGACGTACTCGGCGAGCGCGCCCATCCGCTGGGAGGGGGTGGTTCGCCGGTCCCAGCCCGGCAGCGCCGCCTCGTAGCGCTCGCGTTGCACCCGATCCATGCCGGCGACGGCGGCCAGGTGCGCTCGGGAGGTGGTCGAGTTGCCGTCGGTCTGGGTGGGCACCAGCAGCGTGCCGGCCGGGCCGAGGACGTCCCGCAGGGCCCCGGCGAGGGTCGCCGGGCCGTGCTCCAACGGGCCCACCCGACGCAGACCGCAGTGCACCACGAGGCACGCACCCGGGCGGACTCCCAGCGCCCGCAGGTCGTCGGCCAGGCGAAGCCGGCCCAGCACGGGCCACGGCCGCTCATCGGGACCCGACACGGGTCTCCTCCAGGGCGTGACGCAACCGCTCGACGAACCGCTCACCGGCGGCGGTGAGCGAACGGCTGGCCAGCAGCGCGTCGGCACCGTCACGGGTCCACGCGAGGTAGCGGTCGGCGTGCTCCGCCGCGCTCCCGCCGTCGGCCGCCGCCCGGGCCCGCCACACCTGGGTGACGGCCAGGTGGGCGTACACCCCCTGGAGGACGCCCTCGGGCGGCCGCGGGTCAGGACGCCAGGGCACCCGGATCACCGGGCCCTGACCCGGCACGACCAGGTCGTACCGGTCGAGCACCGCGCCCAGCTTCGCGTGCTGCCATTCGTGCACCAGCAGCACCGCCACCGTCTCCGCGTCCGGGTGGACGGTGACGGCGACCGCACCGAACGCGTGCCGGGCGGTCGCGCTCCGCAGCGGCCGGCTCGGATCGGGCGACAGCGGCACGACGGCCCGCAGGGCGCCGTCGAGCGCCGCCAGGTGCGCCGGCACGTCGCGGTGCATGATCTGCCAGGCCTCGGCGAGGGTACGGCCCAACGCCCGTGCGGCCGAGGGCGTGAGGCCGGGCGCGACCGGCTGGCCGTAGCAGTCCCGGTACGGGTCGTCGTCCTCGATGAGCAACCGTCCGGCGGGCACCGGCACGTCGCGGGTCGGTCGCCAACCCGCCGACGGCTCGCTCCGGTCGAGGTGCACCGTCCGGTCCGCCGACCCACACCGGACCCGGAAACCCCCGGGTCGGACGGTCACCTCGGCACTCCCCCGCAGGCCGGGCAGCACCAGGCTGCCGAGCGTGGGCACCGTGATCACGTCAGGTCGCACCGGAACATCCACTGTGACGGGCACGCCCGCCCGGACGGCGGCGGCGACGGCGAGGGCCGGCAGCGGGTCGACAGCCGCGCGGACACCGGACCCGGCCGACGGGTCGAGGCGATGCACCAACCACGGCCGGACGAAGGGATGCTCCAGGACCGCTCGGACCGCCGTCGGCGCCGTCACCTCGAGGTCGGCGAGCACCTCCCAGGCGGCGGTGGGGCCGGACACCTCCCGGCAGGCGGCCACCAACATCCGGGTGATGGCGACCTGGTCGTCGGCGAGCCGCCGGACGGTCCGCGGTGACCCGTGCCCGGTCGCCAGGTCGTCCAGCAGTTCGTCGACGGGCGACGCGGTGGACCACTCGTGGGCGGGCTTCGCGTACGCGTCCACGCCGTCGATCAGGCGCAGCAGGTCGGCGCAGTAGACCGAGGGGTTGTCGAAGCCGGTGCCGGTGCGCCACCGATGGGCGTACAGCCCGCCACCGCACCTGTCGACCACCGGGCAGGCCCGGCAGGTCGCGCAGAGCCCCTCCACGCCCTCCTGACGGACGGCGACCCCGGGGTGCCGGGCGGCCTCGTCCACCGACTGGTCGAACACGTCGAACCCGGTGCCGGCCGCGCCGTGGTACGCCGTCTTCAACGAGTCGACCTGCTCCCAACTGCCGTCCGCCTCGACCACCAGCACGTCGGCCGGCGCGAGGCCGAACGCCTCGGTGCCCCCGCCACCCGGCCGCAGCGCCTCGAACAGCCGGATCGACCCGGGCCGACCGTCGTCCACCCACCTCCGGTGGATCCGGAGAAGCCAGTCCGCGTACGGGGTGCCGCTGGGGCCGGGCCGTTCCGGTGGGTTGTCCCAGGTGGCGTGCGGCAGCAGCAGGTCGACCCGCGGTGGGCTCTCGGCCAGCAGCGCCTCGTACACCCGGTCGGGGTCGTTGTGGACGTCGACGGTGCAGAGGATGCCGGCGTAGCTGCTGCGAAAGGCCGGTTGCCGGAGCAGGGCCAGCGCGCGTCGGACGTGGTCGTGGCTGCTGCCGCCGTGGGCGAAGACCCGGTGCCGGTCGTTCGCGGCGCGATCGCCGTCGAACGACACGCCGACCCGGACGCCGTACTCCACGAGCAGCCGGCACAGCTCCTCGTCGAGCAGCACGCCGTTGGTCTGCATGCGCAGGTCGAGCCGCGTCCACGGGCTGATCGCCGACCGCAGCTCGGTCAGCACCTCACGCAGCCCGGCGGCGCCCAGCAACAGCGGCTCACCCCCGTGCAGCACCACGTGCACGACCGGTAACCCGTGTTCGCGGGCGTGCTCGGCGATGCGCCGCGCGGCGGCCCGGACGGTGGCCGGCGACATCCGCACCGGTCGGTCCCGCCACGTCTGGTCGGCGTGCTGGTAGACGTAGCAGTGGTCGCAGCTGAGGTCGCACCGACTGTGCACCTTCAGCACGAACTGGCTGACCCGCCGGCAGGGTCCATCCGTTCCGGACGCACCGCACCGACAGGTCATCGCTCAGATGGACGAGTTGAAGGCGGCGACGGGCACACTGCCGGACGGCACGGACTGGCCGACGGCCCGACGGCGCACCGCCTCGACCAGCTCGGCGTGCTCGACGGCGATCCGTTCCAGCGGGGTGTGCAGGCTACGGGTGAGGTCTTCCAGGTCGGGACAGGATGAGCGGGTGGGGGCGTGGTCCACAATGAGTCTCCGGGGGCCCGGGGCGCTGGGAGCGCGAGCGACGACAATGGCTCGAAAGGCTCTGGTCCGTGACCAGGATAGACAAATATCGACCAAGTGTCACCGTCGGTACAGTCGTCGGCACCACGGGTGGCAGACCGCCGGGCCGACAGAGGAGGAGCGCACATGTGCCGGAGCATCAAGACGTTGCGTGAACCGTTCACCCCGCAGGTGACGGACGCGGATGTCGAGGCGGCGGCGTTGCAGTACGTCCGGAAGATCTCTGGCTTCCGGGCGCCCGCCGCGCACAACGCCGCCGCGTTCGACGCGGCGGTGGCCGCCGTGGCCGAGGCGACGCGCACCCTGCTCGACCAACTGGTGGTGCGGGGCACCGGTTCGGGCACCTCGGACCGGCCGGCCACCGCCTCCCACTGACCGCCGCCCCGGCCCGACCCCGGAGAGGTCAGGCCGCGGCGAGCGCGGGAAGGATGGTGTCCGGCGCCCAGCGCGAGCGGTGGCACTGCGACCAGCCCCGGCATCCCGGGTCGCCCAGCGTGCAGAGCCGCTTGCGGGTGAGCACCTCACCGTCGTCGGTGTCCCGTACGTCGAAGTGCACCGGACGGACCGTGCCGTCCGGGGCCACGAGCAGGTGCCGGCCCGCGTCGAGCGTGTCGTCGCGCAACAGGCAGTTGCGGCCCAGCAGTCGCGCGAGCGCGGCGATGCTGGCGTGCTCGGGGAGCCGTTCGGGCACCCCGTAGATGTCGATCACTGTCGCGAACTCGCCTGGCGCCTCCCAGACGTCGCACACCACCGCGTACGCCGGCAGCCGGGCCGGATCGGCTGCCGCCAACGGCATCACCACCCGACCAATGGCCTCGGCCAGCGCCGGGTAGACCTGGACGGGCTGAGCCCCGTCGATTCTCCAGTTCCACAGCTCGGTCATTTCGCCTCCTCGCTGCGTTCGTCCCCACCGGCCTCCGGATCGGGCCTTACTGACGATGGTGGAGGGCATTTGACCCCAGCCGGGCGCAAGTTACCGGTCTGTGACCATTCCGGGCAAAATTTCCCTGAGCGGCATTGCTCGGAGTAGCGGGAAGGTGACAGTTTATCGGGTACGGTGCGCCGGCCGCACCACCGGCCGCCGCGTGTCCCCACGTCCGCCGGGTCGGTCGGTCAGCGCAGGACGACCAGGTGCTCCCCGCGCGGCAGCAACTCGCCCACCACCGGGGCGCCCGGCACCTCCCCGGCCACCAGCAGGCCGCCGGAGGTCTGCGCGTCGGCCAACAGCAGCCGGTCGTCCGCCCCGGCGGAGCCGAAATCGGTCCACGGCGTCACCCAGGCCAGATTGCGCCGGCTGCCGCCGCTCACGTAGCCGTCGCGCAGCGCCTCCCGGGCCCCCTCCAGAAACGGCACCCGGGCCGTCTCGATGGCCACCGTGAGCTGACTGGCCCGAGCCAGCTTCGAGGCGTGCCCGAGCAACCCGAACCCGGTCACGTCGGTCCCGCAGCGGATGCCGGCGGCGACCGCCGCGCGGGCGGCGTCCCGGTTGAGCGCGCTCATCGACGCCACCGCCTGCGGGAAACTCTCACCGGTGTTCTTGTGCCGGGTGTTCAACACACCCACCCCGAGCGGCTTCGTCAGCGACAACGGCAGGCCGGCCCGCCCGGCGTCCAGGGTGATCATCTCTTCGGGCCGGACCGTGCCGGTGACCGCCAGCCCGTACTTCGGGCCGTCGTCGTCCACGCTGTGCCCACCCGCCAGGTGACAGCCGGCCTCCCGCGCCACGTCCTGCCCCCCGCGCAGCACCTCGCCCGCCAACTCCATCGGCAGCACGTCGCGCGGCCAGCAGAGCAGGTTGAGCGCCACCAACGGGGTGCCGCCCATCGCGTACACGTCGGAGAGCGCGTTCGCCGCCGCGATCCGACCCCAGTCGTACGCGTCGTCGACCACCGGAGTGAAGAAGTCGGCGGTGCTGACCAGGCCGGTCCGCTCGTCCAGGCGTACCACCGCCGCGTCGTCACCGTGGTCCAGCCCGACCAGCAACTCGGCGGTGCCGGTCGCCGGGCCGAGACCGGCCACCATGATCTCCAACTCGCCCGGGGGGATCTTGCAGGCGCAGCCACCGCCGCGGGCGTACTGGGTCAGCCGTACCGGTTCGGTCATTCCCTCATGATCTCGACAACCGGCCACGATCGCTACCGGCGCCGCCCAGACGGTGACCGAAATCGGACCCGCGACGACGATCGTGGCCGGTGTTACCGCTCCGTGACCCGCTGAGTTGCATTCCGCCACATCGGGCCGCCTACAGTGGCCGCACCGGGGGTCGACCGACCCCCGATCAGGGAGACGACAGGGGACGGTGGACGACGTGACGACGGGCGAACCGCTCATCGTGCTGGACGCGGTCAACAAGTGGTTCGGACCGCTGCACGTGCTGGACGACGTCTCGCTGTCGGTGGGTCGGGGCGAGGTGGTCGTGGTGATCGGCCCGTCCGGCTCCGGCAAGTCGACGCTGTGCCGCACGATCAACCGGCTGGAGCCGATCAACTCGGGCACCATCACGTTCGACGGCCAGCCGCTGCCGGCCGAGGGCAAGCCCCTCGCGAAGCTGCGCAGCGAGGTGGGCATGGTCTTCCAGTCCTTCAACCTCTTCGCGCACAAGACCATCCTGGAGAACGTCACCCTCGGCCCGATCAAGGTCCGCAAGGAGAAGCCGGCCGCCGCCCGCGAGCGCGGCCTGGCGCTCCTCGACCGGGTCGGTATCGCCAACCAGGCGGACAAGTTCCCGGCCCAACTCTCCGGCGGGCAGCAGCAGCGGGCCGCCATCGCCCGGGCGCTGGCCATGCAACCCAAGGCGATGCTCTTCGACGAGCCGACCAGCGCCCTGGACCCGGAGATGGTCGGCGAGGTGCTGGACGTGATGACCTCGCTGGCCAGCGATGGCATGACGATGGTCGTGGTCACGCACGAGATGGGCTTCGCCCGGCACGCCGCCAACCGGGTCATCTTCATGGCCGACGGGCAACTGGTCGAGGACGCCCCGCCGGCGGAGTTCTTCGAGAACCCGCGCAGCGAGCGGGCCCGAGACTTCCTCTCCAAGATCCTCACGCACTAGGCGTCCGTAGTGGAGCGCGCCGCACCTCGGTGGGCTCCGTCGAAGAAGGAGAAGAGTATGCGTATCACGCGCGTTGCGGCAGTCGCCGCGGTCGCCGCCCTGGCGCTCGGCCTCACCGCCTGCGGTGGCGACGACGGCGGGGAGGGCACCGGCGCTGGCAGCAAGTCCTTCGCCGCCGGCAGCACGATGGAGAAGCTGAACAAGGCCCAGAAGATCAAGATCGGCACCAAGTTCGATCAGCCGGGCTTCGGCCTCAAGGGCCTCTCCGGCAAGCCGGAGGGCTTCGACGTCGAGATCGCCAAGATCATCGCCAAGGAGCTCGGCATCCCCGAGGACAAGATCGAGTGGGTCGAGGCCCCCTCGAAGGTCCGTGAGGACGTGATCGTCAACGGCACGGTCGACCTGGTCGCCGCGACCTACACGATCAACGACAAGCGCAAGGAGCGCATCGCCTTCGCGGGCCCGTACTACGAGGCCGGCCAGAACATCATGGTCAAGAAGGACGACACGACCATCACCGGCCCGGACTCGTTCAAGGACGGCACCAAGAAGGTCTGCTCGGTCACCGGCTCGACGCCGCTCGAGGAGATCAAGAAGTACGTCAAGGACGTCGCCACCCAGGTGGTGCCCTTCGACACGTACGACAAGTGCCGGGACGCCCTCAAGGGCGGCCAGGTCGACGCCGTCACCACGGACAACGTGATCCTGCTCGGCTACATCGCCAAGGACGAGGCGTCGTTCAAGCTGGCCGGCAGCAACTTCACCAAGGAGCCGTACGGCATCGGGGTGAAGAAGGAGGACGCCGACTTCCGCAGCTTCATCAACGACACCCTGGACAAGGCGGTCGCCGACGGCAGCTGGAAGAAGGCCTGGGACGACACCGCCGGCAAGTTCGGCGCGGAACTGGGCTCGGCGCCGACCATCAACCGCTACTGATCTGATCCTTTGATCTGGAGGGTGAGAGGAACACCGACCCGTGAACGTGCTCATCGACAAGTTCGACGTCTTTGCGGGTGGTTTCTGGCTCACCCTCCAGATCTGCCTACTCGCCGCGATCGGCGCCCTCATCCTGGGCGCCGTCGTGGCGGTGCTACGCATCTCGCCGGTGCCGCCGCTGCGCGCGGTCGGCACCAGCTATGTGAACGTCTTCCGCAACATGCCGTTGACAGTGGTGATGTTCTTCGCCGCGTTCGGTCTGCCGGCGCTCGACTCCAACGCGGACTTCCTCCGCATCCCGGTCATCGACTCGTTGTTCACCCGGCTCGGCACCGACCTGCCGTACTTCCGGTTCGCGTTGATCGCCCTGGTCCTCTACACGGCCGCGTTCGTCTGTGAGGCGCTGCGGTCCGGAGTGAACGCGGTGCCCCCCGGCCAGGCGGAGGCGGCGCGATCGCTGGGTCTGACCTTCGGGCAGAACCTGCGCTACGTGGTGCTGCCCCAGTCCTGGCAGGCCTCGATCGTCCCGCTCGGCTCGGTGATCATCGCAATGATCAAGAACTCCGCGCTGGCCGGCTTCTTCGGGGTCGCCGGTGACCTGTCGGCCACGGCCGATCAGCTCACCGGGGCTGAGGGCTACGCCTTCATTCCGGTCGCCATCGGCATCTCGATCGGCTACCTGATCATGACCGTGCCACTCGGCGCCCTGCTGGACCGAATCGAGAAGCGACAGGCGGTGGCCCGATGAGTCAACAGACCAGCGTCCTCTACGACGTTCCCGGGCCGCGGCAGCGGCGGATCACCCTGATCAGCAGCATCGTCGCCGGCGTGGTCCTGCTCGTCGGCGCGTACTTCCTGATCTACCGGCCCCTGGACGAGAAGGGCCAGCTCTCGATGGAGCTGTGGGGCCCGCTGATCGACCCCTCCAACGAGAACTTCTCCCAGGTGTGGGACCGGATCGGCCTCGGTTTCAAGAACACGCTGCTCGCGGCGGCCCTGGCCATCGTCTCCTCGCTGGTGATCGGCACGCTGCTCGCCGTGCTTCGGATCCAGCTGAAGAGCCTGATCCAACGGCGCTTCACCGGCGCGGCGACGCCGGTGGCATACCTGCTGCGCGGGCTGAGCAGGGTGCTGTCGGCGGTCACCCGGGTCTGCGTCGAGGTGTTCCGGGGCCTGCCCGTGGTGATCACCATCTTCTTCGTGGCCCGCGGCTTCCCCGAGTTCGGCCTCTACTTCGACAACTTCTGGTACCTGGTCATCGGCCTCACCATCTACAACTCGGTGGTGATCGGCGAGATCCTCCGCTCCGGCATGGAGGGGTTGCCCGGCGGTCAGGCGGAGGCCGCCGCCGCCATCGGGCTCTCCCCGATCCAGACCACCCGGATGATCCTGCTGCCGCAGGCCTTCCGGGTCATGCTGCCGGCACTGATCAGCCAGCTGGTCGTGGTGCTCAAGGACACCTCGCTGGGGTTCATCATCAGCTACGAGGAGACCCTGAACATCGGCAAGCAGATCATCGGCGTGCTGGGCAACCCGATCCAGGTCTACGTCGTGATCGCCGTGCTCTTCATCGTGGTGAACTACTCGCTGTCGAAGCTCGCCCAGTACGTCCAGCACCGGCTCGCCAAGGGCCGCAAGACCGCCGGCACCCCGGCGCAGAACCCGCCCCCGGCAGCGCTGATGTCCCAGGCCGAAAGCTCCGGCACGGGCATCTGACACCAGGTCACGCCTGGCCCATGATCGACTCAACATCCTCGATATCGGGGCATCCCCCCGGGGGTGCCCCGATGACGCTTACTGTGCGTACCGAAGACCGGCACCGGGTCGGGTGACAAGGCCGATGACCATCGTCGCCCGACTGGCCGTCGGAGCAATCGTTGCACCGTTCGCCGCCGTCGTTCTCTACGTGCACGGACTGTGGGCGGGTCACTCCCTCGATCTGCGCGCCGCCAGCGAGTACTGCCCCGCCAACCCTGGGGCACCCACGTCGACGAGCGACGACTGGCTGCCACTGAGGCATGTCTGCCGCTATGCCGACGGCGCCACAGCCGAACTGGTCCCCGCATATGTCAACCCGGGCGTATTCCTGTGTCTGGCCACAGCGGTGGCTTGCACGGCACTCGCGCTGCGAGCCGCCCGCCGCCCGGCGAAAGCCGCCCTCACGCCGTCCCACTCCCCCGGGTAGCGGTGTGCGCGCGGCTGCGGACTTGCGTCTCACCTGGAGACCGCACTCAGCCCGCAGACGAGAGGACGCGGTCAGCGGGCGATCTCGGTCACCCGGGACTCGCGGACCACGGTGACCCGGATCTGACCCGGGTAGGTCAGCTCCTCCTCGATCTGCTTGGCCACGTCCCGGGCCAGCACGGCCGCCCCGATGTCGTCCACGTCGTCCGGCTTGACCATCACCCGGATCTCCCGGCCGGCCTGCATGGCGAAGACCTTGTCCACGCCGAGCTTGCCTGCCGCGATCTCCTCGATCCGCTCCAGCCGCTTGACGTACGCCTCCAGGCTCTCCCGACGCGCGCCCGGCCGACCGCCGGAGCAGGCGTCGGACGCCTGGGTGAGGACGGCCTCGATGGTCTGCGGGGGCACCTCGTTGTGGTGCGCCTCGATGGCGTGCACCACGTCCTCGTGCTCGCCGTACTTGCGGGCCAGGTCCGCGCCGATGATGGCGTGGCTGCCCTCCACCTCGTGGGTGAGCGCCTTGCCGATGTCGTGCAGGAACGCCGAGCGCTTGATGATCGGTACGTCCAACCGCAGCTCGGCGGCCATGATTCCGGCGATGTGCGCGGTCTCGACCAGGTGCTTGAGCACGTTCTGCCCGTACGAGGTGCGGTAGCGCAGGCGGCCGAGCAGGGTCACCAACTCCGGGTGGATCTCGGTGATGCCGACCTCGACCAGGGCGTCCTCGGCGGCGCGGAGGCAGAGCTGCTCCACCTCCTGCCGGGCCAGGTCGTAGACCTCCTCGATCCGGTGCGGGTGGATCCGCCCGTCCAGCACCAGCTTCTCCAGCGTCAGCCGGCCCACCTCCCGGCGGACCGGGTCGAAGCAGGACAGCAACACCGCCTCGGGGGTGTCGTCGATGATCAGGTTGACGCCGGTCACCGACTCGAAGGCGCGGATGTTGCGCCCCTCCCGGCCGATGATGCGCCCCTTCATCTCGTCACCGGGCAGGTGCAGGACGCTGACCACGCTCTCGGCGGTCTGCTCGCTGGCGACCCGCTGGATCGCGTCCACCACGATGTGGCGGGCCCGCTGCTCGGCGGTGTTGCGCGCGTCGGACTCGATGTCCCGTACGAGCAGTGCCGCCTCCCGCTTGGCGGACGTCTCGATCGCCTCGATCAACTCCAGTCGAGCCGATTCGGCGGTGAGCCCTGCGACCCGCTCCAACTCCCGACGGCGCAGTTCCTCCGACTCGGCCAGCTCGACCTCCCGCTGGGCGAGCGCGGACTCCCGGGCGGCGAGGTCGGCCTTCGCGGCGGTGAGCTGCCGCTCCCGTTCGGCGAACCGCTCCACCTCCTCGGTGTGCATCCGCTCCCGCTCGTCCATCCGGGCAGCCCGACGTTCCACCTCGGCGGCCTGCTCCCGGGTGGTGGCGGCCAACACCGCGACTTCCCGCTCGCCGCTGCGCCGCGCCGCCGTGCGCAACTGCTCGGCGTCCGCCTCGGCCTGCTTGTGGGCGCGCTCCAGCACGGTGTCCGCCTCGGCGCGGGCGTCGTCGAGCACCCGCCGCGCCTCGGCGCGGGCCGCCTTCGCCTCCGCCTTCGCCGCCGCGGCCTCCGTACGGGCCGCCGCGGCGGCGGACTTGGCCACGTCGATCGTGCTGTTCGCCTCGTCGGCCGCGGTCCGCAGGGCGGCGAGGGACTGCTCCTGACGGTCCTTCTCGGCAATGAAGGCGGGATCCTCCGGGGCCGGCGCGACACCCATCCGGCGCATCGTCCGGATGCCCACCAGCACGGCCCCGATCACCACCACGGCGAGGACGAGGACGGCCGCGAGGAGCACGACATCGAAGGCGTTCATGCCGGGACCCCGTCGGGTCCACCGGTGAACCTGTGCCGCCGCCCCGCCATGGCCGCCTCCCCTAACGTCGAGACCGCAGCGACCGTGCCGGGGCACACTGCTGCGGCTGTGGACGCCCGACCGGAGCGGCTGGCCGTGGGTAGCTCTCTCCGCCGGCGGTGCCCGCAGGCAACGTCGGCGACCGGGTGCAGTTGTCGCGGCGTCCCGGACCGGCCAGTCCGGAGCTGCCGCCAAAGGCCGTGGAGTCGGCCAAAGTGATGCTGTCTTGTTACGCGATCTATGTTGTGCGCTTAGCCTGCGATGGTCGGGCAATGTGAGCCTGTATGGCGAGGCTAGGTCTCCGGGGGTGCTCTGGTCAAGGACTCATGATCAAACCCCCCGAACGGAGAGAAGTTGAATCGTCACCGAAAGCTGATGTCGTTGCGGACACAGGGTGACAAAAACCGCGACCTGGCAGGGCTTATTGACATGTCCTACCTGTTCAGGGACGACGACGCCGGCGGGTAGAGCCGACTTTGTGACAACCATGACGTCGGCGCCGACGAAACTGCGCTCGCGACGCCACCGCGCCGCCGCGCGGCACCAGTCACCGCCGCCGCGCGGTCCGCGCAGCCACCGGCCACCACCAACGCAACGCCACCCCCGCCACCCCCGCCACCCCGCCGCCCGCCGCCCGCCGCCCGCCGCCCGCCGCCCGCCGCCCGCCGCCCGCCGCCCGCCGCCCGCCGCCCGCCGCCCGCCGCCAAGATCGTGCTCGATCCAGGATGTAGTGGGGTCGTCGTGCCGGTCAGGCCACCACATCCCGGATCGAGCACGATCAACCGGTCGGCCGTCCCGGCCGGTCCGCCGGTGTCCGCCGCCCACACCAGCGGGTGATTGTTGACCTTGTGGTGCTCCCGTACGGTCCGCGCATGACTCGGAAATGGCCCCTGTTCATCGCCGTGCTGATGCTGTCGTTCACGGTCGTGGTGGCCCTCGGCAGCCGGCGATCGGGCACCGGTTCCGCGCCCCGGGCGGGCGACACGACCCGACTGGGCCCGGGTGAGCGGACGACCACCGGCGACGGACGGGTGAGCTTCACCGCCCCGAAGGGCTGGACGGCAGGCCCGTGCCCCCCGCGCGGCGACGCGAACTGCGTCCACCTCTCGCCTCGGGGCGCAGCCGAGGGCGACGCCGTCATCCTGATCGCGAGTGAGAGCAACCGGGTCGAGGGCTCGCCGATGGACCTGCTGTTGGTCGACGACCCATCCCGCGCCATGCAGAACCCGTCGGTCGAACGACTCACGTTGGACGGCGCGAAGGCGGTCCGGATGGACCTCTCCGCCCTGGGCGGCGGCCCCCGGTGGGACGGCGAGCCGGGGGTCCAGGACGTGATGGTGTACGGCGTCCTGCCAGGCGGCACCCACAACCTCATGGTCAGCTGCGGGCACGACCGGCTGGCGGTGGAGATGCGGGCCGGCTGCGATCTGATCGTGGAGAGCCTGCGCTTTCCCCGCTGAGGTCGACTCAGCGGGCGTCGACCTCAGCGGGGCGGGCAGATCACTCGACGGCGCGGGTGTCGCGGTCCAGGTCGCCCTCGGCGTCGGCGAGCACGTCGGCGTCGATCTGCTCGGCGAACTCGGCCGCCTCGGCGCTCTGCGCCGCGAGGGCGTCCTTCACCGCCCGGATCGCGACCCCCGGCGGGTAGCCCTTGCGGGCCAGCATGCCCACCAGCCGGCGGAAGACCGCGTCGGGCTCGCCTCGGGCCGTGCGCAGCTTGCGTTCCACGAGACTGCGGGCGGTGTCGGCCTCGGTCTCCTCGTCCAGCTCACCCAGCGCCTCGGTGGCCACCTCGCCGTCGACGCCCTTGCGGCGCAACTCGTTGGCGAGCGCCCGCCGAGCCAGCCCGCGACCTGAGTGCCGACTGGACACCCACGCTCGGGCGAACGCGGCGTCGTCGATGATGCCGACCTCGTCGTACCGGTCGAGCACCTCGGCGGACACCTGCTCGGAGATGCCCCGCTTGGCCAGCGCCCCGGCCAACTCGGCCCGGGTACGCGGCCGGACGGCGAGTTGGCGCAGGCAGATCTCGCGAGCCACCTCGGACTCGTCGCGCGGTGGGGGCGCCGGTTCGTCCGTCGGCGACTCGGCCCGGCGACCCCGACGGGGACGCGGCGGATCAGCGGCGTCGCCCGCACGGGGCGGACTGGCATCCCAGCCCCGCCCCGTGCGGGCGCGTCGTCCTGCCACTGGTCAGCGACCGGTCAGAAGTCGACCGGCGGCAACTCCGGGCCACCGGCGGCGTCGCCCGCGCCGACACCGACGCCGAGCTTCTCCAGGATCTTCTTCTCGATCTCGGCGGCCACGTCCGGGTTCTCCTTCAGGAACTCCCGGGCCTTCTCCTTGCCCTGACCGAGCTGGTCGCCGTCGTACGTGTACCACGCTCCGGACTTGCGGATGATCGCCTGCTCCACGCCGACGTCGATCAGCGAGCCCTCACGGGAGATGCCCTTGCCGTACATGATGTCGAACTCGGCCTGCTTGAACGGCGCGGCCACCTTGTTCTTCACGACCTTGACCCGGGTGCGGTTGCCGACCACGTCGGTGCCGTCCTTGAGGCTCTCGATGCGTCGCACGTCGAGCCGGACCGAGGCGTAGAACTTCAGCGCCCGACCACCGGTCGTGGTCTCCGGGCTGCCGAACATGACGCCGATCTTTTCCCGCAGCTGGTTGATGAAGATCGCCGTGGTGCCGGTGTTGCTGAGCACACCGGTGATCTTCCGGAGCGCCTGGCTCATCAGCCGCGCCTGGAGACCCACGTGGCTGTCGCCCATCTCGCCCTCGATCTCGGCGCGCGGCACCAGGGCCGCCACCGAGTCGATCACGATGATGTCGAGCGCGCCGGAGCGGATCAGCATGTCCGCGATCTCCAGCGCCTGCTCGCCGGTGTCGGGCTGGGAGACCAGCATCGCGTCGGTGTCGACACCGAGGGCCTTCGCGTACTCCGGGTCGAGCGCGTGCTCGGCGTCGATGAAGGCGGCGATGCCGCCGTTGCGCTGGGCGTTGGCCACCGCGTGCAGGGCCACCGTGGTCTTACCGCTGGACTCGGGGCCGTAGACCTCGATCACCCGACCCCGCGGCAGACCGCCCACGCCGAGCGCCACGTCGAGCGCGATGGAGCCGGTCGGGATCACGGCGGTCTGGACGACGGGCCGCTCCCCCAGCCGCATCACCGAGCCCTTGCCGAATTGCTTGTCGATCTGAGCGAGAGCAAGGTCGAGTGCCTTCTCCCGGTCAGGTCCTGCTGCCATGGTTGCCACCCCTGCCTTCGCCGGCGTCTTTGCTGAGCTTCGCGTCACGCGGACACGCTAGGCGCTGGGTCCGACAGAAAACCAGCCGACGGGCCGCGAGCTGTGGACGAGCACCCCGCTGTGGACAATAGCCGAACAGGTGTACGACTCGACAGGCGACACGCGGAAGCGACGAAAAGGCTGCTCAGCGTAGTCGGGCAGGCACTCGGTCGGGGTACGCGGCGCAGACCGCCCGCCACACCACGTGCGTCTGCTCACCCGACGCCAGCGCCTGCTCGATGGTCCGTCCGCCGAGCTGGGACAGCACCTGGTCGCGGGCGATGCTCGCCGCGTAGCCGGGCCCGAACGCCTCCTCCAGGCGCGCCCAGAAGTCGGTCAGCCGCACGTGATCAGCCCTCCTCGTCCGGTGCCCCGGTCGGCACCGGGCGCAACGCTAGCGCCACCAGGGGCGCCGCCGCGACCGCCGCGAGCAGGGTGAGCACCGGATAACCGGCGAACTGCATGACAAACCCGCTGACCACGGCCGCGACGGCTCCGGCCAACCCCATGACCAGGTCGCAGAACCCCTGGACGCTCGGCCGCACCCCGGTCGGCACCGACTCGGACAGCAGCGTCGAGCCGGCCACCATGGTCCCCGACCAGCCCAGCCCGAGCAGGACCAGGCCCACCGAGAGCCGGGGTGTGTGGTGCCCGGCGGTGCCGGCGACCGCGCAGGCGGCCAGCAGCAACCCGACCCCACCGAGGATCACGGCCCGCCGGCCCAGCCGGTCGGTGAGCCAACCCACCACCGGGGAGAACGCGTACATGCCCGCGATGTGCAGGCTCAGCACGATGCCGACCAGACGCAGCACGTCGGCGTCGGCGTGCGACTCGCCGAGCCGGACCGGGGTCATCGCCATCACCGCCACCATGACCAGGTGGCCGACCGCCACGGCGGCGATGCCGAGTCGGGCGGCGGGCCGCTCGCGTACCACCGACCAGGCCGCCCGCATCCCGGCGCCGCGCGGCGCGCGCACCTTGACCGGCGCGGCGTCGGTCGGTGCCACGACGGGCGGGTCGGCCACCGCGAGCCGCCGCGCGGTGAGCAGCGGATCGGGCCGGAGCAACCCGAGGAGTACGACGGCAGCCAACACGAACGCGGCCGAGCTGAACGCGAACGGGCCGGCCAGCGGGGGCAGCCCCCAACCGGTGGTGACCCGGTCGGCCAGCGCGGCGAAGTTCGGCGCGGTCACCGCACCGATGGTGGTCGCCCAGACGATCAGGGAGAGCTGCCGCCCTCGTCGGGCCGGCTCGGCGAGGTCCACAGCCGTGTAGCGGGCCTGGAGGTTCGCGGCGGTGCCCCCACCGAAGAGCAACATGCCGAGGAAGAGCAGCGGCACCCAGCGGGTCACCGCGGACAGCACCACGAGCACGCCGCCGACGGCACCGACCACGTACGCCACCACCAGCCCCGGTCGCCGCCCGTGCCGCGCCATGATCCGGGTGACCGGGACGGCGAGCAGCGCCGCGCCGACCACCCCGGCGCTCTGCGCCACACCGGCCACGGCGGTGCCGGCGATCCGCGCGGCGAGCAGCGCGCCCACCGCGATGCCGATGGTGACGCCGACACCACCGACGATCTGGGTGGTGAAGAGCAACCGCAGGGTACGACGTTGGATCGACGTGATGTCGGGGCGAGTCGCGGCGCCCGGCGCGGTCAGGTCGGTGGCCATCGACGCTCCTTACGAACGAGGTGACCCCATCCTCGCGCACCCACCCCGCCCCCCGCCGCCCCGCCCCGCGGGCGCCCCGCGCCCCGCCGCCCCGCACCCCCGCACCCCCGCACCCCGCCGCCCCGCCGCCCCGCGCCCCGCGCCCCGCGCCCCGCGCCCCGCGCCCCGCGCCCCGCGCCCCGCGCCCCGCGCCCCGCATGATCCGCGCAGTTTCAGGGATGTTGCTGTCTCAGCGCGCTTGGAGGCAGCACTTCCCCCGAAACTGCGCGGATCTTGGTCGGGCCTTGATCCGGGTGCGGGTCCTGCGGACCGGGGTGGCGCCCGGTCGGCGTGGTCGGTCAGCCGGCCAGCACGCGCTGGTGCAGCGACGACACCGCCGAGCGGGCCGCCACGAACGCGCCGTGCTGCCAGGCCACCTCGTGGCTCAGCCAGTCCCCGGCGAAGTAGACCCGCCCGGCCGGCTGGAGCAACAGGTTGTAGCCGGCTGTGCCGTAGCGAGGTGAGGTCCAGGCGCCCTCGATGTAGCGGGTCCGGTCCCAGGCGTGGGAGTACGAGGTGACCAGCTCGCTGCGGTACTTGTCACCATGGATCTTCACACCCTGGTCGACCGCACGCTCCCTGCGCTGCTCGGGGGTGAGCCCGCTGTACGCCCTGGCGTTCGCACCGGTGTTGTAGTAGCCGACGACCAGGCCGCGCTTGCCGTGGAAGCCGTGCGACGGGTACCAGATGTGCGACAGGTCCAGATCGGTCTCGGTGATGCCGCCGTAGATCCGCTGGTCGGTCTCCCACCAGCGGCTGCGGTACTCCAACCCGATCTTGCCGGCGGCGGTGACCGGGAAGTCGGCCAGGGCGGCGGTCACGGCCGTGCCGAGATTGTGCGGTACGCGGGCCATCAGGTGCGGTGGCAGCGTGGCCACGCAGTAGTCGGCGGTGATCTGTGCCTGCCGGGCGCCCTGCCGGTAGGTCACCTCGACGGCGCCGCCCCGGTCGGTCACCCCGGTCACCTCGGCGTCGAGCCGGATCCGGTGCATGCCCACCGCCTTGGCCAGGGCCCGGGGGATCTGGTCCATGCCGCCGACCGGCTGGAACATCAGCATGGCCTGGTCGTAGCCGAACTCGAAGGAGAAGTACCGGCCGACGTTGCTGGCGAAGACGTCGGAGAGCGCCGGGGGCGCACCGAGAGGGCTGCCCACGTCGTTGCCCGCGCCCGGATAGGCGGCAAAGCCCCGACGGCTGGTCCCGGTGTACGCCCATCCGTTGGTGCGTCCGCCGATCGCGCCGAAGCTCTGCAGGAACGCCAGGAGCCGGGTCCGGTCCTCGGTGGTGAGCTGGGCGTCCAACGCGCCCTGGTCGGTCGCCTTCGCCAGCAGTTCCGAGACGTAGCCGTACACGTCGGCCTTGGCGGTGCGGTACCGGACCGGCTCGGTCATGCCGGCGGACTCGTTGTAGATCCAGGCGTCGGCGTTCTGGTTGGTGAAGACCTCGACGGGCACGCCGAGTTCCCGGCAGTAGTCCATGGTCACCATCCACTGCGCGATCCGGCCCGGCCCGGCGTTGAAGTAGACCCCGTCGGAGAAGCCCGCACGCTGCGTCCGTCCATCGAGGTCGGTTTCGACGTCGCCGCCGCGGATGGTCAGGTTCCGCCCGCCGACGCGGTGCCGCGCCTCGAGGATCGTGCAGCGGTAACCCGCCTTGCCCAGTTCGTAGGCGGCGGTGAGACCGGCGATGCCGCCCCCGAGGATGACCACGCTGGCACCCGGCCGCCCGGTCAGCGTGAAGTCGGACCGTTCCGGCGGCCGGAATGCCGGGGTGACCGACGCCTCCGCGCTGGGAGCGAGGCCCATCGCGCCCATCGTGGCGAGCATCGCACCGGCACCACCGCTGACTCCCACCGCCCGCAGGAACCCACGCCGGCTGACCGTCGACTGTGTCTGACCGCTCATCACGCCTCCCCTACAAGATCGACTCGCATGAGTCTGCAGAGAAGCTGTTTCGCGGATCGCGCAGTGCCGTTTCCGGTAGGTATCGGGTCGGCCGCCGCCGGGCACGCCGGGGCCGGGATCGGCGTCGCCTCCGGTGTGGACGGCGCCGATGGTGCCGGGACGGGCGATGCCGAAACCGGTCGGTGGAACGGTTCAACGACGCCCGGCGGCGGGGCGACCTGGCCACGGTGGCCGGCCGCAGTCGGAGGACGGCACCGTGTTGCCCGGAGGGGTCTCTACCTGGTCCGAGATCGCCTGATCGCCGCAGCGGACGTGTTCGGCAGGATCACGATGGAGGGCTGCGGCCGGTGTCTATCGGGGCGCTCCCGGTGGTCCGGCCCGCAGCAGGGATGCGAGCCGGCGGATTCGGGTCAGCGTCAGCACGGCGACGGCCACACTGACGACGGCTACCGCCCCGGAGAGGACCACGGAGCCCTCGTTGTCGGCGGCGAGCAGAGCCAGCAGGACCAGGCCGAGACAGATCGTGAGGATGAACAGCAGCGCCGCCCAGGTGGCCCGCCGCTGTCCGGCCAGGTAGCCGGGCAGTGCGGCCCGGGTGCCCTCGTCCTCGGGCACCGTGCCGGTACGCAGGGCCTCGCGCAGCGCGTACCCCTCGGGGTCCCGCCGGGCGGCCTGCTCGCCGGCGGCCCGCCGGCCGAGGTAGATCGCGGGACCGATGCAGACGGCGTTCCAGGCGCCGCCCAGCACGGCCTCGACCAGCGACTCCTGCCGGTCGAAGAGCCAGCGCACCGGCAGCCCGACGAACACCGTGACCGGCACCCAGTAGACGGCCATGAGCTGGAGACCGGGCGCCCGTTCGAGGAACCGCCGCCGTCCCCGGCGGCCCTCCCCGGCCTCGGTGGGCGCATCGGCACGACGGGGGTCGCTGTCGACGTCCATCGGCTCCCGTTACCCAGGCTCGACCGCCGCGCAATCCCCGGGAGCACTGTCGATCGTGGACTACCCCGGTGTCAGTCGGGCAGGGCGCGGGTGACGACGGTGAGGTCGGCGACCAGGCCCTCGTACGCCTTGTCCTGGTCGTCGGCGCGCAGCACCGCGGACGGGTGGATGGTGGCCAGCAGCCGAGCCTGCGGCGCGTCGGCGTGCTTCCCGGCGTTGTCCACCGGCACCCGTTGGAAGTCCTCCGGACGCTGGGCCGAGGCGGGCCAGGGCAGCAACTCGCCCCGCTGCCTGGTGACCCGGAAGGACGGCCCGAGCAGCGCCTTGGCGGCGGTCGCGCCGAGCACCACCACGATCTCCGGGCGTAACCGGGCGAACTCGGCGACCAACCAGGGTCGACAGGCCGTGATGTGCACCTGGTCGGGGGTCTGGTGGATCCGCCGCCTGCCGCGCAACTCGAAACGGAAGTGCTTCACGGCGTTGGTCAGGTAGAGGTGGCCCGGGTCCAGTCCGGCGTCGTCGACGGCGCGGCGCAGCAGCCGACCGGCGGGGCCGACGAAGGGCAGCCCCTTCTGGTCCTCCATGTCGCCCGGTTGCTCGCCGACCAGCACCACCCGGGCGCTCTCGTCGCCCCGGCCGAAGACCGTCTGCGAGGCGTCCCGGTACAGCTCGCAACCCCGACAGCCGCCGGCGGCGGTACGCAGGGCGTCGATGGTGTCGGCGTCGGGCGGGATGAACCGCTGGGCGCCCGGGGCGTTCCCGGTCTGCTCGGCCATGCCGACTGTTATATACCCGTTCGTCGCCCGGTGCCGGGTACGCCCGCCCGCCGAACCGGCTCAGTAACCGTTTCCGCCGCCGTCACCACCGGAAGCGATCGCGATCAACACGATGACGATGATGATGATCACCAGCGCCACCACGATCCAGATTCCCTTGCGCGCTCCAGGAGAAGCCATGGTCCCCACCTCCGGCGGCCCGCATACCCGCCCCTTTAGCCATGAGCCCCGCAACCTCGTACTTTCTGGTCGAACCGTCGGTCCCGCCGACACCTGGAGCAGGGCGGCCGACCGAGGGCGGTCAGGTGGGGAAGCCCGGGGGTGGAGTCGGGTTGACGGCGTCCGCCAGAGCGGCGGCCAGCGGGACCAGGTCGTCGGCATCCAGCGAACTGACCGTGATACGCACGGCGGGCGCGGCGGCGATGCGGTAGAGGGCGCCGGGGGCGACCGCCCAGCCGGCGTCACGCAACGCGGTGACCGCGCTGGTCTCGTCCGGCACCGGCAGCCAGACGTTGATGCCGCTACGACCGTGCGCCCGGAGGCCGTGCTCGGCCAGCGCGCCCAGCAGCCCGTCGCGTCGCCGCTCGTAGCTCTGTGCCGCCCGCCGCACCAGCTCGTCGACCGCCGGATCCCGCCAGAGGGCGAGGACGAGTCGTTGCAGCACGGTGGAGACCCAGCCCGCGCCGACCCGCGTCCGACCGGCCACCCGGGCCACCGTCGTCTCGTCGCCGACCAGCACCGCGAGCCGCAGGTCCGGGCCGAAGGGTTTGCTCACCGACCGCAGGAAGGCCCAGCTCGCGGTCGCACCGGCCAGCGGGTGCAGGGGTACGCGGGCCAGCTCGGCGGCGTGGTCGTCCTCGATCAGCAGCAGGTCCCGGCGACCGCCGAGCAGCGCCCGCAGCGCCTCGGCACGCTGCCCGGAGACGGCCGAGCCGGTCGGGTTCTGCGCTCGGCTGGTGACCACCAGCGCCCGTGCCCCGGCGGCGAGCGCGGCGGCCACCCCGGCCACCAGCGGACCCTCGTCGTCCACGGGTACGCCGATCGGACGCAGCCCCAGCGCGGCAACCAGGTCGAGCAGGTTGGCCCAGCCCGGATCCTCCACCGCTACCGCGTCGCCGGGCCGCAGGTGGGCGCCGAGCAGCCGCTCGATGCCGTCCAGCGCGCCGCCGGTGAGGGTCAGGTCCCCGGCCGGTACGCCGTCGGCGTCCAGTCGAGCACGGGCCACCTCGGTCAGTTCGGGCAGCACTCCGGCGTCGGAGTAGCTGACCGAGGGGCCGATGTCGGCGGCGAGCGCCGCCAGGTGCGGGCCGAGCGGAGGGAGCAGCCGGCGGTCGGGTTCGCCCCGGGACAGGTCGCGGGCCCCGGGCAGCGGCGGGGGGCGCAGCGCGGAGCGGCGGGCGGCCACCGGAGGGCGGGGGCGGACCCGGGTGCCGTGCCGTCCGGCGGTGACGAGCAGGCCACGTTGGCGTAGCTCCTGGTAGGCGCGGGCGACGGTGGCGGGACTGACACCCAGGTCGGCGGCGAGCGCCCGCACCGGGGGCAGCGCGGCCCCGGGGGACAGCGCACCGGTACGGATGCCCGACTCGATTCCGGCCGAAATCTCGACGGCCGTCGTACCACTGAGCTGATAGCGTGCTGACACAAACAAGGGATTGTACTAGAACAAAGGGACGAGCGCATGTATCCACCCACCGCCCGGACCACACCCCACCGCTCCCGCGACCGGATGAGCTACGACGAGGCCGCCGCTCACGCCGTGCTCGACGAGGCGTACGACTGCGCACTCGGGTTCACCGTCGACGGCCAGCCCCGGGTGCTGCCCACCCTGCACGTCCGCATCGGCGACACCCTCTACCTGCACGGCTCCACCGGAAGCCGGCCACTGCTCGCCGCCCGGGGCGACGGGCTGCCGGTCTGCGTCGCGGTGACGGTGCTCGACGGGCTGGTCTACGCCCGATCCCAGTTCCACCACAGCGCCAACTACCGCTCGGTCGTCGCGCACGGCACCGCCCGCCTGGTCACCGACGAGCGGGAGAAGCTCGCCATGCTCACCGCGCTGGTGGAGAAGGTCGGCTCGGGACGCAGCACCGACACCCGCCCGCCCAGCCGACGGGAGCTGGCCGAGACCGCCGTGCTGGCGCTGCCCCTGCGCGAGGTGTCCGTCCGGTCCCGCAGCGGCGGGGTCCGCGAGGACGAGGCCGACCTGCACCTGCCGCACTGGGCCGGTGTGCTGCCGCTGCGGTTGACCGCCGGGCAACCCGAACCGGCCCCCGGGGTCACCGCGCCGCTGCCGGCGTTCCTGCGTACGGCGCGTACGCCCTGGCACGACCCGGTGTCGCTGCACGGCGAACACGTCCGGCTGGAGCCGCTGGAGGTGGCGCACGCCGACGAGTTGCACGCCGCCACCGCAGACCCGGAGGTGTGGCAGCACCTCGCCGTCGCACCGCCCACCGCGCCCAGCGAGACCGCGGCGGTGATCGGCGCCGCCCTGGCCGCCCAGCACCGCGGTGAGCAGGTGGCCTGGGTGCAACGGTGCGCGGCGACCGGGGCGGTGGTCGGCAGCACGTCCTACTACGAGATCGACCCGCAGCGGCGGGCGGTGGCGATCGGGCACACCTTCCTCGGCCGGCCCTGGTGGCGTACCGGGATCAACACCGAGGCGAAGCTGCTGCTGCTCGGCCGGGCCTTCGACGAGCTGGGCGCGGTGCGGGTCGCCTGGCACACCGACATCCGCAACGTCCGCTCCCAGGCGGCCATCGAACGGCTCGGCGCGACCCGGGAAGGGGTGCTGCGGATGCACCGGCAACGCCCGGACGGCTCCTGGCGGGACACCGTCCAGTACGCGATGACCGTCGACGAGTGGCCGAACGCACAGGCCAGGCTGCGAGAAAGGCTTCGCCGTACGGCACCGGTGGCGTGATGATGGCGGGCGTGCTGGGGATCACCGACATCTGGACGTACGTGCTGGGCACCGTGGCCATCATCCTGCTGCCCGGGCCGAACTCGCTCTTCGTGCTCTCCACCGCGGCCAAACGAGGGGTAGCGGTCGGTTACCGGGCCGCCGGGGGCGTGTTCGTCGGCGACGGGGTGCTGATGTTCCTCTCCGCCGCCGGGGTGGCGTCGTTGCTCAAGGCGTACCCTCCGCTGTTCCTGGTGATCAAGTACGCCGGTGCCGCGTACCTCGGTTATGTCGGGTTGACCATGCTGCGCGGCGCGGTGCGGCGCTGGCGCGACCGCAACGACCCGAGCGCGCCGCGGCTCATCGACGCCGCGGAGCCGGCGGCGATGCGCAGCCCGTTCCGCAAGGCGCTGGTGATCAGCCTGCTGAACCCGAAGGCGATCCTGTTCTTCATCTCGTTCTTCATCCAGTTCGTCGACCCCGGCTACGCCTGGCCGGCGCTGTCGTTCCTGCTCCTCGGGCTGATCGCACAGGTGACGAGCGCGCTCTACCTGACTGCGTTGATCTTCGCGGGTACCTTCCTGGCGGCCCAGTTCCGGCAGCGCCGCCGCCTGGCCGCCGGCGGCACCACCGCCGTGGCCGCCCTCTTCCTGGCCTTCAGCCTCAAACTGGCCACCGCCACCGCCGGCTGACCCCACCCCACCCACCCCGTCAACCTCGACGCTCGGCGCTGACGCTCGCGTCGATCATGGAGTTGTGGTGCCCCCTAAAGGGGACGAAAAGGGATTTTCATCCCACCGCAACTCCATGATCGACGGGGTTGGCGGGGCGCGGGGCGGCGGGGCGGGAGCGGCGGGGCGGGGGGTCAGGTGCCGTCGCCGCCGCCGGAGCCGCCGCCACCGACGCCCGCGCCGCCGGCGGTGCCGCCGAGACCGTAGCCCGGACGGATCGGCTCGTCGGGGTGGCGGCTGACGTGGGCGGACCCGCCGATCCGCGCGGACCAGTCGGCGTGCGCGGCAGCGGCGGCGTGCCTGTTGATCGCCTGGCGGAGCCAGCCGTCCACGGTGGCGACCCAGTCCCGCCGGTCGGCGTCCTCGTGCCAGATCCGGAACCGGCTGATGCTCTGGTGGGTGATGCCGGCCAGCGCCAGCCGGCGATCCATCCACAGGATCGCCTCCAGGCCCGCCGAGTTGGTCACGAAGATCACCTCAAGCTCGGTGATCGGACCGGCGTAGAGCGGCCCCACCCAGAAGCCCCAGCGCTGGTGCAGTGGCAGGGTGTGCTCCACCCCGGGCAGCCCGCCCTCCTGCAACCCCGCCTGGCGGATCGCGAAGCCCAGCGTGTCCAACGCCGCGAACACGTGCTGCTGGGTGGGGAGCGGGTGGACGAAGACGGGCACCATCGCACCCTGGTCGAGGTCGGGGTCGACGGACACCTCGGTCCGTAGACCCATCCGCAGGCTGAGCAGCGGCACCCCACCGAAGGTCGTCACCGGGGTCTCCCAGGGCAACGGCAACGCGAAGTCGACAGCGCGCCGCCGTCCGGCGGGTACGACGAACCGACCGGCGATCGGCACCTGATGGAACTGCACGAGGCGGCGGGCGGCGTCCGGATCATCCGGTTCGACGGTGGTGACCAGGCCGAGCCGGATGTGCCGGACCAGCACGTCCTCCGGTCCGGCCGCGACTGTCACCCGCCCCGGCAGGCGCAGGCCCGGCCGGGTGCTCGGGTTGGGAAGTGTGGTCTGCACGGACAGGCCGGTCCAACCGGACTCCCGGGACACTCCGGTCAGTCGCACCGCGGGCCCCCTCCCGGACGGGACCCCGTCGGCCCCACCCGGCGCGCCTACCCGGTCGCGATGACCTCACGCCCACCGCGCCGACCCGGGCCGCACCCGTCGGCCCCGACCGCGCCTACCCCGGCGGACACCCGGCGCGGCAGCGCCGACCCGGCCGCACCACGTCGGCGCGGCCGGGTCGACACGTCACCGCAGGCGACGTCCGCGCGGGACCGTGTCGGTCTCGTCGTCGAACTCGCCGATGACCTCCTCCAGGAGGTCCTCCAGAGCCACGAAACCGATCGGTCGGGCCGGGCCACCGCCGTTGCGCACCAACGCGAGCTGCGACTGCCGGGCCCGCATCGCCGCCACCGCCTCGGTGACCGAGGACGTCGCGGGCAGGGTGAACGCGGGAGTCATCAACTCCCCGGCGGTCGCGGCACGGCCGGTGGTGACCACCCGTACCGCCTCCCGGACGTGCACCAGGCCACACACGTCGCCCTGCTCGTCCAGCACCGCCAACCGGGACCGGCCGCTGTCCCGGCTGACCTCCTCGATCCGCCCGGCCGGGTCGTCCCGACGGACGGTGACCATCGTGGCGAACGGTTCCATCACCTGCGCCACCGACGTGCCCTGCAACTCCAGCATGCTGGTCAACAGCTGGTGCTGCTCCGCGCCGAGCAGCCCGTGCTCGCGGGACTGCTCCAGCAGGATCCGCAGCTCGTCCGGGCCGTGCACCTGGGCGAGCTGATCCTGCTGGTTGACCCCGAACAGCCGCAGGATCGCGTTGGCCAGCGCGTTGAGCGCGGACAGGACCGGCCGCGACACCCGGGCGAAGGCCCGGAACGGCAACGCGAGCAGCGTCGCCGAGCGCTCCGCGTCGGTGATCGCCCAGGACTTCGGGGCCATCTCCCCCACCACCAGGTGCAGGAAGGTGACCACCCCGAGGGCGAAGACCAGGGCGATCAGGTGGCTGGCCGCGTCCGGCAGGCCCACCGCGTGCAGCAGTGGGCTGAGCAGGTGCTCGATCGCCGGCTCGGCCAGCGCGCCGAGACCCAGGGTGCACAGCGTGATGCCGAGCTGCGCGCCGGCCAGCATCAGCGACAGCTCGCGGACGCCGTCCAGCGCGGCGCGTGCCGCCCGGCCACCGTTCGCCGCCGCCTGCTCCAGGCGGTAGCGCTTGCTGGCCACCAGAGCGAACTCGGCAGCCACGAAGAACCCGTTCAGCGCCAGCAGGATCACCGAACTGAACAGCGCGATCCCGGGGCTCACGCGGTCACCTCCGGCTTGGTGAGCTGCAACCGCACCGAATCCGCCACGTGCCGGTCCACGGCCAGCACCTCGACCAGCGCGCGCGGCTCCGCCTCGTTGACCTCGCCGTCCGCGCCCTCCGGCAGCAGGCTGATCTCCAGCCGGTCACCGACCTCCGGCACCCGGCCCAGCTCCCGCATCACCAACCCGGACAGGGTGTCGTACTCCGGTGCCTCGGGCAGCGCGATGCCGGTGCTGTCGGCGACCTCGTCGATCCGCCAGCGGGCCGGCACCACCCACGATCCGTCGTCCTGGCGGGCGGGTGCCCGCTCCGGTGGGTCGTCCTCGTCCCGGATCGGGCCGACCAACTCCTCGGCGATGTCCTCCAGGGTGATGACCCCGGCGAAACCGCCGTACTCGTCGACCACACAGGCCATCTGCCGGTGGCCGGACCGCAGGCGGTCCAGCACCGTGGGCAGGGGCAACGTCTCCGGTACGAGCAGCGGCGGGCCCGCCACCGCGCTCACCGGCGTGGTCGACCGCTCCTCCGGGGGTACGCCGAGCACGTCGGCGATGCCGACGACGCCGATCAGGTCGTCGACGCCCTCCGCACCGCGTACCGGGAAGCGGGAGTGGCCGGTGTCCAGCAGCTCGACCACGCGGCTGACCGACTCGTGCGCCCGTACGGTGTGCACGTCGACCCGGGGCACCATGGCCTCCCCGGCGGTCAGCTCGCGGAAGTCCAGACCTCGGTCGAGCAGCGTGGACATCTCCGCGTCCAGGCTGCCCTCCTCGCGGGACTCGGCGATGATCTGCTCCAGGTCGGCCGGGGTGGCGCCACTGGGCAGCTCCTCGATCGGCTCGATGCCGACCCGGCGGAGCAGCCGGACCGACGCCCGGTCGAAGAGCCGGATCACCGGCCCGGCGACGGCGAGGTAGACGAGGGTGGACCGGCTCAGCGCGCGGGCCAACGGCTCGGCCCGCGCGATGGCCAGGTTCTTCGGGGCCAGCTCACCGAGGACCATCTGCACGATGGTGGCGATGACCAGGGCCAACACCACCGACAGCGGCAGGGTGACCCCCTCGCTGACGCCCGCCACGCCGAGCAGGTCGGCGAGGCCGGCGCCCAGGTACGGCTCGGCGACGTAGCCGACCAGCAGGGCGGTGACGGTGATGCCGAGTTGGGCGCCGGAGAGCATGAAGGAGAGCCGGCTGGTCACCGTCAGGGCCCGGGCGGCGGCCTGGTCGCCGTCGTCGGCGAGCTGACGCAGCTTGCCCCGGTCCACGGCGACGTAGCCGAACTCCTGCGCCACGAAGTAACCGGTGGCGGCAGTGAGAACAACGATCAAGAGAAGACCAACGACGATCAACACGGGTCGCTCAGGGCTCCCGGGGTCGTCGGTACGGGGATATGCCGGGCACGACCCGGCTGGCTACTGCTGCCCTCCTGGGCAGAAGAGTCGATCATGCCGCCATTTTATCGGCGCTGGCTGGGACTTCGCTGGGGGTGGGCCGAAGGAGCGGATCGTCCGGTTCCCCGGTCGTCACGCCGGGCCGGACGACCCGCCGCCTGATCCGCGTTCGGCCAGCTCATCGGCGTCGAGCAGGCTCCGGTCGAGTCGACCCGCCCGGTACGCGGCCCGCCCGATCATCTGGGCCGCCACCGGCGCGGTGGCCAGCTGAAACACAGCCACGAGCAGGAGCATGCCGAGGTCCGATCCGGAACGGAGACGCAGCGCGATGCCGAGCAGCAGCAGGAGCACTCCGAGCACCTGCGGCTTGGTGGCGGCGTGCATCCGGGACAGGGCGTCGGGAAAGCGGAGCACGCCGATCGCGGCGGCCAGGGCGAGCAGCGCTCCGGCGACCAGACAGGCCGCGCCCAGCCAGTCGGCGACGGTGCTGATCACACCTGCTCCCGGACGGCGAAGCGGACCAGCGACACCGAACCGATGAACCCCAGCAGGGAGAGCACCACGAGCACCGGCAGCGTGGTGGCGTGCCGGTTGACCGCCGCCTCCGCGCCCACCGCGCCGACCATGGTGGCGAGCAGCATGTCCGCGGCGATCACCCGGTCGATCAGGGACGGCCCCCGGTAGAGGCGGGCCAGTGCCAGCAGCGCGGTCACCGACAGTAGGGCGGTGAGGACGGCGGCCAGAAAGGTGATCATGGTTCGGTTCCCTTCTCGACGGGTCGGGACTCGACAAGTCGCAGTTCGGCGGCGGAACCCACGGCGCGGATGAGACGGCGCTCGACGGCGAGCGTGCGCTTGCGGGCCGCGGACAGGTCCGACGGCCGATGGGTGTCCAGCACGTGCACGAAGAGGGTCGCGGACCGCCGGTCCACCTCGATGATCAGCGTGCCGGGCACCAGCGAGACCGCCTCCGCGGTGAGCGCCAGGTTCAGGTCCGTACGCACCCGTAGCTGGACCGCGATGATCGCGCCGCGCGGCCGGTAGCCGGGCTGCACGGCGATCCGGGCGATGTGAATGCTCGCGCGGACCAGCTCGACGACGAACCGGCCGGCGAACACCAGCAGCGCCCCCGGCCGGAGCCGACCGCCGAAGGTGACCGCCGGCAGCGGATAGAAGACCAGCACCGCCGTGCCGACCAGCAGGCCGCCGACGATGTTCGCCCAGTTGACGTCACCCCAGAGCAGGATCCAGACCAGCACCAGCCAGCCGAGCGCCACCAGCTGGTCCCGCCGGCGTCCGAGCCCGCCGCGCGACACCGGCGACCCGCCGTCGTCCCGGGTCCGCCCGGGCGGGCCGGTCACGGTTCACCGCCCGGCAGCACCGCACGCACGTACGGGGTACGCAGACGCAGGTCGGCCGCCGCGTCGGCGGTGACGTCGAAGAGCGGACCGGCCAGCACGGTCAACGCCAGACCGAGAGCGACCAGGGCCACGGTGGCCCCGACCATCAGCCTCGGCAGTTGGACGACGGGCTCGCCGGTGGCCAGCCGGGGCGCTCGCCAGAAGGCGATGTTCCACACCCGGGACGCCACGTACAGGGTGAGCAGGCTGGTCACCGTGCCGGCGGCCACCAGCACCCCGGGCAGCGGCCCACCGGCGGCCACCCCGGCCTGGAGCAGACCGAGCTTGCCGAGGAAGCCGGAGAACGGCGGCACCCCGGCGAGGTTCATGGCCGGGACGAAGAACAGCACCCCGAGCAGCGGCGCGACCCGGGCCAGCCCGCCGATGCGGCGCAGGTCCGTGCTTCCGGCGCGCTCCTCGACCAGACCCGCGACCAGGAACAGCGTGGTCTGGATGGTGATGTGGTGGACCACGTAGAAGATCGCGCCGGAGAGCCCGGCGGCGGTACTCAACGCCACCCCGAAGATCATGTAGCCGATGTGGCTGACCAGGGTGAAGGAGAAGAGCCGCTTCAGGTCGGACTGGGCCACCGCGCCGAGGATGCCGACCACCATGGTCAGCCCGGCGACGACCATCAGCAGCGTGTCGGCGTGCCCACCGGGAAACAGCAACGTCTCGGTACGGATGATCGCGTACACGCCGACCTTGGTGAGCAGACCCGCGAAGACGGCGGTGACCGGGGCCGGCGCCGTCGGGTAGCTGTCCGGCAGCCAGGCCGACAACGGGAAGACCGCCGCCTTGATCGCGAAGGCCAGCAGCAACGTCAACTCCAGGGCCAGCCGTACGCCGTCGGGCAGGTCGTCGAGACGGTGGGCGAGCTGGGCCAGGTTGAGCGTGCCGGTGGCCGCGTACACCAGACCCACCGCCGTCAGGAACATCATCGACGAGAGGATGCTGACCACCACGTACGTCGACCCGGTCCGGATCCGGGTCTCGGTGCCGCCCAGCGTGATCAGCACGAAGCTCGCGGCCAGCAGGATCTCGAAGCCGACGAAGAGGTTGAACAGGTCACCGGCCAGGAACGCGTTGGTCACCCCCGCGGTGAGCACCAGGTACGTCGGGTGGAAGATCGACACCGGCGTGGACTCGCTCGTCTCGCTGCGGCCCTGACCGATCGAGTACAGCAGCACGCAGAGGGTCACCGCCGACGAGACCACCACCATCAGCGCGGCCAACTGGTCGGCGATCAGCACGATCCCCACCGGGGCCGGCCAGGCGCCGACCGTCACCACCACCGGCCCATGCCGGTACGCCTGCACCAGCAGCACCAGCGCCACGACGAGCGTGCCGCACAGGCAGAGCACACTTATCGCGCGCTGAAGTCGGGGCATCCCGGCCAACAGCAGGGTCAACGCCGCACCGAACAGCGGCACCACCACCGGCAACGGCACCAACGCGCCCATCACGAGTCGTCCCCGCGCCGCAGCCGACGACGGGCGGGCTCCGGATCGACCTGCTCCGGGTCGCCGTTCGGCCCCTCCCCACCATGGTCGACGGCACCCATCTCGTTGCGCCCGGCCCGGCGGATGATCTGCCGGTCCTCCAGGTCGTCGGGCACCTCGTCGTCACCGGACAGATACCAACTGCGGTACGCCACAGCGAGCAGGAACGCGGTGAACCCGAAGGTGATCACGATGGAGGTCAACACCATCGCCTGCGGCAGCGGGTCGCTCATCCGATCCACCGGACCCGAGCCGACGATCGGCGCCCCACCCGACCGCCCACCCAGCAGGATCAACAGGTTCACCCCGTTGCCGAGCAGGATCACACCCAGCAGGATCCGGGTCAGGCTGCGCTCCAACAGCAGGATCACCCCGCACCCGAACAACACCGCGACGGCCACCACCATCACCAACGTCGGCCCAGCGTCGCTCGCGCTCACGGCGCCACCTCTGTTCGCGACTGCGGGGCTCGCAACACCGGCTCACTCCTCGCGCTCACGGCCGGTCCCCCTTGTCGACGGCCAGGCCACCGGGTGCCTCCCCGGCGGCCTCGATGTGCCGGTCCACCTCTGCGCCGAGGCTGCGCAGGATGTCCAGCACCAACCCGATCACGACCAGGTACACGCCGATGTCGAAGAAGAGCGACGTCACCAGGTGGGTGTCACCGACCACTGGCAGGGTCTGGTCGAGCTTGGCGCTCTCCAGCACCGCGCCACCGGCCAGCAACGCCACCACCCCACTGCCCGCCGACACGGCCAGCCCCGCGCCGAGGATCGCACCGGCGCCGATCGGAGCGGCCTCGGTCAACTCGTACCGGCCACCGGCCAGATAGCGCACCACCAGGGCGAGACCCGCCACCAGGCCGCCGGCGAAGCCACCGCCCGGCGCGTTGTGCCCGGAGAAGAGCAGGAAGAGGGAGAACAGCACCACGGTGTGGAAGATCAGCCGGATGACCACCTCCAACACGATCGAGCGACGCTCCTCGTAGAGGGTGGGGCCACCGCGCAGCCATACCGACCGGCCCGACTCGGTCAGTCGGCGGTCCGCGTCCGGGCGGCGCGGTCGCGGCCCGGTGCGAGAGCGCTCGAAGATCAGGCTGGCCACCCCGGTCGCGGCCACCACCAGCACCGCCAACTCCCCCATGGTGTCCCAGGCCCGGATGTCGACGAGGGTCACGTTGACCACGTTGCGGCCGTACCCCTGCATGACCGCCAGGTCCGGGAAGACGGCGGAGATGTCCGGTGCCCGGCGGGCACCGGCGGCCGTGAGGGCCAGCCCGGCGGCCACCACACCCACGGCCACCCCGATCACCCGGCGCACCCAACGGGTACGGCGCAGCGGGCGGGCCGAGAACCGCTCCGGCAGCCGACGCAGCACCAGCACGAAGATCGCGATCGTCGCGGTCTCCACCAGGAACTGCGTGAGCGCCAGGTCGGGTGCCCCGTGCAGGACGAACAGCATCGCCGTGCCGTAGCCGGTCATCCCCACCAGCAGCATCGCGGTCAGGCGGCGGCGGGCACCGACCGCCAACACCGCGGCGACCGCGATCACCACGACGACCACCGGTTGCAGCAGGCTGTCCCAGAGTGGGAGCCGAGCCCGCCACGGGCCGGCGGAGAGCATCGCCGTGCCGGGCACCAGCACCAGGGAGACCAGGATGACGCCCAGATACTGCGGCAGGGAACCACGCTGGGTCGCGCCGGTGACCTCGATGGCCAGCCGGTCGAAGCGGCCCACGATCCACTCGTACCCCTGGTTGCCGCCGACCGGCGAGCGCAGGCGGGCCAGCACCGGGGCCAACGGCCCGCGCAGGGCGAAGAGCAGGCCACCGCCGACGAGCGCCACCACGGACAGGCCGAGCGCCGGAGTCGGCCCGGACCAGAGCGCCAGGTGCGCGTCCACCCCGCCGAGCAGATCGGCGTACGGGCGCAGCAGCTCGTCCAGCACACTCGCGGCCGGACCGGCGAGCAGACCCACCCCGGCGAGCACCGCCGGTGGCACCAGCAACGACGCGGCCACCGGCCCCGGTCGGACCGGCTCCACCCCCGGCCGGTCGGCGAACGCGCCCCAGAGGAAACGTGCGCTGTACGCGACGGTGAGCACCGTTCCGGCGACCAGACCGGTGAGGAGCACCGGCTGATCGGTGAACGCGGCGAACACCGCCTCCTTGGACACGAAGCCGACCAGCGGCGGCACCCCCGCCATCGACGCCGCGGCCAGCACCGCCACCACGAACAGCGGCCGGGACCAGTGCCGCAGTCCGGTCAACTCGCGCAGGTCACGGGTGCCCGCGCTGTGGTCGATGATGCCGACGACCAGGAACAACGCCGCCTTGAACAACGCGTGCGCCAGCAGCATCGCCACGCCGGCCAGGGCCGCGTCCGGGGTGCCCGAGCCGGTGACCGCGATCAGCAGACCGAGTTGACTGACCGTCCCGTACGCCAGCAGTAACTTCAGATCGGTCTGCCGCAGCGCCGCCCAGCCACCGACGAGCATCGTCGCCACGCCGGCGACCTGCACCACCGGCCGCCACGGGCCGACCGTGGCGAGCACCGGCGCGAGCAACCCGACCAGGTAGACGCCGGCCTTGACCATCGCCGCGGCGTGCAGGTAAGCGCTGACCGGCGTGGGTGCCGCCATCGCCACCGGCAGCCAGGAGTTGAACGGCAGCACCGCCGACTTGGACAACGCGCCGACCAGGATCAGCAGCACGGCCGTGATCAGGTAGCCGCCGTCGGGCAGCCCTTCGGCGGTGATCTGCGACCAGCGGTAGGTGCCGGCGTGCTCGCCCAGCATGATGAACCCGACCAGCATGGCGAGCCCGCCCAGCGTGGTGACCGTCAACGCCTGCGCCGCCGCCCACCGGCTGGAACGCCGTTCGGTGCTGTGCCCGATCAGCAGGTAGGAGAAGATCGTGGTCAACTCCCAACCGACGTAGAGCAGCAGCAGGTCGTCGGCGAAGACCAGGGCGAGCATCGCGCCGGCGAACGCGACCAGGACCCCGGCGAACTGCGCGAGCCCGGTCGAGCCGGCGTCGAAGTAGCGGGCGCTGTAGACCAGCACCAGCGCGCCGACGCCGCCGATCAACAGCGTCATCAGCCAGGACAGCGTGGTGAGCCGCAGCGCGATGTCCAGGCCCAACTGACCGACCCAGGGGTACGTCTCGACCACGGCCCCACCGTCGGCGACGGCCGGGGTGCGGGCCACGGCCCAGCAGAAGGCGGCGGCCGGTGCCAGCGCCAGCGGGTAGCACGCGCTGGAACCCCACCACCGGACGAGCAGCGGTGCGGCGAGGGCCGCCACGAGGTGGAGGACGAGCAGTACCAGCACCTGCGCTCCCGATCGAGGTGGCCGACGCCCGTGCAGCAGTGGCGCCTAGCAGCGATCAGACGCCAGTTCGTCGTCCTCCGGGCGGTTTTGCCGGAATTCACCCCACCCAACCCCGGTCGATCATGGAGTTAAGGTGTCCACTTCGAGGCGGAAAAGGGGCCTTCTCACCCACCACAACCCCATGATCGACAGTGGGGTTGGGGCGGAGGTTGGGTGGGCTCTCCACGCGTCGCCGTCGACCCGCAGGCGGAGCGGTGCGGGGTGGGGGGTTTAGTGGAGGAGGGCGTTGTTCAGGGGTTGGGCGTCGTCGGGGGTGGGGCAATCGCGGTGCAGCTCGGCCAGCAGGTCCAGGCGGCCGAGCTGGCGCGCGACGCGGTCGACCACCCGCTCGGCGGCGGCCAGCGACCGCACCGAGAGCAACCGGCCGCGACTCTCCCGACGCAGCACGAAGTAGTGCACGGCGACGCGGACCTGGCCGCGATCGGCGGCGCTCGCCTGCGCGGTGCTGCGGACCAACTCACGCAGGCAGCGGGCGAGGCGTTCGGCGAGCTCCAACTCGGGGCCGTGCAGACCGCAGCGGAGCGCGGCCAGGTGACTGTCAACCTTGCGAATCAGCACGTCGGTGCCCGGTTCGACGGTGCGCTGCTCGCCGGCCATCAAATCCCCTCACCCCGGTTCGCGTTGCGAGTGAAGTTACTTTATGTTGCTCCGTAGAAGCAAGCAGTTAAGTAAGACTTAACGTATTAAGCGCACCTTCCACGCTTTTTGCTTTAGTCGGGCACATTCCCCACCCGGTCCGTTCGTGGATGTCGTACCGGCGGGGCACGATGGACCGGTGACCGGGGCAGACGCAGACGCCGGCACGGTGCTCGCCGGTTTCGGTCCAGCCACCCGTGCGTGGTTCGACGCGGCCTTCGCCGCACCCACCGCCGCCCAGACCGGCGCGTGGCGGTCCGTCGCCGCCGGTCGAAACGCTCTCGTGGTGGCGCCCACCGGCTCCGGCAAGACGCTCGCGGCGTTCCTCTGGTCACTGGACCGGCTGGCCCGCGAACCGGCCCCGACCGAGGCCCGCCAGCGGTGCCGCGTGCTCTACGTCAGCCCGCTCAAGGCCCTCGCCGTCGACGTGGAACGCAACCTGCGCGCCCCGCTGGCCGGCATCCGGCAGGCGGCGACCCGGCTGGGCGTCGCACCACCCGACATCACCGTCGGCATGCGCACCGGCGACACCCCGGCCGACGAGCGACGAGCCTTCGCCCGCACCCCGCCCGACATCCTCATCACCACACCCGAGTCGCTGTTCCTGCTGCTCACCTCCGCGGCCCGCGACTCGCTGCGCGGCGTCCAGACGGTGATCGTCGACGAGGTGCACGCGGTGGCCGGCAGCAAGCGAGGCGCCCACCTCGCCCTCTCCCTCGAACGCCTCGACGAGCTGCTGCCCGCCCCGGCGCAACGCATCGGCCTCTCCGCCACCGTCCGGCCGATCGACGCCTGCGCGCAGTTCCTCGGTGGCGCCCGGCCGGTCGACGTGGTGCAGCCGGCCACCCCGAAGACCATCGAGGTGAGCGTCCAGGTCCCGGTGGAGGACATGACCCGCCTCGACGAGCAGGAGCAGCCACCCGAGGACGACCTCGGCGGCCCCGGGCCCCGGCGCGCCTCGATCTGGCCGGCCGTCGAGGAGCGGGTCTTCACCCTCATCGGGCAGCACCGTTCGACGATCGTCTTCACCAACTCCCGACGCAGCGCCGAGCGCCTCTGCGCCCGGCTCAACGAGTTGGCCGCCGAAGAGGCCGCCGGGAGCGCCGTCGGCGTACCGGACGGATCGTCGACCGGCGAAGACCCGGCGGCCGGGTCGCAGCGGTGGGGCGGTCCCGCCGGCCCGGTGCGCAACCGACCACCGGCCGAGGTGATGGCCCAGTCCGGTGCGGCCACCGGCGCGGCACCGGTGATCGCCCGCGCCCACCACGGCAGCGTCTCCCGGGAGGAGCGCAAGCACATCGAGGAGGCGCTGAAGTCCGGCCAACTGCCCGCGGTGGTGGCCACCTCCAGCCTGGAGCTGGGCATCGACATGGGCGCGGTCGACCTGGTGGTGCAGATCGAGGCGCCGCCCAGCGTGGCCGCCGGCCTGCAACGGGTCGGCCGGGCCGGGCACCAGGTGGGCGCCGTTTCCCGGGGGGTGGTCTTCCCCAAGCACCGCGGCGACCTGCTGTCCTGCGCCGTGGTCGCCGAGCGGATGACCGAGGGCGCGATCGAGGAGCTGCACTACCCGCGCAATCCCCTGGACGTGCTGGCCCAGCAGATCGTCGCGATGGTGGCACTGGAGCCGTGGTCGCTCGGCGACCTGGCCGTGCTGGTCCGCCGGGCCGCGCCCTTCGCCGAGCTGCCCGACTCCGCGCTGCACGCCGTGCTGGACATGCTCTCCGGCCGTTACCCCTCCACCGCCTTCGCCGAGCTGCGCCCCCGACTGGTCTGGGACCGGGCCACCGACCTGCTCACCGGCCGTCCCGGCGCGCAGCGACTCGCGGTGACCAGCGGCGGCACCATCCCCGACCGAGGGCTGTTCGGGGTGTTCCTGGCCGGCGCCGAACGGGCCGCCCGGGTCGGCGAGCTCGACGAGGAGATGGTCTACGAGTCGCGGGTCGGTGACGTCTTCCTGCTCGGCTCCTCCTCCTGGCGCATCGAGGAGATCACGCCCGACCGGGTGCTGGTCTCGCCCGCCCCCGGGCAGGCCGCGCGGATGCCGTTCTGGAAGGGCGACCAGCTGGGCCGACCGGTCGAGCTGGGCCGAGCCATCGGCGCCCGGGTGCGCACCCTGCTGCGGCAGAGTGACGAGGCGGCCCTGGCCCTGCTGCGCGACGGCGGTCTGGACGACTGGGCCGCCGGCAACCTGATGGCCTACCTGCGCGAGCAGCGGGAGGCCACCCGTTCGCTGCCCGACGACCGCACGGTGGTGGTCGAGCGGTTCCGCGACGAGCTGGGCGACTGGCGGCTCGCCGTGCACAGCGTCCTCGGCGCACGGGTCAACGGGCCGTGGGCGCTCGCCGTCGGCCGCCGGCTCGCCGAGCGGTACGGGGTGGACGCCCAGGTGATGCCCTCCGACGACGGCATCGTGGTGCGGCTTCCGGACACCGCCGACGAGCCGCCCGGCGCTGACGTGGTGGTCTTCGAGCCGGACGAGATCGCCCAGCTCGTCGAGGAGTCGGTCGGCACATCCGCGCTCTTCGCCGCCCGTTTCCGGGAGTGCGCCGCCCGGTCGCTGCTGCTGCCCCGCCGCGACCCGCGCCGCCGCCAACCGCTGTGGCAGCAGCGGCAACGCGCCGCCCAACTGCTCGACGTCGCCCGCGAGTACGCGGACTTCCCGGTCACCCTGGAGGCCGCGCGGGAGTGCCTGCAGGACGTCTTCGACCAGCCCGCGCTGGCCGGGTTGATGCGCGATCTGGCCACCCGCAAGGTGCGGCTGGTCGAGGTCGAGACCAGTGCGCCGTCGCCGTTCGCCAGGTCGCTGCTCTTCGGTTACGTGGGCGCGTTCCTCTACGAGGGGGACGCGCCGCTGGCCGAGCGTCGCGCCGCCGCACTCGCCCTGGACTCCACGCTCCTCGGCGAGCTGCTCGGCCGGGTCGATCTGCGCGAGTTGCTCGACCCGGCGGTGCTCACCGAGACGCATCGGCAGCTGCGGTGGCTGACCGAGCAACGTCGCCCCCGCGACGCCGAGGACGTCGTCGAGCTGCTGCGGGTGCTCGGTGACCTGAGCGACGCCGAGTTGACCGAGCGGGGTGTGCCGGAGACCTGGCTGAGCGACCTGGAGGCGGCCCGCCGGGTGCTGCGGGTCCGGATCGCCGGTGAACAGCGCTGGGTGGGTGTCGAGGACGCCGCCCGGCTGCGTGACGCTCTCGGCGTGGCGTTGCCGGTCGGGGTGGCCGAGGCGTACCTCGCGCCGGTGGCCGATCCGCTCGGTGACCTGGTGGCTCGCTACGCCCGCACCCATGGGCCGTTCGCCGCCGCCGGTTGCGCGGCCCGCTTCGGGCTCGGCGTGTTCGTCGTCGAGCAGACGTTGCGCCGGCTCGGCGCCACCGGGCGGGTGGTCTCCGGGGAGTTCACCCCGGACTCGGCGGGTGCCCAGTGGTGCGACGCGGAGGTGCTGCGGATGTTGCGCCGCCGCTCGCTCGCGGCGCTGCGCCGGGAGATCGAGCCGGTGCCGCCCCGGGCGCTCGCCACGTTCCTGCCCCGCTGGCAGCAGGTCGGCTCCTCCGCCCGAGGTGTGGAGGCGCTCGCCGCGACGGTGGAGCAGTTGCAGGGTGCGGCGGTGCCCGCGTCCGCCCTGGAGCGGCTGGTGCTGCCCGCACGGGTCGCCGACTACTCCCCCGCCCACCTCGACGAGCTGTGCGCCAGCGGGGAGGTGCTGTGGGCCGGCTCGGGCGCGATCTCCGGGGGTGACGGCTGGGTGACCCTCGCGTACGCGGACGCCGCACCGTTGCTGCTTCCGCCGCCGGATGACGCGTTGACCCGTACGCCGCTGCACGACGCGGTGCTCGACGCGCTGGCCGACGGGCAGGCGTTGTTCTTCCGGGCGTTGGCCGACCGGGTCGGCTCGACCGACGACGCCGCGTTGACCACCGTGATCTGGGACCTGGTCTGGGCCGGGCATCTCACCAACGACACCCTCGCCCCGCTGCGTGCGGTGCTCGGTGCCGGTGGTGCGCACCGGTCCCGGCCGTCCGCGCCCCGCACCCGTTACCGGCGGCCGGGTCGGGTGGCGCTGCCCAGCCGGGGTGGTCCGCCGACCGTCGCCGGTCGCTGGTCACGCCTACCGGAGCGGGACGTCGACCCCACCCGACGGGCCGCCGCACTCGCCGACGTCCTGCTGGAGCGACACGGGGTGGTCACCCGTGGCGCGGTGATGGCCGAGCAGGTGGTCGGCGGCTTCTCGGCGGTCTACCCGGTGCTATCGGCGTTGGAGGAGCGCGGCGCGGCCCGGCGGGGTTACTTCGTCGAAGGGCTCGGCGCGGCGCAGTTCGCGGTGCCGGGCGCCGTGGACCGGCTCCGCGCGTTGGCCGATCCCGCCGACGGCACCCGGGGGCGGGGCGCACCCGCCACCGTGCTCGCCGCCACCGACCCCGCCAACCCGTACGGTGCGGCGTTGCCCTGGCCGGAGCGGGCGCTCGACTCCGGTGACGGGGCCGCCCCGGCGACCGGACACCGTGCCGGCCGCAAGGCCGGTGCCCTGGTGGTGCAGGTCGGCGGCGACCTCGTCCTCTACGTGGAACGCGGCGGCCGGACGCTGCTCTCCTTCAGCGACGACACCGACGCGCTCGCCGCGGCCGGCAAGGCGCTCGCCGACGCCGTGCACTCGGGTGCGTTGGGCGCGATGTCGGTGGAGCGGGCCGACGGCGAGGCGGTGCACTCCTCACCGCTGCGCGACGCGCTGACCGCCGCCGGTTTCCGGGCCACCCCTCGCGGCCTGCGCCTGCGCGGCTGACCGCCCCACCACCGGCCGAGCCCACCACCGGCCGAGCCCACCACCGGCCGAGCCCACCACCGGCCGAGCCTGCCATCGGCCGAGCCTGCCATCGGCCGAGCCCGCCACCGGCCGAGCCCGCCACCGGCCGAGCCCACCACCGGCCGAGCCCACCACCGGCCGAGCCCACCACCGGCCGAGCCCACCACCGGCCGAGCCCACCACCGGCCGAGCCCACCACCGGCCGAGCCCGCCACCGGCCGAGCCCACCACCGGCCGAAGCTCAGCCGAGGCCGTTGAGGACCTTCTCGTAGCGGAGCCGGTCGGCGGCCGGGGTCCTCGCCTCCAGGTAGTTGAGCACCACCGCGCCGCGTCGGTACGACTGGCCGCCCCAGGTCTCGGCGATGTCGCCGGCGCTGGTCTCGTCGGGGAACACGTACACCGTGACGGCACCGGTGGCGACGACCTCGGAGCAGCCCAGGCCCAGCCCGTCCGGTCCACAGTCGACCGAGCGGTCCTTCGTGTACGGCACCTTCAGGCCGGCGGCCTTGAAGGCGGTGACCACCTGGGCGGCCCCCGGCGCCCCGGCCGGCCGCTGCGGCAGCACCACCGGCGGCGGGCTGGCCGGACGCCGTTGCGTGGGCCCCTGCGGCGCGGCTGTCGCCGGTGCGGGCGGGGGCGCGGCCCCGTCGGTGCTGGACGGAGCGGCCGAGGGAGTCGGCGCACCCGGGAGACCGGTGGCCGCCGGAGCCGAGAAGGACGAGACGCTGGGGTCGGCGCTCGCCCGTTTCGCGCCGTCATCACCACCGCAACCGGCGGTGACGGCGGCGAGGACCAGCAGGGCTCCGACGGCGGGCAGGCTCCGAAGTGTCACCACCGCAGTCTGCCCAACCGTGCCGGACAGCGCGAGGGGCCGGTCGGTCACCGTGCTGTCCCGTTTCCGCCAACCGCCCTCCGCCGGAAGATCCGCACAAGATCCGGGATGATGCTGCCTCAAACGCGCCGCAGGCAGCACCATCAGGGATCCTGCGCGGATCTTGGCGCAGGAGGCGCGGGCGCAGGAGGCGCGGGCGCAGGAGGCGCGGGCGCAGGAGGCGCGGGCGCTCTCGCGTACCTCGTTCGATCTTCGGGTTAGCCTGCGGGCATGTCCGTCACGCCCTGGATCTCGCTGACCACCGACTACGGCCTCGCCGACGGTTTCGTGGCCGCCTGTCACGGGGTGATCGCCCGGATCGCGCCGGCGGCCCGGGTCATCGACGTGACCCACCTGGTGCCACCGGCGGACGTCCGGCGGGGTGCGGCGGTGCTGGCGCAGACGGTGCCGTACCTGCCGGTGGGTGTGCACGTGGCGGTGGTCGATCCGGGGGTGGGCACCGCCCGCCGGGGAGTGGCGCTGACCACCCCGGGTGGGCTGCTGGTCGGTCCGGACAACGGGCTGTTGCCGGACGCCGCCGCCGCGCTCGGTGGGGTGAGCGCTGCGGTGGAGCTGACCGAGCCGCGCTGGCTGGCCGGTCGGGTGTCCGGCACGTTCCACGGTCGGGACGTCTTCGCCCCGGTGGCGGCCCGGCTGGCGCTCGGCGCGCCGGTGGGCGAGGCGGGGCCGCCGATCGACCCGGACGGTCTGGTCCGACTGCCGTCGCCGACGCTGACCTCGGACGACGACGGCTTCACGGCCGAGGTGCTGACTGTGGACCACTTCGGCAACGTCCAACTGGCCGCCCCGGCTGAGCTGCTCGACCGGCTGCCGGCCACCGTCCGGGTCGGTCCGTCGGGGCCGGGACCGGCCCGGTCGGCCGTACGGGGGCGGACCTTCGGCGACGCCCCGGCGGGTGGCCTGGTGGTGTACGTCGACTCGGCCGATCTGGTCGCCGTCGCGGTCAACGGTGGGCGGGCTGTGGATCTTCTTCAGGTGGTACCGGGTGACGTCCTGCGGGTATCGGGCTGATATTCGACTGTGGAATGCTGCCCCGGTGGGTGAACACGTGGTTCCCGTGGGTTGTCCCTGCTGCGCGTCCCGGACCGGCGGGGGGACCTGCCCGGTCTGTTTCTGGACCGACGACGGCCAGACCGACGCCGACGCCGACACGGTCCGGGGTGGCCCCAACGGCGACCTGAGCCTCTCGCACGCCCGACTCAACTACGCCGTCTACGGGGCCAGTCACCCGCGTTACCAGGACATGGTGCGTCAGGCCCGCCCCGACGAGCGACCCTGACGCGGCGCCCGACGGGGCGGTGCGTGGTCAGCAGACCGGGACGCTGCCGCCGTACACGCCCGAGATGTAGCCGTGGCTGACGTACTGCCCGGTCGCCAGGCGGTTCCAGCGGGTGGTGGTGCGGTAGGGCCCGAACACCCGTTGCCCGGTGACGTAGCACTGGATCGGCACGTGGGCCAGCCGGGCGGCGAGGCCCCGCACCGCGTACGAGGTGCCGGCCCCGGAGCGGATGTTCAGCGGTCCGTCACCGACCACGCCCCGTGGCCCCTCGCCGGTCCACAGGTAGGCGACGTCCACCCAGGCGTTCGTGGTCAACTGGAGGCCGTCCCAGAACGTGCCGTCGGCCAGGTCGATGCCGGCCGGGTTGAGCACGGTCCGCCCGAACTGGTCCCGCCCGCCGTTGTAGCCGGACTGGTACGCCGCCTGGGCCTCGGGGCGGCCCTGCGGCAGGTCCTTCCAGTTCTCCCGCACCGATGACGGGTTCCAGTAGTCGTCACGGGTGTTCCACGGCCCGACGTCCCACACCGGGGCGTACTCGCAGCGCGCGCCGTTGGTCGTGCAGACCCGCACCGTGTAGTCGCCGGTGTTGAGCGGAGACAGGCCGCGCCGCGACGGCAGCGCCACGAAGTGGTCCCGGGGTTGCACGGTACGGCCGTTGGCGGTCACCTCGCCGACCAGGCCGATGCGGGTGGCGTACACCCGGTAGGTGCGGCCGGGCGTGGCGGCGGACACGGCGGCTGTCGTGTCGGCGGTGAGCCGCACGGCGCGTACCGTCGCGGTGGCACCGCCGTGGGGTGCGGTGAGCACCACCCGGGTCTGCACCCGGGTGACCGGTCGGTCGAAGACCGCGCCGCTGGTGGCGGCCTGCCACTCCGTCCAGCCCAGCGCCCGCCAGCCGCGGACCTGCGCCTCCACTGTCGCGCCGGTGGGGATCGCCGCGCTGATCTCGGCGCGGACCCGGGTGGCCGGCCGGGCGAGGGTGCGGGACGTGGTCAGCAGCATCCCTTCGGCGACGGCGCTGTGCGGGCTGCGGGCGCGGTGCCCGGCGGCTCGTGCCTCGCGCAGCCGCAGCCCGGCGGCGGTCCGCCGGACGTTGACGTCGTCGCGGTCGACGACGGAGAGGTCGGCATCCCACCGTTCGCCGCTGGGAGCGGCGGCGGTGATGACGAGTGGTCGGTCGGCTGCGGCGTCGGCGACACCGCCGACGGTGGGTAGGAGTGCGGCGCTGAGCAGGAGGGAGGACGTGGCGACGAGGGCGACGGACGGGATACGACAACGAGGTCGCGTCATGGGCATTCTCCTCAGAACCCCTTGACCCTCGCATGTCGGGAGATCATGAGGAACCTGAGTACAAATAGCGACACATGCGAATTCTGCTCGAAAGAGGGAGGATGGCAGGGTGCCCGAAGGCGACACCGTCTGGAACACCGCGCGCGTGCTGCACCGCGCGCTCGCCGGCGCGCGGGTCACCGGTAGTGACTTCCGGGTGCCGCAGCTCGCGACCACCGATCTCAGCGGCTGGACCGTGCGCGAGTCGGCCAGTCGGGGCAAGCACCTGCTGTTGCGCCTCGACGCCCCGGACGCGGCGCCCTGGACCCTGCACTCGCACCTGCGGATGGACGGCGCCTGGCGGGCGTACGCGCCGGGGGAACGCTGGAACGGGCGGCCCGCGCACCTGATCCGGGTGGTGCTGCGCACCCCCGGCGCCGTCGCGGTCGGCTACCACCTGCACGAGCTGGCCCTGGTGCCGACCGCCGAGGAGGACCGGCTGGTCGGCCATCTCGGCCCGGATCTGCTCGGCCCGGACTGGGATCCGGCCGAGGCGGTCCGCCGGCTCGCCGAGCACCCGGAGCAGACCATCGGCGAAGCGCTGCTCGACCAGCGCAACCTGGCCGGGGTGGGCAATCTCTACAAGTGCGAGGTGCTGTTCCTGCGGGGCGTGTCGCCGTGGACGCCGGTCGGCGCGGTGCCCGACCTGCCCGGCCTGGTGACCCTGTCGCAGCGGCTGCTCGCGGCCAACCGGGGCCGGTGGACGCAGAGCAGCACCGGTTCGCTGCACCGGGGGCAGACCAGCTACGTGTACGGTCGCCGCGCCCAACCCTGCCGCCGCTGCGGCACCGCGATCCGGAAGGAGGAGCTGGGTGAGCGGGTCACCTACTGGTGCCCGGTCTGTCAGCCCGAGCGCCCCGATCCGCCCGCGCCGAGCTGACCAGCGCGATGTTCTCCCAGAAACGGACGATTGGGTAATTCCTATCCGGCCGTCGGAGTCGCATGCTGCGGTTGAACCCTCACCGACCGTCAGCAGAGCGCGGCGGTCCGCCACGTCGGGGTGGCGGACTCCTGCCCGACCCCGGGGAGAGTCATGGCGATGTTCCGCAGACTCCGCTTCACCTTCTTCGAGCGGACGATCCGTGACACCGGCGATCCCGCCACCGAGCGGACGGCATCGGTGCCCGCCGCGCGTACCGCCGAGGGGGCCGCCCCGGCCCCGAGCCTGGACCCGGCCGTGGTGCCGCGGTGCTTCGGCCCGGTGCCGAACTTCGCCCACAGCCCCCGCCCGACGCGTGATCCCGGCGGGCGGGTGGTGCCCGGCACCGGGCTGCGCAAGTTCGTCGACCCGTTGCCCACTCCGGGCCGGCACTCCCGCACCGACCTCGGCAGCCACCTGCCGGTGGCGACGCCGGACACGATCAGCTATCCGGGCTGCGACTACTACGAGATCGGCCTACAGGAGTACGCGCAGCGGCTGCACCGGGATCTGCCGGCCACCCGGCTACGCGGCTACCGGCAGCTCAACCTGGGCACCGACGCGACGGGCCACAACACGGTGGCGCCCCCCGACCGGCCGTGGCACCTCGGCCCGATGATCCTCGCCCGCCGGGGCCGACCGGTCCGGGTGAAGTTCATCAACCAGCTCCCCACCGGCCGGGCCGGCGAGTTGTTCCTGCCGGTCGACGACACCATCGAGGGTGCCGGTCTCGGCCCGCTGGGCGGACCGGCACCGTACCCGCAGAACCGGGCGGTGCTGCACCTGGCCGGGGCGCAGACCGGGTGGACCAGCGCCGGCAACCCCGGGCAGTGGATCACTCCGGCCGGGGAGATCACCCCGTACCCGACCGGAGTGGGCGTGACACCCGTGCCGGACATGCCGGTACCGGGTGCGGGGGCGACCACCCTCTACTACCCGAACGACCAGAGCGGCCGCCTGCTGTGGTGGCACGACAACACCGCCGGCCTGGCCCGGCTCACCGTCTACGGTGGGCAGCTCGCCGTCTACCTGCTCACCGACCCGGCCGAGGACCAGCTCGTCGCCGACGGGGTGCTGCCGGCCGACCAGCTGCCGCTGGTGATCGAGGACAAGACGTTCGTGCCGGACGACACCCAACTCGCCGCCGAGGACCCCACCTGGGACCGGGAGCGCTGGGGAGCCCGGGGCAGCCTCTGGCACCCGCACGTGTACCAGCCCCGGCAGAACCCGTACCGCTCCGGCGGACGCAACCCCACCGGCCGGTGGGACTACGGCCCCTGGTCGCACAACCCCACCCCGGGCGGCGTCCACACCGACGGGTGGGCCCCGAACCCGCACCACGACCCAGTGGACGCGCCGGACGAGCCACCGCTGAGCCCCGACCTGCCGCACCCGTCCGCCGTCCCCGAGGCGTACGGCGACACCCCGCTCGTCAACGGCGTCGCGTACCCGTACCTGGAGGTGCGACCGTGCGCGTACCGGTTCCGGATCCTCAACGCCTGCCTGGACCGCAGCCTGAACCTCCAGCTCTACCGGGCCCGCTCGGACGCGGCGATGTGGACGGCCGACGGCGCGCTCGCCGACGCCGACGCCGGGGAGGTGCCGATGGTGCCCGCCGTGCGGGCGGCGGACCGGCCGCCGGGCTGGCCGACCGACGGGCGCGACGGCGGTGTGCCGGACCCGCGTGCGGCCGGGCCCGAGTTCGTCCAGATCGGGAACGAGGCGGGGCTGCTACCCGCACCCGTGGTGCTGCCGAACCGCCCGATCGGCTACCGGTACGACCGCCTCGACCCGACGGTGCTGAACGTCGACGGGCACACCCTGCTGCTCGCCCCGGGCGAGCGGGCCGACGTGCTCGTCGACTTCTCCGCCGTACCACCGGGCAGCACCCTGATCCTGTACAACGACGCGCCGGCTCCGCTGCCCGGCTACGACCCCCGCTACGACCAGCACACCGATGCGCCGGACCGCACCGCCGAGGGTGGTCCGCCTCCCACCGAGCCGGGGTACGGCCCGAACACCCGCACCCTGCTCCAGTTCCGGGTCGTCGGGGCACCCGGGCAGCCGTACGACAGGGCCCGGCTGCGCGAGCGGCTGCCGGTGGCGTACGCGGCGAGCCAGCGCCCGCCGATCGTGCCGCAACCGGCCTACGACGCGGCGTTCGGCACCCGGACCGGGTCGGAGACGACGGTGCCGGTGCACGCCGGCACCGTGACGTTCACCCCGGCGGGCGGCACCGGCCCGGTGACCCTGCCGATCGCGGTCAAGGCCGCCCAGCAGGTCTTCGAGCCCGACCGTGGTCGGCTGACCGGCCGGCTCGGCGTCGGGCACCCGCACGCCGGGCCGCTGCACCCGACGACGCTGCCGCTGGGCCCCACCGACCCGGTCACCGAGGTGCTCTTCGCCACCGACCCCGCCGTGCCGGTGGGCGCGCCCGGCGACGGCACCCAACTCTGGCGGATCAGTGGCGACGTCCGGCAGACCGAGCCGCTGCACTTCGGTGGTTGTGACGTGCAGGTGATCAACCGGGTCGGCTGGGACGGCACGCTGCGGCCACCGCACGGCAACGAGTTGGGCTGGAAGGACGTCGTCCGGGTCAACCCCCGGGAGGACGTCGTGGTGGCGTTGCGCCCGGTCGCCCCGGTGCTGCCGTTCAAGCTGGGCGACAGCGTCCGGCTGCTCGATCCGGGTCGCCCGGCCGGGGCACGGACCGGGTCGACTCCGGTCAGCCCGGCGGACGGGCGACCCGCCATGGTCGTCAACCAACTGGTCAACCTGGGCTGGGAGTACCGCTGGCACAGCCGGCTCGCCGGCCACCGCGACGCCGGGATGACCCGGCCGCTGGTGCTGCGGGTGGCACCGAAGGCACCCACCGGGCTGACCGCCACGCCGGTGTCCGGCTCGGCCACCGCGCTCCCCGCGATCGCGCTGGCCTGGACCAGCAACGGCGGACGCCCACCCGCCACCAGCCACCTGCTGCAACGGGCCACCGACGCGGCCTTCGGCGGCGAGGTCACCACGATCACCGTCGCGGCCGCCGCCACCCGGTACACGGACGCGACGGTCACCCCCGGCGTGACGTACCACTACCGGATCCGGGCGGAGAACGCCGTCGGCTACTCGTCCTGGTCGAACGGCGTACCCGCCTCGGTGCACCTGGCCGCGCCGACCGGCCTGGTCGCGGCGCTCCCGCCGGCCGCGCCGCTACGGGTGGCGTTGCGCTGGTCGAACCGGTCGTTCGCCACCGGCATCGACGTGCAGCGGGCGACCAATCCGACGTTCACCAGCGGCCCGGGCACCACGGCGATCGGGGTCAGCGACAACCACCTGGACGTCACCGTGGCACCGGACACCACGTACTACTACCGGGTGCGGACCACCTACCTGGGCGCCGCCTCAGCCTGGTCGACCGTCGCCACGGTGACCTCGCCACCCGCGCCGGGCACCCCCACCGGGGTGAGCGCCACCGCCACCGCGCCCGGCCCGGACACCGCCACGGTGATCCTGGCCTGGGAGGCGAGCACCCCGAGCGGGCAGGGGTCCGGATTCATCGTGCAGCGGGCCCTCGACCCGGCGTTCGACCGGGAGGTCGCCACCTTCACCGTGACCGGCCGGGGTTTCACCAACACCGGGCTGGCCCGAGGCGTGACCTACCACTACCGGATCCGGTCGTTCAACGTCGTGGGCAGCTCGCCGTACACCGGGCCGGTCCTGGTCACGACACCACAGTGACCGGTCGGCTCGGCCCGGCTCAGCGGGTGGGCGCGCGCAGTGGGGTGCCGACGGCACGCAGCTCGGCGAGAGCGCCGGCGACCCCGTGCAGCAGGTCGGTCGCCTCGGTGAGCCGGTCGGCGGCCGGGTGGGCGGTCTCCGGGCGGGCGTCCTCGGCCAGGTAGCCGGCGGCGGCGACCACCAACCGTTCGTAGGCGGCGACCCCGCTCTCCAGTTGGCCGGTCAGCACGGCGTGCGCCTCGGCCAGTGGCGCCCGCGCGTCGGCCGGGGCCAGGCGCAGCGCTCGTTCGACGCTCGCCACCCGTGCCGCCAGGTCGCGCAGCGAACCGTCGGCGGCGGCGGCCTCCTGCACCGCGGGCTCGGCCAGCCCGGTGAGCCGGGGAGCCATCCCGGCCAGGGTCAGGGCCGCCCGGTCCAGGCGAGCCCACTGCTCGCCCGCGCTGGTGCCGCGCAGGGCGATCCGGGAACGGACCCGACGGACCTCGGCCAGCACACCCGGGCCGACCGGCAGCCGCTCGACGGCGGCGACCAACCGGGCCCGCGACCGGGCCGCGGCCTCGGCCGGGTCGAGCGCGGGGGGTGCCGGCTGGGCGGCCAGGGCGCGCACGTCGATCCAGCGCCAGGCGGCGAGCGCCACCGCACTGCCCGCGGCGCCGGCCCAGGCCGCGTCGGGAAGACCGAGGCCGGCGTACGGGGTCAGCACCGCCGCGGCGCCGCCGAGCCCGCCGGCCAGCACACTCCACCGTCGGGCGGACCGGCGCAGCCGACCCAGCCTGCGGAAGTATCGCGTCCGCTCGTCTGCCACCCTGACCCCCTCGGTCCGCTCGTTCAGCCGGCGGCGGTCGGGTCGCCGGTGCCCCGCTCACGGGCCATGCTGGCGCGCAGCTCGTCCAGCCGGGCGGCCGCCGCCGGGTCGTTGGCCGGCCCGGCCTTCTCGGCCTGCGGCACGGCCGGCCGCTGCGCCGCGCCGCCGAGCTGCTCCCCCGCCATGCTGGACCGGATCTGCTCCAGCCGGGCGGAACCGGCCGAGTCGATGGTGGCCTTCTGGATCTCCAACATGCGGCCCTCGACGGAGTTGCCGGCCAGCTCGGCGCGACCCATCGCGTTGGCGTACCGCCGCTCGATGCGGTCGCGCACCTCGTCCAGCGACGGCGTGTTGGTGGGCGCGGTCAGCGACGACATCGACTCCAGCGAACGGGCCACCGACTCCTGCATCTTGGCCTGCTCCAACTGGCTGAGCAGCTTGGTGCGCTCGGCGAGCTTCTGCTGGAGGATCATCGAGTTGTTCTCGACCGCGCGGCGGGCCTGGGCTGCGGCACCCAACGCCTGGTCGTGCAGGGTCTTCAGGTCCTCGGTGGCCTGCTCGGCGGAGACCAGCTGGGTGGCCAGGGTCTGCGCCGACTGCTCGAAGCGCACCGCCTCGGCCTCGTCACCCTTGGCCCGGGCCTGGTCGGACAGCACCAGGGCCTGCCGGGCGTTGCCCTGCAGGCGCTCGACCTCGGACATCTGCCGGGACAGCTTCATCTCCAGCTGACGCTGGTTGCCGATCACCGCGGCGGCCTGCTGGACCAGCGCCTGGTGCTGCCGCTGGGCGTCCTCGATGGCCTGCTGGATCTGCACCTTGGGGTCGGCGTGCTCGTCGATCTTCGCGCCGAAGAGCGCCATCAGGTAATTCCAACCCTTGACGAACGGGTTCGCCATCTCCGCGGTATCCCCTCAGTCGCGTCGCTTGACCACGGTCGGTCGGACGGGCCGACCACGACCGGCCGGTCTCCATCGTCCCAGTCGAACGCCAGCGAAGGCACCCTTACCGTTGGTCGACAGCACCGGCAGCTCCTGCCGGCCACCCTACGCGGCCGGGGCCAGCCCGCCCACGGTCAACCGGAAGGACACCCTAAGCGGCGCAGACCACGTCCCGGTCGCGCTCGGTCGGGCGGACGCGCGAGCTGCGAAGCGTGGCCTTGAGCGGCGAATCCTGGCGGACCGACACGGCGACCTTGCCGTCGGAGGTGACCTGGCGAACGCCCCGGCTGGTGCTCTTGGGCACCGCTGCGGCGTCGGCGGGCTCCTCCGGGATCGACACGAGGACGCCGGGCATCTGCTCGGCGAGCGCCACGGTGTCGCTCACCTCACGCAGCAGCTCGGACAGGCGGGCGCCGAGGGCGTCGCAGATCGCGGCGAGCAGCTCGCTGGACGGCTCCTTGTGCCCCCGCTCGATCTCGGAGAGGTAGCCGAGGCTGACGTTGGCGGCGGTGGACACCTCACGCAGCGTGCGCTGCTGCCCCTGACGGCGCGCTCGCAGTGCGTCACCGATCACCCGGCGTAGCAGGATCATCGCACCTCCCCCTGAGGGATACCTCGCGCTCGCCGCCGGCAGCCGGTCGCGGCGGAACCGCGCCGACCCCGAACGTCGGAGCCTTCCCGCAACCGTACCCGTTGCGAGCCCGGGCGACATCCCGCCCCGCCCGTCGGTTCGTCGGCGCGGGGCTCAGCGACGGGTGGCGCCGGCCGTTCCCGCCCTGCCCCGGCTGGTCCCGTTCGAGGTGTCGGAGGTGTCCGTCGGGGGGACGGCTTCCGAGGTGGCGGGGGTGGCGGTCGGCACCGCGTCCTGGGCGTCGGCGTCGTAGATCCGCTCGGCGAGCAGCCGTAGGGCCTCGATCACCGCCGCCGTCCGGACATGTTCCCGCCCGCCGCCGAGGTCGAGTCGGCGGACCTCGACGCCGTTCGCCCCGGCCACCGCGACGTAGACCAGGCCGACGGGTTTGCCGTCCTGGGGTTCCGGGCCGGCGACTCCGGTGGTGGCGACGCCCCAGTCCGCGCCGCAGCGCTCGCGGCCGCCCCGGGCGAGCGCCGCCGCCACGTCCGGGTCCACCGGCCCTCGCTCGGACAGCAGGTCGGCGGGTACGCCGGCCAGGCTGTCCTTCAGGTCGGTGGCGTAGACCACGAGGCCACCCCGGTAGATCGCGCTCACCCCGGCGACGTCCACGATCGAGGCGGCCAGCAGCCCGCCGGTGAGCGATTCGACGGTGGCCATGGTCTCGTGTCGCTGTGCCAGCCGGTGCACCACCGCCGCCGCCGCGCTGCCCGCCACCGCGTCATCCGAGACGCCGACCTCGTGCCGCCCGAAACCCGCGTCCTGCTGTGTCGACCCGTCCGCTGCCACGCACCAATCCTTCCCCACCGACCGGTCCCCAACCCTGCCGGACCGATCGCGCCGATCATGAGGTTTGACCTCCCGACACGCCGTCCCGGGAGATCATCGGGCGGAGGTCAGCGGGGTCGGCGGAGGCGCAGCGCCTGGGCTATGTAGTCGAACCCGGTGACGACCGTGACCAGGACCGCGGCCGCCATGATCCACGGGCCGACGGCAGCGAGAGCGGCCGGCATCGGCCAGAGGTACCAGACGATCGCGAGGATCTGCAGCGCGGTCTTGACCTTGCCACCCCGGCTGGCGGCGATCACACCGTGCCGGATCACCCAGAACCGCAGCGCCGTGATGCCCAGCTCGCGGACCAGGATCACCGCGGTCACCCACCAGGGCAGCTGGTCGTACCAGGAGAGCAGCACCAGGGCCGCGCCGGTGAGCGCCTTGTCGGCGATCGGGTCGGCCACCTTGCCGACCGAGGTGACCAGCCCGAAACGGCGGGCGATCCAGCCGTCCACCAGGTCCGTCGCCGAGGCCACCGCGAAGATCAGGCAGGCCGCCATCCGCCAGCCCGAGTGGGTCATCCCGGACACGATCACCGAGGCGGCGAAGACCGGCACCAGCACCAGCCGCAGGGCGGTCAGCGCGTTGGCCGCGTTGAGGACGGGCACCACAGCCGCCACCGACCGGCTCGGCGTCGACTCCGTCGCCCCGGTCACCGGCGCACTCCGCTCGGGCTGCCGCGGCGTTCCCGGCACCGCACCACGTGGCTCCCCCGCTCCGCTCGGGCCCGCCGTCACCGTGCCGCGCCGGGCGCCGCCGAGATCATCTCATCCGGTACGGCGAGCAGGTCCACCCCTTCGGTGCCGGTCACCGTCGCGCGCACCAGGTCACCCGGGCGCAGCGCGGCCAGGTCCACACCGCCGTCGGCGGGAGCGACGAGGGTCGTCGAGCCGTCGACCTCCGGCGCCTGGTGCGCCGCCCGCCCCTCGACCACACCGTCGGTGATCGAGTCGACGAGCACTTCGACGGTCGAGCCGAGCCGGTCCTCGGCCCGCTGCGAGCAGAGCTCGTCGGCGAGCGCGCTCAGCCGGTCGTAACGCCGCTTGATCGTCGCGGCGGAGACCTTGCCGGGCAGCCCGGCGGCCTCGGTGCCGTCCTCGTCGCTGTAGTCGAACACGCCGATCGCGTCGAGCCGGGCCTCGGTCAGGAACCGCACCAGCTCGTCGACGTCGGCGCGAGTCTCGCCGGGGAACCCGACGATGAAGTTGCTCCGGGCACCCGCGTCCGGGGCCAGCGCACGCGCGGTCGCCAGCAGCTCCAGGAACCGGTCGGTGGAGCCGAAACGCCGCATCCGGCGCAGCACCGGCTCGCTGGAGTGCTGGAACGACAGGTCGAAGTACGCGGCCACGCCCGGGGTGTTGGCGATCGCCTCGACCAGCCCGGGCCGGGTCTCGGCCGGCTGGAGGTAGCTCGCCCGCACCCGGACGATGCCGCTCACCGCGGCGAGCTGCGGCAGCAGCTTCTCCAGCGCACGCGGGTCGCCCAGGTCCTTGCCGTACGAGGTGGAGTTCTCGCTGACCAGCACCAGCTCGCGTACTCCGGTCTTGGCCAACCACTCCGCCTCGGCCAGCAGCTCGTCCGGCGTACGCGAGACGAACGCGCCACGGAAGGCGGGAATGGCACAGAAGGCGCACCGCCGGTCGCAGCCGCTGGCCAGCTTCAACGAGGCCACCGGGCCGGTGTCCAACCGGCGGCGAAGCACCTGCCGCAGGTGCGCCGGGGTGTGCTCGTCGGTGTCGACAGCGGTCCGGGTGACGGTGCCGTGCCCGGGCAGCGACACCGCGCTGTCGCGCCGCTTCACCGGGGTCAACGGCAGCAGCTCCCGCCGGTCCCGAGGGGTGTGCGCGGTGACCTGCTCGCCGGCGACGACAGCGTTCAGCCGGGCGGCGATGTCCGGGTAGTCGTCGAAGCTCAACACCGCCTGGGCCTCGGGCAGGCTGTCGGCGAGCTCCCGACCGTACCGCTCGGCCATGCAACCGGCCGCGACCACCTTGGCGCCGGTCCCGGCGGCGGCGAGCAGGGTCTGGATGGAATCCTGCTTGGCCTTCTCCACGAAGCCGCAGGTGTTGACGACCACCACGTCGGCGCCCTCGCCGTCGGTACTCACCTGCCAACCGTCGGCGTGCAGCCGGGCGGCCAGCTCCTCCGAGTCGACCTCGTTGCGGGCACAGCCGAGGGTCAGCAGGGCGACACGGCGGCCCTCGGCGTTGTCGGAAGGAGAAGGAGCGGTGGCAGACACCATCCGAGGGTACCGGGCCAGCCTGGGTGGCCCACGCACGCGGGCGGCCGGGGCTCCTCAGCCCACGTCGGTGGGTCGGGTCACGGGCCGATCCGCCGCGCGCCGCGGCGGTCCCGGGCGTCCGTCAGCGCGCCGCGGCGGTCACCCGGGTCAGCGCGTCGAGCAGGAAGACCTCGGTACCGGCCAGGCCGGTGCAGCAGAAGACCGAGATCTGGTCCGCGGTGGTCCGGCCGGGGACCGCGCCGGCCAGGACGCCGCCCAGGTCACCCAACCGCCCGGCGTACGGGGGTGTGGCCGCCAGCATCGGCGGCTGGTAGTCCGCCGCCTGGGCCGGCGAGTCGGTGACCAGCAGGTCGGCGGCGTCCAGCAGGTCGGTGCCGAACTCGCTGCGGTCGAGCTGCTTGAAGCCGACCGCGTTGACGTGTGTGCCGGGGCTGAGGTCGGCGGCGTGGAGCACCGGGGTCGGGCTGGTGGTCGCGAGCACCACCACGTCCCGCCCGGCGACGGCCGCACCCGGGCTGGTCACCGCGCGGGCCGGCACACCCAGCTCGGCACGGACCCGGGCGGCGAAGGCGTCCCGCCGGGCGGCGGATCGGCTGTGCACGACCACCTCCCGCAGGGGGCGGACCGCGGCGGCGGCCCACACCTGCGTCCAGGCCTGCCGGCCGGAACCGATCACCCCGAGGCTGGTCGAGTCCGGGCGGGCCAGCGCGTCGACGGCGAGGCCGCCCAACCCACCGGTACGACGCGAACCCAGCTCCTCGCCGACCGCTACCGCCCGCACCGCCCCGGTCCGGGCGTCGTGCAGCACCACCACCTGCTCACCCTCCGGGTGCCCGAAGGTGTCGTAGGAGCGGAAGCCGTACCAGTCGTCGACCAGGTGCCCGGCGGTGAGCACCAGACGCCCGCCGTCGAGCGGGGCGGCGGTCCGGGGCGGGGCGACCAGACGTCCCTCGTACGCGGCCAGGAGGGCGGCACGCATGGCGTCGACCGTGGTGGCGGCGTCCAGCGCGGCGGCGACCTCGGGGTCGGCGTAGAGAAGGGTCATGGTCGTCATCCTGCAAGTTGAAGTCAGGTGCAGGTCAACGGGGCGTGGTGGGCGTCACCGTCCCGCCCCGGACGCCGGTGCTAGCGTCGACAGCGGTGGCCCCGGATGGTCGGGGCCGCTCCGGACGAGTGGTGGGCGTACCCGGTCAGGCCAAGACGCCCCGCGTGAGATGCAGACTCGACTCGTCCCGGCGCGGCAGCCCCGGGCGCCTACCGTGAGGTGAACGATGGCCTGGCTCGTACTCGTGATCTCGGGAATGCTGGAGACGGCCTGGGCGGTCGCCCTCGACCGCAGCGCCGGCCTCAGCCGGTTCGTCCCGTCCGCGATCTTCGTGGTGACCCTGGTCCTGAGCATGGCCGGGCTGGCGTACGCGCTCCGGGAGATCCCGGTCGGCACCGGCTACGCGGTCTGGGTCGGCATCGGCGCGGTCGGCACCGCACTGATCGGGATGCTGGCGCTCGGTGAGTCGACGAGCCTGCCCCGGATCCTCTGCCTGCTGCTGGTGGTGGCGGGCGTGATCGGTCTGAAGATCTTCCATTGACGAGCACGCGTGACGAACGCCCACAGTGGGTAGTGATCGATCCGCCACGACAGGCTCTCACTTGGAGGAAGACATGACCGACATGCCGAGCACCGCACGCCCCCGCAGCAACGCCGCCCGCATCCTCACCATCGTGGGCTTCGTCTTCGCAGTCCTCGCCCTGCTGCTCAACCCGGTCATCTTCGGCGTGCTCGGCGTCATCGCGGGCGTCGTCGGCGCGGTGCTCGGCGACAAGCCGCTGGGCTGGTACGCCGCCGCGGCCAGCGTCGTCGCCGCGATCCTCGGCCTGGTGGTCTTCGCCGCGCTGATCAGCAATTGATCGCCCTCGCACGTCGCGGGCCCGCCGGACACCGGCGGGCCCGTCGCACGTGTGGGGCCGCCCGTCGGTCAGTCCGCGTCGCCGCGTAGACCGACCAGGACCTCCTCCAGCTCGTCCGGCTTGACCAGCACGTCGCGTGCCTTCGACCCCTCGGACGGCCCGACCACGCCACGGGTCTCCATCAGGTCCATCAGGCGTCCCGCCTTCGCGAAACCGACCCGCAGCTTGCGCTGGAGCATCGAGGTCGAGCCGAACTGCGAGGTGACGACCAACTCCACCGCCTGCACCAGCAGGTCGAGGTCGTCGCCGATGTCCTCGTCGATCTTCTTCTTGTTGTCCTGCGCCGGGGTCAGCACGTCCGGGCGGAACTCCGGCTCGCGCTGGTCCTTGCAGAACTTCACCACGTCGGCGATCTCCCGCTCGGTGACCCAGGCACCCTGGATGCGGACCGGCTTGGAGGCCCCCATCGGCAGGAAGAGCCCGTCGCCACGGCCGAGCAGCTTCTCCGCGCCCGGCTGGTCGAGGATGACCCGCGAGTCCGCGAGCGAAGAGGTGGCGAACGCCAGCCGGGACGGCACGTTCGCCTTGATCAGACCGGTCACCACGTCGACCGAGGGGCGCTGGGTGGCCAGGACCAGGTGGATGCCGGCCGCACGGGCCAGCTGGGTGATCCGGACGACCGAGTCCTCCACGTCGCGCGGCGCGACCATCATCAGGTCGGCCAGCTCGTCCACGATCACCAGCAGGTACGGGTACGGGCGCATCTCCCGTTCGCTGCCCGGCGGGGCCTTGATCTCGCCGTTGCGGACCTTGCGATTGAAGTCGTCGATGTGCCGGACCCCGTTCGCCGCGAGGTCGTCGTAGCGCATGTCCATCTCGCGGACCACCCAGTCCAGCGAGTCGGCCGCCTTCTTCGCGTTGGTCACGATCGGGGTGACCAGGTGCGGGATGCCCTCGTAGCCGGTCATCTCGACCCGCTTCGGGTCGATCAGCAGCAGCCGCACCTCGTCCGGGGTCGCCCGGGTGAGGATGGACACCAGCAGGGTGTTGAGGCAGCTCGACTTGCCCGCGCCGGTGGCGCCCGCGATCAGGATGTGCGGCATCTTCGCGAGGTTGGCCACCACGTAGCCGCCCTCGATGTCCTTGCCGAGCGCCACCACCATCGGGTGGTGGTCGCTGGTCGCCGCCCGCGAGCGCAGCACGTCACCGAGGGCGACGTTCTCCGGGTCGGTGTTCGGGATCTCCACGCCGACCGCGCTCTTGCCCGGGATCGGGCTGAGGATCCGCACGTCCGGCGACTTCACCGCGTACGCGATGTTGCGGGACAGCTGGGTGATCCGCTCGACCTTGACGCCGTGCCCCAACTCCACCTCGTACCGGGTGACCGTCGGACCCCGGGTGAAGCCGGTGACGGCGGCGTCCACGTCGAACTGGTCGAAGACGCCGGTCAGCGCGGCGATCACCTCGTCGTTGGCCTTGCTGCGGGTCTTGGGCGCGGTGCCACTGCTGAGCATGTTGGCCGGCGGCAGGGTGTAGTCGCCGGCCAGCCCGGTCAACGCGAGCTGCTCGGCCCGGGTCGGCGCGGGCGAGTGCTCCGGCGGCTCGACCGGCGGCTTGCGGCTCGCCGGCACCTTCGCGGGCGACTTGCGCGGCAGCACCATGGTCTCCTGGAGGTCCGCGCCGTCCAGGTCCTCGAAGTCGTCCGGATCGATCGGCGGAGGCATCCGCTTCCCCGGCCGCTTGCGCGCGGGCCGCGCGGCCGGCTCGTCGGTCTCCTCCTCGGCGGTCTCCGGCGGCGCGACCAGCCCACCGGCGAGCAGGCCCAACCGCTCCGGGATCTTGTTGATCGGCGTGGCGGTGACCACGAGCAGACCGAAGAGCAACAGCAGGACCAGCAGAGGTACGGCCACCCAGGCGGTCACCGCCCGTTCCAGCAACCCGCCCACACCGGCGCCGACCAGGCCCCCGGCGAAGTCACGCTCCACGGTGTCCACCGGGTCCTGACCGATCTGGAGCAACGCGGCCGTCGCCACCAGCAGCGAACCCCACCCGATCAGACCACGCCCCCGGTGCTCCGGGTCGGCCGGCTGACGCATCAGCCGCCACGCCCCGATCATCAGCAGCACCGGCACGACCACCGAGATCGCGCCCAGGAACAGCCGGATCGAGTCGGCCAGCCGCGCGCCGACCGGGCCCGCTCCGGAGAACCAGAGCGCCACCGCGGAGAGCAGGGCGAGCCCGAACAGCAGCAGCCCGGCGCCGTCTCGGCGGTGCTCCGGGTCGAGGTCACGGGCCGAGGCGGCCTGCCGACCGGCGGCGCGCACCGCCCAACCCATGCCGTGTGCCAGACCCATCCACAGTGCGCCCACCGCGCGGCCCACGTAGACGGCCGGGCCGGGTCGGGCCGGCGCGGTGCGACGCCGGACCGGCGCCCGGGTCTTCTTGGCCGGTTGACGGGCACGACTGTTGGTGCCACCGCGCGGCGACGCGCCGCGCCGCCGGCTCGCCTGAGAGGTACGGCCCGCCATAGAGTCACGGTAACGGTGGGGCCGGGCAGATCCCCGCTTTTCCGGGTCGTGTCCGCGCGTCGCAACACGAACCCCACCGCCGGTCGTGATATCCGCCTCAGAAGGGATGCCCGCATGGCGTCGCCGGACATCGCGAGCGATCCGGACGACCCGCTGGCCGGGCACCCGGGTGCGGTGCGTCCGCTGAGCGGCGAACTGGTCGCCGCGGTGCTCGCCGCCCGTGGCCGCCCCGTCGGCCGGAGCGTGGACGGCGAACTGGTGGGCCGCTTCGACGACAACCTGATCTGGTTCCTCCTCCTCGGCGACGACGGCGAGCTGCTCCAGGTCCGCACCATGGTCACCACCACCTTCGGAATCGAACAGGTGCCCGCCCTGTACGCCTTCTGCAACTCGTGGAACCACGACCGGCTCTGGCCCAAGGCGTTCACGCACGTGGACGACGACGGTCGCGCCCGCGTCTACGGCGAGGTGATCACCGACCTGGAACGGGGGGTGACCCCGCACCAGCTCGACCGACTGCTCGACTGTGGCATCACCACCGGCTGCCAACTCGCCGTGGCGGTCCGCCGACTGCCCGGTGCGGTGCCGTCGTGAGCGGCCGGGACGAGTTCACCGGCACCCCGTCCACCGGTGCCGGTGACCGCCTCGCGCACTCTCGCCTACCGGCGCTGGAGTCCGCGCTCGCCGACGCCCGGGACATGCCCGACGGCCCGGCCCGGCGGGTGGCCCTGGAACGGCTCGCCGAGCGGGCCGACGCGTGCGGCGACGTCCGCTCCGGGGTGGACGCACGGTTCGCGTTGATCGAGGCGTACCTGCTCGACGGGGAGCGGTGGCGTCTGGTCGAACCGGTCCGGCGCTGCCGGGCCGCCGCCGACCACCGGCCCGAGGTGCTCACCGACGTCGAGACCGGGCTGCTGCTGCGCTACCAGCGGTACGCCGTGGAGGCGTTGCTCGGCACCCCCCGGGTCGGGCTGGACCAGACCCGGTCCCTGCTGCACGACCTGGCCCACCGGGTCGGTGTGGACGGTCCGGACACGCCGACCGTCGCGGAACTGCACTGCCGGATCGCCGACCACCTGGGCGACGAACCCACCGCCCGCCACTGGTACGAGCGATGGTCGGGCAGCCGGCCCGGCCCGGCCGGCGGCTGCCCCGGCTGCGCCTCGGCCCGACGCGCGGAGCTGCTGACCGGCTGGGGCGAGTGGCGGGCCGCGCTCGACGAGCTACGGGACTCCGACGGCGACCCGGCGGCCTGCACCGACCAACCCGAACGGAACCTGGTCGCCGCCCTGCTACCGGCCCTGCGGGGAGGCGAGCCGGAACGGGCCGCGGCGGCACACGTCCGGGCGTACCGCAGGCACCGGCGCGACCGTGCCGCGTTCCCGCACCTCGCCGCGCACCTGCGGTTCTGTGCGCTCGGCGGGCACCTGGAACGCGGGCTGACCATCCTGACCGAACAACTGCCCCGGTTGGACCGGCCCACCGACGACCTGGCCGCGATGGAGTTCGCCGCCGCCGGAGCGCTGGTCTGCGTACTGGCCGACGAGGCCGGCCTCGGCCGGCGGACCCTGCCCCGCCCGGCGTACGGCGATCGACCCGCCACCGAGCCGGACGTGTCCACACTCGGCGCGCTGCTGGTCGGGGTGGCCGGTGACCTGGCCGGCAGCTTCGACGCCCGCAACGGCACCGGCCACCACTCCGGCCGGATGGCCGCCTGGCTCGCCGAGCGTCCGCTCGCGACACCGGTCCCGCTGCCCCCCGACGACGAGCCGGGCGGGGCCGCCGAGCCGGACGCCGACACGTCCGACGAGACGACCCGCACCGACGAGCTGATGGCGTTGACCCTCGACATGATCACCGAAGTACTGACCGGGCGCGGCGACCAGTACGTGGTGGAAGGGGGCGACACGGTGGTCGGCCGGTGGGGTTCGGTGGTGATCCAGTTCCGGCGGGCCGGCGAACGCGGTGAGGTGCTGCACGCCCGGTCCATGGCCGCCCGTCGGCTGCCGGTGACCCGCCGCTCCGAGGCGTACGCCTTCTGCAACGCCTGGAACCACGACCGGCTGCTGCCCAAGGCGTACGCGCACGACCTCGGCGAGGAGTTGGTGCTGGCCGGCGACGTGGCCACCGACCTGACCCACGGGGTCACCCCGGCGCAGCTCACGGTGCTGGTGGAGGCCGCCATCGCCACCGGCGTCGCCTATGCCGAGGCGGTCGCCGCGCTCCCCTGACCCCGCACACGCCGACGCCGGCCCACCCCGTCGAAGGCGGACCGGCGTCGGCGGACGTTGCTCAGACCTCGACCACGGTGGGCACGATCATCGGGCGACGCCGGTACGCGTCGTTGACCCACCGGCCCACCGTCCGGCGAACGATCTGCTGAAGCTGGTGCGGATCGGTGATGCCGTCCGCCGCAGCCCGGTTGAGCGCCTCGGTGACCAGCGGGATCACCGGGTTGAACGCCTCCGGGTCCTCGGAGAAGCCCTTCGCCGACAGCGTCGGACCGGCGACCACCTTGCCGGTGACCGAGTCGACCACCACAGTGGTGGCGATGAAGCCGCCGTCACCGAGGATCCGCCGCTCGGTGAGCAGCGACTCGCTGACGTCACCGACGGCCAGGCCGTCGACGTAGACGTAGCGGCTCTTCACGTGCCCGACCAGACTGGCGCGGCCCTCGACCAGGTCGACCACGTCGCCGTCCTCGCAGAGGACCACCCGGTCGGCGGTGACCCCGGACTCGATGCCCAGCCGGGCGTGGGCCCGCAGGTGCCGCCACTCGCCGTGCACGGGCATCAGGTTGCTGGGCCGGACCACGTTGAGCAGGTAGAGCAGCTCCCCGGCGGGCGCGTGCCCGGAGACGTGCACCTTCGCCACGTCCTTGTGCACGACCACCGCTCCGGCCCGGGCCAGCCGGTTGATCACCCGGTAGACCGAGGTCTCGTTGCCGGGCACCAGGGAGGAGGCCAGCACGACGGTGTCGCCGGGAGCGATGGTGATGTGCCGGTGGTCGCCGCTGGCCATCCGACCGAGGGCGCTCATCGGCTCACCCTGCGAGCCGGTGGACATCAGCACGATCTGCTCGGGCGGGAGCGTGGTCGCCTCCTCGATCCCGATGACCAGGCCGGCCGGGATGTTGAGCAGGCCGAGGTCCCGGGCGATGCCCATGTTGCGGACCATGGACCGGCCGATCAGCGCGACCTTGCGGCCGTGCTCGACGGCGGAGTCGAAGACCTGCTGCACCCGGTGCACGTGCGAGGCGAACGAGGCCACGATGATCCGGCCCTTCGCCTTCGCGAAGATCGAGTCGAGCACCGGCCCGATCTCCCGCTCCGGGGTGACGAAGCCGGGGATCTCCGCGTTGGTCGAGTCGGACAGCAGCAGGTCGACGCCTTCCGCGCCGAGCCGGGCGAAGCCGGCCAGGTCGGTGATCCGGCCGTCCAACGGGAGCTGGTCCATCTTGAAGTCGCCGGTGTGCAGCACCAGGCCGGCGGGGGTGCGGATGGCCACGGCGAGGGCGTCCGGGATCGAGTGGTTGACAGCGAAGAACTCGCACTCGAACGGGCCGAGCCGCTCGCGGCCACCCTCCCGCACGGTCAGCGTGTACGGCTGGATCCGCCGCTCGGCCAGCTTCGCCTCGACCAGGGCGAGGGTGAACTGGGAGCCGACCAGCGGGATGTCGGGCTTGTGGGCGAGCAGGTAGGGCACCGCGCCGATGTGGTCCTCGTGGCCGTGCGTCAGCACGATCGCCTGGACGTCGGCCAGCCGGTCCAGGATCGGGCCGAAGTCGGGCAGGATCAGGTCCACACCCGGCTGCTCGACGTCGGGGAACAGGACCCCGCAGTCGACGATCAGCAGCTTGCCGTCGTACTCGAAGACGGTCATGTTCCGACCGATGGCGCCGAGCCCGCCGAGCGGGATGATCCGCAGGCCGCCTTCCGGCAGTGGCGGGGGCAGCTCCGCCTCGATGTGCGCCTCGGTCACGCGTCCACCTCAATCTGCGACGCCGTCACTCGGCGTCCGTCGTGTCGTTTGGTCATTCGGGCAGCTCCAGGCCCGCTGCCGCGAAGTCCGCGCGCAGCTGGGCGATCTCGTCGTCGGTGGCGTCCACCAGCGGGGGTCGCACCGGGCCGGCCGGCAGGCCCTGCGCCGCCAGGCCCGCCTTCACCAGGATCGTGCCCTGGGTGCGGAAGATGCCGGTGAACAGCGGCAGCAGCCGCCGGTGCAGCGCCAGCGCGGTCGGCATGTCCCCCGCGTCGTACGCGTCGATCATCTGTGCGGTCAGCGCCCCGGTGAAGTGCGTGGAGGTGCCGACCACGCCCACACAGCCGACGGCCAGCGCCGGCAGGGTGAGGGCGTCATCGCCGCTGTAGAAGGCGAGGGCGGTGCGGCTGGTGACCCAGCTGGCAGCGGTCAGGTCGCTCTTGGCGTCCTTGACCGCGACGATCCGGCCGTGCTCGGCGAGCCGGACCAACGTCTCGGTCTCGATCGGCACACCGGAACGGTGCGGGATGTCGTACAGCATCACCGGCAGGCCGGTGGCGTCGGCGACGGCGGTGAAGTGCCGCAGCAACCCGCTCTGCGGCGGCTTGTTGTAGTACGGGGTGACCACGAGCAGGCCGTGCGCGCCCGCCTTCTCGGCGCCGGCGGCCAGCTCGATGGTGTGCCGGGTGTCGTTGGTGCCGACCCCGGCGACCACCTTTGCGCGGTCACCGACGGCCTCCACCACGGCCCGGATCAGCTGTTCCTTCTCGGCGTCGGTGGTGGTCGGCGACTCGCCGGTGGTGCCGTTGACCACCAGCGCGTCGTTGCCCTGCTCGTCGACCAGGTGGCTCGCCAACCGGGCGGCACCGTCGAGGTCGAGTGAGCCGTCGGGGGTGAACGGGCTCACCATCGCGGTGAGCAGCCGGCCGAAGGGGCGGGACACCGGTCGGACAGCGGCGTCGAGGTGGTCGTGCGTCATACCCTCCAACCTAGCGGACGACCAGCCGGGGCCCGCCGGGGAAGGGCTCAGGACGCCTCGTGCGGGCTGGCCGCCACCTCGGTGCCGTCCGGCAGCGTGGAGATCACGAAATCGGCGAAGACGTTGGGGGCGACGCCCTGCAGCTGGCGCAGGCACTCCACGGCCAGCTCACGGATCTCCACGTCGGCGTGCTCGGTGGCCCGCATCGCGACGAAGTGCCGCCACGCCCGGTAGTTACCGGTGACCACGATTCGCGTCTCGGTGGCGTTGGGCAGCACCGCCCGAGCCGCCTGCCGGGCCTGCTTGCGACGCAGCGTCGGGTTCGGCTCGTCGGAGAAGCGCTGTTCCAGGCCCTCCAACAACTCGGTGTACGCCCGGACGCTCGCCTCGGCGGCCTCGGTGAACTTCTTGTGCAGCTCGGGGTCGTCGGCGATGACCGCCGGCTCGACCATGGCCGCGTCCCGCTCTGGGACGTACCGCTGGGACAGCTGGGAGTACGAGAAGTGCCGGTGTCGGATCAGCTCGTGGGTGAACGAGCGGGACACCCCGGTGAAGTAGAAGGTGACCGACCCGTGCTCCAGCACCGACAGGTGCCCGACCTCCAGAATGTGCGCGAGGTAGCCGGCGTTGGTGGCGGTCGCCGGGTTCGGCTTCTTCCAGGACTGGTAGCAGGCCCGCCCGGCGAACTCGGCGAGCGCCTGGCCACCCTCCGCGTCGGTCGACCACGGCACATCGTCCGGGGCCGCGAACTGGGTCCACGCGATCAACTTGACCTGGGGCTGCACCATCTCCGGCATTCCTGGGACTGTAGTGGCGCGGCCCCTTTCGGCCCAACTCAGGCGCGCGCCGTGCAATCTCGATCACTAGGCGGTGGCGGAGCCGATCGAGCGCCAGAGCGGGGGGCGGGGTGCCCGCGCCTCGCCGTCGGAGCCGGGGCGGAAGCCTTCATGGGCGTCCTGTGGAGCTGAATCGTTTACGACATCAGCCTCGCGGAAGGGCCGCCCGAGTCGACGGCCTCGCGAACGGGCGGCCCGAGTCGACGAGCCCCGTCCGAGCGCCCCGTCAGCCGCTCCGTCAGCCGCTGCGACCGCAAGATCGCACAACATCCTGGATGTAGTGGCATGCGAGCCGCCCGACACCACTGAATCCAGGATCGAGCACGATCATGGGGCCCGGTACGCCTTGCGCCGGGCGTAGAGGACGCGGGTGCGCGGGCTCGCGGGCTCGCCGGTTGATCGACTCGGGTTCCCGGAAGTCGGGGTGTCCGAGGCGAGTGGATCGCCCGGTTTCCTGAATACCGAGTCGATCACTGCGTGGGGTGGCGTCGGGCGGGGCGGCGCGGCGTCGGGCGGCGCGGCGTCCGGGCGGGGGCGGCGCGGCGTCGGGCGGGGCGGGGCGGCGCGGCGCGGCGTCGCGCGGGGCGGCGTCGGGCGGGGCGGCGCGGCGTGGGGTGGCGCGGCGTGGGGTGGGGCGGCGTGGGGTGGGGCGGCGTCGGACGGTGTGGGGTGGCGCGGCACAGCGGAGGAAGCGGTAGGTGATGTCGTAAACGAGTCAGCTCCACAGGACGCCCGGACAACGCATGCCGGCCGAGCGCCGCGTCCGGCCGAGCCGCGTCCGGCCGAGCGCGCCCTCTGAAGAGCGGCACGTCGGGCAGCGGGCGCTCAGACGTAGAGCGAGGTGAACGGCGCCCAGGGCAGGTTGCGCAGCACCGAGAACGCCAGCCACACACCCAGGAACCCGCCGATGACCTTCGAGCTGATCCGCAGCTCGGGCAGTCGCCAACCGAACGCCTGGTTTCCCGCCCAGGCCACGAAGAGGTACGCCAGGAACGGCAGCGCGAAGACGAACAGGAAGTGGTGTCGGGCGGCGGCCGGCAGGTCGCCGTGCAACACGTACCAGAGCGCGCGGGTGCCGCCGCAGCCCGGACAGTCCAGCCCGGTGGTCAACTTGAGCAGACAGGTGGGTGCGGCGTCCGGGGCGGCGTGGGTCGGGTTGCTGAGCAGCGCGTAGCCCATCCCGATGGCGACACAGCCGACCGCGGCCAGCGGCACGGCCCAACGCGGCGAGCGTTCGTAGATCCGCAGCACGAACCGGGTGACGATGTCGGACGGCACCTCTGGCGGCGCCGGGTAGGCGCCCGGCGGGGGCGTCGGCCAGCCGACCGGACCCGCCTCGGCCGCAGCACCGCCGGTCGGAACCGCAGCGGCCGACGCCACGCCGGTCGGGCCCACGGCGGTCGTGTCGGTCGGCAGCGTGTGCACCGCCCCGGGGGCGGGCTGCGGCTCGTCGGCCGGTCCGGAAGGGCTCGTCACGCGCTCACGGTACACCGGACACGCCGGCCAGCGCGGCGGTCAGCGGGCCGGCCAGGTCACCGGCCTGGGGCGGGGCCACCGCGTCCAGGCCGAGCCAGCCGGCGAGCCGGTACAGCTCGGCGGCGAGCGCCACTGCGGTCTCCCCCGCGTCGACGCCCGGCTCGACCCACGCGGCCGGCACCAGCAGCACCCCCGCCTTGCGGTCGGCCTTCAGGTCGACCCGGGCGGTGAACCGGTCGCCCTGCAGGAACGGCAGCACGTAGTAGCCGTAGACCCGCTGGGGCGCCGGGACGTAGATCTCGATCCGGTAGGTGAAGTCGAACAGCCGCTCGGTACGGGCGCGTTCCCAGATCAGCGGGTCGAACGGGCTGACCAGGGTGTTGCCCCGGACCCAACGGGGCAGGCGGGCGGACGCGTGCAGCCAGGCCGGCTGACGCCAGCCCGCCACCGTGACCGGCACCAGCTCACCGGCCTCGGCCAGCTCCGCGACGGCCTGCCGGGCACCGGCCACCGGCAGCCGGAAGTAGTCGCGCAGCTCCGGCTCGGCGGCCACCCCGAGCGACCGCGCGGCGAGGGCCACCAGCGTGCGGTACGCCTCGGCGTCGGTCGGGGTGGGTGCGTCCAGCACCGCCGCGGGCAGCACCCGCTCGGGCAGGTCGTAGCGGCGGGCGAAGGAGGTGGTGCGCTCGGCGGCGGCCACCTCGCCGGCCCAGAAGAGGAACTCCAACGCCTGCTTCACCGCCGACCAGTTCCACCCCCAGTTGCCGGTCTCCCGTGGCGCGTCGTGCTCGATCTCGGCAGCCGTCAACGGGCCCCGGGCGGCCACCTCGTCGCGCACCCAGGCGACCAGCTCCGGCTGCTCCTGGGCGATCCGCCGCATGCCGCCCCACGCTTCGCTGCGCGCCCGGGCCATCCGCCACCGCAGCGCCGGGTGCAGCTCGACCGGGACCAGCGACGCCTCGTGACCCCAGTATTCGAACACCTCGCGGGGGCGCCGGTAGGCGGCCTGGTCGAGGAGCGTCGTCGGGTAGGGCCCGAGCCGACTGTAGAGCGGCAGGTAGTGAGCGCGTTGCAGCACGTTCACCGAGTCCATCTGGATCAACCCGACCCGGCCCAGCACCCGGCGCAGGTGGCGGCGGGTGGGCACGCCGGTGGGCGCCGGGTCGGCGAAGCCCTGGGCGGCGAGGGCCACGCGGCGGGCCTGGGCGAGCGAGAGCGATTCCGGTGCGGTCATCGTCGGCGACCCTAATTCATCGGTACGACGTCGGTGCGGGAAGCTGGACGCGACGGCCAACTGGGCATAGAACGGTGCAATGCTGACCATCCGCCGGGAGGAGCCGGACGACGCCGAGGCGGTCGCCCGGGTGCACGTACACGGCTGGCAGGCGGGCTACGCCGGCTTCATGCCCGACGAGGTGCTTCGGCGGCTGAACGTGGCGGCCTGGGCGCAACGCCGTCGCGACGTCGGGACCGCCGACCCCGAGCATCCGTTCACCACCCTTCTGGGCGAGGTGGACGGGCTGGTCGTCGGCTTCACCACCTTCGGGCCGTACCGCCGCAACCAGGACCGGGACGACCTGGACCCGACGGTCGGCGAGGTGGTGGCGATCTACGTGGAGCCGGCGCGCTGGGGTGACGGGACGGCCGCCGCGCTGCTGGCCGCCGCCCGGCACGGGCTCGCCGAGCGGGGCTGGTCCGGCTACCGCGCGTGGGTGCTGGCGGACAACCGGCGGGCCCGCCGGTTCTGTGAGCGCGCCGGTCTGTCACCGGACGGTGAGCGCTCGACCTACCAGGTGCCGCTGGCCGGCGGGATCCCGCCGGTCGGGCTGGTCGAGCTGCGGTACGCCGGACGCCTCGACCGCTGACCCGTCCGTCGTCGACCAACGGCGGATCGGCAGGAAGGCCAGCAGCGCCAGACTGACCCACACGTAGGCGTTGCTGCCCAGGAAGCCGTCGACGCCGGTGAAGTCCTTCTCCCAGAACCAGACGGTCCGGCTGATGAGCAACGCGTACCCGATGATCACGGCGACGAGCAGGACCCGCCGTCGGCGGCCGGCCGGCGCGGCCATCGCGTTGTCGACCAGCAGGATCAGCGCGGGCAGCAGCCAGACCAGGTGGTGAACCCAGGTGACCGGGCTGACCAGGCACATCACCGCACCGGTCAGCGCCAGGCCGGTCGCCTCGTCACCGACCGCGACGGCGGCCCGGGACCGCCAGGCCCAGAGCGCCAGGGTGCCGAGCACCAGCAGCAGCCAGAGCACTGTGCTCGGGTGCTGCGGGTCGAGCCGGGCGACGACCCCGCGCAGCGACTGGTTGGAGACGAAGGCCAACTCGCCCACCCGACCGGTGTTCCACAGCGCCTCGGTCCAGAACTCCCGGGACGCGTCCGGGAAGAGCGCACCGGCCAGCAGTGTCACCCCGGCAGCGGTGCCGGAGGCGGTGAGAGCCGCCCGCCAGCGGCCGGTCACCAGCAGGTAGACGATGAAGACACCGGGGGTCAGTTTGATCGCGGTGGCGAGCCCGACACCCACCCCGGCCCAGCGGTTGCCGGTCGGCAGCAGCCGCAGCAGGTCCACCGCCACCAGGAAGAGCAGCAGGGTGTTGACCTGGCCGAAGTTGACCGTCTCGCGCATCGGTTCGAACGCGGCGGCCAGGCAGAGCGCCACGGCGAGCGCGAACCACCGGGTCCAGCCGGCGCGGCGGGCGATGGGGTCGACCAGCCACCAGATCAGCACCGTCGTGGTGACCACGCTGGCGAGCACGCTCACCACGATCGCGGCCGTCCACGGCAGGTACGCCATCGGCAGCATGACCAGGGCGGCGAACGGCGGATAGGTGAAGCCGTACTGGGTGTTCGGCTTGAGGTAGTCGTAGATCTCCCCGCCGTCGTGCACCCACCACGTCAACGCGCCGTAGTAGACCTTCAGGTCGAAGAAACCGTGGCGTACGGCAGCGACGGCGAGGAACGCGGCGACCGCCGCGGCGAGCACCACCACCCCGACGACCTGCGCAGTCGTCCGTTTGGCACCCTGCGCCACCGTCGCCTCCCTCGCCCTGCGTAGGCTTCCGTCCCATGGCTCTCGGGTACGTCCGCCCGGCGCGTCCCGAGGACGCCGGCGAGATCGCACGCATCCAGCTCGCGACCTGGCGGGTCGCGTACCGCCGGATCCTGCCTCGGCACGTGCTCGACAACCTGGACGAGGCGTTCCTCGCCCGGCGGTGGAGCGCGGCGGTGCTGGAGCCGCCCTCCGGCAAGCACCGGGTGCTGGTCGCCGTCGAACAGGCCGAGCAATCGTATCTGGTGGGGTTCGCCGCCTCCGGCCCGGCCGACGGCGAGGCCCTGGCCCCGGGTGAGCCGGCCGACGCGTTCGGTCCGGACGTGGCCGCCGTGACCGACCTGCTGGTCGAACCGCGCTGGGGTCGCCGGGGGCACGGCAGCCGACTACTCGCCGCCGCCGTCGACCTGTGGCGCGAGGATGGGATGAGCCGGGCGGTGGCCTGGGCGTTCGACGGTGACGAGGCGACCCGGAAGTTCCTCACCAGCACCGGCTGGGAGCCCGACGGGGCGGCGCGCGCGCTGGACGTCGACGACATGCTGGTGCCTCAGGTGCGCCTGCACGTGGCGGTGCCGACCGAGCCACTCGCCGAGGACCGCCCCGGCGAGTGACCCGGCCGGGTCAGCCCTTGTCCGAGCCGTCGTTGGCGTCGCGGACGAAGTACCGCTGGAACACCACGAAGATGATCGCCACCGGGATGGTGGCCAGCAGCGCGGCGCCCAGCTTGAGCGGGTACTGGGTGCCCTTGCCGAGCGAGCCGCTGACCAGGTCGGCCAGGCCGCGCGGGAGGGTGAACAGGTCCGGGTCCTGCACCGACACGAGGCTGTGCGGGAACTCGTTCCAGGAGCCCTGGAACGACAGGATGGTCAGGGTGATCAGCGCCGGTTTCGCCATCGGCAGCACCACCGACCAGAAGGTCCGGAAGATGCTCGCCCCGTCGATCCGGGCGGCCTCCTCGACGCTGACCGGGATCGACTCGAAGAACTGCTTCATGATGAACACGCCCGCCGCGTCGGCCAGCAACGGCACCACCAGCCCGGCGTAGCTGTTGTAGATGCCGAGCTGGTTGAGCACCAGGAACTTCGGGATCAGCAGCACCACGCCGGGCACCGCCATCACGGCGATGACGGCCGCGAACAGCCCGCGCCGACCCCGGAACCGCAGCCGGGCGAGCGCGTAACCGGCGAGCGAGTCGAAGAACACCCGCCCGACGGTGACCAGCACCGTCACCAGCAGCGAGTTGCCCAGCCAGAGCGGGAAGTTGGTGCCGGCGAAGATCCGTTCGAAGCCGGCCAGCGTGAGCGGGTCCGGGAACGGCGACAGCGGGTTCGCCGCCGCGTCGGGTTCGGTCTTGAGGGCGTTGCCGATCTGGATGACGAACGGGTAGAGGAACACCAACCCGAAGAAGACGAGCGTCGCGTACCCCAGGAAACGGGTGACCAGGGTGCGGGCCGCGCGGTGGTCGGGCCGCGCGGGCGCCGCCGGGCGGTCGGTGAGCACGGCCATCTCAGGACCTCTCCGGTACGCGCCGACGCGACCGGCCGCGTCGCGGCCGGTCGGTGTCCCGCTCGGCCAGCACGCGGCGCTGGACCAGCGTGAGCACGATGATGATCAGGAACAGGACGAAGGAGATCGCCGCGCCGGAGCCGTAGTCGAAGTCCCGGAAGGCGGTCCGGTACGACAGGTAGGCGGGGGTGAGCGTGGTCTTGGCCGGGTCGCCCTGGCTCATCACGTACACCTGGTCGAAGACCTGCCAGGAGCCGATCATGCCGAGGGTGAGCACCAGGAAGGTGGTGGGCCGCAGCAGCGGCAGGGTGACGTGCCGGAACCGCTGCCACCGGGACGCCCCGTCGAGGGTGCTGGCCTCGTCCAGCGCGACGGGCACGTTCTGCAACCCGGCCAGGAACATCAGCATGAACGTGCCGGACGTGGTCCAGACGACCAACGCGATGATCGAGATCATCGCCACGCTGGGGCCGGCCAGCCAGTCCCACCAGGTCAGCCCGAACGGGCCGCCGTCGGTCAGTGCCGCCGGTGGCGAGTCGACGCCGACCGCGCCGAACAGCAGATGCAGTACGCCTCGGGAGTCGGCGAACCACTCCGGCCCGTCGATCCCGAAGAAGCCGAGCAGCGCGTTCACCGCACCGGAGTTGGCGAAGAGGAACAGGAACACCACGCTGATCGCGACGGAGCTGGTGACCGAGGGGAAGTAGAAGGCGCTGCGGAAGAAGCTCTTGCCCTTGAGCATCCGGTTGTTGACGACCAGGGCCAGGCCGAGCGCGAGCACGGTCTGCGCCGGCACCACGATCGCCACGTAGTAGACGTTGTTGCGGATGCTCGTCATGAAGTCGCGGCGGGCCAGCCCGTCCTCAGCGAACAGCCGGGTGTAGTTGTCCGCGCCGACGAACGGGACGTCACCGGTGAAGGGGCTGCCCTGGCCGTTCCAGTCGGTCAGGCTGACCCAGAGCGCCATCAGGATCGGCAGCAGCAGAAACAGCCCCAGGATGACGATCACCGGTGCGACGAAGAGCCAGCCGGCGACTGTCTCGTCGCTCCGGATGCCGCCTCGGCGTCGGCGCGGCCCCGACCCCGGCGTGGTCGCCACGGCGGTCAGTGTCTCGGTTGCCATCGTTCCTCCCTCCCTCTCGGGCCGACGTGCGGCGGGGCCCAGGCGAACGCCTGGGCCCCGCCGACACCTCAGCTACCGCCGAGCGCCGCCTTGGCGTTCTTGTCGAAGTTCTGCAGGACGGTCTTCGGGTCGCCGTTGGCCAAACCCTGCAGACCGGTGTCGAGGTCCTTGAGGACGCTGTCCATCTTCGGGGCGTTCACCGGGCCCTGCGCGTACGCGGCACCGTCGATGAACGGCTTGTCGGCCGGGAAGGCGCTGCTGTACTGCTCGCCCGCCGACTGCCGGGACGGCATGACGCCGAACGCCTTCGAGAACGCCATCTGCTGCTCGCCGCTGGTCATCGCCTCGACGAACTTGATCGCCTGGTCCTTGTACTTGCTCTTGGCGGCGACACCCCAGCACTGGGTGAAGGACAGCGTGCCCTGGCCCTTGGGACCGGCCGGCAGCGCCACCACCCTGTACTTCACGTTCGGGAAGTCGGTCTGCAGGGCACCCTTGATCCAGTTGCCCTCGATGGTCATCACGGCCTTGCCCTTGCCGAACGCCTCACCCGACCAGCCGGCGTCGAGCTGCTTCGGGTACTTCGCCAGACCGGTGGTGAGCATGCTCTTGACGTACTGGAGGGCGGCCAGGTTCTCCGGGGTGTCGGCAGTGGGCTGCTTGCCGTCCTTGCTCGTCAGCCAGCCGCCGTTCTGCACCATGAAGGCGCCGATCCGGTCCCGGGTGTCGCCGAGGGCGAGCGGGACCTGACCCTTCGCCTTGATCTTCTGGGCGACCGTGGTGAGCTGGTCCCAGGTCGTCGGCACGTCGGCGTCGGTCAGCCCGGCCTTGGCCCACAGGTCGGTGTTGATCTGCAGGGCCAGGGTGGAGAAGTCCTTGGGCGCGCAGTAGAGCTTGCCGTCGTACGTGAAGGTGGTGCGCAGGCTCTCGTAGAAGTCGCCGGGGTTGCTGATCCGGTCGCCGTACGGCTCCAGGGCGCCGACGCTGGCGTAGTCGGCGAACTGGGCCGCGTCCACGTAGAAGACATCCGGTGGGGTGCCGCCGGCCAGCGCCTGACCGAGCTGCTGGGTGAGGTCCTGCGCCGGCGTGACTGTCACGGTGTTGCCGGAGCCGCCGGCCCACTTCGCCGCGGCCTCCCGCACCACAGTGGTCTCGGCGTCGCCGGACGAGCCGATCAGGACCTGCAGGCTGGCCGGGCCGCTGGACTGGGCGGTGTCGCCGGAGGAGTCGTCGAAGCCGCTGCCGCAGGCCGCGGAGCCGAGGAGGGCGACGGCGGCGAGGCCGGCCACCGCCGCCCGGGTGATGGTTCGAGGTGCCATTGGTTTCTCCTGGTGGGGGGTGGGACTACGCGGTGTGCCGCAGCGCCAGCGCGGGCTGGAGCAGCACGGGGGCGGGGGTCTGGTGGTCGTCGTCGAGGACCCCGGTGAGGAGGTCCACGCAGCGGGCGGCGGCCTCGCCCAGCGGTTGGCTGACGCTGGTCAGCCCGACCGCGGCGGCGACCGGTGTGTCGTCGAAGCCGATCACCGACACCGGTGGATCGATGCCGCGGATCGCCTGCAGCGCGCCGAGGGCGAGTGAATCGCTGGCGCAGACCACCGCGGTCGGTGCCGCGGCGTGGAGCAGGTCGCGCATCAGTCGTTCCCCCTCGGCGATGCCGTCCTCGGTCTCCCGGTGCAGCCCGGTCGGGTCGACGCCGGCCGCGCGCAGCGTGTCGTGCCAACCGGCGCGCCGGTCGTCGCCGACGCCGGAGCCGACCGGCCAGCCGAGGAAGGCGATCCGCCGGTGGCCGGTGTCCAGCAGGTGCCGGGTGGCGCGGGCGGTGCCGGCCGCGCCGTCCACGTCCACCCAGGGGTGTGCGTCGAGCGCGTCCCAGGGGCGACCGAAGGTCACGAACGGCACGTCCCGGGCCGCGAGCCAGGCGGTACGCGGGTCGCCGTGCGTGGTGCCGACCAGCACGAACGCGTCCAGTTCGTACGTGCCGAGCAGGTCGTCGTAGGTGGCGATCTCCCGCTCGTGGTCGGTGGCGGTGTAGAGCAGCACCCGGTAGCCGGCGGCGTCGGCGGTCTCGGTGAGGCCGTGCAGGAAGCGGTCGAGTACCGAGCCGTTGATGCCGTCACGGGTCGGTTCGATCCGGGCCGCGATCAGCCGGGACCGGCCGGTACGCATCTGTCGGGCGGCCTGGTTGGCCCGGTAGCCGAGCGCGGCGATGGCCTCCTCGACCCGCTGACGGGTCTCCTGCCGCACGACGTGCGGGGCGTTGAGCACGTTGGAGACCGTCTGCCGGCTTACTCGGGCGTGCCGAGCCACCGTCGCTATGGTCACCTTTTCGGCCACTTAATCCCTCTCGCCACCTTGAACGATCCAATTTGGATAAGGCAGGATTAGATCGTTCAAGTTTCTGGAATGTTTCGCACTTTGCACGGCCAGGGCCGCGTTGTCAAGACGTCCGCCCCGCACCCCGAGGATCTGGAGCCACACCGTGATCGAACGCCAGCTGCAACCCCTCCTGCACGAGTTGGTCGGGGTGGTCCACGCGCCGACCAGCGCGTTGGGGGACGCGACCGGGCAGATCCGCCCGACCGGCGTCCAGGGCGTGTTCCACGCCGACGCCCGGGTGCTCTCCCGCGCCGAGTTGCGCGTCGACGAGCGGGAACTCGAAGGGCTGACCCGCGGCGACGACGGCCCCCACGGCGCGCGGTTCGTCGGCCTGGCCCGCTGGCTCGGCGACCCCACGCCCGACCCGACCGTCCGGGTCGACCGGCTCCGCCGGGCCACCGGCAACGGCCTCACCGAGGAGGTACGGGTCGTCTCCACCGCCACCGTCGGCGTACGCACCACCGTCACCGTCGACCTCGGCTGCGACCTCGCACCCATCGAGGCCGTCAAGTCCGGTGGCACCGTCCCCGCGCTGGAGGCCAAGTCCGGCCAGCCGGGCGTGCTCACCTGGTCGGCGACCGGGATCACCGTCACCGTCACCGCGCCGGGCGCGCAGGTGCTGGCCACCGATGAACGCGCCACGGCACCCCGGTTGGCCTGGCCGGTCGACCTGCCCGCTGGCGGCGAGACCGTGCTGAGCTGGAAGCTGACCGTCGAGGACCCGCGCGCCGTCGTCGTCGGCCCGACCGGCGGGCCCGAGTGGTCCCGGCCGCAGGTGACAGCCGACGACCGCCGCCTGGTCCGACTGCTGGACCGCAGCCTGGACGACCTGCGCGGCCTACGGCTGGCCGAGACCGGCGCGCCGACGGACGTGTTCCTCGCCGCCGGGGTGCCCTGGTTCCTCACCCTGTTCGGTCGGGACAGCCTCTGGGCCGCCCGGATGATGCTGCCGCTCGGCACCGACCTGGCCGCCGGCACCCTGCGCGTACTCGCCCGCCGGCAGGGCACCCGGGTCGACCCGGCGACCGGCGAGGCCCCCGGCAAGATCCTGCACGAGCTGCGCCGGCACGAGTTCACGGTGCCCGGCAACGGCCTGCGCCTCCCGCCCGCGTACTACGGCACCGTCGACGCCACCATGCTCTGGGTCAACCTGCTGCACGACGCGTGGCGCTGGGGTCTGCCCGCCGAGCAGATCGAGCCACTCCTGCCACACCTCGAGGCGGCCCTGGGCTGGCTCGGCGAACACGCCGACCCGGACGGCGACGGCCTCGTCGAGTACGTCGACACCACCGGACACGGCCTGTCCAACCAGGGCTGGAAGGACTCCGGTGACGCCGTCCGCTTCCACGACGGCACGCTGGCCACCGCGCCGATCGTGCTGGCCGAGGTCCAGGGGTACGCACACGAGGCAGCGGTGAACGGGGCCGCCCTACTGGACGCCTTCGGCCGACCGGGCGCGGACCGTTGGCGTGAGTACGCCGCCGGCCTGGTCCGCCGGTTCCGCGACAGCTTCTGGGTGGACGGCCGGTACGGCCCACAACCCGCCCTCGCCCTCGACCGGGACAAGCGGCCTGTCGACTCGCTGACCAGCAACATCGGTCACCTGCTCGGCACCGGCCTGCTCGACCGCGACGAGGAGGCCCAGATCGCCCGGTTGCTCACCACCGACACCCTCGCCGGGGGATTCGGGCTACGCACCATGGCCACCGACGACGCGGGTTTCAGCCCGCTGTCGTACCACTGCGGTTCGATCTGGACCCACGACACCGCGATCGTGCTCGGCGGGCTGGCGCGGGCCGGGCACCGGCAGGCCGCGCTCGGCCTGGCCGAGGGGTTGCTCAGCGCGGCCGAGGCGTTCGACTACCGGCTGCCGGAGCTGTACGGCGGTGACGACCGGTCACTGCTGCACCGCCCGGTGCCGTACCCGGCCGCGTGCCGTCCACAGGCGTGGGCCGCGGCGGGCGCGGTGCTGCTGCTGCAGGCGGCGACCGGCCTCTACCCGGACGTGCCCGGCGGCACGGTGCGCGTCGCTCCTCTGGCGGGCGCCGAGCTGGGCGGGTTGCACGTCGACGGACTGCGTGTCGCTGATGCCTCCGTGACCGTCACTGTCGACCCCACCGGCGAAACCACGGTGACCGGCCTCCCCACCCCGCTGACCCCCACCATCCCCACCCAACGCCGCCCCACCACCCCAGCCCCGCACTAGATGTAGTGCCCGCCCGCCCCGTCGCGCCCCCGTCCCCGTCCCCGTCCCCGTCCCCGTCCCCGTCCCCGTCGATCATGGAGTTGTGGTGGGCCTTCGCTCCGCAAATGCCCCTGATGAGGGGCACCACAACTCCATGATCGGCGCGAAAGGGTGGTGGGGTGGGGCCGCGCCGGGTTAGCGGCGGAGTTCGGTGATCAATTCGTCGTCGTCCACCTGGCCGGTGGGGTGGAAGCCCAGGGAGGTGTAGAGGGCGGCGGCGGGGGTGTTGTCCGGGTGGTACGAGAGGCGGACCGGGGGGTTGCCCTCCCGGGTGGACAGCCAGTCGGCCAGCGTCTGCACGGTGGCCCTACCGACGCCCTGGCCCTGCTCGGCGGCGTCGATCAGCATTCCGCCGATCCAGTGCGAGCCATCGTCGTCCACGCCCCACATGACGTGCCCGACGACGGTCTCGTCGGCGTAGACGGCCAGCGAGTTCCACACCTCGGAACGGCTGCTCAGCAGCAGGTAGCGGGCGCCCAGCGCGGCCACGAACCGGCGCTGGTCGTCGCGCGGGGCGACATCGGCCACCGCCCGCCAGTTGTCGTCGTCGACCGGTCGGAGCGTGATCCGCCGGCCGCTCCGGTCCAGGTGCCCACCATTGATCATCGGCGGATGCTACCCGGTGGGCGACCTGAGATCTTGGACAGTTTCCGTTACGCGCGAACGGAAACTGTCCAAGATCTGCGCGGGCTCAGTCGAGCAGGGCGTCCAGGCCGACGGTGAGGCCGGGGCGGTTGCGCACCGCGCGGACGGCCAGCAGCACACCGGGCATGAACGACACCCGGTCGTACGAGTCGTGCCGGATGGTCAGTGTCTCCCCGGTGCCGCCGAAGAGCACCTCCTGGTGGGCGACGAGCCCGGTGGCGCGTACGGCGTGTACGCGTACCCCGTCGATGTCGGCACCGCGCGCACCCGCGACCTCGTCCTTGGTGGCGTCCGGCACCGGCCCGAGGCCGGCCTCGGCGCGGGCCTGGGCGATCTGCCGGGCGGTGTGCGTGGCGGTGCCGCTCGGGGCGTCCAGCTTGCGCGGGTGGTGCTGCTCGATGATCTCGACGGACTCGAAGTGCCGGGCGGCCCGCGCGGCGAACTGCATCATGAGCACCGCGCCGATGCCGAAGTTCGGGGCGATGACCACGCCCACCTCGGGCTTGTCGGCGAGCCAACCGCGCACCTGCTCCAGCCGCTGCTCGGTGAAGCCGGTCGTGCCGACGACCGCGCTGATGCCCTGGTCGATGCACCACTTCAGGTTGTCCATGACGACGTCCGGCGTGGTGAAGTCGACGACCACGTCGGCGCCGGAAACGGCGGAGCGGTCGTCGCCCTGGTCGATCGACGCCGCGAGAGCCAGGTCGTCGGCGGCGTCGACGGCCTTGCAGACCTCGATGCCCATCCGGCCACGGGCACCGAGAACGCCGACCCGGGTCTTCTTCTGCTCGTCAGTCACGGGGCACAACCTATCCCAATCGGGACGTGCCCCTCGGGCCGGATCCGGGGGCATCCACCGGCCGGGATGCCCCGCCCGACAGGGCCTCACCCCCCCGGAAGCGGAGGGACGCAGCCCACGCCGCAGCGCGGAAGGAGGCAGCCCACGCCAGGGGGCGACAGGGCTCAAGACCGCGGCGCGAAAGGGCTCAGACCGCGCTGCGGCGCGGAAGGACCGAGACCGCGACTCAGACCGCGAAGTCGCCCTCGCCGAAGGGGCCGACGACGGCCAGCGACATCGGTCGGCTGAGCAGCTCGGCGGCGAGGACGTTCACGTCCTCCACGGTCACCTCGTCGACCCGACGGAGCAGCTCGTCAACCGGCATCAGGTCGCCGTAGAGCAGCTCACCCTTGGCGAGCCGGCTCATCCGGGAACCGGTGTCCTCCAGGCCGAGCACGAACGAGCCCTTGCTCATCCCCTTGCCGCGGGCCACCTCGGCCTCGGTCAACCCGTCGGCCGCGACCCGGGCCAGCTCGGCTCGGGTCAGGGCCAGCACCTCGTCCACCTTGCCCGGCGCGCAGCCGGCGTAGACGGCGAACAGGCCGGTGTCGGCGTACTGGCTGGCGTAGGAGTAGACCGAGTAGGCCAGGCCGCGCTGCTCGCGGATCTCCTGGAACAGGCGGCTGGACATGCCACCGCCGAGCACGTTGTTGAGCACCCCGAGGGCGAAGCGCCGCTCGTCGAGGCGGTCGATGCCGGGGCAGCCGAGGATGATGTGCGCCTGCTCGGTCTCCTTCGGCTCCACGACCGTGGTCACCGGCTTGGTGCGTACCGCCGGGGTCGCCGCGCGGTGCGGCGCCGGGGTGGCCGGGTCGCTGTCCAGGGGCGTGCCCCGCACCGCCTGGCGGACCAGCTTGACCACTGTGGCGTGGTCGAGGTTGCCGGCGGCGGCGATGACGATCTGCGGGGCGGTGTAGCGGCCCCGGTAGAAGCTCTGGATCTGCTTGCGGGTCATCGGCGTGACGGTCTCCGCGGTACCGGAGATCAGCCGACCCAGCGGGTGGTCGCCGTAGACCGCCTGGACGAAGAGGTCGTGCACCTCGTCACCCGGCTCGTCGTCGTGCATGGCGATCTCTTCGAGGATCACGCCGCGCTCGGTCTCGACGTCCGCCGGGTCCAACAGCGAGTCGGCGACCAGGTCGCACATCACGTCGATCGCCAGCGGCAGGTCCTCGTCCAGCACGCGGGCGTAGTAGCAGGTGTATTCCTTCGTGGTGAAGGCGTTGGTCTCACCGCCCACCGCCTCGATCTGCGAGGAGATCTCCAGTGCGGTGCGCTTGTTGGTGCCCTTGAAGAGCAGGTGTTCGAGGAAGTGCGCGGCACCGGCCTGCGGGCCGCTCTCGTCGCGCGAGCCGACCGCCACCCAGATGCCGAACGAGACGCTGCGCATCGCGGGGATCGCCTCGGTGAGCACGCGCAGGCCGCTGGGCAGCACGGTACGTCGTACCGTGCCGCCCAACGGGTCGTCGCTGAGCGTCCGGGTCACCGCGCGGGTGGTGCCGCCGGAACGGCCCGCCCCGGCGGCCCGAGACTGACTCGACTGGCCGGCTCGCCAGTGCGGAGCCACCCCCCGTCGATCCGGTGGAAACGGCGCGCTGAAGGCCCGACTCACGTGGTGCTCCCGGTTCGACGAGGGGTGGGTGTCGCAGGTGCTGGTGGTCAGCTGTGCCGGGTCCGGCGGCGCGGACGCTCGCCGCCCTCGCCACCCTCGCCGCCGCCCTCGCCGCGCTCCGGGCCACGCCCGCCCCGGTCACCGCCACGCTCGCGGTCGCCGCGGTCACGCGGGCCACGGTCGCCCCGGTCCCGACCGGACGGACGGTCGCCGCCGGCGGCCTCACCGGCGGCCGGAGCCTCGGCGCCCTCCGGCCGGACCTTATCCAGGTAGATCTTGCCGCGGGCGTCGATGTCCGCGATCTCGACCTCGACCCGGTCGCCGACGTTGAGGAAGTCCTCGACGCGCTCGACCCGCTTGCCGTCGCCCACCTTGGAGATGTGCAGCAGGCCGTCACGGCCCGGCAGCAGCGAGATGAACGCACCGAACGCGGCGGTCTTGACCACCGTGCCGAGGAACCGCTCGCCCTGCTTCGGCAGGGTCGGGTTGGCGATCCCGTTGATCCGGTCGACAGCCGCCTGGGCCGACGGGCCGTTGGTGGCACCGACGTAGATCGTGCCGTCGTCCTCGATGGAGATCTCGGCGCCGGTCTCGTCCTGGATCGCGTTGATGGTCTGGCCCTTCGGGCCGATGACCATGCCGATCTTGTCCACCGGGATCTTGACGGTGGTCACTCGCGGCGCGTAGTCCGACATCTCGGCCGGAGCCTCGATCGCCGCCTTCATGACACCGAGGATGACCTGCCGGGCCTCGTTCGCCTGCTGCAGCGCGGCGGCCAGCACGTCCGACGGGATGCCGTCGAGCTTGGTGTCGAGCTGGAGCGCGGTGACGAACTCCGGCGTGCCGGCGACCTTGAAGTCCATGTCACCGAACGCGTCCTCGGCACCGAGGATGTCGGTCAGGGTCACGTACTGGGTCTTGCCGTCGACCTCGTCGGAGATGAGGCCCATGGCGATGCCGGCGACCGGCGCCTTCAGCGGGACACCCGCGGAGAGCAGACCCAGCGTCGACGCGCAGACCGAACCCATCGAGGTGGAGCCGTTGGAGCCGAGTGCCTCGGACACCTGCCGGATGGCGTACGGGAACTCCTCGCGCGACGGCAGCACCGGGATCAGCGCGCGCTCGGCGAGAGCGCCGTGGCCGATCTCGCGACGCTTCGGCGAACCGACCCGGCCGGTCTCACCGGTCGAGTACGGCGGGAAGTTGTAGTTGTGCATGTAGCGCTTGCGGTTCTCCGGGGACAGCGTGTCCACCATCTGCTCCATGCGGAGCATGTTGAGCGTGGTGACGCCCAGGATCTGGGTCTCGCCCCGCTCGAACAGAGCCGAACCGTGCACCCGGGGCAGCACGCCGACCTCGGCGGTCAGGGTCCGGATGTCACGCGGGCCACGGCCGTCCATGCGGACCTGCTCGCGCAGCACGCGGTTGCGCACCTCGGACTTGGTCAGCGAGCGGAAGGCCGCGGACAGTTCCTTCTCCCGACCCTCGAACCGAGCGCCCAACTCCTCGGCGACCCGGGCCTTGACCCGGTCCAGGGCCTCCTCGCGGTCGGCCTTGCCGGCGATGGTGATCGCCTCGGCCACGTCTGCCCGGGCCAGCTCGGCGACGGCGTCGTACGCGTCGTCCTGGTAGTCCAGGAAGACCGGGAACTCGGTGACCGGCTTCGCGGCGACCTCGGCCAGCTCGCTCTGCGCGCGGCACAGCTCACGGATCGCCGGCTTGGCGGCCTCCAGGCCGCTGGCGACGATCTCCTCGGTCGGGGCGGTGGCGCCGGCCGAGATCAGGGCGACGGCGTTCGGCGTGGCCTCGGCCTCCACCATCATGATCGCGACGTCGCCGTCCTCGAGCGTGCGGCCGGCCACGACCATGTCGAAGGTGGCCCGGGCCAGCTCCTCCAGGGTCGGGAAGGCGACCCACTGGCCGTCGATGTGGGCGACGCGGGTCGCACCGATCGGGCCGGAGAACGGGAGGCCGGAGAGCTTCGTCGACATCGAGGCGGCGTTGATCGCCACGACGTCGTACGGGTGCTGCGGGTCGAGCGCGAGGACGGTCTCGACGACCTGGACCTCGTTACGCAGGCCCTTCACGAAGGACGGGCGCAGCGGCCGGTCGATCAGGCGGCAGGTGAGGATCGCGTCCTCGCTGGGCCGGCCCTCACGGCGGAAGAACGAGCCGGGGATGCGGCCCGCGGCGTACATCCGCTCCTCGACGTCGACGGTCAGCGGGAAGAAGTCGAACTGCTCCTTCGGGTGCTTACCGGCGGTCGTGGCGGAGAGGACGACCGTCTCGCCCAGCTGGGCGATGACGGAACCGGCGGCCTGACGGGCCAGCCGGCCGGTGGAGAAGGTGATCTCACGGGTGCCGAAGGACCCGTTGTCGATCACGGCGGTGCGGGATTCGGTGCCGAGTTTGGTCTCGGTCATGTGCTGTCGTGCTCCTTCGCGTCGTGGGCCCACGACATCGGGGAGCTGCTCAGCCGGCCGGTCTTCGATCGAAGCGCCCGGGGTGGCCGGCGTCATGCCGGGGTTCCCGGGGGCCACTACCGGAGACCGGTACGCTGACCGGCTCCCTGTCGGGTGGTCGCGCGGCCCATGTTTTCTCTGGTGGGACGCGGTACGGGGGAGCGGCCGGTCGGCCACTCCCCCGTCACGTCACCGGCGCAGGCCGAGCCGCTCGATGAGCGACCGGTAGCGGTTGATGTCCTTCTTCTGGACGTAGTTGAGCAGCCGACGGCGACGGCCGACCAGCAGCAGCAGCCCACGGCGGCTGTGGTGGTCGTGCTTGTGCACCTTCAGGTGCTCGGTCAGCTCGGCGATCCGCTTGGTGAGGACCGCGACCTGGACCTCCGGCGAACCGGTGTCGCCCTCGGCGGTCGCGTACTCCGCGCGGATGCTGGCCTTGGCTTCCTGGTCGAGCGCCATGTTCTCCCTGTTTCGATGGGTTGATCAAGTAGGTTGCCCGTCGTCCCGATCGACCGGGAACGGACCGGTACCTCGCACCCGCGGCGTCGAGCAGGCACGCGAGGCCCCACGCCGGTCACCCGACGTCTCGGCAAGACTACCAGCACTCGCCGGTAACACCCGGCCAAGGGCCGCCGCCGGGCCCGCCGATCAGGCCAGGGCGTGCCGGGTACGGGTGACGTCCTGCTCCATCTGGGCGATCAACGGCTCGATCGAGTCGTACCGGACCTGGCCGCGCAGGTGCGCCACGAAGTCCAGGGCCAGGCGCTCGCCGTACAGGTCGCCGGAGAAGTCCAACGCGTAGGCCTCCACCCGCCGTTCCCGGCCGGAGAAGGTCGGGTTGGTGCCCACCGACACCGCCGCCATCAGCGGTTCACGTTGCCCGCGGCGGATCAGCCGGGCCGCGTACACCCCGTCGGCGGGCACCGCCGCGTACCGGTGGCAGAGCAGGTTGGCGGTGGGGAAGCCCAGCTCCCTCCCCCGCTGGTCGCCGCGGACCACCACGCCCTCCAGGCGGTGGGGGCGGCCCAGGGCGGCGGCCGCCGCGCCCACGTCGCCCGCGTCGACGCAGGAGCGGATGTACGTGGACGAGAAGACGGTGCCGTCGTCGGCGACCAGAGGGCCGCCCTCCACTCCGAAGCCGAAGGTACGCCCCAGCTGCTCCAGCAGCGCCACGTCACCGGCCGCCCGGTGCCCGAAGCGGAAGTTGTCGCCGACCACCACCAACGCGGCGTGCAGGTGCTCGACCAGGACGTCGTGCACGAACTGCTCGGCGGGCAGCCGGGAGAACTCCGGGGTGAACGGCACCACGCAGAGCACGTCCACGCCGAGCGCCTCGATCAACTCGGCCTTGCGGGCCGGTTCGGTGAGCACCGCCGGATGCGAACCGGGGCGGACCACCTCGGCCGGATGCGGATCGAAGGTGACCACCACCGACTGCACGCCCAGCGCCCGCGCCCGGGCCACGGCGTGCCCGATGGTCGCCTGGTGCCCCTTGTGCACGCCGTCGAAGACACCGATGGTGACGACGGAGCGTCCCCACCCACCGGGCGCCGCGTCGTACCCCCGCCACCGCTGCATGCCGTTCCTCCCCTACTGCCCGGCCTCAGGCCGGGGCGAGCACGATCTCCGCGCGGGCCCGCCCGTCCCGCTCGCTGACGATAGCGATCAGACCGCCGGCGGGGCCGAAGACGGCGTACGGCCCGGTGAGGCCGGCCGGGTCCAACGGCCCACCGTGGGCGAGCACCCGAGCCTCCTCGGGCGTGGCCTCCCGGCGGGGAAAGAAGCGGTCGGCCGCCGCGTCCAGCGGCAGGTTCACCACGTCCGGGGCGCGTTGCTCCAGGTCGTCGAGGGTGGCCGCCTCGGCGATGGTGAAGCCGCCCACCGCGGTCCGGCGGAGCGCGGTCAGGTGGCCGCCGACGCCGAGCGCGAGGCCCGCGTCCCGGGCGATGGCCCTGATGTACGTGCCGGAGGAGCAGGTCACGTCCACGTCCACGTCCACCAGGTCCGGCTCGGTACGGCGGATCGCCAGCACCTCCAGACGGGAGATGGTGACCCGTCGCGCGGGCAGCTCGACGCTCTCCCCCTCGCGAACCCGCTTGTACGCGCGCTGACCGTTGATCTTGATGGCGCTGACCGCGCTCGGCACCTGGTCGACCTCGCCGCGCAGCGGTGCCAACGCCGCCCGGATCGCGTCGTCGGTGACCCGACCGGCCGGAGTGCCGGCGATCACGTCGCCCTCGGCGTCGTCGGTGACGGTGGCCTGGCCGAGCCGGATGGTGCCGGTGTAGCTCTTGCCCGCGCCGATCACGTAGGTGAGCAGGCGGGTCGCCCGACCCACACCGATCACCAGGACACCGGTGGCCATCGGGTCGAGGGTGCCGCCGTGGCCGACGCGCCGGGTCTTGGCCAGCCGGCGGATCCGCGCCACCACGTCGTGCGACGTCATGCCGCCGGGTTTGTCGACGACGATCAGACCATCGGTGCTCACGTCGGCCAAGCCTGCCAGACGGCCCGTACCGCCCGATGCGTGGGCACGCCGCGCGTGACCGGAGCCTCCGCCCGGGTGACCTGAGCCGGTTGGTCGGATGCGAGGTCGATCCGGCGGTTTGTCCGGCGGGGCAGCAGGCCGACCTCCACGGATGCGAAGATCATCCGCCCGCTGACCGCGCCCCGAGATCAGGACCGCCGATGACCTCCGACCGACCTCCGGGCCATGAACACCGCGCTCGGGTCGACCTGCCGCAGTGGATGCGGGATCCGACGCCGAAGCGGCGGACCCCGGCACGCTACGTCGACGACCTGATCGAGGGCTGGCCGCCGCTACGCGCCGCCCGCCGGGCGGTGTGGCACTGGCGCAGCCGGAGCCGATGGAGCGAGTCGCATCCGAACATCGTCGCCGTGCTGTCGTTCGTCGTGGCCGCGGTGATCGGCACCGTGTTGGTGACCGGCGCCTACTATCTGCTCGCCCTGGCCATCAGCGGCGAATACTGACGGTGGTGGTCAGCGGACCGCGCCGACCACCGCCCAACTGCCGTTGCGCAGGCGCAGCAGCAGCGCGACCAGGCGGATCACCACGAACACGGTGAGCCCGGCCCAGATGCCGCCCAGCCCGAGGTCGAGGGCGTACGCCAGCCAGATGGCGGGCAGGAAACCGCCGAGCGCCGCCACGATGGTGAGGTTGCGCAGGTAGCGCACGTCACCCGCGCCGATCAGCACACCGTCGAGGGCGAACACCACACCGGCCAGCGGCAGCATGACGACGAACCACGGCCACGCGACCATGGCCTGCTCGCGTACCCCCGGATCGGAGCTGAACCAGGACGGCACCACGCCGGCGCCGGCGGCGACGAGCAGCGCGAAGCCGACGCCGCAGACACCGCCGAGCAGCCCGATCCGGCGGGCGAGTGCCCGCGCTCCCACGTCGTCGCCGGCGCCGAGCGCGGCGCCGACCAGCGACTGGGCGGCGATGGCGAGGGCGTCGAGCACCAGCGCGGTGAAGAACCAGAGTTGTAGGGCGATCTGGTGGGCGCCGACGGCGGCGGCGCCGAAGCGGGCGGCGACGGCGGTCGCGGAGAGGAAGCTGGCCTGGAACGCCAGCCCTCTGATCAGCAGGTCCCGGCTCAGCAGCAACTGCTGGCGGATCACGTGGGGCCGGGGTCGCAGCGACACCCGTTCGGCGACCAGCGCCGCGGCGAAGAGCGCCCCGCAGAGGGTCTGCGCGACGACGTTGGCCACCGCCGAGCCGACCAGGCCCAGCCCACCGGGATAGACCAGCAGCGGGCAGAGCAGCGCGGAGAGCAGGTTGGGGCCGAGCACGAAGAACAGTGGGCGGCGGGTGTCCTGCACGCCGCGCAGCCAGCCGTTGCTGGCTGCGGCGAGCAGCAGGCCGGGGGCGCCGAGGGCCGCGATGCGCAGCCAGTGTGCGGCGGCGTCGGCGACGTCGCCGGCACCACCGACGAGGGTACGCGCGAGCGCGGCTCCGCCGAACTGCATGCCGATCGCGATCAGCAGGCCGACACCGAACGCCAACCAGGACGACTGGACGCCCTCGGCCACCGCGGCGGCCCGGTCCCCGGCCCCGAAGCGGCGGGCCGCCCGCCCGGTGGTGCCGTACGCGACCACGGTGCCGACCCACGCGGTGAGCGTCATCACCGTGCCGCCGACGGCGAGCGCGGCGAGCGGCACCCGACCGAGGTGACCGACCACCGCCGTGTCGACGAGCACGTAGAGCGGCTCGGCGGCGAGCACCACCAGAGCCGGCAGGGCGAGGCCGGCGATGCGGCGCGGCGAGGCGGACAGGCCCGTGGTGGTGGCAGCGATCTGGCTCATCGCCGCCGATCGTGGCACGAGCACGGTAAGGATCGCAATCCCGCCGACCGCTTACGTGTCGGCGGTGACGCTCAGGCGCGTGGCGCGTGGCGCGTCCCGGCGGTCCGCCAGTCGCGCAATCGGCCGAGGGCGGTCGGGCGGTCGGGGCGAGTGCCTCCGGGTCAGAGGCTTTGGAGCTGATGCCGTCAACGAATCAGCCGCGATGTCGCAGACGGATCACGTCGTGATGTCGCGAGCGATCCAGCGTGCCGCGAACGATGGCGCGGACCGATCCGTCGCGACGCCGCGAACGATCCAGCGTGCCGCGAACGATGGCGCGGACCGATCCGTCGCGACGCCGCGAACGATCCAGCGTGCCGCGAACGATGGCGCGGACCGATCCGTCGTGATGTCGCAGACGATTCAGCTCCACAGGCGGACCAGGAAGCGTCCGGCCCTCTCCGCCGGCCGACAGCGGGATCAGCGTCGGGCGGGTCTGATCACTGGCGGGTGTCCATCGACGTCTGCAGCGCGCGGCGGGCCTGCTCACGGGCGTCGTCGGTGGTGGCCTCGGGCTTGGGCTTGTTCGGCATGGCGGTGGTCCTTCCAGGGAGCGAGCCACCGACAGGCGGCGGCCCTCACGGGCGGTCCTGCTGAGCGCCCCACGACGGTCCGGGGTTACCGGAGCAGCCGCCTGGGCAGCTTGAGCCCGGGTCGGTCCGACCCTGGAGGGAGGCGGCACGAGGTGTGGCACCACCGCCCATGACCTGCGCCGCCACGCGGCACCGGCCCTCTCCCAAGTTATCGTTCAGGTCCATATGCTGCTCACGGTTCCCGCCATCTGGACGGTCGGCAACCCGGCTCAACGGGCCAGGAAGTGCCACCCCAGCCACCACCAGAACCCGAACAGACCGATCCGGCCCACCGGCACCGGACCGACCTCGTAGCGCATCACGTACGCGCAGACCTCGCCGAGGGTGGGGATCCGCGAGCCCTCCCGCCGGGCCATCCACTCGACCACCGCGAAGAGGACCAGCGCGGCCAGGAAGCCACCGATCGCAAGCGTCCGCATCATCGCCGCACCAGCCCCCAGAAGGCCGCCAGCCAGGCGAACCAGGCCGCCGACCGGGTCAGGTGATCTTCCAGGAGAGGGTCGGCTAGGCGCGAGAAGGTGGGGAAGTCGTCGCCGGCCGCCAGCACGAAGGTCGCACCCTCGAAGACACCGAAGACCACCACCGGCACCGCCCACCAGGCCGCTCCGGCACCCAGCCGAGGCGGTGCCGGCCGGCGGGGCACCCGGTTGCTCAGACCGAGCCAGATCAGCACCCCGCCGGTGCCGAGGGTGAACAGATTCGCCTCGGTCGAGAAGGACGCGAACCGACCACCGACGAGCGACAGGCAGACCAGGACGGGAACGGAGACGGCGGGCCGATCCCAGGCACGGGGGGCCTCCACGGTGAGGTCGTGCGGCTGCTCCATCCCGCAATTCTTCCCGGTCTCACGGAGCGCGGGAAGACCGACACTCCCCGGAGCTGACCCTGATCTTCGGGGTCGACGGATCGATGACGGCGAACGTGGGCGTCAGTTCGCGGGGCTGACCAGCGCCGCGTCCAGTTGACCGCGGATCGAGTCGACCACCTGATCGACGGTGCCCCGGCCGGTGAAACCGGCCGCGAACGTGTGACCACCACCGCCCAGCGCGACCGCGACCCGGCTGACGTCCACCGCACCCTTGCTGCGCATCGACACCGCCCAGTCGCCCGACGTGGTCTGCTTCAACACACAACCCACGTCCGCCTCGGCGGTGCACCGCACCGAGTCGATCAACGCCTCCAGCACGTACGGCCGCTGGTCGTGTCGGGCCAGGTCGTCCAGGGTGGCGAAGGTCCAGACGAACCCTCGGCCACCGGCGGCGGACGGCTCCAACCGGGCCCGGCCGAGCACCTCACCGAAGAGCCGGACCGCGCCGAAGGGCCGGGTGTCGAAGACCCGCCGGGAGATGTCGCCCGGCGAGATGCCGGTGGCCAGCAACCGGGCGGCCATCTCGTGCACCGCCGGGGTGGTCGCCGCGAACCGGAACGAACCGGTATCAGTGGTCAGGGCCACGTAGAGGCACTCGGCGATCTCCCGATCCACGACGACCCCGAGCCGGGCAAGCAGCCGCTCGGCCACCACCGACGTCGCCGCGGCTCCGGGGTCGACCAGGTTGACGGTGCCGAAGCCCGGGTTCGAGGCGTGGTGGTCGAGCACCAACGCCGCGCCCGCCGACGACAACCGCCCGGCCAGCTCACCGAGGCGCGACTCGCTCGCCGCGTCGAAGCAGATCACCAGGTCGGGGGCGAGGTCCGCCGCGTCCGCCGGGACCAGCAGGTCGAGCCCGGGCAGCCCCTGCAACGGCTCCGGCACCTCCGGCGGCCCGGGGAAGGTCGCCTGCACCTCGCGTACGCCGAGCTGCCGCAGGCCCAGACCGAAGCCGAGCATGCTGCCCAGGGCATCGCCGTCCGGGTTGACGTGGCAGATCAACAGCACCCGGGCACCCGCCGGGAGAGCCCGTACGAGCGCCTCGGCGGCAGCCCAGTCCGTCTCGGTGGGGACACCCGCGGCCGCCCCGGCGAGCGGGGTGCTGGTGGCGCCGGTCACCGCGTTTCCCCACCCCGCGGGGTCTCCGTGACGTCGGTGGCCTCGTCGGCCTCGTCCGTCTCGTCGGCGTCGTCCTCCACCCGGTACGGCTGCGCCTCGCCCGCGTACTCCGCCCGGGCGGCGAGCCGCTGCACCTCGGCGTCGGCGTTGCGGGCGGCGGCGAGCAGGTCGTCGATGTGCTTGACCTGGTCCTGTACGTCGTCGAGGACGAACGTCAGGGTCGGCGAGTGCCGCAGCCCGAGCGCCTTGCCGACCGTGCTGCGCAACATCCCCTTGGCGCTCTCCAGGGCGGCTGCGGTGTCCGCCTGGGCCACCGAGTCGCCGAGCACCGTGTAGAAGACCGTCGCGTCGCGCAGGTCCGCGGTGATCCGGGCGTCGGTGATGGTGATCATCCCGAGCCGCGGGTCCTTGATCTGGCTCCGCACCACCGACGCGACCAACTCACGCACCCGCTCGGCGTGCCGGCGTACCTTGGCCGGATCAGACATCTCGCCACCTCCACGGCGTCCTGCTCCCGGTCGGCCCGGCGACCCGGAGGCCGCCGGCCGACCGGCCAACATCTCGAACACTACCTTCGCGGCCGTACCGGTCGCCCGGCACAGCCGGCACCGTGGTCAGTCGTCGTCCACGCCGTACAGCCGGCGTCGAACCGACAGCAGCTCGACCTCGGGACGGGCGGCCACCAGGCGCTCACAGGAGTCGAGCACCTCGCGGACGTGCCCTGTCTCGGCGGCCACCACGGCCACCGCTATCTGCGCCCGACCGTGCAGGTCGAGCGCCCCCACCTCGGCGGCCGACACCTCGAAGCGGCGCAGCGCCGCCACGATCGGCCGTACATATGATCTCTTGGCTTTGAGCGACCGGGAGTCGCCCGGCAGCAGCAGGTCGAAGACCGCGGTTCCGGTGAACATCGCCCCGGACGATACCGCCAACCCGCCCCGCATGATCAAGGGGTTTACGCCGTGCGGCGTAAACCCCTTGATCAGCGTGTCACTGCCGGATCAGGCGCGAACCTTCTCCCGCATCTCGAAGGTCTCGATGACGTCGCCGACCTGGACGTTGTTGTAGCCACCCAGGGTCAGACCACACTCGAAGCCCTCGCGGACCTCGGTGGCGTCGTCCTTGAACCGCTTCAGCGAGGTGATCGTGAGGTTGTCCGCCACGACCGTCCCGTCCCGAAGCAGTCGAGCCTTCGCGTTGCGTCGGATGATGCCCGACCGGACGATGCATCCGGAGATGTTGCCGATCTTGGACGAGCGGAACACGTCGCGGATCTCCGCGGTGCCCAGCTCGGCCTCCTCGTACTCCGGCTTGAGCAGGCCCTTGAGCGCTGCCTCGATCTCCTCGATGGCCTGGTAGATGACGGTGTAGTACCGGATCTCCACGCCCTCGCGGTCGGCCATCTCACGGACCTTGTTGGAGGCCCGCACGTTGAAGCCGATGATCGTGACCGGCTCGGACGACGCGCTCGCGAGCATGACGTTGCTCTCGGTGATCGCGCCGACACCCCGGTCGAGGACCTTGAGCTGGACCTCCTCGGGGATGTCGAGGTTGAACAGCGCGTCCTCCAGGGCCTCCACCGAACCGGAGACATCGCCCTTGAGGATGAGGTTGAGCGACGTCTTCTCGCCCTCCTTGAGCTGCTCCATGAGCGTCTCGAGGGTGGCCCGACCACGGGAGTTGGCGAATGCCGCCGCCCGCCGCCGCGCCTGCCGCTGCTCGGCGATCTGCCGCACCGTGCGGTCGTCCGCCGCCGCGAGGAACGTGTCGCCCGCGCCGGGCGGCGCGGTCAGACCCAGAACCATGACCGGACGCGCCGGCCCAGCCTCGGAGAGCTGGTTGCCGTTCTCGTCGAGCATGGCCCGGACCCGGCCGTGCGCCCCACCGGCGACGATCGAGTCGCCGGCCCGCAGGGTGCCCTTCTGCACCAGCACCGTCGCCACCGCACCGCGGCCCTTGTCCAGGTGCGCCTCGATGGCCACACCCTGCGCCGGCCCGTCGATCGGAGCGGTCAGCTCCAGCGACGCGTCGGCGGTCAGCAGGACGGCCTCGAGCAGCTCCTCGATGCCGATGCCCGGCTTGGCGGCCACGTTGACGAACATGGTCTCGCCGCCGTACTCCTCGGCGACCAGGCCGTACTCGGTCAGCTGCTGGCGGACCTTGTCCGGGTTGGCGTCCGGCTTGTCGACCTTGTTGACCGCGACCACGATCGGCACGTCGGCCGCCTTGGCGTGGTTCAACGCCTCGATGGTCTGCGGCATCACGCCGTCGTCGGCCGCGACGACCAGGATCACGATGTCCGTCACCTGGGCACCACGGGCACGCATGGCGGTGAACGCCTCGTGACCCGGGGTGTCGATGAAGGTCACCGCGCGGTCCACACCCTCGTGCGGAACGTGCACCTGGTACGCACCGATGTGCTGGGTGATGCCACCCGCCTCACCGGCCACGACGTTCGCCTTGCGGATCGCGTCGAGCAGCTTGGTCTTACCGTGGTCGACGTGACCCATGACGGTCACCACCGGCGCACGGCTGACCAGACGCTCCTCGGCCACCTCCGCGTCGAGGTCGATGTTGAACTGCGCGAGCAGCTCGCGATCCTCGTCCTCCGGGCTGACGATCTGGATGTCGAAGCCCAGGTGCTCACCCAGCAGCTGCAGGGTGTCGTCAGAGCAGGACTGGGTCGCGGTGACCATCTCGCCCAGGTTGAACATCTCCTGGACCAGCGAACCAGGGTTGGCGTTGATCTTGTCGGCGAAGTCGGACAGCGAGGCGCCGCGGGACAGCCGGACGACCTGACCCTGACCCCGGGGAGCACCCGAGCTCATGGTCGGAGCCGACAGGTTGTCGAACTCCTGTCTGCGCTGCTTCTTGGACTTGCGACCGCGCGTCGGCCGGCCACCCGGACGCCCGAAGGCACCCGCGGCACCGCCGCCACGGCCACGACCACCCGCACCCGGACGGCCGCCACCGCCGGCCGGCGCACCCGGACGGAAACCGCCACCGGGGGCACCGCCACCGCCGCCGGGACCGCCACGGTAGCCGCCGCCACCACCGGCACCCGCGCCGCCACCGGGACCGCCGCGGTAACCACCGCCGCCACCACCGGGACCGCCACGGAAGCCACCGCCGCCACCGCCGGGGCGACCAGCGCCACCACCGGGGCGACCAGCGCCACCGGGACCGGGACGACCGGCAGCCGGACGCTGGCTCGGCATCGACGCCGGGCTGGGCCGCGGCGGCATGGAGTTCGGGCTCGGCCGCGGCGGCATGCCCGCCGGGGTGTTGGGCCGAGGACCACCCGCACCGGCGGCCGGGGGCCGCTGCTGCTGGCCACCCTGGATGCCGAACGGGTTGTTACCGGCGCCGCGCGCCGGCGGGCGACCACCCGGTCGGGCACCCGGACCCGGAGCAGGCGCGCTCGGGCGAGCTGCCGGCGAACCGGGGCGGGGCGGCATCGCGGCCGGACCCGGCCGGGGGCCGGGGCGGTTGCCACCGTCTGCCGGAGGCTCCCGGCGAACCGGGTTCTCCCGCTGCTGCTGACGGGCGGCCTGCGCGGCCTTGACCGCGGCCTCCTGCTCAGCCTTCAGCGCGGCGGCACGCGCCTCCGCGGCCGCCACCTCGATGTCGTGGGCGCTCGCCGGCTTGGCGACCGGGGCCGCGGGCTGCGGCGCAGCGGGCACCGGACCCTTCGGCTTCGGGCCGGGCATCGGCGCTGCCGGCCGCCGAGGCGGCATCGGCTTGGCCGAGACCCGGGGCGCGCCCGGGGTCGGGGACGTCGTCGGGGTCGGGTTGGGAGCCGGCGTCGACGCGGGCGCCGACGGGGCGGCCGGCGCCGGAGCACCGGCGGACGCGACGAATGCGTTACGCAGCCGCCGGGCGACGGGCGCCTCGACGGTGCTCGACGCGGACTTCACGAACTCGCCCATTTCCTTCAGCTTGGCGAGAACGGTCTTACTCTCGACCCCGAGCTCTTTTGCAAGCTCGTGTACGCGGGCCTTGCCTGCCACTGCACTCCTCACTCCGAGGTCGTGCGGGCAGCACCCGCAGACCTCACTCGTGCACTTGAAGCCTGGTCATTTCAGGGACTTCATCGTGTGCTCATGTCGGTCGTCCTACCCTGCTAGCGACCCTCGCCCGGTCGGGCTGACCGGACGTAGTGGTTGGCGCATCGACGTGCTTCGCCAGCACACCGTGGTCGAGGACCTCGGTGATGCGCAGCGCACGCCCGAAGGCGCGACGCCGCACCGCCAGCGCGAAGCAGGCCGGATCCGGATGCATGTTCGCTCCCCGACCCGGCAGCCTGCGAAGCGGATCAGGCCGGAGGCTGTGACCAGCCTCGTCCCTGACCGCGACTATCCGCAGCAATTCGCTGGCCGGCGCACGTTGTCGGCAGCCCACACAGGTGCGCTCCGGCTGCGTGCGTCGTACCACTGGAAGAAGTCTACCCCTAGCCGCCCGAGATCGCGCCGCCCGGCTCCCGCACGTGATCAGCTCCCTCACGCGCGGCCGGGGCGGTCTGCTCCGCATCGGAGCGGATGTCGATCCGCCAACCGGTCAGACGGGCCGCGAGTCGGGCATTCTGCCCCTCCCGGCCGATGGCGAGCGACAGCTGGAAGTCGGGAACCGTCACCCGGGCGGCCCGACCGGCCAGGTCGACCACCTCGACCCGCAGCGCCTTGGCCGGCGACAACGCGTTGCCGACGAAGGTGGCCGGGTCGTCCGACCAGTCGATGATGTCGATCTTTTCGCCGTGCAACTCGCTCATCACGGCGCGTACCCGCTGACCCATCGGCCCGATGCAGGCACCCTTGGCGTTGACCCCGGGAGTCGTGGAGCGGACGGCGATCTTCGTGCGGTGACCTGCCTCACGGGCGATCGCGCCGATCTCGACAGTGCCGTCGGCGATCTCCGGGACCTCCAGCGCGAAGAGCTTCTTGACCAGCGCCGGGTGCGACCGGGACAGGGTGATCTGCGGCCCGCGCATGCCCTTGGCCACGTGCACCACCACGCAGCGGACCCGCTCGCCGTGGGCGTACCGCTCACCGGGCACCTGCTCGGACTGCGGCAGCACGCCCTCCAGCTTGCCCAGGTCGACGCTGACGATGCCCTTCTCGGTACGCGTCTCGTGCGCCTGCACCACGCCGGTGACCAGGTCACCCTCGCGGCCCACGTACTCACCGAAGTGCACCTCGTCGGTGGCCTCCCGCAGCCGCTGGAGGATCACCTGCTTGGCGGTCATGGCGGCGATCCGGCCGAAGTCGTGCGGGGTGTCGTCCCACTCCCGCACCAGACTGCCGTCGGAGTCCATCTCCTGCGCGTACACCAGGGCCGCGCCGGACTTGCGGTCGATCTCCACCCGGGCGTGCGGCTCGGCGCCGTCGGTGTGCCGGTAAGCGGTCAGCAACGCGGTCTCGATCGCCGCGAGAATCGTGTCGAACGGGATCTCCCGCTCGCGCTCGAGTGCGCGCAGCGCCGCGAGGTCGATGTTCACCTCTCCTCGTCCTCCACATCATCTTCGTCGTCGATGTCGTCTGAATCGTCGAACTCGTCTGAGTCGTCACTGTCGTCCGCGTCGTCGAACTCCTCGTCCGGCTCGCCCAGCTCGGCGAGGCGGGTGAACTCGACCTGCACGCGACCCGGGCCCAGCTGGGCGTACGCCCAGGAGGTCCGGCCGTCCTCGGTCTCCAGCTGCACGCCCTCGTCGTCGGCGGCGATCACCCGGCCGGTCAGTTGGCGGTCACCGGCGGGCTGCTCGCCGCGCTGGCCGGGCAGCGCGGTCGCGCCCCGGACGGTGACCTTGACGAGCCGGCTCACGTTGCGCCGCCAGTGCCGGGGCAGGGTGAGTGGCCGGTCGACGCCCGGCGAACTGACCTCGAGCTGGTATTCCCCGGCGACGATGTCGCCACCGGTCTCCTCCGCGGCGTCCAGCGCGGCCGAGACCGCCCGGGAGACGTCGGCGACGGCGTCCAGGTCGATCCCGCCGTCGGCGTCCACCATCACCCGCACCACGTGCCGGCGACCGGCCCGGGAGACCGACAGGTCCTCCAGGTCGTAGCCGGCGTCGTTGACGACGGGCTCGATCACGGCCCGCAACCGGGCACGCCGCCCGGCGAGGTCGCCACCGCGGGGACCCGCGGCAGCGCGGGGTCGACCGGTCGGCCTGGTGGCACGGCCACGCTGCGTCATCTCCGCACCCTTTCCCTGGTCGACGGTGGTGGGACTTCCCGCCATGCCGGCACGCCACCGGAGCGGACACGCCGGTGGCTGCGCAGAGCGTAACGCGCCTGCCCGGCGGCGGGCCGGGCGGCGCACCGACGCCGGTGGCCCCTGGACCGGCGCCCATGGTGTTGACTTGGCCGGTGGGGATCGGCAGAACGACACAGCGCAACCAGTCATCCGGACATTCCCGGCGAAAGCTCCTGCGCGGCGGGGCGCTGCTGGTGCTCGGCGGCGCCGCCGCGCCGCTGACCGGCTGTGATCTTTTCGACCGCGACGATCAGCCGGCGCCACCGCCGGACCCGCTGCGGCCGATGGTGGACGAGGCGCTCGCCCTGGCCGAGGCGTACCGGAGCACCGCCACCGCGCACCCCGACCTGGCCGGCCGGCTCGACCCGATCGCCGAGGCGCACACCGCCCACGCCACCGAGCTGGCCCGGGTGATCGGCGTCGCCCTGCCGTCGGCCGGGGTCGGCGCCCCGACCACCGCCGCGGGGGCCGACCCGACCGGCGCGCTCGCGGCGCTGCGGGCTCTGGAGAAGACCGCCCAGCAGTCCGCGTCCACCGCCTGCGCGGCGGCGCCCGCGGAGCGGGCCGCGCTACTCGGGTCGATCGTCGCCGCCCGCGCCACCCACCAGGAGGCACTGAAGTGAGGCAACCGTCCGCCGGGGAGGCCCTCGCCTCCGCCCTGTCCGCCGAGTACGCGGCCATCTACGCCTACGGCCGGATCGGCGTCCGGCTCACCGGCGCGGCACGGGAGGCGGCACACCAGGCGGAGGCCGCGCACCGACGTCGACGCGACACCCTGGTCGTGCAGCTCACCACCGCCGGCGGCGTCGTGCCGCCGGACCGGGCCGGCTACGCGCTGCCGTTCCCGGTCACCGACCGGGCCAGCGCCCTGCGGCTCGCCGCCGAGGTGGAGGAACGCACGGCCGCGCACTGGCGGGCGGCGTTGGCGTCCACCACCGGCGCCGACCGGGACCAGGCCCTGGCCGCCCTGGTGGAGTACGCCGTTCGCGCCACCCGGTGGCGCAAGACGGCCGGGTCGACCCCGCTGACCGTCCCGTTTCCCGGTCGACCGGCCTGAACGGGCCCGCTCCGGTTGCGGTGCGCATACCAGGTATGCATACTCCGTTGCCATGTCCATCCGTCACGGGTTGCTCGCCCTGCTCGAACGCGGCCAGATGTACGGCTACCAGCTGCGCGCCGCGTTCGAGGAGTCGACCGGCTCGACCTGGCCGCTGAACATCGGGCAGGTCTACACCACGCTGGCCCGGCTGGAGCGGGACGGTCTGGTGCGCCCGCTGCCGGAGAGCGAGGCCGGGCAGCGCCCGTACGAGATCACCGACGCGGGCCGGGCGGACCTGGCGCTGTGGTTCGCCACCCCGATCAGCCGCACCGACCGTCCCCGCGACGAGTTGGCGATCAAGCTGGCGTTGGCGTTGACCACCCCGGGGGTGGACGTCCGCTCGGTGGTGCAGGCCCAGCGCAGCGCGACGATGCGTGCCCTGCAGGAGCTGACCCGGCTGAAGTACGGCAGCAATCGGCCGGAGGACCTCCCCTGGCGCCTGGTACTGGATTCGATGGTGTTCCAGGCCGAGGCGGAGGTGCGCTGGCTGGACCACTGCGAGACCAGTCTGGTACGGCACCAACCCACCGGACCGGCATTCCCCCTATCCCCACCGGGGGACGACGACGCACGTGACGCGGCGAGGTGGGCCGGCGAGGAGGCGCGACGGTGAGCGGGGCGGACGACGCGGTGTTGGAGCTCCGCGCCGTCCACCGCACCCACGGCACCGGACCGGCGGCGGTGCACGCGCTGCAGGGCGTCAGCCTGGCCGTCCGGCCCGGCGAACTGGTCGCCGTGATGGGACCGTCCGGATCCGGCAAGTCGACGTTGCTGGCCCTGGCCGGAGGGCTGGACCGGCCGACCGGCGGCGAGGTCCGGGTCGAGGGGCAGCCGCTCGGGGCCCTGGACCGGCGCGGGCTCGCCCAGTTGCGTCGCCGCCGGATCGGCTACATCTTCCAGCAGCTCAACCTGCTGGGCAGTCTGAGCGCGCTGGAGAACGTGGCGCTCCCGTTGGAGCTCGACGGCACCAGCGGACGCCGCGCCCGCGCGCTGGCCCGGGCCGCGCTCACCGAGGTGGGCCTGCCCGGGCTGGGTGACCGCTTCCCCGACCAACTCTCCGGCGGCCAGCAGCAGCGGGTGGCCATCGCCCGCGCGCTGGTGGGTGAACGCCGGTTGGTCCTCGCCGACGAGCCGACCGGCGCGCTGGACTCGCAGACCGGCGAGGCGGTGCTGCACCTGCTGCGCCGCCGCATCGACGCGGGCGCCGCCGGAGTGCTGGTCACCCACGAGGCACGACACGCGGGCTGGGCGGACCGGGTGGTGTTCCTCCGCGACGGCGTGCTCGTCGACACGACGGCACCGCTGGGCAGCGTCGAGCAGTTGCTGTCCGGCAGCGAGCGGTGACCGTCCGCCGTACGCGGCAGGTGCCGGTCCGACCCTCCACCCTGGTCGGTCGGCGGCGGATCGCCGAGCTGACCGGCTCCTGGCGGACCGCGCTGCGGATCGCACGGCGCGAGTCCCGCCGCGCCCGGGGTCGAACGGCCCTGGTGCTCGCGATGATCGCCCTGCCGGTGGCCGCGCTGGCCTTCCTCGCGGCGAGCTACGACATGGCCGAATTGACCCCGCAGGAACGTGTCGACCGTCGACTCGGTGTCGCCGACGCGGAGTTGCAGTGGGTCGCCAACGGCCCGATCGGACAGGACGACTGGGGTGAGGGTTGGAGCACGACCAACGGCACGGCCCCGGGGAGGGCCACCGCGGCCCAGATGACCGCGCTGCTGGGGCCGGGCAGCAGGGTCACCGAGGTACGCCCGCACGCCCCACTGACCCTGCGCGGCCCGGACCGTGACGAGGACGTGGCCGGTCGGGTGCTGGACCTCGGTGACCCGCTGGCCCGCGGGCTGGTGCGGTTCCTGGCCGGCCGCGCACCGCAACACCCCGGCGAGGTGGCGGTCAGCCAGGCGGCACTGCGCCGCCTGGACCTGCGCCTCGGTGACGCCGTCACGGTCGCCGACGGGAGCAGGGCGTACACCGTGGTGGGGCTGGTCGAGTTCCCCGACGACCTCGGTCCGGTCGTGGCGCTGCACCCGGGAGCCGTACCGAGGACCGGTCCGGAGCCGGACAGCGTCTGGTTGGCGGACGTGCCCGGGACCGTCGACGCGGCGCTGGTGTCCCGGCTGAACGAGCGTGGGGTGCTGGTCACCGCCCGGCACTCGACCGGCGCGGGGGGCGGGGCGAACCGGACGTGGTTCGGGTTGACCGGGGCGAGCGACGCCAACGACCTGAGTACCGGCTTCCTGATCGCCGGCCTCGGGCTGTTGGAGGTCGTCCTGCTGGTCGGGCCGGCCTTCGCCGTCGGCGTCCGTCGCCGACGTCGGGATCTGGCGCTGGTCGCGGTGGCCGGTGGGGACGCCGCCCAACTGCGCCGGGTCGTGCTGGCCGACGGCGTGGTGCTCGGTGTGCTGGGCGCCGCCGCCGGCCTGGTCGTCGGCGTCGGCGCGGCGTTCGCCGGGCGACCGCTGATGGAGGAGTACGTCTTCGGCGCCCGCTTCGGCGGCTACCGCTGTTGGCCGGGGGCCTTGGTGCTGCTCGGCGCGGTGGCGGTGCTGGCCGGGGTGCTCGCCGCACTGGCACCGGCGTGGACGGCGGCCCGGCAGGACGTCAGCGCCGGGCTCGCCGGGCGGCGTACCCCACCGGTGTCCCCTGCCCGGTGGTTGGTGGTCGGTCTGGCGCTGGTGGTGGGCGGGGCGGGGCTGGCGGCGTACGGGGCCAGCCGGACCTCCCCGGCGGTGATCCTCACCGGTCTGATCCTCGGCGAGTTGGGGCTGGTGTCCTGCACACCCACGTTGATCGGGACGCTCGCCCGCCTCGGTCGGCTGTTGCCGTTGGCACCGCGGATCGCGGTGCGCGACGCCAGCCGCAACCGGGCCTCGGCGGTGCCGGCCATCTGCGCCGTGATGGCCGCCGTCGCCGGCAGCGTGGCGCTCGGTGGGTACCTGGCCAGTGACGATGCCCGCGACGCACGTGCCTACCAGCCGATGCTGCCAGCCGGCCACATGCTGGTCTACCAGAACGGGTCGGGTCAGCGGCCCACGCTGGCCCAGGTCGCCGACGCGGCCCGGGACCAGTTGGGGGTCGACGCGGTGGCCACCGTCCACGCGCCGGACTGCACGTCGGCGGGCACCGGCTACTGCGACATCGCGCCGGTGCTCCCGGCGAGCCGGGCCTGCCCCTGGCAGATCGGCGACGACCTTCCCGCGTCGCACCGCCGGCAGGCCCGGACCGACCCACGCTGCGCGGCCGACCCCACCGGGGGTTACGTGCAACCCGAGGTGGACGACGGCAGCGCGCTACCACTTCTCACCGGCGCCGACGCCACGACGACCGCGGCGGCCTCGGCGGTCCTGCGCGCCGGTGGCGTGGTGGTGACCGACCCGCGTTACCTGCACGACGGTCTGGTGACGGTACGCGTCAGCCGGGTGGACACCGGGCCGGACCAGCTGACCGAGGTCCGTGACCTCCCGGGGTACGCGCTGCCCGGGGCGGTCGGCTACCCCCGTCTGCTGCTGTCCACCGCCGCGGCCCGACACCTCGGCCTGGACTGGTCCTCGGCCGGCTGGGTGGTCGGCAGCACCACTCCGCCCGACGAGGAGCAGCAGGCACGGTTCAGCGCCGCCCTGCGCTCGTTCGGCACGTTCTCACTCAACGTGGAGCAGGGCGCCGCACCCCGCGACGTCTCACCGCTGCTCCTGCTGCTCGCGGCCGCGGCCGGACTGATCACGGTGGGAGCGGCGGGTATCGCCACCGCGCTCGCCGCCGCCGAGGGACGCGCCGAGCTGACCACCCTCGCGGCCGTCGGCGCGGCACCGGGGTTGCGCCGGTTGCTGGCGATCTGTCAGGCCGGCGTCATCGCCGGGCTCGGATCGGTGCTCGGCATCGTGGCCGGGCTCGGCACCGCGGCGATCGTGCTGTTCTCGGTGAACCGGCAGTACGCCGGCGACTGGCCGGTCCCCGACCCGTACCCGATCCTGGTGCCCTGGCCGACCCTCGGCGTGCTGGTGCTGGTGCCGGTGGTGGCGATGCTCGGCGCGGGCCTGTTCACCCGCGCCCGACTGCCGATCGAACGGCGACTGGACTGAGGACCGGGTGGTCGGCTGCGGCCCGCAGCGCCGCCGGTCCTCGCGCCGCCGCGGCCGCGACAGGTCGCCGATTCGGGGGTGCCGCCGGGGCCGGGCAACCGGCACACTGATCCGCGTGTCAGTGCTGGGAAATCTCACCCGCCGAGTCGGTCACTACCGGTGGTTCGGTGCCGCCGCACGCCTGTTGGTCCCCGCCGACCGGGTGATCGGCCGGCTCACTCGGGGCCGGGTGGTCGCGCTCGGCCTGATGCCGTCCCTGGTGATCACCACGACCGGCCGCCGCTCGGGCAAGCCGCGCAGCAACCCGCTGCTGTACGTGCCCGACGGTGACGCCTACGTGGTGATCGGTTCCAACTGGGGGCAGACGCACCACCCCGGCTGGGCGATGAACCTGCTCGCCGATCCGGCCGCCACAGTGGACGTGAAGGGCCGGCGACTCCCGGTGCGTGGCGACCGGGCGTCCGGCGCCGAACGGGACCGGCTGTGGCGACTGCTGGTCACCGAGTGGCCCGCGTACCGCACGTACGTCCAGCGGGCCGGTGGCCGGGAGATCCACATCTTCCGGCTGGTACCGACCGGGCGCGGCGAGCCCGCAGCTCCCCCGCCGGCTGGCTAAACTTCACCGGCAGTAAGCGAGCCGAGACACCGCACGCCGCACCGCGCCGCACCGCACGCCGCACCGCACGCCGCACGCCGCACGCCGCACGCCGCACGATCCGAGCAACGTCCCGGATGTTGCTGCCTCCGACCCGCGGGAGACACCAAGAACCCTGATGTTGCGCGGATCTTGGGAAGGGAAGGTGAGGTGGCCCCGTGAGCGCGAGCAGTGGGCAGACCGGTGTCGGTCGGGGTCTCGACGATGGACGGTGGGCGGTCGCGGAGCGGGTCGCCGAGGCGGTCCGGCGACGCTTCCCGGCCGAGGTGCTCGCGGTCGCGGTGCACGGTCCCCTGGCGCACGGTGACGACGACGGCGGCGGGGACCGCGAGGCGGGGATGTTGGTCGTCACCTACCGGTCCGGCACCGGCCCGCCGCCTGCCACCCGGCGCGTCGACGGGGTGCTCGTCGACCTGACCGTGGCCGGTGCGGAGGACTACCTGGCGCAGGCTCGGGTGATCTCCGCGCTGTGGCCGCTGACCGCCGACCGGTACGTGACCACGCAGGCGTTGCACGACCCGACGGGTTGGTTGCGCACGCTGCGCGACGAGCATCTGGGCCGGTTGGCCCGGGCCCGGCCGGCGGAGTTCAGCACCGCGGCCCGGCAGGCCTGGTATCGGGGCAGCGCGGCGCACGCCCGGGCGGCCCGGCTCGCCGAGTGGTACGAGACCGACCAGGCGCTGCTGATGCTCGGTGAGGCTCGGCTGGCGGCGGCCACGGTGACGGGTCTGCTGAGCCGCACCTACTTCCGTGATCCGGGGGACGCGGTTCGGCGTACCGGGTTGGCCGGCGCGGACATGACCGAGGTGGGTGCGGTGCTGGGCCGCCAGGCCGAGGAGTTGGCCGCCCGTGGTCGTGCGGTCGACGGGACGATCGACGAGTTGCTCACGAGTTGACGGGTCACAGCCCGCCGTGCACCCCGATCAGCGTGCCGACGAGATAGGTCGCACCGGCCGCGGCGGCACCCAGCAGCAGTTGACGTAGGCCGCCGGTCCACCAGGACCGGTTGGTGAAGCGGGCGACCACCGCACCGGCGGCGAAGAGCCCGAGCCCGCCGACGGCGAGCGCCAGCCACAACGCGGTCGCGCCGAACAGGTAGGGCAACAGCGGGATCAGGGCGCCCACCGAGAAGAAAAGGAACGACGAGGTCGCCGCGGCCCAAGGGCTGGGCTGGTCGTCGGGGTCGACACCCAACTCCTCGCGGACGTGCACCCGCAGGGCCTCCTCCGGGTCGCGGCGTACCGCCTCGGCGACCTGGGTGGCGAGGTCCCGGGGCAGGCCGCGGGCGACCCAGGCGTCGGCCAACTCGCGGGCCTCCGCCTCGGGGTGGCGTTCCAGCTCCCGGCGCTCCTTGGCCACCTCGGCGGCGACCTGCTCGTTGGCGGACCGGACGCTCGTGTATTCGCCGAGCCCCATGGAGATCGCCCCGGCGACCAGGCCGGCGGTGCCGGTGAGCACGATGCTGTGCGACGACACCCCGCCGCCGCCGACACCGGCGATCAGGGCGATGTTGGTGACCAAGCCGTCCATCGCGCCGAAGACGGCTGGGCGCAGCCAGCCGCCGGAGACGTCGGCGTGGTGCGCCTCGCGCAGGGCTGCCGGGGTTTCGGTCATGGTGCCTGCTCTTCGTTCACGACTGCGGGACTCCGCTTCGCTGCGTTCCTCGCGCTCACGGCAGAGTGAGGATCTCGTGGCCGTCGTCGGTCACCACGATGGTGTGCTCGAACTGGGCCGTCCACCTGCGGTCCTTGGTGACGACGGTCCACCCGTCGTCCCACATGTCGTACTGGTAGGTGCCGAGCGTGATCATCGGCTCGATGGTGAACGTCATTCCCGGCTCCATGATGTCGGTGGGGCGCGGGCTGTCGTAGTGCGGCACGTAGAGCCCGCTGTGGAAGGACTCGCCGATGCCGTGGCCGGTGAAGTCGCGGACCACGCCGTAGCCGAACCGCTTGGCGTACGACTCGATGACCCGGCCCACCACGTTGATCTGGCGGCCCGGGGCGACCGCGCGGATGCCGCGCATCATCGCCTCGTGGGTGCGCTCGACCAGCAGTCGGGCTTCCTCGCTGACCTCACCGACGCAGAAGGTGGCGTCGGTGTCGCCGTGCACCCCACCGATGTACGCGGTGACGTCGACGTTGATGATGTCGCCGTCCTGGATGACGGTGGAGTCCGGGATGCCGTGGCAGATGACCTCGTTGATGCTCGTGCAGCAGGACTTCGGGAAGCCCTTGTAGCCCAGCGTCGACGGATATGCGCCGTGGTCGCAGAGGAACTCGTGCACCACCTTGTCGATCTCGTCGGTGGTCACGCCGGGCTTGCAGTGCTCACCGGCGAGTCGGGTCGCCTGGGCGGCGAGTCGGCTGGCGATCCGCATCTTCTCGATGGTCTCCGGCGTCTGCACGTGCGAGCCACGCCACTCCTGCGGACGCTTCTTGCCCACGTACTCCGGTCGGGCGATCTGGGACGGCACCGGTCGCGTCGGGGAGAGCGTGCCGGGTGTCAGCGGAGGGCGGACGGTCATGCGGCAAGCCTATCGCCGGGAGTGCTGGTGACCCGCGCCACGGCCGCCGTGAGGTGGTTGTTGCCCTGCAAGTGTCGCTGTGCCATGGTGTCTGCGTGGATCAAGGGGGAGCACCGCCCGTCTTCTCCGCCAGCGCGGAGATCGACGGTGATCACCTTCGCGTGGTGGTGGCCGGTGAGGTCGACATGGCGACCGCGGACACGATGCTCCAGACCGCGCTGCGGGAGCCCGCCGGGCAGATCACCCTCGACCTGCGCGCTGTCACCTTCTTCGACTCGGCCGCCATCCACGCCCTGGTCCGGCTCGCCCAGCAGTTCCCGGGCACGCTCACCGTCCTGCCGTCCCGGCAGGTCCACCGGGTCCTGGACATCTCCGGCCTGGGCGAGCAGAGCTGGCTCAGGCCGGCCTGAGCGCCGGGCGCGGGGTCAGTCCCGTAGCTGCCGGCGCAACGTCACCTCGGTGCCCTCGTCGGTACGCCGCACCGACAGGTCACCCAACGCCCTGATCAGGGCCAGGCCGCGCCCCCGGAATCCGGCGCCGGTCGACTCCCGCCACTGACCGCTGTCCCGCACGGTGGCCGTCACCGTCCGGTTCTCGATCGACACCTCCACGCTGATCGTCGCCTCGGCGGGGTGGACCGGGTGTTCGATGGCGTTCGCGGCGGCCTCGGAGACCGCGACGGTCAGGTCGAACACGTCGGTCTCACCGACCTCGTGCGCGACCAGGAAGTCCTCCAGGCGCTTACGCAGCACACTCAGCCGGGTCGGGTCCGCCGGTAGCCGCAGCGCGAAGCGGTTCAGCTCCGCCGCCTCCAGGGCCAGGGCGGCCACGTCGTCGCGGCGGGGCCGCCCGTCGACCCGCTCGACGACCGCGTCGATCAGGTCGGCCACGTGCTCGCTGGGGGTGGCCGCGTCCAGGCACAACCGGGCCAGCGCGCCGTCGATGCCGAGCTGCCGGTCCTCGATCAGCCCGTCGGTGTAGAGCAGCAACCGACTGCCCGGCGTCAACTCACCCTCGACCGTCTCGTACGTCGCCTCGGGGATGGCGCCGACCGGGGGGCCGAGCGCGCGAACGTGCAGGAACGCCACGTCGCCTCCTCTGATCAGCAGTGGGGACGGGTGACCGGCGCTGGCGTACCGCAGACGGCCGGTACGCGGATCGAACAGCAGACAGACCACGGTCGCGAAGGAGCGGCGCTCGGTGGACCCGACCAACCGGTTGAGCCGGGTCAGCGACTCGCCCGGCCCGTAGCCCTCCAGCAGGTACGCCCGCAGCGCGTTGCGCAGTTGGCCCATCGCGGCGGCGGCCTGGACGCCCTTGCCGACCACGTCGCCGATGACCAGCACCAGTTCGCCGTTGTCGAGGGCGATGGCGTCGTACCAGTCCCCGCCGACCTCCACGTCGGCGGTGCCGGGCAGGTAGCGGCTGGCCAGCACCGCCCCGGGAAGCTGTGGCAGCGCTCGCGGCAGCAGGCTGTGTTGCAGCGTGGTGGCGATGCGGTGTTCGGCCTCGTAGAGCTGGGCGTTCTCCAGTCGTACCCCGACCAGGCGGGCCAGTTGGGTCAGGGCGGCGTCGTCGGTCTGCGCGTCGTCTCCGGCGGGCCGCCAGACCCGCAGCTCGCCGAGAGTGTCGCCGGCGGTGCCGGTCAGCTCGGTCGCGAAGGTCGGATCCGCGGCGGTGGTGCCGCCGCCGTCCGCCTCGAAGCGGGCCCCGGCCGCGGTGATCACCACTCGGGCGGCCTCGGCGAGGCTGAGCGCGTGCCGGGCGGCGACCTGGAGCACGTCGCCGGTGGACCGGGCGGTGTTCACCGCCACCGCCGCGTCCGCCAGCGCCCGGAGCCGGCGGATGATCTGCCCGCGCAGCTGGCCCAGCTCGACGTTGGCCCGGACCCGGGCGATCAACTCCTGGCTGACGAAAGGCTTGGTGAGGTAGTCGTCGGCGCCGGCGGACAGACCGGCGACGGCCTCCGCGGCGCCGGCGCGGGCGGAGAGCAGCACGATCGGGACATGCCGGGTACGCGGGTCCGCCCGCAACGCGCTCACCAGCCCGAACCCGTCGAGGCGGGGCATCATCACGTCGCTGAGCACCAGGTCGAAGCCGCCCTCGCGGGCCAGTGGCAGCGCGGCCAGCCCGTCGTTCGCGGTGACCACCTCCCAGGTCGGGGAGAGTAGCCGCGTGACGTGCTCGCGCAGGTCCGCGTTGTCGTCGACGACCAGGATCCGGCCGGCCGCGGTGCCGTCGGTCGGCCGGCTGTCGTACTCGGGTGCCGGGCCGGCGCCGGTCCACAACGCGGTCTCCGCCACGTAGAGGCGGGCCTGTTCGGGCTCCGCCGCGGGCAGGTGGCCGAACGTGACCACCCGGTCGGCGGGCAGGTGGTCCGAACCGGTCGGGACGGTCACCGTGAAGGTGCTGCCCTCGTCGACGCGACTGGTCAGCCCGACCTCGCCGCCGTGCATCTCGACCAACTCCCGGACCAGCGCCAGGCCGATCCCGGTGCCCTCGTAGGTGCGCGCACGGGCGCCGGGCACCCGATGGAACCGCTCGAAGACGTGCGGAATCTCGTCCGGCACGATGCCGATGCCGGTGTCCGTCACCTCCAGTCGGGCCGCGCCGTCCACGGCCCGGACGCGCACCCGGATCTCGCCGTCGAAGGTGAACTTGACCGCGTTGGACACCAGGTTGAGGACGATCTTCTCCCACATGTCCCGGTCGACGAAGACCGGCGCCGGCAGCGGAGGGCAGTCCACCACCAGCCGCAACCCGGCCCGGTCCGTGGCCGAGCGGAAGGTGCTGGCCAGCCGGGCCGTGTAGCCGGCGAGGTCGGTGGGCTGATAGCGGGCGGCGAGCCGACCGGACTCCAGTCGGGAGAAGTCCAGCACGGTGTTGACCAGCTTGAGCAGACGCAACGCGTTGCGGTGCATCGTGGTGAGCCGCTCGATCTCGGTGGCGGGTAGCGCCGGGTCGGCCAGCATGTCCTCCAGCGGGCCGAGCACCAGGGTCAGCGGGGTACGGAACTCGTGGCTGACGTTGGCGAAGAAGTTGGTCTTCGCCCGGTCCAGCGCTGCCAACTCGGCGGCCCGGGCACGTTCCTGCTCGTACGCCCGCTGCGTGCCGACCGCACGGGAGATCTGGGCGGCGACCAGGTCGAAGAAGTTCCGGTAGTCGTCGCCGAGCGGTAGCTGACGGCTCACGCCGACGATCAGGGCGCCCACCGTCTCGTTGGTCGCCGTGACCGGCAGCACGAGGGCCTGGTCCGCGACGTCGACAGGCGGCGGGTCGAACAGGTCGGCCACGTCGACCGTGGCGGGCACGCCGTCGGCGGTCACCTGGGCCAGCACCTGCGCGACGGCCTCGACGGCGGGCGGGACGCTGCCGGTGCAAGCGGCCAGGGCGAGTTGACCGCTGTCGTCGGCCAGGTAGATCAGGGCGAACGGCACGTCCGCGCGGTGTCGGCCGAGCACCTCGGCAGCGGTCCGGCCCAGCTCGGCGGAGCTGCCGACGTCGGCCAACTCGGCGCCCAGTTCGGCCAGTGCCCGGAGCCGACGCTCGCCGAGCACCCGGCCGGTGGTCTCGCTGACGATGCAGTAGACGCCACCGACCGAGCCGTCGGCGCTGCGGATCGGGTCGTACGAGACGTCGAAGTAGGTCTGCTCGACGAAGCCGTGCCGGTCCAGCAGGAAGGGGTGGTCCTCGCCACGGTAGGAGCGCCCGGTGGTGCGGACGCCGTCGAGCAGCGGGCCGAGCACCGGCCAGGTCTCCGCCCAGAAGGCGCGGGCCGGCTGGCCGATCGCGGCCGGATGCTTGTCGCCGATGGTCGGCCGGTAGGCGTCGTTGTAGAAGGCGAGCTGGTCGTCGCCCCAGAACATGACGATCGGCGCGCTGGAGGCGAGCATCATGCCGACCGCGTTGGACAGCGCGACCGGCCACTGACCGGGCGCGCCCAGTGGACCGGTGGACCAGTCGAGGCCGGCCAGCCGCTCGCCCAACTCACCGCCGGCGGCGAACGCCGCCGCCAGCATCGGGGAGGTCTCGCTGCCGGACGCGGCCGGATGCCGTTCGTCCGCGCCCCCCTGGGCCGAGCTCATGCAGCCTCCCGCTCCGGCCGTACCCCGCGACCGTTGATCTTCGCCCGCCGTGCTCCGACTTGTACCCCAGCGGACCAGCAACGTAACGCATCACGACAGGTGGACGCTGTTGACGTTCGCGCGGGCCGTCGGGCACCGGACAGGGCGGGCGCGCGGCGACGTCGAACGACGGTGGCCGGAGCGCCCCGACCAGTCAGAAGACCGGCAGCCCGTCGATGCTTGCCGCGTTCCTGGTGGCCCGGTAGGTCACCAGATCGTCGGCCGTACGGCGGGAGTGTGAGGTGAGCAACAGATCACGCTCGGCGCGGAAGTCCATCAACGGCACCGCGTACCCGCAGGAGTCGCTGACCCGCTCCACCTCGACGGTGATCACCGCCCGGACGGCGTGCACGTCCGGAGGCGCGGGGAACTCGGCGAGCCGGTCGGCGAAGGTCTCCTCGGTCACGGCGACGCTGCTGCCCCGGCCGTGCAGCCGGACGATCTTCGGCGGCCCCTCGAAGGCACAGAACATCAGCGTGATCCGGCCGTTGTCGCGCAGGTGGGCGATGGTCTCCGCCCCGCTTCCGTGATAGTCGAGGTACGCCACCCGGTGCGGCCCGAGGATCACGAAGGTGCCCCGCATGCCCTTCGGCGAGACGTTGACGTGCCCCTCGGCGCCGGACGGCGCGGTGGCCACGAAGAAGACCGGCTGAGCCGCGATGAAGTCACCCAGTCGAGAGTCGATCTCCGGATAGACCTTGCCCATACGTCGATCCTCCCATCGGCGACGGCACGGCACGGGGGCGACGAGCGTCACACCCGTTGTCGACCCGCCGGCCGGCGGCCCGGACCAGCGCGGTGATCGGCCGGGGATCCGGCTCGTTCTCCGGGTGCCACTGCACACCGAGCACGAACGGCAGGGCCGGATCCTCCACCGCCTCCACCACGCCGTCGTCGGCCCACCCGGTGACCGTCAACCGGCCCGGGTCGGCGACCGCCTGGTGGTGGTAGGAGTTGACCCGGTCCACCCCGGCCAGCACCGTCGCGGCCAGGCTTCCCGGGGCGAACCGCACCGGGTGGCTGCCGTAGACACCGGGTGCCGGGCGGTGCGCCTCGTGACCGACCACGTCGGGCAGGTGCTGGTGCAGGGTTCCGCCGTAGGCGACGGCGAGCAACTGCAGGCCCCGGCACACACCCAGCACCGGCAGGTCGGCGGCGAGCGCGGCGGCCAGCACGGTCAGCTCACCGGCGTCCCGGTCCGGCCGCTCCTCGGTACGCGGATCGGGCTGCTGCCCGTACCGCCCCGGACCCACGTCGGCGCCACCGGCCAACAGCAGCCCGTCCAGGACCGCCACCACGTCACCGTCCACGTCGTCGGGAGGTAGGACGACGGCCCGGCCACCGGCGCTCGTCACCGCCCGCGCGTACGCCTCGGGCACCAGAACGGCCGGTACGCCCCGCCACACCGCCCAGCCGGCCGGCTCGACGTACGCGCTGATCCCGATCAGCGGCCGCCTCACAGCGGCGTGACGTACGCGCCGGTGATGCCACCGTCCACGACGAACTGCGCGGCGGTCATGAACGAGGCGTCGTCGCTGGCCAGGAACGCCACCGCGGCGGCGATCTCCTCGGGTTGCCCGAACCGGCCCATCGGCACGTGCACGAGGCGGCGGGCGGCCCGCTCCGGGTCGGCGGCGAACAGCTCCAACAGCAGTGGGGTGGCCACCGGGCCGGGGCAGAGCGCGTTGACCCGGATGCCCTCGCGGGCGAACTGCACACCGAGCTCCCGGGTCATCGCCAGCACCCCGCCCTTGCTCGCGGTGTACGCGATCTGCGAGGTCGCCGCACCCATCAGCGCCACGAAGGAGGCCGTGTTGATGATCGACCCCTTGCCCTGGCGACGCATGTGTCCGATCGCGTATTTGCAGCACAGGTAGACGCTCGTCGTGTTGACCCGGAGCACCCGCTCCCACGCGTCCAGGCCGGTGTCCAGGATGGAGTCGTCGTCGGGCGGGGAGATGCCGGCGTTGTTGAACGCGATGTCCACCCGGCCGTGCCGGTCGGCCACCCCGTCGAACAGGTCGCGTACTGCCGACTCGTCGGCCACGTCGGTGTGGACGAACTCCCCGCCACACTCCTCGGCGGCCTTCGTACCGGCCGTCGTGTCGATGTCCACGCAGACCACCCGAGCCCCCTCGGCGGCGAACCGCCGGACGGTGGCCAACCCGATGCCGCTGCCCGCGCCGGTGACCACTGCCACCCGGTCCTGCAACCGACCCTGCACCCGCATCACTCCTCTGTCGCGATGAACACGTTCTTGACGTCGGTGAAGGAGTGCAACGCGTCCGGGCCCAGCTCACGGCCGAGCCCGGAACGCTTCATCCCACCGAACGGGGTCCAGTAGCGCACCGAGGAGTGCGAGTTGACGCTGAGGTTGCCCGCCTCGACGGCGCGGGCCAGGCGCAGCGCCCGACCGACGTCCCGGGTCCAGATGGAGCCGGAGAGGCCGTACTCGGTGTCGTTGGCGAGCCGGACCGCGTCGGCCTCGCCGTCGAACGGCAGCACCGAGACCACCGGTCCGAAGATCTCCTCCCGCCAGTGCCGGTCGGCCGGCGAGTCGGCCAGCAGCACGGTGGGCGCGTGCCAGAACCCGGGGCCGTCGGGGCAGGAGCCGGTGAACGCGATCGTCGCCCCGTCGAGGTAGCCGGCGACCCGGTCCCGCTGGGCGGCGGAGATCAGCGGGCCCATCTCGGCGGTGTCCCGAGACGGGTCCTCGACCCGTACCGCGCGTACCGCCGGTTCGAGCAGTTCCAGGAACCTGTCGTACACCGGCCGCTGGACCAGGATCCGCGACCGTGCGCAGCAGTCCTGGCCGGCGTTGTCGAAGACCGCGCCCGGGGCGGTCGCGGCGGCGCGTTCCAGGTCCGCGTCGGCGAACACGATGTTCGCGCTCTTGCCCCCCAGTTCCAGGGTGAGCCGCTTCACCTGCGCGGCGCAGCCGGCCATGATCCGGGTGCCGACCTCGGTGGAGCCGGTGAAGCAGATCTTGCGGACCGCCGGGTGGCTGACGAACCGCTCCCCCACCACCGCCCCCTCGCCCGGTACGACGGTGAACACGTCGTCGGGCAGGCCGGCCTCGCGGGCCAGCTCGGCCAGCCGCAGCGCGGTGAGCGGGGTCAACTCGGCGGGTTTGAGCACCACCGTGTTGCCGGCGGCGAGGGCCGGCACGAACCCCCAGGCGGCGATCGGCATCGGGAAGTTCCACGGCACGATCACGCCGACCACACCGAGCGGCTCGTGGAAGGTGACGTCCAGCCCGCCCGGCACCGGGATCTGCCGCCCGGTCAACCGCTCGGGCGCCCCGGCGTAGTAGTCCAGGACGTCCCGGACGTTGCCGGCCTCCCACCGGGCGTTGCCGATGGTGTGCCCGGAGTTGCGGACCTCCAGCGCGGCCAACTCGTCCAGATGCGCGTCGACGACGGAGGCGAACCGTCGCAGCAACCGGGCCCGGTCTCCGGGCCCGACCGTCCGCCACGTCTCGAAGGCGGCACCCGCCCGCGCGACAGCCGCGTCCACCTCCCCCACCGAGGCCCCGGCAACCTCCCGAAACCCCACCCCGCGAGAGGGATCGACAACGAGCGTCACCACCCGCACCCCCTTCCCCCGCCTCGTCGATCATGGAATCGTGGTGCCCCACGAAAGCCTGCGATCCACCGCATACCGCCCACCACAAGTCCATGATCGACGCCTACCGAAGGCGGGCTACAGGCGCTCGAAGCCACGGGTCAGCTCCCAGTCCGTCACCGCGGCGTCGAAGGCGGCCAGCTCCACCCTCGCCTGGTTGGCGTAGTGGGCCACCACCTCCGCGCCGAACGCCTCCCGGGCCACCGTCGAGCCCTCCCAGAGGGCCAGCGCGTCGCGCAACGTGCCGGGGACCCGCTCGGCCTCCGGGTCGTCGTACGCGTTGCCGGTGCACTCGTCGCCCAACTCCAACTCCTGGTCGATGCCGTGCAGCGCCCCGGCGACCAGCCCGGCGATCGCCAGGTACGGGTTGACGTCGGCCCCGGGCACCCGGTTCTCCACCCGCATCCCCTGCCCGTGCCCCACCACCCGCAGCGCGCACGTGCGGTTGTCCACCCCCCACCGCAGCGCCGTCGGGGCGAACGACCCCGGCTGGTAGCGCTTGTAGGAGTTGATGTTGGGGGCGAACAACAGGCTGAACTCCCGCATGGTGGCCAGCAGCCCGGCCAGCACCCGCTGCCCGGTCGTCGACAGGTGCGCCGGCCCGTCACCGAGCATCGCCGAGCGTCCACCGCCGTCCCGCAGTGAGAAGTGGATGTGGCAGGAGTTGCCCTCCCGCTCGTTCGGCTTGGCCATGAAGGTGATCGACATGCCCTCCTGGGCGGCGATCTCCTTGGCGCCGTTCTTGTAGATCACGTGGTGGTCGGCGCAGGCCACCGCCTCGTCGTAGCGGAACGCGATCTCGTGCTGGCCGAGGTTGCACTCACCCTTGGCGCTCTCCGGCGTCAGCCCGGCGGCGGCCATCTCGGTGCGGATGCGCCGCAGCAGCGGCTCCACCCGGGCGGTGCCGAGCAACGAGTAGTCGACGTTGTACTGATTCGCCGGGGTGAGGTCCCGGTAGCCCTGCCGCCAGGCGTCCTCGTACGAGTCGCGGAACAGCACGAACTCCAACTCGGTGCCGGCGTACGCGGTCAGCCCGTGCTCGGCCAACCGGTCCAACTGGCGACGCAGGATCTGCCGGGGCGAGGCGACCACGTCACCCGAGCCGTCGAGCCAGGTCAGGTCGGCCAGCAGCATCGCCGAGCCGGGCTGCCACGGCGTCCGGCGCAACGTGCCGAAGTCCGGCACCATCGCGAAGTCGCCGTAGCCACGCTCCCAGCTCGACATCGCGTACCCGTCGACGGTGTTCATGTCGACGTCCACGGCGAGCAGGTAGTTGCAGCCCTCGCTGCCGTGCTCCACCACCTGGTCGAGGAAGAACGGCGCGTGGAACCGCTTGCCCTGCAACCGGCCCTGCATGTCGACCAGGGCCAACACCACGGTGTCGATCTCGCCCTCGTCGACGGCGACCCGCAGTTGTTCCAGCGTGAGCGGCGCTTTACTCATGGCGGGCCTCCATCACCAAGGTCTACTGGCAAACCGGATCACCGTCAATGCCCCCACGAGGGTCGGCGGCAAACCCGGCGGGACGGGAGCGACGCCCGTCCCGCCGGGTGCGGCTCAGGCCGGGCCGTCGACCGGCGACGTGGGCTGTTCGACGGTACGCACCGGACCGGTGAACCACTTCCGGGCCGACGCGTACCACCAGACGGCGACCACCAGCAGCACCCCGCCGACGGCGAGCGGCGCGTAGTTCACCGCCGTCCAGGTGAACCCGTCGTTGCCGGGCACCCCGGCGGGCACGATCGGCAGCACGAAGTAGACGGCGATCACCGCGATCTCGATCACCGCGATCCAGCCGAGCAGCCTGTACTTCCGTCCCAGCGTCCAGGGGCCGGGGACGAACCGGTCCCCCATGCGCAGCCGCAGGGCGATCGGGATGAGGAAGGACAGGTAGAGCCCGAGCACCGCGACGGAGACCACCGCGTAGAAGGCGACCGGGATCCCGGCCGAACTCTCGTAGAGCGCCGGCAGGGTCAGCACCAGGCCGGCCACCGTGGCGCCGATGATCGCGTTGACCGGGGTGCCGTTGCGGTCGACCGTCGACCAGAGACGCCAACCGGGTACCGCCCGGTCCCGGCTGAACGCGTAAGCCATCCGGCTCATCGACGTCACGCAGCTCATGCCGCAGAAGAACTGACCGATCGTGGAGATGATGATGACGACCTTGAAGAACACCGGGGTCAGCGCGGATTCGAAGATCGCGCCGGAGAAGCCGCCCGCCGCGTTGACCGCCTCGACGTCGGTGGCCGCGAAGAGGAACGCCAGCAACAGGATCCAGCCGCCGACCGCCGAGTAGAAGATCGACTGCCAGAGCCCTCGTGCGGCGGCCTGCGACGCACCGCGGGTCTCCTCGGAGACGTGCGCGCAGGCGTCGAACCCGGTGATCGTGTACTGCGTCAGCAGGAAGCCCAGCGGCAGCACGTAGAACCAGAACGTCAACCCGCCGATGTCCCCGTCGCCGAAGCCGGAGTTGTTGAAGCGCTCGGTGAACACGAACTGGAAGCTCTGGTGGTCGTCGGGAACGAAGACCAGGATGGCCACCACGACGGCCGCGCCGGCCACGTGCCACCAGACCGAGACGTTCTGGAGTACGTCGATGATCCGGTGCCCGAAAATGTTGATCAGCCCGTGCAGCACCAGGATGATCACGAAGAGGACGAACGCCTGCCGCAGCGTCCCGGCCCACCCGTCGAAGAGCGCCGACAGGGTGAGGTTGAGGAACGTCGCGCAGCCGTAGTCCACCGAGGCGGTGACCGCCACCAGACCGATGAGGTTCAACCAGCCGGTGAACCAGCCGTGCACCGGGCGACCCATGGTGGCCGCCCACCAGTAGATTCCGCCCGCGGTCGGGTACGCCGACACCAGTTCCGCCAGGCAGAAGCCGATGATGAGGATGAACAGCGAGATCAGCGGCCAGCCCCAGGAGATGGCGACCGGACCGCCGTTGTTCCACGCCTGACCGAAGGTGGTGAAGCAACCGGCCAGGATCGAGATGATCGAGAACGAGATGGCGAAGTTGGAGAAGCCGCTCCACTTGCGGCGCAACTCCTGTTTGTAGCCGAGTTCGGCGAGCCGTCGGGCATCGTCGTCCATCGGTTGCTCGGCGGTCGGCACGGGGGTCGTTGCCACTGCACACCTCCCTGAGGCGGTTCCGCGGTGCGAGTGGGCAAAGTGTGATCCCGGCCGATCAAGGCGGTCAATACATGGCCGATGGGAATGTCACCGCCGTGGGGCTAATTGCGTTGCCGTCCGGCCCTCCCGACGAGCATCCTGAACCGGTGACCAGGCCCGATCAGGGCCGAAGCCGGGCACTCGGACCGCCCGGACCCGAAGGCGCGGGGCACACCTCTCTCTCACGACGGCGATCCCGCCGTACCCAAAAGTGCCCCGCGCCCTCCCCCCGCGCCCCTCCCCCCGCCCTTTCCCCGCGTGATCAAGAGGTTTGCGTCAGATTCCAGGCCCGGTTCGACGCAAACCTCTTGATCACTGGGGAGAAGGGGGGTGGGGGTCAGGTCAGGAGGAGGCCGGCTACCCAGAGGGCGGCGATGATCATGCCGGCCAGGAACTCCACGAGCATCGAGAGGCCGGCGGCCTTGAGCGCCTGCACTGTGGACGGCCAGGCGAGGCGGTTGCTGCCCAGCCGCAGGCGTTCCGCCGCCCACACCCCGCCGACGAAGCCGAGCACCAACCCGACGACCGGCACCACGAAGAACCCGATGATCCCGAGCACCCCACCGGCGAGCAGCGTGGACGTCGGCACACCGGTACGTTTCAGGTTCCTGCCCGGCCACGCGTACTTGATCACGAAGCCGCCGGCGGCAGCCACCGTGGCAGCGGCGAACACCGCCCAGCCACCCATGCCCGCGCCACCGAAGATCGCCCAGACCAGCACGCCACCCCAACACAGCGGCAACGCCGGTAGGCCGGGCACCACCACGCCGGCCAACCCGGCCAGGATGGCCAGCCCGGCCACCACGGTCACCGCTGTCTGCGAGTCGGTCAGGTCCACGCTGTCACCTTCCCCTGCCGCCGCTCAGCCCGCAACGCCCCGCCCGCGCAACGCTCCCGCACCCACCGGCCCAGTCGCGCCGCCCGCTCACGCCGCCACGCCGTCGCACCCACCGGCCCACTCGCGCCACCACGCCGTCGCACCCACCGGCTCACTCGCCCCCGCTCGCTCACGCCGCCACGTCGCCACGCAACCGGGCGGTGATCGCCTCGGCCGGGGCCGGGGCACCGAAGAGTCGGCCCTGCCCGGTGTCGCAGCGCAGCGCCCGCAGGCGTTCCGCCTGCTCGCCGGTCTCCACCGCCTCGGCGGTCACCCACAACTCCAACGCGTGCGCCAAGCGGACCAACGCGTCGACGATCCGTTCGTCGCGGTGGTCGGCAGCATCGTCGGCGCGGATGCCCTCGACGAACGGGCCGGCGAGTTTCAGGCAGTGGATCGGCAACCGCCGCAGGTACGCGAGGTTGGAGTACCCGGTGCCGAAATCGTCCACGGCCAGCCGGACACCGAGGGCGGCGAGCCGGTGCAGGCTGCGCAACGGCTCGTCGGCGCTGCCCATCACCGCGCTCTCGGTCAGCTCCAGTTGGAGCAGGCCCGCGGGCAGCCCGCTGGTGTGCAGCGCGTCCGCCACGGTCTCCACGATCGCCGGGTCGTCGGCCTGCCGGGCGGCCAGGTTGACGCTGACCACCAGCCGGGCGTCGGGGAACTCCCGCCACCACCGCTCGGCGTCGTGACAGGCCTGCCGGAGCACCCACTCGCCGAGCCGGACGATCAGGCCGGTCTCCTCGGCCAGGCCGATGAACCGGTCCGGGCCGATCAGGCCCAGCTCCGGGTGCTCCCACCGGACCAGCGCCTCCACCGCGAGCATGCTGCCCTCCAGCAGCGACACGATCGGTTGGTAGTGCAGGACGAACTCGCCCCGGTCCAGCGCGGCGGGTAGCCCGGCGACCAGCGCCGACCGGGCGATGTCGCGGGCGCTGCGTTCCGGGTCGTAGACCGCCCACTGACCCCGGCCCGCCGCCTTCGCCCAGTAGAGCGTGGTGTCCGCGGCCTTCATCAGCTCGGACGGGCTGGTCTCCGCCGCCGGGCACTGCACGATGCCCACGCTGGCGGAGACGGCCAACTGGTGGTCGCCGACGTGCACCGGGGCCGCGACGGCGGCCAGCGCCGCCTCCGCGACGGCCACTGCGTCGTCGATGTCGTCCCCTCCGTCGACGAGGATCACGAACTCGTCGCCACCCATTCGGGCGACCAGGTGGCCGTGGTCGGCCACGCACGCGTTCAGCCTCCGGCCGATCATGACGAGCAGCTGGTCACCGAGGTCGTGGCCGAGGCTGTCGTTGATGGCCTTGAAGCCGTCCAGGTCGAGGAAGCACACCCCGACCCGCTTCCCGGTGCCCGCGCTGTCGAGGACCCGGCCCAGCGTCTCGAAGAACAACGTCCGGTTGGGCAACCCGGTCAGTGGGTCGTGCAGGGCCTGGAAGCGCAGCCGCTGCTGGAGTTCGTACCGCTGGGTGATGTCCTCGATCATCGCGACCGTGTAGCGGGGCCGGCCGTCGTCGTGCCGGATCAGCGAGACGGCCAGGTCGGTCCAGACCATGCTGCCGTCCTTGCGGTGGTACCGCTTCTCCACCCGGGCGGATTCGTGCTTGCCCTCGACCAGCTCCTGGTACAGCTCCCACATGCCGGCGGCGTCGTCGGCGTGGAACAACGCGGCCACGTTGGTCTCGCACAGCTCCTCGATCGAGTAGCCGAGCATGTCGGCGAACGCCTGGTTGACATCGACGATCCGACCGTCCACGTCGGCGATGCCGATCCCGATGGCCGCACCGGTGAAGACGGCCCGAAACCGCGCCTCGCTGTCGCGCAACGCCTGCTCGACCTCGTCGCGGGCCTGCCAGGCCGAGCGGGCGATCCGCTCCTGCTGGCTGAAGGTACGGTCGCGAAGCGCCCGGGCGAATCCGGCGGCCAGCCCACCCTGGAGGGCCGCCATCCGCTCGGCGAGGTCCGCCGGACGGTCGGCGGCACCGAGCACCCGGTGCGGGAAGTCCGCACCGAGGGTGTGCACCGTCCAGTCCAGGGCCTGTGGCTCGGTCAGGTGCGCCTCCACCAGCGCCGCGCCGACGTCCTCGGCGGGGCGGGCGGTGAACGGCTCCGCCCGCACCGCCTCCGCCAGCCGGACCGTGTGCACCAGCAGCAGCCGCTCGGTCTCGGCCGGGCTGAGGGGCACGAAGCCGAGGCGGCGTACCGCGCGGGCCCAGTCGGCGGCGTACCCCCGAGGATCGACCCGGCCGGCATCCACCCCGGCGGGGTCCCGGCCGGCATCGACCCCGGCGGAGTCCGGGACGGCGGCCATGGGATCAGCCGGCGGGCTGGTCGTACCGGGCGACGCCGCCGAAGGCGCCGAACCGCTCCGGGTGCTCGTCCACCTCGGACGGTGAGTCGGGACGCCACAGCGGCATGTGCACCACGCCCGGCTCCAGGACGGTCCAGTCGCCGAAGAAGCCGGTCACCTGGGCGCGGGAGCGCAGGGTGATCTCGGTGTCCGTTCGGGCGGAGAGACGCTGGGCGTCGAGCATCTCCTGTGGCTGGTCCTCGAACGTGGAGTGCGAGAGGACCAGGAAACTGCCCGGCGCGGCGGCGGCCCGCAGGGTGGCCAGGATCTCCTCGGGCCCGTCGCCGTCGGGGATGAAGTGCACCACCCCGGCCAGCAGGATGCCCATCGGTCGACTGAAGTCGATCAGCCCGAGCTGCCGGGTCTCGGTGAGGATGCGCTCCGGCTCGCGCAGGTCGGCGTGGATGACACCGGTCAGCTCGTTGCCGGCGAGCAGCTCCCGGCTGTGGGCGACAGCGACCGGGTCGATGTCGACGTACACCACGCGGGCCTTGGGGTTCACCCCCTGGGCGACCTCGTGAACGTTGCCGACGGTGGGAATTCCGGAGCCGATGTCGAGGAACTGGTCGATGCCGGCGTCGAGCAGCGTCCGCACGGCCCGGCGCAGGAACTCACGGCCGGACCGCATGGTGGCGGCGAGGTTCGGGGTCATGCTCGCGATCTGTTCGGCCAACTGCCTGTCGATCTCGAAGTTGTGCGCCCCGCCAAGGAAGTAGTCGTACACCCGAGCCGCGCTCGGCCTGGTCAGATCGATCTCGGTCGGCAGTCCGTCGGGCATCAGTGTGCTCCCCAGTGTCGTCGCCGCGGCGCGGGACGGCACCGGCGTCGACGGACGTGCGCGATAACCGGCAGACCCGCGGGTCGTGTGGTGTGGACCACTCTAGGCGGCTGACTCCAGCAACAGCGAGATCCCTTGACCGACGCCGATGCACATGGTGGCCAGAGCCCGGCGGCCTCCGCGGCGGCGCAACTCCAGGGCGGCGGTCAGCGCCAGGCGTGCGCCGCTGGCGCCGAGCGGGTGCCCCAGCGCGATCGCGCCGCCGTTCGGGTTGACGTGTTCGGCGTCCACGGGGAGCCCCAGCTCCCGCAGCACCGCCACGGACTGCGCGGCGAACGCCTCGTTCAGCTCCACCACGTCCACCGCGCCCAGCTCGACGCCGAGCCGGTCGAGCAGCTTGCGGGTCGCCGGGACCGGGCCGATGCCCATGATCCGGGGCGGTACGCCGGCCGCCGCCGCGCCGCTGACCCGGGCCAGCGGGGTGAGGCCGTAACGGGCCACCGCCGCCTCGCTGGCGACCAGCAGCGCGACGGCTCCGTCGTTGACGCCCGAGGAGTTGCCGGCGGTCACCGTGCCGCCGTCGCGGAACGGGGTCGGCAGCGCCGCCAACTTCTCCAGCGTGGTCTCCCGGGGGTGCTCGTCGACCTCGACCAGCCGGGTCTCCCGACGGCCGGCGGGCACCGACACCGCCACGATCTCCTCGGCGAACCGGCCGTCGGCCTGCGCCTTGGCCGCGCGCTGCTGCGAGCGGTACGCGAAGGCGTCCTGCTCGGCCCGGCTGACGCCGTACTCGGCGGCGACGTTCTCCGCCGTCTCCGGCATCGAGTCGGTCCCCCACCCGTCGGCCATCAGCGGGTTGACCAACCGCCAGCCCAGGGTGGTGTCGTACACCTCGGCCGACCGGGAGTACGCCGACGTCGCCTTCGGCATGACGAACGGCGCCCGGCTCATGCTCTCCACCCCACCGGCGATCACCAGCTCCGCGTCCCCGGCGACGATGGATCGGGCGGCGGTGGCGAGCGCGTCCAGCCCCGAGCCGCAGAGCCGGTTGACGGTGCTGCCCGGCACCTCCTCGGGAAGGCCGGCCAGCAGCGCCGCCATCCGGGCCACGTTGCGGTTGTCCTCGCCGGCCTGGTTGGCGCAGCCGAGCACGACGTCGTCCACCCGGGCCCAGTCCACCGAGGGGTGCCGGGCGACCAGCTCACGGATCACGTGCGCGGCCAGGTCGTCGGGGCGGACGCCGGCCAGCGCGCCGGCGTACCGGCCGATCGGGGTGCGGACACCGGCCACCAGGTATGCCACGGTCATCGCGAGTCCTTCGGGGGTGCAGACGGCGGGGGTGGGGGCAGGCCCACCGGATCGCGGGGGCTACCGGCCGCCAGGATATCCGCGCCGGCAGCGGATAGGTTGACGGCATGGCCCGGGCCCAGTTCAGCGCAGAGACCAGCAGTGGCGGCGCGTTCGTCCGCCAGCCCAACCGGTTCACCGGGCGGGTCACCGCCGACTCGACCTCGCCGCCCGGTGGCGGCCCCGACGAGCAGGACCGTTGGCCGCTGGAGGCCGGCCGGTACCGGCTGATCTGGTGCCGGGCCTGCCCGTGGGCGCACCGGGCGAGGATCGTACGCGGCCTGCTCGGGCTGGACGACGCGATCTCGCTGGGCACCGTCGACCCGATCCGGGACGAGCGGGGCTGGGCGTTCGCCCTCGACCCGGACGGCTTCGACCCGGTGCTCGGCGTGAGCTTCCTGTCCGAGGCGTACCTGGCCACCGACCCGGACTACACCGGCCGGGTGACCGTGCCGGCGCTGGTGGACACCCTGACCGGCCGGGTCGTCACCAACGACTATCCGCAGCTCACCCTCGACTTCTCGACGGAGTGGCGGTCGCTGCACCGTGCGGGGGCGCCCGACCTGTACCCGGTCGAGATGCGGCCCGAGATGGACGCGCTGATGGCCGAGATCCACACCGACGTCAACAACGGCGTCTACCGGTGCGGGTTCGCCACCTCCCAGGAGGCGTACGACGAGGCGTTCCGGGCCCTGTTCGCCCGACTGGACGCCCTCTCCGAACGGCTCGCCGGTCAGCGTTACCTGATGGGCGACGCGATCACCGAGGCCGACGTGCGGCTGTTCACCACGCTGGTCCGCTTCGACGCCGCGTACCACGGGCACTTCAAGTGCAACCGCGGCAAGCTGACCGAGATGCCGGTGCTGTGGGCGTACGCCCGGGACCTGTTCCAGACCCCGGGCTTCGGCGAGACGGTGGACTTCGACCACATCAAGCGGCACTACTACGGCACCCACCGAGAGATCAATCCGACCGGGATCGTGCCGCTCGGGCCGGACGAGTCCGGCTGGAGCACGCCGCACGGGCGTGGTTGACGCGGGTCGGCCCGGCACCACGACCGCGGCGAGGATCCGCGCCGACGTCGCCCGCCGGGTCGCCGGGTCCGCCGCGGCCGGCTGCGCGGTGGCCGGTGCGGTCGCGGTGACGGTCGCCGTGGTCGCCGGTCCCGGCCCAGGCTTCACCGGGTACGTCAGCGAGGCGGGCATCGCCGACAGCGCGCACGCCCTGACGTACCGGATCGGGGTTCTCGCTCTTGCCGCGGCGCTGCTGCTGATCGGTGTGGCGCTGCCTGCCGGGGTGTGGGCGGCCCCGGCGTTGCTCGCCATCGGCGCCGTCTGCACCGCCGTGTCCGGGGCGGTGACCTGCTCCGCCGGCTGCCCGCTGCCGCCGTTCGAGCGTGCGACGGTGGCGGATCTGGTGCACGGCGGCGCGAGCATCGCGGCGATCGCGGCGGTGGTCTTCGCCATGGTCACGCTCACCGTGTCCGGGGCGGCGGGCCGGGTGGTACGCCGACTGGCCGCCCTGGCCGCCGCGCTGGCCCTGCCGCTCTGCGCCGCCGTCGGGCTGGCGATGCTCGTCGTCGGCCGGGGCACGTTCGTGGGCGTGCTGGAACGGCTGATCCTCGCGCTCGCCGTGCTGTGGGGGTTGGCCACCGCCACCGCGCTGGCCCTGGCGCCGAAAGGTCAACCGTTGTAAGGAGCCTCACGTCGACAGCTCCTTGCCGGGCACGGAAATCGGCGTACCGTCGGCCAACGATGACCAATGTCTGGGGCCTCACTGTCCGCCTGTATGTCGATCTCCGACTGCAGGCCAGTGGCATCTGTCCGGGCTAGCGCGCTTCCACGCCTGCCCTGAATCAGACCGGACAAATGGATAGACCATGCCCTTCAGCCTGCGCAAAATCCCCTTCTCCGTGCAGATCCTGCTCGGCCTCGTGCTCGGCGTCGCGCTGGGCTTCCTGGCCCGCACCAACGACCTGAGCTGGCTGACCAGCACCCTGCACACCGTCGGCAGCCTCTTCGTCCAGCTCCTCAAGCTGGCCGTACCGCCGTTGGTCTTCACCGCCATCGTGGTCAGCGTGGTCAGCCTTCGCGGTGTCGCCAACGCCGCCCGGCTCGCCCTCAAGACCCTGATGTGGTTCGGCATCACCGCCCTGGTCGCGGTGAGCATCGGCATCGGGCTCGGCCTGCTCATCAACCCGGGCAGGGGCGTCTCCCTCGACCTGGGTGGCGCGACCCCGCCGAAGAACACCGGCTCGTGGACCGACTTCCTCACCGGCATCGTGCCGACCAACCCGATCGGCGCGTTCGTCGAGGGCAACGTCCTCCAGATCGTCTTCCTGGCCCTCGTCATCGGTGCGGCCGCGCTGCTGGTCGGTGACGCCGCCGAGCCGTTCGTCGCGCTCAACCGTTCCCTGCTGGAGATCGTCCAGAAGGCGCTCTGGTGGGTCATCCGCCTCGCCCCGATCGGCACCCTCGGCCTGATCGGCAACGCCGTCGCCTCGTACGGCTGGGACCTGCTGGCCCCTCTCGCGAAGTTCACCACCGCCGTCTACGTCGGCTGCGCCATCGTGCTGTTCGTGGTCTACCCGCTGGTGCTGGTCCTCGCCGGCCGGCTCAACCCGCTGCGCTTCTTCGCCGGCGCCTGGCCGGCCATCGAGCTGGCCTTCGTGTCCCGCTCCTCGGTCGGCACCATGCCGGTGACCCAGCGTTCCGTCGAGCGGCTCGGCGTGCCCCGCGAGTACGCCTCGTTCGCGGTGCCGTTCGGCGCCACCACGAAGATGGACGGTTGCGCCGCCATCTACCCGGCGCTCGCCGCGATCTTCGTGGCCCAGGTGTTCGGTGTGCAGCTCGGCGTGACCGACTACCTGCTGATCGCCTTCGTCTCGGTGGTCGGTTCGGCGGCCACCGCCGGCCTGACCGGCGCGATCGTGATGCTGACCCTGACCCTCAGCACGCTGGGCCTGCCGCTGGCCGGCGCCGGCCTGCTGCTGGCCATCGACCCGATCCTGGACATGATCCGCACCGCCACCAACGTGGCCGGGCAGGCCCTGGTGCCGACCGTCGTCGCCGCCCGCGAGGGCACCCTCGACCGCGTCGCGTACGAGTCCGCCGGTCGACGTGACCTGACCGAGCCGGAGCCGGTCGCCGAGACCCGGCCCGACCTGACCCCCGTTCCTGCCTGACCACACCACCCGGTACGGCGACGGACCCCTCTCCCCGGGGGTCCGTCGCCGTCACCGTTCCGAGAGGATGTCCCCCATGAGCTCCCTGTTCACCCCCCTGGCCCTGCGTGGCGTCACACTGCCCAACCGGATCGCGATGGCGCCGATGTGCCAGTACTCCTGCGGCCCCGACGGTCTGCCCACCGACTGGCACCTGACCCACCTCGGCTCTCGCGCGGTCGGCGGTGCCGGTCTGGTGATGACCGAGGCGACGGCCGTGCTCCCCGAGGGCCGGATCAGCCCCCAGGACACCGGGCTGTGGTCCGGTGCCCACGTCGACGCGTGGCGGCCGGTGACCGCGTTCGTCGCCGCCCACGGCGCGGTGCCGGCCGTGCAGCTCGCGCACGCCGGGTTCAAGGCCTCCACGTACCGGCCGTGGGCACCGGAACGCGGTGGCGTGCCGGACGCCGAGGGCGGCTGGACGCCCGTCGCGCCCGGCTCCGAGCCGTTCACCACCGGCTACCGGACGCCCACCAGCCTCGACGAGGCCGGCATCGCCGGTGTCGTCGAGGCGTTCGCGACCGCCGCCGAACGGTCGCTGGACGCCGGCTTCGCCGTCGTGGAGATCCATGCCGCGCACGGTTACCTGCTCAACGAGTTCCTGTCGCCGCTGACCAACAACCGCACCGACTCGTACGGCGGCGACCGGGCCGCCCGGATGCGCCTCACCCTGGAGGTGGCCCGCGCGGTGCGCGCCGCGGTCGGCGAGGACGTGCCGGTGCTGACCCGGATCTCCGCGACCGACTGGGTCGAGGGCGGCTGGACGATCGAGGACAGCGTGGCACTGGCCGGCGAGTTGGCCGGCGTCGGCGTCGACCTGGTCGACGCGTCGTCCGGTGGCGTCAGCGTCGAGCAGCGCATCCCGCTCGGCCCCGGCTACCAGGTGCCGCTGGCCGCTCGGATCCGCCGCGAGGCCGGTGTGCCGACCGGCGCGGTGGGCCTCATCGTCGAGCCCGAGCACGCCGAGCAGATCGTCGCCGGCGGCGAAGCGGACCTGGTGCTGCTCGGCCGGGAGCTGCTGCGCGACCCGTACTGGCCGCGCCGGGCCGCCGCGAAGCTCGGCGTCACGTACAGCGGACCCGACCAGTACGCCCGCGCCTACTGACCTGACCCGGTTCGGGCGGCTGCCGTATCCCGGCGGCCGCCCGACCGTCAGCCGGCCAGGTGCGACCAGTCGCCCTCCAGCTCCTGCCAGGTGCCCTGGGCCGCGACCGCCCCACCGAGCAACACCACCACGTGATCGGCCCGGACCAACGCCGCGCGCTTCGCGGTCGAGCCGACCACCGTCACCCCGTGGTCGCGCAACGCCTGCCACAACGCCAGCTCGGTGGTGACGTCCAGCGCCGACGACACGTCGTCGGCGACCAACAGTTCGGTACGCGGTGCCAGCGCCCGCGCCAGCGCCAACCGCTGCAACTGGCCGCCGGAGAGCCGGGTGCCCTTGTGCCCGATGAGCAGTCCGAGCCCACCGCCGGCGGCGACCAGGTCGTGGTCGAGCTGGGCGGTGCTGACCGCACCGGCCGCGTCGACCTGGTGCCCGAGGGCGATGTTCTCGGCGACCGTGCCGGAGAGCACCCGGGGCAACTGGCCGACGTAGCCGACCTGGTTGGGGCGCAGGAACAACTCCGGCTCGGTGACCGGATCACCGTTCCAGGCCAGCTCACCGGTGTGGTGCACGATCCCGGCCAGCGCCCGCAGCAACGAGGACTTGCCCGACCCGACCGGCCCGACAACCAGCACCAACTGCCCACGCCGCACGGTCAGGTCCACGTTCCGGACGGCCACCGTGCCGTCGGAGTGCACCACCCCGAAATCGCGCAGCTCCAGGCGGCGCAGCGGATGCCGGGGCGGCGGCGTCGGCGCGGGCGCCGTCCCGGCGGCCAGGTCGACAGCCGGAACCCCGGCGGAGTACGCGCTCACTCCGGTCATCGCCGCCGTCCGCCGGGTCCAGACCCGCGCCGACGGCAGCTGGGAGATCAACGACGCGGTGGTCCAGGCGAACCACCGGGCCGCACCCAACGTGGAGACGGCCACCAGCACCGCACCGGCGGACAGCCCGCCGCCCAGGTAGAGCGCCCACGCGCCGATCGGCAACAGTCCGCTGGCCATCGACGGCGTGGAACGCGCCCATACCTGCACCGAGATCTCCCGCCGCTGCCGGTCACTGCGCAGCACGTCCAGGCCGGCCAGATGGCGTAGCACCGCCGTTGTCGCACCGGCGAGCTTCACCGTCCGCGCCGCGGACAGCGCGGAGACCAGTGCCGTGGCGAAGGCGGCCCGTGCCGCCACCGTGGCCCGGGCGGCACGTTCGAGCTTCGGCCCGAACAGCGTCGCCGCCAACCCGGAGACGACCATCGTGCCGAGGAAGAACAGTCCCGGTACGACACTGCCGGTGACCGCCGTCATGGCCACGACCAGGACCAGCGCCACCGACTGGTCCAGCACGTTGTCGGCGAGCTGAACCACCCGCTCGGTGTCGCCGCCCTGCGCCACGACCTCCGCCGGGGTGTGCGAGCTGACCCGGCGCGGCCCGGTCTGACCGTGCACCAGGCGCAGGCCGATCCGCAGCATCTGCCGCACCCACCAACCCGGGAACCAGACATGGGTGTAGTACGGCAGCGGCAGGGTGACCAGCAACCCGGCAACGATCCCCACCGCCGGCAGGTACGGGCTGCCGGTGCCGTCGACCAGATCAGCCCAGAGCCACGGCAGCACCGGCCCGTCCAGCCCCAGCAGGCTCAACCCGAGGAACAGCACTATCGCGGCCATCCCGTACCGGGGGTCGTTGAGACAGAGCCGGAAGATCTCCCGCAACGTACGGGCCGGCGGCACGGGCGGCAGCGGCGGCGGGTCGGCCCGGGTGGGCCCGACCGACCCGGTCGTCGCCTCGACGGGCTCGACCGGCTCGGCCTGTTCGACCGGCTCGGCCAGCCCGCCCGGCTCAGCCCGCCCGGTCCTTGGCTCGCTCGGGTCGACCAGCCTGCCCGGCTCGACCGGCCTGCCCGGCTCGACCAGCTCAGCGCGCCCGGTCCTTGGCTCGCTCGGGTCGGGCCGCACGGTCGTCGGCTCGTCCGGGTCGGGCCGCTCGGTTGCCGGCTCGTCCGGGCCGGCCCACGGGCTCGCCGAGTCGGTCGGCCAGGCGGGCTTGGCCGAGTCGGTCGGCCAGGCGGGCTTGGCCGAGTCGGTCGGCCAGGCGGGGTTGGCCGAGTCGGTCGGCCAGGCGGGGTTGGCCGAGGCCGGGCTGGTCGGCCAGGCGGCGCTGGGCAGGTCGGTCGGCCAGGCGGCGGCCGGGGCCGGGCCGGTCGGCCAGGCGGCGTTGGGCAGATCGCTCGGGCAGGCGGCGGCCGGGTCCGGGCCGACCAGCAGGTCGGTGCCACCGCCCGCGCGGCCGGCCGGTGCCGCCGCGGCGAAGGCGGCAGCGTGACTGGTGGCCAGCAGTTCGGCGAAGCGGGTCGACGTCTCCAGCGGACCGGCCTCCACCACCGCGCCGTCAGCCAGAACCACCACCTCGTCGCAACTGCGCACGGAGGACAGCCGGTGCGCGATGACGATGCCGATCCGGTCGCGCAACAGTCGTTCGGTGGCTCGTTGCACCCGCGCCTCGGTCACCGGGTCGAGACGCGCGGTGGCCTCGTCGAGGATCACCACATGCGGGTCACGGACCAGGATCCGGGCGAACGCCACCAACTGCTCCTGACCTGCGGAGAGCACATGCCCACCCTCCCCCAACCGGGTCGCCAAACCGTCCGGCAGCTCGGCGATCCAGCCCGCCAGCCCCAACTCGTCGAGCGCGCGGGCTGCGGCGTCGAGCAGATCCGGGTCGAAGAGTGCGACGTTCTCGGCGAGCGTGCCGGCCAGGATCTCGGTGCGTTGCGGCACCAGCGCCACCCAGCGGCGCAGTTGTTCGACGTCGAGGTCACGCAGGTCGGTGCCGCCGAGGAAGACCGTTCCCGGTGGCACGTCGACCGCCCTGGTGAGCACCTTCGCCAGTGTCGACTTACCCGAACCGGTCCGCCCGATCAGCGCGTACGAGCGACCCCGCGCGAAGGTCAGATCGAGCCCACGCAAGGCGGCCCCCCGGCCACCTTCCTGGTACGTGAACGTCAGGTCCTCGATGTGCAGGTCACCTTCGCTCGGGCTGGCCCCTCCGACGGGTTCCTGCCGAGCACGCTGGAGCAACTGCACCCGGGCCCACGCGCCGAGGGCCTCCTGGATCTCCGGCACCATCCGACTGACGTGTTCCGCTGTCGCACCGAAGGCGAGCGCCAGCAGCCAGATGGCGGTGAGGCGGGCGGCGTCGACCCGGCCGGTGGCCAGCGCCCAGGCACCGCCGAGCACCACCACGCCGATGCCGGCCCGGATCGTCGCGGTGGCGGCCGTCGCCACCTTGGCGGACAGCACCCAGACCACGCGGCCCCGGGACAGCACGGCGGCGGCGCGCCGCGCGTACAGCCGCAGCACGTACGGCCGGGCCAGACTGGTGCGTACGTCGTCCTGGCCGTGCACCGCCTCCTCCATCACCGCGGCCAGGTCCGACCACGCCTCCTCCTCGGCCATCCGTGCCGGACCGATCCGCGCGGTGGGCCGGCGAAGGCTGACGGCGAGCACCACGGTGAGCAGCAGCATCGCCACCCCGGCCGGCCACCACACGGCCAGGGCCACGACCATCGACAGCAGACCGACGCAGAGCCCCTGGGCGAGCCGCGTGCCCTGGTTACGGATGGCCGACGCCACCTGGTAGACGTCCCCGTCGATCCGGTCGAGCAACTCACCGACCGGTGTGGTTTCCAGAGTCGGCAGGTCCTGTCCGAGTGCGACCCGGCAGAGCCGGCGGCGCACGTCAGCGGACCAGTCGGCGGTCAGGCCGGCCATCAGAAGGCTCACCGCGAGGTCACTGAGGACCACAGCGACCAGTGCCGCGGCCAGCACGGCGAAGAAGCCGGCCGAGCGGTGCACGAGCACCGCACCCGCGAGCGCCGAGGCACCGGCCTGACCGGCGGCACCGAGCACGATCAGGGTGACCACGATCGTCATTCGGCGCGTCGAAGTGCCCCACAGATCTCGGAGCAGGCGCATGGAGAGTCCTCCGGACGTGGGGTGGCGGAGACTCCAGCCTGCCGACGTAGGTGCGCCGTCTCAACCGATTTTCCGGGCCCTGAGCAGGGCGTCGACCATGTCCCCCACCGGCCCGCGCCCCGCCCTCGACACCGGGAGGACCCCACCGGCCGCGTCGCGTCCCCCGGCACCTCAGCGGCCGCACCGCGCCCCAGCACTCCAACAACCCCACCGGCCCGCCCGCGCCCCAGCACCCCAACAACCCCATCGGGCGGTGCCGCCCGGACCTCGACGACCATCACCCGCAACGCCGCCTGAACCGTGACGCCCTACCGCGATGCCCCCCCGAACCTGCCAGGCCGGAATGATCGACTCGACTTCGCCGATGTCGCGGTATCAAACCCTTGCGGATACCGCGACATCGCCGAAGTCGAGTGGATCAAACCTCCGTACGCGTTGTGTGCGGTCTGCGAACGTGGGTGTCGGGGACCGCTGCCCGGGCTGGGTGGTGTGGGCGGTTCGCGGCGTCGACGGAGCCCCGTCGCCCTATCCGGCCTTCACGTCCGGGGCATCCGCAACGTGCCCTGCACGTCTATCTGCCACTGACGGTGGCACCTGGCTGGTTGCGCAGTCGCGAGCCAGCCCTCCACGCGGACTGCTGGCCCGCACTGGAGAGGTCTGTGGGCGATTTGTCCGACGATGGGTTGTGGTCGGATGCACTCGTGGGCCGGAATGACGGCCGGGCGGAGGTCGTTACACACCCAGACGATCGCAGGACCACGGCCGGTCGGCTCGACGGTCCGCCCCCGGGGAATGACCCGGCCCGCCGGGTCGTTACACCCGGACCCCGGCCCGACCGGCACCCCGCTTCACCGGGTGCCAGCCGATGGTCCGCCCCCGGGAATGACCCCGGTCCCCGGGTCGTTACACCCGGTCCCGGCGCCGCGAGCCCCCGCTCGTAGGCCGCCGATGATCCCCCAAGACTATGTTGCAGCGCCGGACGAGGTGCTCACACCCGCCGTACCCGGGCGGGTGTCCTTACCCCCGAAGGAGCTTCCCCCATGAACACGATCATGCGTAAGAGTGTGCTGTCCGTTGCTGGTCTGGCGTTCGCCGGTGGTGTGTTCGCCGGTCCGGTCGCCGCCCACGCCGACCCCGTCGACGCCAAGCCGGTTGCGACTGCCGTGCAGTCGGGTGCGCCGAAGCCGCAGGGTGAGCAGTCGCGCATCACCCTCAACGACGAGCAGACCGCGAACGTGAAGGCGATCATCGCCGCGACGAAGAAGGCCGGCCTGCCCGAGCGGGCCGCGGTGATCTCGATCGCGACGAGCCTGCAGGAGTCGAAGTTGGAGAACCTGGGCCACCTCGGCGACGCCAACGACCACGACTCGCTGGGCCTGTTCCAGCAGCGCCCGTCCAGTGGTTGGGGTACGCCGGAGCAGATCACCGACCCCGCCTACTCGACCACGGCGTTCCTGAAGGGCCTGAAGCAGGTTGACGGGTGGCAGGACATGCCGCTGACCGAGGCCGCGCAGACCGTGCAGGTCTCCGCCTACCCGGACGCGTACGCCCAGTGGGAGCAGCAGGCCACCGACCTGGTCGCCCAGTACTGGAACAGCTGACCCCGCACCATCGCAGGACACGAACCGCTGGCCGGCACCCCACACCCGGGGTGCCGGCCAGCGGCATATCCACCACCGCCACCGCAGCGCGCGAAGGTGGTGGCGGCACATCCACACCGAGATCTTGGACAGTTTCCGTTCGCGCGGAACGGAAACTGTCCAAGATCTACGGAGTTACGCGCGGCCTGCACCTTGGGAGAGCGAAACGGGCGGGCCAGCTCGGCCCGCGACCTGCCACGGCACGGCGGCCCGGACAACGCCACGGCACGGCGGCCCGGACAAGCCACGGCACGGCGGCCCGGGCAACGCCACGGCACCACGGCCCGGATAACGCCAGAGCCCCGCGGCCCGGGCGACGCCACGGAAACGGTGAGCCGGGCAAGGCCACGGCAACAGCCACGGCACCACGGCCCGGACAAAACCACGGCACGGCGGCCCGGACAAGCCACGGCACCACGGCCCGGGCAACGCCACGGAGACGGTGAGCTGGACATACCGGCGAGCTGAGCCAGCAGCATGCCGACGTCGCGGCAACGGTGAGCGGACATGGCCGCGGAGCAAACCGGCCTGGCGACTACCCAGGGGGAAGGGCGTGACGGTCACGCACGACCAGACACCCAGCGGTCAGAAGAGGACCGTGGCGAGGGTGCCGATCGGTTGGAAGCCGCAGCGTTCGTAGACGCGGCGGGCCGGGAGGTTGAAGTCGTTGACGTACAGGCTGACGGTGGGGGCGACCCGCAGCAGCGCGTCGCGGACCACGGCCGCCATGGCGGCGGTGGCGATACCGCGGCCCCGCCACTCGGGTGCCACCCAGACACCCTGGACCTGGGCGGTCCGCTTGGTCACCACGGCCAGCTCGGCCTTGAAGACGACAGTGCCGTCGACGAAGCGGGCGTACGCCCGGCCGGATCGGACCAGGTCGTTGACCCGCCGCCGGTAGCTGCGTCCGCCGTCTTCGGCCAGCGGGGAGACGCCGACCTCTTCGGTGTACATGGCTACCGCCGCCGGGAAGAGGCGGTCGACCTCGCCGGAGCGGACCTGGCGTACCTCCGGGTCGGCCGGGATGGGTGGCAGGGTGTCGGTGGCCAGCAGTGGCTGGTTGGGGCGGACGTCTCGTGCTGGCCCCCAGGTGGCGGAGAGCCGGTCCCACAGCCCCAGCACGGCGTCGGCCCGGCCGACGATGGAGGAGCACAGCCGTTCCTCGCCGGCGAGCAGGTCGGCGAAGGCGGCCACTGCGGCGTCGCTGGCCAGCACCGGCGTCAGGTTGCCGCCGAGCCAGCACAGCGATTCGAGGTTGCGCCGTGCGCCGTACCCCAGGACTCTCCCCTCGGCCCGCCACCACGAGAGGCCACGCGCGGCGATTCGCTCGGCGACCTGCGCGCCCGCGTACGGGTCATGGTCGAGTAGTCGCTCGACCGCGCGGCGCTCCGATTCCCCGAGTTGCCGTACCGGCACCGTCAGCACGACTACCAGCCTGCCAGATCGACCCCCCGCTTCGCCGGTCGAGTGACAAGGCCGGCATCGGCTCGGCCGGTTCGCTGGCGGAACGGGTCCGCTCGGCCCAGCGGACGACTGGCGGCACCAGCGCCCCGAGCAGGAGGAACACCGCACCGAGCACCAGCCAGCCCGGTACGCCCCAGCCGAGGGCGAGGGTGGTCACCACCACCGGGGCGAGCATCTTGCCCAGTTCGTAGCCCATGCCGTACGTCCCCTGGTACTGCCCTTGGGCATCGGCCGGCGCGAGCCCGAAGGAGATCGCCCAGCCGGCGGCGGAGTGCCACAGTTCCCCGGTCACGTGGGCGAGCGCCCCGACGCCGAGCAGGCCCACCGCCCCGGCGGTGGGGAGCGCGCTGCTGGCGGCGAAGAGTACGCAGGCCAGGGCGATTGCCACGCCCGCCCGACGGGCGGCACGGGCGGCTCCGGGCACGGTGGCGGCGGTGCCCGCAGCGCGTACCTGGAGGAGGACCACGAGCCCGGTGTTGACCAACGTCAGCGCGGAGATCATCCAGACGGGTGCCGTGGTGTGCCCGGCGATCCACAGCGGCAGGGCGATGGTGAGCAGGCTGAAGTGCATGGACATCAGCCCGTCGACCAGGGTGAAGGCCAGGAACGGACGGTCTCGCAGGGCGATCAGTCGCGGGCCGTGCGTCGGGGCGGCGACCGGGGCGACGCGGGGCAGTCGGAGGAAGATCACCGCGGCGGCGAGTGACGCCACCGCGGTGGTCAGGATCAGCGCGACGTACCCGGTCCGGGTGTCGGCGGCGATGGCGAAGCCGCCGAGGACCGCGCCGACGGAGATCCCGACGTTGGTGGTGGCCCGTAGGTAGGCACGGGTGCGTACCCGTTGGTCGGCCGGGACGGCTCCGGCGATCAACGCGCCCCGGGCACCGCGCTCGACCGCGTCGGCGAGCGCGGTGGCGGCGCCCACCAGCACGAACGTGGGGAACGACCGGACGGCGATCAGGCCGACGGTCAGGGTGCCGGCGGCGAGCAGTGCGCCGACCTGCACGCCGCGAGGACCGACGCGGTCGGCCAGGTAACCGCTCGGTGCGCTGGCCAGAATCCCCACCAGCGCCGAAATGGTCAGTCCGATCCCGACCTGGGTCGCCGACAGGCCCACCGACCGGGTGAGGAAGAGCGCGCTCGCGACGAGCCAGAGGCCGCGCCCCACGGTCTTGACCAGGGTGCCGAGGGTGAGGACCCGGGCCGGGCCGGGTGGGGGAAGCAGGCTCATGACCGGGACGCTAGCAAGACGTACGTACGGTTTGCAAGAAGCAGGTTGTCGACGATGCATTGCCGATATATCGTTGATGCATCAGCGACAGTACGAAGAGAGGGAGAACCTGATGAGGTTCCATCGACAGCACCACCCGATGCACGAGGCTCGGATGCGAGGGTTCGGCTTCCCGCCGGTTCCGCCCGGCCCGCACGGCCATGGCCACGAGCACGGACACGGCGGCCCCTGGGGCGGTCGGGGTCGCGGCCGGGGTCGGGGGCGACGCCCCAACGTCCGGGCCGCCGTGTTGGCTCTGCTCACCGAGCGGCCGATGCACGGCTACGAGATGATCCAGGAGATCGACTCCCGCACCGGCGGTGCGTGGCGACCGAGCCCCGGGTCGATCTACCCCACCCTCCAGCTCCTGGAGGACGAGGGCGTGATCGCTGCCAGCACGGAGGAGTCCGGCGGCGGGCGCAAGCGCTTCACGGTCACCGAGGCCGGGCAGGCGGAGGCCACCGAGGCCGCACAGACCCCGGCCTGGGCGGACGTCGCCCAGACCACGGTGACCAGTTGGCATGACATCCGCGACTCCGGGGCCCAGGCGATGAACGCGCTGCGCCAGGTCATGATGAACGGCACCGACGACCAACGCGAGCGGGCCGCCCAGGTGCTCGACGAGACGCGCCGCAAGCTGTACGCGATCCTCGCCGAATCCGAGTGACCCGGACGCCGACGCCCGCCGACGCCCACCCCGCACGAACGGCACCGTCCGCACGAACGGAACCGTCCGCACGAACGCCGACGCCGCACGGACGCCGACGCCGCACGGACGCCGACGCCGCACGGACGCCGACGCCGCACGGACGCCGACACCGCACGGACGCCGACACCGCACGGACGCCGACACCGCACGAACGCCGACACCGCCCGGACGCCACCGTCCGCACGAACGCCGACGCCCGCACGACGCAGGCCGGCACGCGCGACCCCCGCGCCCCGCACGGCAGCAGGACGGCATCGGTACGACGACGAATGCGGCCGTTCCCCGCACGGGGAACGGCCGCATTTTCCAGATGGAAAATCAGTGCACGGTGACCGTCGGGCCGCTGACCAGCCCGCGCAGCTCCTCGGGAAGCTCGGCGCCCATCTCGTCGGCGATCCGCAGCGCCTCCTCGATCAGCGTCTCCACGATCTGCGCCTCGGGCACCGTCTTGACGACCTGCCCCTTGACGAAGATCTGGCCCTTGCCGTTGCCGGAGGCGACACCGAGGTCGGCCTCGCGGGCCTCGCCGGGCCCGTTGACGACGCAGCCCATCACGGCGACCCGCAGCGGCACCGGCAGCCCTTCCAGACCGGCGGTGACCTCCTCGGCGAGCTTGTAGACGTCCACCTGGGCCCGCCCGCAGGACGGGCAGGAGACGATCTCCAGGCCGCGCTCGCGCAGACCGAGGGACTCCAGGATCTGGTTGCCGACCTTGATCTCCTCGACCGGCGGCGCGGACAGCGACACCCGGATGGTGTCGCCGATCCCCTCGGCCAGCAACGCACCGAAGGCGACCGCCGACTTGATGGTGCCCTGGAACGCCGGACCGGCCTCGGTGACGCCGAGGTGCAGCGGGTAGTCGCACTGCTCGGCGAGCTGCCGGTACGCGCGGATCATCACGACCGGGTCGTTGTGCTTGACCGAGATCTTGATGTCGCGGAAGCCGTGCTCCTCGAACAGCGAACACTCCCACAGCGCGGACTCGACGAGCGCCTCGGCGGTCGCCTTGCCGTACTTCGAGAGCAGTCGCTTGTCCAGCGAGCCCGCGTTGACGCCGATGCGGATCGGCACTCCCGCGTCCCCGGCGGCGCGGGCGATCTCCTTGACCTTGTCGTCGAACTGGCGGATGTTGCCCGGGTTGACCCGGACGGCGGCGCAGCCGGCGTCGATCGCGGCGAAGACGTACTTGGGCTGGAAGTGGATGTCGGCGATCACCGGGATCTGCGACTTCTTGGCGATCGCGGGCAGCGCCTCGACGTCGTCCTGGGACGGCACGGCCACCCGGACGATCTGGCAGCCGGACGCGGTCAGCTCGGCGATCTGCTGGAGGGTCGCGTTGACGTCGGAGGTGAGGGTCGTGGTCATCGACTGCACGGACACCGGCGCACCGCCACCGACCGGGACCGAACCGACCATGATCTGGCGGCTGGCCCGACGGGGAGCGAGCGGCGGAGGCGGCACGGCTGGCATACCGAGACTGATAGCTGTCACTTCAGGCACTCACCTTGAGAAGAGCGTGATCGGGTTGACGACGTCCGCGGCGATGGTCAGCAGCGTGAACGCGCCACCGATCAGGATCACCGCGTACGTGAAGGGCATCAGTTTGAGGTAGTCCACCCGGCCGGGGTCGGCGCGGCCGATCTTGCTGTAGATCCAGGAGCGGGCGCGTTCGAACCAGGCGACGGCGATGTGGCCGCCGTCGACCGGGAGCAGCGGCAGCAGGTTGAACACGCCGATGAAGAAGTTCAGCGACACGAAGAGCATGAAGAAGACCAGCCAGGCGTTGTTCTCCACCGCCTCGCCGCCGAGTCGGCTGGCGCCGACCACGCTGATCGGGGTGTCGATGTCGCGCTCGCCGCCGGTGAGGGCGGTCCACAGGGCGGGGACCTTCTGCGGGAGGCGCTGCAACGCCTCGAAGGTGCCGACGGCGAGCTGACCGGTGAAGTCGGCGGTGGCGCCGAAGGCGCCGACCGGGCCGTACGTCACTCGGGTGGGGGTGCTGGGGACGAGCCCGACGCCGAGGGCGGCCACCGGCGCGACGGTGCCGCTCGGGTCGTCCAGCGGCGGACGCTGGGTCTGCGCGAGCACGGTGCTGGTGGTGGCCGGCTGCCCGTCGCGGACGTACGCGATCTGCGTGGTGTCGCCCGGCTTGAGGCCGCGCAGCGTGGTGAGCAGGTCGCCGTAGTTGTCGACCGGGGTGCCGTTGATCGCGGTGATCCGGTCGCCGTTCTTCAGCTGCGCCTGGGCGGCCGGGCTGGCGGCGTCGCCGGGGGCGCAGGCGCGCACCGAGTTCTCCGCCACCACGCAGTCACTGAGTCGGATGACGGCCGGCTCCTGGCGGGCCTGCGCGTCGGTGGTCGGGAAGTCCGGGTTGGGCAGGCCGGCGGAGACGGCCAGGATCCAGATCGTGACCAGGGCCAACGCGAAGTGCGTGATCGACCCGGCGGCCATCACGATCGTCCGCTTCCAGACCGGGTAGCGCCACATCACCCGCGACTCGTCGCCCGGCTCGACGTCGTCGTCCTGCGGGGTCATCCCGACGATCTTGCAGAAGCCGCCGAGGGGGATGCCCTTGAGGCCGTACTCGGTCTCACCCCGCTTGAACGACCAGATCGTGGGGCCGAAGCCGACGAAGTACTTGGTGACCTTCATCCCGAACGCCTTGGCGGTCAGCAGGTGCCCCGCCTCGTGCAGGCTCACCGAGATGAGAATGGCCAGGGCGAAGAGGACCACCCCGAGCAGGTACGACATCAAGCTCCTTCCACCGAACCCGCGATGATCTCCTGCGCGTGCGCGCGTGCCCACGACTCGGCCGCGAGCACGTCCTCGACGGTACCTGGTTCGCCGAAGTCCGGAGCCTCCTCCAACACGCGTTCGAGGGTGTCGACGATGCCGAGGAAGGGCAGCCGGCCCGCCACGAACGCCTCGACGCACTCCTCGTTCGCCGCGTTGTAGATCGCCGGGCGGCTGCGACCGGCCTCTCCGGCGGCCTTGGCCAGCGCGACGGCCGGGAACGCCTCGTCGTCGAGCGGCGCGAACTCCCAGGTGTGCGCGGCCGTCCAGTCGACGGCGCTGGCCGCCTCCGGCACCCGGTCCGGCCAGCCGATGCCCAGCGCGATCGGCAGCCGCATGTCCGGTGGGCTGGCCTGGGCGATCGTCGACCCGTCGACGAACTCGACCATCGAGTGGATCACCGACTGGGGGTGCACCATCACGGTGATGTCGGCATACGGCACGTCGAACAGCTCGTGCGCCTCGATCACCTCAAGCGCCTTGTTGACCATGGTCGCGGAGTTGATCGTGACGACCGGGCCCATGTTCCAGGTGGGGTGCGCGAGCGCCTGCTCGGGTGTGACCTGCGTCAACTCGTCGCGCCGCCGACCCCGGAACGGGCCACCGCTGGCCGTCACGATCAGCCGGCGCACCTCACCGCGCGTCCCGGAGCGCAGACACTGGGCCAGCGCCGAATGCTCCGAGTCGACCGGCACGATCTGCCCCGGCCGCGTCACCGCGGCCTTGACCAGCGGGCCGCCGGCCACGAGCGACTCCTTGTTGGCAAGCGCGAGGGTACGACCAGCACCGAGCGCGGCCAGCGTAGGAGCGAGGCCCAGCGAGCCGACCACCCCGTTGAGCACGATGTCGCACGGCCACTGGGCCAGCTCGGTCATGGCGTCCGGGCCGGCCACGATCTTGGGAAGCTTGAAGTCACCGGTGGCCCACCCGCGCCGACTCGCCTCGGCGTAGAACGCGAGCTGGAGGTCCTGCGCGGCGGACGCCCGGGCCACCCCGACCGCCTCGACGCCAAGCTCCAGCGCCTGCGCGGCGAGCAGCTCGACGTTGCCGCCGCCCGCGCCCACGGCGACCACCCGGAACCGGTCCGGGTTGCGCCGGACGATGTCGATGGCCTGTGTACCGATCGAACCGGTGGACCCGAGCAGAACAAGATCGCGGGGGGAAGTCACAGGCCCATTCTTCCCCACCGTCACTGCGAGCCCGCTGGGAGCCTCAGCCCACCGCTGCCGCTGCCGCTGCCGGGCGATGATCGACTCGGGTTCAAGGAAGTCGCGGCATCCCCAGCACCCGGACACCCCGACTTCCGGGAAACCGTGTCGATCAAGCCTCGTCGTCGGCCGACTCGGGCCCCGGCCCGGTCGGTGCCGCCTCCTCGCCCAGCAGGTCGCCCGGATCGATGGAGAACTCGAACGGCTCCCGCATGACGAACCGCGTTCCGGCAGCCGCAGCGGCGACCGGCCGGTACTCCCCCTCGATCAGCTCGTACAGCGCGAGGGTGGGCACCCGGTTGCGCAGATCGACGCGGAGGAAGAAGGGCACGCCGACCGCGGCGTACTCGCGCGGCCGGTCGATGATGTCCTTGCGCCGGTTCCCGGGGGAGACAATCTCGCCCAACAGCACGGCGTGCGCGATGTCCATCGTCGTCCGGCCACCGCCGGGCGCGTCGAGGATGACGATGTCGGGGATGAAGAGATCGTCGCCAGAGACGACGTTCGTCTCCAGATAGAGCCACAGCTTTGCACGGCGGGCTGCCTGCTTGAGGTGATATGCGAGGTCCAGCTCCGCATCCTGATGGTCGTACCCGGCATGTGGTGTCACGATCACGCTTCCGCTCAGGACCTCAACCTTGGGGCCGTTGGTCTCCGGCAACAGGTCGAGGGCGAGCTGCGCAGTCCACGGCTCGTCGTGCCACCGCAGCACGTCGAACGACGGCTCGGTGTGCTGCGGCGCCGGCTCCGGCGCGAACGCGGCCTGGGCCATCCGGGCTCACCCCCTCAGCGGACCATCCTGCTCAGGTCAGCCTAGCCACCGCAGCCCCTGTTGTACTGGATCGCACACCCGGTCCGTCATCGAGACCTACACGTCCCGAGGCCCTTGCCACCGGCGACGGTGTCGTAGGTGCAGCGGCCCACTCGGGCCCGTCGTTGCGCAACGGCTGCCTCAGCTTCGAACGTCAGCCGCACTGGTCCTGATCGATGAGCCGGGGTGGTACGACCCCGTCGCCGTAGTTCGTGGCCAGGGTTGCGGCCCACACGTCCGGGACGGTCTGGCCACGGAAGGCCAGCGGCAGGTACGACTGCAGCGCGTCGAATGCGTCCAGCATCGGCGCGAACTGCTCCTGCCATTCGCGGCGTGCGGCCACGCTGGGGAACCCCGGAAGACTGCTACTTCGGGAGCCCGCTCACCCCAGCATCCCCACCTGCGCGAAGGTCCAGTCACCGCGATGACGTTCGCCGAGATCGCGATCGAACCGAAGATGTCCCTGGCGGCCTCGTGACCGATGAGCGCCCAGTAGTCGTCCTCGGTGGCGTCGACGGACAACGACAGGGCCGGATACGACTGATACTCCGACAGGTAGTACGTATCGCAATCCGGTTCGAGGACCAGCAGCTCGACGTGCTCGTCGCCATGCAGGCGGGCCATCGCGCAGAGGGCCGGCCACAGATCCGGAACGAGGACAGCGTCGAACTCGCAGAACAGTGACTCGCCTTCGATCTCCCGGAAGACCTGGGCAGGCAATCTGGCTGACAGATCGAAGATCGCTGCACAGCGGGAGTGAATGTTCAGGTAGGTGTGGTGATCGGTCACGACGGGCCCCTCCCCCGAGATCCCCCGGCATGCTGCCCTACCGGCGCCAGGAAGCACGAGGGGTTTGTGCAGATCGGGCGGCAGCGCACCGCGTCGCGGGTGTCGCACGACGGCCAGCCGGACCGCTGCGCCGACGCAGAGGACGGCCAGCAGGGACAGCAGCACCAGAGCCGGGTTGGCCCAGGCGGGCACCAGGTCGTGGGTGGCGTTGCATCGGTCGTGGAGAGGGAACCATCGCGACGACTCACGCCAGTGGGCGGCGCGGTAGGCACTGTCGTAGCTGACGCCGGCCTGTCGGCAGGACTCCTCCGAACTCATCGAACCAGCCCGGAGTCTTCCAGCGGCCGGTGAGCAGAGGTCGGCCCCACAACCAAAGCACGAACAGAAGGGGTACGGCGAGGCAGAGCGCGGTCATCGCGTGGGCTGGCTGACCACCGTGAACTCGACGAACGCAGCCCAGGCCGAGGGGGTGAAGGTCAGCACCGGCCCCTGCCGGTCCTTGCTGTCGCGTACGCCGACCGACTCGGCGAAACCCGCCACCTCGACACAGTCGCCCTCGCTGCCGGACCGGGTCGACGTGCGCCAGACTCCGTCACGCACCATCGGTCATCTCCTTCGCTATGGCCGCGATCAGCTCACGGGACTCGTCGGCGCTGAGCGCCCGCTCACTGAGCGAGCGCCACGCGTCGTCGTAGACCTCGATTTCGTGGGTCTTGTCAAGGTAGACCGCGCCGCACGGCCCGTCCATGTAGATGGTGGTCGGCTCCGGTGAGCGCACCTCGGACGGGAAGTCGAGCATGGTGAAGGTGCCGGCCTGCGCCCAGCGCACCAACCCGGCGTCGAACGGCAGCACCCGGATGCCGATGGTGGGCTGCCGCGACGACACCACGAGCGACTCCAGTTGCCGGACCATGGCCGACCGGTCGCGCAGCGGGCGGCGCAGCACCGCCTCGTTCAGGATGACGTCGAGGCGCGGGGCGCGGGGCACCGCCCGGACCAGCAGGCGTTGACGGCGAAGCCGCACGTCGATCTTCGCCTGACGTTCCGCCTCGGCCATCTGCGGCTGGTCGGTGTCGATCAGCTCGGTCATGTACTCGACCGTCTGCAACAGCCCGGGAATGAGATCCGCCTCGTACTTGCGGATGCGGGTGGCGGCGGCTTCCAGGCCGACATACAGCTTGAACCAGTCCTTGATCGCCTCGCCGTAGCTGTGCCACCACCCGTGCGCCTTGGTCTCCCGGGCCAGCGCCCGCATCGTCTCGATCGTCTCCGGCGAAGCGCCGTAGACGCGGCACATCGCCGCCACGTCGTTCGGGTGCATGGGGACCTGGCCGGTTTCGTACCGCCAGATGCGCGGTGCCGACCATTCCAATTCCTTGGCCGCCGCCGTGACCGTCACATAGGCATTTTCGCGAAGCTCTCTCAGATATCTGCCGAGCTGCCTCCGTGGGACTGTGCTGCCGGAGTCGTCCACGTCATCTCCCTGACTGTCGTCGTGTAAGACACCTCGCCCCTTGGTCTGGATTCTGCCGCGAAAGATTGCGTTGGGCCAGCAGTGAAAAGACCATCGTGGACAGCCGGACAAAGATGGGGTCGGCCACCGTCGGGAGCGTTATACCGCAGAGTCATATTTATGACTGTGGGGTATAACGCTCGTCGGGAGGTCGCCGCCCGGACGGGAGGACCATGGGCGCTGTCGACGATCTACCGCTTCCGCCCCACGTCACCACGGAGGACGTCGTGTTGGCGCTGAGGGCGGTCACCGTGCACGCCCCCGAGCAGCCGAACGGTGACCGTTGCCGCAAGGACGAGGCAGCACACCCGTGCCGGCTGCACCGCTGGGGCCGTCGCGTCCTGGAGCGGCGCGGCCTGACCGATGAGCAGGTGCAGACGTTGATCGCTGGAGGAACGGTGGCGTTGCGATGAGCGCGCCGAGGTGGATCATCCACCTGCCGACAACGCTGACCAGGCTCGACGAGGTCACGGCTCTGGCCGTGGCACTTCGCGACTCGCTCGGCCACCTGGCCGTCGTCGACTTCGGTGAGACCACGCTCAGCGAGGAGGATGCGCAGTTCCTGCGTACCCGAGTGTTCTGTGACGCCCGGCTCGACGGCGCGGGGCGTTGCGGGCGGTCCGTTACCCACGACGGACCCTGCGCTGCGGTGCCCAGCACGGAAATCGGGGTGCCCGCAGACCGCGGACACCCCGACTTCACTGAAAGCGTGTCGATCAGGGAGCGATGACGAACGGCGAGCCGGGCTGGATGACGATGTCGCCGTCGGCCGAGTTGGTGATTGTCACGTTCGTCAGGTTGGCGTTTCCGCGTGCGCCGCTCATCGCGAGGATGCCGGCGCCGTTGTTGGATTTGTCGATCCGCACGTTGGTGATGGCGACGTTCGGCATGTTGCCGCCGCCGTTCTTGAACTGGATGCCGTCGTACGTGGAGTCGATGATGTCGGTGTCGCGGATGGTGACCCCGACGATGTCACGGGTGGAGGGGAAGAGGGTGATGGCACCGAACTCCTGGTCCTCGTTCCAGAATGCGCCGCCGGTGCGGTAGAGCCCGTTGTTGGCGATCAACGTGGTGCCGGAGAACGGGAGCGGGTCGTGGTCGGTCGCCAGCATGATGCCCGGGTAGTTCGCGGTGTCGTAGATCAGGTTGTTCTCGATCGAGTTGTCGTAGCCGCCGTAGATGGCGATGCCGTTCGCCCGCCAGGGCAACTGGATGGTGTTGTTGACGAAGTGGTTGTCGTGGGCGATGTCGACGGAGCGGTCCTTCACGTACGGGTTGGCCCAGACCGCGAGCGCGTCGTCGCCGGTGGTGCGGAACGACGAGTTGAACACCCGCGAGTTGCGCGTGCCGTTGCTGAAGTTGATGCCGTCGGCGTACGTGTTGCGGATCCGCATGCCGGTGAACTCCAGCCCGTCGGCCGGTCCCCACAGGTCGGGGATGTTGTCGTAGTCGCGGCCGACCCAGACACCCACGTTGGCGTGCTCGATCCACACGTTGCTGATCCTGGTGCCGGTGCCGAAGCGACCGTTCAGGCCCACGCCACCCTCGGCGTTGCCGTCACCACCCCGGATCCGGCCGGAGCCGAAGATGGCGATGTCGGAGATCTGGGTGTTCTTGTCGATGTCGAAGCCGAAGTTGCCCTCGTGCGGGTGGTTGATACCGCCCACGACGTTCTGCGGCTCGGTCAGCGTGTAGAGCTGCGAGTGCCACATACCGGCGCCCCGGATCGTGACGTTGCTGATGCCGACCTGGTTGTGCGTACCCCGGTTCAGCGGGTCGTCGGTCAGGATCTTCTGCTCCTGCCGCCACTGCCCGGCGGGGATCCAGACGCAGCCGATGACGCCGTTCTGGTCGTCGGTCACCGCCCGCTGGATCGCGGCGGTGTCGTCGAGTCCGTCGTTCGGAACCGCGCCGTACGACGTGATCGAGGTGCAGCCGGCCGGCTGGCTCGCCGGAGGCGCCACCTGCTCCAGGTCGATCATGTCGATGACGTAGAACGAGGCGGTGTCCCCCGAGTCGCGCTGCAACTTGAAGCGGGTGCCCGCCGGGTACGACTGCGCCAGCAGCGCGTTCGACTCGTCGAAGAGCCGCCGGGCGTCGGCCTGCGGGGTGTTGGTCAGCGCCTCCGGCCCGTCGGTGTTGCCGTAGAGCCAACTGTGCTTGGACGACAGGGTCAGCTTCCGGGAGAAGACGTCGTTGACGTAGAGGCTGATCGTCGCCTCGATGCCGCCGCCACCGGGAGCGTCCGGGATGGAGTTGCGCACCACGATGGAGTTGGCCTGGTTGGCCGAGGTGAACTCCACGAACTGGCCGGTGCTGGTGAGGCGTACCGACTTGCGGCCCGAGGACTCGCTCGCGAAGTTGGTGTGCCCGAAGGTCCGCAGCGGGTCGGTCTCCAGCAGCGTGCCCTGGTAGCGACCGGCCTCCGCCTCGTAGGAGGTGTACGGGACGGCGGCCCCGCGCCCGACCACTATCGACTGGCTGAACGCGTTGTTGGTCTCGTTGGTCTCGGCGACCACGTTCGTGGCGTCAGCGGTGGCGGTGAGCGTGGCACCGCCGCTGGTGGCGGTCCAACTGCCGCTGACGGCCACGGTGACCGTCGCGCCGGCCGCGATCGAGGCGGTGTTGGTGTTGAGCGTGGTGCCGCCCGCCACCAGCCGGGTGACAGTGGTCGCGCCGGTCGCGGTGGTACCCCGGTTACGGACCGCCACGGTGAACGTGACGGACGCCCCGACCGCCGGGTTCGGCGGGTTCGAGGCGATGCTGAGCACCTGAAGGTCCGGGCCCGGGGCCTGCGCCACCACCAGTGGCGACGCCGCGGTGAAGCTGTTGTTGCCGTTGTTCTGCTCGACGATCGTGTTCGTCGGGTCGACCACCGCCGAGACGGCGTAGCTGCCCATCGGCCGCGTACCGGCGTTGAACGACACGGTGGTCGAGGCGCCTGCGGCGAGCGCGCCCACCGTGGCGCTGCCGACGACCGCGCCGGCCAGGCTGAAGTTGACGGTGGTGGCCCCCGCGGCGGCGGATCCGATGTTCTGCACGACCGCCGACAGGGTGACCGCGCTGGCCTCGCTGGGCGACGACGGCGACCAGGTCACCGAGCTGACCACCAGGTCCGGGTTGGGTGCCGGGGTGCCGCACACCTCGAGCTCCGCGACCTGGCCGGACGGCGCACCGGTGTTGCCGGTGAACCGCAACTGCACGTCCGCGGTGGTCGCGCTGACCGGGATGGTCACCACGTTGGTGCCCTGCACGAACTGGTAGGCCGCCGCCGACACCAGACTGGTGTACGACGACGACGCCTGGTCGCGACCGAGAACCTGGATGGTCTGGGTACGGGTGCCCCAGGCCGAGTCGGGGTTGAGCTTGACGGTGACGGCGGAGATCGAGTGGTTCGCGCCCAGTGCCACCGTCAGGTTCTGCGGGTAGCTGGCCGCGCCCTCCCAGTAGGTGCCGAGCTGCCCGTCGTTCGCCTTGTCCGGGGTGAAGCTGAAGGTGGAGCCGCTCGCCGTCATGCTCTTGCCCTGCGCCACGTTGGTGCAGGCGGGCGGGTTGCTGCCGGTCCGGGTGACGGTGTTGCTGTTGCCGGACAGGTTGCCCGCGCCGTCACGGGCGCGGACGTAGTACGAGACGGTGGCGGTGGCCGGCTGGGTGTCCTGGTAGGTGAGCACGGTGCCCAGCGTCGCGATCAGGTTGCCACCCCGGTAGACGTTGTAGCCCGCCAGGCCACTGCCACCGGAATCGGTGGAGGCACCCCAGTTCAGCGTGATCGTGCTGCCCGACGTGCTCTGCGACAGCGTCCCCGGGACGCTCGGCGCGGTGGTGTCGCCACTGCCCGTGCGGGTGACCGTGTTGCTGTTGCCGGACAGGTTGCCGGCGGCGTCACGGGCACGGACGTGGTAGGACACGGTCGCCGTGGTCGGCTGGGTGTCGTTGAAGGTGGTCACGTTCCCGACGGACTGGAGGAACGCGCCGTTGCGGTAGACGTCGTAGCCGGCGATGCCGCTGCCGCCCGCGTTGTCGGTCGACGCGACCCAGTTGAGGCTGATGGTGGTGCCCGACTGGGTGTACGACAGGTTGCCCGGCACGCTCGGGGCGGTGGTGTCCGGGGTGGTGCCTCCGCTGCCGTACACCTCCAGCTCGGAGAGCTGCCCCGCCGGCCAGCCGCTGTTCGCGGTGACGGTGATCCGCACGTAGCGGGTGGAGGTCGAGGTGAAGTTGATCGTGACGGTGCTGGCGCTCGCCGGGTTGAAGGTGTACGTCTGCGACCCGACCAGATCGGTGAAGGACGAACCGTTCGTGCTGCCCCGCACGCTCAACGTCTGCGTCCGGGTCGCCCAGCCGTTGGTCGGCAGCTTCAGCACGACCTGGTTGACGCTCTGCGCTGCGCCGAGGTCGACCTGCACCCACTGCGGGAACGCGTTGTTGACGCTCTCCCAGTAGCTGCCCGCGTTGCCGTCGACGACCTTCGACGAGTCGTAGACGTCGGCGTGGCCGCTCTCCTGGGTCGGGCGGCCCTGCGCGAGGTTGGTGGCGGCCGGGGCGAAGGCGCTGCTCGGCGCGGCCGCCGTGTCGGCGGGGCGGGCGGCGGCCGGGTTCGCGACGGCGGTCGCCCCCGCCGTGGCGATCAGCGTGGCCGCGGCTGTCGCCGCGACCATCCTGAACAGATTCGTTCGTCTCATGACTGTCCTGTCGTCGGGGGACGGTTGCCGCGGGCGGGGGTGACCACGGGTGGGGGTGAGCGGCGGCGCGTCGCCGGCCGGTGAGGGCGGGCCGGCGACGAGGGGGTACGACCATCAACGGGCCTCCCCAGGAGACCCGTTGAATCTTCCGCATGCATGCACAGAACCGTGCACGTGTTTGTCGAAATCTTGCGTTACTTTGACCAAAGGTTACTGACGTGCTACGGGAGCGTCAACACTTCGACCGCGGTAACTATTGACGGAGTTGCCCACTCTCGACCGCCGACAACGCGAAGGAAGGTGCCGCCTCCGACGACTGGAGGCGGCACCTTCCCCGGACTTGCGCGGATCTTGCGTCAGGCCGTAACGGAACGATCAGGCATCTGGCGCCCGCAACACGAAGGTCTCCAACAGCTCGCCGCCGCGTGCCGGTCCCGCCAGATCTGCAGTCGCTCGGGGGCCTGAGCCGGGTCGGTCATCGGCAGGCCGGGCGACACGGCCAGCCAACGGGTGATCTCCGGACGGGAGTAGATGTCGTAGATCCGGGCCGGATCCGCCGGATCGTCGGTCCGATCGCGCAGGATGAGGCGTTCGGTGGTGACAACAGTCATGACCGGCGATCTTAAGGAGTGGCGGCCCCGACGACAGGGAAGGAGACGGCGATGGGCAACGGATGGCAGCGGGCGAAGCGGATCACCAGCGCCGCGTTCCGCCCGGTGCGTGGGCGGGACCTGTCGCTGCACGCCGCCGCGATCACCTTCTACGGGGCGATCGCGGTGGTGCCGGTCGCCCTCCTCGCGATCTGGCTCACCTCGCTGGTGGCCGGGGCCGATCGGGTACGCCGGCTGACCTCGCACGCCGTGGAGGCCCTGCCCACCGCCATCGGCGCACCCCGGGCGGTGGACGCGCTGGTCAACGCCGGAGTGGAGTTGACCCCGCTGCTGGCGTTGGCCTCACTGCTGCCCGCGTCGCTCTACGGCGAGGGCCTACGCCGGGCCTTCGTGTCGGTGGCCGCACCCCGGACCGACGAGCACCTGGTCGGCTGGCGAGGCCGACTGCTCCTGCTGCCGCTGCTCGCACCGGCCCCCGCGCTGCTGCTGTCGATCCTGCTGGCGCTCCCGCTCACCACCGGCCTCGTACGCCGAGGGGGTTGGCTCGGTGTGCTCGGCGTGGTGCTGTCGTTCCTCGCGGTCTGGCTCGTGCTCACGCCGGTGCTGGTGTGGGTGTTCCGGGTGGTCGGGCCCGCCTCACCGGACTGGCTCTCCACCGTGGGGATCGGGTCGTTCACCGCGGCGAACCTCTCCGGCTTCCTGCACGGCTTCGTGCTCTTCGCCTCGCTCCCCCTGGACCTCGGGGTGCCGTTCGGCGGCTTCGACGAGATCGGCGGCGGAGTGGCGGTGCTCCTCTGGCTGTACCTGTTCCACGTGATCGTCCTGGCCGGCTACTCCGCCACCCTGGCCCTCTCCACCTGGCGCACCAACCGCGCCGACCGCACCCCTCAGCCGGGTTGATCAAGAGGTTAGCGTCATTTTCGCGCCGTTCGCTGACGCAAACCTCTTGATCACCAGGGCAGGGGGTGGGGGTGCGGGTGGGGGTGGGGTCAGCGGCGGAAGGGACCTTGGATCTCGTAGGTGATGCCGTTGGCGCCGGTCGACGCACCGGAGGTGCCGCGCTGGGAGGAGAAGTACAGGCGCGAGCCGTCCGGGGAGAAGGCCGGACCGGTGATCTCCGACGACGACTGCCCGACGATCCGCACGATGGGCGCCACCACACCGGCCGGGGTGATCACGTTGATCTCCATGTTGCCGCCGTCCTCGGCGACGTAGAGGTCACCGGAGGCGGTACCCGTGATGTTGTCCACCCCGGTCAGCGGTGCCGTGCCGGCCGGCACCAGCGAGTCGTCGTACGCCAGGTCGAGACGCTGGTTGACCGCGTCGTACGCCCAGACCCGGTTGTCGCCCTTCGTGGTGAACCAGCAGGTGCCCCGGTCGTACCAGCAACCCTCGCCACCGTCGAAGTGCTTCGCCGCACCCACCTGGAGCCGAGTGGGGATCGGGAAGCCGTCCCGGTCCGGGACGTCCCGCCAGGTGACCGGCCCGGCGACCTGGTCGGCCGGCGCGCAGAGCACCTGCACCCGACCGGTACGCAGATCACCCCAGGTGTCCGGCACGAAGCGGTAGAAGCAGCCGTCCTCCTCGTCCTCGGTCAGGTAGACCACCCTGCGGTCCGGATCGCACGCGGCAGCCTCGTGGGTGAACCGGCCCATCCGGGTCCGCTCCTCGGCCGACCGGCTGCCGTCCGGCCACGTCTCAAAGACCCGACCGAGGGGCACCTCCTCGCAGGACAGCCAGGTGCCCCACGGGGTCGCCCCACCGGCGCAGTTGACGTTCGTGCCGCCGAGGATCCGGTACGCCGAGACGACCGAGCCATCGGCAGCGAAGCGGACCGCCGACGCACCCCCGACGAACGGGACCTCCGAGTTCGACACGTAGATCCAACCGTCGCCGGCGGGGAAACAGGCGCCGCCGTCCGGAGCCCAGTGCCAGAGGTACGAGGTGCCAGCGACTCGCTGACCGGACCGCGCGATCACCCGACTGGTGAAACCGGCCGGCAACTGGATGCCGTTGACGTCAGCCGCCAGCAGGTCCCCGTACGGGCCGGGGCCGGGCTGGGCCGGGGCGGCCAGGGCCGCGCCGGCCCACAGGCTGCCGGAGAAGGCGGCCGCGCCGGCGACGGCGGAGCGCAGGACGGTACGACGGTCCATCGGTGAACCTCCCGGAGTGGTCGATGTCCAACCGACGGTAGGACCGCAGCGGCATCGATCACAGCCACTGCCCGGTGAACGAGGGGTGACGGCTAGGCGGGCGAAGGGCTGCCCGGACCCGGCGGAGCGGACTACGCTGCCGCGGCATGAGCAGTGAGATTCCGGCCCGCGCCGACGTCGTGATCGTCGGTGCCGGGCACAACGGCCTGGTCTCCGCAGTCCTGCTGGCCCGCGCGGGCCTGGACGTCCTGGTGCTGGAGGCCGCCGACGTGCTCGGTGGCGCGACCCGCACCGAGAACCCGTTCCCGAAGGTGCCGGGCCTGCGCCACTCCACCGGCTCGTACCTGCTCGGGCTGATGCCGCCGGAGTTGCTCGCCACCCTCGACGTGCGGATCCCGGTGCTGCGCCGCGACCCGCACTACTTCCTGCCCACACCGGGCGGGCTCGGCTCGCCGTACCTGCTCTTCGGCAGTGACACCGCCGCGACCCGGGCACAGCTCGCCGAGTTCTTCTCCCCCGCCGACGTGGCCGCCGACGACGCCATGCAGGCCGAGCTGGCGGCGCTGCGCGAGGACCTCGCCCCGGCCTGGCTGGCCGAGCCGCTGAGCGTCCAGGAGACCGCCGAGCGGCACGTCCGACCGGCGCTGCGGCAGGTCTTCGTCGACCTCGTCCAGGGTTCGGTCGCCGACTACCTGGCCCGGTTCGAGTTCCGCTCCGAACTGCTGGTCAGCATGTACGCGGTCACCGACGGGCTGTCCGGTCTCAACGCCGGCCCGGACGACCCCGGGACGGGCCACAACTTCCTCGTGCACAACATGTGCCGGCTCCCGGGCTCGGGCGGCACCTGGATGATCGCCGAGGGTGGGATGGGCACGGTCTCCCGGACGTTCGCCGAGGCCGCCCGCGCCGCCGGGGCGACGATCCGCACCGGTACGCCGGTGAGCGCGGTGACAGTGGACGGCGGCGCGGCCAGCGGCGTCGTACTGGCCGACGGCCGACAGGTCGCCGCCCCCGTGGTGCTCGGCGCGTGTGACCCGTACCGGCTGATGGACCTGTTGCCCGACGGCGCGCTCCCGGCGCCACTCAGCGAACGGATGGCGGCCGTCCGCCGCCCCGGCACCACCCTCAAGCTCAACCTGGCGCTCACCGGGCTGCCCCGGTTCTCCTGCCTGCCGGCGGGCACGCCGAGCCCGTTCGGGTCGACCATCCACCTGCTGCCCGGCTCCGCCTCGCTGGTCGGTGGGGAGGCCACCTCACCGATGACCGCGCTGCGGGCGATGTGGGCGGACGTGCAGGCCGGGCGACTGCCGGCGGAGCCGACGATCGAGTGGTACCTGCACACCACCGTCGACCCGTCGCTCTCCGACGCCGCCGGGCACCACTCGTCGGCGTTGTTCGTCCAGTCGGTCCCCTACGAGCTGGCCGGCACGACCTGGGACGCGGAACTGCCCGGCTACCTCGAGCGGCTGGTCGAGATCGTCGAGCGGTACGCCCCGGGCACCGGTGACCTGATCGCCGACGCGGTGCCCCTGCCCCCGCCCGGCATCGAGGAGCACTTCGGCATCACCGGTGGGCACATCCACCACGTCGACAACACCGTCTCGTTCACCGACCGGATGCCCTACGCCACCGGCATCGACGGCGTGTACGCGGGCAGCGCCGGCTGCCACCCGGCCGGCAGCGTCATCGGCGCCGCCGGCCACAACGCCGCCCGTCGCATCCTCGCGGACCTAGGTCGCTGAGGCCTCCTCGGCCCGGTGTGCGTACGGCCGCAGGTCACCCGGGCCACCGACGAGATAGAAGGCGACCAACAGGAGGTACGCGCAGAGGCTCAGGATCGGGTCGACGAAGACGGCGGCGAACGCGACCAGGTAGAGCAGCGGCTTCAGCCGTATCCGGCGGGCGATCGCCCGAGCCAGTCGGGGATCCAGGTCGGCGTGCAGCAGCCCGGCGCGGCGGGCCCACCACCAGCTCAGGTTGACGAAGACCGCCTCACCGAGCACGGTGCCGAGGTAGAGGGCGGCGGTCAGCCGCTGCTCGGTGGCGCTGCCCCGCAGATTGTCCGACAACAGGTCGGCGGTGAACGGGATGGTGGCGATGAACAGCAGCACGAGCAGGTTGAGCACCAGCAGCAGTTGGTCGACCCGGACCACGTACCGCCAGATGTTGTGGTGGGCGATCCAGACCTGACCGGCGATCCCGAAGGTGATCACGTACGCCAGGTAGGACGGCCAGGCGTCGGCCAGGGCCTCCGGGAGTTCCCTCCCGCCCACCCGGGCCGGGCCGGTCTGGAGCAGCTCGACGGCCATCACCGTCAGGACGACCCCGAAGACCCCGTCGCTGAACGTCTCCACCCGCGCCGCGTCCCGGGTCATCTCCCGGCCGCGCCCGAACCGGTACGAACCCTGTCGCGCGTCCGCCCCCGCCACGCCCGCCCCGCTCTCAATGGTGTCCGGTAGCTACCGGACTGCGGCTTTCGCCGCCCTCCATTGCATCGTGGCGTATCGGGGGGCCGGGCGGACACGGATCGCCGGGGCGCCACCTCAGGCGCCCCGGCCGGTACGTCAGCTGAGCGCCTCCCCGGCCGGGGCCGGGGTCTCGGCGTCGACCCGGTGGGCGCGGACCTTGTGGCCGACGCTGGTCAGGCAACGGCCGCTGGGCAGGTCGAAGCGCCAACCGTGCAGCTGGCAGGTGAGCTGGTCACCCTCGACGATGCCGAAGCGGGTCAGGTCGGCCTTCAGGTGCGGGCAGCGTCGCTGCACCACCCAGTCGCCCAGGGTGATGTCCTCGGCGTCGGTGGTGCGCTCGTGCTCGTCGTACCAGCCCTCGGCGTACTGGAGACGCTCCTCGGACAGGCACTTGAAGAACGCGTAGACGAACTCGTTGTACTGGCCGATCCGGGCGGCCGAGAACCGGCAGGACAGGAAGAGCGAGTTGACCCAGTCCACCTCGTCGATGAAGAGCAGGTGCTCGATCAACGACCGCTCGGTGCGGAACCGGTAGCGGACCTTCTCGTCGGCGTACGGCCGGACCTCCTTGCCTGGGAAGTCCACCACGATCGACTCGACGCTTTCGCCGTCGTAGCCGACCAGGTCGAAGCGGACCGGGCCACCGACCCCCTTGGCCAGGTAGATCGACTCCTCGAGCAGGGGCTCGATCCGACGCTTCATCTCGCCGAGGACGTCCACCTCGGGGTGCCGCCAGGACGCCTTCTCCGCCTCGATGATCGGGCGCTTGCGCTCCCGCATCTCCTCCAGGTGGGCGACCTTGTTCGCGAAGAACTCCTCCACCGGCACCGGGTGGGTCGTGCTCGCGCCCTCGGTGGTGACCTCGGTGACGCTGCCCGGCAGCAGCACGATCCCGTTGGTGCCGCCGACCTTCGCGTACTCGGTGAGGAACACCGACTGGTCGGGGAAGATGTTGCCCTCGTCGCCGTGGATGTCGTTGAACTGCCACAGGGCGTCGTCGAGGAAGCACGGCGGGCCGGCGATCGGGAAGACGTGGTCGGCCTTCAGGTCGTCGATGTAGCGCCACGTCCGGTCGAACTGCCGGTCCCGCTTCTGCTTGCCGAACGCGGTCTTCGCCGCCTGCGGCAGCTCGTAGACCATCGGGTACCAGATCGCGCCGGAGAACTGCAGCAGGTGCGCGTGCACGTGCCCCAACTCGGCGAAGACGCTCAGGTCGGTCGGACGGGCGTCGTTCTGGTTGAGCAGCCGCACCCCGTCGTACTCGACCCAGAGCGACGAGTCGCCGATCGGGCCGTCGGTCGGGCTGGTCAGCGCCTGGATCATGATCTTCAGGCCGCCGGGAAGCTCCACCACCTGCTCGTTGGGCGCCTTCAGGAACTTGGTGAAGCCCAGCGCCCGGAACTCGTCCTCCATCTCCGAGGTGGGGAACTCGGGGAGCAGGACTGTCGCCTCCTTCGAGACGAAGTCCCGCAGGTGCTTCGCGTCGAAGTGGTCCCGGTGCAGGTGGGAGACGTACAGGTAGTCGACCTGGCCCAGGCTCTCCCAGTCGAGCAGGGAATTGTCCGGGAAGGGGAACCACGAGGCGAAGTACGCCGGGTTGACCCACGGGTCGCACAGGATGCTGCCCGCGGCCGTGTCGATCCGCATGCTGGCGTGCCCGGTTCCGGTCACTCGCACCGCACAGTCCCCCTCAAACAGACAATCAGGTGTACGCCAAACGCTACCGGAGTGAGTCTGACCGTCGCCCCGCGACGCCGGTAGTGCCATTCGACCCGGATGGGCAGAGCCTGAGGGCCAGGAAACCCCCACCCCGCCGGGCCGAGCGGGAGGCGTGCCAGACTAACCAAAGATCCGATCGCGAGGGAAGGACCGACAGTGGCAGGAAGCGAGCCGGTAACGTCGCCGGACCAGCACAAGCCCGGGCACCGCAAGGCCGGGCAGATCGGCGCGGTGCTGTCGGCGCTGGCGCTGCTGGCGATGATCTGCGGCAACCACGAGGGCAGGGTCGAGGACCTCTGGCTGATCGGCCTGGCCGCACTGCTGCTGATCATCGTGATCGGTGACATCGTGCTGCGGCGCAGCGGTCTGCGCTCCTGACCCGCCCGTCCGCCGGACGAGCGGTCGACAACGCCGAGGGCCCGCCCCCACCCGGGGGACGGGCCCTCGTCCGTACGCGTCGGGGTCAGCGCCCGAAGAGAATGTCCTGCACGTCCTTCAGCGCGGCGTCCACCTCGGCCTCGAAGTAGCCGCCCGGGACCAGCCCGAACCGCAGCGTGTCGAGGTCCTTCGGGTCGACCGGCATCGGGTTGCGGCGCTGCATGCCGCCGAGCAGGGTTTCGAAGAACCGGTCCACCTGGTCGGGGTCGTACCCGCTGCCGAACCGACGGACCTGGAAGCTGCGGCGGATCTGGTCGACCCGGTACAGGTCGCTGCCGGGCGGACCGGCCATCGGCGGACCGACCATCGGGGGGCCACCCATCGGAGGGCCGGGCACCGCGGGCGGACCGGCCATCGGCGGGCCGGCCATGCCCTGCTGGGGCAGCTGAGGCGGACCGGCCGGACCCCGGCGCATGTCACGCAGATCCCGCTCCGGCATCCGGATCTCGGCGGTCATGTCGGTGCGGCCGTGCCGACCGGCCTCGAAGCCGTCGAAACGCGACTCCTCCGGCGGACCGTAGCCGCCGGGCGCCCGCTGGTCGTCCGGGCCCGGGCCGTAGCCACCCGGCGCGCGCTGGTCGTCCTGACCGTACCCGGAAGGGCCGGCGGGGAGACCGCGCGGCGGAGCGCCGTGGCCACCCATCGGACCGGGACCCATCGGACCGGGGCCCATCGGACCGCCGGGACCCATCGGGCCGGGGCCGGCCGGTCCGCGCGGGGCGTCGTAACCGCCACGGGGGCCGTCGTACCCACCGGCGAAGGCGCCGGTCGGCTCGTCGTAGCGGCCGTAGCGGTCGGCGGGCGGACCGGCCTGGGCGGGCATCGGTCGCGGCGGCATCGGTGGTGCCATCCCCCGCTCGTCACGCATCGGCGGACCCATCCGGTCCGGTGGGCCCAGCCGGTCAGCCATTCGGGGGTCGCCACCGCGCCCGGCGCTGTTGCGCTCCTCCAGCTCGGCCAACTGCCGCTCCACGCGGTCGAGGTGCAGGTCGACCTGCCACTCGTCGTAGCCGTTGAACCGGACCCGGAAGACGACGTCGTGGACCTCCTGGGAGGCCACCGGCGCCCCGACCTGTCGGCCGTCGAGCGTCGCCTCGACCCGGTCGAGGAAGGCATCCACCTCGTCGACCTTGTATCCCCGGCGGAGCGCCTTGCGCCGGAAACGCTGACCCTGACTCGCCACTATGTCTCCTGGTCTCGTTCGCCACGCCCGGTCACGCCGGTGCCTCTCCGGCGCGGTCGGTGTTGGTGTCGTTGTCCTCGGCGGCGGCGAGTTGGCCACACGCGCCGTCGATCTCGCGACCTCGGGTGTCCCGCACGGTGGTGGACACCCCGGCGTCGCGCAACCGCCGGACGAACTCCCGCTCGACCGGCTTCGGGCTCGCGTCCCAGCGACTGCCCGGCGTCGGATTGAGCGGAATGAGGTTCACGTGGGTCAATTTGCCGGCCAGCAGCCGCCCGAGGAGGTCGGCCCGCCAGGGCTGGTCGTTCACGTCCTTGATCATTGCGTACTCGATCGACACGCGACGGCCCGTCCGGTCGGCGTAGTCCCACGCTGCGTCCAGCACCTCGGCTACCTTCCAGCGCTGGTTCACCGGCACGAGTTCGTCGCGCAGATCATCATCGGGCGCGTGCAACGACAGCGCAAGGGTCACAGAGAGGTCTTCGCTGGCCAGTCGGTGGATGGCCGGAACCAGACCGACCGTGGAAACGGTGATGTGCCGCTGGGACAGGCCGAGCCCCTCCGGAGCAGGGCTGACCAGGCGGCGGATCGCCGCGACGACCCGGTTGTAGTTGGCCAACGGCTCGCCCATGCCCATGAAGACGACACGCGACAGCCGCGGTGGGGACCCGGCGACCACGCCGGAGGCCGCCACCCCGGCCATGTAGACCGCCTGGTCGACGATCTCGGCGGTGGACAGGTTACGGGTCAGCCCGGCCTGGCCGGTCGCGCAGAACGGGCACGCCATGCCGCAGCCCGCCTGGCTGGAGATGCAGACGGTGACCCGGTCCGGGTAGCCCATCAGCACGCTCTCCACCAGAGCACCGTCGTGCAGTCGCCAGAGCGCCTTGCGGGTCGCGCCGTCGTCACAGGCCAGCTCCCGCACCGGGGTGAGCAGTGTGGGCATCAACTGCTCGGACAACCGCTCCCGGGTCGCCGCGGGCAGGTCGGTCATGGCCTGCGGGTCACGGACCAACCGCCCGAAGTAGTGGTTCGAGACCTGCTTGGCACGGAAGGCGGGCTCACCCAACTCGGTGACCAGCGCCTGGCGACCGGCCAGGTCCAGGTCGGCGAGGTGCTTCGGCGGCATGGAGGCCCGGCGCGCGGCGGGGGCATCCGAGATGGCGGGGATCAACGGCAAGCTCGTCATGGCTGGTCCAGTGTGTCACGCCGTCGGCGGCAGGTGCCGATCCGGAGGTGCCGAACGGGCCGCGACCCCCGCAGCCGGACGACCGGAACGCCGTGATCCATGCCTCAGTTCACCATCGGCACGAAGACGGCCAGCAGCAGGTACGCGGTCGGCACCGCGAAGAGGATCGAGTCCAGTCGGTCCATCAGACCGCCGTGGCCGGGCAGCAGGTTGCTCATGTCCTTGACACCGAGATCCCGCTTGATCATCGACTCGGCCAGGTCACCGAGGACCGCCGCGCCGGACACCGCCACCCCGAACAGCGCACCCCACCAGGGGGCCACCTCGAACATCAGCCACAGCAGCAACGCGCTGCCCAGCGCCGCCGCGGTGACCGAGCCGGCGAAGCCCTCCCAGGACTTCTTCGGGCTGATCGACGGGGCCATCGGGTGCTTGCCGAACGAGACGCCGGCCGCGTACCCGCCGGTGTCGGAGAGGACCACCGCGACCAGCGTGGCCAGGATCCGCAGCGGACCGTCGTCGGGGGCCGCCGCCAGCAACGCCGCGAACCCGGCGAGGAACGGCACGTAGACGGCGATGAGGGTGGCCGCCGTGAGGTCCCGCTGGAAACCGGCCGGACCGTCACCGAGCCGCCAGATCATGGTGCCCAGCACGGTGACGAGCAGCCCCAGGCTGAGCGCGTCCGGGCCGGCGAACCAGGCCAGGCCCACGGTCAGCACCCCGCCGGCGATCAGCGGCACCAGCGGTGGGTGGGCGCCACTGCGTCGGACCGCCCGGGCCATCTCCCAGATGCCGATGGCGACGGCACCGGCGATCACCGGCAGGAACGCCAACGGGTAGAACACCAGCGGCACCACGATCAGCGCGCCGAGCCCCAGCCCGACCCCGATCGCCGCCGGGAGATTACGGCCGGCTCGCCCGTTGCCCACCTGCTGGGTGGCAGGTCGGTCGACGCTGGCCCGACGCCGACCCTTCGTCCGTCGACCGGACGGCGGCTCCGGCTCGTCCACCGGCTCCGGGTCCGGCAGCAGTTCGGCACCGATGGGCGCGAGCTGCGCGGTCGGGTAGGCGTCCTCGTCGTACCGGACCGGCCCGTCGAAGGGTTCCGGCTCGTCGTAGCGCTCGGGCTCGTCGTAGCGGCGGGGGCCGCCCGGGTGGATCGGGCCGCCGTCCGGACCGACCGGCGGACGATCGACGTATCGGCCGGAACGGCCCCGGTCGTCGTACCGGTCGGGCTGGTTCCGGTCGTCCTCGTGCCGGTCCCGGTCGTCGAAACGACCGCGCCGGTCACGGTCGTCGAGACGGTCCCGGTCGTCCGGGCGGACCACACGGCCACGCTCGTCGTACGGGCCGGTCGGATGCGGCTCGGCGTACGGCCGGGCGTGCGGGTCGGCGTACAGCTCGGGGCCGGCCGTGGGACGGCGGCTCCACTGGCCGGCGTCCAGCTCCTGATCGGGCCAGGGCAGCGCCACCGGGCGCTCCGGGCGGTCCCAGCCACGAGGCTCGTTGCCGTAGGGGTCGGGGCGGGACATCACACACCGCGACGGGGCGCGAGAACCACCACATGACGCACGACCACAAGCATCCCCTACAGGCGCGATGTTCCTCCGGTTGACCGCCTCGACGGTCGGTCGATTCCCGGGGTTCACCACCCGGTGGCCGGGAATCCTGCCGAGCCTACTGCACCCGCCGCACCGGCACGGCGGACGAGGCACACCGACGGGCCCCGCCCTGGTCACCGGTCCGCCTGACGGCGGCGGACACCAGACCGGTACCGCACCTCGGGATGAACGGCAACCATCGATCCGACTGGTCGCCTGCCCGATCAGGAACTGAGCCGGGCACACCCCACGTGGTCGGGTGGTGTCGCGCCGGCTCCCGCCGGCGTGTCCGACGGGGGAAGGGCACACACATGCACAAGGTCAGTCTGGCGGCGTCGACCGTGGCCGCCATCGTCCTGGCAGCGGGGGCACCGGCCGCCGCCGCGGCACCCACCAGGATCACCATCGATCGCCACGCCAGCGAGTTGTACCTGTTCGAGCCGCCGGGGGCCGAGCCCGGCGAGGCGTACCCGGCGACGAGCGTCGACGCCACCGCCCGCTCCTGCCCGGCCGGCCCGTACCTGATGTCGGCCTCGCTCGTGCAGGACGGTCTGCCCACTCTCTGGGCCACCTCGGGACGGGGCGCCGGCGAGATCCAGTGCGACGGCGGCACCGCCGAACTCGCGATGGGCTTCGCGCGGAGAGATCCGGTGCTACACCCGGGCAAGGCCACCGTCCGCTTCGCGCTACGCGACGCGTACACCGGGGAGCAGTTGGCGGAGAGCACCAGGACCGTCTGGATTCCCTGCTGACGTACGACACGAGGCCCGTTCCCACCTCGGGGAACGGGCCTCGGAGCGTCCCACCCGCGTGGGCGGGCAGACGCGGTCAGACTTCGAGCAGCTCGGTTTCCTTGTGCTTGACCAGGTCGTCGATGCTGGCGACGTAGCGCTGGGTCAGGTCGTCGAGCTCCTTCTCGGCGCGGCGACCCTCGTCCTCGCCGGCCTCGCCGTCCTTGACGATGCGGTCCAGCTCCTCCTTGCCACGGCGGCGGACGTTGCGGATCGCCACCTTGGCCTCCTCGCCCTTGTGCCGGGCCACCTTGATCATGTCGCGGCGGCGTTCCTCGGTCATCTGCGGGAGCAGGATGCGCAGCTGGGTGCCCTCGTTGTTCGGGTTCACCCCGAGGTCCGAGTCGCGGATCGCCTTCTCCATCGCGTTGATCTGCGAGTTGTCGTACGGCTTGATGATCGCCATCCGTGGCTCGGGGATCGCGATGGACGCCATCTGGGTCAGCGGCGTGGGCGTGCCGTAGTAGTCGATGATGACCTTGGAGAACATGGCGGGGTTGGCGCGGCCGGTGCGGATGGCGCCGAACTCCTCCTTGGCGTGCTCGACCGCACGCTCCATCTTCTCCTCGGCCTCGAGGAGGGTGTCGTCGATCACCGGTCTCCTCGCCTCCTTCTGTGCTCGTCGTGGGCCCTGCTGAAAGTCGTCAAACCGCCGCCACCGCGATCGGCGGGTTCAGGCGGTGATCAGGGTGCCGATCTTGTCGCCACCCACTGCGCGGATGATGGTGTCGTCACCCTGCGCGCCGAAGACCAGCATCGGCAGGCCGTTCTCCATGCAGAGGCTGAACGCCGCCGCGTCGGCCACCCGCAGGTTACGGCGCAGCACCTCGGAGAAGGTGATCGAGTCGAGCTTGCTGGCGGTGGGGTCGATCCGGGGATCGGCGGTGTAGACGCCGTCCACCCCGTTCTTGCTCATCAGCACCACGTCGGCCCGGATCTCCAGCGCCCGCTGGGCGGCCACCGTGTCGGTGGAGAAGTACGGCATCCCGGCGCCGGCGCCGAAGATGACCACGCGGCCCTTCTCCAGGTGCCGGATCGCCCGCAGCGGGATGTACGGCTCGGCGACCTGGGCCATCGTGATGGCGCTCTGCACCCGGGTCTCGATGCCCTCCTTCTCCAGGAAGTCCTGAAGCGCGAGGCAGTTCATCACGGTGCCGAGCATGCCCATGTAGTCGGCGCGGGCCCGGTCCATCCCGCGCTTCTGCAGCTCCGCGCCGCGGAAGAAGTTGCCGCCGCCGACCACCACGGAGACCTGCACGCCGCGGCGGACCACGGTGGCGATCTGCCGGGCGATGGCCTGGACGACGTCCGGGTCGACGCCGATCGCGCCGCCGCCGAACACCTCACCGGAGAGCTTCAGCACCACCCGGCGGGCACGCCCCGGCGGCGGTGCCGTCGGGTCGTCCAGCTCCAGCGTCCGGTCACTCACAACCTGCGTCATCCGCCCCGCCCTTCACCACGCGCACGCCCCGTGCGGCGCGTACCGCGAACCTGCCGCTGCCGACCCTATGTGACGAGGAGGCCGCGGTGCCTGTCACGTACACCGGCGGCCTCCTCGTCGACGTCTCCTGCCCACGGGCGCCCACGGCGCCCGGTGACGGCTCAGGCCTGGCCGACCTCGAACCGCACGAAGCGGGTGACCTCGATGCCGGCCTCGGCCAGCACCTGCTTCACCGACTTCTTGTTGTCGGCCACCGACGCCTGCTCGATCAGGACGTAGTCCTTGAAGAAGGAGTTCACCCGACCCTCGACGATCTTCGGCAGGGCCGCCTCGGGCTTGTTCTCCTCGCGGGCGGTCTGCTCGGCGATGCGCCGCTCGGACTCGACGATCTCGGCCGGAACCTCGTCCCGGGTGAGGTACTTCGGTCGCATCGCGGCGATCTGCATGGCCACACCACGGGCGTCGGCGTCGCCGGCCTCGTCGGTCTTACCGGTGTACGACACCAGCACGCCGACGGCCGGCGGCAGGTCCTGGGCCTTACGGTGCAGGTAGACGGCGGTGGTGCCCTCGACCTTGGCGAACCGGTTGAGGACCAGCTTCTCGCCGATCTTGGCGGACTGCTCCTGGATCAGGTCGGCGACGACCTTGCCGTCGAGCTCGCTGGCGAGCAGTTCCTCGGCGGTGTTCACGCCGGAGCGCTCACCGTGCTCGACGAGCTGCTGGGCCAGCGCGATGAACGACTCGGTCTTGGCGACGAAGTCGGTCTCGCAGTTGAGCTCCAACAGGGCCTTGCCGGAGTGGGCGACCAGACCGTTGGCGGCCGTACGACCAGCCCGCTTGCCGACGTCCTTGGCGCCCTTGACGCGCAGGATCTCGACGGCCTTGTCGAAGTCGCCCTCGGCCTCGGTCAGCGCCTTCTTGCTGTCCATCATGCCGGCGCCGGTGAGGTCGCGGAGCTTCTTGACGTCCGCGGCGGTGATTTGGGACATGGCTCTCTCTTCGGTGTTGAGACGGCGTGTGGATGGTCAGAGGTGCCGGTTACCCGGATCCGGGCGGATCGTGCCCGGCGTACCGTCGCTGCCCGCCGTCCGCGAAAACGGACGGCGAGGCAGCGACGGTGCGATCACTCCGCGGTGGCGGCCGCCGGCTGCTCGGTGGCGGCCTGCGCCGGCTGCTCCGGGGTGGCGGCCTGCTCGGCCGACTCGTCAGCCTTCTTCGGCTCGAGCAGCTCGCGCTCCCACTCGGTCAGCGGCTCGTCGCTCGCGACACCCTCGGGCTTCTCGTCGTTGCCCCGGCGACGGCCGGAACGCGCGATCAGACCATCCGCGACGGCGGCGGCGACGACCTTGGTCAGCAGCTCGGCCGAGCGGATCGCGTCGTCGTTGCCCGGGATCGGGAAGTCGACCTCGTCCGGGTCGCAGTTGGTGTCCAGCACCGCGATCACCGGGATGCCCAGCTTGCGGGCCTCGTCGACGGCGATGTGCTCCTTCTTGGTGTCGACGATCCAGACCGCGGCGGGAAGCTTCTGCATGTCCCGCAGACCACCGAGCGTGCGGGTCAGCTTGATCTTCTCGCGGGAGAGCTGCAGGGTCTCCTTCTTGGTGTAACCGGCGGCGGTGCCGCTGAGGTCACCCAGGCCCTCCAGCTCCTTCATCCGCTGGAGCCGCTTGTACACCGTCTGGAAGTTGGTCAGCATGCCACCGAGCCAGCGGTGGTTGACGTACGGCTGGCCGACCCGGGTCGCCTGCTCGGCGATCGCTTCCTGGGCCTGCTTCTTGGTGCCGACGAACAGGATGCTGCCGCCCTCGGCGACGGTTCCACGCACGAACTCGTACGCCTTCTCGATGTAGTCGAGGGTCTGGCGCAGGTCGATGATGTAGATGCCGTTGCGCTCGGTCATGATGAAGCGCTTCATCTTCGGGTTCCAGCGCCGGGTCTGGTGCCCGAAGTGGACACCACTCTCCAGCAGCTGGCGCATGGTCACGACGGCCATGGTTGGGGTACTCCTCTGAATCCCTGGTTGTCACGCCCGACCGGTGGCCGGGCGTCCTGGTGCCTGGTCGCCGGCCCATGGTGGGCCCGATCAGGATCGGGACCAGGGAGGCCGTCGCTCCACGACGATTCGTGAAGAGGGCACGCGAGGTCGACCGCACGAGGCGGTCGCCAGTTGGCCAGTGTACGCCCCTCACCCGTTCAACCGCCCCGGGGTGCGCGGGGTGCGCCGCCCCCTTCGCCGCGCGCCTCGCCGATCCGCCCTCGGTCCGCCCTCGGTCCGCCCTCGGTCCGCCCTCGGTCCGCCCGAATCGCCTCATGATCGACTCCACATCGGCGAAGTGGCGCCGTCCCGCCGCCCTGACACCCCCACATCGCCGACCTGGTGTCGATCACGCCCGCGGCTCGCGCGGCGGGCGGGCGCGGCGGGCGGGCGTGCGCCGCGGGCGCGGCGGTCAGCCGGCGGCGAGCGCGGCGGCGATGAAGAGCACCAGGCCGACGGTCAGGTAGGCCGTCGGTGGGCGCAGCCAACCCCGGCCGGTGTCGGAAAGCGCCAGACCTCCCGTTCGGAGCCCGTACAGCCCGATCGCGAAGATCGGCAGCCCGGCGACCAGGGTGATGCCCGCCACGACGTTCCCCGCGTCGACCGGATCGCCGGTCACGCCCGCGAGCAGCACCCGCAGCGCGGGAGCCTCGAAGATCAACACCAGCACCGCGAAGAGTACGGCCAGCACCGGCCGACGGGTCCGGTAGACGCCGTCGGCGGTCGGCGGGTACACCGCAGGCTCGCCGGTAGGCAGGTCGGGGCGGGGTCCGATCCCCGGCATCGGACCGGTCGGCATCTCCAACGGATGCGGTGTCTCGCCGCCACCACGCGTGGGATCGATGATCGGGTACCCGCCGAGCGGGGCGGGACGAGCCTGGTCGGCGAGGACGCCGCCGGGCGTCTCGCCCACCGCCGTCGACGGACGGCTGACCTCCTCCCGACCGACGGTCAGCGGTGCGTCCGCCCCGGCCGCCTCGCGGGCGGCCCGACGACCGGGCAGCTCCCCGGAGACCTCCGACTGGTCCCGAACACCGAGCGGCGCAGCCGCCGCGGCCGCGTCCTGGGTGACCCAACGACCGGGCAGTTCGCCGGAGACCTCCGAGGAGTCCCGGTCGGCCCGCCGTGACCGGGTGGCCCGGTACCCGTCGATCTCCGCCCGCACGTCACCCAACGGGTCGACCGCGCCGAACCGTCCCGACTCGGGCTCGCCCGCGCCGAACCGACCCGGCTGAGCGTCCACAGCGCCGAAGCGACCCGAGTCCGATTCCGGCGAACCACCGAAACGACCGGTGTCCACCGCGCTCAGCCGACCCGAGTCCGACTCCGCCGTACCACCGAACCGCCCCGCGTCCACCGCGCCGAAACGCCCTGAATCCGGCTCTCGGCGACGGCCGACCCCGCTGTCCTCGACGGAACGGCTCTCCTTGGGGCCGCGCTGCTCGGGGATCTCGTCGTCGCGGTAGCGCGGTTCGCCGGTGCCGCGCCACTCCGACTCGCCGTAACCGCGACCCCGCTCGTCGGGGTACCAGCGCGACTCCTGATCTTCCGGAAAACTCCGTCGTCCGTCCACGTCAGGCACCGTATGCGACCGGCCACGCCCGCGCCATTTCGGCCCGCCCCGCGCTGCCGACCGCACGGTCGGTAGCGCGATCGAACGGAGGCTGGTGAGAAGTCGCGAGGACCCGCCGCGGCCGATGCAAGCGTTGATCAAATGATGAAAAGTAGATCCTCCACCGTCCTGGAACCTACTTTTCATCACCTGATCATGAGGGACCGGCGTCCTCAGGAAGCCGACGTCTCAGGAAGCCGACGTCTCAGGAAGCCGGGCGGTGAGCCGGGCTCGGCCGCGGCCTCCTAGCACGGCGCGGGCTTGATCGTCCGGTTGTCCACAGGACACCTGTTGTCCACAGATGCGATGTCGCCGAGGTCGCGGTGCTCGCACTCCGACGGGCACCGTGCCCTGCATGACGAAGCGGAACCAGGCGGTCGGCGCGTACGGGGAGCGGTGCGCCGTCCGACACCTGACCGAGGCCGGGCTGCGGCCGATCGCCCAGAACTGGCGCTGCCCCTCCGGGGAGATCGACATCATCGCCTGGGACGGGCCGGTGCTCGCCTTCTGCGAGGTGAAGACCCGCCGGGGCGACGACTTCGGCACCCCGGCCGAGGCTGTCGTGCCGGCCAAGGCCCGTCGGCTGCGAGGGCTTGCCGCGCGCTGGCTGACCGAGACCGGTACGACCGCCGAGGAGGTGCGCTTCGACGTGCTGTCGGTGCGACTACCGGATGCCGGGCCGGCGCAGGTCGAGCACCTCAAGGGAGCGTTCTGAGATGCGCACTCCCGAAGAGTCGGCGGCGTCGTGAGCTACGCGAAGGTGCTCTGCGTGGGTCTGGTCGGCGTGACCGGCCACCTGGTCGAGGTGGAGGCGGACCTGGCAGCCGGCCTCCCGGCAGTGGTGATCTCCGGTCTGCCGGACACCGCCCTGCACGAGGCCCGCGACCGGGTCCGCGCCGCCGTTGTCAACTCCGGCCAACGATGGCCCAACCGGCGGATCACCCTCAACCTGCTGCCCGCCACGTTGCCGAAGTTCGGCTCGGCATTCGACCTGGCCATCGCGGCAGCTCTGCTTGGCGGTTCGGGTGAGCTGCCGCTGCTTCCCCTGGATGATGTGGTGGTCCTCGGCGAGTTGGGGCTCGACGGCACGGTCAGGCCGGTGCGCGGCGTGCTCCCGATGGTCGCCGCCGCGGCCCAGGCCGGCGTCGAGCGGGTGATCGTCCCGCTCGGCAACGCCGCCGAGGCCGCTGTCATCCCCGGGGTACGGGTGCGAGCGGTGGACCACCTGCACCGGTTGGTCTCCTTCGTTCGCGACGGCACCCCGCTGATCGAGCCACCGGCGGCCACGCCGACACCGGCCGTCGGAGGTCCGGATCTGGCCGATGTCGCCGGGCAGCAGGTGGGCCGGCGCGCATTGGAGGTGGCCGCCGCCGGTGGGCACCACATCGCGCTGCTCGGCCCTCCAGGTGCCGGCAAGACGATGCTCGCCGAACGACTGCCGTCGATACTGCCCGAGCTGGACGACGACGCGGCGCTGGAGGTGACGGCACTGCACTCGGTCGCCGGGCTGCTGCCGCCGGGCGGTCGGCTGCTGCGACGCCCGCCGTTCCAGGCCCCGCACCATACGGCGACGGTGCCGTCGCTTGTCGGCGGCGGCTCGGGGCTGGCCCGGCCCGGCGCGGTGTCGTTGGCTCACCGAGGGGTGTTGTTTCTGGACGAGGCCCCGGAGTTCAGCAAGGGCGCGTTGGAGGCACTGCGCCAGCCCCTGGAGCACGGTCGCATCCAGCTGAGCCGCAGTGGAGGCGGCACCGTCTACCCGGCCCAGACCCAGTTGGTGCTGGCGGCCAACCCGTGCCCGTGCGCGAAACCGTCCGGCGACGCGCACTGCGAGTGCAGCCCGCTGGTCCGTCGCCGTTACCTGGGCCGGATCTCCGGGCCGCTGCTCGACCGCATCGACGTACAGGTGCAGCTGATGCCGGTGCGGGCGGCCGACCTGATGGCAGCAGACAGTGACGCCGAGCCGTCGGCGACGGTCGCGGCGCGGGTGGCGGCGGCACGACAGGCGGCGGCGACCCGCTGGGCGTGCCTCGGCCGCAGGCTCAACGCCGAGGTGGGAGGCCCCCACCTGCGTCGGCCGCCGTGGCGACTGCCCGCCCGGGTCACCGCGGAGCTCCGTGGCCGGCTCGACTCCGGCTCGCTGTCGGCACGTGGCTTCGATCGGGTCATCCGGATGGCCTGGACCATCACCGACCTGGACGGCCGAGTTCGGCCAGACCTGGATGACGTCCGGGAAGCGATCCAACTCCGGACGGGAGAGACGGCATGAGCGCCGACGACGAGAGCAAACTCGCCCGGGTGGCGTTGACCTGGCTGGCCGAGCCGGGCACCCGCGCGGTTCACCGGCTGGTCGAACGACTCGGGCCGGTGGCGACCCTGAACCTCCTGCTCGACGGGGGCAGCCCGGACGGCTGGCTGCACAGCACGGTCGCCGCCCGGCTGGCCGGCGGCGACGCCCGCGCGGTGGCTGCCGAGGCGATAGAGCGCGCGGACCGGCTCGGTGCCCGACTGGTCACGCCGGACGACGAGGAGTGGCCGACCCGCGTCGCCGACCTGGCCACGCTGCGTCTGCCCGACGTCTCCCGGCGAGTGGACGGTGAGACCGCCCCACCGCTCTGCTTCTGGGTACGCGGAGCCTGGCCGCTGGGCGAGGCGCTGGATCGTTCGGTGGCCGTGGTCGGGGCGCGGGCGGCCACCGGGTATGGCCAGCACGTCGCCACCGAGTTGGGGTACGGGCTGGCCGAGCGGGACTGGACGGTCGTGTCGGGTGGGGCGTTCGGCATCGACGCCGCCGCTCACCGGGGAGCCCTCAACGCCGGCGGTCTGACTGTCGCGGTGCTCGCCTGTGGGCTGGACCGGCCGTACCCGGTGGGCAACACCGCGCTCTTCGACCGGATCGCCGACACCGGGCTGCTGGTCAGCGAATGGCCGCCCGGCGCCGATCCACTGCGGCCCCGGTTCCTGATCCGCAACCGGGTGATCGCGGCGGGCACCGTGGGCACCGTCCTGGTCGAGGCGTCGGCGCGCAGTGGCGCGACCCAGACCGCGCGGCGAGCCGTCCACACCGGTCGGGTGGCCATGGTGGTGCCCGGGCCGGTGACGTCGGCGATGTCCGTCGGCGCGCACGAGTTCCTCCGCGACAATCCCAAGACCCGGCTGGTCACCGGGGTGGCACACGTGCTCGAGGAGGTGGGCCGGATCGGCGTGGACCTGGCCCCGCCGGCGCGGGGCCCGCAGCGGCCCGCCGACATGCTCGACGACGACGCGCGCTCACTGCTGGAGGCGCTCCCCCGCCGGGGCGGGTGGGGCGTGGATCAACTTGCCACCCGCGCCGGCATCGACGTGCGGACCGCGTTACGCAAGCTGTCGCTTCTGGAGGAATTGTCCCTGGTGGTCCGCCGCCACGACGGATACTCCCTGGCCCCACCCGTTCGAGCGAAGCGCGGAGCGGTGGCGGGAGGGTCCGGGCCGACCTGAGAGGGCATCTTCGTGGGACGTCGAAAAGTCGTTACCGCCGTTAGGGTGCGTGGTCATGGGTGCGATCAAGCCGTGGCACATCGCCACGCTGTGCTGTCTCGTCACGTCCGCGGTGTTCATCGCCGGTTTGGCCGTTGTCCTGGTCAAGCGGGCCAACCGCCGATAGTCGGGCCGCTGGCTGGTCGTGGTGAAGGCGCGCGGGCCGGGGAACAGGCCCGCCCAGAGGGCCGGCGAAGGCGTCCGGGCCGGGGAACAGGCCCGCCCAGAGGGCCGGAGAAGGCGCCCGGCCACCAGCGGCCGGGCCGCTGTCGCTGTTCACCGGTTGGCGACGACCGGTAGCTGCTGAGTGGGTCCGTCGAGCGCGGTGTGTGGCTGCGTCGCCTCCTCCGGCCGCGTCGCCTCCTCCGGCCGCGTCGCCTCCTCCGGTGGCACCGGCGGCACGGCACGTGCCCGCGGCGGAATCAGACGATCGCGGAGCTTGAGCGCGGGCCACTCGACGGCGCGGGTAAGCACCACCGCGATGGCGAAGACGCCGGCGTAGAGCACGGCCAGCCGGAGTGGGGTCTCGTTGACCCAGGGCGCGACCCTGACCACGGCCTGGTTGACGTAATCGGCCGCGGAGACATGGGTGAGGTAGATCGCGTACGAGTAGATACCGAGCGTGCCGATCGGGCGCAGAACGGCCCGGAAACGGACCACCCAGTCGGCCCGGTAGAGCAGCAGCAGAAAGGACGCGGAACCGAGGTACGCGACGGAGTAGCCGAAGCTGGCGCCGTGGTCGGAGTTCTTGTTGTTGGTCCAGAGCCAGGCGATGCCGAGCACGGTGCCGCCGAGCCAGAGCCATTTCCAGGCCACGATGCGGTCGAACAGCTCGGTGTAGTAGACGGAAGCGACGGCCAGGAGCATGCCGGCGAGCATGGCGTCGACGCGGAAGTGGGTGAGCTGCTGGATCAGCACGGGTTTCGTGTCGATCTGGACCGCGATGACACGGCCGACGAGCGTGGCCACCATGATGCCGAATATGACCTTGACGAGGGTCTGCGGCCGAACGCGGCGGCGGAACGCGATCGGCAGGAGCAGTGCGGCCGCGAGGTAGAAGTGCTCCTCTACGGCAAGCGACCAGAGGTGCGGGGGCCTGGTTTGCGTGTAGTTCTGCACGTGGATGGTCTGCGGCAGGAACTGCCACGGATCCCAGGGGTGGGTGATCATGAGGAATGCGATGAACAGGTAGTAGACCGGCCACAGCTTGAATGCTCGGCGTAGCAGGAACCGCCCCGCGTCGAACCCTCCGGTGCGTACCTGCTCGCGGAAGATCAACCGGCCGACCAGGAACCCGGACAGTACGAAGAAGAGGTCGACTCCGGCCCAGCCGAATGTGCGGGTGGGCAGCAGCATGACATCGCTGACGGGATTACCCGTGGGTTTGCCGGCGAGGTGCCATCCCACCGCGAGGAGGATGGCGACGCCGCGTACGACGTCGAGGTCGAGCTCGCGCGCGCCTAGCGGCGAGGCGAGGCGCGCCCGGGCGGCGCCAAGCACGGTCTTCGTCACCGCAGCAGCTTGACAGATCTTGACCGCGGGCTGTGCCCCGGCTGTGCCGCCGGTCCGCTTTGCGTGCTGATCGTCTTTCCGGGCCCCGATTTCGGCACCGCTGGGCCGTGCGCTCGGCATTCGGTGTCGATGAAACCGCCCCGGCAGGGACCGCTTGAGGTGCCGACCGACGCGCTCGACGGCAACCGATGGCGGTGCCGGCCCGGCGAGGCGCGATGAGCGGGGAAGGCTCGGGGCCGGTGACGTACGACGATCAGCCGTAGGCTGATGCCGTGTCAGCTGTCGGTACGGGTGGCTGTGTCAACGGACGGGCCTTCCCCGCGACCGGATCGGCGCGCCCGCGGTGAGTCGACCTGCGCGGGGCACCCGGGCCATGCACCAGGCACTACCGCCGGCGCTGCGCGACGCCGTCGACGACTTCGCCGAGCACCTGTCCCGGGTGCGGAACCGGTCGGCGCACACCGTCCGTGCGTACGTCACCGATCTGGTCTCGCTGCTCGACCACGCCGTTCGGATGGGCTGCGTCGACCTGGCCGAGCTGGACCTGTCGGTGCTGCGTAGTTGGCTGGCGCGGCAGCGCACCACAGGTGCGGCGCGCACCTCGTTGGCGCGGCGGGCCGCGTCGGCGCGGGCGTTCAGCGCGTGGGCGCACCGGGTCGGGCTGCTCTCCGTCGACGTCGGTGCGGCGCTGGCCAGCCCGCGTGCGCACCGGGAGTTGCCCAGCGTGCTGCGCGCCGACCAAGCCGCTGCCCTGGTCGATGCTCCGGGTCGGCGGTTAACCACCACCGGCACGCCCGAAGCCCCACCGGACACCCGCCGGACAGGGACCGGCCCGGCGGCCACGGAATCGGAGAACACCGCCCCGGCGGCCACGGAATCAGAGAACACCGGCCCGGCGGCCACGGGACTGGAGAGCACCGGCCCGGCGCGCACGGACCAGGCGGCTGCGCCGACCTCGGGCGCACCACAGCGGACCGCTGTGCCGTTGCGCGACCGGGTGCTGCTGGAGCTGCTCTACGCCACCGGCGTACGGGTCAGTGAGGTCTGCGGGTTGGACGTCGCTGACGTCGACCACGGCCGGCGGGTGATCCGGGTGTTCGGCAAGGGTGGACGGGAGCGCTCGGTGCCGTACGGCGTGCCCGCACAGCAGGCGTTGGACGACTGGTTGCGGCTGGGCCGCCCGGCGATGGTGAACACCCACTCCGGAAACGCGCTGTTGTTGGGCGCCCGGGGCGGTCGGCTCAATCCGACGACCGCGCGGCAGATCGTCGGTGCGTACGCCGAGGCCGCCGGCCTGCCCCGGACGAGCCCGCACGGCCTCCGGCACTCGGCGGCCACCCACCTGCTCGAAGGTGGGGCGGACCTGCGCGCCGTGCAGGAGTTGCTGGGCCACTCGTCGCTGGCCAGCACACAGATCTACACGCACGTGTCGGTGGAGCGGCTGCGGGCCGCCTATCGGCAGGCCCACCCCCGCGCCTGATCAAGGGCGGGAGGGCGGGATCCCCGGCGGTTACGATCATCTGGTGAGCGTCCCGCAGCCCCCTGAGCCGATCCCGGGCGCCCGCCTGCTCTTCTCCCTGGACCCGGCGGTGAGCCACCTCAACCACGGCTCGTTCGGCGCGGTCCCGATCGGCGTGCAGCGAGCCCAGCAGCGGCTGCGCGACGAGATGGAGGCCAACCCGCTGCGCTTCTTCACCCAGGGTCTGGTCGACCGGATCGCGCACACCCGACGGCATCTCGCCGGGTTCCTGGGTGCCGACCCGGACGGCAGCGCCCTGGTGGGCAACACCACCACCGGCGTCGCGGTGGTGCTGCAGTCCATCGGCCTGCGTCCCGGCGACGAGGTGCTCAGCACCGATCACGGGTACGGGGCGGTGAGCCTGGCCATCCAGCGCGAGTGCCGTCGTACCGGGGCGGTCAGCCGGGTCCTGCCGGTTCCACTGACGGCGACCGACGAGCAGCTCGTGCAGATCATCCGCGACGGCCTGCGCCCCGGGCGCACCCGACTGCTCGTCGTCGACCAGCTCACCTCGGCCACCGCCAAGCTCTTCCCGACCGCCGCGATCGTCGGGGTGGCCCGCGAACACGGCGTGCCGGTGCTGGTGGACGCCGCACACGCCCCGGGGATGCTGCCCACGACGGTGGCCGGCATCGGTGCCGACTTCTGGGTGGGCAACCTGCACAAGTGGGCGTACGCCCCGCGCGGAACGGCCCTGCTGGCCGTGGCACCGCCGTGGCGGGACCGGATCGAGCCGCTGGTGGTCTCGTGGGAGCAGGAGTCGGGCTTCCCGGCCCGGCTCGAGTGGCAGGCGACCCTCGACTACACGCCCTGGTTAGCCGCCCCGGCGGGTCTGTTCACGATGCGCAGTCTCGGCGTGGACCGAATGCGGGCACACAATGCGGCTCTCGCCGCGTACGGCCAGCGGGTGGTGGGGGACGCTCTGGGGGTGGCCCCCGCCGACCTGCCCGACCCCGGCGGGCCGGGGGTGTCTCTGCGCCTCATCCCGCTGCCGGCCGGGACGGCCGCCACGATCGACGCGGCGCGGGCGTTGCAGACGCGCATCGGCGAGCGGCTCGCCGCCGAGGTGGCGGTGATGAGCTGGAGCGGCCGGGGGTGGCTGCGGCTCACCGGTCAGGTGTACAACACCGCCGACGAGTACGAGCGGCTGGCCGCACGACTGCCGGCGCTGCTCGCCCAGCGCTGACCGCACACAGCGGCGGAAGGCCCCCGGCTAACGAACCGCACCGGCGGAAGGTCCGCCTACCGAACGGCACCGGCAGAAGGTTCGCCGACCGGCAGCAGGCGCACCGGGCCGAGGCCGAGCAGGGCGAGCGGGTCCAGGTACTCCTCGCCCCGGCGCAGGCCCCAGTGCAGGCACGCGTCTGCCGGGCAACCCGGGTGGCCGGGCAGCAACTCGCCCAGCGGTGCGCCGGTGGCGACCGCCTGACCGCTGCGTACACCGGGTTGCACGGGCTCGTGGGTGGTTCGCAGCCCACCGGCGTGCCCCACGGTGACCACCGGCCGGCCGGCCACCAGACCGGCGAAGAGGACGGTGCCCGGCCCGGCACTGCGGACCACGGTTCCGGCCGAGGCGGCCAGGTCGACGCCCCGGTGGCCGGACAGCCACGGCTCAGGTGGCGGGTCGAAGCGGCGCACCGGTCGCGGTGGCCCGTCGAGCGGCCAGCGGAAGCGCTCCGACCCGACGCCCGCCACGGCGGCGACAGGCACCGGTACGACGGCCGAGGGTGGCTGGCCGGGCACCGCCGCGACAAGCACCGCCAGACCGCAGAACTGCACGGTCAGCGCGAGTGGCACGGCGGCGCAGAGCAGCACGGTACGGCGGATCGAACGGATCGACGGATGTCGCATGACGGCAGCCTCCGGCCGCGGGCGGGTGGTACGCCAGCCCGGCCGACGAACCTGTGGACGACGGACGGCCCTGTGGACGACCACCCGGAAGCTCCGACGATCTGCTATGTCTAGGCTGGGCCGCGTACGGCGGGTGCCGCCGTCTGCACCGGGGAGGCCCGCATGACCACTCTCGATGACCGGACGACGTCCCCCGCGGACCGCGCCGAAGGTTCCGGCCCGGCGGTCTCCGACGTGAGCGGCCCGTCCCGGCTCGCGGAACCGGACGAGGCGATCAGCGCCGAGGAGTTGCAGCTCGCCGCGCGTAACCACGGGATCCCGTTGGAGGCGTTGCGCTACGACGTCACCCCGGCCGGGTTGCACTACCTGCTGATCCACTACGACATTCCGGAGGTCGACCCGGCGACGCACGCGCTGACCGTCGGTGGCGCGGTGGACCGGCCGCTGACGGTCGGCCTCGCCGACCTGCGCGAGCGGCCACGGGTCACCCGGCAGGTGACCCTGGAGTGCGCCGGCAACGGCCGAGCCCTGCTGCACCCCCGGCCGGTGAGCCAGCCGTGGTTGGTCGAGGCGGTCGGCAACGCCGAGTGGACGGGCACTCCCCTGGCTCCGCTGCTGCGCGAGGCGGGGCTCGGGCCGGACGCTGTCGACGTGGTCTTCACCGGCGCCGACCACGGCGTCGAGCGCGGGGTCGAGCAGGATTACCAGCGGGCGCTGCCGGTGGCCGACGCGCTGCGCGAGGAGGTCCTGCTGGCGTACGAGATGAACGGCGCTCCCCTGCTGCCCCAGCACGGCGCGCCGCTGCGGCTGATCGTGCCCGGCTGGTACGGCATGGCGCACGTGAAGTGGCTGCGCTCGATCGAGGTCCGGACCGAACCGTTCGAGGGTTACCAGAACGCGGTGGCGTACCGGGTGCGGCGGGACGCCGACGACCCGGGCGTGCCGGTCACCCGGATCGAGCCGCGTGCGCTGGTCCGCCCGCCCGGCTTCCCCGACTTCATGTCCCGCCGCCGGGTGCTGCGCCCCGGCCCGTGCACCGTCGACGGTCGGGCCTGGTCCGGGCACGCCCCGGTGGTGTCCGTCGAGGTGACGACCGACGGTGGGCGGAGCTGGGCGTCGGCCGAGCTGGACCCGGCGGAGGCTGGGGAGTTCGCCTGGCGGCGCTGGCGGTACGAGTGGGCCGCGACCCCGGGCCGGTACGTGCTGGGGGCCCGGGCGACCGACGCGTCCGGGCGCACCCAGCCGGTCGAGCAGCCGTGGAACCGTGGCGGTTTCGCCAACAACCTGGTGCAGCGGGTCGAGGTCGTGGTGCCGGCCGAGTGATCGGCGGCAGGTGCTACGCCACGGGTGGGGGGCCCGTGACGTGGCCGGATGCCCTCAGCCGCCGAAGCCGGAGTCGGCGGGCAGCGAGATGTCGGGCTTCTCCAGCTCCTCGACGTTGACGTCCTTGAAGGTCATCACCCGGACGTTCTTCACGAAGCGGGCGGGACGATACATGTCCCAGACCCAGGCGTCGTGCATCTCGACCTCGAAGTAGACCTCGCCGTCGGAGTTACGCACGTGCAGGTCGACCTGGTTGGCCAGGTAGAACCGGCGTTCCGTCTCCACCACGTACGAGAATTGGCGGACGATGTCGCGGTACTCCCGGTAGAGCTGCAGCTCCATCTCGGTCTCGTACTTCTCGAGATCTTCCGCGCTCATCGCACTCCGCCTTCCATGGCCACATCTTCCCCCACCGGCGCCGGAGGCCGAGGCTGCTCGCCCAACGCCACGCCGACGGTACCCCCTGATGCCCCGGAGCGCTCCATCGGCTCTTCCGAGGCGTGGCCGCCGGGCCGTCGGGCGCGCGGCGGCCGACCGTCGCGGCCGGAGACCGCGGCGACGTTGACGTACGAGAAGCGGTGCTCCCGGCACGGCCCGTGCTCCCGCAGCGCCGCGGAGTGCTCCGGGGTGATGTAGCCCTTGTGCTCGGCGAACCCGTACGCCGGGAACGTCTCGTCCAACTCCACCATGATCCGGTCCCGGGTGACCTTGGCGAGCACACTGGCCGCCGCCACGCACGCGGCCACCCGGTCGCCCTTCCACACGGCCAGGCCGGGCACGCCCAGGCCGTCCACGCCGAAGCCGTCGGTGAGCACGTACTCCGGTCGGGTGGTCAGCGAGGCGAGCGCCCGACGCATCGCCGCCAGGTTGCACACGTGCAACCCCCGGGCGTCGACCTCGTCGGCCGGGATGACCACCACGGCGTACGCGAGCGCCCGGTCCACGACCTCCGCGTACACCCGTTCCCGGCTGGTCGGGGTGAGCAGCTTCGAATCGGCCAACCCCTCGATCTCGCCGCGCCGCCCTTCGGGCAGCACCGCCGCGGCGGCGACCAGCGGACCCGCGCACGCGCCCCGGCCCGCCTCGTCGGCGCCGGCGACGTGCCGGAACCCACGCCGCTGTAGCGCTCGTTCCAGCGCGTAGAGACCGGCCTCGCGGCGCACGACAGTGCGCGGCGGGGTCAGCACGACGCCTCGTCCCGGCCGGCGGCGGCGGACTGCAGCAGCCGGGCCAGCAGCGCCGGCAACTCGGGCGGGTAGAACCGCTCACCGCTGGCCGCCAGCTCGTCCGGGAACCACCAGCGGTGGTCGGCGATGCTGCGCTGCTCGATGTCGTTGAAGCCGGTGGTGTCCACCTGCCAGGACTGCACCCGGAGGAGGAAGAAGTCCTGCTCCTGGCGGTACCAGGTGCCGTCGAAGGTGAACTCGGTCGTGTCGGACCAGACCGTCTCGCCCAGCGCTGCGGGGTCGAGCCGCAGCCCGGTCTCCTCGGCCAGCTCCCGTGCCGCGCCGGCCGCCGGGCTCTCCGCCGGGTCGAGCCCGCCACCGGGGGTAAACCAGTATCGATGCCCTGGTCGGGCCGGGTCGAAGCCCTCGAACAGCAGGACCCGACCGGCCGCGTCGACGAGCAGCACGCGGGCCGCGCGTCGAGGGGTGTAGACGCGGCTGCTGCTGTTCGCGGCTGCGGGGCTCGCAAGCTCACTCCTCGCGCTCACGTTCACCGCACCAGCCTGCCAGACCGACGGCGGATCGCCCACGCCCCGGTGCTCTACGGCTTGGGAATGCCGTCGAACTGATCGGGCACGGTCAGCCAGGTGGCCCGGTTGACCGGCCAGAAGACGGTGAACGCCCGCCCGACCACGTCGTCCTCGGGGATCGTGGCCTCGATGATGTTCTGCCCGGACTGCTGCCAGTGCTCCAGCGAGTCGCCGGAGGCCGATCGGTGGTCACCCATCACCCACAGCCGACCCTCCGGCACGGTGATGTCGAACTCCTGGTCGGCGGCCTTGTCGCGGACCCCGTCCATGGAGAAGATGTACGGCTCGTCCAGCGACTTGCCGTTGATCATCAGCCGTTCCTGCGGGTCGCAGCAGACCACGTGGTCACCCGGGGTGCCGATGACCCGCTTGATGAAGTCCTCGCCGTCGGGGTTGCCGCTCCACGTGGTGGGGGCCTTGAACACGATCACCTCACCGCGGTGCGGCGACCGGAAGTCGTAGACCAGCTTGTTGACCAGCACCCGGTCATCGATCTTGAGTGTGTTCTCCATGGACGGGGAGGGGATGAAGAAGGTCTGCAGCACGAAGGCGCGGACCAGAACCGCGACCAGGATCGCCACACCCAGCAGGATCGGCAGCTCCTTCCAGAAGGAGCTGCGGGGCTTGTCGGTCTGCTCGTCAATCACGCCAAGGAGCCTACGTTGCCCGGCTGGACGTCACCGTCCGGAACGCGCGGGAACCACGGAGTGCGGCTACCAACGGCGGGACCAGCAGCACCACGCCGCCCTGCGGGGTCGGTCGCACCGGTGGTGCGCCGGAGGAGGCCGTGGCCGGCCCGGACACGTCGTCGAACGTCGACGGCACCGACAACGCGTTCCACCGGGACGAGGGCCAGACCACCATGAAGGCCCGGCCGACGACGTTGTCGATCGGCACCGGGCCCTGGCAACGGGCGTCCTGGGAGACCTCGCGATGGTCGCCCATCACGAAGAGCTGACCCGGGGGTACGACGACCTCGTCGAAACGCCGGGAGCGGCACTCCGACGGGTTGGGCGGCAGATCCAGTGGGGAGTCCCGCAGCACGTACGGCTCGTTGAGGGGCGTGCCGTTGACCGTCACCCGTCCCTGGCTGTCGCAGCAGGCGACCCGGTCGCCGGGAACGCCGATCACCCGCTTGATGAAGTCCTTCTCACCGGGACGGCTCACCCCGATGAGGTCGCCGACGGTGCGGGCGAGCCGACCGGCGACGCCGGGCTTCGGCTGCTCGTCGACCTGCGGCGCCCAGCGGTCGGTGCCCCGGAAGACCACCACCTCACCGCGTACCGGGTCGCGGACGTCGTAGACGACCTTGTTGACCAGCACCCGGTCTCCGACGAGGAGGGTGTCCTCCATCGAGCCGGACGGGATGAAGAACGCCTGGAGCAGGAAGGTGCGGATCAGCACGGCGAGGCAGAACGCGACGACCAGGAGCAGCGGAAGCTCCTGCCAGAGGGGCATCTGCCGGCGGGTACGGCGGGTCCGCCGGCGCCACGGATCGACGGTGCCGTCCTCGTCAAGCGTCTGCACCACGCCACTCCCCGGTCCACAGAAGCACTACCGCCCGGGAGCCTCGACGAGGCTCCACGGGCGGTAGTGGACGGCTGCCCGCCACCTGGGCGGACCCGCCGCCTCGCTGCGCCCGTACGACCAGGGTAGTGCGGTCCGGCCGGTACGGCATACGCGCAGCTCAGGCGGCGTGGCGAGCGGGAAGTCAGCTGGGCTGCTTCTCCCGCTTCTCCTTGATCTTGGCCTTCTTGCCGCGCAGCTCGCGCAGGTAGTAGAGCTTGGCGCGGCGCACCGCACCACGGGTCACGACCTCGATCCGGTCGATGCCCGGGCCGTTGAGCGGGTAGGTCCGCTCGACGCCGACACCGAAGCTGACCTTGCGGACCGAGAAGGTCTCGCGCAGACCGTCACCCTGGCGGCGGATCACGACGCCCTGGAAGATCTGGACACGGGACCGGTTGCCCTCGACGACGCGGGCGTGCACCTTGACGGTGTCACCGGCCCGGAAGTCGGGAAGGTCGGTCCGCTTCGACTGGGCGTCAAGGGCGTCCAGGATGTTCATCGCTGCGTCCTCGTAAGGCTCACGGCGCACCGTCACTCGGTGCGCGGGTGGGTGATTCTGATCCCCGGGTGGTGGTCGGCGGGCCGACCCCGGTCGGGGATCCTCGCAGCCGCCCGCGGGCGCGGACGGATACGGCAACCTCCCTACTTTGCCACATCCCCCGGCGGCACCTGAAATCCGGCCTGGTCCAGAGCCGCGATGTCCCGTTTGTCGAGCCGATCGGCGGGCAGTGCGGCCAGCAGGTCGGGGCGACGGGCGGCGGTGCGCAGCAAGCCCTCCTCGCGCCGCCAACGGGCGATCTTGCCGTGGTCTCCGGAGCGGAGCACCTCCGGCACGTCGTACCCGCGCCAGCTCGGCGGCTTGGTGTAGATCGGTGCCTCCAGCAACCCGTGCGCGTGCGACTCCTCGTCCAGCGAGCCCGCGTTGCCCAGCACACCCGGCAGCAACCGGGTGACCGCCTCCACCATCACCAACACGGCGACCTCGCCGCCGAAGAGCACGTAGTCACCGAGCGAGACCTCGGTCACCGGCATCCGGGTGGCGGCGTGCTCCAGGACGCGTTGGTCGATGCCCTCGTACCGGCCGCAGGCGAAGAGCAGGTGCGACTCGGCGGCCAACTCGTACGCCATGGCCTGGGTGAACGGGACACCGGCCGGAGACGGCACCAGCAACCGGGGCGGTGGGGCCTCGGCCGGCGCGAGCGCGTCCAGCGCCGCACCCCACGGCTCCGGGCGCATCACCATCCCCGGCCCGCCGCCGTAGGGGGTGTCGTCGACGGTGCGGTGCACGTCGTGGGTCCAGGTCCGCAGGTCGTGCACGGCGAGTCGGAGTACGCCGTTGGCCCGCGCCCGCCCGATCAACGACAGGTCGAGCGGGGCGAAGTACTCCGGGAAGATCGACACGACGTCGACGCGCATGCCTGGTGGTCCTAAAGGTCGAGCAGGCCGGCCGGCGGGTCGACGATCACACGTCCACCGGCCAGGTCGACCTCGGGGACGATCGCCCGGACGAACGGGATCAACGCGGTACGCCCCTCGGGGCGCCGAAGCACCAGCAGGTCCGAGGAGGGGGCGTGGTCGATGCGGGCGACCTCGCCGAGGCGTTCACCGGCCGGGGTGACCACGGCCAACCCCACCAACTGGTGGTCGTGGAACTCCTCCGGATCGTCCGGCGGGGCCACGTCGGCGCTGTCCACCACGAGCAGGGTGCCGCGCAGCGCCTCGGCGGTGTTGCGGTCCAGGATCCCGTCGAACGCGACGAGCAGGCGGCCCTGGTGGAAACGGGCCTCCTCGATGGTCAGCTCGGCCGGAACCCGGAACGGCACACCCGGCCCGTTCGCCGGCGACGGGACCGCCCCCGGCTCAGTGCGGAGCACAGTGCTGTGGGCAGGCGCAGGCGGGGGCGTCGCCCCCGGCTCAGTGCGGAGCACTGACCCGGGGGCGAACCGTGCTTCGGGCTCGTCGGTCCGCACCTCCACGGTGACCTCACCGCGGACACCGTGCGGCTTGCCGATCCTGCCGACGACGAGCTGCATCAGTACGAGTCGACGATGTCGACGCGCACGCCGCGCCCGCCGATGGAGCCGATCACCTGACGCAGCGCCTTGGCGGTCCGGCCGGACCGCCCGATCACCGTGCCGAGGTCCTCGGGGTGCACGCGGACCTCGAGCCGCTTGCCCCGACGGGAATCGACCATCCGCACCCGGACGTCGTCCGGGTGGTCGACGATGCCCTTGACCAGGTGCTCCAACGCCGGACGCAGGGGCATGTCAGGCCTGCTCACCGGCGTCGGCAGCGGCAGCCGGGGCCTCGGCCGGAGCCTCGGTCTTCGGCGCCTCGGCCGGGGTCTCGGCGGCCTTGGTGGCCTTCTTGGCCGGCTTGGCCGGGGTCTCCGGGGCGAGCCCGGCGGCGGCCTTCGCCTCGGCCTCGTACGCGGCCTTCCGGTCGGTCCGCTCGGCGGCGACCTTCAGCGGCGGCGGGGCCGGCAGGCCCTTGTACTTCTGCCAGTCACCGGTCAGCTCCAGCAGCCGCTGCACAGCCTCGCTCGGCTGAGCGCCGACGGACAGCCAGTACTGGACCCGCTCCGACTTGACCTCGATGATCGAAGGGTCTTCCTTCGGCTGGTACACCCCGACGAACTCGATCGCCCGACCGTCACGCTTGGTGCGCGAGTCGGCGATGACGATGCGGTACTGCGGGTTGCGGATCTTGCCCATCCGCAGGAGCCGGATCTTTACGGCCACAGTTGTTTCGCTCCTGTTGCGATCTCACCGGCCCGTGCGGGCGGTGTGCATGGGTGAGCGCCGACGGCACAGTGGGGTTGGGCCGGAGACTACTCGGTGGACTGGCGACGCGCCCGGGTTAGAGGGCGCCGGACGCGCGCCGGATACCAGCGACCCATTCTGCCAGATCCGGTGCCGATCTTCCGCACCGGACCCGGACACCACGTCACCGGTGACCGGAGACACTCCTCACCGCACCGGCGGGCGGTCCCATCCTGGCGGAAGTTCGTCCGGTACGTCCCATTCCGCCGGGGGCGTGAAGTCGCACCATGTGCCGTCGAACGGGAACTCCCCGGCCTCGGCGAGGGCGATCACCCGCTCCCCCTCGGCCCGGACCGCCTTCTCGTCGGTCACCCAGTAGTCGGCACCGAAGGCGAGCCGCTCGACGAACTCGCCCTCGTCCTTCCACTCCCAGCTCAGGTCCGGGCGGACCAGCACGTCGAGGTCCTGGTCCACCACGTCGACGCCGGCCACCGGGCCGTCGTCCCAGCGGACACCGTGCTCCTCCAGGTTGACGTACCAGTGGGCGAACCGACCCTGGGCGTCGCGGAACCACCAGACGGAGTGCGCCGCGCCGGTCGGCAGGAACTTCAACAGCGGCGGCCCGTTCCAGCGCCCGTGCGCCAACCGATACGACGACGAGATCCACTGGGCGAAGGGCATCGCCCGCATGCCCAGCCCCGCCTCGGTCACCTCGTGGGCCACCGGCGAATCCCGGGCGATCCACACCAGCAGACCCCGCTCGTCGTCGCTGACCACACGGCCCGGCCGGACCCATCCGATCCGACCGTGCCGCACGTTCCGGTGCATGATCAACCGACCCGGCGCGAACCGCACTGGCTGTCTACGTTCAGTAGGCGCGGGCGAGGACGGCGATCAGGTCGGGCTCGTCCTCGGAGTCCGGCACCGAGCCGTCGGCGCGCACCAGGCAGCGCACCGTGACGCCCTGACCGTTCGCCTCGGCCTCACCGGCCACACCGACCGCCGACCACGGCACCCGGGCCCAGCCCGTCGCGGCGGCCTCGATCGCCTCGGCCAGGGTCGCGACCTCCACGGTGCGCGACTCGCGGTTGGCCAACGCCTGGTCGTGCAGCACCTGCTGGTCGGTCTCCAGCGCCGCCACCACCGCGGCGACCACGTCGGCCACCGGCGTCGGGGACTTCGACCCGTCGGTGCGGCGCACCACAGTCGCGTTGCCGGCGGCCAGGTCGCGAGGGCCGACCTCCACGCGTACCGGATAGCCACGCAGCTCGGCGTCGACGGCCCGGCGGCCGAACGCGGTGTCGGTGCGGTCGTCGAGCGCGACCCGGACACCGGCGTCACGCAGGCCGTCGCGCACCTTGGCCGCCGCCTCCGCGACGCCCTCGCCATCCTTGACGATCATGATGTACGCCTGGATCGGGGCCAGCTTCGGCGGCACGCGCAGACCGTTGTCGTCGCCGTGCGCCATGATCAGACCACCGAGCATCCGGGTCGACGTGCCCCAGGACGTGGTCCAGGCGTGCTCCCGGCCACCCTCCTTGGCGGAGTAGCTGATGTCGAACGCCTTGGCGAAGTTCTGCCCCAGCTCGTGGCTGGTGCCCAGCTGGAGCGCCTTGCCGTCGCCCATCATGCCTTCGCAGGTGTACGTTGCCGTCGCCCCGGCGAACCGCTCACGCGCCGTCTTCAGGCCCACCACCACCGGGATGCCGATCACGTTGACCATCAGGTCCTCGTACGCCTCGTGCAGGATCCGCCGCGCGTACGCCCGGGCGTCCTCGCGGGTGGCGTGCGCGGTGTGCCCCTCCTGCCAGAGGAACTCGCTGGTGCGCAGGAAGATGCGCGGCCGAAGCTCCCAGCGGACCACGTTCGCCCACTGGTTGAGCAGCAGCGGCAGGTCCCGGTACGAGTCGATCCACTTGGCCATGAACTCGCCGATCACCGTCTCGCTGGTGGGACGCACCACCACCGGCTCGGCGAGGGGCTTGCCGCCACCGTGGGTGACGACCGCCAGCTCCGGCGAGAAGCCCTCGACGTGCTCGGCCTCACGCTTGAGGTAGTTCTCCGGGATGAAGAGCGGGAAGTACGCGTTCTCCGCACCCGCCGCCTTGATCCGGGCGTCCATCTCGGCCTGCATACGCTCCCAGATGGCGTAGCCGGCCGGTCGGATGACCATGGTGCCGCGGACCGGGCCGTTGTCGGCCAGCTTCGCCTTGGCGATCAGGTCCTGGTACCAGCGGGGAAAATCCTCCGCACGGGGAGTGAGCACGCGTGCCATGACCGCACATCCTATGCGCCCCTCGCCGGGGCGGTGCGGTCGGGCGCGGCATCGTTAGCATCTGCCGTCATGACCCCCCTCGATCCGCACTCCGGCGCGGCCTCCGACCCGGTGCCCGACCCCGCCGAGCTGGCACACCTCGCAACCCGGTGGGTGCGCTGGGTGGCCCGGCACCGGCAACCCGCCAATCCGATCGGCGACGGGTCCGGCCGGCACGCCGGGCACCACCAACCCGCCGACGTCTGGTTCCTCGCGGGTACGTTCGGTGGCTCTGCGCAACGTCGGTGCGTGGTTCCCGCCGGGCGGCCACTGTTCTTCCCGGCGTTCTGCTATTGGCAGGTCGGTCGCACCGACGAACCGGCGGAGGCCATGGACAGCGCGACCGGTCACGCGCAGTTCGACGGGGTGGCCGTCGCCCTGCGCGAAGCCGGCTCGGCCCGGTCGTTCCCGGTCAGCGGCTTCTTCAACAACGTCGTCACCGTCTGGCCGTGGCCCAGGCCGGTCTCCTGCTGGGGCCTGTGGGCGCTGGTGCCGCCGCCCGCCCCCGGTCAGCACGAGTTGACCTTCGGCGGCACCGACGGTGAGGGCTTCCGGGTGGAGGCGCAGTACCAGATCGACGTGCGCTGAACCACCTACACTTCGACCACCATGATTGAGCAGAGGGGCGCCACCGGAGTGCGGGACGGCATCGTCGACGCCGCCCGCGCGCTGACCGTCGCCACCGGGTGGGACGGTGTCCGGATGGGTGCCGTCGCGGGCGCCGCCGGGGTCAGCCGACAGACCGTCTACAACGAGTTCGGCAGCAAGGCCGGGCTGGCCGAGGCGCTGGCCCGGCGTGAGGTGGACACCTTCGTCGGCGACGTCCGTGCCGCCCTGCTCGCACACGGCGCCGACGTCCGCGCCGGCGCGTACGCGGCGATCGCGCACACGCTCACCACCGCAGCGGAGAACCCCCTGGTCAAAGCCATCCTGAGCAGCGCCCGAGGCGGCTCGGACGAGCTGCTTCCGTACCTCACCACGCGGGCCGAGGTGGTGCTCACCGAGGCGTCCGGCGCGCTGATCGACTGGGCCGGCGACCACCTACCCGGCGCGGACCAGGCCGCGTTGGCCTTCGCCGCCGACACGACCGTCCGGCTGGTGGTGAGCCACATCGTGCTCCCCCGCACCCCGATCGACCAGACCGCCACCGCCCTCGCCGACCTTGCCGTACACCTCTTCAGCGCCGCCGTCCGCCCACCCCACTGACCCGCCGCGCGACTTGCCCCACGGCCCACGGCCCACGACCCACGACCCACGGCCAAGATCCGCACAACATCGGCGATGTTGCTGCCTCCAGCACGCGGGAAACAGCAACATCCCGGATGTTGCGCGGATCTTGACGACGAACACCGCCCCGGAGACCGGAAGCACGACTTGGGGCACGCAACGCCGCCAAGGTCACCCTCGAGTAGGGCCTCACCGACGCAACGACACCACTACATCGTGGTTCTTGCGCGATCTTGAGCCCGGGACACCCCTTCGCGGGGGATCTGCCCGCTCCACCCTCTTCCGCCTTCAAGATCCGCGCAACTTCGGGGAAAGTGCTGTCTCGCTGGGCGCTGAGGCAGCAACTTCACCGAAGTTGCGCGGATCTTGAAGTGCGGCGCAGAGCGCGGGGGACCCGGCGCACGACGCGCGCGGTAAGCGGGCACGACGCGCGCGGCGAACGGGCACGACGCGCACGGCACACGACGCGCACGGCGCACGACGCGCACGGCGCACGACGCGCGCGGTAAGCGGGCACGACGCGCGCGGCGAACGGGCACGACGCGCACGGCGCACGGCGCACGGCACACGACGCGCACGGCACACGGCACACGACGCGCACGGCACACGCACACCGCGCACGGGACACGGGACACGGGACACGGGACACGGGACACGGGACACGGGACACGGGACACGGGACACGGGACAGGGCGCAGGGCGCAGGGCGCACGCCACACGGCGCGCCCCGGGTCAGCGGATGACTCGGCCGCGGAGGATCGTGCGGGACGGGGCGCGGACGACGCGTAGGTCGCGGCGGGGGTCCTCGGGGTAGACGGTCAGGTCGGCGAGGCCGCCCTCGACCAGGCCGGGGAAGCCGAGCCATTCCCGGGCGCCCCAGGAGGCGGCGGCGAGCACGTCGATCGGTGCCATGCCCGCGCGCTCGTGCAGCAGCATCATCTCCTCGGCGGCCAGCCCGTGGTCGATGCCGCCGCCGGCGTCGGTGCCGACGTAGATCGGTACGCCCGCCTCGTGCGCCGCGCGCACCACCTCGGGGAAACCGTCGCGCAACGCCAGCATGTGTTCGGCGTACCCGGGGAACTTGCCCCGCGCCTGCTCGGCGATGCCTCCGAAGGTCGCGATATTGATCATTGTGGGGACGAGCGCGGTGCCCTGCCGGGCCATCTCGTCGATCAGGTCGAGGCTGAGCCCGGTGCCGTGCTCCACCGAGTCCACCCCGGCCCGCACCATGATCTCGACGGCGGATTCGGAGAAGGTGTGCACCGCGGCGCGTACCCCGGCGTCGTGGGCCGCTCGCACGGCGGCGGTGAGGGTGTCCGCGTCCCAGGCCGGGGCCAGGTCACCCACACCACGGTCGATCCAGTCGCCGACCAGCTTGACCCAACCGTTGCCGGCCTTCGCCTGCGCGGCCACCGTCGCGGCGACCTCGGTCGCGTCGACCTCCACGCCGATGTCGCGCAGGTAGCGCTTCGGCGGGGCGACGTGCCGGCCGGCGCGGGCCAGTCGCGGGAGGTCCGGTTCGTCGTCGAGTTCGGGGTACGGGTACGGCGAGCCGGCGTCGCGGATGGCCAGCACCCCGGCGTCCCGGTCCAGGCGGGCCAACTCGCGCGCCTGGTCGAGTGAGGTGATCGGGGCGCCACCTCGGGCGATGCCGATGTGGCAGTGCGCGTCGACCAACCCCGGCAGCACGTAGCCGCCGTCGACAACCGTCTCCGCGTCGGGCACCGGGGTGAAGGTCACCCGGTCGTCGACCAGCCAGATGTCCCGGACCTCGTCGTCGGGGAGCAGTACGCCGCGCACATGTAGGGCCATGCGACAGTCCTACCCGATCACCCCTCGTCGGGGGCGAGCAGGTCGTTCTTCCGAGCGGTCAGCGCGGGCCCTTGTCGCCGCCCTTGCCGAGCTTGTTGAAGTCGATCTTCGGCAGCTTGAAGCCGGGCGGAAGGCCCTGGCCGGCGGCGAGGTCGTTCGGGTCCAGGCCCGGCGGGAGCTGCGGCATGCCACCGGGGAAGCCGCCCGGCATTCCGGCGCCGGTGCGCGGACGACCGCCGCCTTTGGTGCCCTTGCGCTTGTTCTTCGGGCTCTTGGTCGCCTTGCGCCGACCGCCGCCGGGCAGGCCCATCATGCCGCCCATCTGCTTCATCATCTTCTGCGCGTCGGCGAAGCGGTTGAGCAGTTGGTTGACGTCCATCACGGTGACCCCGGAGCCGTTGGCGATGCGCGCCCGGCGGGAGCCGTTGATGATCTTCGGGTTGGTCCGTTCGCCCGGGGTCATCGACCGGATGATCGCGGTGACCCGGTCGAAGTGGCTGTCGTCCAGCTCGGAGAGCTGGTCCTTCATCTGCCCCATGCCGGGCATCATGGCCAGCACGTTGGCGATCGGGCCCATCCGCCGCACCGCGATGAGCTGGTCGAGGAAGTCGTCCAGGGTGAACTGCTCGCCGCCCATCAGCTTGGCGGTCATCTTCTCCTTCTGATCGGAGTCGAAGGCCTGCTCGGCCTGCTCGATCAGAGTGAGGACGTCGCCCATGCCGAGGATCCGGCTGGCCATCCGGTCAGGGTGGAAGACGTCGAAGTCCTCCAGCTTCTCACCGGTGGAGGCGAACAGGATCGGCTGCCCGGTGACCTCACGCACCGACAGCGCGGCACCACCACGGGCGTCGCCGTCGAGCTTGGAGAGGACCACACCGGTGATGCCGACCCCGTCGCGGAACGCCTCGGCGGTGCGGACGGCGTCCTGACCGACCATCGCGTCGATGACGAAGATGACCTCGTCCGGCGAGACGGCGTCGCGGATGTCGGCGGCCTGCTGCATCATCTCGGCGTCGATGCCGAGTCGGCCGGCGGTGTCGACGATGACGATGTCGCGGGCGGCGCGCTTCGCGTGCTCGATCGACGCGCGGGCCACCTGCACCGGGTCACCGGTGCCGTTGCCGGGCTCCGGGGCGTACACCTCGACACCGGCCCGACCACCGAGCACCTGGAGCTGCCCGACGGCGTTGGGGCGCTGGAGGTCGGCGGCGACCAGCAGCGGCTGGTGCCCCTGGCCCTTGAGCCAACGGGCCAGCTTGCCGGCGAGGGTGGTCTTACCGGAACCCTGAAGGCCGGCCAGCATGATCACCGTGGGCGGCTGCTTGGCGAACTGGAGTCGCCGACCCTCGCCGCCGAGCACGTTGATCAGCTCTTCGTTGACGATCTTGATGATCTGCTGGGCCGGGTTCAGCGCCTGGGAGACCTCGGCGCTGCGGGCCCGCTCCTTCACGGCCGCGATGAAGCCCTTGACCACCGGCAGCGCGACGTCCGCCTCCAGCAGCGCGAGGCGGATCTCGCGCGCGGTGGCGTCGATGTCGGCGTCGGTGAGCCGTCCCTTGCCGCGGAGCTTGGTGAAGATCCCGGACAGGCGGTCACTCAAGGTGTCAAACACGCGAACATCCCGTTTGTCAGTGTTCCGGCGGGCACAACCCGGCCGGCACTGCGGAGTCCGGCCACCGCTAGGGTAACCGGCCACCCGCAAGGCCGCTGGCGGCCCGGGCCTCACCCCGAGACCAACCCCGATTGGTACGCGAAGACGACGAGCTGGGCCCGGTCCCGGGCTCCCAGCTTGCCCATCGCCCGGCTGACGTGGGTCCGCGCGGTCGCCGGGCTGACCACCAACCGGGCGGCGATCTCCTCGTTGTTCAGTCCCTCCCCGACGAGGCCGACGACCTGGCGTTCCCGGTCGGTGAGCGTGTCCAGCCGGGGGTGCGGGCGAAGCACCCGGGACGGCCGGGTGGCGAACTCCCGCACCACCCGGCGGGTCACCGACGGCGACAGCAGCGCCTCCCCCTCGGCGACCAACCGGATCGCGCGCAGCAGGTCGACCGGCCGGGTGTCCTTGGTGAGGAAGCCGCTCGCGCCGTGCCGCAACGCGTCGAAGACGTACTCGTCCAGCTCGAAGGTGGTGAGCACCACCACCCGCGTGCCGGTCAGGTCGGGATCGGCGACGATCCGCCGGGTCGCCTCGATGCCGTCGATGCCGGGCATCCGGATGTCCATCAGCACGACGTCCGGCCGCTCCCGGCGGGCCAGCTCGACCGCCCGCAGCCCGTCGGCGGCCTCACCGGCGAGCGCCAGGTCGTCCTCGCTCTCCACCAGCGCGCGCAGGCCGAGCCGGACCAGGTCCTGGTCGTCGGCGACCAGCACCCGGATCACGTGGTCGACTCCACGGGTAGCCGGGCGTACACCCGGAAACCGCCACCGGGGCGCGGCCCGGTGTCCAACCGCCCGCCCAGCGCCTCGACCCGCTCCCGCATCCCGGCCAGACCGTGCCCGCTCCCTTCGTCGGCCGGAGCCTTCCCGGCGCCCTCGTCGGCCACCTCGACCGTCACCTCGTCGGCGCGGTAGTCCACGGTCACCTCGGCGCTGGTCACCCCCGCATGCCGCAGCACGTTCGTCAACGCCTCCTGCACCACCCGGTACGCGGTCAGGTCCACCGCGGCGGGCAACACCCGAGGGTCGCCGACCACCCGCGTCCGCACGGCGAGCCCGGCACCGGCCAGCCGGTCACGCAACGCCGGGAGCCGGGCCAGACCGGGCACCGGCCCGCGCTCGGCGCCCTGCCGTACCGCCCCGAGGGTGACCCGGAGCTCGTCGAGCGCCTCCCGGCTGGTCCGGCTGATCGCGGTCAACGCGGTCTCCGCCTGCTCCGGCCGCTTCGGCAGCAGGTGCAGGGCGATCTCCGCCTGCATGCTGATCGCGGCCAGCCCGTGCCCCACCACGTCATGCACCTCCTGCGCGATGCGCAGCCGCTCCTCGTCGGCCTGCCGACGAGCCTGTTCGGCACGGGCGCGGGCCTCCTCGGCGCGGGTACGCGCGGCCGACTCCCGACTGACCCGCACCACCACACCCACCGCGAACGGTACGACCACCCAGGCCGACGCGGGCAGCACTCCCGCCCAGCCCGGCGCCGGGCCTCGGGCGACGAAGACGTGCGCCACCAACAGGACGAACGCGCCCCCGGCCGCGAGCGCCGCCGGGCGAACCGGCAGTCGCACCGCCACGGTGTACACCGCGAGCAGGAACGCGAGCAGGATCGGCCCGTACGGGTAGCCGAGCACCAGGTACGTCGAGGTGGCCACGGTGACCACGGCCAGGACGGGCACCGGGGCGCGTCGCCGGAGCAGCAGGGCGAGCGCGGCGACCGCGATCAGTGCCCGACAGGACGCGTCCACCGGCCTGGACCCCGGCTGGTTCTCTCCGGCCAGCCCGGTGGCGAGCAGCCCGAACGCGAACAGCACCAGGGGCGGCACGACATCCGGCCATCCCCACCGCCCACCTGGTCGCATGGCCGCCATTCTGCCCGCGCCGGGGGCACCCGTCGTCCGTCCAGCAGCGGCACAGCGACTACGTCCGCCGACGTATCGGCTGCGGGATGCCCCACCAACCAACACCCGCAACCCAAGTGATCGACACGACTTCCCCGAAACTGCGGTATCCCAGCGCCCGCGATACCGCAATTTCGCCGAAACCGAGTTGATCATGGGGCAGGCCGGTCAGACGCCAGCCAACCGTCGGTCAGACGGCGGCGAGGACCGCGGCCTCCAGACGGGCCCGGGTGTCGTCGTCCGGCCAGCCGCCGACCAGGTAGAAGGCGTCGACCACGTCGGCGCCGAGAGTGGAGATGCGGGCTGCGCGGACCAGGGCGCCCGCCTCGTCGAGCGCGCAGGTCACCCGGTAGAGCAGCCCGGCGGCGTCGGCGGCACGCAACTCCAGCAGCACCGCGTCGGTGGCCGCCTCCCGGTGCCAGACGACCCGTGGAGCAGCCCCGTCGCCCCGGGCGGCGAGCGCACGGCCGCGCAGCCGCTGCGTCACCGACACGTCGCCGCCGACGGCCCGGCGCAGGTCGGCGCGGAGCGGGACCGGGTCCGGCGGGAGGCCGTAACGGGGCTGCACCCGGCACTCGACCAGGGCCCGGCCGTCGACCACCGAGGCGTCGGCGGAGATCACCTCCATCCGGTGCAGGGCCAGGCAGCCGGCCACCGTGGCGAGCAGGCCCCTCCGGTCGGCCGCGGCGACCGACACCCGGTCACCGGTCAGGTGGACGACCGGTAGCGGCCCGGCCAGCAGCGCCGGGTCCGGGGTGGGTGGTTCGGGGAGTACGCCGGTGTCCAGTGCGGTACGGACCCGGGCGACCAACTCGGCGACGAGTCGACCCTTCCAGTCCGACCAGGCCGCCGGCCCGGTCGCCGCCGCGTCGGCGCGGACCAGCGCGTGCAGCAGGTCGAGGGTGCCGGTGTCTCCCACCGCCTCGGCCACCGAGGCGATGGTGACCGGGTCGGTCAGGTCCCGGCGGGTGGCCACGTCGGGCAGCAGCAGGTGCAACCGGACCAGCGTGCCGATCAGGTCGACCTCGGCGGGGGGCAGGCCGATCCGGGTCGCCGCCTCCTGGGCCAGTGGCACGCCGACGGTGCTGTGGTCACCGGTGAGCCCCTTGCCGATGTCGTGCAGGAGCGCGCCGAGGAGCAGCAGGTCGGGGCGCTCCACCTCGCGGGAGTGCCGGCTGGCCTCGTACGCGGTCTGCACGAGGTGCCGGTCGAGGGTGTAGCGGTGCACGGGGTTGTGCTGCGGCAGGCTGCGCAACCGGGTCCACTCGGGCAGCCAGTTGTCGACGAGTCCGTACCGGTCGCAGGTCTCCCAGGCGGGCACCAGGCCGGGACCCGCGCCGAGGAGGGTGGTCAACGCGGCCCGGGCATCGGCCGGCCAGGGCGCGGGCAGCGGTGGGCAGTACGCCGCCAGCCACTCACAGGTGGCCCGGGCGATCGGCAGTCGGGTGGTGGCCGCCGCGGCGGCCACCCGTAAAGAGAGACTCGGGTCGGGGCGGGCCCCGATCGCCGTGCGGGCGAGCACCAGCTCACCGTCGTGCTCGACCACGTCGCGGGCCACCGGGCGGCGCACGGGGCGCCCGCCACCGTTGCGGGACCGGCCGGAGCGCAACCGGTCGGCGGCGCGGAACGCGTCGTCCAACGCGTGGCTGACCGTGCGGGCATCGCCGGCGACCCGGCGCAGGAGGGCGTCACCGTCCTCGACGACGGCTCCCGGCCGCCGCGCGGCGTCGGACGCGCCGGGCTGGAGGTGTCGCAGGCCGAGCAGTCGAGCCACCCCGTCGCGTTCCTGCGCGACCAGCCGGTCGACCCGGCGGCCGACCTGCTGGTGCAGCGCGTCGCGGGTGTCCAGCAGGCGCAGGTGCGCGGCGCGCACGGCGGGGCGCAGCGCGTCGGTGATGCCGGCGGCGGAGATCGCCCGCAGCAGCCCCACGTCGCGTAGACCGCCGGCGGCCTCCTTGAGGTCGCCCTCCAACAGGAAGGCCAGCTCGCCGTGCGCCTGCCAGCGGGCCTCGGTGATCTCGCGCAGGCCGGGCAGGTGCCGGACGGCGGTGCGCCGCCAGTGGTCGGCGGCGGTACGGATCAGCGAGTCGGCCAGCGCCTGGTCACCCACCACGAGGCGGGCGTCGAGCAGCCCGAGGGCGACCTTGACGTCGTCCTGGGCGACGGACAGCGCCTCGGAGACGGTGCGTACCGAGTGGTCGAGCCGCAGGCCCGCGTCCCAGATCGGGTACCAGACCGAGGCGGCCAACTCGTCGGTGCCGGGCACCCCGGCGTGCAGCAGGACGAGGTCGAGGTCGCCGTACGGGGCGCACTGCCGCCGCCCCAACCCGCCGACGGCGAGCAGCGCCACCCCGTCCCGCGCGGGCAGCAACCCCCGCAGGAACGCCTCGTACGCCGCCGCCCGGGAGAGCCGAGCCGCCTCCCCGATCCCGGCGCGGACGCCGACGACCTCGTTGACCAGGAGGTTCGCGTCACCATCGGCGGCGTGCCCTGACGCGTTCTTCCTGATCAACGAGGTCATGTCGGCCGTCAGAGCGCGTCTAGGCCGCGCTCGCCGGTACGTACCCGGACGACCTCCTCGACACCGGTGACCCACACCTTGCCGTCACCGATCTTGCCCGTGCGGGCCGCCCCGACGATGGCGTCCACCACCTTGTCGACGTCGATCTCGTCGGTGAGCACCTCGACCCGGATCTTGGGCAGGAACTCGACCGTGTACTCGGCACCCCGGTAGACCTCGGTGTGCCCCTTCTGCCGTCCGTACCCCTGGACCTCGCTGACGGTCAGCCCGGCCACCCCGAGGGCGTGCAGGGCCTCCTTCACCGCGTCCAGTTGGTACGGCTTGATGACCGCGGTCACCAGCTTCATGTCCAACCCCTCCATCCCAGGAACGTTAACCGGCGACCTTTTCGCTGACCGGCTCGGCGGGCTCCGCCTCCGGCTTGGCACCACTCGTCGCACCGCCACCGGGGGTGCCGATGCCGGCCATCGCGAACGCGCCGCCCGTGCCGCCACCGGCCGGGGACAGGTCGTAGCCACTCTCGGCGTGCTCGCCGATGTCGATGCCCTCGACCTCCGCCTCGGCCTTGACCCGGAAGCCCATCGTCTTCTCGATGACGAAGGCGAGCACCCAGGCGATGCCGAAGGACCAGACGGTGACGATCAGACCGGCGAGCGCCTGCCGTCCGAGCTGGGTCACGCCGCCGCCGTAGAAGAGGCCGTCGGAGGCGCCCACCACGTCGGTGATCGCGGCGTTGACCGAGTTGGTGGCGAACAGACCGAGCCAGAGCGACCCGATCCAGCCACCGACGAAGTGCACGCCGACGACGTCGAGCGAGTCGTCGTAGCCGAGCTTGTACTTGAGGCTGACGGCCAGCGCGCACACGGCACCGGCGACGATGCCGAGCAGGACGGACGCCCACGGGGCGATGAAGCCACAGGCCGGGGTGATGGCGACCAGGCCGGCGACGGCGCCGGACGACGCACCGACCATCGTCGGCTTGCGGGTCTTGACCCACTCGACGGCGATCCAACCGAGCACGGCCGCCGCCGTGGCGAGCTGGGTGTTGATGAAGGCGAGGCCGGCGACCGAGTCGACGGTCAGCTCCGAGCCGGCGTTGAACCCGAACCAGCCGAACCACAGCAGACCCGCACCGAGCGCGACCAGCGGGATGTTGTGCGGCTTCATGCCCTCCCGCGGCCAACCGAGCCGCTTGCCGAGCACCAGCGCCACGGCCAGGGCCGCCGCACCGGCGTTGATGTGCACCGCGGTGCCACCGGCGAAGTCCAGCGCGTGGATGTCACCGCCGATGATGCCGCCGCCCCACACCCAGTGGGCGACCGGGAAGTAGACCAGGGTGGCCCAACCGAAGGCGAACAGCAGCCAGCCGGCGAACTTGGCCCGGTCGGCGATGGCGCCGCTGATCAGCGCGACGGTGATCACCGCGAAGACCATCTGGAAGGCCATGAACACGTAGAGCGGAACCCCGATGCCGCTGGGGTTCTCCGCCGTGGCACCCCACAGGTCGGTCTCGGCGAGGAAGGTCTTGGTGCCGAGGTACGCGCCCGGGTCGCCCCAGAAACCGTTCACGTCGGCCCCGAAGGCGACGCTGAATCCGTAGAACCACCACAGAATGGAGATGAGCCCGATGGCGGAGAAGCTCATCATCATCATGTTGAGTACGCCCTTGGCCCGGTTGAGGCCGCCGTAGAACAGCGCCAGTCCGGGGGTCATGAGCAGCACGAGCGCGGTCGAAACCAGCAGCCACGTGGTATTGGCGCCGTCGATCGTCGGTGCTTCAGGCACGCTGGCCTCCTAAAGGTGAAGTCCTCCTTCGCGGCTTTCCGGGGCAGCGTCGCCCGTAGGCCGGTTGCGCGGAAGCTTTGTTGCCGGCTGTTTCACCCAGGGTCCCGGGCGGGTTTCCAATTCGTGACGGGTTGTTTCGTACGTGTCACGAACTCCGCACACTCAGCGGCATGGACGGTGGTGGATCGCCCGGACGGCGGACGTCGATGGCCGACCGGCCCGACCCATCGACCGGTCCGTTCCACGGAACCGCCCGAGCATCGACCGGTCGACCACTCAGCGGAGGGCGTTCTCCAGCGCGTGCCGCTCGTAGTCGAGCAGCCGCAGATCGCGCATCGGTCGACGCAGGTGGCCCTTGTGCACGATCCGGACGAACGCCGGCTCACCGGCGGCGGCCATCCGACGGATGCCCTCGACGTGGTCCACGATCCGCTTGCGGATGGTCCGGATCAGCCGGTGCCGGTCGCGGGGGATCAGCCCGTACGCGTCGGCGAAGAGCCGGAGCCGCCGCGGCCGGTCCGGGTGCTTCCAGCCCAGCGTGATCGAGTCCCGGTCCGCGAAGATCGGCACCCAGGTCCAGGCCGCGTACGCCACGTCGTAGATCCGCGCGCCGGGCGAGGCGAGGTCGAAGTCGATCAGCCCGAGGGTGCCGTCGGGCCGCCAGATCACGTTGTGCGGCGCGGCGTCGTGGTGGCAGATGACCTCGGTGTCCGGTGGCGGGGGGCCGAACGACCGCCAGACCGCCCCGGGCGGCGGGGTGAAGCCGTACTGGGCGTCGTGGAACATCCGGAGCATCGTCGCGACGGTCACCAGCGCCTCGTCGGTCACCCAGTGCGGGGCGAGCGGGTACTCCCCGCACTCCCCCTCCAGGTACGACAGCACCTCGCGGTTGCGTTCGTCCATGCCGAGCGCTCTCGGTGCGCCGGTGAAGCCCACGTACTCCAGGTGGCGCAGCAGGGCGTGCACGGACGGTGTCCACGGCCCGGCGTTGCGGCGGACGGTGTCACCGACCCGGACGACGGTGCTCACGTTGCCGCCGTGCAGCGGGATCTCCTGCGAAGTCACGTACGGTCTCCCGAGGCGCTGCGAGGGGTGGCCGGGCTCACGCCAGCCCGCGTACGCGCGGTTGTCACTGGACACCCGAGACTACGCGTCCCGTCCGGCGGCCTCGGTCCCCAGCAAGGCGTCGACGAACTGCGCCGGGTCGAACGGGGCCAGGTCGTCCTTGCCCTCACCGAGGCCGACCAGCTTCACGGGGATGCCGAGCTTGCGTTGCACGGCGATCACGATGCCGCCCTTCGCGGTGCCGTCGAGCTTGGTCAACGCCACGCCGGTCACGTTGACCACCTCGGTGAAGACCCGGGCCTGCTCCAGACCGTTCTGGCCGGTGGTGGCGTCGAGGATGAGCAGTGTCTCGTCGATCGGCCCCTGCTTCTCCACCACCCGCTTCACCTTGCCCAGCTCATCCATCAGGCCGACCTTGTTCTGCAGTCGGCCGGCGGTGTCGATGAGCACGGTGTCCACGCCGGTGTCGATGCCGCGCTTGACCGCGTCGAAGGCGACGCTGGCCGGGTCGGCGGCCTCGGGGCCCCGGACGGTCTCCGCGCCGACGCGTGAACCCCAGGTCTCCAACTGGTCGGCGGCGGCGGCGCGGAAGGTGTCCGCCGCGCCGAGCAGCACGCTGCGGCCGTCGGCGACGAGCACGCGGGCGATCTTGCCGCAGGTGGTGGTCTTGCCGGCGCCGTTGACGCCGACGACCAGGACGACCGCCGGCACTCCGTCCTTCGGGGCGGTCCGCAACGAGCGGTCCAGGGTCGGGTCGAGCGCGTTGACCAACTCGGCGGCGAGCAGTGCCCGCAGCTCGGAGGCCGAGCGGGTGCCGAGCACGCGGGTGCGCTCCCGGAGCCGGTCGACGATGTCGCGGGTGGCGTCGACGCCGACGTCGGCGGTGATGAGGCTGTCCTCGATCTCCTCCCAGACGTCCTCGTCGAGGTGGTCGCGGGCGAGCAGGCCGAGCAGGCCCTTACCGAAGACGTTCTGCGAGCGGGACAGCCGCGAACGCAGCCGGACCAGCCGCCCGGCGGTCGGCTCGGGGACCTCGACGGGGACCTCGACGACCGGCGGCGGCTCGACCAGGACACCGGTGGACAGATCGGACTCCGGTGCCTCGACCGGCGGGCCGGCGAGATCCTCCTCTGCCCTGGTGTCGACCTCCGTGCGCGGCAACGGGGGCTCGGGCCGCCGCCGCAGTCGCGGGACGACCAGCCCGACTGTGCCGGCGATCAGCACACCGAGCAGGACCAGAGCGAGGACGAGATATTCGGCCATGCCGGAATCCTGTCAGATGCGGGCGACCGCGTCCCAGCCACCGCACCCCGAGCGGTGTCCGGAGTCTCCGCCGCCGCACTCCGGGGCGGTGGCCGGGGTCTCCACCACCGCACTCCGGGGCGGTGGCCGGGGTCTCCACCACCGCACCCGGCCGGTGCCGGAAACCGGCGGTAGGCTCGGCCGCATGCCCGCCGCACACCTCCTCATCGGCCCACTCCTGCGGCGAGTGGTGGACACCCGAGCGACCGTCTGGGTGGAGACCGCCGCGCCCGCCGTGGTCACCGTCCGCACGGCGGGCGGCGCCACCGGCACCGCACCCACCTTCTCGGCGTACGACCACCACTACGCCCTCGTGGTCGTGGAGGGGCTCACCCCGGACAGCGAGACCACCTACGAGGTGCTCGTCGACGACGAGTTGGTCTGGCCGGTGCCGAGCAGCGGTTTTCCGCCGAGCGTGATCCGCACCCGGGCCGCCGACGACCGGGACCAGCCGGTCAGCCTGATCTTCGGGTCGTGTCGGGAGACGACCCAGCACGCCACCACCCGCAAGTTGCCACCGGACGCGCTGGACGCGTACGCCCGGCGACTGATGGCCGACCCGGAGTCGAATCCGCTGCCGGATCTGCTGGTGCTGCTCGGTGACCAGGTCTACGCCGACGTCACCTCGCCCACCGTGCGCCGGTTGCTGCGCCGTCGTCGGCGGCGTCCGAAGGGCGCCCCGGCCGACCAGGTGGTGAGCTTCGACGAGTACACCAAGCTCTACCTGGAGTCCTGGCGTGATCCGGAGATCCGCTGGCTGCTCTCCACCGTGCCGAGCGTGATGATCTTCGACGACCACGAGATCATCGACGACTGGAACACCTCGGCGGCCTGGCGGGCGGACGTCCGCGAGCAGCCGTGGTGGCAGGAGCGGATCGGCAGCGGGCTCGCCTCGTACTGGGTCTACCAGCACCTGGGCAACCTCTCCCCCGACGAGATCACCGCCGACCCGGTCTTCGCGAAGGTGGTCGCCGCCGAGGACGCCACGGGCGTGCTGCGCGAGTTCGGGCACCGGGTCGACCAGGAGTCGGACGTGGCGCACGACACCGAGCGCTGGCGCGCGGTGCAGTACCAGTGGAGTTACGCACTCGACCTGGGCCGCACCCGCCTGGTCATGCTCGACAACCGGTGCAGCCGGGTGCTCGACCCGGGCGGCCGGGCGATGCTGCCACCGGGCGAGTGGTCCTGGTTCCTGGACCAGGCGCACGGGGTCTACGACCACCTGGTGGTCGGCGCCTCGCTGCCCTGGCTGCTGCCCCAGGGCATCCACCACATCGAGGCGTGGAACGAGAAGCTGGCGGAGTCCCGCCGCCCGTGGGTGGCGCGCGGGGCGGAGAAGCTGCGCCGCGCCCTGGATCTGGAGCACTGGGCGGCGTTCCGGCGCTCCTTCGAAGGGCTGGCGGAGACCTTCGCCCGGATCGGCACCGGCACCCCTCGCGAGTCCGGAGCCCGCATCGGCGCCGGTCCGGCGTACGCCCCACCGGCCTCGATCAGTGTGCTCTCCGGCGACGTGCACCACTCGTACGTGGCCCGGGCCCGGTTCGGCGACCCGGCGGTGGTCACGCCCGTGCACCAGCTCACCTGTTCACCGATCCACAACCAGGTGCCGGCCGGCATCCGTCCGTTGATGAAGATGGGCTGGTCGGCCGGTCCGGCGGGTGCCACCCGGGCGCTGGCGCGGTCCGCCGGTGTGCGCCGACCGAGTGTGCGCTGGCGCAAGCTGGCCGGGCCGTACTTCGGCAACGCGGTCGCCACCCTGACGCACCGGGGGCGCGGGGCGGACGTGGTCATCGAGGGCACCACGAGAGACGGGCACCTACGCACCGTGATGCGGCGTCGACTCTCGGCCGACTCCGCGCCGACGTCGCCGTAGTCTCTACGCCGTGGACGAGCACCTGCCGGAACCGATCCGGGCGGTCGAGCACGAGTTGACCGCCCTCCTGCGTCGTGGGCGGGCGGTCTCCTGGGAGATCGCCCGCGAGGTGCACCCGAACCTGGAGCCGAACACCTACGGGCTGCTGCTCTGGTTGCGGCGCAGTGGGTCGATCCGGTTGACCGAGTTGGCGGCGCGCCTCGGTGTGGGCAAGGGGACGTTGAGCCGACAGATCAACGCCCTGGAGGTCCTCGGCCTGGTCTACCGCGATCCGGACCCGAGTGATCGGCGGGCCGCGCAGATCAGCCTCACCGAGGAGGGGCAGCACCGGTTCGACGTGGCCAGGGCCGCCCGGCTGGGCGAGTTCGTGCGCGCGCTGGACGGCTGGCCGGAGCGGGACATCGAGGAGCTCGCCCGGCTGCTCGGCCGGCTCAACGACTCCTGGTCCTGAACCCGGGGTGACGGGGAATACGGCACCCGCTCCTCAGGTTGTTGCCTGAGGCAACCAAGCATACGGTTGCCCCAGGCAACTCTCAGGCGGCCCGCATGTCAGCTCGCCGCCGTTCCACCTCGACTCCGCTCGGAGGCACCAAACGATGAGCCAGGCGACAGCGCCCACCAAGGCGACCGCCGTCGACATGACCCACCGGCAGATCCTGGAGGCACTCTCCGGCCTGCTGCTGGGCCTGTTCGTCGCGATCCTCTCCTCCACGGTCATCTCGAACGCGCTGCCGCGGATCATCACCGAGCTGCACGGCGGCCAGTCCGCGTACACCTGGGTGGTCACCTCGGCCCTGCTCGCGACGACCGCGACCACCCCGATCTGGGGCAAACTGGCCGACCTGACCAGCAAGAAGACACTCGTCCAGCTCGCCCTGGGCATCTACGTGCTGGGCTCGGTCCTGGCCGGCCTCGCCCAGGGCACCGGCGAGCTGATCGCCTGCCGCGTGTTGCAGGGCATCGGCGCCGGCGGTCTCACCGCACTGGCCCAGGTGATCATGGCCACGATGATCGCGCCGCGCGAGCGGGGCCGCTACAGCGGCTACCTCGGGGCCGTGATGGCCGTCGGCACCATCGGCGGCCCGCTGATCGGCGGCGTGATCGTGGACACGTCCTGGCTCGGCTGGCGCTGGTGCTTCTACGTGGGCGTGCCGTTCGCCATCGTGGCCCTGATCGTGCTGCAGAAGACCCTGCACCTTCCCGTGGTCAAGCGGAAGGCCGAGATCGACTGGTGGGGTGCCACCCTGATCACCGCTGCCGTGTCGCTGCTCCTGATCTGGGTCTCGCTCGCCGGTGACCAGTTCGCCTGGGCGTCCTGGCAGACCACCGCCATGGTCCTCGGCGCGTTGCTCCTCGGCGCGCTGGCGATCCGGGTCGAGACCCGGGCCGCCGAGCCGATGATCCCGCCGCGCCTGTTCCGCAACCGCACCATCACCCTCGCCGTCGTCGCCAGCATCGCGGTCGGCGTGGGGATGTTCGGCGCGTCGATCTTCCTGGGCCAGTACTTCCAGATCAGCCGCGGCCAGAGCCCGACCATGTCCGGCCTGATGACCCTGCCGATGATCCTCGGCCTGCTGGTCGCCTCCACCGTGATCGGACGGGTCATCACCAAGACCGGCCGCTGGAAGCGGTACCTGGTGATCGGCTCGGCGCTGCTCACCGTCGGCTTCGCGCTGATGGGCACGCTGCGCGCGGACACCAGTTTCGCCCTGCTCAGCGTCTACATGGCGGTCATCGGTGTGGGCTTGGGCATGACGATGCAGAACCTGGTCCTCGCCGTGCAGAACACCGTCGGCCCGCACGAGCTCGGCGCGGCCAGCTCGGTGGTCGCGTTCTTCCGCAGCCTCGGTGGCGCGATCGGCGTCTCCGCGCTCGGCGCGGTCCTCGCCCACAAGGTCAAGGACTACACCGCCGACGGGCTGGCCCAGCTCGGCATCCCCGCCTCCAGCTCGGGCAGCGGCGGCGCCCTGCCCGACGTGCACACCCTGCCCGGCCCGCTGCGGGCCGTGGTGGAGAGCGCGTACGGCCACGGTGCCGGTGACATCTTCCTGACCGCCGCACCCTTCGCGTTGATCGCGTTGATCGCGGTCGCCTTCATCAAGGAGGTGCCGCTGCGGCAGCACAACGGCGACGCGGTTTCGGCCGAGATCGAGAGGGAATCGACACTCGCCGCCGGTGCCGGCGCGGCCGTCGTCCGTACCGGCGAGCAGAGGTGAGGTAGAGCGATGAGCGTGGGAGCACCGGACCGCGAGGAGTACGGCCCCAGGACCCGACCGCTGCCCTTCGAACGGGGCACGGACGGCCCTCGGGTGATCATGGTGGGCGTCGACGGCACCCGCACCTCCGAGCGGGCCGGCTCCTACGCCGCGGGTCTGGCCCGCCGGCAGGGCGCCGCCCTGGTGGTGGTCTTCGTCAGCTCGCCGAGCGGCCTGACCGCCCTGGTGCCCGGGATGGACGCCGGAGCGGTCCAGCGCGCCGCCGACGAACTGGCCGACGAGCTGCGCCGGGAGTGCCGGCGTGGGGCCGAGCAGTGGGGCATCCCGGTGACCTTCGTGTGCCGCCGTGGCGACGCGTACGGCGAGTTGTGCGCGGCGGCCGACGAGTTCCAGGCCGACATGGTGTTGGTGGGCGCCTCCGAGCAGGCCGGTCACCGGCTGGTCGGCTCGGTCGCCACCCGCCTGGTGCGCACCGGTCGCTGGCCCGTCGTCGTGGTGCCCTGATAACCCGTCGCGACATGTCAGGCGTGCCGGGCAGGATGCACCGCATGACGTGGACCGCACCGGAGATCAGCCGGACCCCTGAACCGTACGTCGGCGACGAGCGCACGATGCTCGACGGCTGGCTCGACTACCACCGGCAGACCCTGCTGCTCAAGTGCTCCGGGTTGACCGAGGAGCAGCTTCGGACGCCGAGCGTCCAACCCTCCGGGCTGACCCTGCTGGGCCTGGTCCGGCACCTGGCCGAGGTGGAGGCCTGGTGGTTCCGGGAGAACTTCGCCGGCCGGCCTGTCGACTACCCGTACTTCACACCGGAGACGCCGGACGCCGACCACGACGTCAGCGACGCCGACGCCGAGGCCGACTTCGCCGTCTTCCACCGGGAGGTGGCGCTGGCCCGCGAGGCCGCCGCCGGCCACTCGCTCGACGAGACGTTCACCGAGGTCGGCCCGAAGAAGCGCACCTTCAACCTGCGCTGGGTGTACGTGCACATGATCGAGGAGTACGCCCGGCACAACGGCCACGCCGACCTGATCCGGGAACGCATCGACGGCGTCACCGGCGAGTGACGGGATAGCCGTCAGTCCAGGCGTCCAGCCCGCAGCATGTGCTCGCCCAGCGGGGTCAGCGTGTGCACCACCGACGAACCGGCCCGGTGCGTGGCGATCAGTCCGGCCCGGCGCAGGGTGCTGGTGTGCTCGCTGGCGGAGGCGATCGAGATGCCCACCGCACGGGCCACCTGTGACGTGCTGAGGCCGTCGGCGACGACTCTCAGCACCGCGGCCCGGCTACGGCCGAGCAGGTGGGCGAGGGGCTGGCCGGTGGCCGGTTCCCGCCGGGCCGGCCGGATCGGGTAGGTCAGCACCAGGGGACCGGCCGGGTCGTCGAGCACCGCGGGCTGCGGCACGAAGTACGAGGGCACCAGGGTGACCCCCCGGCCGCCCGGCGACAGACCGACGTCGCCGCCGAAGGCACACCGGTACGACAGCTCGTACGTGTCCCCCGTCGGCGTGAAGTGCAGGTGCGGGCTGAGGCCACGGAGCACCCGGTCGAGCCCGGCGTCCACTATGGCTCGGCCACGCACCGCCCGGTCGGCGTGCACCGCCGCGAGGATCGTCTCCCAGTACGCGCCCACCGCGACGGCGTGGAAAGCCTCCATCGCATCGAGTAGCCGGCGTACCGCATCGGGTTTCCCGTCGGCGAGCGGACCGACCCGGGGTGACAGGTCGCCGGCCTCGATCCGGGGACGTAGCTGCTCGGTGAGGGTCGCCGCCGGGGTGTCCGCGACCTCCGCCAGCGCCGGGCCCAACTCCCCGCCGAAGCTGGGCGGGGTGAGGAAGTCCGGGAACCACCGTTCGTGGCGACACAGGTCCAGGTAGGGCCACATCACCGGGCGCAGTGCGGCCCGGGTGCGGGCCCGCCAGGTGACCAGGTGTTCCGGCACTGTGGTCTGGAACACCCGTTGACCGGCCGCCCCCAACTCCAACAACACCGACGGCTCGGAACGCAACACGGTGCGGCTGAGGTCCACCGCGCTCAGGTGCAGAGTCACCACGGCATCGACGCTAGCCACCTTTCGGGCAGGTGCGAAAGGGGATGGAGACGGCCCGGCGGTGCGATGACTCTCAGGGCATGAAGAAGCTGCTCGCGTCGACGACCATCGGCCTGGCCGTGCTGACCGTCGCCGTACCCGCGCCGGTGCTCGCCGTCGGCCCGCGCCCCGACACGTACGTGGTCTCCCGGGCGGCCGGTGCGCTGCCCGAGGGGATCGCGGTGACCCGGGACGGCACCCTCTACGTCACGAGTCTCGGAACCGGGGCCGTCTACCGTGGTCACGTCCGCGACCGGGAGCTGCGACAGTTCCTGCCACCGGGGGCGGACGGGCGCACCCGGGCGGCCGGGGTGCACGTCGACCGGCGGGGCCGGATCCTCGTCGCCGGGTGGGACACCGGCGCGCTCTTCGTGTACGCCCCGGACGGTGACCTGCTGGCCCGCCGGACGGGGCCGGGCGCCGCCCTCAACGACCTGGCGCTGACCGCCGACGCGGTCTACGTCACCGACTCGGCCACCGGCACGCTGTGGCGGGCGGCGCTGGACGGCCCGACGGTCGGGAACCTCGTCCGGTGGCTCACCCCCGCTGACTTCCCGGTCACGCCGGGCTTCCTCAACGGCATCGTCGTCACCGACGGCGGGCGGATCGCGCTCGTCGCCGACCAGGGCGACGGCCGGCCCGGCACCGAGCGGCTGTGGCGGGTCGACCTGGTCGGGCGGACGGCCACGGCCGTCGAGGTGATCGGCGGCCAGATGGGTGCCGACGGGCTGCTGCTGGAGGGCGACCGGCTCTACGGGGTGGTGAACTTCCCCGACGACGCCGGCGGCTGGGATTTCGCGGTGAATCTGGCGGTGCTGGATGCCGACCGACGAACCGCCCGGGTGGTACGGCAGTCCCACCCGGCCGGTCTGGCCCAGTCGCCGACCACACTCGTCCGGGACGCCGGTCGGCTGCTCTGGGTGAACAGCCAGCTCAACGCGGCCGCCCCGGCGCCGCCCTTCACCGTCACCCAGGTCCCCGGGCTGCGCTGACCCGGCCCCGACGCGCGAGCGTGGGACGACCGGGTCACCGCGATGTCGCCGGGCTCAGTAGGCCAGCGCAGCCCGCAGGTAACGGAGGTCGGCGTGTCCGCCCCAGCGGTGCGCCGACAGCCCGGCGGCCCGGGCACCGCGGACGGCCCAGTCCTCGTCGTCGACGAAGAGGACCCGGGCCGGTGCGGTGGCCAGCGCCACGCAGGCGGCCTGGAAGTACTCCGGGGCGGGCTTGTGCACCCCGAGCGTCGACGAGTTGACCACGACGTCGAACTCACCGACCAGGCCGAGGGCGGCCAGGTCGGCGTCGAGCAGGTCGGTGGCGTTGGTGCCCAGACCCACGGTGATGCCGGCGGCGCGCACCTCCCGGACGAAGTCGAGCACAGCGGTGTCCACCTCGCCCCGGTAGCGCTGCCACTGCTCCACCGCCGCCCGGGCCCGGTCCGGGCCGCCGGCCGGCTCGGCGAGTGCGTCGGCCACGCTGTCCACCCACTGGGCGTGGCTGACCTGGCCGGTGAGCACCGGCCGGAGCCGGCCCCACTGCATGGCGATCTCCTGGAGAACCCCGTCGGCGAGGCCGTAATCCCGCTCCACCCCGGCGGCGACCGCCGGGTCGAACCGGCGCAGGACGCCGTCCAGATCCAGCAGGAGCGCCGTCGCGCGTTCCCGAGCCACTACCCGTTCTCCTCGCCGCGGCCGTGCCGCTCGTCGTCCTCGTCGGCCCGGTTGAGCCGTTGACTGATCACCTGGGTGACCCCGCTGCGCATGGTGACTCCGTAGAGCGCGTCAGCGATCTCCATCGTCCGCTTCTGGTGCGTGATGACGATCAGCTGACTCTTCTCCCGCAACTGTGCCATCAACGTGATCAACCGGCCCAGGTTGACGTCGTCCAGGGCCGCCTCCACCTCGTCCATGATGTAGAACGGGCTGGGCCGGGCCCGGAAGATCGCCACCAGCATGGCCACCGCGGTCAGCGACCGCTCGCCACCGGAGAGCAGCGACAACCGCTTGATCTTCTTGCCCGGTGGACGGGCCTCCACCTCGACACCGGTGGTGAGCAGGTCGTCCGGCTCGGTGAGGATCAGCCGACCCTCGCCGCCGGGGAAGAGCACGTTGAACACCTGCTCGAACTCCCGGGCGGTGTCCTCGAACGCGCTGGCGAACACCTCCAGGATCCGCTCGTCCACGTCCTTGACCACGGTGAGCAGGTCCCGACGGGTGGCCTTGAGGTCTTCCAACTGCTCGGAGAGGAACTTGAACCGCTCCTCCAGCGCGGCGAACTCCTCCAGCGCGAGCGGATTGACCTTGCCGAGGAGGGTCAACTCCCGTTCCGCCTTGGCGGCCCGCTTCTCCTGCACCGGCCGCTCGTACCGGACCGGTTCGGGCACCGGGAGGCCGTCGCGTTCGGCCGTGGCGATGTCGACGGGGGTCGGCGGGACCGGCTGCGTCGGGCCGTACTCGGCGACCAGCGTCTCCACGTCCAGCCCGAAGTCCTCCGCGGCCTTCGCCTCCAACTGCTCGATGCGCAACCGTTGCTCCGCGCGGGCGACCTCGTCGCGGTGGACCTGGCTGGTCAGCCGCTCCAGCTCCGCGCCGAGCCGCTTGGCCGCGCCGCGTACCTCCTGGAGTTCCGCCTCGCGGGCGGCCCGTTCCCGGGCGACCGCGTCGCGGTGCTCCTCGGCCGTCGCGATCGAGGTGGTGAGCCGGGTGAGCGCCTCCCGGGCGCCGCCGGCGACGGCCCGGGCGATGCCGGCGCCCCGGGTGCGCGCGGCCCGCCGGGCCGCGGCGCGTTCCCGGGCGGCCCGCTCGGCGGTGGCCTGCCGGGCGAGGGAGTCGGCCCGGCCGGCGATCGAGGAGACCCGCTCCTCGGCGGTACGCACCGCGAGCCGGACCTCCATCTCGTTCTGCCGGGCCTGCGGCACCATGGCCGCGAGTTGATCCCGCTCCTCGGTCGAGGGCTCCGCGTCGACAGGCGTCTCCTCGGCCAGCCGCAGCCGCTCCTCCAACTCGTCGAGCGCGGCGAGGTCCCGCTGCCGGGCGGCCTCGGCGCGGGACCGGGACTCGCCGAGCCGGTCGGTCTCCGCCTTCGCCGAGCGGGCCGCCGCGCCCAGCTCGGCCAGCCGCCGGGCGGCGGCGTTGCGGTGACTCTCCGCCTCCCGCTTCTCGGCGGCGGCGTGCTGCACGGCCTCCTTGGCGGCGGTCACCTCGGCGCGCGCCTCGACGAGCTGCTCGCGCAGCTCCGCGCCGGCCCGTTCGGCGGTCAGCCGGTTGGCGCGGGCCTCCTCGACGGCCGCCTGCACCTCGATGTAGCTGGGGGCCTTGGCCGACCCACCGGCCGCCGCGTACGCCCCGACCACGTCGCCGTCCGGGGTGACCGCCCGCAACTCGGGGTTGCCGGCGACCAGCTCGGCGGCGGCGGCAAGGTCGTCGACGAGCACCACGTCCCGCAGTGCGCGGTGCACCGCCGGACGCAGGTCGGCGCTGCACTCCACCAGGTCGGGGGCCCACCGGGCGTCGTCCGGCAGCTTCGGGCGCAGCGCGTCGGCGGAGCCGGTCATGCCCGGGCCCGCCGGACTGCCGACGAGCAGACCGGCCCGGCCGGCGTCGGAGATCTTCAGCAGTCGCATCGCCTCGACGGCCTCGTCCACCCCGCTGACGGCTACCGCGTCGGCGAGTCCGCCGAGCGCGGCGGCCAGCGCGGCCTCGTGGCCCGGCGCGACGGTGAGCAGCCCGGCGAGGCTGCCGAGCAGTCCGGGTACGTCGTCGGCGCGGGCGAGCAACGCCCCCGCGCCGTCCTTGCGCCGCAGCCCCAGCGCCAGCGCCTCCTCCCGGGCCTTCCAGGTGGCGGCGTCCTTCTCCGCCGCCCGCTCCGAGTCGGCCAGGGAGCGTACGGTCGCCTGCGCCCGCTCCTGCGCGGCGACCGCCTCGGCGTGCCGCGCGTCGAGGTCCGCGTTGTCCCGGTCGGCCTCGGTGGACTGGGCGGCCACCGCGTCGAGGTCGGCCTGCGCCTGCTCGGCGCGGCCCAGCGCGTCGGCGTGCGCGACAGCGAGTCGTTCGATCTCCTCGCCGGCGCTGGTGGTGCGGGCGCGGGCCGAGTTGACCTGACCGGTGAGCTTGGCCATCCCCTCCCGCCGGTCGGCGATGGCCTTGGCCGCGGCGACCAGCTCCCGTTCGGCGGCGGCGAGCTGCCGTTCCAGCTCCTGGCGGTGCTCGACCGCCTCGGCCAGCCGGATCTGGTCGTCGGTGAGCGCCGCGCGCAGGTCCTCCTCCTGCTCGCGGACCCGCTCGGCCTCGGCCTCCAGTTGATCCGGATCGCGGCCGGGCCGCTCGTCGTCGCCGCTGGTGCTGAGGTGCCGCAGCCGTTCCCGGGCCAACTGCTCGATCGAGCGGAAGCGTTCCTGGAGGGCCGACAGCTTGTACCAGGTGTCCTGTGCGGCGGCGAGCAACGGCGCGTCCTCAGCGAGGGCGGCCTCCAGCTCACCGAGTCGACCCTGCACCTCGACGTGCTCGCCCTCGATCTGCTCGCGCCGCTCCCGCAGCGCGGTCTCGTCGGCGATCTCCCGGTCGAGCGTGGTGCGCAGGGTGGCCAGGTCGTCGGCGAGCAGCCGCAGTCGGGCGTCGCGCAGGTTGGCCTGGATGGCGGCGGCGCGACGGGCCACCTCGGCCTGCCGGCCCAGTGGCTTGAGCTGGCGGCGCAGCTCGGCGGTGAGGTCGGTGAGGCGGTTCAGGTTGGTCTGCATCGCGTCGAGCTTGCGCAGGGCCTTTTCCTTGCGCTTGCGGTGCTTGAGGACGCCGGCGGCCTCCTCGATGAACGCCCGGCGGTCCTCCGGCTTGGCGTGCAGCATGCCGTCGAGCCGCCCCTGCCCGACGATGATGTGCATCTCCCGGCCGATGCCCGAGTCGGAGAGCAGCTCCTGGATGTCGAGCAACCGGCAGGAGTCGCCGTTGATCTCGTACTCGCTCTCGCCGGAGCGGAACATCCGGCGGGTGATGGAGACCTCGGTGTACTCGATCGGCAGCGCGCCGTCGGTGTTGTCGATGGTCAGGGTGACCTCGGCGCGGCCGAGTGGGGCCCGGCCGGCGGTCCCGGCGAAGATGACGTCCTCCATCTTGCCGCCGCGAAGCGCCTTGGCGCCCTGCTCGCCGAGGACCCAGGCGATGGCGTCGACGACGTTGGACTTGCCGGAGCCGTTCGGGCCCACCACGCAGGTGATCCCGGGCTCCAGCTTCAACGTCGTCGCGGAGGCGAAGGACTTGAACCCCTTCACCGTCAGGCTCTTGAGATACACCTTCTCGATCCTCGTCCGGTGGCCGCCGTACCGTCGCCGGCTCTGGGGACCTGGGTGAACTCGCAGACTAACCCGGCGGCGGGAGCGGCCCGGCACGCGACCCGCCCCGGGTCGGGTACGCGGAGGGCGCGAGGCGTGTACGCGCTGTTGTTCCAGCGGTCGCGATAATGGTGAGAGCAGTTCATGATCGGCTTTTCGACCGATGCGTTATTCGGACGCGGCGGGGACGGTTCCCGCGCGACCGATCGCAAGATCATAAATCGTCGACCCGAAACCGAACCGGACAGTGTTGCGCGCCGGCACAGGACGTGTCGGCGCGCTTTTCTGCGATGGTGCGATTCAGTTTTGTCGACGCGGAGATCAGGTCAGCGCCGGCTCGGCCAGACGGAGCAGATCGTCCGCCTCCGCCGCAGCCGCCGCGAGCCGATCGTTGTCGGCACGCAGACGCGTGATCTCGAACTCCAGTGCCTGCACCCTGGCACGCAGCCGGGTGACCTCGTCGAGCAGACGCCGATCGGGCGCTGCACCTACGTGGCCGTAGAGGGCCTTCGCCATGCTGACTCCTTGATATGCGCTGCCGGAAAGGCCGGCCAACGCGCGCCCATTTGTACGCGGCTGTCATTCCAGGCTGTATCTGGGCATGACCGGGCGCGACTGGCGACACCTATATATTGAGCCGCAAACCCCTCCTTCGTCAAGTTCTCGCAGGCCGTAGATCATCTCCACGTCGACCTGTCCACTTGTCGGGGGGCTGCCTTCACGGCACGGACACGCTCTGTCCGGACACCTTTACTGTACGCCCGGATTCCCGGAAGTCCGCCCCCTGTCGTCCGACTTCCCCTTAACTCTTCCTTAGCCACGTTGCCGCAGGTCGCGGGCGCGCCGTAGCGTCACCCCGGCCCGCAACCGACCTCTGGAGGCATAGGCGTGTACGGCTGGACCGACCCGATGGACCCGAACGGCGCCCCCCGGCGCGCCGAGCGGCCGACCGACGAGCCGGCCTGGCTGCACGACCGCCCGGAGCCCCGCTCGGCCTACCTGTTCGGTGACGACGCCGACCAACCCGGCGACGACCGACGGTCGCCGCAGCAGGCCGACGGCTGGCACTCGGGCCACTCGACGCCCGCCGACCCGGTCGACGCCCCCACCGCCGCCTGGCCGGCCCACCGCCCGGCCCGCGAGAGCGGCACCTGGGACAGCAGCCACCCGGCCGAGGACACCACCGGCGGGTGGCACGCCGACAGTGACACCGCGACCACCGGCGGATGGCGCACCGACACCGACCCCGACACGACCGGCGGTTGGCGCACCGAGGGCGGGGCGGCCGGTCGCGCCGGTGAGGGACGGCACCGCTCCCCGCGCCGCTGGCGCAAGCCGATGATGATCGGCGGTGCCGCCGCGGCGGCCACCCTCGTGGTGACCTTCGGCGTCGGCGCGCTCGCGATGCCCGGTGGTGGCGACGGGGCCGATCAGCCGACGGCTGTCGACGACACCTTCGCCGCGTCGCAGGCACCGACCGAGCCACCGGCGATCGACACGCTGGCCGCCCCCTCCCCGTCGGCCGCGCCCAGCTCGGCGCAGCCGAGCCCCACGCCGAGTAAGGTCGTCAAGCCGACCCCCGCGGCGTCCCGGACCACCGCCGCGTCGCGCCGCGCGCGCAGCACCGCGCCGAGCACGACCAGCGGTTCGGGGTCCGGCGGCTCCAGCGGCACCGTCAGCTCGCAGGCCCGCGAGGTGGTGGACCTGGTCAACGCCGAGCGGGCCAAGGCCGGCTGCAAGGCGCTGACCATCGACGACAAGCTGATGACCGCCGCGCAGAAGCACAGCCAGGACCAGGCCGACCACCAGAACATGTCGCACACGGGCAGCGACGGCAGCAACGCCGGGGTCCGGCTGGACCGGGTCGGCTACGCCTGGCGCACCTACGGCGAGAACGTGGCCTGGAACCAGAAGACACCGACCTCCGTGATGGACGCCTGGATGAACAGCTCCGGCCACAAGGCCAACATCCTGAACTGCGCGTTCACCGAGATCGGCGTCGGCATCGCCAGCAGCAACGGGCCGTACTGGACGCAGGTCTTCGCAGCGCCGCGCTGACCGCGCGTCGTCCGCGCCCCCGCGCTCGTTTGACCCGATGAGGTACGTCGGGCCGAGCGCGGGGTCGGCGTACTGGTGCGGGCGGCGACGGGCCGCCCCGACCCCGGGAGCTGCCGATGCGGATCCGGCCACGGCGACGCCCCGCCGTACGCCCGCTGCACCGCGTCGCGTCGGCGGGCATCGCGTTGCTCATGGTCGTGCCGGTGTACGGCTGCCGCCCGGCGCTCACCCCGCCCGGCGCGCCCACCGCGTGGCCGGCCGGGCAGTCCCGCCACTGGCAGTGGCAGTGGCAGCTCACCGGTCCCCTCGACCCGACGGTGGAGGCGGACGTCTTCCTGCTCGACCCGGTGGCCACCACCGCCGCGCAGACCGCCGAGTTGCGTTCCCGGGATCGCCGGTTGATCTGCCAGGTGCACGTCGGGTCGGTCCGCTCCGCCGACCCGGACGCCAGCCGGTTCCCGGACGTCGTCCAGGGTGCGGCCGGGCCCCGGCCGGACAGCCGGTGGCTGGACGTCCGGAGCTGGGACGCGCTGAAACCGGTGCTGGCCGACCGGTTCCGGCTCTGCCGGGGCAAGGGCTTCGGCGCGGTCGCGCTCGCCGACACCGACGGGTACGCGTTCCGCACCGGCTTCCCACTCGACTTCGACGACCAACTGCTGTTCAACCGGAGGCTGGCCGAGCTGGCCCGCTCGTTGAGCCTCTCCCCCGGGCTGGTCAACGACGTGCCGCAGCTCGCCGCGCTGGCTCCCGACTTCGACTTCGTGGTCAACGAGGAGTGCGTGCGGCTGGCCCAGTGCGCCAAGCTGCTGCCGTTCGCCGACGCCGGCAAGCCGGTCTTCCACGTGGAGTACACCGGCACGACCGACGACTTTTGTGTGACCACAGTCGGCTACGGCTTCGCCTCGATCCGGAAGGACCGCGCGTTGGACGCCTCCCGGGAAGCCTGCCCGCTGCCCTGAGCCTGCTGCTGGGCCGGGCCGCGGTCGCGACCCGGCCCAGCACGCTCGACGTCAGGGCACCGGCACCAACTGCGGGTTGGGGGCCGGCGGGTCGCTGGGCGCGGCCGCCTGCGGACGAGGGCGCAGAAAGCGCGGGGCCCACCAGTTGGCGTCGCCCAGCATGGTCATCAGTGCCGGCAACACCACTCCCCTGATGATCGTGGCGTCCAGCAGGATCGCCGCCGCGAGGCCGATGCCGAGCTGCTTCATGTCGATCGTGCTCAGCGTGGCGAAGATCGAGAAGACCCCGACCATCACGACCGCCGCGCTGGTCACGACCCCGGCCGACGAGGTGATCCCGTACGACACGGCGTCGCGGTTGGGCATGCCGGACCGGATCGCCTCGCGGATCCGGCTGACCACGAAGACGTGGTAGTCCATCGAGAGGCCGAAGAGGACCACGAAGAGGAACAGCGGCAACCAGGACACGATGGCGCCCATCGACGTGAAGCCGAGCAGCCCCTCGGCCCACTCACCTTGGAAGACCAGCACCAGCAGCCCGTACGCGGCACCGGCGGAGAGCAGGTTCAGCGCGATCGAACTCGCCGCGACCACCACCGACCGGAAGGTGAAGACCATGACCAGGAAGGTCAGCACCAGCACGAAGCCCATCACCAGCGGCAACTTGTCCCGGACGTGGGCCGCGTAGTCCTCGCTGTCGGCGACGCTGCCACCGACCGCGTACTCGATGCCGGGGATGCCCCGCAACCCGGCCGGGACCAGGTCCTCGCGCAGCTTCTCCAGCGACTGCACCGACCGGTCGTCCCGGCTGGCGTACGGGGTGGCGACGTCCAGCACCGACACCCGCCGGTCGGCCGACACCTCGATCTTCGGGCCGTCCGCCTCGACCGGGGCGAACAGCGGATCGCCGGCCGCGCGGCCGGACAGGTCGGTGAGGGCGGCGCGTACCCGGTCGGCCTGCTCGGCCGGCGCCCGCACGGCCACCACGTGGTTGGTGCCGGTGCTCGGGAACGCGGCGGTGAGCCGGTCGTACGCCTGCATGGCCGGCGTGGTGCGCGGCAGGTCCTCCATACCGGGGAACTTCAGCTTCATGCCGAGCGCCGGCGCGGCCAGCGCGAGCAGCAGCCCGACCGAGATGACGAGCGTCGCCACCGGCGCGCGCAGCGCGGGCCGGAGCACCGCGGGCCAGAGCCGGGGCGCGCGGGGCTGGCCGTGTCGGCCGGTGCGCGGCGCGGTCAGCCGCCAGAGCAGCGGCACCCGGGGCCGGTCGACCCAGCGGCCGAGCCGGGCCAACAGGGCGGGCAGCACCGTCAACGAACCGGTCACCGCGACGGCGACCACCAGGATCGAGCCGACCGCGAGGGACGAGAAGACCACGTCACCGGCGAGCAGCAGCCCGGCCATCGAGATCATCACCGCGAGGCCGGACACCACCACGGCGTGACCGGACGTCTCCGCCGCGATCTCCACGGCGTCGAGGCCGGAACGGCCCTTGGCGCGTTCCTCCCGCTCCCGACGGATGTAGAACAGCGAGTAGTCGACCCCGACCGCCATACCGATCAGCAGGATCACCGGTGCCGTGGTGTCGGTCGCGGGCACCAGGTGCGAGGCGAGGGTGGACAGACCCATCGCGGCGGCGACCGACGAGAGCGCCAGCAGCACCGGCACACTGGCCGCGATCAACGCCCCGAACGCGATGATCAGGATGGCCAGGGTGACCGGCAGGCTGAGCAGTTCGGCACGCTCGAAGTCCTTGCCCAGCGTGTCGTCGAGGGCCTGACCGATCGACGGCCCGCCGACCTGTTCCACGCGTACCTGCGGATGTGCCGCCTGCACGGTGGCGGTGGCGTCGCGCAACGGCTGCACCCGCTCCGACGCCGTCTCCGGGTCACCGGACATGGTGACCGGCACCAGCAGCGCGGAACCGTCGCGGGCGGTGACCGGCTGCCCCACCGCGGCCACCCCGACGACCGTGCGCAGCCGGGCCGCCGCGTCGTCGGCGGCTGCCGTGGCCGCCGCCCGGTCCAGCGCACCGCCGCGAGAGGTGATCAGGACGTTGTCCACGGCCGGGTCGTCGAAGTCGGCGGCGTCCACGATCAGGCCCGCCCGCCCCGCCTCACCGATGGCCTGGTCACCGCTGGTGGCCTCGTTGAGACCAGCGGCGTTGCCGCCGACGAAGCACACCGCCACGAACACCGCCCACAGCGCGATCGCCCGCCACGGGTGCTCGGCGCTCCACCGCGCCAACCGCACCGTCACCGGTCTTCTCCGCATCTCGGCTCCCCCTGTCACGTCAGCCCCCCGGTCAACGGTGCTGACGTTAGGGGCGTGACGAGGCAGTCACATCGGGGATCAGCCCCGGCCCACCCCGGAAACCCCGGGTGGGCCGACGGGGGTCGGCGCGGCGGGCATCAACCCACGAATCGGACGTACGCCGGGGTACGGTCCGGAGCGGTCCGCCGCGACCCGCCGATGCAGCCCCGGAGTCGACTCCGGGTCATCCCCGAAGGGAACCCCGGGGCCGCGGTTGGCAGCGCGGGCAGCTGTACGAGGACCGGTTCATGAACGCCTCGCGGCGGATCGGCGTACCGCACCGGCGGCACGGCTCACCCTCACGGCCGTACGCGTTGAGCGCCCGGTCGAAGTAACCGCTCTCCCCGTTGACGTTGACGTAGAGGGCGTCGAAGCTGGTGCCGCCCTCACGGATCGCCTCGCCGAGCACGTCGCGGACATGGCCGAGCAGGCGCTGCACGGCCGGGCCGGTCAGCGCGTCCGTGGGTCGCCCGCCGTGCAGTCGAGCCCGCCAGAGCGCCTCGTCGGCGTAGATGTTGCCCACCCCGGAGATCAGGGTCTGGTCGAGCAGGGCCCGTTTCACCTCGGTGTGCCGGCGACGCAGCGCGGCGACGAACCCCGCGTCGGAGAACTCCGGGTCGATCGGGTCACGGGCGATGTGCGCGATCTCGTCGGGCAGCTCGGCTCCGCCTTCGCTCACCGAGAGCCCACCGAACGTGCGTTGGTCGACGAAACGCAGCTCCGGCCCGTCGTCGGCGAACCGGAACCGGACCCGCAGATGGGTCTCGTCGACGGTGCCGGACGGCTGGAGCAGCATCTGACCGGACATGCCGAGGTGACCGACTATCGCGTCGCCGCTGTCCAGTGGCAGCCACAGGTACTTCCCGCGACGGCGGGCGCCGAGCACCGTCCGACCGGCGAGCACGTCGGCGAAGTGCACGTCACCGGGAACGTGCCGGCGGACCGCACGCGGATGACGGACCTCGACCGAGACGATCCGGCGGCCGACGACCCACTCGGCCAGCCCCTGCCGGACGGTCTCGACCTCGGGCAGCTCAGGCACGCCGCGACCCGGTCTCGTGGCCGTCGGCGCCCCCGGCCGGCAGGGCCTGCGCCAGGTGGTCGGCCTGCTCGGCCTGAGCCGCCCGCTCGGCGCGTTCCAGCGGACCGACCGACTCGTCGCCGGTCCGCCCGGCACCGTTGGTCTGCGCGGCGCCGTTGGCCTGCCCGCCCTGGCTGGTCGGGGCGGCACCATCGGTCTGGCCCTCGTCACCGTTCTGGCCGTTCTGCTCGGCGAGCGTCCGCCAGGCGGCCTCGGCGGCGCGCTGCTCGGCCTCCTTCTTGCTGCGCCCCTCGGCACCGCCGTACCGGTTGCCGGCCACCACCACCCAGGCGGTGAAGGTCTTCAGATGATCAGGGCCGGTGCCCTCGATCCGGTACTCCGGAACGCCCAGCCCGAGCGCCGCCGTCAGCTCCTGCAGGCTGGTCTTCCAGTCCAGCGCGGCCCCCCGACCGGCCGACTCGGCCATCAACGGGTCGAACAGCCGGTGGATGACGATGCCCGTCGTGTCCAACCCGTACTGGAGGTAGATCGCGCCGAGCAGCGCCTCCAGCGTGTCGGCGAGGATGCTCGCCTTGTCCCGGCCGCCGGTGGTCTCCTCGCCCTTGCCGAGCAGCAGGTACGCGCCGAGCCCGTCCGGACCCAGACCACGGGCCACGTCCGCCAACGCCCGCATGTTGACCACGCTGGCCCGCAGCTTGGCCAACTGCCCCTCGGGCAGGTCCGGGTGGTTGTGGAACAGCGCCGTGGTGATCACCACGCCGAGCACCGAGTCGCCGAGGAACTCCAGGCGCTCGTTGGTGGGCAGCCCACCGTTCTCGTACGCGTACGAGCGGTGGGTCAGCGCGCGCTGGAGCAGCTCGGGTTCGAGGCTCACGCCGAAAGCCGCTTCCAGGTGACTGACGGACACCCGCCGCCTCTTGTCGTTGCTCATGATGTGCGTACCTCGGTGTCGGTGGAACGATTGGTGCGGTCCGTCACGGCGTCGCCGTCGAGCAACGCGGAGACCAGATCGGTGGCGCGCCGACGCCACAGGTGAGCGGCGAGGGCGATGCCGGAGGCGACGTCGCCGGCGCGGGCGGAACCGTGGCAGACGACCACCGTCCCCGCCACGCCCAGGAGGGCGGCAGCGCGGGGAGCGCCACCTTCGGCGGGAGGACCGCCGGCCATGGCGTACGCGCCCTCGATGGCCTTGAGCAGCACGTTACCGGTGAAGCCGTCGGTGACGACCACGTCGGCGCGCGCGCCGAGGGTCACGTCGTACCCCTCGACCAGGCCGACGTAGCGCGCCCCGGCGGGGAGCGGCTCGACGGTGAGCAACGGGTCGGTGGCCCGACGGACCCGGTCCCCCTTGCCGGCCTCGGTGCCGACCGACAGCAGCCCGACCCGGGGCGCGGAGATCGAGTGGGCCACCGCGGCGTAGGCGGCGCCGAGGACGGCGTGCCGGGCGAGGGTGGCCGGGCGGGGCTCCAGGGAGCCACCGACATCGAGCAGGACGACCGGCCCGGCCACGGCGGGCAGGGTGGCGACCAGGGCGGGTTGGCGGATCTCCGGCCAGCGGCCGAGGCCGAGAACGGCAGCGGTGACGGTGGCACCGGTGGCACCGGCGGACACCAGAGCGTCGGCGGTGCCGTCGCGGACGGCGGTGACCGCGGCGCGGACGGTGCTCTCCGCGCGGGCGGCGCTGGGGTGGTCGGCCATGCCGACCACGTCGCGGACGGGCCGCACCGCGACCCGGACGCGCTGCGCCGGATCGAGCTCAGCGATCAACTCGTCGGCGACCTCGGCCGGGCCGACGAGGAGCAGGTGCAGATCAGGGTCGGCGCGCATGGCCCGCAGAGCGCCGTCAACCACGACGGCGGGAGCGTCGTCCCCGCCGAGGAGGTCAACGGCGATCCGCGCGGTGCCCGGCTCCACGGGAACGCCGGCCGGAGTCGGCCGGGCGTCGGAGGGAGCCGGGGCACCGGGCGAATGCCAGGATGCGCGCGCCGCCCGACCTGAGGTCGGGGGCGTCACTGGGCGTCCAGGTCAGACCTCGAGAACCTGGCGGCCGTTGTAGGTGCCGCAGACGGAGCAAGCGGCGTGCGGCAGCTTCGGGGACTTGCACTGCGGGCACGCAACGGTCGCGACCACGGTCGCCTTCCAGTTCGCCCGGCGGGACCGGGTGTTGCTGCGCGACATCTTGCGCTTCGGGACGGCCACGGTTCTTACTCCTCTGTAACGGTCAGTTGCGACAGGCCCGCCCAACGCGGGTCGATCTGCTGGTGACTGTGGTCGGCCGGCAGATCGTCCCAGTGCGCCCCGCATTCGGGGCACAGTCCTGGGCAGTCCTCCCGGCAGAGCGGGTTGGTCGGCAGCGTGAGCACCAACGCGTCCCGCAGCGCCGGCTCCAGGTCGATCAGATCGCCCTGCATCCGGCCCACCTCGTCCTCGTCGGTCGTGGCGTCCGTGGTGCTGTCCTCGTACGCGTACAGCTCCTGGATCGTCACGCCCATCGAGTCGTTGATCTCGCGCAGGCAACGGCCGCACTCGCCCTTGACGGGACCGGTGATGGTCCCGGAGACGAGCACGCCCTCGGACACCGACTGCAACCTCAGATCGAGGTCGAGATCCGCACCCTCCGGCACGCCGATCATCTCCACACCGAGGTCCGCCGGTGCCGGCACGACCCGCTTGACCTCACGCAACGCGCCAGGGCGGCGCGGCAGGTCCCTCGTGTCGAGGACCAGCGGCGACCTGGGGTTGAGTGTCGATGGCGAGTGCTTGGGCATAGTTAGACTCCGGCCGGTGAGAGGCCGACAAAAAAGGTTACCTGGACGACCGCCGGACCGTCGAACCGGGGGCGACGCCTGCGGCGAGAATGTCGGCTGGTGAGGTGCCGCTCAGAAGGGTAGCGGGCGTTCCGCCTCGTCCCCAGCGAACGTGCCGATCTCCCGCAGGGCGTGCATCTTGTCCCGGCCGCGCTCTATCGAGGCCAGCGCCCGGGTGAGGAACTGTTCGAAGTTGGCCAGCGCGGTGTCGACGTAGTCGTCGACCTCCTCACGCAGGCGCTGCGCCTCGGCCCGGGCCTCGGCGATGATCCGGGCACCCTCGTGCTCGGCCGACACGGTGATCTCGTTCACCGAGACCAGGCGGGCGTGTTCTGCCTCACCCTCGCTGATGATCCGGTCCGCCTCGCGCTTGCCGGCCTCCATGATCTTGTCCCGCTCCTCCAGGAGCGCGGCGGCGCGACGCAGGTCGGCGGGGAGGTCGGCACGTATCTCGTCGAGGGCCGCGATCGTCTCGCCCCGGTCGACCATGCAGTTGTTGCGCGACATCGGGACGGAGCGGGCCTGCTCCACCATGGCGATCAGTTCGTCGATGCGATCGAGCGGGTCCACCGGTACCTCACTCCTGTCGTTCTTCGGCCGACCTCCATGATGCGGGCTACGGCCGTTCCCCGCGCCACCAATCATGGCGTGCCCGCCCCACCCGCGCCCCATCCACCCCAACCCGGCGCGTCGCGACATCGTCACCCGGCGCCCACCGTGCCCGTACTCTTGCCTCGAATTCGCGCAAAAGGGGCGTGACGGCGACCCGGTCGGTGTGGCCGCCGCCGGAAGCGAGCGGATCAGCTACGGGGGCCGAGCCGGGCCTGGAGGGCTTTACGGACCGGGTCGGGGACGTGCGCGGAGATGTCGCCGCCCCACTTGGCCACGTCCTTGACGAGGCTCGACGAGAGGAACGAGTAGAGCGGGTTGGTCGGCATGAACAACGTCTCGACGCCCGCCAGCCCGATGTTCATCTGGGCCATCTGCAACTCGTAGTCGAAGTCACTGACCGCCCGCAGACCCTTGATCAGCACACTCGCCTGCTGGGCCCGGCAGAAGTCCACCAGCAGTCCCCGGAACGACTCGACCCGCACGTTCCCGTACGACGAGGTCACCTCGCGGAGCATGTCGATCCGCTCCTCGACGGTGAACAGGCCACTCTTCGACTGGTTCACCAGCACACCGACGATCACCTCGTCGAAGAGCCGACTGGCCCGCCCGATGATGTCGAGGTGTCCGTTGGTGACCGGATCGAACGAACCGGGGCACACCGCACGTCTCATGATCGGCGACCGTACCAAAGTGTGGTCTCGCCGTAACGGCGACTGCGGTCGGAGGTGATGCCGTCCACCCAGTCGAACTGCCTGGTCCGACTGGACCGCTCCACCACCACGAGCGCGTCGGGCGCCAGCCACCCGCCGTCGACCAGAGCGGCCAACAGGGCGGTGATCTCCTCGTCCGGGACCGCGTAGGGCGGATCGGCGAAGACCACGTCGTACGGCCCGCCGTCCGGGCCGGCGGCCAGCGCCGTCGCCACCTTGCCGGCGACCAGGCGGGCGGCCGGGCCGACGCCCAGGGTCGCGATGTTCTCCCGGATCACCCGGGCCGCCCGTGGGTCGGACTCGACAAGCAGCACGTGCCGGGCACCCCGGGAGAGCGCCTCCAGCCCGACCGCGCCGGAACCGGCGTACAGGTCGGCGAAGCGGGCGCCGTCGAGGTCGACCTCGGCCTCGACGGCGCTGAACAGCGCCTCCCGGACCCGGTCGGACGTGGGTCTGGTGCCGGCGCCGGAAGGCGCGGCGATCCGCCGGCCACCCAGTGCGCCGGCCACGATCCGGGTCACGGTCTCCTCCTGCTCATACCCGCGACGCTACGCGACCCGTCGGACCTATCGCCCGACACGGTCGGTACCACCACGAAGACCACGTGATCACTTCTCGTATATCAATGATCTCAACTTCATAACATCCGTCTTAGCAAATCCTGAGCGCTGTCTCACGACCGACGATCTCGCTAGGGTCTGCCGGGTGCCGGCGGCAACCCACCGGCCCGCGGTACGGGAGGGCGCCTCTCCAATCGGACGTGCAGCGACCGTCCACTGTCACTCCCGTGCCACACCCCTGACGCTTCAGCACTCCAGGAGTACCCGTGATCCGTCCCAAGCTGTCGCTACAGCGACCGCTGGCCATCCTGGGAGCCGCCCTCATCGGCCTCACCGGGGCAGTCGCGGTGGCCGGCCCGGCCAGCGCGCACCACACCACGATCACCGCCGTAGCCGACTGTGACCGGCTCACCGGCGAGCGCGTGATCACCTGGAAGGTCGAGAACAGCGAGCGCGACAAGGCGGTCACCCTCAAGACGGTGACCGCGGAGCCGGCGACCGAGGTCACCGTGCCCGTCGAGGGCTCCGAGGCGGTCCCGCTGCAGGGCTACGTCATCCGCAAGGGCGCCAGCGTCCTGGCCGTCCAGCGGGTGCCGGGCGACACCGCCACCGCCAAGCTCACCATCTTCGGCAAGTGGAAGAAGAACGGGCAGGAGGCCACCAACGACGGCAGCATCAACCTGGCCGCCGACAGCTCCTGCGCGCCGGCACCGAAGTGCGTCGACGTCGACAAGGCCAAGTACAGCCACACCTTCGACGGTCCGAAGGGCACCGCCACCGTCAAGCTCGACGGTGACCTGCCGCTCTGCGGCGAGGGCAAGCAGTGGTTCACGCTGGTGTCGTACTTCGCGCCCCGGCCGCAGTTCGCCACCCCGCAGTACGTCTACGGCACGCCGGACAGCAACTGGATCGGTGGCACCCAGACCGAGATCGAGCTGAACGTGGAGATCCCGGACTGCCACACCCAGGTCGACCTGATCTGGGGCGGCAAGGACGAGGTCATCGACGAGCTGGTCGACGGTGGCAAGCGCTACGGCGACAAGAAGCTCGGTTCGGCGGGCGCCCCGGGTAACCGCTCGAAGGGCCCGCAGGGCTGGTACAACGGCGGCAGCAAGAGCTGCACCACCCCGGCCTCGACCTTCGCGTCCAACTGCGACGGTTCCGTCGCCGTGTCGCTGAGCAACGACGGCAAGATCAGCAAGTACGCGGTCGAGTTCGAGGTCAAGGGCGAGAACGGCTTCACCAAGAAGGTCTCCGTCCCGGCCGGCAAGGCCGACACCAGCGTCGTGGTTCCCGCCGCCGACGCCGGCAAGATCGAGGTGCTGGTCGACGGCAAGGTCGTCGAGAACGGCACGTACTCGTGGCAGCGCCCCGAGGACTGCCCGCTGCCGGCCGTCACCACCAAGGCCGACTGCAAGAACTTCGCCCTCACCGTGACCAACCCCGAGGGTGGCCTCCCGGTCAAGGCGACGTTCACCTACGGCGACAAGAACGAGACCCGTACGGTCGCCTCCGGCAAGTCGGAGACCGTGACCTTCACGGCCGGTAAGGCCGAGTCGGCGCTCGTCGCGCTGCCCGACCTCGACCTGGAGATGGAAGCCATCTACACGCCGGAGGGCAACTGCGGCGGCGGTGGCGCCGGTGGCGAGGAGCCGGGCCTCCCGGTCACCGGTGCGGCGGCGGGCGGCATCGCCGCCGGTGCGATCGCGCTGCTGATCGCCGGCGCGGTGCTCTTCGTCATCGCCCGGCGGCGTCGGGTGACCTTCACCGCCTGAAACAACCCGCTCTGACGACAGAGGGCGCGTCGACCATCCGGTCGGCGCGCCCTCTGTCATGCGCGAGGTGGCCCGCCAAGCCCTGGGCAACCTCGTCATGCGCTGCACGGCCCGCCGGCTGCACGGCCCGCCGGTCGCCCTGGGCAGCGTGATCGACTCGGAGTCATTGAAGCCGGGGCATCCCTCAGGGCTCGACCCCCCGGTTTCCTGAAACGGGAGTGGATCACCAGCGGGCGCGAGCCAGCGCGGGCCGGAGCAGCCCGGAGCGCGAGCGGGGCCCACGCCGGGGCGAGGGCCCGAGCGGGCCGCAGTCGCCCGGTGGAGGTCAGGTCAGCGGGCCTCAGCCCTTCTCCAGGTACTCCGCGCGGTCCTCGTCCACCAACGCGGCCACCGAGGCGGCCAGCGCCGGGTTGCGGGTCAGCTCCGGGTCGTCCTCGATCAGGGTGATCGCCTCGGCACGGGCGTCGCGGATCAGCTCGGTGTCCCGTCGCAGCGACAGCAGCCGCAGGTGCGACCGGTGCCCGGACTGGGTGGCGCCCAGCACGTCACCCTCACGGCGCTGTTCCAGATCCAGCTCGGCGAGCTTGAAACCGTCGCTGGTGGACGCCACCGCGTCCAGCCGTTCCCGCGCCGACGACCCCTCGGCCGCCTCGCTGACCAGCAGACAGAGCCCGGCGGCGGCACCCCGGCCGACCCGACCCCGCAACTGGTGCAGTTGGGAGACACCGAAACGGTCCGCGTCCAACACGATCATCACGGTCGCGTTCGGCACGTCCACGCCGACCTCGATCACGGTGGTCGCCACCAGCACGTCCAGGTCACCGGCGGCGAAGGACCGCATCACCGCGTCCTTCTCGTCGGCCGGCAGACGACCGTGCAGCACCCCGATCCGCAGCCCGTGCAGCGGCCCCTCGGCCAGCAGCGGTGCCACCTCGGTCACCGCCAGCGGCGGGCGTCGACCGTTGTCGTCCTCGGGTGGCGGCTCCTCGTCGGAGGTGGGACCGTCACCGATCCGGGGACAGACCACGTACGCCTGGTGGCCGGCGTTCACCTCCTCGCGTAGCCGACGCCAGGCCCGGTCCAGGTAGGCCGGCTTCTCGGCGGCCGGCACCACGTGCGAGGCGATCGGCGACCGCCCCCGGGGGAGCTGGGAGAGGGTGGAGACCTCCAGGTCGCCGTAGACGGTCATCGCCACCGTGCGCGGGATGGGCGTGGCCGTCATCACCAGCACGTGTGGCGGCTGGTCGGCCTTGGCCCGCAGGGCGTCGCGTTGCTCCACGCCGAAGCGGTGTTGCTCGTCGACGACCACCAGGCCGAGGTCGGCGAAGTCGACCCCCTCGTAGAGCAGGGCGTGGGTGCCGAGCACGATGCCCGCGGCACCGCTGGCGACCTCGCCGAGCGCCCGCCGCCGGGCCGCCGCGCCCAGCGAGCCGGTGACCAGCTCGACCCGGGTGGCGTGCTCGGCGGAACCCAGCTCGCCGGCTCTGCCGAGCGGCCCGAGCAGGTCGAGCATGCCGCGGTGGTGCTGGGCGGCCAGCACCTCGGTGGGCGCCAGGAGCGCGGCCTGCCCGCCCGCGTCGACCACCTGAAGCATCGCCCGTAACGCCACGACGGTCTTGCCCGAGCCCACCTCACCCTGCAACAGGCGGTGCATCGGGTGCGGTGCGGCCAGGTCCGCGGCGATCTCGACGCCCACGTCGCGCTGGCCTTCCGTCAGCTCGTACGGCAGACGGGCGTCGAATGCCTCCAGCAGCCCACCTGGCCGGGCCGGGCGGGGTCGGGCCGGCCAGTCGGCTGCCCGGTGCTTGCGCTGGACCAGGGTCAACTGGACGGCGAACGCCTCGTCCCACTTGAGCCGCCGCCGTGCCCGGTGCAGTGCCTCCTTGCTGGACGGCCGGTGGATCTCCTTCAGCGCGGTGCCCAGCCCGACCAGCTTGCGGCCGGCTCGCACGTCGGCCGGCAGCGGATCGTCCGGCGGGGTGAACGTGTCCAGCACGACGCGTACGCACCGGGCGATCACCCAGGTCGGCAGGGCCGCCGCGGCCGGGTAGACGGGGATCAACGCACCGGCGAACTCCTCGATCTCGTCGTTGACCGCCGCCTCGCCGTCCCCACCTTCGCCGAGCAGCACGTACTCCGGGCCGTTGAGCTGCCGTTTGCCCCGGAACTCGGTGACCTTGCCGGCGAACAGCCCCCACCGACCGGGGCGCAGCTCCCGCTCGCGCCACGCCTGGTTGCCGAAGAACGTCAACGTCAGGACCCCGCCGGAGCCGTCGCCGACGGTCACCTCCAGCAGGTTGCCCCGCCGCTGCCGCATCGGACGCACCGCGGTGCGCTGCACCTGGGCCAGCACGGTGACCTGCTCGCCGACGTCCAGGGAACGGATGTCGGTGTGCTCGCCGCGCTCGTCGTAGCGGCGCGGGAAGTGGTAGACCAGGTCACCCGCGGTGTGCAGGTCGAGGTGCGTGGCCAACGCCTTGGCCGTCTTGTCCCCGACCAGCTTCTTCAGCGGAGTGTCCACGGTGGCTGGTTCGCTCATTCGATCCCTACCAGGAGCGGATAAAACGGCTGGCCCCCCGGGTACGCGTGCACCTCGACGAACGGCCAGCGACTCGCGACGTGGGCGCGGACGGCGTCGGTGAGCCCGGCCGGGGCGTCCAGCCCGGCCAACAGGGTGACCATCTCGCCGCCGCCGCCGAGCATCCGGTCGACGACTGCGGCGCAGGTGTCGGTGAGGTCGGTGCCGATCAGGTGCACCTCCCCCTCGACCAGCGCCAGGACGTCGCCGGGGCGGCACGGCCCGGCGACGGTCAGCGCCTCCCGGCTGGCGTGGCAGACCTCGGCGTAGCGGCACGCGCCGGCCGCCTCGGCCATCGCGATCACGTCGTCCTCGAAGCGGCGGTCGCCGTCGCGGACCGCGAGGGCGGCGAGCGCCTGCACGGGCGAGCGGGTCGGCACCACGCTCACCTTGATGCCGTGCCGGTGGGCCTCGCGCGCCGCCGCGCTGGCCACGGCCTCCGTGTCGGCGTCGTTGGGCAGCACCACCACCCGGGCCGCACCGGTGCTGCGGACGGCGTCCAGCAACTCACCGGTGGACGGGTTACCCGGCACGACGGTGGCGCCCTCCGCGGCGAACAACTCGGCGATGCCACCCCCGGTGGCGACCACCACCGCGGCCCGGCCGGTCGCCACCGGCCCCGGGGGCGACTCCGGCTGGTCGGCGAAGCGGGTCACCGAGATCCGGTACGGCCGACCGGCGGCGACACCGGCCTCGACCGCCGCGCCCACGTCGTTGACGTGCACGTGCACGTTCCAGGTGGCCTCCGGCTCCCGCCCGTCGCCGACGACGACCAGGGAATCCCCCAAGGCGTCGAGCGTCCGCCGCAACCCGTCGACCGCCTCAACGCCTGCGTCGAGGAGGAACTGCACCTCGTACGCGTACTCCTCGGAGCCGGTCTCCCGGGCGGCGGTGGCCGCCGGACGGACGGAGCGCGGCGGCGGCGCGGGCCGGGCGTCGGTCTCGCCGGTGAGCACCGCGACCAGGGCGTCGAGCAGCACGCAGAGCCCTCGGCCACCGGCGTCGACGACACCCGCGCGGGCCAACGCCGGCAGTTGCTCCGGGGTCCGGGCGAGCGCCTCGGTCGCGGCCCGGGCCGCGACGCGGGCCACCGCCGGCAGGTCGTCGCTGTCGGCCTGTTCGGCTGCCGTGGCGGCCGCCGCGACCACGGTGAGCACCGTGCCCTCGACCGGCCGGGCGACCGCGGTGTACGCGGCGGCGGTGCCGGAACGCAGCGCGGCGGCCAACTCCCGACCGCGCACCACAGGCACCACGGCGACCTCGTCGGCGACCCCCCGCAGGATCTGCGAGAGGATCACCCCGGAGTTGCCCCGCGCACCGAGCAGCGCGCCCTGCGCCATCAGCCGCAGCGCGTGCCCGTGTGCGGTCGGCCCGCTGTCGGGGAGAGTGTCCAGATCCATCGCGAGCGCCTGCTGCGCCGAGGTGAGGGTGAGCACCAGATTGGTGCCGGTGTCACCGTCGGGCACCGGGTAGACGTTGAGCTGGTCGATCTCGCCCTGGTGGCGCTTGAGCGCGGCCAACCCGCTCGCGCACCAGCGGCGGACCGTGGCGGCGTCGAGGGTGTCCAGCACGGGCAGAAGCCTACTGGCGCGCACCGACACGCGCCGGAGTCGTCCGGCGTGTCCTCCGCGTCCCGGTCTCGCGGGGACGGCAGCGCGGGCGGACACCTCCGGTAGCGTTGCCGCCGGGCCGGCCCACTCGCGGGCGGACGGGCCCTCGACCAGGTGGGAGCCGGAGCGCGAACGAGCGCCGGACCGGGCCGGTTGGCCGGGTCGGCGAGTCATCGGGTAACCTGACCAGGTTGCCCGGGTAGCACCTGCCGGCGACCCCATGAACGTATCAATCCCAGGAGTATCCCGTGGCTAGCGTGTGCGACGTCTGTGGCAAGGGACCGGGCTTCGGCCACAACGTGTCCCACTCGCACCGGCGGACCAACCGCCGCTGGAACCCGAACATCCAGTCGGTGCGTACCCCGGCCGGTGGCGGCAACACCAAGAAGTTGAAGGTCTGCACCTCGTGCATCAAGGCCGGCAAGGTCACCCGCGCCTGACGCGGTAGCACCCACTTTCTCGTACGGCTCAGCCGGCGGACCCTGAGGTCCGCCGGCTCTGTCGTGTCCGCACCCGTCGGGCGCGCGCAGCGGACCCGCAGGTCAGAGGGTGCGGCCGAAGGAGACGCAGCCCTCCGCGTCCTTGTAGAAGCCGAAGTTCGGGATCCGCTCGTACCCCGCTGAGCCGTACATGGCGATCGCCTCGGGCTGCTTGTCACCGCACTCCAGGACCACCCGCTTGCGGCCCTGCTCACGGGCCGAGCGCTCGACGGCAGCCAGGACCGCGCGGGCCACGCCGCGCCCCCGCGCCGCCGGCGCCGTGTACATCCGCTTCAACTCCGCGGTGTCCGCGCCATGGCTGCGCCAGCCGCCACAGCCGACCGGCTCACCGGCCAGGTAGGCGACCAGGAACGCACCGTCCGGCGGCTCGAACTCGCTCGCGTCCACCGGGGTGTCGTCGCCGGAGCCGCCGTAGCGGGCACCGAGGTCGGCCAGTGCGGCTCGGATCAACTGCTGCGCCACCGGTGCGTCGAACCGCACCACCCGGATCTCGATCTCACTCACGGTGTCCAGGGTACGGCGGGCGCAGGGCCCTAACGGAAGTGGTCCCAGCCGGTCGGGCCGTCGTAGGGCGCTCCGTCGACGGTCACACCGCCACCGTGTGTGACCACACCGATCGGCCGCCACTCCGGTGGCAACGCCACCGCCGGGGGGAAGGTCGCGGCCAGCGCGTGGTCCTCGCCACCGGCCAGGATCCAGGTGTACGGGTCGACGCCGAGCGCCTGCGCGGCGTCGGCCATCTGCCGGGGCACCTCGAACGCGTCCCGGCGGACGTCGATGGCCACCCCGCTCGCCGTCGACACGTGCCCGAGATCGGCGAGCAGCCCGTCCGACACGTCGATCATCGAGGTGGCGCCGAGCGTGGCGGCCTGCGGCCCGGCCGGGTAGGGCACCTGCGGCCGCCGGTACGCCTCGACCAGCAGGCGGGGGGTCCGGAACCCCCGGGTGAGCACGTTCAGCCCGGCTCCCGCGTACCCGGTGCGTCCGGCCAGGGCGAGCACGTCCCCCGGACGGGCACCGGACCGCACCACCGGCGGGCGCCCCTGCAGGTCGCCGAGCGCGGTCACCGCGACGGTCAGCGTGGGACTGGAGGACATGTCCCCGCCGACGACACTCGCGCCGACCGTCGCCGCCTCCGCGGACAGCCCGTCCGCCAACTCCTCCGCCCAGCCGGTCTCCAGGTCCGCCGGCATGCAGAGGGCGACCAAGAGGGCCGTCGGCGTCGCGCCCATCGCCGCGATGTCCGCCAGGTTGGCGGCCGCCGCCTTGTGCCCCACGTCGCGGGCCGAGCACCAGTCCCGCCGGAAGTGTCGCCCGTCGACCAGCACGTCCGTGGAGGCCACCACCCGGCCGTCCGGGGCGGTCACCACCGCCGCGTCGTCACCGGGGCCGAGCAGTGTCGTCGGCCCGTACGACAGTCGAGCGGTGATCCTCCCGATCAGCCCGAACTCCCCGATCCCGGACACGCTGACGCCACCGCCGCCGTTCCGCCCGTGCCGCCCGGCTCCGCCGTGCTCGCTCACCGCTGCTCCTTGACCACCGATAGGGATCAGACCTGGTCCGTAAGGTAGTTTCACCCTTCGGGCCGCTCCCGAGCGGCGACGGACGGAGGTCGAGTCGTGGTACAGGCGTACATCCTCATCCAGACCGAGGTCGGCCGCGCACGTGACGTGGCGGGTCTCATCGCGGACATCTCCGGCGTCGTACGCGTCGACGCCGTCACCGGGCCGTACGACGTGGTTGTCCTCACCGAGGCGAACACCGTCGACGAGCTGGGCAAACTCATCGTCAGCAAGGTGCAGATGGTGCCCGGGATCACCCGCACCCTCACGTGTTCGGTGGTGCGGCTGTAAGTGGACGAGATGACGACCTCCTCCTCCGCGTTGGACGACGACGGGACGCGCGAGGCGGCCGACGGGACGGGTGACTCGGCTGACGGGACGCGTGGGCCGGCTGACGGTAACCGCGAACCGGCCGACCAGCCCGCCGCCGCGCCGGCCGGTCGGGACCGGACCATCCGCGGTGCCGCCCTCCTGGCCACGTTGATCGCGTTGCCCGTCACGTTGTTGGTGGCAGCGCTGGCCTTCACCAAGCTCGCCCCGGACACGCCGGTCGCCGCGCCGACACCGTCCGCCAGCGGCGTCCAGGTGCAGTCCACCACCCCCGTGCAGATGGCCGCCCCGGCGCTGGCCGCTCGACCGGCCACCGTCTGCCGGGCACTGCTCTCCCAGCTACCGGCGAGCATCCGCGACCTGGCCCAGCGGCCGGTGACCGCCGGTCCCGAGCAGAACGCCGCGTACGGCGATCCCGCGCTCACCGTGGCCTGCGGCGGCACCGAGCCGACGTTCCCCAGCACCGACGAGGTCTGGACGGTCAACCGGGTCTGCTGGCACCTGGCCGAGCAGGCCGACGCGGCAGTGCTCAGCACCGTCGACCGGGAGACGCTGATCACCGTGCGGGTTCCCCGCTCGTACGAGCAGCCCTTGCAGTGGGTGCCGGCCATCTCCAGCACGATCGTGGCGACCGTGCCGTCCGGCGGCGCCATCCCGTCCGGCTGCCAACGCTGAGCAGGCGCACCCTCGTCGGCGGCCGACGCTGAGCGGTGGCTGCCGTCGGCGGGCTCACGTTGGGTGGGCGCTGCCATCGGCGGCCGGCGCTGCCGTCGGCGGGCTCACGTCGCGTGGGCCCCGCCGTCGACGGTCGATGCTGGGCGGGCCCCACGCCGGCTGACCGGGCGGGGCTGGCTGCTCAGTGCAGGCCGACGCCGCGCCGCTGGGCGGTGCGGATCAGCCGGTTGACCAGCTTCGGATATTCCAGACCGGCGGCCGCCCACATCCGCGGGAACATCGACGTCGGGGTGAACCCGGGCATCGTGTTGATCTCGTTGAGGTAGACGTCCAGCTCGGGCGTGACGAAGAAGTCCGCCCGGGCCAGGCCGGCGCAGTCCAGTGCGGTGAACGCGCGGACCGCGTACTCCTGCACCTGGCGGGTCACCCGCTCCGGCAGGTTCGCCGGAATGTCGTACTCGCACGAGTCGTCGAGGTACTTCGCCTCGAAGTCGTAGAAGTCGTGGTCGGCGACGACCCGCACCTCGGCCAGCACCGACGCTTCCGGCGCGCCGCCGGCCTCGCCCTCCAGCACACCGCACTCGACCTCACGGCCGACGATGGCGGCCTCGATGATGACCTTCGGGTCGAACTTCCGGGCGGCGGCGACCGCGTCGTCCAGCTGCGCCCAGTCGCTGACCTTGCTGACGCCGAACGACGACCCGGCCCGGGACGGCTTGACGAACACCGGCAGGCCCAGCCGCTCCTTGTCCTGCTCGCTGAGCGTCATCCCGTTGCGCAGCACCGCGTACGCGCCGACCGGGATGCCCTCGACGGCGCAGAGCTTCTTGGTGAACTCCTTGTCCATCGCGGCGGCGGACGCGAACACGTTCGCCCCGACGTAGGGGATGCCGGCCATCTCCAGCATTCCCTGGATGGTGCCGTCCTCGCCGTACGCGCCGTGCAGCACCGGGAAGACCACGTCCACGTCGGCCAGCACCCGCGGACCCTCGGTGGGGTCGAGCACCATCAACCCGTTGCCCGTGGGGTCGGCGCGCAGCACGACGTCGTCGCCGGAGTCTGCGGTGATCTCCGGCAACTGACGGGCGTTGATCGCGAGCTGGGCGGGATCGCCGTCGGTCAGCACCCACTGGCCGGCCCGGGTGATGCCGACGGGCACCACCTCGAACTCGTCCGGGTCGAGCGCCTCGAACACGCTACCGGCGCTGACGCAGGAGATGCCGTGCTCCGGGCTGCGGCCGCCGAACACGATCGCCACGCGGGTCTTGCCTGGGGTGGTCACTCCGGTCACCTCTTCGTACGCGACTGCGGCTGGTCGTGCTCGCCGGTGGCGCTCACCCGGTTGACCTTACTGTGCGTGGCGGCGGGGCGAGGCGATACCCGGCGAGCCACGGCACGACACGGCAATCGGTCAACAGAGGATATACGGTGCGTGACGGTGCGCTAGAGGTCTCGCAGGCCGGTGACCTGGGCCTATCCAGCGCCGGCAGTGCCGTCGACCTCAGTCCCGGGAGTGCCGTCGACCGACGGCTATCACCTTCACCCGCTGCCGGCCGGCCCGCACCATGCCCAGCGCCATGAACGCCCCGGCGATCCGGTCGGCGGCCTCGCGACTGCTGGCACCGACCACCTGCCGGCGCCGCTCCGGCGCGACCCGCTCGTTGCGCTCGATGCCCTCCACCGGGCGCACGTCGGTGAGCACCACGAGGAAGCGGGTCATCGACGGCCGCCCGCGTGCACGGCGGGGGGCTGCGGGCAGGTTCCCACGTCGTCTCCTTCCGGCGGGCCGGGATGGCGGGGCGGCACGCGACGATCGGGTACGGGGGAGAAACCCGATCGCCGCGCGCCCCATCCCCTCCGGTCGCTCACCACCACCGTCGCCACGACAACCGGCGGTGAGGACGCGATAACAGATTGACACGTGTACAGCCGTGAATGCAACTCTCATCGACGTTCTCTCATGCAGACGTTCCCGCGAATGTGTGCGACCATCGATGTATGGCTCCGAAGACCGCCCGTGCCCGCCGGCTCGGCATCGCCCTGCGCCATCACCGGGAAGCTGCCGGGCTGACGCTGGAGACCGCGGCGGATGAGATCAACAGCACCCGCAGCACCCTCTCCCGATACGAGAACGCCCAGACCCTGATCACCCCCGCCACCGTGCGCGCCCTGCTCACGTCGTACGGGGTGAGTGCCGAGGAGGTGGCCGCAGCGGTGCTACTCGCCAAAGACGCCCGCAAGCCGGGCTGGTGGGTGTCGTACTCGTACCTGCTGGACCCGCGCACCATCGACTTCATCGCGTTGGAGGCCGAGGCCACGGCCATCGCCAACTTCGAGCCCTCGGTGGTGCCCGGCCTGTTGCAGACCGCCGACTACGTCCGTGGCGTGATGCGCGGCGGGCCGCACACCCTCGGCGACGACCTGGTGGAGCAACGGGTCAAGATCCGGCTGGACCGACAACAACGGCTCACCGGCGACAACCCGCCCATCTTCGACGCGATCATCGACGAGGGCGCGTTGCTACGCCCGGTCGGCGACCGGTCGGTGATGGACGGTCAACTACGCCACCTGGTCAAGATGGCCGAGCTGCCGAACATCAGCGTCCAGGTGATCCCACTGTCGGCCGGTTACCACCGGGGCACGCGGGGCTCACTGCACATCCTCGAGTTCGCCGACCCGGAGGACCCGATCATCGCCTCGGTGGAGACAGTCGCGGGTCAGATGATCCTGGACCGGGCCGGCGAGACGCGTACCTGCACCAAGATCATGGAGCATCTCCGAAGCGTGGCGCTCAGCCCGGCGGACAGCCGCGAGATGCTCCTGTCAGTCCTGAAGGGACGGTAGGACCGATGACACCGACAATCACAGCGGCCTTGGCCGCAGCGGCGTGGCGCAAGAGCAGCCGCAGCGGCGACGAGGGCGCCTGCGTCGAGGTTGCCGCGCTGCCGCGGCTGGTGGCCGTCCGCGACTCCAAGGACCCGGCCGGCCCGGCCCTGCTGTTCCCGACCGCCGCCTGGGCCGCCTTCGCCCAGGCACCACCCCGCCCCTGACCAGATCCCGCGCCCCACGCAGCGACCCCGACGCCTGCCCACCGCCCGCCGCGCCGTCGACAAGAGGGCGCGGCGGGCCGGGCCGAGCCCCGGCCGACCACCTCGGCACGGCCGGTCTCGGCACGGCCAGCCCAACGCACGGCCAGCCCAGGCAGGGCCGATCAGCGAACGGCCCTTCGGCACGGCCAGCCCGACGCACGCCAGGCGCAGGGCACGCCGGGCTCAAGGCACAGTCGGCGGATGGGGGCGGGCCTCACGCGACCAGCGGGCTGGGCTCCGGAGCCGCACGCAGCCTTTCCAGGGCGGCGATCGCCACGCCCCGGGCACCGGCCATGTCCCGGTCCGGCACCAACGCGAAGGTGGCCACGGCCGCCTGCTCCTCGCGGAGCACGGTGTGCTCGCGGACCGTCGCCAGGAACCAGTCGCGGAACTCCGGCGCCGCCTCGACCACCCCACCGCCGACGAAGTACGCGTGCGGGTCGGTGAAGTTCGCCGCCACGGTGAACAGCCGTCCCAACGCCATCGCCTGCTGGGCGAACAGGTCCCGCGCGAGGGCGTCCCCCCGTTCGCCGTATCCGCGTACCAGCTTCGCGGCCCGGGCCACCGGTTCGGCGGCGAGCGGGTGGTCCGGGTACCGGGTCAGCCAGTACGGCAACAGGTTGCGCTCGATGCCGGTCAGCGAGGCGACGCTCTCGACGTCACCGGTGAAGCCACAGGCGCAGGTGGGTTCGGGCTGGTCCGGGCCGAGCAGCCCGCTCAGCGGGATGTGCACGTGGCCGAGTTCCCCGGCCATGCCGGCCGCACCGGCGATCACCCGACCGCTCTCCACCACGCCACCGCCGAGGCCGGTGCCGACGATCGCGGCGACCGACGAGCGGGTCATCGCCTCGGCGCCGAAGTGGACGTGGTGCGCGTAGAGCGCCGCCGCGTTGCCGTCATTGTGGTAGATCACCGGCAGGCCGAGCCGCCGTTGCAGCGCTCCCCGTACGTCGAAGCCCCGCCAGGCCGGCTGGGAGAAGTTGGTGGAGCCCCGCGACGAGATGACGCCGTCGGCGCTGGCCGGGCCGGGAGTGTCCAGCCCGACGGCCTGAACCAGCTCGCGCGGCACTCCGGTCTGGGCCAGGGCACCGTCCAGCGCCCGGGCCAGCGCCTCGATCGCCGCCTCGGGCCCGGCCTGCACCTCGCTGGGGATCTCCAGCAGCCCGTCCACCAGGAAGCGGCCGTCCACCGTCAGCACGGTGGCGTTGTTGCTCGTGCCGCCGTTGTCCAACCCGACGACCACCGGCACCCCTGCGCTGCCCACCGAAACCGCCTCCCGCCGTCATGATTGTGAGCCGAGGCTAGTGCCAAGCCCTCTCCCCCGCCACGCCCGGCCCGCCCCACGCCCGGCCCCCCGCCACGCCCGGCCCGCCCCCACGCCCGGCCCGCCCCACACCCCACACCCCACACCCCACCCCCCACACCCCACACCCCACGCCCCACGCCCCACGCCCCACGCCAAGATCCGCGCAACTTCCCGGATGTTGCTGCCTCCGACGCGCGGGAGACACCAACATCCCTGATGTTGTGCGGATCTTGGCGGCGGGGCACCCCAGCGCGGGGCACCCTGCGCGCGGGGCACCCTGCGCGCGGGGCACCCTGCGCGCGGGGCAACCCAACGCGGGGCAACCCAACGCGGGGGCGGGGGGACCTGGCGCGGGCAGCCCGGCGCGGGCGACGGGCACCCGGCGGGTACCGAGCGCGGCGAGGCTCAGGTGGGGCGGCGGGCGAGGACCGCGGTGGCGTCCAGGTCCTCGTCGTGGCGCACGGTGGGGAGCAGGCCGGCGGCGGTGAACGCGGCGCAGAGCGCGTCCACCTGGGTGACACCGGCCTCGACCACCAGGTGCCCTCCCGGGGTCAGCCATTCGGCCGCGTCGACGCCGACCCGGCGCAGCACGGTGAGCCCGTCCGGCCCGCCGTCGAGGGCCACCGGGGCCTCGTGCAGCCGCGCCTCGGGAGGCATCAACGCCACCGCCTCGGTCGGCACGTACGGGGCGTTGCAGAGGACGAGGTCCAGCCGCCCCCGCCAGCGCCGGGGCAGGGGCGCGAAGAGGTCGCCCTCGTACACCTCGATGGTCAACCCGTCGACGTTGCGCCGCGCGCACGCGACGGCCGCCGGGTCGACGTCGGCGGCGGCCAGCCAGCGTGGCGTGAGCCGGTGCGCCAGCGCGACAGTGGTGGCGCCGGAGCCGCAGCAGAGGTCCACCACGGCCGGGGTCGGGCCGGTCACCTCGACCGCCACCTCGACCAGCAGGGCGGTCCGGGCGCGCGGGACGAAGACGCCCGCGTCGACGGCGATCCGCAGGCCGGCGAACTCGGCCCACCCGAGCAGGTACTCCAGCGGTTCACCGGCGACCCGCCGGTCGGCCAGGTCGGCCAACGCGGCCGGTGAATCGGCGGCGGCCAGCAGCAGTTCGGCCTCGTCCTCGGCGTAGACGCAACCGGCGGCGCGCAGCCGGCCCACGAGAGCGGCCCGATTGACGTCGCCTGATGCCCGGCGGGGGCCGCCGTCGCGCACGGCGTCGGTCGGGGACGGTGATGGCACCGGCGTCCTCAGACCGGCCCGGCCGTGTCCAGTGCGGCGGCGATGTCGGCCACCAGGTCCGCGGTGTCCTCGGCCCCGCAGGAGAGCCGGACGAAGCCGGGTGCGGTGTCGTCGCCCCACTGTTCCCGGCGGTCCGCCGTGGTGTGCAGGCCACCGAAGGAGGTCGCCGCCGCCACCAGCCGGGCGGCCTCGATGAACCGGCCCACCCGTTCGGCGCTCCCCAGGTCGAACGAGAGCACCCCCGGCATCCGGCGCATCTGGGCCGAGGCCACCGGGTACGCGGGGTCGTCCGGCCGCCCCGGCCAGCGCAGCCCGGTCACGTCCGACCGGTCGGCGAGCAGGTCGACGACCGCGGCGGCGTTCGCGCTCTGCCGGGCCAGCCGCAGGTCCAGGGTCGCCAGTGACCGGTGTGCCAACCAGGCGTCGAACGCCCCCGGGACCGAACCGGTCGTCGTCCGCCACGTCGTCACCGCGGCGATCAGTTCGGTGGACCTGCTGGCCAGGTAACCCAGCAGCAGGTCGGAGTGGCCGGTGAGAGCCTTCGTGCCCGAGGCGACCACCAGGTCGGCGCCGAGGTCGAGTGGGCGCTGACCGAGCGGGGTGGCCGTGGTGTTGTCCACCGCGAGCAACGCGCCGGCGGCGTGCGCCCTCTCGGCCAGGGCCACCAGGTCGACCACGTCCAGGCCCGGGTTGGCCGGCGTCTCCACGAGCACCAGCCGGACACCCTCGAACGACGGGTACGGCCCGGCGGTCGGCGCGAAGAGCACCCGGACGCCGATCGCCTCCAGCACGTCGGTCGCGAACGCCCGGACCGGGAAGTATCCGTCGGTGGGCAGCACCACCGTGTCACCGGGGCGCAGCAGGGTCAGCAGCAGCCCGGTGATGGCCGCTTGCCCGGTGGAGAAGACGCGGCACTCACCGCCCTCCAACTCGCCCACTGCCGTCTCCAGCAGCCGCCGGGTCGGGTTGTCCGGGCGACCGTATCCGTTCGGCGACGTGCCCTGCCCCTGGAACGGGTCGAGGTGGTACGGCGCGGCGAAGACCGGCCCCGGCAGGAACGGGTCTCCCGGCGTCGGCTCGGGCAGGCCGGCGCGTACGCAGCGGGTGCCGTCTCCCAACTCGCTCATCGGATCCTCACTCGTACGACTCGGGCTTGGCGGTGCGGCTCATCAGGGTCTCCACGGCCAGGCGTGGGTCCATCCCCTCGTGGCAGATCCGCTCGACGTGCTCGGTGATCGGCATCTCCACGCCGTGCGCGCGGGCCAGGTCACGGATCGCCAGGCAGCTCTTCACACCCTCGGCGGTCTGCCGGGTGGCGGCCTGGGCCTGCTCCAGCGTCTCGCCCCGGCCCAGGTGCTCACCGAAGGTGCGGTTGCGGGCCAGCGGGGAGGAGCAGGAGGCGACCAGGTCACCCATGCCCGCGAGGCCGGCGAAGGTGATCGGGTCCGCGCCGAGCGCCACGCCCAGCCGGGCCGTCTCGGCCAGCCCGCGGGTCATCAGCATGGCCCGGGTGTTGTCGCCGAAACCCATCGCGGTGGCGATGCCGTACGACAGGGCGATCACGTTCTTGACCGCCCCGCCCAGCTCACAGCCGATCACGTCGTCGTTGGTGTACGGGCGCAGGTACGGCGTCCGGATCGACGACTGCACGAGCGTCGTACGGTGGCTGTTCGTTCCGGCGACCACTGTCGCGGCGGGCTGCTCGGCGGCGATCTCCGGGGCCAGGTTCGGACCGGAGACGACGACCACCCGGTCGGCGGCGACCCCGGCGGTCTCCACGATGACCTCGCTCATCCGCTTGGTGGTGCCCAACTCGATGCCCTTCATCAACGACACCAGGGTGGAGTCGGGGTGCAGGTGCCCGGCCCACTCGGCGAGGTTGCCGCGCAGGGTCTGCGACGGCACCGCCAGGACCACCAGTTCGGCGCCGGTGATCGCCTCGGCGGCGTCGGCGGTGGCGGTGACCCGGGACGGCAGCAGCAGGTCCGGCAGGTACTCCGGGTTGCGCCGCTCGGCCCGGATGCTCTCCGCGACCGGCGCGCGGCGGGCCCACACCGTCACGTCCCGTCCCGCGTCGGCGAGGATCTTGGCGAACGCGGTGCCCCAGGAGCCGGCGCCGAGCACCGCGACGTGCCCGCTCATGCCGCCGCTCCGCTGCGCTCCGCGCCAGCCTGAGTCACCACTGAGCCCGATGATCCGCTCGCTCATGCCGCTTCACCCTGCTGCTGCTCGCGGCCGGCGGAGGACCGGGCCGGTCGCTCCCACAGCGGTGGCGGTGTGCCACCACGGATCTCGGCGAGCATGTCCCGCAGCCGCAGCATGATGGTGTCCGTCATCTCTTCGAGGGTGGCCCGGGTCGGCTGGGCGTCCGCCCACCGGCTGAGGTCGATCGGTTCCCCGGCGACGACGGTCACCGGGATTCGGGGGCGCAGGTTCACCCGGCTGGTCCGCGGATCGAAGATGCGCTCCGGCCCCCACATCACCACCGGTACGACGGGTGCGCCGGTGGCCAGCGCCAACCGGGCCGCGCCGGTCTTGGCCTTCATCGGCCACAGCTCCGGCTGCCGGGTGGTGGTGCCCTCCGGGTAGATCACCACGGCGCCGCCCCGGTTGAGCGCGGCGACCATCTTGTCCAGCGAGCGGACCGCGTCGACGCTGCCCCGCTCGACCGGGATCTGCAGGCACCGGTGCAGGATCCAGCCGACCACCGGCACCCGGAACACGCTGGCCTTGCCCAGGTACTGCGGCCAGCGCCCGGAGTCGTAGATGAAGTGCGCGGAGACCAGCGGGTCGGCGTGCGAGAGGTGGTTCGCCACGATGATCATGCCACCGTCGCGACGGAGGTGTTCCTGGCCACGCCAGGTCCGCCGGGTCCACACGGTCATCACCGGCTTCACCAGCCCCACGGCGAACCGTTGCCAGAACCCCAGCCTTCGCCGTGCCACTGTGCCTCCTCGTCGCGCCCCAACCCCGCCGCGAAACCCCGCCCGCGACACCCGCAGCGGAAATCATGCCTGCTCGCCCCCGGTACGGCCAGCGAGGGTCCCGTCGTCCGGCTGGCAGGATTGCGGACGTGAGTCAGCCGAGGTGGGCCGTGGTGGTGCCGGTGAAGCAGCTGGGCGCGGCCAAGAGTCGGCTGCGGGGCGCGCTGCCCGGCGTACCGCACGAGGAGCTGGCGCTGGCCCTGGCGGCCGACACCCTTCGCGCGGTGCTGGCCTGCCCGGCGGTCGCCGAGGCCCTGGTGGTCACCGACGACGCCCGGGTGGCGGAGGCGGCGCGGGCGGGCGGCGCGCGGGTGCTGCCGGACGAGCCGCGCGCCGGCCTGAACGCGGCGTTCCGGCACGGCGCGGCCGGGACCACCGGCGGCTGGGTGGCCGGTCTCACCGCGGACCTGCCGGCGCTGCGCCCGGCCGAGCTGGCCGGCGCGCTGCTCGCGGCCCAGAACGGTCGGCCGGGGGTACGCCGGTTCGTGCCGGACGCACCCGGCAGCGGCACGGTGCTGCTGACCGCCCCGCCCGGCCTCGCGTTGGATCCCCGTTTCGGGGTGGGTTCGGCGGTCGCGCACGCGGCGAGCGGGGCGCTGCCCCTGACCGGGGACTGGCCCAGCCTGCGCCGCGACGTGGACACCCCGACGGACCTGACCGCCGCCGCCCGGCTCGGGCTGGGGCCACGAACCGCCGCACTCGTCGCCGCCGCTCACCCGGCCCGGTCCGCGGGTTGAACCGCCGGGTGTACGGTGCCAGCATGCAGGGCACGGTGGCCAGCTACGACGCGGCGACGCGCAGCGGTGTCCTGCTGCTCGACGACGGCACCGAGATGCGCTTCCCGGCGCGGGCCTTCGACGCCTCCGGGCTGCGGCTTCTCCGACTCGGGCAGCGGGTCCACATCGACACGGATCCCGACGGCACGGTCGTCCGGGTGACATTGCCGACGATGATCTGAACCGGCGAACCCAAGTTCATTTTGCGTTCACCGTAATCGGGTGATTATGAGCGGGTGAGCACCCCTCGCGAGCACCCGGCCCGCCCGCCCGCCTCCGACCTCCGCAACGGTTCCCGCGCGCGCGGGACCGACGGCCGCTTCCGCCCGTCCCGCGCCGAACGGGCGGGCGCCGCCCGCGCCGACACCCTCGCCGACGACCCGGGGGCCGCCTCCTCCGGGCTGGACGAGGTCATCGAACCCGAGCCGACGACCGACGAGGCGGACGCCCCCGCCTCCGTCGGCGTCCATCCGGTCCTGCCGGTCGACCTCCCGACCGCCGCCGAGGAGGAGGACGACGAACCGCCGGCACCGCTGCCCGAGGACCGTTTCCTCAACCGGGAGCTCTCCTGGCTCGACTTCAACGCCCGGGTGCTCACCCTGGCCGAGGACCAGCGCACCCCACTGCTGGAACGGGCCAAGTTCCTGGCGATCTTCGCCAGCAACCTGGACGAGTTCTTCATGGTGCGCATCGCCGGACTGAAGCGGCGCCTCTCCGCCGGCCTGCCGGTGCGCGGCGGGGACCGGCTGCCCCTGCGGACGCAGTTGGAGCTGATCGCGGAGCGCACCGCCGCCCTGGTGGCCCGGCACGCCGCCTGCTTCGTGGACGACGTGCTGCCCAAGCTGGCCGACGAGGGCATCCGCATCCTGCGCTGGGGCGAGCTGGGCGACCCGGAGCGGGAGCGGCTGCGCACCTACTTCCGGGAGCACATCTTCCCGGTGCTGACCCCGCTCGCGGTGGACCCGGCGCACCCGTTCCCGTACATCTCGGGGCGCTCACTGAACCTGGCGGTGGCGGTTCGTGACCCCGACGGCGGCTCCGAGCTGTTCGCCCGGGTGAAGGTGCCCAACAACGTCCCGCGCTTCGTCCGGGTGGACCGGGACCAGCCGGGCGTCCGGATGTTGCCGGTGGAAGACCTGATCTCGGTGCACCTGGGGCAGCTGTTCAGTGGCATGCAGGTGGTCGAGTGCCACCTGTTCCGGGTGACCCGCAACGCCGAGGTGGAGGTCGACGAGGACCGCGACGAGGACCTGTTGCAGGCCCTGGAGCGGGAGCTGGCCCGGCGGCGGTTCGGCCCACCGGTCCGGCTGGAGGTGGCCGCGTCGATCTCCGACCACATGTTGGAGCTGCTCGTCCGCGAGTTGGACATGGACGACCAGGACGTGCTGCGGGTGCCCGGGCTGCTGGACCTGTCCGCGCTGTGGCAGGTCTACGGCGAGGCCGACCGGCCGGACCTGAAGGACCCGCCGTTCGTACCGGCCACCCATCCCCGGCTCGCCGAGGGCGAGGTGCCACGCAGTGTCTTCGCCACCCTGCGCGACGGCGACATCCTGGTGCATCACCCGTACCACTCGTTCGCCACGAGCGTGCAGCGCTTCATCGAGCAGGCCGCCGCCGACCCGAACGTGCTGGCCATCAAGCAGACCCTCTACCGCACCAGCGGCGACTCCCCGATCGTCGACGCGCTCGTCGACGCGGCCGCCGCCGGTAAGCAGGTGGTGGTGCTGGTGGAGGTGAAGGCCCGCTTCGACGAGGTGGCCAACATCGGCTGGGCCCGTACGTTGGAACGGGCCGGCTGCCACGTGGTGTACGGCCTGGTCGGGCTCAAGACGCACTGCAAGACCGCGCTGGTGGTCCGCCAGGAGGGCAACCAGATCCGCCGCTACTGCCACATCGGCACCGGCAACTACCACCCGAAGACCGCCCGACTGTACGAGGACTTCGGGATGCTCACCGCCGACCCGGAGATCGGTGCCGACCTCACCGACCTGTTCAACGTCCTCACCGGCTACAGCCGGCAGACCGCGTACCGGCGGTTGCTCGTCGCTCCGCAGGGCATCCGCGCCGGGCTCATCGAGCGCATCGAGCGGGAGATCTCGCACGTCCGACTGGGCATGCCCGGCCTGGTTCAGTTCAAGGTCAACTCGCTGGTCGACGAGGGGGTGACCGACGCGCTGTACCGGGCCTCCCAGGCCGGCGTCCACGTCGACCTGCTCATCCGGGGCATGTGCACGTTGCGCCCCGGGGTGCCCGGGCTGTCGGAGAACATCCGGGTCCGCTCGATCCTCGGCCGGTTCCTGGAGCACTCCCGGGTCTTCCGGTTCGGCAACAACGGGGAGGCCGAGTTCTGGATGGGTTCGGCGGACCTCATGCACCGCAACCTCGACCGCCGGGTGGAGGCGCTGGTGCAGGTGAGCGACCCCGTCGCCCGCGCCGAGCTGGACCAGGTGCTGACCGCCGCCATGAGCCCCGACGTGGACGCGTTCGAGCTGGCCGGCGACGGCAGTTGGACCCGGCGTACCAGCGCCGACGACAGCGCCCCGGCGCATCTGCAGGAACTGCTGTTGCGCCGCGTCGGTGGCACGGCCGGCTGACCGATCACCGCATAGGCTGGGTTGATGGTGGAGGAGGAGCAGAAGTACGAGGTGGACGACACCTACGTGCTGCCGGACCTGGCCGCCACCGCACCGGCGGGGGGTCGGGTCCGGGCGCTGCCACCGGTGACGCTCGTCGCCCGCTACCTCGACACCGTCGACCTGAGGCTGGCCCGCGCCGGTGCCTCGCTACGTCACCGCCGGGGCGACGAGCTGCCCTGGACGGTGAAACTGCCGACCGGCACGCCGGGCGTCCGGCACGAGGTCTCCCGCCCGGGGCCGAAGGGGCAGCCGCCGCCGGAGCTGGTGGAGCTGGTCACCGTCCTGCACCGGGGGGCACCGCTGGCCCCGGTGACGGTGGTCCGGACGGTCCGGCACGCGTACGAGGTGTGCGACAAGGCGGGCACGGTGCTCGCCGAGGTGGTGGACGACCGGGTGACGGTGCTGGACGACTCCGGCACCACCACCGGCACGTTCCGCGAACTCGAGGTCGAACGTAAGGCCGGCGACCGGGACCTGCTCGACCGGGTCGGCGCGGTGCTGCGCGAGGCGGGCGCCCGGGGAGGGTCGTTCACCCCGAAGCACGTACGGGCGCTGGGCGCGACGGCGCAGGCCGATCCGGACCTGGTCGCCCCGGCCGGGCTGCCCGCCGAGCCGACCGCCGGTGACGTGGTGACCGAGGCGCTCCGCAAGGAGGTCCGCCGACTGTTGGCGCACGACCCGCTGGTCCGGCTCCGCGCCCCGGCCGCCGGTGGCGACACCGGCGTACACCAGATGCGGGTGGCCTGCCGCCGCCTCCGCAGTGACCTACGCACCTTCAAACCGTTGCTCCGCAAGACCTGGGCCCGTCCGCTGCGCACCGAACTGCGGTGGCTGGCCGGTGTCCTCGGCGCGGCCCGCGACGCCGAGGTGTTGCGGGCACGACTGCGCCGGACCGCCGACGCGGATCCGCTCAGTCCGCTCGACGAGAGGGCGGTGGACCGGCTCGACGAGGTGCTCGCCGCCCGGCAGCGCTCGGCACTCGCCGCCATCGACGAGGCGTTGCGCAGCACGCGTTACCTGGCTCTGGTGGATTCCCTGGTGCTGGCCTCCGCCTCGCCCCGGCTCACCCGCCGGGCGACCGCGCCCGCGGCGGAGGCGCTGCCCGCGCTGGTGGCCCGCCCGTGGGCGCGGCTGACCGGGCCGGACGGCGTCGACGGGTTGGACGCGCGGTCGCCGGACGACAGGTGGCACGCCGTCCGCAAGGAGGCCAAGCAGGCGCGGTACGCGGTCAACGCGGTGGCGGCCACCGCCGGCAAGGGCGCGCGCCGGCTGTCCCGCGCCCTGGCCCGGGTGCAGGACGTCCTCGGCGAGCACCAGGACGCGGCGGTGGCTGCGGACACCTGGCTGGAGATCGCCGCCGAGCGGCCGGACGACCACGAGCTGGCGGTCACCGCCGGGCGGCTCGCCGAGCGGGAACGCGCGTGCGTACACGTGATGCGGGCTTCCCTCCCGGCGGCCTGGCACCGGGCGACGCGACGGCGGCGGACGAGTTGGCTGCCGTGACGGGCATCCGCGCTGCGGGCGGGGTGGCCTGGCGGCCGACCCCCGACGGCGTACGCGTCTGCGTGGTGCACCGCCCCCGCTACGGCGACTGGACGCTGCCGAAGGGCAAGTTGGAGCCGGGCGAGCACGCGATGGCGGCGGCGGTCCGCGAGGTGGCCGAGGAGGCCGACGTGCGGGGCGTGCCGCAGGTCCGGCTGCCGTCGGTGCGGTACCGCAGCGAGGGGCAGCCGAAGCTCGTCGACTACTGGTCGATGCTCGCCGTCGACAGCGGAGGTTTCCAACCGGGCACCGAGGTGGACGACATCCGCTGGCTCGCGGTGGACGACGCGATCCGGTTGGTCAGCTACCCCCACGACGCCGAGGTGCTCGCGGCGTTCGCCGCGCTTCCGTCGGTGACCGCGACCGTCGCGTTGGTCCGGCACGCACACGCCGGTAAGCGGGCCACCTGGTCCGGCCCGGACGTCGGGCGGCCCCTGGACGCCGAGGGATGGGCTCAGGCGACGGCGCTCGGCGGTCTGGTCGCTCTGCTCCGACCGTCCCGGCTGGTGTCGGCCTCACCGCGACGGTGCGTGCAGACCCTGGACCCGGCCGCCGCGCTGCTCGACCTGCCGATCGAGGTGTGCGGCGACCTGGACGAGCCGCAGCCCGGCCAACAGAGTGACGAGCAGATCCTGGCCACCGCCGCCCGGCTGGTGGAGTTGGCCGACGCCGGTGGGCAGGCCGCGGTGTGCAGCCAGGGCAAGGTGCTGCCGGGCGCCCTGGAACAGCTCACCGGCCGCACCGACGAGGACTTCAGCACGCCCAAGGGCGGCGGTTGGTTGCTCGCCTTCACCGCCGACCGGTTGGTGGCCGCCGACCGCCTGTAGGGCGTGTCAGCGGGGCGGCAGGGTCAGCGTCACCGCGACCGGCAGGTGGTCGCTGGCCGTGCTGCGGGGCGCGACCGGGTCGCTGCGGGTCAGGCCGGCTGAGACGAAGACGTGGTCGATCTGCTCGCGCGGGTCGTCGGCGGGGCTGGTCGCCAGCGGTCGGGCGGCAGCCAACGCGTCGACCAGACCGGCGGCCGTGAACTGCCCGAACGCCTCGTCCCCCGGTTCGGTGTTCAGGTCGCCCGCGACCACCAGCGGTCGTCCGGCGGCGTACCGGATGGCGAAGTCGGCGACCGCGCGGGCCTGGACCACCGGGCCCTGCCCGGGCGGCGGTTGCAGGTGGGTGCTGACCACCGCGGTACGGACCCCGTCGCTCAGGTCGAGCGTCACGGCGAGGGCCTGCGCCCCGGTCGGCGCCCCGACGGCCGGCAGCGGAAGGCTCCGCGCATCGTCCATCGGCCAACGGCTGAGCACCGCGTCGCCCCAGACCGGATCGGCGGCCGGGCCGAAGACGTACGGCATGCCGAGCCGGTCGGCCAGCAGGTCAAGGGTGTCGTGCCCGCCGTTGAGCAGCCAGGCGCGGTCCACCTCGCTGAGCAGCACCACGTCGGGTTGTTGCCGGTGGACCACCTCGGTGAGCCCGGCCAGGTCGAACCGACCGTCCAGCCCGAAGCCCATCCGGATGTTGTACGCCACCACCGTCAACCGCTCCGGTGGGCCGTCCCGGTTGTCGGCCACCGGAACCTCGTCGGCGAGCACGGGCGCCAGCAGGGCCAGCGCGGTGACCGCCGTGGCGGCCCGGAGCGGCGGGAACGGCCCGGGGAGCCACTGCAGGGCAGGCTGGGCGGTGAACGCCACGACGGCGACCAGGGCGGCCACCACAACGGGCACCGCCGCGTTGGGGTATCCGAGGTCGTAGGCGGAGTAGTACCCGACCGCGCCCAGCGCGAAGGCCAGCATGCCGGTGGCCACCGCGTACCCCCGTCGGGTCGCCGCGCCGTCGACGCCGGTGGTCTCGCTGACCGCGCCCGGCGGCGAAATCGCCACCGTCGAGGCCGGTGTCGTCGGGGCCGGTGTCGTCGGCTCGGTCGCTGCCGTCGGCTCGGTCGCTGCGGTCGGGGTCGGGCGGTCGGCGTGGTCGGTCAGGGCGAGGCAGGCGCCGAGACCGACGGCGGTCAGCAGGACGGCCGCGACGAGCAGGTCGCCCCGGCCGACGGCGAACAGCACCGCGCCCACCAGCAACGCCACCGGCCCGTACGCCCGACCCCACCCCGGGGGCGGCCGGGTCGACGCGGTGTACAGGAACGCGGCGACCGCCACCGGCACCGGTGCCAGGCCGAACAGCGGCGAACCCGCCACACCGTCCCCGGCGAACAGGTACGACATCCCGGTTCGGGCCAGCGCCGGGGAGAGCGCCACCATCCCCGCCAGCAGTAGCGCCGGCCCGGCCAGCAACCAGGCCCGCGCGCCACCGCCACCGGCCCGCGTGCTGTCACCACCGGTCTGCGCGCCCACACCATCGGTCTGCGCGCCACCGACTCGCGCGCCTCCGCCACCGGCCCGCGCTACCGGGTGTGCCGTGCCGACCAGGAACAGCAGCACCATGACGGAGCTGAGCAGCCACGCCACCCAGTCGCCCCGCCAGACCAGGTCGACGGTGTCCCACACCGCGTGCACTGCCGCGTTGACCGCGAAACCCAACGCCAGCCCCGGAACCGGACGGTCGGTGTCGGCGGCGACGCCGACCAGCCAGACCAACCCGGCGAGCAGCCCGGCGGTGGCCAACCAGAGCTGCGTACGCCCGCCCGGCGCGGCGGTGAGTGCCAGCCGGGCGACGGCGAGCGCGACGGCGGCGGCGACGGTGACGGGGCGGGCGCCGACCCGGCGGACCACTGCGGGTGCGCCCAGCGCCAGCACGAACCAGCCGAGGGCGAACGCACCCATCAACTCGGCCGGGGTGGACGCCGCCTGGCCGAAGATGGTGATGATGCCGGGCAGCCAGACCCGCAGCACGTCGATGAGGAGGATGACGCCCAGCGCGAGCGTCCCGGTGGTGAGCTGGCGATAGCGCACCGGCGCCCCATTTCCCGTCGACGGGCCGGCGGAGGGGGAGCCGGCACGGCGATTCTGCGCGAGCGGACCGGACGGGTCAACGGCCCGCGTACGCCGAAAGGGCGCCCACCAACCGGTGGACGCCCTTCGGTAGTGGGTCGGGTCAGCGCTTGCTGGCCGCCTTCTTGGCCGGAGCCTTCTTGGCCGGAGCCTTCTTCGCCGGCGCCTTCTTCGCCGCCGTGCTCTTGCTCGCCGCCGCGGTGGTCTTCTTCGCCGTGGTCGACTTGGTCGCCGCGGTGGTCTTCTTCGCCGCGGCGGTCTTCTTGCTGGCGGCGGTCTTGGTCGCCGTGGTGCTCTTGCTCGCCTTGGCCGGGGCGGTCTTCTTGCCGGCGGCCGTCTTGGTCGCCGTGGCGGTCTTGCTCGCCTTGGCCGGGGCGGTCTTCTTGCCGGCGGCCGTCTTGGCCGCCGTCGCCTTGGCGCCGGTCGCCTTGGTGCCCGTGGCCTTGGCCGTGGCGGTGCTGGTGGCGGTCTTCTTCGTCGCCACCGTGGCCTTCGGCACCTTGCCGCTGGCCACCATCTCCTTGAACCCGGCGCCGGGGCGGAAGGTCGGGACTGACGTCTTCTTGACCTTCACCGCCTCGCCGGTACGCGGGTTGCGCGCTGTTCGTGCGCCACGCACACGCTTTTCGAATGCTCCGAATCCGGTGATCGCCACCTTCTCGCCCTTGGTGACCGCCGCCTGGACCTCGGTGAGGACCGCGTCGAGCGCGGCCGTCGCCATCTTCCGGTCCCCCAGGCGAACGGCGAGCGCCTCGATGAGCTCGGCCTTGTTCACGACTTCCTCCCGATTGTGCAACTGACTCGACGCGAGCCATTCTGCGCGCACGTTATGCCCTGTGCTGCCTAGACACAAACATTCGGTAGAAAAAAGCCCTTGTGTCGCAACGGATTCACCCCCACCGGTTGGACCGATGGGGGTGGAATCCGCTGTGCGAGCGGGCGTACGGCTATGCCACGGAGGGCAGGAACGGCAGTCGGCGCGCCTCGTACGAGTCGATGTCGGCGGCGTGGCGGAGGGTTAGTCCAATGTCATCGAGGCCCTCCAGCAACCGCCAACGACTGAAGTCGTCCAGCGGGAACGACCAGCTGGCCTCGCCCGCCCGGAGCTGCCGGGCGGTCAGGTCGACGGTCACCGGAGTGGTCGGATCCGACTCCACCAGGTCCCACAACTCTTCGACGGCTTTCAATTCCAACTCGACCGGCAACAGGCCCTCCTTGAGGGCGTTGCCCCGGAAGATGTCGCCGAAGCGGGGAGCCACCACCGCGCGGAAGCCCCAGTCCCGCAGTGCCCAGACCGCGTGTTCCCGGGAGGAGCCGGTGCCGAACTCCGGGCCGGCGATGAGGATCGACGCCCCGGAATAGTTCTCATCGTTGAGTACGAATGTCGGATCTTCCCGCCAGGCGCTGAACAGCCCGTCGGCGAAGCCCGTCCGGGTCACCCGCTTGAGGTACACGGCGGGGATGATCTGGTCGGTATCCACGTTGGACCGGCGCAGCGGCACGGCGGTGCCGGTGTGGGTGGTGAACTTGTCCATCTCCTGGCGTCCCTTCTACAGGTCGGCGGGGGCGGCCAGCCGACCGACCACGGCGGTGGCGGCGGCGACCGGCGGGGAGACCAGGTGGGTACGCCCACCCCGGCCCTGACGGCCCTCGAAGTTGCGGTTCGAGGTGGAGGCGGAACGCTCGCCCGGCTTCAACGTGTCGGGGTTCATCCCCAGACACATGGAGCAGCCGGCGAACCGCCACTCGGCCCCGGCGTCGGTGAAGACCTTGTCCAACCCCTCGACCTCGGCGGCCTCCCGCACGGCGGCGGAACCGGGCACCACGAGCATCCGAACGCCGTCGGCGACCCGGTGGCCGCGCAACACGTCGGCGGCGGCCCGCAGGTCCTCCAGGCGCCCGTTGGTGCAGGAGCCCACGAAGACCACGTCGATCGGCAGCTCCCGCAGCGGGGTGCCGGGACGCAGGTCCATGTACTCCAGGGCGCGGCGCGCGGCGGCCCGCTCCGAATCGGTGACGAACTCCTCCGGATCCGGCACCGGCGCGCTCAGCGGCGCACCCTGCCCGGGGTTGGTGCCCCAGGTGACGAACGGGGTCACCTGACCGGCGTCCAGCGTCACCTCGGCGTCGAAGCGCGCGCCCTCGTCGGTGGGCAGCGTCCGCCACCACTCCAGCGCCGCGTCCCAGTCCGCGCCCTGAGGCGCGTTCGGACGACCCTTGAGGTACGCGAAGGTCGTCTCGTCCGGCGCGATCATGCCGGCCTTGGCGCCCCACTCGATGGACATGTTGGCGATGGTCATCCGCCCCTCCATGGAGAGGGCCCGGATCGCCTCGCCGCGGTACTCGACGATGTGCCCGCGCCCACCGCCGGTGCCGACCTGGGCGATCAGCGCGAGCACCAGGTCCTTGGCGGTGACGCCGGGGGCGAGGCGGCCGGTCACGTTCACGGCCATCGTCTTCGGCCGGCTCTGCGGCAGTGTCTGGGTGGCCAGTACGTGCTCCACCTCACTGGTGCCGATGCCGAAGGCGAGCGCGCCGAAAGCGCCGTGGGTGGCGGTGTGCGAGTCGCCGCAGACGATCGTCATGCCCGGCTGGGTGACACCGAGCTGCGGGCCGATCACGTGCACGATGCCCTGGTTGTCGTCACCGAGCGGGTGCAGGCGCACCCCGAACTCGGCGCAGTTACGGCGCAGCGTCTCGATCTGCGTACGCGACGTGGGGTCCGCGATGGTGAGCAGGTCACCACGGCGGAGGCGGAACGCCGGGTCGGCGTACCCGGTCGGGGTGTTGTGGTCCTCGGTCGCGAGGGTCAGGTCGGTACGACGCACCCGGCGCCCGGCGAGCCGCAGCCCGTCGAACGCCTGCGGGCTGGTCACCTCGTGCAGCAGGTGCAGGTCGATGAAGAGCAGGTCCGGCTCACCGGCGGCGGACCGTACGACGTGCGCGTCCCAGACCTTCTCGGCCAGGGTCCTCGGCTGAGGAGTGACTCCCACCATCTGGACATCCTAAATTCTGGGAGGTAAGTTTCGGCTTGTGGGACACAGTATGAGCGGTGTCGGCGTTCTCGACAAGGCGGTGGTCATCCTGGCCGCCTGTGTCGACGGCGCCAGCCTGGCCGAACTCGTTGAACGCACCAAGCTGCCCCGAGCCACCGCACACCGGCTGGCGCAGGCTCTGGAGATCCACCGGATGCTGGTCCGGGACACCCAGGGCCGATGGCGACCGGGCCCCCGGCTGGGCGAGCTGGCCAACGCGGCGCCGGACGTCCTGCTGACCGCCGCCGAGCCCCTGCTCGCCGCGTTGCGCGACGCCACAGGCGAGAGCGCCCAGCTCTACCTGCGGCGCGCCGACGAGCGGATCTGCGTGGCGGCGGCAGAGCGGGCCAGCGGCCTGCGGGACACCGTGCCGGTGGGCTCGGTGCTGCCGATGACGGCCGGCTCCGCGGCGCAGATCCTGCTGGCCTGGGAGCCGCCGGAGGCGGTGATGCCGCTGCTGCCGCGCAGCAAGTTCACTGGCCGGACCCTCGCCGAGGTACGCCGCCGAGGCTGGGCGCAGAGCGTCGCCGAGCGGGAGGCCGGTGTGGCGAGCGTCTCCGCCCCGATCCGCGACCGCACCGGTCGGGTGATCGCCTCGGTCAGCATCTCCGGCCCGATCGAGCGCCTGGGCCGCCGCCCCGGCGAGCGCCACGCGATGGCCGTGGTGCGAGCCGGCCAACGCCTGTCCGGCCTCTAACCCCCCGCACCCCGCACCCCGCACCCCGCACCAAGATCCGCGCAACTTCCCCGATGTTGCTGCCTCCGACACGCGGGAGACAGCAACATCCCCGGTGTTGCTGTCTCCCAGCGCAGGGACCCCGCCCCACCCCCGCCTCCTCCGGTGATCAAGAGGTTTGCGTCACGACACGCCGGAAGCGGTGACGCAAACCTCTTGATCACCCGAGAGTGGGCGGGGATCGGGGACATGAGGAAAGGCTCGCCTCGCGGGAGCGAGACGAGCCTGTGGTTGTAGCCCCGACCGGATTCGAACCGGCGCTACCGCCTTGAGAGGGCGGCGTCCTGGGCCGCTAGACGACGGGGCCAGAACTTCGTGCGTTCACCACCCTCGCGGGCGGTGCGGCAGTAGTCTAGCGGCACCGCCTCCGGGCGCGAGAACGGGGTCCGGGCTCGCCGGGTCGGGCGCCGCGCCAGGGACGGCAGCACGTGGGGCGGCGCCGCTCAGATCAACTCGCGTTTCATGAAATCGGCCTGTCGGAGCCGCGCAGGACACCACGGTTTCAGGAATTCCGAATCGATCGAGCCGCCGAGTCGATCAAGCCGGCGGGCTGCGGGGCGAGCATGAGCACACACACGAAACAGCCCGCCTCACCAGGTGAGACGGGCTGTGCGCAATGTAGCCCCGACCGGATTCGAACCGGCGCTACCGCCTTGAGAGGGCGGCGTCCTGGGCCGCTAGACGACGGGGCCAGAACAACTTTCGCTCCCCCACCCTCGCGGGCGGAGGAGCTGCACTCTACCAGAGACCACTCTCCGCCCCCGGAAGGGCGGAGCCGAACTCCGTCAGAATCCAGCGTCTGAAATTCTTATGAATTCCAGCAGCGCTGGGGTACCAGGACTCGAACCTAGACTAACTGAACCAGAATCAGTCGGGCTGCCAATTACCCCATACCCCATTGGCCCCTTGCGGCGCCGGGAGTGAACTTTACCCTCCCGGTGCCGGCAGGCCAAATCGGATCCCCCCGAACCACCTCTGAGCTGCGGAAACAGGGGCATCCAGCGAATCAGGCGACGGGAACCACCGGGTTGGTGAGCTCGCCGATGCCGTCGATCCGCACGGTGACCGTATCCCCCTCGACGAGCGGGCTAACCCCGGCCGGAGTGCCGGTGAGAACGACATCGCCGGGGAGCAGAGTCATCACGTGCGAGATGTACGACACCAGGCCCGGTACGTCGAAGACCATGTCCTTCGTCCGGCCGAGCTGGCGTACCTCCATCTCCTCCGGGTTGCGACCCACCTCGCACCGGATCTCCAGGTCGGAGACGTCCAGACCGGTGGTGATCCACGGGCCGATCGGGCAGAACGAGTCGAAGCCCTTGGCCCGGGTCCACTGCCCGTCCGAGCGCTGGAGGTCCCGCGCGGTGACGTCGTTGGCGCAGGTGTAGCCGAAGATCGCGCGTTCGGCGGCGGCCCGGTCGGCGCGGCGCGCGCCCGGCGCCCCGATCACGACAGCGAGTTCCGCCTCGTGCTCCACCTGCTTGGAGAAGATCGGCAGTCGGATGGCGTCCCGGGGGCCGATCACCGAGGTGGACGGCTTGAGGAACAGCAGCGGCTCCTTGGGCACGTCGTTGCCGAGCTCGGCGGCGTGGTCGGCGTAGTTGCGGCCGACACAGACGACCTTGCTGGGCAGGATCGGCGAGAGCAGCCGAACGTCGGAGAGGGCCCAACGGGCCCCACTGAAGGAGAGTTTGCCGAACGGGTGCCCCTCGATCTCGGCGATGGTCAGGCCCTGCGGCCCGGCCTCCGGTTCGCCTTCGACGGCACCGAACGACATTCCCTTGGCATGGGCGAAACGAGCGATACGCACCCGGCCAATCTAGCCCCGCCGACACCTCGACCGGCCACTACCGGCAGTGGGATGTGCTCAACCCGTCACCGCGCGGCACCCTATCGGAGCAGGAGGTGAGCGGGGCGGTCTTCCGGACTTCGTACCCGCACGGATACGGCGCGCCCCTACCGTCGGCTCCGGAGGTTCGTTCGTATGCCTGCATCGACACGACACCACAGGGCCCTCGCAGTGTTCGTGCACTGCCTCGGCATCCTCGCCGCTGTGCCGGCCCTGCCGGCCGCGACGCCGGAGGCGGCGGCCACGCCACGACCACCGGCCGCCACGTCACCGCCGACGTCCAGCGCGCCACCACCAACGGCAGGGCCACTACCAACGGCGGCCCCACGATCCACTGCCGCGCCGCGATCAACGGCCGGGACGCCGCCACCAGCGGCGGCCACACCACGACCACAGGCCGGCGCGCCACGGCCGACCACCGCGGTGCCGCCCGGTGCCGCGACGCCACGACCGAGCGCCGCACGGCCGCCGACGGAGACGTCCACCACACGGACCCCGGCCGCCACCCGGCCACCGGTCGCGATGGTCGCCATGGTGACCGAGCCCACCCCACCCTCGGCGCCTCCGGCGATGGCACCACCCACCCGGGCACCGGCGTCGGCGCCGCCGCAACAGGTCACCGTCGCGGTCGCGCCGGAGAACAGCCCGGCGCCGAGGTACCGGATCCACGTCCGCAACGTGGGCAACGCGCCGGTGGAGACCACCGTGCGCCAGGAACTGCCACCCGGCTCGTCGCCGACCGCGATCAGCGGCGGCGGCCGATCCACCCGGGCCGGCGGTTCCACGAGCGAGGTGACCTGGCGGTTGAGGCTGCCGGCACACAGTTCCACCACTCTGGGTACGGCGCTCGCCGCGACCGCGCCCGGCCAACCACTCACCGCCCCGGCGTGTGCGTTCACCAGCGACGGCACCCGGCCGTACGACTGCGCCACGGCCACCTGGAAGGCGGCGGCGGCACCGGCGGCCGAGGTCACCGAGGCACCACCCTGGCGGCGGTACCCGGTGTTGCTCGCCGGGTTGGCGGTCCTGCTGCTGATCAGCGCGGCCCTGGTGTGGGTGTGGCGACGTCGACGCGGGCGGGGGCGTCGGGTGACGGCCGCCGCGCTGGCCGGTGGCGGCGGGCCGACCGGTGGACGGGGGACGATCTATCCACGGCCGGCGACGCCGGGGCCGACGAGGCGTCGGCGTACCCCACCGGTCTGGTTGTTGGTGGGCGCTGCCGTCGCGGTGCTGGCCGGTGTCGTCGGCACCGCCGGGTGGACCGCGACCCGGCAGGTCTCGCAGATCGACACCCAGAAGCAGCCGACCAGCGGTGCGTGGATGGGCACCGGGGTCACCGGTCCGGTGGGCGTGCCGCTGCGGGAGTCGGCGTTCGAGTTCACCGTGTACCGGATGACCTGCGGCGCGCCCGGCTCCGCCGGAAAGACCGACGGCGGTGCGGCACCGGCCGCCGGCCGACGCTGCCAGGCCACCGTGGGCGTGCGCAACGTCACCGGCGACCACCAGCCCTGGCACAGCCAACTGCAACGGGCGTACCTGCCCGGTGGGCGTTGGGTGACCACCGACGAGCCGGCCACCCGGGCGGCCAACCTGGGGCGGGACGTCTTCGCCGCCCCGATGGCGGCGGGCACCCGGATGGTGCTCCCGCTGGTCTTCACCGTCGACGGTCGGGACCCACCCCGGCAGTTGGAGTTGCGCAGCGGCGTGTTCTCCGCCGGGGTTCGGGTGCAGATGCCCTGACCGGTGCGCGGGCGGCGGTCGTACCCTGGGGTGCGTGACCGCCGCCCTCGCCCCCGCCGTGCTCGACGCCGCGCAGTGGCGGGCCCGTCGGCGGGCCCACGAGGAGCGTGTGGACGTCTGGCTGACACCGCACCTGGCCCGCCGCCGGCGCGGCGAGCGGCATCAGGTGGCCGACTTCCTGTTCACCTACTACTCGCACCGTCCAGCCCAGCTACGGCGCTGGCATCCGGGGGCCGGGGTCGAGCTGCACGACGCCGACCCGGCCGAGTTCGGCCGGGACTACCGCGCCACCACCGCCGGGGTCACCCTCGACACCGATGGGGTACGCGCGCGGCGCGGCGAGTCGATCACCTGGATCCGCTCCCTGTTGGCGGCCACCAGCGGGCGGGCGCCACACCTCGGCTGCTTCGGGATGCACGAGTGGGCGATGGTCTACCGGCAGTCCCAGGCGGAGCTGCGGCACAACGCCTGGCCGCTGCGACTGAGCCCGGAGCGGACCGCCGCGGTCGTCGAGGAGCGGGGCGTGCGGTGCAGCCACTTCGACGCGTTCCGGTTCTTCACACCGCCGGCCCGCCCGTTGAACCTGCTCACGCCGACCCGGGAGACGCAGCACGCCCTGGAACAGCCGGGGTGCCTGCACGCCAACATGGATCTGTACAAGTGGGCGTACAAGCTGTCCCCGCTGGTCGACTCGGAGCTGGTGGCCGACGCGTTCGAGCTGGCCACGGAGATCCGCACACTGGACATGCGGGCCAGCCCGTACGACCTGGCGGCGTTGGGCTACCCGCCGGTGCGGGTGGAGACCCCGGAGGGTCGGGCCGAGTACGCGACGGCACAACGGTCCTTCGCCGACCGGGGCGCCGTTCTGCGCGAGCGGCTACTCAGCGCCGTCCCGGCCTGACCTCGGCCGCCCGGGTCAGCTCGTCGGCCGGGTACGCAGGCCGTCGATGAGCAGGTCCACCACCGCCGCCAGGTCGTCGTCGAGCCCCGACTCGTCCCACTCGGTGCGGTGAGCCGGGTGGTGGAAGCGGGCGGTGGCCTGCAGGATCGCCCGACCGGCCACCGCCGGTTCGGGCACTGTGAACTCTCCCGTCGCCACCCCGTCCGCCACGATCACGCTGAGCTGACCGGCGAGGACCTCGAGGTGGGTGGCGACCGCCCCCTCGGAGAGGGTGGCGAGTTGGTGGAAGTTGTCGAACAACTCCGGGTCCTCCCGGGCCATCCGGCGCTTCGTGCCGCTCAGCTCCGCCAGCCAGCGGCGGAGCCGCTCCGGCGCGGGCCCGTCACCGGTGGCCACCCCGATCAGCGGGGTGGACACCCGGGCCAGCCACCGCTCGGCGACCGCCTCCCGTAGAGCGGCCTTGCTGGCGAAATGCCGGTAGACGCTGCCGTGGCTGACGCTCAGCGCGCGGGCGACGTCCAGCACGGTGGCCTTGGCCGGCCCGTACCGGCGCAGCACCTCCTCGGCGGTGTCGAGGATCCGGTCGGCCGTCAGGGCGGTGGCGTCGCTCATGACTCCAGCCTTCCTGACCGGGGCGCGGGCCGTGGCGCGACCCCCGGCCGACGGTCGCGCCACGGCACGGTGGTCATGCCCGCTCGCTGTCCAGGAGCGCCATCTGCGCCTCGCCGTACCGGGAGCCGGCGGCCGCGCCGGACGGGACGGCGGCCTCGATCGCCACGAGGTCGGCCTCGGTCAGGGTGAACGCCGCCGCGCCGAGCGCCTCGGTCAGCCGTTCCCGGCGGCGGGCACCGATCAGCGGCACGATGTTCTCGCCCCGGGACAGCACCCAGGCGATGGCGATCTGGGCCACGGTGACGCCACGAGCCTCGGCGACGGTGCGCAGCGCGTCCACCAGGGCGAGGTTGTGGTCCAGGTTCGCGCCGGCGAACCGGGGCAGGTGGCTGCGGAAGTCGGTGACGCCGGTCTGGCGCTGCGGCGACCAGTGACCGCTGATCAGGCCCCGGGACAACACCCCGTACGCGGTGACGCCGACGCCCAACTCGTGGGCCGTCGGCAGGATCTCCGCCTCGGGGTCGCGGGAGATCAGCGAGTATTCGAGCTGGAGGTCGGCGACGGGGTGCACGGCGTGCGCGCGACGCAGTGTCTCCGCGCTCACCTCGGACAGGCCGATGTGCCGGACGTGACCGGCCTTGACCAGGTCGGCCAGGGTGCCCATGACGTCCTCGACCGGCACGTCCGGCGTCAGGCGGGCCGGGCGGTAGATGTCGACGTGGTCGGTGCCGAGCCGGCGCAGGGTGTAGGCCAGGAAGTTCTTGATCGCGGCGGGTCGGAGGTCGGTGCCGTTCCAGCCGCCCTCGATGTCGCGTAGTGCGCCGAACTTGACGCTGATCACCGCGTTGTCGCGGTTGCGGCCACGCAGCGCGTCGCGCAGCAGCATCTCGTTGTGGCCCATCCCGTAGAAGTCGCCGGTGTCGAGCAACGTGATGCCGGCGTCGAGCGCGGCGTGGATGGTGGCGATGCTCTCGGCCTCGTCGGTGGTGCCGTAGAGGTCGGACATGCCCATCAGGCCGAGGCCGAGTGCGGAGACGGTCGGGCCGGCGGTGCCGAGGGTGCGGGTGTTCATGGGTCTTCCTCTCCTGGGGTGACCCCATCAACGTACACCCTTCAGATGACAGATTCCAGATTCTGTCAGTGACGGGCGCGACAGGCCCGACCCTACGAGGGAGGATCGGCTACTCGCCGTCGGCGCGGCGGTCGCGCTTGCGCTGGGACTGGCGCTTCTTCTCGGCCAGTCGGCGTTCCTTGGCCCCACGGGACGGGCGGGTCGCTCGACGGGCCGGCGGAGGGGGCGCGGCGGCCTCTCGCAGCAGGGCGGTCATCCGTTCCCGGGCCGCCTCCCGGTTGGCCAGTTGGGCGCGGTGCTCGCTGGCGGCGATCGTCAACACCCCGTCGACCAGGCGGTTGGCCAGGCGGGCCATCGCCCGCGACCGCAGCGACTCGGGCACGGCAGGCGAATTGGCCAGGTCGTAGCTCAGCTCGACCCGGGAGTCCGCCGTGTTGACCCCCTGCCCTCCCGGCCCCGAGGAGCGGGAGAAGCGCTCCCGCAGTTCCCCGGCGGGGACGACCCACCGGTCGGTCACCCGCAGTCCGTCGTCCACGCCCTGAGGCTAACCCGCCACGAACCGCCGAAGGTCGGGCCCCGGCCCAACCCCGTGGGCGGTCTGCGCCATCCGCCGCGCCCCGCCGACAACGTCGGCCGCCGGCATCCACGGCAGGGCACCCGTCCGGAAGATCCGCACAACATCGGGGATGGTGCTGCCTCCCGCCTGCCCCGAGGCAGCACCATCAGGGAGGTTGCGCGGATCTCGGCGCGCCGACGCCGAGGTGCTGTCCTAGCGGCGCGGAGGTGCACTCTGCGTCGGGGACTGGCTGGGTGCCGGCCCGGCGGTCTCCTCGTCCGAGCCGACGGCCGCGTACGCCACCGCGCCGAAGAGGAGCAGGGCGATCACCCCGGCCTTCACGGCGACGCCACGGATCAGCAACCAGGCGCCTCGACGGGCGCCCGGCACCGATTTCTTGACGGTCTGGTAATCGTTCCACCCGCGTCGTGCCCGGGCGTACGCCGACCCCACTGCACATCCGATGAACAGGCCCACCAGCAGGAGGACCGCGAGAAGAGGACGCTCCACCTCCGCCAGTATCCATACCGACAGTAATATTTCCATGGGGCGATGCCGTGCGGCCGGATATCTGACACTGGCGGCTGTCCGGGCAGCTCAGCCACCCTTGCCGATGATGGTGTCGGCGGTCTGCTGGACCTGGTCGATGGGAATGGCGAACCCGATGCCGATCGACCCGTTGCCGTCGATCGTGGCGATGGCGGTGTTCACTCCGACCACCTCGCCCCGGGCGTTGACGAGCGGCCCACCGGAGTTGCCGGGGTTTATGGACGCGTCGGTCTGCACGGCGGTGTGCCGGTTGTTGCCCAGTCGCACCTCCCGGTCCAACGCGCTGACGATGCCCGCGGTGACCGTCCCGGCCAGACCGAGCGGCGAACCCACGGCGAGGACCGGCTCGCCGACCCGGGTCGCGCCGGGTTTGGCCAGGGGTAGCGGGGTCAGGCCGGCCGACGCCGGAACCTTCAGCACCGCCAGGTCGCTGCGTGGCTCCCGGCCGACCACCTCGGCGGCGAACCGTCGGCCGTCGGGCAGTTCCACCGTCACCGGGCCACCGCCGCCCTTGGCCAGGATGTGGTCGTTGGTGATCAGGTGCTGCTGGTCGTCGACGGCGAATCCGGAGCCGGTCGCGGACGTACCGGTCGCGGAACCGGCGACCGAGGAGCCGGCGGTCGCGCCGCCGGCCAACACCGACACCACCCCGGGTACGGTCCGCTCCGCCGCCGTGACCAGTTCGGCCGGCACCGGGGCGGCGGACGCGGCGGACGCGCCCGGATCTCCGTACCGCCCGGCGACCACGCCACCGGCGACGGCGCCCGACACCGTGGAGATCGCCACCACGGCCAGCGCGGCGAGCAGCCGTCGGGACCGTCGACTGCCCGGTTCCCGCTCGGGCGGCTCCCACCAGGCGCGCCCGTCCGGGTCGAGTTCCGGTGAGATGAACCAGGGACCGCGCGGTTCGCCCAGTCCGGTCTGCACTGCCATGCGTACTCCTCACGGTCGACGTCGTTGTACGGCGATCAGGGCAGTCGGGAGAACCAGCGCATCGAGCCGGCGGCGGCGCCCATCGCGAAGACCAGTCCGAGGCCGATGAACCGGGCCGAGACGTCCTGCCGTTCCGTGCGGTAGCCCACCGAGCTGCCGATGTCGTCGTAGACGGCGCGCAGTTCGTCGGAGGTGCTGGCCTCGTGGAACATGCCGCCGGTCTCCTCGGCGACCGCCTTGAGGGTCTGCCCGTCGACGGGTACCTGGATGGGGCGTCCGCCACGGTCCACGAACCCGGACGGTGTCCCGAACGAGATGGCGTGCACCGGCACCTCCGCCGTCACCGCCTCCGCCGCCGCCTCCATCGGGTCCATCCCGGAGGTGTTGGCGCCGTCGGAGAGCAGGATGATCCGGGCCGGCGGCGGCTCCTTCGCGGCCTCGCTGTCGAGGCTCTTGACCGCGCCGAGGGACGTGGAGATCGCCTCACCGATCGCGGTGCCCTGCACACCGGTGATGCCCTCGGCCAACCGGCCGATCCCCTCGTCGAGGGCGTCCCGGTCGGTGCTCGGCGGCACCAGGACGGCCGCGCTGCCCGCGAACGCGACCAGCCCCACGTTGAACTCGTCGGGCAGCCCGTCGACGAAACGCCGGGCCGCCTGTTTGGCGGCGGCCAACCGGTCCGGGTCGACGTCGGTGGCGAGCATCGACGTGGAGACGTCCACCGCCACCATCACCGTGGCGCGTTCCCGAGGCACCCGGACCTCGGCGCTGGGTCGGGCGAACCCGACCACGAGCAGCGCCAGCATGGCCAGGAAGAGACCGGCCGGCACGTGTCGACGCCAGGCGGGCCGCTCCGGCGCCACCCGGTCCAGCAACCGCAGGTTGGTGAAGCGGACGGCGTACCGGCTGCGTCGGCGCTGCACCACCAGGTAGGCGACGACCAGGGCGAGCACACCGAGCAGCAGCCAGAGCCGCAGCGGCGACTCCCAGATCACGCGGCACCTCCCCGTCGCCCGCCGACCGGCGCGGCGGCGAGCCGACGCTGGGCGTGCACGTGCCGGACGATGTCCGCGCTCCAGTCCCCGTCGGTGCGCAGCGGCAGGTGCGTTGCCCCGCTGCGGCGCAACGCCTGCTGGACCTGCACGCGCTGGGCGGCGGCGGCCTCGGCGTACCGCTCGCGCAGCCGCCGGTCCGATGTGCACACCTCGCGGCAGCGGCCGGTCTCCGGGTCGACGAGCGTGATCAGGCCGACGTCCGGCAGGTCCAGTTCACGCGGGTCGGTCACCTCGATCGCCAGCACCTGGTGCCGGGCGGCCAACCGGCGCAGGGTCCGTTCCCAGGGCGCCTGCTGGTCGGGGTCGTCGGGCAGCCCGTCGAGGAAGTCGGAGACCACCACGACGAGGCCGCGTCGGTTGGCGATCCGGTGCACCGCGTCGAGGCCGTCGGCCAGGTTCGGCGGGGCGACAGTGGACGCACGCCCCGGGGCGGCGGGGGGCGCGGTGGCCCGCGGGGCGGCGAGCAGCGCGCGGAGCAGAGCGAGCAGATGGGTACGTCCGGCGCGGGCCGGGAAGCGGCGTACCCCGTCGGCGCGCAGCACCTGGGCTCCGAGGCGGTTGCCGACGCCCGCGGTCAGGAAACCGACCGCCGCGACGGCCGCCACGGACAGTTCCCGTTTGTCCAGGTCGGCGGTGCCGAACTCCATACTGGCGCTGCCGTCGACGAGCAGCCAGGTGGTCAGTTCGCGGTCGGCGTCGACCTGCCGGACGTGTGGCACGGCGGTACGCGCGGTCACCGCCCAGTCCATCCGGCGTACCTCGTCCTCGCCCGGCCGGTACTCGCGGCTGCCGGCGGGTTCGCTGCCCGGGCCGGGCAGCAGGCCACGGTACTGACCGTGCAGCAGACCGTCGAGTCGGCGGGTGACGGTCAGTTCCAGACGGCGCAACCGCTGGTCGGGGGCCAGCTCGGCCAGGCCGGGGTCGGCCGGCACGACGGCGGGCGCGGGCGTTCGTCTCATGCCGCCGCCAGGTCCGGCGCTGGTTGCGGGTGCCCGGTGGCCAGCCGAGGCGGTGGCACGGCCTCGACCAGCCGACGCACCACGCTCTCGGCCGACACCCCGTCGGCGACCGCGTCGAAGGAGAGCACCAGCCGATGGGCGAGGACGTCGACGGCGAGTTCCCGGATGTCCTCGGGCAGCACGTACTCCCGCCCGCGCAGCAGGGCCTGCGCCCGGGCGGCCGCGACCAGGCCCAGGGTGGCCCGCGGGCTGGCCCCGTACGCCAGCAGCGGGGCGATCTCCGGGAGCCCGAACCGGCCCGGGTCGCGGGTGGCGAGGATCAGTCGCACCACGTACTCGGCCAACGCGTGGTGGACGAACACCCTCTCCGCCTGGGCCTGCAGGTCCCGCAGCCGTTGGGCGTCGAGCACCTGGCGCGGCTTCGGCCGGTCGGTGCTCATCCGGTAGAGGATGGTCAGCTCGTCGGCGTCGCTGGGGTAGTCGACCACCACCTTCATCAGGAACCGGTCGCGCTGGGCCTCGGGGAGTTGGTAAACCCCCTCGGACTCGATCGGGTTCTGGGTGGCCAGGACCAGGAACGGCTCCGGGACCGGCCAACTCCGCCCGCCGATCGAGACCTGACGTTCGGCCATCGCCTCCAGCAGCGCCGACTGCACCTTCGCCGGGGCGCGGTTGATCTCGTCGGCCAGCACCAGGTTGGCCATGATCGGGCCCAGCTCGATGTCGAAGGTCTCCTTGGAGGCCCGGTAGATCCGGGTGCCGACGATGTCGGAGGGGACCAGGTCCGGGGTGAACTGGATCCGCGAGAAGGTGCCACCGACCACGGTGGCGAGGGTCTGCGCGGCCAGTGTCTTGGCCACGCCGGGTACGCCTTCGAGGAGGCAGTGCCCGTTGGCGACCAGTGCGGTCAGCAGGCGTTCAACGAGGCGATCCTGCCCGACGATCACGCGTTTGACCTCGAAGAGGGTCTGTTCCAGCTCGACGCCGGCCGGCTCGGGATCGACCGAGGTGGGCACGCTGGCCAGGGTGTCCGAGATGTCCGTCACGGTGCTTGCTTCCCGGGCAGGTGCCCGGCAAACGTCGGATTGTGCGGGCCGCGAAGGCCGTCGGCAGCCCGAACGGGGATGAACTGCGCGGAAGGGTGACGACCGACGCGAGTCGGCCGAGATCACCCGCTGCACGCAGCGGGGGTGTCCCTTTGGGTGCCGGACACCCGGACGGGCAGCGAGGCGGACAGCACAACGGTCCGGCCCCCGCGCACGAGGCGCGAGGGCCGGATGGTCGGTTTCGGTCAGGGAGTGTGAGTGAGCAGGGTGAAGCCCAGGTCGGCCGGGGTCCCGGCCGAGTTACGGGTCTGCACGAAGACCGCGTTGGGCGTGCTCAGCCGCGGCGCGACCGACACCTCGCCGGCCGGCGGGATGCAGCAGGCGTCGGACCGGGAGATGGTGGCCAGGAAGGCACCAGCCGAGACGACGTAGCCGAACTGCACCTCGTACTGACCGGGGCCGTACTTGATCACGGTGCCGGTGCCACGCGCCTTGGTGCCGTTGGAGTTGACGACGGTGAAGACGTTCGTGGCCACCAGCGTCGTGGCCGCGCCCGCCTTCAGAGCGGCCTTCGCCGTGCGGGCCGCCTCGGCGGTGACCGGCGGCTGCGCGTTGGTGCCGCGCGCCGCCGGCTGGACGGCCTCCTGCGGCGCCTTCGCCGACGGCTGGGCGACAGCGATGCCCCCACCGGCCAGGCTGAGCGCCAGGACAGCGAATGTGACCGCTGCCGCCTTGCGTCGGAAGAATGAACTCATTACAGGTCCCCCTTGTGTGACCGGGTGAATTCGGCCGACCCGCGGGGCGGGACGGATGACTGCCCACTAATAGGCGAGGCGACGGCGACGAGCGGAAGGAAGACCTTTTCGCTTTCCTTCGGAGAGGTTGATTCCTCAACGCTCCACACCCTGTCTGAGCTGGTATTACTACTCAGAGTTGCGTCGTTTGAGCCAGATGGAACGTAGCATCGGAAAAAGCCGGGAGTCAATAGTTGATCTCGCTTTTTCGAGCTGTCAATCAGCCGTCAGGGAATTGTGAAAGATGAGCGCCTCACCATTCATGAAATTGCGCCCAGCGCGTCGGCGCTAGGATCACCGCCATGATCGTCGACGCGTCGCCCCCGCCCGCGCCCACGTCGGGCCGACGCCGCAACGCTCGGCTCGGCTCGGCACTCTGCTGGCTGACGGTCACCCCGACCGCCCTCTGGGCCGCCGTCCGGCTGATCGGCCTGGACCGGGGACCGCTGGTCCAGGCGCTCGCCTTCACGCCGTACGTCGCGGGCTTCAGCGTGCTCACCCTGGGCCTCGCGCTCGCCCTGCGGCGCTGGTGGCCGGCGGCTCTCGCGGCCGTGGTGGCGGTGGCACTGCTCGGCGTCGTCGCACCCCGGGCGCTCGCCTCGCCGCAGCCGACCGCGGACGGGCCGACCGTGCGGCTGCTCACCGCCAACCTGCTCGCCGGCGCCGGTGACGCGCGGACACTCGTCGAACTGGTCCGGCGGTACGAGGTGGACGTCCTCACCGTGCAGGAGTTCACACCGGGGGCACAGGCGTCCCTGGACCAGCTCGGTCTCGACCGGCTGCTACCGCACCGGCAGCTCAACGCGGAGATCGGCACACCCGGCTCGGGGCTCTACTCGCGGTGGCCGCTGACCGACGTCGGGCTCCGGCACAACCGCAACGGCTGGGGCTTCACCCAGGCGTACGGCACGGTGGCCGTCCCCGGCGCACCCCCGGTACGTGTCGAGTCGGCCCACCCGTCGGCGCCGTACGCGGTGGACCAGGTCGGCGCGTGGCGTGCCGACCTGAAGGCTCAACCACCGGCCACCCCGGACGGTGGCCTGCAGATCCTCGCCGGGGACTTCAACGCCACCCTCGACCACGGCCCGCTGCGGGCCCTGTTGAGCAGCGGGTACGTCGACGCCGCCGACGCCACCGGGAAGGGCCTGACCGGCACCTGGGGGCCGTACGACGGGGACCTCATCCCACCGGTCACCATCGACCACGTGCTCGTCGACAGGCGCATAGCGGTCCACGGGGTGAAGGTGCTCGCCCTACCGGGAAGCGACCACCGCCCCGTCCTAGCCACCCTCACCCTCCCCCGCCCCTGACCCCCGCCCCCCTTGCCGCTCTCGTCGATCATGGAGTGGTGGTGGGCGCTTTACGGATGTAGGCCCGCTTTGTTCACCACCACAACTCCATGATCGACCGAGCGAGGGGTGGGGCGGGGTGGGGCGGGGGTGGGGGGTTGGTCGGGGGTGGGGGTGGGGGTGGGTTAGACGGGGGTGGGGGCCAGGCCGTAGGTGAGGGCGTCGACCAGGGCGTGCCAGCTGGCCTCGACCACGTTGGGGTGCACGCCCACGGTGGTCCAGTCCCGGCCGGCGCCGTTGGCCGTCTCCAGCAGCACCCGGGTCACCGCGCCGGTGCCGTGGCTGCCCTCCAGGATGCGCACCTTGTAGTCGGCCAGCTCGAAGTCGCGCAGCTGTGGGTAGTGCCGGGCCAGGCCCACCCGCAGCGCCTCGTCGAGGGCGTTGACCGGGCCGTTGCCCTCGGCGGTGGCGATCACCCGCTCACCCCGTACCCGGATCTTGACGGTCGCCTCGGAGACCACCGCGCCGTCCTCGCGGTGCTCGACCAGCACCCGGTACGACTCCAGGGTGAACGGTCGGGCCGGGCCGCCCTCCGGCAACTCGGAGCGGACCAGCAGCTCGAAGGAGGCGTCCGCGGCCTCGAAGGACCAACCACCCGCCTCCAACTCCTTGACCCGCTTGGTGACCCGGGTCAGCGCCTCCGGGCTGCCGGCCAGGTCCAGCCCGAGCTCACGACTCTTGAGCTCCACGCTGGCCCGGCCGGCCATCTCGGTCACCAGGATCCGCATGTCGTTGCCCACCACCGACGGGTCCACGTGGTTGTAGAGCAACGGGTCGACCTTGATCGCGCTCGCGTGCAGCCCCGCCTTGTGGGCGAAGGCGGCGGCCCCGACGTACGCCTGGTGGGTGTCGGGGGCGATGTTGGCGATCTCGGCGATGGCGTGCGAGACCCGCACCATCTGCGCCAGGCATCCCTCCGGTAGGACGGGCAGGCCCAGCTTGAGTTGGAGGTTGGCGACGATCGCGAAGATGTCCGCGTTTCCGGGACGTTCGCCGTAGCCGTTGGCGGTGCCCTGGACGTGGCGGACGCCCGCCTCCACGGCGGCGATCGTGTTGGCCACCGCGCAGGAGGTGTCGTTCTGGGCGTGCATGCCGAGCAGTCCGGCGTCGATGCCCAGCTTGTCGGTCAGGTCGGCGATCACGGCGGTCACCTGGGACGGCAGCATGCCGCCGTTGGTGTCGCAGAGCACCATCCGCTCCGCGCCGGCGGCGAGCGCGGTCTGCACCACCGCCGCGCCGTACGCGGGGTCGTGCCGGTAGCCGTCGAAGAAGTGTTCGCCGTCGACGAAGACCCGCCGGCCCTCGCGGACCAGGTGGCTGACGGTGTCGTGGATCATCGCGAGGTTCTCCGCGCCGGTGGTACGCAGCGCGCGTTCGACGTGCCGGGTGTCGGCCTTGGCGACCAGCGCCACCGCCGGGGTCTGCGCGTCGAGCAGGGCACGCACCTGGGGGTCGTCGGCGACCGCGACACCTGCCTTGCGGGTGGCGCCGAACGCGACGAGCACGGCGTGCCGCAGCTGAAGTTCGGTGCGTGCCCGGCGGAAGAACTCGGTGTCCTTCGGCACCGCGCCCGGCCAGCCTCCCTCGATGAAGCCGACGCCGAACTCGTCGAGCAGCCGGGCCACCGCCAGCTTGTCGACGACCGAGTAGGTCAGCCCCTCGCGCTGGGCGCCGTCGCGCAACGTGGTGTCGTAGACCTGGAACGTCATCAGGATCCTTTCTCGGAGCAACAAAAAGACCTCCCGCGAATGCGGGAGGTCTGCGCGCTCGGCGGAGGGGGGCCGGCGCGCTAGGTCGCAATAATCAGGACGGTGCTGGTCACGATCGCCACTCTGCCACCCCGAACGGGATTTGGGAGAAACAATCCACATGGCGGGACGGTTACTGAGCGTTCGTTCAGCCATGAGCCCCGCTCGTGATCGGCTTCACACGGCAACCAGGTCGTTCACCGGCGGGAACAGGCGTGCGGAAGCATCTGGAATGGATCCGATGATGGCCACCGAGCCATCGGCAAGGAGGACCTGTGCTCACCGTCAGTAACCGCTTACCTGAGCACAGCCTCACCGCCTGGGTATCGCTGGACGTCACCAACGCGTCCACGACGATCAACCACGCGTCCCACGAGGGCATGTGGCGTGGGGTCTCCGTCGGGTCGATCGACGTCACAGTCATCGGCCCGGCGGGGATCACCGGGGCCTGACCATGGGCCTGGACGTCATCACTGCGGCCCTGCCCGCGTACGCCGAGGACATCGCGCTCAACCTGGGCTCCACCATCGGCGCCTCGACGTTGACCCCGGCGCAGACCTGGGGCACCGCGCTGGCCTGCGCGGTGGCGGCCCGCAACCCGCTGGTGTTGCGGGAGATCGCGGCCGAGGCGCTCGGGCACCTCGGGCCGGACGGTGTCGAGGCGGCCAAGGCCGCTGCCGCGATCATGGCGATGAACAACGTCTACTACCGGGCCAAGCACCTCATCGGCGACGAGCGGTACACCTCGATGCCGGCCCGGTTGCGGATGCGGGTCGTCGCCCGGCCCGGCGTGGACAAGGGCGACTTCAAGTTGTGGTGCCTCGCCGTGTCGGCCATCGCCGGCTGCGGCGTGTGCCTGGAGCTGCACGAGCAGACGCTGCGCGGCCGGGGTTTCACCACCGAGCAGGTCCACGAGGCGCTGCGGATCGCCGCCGTGGTGCACGCCGCGGCGGTCACCCTGGACGCCGAGGCCGCACTGAGCTGAACAGCGAGCCCACCGTGGCTCCGACTGAGCACCGGCGCGCTCCCGCCGTTTCCGGCCCCCGACGGCCGGGTAGCTCCTGCGGGGAACGCAGCCACCGACGCCGTGACGATCGGCGACAGTCAGGAGTGAACGGCATGGACAGGATCGATCCGCACGCCACCCACGCCGGGCCGGACCCGCTGCGCGGCGGCGACCAGGGCGCGGTGCCCGGCGGGGCGCCGGCCGGCACCTTCGACCCCTGGCGCTACCGGGACCACGCCGGGGTGGCCGACGCCGACCTGGTCGGCTACAAGGTCGAGGCCACCGACGGCGGAATCGGCAAGATCGACAGCGCCAGCCACGAGGTGGACGGCAGCTATCTGGTCGTGGACACCGGCCCGTGGATCTTCGGCAAGAAGGTGATGCTGCCGGCCGGCACCGTCAACCAGGTCGACCACGACCAGCGCACCGTCTCCGTCGACCGCACCCGGGACCAGATCAAGGCCGCCCCGGAGTACGACGAGACCAGCCACAGCGATCCGAGTTACCGGGATCGGCTGGGCGGCTACTACGACGAGACGTACGGGGCTCTCCCGCCCGGCACGGCACGCTGACGGTTCGCACTCGACGGCCGGTGGGACACCGACCCACCGGCCGTTACCGTGTGAGCGTGGACGCCATCGACGACAGCCAGATCTCCCTCCCGGCCACCTTCAACTTCCGTGACGTCGGTGGCTACCTCGGCCACGGCGACCGGTCCGTGCGCCGGGGCCGCCTCTACCGCTCCGACTCGTTGCACCGCCTCACCGAATCCGACCGGGACGCGTTCGCCGCGATCGGCATCCGCACCGTCATCGACCTTCGCCGCCCCACCGAGGTGGAGCGCGACGGCCGGGTGCCCGCCTACCAGGGGCTGACCTACCGGCACATCCACCCGGAGCACGACGACTGGTCGGGTACGCCGCACGAGGAGGGTGCCAGCCTCGCCCGGTACCTCGCCGACCGTTACGCCGCCCTGGCCCAGACCGGCACCGCCGGGCTGGCCGAGGCGGTCGGGCTGATCGCCGACTCCGCCAACGCCCCGGTGGTGGTGCACTGCGTCGCCGGCAAGGACCGCACCGGCATCGTCTGCGCTCTGACCCTCGCCGTGCTCGGCGTCGACGACGCGGACATCACCGCCGACTACGCGCTCAGCACCGAGGCGTCGGCCCGGTACAGCGCCTGGCTGGCCACCGTCACCCCGGGCGGGGTGGACGTGCCGGCGCCGTTCCTGGCCTCCCCCGCCGAGGCGATGCAGATCTTCCTGGACGAGCTGCGGGCCGGGCACGGGTCGGTCGAGGCGTACCTGCGGCACGCCGGGGTGACCGACGAGCAACTCGCCGCCCTCCGCGACCACCTGCTGAACGAGGCGTAGGCGAAGCGGGGTCGGCCGGTCCGTCCGACGGGCCGACCCCGTGACGAGGGTCAGAGGACCCGATGCACCCAACCGTGCCCGTCGGTGGCCTTGCCGCGCTGGATGTCGACCAACTGCTGGCGCAGCGACATGGTGACCCGGCCGGGCTCGCCGCCGCCGATCAGGAACTCGCCGTCGGGGAAGCGGACCCCACCGATCGGGGTGACCACGGCGGCGGTGCCGCAGGCGAACACCTCCCGCAGGTGGCCGCTCGCCGCGTCGGCCTGCCAGTCGGCGAAGCTGACCGGCCGCTCCTCGACCTGGTGCCCGGCCGCGGCGGCCAGCGTCATGATCGCGTCGCGGGTGATGCCGGGCAGGATCGTGCCGGTCAACGGCGGGGTGACGACCGTGTTGTCGTCGTAGACGAAGAAGACGTTCATGCCGCCCAACTCGTCGACGAACCGGCGCTCCACCGCGTCCAGGAAGACGACCTGGTCACAGCCGGCCTCGATGGCCTCCGCCTGGGCCGCCAGCGATGCCGCGTAGTTGCCGCCGCACTTGGCCGCGCCGGTGCCGCCGGGAGCGGCCCGGGTGTAGTCCGGGGAGACCCAGACGGTGACCGGCTTGACCCCGCCGCTGAAGTACGACCCGGCCGGTGAGGCGATCACCAGGTAGAGGTATTCGTTGGCCGGTCGGACGCCGAGGAAGACCTCGCTGGCGAACATGAACGGCCGCAGGTAGAGGCTGCCGTCCTCGTCGGTGGGGATCCAGTCCTGATCGATCTCGATGAGCTTGTGCAGCGAGTCGACGAACACCTCGGGCGGCAGCACCGGCATCGCCATCCGCTGCGCCGACGCGACGAAACGGGAGGCGTTGGCGTCCGGCCGGAACATCGTCACGCCACCGTCGGCCGTCCGGTACGCCTTCAACCCCTCGAAGATCTCCTGCGCGTAGTGCAGCACGGCGCTCGCCGGGTCCATCGGGATCGGCCCACGCGCCTCCACCCGGGCGTCGTACCAGCCCTTGCCCTCGGCGTACCGGATGGTGACCATGTGGTCGGTGTGCACGCGGCCGAACCCGGGGTTGGCCAGCAGGGCGGCCCGGTCGGCGGCGGATACCGGCGCGGGATTCGGACGGATCTCGAAGTCGAGCTTGTCACCACCGCTCATCGCGCTGACCTCCCTGCGGGACAACGGCATGCGGGATCGCACACCGACATGGCTGTGCCAGAAAACCTACCCCGAACGTCCGTTCAGCGGGTAGCGCCGTCCGGGCAGGACCGCGTGCCGCGCAGGCCGACGCCGGGATGGTCAGGCTACGGCGTGGGCGGCGAGCCGGTCGCCGACCTCTTCGGTCCGCAGCGTCACGCCCGGGGTACGACCGGCCAGCTCGACGGCGACCGCCGCGTTGACCCGGGAGGCGGCCTCGGCGTGCCCCAACTGCTCCAGCAGCAACGCCGCGGAGAGCACGGCGGCGACGGGGTCGGCGACGCCCTGGCCGGCGATGTCCGGCGCCGAGCCGTGCACCGGCTCGAACATCGAGGGGTACGCCCCCTCGGGGTTGATGCAGCCGCTGGCGGCCAGCCCGATCCCGCCGGTGACGGCGGCGGCGATGTCGGTGAGGATGTCGCCGAAGAGGTTGTCGGTGACCACCACGTCGTAGCGCTGCGGCTGGGTGACCAGGAACATCGCGGCGGCGTCGACGTGCTGGTATTCGGTGGCGACGTCCGGGTGCTCGGCGGCGACCGCCTCGAAGGCGCGCGCCCACAGCGACCCGGCGTGGGTGAGCACGTTGGTCTTGTGCACCAGAGTGACCTTGCGCCGCTCCCGGCGGCCGGCGCGGGCGAACGCGTCGCGGATCACCCGCTCCACGCCGTGCCGGGTGTTCAGGCTCTCCTCGGTGGCGACCTCGGCGGGGGTGTCCCGGTGCAGCGAGCCACCGGCGCCGGCGTAGAGACCCTCGGTGCCCTCCCGCACCACCACCAGGTCGACCTCTCCCGGCTTCACGTTGCCGAGCGGGCCGGCGACCCCGGGCCAGAGCCGGGACGGGCGGAGGTTGACGTACTGGTCGAAGGCGAACCGGAGCTTGAGCAGCAGACCCCGCTCCAGCACACCCGGCGGAACCGTGGGGTCGCCGACCGCGCCGAGCAGGATCGCGTCGTGCCCGGCCAGCTCGGCCAGCACGGAGTCGGGCAACACCTCTCCGGTACGGTGCCAGCGGGCCGCGCCGAGGTCGTACTCGGTGGCTTCGACGCCGGGCAACACCGCGTCGAGGACCTTGCGGGCCTGCGCGACCACCTCGGGCCCGATGCCATCCCCGGCCACCACCGCGATCCGCGCCACGACCGCACTCCTCTGCTCAACGGTTCCGTTCGGGCAACGGTACGTCGCTGTCCCGCCTCCCGGTACGCGGCTTCCACTATCCGGGAACACGGATGCACAGCACCCTCTCAGCTGGGACTCATGAGGCGGTCATCTCCGCTGCCTACGGTGGTACCAAGCGGGTCACCGGGGGCCTGCCGACCATCGGGGTCGCGACGCCGCGACGCCACGTGCGAGGGAGCAGATGCCATGCGCATCGACGAGCAGCCGAGGACCCGCTGGCCGGACCTGTCCGCGTTCCGCAACCGTCGGCCGGACCTCCGACTCGGCAGCCGACGGCAGCGGATCGACCCGGCCGCCGCCATCGACGGCCGAATCGCCGTGCAGCACACCGTCCGCACCGCGACCGCCGAGTACACCCTCCTCCTCAACGCACCCGCGTGGCTCGGTCGCCGCGGCGTCGGCGAGGCACTGCGGGACAGCGTGGCGGAGCTTCGCGCCATCGACCTCACCTACGGCCCCAACCGGCCGGAGAGCCTGGTGTCCCGCCTGCGCCGAGACGAGATCAGCCCCGACTCGTACCCGCCCCTCGCCGACCTGGTGGACCGCTGCACGGCCATGCGCGCCGCCACCGACGGGTGGTTCGACGCCTGGGCGGTGCCCGGCGGCTTCGACCCGGGCGGCCTGCTCGGCGGCTGGGCTGTCGAGCGCGCCGCCGAGAGGCTGCGCGCCGCAGGCGTCCACGACTACGCCGTACTCAGCGGCGCGGACCTCGTCGTCCGGGGGCACGCGCCGCACGGTGGGCCCTGGCGGGTCGCGGTGCACCACCCGACGGCCCCCGAGCGCGCGCCGCTGGTGTTGGAGATGACCGCCGGCGCGATCGGCACCTCCGGGGTGAGCGGGCGGCAGGGACACGTGGTGGACCCACACACCGGCGAGCCCGCCGACCAGTTGGTCTCCGCCACCGTCGTGGGCCCCGACCTGACGATCGCCGACGCCTACGCCACCGCGCTCTACGCGGCCGGGCCCACCGGCCTGTCGTGGTTCCGTGGCGACTCCGACTATCGCGCGCTCTTCGCACACCGACGCTGAACAGCAGGTCGTCGCAGCGAGCCCGTCTCCCCGCGGTGCTCCGGCCCGATTCGCACCTCGGCCGCCCACAACCGGTGAACCCCGTCAGCGGTGATGGTCGGCCGGTCGGGCCTTGCGATCGGCCCCCACGGTCTCGGCAACGACCGTGGGGGCCGGTCAGCGACGAGTGCGCGTGGCTCGCACAATCGAGGGGTGCGGACCGGTCGGGCCGGACGTCGACCGCGCCACCCGAAGACGGGCCGGTGCCTCGACTCGGCCAGTGACCGCAGTACGTACGCTAGCGAATCGACGCAACTCGACGCAAGAGTCTCCACAGCGGACCGTCGTGACCGGAGTCCGCGGAATTCGACGGTTGGGCTGGCGGCGAGGCAGTTTCGACATGGTGAACGGCGGATGGCACGCTGTCCGCCGTGAGTTTCGATCTGAGCGTGTGGGCCCTGGAGGACGGGGCGACGCCCGAGGACGTACGGACAGCGGTCGACGGTTGCCGACAGGGCCGGCACATCGACCGATACCCGGACCCGAGGGTGGTCAGCTTCTACCGGGCCATCACCGCCTCCTATCCGGACCGTCACCCCGGCCCGAACAGCCCGTGGGCCGTGGCGCCACTGCACGCCGCCCACGACCACGTCGAGCTGAACCTGCACCCGACCTGTGCGGACCAGGTGCTGCTCGACATCGAACGGCTGGCCGGTGAGCACGGTCTCATGCTGTTCGACCCACAGGACGGGTCGGTCTACCCGCCGCCGGCCCGGATGCACGGCTGACCCGGGTCACCTCCCCCGGGTACGACAAGGGGCCCAGCGGATCGCCGGGCCCCCATGCTGCTGTGCCGTCGGTCACTCGTCGCGCAGGTCGGCGGCGCTGGCCGCCGTGGCGCCGATCGAGTCGGCCGCCGAGGTGAGCAGGTCGGCGCCGAGTGCCTGGTCGACGGTGAGCGTCATCAGCGTCTCGCCGCCCGCCTCACGACGAGCCACCTGCATGGCCGCGATGTTGATGCCGGACTCGCCGAGCAGCGTGCCGACGGTGCCGACGACGCCGGGCCGGTCCGCGTAGCGCAGGAAGAGCAGGATGCCCTCCGCGCCGATCTCCACGTCGAAGCCGTCCACCTCGGTCAGCTTGAGGACGTCCCGGGCCCCGGAGTGGGTGACCGTGCCGGAGACGCTCACCGTACGACCATCGGGCAGCGCCCCACGCACCGTGACCAGTGTGGACTGGTCGGCCGTCTCGGCCAGGGCGGCCAGGGTGACCTCGACACCGCGCTCCGCCGCCAGGTGCGGGGCGTTGACGTAGGTGACCTGCTCCTCGACGACCGAGCTGAACAGGCCCTTCGTGGCGGCGAGCTTGAGAACCGACACGTCGTGGCCGACGATCTCGCCGCGCACCTCGACGGTGACGCTGGCGGCGACCCCACCGGCGACCGCGGTGAACGCCCGACCCAGCTTCTCGGCCAGCGGCAGCAGCGGCCGCACGTCTTCGGCGACCACGCCGCCGGCCTGCACGTTCACCGCGTCCGGGACGAACTCGCCCTGCAACGCCAGCTTGACGCTCTTGGCCACGGCAAGGCCCGCCTTGTCCTGCGCCTCGTGGGTGGAGGCGCCCAGGTGCGGGGTCGCCACCACGTTGTCGAAGGCGAACAGCGGCGAGGAGGTGCACGGCTCCTTGCTGTAGACGTCCACGCCGGCACCGGCGACCCGGCCCTCGGCGATCGCGTCGGCGAGCGCCTGCTCGTCGACCAGCCCACCACGGGCGGCGTTGACGATGCGGACGCCGGGCTTGACGATCGCCAGCTCCTTCTCACCGATCAGGCCCACCGTCTCCGGGGTCTTCGGCAGGTGGATGGAGATGAAGTCGCTCTCCCGCAGCAGCTCCTCCAACCCGACCAGGCGCACGCCGAGCTGCGCCGCACGGGCCGGCTGGATGTACGGGTCGTACGCGATAAGCCGGGTGCCGAAGGCGGCGATGCGCTGTGCGAAGAGCACCCCGATCCGACCGAGCCCGACCACGCCGACGGTCTTGCCCTGCACCTCGACGCCCGTGTACTTCGACCGCTTCCACTCCCCCGCCTTCAGCGCGGAGCTGGCGCTCGCGGTGTTGCGGGCGACGGCGAGCAGCAGTGCGACGGCCTGCTCGGCGGCGGAGACGATGTTGGAGGTGGGGGCGTTGACGACCATGACGCCCCGGGCGGTGGCGGCCGGCACCTCGACGTTGTCCAGCCCGACGCCGGCCCGGGCGACCACCTTGAGTCGCGGCGCGGCGGCCACCGCCTCGGCGTCGATCTGGGTCGCGCTTCGCACGATGACGGCGTCGGCCTCGGAGAGCGCCGAGAGCAGGGCCGGACGGTCGGTGCCGTCGACATGACGGACGTCGAAGTCGTGGGCGAGCACCTCGATGGCGGCGGGGGCGAGTTCTTCGGCGATCAGTACGACAGGATTCATCGGTCCTCGTAGAGGTCGTGTATGCGATCGGCCCGGGCTGCGAGACGCCGCACTGCGCCCTGCGCTGATCCGTGCCGGTGGCCGTCAGGTGCCGGCTGCTGCACCTACAGGCGATCGTAGGGGCCGCGCTGCCCGGCATGTTCCGGTCTGTGGGGTGAGGGCCCTCACACGCCCGGTCGAGCGACGGACATCGGCGGTTCACCTGACCGAAACGGTTGCGTCGACCCACTACAAACGGAGCCGGGAACCGACTGAAGGAGGCGTCCGTGCTGCTCGCCGCGCGTGTCGTCCTGCTGCGGCAGCTCAGCCGCGTCGATCCCGCACGGTTCGGTCCGAGGTTGGCTGAGGCGTTGGTCACCCGGTCCCAGCAGGTGAGGATCCGGCGCGACTTCGTACGCCGGCGGACGGCCGCCGCCGACGAGGCGGTCGCGCTCTACCGGCGGCTGGTCCGCGACCGACCGGGTCGGTACGAGGTGGGGCTCGCCCGGGCGCTCGTGGCGCAGGGTTCGGTCCCCGACGACCGCACCGTGGGTTCCGCGCTCGCGCAGGGCCGGGAGGCGATCGGGTACGTCGAGAACGCGACCGACCGGCACGGGTTGGTCGTCCTGGCCGGAGCGCAGCTGATGATGGCGACCCACCTCCAGGCCGAGGCTCCCGAAGACGCCCTGACGCTCGCCGAGCAGGCTCACCGGACGCTCTCACAGTGCACGCCGTTGACCACCCGGGAGCGGGTGAACCTGGCCCGGTCCCGCACCGTGGTCGGCTACTGCCGGGCGACGCTGGGCGAACCGGCCGAGGCCCTTGCCGCCCGGGAGGAAGCGGTCGAACTGTTTCAGGGGCTGCCCTTCTGGACGCGGATGCGGTACATGCCCGCCCGACTTGAAGCGGTGACCGGGCTGGCCCACTCCGTCGCCACGTACCGCCGGTGGACCGAGGCGCTGACGCTGGCCGCGGACCCTCGCGAGGAGCTCGTCTACTGGTCCCGGTGGGAACCGATACGGGCCCTTCCCACGCTCGGCACCCTGTTGTTGGTGATCGCCAGGTGCCACGCCGAGCTCGACGAGCCGGAGGCGGCAGTGACGACCGCCGCCAAGGCGATCGAGCACTACCGCTGGCTCGTCGAGCACGACCCCGTTCGCCACCGCGGTCGGTTGGCCGTCGCGCTGCGCGCGCAGGCCGTTGTTCTCCAGGCCGTCGGCCGGCACGAGGAGGCCGCCCGGGCAGCCGGTGAGGCCGAGACGATCGAGAGCCGCTGAAACAGGGCCGGCGGCCGGCGACCCGCGCTGGGGAGAGCGCACGATCGCCGGCCGCCGGTGGACCATTGCGGGTCGAACCCGTCAGGCGGTCTCGGTGATCGGGCGGTCGACCCAGCTCATCATGCCGCGCAGCTTCTTGCCGGTCTCCTCGATCGGGTGCGCCGCACCCTCGGCCTGCCACTTCTTGAAGTTGGGCCGACCGGCCTCGTCCTCGGCGACCCACTCGCGGGCGAACTCGCCGGACTGGATCTCGCCGAGGATCTTGCGCATCTCGTCCTTCACGCGGGAGTCGATGATGCGCGAACCACGGGAGAGGTCGCCGTACTCGGCGGTGTCGGAGATGCTGTAGCGCATCTTCGCGATGCCGCCCTCGTACATGAGGTCGACGATCAGCTTCAGCTCGTGCAGGCACTCGAAGTACGCGACCTCCGGGGCGTAGCCCGCCTCGGTGAGCACCTCGAAACCGGTCTGCACCAGCGCCGAGGCACCGCCGCAGAGCACCGCCTGCTCGCCGAAGAGGTCGGTCTCGGTCTCCTCGGTGAAGGTGGTCTTGATCGCGCCGGCCCGGGTGCCGCCGATGCCCTTGGCGTACGCGAGGGCGAGCGCGAACGCGTTGCCGCTGGCGTCCTGCTCGACGGCGACGAGGCAGGGCACGCCCTTGCCGTCGGCGTACTGGCGGCGGACCAGGTGACCCGGGCCCTTCGGGGCGACCATCGCCACGTCCACCTCGGCCGGCGGCTTGATCAGGCCGTACCGGATGTTGAAGCCGTGGCCGAAGAAGAGCGCCTTGCCCGCGGTGAGGTTCGGCTCGATCGACTCGGTGTAGAGCTTGCGCTGGGCGGTGTCCGGCGCGAGCACCATGATCACGTCGGCCTCGGCGGCGGCCTGCGCCGGCGTGAGCACCCGCAGGCCCTGCTCCTCGGCCTTGGGACGGCTCTTCGAGCCCTCCGGCAGACCGATCACCACGTCGACGCCCGAATCACGCAGCGACAGCGCGTGGGCGTGACCCTGGCTGCCGTAGCCGATCACCGCGACCTTCCGGGCCTGGATCAGGCCGAGGTCGGCGTTGTCGTCGTAGTACACCTCAACGCTCATGAGAAACTTCCCTTTCGTACGACGGCCGGGGCGGCCCGTCGTGGTCTGTGTGGTTGGGGTCCGGGAGGCCCGCCGGGGCCGACCGGTGGCGGTCAGGCGGCCCGTAGCGCGGGACCGGCGGTGATCGAGCGCGAGCCGCGCCCGATCGCCACCAACCCGGACTGGACCATCTCCTTGATGCCGAAGGCCTCGAGGTCGCGCAGCAACGCGTCGAGCTTGTCAGGAGTGCCGGTGGCCTCGATGGTCAGCGTGTCCGGTGCGACGTCGACCACCCGGGCGCGGAACAGGTTGACCGTCTCCAGCACCTGGGATCTCGCGGCCCGGTCGGCGCGCACCTTCACCAGCAGCAACTCCCGGGCGACCGACACCTGAGGATCCAGCTCCACGATCTTCAGCACGTTGACCAGCTTGTTGAGCTGCTTGGTGACCTGCTCCAACGGCGACGACTCGGCGTTGACCACGATGGTGATCCGGGAGACGTCCGGGTTCTCGGTCTCGCCGACGGCGAGGCTGTCGATGTTGAACCCGCGGCGGGAGAACAGGCCGGAGACGCGGGCGAGCACGCCGGGCTTGTTCTCCACGAGCACGGACAGGGTGTGCATGGTCACTGCGTCTCCTTCTTCATGCCCTCACGGCCCTCGCTGCGCTCGGTGCATTCGTTCATGACTAGATGTCGTCCTCGTCGAAGACCGGGCGGACGCCGCGGGCGAACATGATCTCGTCGTTGCTGGTGCCGGCGGCGACCATCGGCCAGACCATCGCGTCCTTGCCGACCACGAAGTCGATCACCACCGGGGCGTCGTCGATCTCCATGGCGGCGGCGATGGTCTTGTCGACGTCGGCCGCGTTCTCGCAGCGCAGGCCGACGCAGCCCAACGCCTCGGCGAGCTTCACGAAGTCGGGGATGCGGTGCTTGTGGGTGCCCAGCTCGGTGTTGGAGTAGCGCTCGTTGTAGAACAGCGTCTGCCACTGCCGGACCATGCCGAGATTGCCGTTGTTGATCACGGCGATCTTGACCGGGATGCCCTCCAGCGCGCAGGTGGCCAACTCCTGGTTGGTCATCTGGAAGCAGCCGTCACCGTCGACCGCCCAGACCACCGTGTCCGGCTTGCCGACCTTCGCGCCCATCGCCGCCGGGACCGCGTAGCCCATCGTGCCGAGGCCGCCGGAGTTCAACCAGGTGTGCGGCTTCTCGTAGGAGATGAACTGGGAGGCCCACATCTGGTGCTGGCCCACCCCGGCCACGAAGATCGTGTCGGGGCCGGCGATCTCGCCCAGGCGCTTGATCACGTACTGCGGGGAGAGCGTGCCGTCGGACGGCTCGTCGTAACCCAGCGGGTAACGGTCGCGCAGGTCGTCCAGTTGCGTCCACCAGTCGCCCAGATCGGTGGTGCGCCCCGCCGACCGCTCGACCGTGACGGCGGCGATCAGCTCGTCGATGACGTGCTTGGCGTCGCCGACGATCGGCACGTCCACGTGCCGGTTCTTGCCGATCTCCGCCGGGTCGATGTCCGCGTGCACCACCGTCGCGTCCGGGGCGAACGAGTCCAGCTTGCCGGTGACCCGGTCGTCGAACCGCGCGCCCAGTGCCACGATCAGATCCGACTTCTGCAGGCCGTAGACCGCCGCGACCGTGCCGTGCATGCCGGGCATCCCCAGGTGCTGCCGGTGCGAGTCGGGGAAGGCGCCGAGCGCCATCAGCGTCGTGACGACCGGGATGCCGGTCAACTCGGCCAACCGGCGCAGCCCGTCGGTGGCACCGGCCTTGAGCACCCCACCGCCGACGTAGAGCACCGGCCGGCGGGCCCCGGCCATCAGCCGCGCCGCCTCCCGGATCTGCTTGCCGTGCGGGTGCAGGGTGGGCCGGTAACCGGGCAGGTCCAGCGTGGGCGGCCAGGAGAAGGTGGTCGGCGCCTGGAGCACGTCCTTGGGGATGTCCACCAGCACCGGACCGGGCCGCCCGCTGCTGGCCAGGTGGAACGCCTCCGCCAGCACCCGCGGGATCTCCTCGGCGTTCTGGACGAGGAAGTTGTGCTTGGTGATCGGCAGGGTGATGCCCTGGATGTCCGCCTCCTGGAAGGCGTCGGTGCCGATCGACGGGCGGGCCACCTGCCCGGTGATCGCGACCATCGCGACCGAGTCCATGTACGCGTCGGCGATCGGGGTGACCAGGTTCGTCGCGCCCGGACCGGAGGTCGCGATGCAGACACCGACCTTGCCAGTGGCCTGCGCGTACCCCGTCGCCGCGTGCCCGGCGCCCTGCTCGTGGCGCACCAGGATGTGCCGGACGGTGGAGTCGTAGAGCGGGTCGTACGCCGGCAGGATCGCGCCGCCCGGGATGCCGAAGACGACGTCGACGCCGAGCGCTTCGAGGGACCGCACGAGCGAGCCGGCCCCGGAGACCTGGGCGGGAGCGGAGGGCCGTACCGCCGGAACGGCCGGGGTGACCGCGCTGCGTGCGGCGGCCGGGTCGACGTCGACGGTCGGCTCGGCGGCCGCGCGGGCCCGGCGGGCGGTGTGGGCGAGGGTCTCGGGCGTGGGTCTCGTCATGACGGTTCTGGCCTTCGGCTGGAGTGGCTGGTGGCTAGTCGAGCGTTGCGACACGGGCGGGGCCCGCCTCGCCAGGTTCCGATGGCAATAAAAACGGCCCTCGTGCAGATGCACGGGGCCAGCGCACTCTCATCAGGGAGAGTGCGCTCAGGTAAGTACTCGCAGCGACCGGTACGACGACATGCGGCTAAGCCTGACGCATCTCACGCGATGAGTCAACTGATCCCACATGTTGGTTGACGGAGTTCGGCGCGTCGGCCTGCGACGCGCCATCGACACGCGGGTTGAGCTGCGCCGACCCGCCCGGATTCCGGCGTTGCGCGGGCGGCGGGGCGGGCCGCGCACCCGGTGAGGTGGCCGCCTCCAGCATCGCCTCCAGGTGCTCGGCCGGCACCCCCCAGCCGAACAGCGCGCCCTGGCCGAACCGGCACCCGGCGGCCACCACGGCGGCCAACTCGGTCGGCGTGGTCACCCCCTCGGCGATCACCTCCAGCCCCAACTGGTGCCCCAGTCGCATGACGATGTCGACCATCGGCGCGAACGCCGGACCGTCCTGGTCGACCGGGCGGACCGGCTCGTGCTCGGCGACCAGGCTGTGGTCGATCTTCAGGATGTCGATCGGGAGCCGACGCAACTGCCCCAGCGACGAGTAGCCGGCCCCGAAGTCGTCCAGCGCGATCCGCACGCCGGTCAACCGAAGCGCGGTCAGCCGCCGGATCAACTCGTCCAGGTCGGTGGCGACCGCGTGTTCGGTGACCTCCAGCACCAGCCGCTGCGGCGGCACGTGGTGGGCGCGCAACGCCTCGGCGACCTGCACCACGTACTCCGGGGCGTGCAACTCACGCGGGGACACGTTGACCGACACCCAGACGTCGTGCCCGTCCGCCAGCCACCGGGAGAGCTGGTAGCAGGCCTGGTGCAACACCCAGGCGCCCAACGGGGCGATCATCCCGCACTCCTCGGCGAGCGGGATGAACTCGTCCGGGCGGACGTTGCCCAACTCGGGATGGTGCCAACGGAGGAGCGCCTCCGCGCCGACCGGCCGCACCGACGGCAGGGAGGCCACCGGCTGGAAGACCAGACTCAGCTCGTCGCGGTCGACGGCACCGCGCAGCTCGTGCTCCACCGTCGTACGTCGGCGCAGCAGCTGGTCGTAGGTGGCGTCGTAGCGCTCGATGCGGTTCTTGCCCCGCTGCTTCGCGTAGCGCAGCGCCAGGTCGGCGTGGCGCAGCAGCAACTCCACGTCCGGTTCGCCGGCCCAGCCGGCCACCCCGATGCTGACCGACAGGAAGACCGGCCCCTCCGGCTCGTCGTACGGCCGGTTGAGCACCCCGAGCAGCCGTTCGGCGACCCGGTCCGCCTCGGCCGGACGGCCCTGCATGAGGACGGCGAACTCGTCACCGCCCAACCGGGCGGCCACGTCGCCGGGACGCAGGTTGCCGCGCAGCCGCCGGCCCACCTCGGCCAGCACCGCGTCGCCCACGTCGTGGCCGCGCATGTCGTTGACGTTCTTGAAGCCGTCCAGGTCGAGCCCGAGCAGCGCGCGGGGGGTGCCCGTCGCGGCACTCTCGTGCAGTGCGCGGAGCAGACCACGCCGGTTGGCCAACGACGTCAACGGGTCGGTGTGCGCCAGCTCACGGAAGTGCGCCTCCCGCTCGGCCAGACGGTCCGCGTACCCCCGGACGTCGCGCAGCGTGAGGTATTGCCGCGCCACCAGGGCGAAGCCCTCCACGCTGCCGGCCACGATGCCCGCCGCGGTGAACCGGCCGTCGCGGCCGAGGTGATACATCGCCGAGGCGGCCATCGCCAGCATCGGGGCGACCGCGTACTCGCCGTCGCGACCGATCAGGTCCAACTCGACCTCGCCCGGCCGGTCGGCCCGGTGCATCGCGAACGCGACGGTCAGCAGGCCGGCGGCGAGCACCGTCGCACCGGTCAACGCCATCGTCGGCCCGGCCTGGCAGAGCCCGGCGCTGAGGCCCAGCCCGCCGCAGGTCACGGCGGTGATGCCGGCACTGAGCGCGGCGAGCCGCCGACGCGGGCTCGCGGCCCGGAAGACCACGATCACGGCGAGCCCGGCGGCGAGGGCCGCGCTCACCGTGGTGACCAGGATCGCCGGGCAGGCCATCGGGGTGGCGGCGCCGAGCAACCGGGTGGGCTCGGAGAAGAGCACCCAACCGACGAACCACAGCGCGGCGGCCATGACCAACCCGTCCAGGGCGAGCCGGGCCGTTCCCGTAGCGGTCGCCGCCACACCGGGCAACCGGAGCAGACCGGCGGCGAAGACCAGCCCGCTCACCGCCGTGCCGATCGCCACCACCGTCGCCCAGCCCGTGCGCTGCCCCTGTTGGTGGGCCCAGTGGTCGTTGGCGGTGAGCGCGGCGAGGACCCCGACCAGCAGGCTCAGAAACGCTCCCCCGGCAGCGGCCGCGAGCAGCACGTGGGCCGGCCGACGCGGCCCCGTGCGCCGCCAGGCGATCACGGTCAGCAGCGCGACGGCCACGGCGGCGACGAGCCCGCTGAGCACCGCGACAGCGACCATGCCCGGGGGGAGATGCACGCCTCCAAGAGTGCCGGATGCGCGCACGCGATGGGGGGCTGGGTGTGCATCTGTTGGGACACGGCGCCCACCGGGGAGTGCCTTCGCGGCGGCGGTGTCATGCTGGTATGCATGCCTGAGCTGCGGTCGAGGACTTCCACACACGGTCGGACGATGGCCGGCGCCCGGGCCCTCTGGCGGGCCACCGGGATGACCGACGACGATTTCGGCAAGCCGATCGTCGCCATCGCCAACAGTTTCACCCAGTTCGTGCCTGGTCACGTCCATCTCAAGGACATGGGTGGCCTGGTCGCCGACGCGGTCGCGGAGGCCGGCGGGGTGGGCCGGGAGTTCAACACCATCGCTGTCGACGACGGCATCGCGATGGGCCACGGCGGCATGCTCTACTCGCTGCCCAGCCGGGAGCTGATCGCCGACGCGGTGGAGTACATGGTCAACGCGCACTGCGCGGACGCCCTGGTCTGCATCTCCAACTGCGACAAGATCACCCCCGGGATGCTGCTGGCCGCGCTACGGCTCAACATCCCGACCGTCTTCGTCTCCGGCGGCCCGATGGAGGCCGGCAAGACGATGGCGATCGAGGGCGTGGTGCACAGCAAGATCGACCTGATCGACGCGATGATCGCCTCGTCCAACGAGACGGTCACCGACGAGCAGCTCGGTGAGATCGAGCGGTCCGCCTGCCCGACCTGCGGCTCGTGCTCCGGCATGTTCACCGCCAACTCGATGAACTGCCTCACCGAGGCGATCGGCCTGGCGCTGCCCGGCAACGGCTCGACCCTGGCCACCCACGCCGCACGACGGTCGCTCTTCGTCGAGGCCGGCCGGACCGTCGTGGACATCGCCAAGCGCTGGTACGAGGGCGACGACGACTCGGTGCTGCCGCGCGTGGTCGCCTCCAAGGCCGCCTTCGAGAACGCGGTCGCCCTGGACGTGGCGATGGGTGGCTCCACCAACACCGTGCTGCACCTGCTCGCCGCCGCCCGGGAGGCGGAGCTGGACTTCGGCGTCGCCGACATCGACGCGATCTCCCGGCGCGTGCCGTGCCTGGCGAAGGTCGCGCCCAACTCCCCGAATTACCACATGGAGGACGTGCACCGGGCCGGTGGCATCCCGGCGATCCTCGGCGAACTGGACCGGGCCGGGCAGCTCAACCGGAACGTGCACGCCGTGCACTCCCCCTCGCTGGCGCAGTGGCTGACCGACTGGGACGTCCGCGGCGGCTCCCCGAAGCCGGAGGCGGTCGAGCTGTTCCACGCCGCGCCGGGTGGCGTGCGTACCGTCGAGCCGTTCTCCACCACCAACCGGTGGTCGTCGCTGGACACCGACGCGGCCGGTGGCTGCATCCGGGACCGCGAGCACGCCTACTCCGCCGACGGCGGGCTGGCCATCCTGCACGGCAACCTGGCACCGGCCGGCAGCGTGGTGAAGACCGCCGGCGTGCCGGACGACTGCCTGACCTTCCGTGGCCCCGCCAAGGTGTACGAGTCGCAGGACGACGCGGTGACCGCGATCCTCGCCAAGCAGGTCGTCGCCGGTGACGTCGTGGTGATCCGGTACGAGGGCCCGAAGGGCGGCCCCGGCATGCAGGAGATGCTCTACCCCACCTCCTTCCTCAAGGGACGCGGGCTGGGCCGCTCCTGCGCGCTGCTCACCGACGGCCGTTTCTCCGGTGGCACCTCCGGCCTCTCCATCGGGCACGTCTCCCCCGAGGCCGCCTCGGGTGGGCTGATCGCGCTGGTCCACGACGGCGACGAGATCGTCATCGACATCCCCAGCCGGTCGATCTCTCTCAACGTGCCGGAGGACGAACTGGAGGCACGACGCGTGGCCGAGGAGAAGCGCGACAAGCCGTACACTCCGACCGCCCGGCAACGCCCGGTGTCGGCGGCGCTGCGCGCGTACGCCTCGATGGCCACCTCGGCCAGCGACGGCGCCTACCGCCGCGTCCCGGAGTAACCGCCGCTCGCGACAGGCACGGCTGAACGCGGTCCGCGAATGTCGGTCGCGTGGGCTAGGTTGTCGTCGATCAATTCGGGGAGAGCCCGGATTCCTGCGGGGAAGAGGCGTGTACGTGTCATTTGGCAAGAAGTCCGTGGCGGTGGCGGTCTCGGCGCTCACCGCGCTCGCTGTCTCCGCGTGCGGCACGACGTCCGGCGGGTCCGGCGGGTCCGACGCCCCCAAGCAGCCCAGCGTTCTGGAGCTGTTGGCCAGTGACCTGAAGGGGTCGCTGCAGAAGACCGCCGAGGCCACCACCAAGAGCGACTCGGTGACCGTGAGCATGACGGGCACGGCCGGCGGCGAGAAGGTCGAGATGCGCGGCGTCATCGACCTCGGCGACCCGGTCAAGGCCGAGATGACGGTGAAGGACCCGAAGGGCGACCCGACCGTCGTCCGGATGATCGACGGGGTCGTCTACGTCGAGATTCCGGCTGAGGACCGCGCGGAGATGGACGGCAAGCGCTGGATGAAGATGGACCTGAGCGCGGCCGGTGAGCAGGCGGGGATGAACTTCGGCAAGCAGTTCGAGGACGTCGACCCGACCAAGCAGGTCAAGACGCTGCTCGCCACCGAGGGCACGAAGGTGATCGGGCAGGAGACGGTGAACGGGGCGGCCACCGTCCACTACACCGTCACCGTCCCGGTGGCGACCCACCTGCAGCAGATGGACGCGAAGCTGCGGGCGGGCGTCGAGCAGCAGATGACCAAGATGGGCGTCAAGGAGATCACCACCGACCTGTGGGTCGACGAGGAGTACCGGCCCCGCCGGGCGGCTCTGAAGATGGGCCCGCTGGGCGATCTGCTGATGGACTACACCGACTACGGCAAGCCGGTGACCGTCGAGACGCCGCCGACGGCGGAGACCCTCGACTTCGCCGAGATGCTCAAGGGTCTGCAGGGCCTGACCGCCGGCAACTGATCAGGACCGGATCGCTGCCCGGCCGGCGCGGAGACGCGCTCGGCCGGGCAGTGCCGTTTCCGGACCCTGGTCGCGCCCGGCTGACAGCCGATCCCGGGTCAGGAGTGTCCCGTCCAGATCAACACGTCTTCGCGCCGGCCGACGCCACTGGCGATCCCCGCGACCACCGATGTGGCGGCGTCCGGGCGGCGTGGATACCGCCGCATCGGCGAACTGGTGTCGATCATGGTTGCGCGGACACGACGTGGTCGATGACCAGGTGTGCGGCGCCGGTGATGCCGATGTCCTGGCTGGTGGCGACCCGTTCGATGAGCAGGGTCTGGGTGGCCAGCGGCAGGCACCGCTCGTAGAGGGTGGCCCGCATGCTGGCCAGCAGGGGTTCACAGTCGGCGAGGCGACCGCCGATGGCGACCACCTGCGGGTTGAAGAAGTTGACCACGACGGCCAGGATCTCGCCGATGGCCCGCCCGGCCTGCCGGGCCAGCGACGTGGCGTGCCGGTCACCGTCGTCGATCAGGCGGAGCACACCGGTCAGGTCGTCGACCGGCACGCCCTGGTCGCGTAGTGCGGTGACCAGGGCCGCGCCGCTGGCCACCGCCTCCAGGCAGCCGGCGTTGCCGCAACTGCACAGCGGCGCGGGGTCAGCCACCACCCGGCAGTGGCTGATGTCTCCCGCCGACCCCTGGGCGCCCCGGTGCAACCGTCCACTGGAGATCACCCCGGAGCCGATCCCGGTGCCCGCCTTGATGTAGACGGCGTGATCCAACTGGGGGTGCGCGGTGCGGTGCGCGCCGAGCGCCATCAGATTGGCGTCGTTGTCCACGATCACCGGCACGTCGATCCGGTCGGCGCAGAACGCGGCGACGTCGAAGCCGTTCCAGCCGGGCATCCGCGACGGGCTGACGATCCGGCCGGTGGCGTGCTGCACCGGACCGGGAATGCCGATGCCGACACCCCGCAACGCGCCCGTCGCCCCGCCGCCGGAGGCCGGCGACGTGCCGGAGGCGGCCGACGTGCCGCCGGGAACGCCGCTGGAGGCGGCCGACGTGCCGCCGCCGGAGGCCGCCTTGCCTTCGGAAGCCGCTGAGGCGACATCGCCGGCCAGTGCGGTGACCTCGGCCAGCAGTGCGCCCAGCACGGTTTCCGGGCCGTCCTCGATGCGGACCGGCAGGGTGCGGGCCTGGACCACCCGTCCGGAGAGATCCAGTGTGCCGATGCGCGCATGGTGCGCGCCGAGGTCGATGGCACCGACGACGGCTCCGCCGGTTGGTACGGCGAGCTGACGGGGCCGCCGCCCGCCCCGGGACCGCCCGGCACCGGTCTCCTCCAGCAAGCCCTGGTTGATCAACGCCTCGACCCGCTGGGAGACCGTCGAGGGCGAGAGCCCGGATAGCCGGGACAGGTCGGCACGACTGACGGCGGCTCCGGTCGCCACCCATCGCAGCAGCTCCCGAGGGCCACCCCGGAGGGCTTCACGTGGCGCGTCGTCAATCGTCACGTCAGGTTCTTAGCATCCGCAGTTTGTTCAAGCAACCGGTTGACTTAGTTTGTTGGCTACCTTTAGATGGCGCTGTTGGTTCGATATGAAGCTTACTTAGTTTGAATGTCGAAGAAAGTAGGGCCGTCTGGTGGCACCGGAGACGACGGGTGCGGACCGACCGATGGTGTCGGTACGCGGCCTCAACAAGTGGTTCGGTCCACTGCACGTGCTCAAGGACATCGACCTCACGGTGGCCGCCGGCGAGGTGGTCGTCGTGGTGGGTCCCTCCGGCTCCGGCAAGTCGACCCTCTGCCGTTGCCTCAACCGGCTGGAGACGGCCGGGCGGGGCAGCATCGAGATCGACGGTGAGCCGCTGCCGACCGAGGGGCGGGCACTGGCCCGGCTGCGCGCCGACGTCGGCATGGTGTTCCAGTCCTTCAACCTCTTCGGGCACAAGACGGTGCTGGACAACGTCACCCTCGGCCCCACCCGGGTCCGCAGGATCGCCCGTCCCGAGGCGCGACAGCAGGCGATGGCCCTGCTCGAACGCGTCGGGATCGCCGACAAGGCGAACCACCACCCGGCCCAACTCTCCGGTGGGCAGCAGCAGCGGGCCGCGATCGCCCGGGCGCTGGCCATGCGACCGAAGGTGCTGCTCTTCGACGAGCCGACCTCCGCGCTCGACCCGGAGATGGTCAACGAGGTGCTCGACGTGATGGTCTCCCTCGCCAGCGAGGGGATGACCATGATCGTGGTCACCCACGAGATGGGCTTCGCCCGCCGAGCCGCCGACCGGGTCGTCTTCATGGACGACGGCCGCATCGTCGAATCCGGCGCCCCCGACGAATTCTTCGCAGCTCCGCGCACCGAGCGGGCCCGCGACTTCCTTGCCAAGATCCTCCAGCACTAGCCCCCAACGGGAGGGTGTCATGTCAATCCTCAAGATGAGCTTCACCGGGCGGCGCTCGCTCGCCCTCACCGCCACCGCCGTGGCGGTGGCCCTCGCCGCCACCGGCTGCGGCGGTGACAGCGGCGGCAGCGCGCCGACGCTGCCGGGCAACCCCGGCCCGGGTGGCGACGGCGTGGTCGCCCAGTCGGTGTACGACGCCGCCCCGGTCGCCAGCGACGCGGACATCCCGGCCGGCTCGACCATGGACGCGATCCGCAAGCGCGGCTACCTGAACATCGGCGGGTCCCTGGACGCGCCTCTGCTCGCCCAGCAGAACCCGGTCACCGGCACCATCGAGGGCTTCGACGCCGACATGGCGAAGCTGCTGGCGAAGTACATCATCGGCAAGCCCGAGGTGAAGACGACGACGATCGGCACCCAGACCCGGGAGGCCATGCTCCAGGCCAAGTCGGTCGACGCCGTCTTCCAGACCTACACGATCACCCCGCAGCGGGCCACCCAGGTCGCGTTCGCCGGACCGTACCTCACCTCCGGTCTCGCGGTCGGGGTCCGCAAGGACGACACCTCGATCAAGAGCGTCAAGGACCTCGCCGGCAAGACCGTCATCGTCGGGGCGAACACCCCGGCGGTCACCGCGCTGCCCTCGGCCGCTCCCGGCTCGAAGCAGATCGCCTTCGGCACCGACCCGCAGGCGTTGCAGGCGCTGCTGCAGAAGCGCGGCGACGCGTACGTGCAGGACTTCACGCTGCTCGCCTCCGGCGCCAAGGCCAACCCGGGGATGAAGGTGGTCGGCGAGCCGTTCACCACCGAGGCGTACGGCATCGGCCTCAACCGGGAGGACGCGCAGTTCAAGGAGTTCGTCAACAACTGGCTGAAGAAGATCCAGGCCGACGGGACCTGGGCGAAGGTCTGGGAAGGCACCCTCGGCTCGGTGGTGGAGGGTGGCGCGCCCACCCCGCCCGCTCTCGGCTCCGCCGACGGTTCCTGAGAATCCTCCCGTACCGATGGACGCCCTCACCGCCCACCTGAGCGAGCTCGGCCACGGCCTGGTCACGACCGTCGAACTGACGGTCGTGACCACCGTCGGCGCGATGCTGCTGGGCATCGTCGTCGCCACGCTGCGGATCGCACCCGTCCCGCTGTTGCGTGCCATCGGCACGGCGTACGTCGAGGTGTTCCAGAACCTGCCGCTGCTGGCTCTGCTGGTGCTCTTCGTCTTCGCCCTGCCGACCATCGGCATCACGTTCCCGCTGTTCACCTCGGCCGCGATCGTCATCGCGGTCTACGAGGGGGCGTACCTGGCCGAGGCGATCCGCGCCGGTATCAACACGGTCGGGGTCGGCCAGGCCGAGGCGGCCCGGGCCATCGGGTTGACGTTCGGGCAGTCCCTGCGGCACGTGATCCTGCCGCAGGGACTGCGGGCGGTCATCCAGCCGATCGGCAACATCTGCATCGCGCTGCTGATGAACACCTCGCTGGCCGCCGCCGTCGGCGTCGTCGAGCTGACCCAGGCGGCCAACAACGTGAACCTGGTCGAGGCCCGACCGATCGCCGTGTTCACCGGCGCGGGCCTGGCCTACATGCTGCTGGCGCTGATCATCGGTCAGGTCACCGGCCTGCTCGAACGAAGGCTGGCGATCGTCCGATGAACAAGACGCAACAGATCCTCTTCGACGAACCCGGTCCGCGAGCCCAACGGCGGATCCGGATCGCCACAGTGGTGGGCGCCGTCCTCCTGGTCGCCGCCGCCGTGGCGGCGGTCTACCAGTTCGCCAGCCACGGCGAGTTGGCCGCCGCCCGGTGGGAGCCGTTCACCACCTGGCCGATCTGGCGGTACCTGCTCAACGGGCTCTGGGCCACCGTGCGGGCCGCCGCCGCGACCGCCGTGCTCAGCGCCGTACTCGGGTTGCTGCTGGCACTCGGACGCCTCTCCGCGCACCGACCGTTGCGCTGGTTGGCCGGCGCGTACGTGGAGATCTTCCGAACCGTCCCCACCCTGCTGCTCATCTACGTGACGCTGTTCGCCCTGCCGCAGTACGGGATGAACTTCCCGCTCTTCTGGAAGCTCGTGGTGCCGCTGGTGGTGTCCAACTCGGCGGCGTTCGCGGAGATCTTCCGGTCCGGCATCCTGGCCCTCGACCGTGGGCAGACCGAGGCCGGTCTCGCCGTCGGGCTGCGCCGTGGACAGGTGATGGCATTCGTGGTCCTGCCCCAGGCGCTGCTCCAACTCGCCCCGTCCCTGGTCAGCCAGCTGGTCGGGCTGCTCAAGGACACCTCGCTCGGCTTCGTGGTCAGCTACACCGAGCTGCTCTACAGCGGGCAGGTGCTGTCGTCGTACACCCATCTGCTGATCCAGACGTTCCTGGTGGTGGCGCTGATCTACCTCGTGGTCAACGCCTCGCTGTCGAAGTTCGCCCGCGTACTCCAGGCTCGCAACGGCCGCTTCGGCGGCCGGCGGGCAGGACGCGACGCCGACCTGCCCCCGCCGCTGATCGAAGGGACCACCCCCCGGTGACCATCTTCCGTTACGCCGAACTGGCTCGGGTCGTCCGCAACGGCTTCGTCGAGAGCCGGCACTACGGCAGTGTCGTGGTGCTCGCACCGGACGGTGAGGTGGTCCTCGCCGCCGGCGTACCCGACGAGCCGGTACTCCCCCGCTCCACCCTGAAGCCCGTGCAGGCCCTGGCCTGCCGGGTCGCGGCCGGCGACCAGCTGACCGGCCCGGCGTTGGCGCTCGCCGCCGGTAGCCACACCGGCGACGACCGGCACGTCGAGGTGGTCCGGGCGATGCTGGCCGGTGTGGGCCTGACCGAGGACGCGCTCGGCTGCCCGGTGGACTGGCCGGAGGACGAGCTGACCCGGGACCGACTGATCCGCGACGGCGGGCAGCGCGATCGGATCCGGATGAACTGCTCCGGCAAGCACGCGGCGATGCTGGTCGCCTCCGTCGCGCGGTCCTGGAGCACGCACGACTACCTCGACCCGCAGCACCCGCTTCAGCGGGAGACCGCCGCCGCCGTCGCCCGGCTGGCCGGAACGCCCCTCGCGCATCACGCCGTCGATGGTTGCGGCGCACCCCTGTTCGGCCTGCCGCTGACGGGCCTGGCCCGCACGTTCCAGGCGTTGGTCACCGCACCCGACGGCAGCGACGAGGCGCTGGTCGCGCAGTCCATGCGCCGATTCCCGGAGTACGTGGGCGGCTGGCACGGGCACCCCAACACCGACCTGATGCGGGCGCTGCCCGGTGTCCTGGCCAAGGGCGGGGCCGAGGGCGTTCTCGGGGTGGCCGCCCCGGACGGTCACGCCGTCGCGGTGAAGGTGGTCGACGGTTCGCCCCGAGCCACCACCGCCATCGCGCTCGCCGCCCTCGACGCCGTGGGCGTACCGGTGGGTGGAGCCGACGCGCTGCGCCAGGTGCCGGTGCTCGGCGGCGGCGAACCGGTCGGCGCCGTCACGGCCGTCATCGACCGGACCGCGGCATCGTCCCGCACCTGAGCGACGTCGCCTCCCATCGAGCCGGTGTCGTTCCACGCCGAAGCGACGTCGCCTCCCATCAAGCCGGTGTCGTTCCACACCGAAGCGACGTCGCCTCCCATCAAGCCGGTGTCGTTCCGCACCGAGAAGGAAGAGTCATGAGCACATTCGAGATCTGCATCGACAGCGTCGAGGGGGCGGTAGCCGCCGAGGAGGCCGGCGCCGACCGGGTGGAGCTGTGCTCCGCGCTCTTCGACGGTGGACTGACCCCCAGCCTGGGCACCATCGAGACGACACTGCGCGCCGTCACCCGGATCCGGGTGCACGTGATCGTCCGGCCACGCGCCGGTGACTTCATCTACTCGCCGTTCGAGATCGAGGCGATGGAGCGGGACGTGCAGGCCGCCGTCGCCGCCGGCGCGCACGGCGTCGTGATCGGCGCGCTGACCGCCGAAGGCGACGTCGACGTGCCGACCACCCGCCGGTTGATCGCCGCCGCCGGTGACGCCAGCATCACCTTTCACCGCGCGTTCGACATGACCCGCGACCCGTACGCGGCGTTGGAGCAGCTCATCGAGCTGGGCGTGCACCGGGTGCTCACCTCGGGCCAGGAGGTCAGCGTGCTGGAGGGTGCCCCGCTCATCGCCGACCTGGTACGCCGGGCCGCCGGGCGGATCGTCGTCATGCCCGGTGGTGGCATCACCCCGCGCAACATCACCCGGATCGTCGAGGCGACGGGTGCCGACGAGTACCACTTCGCGGCCCTGGTCAGCTCCGACAGCCCGGCCGTGCACCGCAACCCGGCACCGCTGATGGGCGGCAGCCTCAACCGGCCCGAGTACGAGCGCTCCGGCACCTCCGGCGCCCTGGTCGGTCAGGTGCTCGCCGCCGCCCGCGCCTGACCCACGGATCACTTCGACGAGCGGTGGGCGTGGCGCTCCGTCGCGCCCACCGCTCGATCAGCGACCCCGGCACCCCGCCACCCCGGCACCCCGGCACCCCGGCACCCCGGCACCCCGGCACCCCGGCACCCCGGCACCAAGGTTCGAGCAACTTCCCGGATGTTGCTGCCTGCGGCGCGCGGGAGGCAGCAACATCCGGGATGTTGCGCGGATCTCCCGACGGAGGGCGCTCGCGAGTCGGAGAGCATGACGTCAGCGGGCGACGGACACCGAGTCAGGTCACGTCCGGAGTCCGTGCTCGTTCTCCGCGTACCTGTTCGAGCACTGCGGTGTCGGATGCCAGGTCCGGGTGGTCGACCTGGCGGTCGAGGTCCACGACGATTTCGAGTTCGCGGATGGCGGCGTCGAGGTTGCCCTCCTCCCGATGCAGCATCCCGATGTTGAACCGGGTGACCGCTTCGGCCGCGCGGTCGCCGACCTCCTGCGTGATCATCAAGGCTTGCTCGTAGTAGGCGCGGGCCCGATCCCGATCCTCAAGCCCTTTGTGGAGCAGGCCGATGTTGTTGAGGGTGACGGCCTCCCCGGCTCGGTCGCCGACCTCCCGCCGGATGGGCAGCGCCTGCTCGTAGTAGGCCAGCGCCCGCTCCCCGTCCCCGATCCCGAGGTAGAAGAAGCCGAGGTTGTTGAGGGTGCTCGCCTCGCCGGCACGGTCGCCGACCTCCCGTTGGATGGGCAGCGCCTGCTCGTAGTGGGTCAGCGCCCGCTCCCGGTCCCCCAGCTTCCAGTGTGCGAGTCCGATGTTGTTGAGGGTGATCGCTTCACCGGCCTGATTGTCGACCTGTCGCTGGATGGGCAGCGCCTGCTCGTAGTAGGCCAGCGCCCGCCTCAGATCGCCAAGGTTGTCGTAGACGCCACCGATGTTGGTGAGGGTGACTGCGGCGTTGCCGTGGTCACCGGACTCCCGATACAGGTGCAGGGCCTGCTCGTAGCTGATCAGGGCTTGCTGCGGGTGCCCGGTGGAGGACTGGGCCCAGCCCAGGTCGTAGAGGGCACCGGCGTCCGGCCCGAGACTCAGGGTGGCGTTGGCGATGGCCGCGACATCGGCGAACCGCGACGTGCGTAGCCACACCCTCGCCACCGAGTGGCCGACCTCGCGGGCGATCGTCGGCTCCTGGCCCGCCACCGCCAACCGGTGCACCTCTACCCATCGGACGATGGTCATACCGCAGACCCGGACGGCGCGAGGTCGGTGACCCAGAGCTTGTAGAGGCTTCGCGCGGCGGCGCCACAGGCTTGGACGTATTCGTCCTCGGTGAGCAGCGGACGGACGAGAGGGCGCAGGACGTTGGAGACGAAGTAGCGAGGCCGGCGGGTCTCCGGGTCGGTGCCTTCTTCGATGAGCCCGAGTTCGACGGCGCGTTTGAGGTGGTCACTGGCGTCGGGATGGTCGTGGACGGCCCTGACGGTCGCGGCGGGGACGGGCAGGTCGATGACGTTGACCTTGGCGAGCATCTTTTGCAGCTCGAGGGCTTGGGAGTCGAGCAGGTTCGCCGCGAGGATGGTCTCCCGGCGGAATCGGTCGGCTTCCTCCTCGATGGCGGTGATGAGACCGTCGATGTCGAGGCTGCTGTCGTCGACGATCAGGTCGAGCCAGTCGAGCAGGCGGGGGTTCCCGGCCGAGGCGTGGACGGCACGCTCGCGAACACCCGGGTCGATCGGCGAGCCGGGGCGCAGGTTGCGCAGGTTCGCGAGTTTCTTGGTCTGCTCGATCTCGGTGAGGGTTTCGAGGGATTCGACGGCGACAGCCGTCCCGGCGGGGGCGGGGAAGAGGTAGCGGCTGGTGATCACGACCCGGCTGGGGCTGCCGGTCTCGTGGATGGCTCGGAGGAGGGCCGGAAGGATGTCGGCCATCTCCGGGGAGAGCACGTAGCCGCCGTCGCGCTGGTCGAGATTGCCGTCCTCGAAGTCGTCGAACACGAACAGGCAGGGGGTCTGCCCGAGCGGTCCGTCGACATGAAGCAGGTGGCGCAGGCGGACGAGGAGGGGCGCCTGGTCGTTGGCGAGCAGTTTGTCCGCCTCGACCTGCTGCTCCACCGTCGGGAACTGGACCCTGGTGGTGAGCTCCCGGAAGCTCTGCAGGTCGACGCGGCCATACCAGACGGCACGCTGGTGGAGGGGCATGCGTTCGAGCAGCCGGGAGGCGAGGCTGCTCTTACCGAGACCACCCATGCCGTGCAGGACCAGGGCCTCGGCTGCGCCGTCCAGACCCAAGGGCATTTTCAGGGTACGCAGGCAGCGCTGGATGACTCGTCGCCGTCCGACGAAGGCGGTGCGGGCGGCGACCCGGGACAACTGGGTCTGCGGGTCCAGGAACTCCCGATCGGCCGGACGGATCTGGACTCGCGCGCGCCCCTTGGTGATCAGCGGCGTGACCATCGGGGCGAGTGGCGACCGGTCGGCGTAGACGCGCAGTAGGTGCCAGTTGCCGCGCTTCCGCGCGTACAGGTGTTGGCGGGCCTCGATGATGGCCCGGTCGAGGGACACGCCGTCAGCCAGTGACCGGTAGAGCTCGGCGGCGAAGTCGGTCGCGGAGACGTCGCCGACCGGCAGCGCCCACCCCAACACGGCCGGGGCTCCGGAGTGCACCAGGCTCTCACTCATCGAGGGGAAGGCGCCGGCACCCGGGGCGTTCCCGGTCAGGCAGCCGGAGACGAAGATCAGGCGGGGCCAGTGCCCGGCCATCGCGTGCGCGATCTCGTCGGCGGTGGCATCGACGCGCTCGCCGAACTCGTTCTCCACCAGGAAGACGGGTTGACCGTCACTGTTGATGGTGGCGTGGCCGCTCAAATGGAGAACGTCGAAGTATCCCGCGCCGTAGTCCCGGCTGAGGAAGCGAAGCCCTTCCAGGGTGCCGCTCTCCTCGACCACCAACTCGGCACCGGTTCGGAACGTGGCGGCCAGGATGGCCGCCTCCTCTGCCTCGTAGCTGAGCACCGGCTCGACACCCTCGGGGGAGGCGGCCATGAACAGCACCCGCAGGGGTCGGTTCCCGGGCGTGACCGGACCCTTGAAGGCCGTGTTCGTGCCGACGGCCCGTACCGGTAACAGCGGTGCCTGGTTGGAGACGGTCAGATGCGTCCCGTCCACGGCGAGCAACTCCCAGGGCAGGTGTCGTAGCCGGCCCGCGACGGTGATCCGCAGCGTGCTGCCGGGAGGCTGGTGCAGGATCGGGGTCAGCCACCGCTCGTCGCCGTCGAGGAAGGCGGCCAGCCTCATCCCGAGGTTGCGGAGCTGTGGTGAGCCGAAGACCTGCGGAGCGACCGAGTGCTGGCCGTAGTGCCGTGTCACCAGGTTGATCAGCTCATTGATGGCGACCTTGTCCACCCCACGGGTCTTCGGTTGGCCACCGCCGGTGGACAGGCGCAGCTCGGAGTAGTCGGAGGTCCGCTCGAAGATCTCCAGCTCATAAGTGATCATTTCACTCACCGTTGGTCCCCTCCCGCACCGATAGTGCCCACCGTTCAACTCCCCTTGGTTTCCTCTAACCGGCTGAGGAATGCCCGATACTCGCCCAGATCGGGATCGCTCGTCTGCTCGGCCAGGGTGACCGCGCGACGCTGGAACTCGATGGCCTGGTCCACTCTCGCCATCCTTTCGAGCAGGACCGCCATATTCGCGCTGGCCGTCGCCTCGGATCTGCGGTCGCCGACAACGCGGAAAACCTCAAGCACTTCTTCCAGGATGTCCTTCGCCCCAGCAAGATCGCCTTGGCGGAACCGGATCGCACCGATGTTGTTGAGGGTGATCGCAGCGCCAGCCCGATCGCCGACCTCCCGTCGGAGCGGCAGAGCCTCCGAGTAGTGGGCCAGAGCCTGTTCGCGATCCCCCAGGCTGTCGTACACAGCGCCGATATTGCTGAGCGCCGTCGCCTCGCCGGCACGATCACCGACCTCACGTCGGATGGACAGCGCCTGCCCGAAGTAGGCCAGAGCCTGCTCCCCATCCCCGAACCTGTCGTACACACCACCGATGTTGTTGAGCGCCGTCGCCTCGCCGGCACGATCACCGACCTCACGTCGGATGGACAGCGCCTGCCCGTAGTAGGCCAAGGCCTGCTCCCCGTCCCCGAGGCTGTCGTACACACCGCCCATGTTGTTGAGCGTCGCCGCCTCGCCACCACGATCACCGACCTCACGCCGGATGGGCAGCGCCTGCCCGTAGTAGGCCAGAGCCCGCTCCCCATCGCCGAGGCTGTTGTACACACCCCCGATGTTGTTGAGAGTGTTCGCCTCGCCCCCGCGGTCGCCGACCTTCCGTTGGATGGGCAAGGCCTGCCCGTAGAAGGCCAGAGCCTGCCTCGCATCGCCGAGGCTGTGGTGAACGAGGCCGATGTTGGCGAGGGTTGCTGCTTCGTTGCCGCGGTCACCGGCCTCGCGGTACAGGTGCAGGGCCCGCTCGTAGCTCGCCAGAGCCTCTCGAGGCTGCCCGGTGGATGACTGGGTCCATCCCAGGTCATAGAAGGCGCCGGCGTCCGGGCCGAGAGTCAACGTCGCGTTCGCCAACCTCGCCACGTCGGCGAACCGCGACCTGGGCAGCCACACCCTCGCCACCAGATCGCCGACGTGCCGGGCGATTGCCAGCTCCTGGCCCACCGCCGCCAACCGGTGCACCTCCACCCACTGGGCAACCGTCGCAGCAGCCGATCCACCGCGCGCTGATGTCGGTCGCCCGGCCGGCGCGCCGTCGGCCGCTGGGTTCGAACCATCCGTCAACCCGGCACCTCCCCTGCCGATGCGCAGCCGTGACGACCAGTCCACGAATGCCAGTTTCGGGTCCCGTGAACGGTACCGTCGATATCGGACGCTGCGCAGCAATCGGTCGGCGGCAGGAACGGCGGCCTTTCCGGGCTATCCGGCCCATTGACGGTGACGATCGCCGTTGACCTGCGCCATTCTTGGCCATGAGTGGCAGGTGCGGTGACGCCGGGAGAGTCCTCATTCCGACATCGCGACTTGACGCGGAAAACCCGCTAGATCAACACGAGTTCGGCGATGTCGCGGTATCCCGCACATCTGGATACCGCGACTTCGGCAAAATGGTGTTGATCAAGTGGCGGGCTGGTTCGGCTCGCGACCTCGCGGCGGGCTGTGCCGCCCGGTCGTCCGCTTAGCGTCGGGTTATGTCGTTGACGCAGCGCAGGACCGGGCGGGCAGCCAGGGCAGCCGGGTCCAGCGGGGCTCCGGCACGCACGGTGAACAGCACCGACTCACCCGGCAGCAGGGTGACCAGGGCGCTGTCCACAGTGGCCGACGGGTCCAGCCGGTCCGGAAAGAGCGTCAGGTCGCGCAGCACGGTGCGGGCCGTGACCCTGACCTGCTGCCCGCCGTCGACCGGGGCGACCGTCGCGTCCCACACCGCCGCCGGCCAGTCCACGTCCCGGTCCTCGGCGAAGAACCACAGGGCACGTTCGGCGGTGTCACCGGCCTCCGCGACCAGCAACTCGCGGCGGCCGTCGTCCGGCCGGACCAGGTCCACCGGCAGCGCCAGCACCACCGAGGAGTACGCCGGGACATCGAGATCGAGTGAGTTCTTCGCCCGGGGCTCACCGCTGAGGGTCACCCGGGTCACCGAGGCCGACGCCCGCCAGGGTGTGCCGCTGTCGTTGACCGCCACCAGTGCGAGACCACCGTCGCGGGGCTGCACGGTGAGCAGCCGGTCGGCGTACGCGTGGCGCAGCGCGTACCACAGGGGTTTGCGGCGGCCGTCGCCGTCGACGGCCGACCAGGAGGTCACCGGCCAGCAGTCGTTGAGCTGCCACACGTTGGTGCCGGCGCAGACGTCCCGGTGGGAGCGGAAGTGCTCCACCCCGAGTTGGATGGCGCGGGCCTGGTTGAGCTGCGTCAGGTAGTGCCAGTCGTCGAAGTCAGCCGGGGCGGGCAGGTGCGCGTCCAGGCCGCGTCGGAGCTTGGCGTCACCGTCGGCGGCCTTCTGGTGGTGTGCCATGCCCGGTGAGTCGTGGGCGAGGGGCTCGTCGCTCAGCGCCCGGCGCAGTGTGGCGTACGCCGGTGGCGCCTGGTAGCCGAACTCGGCGACGAAGCGCGGCACGTACTCCCGGTATTTCGTGTAGTCGTCGGTGTTCCACACGTCCCAGATGTGGGTGGTGCCGTGCGCCGGGTCGTTGGGGTGGATGGCCTCGGTGCCCGACCAGGGGCTGCCCGGCCAGTACGGGCGGGTGGGGTCCAGGTCGCCGACGATCCGGGGCAGCACGTCGAGGTAGTAGCCGCGCCCCCAGGTGCGTCCGTCGAGGGGCTGTTGCCAGTCCCAGTCGTGCCAGCCCCAGATGTTCTCGTTGTTGCCGGTCCAGAGCACCAGCGACGGGTGCGGCGACAGGCGGGTCACCTGCTCGGCGGCCTCGGCGGCCACCTCGCTGCCGAAGGGTTCCTCCTCCGGGTAGGCGGCGCAGGCGAAGAGGAAGTCCTGTTGGACGAGCAGTCCGCGCTCGTCGGCGAGGTCGTAGAAGTCCGCCGACTCGTACCGGCCGCCACCCCAGACCCGCAGCAGGTTGACGTTGGCCCCAACCGCCTGGTCGAACCGTTCGGCCAACCGGTCGCGGGTGACCCGGGTGGGGAACACGTCGTCGGGGATCCAGTTGACCCCTCGCACGAAGACCGGAACGTCGTTGACCGACAACGCGAACGGGGTGCCGTGCGCGTCGGGCGTGGTGTCCAGTCGGATCGAGCGGAAGCCGATCCGGTGCGACCAGGTGTCCACTGTGTCGCCGTCCGGCCCGTGCACCGTCACCTCGATCGGGTGGCGCGTCTGGTCGCCGTACCCCCGGGGCCACCAGAGCGCGGGCTCGCGGACGGTGAGGCTGAGCACGGCCGTGCGGTGACCGGCCGGGATCACCACCTCGGCGCTGACGCCGGCGACGGCGGCGCGGACGGTCAGCGGCACGTCCGACGCCCGCTCGACCTCGACGTGCAGCTCGACCCGGCCGTCGCGACCATCCACCGTGACCAGCGGGCGGACGCCGACCAGCCGGGCCGTGGACCAGGCGTGCAGGCTGATCTCCTGCCAGATGCCGGCGGTGACCAGTGTCGGTCCCCAGTCCCAGCCGAAGTTGCAGGCCATCTTGCGGATGAAGTGGAACGGCTCCGGGTACGCGTTCGGCCGGTCGCCGAGTCGCTCCTGGTGCGCCTCGGCGTAGCGGTACGCGGAGCCGAACGTGACCACCAGGTCGTTGTCGCCGTCGCGCAGCAGCGACCGCACGTCGAACCGGTAGCCGCGGTGCATGTTCTCGGTGCGGCCGACCTCGACGCCGTTGACGGTGATGGTGGCGACGGTGTCCAGGCCGGCGCAGACCAGGTCGACCCGGTCGTGGTCGCCGCGCGGCACGTGGAAAATCGTCTGGTACGTCCAGTCGGCGCGCCCGATCCAGGCCAGCGCGATCTCGTTGTCGTCGAGGTAGGGGTCGGGGATCAGCCCGGCGTCGAGCAGGTCGGTGTGCACGCAACCCGGCACGGTCGCCGGCACGGACCGACCGGCGACAGCGGTCGGCACCTGCGCTCCGGGAGCGGCCCGCAGCGTCCAACCGTCGTAGAGTGCCTGTCGGCTCACGATTCCACCGCACCTTCTGCATCGAAAGACGTTGACTGAACCGGATAAGCTGAGCCACCGTACGGTCCGGAATCAGGGCTGTCAACGGCCGGAAAGCGAAGGAGCACACCGGTGAAGCGGCCGACAATCGCCGACGTCGCCCGACGCGCCGGGGTGTCCAAGGGCGCCGTGTCGTACGCGCTCAACGGCCAGCCCGGCGTCTCCGAGGCCACCCGGCAGCGCATCCTGACCATCGCCACGGAGATCGGGTTCAGCCCGAGCAGCGCCGCCCGCGCCCTCTCCGCCGCCACCGCCGGCGCTGTCGGTCTGGCCCTGTGCCGGCCGGCCCGGACACTCGGGGTCGAGCCGTTCTTCATGGCGCTGATCAGCGGCGTCGAGGCGGAACTCTCCGCCCGCTCGTACGCGCTGACCCTCCAGGTGGTGCCCGACCACGACGCCGAGATCGCCGTCTACCGGCGGTGGTGGGGTGAGCGCCGGGTGGACGGGGTGCTCGTCTGCGACCTGCGCAGCCACGACCGCCGCATAGCCGCGTTGGAGCAGCTCCACCTGCCGGCGGTGGTGATCGGCGGGCCTGGCGGCACGGGCGCGCTGGCCAGTCTCTGGTCCGACGACGCCGCCGCGCTGACCGAGGCGGTGGAGTACCTGGTCGCGCTCGGACACCGGCGGATCGCCCGGGTCGGTGGCCTGCCGGACCTGCGGCACACCGAGATCCGCACCGGGGCGTTCACGGCGGTCTGCGAGCGGCTCGGCCTGGTCGACGCCGTCACCGTCTCGTCCGACTACACCGGCGAGGAGGGCGGCCGGGCCACCCGCCGGCTGCTCAGCTCCGCCCAGCGGCCCACCGCGGTCGTCTACGACAACGACGTGATGGCCGTCGCCGGGCTCTCCGTGGCCCAGGAGATGGGATTGACCGTGCCCGCGGATCTGTCCATCGTGGCCTGGGACGACTCGCCGCTGTGCCGTCTGGTGCACCCGCCGTTGACGGCGGTGGGTCGGGACATCGCGGCGTACGGGGCGCACGCCGCCCGCCAGCTTCTCGCCGTCGTCGGCGGCCAGCCGGCCGGTCGGGTGCAGGACGAGACGCCGCACCTGACACCACGCGGCAGCACCGCACCACCCCGGGAGAGATGAACCGGTTCAGCGGGATGCGGAGGGGAATTCCTCGAAGTACGCCTCGACCCGCTCGGCCGTCGCCGGTCGGGCCAGCGCGAACCCCTGCCCGTACCGGCAACCGCCCCGACGCGCCCCCTCCACCTGGGTCGGCGACTCCAACTCCTCCGCCACGATCTCCACACCCAGGCGCTCGCCGACGTTGACCACCACGTCGATCAGCGGCGGCTGCTCGTCCGGCCGCGCGCCCACCAACTCCGGGCCCACCTTCAACAGGTCGATCGGCAGCCGACGGAGCTGCGCCAGCGAGGCGTGTTCGGCCCGGAAGTCGTCCAGCGCGGTGCGGACGCCCAACGACCGCAACCCGGCCAGCCGGGCCACCACGGTCGACAGGTCGGCGGCGACCCGTGGCTCGCTCACCTCCACCACCAGCCGTTCCGGCGGCACCCCGTACGCGGCGAGCACGGCTGCCGCCCGCTGAACGAAGTCGGGGGTGGCCAGCTCCCGGGTCGTCACGTTGACCGCCATCCACAGCTCCCGCACGCCCACCGTCCAGTTGGACAACTGCCGGCAGGCCCGGTCCAGGACCCACCACTCCAGCTCCCCGACCAGGTCCAGGTCCTCGGCGACCGGCAGCAACTCGGCCGGGAGCACCGTGCCGAGCACCGGGCTCCGCCACCGCAGCAGAGCCTCCGCACCCACCGGCTGCCCGTCGGCGAGGTCGAGCACCGGCTGGTAGACGAGGTCCAACTCGCCGCGCGCCACCGCACCGGGCAGCTCACGTTCCAGGTCGAGACGGCGGACCAGCTGTTCCTCCAGGAACGCGTCGTACCACTCGACCCGGTCCCGGCCCAACTGCACCGCCCGGCGGCGGGCCAGCTCGGCCTGACGGAGCACGTCCGCCGGCCCGGCCCCGCTCACCTCGGCCAGCCCGATGCTCGTCTGCACGCGCAGCACCGCGCCGGCCAGCGGATAGGGCGGGCTGAGCGCGGTCAGCAGCCGGGTGCCCAGCGCGTACGCGAGCACCGGACCGGCGGCGGTGACCACGGCGAAGCCGGTACCCGTGCAGCCGGTGACCAGGTCGTCGGGGGCGATCACCGCGCGGGCGCGGCGCACCGCCTCGGCCAGCACGTCCTCCCGAACGGTCGGGCCGACCGCATCGGTGCCGTGCAGGTCCACCAGCAGCAGCGCGCCGGTCGGCACCGGCACGTCACCGATCGCGGCCAGGGCGTCCAGCAGGGCCGCCCGGTCCCCCGGACCACCGCCTCCCGTCGGAACGGGCCGCCGGTCGAGCGCCGGCCAGGCCGCACCCGGCTGCCAGGCCGCGTCGACACCGCGCGTGGTGGTCGGAGCGTCCGGGTCGTCGACGCGCGCGGGCGGCTCCGACCTGCCCAGCCAGCGCGGTTGCGCCGCGCGGTGCCGGACCGCGCCACCGGACCGGCGGCGGTGCGCGGCCCGCCGTTCGGTGGTGGACGCCTCACCCGAGCGCAGCAACTCGCGCACCATCAGGGGCGGCACCGCCGCCAGGGCCAACACCACGCTCGTCCGGTCCAGAGCGCGGCCTGCGGTCAGGTGCAGACCCGCCGCCAGCAGCAGCATCGCCGCCGGTAGCACCGCCCGGGGCCAGGCCGCGGGGACCGCCTCCGCGGCAACCGTGTCCGCCGCGACGTCCGCACCGACCGCGACGAGCAGCATCCCGAACACCATCGGGGGTACGGCCAGCAGGGCCGCCCGGCCCTCCGACGCGGACGGCAGCGCGGCCAGCAGCACCAACCCGCCCAGGGTGAGGAGGACAGCGCCCCGACAGACGGACGCGCCAGAGTGTCGCCGTGGCCCCGCGAACGCGTTCAGGGCGGCCATGCCCAGCCCGCCGAGCGCCACCGCGACGACCAGACGAGCCGGATCGGGCAGGCCGTCGCGGGGGAGCAGCAGCCAGGCGGTGAGGGCCAGGCCGACGGCCGGGCCGCTCGACTCGACGAGCCGGCGCAGCCGGGCCCCGGGCGACGGACGCGTCCGACCGGGGAGGCGACGAAGACCGCTCACCGCGAGGGCCGCCACGACCAGCGACCCGACCAGCACGGCGAAGCTCGACCCGAGGGCGGCCAGGGGCAGCACGACCGCGGTGAGGCCGGCGGTCACCACCGCCGCGTCGAGCAGCACGCTCGCCGCACGCGACGACGGTGCGGTGCCGTGCCGGCCGGCCAGTCGGGTGAGCCGCACCCCGGCGACCGTGGCTCCGGCACCGACGGCCAGCGCGATCACCACCGGGGTCGGAACCAGGTCGACGGCACCGGCGAGAAGGAGCAGCGTCACCGCCTTGGACGTGACGGCCTCCGGCGCCGCCCGACGGGGGACGAGAACGCGGAACGGGTACGCGAGGAGCACGGCGGTCGCCTTCGTGAGGGGGCACGGGGGCGGTACGACGGTGCGGGGCATCGGACGTTGCTGGTCCGCTGCTCAACAAGTGGCAACGAGCGGCGACTGGATCGGTTACGTGCCGGTCACCGAAACGAGACAATGACCCGTGTCACTGTACGGCGTACCGCGCCCTGCCGGCACCGCCCGCCGCGAGCCGGACCGGCCGGGGGTGGGATCATCGGAGGGTGAGTAAGTCCGACACGGTCCGCTTCCGGCACAACCAAGCGATCCTGGCCGCCGCGATCATCGCCTTCATCGGTGCACTGCCGCTGGCCAGCGCCCGGTCCTATTTTCTGCCGGTGCTGCTCGTGCCGCTCGCCGTCGGAGCCTGGGCCTGGCGGGCCGGCACCGACGCCGACGCCACCGGGCTGCGCGTACGGGCGTTGGCCGGGCAGCGCCGGATCGCCTGGGACCAGGTCATCGAGCTGGTCACCGACGAGCGTGGGCGGGCGGTCGCCCGGCTCGACGACGGCCAGCAGGTCACCCTGCCGGCGGTACGCGGCACGGACCTGCCCCGGCTGGTGGCGGTCACCGGCCAGAGCCTGCCCCACACCCCGGCCGAGACGCCCAATCAGTAACCGTCGACCACCGTGTTGATCAGTGGTTGCCCGGCGGCGAAACGGCGCACCTGGTCACCGACGAGTCGGTAGGCCCGCGGCAGCAGCCCGCGCACCGACCCGGCCACGTGCGGGGTGAGCAACACGTTCGGCATCGCCCAGAGCGGCGAGTCGGCGGGTAGTGGCTCCGGGTCGGTGACGTCCAGCGCGGCCGCGATCCGACCGGTGGCCAGCTCGGCGACGAGCGCCTCGGTCTGGGCCACCGGCCCCCGGGCGGCGTTGACCAGCAACGCCCCGTCCGGCATCGCGGCGAGGAAGTCCTTGTCGATCAGGCCACGGGTCTGGTCGGTGAGCGGCACGATCACCACCACCACGTCGGCCTCGGGCAGCAGCCGGGGCAGCTCCTCGACGCCGTGCACCCCCTGCTCCGGGCGGGCGGTCCGCGCGACGAGCGTGAAGCTCACCTCGAACGGGGCGAGCCGGTCCCGCACAGCGGTGCCGATCGAACCGGCCCCGACGATGAGCACCCGCTTGCCGGTCAGCTCGTCGGTGGGGGTGTTCCCCTCGTACGCCCAGCGCCGCTCGGCCTGCGCCCGGACGAACGCGGGGAACGCCCGCAGTCGGGCGAGGATCGCCGTGACGACCCACTCGGCGGTCGACGGGTCGTGCACGCCTCGGGCGTCGCAGAGCGTGACACCCGGCGGTGTCCGACCGGCCCATGCGTCCGCTCCGGCGGAGAGCAACTGCACCACCGCCACGTCGGGCAGCTCCCGCAGCAACGCCGTCCCGTCGGAGCCACCCAGGAACGGTGGCACCCAGACGCGGACGTCGGCGGCGTCGGACGGCATGCGGTCGGCGTGCTCGAACACCTCCACCGTCACGTCCGGGGGCAGCTCGCCCATGAGGCTCAGACCGGCCTGGTGCGGGATCCATACCTTCACGTCCGCCGACGATAGTCCCCGGCGCGGCGGTCCGTGCGGGCACGGCGGGGATCCGGCGTCTCCGCGGCCGGCGCGCGCCGCCGGGGCGGGGCGAGGCTCGGCACACCCATGTTCGATTCAGGCCCGGACGAGGTATAAGAACTGTCGGAGGGCCGGTCCTCCTCCGTCCCGGCAGACAGGTGCTCGATGACCGACGGTTCCCCCGCCAACGCCCGGCGTCCGAACGTGCCTCCTCCGGCGCTCGGCGACGCGGCGCGGCTGCGCGCACTCACCGAGACCGGGCTGGACGCGACCCCGGACGAGGCGTTCGACAGGTTCGCCCGGTTGGTCAGCGACCTGCTGGACGTACCGGTGGCGTTGGTCTCCCTGGTCTCCGCCGACCGGCAGTTCTTCCCGGGTGCGGTGGGGTTGCCGGAACCCTGGTCGCAGCGCCGGCAGACCCCGCTGAGCCACTCGTTCTGCCAGCACGTCGTGGACATCGAGGTGCCGATGGTGCTGCCGGACGCCCGGCTCTACCCCCGCGTCCGGGACAATCTGGCCATCGATGACCTCGGTGTGGTCGCGTACGCCGGGATGCCACTGACCGATCTCTCCGGCCGGGTGCTCGGCGCACTGTGCGCGATCGACAACAAACCCCGCGCGTGGACGACCGCCCAGCTGCGGACACTGGCCGACCTGGCCGCCGCGTGCTCGTCGGAGCTGCGGCTGCGGATCGCGCTCGACGGCGCGCAGGAGGCGCGGCGGCGGGCCGTGCAGGCGCACGAACGGTTGGAGCTGGTCGCCGGGGTGAGCGAGACGCTGGCCGACACCCTCGACGTGGGCACCGCGTTGCGCCGGCTCGCCTCCACCATGGTGCCGCCGCTCGCCGACTGGTGCCTGCTCACCCTGATCGGGCCGACCGGCCAGCCCCGCGAGGTGGTCTCGGTGCACCACGACCCGGCCCGCGCCGCCGACATGGAACGCTTCGGTGAGCTGCTGCGCACCGGTCTGAGCCCGCAGTCGATCGTCCGGTCGGTCCTGCGCACCGGCCAGCCCCAACTCGGCGGCGTGGCATCCGTGGACGACGTGGCGAGGGGGACGACCGACCCGGAGATGGTGGCCATCGCCGGTCGTCTGGGCATCGCCTCGTACCTGAGCGTGCCGATGCAGGGGGCGGGCGGCACCGTGCTCGGGGCGATCACCCTCGTCAACAGCGCGCAGCGTCAACAGTTCGACGACCGTGACCTGCTCACCGCCGTCGAGATCGGCCGCCGGGCCGGCCAGGCGGTCGGCAACAGCTCGATGTACGGCGAACAGCGGCACGTGGCCGAGGTCCTGCAACACAGCATGCTGCCCCACCTGCCGGACGTGAAGGAGTTGGCGCTGGCGGCCCGCTACCAGCCGGCCGCCGACCGGGTGGAGGTGGGCGGTGACTGGTACGACGCCTTCGTCCAGCCCGACGGCGACGTGATCGTCACCATCGGTGACGTGGCGGGGCACGACATCGAGGCGGCGGCGGCGATGGGGCAGCTGCGCAACCTGGTGCGGGGCAACGCCTTCGGCCGGCCCGACGGTGTCGGGACGCTGATGAGTGACCTGGACGCCGCGATCCGCGGCCTGCGGTTGCCGATCGCGGCCACGGCGACACTGGTTCGGATCTGTCCGCGGGTCGCCGACGTCCACGAGGTGACCTGGTCCAACGCGGGTCACCCGCCGGCCCTGGTGCTCCGCTCCGGCGGGTCGGTCGAGATCCTGGAGGCGGCGCCGGAGCCGTTGCTCGGTCTGGCCCGGCCGTCGCCGCGCACCAGCAACTCCACCAGGTTGGCGGTCGGCGACACGCTGCTGCTCTACACCGACGGGCTGATCGAACGGCGGGACCGGTCCATCGACGAGGGTTTGGCCGAGTTGGTGGGCCGGCTGGCCGGCACCGACACGCTGCCCCTCGACGAGGTGTGCGACCTGCTGCTCGCCTCGATTCACGGCCGTGAGGACGACGCCGCGCTGCTGGCCGTACGGGCCCGGTGAGCGGTCCAGCGGGGACCACCTGGACGGGTCACCGGCGCGCGTCGGCTCGCGACGGGTCCGGGCGGGGCGTCCGGCGGGCTACCCTGGGCCGGGTGAGAGCCCGTCCCCCGTACCCTCGCGTCCGTCGCCTCCGGGCGGTCCTCGCGGCGTCCTGCGCGGCGCTGCTGCTCGCCTCGGGTTGCAGTTTCGGCGAGCCGGAGCCCGACCCGGCCGGCGAGCCGCCCAACCTGCCGACGCCGTCCGCGTCGGCGAGCCCCGGCGGCGCCGGCCAGCAGGCGGTGACGACCGTGTTGGCGAAGGGTCTGCGGGTGCCGTGGGGCATCGCCTTCCTGCCCGACGGCGGCGCGCTGGTCACCGAACGGGACAACGGCCGGATCCTCCAGGTCGGCCCGGAGTCCGGGCCGGACGGGCTGCGGGTCCGCCCGGCGCAGACGATCCCCGACGTGGCGGCGGCCGGGGAGGGCGGTCTTCTCGGCATCGCCGTCTCCCCCAACTACGCGCAGGACCGGTCGGTCTTCGTCTATTACACCTCCGCGCAGGACAACCGGGTCGCGCGGCTGGAACTCGGCGGTCAGCCCACCCCGATCCTGACCGGCATCCCCAAGGCCAACGTGCACAACGGCGGCGGGTTGGGTTTCGGCCCCGACGGGCAGCTCTACGTCAGCACGGGCGACGCGGGCGAGCGCCCCCTCTCGCAGGACGTGAAGAGCCTCGGCGGCAAGATCCTGCGGATCACACCGGACGGCAAGCCGTCCGCCGGCAACCCCTACCCCGGTTCGCCGGTCTGGTCGCTGGGCCACCGCAACGTACAGGGCTTCACCTGGGACGCCGCCAAGCGGATGTACGCGGTCGAGTTCGGCCAGAACACGTGGGACGAGATCAACCAGATCACCAAGGGCGGCAACTACGGTTGGCCGGAGGTCGAGGGGCGGGCCGGCGACAAGCGGTTCACCGACCCGATCACGCAGTGGGCGACCTCGGACGCGTCCTGCTCCGGTCTGGCCGCCGCGGACCGGCTGCTGGTCACCGGTTGCCTGCGCGGCAAGCGCCTCTGGGTGATGGAGTTGACCGACACGGGTACCCTGCTCGGCCAGCCCAGCGATCTGCTCACCAACCGGTACGGCCGACTGCGAGCGGTGGCCGCCGCACCGGACGGGTCGCTCTGGGTGGGCACGTCGAACCACGACGGGCGGGGTGACCCGGCCGGCGACGACGACCGGCTCCTGCGGGTGGTCTTCGCGGGCGGCGACGGCGGGCGCGGCTGACGTCCGTCACCATCCGTTCAGGTTTGCCAAGATCTTCCGACGGGCAGGTCAGAATCTCAGCATGGACGGGCAACGCGACGAGCAGCACGACGACGCCGGCGACCGGGACGACCCGGCGACCGGCGGCGACCTGCCGCGCCCGAACGGCAGGTGGGTGGCGCTGGCCGGGCCGCTGCGCCGCATCGGGCTGATCGGCGCGGTCCTCGCCATCGCACTGGTCGGGGCGGCGCTCGGGGTGCTGGCCGGCGGTCGGGTGGACACCGACATCGGCCCGTTCCGGGCCAACCTCAGCATCTCCCCCGCCCGGGACGGCGGCACCACCGTCGACATCCCACCGCTCGGTGCGCTGCTGCTCGACAGCCACGACGGGCCGACCCACCTCACCGTCCGGCTCGGCGCACTCGACCAGGGCCGCACCGAGGCACTGCTCGACGACCCGGCCAGCATCAGCCGGGCGAGCCAGAGCGCGGTGGAGGACGTCCGCTCCGGCATCATGCGACTCGGTCTGCGGACCCTCGGCGCGTCGGTGCTGGTCACGCTGGTCCTGGCCGGCTTGATCTTCCGGAACTCGCGGCGGACGGCCTGGGCGGGCGGGTTGGCGCTGCTGTTCACCGCGGGCAGCCTCGGCACGGCGGCGGCCACCCTGCGCCCCCAGGCGATCGAGGAACCACGCTACGAAGGGCTGCTGGTCAACGCGCCGGCCATCGTCGGTGACGCCCGCCGGATCGCCAACGACTACACCAAGTACGCCGAGCAGTTGCAACGCCTGGTCGGCAACGTCAGCCAGCTCTACACCACCGTCTCGGCACTCCCGGTGTACGAGCCGGCCCCGGGCACCACCCGGGTCCTGCACGTCTCCGACATGCACCTCAACCCGACCGGCTGGCAGCTGATCCGCACCGTCGTCGAGCAGTTCGGCATCGACGTGGTGATCGACACCGGCGACATCACCGACTGGGGCAGCGAGCCGGAGGCGTCCTTCGTCGGTTCGATCAGCCTGCTCAAGAAGCCGTACGTCTTCATCCGGGGCAACCACGACTCGGGCAAGACCGCCGCCGCGGTGGCCCGACAGTCGAACGCGATCGTATTGGACAATTCCACGACGACAGTCGCGGGCCTGACCATCGCCGGCATCGGCGACCCGCGTTTCACCCCGGACAAGAACACCTCCCCGGCCGGCAGCGGGCTGACCCCGCAGGTGGCCGACCAGGTGGCGGGGGCCGGCGTCGATCTCGCCGCGACCGTCCGCGCCTCACCGCGACCGGTCGACATCGCGCTCGTGCACGACCCGGCGTCGGCCGGGCCGCTGGCCGGCACCTGCCCGCTGGTGCTGGCCGGGCACACCCACTCCCGGCAGGTCTCCAAGCTGCCGCAGGCGCCGGGGCAGCAGCCCACCACGCTGATGGTGGAGGGCTCGACCGGCGGTGCCGGGCTGCGGGGCCTGGAGGGCGAGAAGCCCACCCCACTGTCGATGAGCGTGCTCTACTTCGACCAGCAGAAGATGCTGCAGGCGTACGACACGATCACCGTCGGCGGCACCGGCCAGGCCCAGGTCAACCTCGAACGACGCCTGGTGGAGAACCCGACCGCCGGTGTCCCCGCCACGACCACGCCCACGCCGACCGGCGGAGCGCCGGCCACTCCCACGCCCACGCCGACCGGCTGAGCCGAGGCGACGCGCCGATGGGGCGACCCCGCCCCTCGAATGTGACGGACAGTAGAAAGACCGGAGCCCCTTCACCACCCCGCTTGCCCCCTTTGCTCTGCCGCCCAATCCGCACCAGTCACTCTCGGTGCACCTGGCCACGCCCACGCCAACCTAGAGTCGGCCTGTTCGCGCTGGTCAACCTGGTGGCGCATCGGCAGCAGCAGAGCAAAGGACGAATTGGGGTGGTGTTGTTGACGGCTGGCCATCACAGTGAGTTGCGAACATGCTCTTCCTGAGCAACTCACTCAAAGTGACAACGCTCCTCGCCGGAGTCAGCGCAGGGCGATGGCGGCCAGCGCCGCGTTGACGATGCTGCCGGGCAGCAGGTCGTGCACCTCGTACAGCTCCGCGACGGTGCCGGACTGGCCGAACTCGTCCACCCCGAGCGGCACCGCCGGCGCGCCCACGGCCGACCCGAGCCAGGCCATCGCGTGCGACGCCGCGTCGTGCACGGTCACCACCGGCACCCGGTCGGCGAACGCGGACCGCAGCGCACCAGGCACGCTGGGCACCGTGGCCGTGCGCACACCCTGCCGCAGGGTGCGCTGCCACGCCCGGTAGAGCCGGTCCAGCGACGTCACGTCCACCACGTGCGCGGCGACGCCCTCCTCGGCCAACTCCGCCGCGGCGGCCAGCACCTCGGGCAGCACCGCGCCGGAGGCGGCCAGTTGCACCACCGGCGCGTCGACCAGGTGCGGGTACGCCTGGTGCGCGTCGACCAACCGGTACGCCCCGGCGACCACCTGCCGACGCAGGACCGCGTCACCGAGCCGGGCCCGGGCCGCCTCGAACGGCGCCTGGTCCAGCGGGCGGGTGCTCAGCCGGAAGTAGTACGCCCCGTCCTCGGTCGGCCCAGCCGTCGCGGCCGGGCTGGAACCGCCGGCGATCTGGCCCAGCGCGTCGCAGAGCAACCAGTCGAGGCTGCCCGCGTACGCCGGTTCGAGGAAGGTCACCCCGGGCAACTCCAGGCCGACCGACGCGGTGATCGTGGACTGGTGGGCGCCGCCCTCCGGGGCCAGTGTGATGCCGGACGGGGTGCCCGCCACCACGAACCGGGAGCCGGAGTACGTGCCGTACAGGAACGCGTCGAGGCCCCGCAACACGAACGGGTCGTAGACCGTGCCCACCGGCAGCAGCGGCTGCCCGGACAGGTCCCACGACAGGCCGAGCTGACCCAGCAGCAGGAACAGGTTCATCTCCGAGATGCCCAGCTCGATGTGCTGCCCGGCGGGGCTCTCCGTCCAGCGCAGCATCCGGTCCTCGGTCCAGGAACGCTGCTCGGTGGGGGCGAACACCCCGGTCTTGTTGATGAACCCGGCGAGGTTGGTGGAGGTGGCCACGTCCGGGGCGGTGGTGACCAGGTAACGACCCACCTCCCGGTCCCGGGCCAGGTCCACCAGCACCCGACCGAAGACCTCCTGCGTGGAGATCGGCTTGTTGGCGCGTACTCCCGTGCTCTCCGGGACGGTGACCCCCAACGCGCGCTCGCGCGGCGCGCGGGACAGCGCCTCCCGGCGGGCGCCGGCCCGGATCCCGGCCGGTGACGCCGGGTCGAGGCGGTCCCACTCGGTGTCGGCGGTGAGGCCCTGCGCGGCCCGCAGCGTGTCCACCTGCTCGGTGCTGAGCAGCGCGGAGTGGTTGCGGGGGTTGCCGGCGATGGGCAGACCCCAACCCTTCACGGTGTACGCGAAGACGACGCTGGGCCGGTCGGTGACCGCGTCGCACTGGGCGTACGCGTCGAGCATCGCCTGCAGGTCGTGCCCGCCCAGGTCGGTGACGAGCGGGCCGAGGTCCTCGTCGGAAACGTCGGCGATCAGCTCGGCGATCCCGCCCGGCGCCCCGTCCAGGAACTGCTTGCGCAGGGCGGGACCGGCCAACCCGAACAGCGACTGGTACTGCTCGTTGGGCATCGCGTCGATCCAGTCGCGCAGCGCCTCGCCACCCGGCCGGGCGTACGCCTCGGCGAGCTTACGGCCGTACTTGACCTCCACGACGTGCCAGCCGGCCGCCTCGAACTGACCGCGCCACTGGTTGATCCGGATGCCCGGGACCACCCGGTCCAGCGACTGACGGTTGAAGTCGACGAGCCACATGACGTTGCCCAGCCCGGTGGTGGCCGGGTCGGCGACCGCCTCCCAGATGTTGCCCTCGTCCAGCTCGGCGTCCCCGATGAGCGCCACGAACCGGGAGTGCGGGCGGGCCCCGAAGTGCGCGTCGACGTACCGCCGGGTGGCGGCGGCGAAGAGCGGCGCCGCCGCCCCGAGACCCACCGAACCGGTCGAGAAGTCCACCTCGTCCGGGTCCTTGGTGCGCGACGGGTACGACTGGAGGCCGCCCCGGGCCCGCAGCCGGGGCAGGTAGGACCGGTCCAGGTTGCCGAGCAGGTACTGGATGGCGTGGAACACCGGGGACGCGTGCGGCTTCACGGCGACCCGGTCCTCGGCGTCGAGGTGCGCGAACCAGAGCGCGGTCATCGCCGTCACCAGGGAGGCGCTGGACGCCTGGTGGCCGCCGACCTTCACACCGTCACCGGTGGCCCGGTCGTGGTTGGCGGCGTCCACGATCCGGGTGGCGAGCCAGAGCACCCGCCGCTGGATCTCGTCGAGGACGTCGAGGTCGTGCTGGGTCACGGTGGCTCCATTCGGGCGTCCGCGTTGACGCCCTCGACGAGGGGTGCGGGGTGGCCGCGTGGTCGACGGGGGTGACGGAAGGCCGCCGCCGGGTCACGGCGGCGGCCTGCTCCGGGTCGATCTCTCAGCCCTGGACGCCGAAGCGCTCCAGGATCAGCGTGCGGACGGCGGCGGCGTCGGCCTGGCCCCGGGTGGTCTTCATGACGGCCCCGACCAGCGCGCCGGCCGCGGCGACCTTGCCGCTGCGGATCTTGTCGGCGATGCCGGGGTTCGCGGCGATCGCCTCGTCCACGGCGGCGGTCAACGCACCGGTGTCCGAGACGACCTCCAGGCCCCGGTTGGTCATGATCTCGGTGGGCGAGCCCTCACCGTCGACCACGCCCTCCAGCACCGTACGGGCCATCTTGTCGTTGAGCTTGCCGGCGTCGACCAGCCCCTGCAGCTCGGCGACCTGGGCGGGGGTGGCACCGATCTCGGCCAACTCCACGCCGCTCTCGTTGGCCCGGCGGGACAGCTCACCCAGCCACCACTTGCGGGCCGCCGCCGGGGTGGTGCCGGCCGCCACCGTGGCCTCGATCAGCTCGACCGCGCCCGCGTTCAACACCGACTGCATGTCCAGGTCGGAGAGGCCCCACTGCTCCTGAAGCCGACGCCGGTGCACCCGGGGCAGCTCCGGCAGGGCCGCCTTCAGCTCGGCGACCCACGCCGGGTCCGGAGCGATCGGCACCAGATCCGGCTCCGGGAAGTACCGGTAGTCGGTGGCCGTCTCCTTCGAGCGACCCGGGGTGGTGTCGCCGGTGTCCTCGTGGAAGTGCCGGGTCTCCTGGGTGATCCGGCCACCCGCGTCGAGCACCGACGCCTGCCGCAGCATCTCCGAGCGGACCGCGCGCTCCACCGACCGCAGCGAGTTGACGTTCTTCGTCTCGGTGCGGGTGCCCCACTCCGCGCCCGGCAGGTTGAGCGAGGTGTTCACGTCACAGCGCAGCGAACCCTCCTCCATCCGCACGTCGGAGACACCGAGGGCACGGATCACGTCGCGCAGCTCGGCGACGTACGCCTTGGCCACCTCCGGCGCGAGCGCGCCGGTCCCCGTGATCGGCTTGGTGACGATCTCGACCAACGGGATGCCGGCCCGGTTGTAGTCGACGAGCGACTCCGTCGCGCCGTGGATGCGGCCGGTGGCCCCACCGACGTGCAGCGTCTTGCCGGTGTCCTCCTCCAGGTGCACCCGCTCGATCTCGATCCGCACCGTCTCGCCGCCGACCTCGACGTCCAGGTAACCGTCGACGCAGATCGGCTCGTCGTACTGGCTGATCTGGAAGTTCTTCGGCATGTCCGGGTAGAAGTAGTTCTTCCGGGCGAACCGGCACCACTCGGCGATCGAACAGTTCAACGCCAGACCGATCCGGATGATCGCCTCGATCGCCGCCTTGTTGGCCACCGGCAACGACCCGGGCAGGCCCAGACACACCGGGCAGACCCGGGTGTTCGGCTCGCCACCGAAATCGGTCGGGCAGCCGCACCACATCTTGGTCTTCGTGCCCAGCTCGACGTGGGTCTCCAGGCCGATCACCGGTTCGTAGCGCGCGACGACCTCGTCGTACGCGGGCAGTGTCGTGGTCATCTGGGCTCCTGCCTCACAACGTCGGTGGAGTGAACGTGCCGATGGCGGACTCCAACGCGGCGGCGACCCGGTACATCCGGTCGTCGGCCATCGTCGGGGCCATCACCTGCAGACCGACGGGCAACCCCTCGGAGAGCCCGCACGGCACCGAGATGCCCGGCCCGCCGTAGAGGTTGGTCGGGATCGTGTACAGGTCGGCCAGGTACATCTGGTACGGGTCGGCGGTCCGCGCACCGATCGGGAACGCCACCGACGGGGTGGTCGGCGAGATCAGCGCGTCGACCTGCTCGAACGCGGCGTTGAAGTCCCGCGTGATGAGCGTCCGGACCTTCTGCGCCTGGCCGTAGTACGCGTCGTAGTAACCCGACGACAACGCGTACGTGCCGATCATGATGCGGCGCTTGACCTCCGGACCGAAGCCGGCCTCACGGGTCAGCGACATGACCTCCTCCAGCGAGCGGTTGCCGTCGTCGCCGACCCGCAGGCCGAACCGGACGCCGTCGAACCGGGCCAGGTTGGAGGAGCACTCGCTCGGGGCGATCAGGTAGTACGCCGGCAGCGCGTACGCGAACGTCGGGCAGGACACCTCGACGATCTCCGCGCCCATCTTCGCGAGCGCGTCCACGGACTCGCGGAACGCGGTCATCACGCCCGGCTCGGCGCCCTCGCCGACGAACTCGCTGACGATGCCGAGGCGTACGCCGGTCAGGTCACCGGTCGCGCCGAGCTTCGCCGCCGCCACCACGTCCGGGATCGGCTGCGGGATCGAGGTGGAGTCGCGCGGGTCGTGGCCGCCGATGACCTGGTGCAGCAGGGCCGCGTCGAGCACGTTACGGGCGCACGGTCCGGGAGTGTCCAGCGACGAGGAGAACGCGACCAGCCCGTAGCGGGAGGTGCCGCCGTAGGTGGGCTTCGCACCGACCGTGCCGGTGACCGCACCGGGCTGGCGGATCGAGCCGCCGGTGTCCGAGCCGATCGCCAGCGGCGCCTCGTACGCGGCCAGCGCGGCGGAACTGCCACCACCCGAGCCGCCCGGGATCCGGGTCAGGTCCCACGGGTTGTGCGTCGGGCCGTACGCCGAGTATTCGGTGGAGGAGCCCATGGCGAACTCGTCCATGTTGGTCTTGCCGAGCATCACCGTGCCGGCGTCGCGCAGGCGCTGCACGATCGTCGCGTCGTACGGCGGGCGCCAACCCTCCAGGATCTTCGAACCCACTGTGGTCGGGATGCCCCGGGTGGCGAGCACGTCCTTGACGGCTACCGGCACTCCCGCGAGCGGGCCCAACTCCTCACCGGCGGCCCGGCGCTCGTCCACCGCGCGAGCCGCGGCGAGCGCGCCGTCGGTGTCGACGTGCAGGAACGCGTGCACCCGGTCGTCGACGGCGGCGATCCGGTCCAGGTGGGCCTGGGTCACCTCGACGGCGGAGGTCTCGCCCCCGGCGATCAGGGACGCGATCTCCGTCGCGGTCATCTTGATCAAATCGCTCATGCCGTCACTCCGCTCCGCTCCGCGACGCCATGAGGCACCACGGCGCTGCACCGACGATTCGCTCGCTGCCGCTCGCTCATGAGGCCACGTCCTCGCTGAGGATCCGCGGTACGCGGAACCGCTGGTCCTCGGCATCGGGTGCGCCCGAGAGCGCCTCCTGCGGGGTCAGGCACGGCGTGACGACGTCCTCGCGGAAGACGTTGGTCAGCGGCACCGAGTGCGAGGTCGGCGGGATGTCCGCGGCGGCGACCTCGCCGACCTGGGCGACCGCCTGGAGGATCACGTCGAGCTGGCCGGCGAACGTGTCCAGCTCCTCCTCGGTGACGGCGAGCCGCGACAGGCGCGCCAGGTGCGCGACCTCCTCGCGGGAGATGGCGGCCATCCGTGCCCCCTTCTGATGTCCTGCTGGTCGGGCGGTGTGCCTGCCGCGCGGCGGGTGGAGCGTGACGCGCGGTGACCGGAGCGAGTCTATTGTTCCGCTCCGGTGCCGCGTCCCCGACTCCCCCTCCCGGCACCCGGCTCAGCGGGTGGGGTGGCGACCGGTGTTCGACTGCGGGGGCCCGCTCGGGCGAACCGGCCGGTACCGGGCCAACCACGTGACCAGTTCCTCGGCGGGCATGGGCCGGGCGTAGAACCAGCCCTGCGCGGCGTCGCAGCCGGCGGCGTGCAACATCCGCCAGGTCCGCTCGTCCTCGACGCCCTCGGCGACCACCCGCAGCCCCAGTGCGCCGGCCAGCTCGATCATCGACCGGACGATCGCCGCGTCGTCGGCGTCGTCGGCCATGCCGAGCACGAACGACCGGTCCACCTTCACCTCGGACAGCGGCAACCGGCGCAGGTGTTGCAGCGAGGAGTAGCCGGTGCCGAAGTCGTCCAACGAGATGGCCACGCCGATGCGGTGCAGATGGGAGATGGTGGCCAGCACCCGGCGCGGGTCGGCCATCAGGGCGCCTTCGGTGATCTCCACCTGGAGCCGCTCGGCCGGCACCTGGTGACGGGCCAACCGGTCGGCGATCTGGTCGGCGATCTCGCCGGTGTGCAGGTCGCGCACGCTCACGTTCAGCGCCGCGCGCACATCGATGCCGGCCGCCGACCACTTGGCGAGTTGTTCCACCACGTCGTCGACCACCCGACGGGTGAGGAGCCGCATCACCGCGCTCTGCTCCGCGACCCGGATGAGTTCCTCCGGGTCGACCATGCCCCGCCGGGGGTGCCGCCACCGCAGCAGGGCCTCGACCCCGACCACCTCGCCGGTCGCGATGGCGATCTGCGGCTGGTAGTACATGGTGATCTCCCCGGCGTCGTCCGCCGCGTCACCGTCCGGGTGCGCCCACCCGGTCGCTCCCACCTGGTGCCCCGACGTGCCCGGCCCGCCCTCACGCCTCGGCCAGGGGCCACCGTTGCCCCTCGCGGGCAGCGCGCCGCCGTTCGACGACCGGCGGCCGTTCGCCACCGCGGCGCGTCGTTCCCGGGCCGGACCCGAGCGGGTGCCGGCGACCGAGGCACGGGAACCGCGGCCCCGGATCGGGTCGGCCCCGGTGGCGATCCGTTTGATCAGCTCGTCGGCGTGCGCCAGTTCGGAGTCGTTGCGACGACGGCGCCCCCACCAGCGGAGACCGGCCGGCGACGCCGTGGCGACCGCCGACGCCGGCTCCGCGTGTGGTGCGGGCTCGGCCGGGGACCCGATGGGCAACGCCGCCCCGTCACCGCCGCGCACCTCGGCCTTCCCCGCCAGGGGTACGTCGACCCGCTCGACGCCGCTCGGTACGACCTTCCGGCCGTCCCCGTCAGCCTGCCCGGCCGCGCCCTCGTCGTGAACCGACCCCGCTCGACCGGGGTCGAACGACCCGCTGGTGCGGGCGGCATCGGCCTCCGACGACCCGATGGTCTGGTCGGCCGGGTCCGCTGCCTGGTCGGCGTCGAACAGCCCGTCCGTGGACGGTCCGGATTCCAGGACCCGGCGTAGGTCGGCGAGGAGGCCGAGTCGCTCGGCCGAGTTGTGGTCGGACTCGGGGGCGTACACGGCCACCGTGTCGTTGCGGTGCTTGGCGTCGTACATCGCCACGTCGGCGTGGCGCATCAGGGTGGCGAAGTCCTCGCCGTGTTCGGGGAAGATCGCGATCCCGATCGAACCGCCGACGTCCAACGGCAGCCCGTCCAGTGGCACCGGCTCGGCCAACGCCTGGACCACCCGGTCGGCCAACTCGCGCGCCTGAGCGACGTCGGTCAGGCCGGTCATCACGATGGCGAACTCGTCGCCGCCGAGCCGGGCGATCATCTGTGGCCGGGGCTGCACGTCGGTGAGCCGGGCACTGACCTCGACCAGGAGCCGGTCGCCCACGGCGTGACCGAGAGCGTCGTTGACGTTCTTGAAACGGTCCAGGTCGATCAGGAGCAGGGCCAGTCGCCCGTCGGGTTCGCCACGGGCCGTCCGCTCGGCGTGCAGGTGCACCTGCTCGGCCACCTCGGCCAGCAACGCCTTGCGGTTGGGCAGCCCGGTCAGCGGGTCGGCGGCGGCGAGGTGCTGCTGCTCCACGGTCAGTCGGGCCATCCGGTAGACCGCGAAGAGCGGCACCAGCACCAGCGGGATCAATGCCGCGCTGACCCGCGCGGCGGCGACCAGCACCGGGGCGAGCAGCAACAGCGAGCCGGTGGACAGCAGCTCGAAGCCGAGGCCCCGGCGGAGGGTCGGCCACCACCGGTCGCCGAAACGCAGTCGCACCGCCCAGCTGACCAACCCGTAGTTGACGACGAACCACGCCAGCGTGGCACCGCCGACAGCAGCCACGTCGGTCCAGTGCAGACGCCCGCCGGAGAAGATGATGCCCGAGCCGAGCTGGATCACCCCGTACGCGGCGGCGAGAGCGCACGCGTACTGGCCGACGTTGAACGCCGTCCGCCAGGCCGCGTGCCGCATCCGCCAGCCCGAGACGATCACCCCGACCGCCTGCACCGCCACTGCGGGCGCGAGGCCCCAGCCGAGCAGGATCGCGAACGTGAAGCAGGTGGACGGGAAGACCGCGGAGGTCTGCCGACGCCCCGGTGGGACGAACGGTCGGGCGTCGCAGACCACCGCGAGCACCGCCATCGTCCAGAACGCCACCGGCAGGCCGGGCACGTCGGCGGGGAGCTTCGCCAGGGGGACGGCGGCGGTCAGCGCGGCCACCACCAGGATGCCGACGACGAAGGTGGCGAACGGCGTCGCGCGTCCCGGCGGGAGCGAGTTGCGTGGATCGGCGACCTCCACCACACCTCCCGACGACCGTCGGCGTGCCGGTGCGGTACGCCGTGACCCAATGAAACGCCCTCAGCCCCCGGTTTCCCGGTATGACAGTCACGAATCGGTCGTAGTCGTAATTAAGTTGGTATACGCCGCCGGCCGTCGCCGCAACCGCGGTCGGGTCACCCGCCGAGCTGGGCGACCTCCCGGGCGGCGTCCGGACCCGCGTCCAGCAGCAGCCGGAACCCGTCCTCGTCCAGCACCGGCACCTTGAGGCTGGCCGCCTTGTCGGCCTTGGAGCCGGGGTTGTCCCCGACGACGACGAAGCTCGTCTTCTTGGAGACCGACCCGCTGAGCTTTCCGCCCCGGCTCTGCACGGCTTCGGCCGCCTGGTCCCGGGAGAAGCCAGCGAGTGTGCCGGTCACCACCACGGTCAGCCCCTCCAGCGGGCGCGGGCCCTCGTCGACCGCCTCCTCGGCCATCCGTACGCCCGACTCGGCCCACTTGCGGACGACCTCCCGGTGCCAGTCCACCGCGAACCACTCGCGGATGCTGGCGGCGATGGTCGGGCCGACCCCGTCGACGGAGGACAGCTCCTCCTCGCTGGCCGCGTCGATGGCCTCCATCGAGCGGAAGTGCCGGGCGAGCGCTTGGGCGGCGGTGGGGCCGACGTGGCGGATGGAGAGCGCCACCAACACCCGCCACAGGTCACGCTCCCGGGCGACGGCGAGATTATCCAACAACTTGACCGCGTTGCTGCCCAGCGTGCCGTCCTTGTTGACGAAGAACGGGGACCGGGACAACTGCTCGGCGTCGAGCTGGAAGAGGTCGCCCTCGTCCGCGATGACCTCGGCGTCCAGCAGGGCCGCCGCGCCCTTGTAGCCGAGAACCTCGATGTCGAACGCGCCGCGACCGGCGAGGTGGAACACCCGTTCCCGCAGCTGGGCGGGGCAGCTGCGGGTGTTGGGGCAGCGGATGTCGATGTCGCCCTCCTTCGCCGGCGCGAGCGGAGTGCCGCACGCCGGGCAGGTGGTCGGCATGACGAACGGCCGGGCGTCGACGGGCCGCAGGTCGATGACCGGGCCGAGCACCTCGGGGATCACGTCGCCGGCCTTGCGCAGCACCACCGTGTCGCCGATGAACACGCCCTTGCGTTCGACCTCGCGGGCGTTGTGCAGGGTGGCCAGGGCGACGGTCGAGCCGGCCACCCGCACCGGCTCGAGCACGGCGAACGGGGTGACCCGCCCGGTGCGCCCCACGTTGACGTCGATGTCCAGCAGCTTGGTGGTGACCTCCTCCGGCGGGTACTTGAAGGCGATCGCCCATCGCGGCGCGCGACTGGTCGAGCCGAGCCGGCCCTGGATGGACACCGGGTCGACCTTGACCACCACCCCGTCGATCTCGTGCTCGACGTCGTGCCGGTGCTCGGCGTAGTAGGCGATGTATTCCGCCACCCCGGCCAGATCCGGGACGACCCGCCACCGGTCGCTGGTCGGCAGCCCCCACGCCTTCAGCGCCGCGTACGACTCGGACTGGGCGGTGGGCTGGAACCCCCGGCGGGCGCCGATGCCGTGCACCACCAGGCGCAGCGGCCGGGAGGCGGTGATCCGCGGGTCCTTCTGCCGCAGGCTGCCCGCAGCGGCGTTGCGAGGGTTGGCGAACGGTGCCTTGCCCTGCTCCACCAGGCCCGCGTTGAGGTCGGCGAACGCGGCCACCGGGAAGTAGATCTCGCCCCGGACCTCGATCAGCTCGGGCACGTCCGGGAAGTCGGCCGACGCGGTGAGCTGGCCGGGCACGTCGCGGATGCTGCGGACGTTGGCGGTCACGTCCTCACCGGTGCGGCCGTCGCCCCGGGTGGCCGCACGGACCAGCCGGCCCTTCTCGTAGGTCAGGTTGATCGCCAGCCCGTCGACCTTCAGCTCGCACAGGTAGGGCACCGCGCCACCGGCGTCCCGCTCGACCCGCTCGGCCCACGCCGCCAACTCCTCGTCGGCGAACGCGTTGTCGAGCGACAGCATCCGCTCGGCGTGGGTGACCGGGGTGAAGTCCGTGGAGAACGTGCCACCCACCCGTTGGGTCGGCGAGTCGGGCGTGCGCAGCGCCGGGAACTCCGTCTCCAGCGCCTCCAGCTCGCGCAACTGCCTGTCGAAGTCGGCGTCGGTGATGGTCGGCGAATCCAGCACGTAGTAGCGGTACTGGTGCTCGGTCAGCTCCTGGCTGAGCGTGGCGTGCCGCTCCCGGGCCTGGGGCGTCGGCTCCGCACCGGCCGCCGCCTCCTGAGCCGGGCTGACCTGCTGACCGATCTGCTCCTCGGACACACCGCCACCTTCGGACACGCCTGCGACCTCCCTGATCACGCTACTCCGGCACGGTATCGGGCCGGTGGGACAATCTGCCGTCCGCCCGCGCCGGAAGCGACGCCGCCCTCACCCGCTCCCTTGATCGACCCCACCTCGGCGACGCGCTGCCGTCCTCTCGGCATCCGGGTTCGACGCCACATCGGCGACGTGGTCCCATCCCGCCACGCCGACACCGCCACATCGCCGACCTGGCGCCCCCCGCCACTCCGACACCGCCACATCGCCGACCTGGCGCCACCCCGACAAGCCCACGGCGGCGACGTGGAGTGGCGACGCTGCGGCGTTGTCGGCGGGCGGTCCGGGCGATGACGTGCGAGGATCGCCGGACGGTGCGACCTCCCGGGGTCGCCGGGAGGCGGAGGTACGGATGCCCGAGGCGCTGCTCTGGGCCGTGGCGATCCTGCTGGCGGTGGCCGCTGGTTGGGCGTGGAACAGTTGGCGGCACCGGGTGTCGACCCGCCCTCCGGGCACCCGCCCGGATCGCGCCGCCCCGGCCCGCCCCGGCGGTCGACGTCCGGCTCCGCCCCGACCGCGCGGCACCGACCGGCCCGCGGCCAAGCCCCGCCCACGCGACTCCGACCGGCACGACGTCCCGGCACCCGGCGAGATCTGGTGGGCCGACGTGCCGTACGCCGACGGCACCGGATCGAAGGTGCGCCCGTGCCTGGTGCTACGCGCGGATTCCCGGGGCGCCGACGTTCTGAAGATCACCAGCCAGGACAAGAGCGACCGGGACGACCACGTGCGGATCCCCACCCGGGACTGGGACCCCGGCGCGGAGCACGACAGCTACCTCAGCCTGACCGAGCCGATCCGACTCGACTTCGCCGCCTTCGCCGACCAGGCCGGGCGCTGCCACGCCGACCTGTGGCGCACGGTACGCAGCCTGCGCCACCTGCCCACCGCCTGACCATCTCGGTCACCCCGGAAGGGTGCCCGGGGCCGTGATCCACTCGGCTTCTTGAAAGGCGCGGCATCAGCGGCCCTGCGACACCCCGACTTCCAGAAACCCGAGTCGATCACGGTCACCGGCCGAACGGGACGGCACACGACCCCCGCCGGACGGACCGGCGCGTGGCCGATCAGTCCCAGACGGCGCCGAGGGTGGCGAGCTGGTCCGCGTGCTCGATGCGGTCGGCCCATTCGGTCGGCCAGGCGGCCATCCCGAGCGCCGCGCCCACGAACGCGCCGGCCAGGGCGGCGATCGAGTCGGAGTCGCCGGCGGTGGTCGCGCCCCGGGCCAGGGCGGTGACCGGGTCGTCGGCGTGCCGTACGGCGCAGAGCAGCGCGGTGGCCAGCGCCTCCTCGGCGACCCAACCCTCTCCGGTGGCCCGGCACGGGTCACCGCCGTCGTCCGGCCGCCCGAGGGCGTTCACCAGTCGGCCCAGCGCCACCAGGCACTCGTCCCAGCCCTGGGCGATGAACTCCTCCGGAGGCCGCGGACCGGGGCGCTGCCACAGGTCACCCAGCCAGTGCTCCCGGTAGACCAGGCGCTGGGACCGCGCCCGCTCGATGAGCAGCGCGGGCACCTCGGGCAGTGTGGCTCCCGCGCGTAGCGCGAAGACCGCGTACGCGGTCAGCTCGCTGGCGGCCAGCCCGGTCGGGTGACCGTGGGTCAGCCCGGCCTGTAGCTGGGCCAGCCCGGCGAGGGTGTCCAGGTCGGTGTCGAGCAGGCCGACCGGGGTGACCCGCATGTTGGCCCCGCAGCCCTTCGACCCGGCCACTGTCGCTTCCTGCCAGCGCACCCCGCGGCTCAGCTCGGCGCAGGCGCGCAGGCAGGTCATGCCCGGGGCGCGGTTGTTGTCCGGGCTGACCGACCAGGCCACGAAGCGTTGCCGCAGCAGCGGCTCCACCGCTTCCGGGGTCAACGAGGGCGCCTCGTGGAGTGCCCAGCCCACGGCGAGCGCCATCTGGGTGTCGTCGGTGACCAGGGCCGGCTCGCCGGACAGCTCGCGGGGCCCGGCCGGACCGTACCGGCGTTCGATCTCGGCCACGGTCAGGAACTCGGTCGGCTTGCCCAGCGCGTCACCGTAGGCGAGGCCGTAGAGCGAACCGGAGGCGCGCAGCGCTGAGTTGTGGATCACGGCGGCCATCATGCCCGGCCGCCGCAACCCACGCCGGGGTCAGTCCCAGCAGAGACAGAACGGGTGGCCGGCCGGATCGGCGTAGACCCGGAAACCCTCGCCCTCACCGGGCAGCCGTCGGGCACCGAGTGCGAGCGCCGCCTTCTCCGCGCTCTCGATGTCGTCCACCGTCACATCCAGGTGGAACTGTTGCGGGCGCTCCGGGTCCGGCCAGGCCGGTGACCGCAGGTTGAGCGCCTGCTGGAAGGCGAGACGTGGCTGGTGACCGGGCGGGCCGCCCAACACCACCCAGTCGTCGTCGGAGTCACCCTCGGCGAAGGGGATGCCGAGCAGCTCGGCGTAGAACGCCGCCAGCGCCCGCGGATCCGGGCAGTCGATCACCACTGAACGCAGCTGTCCAATCATGACCGTCATGCTGCCCACCGGGTACGACAGGAAACCCGGGTACGACAGGAGACCTCACACGTCGGCGAGCCGCCGGCCGGCGTCCCGGCAGGCGGTGAGCACCGCCCGGGCGTACTCCGGGGTGGCACCGGCGAGACCGCAGGCGGGAGTGACCACCACCTGCTGGGCGAGTTGTCGGCGGGGAAAGCCGAGGCGGTCCCAGAGCTGGCGCACCCGATCGGCGATCTGCGCGGAGGTCGGAGCGCGACCGGCCGACGGCGGCCGGGTCGGCGCGGCCCCGGCCAGCAACCCGAGACCGGCGTCGATCGCCTCGCCCAGCGGGTCCAGGTCGGTGACGAGGTCCAGGTCGAGGGCGACCGCGACGGCACCGGTGGAGCGGATCAGCTCCAGCGGCACGTCCGGGGCGCAGCAGTGCACGAGCGTCGGCACGCCGACCGTCTCGACGAGGGCGCGTAGCAGCGCGGCGGCGTCCGCCGACTCGACCGCACGGTACGCGCCGAACCCGCTCTCGGTCGGCACCCGCCCGGCCAGCACGGCCGGCAGCGACGGTTCGTCCACCTGGAGCAGCACCGACGCCCGGGGGAGCCGCCGGGCCACCGCCGCGACGTGGGCGCGCAGCCCTTCGGCGAGGGAGCCGGTCAGGTCGCGGACCGCGCCGGCGTCACGCAACAGGCGACCACCGATCGGCAGCTCCAGGGAGGCGGCGAGCGTGAGAGGGCCGGCGGCCTGCACCTTGACCGGCCCGGCGTACTCCTCGGCCTGCTCGGCGAGCTGGTCCAGGTCGCGTTCCATCAGGTCGAGGGCTCGGCGCAGGTCCCGGCCCGGGCGCGGGGCGACCCGCCAACGGCCGGCGTAGACCTCGACCGGCAGGTCGACGAGCAGCCCGGCGGAGCGGCCGATCAGGTCCGCGCCGGGACCACGGGCCGGTAGCTCGGGCAGGTGGGGCAGGTCGGGAAGCTCACCGAGGACCACCCGCTGGGCCTCGCCGATGTCGGTACCGGGCAACGAGCCGATCCCGGTCGCCGAACCCGCCGCCCAGGGCCACGCCTGATCTGTCACGGCCGAAAGGCTATCCCGCGAACACCCGGGCCGTGCGGTCAGCCGGTGATGGTCGCCGAGCCGAGGACCACGTCACCGGCCGGGTCCGGCCGGTACGCGACGAGGGCCTGACCGGCGGCGACGCCGCGTACCGGCCGACGCAGCTCGGCGTGCAGCAGATCACCGTCGAGGGCGACGGTGGCGGGCACCACGCTGCCGTGCGCGCGCAACTGCACCTCGCACTCCACCGGGGAGCCCGGAAGCGGGCCGCCGGTCCAGACCGGACGAACGGCACGGACCTCGGACACCTCCAGCGCCTCGGCGGGGCCGACGGTCACCGTGTTGGTCTTCGGCGTGATGGAGAGCACGTAGCGCGGCCGGCCGTCCGGGGCGGGCCGGTCCAGGTGCAGCCCACGACGCTGCCCCACCGTGTACGCGTACGCGCCGGTGTGCGTGCCGACCACCGCGCCGGTGCTGGCGTCCACCACGTCGCCGGGCGCCTCGCCGAGCCGCCCGGCCAGGAAGCCACGGGTGTCGCCGTCGGCGATGAAGCAGATGTCGTGCGAGTCCGGCTTGTCGGCGACCGCCAGGCCACGCTCGGCGGCCTCCGCGCGGACCTGCGCCTTGGTCGAGTCGCCCAGCGGGAAGATCGATCGGTCGAGCTGCTCGCGGGTGAGCACGGCCAGGACGTACGACTGGTCCTTGGCCACGTCGACACTGCGCCGCAGCAGCCCGTCCGGGCCGAGCCGGGCGTGGTGCCCGGTGACCACCGCGTCGAAGCCCAGCGCCACCGCCCGGTCCAGCACCGCCGCGAACTTGATCTTCTCGTTGCAGCGCAGGCAGGGGTTCGGTGTGCGACCGGCGGCGTACTCGGCGACGAAGTCGTCCACCACGTCCTCGTGGAAGCGGTCGGCCATGTCCCACACGTAGAAGGGGATGCCGATCACGTCGGCGGCCCGGCGGGCGTCGCGGGAGTCTTCCAGGGTGCAGCAGCCGCGCGCCCCAGTCCGATAGGTCTGTGGGTTGCGGGCCAGCGCCAGGTGCACGCCCGTCACGTCGTGCCCGGCCGCCACCGCCCGCGCCGCCGCCACGGCCGAGTCAACCCCGCCCGACATCGCCGCCAGAACCCGCACCTACGAACTCCCTCCACCCCACCGAACGCCCCCAACCATATCCACCACCCTCCCACCCCCGTCGATCATGGAGTTGTGCTGGGTGACAAAAGGTGCCTTTACGCCGTCTCCGGGCACCACAACTCCATGATCGACCCGTAAAGGAGGACGGGGGTTAGCGGGGGGTGCGGGGGGCGGCGGCTCGGCGGGCTCGCTCGACTGCTGCCGGGAGGGCCGCCACGACGGCGTCGACGTCGGCCTGGGTGCTGGTGTGGCCCAGGGAGAAGCGCAGCGAGGATCGGGCGCGGTCGTCGTCGGCGCCCATCGCCAGGAGCACGTGCGACGGCTGGGCCACCCCGGCGGAGCAGGCCGACCCCGTCGAACAGGCGATCCCCTGCGCGTCGAGCAGCAGGAGCAGGGCGTCGCCCTCGGAGCCGGGGAAGGAGAAGTGCGCGTTGCCGGGCAGCCGGTCGACCGGGTCACCGTTGTAGATCACCTCGGGTACCGCCCGGCGCACCCGCTCGATCAGGTCGTCGCGAAGGGCGGCCACCCGGGCCGCGTACTCCTGCTGGCCCTTGACGGCGGCCTCGACGGCGACCGCGAAGGCGACGATTCCCGCGGTGTCGAGGGTGCCGGAGCGGATGTCCCGTTCCTGCCCGCCACCGTGCAGCAGCGGCGTGGCCGCCACGTCCCGGCCGAGCAGCAGCGCGCCCACCCCGGCCGGGCCGCCCAGCTTGTGCCCGGTGACGGTCAGCGCGGCCACCCCGCTGGCGGCGAAGTCGACGGGCACCTGACCGACCGCCTGAATGGCGTCGGTGTGGAACGGCACACCGTGCTCGGCGGCGACGGCGGCCAGCTCGGCGACCGGCTGGAGGGTGCCCACCTCGTTGTTCGCCCACATCGCGGTGACCACCGCCACCCGGTCGGCGTGCGCGGCCAACTCGGCGCGCAGGTCCTCCGGGTCGAGCCGACCGACGGCGTCCACCGGCAGCAGGCCGACCTCGGCGCCCTCGTGCTGCGCCAACCAGTCGACCGCGTCCAGCACGGCGTGGTGCTCGACGGCGCTGGAGACCACCCGACGGCGGTCGGCGTCCCGACGAGCCCAGAAGACGCCCTTGACCGCGAGGTTGTCGCTCTCGGTGCCACCGCCGGTGAAGATCACCTCGGAGGGCCGTGCACCCAGCACCGCGGCCACCCGCTCGCGTGACTCTTCGACCCGGCGACGGGCACGGCGACCCGCCGCGTGCAGGGAGGACGCGTTGCCGACCTCGCGGGCGGTAGCGACGTACGCCTCCAGTGCCTCGTCGAGCATCGGAGTCGTCGCCGCGTGATCCAGGTAAGCCATCACCGTCCAGCGTACGGCCGACACGTCGGGAGCCGGATGCCGGAGGGGCTTCACGTCACGTGCCGGGGTGGAACTCACCACCCCGGCACGTGGCGGGCCTCGTCAGGCGGGCACCGCGGTGACGACGATGTTGTCCCGGTACGTGCGGGCCTCGGCGTCGAACGGCCCACCGCACGTGATCAGGGTCAGCCGCGGCTTGCCGTCGCGGGCGAAGTACCGGTCGAGGGGGATCCTGGTCTTGGCGTACTCCTCCCGGGCGACGACCCGGTACCGCCGGGCCGCACCGTCGCTGCCGGTCGCGGTCACCGTGTCGCCCTGGTCCAGCTCCCGCAGCCGGAAGAACGCGCCCCTGCCCTGCTCGGCGCTGTCCACGTGACCGGCGATGACCACCGATCCGGCCGCTGCCTCCAGGCCGGGGCCGTGGCGGTACCAGCCGATCCGGTCGACGCTCGGCGGCACCTCGAACTCGTCGGTCCGCTCGTTGATGCCGACCGCGTCGACGGTGGCGGTGACGTCGATCTCCGGGATCACCAGCCGTACCGGCCCGACGACCTCCGCTTCGGCGGGCAGCTCACCGGCGGTCACCGGGACCGACGGGCCGGTGGCGACGGGCGGTGGGGTGTCGGCGAGGGCTGTCGCCTCGTCGGCGCCCACGTTCGCCGCCGGCTGCGAGCCGCACGCCACCAGGGCGGCGACGGTGAGCGCGGCAACGCCGGCGGCCACTGCCGCCAGCGCGCCGCGGTTGCGCACCGTCACTTGCGACCGGTCCGTGCGGTGGCCATCCGCACCCCACCACCGAGCAGCAGGAGTACGCCGGCACCGGTGAGCACGTACCACCAGGTCTGCACGCCCGTGCCGGCCTGCCCACCGTCACCGCTCGGCACACCGCCGGGGGCGGAGTGCAGGCCGGAGATGGTCTGTGCCACCACACCGAGCGTCTTGCCCTCGGCGGAGCCGATCGCGTAGACGATCGTGGCGGTGCCCTCCTTGAGGTTGAGGTCCGCCGGGCCGATCGCCACGGTCTCGGTGCCGGCCAGCACCACGTCCGCCTGCACACCGCCGGCGTCGACGTCGCCCTTGGCCTCGTTCGGGTTGGTGAGGTCCTCGAAGACCGGGGTGCCACCGGCGCGTACGTCGACCGCCGGGGCGGCGGCGGTGTGCCGGACGACGAGCCGGGCCTTGCCGGCACCGACCTTCGAGACGTCGTTCACGAACGGCGTGATCTTCGGCTGGCCGGCGGCGTCGAGGTGCGCCGCGATGCTGATGTTCGCCCCGCCGGGCACCGCCGCGTCGTCGGCCTTGAGGATCGCGCTGCCGATCGGCTCGCCGGGCTTGGTGAGCGCGATGTCGTAGTCGCCCTCCTCCAGGTTCAGTGGGCCGGCGACGTCACCGGGCTTGAAGTTCTCCAGCGTCTTCTCGCCGTTGACGTAGACGTCGACGGGGGTGTCCGGGATGCCGTGCACGACGGAGACCTTCGACGTGGCGGCGTACGCGGGGGTGGCGGTGAACGCGCCGACACCGGCGAACGTCAACGCGGCGACCGCGCCACCCGCGGCGACCCGACGGACGTACGAGAGCTGCATGTCTGCCTCCTGGTGATAACTGCTGATTCGTCAGGCCTGGCTTGCAGAACGGGTTACGCCGGCTCTCCGACGGGCGGATGCGCCGGAGGCGCACTTTTCTTTTCGGCGGCGCCTGCATCCGGGCGGGGCTCCGGGAGCGAAGAGCTGGTGAGATGACATCGACCGGGAGAGTGGGGCGGAGACTGTGGCAGCTACAGTCGGGCATGCCCCATCGAAGGCGAGCCGCCCGATGACGGCCCCCCGACAGGAACCGGACCCTCCGGTGGACGACCTCGACCTGCGCTTCCGCGACGGCGACGAGGGGGCGCTGCGCGAGGCGTACGACAGGTACGGCCGCGCCGTGCACCACCTGGCCACCTCCATGCTGGCCAACCGCACCGACGCCGAGGACGTCACCCAGGCGACGTTCGTCGCCGCCTGGCTGGGTCGCGACACCTTCGACCCGGCGAAGGGATCGCTGGTCGGGTGGCTGCTCGGCATCGGCCGCCGCAAGGTGATCGACCGGATGCGCGCCTCGGCCCGGGAGACCCGGGTGGTGGAGACCGTGCGGCAACTACCCGAGCCGACCTCCACCGAGCCGGACCCGGACCGGGTGGTGGACCGGCTGGTGATCGCCGACGAGCTGGCCCGCCTCCCGGACGACCAGCGGCGCATGTTGGAGTTGGCCTTCTACGACGACCTGACACACCAGCAGATAGCCACGATGACCGGAGTGCCGTTGGGCACCGTCAAGAGCCACATCCGGCGCGGCATGGCGAGCTTGAAACGCAGATGGGAGGTGGACGGTGCAGCACCTGGACCACGACCGGCTGGTCTTTCTGGCGCTCGGTGAGAGCGAGGCGGACAACGGGGAGAGCACCCACCTCGACACCTGCACGCACTGCCGTGCGGAGCTGGCCACCCTCGAACGGGTGGCGGCGCTCGGCACCGAGACGCAGGGCCTCGCCGACCTGCCCGACCCGCCGGAGCACGTCTGGCAGGACATCATCGCCCAGGTCGGGGCTGCGGAAGCCGGGGCGTCACCGACCGGGTCCGGTCGCCGGCAGGTGCCCGGGCAAGCCGACGCCACCAGCGTCGAGAGGGTCGACGACACGACCACCGGGGCGACGGTCACCCGGTTGGATCCGGCGCGCCGGTCCCGCCGGGGCTCCGGCTGGTCGCGGTGGGCGGCCACCGCGGTGACCGCGGCGGCGGCCGCGGCGGTCGGTGTGGTGGGCACGGTCTCCGTGCTCCGGCCGGACGACCCGACGCCCGCTCCACCGCAGGTGGTGGTGGCGAGCGCGCCACTGGCGGCGTACGGATCGACGCCACCGGCGGCCAAGGGAGACGCGCGGGTTCTCCAGAACGGCCAACTGCATCTGCATGTGGCGAATCTCCCGCGCGTCCCTGGGTACTACGAGGTCTGGCTCATCAATCCGACGACGATGGAGATGTTCTCGGTGGGGACCCTGGGAGGCGGATCGGACGCGCTGCTGCCGCTGCCCCCGAACGTCGACCTCGCGAGTTACTCGGTTGTCGACGTGTCCGCCGAGCAGTACGACAACAACACCCGCCACTCCGGCGACAGCCTGTTGAGGGGCACCCTGACGGGCTGATCGGTGGGCCGGTTCAGCTCCCCGGCCCGCCGATCAGCTCCCACAATGGAAGTGGCCGCCCGTCGCGACGGGCGGCCACTTCCGTGGTGACCGGGTCACTTGCGCTTGCGGATCTCCTCGGCGGCCTGCGGGACGATCTTGAACAGGTCGCCCACCACGCCGAAGTCGGCCAGCTCGAAGATCGGCGCCTCGCCGTCCTTGTTGACCGCGACGATGGTCTTCGAGGTCTGCATGCCGGCCCGGTGCTGGATGGCGCCGGAGATGCCGAGCGCCACGTAGAGCTGCGGGGAGACCGTCTTGCCGGTCTGGCCCACCTGGAACTGGTGCGGGTAGAAGCCGGAGTCGACCGCCGCGCGGGACGCGCCGACGGCGCCGCCGAGCAGGTCGGCCAACTCCTCGACCAGCTTGAAGTTGTCGGCGTTGCCGACACCGCGACCGCCGGAGACGACCACGCCGGCCTCGGTCAACTCGGGGCGGGAGCCCTTCTGCTCGGCGACCCGCTCGACGACCTTCGCGAGCTTGTCGGTGTCGGTGACCGACGCGGTGAGCTGCTCGATCGTCGGGGTGGCCGCCGCCGGAGCGGGGGTGACCGAGTTGGGTCGTACGGTGACCAGCGGCAGACCCTTGGTGACCTTGGCCTTGACGATGGTGGAGCCGGCGAAGGCGACCTGCGTGGCGGTGCCGTCGGCATCCAGACCGACCACGTCGGTCAGGATGCCGTTGTCCAGCTTGACGGCGAGCCGAGCGGCGATCTCCTTGCCCTCCTGGGCGGAGGCCAGCAGCACGGCGGCCGGCTGCACCCGCTTGACCAGTTCGGCCAGCACGGTGGCCTTGGGGGCCACCAGGTAGCCGTCGATGTCGTCACCCTCGGCGGCGTAGATCTTCTCCGCGCCGTACTCGCCCAGCTTGCCGCTCAGCGCCTCGGCGGCGCCGGCACCGCCGAGCACCACCGCGCTCGGGGTGCCCAGCTCGCGGGCGAGGGTGAGCATCTCCAGGGTGACCTTCTTGACGCCGAATTCCTTGGTGGCTTCGACGACGACGAGAACCTCAGACATGTCCAGACCCGCTCTCACACGAACTTCTCGGTGGCGAGGAACTCGACCAGCTTGACGCCGCCCTCGCCCTCATCGGTGATCTTGGCTCCGCCGGAACGCGGCGGGCGCTTGGTGTGCTCGACGACGGCGCTGGTGGCACCGTCGAAGCCCACCTCGGCGGGCGCGACACCGAGGTCGGCCAGCGCGAGCGTCTGAACCGGCTTCTTCTTCGCGGCCATGATGCCCTTGAAGGAGGGGTAGCGCGGCTCGTTGATCGTGTCCCAGACGGAGACCACGGCCGGGGTGGAGGCGGTGACAACCTCGTACCCCTCCTCGGTCTGCCGCTCGACGGTCAGCGTCGCGCCGTCCACGGTGAGCTTGCGGGCGCCGGTGAGCGCCGCGACACCCAGCCGCTCGGCGATCATGTGCGGCATGACCTGGACCCGACCGTCGGTGGACTCGGCACCGCAGATGACCAGGTCGGCATCGAGCTGACCGAGGGCGGCGGCGAGCACCTTGGAGGTGGCGACGGCACAGGAGCCGTGCAGGGCGTCGTCCAGCACGTGCACGGCCTTGTCCGGGCCCATGGAGAGCGCCTTGCGGATCGACTCGGTCGCCCGGTCCGGACCCATGGTCAGGATGGTGACCTCGCCGCCGTGCGCCTCCTTGATCTTCAGCGCCTCCTCGATGGCGTACTCGTCCATCTCGTTGATCACGTTGTTCGCCGAACCGCGGTCGACGGTGTTGTCGTCATTGCGCAGGTTGCGGTCCGCGCCCGAATCAGGCACCTGCTTGACGAGTACGACGATGTTCATCGCGCTTCGACGACCCTCCTGTGTGGTGTTGCGATTCGCTCGCCCGGTATGGGGCGCAGCGTCGCGCGTCGGTCGACGCCAGGTCAACCGCGGGCTGCTGTGCGGTTTCCCACGAGGCAATGTTACCTGCCAGTAGGTTGCGCTCCCGAGGGGCACGGAGTGACACAGCTCACCGACGCCGGGCCGGTCAGGCCGGCTCGGCCAGCGCAATCCTGATCTGGTCGATGGCCGCCGCCTCGGCGGGCGCGACCCCGTCGTGCGCCCGGGCCACCCGGTCCGCCGCGGCCAACACCACCGACCGGTACGCCTCCACGTCCGGCGGCGACTTCTCGCGCAGGATCAGCACCGCCGCACGCAACGCCGGCAGCACCACCGACTCGATCTCCAACTGCGAATCCCGGGGAAGCCGCGGCAACGGGCCGGTGGTCAGCGCCTCCTTGACGGCACCACTGGCGTCGGCGAGCGCGCCGGACGCCGCGATGCTCTCCCGGATCACCCCCAGCACCCCCGGATCGGCGTTGGAGACCAGGAAGACAGCACCGAAGGCACCGGTCTTGATGGTCAGGCGCTCCTCGTCCGTCAACCGCTGCTCCATGATCACGGAGTGTAGACGTACGGGGTGGTGGTGGTGACCGCGACGAGGCCGAGCCGCTGGAGGATCGGCCGGCTGTCCTCGGAACAGTCGACCTGCATGAGCGTCCGCCCCCGCTGCTCGGCCAGCCGGGCCCGGTAGTTGACCAACGCCCGGTAGATGCCCTTGCGCCGCCACTGCGGCAGCGTCGAGCCACCCCACAGCGTGGCGAAACCGGTGTTCGCCGGGAACCGCACCCAGCCGGCGCTCACCACCGTCCCGTCCGCCTCGGCGACCACCACGGTGATCGAGGTCGGGTCGGCGTCGATCTCCTTGGCCAGACCCGACACGAGGTGCGAACGGTCGGCCTGCCAGACCTCCTCCTCCATGGCGGCGATCCGCTCCAGGTCCTCCCGGGACGTCACCTCACTCAGGCGTACCCCCTCGGGGACGACCGGCAGCGCGCCGGCCAGCGGCGCGACCGGCCCGACCACGACGGTCTCCCGGTCCTCCGGCACGAAGCCGGCGGCGCGCAGGCGGTCCGCCAGGTCGGCCGGTTCGTCGTGTTCGTTGAGCTTCCACTCGACCGACTGGCCACGCTCACGGAACAGTCGCACCTGCCGGCCGATCAGCTCGTCCAGCGCGTCACCGGTCAACCCGCCCAGGTCGCGGTAGGTGAGGAACCCACCGGCGTCGAGCCCGATGATGCGGACCAGCGGCCCGTCCCGCTCCACGGTCACCCCGGCCGGAACCGGGTCGGGGATCTCCGGGCGGAGTTGGTTGTCGTAGGCGTCGCGCAGCGCGATCACGTCGAGATCAGTCACCGGCCCAGGCTAAGCGGCATGGGAAGCGGATAATCTCCCTCTGTGTGGGAGGCGATCAGGCGATGGTTCGACCCGGCGGAGCTGCGCTCGGTCGGTGAGACGCCCGACTACCGGTTCTCGCTGGCCAACGAACGGACCTTCCTCGCCTGGTTGCGCACCGGGCTGGCGCTGGTGGGCGGCGGGTTGGCCGCCGCACAGTTCCTGCCGCCCCTGGCGATGAGTCACCTGCGGGAGGCGATCGCGGTGACGTTGCTGCTGCTCGGCGGGCTGGTCGCGATCCGCGCCGTGGACCACTGGGCGCGTACCGAACGGGCCATCCGCCTCGGTGAGGAGCTGCCCGCGTCGCGCTTTCCCGCCGTCCTCGCCATCGCGGTGGGCGCCGGGGCGGTGCTGCTCGTCGTGGCCGTCCTGAGCCGGGCCGTCGGCGGGCGGTGAGCACCGGACGCGATCCGGGGCTGCAACCGGAGCGGACCCGACTGGCCTGGCGGCGCACGCTGCTCACGGTCACGGTGGTGACCGCGCTCGCCATCCGGCTGGCGTCGACCGGAGGCCGGGCCGGGGCGCTGGTCGCCGGTGTCACGGTGCTGTTGTGGGGCGCTCTGCTGGTGCTCTGCTGGCCCCGCGCGACAGGCACCGGAGCGGCCCGCACCGGCGGCCGGACACTACCGCTGGTCGCGTTCGGGACCGTGGGGCTCGCCCTACTGGGAGTGCTGCTGGTGCTCCGCGGACTGGGGTGACGGGAAACGGTGCGCCATGATGGGGGTATGGCCCGGCTTGGCGTACTCCTCTTCCTGGTGCAGATCGTCCTCGCGGTCTGCGCGCTGATCAGCTGTCTCTCCGCCGAGGAGGGGCAGATCCGTGCCCTGCCCCGGATCGCCTGGGTGCTGATCATCTTGTTCTTCCCGCTGATCGGCTCGATCGCCTGGTTCGTCGCCGGTCGGCAGGCCGGCTCCGGCGCCCGCAAGGGCTGGCTGGGCGGCACCGGCTCACCCGAGCGACAGCGTCCCCGAACGGTCGCCCCGGACGACGACCCCGAGTTCCTGCGTTCCGTGCAGGAGCGCGCCAAGCAACAGGACGAGGAGCTCTTCCGCCGCTGGGAGGAGGACCTGCGTCGGCGCGAGGACGACCTGCGCCGCCGCGACGGCGAGCCGCCCCGCGAGGGTGACCGGCCGGAGGTGTGAGCGCGCCGCCGTCGCCCCCGCAGGAGCGACGGCGGCGGCAGGTGCGATTCAGGCCAGGTTCGACGACCTGGGGTACGCGTCGGTCGGGTCGGTGAGCACGTTGACCAGGTACGGCACTCCGGAGTCGAACGCCCGCTGGAGCGCCGGACCGAGGTCGGCGGCCTTGGCGACCGTCTCCCCCGCACCGCCGAGCGCGCTGACCACCGTGTCGTAGCGCAGCTCCGGCTGAAGGTCGGCGGCCACGTCGTAGCCGTACATGGCGCGCATCGGGTGCTTCTCCAACCCCCAGATGCCGTTGTTGCCGACGACGATCACCACCGGCAGCTTCTGGCGGACCAGCGACTCGACGTCCATCAGCGAGAAGCCGGCCGCGCCGTCACCCATCAGCACACAGATCTGCCGGTCCGGGTGACTGACCCGGGCCCCCATCGCGTAACCCATGCCGGTGCCCAGGCAGCCGTACGGGCCCGGGTCCAGCCAGGTGCCGGGCTGCGACGGCTCCAGGTACCGCCCGGCGTACGACACGAAGTCGCCGCCGTCGCCGATGGTGATCGCGTCCGGGGCCAGCACCCGACGAAGCTCGCCGTAGATCCGCGCCGGGCGGATCGGGTCGGTCTCGGCGGCCATCTCGGCGGCGTCCCGCGCCTTCGCCGCGTCCTCGGCGACGCGCAGGTCGGCGATCCAGTCGGAGTGGTCGGTCCGGTCGCCGGCGTGGTCGGCCAGCGCGGAGAGGATCAGGCGCAGGTCGCCGGCGGGGGCGGCGGCCGGCTGCACGTGCGTCGCCCGCTGGCTGGGCGCGTCGACGATGTGCACCACCTTGGCGTCGCCGAAGTCACCGAAGCTGAGGCGGAAGTCCAGCGGGGTGCCCACCACCACGACCACGTCGGCGCCGGAGAGCGCGGCCCGGCGGGCCTTGGCGAACGCGAGCGGGTGCTCCGGCGGGAGCGAGCCGCGACCCATCCCGTTGGTGAAGACCGGAACCTGCAGCGCCTCGGCCGCCTCGCGCAGCGCGGCGACCGCGTCGCCCGCGTACACGTCGGAGCCGGCGATGATGACCGGTCGCTGTGCCCCGGCGATGAGCAGGGCGGCGCGGCCGACCTCCTCCGGGTCCGGCGCGACCGGGTCGACGCCGGTCGCGGCGGGCAGCTCGGCCTCGGCGACCGAGAAGACCGTCTCGAGCGGGAAGTCGAGGAAGGCCGGACCGCGGTGCGGGGTGAGCGCGGCGGTGAGTGCCGCACCCACCGCACGCGGGATGTCGTCGGTGCTGAACACCGTCTCGGCGTGCTTGGTGACCGGGGCGACCAGCGGCAGGTGGTCCATCTCCTGGAGGCTGCCGGAGCCCCAGCGGAACGCGGGCGCGCGGCCACCGAGCACCAGCACCGGGGAGGCGTTGAAGAACGCGCTGGTCATGCCGGAGATGCCGTTGGTGACACCGGGCCCGGCGGTGAGCACGGCGAGACCGGGGCGACGCTGCAGCTTGGCGACCGCCTCGGCGGCGAAGACCGCGGACTGTTCGTGCCGGACGTCGTAGATCGGGAAGTCGGTCTTGTACGCGGCGTCGTACAGCGGGAAGACGTGCCCTCCGGAGAGGGTGAACATCTCCCGTACGCCGTGCGCGCGTAGGGCCGCGAGCGCCAACTCGCCGCCGTGACCCTCGATCCGCTCCGTCATTCGCCGCTCCCCTTCGTTCCTCATGACCGAGGCCCCACGCTACTGGCCGGTAGGAACAATGTGAACCGTTCTCGGCTAAGCCGTGTCAGCGGCCGGTGAAGTCCGGCTTGCGCTTCTCCACGAAGGCCGACATGCCCTCCCGCCGGTCGTCGGTGGCGAACAGCGCCGCGAAGAGCTGGCTCTCCCAGGCCAGGCCCGAGTTGAGGTCCATGTCCAGGCCGCCGTCGACAGCCAGCTTCGCCGCGCGCAGCGCCTGCACCGGGCCCGTCAGGTACGGCTTCACGTAGGCGACCGCGGCCTCGTAGACCTCGCCGGCCGGAACCACCCGGTCGGCGAGGCCGATCCGCAGCGCCTCCTCGGCGTCGACCATCCGACCCGTCATGATCAGATCCTTGGCGCGGGCCGGGCCGACCAGGCGGGCCAGCCTCTGGGTGCCGCCGGCGCCCGGGATGATGCCGAGCTTGATCTCCGGCTGGCCGAGCTTCGCGTCGTCGGCCACGATCCGCCAGTCGCAGGCCAGAGCCAGCTCGCAGCCGCCACCGAGGGCGTACCCGGTGATCGCGGCCACCACCGGCTTCGGGATCCGGGCGATCGCACCGAGAGCGCTGGACAGGTTCGCCGCCCGGTCCGCCATGTCGACATAGGACATCTCGGCCATCTGCTTGATGTCCGCACCGGCGGCGAAGACCTTCTCCCCGCCGTACACGATGACGGCGCGGACCTCGGGGTCGTCGGTGGCGGCCGTCGCGGCGGCGCGCAACTCCTCCTGCACCTGGGTGTTGAGCGCGTTCATCGGCGGCCGCTCCAGCCGGATCGTGCCGATGCCGTCAGTGGTCTCCAGCCGAACGAACTCGCCCACGCTGCCCTCACTTCCTCGTCGAAGTCGCGTGCCAACCTTACGACCCGGCTCGTTTGGGTAAGTAGTGTGGTGTCAGCCCCGTGGGCGGGAGTCCAGCCATGACGACGTACTACGACGACAGGTCGGTGCAGGTCACCTCCACCACCGTCCGGGTCGATGGCCGCAGCTACGCGCTGTCCGACATCAGCATGATCTGGCACCGCCGCGGCACCCGTTCCTGGCGCGTGCTCGCCGGGCGGGGCGCGATCGGTGCGGCGCTCGCCGGTCCGCTGGTCGCGGCGGTGCTCGGCATCGGTGTGGCGGTCTGGCTGCACCGCTCCCCCACCGTGACGATCGCGATCGTCGGCGCGTCGGTGCTGGTCGGCCTGGCCGTCGGGCCCGTCGCCGACTTCCTCTTCGAACATCTGGACCGCTCGTACGCCCGGGGCAGCCGCCAACTGGAGATCTGGGCCCGTTGGCGGGGCCAGCCGGTGCGTCTGCTGCGGACGGGTGACGCGCTGCGCTTCGGGCAGATCTACCGTGCCCTGCAGCGCGCCGTCGAGCACAGCCAACCGGCCCGCCCCGGCGCCCGCCGCTAGCCGTCGCGTCCCGACCTGAGCGGCGGGCGGCGGGCGGCGGGCGGCGGGCGCAGTGTTCGTCCAGTGCCTATGGAGCTGATATCGCAAACGAATCAGACCGGGCCCAGCACCGCGGCGCCACAGCGCCCCGCCGCGACACGGCGACTGACGCCACCGGCCACGACCAGGAAGGACCCCGGCGCCACGACATAGCGGCGCGGCGACACGGCGCGATGACACAGCGATGCCGCCACACGTGATGTCGCAAACGATTCAGCTCCAAAGGACCATCGCGACATCAGCTCCACCCGCCCGACGACGTGCGGCGAATCCGGGGCGGGCCAGGGCCGAGTGCCGGCGGCCGAGCCGGGCGGAAGTTGCCCTCCGGTGGTTAGGCTTAGTGATGACCCTCTATTACCGGGACGACGCGGTGCAGGTGACCTCCGAGTCGATCCGGGCGGGCGGTCATGTGATCGCCCTGTCCGACGTGACGTTCGTCTGGCACGCCCGCGGGCAGAAGACCCTCGCCGTACGCGGCCGGGTGCTGGGTCGCGGTGTCCTGGTCCTGCTGCTCTCGCTGCCACCGCTGGTCGCCGTGGTGTGCGTGCTGTCACTGGCCTGGTCCGCCCAGGATCGGGGCAACTGGCAACTGGCGCTGATCATCCTCGCCGCCTGCGCGGTGGGGGCGCTGGCGTTGACACCGTTCCTGGAGATCCCACTGGGCTGGCTGGACCGCTCCTACGAGCGTGGCAGCCACGTGCACGAGCTGTGGGTGCAGCACCACGGTCGGGAGGATCTGCTGGTGCGTACGCCGGACGCGCTCCGGTTCGGGCAGATCTACCGGGCCGTGCAGCGTGCCGTCGAACAGCAGGGCGACCACCGGTGACCGTCGGCGTCGCCCATCCGGCGGTTGCGGCCCGGTCGACGCACACTTGATCCCATGGCGATTCCCCTCCCCACCCCGACCGCCGTGGTCGGCCTGACCCGTTCCGCTCTCGACCAGGCGCTCGGCTCGGCCGCCTCGTTCGCCGCCGTGCCCGCCCGCGCGTTCGCGGTGCTGGACGGGGTGGAGGCGCTGCTGGCCCGGATCAACGGCGTGGTCGACCGGATCGAGACGACGCTGGACCGCACCGACCAGGTGCTCACCGACGCCGAGGCGGCCGTCCGTGAGGTGGCCGTGATCAGCGCCGCCGCGACCACCGCCATCGACACCGCCACCGAGGTGGCGTCGGCGGCCGCGGTCGTGGTCCAGGAGGCCGACACCGTCGCCCGGGTGGCCGGCACGGTGGTCGCCGACGCCGAGGCGGTGGCCGGCCGGGCTGCGGTGACAGTGGGCACCGCGACGGAGGCGGCGGCCACGGCGGCCGAACTGCTGGCGGCGTACGAGCCGGCGCTGCGGCGGGCCGCGCCGATGACCGAACGGTTCGTCGAACAGCTCAGTCACGAGGAGATCACCGCCGCGATCCACCTGATCGACGAGCTGCCCAAGCTCAAACAGCATTTGACGGCGGACATCCTGCCGATCCTGGCCACCCTCGACCGGGTCGGGCCCGACCTGCACGATCTGCTCGACGTGACCCGTGACCTCAAGCTCGCCGTGGCCGGCATCCCCGGGCTGGGCATGCTGCGCCGACGCGGGGAGAAGCTCAGCGACGACGACGCCGGTTGAGCCCTCGGTTCAGGCCGGCGCGTACAGCTCGTCGATCTCGGCGCGCTGCGGAAGCGCCACCGAGGCACCGAGCTTGCGTACGCAGGCGGCACCGGCCGCCGACGCCCAGCGCACCGCGTCGACCAGGTCGCGTCCCTCGCCCCAGCCGACGGCCAGCGCGGCGGTGAACGCGTCACCCGCTGCGGTGGAGTCGACGACGTCGACGCGTACCGGCGGCACGTGCACCTCGACGCCGTCCCGGTCGACGTACCAGGCGCCCTCCCCACCGAGGGTGAGTACGGCCCGAGGAGTCAGGTCCAGCAGCGCCCGGGGTTCTTCCCGACCTCGACCGGCGAGCGTGCGCGCCTCGCCCTCGTTGACGACCAGCAGGTCCACCGACGCGAGCAGCTCGGGCGGGAGATCGCGGGCCGGGGCGGCGTTGAGGATGACCCGGGTGCCGGCGGCGCGGGCGGCCACCGCGGCGGCCGTCACCGTCGACACCGGGATCTCCAGTTGGGCGACGAGGACGTCCGCCGCGCTCACCGTGGCCAGCTCGTCCTCGGTGAGACCGGTCAATGCGTCGTTCGCGCCGGGGGTCACCATGATGGCGTTCTCGCCCTGGGCGTTCACCATCACCAATGCCACGCCGGAGGTGCCGTAGACCACCCGTAGTTGGCTGGTGTCCACCCCGGCCGCCGTGATGCGGGCCTTGAGGGTGACGCCGAAGGCGTCCGAGCCGATCGCGCCGAGGAAGGCACAGGACGCGCCGGCCCGGGCCGCGGCGACGGCCTGGTTGGCGCCCTTACCGCCGGGCACCATCATGAAGTCGGTGCCGAGCATGGTCTCGCCCAGTCTCGGCAACGCCGGCGCCATCGCGACCAGGTCCATGTTGGCGCTGCCCACCACGGCGACGCGGGTCTGCGGCACTGTCGTCTCCGCCCTGACCGTCGCTCAGGCGGCCCGAGCGGTGTAGCGGTCGCCGGAACGCTCGACCACCAGCGGCAGGCCGAAGGTCTTGGAGAGGTTGTCGCCGGTCAGCGTCTCGGCGAGCAGGCCCTGGGCGACCACGCCACCCTCCCGCAGCAGCAGCGCGTGGGTGAACCCCGGCGGGATCTCCTCGACGTGGTGGGTGACCAGCACCATCGCCGGGGCGTCCGGGTCGTACGCCAGCTCGGCCAGTCGGGCGACCAGGTCCTCCCGACCACCCAGGTCGAGCCCGGCGGCGGGCTCGTCGAGCAGCAGCAGCTCCGGGTCGGTCATCAGGGCACGGGCGATCTGCACCCGCTTGCGCTCCCCCTCGGAGAGGGTGCCGTACCGGCGTTCGGCGAGCCCGCCGACGCCGAGCTGGCTCAGCAGTGCCCGCGCCCGCGCCTCGTCGCCGCGGTCGTAGTTCTCCCGCCAGCGGCCGACGACCGACCAGGCGGCGGTCACCACCACGTCGCTGACCTGTTCGTCGGCGGGCAGCCGTTCGGCGATCGCGGCGGTGGTGAGCCCGATGCGGGTACGCAGCTCGTTGACGTCGGTGCGGCCGATCCGCTCGCCGAGCACGTGCGCGACACCGGTGGTGGGGTGCAGTCGGCCGGCGGCGAGGTTGAGCAGTGTCGTCTTGCCCGCGCCGTTGGAACCGAGCACGACCCACCGCTCGTCCAGCTCGACACGCCAGGTCAGGTCCTGCAGGAGGGCGGTGCCGGAGCGGCGTACGCCGACGCTGTCGAGGCTGACCACCAGATCCGGGTCGACGGGGGCGCCGGCAGCGCCGGGGAGCAGGTCACCAGTCACCGCTCCATCCAACCACGCAACGACGAGGCGCCCCCCACGGGCGGCGCCCCGGCCATAGGGTGATGCACCGTGTCGTTGCTCACCAAGACCGAAGGACCACTCATGCCCCGCCGAGGTACGGAGCCGCGCGGATGAGCGCGGCCATCGAGATCGAGGGTCTGCGCAAGACCTTCCACACCCTGCGCAACGGCCGACGGGTGGCGGTTGACGGGTTCGACCTGCTGGTCGAGGAGGGCCAGATCCACGGCTTCCTGGGGCCCAACGGTTCAGGCAAGACCACCACGCTGCGCGCCCTGCTCGGGCTGGTACGCCCGGACGGCGGACGGATGACGGTGCTGGGTCAGCCGTCGCCGGAGTTGCTGCCCCGGGTGGCGGGCCAGGTGGGCGCCATCGTGGAGAGTCCGCAGTTCTTCGGTAACTTCACCGGTCACCGCACCTTGCGCCTGTTGGCGCGCGCCGGCGGGGTGCCGGTCTCCCGGGTGGACGAGGCCCTGGACCTGGTGGGCCTGCGCGACCGGGGCGACGAGCGGGTGAAGGGCTACTCACTGGGCATGAAGCAGCGCCTGGCGGTGGCGTCCGCGTTGCTGAAGGACCCACGGTTGCTCATTCTGGACGAGCCGGCGAACGGGCTGGACCCGGCGGGCATCCGGGAGATGCGGGACCTGATGCGGTCGTTGTCGGCGCAGGGGGTGACCGTGCTGGTGTCCAGTCACATCCTGGGTGAGATCCAGCTGATCTGCGACCACGTCACGATCATCTCGCGGGGGCGTCGGGTGGCGGCCGGCCGGGTGGACGAGGTGCTGGCGGGTCACGACCGGCACGAGTTCCTGGTGCGGGTGGCCGAGTCCGAGCGTGCCGTCGAGCTGCTGCACGCGGCCGGGATGACGGCGGTCGTCGACGGCGAGGCGCTCGTGGTGAGCGGGGTGAGCGACCCGACGGCGGTCAGCCGGGCGCTCGGCGAGCAGGGTCTGTGGGTGGGCGAGCTGACCCCGCTCCGGCCGGATCTGGAGAGCGTCTTCCTGGAGCTGACGGGCGCGTACGACCATCCGTCGGTGCCCCGCCAGGTCGACGACTCGCACCTGCCGTACACCGACCAGGGTGGCGCGGTGATCGACATCGATCGGGGAGTGGACGCGTGAACCTGGTCCGTGCAGAGGTGGAGCGACTGTCGGCCCGTCGCTTCGTGCAGCTCATGGTCGTCCTGCTGGCGTTCGCCTTCGCGGTCACGGCGGCGACCACGCTGGCTGGTTCGCACAAGCCCAACGCGGACGAGTTGAACTCGGCGCGGGCTCAGGCCGTCGAGGCGCGGCAGGCGATGGACCTGGCTCACCAGCAGTGCCTGGCGCGACAGAACGGCACTCTTCCGCAGGGCGACATGGAGAAGTACTTCCCTGAGGAGTGCTCGGACATCGACCCCGTCCGGCAGGATCGGCTGCCGATCGCCGCGGACTTCCTGCCGGGGGTGTTCAGCTTCGCCAAGCAGGCGCTGCCGCTGCTCTATTTCCTCATCGCCTTCCTGGTGCTGTTCGGGTTCCTGGTCGGTGCCTCCTACATCGGCGCCGACCTGAATTCCGGTGGCGTGGTGAACCTGCTGCTCTGGCGACCACGCCGGTTGACCGTGCTCGCGACCAAGTTGGGCACCCTGCTCGGCACGGTGCTGGTCCTGGCCGTGATCGCGTCGGTGGCCTACCTCGGCACGTTCTGGGTGATCGGGCAGACCGCCGGGCTACCCGGCCGGCTGAGCGGTGAGTTCTGGCGTTCGCTCGGCGCGGTGCATGTCCGTGGCCTGGTGCTGGTGCTGCTGGCCTCCGCGTTGGGCTTCGCGATCGCGACCCTGGGTCGGCACACGTCGGCGGCGCTGGGGGCGGCCGCCGCGTACCTGGTGGTGTGGGAGTTGGGCGGTCGCCTGATCCTGGAGATCGTCGACGCCCGACGACCGGACCGGTTCATGCTCTCCAGCCACATCCAGGCCTGGCTCACCGCCAGGGCGGATTTCTGGGACACCTGCCCCGGCAGCTCGGGCACCGCGTACTGCGATGGCTCCTACAGCCTGACCTGGGGGCCGGCCCTGGTGGTGTTGCTCGCGCTCACCGGCGGGCTGACCGCGGCGGCGTTCGCCGTGTTCCGTCGTCGTGACCTGATCTGAGTCGAGTCCGTCGGGCCGGCCGTACCCGGGCCGGCCCGACGGATCGGCAAGAGCTTGCAACCCGTCGCCCTGCGGTGAAATATTCCTTCACATGACCGCCGCAGCGGGCTCAGCCGACGGTGGAGCCGAACACCTCGTCGCGCACGGCGTCCAGCGCGGTGCGCAGCGCGCCGTGCAGGATCGGCTCCTCGGTCAGCCCGGTCGGCACCACCCGAGGTCGGACCAGGGTGATCGCCGCCACCTCCTGCTGCACCCGGTCGGCGAGCGCGGCGCCACCGGCCTGACCCACCTCGCCGGCGAGCACCACGAGCGGCGGGTCGAGCACCACGCAGGTGCTGGCCACGCCGATCGCGAGCCGGCGGGCCAGCTCGTCGAGCATCGGGCCGCCGTCGGCGCCGGCCGCGACGGCCGCGCGGACCGCCTCGGCGGCGTCGGCGTCCGGGTAGCCGTGCTCACCGGCCACCGCGCGCACCGAGTCCGCGCCGACGAGCTGCTGGAAGGCCGGCTTGGCGCGACGGGAGACATCACGCGGGATGGGCGCGCCGGGCACCGGCAGGTAGCCGATCTCGCCGGCCGCTCCACTGCTGCCGTGGTGCAGCCGCCCGCCCAGCATGATCGCCAGCCCGACGCCGGCACCCACCCACACCAGCACGAAGTCCGAGAGCCCCTGCGCGGCGCCGGACTGCGCCTCGGCCACCGCGGCCAGGTTGACGTCGTTCTCGAAGACGACCGGGGTGTGCAGGTCCTCCCGCAACGCGGCGAGCAGACCGCTGTGCCAGCGCGGCAGGTTGAAGGCGAACGTGATGTCGCCGGTGCCCGGGTCGACCAGGCCCGGCGTGCCGAGCACAATCCGGCGTACGCTGCTCAGCTGCGCCTGCGCGCTGCTCGCGGCCTGCACCACGGCGTTGTGCACCACACCCACCGGATCGTCGGTGTCCCGGGTCGACTGCTCCACCCGCCCGATGACCGCACCGGTGATGTCGGCACAGGCGGCCACCACCCGGTCCGGCCCGACGTCGACCCCGACCACGTGCGCGCTGCTCGGGCGAACCGCGTAGAGCTGGGCGTTCGGCCCCCGCCCGCCGGCCTGCTCGCCGACGCGCGTGACCAGACCGCGCTCCTCCAGCCGCTCGACGAGCTGCGACGCGGTGACCTTGGACAGCCCGGTCAGCTCGCCGAGCCGGGCCCTGGTCAGCGGACCGCGTTCGAGGAGCAGTTCCAGCGCGGCACGGTCGTTGAGCGCCCGCAACAGGCGGGGGGTGCCGGGTAGCCGGGTCGCACTCATGACACGTCCTCTAGTTTTAGTAAACTTTGCTAACTGTAAACCGACCTGCGAACGGGTAGCCGTAGCGTAACGGTCACCCGACGGTGGGACGCTCGGCCGACTCGGCAGGGCCAAGACCACCACAGGTATGACGTTTCGTACCCGCCGGGCACCGAAGGGGGAGATCACGTGGGGCTGGATCCAGGACTGCGCCGACTGGCGCTCGGCACGCTACTGGCCGCGTACCCGGGGCCGGTCCCGCCGGACTGGGCGGTCGACCTGCTGACCGACGGGCTGGCCGGGCACACCCTGTTCGGCACCAACGTGCACGACCCGGCGCAGGTGGCGGCGAGCACCGCCGCGCTGCGCGCCGGACGACCGGACGTGCTCATCGCCATCGACGAGGAGGGTGGCGACGTGACCCGGCTGGCGCACGCCACCGGCAGCCCGTACCCCGGAAACGCCGCCCTCGGCGCGATCGGCGACGTGGCGCTCACCCGACGGGTCTACCAGTCGATCGGCGCCGAACTGGCCGCGCTCGGCATCACCGTCAACCTCGCCCCGACGGTGGACGTCAACACCGCCGACGACAACCCGGTGATCGGCACCCGGTCCTTCGGCGCGGATCCGGTGCGGGTCGCCGCCCACTCGGCCGCCGCCGTGGCCGGCCTGCAGGCGTCCGGCGTGGCCGCCTGCGCCAAACACTTCCCCGGGCACGGTGCCACGATCACCGACTCCCACCACGAGTTGCCCACCGTGGACGCACCACTGACCCTGCTGCGCCAGCGGGACCTGCCGCCGTTCGCGGCGGTCGTCGCCGCCGGGGCGCGGGCCGTGATGACCGCGCACATCCGGGTTCCGGAGCTGACCGGGAACGACCCGGCCACCTTCAGCCGGGCCGTCCTGGTCGACCTGCTCCGCTCCGAGTACGGCTTCACCGGCGCCGTCATCACCGACGCCCTGGAGATGAAGGGCGCGGCGGTGGCTGCCGGCGGGGTGGGCCCGGCCGCCGTCCGCGCTCTGGCCGCGGGCGCCGACCTGCTCTGCATCGGCGCCAAGGTCGACGTCGAGCTGGTCGAGCTGGTCGCCGCCGAGATCGTCGGCGCGCTCACCGACGGCCGGTTGACGACCGCGCGAGTCGAGGAGGCGGCCGGTCGCGCCGCCGAACTCGCCGCTTGGACCCGGGCCGCCGTCGCGTCGCCGACCACCCCCGACAACGACCTGGGGTACGCGGCAGCGCGGCGAGCCGTGCGGGTGGACGGCCTGCTCACCGGCCTGGACCAACCACTCGTCGTGCACCTGCACACCGAGTCGACGATCGCCGAGGGGCGGGTGCCGTGGGGCCTCGGTCCACACCTCGACGGCGTGCAGGAGCTCCGGGTGATCGCCACCGAGGCCGACCCGTCGGGGCTGCGCGGGCTGGCCGGTGACCGACCCATCGTGCTGGTCGGGCGGCACCTGCACCGCCTTCCCGGCGGGCCGGAGCTGATCACCGACCTGGCCGCCCAGCACGCGGTGACGGTGGTGGAGATGGGCTGGCCGGCACAGTGGCGGCCGGCCGGCGTACGCGCCTTCGTCACCACCTACGGAGCGAGCCACGCCAACGGGCGTGCGGCGGCCGAGGCGCTCGGCCTGACCGGGTGAACGGAGCGATCGACCCCGGTACGGCACGCTACGTCACCGGCAGTTGAGCTACCGTGACCGGCCCAGCCGCAGGTCAAGTCCACTTTTCGACACTCCGAACCGACAGCCTAAGCCTTGCTCCACGCCTGTTCGATACGTAGCGTGATCGACATGTTCCGGCTCGCGCAGAGCGTGACCGGCGCACCGGAGCCGGGGCCTGGGGGGAGGTTGCGGACCGTGGATCCGGCCCGGGATCCACGGTCCGCGCCCATTACCGGCCTGCTGGCCCGCTCAGCGTGGGTAGACCCCGTACGCCCGCCAGCCCCGATCCGGGAACCCGGCCGCGTCGGCGACCCGGGCGGACGCGTGATTGTCCCGCTCGTGCAGATAGGTCGGCACCGCTCCCTCGTCGAGGACCCGCCGTGCCGCCTGCGCCACGAGCCGACGGGCCAGGCCGCGCCCCTCGGCGGCCGGCACCGTGCCCACTGCCAACTCGTGCCCGTACGCGTCGTGCCGTTTGATCCCGGCACCCGCCAGGTAGGTGCCGTCCGGGTCACGAACCACCAGCACAGGTTGGTCGAAGAGCCGCAACCAGGGCGGCAACCCGGGAGCCGTCGGCTCGGTCCACTCCCCCACGTCGGGAAGCGGCGCGGGAGCCACGCTCCACCGGAAGGCGCCGTCGTGCACGCACCACTCCGGCAGCCCGACGGCCTCCGGCAGCGCGGCGAGCAGCCGATCGGGCGTACGCCGCACCAACGAGCGGATCGCCGCCACCCGCTCCGGTGCCACGGAGAGGACACCGCTCTGCCCGGTGTCCACGGCGAGCGCGGGGCGCAGCCGACCGTCCCAGGCCGGTTGGGCCCGTCGGCGCGAGGCGACCACGTGCAACCCCGGCCCGGCCGGCCACTGGCCGAGCCAGCTGGCCAGGTGCAGTTGGAGCCGCCGGTCGAGCATCAGACCTCCCCGTCACCCGGCCCGTCGTGGATCACCGTACGCCGGGTGGCCCGATCGGGCGGACGAACCGTGCGGGCCGGACCCGACCGCGCTGGCGCGGAACCAGGCGAACGAATCGACCGTCATATCTATTTCCATACCTGGACACCTTTGTTTGGGACGGTGAACGCATGCCGATGCAGCCGAGCGACAACTACCAGCAGGACCCCGAGCGACTCTGGCGGGCGGCGGAGACCGTCGGCGGCATCCCTCCGCAGCCGCGCTACCGCCACCCCCGCGCGGTCGGCGCCGGCGACCTGTCGTGGAGCGGGCTGAACAAGATGTCCTCCGGCAGTTCCACTCGACACCGCCTGAACCGCCACTGACGCACCAGCGACGGACCGGGCCCTGGCGGTCCATCGCATCCTCGCGGCGGACAGCCAGCACCGCCACTTCCGGCTACCCGACCTGATCATCGCAGCGACCGCGGAGCAGCACGGCGCTACGGTGCTGCACTACGACGCCGACTACGACAAGATCAGCGCCGTCACCGGTCAGCCCACCGAGTGGGTCGCGCCGAAGGGCAGCCTCTGAGGCTCCCGCGTGGGCGACACACCGGGGAGGTCCAGCGGCGGCTTTCGCACACCTGTCGGGTAATTTCTTGTGGTCCGGCATCCCGGCCAACGACAGGAGAAGCTCCGCGCATGGGCAAGAAGACGATCCACGTCTCCGACTTCACCGGCACGGTTCTGCAGCAGGACGACGAGGTGGTCCGCGTCGTGGTGCTGGAGCACCCGGACCTGGTCGCCGGGCCCGTGCAGTTGGACGCCACGCCGACCGAGGTGGAGAACATCGACGACGCCGCCCTGGACGTGGCGGTGGTCGAGATCCACGACCGGCACGGCGGCGGCGAGCCCCGCCGGGTGGTATTGACAGCCAGCGAGTTCGACGCGATGGCCACCGACGTACCGATGGCCCAACTACTGAAGACGGCCGAGCGGGTCCGCCCGCCCAAGGCCCGCAAGAGCGCCGAGAAGATCGACTACGGCACGCTGGAGCACGCCGGCAAACCGCACCGTGGTCGGGTGACCGAGGAGGAGGCCCGACTGGTACGCGAGCAACTCGACGAGGTCAACAAGCGCCTCGCCGACGCGGGCGTGCGCCAGATCGACCCTGCCGATCCGGAGCACGCCCTGCGCTACGGCTTCTCCGACGCCTCCTGACCCGACCGCGTCAGCAGGCCTTCTTCGCCTTGTCGCGGAAGGCGGTCTCGGTGACCGCCTTCCGCTTTCCCGCCGTCCCACCGGTCAAGACCTGCTCCGGCCCGAGCCCGGTCACCTCGGCCAGTGTGAAATGGACGGGGACGGCGTTGTGCCGATCCCCATAGGCGGCGACGGAGTATTCGGTATCGGGTTCGAAGGCGGTGAGCGTCTGCTCGTCGGCCGTCCAACCCGTCGGGGGCGCGAAGAAGGTCACGTCCCTCACCTCGCCGCCACCGTCGCGGTCGATGGTCCACCTCTCAGCCGGCGTGACGTCGACGGTGTAGACGCTGATCCGGTCGGCGGTGAATTCAGCACACTCCGCCAGGACCAGAGCCGGTTGCCCGTCGACCACACGTACCGCGAGCACCGGCTTGTCCGCCGGGGAGCAGGCGGTCAGCCCCGCCAGGGCGGCGAGCGTCACCAGGACGCCCACCGCCCGGACCCGTGCGCTGGTCACCAGGTCTCGCCTAGCACCAGACGATGATCCAGCACTTGGACCAGTCGATGATCGGCTTGCCGTATTCCCAGTAACCGCCCTTGTACGGGTTGGCTCCGATCTCCCAAGGATTGCCATTACCGTCGGTTCCCGTCAGAAGGTAGGAGGTGCCCGTTCCGAGGAAGTACAGCGTAAGGAACTGGGTCGGCGGTAGGTACTGCCACTGGTCGGAATGCCGCGCCTCGTGTTCCAGGAGATCGGGACCGTAGGTGCTGGCGTCCACGCCCGCTGCCCGCAGGGCGTCCCGGTCACTGGCCTCGCTGTTCAACAGGCTGTCGAGGTCCGCGCGGCTGTGGGGATAGAGCAGGTAGTCGCCGACCGTCATGGGTCGGCCGTTCGGGGTGTCCACATCGGTGCAGATGATCTGCTTGGCGCCGGTGAAGCAGTTGCCTCCCCAGAGCAGCAGCGCAGCCTGGGCGAGGGCGTTGTTGCCCAGCAACTCGTTCCCCAACCGCCTCGGATCCTCCCCGGTCGGCTGGTCCAGTCGCGGCCCGTCGGGCGGCCCGCCCGGGTTCTGTGCCGCCTCCTGGCGCTGGAGGGTGACGGCTGCGGCCAGCGCCGCCGCCGCCTCCGCGGCGGCCTGGTCGGCACTTCGACCGGCGGCCAACGCCGAGGCGCGGGCCCGGTCCGCGGCGTCGTACGCCGCGCTGGCGTAGGCACTCGCCCGTGCCGCGGCGTCAGTGGCCTTGGCAGCCGACGCGGCGGCGTTCGCCGCACTCTGCCGCGCCGAGGCGGCGGCGGCCTTCGCGACCTGCGCCGCCTGCGCGGCCTGGATCGCCGATGCCGCTGCCGACTGCGCGGACTGCATGGCCTGGGTGGCGTAGCCGGCGGCCTGGCTGGCCGCCTGCTGAGCCTCCAGTGCGTACCGCGCCGCGTCCTCGGCCGCCTTGCGGGCCACCGCCGCGACCCGTGCCGCCTCGGCGGCGTCCTTACGCGCGTTGGCGGCGTAACCGGCCGCCTCGGCGACCAGGCCGCGCACCCGCGCCACGTGGGTGACCGCCTCCAGGTCCCGCCGTTGCGCCCGGAACTGCCCGTCGGCCAGGAAGTCCTTCAGGAGCGCCCGGGAACCCTCCAGGGCCACCTGGGCGGCGGACTTCACCTCGGGGCCACCGGTGGACATGATCTGGCCGACCTTGATCCGGTCGTCGATCTCGGCCGCGGCGTACTGCCCGGTCATCAGGAACTCGTGCCGGTCGGCTTCGGTGCCGTTGAGCGCCGCCTGCCCCCTGGTCTGCATGGTCGGCCCACCCGCGGTGATCAGCTGACCGATCTGGATGCGGTCGTCCTGCTCCTTGCCCACGTAGTCCCTGGTGCGCAGGAACCCCTCGACGTCGTCGTGGTCACCGGCGAGGGCCGCCTTCGCCGCGTCGCGCAACGCGGGCTTGCCCAGGGCACCGATGTGCCGCACCCGCGCGCGGTCGTCCTCCTCCGCCGCCACGGCCCGTCCGGAGGCCAGGAAGGTCCGCAGGTCCGCCTCGGAACCCGCGAGGGCCTCGGAGGCTGCCTTCCGGGTCCACTGACCACCGGTGCGGACGAGGCGCGCGGCCGCGAGCCGGCCACTGGACAGCACGACTGTCGAAGGCGCTCCGGGTGCGCTGGCCTCGGCCAACCACTGCCGCGTCTGCGCGTCCAGCCGGGCCTCCTCGGCCGCGTCGTCGGCGGCCTGGGCCGACTCCGCCTGCTCGGCGAGCCGGGCCTCCTTGGCGTCCTGCACGCCGTACTCCGTCTGGGCCGCCAACCGCTCCACGTCCGCGACCCGGGCGGCCTCCTCGACCGCCGCGGCCTGGTTCGCCGCTGCGGTGGCGGTGTTGGCGGCGGCCAGCGCACCGGCCGCGTGCTGGGTCGACTTGGCCGCGGCCGTCGCGGCGTCACCAGCGTGCGCGGCCGCGTCGTCGGCCGCTGCGGCAGCCGCGGTCGCGTGCGCGGCGGCGTCCATCGCCGCCTGGTACGCCTGGTTGGCCGCCTGCGCCGACTGCCGGGCGAACCGGTCGGCCTCGTTCGCCGCACGGGTCGCGGCGGCGGCGTTGCGCTGTGCGGCCTCGGCCGCCGCGCGGGCCCGCGCCGCCTCCGCCGCCGCCACGTTGGACTGCCCACCGGCTGCGGCAGCTGCCGCAGCGGCCGCCGCCGCGTGCGCTCCGGCGTTGGCGGCGTTGAGCGCCGCTCCACTGGCCGCCTGCGCCGCGTTGCCGGCCGCCTTCGAGGCGTCGGCCGCCTTCCGGGCGTCCGCCGCCACCTTGCGCGCCGTCGCGGCGGCCTGGCGGGCCGCCTCCGCCTTGCTCGCGTCGGTCGCCGCTGCGGCTGCCGCCCCGAACGCCTTGGAGGCCGCCTGGCCGGCGAGGGTCGCCGCCGAGGCGGCCCGGGCCGCGGCGTTCGAGGCGAGTCGGGCGGCGTTGTTGGCCGCCTTCGCCGCGCTGACCGCGGTCCGCGCCGCGTCCGCCGCACGAGCCGCCGCGTCGGCGGCCCGGGCCGCTGCGCGGGAGGCCCGCTCGGCGGAGTTCTGCGCGGCCTGGGTCTCGGCCTTGGCGCGCTCGGCGGCCTCCTTGGCCAGCCGGGACGCCTCCACCGCCTGGGCAGAGGCGAGCTTCGCGGCCTCGGTCTCCTCGGCCGCCAAATCGCCGGCTTCCTTGGCCCGGCTCACCAGCGACGACAGCGTGCTGATCTCCTGGTCGCGCGCCCGCGCCACGTGTTGCCCGGCGATCAGGAATTCCCGCAGGTCCTGACCGGTGCCGCCGTTCAGTGCCTGTTGGGCGGACTCCCGAACGACCGGGCCGCCGGCGGAGATGATCTGCGCGATGCGGATCCGGTCGTCGAGGGTGCGGGCCTGGTCCAGGCCGAGGTAGAAGAAGTTGAGGACCTGCTGGTGACTGCCGTTCAGCGCGGTCTGACCGGCGGCCTTGACCTGCGGCCCACCAGCGGAGATGACCTGACCCAGCTTGATGCGGAGGTCGATGGCCAACGGTTCCTCGTACCCAGTGTCGAGGAACGCCCGGACATCGGCGGGCGAGCCGGCCAGAGCGGCCTCGGCCGCGGCGCGGGTGGTGCTGCCGCCCGCGGCCTGCAACTGCGCCACCTGCACCCGGTCGTCGTGCGCCTGAGCGGCGGCCAGCCCGGTGTCCAGGAAGGCCCGCAGGTCGGCGTCCGAACCGGTGAGTGCCGACTCGGCGGCGCGGACGACCTCCGGGCCACCGGTCAGCAGGAGGTCGACGCAGCGCTGCCGGTCGGCTGGGGTCGGTGGGTCGGCCTGTGCCGGCGCGGCGAACATCCCGCCGGCCACTGTCAACACGACGGCGGCTCCCATGGTGCGTCGGAGCAACCGTCTGAATGAATTCCTCAATTCGCTCCCCCGTTCAACGAATTCCCATGCGTCAATGGTCGACGCGATGAGCCGAGGCTAGGTGAGCGCGGTCCGGCACGAGGACCCGTGGAGGCATATGCAACTTTCCGGACGCCGATCACCGGGCGAAGACGGGCGATTGCCAGGACCGCCTGCGCCATTCACGGTCGGTGATGCCGGGGTGAGAGGCGCTGCGACGGACCGGGGCCGCCACGCTCGCCCCGGAGCATCGGATTGAAGGGCGCCTTCCGCGACGAGGGAGGCGTGATGAGTGCTGCTGCGACGACGTGGGCTGCCGGCGACGGCACGCGCCGTCCCGCAGTGGCCTCGCCACTCGCGGGACGGCTGGAACGGCTGCGGGACGCCTAACCGGCGTCGTCGCTCTTCGACGCGGCTGTGACGGCGGCGGCGAGTGCGGTGGCGAGGTCGGCCTCCACCGCCGCCTTCTCCAGGCCGAGGCTGGTGAGCACCCCGGCACCGTCCTCCTGCTCCAGCAGGGCGAGCAGGATGTGCTCGGTGCCGATGTAGTTGTGCCCGAGGCGCAGCGCCTCCCGGAAGGTCAGCTCCAACGCCTTCTTGCCGCGAGCGTCGTACGGGATGAGGTCCGGCACCTGCTCGACCCGTGGCGGAAGGGCGGCGGCGACCGTCTCCCGCACCGCCTCGGGCGTGACGCCCAGGTCAGCCATCACCCGGGCGGCCAGCGCCTCCGGCTCGGCGAGCAGACCCAGCACCAGGTGCTCGGGCCTGATCTCGGCGTTCCCGCTGGCGCGGGCCTCCTCCTGGGAGGCCATCACCACGTTCCGGGCCCGGGGGGTGAACCGGCCGAAGCCGGCGTTCGGGTCGAGTGTGGCGGTGTCGGTCGAGGTCTTCGGCACGAAACGCTTCTGGGCGGCCTGCTTGCTGACGCCCATGCTGCGGCCGATGTCGGTCCAGGAGGCACCCGAGCGGCGAGCCTGGTCGACGAAGTGACCGATCAGGTGATCGGCGACCTCACCGAGGTGGTCGGCGGCGATGACCGCGTCGGTGAGCTGGTCGAGCGCATCGGTGTGCGCCTTCTTGATCGCCTGGATGAGGTCGTCGAGCTTGACGGTGACACCGATCTGAAGAGGTTCTGTCATGCGTCAACCATAGGTTGACGCACCTCCCGTCGTCAACCCCTAGTTGACGACAGGAGGTCGGCCGTCGCCCCGATACCGGCCCGGATACGGTGGGCAGCGTCGAGCACGGTCACCGGTGGGAGGGGTGCGGTCATGCGTCTCCACGTGGGGTGCGCGATGTGGAGTCACCGGTCGTGGCCGGGGCACCGGCTGCCGCCTGGGGAACGCCTGGCGCACTACGCGAGCTGGTGCGACGCCGTGGAGGGCAACACGACGTTCTACGCGACCCCGACCCGGGACACCGTGACGTCGTGGGCCGCGCAGACCGATCCCGCGTTCCGGTTCCTCCCCAAGCTTCCGAAGGTCGTCACGCACGAACGTCGACTCACCGACGTCGACGAACCACTGCGCGCCTTCCTGGACGCGATCGAGCCGCTCGGCCCCCGCGCGCACGCGCTCTGGATCCAGTTGCCCGGCTCGTTCGCGCCCGCCGACGTGCCGACCCTGGGTCGCTTCCTGACCCGACTCCCCCGATCCCACCGGTACGCGGTGGAGGTCCGCCACCCGGCGTTCTTCACCGACGACCGCGCGATCCGACTGTTGGAGGCGACCCTCGGATCCGTGTCGGCCGAGTGGATCCCCTTCGACACGACCGCCTTCTTCGCGAGCCGGCCGACCAGCGACGCGGAGCGGGACGCCTGGACCAAGAAACCCCGTGTGCCGCTGCGGTCGCTGGCACTGACCGATCGGCCGATCGTCCGCTATCTCGGCCGCGACGACTCCGCTCGCACTGTCGAGGGGTGGCAGCACTGGGTCGACGTGACAGCCACCTGGCTCCGGGAGGGGCGCTCACCGACGATGTTCGTCCACACGCCGGACAACGCCGACGCGCCCGCGCTCGCCCGCCGGTTCCACGACGAGGTACGCGCGCAGGTGCCCACGCTCGACGCACTGCCCGAGCCGATCCCGGTCGAACCCCTGACGCTGTTCTGAACGGGTCAACCCTGCTCGTCGAGCAGACGGTCGAGGTGGTTCGCGGTACTGATCAGCGACAGGTGACTGAACGCCTGGGGGAAGTTCCCGATCTGCTCACCGGTCGGCGCGATCTCCTCGGAGTAGAGGCCCAGCGGGTTGCTGTAGGTGAGCATCTTCTCGAAGGTCAGTCGGGCGTCGTCGAGCCGGCCGGCCTGGGCGAGGGCCTGCACGTACCAGAAGGTGCACATGCTGAAGGTGCCCTCGGTGCCGGCCAGACCGTCCGGCGAGGCGTTCGGGTCGTAGCGGTAGACGAGGCTGTCGGAGACCAGTTCGGCGTCCATCGCCCGCAACGTCGACTCCCACATCGGGTCCATCGGTGAGATGAAGCCGATCCCGGGCATGGCCAGGAGCGAGGCGTCCAGGATGTCGGTGCGGTAATGCTGCACGAAGGCTTGCCGACCCGGGTGGAAGCCCCGGGTCATGATCTGCTCGTAGATGGCGTTGCGCTCGGTCGTCCAACGGGTGGTGTCACCGGGGCGCCCGCGGCGTTGGGCGAGGCGGATGGCGCGGTCCAGCGCCACCCAGGACATCACCCGCCCGTACGTGAAGTCCTGCCGTCCTGACCGGGTCTCCCAGACGCCGTCCTCGGGTTGGTCCCAGTGTTCGCAGAGCCAGTCCATCAATTCTGCCGTTTTCCGCCAACCCTCGTACGGCGCGATGAGGCCGTTGCGGTCGGCGAGTTCCAAGGAGTTGAGCGCCTCGCCGTGGATGTCGAGTTGCAGCTGGCCCGACGCGGCGTTGCCGATGCGCACCGGCGCCGAACCCCGGTACCCCTCCAGGTGGTCCAGCACCTCCTCGGGCAGGTGCGGTGAGCCGTCGATCCGGTACATGATCTGTAGGGGCAGATCGGGATCTCGGGCCTCCCGGATGCGTGCGTCCAGCCAGAGCAGGTATTTCTGGGCCTCGTCGGTGAAGCCGATACTCAGCAGCGCGTGTACCGAGAAGGACGCGTCCCTGATCCAGGTGTAGCGGTAGTCCCAGTTCCGCTGCCCGCCGATCTGCTCCGGCAGCCCGGTGGTGGGCGCGGCGACCAGAGCGCCGGTCGGGGCGTACGTCATCAGTTTGAGCGTCATCGCGGACCGCTCGACCACCTCCCTCCACCGACCGGTGTAACGGCAGCCGTCAATCCACCGTCGCCAGTAGTCGCGGGTCTGGGCGAGCAGTTCGCATGCCTCGTCGGTGTTGAGCGGTCGCGGTGCCTGTGGTCGGGCCGTCTCCAGCACCACCCCGCCGATGTCGCCGGCGTGCAGCGTGAACCGGGCCGACACGCCCTGCTCGTCGCGGTGGATGTCCGCCTCGCCGATCAGCCATTTCCCGTCCCTGAAGGGGGTGAGAGTGAGGTTCAGCGTCGCGCTCCGGAACACGTCTCCCCCGGGGTGCACCTCAAGCTCGAACGGGTCGCGTCCGTAGTTGAATCGAGGCTGGCAGTCGAAGCGAAACGGCATACTGCCCCGGATCATGCGGACGAGCCGGACCAACCGGTGCCGGTTGGTGGCGTGTTCACCGGTGACCGGCATGAAGTCCACCAATTCGCCCACACCGTCAGCACTGTGGAAACGAGTGATGAGGATCGGCGTACCGGGCAGGTAAAGCTGCTTGCTCGTGTAGTCGATGCCGTCGGGCGCGAGTTGGAAGTAGCCGCCCTTCCGGCGGTCCAGCAGCGCTCCGAAAACGCTCGGTGAATCGAAGCGGGGCGCGCAGAACCAGTCGACAATGCCGTCCTTGCTGATCAGCGCCGCCGTCTGCAGGTCACCGATGAGGCCATGGTTCTCGACCGCCGGGTAGCTCTCCACGCTGTCCCCCGCCATCCGTCGTGGCAACGGCGGCGACTACCCGGAAAAGGGCCGCGACACACTGCCCGCACCCGTCCCCTGACTCGACATCGTCGAACCCGACGGCATTGCGGAAGGGATCCGTCCGCAATCGCCGATAACGTCTTCATCGACGACAGCGACGAGAGGACCGCGGATGAGCCTGCGAGGATTTGCCACACTCAACATCTGGGCGGACGACGTGGAGGCGGCCACCGCCTGGTACGCGGACCTCCTCGGCGTCGAGCCGTACTTCACGCGCCCCGGGCCGGACGGACGCCTCGCGTACGCCGAGTTCCGCGTCGGCGACTACCAGGCTGAACTGGGCATCATCGACCGCCGGTACGCACCACCCACGGCATCCGCGACCGGGCCCGGCGGTGTGGTCATGCACTGGCACGTCGACGACCTCGACGCCACCGTGGACCGACTGCTGGCGCTGGGCGCGACGGAGTACCAGCCGATCACGCCGCACGGGGACGGGGGGTTCGTCACCGCGTCGGTGGTCGACCCGTTCGGCAATGTGCTGGGCGTCATGAGGAACCCGCACTACCTCGACGTCCTCGCCGCACTCACGGCGACCTGAGGCGGATCAGTCCCATTCGTCCGGCTCCGCCGTCCGCCGCACCAACAGCGCCGCGGCGTCGGCGTCGAGCCCGCTGGCGATGAGCAGGTCGTTCGCCGCCGTACGGAACTCACCGGCGGCGACCATGCCCGAGTAGCCCAACCGGTGGGCGTGCAGGCGGTTGGGATCGGGCGCGACCTCCCCCTGCGCCTTCCCGACCAGCTCGACGGCCGTCAGGATCTGCTGCCGCGCCTCCCCTGGATCCGCCCGCGTACGGATCGCGCATCTGAGGGTCTGCACACTGACGGCCAGCAGGTCGATCGCCTCGGGAAACTCCTCGGGTATCGGTTCGTCGTCCCGGAGGGCCCTGGTGAGCCGCCTCGTGATGGACCGACAGCTGTACAGGCTGCGCTCCATGTGACGCACGGCTTCGGTGTAGAAGGCCAGCGACGCGCGTTCGCGCCAGCGCAGCGGCGCAAGTCGTGTCACCTCCTGGGCGGCGTTGAGCCCTTCGTCCAGCGCACCCAGCCGAGGGGTGAGCTCGCGCAGCTTGCCGAGAACCCGCTCGGTCGCGGCGATATCACGGAGGCGGAGCGCCGCAGCCAGGTCGTGCAGCGCGGTCATCGTCGAGTCGATGACGGGTTCGGCCAGCCGCCGCACCGTCCGCTGCGGGTGGATGGGCACCACCAACAGGCCGACCGCCAGCCCGATCAACCCACCGACCGCGGCGTCGACGAAGCGGGGAACGGACAGGTCACGCACGGGCGGTTCCAGCGTGGCGATGAGCACCGCCGTGGCACCCGCCTGGGTGAGCAGCGAACCACCACCCTTGAACAGCAGCGCGACGATGATCGCCAGTACGACGACCACACCGGTCTGCCAGGCCCCGATGCCGAACAACGGCATGAGCGTGTCACCGACGGCGAGCCCGAGGACCACCCCGACCAGCAGCTCGACCGTGCGCCGCAGGCGTGATCCCATCGAGGCCGCCACGATGCCCACCGCCGTGGTGGGCGCGAAGACCGGGGCGGAATTGTCCAGGAACTGGTAACCCACGAACCAGGCGGGCGACGCCGCGATGCCGGCCTGCACGGCGAGGAGCCCGTTGAGGCGCAGCCGCCAGGCGCGGGAGCGCACGCCGTATCCCAGCCGATCACGCAGGCCGGCCAACGCCCGGTCGGCCGGGGACGGGTCGGGGTCGCCTGACGACTCCTGCTTCGCGGGCACCGCGCCGTCTACCCGGCGGTGCCGGATCTATCCCGTCGGCGACGCGGAGCAGCGTCGCTCGCCTCAGTGGGCCGGATTCGGGGTGTGCGGCAACTTGCCGAGTTGCCGCCAGTTCGTCTCCGCGACCTCGACGTCGTAGTGCTCGGCGGCGGCGAGGATGTTCTGGAACGCCTGTTCACGCTCCTTGTCGGTGACCCCCTGCACCTGGTCGAACCGGGCGATGGCGTTGCGGACGTGGCTCGCGTCGGTCATCGGTTCCTTGCGCTTGTCGGGGAACGCGAAGACGCTCTCCGGCAGCTCGCGCTTGTCCTTGTCCGACAGGCCACCGTGCTTCTCGTGGGGTTTCCAGGTCGACGTCATCAGTCACCAGTACCCACAACCTGCGCGGCAGCACCTCCGGCGACGAGATTTTCCGGGCCACCACAAGATCCATATCATGCGGCCGATCCGGGTCCGGCCGAAGCCCCTGCAGCGGATCGTCCCTTGTGGAGTGCGAGCATGGCCGACATGGATATCTACGAGGACGCCCGTACGGTGTCACGTTCGGATCTGGCCGCCTGGTTGCGTCAGCTGGCGAGCCAGCTGGAGTCCGATGGGCGGATCTTCTACGGCGCGGCGGGCGCCGTGTCCGTGGCGGACACCGTGCGCTGCGAGCTGGAGATCGAACAGGAGAGCGAGACGGAGGTGTCCGTCGAGATCGAGTTCTCCTGGACGGTGCCGACGTCCGGGCAGGCGGCGGACGAGGTCGAGGAATCGCCGAGCGGGGAGCAGCAGGACGAGGCCGCGCCGGAGGCGTGATCCCGGGGGCGACGACACGTCGCACGGCGGCCATCGACCCGGTGGCCGCCACCACCGTCGCCCGCACCGCCGAGAGCGGAACGACCAACATCCTTTAAAGAAGCTTTAAGAAGCTGTCGGGTGTGATCGGGAAGCGCCTACCATACGGCGGCCGTGGCCGTCCGGGTCAACGCCGTCGTCTGCTCGTTGGGAGTGACCCGTGTCGTACGCCCCGTCGCCCGAACCGGACGCGAGCCCACCCCCGTCCCGGCACCGCCCGCCGAGTCGGTTCACCCGCACCCGGCTGGCGATGGCCGCAGGCGCGACGGTCGCGCTGGTCATCGCCGCCACCGGCGTGTACCTGGGCAACGGTGACGTGACACCCGAGCCGTCGAACGCGTCCAACGCCCTCGACGACCCGTCGACGTCGGCCGGGCAGCCCGGATCCCTCGCCGTGGCGGCGTCGACCTCGGCGACACCGGCGGCCTCCTCGACCCCGTCGGCCTCCACGACACCGTCGACCGCGGCCACGCCGAAGGTCCCGACGACCGGTTGGATACCCGTGGACCGGGCCGCCTGGAAGGCGCAGGCCGACGCGTACCAGAGGTTGAAGATCGATCCTGTCCCGGCCGGCGTGGGCAACCTCCCGGAGTTCCGGGCGGACTGCCAGTACAGCCACCGGCTGCCGGACGACCCGATCGTCGCTCCCGGCCTCCCGGGCGCCTCCCACATGCACTCCTTCGTCGGGAACAAGGCGGTCGACGCCGACACCGTCGCCGGGGACCTGACGAAGTTCACCGCCACCTCCTGCAAGCCGGTCCAGGACCACTCCGCCTACTGGGTGCCCACGCTCTACGACAACGCGACCGGCAAGCCGGTCGAGACGACCGGTTTCCGGGTCTACTACCGCTCGCTGGCGAAGAACTCGACCGGCCAGATGCCGATGCCCAACGGCCTGCGCATGATCTCCGGTGACGCCAAGAAGAAGAAGCCGACGCCGCGCGGCGCGACCGGCCAGTTCTACTGCGCCTTCTACGGCCCCGGTGACCTCGACGGAATCGCCCGCAGCACCAACGGCAACTGGCCCATCTGCGGCGGCGACGCGACCCTGCACTTCATGATGCAGTTCCCCGACTGCTGGGACGGCAAGCACCTGGACAGCCCCAACCACAAGGACCATGTGGCGTACGGCAGCGGCAACGGCTGCCCGAGCAGCCACCCGGTGCGGATCCCGGCGATCACCTTCGACATCCAGTACCCGGCGAAGGGCACTCCGGCGGGCTACTACCTCTCCTCCGACAAGGAGGGGAAGAGCGCTTCGTCGATGCACGGGGACGCGTTCGTGATGTGGGACGTCGACACCATGAACAAGCGCACCAAGAACTGCGTCCTGCAGCGGCGGACCTGCGACAACTACGGCTACCAGAAATAGCCGGGGCCAGGCCCGTGTCGGCCTGGCCCCGGGGTCGGGTTGGGTCAGCTACGCAGCGTCCACTGCTGGTTCGTGCCACCGTTGCAGGACCAAAGGATGATCTTCGTGCCGTTGGCGGTGGCGGCGCCGTTGGCGTCGAGGCAGAGCCCCGACTGGACGTTCGTGACGGTGCCGTTGGTGTTGACGTTCCACTGCTGGTTCGTGCCGCCGTGGCAGTCCCAGATGATGACCTGGGTGCCGTTGGCCGTGCCGTTCCCGGAGGCGTCCAGGCACTTGTTGCCGTACACGGTCAGTTGCCTGCCGCTGGTGTGGGTCCACCGCTGGTTGGCGCCGCTGCCGCAGTCCCAGAGCTGCGTCTGGGTGCCGTTGGTGGTCGACGAGTTGGGCACCTCGACGCAGCGACCGGACTGGCCGCCCACGAGCTGTCCCTGCCCCGTACCGCTGCCGCCGCCCTGCTGCTGGCGGACGATCCACGTCGACTCCGCCGACCGGTTGCCCTGGGCGTCGACGACGTAGAGCCGGTACTCACCCTGGGTCGCCGGCACGGCGATGGTGGTCGCGTTGCCGGCCGCCCGGGTCATCGTCGCCCCGGCGGTGAAGCTGGTCGTGCCGGACGGCGCCAGCCAGACCGACCTGGTGGCGTCGCCGGTGCTCCGGACCGGGATCGACGCCGTGGCGCTGGTGACGAACGTGCTGGCCGGCAGCACGTAGTTCGGCGAAGAGGAGATGCTCGCCGGGACGATGTCCCGGTAGGCGTCCTCGAGGCCGGAGTTCGCCGCGATGCTGTATGCCACCGCCGGCCAGACGTAGTCGGAGGAGACGAGGATGTCCGCGACGGTGCTGTTCGGCAGGTTCTTGTTCGAGACCTTGTTGATCGGGCCGTAGATCTGCGTGATGCTCAGGTCGTGCTTCCGGCCGAAGTCGTCGGAATTGATCATCCAGGTGACGTTCTTGTCGATGCTCAGCACGTTGTCCCGGAAGGTGATGAACGCCGACCCCTCGTCCGGGTGCAGGCCGTACTTGTGACCCGACGGAACGCCCTGGAGATAGTTGTTGGTGATCGTCGTCCCCGGCTGGCTGCCCAACGTGTAGATGGGCGCCGTGTCACTCAGACGCTGCACCGTGTCGATGATGTGGTTGTGGCTGATCGTGTTGTTCCGCGCCGTCGTGGTGGGGCGGTTCGGCTGGATCGAGCCCGATGACCCGTCGAAGTTCCACCATCCCCACCCCATGGTGATGCCCGACCACGGGGCCTTCTCGATCCGGTTGCGCTGGATCGACAGGGTGTCGACGAAGTACGCCGAGATGGGGCTGTGCCCGTTGAACAGGACAGCGCTGTCGTAGATGTAGTTGTTCTTGATGTCGATGTTCTTCGGCAGCCCCTCGACCTGCGGGAGGTACTTCTCCCGGTTGGTCGACGTGCCGTCTCCGATGTAGACGTGCTGGGGATGACCGACGTTGATGGCCGACCCCGCGATGTCGTTGGTGGCGTTCCCGATCAACTGCGTGCCCTGCACGTCGTTGATCAGGCTGATGCCGTCGGCGCCGGTGTGCTCGATCCGGTTGCGTTGCAGCAGGAGGCCGTCGGCGTTCTGGATCTGGATGATGCCGGGGGTGAGGTCCACGTTGCGGTAGTGGTAGACGTGGAAGTTGCCCTTCGCGTACGCCTGCGCGCCGAGGTTGCCCTGCTGCGCCTGCTTGTAGGACGAACCGGCGACGTTGAACAGGTTCCAGTCCGAGTGCCGCACGGTCAGACCGGAGAACGTGATGTTGCGGGCGTGGCTGGTCGTCGAGGTGCCGGCGACCCGCAGCACGGTGGTCACGTTGTTCGGCGCGTAGACCGTCGCGGTGGACATGTTCTCGGCGCTGGCCTTGTAGTAGTAGACCGTCTTCGCGCCCTTGTCGTAGTAGAACTCACCGGGCGCGTCCAGGAACTCGTACGCGTTCATCAGCTTGTGGGTGCCGCCGACCTGGGCGTTGCCGTTGAAGGCCCCCTGGGCGATGGCCGCACCCGGCTGCTGGAACAGGGCGACGCGGCTCCCACCGTCGGTGGTCACCTGGCGGACGCCCACGATGGCGGTGGTCCAGGTCGTGCCGGTCTCGATCTCGATGTCGTCCTGGTTGCGCGCGATGGCGGGGAAGTCGTTCTGGTTGTACCTGGCGCCGTCGCACTGCGACCCCGACTCCCAGGCCCACGCGGCCTGGCCGGCGGTGATGTTGTACGTCCCGAAGCAGCCGCCCGAGCTGACCGTCTTCGTCGCCATGACGGCGCGCTTGTCGTTGACGTAGAGCGCCCGCAGCTTGTTGGCGCGGTCCAGCGGCGCCTTCCAGATGTTGCCGCTGTGCTGGGTCCAACCGGTCACCTGGACGCCACCGTCGAGGATCGGCTTCTCGTTGGCGTACGCGCCGTAGATGACCCGGTATCCGTTGGTGCCCGAGTCGCTCTGACCGAACTCGACCGTGCTGCTGATCGGATAACTCCCACCACGCAGATACACGTTGATGTCGCCGGTCATGTTCGCGTTCACCGTACGAACGACGTCTCGTGCGCGTTGCAGGGTCCGGAACGGGGATTGGAGCGTCCCCGCGTTGGCGTCGTTTCCGTCGGGGGCGACGTAGTAGGTGGCCTGCACCGCAGCCGCGGCCGGTGTTTGGTCGCTCAGCACGGCCGGCAGTGTGGCGGCAACGAGGGCCGCCACCGCCAGCATCGACGTTCGAGCGGTGGACACGTTTGACCTCACGTACGGTTCCTCTCATTTGCCGTCGACAGGGGGCCCCGTGCGTATCGAGCGACGAGCGCGGAAACAGCGACACCACTAAGGACCGGTGGGCACTTGTCGCCCGACCGCACTCTGTTGTTAATCGCTACGAAATCTTCCCGAAGCGTAGGTCACACGTGTGATGAATGCAACCATGAATCGTAGTACATCTATGCGCTAATGCTGGTTTTTCGGACAGATCGCCCTTCACTGCTTGGCACTGCCGATTGATCATCAGATGAATCCGCACCGATGCCGGTGATGTGCCAGCCGGGGGTCGGGGCGCGACAGCCGCCCCGACCCCCGAACCTCCCGTCACCTGATGGAGAAGTCCGCCAGCCGCAGCGCGGAATCGAACACCAGGTACACGTCATGGGTGCCGGCCACCCGGGCCAACTCGGTGCTGGTGCTCACGTACCGGTAGTCGTCGCCGGTGCTGGGCGCGGTGACCGTCCCGAGCAGTCGGCCGGTGGGTGAGCCCAGCCGGACCTGGATCGCACCGACGCCCGTCCCGGCCCTGGCGACGGTCGCGGTGAAGGTGCGCGCGCCGGGTCGCAGCGCGGAACCCGCGAAGGAGACCCACTGACCGGCCTCGGTGGCACCGACGGCCGTACCCCTGACCTTCGTCTCGTCGACGAGCCGGACCCCCGCGTACCTGTCGAAGTTCTCCGCCCGGGTGGGCCGGGACAGGTCGCGCGCCGGGATCGTCTCCCCGTCGACGCGCACCGCGGTCCGAGCCCGGATGTCCCCGGCGGAGGCCCCGACCATCAGGTCGTAGGTGGACGACTCGACCACCCACCGGCTGCGGGTGACGTCCCAGTGCGCCAGGTCGGCGGCGGGCACCCGAAGCGTCACGGTACGGGTCTGCCCGGGTGCGAGTTCCACCCGCTGGAACGCCTTGAGCTGCTGGATCGGCGTCCGGTCCCGGGACGTGCGCTGATGGGTGTAGAGCTGCACCACCTCGGAGCCGGCCCGCCCGCCGGTGTTCGTCACGTCGACGTCGACCGCGATGGTGCCGTCGGTGGTGACCGACCCGGCACCGACGCGGGCCGGGCCGTACCGGAAGCGGGTGTACGACAGCCCGTGGCCGAACGGGTAGAGCGGCTTCGCCTTGCTGTACAGGTAGGTCTGTCCGGACGAGATGATGTCGTACTCCAGCAGGTCCGGCGGCAGTTGCCGGTCGGAGCGGTACCAGGTCTGGGTCAGCCGTCCGGACGGGTTGCGGTCGCCGAAGAGGACGTCGGCGACGGCGTGCCCGGTCTCGGCCCCGGCGTGCGTGGTCCAGACGATCGCCGGGACGTGCTCCTGCGCCCATGTCGTCGTCACCGGGTAACTCGTCTGGAGCACCAGCACGGTCCGCGGGTTGGCCCTCGTCACGGCCTTGACCAGCGCCTCCTGGCTCGCGCTCAACGCCGTCGAGGTCCGGTCGTGCGCCTCCCGGCCGTTGATGAACGGGTTGCTGCCGACCACCAGCACGGCGGTGTCGGCCGCCTTCGCCGCCGCCACGGCCCGATCGAGCCCGCTGCTGATCAGCTCGCGACTGAAGTGGGTGGCGTCGGCCGCCGTCGACGCGCCGAGCTTGAGGGCGCCGTCGTCGCCGACCGTGACGTACGTGTTCGCGCCGAACCAGCTCTCCTTGGTCTCGTAGCCGACGTAGCGCAGCGCCACCGTGCCGTCGGCCTGCGGCTCCAGCTTGAACTGCTGCTGCACGTACCAGCCGTTCGGCTGCTCGTCACGGGTGACGAACGGCCCCCAGTTGTAGCCGAGGTAGCGGCCGTTGGCGGCGTTGCGCAGCGTCACCACGTCCTGCCCCCAGTCGACGACGTCGAACTGGGCGGCGGGTGACGCCGTTTCGCCGGTGGCGGCGACCGGGTCGGCGTCGGTGGTGCCGGTGGCCGAGACGTACCGGCCGGTCGACGACACCTTCAGCGCGATCCGGTCCGCCCCGTCGAGCCCTCGAACGTCGGCCGCGCCACCCAACCGTTCGCGGACGCCGTCGAGCGTCGTCACCTGGTACGGCAGGTCGCCGCCGTACCAGTCGGTGTAGAGGGTGTCGGCCAGCGGACCGAGCACGGCGACCTTGCGGGTCCGGGCCGGATTCAACGGAAGCGCCTGCCGGGAGTTCTTCAGCAGCACCATGGCCTCACCGGCGGCCTCGCGGGCGAGTCGCTGGTGCTGCGGGCTGTTGATGACGTCCGGGGTGATGCCGCCGTACCGACCGCCGCCCGGGTCGAACTCACCCAACCGGAACCGGATGTTCAGGATCTCCCGGATCCGGGCGTCGATGTCGGCCTCGGTCAGCAGGCCGGTGGCGAGGGCCTGCCTGATGGCGGTGACCGTCGGCTGTGCGTTCGTGTCGTCGGTGATGAAGCTGCTGAGGCCGGCCTTGACGATCGCCGCGTTCCCCTCGGCCTGGGTGGCGTAGTACTTCTGCGAGTTGACGAGGTTGTTCGGCGCCCAGGCGTCGGTGACGTTCATCAGCGGCCGGTCGGTCCAGGTGGGGAACACCGTGTTCAGGTCCGGGTCCACGGTGGCCGGACGGCCGTTGACCAGGTTGTACGCGGCCATCACCCCGGTCGCGGCGTCGGCGGCGAGGGCGGGCTTGAAGGCGGCGCGGTCGTACTCGTTGAGCACCCGTGGTGGCACGTTGGACGAGGTGACGTCCCGCCGGACCTCGTTGTTGTAGGCCAGGTAGTGCTTGAGGGTCGGCGCGCTCTTCAGGTGGTCCGGGTCGCCGCCGGTCATCCCCGAGCCGTACGCGGTGGACATGGCGGCGGTGAGCACCGGATCCTCCGAGTAGCCCTCCTCGTTGCGGCCCCAGCGGGGGTCACGCAGCAGGTTGACCACCGGCGCCCAGAGGTTGAGACCCCAGACCCGGGGGTTCTGCGCGTGGTAGCCGCGCGCCTCGTCACCGACGGCGGAACCCACCCGCTGGACCAGGTCGGTGTTCCAGGTGCTCGCCATGCCCACCGGCTGCGGGAAGACCGTGCCACGGGCCTTCACCACCGCGCCGTTGTTGTCGATGTCGGTCGACCAGGCGACCCCGTGCAGGGCCTCGGTGCCGGTCTTGAACAGGCCGATGCCCAGTCGGGGCACGGCCGGCTGGTACTGGTGCAGCCAGGAGATCTTCTCGTCCAGGGTGAGCCGGCCGAGCAGATCGTCGACCCGGGCGTTCACCGGCAGGTCGGGATCTCGGAACGGGTAGGTCGGTTCGGCGAGCGCGGTGCCGGGAACGGCTGGTAGGGCCAGCAGGGCGAGCGCGAGCGCGGTGATTCCGCGCCGAAGGCGCCACTTCCGCATGCGGTTCTCCTCATGTCGTACGACAGGCGCGATTCAGCGCCAAGACCGGCTCGGCCAGGCTCGACACCCGGCTGACGGGCCTGAACGACGAATCATCGAAGCGCTTCGACGACCCCACCGCACCACCACGGTCAGGAAGGTGTGCGATCGCGCAACTATAGGTGGGCATCTATTGGTGGACAAGCCGGCGCGGACGGCGGGGGTGCGCGCGTCTCAGCGACGAGCAGCCGACGACCCGCGCCGGGCGAAGGATCCTGAGGTAGCGTCGGCGTCAGGGGGACCGGTCCGCACGGCGATGATCGGAGACGACATGGACGACGGCCTGCGATCGATCGCCCTTGCGAGCACATGCGCGGCCTTCGTCGCCACACCCGTACTCGGAGCACTGGTCGGTGACGGGGAGCAGACCGCGCGCTACGACACGGTCATCACGCCGCCGGACTACGCGTTCGCCGTCTGGGGGCCGATCTTCGCCGGGTGCGTCGCCTCGACCGTTGGTCAGTGCCTGCCGCAGGGTCGACGCCACCCCATGAGTCGCCGGGTGGGTTGGCCGTTGGCCGGCGCCTATGCGGTGAACGCCGCCTGGTCGGTGGCAGCGCAGACCGATCGTTTCGCGTACACCCCGTACCTGCTGCCGGTCGCCGCCGGCCTCGCCGCCACCGCTCACCTTCGCCTTCAGCGCATCCCCACCACGATCAGGTGGACCGCGCTCACACCACTGAGCACGGGCCTCCTCCTGGGATGGACGGCCCTGGCGAGCACCGTCAACATCGCCGCCGCCAAGGTCGCCTCCGGCACGCCCCCGGACGCGCCGCGCACGGTCACCGCATCCACCGTCGGACTGCTCGCCACCTCCGCCGTGGCAGCCGGCACGGTCGCGCGAAGCCGGCGAGGGCGGCTGCCGCTCGCGCTGGCGTCCGGGTGGGGGCTGGTGACGACGGCCCTGTCCACGAATCGACCTCGCCGCGTCCGACTCGCCGCCGCAGCCGGCGCTGCCCTGATCGCCACAGCCGCGGCAGCCACCCGACTCCGCTAGCCCGAGCCGCCCTCGCCGCGCGCCCCACGCCCCGGATCCGCGCAACATCAGGGATATCGCTGCCTCCCAAGCCCCCGCAGGCAGCAACATCGGGGAAGTTGCGCGGATCTCGGTCGTGGGGCGCGAGGCGCGAGGGTAGACCCAGTCGATCAGACACATCTACAATCTTCGTTGTTAACGCTCACACTCGTCCCAGTGCTGAGGCAGGAGAGATCTATGCGAACGAGGGCAAGATGGCTCGCGACACTCGCCGCGCTCGGTGTCGTGGCCTCCGGTGTGCTGACCCCGACCGGCCCGGCCAGCGCGGAGTCCAACGGCGGGGTACGGGTGATGCCGCTCGGCGACTCCATCACCGAGGGCACCCAGGTGCCCGGCGGATACCGCATCGGGCTCTGGCAGCGACTGGTCAACGGCCGGTACACGGTGGACTTCGTCGGGTCGCAGTTCAACGGGCCCGCCAGCCTGGGTGACCACGACCACCAGGGGCACCCCGGCTGGCGCATCGACCAGATCGACGCGAACATCGTCAACTGGCTCAACACCCAACGGCCGCAGACCGTCCTGCTGCACATCGGCACCAACGACATCCTGCAGAACTACAACGTGAGCAGCGCACCGAACCGGCTCTCCACGCTGATCGACCGCATCACCACCACCGCGCCCACCGCGGAGGTGTTCGTGGCGCAGCTCATCCCGATCTCCAACAGCAACCAGGGAGCCGCCGTCCGCACCTTCAACGCGGCGATCCCGGGCATCGTGCAGAGCAAGGTGAACGCCGGCAAGCGGGTGCACCTGGTCGACATGCACAGCGCCCTCACCACCGCCGACCTGATCGACGGCGTACACCCCACCGCCGGTGGCTACGACAAGATGGCCGCTCGCTGGTACAGCGCCCTACAGTCGGTGCCCGGCAGCATCGGCAACCCGGGCAGCGGCGGCGGGCAGACCACCGCCATCGTGGGCACCCGGTCCGGCCGGTGCGTCGACGTCCCCGGGGCGTCCACCACCAACGGCCTCCAACTACAACTGTGGGACTGCCACGGCGGCACCAACCAGCAGTGGACCTACACGAGCGCCAAGGCCCTGACCGTGTACGGCAACAAGTGCCTCGACGCCGCCGGCTACGGCACCTCCCCGGGCACCCTGGTCACCATCTACGACTGCCACGGCGGGACGAACCAGCAGTGGAACGTCAACGCGAACGGCACCATCACCGGGGTGCAGTCCGGCCTCTGCCTGGACCCCGTGAACCAGGGCACCGCCAACGGCACCAAGCTCGTCCTGTGGACCTGCACCGGTCAGACCAACCAGCAGTGGACCCGCCGATAGCCGACACGACGTCGGCGACCTGCCGTGCCGCCGAGGACGGTGTTCGGCGGCACGGCGCGGGTCAGCGCGGTTTCAGCGCCTTTTCAGGCCGCTCAATACGTTCGCGGCATGACAATCAACCGTTCCACGCGTACGAGGCGCGGGACCGCCGTGGTGGCGATGATCGCGGTCACCGCGGCAAGCGTGCTGTTCGGCGAACCCGCGTCGGCCGACCCCGTCCCCGTCCCCATCCCACCGGCAGCGCTCACCGACCGGGCCTTCGGCCAGGTCGCCGAGACCCACATCCAGGGCGCCGACCGGATCAAAGGCCGTCGTGCTGTCGGCCGAGTTCGTCCAGTGGCACCGGCTGCACCCGAACGCCACCACCGAACAGGCGCAGGCCCAGCTCACGGCACGCAAGCAGGTGCTCGACAGCTCGCTGACCGGCTACGACCTCCTGGTGCCCGAGCAGGACCTGCTGCTGCGGTCCGTCGACATCCTGCTCGGCACACCCGGCGGCGACACCCGGACCTCGCCGGAGATCACCGGCCTGGTCGCCGCGGTGATCGGCAAGACGGTCGAGCCGTGGGACACCCGTGAGGAACTCGCCTCCGGCGCTCTGCGTACCGCCCAGTGGTCGCGCGGTCGCGACGACGCCCTCGCCGCCGTGTGGTCCGCGGTCCGGCAGGCGGCGACCGCCGACGCGCCGGTCGCCAGCGCGTGGAACGCCGTACTCGGTGCGCCCTTCGGGGTGGATGTGACACGTACCTACGAGCAGCTCACCCAGGATCCCGGGCTGTCCCACGTGAACCTCGGCGCGATCCTGGCGCTACAGGGCGACCCGGTGGCGTACGTCGCGGCGGCCAAGCAGAAGCTCGCCTCCCTGCACGCCCGACTACTCGGCCTGAGCGTGGAGATCCGCCTCGAGATCGGCGCCAACAACAGCAAGTGCCCACCGGAGGGGCCACCCAGCGCCGAGTGCACCGCAGCGGCCAAGAAGGCCGCCGAGGACCGGGACAAGGCGCGGCAGCAGACCATCTCCGACGTCAAAGCCGGGCTGGGCATGGTGTCCACCCTCATCGGGTTCGCCGACCCCGACGCCGGAAAGAAGGCCAAGGTGATCGGCGAGGCGGTCCTCACCACGATCAGCGCCATCTCGACGTACGCGGCGGCGATCACCGGCCGCGGTCTGGCGGGCTCGGTCTTCAACACCGCTACGTTGGCGATGACCGGCAACATCTTCGGTGCCGTGATGTCGATCGTCGGACTCTTCGGCAACAGCGCCCCGTCGCTGGACGCGCAGATCCTCGCCCAGGTGAAGGCACTGCGCGACGAGGTGCGGGCCCTCGGCGACGAGATGCGCGCCGGCTTCGCGCGGGTCGAGGCCCAGATCAACACGGTGTACGCGAACATGATGGCCCAGTTCGACAAGCTGAACGCGGCGATCGCCGGCAACACCGCGCAGCTCACCCTCGTCCAGCAGCAGGTCGCCCAGCTCGGGCTGCGACTGGAGGACATCGCCGCCACCGTCCTGGCCGCGATCGGCGACGCCACCCTGCACGACGCCCGCGCCGACATCAACAAGTACATCGGCTACCTGGAGAACTTCGGCCAGCCGATCCCGACGTACGGCGAGTTCGTCGGCCCGGAGAACGAGTTCCACCTGACCGCCACCCAGTTGGCCGGCGGTGCCGCCTTCGTGGTGCCGAAGGCCGACGCCGACAACCCCGCGCTCGACCCGACCACCGTCCTGAACAGCTTCGGCGAGGCCCGGTCGATCAACTACCTGGCCCGGGTGGCCAGCGGACGCGACCCGTCGATGGTCGAACCGGCGACCCCGGTCGGCAACCCCACGGTCTGGAACCTCGGAGCGCAGGCGTACTCCATGCTGATGCTCCAGAACCCGACATACGCCGCCCAGGTCAGCGCCAGTCGCGCGGCGCAGATCGAGGCCGAGGGCACCCGCATCGCCGACCTCGCGGCCAGCTTCGGCCGACCGGTCGACGGCAACGCCAACAGCCTGATCACCGGGCTGGTCGACGAGTACCTCGGCGCCACCAACGAGCTGTCGGCCGCGCTGAGGGCGTTCCGGACCAACGAGATCCAGGTCCGCTGGGAGCCCGACGCCAACGGCGTGCAGGTCAAGACCCCGAAGGACTACGACCTGTTCTGGGACACGGACAAGCAGCTCGCCCCGGCACCGGCGAAGGCCGACGAGGCGACAGTGCCGTCGTGCAACGGCACCCGGCAGATCGACCGACCCGGCAACGTCCGCTACGACCTGATGTCGAACGTGGTGCGGACGCTCCACTACGCGTACACGCCACGCCCCGACGAGCCACCGGCAGGGGTACGGGAGTTGCCCGAGGTGGGCCACTGCTACACGCCGAGCTGGGTCCACACCCGCACCACGGGCTACGGCACCGGGGTGATCCGGTACTACGGCAAGCTGCGGTTGCAGATCCACAGCCGGTTCCGGCTCAACTCCTCGTCAGCCTGGCAGACCTCGCGGACGGCCGACTTCACCTGGCCGGACGAGCAGGTCTACCAGGTCGACTGCGAGCTGTTCAACTGTGACAGCGAAACCAGCCCGGACCAGGCGCTGACCCAGAAGTGGCCGTCCGGCCGGTACACCTTCGCGAGCGCCGCCACGGCAGTGCCCAACCCGGCGCTGGACGCCTCACTGACGCCGACGCTGCGCGGTTTCCTCCAGGCCCGGCAGAGGTCGATGTACGACCGGGTCCGGGACCTGAGCACCCAGACCAGCGGACCGGTGCCCGCCGCGCTGAAGAAGATGAACACGGCGGCGCGGCTGCTCCAGGCGTACACCAGGTTGGGTCTGCCCAACGCCCTCGACGCGGACGACGTGCTGTCGGCGAACCTGTTCGGGCAGTACCAGATCCCGGTGAACATGCCGACCGACGCCAAGATCGGCAATGCGTACGCGAAGGCGGGCGGGAACTACGCGGCGTGCGGGCCCGCGCCGTGCGCGCCCGACCCCAGCCGACCGTTGCGCGACCAGGTCAGCCTCAAGCTGCCCTGCGAGCCCGCTGTCGACTCGTCCAACCTGCCCGGTGATCCGCTCGGGGACTGCCTGGTCACCAGCGCGCGGTCCCGCGCCGGCGCGCTGACCCAGCGGTACGAGGTCTGGGCCGACCAGATGACCGCCGGCCTGCACCGCGAGCGGCTGCCCTGGCTGAACGACACACTGACCGGGCTGCGCATCACCACGCGCCTGACCCACGCCAACTGACACGAAGCGGTGCCGGTGCCTTCGGGCGCCGGCACCGCGCCGACAATCGTCAGTCGGAGCGGAAGCTGGCGAGGGCCAGTCGTTGCAAAGGCTCGGTCGCACTCCACTGGCTGTCCTGGGTGATCCAGGACAGGCTGTAGGCGCGGGTCCTGCTCTCGTTCACCAGTAGCCGGCGGACGTGCAGCCGCGCACCGGCGGCCCGGTCACAGGTGTACTCCCACTCCGCGGCGCCACCCGGGCGAATGACCGGCCCGATGCTGATCCGCTGGTAGGCGGGTAGCGCCCCGGCCCCCAGCGCGTCGCGCTCCGCGGCCTCCCACCGGGTCGACGGTATCGAGGTCACCGTGGCGGCGGGATCGACGGCGATGGCCCGCACCTCGACGGGGTCCCGGAAACAGACGGTTCCGCCCTCGGTGTGCCGGGTCCATCCCTCGGGCACCGCCATGAGGAAGCCAGCCGGGTCCTGGTGCCACACCCAGCCGTCCGGCAACGCGTACGGCAGTGGCGCGCTGGCCGCCTCCAGAGGTTCGGACTCACTGGAGGCGGCATCGTCCAGGCAGAGGTGGGCAGGCTGCGCCGCCTCGGTCGACCCCACCGCTCCGGCCGCCGCACCGCCCGGTTCGGCCACCGACGCGTCGTCGGGACCGCCCAAGCCGCCGATCACGGCACCGGCTGCCGTGACGACGACGGCCACGACCGCCAGCAGGCCCACCACGGCACCAGCGAACGCCCAGGCGGTCGTCCGGTCACGGGTCGTCGAAACGCCTACTGGAATGACAGTGGTGTCGACCCCGTCCTGTGGGATCGGAGACGCCGGGGAAGCGGTGTCTCGCGGCGGACGACGCACTGTGGCGCGCACGCTCCGCCAGCGACGCGATCGGGGCATCGACACAGGCTCGATCGGTACGGTCGCCGCAGCCACCTGCTCCAGCAGGCTGCGGGCCTCCCGCGCGGACAGGCGCTGACGGGGATTGCGCAGTAGGAGACCGGTGATCGCGGGTTCGAGCGGCAGGGCGCTCATTCGGTGCGGCGCCTCGGTGGCCAGAGCGGCGAGCGTGGCCAGGGTCGAGGATCGGGCCCACGGTGGGCGACCCTCCGCGGCCAGGTAGAGAGTCGCGCCGAGAGCCCACAGGTCGGAGGCGGGGGTGGACCTGCCATCGCGAGCACGCTCAGGCGCGACGTACTGGATCCTCGACAGGCTCGCCGCGCTGACGGTCGCCGGGCTGTGGCTGTCGAAGATCGACGGGCCGAACCCGCCGAGCATGACCCTCCCGTCGTCGACGAGCAGCACGTTCTGCGGACAGAGCTCCCGATGCACCACGCCCACCCCGTGCGCGGCACTCAGTGCGGCGAGCAGGTGCAGCCCGACCCGCGCCACCTCGGTCGGCGCCAGCGGGCCGCCGGCGGCAACCACCTCTGCCAGGGACCGAGAGGGCACGTGCTCCATGACGAGCCACAGGTACCCGTCGGCGCTCAGCACGTCCCACATCCCCACGACGCCCGGATGGTCCAGCCCGGCCAGCCCACGAACCTCGGCCAGCGTCCGCTCGTGCAACCGGGACCGTTCGGCGTCGCTCGCCCACCCCGGCACCGCGATCTGCTTGAGCGCGACGTCCCGGCCGAGCACCTCGTCGCGAGCCAGCCAGACGCGTCCCGGGGTGGCCGTGTCTTCGACAGGCAGGAGCCTGCGGTACCGGCCGGCGAGCAGCTCGTCATCCATGTGGGTGATTCGGAGCGATCCGCCGCACGGATGGCTGGGTGACGAGACGAGCAGCAACCGGGCCGGCCGACGGTGTGACCGCGGCCGGCCCATGCTCAGCTCAACTCGACCGTACCCACGATCCGTGTGGGGGCGACGGAGCCGCCCACGGGCTCGTTGGACACCCCGAAGGTGCCCGCCTGGGCGACCGGACCGATGACGGTGGTCGACGCCCTGCCCCCCTCGGGCAGTTGCCCCACGGAGCGGGCCGGCTCGGTGCCACGGATGAGCCACAGCTCGTAGATCCGCCCAGGGCCAGGTTCAGGCAGATCACGCAGCAGCACCACCCCACGGTCGCGATCCCGGGACACCACGACGGTCGCGGCACCGCCGGGCTGCAACGACCGCTCGAACACCCGGGCATCCGGAGCGTCCAGAACCGCGGCGATCTGCCGAGCCTGGTCGCTGCTGGCCCGCTCGTCGCTGACCCGATCGTTGCTCACGGTCCAGGTGACCACGCTCGCGCCGGCAGCCACGACGACGGCTGCGGCGGCGGCCACGGTGAGCTGTCGCCATCTGCTCGCCTGCCGCCTGTGGCCGGTACCTGTGGCGGCGACCCGCAGCTGCGGTGTCCTGGCAACCTCGGCCAGGGTCCGCTCCCGCAACCCCCGCGAGGTCACCTCGACAGCCGTGTCCTCGGCGAGCCGCGCGGCCGTCTCCCGCAGCTCGGTGACCTCGACGCGACACGGCTCGCACTCGGCCAGGTGCCGCTCGAACGCGGCCCGCTCCAGGTCGTCGACCGCGTCGAGGGCGTACGCGCCGGCGAGGGTGTGGATGTCGGCGCTCATGCCCGTCCCTCCATCTCGATACCCAGACAGTCGCGCATCCGGATCAGTCCGTCGCGCATCCGCGTCTTCACCGTCGGCAGCGGCGCCTCCAGCTTCTCGGCGACCTCGCGGTAGGTGTGGCCGCCGTAGTAGGCGAGAGTCACCGCCTCCCGCTGGACCGGCGTCAACCGCCCCAGGCACCGGCGGACCTGTTCCCGCTCCAATCGGGCGGTGACGTCCTCGACCACCTCGTCGTAGGGGACGTGCGACTCGGTAGCGGCGACCTGCCGGTCGCGGTTGGTGTGGGCCTGCTCGGCGCGTACCCGGTCCACCGCCCGGCGGTGCGCCATGGTGAGGATCCACGCCGAGGCGGAGCCGCGACCGGGATCGAAACGGCCAGCGGTGCGCCACACCTCGACCATCACCTCCTGCGTCACCTCCTCCGCCTGCGCCGGATCGCGAACGACCCGGCGGGCCAACCCGAGGACCCTGCCCACCACGGCGTCGTACAGCGCCGCGAACGCCGCCTCGTCACCCCGCGCCACCTGTGGCAACAGCTCGTCGGCGGTCGGTGGGGTCGCGGTGTCCGGCGGCACTGACCGCAACCGCCTCGCCTGTTCCGGGTCGCCGCCCATTCTCGGCATGTCCTCTCCTGTGCTGGCGACGGTTGGGAGCACCGCCGACGTGTACTCGGCTTCAGGCGGGATGAGCGTGAGCGAGGCGTGCATAGACGATGACATTGTCGCGGTAGTGCTGGGTGGCGTCGTCGAACTCGCCGCCGCAGGTGACCAGGCGCAGCGCGGCGTGGTCGGTGGCCCCGTACACCTCGTCGGTGGGGAAGCGGTCCTTGGGATACTGCTCGACCCTGGTCACGGTGAACATCGCGGTGCCGCCGTCCTGACGGTCGACGGTGATCCCGGCGCCGACGGGCAGCTTGCCCAGGTCGAAGAACGTCCCACGGCGCCCCTTCCAGTTGACGTGCCCGGCCAGCACGGCCGGGCCGAGCGCTCCGGGCGTCGGCGCCTTGGTGAACCAGCCCACGTCGGTGGCGCTGTCCGGGACCTGCATCGCACCGTCCGCCTGCAGGCCGAGGGCGACGATCGCCGCAGTGGCCTTCAACGACGGGATCGACACCCGCGTCGGCGGCGAGCTGGCCATCAGCGGGCCCGAGGTCAACTCGCCCGGACTGGTCGCCGGGACAGGCGACGCGTTCCCGGCCGATGCCGCAACGGACGCCTCGGGTCGTGGGGGGTCGCCCCCCGGGTCGGCGACCGCGAGACCGATCGTCACGGCTGCCGTCACTGTGAGAATGCCGGCCACCGCCAGGAGCGCGAGACGCCCCTGACGGTGGCCGGTCGGCACTGGTGCATCGCCGGTGTCTGTCACGAATACTCCCGGCTCAGCGCTCGCCGACGAGCCGGCGTCGCGCGACGACCGCACCGGCGGCGCCGAGCAACGCGAGGCCCCCCACCGACCACATCATGGTCGGTGATCCGCCGGAGGTGCTGCCGTCACCGGTGGCGACACCCCCAGCGGGTACGGAGCCAGCGGCCGCGCCACTGACCATGCCGCACGTCGCGGGATCGGTGGCCTCGGCGGGGATCCCGTTGACACCGATGGACTTGGCGAACGTCGACTCCCCGAGCGCTTCCATGTCGTACTTGCCGTTCTTGTTGGCATCGATTCCGTGCTGCACGAGGTGCAGGTCCTTCAGGTGCTCGATCGTTCCGGCGGGTAGTTCGGCGGCCGGGATGGTGCGCTCGTAACTGAGGTTGCCCTTCGCGTCGGCCTTCGGCATCCGGTCCACCGCGAGTCCGCTCGCCTTCGTCGTGTCGCCGGTGGTGGTCAGCGAGATGAAGATGTCCCCGTACATCTTGAGGCCCTCCTCAGTGCTCACGTAGCCGTTGCCGTTGGCATCGGCGGACTTGTCCGGGCAGTGGAAGTCCATGCCGTTGGCCGCGCCGTGCACGTGCTGGGCGTGCGGCGAGTTCGGCGTCATGCCCTTCGACCGGATCATGACTTTCAGGTCACCGCCGCTCGTCGCGGTCAACGTCGCGGTTCCCGTCGCGCCGGTTTCGTTGAGGTCCTGCAACTGGACCTGCACGCTCTCGTCGGCGTGCGCGACGCCGGGGAACGCGAGGACCAGCGCGGCTGCGGGCACGGCGAGCAGGGCTCGGGTCAGTCTCACAACAAATCTCCGTCTCCGCCGGTACGGCGAGTTGATACTCAGGTGCTGTCGGGAGGTATTCGTCGCGTGCCGCGCGCCGGATTGGTGCCGGACCGAACTCTTTCCGGAGGATCTGACAGCCCGGCGGTCCTACGGTCGCCGTCCGGGTGCCGCCGCCCCATCTGCCAGTCGCACGTCGACCACATAGGGTGGATGGCGGACCCTCGCGCTGGAGGCTGTTATGGATCTGCTGTTGTCGGCTCGACCGGGCCGGGGTTGCACAGTTGTCGAGGCGCGAGGTGAGCTCGACATGGCCACCGCCCCGCAACTGCGCGACAGCCTGCAGCAGCTCATCGATTCCGGCGACCGGCAGGTGGTGGTCGACCTGTCAGGGGTGGGGTTCATCGACTCGAGCGCGCTGGGCACGCTGGTGGTGATGTTCACGTCGCTGCGCGACGTCGACGGCCGGCTGAGCCTGGCGGGGGTGCAGCCCGGGGTACGCCGCGTCCTGAGCATCACGTCGGTGGACCGGGTCATCGACATCTACAACGACGTACACACGGCCGAAAGCGACATCTCGATCTCCGGCGGCGTCACCCGGGGCCAGTAGTCACCCGAGCAACGCCACGCTGGCACGCTCCAGATCGGCACCCGCGCTGGTACGCCGGTCCTCCCCGTGCCCGCCGTACCAATCGATGATCAAGAGGGTCGCGTCGTCGGCAAGAGTCGGACCACCCACTTCCAGCACCGCGTCGGCCAACGCCCGGACGGCCTCGCGGGGGTGCAGCTCGCTGATCGAGCCCAACACGGCGGGCAGGTCCACGTTGGCGGCGTTGCGTTCCACCATGCCGTCGGTGACCACGACCAGACGATCACCGGGTTGCAGGGTGATCTCCTCGTGGAGGAACTCGGCCGCACCGAACATCCCCAGCGGAAAATTACCCGGCAGCCGCAGCGGCTGGGCTTCCCCGCCCCGTACCAGCAGTGGCGGTACGTGGCCGGCGTTGAGCATCGCGCACACCCCGGTACGCAGGTCGAGACGGCCGAGGACCGCGGTGACGTAACTACCGCGCACGCCGGCGTGTTCAGCCACCGCGGCGTTCGCGACATCAGCCTGTTCGACCAGTTCAGCGCCGCGTCGGCGGGTGTTGCGGAGGCTTCCCACACCGAGAGTCGCCGTCAGGGCGCTCGCCACGCCGTGGCCCATCGCGTCGGTGACGCTGAAGTGCAGCACATCGCGACCCAGGCTGTAGTCGAACGTGTCCCCGCCGATGCTGGCAGCCGGCTCCAGCCAACCGGACAACGTGAACGCACTGGCCTCACAGGTGAACGCCCCCGGCAGCAACCGGCGCTGGATCTCCGCGGACAGAGTGAACGGAGTCGTCCGTTGGCCCCACTCGAACAGGTCGGTGTGCCGCCGGTTCGCGATCACCACGAACGCCAACGCGTGCGCCGTGCGCGTGATCTCGCCCAACGCCTGCGCCGAGGGCTCCTCCGGTAACACCATCTCCAACAGGCCGATAGCCTCACCACGCTCCGTCACCGGCGCCAACACCATCCAGTCGTCAGACCGCGCGACCACCTGCACCGTCTGGGTGCGCAGCGCCTGCTCGGCCAGGCTGCCGTCGAACGGCAGCACGGTGGCGACCTCCCCACCGTGCCGGCGGCTCCCGCCCGCGTCGTCGATCGGCACATGCGCCAACCGCACCAGCGCCCGCCCACTGAAGTCGGCGATCAGGAACGAGACGGCCGAGGCGCCGAGCGCCACACCGACCTCTCGGGTGACCGCCTCGACCGCCTCGACCGGCGAGGCCGCCTCAGCCGCGTCCAACATGCCGGCCAGGGCTCGCCCTTGACTGCTCTGCACCCTCAGAGTTTACGAACATCCCCGGCCGACGGAGACGGAGCGCTGCCGACGCCTCCGACCGCCGACAACGCCCTGTGGCAGTTTCAGCGACGTTCCAGGCCGCGCAGGATCAGTCGCCGGGTGGACCCCATCCCGAAATGATCAGCCTCACCCGAGATCTCGGCGACCGCATACAGAACGGGCTCGACGTCGATCCCGTTGTCGCGCGCCCGCTCGCACAACTCCCAGATCTCCATGAGGTCGTCGCGTGGATCCGCAGACTGGTCCCGGGCGGAGATGTGGACCAGCCGTCGACGAAACTCGGCGGCGGCCGAGGGGAACTCATCGTGGAGACCGACTCCCCAGCTGAAAGCTCGATGGGCGCGGAAGATTCGGCGGACCTCGTCCCTGGTCACCTCGTCACCGAACTCGTAGACGTCCAGCAGAGCGGCCAGGGTCGCCGCCGCCTCAACGGCCACCCCGGCTTCCTCAACTGGCGGCTTGGCTGCTGACAGCTTCGCTGGCCAGTCCGGATCCGTCAGGTCCACCGGACGATCAGCGATGTCCCGGAGAAGGGCGTCGATGACGGCGACGTCCTCCCGAATCGCGGCGAGGTCCATATCGCGGAATCTAACCGTCCCTCTCGCGGGATGGCTGCGCCCTGGGGTAGGGCCTGCCCCACCGGCGACATTCCCGCTCACCGGCTGTCACCTTGATCTACCGCTTCGTAGGGTCGGAGAGAGGAAACCATCGAATTCGATGTCCTTTTCGTTACGGGGGTAGTCGCGTGACGTTCTCCATCAAAGACCCGCCAGTCGTGAATGAGGGATCACCCAGAACGGGCTCCCGGATCGCCGACGTCGACGCGCTGCGCGCCGTGGCGCTGCTCCTCATCCTCATTGTCAACATCGCCTTCTTCAGCTCCGGCTATTCCTTCCATCTGGTTCCGGATCCCGCGTACGACTCGTGGGGCGACCAGGCGGTCCGGTGGCTGGTCGAGCTGCTCTTCGCGATGAAGGCGTACCTGCTCTTCTCCTTCCTGTTCGGCTACAGCTTCACGCTCCAACTCGACTCCGCCGCGCGGCGGGGCGTCGACTTCGCCCCCCGGTTCCGGCGACGGCTGGCCGGGCTCTTCGTGCTCGGCATCCTGCACGCGGTGCTGCTGTTCCAGGGCGACATCCTGGCCACGTACGCGTTGCTCGGCCTGGTCCTGCTCGGCATGCGACGAGTCGCCGTCGGCACCGCCGTGCGCACTGCCGTACTGCTGACCGGCGGGATCGGTCTCGTCGTCGCGCTCGCCGCCGTCGGCGGGGCTCAGCTGGTCACCGATCCGGCGGCGGCGCTCGCGGCGGGGCAACGGTCCACCGAGGCACTGCAGGGCGGGATCGGGTCGGTGATCGCCGAGCACGTACGCCAACTGCCGGCGATGGTCGGCACGCTCCTCGTGCAGGGGCCGCTCGCCCTCTCGGCCTTCCTCTTCGGTTACGCGGCCGGGCGACGCCGGCTGCTCACCGACGCCGTCGGAAACCGGCAGCTCCTGCGCCGGGTGCAGCAGCTGGGCTATCCGATCGGCCTGGCCGGTGCGGTGATCTTCGCCGCCGGTGGGGGCACCGCCAACCTGACCGGGCTGGCGGCGGGCGTACTCACCGCGCCGCTGCTCGCGGCCGCGTACGCCGCCACCCTTCTCCAGTTCTTCCAGACCAGCCGGGGACGGCGGGTAGTCGCCGTAGTCGCGCCGGCCGGACGGATGTCCCTGTCGAACTACCTGGGTCAGTCGCTGCTCTGTGTGCTGGTCTTCACCGGCGTCGGACTGGGCCTCGCCGGCACCGCCGCACCTGCTGTCGTCCTCCTCATCGCGGTCGCCATCTACGGTGCGCAGCTCGCCGCGAGCGCGGCGTGGATGGCCCGGTTCCGGTACGGACCGGTGGAGTGGCTGTTGCGGGCCTGGACCGAGCAGCGGTGGCCACCAATCCGCGCCGCCGACAGGGTCTGACGGTCCCGCCCGCGCCGGGTTCCCCGATGCCGCCGGCTGAGCTGCGCTACAGGGACGCAACGTTCGGTGGCAGGTCGTCGTCGCGTCCGGTCTGAGGTAGCTCAGCCGCAGCCGCGATGGCCTCGACGGCGTCGACCAGGGTGGTGGTTTCCGGTAGGACGAGTTCGTCGGGCCATCCCAGGACGTCATGGGCGGCGTACCAGCCGCTCATCTGCTCGGCGCTGAACTCACCGACCTGCGGGCGCGTGAGGTGCCGGCGCAGGGTCTCGGCCAGGGACACGTCGAGATAGCAGAACAGTGACCGGCCGCGGTGGTCGTGCCGCAGGGCGGTCAGCATGCTGCGGTATCGGCTGGTGTGCATGATGCCCTCCAGCACCACGTGGTAGCCGTGGTCCAGCGCGAACCGGACCGTCTGACCGATCAAGTCCGGTGCCGCGCCGCCGGGCTTGTCCCGCTCGCGCAGCAGGATGCGGCGCAGGTAGTCCTGCTCGACCAGGGCGCAACCCCGGCCGTGCCGGCGTCGTAGCTCGCGGGCGATGCTGCTCTTGCCCGAGCCGGAGTTGCCCCGGATGCAGACGAGGATCGTGTCCGGGCTGCCGGTGGGTTCAGCGAGCACGATCCCTCCTCGGATTCACTCGTTGCGCACGCAGACCTGCTCGTCCGGCCGGTGGCGATACGACAACGGCATTGGACGGCACCATCGCACGAAAAAGGCCCTTCCCCAGTGTGATCCACCAGGTCAGGGCCTTGATCGTTGGTGCGCCGCCAGGGACTCGAACCCCGAACCCGCGGATTAAGAGTCCGCTGCTCTGCCAGTTGAGCTAGCGGCGCTCACCGACAACGGGACGAGACGTTAGCACGCCCGCGTATCCGCCCGGAGAGGCAGTGGCCAGCACCGGAGACGGGTGGCGAGAATCCGGCGGACCCTGGCAATTTCGCCTCTCGTCCCTTATGGCAGGCCTTCCTAGGCTCCTTCTCCACACGCTTCAACGGGAACGGAAACGGTGCTGGTCGTGCTTCGCTATGTCATGCCCGTGGTGATCGGGCTGGTCTACGTCGGGCTCAACTCCCTCGTGCCGGAGCCGCACCGGCGGCGCCTGAACGCGCTCATCGTCACCGGCGCCGGGGCCGCCTACATCAGCGGTGGCGGATTCGGACTGTGGGAGCTGGCTTTCTGCGCGCTGCTGCTGGTGGTGGGCTACGCCGGGCTCACCTCGTACACCTTCATCGGCGTCGGATGGCTCCTGCACACGGTCTGGGACGTCGTGCACCACCGGCGCGGTACCCCGATCATCCCGTCGCTGCACGACTCGTCCTTCGGCTGCGCGCTCTGCGATCCGGTCATCACACTGTGGTGCTTCGCCGGTGGCATGTCGGTCAAAGACCTGTACGACCGGGTCGTGCGGCGGGCGGACGATGCGCGCCCGCCGGTCACCGCACAGTCCTGACTGGTTGAATTCCGCCATGCACACCGTGGCCGTGCTCGCCCTCGACAGCGTCGTCCCGTTCGACCTGGCCACCCCGATGGAGGTCTTCCACCGCACCCGCCTGCCCGACGGGAGCGCCGGCTACCGCGTCCTCGTCTGCGCCGCCACGCCGACGGTCACCACTGGCGCGTTCAGCATGGCGGTGCCATGGGGCCTGGACGTCCTCGTCGACGCCGACACCGTCGTCGTGCCGGGTGTCTCCGACCCCGCCGCCGCGACACCCACCGCGGTGCTCGACTCGCTGCGCGCCGCCGCCGCGAATGGCGCCCGGATCGCTTCCATCTGCGGTGGGGCGTTCACCCTCGCCGCCGCCGGCCTGCTCGACGGACACCGCGCCACCACGCACTGGCTCGCCACCGACCGGCTCGCCGCCCAGCATCCGCGGATCCAGGTCGACCCCAACGTGCTCTACGTGGACAACGGCCAGTTCCTGACCTCCGCCGGCGCCGCTGCCGGGCTCGACCTGTGCCTGCACCTGGTCCGCCGCGACCACGGCGCCGCCGTCGCCGCCGACGCGGCGAGGTTGTCCGTCATGCCGCTGGAACGCGCGGGCGGACAGGCGCAGTTCATCACGCACGAACCACCGGCCCCGGAGGGGGCGACCCTGGAGCCGCTGCTGGCCTGGATGCGCGACAACGCCCCACGTGAGTTGACTCTCGCCGACATCGCCCGCCACGCCGGCATGAGTACCCGGACGCTGAACCGGCGCTTCCGCGACCAGACCGGCACCACCCCGCTGCGGTGGCTGCACCGGGTCCGCGTCCACCAGGCGCAGCACCTCCTGGAGACCACCGCCCATCCCGTGGACCGGGTGGCGGCGCGTGTCGGTTTCGGCTCCACCACCGCCTTCCGGGACCACTTCAAGCGGATCACCGGCACCAGTCCGCAGGCGTATCGGCGCAGCTTCCCCGGCGGGTGACCACGACGCGCGGGGCGGCCGATGGACGTAGCACGACAGGCAGGGGTCCGCCTCACTTCAGCGTCAGCGTGACCTGCCCGGTCGCGGCCCCGGACGGGTCTACCACCACTGTGTACGTGCCGGAGCTCGGCAGCACTGTCGGCGCGATGTCGCCGGCTCCGTTGATCACGCAGCCGCTGGTGATCGGGCTGTCGTCGGGGGCGCGTAGCTCCAGCACACCGCACTGGTCGGGCAGGTCGGAGGCGGTCGCGGTCAGGCTCACCGACGTACCGGCGTCGGCGGTGAACCGGTAGGTGGTGACGGCGCCCGGTCGGTCGATGGTGGCGACGACCGGCGGCCCGCCGACGGTGATCGTCGCCGCCTGGTCGCGGCTGCTGAGCAGCCGCAGTGTGGTCGCGCCGGTGGTGCGCCCGGTGGGGTCTACCACCACGGTGTACGTCCCGTCGGCGGGCAGCAGGGTGCCGTCGATCTCGCCGACGCCGTTGATCACGCAGCCGCTGCTCAGCAGCCGGTCCTCGGCGCCGCGCAGTTCCAGCGGGGAGCACTGGTTGGGCAGTGTGCTCGTGGGCACCTCGACATAGACGCGTTCACCCTGCTGCCCGGTGAACCGGTACCGGGCCCGCGCGCCGGGCTGATCCAGCGTCGCGGTGACCGCCGGGCCGTTCGCCTGCAGCGTGCCGTCGACGTCCCGAGCCACGTACACCCGGACGGCTGCTCGTCCGGTGTCGCCGGGGGCGGCGGTGACCCGCACGGCGTACGTGCCGGTGGTGGTGAGGTCGACGCGGTCGATGTACCCGACGCCGTTGATGGCGCAGCCGCCCCCGACGTACTGGCCGGTCGGGTCGGTGAGCGCGTACGGCGAGCAGCGGTCGGCGATCCCGGGCGCGGAGGCGTCGACGAAGACGGCGTCCCCGGCCCGACCGGGGAACGTCAGTGGCGGCCCGCCGGGGGTAAGGCTGGCGGTCGCCACGGGTACGGCGGTGATCGGCGTGGCGGCGGGCGGGGCGACCCGCTCGGTGGTGGCGCCGGCCACCGCGAACTCGGGGCGGCCGCTGACCGCGACGTCGAAGACGCACTCGGCGAGCTGGGCGGGGGCGGTGATGCCGGCCCACCGGCAGATCTGCTCGGCCGCGGCGCGGCGGGCCGGGTCGAGGTCGTCGACGGTGACCTCCCGTTCGGGGAAGGCGCGGTCGGTGAACGTGCCGGTGTCCTGCCCGTCGTCGTAGTGCAGCAGCGAGCGGTCCGGGGTGATCCGCCAACTGTCCGCGTACGCCGGGTAGAGCTGCGCGAACGGCACCGGCTGGGTGAGCGCGGTCCCGGAGGACGGTGCGATGTCGTCGGCCGGGTCGCCGTCGAAGTCGCCGAGCAGGCCGCGTACCTTCCCGGCCCGGCCGTCGGCGAGCCTGACCAGCACCCGGTAGCCGTAGTGGCCGATCTGGTCCACCGCCGCCGCGGAGCCGTCCGGCCACGTCACGTCGTACCCGTCGGTGGGTCCGGTGTCGGAGGGGCGGCGGGTGAGGGTGCCGCCGCCGGGCAGGTCGGTGCGTTCCGGTGGCGCGGCCAGCGACGTGCCGTCGACGTGTACGCGGGTGCCGCCGTCGGTGAGCGTGAGCGCGACCCGGTGGGCACCCACCCGGAACGCGACAGCCGAGTTGACCGAGGCGGTTCGGGTGCCGACCATCGGCGCCTGCCGGACCTGCACCTCCAGCGGATCGCCGCCGGTGGCGGTGACCAGCGTGAACTCGCCCACGGCCTGGAAGTCGTAGGCGACCCGGTCGAAAGTGACCAGGTGCGGGTCGCCGTTGCTGCCGCCGCAGTCGGCGCCCTCCTCGCAGAGCTTCACCGGGCCCTTCTGCGGGGGTTTCTTCTTCGCCGGTTTCTTGCACTCGTCGAGGCTCTTCGGCAGCGGCTTCCCGTCGTACTCGGTGCGCGGTGGCAGGCCCTTCGCCGCCCGGTAACGGTTCTCCGCGAGAGTCGCCTTCACCTCGGCGGTACGGATCTCGGTGCTGCCGCAGTCGCCCTGCGGAACCTTGTTCTGGGAGATGTCGTCGGCGTGGTTCAGCTCGTGGTAGAGGGCGGCGCAGGGGTCCCGGGCCACACCGTCGCCGTACGGTTCGACGGAGGTGGGATTCCAGGTGACCGTCGAGGATCCCTTCCCGTCGGGGCTGTCCGGGGTCTCGAACGCGCCCGAGCCGCCGGTGGTCGGGATGATCCGCACCCGGGGAGACTTCTTGTCCCGCAGCCGCGGGAGCAGGCCGGACGGGTCCCCGCCGGGCGCGGCGAACCCCTTGAGGCAGTTGTCGACAGCGCCCTGGAAGTCGACGCCGCTGACCGGCACGCCACCGGTCGGGTCCACCGCGTAGTCGGCCCGGGCCGGTCGGGACCCGCCGACGACCAGTGCGCCGACCGACACCAGCAGCAGTGCCACCGCGGCGGCGGTCGGCCGACGGCGGCGTGTCCGCCGGAGGACCAGCACCAACACGACGGTGAGTAGCGCCAGCAGCAACGCCGACCCGGCGAGCCACAGCCAGCGCCGCTGGGCCAGGCCACCGCCATCACCCACCGTGAAGGTGGTCGTCCGCAGCGTGGTCCCGCCCGCGCAGAGGCCGGTCGCGCCGGTCACCGGCAGGGGCAGGTAGCCGGCGGTCACCTCGTACCGGCCGGGAGCGCCGACCGGCCACAGCGTGTCCAGGCCACCGCCGTCCGGGGTCGCCGCCACCGAGCGGAGCAGCACCGCGTCGGGCGTGTCACCGTCGTGCAGGCGTACGCCGGTCAGGCTCACCGTCGTGGTCGCACCGGGTTCCACAGTGGTGAGGCCGGCGGTGGCGGCAGCACCGATGCCGTCGTCGTGGAAGCTGCGGGCCAGCGTCGGCGTGAGGTCCCGCCCGTCGAGGCGTACCCCGGTCACCTGGACGGTGCCGACGGCGCTGGTCGGCAGCGCGCACGCCGCTCCGCCGGTGTTCGTGACAGTGAGGTCGAGGCGGACCTGGTCGCCGGCCCGGTAGTCGGTCTGGCCGGGCCGCAGGGCCAGGCCGAGGCCGCCGTCGGCGGGCGCCGCGGCGGCGCTCACCGCTCCGGCCGCCAGGGCGGTCAGCAGTACGGAAACCGTGGCCGCGAGTCGCACCGTCCACCTCATGGTGCGGACTGTAGGGGCGCGACGGCCGGTCTCCGCACGCACTGTCGGGGACCGGTCCCAGCCGTCACGCGCCACACCGAGTGCGCGTGGCAGGGCCTCGCCTGCCACCACACGACAAAAGCCCTGACCAGGTGTGAACCACCAGGTCAGGGCTTTGATCGTTGGTGCGCCGCCAGGGACTCGAACCCCGAACCCGCGGATTAAGAGTCCGCTGCTCTGCCAGTTGAGCTAGCGGCGCTCATCGGCAACGGAGAGAACATTAGCACCCCCGGAACCTGGGCTCCAATTCGGTTGCCCGGCTCCCCCCTTCGGTCGAGCTTTGCCGACAAAATGCCCCAAACCGCCGCAGCCGCACACGACGGGGACTTGAGTTGCGGCGTCGATGCGGCACGATGTCCGCCAGGTACGCGAGAACAGAGGTGGGCATGGCACGGTTCACGCGAGCCGGAGCGGTGGTGGGCGCTCTGACTCTGGCGGCGTCGCTGGCACTGACCGGGTGTGGCGACGAGCAGAAGAAGCCGGAATTCGTGGGCGGGACGTCGGCGGCCGACCCGGGAGCCGCGCCCGGCTCGTCGGCGAGTCCGGACCCGAACGCGCCGAGCACACCGAGCGGGCCGACGCTCACCCTGAGCCCGGCCGACGGCACGAAGAACCGGCCGGTGAGCACGGAGATCAGTGCGAAGCTCCCGGACGGCGGGAAGGTGTCAGCGGTCACCCTGACGGCGGACGGCGGGGGCACCGTCGAGGGCAAGCTGCGTACCGACGGTTCCGCGTGGGTGCCGTCCGCCCCGCTGAAGTGGGGCACCCGCTACACCGCCACGCTGACGGCGAGCGGGGCCGACGGCACGAGCAGTCAGGGCACCAGCACCTTCACCACGATGGTCAAGCCCAAGTCGACGATCGGCTCCGGCCTGTACCTCTTCGACGACAAGAGCTACGGGGTGGCCATGCCGGTGGTCACCGAGTTCCACCCGGGCATCCCGAAGAAGGACCGGGCCGCGGTGCAGAAGCGGATGTTCGTCCGCACCGACCCGCCGCAGCCGGGCGCGTGGCACTGGGTCGACAACGGTACGCAGGCCTACTACCGGGCCCCGGAGTACTGGAAGCCGGGCACGACCATCACCGTGCGGATCGCCATCGCGGGGATGCCGCTGAGCAACGGCAAGTACGGCGACGTCGACCGCAAGGCCAGCGCGAAGATCGGCCGGTCGTTCGAGATGAAGGTCGACAACGCCACCAAGAAGATGACCGTGTACGAGAACGGCGCGGTCGTGCGCACCATCCCGGTGAGCCTGGGCAAGAAGAGCACCCCGTCGTCGAGCGGGACCATGGTCGTGATGGAGAAGAAGGAGGCCACGGTCTTCGACACGCGCGACGACCCGGACCCGGCCAACCGCTACGTCACCGACATCCAGTTCGCCCAGCGGCTCACCTGGGGCGGCGAGTACATCCACGCCGCGCCCTGGTCGGAGCACGTGCAGGGGCGGCAGAACGTGTCGCACGGCTGCGTGAACGTGTCGATGGTCAACGCCCGGTGGCTGTTCGAGAAGACCCGCATCGGTGACCCGATCACCATCAAGGGCACCGAGCGCAAGATCGCTGCCGGCAACGGTTGGACGGCGTGGAGCCTGAGCTGGTCCGCGTTCGTCAAGGGCAGTGCGCTACCCGTACCCAGTGGTGGGGCCGGCCCGGCGCTCTGAGTCGCCCGACGTCTATGTGCCGGTCCGGCCGATGGCCGGGCCGGCGCGTACTCTTGCAGTCCCGCGCCGCGACGACGCCGCGGCGACCCCTCAGCCCGGCACGGAGACGAAGCACGCTCACGAAACGCCGGATAGTAGCAAGAATCCGGCACCCTGGTCGGCGTGTTTCCGTTCACCCTCGGCAACCGGGGGCGGCTCTGGCGCGTCAGTAGGAGACGATGGGGCAGCGACCACGACTGTGAGGGAATCATGCGAGCTAGCCAGGATCGGCTGATCAGGCGAGGCGGGCGAGGCCGCGTGTTCGCGGCGGGTCTCCTCGCCGTGGCGCTGGCCTTCACCTCGGCGTGCACCGACGGCGACGGCGGCAAGCCGTCCTCGTGGCACGGCGGTGGCGAGGACGCGGCGCCGAAGGCGGCGGCGACCATCAGCGAGCCGGCGGCCGACGCCAAGGACGTGCCGGCCTCCACCGGCATCACCTTCACCACGAAGGACGCCAAGGAGACAACCGTCGAGCTCAAGGACGCGGCGGGCAAGGCGGTGGAGGGCACCCTCGCCGCGGACGGCAAGTCCTGGCTGCCGTCCGGCGCGCTGGACTACGGCACCGCCTACACCGCGACCGTGACCGCCACCGGCGACGACGGCCGTCCGGCCACCGCCACCAGCACCTTCACCACGATGGCCAAGCCGGCCAATCAGGTACGGGTGACCAGCTTCCTCGGTGACAACCAGGTCGTCGGGGTCGGCATGCCGTTGATCGTGAAGTTCAGCCGGGGCATTCCGGAGGACTACCGCGACGACGTGCAGCGCCGGATGACGGTGACGTCGACACCGGCGCAGGAGGGCATCTGGCACTGGGTCAGCCCCACCGAGATCCGGTACCGCCCGAAGGAGTTCTGGAAGACCGACAGCAAGGTCTCCTACCGCGTGCAGGCCGGCGGCCTGCCGATGGGTGACGGTTGGTACGGCCGCGCCGACCTGAACGTGGACATCAAGATCGGCCCTGCGGTGGTCATGACGGTGGACAACAAGACCAAGCGGATGACCGTCACCCGCAACGGCTCTGTGATCAAGACCATTCCGGTCAGCCTCGGCAAGAAGAGCACCCCGTCGTCGAGCGGCACCATGGTCGTGATCGAGAAGCTGCGCAAGACGGTCTTCGACACGTTCGAGGAGCTGGGCCCGGAGGAGGGCTACCGCACCAAGATCGACTTCGCGCAGCGTCTCACCTGGGGCGGGGAGTTCATCCACGCCGCGCCCTGGTCGGAGGGCCAGCAGGGCACCACGAACGTCTCGCACGGCTGTGTGAACGTGTCGATGGCCAACGGCGACTGGCTGTTCAAGAACACCCAGATCGGTGACCCGATCACGGTCAAGGGCACCGAGCGCAAGCTGCAGAACGGCAACGGCTGGACCGACTGGAACATGAGCTGGGACGAGTACGTCAAGGGCAGCGCCCTGCCGTACGAGCCTCCCGCCGACCCGGACACCACCCCGACGACGCCGGACGGCGCGACCCCGTCGGCGACGCCGACCGCCTGACCCAGGGTCGACTCGCGTTACCGGAAACCGGGGCAGCCCAGCGAGGGGATGCCCCGGTTTTCCGGTAACCGGAGTGGATCACGCCCGACAACGACGAAGGCCCCCTCCGAAGAGGGGGCCTTCTCGTGGGGTGACTGATGGGAATTGAACCCACGACAACCGGGACCACAACCCGGTGCTCTGCCAACTGAGCTACAGCCACCATGCCGCCGTCGCCCGGTCGATCGCCCCGGGCGGGGTGCGGACCAATAATAGCGGCACCGCCGCCGGCCCCGTCCAGCGGGTTCCCCGCCCACCGCGGCCGCGGTCAGAGTTCGGCGGCGATCGCCTTGGCGGTCTCCACGTCGGGGCCGGGCAGCGGGACGAAGAGCGTCCGCCGGTAGTACTCCAACTCCCTGATGCTCTCCCGGATGTCGGCCAGCGCCCGGTGGGCGAGCCCCTTCTGCGGCTGGCCGAAGTACACCCGCGGGTACCAGCGGCGGCAGAGTTCCTTGATCGACGAGACGTCGATCATCCGGTAGTGCAGGTGCGCGTCGAGGCGAGGCATGTCCCGGGCGATGAAGCCCCGGTCGGTGGCGATCGAGTTGCCGCACAGCGGGGCCGTACGCGGATCCTTGACGAAGCTGGTCACGTACTCCATCACCCGGTCCTCGGCCTCGGCGAGGGTGACCGCCGAACGACGGACCTCGTCGGTCAGGCCGGACTTGGCGTGCATCGTCTGGACGATCTCCGGCATCGCCTCCAACGCCGCCTCGTCGGCGTGGATCACCACATCGACACCGTCACCCAGCACGTTGAGTTCCGGATCGGTGACCAGTGCCGCGACCTCGATCAGTTTGTCCCTGCCGAGGTCCAACCCGGTCATCTCACAGTCGATCCAGACGAGGAGTTCAGCCACCGGGACAGCCTACGCGCAGCCCACGCCCCGCGGCTGCGCGCTCTCGGCGGACCGGCCCGCTAGGGTTTCGGGGTGCCAGCAGAACCCGTCGCACCGCCCGCCGTCACGGACGACGATCCCGGCGGCCGTACGGTCCGTCGCCTGGTCGCGGTGGTGGCTCTTCTCGCCGTGCTGCCGGCGCTTTACCTGCCCGGCCTGGTGCACAACTTCTTCGATCTCAAGATCTATATGTCGGCCATGGACTGGTGGCGCGTCGGTCATCCCCTCTACGACTACGTCCAGCCGGACCGGGTGCAGGGCGAGCTGTACTTCACCTATCCGCCGTTCAGCGCGCTGCTGCTGTGGCCGTTCGGTCTGCTGAGGCTGGGCGCCACCGTGGCGATCTTCACGGTGCTCACCGTGCTGGCCGTGGTGCTCACCACCCGCTGGCTGGTGCTGCCGGTGATCGCCCGGCACGGCCTGCCGCGGACGTTCACACTGGTCGCCGCCGTGCTCTTGGTGCTGGCTGTGGAGAGCATCCGCGAGACGATCACCTTCGGCCAGATCAACATGCTGCTGGTCGTGCTGATCCTGGCCGACCTGCTGTTCGCCGTGCCGCAGGCGCGACGCTGGGCCGGGGTGGGTGTGGGACTGGCGACGGCGCTCAAGCTCTTTCCCGGCATCTTCATCGTGTACCTGCTGGCCACCCGGCGGTGGCGGGCCGCGGCGGTGGCCGGCGCCACCGCGGCGGCGGCGACCCTGCTCGCGGCGGCCATCGCCCCCAGCGACTCGTGGCGGTTCTGGACACACGAGCTGTGGACCACCGAGCGGGTCGGACGCACCGACATCGTCGGCAACCAGTCGCTGTTCGGGCTGCTCAGCAGGTTCACCGCACCGGAGAAGCCGGACCGGCTGCTGTGGCTGCTGCTGGTCGCCGCGGTCGCGGTCTACGGGCTGTGGCGGGCCACCCGCGCCGCCCGGGCCGGTGACGCGTTGACAGGTCTGACGCTGACCGGGCTGGTGGGGGCTCTGGTGAGCCCGATCAGCTGGACCCACCACATCTACTGGTTCGTGCCGGCGGTGGTGCTGCTGGTCGACGCGGCGCTGAGCGCCGATCGGCCGGAGCAGGCGGGTCGGCGCTGGTGGTCCGCCACGCTCGCGCTGGTCACCACAGTCGTGATCGTCTACGGGGTGGTGACGTTCCAGAAGTGGGGCGCGGGCGTGATCCGTACCCATGACCCGGTGGACTTCGTCGCGCAGAACACGTACGTGCTGCTCAGCGTGCTGCTGTTGGCGGCCCTGCCGATCCGTTCGGGACACGCGACGGAAAATCGCACCAAATGGACAGACCTCTCGACTAGCCGCGATCAACGCTAATCTGACCTCATCTACCCCAAGCGTCGCTCGGGTAGCACCGCTCCCCCGGTGAAGGTGGCCCTCCGCGTCGGCAGCGCGGAGGGCCACCCGCCGTTGCGGCTCCGGAAACGCGCCGGCCCGCCCGATGGTGCGGGCGGGCCGGCGGGCGCGTCGGGGGTCAGGCCTTGGCGAGCGGCTCCCGACGGGTCCGCGTGAAGGCCAGGCCGCCCAGCACCAGGCCGGCCAGACCGGCGACGAGACCGGCGACACCGAGGCCGACAGCCAGGCCGTTGCCCTCGTCGTCATCGTCGTCGTCGGGAGCCGCGACGGCGGCGGTCGGCGTGGTGGCCGCGCCCTCCGGCGCGGCGGCGGCCAGGGTGAGCACCGGCGCGGGGTGCTCCGGCTCCTCGCCGCCCGGTGCCGGGTCGTCGATCCACCGCGAGATGTTGCCGTCCGAGTAGGTCTGCAGGACCTTGAAGACCATCGTGTCGACCTTCGGCAGCGGCCCCATCGAGACGGGGAACTCCTGGAACTGCCCCGGCTTCACGGCCGCGTCGCCGGTGGCCGTCCAGGTGATCTTGGAGACCGCCTCGGTGAGCTGGCTGCCGTGCACCTCGATCGGCGGGTCCACCTTGCGCTTCTCGGTGGCCACCGTCCACCCGGGCACCGGCATCGTCGACACCGAGCCGACGGGGGCGTTCTCCGGCAACACCACCTCCAGCTTGTTGGTCGAGGCGGTGTCGCTCTCGTTGGGCACCCGGAACGCCACCCGCGCGTAGCCGCCCTGGGTCGCCTCCTTCGGGTTCACCGTGACGTGGGCGGACGCCGGTCCGGCGAAGCCGAGCACAGCGGTGGCGGCGGCGGTGACCGCCAGGGCGGCAGCGGCGGTTGCGGTACGCCGGAATCGGGTCATGGGTTTCGCGGACCTCTCTAACGGATGGGCACGGTGGCGGTCACCGTGGCCTGGTCGATGTCGGTCGTACGGGCGGTGATCTTCAGTTGCCACTCGCCGGCGGCCGGCAGGCTGATGTCGCCGTAGGCGTGGTTGTCGGTCAACGGCAGCAGCGGAACCTCGATCGGCTCGATCCCGGCCGAGGGCAACGCCACTGTCGCCCGCCACTCCTTGACCGGCAGCGGCAGGTTGTCCTTGCTGTACGCGTACAGGTGCACGGAGTTGTTGCCCCGCTCGGCCGGGCTCAGCTCGACCTGCATGGTGTAGAGCGTGCTGGTCAGCGTGGTGGTGAACTGGCCGGCCGAGACGTCGGACGACTCGGCGGAGGCGGTCCGGGCGGGCGGCGTCTGCACGAGGGTCGCGGACAGGCCCAGCACCACCGCCGTCACGGCCAACTCCACCCAGACCGCCCGGCGGACCGGAACGGGACGCTGCGCCGCGACCCGACTGCGCACCAACTGCCGGGAGTACGCGGCCACGCCGATCACCACCGCGAACAGCGCGATCTTCGCCAGCAGCAGTCGACCGTAGGTGGTGCCGACCAGCGCCTGCGGGGTGGCCACCTCGATCAACGCCTGCACGGTGCCGCCGAGCAGCAGGGCCGAGACGGCGAGCGCCGCCCAGCGGGACCAGATCGGCAGGATCGCACTCAACTCCCGCTCGTCGGCCTGGCGCAGCAGGAAGACGGCGAGCATGAGCAGGCCACCCAGCCAGACCGCCATGCTGCCGAGGTGTACCGCGTCGACCACCACGGAGACCGCCGGTGCCGGGGAGGCCGCCGGGTGCCCGGCCAGCGGCCAGGTCAGCAGGGCGGCGACGCCGAGCACGGCCAGGATGATCGCGTCGGTGCGGCCGGCCGGGCGGGCCAGCAGCGGCCGGAGCAGGAAGACGGAGGCCGCCAGCAGGCCCAGCCGGACCAGGTGGGCGGCACCGAACGGGCTGCCGAAGACGGTGGCGAACCCCTCGCCGGACACCTCGAAGAGACCACCGCCGCCCGTGTACGGCACCTGCAACCACAGGTCGGCGAGCGTGGCGACGGTGACCAGGCCGAGGCCGGTCCAGGCCAGCCGGCTCGGCTCCCGCCGGGAGAGCCGCTTCGGCCACAGCGCGGCGAGCACCAGCACCGGCCCGACCAGCAGCACCAGGCCCGCGTAGCCGAGGAACCGGGCCACCTTCACGGCGGTGCTCACCACCGGGTCGGCGCGGCTGTCGTCCCCACCGGAGTCGGCCGGCGGGGTCGAGGGCGCACCCACCGAGTACGTGAACGCGCCGGACACCGGGTGACTGTCGGCGGAGATCACCCGGAAGCTGACCAGGTAGGTGCCACGTCCGGCGTCCGGGCTCACCGGGATCGTCACGACGGTGTTGTCGAAGGCCGGCTCACCCCGATCGGCCCGGGAGCCGTCCGGAGCGATGACCCTGATCTTGCCGGGCACCTTACGGACCGACTCGCTGAACGTGAGGACCACCTCGGACGGCCCGCTCGGCACGACCGAGGAGGCAGCCGGGCTGCTGCTCTGCAGCACCGCGTGGGCGCTCGCGGAGGTGGCCGGCGCGATCAGCAGTGCGCCGACGGTGACCAGCAGGCCGGCGGCGACAGCCAGCCGGGCGAGCCAGCGGTGGGGGGCGACAGTCATGCCAGCCATGGTCGCCGACAGGTGTGGATCTCGGCGACCCGAGTCGGGCAGAGGGCTCAACTCTGCTCAGCCGCCGGTGCCGCGCGTGAGGGATCGCGTGTCATGAGGAGGTAGTCGGTCCGCGGTGGGAGAAAGTTCCCGGGGTGGCGCAGACCATCCACGGGCCGAAGGCCCCTGTCGCTCGGCGGAGCGGCGCGTATCGTGGTTTGTCGTGATCCCCGTCCCGCGTGACACCGGTTCCGCCGGTCCGGCCGAGCCGGCCGACGACGTCGCCCGGGACCCGGCCACCGAGTGGGCGCTGAGCGCGCGACACGGCGACCCGACCGCCCAGTCGGCGTTCGTCCGGCTGACCCAGGCCGAGGTCTGGCGTTTCGCCGCCGCCCTGGTCGACCCGGACAGCGCCGACGACCTGACCCAGGAGACGTACCTGCGGGCGTTCCGGGCTCTGCCCGCGTTCGAGGGCCGCTCCAGCGCCCGCACCTGGCTGCTCGGCATCGCGCGCCGGGCCTGCGCCGACCACCTGCGCACGGTGATCCGTCGCCGCCGGCTCGACGAGCGCCTGACCGCGAACGCGTACACCGACCGCCCGCACCCGGACCCGTCCGGGCAGCTCGGCGCCACCGACCTGGTCCGCCGGCTCAGCGCCGAGCGACGCGCCGCGTTCGTGCTCACCCAACTGCTCGGCCTGTCGTACGCCGAGGCGGCAGCCGTGGAGGGGGTGCCGGTGGGCACCATCCGGTCCCGGGTGGCCCGGGCCCGCGACGAGCTGGTCGAGGCCGTCGGCGACGCCCTGGCCGGCTGATCCCGGAACTTCCGGCGGAGACGGAACGACAAATGAGCGTGACTGCACCTCCCGGCCGTTGGCCGGTGCTCCGGCCCTGGCTCGGCACGGTGGCCCGGCTCGGCCTCGCCGCCGTCTGGCTCGTCGCCGGCGCGTCGAAGGTCGGTGACCTGGCCGCCTCCGGGCGGGCGGTCAACGCGTACCAGGTGATGCCCTACGACGTGGCGACCGTGATCGGCGCGGCCCTGCCCTTCGTCGAGCTGGCGCTCGGCGTGCTGCTGCTGGTGGGGCTGGCCACCCGGCTCGCCGCCGGGGTGTCCGCCGCGCTGCTGGTGGTCTTCATCGCGGGGATCGCCTCGGCCTGGGCACGCGGGCTGGCCATCGACTGCGGCTGCTTCGGCAGCGGCGGGCAGCTGGCCGAGGGACAGGCCCCCAGTTATCTCCCGGAGATCCTCCGGGACCTGGGATTCTTGGTATTGGCCGGATTTCTGCTGATCTGGCCACGTACGCCGGTGTCGGTGGACGGGTGGTTGGCCGGCGAGCCCGTTGTGGAGGACGAGGATGAGTAGTCGCAAGGGGCAGCGGGACGCCGCCCGGGTGGTCCGCGAACAGCTCGCCCGTGAGCGGCGGCGTCGGCGCACGATATGGGTCTCCGCCGCCGCGGTCGTCGTCCTGGTCGTCGCCGGAGTCGCCGGTTGGGCGATCTGGTCCAGCCAGCGGTCGGACAGCTTCAACACCCCGCCCGGCGCGAACGCCGACGGCACCGGCATCGTCACCGGCGGCGGGCCGGTCACCGTCGACGTCTACGAGGACTTCCTCTGCCCGGCCTGCAACCAGTTCGAGCAGACCAGCGGCGAGACGCTCACCCAGCTGGCGGCCGACAACAAGGCGAAAGTGGTCTACCACCCGGTGGCGTACCTCAACCGCTTCTCCACCACCGAGTACTCCAGCCGTTCCTCGGCCGCCTCCGGCTGCGCGGCGGCCGGCGGCAAGTTCCGGGAGTACGCGTCCGCGCTCTTCGCCAAGCAGCCGCCGGAGGGCAGCGCCGGTCTGGACAACGACGAGCTGATCGACATCGGTGTCGGGGTGGGCCTCGACCGGGGTTCGTTCGCCGGCTGCGTCAAGGACGGCACGTACCGGACCTGGACCGAGCACGTCACCGACGAGGCCAGCCGGAGCAACGTCACCGGCACACCGACGATCCTGGTCAACGGCGAGCCGCTCGCCGACCGCAGCCCGCAGGGCCTCAGCGCCGCCGTGGCGGCGGCCGGCAAGTGATCCGTACCCTGCTGACCCGCGCCGCGGTCGTCGTCGCCGCGGCCGGCGCGGCCACAGTGCTCACGGCGGCGCCGGCCGCCGCGCACGGCGCGGACGCCCCGGACGGCACCGACTACCGGACCCGGACCACCGGGGTCGCGCCGGCGCGGCCCGGGCTGGAGGTACGCGTCGTCGAGGCGGGCGCCCGACTGGAGCTGACCAACCGCAGCGGCCGCGCCGTCGAGGTGATCGGTTACTCCGGTGAGCCGTACCTGCGGGTCGGCCCGGACGGCGTCTTCGAGAACCGCCGCTCCCCCGCGACCTACCTGAACCGCACCCTCGCCGGGGACACCGCGCTGCCGGCCGAGGCCGACCCGGCCGCACCGCCGTCCTGGCGGCGGGTCGCCGACGGGCCCACAGTGCGCTGGCACGACCAGCGGGCGCTGTGGCAGGAGTCGGGCCCTCCGGCGGCGGTACGCGCCGCACCGGACCGCGAACACCGGGTGCGGGACTGGACGGTCCCGCTGCGCGACGGCGCGGACCCCGTCGTGATCGGCGGCACGCTCGACTGGGTGCCGCCGCCGGACGCGTACTCCTGGTGGACGGTGACCATCGTGGGGCTCCTCGCGGTGGGCGCGCTCGGTCTGGTCGCCGCCGCCTCGGCGGTCGGCGGGCGAGCGCTGTCCGCGGTGGGCGCGCTGCTGATCGTCGGCGGCGCGGTCGCGGTGGTGTACCCGGTGGGTCGGGAGTTGGACGCCGGCGCGCAGGGCGTCGGCGGTGTGCTGCTCGGGTTGCTGTCCGGGCAGATCTGGTCGCTGCTCACCGGGCTCGGCGCGATCGCCGCCGGGTGGTACGCGTCGGCCCGCCGCCCGGCCGCCGACTTCGCGGTGGCGTTGGCCGGGGCCTGCCTGGCGCTGTTCGCGGGCGCGGCGAACGCCGCCGTCTTCGCCCGGTCCATCGCGCCGGTGCCGTGGTCGCCCGGGATCGCCCGCGTCATGGTGGCGACGGTGCTGATCACCGGCGCCGGAGCGACAGCCGCCGGAGTCCTGCGCCTGCACGCCGCCTCGCGGGCCGCCCGAGCGCCGCGCGTCGAGGACGCCGAGCAGGGAGCTACTGATCGGGGCGCCCCCGATCGGGGCGCTACGGCCGCGGGCTGAAGCCGTAGGGGAGTTCGAGGCGGTGGCGGGCCAGCAGGGCCGGGTCGGTCAGCAGATCCAGGGTGGGGGCGTCGGCGACGATCCGACCGCCGTCGAGGATCACCGAACGGTCGCACAGCTCCGCCGCGTACGGCAGGTCGTGCGTGACCATCAGCAGCGTCACCGGCAGGTCGCGCAGGATCTCGGCCAGCTCACGGCGAGCCGCCGGGTCCAGGTTCGACGACGGTTCGTCGAGCACCAGGATCTCCGGGTGCATGGCGAGCACGGTGGCCACCGCCACCCGGCGGCGCTGCCCGAACGAGAGGTGCTGCGGCGACCGGTCCCGGTGCTCACCCATCCCCACCGCGGCGAGCGCCTCGTCCACCCGGGCGGTCAACTCCGCCCCGCGCAGGCCCAGGTTCGCCGGACCGAACGCCACGTCCTCCGCCACCGTGGGCAGGAACAACTGGTCGTCCGGGTCCTGAAAGACGATGCCCACCCGCCGACGGACCTCGGCCAGGGTGGCCCGATCCGGCGTGACGGTCAGCCCGCCGACGCTCACGCTGCCCTCGGTCGGGGTGAGGATGCCGTTGAGGTGCAGCACCAACGTGGTCTTGCCGGCGCCGTTGGGCCCGAGCAGCGCCACCCGATCCCCGCGCGGCACGGTCAGGTCCACCCCGTGCAGGGCGACGTGCCCGTCCGGGTACGCGTACCGGACACCACGAACGTCCAGCGAGACAGCGGTCTGCACGACACCGATCATGACAGGACGACGGCGGTGGCGGCGATGGAGGCCGCCAGCACCGGCACGGTCGCCGCGACCAACCACTGACCGACGCTCGCCGCGCCCTCGCCCTGCCACACGACAGGCATCCGCCCGTTGTAACCCCGGGACAGCATCGCCAGATAGACCCGCTCGCCGCGCTCGAAGGCGCGCAGGAACAACGCCCCGATCCCGGCGGCGAAGCCGCGCAACTGCCACAGGAAGCGCGGGTCGTCACCCCGGGACATCCGGGCCACCCGCATCCGTCGCGCCTCGCCGACCAACACGTCCAGGTAGCGCAGCATGAACGTGGCGATCTGGGTGAGCACCTGCGGGCAGTGCAGCCGGTCCAGTCCCACGATCAGGTCCCGGGTGGTGGTGGTCGCGGCGAGCAGCAGCGAGGCGAGCACACCCAGGGTGCCCTTGGCCAGGATGTTCCACGCCCCGTGCAGCCCGTCCTCGGACAGCCGCAGACCCAGCACCTCGACCCGGTCACCGCTGCCGAGGAACGGCAGCGCGACGGCGAACAGCACGAACGGCACCTCGATCAGCGCCCGGCTGAGCAACCACCGCGGCCCGACCCGGGCCAGCGCCGCCACCACGGCCACCAGCAGGGCGTACGCGCCGAAGGCCCAGAACGCCTCGCGCGGGGTGGCCACCACGGCGATGGTGAAGACCACCATCGCCGCGATCTTGACCTCGGGCGGGAGCCGGTGCACCGGCGAGTCGGACTCGCGGTACAGCACATGCCCGTGACCGGCACCCATCTCCGCGTACTCCTTTATTCAGCTGGCCGCGTCGGCGCGGCGTCGGGCCTCGTCGTCGGCGGTCGTCGTCTCGGCGCCGTCGGTCGGGGTGCCGCCCCGGCGGCGCAGCAGCCAGAAGCCGCCGGCGCCGATCGCGAAGGTGACCAGCACGCCGAGGACCCCGGACAGACCGGTGGAGACGAAGCTGTTCTCGATGCCGCGCACGCCGTAGTCCGCGAGCGGGCTGTCCCCCAGCTCGTGGTCCTTCGCCTGCTGGGCCGGGCAGCTCCCGCCGACGATCGTGTCGTCGGCGTCGACGGTGCAGCCCTTGAGCAGTGAGGAGTCCAACCCGTCCGGGTGGGACGAGGCGTAGTTGCTGACCACACCGGCGAGCAGCAGGGCGACCAGCAGGCCGCCGGCCAGGAACGCCCAGGAACGGTTCTTCATCGGACACCTCCGGCGACCGGGACAGCGGGGGCGGTGGGCGTACGCAGGGAGCGCAGCGCGTACACCAGGTCGGGGCGCACCTTCGCGACGGTCAGCACGGTGGTCGCGGTGATCAGCCCCTCGCCGATGCCGATGAGCAGGTGGGTGCCGGCCATCGTGCCGGCCAGGCCGGCGAGGTTGCCGCCCAGGTCGGTGGTGCCGCCCAGCCAGTACTGCACGACGAAGCCCTGGGACGCGACGACCACGCTGAGCATGGCCGCGACGAACGCGGTCACCGCCAGACCGGCGCGCGTCCGGGGCAGCACCCGCAGCAGCAGGGCGATCAGCAGGTACGCCGCAGCGGTGCCGAGCAGCGCCATGTTGGTGATGTTGAGACCGAGCATCGCCACGCCGCCGTCGCCGAAGACCAGCGCCTGCACGACCAGCACCACTGACACGCAGAGCGCGCCCACCCAGGGGCCGACCAGCATGGCGGCGAGCGCGCCACCGAGCAGGTGCCCACTCACACCGGCGGTGAAGATCGGGAAGTTGAGCATCTGGACGGCGAAGATGAACGCCGCCACCAGGCCGGCCATCGGGGCCAGCCGGTCGTCCAGGTCGCGCCGGCCGCGCAGAACGCAGGCGGTGAGCCCGGCCAGTGCGAGCGCAGCGAAGATCGCTGCGACGGGACCGTCGATGATCCCGTTCGAGATGTGCATCGCCAGTGTCTCCACGCGACCTCCCACGCGTCAGCGAGCCCGAGCGGGCCGGCGTGCGTCAGCCTATTTCTCAAGCCTCGCTGTTGCCATAGCCTGGCAACAACGCGAGGTGATGATCACCTTTACGGCAGGTGGCGGACGCGCAGCTCAGGCCCCCGGGCGGCGACAGCACGTCGCACCTCGGCGGTAGGGTCGGGCCATGACCGCGCCCGACCGCCTCTCCCCCGGCGACCCCGCACCCGAGTTCACCCTCGCCACCGACACCGGCGACCAGCTCTCCCTCGCCGACCTGCGGGGCCGCAAGGTCGTCCTGTACGCCTACCCGGCCGCGATGACCCCCGGCTGCACCAAGCAGGCCTGCGACTTCCGTGACTCCCTCGCCTCGCTCCAGGCCGCCGGCTACGAGGTCGTCGGCATCTCCCCGGACAAGCCGGAGAAGCTGGCGAAGTTCCGCGAGCGCGACGCGATCACCTTCCCGCTGGTGTCGGACCAGGACCGGTCGGTGCTGACCGCCTACGGCGCGTACGGCGAGAAGCAGATGTACGGCAAGACCGTCACCGGCGTGATCCGCTCGACGTTCGTGATCGACGCCGACGGCAAGATCGAGCGCGCGTTCTACAACGTCAAGGCCACCGGGCACGTCGCCAAGCTCCGCCGCGACCTCGGCCTGGACTGACCTGTCACACGGGGCCATTACGGTCCGCGCATGACTTCCTCGACAACCGACCATGCAACCTCCGGCTGCTCTGCCCCAACTGTCACAGCCAGACCTCCACGTTCGCTGGTCAGCGGCGGCCTGCTCGCGTCGAGCCGGATGTGGTCTACGATCCTGATGCGGTTACTCCGACCGGCTACCCGATAGGCAGGCGACTGCCTCGGCAGGAGTGGCCGTGGTCGCTGGTGGAGTTCAGCTTCAAGGGGCCGTAGCCCAACGGCAGGAGGCATGCGGTTTAGGTCCGCACCAGTGCGGGTTCGAATCCCGTCGGCCCTACCTCAGTATTGGCCCGACACGGTGGCGCGGCCGACAGTCGACAACTGTCGGGCGCGTCACTGTCGTGGGTCACGGACCTGGTCGTCGGGTCAGGATGGCGGGCGTGAGTCTGCGCTTCGTCCTCGACCCCGAGCTGACCCCGCGGCTGCGCGCCGAGATCGTCGACCTCTGGGCGGACGTCAGCAACGCCGGCGGCGCGGTCGGCTTCGTGCCGCCGGTCACCGCGGCCGACGTGCACGTCCTCGCCGATCCGACCTTCGCCGGGATCGCCGACGGGCCGGACCGGCTGCTGATGGGCTACTTCGGCGACCGGCTCGTGGCGATGCTGGTCTTCAGTGACAACCGCTTCCCGCTCAAGGCGCACTGGTGTGTCCTGAAGCGGGTGATGGTCCACCCGGGCACCCAGGGCACCGGCTACGGCTCGGCGCTGATGATGGAGGCGGCCCGGTTGGCCCGGGAGTTCGGCCACGAGGCGTTGCACGTCACGGTGCGCGACGGGCTGGGGTTGGACAAGTTCTACGACCGTCTCGGGTACCGGGAGATCGGCCGTCTGCCGGGCGCGTTGCGGGTGGCACCCGACGACGACCGGGACGAGATCCTGATGTGGCTGGACCTCCGACCGCAAGGCCAGTAATGCGCGAAGCACCAACGGTCGCTAGGCGGAGCCGATCGCGGCCGCGCTCGCGGTGGCCCGCGCCGGGTGGCCGCGCAGGATGTCCGCGCCGGATGCTCATCGCCAAGATCCGCGCAACATCGGGCATGTTGGTGTTTCCCGCAGCCTGGAGGCAGCAATATCGGGGAAGTTGCGTGGATCTTGGGCGCGGCGCGGCGCGGCGCAGCGCCCGGCGCGAGGGCGCGCGGTGTGCGGCACAAGGGCCGCGGCGCAACGGGCGCGGCGCAAGGGCCGCGGCGCAAGGGGCGCGAGGCGTGCGCGTGGGTGCGGGCGGGTCGGACAGGTGCGGTCAGCCTGTGCACCAGCGGGCGTTCGCCGCGGCCGGCTGGGCGGTCGGTGTGCCGCTGGCCGGGGCGCTCGCCTGCGCCACCTCGACCGGCCGGCGGGTCGGTGTCGGCGTGCCGGCGGGCCGGTTCCCGGGTGGGCGGGGCGTCGCGGACGCCCGCGGGGTGGCCGCGACGGCGCTGCGCCCGTACATCCGGATCGTGCTGTTCTGGACCTGACCTGGTGCCATCCGGATGCCGCCGACGGTGGCCCGGTTTCCGTAGACGTCGCTGACGCGGATGCTGAACGGCCCCGGCCCGGCGCCGGAGGCGAGCAACCAGTAGTTGTAGTCCTGACGGGCGGCCGACTTCCACGCGCCGCTGTCGCCCTGCCGGACCTCGACGGACCGCAGCGGGTTGCCGTGGTTGCCGACGCGGACGGCGAACCACCACTGCGACGAGCCCTCCTTCATCCGGAAGGTGAGTGCTCCGGGCAGTGGCGGGTTGACCACCGCGCGGTAGGTGACCGGGACGAGGCCCTGGACCGGTTCGGCGATCCGGGCGAACGCCTCGCGGGACAGGTCGAGGTGGCCGGGCGCGCACTCCGGGCACTGATCCATGATCAGCACGCGGACGGTGCCCTTCGGGCCGGTCACGTCGAGGAACCCGCCGCAGGCGGCGCCGGCGGAGTATTCGGTCGGGCCGAGCGCGACGTAGAGCCGGTTGGCCGGGGCCGCCGGGTTCGAGCAGTTGCCGCCGGCGCCCTTCGAGTCGTAGAAGGTCGCCTTGCCGTTGTGGGTGGCGTTGCCGGTGGGCGGGGCGGCGGCGAGGGCCGGCCCGGCGGCGCAGGCCGGTGCGGCGCCGGAGCGCATGGTCAGGGTCAGTCCGAGCGCCGCCGCGACGACTGTGACGCCGGCGGCGACCAGCCACGGCGTCGAGCGGGGCGACGACGCCTGCTGCTCCTGGGGAGCGTGGTCCAGGTCGATGTCGATGTCGACCGCGCTGACGTCCGTCACGTCGGCGATGCTGCCGGACCTGGACGCGGAGGGACAAGCCGGCTAAGCCAAAGCTAAGACAGCATCGACGGACGGTGATCGGATTGTTTCGATCGGGGGTGGTGGGCCGGTCAGGGCGTGATGACGACCTGGTCGCCCACTGTCACCCGCCCAGTGTCGATCGGCACCAGGTTGAGTCCGAAGAGGAGCTTCTGCTTGACGTTGCGGTGTCGCCCGAGGGTGCGCAGTGGCTCCTTGGTGCGTACCCCGGTCTCCTGGTCGGTCGTGGTGACCACGCACCTGTCGCACGGCCCGGCGGCCCGGAGGAGCAGGTCACCGATGCGCAGCGTCCGGCCCACCCAGTCGTCCTCGGCCCAGGCCGACGCGCCGTCGACGACCAGGTTGGGCCGGAACCGGGTCATCGGCACCGGCTCCTGGGCCGCCTCGGCCAACCAGTCGTTCAGGGCGTCGAGGGAGGCGGTGTTCGCCAGCAGCAGCGGGTAGGCGTCGGCGAAGGTGACCTGGTCACCGGTGTCGTGTTCGCGGGTTCCGGCGGCCAGGTGGCGGGTCGGCTGGGCCAGCCAGACCAGCCGGACCGGTCGGCCGAGCAGCACGCCGAGCCAGTCGTCGGCCGCCGGGCCGGCCGACAGAGCCGGGACCGGGAAGGTGCGGCTGCGGAAGGTCCGCACCGGGACCGGGTCACCGTCGACCGGTTCGGGCACGTCGAGGTCGGGCCGCCCGTCGGCACGCAACGTCAGACCGCCGGGACGCACGGTGGCGCGCAGGCCGACCAACCGGGTGGTGTCCCGCTGGGTGACGCCGACGCCGTCGGCGTCCACGACCATCCACCGCCGGTCGCCGGCCAGGCCCCATTGATGCACGAACGCGCCGTCGTGGTCGAGCCGGTGACAACCCTTGACGGGGTACGTGTGGATCGAGGTCAGCCGCACCCGCTCACCATGCCACGCCGATGCCGTCGCCCGGGTACCAGTGGTTGGCGGGGCTCTCCCGGTAGGCGAGGAACCGGCGGCCGGTGCGCTCGGCGTGCTCGGCGAGCACGTTGGTGCTGGTGACGTTGTCGGTGAGCAGGATTGCGCCGGGGGCGAGCTTCGACTCCACGGCGTCGAACTCGCGCTTCTCGTGGGCGCGGCTGTGGTCACTGTCGTGCAGGAACAGGTCGACCGGGCGGTCCAGTGCGCCGATCGAGGCGATCGAGTCGCCGATCACCAGGTCGACGACCTCCGACCAGGGTTCGCTGGCGGCGAGGTAACCGGCTTCGGGGTTGATGTCCAGCGAGGTGACCCGACCGGGGTGCCCCTCCTGGGCGTTGCGCAGCAGGGCGGAGGCCAGGACGCAGGTGCCCAGCCCTTTGTCGACACCGGTCTCCACGACGTGTGCGGGGCGGGTGGCCCGGACGATCGCGTACCAGCCGACGCGGCGGGCGTAGTGGACCTTCTTGTCGGCGAGGCCACGGCGGGCCGCCCCGGCCGTGGCCCGTTCGATGTGGTCGCGCAGCGCCTGGTCGGACTCGATCTCGTCGAGCCAGCCCCGGACCTCCTTGACCGGTCGGTCGCAGACCACGCTAACGAACCAGGCCAGGTGGTTCCGGCTGAGTTTGGTCAACTCGTACGTGTAGTTGTGGTGCTCCCGGGAGGTGACCAGCCACCGGGCCGAGATGCGCAGCACCTTGGCGTCGTGGCGGGCGACCCGGGCAAGCCGCTTGGGAAACGCGGCGACGGGTGCGAGTGGGGTACGGGCGATGGCTCGGCGCAGCTGCGTAGCGTCCACTGCTGCTTCATACCAGGTTCAGGCGAACGTCTGGGCGGAAAGTTTTTTTGGTCAGGATGTGAAACCGGACGGCCCAGACGGGGGCACGTGAGCGTAACCCGCAATCAGTAGCATCGCGGCATGCAGTATCGCCAGGAGTACGCGGAGCCCGAAACCCAGTTCATTGCAGCGCAGCAACCACCGGAGCCGACTGAGCCGACGCGTCCGCGGCGTCGCCGGTGGCGGAAGATCGCGCTGATCACCTTTGTGGTCGTCGCGTTACTCGCTGGTGGTGGCATGGTCGCCGGAGGCCTCTACTTCCGTTCGATCAATTCGGGCATCGAACGGGTCGACGCCTTCGCCGACGTGCCGGAGGAGTCCCGGCCCCAGGTCGTCGCGAAGGGCGCCCTGAACATCATGATTCTCGGCAGCGACTCGCGCGACCCGGAGAACAGCTCCGGCTCCCGGACCGACACGATCATCCTGGCCCACCTTCCGAAGGACCGGCAGAGCGCACAGCTCATCTCGATCCCCCGGGACAGCTGGGTCAGCGTTCCGGAGTCGCCGCAGGGCCGGGGTGGCCGGGACGCGAAGATCAACGCAGCGTTCGCCTGGGGTGGCGTTCCGCTCATGGTGCAGACCATCGAGAAGTTCACCGGCGTCCGCATCGACAACGTGGCGATGGTCGACTTCGCCGGCTTCAAGGAGATCGTGGACGCCCTGGGCGGCATCGACATCACGGTGGACAAGGGCTTCACGTCGAAGCACTCGTTGAACCCGGATGGTCGGCGCGAGTTCGTCGCGGGCCGGCAGACCATGGACGGCGGCGCCGCACTGGACTACGCCCGCGAACGGTACGCGTTCGCCGAGGGCGACTTCACCCGGATCAAGCACCAGCAGCAGGTCATCAAGGCGATCCTGGACAAGGCCGCCTCCGGTGGCACGCTGGGCAGCCCCACCAAGTTGAACTCGTTCGTCCGGGCCACCGCCGACGCCGTCGCGGTCGATGAGTCGATGTCCCTGGTCGACCTGGCGATGCAGATGCGGCACCTGCGCAGCGGGCAGCTCAGCTTCTTGACCTGCCCCACGACGGGCACCGGCCGGATGGGCACGGAGAGCGTCGTCCTGGTGGACAAGCCGAAGGCGGAGCGGGTCTTCGACGCGGTTCGCCGCGATTCGGTGGAGGAAATCGCAGCCGCGGCGGCGAAGTAGCCAGCGGATATCGGCCCTTCGTCTAATACCGGCCGACCTGACCTGGCCGTAACCTTCCTTCGCCCTTCGGGTCGAGGTGTGGATTCCGAAGGACTAACGGGGAAAGGTTGACCATGTCGGGTCATTCGACAACAAGCCGATCAGACGTACCGGCACAATGGACCGGCGAGCAGCCGGGCCCAGCGCAGCGCCCGGTCTCGCCGGCACCGAGAACCGCGCCGACGCCACAGCCGGGCCTGGAGACCACTGCGGTCCTGCCGTACGCCGGGTCCCGGACGTCGTCCCGGACGCGCCTGCTGCGGGCCTGGATGATGACGATTCCGATCGACGTGGTGGCGCTGCTCGCCCCGCTGGCGATCTCGCAGAACTACTGGCGTGGCACGCTCGTCAACGCCGGGCTCACCATGGCCATCTTCGCGGCCGGCGGGCTCTACCAGGCCCGCCGGCACGTGAGCATCCTGGACGAGCTGCCCAGCATCGTCGGACGGCTGCTGGCGTCGGCCGCGGTGGTGGCCATCATCGCCGCGGAACGCCATGCGTCGGTCGAGTACGTCGGCGGTTTCATGCGTGGTGTCGCCATCTCCGCCGGTCTGGTGATCGTCGGTCGGGCACTCAGCCGGGCGCTCACCATCCTGGTGCGCAAGCGTCGCTGGGTGGAGCACAACGCCATCATCATCGGCAGCGGCCCGATCGCCCTGGAACTGGCCCGGTTGCTGCGCCGCTATCCGCGGTACGGGTTGCGCTTCGTCGGCTGCGTGGACGTGACCGCGCAGCAGGACTCCGCGGTGCTACCCCTTCTCGGCAGCCTCAACGACCTGGAGAAGCTCGTCCGGGTGCTGAAGGTCGAGGTCCTGGTCATCGCCGACCCCGACTGCCCGGAGTCGGACCTGATGGACACCCTGCTGCGACCCGGCAGCTCCCGCTGCGACCTGTGGGAGGTGCCGCGTCTGTGGGGGTCCCGCTCGCAGGGCGGCTACCCCGACCACATCGGGGCGATCCCGATCGTGAAGGTCGGTGACATCTCGCTCTCCGGTCCGCGCTGGGCGATCAAGCGGGCTTCCGACGTGGTGTTCTCCGGCCTCGCCCTGCTCCTGCTCAGCCCGGTCCTGCTGCTGTGCGCGCTCGCCACCTTCATCGACGGTGGGCGGGGCATCTTCTTCTACCAGGAGCGGATCGGCCGGTTCGGCAAGCCGTTCAACGTGGTCAAGTTCCGGTCGATGCGCCCGGTCGACGAGACCGAGTCGCAGACGAACTGGTCGATCGCGAACGATCGGCGGGTCGGCCCGATCGGTCGGTTCATGCGTCGCACCTCGCTGGACGAGCTTCCCCAGCTGTGGAACATCCTGCGCGGCGACATGAGCGTGGTCGGGCCACGGCCGGAGCGGCCGTACTTCGTCGAGAAGTTCTCGGCGGAGTACCCGAACTACGCGATGCGGCACCGGGTGCCGGTGGGCCTCACCGGGCTCGCGCAGGTCAGCGGTCTGCGTGGCGACACGCCGATCTCCGACCGTGCGCGGTTCGACAACTACTACATCGAGAACTGGTCGCTCTGGCTGGACGTCAAGGTCGTGCTGCGCACGGTCGCCGAGGTCTTCCGCGGCGGCGGCCGATGACCGTCAGCGTCCCGGTGAGCTGAGCAGAGGCAGCAGGCGGGCCCGGTAACCGCCGAGGTAGCGGTCCGGGTCCCCGGCCAACACGTGGGCGAGGACGGTGCCGAAGACGTCCCGAAAGTCCGTCGTCGCCTTCAGGTCACCGTCGTCCAGGTCCGTCAGGCTCGGCTGCTCGCCGTAGAACCCACCGGCCACGGTGTGCCCCAGCACGAATACCGGGCCGGCCGTGCCGTGGTCGGTGCCGTCGGAGGCGTTCGCCCGGACCCGCCGGCCGAACTCGCTGTAGACCACGACGGTGACCCGGCGGCCGGCCTCGGTACGCGCCATCCGGTCCACGAATCCGCTCAGCGCGTCATCCAGGTGCCGCAACAGCGTCTCCTGCCACACACGCTCACCGGCGTGGGTGTCGAAGCCACCGAGGCTCACCGAGTAGACCCGGGTGGGGACCCGGGACTCGACGCACCGGGCGACGAGCGCCAACTGGGCCGTCAACGCGTTGTCGCCACCCGTTCCGGTAGCCGGGACGGCCTCGCCGCCGCTGTGGCCCTGCTCGTCGGAGCCGCTGCCCGCGGATTTCGCCACCACCCGGTTCATGGTGATGAGGTCCGCGTAGGAGGTGGCGGCTCGCGCCTGCATCTCCGACTCGCCGGGCTGGACCTGACCGAGGGCCGAGACCGCGTCGGGGGTGACCCCCGGCGGCAGCACGAGCCCTCGATAGCTCACGCAGACGCCGATGCGGGACTTGCCCACGAGCAGCGGCGGCAGGACCGGCTCGAAGCTCACGGCCGCCTCGGTGGCGGCCTTCGTCCCGTCCAGCCACCGCCCGACCCAACCCGTGGGAGCGGGAGTGCCGGGGGATGCGGTCTGCCAGATGTCCATCGACTTGAAGTGGCTCCGGTCCGGGTTGGGGTAACCGGCCCCGAGAACGATCGCCAACCGCTTGGCATCCCACAGCCGCTTCATTCCGCGCAGCATCGGATTGAGGCCCAGCGTCTGGTCGAGTCGCAGCACCCGCTCCGGCGCGTACGCCAGCTCCGGTCGGGCCTGGTGGTAGGCCGGGTCCGCGTACGGCACGACGGTGTTGAGCCCGTCGTTACCGCCGTAGAGGGTGACCAGGACGAGTGTCGGCAGGCCGTCCTCGACGTCGCCGGCGGTGGCCTTCTCGGCGGTCTGAAGCAGTTCCTGGAAGCCCAGCACACCTGCCCCGGCCGCCAACGCGCTGCCGCCGACCACCCCGGAGGAGATGAGGAAGCGCCGTCGGGTCAATGCATCCATGTCCACCCACCCACTCTGGTCAGGTCACCAGATACTCGGGGCTGACCAGCCCGAAGGTCAGCTTCAGTCGGTCGCTGCGGGCATCGCGCAGCACCGCGTACGTCCGGTCGGTCCACCGGTCGACGCAGAGCAGATGGGCGACAGCCTCTGGGGTCAATGGACCGGGTCGCACCATGTCGACGAGCATGCCGGCGATCGTCAGCCGGGTCTGCGCGGCGGCCGACGTCAACCAGGCGGTGCCCGCCGGCCACCCGCCGACACTGGGTGGGGCGAGTGGACGTTGACCCAACGCCTCCATCGCCCAGTAGAGCTGCGTGAACACCTTGTCGGACATCGCCGCCGGCCGGAGCCCCAGATGACGCATGGCACCGACGAGCCACTCGACCGGCTGCTGGACCAGCGTCCCGCGGGTCTGCTGGAATGCCTCGTCGGCGAAGAGCACCTTGAGCATCGCCATCGGGGCCGGGAACGCCGCAGCCATCGCCTCCCGGGTGCGCTCAGGGATCGGTCGGTTGCTGGAGGCGTACCGGAACCACAGTCGGGATGCGATGAACCGGCTGCAGGCCGGCTGTCGGAGCAGGAGGTCGACGAGGCTTCGGGCGTCGAAGTTCTCGGTTACGCCGAGGATCGTCTTTCGGCCGGTATCGCGGTGCTGGGGCTCGGAAACGGGCATCTCGCGGTCGAGGATGACCCGCCAGCCCGCCAGAGCCCGACCGGCCTCCTTGATGTCCCGTTCCGTGTATTGCCCGACGCCGAGCATGAACAGCTCGAACAACTCCCGGGCCAGGTTCTCGTTCGGTGCCGACTTCTTGTTGTGCTGCCCGTCCAGCCAGTAGACCAGCGCGCGGTCGAGCACCATCCGGTGCGCCAGGTCGGCGAAGTCGCGCGCCTCTCGGAACGCGCGCAGCTGCCCGAACATGAGCTGAGGGCTGCGAACCTTGGCGACCGACGTGGCCCAGTGGCCGTGCCAGAAGAACAGAAGCTTCTCGACCGCCTGGTGGTCGGCCACGGTCATCCTGTCGAGCCACCACCGTGCCAGCGAGATGGTCTGCTCCGTGCGACGACGGGCGACCTCGGCTCGCTGGGCCTCGGTGGCAGTGGGCAGGAGCGTGACCGGATCGGGCCCCAGGTCGGGTGTGGGCGCGCTGGTCGCGCCGACATCCGGGCCGGTCGGCGCCAACACACCGGACAGTGTCGATGCGTAGCCGAGCCGACGAGCGGCACCAATCTCCGCCACGGTGGGACCGAAGCCGGCCCGCCGAAGCAGGAGCACGATGTCGTCGGTCATACGTCCACAGTAAGGGAGCAGTGGCGTTCCCCGCACACGGGCGGTAGTCGGTCCCTCGTCGGCACAGTCTGACCGAAAAGCCATTTCCTCTGCGTTACTCGCCCTCCCACACGCCCTCAAATCTGCACATTCCGTGCGGCCTTTCGTGGCCCGCGGCGGCGCCCGCCCGGTCCGGCGCCGGGCCGCCATTGACAGGAGGGGCGGCGTTGAGGTCTATTAACCCGGGCTTGACGGGCAGCCTGCACTGCTGCGCGTCTGCGGGTGCGCCCGATACAGCCTGGTCGGGCTGGCGAAGCGCGCCACACCAAACGGGGATCGTAAGGCAACGGGGGTGCGTCCCGTCATGCACGCACCAACGCTGCCCCGCGGTCTGCACACCTGCGGCCGCAGCGGGAACACGCGGCCGGACGAATCCGGAAGAGATACGTGACGACACCACCTTCGCCCCCGGACCCCCTTCCCGGAACCGGGTCGACAGCGCCGACGATCCTGGTCCTGGGCACCGCCGAGTGGAACTCTCCGATCGCCACGAACCAGCACTACGTCGTACGGGAACTGGCCCGTGACTTCGACACCTACTTCGTGGAGTCCCTGGGTCTGCGGCGGGTGCGGCTCGACGCGAAGGACGTCACCCGTATCGCGAAGCGGCTGCGCCACTCGGTCGTCGGCCATGAGAAGACTGCCACCTACCGTCCGATTCCGGATCGGGTCACTGTCATCTCGCCGCTCATCGTGCCGATTCACCAGGCGCCCACGCGGTTGCCGAACCGGCTTCTGTTGGAGCGGGCGGTGGCCGAGTGGCGACGCAGCCCCAGCCCGCGGGTCCTCTGGACCTTCACGCCCGTCACGTACGGTCTCGAACAGTACGCGGACTACACCCTCTACCACTGCGTGGACATCTTCCAGGCGTTCCCCGGCATCGACGGCTCGGCCGTGTCCGCTGGTGAGCGGATCCTCGCGAACCGTGCCGACCTGACCATCGGCACCAGCGGCGCCGTCACGGCCCACCTCAACGACGTCGGGTTCACCGATGTCCTGACCCTGCCGAACGTCGCCGAGGTCGACGTCTTCGCCGCCGACAGCCAACCGGCGGCCCAGCGGCGGCCCGCCGCGCTGTTCGCCGGCAACCTCACGCCGCACAAGCTGGACTTCGAGCTGCTGCGCACGCTGGCCACCGCACTGAAGGGCCGTGGCGAACTGCTCCTCGCGGGCCCGATCGCGGCGGGCGGGGGCGGATACGACCGGGAATTGGCCGAACTCGAACGGCTCGGGGCTCGATACCTCGGGATGCTTCCGCTCAACGAACTCGCCGCCGCGGCGGGCACGTGCACCGTGGGATTGATCCCGTACGCGCTGAACGACTACACCGCGGGTGTCAGCCCACTCAAGTGCTACGAATACCTCTCCTCGGGCCTGAAGGTGGTCAGCACCCCCATCCCCGACGTCGTGCAGGCCGCTCGGGCGACCGACCACATCACGGCCGCGACCTCGACCGACGACTTCGTCGACCACGTACTGGCCGCGATCGACCCCGCGTCGGACGACGTACTCGCGGCCCGTGTGCGGTACGCCGGCGACTTCGGCTGGAGTTCCCGGGGTGGTCTCCTGCGCGACATCGCGGCCCGGATGCCACGGCGCACCGACGAGGTGGTGACGCGGCCGGCGGGTGGTGCCGGAAGGCCTCGTGGCTAGGGCCCGCTCAGCCATCGCTTGGGCGATCACGATCGGATCGGCGCCGTGGGCCGCAGCGTGCCTCGTGCTCTTCCTCGCGGTGCCACAGTTCTATCTGCTGCCCGAGGGCAGCACCGACGTGGCGGCGTCGACGGTGGTCACCATCCTGCTGGTGCCGGGCGTGCTGTTGGCGGCCCGGCGCGGCTCAGGTGTCGAACTGTTCCGCCTCGGCCTGTTCCGCGTCCTGATCGCCCTGCTGGTGGTGCGGCTGCTCGCACTGGCCTGGTCCCCGGACCCGCGAGCCGGTCTGCCACTGATCGCCCTGCTCGGCCAGTTCGTCGTCACGCTGACGCTGATGGTCCAGGCGGTCCGTCAGGACGACGGCCTGCTGCGCCGGATCGAACCCTGGTACTGGCCCTGGATCGTGGTCGAGGCGCTGCTCGTACTCGTCTTCCGCGTCCTGCCCGGGGTGGAGGACGCCTTCCTGCGGTCGATCGCCGGGCTCGTCAGCGGGCAGAACACCGTCGCCGCCCTCTTCACCGGAAGTCCGAACAACGTCTTCGACGAGGCCAAATCCGGTGGGGTGTTCGTCAACGCGAACGTCGCCGGGCTCTTCCTCGGGGTGAACGCGGTCGCCGCGTTCGCCATCGCGACGATCACCGGAAGCCGCTGGACGCGCATGGTGGGCTTCGTCGCGCTGGCGGCGGTGCCGGTCACCGGTTCCAAATCGGCCACGCTCCTCGCGGTCGCCCTGCCCGCGTCAGTACTCGCCGTTCGGCGGCTCACCCGGGCACGCCGGGCGGGGTCGGGAGAGCCGCTCCCGTCCCGGCACGGCAGCCACCGACGCCCGGTGGGGCGCAAACTGGCGCTCGGGCTCGTGGGCGCCGGTGTGCTCGGCGTCGTCGGCGCGGTGGTGCTCGCCGCCGAACTCGGCTTCCTCCAGGCGTTGGCGAAGTCCTTCGGTGACCGGACAGCCATCTGGGGCTTCGGGGCCGAGGCGTTCCTGCGGGATCCCCTCCTCGGCCTCGGTTACGGGGGCTGGGACGCCGGCTTCGCGGCGTACGCGCGTGAGCACGGCATCTACCGCAGCTTCCCGCCCCACAACGTCCTCCTGGCGGGATGGGCCGCGACAGGTCTGGCCGGCCTGGTGCTGATCGCGGTGTTCTTCGCGCTCACCCTGCGGCTCGCCGTCCGGGCCGTGCACACCGGTGGTCACCGGCATCGGACCTTCGCGCTCTGGGCCACCGCCGCGGTCGCGTGGACGCTGATCCACGGCCTGGGCGACAACACCGAGATCTTCGGCGACATCCATCTCATTCCCATTCTTTCGCTGCTGGTGGCCTACCTCGTCGTGGGCGACCGCGAGGAGTCGAACCACCATGCAACTCCCCACCGTCGGGATCCTGAGACATCAACAATTCCTGCCGTCCGAGACGTTCATTCCGAACCAGGCCTTGGCGATGCGCAGCTTCCATCCCTTGTTCGTGGGCCGCGACCCGGTCCCGGCCCGACCGGGAACTGATTCGGTAAGCGTCGCCGAGTTCGGCAAACCCGCTGTCCTGTCGTACACGTTCACCCGCCGCTCGGAGGCACTCGTCGGTGCCCTCGGGAAGCGGGGCACCGCACTGCTGCACGCCCACTTCGGCGTGGAGGGGGTGTACGCCGTCCCCACCGCGAAGGCGCTGGGAGTGCCACTGGTCACCACCCTGCACGGCTTCGACGTGACGGTCAGTCGGACGAAGATGATGACGTCGAAGAAGCCCTCGTGGATGAACTACGTGACCTGGCGTCAGTCCCTCTTCGCCGAGGGCGCCGTGTTCATCTGCGTGTCCGAGCACATCCGTCGGCGCGCGGTGGAGTGGGGTTACCCCGCCGAGAAGTGTCACGTTCTGCCCATCGGGGTGGACGTGGACGCCATCGAACCGTCCGGTCCCGTGGAGACGCCCCGGATCCTGCACGTCGCGCGGTTGGTGGAGAAGAAGGGGACGCAGTACCTGCTGCGGGCGTTCGCCGAGGTGCGCAAGGCTGTTCCCGCCGCCGAGCTGGTACTGATCGGCGAGGGGCCGCTACGCGACTCCCTCGGTGCGCTCGCCCGGGAGGTCGGGGTCGAGGCCGGCGTGCGTTTCCTGGGCGCGCAGAAACACAGTGACACCCTCCGCTGGCTGAGCCGGTCGACCCTGCTGTGCCTGCCGAGCGTGACGGCCCAGGACGGTGACCAGGAAGGTCTGGGGATGGTCCTGTTGGAGGCGGCCGCCTCCGGCAAACCCGTGGTCGGAACCCACCACGGCGGCATCCCCGAGGCGGTCACGGACGGGGCGAACGGCTTCCTGGTGCCCGAACGAGACGCCACCGCGCTCGCGGCCCGGCTGATCGAGCTACTACGCGACCAGGACCTCTGTGACAGGTTCGGCAAGGTGGGACGGCAGAACGTCGAAGACCGGTTCAACCTGAGCCGACAGACCGGCAAACTCGAATCGTTGTATAGGGACCTGCTGTGATCGAGTCGATTCTCATCCATTCCCGGTCGACGCCGCACCACCACACCGGTGGAATGGAGACCCTCGCCTGGCGGCTGGCCGCCGAATGGGCATTGCACGTACCGCGGGTGCAGATCGTCACCACCGCGATCCCCGGCCGTTCCGGCACCTTCACCGAGGACGGCGTGCAGGTGACGCCGTTGGCCGGCACCCGGCCCGGCCGCTACTCCCATGCCTGGTGGGAGGAGTCCCGGGCGCACTGGGTGGCGACGGGCGCGGCCCCGAGCGTGGTCTTCTCGGTGAGCGCCGGCTCCTACGCGGTGGTCCGCGAGCGGGCCCAGCACCCTCGTACGCCGTTCGTGCTCCAGGTGCACGGTACGTCCGCCATGGAGTTGGGCTCGAAGCTGCGGGCGCCGACCGCGCGCTCCCTGGCCGGCACGCCCAAGAACGCCCTCGGCCTGGTGCGCGACCTGGCCCGCTACCGCGACTTCGACCGCCTCGTCGCGGTCGGCGAGAACGTGGTCGAGTCGCTGACGGCAGCACCGCAGAACTGGTCCGCCTCGCCCGACAAGGTGCGTCTGATCCCCAACGGCGTCCGAGCCGAGGATCACGCGTTCGACGGCGTCGCCCGGGACCGGATCCGGCGCGAGCTGGGAGTCGACGAGGAGACCGTGCTGGTCGGCTGCGTCGGCCGCCTGCATGTGCAGAAGAGGGTGGATCGGGCGCTGCAGGCGGCGGCGATCCTGCGCGACCGCGGCCTCGGCAGCCGGTTCCGGTTCGTGGTCGTCGGCGACGGCCCGGACGAGGGGCGGTTGCAGGGTCTGGTCCGCAAGCTCCAGTTGGAGGAGATGGTCCGGTTCACCGGACGCGTCGACGCGGACGTGGTGCGCGACTACTACTCCGCGGCGGACGTGTCACTGCTCACCACGGCACGTCTGGAAGGGCTTCCGATGGCGGTTCTGGAGGCGTTGGCGTCCGGCCTGCCGTGCGTCGTCACCGCCGGTTCGATCCGATCCGAGGCGCTGAGCCGGGTGTTGCACGAAGTCGACACGGCTGACTCCGACGCGCTCGCCGACGTGGTGCAGAAGGTGACGGCGGAGCGGGGGCCGCGCGTCAACCTGCTCCCGCCCACCTTCCTTCTCGACCACTGCGCACGGGACTACCTCGCCGACTTCGCGCAGCTGATCACACAGCGTCAGGCCTGACATGGGCAAGGTCTTCTTCCGTCTGGTTCTCGGTGGCATCGCCGGGAAGATCCTCGGCCTGCTCCGCGAGGTCCTGTTGGCCGCGCTCTTCGGAGCGGGGCGGGTGGTCGCTGCCAACCGCATCGCGTTGACGGCGACGTTGATCCCGATCAACTTCTTCACCGCCGACGCGCTCTCCGCCGGGTTCCTGCCGCTCTACGTGCAGTACCGCCAGGAGCGGCCCTCGATGGCGCAGGTGCTCTATCGCGCCGTGCACCTGCTGCTGGGTGTGTTCTCCGTGGTCCTGGCGGTGGCGCTCATCTTCGGTCGGGACCTGTGGGTGGGGCTGCTCGGGCCGGGCCTCGACCCTCAAACGGCGAACATCGCCGCGACGATGCTCGGCATCGCCGCGCTGGGCGTGCCGTTCTACGTTCTCTACAACCTGTACACCCTGGTCGGCCTCGCCAACGACGACGTCAGACTGATCAACCTGCGCCCCTCGTGCCAGAGCATCGGGCTGATCCTCGCCACGGTCATCGCCTGGATGACCGGCCACGTGTCGGTGCTGGCCTGGGGGTTCACCCTTCCGTACATCGTGCTGTGGTGTGTGGGCAGCTACTGGCTTCGACGTCAGGGCTATCTGCGCGACGCCGACGGGTCGGGTCCCCACCGCCCGGACCGGACCGCCACCAAGCTGGCTCTGCGGATGTTCTGGCGACGGCTGCGGCCGCTGCTGCTGATCCCGGTGATCCTCCAGGGGTCGATCGGCGTCGAGCGGGCCGTCGGGTCGCTGCTCGGTGTGGAGGTGGTCGCGGCCACCGAGTACGCACGGTTCGTGGTCGACTCGGTGATGGCCCTGCTCGCCGCGCCGCTGGGCCTGGCCGGCCTGGCCTCGTTCGCCCGCATGAAGACGCACGAGGTGGGTGACGGGCTCCGCCGCCTGATCCCGCCGGTGATCCTGGTGGCCATCCCCCTCGCCCTGGTCCTCTCTCTCAACAGCAGGGGGATCGTCACCCTGCTGTACGCCCGGGGCGAGTTCGACAGCCGAGCGGTGGACGTCTCATCGGTGCTGTTGCTGGGCTTCGCGCTCGGGATCTGGGCGCACGTGCTCGGCTACACCTTCGTGAAGGTGTTGAACGCCCGGGGAGCGAACTTCAAGGTAGCGATCGTGATGGCGGTCTCCTTCGGCGTTCCGATCGCCTTCAACCTGCTGCTGTACAAGCACTGGGGCGCTTTCACGATCGGCGCCGCTTCGTCCCTCAGCGGCATCCTGATGTTCCTCATCTCGGCCCGGTTGCTCTCGGTACTGGGCTTCAGCATGCGGCTGATCGCGATCGCGCTGCCCGGCGCGGCCGCCGCGGCCGTCGCCGGGTATCTGTTGGCCGGCTCCGGGCTGCTGCACCTCGTCGCGTCGTGCGTGGCGATCCTGCTGGTCTGGATCGGCTACGTGGCGGCCGTTCCCCAGCTTCGCCGTACGTTCCTGTCGTTCGTCCTGAAGAAGCTCGGTCGCGGAGTCGACGAGACTCCGCAGGACGACCTGGTAGCGATCAAATGAGGAAACCATGCTTGTGCAAGCCGGTTTGATGACCGGGGTGGAGGGAGCGCCGGACCGTCCGGCCCCACCGCCGGTGGCTACCCCCGATGTGACGGCCTCCGCGTCCTCGCAGCGCGCACGCGGCGACCGCCTCTACATCCTCGACCTGCTGCGCTTCTGCGCCGCCATCGCGGTACTCGGCTTCCACGTGTTCGTCGACAACGACAACCGCGGTGCCTGGGGTAGGAACGTGGTCGAGATCTTCGGTGAGCCGGTCGTCACCGTGTTCCGGTACGGCTGGATGGGTGTGGAGTTCTTCTTCGTCATCAGCGGGTTCGTGATCTGCATGAGCTGCTGGGGTCGGTCCGTTGCCGACTTCGCGATCTCGAGGGTCACCCGCCTCATGCCCGCATATGTCTTCGCGGTACTGGCCACCTCGGCGGCCCTCACACTGTGGCCGCTCGAGAACGGTCCCCCGCAGCCGTCACACGTCCTCATCAACGCGACGATGCTGCAGACCTTCCTCGGCATACCGAACATCGACTCGGTCTACTGGACTCTCTTCGTCGAGCTGAAGTTCTACCTCCTCTTCGCTGTCGTCGTGTGGTTCGGGCTGACCTACAAGCGGGTCGTGCTCTTCTGCGTGTTGTGGATGACCGCCGCCCTGTACGCCGAATACTCGCAGGTCAAGCCCCTGATCCAGTTTGTCGAGGCAGGCTTCGCCCCGTATTTCGTCGCCGGTATCGCGCTATACCTGATCTATCGGTTCGGTCCGAACCTGGTGGCCTGGGGAATTCTCGGCACGTCGATGGTGATCGGTCTGATCACCCTCGGACGCCGGGTGGATGGACAGAACGCCGACCAGCCCGTCGTGTCGTTCGAGGTCGCGCTTCCCGTGATGTTCCTGTTCTTCGCCCTGATGGTGGCGGTGGCGCTGGGCTGGTTCTCCTGGTTCAAGTGGCGCGGCCTGACTGTCATCGGGGCGCTGACCTATCCGGTGTACCTGCTGCACATGCAGTTCAGCCGGATCGTGGTTATCCGGTTCCACGACTCGGTGACGCCATGGCTGTTGGTTGCCTCTTTCGTGGCCGGGGTGCTCCTGCTCGCGTACCTGACGAACCGGTTCGTGGAGCGGCCACTCGCCAAGGCGCTCCGCCGACAGTTGCGCAAGGGTTTCGCGGAGATCAGTACGAAATCGGCGAGCGGCACCTCCACCGATCGCCGGACGGCGAACAGTGATCAAAATGGCGGCTCGGTCTCGTCGGGCGCCGCAAGTCCCGTGGCATGAGGAGCAACCAGTGGTAGACAACCTTTCCGCGATCCCCCAAGCCGGCGCGACAGGCCCACTCGACGCTCTGGCGAGCGCCCGTGTCGCGCTCGTTCACGAGTGGTTCGGGGCAACCGGCGGTTCGGAGAACGTCTTCCGGCAGATCAGCAACCTGCTGCCGGAAGCTGAGCGTTTCGTGCTCTGGAAGGACCACGACGCCGTCGAGCCCAACCTGCGGGAGTCGTGGATGGCGCGGACACCGCTGCGCCGGACGAAGGCAGGGGCGCTGCCGGTGATGCCACTGGTGTGGCGGACCCTCAGCCAGGAGCGGTTCGACCTCGTGATCTCGTCCAGCCACGCGTTCGCGCACACCGTTCGGCTCGGTACCTCGGAGAGCACCCGCTACCTCAGCTATGTGCACTCCCCCGCTCGGTACATCTGGAGCCCGGACTTCGACGGGCGTGGCTCCAACCCGATGCTGACGTTGCCGCGACGCGTGTTGCAGACCGCCGACGTCCGGCTCAGCCGTCATGTGAACAGCTATGCCGCGAACTCGGAGGAGGTGCGGGCCCGCATCGCCCGTTTCTGGCGCAGGGACGCGGTCGTCATCAACCCCCCGGTGGACGTCGACTACTTCGCGGCCGCGCCGGCTGCGGACCAGAGCCAGTCGCGCGACTACCTGCTCGGGGTGGGGCGGTGGATCCCGTACAAGAACTTCGACCTGATCATCCAGATCGCCGAGGAGGCCGGGCTGCCGGTGGTGATCGCCGGTTCCGGTCCGGAAGAGGCCGCTCTGCGACGTGCGGCCGAGCGGGTCAGGGTGCCGGTGACGTTCGAGGTGCGTCCGTCGAAGGAGCGTCTGCGCCAGCTCTACTGGGGTGCGAGGGCGCTGTTGTTCCCCGTGCACGAGGACTTCGGCATCATCCCGGTCGAGGCTCAGGCGTGCGGGACCCCGGTCGTGGGTCTGCGCCGAGGTGGCCTGCTGGAGACCGTCGTCGACGGGGAGACCGGCTTCCTCATCGACTCCCAGGAGCCGCGTAGCTTCGCTCCGCTGGTGCACCGGTTGACGCAGCTGTCGCAGGACCGTGTCCGGTCACACGCCAACGGGTTCTCGGAACAGCAGTTCGCGGCGCGGATGACGGCCTGGATCGCCGAAGCCGGCGTTTGAGTGTCACCGGCGACGGATGTGCGTGCCGCGCGGCACGCACATCCGCGCCGGGTTTAGAAGACGAGCACGCCCCGCAGGTAGGTGGCGATGCGACGCAGCTGATTCGCCTCCTGCATCGGACCGGTCAGCCGCAGGACGATCTGTCGATCGACGACGCCGTCCGGGCCACCACGGTAGTAGGCGACGACGGCCAGAGCGTGTCGCTGCTCACCGTCGACGTTGAGCAGCGTCTCGCCGAGCGTGGTGGACTGACCGGTGCGGATCCACCGCGCGCCCCACGCCTCTTCGGCCATCCGCATGGCGGTCTGGCGGCGCTCGTCGCACGGTTGAGGACAGTTCCGGACGATCAACTCACCGCCCATCGTGGACTCCCCGGAGGCCGCCCGGCCGCAGTTGTACTTGGCGAAGCCCTCGGCCTGACCGGCGATGGTGCAGTTCCAGTCCAGCGGAACCTTGACCGGGAAGCCGAGCCCGTCGAGGTTCGCCAACGTGCGTACGTTGTCCCGCTCGGTGAACGTCGGCCACTGGGTCGGCCACTTACCGCCCTGCGGCGGTTCGATGCCGGGTGACTGTGGTGGCGTGGCGGGCATCGGCGGCGGTGCGGGGCTGCTGCTGCCGCCGGCAACGTCCGTGGGCTTGTCGCCTGAACCCCTCCACAGTGCCAGGCCGCCGGCACCGGCGAGCACCACCAGGACCAGCGCGGCGATCCCGATCCAGAGGCCGGTCCGCTGGGGCTTGGGCGCGGACGGGGCGATGCGGCGGACCGGTGAGGAGAACGCGTCGCCGCCCGGCCCACTCGTCGGGACGGGGATGGCCGGCGGCGCGGAGGTCACCGCACCCGGTGAGGTGGGTGCGCCGGAGACCGGGTGCGGGGCTGCGGATACCAGTTGGCTGGGGATCGGCGCGGCCTGCACCGCCCACGGGGCAGGCGGTCCACCGGAGACGGGCTGCGGCGGGGCCGACACGGGAGGCGCGGACACCGCAGGCGGCGCGGAGAACGGTGGGGCGGAGGACGGTGGGGCGGAGGTCGGCGGGGCCGTCGTCGGGGCGGGGGTGTAGTCGACACCGAGGGCCCGGAACAGCTTCTCCGCGCCGGGGCCGACGTCCGCCGCGTAGGCCACCCAGGGGGCGGCGGCGGAGAAGTCGGCGTACGTGTAGGGGGTCGGGTCGGCCGACCGGGCCAGCAGGTCGGCTGCCCCGGAGAAGGCTTCGCGCCATCCGGCGGTGGCGGCGACGGTGGCGTCGAGCACCGCCACCGTGACGAACCGGCCCTGTTCGTCGATGGCTGCCCATGCCTTGCCCACTGGTGACCCGCCGAGAGCGTGGGTGAACCTGTAGGGGCCTTCCGGCTGCATGCGCACTCCTCCGTTGAACCGCCGTGCGGATAGTACCGACCGCCGTCCAGCGCTCCCGGCCCCGGTTGGCACCCTTCGATGCGGGGGACCACTGCTTGCCTCGTGAAAGTTTCTATGCATAGAGTCAGCTCATGAATGAAGGAGCTGTCGAGGCGCCCGCTGACCGGGTGCTCGACCTGTTCCAGGGTGTCCGGCTCACCCCCACGCAGCGCCGGATCGCGCACTGCCTCGTGCAGCACGCCCCCGCCGTGGCGTACCTGTCGGCCGCCGAGGTCGCCGATCTCGCCGGGGTCAGCCAGCCGTCGGTCACCCGGTTCGCCGTCGCGCTCGGGCACGACGGTTACCCGGCCCTACGCCGTCGGCTGCGTGATCTCACCGCCGGGACACCGGGCGGGTCGGCGGACGCGGGCAACGAACTCCAGCAGGCGGTACGCGCGGAGATGGGCAACCTGGACCGGCTGGCCGGTCAGCTCGCCGACCGGGACCGGATCGCCGAGACCGGTCGGCTGCTCGCCGAGAGCCGCCCGCTGCCGGTGCTCGGTCTGCGTGCCGCCGCGCCGCTGGCCGCGTACTTCGCCTATTTCGCGGCGAAGGTGCACCCGGACGTACGCGTGCTCGACGACGGAGGCAGCCTGCTCACCGACCGGCTGGAGCAGGCGGCCGAGGCCGGGGCGTCCGCCCTGCTGGCGTTCGTCCTGCCCCGCTACCCCCGGGAGACCCTGGACGCGCTGCGTGACGCGCGGGCCGCAGGCCTGACCGTGGTGGCGATCACCGACTCCCCGGTCAGCCCGGCCACCGAACACGCCCACGTGGTGCTGCCCGCCGCGGTCGGCGCGCAGCTCGTGTTCGACCTGCACACCGCACCGATGACCCTGGCCATGGTGCTGTTGCAGGCGATCTGCGACGCCGCGCCGGCCGACACCCAGCGCCGCCTGGAGGCGTTCGAAGCCTCCGCGGCCCGCCGACAGTTGTTCCTCGGATGACCGGAGGAGAAGCAGAGATGACCCAGCCCATCCGTGCCGCACGGGGCAGCCGGCTCACCACCCGCGGGTGGCAGCAGGAGGCCGCTCTGCGCATGCTGATGAACAACCTCGATCCCGAGGTGGCCGAGCGCCCCGACGACCTGGTGGTCTACGGCGGCACCGGGAAGGCGGCGCGGGACTGGCCGTCGTACCACGCGTTGGTCCGCACGCTCACCGACCTGCGCGAGGACGAGACGATGTTGGTGCAGTCGGGCCGCCCGGTCGGGGTGATGCGCACCCACGAGTGGGCGCCTCGGGTGCTGCTGGCCAACTCCAACCTGGTCGGCGACTGGGCGACCTGGCCGGAGTTCCGCCGCCTGGAACAGCTCGGCCTGACCATGTACGGGCAGATGACCGCCGGTTCGTGGATCTACATCGGCACCCAGGGCATCCTCCAGGGCACCTACGAGACGTTCGCGGCGGTGGCCGCCAAACGGTTCGGGGGCACCCTCGCCGGCACGTTGACGCTGACCGCCGGCTGCGGCGGGATGGGCGGCGCGCAGCCTCTCGCGGTCACCATGAACGACGGCGTGTGCCTGATCGTGGACGTGGACCGCACCCGGCTCGACCGTCGGGTGCACGACCGTTATCTCGACGAGGTCGCCGACTCCCTGGACGACGCGGTCGCGCGGGTCCTCGCCGCGAAGCGGGACCGCCGGGCGCTGAGCGTCGGGGTGGTCGGCAACGCCGCCGAGGTCTTCCCGGAGCTGCTCGCTCGGGGCGTCGATATCGACATCGTGACCGACCAGACCAGCGCGCACGACCCGTTGGCGTACCTGCCGGTGGGGGTGGAGCTCGCCGACGCCCGGGACTACGCGGCGGCGAAGCCGGCCGAGTTCACCGACCGGGCCAGGGCGTCGATGGCGAAGCACGTCGAGGCGATGGTCGGCTTCCTCGACGCCGGGGCCGAGGTGTTCGACTACGGCAACTCGATCCGGGGTGAGGCACAGCTCGGCGGTTACCAGCGGGCGTTCGACTTCCCCGGCTTCGTGCCGGCGTACATCCGGCCGTTGTTCTGCGAGGGCAGGGGCCCGTTCCGGTGGGCGGCGCTCTCGGGCGACCCGGCGGACATCGCGGCCACCGACCGGGCGATCCTGGACCTGTTCCCGGAGAACGAGTCGCTGGCCCGTTGGATCAAGCTCGCCGGTGAGCGGGTCGCCTTCCAGGGCCTGCCGGCGCGGATCTGCTGGCTCGGCCAGGGCGAACGGGACCGGGCGGGCGTGCGGTTCAACGACATGGTCGCCTCCGGTGAACTCTCCGCGCCGGTGGTGATCGGCCGGGACCACCTGGACACCGGCAGCGTCGCCAGCCCGTACCGGGAGACCGAGGGCATGGCCGACGGCTCCGACGCGATCGCCGACTGGCCGCTGCTCAACGCCCTGGTCAACACGGCCAGCGGGGCGTCCTGGGTGTCCATCCACCATGGCGGTGGCGTCGGCATCGGCCGGTCGATCCACGCCGGGCAGGTCTGCGTGGCCGACGGCACCGCCCTGGCCGGTCAGAAGATCGAGCGGGTGCTCACCAACGACCCGGCGATGGGCGTGATCCGGCACGTCGACGCCGGCTACGACAGCGCCCGCGAGGTCGCCGAACGCACCGGGGTCCGCGTCCCGATGGCCGAGGGTGCCGACTCATGACGGCCGACCTCACCGCCCGGTTCCGGGCCCTGTGGGACGAGATCGCGCCGATCGGCCGGGACGCCGACAGCGGTGGCTATCTGCGGTACGCGTTGACAGCGCCGGAGCTGGAGCTGCGGACCTGGTTCCGCGCGCAGGCCGACCGTCGCGCGATGCCGGTCACCGAGGACGGCAACGGCAACCTCTTCGCCCACTGGGGTGACCCCGAGGGCGCCGACGCCGTGCTGACCGGCAGCCACTTCGACTCGGTGCCGCACGGCGGGGCGTACGACGGCCCACTCGGCATCGTCAGCGCCTTCCTCGCCGTGGACGAACTACGCGCCGCCGGGGTCACCCCGGACCGGCCGCTGGTGCTGGGCGCGTTCGTGGAGGAGGAGGGGGCGCGTTTCGGCGTACCCTGCCTGGGGTCTCGGCTGCTCACCGGGGCCCTGCCGCCCGAGCGCGCAGCCGGCCTGCGCGACGCGGCCGGGGTGAGCTTCGCCGACGCGCTCGGCGACCGGCCGGCGGGCGCCCGCCCGGAGGTGCTGGGCCGGTTCGGCGCCTTCGTCGAGCTGCACGTCGAGCAGGGCCGGGCGCTCGTCGACACCGACGCGCCGGTCGCGGTGGCCAGCGCGATCTGGCCGCACGGCCGGTGGCGCTTCGACGTGGTCGGGGAGGGCAACCACGCGGGTACGACCCGGATGGCCGACCGCCGCGACCCGATGCTCACCTACGCGTTCGCGGTGCTGGCGGCCAACAAGGAGGCCCGGCTGCGCGGCGCGCACGCCACGGTGGGTCGGGTCGCCGTCGAACCCAACGCCACGAACGCGATCCCGTCGAAGGTGACCGGTTGGCTGGACGCCCGGGCCGCCGACCCGGAGACGCTGACCGGCCTGGTCGACGCGGTGCGCGGCAAGCTCACCGAGCGGGCCCGCCGCGACGGCACGGCGGTGACGGTCACCGAGGAGTCGGCCACCGAGCTGGTCGCCTTCGACGGTGGGCTGGCCGAGCGCCTGGCCACGCTGCTGGACGCGCCGGTGCTGCCGACCGGTGCGGGGCACGACGCCGGAGTGCTCGCCGGGCACCTGCCCACCGCGATGCTCTTCGTGCGCAACCCGACCGGGGTCTCGCACTCCCCCGCCGAGGCCGCGAGCGACGACGACTGCGCCGCCGGGGTGCAGGCACTGGCCCGGGTGCTGGAGGAACTGACATGCCGGTAGGCGTGGTACGGCGGCTCCGACGCGGCGGGGGTCGACCCCTGGTGGTGCCGTCCTTTGGAGCTGATGTCGCAAACGAATCAGATCGAGGCCCGGCACCGACGACCGCGCTCGTGCCGACGCCCGGCTCGGCACCGACGCTGATGTCGCAGACGATTCAGCTCCAAAGGAGGCGAGCGGCATGACCACCACCCGCTGGCTGGCGGAGTACGCCTGGTTGCCCGAGCACGCCGAGCCCACGCCCGACGTGCTGATCGAGGTCGAGGACGGCCGGATCACCGCGGTGACGCCGCTGCTGGGAGCGCACGGACCGGACGCCGGGGTCGAGGTGTACGCGGACTCCGTGGCACTGCCCGGCCTGACCCTGCCGGGTCTGGCCAACGTGCACTCGCACGCCTTCCACCGGGCGCTGCGTGGGCGCACCCACGGCGGCCGGGGTGACTTCTGGACCTGGCGGGACCAGATGTACGGCGTCGCGGACCGGCTGGACCCGGACACCTACCTGGCTCTGGCCCGCGCGGTGTACGCGGAGATGGCGCTCGCCGGGGTCACCTGTGTGGGCGAGTTCCACTACCTGCACCACCGCCCCGGCGGCGGCGCGTACGACGACCCGAACGAGATGGGCGCGGCGCTGGTCGAGGCCGCCGCACACGCCGGGATCCGGCTCACCCTGCTGGACACCTGCTATCTGACGTCCACCGTGGACGGACAGGCGCTCACCGGCCCGCAGCGCCGCTTCGGCGACGGCGACGCGACCCGCTGGGCGCAGCGGGCGGAGGCGTTCCAGCCGACGGACTCCCACGTCCGGGTCGGCGCGGCGGTGCACTCGGTACGCGCGGTCCCGGCCGACCAGCTCAGCACGGTGGCCGAGTGGGCCGGGCAGCGGCAGGCGCCGCTGCACGTGCACCTCTCCGAGCAGCCCGCCGAGAACGACGAGTGCCGGGCCGTGCACGGGCGCTCGCCCACCGGGCTGCTCGCCGAGCACGGCGTGCTCGGGCCGAACACCACAGCCGTGCACACCACCCACCCGACCAGCGCCGACCTGACAGTGCTCGCCGACAGCGGGACCGGGGTGTGCCTCTGCCCGACCACCGAGCGGGATCTCGCCGACGGCATCGGCCCGGCCCGGCTGATGGCCGACGCGGGCATCCGGCTGAGCCTGGGCAGCGACAGTCACGCGGTGGTCGACCTGTTCGAGGAGGCCCGGGCGGTGGAGTTGGACGAGCGGCTGCGTACCCGCCGACGCGGCCACTTCACGCCGGTGGACCTGGTGACGGCGGCCGGCTCCGCCGGGCACGCCGCGCTGGGCTGGGCCGACGCCGGGAGGATCGCCGTCGGCGAACGTGCCGACCTGGTCACGGTACGGCTGGACAGCGCCCGTACCGCCGGGGTGCCGCCGGTGGGCGCGTTCTTCGCGGCCTCCGCCGCGGACGTCACGCAGGTCGTGGTGGACGGTCGGCTGGTGGTGGCCGAGGGCCGGCACCTGAGGGTCGACGTGGCGGCTGAGTTGTCGGCGGCCATCGAGGCGGTGACGCTCTCATGAGCAGCCTGCTCGTCGACAACATCGGGGAGCTGGTCACCAACGGTGCGGGCGAGGGCCCGCTGGGCATCCGCCGCGACGCGGCCGTCCTGGTCGAGGAGGGTCGGGTGGCCTGGGTCGGGCCGTCCGCGTACGCGCCGGCCGCCGACCGGCGGCTCGACGCCGGTGGGGCGGCGGTGCTGCCCGGCTTCGTGGACAGCCACGCCCACCTGGTCTTCGCCGGGGACCGCGCCACCGAGTTCGCCGCCCGGATGGCCGGTCAGCCCTACACCGGCGGCGGCATCCGGACCACTGTCGGCGCCACCCGGGCCGCCACCGACAACGAGTTGCGGGCCACCGTGCGCCGGCTGCGCGGGGAGGCGCTGCGCCAGGGCACCACGACCATGGAGATCAAGAGTGGGTACGGGCTGACCGTCGCCGACGAGGCCCGCTCGCTGCGGATCGCCGCCGAGAGCAGCACCGAGACCACCTTCCTCGGGGCGCACGTGGTGCCCGCCGAGTACGCCGACCGCCCCGACGACTACGTGAGCCTGGTGTGCGGCCCGATGCTGGGCGCCGCCACGCCGTACGCGAAGTGGGTCGACGTGTTCTGCGAGCGGGGTGCCTTCGACGTCGACCACGCCCGGGCCATCCTGGCCTGCGGGCAGGCTGCCGGGCTGGGCGTCCGTATCCACGCGAACCAACTCGGCCCCGGAGCGGGGGTGCGGCTCGGCGTGGAGCTGGACGCGGCGAGCGTCGACCACTGCACCCACCTGGGCGACGCCGACGTGGACGCGCTGGCCGGCACGGCCCACAGCGACGGGTCGGGGACCCGTACGGTGGCGACCCTGCTGCCGGGCGCGGAGTTCTCCACCCGATCGCCGTACCCGGACGCGCGCCGGCTGCTCGACGCCGGTGTCACGGTGGCGCTGGCGACGGACTGCAACCCCGGGTCGTCGTACACCTCGTCGATGCCCTTCTGCGTCGCCCTCGCGGTCCGCGAGATGCGGATGACTCCGGCGGAGGCGGTCTGGGCCGCCACTGCCGGTGGCGCGCGGGCGCTGCGCCGCGACGACATCGGTGTCCTCACCCCCGGCGCGCGGGCCGACCTCGTCGTCCTGGACGCGCCGTCGTACCTCCACCTGGCCTACCGGCCCGGTGTCCCCTTGATCCGCCAGGTAATGCGCAACGGAGTAACGCCATGACGACAGTGACCATCCAGCCCACCGGAATCTCCGCCGACGACGTCCTCGCGGTGGCCCGCGGCACCGCCACTGTCGTCCTCGACCCGGCCACCATCGACGCGATGGCGACCAGCCGGGCCATCGTGGACGGCATCGAGTCGTCCGGCCGTCCGGTCTATGGGGTGTCCACCGGGTTCGGGGCGCTGGCCAACACCTTCGTCGCTCCGGAGCGGCGCGCCGAGCTGCAACACGCGTTGATCCGTTCGCACGCCGCCGGGGTGGGTTCCCCGATGCCGCGCGAGGTGGTCCGGGCCATGATGCTGCTGCGGGTCCGGTCCCTCGCCCTGGGCCGCTCCGGGGTCCGGCCGCTGGTCGCCGAGGCCCTGGTCGACCTGCTCAACAACGACATCACCCCGTGGGTGCCGGAGCACGGCTCGCTGGGCGCCTCCGGTGACCTGGCTCCGCTGGCACACTGCGCGCTGGCCCTGCTGGGTGAGGGCTGGGTCCTCGGCCCGGCAGGTGAGCGGCTGGACGCCGCCGACGCGCTGACCGCCGCCGGGCTCAAGCCGATCGAGCTGGCCGCCAAGGAGGGGCTCGCGCTGATCAACGGCACCGACGGCATGCTCGGCATGCTGTTGCTGGCGATCGACGACGCGGCGCACCTGTTCGCCATGGCCGACGTGACCGCCGCGCTGGCCATCGAGGCGATGCTCGGCTCCGAGCGGCCGTTCCTGCCCGAGCTGCACGCGATCCGGCCGCACCCCGGCCAGGCCGCCTCGGCGGCGAACATCCACCGGCTGTTGCAGGACTCGCGGGTGATGGACTCGCACCGCGACGACCTGGCGCACGCCGTGCAGGACGCGTACTCGATGCGCTGTGCCCCGCAGGTGGCCGGCGCGGCCCGCGACACCCTGGACTTCGTCCGGGCCGTCGCCGCCCGGGAGTTGGTGTCCGTGGTGGACAACCCGGTGGTGCTGCCGGACGGTCGGGTCGAGTCGACGGGCAACTTCCACGGCGCTCCGCTCGGGTTCGCCGCGGACTTCCTCGCCATCGCCGCCGCCGAGGTGGGCGCCATCGCCGAGCGGCGGGTGGACCGGCTGCTCGACGTCACCCGTTCCCGGGAACTGCCGGCGTTCCTCTCCCCCGACGCCGGGGTCAACTCCGGGCTGATGATCGCCCAGTACACGGCGGCGGGCATCGTCGCCGAGAACCGTCGCCTGGCCGCCCCGGCCTCGGTGGACTCGCTGCCCACCAGCGGCATGCAGGAGGACCACGTGTCGATGGGCTGGGCGGCGGCGAAGAAGCTGCGCACCGTGCTGGACAACCTGACCAGCCTGCTCGCGGTGGAGCTGCTGGCCGGCGTACGCGGGTTGCAACTGCGTGCGCCCCTGCAACCGTCGCCGGCCGGCCGTGCCGCCGTCACCGCGCTCGGCCCGGCGGCCGGTGAGCCCGGCCCGGACGTGTTCCTCGCCCCGGTGATGGAGGCGGCCCGTGCGGTCGTCGCCGGAGGTGAGTTGCGCGCCGCCATCGAACGGGAGGTCGGCCCGCTGGGCTGACCTCCGCCGGGTCGCTGTCGTCCGCCGCGGGTCAGGCGGCGGACGACAGCACCTCGCGCCCGTCAGGCGGCGGGCGGCAGCACCTCGCGCCCGTCAGGCGGCGGGCGGCAGCACCTCGCGCCCGTCAGGCGGCGGGCGGCAGCACCTCGCGCCCGTCAGGCGGCGGGCGGCAGCACCTTGGCGACCAGCTTCGCCAGCTCGCGCAGCGCCTTGCCCCGGTGGCTGATCGCGTCCTTCTCCGCCGGGGTCAGCTCGGCGTTGGTCCGGTCCTGCCCGTCACCCAGGAAGATCGGGTCGTAGCCGAACCCGCCGTCGCCGCGCGGAGTGCGCAGCACCTGCCCGGACTGCCGGCCGTCGACCAGGTGCTCCTTGCCGCCGGGCAGCACCAGCGCCACGGTGCAGACGAACGACGCCGCCCGCTGCTCGTCCGGCACGTCGGCGATCTGGTCCAGCACCAGCTGGAGGTTGGCCTGGTCGTCGCCGTGCCGACCGGACCAGCGGGCGCTGAACACCCCCGGCATCCCGTTGAGCGCGTCCACCGCGAGCCCGGAGTCGTCGGCGATGGTCGGCAGACCGGTCTGCCGACACCCCTCCCGCGCCTTGATCAGGGCGTTCTCACCGAAGGTCAGGCCGGTCTCCGGCAGCTCCGCGTACTGCTCGACGTCGTCCAGGCCGAGCAGGGCGATCCGGTGCGCGCCGAGCGCGCCGTCCAGGATCCGCTGAAGCTCCACCAGCTTCTTCCGGTTACGGGTGGCGAGCAGGACCTTGTTCATGCTGAATCACCTTTGTTCGCGACTGCGGGGCTCGCAAGCTCACTCCTCGCGCTCACGGGAGGGAAAGTGCCTTCCGCTGGGCTTCGGCCAATTCGGTGCAACCCGCGACGGCCAGGTCGAGCAGACTGTCGAGCTGGTCCCGGGCGAACACGCCCGCCTCCCCGGTGCCCTGCACCTCGACGAAGTCACCCGTGCCGGTGCACACCACGTTCATGTCGACCTCGGCGGCGACGTCCTCCTCGTAGCAGAGGTCCAGACGTGCCTCACCGGCGACGATCCCGACGCTCACCGCGGCCACCGACCGGTGCATCACCTTCTCCGGCTTGCCGGCCAACGCCTTGCGGGCGGCGAGCCAGCCCACCGCGTCGTGCAGGGCGACGTACGCGCCGGTGATCGCGGCGGTGCGGGTGCCACCGTCGGCCTGGAGCACGTCGCAGTCGAGCACGATCGAGTTCTCGCCGAGCGCCTTGAGGTCGATGGCGGCCCGCAGGCTACGGCCGATCAGCCGGGAGATCTCGTGGGTGCGTCCACCGACGCGGCCCTTGACGCTCTCCCGGTCCGAGCGGGTGTTGGTGGCGCGGGGCAGCATCGCGTACTCGGCGGTCACCCAGCCGAGCCCGGAGCCCTTGCGCCAGCGCGGCACCCCCTCGGTGACGCTCGCCGTGCAGAGCACCCGGGTACCGCCGAACTCGACGAGCACCGAGCCCTCCGGATGGGTGCTCCAGCCTCGGGTCAGAGTCACCGGTCGGAGTTGAGAGGGCCCTCGCCCGTCAGGTCGCGCCATGCCTGCACCCTATGCGGTGCGGGGATCCACCTCGCTCGGGGTGCCCACGGGCGCGTTCGCGTCGTGCACGCGGAGGAACCCGGCGACGGCTGCCGGCCACCCGAACTCCTCGGCCCGCGCCCGGGCGGCCAGTCGCCGCTGCGCCTCCGGTCGGCCCGCCAGGCGGGTCACCGCCGCGGCCATCGACTCCCCCGAGCCGTACGCGGCCAGACCGGCGGCTCCGATCACCTCGGGCAGGGCGCTTGCCGCGTTGACGACGACCGGGGTGCCGCAGGCCAACGCCTCCAGCCCGGCGAGACCGAACGTCTCCACCGGGCCGGGCGCGAGCACGACGTCGGCGCTCGCGAGCAACGCGGCCACCGCGGCACGGTCCGGCAGGAAGCCGGTGAACGTGACCGGCAGACCTTCCGCCCGCCGGGCGAGCGCGCCGCGCAGCGGGCCGTCGCCGGCCATCACCAGCACCGCCGGTACGCCGGCCCGACGCAACTCGGCGAGGGCCTGGACCGCCAACTCCGGCCGCTTCTCCGGGGACAGCCGAGCGCAGTGCACCACCAGCAACTCGCCCGGGTCGGCGTACCGGGCGCGCAACCCGGGGTCGGCCCGGTCCGGCGAGAAGGTGTCCAGGTCCACCCCGAGTGGCACCAGCTCGACGTTGCCGGCACCGATGCGGTCGAACTCCTCGGCCGCCCAGCGGGTCGTGCAGACGATCCGGTCGTACGCCTGGCCGGTCGCCCGGTTGAGCCGGTCGGCGGTCGACCTGCGCAGCGGGTGGGGCACACCCCACTGGCCGAGCAGCCCGGTCAGCGACTCGTGCGAGACCATCACCGACGGCACCCCGTGCGCCCGCGCCCACCGGCCCGTCCAACGCAGCGACGACCGGTCGGACACCTCCAACCGGTCCGGTGCCAGATCGGCGAGGAGTCGGGCCAGCCGACGCCGGCCGGCGAGCAGCCGGTAACCGCCGCTGCCCGGCATCTCCGGGCCCGGCAGGGTGATCACCCGCCCCCACGGGTACGACTCGTCGGCGGCGCGCCTGCCGGGGATCACCAGCACCGGATCGTGTCCCGCCGCCCGGTAGCCCTCGCCGAGGTGTCGCAGCGCGGTCCGCAGACCACCCGAGCGGGCGGTCACGAAGTTGGCGAGCCGCACGATCCGCAGACCGCCCGCAGCCCCGTTCACGAGGCGGCCGGCAGGCCGACGGTGGCGGCCACGGCGCGTACCGCGTGATAGTGCCCGATCAGCTCGTCGCCGACGGCCGACCAGCTACGGCGACTGACCGCGACCCGGGCGGCCACCCCGTAGGCCCGCCGCCGGTCGCCGTCGCCGGCCAGGTCGGCCACCGCCGCGGCGAGCGCGTCGCCGTCGTTCGGCGGCACCAACGAACCGGTCACGCCCGGGTCGACCAGGTCGACCGGGCCGCCGCTGGCCGGTGCCACCACCGGCACCCCGGAGGCCAACGCCTCCTGGATGGTCTGGCCGAAGGTCTCGTGCGGTCCGGTGTGCACGAACAGGTCCAGGCTGGCGTAGAGCCGGGCCAGGTCCTCGCCCTGCTGCACGCCGAGGAAGGTCACCCCGGGCAACTCCCGGGCCAACTGCCGGCGGGCCGGGCCGTCCCCGGCCACCACCACCCGCACACCGGGCAGCCGCGACGTCGCCGCCAACAGCTCCACCCGCTTCTCCGGGGCGAGCCGGCCGACGTAGCCGATCAGCAGCTCACCGTTGGGCGCCAGCCGCTCCCGCAGCGCCGCACACCGTTTGGCCGGGTCGAAGCGCACGGCGTCCACGCCACGACGCCACAGCCAGATCCGCTGCACCCCGTTCGCGATCAGGTCGGCCGCGGCCCGGGTGGACGGGGCGAGGGTGCGCTGCGCCGAATTGTGGATCTCCCGGATCCGCCGCCAGGCCGCCGCCTCGCCCCAGCTCACCCGGTACGCCCGCGCGTACGCGGCCACATCGGTCTGGTAGACCGCCACCATGGGCAGCCCGTGCCGGCCGGCCAGGGTGGCCGCCCGTGCGCCGAGGACGAACGGACTGGCCAGGTGGACCACGTCCGGCTCGGCCGACAGCAACGCGCCGGTCAGCCGGGTGGTGGTCGGCACGCCCAACCGGAAACCCTGGTATCGGGGCAGCGGCACGCTGGGGATGCGCACCACCGGGTACGGCAGACGGTCGGTGCTCTGCCGACCGGCGCCGGGCGGGGCGGGCGCGATGACGACCGGCTCGTGGCCCCGGTCGAGCAGGTGCTCCGCCGTGCGCACCACTGAGTGCGCGACGCCGTTCACGTCCGGTGGGAACGACTCGGTCACGATGGCGATCCGCATGCCCACACCGTGCGGGTGCCACTGGTGCGTCAGACGACCGTCCGCTGACCGGTTGGCGAACAGTACGGCACAACACCGCGGCCCGGCCCGCCCCAACCGGGACGGGGTGGGTCAGACGTCGTAACTGGCGCCGGGACGAACCACGTCGATGGGCCCGGTGTACGCCGCTGCCGCCGACTCCAACGTGTGCGCCTCGCTGCCCCACGCCGCGACCAGATGGGTGAGCAGCAACCGACCCACCGCGGCCTTGGTCGCCGTCTCGCCGGCCTCCCGGCCGGTCAGGTGCAGGTCCGGTGGGTTGTCCACCCCGTCCAGGTAGCTGGCCTCGCAGAGGAACATGTCGGCGTTCTGGGCCAACCGCAGCAACGCGTCGCAGGGCGCGGTGTCCGACGAGTAACAGAGCGACCGGCCACCGTGCTCCAGCCGCACCCCGTACGTCTCGACCGGGTGGTTGACCCGGTCGACGGTGACCGAGAACGGGCCGATCGGGAAGGTGCCGGGCTGGAGGGCGTAGAACTGGTAGACGTCCTCGACGGTTCCGTCGTCGCCGTACGCGGCGCTGAGCCGGTCCGGTGCGCCGGACGGCGCGTACACCGGCAACGGCGGATAAGGGCCCTCCGGGGCGTACCGGCGGACCACCACGTAGGTGACGGCGTCGAGGATGTGGTCGCAGTGCAGGTGGGTCAGCAGGATCGCGTCCGGGGCGTGCAGGCCCGCGTACCGCTGGAGGCTGGACAGCGACCCCGAGCCGAAGTCGACCAGGAGCCGGAAACCGTCGGCCTCGACGAGGTAGGCCGAACACGGTGCCTCGGGGCCGGGGAAGCTGCCGGCGCAGCCAAGGACTGTCAGTCGCATCGAGTCGTCTCGCTGTCACTGTCAGTAGCATTCGTGTCGGCCAACGCTCCAGCCGTGATCTCTACCGACGCGTGCGTCACGCTGCGCAGCCTACGCCCGGGGGCCCGGCGGCAAGAATGATCCAACGGAACTTGTCACGAACGTGACACCCGCTCACGGCGTGGCGGACAGCGTACGGGCCGCCGACACACGTCGACGGCCCGTAACGAGAAACCCACCGGTCAGGCCCAGAGCTGCCCCTCCAGGGCGTCCTCGGCGTCGGCGAGCGTGCCACCGTACGCGCCGGTGGACAGGTACTTCCACCCGCCGTCGCAGACCACGAAGGCCACGTCGGCACGCCGGCCGTCCCGGACCGCCTCGTGCGCCACAGCGAGCGCGGCGTGCAGGATGGCACCGGTGGAGAAGCCGGCGAAGATGCCCTCCACCTCGACCAGCTGCCGGGTCCGCAGCACCGCGTCCCGGGTGCCGACCGAGAACCGCCGGGACAGCACCGAGGCGTCGTACAGCTCCGGCACGTACCCCTCGTCGATGTTGCGCAGGCCGTAGACCAGCTCGCCGTAGCGCGGCTCGGCGGCCACCACCTGGATGCCGTCGACCTTCTCCCGCAGGTAGCGACCGGTGCCCATCAACGTGCCGGTGGTGCCGAGCCCGGCCACGAAATGCGTGATGGTGGGCAGGTCGTGCAGCAGCTCCGGCCCGGTCGTCTCGTAGTGCGCCCGAGCGTTGGCCTCATTGCCGTACTGGTAGAGCATCACCCAGTCGGGGTGCTCCAGCGCGATCTGCTTGGCCGTGGCGACCGCCTGGTTGGACCCGCCCGCCGCCGGCGAGAAGATGATCTCGGCCCCGTACATGCGGAGCAGCTGCACCCGCTCGGTGGAGACGTTCTCCGGCATCACGCAGACCAGCCGGTAGCCGCGCAACTTGGCCACCATCGCCAACGAGATGCCGGTGTTGCCACTCGTCGGTTCGAGGATGGTGTCACCCGTGCGGAGCCGACCGGCCTCCTCGGCCGCCCGCACCATGAACAGCGCCGCGCGGTCCTTGATGCTGCCGGTCGGATTCCGGTCCTCCAGCTTGGCCCAGAGCCGCACCGGCGGCGCCCCGTCGGGCACCGTCGGAGAGAGCCGGGGCAGACCCACCAGCGGTGTGCCCCCGCACGCGTCGAGCAGACTGTCGTACCGCGCCATGGCGGCCGACCTCAGCGAGCCGCGACGGCGCCGCGCACCGCCGCCGCCGCGGCGCTGTGCGAGCTGATCGCCGCCGCCGCGGCGCTGTGCGAGCTGATCGCCGCCGCCGCGGCGCTGTGCGAGCTGATCGCCGCTGCCGCGGCGAAGCCGAACGCACCGCCGGCCACGGCCGGCAGGATGGTGACGCTGTCGCCGTCGGAGAGCTTGGCGTCCAGCGCACCGAGGAAGCGGACGTCCTCGTCGTTGACGTAGACGTTGACGAAGCGGTGCAACGTGCCCGTCTCGGTGATCAGTCGGCCGCGCAGGCCGCCGTGCCGGGAGTCCAGGTCGTTGAGCAGATCGGCGAGGGTGTCGCCGGTGCCGTCGACGACCTTGGCGCCGCCGGTGTAGCTGCGCAGGATGGTGGGGATGCGAACCTCAATGGCCATGATGTCGAGCTCCTCGATCGGGTGTGCCTACGGTGGCGGGACGAGACGAATGCGGACGCTGACGGATCAGCGGCCGGAACACTCGTAGTCGACCGTCGCCGGGCTCTGCCCGAACATGTAGGACTGGACGGCATGCGGGTCGACGCCGGCCTCCACGACCTGGACCGGCTCCTCGGTGACCACACCGTCGACGATCCGGAAAGACCGGATCTCCTCCGAGTCGGGCTCACGGGTCGAGACGAGCAGGTAGTGCGCGCCCGGCTCGCCGGCGAAGGAGACATCCGTCCGCGACGGGTACGCCTCGGTGGCGGTGTGCGAGTGGTAGATGACGACGGGCTCCTCGTCCCGGTCGTCCATCTCCCGCCACACCCGCAGGTGCTCCATCGAGTCGAACTCGTAGAAGGTCATCGACCGCGCGGCGTTGTCCATCGGGATGTGCCGGGTCGGGGTGTCGCTGCCGACGGGCCCGGCGACCACGCCGCACGCCTCGTCGGGGTGATCCCGGCGCGCGTGGGCGACGATCGCGTCGATGATCGACCGGTCGATGCTCAGCACGAGCACCAGCCTAACGCCTGACGACCACACACCGAAGTGGTGCCGGTCACGCCTAGTCGATCAAGGCGTTGAGCAGCGACTCCTGCAAATATCCGAGGTACGCGTAGACCGAAAGCTGGAACACCCGGCTGGACGCCGGGTCCTCGGCGACCGCGTCGTCCAACTCCTCGCCCAGATCCGTGCCGTCCTTGATCTCCAGCCGGACACCCATCGCGAGCCGGGCGTCGTTGAGCGCCCGCAACCACGCCTCGGCCGCCTCGGCGTCCAGCCGCACCTCGCCACCGGCCTCGTCGGGCAGCGCGGCCAGGATCGCCCCCGCCTGGTCGATCTTGGCGGTCTTCAGGTCGCCCTCGGTGTAGCGGCGGAACTCCGCGGTGCCCGAGGCGTCCTGGGGGTAGACGGCGGGAAAGAGCCGACCGACGACCGGGTCGGTGTGGTCGAAGCCATCGGTGAGCAGGCCGACCACCTCGGAGGCGACCTTGCGCAACACCCGCGCCTCGTCCACGGCGAAGGTGGCGACGTAGCAGCCGGCCTGGCGACGGAACATGCTCACGACTTGTCCACCGTCGCCCACAGCCCGTACGCGTGCAGCTGCGACGCGTCGTGCTCCATCCGCTCCCGGGCACCGGTGGAGACCACGGCACGGCCCTTGTGGTGCACGTCCAGCATCAGCTGCTCGGCCCTCTCCCGGCTGTAGCCGAAAAGCTTCTGGAAGACCCAGGTCACGTACGTCATCAGATTGACCGGGTCGTCCCACACGATCGTCACCCACTGCCGGTCGGACGCCGGCACCTCGTCAGTGGCCGGCGTCTCGACCGGTGCAACCTGCGGAGCCGCCATGCCCCCCATCGTGCCACCGGTTTCCCGGAACCGAGGAACCGGAACGCCGGCCCGTCTTGGATCGCCTACTCCGGGCACGCCTGAGTCGCCCCGCACGCCGTCTGACGCGCGGTGCGAGACGAACTCGGACCGAGGTGCCACCGCGCGGTCAGGCCAGCAGGATGCCGTGGTCGACTGCATCGGAGAGCACCGCGCCCAGCGAGAGACGGATCACCTCGAACCGACGGGAGATCTCCCGGGACAACCCCAGCTCGACCTCCCGCACCGCCCGCTGGGACCAGGCCCGCGCCGCGCTGTGATCGTCGTTGCCCGGCGTACGCCACTGTTGCCAGCACCCGCCGGACAGCGCGACCGCGACCGGCGGGAGCACCTCGGCGCGGGCCGCCGCCGGATAGCTCGCGAGGGCGTCGATTGCCTCCGGGCCGGTCAACGTCGCGACCCCGGCCGTGCTGGTGATCAGTAGCACCTTGTCCAGCTCGTGGCCGGGCCGGTCGTCGACCAGGCCGTACTGCACGGCGGTGGCGATCCGCCGCCGCACGCCCTCGGTCGGCGGTGCGCCGAGCACCCGGCCCGCGACGTCGGTCACGATCCCGCGCACCGCCTGGTCGCACTGCGCGGTGGCCAACAGCGACAACGCCGCCATCTCCCGGTCCAGCAGGTCCGGTAGGCCCGCGCACCCGACCCCGAACACGATCTCCTGGACCGCCCGCAGGTGGATGTTCGCCAACTCCAGGGCGAGGTGCTGGCGGATCCGCTGGGCGCACGAGCGGGTGTGCCGGTCGAGTCGCTCGGACCAGTCGCCGGGGTCGGCGACCACCGGGATGCGGCCCTGCCCGCCCGGCAACACCGGCGGGTCGACACTGGCCCGCTGCAGGCCCTCCCGCGACGACCAACCGACGAGCGCCCGCCGCAGATCGGCGGCGGAGTCGGCGTCACCGACCGCGAACCACCGCGCGCCGGCCAGCGCCGGCACGGCGGCCAACAGCGCCGCGCGGTGTGCCGCCACGCTCACCGAGGCCGAGTCGACCTCCGTCGCCGCACCCTCGGCCGGCGGGACGGACGCCCCCGCGCCCTCCGTAGTCGCCGCACCGTCGGCCGACGGGGCCCAACCCGTCGCACCCGGGGTCACCGCGAAGACGACCTCCACCGAGGTCGGGGCGACCTCGGTGAGCAGGGTCAGCTCCGCGGCGGTGAACGCCTGGTCGGCAGCGATCACGAAGAGCAGCGCGCCGGCCCGGCCCACCGCGTCGAGCAGCACCCGGGTGCCGGCCACGCCCAGGATGGCGGTGTCCGGACTGTCGATCAGGGTGAAGTGCCGCAGAAGTGGTTCGGGCACGCTCAGCTCGACACGCCGGGGCGGGCGGGCCAACGCCGGGCCGGCGGCGTTGCGGTCCGCGCCGTAGGAGTGCGGCTGGCGGTAGCCGGGCACGAACGCGGCCCGGGTGGGCACCTTGGCGTTGCGCACCACCAGCCAACTGCCGGTCGGCACGGTGAGCATGACCGGGTCGAGCCCGAGCAGGGTGGCGAGCACGGCACGCCGGTCGGCGCCGGCCGGGCCGACGGCGACCACGCCGAGCGGTTCCTCCGGGGCGGGGCCGGTCACGCCGACCCGGGCGGGCAGCGGGCCGCAGATGGGCAGGTCGGCTGGGCCGGCCATGTCGTCCGGCGAGTCGACCGAGGGGAGAGGGCCCTGCTTCATCAGGTGACCTCCCGTGGCAGGTGACCGGTTACGGCGGTCGCGTGGAAGAGCCGGTGCACAACCCGGATGCCCGAACAGTACGGGCGGGCCGGCGACCGCGCGGAACACATCGGATACTCATCGGTAATTGTGCGACTACTCAACTTCGTTCCGTGACGGTACGGGCGCGGACGGATTCCGATCGATATGCTGCGCGGATGAGTCGATGGGAGTTCGTCGGCCGGACGGACGAGCTGAACCGCCTGCTGGCGGCGGTGACCGGCGAGGCTGGGCGCGGGCTCTTCTTCAGCGGCAGCGCAGGCATCGGCAAGAGCCGGTTACTGCGCGAGGGCGTCAACGCGTTGCCCAGCGACCGGTTCGCGATCTGGTCCATCGCGGCCAGCGCCACCACCGCCGCGCTGCCGTTCGGTGGGCTGGTGCAGGTCCTCCCCGCCGAGCAACCCCAGGGCCTCTCCCCCGCCGGCATCCTGCGCTGGGCCCTCAACGTGCTGCAACAGCAGGCGGCGGGCCGACGCATCGTGCTCGCCATCGACGACGCCCATTTGCTCGACCCGCCCTCGGCGGCGCTGGTGCACCTGGTCGCCCGTGCGGAGAACGCCACAGTGCTCGGCACCCTGCGCGACGGCGAGCAGATTCCGCTGCCGATCCGCGCACTCTGGACCGACGACCTGGTCGAGCACGTCGAGCTGAGCCCGATGCCACAGGAGGAGACGGCGGGGCTGCTGGCGGCCATCCTCGGCGGCCCGGTCGACGCCGGCTCCGCCGACCGGCTCGGTGAGCTCTCGGCCGGCAACCCGCTGCTGTTACGCGAGCTGGTGCACGCAGCCAGCGGCAGCGCGGAGCTGAAGCGCACCTACGGGATCTGGAAGTGGACCGGGCGGCTGGAGTTGGCGCCCAACCTCACCGACCTGATCGACACCCGGGTCGGCAAGCTCACCGACGGCGTCCGCGCGGTCGTCGAGCTGGTGGCGTTCGGCGAACCGCTCGGTCTGCACCTGCTCAAGCAGGCGGCCGACCAGGCGGATGTGGAGACCGCCGAGGAACGCGGCCTGATCAGTGTGATCCAGCACGACCGGCGGACCGACGTCCGGTTGGCCCACCCGCTCTACGGCGAGGTGATGCGCCGCCGCTGCCCGGTCAGCCGCACCCGCCGCCTCCAGGCGCACCTCGCGGAGTTGCTCGAACAGGTCGGCAAGCGCCGCCGCGACGACCTGCTGCGGGTGGCGGTCTGGCGCCTCGACTCCGGCACCGCACAGGACCCGGCGCTGCTGGTGGATGCCGCGGTCCAGGCGTTCACCCGCTACGACGTGCCGCTGGCCACCCGCCTGGCGCGCGCCGCGCTCAACGCCGACGGCGGTTCGGACGCGGCGGAGCTGCTGGCCACGATCCTGATGTTCGCCGACCGGCCCGAGGAGGCGATCGGAGTCCTCGACGGGGTGACCCCCGAACCCGGCGACGAACGGCGACTCTGCCGCTGGCTGACAGTGCGCGGGATGGTCAGCTACTGGGGGTTGAGCCGACAGTCCACGGTGGAGGAGATCGCGAGTCGGGTCGAGCAACTGAGCGACTCCGCCGACCGGTCCCGGGTGCACGCCTTCGAGGCGATCATGCGTCTGCACGGGATGGACACGACGACGGCCGTGCGGCTCAGCCAACGCGTCCTCGACCGACCGGCGGCCGGCGTCGCCGCCCGCGAACTGGCGCGCTCCACCATCGCGTACGTGCAGGCCGCGCAGGGCCAGCTCAACCGCAGCGGTACGGCGATCGCCCAGGTGCACTCCGCCGCCGCCAACTGGCGCACCGACATGCCGTACCTGCAGTTGGCACTGGAACTGGCCCGGGGCACCCGGCTCATGCTCACCGGCGACCTGGCCGGGATCGACGCGATCGTCGCCGACGAGTTCGCCGACCTCGCCGGTGCCGGTGACTTCCGGCTCGGCACCGGCTACCTCGCCATCCTCCAGGCGTACGCGGCCCGGATGCGTGGGCAGAGCGACGCGGCCATGCGGACCGCCCTGGGCGCCTGCGCGGTGCTGGCCACCAGCCGGGTCTACGCCGGTCTGGCCCAGGCCGAGCGCGCCCAGTCGGCGGCGCTTCGCGGTGACGCCGCGCAGGCGACCGCGGCGATGGCCGAGGCGGACCGCACCCACGCGCCGGGCATGGCGGTGCTGTATCCGTGGTTGGAGCAGGCCCGGGGCGCGGCCCTCGCCGCGTCGGGCGACCTGCCGGGCGCGGTCAAGCACCTCGGCGACCTGGTGGACCGGCTGCGCGCGGATGGTTTCGCCGGGCACGAGGTGCACGTCCTGCACGACCTCGTGCGGCTGGACCAGGCGAGCATGCCGGTCGGTCCCACCTGCTCCGACGGTGGCCGCCGGACAGTGGCCCAGCGCCTCGCCGAGCTCTCCGAACGGGTCGACGGGGTGCTCCCGCCGCTGCTGGCCCGGCACGCCCGCGCCGCGGTGACCGACTCGGCCACCGACCTGCTCGCGGTCGCCGACGACTACGCCGCCCTGGAGTTGACCGTGTACGCGGCCGAGGCCACCTCCCAGGCCGTGCAGCGGTTGCGCCGGCAGCACTCGGCGGCGGTCAACGACGCGCGGGAGCGCCTGGCCGGGTTGCTCGGGCGTTGTGACCTGATCCGGACGCCGGCGCTGCACGTCGGAGCGCCGGTGCTCACCGAGCGGGAATGGCAGGTGGCCCGTCTCGCCGCACACGGCGCTCCCAGCCGGGCCATCGCCGAACGCCTCTACCTCTCGGCCCGCACGGTGGAGAACCACCTCCAGCGGATCTACGCCAAGCTCGGCGTGACCGGCCGCACCGAGCTGTGGGCCGCGTTGCGCTCGATCCCGGGCCACGAGGGCGGCGAGGCGGGCTGAACCTTAGGCTGGGGCGGTGAGCGACAACCGACCCGCGCTGCTGACCGACCACTACGAGCTGACCATGGTCAGCGCGGCACTGCGGGACGGCACCGCCGACCGCCGGTGTGTCTTCGAGGTGTTCACCCGCCGGCTGCCCAGTGGCCGCCGGTACGGCGTGGTCGCCGGCACCGCCCGGCTGGTCGAGCTGATCCGTGACTTCCGGTTCGACCCCACCGAGGTCGACTTCCTGCGCCGGACCGGCGTGGTCGACGAAGCGGCCGCCGCGTGGCTCACCGACTACCGCTTCACCGGCGACATCGACGGGTACGCCGAGGGTGAGCTGTTCTTCCCCGGCTCACCGATCCTCACCGTCTCCGGGGGCTTCGCCGAGTGCGTGGTGCTCGAGACGCTGGTGCTCTCCGTGCTGAACCATGACAGCGCGGTGGCCGCGGCGGCGGCACGCATGGTGACCGCGGCACGGGGCCGGACGCTCATCGAGATGGGCTCGCGTCGGGCGCACGAGGAGGCCGCGGTGGCCGCGGCGCGGGCCGCGTACCTGGCCGGGTTCCGGTTCACGTCCAACCTCGCCGCCGGCGCGCGTTACGGCATCCCGACGGCGGGCACGGCGGCGCACGCGTTCACCCTGCTGCACGACGACGAGCGGGCGGCGTTCGCCTCGCAGGTCGCCACGCTGGGCAAGGACACCACGCTGCTGGTCGACACGTACGACATCAGCCAGGGCATCCGCAACGCGATCGCGGTGGCCGGGCCGGAGCTGCGAGCCGTCCGGATCGACTCGGGTGACCTGGCCGTGATCGCCCAGCAGTCCCGGGAACTGCTCGACTCGCTGGGCGCCACCGAGACCAAGATCATCGTGTCCGGCGACCTCGACGAGTACGCGATCGCCGCGCTGGCCGCCGAACCGGTGGACATGTACGGCGCCGGCACGGCAGTCGTCACCGGCTCCGGAGCGCCGACCGCCGGGCTGGTCTACAAGCTCGTCGAGGTCGAGGGACGACCGGTGGTGAAGCGCTCCGAGCAGAAGGCGACGATCGGCGGTCGTAAGGTCGCGGTCCGCCGGCACAAGCCGACCGGCACCGCCACGGAGGAGATCATCGTCCCGCAGGGTGTGCCGGACCGGAAGCCCAACGACCGCATGCTCCAGCACTCGTACGTGGTCGGCGGCGAGCCGGTGTCGCTGCCCACCCTCGACCAGTCCCGGGAGCACCTGCGGGAGTGCCTGATCTCCATCCCCTGGGAGGGGTTGAAGCTGTCGGCCGGGGACCCGGCCGTGCCGGTCACCGTCGTACCCGCTGGCTGAACCCTCCCGCCGACCCGATCTGAAAAGGGAACCCGATGGCCAACGCGCTGATCATCGTGGACGTGCAGAACGACTTCTGCGAGGGCGGTTCGTTGGCCGTCGCGGGCGGCGCGGGGGTGGCCGCGGGCATCTCCCGGCTGCTCGCCGGAGAGCCGGACCGGTGGACACACGTCGTCGCCACGAAGGACTACCACGTCGACCCGGGCGCTCACTTCGGCGATCCGCCGGACTTCGTGGAGTCCTGGCCCCGGCACTGTGTGGTCGGGACCAGCGGCTCGGAGTTCCACCCCGAACTCGACACCGGCCGGATCGAGGCGATCTTCCACAAGGGCGAGCACGCGGCGGCGTACTCCGGGTTCGAGGGGCACGCCGACGGCGGCGAGTGCCTGGCCGACTGGCTGCGCCGGCACGACGTGGACCGGGTCGACGTGGTCGGCATCGCCACCGACCACTGCGTACGGGCGACCGCGCTGGACGCCGCCCGGGAGGGTTTCGCCACCACCGTACTGCTCGAACTGACCGCAGCCGTCGCCCCGGCGACCACCGACGTGGCGCTGCGTGCGATGGAGGGCGCCGGGGTGACTCTGCACGGGGATCCTGTGATCACTGCCGCATGAGGGCGTAAATGGTTGGCCATCGGGCCGTCTCCCGTCGAGGATGTCGCCGGAGGTACGGACCCACGTGAACATGAAGCCTTACCGGCAGGCACTCGCGCTGCCCGGCCTGCGGTCGCTGCTGGTGGTGGCCGTCCTCGCCCGCATCCCGCTCACCGCGACCGGGGTGACGCTGACCTTCCACGTGGTGTTCGACCTCGGTCGAGGTTACGGAGCCGCCGGCCTGGTGGGCACGGCCGTCACGGTGGGTGCGGCGATCGGCGGGCCGATCCTCGGCCGACTGGTGGACCGGCGGGGCCTACGCCCGGTGCTGGTGCTCACCGGCATCGCCGAGGCGATCTTCTGGTCCACCGCGCCGACACTGCCGTACCCCCTGCTGTTGCCGCTCGCCTTCGTGGCCGGCTCGTTGGCGCTGCCGATCTTCTCCGTGGTCCGGCAGTCGATCGCCGCGCTGGTCCCGGAGGACCAGCGTCGCCCGGCTTACGCGTTGGACTCCATGTCGGTGGAGCTGTCGTTCATGATCGGCCCGGCGCTGGCCGTGGCCCTGGTCACCGCGATCTCCGCGCAGACCACCATGTACCTGGTCGGCGGCGGCATCGTCGCCGCCGGGATCGCCCTGTGGGTGGTCAACCCGCCGATCCGCGAGGGCACCGAGGAGCCGAGCGGCCCGCCACAGCGGGTGTCCCGCCGGGAGTGGCTGTCTCCGCGACTGCTCGCCGTACTGGCGCTCAGCGCGGCGGCGACCCTGGTGCTCGGCGGCACCGACGTCGCGGTGGTCGCGGTGCTGCGGGCCAGCGGCGAGGTCGGTTGGACCGGCGCGGTGTTGGCCATCTGGGCGGTCGCCTCGCTGGCCGGCGGGTTCGCCTACGGGGCTGTGCACCGCTCGTTCTCGCCGCTGGCGTTGACCGCCGCACTCGCCCTGTGCACCATCCCGGTCGGGCTGGGCGGCGCGCACTGGTGGCTCCTGTCCCTGGCGCTGATCCCGGCCGGCGCGCTCTGCGCGCCGACGATCGCGGCCGGTTCCGACGCGGTGAGTCGCCTGGTCCCGGCCCAGGTACGCGGCGAGGCGATGGGGCTGCACGGCTCGGCGGTCACCGTCGGCATCGCGATCGGCGCGCCGCTCGCCGGTGCGGTGATCGACGCCAGCTCGCCGGTCTGGGGTTTCGTGGTCACCGGAGCGCTCGGCGCGCTGGTCACGCTGGTGGTGCTCCCGATCGAGCTGCGCCGCCGCCGCGCCGCCGCAGCCACCCCACCACAGGTCGAGGCGGACCTCACCCCCGCCGTTCGCTGAGGGCTGCCTCCCCTCATCCCCCGACGCGACCGCGGCCACCGCCCCGGTGAAACCGCCGTGCGCTGCTGCGGCGGCCGGGCGGAGGCACGTACCCGAACAGCGGATATACCTGTGAGTCATATTTATGACTCACAGGTATATCTCTGAAAAGCAGCACCGCCGGATGAGCAGGGGGCGGATGGGATCGAGCCACGCCAAGCCGGGCCAAGGCCAGCGCAGGGGCCGGGGGCCGAGCGGGGAGGGGTTGGCAATGGCGACGGGCGCCGCTCCCGGGTGGTCCCGGGGGCGGCGCCCGTCGTACTGCCGAGCGTGGAGCGTCAGTGCCGATCGATGTCGCTGGCGGTGTCCTCGCGGTAGCTGGCGCCACCGTCGGACTCGCTGGTGAGCGGCTTGGCGCCACCCTCCGGCGGGCCGGCCAGGCTCTGGCCGCCGGCGGCCAGCTCCGGGAACTTCGCGTCGAACGCCGGCCGCTCGGAGCGGATGCGGGGCATCCGGTCGAAGTTGCGCAGCGGCGGCGGGCTGGTGGTCGCCCACTCCAGCGAGTTGCCGTGACCCCAGGGGTCGTTCACCTCGACCACCGGGCCGGTCTTGTACGACTTCCAGCAGTTGTAGATGAACGGCAGCGTGGAGATACCGGTGATGAACGCGCCGATCGTGGAGATCATGTTCAGCGTGGTGAAGCCGTCACCGGGCAGGTAGTCGGCGTACCGACGGGGCATGCCCTCGTTGCCGAGCCAGTGCTGCACCAGGAACGTGGTGTGGAAGCCGATCATGGTGAGCCAGAAGTGCACCTTGCCCAGCCGCTCGTCGAGCATCCGGCCGAACATCTTCGGGAACCAGAAGTAGATGCCCGCGAACACCGCGAACACGATGGTGCCGAAGAGCACGTAGTGGAAGTGCGCCACCACGAAGTACGAGTCCGACACGTGGAAGTCGATCGGCGGGCTGGCCAGCAGCACACCGGTCAGACCACCGAAGAGGAAGGTGACCAGGAAGCCGACCGCCCAGAGCATGGGCGTCTCGAAGCTGATCTGGCCCCGCCACATGGTGCCGATCCAGTTGAAGAACTTCATGCCGGTCGGCACGGCGATCAGGTAGCTCAGGAAGCTGAAGAACGGCAGCAGCACCTGACCGGTGGCGAACATGTGGTGCGCCCAGACGCTCATCGAGAGCGCGGCGATCGCGACGGTCGCGGCGACCAGACCCTTGTAGCCGAAGATCGGCTTGCGGGAGAAGACCGGGATGACCTCGCTGATGATGCCGAAGAACGGCAGCGCGACGATGTAGACCTCGGGGTGCCCGAAGAACCAGAACAGGTGCTGCCAGAGCATCGGCCCGCCGGTCGCGGGGTCGTACACGTGGGCGCCCAGGATGCGGTCCGCGGCGAGCGCGAACAGCGCGGCGGCCAGCAGCGGGAAGACCAGGATCACCAGGAGGCTCGTGACCAGGATGTTCCACGTGAAGATCGGCATCCGGAACATGGTCATGCCGGGCGCGCGCAGGGTCAGCACCGTGGTGATCATGTTCACCGCGCCGAGGATGGTGCCCAGACCGGAGATGGCCAGACCCATGATCCACATGTTGGCGCCGACACCGGGCGAGTGCTCGACGCTGCTCAGCGGCGCGTACGCGAACCAGCCGAAGTCGGCGGCGCCACCCGGGGTGATGAATCCGGCGGTCGCCATCGTGCCGCCGAACAGGTACAGCCAGTAGGCGAAGCTGTTCAGACGGGGGAAGGAGACGTCGGGCGCGCCGATCTGGATCGGCACGATGTAGTTCGCGAAGGCGAACACGATCGGCGTCGCGAAGAACAGCAACATGATCGTGCCGTGCATCGTGAAGAGCTGGTTGTACTGCTCCGGCGACAGGAACTGCAGCCCGGGTCGGGCCAGCTCAGCCCGCATGATCAGGGCCATCAGGCCACCGATCATGAAGAACACGAACGCGGTGATCATGTACATGATCCCGATCTGCTTCGCGTCCGTGGTTCGCAGCAGCCGCGCGATGGCCGACCCCTTGACCGGCTCCCGGACCGGCCAGGGCCGGGTCACGACCGGCTTGGGTGCGACGGTGGTCACGAGTGGCCTCCGGTTCTCGGTTGTCCCGCTCGGCACACGCTGGTTATCGGCGGGCCGTCATCCGCAAGGAGGATAGTCCCCGGCAGGTCGCAGCGCCGCGTGGGGTGGCGTGACACGATCTACAACGGGGCTACAGCGGGCCGAGCAGCAACCGGTAGTGCTCCCCGAAGATGCGGTCGCCGCGTCCGCGCAGCAGAGGGTCGCGCAACGCCGGCGGCACGTCCCTGGTCCGGTTGCGGTCCCGGGTCCGGTCCCGCACCCATCGGGTACGCGGGCGGCGGCGACTCTCGTACGCCACGAGCGCCGCCTCCACGCTGTTGGCGGCGCGCAGCGACTCGGCCAGCACCACGGCGTCCTCCAGCGCCATGGCCGCACCCTGGGAGAGCGTCGGCGCGGTGGCGTGCGCGGCGTCGCCGACCAGCAGCACCCGTCCCCGGTGCCAGCGGCCCAGCTCCACCTCGTCGGTGATGCCGACGTGCACCTCGTCGAGGGTGGCCAGCACCTCGGGCACCGGGCCCCGGTAGTCGGCGAAGAGTTCCCGCAGCCGCGCGAGGGGCTCGGCGGGCTCCTCGGTGCCGGCCTCGTCGGCGTACAGGTGCAGTCGTCCGGCACCGATGGGCACCATCAGGAAGCCGGAGCGCCGGCCGAGCAGGGCGGTCCACTCCGCGACCGGCGGGCCGTCCCGCAGCACGGCCCGGTAGACCACCTGCCCGACCGGGCGGGGCGGCCCGCCGAGCGCGGCCAGCGCCCGCACCGAGGAGCGTGGCCCGTCGGCACCGATGACCAGGTCGTACTCGGTGGTGGTGCCGTCGGTGAAGGTGACGCCGACCGCCCCCGGCAGCAGCTCCAGGGTGCGGACCTCGGCGCCGTGCCGGACGGCACCGCCGGCCCCACTGAGCAGCACCCGGTGCAGGTCGGCCCGGGGCAGCGCCCGGCACTCGCCGACGCCTGCCCAGAGGGTGTCGAGGTCGACCTCGCAGAGGTGCGCGCCGGCGGCGTCGAAGAAGTGCTGCCGGCGGATCACCTGCCCGAGCGGGCGGACCGGGTCGTGCAGGTCGAGCCGGTGCAGCGCGCGGGCGGCGTTACCGGGCAGGTAGAGGCCGGTCTCGGTGGACTCCCCCGGCGGCAGCTTGTCGGTGACGTCCGGCCGGAAGCCCGCCAGGCGCAGCGCCCGGGCCACGGCGAGGCCAGCGATGCCCGCGCCGACGACGAGGATGCGCAGGGGGGAGCCACCCATGGTGGTGTACGCCTCCGGAGGGGGAGCGGAACGCGTTGGAGGCAACACGCTACTCGGAGCTATCGGCCCACACCAGGCCCCGATCGGCTCGCTCGGCGGCGCTCGTCGGCGGTTCGCGGCGCTCAGCTGGCCGTCGGGTGGCGGCCGTCCGGCGCGGGCGTGGCAATCCTCACAATTCGCCAGTTTGACGCATGCAGTTGCGCCCTAGTTTCAAGCATGTAAATGTGTCGTTGAGCGTGGGAGCGCTCCCGCACCACCCCACCACATCCGGCGCCCGGCACGCGCCGAGTCAAGGAGCGTCATGAAACGTCAACTTCGGGCCCTGGCCGCCGCCGGGCTCCTCCTCACCAGCTCACTGGTGGCCGTGGCCCTCGGCGGCACCGCCTCCGCCGACACCCTGATCTGCGAGCAGTACGGCTCGACCACCATCCAGGGCCGCTACGTGGTGCAGAACAACCGCTGGGGCACCACCGCCCAGCAGTGCATCAACGTCACCAACAACGGCTTCGAGATCACCACGCTGAACGGCAGCAGCCCGACCAACGGCGCGCCCACGGCGTACCCCTCGGTGTTCCTCGGTTGTCACTACACCAACTGCTCCCCCGGCACGAACCTGCCGATCCAGGTGTCCCAGATCAGCAGTGCGACAAGCAGCATCTCCTACCGCTACGTCAGCGGCGCCACCTACAACGCGTCGTATGACATCTGGCTGGACCCGTCTCCCAAGCGGGACGGGGTGAACCAGATGGAGATCATGATCTGGCTCAACCGGCAGGGCCCGATCCAGCCCATCGGCTCGGTGGTCGGCACCACCAACCTGGCCGGCCGCACCTGGGAGGTCTGGCGGGGCAGCAACGGCTCCAACAACGTCATCTCCTACGTCGCGTCGTCCGCGATCTCCAGCCTGAACTTCAGCGTGCTGGACTTCATCAACGACACCCGCAACCGTGGCGCGATCACCAACTCCTGGTACCTGACCAGCATCCAGGCCGGCTTCGAGCCGTGGCAGGGTGGCGTCGGCCTCGCGGTCACGTCGTTCTCGGCCAACGTCAACGGCGGTGGCGGCCCCACCAACCCGCCGCCGACCACCCCGCCGCCGAGCGGTGGCGGAAGCTGCGCGGTGAAGTACACGGCCAACTCGTGGAACAACGGCTTCACCGCCGACGTGCAGGTCACCAACACCGGGTCCAGCGCGATCAACGGCTGGACGCTCAACTACAGCCTGCCCAGCGGGCAGACGGTCACCAACGCGTGGAACGCCACGGTGAGCCAGAGCGGCTCCGCGGTGACCGCCCGCAACGTCGGCCACAACGGGTCCATCCCGCCCGGGGGCACTGCCAGCTTCGGCTACCAGGGCACCCTGAACGGGTCGTACTCGTCACCGACGAGCTTCTCGCTCAACGGGGCGACCTGCTCGCGTAACTGACCGACACGGCCAGGGCCGTGCGGTGGTGACCGGATGGTCACGACCGCACGGCCCTGGTGTCGTTCGCGGTCCGCTCAGGCGGCAGTGATCAGACCCGGGTGAGGCGTACCGCGTCGGCGATGACCAGGCCGGCGGCGTTGCTCCACCGGCTCACCGCCACCCGGTTGGCGTCACCGGCCGGCAGCGCGAATGTGCCGAGGGCCCGCCACTGCCCTCCGGTCGCCCGCTGGTCGACATAGACGGTGCGGTTGCCGGTGCTGGTGGCGACGATGTAGGGGGTGGCGCTGTTGTAGCCGCTGTTCGTCGGCCACCACGCCTCGACCCGGTAGTTGCCGGCCGCCGGCACGTTGAACCGGTACCAGGCGGGGTCGCTGGCGGCGACCGGGTCGGCGTAGCGGTAGTCGGCGCCGTACCGCTGGCTGGAGTACGTCGAGACACCCCAGTTGGCGCTGGCGGTGAACCGGCCGGCGGTGGTGTTGTCCACGGTGGAGGACCACGCCGTGCCGCCGCCGGCCATCTTCGCCGCGACGTCGGCCCTCATCACGTTGAGGTCGATGAAGGACGGGTCGATCTTGCCGGTGGTGCTGGTCTCCCGGTGCCCCCGGGCGTAGCTGCTGTCCCGGCCGAGGCGGGTGAGCACGGCGGCGGTCGCGGCGATCGACGCGTTGTACTGCGCGGCGGTCATCTCCTGGTTGACGCCGTTGTAGTCGATCTCCCACCCGATCATCAGGGTGTTGCCGTCCCCGGCCGGGATCGGCCCGCTGCCGCCGCTGACCCCGGCGTGGTTGCAGCGGCCGGCGGAGATGACGTGGAAGACGCCGTGGTAGTCGACCAGCGCCTGGCACAGCGGCCCGGGCAGGTCGGACCGGCCGTTGATGCAGATGCCGAGCGCCGGGTGCGGGTTGCTCGCGCTGCTGGTGGAGGCGGTGTGGTGCCAGAGCACACCGATCGGGTCGAAGGAGCCGGGTCGCATCCGGTTGAGCCAGTCGCCCTCGACGACGACCTGGACCCCGGCGCCGCGCAGCACGTCCACGAGCCACGGAATCGTCGCCATCAGGCGTCCTGGAGCAGGTCGGCGAGGCACTCGGCCTTCGGTGCGGCACGTGCCGGGTCGGGGCGGGTGACGACTGCCAACGCGGCGACGACGAGGGCGGGGATGCCGAGCACCCCGCGGCGGCGGAGACGGACGGATGGTGATCGGGTCATGGCGATCCTCCAGCGACGGCGGGCACGAACGGATCGACGATCGTGATGACGGGCACGCTATACCGTCACGAACGTCGATGTCGATACCCTTCACAGCCAAGACGGAAGCTGAAGGAAACCGCCGCGTCAGGCGTTGCCGAGCGCGTCGATGTCGCGCATCTCCTCCGCAGTCAGGGCGAAGTGGAAGACGTCGAAGTTGGCGGTGATCCGCTCCGGCGTCACCGACTTCGGGATCGCCACGATCTCGTGGTCGATGTGCCAGCGCAGCACCACCTGCGCCGGAGAGACGTCGTGCGCCGCCGCGATCCTGGTCAGCACCGGGTCGCTGAGGTCGCTGGTCTTGAACGGGCTGTACCCCTCCAGCACCACTCCCCGGTCCCGGTGCTCGGCGTGCCGCTGCCTGTCGTACAACGCCGGACTCCACTCGATCTGGTTGACCGCCGGGTTCTCCTCGGTCGACTGGATCAACTCGTCGATCTGCCCGGTGCTGTAGTTGCTGACGCCGATCGCCCGGGTCAGGTTCTCGTCCCGGGCGGCGAGCAACTCGCGCCACAGCGGGATGCTGTCCGACGGCGACGACGGCGGCCAGTGGATCAACCAGAGGTCCAGGTGGTCGACGCCGAGCGCCTCCAGGCTCGCCTCCAGCGTCGCGCGCTCCTGACCCACCCGGTTCGGCGGGAGCTTGGTGGTGATGAAGACGTCCTCGCGGCGCAGCCCGCTCTCCCGCACCGCCCGGCCGACCTCCCGCTCGTTGCCGTACACGGTGGCGGTGTCGATGTGCCGGTAGCCGGTGTCGAGCGCGGCCAGCACGGCGTCGTAGCCGGCCTGGCCGGTGGCCTGCCAGGTGCCGAAGCCGAGCAGGGGCATCCGCACGTCACCGGGGAGCAGGGCGGCGGGCTGGTCGGTGAGGTCCATGAGGTCCGTTCTACCCCGCCGGGCCCGCTGCCGCCGAGCGAACCGGACACTCCGGCGTCCAGCGGGACGGTCCGGTCTGCCGGAGAATGCGGGTGTGACCGACCGGTTGGAGGAGTACCGGCGACGACGGGACGCGGCCCGGACACCCGAGCCGGTGCCCGAGCGGAGCCCCGCCGCCGGCCCGGACGGCGACACGGCCCGCTTCGTCATCCAGCAGCACCACGCCCGCAGCCTGCACTGGGATCTGCGCCTGGAGCACGAGGGAGTGCTCGCGTCGTGGGCGGTGCCGCGTGGTCTCCCCCGCGACCCGGGCCGCAACCACCTCGCTGTGCACACCGAGGACCACCCGATGGAGTATCTCGACTTCGCCGGCGAGATCCCCGCGGGCGAGTACGGCGGCGGCCGGATGCTGATCCACGACCGGGGCACCTACCGCTGCGAGAAGTGGCGCGACGACGAGGTGATCGTGACGCTCTCCGGCGACCGCACCGCCGGCCGCTACGTCCTCTTCGCCACCGGCGGCCGGGACTGGATGGTCCGGCGCACCGACCCGCCGCCGCCGGGATGGACACCGATGCCCGACCTGGTCCGCCCGATGCACGCCACGCCGGCCGCCCGGCTCCCCCGCGACCGCGCCGCCTGGGGGTACGAGCTGCGGTGGGACGGGGTCCGGGCGGTGGCGTACGTCTCCGGCGGGCGGCTGCGCCTGCTCTCCGAGACCGACGAGGAGATCACCGGCGGGTACCCGTGGCTGCGGGCGATGGCCGAGGCGCTCGCGCCCACCGAGGCCGTGCTCGACGGTGTGCTGGTGCGCATCGACGACGCCGGGCGGGTGCGCCCGATCCGCGCGAGCACCGGCGGCCGCGTCCCCGCCGGTGCCCAGTACCTGGTCGTCGACCTGCTCTGGTTGGAGGGCGCGAGCAGCGTCGACGTGCCGTACGCGCAACGCCGGGAGCTGCTCGATGGGCTGGCCTTGGCGGGTGCGCACTGGCAGACTCCGCCGTGGTTCCCCGGCGCGGGCGACGAGGCCCTGCGCGCCGGGCAGGAGCAAGGGCTGCCGGGCGTGGTCGCCAAGCGGCTGGACTCCGTCTACGAGCCGGGGCGGCGCAGCCGGCGCTGGCTGAGCGTCGACGCGGTCTGACGGCGAGGAGCGACGTGTACCTGACCCACCTGGACTGCCCGCGCTGCGGCCGGGAGCACGCGGCCGACCGGCTGCAGAACCTCTGCGAGTGCGGCTCACCGCTGCTGGCCCGCTACGACCTGGCGGCGGTGGCGAAGGCGGTCACCCCGGAACGTTTCCCGCTGCGTCCGGCCGACCTGTGGCGCTACCGGGAACTGCTGCCGGTCGCCGACCCGCGGCACGTGACGACGCTCGGTGAGGGCTGGACGCCGCTGCTGCGCGCCCCGGCGTACGGCGCCGAGATCGGCATCACCGACCTGCTGGTCAAGGACGAGGGGTTGATCCCGACCGGCTCGTTCAAGGCACGCGGCGCGGCGGTCGGGGTGAGCCGGGCCCGCGAGCTGGGCGTCGAGCGGATCGCGATGCCCACCAACGGCAACGCCGGGTCGGCTTGGGCCACGTACGCCGCGCGGGCCGGGATGGGCGCGACGATCGTCATGCCGCTGGAGGCGCCGGGCATCTGCCGACGCGAGTGCGTCGCCGCCGGTGCCGATCTGCGCCTGGTCGACGGGCTGATCAGCGACGCCGGACGGCGGGTGGCCGAGCTGATCGCGGAGTCGAACGGAACCATCTTCGACGCCGGCACGCTGCGCGAGCCCTACCGGCTCGAGGGCAAGAAGACGATGGGGTACGAGATCGTCGAGCAGCTCGGCTGGCAGATCCCGGACGTGATCATCTATCCGACGGGCGGCGGTGTCGGCCTGATCGGCATCCACAAGGCGATGCACGAGTTGCGCGAGCTGGGCTGGATCGGCGACAAGCTGCCTCGACTGGTGGCGGTGCAGTCGAGCGGCTGCGCGCCGATCGTCCGGGCGTTCGCCGCCGGTGAGGACCGGGCGCAACCGTGGGAGGACGCGCACACCGTGGCGTTCGGCATCACCGTGCCGGCCCCGCTGGCCGACGAACTGATCCTGGCGGCGTTGCGCGAGTCGTCCGGCACAGCCGTGGCCGTGGACGACGCGGAACTGCTGGCCGACCTGCGGGAGTTCGCCGGCCGGGAGGGGTTGCTGCTCTGCCCGGAGGGCGCGGCCTGCCTGACGGCGGCCCGGCACCTGCGCGCCGGCGGGTGGATCCGGGCCGGTGAACGGGTGGTGGTGCTCAACACCGGGGCCGGGCTGAAGTATCCGGACACCGTCGACGTGTCCGGCGTACCCGTGCTGGGGTGAGCCGGTGGGCGGGGCCGGTCAGAAGCTGTTCGGCTCGGTCAACCGCCAGGCCGCGTTGATCAGCCCGATGTGCGAGAGCGCCTGCGGGGTGTTGCCGAGCTGCATCCCGGTGGTCAGGTCGATCTGCTCGCTGAACAGCCCCAGGTCGTTGGAGAATCCGATCACCCGCTCGAACAGCGCCTCGGCCCGCTTCGGCTCCCCCGCCATCACCAGGCACTCCACCAGCCAGAACGAGCACAGCAGGAAGCCCGCCGGGTCGCTCGTCCACCGCCGCAGCAGGCCGCTCTCGGTGCCCAGGTCACGCTCGACCATCTCGATGGTGGAGCGCATCCGCGGATCGGTGGCCGGCAGGAAACGCGCCACCGGGAGGGCGAGCACGGAGGCGTCCAACTCCGGCGACCCGAACGCACCGGTGAACGCCCCGATGCGATCGTTCCACCCCTCACGCAACACGGTGTCGCGGATCTCGTCGCGTACCGCGGCCCAGCGACGTGGGTCGGCCCGGTCGCCGAGCCGGTCGGCGAGCCCCACCGCCCGGTCCAGCGCCAACCAGCAGGAGACCTTCGACGAGACGTAGTGGCGCTCCTCGTCCCGGGTCTCCCAGATGCCCCGGTCGGGCAGGCGCCACGTCGCGGCCACCTGGTCGGTCAACCCGAGCACCATCTCCTCCAGCTCACCGTCGAACCTTGCGCCGAGGTAGTCGCGCAGCCGCCACACCGCCGACATCACCTCCCCGGGAACGTCGAGCTGCCGCTGCCGCCAGGCGTCGTTGCCGACCCGGACCGGCCTGCTGTCGCGGTATCCGCGCAGGTGGTCGCAGTGGTGCTCGGAGATGTCCCGCTCGCCCTCCAACCCGAAGAGCACCGGCACGGGTTCGTCGCCGAACCGGCCGATCGAGCGGGCCGCCCAGGCGAACAGCCGGGACGTCTCCTCGGGACAGGCCGCCACCCAGAGCGCGCGCATCGTCAACGAGAAGTCCCGCAGCCAGGAGTAGCGGTAGTCGTAGTTCCGGTCGCCACCGATCTGCTCGGGCAGCGAACTGGTCAGCGCGGCGGCGACCGCGCCACTGCGGGAGTACGTGAGGCCGGTCAGGACCGTCGCGCTGTGCCGGACGAGTTCCGGGTAGCGGCCCTTGTAGATGTGCGTGTCGCGGAACGCCTGCCAGGCCCGCGTCGTCTCGGCGAGGGCGGCCAGCGGTTCCATCCGGGCCGGCGGGCTGCCGTACACCTCACCGAACGCCGCGTCCATCCCGATCACCTGACCGGCGGAGATCTCGAACTCGTGGTGCACCCGGTCGACGTCCGCCCGCAGGTCCAGATCGTCGGCGCGCAACACCAGCACCACCGGGCCCGCGCCGGCCAGCACGCCGCCGTCCGGCTGCTCATGGAAGTACGGCGTGAGCAGCCCATACTCCGGCCTGGGCGCGAAGTCCAGCACCATTCGTACCCGGCCGGACAGCCCCTGCACCACCCGGATCAGCACGGCTGGCGAGTTCTTGCCCAACTCGTGCGCACGGGCCCCGACCTCGGCGGCGAGGGCGTCGGTGACCGCCACGCTGCCCTGCGGTGTGTGGTGCACCGTGCGCAGCACCAGGGAGTCCGGCAGGTACGCCCGCTCCATCCGATGCCCCGGTCCGCCGACGCCCACCGGTGCCAGCTTGAAGTGCCCGGCCCCCGGGTCGAGCAGTCGCCCGAACACGGACGTCCCGTCGAACCGGTGCGGGCACCACCAGTCGACCGACCCGTCCTTGCCGACCAGGGCACCGGAACGGGAGTCCGAGAGGAATCCGTAGTCGGAGATCGCCGGCTGCTGCTCCACCCGCCGCGGGTACCCACGTGGGGCCGGATCAGGCAGCCGGCGGCCGGATCACTCGGTCGGTGGCTCGTCCTCGCCCGCCGCCTCCGCCGCGTCGGCCTCCTCCTTGGTCCGGTGCACGGCCTGGTCGGCGTGCTCCGGCGGGCCGTAGACGGTGTAGAGCACCAGCGGGTTGGGCCCGGTGTTGACGAAGTTGTGCTTGGTGCCGGACGGCACCACGACCAGATCGCCCGCGGCGACCTTCCGCTTCTCGCCGGCGACCCGGGCCTCGCCGACGCCGCTGACGAACGTCAGGATCTGGTCGATGCCCTCGTGGACCTCCTCGCCGATCTCGCCACCGGCGGGGATGGTCATGATGACCAACTGGGTGTGCTCACCGGTCCACAGCACCCGCCGGAAATCCGGGCTCTTCTCGGCGACCGTCGCGATCGTGAAATGCTCCATGCCGACGCTCATACCCCGTTCGGCAGTACGCCACGCCGGGACTCGCAGATGGTGGAATTCCCCACGTTCGGCGGGTTTGGACCCGCCCGGACCGGGGATCGACAACCCGACCGGCACGAACAGCCGGTCGAGCCAGGTCCCCGCCGGCGTACCGCCGAACGGCTGCGGTGGTGGGAGACGGCCAGAGCGCGGCGACGTTGCGACCACGGTCCAACGGCGCCGCGCGCTCGTTCCACCCCACCCACCCCGCCCTGCTCCTGCTCCTGCTCCACCCCGTCGATCATGGAGTTGTGGTGGGCGCAAAGCAGGCGCAATAGCACCGAACCAGACACCACAAGTCCATGATCGACTGCGGCAGTCGGTCGAGGGGCATTGGGGTCGGCGGAGGGGCTAGCGGTGCAGCCAGGTGAGCAGGTCGGGCGGGGCCAGCGCGGCCACGCGCTTCTCGTAGCGGGCCCGGTCGTCGGCGTCCAGCAGATCGCGGCCCTGCCCCGAGCCGCCCTGCCGGAAGAAGGCCCGGCGGTCGCGCAGCACGCCGAGCGTGTCCGGAGCGAGCCGGTCGGCGCGTTCCCGCATCCGACCGAAGGTCGCCGCCTCGACCAGGTCCGGCCCCGGGCTCGGGAGATCCCATCGCTCGGCGAGCCGGCGCATCTCACCACCCAGGTCGGCCAGCAGGTCGTCGTAGTGCACCAGCTCGACGTTCGGCTCGTGTCGACGCGCCCAGGCGTCGTTCAGATGCAGCAGCACCCCGGGCAGCGAATCCAGCTCGGCGCGCGGGTCCACCTCGTGGTCGACCCAGCTGCGCAGCCACTGCTCCACCGGCGCGCGCTCGCGGGTCGGCCCGGACGGGGCAGGTTGGCCGGTCAGCTCGGCGAGGCGTACGCGATCCAGGTTGCCCGCCTGGTGGTAGAGGGAGACCGCCATGTCCAACGGGTGCCGGGCCACCACCACGTAGTGCACCCGGGGTTCGAGGGGCACCCCGTCCAGTGGGGTGTGTGTCTTGATGAACCGCCGGTGCGGCTGCGCGGCCAACCTGTCGAACACCACGTCGCGGGGCTCGGCGAGCCAGTCCAGCCAGGGCGACAGCACGTTCAGCGGCGCCGGCAGCTCAGGAGTGCCCAGCACCAGCAGCGCGCAGATCATCTGCATCCAGGTGGTGCCGCTCTTGGACCGGGTACTGATCACGATGTCGCCGTCGCGGAACGGGAATCCGGCCCACCGGGCGCTGTCCTCGTCGTCGGAACGGTATCGGTGCGCTGGCTCGGGCATCGGAGGATGCTAGTCGCGCAGGCGACAGTCGAGCAGCCGAATTCCGACTCCACGAGCTGTGACATATGCCTATGCCTGGCTAGATTGAAGTATGGTGCCCGCCCACGGGAGCCGGGCGGCGGAACCGGTTTACCGCCCCATCCTCGCCTGCCGTCGAGGTGAGCTGGACGCCCTGAGCCACCTCGACCCCACGGCCACCACACTCGTCGCCCCGATCCTGGAGATCGGCACGATCGACCGGTCCACACTGGATTCCCTCCGCCGACTACCGGCCGGGTTGCTGCCGGCCGTCGACGTCAGCGGCATTCCCGACGGCCGCGCGGCGGAGCTGAGTCGTTGGGGCGTACCCCTGGTGCCGGTCATCGGTCTCGCGGAGAGCGACCACCGGTTGGTCGCGCACGGCGCGGCGGCGCGGGCCTGCGGTCGGCGGGCGCTGGTCCGCCTGCGGGCCGCACAGGACCGGGCCGGGCCGGACGCGAGCACCGCGGCCGTCGAACGGGTCTGGCGGTCCACCGACCTCGCCCCGGAGGAGTGCGACCTGCTGGTGGACGCGGGAGACGTGTGCTGCCCGGCGGATGTGCGGGTGGCCGAGCCACGGGTACGCCGTCTGCTGGACTGGGCGCGCCGGCACGCCTGGCGGTCGGTGACCGTGGCAGCGGGCGGCATGCCGCCCACCCTGTCCCGACTGCCGACCGACGAGCCGGTCCGGCTGGAACGCTGGGACTGGCAGCTCTGGCAGCGGCTGGCCGACGTCGGGGTCGACTACGGCGACTACGGGGTCCACCCGGCCGTTCCCGGCACCGGTGACCCCGGTGACCGGCTGCCGACGGTGCGGTACACCGACGACGGCAGCTGGTGGGTCTACCGCTGGGCACGCAGGGGTGGCCGGGGCGAGGAGCGGTTCGCCGACCTGTGCCGAACGCTGGTGTCGGCGTCGCACTGGCCGAGCACCGGTGCGGCGTTCTCCTGGGGCGACCACGAGTTGGCCCGCCGGGCCCGCCGAGGCGCCGGTGCCGGTTCGGCCGCCAACTGGGCGGCCTGGAGCACCTCACACCACCTGGCGTACGTGCTCGCCACGCTGTCGCGCCCGGACGGCGACACCGCACCGAGCCGGCACCACCGGCCCGGTCCGCCGCAGCGCGGGCGCTCGCTGCGGTGAGACGGGTGGCTACTGCTTCTCGGTGAAGCCGAACTGGATGATGCCCTCGTCGTCGACGGTGGCGTCCACCGAGGCGTCGCCGAGCAGTTCGGCGGCGTCCTCGTCCAGGAAGATGCGGGCGCCCTGGTTGTCGACCACCCGATCGCCCTGCACCGGCTCGGGCACCAGCTCCACGGTGAGCGAGCCGGCCTCGGTGTCGGCGGCGATCCGCACTCCGCCGCCCTCGGCGACGTCCTGCTGGTTGGCGAGGTCACGGATGACGAGCACGGCATTGTCGGTCATGGTGAGCATGAGCGGAACTCCTCGTGGAATCTCGGCTCCCGGTCGGAACCTTCGCAGACCGGACGATCGGCCCGCGTACGAGCACACCTGGGAGGCGACAGAAGGGGCGAACGGTCATCGCCGTCGCATCGACATCGGGGCAGCTGCGGGCCCCGCCACCACCACCGTGCCCGCTGACCGGCGATCCGTCAAATAGAGCCGGATCAGTCGAGAGCGGGGGCCGGGGCGAGCCGGGCGCGAATCTCGTTGACCGCCGCGCGACCGGCCCGGTTGGCGCCGATCGTGCTGGCCGAGGGGCCGTAACCGACCAGGTGAACCCGCTCGTCGGCGACCACCCGGGTGCCGTCCATCGTGATACCGCCGCCCGGCGCGCGCAGCCCCAGGGGGGCGAGATGGTCGATGGCGGCACGGAAGCCGGTGCACCAGAGGATCACGTCTGCCGGCACGAAGCGCCCGTCCGCCCACGCCACCCCGTCGGGTGTGATCCGGTCGAACACGGGTAGCCGATCCAGGACGCCCCGCTCACGTAGCCGGCGTACCTCCGGCGTGACCGGCAGCCCGGTCACGCCCACCACGCTGCCCGGTGGGCGGCCCTCCCGGACCGCCTCGTCCACCCGGGCCACCGCGGCGCGGCCCAACTCCGGGCCGAACTCCTCGTCCCGGAACTCCGGCGGCCGGCGGGTCACCCAGGTGGTGGCCGCCGCGACGGTGGAGACCTCGCCGAGCAGCTGCACGGCGGAGGTTCCCCCGCCCACGACCACCACCCGCTGGCCGGCGAATTCGGCCGGCCCTCGGTAGTCGGCAGTGTGCAGTTGCCGGCCCCGGAACGACTCCCGACCCGGGTAGTGCGGCCAGAACGGCCTGGTCCAGGTGCCGGTCGCGTTGATCAGTGCCCGGGCGATCCACCGGTCCTGGTCGGTGTGCACGTCCAGCCGCCCGTCCGGACGGGAGCGCACCGCACGGACCCGCACCGGCCGTCGTACCGGCAGGTCGAACGTCTTCTCGTACGCGGCGAAGTAGGCGCGTACCTGCTCGGCCGCCGGGCGGTGGGGCTGCACGGGCGGAAGAGGCAGCCCGGGCAGGTCGTGGAAGCCGTGCACGCGGTCGAAGACGAGCGTCGGCCAGCGGTGCTGCCAGGCCCCACCCGGCCCGTCGTCGCCGTCGAGGATGACGAAGCCGGTGCCGGGCAGGAAGCCGGTGCGGCGCAGGTGGTAGCCGGCGCTCAGGCCGGCCTGACCGGCACCGATCACCACGACGTCCACGGAGTGGGTGTCCACGTGATGTGCAACGCCGAGCACGGCACCGCTGTGCCCGCCGTCGGCCGTCGCGCCGATCACAGACTTTCGACAACGGCCTCCCGACCTGCACCTACGCTGAGTGAATGAGCGACTTCCGGCGGTACGCGGCTGAGTTCCTCGGCACTCTGCTGCTGGTCTTCTTCGGAGTGGGCAGCGCCGTCGCCGCACGGGTTCAGGGCGGCGTCGTGGTGGTCGCGTTGTCGTTCGGGTTCGTGATGCTGGCACTCGTCTACACGATCGGCCCGCTCTCCGGCAGTCACGTCAATCCGGCGGTGACCCTCGGCGTCCTGCTCTCCGGAAAGATCTCGGTGCTCGGCGCGGTGGCGTACTGGATCGCCCAGTTCCTGGGTGCGACGGTGGCCGCCTTCGTGCTCTGGGCGCTGACCCGGTGGGGCGACGTCGCGGACCAGACCGGGGCGCTGGGCACGAACGGTTACGGCGCCCACATCAACCGGGGCGGCGCGGCGGTGCTGGAGATCGTGCTGACGTTCCTGTTCGTCCTCGTCGTCCTGGTGGTGACCAGTCGGAGCGAGAACCCGGGTACCGCCGGGGTGGCCATCGGCTTGGCCCTGGCGGCGACCCAACTGGTCGGCGTGACGCTGACCGGTGCGGCGGTCAACCCGGCCCGGGCGTTCGGCCCGGCGGTCTTCGAGGGTGGCGTGGCTCTGCGGCAGCTCTGGGTGTTCATCGTCTTCCCGCTGCTCGGCGGGGCGCTCGCCGCCCTGGTCGCCCCCTTGGTGATGGGCGCGCAGCGGCACTACTGGGGCGGGCACGAGAAGTCGGTCGGACGGCCCGCGTAGCCCGGTTGGCAGTAACTTTCGCGTGGCACTCTTTTCCGGCGATTATCTTCGTGGCAGCATCAGCGCATGCATCGCCGTCAGTTCGTCCGGGCCCTGGCACTGCTCACGCTGGTCGCCACCGCGGCCACCGCCGGCGCGCCGGGTGCCACGGCCGAGTCGCCCACCCCCGCGACGACCCGACTGCACGACACCATCGACACGATCCTCGCCGACGCCCGCCTCAACGGAGCGCAGGCGTCGGTGGTCGTCGTCGACACCGGCACGGGGCAGACGCTCTACGACCGCAACGGCGACCGTCGACTGATCCCGGCCTCCAACACCAAGCTGATGACCTCGACAGCGGCCCTCGGGCTGCTCGGCCCGGGGCACCGCTTCACCACCGACGTGCACACCAGCGGCAAACGCCGCGCGGGCCTGCTCAGTGGCAACCTCTACCTGCGCGGTGGCGGTGACCCGACCATGCTCGCCGCCGACTACGACGCGCTCGCCGCCCAGGTCGCCGCCGACGGCGTACGGGTGGTGACCGGCAACCTGGTCGCCGACGACACCCGCTACGACAGCACCCGCCTCGGCCCCGACTGGACGTGGGACGACGAGCCCTACTACTACGCCGCGCAGGTGTCCGCGCTGACCGTCGCACCGGACACCGACTACGACGCGGGCACGGTGATCGTGCGGGCCACCCCCGCCGGCCGGGCAGGTGCCCCACCGGCGGTCGACACCACCCCACCGACCGGGTACGTCCGCGTCGAGAACCGGGCCGTGACGGTCGCCGAGGGCGAGACCTCGATCTCGATCGAGCGCGAACACGGCGGCAACACCGTCGTGGTGACCGGCCAGATCGCCGTCGGAAGCGCACCCGCCAGCGACTGGGTGACCGTCTGGGAACCCACCGGCTACGCGGCCGACGTGTTCCGGGCGGCGCTGCACCGGCACGGCGTCCGGGTGATCGGCCGGACCGTGCTGGGCCAACCCACCCCGGAGACCGCCCACCCGGTCGCCCGGCACGACTCGATGAGCCTGGGCGAGTTGATGACACCGTTCCTCAAGCTCTCCAACAACGGGCACGCCGAGGTGCTGACCAAGGAGATCGGCCGGGTGCTGAGCGGTTCGGGGACCTGGACGGCCGGCATGACCGCGATCAGCGAGTACGTCGCCGACACCGGGATGGACACCGGGCGGCTACGCCAGCGCGACGGCTCGGGGTTGTCCCGGCGGAACCTGGTCCCGGCGGCGGAGTTCGTGGACCTGCTGAGCGCCGTCCGCTCCGCACCCTGGTTCGAGACCTGGTACGCGGCCCTACCGATCGCCGGCCAGCCGGAGCGGTTCGTCGGCGGCACTCTCCGCAGCCGGATGGCCGGCACCCCCGCGGCCGGGAACGTGCACGCCAAGACCGGCAGTCTGACCGGGGTCTCCGGCCTCTCCGGCTATGTCACAAGCGCCGACGGCCGACTGCTGGCGTTCGCCATCCTGCTGAACAACTACCTCACGGCGTCGGTCAAGCCGTTGGAGGACCAGATCGCGGTGGCACTGGCCGGGTTCCGCGCGGACGGTACGAACACCGCCCGGACGGCACCGCCGGCGGTGCCGGAGACTCCCCGGACCCCCGAGGGCGTGGAGTGTTCCTGGGTGAAGCCGATCACCTGTTGAGCGGTGGCCGGGAGGCGCGGGCTGGCGCCTCCCGGCCGACGCGGCCTCAGGCCGGACGGTCCGGTGGAGGGCTCAGGCCGGACGGTCCGGTGGAGGGCTCAGGCCGGACGGTCCGGCGGGGGGACCACCGCCGTCGGGTCACCGCGCTCGATCAGCGCGGCGATCTCGGCGGCCCGCAGCCCGCGCAGCGCCAGCACCCGGGTGCCCCAGCGGTGCAGGCGGCACGGATGCGGGCTGGCATCGTTGCGGCAGACCACTCCCCCGGACCACCTCCGAGGGGCGTGCACCACCACGGCCCGCACCGCGAACTGGGTGTCCTCGCCCGTCACGTACGGCGGCAGGGGGATGTCGCGGAGCCCCTCCCCGGACGCGGCACCGGCACCGGACGAAGCGGCGCGACGGATGCGGTGGGCGGTACTACTGCTCATCTCCACTGCCTCCACACTGGATGGTTGGATGGGGACAGCAGAAAGCTACGGCCTGGTCGACGGTCGGCGACGGACAAACTGTCCCCGCTGTGCGGCCGCGCAGCGATCGGCCGGTCAGCGCACCGCCACGGCCTGGAGACCGACGTTGCCGCAGTGCGGAGTGAAGACCTTCTCGACTTTCCAGGTCAGCAGCAGTCGGGCGCCCTTCGGCACGGTGAACGTGACGGTGAACTGGGCGCTCTTGCTCGTGTACGGGTCCTCCAGCACCGCGCTGCTGGCCGGCCCGCCGGTGGACAGCCGCGCCTCCAGACGCCCCCGGGCCATCCAGGTGCCGCCGTAGAGCTGAACCGTGCGCGGCTCACCGCTGCCGGCCACCGACAGGGAGAACCCGTTGCCGGCACCGCAGGTGTAGACACCGTCGGCGCTGTCCCGCGCCGACCGCTGCGACGAGCCGTCGGACCACCTGACGTGCTCCTGGTTGCCGTCCCAGGCGACCCGGGTGCCGGCACCGCCCTCGTCGACGATCTCGCCGGAGCCCGCACGTTTGCGGACCGACGAGTTGGCCCCGCGCTGCCCCCAGTGCATCCAGTCCCGGGTGCCCACGGCGGTGAGGTTGACCTCGGCGGGCATCTCGGCCCGGGTCACCGACAGCACCGGCGGCTGCTGTGCCGGCGGCGGCGGGGCCGGGGCGGTCGCCGACGGTGTCGGGTCCGGCGAGGGCGGACGCTGGCGCGGACGCAGGCCGGGCTCCGCCACCCCCGCGTCAGCGGTGCGCCCGTCGGTGGCCGGGAAACCGGGAGAACGGGCGGCGACCCCGGTCACACCGTCCGGTCGAGCCGCCTGGTCGTCGTCGGGCGCCGGGTCCGACCGGATGCCGAGGTACGAGATCAACGCCGCCAGGCAGGCGAGTGCGGCGACCCCCTCCACGGCCCACCGGCGGCGCTGTCGGGCACGGGCGACCCGGCGCGACGCGGTGCGGGTCTGCCCGGAGGCGGCGGCACCCGGGCGGTGCTTCGCCGATGCGTCCCCAGCACCCGAATCAGTCCGCGTGCGGTCTTCGTCCGCCACCGACCCCTCCAACTCCACCACCCGGCCGCCGCCGACGACAGCGAATCACACCGTCCACTGTGGGCCGTTTCGCGTTCGTACCGGTGTGGACGACACGCTAGATCCGGACTGCCGGACGTGTCCAGCCCGCATCCCGGCGATGCCACCTGACCATTCCCGCGCGGGTGGGCACTTGGGCAGGCCACGAGCGCCGCCCGGGTCAGCCGATCCGGAAACCGAGCGACTGCGCGATGACGACGGCCTGCTCGACGTCGACGATGGCGCCGGCCCGTTCGACCACCGTCGGGTCGAGCGCGGTGAGATCACTGCCCCGCAGGTCGGCCCCGCCGAGCCGCATGTTGAGCAGTTGCGCGCCGGACAGGTCGACGCCGGTGACGGTGGCGCCGGTCAGGTTGGCGCGGGTCAGGTCCACCTCCCGCATCCGCACCCCGGTCAGCCGGACGCCCCGCAGGTCGGCACCGGGCAACGCCACGAACGACCAGTCACCGCCGTCGACTGTCAACGGGCGCAGGTCACACTCGGCGAAGGTGCTGCCGACCAGTTTGCAGCCGGTGAACTCGGCCTCGAAGAAGTTGCACCGGCGGAAGACGCAACGGGTGAAGGCCGAGTCGACATGTCGGGACGCGTTGAACCGGACGTTGCCGAACGTGCACCCGGTGAAGACCGCTCCCCGGCTCACCGCCTCGGTCAGGTCGACGTCGAAGAACTCGCAACCCACGAAGTGCCGGTCGGTCAACTCCTCGGCGTACCAGTCCTCGTTGCGGAAGGTCACGTCCTCGGTCAACTCCGGCATCCGGCCAGGCTAGTGGTCACCGGCGACGATCGGCTGCCGGCCCGACAGGTGTCGGCCCCCCTTCCGGTCCGGCCGTACCGGCGAGTAGGTTCGGCGGCGTGAGTGTGGCCCGAGGCAAGGACCCGGATCAGATCGGTTTCGACCCGGCGCGGTTGGCGCGGATCGACGAGCACTTCGGCCGGTACGTGGACGACGGCCGACTGGCCGGCTGGCAGGTCGTGGTCACCCGCCGCGGCGAGGTGGCGCACTCCTCGACGTGCGGGCTGCGGGACCGGGAGTCGGGCGCGCCGGTCGAGGCGGACACGCTCTGGCGGATCTACTCGATGACCAAGCCGGTCACCTCGGTCGCGGCGATGATGCTCTGGGAGGAGGGCCGGTTCGAGCTGACCGACGAGATCAGCCGCTGGCTCCCCGAGTTCGCCGATCTGCGGGTCTACTCCAAGGGGTCGGTGCTCAAGCCGTACACGGTGCCGGCGACCGAGCCGATCCGGGTCTGGCACCTGCTCACCCACACGGCCGGCCTGACGTACGGCTTCATGCAGACCTCGGTGGTCGACGGCCTGTACCGGGCCGCCGGCTACGACCTGTACCCGCCGGCGGACGTCGACCTGGCCGGTGCCTGCGCGGTCTTCGGCGAGCTGCCGCTGCTGTTCCAGCCCGGTTCCGCCTGGGGCTACTCGGTCGCCACCGACGTGCTCGGTCGGCTCGTCGAGGTGATCTCCGGGCAGAGCCTCGACGCGTTCTTCACCGACCGGATCTTCGGCCCGCTGGGCATGACCGACACCCGTTGGTGGGTGGACGGCGACGAGGCCGACCGGATGGCCGCGCTCTACGTACCGGACCCGCGTAGCGGGAAGGCCGTCCGCTACGACAGCCTCGGCGCACTCGCGTTCCGCAAGCCCGCCCTGCTGTCCGGTGGAGGCGGTCTGATCTCCAGCGCCGCCGACTACCACCGCTTCACCCAACTCCTGCTGCGCGGCGGTGAACTGGACGGGGTCCGCCTGCTCGGGCCCCGCACGGTGCGGTTCATGACCCGTAACCACCTGCCCGGCGGGCAGGACCTGGGCACCCTGTCCACCGGCGGCTTCGCCGAGACGACACTGGACGGGATCGGCTTCGGCCTCGGCTTCGCCGTCGTCGAGGACCCGATCCCCAGCCGGGTGCCGAGCAGCGTCGGCGAGTACTACTGGGGTGGGGTGGCCAGCACCGCGTTCTGGGTGGACCCGGCCGAGGAGATCACCGCGCTGCTGTTCACCCAGCTGATGCCGTCGAGCACCTACCCGCTCCGCTCACAGCTGCGCCAGCTCGTCTACGCGGCGCTGACCGACTGACGGCCGCGACTGCCGGTCAGTCGGCGAGGCGCGCGGGGAAGCCTCCGGTGGCGATCGGGCCCCACGCGTCGATGGTGACCCGGATCAGCGACTTCCCCTGGCGCACCATCGCCGCCCGGTAGTCGTCCCAGTCCGGGTGCTCGCCGGAGATGCTGCGAAAGTAGTCGACCAGCGGCTCCAGCGCCTCGGGCAGGTCGAGCACCTCGGCGGTGCCGTCGATCTGGACCCAGGGGCCGTTCCAGTCGTCGCTGAGCACGCACGCCGACACCCGCGGGTCGCGGCGGATGTTGGTCACCTTGGCCCGCTCCGGGTAGGTCGAGACGACCAGCCGGCCCTGCCCGTCGACGCCGGCGGAGACGGGGGAGGACTGCGGACGCCCGTCGGCTCGGATGGTCATCAACACGACGCGGTGTCGCGTCCGGAGGAAGTCGAGCAGGTCGTCCCGGTCGACCCGGGTGTTCCGTGCGATGCTGCGCGCCATTCCTCGTTCCTACCAGGGCGCGCGGGCGGCAGCGGCGGCGGGTCAGCGAGGTCGGGCGGTCGAGCGGTGCGTCGCCTGGGTGGGCACCCGGGGGCGGCCGGACGGGCGCCAGGCCCGCCCGTTGGCGTAGATCACCCGGAAGCCGAGGTACGACGCCAGCGGCGCCCAGTGGGCGGATCCCATCCGCAGCTCGGCGGCATTGTGTCGCTGGCCGTTGGCGAGCACGTCGAGGAGGACGGTCTCGAAGGCCGCCGATTCGACCCAGTCGACCTCCCGGGTGAAACCGCAGATCAGGGCGGCTCCGGTGACCTCAAGGAATTCGCGCAGCACGGCGTCGGAGGCGCGCAGGACGGAGCAGCTGCCGAAGTAGAGCCGGCGGCCCTCGGCACGGCCGGCCATCAGGTCGGCGACCTCGTTCAGCTCCACGGACTGCCAGTCGGTGAGGCAGAGCCGGCTCGGCTCGCCGTGCATGGCGAAGAAGCCGACCCGGTGGTCTGCGTACTGCTTGAGCAGCCAGCGGTCCAGGAAGTAGAACAGCTCGTCCCGGGTCGCGGCGTCCTTGTGGATGAAGCGGATCTTGCCCAGCCGCTCCAGCAGCTCGAGGGTGGGCAGCACGGAGCCCCGCTCGTTGAGGTCGCGGTGCCATTGACCCTCGACACAGAAGACGCCACCGCGTGCCACGTGCACCTCCGCCAGTCCGCCGCCCGGAGCTGACGTTACCGGCCACCACGGGCCAGGGAACATCACCCTCGGTGTGGCTGATTGCGACGTTCGGTGCGGTTGGCCGCAACAGCGCCGATCGGCGGTGAATGGCTGTTTCGCAAATCAGTCGAATTCACAGCCGATACCCAGGAGCGATGGTTTGTGAGGACGATTCTCGTTAATCGCCTCCAACCTCCTCGATCAGTGTCAGGGTGGAAATCGCGGGACTTCTTGGTCGATGCCCCGTAGCCACCCCAATCGCTCTCCTATCGGGAGGACTTCTGTGCGCGTAAACACCTTGAAGCGTGCTGCCATCGCATTCGCCCTGGCACTGCCCGGGGCAGCGATCGCCGCGGTGGTAGCCGCCCCGGCGGCACACGCGGACGGCTGCTACACGTGGAACCGCACCCTGAGCCAGGGGCGCTCCGGCGACGACGTCCGCCAGTTGCAGATCCGCGTCGCCGGGTGGGCCGGCTACCGGGACATCGTGGAGAACGACGGCCGCTACGGGCCGAAGACCGCCGCCGCGGTCAAACGGTTCCAGCAGGCGTACGGGTTGCGCGCCGACGGCATCGCCGGCCCGCAGACCTACGCCAAGCTGTACCAGCTCCAGGACAACGACTGCACACCCGCGCACTTCAGCTACGGCGAGATGGACAACGGCTGCGGCGGCAGCGGATGGAGTGGCGGCCCGCTGTCCGCGGCGCAGACCAAGCAGAACGCGCTGCGCACGATGTGGAAGTTGGAGGCGCTCCGCAAGAGCCTCGGCGACAAGCCGCTCTACGTGTCCAGCGGCTTCCGCAGTCGCGCCTGCAACAACCAGGTCGGCGGCGCGTCGGACAGCCAGCACCTCTACGGCAACGCGGCCGACGTCACCTCACGGACGTCGTCGCTGTGCCAGGTCGCCCGTACCGCCCGTGACAACGGGTTCAGCGGGATCTACGGGCCGGGCTACCCCGACCACGACGACCACGTGCACGTCGACTCGCGTCGGGAGAACAACAGCGACCGCAGCTCGAACACGACGAGTTGGTCCGCGCCGGACTGCGGCATCGGAGCCGGCAACGACTGAGCCGACGGTCGGAGCGACGCCGGCCCGACGCGGAGGGGAATCTCCGCGTCGGGCCGACGTCGTGTCGGCCTCGGGTCCGCGAGCGGAGGGGTAGCGCTCAGCTCGCCCGGGGCCAGCGCGGCGCGGTGACGGGGGCAGTCACCGGCCGGCCGGCAGCGGTGGGCCGTACACCCGGAGGCACGGCCCGCGCGGCCTGCTGCCGCGCCGGCAACCCGCCGGTACGCCCGGCCGGGGCCGGGTAGCCGGTCGTCGGCGGCCGGCTACCGGCGGGACGCGCCGGGGACGGCCCGGTCGCCGTGAACGGGAAGGGTACGTGCACGAACGGGTTGCCGTGCCGGATCAACGCCTCGATCTGCCGCTCGTTGAGCCCGTGCGCCTCCAACACGCGCCGCCCCCACCGGTGCAGGCGGCACGGGTAGGAGGCACCGTCGTTGCGGCACAGCGGCCCGGTGGGCCACTCCTCAGCGGTGTGTACGACCACCGCCCGGACCGCGAGCCGAACATCCTCCGGGGTCAGTGGTGCCGGCATTGGCACCTCACCCAGTACCTGGTCGATGGGATCCGTCGACTGCTCACCAACTCGCACGGCAGGCCTCCCGCAGCTCGGCAGCGGTACGGCGGACTCACCGCACCGACATCCTCGGCCATTGGTACGGGAGACGTCGGACGAAAGTTCAATCCTGGTACCGAATCGGATTCCTTGATGTCGGGGCATCTCCACGGCGGGACACCGCGACTTCGACGAAGCCGAGTCGATCGACCGGCCTGCGTCAGACGAGGCCGGCGTCGTGGACGAGCAGGGCCACCTGGACCCGGTTGTTGAGGTCCAGGCGGGTCAACAGCCGGGATACGTACGCCTTGACCGTCGCCACACTCATGAACAGCTCCCCGGCGATCTCCGCGTTGGTGTGGCCCCGCCCCAATGCGACAGCCACCTGCCGCTCCCGCTCGCTGAGCCCGGCGAGCAACCGCACCGCCCGCTCCCGGCGCGGGTCGGGCCCGACCGCGCCGGGAACAGCGGCGGTCACGTGCGCGATCAGCGTCCGGGTGACCGTCGGGGAGAGCGTCGCCTCTCCGGCCGCCACCCGGCGCACGGCGTGCACGATCTCCGCCGGCGGGGTGTCCTTGAGCAGGAAACCGGCCGCCCCGGCGCGCAGCGCCCGTAGCACCTGCTCGTCGGCGTCGAACGTGGTCAGCACCAGCACCTCCGGCGGGTGTGGCTGGGCGCGCAGCGCCTCGGTGGCGGTCAGCCCGTCCACCCGGGGCATCCGGATGTCCATCAGCACCACGTCCGGGGCGTACGCGGCGACGGCTGCGGGCACCTCACCACCATCGGCCGCCTCACCGACCACTGTCAGGTCCGGCAGGCCGCCGAGGATCATCGAGAGCCCGGCCCGGACCAGCGCATCGTCGTCCACGATCAGCACGCGCACCGACGGCACCACCGATTCCGGCCCGGCCACACCGGAAGGCCCAGCCGCACCGGACGGCACGGTCACACCGGAAGGCCCGGCCGCACCGGACGGGCCGGTCACCGCTCACCGGCCGGGAGGAGCAGGCCGGTCACGCCGGCCACGGCAGCCAGGCCGCCAGCCGGAAGTCGCCGCTGTCGTCCCGGCCGTAGGCGAGCCTGCCGCCGGCCAGGGTGACCCGTTCGCTGATCCCGACGAGGCCGGTGCCCGCACCCGGCAGGGTGCCGCCGGCCGGCGCTCCGACCGGCCACCGGTTGCCGATCGCCACGGTCAGGCCGGCGCCCGGCCCGCCGGCCACGTCCACGGTGACCGCCGCACCGGCCGCGTGCTTGCGGGCGTTGGTCAACCCCTCCTGCACGATCCGGTACGCGGCCCGGCCCAGCGCCGCCGGCACCTCCCCCGGCTCGGCGACGCTGTCGCTGACGTTGACCCGTACCCCGGCCGACCGCGACTCGGCGATCAGGGCCGGCAGGTCGGCGAGGGTCGGCTGGGGAGGCTCCGGCGCGTCGTCGCCACCGCCCTCGGCCCGGAGCACCCCGATGACCTCGCGCAGGTCCTGCAGGGCGGCGTGGGCGCTGCCCCGGATCACCCCGGCGGCGCGGGCCACCTCGTCGGCCGGCGCGTCCGGGCGGAACTCCAGCGCACCGGCGTGCAGGCTGAGCAGCGAGATCCGGTGGGCGAGCACGTCGTGCATCTCCCGGGCGATCCGGGTGCGTTCGAGGTGGCGGGCCTGGGCGACCCGAAGCTGCTGCTCCGCCTCGGCCCGTTCGGCCCGCTCCCGTAGCGACACGATCAACTGCCGGCGGGCCCGGACGAACATCCCCCAGGCCAACACGGCGAGAGTGATCACCACACCCCAGGTCACGGTGAGCCAGTACGACATCGCCGGATCCGGACGTGCCCAACTGAAGACCAGGTTGGTGACGAGCCCGGCGCCGGTGACCGCGATCGCGACGGCGGTCCGGCGATGCACCACCACGGTGAAGTAGAAGATCAGCAGCGGGATGGCGGCGGCCATCGAGAACATGCTCAGCGGCAGGGTGGCCACCGCCAGCCCGAGGGGCCACCGCCGACGCACCCAGAGCAGCCCGCAGCAGATCAGCCCGAGCACCGTGTCGACGCTGAGCATCCAGTCGTGCGGCAGCGGGAGCGCCATCTCCGGGGCGGGCGACAGGGCGTCGGCGGTGGCGAACCCCACCCAGAGCAGCCCGATCAGGAACGCGAGGCCGTCCACCACCCAGTCCCGGGTGGTGCGGCGCGGACGCCGACGCCCAGGGTCAGCCGGCACGGCCAGCGCCCCGGGCAACAGCCAGGGGTGCTCCGGGACGGCGAGGCTGGTCACCAGGCCATGCTAGGCAGCCGACGGGCGACACGACCAGCTACCAAAGTCGAGACCCGCCAGTCGACCAAGGTCGACGCGGCACCGACCGGTGGCCGCAGCGGATGGCCGGGCGGCCCCGGCACGCTCGGCGACATGATCGTCGTAGAGAACCTCACCAAGCGATACGGGCCACACCCGGCCGTGGACGACGTGTCGTTCCGGTGCGAGCCGGGCACCGTCACCGGTTTCCTCGGCCCGAACGGCGCCGGCAAGTCGACAACCATGCGGATGATCTGCGGGCTCACCGCACCGACAGCCGGTCGCGCCACCGTCTCCGGGCACCCGTACCGGGAGCTGCCCAACCCGGGGCGGGAGGTGGGCGTGCTGCTGGACGCCTCCGCCCAGCACGCCGGGCGCACCGGCCGCGAGGCGTTGACGCTGTCCGCGTACACCATGGGTCTGGACAAGCGCGAGGTCGCCGCGAAGCTCGACCTGGTCGGGTTGAACGCGGTGGCCGCGAAGCGGCGCGTCCGGGCGTACTCGTTGGGCATGCGGCAGCGGCTCGGGCTGGCGCAGGCGATGCTCGGCGACCCCCGGGTGTTGATCCTCGACGAGCCGGCCAACGGCCTGGACCCGGAGGGGATCTTCTGGATGCGCGGCCTGCTGCGCGACTTCGCCGACCGGGGCGGCACCGTGCTGCTCTCCTCCCACCTGCTGCGCGAGGTGGAGGCCGTCGCGGACCGGCTGGTGGTGATCGGGGGCGGCCGGATCGTGGCCCAGGGCGACAAGAACGAGCTGCTGGCGAGTGGCGGCACGGTGGTCCGGGCCCGCGACGGCGCGGCGTTGCGCCGGGCGCTGGAGACGGCGGGTCTGACCGCGGCCGACAGCCCCGACGGGCTGCTCGTGCAGGCCGACGCCGAGGCGGTCGGCCAGGCCGCCGCCGACGCCGGCGTCGCGTTGGCCGAGCTGCGCCCCGCCGGCGGCGGTGGCCTCGAACAGCTCTTCCTCACCCTGACCGCCGGCGAATCCACCAAGGAGGCCGTCCGATGACCACCACCGCAGCGCCCGCACCCGCCGTCGCACCCCAGCACCGTGCCCCGGTACGCCGCCCGTCGCTGCTCCGGCTCACCGGTGTGGAGCTGCGCAAGCTCGTCGACACCCGGGCCGGCCGTTGGCTGCTGATCACCATCGGCCTGGTCGTCGTCGCGATCGTCACCCTCCTGCTGATCTACGCCGAGGACTCCGAGCAGACCTTCTTCACCTTCTTCGTCACCTCGCTGCTGCCGGTGTCGGTGCTGCTGCCGGTGCTCGGCATCCTGTCGATCACCAGCGAGTGGTCGCAGCGCACCGCCCTCACCACATACGCCCTGGTGCCCCGCCGGGAGCGGGTGGTGGTCGCGAAGCTGATCGCCGTGACGCTCACCGCGCTCGCCTCGGTGCTGGCCAGCCTCGCCGTCGCCGCCGTCGGCACACTCGTGGCGTCCGCCATCGGCGGGGCGGGCACCTGGCAGTTCGATTGGTCGCTGGTCCTGAACGCGGCGATCCTCCAGGTCACCAGCGTGTTGATGGGCGCCGCCTTCGGTCTGCTGCTGCTCAACCCGCCGCTGGCGATCGTCGGCTACCTGCTGTTGCCCACCCTGTGGGGGGTGCTCGGCGAAATGGTCAAGCCGCTGCGCGGCCCGTCCGAGTGGTTGGACACCAGCAAGACCATGGAACCGTTGTTCGGCAGCGACGCCGTCACCGGCGAGCAGTGGGGGCGGGTAGCTGTCTCCCTGCTGGTCTGGATGGTTCTCCCGCTGGCCGCCGGCCTGTTCCGGACGCTGCGCCGCGAGGTGTCCTGACCATGGACACGGCCGATTACCGACCCCGCACCGTGGTCAGCGGCGGCCCGCTGGAGCTGGCGGTCCTGTGGGGTGGCTTCCCGCTGCTCGGCGCGGGCGCCGGGTGGCTCCTCGCCGCGGCGACGGGCTGGCTCGACCGGCTGCCCTGGGTGCCGTTCGGCGACCTGATCGCGTGGTTGGACCGGCTGCCCGAGCCGCAGGCCACCGCCGGCACCGTCGCGGTGGGCGTCGTCGCCGGCCTGGTCATCGCCGGGATCGGCACCGCCGAACGGCTGATCGTCACCGTCGACCCGGGGCAGGTCCGGTTACGCCGTTCCGACCAGGAACGGGCCGTCGCCCGGACCGACACCCGGGTGGTCTTCCTCGCCGACAAGCACCTGGTGCTGCTCGACGGCGACGGCGCGGAACTGGTCCGGGAGCCGACTGACCATTCGGCCAGGCAACTGGCGGCGGCATTCCGGGCACACGGCTGGGGTTGGGCGGACGACGACCCGCACCGGTCGGCGTACCGGCTGTGGGTGCCCGACCTGCCCGGGCTGCCGGCCGGCGCGGAGGCGCTGCTGCGGGCCCGCGAACGGGCGATCGAGCGGGACCGCCGCGACGACGCCCGGGAGTTGCGCCGGGAGTTGGGCCTGCTCGGGGTGGTGCTGCGCGACGAGGGCAAGCGGCAGTACTGGCGGCTGACCGGTCGGGCGGTGCCCGCTCGGCCGGAGCAGTCGACTTCGGCCGAGCGGGAGCCGGACGGACGGTAGCGTCGGTTCCAGCAGACAGTGGGAGCCGCACGATGACCGAACAGCAGCCGTACCGGGTGGTGTCCCGCCACCCCGGGTTCGAGCTGCGTCGGTATCCCGCCCACCTGGTGGCCGAGATGCAGGTCCAGTCCTCGTTCACCCGGGCGCCGATCGAGGCGTTCCGGCCGCTGGCCGCCTACCTCGGCGGCGCGAACCGGGCCCGACACCCGGTCGGTGCCCCCGAGCCGACGACGTCGGCGGCCGGCGGCCCGCAGAAGATCGCCATGACCGTGCCGGTGGTCCAGGTCGAGGGCGAGCGGCCGGGCGCGTACCTGATCCAGTTCGTCCTGCCGGCTGCCTGCACCGCGGCGACCGCGCCCGAGCCGGTGGACGCCCGGGTGCGGATCCGCGAGGTTGCGGCGCAACTGGCGGCGGCGATGCGCTTCTCCGGGCGGTGGACGGAGAAGACGTTCGGTCAGCGGGCCACCATGCTCGGCCGGTCGGTGACCGCGGCCGGGCTGCAGCCCACCGGCGCCGTCCGCTACGCACGCTTCGACCTGCCGTGGAAGCCGTGGTTCCTGCGCCGCAACGAGGTCGTGCTGCCGGTCGCCGAGTAAGCGGGCCGGTCATCCGACGACGCCGACCGGGGTCCGCGCGGGGCGGTGACGCAGTGACCGCCACGTCGGCAGCACGCTGGCCAGCACGGCGAGCAGCAGACACAGCCCCACCACACCGGCGATCACCGACCACGGCACCACCAGGTCGACTGACGTACCCACCTGCTCGGCCAGGCCGGCGCGGATGCTGAGCAGACCGACGAATGCGACCGCGCCACCGAGCAGCGCGCCGATCAGCACCACCAGGGCGGCCTCGGCCGTGACCAGCCAGACGACCTGCCGCCGGGTCGCCCCGGCCAACCGGATCAGCCGCAGGTCCGCGACCCGGCCGGCGGCGGCCAGCAGCAACGTGTTGGCCACCGCGATGGCACCGTAGCCGGCCGACACACCGATCAGCAGCACCGTGAACAGCCAGACCAGGCGGTCCTCGGCGGCGTCCGCCTCGGCCGCCCAGGTGGCGACGTCGACGGTCCGCGCGCCGACCGGCGCGGCGATCCGGTCCCGGACGTACACCGTGGAGGTCAACGCCGACGGGTCGTGCGTCCGCACCACGGCCCGGGGCACGAGCAGGTCGCCCGGGAGCGAGTCGTCGGTGACGACGGCGACGACCCGCAACGACACCACCGTCCCGTCGGCGAAGACCACCGGGTACGGCTCGGACGGCCGCAGGTTCGCCGAGGCGGTGACCACCACCGTGTCGTCGCCGCGCAGGTCGTCCAGGGAACCGGCGACGACGGTGAGCACCCGGTTCGCGGCGGCGAAGCCCGCCGGGTCCACGCCGAGCGCGGTCAGCGGCCGGTTCTCCGGCAGTTTCCCGGGGTCGGTGCGGAAGACCGTCGTCGGGAGCAGGGCGGTGCCTCCGGTCGCGGCGACAGCCGCGTCCGACAGACCGGGCGCCCGATCCGGTACGACGATCCAGCCGGCGTTCACGTTGTCCGCCCGACCTGCCGCGTACGCGGCGCTGGTGGTCCGCACCATCCCGGACACCAACACCGCGAAGGCGACGGTGAGCAGCACCGGCGCGGCGATCGAGGCGGTGCGCCGGGTGGCCGTCAACGCGCCGCCCCGGACCAGCATCCCGATCGCGCCACCGCGCCGTCGCACCGGGGAACGCAGCAGCCGTACCACCGGCCCGACCACCGCCGGGGCGAGCACTGTGGCACCGGCCACCAGCGCCATCACCGCGTACAGGGCGTAGGACGCCGCCACGCGGGCCTCGTCGGCGGTCGCCGTCCCGACGCCCAGGGCGATCCCCGCCGCGACGAGGAGCGCTCCGGTGGCGACCCGGGCGCGCCCGATCGGCCGCTGCTCGACCGCGGCCTCACGCAACGCCTCCAACGGGCGGACCCGCGCCGCCCGACGCGACGCCGACCAGACCGCCGACAACGCGATCACCGGCCCGGCGGCGAGCGACAGCGCGATCGGCCAGGTGGCGTACCCGACCCGGAAGGTGGCCGGCTCGTAGCCGAAGTCCACGAGCAGCCGACCCAGCACCGGGGCGAGCGCCGCGCCGACCAGCAGACCGACCAGCCCGGCGCTGACGCCGACGACGAGCGCCTCGGCGTACACCAGGCGGCGGACCTGCCGTCCGGTGGCGCCGACGGCGCGCAGGAGACCCAACTCGCGGCGGCGCTGCGCGATGGTGAACGCGAAGGTGGAGGAGACGACGAACACCGTGACGAAGCCGGCGAGGGCCGCCGTGGCGGTGAGCACCTGCATGCCGATCCACCGGGTCCGGGCGTCGGCGCGCGGCTCCAATGCGCTGCGCGCGTCGCCGGTCAGCACCCGTCCGTCGCCGCCGACGACCCCGCGAGCCGACGCGGCGACCCGCTCGGGGTCGGCCCCCGGCGCGAGGACCAGCCCGATGGCCCGGACGCCGGGCGCGAGCGCGGCGGCGACCTCGTCCGCGACGTGCACGCCGGGCCCGTCGACCAGACCGGTGACGGTGTACGCCTCCGGGCCCGCCGCGGTCAGCAGGGTGACCGGGGCGCCGGTACGCAGTCCGAGCGCGCTGTCGACGACCACCTCGCCGGGCCTGCCCGGCGGCTCGCCGGTGGTGAGGCGCAACCCACCCAGCCGGGCGCTGGACCACCCGTGCCCCTGGTACGCGTCCTCCCGCCGGGTGTCGACGGCGGAGGGTCGGCCGTCGACGAGCGGCTGGGCGTAGAAGGTCCGGTCCGGCACCGCCGCCACGACGCCCGGCAGAGCGGCCAGCCGCCCGACGAGTCCCGCCGCCGTACCGGCTGACCACGGCCGGGTCGGCACGAACTGGTCGGCCGCCGCGCCCGCTTCGGGGCTCTGCACGACCACTGCGGCCCGCGCCAGCCGGTCCGGCACCTGCGGGCGTCCGGAGGCGAGCAGCAGGGTGGCCGCCGCGACCAGCGCGACCCCGATGGCGACGGCCACGAACGCGCTCGTCGACCGTCGGATGGTCAGCATGACCGCCCCCCGGCCGTCTCCCGCTCGGCGATCCGCGCGGCGACGACCGCCGCGGAGATCTCGCCGTCCAACTCGTCGACGACGCGGCCGTCGGCGAGCAGGAGGACCCGATCGGCGTACGCGGCGGCGGTGGGGTCGTGGGTCACCATCACGACGGTCTGGCCGTGGTCGTCGACGAGCCCCCGCAGCAGCCGGAGCACCTGCCGGGAGGCGGTGCTGTCCAGCGCCCCGGTCGGCTCGTCGGCGAAGACCACCGCCGGACGGGTGATCAACGCTCGGGCCACGGCGACGCGCTGCTGCTCACCGCCGGACAGCTCACTCGGCCGGTGCCCGGCCCGGTCGGCCAGCCCCACGGCGTCGAGGGCGGCGGTGACGTCCCCGGCCGGTGGGCGGCGTCCGGCCAGCCGCAACGGCAACTCGACGTTCTGCGCGGCGGTCAGCGTGGACACCAGGTTGAACGCCTGGAACACGAACCCGATCCGGTCGCGCCGCAGTCGGGTCACCTCGTCCTCGCCGAGTTGGTCGAGGCGGACGCCGTCGATCGTGACGGTCCCCTCGGTCGGGCTGTCCAACCCCGCCGCGCAGTGCAGCAGGGTGGATTTCCCCGACCCGGAGGGGCCCATCACCGCCGTGAACGTCCCACTCGCGAAGCCTGTCGTCACGCCGTCGAGCGCCGTCACCCGCCGGGTTCCGGTGCCGTACACCGCGCGCAGCCCCGTCAGGGTCACCGTGTGTGTGGTCATGACCGCCACAGTGCCGGTCCGAGCGGGTGCCGCGCGTCGTGCCGACGCGGTCGGTTTCCGCCCCTCCTCCGGGTGGAGTCGGAGGCCCGCAACCGTCGGTACGTCGTCCCCGGGGATGACCACCCGTGGGTGGACGCGGACCGGTCGGGCGGTCGATACCGTCGGGCAGGTGACCCCTCCCCTGCTGACCCGTCGGCTACGGCCGGTGGACCTGTACATCGTGGACGCCCTGCTGGCCGTGGCGGTCGGCGGGCTGCTCTGCCCGTACGCGGCACTGGAGTCACCGCTGCACGGCGGCGTACGCGAGCCGTTCTGGGTGTCCGTCCTCGTCGGGATGGCCCTCGGGCTGCCGCTGGCCGTACGCCGCCGGTGGCCGATGACAGTGGCCGCCGTGATCAGCGCCGTCGCCACCGTCGCCCTGGTCACCGGGGTGATCCCGAACTTCGCCGCCGCCGCGCCGGCCCTCGCCATCGGCCTGTCCTTCTACACGGTCGCGGTGTCGACGCCCACCCGCCGTTCGATCCTCGGCGCGGCGGGTTGCCTCGCGCTGGTGAGCGTCGCCCTGGTGCTGACGGCGGGTGATCTCTGGTCCCGTGCCGGTGGGGTCGTCTACGCGGTCGTCATGATCGCGCCCGCCTGGGTGATCGGGTGGCTGGTCCGGGAACGACGGGCCCTGGCCGCTCGGCAGAGTGACAACCTGGTCCGTCAGGCCACGGCGGAGGAACGACTGCGGGTGGCGCGCGAGCTGCACGACGTCGTCGCCCACACGCTGAGCCTCATCGTGGTCAAGGCGGCCGTCGCCAACCACGTCGCCGAGGCGGACCCCCGCGAGGCGGGCGCCGCCCTGCGGGTGATCGAGGAGACCGGTCGCAACGCCCTGGCCGACGTCCGTCGGGTGCTCGGCGTACTGCGCGAGGACACCTCGTACGCCCCGACACCCGGGCTGGACGAGCTGCCCGCGCTGGCCCGGCAGGCGGCGATCGGCGGTGTCGACGTACGGCTCGACGTCCGGCGGGAGGCCCCGGGCGGCGCGGTCCCGGAATCGGTGGGCCTGGCGGTGTACCGGATCGTGCAGGAGGCGGTGACCAACGTGGTGAAGCACGCGGCCCCGGCCGCCTGCCGGGCTACGGTGATCGTCACGTCCGGCGAGGTACGGGTCGAGGTGACCGACGACGGTCGACGTCCGTTCCTGACCGGCGGGGAGGGGCACGGGTTGATCGGCATGCGGGAACGGGTGGCGTTGCACGGTGGAGAGTTCCGCGCCGGGCCACGCTCGGACGGCGGTTTCGCGGTGACGGCCAGCCTGCCGTACCGGGTGGCCGCGTGATCCGGGTGCTGATCGCCGACGACCAGGCGCTGCTGCGCGGCAGCTTCCGGCTGCTCGTCGACCTCGCCCCGGACTGCACCACGGTCGGTGAGGCGGGCACCGGCGTGGAGGCCGTCGCGTTGACCGGTCAGCACCGGCCGGACGTGGTGCTGATGGACGTGCGGATGCCGGAGATGGACGGCATCGAGGCGACCCGGCGGATCTGCGCCGACCCGGCGACCGCCGGCACCCGGGTCATCATCCTGACCACGTTCGACCTGGACGAGTACGTCTACGGCGCGCTGCGCGCCGGTGCCAGCGGTTTCCTGCTCAAGGACACCCCACCGGCGGACCTGCTGACCGGCATCCGGGTGGTCGCCGCCGGTGAGGGGCTGCTCGCGCCGACGGTGACCCGCCGGTTGATCGACGAGTTCGCCCGGCGACCCGAGCCGGCCCGGCCGCTGCCCCGTCGACTGGACGGGGTGACGGAACGGGAACGGGAGGTGCTCGCGTTGATCGCCCGGGGCCTGTCCAACACGGAGTTGGCCACGCACCTCAACCTCAGCCAGGCCACGGTCAAGACCCACGTCGGGCGGCTGCTGACCAAGCTCGGGGTCCGGGACCGCGCGCAACTGGTCATCGTCGCCTACGAAACGGGCCTGGTGGGGCCGGGCGGCCTACGCTGAGCCGGTTGGCCCCACCCGAGGAGGACTGGATGACCCGTTACGTCGCCCTGCTGCGCGGGGTCAACGTCGGCGGCGCCACCCGGCTGGCGATGGCCGACCTGCGCCGGATCGTCACCGACCTCGGCCACGGGGACGTCACGACGTACCTGCAGAGCGGCAACGTCGCCTTCAACAGCACGGTGCGCGACGCGGAGAAGTTGGCCGCCGGGATCACGCGGGCGCTCACCGACGAGCTGGCGTTGCCGGTGCCGGTGCTGGTGCGCAGCGGCCGGGAGCTGGCGGCGATCGCCGGCGGCAACCCGTACGCCGACCGGGAGAACGACCCCACGAGGCTGCTGGTCGCCTTCCTGGCGACGCCGCCCGCGTCGTCCACGGTGGACGCGCTGACCGTGCCCGGTGGGGAGAACGTGTCGTTCACGGTGACCGGCCGGGAGCTCTACCTGCACTACGTCGACGGCGGTTACGGCCGGTCGAAGTTCACCAACGCGTACCTGGAGAAGAGACTCGGCGTGGCGGCGACCACCCGCAACTGGAAGTCGGTGCGGGCCCTGGCCGAGCTGGCCGCCGGCTGACCCCGGTGGGGGCCGCGGGCCGGCGACCCCCACCGGCGCTGCTCAGAAGTGGTACGCGGTCTCGTACTCGGGCACCAGCACCCGGCTGCGCGGCGAGATCCGGCGGATCGCCGCGATCATCTCGTTCAACCGGGTGCGGTCGGTCTCGGCGACCGGTGGCGGGTTCTTCAGCTCCGTCTCGAAGTTGTCGTAGTGCACCGGCACCACGACCTTCGGGTAGTCCAGCCCGGCCAGCAGGCGGGGCAGGTAGTCGCCGGTCGTGGTGGCGCTCTGCATGGCCACCATCGCCACGTCGGGCGCGAGCCCGGTGAGGTTGCGCTCGGCGACGTCGCTGGCCCCGGTGAAGTAGACCGACGGGCCGCCGTCGACCCGCAGCAGGTAGCCGAGCGTGTCGCCCTCCGGCAGGTCCGCGATGGTCTCCGGCTGCGGGGGCCGGCTCACCCGCACTCCCGGGAAGGCCACCGAGTACGACGCGTTGCGGCTGTGCAGCGACCCGACCACCTCGACGGTGTGGTCGCCGAAGTCCAGCACCTCCCCACCCTTCACGGCGCTGAGCTGCGTCGACGGCAGCTCGTAGGCCAACCCCAGGTGGTACGCGGTCAGCGTGCCGAAGACCCGCGCGCCGGTGCGCTTGGCGATGTACGGCACATCCATGAAGTGGTCCCAGTGGGTGTGCGTGACCAGCACCGTCGTGGCCCGGTCGACGCGCGGATCGATCACGTCGGTGCGCACGGTCAGCGCCTTCGCCGGGTTGAACGCTCCTCTGAACAGCCCGGTGTCGATCCGGCTGAGGAACGGGTCGACGAGGACCGTGCGGTCGCCGATGTCGACGCGCCAGCCGGCCGTACCCCACCAGCGGAAGCTGACCACGCCCTTGCGGCGGGCGGTCGGGGCGGGCGCGGCGGCGGGCGACGCCGCCTGGGCCGGGGTGGTCGACCCGGCGGCGAGGCCGGCGGTGGTGACCAGGGCGGTGGTGGCGGCGGTGTCGCGCAGGAAGCGTCGGCGGTCGAGACTGGGCATGCGGTTCTACTCCCCGTGATCGGGCGGTTGGTCGACACGAGCCAACCAGCGCGACCACGGTCCGGTCCAAGATCAAAGGACACCGGATCCGATACGCCGCCGCATATCGGGCCTGTTCAGTGGCGGTGCGCCGCCCCTCCGGCGAGCGCGAAATCAGTCGCCGCGCAACGCCTCGACAGCCGTCCGGGCGGCCTCTCCCATCGCCAGGTCCACGTCGATCCGGCGCGACGCCAACCCGTCGGCACTGGCGAAGACGGCGATCGCGTACCGGCCGCCGTCGGGGTATTCCGCGACCCCGGCCTCCAGGTGCAGCCCGGGCAGGGTGCCGGTCTTCCCGGCGACCCGCACACCGGGCGGGAAGCCGGCGGCCAACCGGGTCCAGAAGAGCTGCCGGGCCATCCAGGTACGGACCATCGCGCAGGCGGCCGGCGGACCGGCCTCGTCCCGCCAGATCATCGTGAGCAGTCGGGTGATCTCCCGGGCGGTACTGGACGTGGTGTGCTCGGGGTCGAAGACCCGCATCGCCCGGACCCGGTCCGCCGGCACCGTAGGGAAGATCCGGGCGAAGTCCGCCTCGGTACGGGCGCCCACGTCGGCGAGCATCAGCTCGACCAACTCCCGGGGACCACCCCGGATGCGGGTACGGGTCAGCCCCAGCTCGGCGGCGAGCATCGGGAGCAGGTCCGCGCCGACCCGACGCAGCAGCAGGTCGGCGGCCGTGTTGTCGCTGACCGACATGGCGAAGTACGCGAGGTCGCGCAGGGACACCTCGGCGTCGTCGGTGCAACCGGCCAGACCCCACCCGCCGAGCCGGTCGGCGGCGGTGACCAGCAACCGTTCGGTCGGGTCGAGCTGACCGGCCTCTACCTGCCGGGCGAACTCCAGCACCAGCAGGATCTTGAAGATCGAGGCGATCACCACCTGCTCGTCGGCCCGTACCCCGACCTCCCGCACACCGTCGGTCGGACCGGTGGCGGTGAGGTCCACGGCGTCCAGGTCCACGGCGTGCAGGCTGGCGGTCACCCCGGCGGCGGCGAAGATCGCCCCGATGCTTTCGTCCACGTCCATGCCAGCACGCTATCCAGCAGCCCGGCGTCGGGGCTGGCGTAGGGTCCCGGCCGTGGACCTGCTCCGGCACCTGCGGCACTTCGTGGTCGTCGCACACGAGTTGCACTTCGGGCGGGCCGCCGAGCAGCTCGGGATGGCCCAGCCGCCCCTGAGCCAGTCGATCCAGCGCCTGGAACGAGAGCTGGCCGTCGAACTGTTCGACAGGTCCCGCCGCCAGGTACGCCTCACCACAGCCGGTGAGCTGCTGCTCGGCGAGGCGGAGGAGTTGCTCGCCGGTGAGGGTCGGCTGCGCAACCTGATGGGGCAGATCCGCGCCGGTGAGCTGGGCGTACTGCGGGCCGGGGTGCCGCCGGAGACACCCGCCGTGACGCTGCGGGCGCTACTGGACGGGCTCACCACCCGGGCACCCGGCCTGGACGTGGAGTTGCACGAGCTGACCACCGCCGAGCAGGTCCGCATGCTCGCCGAGCGCACCCTGGACGTGGGGCTCGTGCACCACCCGGTGGCGGCGGACGGGCTGCGCTTCGGCGCCCCTGTCGACGTACCCCTGGGGGTGTTGCTGCCGCGCACCTCGCCGCTGGCCCGCGACCGGGAGGTGACCCTGGCGTCGCTGGCCGGTCTTGACCTGGTGGCCGCGCCCCGGGCCACCGCGCCCGGCTGGCACGACCACCTGCTGGCGGTGTGCCGAGAGCACCGTTGGCGACCGGCCCGGGTACGCCCGGCCCGTAACCCGGAGTTCCTGTTCGGCCTGGTGCTGGCCGGGGGCGGGGTGGCCGTGGAACCGGCGGCGGTGGCGCGCCGCGAGCCCCGGATCGCCTGGCGGCCGATCGTCGACGCGCCGCTGGCGAAGCGCACCTCGGCGGCCTGGCCGGACCGGTCGGCGCACCCGGCGGCCTCGATGTTCGGGCAGCTCGCCGCCGAGGTGCTGGCCGACGCCGAGCCCGCGCCGCCCGCGTCGGCCGGGACGTCGGCGCCGGCCGCACGACCCTGGCCGGTGCTCTTCGACACGACCGGGTGAACCCTTCCGACGTTGCGCTCGTCACCTCGCGTTGGGCGGTGATTCGACAGGCCACCCGGGTATGGATGACAGGCAACGACGATGACGCGAAGGAGCCGTGGTGGCCAACACCATTCCCGACATCAGCCTGAACGACGGCACCACCATTCCGCAGCTCGGCTTCGGGGTGTTCCAGATCGAGCCGAAGGACACCGTCGCCGCGGTGGCCACCGCCCTGGAGACGGGCTACCGGCACATCGACACCGCCGAGATGTACGGCAACGAGGCCGAGGTCGGCGAGGCGGTACGCATGTCCGGCCTCGACCGGGGCGCGGTCTACGTGACCAGCAAGCTGAGCAACGCCTTCCACCGCCCCGACGACGCCCGCCGGGCGTTCGACTCGACGCTCGCGGCGCTGAAGATGGACTACATCGACCTGTTCCTCATCCACTGGCCGCTGCCGACCCTCTACGACGGCGACTACGTCTCGACGTGGAAGACGCTCGAGGAGTTCCAGCGCGACGGCCGGGCCCGCTCGATCGGCGTGTCGAACTTCCAGGTTTCGCACCTGGAGCGGCTCGCGGACGAGGCGAGCGTCGTGCCGGCGGTGAACCAGATCGAGGCGCACCCGTACTTCACGAACGACGAGGTCCGCGCCTACGGTCGCGCGCACAACATCCTCACCGAGGCCTGGTCGCCGATCGCGCAGGGCAAGGTGCTCGACGACCCGACGGTGGTCGACCTGGCCGAGCAGCTCGGCCGGACCCCGGCGCAGGTGGTGCTGCGCTGGCACGTGCAGCGCGGCGACATCATCTTCCCGAAGTCGACCACCCCGAAGCGGATCGAGGAGAACACCAAGATCTTCGACTTCGAGCTGGACGACACCGCGATGGAGCGGATCACCGGGCTGAACCAGGGCGAGGCCGGGCGGCAGGGCCCGAACCCGGACACCTTCGCCTACCTGCCCAACTGACCCCGGCCCGCCACCCGGCGGGTCATGCCCCAACGAGCGATATACCTCAGAGTCATAAAGATGACTCTGAGGTATATCGCTCGTGGCGGTTCCGGCCTCCGACGGCGGCGTTCAGAGGTCGACGCGCTCCGCGATCCGGCGAAACGCCGCCTGGGTCGCCGAGCCGGGCTCGGGGACGTAAACGATCATCCGCTGGTCGGTCTCCTGCACGTGCAGCACCCGGCACTCGAACTCCAACGGCCCCAGCTCGGGGTGCGGCACCCGCTTCACGACGGGCCGACGTTCGGCCACGTCGTGCTCGGCCCAGAGCTGGGCGAACCGCGATGACGTGCCGAGCAGCTCGGTGACCAGCTCACGGATCGCCGGATCGGCCGGGTAGCGGCCGTAGGCGGCCCGCAGGTCCGCGACCGTGCCGCGGACGAACCGCAGTGTTTCGGCGTCGTTCCAACGGCCGCCGGTCGCCGGCTGCCGGAACGTCCAGCGAATCATGTTCCGGTCCGCGTCGGGCACTGTCGCGAGATCCCCGACGAAGTACGTGGCCAGACGGTTCCAGGCCAGCACGTGGTACGCGGCGTCGACGAGGTACGCCGGGGTCTCGGTCATCGCGTCGAGCAGGTGCCGCAGGCCCGACGGCACCTCCCGGCTCGGCCCACGGGTCGGCGGAGGGTTCTCCCCCGCGAGCCGGAACAGGTACTCGCGCTCGTCGCGGCTCAGCAGCAGCGCCCGGGCCATCGACGCGAGCACCTGCCGGGACGGATGTGGCCCCCGGCCCTGCTCCAGCCGGATGTAGTAGTCGATCGACATCCCGGCGAGTTGGGCGACCTCCTGTCGGCGTAGCCCGGGGGTACGTCGGCGCTCACCCTCGGGAAGCCCGACCTCGGCCGGACGCAGCCGGGCCCGACGGGTGCGCAGGAACGCCGCCAGTTCGGCACGGCGCAGGCTGCTCGTCATGCCGTCCAGCATGCCCCGGCGGGCGCCCGCGAGGGTGGTACCGCCGGTCCCAGCCTCCGCCCGTCTCTCCTGGCGGGCCGCCCGCCGATACAGGCTCGACGGCATGACGAACATGATCGCCCTGGTCACCGGGGCCAACAAGGGAATCGGCCTGGCAACCGCCCGCCGGCTCGGCGGTCTGGGGATGACGGTGCTGGTCGGCGCGCGGGACGCCGACCGGGGCCGCGCAGCGGAGCGGGAGCTGCGCGACGGCGGCGCGGACGCGCGGTTCGTGCCTCTCGACGTGACCGACGCCGATTCGGTGACAGCGGTCGCGAAGCTGGTGGAGGAGGAACACGGCCGACTCGACGTACTCGTCAACAACGCGGGCATCGTCCTCGCCGACGGTGCGCGGGGGCTGCCCAGCGAGACGACGGTGGCGACACTGCGTCGGCTGTACGAGACCAACGTCTTCGGAGTGGTGGCGGTGACCAACGCGCTGCTGCCGCTGCTCCGCCGGGCACCGGCGGCACGGATCGTCAACGTCTCCAGCGAGGTCGGCTCGATCACCGTGATGACCGACCCGGACGGAGCGCTGTTCGAGCTGACCTCGGTGCCGTACCCGTCGTCGAAATCGGCGCTGAACATGCTCACCGCGATGTACGCCAAGGAGCTGCGGGACACCCCGATCAAGGTGAACGCGGCGAACCCGGGCTACTGCGCCACCGACCTGAACGGCAACAGCGGCTTCCGTACCGCCGAGCAGGGCGCCGAGGTGAGCGTGCACCTCGCGACCCTGCCGGCCGACGGGCCGAACGGGCTGCTCTGGGGCTTCCAGATGGACGCCGGCGGTGGGTACGGCGTACTCCCCTGGTGAGCTTGACCTGGAGCGCGCTCCAGCCTGCAGGGTGGTCGGTGCGCCCACCGGTAGGGCGCGCGAGAGGAGATCCCCATGCGGTACCGCACGATCGGCACCGACCCGGCGACCCGACGCGAGGTCAGCGTCCTCAGCCTCGGCGCGATGCTCTTCGGCAGCGCCACCGACGAGGCCACCTCGTACGCGATCCTCGACCGGTACGTCGAGGCCGGTGGCACGTTCATCGACACGTCCGACAACTACGCGTTCTGGGTGGACGGCGGGCAGGGCGGGCAGAGCGAAGATCTGCTGGGCCGGTGGCGACGCAGCCGGGGCGTCGGTGCCGAGATCGTCATCGCCACGAAGCTCGGCGCCCGACCGCTGGCCCCCGGGACCAGTTACCTGGACAACGCCGAGGGCCTGTCCGCCACGGTGATCCGCGAGTCCGCGGAGCGCAGCCGGGACCGGCTCGGTGTGGAACGGCTGGACCTGCTCTACGCGCACATCGAGGACCGCACGGTGCCGCTTCAGGAGACCGTGGAGGGCTTCGCCGAACTGGTCGCCGAGGGCACTGTGGGCCTGCTCGGCGCGAGCAACCACCGTGCCTGGCGGGTGGAACGGGCCCGCGCGTTGGCCGCCGCCGCCGGCCTACCGGGGTACGAGGTGCTCCAGTACCACCGCAGCTACCTGCCCAACCGCACGGACCTGGCGAGTGACCTGGACCCGGACGGCGAGCCGGGCGGTGTCAGTGGTGACCTGCTGAGCTACCTGCGGGCCGAGCCCGAGCTGACCCTGGTGGCGTACTCGCCGCTGCTCAAGGGCGCCTACACCCGGCCCGACAAGCCGCTCGGCTCGGCGTACGACCTGCCGAGCGCGCCCCGGCGGCTGGAGGCGCTGCGGGACGTGGCCGGGCAGTGCGGTGCGACCGTCAACCAGGTGGTGCTCGCCTGGTTGCTCGGCGGCGAGCTGCCGTCCATTCCGCTGGTGGGCGCCTCCTCCCTGGCGCAACTGGAGGAGAGCCTGGCGGCGGTGGACCTGGAGCTGACCGCCGAGCAGCGACACCGCCTCGACACCACCTGGTGACCGTCACCGGCCGCCCCGCCGACCTCAGCTTCCGGTCGGCGGGGCGGTCAGGTCGAGCTGCCAGTCGTTGACGCGCATCATCCGCCCCGGCGGGTACTCGAAATCGGTCTCGCCGAGCAACGTGAAACCGGCCTTGCGGCAGACCGCGTTCGAGGCGGGATTGTCGATCGAGGGGTAGGCGTGGGCGTAGCGCCGGTCCCGCCGGGCGCGAGCGACGTCGACGACCGCGCGCACCGCCGCCGTGGCCAGCCCCTTCCCCCGGTACGCGGGCAGCACCGCCCAGCCCATCTCGTACACCTGTTGCTCGCGCCACTCGCGGGCCCAGTAGCCGACGCTGCCCGCCCGCGCGCCGTCCGGCAGCACCAGCGTGAACATGCAACCCTGCTCGGTGCCGGAGAAGTGCACGTACCGGTCGTGCCGGGCGAGCACCTGCTCGTCGGTCTCCGGGCCGCCGGTGTGCTTGCGGGTGTCCGGCGAGTTGAGCTGCCGCAGCAGATCGAGGTCGTCCTCGTGCCACGGTTCGATACGTACCTGCGCCATTCCCCGTCCCCTGTTCGTCGGCTCCAGTCAAGCCGACCCGTGTGACATCCCACCCCGAAACGCGCCGCTAGATCGGATCTAGCGGGCGGCCGGCCGTCACCTCGCGCCTTCTCGGTGGAAGGGGGTGGCGATGACACAGTTACGGATCGCCGTGATCGTCGGCAGCACCCGGGAGGGGCGGGCCGGCGACCGGGTCGCCGGCTGGTTCGTCGACCAGGTCACGCGGCACGACGACCTGACGGTGACGGTCGTTGACCTGACCGACTACGACTTCCCGGCCAGCTACCCCGCCGAGCCGACCGCGTCCATCCGGGCGTTCGTCGACGAGGTGGGCCGGGCGGACGCGTTCGTCGTGGTCACCCCCGAGTACAACCACAGTTTTCCGGCACCCTTGAAACAAGCCATCGACTACGCGTACGACGAGTGGCAGGCGAAACCGGTCGGCTTCGTGTCGTACGGCTGCCGGTCCACCGGCCTGCACGCCGTCGACCAGTTGCGCACCGTCTTCACCGCGCTGCACGCCATGACGGTGCGCGACGTCGTCGGGATCGACCTGCTCGCCGGGGAACCGACCCCGCAGTGCACCGACGAGCTGCGCCGCGACGCCGGCGTCCTGATCGACCAGCTCCGCTGGTGGGGTCTGGCGCTGCGCGACGGCCGGGCGGCTCGGCCCTACGTCTCCTGAACACGTCCGACGAAAGGTAAGGATCATGAATAGACGCACCACCGGGCCGGCCATCGAGGCCGAGGGGTTGACCCGCTCGTTCGGGGACACCCGGGCGCTGGCCGGGATCGACCTGCAGGTGCCGGCCGGCACCGTCTACGGCCTGCTCGGGCCCAACGGGGCGGGCAAGACCACAGCCGTCCGGGTGCTCGCGACGTTGCTGCGCCCCGACGGCGGTTCGGCCCGGGTGTTCGGCCACGACGTGGTCACCGAGGCCGACAAGGTCCGCTCCCGGGTCAGCCTCACCGGCCAGTACGCCTCGGTCGACGAGGACCTGACCGGCACGGAGAACCTGGTGCTCCTCGCCCGCCTGCTCGGCCTGCGCAAGCCGGCCGCCCGGGAGCGCGCGGCGGCCCTGCTCGCCGCGTTCGGTCTGACCGAGGCGAGCGACCGCCAGGTGAAGAAGTACTCGGGTGGGATGCGGCGGCGCATCGACATCGCCGCGAGCATCCTCAACACCCCCGACCTGCTGTTCCTCGACGAGCCGACGACCGGTCTCGACCCGCGCAGCCGCAACCAGGTGTGGGAGATCGTCCGGGCGGTGGTGTCCCACGGCACGACGGTGCTGCTGACCACCCAGTACCTGGACGAGGCCGACCAACTCGCCGGACGGATCGCGGTCGTCGACCACGGCCGGGTGATCGCGGAGGGCACCCCGGGTGAGTTGAAGTCGTCGATCGGCTCCGGCACGGTCCACCTGCGACTGCGCGATCCCGGCCAGCGTCCCGAGGCGGAGCGGGTGCTCCGGGAGGCGCTCGGTGTGCCGGTGCAGCTCGCCGCCGACCCGGTGGCGTTGACCGCCCGCGTCGGCGAGGCCGGCACCGACCTCGACGCCAGCGCCCAGGCCGCCCGGGTGCTGAGCGACCTGGCCCGCGCCGGCATCGTCGTGGACAACTTCTCCCTGGGCCAGCCGAGCCTGGACGAGGTCTTCCTGGCCCTGACCGATCACCCCGCCGTGCCGGCCGACGAGCGCGACGACGAGCTGGAGGCAGCCCGATGAGCGACACCACGACCACCACCACCGAACGGGCCCCGTCCGTCTACGTCCCGTCCGCCGAGGCGCTGGCGACGGTGCTCGCGCCCAATGCCCGACCGCCCCGGCCCAGCGCGCTGAGCGCGTCGCTCACCTTCGGCTGGCGCGCCATGCTGAAGATCAAGCACGTGCCGGAGCAGCTCTTCGACGTGACCGCGTTCCCGATCATCATGGTGCTGATGTTCACGTACCTGTTCGGTGGGGCACTCGCCGGCAGCCCGCGCGAATACCTGCAGTTCTTCCTGCCCGGCATCATGGTGACCAGCGTCGTCATGATCACGATGTACACCGGTATCGGCCTCAACACCGACATCGAGAAGGGCATCTTCGACCGGTTCCGGACGCTGCCCGTCTGGCGTCCGTCCGCACTGGTCGGCATGATCTTCGGCGACGTGCTGCGCTACGTCCTCGCCGCGCTGGTGATCCTGGGCCTGGGGCTGGTGCTCGGTTTCCGCCCGCAGGGCGGGGTGGTCGGCGTGGCCGCCGGGATCGGCCTGCTGGTGGTCTTCTCGTTCGCGTTCTCCTGGGTGTGGACGTTCTTCGGGCTGATCCTGCGCAGCGAGAAGTCGGTGATGGGGGTCAGCATGATGGTGCTGTTCCCGCTGACGTTCCTCAGCAACGTCTTCGTCGACCCGAGCACCATGCCCGGCTGGCTCCAGGCGTTCGTGAAGGTCAACCCGGTGACGCAGTTGGTCGCCGCGATCCGTGGGGCGATGAGCGGCGATTCGGACCCGTCCGCCACCATGTGGCTGCTGGTGTGGAGCGCCGGCTTCCTGCTCGTCTTCGGCACCCTCACCATGTACCGGTACAACCGCCGCTGACAGCGATCAGAACGGCGGGCGCCGCCACGGCCGTGGCGGCGCCCGCCGTCGTGTCAGAGCCGCCGTGGCGGCGCCCGATGTGGTGTCAGAGCCGCCAGCGCAGCGGCTCGGGCGGCAGGTAGCGGCACGTGCTGCCGGTCGAGACGGAGTCGCGCAAATGGCCGGCGAGGGCCGGGTGCCGCCCGTCGAGCTTGCGCAGCGTGTCCCGGATCCGGGCGGTCACCGTCTTGCGGGCCCGCTCGGCCTCGTCACCCAACCGACGGCTCCGGCCGGCCAGCCCCGCCGCCGCCCGCAGCTCGTCGAGCAACGCGCTCCGCTCGGCGTCCAGCGTGGCCACCTTCCGGTCGTCGTCACGGGCGGCGGCCCGGTCGATCTCCTCGTCGAGTCGGGCCAGGTGCCGCCGGTAGCGGGCCTTCGCCTCGTCGTCGAGGACCGGGTCGGCACCCAGTCGCCGGGCCGCGACCAACTCCGGCCCGGCGGCCGGATCGAGCAACTCCACGGCGGGTACGTCGCTGCCCGGTCGACTCAGCAACAGGTGCAGGTCGTGCAGGCCCTTGGCGTCGGGCAGGTGCACCACCACACCCGCGTACGCGAGTTGCCAGACCGGCCCGTCGCGTCGAAACTCGTACCCCTCGATGACCGGCGCGACCTGGACCGGCCTGGCGTTCTCGACCAGCCCGACGGCCTCGATCGCCGCGACGCCGTGGCCCGGCTCGACGGCGTGGCCCGGCTCCGGGGCGTGGCCCGGCTCGACTGCGCCCGTCACGGCCCCTGTGGGCGCGGCGAGCCGGTGGAGCACCTGCGTCATCCCGAGCGCTGTCGCCTCCTGCACGGTGCTCGCGTGCAGCGCGGCGGCCGTCGCGGCGTCGCCCGGATGACCCCGGCCGGTCAGAGCCCTCCCCAGCCCGGCGCGGGCGAGCAGCGACCAGGGTCGGGCACCCAGCCGGTCGGCGGATTCACGGGCGGCGGTGAACCCGGCGACGGCGTCACCCCACCGCTCCTGGGCCAGGTCGATCAGGGCCAGCCAGTGGTCGACGGGGCCGCTGATGTCGCAGCCGAAGAGGCCCACCATCCACTCGCCTCGGTGCGGGGCGAGCGCGGCTCGGGCGTCGTCGCAGCGCCGCGGGTCGGCGGACGCCGCGGCGACCTGTGCCCGTAACCGCAGCCAGAGCGGCGACACCGGACGCGGGTACCGGATGTCGGCGGCCTCGATGCCCGCGGTCAACCGGATCGCCGTCTCGCCGTCGCCACGCTCGGCGGCGGTGATCGCCCGCAGCAACTCCTGGTAGGGGTAGTCGATCGGGGCCAGCCCGTCCAGCAGGTTCTCGGCCTCAGCGCACCGGCCCTGCAACAGCAGCCGCGACCAGCGCAGGTGATGACCCATGAACCCGAACTCGGCGTGACTCGGGTCCGCGATGTCGGTGAGGTCGGCGAACCGCTCGTCGGCCTCGGCGAAGTCGCCCCGGAAGGCGGCGATGATCCCGCTGTCGACTGATGCCGCCATCCGGTGCCTGGGGAGATCGGCCTCCCGGTCCGCGCCGACGAACGTGGTGAACTCGTCGTTGAAGCGGGGGTCGCCCAACTCCAGCAGCGCCACCCAGCGCAGCGAGGTGGCCCACAGCTCGGTCTCCCGGTCGCCGGTGCGGCGGGCCACATCGCGGATCTCGGCGGTCAGCGCGGCGCGGGCCGTCGCGGTGCCCAGGCCCCAGGTGGTGTCGTGGCGGGCCCACAGGCTGAAGGTGAGCGCCTCGTCGTCCTGCCCACGACGGGCGATCGTCTCGGTGGCGGTGATCAGGTCGGCGACCAGCGTGCCGACCGACGCGTCGGCGTCCGGTTCGCCGATCAACCGCCGGTACGCCTCCCGGACCAGCCCCGCCGCCTCAGCCGACCGGGCGGTCTCCACCTGTCGGGCGCGGTTGACGATGAGGGCGACCCGGGCCAGCAGCACCGGATCGTCGAGTGTGCGGGCCAACGCCCCCGCCTCGGTGAGCAGTCGGGTGGCCTCGTCCCGACCGGAGTGGTGGTATTGCGCCTCACCGAACTCCACCAGGATCCGTACGCGCTGCGCCGGGTCCTCGACCACGTCCAGGGCCCGACGGAAGTGCACCGCCGCCTCGTCGGTCGCCAGCCGGGTGAACGCGTCCCGCCCGGCGGCGACCAGCAGCGTCGCCACCCGGGCCCGGTCGAGCACGGGCCCGGCCAGGTAGGCGTGCCGGGCCAGGTCGGCGGGGACCAACCGGTCGCTGAGCTCCTGGAGGTGGTCGACCGCTCGGACGACAGCGCCGTGCCGGGCCTGCCGGTCGTCGTCGGACAGCCCGTCGTAGAGGGTCTCGCGGACCAGGTCGTGGGCGAAGGCGAACCGGCCGCCACCCCGGGCGACCATCAGCCGGGCGGTCACCGCCCGGTCGAGCAGTCTGTCGACCTGCGCCACCGGGGCCGCCACGCAGGCCGCCAGCACCTGACGGTGGAGTTCCCGACCGAGTACGGCGGCGACGGTGAGCGCCTCGACCACGGCCGGGGGTAGTTGTGCCAGGCGGCGGCGCACCGCCTCCCGTACGCCGGGGGCGATGGTCCCGGCCGCGTCGTCGGCGTGCCACAACCGCGCGGTCTGCTCGATGAAGAACGGGTTGCCGCCGGTGCGGCGGTGCACCTCGTCGACGAGACCGGCGTCGGGTTGCCGCCCGGCGGTCCGTGTCATCAACGCGGCCACCTCGTCGCGGGAGAGGCCGGTGAGGGTGATGCCGGTGGCCTTCGCGACGAGCGGCATGAGCAGGGGGCGCAGCGGGTGCTCGCCCGACTCGACCTCGGCGTCCCGGTACGTGCCGATCAGCAGTAACCGCTCGAACCAGGTGTGCTGGGCGGCGAAGCTCAGCAGCCGCAGCGAGGCCGGGTCGGCCCAGTGCAGATCGTCGAGGACCACCACGACCGGCCGGTGCTGGGAGACCGCGACCAGCGCGGCGGTCACCGCGTCGAACAGCGCGAACGCCTCCCGGTCGGCGGCGTCCGCGCCGGTGTCGACGCCGGCCCAACTGGCGGCGCGGCCGGCCTGCTCGCCGCTGGGGTCGGCCTCGCCGAGCAGAGCCGCCAGGGCGGGCTCAGCGGTTGGGCGGGCCACCTCCCAGTCGTCGGCGGAGCGCCGCAGACCACGCAGCACCTGCACCCACGGCCAGTAGCCGGGGGCGCTGTCCGAATCCCAGCAGGCCGCGCCGAGCACCAGCGCGCCGCGCTGCCGAGCCTCCCGCGCCGCCGCCGTGACGAGTGTCGTCTTGCCGATGCCCGGCTCACCGGTGACCAGGACGAGACCGCCATGACTGGTCGTCGCCCGGTCCATCTCGGCGCGCAGCAGACCCACGGGGTGATCCCGGCCGATGATCGCGTCGCCGCGCCGCGCGTCCATGGTTTCCAGACGGTACTGGAACCGTCCGACAAGCCGGGCGGGTTATTCGCCCAACCACCGTTTACGCCTGCGCGCCACGCGGTAGCGCCATCTCCACCGCGTCCGGCTCGACCCCTCTGACCTGGGCCTGCTCGGCCGCCCACCGCAGGTAGGCCAGCCACTCCTCGGACGACCACCCGTTGCGGCGCACGACGCCGGCCTCGGCGGGCAGCCCGCTGGCCACGACGCGGTCCAGGATCAGCGGCTGCACCCCACCCACCCCCCACCGGTAACCGGCGAAGTAGAGCACCTTCGTGAACAGGCCCGGCCCCAACCACGGCAGCCGCGCCTGATCGCGGTCGAGGAAGCGGTGGTACACCGACCGCAACCGAGCCTCGTCGGGTGCCTCTTCCAGCGCGTACGCCAGGCGCTTGCCGTCCGGATCGGCGTCGAGCGACCTGGCCGCACGCCACGGGCCGTACCCAATCGGGCCGTAAGCCCAGGCCAGGACGGCGGTCAGCAGTTGCCGGGAACTCGCCGAGCCGGCCCGGTAGGCGTCGGCGACCGCGAAGACGTCACGCCGCCGAATCTCGCCACTCGCCGGGAGCATGTCGGGCCACGCGTCCGGTGGCAGCCCCGCCCGCCACCGGTCGACCTTCACGTTGACCGGATGCTGCTCGATGTCCGTTGGTCTGCGCATTGTCAGCTCCCCTCGCATCGCGCCCTCCATCGGGACGCTATGACCGAGGCTCTTCCCCGACCGCCCGCTGACGGCATATCGCGGTATCAGGCACGGAAGTGGGCCGCCCCACGCGGTCGCGGGGCGGCCACACCTATCGCGCCTTGCTACGCCGTGGCGCAGATGGCATACGCCGTGTCGGACCAGTTGCCGGCGAACGCGTCCTCCTCGTACGCGCCGGAGGCAACGGATGTCGGCGCGGTGGCGGGGCCGCCGTTGGGGCGGAAGTCGTCCACGATGCCCTCGCCGGTCACCCCGTTCAGCTCGTAGCCGGCACCGGTCAGCACCTTCCCGACCGGACAGGTGGCAGTGACGCTGCGGAAGTCGAGCGAGTTGCTGGCCCCCACCGTGGACGCCCGGACCAGGCCGAGGAGCGGGTTGGCGCAGATGGCGTACGCGGTCACCGACCAGTTGAGGGTCGTCGCGTCCGACTCGTACGCGCCGACGGTGACGGCGGTCGGCGCGGCGGCGACGCCACCGTTGGGGCGGAAGTCGTCGACGACCCCTTCACCGGTGACGCCGTTCAACTCGTAGCCCGTGCCGGTCAGCACCTTGCCGGCCGGGCAGGTCGCCGTGGTGGAGTGGTAGTCGGTCGAGTTGCTGGCCCCGACTGTGGAGACCCGCACCAGACCGGGCACCGGGTTGGCGCAGATCGCGTACGCCGTCACGGACCAGTTCCCGGCGAACGCCTCCGTCTCGTACGCGCCGACGGTGACCGCTGTCGGCGCGGTGGCCGGGCCGCCGTTGGGGCGCAGGTCGTCGACGACGCCTTCGCCGGTGACGCCGTTCAGCTCGTAGCCGGTGCCGGTGAGCACCTTCCCGGCCGGGCAGGTCGCCGTGGCGCTGTGGAAGTCGGCCGAGTCGCTGACGCTCGTCGCGGCCACCCGCACCAGGCCGGGGACCGCGGCGGACGCCGGGCTCGCCGGGGCGACCACCACCGCGACCGCGACGAGACCCAGCACGAGTACGACGGCGCGGGCTTGTTTCCGAGTATGCATATGTTTCTCCCGTCTGAGGCCCGATCAGCGGATGTCGTACCGCCGACATCTAGGCCGTTCGCAATTGACGGGTTGACGGTAGGTAGCCGCCCGACCAGGGGTTATCCCCAAACCGACTACGTCGCGTAGCGGACGGGCAGCGTGAACCCGAGCCCACATATTGACTGTTAACTATCAGTTTCGCGAGCGCGGCCCTAGCATTCGCCTCATGTCAGCTCGTCGCGTCATCGCCGTCGTAGCCGTCGCCGCGCTGGCGAGCCTGCTCGCCGTCAACGTCGCCCATGCCGACGACGGCCCGGCGATCAGCACCCCCGGCAGCCCGACTGTGGTGGTCAACGAACCGCACCAGCTCACGCTCACCTGGACGCCGTCCGCCTGGGTCGACGGGCAGGGCACCGGGCAGCCCATCAACTACGAGGTGCAGGTGCCACTGGGCCCCAACACGTACCGCTGGCTCGGCACCACCGAGGACACCACGATCACGCTGACGGACCTGGCGCCCGGCACGACGTACCGCATCGCGATTGCCGCCCGCGCGCTCGGCGGCTACTCCGACTCCTCGGCCGCCACCACGGTGCGCACGGCCAACGGTCGCGCGACGGTCAGCTACCTCAATCTCGACTGGTCCCCGACGAACAACCAGATCCAGTACCTCCTGCGGGTCACCAACACCGGCACCGGGCCGCTCGACCTGAGCACCGTGCGAGTGCGATACCACCTGCGCTTCGAGGGCGGCAACACCTCGTTGGTGCCGAACTGTGACTGGGCGGCGCTGGGCTGCGCCCGGATCCAGCAGACCGTGCAGTTCTTCGTCCCACCGGGCGGGCCGCCGTCCGCGATGTCGACGCCGGCCCCGCCGTACCCCCCGCCGGGCACGCCCGTCCCGGGTTGGGTGGAGCTGACCTTCACCGGTGGGACGCTCGCGCCGGGCCAGTCGACCGGCCCGATCCAGCTACGGCATCACCGGCACAGTTGGAGCACCATCGACGAACGCGACGACCCGAGTTGGCTCGCCGCCACCGGGCAATGGACCGAGAACGGTCGGATCACGCTGGACGTCGACGAGGTACGCGAGTTCGGCGACACGAACACCTGACCTCGCCTTCGACTGGCTCGGCCTGGCCGGGCGGGCCATGTCCTGACGAGCGATATACCTGTGAGTCATAACTATGACTCACAGGTATATGCCTCTCTGAGCAATCACCTCTGCCGCCGTACGCCCTAGCTGCTCGCCGCCGGCCTTCCGCCTCGCCAGGGCAGGTCCTCGACGTGGCCCCACTTGAGCTCGTTGCCACCGAGCAGAGCCGCCTCACCCCAGGACACTCGGAGCAGACCTTCGTCGGAGTTGCAGGCGAACCCGACGAGCAGCACCCTCGGCTCGTCGGTCGACTCCTCCACGGCCTCCCGGAGAGCTGAGCGGTCACGGGCCTCCTCCGGCGTGAGCGGCATCATGGGCAACGTGATCTCCTCGTGGCTCGGCGCAGGCCCGAAGAGGATCAGAAGATCGCGAATCAGCCGGTTGAGGTCCCGTCCGGGACGGACGTTTCGCATGTCCACGTCGCCCCGTGTCGCGTACCGCCAGGGCAGCAGGAGGTGGCCCCGGCAGATGGTGACCCGCACCTGAGCACCCGGCGGGTGCACGTCCACCACGTCGGGAAAGTCGTGCAGATACTCGTGGAGCACCTCGTACTGCTGCTTCCAGCGAACCGGGCCGAAGGCGTGATCGGTGTCCAACTCCGACGCCTCGCGCGCACCCTGGGCAAGTTCGACCGCACGGGCCAGCGCCGCCGGGACAGCGGTGCGCAGCGCTGCTGCCAGGGGCAGCCCGAACTTCTCGACGGACCACTGTGACGGGCCGTCAGGGTCACCCACGCCGCTCACCCCCCGTACTGGCTTGCATACGCTCAGACAGAAAGCCTCTTATGACCGTCAATGGCGGAAGGTCTAAGCGAAACTCTCCGCCACGTGGATGCGGGCGGCGACACGAGCACCCGGCCCGGGCCATGCGTCGACCCTCGCTGTTACCAGGCGATACGGCATGTCGCGGTGGTCGTCGGTGCCATGCGGAATCGGCATGCGCTCGCCTGCGCGTCCAAGGAATCGGGCAGACTGCGGGCATGACGGAACGCCCGGTGCTGTATCTGGTCGTCTGCGCCGCGGGTCCGGCGGAACACATCCACAAGCTGGTCGATCTGCTGATCGCCGACGGGTGGCAGGTGTGCATGATCGTCAGCCCGACCGCCGCGCCGTGGCTCGACCGGCAGGCGTTGCAAGACAAGACCGGTTATCTGGTACGCGTGGAGTGGCGCATGCCCGGCGACCCCGAACCCCACCCGCCCGCCGATGTGGTGGTGGCCGCGCCGGTCACGTTCAACACGGTGACGAAGTGGGCGCTGGGTATCAACGACACGTTGGCGCTCGGCGTCCTCAACGAGTCACTGGGCGCGGGCCTGCCGATCGTCGCGTTCCCGCACACCAAGGACGAGCTGGCGGCGCATCCGGCTTATGCGGGTCACCTGGCGGTGCTACGCGCCGCCGGCGTGATCGTGGCGGACGGGAAACCGCTGAACCCGATGAACGGGCCGGAACGCTGGGACGTGGTGGTCGAGGCCCTGCGCTCGATTCGACCGTCCTGAAGGGGATGTCGGTCGAGGTTGTCAGGCCGCCGACCCGCTCCGGGCGTCGCGCGCGAGTTCGCAAGCCACCTCCGTTCGGTAAGGCACAATGATCCGACAGCCCATTGTGGGCGTCCTTCGCTGACCTCACTGTCCTAAGAAGGAACCGCCGGTGATGCGATCAGACCGCCCCCGAACGCGGCAGGCGACCAGCCAACTTCGTATTGATCGATAACTCGTCCAGCCATGCGACCAACACCCACCCGGATCTTGCATTTCACGCACATCGACAATCTGCCCGGCATCGCCAAGACGGGCCGGTTACTGGCGGACAACACCGTGGGCGCACAGCTCGCCGTTAATGTGGGCGCAGTCGAAATCAAAGCGCGTCGACGGGAACGGCTCGTACCGTGCCCTCCCGGTGGCGTCGTGGCCGACTACGTACCGTTCTACTTCGCTCCACGTTCACCCATGATGTACCGAATCGCTTGCGACCATCGGGACGGCAAATCGGGATGCTACCCCGGAGGGGACGACCCTCTCATCTACCTGGTGAGTTCCGTGGAGCGAGTGCACGAGTCTGGACGGGGCTGGGCCGCGAGCGACGGCAATTGCGCGGTCGGGTTGACCCGGTTCTCGGCCGAGTTGACCGAGCTCGACGCACTGGTCGACTGGCCCTTGCTGGAAGCCCAGATCTGGAAGGACATCCCCGACGACATGGACCGCATGCGCCGCCGGGCGGCCGAGTTCCTGGTACATCGCGAGTTTCCTGTCGATCTGCTCGCCGGTTACGCCGTACGGACGAAGGACCGACAGGAACAGGTGAGGCAGGTGTTCCGCGATGCTGGCATGATCGAGCCGTACGTTGGTGTCAGACCGAGCTGGTACTACGGGTACGCACGGGGGGAGGTGCGCGAGTGATCATCATCAGTCATGGCAACCTACTGACGGCCGAGGCGGATGCGCTGGTCAACACCGTTAATACGGTCGGGGTCATGGGCAAGGGCATCGCTCTTCAGTTCAAGCGCGCCTACCCAGCCAACTACACGGCCTATCGCAGCGCGTGCAGCGAGAATCAAGTCAGCCTAGGGCGGGTCTTCGTCTTCGACTCGGCGCGACTCGGCCCACGTCGATACGTGATCAACTTCCCGACCAAGGGCCACTGGCGGGCCAACTCCAAGTTGTCGGACATTGAGGCTGGGCTGATCGATCTCGTCCGCGTGATTCGCGAGCGGAAGATCACTTCAGTGGCGATGCCCGCCCTGGGCTGCGGCAACGGTGGCCTCAGATGGGGCGACGTCCGGCCCCTCATCGAGGACGCCTTCGCCGAGGCCCCCGATGTGCGGGTCCTGCTCTTCCCCCCGGAGGGAGCACCCGATCCGGCAGACATGCCGGTAGCAACCGAGAGACCGCCGCTGACACCAGGACGCGTTACCCTCATCCAGGCCATCGACCACTATCTGAGCCGAGCCCGGAGACTCGAGTTCCGCGATGGTGTCACCGTCCTGGAGATTCAGAAGATCGCTTACTTTCTTCAGGTCCTGGGGCAACCACTCCGACTGGATTTCACTCGCGGCAGATATGGCCCGTATGCCGACAGCCTCAACCACGTTCTCGACCGGCTCGAAGGTCACTACCTAACCGGCTTCGGTGACCGTTCAGCACGAGTCGAAGAGCTGCAACCCATTCGGCTGACTGCTGGTGCCGCCGACGCCGTTACGGCCTGGTCCCGGGCGCACGGCGAAGCAGCCACCCAGACATTGGAGCAGTTAGCCCTGCTGACCGACGGGTTCGAAGCACCGTACAGCCTGGAGCTCCTGGCCACCGTGCATTACGCGGCCGCATCGCGTCCGCCAACCGCTGACCTCGACGAGCTAACCGAGCGGGTTCGCTCCTGGAGTGGCCGTAAGGCGCGCCTCTTCACGCCCGCTCATGTCGAGCTCGCGTACGACCGGCTCCAATCAGTCGGTCTGCTGCCCGCACTGCCCGTTGGGTGACTCGCCACTAGTGGAAGGTGTGCCGAGGTTGGGGTGCCTATATGACGGATCTTGAGCGAGGGCTTTACGAGCATCTCATCACTCGTGAGCTGGCCGATCGTCTTCAGCACGTCGATCCCGCTCTGATCCAGCACCACAAGCTCGACCCCGCCGACGCGCATACCACCCTCGCCCGGCACATCGCCGCCTTGGCTGCACGTGCCCTCCAAGCCGTCCCAGCCGGCGACGACAAGCTCCACCACCAGGTCGAGATGGCGAACCGGATCGCCGACGCGATCGCCGAGCTGAGCCCGAAGGCCGCAACGGATCAAGACCAGGTGACCGACGCGAAGCATCTGCTCCACGCCATCGCCGCACCGCCAATCCCGCCCGCGCTGCCAGCGTTCCCAGACCGCCCGAGCACACCGCTCTCCACCGGCGCGCTGCTGGTCAACGGCCGCCACCAGCCCCGCATCGGCCACGAGGTCAACCACGAGATGGCGTCGGCCGAGAGCGTCGACCTGCTCTGCGCGTTCATCAAGTGGTACGGCCTGCGCATCGTTGAGAAGCCCATCAGTGAGCTGATCGCCCGGGGTGGCAAGGTCCGGGTCATCACCACCACCTACCTGGGTGCCACCGATCAGCGGGCGCTAGACCGGCTCAAGGAATTGGGCGCGGAGGTCAAGGTGTCCTACGAGACACGGACCACCCGGCTGCACGCCAAGGCGTGGTTGTTCCGCCGGGCCAACGGCACCACCACCGCGTACGTCGGCTCGTCCAACCTGTCGAAGACCGCGCTGGTGGACGGCGTGGAGTGGAACGTCCGCATCTCGAACATCGAGCAGCCACACGTCATCGACACGTTCACGGCGACGTTCGAGGACTACTGGAATGACCCCGCGTTCGAGGCGTACGACGCGACCAGGGACGCCGAGCGGCTGCGGCACGCACTCACCGGAGAGCGCCGCGACGATGCACCGACCGAAATCTCGAACCTGGACGTGCGCCCGTACCCGTACCAGGCAGAGATCCTGGCCGACCTGGACGCTGAGCGGTTGGTGCACGGGCGCTGGCGCAATCTGGTGGTGATGGCGACCGGCACCGGCAAGACAGTGGTCGCTGCGCTCGACTACCGCCGGCTGAACAGGGCAGGCAGGGCAGACTCCCTGCTCTTCGTCGCTCATCAGGAGCAAATCCTGCGGCAGAGCCTGTCGACTTTCCGGCAGGTCATGGGCGATGGCAGCTTCGGCGAGACGCTTGTCGCGGGCGAGAAGCCCAACGGCTGGAAGCACGTCTTCGCCTCCATCCAGTCGCTACACCGTCGGGAGGTCGACCCCGAGGCGTACGACATGGTGATCGTGGACGAGTTCCACCACGCGGAGGCGCCGACGTACACGCGGCTGTTGGAGCGGCTGCGTCCCCGCGTACTCCTTGGATTGACGGCGACCCCCGACCGCGCCGACGGCGGCGACGTGCGCCGGTGGTTCGACGGCCGCGCGGCGGTTGAGCTGCATTTGTGGGACGCATTGGAGCGGCAGTTGTTGTCGCCGTTCCAGTACTTCGGGCTGCACGACGACGTGGACCTGTCGCACCTCGCCTGGAAGCGCGGCCAGGGCTATGACCTGGCCGAACTCACCGCCCTCTACACCGCCGACCACGCCCGGGCACGGACAGTGCTGCGCGCGGTTCGCGAGAAGGTGGATGTCGGGCGGATGCGGGCGCTCGGTTTCTGCGTAAGCATCGCGCACGCGAAGTTCATGGCTGACTGGTTCAACCAGCACGAAGTGGCGGCGGCAGCAGTCACCTCGGGGGCCGACCGTCTGACGCAGAAAGGGCTGTTGCGGGACTTCAAGGCCGGCAAGCTGCGGGTCCTCTTCACAGTGGACCTGTTCAACGAGGGCGTCGACCTGCCGATGGTCGACACGATCCTGATGCTGCGGCCCACCGAGAGCGCCACGATCTTCCTGCAACAGCTCGGCCGTGGCCTGCGCCTGGACGACGACAAGCCCTGTCTCACCGTTCTCGACTTCATCGGCGGGCAGAACGCCAACTTCCGGTTCGACCTGCGCTGGCGTGCCCTGACCGGGGTGAGTCGGCGAGCGATCACCGAGGCGGTACGGGATGACTTCCCGAACCTGCCGAGCGGCTGCCACGTCGAGCTGGACCGGGTGGCCAAGGAGGTCGTGCTCGCCAACCTCAAGAGCGCGCTGCCGACCTCGAAGGCAGGCCTGCTGTCCGAGCTGCGGCAGCTCGGCGACGTCAGCCTCGCCACGTTCCTTCGCGAGACCGGCCTGGAGATCGAGGACGTATACCGGTCGGCCAGCATTGGCGGCTGGACCGGCCTGCGTCGGCTCGCCGGCATCGAGACGTCGGCGCCCGGCCCGGACGACCGGGAGTTGGGCCGCGCCATCGGGCGCATGCTGCACACCGACGACGTAGACCGGCTGGAGCTGCTGACCCGGGTCGCGGCCGGACCGCCCGCGCCAGCTCAGCAGGTGTACGCGGGCAGCGGCCGACTGCTGGACATGCTGCACTTCAGCCTCTGGGGGCCGAACGCATCCCTCGCCACGCGGGACGAACGGCTGGCACGGCTGTGGAAGGAACCCGCTCGCTGTGCCGAGTTGCGGCAGGTCGCCGAGGTGCTGCGCGACCGCATCCACCGGGTCACACCCACGCTCACTCCGGGGGCGGTGCCGTTGCGGGTGCACGCCCGCTACAGCCGCAACGAGGCATGTGCCGCCTTCGGGATGACCAACCCCGGGTCGCTGCGCGAGGGAGTGAAATGGCTGCCAGACGCCCAAGCCGACCTGTTCTTCGTCACCCTGGTCAAGTCGGAGGCGCACTACTCCCCCACCACCATGTACGCCGACCGGGCCATCACCGACACCCTCTTCCAGTGGGAGTCGCAGAGCACCACCTCATCGGCGTCGGCGACCGGTCAGCGCTACACGTCGGGCGGCTCGACAGTGCACCTCTTCGTCCGGGAAACCCGTATCCCCGACCGCGACCTGGGCGCGCCGCCGTACCTGTACGCCGGGCCGATGACGTACCAGGAGCACACCGGCGACCGACCCATGCGCATCCTCTGGAAGCTGCACCACGCGCTGCCCGCCGACATGTACGCCGCAGCTCGGGCCATCGCCGCCTGATATCGGCCGTCCGTCCGCTCGCCCGGCTACCCCTTCGCCACAGCCTCCGGCGGGACGTGCGGCCCGCCGGCCGGTCGCTCGTCGCCGTGGCCCGGCCACCACGCCTTGTGCCCGATCAGCGCGGTCAGCGCCGGCACGAAGAACATCGACATGACGAACGCCGACAGTACGATGCCGATCGCCACCGCGAAGCCCATCTGCTGCAGGAACGAGATCGGGGCTAGCAGCAGCACCGCGAACGTCCCGGCCAGGATCAAGCCTGCTGCCGCGACCGTCGGGCCGGCGTGTTCGACCCCGATGGCGGCGGCCTGGTGCGGCTCGTTTCCCTCCCGCGCCTCCTCGCGTAGTCGGGCGATCATCAGGATGTTGTAGTCAGTCCCGATCGCCACCACGAAGAGGTAGAGGATGATCGGCAGCTGGAAGGTGACACCGGGCTCGCCCTGCAGCCCTTGGAAGAGGTAGACAGTGGCGCCCAGCGTGGCGGCGAAGTTGAGCAGCACCGCTATCACGAGGTAGATCGGCGCGACCAGACTGCGCAGCAGCAGCGCGAGGATGAGCGCGATCAGGCCGGCCGCGACCGGCAGGATCACCGACAGGTCGCGGTTGTTGGCCGAGTTGATGTCCGCGAAGATCGCGGTGGTCCCGCCGACCAGCGCCCGGGTGCCCGGCGGGGCCGCCGCGTGCACGGCACCGCGCAAGTCGTCGCGGACGAGGGTGATCGCCTCGTTGGAGACCGGGTTCTCGTTGAGCAGCAGGTTGACCCGGGCCACACTCGGGTCGGTGCTGCGCTCCGGGGGCTGCGCCTGGCCCACACCCGGGGCTTTCGCCACGGCCGCCGCGAAGTCGTTGACCTGCTGCTCGTTCAGCGGCGACCCGTTGCTGGTGGTCAGGTAGACCTCGGTAGGGGCGAGCGCACCGGCGGCGAACCCGCGCTGTAGGTCCTGTGCGGCCTTCGCCGACTCGGTGTCCTGCGGGAAGCCGGCGCTGAAGTCGTAGTCGGCCTTGTAGCCGAGCACGCCTGCGGCGAGCGCGACCAGGAGAACGCCGGAGGCCGCCGCGACTAGCGCCGGGCGGCGCCCGACGGTGTTGCCGAGCCGGTGCCAGATGGTGGCCTTGGGCGCACGCTGCCACGCCTTCGAGGGCCAGAAGACGTACCGGCCGAGCAGGGAGACGACCGCCGGGATGAGGGTGAGCGAGGTGACCAGCATGACGCCGACCGCGATCGCGAGCGCCGGACCGAGGGAGCCGAAGAAGCCCAGCGAGGCGAGGAGCAGCACGAGGAACGCGACGATGACCGCTCCGGCGGCCGAGGTGATGACCTCGCCGACCCGCTGGACGGTGACGATCATCGCGGTGCGCTTGTCGTCGCCGGCGCGCAGCCGCTCCCGGTAGCGGAAGAGCAGGAACAGGATGTAGTCGGTGCCGATGCCGAACAGCACGATCAGCAGGATCGTCTGCAGATCCTGGCTGACGCTGAGGTCGAATGCCTTGCCTGCGGCGGCGACGAGACCCGTCGTGATGCTCAGGACGACGCCGACGACCACCACCGGCAGCAGCGCCGCGATGGGGCTGCGGAAGATGACGAGGATCAGTCCGATGATGAGGATGATCGTCGCGATGCCGACCACGGCGAAGGCGTTGTTGAAGGTGTCCTCGTTGTCGACGAAGCTCGCCACGTCACCGGCCACGCCCGCGGTCAGCCCACTGTTCGCCAGCTCCGGGCCGATGTCCGCGCGCAGGTCGCGCACGGCGTCGAGTAGTGCCGGGTCGTCGGGGGTGGGGGCGTCGAGCCCGACGTTGATGATCTGCACCGACTTGTCCGGTGCGACCGCGGGCGGGCCGGTCAGGTAGCCGGACGTGCGCGGGATGTTCTTGGCCTTGAGCGACTGGGCGAGCTGGCCCACCTTCGCCTCGTCCGCCGACGTGAGTTTCTGCCCGTCGGAGCGCTTGACCACGATGGTCGCCGTCGCGGTGGCCTGCTGCGGGAACGCCTTCTGCCCCAGCTCGGTGGCCTGCACCGACTCGTACGAGCGAGGCAGGAAGCTTTCCTGGTCGGCGGAGGTGATGTCGCTCAGGGACGGTGTGGTGAGGATGATGGCGGCTGCCGCGACCACCCACCCGGCGATCACCCACCACGCTCTGCCCACGACGAATCTGCCCAGCCGCTCGAACATGGTTCCCCCCGTGTGTCCGGCACAACCGACGTCTGGCGGCCGAGGCGCCCACGGACGCCCCCATCACCACTCTGCGCTACCGATGTGCAGCGTATCGTCACGCGCTAGGCCTTTCTGGAATGCTAGATCAACGACCGTTTCGTATGCGGTCAGTCAGGCGGCGTCCGCGTTGGAACTGAACCTGACGTCCAGCCTTCGGTCCAAGGCACGGGCCAGGCGCTCCAGCACCGGCAGGGTCGGCACTGTGCCGCCAGCCTCAAAACGAGCCACCGCTGATTGAGTCATGCGGGCAGCTTGGGCCAGCTGGCTCTGACTCCAACCGTGCCCCTCGCGCAGGTGGCGCACCTCCTGCCCGAGCTCGAAGGCGATCCGGGTGGCTTCGTAGGTCTCGGATGCTCCCGGCTCCGCCATCCGGCGCTCACGTAGGTCGTTCCAGTCCAGGCGATCACTCATCGCTCTGCCCCCTCGTTCACGATGTGCCGCTCCACCACGCACCGCTCGAATGCGCGGCGAGCCCGCTCGACCTCCCGGTCCTCCCGCATTCGCGTCTTGCGGAACACCGTGAGCAGGATGATTCTCCGGTCGGAGGCTATCCAGTACGTCACACGGACCGCGTCGCGCTCCAGATAAAACCGCAGCTCACGCAATTTGCCGTCGAGCTGTCTGCTGTGCGGCTCTCCGAGCAACACACCTCGGCTAGCCAGAAGGTCGATGTAGAACGCCGCTCGGGCGAAGTCGCCAGTTGGTAGTTCCTCCAGCCAATCTCGGACCTCTGGTTCCAGCTCCACGCTACCCCAACCCATAGCATCGATGCTATGGGTTGGGTAGTTCCCAGCGAACTTCATCCGACGCGTGTTGCACATGACGCCGGCCCTGTCCATGCCGCGAGCCGACCGGCAACCACGTCGAGGCCGCCTGCCAGCCCTCCGACGTGATCGCGCGTAGGTTGAGGACCATGGAGCAGCGGATCAGTCTCGTCACCCTGGGAGTCGCGGACGTAGCCCGGGCCAAGGCGTTCTACGAGCACCTTGGCTGGCGTGGCCAGGAGGTCGAGGAGACGGTCTTCATGCAGGCCGGCGGCCTGGCCGTGGTGCTCTGGGGTCGCGACAAGCTCGCCGATGACGCGGGCATCGCCGACCCGGGCACGGACGGCTTCGGTGGGGTGACCCTCGCGCAGAACGTCCGATCCCGCGAGGAGGTGGACGAGGTGATCGCCACGGCGACCAAGGCGGGTGCCTCGGTGACGAAGCCGGCCCGTGAGACGTTCTACGGCGGCTACGCGGGTTACTTCACCGACCCGGACGGCCACGTCTGGGAGATCGCCTGGAACCCCGGCTTCGCCCTGGCGGACGACGGCACCCTCACGGTTCCCGACTTCAGCGCCATGGGCTGAGCCGCACCGGCGGCGACACGGATCAGGGCGTCGGAGGCGGGCAGAGCAGCGGGTCCAGCAACGGCAGTTGCAGGGGATCCAGGCAGACCGCCAGCAGGGAGTTCGGCGAAGGCGTCGCAGTGGGAGTCGGCGTCGGGGAGGCCGACGCGACGGGTGACGTCGGGACGGCTGACGCGGGCGGTTCCGCGGTGGGCCCAGGGGTCGGCACCGAGGTGGGCGACGGAACAGGGACGGCCGACGGGGTAACCGTCGGCGCTACCGCCACCGTAGCGGCAGGTGACACCACTCTGGAGACGGCTGCCGCGGGCGACGGCCGGACCGCCGGGGCGTGCGGCGGGCTCCAGACGGCACTGTCGGCCGTACCGACCCGCGACCGGGGTGCCTCCGGCCCGACGGGAACGGTCGGAACGAGGACTACTCCGGCCCTCGGCACGTCCAGGGCGATGGTCTCCGCCAGCGGCACGGGCTCGGCCCCCGACAGGTGCGGGTTCGGACCGAGAGCGCCGGGACCGACCGTCGCGAACACCACGGCTGCGATGGCCGCGGCACCGAGCGCCCGCCGGTCGGGGCGTACCGCCGTCAGGGGCGCGTCGTCGGGTTCCGCCGGTACGGGAGGCGCAGGCCGGGTTGCCCGGTGCGCGGCCAGCTGCGCGGCGACCTGCGCCAGGACGGCAGCGCGATCCGTAGCGGCGGCGAGCGTGAGGTAAAAGCGGAAGTTCACCACGGCGTTGGCGGGAACGAGCAGTCCGGCGAGTCGACTGTGGTCGGGCAGCAGGGTGACCGGCACGTCGGGGTGGTGGGCGGGGCCGACCAGGTCCGCGTACCGCCACTCGCGTCGGTGCTCACGCCCGCCGAAGGCGACCCGGTGACTGGTCACGACGGCCATACCGGTGTCGACGGCCCGCAGGCCCGCCGGCAGCGAGCCCACAAAGATCTCCGCGAAATCGCACGGACCTGGTGTGGGCAGGCCCGGGACGTGCCGCGCCTCGGCCTCGACCAGCGTGGCGACGGGGAGGACGCGGAAGACGAGTTCGTCGTCGGCGAGGTCCACCGGCAGGCCGGTGCGGGGCTGCGTACACCCGAGGAAGCCGGCGGCTTCGACGCGGAGCCGGGCCAGGTGGTCGTCGCGGCGTCGCCAGGCGGCGGTGGCGTCGCGGTACGCGCGCTGCCGGCGCTCGTTCTCGCGCTCGGCCCAGGCGATCCGCCAGGGGGCGCAGGCCACAGAGGTCACGTTCACATGCGTTACAACCGCTCGCGTACGTGACAGGGAACGCGAGCAGGATCGATGCATCCCGTTGCGCCCGAAAGGAGAGAATTGCAGGTGATCAGCCGGCGCGGCGGCGGTCGGTCATCGGGTCGCGGACCGGGAACCGCGACCGGGCCCTCGGTGGGTACGCCTCGCAGTGCTCGGCCCAGTGTTCGGCGGCGCTGGCGAGGGCGTCCGCGGAGACGGTGAGGATCAGCGGGTAGATGGCGCTGGAGGGGCGGCGCATCCATGGGGGCAGTGACTCGGCGGAGAACTCCACGATCAGTTCCAGCCGGCGACGACGGAGCACCCGGGTGCGCAGGGCCAGGTTGGGTTCGGTGAAGCGGACCAGCGCCGGTGGCGCGCTCAGCCCGAGGGCGGCGGTGGCCTGGCCGTGCAGCCAGCCGCCGAGCGCGCGGGCCTCCTCGACCATCAGGCTCGGGTAGTGGTGTGACCAGGTCTGACCGTCGGAGGTACGGGCGTCGACCTCGATGAGCAGCCAGTCGTGCCAGCCGGGCGTGGCCCCGTCGGGGTCGTCGGGCGGGTCGATGCCGGGCTGGTAGCCGACGGGGCGTATCCGCACCCGTGCGCCATCGTCAGACCGGATCTCCACTCGATCATTCTGGCCGATCAAAGCGGACTTAGACCCCCAAATCGGTCACTTGGTGACGGTTCTCCGCACGCCTCGGTGCTCCGCGCAGGCGTTGGACCGGCCGCCGGTGAGGCTGACCGCACCGTCGCGGCACTGCACCAGGTAACCCCGACCGGCCCAGAACTGCGGTACGCAGTCGAACCAGTCGCACACCTCGGCCGCCGGTTTGCGGATCCGGGTCCCGCCGCAGAAGTCGTACCCCAGTGGGTTCTCCGGCGCCCCGCAGCGCGGCCCCTGGGTCGTCGTGCTGGGCGACGGGCGTGGTGACGTCGTCGGCTTCGGCGACGGGGGCTTCAACGCGAGCCCCGGGGTCGCCGGGCGGCTCGGCGTGGACGTCACGCCGAGCGTGGGCGCCGGGGTGGCGGCGACGGCGACCTCCGTCGGGTCGGACGGGTTCGACTCGATCAGCGCCGCCGGTACCAGCAAGGCGACGGCGGCCGCCACCGCGATGGTTCGTCGGCCGCCCGGCACGAACGACGACAGCCGGGCCTGCCCGGGTGTGGCCACCGCCGGGCGGAACGGCTTGAGCTGGGCGTGTTCGGCGATCAGCTCGTCGAGTTGGGTGAGCACCGCCGCGCGTTGTTCGATCGCGTCGGCGAAGGCCAGGGTCAGCTTGAACCGGAAGTCCGCCGCGGCGTCGACGGGCAACAGCAACCCGGAGGTGTGCCGCCGGTCGAGCACCTGGATCAGCGTGACCGGCGCCGTCGGGTCGTGGGCGAGACCGGTCATCCGGCCGTACGCCCAGTCGCGCCGGCCGCGACCGCCGAGCAGCACCAGTCGTCGGCTGGTGATCACGGCCATGCCGGCGTCGATGACGCGTACGCCGTCGGGGCGGCGCGGGCGCAGCGGCCCGGCCGGCCGGGCGATCGTGAGGTCCGGCGCGGGAAGGACCGTGGTGTGGCGTACCTCGATCAGTTGCGCGGCGGGTAGCGCCCAGAGCACCACCTCGTCGGCGGCCAACTCCAGGGGCAGCCCGGCACCGGCCGCGGCGGAGCCCTGGAAGTCGGCGGCCAGGGCGCGTAGTCGCCGTAACTCGTCGGCGCGTCGGCGCCACGCCGCCTCGGCACTGCGGTACGTGCTGACCCGCCGCACGTTCTGCCGGTGCGCCCACCGGTACCGCCATGTGGAACCCGTCGAATCAGTTTTTGCCACGCCGACTCCTTCGCCGCGCAGACCACCAATCTGGGTTGTCACGTGGTCTAACGGCAGCGGCGCGGTACTCGGACACGTCGAATCAGGCAAAATACCCGATCGGCGGAGCATCCGGCACGATAGGGCGATACTGGTTGCCGGCGTTCACGTTCTCCGAGGGGGTGACGGTCGTGCCGCCAGTCACCTTGCCGGGGGTCGTGATCGGCGTCGACATCGGCACCACCAGCACCAAGGCCGTCGCGTACGACACCGATGGCAAGCAGCTCGGCAGCCACTCGCTCGGCTACCCGCTGAACGACCCGCAACCCGGCTACGCCGAGCAGGACCCGCAGCTCATCCTCGACGCGGTACTCAGGTCGATCAGCATCGTCGTGGCCGAGCTGGTCCAGCCGGTGGCCGGGCTGTCGTTCAGCTCCGCCATGCACAGCCTGATCGGGCTGGATGCGGACGGCAACCCGCTCACCCCGTCGCTGACCTGGGCCGACTCACGCTCGACGCGGCAGGCCGAACGGTTGCGGGCGGTGCCGTCCGGGCTGGCCCTGCACCGACGCACCGGCACGCCCATGCACCCGATGTCACCGCTGCCCAAGCTGCTCTGGTTCGCCGAGCAGGAGCCGAAGCTCTTCGAGAAGGTCACGCACTGGGTGGGCATCAAGGACTGGGTGCTGCTGCGACTCTGCGGCACGCTGGTCACCGACCACTCGATCGCGTCGGCCACCGGCCTGCTGGACATCCACAGGTTGGAGTGGGACAGCGAGGCGCTGAGCATCGCCGGCATCACCGCTGACAAACTCCCCCGACTGGTCGCCACCACCGCCGTGCTGCCCGACCTCACGCCGCAGGCCGCCGCCGAGACCGGCCTGCCGCAGCGCACGCCGGTGGTGGTCGGCGCCGGCGACGGGCCGCTGGCGAACCTGGGTCTGGGCGCGGTGCACCCCGGCATGGTGGCGTGCTCGATCGGCACCAGCGGGGCGATGCGGGTGATGGTCGAACGGCCCGGCGTGGACCCGCTCGGCGGGGTGTTCTGCTACGCGCTGACCGAGCGACGGTGGGCGGTCGGAGGCGCGATCAACAACGGCGGCATCGTGCTCAAATGGGCCGGCGCGGCGCTCGCCCCGGACTTGGGCGAGCACTCCGAGGAGGACCTGGTCGCCCTCGCCGCCCGCGCGCCGGCCGGGTCGGGCGGGCTCCTCATGCTGCCGTACCTGCACAGCGAGCGGGCCCCGCACTGGAGTGCCCTGCCGCGCGGCGCGTACGTCGGGCTGACCCACGGGCACCGTCGCGAACACCTGATCCGGGCCGCCCTGGAGGGGGTCTGCCAACAGCTCGCGTTGGTGCTCAGCTCGGTGCGGGCCGCCGGCAACGAGGTCCGCGAGATCCGGGCCGGTGGCGGTTTCGCCCGCAGCGGCCTGTGGCGGCAGATGCTCGCCGACGTGCTCGGCATGCCGGTGAGCTTCCCGTCGGCGCACGAGGGGTCGAGCTTCGGCGCGGCGCTGCTCGGCATGCAGGCGCTCGGGTTGATCCCCAGCATCGACGTCGCCGCCGACCTGGTGCGGATCGAGGAGACGATCCGCCCCGACCCGGCCGCCGCCGCCACCTACGCGTCGCTGCTGCCGCTCTTCGCCGAGCTGTACGAAGCCCTGGTGCCCGCCTTCACCTCGCTCCGCCGGATGGCGCCCGGCCTGCCCGCCGAACCCGAGCCCTCGGCCGGGCCACCCATGTGACCGGGGGCGGTGTCGCCACTGAGCTTGATGCCGCAGTGGCATCTTGATGCCGCTGTGGCATCACGCTCACGACGACATCGCCGCCCGGACGGATGACAGCCCGTCCCAGCGACCCCACCTACCTCCGCCGCTTCATATCGTGCAAACGTGAGAAAAAGCGACAAGAAGCGCTCATCTTCCCTGCTGCGGGGCTCTGTCCGCGTACCCCTGAAGTGGCTGGCGGCCGCGGTCGCGCTCGCCGTGGTCGCGACGACCGGGCCGGCCACCGCGGACGGCCCGGACCACGGGCCCGTCGCGGATCCGGCGCAGCAGACCGAGCCGGGGTACGGGGACAGCGAGGGCCACGAGCCCGGCCTGGACCCGACGCCGGAGTGGGCCCCGACCAGCGAGGTGTCCTGGTTGTCGTTCCCCGGCGGGGTGTTCGCCGTGGACTCGCTCGGGCACACCGTGCGCTACCGCGCCTGCGACGGTGACACCGGCCGGGTCGCCGACCCGACCATGCGGGTCGCCGCAGGGGTGGCCAGCGGTGCGGTGGTGGTCGGCGGCATCGCGTACCGCTACCGGGTGCCGCTGGTCGGGCGCAGCGAGGGCACGCTGGAGGTGATCCCCCGGCACCGCCCGCCGGTGGAGCTGACCGGCGTGGTGGTCACCAGCCCGCAGCCGCCCACCGACCCGGTCGCGGGAGCCCGCCTGTTCCCGCTCAGCGGGCAGCTCGCCCGGGTGGTGGCCGACGCGAGCCTCAACCCGGCCGGAGCCACCGTCCGGGACCTGTCCGGCCGGTACGGCGACCAGCAGGTCGCCGTCAACGGCTCGCTCCGGCCCAAGGCCGCCAGCGTGATCAAGCTGTGGATCCTCGTCGAGCTGCTCCGCCGCGTCGACTGTGGACAGGTCTCCCTCAACGACGGGGTGCTGGTCACCCCGGAGGACGTCGTGGGCGGCACCGGGCAGTTGCAGTTCGAGACGTTCCCGCAGGTGGTCAGCCTGCACCGGCTCGCCCAGTATCTGATCAAGTACAGCGACAACGTCGCGGCGAACGTGCTGATCACCTACCTGGGCGGGTTCGCCCCGGTCAACGCGCTGATCGACTCGATGAACCAGCGGTCCACCATCCTGGCCCGGCGGATGCTCGACAGCGCCGCCGCGCAGCGCGGCGAGGAGAACTACACCAGCCCGGACGACGTGGTGTCCCTGCTCGGCGCGGTCTGGGACGGCGAGATCCTCACCCCGGCCTCCCGCGACCTGATGATCGGGTTCATGCGCGAGCAGACCCTGAACACCAAGATCCCGGCGGCGTTGCCACCCGGCGTCCCGGTGGCCCACAAGACCGGTGACCTGCCGGACGCCTCCCACGACGTCGGCTACTACCTCATCCCCGGCACCGAGACCGCCGTCGCGTTCCTCACCGCCGGGCCGATGGCCACCGGCGACGAGACGGTCCGCCGGATGGCCCGGACCGTCTACGACTTCCTGGTCACCCCCACCGACGGGGCGGTCGAGGAGTGACCCGGCGTCAGGCGCCGGGGATGTTCGCCGGCGGGTCCTCGCCGACCAGGTCGGCCGCCGGCGGGTCGGCCGACACGGCCAGGCCGAAGTCCGAGTACGTCAGGTCGAGCTGCGCGGTCTGCGACTGTTCGCTGGCCAACTCGATGCGGTAGCGGACCAACCGCCCCTGCTCGTCGACGGCCGCGGTGAACGGCACGGCCCCGGCCCGGTCACCGAGCACCTTGCTGACCCCGCTGCCCAGCACCGCACCGCTCTCGCGCAGGTCCAGAGTGCCGGCGTACTCCCGCGCGGCGGTCTGCCGCACCCCCGACGGCGCGCCCAGCGTGCTGGCCAGTCGGGTGTTGTCCAGGCCCTGCTTGACCGCCGGCGCGCCCGGTGTGCCGACGTGCCACCAGGTCTTGCCGTCCCACACCGGTACGCGGCGGTCCGGGGCGGTGACCCGCACGTACACGTCCGCCCCGGTGGTCAACCGCTCGATCTTCACCACACCGGTGGGCACCTTCAGCGAGGTGGTCTCCAGACCCCGCTTCGCCTTCGGGTCCCAGAGCAGCACCGTGGCGTCGCCGTCCGCGCCGCCGCTGCCCACCGTCAGCTTGTACGGCTGGTCGTCGGCCTTCGCGGCGGCGGCCTTCAGCACACCGACCGGGTCGGCCGCGTCCGCCGACGCCGTCGGCCGAGCCACGTCCGCCGACGCCGTCGGCCGAGCCGCGTCCGGGTCGTCGCCCGCGGCGACCAGAGCCCACACCCCGGCGGCCACCGCCACGGCGAGGACGGCACCGGCGGCGATCAGCTTCGGTTTCTGCACTGTCATCTCCCCGGGGGCGGGTGCGGTCCGGCCAGACTAGCCGGACCGCACTCCGCTGTGCTCCGGGTCGGCCTCTCGGCCAACTGTGCTCCGGTCGGCCTCCCGGCCAACTGTGCTCCGGGTCGGCCTCCCGGCCAACTGTGCTCCGGGTCGGCCTCCCGGCCGATCAGGCGCGGCTGATCGCGTTGGCGTGGATCGCCTCGTTCAGGTACGCGGCCAGCCCGGGGGCGATGTTCTCGTAGTGCGCGGTGAACCGCTCGTCGGCCAGGTACATGTCGGCCAGGCCGGTGTGGATCTCGTACGAGCACTCGTAGAACCAGCGGCTGATGATCTGCCGGTGCTCCTCGGCCAGGTCCATCGCCTCCGGGCTGTCCGCCGGAGCGCCCGAGGCCAGCACCGCGACGATCCGTCGGCCCCAGTCCTCGTTCTCCGCCTTGATCCGCAGCCAGTCCTCCTTGCCGTAGCGCGAGGCCCGCCGGTTCGACTCCCGGTACGCGTCGGTGTTCCCCCACCGCTGCTCCGCCTCGGCCTCGTGCGCCTCCGGGTCGAAGTCACCGAAGACCTCGAACCGCTCCTGTGGGGTGAGTCGGATGTTCAACTTGCTCGCCTCCATCGCGAACTCGATCGCCGTGACCATCTCCTGCAACCGCTTGATCCGTACCGTCAGCAGCTCGTGCTGCCGGCGCAGGTGCGCGGCCGGGTCGGCCGCCGGGTCGTCGATGATCGCGGCGATCTCCTCAAGCGGGAAACCAAGCTCCCGGTAGTACCGGACGAGTTGCAGCCGTTGCAGGTCCGCGTCGTCGTAGCGGCGGTAACCGGCCGGGGTCCGCCCGCTCGGCGAGAGCAGCCCGACCTCGTCGTAGTGGTGCAACGTCCGCACCGTCACGCCGGCCAGCTTCGCCACCTGACCCACCGTGTACGCCATGGTTCCCTCCCTTCCGGGAACCAGGCTCCCGCCTGCCGCTACGTGAGGGTCAAGCCCGATTCTGGCCCACCATGGCGGCGCCGTCCGGTCGCCCGTACAGATAGCCCTGACCACGCGGGCAGCCGATCGCGGTGACCGCCTCGTGCTGGCGTTCGGTCTCCACCCCCTCGGCGACCACCGCCAGGTCGAACGCGCCGGCCAGTCGGGTGACCATCTCCACCGTGGCGTACGCCCGGTCGTCCGAACCCAGGCGGGCCACGAACGACCGGTCGATCTTCAGCTCGGTGGCCGGGATGCGGTGCAGGTAGCTCAGCGACGAGTAGCCGGTGCCGAAGTCGTCGATGGCGATCCTGATGCCCAGCTCGCGGAGCTGGTGCAGCCGCTCCAACACCGTCTCGGTGCCCTCGATCAACGCCGACTCGGTCAGCTCCAACGTCAACGCCCGGGGCGCCAACCCGGCGGCGCTGACGGCCGAGGTGACAGTGGCGATCAGATCCGGGCGACGCAGGTGCGCCGCGGCGATGTTCACCGCGACGGTCGCCTCCGGCGCACGGCCCCGCCAGGTCGCGGCGGCCCGGCACGCCTCGTGGATCACCCACCTGTCGATCGGCAGGATCAGCCCGGTCTCCTCGGCCAACGGCAGGAACTTCGCCGGTGGCAACGTCCCCAGCCGGGGGTGCCGCCACCGCACCAGCGCCTCGGCGCTGCGGACCGCACCCGTGCACAGGTCCACGATCGGTTGGAACTCCAGGTGCAGTTGGTCCTCGTCCACCGCGCGGCGCAGGTCGGCGATCAGCTCGGCGCGGGACACCGCCGACTCACGCAGTGCCGGGGTGCACGTCCGGTACGCGGACTTCCCGGCCGCCTTCGCCGCGTACATGGCGATGTCGGCGTCGCGCAGCAGGTCGGTGTGGGAGGCGTGCTGCGGGCCGAACTCGGCGATACCGATGCTCGCCGACGGGTGCACCCCCACGTCCTCTTCGTCGTCGGAGGGTCGCAGCGCGTCCAGCAGCCGTTCGGCGAGCCGCTCCGGTGCGACCGGACCGTCGCCGTCGACGAGTACGGCGAACTCGTCACCGCCGAGGCGGGCGATCGTCCCGTCGCCGTCCACGGCGGCCCGCATCCGGGCCGCCAGCCCGGTCAGCAGGGTGTCACCGGTGGCGTGCCCGAACCGGTCGTTGACCTGTTTGAACCCGTCCAGGTCGAGCAGCAGCACGGCCACCGGTCGGCCGTCACGCAGGGCCAGGCGCAGCCGCCGGTTGAACAGCAGGCGGTTGGGCAGCCCGGTCAGCTGGTCGTCGTACGCGAGTCGGCGCAGCCGGGCCACCAGCCGCAGGTTCTCGTTGGCCGCCAGGCCCTGCCGGACGGCGAGGGCGGCCAGCAACACCATCATGGTCACGAAGACCAGCTGCGGGGTCTGCCCGGTTGGTCGACGGGCCAGCACCACCGCGATGATCGCCCCGCCCACCGGCAGGTACGGCAACGCACCCCGCCACCAGGGCGGTAACGGAGACTCGGCGGTGTCGTCGGTGCCGTCGCAGTCCGGCGGCGGCGGCTTGCGGGTGGCCAGGCCGATCAGCAGGTAACTCAACGGCCAGCACAGGTCGATCGGATGACCGGCGGCGTAGTCGGCGCGGGCGACCAGCGACACGTAGACGACGTCGGCGACGACCCGCATGGTGAGGCTCGCCGCGAGCAGGCTCATCGGCCGCCACATCGGTCGGACCGGGCCGGACACCGCGACCAGGATGGTGAGCTGCATCAGGTCGAACATCGGGTAGAGCAGCCCCAGCGTCCGCGCCGTGTCGGCCAACTCGGCGGCGGCGACCCCGCGGTAGACGAGCACCCAGGCGATCGGCACCAGGGCCAGGGCGACGATGATCCCGTCCAGCAGGGTCCGGGCCCGGCCGACCGCCGAGCGGGGCGCCGACGGCGAGCTGAGCAGCGCGGCCGTACCGGTGAGGATGCCGGCGCCGAAGACCACCCCGACCACCGGCGTGTGCGGCAGGTCGCCCCCGACGAGGCGCTGCGCCGTCCAGATCGCCCGGCCCAGCGCGGCCAGCGCCATCGTGACGGCGAGCAGGGTCCAGAAACGCCGCAGCGGCGCCGGATGGCGACGGGCCACCCCGACGCAGGCGAGCGTCGCCCAACCGGCCACCAGCATCGCGCCCAGGTCACTGACGAGCGCGGCACCCGGCAGGGCGGCGACCAGCCAGACCGCCTCCACGACCAGAACCGCGCCGGCGACGAGCAGGCCGAGACGGCCCGCCCGGGACGTCGCCGGCACCCGCCGGTCGGCGGGGTCGGGACGCGTGGGCGGTGCCGACGGGGTCGACACCACGACGGCCTGGCTCACGTCCTGCGGTGACACGGCGAACGCTTCGGCTCTCTCTCGTGGTGCACCCTCGACGGTGAGGACCGGTCCCGGCAAACCTGGCAAAGCCTAGCCAGCGCCCGGATGACCCGCCAGAGCCGAACGGCAGGCCCGTCGATGACGAACGGTGCGGGCCACCCGTCACCGGGTGGCCCGCACCGTCACCGCGCTTCGACTGTCAGCGCCTCACCATCGGCGGGTGCTGTCCGGCCACGAGTCGTACGGCTGCGCGGAGAGCAGCGCATCCCAACCGGTGCTCGTACTGCCGGCGGGAACGTAGGCCGTGAGGTCGGTGCCGCTGCCGTTGAAGGGGCTGTTGTCCAACCAGCCGGTCACCACGCCGTTGGCGTCGCGACGGTAGTAGTGCCCGCCACCCGGCGAGAAGAGCGAGGTGACGCCGCCCCAGCCGCTGCCGGCCGGATCCTCGCGGCTCCAACCGCCCGCCGCCGGGATCGTGTACGCGGCGAGGACGCCCGCGTTCGTCGTGGCGAGCAGCCGACCCTTGCCGGTGGCGGCCAGCGAGGGCACGCCGAACCCGCTCTCGATGACCACCGTGTTGGCGGTGATGTCGGTGGTCGTGTTGGCCGGCTTGGCCTTCGTCACCGTGTATCGCCGCAGAACACTGTTGGCCTGGCCGAACAGCGAGCCGAAGCCGTCGAAGACCAGCCGGTCGTGGCTCCACCCGCCGCCGATGGGGTCGGCCGTACGGGTGAAGGTCAGCGGGTCGGTGCCGGTGATGTCCACCCGGTACAGACTGCTGTTGTTGGTCACCAGCAGCGTGTCCGAGTTCAGCGTCGCCATCGCCTTCGGGGCGAACCCGAGGGTCTGCGTGGACACCGTGGTGATCCGCTTCTCACCGGTCACCGGGTCGAAGGCCGTGTACGACAGCCGTCCGTCCGGCTTCGCGCCGAAGACCGACACCAGGCCGGTCCAGGGACGGGCGGAGAGCAGGACCTGGTTCCACCCGCTGGTGCTGACCGGGTCGGTGGGGAAGGACGCGATGTCGGTGCCGCTGCCGTCGAACGGGTTGGCGTCGCGGTAGCGGTCCAGCCGACCGGCCGAGGTGCGGGCGTAGTAGACACCGCCACCGGGCGAGAGCAGGTGCGTCGGCGCGGCCCAACCGGTCTTGGCCAGCTCGCCGACCGTCCACGCGCTGGGTCCGTTGCCGTAGATGCGGTACGACAGCAGCCGGCCGTCCGCGACCGTACCCATGATGCGGCCGGCCCCCGGCGAGGTGATGGTCTTCTGCCCGAAGCCGGAGGAGATGAGGGTGGACCGGTTGATGTCCGCGCCGACCGGCTTGGTCTTGGTCACCGTCCGGCGGTACAGCTCGTTCGTGGTGCCGTGGATGTAGTAGAGCGAGCCGTACCCGTCGTAGGTCAACCGGTCGTACGGCGAGTAGCCGGTGGCGATGTTCGTGGTGGTGTAGGTCAGCGGGTCGTAGCCGGTGACGTCCACCCGGTACATCGTGCCGCCGGTGTCCGTGATCAGGATGGTGTTCTCGTTCAACGTGGCCATCGCCTTCGGCGCGAAGCCGAGGGCGGCGGTGGAGATCCGGTTGGCGCGCAGGTCACCGGTCGCCGAGTCGATGACGCTGTAGGTCAGCCGCCCGTCGGCCTGCACACCGAAGATCTGGACGTCCGCGGTCTGCTCGGCGACCCAGGCGGCGAGGTCGTCGACCCGGGTGGCGGTCGCTCCGTCGCGCGTCTCGACCTCGCCGAGGCAGCCCTTCTGCCAGGAGGACGAGACCACGGCCACCAGCGTGGTGACGTCGGCGGTCTCGCGGAACACCGGCGCACCGGCGTCGCCCCGGCACAGTGTCGCGCCGCTGGACGCGCCGCTCAGCCCGACGGTGGTCGCGGCGACGGCGTCGACGGTGAAGGTTGCCTGGTGCAGCCGGTCGGGAACCCACTCGGTCGCCGTCCGGCCGTAACCGGTCGCCGTGAGCGTGTCGGCGGTGGCCGGGGCGGTGCCGGCCAGCGTGACCGGGGCGACGTCGGTGACCGGCGCCGACAGGCGGGCCAGCACGAGGTCGCGATCCGGGTGCGGCTTGAGCGACGCCACGGAACGCTGCTGACCGGCCGTGCCGGTGAGATCGGTGCGGCCGACCAGGACGGTGCTCGGCCGACTCGGCGGACCCGCGACGACCGGCGTCGTCGCGGTGGCGAAGCAGCTCTTCGCCGTCACCACCCAGTCCTGGTGGACGAGCGCGCCGGAGCAGGCCAGCTCGGCACCGAAGCTGATTTTGACGTTGAAGCGGTAGCTGCCCTCCGGGACCGGCTGGGCGCCGGCGACGGCGTGCGCTGAGCCGCCGCCCAACAGGCCGGCGAGGACGGTGGCACCGAGCAGGGCTGCGCCCCACCGACGCCCACGGTGTGCTGACAAAGTGGACCCCCCGTGTCGCGACATGACCGCCTCGGTTGGGCGGTCAGCAGGCTGACCGCAACGACGGTAATCGATCGTCGGACGACGCGTTGTCCCTCGTTCAGCGGCCGGCGGAACGGTTCCAGGGCGATCGGGGCAAAGTGGTGCCGGCCAGCGGGCGGCGTACGCGGCGGCGTCTGCGCCGACCCGGGGTGCAGGGCGGATTGGCCACGGAGTGCGGTGCCACGTCGACCGGGGGCGTCGGTCGACCGATCAGCCAGCAGAGGAAGCGTTCCATCGACGGATCAGGCGACCGGGAGGCGCTGGGCGTCGGCCTTGGCGATCCCGTACTCCGCCCCGCAGAACGTGCACTGCTGCGCGTACCGGGTGCGGACCGGGATGAGCGGGATGAAGAAGAGGGTGAACTTGGTCACCCGCCGGGTGATCACCTGCGCGGCGTGGTTGCCGCAGTATCGGCACACCTGCTGCACGACACCGGACCGGTCGACCTTGGTACGCAGACCGAAGATGAAGAACATCGCCCGGCAGTACCCACTCGAACCCGAGAAGTCACCGAATCCAGACCCTCCCTTCAGTGGGACCGCGACGGAGGTATAGCAATTGATATACTACGAGCGTGCATGAGGAGTGGGACGTCTTCGTCGTCGACGAGGTGCGAGCCTGGATCGACAGCCTGGACAAGGCGACGCTCGCCCGGGTCGTCCAGGCGATCGACGCGCTCGCCGAAGCCGGGCCGGGCCTGGGACGCCCCCTGGTAGACACGATCAGCGGGTCGTCCATAGCGAATCTCAAGGAGCTACGCCCCGGCACGGTTCGCATCCTCTTCGTCTTCGACCCCTGGCGGGCGAGCATTCTGCTCGTCGCCGGTGATAAGGCGGGCCAGTGGACGAGCTGGTACCGGCAGGCCATCCCGCTCGCGGAGCAACGTTACGAGATTTACTTGAAGGAACGCGCACAGCAGGAGGGGGACAGCGGTGAGTGGTCACGTGCGGTGGACCGACATCCGGGCGGAGTACGTGCAGCGCGCCGGCGGCGAGGCGGCTGTCGAAGAGGGCAAGCAGGAGTTGCTCGCGCAGATCGTCGGTCACCGCCTCGCCGAGGTGCGACGCGCTCGCGGTTTCACTCAGCAACAAATCGCTGAGCGAATGGGCGTGACCAAGGGTCGGGTCTCCCAGATCGAGCAGGGCCGGATTTCGGGTCAAGACGTTGTAGCCCGCTACGCCGCCGCCCTCGGAGGTCGGCTACACCAGGCCATCTACTTCGATGACGGCGACATCGCAGCCATCGCCTGAGATCACAAGATCCGCCCAGGAACAGGGGAACTGCTGCCTCCGGCCGGCTTGAGGCAGCAGCTCCCCTGATGGTGCTCGGATCTCGGGTCCGCGGGTGGTGGCTCAGAGGGTCGGCTGAGGCTCCAGGCCGGGGATCTCCTCGGAGATCCAGATCGGCTGCCAGTCCGGCATCTCGTGGAAGCGGCGCAGCTCGTACAGCCCGGCAACCGACCCGCTCCACGCCCCGTACGGGGGGTTGGCCTCGTCGAAGCCGCTCTGCACGAAGGTCAGCGTGGTCCGGCCACCGGACTCGGCCAGCTCCCAGCTCGTCACGCCGGTCGGCCCCCAGTCGACGGACATCCGGCGACCGGGCTCCAGGTCGACGACCTTGGCCGCGTAACCGGTCTCGAAGCCGCCCATGGCGTACCGGCCGCCGACCCAGGGCTCGATGCCGATCGGGTAGCCGAACCAGGCGCTGGCCTGCTCCGAGTCGGTCAGCGACTCCCACACCTTGTCGGCGGGGGCGGCGATGACCAGCTCACCGCGCAGGTCGGCGGAGGTGAAGTCGGTGCGGGGCAGCAGTGGCTTGCCCTCCAGGTGGGCGGCCAGGTTGGCGATGGACAGCGCCCAGTACGTCTGGAGCACGCCCCGGATGGTGGAGCCGCTCATCGCCTCGGCGAAGTCGAAGTGGCTCTGGGTCAGCGTCAGCACGGTGCTGTCGGCGCCCTCGGCGGTCAACTGGAACTCGGTGGTGGTCTCCACCCCGTCGAGCAGCCAGCCGAAGCGCAGCGTGTCGTCGTCGGCGTGCAGCAGCCGCTGGTGCGGGGCGTCGCCCTCGGGCGTGTAGCGGCCCCAGAACTCGTACCGCTGGGGCAGCTCGACCTCGGCGTGCTCGGCCAGCCAGAGACGCAGCTCGGCCGGGTCGGTGAGGGCTTGGCGGACGCGCCCGACCGGCGCGGAGAGACGGGCCTGAACCTTCATCGGCTCACTCATTGTCGTTCCCTTTCGGATAGCAGGCGACGGCCAGCTTGAAGGCATCTCCTTCGCTGCCGCCGTAGCGGGTGAACAGGTCCTGAAGTGCGGTTTGCAGGTCGTGCAGGAACTGTTGGCGCTGCTCGGCCGGCACCCGGATCTCGCCGGAGACCCCGATCGAGGGCAGCTCGGGTGCGGCCCGGTCCAGGCCGGCGATGTCGGCCTGGACCTCCTCCATCAGGTCGAGCAGGTAGCCCAGGCTGAGCTCGTCGCGGGCCCGGCGTAGCCCGATCCGGCCGACCAGCCGGGGGGACAGCCAGTAGGAACGGGCGGCGGCCTGGTAGATGCCCTCGGTGATCCCGCGGACCTTGCGCTCGTTGACCAGCTCGACCAGGCCGGCCGCGACGAGCTGCTTGACGTGGTAGTAGACGCGCTGCGGCGTCTGGTCGAGTCGGGCCGCGACCTCGGTGCAGGTGCGCGGTTCGGCCAGTTGCCGCAACACCTCGACGCGTTGCGGCTTGAGCAGGACCTCGGCCTGCTCGATCTGCTCCAGGTACAGGACGTCCCTCATGGCAAAATCAGTTTGTACGTACAAAACTTGTTTGTCAATCGGTTCGCGAGAAGCCGCGCCGACTTTCTCGACGCGGCCTCCGGCGACGCTCAGCGGATGGTCAGGGCAACCAGTCGGGACGCAGCGGGTAGCCGCTCACCCCGTCCGGGCCGTTGTGCGTGGCCAACACCTGGTGCAGCTGGATGCCGTTGCGCTCGAACGCCATCCGCGACCCGGCCATGTACAACCCCCACACCCGAGCGGTGCCCGCACCCACCTCGGACACGCAGAAGTCCCAGTGCTCGACCAGGTTGCGGCACCACGCGGCCAACGTCAGCGCGTAGTGCTGGCGCAGGTTCTCCTCGTGGTGCACCTCGAACCCGGCGTCGTGGATCTCGCTGACCAGCCGGCCCGGACCGGCCAACTCACCGTCCGGGAAGACGTACCTGTCGATGAACGCGCCGGAGCGGTGCGGCGCCCGATTGTCCGCCCGGGTGATGCAGTGGTTCAGCAGCCGCCCACCCTGGCGCAGCCGACCGCGCAACGCCCCGAAGTAGCTCGGGTAGTTGCGCACCCCGATGTGCTCGGTCAACCCGATCGACGAGATGGCGTCGAACTGCTCCGGCGGCGCGTCCCGGTAGTCCAGGTGCCGCACCTCGGCCAGCCCGGTCAACCCCTCCCGCTCGATCGCCGCCTGCGCCCACTGCGCCTGCGCCTTCGACAGGGTCACCCCGAGCGCCTTGACGCCGTACTCCCGGGCGGCGTGCCGCACCATGCCACCCCAGCCGCACCCCACGTCCAGCAGCCGCATCCCCTTCTTCAGCGCCAGCTTGCCGGCGACCAGGTCGTACTTCGCCGCCTGAGCCTGCTCCAGCGTGTCGTCGGGAGACCGGAAAACCGCGCAGGTGTACGTCATCGACGGGCCGAGCACCTTCTCGTAGAAGGCGTTGGAGACGTCGTAGTGGTGCGAGATCGCCGTGCTGTCCCGAACCCGGGAGTGCCGCAGCCCGTTCATCACCCGCTTCCACCGAGGCTGCGCCTCCTGCGGAGGTGCCGGTGGCGGCATCAGCCGCTCCCAGCCCAGCCCACGGACCAGCGTCAGCCCCTCGGCCAGCGACGGTGGGCGCAACCGCAGCTCGTCCTTGAGCACCCGCAACGCCTCGTACGGGTCACCCGGGTGCACCCCCTGCAACGCCAGGTCGCCACTGACGTAGGCCCGGGCCATGCCCAGGTCGCCAGGGGCGGTGAGCAGGTACGACAGGCCACGCTCGGAACGGATCGCCAGGGTGATGCCGGCGTCGGACGGGCCGACGGCACTGCCGTCGTACCCGGTGATCCGAATCGGCAGTGGTCCCGTGGTGACCGCGCGGACGATGTCCGCGACGGTCGGACCCGTGCGCCGGCCCCCCGCCGGCGGGGTGGCGGGAACGCTCGCCGCCCCTTGATCTCTGTCGGTCAGGCTCATGCTCGTGCTACCGCCTTTTCGTACAGTCCCGTCAGCCGGTGGTCCGGGTCGTAGCGGTCTTTCACCGCCCGCCACGTGTCGCCGCCGTACAGGCGGTCGAAGGCGTCCCGGTCGTAGTACGCGTCGGAGTAGAGCGACTTGTGCCCGCCCGCCTCCGACACCCTGCGTTCGATCGTGCGATTGACGTCGCCGTCGGCGGCGCCCGGCGCGATCGGCACGCTCCCCCAGAACCCGATGTTGACGTAGTCCTGCCCCGGCCGGAGCGGATACAGCGGCCAGGACCGCGCCGAACCGGGCCCCGCCGGCTCACGCAGGCGCAACGGACACAGCCACACCGGGTTCATCCCCACTGTGCTGGCGAACCAGCGCAGGAAGTCAGCCGTCTCGTCCAGCGGGATCTCCACGTCCTGCACGACCCGCTCCCGGGCCGGCTGGCCGCGCAGCCGGTCGATCCGGGCCGCCACCTGGTGTCGGTGTTCGAGTCGGACGAGCCGGTGGTAGAAGTCGCTGCGCCGGTAACGGGCCGGCCAGAGCCGACGTACGACCGGGTGCTGCGCACCGAACGCCGCCGAGCACCAGAACCAGTCGGTGTCCCAGCGCCACAGATAGTCGTACGCGGTGAGCACGTCGCGGGTGCGCCGGCGCAGCGACCGGTAGTAGATCTCCTGACCGGTGTAGTCGCTGGGCGGACCGGCGGCGTCGGTGAACGTGGCGAACACCAGGTACGCCTCGCCGGGGCTGAACATCACCCCGTCCATCGCGTCGACCGGCTCCCCGGCCCAGGAACGGGTCGCGGTCACCTCCGCGATCGCGTCGGTGAGCGCCTCCAGTCGGGTGAACCGGACGTTGCGCAACGCCACGTACCGCCCGACCGGTTGCAGCTCGATGCGCAGCCGGGTGGCGTAACCGAGGCTGCCCAGCGAGTTGGGGAACGCGGTGAACAGGTCGGCGTGCTCCCCGTCGGGTCGGGCGGTGACGATCTCGCCGGAGCCGGTGAGGATGTCCAACTCCCGGACCGACTCGTGCGGCAGGCCGTTGCGGAACGAGGTCGACTCGATCCCGAGGCCGGTCACCGCGCCGCCCAGCGTGATGGTGCGCAGCTGCGGCACCACCAGCGGCATCAGCCCGTGCGGCAGCGTCGCGTCGACCAGGTCCTCGTACGTGCACATGCCCTGCACGTCGGCGGTACGGCCGGTCGGGTCGACCGACAGCACCCCGTTCAGGGCACTCACGTCGAGGCCCGGGGTCCGGGGAGCGGACCGGGGGCGGAACAGGTTGGAGGTGCGTTTGGCCAGCCGGACAGGCTCGCCCGTGGGCACCGCGGCGTACGACCGTCGCAGCGTGTCCACCGCTTGATCATGGTCAATGGGGTGATCCACACGCTCAGCGCGCATGTGATCACCTTACGCTCGCGTTTCGGAAACCGTGGGATGTCGACGAGGGCAGTTTCCCGTCCGGCCCCGGGTGAGGCGGTTACCGTGGCGGGCATGCCATCGCCCGCTATCACCGCCCTGGACACCGCCCGACTGCCATATCGGCTGGTCAGCCACGGTGAGGTCGGCAGCCTCGCGGAAGCCGCCGCCGCTCAGGGCGTGGCCGTCTCCGACGTGGTCAAGACCATCGTGGTCCGTCGGGGTGCGGATGATCACCTGTTCGTGCTCACCCCCGGCGACCGGGTCATCTCCTGGCCCAAGCTGCGCGCGCTGCTGGGCGTGCAGCGACTCTCCATGCCCGACGCGGCGGGGGCACGGGCCGCCACCGGTTACGAACGCGGCACCATCACCCCGTTCGGCGCGAGCACGGCCTGGCCGGTGATCGCCGACGAGCGGCTGCGCGGCCGGGAGATCAGTCTGGGGGCCGGCGTTCGTGGTCTCGCCGTCGCGGTCGACGCCGACGCCGCCATCGCCGCGCTCGACGCCACCGTGGCCGACGTGACCGACCCGCAGCCCGCCCGCTGAGCGCTGCCGTCGCCGCCGGACTGGCTCCGGCGCGCCGCCGTGGGCGAGGATGGCGCCTATGTCCGCGCCCCAGGAACGCCCCGAAGCCGCCGGCACCGTCTACGGCGGGCGACCGGCACCCCGCCCCGGGCCGCTGTCCGATCCGCTGCTGCGGGTCGCGGTGGCGGTCGGGGTCGTCGGCGCGCTCCTGGGGGTGCTCTTCGCGACCGGGCTGTTCGACGGGGACGACGAGCAGCAGGTTCCGGCGACGGTCGGCACGCCGTCCATCCCGGCGGAGCCGACCGAACCGGCAGCCGAGCCGAGCCCGACCGAGCCGACCGAGCCGTCACCGACCACCCCGGCCGGGCCGCCCACCGGGCCGAGGGTGCTCCGGGTCGCCTCCGGACTCTGCCTCGGGCTCGACGGCGACGGCAAGGAGGCCGAGGCCCAGGTGGCGGGGTGCAGTGGCGGCCCGGAACAGCAGTGGGTGGTCAACCCGATCGGCGCGGACGTGGTGACGCTCACCAACGCCGCCCACGGGCAGTGTCTCGACGTCGAGGGCGGCAGCCGGGACGACGGCGCGAAGATCCTGCAGTACCCCTGCCACGGCGAGGCCAACCAGCAGTGGCGGCTCGCCGCGACCGGCACCGGCCCGGTGCTGCTGGTCGCGGTGCACAGCGGCCGGTGCGCGCAGGCCGACGACGACGGCGTCGAGGCGGGCGACGAGGTGCGGCAGCGGTCCTGCGACGGCCGACCGGCCCAGCAGTGGACCCTGGGCTGACGGCCCGGCCTCAGCCCCGGAAGCTCCACGCCCTGGGCGCGGTCGCGGCCGCGAGCACGGCCTCCGAGACCGGACGGCCGGGTCGCCGACGCAGCAGCAACGACAGTCCGGCCGCGCCGATCGACAGCGCGCCCGCGACGTACCAGGCCATCGCGTAGTCGCCGAGCCGATCCCGGACCAGTCCCGCACCGGTCGCGGCGAGCGCCGCGCCGAACTGGTGTGCGGCGAACACCCACCCGAACACCACCGCTCCGGCCCCGCCGAAGTACTCCCGGCACAACGCCACGGTCGGCGGCACGGTGGCCACCCAGTCCAACCCGTAGAAGACGATGAAGACCAGCATGCTCGGCTGGGCGGTGCCGGTGAACAGGCTCGGCAACACCAGCAGGGACAGCCCGCGCAGCGCGTAGTACATGCCGAGCAGCAACCGGCTGTCCACCCGGTCGGTCAGCCAGCCGGAGGCGATGGTGCCGACGATGTCGAAGAGCCCCACCAGGGCGAGCAGCCCGGCGGCGGTGGTCTGCGGCATGCCGTGGTCGTGCGCGGCCGGCACGAAGTGCGTACCGACGAGGCCGTTCGTCGTCGCGCCGCAGATCGCGAACCCGCCGGCCAGCAGCCAGAACGGACGGGTCCGGGCCGCGGTCGCCAACGCGCCGAGGGCCCGGGTGGCCGCGCCGCCGGTCGCCGGTGGCGCCGCGACGACCTCGGTCGCGCCGTAGGCGGGCAGCCCGAGATCCGCCGGGTGCTCGCGCAGGAACCACACCACCAGGGGTACGACCGCCAGGGCGGCTCCGGCCACCACGAGTGCCGCCGTCCGCCACCCGTGGTCGCGTACCAGGATGGCGATCAGTGGCAGGAACACCAGCTGCCCGGCGGCCCCGCCGGCGGTCAACACCCCGGTGACCAGGCCCCTGCGGTGGACGAACCAGCGCCCGGTGACGGTGGCCACGAACGCCAGCGCCATCGAGCCGGTGCCCAGCCCGACCAGCACTCCCCAGCAGAGCAGGAGCTGCCAGCTCGCGTTCATGAAGACGGTCAGCCCGCTGCCGGCGGCGACCAGCAGCAGCGCCGCCGAGACCACCCGGCGGATGCCGAAGCGGTCCATCAGGGCGGCGGCGAACGGCGCGGTCAACCCGTAGAGCAGCAGGTTGACCGAGACGGCCGCGGAGATCGTGGCCAGTGGCCACCCGAACTCCTCGTGCAGGGGGTGCAGCAGCACCGAGGGTGTGGCGCGGAAACCGGCCGCGCCGACCAGCGCCACGAAGGCGACGGCGGCGACCAGCCAGGCGGGGTGCAGACGGCGGTACGTGGTCACCGGACCAGTCTGTGCGCGCCCCACCGCGGCGACGAGTGGCCGGAAAGCCATCATGCGCAATAATCGGGCCATGACCGTTCGCCCGCACCGGATCGCCGTACTCGCCCTGGACCAGGTCGTCGGCCTGGACCTCGGCACCCCGTCCCAGGTCTTCAGCACCGCCCGGGCCGCCGACCAGACGCACTTCTACGACGTGCGGGTGTGCACCCCGGGCGGGCGGCCGGTCCGCAGCACCGCCGGCTTCCAGGTGGTCCCCGACCACGACCTGGAGCTGCTCGACACCGCCGACACGGTGATCGTGCCGGGCATCCAGGCCGGTAACGCGTTGACCCTGGGCACCATCGAGCCGGAGGTGACCGAGGCGCTGCGCGCGGCGCACGAGCGGGGTGTCCGGATCGTGTCGATCTGCACGGGAGCGTTCGTGCTGGCCGCCGCCGGGCTGCTCGACGGTCGTCGGGCGACGACCCACTGGGCGTACGCCGAGCGGTTCCGCCGCCTGCACCCCCGAGTGGACCTCGACCCCGGTGTGCTCTTCATCGCCGACGGTCCCGTGCTCACCTCGGCCGGGGTCGCCGCCGGGATCGACCTCTGCCTGCACGTCATCCGCCTCGACCACGGCAGCGAGGTGGCCAACCGGGCGGCCCGTCGCTGCGTGATGCCACCGTGGCGGGACGGCGGCCAGGCGCAGTACATCGAGCGGCCGGTGCCCAAGGCCACCGACACCAGCACCGCGAGCGCCCGGGAATGGGCGCGGCAGCGACTGCACGAGCCGATCGCCCTGCGAGACCTGGCCGGGCAGGCGCGGATGAGCGTGCGCACCTTCACCCGGCGCTTCCGGTCGGAGACCGGCCTGAGCCCCGCGCAGTGGCTGCTGCAACAACGCACCGACCACGCGAGACTGCTGCTGGAGACGACCGACCTCACCGTCGACCAGATCGCCCACCGCTGCGGCTTCGGCACCACCGCCGCCCTGCGCCAGCAACTGCACCAGCGCATCGGCGTGGCACCGTCGACCTACCGCCGCACCTTCCACCCACGCCCCGAGCTGATCGACACCTGAGCCGAGCCCTGCCGCCAAACCACCGGCGCAGCCGCTCACCACCACCAGCAGCAGCCGCCCACCGCCGCTGCATCCGACCGCACCACCCCACCGCACGACCGGCCACGCCGCCCCCGCCGATGCTGCTGGCGTCGGCGCGGCAGCGGGCATCGCAGCGATGAGCGATATACCTCTGAGTCATATTTATGACTCAGAGGTATATCGCTCATCAGACCGTTACCCCGGGGCCGCCCGCTCCGCCGGACGACGAGCCCGACCGGTCGACCCAGAGGCTGAAGCCGCCCAAGGGCCCGGGTCACCCACCGGCCGGGGCCGAACATGGCCGAGCGCTCAGGCGCGGAGCATCCGGAGTTGGGCCTGATGTTTGGGCAGGTGGACCCGGGTGTGCAGGTCCAGGGTGCGGGACCACGGCAGCGACTCGTCCACGATCAGGTCGAAGCCCTCACGCAGGTGCGTCTCGACCGGCGTCTCCGCCGCCAGGCCAAGCTGGTCGACCAGCCCGCACAACCGTTCGCTGGTGCCGTGCAGCAGCGCGGTGAGGCCCCGCAGACCGCCCTGCTCGGCGGCCAACGCGTCGAGTTGCGGGCGGTGCACGTCCTCCTCCATCTCGTAGTACGCGAACGGCGACCCGGCCAGCAGCGCCTCGGTGGCCTGGATCATCAGCTCGTCGTTGGCGACCAGGTGGGCGACGATCTGCTCGGCACTGAGCTGCCCCTCCGGCGCCGGACCGAAACCGCCGGCGTCCACCTCGGCGAGCAGCGCCCCGTAGGCCCGCCGCAACCCTCCGCTCTCCGCCATGCCCCCAGTCAACCCGCAACGCGGGACGTTAGCGGCGGGATTGGCGGGAGCGGAGGTAGTCGGAAACCACGTACTCGCCGAGGTCGTCGGTGTCCGGCGTGAACATGCGGCCCCGGCTGCGGCGGGCCACCGCGTCGACGAAGCGCCGCAGACCCGGGTCGTCGCCGAGCATGAACAGGTTGAGCGTGGCGCCGTACCGACTCAGCCGGTCCACCTCACGGACCGTCGCCTCGATCGTCTCCGGGAGCGGCGGCCAGTGGAACAGCGCCTCCCCGTCGTCCGGGTCCAGGTGCGCGGTGGGCTCCCCGTCGGTGACCACCAGCACCACCGGCTCGGCGTCCGGGTGCCGGCGCAGGTGTCGACCCGCCAACCGCAGCGCGTGCTGGAGGTTGGTGCCCTGCTCCAGGTCCGGCTCGACGGCGGCCAGCTCCTGCTGGGTGAGCGTCATGGCCTCCCGGCCGAAACCCACGATCTGCAGGGCGTCCTGCGGGAAACGCGTCTCCATCAGGTGCGCCAGCGCCAACGCCGTCTGCTTCATCGGCCCCCAACGACCCTGCGAGATCATCGAGTACGACAGGTCGACGCAGAGCACCACCGCCGCCGAGGCCCGCTTCTCGGTCTCCACCACCTCGAAGTCGTCCACAGCGAGCTGCACGGGGACAGTGGGCCCGGCCCGACGGACCGCCCGGGTCAACGTCCGGACCACGTCCAACGGCTGCTCGTCGCCGTACTCCCAGGGTCTCGACCCGCCGCTGACCTCGCCGGCGGCCCCCGCGGAGCGCAGGTCGTGCTGGCCGCGCGGCCCGGCGGTCAGGTCCGCGAAGACCCGGCGCAGCGCCGTCCCGCCGAGCCGGCGCAACGCCTTCGGGCTCAGGGTGAGCCCGTCCGCGTCCCGGCTCACCCAACCCTGCCGGCGTAGCTCCCGCTCCAGTTCGCGCAGCCGGCGGACGTCGTCGGCCGCGTCCCGTCCCAGCGTGCGGGCCACCGCTTCGACGTCCACGTCGTCCAGGGTCGCTCCCGGGTGTTCCTGGTCGAGCTGGTCCAGCAGGTCGTCCAGCTCACCGATCTCGCCCAGGGCTCCGGCCGCGTCGGCGTAGCCCAACTGTTGCTCGCCGCGGACCCGCTCACCGCGCCCCCACCGTAGATCCGGGCGCAGCGCCCGCAGGTTCGCGTCGAGTGCGGACAACTCCCCCGCGAGGCGGTCACCGAGCGACTGCTGCATCAGACCGGCCAGCTCGGCGCGCTGCCGGTCGGACAGCGAGTTCATCAACCGCTCACCGGCCGCCGAGCGGCGGGCCAGCACGTCGATCAACTCGTCGACCGTCTCCGGCTTCTCCGGGAAGAAGTCGCCGTGTCGCCGCATGAACTCGGCGAACGCGTCGGTGGTGTCCTCCGCGCGAGCATGCCGGGCCAGCAGGTCGTTCAGGTCGCCCATCATCTCGGCGAGCCGTTGCTGGGCGGCCGGGTCGGCGGACGCCCGCACGGCGTCGCGCAGCCCGGCGAAACGCTGACCGAGCACATCGTCGCGGAGTTGATCGAGAATCTGCTGGTACGAGCGGCGGGCGTCGTCGCTGGCCCACTGGTAGCCGGACAACTCCTCCACGGCGCGCGCCGTCGAGCGGGGCAGGTTGTCCAGCACCGACTCGGCGAACCGCGCGCCGTCGTCGTCGCGGCCCCGCAGCTCGTCCCGCTCGGCGGCGAGGGCCTGGTCGAGCAGGGCCTGCGCCCTGGTCACCGCGCCGTCCAGGTCACCGCGACGAAGCGCCTCCCGGCGCAGCCGCCGGGCCCGGGCGGCCAGGTCGTCCAACCCACCTCGCCCCTTGGGGCCACGGCGCAGCAGATCGCGCAGCGCCTCCCGGAGGCTGCCGCCGGCCAGCACCTCGGCGCCGACCGCGTCCACCGCCTCCCGCACGTCGTACGGGGGTGCCAGCGGGTCGGGCCCGCCGGTCCACTGCCCGTACCGGAACCGGTTGCCGGTCACGGTCAGCCCCGGCCGCCGTAGACGGTGCGCCCGGAGTCGGTGACGTCCTTGCCGAGCCGGCGGGTCAGGTGCAGCCCTTCCAGCACGAACTCGACGGCAGCGGCCGCCTCCTCCGGGGTGGGCGCGTCACCCAGGCCGAGCCGGTCCAGGACCTTCGCCAGACCGGGCACGGTGCCGACCTGCCGCAGCAACTCGGCGGCGCTGACCAGCTCGCCGGTCTCGATCGCCGCGCCGTCATCGACGAGCGCCGTGAAACCGGACAGGTCCAGCCCGGACAGGTGCGCCCGGAACGTCTCGGCGGTCGCGGTACGCAGCAGGTGCGCGAGGATCTCGATCTCCCGCCCCTCCTCCCCGCTCTCGAACTCCACCTTGCCGCGCAGGGTGCTGGTCACCGACACCGCGTCGCCGACCCGAGCCACCGCCGCCTCGGGGCGACCCTCCTGGTCACCGGCGGCGGCGAGCAGGCCGGAGCGGCGCAACGCGGCACCGGCGACGGTCTCGGCGGCGGCGATGGCGAACCGGGCGGAGACGCCGGAGCGCGGGTCCACCGACGGCGACTCCCGTACCGCGCGGGCGAAGCGCGCCAGGACCTCCAGCACGTGCTCCGGCACGTCGGCGACCAGGTCGGCCTCCTGACGGATCAGTGCCAGCTCGAGGGCCAGGTCGACCGGGTAGTGGGTACGGATCTCCGCGCCGAACCGGTCCTTGAGCGGAGTGATGATCCGGCCCCGGTTGGTGTAGTCCTCCGGGTTCGCGCTGGCGACCAGGAGCAGGTCCAGCGGAAGCCGCAACTGGTAGCCGCGGACCTGGATGTCCCGCTCCTCCAGCACGTTGAGCAGGGCGACCTGAATCCGTTCGGCCAGGTCGGGCAGCTCGTTGACGGCGAAGATGCCCCGGTTGGTGCGAGGCACCAACCCGAAGTGGATCGTCTCCGGGTCGCCGAGGGTGCGACCCTGCGCGATCCGGATCGGGTCGACGTCGCCGATCAGGTCGCCGACGCTGGTGTCCGGGGTGGCGAGCTTCTCGCCGTAGCGCATCGAGCGGTGCAGCCAACCGACCGGCAGCTCGTCGCCGGCCTCGGCGACCCGGGCACGGGACGCCGGCGTGAGCGGGTGCATCGGGTGCTCGTTGAGCACCGAGCCGGGGATGACCGGGGTCCACTCGTCGAGGAGCGCGCCGAGCGAGCGGATCAGTCGGGTCTTGCCCTGGCCGCGCTCGCCGAGCAGCACCATGTCGTGCCCGGCGAGCAGGGCCCGCTCGACCTCGGGCAGCACGCTGTCGTCGTAGCCGACGATGCCGGGGAAACGAACCTCGCCGGAGCGCATCCGGGCGAGCAGATTGTCACGGAGTTCCTGCTTGACGGTGCGGTACTGGTGACCGGCCGCCCGCAGCGCGCCGAGCGTGCCGGGCAGGTCGGCCGGTGGAACCGGGTTTACCGGGTTAGGCGCAGTCACCCGCCCCACGCTAGCTCACGCCGGAGTCGACCCACGCCAATACGGAAAGTGATATCCGAGACGCCCTCTGGATGCGCCGATCGGCGGGCTGTGGCACGTGGTCTCCGCCCCTATACTCACGGTTAGCTCCGCCGCTACGGCCGCCGCACAATGGTCGTGACCGACGGGGTCACGGCCCGGCCATCCGATGGTCAACCTCTCCCGGCGCGGAGGTGCGGTGCTGTACTTCTTCCTCAGTTACGCGAGGGGCGACGAGGACGCACTGGTCCAACGTCTTTACGAGGACCTCAGCGCAGAGGTACGGCTGATCGCGGGTCTACCCCGCGACGAGCGGGTCGGTTTCGTGGATCGGACCATCCTCCTGGGCGAGCGATGGCCGCAGCGGCTGGTCGAGGCGCTGAGCACGTGCCGGTCCTTCCTCGCCCTGATGACCCCGAGGTATTTCCAGAGCGAGGCCTGCGGCCAGGAATGGCAGATCTTCGCCGACCGCACTGCCCGCTTCGACCAGCAGAACGGCGTGGACAGCTCGCTCCTCAAACCGCTGATGTGGATTCCGGCCCGACCCGGCCGCATCCATCCGGTCGCGTCCCCGTTGCAATACTCCTCCCACAGCCTCGGCGACCTCTATCAGCGGCTGGGAGTCCGGCAGTTGATGCGGCTCCAGCGGCACAGCGACGACTACCGCACGTTCCTCTTCGAGCTGGCCAACCAGATCGTGTCCAGCGTGGAGGAGCATCCGCTGCCGGACGCCCAACGCTCCATCGATCTCCGGTCCATCGTCAGCGCCTTCCACCGCCCCGCAGGTGCCGGGCAACTCACCGCGGACGTCGACCAGTTCGCACCGATGCTGGTCCACTTCATCGTGGCGGCGTCACACCGGGACGAGATGAGCACGGTACGCCAACACGTGAACACCTACGGCGACCGCGCATTGGCATGGGCGCCGTACGGACCGCCGTTCCCCGACCCGGTCGTCGACTACGCGCGTGAGATCGCCGCCGACCACAGCTATCGGTCGACGGTCGTGGACCTGACCGAGCTGGCCCGCCGCGCCGAGCAGGCGGCCCGTTACAACCAGATCATGGTGCTGATCGTCGATGCCTGGCTGACCCGCCTGCCCGAGCAGCGGCAGTCGCTGACCGCCCATGCCGCGGCCGCCCTGCGCGACGGTGGCACCACGGCGGTGCTGATCCCGAGCAGTCGTGACGACACCGAGACCCGAGAGCACTGGCAGTCGCTGTCCCGCGCCTGTCGGGAGATCTTCGACGAGTTGGCCTCGGACGACGAGCTGTACCGATCCAACATCCTCACCCACCGCGCCTTCCAGGAGGAGCTGCCGGAGGTGCTGGAGGTCGCCCGTAACCGGGTGTTCAGCCGAGGAGCGGTGCACCGGCCTCCGGGCCCCGCCACCGACTCCCGACCGCCACGCATCGAGGGGCCCTGGGGGGCGGAAGGCGACGACACCGCAGCGGAGGACGGCCGTGACGACGAGCGCTGATCCGGGCATCACCGGCGACGGTGTCGAGGGTCGAATCATCACGTTCTACTCGTACAAGGGCGGCACCGGCCGCACCATGGCGCTCGCCAACGTGGCCTGGATCCTGGCGTCCAACGGTTACCGGGTGCTCGCTGTCGACTGGGACCTGGAATCCCCCGGTCTGCACAAGTATTTTCACCCGTTCCTCCTGGACAAGGACCTGCGAACCTCGACCGGGGTCATCGACATGGTCCGTGACTACGCCGAGGCTGTCGTTCGACCGTTGGAGGAGACGGAGGACGAGGACTGGCTGGGCAGCGCGGCCGACGTACTGCACCACGCCGTCTCGCTGCACTGGGACTTCCTGGCTCCCGCCACGGCCGTCCGGCCCTCCGCTGGTCCGACTACCCGGGGCAGTCTGGACCTCCTGCCGGCCGGCAGACAGGACACGGCGTACACCAAGGCCGTCAGCACGTTCGACTGGCAGGCGTTCTTCGAGAAGTTGGGCGGCAACAGCTTCCTCGACGCGCTGGCCGCCAGCATGCGGGAGCACTACGACTACGTGCTGATCGACAGCCGCACCGGGGTCAGCGACGGCGCCGGCATCTGCACCGTGCGACTGCCCGATGCCGTGGTGACGTCGTTCACGCTCAACGACCAGAGCATCGACGGAGCCGCCGGCGTCACCCGCTCCATCATCCGGCAACGCGGCGACCGACCGATCCGGATCCTGCCGGTGCCGATGCGGGTCGACAACGCCGAGCAGCTCAAGTTGGAAGCGGGGCGTGACCACGCGCGCCGCCGCTTCGCGCCGCTGCTGCCGCGCACCTCACCTGAGGAGAGCGACAGATACTGGGGCGAGATCGAGATTCCCTACCAGCCCTACTACGCGTACGAGGAGATCCTGGCGGGGTTCGGCGACCGGGCCCACCACGAGGGCACCCTGCTCGCCGCCTACGAGCGACTCGCCAAGGCGATCACCGAGAACGCCGTCGACAGCCTGCCGGCGATAGAGGATCGGCTGCGCCGCCAGTGGTTGGCCAAGTTCGAGCGGCAGCGCATCTCCGGTGCGACACCCGACGTGTTCATCAGCTATGTCTCCCTCGACCGGTCCTGGGCCGAATGGGTCCGCGACGAGCTCCGTTCGGCAGGCCTGCACACGGTGATGCGGGAGGTCGACTTCCCGGCCAGCCCTGGTGGCGGGGCGGCGACGGCCGTCGGTTTCAAGGACGCCGCCCGGCTGGTGGTGCTGCTGTCCCAGGAATACATGCAGTCGCCGAACGCCGGCGAGTTGTGGTCCCAGGCCACCACCTTCGAGGCGGGCAGCGGCGGCAACTTCCTGGTGCCCGTCCGGCTGGACAATTCCCGCGCGCCAGCGGTGTTCCTGGAGCGGGTCCCGGTGGACCTGGTGGGCGCCACCGAGGAGGAGGCCGCCAGCCGGTTGCTCGAAGCGCTGGACCACCCCGCCCGCCCGGCGACCGACCCGGAGGGCGCCGGGCAACGCCGACGCTTCCCGGGCAACGAACCGCCGGTCTGGCGGGTGCCGTTGCCGCGTAACGTCCAGTTCGTCGGCCGTAGCCCGCTGTTGGAGGAGATGCGCGACTGGCTGTCGTCGGCCGAGGCCAGGCACACCCCGCTCGCGCTGCATGGTCTGGGCGGCGTCGGCAAGAGCCAGATCGCCCTGGAGTACGCCTACCGCTTCCGCGCCGAGTACGACGTCGTCTGGTGGATCTCCGCACAGCAGCCGAGCGTGATGCGGCTCGCCCTGGCCTCGCTCGCCGACCGGCTGGCTGCCAAGGCGGACACGCCACTCGGGGGCAACGTCGCCGAGCGGGTCCAGTGGGTGCTGGACGCCCTGCGTCGGGGCGACCCGTACCGGCGGTGGCTGTTGGTGCTGGACAACGCCGACGACCCCGCCGAGTTGCACGACCTGATGCCGCAGGGCTCCGGGCACGTGCTCGTCACCACGCGCAACCACGTCTGGGCACGGCATGCCCGCAATCTCGAGGTGGGCGCCTTCGACCGGGCTGAAAGCACCACGTTGCTGCGTCGGCGGATTCCCCGCCTGCCCCTGGCCGACGCGGAGATGGTCGCCGCGCGCCTGGGCGACCTGCCGCTCGCCGTGGAACAGGCCGGGGCGTGGCTGGCGACCACGGGCGAGTCGGCCACCCAGTACCTGCGGCGGCTACGCCGCTACCTGCCCGGCATGCTCTCCGACGAGTTGCCCACCGACTACCGGCAGACCGGCGCGGAGCCGTGGCTCGTCTCGCTGGAGAGCCTGCGGGAGCGCAACCCTGCGGCGGCGAAGCTGCTGGAGGTCTGCGCGTTCTTCGCCGCCGAGCCGATCCCGATGTCGCTGCTCTACGACGACAGCTTCATCGACGTGCTGCTCCCCTACGATCCCTCGGTTCGCGATCCCCTGCTCATGGGGCGCGCGTTGCGGGATGTCGGCCGATACTCGTTGGCCCGCATCGACAACGTGCGCGGACGCACCTCGGACCGCGGTGACGACGGCAACCAGGCCAGCCTTCGTATGCACCCACTGGTGCAGGAGCTGATCCGGGAGTCGCTGTCCGACGAGGTCAAGGCGGAGAACCGGCGTCACGTGCACGCGATCCTCGCCGCCGCCAACCCGAAGGACCCCGACCAGCCCCGCAACTGGCCGATCTACGCCGACCTCTGGCCCCACCTGCTGCCGTCGAAGACCCTCAACTCACCGCAGCCGGAGGTTCGGCAACTGTTGCTGGACGTGGCCCGGTACATGTGGACCCGGGTCGACTTCGCCACCTGCTCCGAGCTGGCCGAGAAGGCGATCGAGGCGTGGCGGGCGGAGCATGGCGCGGACGACCCGCCGACCCAGATGATGCGCTTCCACCTCGCCAACGCGCTGCGCCTCGAAGCCCAGTACCAGGCCGCGTACGACATCGATCAGGACGTGTACCAGCGGCTCTCCGACACTCTCGGCGAGAACCACGAGTACACGGTGATCGTGGCCGGCAGCCTCGCCGCGGACCTGCGCGCGCTGGGGTTCTTCGAACGGGCGCGCGAGTTGGACACCCGGACGGAGGAGTTGGCCCGCGAGGTGTTCGGCGAGGAGCACTCGCGGGCGCTCATCGCCGCGCACAATCTGGCCCTGTCGCTGCGTCTGGTCGGCGACCTGCGCGGGGCGTTGCGGCTCAACGAGCGCACGTTGACCCGCCGCCGCGACACCCTCGGGCCGATGCATCCGTTCACTCTTTTCTCCGAGGGGCAGTACGGCCGGGACCTCCGCGACACCGGTGACCTCAGCGAGTCCCGACGGGTCCTGGAGGCGGCCGTGCAGGCGGACCGGCAGGTGCTCGGGGAGGAGGACAGCGAGACCCTACGGGCGAGCAAGAGCTACGCGGTGACCCTGCGGAAGCTGGGTGAGTTCGAGCGGGCCCACGCGTTGAGCGCGGACGTGCTGGTCCGGTCCCGCCGCCGGCACGGTCCCGATCATCCGGACGTGCAGGCCGCCGCGATGAATCTGGCCTGTGACGAGTCCGCCCTGGAGGACGACGCGGGGGCGCTTCGCCGGGCGCGCCCGGTGTACCGCTGGTATCGGGATGCGATGGGCGAGGACCATCTGTTCACCCTGGCGTACGGCAACAATCTGGCCATCTTCCTGCGGAAGGCCGGGGATCTGGACGCGGCGTTCGCGTTGTCCGACGAGGTCGTCAACCGGTTCACCGAGCAGATCGGTGCCGACCACCCGTACACGCTGGCCGCGAACATCAACCTCGCCAACTGTTGGTACGGGCGTCGGGAGTTCGCGGCGGCCCTCGCCACCGACCAGGACTGCTACGAGCGGGCCCAGCGCATCCTCGGCCCGTCGCACCCGGACACTCTGGCGGTGGCGAACAACTTGGCCACGAGTTTGAGTGTCGCCGGGGACCACCGAGGCGCCCGCGCCCTGCGCGACTCGGTGATGCCGCTCTTCCGCCGTGTCCTGGGCGAGCACCACCCGAACACCATCGCTCTGGTCGAGGCGAACCGCCTCAACTGCGATCTGGAACCGCCACCGACGTGACCGAGGGTTCTCCGTCGGGTTCGATGCCCGGTGCCGCCACGCAGGTCACCGGCGCGAGCCAGCGGGCCAGCTCCAACGGGTCCTCGGGGTGCCCGTCCGTACGCAGCTGGCGGTAGACCGCGCGGCACAGCTCGGGGTCGGCCCCGCCGGTCTTCTGCGCCGCCGCCAACCGCTGTTCGGCGAGGGCCAGTCCGACCCAGGCGGACAGCAGTTCCGGGTCGACGCACACCTGCCGGCGGTAGCTCTCGCGCGCGGCGAGGTCATCCCCGGCGGCGAGGGCGAGGTCCCCGTCGGACGCCGTGGGCAGTGCGTCGACGAGGGGTTCCGCGCCGGTACGCAGCCGCCTGAACCGCTCCGGATCGGTCAGCCGTAGCCGGACCAGGTCGAGTCGCGGGCTGAGGCTCAGCCAACGGCCGTCGGCCGGCTCCACCCGCAGCACGACGGTGACGGCGGGGCACGGCAGTCCGGCCGCACGGGCGGCGGCGAGCTGGTTGACGACGTGTGGGTCGGGTCGGCGGTTCCGCAGCCGCCAGACCGTCCAGTGGTCCTCGGCGGCCTCCCGGGCGAGTTCGGCCGCTCCCTGATCCACCGGGTCCCGCCAGTCGTCGATGACCCGCCGCAGGCCGGCGACGAACTCGCGGCCGGCGGGGGTCAGGCGGCCGAACGACTCGATGTCCGCGCAGGTGCGGGACACCCGGTCGCGCCAACGGGCGAACTCCACCTCGGCCATCCGGGCCGGGCCGCCGCTGAGCAGCGCGCGACGACCCCGCCAGAACTCGGTCACCGCGATGAACGCGTACACGCCCTGGAGGGCGGCCCCGAGAGGGCGCGGGTCGTCGCGCCAGGGGGCGTAGTAGTACCGGCGGTCGTCGCGGTCGTAGAGGGGTTCGACGTCGAGCGTCGCACCGAGCTTGGCGTGCTGGAACTCGTGCAGCAGGCCGAGCGCGAACGCCTGCCCGTCGATCGGACGGGTCATCGAGACCGAACCGAACGCGTCCATGCTGGTGACGTTGACCCCGGCGCTGACCGAGTCGGCGACCAGCGGCACGAGCCAGCCCAGTCCCTCGGCGATCGCCTCGGCGTGCCGGCGGTGGTGGCGTACCAGGATCGGCCACGCGTCGTCGAGCAGCCGTTGCCACTCGGCGACCTCGGCGGGTGTGAGTCGCTCGGCGGCGCAGAGCCGGTGCCGGTCCCGGTAGGGGTCGAGGTCGTCGAGGGTGATCCGCAGCGTCAGCCCGTCGGCCGTGCTGCGCAGTCGGTGCAGGCCGGACCAACCGGCTGTCTCCGCGCCCGGCCCCGCGTCCGACGGTGCAGCCGGTGACACCTCGACCGGCCCGATCAGGAGCCGCGACCCCACCCGCGAGATGGTCACCCGCTGCGCGCCCCCGACCCGCGCCAGCCCGAGCGTGGGCAGGTAGACGGCGCCGTCGCGCGGCACGACACTGAGCTCGAAATCCATTCCGGCCCGGAGGGCCGCCACCGCGGCGAGCGACCCGAGCGCTGTCAACTCGGCTTCGACGGGCGGTTCCGGCGCCGTCTGCACCAGCAACCCGCCGGTCGTACGGCCGGCTGCCGCGTCGGGCGCCGGAGCGGACGGCGTCGGTGAGCGCAGTCGCCGGAGCGCGCTGGCCAACCAGGCGCCGGTGTGCGGCAGGGCCAACACCGACGGCCCCGCCTCGGGTGACCGGCCCGCCGCCGTCGCCCAGAGCCGGAAGTGCCGGTGGGTCTCCTCCGAATCCACGGTGTCGAGCAGGACGCGCAACTGGAGCATGCGTTTGCTCACCTGGCCGTCGCGCAGCAGTCGGATGGTCCGCTGGTCACCGAGGCCGGCCGCGAGCGCCGCGAGGTCGTCGGAGGTGAGCCGGTGGTATCCCGTCACGAGCCCCCCCGGGGCATGGCTGCCAGGTCCGTTCGGAGGCGTCGCTCGACGTGGGCGATGAGGTGCAGAAGGTCGGGACAGTAGACGGAGGGGTTGGCGAAGCTCCCCGCCCGGTACCGGTGCGGATAGTTGCCGCCACCGCAGACCCGGTGCACCGGGCACGTACGGCAGGTGGCGGCGAGCGCGTCCACCCCGATCTGGCGGGCGATGACAGCGGGGTGGTGCAGCACGTCGTCGAAGGTGTCGGTGAAGACGGTCAGGTCGGTGCCGACCGCGCCGGGGTAGGTGGAGCGCAGCGTGTCCACCTGCTCGTACGCCCCGTCGGTGTTGATCACCACGGCGGCCACGGGGCTCAGCCCGAGGGACTCTGTTCGGCTGCGCCCGCCGAACAGCAGGTTGATGAGTTCCTCGAAGAGTCGGACCCGGGTCAGTCGGGGCGAGGTGTCGTACCAGGCGTCGAAGGCCGCCGCCAACCAGGTGCCGTAGGGGCTCCGGTCCGCACCTCGCCGTGGCGGCGGCGCCTCCCAGTTGGCGTGCGGGAGCAGGAAGTCCACCATCGGCGGCCGGTACGACAGCAACGCCTCGTAGGTCTGTCGGGGGTCGGCGGCGAGGTCCACGACGCAGAGCACACCGGCGTACGCGTCGGGCCGCTCGGCGAGCAGGCGCAGGGCCCGGTCGACCTCGTCGTAGCTGCTGCGGCCCGACGCGTACCGCCGGTGCCTGTCGTTCGCCGTCCGGTCGCCGTCGAGGCTGACGCCGACCCGCACCTGGGCGTCGGCGAGCAGGGCGAGGGCGTGTCGGGTCAGGAGGGTGCCGTTGGTCTGCACGGTGATCTGAGCCTGCGACGGGGCGAGTGCCTCCCGGAGTCGGCTCGCCATCCGGACCAGGTTGGGGGCGCCGACCAGGAGCGGTTCGCCGCCGTGCAGGACGATCCGTACGGCGTTCTGTCGGTGGGCGTGGACGTGTTCGCGTATCCGCCGGCAGACGTGGTCGAAGACGTCCGGGGCCATCAGCAGCGGGTCGGCGAGGGCGCTGCGGTCCGCCAGTTCGTACATGTAGCAGTAGTCGCAGGCCAGATTGCACCGGCTGTGGACCTTGAGGATGAACTCCGAGAACGGGACGGGCCGTGGGCGGGTGGACACGCCGCCCTCGGCTACCGTGGCGGCCCCCGTCGAGCCGCGCCCGCCACCCGGCATCCTCACATCGCCGAATTCCACCCGGCGACCGCCTCCTGCGGGCGATCGATCTCGTCGAGAATTCGGCGTAGCGAGTGGGCGAACACCGACTGGTCCAGCTCCTGAAGGTCGGCGAGGCTCACCTCGCTGAGGTCCACGAGGGTGCCCTGAGGTGCGCCATCGGTCGTATCCATCATGATCCGTCCACCCGCGAAAAGGACTCGCGCCCGAGTGAGCAATGAATTGTGCGGAAGCCGCCGGGCCGAGACCCGTCACAACGCCGACCCCGCCGACGAACCGGGTCATCCTAGCGGCCGCACGCTGTTTGCGCGGTGGGTCGGGCGGGTCATCCGGTTCAACGCCACAGTGCGGTCCGCAGACATTGTTCTCGGCCATCCGTCCATGGAGAATCCGGCGTCCGGACGGGAAGGACCATCGATCCGGTGACCGGCTACGGCGACACGTTCGATCAGCTCCGACCGCAGCGCCGGCAGGTGCCACGGCGACGCAGGTGGTACGCGTAGGTCGCCGCGCCGAGCGCCACGCCCCAGAGCGGCCAGAGCAGCATCGGCGCCCCGGTCAGGCTGAGCCCGCCGGTGAGTTCCCAGAACTTCGGGTTGCTGAGCAGCCCCAGCGAGGCCGCGGTCACGGAGATGGCGACCAGGGCGGCGGGCAGCACGGCCAGCCTCACCGGCACCCGCCGGCCGGCGAGACCGAGCATCCAGCGCGGGAACCGCTCGCCCCAGCGCTGCGCCAGCCCGAGGGTGAGGATCGCGCCGACGGTGGCGAACGCGGCCAGCCCGAACCCGGCCCAGACCAGCCCGGTGTCCTGCATCTCGGTGAGGAACTCGCGGGAGATGCCGAGCGGGATGCCGGCCGCCCAGGCGAACCGGGTCACCGCGTACGTGAACGGGATGGCCGCGGCGATGCCCACGGCCCACCGACCCCAGCGGGTGGCGGCGGCCGGCGTGGTCCACCGTGTGCCGGTGTCGGCGCGACCGCAGCCGACGCAGGCCCCGGTGGTGCGGCGCTGCCAGGTGAGCACCGCCCCGGCCAGCAGCAGACCGCCGGCCAGCGCCGCGAACCGGGCGAACAGCGCCCAGTTGAAGACGTCGGCGTAGTCGACGGGCGGCCAGCCGAACGGCGCCCCGACGATCAGTATCGGCAGGTAGCCGAGGACGATCAGTACTCGGACGTCCGGCACGACCAGGACGAGCGCGAACGCCACCGCCCAGCCGTACCCGGCGAGCAGAGCCCGCAGCGGGCCGGGCGGGCGCACCGCCGGGCGGCTCATCGCCAGGGCGGCCACCGCGGCGGTGAGCAGCACGGCGGCGAAGAGCGGGGTGGCCACCTCGACCGGGACCAGGCGCAGCAGGCTGACGTCGCCGCCGTTGGGGTCGTTCGGGCCGAGCGGGTAGCCGCCGTCGGTGAGCATGCTGACCAGGGCCAGCACGCCCCACAGGCCGAGCCAACCGGCGGCCAGCGGGGCGAGCCGGTCCGGCCGGCGGGAGTCGGCACGGGGAGGGGAGACATCGAGTTCCGTCATGCTCCCAGCGTCGACGGACAGCTGCCTGATTCCCTCCCGGCAAGCGGTGAACCCGCTCCCCCGGGTGAGGGACCCGTCAGCCGGACGGGGTGACGAAGCCGGACTCGTAGGCGGCGATCACCGCCTGCGTGCGGTCGCGGGCGCCCAGCTTGGCCAGCACGTTGCCGACGTGCGTCTTGACCGTCTCCACACCGACCACCAGGTGCGCGGCGATCTCCGGGTTGGACCGGCCGGTGGTCATCAACCGCAGCACCTCGGCCTCCCGTTCGGTGAGCCGGGCGGCGCGCAGTCGGTCGCCGCCCACCGGCCCGTACGCGCCGACCAACTGGCGGATCGCGGCCGGGAACAGCAGTGACTCCCCCGCCGCGACCACCCGGACGGCCTCCACCACCTCGGGGGGCCGGGCCCGTTTGAGCAGGAAGCCGGAGGCGCCGGCGCGCAGCGCCTCGTAGACGTACTCGTCGTTGGCGAACGTGGTGACCACCAGCACCCGGGGCGGGTCGGCGGAGGTGGCCAGCAGGTGCCGGGTGGCCTGGATGCCGTCGATGCCGGGCATCCGCACGTCCATCAGCACCACGTCGGGCCGGTGCCGGGCCACCAGCGGCGGCACCTCGGCACCGTCGGCGGCTTCGGCGAGGACGCGCAGGTCGGGTTGGGCGTCGATGATGGCCCGCAGCCCGATCCGGATCAGTTCGTCGTCGTCGACGATGAGCACGCCGGTGGTCATCGGGCCTCCTCGTAGGGCAGGCGGGCCCGGATCAGCCACCGGTCGCCGTCCGGTCCCACGGTGATCCGGCCGCCGAGCAGCAACACCCGCTCCCGCATGCCGTCCAGACCGCGACCGCCGTGGCCCAGCGGGGTCCGACCGGGGCGGCTCATCGCGTTGACCAGCTCCAACTCCAGTGCCTCCGGGTGCAGGTCCAGCCGCAGCGCCACCGGCCCGTCGCCGTAGCGGGCGGCGTTGGTCAGTCCCTCCTGGACGATGCGGTAACCCTCCCGGGAGACCGCCGGAGGGACTCGCGCCGCGTCGCCGACGCGATGCGCGTGCACCACCAGCCCGGCCGCGCGGGCGTCGGTGACCAACCGGTCCAGGTCGGCGAGGGTACGCTGCGGCGCCACCACGGGGCGTCCGTTGCCGGTCTCCCGGAGCAGCCCGAGCACGTGGTCCAGCTCGTCCATGGCGGTCCGCCCGGTCTCCTCGATGGCGGTGAGCGCCCGCCGGACGAACTCCGGGTCGGTGTGCAGGACCTCGCGGGCGGCCCCGGCCTGGAGGGTGGCGACTGTCAACGCGTGGCCGATGGAGTCGTGCAGCTCCCGGGCCAGCCGGTTGCGTTCGGCGAGCCGGACGGCCTCCGCCTCCAGGGCGGCGATCCGCTCCGCCGGGGCCGGCCCGAGCAGCACCGGCGCCATCGAGCCGGCGAGCGCGCCGAGCCCGGCGACCGCGTAGCCGAGGCCGACCAGCAGGAGCACCCCGCTGACCGTCAACCAGCCGCCGTCGCGCCCGTCCAACGGCCCGAACCGTTCCCGGCTGATAAGTTCGGTGCCGATGCCGAACTGCTGGGCGATGAAGGCGAGCGCCATCGGCAGGGCGCTGAACAGCGCGATCATCACCACCGCACCGACGATGAGATGGGTGGCGATCCAGAGCGCGCTGCGCAGCCGGGTCTCCCGGTCGCCCCGGTGCCCGGGCGCGGGTTCGGGCAGGTCGACGCCGAGCAGGGCCCGTACGGCGGCGATCTCCAGTGCCCGGCTGCCGTCCAGCAGCAGCGGCAGCCCGGCGATCAGCGCCGCGATCACCAGCAGGGCGTAGACCAGTGGGCGGGGGATCGCCGAGTCGGCGAACAGTTGGGCGAAGGTCACCGCGAGCACCCCGTACGGCAGTGCCAGCACCCCGCCGAGCAACAGGAAGACGCCGCGTCGCCAGGTGGTGCCGGCGACCAGCGGGGTCAGCGCCGCTCGGACTGTCACCTCGTCATTCTGCTGCCGAACCGGGCTCGGGCGACTCCCCCGTGCCGGGGAGATCTCAGCGGTGGTCGGCGACGTACTGCTGCGGGTCCTTGTCGCGAAACGGCAGGTTGCGGCCGTTCTTGTGCTCGCCGTAGAAGGTCAGCCAGCGTTGCCCCAGCTCGGCGCGGAGTTCGACGCTGGCGTGCCGGCGGAAGTCGGGCAGCGCCTCGTCCTCCTCCTCGGCGAGGTGCTCGCTGTTCTCCCGGCGGGCCGTGCCGACCGCCGCCCACCACTCGTCCGAGCCGACCGGGTGCAGCTTCGCCTCGGCGATGGCGTCCCGGATCTTGTTGTGGTCGCCGATCGCGTCGGCGGTCTCGTCCTCGCCGTCGTCGCCGTGCTTGACCAGGTGCGGGTAGAGGATCGCCTCCTCCGCCTCGGCGTGGATGTCCAGGTGCAGGGCGAGGGCGTCCCAGACGGCGAGCATCTCCTGCTCGTCGCGGGCGTCGTCGAGGCGGGCGAAGCCACGCCGGAAGGCGGCGTGGTCGTCCAGGATCAGTGCGGTGATGTCGTCCACGTCGCTCACTTCCGCTGGGCCGGGGCCGGTCGTCGCGTCGAAACTACCGCGATGTCCGGGTTCGCACGCCCGATCCCCGGCAGCGCCGGCCAGAGCTAGGCTCATGATCGTGACCTACCTCGCCGCGGATGACCGCTACGACTCCATGACCTACCGGCGCAGCGGGCGCAGTGGCCTGCGGCTGCCCGCCGTCTCCCTCGGGCTCTGGCACAACTTCGGCCCGGACCGCCCGTTCGAGCGGCAGCGCGACATCGTGCGACGCGCCTTCGACCTGGGTGTGACCCACTTCGACCTGGCCAACAACTACGGTCCGCCGCCCGGTTCGGCGGAGGAGAACTTCGGCCGGATGCTCGCCACCGACCTGAGGGCGTACCGGGACGAGCTGATCATCTCCAGCAAGGCCGGATACCTCATGTGGCCCGGCCCGTACGGCGAGTGGGGTTCGCGCAAGAACCTGATCTCGTCGTTGGACCAGTCGCTGGGCCGGATGGGCTTGGACTACGTCGACATCTTCTACTCGCACCGGTTCGACCCGGACACTCCGCTGGAGGAGACGATGGGCGCGCTCGACGCCATCGTCCGCTCCGGCAAGGCGCTCTACGTCGGCATCTCGAACTACGACTCCGAGCAGACCACGCGGGCCGCCGCGATCCTGCGTGACCTGGGTACGCCGCTGCTGATCAACCAGCCGTCGTACTCGATGCTCAACCGCTGGACCGAGTCCGACGGCCTGCTCGACACGCTGGAGCAGGTCGGCGCGGGTTGCATCGCGTACAGCCCGCTGGCCCAGGGCCTGCTGACCGACCGCTACCTGGGTGGCATCCCGGCCGACTCGCGGGTGCGCACCAGCGTCTTCCTCAGCGAGAGCGACCTCAGCGACGAGAAGATGGCCACCATCCGGGGCCTCGGCGCGGTCGCCGAGCGGCGCGGCCAGTCGCTCGCGCAGCTCGCGCTGGCCTGGGCGCTGCGCGACCCACGGATGACCAGCCTGATCATCGGGGCGAGCAGCGTCGAGCAGTTGGAGACGAACATCGCCGCGCTCGACAACCTCGACTTCACCGCCGACGAGTTGGCCGAGATCGAGCAGCACCTGGGCTGAGCACCGCCGGGTTGCGGGCGGCCCGGGTCACCAGATCCGACGCCGCCCGGCCCGGTGGTTACGTACCTCGCACTGGCGGCCCTCGGGTGCGGCGGCGCCGCGACGGCGCAGGTTCGCGCCGACCAGCAGCAGCAGGACCAGCACGACGGCGGTCCCGGCCAGCACCGGCCACCGGCCGCCGAGGTCGGTCACCGACGCCACCGGCACGCCCGGGTCGGCGGCCGCCGCCACCGCCGGGCCGCTGGCCGTCGGCTCGCCGGCGGCGGTACGCGGCGCGCCGGTCGTCGCGGCGGCGGCCTTCGACGGGGTGGCCTTCGACGGGGTGGCGGTGGCCTTGGCACCACGGAACACCACGTCGGAGCAGGAGTAGTAGGTGTCCGGGGTGGTGGAGTTCTGCCAGATCGTGTAGATCAGGTGCCGGCCCGTACGACCGGCCGGCAACCGGCCCGCCAACTGGTACGCCCCGGCCCGTACCGGTGGGTCTGTCAGCGTCAGAAACGGACGCGCTTCCAGGTCCGCCCAGGTCAGCGGGGCTTTGGGGTCGTAGTCGCGGGTGGTGACGTAGAGCCGGAAGGTGCCCCGGTGCTCGATCGTGGTCCGGTACCGGAAGGTGAACGTCGCGCCGCTGGTCAGCTCGGTGCTCGGCCAGTCGGTGCGCGGCAGGTCCAGCCCCCGGTACGCGGACAGCCCACCGCTGCACAGTTCACCGTCCGGGATCCGTTCCCGGTCCCGGCCGTTGATCGCGGCGACGCGTACGTTGTCCCATTCGCGGACCGCCGCACCCGCCTTCACGGCCGCCCGGCAGGCGCTGGTGGCGGCGTACCGGCCCTCGGGCCCACAGGCCGCCGCCCGGCTGACCGGGTCGGTGGGCGCGCCGTGGGCTGCGGCGGGCGTGGCCGCCCACGGCACTGTCGCGGCGACGACCAGCGCCAGGGCGAAGATCCGGCGTACGGGCATGGGATGACCTCCGCCCACTGGTACGGCCCTCGCTGGGCAAAGGTTCGACGGCGACCGGCGGGAATCCCCGGGGTGGGCGGGGCGTTTCGATACCCGGAACCGCTTGCACCGAGGAGGCAGAGATGAAGGTACGTAGCTCGTTGCGTGCGCTGAAGCAGAAGCCGGGTTCGGTGGTGGTCCGCCGTCGCGGCCGGACGGTCGTGGTGAACCGCGCCAACCCGCAGTGGAAGAGCCGCCAGGGCTGACCCCGGCCCGTACCGGACATACAGTCGACAACCGCCCTGACCGGGTCTCCCGGTCAGGGCGTTTCGTCTGTCGGCCCCACCGTCACGAATCGTCAAGAAGCTGCGCGAGTCGACTCTTGTCCGGTTTGCCGCTCGGCGCGAGCGGAACCCGGTCGACGACCGTGACGGTTCGCGGCACGGCAGCATCGTTCACCTGCGCGGCCACGAGCTTGCGTAACACGTCCGGGTCAGGCGTTCTCCCGGCCACCGGCACCACGAAGGCGTGCACGGCCTCGCCGGTCATCTCGTCCGGGCGCCCGACGACGTACGCCTCGCCGACCGCGGCGTCGGCGACGAGCGCCCGTTCCACCGGTCCGGCGTGGACCAGCTGCGCGTTGACGATGATCACGTCCCGGGCGCGCCCGAGCAGCCGCAGGTAACCGTTCGCGTCGAGCTCCCCCAGGTCACGGGTACGCACCCAGCCGTCCACGAACACCTCGGCCGACTCGTCCGGGTCCTGCCAGTACGAGGACGCCTGCCCGGGTGTGCGGGCATAGATCTCACCGTCGCGAATGGAGACGTCGACGGCCGGGCGACCGACCGTGGCGAGCGTGGCGGCGTCTCCCACCATCTCGGCGGGGGTCACCATGGCGATCATCGACGTCTCGGTCTGCCCGTACCCGTGGAAGAGCACCGGACCCAGCAGGTCGAGGGCCTCCGCCAGTCGGCCCGGCGCGAGTGGCGACCCGGAGACCATCAGCGCCCGCAGGTGACGCAGGTCCACCGGGTGGGAACGCTGGTCCCGGATCAGCTGGTGCAACTTGCCGACGGTGATCACGCTCGCCGTGGCCCGGTGTTCGACCAGGGCGTCCGGGAAGACCGGCCGGGGTGCCACGACCAGGGTGCCGCCGGCCGCCAGGGCGACGACGCCGTACTCCAGCATCACCTGACTGGCCAGCGAGCCGAAGACCAGGTAACGCTGCATCCGGGTGGCCAGGTCGGCGACCGCCGGCGGCCACCGGTCCGGGTACGGGGCCCAGGCCGCCGACATGGCCGCGTACGTCTGGACCACACCCTTCGGCGTTCCCGTACTGCCACTGGTCCAGGTGATCCGCGCGGGATCCTCGGCCCGTCCCGCCGCGACGAGTGGCAGCCCGTCGTCGGGATGCCCGGTGAGCGAGGCCAGCCTGGCCGAGTCGACGAGGAGGGAGCCGGACAGCTGTGCCGGGCGCAGATCGGCACGCCACCCGGACACCCGCGCCCCGACGGCGAAGGCGGCCATCGTGGCGGCGAAGGCGGCGGCGGTGACCGGCAGATCGAGCGTCACACCCACTCCGGGCCCCGCGCCGGTCGAGCGCAGCCCGGCCGCGACGCGCCGGATCAGACCCGCCATCTCCGCAGCGGTGGTGACGACCGGCCCATCCTCGAAGACCGGCCGGTCCCCGCCGGCCGCCAGGAGGTCGAGGACGGGCTGCGGCCAGACGTCACCGGGCATCGGCGAGGACACCCTTGACGAAGACCTCGAGGGGCTGCCGGTGCACGGTCGGCAGGTCCCAGGTGTTCTCCAGGTTCTCCGCCAGGTGGTGCTCGGCGACGACCTGCCCGTCGCGCAGCACCCGGACGACGGGGTGGAGGTAGCTGGCGTCGTGCGCGGCGTTCGCGTCGTTCTCGGCCGGACGCGGCACGGTGATGTCGAACGGGTCGACCTGGTCGTGGTCGGGGCCGTACTCCAGGGTGACCAGGAACGCGAACAGGTCCGGCTCCGCCTCCCGCAGATACGCGACCGGCACCTCCTCGCGGTAGCGGGCGGAATCGCTCTCGACCGTGATGACATCGCCGAGCACCGAGAACTGTTGCCACAGCGCCGAGGTCACGTTGATCCGGGCGATGATCGAGTCGGCGATCGCCTCCGGCGTCAGGGCGATCCGCCGGGACGGCCAGGGCTGCCCGTGGTGCCGCTCGCGGAGGATGTGGTGCAGGGCGCGGGTGGCGTACCGGAAGCCGTGGATGAAGCCGTTCGTGGACTTCTTGAAATCACGCTGCTGGCTGAGGGTGCCGGCGAAGTAGAGACCGCTGACGTTCACCGACTCGAAGGCCGGCGTCTGCGCCGGGAACCGGTCCTTGATGACCAGCTCCGGCCGGGCGGACTCGGCGAAGATGGACGCGTCGAAGCGGAATCCGGTGCAGAGGACGACCCGGTCGTACTCCAGCTCGCGCAGATTCTCGACCGTTCGGGCGTACCGGAAGAGCACCCGGAACCCACCGTCCTCCCGCCGGCTGATCTGCTCCACCGTGCCGTCCAGTACGGCGTTCTGCGACTTCAGTTGATAGGTGTCCAGGAAGTTGTTGTTCACCGCGCGCAGGTGCCCGACGTAATGGGACTGCCAGGCCAGCTTGATGGAGTGCGGCCCGGCGACGTGAATCGTGGCGGCGGTCTCGACGAGCGCGTCCGCGGTCTCGAAGGCCGAGTTGCCCTTACCGATGATCAGCACACGCTGGTTGACGAAATCGGCGGGGTCGACGCTGACGGTGTCGTAGCGCTCGGCCAGGTCGGCGCCCTCGATCGGCGGCACGTAGAGCTGGGAGACGCCGGTGGCGACGACGACTCTCCGTGCCGCCCAGCTCTGGTCACCGGCCTGCACGGTGAACACGTCGGCGGTCTTCGACACGGCTGTCACCCGGGTGTCGTAGCGGACGCGCAGACCCCGCGCGAAGTCGGCGAGATAACGCACGAGGTCGTCCGCGGCCGGGAAGTAGCGCGTGCTGTAGTTCTTGAAGAGCAGCGCCGGATCGTCGGTCAGCAGCGAGTTCCAGTCCGACCGTAGGTTGAACTCCGGATCCGTCGACCCGGTCCACACCTTGTTGATCGAGATCAGTTGGCGGTGCCGGGGATAGGTCTCGAAGAACGTGCCCGGCCGCGGGCCGCCCTCCAGCACCACATAGTCGTGACCGTCGCGCTCCAGCAGGGCCGCGAGCTGCAGACCCGCCGGCCCGGCTCCGATGATCAGGCAATCGTGCGTCATGTGGCGCAATGTACTGAGACGATTTCAGAGCGCTCTGAGAACCCGTCTCTAGCATCCGCTTCCATGACGATTGAGGTGGATCTGGCAGCTCCGCTGCGCCCCGCCGACCTACGCGTCGCGGCGGGCCCGGTCACTGTGGTGATCGGCGACGAGGTACGCAAACGGGTGGCGACCGGCCGCACATTCCTCGGCAAGGCACTCGGCGACGACCGGGCGATCTACGGTGCCACCACCGGTTTCGGGGCGCTGGTCGGCTACGCGGGCCGAGCCGACCAGCGCGACCAGGCCGACAACACCCTCGCCCACCTCGGAGCGGGCCAGGGCCCGGACCTCGCCCCGGAGGTCGTACGCGCGACGCTGCTGGTCCGCGCCTGGTCCCTGGCCCGGGGCGCGTCCGGGGTCTCACCGCACGTGGTCGACGCGCTCGCCGCCATGCTCGGTACGACGTTCACACCGGCCATGCCCAGGTTCGGCTCGGTGGGGGCCAGCGGCGACCTGATCCCGCTCGGCGCCGCCGCTCAGGCGCTGCGCGGTCGCGGGTACGCCTATCTGGACGGCGTCCGGATGCCCGCCGGTGAGGCCCTGACGAAGGCCGGCCTGGAGCCGTTGCCGCTCGATGGTCGCGACGCGCTCGCGCTGGTCAACGGCACGTCGCTCACCACCGCGGCGCTGACCCTCGCCCTGGACCGGGTCCGCACCTCGCACCGCGTGGTGCGGACGCTGAGCTGCCTCCTCGCCGACCTGCTCGGCAGCGATCCGCAGTTCCTCGATCCCGCCCTCCTCGACGCCTACGGTCACCGGGGCGCCGTCGAGGTCGGCGCCGCGATGCGAGCGACAGCCGCCGGTCTGCGGGCGTCCGGCACCAGACCGCTGCAGGAGCCCTACAGCATCCGCTGTGCGCCACAGTTGCTCGGAGCGGCCGAGGACGCCCTGCGCTACGTCGACGGCGTCGTGGCGGCTGACCTGCGCGGGGTGAGCGACAATCCGCTGTTCTTTCCGAACGACGACAAGGTCGTGCACGGCGGCAACTTCTTCGGCCAGCCCGCCGCTTTCGCCTCCGACGTCCTGTCCATGGTGATCGCCCAGGTCGGCAACCTCGCCGAGCGGCAGCTCGACCTGCTGGTGGATCCCGGGCGAAACGGCGGGCTGCCGCCGATGCTCGCGGCGGGGCCGGGTCAGCAGCACGGGTTGCAGGGCGTACAGCTCGCGTCGACGGCACTCGTCGCCGAGATCAGGCGCGACACCGTGCCCGCGAGCGCGCAGAGCCTTCCCACCAACCTGCACAACCAGGACGTCATCCCGCTCGGCACACAGGCCGCGCTCCGCGCTCTGGACCAGGCGGAACTCCTGCGCCTGATCACCGGGTCACTCGGGCTGGGACTGCGCCAGGCGGTGCACGTGGGGGCACGCCGGCCCACGGCGATGGGCTGCGACCGTGTCCTTCGGGCGTTGGAGGAGGCGATCCCCCCGATCGACCCGGACCGGCCGCTCGACGGTGACGTGCGAACGGCGGCGGCAGTTCTGGAGGAGCTTGAAAATTCTCTGAATTCCCGCTCGTACGGTGAGCGCCGTGACGCTTGATTACCTGATCATCGGAGCCGGTCCGGCCGGCCTTCAGCTCGCCGCCCTGCTCGAGGCCGACGGAAAGCGTGACTATCTGGTGCTGGAGGGCGCCGACGGGCCGGGGGCGTTCTTCGCCACCTATCCGCGGCACCGGCAGCTCATCTCGATCAACAAACCGCACACCGGCACCGACGACCCCGAACTGAATCTGCGGCTCGACTGGAACTCCCTGCTCACCGACGACCCGGCGCTGCTGTTCACGCAGTACACCGAGCGGTACTTCCCGGACGCCGACGTGATGGTGCGCTACCTCGCGGACTTCGCCGCGAAGACCGGCGTCAAGGTCAGTTACGGCACCCGGGTGACCCGGGTGTCCAAACACGACGACGTGTTCACCGTCGAGGCCGGCGATCGGCGCTGGGCGGCCCGCGCGGTGATCGTCGCCACCGGCGTCTCGAAGACCTACGAGCCGGACATCCCGGGATTCGAGCTGGCCGAGGGGTACGACGTGATGAGCGTCGAGCCACGTGACTACCTCGACCAGAAGGTGCTGATCATCGGCAAGGGCAACTCCGCCTTCGAGACCGCCGACAACCTCATGGAGACCACGACACTGATCCACCTCGCGGGGCCCAGCTCGGTCCGGATGGCGTGGCGCACCCATTACGTCGGGCACCTGCGCGCGGTCAACAACAACTTCCTCGACACCTATCAGCTCAAGTCGGCGAACGCGATCCTCGACGGCACGATCAAGAGCATCGAGCGCGACGGTACGGGCTACCGGGTGGCGTTCAGCTTCTCCCGGGCCAACGAGGTCGTGAAGGAACTGCATTACGACCGGGTGTTGGCGTGCACGGGATTCCGATTCGACGACTCGATCTTCGACGCCTCGGCCCGGCCCCGACTGGCCATCTCCGACCGGTTCCCGGCGCAGACCGAGGAATGGGAGTCGGTGAACGTACCGGGGCTGTTCTTCGCCGGCACGATCTCGCAGCAACGCGACTTCAAGAAGTCCACCAGCGGTTTCGTGCACGGCTTCCGCTACGCCGTACGCGCGCTGCACCGGATCCTCTCCCGCCGCTACGACGCCGAGGACTGGCCGTCCACGCGGCTCACCGCCGACCCGGCGGCCATGACGGCGGCCGTCATCGAGCGGGTCAACCGCACCTCGGCCCTGTGGCAGCAGTTCGGGTTCCTCGCCGACGTGCTGACCGTCGCCGGGGACGAGGCCCGCTACCACGAGGAGGTGCCGGTGGACTACTTCACGTCGACCGGTCTGCGCACCGCCGAGCACGACTACGACCAGGCGTTCGTGATCACGTTGGAGTACGGCCCCGACCACGACCAGGTCGACCCGTTCGACATCACCGTGACCCGCGTCGCCCAGGACGTGGTCGGGCAGGCGCACGACGCGGCGTACCTGCACCCGGTCGTCCGTCACCACCGCGCGGGCCGAGTGGTCGGCACCCACCACCTCGCCGAGAACCTGGAGAACCGGTGGGACCGACCCGAGGTCCACGTGCGGCCGCTCCAGGAGTTCCTGAGGCGCTGCCTCTCCGGCGCCGAGGGCTGACATGGACCCTGTCCACCAGGACTTCTTCGAGGGCGGCGCCGGGCGGGAACGCACGGTGGCCGCCAACGAGCGGGCCTTCGAGCGACGGTGGATCGTGCCACGAGTGCTGCGGGCGACCGGCGAGCGGGACCTGCGGACCACGGTGGCCGGCACATCGCTGGCCGCCCCGGTCCTGGTCGCTCCGACAGCCTTTCATCGACTCGCACACCCGGACGGCGAGACGGCCACGGCGCGCGGGGTCGCGGCGGCCGGGACCGCGATGGTGGTCAGCATGGCGGCCACCCAGCCGGTCGAGGAGATCGCGGCGGCGGGCGCGTCGCTGTGGTTCCAGCTGTATCCGCAACCCGATCTCGCCTTCACGGAGTACGTGGTCAAGCGTGCCGAGTCGGCGGGCTGCCGGGCGCTCGTGGTGACAGTGGACTCCCCGGTGTTCGGGCGGCGCGAGCGTGACCTGCGCAACGGCTTCACCGACCTGCCACCCGGCTACGCCTGCGAGAACATGCGCGACGCGACCGGCCGGGTGCGCTCGATCGCGATGGACGCGACGGCGGGGTGGGATCGGATCTCCTGGCTGCGTGGCGTCACGGGACTACCGATCCTGCTCAAGGGGATCCTGCATCCTGCGGACGCCCGCCTCGCGGTCGAGCACGGCGTCGTCGGCGTGATCGTGTCCAACCACGGTGGGCGACAGCTCGACGGGGCGATCCCGACACTCGACGCGCTGCCCGGAGTCGTCGCAGCCGTGCGCGGGCAGATCCCGGTGCTGCTCGACGGGGGTGTGCGCTGCGGCACCGACGTGCTGATCGCGCTCGCGCTCGGGGCGCGGGCGGTGCTGGTGGGGCGTCCGGTGGTACGCGGGCTCGCGGCGGGCGGCGCGGCGGGCGTACGGGAAACACTCGAACGACTGACGACGGAGCTGGATCAGGCCCTCGCCCTGGCCGGGGCGCGGCGGCCGACCGATGTGACGCCCGACCAGGTGGTGAGCCGGTGAAGGCCGTGGTCACCCTCCGGGAGTGGATCTTCGAGCGGGTCAACGGGCCCGAGGGCGTTCCCGTCCCCGGGCCGCTGGTGGGGCCGGAGGACTTCGAGCGGGTCTACAGCGACCCGGCCGCCGACGGGCGCAGCCGCGGAGCGGGCCTGTCGGACCTGTTCTGGTACTGGCTCGCGCCCGGTCCGCAGATGCACCAGGAGCACCTGGAGCCCGGCGAGCGGTACCGGACGGTCGCGCGGACGACGCGTCAGGTGCTCGCCGTCCCACACGCTCGCTCCGACGAGCTGGCCACGGCCGCGACCCGGCGGATCCTCGACACACTGCCGACCGGCCGGATCAGTCACGTGCGGCTACGGGACCTGATGATGCCGATCTGGGCCGAGGTCTCCTACGAGCTGGTGTTCGGCGCGCCCTGCCCGCGCGACGTGCGGGAGCTGGTGGTGGCGAACGCGGACGACGTGGTCACCGCACTGAAGGGGATGAGTCTGCGGCACATGTCCCGGCGGGACCGCCTGACGCGTTACCTGCTGGACCGGATCGACGCCGGGACGTGCCCGGTCGTGCTGCCACCGCCGTTCACCGCCCTGGAGACCGCCTGGTATCTGCAGGGTGCGTTCTTCAACACGGCGGTGGTGCAGATGTCGGAGGCCATGACGCACATCCTGCTGTGCGCCGGGGCCGTCACGGACACCTCCGACGGCTCTCTCGACCGGCTCATCGACGAGACGCTGCGGGTGTACCCGCTGTTCGGTATCGCGCACCGGATCACCTCCGGACCCATCACCGTCGGCGATCACGTCCTCCCCACCGGATCGGTGCTGCTCTTCAACTATCCGGCCTACCAGCGCACCGGCCCCGCGGCGGACGCCGAGTTCAACCCGGACCGCTGGTCGACGTTGCGTCGGCAGGACGCGCATTTCATCCCGTACGGCGTCACCGCCAACCGGGCCTGTCCGGCGCGCGGCTCGGCCCCCGTCCAACTGCGCGCGGCGACCCGCGAGGTGCTGCGGCGCTTCTCGGTCAGCTCGTCGGTGGCGCACACCCGCTCCCTGCCGAGCCGCGGTCCCGCGTACCTGACACCCTGCGGCCTCCCCGGTCCCGGCCGCGACCGGCTCGCCCTGATGCGGCAGCGCGACCGGTTCTTCGACGTGGGGCGGTCGGTCAAGCAGCTCGTCTGCGGCACCTGGATGGTCGTCGACGCCCGGCGACAGAAGTTGTGCACCCGATTCTTTGAGGAGGCAGGCCCGTGACCCCCACCGAACTCGCCCCGCGGTTCTTCATCGCGGTCACGGTCATTCTGCTCTTCTGCAAGTTGGTCTCCTGGCTGCTCGGCAGGGCGGGTCAGCCTCCGGTGGTGAGCGAGATGCTCGCCGGGGTGCTGCTCGGCCCGTCGCTGCTGGGCCTGCTGTGGCCGGGCGCGCAGGCCGCGCTGTTCCCCGCGCCGCTGCTGCCGATCCTGTACGTGGTGGGCCAGGTCGGTCTGGTGCTGTTCATGTTCCAGGCCGGGTACGCCTTCACCTCACACCGGGTGACCGGGCTGGCGGGCACGGCGGGAGCGGTGTCGCTGGCGGGTGTCACGGTTCCGCTGGTGCTGGGGGTCCTGTTGGTCCTGGGCATGGCGGGGTTCGTCCCGATCCGCGCGGAGGGCGTGTCGCTCGGTGTGTCCGCGGCGTTCGTCGGTGTGGCGCTGGCGATCACGGCCTTCCCCATGCTCGCCCGCATCATCACCGAGCGCGGCCTCGCCGGCACCCGCTTCGGGCTGCTCGCCCTGGCCTCCGGCGCGATCGACGACATGGTCGCGTGGATCATGCTGGCCGTGGTGCTGGCGTTCGCCTCGGGCGCGGTCGGCCCGGCCCTGGTCTGCGCGGGTGGCGCGGCGCTGTTCGCGGTGGTGCTGTGGCTGGGCGGGCGGCGGGTGACCGGTTACGTCATGGGGCTCCCGGGCGACCGTGCGCGGCTGCTGGGCACCGTGGCGCTGCTCTTCCTGGTCGCCTGGTACACCGACGAGATCGGGCTCTACGCGGTCTTCGGCGCCTTCGCGGTCGGCGTGGTGATGCCGCACTCCGCCCAGACCGACAAGGTGGTGGACACGTTGACGCCGATCGCCGCGACGGTGTTCCTGCCGCTGTTCTTCACCTACTCCGGGCTGCGTACCGAGTTCGCGCTGCTGGGCAACCCGGCCGTGCTCGGCTTCGCCGCCGCGTGCGTCGCCGTGGCGATCATCGGCAAGTTCGGCGCCTGCTGGGGCGCGGCCCGGTTGATGGGCGAGCCGAACGGTGTCGCGTTGCGCGTCGGGGCCCTCATGAACGCCCGGGGCCTGATGCAGTTGATCGCTCTCAACGTGGGGCTGGAGGCGGGCATCGTGAACTCGTCGCTCTTCACCGTGCTGGTGCTCGTCGCGCTCGTCACCACACTCATGACGACACCGCTGCTCAGCTGGATCGAGCGGCGCGAGGCGCGCACTTCCGCCGCCACACCGTCGCTCGTGACCACCGGAAGCCGGTAGATTGTTTGTTTGAGGCGACAAGTTTTCCGGAACATAGAGACTTGTCGATGCATCGGTGTCACTATCTAGGCATGACTCGACTCCTGCTCGTCGAGGACGACTCGGAGCTACGCGGCATGGTCGCGGAGACCCTGACCGACGAGGGATACGTCGTCGACCAGGCCCCCGACGGCCAGCGCGGCCTCCACCTGGGGCTCACCCGGCCGTACGACGTGATGGTGATCGACCGCCTGCTCCCCGCCCTCGACGGGCTGGATCTGGTCGTCCGGCTGCGTTCCCGCGCCGTGGTCGCCCGGGCGCTGCTGCTGACCGCGCTCGGCACCGTCCACGACCGGATCGCCGGGCTCGACGCGGGCGCCGACGACTACCTGACGAAACCCTTCGACCTCGACGAGCTGAGCGCCCGCATCCGGGCCCTCTGCCGCCGGACCTCCGAGTCGACCGAGGTGCTGCGGCTCGGCCCGGGCCAGCTCGACCTCTCGGTACGTGACGTCGTCCTGCCCGACGGCACCCGCATCGCCCTGTCCGCCCGCGAGTTCGAGCTGTTGCGGGTGCTGGCGGCCCGGCCGCACACCGTCCACTCCCGATCCGAGCTGCGCAGCCGGGTCTTCGACGAGGCGGCAGCGGCGTCCCTGGTCGACACGTACGTCTACTACCTACGGCGCAAACTCGGCCGCTCGGTGATCCGGACCGTGCACGGTCTCGGCTACCGACTGGGGACACTGTGAGCTTCGAGGACACCATGCTGCGCCGGGCCCGGGTGCGGGTCAGCATGCTCGTCGGGCTCACCATCACAGCGCTGCTCGCCCTGGGCGCCGCCATCTCCTACGCCACGCTGCTGCACAGCCAGCACGAACAGATCGAACGAGAGCTCACCTACGGCGCGGTCAACGGCACCATCGACGGGCCGCCGGGGTGCAACTGGATCATCCTGTACGAGGGCGGCACCATCGACTCGGGCCGCAACCCGCCACCTCCGGGCTTCCCACTGCGCTCCGCCATCGACGCGGTGGCGCTCGACCGCCAGGTCCGCAGCGACAAGGTCGACCGCAACGGCACGACCTACTACGTACGCACCCAGCCGCGCGGGACCGGCGTCGTGCAAGCCGTGTTCGACGCGCGCTTCCAGGTCTCCGACCGGCGTCACCTGCTCGCCGCGTTCCTCCTCGCCGCGATCGTCGGCCTCGCCGCGGCGGCACTCACGGGCATCACCGTGGGCCGCCGGGCGGTGGCACCGCTCGCCGAGGCGCTCGGCCGGCAACGCCGCTTCGTCGCCGACGCCAGCCACGAACTGCGCACCCCCATCGCCCAGGTCCACACCCGCGCCCAGATCCTGGCCCGCCGCGCCGGTGCCGACCGCGCCGACTACGACCGCCTGATCGAGACCACCGGCCGCCTCGGCGAGATCGTCGACGAACTCCTGCTCTCCGCCCGCCTCGCCGCCACCCCGGCCGAACGGCAACCCTCCGAGCCCGTCAACCTGGCCCGCCTCGCTGCCGAGGCCGTCGACTGCGAGGCCGACCGCGCCGCCGAGCAGGGCGTACAGGTGCACCTGACCGTCCCGGACACTCCGGTCCTGGTCCCCGGCGTCGCCTCGGCCCTGCGCCGGGTGGTCGGCGAGCTGCTCGCCAACGCCCTCACCCACACCCCGGCGGGTGGCCGCATCGACGTCGCCCTGCGCGCCTCCCGGCGTAGCGCGGAACTGGTGGTCACGGACAGCGGAGCCGGCTTCGACCCCGCTGACGTGAAACACCTCTTCGACCGCTTCCACCGTGGCGCCGGGGCCAAGGGCCGGCGCTTCGGCCTGGGTCTGGCCCTCCTGCGCGAGGTGGTGACCAGCCACGGCGGGACGATCTCCACCGACAGCCGGCCCGGCGCCGGGGCGACCTTCACTGTCTGCCTGCCGACGATCCCGCCACGCACATCCGCAGCGGAAACAGATCAGCGGCCCGGCTTGATGAGCATCAAGCCGGGCCGCTGACCGGTAAAACAAGGGTGGAGCCGAGGGGACTCGAACCCCTGACCCCCACACTGCCAGTGTGGTGCGCTACCAGCTGCGCCACGGCCCCTTGCTGTCGCCCGGTCGCCCGGGCACTCGGAAACTATACACAGACCGGCCGGCATGGTCATCTCGCGGGGGTCCCCCGCCGATGTCGGGTCAGTTGAGCGCCACGTCCGGCGGGAAGTGCGCGACGGCGGCCATCATCCCGCCCTGCCGGCGCAGGACCATCGGCCACAGGTCGTCGGGCCGGTCGACGAAGGCGTCACCGGGCAGCGCGTCCAGCACGAACCAGGAGCCGTCGGCGATCTCCTGCTCCAACTGGCCGCCGCCCCAGCCCGAGTAGCCGGCGAAGACCCGGATGCCGCCGATGCCCTCCCGCAGCCGCTCCGGGTCGACCGAGAGGTCGATCGTGCCGACCGCTCCGGAGACCTGGTGGAAGCCTTTGAGCCGACGCATCGGGTGTCGCATGCGGGCCAGGCAGATGGCCGAGTCGGGCTGCACCGGGCCGCCCTCGAACAGCACCGCCGGGTGGCGGGCCAGGTCACTCCAGTCGCCGAGCACGTCGGCCACCGGCACCTCGGTGGCCCGGTTCAGCACCACGCCGAGCGCGCCGCCCGGCTCATGGGCGACCAGCAGCACCACCGTACGGTCGAAGTTCGGGTCCTTGAGCGCCGGAGTCGCGACCAGCAGCCGCCCGGTCATCGACTCCATCGCTCGTCCGCCGATCGCCTGGCCCTCTCCCTGCATCCCACACACCCGTCAACCGTGAGCCGGCGCCGGGGATCGGTCATCTGCCGGATCCACCCGGTGCGCCGGAATCAGCCGCGCTGTCAACGCCATGCCTGGCACCATAGCCTGCGTCCCCGGTGCTGGCTAAGGTCTGACCGGCAGGTGATCGGACAGTTGAGACGGAGATTCGACACCCCCGGCGACGAACCTCCTGGTGATCGATGCTCTTGGCCACAGTCGGTGGAGAAACGCCCGAAAGGTCCGTCACATCCCGATAGATTCGGCTGATCGGGAGGGTGACCACGGTCGTCCCTGCCCGCGACACGGAGGCGGGTGGCGATGGCAACGGTCCGGGACGCGACGTACGACGTGCTCCGCACCCTCGGCATGACCACGGTCTTCGGCAACCCCGGATCCACCGAGGAGCCGTTCCTCCAGGACTTCCCCGCCGACTTCCACTACGTCCACGCGCTGCACGAGGCGTCGGCGGTGGCGATGGCCGACGGGTACGCCCAGGCCCGTGGAGTACCGGCGCACGTCAACCTGCACACCGCTCCGGGCACCGGCAACGGCATGGGCAACCTGGTCACCGCGTGGCACAACAAGACCCCGCTGATCGTCACCGCCGGACAGCAGACCCGGGAGATGCTGCTGCTCGAACCCCGGCTGGCCAACCGTCGCCCCACCGAACTTCCGCAGCCGTACGTCAAGTGGGCCTACGAGCCGGCCCGAGCGCAGGACATCCCCGCCGCGGTGCTGCGGGCGTACGCGACGGCTGTGCAACCACCGGCCGGACCGGTCTTCCTCTCGCTGCCGATGGACGACTGGGCCCAACCGGCCGACCCGCCGCCCGCGCCGCGCTCGGTCGCCACCCGGTTCGCACCGGATCCGGAGCGGTTGGACGAGTTCGTCCGGGTCCTCGCCGGCAGCCGCAACCCGGTGCTGGTGTACGGGCCGGGGGTGGACCGCTCCGGCAGTTGGTCGACAGCCGTCGCGCTGGCCGAGCGGCTGGCCGCACCGGTCTGGTCGGCTCCCGCCCCCGAGCGTGCCGTGTTCCCGGAGGACCACAGCCACTTCCGTGGCGTGCTGCCGTACGCGATCGGTCCGCTGGCCGAGGCGCTACGGGGGCACGACACCGTGCTGGTCGTCGGTGCCCCGGTGTTCCGCTACTACCCGTACGTACCGGGCGGGCACCTGCCCGACGGGGCCCGGCTGCTACACGTCACCGACGACCCCGACGAGGCCGCCCGCGCCCCGGTCGGGGACAGCCTGCTCGGCGACCCGGGGTTGACCCTGACCGCGTTGACCGAGCGGGTGCCACCGGCCGACCGGCCACCGCCCGCGCCCCGGGAAGCACCGGCGGCACCCGATGTCACCGCCCCGCTGAGCGCGGACGCCCTGTTCGCCGCGCTGGCCGCGCACTGGCCGGCGGACGGCGTACTGGTGCAGGAGTCACCCTCCAACCTGTCCGCGCTGCGCCGCCGGCTCCGAATCAACCGCCCGGCGTCGTACTTCACGATGGCCAGCGGAGGGCTCGGCTACGGCCTGCCGGCGGCGATCGGGGTGGCCCTCGCCGAGCGGGACACCGGGCGTGGACGACCCGTGGTGGCGGTGATCGGCGACGGTTCGTTCCACTATTCGGTGCAGGCGCTGTGGACCGCCGCGCGCCTCGCCCTGCCGGTGGTGGTCGTCGTCCCGGTCAACCAGCAGTACGCGATCCTCAAGGCGTTCGCCGAGCTGAAGGACACGCCCGGAGTGCCCGGACTGGACCTGCCGGGGCTGGACGTCGTCGCGATCGCGGCCGGCTACGGCTGCGCGACCGAGGTGGTGGAGACCCCCGACCACCTCGGCGCCGCGCTCGCCGCCGGACTGCGCGCCGACCGACCCACCGTGCTGCCCGTGCCGATCAGCACCGACGTGCCCAGCATCCTCTGAGCCGACCGGTCAGCGCGGCGCGATCGACAGCGCGGCGCCGCTGGACACGTCCAGCACCGGCCGGGCGCCCAGCGGCGCCGCGAGGGTGACGGTGACCGGTTCCATCTTGAGGATGGCGGGGCAGACGTCGGTGCTCCGGGTGACGCTGCCGCCGACCACCACGACGTCCGGCCGTTCCCACACCAGCGGAGTGATCGCGGTGTCGCAGGCACCGACGCCGAGCCGCACGATCAACCGGGCACCGTCGACCGCCGCGAGGTCCTGAGCGGACACCAGCCCGTCCGGCAACGGCTCGGCTGGCGCGGTGGGCTCGGGCACCCGGCCCACCGCTGTGGGCGCGACGGCGAGCCGGGCCACCGGGGCGGCCAACTCCTCGACGTCGAACAGCCAGGCCGGGACCTGCGCCTCACCCCGGCTCGTCCGGACCGGCACGCTGCCCAGCGTGACCCCGGTGACGGTGAGCGAGCGGCAGGCGGTCGGGGCCGCCGTGCTGGTGGTCCAACCATCCGGCCCCGGTTCGACGGTGGGGCCGCCGGGGGTGGGCAGGCCGGGTCGCTTCGGTCGCCCCGGGCAGGGCAACGGGTCACCCTGGTCGAGCTGGCGGTACGCCTCGGCGGCGCTGACCAACGGCAGCGTCAGTCGGCCGTCCGGGAATCGGATCTCGCCGCCGACCCTGGTGGGGTACAGCGGAACCTGCGCCTGGTACCAGCCGGCCCGGAAAGCCGCCTCCGTGTCGGGGGTGAAGCGCGGGTCGCCGGTGAGGACGGTCGGCCCCTCCAGGGGGACGTACCCCGTGCGCCACTCCGGGCCGGGTTGCCACGCCTCGGCCACCTGGGCGGCCCGCTGGTCGAAGGCTTCGGCACGCTGTGGGTCGCTGGGACCGTCGAACAGATCCGCTCGGGTGGGGGCACAGCCGGCCACGACCAGCAACGGGAGGACGAGCAACAGGACCGGTCGACGCATGACCGGTTCGACGCGGCCACCGACCCCACGGTTCCCCGAGGTGGGCTCAGGTCTCGCCGCCCAGATCCGTCTGGTACGCCTCCCAGAGCAGGTCCGCACCGCGACGCCGATGGCGGGCCAACTTCCGCAGCAGGTGCCCCGCCCGATGTCGTAACTCGTCCGGGTGCGCCTCGGGCTGCTCGGCGATCCGCTGGACCGCGAGGAGCGCGGCCACGATCGGCGCGTGCTCCCGGGTCAGCAGGCGCACCCCGTGTTCCAGCCGTGGCGACTGGGTGAGCAGCTCCCGGTAGAGACCTCCGGGGCCCTCGGTGACCCGGACGTGCTCGGCGAAGCCCTGCCGCACCGGACGCAGCCGTGACAGGACCTCCTCGCGCCAGCGCGGCTCGGTGGTGGGGACGGCGACGGCCCGGCCGAAGGCGTGCACGTCTCCGGCGAGCCCGGCCGGGCGGGGTTCTCCGGGTAGCCCGACGGGATGTGGATCGACGGGGTGCACGGCACGCGGACGGGCGACGAGTGACGGCTGCTGGACCGGACCGGTGACCATGGCACCTCCCGCGCGACGCTGCTATCCCATACCGCGATGGTGAGGCTCACCGGTCGGCCCTGTCCAGGGCCCTCAGGCGGCTCATCTGCCCCGTTGGCCCCGCTCGCCCCATCCGCATCAATGGTCACCGGTTACGGGGCCAGGAGTGGCCTAGCGAGGGTGTGCCGCCAGGCGGTGCAACTCGTCGGCGACGGTGTGCGCGGGGTCGTCGCGCCCGTCGGCCGGTCGGCCGGTCGTGATCGCGTCCGCCAACGCGCGCAGCTCGGACGGGGGCAGGTTGTCCAGGCCCATGCCGCGCAGGGGGATGACCACCCGCGGAGCGCCGGTCCGGTCGACGGCGACGACGACGGAACGCAGCCGCTGCCCGACCGTCGGAGCGTCGTCCCCGCGCTGCGACACCCCGTCGGCGTCGATCCGGGCCGTGGCGAGGTCGACGGTACGGGTACGGAACGCGCCCCGGACCCGTACCCGGGTGCCGTCCAGCCACGCGGCGGTGCGGAGCACCCGCAGCACGAGGTAGACGCCGAGCAGGACGAACGGCAGGCCGCACAGCCCGACGACCGGGGCGAAACCAGACTGGTCCGCGCCGTCGGCGGAATCCCGCAGACCGGGCGGCAGCATTCCCGGCGGCAGATCGCGGGCCTCCTCGTAGGAGGCGAACGCGTCCCCGGGACCGGTCAAGCGACGCAGCAGCCCGCCCGCGAGCAGGGGCAGCGCCACGAACGCCACACCGACGGCCGCGACGAAGACACCGGACAGGACCGCCACGGTGCGCTGAGCGGGTGACGCGCCTACCGACAGGCGAAGCTCCTCGTGGCTCACAGCAGGCAGCGTAGGACCTCCGACACGACGAAGCGCCCCGGCTGGTGGGCCGGGGCGCTTCGTTCGAGGTGGTGGAGGTGCCGGGAATCGAACCCGGGTCCTTCGCCGGTTTGTCAGGGCTTCTCCGAGCGCAGCTCGCTGTGCCTCTACTCGGCCCCACCGCTCACGCGAGCAAGTTGGTGTGACGGGCCCAGTCGCTGATTGATCTCGCCGCACGGACCCCGCGACCGGGTCCGATTGGCCAGCCTTCTAGCTGATGCCGGCTAACTGGGTCGAAGGCGCTCCCAGGCCGACAGACTTGCTACTCGCCTCAGGCGGCGAGAGCGAAGTCAGCGCGAGTGTTCTTGGCGCTTATTGGTTTCCGACGACCGATTCTCGAGACGACGTCGGCTTCCTCGGCTCGCTTCCCCTGTCGCTGCGTACGAAGTCGAAACCAGTCACCCCCTCGACAGGCCACCGATGTGGTGGCACTGACAAGACTAACGCCTGGCGCAACGGCTTTCATCCCGAGCCCCAGGGCGACGCGCCGACCCGGACAAACAGGATGAATCAGTCGTCCATGCCCTTGCCGCGTCGACCGGACACCCGGGCGATCTCCCGGTCCGCGTCCCGCTTCGCGAGATCCTGACGCTTATCGTACGCCTTCTTGCCCTTGGCCAGGGCGATCTCGACCTTGGCCCAGCCGTCCGAGAAGTAGACCTGCAGCGGGACGATCGTCAGACCACCCTCGCGGGTCTTGCCGACCAGCTTGTCGATCTCACCCCGGTTGAGCAGCAGCTTGCGCGTACGCCGGGGCTCGTGGTTGGTCCAGGTGCCCTGGGTGTACTCCGGGATGTGCATGGCGTGCAGGTACAACTCGCCGTCGCGCTCCTGGGCGAAGGCGTCGACGAGCGACGCGCGCCCGGCCCGGAGCGACTTGACCTCGGTGCCGGTCAGCGCCATGCCCGCCTCGTAGGTGTCCAGGATCGCGTAGTCGTGGCGCGCCTTCTTGTTGGAGGCGACCACCTTGCGCCCTTTCTCCCGTGGCATCGGTGCCACCCCCTCTCCGGCGTCGGTGGCCGGGCTCACCCCGGCCGGACAACCGATCATGTTACAAGGACCCTCCCGCGCCGTTTATTTCCGGCTGCGGGAGGGTCCTTGAGGAGACCACGGGACGACCCGTACGGTGCCTAGACCCGCAGGTAGAAGCGCAGGGTGATCCAGGCGGTGCCCGCGCTGACCAGACCACCGACACCAGCCATCACCGGGAAGATGAACAGGATGTCACCCCAGGTGATCGGCGAGAGCAGACCCTGCAACGCGCTCAACGAGCCGTCGAAGAGCAGATACTTCGCCGCGATCAGGGCCACCAGACCGAGCAGCGAGCCGATCAGGCCGGCCACCACGGCCTCCAGCACGAACGGCGCCTGGATGAACCAGTTGGACGCGCCGACCAGCTTCATGACCGCGACCTCCCGCCGCTTGCTGTACGCGGCCACCTGAATGGTGTTCGCGACCAGCAGCAGGGCGGCGATCGCCATCACGATGGCGGCGGCCAGTGCGATGTTCTGGATCGACGTGAGGATGTTGAAGATCTTGTCGAGCAGCTTGCTCTGGTCGACGATCTCGTCGACGCCCCCGGTCTCCTTGTACTGGTCGTAGATGTTCTTGTACTGCTCCGGGTTGTTCAGCGTGATCCGGAAGGACTCCGGCAGCTGGTCCGGCTTGACCGCGTTCACCAGGTCCGGAGCGTCCTGGTACATCGTCTTGAAGCGCTCGTACGCCTGGGCCTTGTCGACGTAGATGACCTCCTTCACCAGGGGGTCACCGTCGAGCTTGGTCCGCAGATCGGTGCGCTCCTGCTCACTCACCTCCTGGTTGAGGAAGATCGCGACCTGGATGTTCTTGAAGTAGAGGTCCTTCATGTCGTCGACCTGGCGGTACATGAGACCGCTGGCGCCGAGCATGGTCAGCGAGACCGCCATCGTGATGATCATCGCGATGGACATGGTCACGTTGCGCCACAGTCCGACCAGTACCTCGGACAGGACGTATTTCACGCGCATCGGGATTTCCTCCGGGTCTCCGGCATGAGGTGTTCGTCGTCAGGCTGCGCAAGGGTGAAGCGTCGGCTCACCCGTAGACGCCGCGGGCCTGGTCACGCACGATGCGACCGCTCTCGATCTCGACGACGCGGCGGCGCATCTGGTTCACGATGTTGGAGTCGTGGGTGACCATCACGACGGTCGTGCCGGTGCGGTTGATCCGGTCCAGCAGGCGCATGATCTCGATCGAGGTGTCCGGGTCCAGGTTTCCCGTGGGCTCGTCCGCCAGCAGGATCAGCGGACGGTTCACGAACGCCCGGGCGACCGCGACCCGCTGCTGCTCACCACCGGAGAGCTCGTGCGGGTAACGGTGCTCCTTGCCACCGAGCCCGACCAGCTCCAACACCTCCGGCACGACCCGGCGGGCGACCGCCTTGGTCTTGCCGATCACCTCGAGGGCGAACGCCACGTTCTCGTAGGCGGTGCGGTTCGGCAGCAGCCGGAAGTCCTGGAAGACACAGCCGATGGAGCGCCGGAAGTGGGGTCGCTTCCAGGAACGCATCGACGTGACGTCCTTGCCGTTGACGACGACGCGCCCCTTGTTGGGGGCCACCTCGTGCAGCAGCATCTTGATGATCGTGGACTTGCCGGAGCCGGATGGACCGATGAAGAAGACGAACTCGCCCTTCTCGATCGAGACGGACACGTTGTCGAGCGAAGGCCGGGACGCCTTCGGGTACGTCTTCGTCACTTGCTCAAGCTGAATCACGGGTGGTGAGTCTACGCGGTGTAACAACTGAGCCAAGCCCCACGCCCCGCCGATCCGTCACGAGTCGCCGAATCAGGCTCCCACCTGGAGATCGATGACGCGCTGCGCCCACGCGCCGTTACGCACCGTCGTCAGCCAGTTGCCGCTGCTTGCGCCAGCGGATGCCCGCCTCGATGAAACCGTCCAACTCGCCGTCGAAGACCGCACTCGGATTGCCGGTCTCCTGCTCGGTTCGGAGATCCTTCACCATCTGATACGGGTGCAGGACGTAGGACCGCATCTGGTCGCCCCACGAGCCGGCCGCGTTCTCCTTGAGACCTTCGAGCTTGGCCTGCTCCTCCTGGCGCTTGCGCTCCAGCAGCCGGGCCTGCAACACCCGCAGCGCGGAAGCCTTGTTCTGCAGCTGGGACTTCTCGTTCTGGCAGGTCACCACGATGCCGGTCGGGATGTGGGTCAGCCGGACCGCCGAGTCGGTGGTGTTGACGCTCTGCCCGCCGGGGCCGGAGGAACGGTAGACGTCGACGCGTACCTCGTTCTCCGGGATGTCGATGTGGTCGGTCTGCTCGGTGACCGGCAGGACCTCGACGCCCGCGAAGCTGGTCTGCCGGCGGCCCTGGTTGTCGAACGGGCTGATCCGCACCAGGCGGTGGGTGCCCGACTCGACGCTGAGCGTGCCGAACGCGTACGGCACCTTCACCGCGAAGGTGGCCGACTTGAGGCCCGCCTCCTCGGCGTACGAGGTCTCGTAGACCTCGGTCGGGTAACCGTGCCGCTCCGCCCAGCGCAGGTACATCCGCAGCAGCATCTCGGCGAAGTCCGCGGCGTCCACGCCACCGGCACCCGCCCGGATGGCGACCAGTGCCTCCCGGGAGTCGTACTCGCCGGAGAGCAGGGTGCGGACCTCCATCTCCTGGATGGCCTTGGTCAACCCGGTGATCTCCGACTCGACCTCGGCCAGCACGCCGGGGTCGGACTCGGCCTCGGCCAACTCCAGCAGCACCTGGGCGTCGTCGAGGCTGGAACGGAGGCTGCCCAGCTTGCTGATCTCGCCGTTGACGTACGACAGCTGCGAGGTCACCTGCTGGGCCTTGGCCTGGTCGTCCCAGAGGTCGGGGGCGGAAGCCTCCTGCTCGAGGCGGGCCTTGTCCTCGTGGAGCCGGTCGATGTTGAGCACGGCCTCGATGTTGCGCAGGGTCGCGTCGAGTTCCTTGAGCTGTTCGGCGTAATCGGCAGCGGTCACGACAGACAAGCGTACTGCGCGGGCGACGAGTGAGCTTGCGAGGCCCGCAGTTCAGCGCAAACGTGGCGTGGCGACCCGGAAGGCACGGCCGGGTCCCGGCCGGCGAACCCGCCGGAGATCACCCGACCGGGGCGGACTTCAGCCAGGACAGGGCCGCCTTGTGGTAGGCGACGGCGAACTCCAGCGCGCTGGCGTCGTACGTCTCGCCGTCCCGTTTGGCGTTCTTGACCTGTTCCCGGACCTGGGCGAGGGCCTCGGTGTGGTATTCGTTGGCCGAGGCGTACAGGCCCTTCAGCTGGCTCGCCGAGTGCAGGTTGCCGAAGGCCATCCGCAGCGCGATCGGGTTGCGGATCGTGTCCCGCCCCGGGTTCTCCGCCAGCCAGCGGGAAAACGTCCGTTTCCCGCTGGCGGTGAGTGCGTACGGCTGGCTCATCCGCGGCCCCGGCTTACCGAGACGCACGAAACCCCGTTCGGCCAGCACCGGCAACTCGCGGTAGACCTGACTGCGGGTCATCGACCAGTACGGCGCCAGACGGCGCTCAGCGGCGGCCATCAACTGACCGCCTGTCATCGGGCCCTCGTGCAGGAGCCCGAGCAGGGCCGCCGCCGTGGGGTTGACTCCGGAATCCGCCATGCCCACTACGCTGCCACTTTGCGCACCCGGCGTCCAGGATTTGCCAGTTTGCCACCCGACAGGACTTCCTAAGTGCACTGTCGGCGGCAGACTGTCCGTTCAGGACTATCGATGGATTGCGGCGGATCGGCCGACCGCCGGCAGCGCCGCGCGCCGCCGGCGGTCGTCGCCGGTCAGCCCATGTGGGGGTACGTGTGGTCGGTCGGCGGCACGAAAGTCTCCTTGATCGTCCGCGGTGACAGCCACCGGACCAGGTTGAGCCAGGAGCCCGCCTTGTCGTTGGTGCCGCTCGCCCGGGCACCGCCGAAGGGCTGCTGGCCGACCACCGCGCCGGTCGGCTTGTCGTTGATGTAGAAGTTGCCGGCCGCGTACCGCATGCGCTCGGCGACCGCGTCGACCACCCGGCGGTCGGTGGCGAACACCGAGCCGGTCAACGCGTACGGGGCGATCGACTCGGCCTGCGCGACCACGTCGTCGAAGCGGGCGTCGTCGAACACGTGCACGCCCAGGATCGGCCCGAAGTACTCGGTGGTGAAGGTCTCGTGGGCGGCGTCGGAGCACTCGAACAGGGTCGGCCGGACGAAGTAGCCGACCGAGTCGTCCGCGGTGCCACCGGCCAGCACCCGGCAGGAGTCGTCACCGGCGATCAACTCCAACGCGGCGGTGTGCCTGGCGAACGCCTTGTCGTCGATCACCGCGCCGCCGAAGTTGCCGAAGTCGGCCACGTCCCCGTAGGTGAGCGAGTCGGTGGTGGCGGCCAGCCGGTCGCGCAGCCCACCCTCCCAGATCGAGCGTGGCACGTACGCCCGCGAGGCCGCCGAGCACTTCTGACCCTGGTACTCGTACGCGCCGCGGATCAGGGCGGTGTGCAGGGCGTCCACGTCAGCGCTGGTGTGCGCGACGACGAAGTCCTTGCCGCCGGTCTCGCCGACCAGACGCGGGTAGCCCCGGTACCGGGCGATGTTGTCGCCGACGGTCCGCCACAACTGCTGGAAGACCTTCGTCGACCCGGTGAAGTGGATGCCGGCCAGGTCCGGGTCGGCGAGCACGACGTCGGAGACCTCCTCGCCCCGCCCGGTGACCATGTTGATCACGCCGGGCGGCAGGCCGGCGGCCTCGAACAGCCGCATCGTGAAGTGCGCGGCGAACTGCTGGGTCGGGCCCGGCTTCCAGATCACCGTGTTGCCCAGCAGCGCGGGCGCCGACGGCAGGTTGCCCGCGATGGCGGTGAAGTTGAACGGGGTGACCGCGTAGACGAAGCCCTCCAGCGGGCGGTGGTCGAACCGGTTCCAGACGCCCGGCGAGGACGCCGGCTGCTCCTCGAGCAGACGGCGGGCGAAGTGCACGTTGAACCGCAGGAAGTCGATGAACTCACACGCCGAGTCGATCTCCGCCTGGATCGCGGTCTTCGACTGGCCGAGCATCGTGGCGGCGTTGAGGGTGTCGCGCCAGGGACCGGCCAGCAACTCGGCCGCACGCAGGAAGATCGCGGCGCGCTCCTCGAAGGGCAGCGCCCGCCACATCGGAGCGGCGTCCTTGGCCGCCTTGATCGCGGCGCGGGCGTCGTCGTGGGTCGCGTGACCCGTCACGCCCAGCACGTGCGCGTGCTTGTGCGGCTGGACGACGTCGATCGAGTCACCGGCGGCCATCCGCTGCTCACCACCGATGGTCATCGGCAGGTCGATGCGCTCGGCGGCGAGTTCGGTCAGCCGCCGCTGGAGCCGGTCCCGGTCGGGGCTGCCCGGCTCGTAGTTGCGAACCGGCTCGTTGCGCGGCTCGGGAACGGAGAACACGGCATCCATCAAGGCTCCTGGCGATCTCGACAGCAGTGGCGAAACCGGACCCGCGGGCACCGACCGGACGGCCGGACACCGGACGCCACCCGGGGGCCGAGCAGCGGCGGGACCTCCCGTGATTCTCCCATGGAGAGCTGCGCGCCCCACCTCCGCCATCACCTTCAGCCAAGGACCGGCCCACCCCTTCTCCCCTTACCGACCGGGCTCGATCCGGCAACTCGACCCCGGTGCCGGTCATCCGCCCTGCGCGTACCCCCTTCCGGTCCTCCCGGGGCGGCGGGCGGCCCAGCGGGCCCGCGTACCCTGAATGGTCGGTGACCTGCCGCCTCGAAGGGGAGACGATGACCAAGCAGCCCGGCCGCGTCCCGGCCGCGGAGTCGGACGACCCGGCGGCCGAAGCGGCCACCCCCACCAACCGACCGCTGCCCGCGCCCGGCGCGGCGGTCCTCGCGCTGCTGGCACTCGGGTGGTTGACCGCCATGCTCTGGTCCACCCGGGAGGCCATCACCTCGGCGGCGGCCGGGGTCACCGCGATCAGCCTCTCCGCGTTCGCGCTGCCCGGCGTGATCTCGGCCGCGCTGGTGGCCGGGGCCGCCGTCGCGCTGGCGGCGGGCAACCTGCTGGCCCGTCGGTACGGCGACTGGGCCACGCTGCGCTTCACCGGGGCGATCGGCGGCGGCATGCTGGTCGGTCTGGGTTCCGCGCTGGCGATCAACCTCACCTACTTCGACACCTCGACCACCAACGTGATCGCCGGCACCACCGCGGCCGCGGCGATCATCGGCGGTGCCGTGGCCGCCGCACGCACCGCCCCGGCGGTCGGCGCGGTGGTGACCGCCGCGCTGGGCACGCTCCTCTTCGTGGTCGCCTTCAGCCAGGCCCGGGACCCGCTGTTCGACCTCTTCGGGGCCGGAGACAGCCAACAGTCGGTGGTCGACGCCGCCAAGTGGGTGTCCCGCACCGAGTCGCTCGTCGCCGGGCTGCTCGCCGGGCTGCTCGCCTACGGCTACCTGACCTGGTCGCGACGGCGAGCCCTCCGCCACGACCCCGAGGCTCCGGCGCTGCGCTGGCCGGCGTACCTGCTCGCGGGCGCCGGGCCGGGGCTGTTCCTGCTGCTCGCCGAGGTGATCATCCGGGTCGGCGGCCGGTCGCTGCTCGACCTCGCCAGCGCGCTCAGCGAGGCGGACGCGGTCGCGCAGACCTCCCTGGGCACCTCACGGGTCGACAACGGCATCTGGGTGCTCTTCGTCGGGGCGCTGACCGCGCTCATCGCGTTCGGCCGCACGCTCGGCCCCGCACACAACGACGACGAACCGGCCGACAGCCCGGAGCCGGTCGCCTCGGAGGCCGCCGAGCCGGACCCGGCCGAGGTGTTCGACAGGCTCGACACCGACCCGGCCAAGGCCGACCCCTCCCGCTGACCCGCGGTTCACGTCCGGCTCGTGGCGGGTCGGGCTGAAACCGGCCTGGCGCCTGACCGGCGGGCCCCGCACCTCGCGGCGTCGCTTCAGCGCCTGACCGGCGGGCCCCGCACCTCGCCCGCTCGCGGCGGCGTCCGGCTCAGCCGGCTACGCGCAGCAGCAGGTCCAGCTCCGTCACGTCGTACCACTCCAGCTCGTGGTCCTCAGCGCCGTCGACGGCGAACTGCGCGTCGGGGTCGCCAGCGGCGGCCTCGGTCACCACGTCGGCCGCCGCGGTGACGTCCTCGACCGCCTCCGCCCCATCCACGTGGATGGCCGCGATGGCACCGACCTGCACCGCGTCGACCAACGTCACCGTGCTGGAACCCAGCTCACCGTCGCCCCGCCCGACCGCGCCCGCCGGCAGGTCGACCGAGACGACGACACGGCGGCGGGGAGCGCTCGGGTCGGCCCGGAGCAGGTGCAGTGCGTCCTGGGCGGCTCGGGTGAACGCGACGTACTCCAGCTCCTCCTCGTCGCCCTCGGCGTACCACTCGCGCAACGCCGGAGTCACGGCATGCGCCTCGTCGGCGGCCAGGCCCTCCGTGCGCAGCCGGGCCAACATCGGTACGGTCGCCGGCACGTACACCCGGACAAGCTCGTCGGTCACCGGTCGTCTCCCCGCATCGTCCACCGCCGGCGGCCGCCGGCACGGGCGCAGATCATGCCGCACGCCGTGACCGTCATACACCCCGCCTCCGGCCGGTGGAAGTTTCCGGCCGGTGTGTCTCGCGCGGTCCGGCCTGCCATCGGAGAAGCCGGGTGCTGGGCGGCACGGGCCGTCGGTGGCAAACTGAGCCAAACGACACCAACCCCGGGAGTTCCTGTGGAGCCGAGGTTCCTGCTGCTCTCCGACGTCGCCGCCGAGCTGAACGTGTCGGACTCGCAGGTCTACCACATGGTGCGCAGCGGCGAACTGCCCGCGATCAAGATCGGTGGACGCGGCCAGTGGCGCGTCGAACGCGCGCGCCTGGAGGACTACATCGCGCGCAAATACCACGAAACAGCGGAATGGGTACAGAGCAACCCCCTGGTCGACCGCGACCCGGAGTAAGTCAGGTTCCTCACCTGCGCCGCACCCCTTGATCCACTCCACATCGGCGAGGTTGGGGTGTCCGCGCCGCCGGGATACCGCGATGTCGGCGAAGTCGCGTGGATCAAGCCTTTCGGGGCCGGCCGACCCACCCTCAAGGCATTGACCGAAGCCGTTTCGTCGCCCAGAATTGGTTTCATCGTAGGCAAACGAAGGCAAACGCAAGATCAAGGAGGGGTGATGAGCGAGGCGCGACCCGGGCCTTCCCGACCACCAGTGCGGTTGCGCCCCGTCCCGCCCATCGATCCGCCCTACGCCGACGAGGTCGACGACTCGTACTGGCCGGCTCCCGTCCACGGCCAGCTCGCCCTCGACCTGTTCGCCTCGACCCGACCAGACCCGGTGCGACCACCCGAGCGCCGAGCCGCCCTCCGCCCAGTGCGCACTCGGTCCACCACGCACCCGGTCACATCGCTCCCCCCGGCGACCGCCCCGGAGTCCACCCGAGCCGCGCATCGGTTCGTCGGCACCTGCCTCGAAGTGATCAACGGCTACCGCTCGCCGGCACAGCTACGTGCCTTGCTCGACCCACCACGAGCGGGTGACCTACTGGCCGAGCTGGCCCGCGCCTCCACGCGAACCGGCGCACCTCGCCGCCGCGCCACCCGGCCGACGGTCCGACTGCTCCGGCTGCGCGTCTGCGAGCCTCGGGAAGCCGCCGTGGAGGCGGCTGCCGTCCTCACCGGCACAGCCGGCCAGAGCTGGGCGATGGCGCTCCGCCTGGAACATCGTCGGGGCCGCTGGCTCTGCACCGCCCTGCACGTCCTCTGACCGACCCACCCGAGCCAGCCCAGGCCGAGCGAAGCCGGACCGGACCAGGCCGGGCCAGGCCAGGCCGAAACCGGACCGGACCGAAGCCGGACCGGACCAGGCCGAAGCCGGACCAGGCCGGGCCAGGCCAGGCCGAAACCGGACCGGGTCAGGCCGAGCAAAGCCGAAGCCGGACCAGGCCATGTCAGACCACGCCAGCGCCAGCCGCGCCGGCAAGGGTTGATCGACTCGGGTTCTTGGAAGTCGGGCCATCAACCCGTCGATGACACCCCGACTTCCTTGAACACGAGACGATCATCGGGGAGGTGCGGGGAGGGGCGAGAGGGGTGAGAGGCCCGCGCAGACCGCGGACGACGGACGGCCGGAAACGACGAACGGGTCCCGGCCTTGTCGGCCGGGACCCGATTCGTCAGGTGCTGATGGTCAGTTGCCGCCGTTGGGGGCGCCGTGGCAGCGCTTGTACTTGCGACCCGAGCCACACGGGCACGGCGCGTTGCGGGACGGGCCGTTGCTCGCTTCCGCCTGGTTCGGTGCCGGACGACGGGAGCCCGCCGTCGGGAGCGCCGGGCCGCGAAGGCCGGATGCGGGCCGCTGCGGAGCGGACGGGGCGGTCTGCCCCGGTGCCGCCGGAGCGTTCGAGGCGGGTCGGCCCACGCCGAGCGCCGGAGCCTGCTGCTCGGCCTGTTCGACGGCGACCGCACCCGGGCTGGCCTCGCCATCGATGGTGGGAGCGGAGTATTGCAGGCCCTGCCGCCGCGGCGCCTGGTTGAGGCCCTTGGCCCGGATCTCCACCGGCTTGTCGAGCAGGGTGACCTCGTCGGCCCCCTCCTCCGGCTCCGGCTCGGTCACCTGGACGTCGATGTTGTAGAGGAAGCCGACCGTCTCCTCCTTGATGCCGTCCATCATGGTGGCGAACATGTCGAAGCCCTCGCGCTGGTATTCCACCACCGGGTCGCGCTGGGCGTACGCCCGGAGGTTGATGCCCTCCTGGAGGTAGTCCATCTCGTAGAGGTGCTCGCGCCACTTCCGGTCGATGACCTGGAGCAGCACCATCCGCTCCAGCTGGCGCACACCCTCGGTGCCGAGCTGCTCCTCGCGCCGGTCGTACGCGGCGTTCGCGTCGTCCTTGAGGCGGGCGACCAGGAAGTCGGCGTCCATGCCGGCACGCGAGCCGCCGGCCTCCTCCTCCAGCTCCTCGATCGTCACGCCGACCGGGTAGAGCTGCTTCAGGCTGGACCAGAGCTGCTCGAGATCCCAGTCCTCGCCGTAGCCCTCCGAGGTGGCGCCCCGCACGTACGCCTCGACGGTGTCGTCGATCATGTTGCGGACCTGGTCGGAGAGGTCTTCGCCGTTGAGCACCCGGAGCCGCTCGGCGTAGACGACCTGGCGCTGCTTGTTGAGCACCTCGTCGTACTTGAGGACGTTCTTGCGGATCTCGGCGTTCTGGCCCTCGATCTGGGCCTGGGCGCTCTTGATCTGCCGGGTGACCATCTTCGACTCGATGGGCACGTCCTCAGGGATGTTGAAGCGCTCCATCACCGCCTCGACCGCGCCGGCCCGGAAGCGTCGCATCAGCTCGTCCTGCAGGGACAGGTAGAAGCGGGACTCGCCCGGGTCACCCTGCCGGCCGGCACGACCGCGCAGCTGGTTGTCGATCCGGCGGGACTCGTGCCGTTCGGTGCCCAGCACGTACAGGCCACCGGCGGCGGCCACCTCTTCCGCCTCGGCGTCGCAGGCCTGCTTCCACGTGGGAAGGACCTCCTCCATCGCCTTGGCGTACTCCTCCTCGTTCTCCAACGGGTCGAGGCCGCGCTGGCGCAGCTCGTTCGCGGCGAGGAACTCGGCGTTGCCGCCGAGCAGGATGTCCGTGCCACGGCCGGCCATGTTGGTCGCCACGGTGACCGCGCCCTTGCGCCCGGCCTGGGCGACGATCTCGGCCTCCCGGGCGTGGAACTTGGCGTTCAGCACGTTGTGCGGGATGCCGCGCCGACGCAGCAACTGGGAGAGGATCTCCGAATTCTCCACCGAGACGGTGCCGACCAGCACCGGCTGACCCATCTGGTGCCGCTCGGCGATGTCCTCGATGACGGCGTTGAACTTGGCCTTCTCCGTCTTGTAGATGACGTCGGGCCGGTCCTCGCGGACCATCGGGCGGTGGGTCGGGATGGTCACGACGCCGACCTTGTAGACCTTGTTGAACTCGCCGGCCTCGGTCTGCGCCGTACCGGTCATGCCGGACAGCTTCTCGTAGAGGCGGAAGTAGTTCTGGAGGGTGATCGTGGCCAGGGTCTGGTTCTCCTGCTTGATCTCCACCCCCTCCTTGGCCTCGATCGCCTGGTGCATGCCCTCGTTGTAGCGGCGGCCGTGCAGGATGCGACCGGTGAACTCGTCGACGATCAGGACCTCACCGTCGTTGACGATGTAGTCCTTGTCGCGCTTGTAGAGCTCCTTGGCCTTGATGGCGTTGTTGAGGTAGCCGACCAGCGGGGTGTTGACCGACTCGTACAGGTTGTCGATGCCGAGCCGGTCCTCGACCTTGGCGACACCGCGCTCGGTCACCGCGATGGTGCGCTTGGAGTGGTCGACCTCGTAGTCGCCCTCGCCGTCGGTGCCGGGCTGGAGTCGGGCCACCACACCGGCGAACTCGCCGTACCAGCGGGCGGAGTGCTCGGCCGGGCCGGAGATGATCAGCGGGGTGCGGGCCTCGTCGATCAGGATGGAGTCGACCTCGTCGACCACCGCGAAGTTGTGCCCGCGCTGCACCAGCTCGTCCTTCGACCAGGCCATGTTGTCGCGCAGGTAGTCGAAGCCGAACTCGTTGTTGGTGCCGTACGTGATGTCGCACTCGTACGCGGCACGGTGCTCGGTGGCCGGGCGGTTGGGCAGCACCACGCCGACGGTCAGGCCGAGGAACTCGTGCACCCGGCCCATCCACGCGGCGTCGCGCTGGGCGAGGTAGTCGTTGACCGTGATGACGTGCACGCCCTTGCCGGACAGCGCGTTGAGGTAGACGGCCATGACCGAGGTCAGCGTCTTGCCCTCACCGGTCTTCATCTCGGCGATGTTGCCGAAGTGCAGCGCCGCGCCGCCCATCACCTGGACGTCGTACGGACGCTGGCCCAGCACCCGGGCGGATGCCTCGCGGGCCACCGCGAACGCCTCCGGCAGGAGGTCGTCGAGGGTCTCCCCGTCGGCGAGCCGTTCCCGGAACTGTTCGGTCATGCCGCCCAGTTCCTCGTCGCTGAGGTTGACGTAGTCGTCCTCGATCGAGTTGACGGCGGCGGCGATGGCCTTCAGCCGGCGCACCATGCGCCCCTCGCCTGCGCGAAGGACCTTTTCCAGAATCGACACGGATCAACGCTCCCCTAGACGGTCTCGAACCATCGTAGGCGCTCCATCGGCGTGATGGTCACTGGTAGCGGCGGTCCATCGCGCCGAACCAGACATAACTCGCGTAGCGGGTACGCCGGGGACGTTATCCGGTTACGCCGTCGGCGAACGGTGCGGCACGATGCACGGGTGGAGCCTGCGGAGATCATCGAGGACGGCGTACTGCTGCGGCCCTGGCGGGAGGCGGACGCCGAGGCCGTGCACCGAGCCTGCCAGGACCCGGACATCCAGCGCTGGACCACGGTGCCGCGCCCGTACCGTCCGGAACACGCACACGGATTCGTCACCGAGATGAGCCGGAAGGCCTGGGCCGAGGGCACCGGGGCGCCGTTCGCGGTCTGCGACCCGAGCACCGGCGAGGTGTGGGGTTCCGCCGGGCTGATCTCGATCGACGGGAACGGCACCGGTGAGGTCGGCTACTGGACGGCGCCCTGGGCGCGCGGTCGGGGCGTGATGACCCGGGCCACCCGGGCCGTCGCCCGCTGGTCCTTCGACACCCTCGGGCTTCGTCGGCTCATCTGGCAGGCCGAGGTGGGCAACCACGCCTCCCGGCTGGTGGCCCTGCGGGCCGGTTTCCGGGTCGACGGCCGGTTGCGGCTGGCCGATCCGGCGCCGCACGGCGCCGCGGACGGCTGGATCGGCTCCCTGCTGCCCGGCGAGGTGCCCGCCCTCGGGTCGACCGGTCCGGCCGGACCAGGCACCCTCGTCGCCCGGCGGGCCGCCGTCTTCGGCCGCCCGCAGCCCGTCCTGTTCGCCACGGCCGCGACCGGCGAGCTGCGGCTGCGGCCCATGGAGGAGCAGGACCTGGACGCCGTGGTGCGGACCTGCCAGGACCCGGAGAGCATCCGCTGGACGACGGTGCCGGACCCGTACGACCGCACCGACGCGCAGGGCTACCTGGCCTACGGCCGGGACGCCTGGGCTCGGGGGGACGCCGCCTGCTTCGTGATCGCCGACCCCGACGACAGGTACGTGGGCACCATCGACCTTCGACTCTCCCCCGGCGACCCGCTGCTGGCGGACGTGGGGTTCATGACCGCCCCGGAGGCCCGTGGCCGGGGATACCTGCCGGCCGCGCTGGTCGCCCTCAGCGCCTGGGGCTTCAGCACGGTGGGCCTGGCCCGCATCGAGTGGCGGGCGAACGTCGGCAACACCTCCTCCCGCCGGGCGGCGGAGAAGGCGGGCTTCACCGTCGAGGGGACCGCCCGGGCCGGGGTGCAGCACCGGGGCGAGCGCGTCGACGTGTGGGTGGGCGCGCTACTCGCCAAGGACCTGACATGAGCTTCGAACAGGTCGTCGAGGCGTACGGGGTGCGGCTGCGGCCGTTCCGCACCGAGGACATCCCCGATGTGGTCGACGGCTGCGCCGACCCGGTCAGTCAACGGTTCGTGTCGAGCCTGCCTGCGCCGTACACCGAGGTCGACGCCCGCTGGTGGATCGACGCGGGCGCCCCGGCGGCCTGGACCGGCGGCGGCGCGGCGTACGCCGTCGCGGACCCGGCGACCGACCGGCTGCTCGGCACCGTGGGCCTGTCCAACCCGGTGCCCGCGCGGGGGCAGGCCGAGATCGGCTACTGGTTGCGACCCGCGGCGCGCGGACGAGGCGTGGCCACGGCGGCGACGCGTGCGCTCGGCGAGCACGCGTTCGCCTCGGGGACGGCTCGACTGGAGCTGCTGACCCACCCGGAGAACACGCCCAGCCAGCGGGTCGCGCTGGCCGCCGGTTTCCGCTACGAGGGTTCCCGCCGGTCGGCCGCCGTCGCCCGCGACGGCAGTCGGCACGACCTGCTGGCCTGGGTACGCCTCGCCGACGATCCGCCCGGCCCGGCCGCCCGACTGCTGCCCGACCTGCCCGACGGGGTGCTCACCGATCAGGTGGTGGCGTTGCGGCGACTCGCGCCGGACGACGCGGAGCTGATGCACCGGTTGCACACTCGACCCGAGGTGGTGGCGAACCAGGCGCCGCCCGTGCCGCCGACGCGGGAGGCGATCGAGCGGCGCTGCCGTCTCGCGGAGAGCGGATGGCTGACCGGCGAGATCGCCCGACTGCTGATCACCGACGTGTCCAGCGGGGAGCCGGTGGGCAGTTGCGGGCTGTCGTACACCGATGTGGCCGGTGGCGAGGCGTCGGTGGGCTACGCCCTGCTGCCCGACTGGCGCGGCCGGGGGTACGCGACGCGGGCCGTCCGACTGCTCGCGGCCTGGGCGTTCGGCGTGGTCGGAATCGCTCGGCTGGGCGCCGGCACGGTGCCGGACAACATCGCGTCGCACCGGGTGCTGGAGCGGGTCGGGTTCCACCGTGAGGGCCTACAGCGTGGCCGCCTGCCGGGCCTCGACGGCACCCGTCTGGACGATCTGACGTTCGCGCTGCTCCCCGGCGATCTGCGCTGAGACCGGACCAGGGAGTTGTGGCGGGACGTCCCGCCACAACTCCCTGATCGACGCGGTCAGGTGGCCAGGGAGATGATGCCGTAGTCGTAGGCGTGACGCCGGTAGACGACGCTGGGGCGGCCGGACTCCTTGTCCTGGAACAGGTAGAAGTCGTGGCCGACGAGTTCCATTTCGAAGAGCGCGTCGTCGATCGTCATCGGCTCCGCCGGGTGCACCTTCTCCCGGGCGATGTGCCAGGGCTGCTTGTCGTCGTACTCCTCTTCGACCCGCTCCGCGACGGCGGTGCCGGCGCGGGCGCCGTCGGCCGGGGCGCTCAGCGCGGGGGCCACCAGGTCCGCGACGGGCAGGCCCGCGGTGGCCTCAGCGACGGAGATCGGCGCGTGCCGCCCCCGGTGTACGCGGCGACGGTCGGCCGCGCGGCGCAGCCGGGTGTCGAGCTTGGCGATGGCGGCGTCGAGCGCGCTGTAGAAGTCGTTCGTGCAGGCCTCGGCCCGAATCACCGGGCCCCGGGAAATGCAGGTGATCTCCACCCGCTGGCAGTGGTCGGCCTGGCGCGGATTGCGCTCGTGAAACAGCTCGACATCGACACGAATGAGTTTGTGGTCGTAGCGTTCGATCTTTGCGAGTTTCTCGGCTACGTGCACCCGGTAATGGTCCGGTACTTCGACGTTTCGGCCCTTGACCACGATGTCCACGTGACCTCCCTTGTTCGGACGGTCTTCGATCCGGTTGACCCGGTCGCGCGCCGTGGGGAGACCCGCTGGCGTCGACCGGTTGGTACGGCTACGCCTCCTCTCACCGCCAGGGGCGGGTGGAACGACCTCCTACCCCCGACAGCGAAACGCTAACTCCTGTTCGCTCGACAGTCACCCCATGTCGCCGAGACCGCCCAGGATTTTTCGCAGCTCGTACACCAATGGGTGAAACGGAAACACGATCGGTTACGAGTGGTGTCTTTTCTCGGTCGCCGCGAGCACCGCGGCGACACTCGGTGCCCAGCCGGTGGCGGTCAGCACCCGGGCTGCGGCGGCCAGGGTGACGCCGGTCGTGACGATGTCGTCGAGCAGCACCACGACGGGTGCCCCGCCACCCCGGCCCGGCGTGGTGGGGCGGGGCCGGAACGCCGCCTCGGCCGCCGCCGCCCGCCCCGCGCTGTCCAGGGTGACCGAGTCGGGCCGGGGCAGCGCCCGCAGCGGACGGTGCACCCGCACCACCCAACCGCTGCGGGCGAGGCGGGCCGCGCAGTGCCGGGCCAGCCGGTCCAGGTGGTCCCCGTACCGGGAGCGGGCCGCTGCCGCCGTGTCCGGGACCGGGACCAGCGCCAACGGACGGGCCCCGCCGACCGCCGCCGCGACGACCTCCGCGAGTAGTGCGCCGAGCGGACGGGCCAACCCGTGCCGACCGTGGTCCTTGTACGCCAGCAGAGCCTCACGCAGCGGGCCGGCGTACGGGCCGAGCGCGACGCAGGGCGGCAGGCCCGACGGGGCGGGTGTGGGCCGGACCGACAGGGGACGCAACGCCTCCAGCGCCGCGACGCAGGCCGGGCAGACCCCGTGCCGCAGGCCGGGCCGGCGCTCCCGACAACCCGCGCAGGTGGTGGGCAGAACCAGGTCGGCGAGGTCCGCCCAGAGCCCGCTCACCGTGTCAGTAGAGGAAGAAGGGCGCCGACGGGTTGCTCGGGCGTACGCCGGCCGGCACCGGTGCGATGTCCCGCACGCGTTCGGGCTCGATCCGCTCGAACGGGCTGCTGCGGTAGGCCACCCCGTTGGCCTCGTACATGTAGGCCCCGCTGGGTGATCGCACGGTGCGGTTCGTCGGGTACGCCGTCAGGTGGTTGACCTTGGCTCCGACGTCGGTCCGCAGCGGTGTCTCCAGGGCGCCGTCGACGCTGATCTCGTAGATCGCCTGCTGGCCCGCCGTCCCCGCCACCACCAGCCGGTCCTCCCGGCCCCAGTCGACAGCCGTGAGGCCGGTCTGCGAGGTGGCCAGTTGCCGGGGCGGCCCGATCGAGACCCCGCCGCCGTCGAGGTTCACCGCGGCGACGTAGAGCCGGCCTCCCGCGATCAGCGCCACCCGCTGACCGTCGAGCGCTGCGGCCACCGCCGTGACGTTGCCGGAGGGCAGGTTGAGCGGCACCTGGTACATGCCGGCCGCCTCGTCGAAGCGGTAGAGCTGCCCGTCGGCGACCACCAGGCCGCGAGCGGCCCGGGTGTCGGCGGTACGCAGCCAGACCGGGCGACTCATCGAGGAGTACTCCGTCTCGCTGCGGCTCACGCCGGTGACCGGCGCGGCGCCCGTGCCGACCGACAGACGGTACCGGCCGTTGCTGCTGCCCGTGGTGATCATCGCGGCGAGGATCCGCCGGTCCCTGGCCACAGCGAGGTCGGCGGAGACGATGTTGCGGTTGACCTCGGGCGTCAGCGGCACCGCCCCGCTGAGCTCGCCCTCGAAGTCGAGCGGGTGGATCGCACCCTCGTACACGCCGTACCGCCGCGGGCTGTCGGCGTTCGGGTAGAGCTGCTGGGCGCTTCGTCGCTCGCTCAGATCCTGCACGGGTTGCGAGTTGTTACGGATCTTCAACTCCAGCTTGCCGGTCAGGTCACCGAGCGACCAGGCGAGTTGGGTGATCAGCTGGTCGATCCCGTTCCGGTCGTCACCGGACATGTCGAGGTTGACCTCCCACCGGCTGTCCGCGCCGGTGGCGTTGTTGATCAACTCGGTGCGGTCGGGCAGCCCGACGACCCCCGGCCGCAACCAGTCGGACGGGCCGCCGACCAGCCACTTCACCACCTCGTTGACCCGGCGTTCGCTGGGCACCGCCAACGGCCGGTAGCGCTGGTCCGGCACCAGGCGGCTGCGGTCGGAACTCCAGAAGTAGATCGTCTCGTCCTGGTAGTACTGCTTGAGGGCGACGTCGCTGAGCAGCAGCACGTTCGGCGGGTCGAGGACGTAGAGGCCGGCACGGTCGTCGTTGGCACCACCGTCGAATGCCGCGCTGCGGAGTCGGAACTCGTACTCCGACTCGGTCGCGACGGGTGGGGCCAGGACCCCGTTGGCCCGCAGCACGCCGATCTGCTGCACGGTGATCTTCACGGTGGTGGTGGAGTCGCTGTTCAGGGTGTAGACCGCCTCGCGCAGCCGGACCACGTTCAGCGCGACCTCGCTGCCCTTCTTGTCCTGCAGGCGAGATTTGGACTCCGGGGCGACGTACGCCTTGACCCGCTCGTAGGCCCGGTCCGGCTCGCCCGCGGCGGCGGACAGGAAGTTGCGCACGAACATCTCGTTGTCGCTGCCGCTGGACGTCCGCTTCGGCGGCTCGCCGCTGCGCAGGTCGACCACGCCGGCCCCCGTCGCCGCCCCACCCTTGCCGTCCACCCGCACGTCGGAGCCGGCCGGGATGCCGCAACCGGCACCCAGCATCACCACCACACCGAGCGCCCCGAAGAGGGACTGCCGTCTCATGAGCGCACCTCCGCCCGCTGCTCGTCCCCGGCCGGAGCCGGACCACCCGCCGACGCTCCACCGCCGCCGGGGCCGCCGCTGCCAGGGCCGCCGCTGCCGGGGCCGATCGCCAAGGCGCCGCCGGTGCCCGGGCCGATGGCCAGCGGGCCGCCGTCGCGCGGGCCACCGAAGGGCAGCGCGGCGTCGGCCGGGACCAGTCGCAGCGGTGAGGTGGTCAGCCGGTCGCCGGCGCGGGCCGGCAGCGTGAGCCGGAACTGTGCGCCCTGCCCGGGAGCACCCCACGCCTCCAGCCAACCGCCGTGCAACCGGGCGTCCTCCAGGCTGATCGACAGGCCCAGCCCGGTGCCACCGGTCTGCCGGGCCCGGGACGGGTCCGCCCGCCAGAACCGGTTGAACACCAACTTCTCCTCGCCCACCTTGAGCCCCACCCCATGGTCGCGGACGGTGATCGCCACGGCGGTCTCGTCGACGCCGAGGGTGATCAGCACCGGGCGGGCCTCGCCGTGCTCGACCGCGTTGCCGACCAGGTTGCGTAGGACCCGCTCGACCCGGCGCGGGTCCACCTCGGCGATCACCGGTGCGCTCGGCAGGTCGAGCTCGATCGGGACCCCCACCCGCTCGGCCAGCCCGGCCAGCCGGTCGACCACCCGGTGCACCACCGGCACCAGGTCGGTCGGCTCGGAATCCAGCATGGCGAAGCCCGCGTCGAACCGACTGATCTCCAGCAGGTCGGTGAGCAGCTCCTCGAACCGGTCCAACTCGGCCTGGAGCAGCTCGGCGCTGCGGGCCACCGCCGGGTCGAACTCGTCGCGCTCGGCGAAGATCAGGTCAGCGGCCATCCGGACGGTGGTCAGCGGCGTACGCAGCTCGTGCGAGACGTCGGAGGTGAAGCGGCGCTGCAACCGGGACATCTCCTCCAGGCGCAGGATCTGCCGTTGCAGGTTGGTGGCCATCTGGTTGAACGAGGCGGCGAGCAGGGCGAGGTCGTCCTCGCCGTTGACCACCATCCGCTGGTCGAGCAGACCGGCGGAGAGCCGCTGGGCGGTCCGCGCGGCGACCCGGACGGGGTTGACCACCAGACGGGTGACCAGCGCCGCGAGCAGCCCGAGCAGGATCACCAGGGCGACCCCGGTGGCCACCACCGTGGCTCGGGCGTCGGCGGCGGTGACGTCCTCGCGGGTCAACGGAACCAGGTAGTAGATCTCGATCTGACCGAAGCGGGTGGGCACCGGTGAGCCGTAGACCAGGTATTTGGTCGGCTCGCCGGTGAGCCGCCCGGTGCGGATCTGGCTGGCCACCTTGCCGTCGGCGATGGCCGCGCGCAGCTCCGGGCTGATCAGCGGTCGGACGTTCGCGGCGGGCGCGGTGCGCGTCTGGATCTGGTCGGGATAGCCGTTGGCCGTGATCGCCACCACCACGCCGCTGGTCTGCTGCGGGTCGCCACCGGCGAGGTAGTTGACGGTGTCGTCGATCGTCTCCTGGAGCTGCGCCTCCTGCGGCTGGCCGTAGAGCGAGACCTGCTTGGTGGCGTAGCTGGCGCCGCTGGTCACCCGTTGCCGGACGTCACTGCGGGCGTTGTCCAACAGGATGGTGGTGATCTTGTCAGCGATCAGGAACGCGAAACCGCCGACCAGCAGACTGGACGCGACGAGCGTGATGGTCACGACCCGGACCTGGAGCGATCGACGCCAGGTCTGGTGCACCCGGGCCACGACCCGGGCGACCCGGCCGCTCACGGCACGCCAGACCTCCCCGCCGACGCTGAGCCGGCGGGCTGACGTGCTCGGGGAGGGTGTGGGCGGCGAGGTCGACACAGTGCGACCAGGCTATCCGGTCCCCGCCTTGTAGCCCACGCCCCGCACGGTGAGGATGATTTCCGGCCGCTCCGGGTCTGGTTCGATCTTGGCCCGCAACCGCTGGACGTGGACGTTGACCAGACGGGTGTCGGCAGCGTGCCGGTAACCCCAGACCTGTTCGAGCAGCACCTCACGGGTGAAGACCTGACGGGGCTTGCGGGCGAGCGCGACCAGCAGGTCGAACTCCAGCGGAGTCAGCTTCACCTCCTCGTCGTTGCGGCTCACGGTGTGCGCGGGCACGTCGATGGAGATCTGGTTGTCGGGCGGCCCGATGGTCAACATCTCCGGAGCCACGTCCTCGCCACGGCGCAGGCGGGCCCGCATCCGGGCGACCAGTTCCTTGGGCTTGAACGGCTTGACCACGTAGTCGTCGGCACCGGACTCCAGGCCGAGCACGACGTCCACCGTGTCGCTCTTGGCGGTGAGCATGACGATCGGCACGCCGGACTCCGCCCGGATCGACCGGGCGACGTCGATACCACTCATTCCGGGCAGCATCAGGTCAAGCAGCACGATATCGGGGCGACTATCACGGAATGCGGCCAACGCCCGCTCGCCGTCCGCCACGAACGAGGGCAGGAAACCCTCACTGCGCAGCACGATGCCGAGCATCTCGGCGAGCGCGGGGTCGTCGTCGACCACCAGTACGCGGGCTCTCATGGGATTAATATTGCATCCTCATTCAGTTCGGTGGGACCGGCGTCTGCCTGGCTGTCACCATGATCCCCCTTCGGCGCCGCCCGGCGCCACCGCAGCCCCGGCCGTTTCCGCTGTCGCCATCCGGACGGCGGTCAGTCGAGGAGCGGCACAGCTCTCTGCCCCGGTGGGCCCCGCGTGCGGACCGATCAGTGCGGGACGGCTGTGGGAGGATCCCCGCCGTGAAGGGATTCCTGCCGTGGCTGGCGGTGCTGGCCGTGGTGCTGCTGCTCAGCGCACTGCGCATGCGGGCGCTGGCCACCATCGTGTCGCTCGGCTGGCTGGCCTGGTGCGTCTGGACGTGGTTCCGACCCACCCGGCGTGACCCCCGCTCCGGCTGAGCAGACGGCGGAGACGACGAACCGGGCCGGCTGCGAACAGCCGACCCGGTCCGGAACCGTCGATCAGTAGCGGTAGTGGTCCGGCTTGAACGGACCCTCCGGGGAGACACCGAGGTACGCGGCCTGCTCCTTGGTCAGCGTGCTCAGCTTGGCACCGAGCGCGCCCAGGTGCAGCCGGGCCACCTTCTCGTCCAGGTGCTTGGGCAGCACGTAGACGCCGATCGGGTAGTCCTCGGTCTTGGTGAACAGCTCGATCTGGGCGATCGTCTGGTTGGCGAACGAGTTCGACATCACGAAGCTCGGGTGGCCGGTGGCGTTGCCCAGGTTCAGCAGGCGACCCTCGGAGAGCACGATGACGGCGTGGCCGTCGGCGAAGCGCCACAGGTCGACCTGCGGCTTGATGTTGACCCGCTCGACGTCGGAACGCTTGGCCAGACCGGCCATGTCGATCTCGTTGTCGAAGTGGCCGATGTTGCCGACGATGGCCTGGTGCTTCATCCGAGCCATGTGCTCGTTGGTGATGACGTCGAAGCAGCCGGTGGCGGTGATGAAGATGTCCGCCTGCTCGACGACGTCGTCCAGGGTGGCGACCTGGTAGCCGTCCATCGCGGCCTGCAACGCGCAGATCGGGTCGACCTCGGTCACCACGACCCGGGCGCCCTGGCCGCGCAGCGACTCGGCGCACCCCTTGCCCACGTCGCCGTAGCCCATCACCACGGCCATCTTGCCGCCGATCAGCACGTCGGTGGCCCGGTTGATGCCGTCGATCAGCGAGTGCCGGCAGCCGTACTTGTTGTCGAACTTGCTCTTGGTCACCGAGTCGTTGACGTTGATGGCCGGGAAGAGCAGGGTGCCCGCGCGGTGCATCTCGTAGAGCCGGTGCACGCCGGTGGTGGTCTCCTCGGTCACGCCCTTGATGCCGGCGGCGATCCGGGTCCACCGCTGGCCGTCCTCGGCGAGCGAGCGGTGCAGCAGCTCGAGGATGACGGCGTACTCCTCGGAGTCGGCCGACTCGACCGGCGGGACCACACCGGCCTTCTCGAACTCGGCGCCCTTGTGCACCAGCAGGGTGGCGTCACCGCCGTCGTCGAGGATCATGTTCGGGCCCTGCCCGTCCGGCCAGGCGAGCACCTGCTCGGTGCACCACCAGTACTCCGGGAGGGTCTCGCCCTTCCACGCGTACACCGGAACGCCGGCCGGGGCCTCGGGCGTGCCGTTCGGGCCGACGACGATCGCCGCGGCGGCGTGGTCCTGGGTGGAGAAGATGTTGCACGACGCCCAGCGCACCTGCGCGCCGAGCGCGACAAGCGTCTCGATCAGGACGGCGGTCTGGATGGTCATGTGCAGCGAGCCGGTGATCCGCGCGCCGGCGAGCGGCTGCGCCTCGGCGAACTCCCGCCGAATCGCCATGAGGCCGGGCATCTCGTGCTCGGCGAGCTGGATTTCCTTACGCCCGAACTCGGCGAGCGACAGATCCGCCACCTTGAAGTCGCCGTCGGCGAGCGTGCTCGGCCGGGCCTCGGACGACGTACCGCTGGCGGCCGCCGGGAGGGTGCTGGTCATGAAAGCTCCTGTCGAACGATGTCTGCGCCGACCCTCCACCTTACGCGCGTCGGCGGCGGGCATCCGGGGGACGGGCCGCGGAACAGCGCACGGGGCGGTCGGTGGTGGACAGACTCAGCCGCCCACGTCCCGCCCGCCCCGTGCATCCCCCCGGTTTGGTTCCCCCGCACGTTCTCGGACCGTCGTCGCGATAACGCTGCGTACTCATAGAGTCACACTCAGGCAGGGTCGCGTCAAGCTATTCCGGAAAAGTCGGACTTGTGTCGTGGTCCGGACAGCCGTCAGCTCAGCCCCGACGTCGCCACGTACGCGTCACCGTCGCCACTGATCCGCAACGGTTCACCCGCCGCCGTGCCGATCGCCGCCTGGCCGGACACGAGCGTCACCGCTCCGGCGCCATCGTCCACGGTGATCGACCCACCACCGCAGAGCACCACCCGGGGACCGGGCAGCGGCAGCGTGACCGAGGGCACCGCCGCGTCGACCCGTACGTGGTGCAGCGCGAAGTCGTCCACCGGAACGGGCCACCAGTCCACACCCGGGCCGACCGGCTGGGCGGAGCGCACCGGATCGTCGAGCACCTCGAAGCGCAGCACCCGCAACAACTCGTCGACGTCCACCCGCTTCGGGGTCAGGCCGCCGCGCAGCACGTTGTCACTGGCCGCCATGATCTCCACACCGCAGCCACTCAGGTAGGCGTGCAGGTTGCCCGCCGGCATCCAGATCGCCTCCCCCGGGACCAGCCGCACGTGGTGCAACAGCAGTGCCACCAGCGCGCCCGGGTCGGCCGGGTACGCCTTGGCCAACCGGTGGACCAGCTCCGCGTCCGGACCGTCGGCCGAGGACGCCAGCACCGAACCCAACAACGCCTCGCGCTCGGCCACCGGCCAGCCGAGCAGCGTCCGCACCGCCGTCCGCAGCCCCGTCGGCCCGTCACGCAACGCGGTGACCACCGGCGTCAACTCCGGTACGCCGAACGCGGCGAGGGCCTCGGCCGACTCCGTCGGGTCCCGGAAGCCGCACAACGCCTCGAACGGGGTGAGCGCGACGAGCAACTCCGGCTTGTGGTGCGGGTCGGCGTAGTTGCGCTCCCCCTCGGGACGCCCCTGCTCGGCCGCGTAGCCGACCCGGGCCTGTTCGGCGTCCGGATGCGCCTGCAGGCTCAGTGGGGCGTCGGCCGCGAGGACCTTGAGCAGGAACGGCAGGCGGTCACCGAAGCGCTCGGACACCCGCTGGCCGAGCCACTGCCCCGGCTCGTCCCGCACCAGGTCACAGAGGCTCACCCGCAGGCCGGCACGGGCCACGCTGGCCGGGGCGCCCGGGTGGGCGCCCAACCACAGCTCCGCCTCCGGCCCCTCGCTGGGCACCGGCCGCCCCTGCAGGAGAGCGATGGCGGAGCGGGACCCCCAGGCGTAGTCGCGGATCGGTCCGTACAGCGGTTCCACCCGTCAGCCTCCGGCCCGCCCGGCCGCCTCACCGGCCGCGCCCTCTGCCGGCGGCACAGCGGTGTCGGCGGCGGCGCCGGTGCCGGCGTTGGCGGCGGCGACGCTGTAGACGTCCGGCTCCAGGTAGATCACCCGGGCGATCGGCACCGCCGCGCGGATCCGCGCCTCGACGGCGTTGATGCCGCGCGCCAGGTCGTGGGCGTTCTCCCACTCCGGCACGGCGATCTTGGCAGCCACCAGCAGCTCTTCCGGCCCCAGGTAGAGCGTCTTCATGTGGATGATCCGCTCCACCTCGGGGCCGTCGGTGACGGCCCGCTCGATGGCGGCCAGCTCGGACGCCTCGGCACCCTCACCGAGCAGCAGGCTCTTCGTCTCGATGGCCAGCACCACGGCGATGACGACCAGCAGGATGCCGATCATCGCGGTGCCGGCGGCGTCCCACTCACCGTTGCCGGTGATCAGCGTCATGGTGACGCCGAAGAGCGCGAACACCAGACCGACGAGCGCCCCGAAGTCCTCCAGGAGCACGACCGGCAGCTCCGGTGCCTTGGCCCGGCGGATGAAGCGCACCCAGGACTGGTTGCCCCGGATGTGGTTGGACTCCTTGATGGCGGTCCGGAAGGAGAACGACTCCATGACGATCGCCACCACGAGCACCACCACCGGCAGCCAGTGCCAGGACTCGATGCCGTGCGGGTCGTGCCACTTGTGGTACGCCTCGTACAGCGCGAACAGGCCACCGATGCTGAACAGCACGATGGACACGATGAACGCGTAGATGTAGCGCTCCCGGCCGTACCCGAACGGGTGCTCCGGGGTGGCCGCCCGCTTCGCCCGCTTACCGCCGAGCAGCAGCAGGCCCTGGTTGCCGGAGTCGGCGACCGAGTGGACCGCCTCGGCCAACATCGACGACGAGCCGGAGAGCAGGAACGCAATGAACTTGGTGACGGCGATGCCGACGTTGGCCAGGAGGGCGGCGACGATCGCCTTCGTCCCACCGTTGGCGCTCATGCCACCGCTCCGCTTCGCCGTACGAAGCCGACCGGCCCGCGCATGACGCGCCGCCCCCTACGTCCGTTCACTGGTTCGACAGCTCCTTCATCTCGGTGATGGCCGGCACGGCCATCGGGTCCAACCCGTGGGCCAGGGCAAGGTAGATCGAGGCGAAATCCGGGACCGCGACCAGCGAGGCCAGCCGCTCCAGCGCGGAGCCACCCTCGGCGGTCACCACGTCGCACCGCACACCGCGACGCTCGGCGAGGGTCTGCACCGCGTCCGCGCGGCGCTCCTCGACGGCGAAGGGTTCGTCGGTGTCGTCCTCGGCGTTGAGCCCGCCATCACGCAGCAGCACCAACCGCAGTCGGGTGCCCTCGCCGTCGGTCTCGGTCGGGTCGGCGAAGATGTCGCGCTCCCCCTCGGCCAGGCCACCGAAGACGCCGTCGAGCAGCCCGACCCGACCCCGACCGGCCTCACCGAGCGCTCCGGTGACCACCGGGTAGCGGGCGTTGGCGGACAGGGTGTCGCCGAACCGGCGGGCGGCGACGGTCGCCAGCGGGGACGAGCCCCACACGATCGGGATCGAACCGGCCAGCCCCAGGGCCAGCGACTTGGCCGGGTTGACGAACGACTCGGCGGAGGACCGGCAGCGGTCTGCCTCCGCGTCCAGCCGGGCCGCGGTCTCCGCCAGGTCCGCCTCGTTGACCTTCACGAGCCCGAGGGAACGGGCGGCGAGCAGGACCGGCACGGTGAGCGCCCAGAGGCTGGCCCGCGCCGGGGCACGCCGAGGCACCGGAATGAACGGCGCCCGAGCCTGCTCGGCGATCGACTGCAACTGCGAGTCGGGAGCGCCCACGGCCACCAGTCGGGCACCGCGCCGGTGCGCGGCCTCCGCCGCGCCGAGCGCCTCCGGGCTCCGACCGGACGCGCTCACCGCGATCACCACGTCGGCCGCGCCCACCCAGCCGGGCACACCCGCGCTGCGGTGCGCGATGACCGGGACCGGGCAGCGCGGCCCGGCGACAGTGGCGAGCACATCCCCGGTACGCCCAGCCGTGCCGATGCCGGCGATGACGACGGCTCGGGGCCGCCCGTCGTCGGCGAGGACCGACAGGTTCGCCTCAGCAGCCAGTGCGGCGCTCTCGCGGACCTGCGCGCCGGCCGACGCGGTGTGCCGGAGCATGCCGCCCGGGTCGTGCTCGGCCAGCGCGTCCGGGTTGTCGAGCAGGGCCTCGTCCGCTTCGCGACGGCCGCTGACCCCAGCCGTGCCGTCGATCATGAGGGCTGCCCAGGGCCGCCGCGCGCCTCGTCGAGCAGCAGCACCGGCACGTCGTCGCGGACCTCGAAGATCCGACCGCACTCCGTGCAGGTCAACGTCTGCGCCTCGGCATCGTAGGTGAGCGGGGCGTGGTGCGTGTCCGGACAGGCGAGAATCTCGAGCAACTGCGGATCCAGGGCCATGGCACGGCTCCTTCCACGTGTGCGGCTTCACCGACGGCGGTGCCGACCGGCGCAGGCGATCTTATCGGCGAACGCGCTCGAGCACGTCGTCCCGGAGCGAGACCATCCGATCACGGGAGGGTGCCTCGACGTTGAGCCGCAGCAACGGCTCGGTGTTGGACGCGCGCAGGTTGAACCACGCGCCGTCGGGGAAACGCAGGGTGAGCCCGTCCATCTCGTCGGCCACCGCCTCCGGGTACGCGGCCCGCACCTCGGCCACCGCCGCCGCCTGGTCCGCGACCGTCGAGTTGATCTCACCGGAGGCGATGTAGCGCTCGTACTCGCCGGCCAACACGGACATCGGCAGGGACTGCTCGCCCAACGCCGCCAGGGTGTGCATCGCCGCGAGCATGCCGGTGTCGGCGAACCAGAAGTCGCGGAAGTAGTAGTGCGCGGAGTGTTCGCCGCCGAAGACGGCGTTGGTCCGGGCCATCTCCGCCTTGATGAACGAGTGCCCGACCCGGGCGACGACCGGCTCTCCACCATGCTCACGGATGATCTCCGCGACCGCGCTGGAGGTGATCAGACCGTGGATCACCGTGGAACCCGGGTGCTTGGCCAGCTCACGCGCGGCGACGAGAGCGGTGATCGCCGAGGGCGAGACCGGCTCGCCGCGCTCGTCCACCACGAAGCACCGGTCGGCGTCGCCGTCGAAGGCCAACCCGATGTCGGCGCCGTGCTCGACCACCGCCCGCTGGAGGTCGACCAGGTTCGCCGGGTCCAGTGGGTTGGCCTCGTGGTTGGGGAAGCTGCCGTCCAGCTCGAAGTAGAGCGGCACGATCTCCAGCGGCAACGGCGACAGGGCGGCGTCGCCCAGCACGGTCGGGACGGTGAAGCCACCCATCCCGTTGCCGGCGTCGACGACCACCTTCAGCGGCCGGATGCCCGAGAGGTCCACCAGCTTGCGCAGGTAGCCGGCGTAGTCCGGAAGCAGGTCACGCCGCTCGGCCGGCCGGGTCGGCTCACCGGCCGGACGGGCTTCGCCCGAATCCAGAAGGGCCTGAGCCCGGTCCCGGATCTCCGCCAGACCGCTCTCCTGCCCGATCGGACGGGCACCGGAGCGGCACATCTTGATGCCGTTGTACTGCGCGGGGTTGTGGCTGGCAGTGAACATCGCACCGGGCAGGTCGAGCGAGCCGGAGGCGAAGTAGAGCAGGTCGGTGGAGGCGAGACCGATCTCGATCACCGAGCGGCCCTCGGCGCGTACGCCGGCGGCGAACGCGGCGGCCAGCCCGGGCGAGGTGGCCCGCATGTCGTACCCGACGACAACCGCGTCGCCCGGCTCGTCAGTGGAGTTGAGCAGCTGGGTGAACGCGGCCCCGAGCGCCTCGGCGACCCTTTCGTCCCACTGGTCCGGTACCGTCCCTCGAACGTCGTACGCCTTCACGATCTGGGACAGATCAGACACGTGTTCCACTCCTTGGCCGCAAGTTAGACACCGAGCCTGAGCCTAACGGAGGCGGCAGGTCCAGCCTCGCTCAGCCGGGGAGCCGGGGAATGAAGACGGTGTGGCCGCCCTCGTCGGTCGGCGGCGTCCCGGTCGGCGGTCCGCCGGGCATCGGCTGCGTCGCCTCGGGAGTGGTGCCGCCCGGCCGTGCACCATAGACCCCGCCGCCGGCCGGGGGGCGCGGCGACGGCACGGCACCCCAGCCGGCGGCCGGTGGCTGCTGGCCGTACACCTGGCCTGGGCGACCGGGCGCGGCCGGTGACCCACCACCGACGCGGTAGGTGGTGCCGCCGGGGTTACCCGGAAGCGAGTCCGGTGACTCGTCGGACGGCTTGCGGTCCTGCCGCGAGCGACGCAACAGCAGCACGATGAGCAGCAGACCGACCGCCACCATCACGATGCCGAAGAACATCACCGGTGATCCACCGCCGGACGACTCCGCGGCAGCCGCCTTGGTGTCCGGCGCGTCGGACACCAGGGCTGCCGGGGTCACCGCCTCGTCGACGGTCGCGACCTCGGTGGGGGTCGGCGTGGGCGACGGCGTCTTCGACGGCGTCGGCGACGGCGTCACCCGCCCACCGGTGACCCGGGCCGCGTCGCTGTGGTGACCCAACGTCTGACCTTCGGCGCTGAGACCCACACCGGTCACGACGAGCCGACCACCGGGGGCGCCCGCGGCGATCGCCACCCGGTACCGCATCGTGATCGCCTTGCCCTTGCACAGCCTCGGCTTCGCGGGCGACGTCTGCGCGGTCTGCACCGTGCCAGTGCCGCCCGACACGCCCACCGGAAGCCAACGCCCATCCGCGGCGACTTCGACCTTCACCTGGTCCGGTTGAAGACCGTCAAGGCGCAGACCCAACGTGGTACGCAGCAGGACGCACCCGTCGGTGCGCTTGCGCACCGCGACGTTCACCCCCTGCGGGGAACCGCCGGCGGCGAAGCTGCTGGCCGCACCGACCCGGACCACGTCGCTGTCGGCGGACGCCGGCGACGCGCCGAGCAGCACCAGGCCGCCCACCAGCGCGCAGACCGCCGCGAGCCGCGTCGTGCGTCGACGCACCGTCATGATCACCTCGCCGTTCTCCCCGGGTGGGGTCCGCGGGACAGGCTACTACCGGCCCATCAGGGCCGCCGGTCATAGAGCGGGCCGGATGTGTGCGGCGTTACGGTTTACGACCCTGTTTGCGACCCGGCCCGTCGACCGGCGGAGAGGATCAGCATCGCCGCGGTTCGCCGCAGGTGGAGGGCCCGCCCAGGCAGGGTGGACCGGCCCGCGCTGTGCGCGCTCGGGCGGTCGGCGGCCTGCCTCAACGCGGGCGCTCGGGCGGTCGGCGGCCTGCCTCAACGCGGGCGCTCAGCCACGGTCAGTCGGCTTGTTGGGCTTGGGCTTGAGCCTCGGCGAGGGCGTCGCGGCTGAGGCGGTCGGCGGTGCGGGTGGTCTCCGGCAGCCGGTAGCGCGGTGTCAAGGCGAGCACCTGCGCTGTCGCGTTCTCCAGGCTCATCCGATGCCCGACGCTGACGAAGACCGGCTTCACGCCGTCCTGGGTCCGCAGCACCCGGCCGACGACGTCACCGCCGTCGCGCAGCGGCGACCAGGCGCCCCGCTGGCCAGCCGGCGGATCCCACGTCCCGACCAGTGGCGTCTTCCCCACCCCGATCGCGGGCAGCCCGGTGACCACCCCCAGGTGGCAGGCCAACCCGAACCGACGCGGATGGGCCAGCCCGTGCCCGTCGCAGACCAACAGGTCCGGCACGACGGTCAGGCGGTCCAGTGCGGCGAGCAGCGCGGGCAACTCACGGAACGCGAACAACCCCGGCACATAGTCGAACGCGGGCCGCCCCACGCTGACCGCCGATTCGGTCACCTCCAACGTCCGGCCGTCCAACACCGTCACGGCCGCCGCCAGAAGGTCACCACCCAGGGAGTACGCGACATCCAGGCCGGCCACCGTCGCAGGCGCGCTCGGCCCCGGCCCGACCAGATCGACCAGCGGCCGCAACTCCTCCTGTACGGCCAACGCCTCGGCCACACCGCCCGGCCCCGCCGGCTGCGCGCCGATCACTGGGCTTGCGCTGCCATGTGGCTGTGCGCTGGTGCCCGGCTCGGCGCTGGTGCCCGGCCGTGCGCTGGCGCCTGGACCGGCGCTGGCGCCCGGCCGTGCGCTGATGTCCGGCTCGGCGCTGATGCCCGGCCGCGCGGTCGTCCACGGCCGTGATCCACTCGAGTTCATGGAAACCGGGCCATCCAACGCCGCTGGATGCCCCGTTTTCGTGAAACGCGAGTCGATCATGGTCAGAGGGGACGGTCCGGGCCCACGCCAGTGGCACTGCCGTCCGTCGCACCCTTGGTCGACTGATCACGGGCGTCGCCCTGGTCGGGAAGACCTGCCTGAGCAGCCTCGACGGTGGACTTTCGGTCTCTGATCGCGCCAAGGCCGACCGCGAAGGCAACGCCGAGGGCGACGCCGAAGGCCACTCCACCCTTCGCGCCGAACACGGGGATGCCGACGGCCAGACCGACCGCGATGCCGACCGGCCATGCCCAGACAGTGGACCAGATGCTCTCCGAGCCGGATCTCGCCATGCGTCGATCTTATTCGGCAGTGCCTACCCCGCGCCTATCCGGTCCGTGCCAACTCGTGCCTGTCCAGGCCGCCCGCGTGGCGCTCCTGTTCGCTGACGCCGGTGGCTATCGACCAGTATCATCTGAATCGGACGGAAACATGGCGCGGATGCTGTCCTCATCAAGCAGAGGGCTACCGCCAGTGATGGCCTCGGCCACTCTCTCAGCCGTCGACCTGTTGACTGTTTCGAACCGATCATCGTTCCGGTAGTCATTAACGAAACGTGCCACAAGGGCAGGGTCGAAGGCCCAGCCTCCGCGTCGGTGATCCCACAGGATCGCGTTTCCGGTACCCGCATCAGCCACGAAGAGTCCGGCCGCCCCTCCCTCCCTCTCGTCATTGCGATAAATTACGTAGTACGTCAACAATTTCTTTCTCCAACTTGACGGCAACATCTTCCGCTATTGGGAAGTCGCTGGAATCCAGCCCCAACTCTTCAGCTATCTGCGAGAAGCTAGCCCCTTGACGATCAAGCCACGATTGATACTTGCTCCACGCATCTCCGTTTCTGCTCAGCCACTTGGCGAAGCTCGCGTCCTTGGTTGGAAAGCGATCCGCCAAACCGGGGGGCACACATTCCGACATCCGGCGCTCGCGGTTCGCGGCAAGCATCCTCAGAAATGCGTGCACGTGCTCCTCTGGACTACTCCCGACCCGACGCAGAATCTCATAGTCGACATGAGTCTGCATCCATGCCGCTCGTGAATCTCGGGTGTGCAGTTGCAACTCGACAAGAAGGCCGTCGGGAGACTGGAGCGTGCAATTGAATCCGTAAAACCTGTTGCCCGCCCGCCAGAAGTTCTTGAGCTCCGCCGGCGGGACGGAAAAACCTGCCTCCGTGAGACTTGCGAGCACTAACTCAACACCAACCCGATATTTTTCGCCAGGCGGCATCTCGAACAAGAACCGCAGAGCGTCGTTAACGGTACCCGCGAATTGCTCAACGCTGATGGCCAAACTCCGCGCCTCGTCGAGGAACTTCCGCGCCAAAGAGTTCAGACCTTTGACACGAGTGCCCTTGTCACGCAACTGGATCGGCTGTGGGAGGCCCATCGCCTCCGACACGATCCGCCCAACTTGAGCAAGTTCCCCCTCAACATGATTGGCAACCGCGATCGCTCGTTCACGAAGGTCCGTCAAGCCTGCCAACTCCTCTGCCGTGAGCTGCGCCAACTCAACGTCTGGAGGATGCGATCCGCTTGCTTCGTCCTCGTCGCCGACCGGCGTGACCGGGTGCTGCGCCGAGCCAGGGCCGTCCAGGAGTAGGTACATCCGGTTGACGTACGGGTCGCCGTGGCCGGCGTTGTCGTACGTCGAGGGGTGGTCCGGCAGGTCCGGCCGCTCGCTGAACCGGCCCCGGGGCAGCCCGCCGAGCGGCATCGGTCGGCCGGTCCCGTCCAGCACCAGGGCGTCGATGCCGCTCACGTCGGGGTACAACGGCCGGTCGCGGACCACACCGGTCTGCGGGTCGACGTAGAGCACTGTGCCGTTCTGGTTGAGCGCCACCCAGGCGTGCGATCCGCCGTGTGCCCACTCGGTCACCAGGAACGCGTAGCTGCCGTGGCCTCCCAGGAGCAGTTGGTCGTGCAGGTTGCGGTACCCCCGGTCGGCGGCCTCCCGGCTGTGCTCGGCATAGGTGCGTTGACCGGACGGGGCGAGGAGTTGTTGGAAGCGCCCGCCGGTGACGTCCTCCACCCGGCCTGGGCCGCCTGCCTCGCCCCGGATGGGTCGGCGGATGTCACCGTTGAGGTAACCGTCGAAGGTACGTGGTGCCGACACCCGTGGCCGCCCGTGCACCCAGGTCTCGAACAACGACAGGGTGCAGTCCAGGCAGTTGATGCCCCGGGTGGCGTCGGCGGCGGGACCTCCGTCGTTGAGGAGCCGGAACCAGCCGCCCCGTCGGGGGTCGGCGGTGCGGGTGATGGTGCCGTCCGGCTCGCGGGGCATCTGCCGTTCGACGTCCACCTGGTGCAGGGCGAGCGGCGGACGTAGTCCGCCGGGCTTTCCGTACGGTCGGGAGTCGTCGATCGGTGGCGGATGGTCGTCGCCGGTGAGCCGGGACGGGCCGCCGGTCTCCACCGCGCCGAGCGCGAGGGCGCCCACGTCCCGGTTGGCATGCTCGAAGGTGGCCGCACCGAGGTCCACGACCTGCGGTGCCGTGGTGCCGGCCAGCACCGCGTCGGCCAGGTCACGCCATTGGGCGTACGCGCGTGCCTCGTCGTTCGCGGCTCGCTGCCAGCCGTCGGCCCACTGCCGGTTACCCGCGCGGTGCAACTGTCGGGCGTAGGTGGCGTACTCGACGGCCCGACGATCGTGCTCCGCCGCCCGGGCGCGCAGACGGATCGCCTCCGCCTGGCGGCGATTGCGTTCGAAGCCGGTCCGCTGTGATTCGTAGTGGCCCTGGTAGCGCCGCCGCTCGGCGGCTTCGGCCTCGGCGGCCCATTGCGCCGCGTAGGAGTCGTCGGCCTCGGTCGCCGGCACCACCGGGTCACCGAAGACCAGCTCGACGGGGATCGACGCCCTGCCCCGGGCCGGGTGCTCGGCTGCTGGTGCCGGTGCGCGCACGCCTCGTGCCGCTGGGCGGGACGGCACGGTGGACCGGCCGACCACTGTCGGGGTCGTACCGATCAGCGGGGTAGCGACGGTGCCCGGCGGCATCACGCCGGGCGCTGTTGTCGGTGCGGGCGCGCCGGTCGAGGGAGACCAGGCGACCGGGCCGGCGGTGTGTGGCGGGTTTCCCGGCTGGCCCGGCGCGACACCGGTGACCGGCTCAACGGCCCCGGGCGTGGTCATCGCAGACATCCTCGGATCCGGGGCCACCGACGACAACGTCGGATCGGCAGCCACCGTCGGCACACTCCGACCAACGTCTGCCGACGACACGGCCGGATCACCGATCACCGGCGGCAGAGCCGGATCAGCAGCGTCCGTCGGCAACACCCGACCCGCATCCACCGACGACGACGCCGGATCAGCAGCGTCCGTCGGCAACACCCGACCCGCATCCACCGGCAACGACGCCGGATCAGCAGCCACCGACGGCAACACCCGACCCGCATCCACCGACGACAGCGTCGGGTCGGCGGCGATCTGCTGTGTGGCGCTCACGTCCGTCGGGTGAAGTGTGTTCGGCTCGGGGGCACGCAGCGGACTGTCGAGGCCGTCCATGTCGGACCCGGCGGCCACCGATGGTGACGCCGACACGTTCACGTCGGCGGCGGGTGGCCGGTCGGCGCGGGGCGGGGCCACCTGGTCCGGTGGCGTGGCCTGCGTCGGAACGACCGGAGACACCCCGGCCGGATCCGCCTCGGGAGGCGGGAAGGAGACTGGTGCCGCCACGGACGGCAGCGTGGGGCCGACGAGTGACGCCCCGGCGAGGGCGTCGGCCTGGGCGTCGAGCCGGGCGCGTAGGGCGTGGTCGGTCTGGCCGGTCACCGAGCCGGTGGCCCCGGAGGCGGCGGCCCGGGCCACGTCCTCCATCGAGGTCAGGCCGTGGCCGGTGGCGAGGCTGGCAGCGCTGTCGGCGAGCACCTCGCCGGTCATCTCCCGCCCCAGGTGCTCACCGACGCGGGCCGCTCGCCCGGTCGCGTGTCGGCCGAGGCCGGCGAGGGGCGCGACCGCCCCACCGGCGAGCCCACCGACCGCCGAGGCACCGAGGTCGGTCAGGTCCAGGCCGTGGGCCCGGCCGGTGGAGTTCTGGTACGCCTGGGTGGCCAGCGTGACGCCGCTCTCCTCCGCGGCCTCCTCCAGCCCTTCCCGGGCGGCCCGCTTGGCGAGCCCTCGCACCCCGTCTCGGGCGACCTCCTTGGCGGCTCGCTCGCCGGCCTCCCGGAGCCCGTGTTTGAGGGACTTGCCGGCCAGTTGACCCATCAGCCGCTTGATGATCTGTTGGACCAGCAGCCTCGTGGCGGTGATCGCCGCCCCGGCGGCCGGGGTGGCGGCACCGGCGGTCAGCACCGCCGCGACCGCCACCGAGAGCAGCTCGATGACGAGGATGCCCAGCTCGATCCAGACTTCCAGCTTGGCGCCCTCGATGTCGCAGCCGCACTCCTCGACCAGTCGGCCGAGATCGGCGGTCACCGCGAGCAGCACGGGCAGCGGCGCGTCCGCGCCTTCGGCGATGCCCCGCCAGGCGGCCTCGAACGCCGCGTCGACCGCCCCGACCCCGCCGTACCCGTTGCGCACCTCGACGGCGGCCGCGGCGGCGTCGGCATGCGGACCGGCGAGCACGGCGGCGACGTCGTACCACTGGTCGGCGACGTCCCAGACGGCTCGCTCGTCACCCTCCGGCCACTGCACACCGACCACCCAGTCGAGGGCCTCGTAGATCCACCCTGGAACGTCCCAGGGTGCGAGGTCCAGTGGGTGCGGAATCGGGCTGGGCAGCACGGTCATCGCGATCCCCGGCCGTCAGTGCCGGTCGGTGATCCGAGCGAGCCGACCGGCGTTGGCAGCGTCGGTCTGCACGCTCGCGTCGACGGCGCGAACCACGTCGCCGCCCAACTCGGTGAGTCGGTGCCCGACCCCCGCCCAGGCCCGCATGACGATCTGCTCGATCTCGCGGTAGTTACGCTCGAACGCCGCGCCGATGTCGTCGCGACCCCACGGCCTGGCACCGCTCGCGGCCTCGATCGCACCGCCTTCGGCCGCTCGACGGGCCGTCACCGCCTCCCCGGCGAGCGCCAGGTCGGCGCCGCCTCGACACGCCCGGGACGGATCGAGCCAGAGTCGCCCGTCGGTCATGGCTGCCCCTCCCGCCTGCCGAGCACCGCGTCGGCTCGACCGAGCAGGGCCGCGTAGTCGCCGGTACGCAGGAACTCCACCGAGCCGGACCTGGCCGGCATGCTCTCCGCGACGAGGTCGCGAGTGGCGTCGACGGCGGCGGTCGCGGCGGCGTGGACTGTTTCGGTGATTTTTCGGCCGAGCGCTGCGGCGTCGCGCTCGCGGTAGACGGTCGACGCCAGCTCCACCTGGATCAACTCGCCGCGTGCGCCAACTGTCGCGGTGACCTGACCGTCGGCCGATCGCCGGGTGACCCGCAGCTCGGCGAGCCGTGTCTGCAGATTGTCCAAACCGGACCTGAGCTGCTGATACTGCCCGTACACGTCGTCGAATCGGGCCCGCAGCTCGCGGTTGGCGTGCCGGTCCACGTGTTCGCTCACCGCCGTTCCTCCCGTCACCGTCGGTAGAGCAGCACCATACCGGCTGCCATCGATCCGTGTAGTCCGGTAGTTTCAGAGCGTGATCGACCGTCAGCAGGCCGAGCAGCTCGCCGCCACGTGGGCCCGCCGCGACTCGCAGCGCCTGGGCCACGAGTGCACAGCGATGGTGGACGAGTTCGACCTCGGGTACGTCATCACGTCCGTCGTGCCCACCGAGGTGCGGACGGTCCCCGGGGACCTGCCGACGACAGTCATCGACAAGCAGACCGGCACGGTCACCACCTGGCCACGGGTGCCGAGCGATGTGGTGGCGGAGTTGTACCGGCGCAGTCAGCCGGCCGGGCCGACCGCTCCCCGCACCGTCGACCCGTCGAGGCTGCTGGTCCGGGAGATCCACCGGGTGCCCACCCCGAACACGTCGGCGCACCTGACGATCGACGGGCGGATCTGGACGGCGGAGGGCGCGAAGGGCGACGTGCCGCTGAATCATCACCCGCTGGTCCGCACCTATCTGGACCAGTTGCCTCCGGGCGAGCTGGTCCGGGGCGGGGACGCCCACGCCGAGCTGATCGTGGTCTCCGACGTGCTGCACGAGTACGACCACCGCCGGGCCGCCGAGGGCATCGCGCCGATGGGTCGGGCCGAGGCGGCGGCGTTGCTGGAGGGCGCCCGGTTCGAGATCTTCCGAATCCGGGAGCCCGGCGATCCAGCCGGTGGCCCGGCGGAGCTGCCCTGCGACTCGTGCATCAGCTTCCTGGTGCGCGCCAACGTCCTACCGGAGACGGCTCGGGCGTACACCGAGACCTGGCGCGCTCCGGCGGCGACCGACCCCGACCCCGGGCGCTTCCCGGCGGAGGTGGCCAACGCGCTGGTCGCGGCCGGCTGGCGACCGCACATCGGCGACCAGATCATGGCCGCCGCGGCGGTACGGGACGTGACAGCGGTGCCGGGGGCGACCCATCGACACTCGGTCTTCCCGGCCGCCGTGGAGGCGCTGACCGCGTTTCCCAGCCTGGTCGGTGCCCGGCGCGGCCGGGGCGAGCAGGTGTGGATCTCCCGTTTCGACATCCGCCCGCACACGATCGCGCACACCGCCGACACGCTCGCGGACTTCGGTGCGGTGCTCGGCGTACGCCTCTTCCCGATCGGCACCGAGCAGCAGGACAGCATCCTGGCCGTCGACGAGCGGGGGCGGGTCTTCGCGCTCGACCAGGCCGGAGAGTGGTTCCTCGGCGACACCATCGACGCCGCACTGACCACTCTGCTGCTCGGCCGCGCCCCGGCTCGGGTCCGCGACAACGGCACCTGGCAGGCGGACTAGTACTCCGACGTCACTCGTCTAGGGCTCGAGCGTGGCGGGCATGCTGAAGGCGGCGACGTGACGGGCACCGATGAAGGCGTTGCTCTCTACGATCTTCCCGTTCTCGATCCGGAGTACGTCGACGACCAACGCCTCGTAGTGCGGGCTGCCGGGCCGGCGGAGATAGTTGATCAGTGCCGGGCGCCCATTGGCCGAGGTGGGGAACGTACGCCAGTCGAGCGGTCGGCCGAGGAACTCCGCGGCCGCGTCGATCCCGACGACCGGCGGCTCGGGCGGCATCGTGATCCGTACGTCCTCGGCGAGCAGTGCCCGGATCGTCTCCGGGTCCTTCGCGTTGGCGTAGCGGCGCAGGATGTCTTCGTCCTCACTGGTGAGCTGCGGGCGGCGCCAGTCCTTCGGGTCCGACGGAGCGCGCCCCCGGAGGGTGTGGCGGGCCCGCTGGAGGAGGCTGTTGACGGCCGCTACGGCGGTGTCGAGCGCGGCGGCGATCTCCTGCGGTGTCCAGCCGTAGACGTCGCGCAGCACGAAGGCCGCCCGCTGCCGCGGCGGCAGGTACATGAGCGCCGCGATCACGGCCAGTTCGACGGTCTCCCGGGCGGCGAGACCGGTCTGCGGATCGTCGGCCAGCAGAGCGTCGGGATAGGGACCAAGCTCGGTGGACCACTCCAGCGGATCACCGTACGGCACCGTGCGGTTACCGGCCGCCTTGCGGCTGTCGAGGAAGACGTTCGTGGCAATCCGGTAGAGCCAGGTGCGCGCCGACGCGCGACCCTCGAAGCGGTCGCGAGCCCGCCAGGCACGCAGGAAGGTCTCCTGCACCAGGTCGTCCGCGTCGGTGACGTTCCCGGCGAGGCGGTAGCAGTGGACGTGTAGCTCATGTCGGTGCTCGTCGAAGGCGCGCTGCAGCCAGACCGCCTGCTCGTCAGGCGAGTCGGGCATGTGATCTCCCCGGGGCTGATCGGTTCTCACAACCGTACTGACGACAGCGGACCCCATCCGTCATCGGTCAACGATGACGATCGCCGACTCCGTCGTCTGTACCTGTGACCGATCCCCACCCCACGAAGGAGATAGCCATGACGGCAACCCCCGCCTTCAGCGCCGCCGCGCCCCCGGTCGTCGACCGGGAGACCTGGCTGCGTGAGCGCGACGAACTGCTGGTCCGGGAGAAAGCCCATACCCGCGAAGGAGACGCGATCGCAGCCGCTCGCCGTCAGCTGCCGATGACCTTGATGCCGACGGTGGCGGTGCGGGGCGCTGGCGGGGACACCCCGCTGGTGGAGGTGTTCGAGGGCCGCCGGATGCTCATCGCCTACTTCCACATGTGGCACGACGGCAAACCGTACGAGCATCAGTGTGAGGGGTGCACCTTCTCGACCTGTCATGTGCAGATGCTGGACTACCTGCACGCTCGGGACGTCACCTACGCCGTGTTCTGCCAGGGCCCCTACGACGAAAGTGCTCCGTTCGCGGAGTTCATGGGCTACCGGTTCCCCTGGTATTCGGCGAAAGACTCCGACCCGGTTCTGGTCGACGGTCGCGGCTTCGGGTTCATCGCGTGCTACCTGCGCGACGGCGACGAGGTCTACGAGACCTACTGGACCACCGGGCGGGGCGTGGAGGCCTTGATGACCACCTACCACGCCCTGGATCTCACGGTGTACGGCCGGCAGGAGAACTGGGAAAACTCGCCTGAAGGCTGGCCGCGGGTCACCGGGCACCCGTGGCGCCTCAACGGCCGCCCCACCGCGCAATGGTCACGCCCCGGCGTCGCACCGCGATGACGTCCCGATGATCGAGGTGATCATGCTCGGGTCGGCCGCGGTGTCAGCCTGCTGCTGCGTCGTGCCGCGGGCGGGCGCTTCCCGCAGAGCCCGCATGGTTGCGGGTGCGATGGTGGCTGTCATGGCCGCCGTGGCCCTCGACGCCGCACCGGTTGTGCAGTACGCGGGCACGCTGCTGCTCCTGGCCTTGGCGGTGGCAATCGTCGTCGGCGGTCCGACCGAGCGCGGCGCGGAGGTGGAGTGGCACCGTACGGCCGGGGCCGTGCTCATGGCGCTCGCCGTGCTGATGCATCAACCCGCCGAGTCGATGGTTACCCACCACATGACCGGCGGACCCCGGACGGACCACGGCACCGGCCCCGGCCACGACGCGGCGCTTGTGTTGCTACGCGCCGCCATGGCGGCTTACCTCTGCTGGATGGCAACCGCACTAGTCCGGCTGCGCAGTACACCGATCACGAACCTGCTCCGTTGGGAGCACCTGGCCATGGGGGCGAGCCTCGCGGCCATGATCTTCCTCATGAGCTAGCCGAGCAGGCCAGACGGCGATCACCTGACGTTGGAGTAGGGGCCCGATGCACGGGCCCCTACTCCGGGATCAGCGAAGCACCTCGACGGTGTTGCGGCGGACCAGGTTCTTGCCCGGCTCACGGATCTGCTCCATCGCGGCCGAGTTGAGCAGCACACAACTGCCCGACGGGCCGGTCACCGTGACGGTGGTCGCCCGGTTGTTGTCCAGGTTGGTCACCCGCAGCCGGGTGCCCACCGGGAACTGCCCGCTGGTGGCCGCCGGACCGGCGGCCTCCTCGAAGAAGGTGATCGCACCGGAGCAGGCCGAACGGGGTGCCGGGCCGGACGCGCCGGGTGAGGCGGCGCCGGGGCGTACCGTTCCGGGTGCCGGCGCGGCGGCGGGCGGCGCGGCACCGTCGAGGCGTTCCACCACGTTGCGGCGGATCACGTTCTTCCCGGGCTCCCGGACCAGCTCCATGGCCGCGGCGTTGAGCAGGACGCAACTGCCCGACGGGCCGGTCACCGTGACGGTGGCCGCCCGGTTGTTGTCCAGGTTGGTCACCCGCAGCCGGGTACCCACCGGGAAGCGATCGCTGGTCGCCGCAGGCGCCCCGCCCTCCGCGGAGAAGGTGACCGAACCGGAGCAGACGGACGACCGTGTCGGGGAGGTGCCGGCGAACCCCAGGTTGGTACCGACCGCTACACCCGCTGCGGCGAGCACCGCCACGCTCGCCGCCAGCACGTGCTTGCGCTGCACCCTCATCGCCGTCACTCCCGTCCTCGGTGTTTCCGTCACCGCCTGGTACGGACGGGAGCGCCCTACCGTTCAGCCGGGACGGGAATCGATCGGGCGACGGTCAGGTCCACCGGCCCGTACCTGGTGCGTGGCGCGCCGGTGCTCAGCGCCCAGTAACGGTCCCCGTACGACCAGTGCCACCACTCGGTCGGGTAGTTCACCATCCCGACACCGCCGAGGGCGTCCACCATGATCTGCCGGTGCCGACGGGCGGTCGCGCTGATGGTGGGCGCGTCGGTGAAGCAGGCGTCGGCGCTGTCCTCCGGGGTGGCGTCGATGGCCGTGCCCAGGTCGAGTTCCACGCCGTCGTCGGTACACAGTGTCAGGTCGACGGCCCCGCCCGTGCTGTGCGGGGCCACCTCGACCGGTGAGACGAACTTGGTGGTCTCCCGGTGCAGCCGCTCGGGGGACCAGTCCGGGTGCCGACGACGCAGCTCGTCGCGGTAGCCGGTGAAGATGGCCAACTGCGCCTGGTACGGCCGGTAACCCTCGACCACCAGCAAGCGTAGACCGCCGGGCAGGGCACGCTGCGCGGCCAGCAGGCGGTCCACGACCCCGGCGCGCAACCGGGCGTACGCCCCGGCGGGGTCGGCGGCACGGCCGTCGAGGCGCAGCTCGGGCAGGGCCCGCAGGTCCACCAGCGGGTCGCCGTCGTCGGCGCTGGGCACGGCCGCCACCCGGGGATCGGAGAGCAGGATCATCGGACGCTCCCCGCCGTCATCGCGGGCCGTCCGCTGTGCCGGACGCGGGCCAGCTCGACGAGTCGGTCCACCACCTCCCGGTACCCGACACCGACGGCAGCCCATACCTTCGGGTACATCGAGTGCGCGGTGAAGCCGGGCATGGTGTTCAGCTCGTTGACGTACACCGCGCCGGTCTCCTCCTCGTAGAAGAAGTCGACGCGGGCCAGGCCCCAACCGCCGATCGCGGCGAACGCGCGCAGCGACAGGTCACGGATCCGCTCGGTCACCTCGTCCGGCAGGACGGCGGGGACGATCATCGGGTCGGCGACGCCGAAGTACTTCTGCTGGTAGTCGAACCAGCCGCCGACGACCTGCACCTCACCGACCGCCGACGCCTCGGGGCGCGAGCCGCCGAGCACCGCGCACTCCAACTCGCGACCGGTGACCCCCTGCTCGACCATGACCACCTGATCGTGCCGGAGCGCCTCCGCCACGGCGGCGGCCAGGTCGTCGCCCTCCCCGACCCGGGTGATGCCGATCGAGGACCCCATGCCGGCCGGTTTGACGAAGAGGGGTCGGCGCAGCCCGGCGACGAGTTCCTCCGGGTCGTCGACCGTCCGGAAGGTGTGCGAGTCGAAGGCGACGTACGGGGTGACCGGAATGCCCTCGGCCCGCAGCGCCCGCTTCATCGCCACCTTGTTCATGCCCACCGCGGAGGCGAGGATGCCGCACCCGACGTACGGCACGTTCAACGACTCCAACAGCCCCTGGACCACACCGTCCTCACCGAACGGGCCGTGCAGCACCGGGAAGACCACGTCCAGCTCGGCGTGCACCGCCCCGGGTGCGTTGGCGGCGGCCACCTGCACGACTCCGGGGCGCGGGCCGCGACGCAGCTCGACGGCCGGGCCGGTGACCGTCAGTTGGTCGTCGATGGCCCGCTCGGCGGATGGCCGGTCGCGCAAATCGGCCAGGACCGCGTCGGGCATCAGCCGGAACCCGCCACTGCGGGTGACGCCGATGGCGACCGTGCGGTAACCGCTGCCGGTGAGCGCCCGGGCGACTCCGAGCGCCGACGCGCAGGACACCTCGTGCTCGGCCGACGGGCCGCCGAACAGGATGCCGATCCGAACGGGTGCGCTCACGCCGCCACCCCCTCCGCCGCCGTCACCGCGACGGGCCGCTGGACCACCAATCGGGCCAGCAGCGACGCCTCGACGTTTCCGCCGGTCAGCACCACACCGACCGTCCGCCGCCGACCGAAGCCCACACCCGCGTCGCCGGTGAGCCGGAGCGCACCGGCCAGCCCCGCCGCACCGGACGGCTCGGCGAGCACCCTGAACTCCATCAGGATCAGCCGGAACGCCGCGCTGATCTCGTCGTCGTCGACCCGGACGACCCCGCGCAGCACATCGCGCACGATGGCGAACGGCAGCTCACCCACGCAGGTCGGCCGCAGCCCGTCCGCGATCGTGGGCGCGGGCGCGACCGGCACGCGCTCACCGGCCGCCAGGCTGCGGGCGAGCGAGTCGCAACCCACCGGCTCCACGCCGTACACCTCGATGCCTTTCCCGGCCGCGGCCAGGCACGCGCCGGCCACCCCACCACCACCACCGACGGGTACGACGAGCGCGTCCAGCGGTGTGCCCGCGCGCTCGGCCTCCTCGATCAGCTCCAGGCTGGCCGTCCCCTGCCCGGCGATGACGTCCGGGTGGTCGTACGCGTCGACGACCGGATGACCGGTCTCGTCGCTGAGCTTGTCGGCCGTCGCCACCCGCTCCCGCACGTCGGTCCCCGCGAGCACGACGCGCGCCCCCGCCGCGCGGGCCCGGTCGACCTTCGTCGGTGCCGCGTCGACAGGCAGCACCACGGTCGCGGCGAGCCCGTGCTCCCGGGCGGCCAACGCCACCGCGATCGCGTGGTTCCCGGTGCTCTGGGCGATCACGCCGGAGTGGCCGTCCGCGGCGAGCCGACCCACCGCCCGCAGCGCGCCCCGCATCTTGTACGAGCCGCCGTTCTGGAGGTTCTCGGCCTTCAGCAGGATGCGCGCCCCGGCCAGATCGTCGATCACCGGGGACCGCAGCACGGGGGTGCGGACCACCCGTCCGGCGAGCCAGTCGGCGGCCTCCCCGACATCGACCCGGACCCGGCCAACGGTGCGTGACATCGTTTCTCCTTTCGGGCACGCCGCAGGTGGGGTCCAGCGGTACGCGGACCCGAGCGGTGTGGTGGAAGCGTCAGTGCGTGTCGGGTAGTCGGACGTCGACTCTCAGGCCGCCGTGCTCGGCGGGCCGGGCCGCGATGGTGCCGTCGTGTGCCTGGGTGATCGAGCGGGCGATGGCCAAGCCCAGGCCGGCGCCCCCACCCTGCGCGGTGCGGTCCCGGGCCAGTCGGCGGAACGGCTCGAAGAGACCGGCCACCGCTTCGGCGGGTACGGGCTGGCCGGTGTTGACCACGGACAGCGCCGGTTCGCCGCTCACCACGACGGTGAGTGAGCCGCCGCGCCGGTTGTACTTGATCCCGTTCTCCACCAGGTTGGTGACCAGGCGTTCCAACAGCACCCGTTCACCGACGACGATCCGGGGCGCGAGGTGGGTGTCGATCGTGACGTCGGCTTCCCGGGCCCGGTCCTGATAGCCGGCGAGCACCGCCTCGACGATGGTGTCGAGGCGCTGCGGTATCCGTGACCGCAGGCCCTGGTCGCTCTCGCTGAGCGCGAGCAGACCCTCGATCAGCCGCTCGTTGCGCTCGTTGGTCTCCAGTAGTTGGCTGGTCAGCAACTCCAACTGTTCGCCGCTGAGCGCTCGGGCCATACCGACCTCGATGAGGGTCCGCTGCACGGCGAGGGGCGTGCGCAACTCGTGCGAGGCGTTGGCGGCGAAGCGCCGCTGCCCGTCGTACCCGGCGGAGATGCGTTCCATCATCGCGTCGATCGCCCGGGACAGCTGGGCCAACTCGTCGCGACCCCGGGGCCGGATCCGGTGACCGAGGTTCTGCGGGCCGACGTGCTCGATGGGCCCGGTCAGGTCACGGACCGGACGTAGGCACCACACCGCGCCGAGCCAGACCCCCACCAGCGCGGCCACCGTCACGAGCAGGACGGCCGCCAGGGGCAGCACGAACGCCCCCGGGCGTACGTCCGCGCAGACCGTGTACAGCCCGGGTATCGGCAGGTCGCAGAACTGCTGCCCCCAGGTCCAGGTCACCCCCGTCAGCCATGTGCCCAGTGTCGGCAGCGCGGGCCCGGCCAGCAGGGCCAGCAGACCCACGAGCAACACCCGACGTCGGGGCGTCCAGGTCACGCCGTCCCGCCGATGCGGTAGCCGGCCTTCGGAACGGTGTGGATGATCGCCGGGTCGCCGAGCTTCTTGCGCAGGGTCATCACGGTGACCCGTACGGCGTTGGTGAACGGGTCCGCGAACTCGTCCCAGGCCTGTTCCAACAGATCCTCGGCACTGACGACCTGGCCGTCCGCGCGCAGCAGCACGTGCAGCACCGCGAACTCCTTCGGGCTGAGCGGGAGCGGGCGGCCGTCCCGGGTGGCCGTGTGCCGACCCACGTCCAGCACCACGCCGTCCTGGGCGAGCACCGGCGGCAGCGCGGGCGTGGACCGGCGGCCGAGAGCCTGTACCCGGGCGACCAGTTCGGCGAAGGCGAACGGCTTGGTGAGGTAGTCGTCCGCGCCGAGGCCGAGACCCTCCACCCGGTCGCGGATGCCGGCGGCGGCGGTGAGCAGCAGCACCCGCGTGCCGACCTGGGCGTCGGTGATGCTGCGGCACACCTCGTCGCCGGTGTGCCCGGGCATGTCCCGGTCCAGCACCGCGACGTCGTACCGGTTCACCCCGATCCGCTCCAGCGCACCGTCACCGTCGTAGCAGACGTCCACGGCCATCGACAGGCGGCGCAGCCCTTCGGCCACCGTGTCCGCCAACAACCGCTCGTCGTCCGCCACCAGCACCCGCACGTCGTCCGCTCCCCCGAGTTCCGCTTACCCGGCATACCGTGGCAGGCCCGGGTTAAGGGTTCTGTAAGCACCCGCCGACAGCCATCGTCCACGGCATTGCCCCAGGGACAAGTAGCCGCGACCCAGGTGGCCGCCGGATTCGTCCCATTCCCGCATCGCCCACGCCCCGAATCCCGCCCGCCCCGACGGCAGGTAACGGAAAGTGAGCCGCGTCACCCGGGCACCGGGACCGTTCGGCCCGACAAGCGATATACCTCTGAGTCATAAATATGACTCAGAGGTATATCGCTCTCTGCCCTTCCTTCCTCGGGGGAGGTGACGCCGCGTGAGCACGGGTCGCCGGGCGGGTCAGTCGCAGGCCGTGCCGTCGCCGTCGCGGTCCAGGTCGTAGATGTCGGACCCGATGACGCGGATGGGGCCGCTGACGTAGGCGGGTCCGTTGCCGCTGCCGCCCGCGCAGTCGACGTCGCTGGCGATCGGGACGCAGCCGCTGTAGTTCGGGTCGCACTTCGACGACTGCGGCTTCTTGGTGCCGACGGCGACGACCTGGGTCACGGGCTGCTTCGTCACCGTGGACTTGACCAGCTTCCGGGCCGTCCGCACCCCGTCGGTGGTGGTCACCTCGTAGGTCAGGGTTCGTACCCCGTTGACGCCCTTGGTCCGGACGACCCGCTTGCCCTCGGCCAGAGACGAGTCCTTGACGGTCTTTTCGGCGTACCGGATGGTGGCCTGCTCGGTCTCGGTCGTCACCTTGACGACCGGCGCGGGCGCGGCATCCGACGGGCTGGGCGAGGCCGTTGCCGACGGCGCGACGGCGTCGGGTGTGGCAGTCGGCGCGGCGGCCGGAGTCGAGGTCTCTTCGGTGGGCTCGACGGACGCCGCCACGATGGGCTGCTGCGCCTGGTCGGCGGCGGTGCCGGTCTTGGTCGGCTCCGGATCGCCGGTCAACGCGCCGATGATGGCGGTGCCGGTGCAGCAGAGCAGCAGGATCGACAGGGTCACCGAGCCGAGGATCACGGCGGTACGGCTGGCGGGACTGGCCCGACGGAACCAGTTCGGGCGGGCCGCCTGACCAGACGACGGGTACGGCGGGCCCGGATTCTGTGGTGGTTGCATCGTCACGGCGATGAGTGTCGTCGCAAACACCGTCCGCAATATCATCCGTCGCGCTCGTCACCTGCGCCGTTCGCTTCGCACCGATGATCCGTGGGCGCGTCCTCGGACGACGAGACGTCACCCGGGGCAGCCCTCCAGGCCGGTCGGCCACGGCCGATCGTGCGGCTGCATTTGCCGCCAACCACGGCAAATCCGCATCCACCACACCCTCCTGCGGTCCACCAGCGGAGGAGGACCGGGGATGTGTCGCGATGTCGTCAGCAGACGGGCTCAGCGGCCCGAGCCGACCCGGCGATCCGGCCGACCCCGCAACGAGCTGAGCCCGACCAGCAGCAGCGCGATCGCGAACATCGCGGTGCCGATGACGTTGACCTGCGGCGGGATGCCCCGCTGGGCAGCGCCCCAGACGTACATCGGGAAGGTGACAGTGGTGCCGGCGTTGAAGTTCGTGACGATGAAGTCGTCGAAACTCAGCGAGAAGGCCAGCAACGCGGCGGCCACGATTCCGGGCAGCACCAACGGCAGGGTGATCCGGCGGAACGTCTGCCACTCGCCGGCGTAGAGGTCCATCGCGGCCTCCTCCAGCCGCCGGTCCATCCCGGCCAGCCGCGCCTTCACGGTGACCACCACGAACGACATGCAGAACACCACGTGTGAGATCACGACGGTCCAGAAGCCCTGTGGCACCCCGGCGGACACGAACAGGGCCAGGAGCGACGTGCCCATCACCAGCTCCGGGGTGGCCAACGACAGGAAGACCAGCAGGTTGATCCCGGTCCGCCCCCGGAAGCGGTGTCGGACCAGCGCGAACGCCATCAGGGTGCCGAGCACGGTGGCCACGGCGGTGGCGAGGAACCCGATCTGCACGCTGCGAACCACCGCGTCGCACATGTCCGAGGTGGCGCACGGCCGCCGCCAGTTGTCCAGAGTGAACTCGTGGAAGTCGTACGACAGCCGGTTCGACGGGCGGTTGAACGACAGCGCCGCCACCACCAGATTCGGCAACGCCAGGTAACCGAGCACCAGCAGCGCCACGATCAGCACCCAGCGGTCGGCCAGCCAACGCGCGATCCTCACCGCATCTCCTCCCGGCCGACCGTGCGGAGATATCCGTAGACCACGGCGAGGATCGCCGCCATCAGGAGGACCGACAGCGCGGCGCCCTGCGGGTAGTCCAGCCGGACCAGGAAGGCCGAGTCGACCACGTTGCCGATCATGTACTCGTTCGGGGTGCCGAGCAGCTCCGCGTTGATGTAGTCGCCACTGGCCGGGATGAAGAACAGCAGCGTGCCGGCGACCAGACCGGGCATCGACAGCGGCAGCGTCACCCGACGGAACGCCCGCGTCGGGCTCGCGTACAGGTCGCCGGCCGCCTCCAACAACCGGGGATCCAGCCGCTCCAGGCTCGCGTACAGCGGCAGCACCAGGAAGGGCAGAAAGGTGTACGTCAGGCCGAGCACCACCGCGAACGGGGTCGCCAGCAGGCGACCCTCCGGTGCGAGCAGGTGCACGTCCCGCAGCACACCGACGAGCGCCCCGTTGTCCGACAGGACCGTCTTCCAGGCCAGCGTCCGGACCAGGAAACTGGTGAACATCGGTGCGACCACGCACACCAGCAGCAGGTTCCTCCACCGACCGGCCTTCACCGCGATCGCGTACGCCAGCGGGTAGCCCAGCAGCAACGCCACCACCAAAGCCGATCCGGCGTAACCGAACGAGCGGAGGAACTGCGGCCAGTACGCCCGCACCACGTCCGGGTAGTTGCCGAACGCCCACGTCATCGCGTAACCGGTGGTGAGCGAACCGCTGGGGTCGTAGAGGCTGGCCGCCGCGAGCTGCGCCAGCGGCACACCGAAGAAGAGCAGCAGCCAGGCCGCGCCGGGGAACACCAGGAGGTACGGCAGGAGCCGCAGTCGCGCCCGCCGGGTCACGACGACGCGCTCAGCAGGAACGCGTGCCGTGGATCCCAGTGCGCCACCGCCGTACTGCCGACCGCCACCCGCGTCGACGTTCCACTGTTGGCCGCGAACACCGACAGCTCGGCGCCCCAGCCGGTACGCAGCAGGTACTGCGTGCTGACCCCCACGTAGGAGGCGTCGGTGACCACCCCGGTGACGTGTTGATGCCCCACGGGCACCTGGTCGGCGGAGCCGACCAGAATCAGCTTCTCCGGGCGTACCCCCAGGTGGACCGGCCCGTGGTCGGCCCGGCAGCGGCCGACGGGCACCGAGAAGCGCGCGCCGTGCGCCGTCACCGTGACGTCGCCGCCGCTGACGCCGGTGGCCTCCCCGGCGAGCAGGTTGGACTGGCCGAGGAAGTTCGCGACGAACGCGGTGGCGGGGAACTCGTAGATGTCGGCGGGCGCGCCGAGTTGCTCGATCCGGCCGGCGTTCATCACCGCGACCGTGTCCGCCATGGTCATGGCCTCCTCCTGGTCGTGGGTGACGTGCACGAACGTGACGCCGACCTCGGTCTGGATGCGCTTCAGCTCGATCTGCATCTGCCGCCGCAGCTTCAGGTCGAGCGCGCCCAGCGGCTCGTCCAGGAGCAGCACCTGCGGCCTGTTGACCAGCGCACGGACCAGCGCGACCCGTTGCTGCTGGCCGCCGGAGAGTTCGGCGGGGCGACGGCTGCCGTAACCGTCGAGCTGTACCAGCGAGAGCATCCGGTCGACCTCGTCGTCCACCGAGCGGATGCCGCGTCGACGCAACCCGAAGGCCACGTTCTCGAACACGTCGAGGTGCGGGAAGAGGGCGTAGCTCTGGAAGACCGTGTTGACCGGTCGCTGGTGCGGGCGCAACCGGCCGATGTCCCGGTCGCCGAGCAGCACCTGACCGCTTGTCGGCTGCTCCAGACCGGCGATCATCCGCAGGGTGGTGGTCTTGCCGCAGCCGGAGGCACCGAGCAGCGCGAAGAAGGAGCCCTGGGGAATCGTCAGGCTGAGGGCGTCGACAGCGGTACGGGTGCCGAACCGCTTGGTCAGGTCGGCCAGCCGCAGGTCACCGCCCGGTGTCTCGCGCGCCATCCGCGTCACGCTCCGATGACCTGCTGGAACTTGCCCTCGTACTCCCTCTCCTGCTTCTCGTCCAGGGTCATGAACACCGTGGCCCGCGACAGCAACGCCTCGTCGGGGAAGATCAGCGGGTTGGCCGCCAAATCCGGGTCGATCTTCTCCATCTCGGCCTGGGCGCCCCGGACCGGGCAGATGTAGTTGACGTACGCGGCGACCTTCGCGGCGACCGCCGGCTCGTAGTAGTAGTTGACGAGTTGCTCGGCGTTGGCCTTGTGGGTGGCCTTGTTGGGCACCAACATGTCGTCGCTGTAGAGCATCGCGCCGGAGTCGGGGGCGACGAACCTGATCTTGTCGTCCGCACCGGCGAGTTGGATGACGTCGCCGGACCAGCCGATGCACGCGGCGATGCCACCCTTGGCCAGCTCCGGCGCGTAGTCGTTGCCGGTGAACCGGCGGATCTGCCCGGAGTCGACGGCCTTCCTGAGCTTGCTCAGCGCGTCGTCGAACTGGGCGGGTGTGAAGTTCGCCGGGTCGTGCCCGTTCGACGCGAGCAGCAGGCCCATGGTGTCGCGCATCTCGCTGAGCGCGGTCACCCGGCCCTTGAGGTCGGGGCGGGTGAGCAACTCGTCGACAGTCCGCAGTTCCTTCGTGACGTTGCCGTTGTACGCCAACCCGGCGAGACCGGACTGCCACGGGATGGAGATGCGGTTCTCGGGGTCGAAGGAGCGGTCGAGCAGCGACGGGAGCAGGTTGGCCCGTACGTTCGGGATCCTCGCCGGGTCGAGCTTCTGCACCCAGCCGAGCCGACTCACCCGGGCCGCCATCCAGTCACTCAACACGATGATGTCCCGGTCGATGCTCTGGCAGGCGGCGAGCTGGTTCCGTACCTTGCCGAAGAACTCGTTGTTGTCGTTGATGTCCTCGGTGTACGTGACCTCGATGCCGGTCTTCGCGACGAACTCGTCCAGACTGGGCCGCTTGGACTCGTCGGTCTCGTCCACGTCCAGGTACTGCGGCCAGTTGGAGAACGCGAGCTTCTTCTCGGTGCCGGACAGGTCCTCGCTGACGCAGCCGGCCTCGGTCTGCTGGACGCCCTCGGTGCCGCAGCCGGCCAGGCTGCCGCCCGTGGTGAGCAGGGCGACCGCGCCCAGAGTGCCGGTGAGTAGTCCACGCCGGGAGAGGGGCCGGAGGGGCGCGCGCATCAGTTTTCCTCAGGGTCGGTGCGGTGGACGCCTGACACGATGACAAACCCGCAGCGCCGAAAGAGCATCGGGGCCAGCGTGTCACCACTCGTGCAGGAGGCCGTCACGCTCAGCTCGCCTCGCTCGCCTTCCGAGGGCTTGGTCGGCTCGCCATCCCGGCCGGGCTTGGTCGAGTCGCCTTCCCGGGCGGGCTCTGTCCACTCGCCCCCCGGCCGGGCTTGATCGACTCGCCTTCCGAGGGCTTGATCGACTCGCCTTCCGAGGGCTTGATCCACTCGCCTTCCGGGAAACCGGGCCATCCCCGCGCCGTGATACCGCGCTTTCCTTGAACCCGAGTGGATCAGCGGTCGGCCGGGCGGCCAGCGATCAGCGGTCGGCCAGGCGGCCAGCGATCAGCGGTCGGCCGGGCGGCCAGGCAACGGCAGTCCTTCAGCCGACCAGCGATCAGCAGGCAGGCAGGCGGCCAGCGATCAGCAGCGGGGCAGGCGGCCGGGGCTCAGCGGCCGGGCCGACGGACGCCCTCGACGAACGCCGACCAGGCGGTCGGCGCGAAGGTCAGGGTGCCGCCCTCGCGGTCCTTGCTGTCTCGCACCAGCACCCGACCGGGCAGGTTGTCGGCCACCTCGACGCAGGCACCACCGTTGTTGCTGCTGCGGGTCGCGGTGCGCCAACGGGCGTCGGTCATGTCCATGTCGTGGCCACTTCCCTGATCAGCTCGGTCGACCGGCGTTGAGGTAACGCCTCGCCGGTGACGCTCTCCCACCTGCGTCCCAGGCTAGCGACATCGACGGGATCGGTCACGATCTGGCCGCGGAGCTGGTTGTCGAGATACGCCAATTCCGTCCCGTCGGGCAGACGGCCCAACACGAAGGGGCCGGCCAGACCGGTGTGCCATGGACTGTCGGCCGGGATGACCCGAACCTGCACGTGCTCACACTCGGCGACCGCCGCCAGGTGGGCCAACTGCCCGGACATCACCGCGCGGTCGCCGACCAGGCGGCGCAGCACCACCTCGTCGATCACCACGACGAGCTGCGGCGGGGCATCGCGATCGAGGACCGCCTGCCGTTCGAGACGGCTCGCAACGATCAGGTCCACCTCGGACGGTGCGACCAGGCCGCCGGTGCCCAGCACCGCGCGAGCGTACCCCTCGGTCTGCAGCAGGCCCGGCACGAGCAGCGGCTCGTACCATCGGATCGAGATGGCGTCCTGTTCGAGGTCGGCCCACGGCCGGAACCACGGCAGGTCACGGCGGCGGAACGGCTCCGGCCAGAGGTCGGCCGCGTCCCGGCCGAGGACCTGGGCCACCGCCACCCGAGTACGCGGATGCGGGATGTGCCCCACGGCAAGCCACCGCGCGGTCGTCTTCGGGTGCACGCGAACCTTCTCCGCCAGCGACTCGACAGTCTCCCCCGCCTCAGCCATCGCCACCCGCAACGCCTCGTTCGCCACCGGAGCCTCCCGCCCGCCAGGCGCACACCGTGACCTCGTTCGATGTACGTTGCGGCGCATGGTAACCACGCTGCGTGGCGGTGTCTGCGGCCTACCGGCGTGTGGTGGTCGGACGTTTCGGCGCACTTTCAGAACGCCCCCGGAACGCCCCCAAGCCGCCCCACCAACGCCCCCGACCAGCCAGCGTGCCCGTAGCGACGGACCAAGCCCCCCGCGGCGATTGATCCACTCCACATCGCCGATAAGGCGGTATCAACCAGCCCCAACACCGCCACATCGCCGATCTGCTGTAGGCCACCCAACGCCACACCCCCGCGCCCACCCCACACCCCGCCCACTCCTGTTGATCAAGAGGTTTCGGTCAAAGACCGGCGCATTCTTGACGCAAACCTCTTGATCAACACCGAGGAGGGCGGGGGCAGCCCGGGGGGGGCGGGACCAGCCCGGGGGGGCGGGACCAGCCCGGGGGGCCCGGGGGGGCAGCCACGGGCGGGGGCAGCCGGGGACAGGGGGCGGGGCGCCCGGAGGGGGATGGCGCGCGCCGGGGGGATTAGTGGTTCGGGGGGATTACCCGGAGGTGGCCTCGGCGGCCGGTGGAGTGGGCCTGGTCGGGGTGCGACCGGTCGTGGGGCTCCTCCGGAGGGCGGGGAGCCGGGCGGGCGGCTTCGCGGACCGCCTCGGCGAGCGCGACCAGGTCGTCGGTGGTGGGGGGCGGGGGCTCGAACTCGCCCTCGTGCCGGACCACATCCCAGCCCCGCGGTGCGGTCAGGCTGCGGGCGTGCGGCTCGCACAGGTCGTACGTGTGCGGTTCGGCGAACGCCGCCAGCGGCCCCACCACCGCTGTCGACTCGTTGTAGACATAGGTCAATGTGGCGACCGCTTGCCGGGGGCAGCCGTTACGGGAGCAGCGCCGTGGTGACCTCACGGCGGCAGGGTATCTCCATTACCGGGTCCGGCGCACCGCTTCGCGTTGCGACACGCCCGTCATGGTGATCACAGTTGACCGTTCTGGGCGCGCCGCGCCACAGGAGCGGCGCTACCGCTGACCAGCCCGGCACGGGCGCTACCCTTTGCCTCATGACAAGCCCGGAACACCGCCGCCCCGGCTCCGGCCGGCGTGCGCACCGCGACCGGCACGGGCGCGGCCTGCGCGGGCGGCTGGTGCCGGCGACCGTGCCGTTGGCACGGACCAAGGCCGAGGTCTTCGACGACCTGGTTCTGGACACGGTGGAGACGCTGGAGCGCCGGTTCGCCAAGGAGTTGGCCGGGGTCGAGTTCGCTGTCGAGGACGTCCCACCGGACCTCAACGTCTACGACTCCGACGTCCTGGAGGACGGCGAGGTTCCGCTGGCCCGACTGCTGCCCGGTCGCCCGGGCCGACAGGAGGTGCCTCCGAGGATCGTGCTGTATCGGCGACCCCTGGAGTTCCGGGCGATGGACCGTGAGGATCTCGCCGACCTCGTCCACGACGTGATCATCGAGCAGGTGGCGAACCTCCTCGGGGTCGACCCCGACGAGCTGGCCTGAGCAGCCCGGCCGTGCGCCGCGCGATCAGCTGGCCGAGCGCGCAGACCGAACACCGCACCGCACCGAGCGACCAGGACGAGCGCCGCACCGAGCGATCCGGCGCCACACTGCGCCGCGCTGGGCGATCCATCCGAGCGGAGCAGTCCGGCCGTGCGCCGCGCCGAGCGGCCTGAGCCGCGCGCTGCGCTGAGCGACCCCCCGCGGGCCGGACTCCGCTTCGGTCGAGCTGCCTGCCGGGTGTGCTGTCGGGCGGCCCCCACCGCCGACGACCGCACACCGCTCAGGCGGCCCGCCGCTTCAACTTGCGCCGCTCCCGCTCGGAGAGCCCACCCCAGATGCCGAACCGCTCGTCGTGGCCCAGAGCGTATTCAAGGCATTCGGTCTTGACCTCGCAGCGCCCACAGATCCTCTTCGCCTCGCGGGTGGAACCGCCCTTCTCGGGAAAGAACGCCTCGGGGTCGGTCTGCGAGCACAGTGCTCGCTCCTGCCACTCCGGCGCGTTTCCGAGCAGGTCGGCCACCTCAAGCTGGCCGTCCATCAAATGCCTCCTTGTCGCGCACCGGCGTCATCGCCGCTGCAACCCCCCACGCGAAAGGCGTGCTTGTCCGTCCGGTCCCGTTTTGTTGCGTTCCGTGCGAACAACCCCATTCAAATTACACGCGTGTAATACGTGCGCCGTCAAGCCAAACTTGATAATGGAGTCGCCCTCCCGACACCCCCGGCCGGCCTTCCAGGCCGCCCAGCCTCGCAACCTGCCCTATCGATTCAGACCCCGGCCGAGTAACGCCCTCCCCGGCGAGTCGCCCGACTTTTCTGCCGTGGCGCTCCCCTGACGGGTCGCCACCAGGCACCTCCACCCTCAAGCTGATCTTGGTGGGGGACAGGTTAACGCGGCACGGCACAGACCGCCCGCCGAGCAGTGGACAGCACGTACGCCCCGTCCACGATGTGGACGGGGCGGGACGCGCGAATCGGGGCGGAGAGGTCAGCCGGCGGCCCCGAAACCGCTGCTCGGCCACACGAACTCGGCTATCACTCCACCATGGACAGAAACCGTCCCGGCGGAGGTCTTCTCGTCCCACCAGACGGTATAAATTCCGGCCGGTAGATCCGGGTAGACCGCACTGTGGAACGAGCCGTCCCGTACCCGGCGCTCACGAACCGCCGAGTGGACCCGACGGTCCTCGTCCCGGCTGATCTCGATCTCCCGGCCGTGCAGGTCCCGGCTCGTGTAGACGATCAGGGCACCGGTGTCGCCACCCAGTTCGAGAACGACACTCCCGGTCTCGGACGGCCCGTACGCGTGCTCGTGCACCCGCTGCTCCCCCGCGCCGATCAGGACCCCGCCGACGGGTTGTTGAACCCGTCGTACGGCGTACCCAGGTAGGGGAAGGTGGCGAGGAACGGCGCCGTCACATCGGCGGCGCTCAACCCCGGGGTTACCGCGGCGGCCGCCGCGTCCGGGCGGAACGTCTTGTCCACCAGCGGGACGGTCAGCCCGGCGATCGCCCGCAGCGCGATGCTCACCACGTCGTCGCCGACCCGCCGCCCGTTCGGGAAACCGGCCAGGTCACCGCCGAGCACCCCGAACCGGTCCGGGCGGGCAGCCGGCCGGATCGCGGTGTTCAGCCGCAGCATGTCCGCCTGCACGTCGCCGGTGGCGTTGGTGAAGCCGTCGATCAGCCCGGCCGGTACGCCGGTGAGCAGGATCGCCACCAGGTCGGCGCGGGCCTTCTTCGCCTTGGTGAGCTTGTCCAGGTTCGGGAACACGTCCGGGTAGAGCGCCGGCAGCAACGCGGCCAACTCCGGCTGCTCGACGAACTGGGCGAACCGCTTGTCCTCCGACGGCGGCAGCGAGTTCCACAGGTCCTTCTTGGACATCGGCACGATGACCTCGTTGAACAGTGGATTGCCCAGCCGGGAGACCTGGGTGAACGGGCCGGTGGCGGTGTCCGCCGCGCCCCGGTCGCCGAGCACCCGCACCTGCCGACGCGACGCCGAGGTCCACACCCCGATCACCGACGCCGGGTCACCGACGCCGTACCGGCTGGCACGCCGACGCACCCGGTCCAGTGGCACCTGGACGGCGATGCTGTGCACGTTCATCCGGTCGGTGGCGTTGACCGGCTCCCCCTCGGCCTTGAAGATCTTCTTCCCGGCGACGTGCAGCTGCTGGAACGGCCGGAGCGTGCCGAGATCGAAGATCGCCCCCAGGTCGACGAAGAAACCGTCCGCGCGCTGCCCGGCGAAGACCCGCTCCCCGGTGGACAGGGAGTAGGTCGCCTGCCGCACCAGGTCGGCGTACTTCGGGGTGGACAGCGGGCCGACGTTGCACGGCGGGCAGGGCAGGCGATGCGCCAGCCGCTGCTCCCGGCCGTCGGCCACCCGGGTCAGGCTGTAGAACTGCCGCCGGTTCCAGGTCTTGCTGTCGAGCGAGTCGATCGGGCCGGTGTTGTAGAGAAAGCTGTTCGGGTTGGTGATCTCGGTGGTGAATTCGAACCGGTAGGTGACATCCGGGCGGCCGTCGCCGTCGTTGTCGATATGGATCTCGTAGCGCACGTCGTCGCCGAACTCGAAGAAGTTCGGGCCCCCGGAGGGCAGCTGCAACGGAACGTAGTTGGCGATCAACGTGACCGTGTCGCGCTTGTCCGGGCTGACGAACGCGTACAGGTCGGAGCTGTCGGCGACCGGATCCTTGGCGATCTCCGGGGCCTCGCGGTGGGAAGACATGGCGGACCAACCTCACTGGGCGGGATCGGGGAGCGGAGCGGGGTGTCGGGTCAGCGCCGGGCGGCGCGTCGCAGTCGATCCGCCAGGCCGCGGTCGCGTACCTCGATCCGGGTCTCACCGACGAAGACGTCCATCGTCCCGGAGGCGGCGTCCCGCAGGTGCACGATGATCGGCTCGTCGGCCCGCTTGGCCGCACCGGGGGCGTTCTGGGCGGCCGACAGACCCGGCACGGTGAGCGCGGCGGCGCCCAGGGTGGCGGTGGCCGCGGCGGTCAACGTCTGCCGGCGGGTCAGTCGCGGCCACTGCCGCTTCCGCTGATCACTGGTCATGGGCAACCTTTCCGGCGGCGGCGCGAACGCGCCCGCGAGGACGGACGGGTCCGGTGCCGTCCAACGACGCCGGGCCCCGAGGGGGACACCGGCGGCGGTCCTCGCCGCGACCGCCACCGGCATCGCGTGGTACGGCCGGGGGCGGGGAAAGGTTCGACGTCAGCGCCGGGCGTGACCGTACGCAGTCGTCCGCTTGCGCGCCGGCCGTCCGGCCGCGGTGGCGATGGCCCGCAACTGCTCCTCGGTACGCGCCGAACCGTTGCCGGAGCCGGCCATCCGGGAGATGGTCTCCTCCATCAGCGTGCCGCCCAAGTCGTTGCAGCCGCCCTGGAGCATCGCCACGGTGCCCTCGTCGCCGAGCTTCACCCAGGAGCACTGGATGTTGTCGATCCGGCCGTGCAACAGCAGCCGGGACATGGCGTGCACCACCCGGTTCTCCCGCCAGGTGGGCCCGGGACGGGCGATGCCGGCCAGGTAGATCGGGGCGTTGGTGTGCACGAACGGCAACGCCACGAACTCGGTGAACCCGCCGGTACGGTCCTGTACCCCGGCCAGCACCCGGAAGTGCGCCAGCCACTGCCCAGGATGGTCGACGTGGCCGTACATCATCGTGGAGCTGGACCGGATGCCCAGCTCGTGTGCCGTGCTGACCACCTCGACCCAGGCGGCGGCGGGCAGTTTGCCCTTGGTCAGCACCCAGCGCACGTCGTCGTCGAGGATCTCGGCGGCGGTGCCCGGGATGGTGTCCAGCCCGGCCTCGCGCAACTGGGTCAACCACTCGCGGACCGGCACGCCGGCCTTCGCGGCGGCGGTGACGATCTCCATGGGCGAGAACGCGTGCACGTGCATCTCGGGCACCCGGGCCTTGATCGCCCGCACGATGTCGGCGTACCCGGTGACCGGCATCTTCGGGTCGATGCCGCCCTGCAGGCAGACTTCGCTGGCCCCGGCGGCCCACGCCTCCTCGGCCCGGTCGGCGACCTGGTCGACGGAGAGCCGGTACGCGTCGGCGTCCCGTTCACGCTGCGCGAAGGCACAGAACCGGCAGCCCACGTAGCAGACGTTGCTGAAGTTGATGTTGCGGTTGACCACGTAGGTCACGTCGTCGCCGACCACGTCCCGGCGCACGTCGTCGGCCAGACGGCACAACTCGTCGAGCGCCCGCCCGTCCGCGCCGAACAACGCCAACGCCGCGTCGGCGTGCCGGGGGTCGAGCAGCGCCGCCGGGTCGTCCGCCGCGAGCCGCAGCCCGGCCGACAGGTCACGGTCCGCGGCCACCATCGGGGGTACGCCCGCGCGACGCGCGACCGCCTCCGGGGCGACCTTGCCGGCCACCTCGGACCAGTCCCCGTAGACGCTGTCGAAGTCACCCCGCCGGTCGTCGGTCCGACCGGTGGTGTCGATCGTGGCGTGCAGGTCGACCCGCCCGCCGAACGTCTCCTCCGGCTCCTGCCACGGAAGACCCTGCGGCCGAGCCGACTCGACAGCCATGCCGGTCGCCGGATCGGCTAGCGCACTCACGTGCGGCAGCAGCCGAGGATCGAGCCACGGGTCGCCCGCGCGCACGTACTCCGGGTAGATCGTCAACCGCTCCCGCAGCGTGAACCCGGCCGACTCGGTGTGCCGGGCCAACTCCTCGATCCGCGGCCACGGGCGCTCCGGGTTGACGTGGTCCGGGGTGAGCGGCGAGACACCACCCCAGTCGTCGATGCCGGCCCGCAACAACAGGTCGTACTCGCCCGCGATGAGGTTCGGCGGAGCCTGGATCCGGGCCTTCGGGCCGAGCAGCAGCCGGGCCACCGCCACCGTCGCGGCCAGGTCGTGCAACTCCGCGTCGGGCATGCCGCGCATCGCCGTGTCCGGCTTGGCGCGGAAGTTCTGCACGATCACCTCCTGGAGGTGCCCGTACTCCCGATGTGCACGGCGGATCGCGAACAGCGCGTCCACCCGCTCCGCCGGGGTCTCCCCGATGCCGATCAGGATGCCAGTGGTGAACGGCACCCCCACCCGGCCCGCGTCGTCGAGCACCCGCAACCGGACCGCGGGCTCCTTGTCCGGTGAGCCGAAGTGCGGGCCTCCCGGCTCGGACCACAGCCGGGTAGCCGTCGTCTCCAACATCATGCCCATGCTCGGGGCGACCGGCTTGAGCCGCTGCAACTCCGACCAGGACAGCACCCCCGGGTTGAGGTGCGGCAACAACCCGGTCTCCTCCAGCACCGCCACCGCGCAGGCGCGCAGGTAGTCCAGCGTGGAGTCGTAGCCCCGCTCGTCCAACCAACTCCGGGCCGCCGGCCACCGCTCCTCCGGCCGGTCACCCAGGGTGAACAGGGCCTCCTTGCAGCCCTGCGCGGCACCCTCCCGGGCGATCGCGAGGACCTCGTCGCGGTCCAGGAACGGCGCCGGCAGCCGGTGCGGCACCGTCGCGAACGTGCAGTAGTGGCAGCGGTCCCGGCACAGCCGGGTCAGCGGGATGAAGACCTTCTTGGAGTACGTGACCACACCCGGCCGCCCGGCGTCGCGCAGCCCCGCGTCCCGGATCCCCCCGGCCACCCGCAGCAACTCGTCGAGCGCGTCACCTCGGGCGGACAGCAACGCGGTCGCCTCGTCGACATCCAGCGCCCTCCCGGTCGCGGCTCGGCCCAGCGCCCGCCGCACACTCGCGTCGCTCGGGCCGGGGTCGCTGCCCGCGCCGGAGCCGCCGCTCGGACCGGAGCCGCTGCCCGGGCTGGAGTCGCCGCTCAGACCGGAGCCGCTGCCCGGGCTGGAGTCGCCGCTCGCGCCGGAGTGGATGCGATCAACCATCCGCTCAGCCTATGCGCAGCGCGAGCCCGCTCGACCGGCCAGTGCCCGCACCGTGAGAAACGGCCCACCTCGGCTCCCGCCCGGCTCGGCACCGGCGTGGTGACGGTGCCCGCTGATCTCGCCGCGCCGGGCGCTGCGATCCACATACCTGGTGATCAAATGATGAAAAGTAGGTCCCAGAGCGTCTGTGGACCTACTTTTCATCACTTGATCATGGAGTCCGACTCAGCAGGGCTGGTCGGGGTGCTCGCCGGGCTTGATGTGCTGGGTGCGGTCGTCGTCCGAGTCGGCGGGGCGGGTGATCGCCTGCGTCGGGTCGGCCGGGCGGGGAATCGCCTGGGTCGGGTCGGCCGCGGCCGGGTCGGCGGGGCGGGTGATCGCCTGGGTCGGGTCGGCGGCGGCCGAGTCGGCGGGCTGACGCGGGATGGCCTGCGTGGGATCGGCCGACGGCGGCTGCCCGAACGGCGGCGCGGCAGGAGACGGCGGTGCCTGGTTGACCGGCGGGGCGGACTGCGGGAACGGCGGTGCCGACTGCGGCGCGGACTGGAACGGCGGCGCGGACTGCGGGTGCGGTGCCGACTGGAACGGCGGCCCGGACTGCGGGTGCGGCGGTGCCGACTGCGGGGCCTGGAAAGGCGGGGACGGCTGACCGAACTGGCCCGGGAACTGCGCCGACGGGTACCCGCCCGGCTGGCCGGGAGTGGGCCAACCGCCCTGCGGCTGCCCACCGGGCTGACCTGGCCAACCACCCTGCTGCTGCGGCCAACCACTGTGCGGCTGACCGGGCTGCGGCTGACCGTAGACGCCGGGCTGGGGCTTGGGCCGCGGCACGTAGTAGTGGGCACGCCAGACGGTGTAGACGACCCACGCGGCGACCGCGAAGACGACCATCCAGGCGAACCGGGTGAGCACGCCGAGCAGCGCGTCGAGGATCTCGGCCTGAGCCAGGCGGCCGACGGTCCAGATCAGCATGGTCAACGTTCCGAAGAACGCACTGACCGCGTACTCGACGAGGGCGACCTGCGTGATCAGCTTCGCCTTCGGCAGCACCGGCGAGATGTGCGTGGCGAGCAGCACGGCCAACAGCGGCAGACCCACCGCCTCCACCCCGATGAACGAGTAGAAGGCGCTGCCCGACCGGTCGGTGAAGGTGCCGTAGTCGCTCGGAGCGATCAGCCGGAGCAGGCCCACGAAGAGGAACACGGCGTTGGCGCCGAGCAGCGCGAGCGCGGCGAGCTCGCGTAGTGGCTTGGTCAGCTGACGGGCCTGCGACGCGTCGGTCGACGCGGGCTCGGCGGGGCTGGTCACGAACTCCCCCTCGGGGCAGGAACGGACAGGGCGCACGTGAGCCTAGTCTCCCGGGTCACCGGCGGACCGGAGGCGTCACGTGCGCGAGGATGGTCGACATGCGCATCGTGGTTCTGGCCGGCGGCATTGGTGGCGCCCGGTTCCTGCTCGGCGTCCGGGCGTACGCCCGGGACGTCGGCGCGGAGGTGACCGCCGTTGTCAACGTCGGCGACGACCTGTGGCTGCACGGGTTGAAGATCTGCCCCGACCTGGACAGCGTCATGTACACGCTCGGCGGCGGCGCCGACCCGGAGCGGGGCTGGGGTCGGGTCGGCGAGAGCTGGACGGTCAAGGACGAGCTGGCCGCGTACGGCGCACAGCCGACCTGGTTCGGCCTCGGCGACAAGGACATCGCCACGCACCTGGTGCGTTCCACCATGCTCAACGGCGGTTACCCGCTGAGCGCGGTCACCGAGGCGCTGTCCACCCGCTGGGAGCCGGGGGTACGCCTGTTGCCGGCCACCGACGACCGGCTCGAGACGCACGCCGTCGTCGAGGACGAGCAGGGGCAGCGGGCGATCCACTTCCAGGAGTGGTGGGTGCGGTACCGGGCGGACATCACCACCAGGCGCTTCGTGTTCGTCGGCGCGGAGACGGCGAAGCCGGCACCCGGGGTGCTGGAGGCGATCGGTTCGGCCGACCTGGTGCTCGTCGCGCCGAGCAACCCGGTGGTGAGCGTCGCGCCGGTGCTGGCCGTACCGGGGCTGCGCGAGGCGGTCGTGGACGGCCCGGCGCCGGTGGTGGGTGTCTCGCCGATCATCGGCGGCGCTCCGGTGCGCGGGATGGCCGACCGCTGCCTCGCTGTGCTCGGCGTCGAGTGCAGCGCCGCCGGGGTGGGCCGCCTGTACGGAGGCCGGTCGGACGGTGGCCTGCTGGACGGGTGGCTGGTGGCCGAGGAGGACGCGGGCACTGTGGTGCCCGAGATGACGGTCCGCGCGGTGCCGCTGCGGATGACCGACGAGGCGGCGACGGCGGCGATGGTCCGCGCCGCGGTGGAGTTGACGTGAGGCTGGAGATCCTGCCGGTGCTCGGCATCGGCCACGTGACCGAGGGTGACGACCTGCCGGCGGTGATCGCGACGGCGGCGCCGTGGCTGCGCGACGGTGATGTGCTGGTGGTGACCAGCAAGATCGTTTCCAAGGCGGAGGGGCGTCTGGTCGACGTCCCGGCGGACGGGCCGGAGCGGCTGGTGGCGCGGGACGAGATCCTGGCCGGTGAGACCGCCCGGGTGGTCGCCAGCCGAGGGCCGACCCGGATCGTGCAGACCCATCACGGCTTCGTGATGGCGTCGGCGGGTATCGACGCGTCGAACGTGGACAAGACCCGACTGGTGCTGCTGCCGGTCGATCCGGACGCTTCGGCACGGGCCCTGCGCGAGGCGCTGCGGGAACGCTACGACCTGGACGTCGCGGTGATCATCAGCGACACGATGGGTCGACCCTGGCGCAACGGGCTGACCGATGTGGCGCTCGGGGTGGCGGGAATGCCGGCCATCCGCGACCACCGGGGCGAGGTGGACCCGTACGGCAACGAGCTTCAGTTGACCCAGATGGCAGTGGTGGACGAACTGGCGGGTGCCGGCGAACTGATCAAGGGGAAGTGCGACCAGGTTCCGGTCGCGGTGGTGCGGGGCTACCTGTCCGCCACCGACCCGGATGACGCCGCCGGTGCGCGGGTCCTGGTCCGCGACGCCGCACAGGACCTGTTCTCGCTCGGCACCGCCGAGGCCCGGGCCGCCGGGCTCGCCGACGCCGCCGCGCTGACCGACGCTCTCGGCTCGACGCCGGCCGACCTGGGCGCGGTACGACGGGCGATCGACGCGATCGCCGACGTCGTCGCCCCCGGCACGGTCTTCACCCTGGTGGACGAGGCGGAGGTACGCGCCGGACTGGTCGCCGAGATGCCGGGCTGGCCCGAGGGTGCCGCGCTGGTGTTGGGTGAGGCTCCGACGCCCGTCGAGCCGCTCGGTCTGGTCCGCTTCGGCGCCGACCTGCACCGACTACGCGTCGCCCTGGCCGCCGAGGGGGTCCAGTCGACCCTGTTGCCGCCGCCGCCGGGCAGCCCGGCGAGCGCCGCACTCGCCCTGTGAGCGACGGCCGGGTCAGGCGTCCAGCATGGCTCGGCCGAGCGGCGTCAACATGTGCAGCACGCTGTTGCGCTCCCGGTGACTGACCAGCAGGCCCGCGTTGCGCAGCACGGTGGCGTGCTGGCTCGCCGCGGCGGGCGAGATGTTGAGCTGGCGGGCCACCTCGCCGGTGGTGCAGCCCTCGTCGCTGGCCTGCAGAACCGCGGCCCGGGTGCGCCCGAGCAGCGCGGCGAGTGAGTCGCGGGTGGCACCGGACGGGGCAGCACCGATGCCGTTGGCCGGTGCCAGCCCACCCAGCCGGTCCACCGGGTAGACCAGCACCGGCGGCAACGCCGGGTCGAGCAACGCGACCGGAGTGCTCGCACAGAAGAACGACGGCACCAGCAGCAGCCCTCGACCGTCCAGGTGCATCTCCCGGCTGTGCGGGTAGTGCCGGACCTCCAGCACCCCATTCTCCCAGCGCATGGCCGGCCGGAGGCTGGTGAGGAGCCCTTCGACACCGCCGTCGAGCAGCGCGCGGGCTCGGCGGGCCCGGTCGGCCGCCACCGCGGCCTGGATCCGACTCCAGTACGGGCTGATCGCCAACGACCGGTACTGATGCATCGACTCGGCGAGGTGGTGCAGCACCGCCACCTCGCCGCGGGCCAGCGCGGCGGCCGAGGAGGGCAGCTGGTTCTCGGCGGCCAGCACGCTCAGGTCCCGGTGCAGCAGCTCGGTGGGGGTACGGCGAAGCGCGTCCAGCCCGGCCTCGAAACCTTCCACGCTGGCGTACGGGGTGAGGAAGTCGGGGAAGTAGCCGCGTGGCGGGTTGAGCGCGAACAGCAGTCGGAGCTGCTCGGACGCGGCGTTCTGACGCAACCCCCGGGACACGGTGCGCCGCCAGTGCGCCGTCAACGGATCACGGTTGCGGCCCTGGAGCACGTGCAGGCTGAGGACCAGCTCCCAGATCGGGTCCGCAGCCGGTGCCACCCGGGTCCGGAGGATGTCCTCCCCAGAAAAGTAGATCTTCAGCATGGTGCGCTCCCGTGTCGCCGGCAGGGGGATACCGGGTGACCGTTCGACTCTACCTGGACGGCACTAATCTCCATCTTTAAGCCTGAGCTGAAAAACCTCGACGTGCTCCCGGCCGGTTCGGCATGCTTCCAGTGCTCGAACAGGTGCCGGCGCGTCCTCGACGCTTCCGGCCCTTGGGCACCGGGACCGGGGAGGCCCCGGTGATCGGGCGGCACCACGAGGGTCTGCGGCCCCTTGCTCCGCAGAGGTGCCGCCCGGTCACCCGAATACACGCACCCACCCGTTGTCGGCCGACGGATTCGACGAGTCGCCGCGTCACCGAGCCGGCCTACGGAGCGCACCCTCGTACAGTGTCGGGGTGCCCGACACCGCGATCCCCGGACCGACCGTCCACCCTGCCGATGCCGCGACGTACGCCGCGTTGCACGCCGACGCCACCGCGCTGCTCGACGGCTGGCAGCCCACCAGCCCGGACGCGGCCCGCGCACGGGACCGCACCCTCCGCCTGCTCGACGCCGGCCCGGTCGCGATGAGCAGGCAGCACCGTCCCGGGCACATCACCGCCAGCGCCCTGGTCCTCGACGCCACCGGCTCGCGTGTGCTGCTCTGCCTGCACGGCAAGTTCGGGCGTTGGGTGCAACTCGGCGGGCACTGCGAGCCGGTCGACCAGACGCTGGTGGCCGCCGCGCTCCGGGAGGCCACCGAGGAGTCCGGGATCGCCGGCCTCCGCATCGACCCGGTGCCGATCGACGTGGACGTGCACCCGGTGCAGTGCCAGGGCGGCTCCCTGCACCACGACGTCCGGTTCGCCGTACTCGCCCCGCCCGCTGCGGTGGAGCAGGTCAGCGACGAGGCCGAGGAGTTGGGCTGGTTCCCGCCGGACCACCTGCCCGAGCCGCTGGCCGGCGGGACCGTGCAACTGGTCGCGCCGGCCCTCGCCGCCCTCAGACGTAGCCCTCTTCGCCTCGCTCCTTGAGCTCGTCGACCAGGGTTTTGACGTCCTGCGCCCGGTCGCGCGGGCAGACCAGCACCGCGTCCGACGTGTCCACCACGATCAGGTCACGCACCCCGAGGACGGCCACCAACCGCCCCGACTGCGGCACGACCACCAGGTTGGCGCTGTCGCGCAGCAGCACACCCGGCTTCGCGTCGGTGCCGAGCACCACGTTGCCCGCGTCGTCGCTCGGCAGCACGTCGCCGAGGGTGTGGAAGTCGCCGACGTCGTTCCAGCCGAAGTCACCCGGCACGGTCGCGACCCGACCGGCGGTGGCGGCGCCCTCCATCACGGCGTAGTCCACCGAGATCTTCGGCAGGGTCGGCCAGATCGCGCCGAGGACCTCGTCCTGCTCGGGGGTGCCCCAGGCGGCGGCGATCGCGGCGACCCCCGCGTGCAACGCCGGCTGCTGGCGGGCCAGCTCGGCGAGGAAGACGTCCACCCGCCACACGAACATGCTCGCGTTCCACAGGTGCCGGCCCGAACGGACGTACGCCTCGGCGACCTCGGCGGCCGGCTTCTCCTTGAACTCGGCCACCGGCCGCCACGGCGAACCGTCGGTCTCCTCGCCGGTCTCCAGGTAGCCGTAGCCGGTCTCCGGTCGGGTCGGGGTGATGCCGACGGTCATCAGCATGCCCTGCTCGGCCCCGCGGACGGCCTCCTGGACCGTGCGAACCCAGCTGTCCGGGTCGCGGATCAGGTGGTCGGCCGCGAAGCTGCCCATCACCGCGTTCGGGTCGCGCACCGCGATGACCGCCGTCGCCAGCGCGATGGCCGCGCAGGAGTCCCGAGGCGAGGGCTCGACCAGGATGTTCTCCTCGGGCAGACCGGTCAGCTGCCGGGCCACCGCCGCGACGTGCGCGGCACCGGTGACCACAAGGGTCCGATCCGGTGTGGTCAGCGGCGCGAGCCGCTCCACGGTCGCCTGCAGCAGCGAGGCGCTGGTGCCGGTCAGCGGATGGAGGAACTTGGGGTGGCCGGCGCGGGACAACGGCCACAGCCGTGTACCGCTGCCACCTGCCGGGATGACCGCATAAAGCATCCGCACATCATGCCCGACGAACCTGCACGAAGTGGCACGGGTCACCACCCGGGCCGGAGGGTCAGGAACGAGCCCGACTCCAGGCGGCGATGTGCACCTCGGCGCTGGACTCCCAGGTGAACTCCTTCGCCCGGTCGAAACCCGCCTTCGCCAGTGACAACCGTCGTTGCTCGTCGTCGAGAAGGGCGGCCAGGTCGGTGGCGATCTGGTCCGGGTCCTCAGAGGTGTACGCGACGGCGTCGCCACCCACCTCGGGCAGTGACAGCCGCGGCGTCGTCAGCACCGGGGCGGCGCACGCCATCGCCTCCAGGATCGGCAGACCGAACCCCTCGCCGTAGGAGGGGTAGGCGGCGACCAGCGCACCACCGAGGAAGCCCGGCAGGTCCCCGTAGCGCAGGTAGCCGGGACGCAGCAGACGCAGGTGCGACGGGACCTCGGCGACGGCCCGGTCGATGTCGTCGTCGTGCCCCTGCCCACCGGCGATCACCAGGGCCGGCGGGTCGGACCGGTCGGCCACCGCCCGCGCCCAACCACGGATCAGATTGGGTACGTTCTTGCGCGGCTCCTTGGCCCCGAGGAACGCGACGTAGCTGCTGTTGCCGAGCCCCAACCGGGCGCGGACGCGGGCCTTCTCCTCCTCGGTGGGAGCGTGGAAGGCCGCCTGGTCGACACCGTGGTAGGCCACGTCGATCCGCGTCGGGTCGGCGTCGAGCAGCCGGATCAGCTCGTCCCGGGTGGCCTTGCTGGGCACGATCACCCGGTCGGCGCGGCGCAGCGAGGTCTTGATGGCGCTGCGGAAGAACGTGCGGCGGGACTTGTCGTAGTGCTCCGGCTCGGTGAAGAACGTCGCGTCGTGCACGGTGACGGTCACCGGACAGCCGGCCCGCAGCGGGCAGGTGTAGAAGGGCGAATGCAGCACCTGTGCGCCGACCTGCTGGGCGAGCAGGGGCAGGCCGGTCTGCTCCCAGGCGAGCCGGGCCGGACGGTGGGCCACGGCGGCCGGGGCCGGGATGATCTCCGCGCCGGGCAGCATCCGGGTGTAGCGCTCGAGGTCGGTGCGGAGGCTGACCACCGCCAGCTCCACCCCCGACCCGCACACCTTGCCGAGGGCACCGAGCAGACCGTCGACGTAGCGACCGACACCACCACGGTCGGCGGGGACACTCGTGGCGTCGATGAGCACGCGGGGCGGGCGACCGGCGGTCACGGGGCGACTCCTTGCACTGGCGGGTCTGTGGGGAAAAACACTCCGGGGGCCAAGCCTACGCCGGAGCGCGGGGGCGGCGCTGACTGCGACCCGACGGTACGCCGACTTGTCATCGTCATCGAGTACGGGCGGCAGGGGCGTATCGTTCGCGCCGATGGCCGACAATATTGCCCGGGTCTTCGCCGACGCGATCGCTACCGACCCGACCAGACCGTTGCTCACCTGGTACGACGATGCCAGCGGGGACCGCACCGAACTTTCCGGCGCCACCCTGGCGAACTGGGTGGCGAAGACCGCCAATCTTCTCGTCGACGAGGTCGGCCTCGCCCCGGCCGCCCCGGTCGGCGTGTTGTTGCCGCCGCACTGGCAGGCCGCGGCGGTGCTGCTGGGCTGTTGGTCGGCCAAGCTGAACGTCGTCGACACGCCGGGAGACGTGGACGTGCTCTTCGCCGCCGTCGACCAACTCGACGAGGCACAGTCGTGGGCGGCCGACGAGCGGTACGCCCTCGGGTTGGCCCCGCTCGCCGCCCCGCTGCGGCAGGTGCCGCCCGGGTTCGCCGACTACGTCGTGGAGGTACGCGGACACGGCGACCACTTCACGCCGCAGCCTGGTCCGGGCCCCGCCGACGCGCGCCTGCTGACCCGGGCCGGGGCCCGCGCCGACGAGCTGGGCATCGAGCGTGGGGCACGGGTCCTGGTCGACGCCACCCGCTACCCGGACCCGATCGACTGGCTGCTGGCCCCGCTGACCCGGGCCGCCACAGTGGTCCTCTGCGCCAACCCGGACCCAGCCCGCCTAACCACCCGCCTGAGCACCGAAAAGATCACCCACCCCCTCCCCTAACCCCACCCCACCCGCCCCCAGCCCCAGCCCCGCCCTCAGCCCCAGCCCAGCCCCGCCCTCAGCCCCGTCGATCATGGAGTTGTGGTGAGGGACTCCTGCGACTACGCCCCTTTTGTGAACACCACAACTCCATGATCGACCAAGAGGGCGGCGGGGCTTGCGGCAAGATCCACTCCACATCGGCGATCTGGCGGTATCCCGTGGCCCGGATACCCCAAGGTCGCCGATGTGGAGTGGATCATCTACCGGCGCGCCCCGACGGCTGTGCGGTCCGGGGCAGGGGCCGGGGCCCAGGGCAGGGGCCGGGGCCCAGGGCAGGGGCCGGGGCCCAGGGCAGGGGCCGGGGCCCAGGGCAGGGGCCGGGGCCCAGGGCAGGGGCCGGGGCCCAGGGCAGGGGCCGGGGCCCAGGGCAGGGGCCGGGGCCCAGGGCAGGGGCCGGGGCCCAGGGCAGGGGCCGGGGCCCAGGGCAGGGGCCGGGGCCCAGGGCAGGGGCCGGGGGCCGGGGCCGGGGCGGGGCCGGGGCCGGGGGCAGCCGCCCTAGGCGGGGGTTCTCGACTGGGCGAAGGTGGCGAACGCGGTCAGGGACTCCGGGTTGGCCAGTGCGCCCTTGGCGGCGGCCTGGTCGACCGGGGTGCCGGTGAGGATCTTCTTGACCGGCACCTCCAGCTTCTTCGCCGACAGGGTGCGGGGCACCGAACGCACCTGGTGGATCTCGTCAGGTACGTGTCGGGGCGAGAGCGCGGAGCGCAGTTCGCGGCAGATCGCCGCGCGCATCGGGTCGTCCAACGTCAGGCCGTCGGCGAGCACCACGAAGAGCAGTAGCTCGCCGGCGCCGCCCTCGTCGTCCTCCAGGTGCACGACGACGGAGTCGAGCACCTCGTCCAGCCCTTCGACCACGGAGTAGAACTCGGCGGTGCCCAGCCGCACCCCGCCCCGGTTCAGGGTGGCGTCGGAGCGTCCGGTGATCACGCAGCCGCCCCGCTCGTTGATGGTGATCCAGTCCCCGTGCCGCCACACGCCCGGGTAGACGTCGAAGTACGCCTCGGCGTAACGGACGCCGTCCGGGTCGTTCCAGAAGCCCACCGGCATGCTCGGCATCGGCTCGGTGATCACCAACTCGCCCAACTCGCCGATGACCGGGGTGCCGTCGGCGGAGCGGGCCTCCACCTTGGCGCCCAGGGCACGGCAGGCGATCTCACCGGCGTACACCGGCAGCAACGGCACCCCACCGACGAAGCCGGTGCACACGTCGGTGCCGCCGGAGAGCGACTGGAGTTGAAGGTGGTCGCCGACGGTCTCGTACACCCAGCGGAAGCCCTCGGCGGGCAACGGCGCACCGGTGGAACCCACCCCGCGCAGCGCGGACAGGTCGGCGATCTCCCGGGGGACCAACCCGGCCTTGCGGCAGGCCAACAGGAACGGTGCCGAGGTGCCGAAGTACGTGGTGCCGGTCTCCGCCGCCAACCGCCACAGCCCGCCGAGGTCCGGGTGACCCGGGTTGCCGTCGAAGAGCACGATCGTCGCGCCCACCGCCGGGCCGGAGACCAGGAAGTTCCACATCATCCAGCCGGTGGTGGTGAACCAGAAGAACCGGTCCGCCGGGCCCAGGTCGTGGTGCAGGGCGAGCATCTTCAGGTGTTCCAGCAGGATGCCGCCGTGGCCGTGCACGATCGGCTTGGGCAGCCCGGTGGTGCCCGAGGAGTAGAGGACGTAGAGCGGGTGATCGAACGGCACCGGCGTGAACGTCAACGGCTCGTCGGTCGGCGCGGCCAGCTCGGCCCAGCCCAGCGCCCCGTCCGGCGGTGTGCCCTGCCGGTCGAGGTAGGAGATGCTCACGGTGTGCCGCAGCGACGGCAGGGCGGCCCGGATCGCGGCCACCTCGGCGCGGCGGTCCACCGGCTTGTCGCCGTAGCGGTAGCCGTCCACGGCGACCAGCACCGTCGGCTCGATCTGCTGCCACCGGTCGGTGACACTGCGGGTGCCGAACTCGGGCGCGCAGGACGAGAAGATCGCGCCCAGGCTGGCGGCGGCCAGCAGGAGGACGTACGTCTCACCGATGTTGGGGGCGTACGCCGCCACCCGGTCACCGGCGGTGACGCCGAGGCGACGCAGCCCGGCCGACACCCGGCGGACCTGCTCACGCAACTCTCCGGCGGTCAGCGTGACCGGCGGTCGGGTCTGCCCGTGCGCGATCACCACCGGGTCGTCGTCGGCACGCCCCGGCATCCGCAGCACGTTCTCCGCGTAGTTGAGCGTGGCCCCGGGGAACCAACGGGCCCCGGGCATGCTCCGCTCGGCGAGCGTGGCGGTGGGCGGGGTGTGCGCGATCACCTCGAAGTGGTCCCAGATGGAGCGCCAGAACCCGTCCAGGTCGGTGGTGGACCAGCGCCACAGCGCGTCGTAGTCGGCGAAGTCCAGCCCCCGGTGCTCCCGCAGCCAGCGCAAGTAGTCGCCGATCCGGGACCGCTCGCGTACGTCCGTCGGCGGCGCCCACAGCATGTCACCCACTGGTCCACCCTCCCCTGGCCCGGCACGACACTGTGTTTGGGCCGTGGCGCCATCTTGCCCTACCTCGAAGCGCCATTCTGCGCAGCGGGTACGCCGACCGACGCGTGCCCGTCCCACACTCCACCCGGCCGACCTGTGTGGGTCAGCCGGCGCGATGGGCCTGGATGGCGCGGCGGCGGGCGAGGCGGTGCGCCCGGCGGATCTCCGCCTCCTTGTACCGGCGCTCGTCCTCCGCCGTCTCCGGCAGCACCGGGCGGACCACCCGCGGCGCCCCGCCGACGTCCACCCCGACGAAGACCAGGTACGCGGTGGCCACCCGGACCGCGGCGTCCTCGGCCGAGTCCCACCGTTCGGCCACCACCCGCACGCCGACCTCCATCGAGGTCTGGCCGGTCCAGTTCACCTGCGCGTGCGCGTGCACCAGGTCACCGACCCGGACCGCCTCGGAGAAGACGATCTCGTCGATCGCCGCGGTGACCGCCGTGCCGCCACTGTGCCGGGCCGCGGCGGCACCCGCCACGTCGTCGACGAACTTCATCAGTACCCCGCCGTGCACGGTGCCGTACAGGTTCACGTCCACCGCGGTCATGATCTTGCTTAGCGTGACCCGCGAGTACGACGTCGGCTTGCCGATCGGAGCGGCGGAGAGGTGCTCAGTCATGTCGAAAACGGTACGGTGCGCGGATGCGACATCTCTGGAGCTTCCTCGCCGGGCTGGTGGTGGCGCCCATCACCTGGGTGCTGGTCACACTGGGGCAGGACGGGTCGAGCCGGACGGTCGACCGCTGGGTGGAGATCGGCACGTTCAACACCGCCAACCTGATCGAGCCGGCCGTGTACCTCGGTGTCGGCGGTGTCCTGTTGGGCCTGCTCGGCACGCTGCGTTTCTCACCGCTGGGCCCGCTGGTGGCCGGATTGCTGCTGGTCACCCCGTACATCGGGATGTTCGTGGCGCCGTTCACGGTGCGGGACGCGATCCCGCACGAGTGGAAGGTGTTCGGCGATCCCCTGCCGCTGCGGCTGCCGGTGGAGAACGGCACGCTCTTCCTGATCGGCCTGCTGCTGCTGATGGCGACGTTCAGCATGCAGCGGTGGCGGCAGTGGCCCAGCCCGGCGACCGAGCCGGCCGCGACGCCGGCCCCCGCGCCGGACGGAGGCCCCCGCAACGACGACTTCACGCTCACCGACTGGCCGCCGGCCACGCCGGCGGAGCGGGACACCGCGCCCCTCACTCTGGGTTACCCGGCCGATTCGCCGACCGAGCCGCTACCGCGCCGGGTCGGTGGGGAATCGCCCTGGTCCGCTCCGCCGCGCGGTCAACCGCGTCCGGAGGACACCACCGAGATCCGCTGAACCGTCGGGCGGGCCGGGGTCACCCGGCCCGCCCGCTGTCTCGCCCGGCTAGTGCACCGCGACCGCGAGGTCCGGGTCGACGGTGCCGAGACCGGCCCGGGGAACCACGACGAGCATGACGGCCAGCGAGGCGGCCATCCCGCCCGCGATGACGATCGCCATCGGCACGCTTCCGGTGCCGAACAGACCCGCCAGCGGCGCGGACAACGCACCGATGCCGAACTGCACAGCGCCGAGCAGCGCCGCGGCGGTGCCCGCGGTCTCGCTGTGCCGACTCATGGCCAGCGCCGGGGCGTTCGGCAGGGCCAGTCCGGCGGCGGCCAGCACGAGCCACAGCGCGGCGAGCAGGGTGCCCAGACCGCCGAAGCCGGTGGCCGCGAACAGGATCAGCAACAGCCCGGCCGCCGTGCCGGCGATCAGGGCGCTGACCAGGATCTGCTGCGGGGTGTAGCGACGCAGCAGCCGCACGTTGAACTGGGTGGCCGCGATCAGGCCCACCGCACCGGCCCCGAAGGCCACACCGAACTCCTGCTCGTCGAGGCCGTACTCCCGCTGGAGGACGAACGACGACCCGGAGACGTACGCGAACAGGGCGGCCATCGCCAGCCCGGCGACCAGCACCAGCCCGACGAACGCCCGGTCGTTGAAGAGTCCCCGGTAGTCGCGCAGGGTGGCAGCCAACCCTCCGTGCCGTCGACGCGCCACCGGGAGGGTCTCCTGGAGCCGGAGTGCGGCCACGACGATCAGCAGCACGCCCAGCACCGCCAGGGCGGCGAAGACGCCCCGCCAGTCGGTCCACCGCAGCAGGCCGCTGCCGAGGGTCGGCGCGAGGATGGGCGCCAGACCCATGACGAGCATCAACCGCGAGAAGATCCGCGCGAAGGAGGCCCCGCTGAAGAGGTCGCGGACGACCGCGGTGGCGACCACGGTGGCGGCCGCGACACCGAGCCCCTGGAGGACCCGCAGCGTGCCGAGCACCGCGATGTTGGGCGCGAAGACGCACAGCACGGAGGCCACGATGTGCGCGGCCAACCCGGCCAGCAGCGGAGTGCGCCGTCCGACCACATCGGAGAGCGGGCCGATCAGCAACTGGCCCAGGGCGAGGCCGACGAGCGTGCCGGTGAGCGTCAACTGCACAGCGGTCTCGGTGGTCTCAAGACCCGCCGTGATGGCGGGGAGCGCGGGCAGGTACATGTCGATGGTCAGCGGCCCGATCGCGATCAACGCACCCAGGACGAGGACGAGTTGCGCCCGCTGACGGTTGGTCATCAGATCGCCGGGCAGGACGCTCGCGGTGGTCGTCGGATCTGCCGTGCGGGTGCCCGCTCCGGTCTCTTCCACGGACTGCTTCATCGTCTCGTTCTCTCTGCGGATGTGACGAGCGGGGGTCGTGGTGGAGGTGAACGCGCGGAAGGCGTGCGGCGTTCCCGATGTGTGGAGAGTCACCGATGCCGGGTGTGACGACGGTCACGGTCCAGAGAGAACCCAAGCAGGGGTACGCGTCGTCTTGCCTTTCGTGAGACGAAGTCTGGACGGGCTCGACGAGGGCGAACTGCTCCGCCGGGTCGCTCGGGGCGACCGGCGCGCGTTCGACGCGCTGTACCGGCGTACCGCCCCCTGGTTGACCGCACGCCTGCGGCGGCGCTGCGCCGACGAGGACGTGGTGGCCGAGGTGTTGCAGGAGACGTACCTGGCGGTGTGGCGGTCGGCCGGAAGCCAGGCGCGGTCGTCCTCCGCCTCCGGCAGCGCGGTGGGCTGGTTGTGGACGATCGCCGCCCACCGGCTGGTCGACGCGTTCCGCCACCGGGCTCGGCGCGAGCGGATCCCGGCGGTGCAGACCTTCGAGACGGTGGCCCCGGCCGCCGAGGAGGAGGCGCTGGCCGGGGGGATGGACGCGAACCTCGAAAAGGCCCTGCACGCGCTACCTCCGGAGTTACGACAGGTGCTCCGCGCGATGGTCCTCGACGGTCTGACCGCCCGGGAGACGTCGCTGCTGCTCGGCATGCCCGAGGGCACCGTGAAGACCCGTGCGCGACGGGCCCGAATCGCACTCCGGGAGGCGCTGTCATGACCACTCACCCCACAGCCGCTCTCATCTCCCACTACGCCTCGGGCGGTGTCGGCGTCGACGACCCGACCATCTGGGCGGTGGAGGCGCACCTGGAGACCTGCGCCGACTGCCGAGGGCTGCTGGCCGACGCGGTCGACCCCGGCACGCGTGAACTGCTGGACCGGGTGGCCGGCGTGGTCGCCGCCGGGATCGCCGGCGGCCCCGGACCGGTGCGTCCGCGACGGTTACCACGTACCGGGGTCGCCGCTCGGACCCTCCCCTGGCTCGCCACCGCCGCCGGGCTGATGCTCGCCGCGGTCCTGTTCGAGAAGACCTTCGCCAGTCTGCCGTCGCTGGTGCTGCTGGTCGCTCCGGTCGCGCCACTGCTACCGGTGGCCGCCGTGTGGAGTCGACGAGTCGACCCGGCCTGGGAGTTGGCGGCCACCACCCCCCGTACCGGCCTGCCGCTGCTCATGCGCCGCACGTTGGGGGTGCTGGTCGCGGTCCTGCCGGTGCTGGCGGTCGCCGGTTGGGGCACCGGCCACTCCCCCGGCCTCTGGTTGCTTCCGGCGCTGGGCTTCACCGCCGGGGCGTTGGCGCTCGGCACGATGCTGGGGATCGACCGCGCCGCGCTCATCCTGGCGCTCACCTGGTCCGCGGGCGTGGTGGCGCCGAGCCTGGTCGGCGGGCGACTCCCGGCCGTCCTCGCGGGCGGCAGTCCGACCGGTTGGACGCTCGCCACAGTGCTGTTGCTGGCCGTGGTCCTCGTCCAGGCCCGATGGCGGTCGCAGCTACCCACCAGCACCTTCCGATGACGAGATACGGAGAGATGATGATGCGTACGGTCAGCGTGGCGGAGACCGCGCCGTCGACGTACCCGTGGGCGGTGCACGCCGAGACGTTGCAGGTCAAGGCCGGTCGACACCTGGCGGTCAACGGTCTGGACCTGTCGTTGGGCATCGGCGTGCACGGGCTGCTCGGCCCCAACGGCGCCGGCAAGACGACGTTGATGCGGGCCCTGGCCACCGTGGTGAAGCCGGCCGCCGGCCGGCTCACCCTGCTGGGCGCGGAGGTCACCGCCGGGGCGGACCTGCGCCGGGTACGACGTGGCCTGGGCTACCTGCCGCAGCACTTCGGTTTCTACCCGCGTTTCACGGTCCGGGAGTTCGTCGAGTACCTGGCCTGGCTCAAGGAGATGCCGAAATCGGTCATCCCCGGTGCGGTGCAACGGGCCATCGAACGGGTCGGGCTGGCGGATCGCGCCGACTCCCGGATGAAGACGCTGTCCGGCGGGATGCTGCGCCGCGCCGGCATCGCCCAGGCGATCGTCAACGACCCGCAGGTGCTGCTGCTCGACGAGCCGACCGTCGGCCTGGACCCGGAGCAACGCCTCGACTTCCGTGAGCTGCTGCGCGAGATCGGCCTGGACAGCTGCGTACTCGTCTCCACCCACCTGGTCGAGGACGTGGCGGTGGCCTGCACCGACGTGGTGCTGGTCAGCGAGGGCCGGTTGGTGTGGCAGGGCAGCACCGGTGAGCTGGCCGAACAGGGCGGCGCCGACGACGCCGGTGACAGCGCCACCGAACGCGGCTACTCGTCGGTGCTGCGCGCCTACCGTGGCCGGGTGTCGGCGTGACCGGACGAATTCTGCGCATCGAACTACGCCGGTCGGCGGCGGTGGCCATCGCCCTGCTGATACTGGTGACCGGCACGGTGCTGCTGCTCACTGCCACCCAGTTCTTCGCCGGGCGCTGGATGCAACTGGCGGTCACCACCCGGACGATGCTGATGGTGATGCTGCCACTCGCGCTGGCCGGCGGGGCGTTGCTGGGCCGCCGCGACGCCCGTTGCCGGGTCGACGAGTTGTTCGCCAGCACCGTCCGGCCACGGTGGCAGCGCGTGGGCCCGACCGCCAGTGCGCTCGCGATCTCGGTGGCGACCGCGTACCTCCTGGTGTTCCTCATCGCGGCCGGGTGGGTGGTGCGGACGTCGGGTTACTTCACGGTCGCCGCGATCGTCGTGACCGCGGTCGGCGTCCCGGCGTTGGTCGCCGCGGCCTGGCTGGGCATGGCCGCCGGCCGGGCCGTGCCCCGGTTGATCACCGCACCCATTCTCGCCGTGGTTGGTTTCGTCCTGGTGGGGCTGGTACCGGACCTGGTCATGCTGGCTGACACCGCCTCGACTCTGACCAGGTTCCGGCCGGAACCGTCGGCCGTGCTGCTCATCCCGGTCTTCAGCGGCGGCGTGGACGACTTCCAGACGGTCGTCAACCGGGTCAGCCTGCTCCAGATGGTGTGGCTGGTGTCCCTCGCCGCCACCGGGCTACTGCTCCTGGGCGCGGTCCGGCGTCGGGCCATCGCGCTGGCAGTGCTCCCCGCGGTGCTCGGCGCCGCCGTCACGGTACCGCTGCTGCCAGTGGGCGGAACCCGCGGCGCTGTCGCTACCGACCCGGTCGCCGTCGAGCTGGTCTGCGACAGCAACGGCCCGCAGGTCTGCGTGACCCGCGCACACGCTGGAACGCTGCCCGACGTCGTCGGCCCGGCCCGGGAGGCCCTGGCCTTGATGGCAGCGAAGCTACCCAACGCCCCGGTCCGGGCGGTGGAGACCCAACAGGTCGCCTATTGGGCGCAACTCTCACCCGACCTGTCACCGCCCCGGCACCCCGTCGACACGCTCGTCTTCGAGGCCCCGACGATCAACCGCAGCGGAGGTGCCGACCTGTCCGACGGTTACTTCGTGCCGTCGCTGCTGCGGGCCGTCTGGGAGCAGGAGTGCGGCGAAGGGCCGGAGGACGACGAGCCCCTCGCCCGGATGGTCGCCGCCGCCTGGCTGACCGACCAACCACCGACACTGGAGTCCTGGTGGGACCGCGCGGACGCCGAGCGGGCACAGCGTGCCTACCAGGCGCTGGTGAGCCTGCCGCAGGCCGAGCAGCGGCAACGGATGGCAGCGGCACGGGAGGCAGCGCTGGACTGCCGGACCGACGCCCTGCTGGCGCTGCTGCCCGAGGACAAACCGTGAGATGGCTTCAGCTGTACCTGCGCTCCCGTCGGGTGCCCTTCGCCCTGGGCACTGCGACCGCGATGATCACGCTGGTGTGGGCGATGTCCCTGGCCTACACGGACGCGACGACCATCCACGCGCGCGCGGCCAGCCTCGCCATCATGCTGGCGGTGGCCGCCGTCGGCACCACCCTCAACGGTGCCGACGACGCCCTCGACCACACCGCGTCGGTCAACTGGCCGCTGCGGCGGGCCGGGCACCTGCTCCTCGCCGCCGCCGTGATCACCGCCCTGCTGTCGCTCAGCGCACTCACCGACGTGCGGTACGAGCCGCTCGCCCTCGTGCTGCGCAACACCGCCGGCCTGCTCGGGCTGACCGCGCTCGGCACCGCCCTGTTCGGCGCCGCGCTGTCCTGGATCGCCCCGCTCACCTGGACCCTCATCGCGGTCCTGCCGTTCCTGGGGCCAAGCACTGACGTGCGCGTCCAGGTCGCCAGTTGGCTGACCCAGCCCGCCGGCACCACCGCTGCCACCGCCTGCGCCACAGTGCTGGCCGTGACCGGTCTGCTGGCGTACGCGCTGCGCGGCGGCCCGCTGCGACCCGCCAGCGAGACGACCTCCGACCGGTGACGACATCGTCGGTGGTCGGGGCTGCCGACGCCGGACGTTCCGGTCGTTCCCGTCCGACCCGGGTCCACCCCGGAAAACCACCTCAGACCCGACCGCAGAGACTCTATTCTCATCCGGTAGTCACCGGACCCGGAGGATCGTCGCCTTCCGCCACCTGCGGGAGTGCCGACTGCTCAGATGCCGGGGCGTGGTGACGTCGCCCGGTACAAGTTGCGTCGGCGCAGCCGGTCTGACGAGAACTCACAACGACGGGGCATGAGGCCCGGCCACCCCATCGAACCAGACGGACACCGTGGCCGCTTCCGACGCGGGCTCGCGGTCGTCCTGCTGCTGACGGGGCTGCTGACCACCGTCGCCCCGGCATGGGGGGCCGACGGTGGTCCGACCGGCAGCGCCGGGGCCATCTCCGACGGGGCGGTCTCCGACGGGGTTGCGGTCGGCACCCCCACACCCCTGCGCAACGTGCCCTCGGTGATCGCCGACGTGGCCGACGGCCAACTCATCGTCTACCGGATGCCCGGCATCCGGGGAGACCAGATCAACGCCACCGCCATGCTGTTCCTCCCCACGCAGGCGCCCCCGGCCGGTGGGTGGCCGCTCGTGGTCTGGGGGCACGGCACCGTCGGTTGGGCCCCGGAGTGCGCGCCGAGCGTGCAACTTCAGGAGCATGGCAAGTGGGTTGACGGGCCGAACGCCGCCCTGCTGGCGGCCAATCTGAGAATGAACACAGCCGTGGTCGCGCCGGACTACGAAGGACTCGGCCCGGTGGCCGAGGGGGTCCCGGAGGGGCACGGCTACTACGAGTTGTCCAGCGAGGGAAAATTCGATGGTCTTCGCCGCGGTCGCCGCGCAGCGACTCCTCGGCGACCGGCTGTCGGGTCAATGGGTGCCGGCCGGATGGTCGGAGGGAGGCTTCGCCGCCCTGGCCGCGGTGTCGGTGGTGCGGGAGCCGCGCATGGTCTTGCCGTCCACGGCGACCGCCCGTCTGCCCGCCGGTGATGTGGCCGCAGTTCGCGCGGCGAGCCAGCCGCTGACGGCAGTGGTGAGACGGTCCGGGTCCAGGGCCTGCAGCAAGCGGCGGATCATCGCCTCCGACGGACGCCGGTGCGGGGCGATACCCAACGCCAACGCGGTGGTGTCCGGGACGTCGGCGACCCACTCGGCGATCGCGGTGTAGGAGCGGTAACGAGCCACCACAGCGCACACCGCCGCGGTCACCACAACTACCAACCCGTGCCGCACGCGGCGGGTACGGGGATCCAGCAGGTTGGCCAGCGCTGCGGCCAGCCCAGCAGCGGTTTCGGGCACCGTGACAGCCGGTGCGCAGGGCAAGGACGAGATCAGCGATGATGGCAGCGCGGGCAGGGCTCACTTAGGACGATCAAGGCTTCGACACCCTGATGATCATCTGAACCGGTCATGCCCGCCCTGCTGCTCGCAACTCCGGCGCTTCTCAGCCGAATGCCTCATCCCGGACGCGTCCACGACTTTGCCGGGGCCCAGGGCCACTACGACGTGCCTCTGAGCTGGGAGAACTCGCCCTCACACCGTCCTCTCCCGGCTTCCCCAGAGCTAGCCATCATTTGTACAGTCCCGGCATGCCCGGCTGGGCTCTCACAGGACATCAGCTGCGTAGGGCCTCAGCCGGGCCGACCCGACTCGCCTTCCATGCCGGCATCACGCCCGCCACTGTTCCGATCAGCAGCCCCAGCACCGGAGCGGCTAATAGCACCTGCGGTTCCAGCACCACGAGCCACTCCCGCCAGAGAGCGACGGCGACGGTGACATCAACCGCAACCACCGTCCCGAGGATGCCGCCTGCCAGGCCGAGGAAGCCCGACTCCACCAAGAACTGCAACGCCACACCCCGTCGGGATCCACCGATCGCGCGCCTCAGGCCAATCTCCGCCCGCCGTTCGAGGACGGCGACCATCATCGTGTTGGAGACCCCGAGAGCACTGATCGCGAGTGAGACGAGGGCCAAGCCGAGGAACAATGCCTTGGTGTCCGCCTCGACGCCCTTGCGGAAGGTCCGCAGGTCCGGCGGGACGAGGGCGACCACGGCAGCGGGATCGGCCGGACTGACCGCAAGCCGCCCCTCGGCTGCCACCTGGTCGGCAGCACCGAGGGCGGTCCGCACCACCGCGTCCGGAGGTCCAAAGGCCCAGCCCAGCCCTCGCTCCTCGGCACAGCGCTGGTAGGGCACGACGACGGCACCAGTCAATCTGACCTCACCCGCCGGTGCCGCGTATACGCCCAGGACACTTACCGGCACCCCGTCCACGTAGATGAGCTGACCAGCGTGGTGGATTCCGAGATCCCGTGCCGTGACGCTGTCCACCACCGCCACCGGGTCCGCACGCTCGCCGTGCCCCTCGTCGAACATCCGGCCGGTCAACAGTCGGGTGCCCATCGCGGAGAGCGCCGACGCCTGCGCCGCTACGAGGTTCACCCTCCGAGACAGGGACGTTGAGTGTTGTGGTGCCAACATTGTGGCCCGGTGTTCGTCCCGGCTGGCCCCACAGAGCAGGCCGGCCGCGATGACGCCGTTGAGCCGGGTGACGGCGGCGAGCACCGACGCCGGCGGCCGGGGCGCGCCGTCCTTCCACCGCAGCGTGACGCTTGTGGCACGCACGGCATCGAATTTGTCCGAGATAGCGGCGGACGCAGTCGCCGTCACCTGAAGCGTGGCGACGGTGGCCGCGACACCGAGGCCGACACCGATGGAGGTGAGCAGTGAACGCGTCCAACGCCCGACGACCGCCAAGTGCGCCTGCTCGAGAACGTCACGTAGCCCCCCGAGACCCACACCGCCCATCGCGCACCTCCACCCGTCGGTCCGCGCAGTCCTGGACCTGCTGGTCATGCGTGACGATCACCACTGCACGCGTGACGGAGACGAGTCCGCGGAGCAGCTCGAGGATGGCATCCGTATTCTCGCTGTCGAGGTTGCCCGTCGGCTCGTCGCACAGCAGGACGGGCGGATCGTGCACCAGTGCACGGGCGATCGCCACCCGCTGCTGCTCGCCACCGCTGAGGGTGCGCGGCGATGCGTGCTGCCGATGCGCGAGACCAACCCGGGTGAGGGCCGCTTCGGCCCGTTCGCGCCGCGTCGCCCGCGCCGCGTGCTGGTGTACCAGCGGTAGCATGACATTGTGCACCACGTCGAGGTGACGGACGAGGTGGAAGGCCTGGAAGACGAAACCGCTGCCCCGTGACCGCAGGCCGTCCCGCTCGCGCTCGCGCAGGTCGGCGGTGTCCACGCCGTTGAACCGCACCAGGCCCGTCGTCGGCGTGTCCAGCAGCCCCATAATGTTGAGCAGCGTGGACTTGCCGGACCCGGACGCACCGACCACCGCCACCAGTTCCCCCCCGTTGAGGTCGAGGTTCGCGTCGCGCAGGGCGTGCACCTGTGGCGGACCGGGGAAGGTGCGGCTGACCCCGACCACGGACAGGAAGGGCTCACCCATCGGTCACAACCACCTGATCGCCGTCTCTCAACTCGCCGGTGACTGCCGCCTCGCCGCCCACGGTAAGCAGCACGTCGACCGGTATGTCAATGATGGAGGTCCCGCTCACGACCCGGACGTGGACCCGCCCGTCCGTACCCGTCCACAGTGCAGACACCGGCACGACGGTGCTCCGGTCGCGACTTCTCGCGCGCGTCATGACCACCTGTTGCGCCTCCCCGAACCGGACGGCCGCCCGGCCGGCAACGCTGAACACAGCGTGTCGCTTTGCTGGCGTGCCGCCGGACGCCGGAACCTGTTGGATCTTCATCAAGTCGGTGCGGCGGTCCTTGAGTGGACCCTGACCGAACGCGAGGCCGGGCCGGTCTGCCTCGCCGAGCATCCGGGCCGTCTCGTCGTCGAGTTCGACGCGCACCTGCCAGCCGCCGAAAGCCAGGGTCGCCACCGGGCCGTCAACCGTCGTGCCCACTGCGGCAGGCAGCGCGGTCACGGTGGCCGGCAGGGTGCAAAAGGCGATCTCCCCGGACGGGACCAGGAGGTGATGCCCGACGGCGGCCGGAGTGTTTGCCGGCCGGTCCGCAGGAGATCCCTCGGCCGGCGAAACCTCGGCCGGTTGATCAGTCGGCACGGGCTTGGTCGCACGGTACGCCGCTCGGTAACCGGCACGTTGGTAGAGCCGACGCAGATCCCTCTCGGTTCGCTCGTCGAAAGCGCCAGTGACCGGCGTGCCGTAGCGGATCCCCAGGGCGGCCTGGAGTTGTCGGACGTCGGGGCCGGCGTCACCCGGGGCGAGATCGCGGTAGGCCGGGAACCGGCCTGGCAGCACGATGACAGGCCGGCCGGAGATCTCGACAATCACGTCACCGGCGTCGATCTTGTCACCAACCCGCACGGGAGCATCGGTCACGACCAGCCTGGTGGCGCCGGCCACCGCAGCGGGACCGATGACGTCGGCGCTCACCCGAGCCTCTACCACGCCGTCCAGCACCGTCTCATCGACCAATTGGCCATAGCGTACGGTCGCGGTTACGACCGAGGGAGTCGGCGGTCCGGCCGAGGCGGCCCTCTGGCTCGGGGTTCGCGCGCGGCCGGCCGCAGCGATGCTCGAGCCCGTGACCGCGACCAGGCCCACGATCCCACCGGTGACGAGCAGTCGTCGTCGCCTCACCAGTCATCTCCGCGTTCGTGTGCGAGAGCGCCGATCTGGACGGGCGCCGCGCCGCAATGAGGAAGTCGAGTCGTCATTCGCGTCAGATCCAGCCGCGCTTGGCGGCGTTCGTGCCCGCCTGAAAGCGGCTACGGGCTCCGAGCCGCACCATCAGTTGGGCCATGATCCGACGTACGGTCCGCAGCGAAACGCCAAGTTTGCGCGCTATATTCTCGTCGGTTTGGCCGGCGGCCAGCATCCGAAGAATCTGCTGTTCCGTCAAGGAGACCCCGTCCTGGCTCAACGACGCCGCACATTCAGGCGCGACGGCAGCGGTCCACATCTCCCTGAACAACGCGATCGCCAGGGTGACGACCCCGGGGCTGCGCACCTCGATCGCCCCTCGGCCCGCCTCGTCGGGGTCCATCGGCATCAACGCGACATGTCCGTCGACTATGAGCAGAGGCTGCGGAAGGACAGGCATGGCGCGGACCTCGCCGCCGCGTTCGGCGAGCCACCGCGCGACCTCGGCGGCAGCCGGGCTGCGGAGCACACAGTCCTGCCAGACAGCCCGGACTCGTACACCGCGTCCCACGGCATCACCAACAATCTCGCCGGCTGTCGCGCCGGGCTCCCACATCTCGAATCCGCCCGGCGCCAACACCAGGTACTCCTGCTGTGCCGAGGTGCCCAGCCCGACGAGGCGTTCTCGAACGGCGTCGACGCCGTCGAGGCGAATAATGGTCTCCTGCACTCGGCCCGCATTCTGCTCCGCTGCGAGCGCGAGCATGGCGGCCCGAGCATGGTCGATTTGCTTGACTTTGTAATCGACATGGGCCTCGGCCTTGGTCAGCAGCCAGGCCAGACCTACCTCCGGGCTGACCGGCAAAAGTTCCTGCGGGTCATGCCGCGCCGGACGCACGAGAGACGCCCGGGTGAGTTCGTCCAGTGCAGTCCGAACCGCGTCCTCCGGCAGGAGCAACTCGGTTACCAGGCCCTCCGGCCGACATCCGGGCCGCGCCAGCAACGCGCGATATACAGACTCCGCCTCGGGCGTGAGCCCAAGCACCTCGAGCATACGATCCCCCGTGATCCATCGAATTGTGGCGATCAGAGGATCACGGGTTACATCCAAAGACAATTAGACGTATAGGCAGTGGCATGATCCTGCCACGCAGGATGCTGACAACGGCCGCGGTTGCGGGAACAGAGTGGCTACCGGATATTCCTGACATGACTCACTCGTCATTGGTTCCGGCCCGGCCGAGGGCACCATGAGCTCCATCGTCACGTTGTCCGGCGCGGTCGCGGGTGCCCTCTTGTTGCTCACTGCCGGCATCCTTCACGTTCGTGCACCCCGCGAGTTCCGGGCAGCCCTCGCCGGGCACCGCATCCTTCCCTTCCGCTGGCAGCGGACGACGGCGAGACTGCTACCGGCCGTCGAGATCATCGTGGGCGCCGTGGCGCTTACGACTATCGTGACTGGGCTTCCGGGGGCCACGCCGGCGCTGGCGGCCCTCTGTTTCGTCTACGCAACATTCACCGCATACAGCTACCTGCTGTTGCGGCGGGGCAATGCCGCAGCCTGCGGCTGCTTTGGCGGACGGGAACCGGTCACCCTCGCCACGGTGCTACGCAACGCCCTGCTCGCGGTGACGGCGGCGGGCAGCCTCATCCCGGCGGTCACCACGCCGACCGGCCCCGCTCTGGCGCTGACACTGGCCGTCGGACTGGTGGTCGCGGTCCTCGGCTGGATGTGGCCCGCCCTGTTTCGACCCTGACCGACGGCAGGCGCGCCGCGCCTGGACGTACGACCGTCCAGGCGCGGCACACATCACAGGGTCTTCTTGCAGATCGACAGGAAGTTCGACCGCTCTCCACAATAATTGGCGTTGGTTCTGCCGTCGGAGCAGCGGTAGCCGCCCCACACCCAGGCGTTACGACCGGTACCGGTCTTGCCGACACAGGTGTAGTGCTCCACCGAGTAGTCCTCGTAGTCGCACCCGGCCTTGAGCGAGTCGTCCCGGTGGAAGCCGGCGCCGTTGCAGTAGCCGCTACTGATGACGCCGCCCGTGCAACTGACGAAGTTGTGCGTTGAGCAGGAGGTCCAGGTGGGGTACGTCGAACTCCAGCCAGCGTGGGCGGAGCGGGCGAACGGCAGCGAACCGATTGCACCGACCCCTATCGCCATCCCGGCCCCCAGCACCGTGCGCAGCAGGCCCCGCCGGGACATGTCGACATCCCGCAGGTAGTTTCCGACTGCCGAAGGATCCGGGTTCTCCGGCGCCCGGTCAGCGTCCGGAATGGTCGTCGTCATGAGGGACATGTTCACTCCCAATTGGTGTTGGCGCGGTCAGGGCCGGGTCCAGGCGACGCCGGACAACCGGTCGAGGAACTGCAGGCGTGGCGTCTCATCGGGGTTGTTCGCCTCAGGATCGACGATTGTCACTGTCGTGGTCGTGGCGTGCAGCAGGAGGGTCCGCGTTCCCTGGTCGGAGACCACCTCCTTGCGCCACACCTCTCCAGAGGCGACCTGGGCGCCGCGGTGCCGGGGCACCAGGTCGACAGCCTGTTCCGCCGGAAGGATGCTCAGGTTGCCCACACCGGGCACGGTCTTGTAGACGCGCTCAGCGAACATCGTCTCCGCCGGGACAGGGCTCGTCCGGACTCGCAGGCCGACCGGCGAATCCTGGAAGGAGAGCCGGTCGAAGCGACGCAGCGCGTCCAGACTGGTGACCTCCGGGTCCTCGATGAAATCGAAGACTTCGTGCCAACGGCCCTGCCAGACCACGATGGTCGAGCCGGTCAGATCGCTTCGTGCGACCAGGAACCGTCCGCCCTGCCCTGACGCCTCCTCGACGATCCGACCCTTGATCACGCGCTCGATGATGCCCTTGCAGTTGCCCGAACGGGCGATCTGTAGCGCACGTTCCTGCAGCGACGGGTTGGTGCCGACGTAGGGTCTATCCAGGCGCAGGCGGAACCCGCACAGCCAGGGCTCGCCCAGGTCGTAATCGGGGGCATCGATGCTGACCACCCCCCCGCTGGGCGCCATGAATCGAGGTAGCGCATCCGGAATGGAGCGCGCCCAATTCGGTGCAACTGTCATCTGACCTTCCTCTCTCTAGACACCGTCTCCGATTGCCCGATGATCCGATCCCGCATGGGACCGCCAATGCGGGCCAGTTCTCGTCACCGACTTAGAGCGGAAGCAGGGCAGCTGCCAGGGCTGCCGTCGACGCCGCCAGGAGCAGGACCCGGATCAATCGGTCGTGACGGGTCAGCGCCTCGTCCCACGCCTCGGCGCCGACATGCCAATGCCGTCCGAGAAACATCCAGGACCGGCCGGCGCCGAACGCGATGCCGGCAGCGAGCCCGGTCCGCCAGTCGGCCAGCAGTAGCAACCCAATCGCGAGCACGTGTGGCAGCCCGGATGTCATGTACGTGCGGACGCCCGTACCCATCTCGAAGCCAAACTGCAGAGGGCCCCAGAACTGACCGTCCCACATGATCGACCGCGGTACCTGACGGGCGTTCTGCGGAAGCGGCAGGCGGTAGAGGCCGAGTTCCTGGAGCGCGACCGCCGCGAACGCGACGGCGAGCAGGGTCGTCGCAATCACCGCCGGTACCAGTGGCCGCAAGAACGCGCCCACGAGGACAGCAAAGAAGGCGGAGGTGAGTCCTCCCAGCAGGAGCCCGGCCGGGAACCACCACTGAGCATTGCCACGCCAGACCGACGTGGTCAGCAGCATCGCTGAGTTGTAGCTTCAAACGGATCCGGAAATCGAGTAACCGGCGGCGAAGGCGAGCGCGATCCAGGCCAACACCATGGGCACGCCAGCCACCACGTCCGCCACGAGGAGCGCGAGTCCGGCGGCGGCGATCAGGGCGGCCGAGCCGGCCGGATGGGTGACCCGGCCGAACACGCGTGTCGCCGACGGGAGCGTCCGCACGACGGCCTACCTCGCCCGGGTCCGGGTGTCGGTGACCCGATCGACGACCGACCTCAGCGCGGCTTCGGATCCGGCGGGCTCGGCCAGCAGGATCTCGCCGTCGCGGTCGACGAGCGCGACGGCGGGTCGCCAGCCCGGATCGAGAATGTGGTAGCCAACACTGTCGGCTAGGTAGCCGACGCCCTCGACGGCCGAGAACTTGTCGCTGCGGGCCGCGCTCAACAGGGTGAACATGATGTCGCCCTGGTGTGCGGCCGCCAGCTCGGCGAATACCGGCGTGACTTCGGCACAGACGGCACAGCCTTCGTCGACGAGCAGGACGAGGCTGAGGTTCTTGTCGCCGGTAGGCAGGATCGTGCCGGGTAGCTGCCGTTGTGGCACCAGACCAGTCCGGTGTCCCTGCAACGTGGCCTGGATGTCCCGGATCTGCCGCAGCACCCCGGCTAGGGCGAAGGCGAGCAACACCAGGACGATCCAAGCCAGGATCACCGCGGCGGTGATCAGGTCCATACCGAACTCCTTCCTGCCGCTTCTTACAAGCAGTTCTGCGTGCAACGACGGTCCCAGGCCAGCGGAGTTCTCGTCACCGGGTGCGCACTGGCAGCAAGATGCATGACAGCTTGTGGACGCCGCGCCTGGTCAGGTTGCTGCCCGGCAGCATGCTGTCGCGCCCTGCGTCGTGACTTCCCCGGCGCCGACAGACAAGACTCCTGTCGCACACCGCACCGGAGGTGCAATCGATGCAGGGGGTCAGATGCCGCGTCAGCGACGCTCGACGGCCGTCCTGTTGATGTTGATCGCCCTGGTGACGCTGCGCATGGACGCCGGCATCGCGAACCGGACCGCCGCCGCCGCGCTCGACGATCCGCCTCCCGGTCCAGACACAACCCGCCTGGAGTTGGTCGACTGGGCCGAGCAACAGCTCGTCGCCGAATGTATGCGCCAGCGCGGTCACCGGTACCACATCCGCTGGCACCGGGCCGCCCAGCCTGCCCCACCTGCAGGTTGGCGTTATGGAAGCGACGACGTGCAGTTGGCGCGCCAGACCGGATACGGCTCAACCCGGTCGCAGCCACGCACAAATGACAGCCCCAACTCCCGCTACCTGGCAGGATTAACTCCCGGGCAGTTGGACGCCTACACCTTCGCCCTACATGGGGGCCGCTCGGATGTCGTGACCGTGGCGCTCTCGGACCAGGGCCGAATGAGCATGAGTCGGCTCGGATGCCTTTCGGCCGCCCGCCGCACCCTCTTCGGCGACTTCGACCGCTGGTTCGAAATCACCACTGTCCTGACCAACCTGCAGGTCGAGTACGTGCCGGCGGTTCTGCAGGACGCGCGGTACCGGATTGCCCTCGCGGACTGGCGGGCGTGCATGCACGACGCCGGAAGACCGTACGACGACCCGTCGGCGGCCCGGCAGGACGCGATGGAGCGACCGCAGTCGGCGGTCGACATCGCCGTCGCCGACGCGACCTGCGCCGCCCGAAGCCAGCTGATCGCCGTGGCCGTCGCCGTCGAGGAGCGCGAGCGCGCCCGGGCGGAGCAGCGGCACCAGGTGGAGCGGCGGGAGCTCGAAGCGATGTACGCCACCGCCGAGGCGTACGCCCAGACCCTCCTGCGCCGGACGCAGGAGCAGGTTTCGCCACGATCGGAAGGAGCTCACGGGTGAGCAGACTGAGAATTGCCGCGGCGGCCGTCCTCGCGACGGCAACCCTGCTGTCCACCAGCACACCTGCCGGCGCCGGACTCCGCATCCGGGTCGCCGACCGCACCTGTCAGACCGGCTACCTGTGTGCCTGGGTCTTCGACAACTTCGCTGGCTCCGGAGTCGGCTTCTACAACACCGAGGCCGACTGGGGCGTCGGCTCGTACAACTACATCAACAACAACTCGTGGTCCTGGGCGAACAGCGGGGTGAACGACGTTTGGATCCACGACGTCCCTGGCAACCAGGACCACCGGGTCGAGGCGTGCCTCCAAAGCGGCGGCTGGTACCAACTCGCCGACCGGTCGCACATGAAGGACAAGACGTCAGCCAACCTGTTCACGCCGAACTGCTGAGCGATCCTGCCCGAAGCCGCTACCCGGGAACGGCTTGCGGCTTCGGGCACGGGACGAGACGAGACGAGACGAAGGGATACGACGATGAGGGGTGGCATCGCCGTCGCCGGCGTCGCCTGTCTGATGCTCGGACTGACATCGTGCACCTCGCCAGCGAAGGTACCGAGCCCGGCGACCGGAGCGACGGTGGGGCGGCATGGTGAGGCGGCCTATCGGGAGGTGCGCCAGCGGGTTCGGGAGGCCGAGGAGGTGAAGGAGCGACTGATCGAGCGGTGCATGACCGATAAGGGCTTCACCGTCCATCACCCGGTCTGGCTCCCCCCGGAGGTTGATCCACTCGCCTATCCGGACGTTGACGCACCGTCCGTCGGGGAGGCCGAGCGGACCGGATACGGGATCGGCCGGGGGCACACGCCGACGTCCGCCAAGGAGGATCTGCCCGGCCTGGCGGAGTGGACCCAGTTGCCGCAGACCGAGCGCGAACGGTACCTCCGGGAGCGGGAGGGTCGCGTGGATGAGTTCGCCCTCGAGGACGGGACGCGGCTGTCGGTCAGTCGAGGCGGTTGCGCCGGCGAGGTGGTTACCTCGCTCTACGGCGATCCGGCGGCCTACGTCCGTCTGCGGTGGCTCACCGACGGCGGAGCAGCCAACCACCTGCGGTTCGCCCTGCGGGACGACCCCCGGGTTCGGGACGCTACCGCTGGTTGGGCCGAGTGCGTCGGCAGCCAGGGATTTCAGGGTGTCTCCGTGCCGGAGGACGCCCAGGAACTGGCCTCCATGGCGTATCTCGGTGGCGAGGGCGCACTGCCGCTGGAACCCACCGCAGCCCGCGAGCGGGAGGTTGCGATCGCGACCGCACACGCCCGTTGCGCCGAGAACGAACGCCTCAACGAGATCAGCCGGGCAGTCTTCGGCGAGCTGCGCGCCAGCTACGTAGTCGAACACGAGACAGAGATCATCGCATACCGGGATCTCATTGTGGCGGGCATCGACCGGGCGCAGCGGCAGTTGCAGACCGGGTGACCGGTGAGTCGTGCGCCCGTCCGCGATGGCCGGTCCGGACCCCGGACCGGCGCCGAGGGTGCCGGAACATTCCGGCAGTCCGCCGACTCAACCTCGGGACGGGCGGACGGCGTTAATACGGGTAGGACGCAGAAGGGGGCAGGATGAGTGATGCGGACAGGTACGCCGGGTTCCGCGAATTCGCCATCGCGCGCGGATCGTCCCTCTCGCGGACCGCCTACCTGCTCGTCGGCGATCACCAGGAGGCGCAGGACCTGCTTCAGGAGGCGCTGGCGAAGACGGCCCGGCACTGGCGTCGGGTGCAGGCCGGCGGCCACCCGGAAGCCTACGTCCGCACGGTGATGCTCAATCAGCTCCGCTCCTGGCGCCGCCGGCGGCGACCTACCGAGGTGACCTCCGAGGCGGTTCCCGACGCGACGTCCGGCGACGACCTCGCCGGCGACACCGCCACGCGGGTCACCGTGGCAGGCGCACTCGCTACCCTGCCCGCGCGCCAGCGGGCGGCGCTATACCTGCGCTTTTACGAGGATCTTTCGGAAGTGGAGACCGCCCGTCAACTGGGGTGCAGCGTCGGCACTGTGAAGCGGCACGTCCACGACGCCCTGGTCCGCCTACGACGGCACATTCCCTCAGCTCCGCCCACCGCGTTCGAAGGCGTCCAGCCGTCGGAGGTTGACCATGTCTGACGCGTTCCGTCGTGTTTACCAAGATCTGGCCGAGCACGGCCGCAACTACGCCGATCCCGACCGGGCGATCGCCGCCGCTCGACGCCGCCGGATGAACCTCACGGTCGGGGTGTCTGCCTGCGCCGGGGTCCTTGCGGTGATGACGGCGGCGGGGGTGGTCATGCAACCGCTCGGGGAGGTCGGCCCGAGCACGCCGGGGTCGACAGCCTCCGGCACGCCGGCCGGCCTCGCACCGCTGGCGGTCAATCCGCTCGCCCCGGCGCCAGCACTGCCGTCCACGGGCGTCGGCCACGCCACTCTCGTCTACGCCACGTGCGCGGCCGGTTGCGCACCACGGCTCCTGCTCCCGGACGGCCAGCAGTTCACACTTCCGGTGGCCAGCCCGATCGGCGTGGCTCTGTCCCCCGACGGACGGTGGTTGGGCTATCCCGACGCAAGCCGGTACTTGGTACGCGACCTGGAAGGCGGGCAAGTCCTGTCGATCGAGCCGAAGTCCACGGGTGGTCGGGTCACCGGACGGGCCTGGTCTCCGGACTCGGGCTGGCTCCTCCTCGACGAATCCGCGTCGGTAGAGGGCGGAGAGTTCGTCCTCGTCCGTCTGAGCTCCGGCACGCAGCGACGGATCATGGGTTCACCAACCGAGGTGATCGGGGTGCTGCGGGGAGGCGAACCGCTGTCCGTCCCGCGCCGGCGGGATCAGACGCGCCTGACCACGCTGACCGTCACCGCCGGCCTGGCGGGCACGTCGCCACCAGTCACGGTCGAGGTCAGGGACCGGATCGGACCCGACGAAACGATCGACCGGTCCGGCATGGTGTATCCGAGCCGCGACAGCCGGCTACGGGTCGTCGTCACAACGATGGACGGTGATCGTCCTACTCGGGTGCTCGATGTCGACCTGAGCGGTCGGATCCAATCCGAGCAGCAGGTACCGATGGACTCCGGCCGCTGGTACGTCATCGGCTCCGACGGCGAGCGGATCTTCCTCGGCCGACAGATCAATCTGAGCTCGGACGGCCCTCGGACGATCGTGCTGTCGATGGACGGCCTTAACTTGCGTGAGGTGGCCACCCTCCCACAGGACGCCATCGTGGTGATGCCCGGCGGACGCACCGGCTGACCCGACCTCGGCTGCGGTACCGCACCTGCGCGGCCATCGGCACCGGTGTTCAGATGCGTGTCGGCGGGAAGCGGCCGCCAGGTCTCTACCTGCGGAAACGCTCCGGCGCGGGCATTGCCGGAGCGCATCCGTAGAGTACTCACATCTCGGTGCCGCACCAATCACTCCGCCGGATAAAAATACGTCAACATCAGTGCTTTGGCCTGCGCAGACGTAGCCTCTCAGTCCTTCAGGAGCTGCCTCGCCATGACGATTCGCTGCACCTGGTTCGTTCCTTCGTAGATCTGGGTGATCAACGAGGGACTGGCTTCTGAGCTGGTAAAACTCTGCCGTCCGCCGCGTGCCCCAGGATTTCCCCAGAGTGCGTGTAGGCCCGGAACGGAGAAACTTGCTTACTGTGCGCGACCTCGGTGCCCAGTCAACGACCCGCAAGGTGCAGTACCGACTGAAACTAGGTGGGGTCTCCCGAGCAGAACCGCGCCACCTTCTGGGACAGTAGACAGAACGCGCCACTACCTAACGTCACGACATTTGGAACACGACTATAAGGGACGCGTGGTAGTCGGGATGCTCGCCCGGCCCGAGAACCGGGCGCAGCCACCCGCGCCATCGCGCTGGGCTACCCACTCAGGAGTTGTGATCCTCGCCCGGTGTCCGGGGACCGGGCACAGCTGGCGCAGCGCGCCGGCTGGTCTGCGCGCGGTTGCGGCCGTTGCGATCCTCGCCCGGTCCGAGAACCGGGCGCAGCGTGGTCGCCGTTGGACGCGGAGATGTCGTTGTTGGAGTTCCGATCCTCGCCTAGCGGAGGTCGTGCGCAGCTAGCCCTCAGCATGGAACCTTAGGCGGGCAATCCGAACGGCGGGTCTTGAGGCCGGGCGCGAGTCTGGCTTTCGGCCTGGCTCGTGGGGTCGGCCAGCGGATGCCGAATTTAGGGAGTGCGCGACCGGCCGGCTTGGCGACCCCAGAGACCGGGCCTAGCGATCCGTACGGCAACCCGTGCGCCCTGGGCGAGGAGCAACGCTCCTCCACCGTCTTTCGGCGTCAAGCCCCCATCCGCTGTCGCACGAGGCGACGACCTACTTGTCGGTTCCGCCTGAAAACTGACCCCGTGGTTCCGGCTGAATTTTGACCCCTTCCGGAAGCATCGGGAGGTGCTGAGCGTGGAGGACTGGGCGGAGATCCGTCGGTTGCACCGGGCGGAGCAGATGGCGATCAAGGCCATCTGCCGCCGGCTGGGGGTCTCGCGGAACACGGTGCGCAAGGCCTTGGCCAGTCATGAGCCGCCCCGCTATCAGCGGGTAGCGAAGGGCTCGATCGTGGATGCGGTCGAGCCGCAGATCAGGGCGTTGTTGACGGAGTTCCCGGACATGCCCACGACGGTGATCATGGAGCGGGTCGGGTGGACCCGCGGCAAGACGGTGTTCGCCGACCGGGTGCAGCAGCTGCGGCCGTTGTTCCGGCGCCCGGACCCGGCCCAGCGGACGGAGTATCTGCCGGGAGAGCTGGCGCAGTGTGATCTGTGGTTCCCGTCGGCGGACGTGCCGTTGGGCTTCGGGCAGGTCGGCCGGCCACCGGTGCTGGTGATGGTCTCGGGGTATTCGCGGTGGCTGTCAGCGGTGATGATCCCGACCAGGCAGTCACCGGACCTGCTGGTCGGGCACTGGACGCTGATCTCCGGCTGGGGGCGGGTGCCAAAGGCTCTGGTGTGGGACAACGAGTCTGCCATCGGGCAGTGGCGGGCCGGCAGGCCTCAGCTGACCGAGGCGATGAACGCCTTCCGCGGCACCCTCGGCATCAAGGTGATCCAGTGCCGGCCGGCGGACCCGGAGGCCAAGGGCCTGGTCGAGCGGGCCAACGGCTATCTGGAGACCTCATTCCTGCCCGGCCGCCGCTTCACCTCACCCGGCGACTTCAACGCCCAGCTCACCGAGTGGCTGGTGCGGGCGAACAACCGCCAACACCGGATGCTGGGCTGCCGCCCGCTGGACCGGTGGGACGCCGACCGGCAAGCGATGCTGCCACTGCCACCGGTGGCGCCGGTGGTCGGGTGGCGGCAGGCCACTCGGCTGCCTCGCGATCACTATGTTCGCTTGGACGGCAACGACTACTCGGTGCACCCGTCGGTGGTCGGCCGGCGGGTCGAGGTCACCGCCGACGGCAACCACGTGACGGTGCTCTGCGACGGCCGACCCGCAGCCCGACACGACCGCTGCTGGGCGAAGCATCAGAGCATCACCGACCCCGCCCACCGCAGGGCCGCCGCGGACCTGCGCGTCGCCGCCCAACGCACCCCGACGACCGCCGTCGACGCCCAGGTCGAACGCCGGCCGTTGAGCGACTACGACCGCATGTTCGGCCTCGATGAGGTGGCTGCGTGATGGCCACCAAGACCAGCCGCAACGTCGCATCCGAGATCGCGTTCCTCACCCGGGCCCTCAAGGCGCCGTCGCTGGCTGCCTCCGTCGAGCGCCTGGCGGAGCGGGCCAGAACCGAGTCCTGGACGCACGAGGAGTTCCTCGCCGCCTGCCTGCAACGCGAAGTCGCCGCCCGTGAAGCCCACGGCGGTGAGGGACGCATCCGGGCAGCGAGGTTCCCGGCCCGCAAAAGCCTGGAGGAGTTCGACTTCGAACACCAACGCTCTCTGAAGCGGGAGACGATCGCTCACCTCGGCACGCTCGACTTCGTCGCGTCGAAGGAGAACGTGGTGTTCCTCGGCCCGCCCGGCACCGGCAAGACCCACCTGTCCATCGGCCTCGGTATCCGGGCCTGCCAGGCCGGACACCGGGTCGCGTTCGCCACCGCCGCCCAATGGGTGTCCCGCCTCGCCGACGCCCACCACGCCGGCCGGCTCCAGGACGAGCTAGTCAAACTCGGCCGGATCCCGCTGCTGATCGTCGACGAGGTCGGCTACATCCCCTTCGAAGCAGAAGCCGCGAACCTGTTCTTCCAGCTCGTCTCCAACCGCTACGAACGCGCCTCGCTGATCGTCACCAGCAACAAGCCCTTCGGACGGTGGGGCGAAGTGTTCGGCGACGACGTGGTCGCCGCCGCCATGATCGACCGCCTCGTCCACCACGCCGAAGTCATCTCGATGAAGGGCGACAGCTACCGGCTCAAGGACCGCGACCTCGGCCGCGTCCCCGCAGCCACCAAGACCAACGACTGAACATCAACAACCAGCGAGGGGGTCAACATTCGGCCGGAGCAGAGGGGTCAAAGTTCAGCCGGCGTTGACATGCTCAATCCTGACCAGTAGGTGATCAGGCACCCGCTCACCGTGATGCGTCACCTACGCATTGTGTCCCCGTGGTCGCTGGAACGCTCAGTTCGGCAAGTGGTGTGTCGACGGGTAGGCCGGATAGCCAGTAGCCGGTGGGTTCGTCCTGGTCAGCCCGGTCACGAAGTCCTCCAGCCGTGTCCGCACCCGTGTGAGTCCTCGCTCGTCCACGGACGCGAGCCAAACACAACCCCAAAAGCCCCACAAGACCAGAACAACCTAACTAAGCACTACTAGACCGGCGGGAACACCGTGCCGGCCGTCGCCCGCCTCGTCCAGGCCGATGAGACACGATCCGACAGTTCATCCACCGGTTCAACGAGATGGGGATAGCCAGCCTGGCAGCGGGTGCTAGCGCTCGACGAGTTCGGGCCTCTGGCGGTCCGCCCGCTGGCCGGCGCAGGCCGGGCACCCGCACCGCCTGCCCGCGAACTACCAGAAGCTGCACGAGGTACGGCAGTTCCGTGGCTGCTACTTCGCTGGTGACGACCAGTTCTAGGGCGTCGTCGCAGGCGCAACAGCGCCGCGAACACACTCGCCGCACTCAAGTCGATACGCGCAGCACATCCGCACGAAGCACCGATCTACGTGATCCTGGACAACCTAGGCGGGCCAAGGCATCAAGATCCGCAGGTGGGCGGCCCGGAACATCGTGGAACTCTGCTTCACCCCGACCTACGCCTCCTGGGCCAACCCGATCGAGGCCCAGTTTGGGCCGCTACGTGCCTTCGTCATCGCGGGCTCCAACCACCCGAACCACCCCACACTGACCCAGCGGCTGCAGAAATCTACGTTGAGGCTGTAATGCCGGAGCAGTTGGTGCCATGAGTGGTGGTAGGGCTACCGGAAGGAGTCGTGTGGGGGCGGATCAGGAGCAGGTCGTGTTCGAGCGCATGTTCGCGGCGAGTTATCACCTGGTGCTGCGCTACTGCTACCGCCGTCTCGGCGATATGGAATCCGCACGGGAGTTGGCGCAAGAGACGTTCGTGGTGGCGTGGCGCCGGCGTCGTGATGTACCAGCGATGGCGATGCCGTGGTTGTACGGAATCGCTCGGCGAGTACTCGCTGATCATTGGCGGGCCGGGCGGACCCGCCCGGTGACTGTGCCGATGGCCGACAGTTTCGACGTCGGCGACTGCGACGAATCGTTCGAGGCGGTGACATTGGCGCAGGACCTGCGGCGGGCGTTCGCTCAGCTGTCCGAATCGGATCGCGAGGCGCTGCGACTAGTGACGTGGGAGAACCTAGACATGGAGGGAGTGGCGCGAGCACTGGGGTGCAATCGCGCGGCAGCGGCTGTTCGGGTGTTTCGGGCCCGCAAGCGACTGGCCCGCTTATTGGAGGCGCCCCCGGCGGGGGCGCCGATGAAGGGAACATCCCCTACATCGGTACGTGGAGGTGTGCGATGAATAGGGTTCCAAGCATGCTCAGGCATCTAGACCCGGCGCAGGAGATCGACCAGTGGCCAGCGGCTCCGCGGGTGGAATGGGCCACGGTGGCCGGTGGACCCCGGTCACAAGACGATCGGCGTATATGGAGACGCCGCACGGTACTGGGTGCGGCGGTGACGGGTGCGGCAGCGATCGCCGCAGCCGCCGTGATGGTGCAGGTCGCCGGTCCGTCGGCGCCGGTGTACGCAGCGACGCCGCCACCGCTACCGCTTGAATACGAGACCGGAGCACCGCCAGCTCGCAACGCCCTGCTTCAGCTTGCTAACGACATCCAGAATGCTCCCGATGCGAATGAGCGGGCCGGGCGGTTCAGCTTTGTCCGGGTCGGGCAGTGGTCGCTGGACATGGCCTCGGGTAGCGGCAGCACGACGGTATCGGTTGTCCCGCAGGTGATTTCGACATGGCGGGCACCTGACGGGTCGGGCAAGATCTCCACGGTCAGTCTGGACCGATCCGATATCGGGCAGCGACCAGATGCCGACGCGGTCGTCGCAGCAGCATCGCGGGGTGCTGCTGAGGTGGAAATGTACTCCGCCGGGGAGTTGGCGGCCGTTATCCCCGATCCGGTTCCTGACGATGTTAATGCTCTCGAGAAGGCTTTATACGCCCACCAGCCTCGCGCTAATGGGCCCGAGTCCGCACTTCGCGCGGTCGCGGACCTGTACCGCGGCACCGCCGTTGACCGGGAGGTCCGGGTAGCAGCGCTCCGGTTCCTTGCCCGCACGGACGGGGTGTTACTGCGCGGCAGAGTCACCGACCGGCTCGGACGCAAAGGATTGGCAGTAAGCGTGGACTCAAAGAGAGATGGTACTCGGGATTTGCTAGTTATTGACCAGGAAACCGGGTGGCTGCTCGCCTCCGAGTCGGTGTTCCTCCGGCGTCCTGAGCGGCTCCAGGTACGCGTACCCGCCGTGTTCTCCTACACGCTATACCTGGAGCTCGGTCGCCGAGCAACCATGTCTTAACAAGGAGAACGACGGGGTGTCCCGCAACCTCGGGGCACCCCACTCCTCCTCTTCCTGGCAGTAGGGGGCTTAGTACTCCCACGTCACTTGGCCTTGGCGTTGGTCGTGGCGCGGGCATGAAGACGGCCACTGCGCTGATCATCGATGTTTGTGAGGACAACCGAGAATCGTGCGGCGGCCGAGTGCCACAGCGTAGACCTTGGCTATTGGCGGATCATTCTGGACGAGGCGGTGACGCGCGTCGCTGACCGGTTCGTGCGGGCGGAGCCCCGTCGGCCTGCGTGGCAGTTCGTGGAAGGGCTGCTGTCGGCTGTGGAACGCAAGATCTGCTGGCCCCCTCGCGGAACGGGGAGGCCACGCTGATCCGCAGACGATGCAGCGGCTGCTACGCACGGCGGTGTGGGACGCCGACGCCGTCCGCGACGACGTTCGGGCCTGGCTGATCGAGCAGCTCGGGCACCCCGACGCGGTGCTGGCCTGCGACGAGACCGGTTTCTTGAAGAAGGGTCTGTGCTCGGTCGGGGTGCAGCGGCAGTACACCGGCACAGCCGGTCGCGTCGAGAACAGCGAGTTCGGGGTGTTCCTCGCCTACGTCGCGCCTCTGGCGAGCGATGATCGACCGCCGGCTTTACCTACCCGTGACGACCGGGTGCGCCACAGCCCGAGCGTCTCACCGCCGCCGGCGTCCCGGACGATGCGGGGTTCGCCACGAAGCCGGCCCTGGCCCGGCAGATGATCGCCGCCGCGGTGGATGCCGAAATCCCGTTCGCGTGGCGGACCGGCAACGAGGTCTACGGCACCGACCCCGGCCTGCGCGCCGACCTCGAACACTGTGGGATCGGTTACGCGCTGGCCTTCGGCTGCGACCGACGCGTGACGGTCAACGACGGCCGCAGCCTCATGCGCGTCGACGAACTCGCCGAGCGGATACCACCCGCGAATGGGAGCCCCACATCTGCGGGCCGGACGCGAAAGGTCCCCGCGACTACCTGTGGGCCTGGATCACCACGGCCACCCACCTGGTGAGCACCGGTGGCTGCTCATCCGCCGCACATCGGCGAGCTGGCCTTCTATCGGTGCTGGTCACCCCGCCCAGGGCCGCTGCACATCCTCGTGACCGTCGCCGGTTCCCGCTGGAACATCGAAGAGCTGTTCCAGACCGGCAAAGGCCAGGTCGGCCTGGACCACTACCAGGTCCGCAGTTGGACCGGCTGGCACCGCTCCATGACGGTGGCCATGCTCGCCCTGGCCGTCCTGACCATCCTCGCCGCCCAACAGCCCGACACCGACCCGAAGATCGTCGCGCTGACCATCGCCGAGACCCGCCGATTCCTCAACGCCTTCATCCTCGCCACATCGTTGCTACCGGAGCACACTTTGCCCTGGTCGATCTGGCGACGAACATCCCAAGCCCGCGCCCGCCGATCCCACAATCCTGGCTGGAACAGTAGTGTTGACAGGTGCCGGGACGGCGCAAGCCGCACCTTCACCTGGCCCGCAGGAACGGGTTAATGGCGAGCGCTACATCACCACGAAGGTCAACGGCAAGGAAACTCGCTACCTAGCGCCAGCTCGGAACGATAGGGAGCTGCAAGCTCAGATTGACGCCTACCTCAAGCGGGCTCCCAGCGGGAAGCAGATCCAGAAGAACCAGATCGCGTACAACGGCGGCAAGTTCATCGTCACTTTTGCCCTCCCAGGGCAGGTTGAGGGAACGGATCCGAATCGCGTCGTCAGTGATGACTTTTCCACGCTGAGCACCAAGTGCGATCGGCATTGGTTCTGCTTCTTTGATGGAGCCAACTACGTCTATCCTCGCGGCCAACTGAGCGACTGTGGATGGCAAGACCTAAATGACTTCGGCTGGATTGACCGGACTGAATCGGTTGCCCAGAACCTCGTCGTGGGATGGGTTCAGTATCTGAACCACACCACCGGGGGGCACGAAAACGACGTAACGCTCTTCTGGACGGATACGAACGCGGACCAGCGCAGCACTGTCCCGTATCCGAACATGGCGGACCACGTCAGATATAACTGCTAACAGGCCCTCACGAACAAGGCGTCCCGCCGGCTGGCGGCCACACCGGCGCCGAGCACACCCCCGGGTGTGCCAGCTGTGGTCCCAGCCGGCGAGTCGACCACGTTGAGCCCGCCGCCGGGCAGATACCCACGTCGCCGGGCGCGGCTGTCGCGTGAACGTGCCCGACCGACCGGGTAGCGCTTGGCGCGAGAGGCGTGCCGGTCCGGCGGCGCTGCCGGAGTGCCTACTGCTATTCCGGGTCCGATTGAGCCGCGGGTCTGCGGTCGTAGTCCAGCCTCTTGTCCAGGTCGAGCTTGAACGTGCCGTGCAGCCCGACGCTGGATCAGAACAGCGGTGTCAGCCCGCGCCGGTCGTGCTCGGTGAGCGACCGTGCAGGTGTTGACCAGCACGAGCGCGGACTAAAGCAGGTGGAGGGCGAGCACGGAAATCTTCTGCGCTTCCCCGTCGGCGCCGGACAGGTCGGCTTCGCGATCATGTGGATGGCTACGATCGCCCGCCAAGTTCCACTGCTCGACGACCTGGAGCCCTTCGTGGATCTCAGGGCGCGGACCCGGGTCGGCGAGGTAGTCGGCGATGAACGCCGTACGGACGCCCGGCCCAGCTCCTCGATTGCAGGGATGGTGGGTTGCTTCGCCACCGCGGCCTCAGGATCGAGGTCGAATGCTTCGACCAGCCTGGCGGCTGCCTTGTGGCGCGCAGCGATCGGGGCGAGTTCCGCCAGCTTCCCCAAATGGCGGTGCGGATCGTGGTCGTGGACGGCGACCGACTCGTCGGTTGTCGTGGTCATCTCAATGCCGCCCGGCGGTCGCACGGTTCACCTCGGCTCACCGCTGCCTCCTGCGCCAGCCCCTTCGCCGTTTGTGAGCTACGAGGGTCGTCCGGCGCCGCCGACCCGGCCCGCCTGCCTTTCGTGCCGCCCCGCCGCCAGGCGTCGCTCAGTCGATCACAGCACTTTGGCGAAGCCTGCCGCTCCCTGTCGGCGAAGGTTGACGCCTGCGCGCAGGGACGCCTGCCACGACATCTGCCCATTCGGCGATTCGGCGATTCGGCGGACACTCCTCGCTTCAGACCCGGCATGGCGCACATCGCCCACCACTCTCACTCTAGGTGACCGCCGCTCCGATCCACACCAAGCAGCCCATCGATCGAGCTCAAGCGCATCCTTCGATGAACCAACCCGCGTTCCAGCGGGGCACGACGGTCCACCATGTAAACCATCCATGCAGATAGGCCGATAGAGTTCCCCGGGATTTCCCCAGAACGCCAACCGAAAGCGTTCTGGGGCGACCGAAAATATCCCGCAAAGTAACCGATCAGTCACGCTTCGCTACCGCACTGATAGACTCGGCTACACCCACTCTGAGCTGCTGAAACGGCCCCGGATCAGCCCTTCAGGAGCTCCCGCGCCATGACGATCCGCTGCACCTGGTTCGTCCCTTCGTAGATCTGGGTGATCTTGGCGTCCCGCATCATCCGCTCGACCGGGTAGTCCCGGGTGTAGCCGTAGCCACCGAGCAACTGCACCGCGTCGGTGGTGATCTCCATGGCAGCGTCCGAGGCGAAGCACTTGGCCGCCGCGCCGAAGTAGGTGAGGTCCGCGTCGCCCCGCTCGGACCTGCCGGCGGCCGCGTACGTGAGCTGGCGGGCCGCCTCCAGCTTCATCCCCATGTCGGCGAGCATGAACTGGACGCCCTGGAACTCGGCGACCGCCTTACCGAACTGTCGGCGCTCCGTCACGTACCCCTTGGCGTAGTCGAGCGCGCCCTGGGCGATCCCGACAGCCTGGGCGGCGATGGTGACGCGGGTGTGGTCCAGGGTCTTCATCGCGGTGGCGAAGCCGGTGCCCTCGGCGCCGATCATCCGGTCGGCCGGGATCCGCACGTTGTCGAGGTAGACCTCGCGGGTCGGCGAGCCCTTGATGCCGAGCTTCTTCTCCGGCGCGCCGAAGCTCACCCCGGCGTCGGACTTCTCGACCACGAAGGCCGAGATGCCCCTGGACCGCGCGGACGGGTCCGTGACGGCGAAGACGGTGTAGAACTCGGACACCCCGGCGTTGGTGATCCAACGCTTCACCCCGTTGAGCACCCAGTGATCCCCGTCACGCACCGCCCGGGTGGTCATCGACGCCGCGTCGCTACCCGCCTCGGGCTCGGAGAGGCAGTACGAGAACATGGCCTCGCCCGCCGCCACCGGCGTCAGATAGCGGCGCTTGATCTCCTCGGAACCGGACAACAGCAGCGGCATCGTGCCGAGCTTGTTCACCGCCGGGATCAGCGAGGAGGACGCGCAGGCACGGGCGACCTCCTCGATCACGATGGCGGTGGCCAGCGCGTCAGCGCCCGCGCCGCCGTACTCCTCGGGGATGTGGGGAGCGTGGAAGTCGGCCGCGCGCAGCGCGTCGTAGGACGCCTTGGGGAACTCCCCGGTCTCGTCGGCCTCGGCGGCGTGCGGGGCGACCTTCGCCGTGCAGACCTCCCGGACCGCCTCCCGGATCGCCAGATGCTCATCGGGCAACCGGTAGACGTCGAACGACTCCCCTGCGGCCATGTCGGCCCCTCCCCTTCACCGCTATCATGCGCAGTCTGTGACGACTCCTGACCGCCGACCGCGCAGACTGAAGACTAGCGACTGCAGTTCAGGAGATGTTACCGGCGCGTAGGCATGGGCATGAGGGTGCACCCACGCCGCTGGGCGATGATGGAGACCAGACAGTGAGCCACCCCTCCGGTGCCCCGCCCAGGCGCCGCAGCAGAATGCGACGCGACGAGACGACGCGACGCCAGTGCGAGCGGAGAAGACAGGCGTGACGATCCCCTATCCCACCATCCAGCCGACCCCCGCCATCGCCGCGGTGACACCGCCCTCGGGCGCACCTCGGCCGCGGGTGACGTTCCTGGGGACCGGCTACCTCGGTGCGACGTACGCCATCTGCTACGCCGAACTGGGCTACGACGTGCTCGGGTTCGACGTCGACGCGGACAAGATCGCGATGTTGAACGCCGGTCAGGTGCCGATCCACGAGCCCGGCCTGGACGAGCTGCTCCGGCGCAACCTCGCCGCCGGACGCCTGCGCTTCAGCACCGACATCGCCGAGACCGCCGAGTTCGGTGACGTGCACTTCATCTGCGTCGGCACCCCCCAGCGGGCCGACGGGATGGGCGCCGACCTGTCGTACGTCGAGGCGTCCGTCACCGGCCTCGCCCAGCACCTGACCCGCAAGGCACTGATCGTCGGCAAGTCCACCGTGCCGGTGGGCACGGCCGAGTGGGTGGAGCAGCTCGTCGGCAAGCACACTCCCGACGACCTCGGCGTCGAGGTGGCCTGGAGCCCCGAGTTCCTCCAGGAGGGCTTCGCCGTCGACGACGTCCTGCGCCCCAACCGGATCGTGGTGGGCGTGAAGAGCGAGTGGGCCAACGGCATGCTCTACGCCGCGCACAAGGGCGTGTTCGACCTGGCCGCCACCGAGGACCGCGAGGTGCCCCTGGTGGTCACCGACTTCGCCACCGCCGAGCTGGTCAAGGTCGCCGCGAACGCCTTCCTGGCCACCAAGATCTCCTTCATCAACGCGATGGCCGAGGTGTGCGAGGCGTCCGGCGGCGACGTCACCCAACTGGCCCGCGCGATCGGCTACGACCCGCGTATCGGCAACCGATTCCTCCAGGCCGGTCTCGGCTTCGGCGGCGCTTGCCTGCCCAAGGACATCCGGGCGTTCCAGGCCCGGGCCCAGGAGTTGGGCGCCGGCGAGGCGCTGCGTTTCCTGCACGAGGTCGACCTGATCAACCTGCGTCGCCGTACCCGGGTGCTGAACCTCGCCGCGGATCTGCTCGGCCGCCGCTCCGGCCCGGCCGGGCCGGACCTCTCCGGCACCCGCATCGCCGTGCTCGGCGCCACCTTCAAGCCCAACACCGACGACGTCCGCGACGCCCCGGCGCTCGCCGTCGCCGCGCTGCTGCACAAGGCCGGGGCCGACGTGCACGTGTACGACCCGCAGGGCACCGACAACGCCCGCCGCGCGGTCCCCGAGCTGACCTACGAGACGGGCATCAACGAGGCGGTCACCGACGCCGACCTGGTCTGCGTCCTCACCGAGTGGGCCGACTTCCGTAACGCCGACCCGGTCGCCCTCGGTGAACTGGTCAACGGCCGCAAGGTGGTCGACGGCCGCAACTGCCTCGATTCGGCACTGTGGACCCAGGCCGGCTGGGAGTACCGGGGCATGGGCCGCCCCTGACCGGACGACCTCCACCGGCCGGCCACCGAGCGTCTCGGGGCCGGCCGGTGTCGTTGTTTGCCCCGGACCCGCCGACAAGAGTCGAAATCCGCGCCGGCTTTGGGCATGCTGCGACAGTGGGAGTCCACAGTGCGGGTGGAGGGGTGTCGTGGCGACCTTTCAATGCTCCTCGTGCGGCCGGGAGATCAAGCCGGCCGTGCGATGCCCGCACTGTGGGGCTGACCAGCCACAGTGGGTCGAGCACCTGGCGGACATCGAACGTTCCATCGCGGAGATGAAGGCGCGCGACGCCGCCATCGCCCGTGAGCAGCGGCAGATCGCCGCCAAGATGCAGGCCGCCCTCTTCCAGCGGGACATCCTGGCCCACGCGGGCGAGGAGCGGGTCAAGCAGGCCACCCGGCCCCGTCGGGTGCTGCGGCGCCGCCCCGGCCGGCGGCCACCGACCGCCACCACCGGCGCGCCGCCCCGGGTGCCCCGGCAGAACACCCCACCCGCCCCGGATGACCCGCCGCCTCCCCGGGGGAGCTGGCTCGGCCCGGACGACCCGGCGCACCCGCCGGAGGCCTCGTCACGCGAGGTGCAGAACATCCCGCTCGGGCTGGGCGCGCTGCTGCTCGGCGTGGCCGCGGTGGTCTTCGCCGCGGTGGCGACCAGCTCGATGGACGCGGTGGCCCGGCTGGGCATCCTGCTCCTGGCCACCGTGCTGATGCTGCTCGCCCCTCCGGTGCTGGCCCGGCGCGGGCTCACCTCGACCGCCGAGACCATCGCCGCGGTCGGCCTCCTCCTGGTGCCGCTCGCCGGCAACGCCCTCTGGGCGGTGGACCGCATCGGCACCGGCGGTGTCTCCGCCACCGTCTTCAGTGGCGTGATCTTCGCGGTCACGGCGGGCGTCGCGTTCGGGTACGCCGGCTGGACGGGCCTGCGCGCGCCCCGTTTCGCCACCGTGCTCGCCGCGCAGCCGGTGCTGCCGCTGCTCGCGTACGACCGGATCACCGGACCGGGCGGTTGGGCACTGGTGTTGGCCCTGGTCGCCCTGGTCGACCTCTGGCTGGTCCGCTCCGTCGTGGTCATGGAACGCCCCGTCCGGCAGGACCTGCCCCTGCCGGGCACCTCGTCGGCGCCCCGCCAACGCAGCGCCGAGAGCCGGCCGGAGGGTGATCCGGAGGAGGCCGCCGAGCTGGTCGACGCCGGTGCGGGTTCCCCCGACACACGACCGGCCCGCCCGGTGCCCGGGCTACGCGAGCTGACCTGGTTGCTGCACGCGGTGGCGGTCGCCGGCGCCCTGGCGTACGCGGTCACCGCCCTGCTGCGGGCGCAGACCGTGCCGACGGCGACCGGTGCCGGAACGGTGCTGCTGCTGGCCGCCGCAGTCGGGCTGGCCGGTGCGCTGGTGCTGCGTCGACCACCGTTGCCCGACGTCGCGGCCGGCATCGTCACCCTCGCCGTGATCGGTGCGCTCAGCCGGATCGCCTCGGTGGCGCTGCCCGGCCAGGCGCTGCTGGTGATCGCGATGGTGATCACGGTGACCGGGCTGGCGGTCCGCGCGGTCCCCGAGACCGCCCGCCGTGGCCCGCAGATCGCCTCGGCGGTGGCGCTGACCGTCAGCGGTCTGGTGGTCGCCGGAGGCGCACTACGCGCCGGGGTCGCACCGGTTCGGGCGGCGTTGCCCGCCTGGGGTGCCGACCTCAGCCGGTACCCGGCCGAGCTGGCGGCGGCGGTCGGTCCGACCACCTGGCAGCTCGCGGCCGCCGCGTTCTTGCTGACCATCGCGGCGGTGCTGGCTCTGCCCCCGGAGATCCGCCGCGAGTTCGCGGTCGCCGGCGCGGCGCTCACCGCGCTCGCCGTTCCGGCCTCGTTCGGTCTCGGCTGGGCGGCGGCACCGTGGCCGATGGTGATCACCGCGATCGGGATCGGTGTCATCGGGCTCTCCGCCCGCAGCGACCGTGCCGCCGTCGCGCACGCCGTCGGCGCGGCGGTGGTGGGCCTCTTCGGCGCCGGCGCGAGCCTGGCCCGCCCCACCCTCACCGCTGCGGTCCTGATCGCCCTGTTCGTGGCCGGCGCGCTCGTCGCGTCGGCCCCCCGAATCCGGATCGCCTCGGCCGCCTCCGACACGGTCACCGCCTGGGCCGCCGGTGGTGCCGCGTTCGCCCTGCCCGGGGCGGTGGCCGCGTTCGTGACCGCCACCATGCCGAAAGATCCGACTCCCACCCCGGCCAGCCTGCGGGAGGTGACCGTCCCGGTCCTGGCCGCCAGCTTCCTGGCCGTCTGTGTGACCCTCGGGTACGCCGCCGTCGTGCAGGTCTCCCAGCGTCGCATCCCCGTTCCGCTGTCGGTCGGCGCCGGGTTGGGCGCGCTGCTGGTCACCGCCGCCGCGTTCGGCGCGCCCGGCGCCACCGTCGCCGACGCCTGGGTCGGCGCGCTCCTGCTGGTCGCGGCGGTGTTGCTCTTCCTGGCGCCCTCCATCGACGCCGGGCGGCGCGCCGACCTCAGCCTCGACGGCTCGGACCTGGCCGCCGCCGCGGTCACCACCGCCCTGGTCGCCACGCTGGTCCGGATCGGGGCGGTGCTAGCGCCGGGCGGGCAGTTGGCGGTGGCCGCCGCTCTCGTCCTGGTCGTCGCGGTGGGTGCCCGCAGCATGCCGGAGGAGTGGCGACGCGGGCCGGTCCTCGGCCTCGCCGTCGGTGGTCTGCTCATCGGGGTGCTCGCCGGCTGGTCGGCGGTACGCGGCGGTCTCGGCGTGCTCGCCACCCCCGGCCCGATCTGGAGAGGCGACCTGAGCGGCTGGCCCGCCGCCCCGGTCGGTGGTTCCACCTGGCAGGCACCTGTCGCGTTGGCACTGTTGGCTCTCGCCGCCGCCATCCTGCTCCCGCCGCCCTGGCGCTGGGACGTGTCAGGTGTGGCGGCGGTGCTCGCCACGATCGGCGCGCCCGCGGCGTTCGACCTGGCCTGGTGGTCGCCGGTGCTGATCGGCGGGATGGTCGCCACCGTGTACGGCATCGCGGCGGTCGCCACCGAGGAGGCCCGCGCCGGGCTGTCCCGCGCCACCGTGGCCGGGGTGGTCGCGTTGCACGCCGCCGGAGCCGGGTTGGTCCGACCGTGGACCACCGCGCTGGCCCTGGGCAGCATCGCGCTCATCGGCGTGGTGGTGGCCACGCTGGCCCGCGTCCTGGCCGGTCCGCAGGTGACCGACATCGACACCGAGGGGATGCCACCGCACCTGGCGCAGATCGGCGGCGCTGCCCTGGGCGCAGCGCTGCTGGCCCTGCCCGGCGCGGTGGCGGCGTTGGCCGCCGAGTTCCAACACTCGGCTCAGGTGGTGCTGACCGCGGCGCTCGCCGCGTCCAGCCTCGGCCTCGCCGCCGTGGCCGCGGTCCGCCGCGAGGTGCCGCAATACCTGCCCTGGGTCAGTGCCGCGGTGGTCGGCGGGGCCACCATCAGTGCCCTCGCCGCCATCCCCACCGGCCTCGCCGCGGGCGTCTACGCCGCTGCGGCGGCCCTGCTCGGCGTGCTGGCCGAGCTGATCCGAGCGGCCACCGTGCCGCCCACCGGCGCCGCCCAGCCGGTCCGGCGGTGGGCGGTACGACTCGACGGCGCCCTACGGCGGCTGCCGGACGACCCGGAGCGACGGCGGTGGCGGTTCAACCCCGCCGCCGGTGCTCTGGCCGCAGCGGCCCTCCCGACCGCCCTGGCACTCGCCTCGATCGCCCCCGCGCTGGTCGCCGCACTGGTCGAGCCGCACCGCACCCTGACCCGGATCTGGGAGGGCCCGCCGCCGGAACTGCTCACCCCGCCCCCGGACGTGGTCGACCCCACCCACGTGCTGACGGCGCTCCTGCTCACCGCGACCGCAGCGCTCGCGGCCACCGGCTTCAGTGGTGGCCGACGTTCCCGCGCCGTGCCGGTGGTGCTGCCCGGGGCCGCCGTCACGCTGTTGATCACACCCATCGCGCTGGGCAGCGGATGGCCGGCGAGCACCGTCGCGGCGCTCTCCGTCTTCACCATCGCGATGCTCGGCCTCGCGCTGACCCCACCGCCGCCGCTGGTCGAACGGGCCCGCTCGCTGCGACTGGCCCGGGTCCTGGTGTTCGTCATCGGGTTGGCCGGCGGCAGCGCCGGGCTCGCCGGCAGTCTCGCCGACCGGCAGATGACCCTGTTCACGCTCGGCAGCGCGGTCGGGGTGGGCGCGGTGGCGGCGCTGTTCGGCGCCACCCAGCGGGCGCGCATCCTCGGCTGGCTGTTCGCCTCACTCATGGCGCAGCTCTTCGTGCTCACCCTCGGCCTGGTCGCCGGGCTGGCCGCGGTCTGGTCCGCGTTCGGTGTGCTCGCCGTCGGGGCGGTCCTGCAGGTCCTCGCCGCGACCCTGCCCCGGCTACGCCGCCCCGAGGCGCAACGCGAAGCCTCCACCGTGGAATGGACCGGGTACGCTGCGGCGCTCATCGCGCTGGCTCTCGCCTTCGACTCGCCCCGACACATCGCCGCCCTGCTGGCCGCCTGGGGCGCGGTCCTCGGGGTGGCGGCGACCCGGCCCGGTCGACGCCCGGTGGAACGCCGGATCCTGTTCTGGGCGGTGGTGGTCTGCGAGATCACCGCCTGGTGGATCCTGATGCGGGTCGCCGACGTCGCGCTGCCCGAGGCGTACACGCTGCCGTTCGCCGCGCTGGCGCTCCTCGTCGGAGTGCTCGAACTGCGTCACCGACCTGATCTGAGCAGCTGGGTGGCGTACGGGCCGGCGCTGGTCACCGCCTTCGTCCCGACCCTGGCGATCGTCCTGGCCACCGAGTCGAGCACCTTACGGCAGATGTTGTTGCTACTCGGCGCGGTCGCGGTGCTGATCTTCGGCTCGTCCACCAGGCAGCAGGCCCCGGTGATCGTCGGCGCGTCGGTCACCGCGATCGCGGCCATCCACGCACTGGTCAGCCTCGGCCCCTGGCTGGCACTCATCCCGGTCGGCATCCTGCTGCTCGTGCTCGGGGCGAGCAACGAGCGGCGCCGCCGCGCCCAGGAGCGCCTGCAGACCGCGCTGCGCGGCATGAGGTGAAATCAGAGGGTCACGGCGGGGTGGGCGACGACGCAGGCTGAGCGGGCACGGTTTGCGGGCCCGCCGCGGTCGGCCGGCGCGGTGCGGGGGCCGCTCAGGCTTAGCGGAGGGTTTGCTGCAGGGCGGCTTCCTTGGCGGCTACCAGCTCCTCCAGATCCCGCTGGTAGGCCGCCATCCTGGTGCGCAGCCCCTCGTCGGTTGCGCCGAGGATTCGTACGGCCAGCAGGCCGGCGTTGCGGGCGTTGCCGATGGACACGGTGGCGACCGGGACTCCGGCCGGCATCTGCACGATGGACAGCAGCGAGTCCATGCCGTCGAGGTGCTTCAGCGGCACCGGCACACCGATCACCGGCAGCGGTGTCACCGAGGCCACCATGCCCGGCAGCGCGGCGGCCCCGCCCGCCCCGGCGATGATCACCTTGAGGCCACGGTCGGCGGCGTCGCGGCCGTACTCGATCATCGCGACCGGAGTCCGGTGCGCCGAGACCACCCGCACCTCGTACGACACACCGAAGTCGTCCAGGACCTCGGCGGCGGCCCGCATGGTCGGCCAGTCCGAGTCGCTGCCCATGATCAACCCGACCGTGCTCACTGCGGCCCTCTCCTCGTTCCCGCTCACTCGTGGCCCTCGCGCAACCAGCGCGCGGCTCGTGCCGCCCGTGCCCGAAGGTCGTCCAGGTCGTCCCCGAGCACCGTGACGTGCCCGATCTTCCGGCCCGGTCGCACCTGTTTGCCGTAGAGGTGCACCTTGGCGCCCGGCTCGGCGGCGAAGAGGTGGTGCAGCCGCTCGTCGATCGACATCCCGCCGGGCTCGCCGCCGAGCACGTTCGCCGACACCACCACCGGCGCGGTCAGCGCCGTGTCGCCCATCGGGTAGTCCAGCACCGCCCGCACGTGCTGCTCGAACTGGGAGGTCCGGGCACCCTCGATGGTCCAGTGCCCGGAGTTGTGCGGACGCATCGCCAGCTCGTTGACGACGATGGCGGGACGACCGGCGTCGTCACGCACCTCGAACAGCTCCACCGCCAGCAGGCCGATCACACCCAGCGCGGTGGCCAGGTCGATGGCGAGCTGCTGGGCGGAGACCGCCAGCTCCTCGTCCAGGTCCGGTGCCGGTGCCAGCACCTCAACGTTGATGCCGTCGCGCTGCACGGTCTCGACCACCGGGTACGCGGCCACCTGACCGAACGGCGACCGGGCCACCTGCACGGCCAACTCGCGACGCAGCGGCACCCGCTCCTCGACGATCAGCCGGGTGCCACCGGCCAGCAGCGTGGCCGCCAGCTCGGCTGCCTGGGCGGCGTCGTCGACCATCCAGACGCCCCGACCGTCGTAGCCGCCACGCGCCGCCTTGAGCACGACCGGCCACCCGACCTGCTCGCCGAAGCCGACCAGGTCGGCGGGCTCGCCGACCGGCCGCCACGCCGGGTTGGGCGCACCCAGCTCGGTGAGGCGCTCCCGCATCAACTGCTTGTCCTGGGCGTGCAGCAGCGCGTCCGCCGGCGGGTAGAGGGTCACCCCTTCCGCCGCCAGCGTGCGGATGTGCTCGGAGGGCACATGCTCGTGGTCGAAGGTGACGACGTCGCAGCCCTTGGCGAAGGTGCGCAGGGCGGCCAGGTCGGTGTGGTCGCCGTACTGGACGTCGGCGGCGACCAGCGCCGCGCCGTCGTCGGGGGCGGTCGCAAGCACACGCAGTGACTGGCCGAGGGCGATCGCGGCCTGGTGGGTCATCCGGGCCAACTGGCCGCCACCCACCATGCCGACAACAGGCAGACCGGTACGGGAATCCATAGCGCGGCCAGCCTATCCGGGCCCCCGGCGCGCCTCCCCGGGAGGGCCGGTGACCCCGGGCCGCGCACCGTGTGGCAGCACCGGCCCCGCCCACCGACGACTACTGGGTGCTACCGGCGTCCCCCAGCTCGGCGACCAGCTCCTCGACCGAGGTGACCGGCCGCTGACAGACGAAACCCCGGCAGACGTACGCGGCGGACCGCCCGTCGACCAGTGGGCGGTCGGCGAGCAGTGGCACACCCGGCTGGTCCGGACGTCCGGCGACGACCACCGCCCCGGGCGGGGCGTGGCGACGGGCCGCGGCCACCAGGGGGTCGCCCTCCGGGTCCTCGGTCGCCACGGCGATCTCGTACGGCCCGGAGAGCAACGCCTCGCCGGCCATGGCCGCGTACCCGGTGAACCGGGCGTGCCGCCCGACGATCGGCGCGACGGTGGCGAGCGCGGCCTCGGCGGCCTCCCGGTAGCGGGTCTGCCCGGTCAGCGCCGAGTACGCGACCAGCCCGGCGACCAACGCGGACCGGCCGGACGGGGTGGCGTTGTCGGTCGGGTCGGCGGGTCGGGCGACCAGCCGTTCCGCGTCGTCGGCGGTGTCGTAGAAGGCACCACCGGGTGCGGCGAAGCGTGCCAGGGCGGTGTCCAGCAGGTCGCCGGCCAGTGTGAGCCAGCGCCCCTCGCCGGTGAGCTGGTGCAGCGCGCAGAAGGCCTCGGCCACGTTGCCGTAGTCCTCCAGCACACCCGCCGGTTCGCCGACAGTGCCGTCCCGGGAGACCCGGCGCAGCCGCCCGTCCACCAGGTGCACGGTGGCCAGGTGCTCGGCGGCCTGACGCATCGCCCCGTCGGCGACGATCGTCACACCGTCCATCAGGTTGGCGTCCTCGTCCTGCGGAGACGCGTACAGCGCGGCGACCTGAACGAACTCGGCGATGGCGGTGATCGCCAGCCCGTTCCAGGCGGCCACCACCTTGTCGTCGCGGGCCGGCTGCGGGCGGGTGTCCCGGGCCGCGAGGAGCCGTCCCACCACCTGCTGCCAGCGGGCCCGGACCTCGGGCGCGGCATCGTCCACGTCCCGAGCGAGCCGCAGCACGCTCGTGCCGTGTTCAAAGGTGCCTTCATCCGTCACCGTGAACAGGTCGGCGGCCCACCTACCGTCCTCCTCGCCCAGCGCCTCCACGAGCTGTGCGGGCGTCCAGGCGTAGGTGAGGCCCTCGACGCCCTCGGTGTCGGCGTCCAGCGCCGAGGCGAACCCCTCGCCCGGTCGGTGCAGCTCGTCGGCGAGGAACCGGGCGGTGTCCCGAGCGACCCGGCGGGCCAGCGGGTCACCGGTGAGCCGCCACAGCTGGGTGTAGAGGCGCAGCAGGAGCGCGTTGTCGTAGAGCATCTTCTCGAAGTGCGGCACCGTCCAGTGCGCGTCCACCGAATACCGGGCGAAGCCCCCGGCGAGCTGGTCGTAGATGCCGCCACGGGCCATCGCCTCGGCGGTGTGCCGGGTGATCTCCAAGCTCTGCGGGTCGCCGGTGCGCTGGTGGTGGCGCAGCAGGAAGAGCAGGTTCATGTGCGGTGGGAACTTCGGGGCACCGCCGAAGCCGCCGTTCGTCGCGTCGTACTCCTTGGCCAGTTGGCCGGCTGCGGCGTCGAGCAGCGACGCGTCCAGCGGCGCGGTGGGGCCACCCACGGCCTGCGCGCCGCCGATCGCCTCGACCACCGCGGACCCCTGGCGCAGCACCGCCTCGCGCTGCTCCCGCCAGGCGGTGGTGACCGACTGGAGCAACTGGACGAAGTTGGCCTTCGGGAAGTAGGTGCCGCAGAAGAACGGGGTGCCGTCCGGGGTGGCGAAGACGGTCATCGGCCAGCCGCCCTGGCCGGTCATCGCCTGGGTCGCGGTCATGTAGATCGCGTCCACGTCGGGACGCTCCTCGCGATCCACCTTGATCGACACGAAGTTGTCGTTCAGCAGGGCCCCGACCTGCTCGTTCTCGAACGACTCGTGGGCCATCACGTGACACCAGTGACAGGCGGCGTAACCGACCGAGATGAGCACCGGGACGTCGCGCCGTCTCGCCTCGGCGAACGCCTCGTCGGACCACTGCCACCAGTCGACCGGGTTGTCGGCGTGCTGGAGCAGGTACGGGCTTGTGGCGTCGGCGAGTCGGTTCACCCGACGACCATAACCACCCCCGCCCAGGCGTGCCCGGCGGTCAGGAGGCGCCGTCGGCGCGCAGCCGGAACACGTTCGACTCCGCCGAGTCGCGCAGCGACCCCAGCACCGCGCCGATCTTGTCCGCCGGCATCGGCTTGAAGAAGTGGTAGCCCTGTGCGGAGGTGCAGCCCAGCTCGGCCAGCGCCATCCGCTGCTCGGCGGTCTCCACCCCCTCGGCGACCACCCGCAGCCCCAGCTCGTGGGCGAGGCCCACGGTCGTGCGTACGATCGCCGCCGCCTCCGGCGAATCCACCATCTTGATCACGAACGAGCGGTCCACCTTCAACTCGTCGACGGCGATGCGGGTGAGGAAGGTCAGCGACGAGAAGCCGGTGCCGAAGTCGTCCACGGCGAGTTGCACACCCATCGACCGGAGCGTGGCCAGCACCTCGTCGATGATCTCCAACTCGCTCATCACCACCGTCTCGGTGATCTCCAGGACGAGCCGGTGCGGTGGCACCTGGTGCCGGCGCAGCGCGTCGGCGATCTCCGCGGGCAACCGGGGGTCGAGCAGGCTACGCGCCGACAGGTTGACCGAGATCGGGACGTCCAACCCCTCCCGGGCCCAGCCGGCGGCCACCCCGAGCGCCTTGTCCAGCACGTAGCGGGTGAAGGTGCCGAGCTGCTCACTGTTCTCCACCGGGCGGATGAAGTCCGCCGGGTTCAGCCACCCCCGCCGGGGATGCTGCCAGCGGATCAGCGCCTCCACACCGGTGGGGGCACCGGTGGTCAGATCGACGGCCGGTTGCAACGCCAGCACCAGCTGGTCGTCGACCGTCAACGCCTCGCGAAGCTCGGCCAGCAGGGCGAGCTGATCGGTGCTGGCCGCGTCCCGGGTGCCGTCGTACGCGGCGACGTTGCCGCCACCCTCCTTGGCCTGGTACATCGCGATGTCGGCGCGGCGCAGCAGCTCGGTCAGGTCGGCGGTGCCCGCGTCGGCCACCACGACCCCGACGGAGACCTCGATCGACATCCGGACGCCGGCCACCTCGGTCGGCGCGGCCAGCCGTTCGGCGACCTCCCGGGCCTGGCGCAACGCGTGGGCCATCGGGGCGGCCCGGTCACCGAGCACCGGCACCTTGGTCAGGAGCAGGGCGAACTCGTCGCCGCCGAGGCGGCCGAGCAGGTCGCCGGGGCGGACCAACGCTTCGAGCCGGTTCGCGGTCAGCCGCAGCAACTGGTCGCCGGCGGCGTGACCGAGGGTGTCGTTGACTTCCTTGAACTGGTTGATGTCCAGCAGCAGTAGCGCCACCGGGTGATCGTGCGCGAGCTGCCGCAGCGACTGGTCACCCTTGCCGAGCATCGCCGCCCGGTTGACCAACCCGGTGAGCGGGTCGTGCACCGCCTCGTACGACGACCGGGCGGTCACCAACCGCAGCTCGCGGTGCGTTGCGGCGTCGTGCAGCGCGGCAGCTAGCGCGTCGCCGAACGCGGCGACGGCGTCGCGTTCGCGGGCGGTGGGCGGCGCCGAACGGGGAAACCGCACCCGTAGCCGCCCCACCGGCGTGTCGCCGACGACCAGTGCCCGACTCAGCTCGTGCTCGTGCTCGTCCGGCTCCGTCCCGTCGGGTGGGACCGTCTCGCGGTCGGCCAGTTGGCCGCTGGCGTCGCCCCGGTACCGGTGCCACCGGCCGTCGGCGCGGGCCACGTCGACGTCCACCAGTTCGGCGTTGAAGAGGGTCAGCGCTCCGGTGACCGCCGCGCTGGCGACACCGCGCTCGTCGAGCTGGTTGAGGGCGGCGGTGGCCTCGGCGAAGGCCCTCCAGGTGCGGCGCTCCAGATCGGAGCGCAGCCGGTAGCGGTAGGTCTGCTGGAGCAGCCACAGCAGCGGCGGCAGCAACAGCAACCAGCGCGGGTCGAGCTCCAGCAGGGCGACCACCACCAGGCCGACCGCCACGTTGCCGACGAACATCAGCAGTTTGCCGCGCAGCGCGGCGAGGAGCGGCGGCCCGATCGGCAGGCCGTGCCGCAGGCCCAACGTCACCCCACCCAGCCAGGCGGTCACCAGCAGATAGGTCACCGAACCGGCGAGCACGGCCAGCGACAGCATCGGGGTGGGTGGGGAGAGCAGCGGCCGGCCGAGCGCCGTGGTCACGGAGACCGCCAGCGCTGACGCGGCGGTCAGCGAGGCGGCGATGCGGACGATCTCCAGAATCGGACGGCGGTCGTTGTGCAGCGAGAGCATCGTCCAGGCCAGCCCGGTGCCGAGCAGCGTGGCGGACGGGAGCCAACCGGCCGGGGCCAGATAGAGGCAGACGATCAGCGCCGCCTCACCCCAGGTGATGCTGACCATGCCCGCGGCCGAACGGAATCGGAGCCGGGCCAGCTGGGCGAGGCCGAGGACGGCGACCGCGATGGCGAACCTGGCCGGACCGCCGAGTGGGTCGTCGGCCGGCAGCGTGGCGGGGAGGGTCAAGCCGACGGCGGCGGCGACCACGGCGGTCAGGGTGACGGCCGCGGTGAGCACGAGTAACCGGCCCGGAGTGCCTCGCACCCCGAGCCGGTCGAACGAGTCGTCGGCTGAACCGGAGGTCATCGACCTCCCCCGTCAGCCGGCCGGCCGAGGTTACGGCGGGCGGCCGGTGCTGTGCTGGTCATCGGCGCCCCCTCCCGCACACGGCTCGGAGACTTTTGGTCCCCCGGCGGAAGGCTAAGCCAAACCGGGTGGCCGCAACAGGGGGCGACCAACCGGTTCGGCGTGATTCATGGGGCGACTACCCGTTCCGGTGCTGCTGGCGCCCATTGGGAGCGGGCGTGGATGAATCACGCCCCCCGGTCCCGTCTGTCGGATCGACGACTGCCGCGTCGGCCCTGGTCGGGTCGGTCGGCCCCGCCTGCTGCGGGAACCGGTCCGGCAGGCGGCGCAGCCGGGAGTTCATGTTGCGGATCAGCAGGATGGTCGCGGTGGCCAACAGCAGGATGAGGAACAGGCCCATCGGGCCGGCCAGACCACCCGTGCGGGTGTCCCCGAAGTTGTTCTCCGCGAGCACCTGGGCAGCGGTCAGCATGGCGTTCCTCCGATGTGCGGTTGGTAACCAGGGTAGACCCGCCCGGAATCAGCGTGCGTGCGCCGTCTCCCGCACCCCGGCGAAGAGATCCGACTCGGGCAGCGGGCTGTCGACCATCGAGCGGGCCAGCTCGTAATCCTCGGTCGGCCAGGCACGCTGCTGAAGCTCCATCGGCACGTGGAACCAGAAGCCGTCCGGGTCGACCTGGGTGGCGTGGGCGCGCAGCGCGTCGTCACGGACCGGGAAGTATTCGGCGCACTCGACGCGGGTGGTGATCCGGGGGCCCTTGTCGGGCCGGTCCTCCCACCGCTTGAGCCACTCCTCGTAGGGCGACTCCAGCCCCGCGGCCAGCATGCCCTCGTGCAGGGCCATGATCTTGCCCTTGGAGAAGCCGATGTCGTAGTAGAGCTTCAACGGCTGCCAGGGCGCTCCCAACTCCGGGTAGCGCTCCGGGTCACCGGCGGCCTCGAAGGCGGCCACGCTCACCTTGTGGCACATGATGTGGTCCGGGTGCGGGTAGCCACCCTCTTCGTCGTACGTGGTGACCACGTGCGGACGGAACTCGCGCATCAACCGCACCAGGGGCCCGGCGGCCACCTCGACGTCCTGCAGGGCGAAACAACCCTCGGGCAGCGGCGGCAGCGGGTCACCCTCGGGCAGACCGGAGTCGACGAAACCGAGCCACGCCTGGTCGATGCCGAGGATCGCCCGGGCGGCGTCCATCTCGGCACGCCGGATGTCGGCGATGTTGGCCCACACGTCCGGTCGGTCGAGCTTCGGGTTGAGCACGCTCCCGCGCTCACCGCCCGTGCACGTCACGACCAGGACGTCCACCCCCTGTGCGACGTATTTCGCCGTCGTCGCCGCGCCCTTGCTCGACTCGTCGTCCGGGTGCGCGTGCACGGCCATGAGACGCAGTTGCTCTGCCAACTTCGGCGCTCCTCGTCTGTGCCGGACGGTGGACCCGACCGGGCTCGACCGGCTGACCTGCCGGGATCTTCTCGCCGCACCCTTGCCGCCGGTCAGCAGCGCTGGCATGACCTGCCATTCCTGCCGCTGAGCCGGGTGGGAGGATGGGACTCTGCCATTCTTGCCGATGCCGCCGACAACAACGCCAGGAGATACCCGCCGGTGACCGAGACGCACGCCACAATTTCCTCAGGCGCGCCGGTTTTCCCGGCCGGGCGCTACGGCCGCCGCCGGGCACCGGGCGGGCGGAGGCGACGCACGCTGCTGGCGGCACTGGTGCTGCTGGCGCTCGTCGGGACGCTGACCGTGATCTCGGTACGGCTCTACCGCCAGTACGGCGATCCGGTCTACGACGCCCAGGTGATCACTTACACGGACATCACCGACAACCAGGTGCTTGTCGACTTCCGGGTGACCGTGCCAGCGGGTGGATCGGCTGTCTGCGTACTGCGCGCTCGCGACCGCGCGGGTGCCGAGGTGGCCCGGGAGCAGGTCACGGTGACGGCCGAACCCGGCAACCGGCACGTGACGACCCGGCACCGCCTGGCCACCACCGCACGGCCGTTCATCGGCGAGGTCCTACGCTGCCGACCACCGTCCTGACCTGCGGAAACAACGCTCTGACCGAGGGCCGGAGCCCATCTACGCGCGGTGTCGGATCCGGGCACCCGCGGTGATGGCCGACACGCTGTGTCGTACCGCACTGGTAACTTGGTAGTTCACCTGTCAGCCAGCCACGCACAACTGAGGAGAACGCCTGTGTCCACTGGCAACGAGGCGCCCGCCACCTGGCTGTCGCAGGACGCGTACGACCGCCTCCAGGCCGAGCTCGACGAGCACATCGCCAACCGACCGGCCATCGCCGCCGAGATCAACGCTCGGCGCGAGGAGGGCGACCTGCGGGAGAACGGCGGCTACCACGCCGCCCGCGAGGAGCAGGGCAAGGCCGAGGGCCGCATCCGCTACCTGACGGAGCTGCTGCGCACCGCGAAGGTCGGCGAGGCGCCGACGGCGGACGCGGTCTCGCCCGGCATGGTCGTGACGATCTACTTCGACGACGACACCGACGACACCGAGACGTTCCTGCTCGGCTCGCGGGAGATCGCCGCCACCACCGATCTCACCGTCTACAGCCCCGAGTCGGCGCTCGGCAAGGCGATCCTCGGCGGCCGGGCCGGGCAGACCTGCACCTACACGGCACCGAGCGGTGCCGACATCAAGGTGACGGTGGTCAGCTTCGAGCCGTTCTCCGGCTGACGTCGCCGACCGCACCACCCGACTCCGACGCGAGTTCCCGAGGCGTGACACCCACCGGTGTCACGCCTCGGCCGCGAAGACCACCTGGTAGCCGCTGGCCCGCAAGGCGCTGATCAGCGTGTCCGAGTGCTCCACGCCCCGGGTCTCGACCGACAGCGCCACCTCCACCTCGCCCAGGCCGAGGTGGGGGTTGGCTCGTTGGTGCTCCACGTCGACGACGTTGGCCCGATGCTCGGCGATCTGGCTGAGCAACGACGCGAGCTGCCCCGGCCGATCCGAACACCGCACCGTCACCCGCAGGTAGCGACCCGCGGCGGCCAGCCCGTGCTCGATCACCCGCAGCATCAGCAACGGGTCGATGTTGCCACCGGACAGCACCGCGACCACCGGCGTCTCCACCTCGACCGCGCCCGCCAGCAGCGCGGCGACACCGACCGCCCCGGCCGGCTCGACGACCTGCTTGCCGCGTTCCAGCAGCATCAGCAGGGCCCGGGAGATGTCCTCCTCGGAGACCGTCACGACCTCGTCGACCAGTTTGCGCACATGGTTGAAGGTGATCTCGCCCGGACGGCCGACCGCGATGCCGTCGGCGATGGTGGCGAAGGTCGGCAGCCGGACCGGCTCCCCGGCCACCAGTGAGGGCGGGAACGCCGCCGCACCGGCCGCCTGGACGCCGATGATCCGCACCTCCGGCCGCAACGCCTTCGCGGCCACCGCCAGGCCCGAGATCAGACCACCGCCGCCGACCCCGGTGATGATCGTCTTCACGTCCGGGCACTGTTCGAGGATCTCCAGCGCGACAGTCCCCTGGCCGGCGATCACGTCCCGGTGGTCGAACGGGTGGATCAGCACCGCCCCGGTGCGCTCGGCGTACGTGTGGGCGGCGACCAACGACTCGTCGACGGTGTTGCCGGCCAGCTCGACCTGCGCGCCGTACCCCTTGGTGGCCGCCACCTTCGGCAGCGGCGCGTTGATCGGCATGAAGACCGTGGCGTGCGTGCCCACCAGGCCGGCGGCGAGGGCCACGCCCTGCGCGTGGTTGCCCGCGCTGGCGGCGACCACACCGCGCTCCCGCTCCGCCGCCGACAGCCGGGAGATCCGCACGTACGCGCCCCGCACCTTGTACGAGCCGGCACGCTGCACGTTCTCGCACTTGAGCCAGGTCGGCCCGCCCAGCGCGGCACTGAGCGGACGAGAGGGTTCCAGCGGGGTGGTCCGGACGACGCCGGCTAGCAACTCCCGCGCGGCCCGCACGTCGTCGAGTCCGACCAGTTCCGTCATGCCCCGATCGTGCCACCCGCCTCCGGGGCCCTTCGCGGCGACACCGGCTCGATCACCTCGACATCGCCGATGCGGCGGTAACCACCCCACCTCGATACCGCCACGTCGGCGATCCCGAGTCGATCAGGACCACGGGGCGGTCGATCATGCGACGGCCGGCGACCCCGTTCCGATCCGGGGATAACCGGGGGCGTGGCGCGCCCACGGGGCGGCCATCTCGAACTGGCCGGCCACACCGAGCAGCAGCAGCTCCGAGCCGGGCGGGCCGACGAGTTGCACCGCGACCGGCAGACCGTCCGGGCGCCGGCCCACCGGCACCACCACCGCCGGCAGACCGGCGATGTTCCACGGCGCGGCGTACGGGGCGTACCGGATGTTGGTCGTCATGTTCGCCCGCCAGGACCGCTCGGACCAGCGCGCGGCTTCCGGCGGCGCGGTGGCCAACGCCGGGGTGAGCAGCAGGTCGATCGAGTGGTCGCCGAAGAAGTCGACGGACCGTTGCCGCCACGCGACCCGGTCGGCCTCCCGCACGTAACCGCGGCGTTGTGCCCACTCGCCCAACGCGACGTGCCGACGGGTACGCCGTTGCAGGTCACGCCGGTCCAGCCCGGACGCCCGGACGTCGGTTGCCGCGGCGGCGAGCCAGGTGGCGATGCCCTGCAGGCCGAGCGCGGTGGGGTAGACCGGATCGGCGGGCACGGTGTCGTGCCCGGCGGCGGCGAGAAGCCGGCCGGCGGCGGCGACCGCGTCCCGGTTGGGCGCATCCGGTGCGACACCACGCACCGGGGAGCGCAGCGAGACGCCCACCCGCAGCCGCTGCGGCGGGACCAGCTTCTCGGGACGTCGACCGGCGAGGACCGAGAAACCGACCGCCGCGTCGGCGACGGTGCTGGTGAGCATGCCGTGCTCGGTGAGGCCGAACCAGTCGTCCGCGCCGAGCTGGCAGGGCACCACACCCCGACCCGGCTTGAGCCCGACCAGACCGCAGCAGGCCGCGGGGATCCGGATCGAGCCGAGACCGTCGTTGCCGTGCGCGATCGGCACCAGCCCCGCGGCCACCGCGGCGGCTGCGCCGCCGGAGGAGCCACCGGGGGTACGCGTGCTGTCCCACGGATTGCGGGTCACCGCGCTGTCGTCGTCGGTGAGCGCCCACAGCCCCAGCTCCGGCATCCGGGTCACGCCGAGGATCACCGCGCCGGCGCCACGTAGCCGCCGCACCACCTCGTGGTCGGCCTCCGCGACGTCGGTGCGGGCGGCCGACGACCCGTTCCAGGTGGGCAGGCCGGCGACCGGGGTGTTCTCCTTCACCGCCACCGGAACCCCGGCCAGCGGCAGGTTGGCGAGGTCCTCCTGCTCGTCGACCTTCTCCGCCTCGGTGATCGCCTCGCCGCCGCGAACGGCCCGGAACGCGGCCAGCTCACGGTCGGCTCGGGAGATGTACTCGAGGTGGTCGGCGACGACCTGGGTGGCCGAGACGTCACCCCGGCGTACGCCCCGGGCGATCTGCTTGGCGGTCGCCCCGACCCAGGTCGCCATGATGTCCTGCACGGCCATCCTCCCCAGCGGTCAGCCCAGTGCCTGCTCCAGATCGGCGAGCAGGTCGTCGACCGTCTCGATGCCGACAGACAGTCGCACGAGATCCCCGGGAACTTCAAGCGGCGAGCCCGCAGCACTTGCGTGTGTCATCCGGCCCGGGTGCTCGATCAGGGATTCCACGCCACCCAGCGACTCGGCGAGCACGAAAAGCTTGGTGCGGTTGCAGATCTCGACGGCGTGGTCCTCACCGCCGGAGGCGCGGAACGAGATCATGCCGCCGAACCGGCGCATCTGCTTCGCGGCGACCTCGTGACCGGGGTGCGAGGGCAGCCCGGGGTAGATCACCTGGGCGACCTTGGCGTGCCCGTCGAGGTACGCGGCGAGCCGCTCGGCGTTGTCACAGTGCCGGTCCATGCGTACCCCTAAGGTCTTGATGCCGCGCAGCGTGAGCCAGGCGTCGAACGGGCCGTTGATCGCACCCATCGCGTTCTGGTGGTAGCGCAGCTCCTCGCCGAGCCCGGCGTCGGCGACGACGAGCGCGCCACCGACCACGTCGGAGTGCCCGCCGATGTACTTGGTGGTGGAGTGCACCACCACGTCCGCGCCGTGCGCGATCGGCTGTTGCAGGTATGGCGAGGCGAAGGTGTTGTCCACGACGAGCAGCGCGCCCGCGTCGTGTGCCACGGCGGCCAGGGCGGCGATGTCGGCGATGCCGAGCAGCGGGTTGGTCGGCGTCTCCAGCCAGACGATCTTCGTGCGGCCGGGCTGGACGGCGGCCCGGATCGCGTCCGGGTCGGACACCTTGGCCGGGGTGAACTCCAGGCCCCAGCGCTGGGCGACCCGGGCGAAGAGCCGGTACGTGCCGCCGTACGCGTCGTCCGGGATCACCACGTGGTCGCCCGGCCGGCACACGGCCCGCAGCAGGGTGTCCTCCGCCGCCAGGCCACTGGCGAAGGCCAGCCCCACCGGCCCACCCTCCAGCGCCGCCAGGCACTCCTGGAGCGCGTCGCGCGTCGGGTTGCCGGAACGGCTGTACTCGTAGCCGAGCCGGGGCGCACCGACGGCGTCCTGCGCGTACGTGCTGGTCTGGTAGATCGGTGGGATCACCGCACCGGTGCGGGCCTCAGGATCCTGGCCGGCGTGGATGGCGAGCGTCTCGAAGCCGTGGTTCATGGTGGTGAGGCTAGTGCCCCGTCCCGACTGCTGGACAAGAACCTGTCCGGCACGGCCCCGCGCACCGGCCGGCGCTGGACGGGCGTCCCGCGCGGGTGCGGCATAGCCTGTGCCGATGAGCGGGTGCGTGTTCTGCGGGATCGTGGCGGGTGAGGTGCCGGCGTTCCGGGTGGCCGACACCCCGGACGGGGTGGCGTTCCTGGACACCCGGCCGGTGTTCAAGGGGCACGTGCTGGTGGTCCCCCGGACGCACCTGGTGACCCTGGCCGATCTGCCGTCCGACCTGCTGCCGGGCTATTTCGCGCTGGTCCAACGCTTGGCAGTGGCCGTGGAGTCCGGTCTGGGGGCTGGCGGGACGTTCGTCGCGATGAACAACAAGGTGTCCCAGTCCGTCCCGCACCTGCACACCCACGTGGTGCCCCGCACCAAGGGAGACGGGCTGCGGGGGTTCTTCTGGCCACGTACCCGCTACGAGGACGACACCGAGGCCCAGACCTACGCGGACCGGGTCGCCGCCGCACTCTGCGGCGCGGCCTGACTCACACTCGCGCGGGTAAGGAAGGTGGACCCACCGGTGTTGCACGCTGCGAGAGGTACGAGAGGAGATCCCCACCGTGTTTTTGCGCCGTATGAACGCCGAGATGGTTTCGCCCGACCAGGCCCTGCCCGGCCGTCCGATCGCCATGCCGGTCGCCGACCGGCACGAGGTTCTGGGCACCCCGTTGAAGGGCCCGTTCCCGGAGGGCCTCCAGGTAGCGGTCTTCGGCATGGGCTGTTTCTGGGGCGCCGAGCGGCTGTTCTGGACGCTGCCCGGCGTCTACACCACCTCCGCCGGCTACGCGGGTGGCATCACCAAGAACCCGACGTACGAGGAGACGTGCTCCGGCCGGACCGGTCACGCCGAGGTCGTCCAGGTGGTGTACGACCCCAGCAAGATCAACTACGAGGACCTGCTGAAGGTCTTCTGGGAGAACCACGACCCGACCCAGGGCATGCGCCAGGGCAACGACGTGGGCACCCAGTACCGGTCGGCGATCTACACGACCACCGACGAGCAGCGGGCCATCGCGGAGTCGTCCCGGGACGCGTTCCAGCCGATCGTGACGCGGGCCGGCAAGGGTGAGATCACCACCGAGATCGCTCCGCTCGGCAGCTACTACTTCGCCGAGGACTACCACCAGCAGTACCTCGCCCCGACCAAGAACCCGAACGGGTACTGCAACCACGGCCCGAACGGGCTGAGCTGCCCGGTCGGCGTGGCCCGCGTCGGCGGCTGACCTCTCTGCCACCCGTGGGCGTGCCCGGTCGCCGATGAGGCGGCCGGGCATTCCCGTTCGGCCTGTGATCGAAATCCGTTGCAGAGCCCGCCGAGAACTCGATAGCGTGGCCGTACACGTGAAAGGAGGTGGTCCAGACTTGTATAGCAATCGGACTCGTGAGGTGGCTGTCCGCTAGCCGCTGTCCTCGACAGTGATCGGTCCGCCGACAGGCGGGCACCAGCACCATCGTCGAGACCGTGTGGCAGCGGTGCGGCGAATTCCAGACAGCCACCCGACCCCCGGGGTGCCGGCCAAGTCCAGCCGGCCCGCGCGCGAGCGCGGAGCGCCCCGGGGGTCGCTCCATATCCGGAGGCCCCCGATGTCGATGCGCGAACTGGTGGTGCTGGGGACGGCCAGCCAGGCACCGACGCGGCAACGCAACCACAACGGGTACGTGCTGCGCTGGGACGACGAGGTGATCCTCTTCGACCCCGGTGAGGGCAGCCAACGTCAACTCCTGCACACCACGGTCACCGCCAGCGACCTGACCCGGATCTGCGTCACCCACTTCCACGGCGACCACTGCCTCGGCCTGCCCGGCACCATCCAACGGCTCTCCCTGGACCGGGTGCCGCACCCGGTCGCTGTGCACTTCCCCGCCGGGGGCGCCGAGTACTTCGCCCGGCTACGGCACGCGACCTCCTTCTACGAGACCGCCGAGTTGCGGGTCGAACCCATCGAGGCGGACGGGCAACGGATCACCCTGACGTGCGGCACGCTGGAGGCACGCCGACTGCGGCACCCCATCGAGACGTACGGCTATCGGCTGATCGAGCCGGACGGCCACCGGATGCTGCCGGAGAAGCTGGCCGCGTACGGCATCGCCGGTCCGGCCGTCGGCGAGCTGATCCGCGTCGGCCACCTGGACCTCGACGGACGTCGCGTCACCCGCGACGAGGTCAGCGAGCCCCGGCACGGGCAGCGGTTCGCGTTCGTGATGGACACCGGCCTCTGCGACGGGGTGTACGCGCTCGCCGAGCACGCCGACCTGCTGGTCATCGAGTCGACGTTCCTGGAGTCGGAGGCCGCGCTCGCCGCCGAGGTCGGCCACCTGACCGCGGCGCAGGCCGCCCGGGTGGCGACCGAGTCCGGGGTACGCCGGCTCGTGCTCACCCACTTCTCCCAGCGCTACCCCGACCCGCGCCGGTTCCACGACGAGGCGCGCGCACACTTCGACGGTGATCTGATCGTCGCCGAGGATCTGACCACCGTGCAGCTCCCACCCCGCCGGGTAGCCTCGGCCTGGTGACCGTCACGCTCCGCCCCGCCACCGGCGACGACCTGATGGCGGTGGGTGCCCTGCACCAACGCTCCCGGGTCGCCGCGTACTCCGCCTTCCTGCCGCCCGAAGCCCTGGCCGACCCGACACCGGAGGCGATGGGACGGTACTGGGTCGAGCGATGGCACTGGGAGCGGGACAACCACCGGATGACGGTGGCGGAGCGGGCCGGGGCGCTGGTCGGGTTCAGCCACCTGGGCCCGGACGACGAGGACGACCCCGCCACCGGGCTGCTCAACGCGATTCATCTCGACCCCCGCGAGCAGGGCCGCGGCACCGGTCGCGTGCTGATGGTGGACGCCCTGGACGCCATGCGCGCTCGGAGTTGGCGTCGCGCGGTGCTCTGGGTGCTCCGGGAGAACGCCCACGCCCGCTCCTTCTACGAGCGCGGCGGCTGGACGTCGACGGGCATCGAACGCGAGGAGCAGATCGGCACCGCCCTCACCCCCCAGGTCCGCTACACCCGCCCCCTCTAACCCCGCCCCGCCCCGCCCCCGTCCCTCTTCGCGGCGTCGATCATGGAGTTGTGGTGGGCGATTCAGGGGCTTATGCCGCTTTTGTGGGGCACCACAACTCCATGATCGACGGGGCGAGAGGGGGGACGGGCGGGGGGCGAGGGCGGGCGGGGGGGCGGGGACGGGCGGGGGGGGCGGGGGCGGTTAGTGGGCTCCCAGGTGGGCCAGGAGGTCCTGGCGGGTGAGGACGCCCTTGGGCTTGCCGTCGACGAGGACGAGGGCCGCGTCGGACTTCTCCAGCAGCCCGACCGCCTCGCTCACCGGCTGGCCACCACCGATCATCGGCAGCGGGTCGCCCATGTGCCGCTCGATCGTGTCGTGCAGGTGGGCCTGCCCGGTGAAGAGCGCGTCGAGTAGATCCCGCTCCGCGATCGAACCGGCGACCTCACCGGTCACCACCGGCGGTTCCGCCTTGAGCACCGGAAGCTGCGACACCCCGTACTCCCGCATGTAGTCGATCGCGTCGCGGACCGTCTCGGTCGGGTGCACGTGAACCAACTCGGGCAGACCACCCGGCTTGCCGGCCAGCGCGTCGGCCACCGTCGGCTCGGCGCCGGAGTTGTCGAGGAAGCCGTACCGGGCCATCCACGAGTCGTTGAAGATCTTCGAGAGGTAACCCCGGCCGCCGTCCGGCAGCAGCACCACGACCACGTCGTCCGGGCCGGCCTTGCGGGCGACCTCCAACGCGGCGACGACCGCCATCCCGCAGGAGCCCCCCACCAGCAGCCCTTCCTCGCGGGCCAACCGCCGGGTCATCTCGAAGGACGCCTTGTCGGACACCTCGACGATCTCGTCGGCGACCCCCCGGTCGTACGTCTCCGGCCAGAAGTCCTCGCCGACGCCCTCGACCAGGTACGGACGGCCGGTGCCGCCGGAGTAGACCGAACCCTCCGGGTCCGCCCCGATGACGCGCACCCGACCGTCGGACGCCTCCTTGAGGTACCGCCCGATGCCGGAGATCGTGCCGCCGGTGCCCACGCCGGCCACGAAGTGGGTGAGCCCACCCTCGGTCTGCTTCCACAGCTCCGGGCCGGTGGTCTCGTAGTGCGAGCGCGGGTTGGCCGGGTTGCTGTACTGGTTGGGCTTCCAGGCTCCGGGGATCTCCCGGGTCAGCCGGTCGGACACGTTGTAGTACGAACGCGGGTCCTCGGGGGCGACGGCGGTCGGGCAGACCACCACCTCGGCACCGTACGCCCGCAGCACGTCCTGCTTGTCCTGGCTGACCTTGTCCGGGCAGACGAAGACGCACCGGTAGCCCTTGAGCTGGGCCACCAGGGCCAGCCCGACACCGGTGTTGCCGCTGGTCGGCTCGACGATGGTGCCGCCGGGCTCAAGCAGGCCGGCGGCCTCGGCGTCCTCCACCATCCGCAGCGCGATCCGGTCCTTCACCGAGCCGCCCGGGTTGACGTACTCCACCTTGGCGAGCACGGTGGGCTGGATGCCCGCAGTGACGTTACGCAGGCGGACCAGCGGGGTGTTGCCGATCATGTCGACGACGTTGTCGTAGTACTGCACGGTGTGCCCTTCGTTGCGGCGCCGGCGACGGCGGCCGGGCAGACGGTTCCTCGCGCCCAGCGTACGTGCCGTCAGGGCACCAGCCCGCCCGGGATGACCGAGCTGCGGCGGGCTTCCCACTCCAGGAAGCGATCGGTCTCGGCGAGCACACTGCCGGCCAACCAGGTGATCATGACTGCGTCGTCGGCGAGCCCGAAGATCGCCAGCGGGATCTCCGGCAGGAAGTCGATGGGCGAGACGATGTACGCCGTGGCCGCGGTCATCAGGGCCAGTCGGAGACCGCCGTCGTACTCCCCCTTCGTGGTCGCCCGGATCATCCGGGGCAGTGCGGCCAGGCGGGTGCCCAGCGACGGCCCACCCCGGGCCCCGGCCGCCAGTGCCCGTGCCAGGGCGGCGAACGCCGCACTGCGCTTCAGTGTCTTCCCCATCGTCGTGCTCCTCTCCGCCGGACCAGCGTGGCGGGTCGGCGCAAGTAGGCCGGCCGGCCCTGGACAGATACCCCGTAGCGTCGATTTCCAGGCACCCGAGTGCCGTCGCGACGACAGCGGCGTGTCGGGCCGGCGCGATAATGTCGCGGTATGGGGGTGGCTGATTCCGTCGTACCCGGTGGTACGAGGTGGCGGCAGGCCCGGCGGTTCGCCCGCCTGGCGGCCATCGGCACGGGCGCTACCGTGGCGGCCGCGGTGGCGACCGGCGGGGTGCTGCTCGGCCAGGCCCGGCAGGCTCGGCGCACCATCCCGATGGCCGAGGCGCCGCCCCCGCGCTGCGACGGCGTCTACGGCGCGAAGTTCCCCGGTCCCGCGCTCACCATGGTCGTGCTCGGTGACTCGTCGGCGGCCGGCTACGGGGTGCACCGCCGTCGAGAGACACCCGGGGCCCTGCTCGCCACCGGTCTGACCCGTCGGCTGCACCGGCCGGTGCGGCTGCACCGCTTCGCGGTCGTCGGTGCCATCTCCTCGGCACTCCGCCACCAGGTCGAAGCGGCGTTGGAATGCCGACCCGACATCGCGGTGATCCTCATCGGCGGCAACGACATCACCAACCGCACCCCGCGCGGGCTGGCGGTGCGCTACCTGGTCGAGGCGGTGCACACGTTGCGCGACGCCGGGTGCGAGGTGGTCGTCGGCACCTGCCCCGACCTGGGCGCGATCCGCCCGATCCAGCCGCCGTTGCGGTGGCTGGCGCACCGGTGGAGCCGGCAACTCGCCGCCGCCCAGACGGTCGCCGTGGTCGAGGCGGGCGGTTGGACGGTCTCCCTGGGTGACCTGCTCGGCCCCCGGTTCACCGCCGAGCCGACCCGGATGTTCGCCTGGGACCGGTTCCATCCGTCCGCCGAGGGTTACGCGATGGCCGCCGCCGCGCTCCTGCCGACGATGCTCTCCGCGCTCGGCGCGGGGCAGGAACGACGGGTTACGCCGACGCCGGGCGAGGGCGTACGGTCGCTGCCGGAGGCCGCGCAGGAGGCGGCCCGGCACGCCGGCACGGAGGTCAGCGGCACCCGGGTCCGGGGCCGCGACCGAGGGCCGGAGGGCCGGTGGGCGCAGTTGCGTCGCCGCGCGTTCTTCGGTGTGGGCGCGGTGCCGCAGCACGGGTCCGCCTCGGACACCTCGACAGTGGAGGGACTGGCATGAACGAGCGCACAGTGCGGGGCGTGAACGCCGGCCTCGCCGGCCGGCTGGGCCGGGCGGCGGCGTTATCGCTGCTCGCCGGCACCGTGGGAGGCGCTGCCGTCCTGGCCGGCGAGGCATTCGTCGCCCGACACCGACGCTACGCCGAGCCGGAGTTGGGGCTGGCCCTGCGGGCCACGATCGGCCGGGCCGAGGCTCCGCCGCTGCGGCTGGTGCTACTCGGTGACTCGTCGGCCCTGGGCGTCGGTGTCGACCGTCTTGAGGACACCATCGGCGGGCAGTTGGCACACCTGCTCGCCGAGGGCCCGACCGGCCGTCGGGTGCACCTGTCCAGCGTCGGCGTCTCCGGGTCCCGTTCGACGGACCTGGCCACCCAGGTGGCCCGGTCCCTGCTCGGGGAGCGGCCCGACGTGGCGCTGATCCTGATCGGCGCCAACGACGCCACCGGGCTGCGCCGTCCCTCCGACGCGGCGGCCTACCTGGCCGCGGCCGTGCACCGGCTGCGGGAGGCACGGGTCGAGGTGGTCGTCGGGACCTGCCCCGACCTCGGCGCGGTGCGGGCCATCGCCCCTCCGCTACGCCAGGTGGTCGGCTGGTCCGGGCGGCGGATGGCCCGCGCACAGACCACTGCCGTGCTCGACGCCGGTGGCTCGGTCGTCGACCTGGCCGCCGAGACCGGGCCGGTGTTCCGGGCCGACGCGGGCACGCTCTGCCACGACGGCTTCCACCCCTCCGCCGACGGCTACCGGGTCTGGGCGCACGCGCTGCTGCCCGCCGTCGCCGCCGCCGCGACGGTCGCCACCCGGCGCTAGATCAGTCCGGCGGGGGGGGGTGACATTTCCCGCCGCGCCCGCTCCTTCCGCGCCTTGTTACTGGCGGGTTAACGTTGGTCCATGCCGATTGAGTCGTCCCGCGACGCCGTCATCGTCGCCACCGCCCGCTCCCCCATCGGCCGGGCGCACAAGGGGTCCCTGCGCGACGTCCGCTCCGACGACCTCGCCGCGACCATCGTCCAGGCGGCCCTGGACAAGATCCCCGCGCTCGACCCGACCACGATCGACGACCTCTACCTCGGGTGCGGCCTGCCCGGCGGTGAGCAGGGCTTCAACATGGCGCGGGTGGTGTCCACGCTGCTCGGTCTGGACACGGTGCCCGGCGCCACGCTGACCCGCTACTGCGCCTCGTCGTTGCAGACCACCCGGATGGCGATGCACGCGATCCGGGCCGGTGAGGGCGACGTCTTCGTCTCGGCCGGTGTGGAGATGGTGTCCCGCTACGCCCGGGGCAGCTCCGACGGACTGCCCCCGGAGGCACAGGCCCTGGTCGGCGGCGGCTGGGAAAATCCCCGCTTCGGCGCGGCCGGCGAACGCTCCAGGCAACGCGCGCAGGGCGGCGCCGAGGTGTGGACCGACCCGCGCGAGACGGGCGACCTGCCCGACATCTACCTGACCATGGGGCAGACCGCGGAGAACCTGGCCCAGGTGTACGACGTCACCCGCGCCGACATGGACGAGTTCGGCGTACGCAGTCAGAACCTCGCCGAGAAGGCGATCGCCGACGGTTTCTGGGCCCGGGAGATCACCCCGGTCACCACGCCGGACGGCACAGTGGTGAGCACCGACGACGGCCCCCGCGCCGGCGTCACCCTCGACGCGGTAGCCGGCCTGAAGCCGGTGTTCCGCCCGGACGGTCGGATCACCGCGGGCAACTGCTGCCCGCTCAACGACGGCGCGGCCGCCGTCGTGGTGATGAGCGCCCAACGGGCCGAAGACCTCGGGCTCACCCCACTGGCCCGGATCGTCTCCACCGGCGTGACCGCCCTGTCGCCGGAGATCATGGGGCTCGGGCCGGTGGAGGCGTCCCGGCAGGCGCTGCGCCGGGCCGGGATGACGATCGACGACGTCGACCTCGTCGAGATCAACGAGGCGTTCGCCGCTCAGGTCATCCCCTCCTACCGCCAGCTGGGCATCCCGGAGGAGAAGCTGAACGTGATGGGTGGTGCCATCGCCGTCGGTCACCCGTTCGGCATGACCGGCGCCCGGATCACCGGCACCCTGCTGAACGCGCTGGAGTGGCACGACAAGACCATCGGCCTGGAGACGATGTGCGTCGGCGGGGGCCAGGGCATGGCCATGGTGCTCGAGCGGCTGAGCTGAGCCGCCGCCGGCCGCTCCCGCCGATTCCGGAGTCGGCCTCAGAGCGCGTTACGGGTCGCCGTCACCTCGGCGGCGGCCCGCGCCAGCACCTCGTCGTCGGCCCCGGCGGCCAACAGGTCCGCCACCACCACCCGCATCTGGTCGGGTAGGGCCAGGTCGTTGTCGAGCCGGGGGACCGTCCGGCGCGGCTCCCCCTCGGCGTAAGCGGCCAGGTTGGCGATCTCCTGCACCAGCCGGTGCACCAGGTCGGCGCGGGACACGTTGCCGGCGGTCGCGACCGCCGCCCAGCGCGGCTGCTGCCAGTGCACGACCTGACGCACCAGCAACGTCGCGACCTTGTCCAACTCCGCTGCGCTCATCGCCGCCGAGTCTACGGCCGACCGGCGCCACTGCCGAGATCGACTCGGCCTCCTGGAAATCGGGGCATCACCGCGCCTCGGACACCCCGACTTTCACGAAACCGAGTCGATCATGCGGGTCAGCGGCGCAGGTAGCTGAGCAGCCGCAACAGTTGCCAGTAGAGGAAGACCAGCCCGGTGAGCAGGCCGAACGCGCTCAGCCACGCGTACCGGCGGGGTCGACCGTCCCGCACCGAGCGCTCGACGAGATCGAAGTCGAGGATGAAGCTGAACGCCCCGGCGATGATGGCGACGACCGAGAAGGCGTACGGCAGCCAGCCGACCTCACCGCTGACGCTGTAGACCGCGAGACCCGGCCGCCCGGAGATCAGGTACGACACCAGGTTGACCACGCTCAGCACGGCGATGCCGAGCAACGTACCGATCACCAGCCGGGCCAGCCGGGGCGTGGCCCGGACGATCCGGGCCCGGTAGAGCGCCGCCATGCCGAGGAAGACGCCGAAGGTGCCGGCCACCGCCTGCACCACGATGCCCGGATAGACCTGCTCGAAGGCGCGGCTCGCCACCCCGAGCAACAGACCCTGAAGCAGGGCGTAGCCGAGGATCGGCACCGGATTGGTGATCGCACGCAACGAGATGACCAGGACCAGCGCGATCGAGGCGAGCGCGCTGCCGGCCAGCGCGGCACCCAGCCACACCGCGTCGGGGATCACCGCCCAGGACACCGCCGCCACCGCGCCGGTGACGAGCAGCAACCCGACGGTACGCACCACCACGTCGTCGACTGTCATCGGCTCGACGTCGCGGGAGCCGAGCACCCGAGCCTCCACCCGGCCGGTCTCGTCCAGCCGGTTGAGCACCGGGTTGTTGCTACGCACCGCCGCCTCCTTCGCCCGCCCAGCCCGCGTACCCCTGCAGTCACTCTGCCCCGGGCGGACCGGCGGCGGCGGGAAAACGGCACGTACGACGGCGCCCGCCCCCACCACAGCGGGGACGGGCGCCGGTCGGCAGTGCGGACGAGGTCAGTCGTCGCCCTGGAAGTAGCTCAGCAGGCGCAGGATCTCGATGTAGAGCCAGACCAGGCTGACCAGGATGCCGAACGCGGCCACCCAGGAGTAGCGCTGCGGCAGGCCCATCCGGACGCCGTCCTCGATCTCCTTGAAGCTGAGCACGAAGCTCAGCGAGGCGACGACGATGCAGACCAGGCTGAAGCCGATGGCCAACGGGCTGCCGTCACGCAGGCCGGTGTTGACGCCGAAGAGCGCCAGCACCAGGTTGATCATCATGACCGCGAAGAGACCGACCATCACGGCGATCATGCCCTTGACGAAGGCCGGGGTGGCCCGGATGACCTTCGCCCGGTAGAGCATCGCCATCAGGAAGAAGATGCCGAAGCTGGCTGCGGCGGCCTGGAGCACGATGCCGTCGTACGCGGTCTCGAACGCCTTGCTGACCATGCCGACGAAGACGCCCTCGACGACCGCGTACGCGATGACCAGCGCGGGGTTGGCCATCCGGGAGAACGAGATGATCAGGCCGAGGACCAGGCCGACGACCGCCGCGCCGATCCAGGCGGGCCCGACCAGCGCGTCGGGCACGAGCACCCAGGCGGCCGCGGCGGTGATGCCGAGGATGCCGAGCAGGGCGACCGTCTTGACGACCACGTCGTCGACGGTCATCGGCGCCACGGTGGGCGGCGCGGCCGGGTAACCGGCCTGGGACGGGTACTGCTGGGGAATGCCGGGCTGTCCGTACGGCCCGGCCGGGGCGTACCCGGCGGAGCGCTCCCGCTCGGCCGCCTGGCCGAGCCGGGCGAGCACCGGGTTCGAGGTCTTCACTGTCTGGCCTCCCTCAGGGGGTCGTGTGCACGTGAACGTGCCCTCCAAGAGTAAACGGCGCAGGCGACTCCTGGTGATCACGAATGAGAATGCGTGAGAGTGCCCGGGGCGGGGGTCGAACCCGCACGCCTTTCGGCAGCCGCTTTTAAGGCGGCCGTGTCTGCCTTTCCACCACCCGGGCGGGTGGCACCGGCGCGCCGACACGCACGGTGCAGTGTCACCGTAGCCGGTCTGCGGCGACCCGGCGTACCCCGTCGGGTCGGCCACATTAGGGTCGATGCCGTGAGCAGCGCAGCCCCCACGGCCCCCGACGCCGCCCCTGAGCAGGCCGTCCGTCTCGCCGACCGGGTCGACCGTCGGCGTCGGGCCGCCCGGCTGCTGGCCGCCGTCGGCCGACACCGGGGCGATCTGCTCGTCGCTCTGCTCTGGGTCGTGCTGGCCGGCTGGCTCACCCACGGCCTGTGGCCCGACCCCGCGAGCCGCGTCCTGTCGCTCAACCCGGAGGACCAGGCTCTCTACGAGTGGTTCCTCGCTGTCGACGCCCGTGCGCTGCTCGGCGACTTCGACCTGCTCAGCGACCGGCTCAACGCCCCGGACGGCGTCAACCTGATGGCGAACACCACGGTGATCGCGCTCGGCATCGCCTTCGCGCCGGTCACCCTGCTGCTGGGGGCACCGGTCACCTTCGCGCTGCTCGCCGCCGGCAACCTCGCCGGTACCGCTCTCGCGTGGTACCTGCTGTTCCACCGGACGCTGCGGGCCCGTCGGCTCGCCGCCGTGCTCGGCGGGGCCCTGTGCGGATTCGGCCCGGGAATGGTCTCGCAGACCAACAGCCACCTGCACATGACCGCCCAGTGGCTGGTGCCGGTGATCGTCTGGCTGGTGGTCCGGCTGCTGCGGGCGTCCGACCCGGGGCCGGCCGGCCCCGCCCCGGACCTGGCCGACGGACCGGACCGCCGACGGATGATCACCTCCGCCGCCGGGCTCGCGGCCGCGGTCACCGCGCAGGTCTTCATCGGCGAGGAGGTGCTCTTCCTCGCCGCCGTCACCCTGCTGGTGATGGCGATCGGCTACGCCGTGGCGGACCGGGACCTGGCCCGGCGGGCGCTACCAGGTTTCGCCGGCGGGCTGGCCATCGCCGCCGGGTTGGCCCTGCTGGTGCTCGGCTACCCGCTGTGGTTCCAGTTCGCCGGCCCGCAGGGTGTCGCCGACGGCATGTTCACGCCCGCCTACTTCTCCGCCGACCTGAGCAGTTGGTGGACGGTCTCCCCGCTGTCGGTGGCCGGCAGCGCGGAATCGGCCCGACTGACCACCGGCCCGGCCGAGTACAACACGTTCCTGGGTTGGCCCCTGCTCCTGGTCGCCGCGGCCTGCGCGATCTGGGCCGGGCGACGTCGGCTGGTCTTCGCCTGCGTCGTGGCGGGCCTGGCGATGGGTGCGCTCTCCCTCGGCCCGGAGGTGGTGTTCGGCGGCACCAGGACGGCGATTCCCGGCCCGTACGCCCTGATCGGCGGGCTGCCGGTGGTGGACGGCGCGCTGCCGATGCGGTTCGCGCTGGCCCTACTGCCGATCATCGCGACACTGCTGGTGCTGGCGGTCGACCGGGCTCTGCGCAGCACCGGTCGGGCCCGACGGCTGATGCCGCTGGCGGTCGGCGCGGCACTGCTGCCGATCTTCCCGACCCCGCTGCCGACCGCCGAACGGCCGGACGTTCCGGAATTCGTCAGCGGCGGGCACTGGCGGCAGTGCGTACGCCCCGGCGGGGTGCTGGTCCCGGTGCCACTGCCCACGCCGAAGGAGCCCTGGCCGATGCGCTGGGCGACCGCCGCCGACGCCGCCTTCGGTCTGCCGGAGGGCTTCTTCATCGGCCCGTACGGGCGGGGCGGCACCGCGGCGATGGGCACCTTCAAGCAGCCCACGTCCGCACTGCTGGCGGACGTCGCCCGGCGCGGTGACCAACCGGCCATCGGCGACGAGCAGCGCCGGCAGGCCGCCCGGGACGCCGATTTCTGGGGCGCCTCCTGCGTCGCGTTGGCCGACGACGCCCCACACGCGGAGAGCCTGCGGTCGACCCTGGAGCAGCTCTACGGCCCGGCCACGCGGATCGCCGACGTCTGGACCTGGCGGGTCTGACGGTCTGTCCAGACATGAAGAAAGGGCCCCTTCCGATGAAAGGGGCCCTTTACTTCAGAGCAGAGCCGGGTCAGACGCGGGGGGCGCCGACCGGCTGGGACGCCTCGGAGAACTCCTCGCGCGGGTCGTGCAGCTGACCCAGGGCGACCACCTCACGCTTGAGGACGAACGCCAGCGTCCAGTCCACCACCACGCGGACCTTGCGGTTGAACGACGGGATCCGGCTCATGTGGTACGTCCGGTGCATGACCCAGGCCGGCCAGCCGGTCATCTTGATCCCGTACACCTGGGCGACACCCTTGTGCAGGCCGAGGCTCGCGACGCTGCCGACGTGCTTGTGCTTGTAGTCGACCGGCTCGCGGCCCCGGATCACGGCGGCGATGTTGTCGGCCATCCGGGCTGCCTGGCGCACCGCGTGCTGCGCGCTCGGCGAGCAGAAGTTGCCCGGCTCCTTGGTCAGGTCGGGCACCGCGGCGCAGTCGCCGGCGCTCCACGCGCCCTCGACCACCCGGTCGCCGTCGACCACCTGGAGCGTGGGCAGGCAGGTGATCCGCCGACGGTCGTCGCGCGGGAAGTCGGTCGCGTCCAACATCGGCGAGGGCTTCACGCCGGCCGTCCACACGATCGTGTCGGACCGGAAGCTGTCCCCGTCGGAGAGCTTCACCACGCCGTCGACGCAGGACTCGAGCCGGGTGTCCAGCCGGATGTCCATGTTCCGCTTCATCAACTGCTGGACGGTGTACGCGCCCATGTCCCGGTCGACCTCGGGCAGCACCCGCTGGGTGGCCTCGACCAGCACCCAACGGACCTCGTCCTGGTTGAGCTCCGGGTAGTAGCGCAGGGCGTCGCGAGCCATGTCCTCCATCTCGGCGAGCGCCTCGATGCCGGCGTAGCCACCGCCGACGAAGGTGAAGGTCAGCGCCGCGCGCCGGACGTCCGCATCGGGCGTGGCGGCCGCCACGTCGAGCCGGTCCAGCACGTGGTTGCGAAGGTAGATCGCCTCACCGATGGTCTTGAACCCGATGCCCTGCTCGTGCAGGCCGGGGATCGGCAGGGTGCGGGACACCGAACCCGGAGCCACGATCACGTGGTCGTAGGTGATCTCGCGGGCCGGGCCGCTGATCGGCTGCACGGTCGCCACCTTGCGGTCGTGCTCGATCCGCGTGACGGTGCCGGCCACCATCTTGCAGCGCTTCAACTCCCGCCGCAGGGGCACCACGGAGTGTCGCGGGGAGATGTTGCCCGCCGCCGCCTCGGGCAGGAACGGCTGATAGGTCATGTGCGGCTGGGGATCCACCACCATGACCTCAGCCTCACGGGAGCTGAGCTTCTTCGACAGGCGCAGGGCCGCGTACAGACCGACGTGCCCGGCACCAACCACAAGGATCCGCTTCGGATTCACGTCGTCTATCTTTCCCCGGCCGGCTCAGGTAATCCCGCTCGCGCCCCCCATCTGTGACGGAGCACAACCCCTGTGACCTGCGTAACCCTCTCGTACCAGCGGTCACCGCCGCCGCAGCAGCCAGCCCAGCAACGCCGCCGTGCCCACGGCGAGCAGCAAACCAAGCACCGTCACCCACTGGTGGCCGCTCTCCCCACCCATGCCCGCGGCCTGCAACAACAGCACCCCCAGCACGGCGGTTCCCAGCAGGACCGCCGCCGAGCGCAGCAGCCATCGGGTGATCAGCTCGGGGTCCACCACCGCGTCGTACGGCAGCAGCGCGGCCAGCGCGCAGAGGGTGTGCGCCAGATAGAGCAGGGCGGCGAGGGCGAGCAGCCGCCAGAGGGCCACCGGACGGCCGTACCCGTCGGTGGCGAGCAACCAGCCGCCGATGGTGACCAACGTCGTGAACGTCGCCCACACCCGACGCGGGCCGAAGGCGGGAAACAGCGCGGCAACCGTCAGGAACAGGATCGGACGCCCGGGAAGCACCTCGGCGGGGAAGGCGAGGACGAACCCGGCAAGCACGACGACGAAGATCGCGCACCGCACCAGCAGCGGAGCGAGGCTGATCCGGGTCACCGCGTTCTGAACCGCCCGGACGCGCCCGGTCACGACGTCGATCATCTGCACCGCCTTTCGTTCGCGACTGCGGGGCTCGCAAGCTCACTCCTCGCGCTCACCGCGCACCTTTCGTTCGCGACTGCGGGGCTCGCAAGCTCACTCCTCGCGCTCACCGGCCGCCCACCCTCGGGGCCGTCGCCAGCCTCGCCACATCCCGCAGCACCTGGTCCAGGCTGCCGGCGCCGGCCCACCGCACCACCGGTACGCCGTGCTCCCGGAGCTGCCCGATCATGACCTCGCGGTCCAACCGCCACAGCCGGTACGCAACCTCCGCCCACCCCCGGTCCTTCGGCGACGCCAGGTCGGTCGGCAACGTGTCGACGGCCACCACGAACCGGCCGGCCCGGGCCAGTCGGGCGAGCATCTGCGCCGACCGTTCGTCGAGCAGCGGGGTGAGCACCACCACCAGCGCGTCCGAGGAGAGCAGTTGCGGGCCGAACACCTGGTCGTACGGCTCGTGCGAAGACGCCGTGACGTGAATGTCGAGCAGCCACTCCAGGACTGTCAAATACTGACGTCGCCCCGCCGCCGGGCGGAGTCGACGGGCCGCCGGCCCGTACTCCAGCAGCGAGACCCGGTCGCCGCGGTGCAGGTAGTGCTCGGCGATCGCCGCGGTGGCTCGGACCGTGGTGTCCAGCACCGACGCGGCACCGTCCACCCCACCGGAGCGGCCCGCCTCGGCGAGCACGTCGAGCAGCACCACCACCTCCGCGTCCCGGTCGGAGAGGGTGGCGGCCACGTGCAACTGGCGGGCGCGCAGCGAGACGCGCCAGTCGATCCGGCGCAACCGGTCCCCGGGAGCGAAGACCCGTACGCCGGCCAGCTCACCGCCCTCACCGGGACGCCGCGAGTGGTGCGCCCCGACCAGACCGGCGGCCCGAGGCATCGCCTCCACCGCCTCGAACGGCTCGGTACGCGGGTACACCCGCACGCGGACCGGCTCGACGATCACCGCGCGGGAAACGAGCAGGCCGCCCGCCGTGGCGACCCGCGCTCCGGCCGGGCCGATCGGGTGCCGGCCCCAGCGCAGGGCACGGCCGACCAACTCCAGGTCCACCGCCGAAGCGACCGGCACCGACGTCACGAACGGTCGGTCGGCTGCGGAACGACCCGTGCCGCCGGCCGCCGCCGACTCGCCACTGTTCGCCGACGAGTCGGCGGAGGGCTCGTCGCGGGCGAAACCGGCCCGGAGGATCCGCAACCACGGCGACACCCGGGTACGTAGCACGACCAGGTCGTAGTCCACCGTGTCCGGGTTACCGACGCTCACCGCCGCCGTCGCGTCGCCGCCCTCGACCAGCGGCCCGTCGTCACCCGAGGTGATCCAGACCTGGGGCAGCGCGGTGGGACGGCGACGCAGCGCGTACGCGGTGCCCAGCGCGAACGGGGCGGCCAGCACGATCAGGTCGACCCGCCCCAGCAGCACCCCCGCCACGAGCAGCAGACCGGCGAGCAGCACCGCCCGACCGAGCGCCGGAGTGGGCGCCCAGCCGGCAGCCGGTTCCGGTTCGGTGGGGCTCGACACCGTCGGTTCGGTCATCAGTGCCGGGGCCCGCCGGCGGCGTAGCTGGGCAGCGCGCCGCTCGCCGGGGCCGGGGTCCCTTCCAGCACCTCGCCGACCACGAACGCCGGGTCGACCCGGCGCAACCACATCTCCGGGCGCAGGGTGATTCGATGGGCCAGGGCGGGTGCGGCGACGTCCTTGACGTCCTCCGGCACCACGTAGTCCCGTCCGGCGAAGACGGCGCGCACCCGGGCCAGCAGCAGCAACGCCAGCGAACCACGTGGTGAGGCGCCGACCAGCACCGACGGGTGCTCCCGGGTGGCCGCGGTGAGAGCCACGATGTACCGGCCGATGGAGTCCTCCACCACCACGTCCTCCAGGGCGGCCTGCATCGCGCGCAGCGTGGCGGCGTCGACGACCGCCTTGATGTCCGCCTCCTCGCGGCGACGGCTCATCCGGCGGCGGAGCACCTCCCACTCCTCCTCGTGCTGCGGGTAGCCGAACGAGACCCGGAGCAGGAACCGGTCCAGTTGCGCCTCGGGCAGCGGATAGGTGCCCTCGTACTCGATCGGGTTGGCGGTGGCCAGCACGTGGAACGGCTCGTCCAGCTTGTAGGTCACACCCTCGACCGAGACCTGCTTCTCCTGCATCGCCTCCAGCAGTGCGGACTGGGTCTTCGGCGGCGTCCGGTTGATCTCGTCGGCGAGGAGCAGATTGGTGAAGACCGGACCGGCCCGGAAGGTGAAGTCACCGTTGCGCTGGTCGTACAGGAACGATCCGGTGACGTCGGCGGGGAGTAGGTCGGGGGTGAACTGCAACCGACGGAAGTCCAACCCGAGCGCCTGGGCGAACGAGCGCGCGGTGAGCGTCTTACCCAACCCGGGCAGGTCTTCCAGCAGGACGTGCCCACCCGCGAGGATGCCGGCGAGGACCAGCTCCAACGCGTCCCGCTTGCCGACCACGACGGTGCCGACCGCGTCCAGGACGGCCCGGGCGAGGTGACCGACCTCGGCGGGGGCGATGCTCCGGTCCACGTCCTTCATCAGATTTTCTCCAGTTCGGCGACGATCAGCGCGAGATCGCGCGGTGACGGGGTGCGGCGGGGCGGGGTCTCCAGGAACGTCCACAGCCGGTCACCCAGCAGGGCACGGGCGCGGGCCGGATCCGACTCGCGGGTGACGCCGTGCTTCAGGCGCATCCGCTCGTCGGCCAGCTCACCGATCCGGGGCAGGACCGTGCCGGTGAAGCGTTCGGGTCGGGTCGCGGACCAGTCCAGGGGCCACTCCCACCGGTTGATGGCGGTCCGCAGCGCGTCCCGGGCACCCCAGTTGTAGCTGCCGTCCTCCTCCCCCGGAGGCGTCCGGGCACCGGCCGGTGACGGGGGTGGCGGCGCGAGCAGGGCGGTGACCCGGCGGACCGCCAGGACGGCGAGCACACCGGCGATCAGCACCGGCAGTGAGATCTGGAGGCCGACCGCACGGAGACCGACGAGCAGCACCGCGACCAGCGCGGCGGCCCACCCGAGCATCCGCAGCACGGGGCCCGACCGGGAGCGGCGCTCCGGCGGACCGGACGGCGCCGCCTCCTCCTCGAACGCGAGCAGGTCGTCGATGCTGGTGCTGCTCACGGGGTCACCACCGTCGAGGTCAGCTCGCCGCGCAGGCGGCGCAACGCGGCGCGGGCCTGGTCGCGGGTGCGTTCGTCGACCGGGCGGGTGGCGTACCGGGCCTCCCGGTAGACGTGCGCGAACTCGGCCAGCACGTCGGCGCTGACGATCGCCGGCACGCCGGCCGCCGGGTCGCCGCGCAGCAGTCGGCTGACCAGGTCGGTGGGGGTGTCGCCGGCGAGCCGGGGCACTCCCGCCGCGGCGGCGGCCTCCTCCAGGCGCACCCAGCAGGCGATCACCGCCACCCGTGGGTCGGTGTCCCGGTCGTCCAACTCCACCAGGCCGGCGTCGAGGGCGGCGACCACCTCGCGGGCGGTGCCCTCGGCGGTACGTCGGGCCCGCTGCGTCGGCAGCGTCCGGGTGGTACGACGCAGCGCGCCCCGGATCAGCACCCAGGTCAGGTAGCCGAGAGCCGCGAGGATGGCCAGTCCGAGCAGGACCATCGCCACGGTGGCGATCCACTGCGGGATGTGCGCCTGGGTGGCCTCGCCGGCGTCGCGTGGCTCGACCGGGATCGACGCCGACGGCTCGACCGTCGGGTACTCGGGCACCCAGGGGACGTTCTCCGCGGCCGGCGGGATCCGGCTGGTCCCGAGCGACGAGTTGGCGGACGCCATCGCGGCCCCGCCGAGCAGCACGGCGACCGCGGCGACCGGCCACCACCGACGAAGCAGGCCGAGCGCCGGGCGCAACACACCGGACTCGACGGCCGGTGACGGCGCGGGTGGGCGTGTTCCGTCTGTCATCGCCACCGCCCCACGCGTTCTCAGTCCACCCCGGCCAGCTGTTTAGCCTGGTCGAAGACGTCGTCCAGCATCTTTGGCGTCAACCGCCCGGTGAAGGTGTTCTGCTGGCTGACGTGGTAGCTGCCCAGCAGGTCCGGAGCGGCTGTGCCGGACCAGTGTGCCCCATGACCGAACGCCGGTCGCGGGCTGGGCGGGCGCAGCCCGTACACCTGACGGAGCACCGGCCACCACGCGGCCCAGGCGAAGGCTCCCAGCGCGACCACGACGCGCAGCGTGGGCCGGATCAGCGCGACCTCGCGGTGCAGCCAGGGCGCGCAGGTGTCCCGTTCCTGGGGGGTCGGCTTGTTGTCCGGCGGCGCACATCGGACGGCCGAGAAGATCCGAAGGTCGCGCAGCGCGAGCCCGTCGTCGGCGGCGACGCTCGTCGGTTGGTTGGCCAGCCCGGCCCGGTGCAGCGCGGCGAACAGCACGTCACCGGAGCGGTCGCCGGTGAAGATCCGACCGGTGCGGTTGCCGCCGTGTGCGGCGGGCGCCAACCCGAGGATCGCGATCCGCGCGTCGGCGGCACCGAAGCCCGGCACCGGCCGACCCCAGTATTCCTGGTCGCGGAAGGCGGCCCGGCGGGTGCGGGACACCTCCTCCCGCCACCGGACCAGCCGGGGACAGGCGAAACAGTCGCTGACGCCCGCGTCGAGGTCGGCCAGGTCGGTCGCCCGCGCTGCGCGGGCGACCACCTGTGACGGGGTACGCGACTCAGCCAAGCTTGGCCCGGAAGAGTTCCAGGGTGCGGGCGAAGGCCGTGGCGGCGGCGCGCTGGTCGAACGCCTCCGGCCGGTCGTCGTTGAAGAAGGCGTGCGACGTGCCCGGGTAGTCGTAGAGGTGGCAGTCGCCACCGGCCTCCTCGATGGCCCGGCGCGCGGCTTGTACGCCCTCGGCCGCCGACGTGCCGTCCTCTTCGGAGCAGTGGATGACCGCGGCCTTCCCGGCGTAGTCCGCCCAGTCGGGACGCATCGACTCCCAGGGCAGCACGGGATAGAAGCCGGCGGTGGCGACGATCCGCTCGGAGATGGTGGCCGACCAGAGGGCGAGGCTGCCACCGGCGCAGAAGCCCACGGCACCGACCTTACCGGTGACCTCGGGCCGCCCGGCGAGATAGTCGGCCGCGCCGGCGATGTCCTTCGCCGCCTCGTCCATCCGCATCGCCATCAGGAGTCGCTGCGCCTCGTCGGGTTCGCTGGTCGTCTCACCGTGGTAGAAGTCCGGGGCGAGGGCGACGAAGCCGGCCTCGGCGAACCGGTCCGCCACCGAGCGGATGTGCGGGACGAGGCCCCACCACTCCTGGATGACGACGACGGCAGGGCTGGCCGTTCCGCTGGCGGGTATCGCGAGATACCCCTCGCTCGTGCCCCCGTTGCTGCGGTAGCTCACCATCTCGCCCATGGGCCGTCCTCCTAGCGGTCAGTCATCGTTGGCTGGTCGCCCAGTGGTCCTACGTGCCGGTAGCCTGCCACGCCGCGCGGCCGTCGGGAAGACGCCGGAACAGTGGCATTCACCTCCTGTTCGCCGACTGGTGACTGCGGGTACGCCGACGGCGGCGGGATCCGCTCCCGCCGCCGTCGATGCCGGCCGATCGCCCTGGTCAGGCCTTCGTGGTCAAACCTTCTTGGTCAGGCCTTCTTGGTCAGGCAGAGGACGTAGCCCGTCTTGCCCGGCTCGATGCTGGAGAAGACGTACCCCTCCTCGCCCTCCTTGAAGAACTGGTCGCAGGCGGTGCCGGCCTGGGCCTGAGCCTGGCTCTGGTCGTTCACCCGACCGACCACGGCGTACGCGGCGTCGGTGGAGGTGCAGGACACGACCTTGGCGCCCGTGACCTCCTCCTGCTCGGTCCCGGTGACCTCGGGCAGCTCGGCGATGCAGTCGCCGACCTTGGCGTCAGCCGTCTCGTCCTTGTTGAAGTAGTCGCCGATCGCCGAGGCGATGCCGAACTTCAGGCCGGCGATGACGACGACAGCGAGGATCGCGCCGATGATGCCCAGCGCCTTCTTGCCGCCGGACTTCTCCGCCTCCGGCTTGGCCGCATCCGACTCCGTCCCGGCCGGGACGGCCGCGTCCGGAGCGGAGCTGTTCGGTGCGGTCGCGTCAGGTGCGGTCGGCGCGGTCGCGTCAGGTGCGGTCGGCGCGGTCGGCGCGGGTGCGGTCGGTGCGGTCGCGTCTGGCGCGGGGGTGTTGGGCGCGGTCGCATCCGACGCGGGCCCGTCCGACGTGGCCGTCTGCGGCTGGGCCGACGTCGGCTGCGGCGTCTCGACGGCCGGCTGGGATGCTGCGGCGTCGGGCGCGGAGGGCGGTGCGACCTGCTCTGGCACGGTGGTTCCTTCCGAGGGGTTGATGAGCAGACGACACCGTAACGATCATTGATTTCCGGTGCCGTCCCGCTCCCCTCGTCCGTTCAGCCATTTCCCAGCTTCGACCGCATGATCCAGTTCACACCCGTGGCTCAGCTCGTCGGGGTCGGTGTCGGCGTCCCACCCGGTGCCCCGGTGGGGTCGGCCGGAGGCACGCCGGTGACCGTCCCGCTCGGCTGTGGCGCGCCGGGCGTACCCGGGTTGGCGCTCGGCTCCGGCGTGGCGGTGGGCGTCGTCAGCGGAGCGGCCGGTGGCGTGAGCGGAACGGTCGCCCCCGGGGCGCGGGGCCCGAAGGGCGCCTGCTCCGGGCAGTACGGGTACGGCCGCAGCAGCGGGTTGCCGTACTCGTCCATGTTGCCCCCGCAGACCGGGTAGCCCAGCCGGATCGGGTTGCCGTTCTGGTCGAAGAGTCGCGCATCCTCCACCAGCCGACCCTCACGGTCGTAGACGTAGACGTCCCGGATCTGGCTGTACTGGCTGTCGACCGAGGTCTGGTCGTAGTAGTAGTCGCGATCGAGACGGTCCTCCGCGTGGCCGAGTGCGGCGAGCGCGAACACCACCAGGACGAACGTGCCGCCGTGCAGCGCCCATCGTGGCCAGCCGGTCAACCGGGCGGATCGACGACCGATCCAGATGGAGGCGAGCACGAACGCGACGAGCATGACCAGGCCGGCGAGCAGTTCTCCCCCGAACCGGGGCAGCAGCCCGTAGCTCCCATTGGTGCTGATCATCGTCACCAGCATCGCCGCCAGGTAGCCGCGCAGCACCCACCAGGCGGGCCGCAGCAGGCGCAGGAACTCGCTCGCCGTCTCGTACCCGAGCGTCGGGCCGAGTCGGACGTCGACCGCGCGCAGCCGGGCGCGGACCCGGACCATCGCGGTGGCGACCCGCTGGTCGAGGTTGCGCCCACTGGCGCTGGCGGCGCCGGCCGCGGAGCGCAGTTCGGCGGCGTACGTCTCCGGCTCGCCCAGGCGCTCGACGAGCGTGCCCTCGGACTCGGCGGCGACCTCGGCGAGATGGTCGGCGAGGTCCTCGGTCAGCTCGTCGCGTTGGGTGGGCGGCAGGTCGGCCAGAGCGGCCCGGACCCGTGCCACGTAGTCGGTGATCTCCTGCTCCGTGACGGTCATGCCGCCATCCCCCGATCGTCGAGCAGACTGTCCATTGTGGTGGCGAACGAGCGCCAGAGCTTGCCGGAGCGGGTCAACTGGTCACGCCCCGCGGCGTTGAGTGAGTAGTACTTACGGTGCGGCCCGGATTCGCTCGGCACGACGTAGGTGGTGAGCAGGCCGGCGGCGAAGAGACGGCGCAGCGTCCCGTAGACCGAGGCGTCACCGACCTCCTCCAGGCCGGCTTCGCGCAACCGGCGCAGAATGTCGTAACCGTAGCCGTCCTCCTCTCGAAGCACGGCCAGGACGGCCAGGTCCAGCACACCCTTCAGCAACTGTGTGGTGTCCACGCATTAGACACTAGTGTGCAATGCGCAGTAGCGTCAATGATCTCGCTCCGACACGCCCGAGGGCGGGGCGCAGGGCGCGGCGGGGCGCAGGGCGGCGCGGCGCAGGGCGGCGCGGCGCAGGGCGGCGCGGCGCGGCGCGGCGGGGCGCGGCGCGGCGGGGCGCGGCGCGGCGGGGCGCGGCGGGGCGCGGCGGGGACGGCCGAACGGCGCGCGGCGCGGGGACCTCCGCGCGGACAGCCGAGCTGCGCGGCACGGACAGCCGAGCTGCGCGGCACGGACAGCCGAGCTGCGCGGCACGGACAGCCGAGCTGCGCGGCACGGACAGCCGAGCTGCGCAGCGCGGACAGCCGAGCTGCGCGGCACGGACCTCGGCGCGGACGGCCGAGCACGGAGCACGGGGACCTCCGCGCGGACAGCCGAGCGCCGAGCGGACGCCATTTGATCGTGCTCGATCAAGGATGTAGTGGCCTCGACGCTGCAGGTTCACCACTACTTCCATGATCGAGCGCGATCTTGGGGTGTGCAGGGAAGTCAAGGTCCGCCCGACGAGGAAGATCCGCGCAACATCGGGGATGTTGCTGTCTCCCGTGCGCCGCAGGCAGCAACATCGGGGAAGTTGCGCGGATCTTGGCGCGGACGCGGGGCGCGGACCCGGGGCGCGGACCCGGGGCGCGGACCCGGGGCGCCGACCCAGGGCGCCGACCCGGGGCGCGGACCCAGGGCGCGGACCCAGGGCGCCGACCCAGGGCGCCGACCCAGGGCGCGGACCCAGGGCGCGGACCCAGGGCGCCGACCCGGGGCACGGACCCGGGGCACGGACGCGGGGCGCGCGGCACAGACACGGGCGAGATCGACTCGGGTTTGGTGAACTCGGGGTGTCCTGACGAGGCGGACCCCGCAGTTCCAGGGGAAGTCGAGTTGATCAAGACCGCTAGCGGGTGGCGGGGTGGAGGCTCCAGGCGATGCCGTCGAGGATGTCGTGCTCGGAGGCGACCACGGACGGCATTCCGGCCCGCTCCATGATCACGCGAAGCACCAGCGCGCCCGCGCCGATCACGTCGGCCCGGCCCGGGTGCATCACCGGGTTCGCCAATCTCTGCGCCCGGGTCTGACCCAGCAGGTCCGCCGTCACCTGGGCGACCGCCTCGTACGACACCCGGGCGTGGTGGATGCGCTCCGGGTCGTACTCCTGGAGGTTCTGGGCGATGGCGACCACTGTGGTGACCGACCCGGCGAGGCCGACCAGGGTGGCGGCTTCGCGGCCGGGCACCACGGCGAGCGCCCGGTTCACCGCGGCGGCGATGTCGGCCTGCGCGGCGGCGACCTGCTCGGGCGTCGGAGGGTCACCGGGCAGGTGCCGCTCGGTCATCCGGACACAGCCGATGTCCACCGAGATCGCCGCGCGCACCCCGGCGTCCCGATCGCCGACGACGAACTCGGTGGAACCGCCGCCGATGTCGACGACCAGGAAGGGTGCCTTCGCGTCGGCCGGGAGCCCGCGCACCGCACCGGTGAAGGACAGCCGCGCCTCCTCGTCACCGGTGACCACCTCGGGAGCGACACCGAGGGTGCGTTGCACCATCTCGGTGAAGTCGGCCGCGTTGGCGGCGTCCCGGGAGGCCGAGGTGGCGCACATGCGGACCCGGTCCGCACCCAGCTTCTCGATGTCCGCGGCGTACGAGGCCAACGCCACCCGGGTCCGTTCGATCGCCTCCGGGGCCAACCGGCCGGTGCGGTCCACGCCCTCACCGAGCCGGACGATCTCCATCCGTCGGGTCAGGTCGACGAGCGGCGCGGGCGACCCGGCCGAGTCGTCGGGCAGGTCGGCGACCAACAGTCGGATCGAGTTGGTCCCGCAGTCGATGGCCGCCACACGCGTCGTCACGGCAGCAACCCTACGGCAGGACGGGCGGCCACCTGACGGCCTGGCACGGCGAGGGACTCGTGGCGCACTGTTCGCCCGACACACCCCGCAGCAGGTTCGCCCCGAGCGTGGTCAGGTGATGTCGGACGGCCCCGCCCTCCCGTTCGCTGGCCACCAGGCCGGTGGCCCGCAGCGCGCTGGCGTGCTCCGACGCCGAGGAGAGACTGATCCCGACCGCCCGGGCCAGCACGGTGGTGGTCAACCCGCCCTCGACCGCCAGTCGGCGCAGGACCAGCGCCCGAGTGCCGCCGAGCAGCCGGCCGAGGGCGTCACCCTCGGCGGTGGCCGGGCGCACGGGCATCGCCGCCGGGTAGACCAGCAGGATGGGGCGACCCGGCTCGACCAGCACCCGGGGCCGGGGCCCGGCCAGCGGGGAGGGCAGCAGGAGCAGGCCGTGACCGGTGCCCGGCAGGTCCCCGTCCCACCACGTCCGTATCTCCAGCACCGGCTCCCGCCAGCGGATCGCCGGGTGCAGGCCCGCGAACAGGCCGGTCAGGCCGTGCTGCGCCAGCCGCTGACCGGCGCAGGTCACCTGCTGGCGGTACGCGGACACCAGATCGGCCCAGTGCGGCGCGAGGACGGCGTCGAACCAGGTGCGGACGGCCCCGCCGAACAGGTCCAACACCTCCGGGTCGGCCGCCGCGAACCGTCGCCGCAGAGGGGTGGCCGCCACGTCCGCGTACGCGGCGCTGACCTCCTCGCGTACCCGCGGTGCCGGGGTCGCCTGGATCGCCTCCAGGCCGGCGGTCAGCGACTCCACCCCGTCGAAGGGCGTGACGAAGTCCGGCAGACGCCCCCGCGCCGGCAACAGGTGTCGCAGGATCGCGGTCGCGGCCTGGGCCGGCCCCGTGCCCTCGACTGCCGACGCCCGCTCGGCCAGGGCCGGTGCCATCACCGCGACGGTCGGGTCCCGCAGCCACTGCCCGGCCAGCAGCGCGGTGCCGACCGGGTGCAGCCGGTCGCCGAAGCGCACCCGGCAGAGATCCGCCGACCCGAGATGGAGGCGAAGCATGGGAGTCAGCCTGCCTCCCTTCGCCCAGGACCGAAAGGGTTGTTTCCCGAGTCGGTCACCCGCAGGGTGGACGGCGGGGTCGACGGGGGGTGGCCGACGTGCGGCCCGACGGTGGCAGTGTTGACGGGGCTCTGTCTCACCGTCGGGGCCGCAGCTCGTGTTGAGCGGGGGCAACCCCCGTCGGCCCCGACCTACCCGGCTACAGGCGCAGCAGCATCCGGGTGTTGCCGAGCGTGTTCGGCTTGACCCGCTCCAGGTCCAGGAACTCCGCGACACCCTCGTCGTACGAGCGCAGGAGCTGCTCGTACACGGGTTGCGGCACCGGTGCGCCGTCGATCTCCTGAAAGCCGAACGCCCCGAAGAACCGCGTCTCGAAGGTCAGCACGAAGATCCGGGCCACGCCCAACTCCCGGGCCGCGTCGATCAGCTCGCCGACCAGCCGGTGCCCGATCCGCTGACCGCGACACGACGGGTCCACCGCGACCGTACGGATCTCGGCCAGGTCCTCCCACATCACGTGCAGCGCGCCGCAGCCGACCACGACGTCGTCCTCGGCACGGACCGCGACCCGGAACTCCTGCACCTGCTCGTAGAGGGTGACGGTGGCCTTGCTCAGCAGCCGCCGGTCGTTGGTGTAGGTGTCCACCAGCCGCCGGATGCCCCGGACGTCACCGGTGCGGGCCCGCCGCACGGTGATCTGGTCCGCAGTCGGCGTGCTCACTCGCCCGCCGGCACGTCCACGCACGGGCCGGCCGCCCACCAGGGCTCGACCAGCTCCAACGTCTCGTCGCCGAACGGGTTGACCCCGGGACCGGCACCCAGCGCGTGCCCCAGGTGCACGTGCAGGCACTTCACCCGGCCGGGCATCCCGCCGGCCGAGATACCGGCGATCTCCGGCACCTCGCCGATCGCCTCCCGACGGGCCAGGTAGTCCTCGTGCGCGGCGCGGTAGTGGGCGGCCAACTCCGGATCGGTCGTCAGCCGGTCCGCCATCTCCTTCATCAGCCCCGCCGACTCCAGCCGACTGCACGCCGCGGTGGCCCGGGGGCAGGTCAGGTAGTAGAGCGTCGGAAACGGTGTGCCGTCGGCCAGGCGCGGGGTCGTCTCCACCACATCCGGGAGGCCGCACGGGCACCGGTGGGCGACCGCCCGGGTGCCCCGGGGCGTCCGGCCGAGCTGCGCCGCGACCGCGGCCAGGTCGGCCTCGGTGGCCGGCTCCCGCTGCGGCAGGGGTACGGAATCCGCAGCCGGCTCCGACGGTGGTACGACAGTCACGGTGCTCAACTCTCCTGGTGCGCTGATCGGTGGTTCACTTGCCCGGCTGCTGGCTGTCGGCTGCCTGCACGCTCGACCAGAGCGTGTCGTACCAGGTGGTGGGCCCGGCCGGGGGCGGCGAACCGGCCGACTTCCCGGCGTCCCGGGCGGCGCCCTCCGGGTCGTACAGCACCACCATCATCTTCTCGCCCGGCTCGCCCATGAAGAACCGCTCCCGAGCCTGCGTCTTGATGTACTCGTCGTCTTTCCAGTTGGCCGCCTCGGCGGTGAGCTTGGCGATCTCCGCCTCCTGCGCCGCCTGGGCCGCCTCCATCCGCTCGATGTCGGCCTGCTGGTCGAGGTAGACCCGGACCGGGTACGTGTAGGCGAGCGCGAGCGCGATCAGGACCGCGAACAGCACGGTGGCCCGACCGGTGAAGCGACGAGGGTGGGGTGCGGCGAGCCGTTTGACGGCTCCACCGGCGGCGGTACGCCGAGCGGCGGCCGGGCGGTTCGCCGAGCGGACGCCCTCGGCGCCCCGGGCGGCACCCGGCGCCCGACCGGCGGCGGCACGGGGTTCGGCGCGTACGCCGGTCTCCCGCACCGACCCCCGCGTGGAGCGGCCACCGCCCGGCCGACCGGACTGACCCGGCCGACGGGCGGGACGCTGACCACCCGGTGTGCGGCGCTGCTGCATCGTCACACCCCTCCCCCGAGGCTTCGTGCGTTACGGAGTTCGTCGGGAAGCCCCGCGGCGGGGCTTCCCGGCAGCGTCTCAGGCCGAACGGTAACGCGGGAACGCGCCCGCACCGGCGTAGCGCGCCGCGTCGGCCAGCTCCTCCTCGATCCGGAGCAGCTGGTTGTACTTGGCGACGCGGTCCGAACGGGCCGGGGCACCGGTCTTGATCTGGCCGCAGCCGGTGGCGACCGCCAGGTCGGCGATGGTGGTGTCCTCGGTCTCGCCGGAGCGGTGGCTCATCATGCACTTGAAGCCGGCCCGGTGGGCCAGGTCCACCGCGTCCAGGGTCTCGGTCAGCGAGCCGATCTGGTTGACCTTGACCAGGACCGCGTTCGCCGCCTTCTCGGCGATGCCGCGGGCGATGCGCTGCGGGTTGGTGACGAACAGGTCGTCACCGACGATCTGCACCCGGTCGCCGATCGAGGCGGTCAGCGTCTGCCAGCCGGTCCAGTCGTCCTCGGCCAGCGGGTCCTCGATCGACACGATCGGGTACTCGTCGGCCAGCTTCGTGTAGTAGGTGCTCATGTCCTCGGCGGACTTCGCGGCACCCTCGAAGGTGTACGTGCCGTTGTCGAAGAACTCCGTGGCCGCCACGTCGAGCGCGAACACGATGTCGCTGCCGAGCCGGTAGCCGGCCTTCTCGACCGCCTCGGCGATCAGGTCCAGGGCCGCCGCGTTCGTCGGAAGGTTGGGCGCGAAGCCACCCTCGTCACCGAGGCCGGTCGACAGGCCCTTCTTCTTCAGCACCGACTTGAGCGCGTGGTAGACCTCCGCGCCGGAGCGCAGCGCCTCGCGGAAGGTGGGGGCGCCGATCGGCGCGATCATGAATTCCTGGATGTCGACGTTCGAGTCGGCGTGCGCGCCACCGTTGAGGATGTTCATCATCGGCACCGGCAGGAGGTGCGCGTTCGGGCCGCCCAGGTAGCGGAAGAGGCTCAGCTCGGCGCTGCCGGCAGCGGCCTTCGCCACCGCCAGGGAGACCCCCAGGATGGCGTTCGCGCCCAGCTCCGACTTGCTGTCGGTGCCGTCGATGTCGAGCATCTTCTGGTCGATGAGCCGCTGTTCGCTGGCCTCGTACCCGATGATCTGGTCGACGATCTTGTCCTCGACGTTGGAGACCGCCTTCTCCACGCCCTTGCCCTGGTAGCGGTCGGCGTCACCGTCACGCAGCTCGATCGCCTCGAACGCGCCGGTGGAGGCGCCGGAGGGCACTGCGGCGCGAGCCACCGTGCCGTCGTCCAGGCCGACCTCGACCTCGACCGTGGGGTTGCCCCGCGAGTCGAGAATCTCCCGGGCGACGATTCCCTCGATGGTTGCCACTGAGTCGCTCCTCGTTGTTGTGATCCGGTCCGTGGGTGGGCCGCGACGGTGCGGCTGAGGCAGGTGTTGAACGCAGCGTATCGGGCCACGGGAAACGGCACGGCGTCGCCCGCGCACCCGAGTCGCCCCGCACTGACGGACATTCCCGGATTTCCGGGCGTCAACCGGCAACGGGTTTGCGCTGCGCGGACCAGATCCACCAGGCTGGTCGGCATGCCCGCCGCCTCGACCACCCTCCGCATGCTCGCCGTGTCGGTCATCGCGTCGCTCACGGTCACTGGCTGTCAGACATTCGAGGACGCCGGAGTCGCCATGGGGCGCTCGGAACTCGTCAACGACCTCGCCGCCCGGCTCGACCGGGCGTTGGAGTTGACCTACTCGGCCGACTACCAGCTACCCGGCGGCCAGAGTGCCGCGATCGTGCAGGCGCAGGATCCGGTGCGCTCCGCGTACACCTATCCGGGGGGACGGCTGACCGTCACCCCGGAGGCCGTCACCCGGTGCACGACCACCGGCCCGCGACCGGAGTGCACCCTGGCCAGCCCGCCCACCCCCGGCAGCAAACCCACGGTGACCCTCTTCGGGGAGGCCAACAAGCAGGGGCTGGTCACACCGCCGGTGGTGGTCGGGCTGCTGACCGCCGCAGCGCTCGACCCGCAGGCGGTCATCAGGCAGAGCGACACCACGATCGCCGGCCACCACGCCGCGTGCGTGGACGTGCAGAGCTCCTCCGGTGACTTCACCGCCTGCGTCACCACCGAGGGCGTGCTCGGCAGCTTCACCGGCCCGGTCGACGGCAAGCCGACGGAGCTGGCGCTGAGCCGCTACTCCGCGACCGTGGACAAGGGCGCGTTCGACCCGCCGGCCGGCGCCGGAGTCGTGGACAACCGCCCGGGTGGGTCGTGAGCGGTCCGACGGTCGTGCGGGCGTTCGACGCACCCACTGGTGGTTTCCGGCCCGGGGCCGGGCCTGGGCGGCTGCCCGCCGCCGGTGACCTGGCGCTGCCGGTGACCGGCGCGAAGCTGCTGACCGACGTCGACGGCCGCCCACTCCACGTCGCCGACCTGCCCACCGACACCGACTGGGTGCCGCTGGGCACGCTCGACGGGGTGCCCGCCTGGGCCACCGACCTCACCGCCACACTCCCGGGGCGGGCACGGGGCTGGGCGTCGCTCGCCGCCGAGGTGCCGGAGCCGTACGCCACGCTCGCCGGGCGGGCGTTGGCGGTGATCACGTGGCGGCGTACCCACCGGTGGTGTGGCGCCTGCCGGGCCGAGCTGACCGACCAGCCCACCGAGACGGCCCGGCGGTGCCCCGACTGCGGTCTGTACGTCCCGATGCAGCTCTCCGCCGCGGTGCTGACGGCGATCACCCGGCCCGGTCGAGCCGGTAGCGTCGACGAGCTGCTGCTGGTCCGGCACGCCACCGGACCGACCGGGCTGTGGGCGCTGGTGGCCGGCTTCGTGGAGGCCGGCGAGACACTGGAGGCGGCGGTGCACCGGGAGGTCGGCGAGGAGGTCGGGTTGTCAGTCGACCGACTGGCGTACTTCGGCAGCCAGCCGTGGGCGATCTCCGGCCCCGGCGTGCTGCTCGCCGGTTTCACCGCCCGGGCCGCCGACCCGCACGCCGAGCCGGTGGTCGACGGCCGGGAGCTGACCGAGGCCCGGTGGTTCGGCCTGGATGCGCTGCCGGCGGAACTGCCGCCCGCGTACTCCATCTCCCGCTGGCTGATCGACGCGACGGTGACCGCCGCGCGGGCCTGAACCCGCGCGGACCCTCAGACCCCGAGCAGGGTACGCAGGTGACGCGGCGGCGGGCAGTCGTGGGCGAGCATGGCGTCGTGCCAGTCGCGCACCGACACCCCGGCCGGTCGGGCGGCGGCGATCTCGGCGACCTCGCTGTAGCCCACGAAGTACGTGGAGAGCTGGGTGGACGTGAGCAACGCCCGACGCCACTTGCCGGCTGCCTCGCCCTCCTCCTGGAAACCGCGCCCGATCATCAACGCCATCGCCTCGGCCTCGGGCAGGCCCTCGGCGTGCACCAACTGGTCGAGCAGCGCGTTGATGGTCATCCGGAGCTGCATCTTGAGCTGCTGCAACCGGACCGGCAGGCCGCCGAAGCCGAGGCCCGTCATCAACTCCTCCGCGTAGACCGCCCAGCCCTCGATGAACGGGCCGGACTCGGCCAGCGCCCGGACCCGGGTGCCACCGACGTAGCGGCGGGCGTGCGCGAGCTGGAGGAAGTGCCCCGGCATCGCCTCGTGCACGGTCAGGTTGCGGATCATGTGGTCGTTGTATTCGCGGTAGAACGACTCGACGCGCTGGGCGGGCCAGTCCGCCGGGGTGGGCGCGATGCAGTAGAAGGTCGGCACGGCCGCCGTCTCCAGCGGGCCGGGCGCGTCACAGTAGGCCACCGCGACACCCCTGGCGAACTCCGGCATCTCCTGGATCACACACCTGTCGTCGACCAGGGTGACCAGGTCGTGCGCGCGGACGAAGTCGGTCGCCTCGTCCAGGGTCACCCCGGCCAGCTCGACGATCGTCGCGTCGTTCGGGTGCTCGGCGGCGAGCAGGTCCAGCGCCCGGCGTACCGTCGCGTCGTCGGCCGGGCCGCCGACCAACTCGACGGCCGCCTCGCGGATCTCCGCGGTGACCCGGTCCAGGTTGGCCCAGGCGCGGCGCTGGATCTCGGCGGCGCCCAACTCGGTGTCGAGGGTGTGCCACAGCCGCGCCTCCCAACGGCGGCGCCCCAGCCGGGGATCACGCCCGGGGCCGGTGTCGGCGGCCAGGCCGGTGCGCAGCCACGCGACGAACTCCTCCAGCGCGGCGATCGCCGCCGTGGCGGCCGGCTCGACCCGGTCCAGGCCGCCCGGCGCCTGGGCGAGCAGGGCCGGCAGCTCGTCGCGGATCAACGCGGCCGTGCCGGCGAACTGCCCGACCGCCGTCTCGGCATGGATCCGCGGCATGTCGCGCACCGTCGCGCGGGCGGTGGCCAGGGCGTCCGGTACGGCGGCGAGCCGACCGGCGAGCTGGGTCAGTCGCACCTCCACCGGGGCGTACGGGCGGGTCAGCAGCGGATGCAGCAGCGCTCCGGGGTTGTGCCGCAGCGGATCCCACTCGTGCGACCGGATCTCGGTCAGCTCGAACAGCTCGCGGTCCACGAAGGAGGTGAGCAGCGCGTGGTCGACCTGCTCGGGCACGTCGAGCGAATCCGGGTCCAGCTCGGACAGCGCGTTGGCCGCGTCGGAGAGCATCGCCCGATCGGCCGCCAGCGCGTCGGTGGACAGATCAGGAAGCCGATCGTCGAAGCGGTGGTCGCCGGCGGCGGTGGCCACCCCCGGCCGTGACTCCAGCAACGCCTCGACGACCCGGTCGGCCAGCACCCCAAACGCTTCCACCGGCCCACCCTACCGACCACCCCGGACAACGCCGCAGCTCCCGCCCCCTGCGCCGACGCCCACCCGTCCCCCGCCCGCCCCCGTCGATCATGAAGTTGTCGCCACGACACGCCGCGGTGCGAGGCGCCAACTTCATGATCAACGCCGGTCTGAGGGTGGCGGTTCGGTGGCGCGGAGGGCTTCGGCGTAGGCGAGGGTGGTGCGGCGGAGGGCCGCTTCCGGGTCGATGCCCGCTTCGCGGGCTGCGGCCACCGTTGCCAGGAGGCTCGCGCCCAGCCTCGCCTCGGCGTCCACCTGGGTGTCCGCAAGTGGAGGTGGAACAGCCAAGCCGGCGCGGGCGGCCCGGCTGAGGATCTGCGTGGCCAGGGCGAGAGCGGGTTGGCTCAACGCGACGCCGTCCAGCACCGACTTCCGGGCCTTCTCCGCGCGCTTGATCCGCTCCCAGTTCTCGGTGATCTCCTCCAAGGTGCCCGCCTCCGCACCGGCGAAGACGTGCGGGTTACGGCGGATCATCTTGTCGACCAGGCCACCGGCCACGTCGTCGATGCTCCACCGCTCGCCCTCGGGCAACTCCTCGGCGAGTCGCGCGTGCAACACCACCTGCAGGAGGACGTCGCCCAACTCCTCACGCAACGCGTCGGTGTCGTCGGCGTCGATCGCGTCGTACGCCTCGTAGCTCTCCTCCAGCAGGTAACCGGCGAGGCTGCGGTGCGTCTGCGCACGCTTCCACGGGTCACCACCCGGCGAGGCCAGCCGGTCCAGCACGGCCACCGCGTCGAGCAGCCGCGCGCCCGGCAGGTCCCACGAGCCGTACATCAGCTCCATCTCGGCCAACCCCGGTTCCCGGGCCAACCGCAGGCCCAACTCCCGGGCAAGGGCCTCGTCGCCGGCCGGGCCGGCCAACCAGACCGCGGTGCCGTGCGCCGCCACGGTGTCCAGCAGGCGTTGCGTCGCCGGGCCGTCCACCACGACGACCTCGGCGCCCGCCTGGCGCACCGCCGTGACCAACTCGCTCTCCGCGCCGGTCAGCACCGGGTGCCGGCGTACGACGTCCCAGGCCGCCGCCGTCAGCAGACCGGCCGGTAGCCGGGGCGACGTGACCAGCAGGACGATCCGTGCCGTCATGGTCAGCCGGCCGCGCCCTCGGCGTCGGGGGTGGCGGTCGACTCGACCGGCTCCGGGGTGGAGATGTCGGTGACCATGTCGGAGCCCGGCTCACCCAGCGGCACGCTCACGGCGGGGATGTCACCGGGGAAGCTGAGCACCGGGAACTCCAGCGGGCGATACCGGGGGCTGACCGTCACGTCGTAGCGCTCGACCGCCTCGACCAGCGACCGTCGGGTGGCCAGCGCACCACGCAACTGGTCGCCGTCGAGCTGGCGGACGGCCTCCTCGTCGCTCATGCTGGCGGGGATCTGGGCCGCCTCGCGGCCCACCGCGATCAGGGTCCTCATCTCCTGCTCGGTGGGCGCGACCGACTCGGACGGCACCCCGGACAGGCAGGTGTAGAGCGCGGACACCTGCTGCACGTACTCCGTGTCGGGCGTCAACTGGAGCGCCTGGGCGACCTGGTCGGCAGCCACCTGGCCACGCGGCTGGTAGTTCTTCTCGGCCGAGACCTGCTTGCACACCTCGCTCAGCACCAACACGCTGGCCACGTCGGCCGGGCCGGTCGGCTTCGGCGCCGCCTGGCCGGGTTGAGCTGCGACGGGCGGCTCCGGGTTCTTGTCGCGCAGGTCCTTCAGCACGGCGGCGACCCGCTCGTCGGTGATGCGGTGGTCACCGATGTAGGCGGCGATGCCGGGCTCGGCACGACAACCGGAGAGGGCGATGAGACCGACCGCCACGCTGGCGACGGCGACAAGACGGCGAGCACGCATGACGGTCACTCTCTCACGGCAGGGCACGTCGCTGTGACGCCCCCCACCGGACGAACGACTCCGACCGTCGCCCCCGCCGCCACGGCGGGGCACTCAGACCGGTACCCCGCCGTCACTGTGCCGCTCAGACCGGCGCCCCCGCCGCCACTGTGCCGCTCAGACCGGCGCCCCCGCCGCCACTGCGGGGGCACCGAGCACATCGGAGAGCAACTGCGCGCACCACTGCAGCAGCGCCTGGTCGCGCAACGGCTCGCCGCCGATCCGACGGGTGGTCGGTCGGGGCACGCTGACCTGGTCGGTGGCCTGCTTGTAGACGGCATCCGGGTGGTAGCGCTTGAGCCGCAACTGCTTCGAATCCGGCAGCGGCAGCGGGCCGAACCGGACGTGCTTGCCCTGCATGGACACGTCGGTCAGGCCGTACCGGCGGGCCAGCAGGCGGAACCGGGCCACCTCCACCAGGTTCTGCACCGGGGCCGGAGGCTCGCCGTACCGGTCGGTCATCTCGGCGACCACCTCGCGGAGACGGTCCTCGTCGCGCGCCTCGGCGAGCTTGCGGTACATCTCCAGGCGCAGCCGTTCCACACTCACGTAGTCGTGTGGCAGGTGCGCGTCGACCGGCAGATCGATCTTGACATCGACCTCCTCCTCCGGCCGCTCACCCTTGAACGCGGAGACCGCCTCGCCGACCATCCGCACGTACAGGTCGAAGCCGACGCCCTCGATGTGCCCGGACTGCTCACCGCCGAGCAGGTTGCCGGCGCCCCGGATCTCCAGGTCCTTCATCGCCACGTACATGCCGGCGCCCAGCTCGGTGTGCTGCGCGATGGTCGCCAGCCGCTCGTGGGCGTGCTCGGTGAGCGGCTTCTCCGGCGGGTAGAGGAAGTAGGCGTACGCCCGCTCCCGACCCCGGCCGACCCGGCCCCGGATCTGGTGCAGCTGCGCCAGGCCGAGCAGGTCGGCCCGCTCCACGATCAGCGTGTTGGCGTTCGGGATGTCGATGCCCGACTCCACGATCGTGGTGCAGACCAGGACGTCGAACTCCTTCTCCCAGAAGCCGACCATCACCTTCTCCAGCGCGTCCTCGCTCATCTGGCCGTGCGCCACCGCGACCCGCGCCTCGGGCACCAACTCGCGCAGCCGCCGCGCTGCCCGGTCGATCGACTCGACCCGGTTGTGCAGGTAGAAGACCTGCCCGTCGCGGAGCAACTCGCGGTGGATGGACGCCGCCACCTGTCGGTCGTCCTGCGCACCCACGAAGGTGAGCACCGGGTGCCGCTCCTCCGGTGGGGTGGCGATGGTCGACATCTCCCGGATGCCGGTGATGGCCATCTCCAGGGTCCGCGGGATCGGGGTGGCCGACATGCTCAGCACGTCGACCGACGCGCGCAGCGTCTTCAGGTGCTCCTTGTGCTCGACACCGAAGCGCTGCTCCTCGTCGACGATCACCAGACCGAGCTGCTTGAACCGGGTGGCGGTCTGCAACAGACGGTGGGTGCCGATGACGATGTCGACGGTGCCGTCGGCGACCATCTCCAGCGTCCGCTCGGTCTCCTTCGCGGTCTGGAACCGGGACAGCTGCCGGATCTGCACCGGGAACTGGCTCATCCGTTCGGCGAACGTGTTGTAGTGCTGCTGCACCAGCAGCGTGGTCGGCACCAGCACCGCCACCTGCTTGCCGTCCTGCACCGCCTTGAAGGCCGCCCGGACGGCGATCTCGGTCTTGCCGTAACCGACGTCGCCGCAGATCAGCCGGTCCATCGGCACGGTCTGCTCCATGTCCCGCTTGACCTCGTCGATCGCCGCGAGCTGGTCGGGCGTCTCCTGCCAGGGGAAGGCGTCCTCCAACTCCCGCTGCCACGGGGTGTCCGGGCCGAACGAGTGGCCCTTGGACGCCTTACGGGCGGCGTAGAGCTGGATCAGCTGCGCGGCGATCTCCCGGACCGCCTTGCGGGCGCGGGCCTTCGACTTCTGCCAGTCCGAACCGCCCATCTTGTGCAGGGTCGGCTGCTCCCCGCCCACGTAACGGGAGAGCTGGTCGAGCTGGTCGGTCGGCACGAACAGCCGGTCGCCGGGCTGGCCGCGCTTGCTGGCCGCGTACTCGATGACCAGGTATTCACGGCTCGCGCCGTTGACGGTGCGCTGCACCAGCTCGACGTACCGGCCGATGCCGTGCTGCTCGTGCACCACGTGGTCGCCGGCCTTCAGCTCCAGCGGGTCGATGGTGTTGCGCCGCCGGCTCGGCATCTTGCGCATGTCCCGGGTCGACGTGCCCCGGCCGCCTGTCACGTCGTTGCCGGTGAGCAGCACGAAACGGGACGCCTCGTCGACGAACCCGCTACTCAACGCGCCGCAGGTGACCACCAGCTCACCGGGGACCGGCGCGGTCGGCACCTCCTCGGTCAACCGGGCGCCCAGCCCGGCGTCACGGAGCACCTCCACCGCCCGCTGGGCGGGACCGTGCCCCTCGAACACCAGCGCGATCGACCAGCCCTCGCCGGCCCAGCGCTTCAGATCGTCGACCACCCGGCTGGTCTCGCCGTGGTACAGCGGGGCCGGCTGAGCGCCGAGGGTCACCGCGATGGCGTCGTCCGGGGTGACGGCGACCTCCTCCGGCGAGTCCTCCCAGGGCTGCCGCGTCTCGGCCGTCTCCCCCTCGGTCAGGCCGAACGGAGACAACGTCCACCACGGCTGGCCGAGCTTGCCGGCGGCCGCGCGCACCTCAGCGAGGGTGCGGAAGGCGGCCGCGCCGACGTCCACCGGGGCCTGGCCGCCGACCGCGGCGGCGGCCCAGCTGGCCTGCAGAAACTCCTCCGAGGTACGCACCAGGTCGTGCGCCCTCGTGCGGATCCGCTCCGGGTCGCACAGCAGCACGTGGGTGCCGGACGGCATGACGTCCAGCAGCAACTCCAGCGAGTCGGGGCCGACGAGCACCGGTGCCAGCGACTCCATCCCCTCCACCGGGATGCCCTCGGCCAGCTTGTCGAGGATCTCGGCCAACTCCGGGTGCTGCTCCGCCAGCGCGGCGGCCCGCTCACGGACCGCCGGGGTGAGCAGCAACTCCCGGCAGGGCGGCGCCCACAGCAGCGGAACCTGCTCGATGGTCCGCTGGTCGGCCACGGCGAAGGTGCGGATCTCCTCCACCTCGTCGCCCCAGAACTCGACCCGGGACGGGTGCTCGTCGGTCGGCGGGAAGACGTCCAGGATGCCGCCGCGCACGGCGAACTCCCCACGCTTGGTGACCAGGTCGACCCGGGCGTACGCCATGTCGATCAGTCGGCGGGCGACCTCTTCGAGATCCGCCTCCTCGCCAGCGGCGAGCTGCACCGGCTCCAGGTCACCGAGCCCCTTGAGCTGCGGTTGGAGCAGCGAACGGACCGGGGCCACGACCACCCGCAGCGGCCCGGTGCCGCCGTGCGCATCGGTGGCCTCCGGGTGCGCCAACCGGCGCAGCACGGCCAACCGTCGGCCGACCGTGTCCGAGCGGGGCGACAGACGCTCGTGCGGCAGCGTCTCCCAGGAAGGGAAGACGACCACCTGCTCGGCGGGGAGCAACGCACCCAGGGCGGCGGCCAGGTCGTCCGCCTCCCGGGTGGTGGCGGTCACCGCCAGCACGGGCCGCCCGGCCCCGCCACCGGCACCGTCGGCGGTGCTGCGCGCGCTGCCGGGGCCGGCGTCGGTGCTGCTGGTGCTGCCGGGGCTGCCGGGGCTGCGGGTGCTGCCGGAGCTGGCGGGGCTGCGGGTGCTGCCGGGGCTGGCGTCGATGGGGTCGGTGCTGCGGGTGCTGGCGGGGTCGGCGTCGATGGGGTCGGCCGCGACGGCGGCGACAGCGAACGGGCGCAGCGCCGCCGGGGCGGTGATGTCGAGGCCGTCGACCTGGGCGGCACCGGAGCGCGCCAGGTCACGCGCCCGGGCCAGCCCGGGGTCGGCCAGGGCGGCGGTGAACAGACCGGTGAGCAAGGGAATCCTTCCAGGGGAGTCGACGCACACGACGGCGGCCCCTCGTCCAGCCGGACGGGGGGTGCACGACAACCAGCCTATCCCCGTCGACCCACACACACCCCCTTCCTCCAGGTCGCCGCGCCCCGGCGCCCCGCGCCCCGCGCCCCGCGCCCCGCGCCCCGCGCGCAAGATCCGCACGACATCGGCGATATTGCTGCCTCCAACACGCGGGAAACACCAACATCGCCGATGTTGCGCAGATCTTGACGACGACCACCGCCCCGGAGATCGCAAGCGCGGCGTGGGGCACCAGCGCCGCCGAGGTCACGCTCGAACAAGGAAGTAGGGGCCTCACCGACGAACGACACCACTACAACCAGGATGTTGCGCGATCTTGGAGCCGGAACGGCCTTCGGCGCGAGCATCCGCCGATCCGCACACCCCCCTCCAAGATCCGCGCAACTTCGGGGAAAGTGCTGTCTCGCCGGGCGCTGAGGCAGCAACTTCACCGATGTTGCGCGGATCTTGGGCCGGACGGCCCGCACGCCGGACGCGGGTCCCGCACGCCGGACGCAGGCCCCGCACGCCGGACGCCCCGCAGACCGGACGCCCCGCAGACCGGACGCAGGCCCCGCACACCGGACGCGGGCATCTCGCAGACCAGGGCAGGTGGGTCCCGCTTGACCCGGGCGCTCCGGTCGGCCAATCACGTTCGCGGATCTTGACCGACTGCCGGCTGGCGTGGTCGGGTTTCGGGATGGGTGAGCAGTGGCGGGCACAGTTCGACGCGGAGGTGAGCTTCGCCAACGGCGGAGGGCTGCGTACCGAGGGGTTTCGGCTGGACATTCCTGGTCAGGAGATCAGCGACGAGGACCTCGCGGCGTTGTTCGTCCGGCATCTCGGGTTGCTGATGGTCGCCGACGTCCGGATCAGCGCGAAGACGATCATCGAGGAGCCGCACAAGGGCGGCCGGGGCGTAGCCGTCGATCAGCCCACGTCCGGGCGCAGACCGATCGAGCTGAGCCACGTGATCAGCGATGGGATGACCACCCTGCCGGGTTGGCCGGGGCCGCGGATCACCGACTGGCTGACGTTCGCGGCATCCCGGGAGCGGTACTCCCCGGGCACCGAGTTCCACGTGGCCCGGATCGACCTGATCGCCAACACCGGCACGTACCTGGACACTCCCGCCCACCGCTGGGCCGGTGCCGACGACCTGACCGGGGTGCCGCTGGATCGTCTCGTCGACCTGCCCGGGGTGGTGGTCCGGGTGCCGGCCGGCACCCGAGCGGTGGACCGGCTCATGCTGGCCCCCTACGAGGTGGCCGGTCGGGCGGTGTTGCTGCACACCGGGTGGGACGCGCACTTCGGCACCGAGCGGTACGGCGCGCCGGAAGCGCCGTACCTCACCGGGGACGCCGCCCAGGCGCTTGCCGACGCGGGGGCGGCCCTGGTCGGCATCGACTCGGTCAACATCGACGACATGAGCCCGGCGGCCGGCGGCGTACGCCCCGCGCACAGCACACTGCTCGCCGCCGGCATCCCGATCGTGGAGCACCTGACCGGCCTGGACGCGTTGCCGCCGACCGGGTTCCGGTTCACCGCGGCACCGCCGATGGTGGCCGGTATGGGCACCTTCCCGGTCCGCGCCTTCGCCGTCGTCAACAGCTGAACAAACCCGACACCACAAACCCCGACACCACGAGCCGGAAGCGACAAACCGCAGGGCGCCACAAGCCATCGCCGACACGGGTCAGTAGCGCACCGAGATCCGGCGCGCTACGGCGTCCACCCGTACCTCACCCCCGTACGGGATGATCAACTGCGGGTCGGTGTGACCGAGGTCGACGTCGAAGACCACCACCGCGTCCGGGTTGTACGGCGTGAGCGCACGCATGATCGCCTCCCGCTGGGCCTCGCCCCACGCCTGCCGTTCCGGCACGGACAGCGGCTTGTCGAAGTCCCACGTCTTGGGGCGCCCGACGATGACCGCTCCGAAGGCGGCGAGCAGCCCCCGCTCCCCCATGTTCCGCACGATCCGGAACACCTCCCGGGCGCTCGGCATCTCCTGGGAGGTCTCGACGATCAGCACGGACCCGGCCACCTCGTCGGCGGTCGGCACCCGGTCGGCGGCCATCAGCCAGTGCAGGATCTCCAGGTTGCCACCCCAGGTGCACCCCTCCACCACCCGCTGCGGGCCGTGCCAGCGCCAGCCCTCGCCGGGCAGCATCTCCGGCTCGTAGGCCAGCGTCTCCGGCTCGGTCCACGGGTTGGGCCGGTCACCCCAGGTGGGCGCGGGCGTCAACTCGTACCAGTCGGTGGTGAACAGCGCGGCGCGCAGCGAGCCGAAGGTCAACGGGTGCGACGCGCCCGGCCGGCCGAGGTGTACCAGCACCGATCCACCGTGGTACGCGACGATGCCCAACCGGTACAGGTGGTTGAGCACGTTCGTGTTGTCGGAGTACCCGAAGTAGGGCTTGGGGTTGGCCCGGATCACGTCGCCGTCGAGGTGCGGGGTGACCGTGATCAGGTCGTCGCCGCCGACCGTCGCGAGCACCGCGGTGACGCTCGGGTCGGCGAACGCGGCGGTCAGGTCGCGGGCCCGGTCACGCGGGTCCGCCCCCATGATCCGAGTGGTCGGGTACTCCACCGGCTCCAGGCCGAACTCCTCGCGCAGCCGGCGCAGCCCCAACTCGTACACGTGGGGGAAGAGACCCGGCAGGCCGGCGGAGGGTGAGACGACGGCGACCCGGTCGCCCGGCCGTGGTTTGGGTGGATAGATCAACGTCCCCATGATCGAAGGCTAACTGCCCGGCCAACCGGTTTCCGTCCTGCCGCCGCTGAAACGGAAATTAGGCTTTCGATGTGGATGAAGCACCGCAAGGTCGCGACTGGGCCCCGCGCAGCATCGGGCTGCTCATCGGCACGCTCGCGCTGGCCACCGCGTTCATCGCGGCCTACGTCGGTGCACTGCACCAGCCCACACCCCGCGACCTGCCGACCGGCGTCGTCGCGAGCGACCAACGCGCGCGGGCCACGCTCGACGCCGTCCGCGACCAGACCGACATCCTCAAACCCATCGAGTACGAGGACACGAGCGCTGCCGAGCACGGTCTGCTCAGTCGCGCGGTGTACGCCGTGCTCAGCACCGGCCCGGACGACGGCCTGCTCCTCACCGTGGCGAGCGCCTCCGGCCCCTCCGCCACCAGCGCGATCAGGGAGGTCCTCAGTGCCGCCGCCACCCGCACCGGGACCCCGTTGCGGATCGTCGACCGGGTGCCGGTCACCTCGGCCGACCCGCGCGGTGTGGTGCCGTTCTACCTCAACGTCGGGTACGTGCTCGGCGGGTACCTCGGTTCGACAGTGCTCGGGATCTCCGCCGGCACCACCCCACGGACGGCGCGGCGGGCCGGGCTACGCGTCGCCGCCCTGGCGGTCTACAGCGTGCTGCTCGGCATCGCCGGCGCGGTGGTGGTCGGGCCGGTCCTGGACGTCTGGCAGCACGACGTGCCGACGATCGCCGCGATCGGCGCGCTGGCCGTCCTCGCCGCCGCGATGTTCGCCAGTGCCATCCAGGGATGGCTGGGTGTCGCGGGCACCGCGCTGGTCATCCTGCTGCTGGTGGTGCTCGGCAACCCCGGCTCCGGCGGCATCTACGCGCCGGAGTTCCTGCCCGGGGTGCTGCGCGGCATGCACCGGTGGAACATCCCCGGGCTCGCCAACGACCTCACCAAGGCGGCGGTCTACTTCGACTGGCGATCCGCCGGCTGGCCGGCGAGCGCCCTCGCGCTCTGGGCGGTGGCCGGCATCGTCGGGTTGGTCAGCGCGAGCCTCGTGCGGGGCCGCCGCGCCGCCACCACCGCCCCCGGACCGACCGCGCCGCCCGGGTAACCCGCCAGGCCGCCAGGCCGCCAGGCCGCCAGGCCGCCAGGCCGCCAGCAAGCCCACCCCGACCCCCGACCGGTCCGCCACCGGCCCCCTGGCCGCCCAGCCCGCCCCGAGCGACCCACGCCACCCCACTGACCAGCCCATCCTGGCCGTGGACCGGCCTACCCGGGTCGGCGCGCCAGCCGGGCACGGTGGCTGAGATCACGTCGGAAACGCCGCCCCGAAGCCACTGGATCACCCGGGGGCCCTCCAGACATCCGGTCCGCGCGGATACCATCCAGTAAGTCGGACAGCGCTGTCCTTCGTCACCACGTAAGGGAGCGCATCGTGACCGATCAGCACGACCACGACGGCCCGGACGCCGCGCTGCGTGCCGACATCCGCCGACTCGGCACCCTGCTCGGGCAGACGCTGGCCCGCCAGGAGGGTCGCCCGCTGCTCGACCTCGTCGAGGAGATCCGCGCCCAGGTCCGCACCGACGCCCCGGCGGCCGCCCAGCGCCTCGGCGGCCTCGACGTGACCACTGGCACCAAGCTGGCGCGAGCCTTCTCCACCTACTTCCACCTGGCCAACATCACCGAGCAGGTGCACCGTGCGCGGGATCTGCGCCGCCGCCGCGCGGTGCAGGGTGGGTGGTTGGACCAGGCCGCCAAGATGATCGCCGAGCGTGGGGTTCCGGCCGAGGAGATCGCCAACGCGGCCCGCCGGTTGGCGGTCCGGCCGGTGTTCACCGCGCACCCGACCGAGGCGGCCCGCCGCTCGATCCTGTCCAAGCTGCGGGCCATCGCCGACGAGTTGGACACCGAGACCGCCAACGCGATCCTCTACGGCGCCAGCGACGAGGGCCCCGCCAACCGCCGCCTGGCCGAGTTGCTGGACCTGATGTGGCAGACCGACGAGTTGCGGCTCGACCGGCCGGACCCGACCGACGAGGCCCGCAACGCCATCTACTACCTGCGCGACCTGTACGCCGAGGCCGCCCCTCAGGTGCTCGACGACCTGGCCGACACGCTGCGTACCCTCGGGGTGGAGACCTCGCCGACGGCCCGGCCGCTGAGCTTCGGCACCTGGATCGGCGGCGACCGGGACGGCAACCCGTTCGTCACCCCGGCGGTCACCCGCGAGGTCCTGACCATCCAGCACGAGCACGGCATCGCCGCGACCGAGAAGGCGATGGACCACCTCATCAACGAGGTCTCGGTCTCCCGCCGGCTGCGCGGGGTGTCCCTGGACCTGTCCGCCAGCCTCGCCGCCGACCTGGACGCGCTGCCCGAGGTGGCGACGCGGTTCCGTCGGGTCAACGCGGAGGAGCCGTACCGGCTCAAGGCGCGCTGCGTGAAGGCGAAGCTCGCCAACACCCGGCAACGGCTGCGCCAGGGCACCGCGCACGTGCCGGGCCGGGACTACCGGGGCTCCGCCGAGCTGATCGCCGACCTGGACCTCCTGCGCGCCTCGCTGGCCCGCAACTCCGGGCAGCTCACCGCCGTCGGCCGGCTGGCCTCCACCATCCGTACGGTGTCCGCGTTCGGGCTGCACCTGGCGACAATGGACGTCCGGGAGCACGCCGAGGCGCACCACGCGGTGCTGGCCCAGCTCTACGAGGCGGTCGGCGAGGTCTCCGACTACCCGGCGCTGACCCGGCTGGAGCGCACCAAGCTGCTCGCCGACGAGCTGACCGGTCGCCGGCCCCTGTCCACTCTGGACACGGCGCTGACCGAGCCGGCCCGCAAGACGTTCGACGTGTTCGGGACCATCCGGGAGGCACAGGACCGGTTCGGCACCGAGGTGATCGAGTCGTACATCATCTCGATGACCCTGGGCGTCGACGACGTGCTGGCCGCCGTGGTGCTGGCCCGCGAAGCCGGTCTGGTGGACGTGCACAGCGGGCGGGCCCGGATCGGGTTCGTGCCGCTGCTGGAGACCCCGGCCGAGCTGAACGCCGGCGGTGAACTCCTCGACGAGCTGCTCTCGTTGCCCGCGTACCGGGCGTTGGTGACCGCTCGGGGCGACGTGCAGGAGGTGATGCTCGGCTACTCCGACTCGAACAAGGAGGCCGGGATCACCACCAGCCAGTGGTCGATCCACCGGGCGCAACGCGCGCTGCGTGACGTGGCCGCCCGGCACGGGGTGCACCTGCGGCTGTTCCACGGCCGGGGCGGCACGGTCGGGCGCGGCGGCGGGCCGACGCACGAGGCGATCCTGGCCCAGCCGTACGGCACGATGGACGGCGCGATCAAGGTGACCGAGCAGGGCGAGGTGATCTCCGACAAGTACACCCTGCCGTCGCTGGCCCGGGAGAACCTGGAGCTCACCCTCGCCGCGGTGCTCCAGGCGACACTGCTGCACACCGCGCCCCGGCAGCCCGCCGAGATGCTGGAACGGTGGGACGCCACGATGGACGTGGTCTCCGAGTCGGCGTTCCGCTCCTACCGGTCCCTCGTCGAGGAGCCGGACCTGCCGGCGTACTTCTGGGCGTCCACCCCCACCGAGTTGCTCGGCGCGTTGAACATCGGCTCCCGTCCGGCGAAGCGCCCGAACACCGGGGCGGGCCTGTCCGGTCTGCGGGCGATCCCGTGGGTGTTCGGCTGGACGCAGACCCGGCAGATCGTGCCGGGTTGGTTCGGTGTCGGTTCCGGGCTGGCCGCAGCACGCGAGGCCGGTCTCGCCGACGTGCTGGCGGAGATGCACCGCAACTGGCACTTCTTCCGCACGTTCCTGTCGAACGTCGAGATGATGGTGACCAAGACCGACCTGAACATCGCCCGTCGGTACGTGGAGACCCTGGTGCCGAAGAAGCTGCACCCGATCTTCGAGCAGATCGAGCAGGAGTACGAGCTGACGAAGCGCGAGCTGCTGACGGTCACCGCCTCCCCCGCGCTGCTGGAGAACTCGCCGGTCCTCCAACGCACCCTGGCCGTCCGCGACACCTACCTGGAGCCGTTGCACCATCTCCAGGTGGCGCTGCTGCGGCAGTACCGGGAGTCCGGAGCCGCCGGACGTGCGGTGGCCACCGCACCGGGCGGCCGACGCGCGCCGAGCGACGGCACCGCCCTGGAGCGGGCGCTGCTCACCACGGTGAACGGCATCGCGGCCGGCATGCGCAACACCGGCTGACCCGAGGGCCCGGACCCGGCCCCGGGCCAGCCCGGTCGATCATGGAGTTGTGGTGCCTCGCAAAAGCCGCTGACTAGGGCGACGCGGTCACCACAGCTCCATGATCGACGGACCGGGCGGGGTCAGAAGTCGCCGCCACCGAAATCGCCGCCACCGAAATCGCCGCCGAAATCGCCACCGCCGAAATCGCCACCGCCGGCGTAGTCGCCGCCCTGGTCGCCACCGCCGTAGTCGCCGCCCACGTCGCCGCCCTGGTCGAACCCGTCACCGAAGCCCTCCTGGTAGCCGGCGTCGTAGCCGTAACCGGGGTCGGCGAAGGCCGGCGAGAACAGCGCGTCGGCGATCAGGATGCCGCCGAGCACGCCGGCGCCGGCGCCCAACGCCGTCTTCCACCAGGGCGTCGAATACCACCCCGCCGGCACCGGCCGGCCCTGATAACGCCCACCGGGGTAGTAGTAGGGCGTTTCCCGGCCGGGCTGCGGGCCGGCGCGGAAGGTCTGCCCCTGCACGTCGACCTCGCGCTCCTTGGTGAGCTGCCCGACGCCGTGGGCGGCGGCCAGCGCCGGCACCTCGGGGCCCGGGTCGATGCCCAACGCGGTACGCGCCGCCCGGATGTAGGCCAGCCCTTCCAGCGCGGTCTCCCGGGCCAGCGCGAACTGGTGCGGCGTACGCGCCTGCTCCAGCTGTGAACCGGCCGCGTTGTACCGCTCACCGGCATCGGCCAGCGCCTGACGGACCGCCGGGTCGTCGCCGTGCAGGTTGATCAACTGGCCGCCGAGGCGCTCGTACCACCGTTGCGCGTCGGCGCGGGCGTCTCCGAGTGCGGTGCGTCGACGGGCGTTGGCCCTCGTGCCGGCCAGCACGCCGGCACCCACCACTGCGATGAAGACGACCGCGAGGCACAGGACAGCTTCCATGCCCTCGAACGTACCCGCGGGTGCCACGTCGTATCCGTCTGGCAAGCTCCAGTGATGGACGTCTCCACGCTGCTCCTGGTGATCGTGTGCCTCGGCGCCGGCGGGGCCGTGGGCTGGCTCGCGGCGCGGTCCCGGTCGGCGGCCGACATCGCCCGCCTCGACGCCACCCTGGCCGCCACCCGGGAGGGCGAGGGCCGGTTGGAGCAGTCCATGCGGGCGCTCAGCTACGAGGCCACCGCGCAGTCGCAGGAGGCGGTGGCCCGGGCGGTCGCCCCGCTGCACGACACGCTGCGCCGCTACGAGCAGCGGGTGGCCGAGCTGGAGCACGACCGCGTCGACGCGTACGCCGAGCTGCGCGAGCAGGTCCGCTCGATGAGCACCGTCTCCGGTGAGCTGCGCACCGAGACCAAGCAGCTGGTGGCGGCGCTGCGGGCGCCACAGGTGCGGGGCCGGTGGGGCGAGCACCAGCTACGCCGGATCGTCGAGGCGGCCGGGATGCTGGAGCACTGCGACTTCGCCGAGCAGGTCACCGCCACCACCGACCAGCAGGTCGTCCGCCCGGACCTGGTGGTCCGGCTGCACGGCGGCCGATCGGTGGTGGTGGACGCCAAGGCGCCGTTCGACGCGTACCTGACGGCAATGGAGTCGCGCGACGAACGCGGCCGGGACACCCATCTCGACGCGCACGCCCGACACCTGCGTGGGCACGTCGACGCCCTGGCCGCGAAGTCGTACTGGTCGGCGTTCGACAGTTCACCGGAGTTCGTGGTGCTGTTCGTCCCCGCCGACCCGTTCCTCGACGTCGCCCTCCAACGTGACCCGACCCTGCTGGAGCACGCCTTCACGCGCAACGTGGTGCTGGCCACTCCGGCCACACTCGTCGCCCTGCTCCGCACTGTCGCCTACTCCTGGCGGCAGGAGGCGCTGGCCCGTAACGCCCTGGCGGTGCACACTCTGGCCCGCGAGCTGTACGGACGGCTCTCCACGCTGGGCGACCACGTGGGCAAGCTCGGTTCGTCGCTGGCCGGTGCCGTGACCGCGTACAACCGGGCGGTCGGCTCGTTGGAGGCGCGGGTGCTGGTCAGCGCCCGCAAGCTCGCCGAGTTGGGCGTCTCGGACGAGGAGTTGGCGACGCCCCCGCAGGTCGAGTCGACACCCCGGCAGCCGCAGGCGCCCGAGCTTGTCGACCCCACCGACGAGCTCCCGGCCCGCCAGCCAACCATGTGACAGTGCGTATGCATGCATGTCACGAAGTGGTCACAAGGGACTGACCAGTAGTGACAGTGCTCGTCGATACACCGAAGGATTCTGCTCACCCACGCGCCCTCGCCCTTGAGGGCCCTGTTCTCTGGAGGAAAGAGAACGTGAGCAAACCCCGAGATCTGCGTCGGCGTACCTCCGCCGCGCTCTTCGCGTCGGTCCTGGCGGCTGGCGCCGTGACCGTCGTGGGTGGTGTCGCCACCGCGGCCGCCGCTCCCGTCACCACACCTGACGCTTCCCCAGCCACCGCTGCCGAGACGCTGGGCGCTCACGACGCCAAACTGCTCAGCGAGGCCCGGGCCAAGAAGGCCCCGACCGTCACTCTGATCGTCTCCACCGAGCAGGGTGAGGCGGGGGACGTCGCCGACAGCCTCACCAAGCTCGGCGGCACGGTCAGCCAGCGGCAGGACAAGGTCGGCTTCGTGCTGGCCAAGGTCCCGACCGACAAGGCCCTCACCGCGGCGCGGCTGCCCGGTGTGTCGGCCGTCGACCTGGACGAGGTCATCCACCTGCCCGACCCGGCACCGGAGAAGACCCCCACCGGCACCGCCGGCGCGCGGCAGGCCACGGTGGACGCACCGGGTGAGGCCACCCGGGCGGACAACCCGTACATGCCGACCAATGAGACGGGCGCAGTCAGATTCACCGACGCCCACCCGGAGTGGGACGGCCGGGGCGTGACGATCGGCATCATGGACTCGGGTGTCGACCTGGCCCATCCGGCGTTGCAGCGGACCACCACCGGCGAACGCAAGATCGTCGACTGGGTGACCGCGACCGACCCGCTGGAGGACGCGACGTGGCGGCGGATGCAGACCGAGGTCACCGGCCCGTCGTTCGCCATCGCGGGCGGCACCTGGACGGCACCGGCCGGCACGTACCGGTTCAACCTGTTCAGCGAGTCGGTCACCAGCGCCAGTGACGCCCGGGGTGACGTCAACCGTGACGGCGACACCACCGACACCTGGGGTGTGCTCTACGACCCGGCCACCAACAACATCTGGGTCGACGCCAACCAGAACCGCGACTTCACCGACGACGCGATGATGCGGCCGTACAAGGAGAAGTACGACGTCGGTTACTTCGGCACCGACAACCCGGCGACCCCGGTCGCCGAGCGGCAGCCCTTCGTCGTCGAGTTCCGCAAGAACGTGAACACCACGCCGATCGGCCTCCCCGGCCTGTGGGACTACGTCAACATCGGCATCGTCGAGAGCACCCACGGCACCCACGTCGCGGGCATCACCGCCGCCAACGACATGCTCGGCAACGACGTCTTCGACGGCGCGGCCCCGGGCGCCAAGCTGGTCTCCGCCCGTGCCTGCTCCTGGGGCGGCGGCTGCACCGCGGCGGCTCTCACCACCGGCATGATCGACCTGGTGGCCAACCGCGGGGTCGACATCGTCAACATGTCGATCGGTGGCCTTCCCGGTCTGAACGACGGCAACAACGCCCGGTCGAACCTCTACAACGAACTGATCGAGACGTACGGCGTGCAGTTGGTCATCTCGGCCGGCAACTCCGGCCCGGGCCTCAACACCGTCGGCGACCCGTCCGTCGCCAGCAACGTGATCAGCGTCGCGGCCAACATCAGCAAGGACACCTGGCTGGCCAACTACGGCTCGGTGGTGCGGAAGAAGAACGCCCTGTTCAACTTCTCCTCCCGTGGCCCGCGCGAGGACGGCGGCTTCAAGCCGAACATCGCCGCCCCGGGCTCGGCCATCTCCACCGCGCCGACCTGGCAGCTCGGGGCCCCGGTCCCCGAGGCCGGCTACGCGCTGCCCCCGGGCTACGCGATGCTGAACGGCACCTCGATGGCGTCCCCGCAGACCGCCGGTGCCGGCGCGTTGCTGCTGTCGGCCGCCAAGGCCACCGACCGGGGCGTCAGCCCGGCCGCCCTGCGGCGCGCGCTGTTCACCTCGGCCAAGCCGATCGCGGACGTGCCGACGTACGCGCAGGGCTACGGCATGGTCAACGTCCCGGGCGCCTGGCAGCTGCTGCGCCAGGGCGTCGAGACCCGGTCGTACGTCTCCGACGCGGCGGTCTGCAGCCCGCTGGCCGACCAGCTGACCATCTGGAACGGCGTGAAGTTCGTGCCGAACCCCGGTCGGGGCACCGGCGTCTACAACCGTTGTGCCGCCTCCGACGGCGGTCACAAGGTCGGGCAGAGCAAGACCTACCCGGTCAAGATCACCCGTACCAGCGGCCCGGCCGGCACCATCAGGCACGACATCACGGTGCAGGGCGACGACGGCACGTTCAAGGCACCGAAGACCGTCGCGTTGCCGCTGAACAAGGCCGTCACCGTCAACGTGACCGCCAAGCCGACCGTGGAGGGCGCGCACGGCGCGATCATGCGGATCGACGACCCGGCCACGAACGTCGTCGACTTCGAGGTCTCCACCGTGGTGGTGGCCTCCAACGACGTGAAGAAGCCGACCTTCGCGTACGCCAACGAGGGCTCCGTCGACCGCAACGGCTACACGTCGTACTTCGTGACCGTGCCGGAGGGCGCCAAGGCGCTCCAGGTGAACCTGTCCGGGATCGCCACCGGTTCGCAGACCCGGTTCATCGCCATCAACCCGCTGGGTGTGCCGGTCGAGGCGACCACCAGCACCGTCTGCTACACCAACTTCTCCGACGTCAACGTCTGCAAGCCGCAGGAGCGGGACTACCAGAACCCCCTGCCCGGGGTCTGGGAGATCGAGGTGGAGTCGCGGCGGACCTCGCCGGCACTGAACAACCCGTTCAAGCTCCAGGTGCGGGTGCAGGGCCTGGCGGTCGAGCCGGCGCTGGTCGAGCTGCCCAGCGTCGAGGCCGGCGAGCCGACCAACGTGAGCTGGGACGTGACGAACGTCTTCGGCCCGGTCTCGGTCAGCGGCCGTAGCGGCGCGTTGACCGGTGTGCGCACCGAGCGTCCGACGATCACCGAGGGCGGCCCCAACCAGGAGTGGACCGTCGAGATCCCGGCGGGCACGTCGACGTTCACCGCCCGGATCGGCAACCCCGCGAACGCGGGCGCCGACCTGGACCTGTACGTCTACCGAGGCACCACCGAGGTCGGCCGGGCCGCTGACGGCGACTCGGAGGAGGCGGTCACGCTGACCAACCCGCCCGCGGGCACCTACCGCGTGGTGGTGGAGCCGTACGGGGTCGACGGGCCGGGCACCAGCACCGCGTACGACTACTACGACGCGTTCGCGTCCGCGTCGCTGGGCACGATCACCGCCCCGGCGACGGCGGTGCCGCTGATGCACGGCGATTCGACGACCATCACCGGCACGGTGACGGCGGTGGCCGTTCCGGCCGACGGTCGTCAGCTCTCCGGTGAGTTGGCGATCGTCACCACCGAGGGCGCGGTCGTCGGCCGCGGCACCGTGTCGATCGGCACCGTGAACTGATCGCTGCGTAAGACCAGCAGGAGCCCGTCCCCGGATCCGGGGGCGGGCTCCGGTCTGTCAGAGCGAGGGGTTGCCGTGCGAGCCGCGTTGAGCCGGCCGACCCTCGACGGCGTCAGGACCGGTGGGCGGCCGACACGACGAAGGGGGTGCCCTGCTGGCAGGTCGTCATCATGCCGGGCTCCACCCGACCGGTGACCTCGACCCGCGCGCCGGGCGTCAGCACGTCACGGGGACCGCCGAGAAGCAGGTAGCCGTCGAGCAGTACGCAGCCGGGCTCCACACCACCCTGCACGGTGCCGCTCAGGGTCGTCGCGCCGACTCCCGGTGGCGTGCTGGGGCCGCCCGGCTTCGGGACGCTCGGAGTCTTCGGGCCGGCCGGCGGGGTGGGGTCGATACTCGATGGCGAAGCGGTCGGGTCGGGCGTGGGCGAGCTGGTCACCGGCTGCGCTCCCGTCGGGGTCGGGGTGGGTGTGCCACCTCCGGTGTCCTGGCTGCCGCAGGCGCTCAGCGCCAGGCAGACGGCCAGCGCGGAGACGGCGAGCCGAAGAGTCCTCATACCGAATCTGACGTACGCCGGGTCGGGTTCGTTCCCGCTCTCAGCCGCGCGCCGCGGCGGCCTTCATGTCCCGCTTCAACTCCTGCGGGAGGGAGAACGTCAGCCGCTCGTTGGCGGTGGTGATCTCCTCGACGTCGCCGAAGCCCCGGGCGGCGAGGTGGGCCAGCACGTCCTGGACCAGGTCGTCCGGGACGCTCGCGCCCGAGGTCAGGCCGACCGTGGTGGCCCCCTCCAGCCAGGCGTCGTCGATCTCGTGGGCGAAGTCGACCAGGTGACCGGCACGGGCGCCCGCGTCCAGGGCGACCTCGACCAGGCGAACCGAGTTGGAGGAGTTGGTCGACCCGACGACGATCACCACGTCGCAGTCGGCGGCGATCTCCTTGACCACGTGTTGCCGGTTGGAGGTGGCGTAGCAGATGTCGTCGCTGGGCGGGGACTGCAGCAGCGGCAGCCGCTGCTTGAGCCGGGCCACCGTCTCCAGCGTCTCGTCGACCGAGAGCGTGGTCTGGGAGAGCCAGACCACCTTCTCCGGATCACGGACGGTGACCTTGTCGGCGCCGTCCGGGCCGTCCACCAGCTGGATGTGCGCAGGGGCCTCGCCTGCGGTGCCGATGACCTCTTCGTGCCCCTCGTGACCGATGAGCAGGATGTCGTAGTCCTCGGCGGCGAACCGCTTCGCCTCGTGGTGCACCTTGGTGACCAGCGGGCAGGTCGCGTCGATCGCCTTCAACGAACGCGCCTTGGCCTGCTCGTAGACCTCGGGGGCAACGCCGTGCGCGGAGAAGATGACCGTCGACCCCTCCGGCACCTCCTCGTTCTCCTCCACGAAGATCGCGCCCTGGGCCTCGAGGGTCTGCACCACGTGCTTGTTGTGCACGATCTGCTTGCGTACGTAGATCGGGGCACCGTAGAGCTTGAGCGCCTCCTCGACGGTCTGCACCGCACGGTCGACGCCGGCGCAGTAACCGCGGGGCTTCGCCAGGAGCACGCGCTTGCCGGTCCGGGGAGTCGCCTCAGCCTCAGTCACCCGCCCATCCTACGTGCACCCCGCAGAACCACCATCGGACCAGAACCCCCACCCCGACCCGCCGCACGCCCATTGATCATGAAGTTATCGCCGCGACACGCCGGTACCAGGGGCAACAACTTCATGATCGACGGGCCGGACGGGGTGGGTCGTAGGGTGGGCGGGTGAGTTCGGGTGACGGGGCGGGGGCAGCGGCGCGCAGCAGCGCCGAGGAGCCTTGGCCGGTGCGGGTGGTCAGCCAGAAGGTGGGGGCCTGGATCGCCAAGCTGGGCTGGGTGTGGGTGGACGGGCAGGTGGCGCAGATCAGCCGCCGCCCGGGAGCCGGCACCGTGTTCCTCACCCTGCGCGACCCGTCGGCGGACCTGAGCCTGACCGTCACCACCAATCGGGACGTACTGGACGCCGGTGCACCGGAGCTGCGTGAGGGCGCCCGCGTGGTGCTGCACGCCAAGCCCGAGTTCTACGCCGCCCGGGGCACGCTGAGCCTGCGGGCCGACGAGATCCGCCAGGTCGGGCTCGGTGAGTTGCTGGCCCGGCTGGAGAAGCTCAAGAAGCTGCTCGCCGCCGAAGGGCTCTTCGACCGTGCCCGCAAGCGCCGACTGCCGTTCCTGCCCGGCCGGATCGGGCTCATCACCGGTCGCGCGTCGGCGGCGGAGCGGGACGTGCTGACGAACGCCCGGCGGCGCTGGCCCGCCGTGGAGTTCCGCACTGTCAACGTGGCCGTGCAGGGCCCGTCCGCCGTGCCGCAGATCGTGGACGCGCTCAAGGTGCTGGACGCCGACCCGACCATCGACGTGATCATCATCGCTCGGGGCGGTGGCGGCATCGAGGACCTGCTGCCCTTCTCCGACGAGGCGCTCTGCCGCGCGGTGTTCGGCTGCCGTACGCCGGTGGTCAGCGCGATCGGCCACGAGACCGACGCCCCCCTGATCGACTACGTCGCCGACGTCCGCGCCTCCACGCCGACCGACGCGGCCAAGCGGGTCGTCCCCGACCTCACCGAGGAGGTACGCCTCATCGGTCAGGCCCGGCACCGCCTCGAACGGGCGGTCCGCAACCTGGTGGACCGGGAGACCCACCGGCTCGACGGGCTGCGGTCCCGGCCGGTGTTGGCCCGCCCGCAGGTGATGGTGGAGCAACGGGCGACCGAGCTGACCGCGTTGCGCCAGCGGGCCGGCCGCTGCTTGGAGCACCGGCTCTCCGCCGCCGACGACGACCTGCGGCACACGGTGGCTCGGCTGCGCGCGCTCTCCCCCGCCGCCACCCTCGACCGGGGGTACGCGATCGTGCAGCGCGCCGACGGCCACGTGGTCCGCGCGGCGGCGGAGGTCGGCAAGGGCGACCCGCTGCGGGTACGACTGTCCGACGGTGAACTCGCCGCCACGGTGGACGGGTGAGCGCCGACCTGATGGAACGGGTCAGCGCCGACCGATGGAACGGCTGCGCGCCGACCGATGAGACGGGTGAGCGCCGATCGGGTGGGACGGCCGAGTGGCGACGCGGCGGCCCGGCCGAGTGGCGACGCGGCGGCCCGGCCGAGTGGCGACGCGGCGGCCCGGCCGAGTGGCGACGCGGCGGCCCGGCCGAGTGGCGACGCGGCGGCCTGGGGAGCGGTGTGTTGAGATGGAAGCGATGACTGACGACACGAAGGCCGGGCCGGACGAGCGGCTCAGTTACGAGCAGGCCCGCGCCGAGCTGGCCTCGGTGGTCGAGCGGCTGGAGGCCGGCGGGACGTCCCTGGAGGAGTCCCTGGCGCTCTGGGAGCGCGGTGAGGCGCTGGCGGTGATCTGCCAACGCTGGCTGGACGGCGCGCGGGCGCGGATCGACGCCGCCCGCCAGGAGCCGGCCTCCTAAGAGCCACCACCGCGCCGCCGATCCCCAAGATCCGCGCAACATCAGGGATGTTGCTGTCTCCTTCAGGTCGGAGGCAGCAACATCCGGGTAGTTGCGCGGATCTTGGCGGGTCGGCGATGCGGACCGGGCCGTTGACGGCGCTGTCGCCGGATCGGCGGGTGAACAGCACGTCGGAGGCAGCAACATCCGGGTAGTTGCGCGGATCTTGACGATTGGCGGGCGAGCAGCGAGCGCGGGTGGGGCGGCGGAGCCGCCCCACCCGCGTACGTCAGTTGAAGAGGTTGTACAGCTCGGCCGGTGCCTCGACGACCTGGTCGGCCGGCGGCTTCTGCGCGGCGGTGGCGGCGCCGTAGTCGGAGTACGTCATCTTGATCTCCTGGGCGGCGGTCTGCCCGGCGGCCGGCAACTGCAGCACGAGCTCGCTGAGCCGGCCCTGCGGGTCCACCTTCGCGGTGAACGGGACCGTCTTCGCCTGGGTGCCCAGCGCGGCGATCGTGGCGGCGTTGAGGGAGCCGGCCTCGGCGGCCTTGGTGACGTCGATGGTGCCGGCGTACGCGCCGGTGCCGGTGCTGCGTACCTCGGTGATGCCCTGGGTCAGCACCGCGCTGCCCGCCGGGTCGACCTTCTCGAAGTCGAAGCCGAGGTTGCGGTTGCCCTTGATCCGGGCCTGGTCCAGGTGCTGGTACTTGCCGAGGTTGAGCTGCTTGATCTCCGGCAGGCTGTTGGCGGTGGGACCGCTCAGCTCCAGCTTGACCCAGCTGTCCGGCTTGTAGTGGATCACGTCGAGCTTCATCGCCAGGTCGGACGAGGGGCCGCCGATGGCGATCTTCATGGCCGCGCTCTGGCTCGGCTGGTGGACCTGCCCCTCTACGGTCGAACCGACCCCGGTGAGGGCGAACCGGAAGTTGCCGTTGCTGATCTCCTTGGTGGAGTCGAGCAGGGCCTGCTTGGCGTCACCCGCCGCCGGGGCGCCGGACGGGCTCGCCGTGCCGGACGCGGTCACCGTCGGGGTCGCGGTCGAGCCGGCGGTGCCGGTGCCACCGTTGCCGCAGGCAGCCAGGGCGGGCGTGATCAATGCGGCGGCCACCAGGCCGGCGCCGAGTCGTCGGACAGTCATACGTGTCTCCCAAGAGGGTCACCCGACGACCTGGGCGGCGCCGGAAACCGGGCGACGCAGCAGCACCGTCGGCTGCGTCGCGCGACCCGGGCCGAGCAACGCGCCCGGGTCACTCCCTCTTTGTTCCCGCTTGACGCGTCGGACAATCACCCTTCTGTCCGGTTGCCCATATTCGCTGCCCACCAGGGGTCGGGTCAGCGCAGCGAGCCGGCCAACTCGCGCAGTTCGTTGTCCCGGGCGTCGCCGACGACGATCACCGTACGGTTCGGCTCCAGCAGGACCAGTGCCTGCTGGTTGTCCCGGGCGGTGTAGCGCTGCCAGGTGCGCCCGGCCAGCTCGGTGGGCCCCTGCGGCTGGGCCCGGTCGGTCAGCTCGGCGGGGAGCAGCCGCTCCGCCGGCACGCTGCTCTGCAGGAGCTGGACACCCTGGCCCTCCGGGGTGAGGTAGCCGAGCCGAAGGTTCGCGCCCCCCTCGACGGGCTGGTAGCGGGCGCTGACCGTCGACCAGTCGGAGCCGAGCCCTTGCGGCTGGCTCACCGGAAACACGTTCGCCGACCGGGCCTGCTCGATGGCCGGGGCCGGATCGACGGTCGTGGGCTGGTCACCACCGAGGAAGCCCCGGTAGAACGCCAGCAGCAGCGCGATCGGAACGAGCAGCACCAGCAGCGAGATCGCCATGTCCTTCGGCGAGCGCTCGGACTTGGCGGACACCACCGGCGGCGGCGTCGGGTCGATCGCGGCGGGCTCGCCACCGGCGCCGCTCGGGGCGTCGACCGGCGGCTGACCGTCGGGCGGCGTGCGGTCGGCGGGGGCGCGGTCGGCTGGCTGTGCGGGTTCCACCCCTCCATCTTGGCAGCAGCCCGACCGGCGGTATCCGGGCCATCACCGCCCCGCGCCGACGCCGGGTCGGCCATCGTGTGAGGATCAGCGACAAAGCCGACAGCGGGGACCGCCCCGCCGTCGGTCGTCCCCGCACCGTCGCGAGGAGGAGCAGCGTGATGACGAACACCAGGACGCGGATCCCGCAGGATCTCGACCGAAACCTGGCCCTCGACCTGGTACGGGTCACCGAGGCGGCGGCGATGGCCGCCGGTCGGTGGGTGGGCCGAGGCGACAAGGAGGGCGGCGACGGCGCCGCCGTCGACGCGATGCGCAAGCTGATCAACTCGATCCAGATGCGCGGCGTGGTGGTGATCGGCGAGGGCGAGAAGGACAACGCCCCGATGCTCTTCAACGGCGAGCACGTCGGCGACGGCACCGGTCCGGAGGTGGACGTCGCCGTCGACCCGGTCGACGGGACCACCCTGATGAGCAAGGGCATGCCGAACGCGGTGGCGGTGCTCGCCGTCTCCGAGCGGGGCGCGATGTTCGACCCCAGCGCCGTGTTCTACATGGAGAAGCTCGCCGTCGGCCCGGCGTACGCCGACGTGATCGACATCAACGCCGGGGTGGCCGCCAACCTGCGCCGGATCGCCAAGGTCAAGGGCACCGACGTCTCCGAGGTGACGGTCTGCGTGCTGGACCGCAGCCGCCACGACGACCTGGTCGCGCAGATCCGCCGGACCGGGGCGGGTATCCGGTTCATCTCCGACGGCGACATCGCCGGCACCATCGCGGCCGCCCGGGGCGAGTCGGACGTCGACGTGCTGATGGGCATCGGCGGCACCCCGGAGGGCATCATCTCCGCCTGCGCGCTGAAGTGCATGGGCGGGGCGATGCAGGCCAAGCTCTGGCCGCGCGACGAGCAGGAGCGGGAGAAGGCGATCGCCGCCGGGCACGACCTGGACCGGGTGCTGGGCACCGACGACCTGGTCACCGGGGACAACTGCTTCTTCGTGGCCACCGGTGTCACCTCCGGGGACCTGCTGCGCGGGGTGCGCTACCGGGCGGGTGGCGCGTACACCCAGTCGATCGTGATGCGGTCGAAGAGCGGCACCATCCGGGTGATCGACTCGTACCACCGGCTGGAGAAGCTGGCGCTCTACTCCGCGGTCGACTTCGACGGCCGCCCGTTGGCCGAGCAGGAGTGACCACCGCCGACACGGCGGCCCCGCAGGTTCTGTCGGCCACTCGCCGGATCACCGGTGTCGCGCTGGCATCGATCTCCGGGGTCGCGGTGGCGGTGCAGTCACGCATCAACGGCGAGTTGGGGGTACGCCTCGCCGACGGTTTCGCCGCAGCGGTGGTGTCCTTCGGCGTGGGCCTGGTGGTGCTCCTGGTGCTGGTGCCCGCCACTCCCGGCGGACGGCGTGGCCTGGTCGCCTTGCGGCGTGCGCTGGCGAGCGGCGCATTGCGACCCTGGCAGTGCCTCGGCGGGATGTGCGGGGCGTTCCTGGTGGCCACCCAGGGCCTCACCATCGGTTCGCTGGGCGTGGCCGTCTTCACCGTCGCGGTGGTGGCCGGGCAGACCGGCAGCAGCCTCGCCGTGGACCGGGCGGGGATCGGGCCGACGGGCCGACAGCCGGTCACCCGACAGCGGCTGGCCGGCGCGGTGCTCACCGTGCTGGCTGTCGTCCTGGCGGTCGGTGACCGGCTCGAAGACCCGGGCATGCTGGCGCTCGCCCTGCTGCCCCTGCTCGCCGGGGTGGCCATCGCCTGGCAACAGGCGGTCAACGGACAGGTCCGGGCCGCGGCCGACAGCGCGTTGACGGCCACCCTGGTCAACTTCACCGTCGGCACTGTCACCCTGCTCGTGGCGTTCACGATCGACACGGCGGTACGCGGTTGGCCCACCGGGCAGTTACCCACCGAGCCGTGGCTCTACCTGGGCGGCCCGATCGGCATCGTGTTCATCGCGATCGCCGCCGCGATCGTGCGGTTCACCGGGGTGCTGCTGCTCGGTTTGGCCACCATCGCCGGGCAGATCGTGGGGGCCGTGCTGCTGGACCTGCTGCTGCCCACCGCGGCCTCGCACCCCGGCCTGAACACCCTGCTCGGGGCGGCGCTGACGATGGTCGCCGTGCTGGTCGCCGCGCTGGCGCCACCCGCCCGCCGCTGACACCGGGTCGGGGTCAGGGCGGCGGCACCCGCTGGTGCGGATGCGGCGCGTACGGCGGCGGATAGGGCGGACTGGGCAGGTAGGGCGGCTTGTTCCGTCGGCCGCGCGTCGGGGTCGGGTCGACCAGCCCGGAGGTCAGGACGGCCAGCACCAGGCCCGGCACGGTGGCCAGCAGAGCCAACGACACGGCCGACCGGGTGTCCGGCGGGTTGCCGTTCACCCAGCCGATCAGCGGCACTCCGGCCAGGAGGACGGTGAACACGAGGCCGGCCAGCGTCCAGCCGACCCAGCGCGTCGTCGCGCCCTGGTACCAGGCGCGAACGGACACGACGACGGCCGGCGCGATGCCCACCGCCAGGGTGGCGGCCAACATGAACGACACCCCGACGAAATCGTCAGCCCGGGGCCAGAACGCCGACAACGCGAGGCCCGAGAGCAGCATCGGCAGGGCTCCGACCAACCCCCACCGGATCCCGCCACCCGCACGGCGGACGGCGAGCGAACTCGCCACCAGGACGACCAGGGCGCCGAGGCTCACGGCGAGCACCACGGCGAGCAGCAGATCGAACGTCCGGGTGCGAGGGCTGCTGCCGTCCAGGCTGGGCGGGTCCTCCCAGTGGATCGCGCTACGGCCGCCCTCGAACAGGAAGCCGTCCCGCTGCCATTCCCCGTCCGGCAGGCGACGGAGGAAGCCGTCCCGGCCGTTGGCGACCAGCACCTCGTGGCCACCGCCGGCGAGGGGATGGACGATCAGTTCGCGGGAGGCGAAGTGGCGGCCGATGTCGCCCGGATTGTCTGACTGGCGGGCCAGCGCCTCCCGCTTCCCGTCCGGCACCTCCCAGGCCACCCGCCAGGTGACCCCGGCGTCGTCGCTCTGCTCCACCCGCAGGTGCCCGGTGACCACCCGGTAGCAACGGCGGGAATCGTCTGGTGCGCAGCCCTGCCGACGCGGCGAGTCCTGATCGTTCAGCCGCTGCTGCTCGTCTACTGTGGCCGCCCGCCAGGTGGCCGCGCCGCTGTCGCTGACCGCCCACACCCCGTCCGACGGACTGGTCGGCCAGTTCTGTGAGCTGTAGCCGCTGCCGACCGAGATCGCAGGCTTGCCGTCGAGCATCGCGGTTCCCAGGGCGTAGGGGTACCAGACGGCGCTGGTGGCGGCCACGGCCAGCAACGCCGGTGGCAGCACCACGAGCATCCGGGCCACCCGCGCGGCCCGCTGCCGCACCGGACGCTCGCGGGCTCGCGTCCAGCTCCACGAGGCCAGGCCGAGGGCCGGCAGGGTGAGCAGGTCGGTCCAGTCGGCCCGGACCAGCGACGGCCCGGCCAGCACAGTCCAGGCCGAGGAGGCGAGTTCGGCCGCGTACCCGTTGGATTTGACCATCGCGAACCCGGCGCCCACCGCGACCAGGCCGGCCACCGCGGCGATCCGGGCCGGCATTCGCGGCACCAGGAGGGTCAGCAACACCGCGACCAGCGGCGGAGCGAGCACCAGCCCGGCGACGTCGCTCAGCTTGCCGGTCAGCAGCCCGGGGAAGGCTGGCTTCCACACGTGGTCGTTGACCAGCAGCAGGACCAGGGCGAGCAGCGTGGTGGGGTGGCAGAGCCAGGACAGGGTCGTCGGTGCGCCGTCGAGCCGTGCCTCGGGACCGGTCATTCACTCAGGGTCCGGTGAGTGCGTCTCGGTCCGGCTACGGGCCGGTCTGCTTCCGGTACCGACGGTCAGCCGGCGTCGGAGGAGTGCCCCGGGAAGAGGTGTGCGCTCGGGTCGATCGCCACGGCGGCGTTGTTGACGGCTGTCGCCGCCTCGCCGAAGCCGGTCGCGATCAGCCGGACCTTGCCCGGGTATTCGGTGATGTCACCGGCCGCGAAGACCCTCGGCAGGTTCGTCGCCATCGCGCTGTCCACCAGGATGTGCCGCCGGTCCAGGTGGAGCCCCCACTCGGCGAGCGGGCCCAGGTCGGCGGTGAAGCCGAGGGCCGCCACCACGATGTCCACCGGCAGCGTCTCGGCCGCGCCGCCCCGCACCGTCACCTCGGCGCCGGTCACCGTGGTGTCGCCGAGCAGCCGGGTGACCTCGGCGTTGACCACCACGCGTATCGGCAGCGACAGCACCCGGGCGACAGTCGAGGCGTGGGCCCGGAACTTCTCCCGTCGGTGCACCAGGGTCACCGAACGGGCCAACGGTTGCAGCGTCAAAGCCCAGTCGAAGGCGGAGTCGCCGCCGCCGACGATCAGCACGTCCCGGTCGGCCAGCTCGGCGGGCTCGGTGACGAAGTAGACGATCCCCGTGCCGGGAGCCCCGTCCGCGCACGGCAGCGGCCGAGGGCTGAAGCTGCCGAGCCCACCGGTGATCACGACCGCCCCGCAGCTGAGCTGCTCGCCTCCGGCCAGGCCGAGCACCGGTCGACCGTCGGCGTACGAGAGTTTCTCGGCTCGGCTGCCCAGCAGGTATCGGGGATTGAACGGAGCCGCCTGGGCGACGAGGTTGGCCACCAGGTCACGGCCCTTGACGGCGGGAAAGCCGGCCACGTCGAGGATCAACTTCTCCGGGTACATCGCGGTGACCTGACCGCCCGGCTCCGGCAGCGCGTCGATCACCGCCACCGACAGACCCCGGAACCCGGCGTAGTACGCGGCGAAGAGCCCGGCCGGACCGGCCCCGATCACGGCGACATCGACCTCACGCATGGCGCACCGTCGCTTTCCGCTTACGGATCAACGCTTGCTGATCTCGACCGTAGGCGGGCGGCGGCGGTCGGGCAAGGACGTCCCAGGGGCGCGCCGAGGATTCGGTCAGGGCAGGCTGAGGGTGGAGCCCGAGTAGTCCGGCCCCTCCACGGTGGGCCGCCGTCGCCGGAACAGGATCGCCGCGACGACACCGCCGAGCAGCCCGAACAGGTGCCCCTGCCAGGAGATCCGCTCGTCGGTGGGGAGGATGCCGACCAGTTGCCAGCCGTAGAGCAGGCCGACCAGGAGGACGACAGCGAAGTTCCACCAGCTCCGCTCGACGATGCCCCGGGTGAGCAGGATGCCGAGGTAGCCGAAGATGACGCCGCTCGCGCCGACCACCACCGAGTTGGGCGAGCCGGTGAACCAGACGCCGAGACCGCTGACCAGGATGATGACGAGCGTCGACCAGAGGAAGCGGCGCGCTCCGGCGGCCAGGACGAACGTGCCCAGCAGGATCAGCGGGATGCTGTTGCTGTAGAGGTGGTCGAAGCCGTGGTGCAGGAACGGGGAGAAGAAGACACCGTCCAGCCCGTCGATGCGTTGCGGGATGATGCCGGCCGTGGCGTCCAGGCCGAACGCGAGGCCCTGGTCGGCGGCCTCGATGAGGAAGAGGAACGGGACCACCGCGCACATGGCGACGAAGGCCCGGCCGAGCGCGGCGTAGAACGCCTCGGTGCCGAACCGGTAGGGGTCGCCGTTTGACGGGTGCAGGGTCACGCTACAACTGCTATCAGCAAAAGCGGGCGACCGCCACTCGCGTCCCGTACGAGCAGACCGCTGTACGGGCGACGGCAGGGCGGTGGACTGCCACCCGCCCTGCCGTCGATCCGCCTAGTAGTGGTTGTTGTTCTGGAAGTAGGTCCAGGCGCCGCAGGGCGTCTTGTACCGGCCCTTGATGTAGCTCAGCCCCCACTTGATCTGGGTGGCCGGGTTCGTCTGCCAGTCGTCGCCGAAGGCGCTCATCTTGTTGCCCGGGTACGCCTGCGGGATGCCGTACGCGCCGGACGAGGAGTTGCGGGCCTTGTGGTTCCAGCCGCTCTCCTTGTTCCAGAGCTTCTCCAGGCAGGGGAACTCGGCGATGCCGAAGCCCGAGTCGATCATCAGTGCGCAGCCGATCTTGCGGTTGCCGCTGTACTCCTCGCAGGACGCCGGGATCGGCCCGTCGTACGGCTTCGTGGGAGCGTTCGCCGCGTCGCGCTCGCGCTTGCGGGACGCCGCGGCGGCCTCGGCCCGGCGGGCCCGCTCGGCGGCTTCCTTGGCGGCCTGCGCCGCGCGCAGCTTGGCCTGGTATTCGGCGGCCCGCTGCTGGGCGAACTTCACCTGGTGGGTGGCCTGCCGCTCGCGCTGGTACGCGAGATCGGCCCGGTCGACCTCGTGGCTGACCTGCTCGGCCAGACCCTGTTGCTGGGTTTCCCGGTTCTCGCCCAGGTAGAAGCCACCGGCCACGCCCACGGAGAGCAGGGCAACGGCGGCCGTACGGGCACCCAACCGGCTCCACAGCCGACTCACGAAGTGGTCCCTTCGTCGGGGGCAAGGACGTGGCCCGGCGCTGGCCGCAGGGGCCGTCAGCCGTGCCACGAGCGCCCCGACCGGTTGCCGGTCGCGCCGACGCACCGACCGCCGCCGATGCCGTCCCGCTCGGGACGAACGATCACCAACGATGCGCATGGTGCGTGGACGCTCGTGGGACACGATTGCGCACAGTGAGGCCGATGGGAAACCGGACGACAGGTTTGTGATCTGCGCCACACTGAAAATGCTGACAAAAGCGCCTAAAGGGTCGTCAGATCGGGATGTCCTCCAGCAGATCGGTCACCATCGCGGCGATCGGCGAACGCTCCGAACGGCTGAGCGTGACGTGCGCGAAGAGCGGATGGCCCTTGAGCGCCTCGATGACGGCGGTGACCCCGTCGTGCCGGCCGACCCGTAGGTTGTCCCGCTGGGCCACGTCGTGGGTGAGCACCACCCGGGAGCCCTGCCCGATCCGGGACAGCACCGTCAACAGCACCCCACGCTCCAACGACTGGGCCTCGTCCACGATCACGTAGGCGTCGTGCAGGCTGCGGCCCCGGATGTGGGTCAGCGGCAACACCTCGAGGATGCCCCGCGAGGTGACCTCCTCCAGCACGTTCTCGTGCACCACCGCGCCGAGGGTGTCGAAGACCGCCTGGGCCCACGGCGACATCTTCTCCGACTCCGAGCCCGGCAGGTAACCCAACTCCTGTCCACCGACGGCGTAGAGCGGGCGGAACACGATCACCTTCTTGTGCCGGCGGCGCTCCATGACCGCCTCCAGCCCGGCGCAGAGCGCCAGCGCCGACTTGCCGGTGCCGGCCCGGCCGCCCATCGAGACGATCCCGATCGACTCGTCGAGCAGCAGGTCGAGCGCTATCCGCTGCTCGGCCGAGCGGCCGTGCAGCCCGAACGCCTCCCGGTCGCCCCGGACCAGCCGGACCGACTTGTCCGGCAGCACCCGGCCGAGCGCGGAACCACGACCCGAGTGCAGCACCAGGCCGGTGTGGCAGGGCAACCCGGCCGCCTCGTCGAGGTCGAGCGTCTCGCCGCCGTACAACCGGCCGATCTGCTCGTCGCTCAACTCCATCTCGGACATGCCGGTCCAGGTCGGGTCGCTGGCCTGGCCGTGGCGGTACTCGTCGGCGCGCAGACCCACCGAGGCCGCCTTGACCCGCAGCGGCATGTCCTTGCTGACCAGGGTCACCTCCCGCCCCTCGGCGGCGAGGTTGAGGGCGACGGAGAGGATCCGGGCGTCGTTGCTCTCGTTGCGGAAGCCGGGCGGCAGCACCCCGTCGTCGGTGTGGTTAAGCTCCACCCGCAGGGTGCCGCCCGCGTCGTTGGCGGGCACCGGAGTATCCAGGCGGCCGTGCCGGATGCGCAGGTCGTCGAGCATCCGCAGGGACTGCCGGGCGAACCAGCCCAACTCCGGGTGATGCCGCTTGCCCTCCAACTCGGTGATGACGACCAGGGGCAGCACCACCTCGTGCTCGGCGAACCGGTGGAACGCCGCCGGATCGGAGAGCAGCACGGACGTGTCCAGGACAAAGGCCTGGCCTGCTGGTCGCGGCTCCTTGGGGTCGGCCGGCGCGGCGGCCGCCGAACGGCGGCTCCTGGTGGCACGGCGGGTCGTGGCAGTCGCGGCCGGGGTCTGGTCGGCACCGGCAGGGGTACGGCGAGTCGTCACAGGCCTGCTCCGACGGATGGGCACCCGCCACCCGCGTTCCGCCTCCTCCGGTGCCCGGGGACACGGGGTCGGATGCGGAACCCCGTGCGCGAGGTCGCAGATCCGGGCGGACCGGCTGGCTCGGGAGAACCCCGTGCCATGCCTAGACGCTAGCCGCGCCGGACCCTCTCGGCTAGGGGCTGTTTCATGAGGGCAGCCGAGCCGAGGCGGAGTCCGGGCGGCGATCCGGCAAGGCGCGGTCACGTTCGGATACCGGTGTCGTATCCGAACGCGACCGCAACGCCGCCGGGCGTCGTCCGGGCCCGCCGCAGGCCGGCCAGTTCTTATGAAACAGCCCCTGGAGGTCGGACGTGGATCTTTCAAGACCTGTGGGTGAACGCCCCTCCGTCGGGGCGCTCACCAACCGGAAGGCACCGCGGCGGGCGCGGCGGAACCGGCCGGGATGCATGCCCCCTGCGCGCATCCCGGCCGGTGGGGCCACCGTCACCGGTCTGACGTGACCCCGACGGTGCGTGTCCGCCGCGGACGACGCACCGCGTTCGTGGCGGCGGTCGGCGGGCGTCGCCCGCGGACCGACCTCAACCGGTACGTCGGACGAGCGTGCCGGTCGGGTGCCGCCCGGTGATCGGGGCGGCCGGTGTGGTGAACGACGAGCCGGTGTACGTGGTGCCGGGCCGGGGGGCGACAGCGCCCGAGCGGGCGACGCTCGCCGGCGCGACCGACAGGGCCGACGCGATCGCCGCCTGGGCGTCGCGGCGGCGCCTGTTCCAGGCGCCCCGGTCGCCGTCGAAGTAGCCCTGCCGGTAGCCGAAGCGGTAGCCGATGCGGTAGCTCAGCTGCCCGTGCAGGCGGCCGGCGGCATAGCTGGTGGCACCGAGCACCAGGACGAGGAAGACCGCGAGGAAGGGGCTCATCGGGCAGCTCCGGCCCCGCTCGGACGCCGGGTCATCGCTCCTCCGGCTCGATCGTGGTGGGATCCGCGACGAGCAGCCGGTCCAGGTCGTCGGTGCTGACCTCCTCGACCAGCTCGACGCTGATCCGACAGCCGTCGAGGACGACCTCGGCCACCGAGGAGCGGCGGATCTCACCGCCGGCGTCGTAGACCCGGACGCTCAGCTCAGGGCAGCCGAGATGGGTACGCCAGGCGTTCCACTCGGCACGATCGCCGACACTCAGCGACAGATAACGGCAGCCTCGGGCGAGGTAGAGGCGCCAGGGGGCGGTCAGCCCCGCGGCCACCCCCTCGGCGATCAGCCCGAAGGCCTGGGCGCGGGTGGCGAGCTCGGTCACCACACCCCCTCGGCACCGGGGGCATGACGCATGTGAGCACCAATCGTCTCATGCACGTGACACACCGTAGATTGTCCCATGGGCGTGACAGTATCAGCTTTTCGTCCCCTTACGTTGACCACTACGGGCATCTATTCTGCCCGCGTGACACCCCTCAACAAAGCAGTCGAATCGTTTACCGGAAATCCGAAGGTACCGTCACGTCCGCGTGACAGTGGCGAGCCGGGGCGCGCGCTCGACTCCGGCTGGCCGTACGGTCACGGGGTGACCGAGACGGCCAATGCGCGGAAGATCGCCTTCGCCACCTTCGTCCGGCGCGCCCTGGACGAGGCACGGGCGACCCGTGCCTGGAGCGGCACCGAGGTGTCCCGGCGCACCGGCGTCTCCCGACAGACGATCAACCGGTGGGTCCGGGGCGACTGGGCCAGCGACCCGGAGGCCGAACGGGTGGTCGCCTTCTGCGAGGGCCTGGGGTTGAACCCCGCCGCCGCGTTCGCGGCGCTCGGCTGGGACCGCACCGCGACCGGTCCCCGCACCGGTCAGCCCGCCCCTCCGATGGACCCCGACGTCGAGGCTCTGCTGCGTCGACTGGTCGACCCGAACGTGTCGGACGCGGAGAAGTTCCACATCCGCGAAACCATCAGATACCTCGCATACCGCCCAACGTTGCCGGTCGATGTCCGAAAAAGGGGCAATCAAGCAGGGTAGTTCCTCAGATAGCGAAAGAACGCCTGGTCAGGTTCATTCGTTTACCTCCGGGGCAGGAACGGGCACGCTAGCGTCCCTATTCGTACTGCTTGGGCTCGTCATCGGCGGGGGGACGGGACAAGGCCGAACCCAGCCCTGCGGGACAGAAGGAGGGGTCTGTCCATGACCCTGAAATGGTTGGCAGTCGTGGTCGCGACGGTGTCGATGACACTGTGGGCGACCGGCAACGCGGTGACTCTCGCAGTCGAGGGCGGGCAACTTCCGCTGCTCGTCAATCTCTTCGCGCTCATCGCCGCCGGCACCGCGGTCGTCCTGGCCGTCGTCGCCGAGCTGCACGAGCGTCTGAACGACCGGATCACCGCCCTCACCGAGTTCCTGGTGGCACGGCTCAACGAGATCGAGAACCACACCGGTGATCGCAACACCGGGTTCGTGGAGGGCTACCTGCTGAGCCACGGCCAGGAGGCAGCGGTGGTGCCGTTCGGGCGGCGCGGACGGGGAGCCGCCGAACGCTGATCGCCCACCGCCGAACGGGTCCGCTCGGCCAGGAATGAGCCCCGATCGCCGGGGTACGCTGACGCGCGTGCCGCCGTTGAATCTGGGCAATCAGCAGCCGAGGACCCCGTTGAACGCCGACCAGGCCTGGCGGACGACCGCCAGCCGGGCGGCCGGGACCGTGCTCTTCTTCGACTTCGACGGCACGCTCGCGCCCGTCGACGACGATCCGACCGCGGTACGCCCGGCGCCCAAGGCGCTGACCGCGATCGAGGCGTTGGCCCCGGTCGTGCGGCGGGTGGCGATCGTCTCCGCCCGACCCGTCGAGTTCCTCCGGGATCAGCTCGGCGGGCTCGACGGCGTGGACCTCTACGGCCTCTACGGGTTGGAGCACAGCCATTCCGGCGGGGAGACCGTCACCGAGCCGGCCGCGCTGCCCTGGGTGCCGACCATGGCGGAGCTGGCCGACCAGGCCCGGGCGGAGCTGCCACCCGGCACCCTGGTGGAGTACAAGCGGCTGTCCGTCGCGCTGCACTGGCGCACCGCCCCGCAGCTCGGCTCGACCGTGCAGCAGTGGGGTGAGACCCAGGCCGAACGGTTGGGCTTGCGGGTGCAGGCCGGGCGGATGGTGCTGGAGCTCAAGCCGCCCGTCGACCGGGACAAGGGCATGGTCATCGGCGAGGCGATCAAGGACGCCACCGGCGCCTGGTACTTCGGTGACGACGTCTCCGACATCAAGGCTTTCGCCGCGCTGCGTGCCCGCGCCGCCGCCGACCCGGACTTCCTCGGCGTGTGTGTGGCGGTGGCCAACCCGGAGACCGGCCACGAGGTGGCCAACGCCGCCGACCTGACCATCGAGTCGCCGGCCGCCCTGGGCGACTTCCTCACCCAGGCACTGACCCACCTGTCCTGACCGACCGGGTCGGCGACGGTCGCGTCGCCGGCCCGTTCAGGCGCCGTAGCGGCGTTGCCTGGTGGCGTACGAGCGGAGTGCCCGCAGGAAGTCGATGTGCCGGAAATCCGGCCAGTTGAGTTCGCAGAAGTAGAACTCCGAGTGCGCGGACTGCCAGAGCATGAAGCCGGACAGCCGCTGCTCGCCACTGGTGCGGATGACCAGGTCAGGGTCGGGCTGGCCCCGGGTGTAGAGGTGCTCGGAGATGTGCTCGACGTCCAGCACCTCGGCCAACTCCTCGAGCGTGCCGCCGGAGGCGGCATGCTCCAGCAGCAGCGAGCGGACCGCGTCGGTGATCTCCCGGCGACCGCCGTACCCCACGGCGATGTTGACCTCCGCGCCGCCGCTGCGCTCGCGGGTGCGCTCCTCGGCGCCCTTGAGGGCCGCCGCGGTCTGCGCCGGCAGCAGGTCGAGCGCCCCGACGATACGCAGCCGCCACGGGTTTCCCTCCTCGGCCAGCTCCACCACCAGGTCCTCAATGATCTTGAGGAGTGGGTCCAGCTCACTGGCCGGACGGCGCAGGTTGTCGGTGGCCAGCAGATAGAGGGTGACGTGCCCGACGCCGGCCTGGTCGCACCAGCCGAGAACGTGCTTGATCTTCGCCGCGCCGACCCGGTGCCCGTCGTTGGGGTCGACGAAGCCCATCTCCCTCGCCCATCGGCGGTTGCCGTCGCACATCACCCCGACGTGGCGGGGCACCGGCTTACCGGCGAGCTTCGCCGTGAGCCGGCGCTCGTACACGGAGTAGATAAGGTTCCGCAGCGTCATCACCTTGCAGCGTAGCGACCCTTCTCCCAGATCACTGCCTCGGAGCCCCACCACGGCCGGCCAGACCGATGCCGATCATCGCAAGTGTGCGTCCGTTGAGGCGCCCGTCACCCAGGCCCAGCTCGACCACGTCGTAGAACACCCGGTCGTCCCGGCGGGCAGCCCGGACAGCCGCGTCCACCACCCGCCGCCGCCGCGCCAACCAGGCGGCGAACGAGCTGTGCCGCAGGTGGGTGCCGAGGCGGCGACGCAGTCCGTGGGCGTAACGGGTGGCGGCCTCCTCGGGTGACCGGGCCGCTGCCGCGCCGGCCAGCGCACCGGACAGCAGCGCGTAGAAGATGCCCTCACCGGTGAACGGATTGATCAAAGACAGCGCGTCCCCGGCCAACAGGGTGCGACCCCGACCCGGTGCCGGTCGGTGGGTGGACAGGGGCAGATGGTGGGCCCGCAACGCGGTCACCGTCGCCAGGTCGGTGCCGGGCAGCAGTGCGGCCAGCCGGTCCAGCAGGTAGGCGCGGCTCAACGGCTCACCGCGCAGCACCTCCCCGTACCCGACGTTGGCCCGCCCGTCGCCGATCGGGAACGACCAGGCGTACGCCGGCCAGCGCGCCTGCGAGGTGACGATGAGCTGCTCGGACGGGCCGGGCAGAGCCGGGGCGTACCCCCGGATGGCGAGCGCCAGGTGCCGGTCGGGATTCTGCGGGTGACCGAGCGCACGCCGCACCACCGACCCGGCGCCGTCCGCGCCCACCACCACCCGTCCGGACAGTTCCCCGTCGAGCACCACCCGGTCGGCGCGCGGCTCGACCCGGCGCACGGTGTGCCGACGTAGCTGGGCGCCGGCCGCCACGGCAGCCGCCACGAGACGCGCGTCGAAGACCTCCCGCGGCACGGTGTACGCGGGTCGGGGCAGCGCCCGGGCCACCGCACCGCCCCCCGGCGCGATCATGCGTAACGCGGGCAGCGGCGCGTATCCCGCCACCGCCTCGGTCACCCCCAACTCGGCGAGCACGTCCACCGAGTGCGCGGCGATCCCATCGCCACACGCCTTGTCGCGGGGGAAGTCGGCCCGGTCCAATAGCAGCACGCTGGCACCCGCCCGGCGAGCGGTGAGCGCGGCGGCCGCCCCCGCCGGACCGGCTCCCACCACCACCACGTCGAACTCGTCGCTCACCGCGCCTCCCTCCGGTCCGACCCGGCGCGTCCGCTTCCGCCGCCGTCGACGCGGTCGGCCTTGCGGTCGGCCGGGCGTCGGCCGCTGTGACCGACGCCACCCGTCATCCTGCCCCCTGTCCGCCCCTGACGACCGCTCCCGCACCGGCCCGGCAGGTCTCACCCGCCCCCTTTGCTCTGCACCCACGGAGGCGACGGTTACCGTCCGCAACCGGTGCATATAGGAGTGCAGAGCAAAGGAGGGAATGGGCAAGGGCTGGGCCGTGGTCAGCCGACGGGTCGGCGTCCAGCGGCGTCGGTGTGGGGCCCGCCGTGATCAGGGTTGACGTTCGGGTCGGGCTGCGTCGGAGGCACGGCCCGCCCGGCGCAGGCCGTAGAGGGCCAGCGCCGCGGCGGCGAGCAGCGGGCCGCCGTCGCGGACCAGGCCGTCCACGCCCAGCAACCACCAGCACAGCGGCAGGTCCACCGCGAGGACGGCCACGGTGACGGCGACCAGCAGGCCACGCGCCCAGTCCTTGTCCCGCATCAGGAAGGCGGTGCAGAACAGCACGGCGTAACTGGCGGCGATGCCCGCTCCGAACCAGAACAGCACTGCCGGTACCGCGCTCAGCCGCCCGTCCAGGATGGATCCCCCGGCCACCAGGGCTGGCACCAGCATCAGCGGGCTGTAGGTGAAGGCCGCCACCCGGCTGGTCAACAGCCAGGCGTTGGCCTGCGGTCGGCGCGGAGGGGTATCCCGCCAGGAGATGCCGGCCCGGTCGATGACGAGCCGGGGGCGGTGCCGGACCAGGTGGCCGGCCAGCGCCGACGAGCGGTAGAGCAGCCAGACCACCGTGGCGCAGAGCGCGCTGAGCACGGCGAAGCCGAGCAGGCCGGGCAACGGCGGCACCCCCTGCCGGGGCACGATCAGGCGGCCGACCGCGAAGACCGTGGTCACCGCGAGGATCAACCCGAACGGTCGGGCCACCGTGCGGCCCCGCCGCACGTGCCCGATCAGCAGCAGGAAGCCGAACGAGCGCAGCATCGCCCAGCCGGTGCGTACGGCCAGACCGAAGCCCTGCTCCGGGGCGTACCACCAGTTGAGCAGCTCGACCGCGACGGTGGCCGCCGCCGTCGTCGCCAGCAGGATGGTGAGCGCCCGGACGGCGGACGGCCGCCGGACCTCGGTCTCGGCGGCCGTCCTCATGGGATCCGATGATGCCCGAAGGGGCAGGTCTTCACACCTAGCGCTGCGGCTGCACGGCGTCCAGACGGGCGCGCAGCGCGTCCAGCTCGGCCCAGAGCACGCCGGGCAGCTTGTCACCGAACTTCTCGAACCACTCGGTGATCATCGGCAGCTCGTTGCGCCACTCGTCCGGGTCGACCTTGAGGGCGATCCGGACGTCCTCCGGGGTCATGTCCAGACCCTCGACGTCCAGCGCGTTCGGCGCGGGGACCATACCGACCGGCGTCTCGACCGCGTCGGCGGTGCCCTCGATCCGCTCGACGATCCACTTGAGCACCCGGGAGTTCTCCCCGAATCCCGGCCAGAGGAACGAGCCGTCCGGGTCCTTACGGAACCAGTTGACGTAGTAGATCTTCGGCAGCTTCGCCTCGTCGCCGTCGGCGCCCTTGCCCATCTCGATCCAGTGCCGGAAGTAGTCGCCCGCGTGGTAGCCGATGAACGGCAGCATCGCCATCGGGTCGCGGCGGACCACGCCGACGGCGCCGGACGCGGCCGCGGTGGTCTCCGAGGAGAGCGTGGCACCCATGTAGACGCCGTGCACCCAGTCGCGGGCCTCGGTCACCAGCGGGACGGTGTCCTTGCGGCGCCCACCGAAGAGGATCGCGTCGATCGGCACGCCGTTCGGGTCGAAGTACTCGTCGGCGAGGATCGGGCACTGGGTGATCGGGGTGCAGAAACGGCTGTTCGCGTGGGAGGAGAGGCTGTCGCTCTCCGGCGTCCAGTCGTTGCCCTTCCAGTCGATCAGGTGTGCCGGCGGCTCCCCCATGCCCTCCCACCAGATGTCACCGTCGTCGGTGAGACCCACGTTGGTGAAGATGGAGTTGCCCCGGTCCAGGGTGCGCATGGCGTTGGCGTTGGTCTTCCAGTCGGTGCCGGGTGCGACACCGAAGAGGCCGTACTCCGGGTTCACCGCGTACAGGCGGCCGTCCGGGCCGAACCGCATCCAGGCGATGTCGTCGCCGATGGTCTCGACCTTCCAACCCGGGATGGTCGGCTCCACCATGGCCAGGTTGGTCTTACCGCAGGCGGACGGGAACGCGCCGGCGATGTGGTAGACCCGGCCCTCCGGCGAGGTGATCTTGAGGATCAGCATGTGCTCGGCGAGCCAGCCCTCGTCCCGGCCCATCACGCTGGCGATCCGCAGGGAGTAGCACTTCTTGCCGAGCAGCGAGTTTCCGCCGTACCCCGAGCCGTACGACCAGATCTCCCGGGTCTCCGGGAAGTGCGAGATGTACTTGGTCTCGTTGCACGGCCAGGCCACGTCCTGCTGTCCGGGGGCGAGCGGCGCGCCGATCGAGTGCAGGGCGTGCACGAAGTCCGCGTCGTCACCCATCGCCTCGAGGACCCGCGCGCCCATCCGCGTCATGATCCGCATGGAGGCGACCACGTACGGGCTGTCGGTGATCTCGACACCGAACATCGGAGACTCGGCCTCGACCGGGCCCATCACGAACGGAATGACGTACATCGTGCGACCGCGCATCGAGCTCCGGTACAGATCCGTCATCGTCCGCTTCATCTCAGCCGGCGCCATCCAGTTGTTGGTGGGGCCGGCGTCCGCCTCGTCGACGGAGCAGATGTAGGTGCGCTCCTCGACCCGGGCGACATCCGACGGGTCGGTACGGGCGTAGAACGAGTTGGGCTTCTTCTCCGGGTTCAGCCGGACCAGCGTCCCGGCCTCCACCAGCTCGTCGGTGAGGCGGCGCCACTCCTCGTCGGACCCGTCCACCCAGACGACACGGTCGGGGGTGGTCAGTTCTGCGACCTCACGGACCCAGGCGAGCAGTTTCGGGTGGGACGTCGGGGCCTGATCGATACCCCGCACAACAGCCGGAGCAACCATGACACATCTCCTTGTGGTCGACGCTGACCGATCTATGGGATGCACGAGACTCAGCGGCGCGATGCGTCGCCTTCGTGGAAACCTGGGATTGGCCTCAGCGTAAACCGGACAGCCTTCCGAGTCAGTGGGACTGGTTGTGAAGAACTGCACAAGCTACGGCTACGCTGCGGCATCGCGAACTAATACCCGCTTTCCCGCGCAGTTTCACGCAAATCTTGTTGTGCACTCCGGCGGACTCTTGGTGCGGTCGGGGGTGGCCATGCCCTGCCGACCGGTGCGTGGATTCCCGTTCCGGGCCGCGACAGTCCTCCTAATTGGTTACGCTGCGTTCAACCGTTCCGCACACGGCGCTGGGCTCCCGTGTGCGGCCACACCCGCTCGCGGTTGCTACCCCGCTGACCGGGCCACAGCCGGTAGGCTCGCCCCGTGGCCGCCACGATGACCGGGGAGCAACCGGGTTCCCGGCAGACCCGAACGGGTCTGGTCGGCAAACTGCTGGACCGTTTCGGTCACCTCGTCCGCGAGATGAGCAAGTTCGCCACCGTGGGCGGCATCGCCTTCCTCATCGACTTCGCGCTCTTCAACTACCTGACGAGCAGTCGCGGCGTGGAGGAGTTGACGGCGAAGACGATCTCCACGGTGATCGCGGCCTCCGTCGCCTTCCTGGGCAACCGGTTCTGGACGTGGCGCCACCGCCAGCGCAACAACCCGGCCCGCGAGTACGCGCTGTTCTTCCTGTTCAACGCGGTCGGCCTCGGCATCGCGGTGGCCTGCCTCGCGATCAGTCGGTACGGGCTCGGCAGCATCTGGCCAGCCGTGTTCGAGACGCGCCTGGCCGACAACGTGGCCAGCTACATCGTCGGCACCGGGCTCGGCACGCTGTTCCGATTCTGGTCGTACCGGCGGTTCGTCTTCGTCGAAGCGGGAACCCCAACCCTTCCGCCGGTCATGCCCGACCGTGACCACGGGGCGTGACCTGCCGCCTACCCTGTTCGGCCGGTGATCGCCGGCCGCCACGACTGCCCTAAGGTGTTTCACATGCGTCTTGTCCGTCTGCTGCCTGAGCGCTGGCAGAAGTTCATCCACGAGGCGCTCAAGTTCGGCATCGTCGGCGGCATCAACACCGTCATCAATTACGCGGTGTTCAATGCCCTTGCACTGACCGTTTTCGTCAACGGCCAGTTGAAGGCAACAGTGGTCGCGACCATTGTCGCCACGATCACGTCGTACCTCATGAATCGGCACTGGACGTACCGGGATCGCCCGAAATCGGCACTTCGTCGGGAATACCTCCTTTTCTTCCTCTTCAATGGTGCTGGCCTGCTCATTGAGCTCGGCGCGGTGGCTGCCGCCAAGTACGGCCTCGGCGTGCACGGCCTGCTCGCCCTGAACGTGGCGAAGACCGTCGGCGTCCTGCTCGCCACGCTGTTCCGGTTCTGGTCCTACCGGACGTTCGTCTTCCAGCCGGTCGCGGCGGTCGAGGACGAGACGAAGCCGGATTCCACCTGGCACGACATCCCGCGCGACGAGTGGGACACCATGGCCGAGATGGACCCGGTCGCCGAACTCGCCGAATCCGTCTCCGAGTTGGAGGAGGCGGAGGCCGCGCACCGCGGCGACCCACCGCCGGGCGCCCCCACCCAGGGGCGGCCCGCCCGGCTGAGCGTCAGCCCCGCCGCCGACCTGGACGCGGAACTCGCCGCTGAGCTGCACGTCGGCACTCGCCGCTCACCCCGCCGGTGACGGCACCCGCCGCACGCTCCGGCACCGGGCAACCCGCCGAGCTGTTCTTCGAGGATCTCGTCCCCGGGCTGACCGTCGACCTCGGCGTGGTGACCGTGGACGGCGACGAGATGGTCGCGTTCGCCCGTCGCTTCGACCCGCAGTGGTACCACGTCGACCCCGACCTGGCCGGGCAGAGCCGGCACGGCGGACTGATAGCGAGTGGTTTCTACACGGTCAGCCTGTTCATGCGCGCCTACGTCGACCATCTGCTGTCCCGGGCGGCGGCGGACGCCTCGCCCGGCCTGGAGGAGCTGCGCTGGCTCGCTCCCGTGCGTGCCGGCGACCGGCTCGCCGTACGGGTCGACGTGATGGGTGCCCGACCGTCCACCGCCCGGCCGGGGCTCGGCACCGTCAGCCTCACCGGCACCATGCTCCGCCTCGGCCCGGACGACCGGCCCGAGCAGGAGGTGCTCCGGACCCGGTTCCGTGGCTGGTTCGCCGCGCGACCGACCGGGGGCGACACTCCCGCCCAGGACCTGCCCGATGCCGGCGCACCGGCGGCCGACCAGCCGCCGTCCACCAACCCGGCCCAGACCGACCCGGCCCAGACCGACCCGGCCCAGACCGACCCGGCCCAGACCGACCCGGCCCAGACCGACCCGGCCCAGACCGACCCGGCCCAGGCCACTCCGGCCGGGGCCGTGCCGCCCGCGAGCGGCCCGCCCAGCGTCGAAACCCGGAACTGACCCGCCCCGACGTCGGTCCGGGCGGGTCACGGTCGTCGCTGACGGATCAGGTCGTGGTGTCGCGCAGCGGCTTACCCTCGCGCATGTCGGCGAGGATGTCGCGCATCTCCCCGTCGCCGAGCGAGTGCTTGTCGTGCTGCGCCTCGACCAACTCGTAGAGGGTCGTCTGCACCCGGCTGACCCCGGGCACGTCGGCGAGCACCGACTGGCCACGCTCCCCGGCCGACTCGATCGTGAGCGTGCCGCAGCCCAGCAGACGCTCGAAGAAGTGCTGGTTCATCGAGTGGTCGTTGATCCGGGTGAGCGGGAGGTCCCGCCGGTCCCGGGAGAAGACACCCTGCTGCAACAGCACACGCTCGTTGGTGAACAGGTAGTGGGTGGTACGCCAGACCAGGAACGGCCACAGACCGAGCCAGAGCACCGCGACCAGGGCGATCGCTCCGATCACGGCCAGGGCGATCGAACCGCCGCTGCTCTCGGGCAGCAGCAGCACGCCGACCACCACTGCGGCGATGGCCAGCACCAGCACCACGATCGGCCGGATCAGCGCCTTCCAGTGCGGATGCAGGTGCAGCACGACGTGCTCGTCCTTGGTGAGCACGTCTTCGGGAAACGCCACGGCAAACCTCCAACGCCATCTTCTCGACGCGCAGACGGTAAACCCCGCAGAGCCCACCACGACATCCGCCACGCGGCCCCACCCCACACTTCACGATCTTGCAAGGTGGGCGGCCGGTCGCGGCCGTCGTGCGTTCGACGCCGGTCGTGCGATCAGCGCAGGTGCAGGACGTCACCCGCGGCCAGAGTGCGGGTGGTGGCGGCGGTGGCCACCTGGAGTTGGCCGTCCCGGTCCACCCCCGTGGCGGTGCCGGTCAGCACCTCGCCGTCGGGGAGCATGACGCGCACCTCACGGCCGACAGTCGAACAGGCCGCCAGGTAGGCGTCCCGCAGGCCGCTGGCCACCGCGTCCCCGCCCGCCGAGCGCCACCTGTCGTACCAGTCGGCCACCGAGCGGAGCAGGGCCCGCAGCAGCGGATCCCGGTCGGTGGCCGCCGCGCCGGCGAGCTGAAGCGACGTGGCCGGCAGCCCGGTCGGGTTCACCGGCAGCTCGTCGGCGCGCAGCGTCACGTTGAGCCCGATGCCGAGCACGATGGCCGCCGGTTCGTCAGCCGAACGCCCCGGCACCACCTCGGCCAACACGCCCGCGCACTTCGCGCCGTCGATCAGCAGGTCGTTGGGCCACTTCAGGGCGGCCTCCAGCTCGGCCAGCCGGGCCACCGCCTCCACCAGCGCCACACCGGCCAGCAACGGCAGCCACCCGTACCCCGTCGGTGGCACCGCCAGCCACCCGCGGTCCGGCACGGCCTCGCCGGGCCGCAGCAGCACGCTCGTGGTGATGCCGGCCCGAGCCGGCGACTGCCAGACCCGACCGCGACGGCCACGCCCGGCGGTCTGCTGCTCGGCGACCACGACCAGGCCCTCGGGCTCACCGACCCGAGCGGCCTCGGCCACGTCGGCGTTGGTGGAGCCGGTCTCGGTGCGCAGCTCCAGCCGGGCCCACGGCCCGTTCGGCGCGACCAACGCGCGGCGCAGCCGGGCCGCCGACAGCGGCGGGCGATCCAGATCGGTGTACGGGGAGCCCGGCATCCCGTCAGCCTACGGCGGCGGCCGTGTCGGCACTGAGGCGTACTGCACAGCGGCACCCACCTGAACCATCGTTATATTCCCTGGGTGACTACCGAGACCGGGACCAACATCCACAGCACCGCGGGCAAGCTGGCGGACCTGGAGCGCCGGGTCGACGAGGCGGTGCACGCCGGGTCGGCCCGCGCGGTCGAGAAGCAGCACGCGCGCGGCAAGAGGACCGCCCGTGAGCGGATCGAGATGCTCCTCGACGAGGGCTCCTTCGTCGAGCTGGACGAGCTGGCCCGGCACCGGTCCACGGCCTTCGGGTTGGAGAAGAACCGCCCGTACGGCGACGGGGTGGTCACCGGCTACGGCACGGTGGACGGCCGGCAGGTGTGCGTCTTCGCACAGGACTTCACGGTCTTCGGCGGCTCACTCGGTGAGGTCTTCGGCGAGAAGATCGTCAAGGTGATGGACCTGGCCATGAAGATCGGCTGCCCGGTGGTCGGCATCAACGACTCCGGTGGCGCCCGCATCCAGGAGGGCGTGGTCTCGCTCGGCCTCTACGGGGAGATCTTCTTCCGCAACGTACGGGCCTCCGGTGTCATCCCGCAGATCTCACTGGTGATGGGCCCCTGCGCCGGTGGCGCCGTCTACTCGCCCGCGGTCACCGACTTCACCGTGATGGTCGACCAGACCTCGCACATGTTCATCACCGGCCCCGATGTGATCAAGACGGTGACCGGCGAGGACGTCGGCATGGAGGAGCTGGGCGGGGCCCGCACGCACAACTCCCGCAGCGGCAACGCGCACTACCTCGCCAGCGACGAGGAGGACGCCGTCGACTACGTGAAGGCGCTGCTGTCGTACCTGCCGTCGAACAACCTCGACGAGCCGGTCGTCTTCGACGCCACCGCCGCGCTGGAGATCAGCGACGAGGACCGTGAGCTGGACACCCTGATCCCGGACTCCGCCAACCAGCCGTACGACATCCACACGGTGATCGAGCACGTCCTGGACGACGGGGAGTTCCTCGAAGTCCAGCCGCTCTACGCGCAGAACATCGTGGTCGGCTACGGCCGGGTCGAAGGGCGGCCGGTGGGCGTGGTCGCCAACCAGCCGATGCACTTCGCCGGCACCCTGGACATCGCCGCCTCGGAGAAGGCCGCCCGGTTCGTCCGCACCTGCGACGCGTTCAACATCCCCGTGCTGACCTTCGTGGACGTACCCGGCTTCCTGCCCGGCACCGGCCAGGAGTGGGACGGCATCATCCGTCGGGGCGCCAAGCTCATCTACGCGTACGCCGAGGCGACCGTCCCCAAGGTCACCGTGATCACCCGCAAGGCGTACGGCGGGGCGTACGACGTGATGGGGTCCAAGCACCTCGGCGCGGACCTGAACTTCGCCTGGCCGACAGCGCAGATCGCGGTGATGGGCGCGCAGGGCGCGGTGAACATCCTCTACCGCTCCGAGCTGGCCGGTGCCGACGACCCGGCGGCGGTCCGGGCCGAGAAGATCGCCGAGTACGAGGACACCCTGGCCAACCCGTACGTGGCCGCCGAACGCGGGTACGTCGACGCGGTCATCCCGCCGCACGAGACGCGTAGCCAGATCGTGCGAGCGCTGCGCGTCCTGCGTACCAAGCGGGAGACCCTGCCCCCGAAGAAGCACGGCAACATCCCACTCTGAGGCTGGTCGCGTCGCCCTCAACAGTTCGGGGGTGGGGCGTTGGCGTTCGCGCACAGGCGCGCCACGGCCGCGACGGCGAACTGTTGGAGTTCCGCCTCGGTGCCGTCGCGACCGAGGCTGAGCACCGAGACGAGATCGCCGACCTGCACCACCGCCGTGTTGGTCGGGCGCGTCTCGTCGTTGAGCGTCGCGCCGGTGTTCACATCCCGGGCCTGGGAAACCGTGTGGGTCAGCAGGACGCCGCCCTGCCCCCCAGAGTCCAGCGGCCGGACCTGCCACCGGTGCACCGCCTCCGCCGTACCGGTCTGCCCCTTCCGCTCGTACGGCCCGCGGCTGCGCCACTCGTCGCACGGGTCCACCAGACCTTGGAGGGTCACGAGGGCCAACGTCGCCTCGTCCTGTGTTGCCATCCGGTAGACGTCCTGCATCACGAGGACGTCGGCGTTGCCGGGCTCGGTTCCGGCGGGACGCGCCCGAAGCAGGGTCTGTGAGCGGGACAGGCGGGAGAACCGCCACCCCTCCGGCAGCCCCAGGTTCGCCCGGCACTGTTCGAGCATCGCGTCGACCCGGACCGGCTCCCCCATGCCCGCCTGGCTGAGCTGCACCTCGATCGGGCGCGTCAGGTCGGCCGGCTGGAGCAGGGCGTCGGTGGTGATCTCGTGCTGGGTCGGCGTGGCGTCGGGCGCGGCCGAGGCGGCCGGTGTCGACGGCGCCGGAGATCCGCCGGTTGCGACGAGCGCAACGGCGGTGCCCCCGGCGAGGGCCAGTACGGCGGTGGCCGCCACTATCCTGCGCTGGCTGCGGCGGCGGGCCCGGGCCCGGATCTCCTCCGGAGCGGGCCAGCGCACGTCCTGCAGGTCTCGCCGGACCTGTTCGACGAACGTCAGGTCGTCACGCATCGGTGGCCTCCTCCAGGTCAGAGACGGCGAGCAGGCCGGCGAGCGCGGCACGCCCCCGGGAGAGTCGGGCCTTCACCGTGCCCACCGGGGCATCGGTCTCCCGTGCCACCTCGGCGACCGGCATACCCATCAGGTAGTAGAGGGCGATGGCGACGCGTTGCTCCTCTGGCAGCCGACGCAGGGCGGCGACCACCTCGACGGTGTCGGTGCCCGGGCCGGGAACGCTCTCGGTGGCGCCGTGCCGCAGGTACGCGCGGGCCCGGCTGCGCAGGCTGCGCCACCTGCTGACGGCGATCCGGCTGGCCACCACCCGTACCCACGCCTCCGGGTCGTCGTAGCCGCTGACCGTGGACCAGCGCTGCCACGCCCGGATGTACGCCTCCTGCACGGCGTCCTGCGCCTCACCCCGGTCGCCGGTGAGCACGTAGACGAACCCGAGCAGCCGTTGCCGACTCCCCCGGTAGAACTCGTCGAACCCGTCGACGTCCGGCACCCTCCACCTCCCCGTGTCGGTCGCAGGGAACACGCACCGGGCAGGGGCGCCGGTTGCCCCGATCAGGCGATCATCTTCTCCAGCTCGGCGAGCGGGAACGCGCCGGCCGGGATCCGCTCCCGGACCGCCCGGCGCACCGCCCGCTGGACGGCGACGTTGGCCGGCGTCGGTACGCCGTGCAGCCGGCCGAGCAACGCGATCTCCCCGTTGAGGTGGTCCACCTCGGTCGAACCGGTGCCCCGGGCCAGGCTCTGCCAGGTGGAGCCACCGGATCGGGCCTCGCCGTCGACCGGGCGCTGCCCGACCAGGTCACCGCGTTCGGCCTTCTCCTCCTCCGGGGTGGTGTGCGCGATCCCGGCGGCGGCGAGCGCTGCGACGCCTTCGGCGCGTACCCGCCCGGCCAGCTCGTCGGGGATGTCCCCGCCGAGCAGCGCCTGTAGGCCGTTGCCGAGGTTGCTCAGCAGCTTGCCGTACTTCCAGCGCATGACGTCCGCGCGTACCGGGGCGACGAAGCCCGCGGCGTCCAGGTCGGCGGCGATCGCCCGGTCGGTGTCGTCGGCGCCGCTCGGATAGCGGCCGATGTGGAGCATCCCCGGGTGCGGGTAGCCGTTGGCCACCACCACGCCCGGGTCCAGGTGGGTGGCGGGCAACCAGACGCAGACCGGGTGTACGTCGGCGAAGAGACGCAACGCGGCTTGCTCGTTCGCCACCCCGTTCTGGGCGGTGACCAGTGGCAGCCGCTCGCCCGCCGTACCGCCGCCCGCCACCGGCGCGTCCACCCAGGCGGCGAGCGCGGCGGCGGTGTCCTGTGACTTGACGGTGAGGATCAGCACCGTGTCCGCCGGCAGCGGCTCGTCGCCGGGCCCGTCCGCCGCGGTGAGCCGGGCGGTGACCTCGCCGTCGGGCTGCCGCAGCGTCAGACCCCGTTCCCGGATCACGTCGAGGTGCGCTCCCCGGGCCACCAGGGTCACGTCCCGGCCCGCCTCGGCCAGCCGCACACCGATCGTTCCGCCGACCGCGCCCGCCCCGATGATCATGTATCGCATGCCCTCATTCTGCCCGCCCCGCCGCCCTGGCCGCCCCGCCCGCTGACCCCACGTGTCCCCGGCCCCGCCCTCCCCGGTCGATCATGGACTTGTGGTGCCCGATCCGGGGATATTCGCGGCTTTCATCACCCGCCACAACTCCATGATCGACCGCGCGGGGCGCGGGCCGCGCGGGGCGCGGGCCGCCCGGGGCGCGGGCCGCCCGGGGCAGGGGGCGCGGGGAGGGGCGGGTCAGGCCGTCAGGCCGGCGTTCGTCAGGATCGGGCCGGCCAGCAGGAGTGCGCCGGCGACCAGCGCGGCCAGGTTGATCAGGGCGAAGACCGTCACCCAGAAGATCGCCGGGAACGGGGTCAGCCCGGCGAGCTGGTCGGCATCGGAGGCGGGCATCCGGCCCCGCGAGCGCAGCCGTTGCAGCTCCACCACCGGCCGCACCCCGCCGAGCAACAGGAACCACACCCCGGCGTACGCGAACGCGGCCTGGACCTGCGGCGATGCGTACCAGGAGACGGCGAATACCAGCGCACCGGTGACCAGCAGCGACACCACGCCGAAGGCATTGCGGATCATGACGAGCATGGCCAGCAGCAGGGCCACCGCCACCCAGAGCAGGAGGGTGATCCGGTTGCCGCCGAGCAGCCAGGCGCCGGCCAGCCCGACCAGCGGCGGGGCGACGTACCCGGCGAGGAGGGTGAGGATCATTCCCGGCCCGGTGGGACGACCGGCGGAGAGCGTCAACCCGGACGTGTCCGAGTGCAGCCGGATGCCGCGCAGCTTGCGGCCGGTGAGCAGGGCCACCAGGGCGTGCCCACCCTCGTGCGCGATGGTGATGGCGTTCCGGGCGATCCGCCAGGGCAGACGCGTGGACACCACCACCAGCGCGACCGCCGCGGTGATCAGCACCAGCAGCGCGGGCGGGTCCGGCTGCGCGCCGAACAGCGTGTCCCACAGGTCGCCAAGCCCGTCGATCGACATCATGGGGCGCGAGCCTACCGGCGGCGTTCCGGGTCGCTCCGGAGGCATCGGCTCGTATCCTGTGAGACTGATCGGGTGGCGAGTGGAGCGGGAGGTGAGCGCCGGTGAGCACTGCGCCTCTGGAGCCGCACGTCGGCCTGTGGACCGAAGCCGACTACTTCGCCCTGGGCGAGACGCCTGACCGGATCGAGCTGCTCGACGGGAGCCTGCTGGTGAGCCCTGCCCCGAGCCGACGGCACCAGCGGGTGTCGCGCCGGCTGGCGAACAGCATCGAGGCTGCCGCGGAGCCCCGCGGCCTTTTGGTCTACGACGCGATCAACGTCCGGCTCGGCGTCGACCGGGTCGTCATCCCGGACCTCGTCGTGACCGACGACGACGACGAGGGCACCTTCCTCGACGCCGACCGGGTGCGCTTGGTCGGAGAGGTCGTCTCACCGGGCAACGCAGCCGCCGATCGCCTGCTCAAGATGCAGCTCTACGCCATCGCGCGAATCCCCTGGTACCTGCTTGTCGAGCAGGACGGGGACGGGCACTCGTTGCGGTTGTACCGGCTGGACGGTGAGCACTACGTCGAGGACCAGATCGCCAAGGCCGGCGAGACGTTGACAGTCGTCGAGCCGTTTCGTTGGCAGCTCGACCCGGCCGCGCTGCACTGATCCTTCCGACCCCGGGCAGCGGACCTTCATGAACCATCAATGAAGCTTTCTTCAGCCGCACTTGCGATCTTGGGCACTAACCTCCAAAGATGATTGTCGATAGAGCGATCCTCTTGGAGGCACTCATGGCCCGTACCCCGTCATCGCTGCGCCGCGCGCTCGCGGCCGGCCTCACCGTCCTCGCCACCGCGGCGGCGGCCCTCGTCGCGACCGCTGGACCGGCGGCCGCGGCCACCACACCCGGCATCGACGTGTCCCGCTACCAGGGCACCATCAACTGGACCAGCGTCCGCAACGCCGGAGTCCAGTTCGCCTTCATCAAGGCGACCGAGGGCACCAGCTACAAGGACCCGAACTTCAACGCGAACTACGTCAACGCGTACAACGCCGGGGTGATCCGCGGGGCGTACCACTTCGCCCGGCCCAACATCTCCGCCGGCTCCACCCAGGCAAACTACCTGGCCTCCAATGGCGGCGCCTGGTCGGCGGACAGCCGCACCCTTCCGGCGGCGCTGGACATCGAGGCCAACCCGTACAGCGGTGGCTACTGCTACGGGCTCAGCACGACCGGCATGCGCAACTGGGTGCAGGACTTCCTGAACACCTACCGCTCCCGCACCGGCCGGTACGCGGTCATCTACACCACCACGAGCTGGTGGAACCAGTGCACCGGCAGCTGGACCGGCCCGTGGGCGAACCACCCGCTCTGGCTGGCCCGCTGGTCGAGCACGCCGGGCGCCCTGCCGGCCGGGGCATCGGTGTGGAGCTTCTGGCAGTACACCAGCACCGGCGCTGTCTCCGGGATCAGCGGCAACGTGGACCGCAACTACTGGAACGGCGACCGGAGTCGTCTGATCGCCCTGGCGAACAACACCTGACCGTGCCGTTGGCGGCAGCGGGATCGACGATCGACTCACGGTCGACAATCGGTCCTGCTGCCGCCACACCGTCGTTCAGGCCCGACGCCGACTCAGGGCCGGCACCACAGCTTCCTCGCGGGCCAGCGCACCCCGGCGCGACAGCCGCCAGGCGGCCACCCCGGAACCGGCAACGATCACGACGCTGAGCAGTGCGATGAGCGCCGGAACCCCCACGGCGACCAGCAGCAGGATCGCGTCGCCGAGCGCGACGAGCATCCACAGTGCCAGCCGAGGCCGGGTGTCCCTCCGTCGGTAACCCATGTCGTGCCTCCCTCCGTCGTCGAAGGTCAAGTACCCAGGACGACGGAGGGTCATGCGAATGAGTTTCAGTCCTGACGGTCGGGCACGAAACCCTTGGCGATCCGGTCGAAGTTCGGCAGGTTGGCCTGCCAGTCCTTCTCGGCGATCTCCCACCGCAGGGCGTACCCGCGATCGCTGGCCGTCACGAAGCCCCGGTTACGGACGTGGATCCGCTGCCCGTCCCGGGTCTCCAGCCACTCCCAGTCGCCGCAGGTCTTCCAGAAGTCGCAGGACTTGATGCCGAGGTTCTGGTAGTTGCTGACGATCCGCTTGCGGTTCGGCTCCTGCTCCTGCCAGTCCGCTACCGCGTCCTTCTTCGGGCTGTTGGTCCACTGCACAAGCAGCTTTCCCGGACCGTTGGACTGATTGAAGACGACTGTGTTGCCGTTGACCTGGCTACGCACCCAGCCGTCGGGGATCGGCAGGCTGAAACCGGTGGGGTCCTTGTGCAGCTTCCATCCTGCCGGTAGCGCGTTCGGGTCCGCCGAGGGCGTGGCCGAGGGCGTCGGGCTGGGCGCGCCGCTGGTCGGCGGCGGTGCCGCCGGTGCGGACGTCGGCGCAGCCCCCGAGGTCGCGGCGGCCGCTGTCGGGTTGGCCTGTGGGGTCTTCTCGTCGTCCTTGGTGAGCATCGGCACGATCACCGCGAGGCCGATCAGCAGCAGCGCGACCAGGGCCCCGACCAGCACGTTGCGGCGGGTGTTGTTCGGCTTCGTGCCGTCCGACAGCGGCACCGCCGCGCGGCCGGGAGGACCCACCGGAGGCATGAGCGCCGTCGGCGTCGACGGCTTGCGCTGCACCGGCGCCACCGGCGGACCGTCGACGACGGTCGGCTCGTCGTCGTCGTTCGTCGTACCGTCGCCGGTCGTGTCGCTCGTCGCCGTGACCTTCGCGGTCGGGTCGGCGTCGGCCGGGGCCGGGCGGTCGATCGTGGCGGTCGGCTCCGACGCGGCCGGACCGGCGTCCACACCGGACGACACCACGGCAGTCGGTGTGGCGTCGGCCGTCGTCGTGGGAGCCTCGGCCGGTGCCGCGTCCGCGGCCGAGGTCACGGCGGCGACAGACGCGGCGGCCGGCGGTGGCGACACCGGCCGGTCGGCACTCTCGGCAGGTCGTGGTGCCGGCACCAGCGGCGGGCGCGGCTCGCGTGGGCCGTTCGGCCCCGGCCGGCGTACGCCATCGAGCAGTGAGATCCCGCGCGACCGCTTGCCTCCGGCGCGGCGCAGCAGGCGCTCCGCCACCTCGGCGGTGATCCGTTCGTTCGGGTCCTTGCGCAGCAGCCCGTTGAGCACGGCCTTGAGCGGGCCGGCGTTCTTCGGCGGCGGGATCGGCTCGGTGGCCAACGCGGCCAGGGTGCCGATCGCCGACGGCCGGGCGTACGGCGACTTGCCCTCGACCGCCGCGTAGAGCGTTGCACCCAACGACCACAGGTCGGCCTCGGGCCCGGCGGTGCCGTCGCGGGCGCGCTCCGGGGAGATGTACGCGGGTGACCCGAGCACCATGCCGGTGCGGGTCACGTTGGGGTCGCCGGGGATCGTGGCGAGACCGAAATCGGTCAACACCACCCGGCCGTCCTCGCCGAGCAACACGTTGCCCGGCTTGACGTCGCGGTGCATGACGCCCGCCTTGTGCGCGGAGCTGAGCGCACCCAGCACGCCGAGCCCGATCTCCACCGCGCGGGCCACCGACACCGGGCCGTCCTCGGCGAGCGTGTCCTGCAACGACTTCGACGGCACGTACTCCATGACGATCCACGGATCGCCGTCGGTGCGCAGCACGTCGAAGATGCGGACGACGTTGGCGTGGTTGAGCCGGGCGATGGCCCGGGCCTCCCGCAACGAGCGCTCCCGCATCTCGCGGCGCTCCTCGTCGGTGAGGCCGGGCGGCGGCACCAACTCCTTGATGGCGACGTCCCGATGCAGCACCTCGTCACGCGCCTTCCACACCCGGCCCATGCCACCCTGGCCGAGCGGCGACAGGAGCCGGTATCGGTCAGCGACAAGTTGGGGAAGCGCGTTCGACATCGCTGAGACGGTACCCGGACCCGCCGACGCTCACACCGTCGGCACGCCACTGTCCGCTTCCCGCGACTTCGCGCGGCGTACCCTGGCGTCATGTCTGCCGAAGAGCCGCTGATCCGGGTCGTCCGCGGTGTGCCCACCGCCGAGGAGTTGGCCGCTCTCGTCGGGGCGGTCGTCGTCCGCTCCCGCCCGGCCGTGACCCCCGCCCCGAAGACCGCGTCCGCCTGGGCGCGCAGCGGGCGACCGGCCGGTCCCGGCGGGTGGCGCGCCGCCGGGCTGCCCCGCTGACCCGACCTACCCGGACGGGGGCTGCCAGGGGCCGGTCGAGCCGTTACCCTCACTCAGGGAAGTGGTGCCGTCACACGTAGGGAGGATCCGTGATCCCTGAGGAGGACCGGCCAGCGCCCTGGTTGCGCGGTTACGGCGGCATCGAGGCCGACATCAGCCAGCTCCGCGACTTCGCCGACCGGCTCGCCGCCGAGGTCGAGAGCAACTACGCGCCGCACCTGTCGTACATCGCGGAGGACATGTCGGCGAAGCTCCCCAACCCGTGCGACGCCTTCGTCGAGCTGGTCACGTTCCTGCACGCCCACCACGAGACGCAGCAGGCCACCGCCGACATGGTGTACGCCGTCCGAGGCGCCACCGGCCACCTCGCCGCCGCCGCCGACCGAGTCGCCACCCACTACGCCGACAGCGACGCCTTCACCGCCGCGCGGGTGGTCGACGTCCGACGTGCCCTCGCCGACCCGAGCGCCGTCCTCCCCGGCGGGCCGACGCCGATGCTGACCGACCCGACCAGCCCCGACATCGAAGGGCCGGTGGTGCTGCCGTGATCGAACGAGGCACCGGCCGCACCTCCGGCCTCACCGACTGGCAGCTCATGGACGTCAACAGCATGTGGGCCTGCCTACAGGACCACGACACCACCAACCACTGGAAACAGGTCGCCGGCTGGCGCAAGGTCTGCGACCTCGCACAGACCCACCTCGGCCGTCTCCACGAATACCGGCGCGGCCTCGCCGCCGCCTGGCCACCCGAAACCAGCGCCGCCTCCAGCACGTACCTCGCCGAACTCGACGAGCTCATCGACAAGGTCCAACGCACCCACGACGCCGCCGCCGCGAACTACACCGCACTGTCCGCCGCCACCCAGGCCATCGGCACCACCCGCGCCGCGCTCCGCAAAATCCACGAGGTGTACGCGACCAAGCTCCAACAGAAGCAGGCGTACGACGCGATGGCCGCCGACCCGAAAGCGGTGATGGGCAACCGGGTGACGACGCCGCCGGTTGCGGACGGGGAATTGGAACAGCTGAACGCGCAGGCCCGGAGCATGATGTTCGGCCTCAGCAGCGAACTCCAACAAGCCCAAGCAACCCTCCAAAAACCACCCGCAGCACCAAGAAGTACGCGACAGCCGGACGATCCCGACGTATACAGCGACTATCCGTCCCCTGTCATCCCGCCGATACTGCCGGTACCGATGCCCAGCCCTTCACCCTACAAATCAGCGACTCTAAATGGAGAACGGTCCAGCACCACCCCCTCGTTGCCAGGGATGGGGCCAATTCTTGGCGGAGCCACGTCGGGAGTTCCCTCAGCACCCAGCCTCACATCTCCGCCCACCATTCAACAAATTGGAGCGTCAGGCTCACCAGCCGTCGGCGGAGCTAGCTTCACGCCAGGGATTCCCCCCACTCCCACTAGCCCAACAGCCACGCCTACGATAAGGCCCAACCAGCCTGGTCCCCAAGCGAAGCCGATCAACTTCGGAACCCGGGAAGGCACACCCCACACCACGCCAGCAGTTCGCTCAATTCCTTCCCCTAATGGGCTAATTGGAGGTCTTCCAGGATCGAATCTAGGCCCGCCTGGGGGAAATGCCGGCAGTCCGAAAAGAGTCAATCCCATTGGCGGGGTCATCGGCGGCGGCGGCGCTGGGACGGCACCCACAGGTTCAGCCGGAAGCCGGCCGGGTGGGGGGCGCAGCCTCGCCGGAGGTGTGAACAATTTCCCGGTGGGTGGCGCCCCAGGATTATCTACAACTGCGGGACGGCTTGGACTACGACCATCAGAGGCTGACAAGGAATCTCGCCGCTGGGATCCGGACGACCCCTGGAAGACTGATCAAGGCGTCCCACCGGTAGTTCGCCCCTCAGATAGGGATGATCCGATCGATCCTGGTCCAGCAATCGGATTCAGTAAGTGATCAAACCCCTGCTCACCGGCCTTTCCACGCTCACCCTAGCTGGAACGCTGCTTCACGCCGGTCTTGGCGAGCCGCTGGACGATGCAGACCGCGTGCGGGGTGACCAATGGCATTTGTCATTTCTGCACACCAATCAGGCACATCTGATAAGCGAAGGCTCTGGCATAATCGTCGCCGTGCCGGACACCGGAGTCGATCCACATCCAGATTTGAGCGAAAATCTGCTCGTCGGAACCGACGTTGTTCCCGGAGGGAGCGGAAAAGGCCACCAAGATCGAGACAGCCATGGCACGGCAATGGCTGGCTTGATCGCCGCGCACGGAAGCGCAAACCACCAGGGCGCCCTTGGAATCGCACCCAAGGCGAAGATACTTCCAATATTTGACACCCCGGCTGACCGTGACGGCGATCCTGATGCGCTGGCATCCAGCATCGAGTTCGCCATTACCGAGGGTGCCCGGGTTATCAGCATTTCGGCGGTCGCCGGTGCGAGTGTGCGACTTCAAAAAGCTATTAGATCCGCCATGGACGCAGACATTGTAATAGTGGCAGCGGCAGGTAATTGGCCTCCTGATACCAGCGTTCGCTATCCAGCCAGCGAAGAGGGCGTGATCGCGGTCGGTGGCGTCGATCGCGCTGGAAAGCGCGCCGCCATCTCAGTAACCGGGCCGGAGATCGACGTGGTCGCGCCCGCCGTCGACATCTATAGCACCAGCTACGGTGGAAAATACTCGAAGGGGACCGGCACATCGAGTGCGACGGCGATTGTGGCCGGGGCGGCGGCTTTGATCAGGTCCAAGTACCCCTACCTGCCTGCCCGCGAGGTCGCGCACCGGCTCACGGCCACCGCTATCGACAAGGGTCCACCTGGGCGTGACGACGAGTACGGCTACGGCGTGATTGATCTCGTGGCAGCGCTGACGGCAGACGTACCGCCGCTGGGGTTCGAATCGGCGAGCGCTCCGGTCGGGGCTGGCCCTACGACGTGGGCCGGCGGCCAGCGGGGTGATGATGACGGCGCTGCCACAGCACGTGGCCTGGCCACCCTGGGTGTGATCGTGGCTGCCGGGGTCGGGTGGGCGGTGGTGGCGCGGCGTCGCCGCCGTGGTGACGATCCGCCGCCCAGGATCAGCCGCTGACCGGCGCGAGAACGCTCTGATCGCCTCGGGTTTCGCGGAATCGGGGTGTCCGGCAGCGTCGGATACCCCGGTTTCGCGAAGGGCGGGCGTCGCCGAGGTCAGGTTGGCTGATCGACTCCAGGTCCCCGATGTGGCGGTATCCGTTGGGCTGGTTAGGCCGATATCGGCGATGTGGAGTGGATCATGGGCGGGCGGCGCGCGACGTTGGGGAGCAGCGCCGGACGCGGCGACTGGGTAGCCGGTAACGTCGGGTTCGTGTCTGATTCTCTGCCGCTCCGTCTTGTGCTCGCGTCGGCGAGCCCTGCCCGTCGTAAGCTCCTCCAGGCCGCTGGCATCGAGCCGGATGTGCTGGTCAGCGGGGTGGACGAATCCCTGGTGATGGCCGACCGGGCCGAGGAGTTGTGCCTGGAGTTGGCGCGCCTCAAGGCCCAGGCGGTGCTGACCAGGTTGAGCCCGGCCCGTGATCAGCGGACGCTGGTGGTCGGCTGCGACTCGGTGTTGGCCTTCGACGGGGAGATTCTCGGTAAGCCGGCGGATCCGACGGACGCGACGCGCCGTTGGCTGCGGATGCGGGGGCGCAGCGGGGTTCTGCACAGTGGGCACTGCCTGATCGACGCCGTCGCCGGGCGGCGCGCTGAGGCGGTGGCCTCGACGACCGTTCACTTCGCCGACATCAGTGACGACGAGATCGCCACGTACGTGGGCAGTGGCGAGCCGCTGGCGGTGGCCGGGGCGTTCACGATCGACGGGCTGGGCGGGTCTTTCGTGGAGCGGATCGAGGGGGACCCGGGCACGGTGGTGGGGTTGTCGATGCCGCTGCTGCGCCGTCTTCTCGCCGAACTCGACCTGCGGATCACCGATCTCTGGACGACCGTCGCGCCGGGCGGCCAAACCGTCGAGCCGATCGGTAACGTCCGTTCATGACCACCAAATCGATCCCGCTCACCGACGAGCTGCACGCGTACCTTGTCGCACACGGTTCCCCGCCGGACGAGATCATCCGGGACCTGGCCGAGGAGACCCGGTCGGTGTTGCCGGAGCACGCCACGATGCAGGTGGCACCGGAGCAGGCGGCATTTCTGACCTTCCTCACCCGACTTCTCGACACGCGGCAGGCCGTCGAGGTCGGCACGTTCACCGGGCTCTCGTCGCTGGCGATCGCCCGCGGTCTGCCCGAAGGTGGGCGGCTGACCTGCTTCGACATCTCGGAGGAGTTCACCGGCATCGCCCGGCGCTACTGGGATCGGGCCGGTGTGCAGGACCGGATCGACCTGCGGATCGGCCCGGCCGGGGACCGGCTTCGGGAGTTGCCGCAGGAGCGCTACCTGGATTTCGCGTTCATCGACGCGGACAAGACGGGCTACCCGGTCTACTGGGCGGAGTTGGTGCCCCGGATGCGTCCGGGTGGGGTGATCGCTGTCGACAACGTGTTGCGCGGCGGCCGGGTCATCGCGCCGCAGGACGTCAGCGACCGGGCGATCGCCGCCTTCAACGACGAGGTGCTCGCCGACGTACGGGTAGATCCGGTGATGCTGCCCATCGCGGACGGCCTGACCCTGGCCCAGGTGCGCTGAGCGACGGCTTGATTCACTCGGTTTCCTGAAAGTCGCGGTATCCCAAGCGGCAGGACACCCCGACTTCCAGAAAACCGAGTCGATCAAGCCAGGCCAAGGCCGGGCCAAGCCAGGGGCCGGACCAAGCCGGGCAGGGCCGGGCCGGGCCGGGCCGAGGACCAGGGTCGTACGTCAGCGGACGCTGCGGGCGAACTGTCGCGCGGCCCAGACGACGCCCAGCACGGCGAGCACTGCGGTGATGCTCAGGCCCTGCCAGACCTTGTCGCTGCCCAGGTCGCCGGCGAACAGCGCGCGGGTGCCGTCGACCGCCCAGGAGAACGGGTTCCAGTCGGCGATTCCCTGCAGCCAACCGGGGGCGAACGTCAGCGGCAGCAGGATGCCGGAGAGCAGCAGCACCGGCTGCGCCACGGTGTTCATCAGCGGGGCCAGCGCGTCCTCACTCTTGACCTTGAGCGCCACGCCGTAGGAGACGGCCGAGGTCATCAGGGCGATGAGGGCGAGCATCAGGTACGCCAGCAGCAGGTCGCCGAGGAAGACCCGCAGGTCGAACAGGAGCGCCAGCAGGGTGATGATGACGGCCTGCACGAGGAGCGAGACGACGTCGCGCAGTGAGCGGCCGAGCAGCAGGGCGAGTCGGCTGATCGGGGTGACCCGGGAGCGTTCGATCACCCCTGCTCGCAGTTCGGCGATGAGGCCGAACCCCTGGAACAGGCCGCCGAAGATGGCCAGCAGCACCAGCAGACCGGGTACGAAGATCTTGTAGGCGGCGGCCTGGGTGGGTGCGTTCAGGGCTGGCTTGAGCAGCGGGGCGAAGAGCAGCAGGTACATCACCGGCTGGAACACGCCGACGAAGACCCAGACCGGATTGCGCAGCAGCAGCTGGGTCTGCCGCTGGAAGATCAGCCACGTGTCACGGGCGAATTTCATGAGTCGTCTCCGAGTGGTCAGGACTCGCGCAACGAGCGCAGCGAGCCGCAACGAGCGCAGCGAGCCGCGACGAGCGCAACGAGCCCGCAGCGAGCGGTACGAGCGAACGGTCAGGACTCGCGCAGCGAGCGGCCGGTCTTGGTGAGAAAGACGTCGTCCAGGCTGGGCCGGTGCAGCTCGATCGAGCGCAGCTCCAGGCCCGCGTGGTCGAGTCGGCGCAGCACCTGCGGGATGGCGGTGGCGCCCTCGTCGACGTAGAGGCGTAGGCCACCCTCGTCGACGGTCTCCAGCTTGTTGACGAACGGCTCGCCGTCGAGGGCCTTGGCGGCCTGCTGGGTGGCGCTCAGGTCGAGGCCGACCAGCACCACGTCGCCGGAGATCTCCCGCTTGAGCTCGGCGGGGGTGCCCTCGGCGACGACCTCGCCATGGTCCATGATCGCGATCCGGTCGCAGAGCGCGTCGGCTTCGTCCAGGTAGTGCGTGGTGATGAAGACGGTCATGCCGTCGCTGCGGAGTCGGCGGATCTCGTCCCACATGTGGGCGCGGCTCTGCGGGTCGAGGCCGGTGGTCGGCTCGTCCAGGAAGACGATCTTCGGCTCGTGGATGATGCCGAGGGCGATCTCGACCCGTCGGCGTTGACCGCCGGAGTAGGTCTTGCACGTGCGGTCGGCGTACTCGGTGAGTTGGAAGGCGTCCAGCGCGCTGACGGCGCGGCGCTGCGCGTCGGCCTTGCCGATGCCGTACATGCGGGCGTGCAGCACCAGCTCCTCGCGGGCGGTGGACTCGTCCCAGGTGCTGCCGCCCTGTGGCACGTAGCCGATGCGGCGGCGCACCTCGGCCGGGTCCTTGCGCAGGTCGGCGCCCGCGATGGTGGCTTCGCCGCCGTCCGGTTCGATCAACGTGGCGAGCATCCGCAGCGTGGTGGTCTTGCCGGCGCCGTTCGGGCCGAGGAAGCCGAAGATCTCGCCCTCGGCGACCGAGAGGTTGACGCCCCGCACGGCGTCCACGGTCTTCGTCTCTCGACCTGCGCGGGAGCGGAACGACTTCCGCAGCCCCCTGGTCTCGATCATTTCTGCTCCTGGTCGTTCGGGCCGGTCGAGCCGGCCGCCGAAATCGGGCCGGTCGAGCCGGCCGCCGAAATGGGGCCGGTCGAGCCGGCCGCCGAGTGGGACGACGCCGGACGGCGCACTCCCCCGCTGTGCCATCAGCAGGCTAACGCGATATAGCTTTTTTAGTCAACGTTGATTATTTCGCGCCGGGCTCGGGCCGCTCCTCACCGTCCCGCCACCCCGGCCAACCATCCGCGTTCTCCAGTTCAGCAGGCAGGTACGACACACCCGACTCGACACGTTCCGCGATTCGCTCGCACCAGCCGATCTCCGCCTCCGCACGGGCGGACCACAGCTCGACCATCCAACTGACGTGCACCGGCTTGGCGTTACGGATCCAGTCCGACTCGAGCGAGGCACGCATCGAGGCGACGTTGGCGCGGAGCAGGTTGGCCCGGTTCCGCAGGGCCGCCGCCGCCTCCGAGCGGGGCATCGCTGGCAGGAACGAGAACGCCGCGGTGAACGGGTCGGGCGGCTCGCTGAGGTTCCACCACAGGTTGCGCAGCAACGTCTCGAACTCGTCCTCCCCCTTGGCGGTCACCTCGTAGGTGGTCCGCGCGGGACGAGCGCCGACCTGCTCGGTCGCGACGGCGTTGAGCAGACCTTCCTCGGTGAGTTTGCGCAGCGCGTGGTAAATCGATCCGGGTTGCACGTTGGCCCACTTGTCGGCGCTCCAGCTCAGCAGCTCACGGCGTACGTCGTAGCCGTGCACGGGCTGCATCCACCGCACCAGACCAAGGATCATCATTCGAGTCGCAGACACCCCACAAGCGTAATAGCCAAGTTTGACTAAGCCGGGGCGGTGCAGTGCCGCATCCCACACTGAGTGATCGTTAGGGTGCCGGCAGGGTGGCCGATACACTCCCCGTCAGTAACCTGCCCGGGAGGAGCCACGAAGGTGCGCAAGGTACTCATCGCCAACCGCGGCGAGATCGCCGTCCGGGTGATCCGTGCGTGCCGTGACGCCGGCCTGGACAGCGTCGCCGTCTACGCGGACTCCGACCGCGACGCCCTGCACGCCACCCTCGCGGACGAGGCGTACGCGCTCGGCGGTGACAGCGCGACCGAGACGTACCTGCGCATCGACAAGCTGCTCGACGTCGCCGCCCGGGCCGGCGCCGACGCCGTACACCCGGGTTATGGCTTCCTCAGCGAGAACGCCGACTTCGCCCAGGCGGTCATCGACGCCGGGCTGACCTGGATCGGCCCCACCCCGGAGGCCATCCGCGACCTGGGCGACAAGGTCACCGCCCGACACATCGCTCAGCGCGCCGGCGCGCCGCTCGTCCCCGGCACCCCGGACCCGGTGGGCAGCCCGGACGAGGTGATGGCGTTCGCCGTCGACCACGGCCTGCCGGTCGCCATCAAGGCGGCCTTCGGTGGCGGCGGCCGCGGCCTCAAGGTCGCCCGGACCATGGAGGAGATCCCCCAGCTCTTCGAGTCGGCCACCCGGGAGGCGGTCGCGGCGTTCGGCCGGGGCGAGTGCTTCGTCGAGCGCTACCTGGACCAGCCCCGGCACGTCGAGGCGCAGGTCCTCGCCGACCAGCACGGCAACGTGATCGTGGTCGGCACCCGGGACTGCTCGTTGCAGCGTCGGCACCAGAAGCTCGTCGAGGAGGCCCCCGCGCCGTTCCTCACCGACGCCCAGCGGGCGCAGATCCACGACAGCGCCAAGGCGATCTGCCGCGAGGCCGGCTACCACGGCGCCGGCACCGTGGAATACCTGGTCGGCATGGACGGCACGATCTCCTTCCTGGAGGTCAACACCCGCCTGCAGGTCGAGCACCCGGTCACCGAGGAGACCGCCGGCATCGACCTGGTCCGCGAGCAGTTCCGGATCGCCGACGGCGACAAGTTGCGGATCACCGAGGACCCGACGCCGCGCGGGCACGCCATCGAGTTCCGGATCAACGGCGAGGACCCGGGCCGCAACTTCCTGCCCGCTCCGGGCACCGTCACCGCGTTGCGGCTGCCGACCGGCCCGGGCGTGCGGGTCGACACCGGCATCTCGGCCGGCGACGTGATCGGCGGCAACTTCGACTCGCTGCTCGCCAAGGTGATCATCACCGGTGAGACGCGGACCGAGGCGCTGGAACGCGCCCGTCGCGCGCTGGACGAGATGGTCCTCGACGGAATGGCCACCGCGCTGCCGTTCCACCGGCTGGTCGTGCGGGACGAGGCGTTCACCGCCGAGCCGTTCAGCGTGCACACCCGGTGGATCGAGACCGAGTTCCACAACACCGTGCCGCCGTTCGCCGCCGCCGTCGGCGCCGCCGAGGCGCCGGCCGAACGCGAGACCGTCGTGGTCGAGGTCGGCGGCAAGCGCCTCGAGGTCAGCCTCCCCGCCGGCTTCGGCGGGAGTACGACCACCGCGGCACCCGCCTCCCGCAAGCCGACTCGGCGCGGTGGCGGCGGCGCGAAGGCCGGTGCTCCGGTCGGTGGAGACGCGCTCACCTCGCCGATGCAGGGCACCATCGTCAAGATCGCGGTTGCCGACGGCGACACGGTGGCCGAGGGCGACCTGGTGGTGGTGTTGGAGGCGATGAAGATGGAGCAGCCGCTGCACGCCCACAAGGCGGGTACGGTCAGCGGGCTCACCGCCGAGGTCGGTGCCGTGATCACCGCCGGGGCCCCGATCTGCACCATCGCCTGACGGCGGGGCGAAGGACCGGCCGGGCTGCGACGGCCGGTCGCCGGAGTGCCGTCCCGTCCGCTTTGTCGGGCTGGGCGCCGCACGGCGGGGGTGGTTTGCGGCACCGGCGTGGGCGATGGCGACCAGGGGCGGGAATGATGGCCGGGTGCGGTTCCTACACGGCGCGGTTCCCGCGCACGACCTGACCTATACCGACGTCTTCATGGCGCCGGCCCGCTCCGACCTGGGTTCCCGGCTCGATGTCGACCTCTCCACCAGTGACGGCACCGGCACCACCATCCCGCTGGTGGTGTCGAACATGACGGCTGTCGCCGGGCGGCGGATGGCGGAGACGGTGGCCCGTCGAGGCGCGATCACGGTGATCCCGCAGGACATCCCGATCGAGGTGGTGGCGAACGTCGTCGCCTGGGTCAAGCAGCGGCACCTGGTCTACGACACACCGATCACCCTGGGGCCGACCGAGACCGTGGGCGACGCCATCCACCTGCTGCCGAAGCGCTCGCACGGCGCGGTGATCGTGGTCGACGACGCCGGCCGACCGATGGGCGTCGTCACCGAGGCGGACACCACCGGTGTGGACCGGTTCGCGCAACTGCGCCACGTGATGTCCACCGAACTGCACACCGTTCCGGCGGACGCGGACCCGCGTACCGGGTTCGACAGGCTCTCGGCGGGCCGACGTCGGCTCGCCCCGGTGGTGGACGCCGACGGTCGGCTCGTCGGGGTGCTGACCCGCCAGGGCGCGCTGCGGGCGACCCTCTACACACCCGCCGTGGACGACCGGGGCCGACTGCGCATCGCGGCGGCCGTCGGCATCAACGGTGACGTGACCGGCAAGGCCCGGGCGTTGCTGGAGGCGGGGGTGGACACCCTGGTCGTGGACACCGCGCACGGCCACCAGGCGCGGATGATCTCCGCCCTCCAGGCGGTCCGGAAGCTGGACCCGGGAGTGCCGGTGGCGGCCGGCAACGTGGTCACCGCCGAGGGGGTACGCGACCTGGTCGAGGCCGGCGCGGACATCATCAAGGTCGGCGTCGGGCCGGGCGCGATGTGCACCACCCGGATGATGACCGGCGTGGGCCGGCCGCAGTTCTCCGCCGTCCTCGACTGCGCGGCGGCGGCCCGCGAGCTGGGCCGGCACGTCTGGGCCGACGGCGGGGTGCGGCACCCGCGGGACGTGGCGCTCGCGCTCGCCGCCGGGGCGTCCAACGTGATGATCGGCTCCTGGTTCGCCGGCACCTACGAGTCCCCCGGTGACCTGTACACGGACGCGGACGGCCGGCGGTACAAGGAGAGCTTCGGGATGGCGTCCGCTCGGGCGGTCAGCGCCCGTACCGCCGACGACAGCCCGTACGACCGGGCCCGCAAGGCGGTGTTCGAGGAGGGCATCTCCTCGGCCCGGATGTACCTGGACCCGGCCCGCCCCGGCGTGGAGGACCTGATCGACGAGATCATCGCCGGGGTGCGCAGCGCCTTCACCTACGCCGGCGCCCGCAACCTGACGCAGTTCCACGAGCGGGCGATCGTCGGCGTCCAGAGCGCCGCCGGCTACACCGAAGGGATGCCCCTCCCCACCAGCTGGTAACCCCCCGGTGCACTCCGGTCGATCATGGAGTTGTGGCGCCTGACAGATCGGGCGATGGTGGGCGAACCGTCCACCACAACTCCATGATCGACGCAGGGAGGGGGTTACGCCGTCAGGCGGCGTAGGACTTCGCGGGCCGCGTCGCTCGGGTTGTCTCCCACTCGGTTCGGTAGGGCGCCGGCCAGCCAGAGGGTGGCGAAGCCGTGGGCGATCGACCAGGCGGCGAGCGCGTCCCGGTCGGTGTCGGCGGGCGCGCCACCGCCGGGCAGGGCGGCCACCCCGGAGCGGAGTGCCGCGCCCGCGCGCTCCCGTGCGGCGAGCAGTTCGGGGTCGTCGGCCCGGTGCAGCTCGGGCCGGAACATCACCTCGAAGTACGCGCGGTGCCGGACGGCGAAGTCCACGTACGCGACGCCGGCTTCGAGCAGGTCGTCATCGGCTCGGACGAGCGCCTGCGCCAACCGGTCGAACCCCTCGGCGGCGAGTGCGGTGAGCAGGCCCGCCTTGTCTCCGAAGTGATGCGCGGGTGCGGCGTGCGAGACGCCGGCGCGGCGGGCCAGGTCCCGCAGGCTCAACGCGGTCGGTCCGACCTCCTCGATGGCTTCCTGCGCGGCGACGAGCAGTGCGCGGCGGAGATCCCCGTGATGGTACGCACGCGTTTCAGTCACGCCGGAATCCTATCTTGCCATTGACAAGATGCTCCTTCGCCCCGCAATCTTGTCACTGACAAGTTTGAGGAGGACTCGATGGCACCCCTGATCGCCCTGCTCGTCGGCACGACGCTGGCCCGTCTCGCCGGTCTGGCCGGCGTCTCCGCGCTGGACGGATGGCACCCGGCGCTGCGCGTCGGACTGGCCGCGATGTTCACGCTGACCGCCGTCGCGCACTTCGTCGGCGAGCGCCGCGCCGACCTGATCGCGATGGTCCCGCCCCGCCTGCCCCGACCGGGCCTGCTGGTCACCCTCACCGGAGTGCTGGAACTGGTCGGCGCGGTCGGCCTGCTGGTGCCGGCCACCGCCCGGGTCGCGGCGGCCGGGCTCGCCCTGCTGATGCTCGCGATGTTCCCGGCCAACGTCTCGGCCGCCTACCGGAGATTGACCCTCGCCGGACGCCCGGTCACCCCGCTCGGGCAGCGCACCGCTCTGCAACTCGTGTTCGTCGCGGCTGCTGTGGCTATTTCGTTTGGCCCCTGACTATCAGGGGGCTAATCTACGTCCCGTGGAACTCGTGACCCTTCAGGACGTGCCGCTGGGCCGGCTCCTGGTGGTGGCCGGGCACCTGGTCGGGCAGCGGTGGAACCGCTACCTCGCCGAGGAGCACGGCCTCACCCAGGCCGGCATGATCACCCTGATGACGCTCGCCCGACACGGCGAACTGCCCCACCGGCAGGTCGCCGAGAAGGGCTTCGTCCGCCCGGCGACCCTGACCGGCATCGTCGACACCCTCGAACGCGACGGTCTGGTCGAGCGGCAGCGCGACGACAGCGACCGGCGCAGCATCCGACTCGCCCTCACTCCCGCCGGGCGGGAGCGGGCCGCCGCGCTCAGCGCGCTGATGCACTCCGGACGCCCGCTCACCTCGGTCGACGCTGACCCGGAGAAGGCCCAGGTGATCCGCGAGTTCCTGCTGGAGGTCATCGGCAGCGGGGACGACCCGCGGATGACCGGACGCCTCACCGAACCGAAGGATCCGGCGTGCTGATCCGACTGCTGCGCGACCAATTGCGCACCTACCGACGACCGTTGCTGGGGGTGGTGCTGCTCCAGTTCGTGGGCACCATGGCCTCGCTCTACCTACCGAGCCTCAACGCGGACATCATCGACCAGGGCGTCGCCCGGGGCGACACCGACTACATCGTTCGCACCGGCGGTTGGATGCTGCTGGTCAGCCTGGTCCAGATCGCCTGTTCGATCGCCGCCGTCTATCTCGGTGCCCGGGTCGCGATGGGCTTCGGCCGGGACGTCCGCGCCGAACTGTTCGGGCACGTCAACAGGTTCTCCGCCCGTGAGGTGGCCCGGTTCGGGGCGCCGTCGCTGATCACCCGCAACACCAACGACGTCCAACAGGTGCAGATGCTCGTGCTGATGAGCTGCACGATGCTGGTCGCCGCACCGATCATGAGCGTCGGCGGGGTGTTCATGGCGCTGCGCGAGGACCTCGGGTTGTCCTGGCTGATGCTCGTCAGCGTGCCGGTGCTGGCCGTCGCGCTGAGCGCGATCATCCGCCGGATGGTGCCGGGCTTCCGGCTGATGCAGACTCGCATCGACACCGTCAACCGGGTGCTGCGCGAGCAGATCACCGGAATCCGGGTGGTCCGCGCCTTCGTCCGTGAGCCGTACGAGACGGACCGCTTCGGTGTCGCCAACGCCGACCTGACCGCCACCGCCCTGCGTACCGGCCGGTTGTTGGCATTGATCTTCCCGGTGGTCATGCTGGTGCTGAACGTCTCCAGCGTGGCGGTGCTCTGGTTCGGCGCCCACCGGGTCGACTCCGGCGCCATCCAGATCGGCGCACTCACCGCGTTCCTGGCGTACCTGATGCAGATCCTGATGGCGGTCATGATGGCCACCTTCATGCTGATGATGGTGCCCCGGGCGGCGGTCTGCGCCGAGCGGATCGTGGAGGTGCTGGACACCGACTCCTCGGTGGTCCCGGCCAGCGCGCCGATCACCGAGCTGGCCGGGCGCGCCGAGTTGGAGCTGCGCGGGGTGCGCTTCCAGTACCCGGGCGCGGTGGAGCCGGTGCTGCGCGACATCTCCTTCCGGGCCACCCCGGGCACCACCACGGCGATCATCGGCAGCACCGGCGCCGGCAAGACGACACTGCTGTCGCTCATCCCCCGCCTGGTCGACGTCACCGCCGGTGCGGTGCTCGTCGACGGGGTGGACGTGCGGGAGCTGGCACCCGACGAACTGTGGCGGCGCATCGGTCTGGTGCCACAGCGGCCGTACCTGTTCACCGGGACGATCGCGAGCAACCTTCGCTACGGCAACCCGGACGCCACCGACGAGGAGCTGTGGGCGGCGCTGGAGATCGCCCAGGCCCGGGACTTCGTGGCGCAGATGCCCGGCGGGTTGGACGCGCCGATCGCGCAGGGCGGCACCACCGTCTCCGGCGGGCAGCGGCAACGGCTGGCCATCGCCCGTGCCCTGGTCCGAAAGCCGGAGATCTACCTGTTCGACGACTCGTTCTCCGCGCTCGACCTCGGCACCGACGCACGGCTGAGGGCGGCGCTGCGGCCGGTCACCGCGGAGTCCGCGGTGGTGATCGTGGCCCAGCGGGTCTCCACGATCGTCGACGCCGACCAGATCATCGTGCTCGAGAACGGAGGGGTCGTCGGGGTGGGACGGCACGCGGAGTTGGTGGAGAGCTGCCCGACGTACGCCGAGATCGTCGCCTCGCAGCAGACGGCGGAGGTGGCGGCATGAGCGAGCACGACGAGCCGCGCACCGCGGCCGTACCCAGTCAGAAGCCGGCCGGCGACGCGGCGCGGCAGCCCGGCGGGGAGGCCGCGAAGCAACCCGGCGGCGACGCGCGGACGCCGAAGCGGCTGCCTCCGGGCCGCCCGGGCGGCGGTCCGGGGTGGATGAGCGCCGGGATGCCCGCCGAGAAGTCGATGACCTTCGGGCCGTCGGCCCGGCGGCTGCTCGGCCGGCTGCGCCCGCACCGGCTGCACCTGGCGGCGATCATCACCCTCGCCGTGGTGAGCGTCGGTTTCAGCGTGGCCGGGCCGAAGATCCTCGGTCACGCCACCGACATCATCTTCAACGGCGTGATCGGTCGGCAGTTGGAACCGGGCACCAGCACCGAGCAGGCCGTCGCGGCGGCCCGGGCCGGCGGCAACGAGGGCTTCGCCGACATGCTGGCCCGGATGGACGTGGTGCCCGGGATGGGCATCGACTTCGGCGCCCTGAGCCGGGTGCTGCTGCTGGCGCTCGGCCTCTACCTGGCGGCGAGCCTGCTGTCCTGGTGGCAGGGCTGGCTGCTCAACGGGGTGGTCCAGCGCACCGTGCTGCGGCTGCGCGCCGAGGTGGAGGAGAAGCTCAACCGGCTGCCGTTGCCCTACTTCGACAGGCAACCCCGGGGCGAGCTGCTCAGTCGGGTCACCAACGACATCGACAACATCTCCACAAGCCTCCAGCAGACCCTCAGCCAACTGCTCACCTCGTTGCTGACCGTCGTCGGCGTGCTGGGCGTGATGTTCTGGATCTCGCCGCTGCTGGCCCTGGTGGCGCTGGTCGCGGTGCCGCTGTCGGTGCTGGTCACCCAGCGCATCGCGAAGCGTTCGCAGAAGCAGTTCGTCGCCCAGTGGACGCACACCGGTGCGTTGAACGGTCAGATCGAGGAGGCGTACACCGGCCACGAACTGGTGAAGGTCTTCGGTCGGCAACGCGAGGTGGAGGCCGCGTTCCACGCGAAGAACGAGGAGTTGTTCCGCGCCAGCTTCGGCGCGCAGTTCATCTCCGGGATCATCATGCCGTCGATGATGTTCATCGGGAACCTCAGCTACGTGGCGATCGCCGTGGTGGGTGGCCTGCGGGTCGCGTCCGGCACGATGAGCCTCGGCGACGTGCAGGCGTTCATCCAGTACTCCCGCCAGTTCACCCAGCCGCTCACCCAACTCGCGTCGATGGCCAACCTCCTCCAGTCCGGGGTGGCGTCCGCCGAACGGGTCTTCGCGGTGCTCGACGCCGACGAGCAGACCCCGGACCCGGTCGAGCCGACCCGGGTCGCCGACCCGCACGGCCGGGTCGAGTTCGAGCACGTCTCGTTCCGGTACGAGCCGGACAAGCCGTTGATCGACGACCTGTCGCTGGTCGCCGAGCCGGGGCACACCGTGGCGATCGTCGGCCCGACCGGCGCCGGCAAGACCACACTGGTGAACCTGATCATGCGGTTCTACGAGCTGGACGCCGGCCGGATCACCCTGGACGGGGTGGACGTCACCACGATGCGCCGCGACGACCTGCGCGGACGGATCGGCATGGTGCTGCAGGACACCTGGCTCTTCGGCGGCACCATCCGCGACAACATCGCCTACGGGAGGCCCGACGCGACCGAGGAGGAGATCGTCGCGGCGGCCCGGGCCACCTTCGTGGACCGGTTCGTGCGCAGCCTGCCCGACGGCTACGACACGGTCATCGACGAGGAGGGCAGCAACGTCAGCGCCGGCGAGAAGCAGCTCATCACCATCGCCCGGGCGTTCCTCGCCGAGCCGTCACTGCTCATCCTCGACGAGGCCACCAGCTCGGTGGACACCCGCACCGAGGTGCTGCTCCAACGGGCGATGGCCGCGCTGCGCTCCGACCGGACCAGCTTCGTCATCGCGCACCGGCTCTCCACCATCCGCGACGCCGACCTGATCCTGATGATGGAGAACGGCCGGATCGTCGAGCAGGGCACCCACGAGCAGTTGCTCGCCGCCCAGGGCGCGTACCACCGGCTCTACCGTTCCCAGTTCACCGGTGCCGTGACCGACGAGGAACCGGCCGCCCAGCCGGCGTCGGTCTGAGCACGAGCGGTCGTGCGCACATCCTGGTCAGCCCGGCGGCAGCAGGTCGGTCGCGCGGGCGGCGACCTGCGCGCCGATCAGGGCGAGCGCGGCGGCGGCGGGCATCGGGTCCAGAGCCCGCCCGCCGCGCAGGCGCAGCGCGAGACGGCCGTCGGCCGCCTCCCGGGCACCCACCACCCCGAGGTACGGGACGCGGCGGCGGGCCGCGTCCCGGATCCGGGCGCCCAGCGAGCCGGAGACGTCGATGTCGGCCCGCAGGCCCGCGTCGACGGCCTGCCGGGCCAGCTCCGCAGCCGCGTCGACCTGCGCGGCGTCGACCGGCAGCAGGAGCAACTGGACGGGCGCATACCAGGCCGGGAAGGCACCCTCGTGCACCTCGACGAGGTACGCGAACAGCCGCTCCATGCTGCCGACCAGGCTGCGGTGCAGCATGACCGGTCGACGCCGACTGCCGTCGGAGTCGGTGTAGGACAGGTCGAAGCGCTCGGGTTTGTCGAAGTCGAGTTGGATGGTGGAGATGGTGGACTCCCGACCGGCCGCGTCGACGATCTGGATGTCGATCTTCGGCCCGTAGAACGCGGCCTCACCGGGCGCCTCGACGTACGCCATCCCGGCCAACGCGCCGCGGAGCAGGTCCTCGGCGCGGGCCCACTGGGCATCGTCGCCGACGTACTTCTCGCCCGGCCCGCGCAGCGACAGCCGGAACCCGGCCGGGCGTACGCCGAGCGCGGCGTGCGCCTCCCGGATCAGCCGGAGGATCTCGGCGACCTCGTCGCCGACCTGCTCGGGGGCGCAGAAGGTGTGCGCGTCGTTGAGCGAGATGGCGCGTACCCGGGACAGCCCGCCGAGCACCCCGGAGCGCTCCGGGCGGTACATGCCGCCCAGTTCCGCGATCCGCAGCGGCAGCTCCCGGTAGGAGCGGCCGCGGGCCCGGAAGACCAGCGCGTGGTGCGGGCAGAGCGCCGGACGGAGGACGAACTCGTCGTCGGCGCTCAGCCGCATCGGCGGGAACATGTCCTCGGCGAAGTAGCCGAGGTGGCCGGAGAGTTCGAAGAGTTCCCGCTTGCCCAGCGGCGGCGAGTAGACGTGCTGGTGGCCGGAGCGACGCTCCAACTCCCGGACGTACTCCTCGACGGCGTGCCGGGCGGCGGCACCGGCGGGCAGCCAGATCGGCAGGCCGGCGCCGGCCAGTGGATCGGAGACGAAGAGGTCCAGCTCACGGCCGAGCCTACGGTGGTCGATCATGTCGGGCTCCTGGATCGGGTACGACCCGGAGGCGACCTGGACACCGAACGCCGCACGGCCCTCGGGGGCGGATCGCCCCGGGGCCTGGTCGACGGTGGTTACGTCAGAGCGGCGCGCCGGGGACACCCGGCGTCGTGGTCACCACTACCGCACTGCGCATACCGCGACGCTACCCCTCGCGCGAGCGCTGACGCACCTGGATTACGACCGTCGGAGCGTGGACGGGGGCGGGCCGCCGGCGCGGGACCCGCCGGCGGCCCTGGCGGCCGGAATCGTCGGGAACGGGGGACCCGACGGGCGTGGCCGCGCGGACAACGGTACGCCGACGTACGCCGATCCGCCGACCGCTCCGGCGGCCGTGGGACGGTAGTGGAACCGTCACCCAGGATCGTTCTGCCTCGTTGTACTCCGGGCGGCCTCGCCGTGTCGGCGGTCACGACCGGCCGGGGTTGTCCATGGTGACGCCGGACACGCCGTCAGGCTCAAGTCACCCAATCGGCCGCATCCGGCGAGGTGGCAGGCGTGCCCGAACTACTGACTGACGTCGCGTCTCCGACGTGGGCGTACCTCGTGCTGGTCGCCCTGCTGATCGCGGACGCCTTCGTCCCGGTGATCCCCACCCAGATCGTCATGATCACCAGTGGTGCGCTCACCGTCTACGGCGGGCTCAGCCTGCCGGTCACCATCGCCGTCGGCGCGCTCGGCGTGTTCGCCGGTGACCTGGCCTGCTATCTGCTCGGGCGGAGCGCACCGGACCGGCGGCCACCCCGGCACGCCGAGCTGAGCCGGGCCCGCCGGGTCGCCAGCCGGGTCACCCAGGGGCTCCGACAACCCGGGCCGATGGTCATCCTGCTCTGCCGGTTCGTGCCCGGCGGGCGCATGGCAGCCTGCTTCTCGGCCGGTCGCAGCCGCTACCCGTACCGGCTGTTCATGCTCTACGAGGCGGTCGCCGCGCTCGGATGGGCCACGTACGGCGCACTGGTCGGGCATCTCGGCGGCACCGCGCTCACCGAGTCGGCGTGGCGCCTGGCCATCATCGCCACCGCCGCAGCCGTCGGCTTCGCCGCAGCCGGATGGGCGATGACAGTGGTCAGCGCCCGCCACGCCCGCACCGCCGGAGCCGACCTACCGATCGACTGACTAGGGGTGTTCCCGGGGTCGTAATTCGGTGGGCGTCCCGGATTCGGCTCGGGTGCCTCCGGCGACAGGCTGAGGCATGCCTGGAACCCGGAACACCGGTTTGCTGGCCCTCGGTGGGATCGCCGTGGCGGCGCTGCTCACCGTGATCGGCCACCTGGAAGTCAACGACGACCTCAGCCCGTGGGCGTTGACCATCAGCGACTTCGCGGTCTCCGATCGCGGCGGGGTCATCGACGTCGCCATGGTGGTGCTCGCGCTCGCCACCGTGGCGCTGCTGTACGGGCTGCGCCGCACCGGCCCGGCGCAGCCCGATCGCCCGGTCGAGCTGCTGCTCGGCGCGTGGGTGTCCGGGCTGGTGCTGGCCGCGCTGGTGCCGACGAACGAGCCCGGCACCGCCATGACCACAGCGGCGTACGTGCACCGGTACGCCTCGGTGGTCGCCTTCCTCGCCCTGCCGGCGGCCGGTTGGCTGCTGGCCCGTCGGCACGACCTGTCCCCCGCCGCTCGGACGCTACGCACCCTCGTCCTGCTGAGCCTGGCCCTGGCGGCGGCGATGATCTGGTCCGCCTACCCCGGTGACCGTCTGCTGATCGGCCTGGCCGAACGCCTTCTCATCCTCACCGAGGTGGCGGTGCTGGCAACCGTGGCGCTGACCCAAACCCGCCCCCGCCCGGCCACGTTGCGCGGAAGGGCTATTCCAGCTCGTGGAGCATCAGCTGGCGGGCCGCTTCGGTGATCGAGCCGGACAGGCTCGGGTAGATGGTGATGGTCTGGGCCAACTCGTTGACCGTCAGGTTGTTCTCCACCGCCATGGTGATCGGCAGGATCAGCTCGCTGGCCTTCGGGGCGACCACCACACCGCCGATCACCTGACCGCTGGCGGGGCGGCAGAAGAGCTTCACGAAGCCGTCCGCGAGGTCGTCCATCTTCGCCCGGGCGTTGCCGGACAGCGGCAACATCACCTGCCGGGCCGGCACCTTGCCCGCGTCCACCTCGTCCTGCGAGACGCCCACGGTGGCCAGCTCGGGATCGGTGAAGACGTTCGCCGCGACGGTACGCAACCGCAGCGGACGAACCGCCTCGCCGAGGGCGTGCCACATGGCGATCCGGCCCTGCATGGCGGCGACACTGGCCAGCAGCAGCACCCCGGTGCAGTCACCGGCGGCGTAGATGCCGGGCACGTTGGTCCGGGAGGCCCGGTCGACGGTGATGTAGCCGCCCCGGCCCAGCTCCACCCCGTATTCCACCAGGCCCAGGTCGGCGGTGTTCGGGATCGAGCCGACCGTGATCAACGCGTGTGAGCCGGTCACCTTCCGGCCGTCGGACAGCTCCACCTCGACGCCGTCGGCGGTACGCCGGACCGCGTCAGCCCGGGAGTTGTTGAGGATCTCCATGCCCCGGTTGCGGAACACCCGCTCGATGGCGGACGCGGCGTCGGCATCCTCGTGCGGCATCACCCGGTCCCGGCTGGAGACCAGGGTGACCTGCACCCCCATCGCCAGGTACGCGCTGGCGAACTCCGCGCCGGTCACACCCGAGCCGACCACGATCAGGTGCTCGGGCAGCTCCGGCAGGTCGTACACCTGACGCCAGGTCAGGATGCGCTCACCGTCCGGTACGGCGGTGGGCAACTGGCGGGGTGTCGAACCGGTCGCGACCAGCACGGTCGAGGCGTCGATGAAATACTGCTCGCCCCCGTCGGCGGGGGTGACGACGACCCGGTGGGTGTGCCCGAGGGAGTCCTCACCGAGCCGGGCGGTGCCGGCCACGAAGGTGACACCGGCCTTGAGCAGCTTGGCGTGGATGTCGGCGGACTGCGCCAACGCCAACCGCTTCACCCGCTCGTGCACCGCCTGGGCGTCGACGGTGACCGCCTCCAGGCCGTCCGAGTGCACCCCGAACTCCTCGGTGTCGCGGTAACCGGTCACCACCCCCGAGCTGGCGATGAAGGTCTTCGACGGCACGCAGTCGGAGAGCACACAGGCCCCACCCGCACCGTCCGCCTCCACCACTGTGACATCGGCGTCCAGCTGGGCGGCGACCAGAGCCGCCTCGTACCCGGCCGGCCCTCCACCGATGATCACGATCCGGCTCACAGCGTTCGCCCTTCGTCCATGCTCACAGTGACTTTCTTCTCCCGAGCGCGTTCGACACGCACAGTCGTATTCTCCCCCACCCGTCCGCCGGGCTATCGTCATCGCCGTGCGTCATCACGCCGCCTACGGCTCAAATCTCGACCCCGCCCGAATGCGCGCCTACTGTCCGCATTCGCCGATGGTGGGCACCGGCTGGCTGGAAGGCTGGCGGCTGACCTTCGCCGGGGCGGACGTGATCGGCTGGGAGGGCGCGGTGAGCACCCTCGTCGAGTCTCCCGGCGACCGGGTCTTCGTGGCGCTCTACGACATCCACCCGTACGACGCCGAGCAGCTCGACGAGCTGGAGGGCGTCGCCGCCGGCACGTACCGCAAGCTGCACGTCCGGGTCTCCACCCTCGACGGCGACGTGACCGCGTGGATCTACGTCTTCAACGGGTACGAGGGTGGCCTGCCGACGTCGTGGTATCTCTCCGAGATCGCGAACGCCGCCGAGAAGGCGGGCGCCCCGGACGACTACGTCACCGAGCTGCGGTCCCGCCCCACCGGCACCGCGTCGGCGTAGCAGCGCGTATCGCACGCCTCCAGTCTGCTCCCGCTGTCGACCGGGTCGCCCGTCGGGCCCGGCCGGGGTCGTCAATCACACACCGGCCGCCGGGACGGACCGCTCGTACATGTCGGTCCACCGGGTCATCCGGAGGCCGACCGACTCGTACAGCGACAGCGGCGCGGTCGGGTTGCCGAGGTCGACGCCCAGACCGGCCGACCGCCGACCCTTCTCGGCGTAACGCGCGAAGGCGCGGCGCAGCAGCGCCGCACCCACACCCCGGCGGCGGTACGCGGACCCCACCGCCAGGTTCTTGACGAAGCCTTCCTGCTGGTCGAGCGCCTGGTCCGAGGACTGCAACACGCCGGCCGGCACCCCGTTCACCTCGGCGACGAACCACTCGTCCCAGGCGGTGAGGTCGCCGATCCGAGCCCGCCACCGCTCGTACGACAGTGGCTCGTGATCGGGGGTGTCGGCGAAGGAGGCGTCGTAGATCCGGTGGAACTCCCGAAGGTCGGCCTCGTCGTCGGGGCGTACCTGTCGCACCGTCACACCGGGTGGCGGCGCGGGTTCGTCGGGCAGGTCGGCCAGCGGGCGGCTCATCCGGACGTACCGCTTGGCGAGGGTGAACCCGGCCTCGGTCAGGTCTCGTTCCCAGGCACGTTCGGGCGCGAAGACCGCGCAGCGGACGGTGAGCGCCGGCAGCCCGCGCTCGGCGGCACGCTCGGCGACCCGGTCGAGTTGCCGGGCCAGTAGGGCCGCCCGAACTGTCGACGCGCGTACGGGGTCGACGTAGACCTCCACGAACTCCCGGCCCACGCCGGTCGGGTTGTCCACCGTCGCCCAGCCGACCACCGTGCCGTCCGGGTCGACCGCCAGCCAGGAGTCCCGGGTGGGGTCGAAGTGTGGGGCGGTCAGCGACTCCGCCACGTCCTCGGCGTCGAAGTCGGGATGGCCGATGGCGAAGGTGTCGGCGGCGTGCACCACCGCGAGGATCGCCGGCACGTCGGCGAGGGTGGGCCGACGCGTTGTCCAACCAGCGGGAAGGGTCACGGCAGAGCATCCTGACAGCGGACAGCCGACGGCGCCGCTCATTTTTCCGCGGGTCGAGGGGTGGGAATCCTGCCGCGACCGCAGCGGCGGGTGGGTCGGTGCCGGCAGACGCGGGACCGCGAGTCAGTTCTGGCCGGGGCTTGCCACGGGCAGCCCTACTTCCTTGGCGCAGTCGAGTAGTCGCCGGTCGTAGGAGACGAAGGCGACGAGTTCGGTTCCGGACTCGTTGGTCAGGACCTGGGCGGTGGCCAGGTGGATGGCGTCGAGGCTGCGCAGCATCGGTTCGGCGAACGCGGCGGCGGTCGCGCGGATCGTACTGTCGATCTCCAGCCGGAAAAGCCGCCCGACGGCCGCAGGCACTCCGATCAACGCCTGCGGAGCTGATCGGCGCAGCGCTCTGGGCACTTCCACGTCGACGAGGGCAGAGGACACCAAAGCCGCGTCGGGATGGGCGTTGAGCCAGGAGACGAGCTCAGCACTGCACGCCTCCTGCCGAACCAGCTTCACGACCGCGGCGGAATCGAGGTAGATCACCAGCGCTCCTCGTCACGCATCGCGGTGAGCGTGGCGGCCACGTCGACGTCCTCGTCACCGAGCTTCGGCGGAAGTGGCACGGGACCGGTGCCGTTCGGGGGGACCGCTCGCCCCGCAGCTACCAGCTTGGCCAGCATCGACCTGTCATCTCCGACCGGAACCAGGCGGGCGATCGGGTGGCCGCGGTCGGTGATCTCAACGGTCTCGCCGCCGCTCACCCGCGCCAACACCTGGCTCGTGTTCTGGTTCAGCTCCCGCACACCGATGCGCTCCATGGACGAAGTGTAGAACAAAATGTTCTACGTACCCAGGTGTTCGGCCTGCCCAGCGAGGTCGGCGCGGGTGCGGTGCAGCAACTCCACCAACTCGGCGCAGTCGGCCGGGCCGAGGGCGGTGAACGCCGGCGCGGCCAGCCGGTGGGTCACGGCCTCGGCCCAGAGTCGCCGACGCACCAGCGGCCCGATCGGCGGGTACGGCGGCGGCCAGCCACAGGCCACCGCCCCGGCCTCCCCCTCCGGCCCGGCCAGCACCGCCTCCAGCGGGGTCATCCCGGCGGCACGCACCGCCAACAGGTACGCGCCGGTGAAGTGTTCGCGGAGCAACCGCAGGCCGGCGGCGGTCCGGGCCCCCGCGCTGAGATCCGGCAGCGGCATGGCCCGCCAGGCGGCGAAGAGCGGCATGCCGCTGGCGTCGGCGGCGACCACCGCCCGCTCGACGAGCGCCGCCAGGCGCTCGGTGCCGGGCAGGGCGCCGAGCTGCTGCGCGCCCCATCGACAGCACTCGGCGAGACTCGCGGCGGCCACCTCGATCGGCGGGACGACCCGGCCGGCGGCGTCCCAACCGTCGGCGACGGCGTCCGGGGCGAGGAAACCGAGGGCGGCTGCGACGGTCTCCGCCCGCACGTGACCGAGGGCGCCGGCCCGGCCGCCGATGTAGAACGCCCAGCCGGAGATGCCGAGCAACCGGGCCCGGCGCAGCGTGGTCGGGTCCCGGCTGAACGCGTCCCCCAGGTCGAGCACGAGGGGTTTGCTGGCGGCGGCGGCCTGCTCCGGTGTCATCCGAGCGCCGCCCATCCGGATCGCCCTCGGGTCGGGGGCGTCCTCGGACAACCCGACCCGGCACCCACGACGACGGCTTCCCGCATCGGGGTCACCCGCCGTGGACGCTCCGCGTACTCGTCGTCGTCCATCGATCGTCAGTCTGCCGCGCCGGCACCCGCGTCCGCATCCCCCTCTTCGGCCGCCAACGCCTCGATCGCCGCCTCCACCTCACCCGCGCGCCGCCGCGCCGAGGTGACCGTGCGCTCCGCGGCGCGCCGGGCGAGCTTGGCCCGGCTGAGATCCTGCTCGGCCACCGCCCGCCGCCGCTCCAACTCGGCCAGCTCGGCCTCGATCCCGTCGAGTACGGCCACGCCGTCCCGCTCCTGGGCGGTCGCCTCGGTCAGTTCGGCCTCGACGCGTTCCTGGTCGGCCCGGGCCGCCGCCAGTTCCCGGTCCAGGGCGCGGCGTTGCCGGGCCCGCTCGGCGCGGGCCGCCAGCTGCGCAGCCCGCTCCGCCTGCTCGGCGCGCTCCGCTGCCCGGTCCTTGCGGGAGGTCGCCTGGTCGGTGCGGGAGGTCACCTGGTCCGGGCGGGGAGCTGTCCCGGCGCGTTCCCGCTGGGCACCGGGTCGGCGGGGCGGGCGTTCCTCCTCCGGCTCCTCGTCGGTGACCAGCCGCAGTTGTGGCCGGGGCACCTCACCGAAACCGGCGTAGCTGGCCGCCCGGAGCAGCCGGCCCGCCCGGACCTGCTCGGCGACCTCGGCGTCGGAGAACGCGGCGTTGAGGGTCGCCTCCACCTCGGCCAGCGGCAGCCGACCCGCCGGTGGCGCGTCCGGCTCCGCCGCGGCGAGCTTGCGGACCTCGACGACCAGGGCACCCACCACCGCCCGGCGCTGCGCGGACAGCTCCCGCAGCCGGGGTCCGCGCAGCTCCCGTTGGGCGGTGCGCAGCGCGTCCGCGAGGTGCACCAGGTCGGCGACCAGCTCAGGGCGTCTGATGGCGAGCAGGTTCACCAGCCAGGCGGCCACCGTCGGGCGACGCAGCCGGGCCAACTGTCGGGCGGTGCTCGCGTCCCCGGCCCGGCGGGCCTCGGCCACGGCGGCGTCCCGGGCGGCCACGAACCGGTCCGGTGGGGTGCGGTAGAGCTGCTGCACCAGCTCCGTCGAGGGGCCGGGCATCGGGTCAGACGTCCACCCGGCTGCCGGGCTCCAGCCGCTGGTAGTCGGTGCCGGACAGCGCCGCGTACTGCCTGTCGAGCACACCCAGCCCGTTGTCGTTGAGCAGGGCGTCGTGCAGGGCGTACGCGCGTCGCGGCGCGACCGCCCGGATGAAGTCGAGCACCTCGGAGAACTTCGACCAGGGCGCATGGATCGGCGCGAAGAGCGTGTCGACTGGTGTCTCGTCGGGCACCACCAGGGAGTCCCCCGGGTGGTAGACGACGTCGTTGATCAGGTAGCCGAGGTTGTCGATCACCGGGATGTCCGGGTGGATCACCGCGTGCCGCCCCCCGTACGCGCGCACGGCGACCCCGGCGGCGGTGAACGACTGCCCGGCGGTGATCGGGCGCAGGGCTTCGGCCGCGTCGCCCAGGGCCTCGGCGAGCGAGGCGGGACCGTGGATCGGGAACGGCCGCCGGTCGAGCTGGAGGCGGAGCGCCGCCAGGTCGAGGTGGTCCGGGTGCTCGTGGGTGATCAGCACCGCGTCCGCACCGTCCAGCGCCACCGCCGGGTCGCTGAACACCCCCGGGTCGACGACGAGCACCCCGCCGTCGTGCTCCACCCGAAGGCAGGAGTGGGCGTACTTGGTGAGCCGCATCGTGACTCCTCGATTATCGAATCGTGACGTCCTCAGCGCAGTCTGCCGGAACCAGCCGGTGCGTGCGCCGCGTCCGAGCTATCGCCACACCGGACGACGACGATGGGAGCGGGGATGGATGAACGGGCGGTACGACGGCGCGGGACACCGCTGGCGGTAGCGGCACTGGTGGCCGCGCTGGTGCTGACGGGGTGCAGCGCCGGCGACAGCGGGGCGGAGGACACCGCGGGTTCGGCGGCCGAGGCACCGGCGGCGGCCAACGGCGGCGAGGCGGCTCGGGACGCCACCAAGGGTGGTGAGCAGCAGGCGGCGGGTGCCGGCGCACCGGACCTGCGGGTCGACCAACGGGCGATCATCTACACCGGAACGATGCGCGTGCAGGTGGACGATGTCGACGCGAAGGCCCGTGAGGTCGTCGCCGTGGCCACCCGGGCCGGTGGCTTCGTCGGCGGTGACCAGCGCCGCAGTGCCGACCAGGACGCGGTGGCGGAGTTGCAGTTGCGGGTGCCGGCACCGAAGTTCACCGAGGTGGTGGAGGAGATCTCGAAGCTCGGCCAGCAGCAGAGCCGGGAGATCGACACCCAGGACGTCACCGAGGAGACCGTCGACCTGGACGCCCGGATCACGAGTCAGCGGGCCCGGGTGGACAGCGCCCGCCGTCTGCTCTCCCGGGCCAGCTCGATCACCGACCTGGTGACGTTGGAGAACGAGTTGGGTCGCCGGGAGGCCGACCTGGCATCGTTGGAGGCGAAGAAGCGGCGACTGGCCGACCTGACCGCCCTCTCCACGATCACCGTGTCACTGGCCGGGCCGGCGGCGAAGAAGGCCGCCGAGGAGAAGGCCGAGACCGGTTTCCTGGTCGGGCTCAAGGGCGGCTGGAAGGCCTTCGTCGCCTCGTTGACCGTCCTGCTCACCGTGCTGGGGGCGCTGCTGCCCTGGCTGGTGGCGTTCGGCGTGCCGGTGGCGGTGCTGCTGCTGGTGCTGCGTCGGCGGAAGAAGACAGCCGGCCCGGCCGCACCGGTCAGCGCGCCGCCGCCAGTGCCCGCAGCGCGGTCTGCACCATGACGCGTACGCCGGCCGGTATGGCCCGCTCGTCCACGTCGAAGCTGGCGCGGTGCAGGTCGACGTTGGGCCCGGAGCGACCCACGCCGAGCCGGGCGAGGGCGCCGGGGACGTACTCCAGATACCAGGAGAAGTCCTCGCCACCCATGCTCTGCGGGGTCTCGGCGATCCCCTCCGGGCCGAGCGCGGCGGCGGTGGCGGCGGTCAGCACCTGGATGGCCCGGGAGTCGTTGCACACCGGCGGTCGGCCACGCAGGTATTCCAGGTCGACAGTCGCGCCGGTCGGGGCGATCACGTCCCGGACCACCTGAGCGACGATCTTGGGAGCCTGCTCCCAGGTGTCGCGGTCCATCACCCGCAGGGTGCCGGAGGCACTCGCCTCGGACGGGATGACGTTGTACCGGGTGCCGGCCGAGGCGTGGCCGAAGACCAGCAGCAGCCCGCTGTTGGCCGGCACCCGGCGGCTGACCAGCGCGGGCACCTCGGTGATCAACCGGCCGAGCGCGTCGACCAGGTCGACGGTCAGGTGCGGCCGGGCGGTGTGGCCGCCCGGACCGGAGAGCCGGACGGTGACGTTGTCGGCGGCGGCGGTGATCGGGCCCACCCGCAGGCCGACCTGTCCCACCGGCAGGTTCGGGTCGCAGTGCAACGCGAAGATCTGCACCACGTCGTCCAGGCCACCGGCCTCGATGACCTCCAGCGAGCCGCAGGGCAGGATCTCCTCGGCCGGCTGGAAGATGAGCCGGACCCGCCCGTCCAGCTCGCCGAGGTCGGCGAGCTGGGCCAGCAGCATGCCGACGCCGAGCAGGATCGAGGTGTGCACGTCGTGGCCGCAGGCGTGGCAGACGCCCTCCACGGTCGACCGGTAGGACACGTCCTTCGGGTCGTCGAGGGGCAGGGCGTCGATGTCGGCGCGCAGCGCGACGACCGGGCCGTCCGGCCTGCCGTTGACGTCGCAGATCACACCGTTGCCCTTGGGCAGCAGGCGCGGGGTCAGCCCCGCCAGCGACAGCTCCCTGGCGATCAGCGCGGCCGTCTCGAACTCGTTGCCGGACAGCTCGGGATGCGAGTGGAGGTGACGGCGCGTAGCGATCAGCCCCGGTACCCGGAGCGCGAGGAGGTGGTCCAGGTCGCGGGGCAGGGGCTGGGACCCGGGCGGCGTCTCCAGCCAGGACGACGCAAGCTGGCCATCCGTGGGCAGCGTCAACGCACTCGTCACGTCGAATTCTCGATCACTAGGAATGGATGGATCATCGGGGACAGCAGACAGCCTAGACCTCCGGCGGTGACGCTGCGCAACCTCGTTACGGTAATGATCGGCGCGCGTAGCGTCACGTATGCCCTGCTGAGGACGCTCGGAGATGTGCGGGACAGCAGGTAGATCGTGCTCGAACGCCGCCATCCGCCCCTCACCTCCTACAACGCGTAACCAGTCGTGGCGGTCACGAATCCGGCGACACTCAGGGGACCCCTGTTGCAAATTGTCGCATTAGTCGGGGTGGTGAACTGACACTCCGACAATTAGCCGACCACACTCCGCAACGAGCCGGATAAGGACGCTCACACGCAGGCACCCACCACGGGCGCACACGGTGTGCGTTCGCACTCGACCGAGGGGGTACCCGCTGAGCGCGATGGACACACCGCGCTCAGCGGTCGGCGATGATCAGAAGCGATCGGTCGGGCGGTACAGCCCCCACGCCTCGCGCAAGGTGCCACAGACCTCACCCACCGTGGCGCGGGCCTTCAGTGCCGCCTTCATCGGGTACAGCACGTTGTCGGTGCCGTCGGCCGCCGCCCGCAGATCGGCCAGCGCCCGCGCCACCGCGTCGGCGTCCCGCTCGGCGCGCAGCCGCGCCAGCCGTTCCGCCTGGGCCGCCTCGATCGTCGGGTCGACCCGCAGCGGCTCGTACGGCTCCTCCTCGTCCACGGTGAACCGGTTGAGCCCGACCACCACCCGCTCGCCCGAGTCGATCTCCTGGGCGATCCGGTACGCGGACTGCTCGATCTCCCGCTTCTGGAACCCGGCCTCGATCGCGTCCACGGCGGAACCGTGGTCGGCGACCCGCTCCATCAACTCGACGGCGGCGGCCTCGATCTCGGCGGTCATCGCCTCCACCACGTAGGAGCCGGCGAACGGGTCGACGGTGGCGGTCAGGTCCGTCTCGTACGCCAGCACCTGCTGGGTGCGCAGCGCGAGCCGGGCCGCCTTCTCGGTCGGCAGCGCGATCGCCTCGTCGAAGCTGTTGGTGTGCAGCGACTGGGTGCCGCCGAGCACCGCGCCCAACCCCTGCACCGCCACCCGGACCAGGTTCACCTCGGGCTGCTGCGCGGTGAGCTGCACACCGGCGGTCTGGGTGTGGAACCGGAGCATCATCGACTTCGGGTCCTTGGCGCCGAAGTCGTCACGCATCAGTCGGGCCCAGATCTTCCGGGCGGCGCGGAACTTCGCCACCTCCTCCAGCAGCGTGGTGCGGGCCACGAAGAAGAACGACAGCCGGGGGGCGAAGTCGTCCACCGCGAGCCCGGCGGCCAGCGCCGCCCGCACGTACTCCACGCCGTTGGCCAGGGTGAACGCGATCTCCTGCGCGGGCGTCGCGCCGGCCTCGGCCATGTGGTAGCCGGAGATGGAGATGGTGTTCCACTTCGGCACCTCCTTGCGGCAGTACGCGAACGTGTCGGCCACCAGGCGCAGCGACGGCTTCGGCGGGAAGATGTACGTCCCGCGGGCGATGTACTCCTTGAGGATGTCGTTCTGGATCGTGCCGTTGAGCGCCGAGCCCGGCACCCCGTTCTCCTCGGCGACGAGCTGGTAGAGCAGCAGCAGCACCGAGCCGGGCGCGTTGATGGTCATCGAGGTGGAGACCTTGTCCAGCGGGATGTCGGCGAAGAGCAGCCGCATGTCCTCGATGGAGTCGATGGCGACACCCACCTTGCCGACCTCGCCGTGCGCGATCGGCTCGTCGGAGTCGTACCCCATCTGGGTCGGCAGGTCGAAGGCGACCGAGAGACCCATCGTGCCCGCCCGCAACAGTTGGTGGTACCGCGCGTTGGACTCGGTGGCGGTGCCGAAACCGGCATACTGGCGCATGGTCCACGGACGGGAGGTGTACATCGTGGGGTAGACCCCCCGGGTGTACGGGAACTCGCCGGGGCCGCCCAGCCGGGAATCCAGGTCCTCCGGAAGGTCGGCAGCCGTGTAGACGCCGTTGATCGGGAAACCGGACTCGCTTGACCGCCGTTCACTCATCCCCGGATGGTAGGACGCCTGGCCACGCCGTCGGGTGAGGGATAGCGCACAGTGCGTCCCGAGCGGTCGACACGAGGTGAACGACAGGGCACGTTCTGTCGACTTCGATAAACGTCCGTCGCGTCGGCTTTCGCATCGGGCGTCGGAACCAGCAAGATAGGGGGGTTGTGTCCCAGCCCCCCTCGATTTCCCCCGGTGGCTTTTCTGTGACTCAGATCCCGACGTGGAGCGGCGGACCAGTCAGTCCCGCCAACGGACGAGCGGCGCCCGGCACCACCATCGGTGGCCGGTACTCGCTGCGGTCCTCGGTGGGCAACGGCGGCATGGGCACGGTGTGGCGCGCCACAGACACCCTGCTGCGCCGTGACGTGGCGGTCAAGGAGGTCGTCCTACCTCCGGGGCTGGCCCCCAGCGACCGTGACGCCATGTACGAACGCACCCTGCGCGAGGCCCGCGCGGCCGCCGCCATCCAGCACCCCGCTGTGGTCCAGGTGTACGACGTGGTCACCGAGGCCGGTCGGCCGTGGATCGTGATGGAGCTGCTGGACGCCCGCAGCCTCGCCGACATGGTGATCGAGGACGGTCCCGTCGCGCCCCGGGCCGTCGCCAAGATCGGCATCGCCCTGCTCGGCGCGTTGGAGGTCGCGCACGCGATCGGCGTGCTGCACCGGGACGTGAAGCCCGCCAACGTGCTCATCTGCACCGACGGACGCTGCGTGCTCACCGACTTCGGCGTCGCCCGGATGCCCACCGACGTGCAGCTCACCACCCCCGGCATGGTGCTCGGCTCACCGCACTTCATCTCCCCCGAGCGCGCCATGGGCCAGGATTTCGGCCCGCCGAGCGATCTCTTCTCGCTGGGTGTGACGCTCTACACCGCGGTCGAGGGGCGGCCGCCGTTCGACAAGGGCGACCCGATCGAGACCATGCACGCCGTCGTCGAGGACCCGCCCGCGCCGCCACAGCGCAGCGGTCCACTGACCCGCGTGCTGATGGGCCTGCTGGAGAAGGACCCGGCCCGCCGTCTGGACGTGCACACCTCCCGGGCCATGCTGCGCGAGTTGCTCGCCGGCCCGTTGGGCAGCACCGCGACCGCGGTGCACTCGGTCACCGACCCGTACGCCGTGGTGCCGGTGCAGCAGCGCCCGGTGCCCGTCCTGCCCCCACCTCCGGCGGAGCCGAAGCCGGACAGCCAGATCGGTGGGCCCGCCATGCTGGCCCCCGGCGAGTCGTTGACCGACCGGCTGGCGGCACTCAACCGGGGCAAACGCCAGCCGCCCGCCGCCCCGTCCGGCGCCACCGGGCTCGACGAGACCAGCGCGGACGCGTTGGCCGGCCCACTGCACACTCCCACCGGGGCGATGCCCGCACCCGCGCGCTCCTACGGCGGTAGCGCGGACGCCACCCAGCGGGTGGACGCCGGCGCGCACCCGGACGCCACCCAGCGGGTCACCTACGGCACGCCGGCCGACGCCACCCAGCAGGTCGGCTTCGGCGGCGCACCGGAGGCCACCCAGCGCGTGGGCGGCACCTACGGCGGCGGCAACCAGTGGTCGGTGCCCGGCACCGGCCAGCCCTGGGCCACCACCCCCGCCGCTTCGAACGGTGGCGCTCTGGGCAAGGTCCGCGCCACCGGTGGTCAGCTCGTCGACCGGGTCAAGGGCTGGCCGCGCAAGGTTCAGCTCGCCGCGGCCGGTGGCCTGGTCGTCGTGCTGCTGATCACGGCGGTGGCGCTCAGCGGTGGCGACGACGCCCCGCCGAACACCCCGGCGGCGCAACCGACCCCGTCCGCTCCGGCGGCTCCTGCGGTCGAGATGCAGGAACACGCCGCCCGGGGCATCCAGGTCATGGTGCCGAAGGGCTGGAAGAAGGCCACCGGCGGTTCCTACACCGACTACATCGACCCGGAGGACAGCGGCCGCAAGGTGCGCATCATCACCGAGAAGTGGTCCAGCAGTTCGGCCCGGTGGGCGGAGACGGCCGAAAACGGCCTGAAGTCCAAGTCGACCTCCTGCGTCAAGCCGTACCAGCAGGTCAGCGCCACCGAGACCGAGTTGGCCAGCAAGGCGGCCGCCGAATTCGAGTACACCTGCGGCGAGGGCGACACCATGCGGCACGGCGTGTGGCGTGGTGTGGCGGAGGGCGGAAAGGCGTACTCGTTCTACCTCACCGCCACCGACGCCAAGTTCGCGGAGAGCAAGCCGATCTTCGACGAGATGGTGCGGACGTTCCAGCTCACCGGCGACGGCTGAGCCGGAGGGAACCCGCAGCGGTGATCCGCCGCCGTGCTATCAAGGGGCATGGCGGCGGACACCACTGACATCGACGACATTCGCGAGCAAGCCCGGCGCTGGTTGGCCGAGGACCCCGACCCGGCCAGCCGGGACGAGCTGACGGCGGTGCTCGACGGGCTGCCGGCGAGCGCCCCGGAACTGGCCGACCGGTTCGCCGGCCCGCTGACCTTCGGCACCGCGGGCCTCCGTGGGCCGCTGCGGGCCGGCCCGAACGGCATGAACCTCGCCGTGGTCACCCAGGCCGCTGCCGGCCTGGTCGGCTGGCTCGCGGCCCAGGGCGGCACCGGTCCCCTGGTGATCGGGTACGACGCTCGGCACGGCTCCAAGCAGTTCGCCGAGCGCACCGCCCAGGTGGCCACCGGGGCCGGCCGCCCGGCGCTGCTGCTGCCCCGCCCGCTCCCCACCCCGGTGCTGGCGTACGCGGTGCGCCACCTCGGCGCGGTCGCCGGAGTGATGGTGACGGCCAGCCACAACCCGCCCCAGGACAACGGCTACAAGGTCTACCTCGGCGCAGAGCTGGGCGGTGAACCGGGTGCCGGCGCACAGATCGTGCCGCCCGCCGACGCCGGCATCGAGGCGTCCATCCGAGCGGTCGGTCCGCTGACCCAGGTCCCGCTCGGCCAACCCGGGCAGGTGCTCGGGGACGACCTGGTCGCGTCGTACGTCGAGCAGGCCACCGCGGTGATCGACCCGGACGGGCCACGGGACCTGTCGGTGGCGTACACCCCGCTGCACGGGGTGGGCGCGGCGGTGCTCACCGCCGCCTTCGCCCGCGCCGGTTTCCCGGTGCCCGGCGTCGTCCCCGACCAGGCCGAACCGGACCCGGCGTTCCCCACCGTGTCGTTCCCCAACCCGGAGGAGCCGGGTGCGGTGGACCGGCTCATCGCCCTGGCCGATGCCACCGGCGCCGACCTCGCCATCGCCAACGACCCGGATGCCGACCGCTGCGCGGTGGTGGTCCGCGAAGACCGGCACGGCTGGCGGATGCTGCGCGGCGACGAGGTGGGGGTACTGCTCGCCGACCACCTGATGCGCCGAGGGGTGACCGGGCTCTACGCGACCACCATCGTGTCGTCGTCACTGCTGCGGGCGATGTGCGCGGCCCGGGGTCTGCCCTACGACGAGACGCTGACCGGCTTCAAGTGGATCGTGCGGGCCGGTGGCGGGAACGCGCCCCTGGTCTTCGGCTACGAGGAGGCGCTCGGCTACTGCGTCGCACCGGGGCACGTGCGGGACAAGGACGGCATCACGGCCGCGCTGACCGTGGCCGAGCTGGCCGCCGGCCTCAAGACGCAGGGTCGCACCCTGACCGACCGGCTCGACGAGTTGGCCGCCGAGTTCGGCGTGCACCACACCGACCAACTGTCCGCCCGGGTGGACGACCTGCGGCTGATCACCGACGCGATGGCCCGGATCCGCGCGCACACGCCGACCGCCCTGCTCGGGCAGCCGGTGGACAGCGTCCGGGACCTGCTACCCGAGTCGGACGTGGTGATCCTGCGTACCGGGTCGGCCCGGGTGGTGATCCGCCCCTCCGGCACCGAACCGAAGCTCAAGGCGTACCTCGAGGTGGTGGAGCCGGTGTCCGACGGCGATGTCGCGGCCGCCCGGAGCCGGGCCGGCGCGGCGGTCGCGCGGCTGCGCACCGAGGTCGCCGCCGCTCTCGGCATCTGACCCGGCGGGCCGCCGACGGTCAGGCGCGCTTGCCGAGCGCCGCGTCCACCGCTCCGGCCAGGGCGGCGACGACCAGACCCACCGACGGGCGGACCACCGAGTCGTCGGTGCTCACCTGACCGGAGAAGCCCGCACCGGTGGCGATCTCCTCCAGCCGTCGGCGAGCGGTGGCCACCTCCTCGCCACTCACGCCCAGCGCCGTCTCCATCCGGAGCACGACGACCAGGGTGGCCAGCGCGGCGGTCCGCTCGTCCGGTGCCGCCGCGCCGGTCAGGGCCTCGGTCAGCCGCTGACGGGTCTCCGCCTCGACGGAGGCGTCCACCACCGGATAACGGTGCACGTGGATGAAGCCCAGTTCGGTCTCGTCGACATCCCGGACGACACCCTGGGCGCACAGGTCGTTGAGGATCTTCTCGCGTAGGCCGTGCCGCAGGCGTTGCACCCACGACGCCGGGGTGTGCGGGGTGTCGGCCGCGATCCGGCCCAGCACCTCGTCGGCCACCGGCTCACCGGTGGGCGTCGGGTCGACCACGGTCAACGACCCGTCGGCGTACGCGATCCGGCCGGCGATGGCCAGCTCGACCAGCACCGCGGCGGCCATGCCGAGGTCCAGGCTGATCCGCGGCATGGTCGCCTTGCCGGTCGAGTCGTCGTAGGCGAGGAGCAGCAACTCCTCGGCGAGCGCAACACCAGTCATGGCCGCAGACGGTAGCGGGTCCGCGCACCACCGCGCGCGGACCCGCCGGACCCGGCATCGACCGGGTGGAGCCCTCAGAACCGGGGCATGCCGCCGAACTGACGGTCACCGGCGTCCCCGAGCCCGGGGACGATGAACATGCTGTCGTTGAGCCCCTCGTCGATCGAGGCCGTGACCAGGCGGATCGGCAGACCGGAGCGTTCCAGCCGCTCGATGCCCACCGGGGCGGCGAGCACGCAGAGCACCGTGATGTCGGTGCAGCCGCGATCGGCCAGCAGGCGGCAGGAGTGCTCCAGCGAGCCACCGGTGGCCAGCATCGGGTCCAGCACCAGCACCGGCAGCCCGGCCAGGTCGCGGGGCAGCGACTCCATGTAGGCGCGCGGCTCGTAGGTCTCCTCGTCGCGGGCCAGGCCGACGAAGCCCATCGACGACTCGGGCAGCAGGCCGAGTGCGGCGTCCGCCATGCCGAGACCGGCCCGCAGCACCGGCACCAGCAGCGGCGGGTTGGCCAGCCGGGTGCCCTCGGTGCCGGTGACCGGCGTCTGCACCGGGTACCGCTCGACGGGGAAGGAGCGCGCCGCCTCGTACACCAGCATGGTGGTCAGTTCGTGCAGCGCGGCCCGGAACGTCGAGGAATCGGTGCGCGCGTCCCGCATGGCGGTCAACCTGGACTGGGCCAGCGGGTGGTCAATGACGTGTACGTCCACGATCGCTCAACCTACCGTTCCGTAGGGCGCGGTGGTGCGCGCGCGGTCGGACCAGCGACGCCGCTCACGTCCACACACCGATCGTGAGCAAGATCACTCCGCGTCCCGGTGCGTAGACTTCGGGGCATGACGGCGACAACGACGTCGGCCCGGTCGGAGCTCTCCGAGCTGGGACGATCCGAGACCGCTCTGCGGACCTTCCTCCACGGCCTGCCCGGGGTGGACCAGGTCGGCGCGGAGCAGCGGGCGGCACAGCTCGGCACCCGATCCATCAAGACCACCGCCAAGGCCCAGGCGATCGACCTGGCGATCCGGATGGTCGACCTGACCACGCTGGAGGGGGCGGACACCCCGGGCAAGGTGCGCGCGCTGGCCGCGAAGGCGCTGCGCCCGGACCCGGCCGACCCGTCCTGCCCACACGTCGGGGCGGTCTGCGTCTACCCGGCGATGGTCCCGTACGTCGCCGAGGTGCTACGCGGATCCGGTGCCGGGTCCGGGCAGCCATCCGGCGAACCCGGACATCCGGGCGGCGCCAGTCCGGCCGGACTTGGCATTGTGCACCTGGCCAGCGTGGCGACCGCCTTCCCGTCGGGCCAGGCCCCGTTGGAGATCAAGCTGGCCGACACCCGGGCCGCCGTCGCGGCCGGCGCCGACGAGATCGACATGGTGATCAACCGGGGCGCGTTCCTGGCCGGCCGGTACAAGGAGGTCTACGACGAGATCGTGGCCACCAAGGAAGCCTGCGGGGACGCCCACCTCAAGGTCATCCTGGAGACCGGCGAACTGGCCACGTACGACAACGTCCGGCGCGCCTCCTGGCTGGCGATGCTGGCCGGCGGCGACTTCATCAAGACCTCCACCGGCAAGGTCCCGGTCGCGGCGACCCTGCCGGTGACCCTGGTGATGCTGGAGGCGGTCCGCGACTTCCGGGCGGCGACCGGGCGGCAGGTGGGCGTGAAGCCCGCCGGTGGCATCAAGACCACCAAGGACGCGATCAAGTACCTGGTGATGGTCAACGAGACCGTCGGCCCGGACTGGCTCGACCCGGACTGGTTCCGCTTCGGCGCGTCCAGCCTGCTCAACGACCTGCTGATGCAGCGCACCAAGCTGACGACCGGCACCTACTCCGGTCCCGACTACTTCACCCTGGACTGATAGCCGATGTTCGAATACGCCCCCGCCCCCGAGTCCCGCTCGGTGGTGGACCTCAAACCCTCGTACGGGCTGTTCATCGACGGTAAGTTCGTCGACCCGAGCGACGGCGGCAGCTTCAAGTCGATCAACCCCGCCTCGGAGGAGGTGCTGGCCGAGGTCGCCGAGGCCGGCGCCCAGGACGTGGAGCGCGCGGTCCGGGCCGCCCGGAAGGCGTACGACAAGGTGTGGGGCCCGATGCCGGGCCGGGACCGGGCGAAGTACCTGTACCGGATCGCCCGGCTCGTCCAGGAGCGCTCCCGCGAGCTGGCCGTCCTGGAATCGCTCGACAACGGCAAGCCGATCCGCGAGTCCCGGGATGTCGACCTGCCGCTGGTCGCCGCGCACTTCTTCTACTACGCGGGCTGGGCCGACAAGCTGGGTCACGCCGGCTTCGGGCCGAACCCGCAACCGATCGGCGTGGCCGCGCAGGTCATCCCGTGGAACTTCCCGCTGCTCATGCTGGCCTGGAAGATCGCCCCGGCGCTCGCCGCGGGCAACACGGTGGTGTTGAAGCCCGCCGAGACCACCCCGCTGACCGCGCTGCTCTTCGCCGAGATCTGCCAGCAGGCCGACCTGCCGGCCGGCGTGGTCAACATCGTCACCGGCGCCGGCGAGACCGGTCGGGCGCTGGTCGAGCACCCCGGCGTGGACAAGGTCGCCTTCACCGGCTCCACCGAGGTGGGTCGCGCCATCGCCCGGTCCGTCGCCGGCACCCGCAAGAAGCTCACCCTGGAGCTGGGCGGCAAGGCGGCCAACATCGTCTTCGACGACGCGCCGATCGACCAGGCCGTCGAGGGCATCGTCAACGGCATCTTCTTCAACCAGGGGCACGTCTGCTGCGCGGGCTCCCGCCTGCTGGTCCAGGAGAACGTGGCCGACCGCGTGCTGGAGTCGCTGAAGCGGCGGATGGCCCAACTGCGCGTCGGCGACCCGCTGGACAAGAACACCGACGTCGGCGCGATCAACTCCGCCGCACAGTTGGAGCGGATCCGCGAGCTGTCCGACGCCGGCTCCGCCGAGGGCGCCGAGCGCTGGTCACCGCCGTGCGAGCTGCCCGACCGCGGCTTCTGGTTCGCGCCCACCATCTTCACCGGCGTCACCCAGGCCCACCGGATCGCCCGCGAGGAGATCTTCGGGCCGGTGCTGTCGGTGCTCACGTTCCGCACCCCGGCCGAGGCCGTGGAGAAGGCCAACAACACGCCGTACGGGCTGTCGGCGGGCATCTGGACCGACAAGGGCTCACGGATCCTGTGGATGGCCGACCGGCTGCGCGCCGGCGTGGTCTGGGCCAACACGTTCAACAAGTTCGACCCCACCTCGCCGTTCGGCGGCTACAAGGAGTCGGGCTACGGTCGCGAGGGCGGCCGGCACGGGCTGGAGGGGTACCTCAATGTCTGAGCGGGTCGCCGTACGCAAGACGTACAAGCTCTTCATCGGCGGGAAGTTCCCGCGCAGCGAGTCGGGACGGTCGTATCTCGTGCAGTCCTCGAATGTGTCACTGGCCTCCCGCAAGGACGCCCGGGACGCGGTGGTCGCCGCCCGCGCCGCCGTGAAGGGCTGGGCCGGCGCGACCGCGTACAACAGGGGTCAGATCCTCTACCGCGCCGCCGAGATGCTGGAGGGCCGCCGGGAGCAGTTCGTCGCCCTGGGCATCCCGGGCGACGAGGTGGACGCGGCGGTGGACCGCTGGGTCTGGTACGCCGGCTGGGCCGACAAGCTCGCCCAGGTGTACGGCGGCGCGAACCCGGTCGCCGGCCCGTACTTCAACATCTCCGCGCCCGAGCCGACCGGCGTGGTCGCCGTGGTCGCCCCGGAGCGCCCGGCGCTGCTCGGCCTGGTCAGTGTGATCGCCCCGGCGATCGTCACCGGCAACACGGTGGTGGTGGCCGCCTCCCCGACCGAGCCGCTGGCGGCGGTGACGCTGGCCGAGGTGCTGGCCACCTCCGACCTGCCCGGCGGGGTGGTCAACATCCTCACCGGCGCGATCACCGAGACCGCACCGACGCTGGCGGCGCACATGGACGTCAACGCGCTCGACCTGACCGGGGTGACCGACGCTTCGCTCGCCACCGAGTTGGAGGTCAAGGCGGCCGAGAACCTCAAGCGGGTGCTTCGACCCGCCCCGGCCGACCACGACTGGACCGCCGACCCGGGCGTGACCCGGATGACGACGCTGTTGGAGACCAAGACGGTGTGGCACCCCAAGGGGGTGTGATCGGTCTTGGTTTTGGGTTTTCCGGGGGAGCCCGCCCACTCCGGGCGGTCAGGCTTGATCCCTGCGTGGGCGGGCTCCCCCGGAGAACCTGACGTGGGCCGGGTCCGTCGGGATGGGTCAAGATCTGCGCAACTTCGGCGATGTTGCTGCTTCCGGAGCGCAGGAGGCAGCAACATCCCCGTTCTTGTGCGGATCTTGGGCGTTCGGAGGCCGGGGTGGCGGGGGTGAGCTGGGGTTCTACTACCGGGGGTAGGATTGGCTCGTGACTCGGCTGGGCGATCTTGAGCGTGCGGTGATGGACGTGTTGTGGGACGTGGTCCCCGGCACGTCGGATGGTGTGACCGTGCGTGAGGTGGCCGACGCGCTCGACGGCCGCGAGTTGGCGTACACGACGGTGATGACCGTGCTGGACCGGCTCGCCGGCAAGGGCATGGTGCAGCGGGAGCGTGAGGGCCGGGCCTGGCGGTACCGGCCGGCGGCCAGCCGGGAGGCGCACATCGCCCAGCTCATGCTCGACGCCCTCGACCTGGGCGGCAGCCGGGACGCCGCGCTGGTGCGGTTCGCCCGATCGGTGACCGGCACCGAGGCGGAGGTGCTGCGGGCGGCGTTGGGGAGCGAGGCCGGTCTGACCGGGCCGGGTGCCGCCGACGCCGACGGCGGCTCCGAGCTGACCGACCGTCTGGACGGGCCGACGGGCCGACGGTCCGCCGGCGAGGCAGCGGAGCGGTAGGGCGCACGCCGTGGCCTACGCCGTGCACTTCGCCGCAACCATGCTGGCCTGCTATCTGACGGCCCAGGTGTTGGCCCGCTCCACCTGGACGTGGCGCAGCCCGCGGGTGGCGATCATCTGCTGGCAGGCAGTCGGGCTGGCGCTGGGGCTCTCGGCGATGGGCCTGCCCATGGCGCTCGGGCTGAGCGCGTACGGCCTGCCGACCGGGAGCGCACTGCTCGCCCTGGCCGACCACCTCGCCCACGGCACGCTGCCGGTCGGGCTGAGCACCTTCCATCTCGCTGGTGTCGGGGTCGGTTTCGGCATCGGCGCGGTCCTGGTCACCACGACCGTGCGCAGCATCCACGGCACCGTACGCGCCCAGCGTCGGCACCGGGACCTGCTCTCGCTGGTCGCCCGGGACGATCCGGCCGCGCCCGGCGCGCTCGTGCTGGATCATCCGAGCGCCGCCGCGTACTGCCTGCCCGGGGTGAAGCCGCAGGTGGTGGTCAGCGCCGGCACGTTGAGCATGCTGGACCGCGCCGAGTTGGCCGCGGTGCTCACCCACGAGCGGGCGCACGCCCACGAACGGCACGATCTCGTGCTGTTGCCGTTCACCGCGCTGTGCCGGGCGTTGCCCTGGTTCGGCTGGGTCCGCGACGCCCACGAGCGGGTCGCCCTGCTGGTCGAGATGCGCGCCGACGACAAGGCGCGCGAGTTGCACGCGGAGGCGCCGCTGGCCGGAGCGCTGCGCCGGTTCGCCGCAGCCGGTCACCGGATCACCCCGGCCGGCGCGCTGGGCGTGGGCGACCGGGACCTCGACGTACGGGTGCAGCGTCTGCTGGTCAGCGACCGGCCGCCCCGGGTGCTCGGCGCCACCGCCCTCGCGGTGGCCAGCACGCTCGTCGCCCTCCCGATCACCCTGTTCCTGTCCTGAGCTGACCTGGGCGACCTGACGCGGGGTCGCCTGGGCCCGAGCACCGCACCCCTGCGCCCCGCACTGCCGCGCCGCGACGCCCGCGCCGCCGCCGCCGCCCCTGCACCGCAACGCCCGCGCCGCCGCCGCCGCAACGCCACCCGCTGATCACAAGATCGCGCTCGATCCACCCACCCCACAACTACTACGGCATGTCGTAGACTTGCCTACGACGTCGCGTAGTAGACAGACGTGTAGAGAAACTACGTGTAGGGTGGCTACGACAAGGGAGCCAACACTACGGAGAGCCGGCCATGGACACCCTGCTCCTCGCCCGCCTGCAGTTCGCCACCACCACCTCGATCCACTTTCTCTTCGTGGTCGTCACGCTCGGGCTGGTCACTCTGCTGGTCGCGATGCAGACCGCCTGGGTGCTCACCGGCAACCCGAAGTGGGAGCGGCTGACCCGCTACTGGGGCCAGCTCTACGTGATCAACTACGTGCTCGGCATCGCCACCGGCATCGTGATGGAGTTCCAGTTCGGGCTGAACTGGAGTGGCCTGTCGCGCTACGTCGGCAACGTCTTCGGCGCGCCACTGGCCATCGAGACACTCGTGGCGTTCTTCCTCGAATCCACGTTCCTCGGGATGTGGATCTTCGGCTGGCACCGGCTCCGCAGGGGCGTCCACCTCGCACTGCTCTGGGGCGTGGCGATCACCGCGTACGCCTCGGCGTTCTGGATCATGGTCGCCAACTCCTGGCTGCAGAACCCGGTCGGCTACGAGGTACGCGACGGCATCGCCCACCTCACCGACTTCGGCGCGCTGCTCACCAACCCCAGCCTCGGCATGGCGTTCGGGCACGTGGTCTCGGCCGCGCTGCTGGTCGGCGGGATGCTGATGGCAGCGGTCAGCGCCTGGCACCTGATCCGGCGCACTCCCGACTTCGCACTGTTCCGCACCTCGCTGCGGATCGGTCTGGTGACCTCGGCGTTCGCGATCAGCATGGTGCAGGGCTTCGGGTTCGCCCAGTTCGGCCCGGTCGGTGCGGTGCAGCCCACCAAGTTCGGCCAGGGCCCCGAGGGCCAGGCGTTGATCGCCGAATGGACCACCCGCTTCGGCCCCGGTGACTACACGCCGCCGGTGCTGGCCAACGTCGGGCTGGGCTTCATGATCCTGATCGGGTTCACCCTCGGCTGCGTGTGGTTGCTGCTCCCCCTGCTCTTCCGCGACTGGATCATCCGGCTGCGCTTCCCGCTCTGGCTGGTCCTGCTCGCTCTGCCGCTGCCGTTCGTCGCGGTGATCCTCGGCTGGATCGCCCGCGAGGTCGGCCGCCAGCCCTGGGTGGCGTACGGGCTGCTCCCCACCGAGCAGGCCGTCTCCCCGGTCGGCGCGCCGGTGATGCTCACCTCGCTGATCGGCTTCAGCCTGCTGCTCGGCACCCTCGCCGTCACCAACTGGGTGCTGCTCGCCCGGCACGCGGCCCGAGGCGCGGCCGATCCGGCGCTCGGCCGCCCGCCCGCGCCCCCGAACGAGCCGACCCATCCCGAACCCGCCCTCGTCTGAGTACCTGAGGAGAAGACCGTGGACCTCGCCTGGTACGCCCTGCTCGGCCTCTTCTTCGCCGGCTACCTGGTGCTCGCCGGTTACGACTACGGCGTCGGGTTGTTGCTCGCCCGAGGCGGCGGAGCGGCGCGGCGGCGGGAGGCGCTCACCGCGCTCGGCCCGTTCTTCCTCGGCAACGAGGTCTGGCTGGTGGCCGCCGTGGGCATCCTCTTCGGCGCGTTCCCGATGCTGGAGGGTGAGCTGCTCTCCGGCTGCTATCCGGCCGTCGTCGGCGCGCTGGTCGGCGTCATCCTGGTCACCGTCGGGGTGCAGCTGCGCAGCCGACCCGACGACGAACGGGTCCGCGCGCGTTGGGACCGCGTCGTGATGGTCGGCAGCGCACTCGCCGCACTGGGCTGGGGCGTGGTGCTCGCCGCGCTGTTGCAGGGCGTTCCCCGGCAGGCCGACGGGCACGTCGCCGGGGTGTCGCACCTGGCCACCCCGTTCGCGGCGGCCGTCGGGCTGGCCATGGTCGCGCTGGTCGCGGTGCACGGCGCGACGTTCCTCGCCCTGCGCCTACCGGCCGAGGCCGCCGCCGTGGTCGGCCGCACGGCCCGCCGACTGGTGCCGGTGGCGCTCACCGCGATCGCCCTGGCCACCGTCGTGGGTCTGCTCTCCGCCCGGGTACGCGACGCCGTCCAGCGGCCGGCGGTCGCCGTACTCCTGCCGATGCTGCTCGTGGTGGCGCTGCTGGTGGCCCGCGCGGCGCTGGGGCGGCGGCGGCCGGGGTGGGCTCTGATCGCCACCGGCGCGGCCCTGGCGCTGCCGGTGGTGCTGGTCGGCGCCGCCCTCTGGCCCTACGTGCTGGTGTCCACGACCGACCCCGGCGCGTCGCTGACCGTGGCCGACGCCGCCGCGAGCGCACCGACGCTGCGGCTGCTCGGCTGGGTGGCGCTGCCGCTCCTTCCGGCCCTACTAGGCTTCCAGGCGATGTGCTGGTGGGTTTTTCGAGGACGGACCGACGGTAGGGCACCGGTGTACTGGTGAAGCGCCGTCCGTTCGACAGGCGTCTGCTGCGCCGGGTCCCTGCGGCCCGGCGCGACCTCGCCGTGCTCGCGCTCCTGGGCGTCCTCGCCGCCGGCTTGATCGTGGCGCAGGCCACGGCCCTCGCGGCGGTGCTGGCCACCGCCTTCGACGGTCGGCTCGACCGGCCGGCGCTGGGCGCCTTCGTGGTCGCGGTCGCCGCCCGCTCCGCACTGGTCTGGGCGCAGGGCACGGTCTCGGCGCGGGTCGCCGCCACGGTCAAGGCCACACTGCGGGCCGACCTGCTCGGGGCGGTCGGCCGACACGGGCCCGGTTGGGTGGCCGGGCAACGGGCCGGTGAGGTGGCCACCCTGGCCGGTCGCGGGCTGGACGCGCTGGACGCATACTTCACCGGATATCTGCCGCAGCTCGTGCTCAGCGTGACGGTGCCGGTGGCCGTGCTGGCCCGGGTCGTCTTCGCCGACTGGAGCTCGGCGGTGATCATCGCGCTGACCCTGCCGCTGATCCCGGTCTTCGGCGCGCTGTTGGGCTGGCAGGCACAGGCCGCCACCGAACGGCAGTGGCGGCGGCTCTCGTTGCTGGGCGGGCACTTCCTGGACATGGTCGCGGGGCTGCCCACGCTGCGGGCGTTCGGGCGGGCCCGGGCACAGACCGACGTGGTGCGCCGGATGGCCGACGGCCACCGGGTCGCCACCATGAAGACGTTGCGGATCGCGTTCCTCTCCGCGCTGGTGTTGGAGTTGGTCGCCACCCTCTCGGTGGCCCTGGTGGCGGTGCCGGTCGGCATCCGGCTGCTCGGCGGCGGGCTGGCCCTGCAGACCGCGCTGCTGGTGCTGTTGCTCACCCCGGAGGCGTACCTGCCGCTGCGGGCCGCCGGCAGCCGCTTCCACGCGAGCATGGAGGGCCTCGCCGCGCTGGACGAGGCGCTGACCGTCTCGGCCGCGCCGGCCACACCCCGGGCCGCCGAGGGCGCCGCCGTGCCGGACGCCCGGCGCGACATCCGGTTCGAGGGGGTGACCGTGGCATACGAGCGGACCACCGCACTGCGCGACGTCACACTGACCATCCGGGCCGGCGAACGGATCGCCGTCATCGGCCCCAGCGGCGCCGGCAAGAGCACCCTGCTCGGCCTGCTGCTCGGCTTCGTGACCCCGACCACCGGCCGGATCACCGTGGGCGGAGTCGACCTCGCCACCGCCGACCCGGACGCCTGGCGCCGACAGCTCGCCTGGGTGCCGCAGCGGGCGCACCTCTTCGCCGCCTCGCTGGCCGACAACATCCAGCTCGGCGCACCCGACACCCCTCCGGACGCACTCGCCGCCGCCGTGCGCGACGCCGCGCTGGACGACGTGGTGACCGGCCTACCGGACGGCCTGGAGACCCTGCTCGGCGAGCGCGGGCACGGGCTGTCCAGCGGCCAACGGCAGCGGGTGGCGCTGGCCCGGGCGTTTCTGCGGGACGCTCCGGTGGTGCTGCTCGACGAACCCACCGCCCGCCTGGACACGGCGGCGGAGGCGGTGGTTCTCGACGCCACCCGCCGCCTGGTCGCCGGACGGACCGCACTGCTGGTGGCGCACCGGCCCGCGCTGCTCGCCGACGCCGACCGGATCCTGCGCGTGGAGGACGGCCGGGTGACGGAGTTGACCCCCGAGCCGACCGGGAAGGCGACCCGATGAGCGCGCCACCCGGGCCGGGCCCGGCAGACGCGACGCCGGTCGCCGACCCGGCACCGCCCGGGCGGGCCGCCACCGACGCCGCACCGGGCGGCCGGGCCGCCGCCGAGCGGGCCGTGCTGCGCCTGGCCCGCCCGTACCTCGGTCGGCTGGTCGGGGCCGGGCTGCTCGCCGCCGCCACCGAGTTCGCCGGGCTGGCCCTGATGGCCACCGCCACCTGGCTGTTGATGAGCGCCGCCGGGCAGCCCCCACTGGACCGGCTCACCGTCGCGATCGTCGCGGTCCGGGCACTGGCGATCGGCCGTGGCGTGTTCCGCTACACCGAACGGCTCGCCGGGCACGACGCGGTCCTGCGCATGATCACTGACGTCCGGGCCCGGGTCTTCGCCACCCTCGCGGCCCGCCGCGACGCCACGCACCGGTCGGGGGACGTGCTGAGTCGCCTGGTCTCCGACGTCGAGGCCGTCCAGGATCTGCTGCTGCGGGTGCTGGTTCCCGGCGCGGCGGCGGCCCTGGTCGGTGTGCTCGCGGTGGCCGGAGCGGCGCTGATCTCACCGTCCGCCGCCGGGGTGCTCGCCGTCGGGGTGTTGGTCGCCGGGGTGGCGCTGCCCGCGCTGGCCACCGCGGTCACCCGCCGCAGCGCGGCCCAGGTGGCGCCTCTGCGCGGCGCACTGGCCACCGACGCGGTGGACCTCACCCACGGCGCCGCCGACCTGGCCGCGTTCGGGGCGACCGACGTCGCGTTGCGCGCCGCCGAGGAGCGCGCCGACCGACTGGCCCGGTTGGAGCGACGGCTGGCCGCCACCGGGTTCGCGGTGGACGCGGCCGGCGTGCTGACCGCCGGCCTGACCGCGGCGGCGGTGGTGCTCGCCGCGCTGGCCGCCGACGTGTCCGGGGTGCTGGTGGGTGTCCTGGCCGTGGGCACGCTGGCCGCCGTCGAGGTGACGCTGGCCCTGGTCACGGCCGCGCGGCAGTGGACGCAGCTGCGGCCCGGCCTGGCCCGGGTGGCCGCCCTGCTGGACGCCGGTACGCCGGCTCCCCCACCCCCCGATGCGACCACCGAGCTGGTCGGGCCGCACGAGCTGCGCTTCGTCGACGTGACAGTGCGGTACCGGGAAGGTGCGGCGCCCGCCCTGGACGGCGTCAGCCTGGACCTGCCCGCCGGGCGGAGGATCGCCGTGGTCGGCCCGAGCGGCGCCGGCAAGAGCACTATGGCCGCCGTGCTGACCGGCACCGTCCGGCCCGTGTCCGGCCGGGTCACCGTCGACGGCCGGGACCTCTCGGCGTACGCCGAGGAGGCACTGCCCCGGGCGGTCGGCGGCCTGCTCGCCGAGGCGTACGTCTTCCACGCCACCGTGCGGGAGAACCTGCTGCTCGGACGGGCCGGTGCGGACGAGGACGAGCTGACCGCCGCCACCGCCGCAGCCGGTCTGCTGGAGTGGGTACGCGCCCAGCCGGCGGGTTGGGACACGCTCGTCGGCGAGGAGGGCGGGCAACTCTCGGGTGGCCAGCGGCAACGCCTGGCGCTCGCCCGAGCACTGCTCGCCGCGCCACCGGTGCTGGTCCTCGACGAGCCCACCGAAGGTCTGGATCCGGCCGCGGCGGACGCGGTACTCGCGTCCGCTCTCGCCGCCACGCCCGCCACGCACTCGGTGCTACTGATCACCCACCGGCTCAGCGGGCTGGCCGAGCTGGACGAGATCGTCGTCCTCGACAACGGCCGGGTGATCCAGCGCGGTCGGCACGCCGAACTGGTCGCCGTCCCGGGCTGGTACCGCGACCAGTGGTTGCTCCAGGCCGCTGCCGAACGGGGTTACCTGGCTCTCGCTCCCTGACCGGGCTCGGGGACGGACCAGGGTTCTCCCCGACGTCGGGGGCGGGTTCGGCATGGCAGGGTGGGGTCATGCCGCACCGTGAGGACGTGTTGGTCGACGAGCACCTGCGGGAGTTGGCCGCCCGGTTGCAGGGGCCGGCGCGACTCAAGTCCGACCTGCTGACCGAGGCCCGGCACGGGCTGCTGGATGCTGTCGAGGCGTACCGCGAGAGTGGGGTGCCGCCTACCGAGGCGCAGCGCCGGGCCGTCGTCGAGTTCGGTTCGCCGGCGCAGCTCCTGCCCTCCTGGCAGGCCGAGCTGGCGACCGGTGCGCTGCGCGGGTTGTCCCTGCGGATGCTGGCGATCGCCGGGGTGGGGATGGTCGCCGGTGATCTGACCTGGCACGGGGCGAGCTGGACCGACGGCCCACGCCCTCCGGCCGGCTACCTGCTGCTCTCCACCTCGGTCGACTGGATCTGGGCGGGTGCACTGCTGCTCGCGGTGGCCGGTCTGCTGGTGGTCGCGGCCAGCGCCCGGTCGCCACGGCCGGCCCTGGCCCGGGCGCAGCGCGCGGTGGGCGTCGGCCTGACCGGAGTGCTGGCGCTGTCCATCCTCGCCGGATGCGCGCTCTTCGGCTGGTCGGTCAACCTCTGGGACGCCGCGCTGCGCTGGCCTCCGATGATCATCGGTGCGGTGCTGGTCGGCGGCGCCTACTTCTCGCTGACCCGGGCGGTACGCGGTTGGCTGCTGGCCGTCGCCCGCTGAGCCACGCCCGGCCTGGGCGTCAGGCCGGGGAGGTGGGCGTGTCGCCGGGGCCCAGGAACCGGCCGACGGTCAGTTGGAAGTCGTGCCAACCGGCGCGTTCCCCGGCCAGCGCCCGCCGACCGGAGTCGGTGAGCTGGTACGTCCGTCGCTCCCGGCCGTTGACGGTGCTCCAGGTGCTCGCCACGTGCCCGGCGCGCTCCAGGCGACGCAACGCCGGATAGATGGTGCCGGTGGGCAGATCGAGGCTGCCGTCACTGCGCTCGCGCAGCGCCTCGATGATGGCGTAGCCGTGCAGCGCGCCCTGTTCGAGGACGGCGAGCAGCAGAGCGTCGAGGTGGCCGTGCAACGCCTGGGCCTTCATACGTAGCTACGCTACTTGTCGAACGGCCGGTTCGCCAGCGCCCGCAACCAGCAGGTCGGATCCGTGCGCCGAGCGGCCACCGGGGTGCGGGCATCGGTCACCCAGGTCCGCCGACTAGGGTATGTGCCCAGAGTCACTCGCCGGTCGGAGACCCCGGCGAGTGGGCAACCCGAAGCACACGGAGGTCAGCGTGGCCCGCCAGTCGCCCCAACGGCCCGACGCCGACGAGCCCGAGCTCGACGACACCACCGGCGCGGCCGAGCCAGACGAGATCGAGGAGACCGACCGCCCAGCCGGTCCGGTCGACCGTGCGCTCTGGGACGAGCTGCGCATCGATCCGGTGGAGATCGCCCTCCCCGCCGGCACCGGCTTCACGCTGCGCGCGTACCGGCCGGCCAACACGCTGACCCCGACCGACGTCACCGAGCGGGACCTGGACGACCCGTTCCTCGCCCGCCGCCAGGTGATCGAGGAGGAGCAGGACGACGAGACCGTCGTCATCCTCGACGAGGAGGTCGCCGCCGAGTTCGCCGACAGCGACGAGGACGAGTCGACGCGCCGCCGCGCCGCCGGCACCGACACCGACGACACCGAGGACGAGGCCGACGAGGACGAGGCCGGCGACGAGGAGGTGCCGGTCTTCCTCAGCAACCAGGGCAAGCTGCTGCTGTTCAAGACGCCCGAGTCGTTGGTCAGTTTCATCCGGTCCGGTGCTCCCAACGATCTGTCCCAACTGGACAGCTGGAATGAATTGTCCGATCGGGTGGAGCCGGCAGATATCGTGCCGCTCGACGAGGACACCTACGAGCTCGACCTCGTCGTGGAGAACCTGCGCGGCGGTCACGACAGCTGGGATTCGACCCTTCTGATCGAGGCCGGCGAGGTCGCTCGTGACCTTTCGTACGCATTGCGGCTGCCTGCGGTGCTGGACATGCTCTCTGCCGGCTCCAGCCTCGACGATCTGGACGAGGCGCTGCGCGCCACCGCCAACGGTGGCATCGGCGCCTTCATGGGTCGGCGGCGGCTGAAGAAGATCGGTGCGCAGACCGCGAGTTTGGGTTGGCGCACCATTGTCGGCAAGATCTCTGCGGTGGTGGACTGGCGCGACTGACCCGTACCGGGGAGCATCAGTTGCTGGCAGAGGAAAGACCTGTCCCGGGAGGAGGACGACGCCGTGGCGCTCGTGCGCGTTTACTGCGGTCTGGCCTCGGCGGATCCGGCTGACCGACCGGCCTCCGCCGGCTCGACGCTGACGTCCGCTGTGGTCGACGACGCAGGCCGTCTGCTGCATGTCTGCGAGATCGGCGACGACGCCGCTGGCTACGCCCAGCTCGTCGCGCTGCTCGTGGAGCGGTCGGGCGGGCCGAGCGGTGCGGCCATCGCCGCCGACAGCGACGACCACACGGTCATCTCGCTGTTGAGCGCGGCGGGTCGACCCCTGGCGATCGCCGACGACGACTCGGTGGACGACTTCGCCGAGCGGTTCGCCGACGACGACTCCCTCGAGGAGATGCAGTCGCCTCCGGCCGAACGACGGGCCGTCGGCCTGGCCCGCGCGTTGCAGGCGGGCGCGCTCTCGGCCGTCACCCTGCCGGCGCCCCGGGATCTCGCCGGCTACAAGCAGGTGCTCTCCGCGCACGCCGCGCTGGCCAGTGGTCGACACTCGGCCGCCGTCGCATTGCGCGAGGTCCTCCGTGAGCTCTACCCGGCGGCCCTGCGGGCATACCCGGACCCGGCCGAGCCGGTCTCGCTGGCGGTGCTCGACGCGCTGCCCGAGCCGGGCATGCTCGGCGGCACCGTCGCCCGTGGTCGCGAGGTGTCGGTCGCGGCCGACGCCATCGCCGCGCATCTCGCCGCCGACGGGGTCGCCGACGCCGAGGAGATCAACGAGGCGGTCACCGCCCTGCGGGTCGCCATCTCCGAGACGCCCCGACGTGCCGCGGTCAACCGGGCGCTCACCTCGGCGGTGGCCGAGACGGTCCGGCAGGCCGTCGCCTCCGTCCGCGCCTGCGACGCGGGGTGTGAGGCTCTGGTCAGTGCGCTCGGCTCCCGGGTGACCACGCCTGCCCAGGCGCCCGGCCGCCGTGCCGCCGCCCGTCGCGGTGAGCCGGTCGGCGAGCTGACCGGGCTCGCCGGCACCGGTGCCGGGCTGCGCTCGGTCCGGCCCACGCCGCCCGCCGAGCCCGCCCCCGCCGTGGGTCGACGCAGCCGTCCCGAGCCGGTTCCCGGCAACACTCCGGTGGCGTCGCCCCGCCCACTCGGGCCTCCGCCGACGGCACCGGCTCCGGTCACGCCTCCGCCGGTCGCACCCGCGCCGGTGGCTCCGGCCGCCTCGGCCACGCCCCCAGCGTCCACACTGCCCAGTCGCACCGAGCCGGCGCCCAGCCGGATCGACGGCCCGACCAACCGGCCGGTGTCGTCGCCGCCACCTCCGCCGCCGGGGATCACCCCGATCGCACCCGCGCAACGCGGCACGGTGCCTCCGGCCGAGGCCGGTGAGCCGTTCCGGCCGACGTTGACCACCGCAGCGATCAACAGCGCGCGGGCCGAGCGGCAGCGCACCGTCATCCCGCCCCGCCCGAAGACCAACGGCGAGCGGCCGAGCCACCTGCAACGCCCGGTCGAGGAGCCGCCGACCGGCGGGTTCAGCGCCACCGACCTCAGCATCCCGGTGCCGATCCCCCGGCCCGGTCAGGACGCCGCTCCCCCCGGGTCCCGGGCCAACTGGCCGCTGGTCAACAACCCGGAGGACCCGGCCGACAGCTCGCCGAACAACCCGGTGGCCTACCCGTACGGTGGCGGGCGCGGTATCGACGCCCCCACCGACCCGGGCCGGGCCGACGGTCGGGTGACCCCGCCCTGGTTGGCCGACGACCTGCCCCAGGAGCCGCCCATGCTGCGGCTGGTGGAGCCACCGCCGCTGGCCGACCGCGCGCTGCGAGAAGGGCTCAACCCGCCCACGGAGCCGCACCTGGAGACGCCCCCGCTGCGGTTGGTCGACCGGGAGCAGGCTGCTCGCGGCGGCCGAGCGGCTGCTCGCGCCGACCGCGCCGCCGAGCACCGGCCACTACCCACGATGGAGCACCGACCGCCGCCCATGGAGCACCGGCCACCGCCGGTCGAGCACCGGCCACCGCCGGTCGCCGACGAGGGCGACGGTGACCTGCTGATCTTCGCGCAGGCCAAGTCGGCGTGGTTCGTCGGCCACGCCGACGAGTCCGATCTGGACTGGTCGACCACTGCCGACACCGGCTGGCAGGCCGCCGAACAGGCCGCCCGTCCCGCGGTGGGCGCCGAGACCAACGCCGGGCTGCCGAAGCGCGTGCCACAGGCCAATCTGGTCCCGGGCTCCCCGCTGCGCGAGGAGCGTCCACTGCGGATAGTGCGCGATGCGGCAAGCCTCGCGGAGAACACCACCGGCTACTTCCGTGGCTGGCGTCGCGGTCAGGAGATCGGCGGTTTCGCGGTGGGCGGTCGGCCCGGCCGCGAGGCGGCCGGCGGCTGGGACTTCAGCCGCGACCACGGGGACCGCGACGACGACCGGGAGTACGAGTACCGCTCCGCCGGTTACCAGTCCTGACCCTCTACACACGACAGCGCCCCCGGTCGGTCGACCGGGGGCGCTGTCGCATGTGTGGTGGGGGGCAAGGGAGGCCAGGACGCGACAACGCCGCCTCCTGAAGAGCCCGGAGAGCTACCGGCCACAGGGTGCCGGGGGTCGACAGCTCCAAGGCTCTCTGGAAGCGGCGTGGGGCGCGCAGAGTGCCGCGCCCGGTGGGGGCCGGAGCCACCACCGGGCGTACGGCGTCCCGATCAGGCCGGGGCGACGGCGCGCGTACGGCGCATGGTGAGCACGTACTCGACCAGCGAGATCAGCACGTGCTTCGTCGACTCCCGGTTACGGGCGTCGCAGGCCACCACCGGCACGTCGCTGGAGATCGCCAAGGCGTCCCGAACGTCCTGCGGGTCGTGGTACTGCATCCCGTCGAAGCAGTTGATCGCCACCAGGTACGGGAGGCGTCGGTGCTCGAAGAAGTCGATCGCCGCGAAGCAGTCGGCCAGCCGGCGAGTATCCACCAGCACGACCGCGCCGATCGCACCCCGAACCAGTTCGTCCCACATGAACCAGAATCGGGTCTGACCCGGCGTACCGAACAGGTACAGGATCAGGTCTCGGTCGATCGAGATCCGGCCGAAGTCCATGGCCACCGTGGTAGTCGACTTGCCCGGCACCTGCCGGGTGTCGTCGACGCCCACGCCGGCCGAGGTCATGATGGCCTCGGTGGTCAGCGGCGTGATCTCCGAGACCGAGCCGACCAGCGTCGTCTTACCGACGCCGAACCCACCGGCGATAACGATCTTCGCCGACGTCACGCGGCCGCCCGGGTTCGGCGGGCGGTGCGACATGTCAGAGCCTGCGAAGTCCACTCAGCACCCTCTCCAGCAGTTCAGTGCCCACCGCGTCGTCGGAGTCGTCCAGGATGGTCGGCTCGTGGACCGCGACCAGGCCGTCCGTCGCCATGTCGGCGATGAGCACCCGGGCCACACCGAGCGGGAGCTGCATCCGCGCCGCGATCTCCGCGAGCGACTGCACGCGTCCGTCACACAGCGCGGCGATGTACTGGTGTTCGCGGCCCTGGCCGCCGTTGCCGTTGGCAGCGGCGCGACCGCGCACCGTCGTCTCGACGAGCGCTTCCAGCGCGATGTCGAGCATTCCCGCAGCCGCACGCGGCTGCGGGGTCAGCGCGTCACCGACCCGGTCGACCAGCAGCGCCATCTCGTAGCCGACCTGGCCCACGTCGGAGCTGCGAGCAGCCAGCACGGCGAAGGACGAGCCATCCGAGATGGACATCAGGAACAGGAAGCCATTGTCCATCTCCACGACGGTCTGCAAAACCGCGCCTCCCTCGAAGCAGCGCGCTGCCCCCTGGGTCAGGCTGACCAGACCCGACGAGATCGCGGCGAGCTGGTCGGCCCGGTCGCGCGGCAGATCCCGTGACGACGCCAGGAGTAGGCCGTCGGCCGAGACGGCGACCGCATGCGCGACACCGGGCACCCGGTCGGCGAAGTTGGCCAGAAGCCAACCAAGATCCTGAGTAGTTGTCATCCTTCTTGCTCCTTCTGCCCGCTCCCGGCCACCGGGCCTGAGCCAGACTGCGAGGATTGCCCACCCGAAGTCGCCTCCGGGTTGGTCGGGTTGTCCGAGGTGCTACGCCCTCGCTGCACGCCCCGGTGATAGGCGGAGAGCAGGCCACGGACCGCCTCCGGGGAGCGCCGCTGGACCGAGGTGGTGGGCTTCTCCACGGCACCCGGCACCAACTGCGCCATCGGCTTGCGCTTCGGCAGACCGGTCGTGGTGGTCTCGCTCACCGGCACCGCGTCAGCGGCTGCCGAGGCAGCACGCCAGCCGTCGTCGGCCGCGGTCTGCCAGCCGTTGGTCTGCGGCTGGGGCCGGCGGTTCGGCAGGCTCTCAGCGAGGCTGGGGCGACCGCCCTCAGCTGCTGTGGAGCCGTTGCCCCGCGGCGCTCCTCCGGCCGTCGGAGTGTCTGCCATCGGTGTGTTACCTGTCGTCCCGGGTGGTGTCTTGTGGACCGCCTGACCGGTGGCCTCGACCGTGGCGAACTGCTGGGTCGCGTTGTCGCCGTTCTTCGCCGGTTGGGCACCGGCGGCGCCCTCCTCCGGACCCGGGCGGCGGGTACGGAACCAGGCCGACTCCAGCTCCCGGAAGATCGGCAGCTCCATCGTCTCGTCCGCGTACCGCTGGCGGTTCTGCGCCTGCGGTTGCTGCGGAGCCGGTCGACTCTGCGCAGCCGGAGCGGGAGCCGAGGCGGGAACCGGGGCCGGAGGCTGGGCCGGAGCCGGAGGCTGGGCGGCTGCGGCGGACGGCTGTTCGCCGGGTCGCGGCACTCGCGGCAGCTCGGTGGTCATGTCCAGAGCGGCGGCGAGCCGCTCGGGCACCGGCGGGGTCGCGGCGTCCCGGTCGCCGTTCGGCACCGGCGGCCAGGCCGGCGGCGCCGGGGCTCCGGCGGCCGGCGCGGGCGGAGCCGACCGGGGCGTGAACCCGCTGAACGACTGGCCGGAGGCCGGCGGCGCCGAGTACGGCTGACCGGACGCCGGCGACGCCGACACGGGCGAGGCGGACACCGGCGGACCGCCGTACGGCTGGCCGGAGGCCGGGGCGGCGGACACCGGCTGACCGGTGTACGGAGCTCCGGAGTACGGCTGGCCGGAGTAGGGCTGACCCGAAGCCGGCGAGGCGGAGACCGGCGCACCGGAGTAGGGCTGCGCGGAGACCGGGGGCGCCGAGTACGGCTGCGTCTCGGGGCTGCTCGGCAACTGCCGGGGAATCGACGGCTGCTGGCCGGTGCTCGGGCCGTCATCTCCGGCGCGACGCTGCGGCAGCGGGTCGATCCCCTGGCCGTTGGCGGGCCGCGGGGTGAACCCGTCGCCACCGTTGACGCCGTTCGTCCCGGCCGCGCCGGTCAGGTCGGACCAGGCGGGCATCGAGCGGTAGCCACCGGCGTTGGCCGGGGTGCCGGATCCGTTGCGCGACGCGGGCTCGAACGGGCGACCGCCGAGGGTGACCTGGTTGCCGGACTCGCTGGGGCGAGGGCCGTTGCCCAGCGCCGGCAGCGCGCCGAAGACCGGGGCGGGCCCGTTCTGCTGAGGGTTGCCGACGGCGGGCAGGGCCGGGGGCTGCTGCACCCGACCGGAGAGCGCCCTGGGCACCAGCACCGAGGTGGGCAGGGTCACGTCGGCGACGGTGCCGCGGTCGGAGCCGGGGCGCAGCTCGACCCGTACGCCGTGCCGGGACGCCAGCCGGGCGACCACGACCAGGCCCATCATCCGGGAGACGGCCACGTCGACCTGCGGCGGCGTCGCGAGCCGCTCGTTGAGGTCGTGCAGCTGGTCGGCGCTGATGCCGATGCCGCGGTCCTCGACGTAGAGCGAGGCACGGTCGCCGACCCGGCGGGCCTCGACCATCACCTGCGAGTCGGGCGGGGAGAACGCGGTGGCGTTGTCGAACAGCTCGGCGACGAGGTGCACCAGGTCGTTGACCGCGTGCGCGGCGACCTCGATGTCCCGGTCGATGACGCCGAACTCGATCCGGGTGTAGTGCTCGACCTCGGACTGGGCGGCGCGCAGCACGTCGATGAGCGCGGCCGGCTCCCGCTGCACACGGGTGGAGTCGGCACCGGCGAGCACCAGCAGGTTCTCGTCGTTACGGCGCATTCGGGTGGCCAGGTGGTCGAGCTGGAACAGCTCGGCCAGCCGGTCCGGGTCCTCCTCGCCGCGCTCCAGCCGGTCGAGGTGCCCGATGAGGCGGTCGACCAGGATCTGTGAACGGCGGGCCAGGTTGACGAACATGGTCGCGACGGAGGCGCGCAGTGCCGCCTGCTCGGCGGCCGTGCGGACGGCTTCCAGGTGGACGGCGTTGAACGCCTCGGTCACCTGGCCGAACTCGTCACGGCTGCGGACCGGCAGCGGCTCGGCGATCTGGTTGGCCAGCTGCACCGGGGTGAGCTGCCCGACGACCTGCGGGTCACGCAGTCGGGCGACCGCCTGCGGTAGGCCGTACTGGGCGACGGAGAGGGCACCCTGCCGCAGCTCGCGGAGCGAACGGGCCATGGACCGGGCGACCAGGTACGCGAAGAGGATCGCCAGCAGCAGCATGCTGAGCAGCAGACCGGTCTCCAGGAAGACCTGGCGCTGGACGTCCGAGCGGAGGGCTTCGGCCTCCTTGACCACCTGGCTGTCGAGCTGCGTCTCCACGGTGCGGATCAGCTTCGCGTTGGCCGTCATGGCGGCTTCCCACTGGTCCGGGCCGAACGGCGCGCCCCGCATGTCGCCGGTGGTGTTGCCGTCGATCCAGCCGGTGTAGTTCTGTGCCTGCCGACGGTCGCCACCCGCGACGGTCTGGTCGTGGAACTTGGCGTCGTCCGGGGTGGCGACGGCCTTGAAGCTCTGCAGCGCCTGCTGCTGGCCGGTGCCACTGGCGATGTAGTCCGTGCGCAGCGCCGGCGTCAGGCGCTTCCCGCCCTTCACACCCAGCGCGCGGTGCACCACGACCCGGCGTACGGCGAGGAACTCCTTCTCCCGGGCGACCGCCGCGGCGGCGCGCATCCGGTCGCTCAGGTCGTTGTCACCGGCGAGCTGCGTGGCCGAGTCGCGGATGGCGAGCAGGTCGCTGATCAGACCCTCGTACGCCTGCACGGTCTCGGTGAGCGCGAGCTTGCCGTTGAACACCTGGCTGCGGATGCCCGACAGGTCCTGCAGGTTCTGGTCGATGCCGTCGAGCAGGCCCTCCAGGCTGCCCGGCAGGTCCTCGATGTCGGCCCGCTGCTGCCGGTAGGGGATCGCGTCCTGGTCCACCCGGGAGTTCACCCGGTTGTAGGCCTCCTGGTACTGCGCCGTCGGCTGCGTCCCGTCCGCGCCCAGCAGCAGCACGGCGGCGGTGCGCTCGTCCTGCAGGCTGTCGACCAGGTCACCGGAGTAGCTCGACAGGTTCGCCAGGTCGCCGGCCCGGTTGGCATTGTTGAGCGTCTCCACGTGGTCGACCAGACCACTGGTGCCCACCACGACCGTGGCGATGGTCGGCACGATCATGATTAGACCGAGCTTGGACCAGATCGGCATGTCCCCGAGCCGGCTGGCCGGCTGGCGCAGCCGTGACAGGAGGGAGCCCGCCATCTTTGGCCGTTTGCTCACAACACCGCCCTCGCGATTACAGCTTCAACGCGTTGCCCCGGGCAACGCCCAGCGACCGACCCGGCGGGTCGGACCCCCGAGATTCCATCACGCCGGTCCGCAAGAAGAAAGCCCAGGTTGTCCCCGACCGAAGGTGTGATGAGATGTTGATGCGATTTGATAGCAGTCCGTCTGGCCGGAGTAACTGAAGGTAATGGAACATCCGCACCGTGTTGTCCTGCTCGCCGGCCCTTCGGGCTCCGGAAAGTCGTACATAGCGCAGCAAACCGGGTTGCCCGTGCTGTGCTTGGACGACTTCTACAAAGACGGCGATGACCCTACGTTGCCGCGACGAAACGGCCAGGTGGATTGGGAATCCCCCCAGTCCTGGGACGCCTCGACAGCGGTGGAAATCATTGCTCGTCTAGCTCGCGAAGGCCGAGCCGAAGTGCCGGTTTATGCGATCGGTGCGGACCGAAGGGTGGCCACCCGGCCATTCGACGTCGACGGATCGCCACTTTTCGTGGCCGAAGGGATCTTCGCCGCCGAGATCGTCGAGGAGTGTCGACGCCGTGGGCTGCTCGCCGGGGCGTACGCGCTGCGCCGCCCGCGCGGGGCGACCTTCCTCCGTCGGCTGGCCCGCGATCTGTCCGAACAGCGCAAGGCTCCCCGGGTGCTGGTCCGGCGGGGCGTGGCACTCTTGCGGGCCGAGCCCGCGGTCCTGCGTCGGCAGACCGGGTTGGGCGCGGAGGCGGCCCGCGCCCGTGAGGTGCTGCGCCGGGTGTCCGGGCTGCTCGCCGGCCACCCGCACGGCTGAGGCGGTCAGGCCAGCAACTCGGCGTACGCCGGCTTGATCACCTCATCGATGATGCGCAGCCGCTCGTCGAACGGGATGAAGGCGCTCTTCATCGCGTTGATGGTGAACCACTGCAACTCCTTCCAGCCGTAGCCGAACGTGTCCACCAGCAGCGACATCTCCCGCGACATGGAGGTGCCGCTCATCAGCCGGTTGTCGGTGTTGACGGTCACCCGGAAGCGCAGGTCCCGCAGCAGGCCGATCGGGTGGTCCGCGATGGAGGGCACCGCACCGGTCTGCACGTTCGACGAGGGGCACAGTTCCAGGGGGATCCGCTTGTCCCGGACGTACGCGGCCAGTCGACCGAGCGCGCCGTCGGGGGCGATGTCGTCGACGATCCGCACGCCGTGGCCGAGCCGGTCCGCTCCGCACCACTGGATCGCCTGCCAGATCGAGGGCAGACCGAACGCCTCGCCGGCGTGGATGGTGAAGTGGAAGTTCTCCCGCTGCAGGTACTCGAAGGCGTCCAGGTGGCGGGTGGGCGGGAAGCCCGCCTCGGCACCGGCGATGTCGAAGCCGACCACCCCGGCGTCCCGGTGCCGCACGGCCAACTCGGCGATCTCCTGGGAGCGGGCGGCGTGCCGCATCGCCGTGAGCAGGGTGCCCACCCGGATGGTCAGGCCCGCCTCGACGGCCTGGGCGGTGCCCTCGGCGAACCCGGCCAGCACCGCCTCGACCACCTCGTCCAGGCTGAGGTCATGCTCCAGGTGCTGCTCCGGGGCGAAGCGCACCTCGGCGTAGACCACCCCGTCGGCCGCCAGGTCCAGCGCGCACTCGCGGGCGACCCGCCGTAGCGCCGGCGCGGTCTGCATGACCGCCACGGTGTGCGCGAACGTCTCGAGGTAGCGCTCCAGGGAACCGGAGTCGGCCGCCTCCGCGAACCAGCGTCCCAGCGCCTCGGGGTCGGTGGCGGGCAGCTCGTGGCCCACCTCGGCGGCCAGGTCGACGATTGTCGCCGGCCGCAGCCCGCCGTCGAGGTGGTCGTGCAGCAGTGCCTTCGGAGCTTTGACGATGTCCTCGTACCGGATTGTTGCGACCATGCTCAGACCCTAGTCAGCCGGCCGCCGTCCACCCGACCAGGCCGCTCATCCGGGCCAGCCGTAGACGCGTTCGACGGCGAGTCGGATGACCAACCGGCCGTCGGCGACCATGGCGGCCCGGTACTCCGCCCAGTCGGGGTGCTCACCACGGATGCGCCGGTAGACCTCGACCAACTCCTCCACCGTGGCGTCGTCCTCGGTGGCGGCGGGCGGGGTGAGGTCGGCGGTGCCGTCGGCGACCGCGTACGCGCCACCGTCGCCGGTGGTCACGTGGAAGCTCGCCCGGGGGTCGCGGCGCAGGTTGCGGGCCTTGGCCCGGTCGCCGACCGTCGAGCATCGAATGAGCCCCGGCTCGGCCAGGTAGTCGAGGTTCGACAGTTGGGGTCGGCCGTCCCGGCGCAGGGTGACCAGGACCCCGCGCCCGCGTTCGCCGAAGAGCCGCCAGAGAGAATTCGTTGACATGTCATCGACCGTAGGGGGCAGCTCGATGACATGTCAACGATCCGGGTAGGCTGGCGGCATGGACGCGCCACGGTGGCTGGACGAGCGGGAGGACCGCGCCTGGCGGGGCTACCGCCGGATGCGTCGCCTGCTCGACCTGGAGTTGGCCCGGGACCTGACGCAGGACAGCGGTCTCTCCGAGCCCGACTACGACGTGCTCTCCGACCTCTCCGAGTCACCCGAGGGGCGGCTGCGCCTCCGCGACCTGGCCGACCGGATGCTCTGGTCCCGCAGTCGGCTCTCGCACCACCTCACCCGCATGCAGCAACGTGGCCTGGTGACCCGGGAGGAGTGCCCGGACGACGCCCGGGGCTCGATAGTCGTGCTCACCCCGAGCGGCCGGGAGGCCATCGAGGCCGCGGCCCCCGGCCACCTGGCCGCCGTCCGTCGAAACCTCATCGACCTGCTCACCCCGGCCGAGATCGAAGCCCTCGGAGCGCTCACCCACCGGGTCGTCGACCACCTCGGCGGCCGGACGCCCCGCCCCCGGCACGAGCCGGCGACCTGACGTGGATCCCCGCATCCTGCACCGACTGCGCTGCCCGGTCTGCGGTGAGCCGCTGAACGAGACGACCGCCGGCACCGCCCGGGCGTTGCGCTGCCCGCGCCGGCACAGCTTCGACATCGCCCGCCAGGGTTACGTCAACCTGCTCGCCGGTCGGGCCCCGCACGTCGGGGACACCGCCGAGATGATCGCTGCTCGGGCGGACTTCCAGGCCGCCGGTCACTACGACGTCATCTCCGCCGCCCTCGCCACCGCCGCCACCGAGGCCGTCGGCCGTCTCCACGCGTCGGCCGGTTCCGGGCGGCACCGTCGCACGGAGGTAAGCAGAGCAAAGGACACCACACCGGGGGTACGCGTCGAGCCCCCGGTGCCCGACGTCGACGCGTACCCCCTGGTGGTGGACGCCGGCGCCGGCACCGGCCGGTACCTCGGCGCGGTGCTGGCGGCGCTGCCGGACGCCGTGGGTCTGGCCCTGGACGTGTCCAAGCCGGCGCTGCGTCGCGCGGCCCGCGCGCATCCCCGGGCCGCCGCCGCGCTCGCCGACACCTGGCAGCGGCTACCGCTGGCGGACGCCTCGACCGCCGTACTGCTGAACGTCTTCGCACCGCGCAACGGCCCGGAGTTCCACCGGGTGCTCGACCCGGCCGGCACCCTGCTCGTGGTCACGCCGGACGCCGACCACCTCGCCGAGTTGGTGGACGCGCTCGACCTGCTCCGGGTGGACCCCGAGAAGGCGGACCGGGTGACCACCACCCTGGGCGGGTACTTCACACCGGTCGGATCCACCGGGCACCGGGCGGAGCTGGCCCTGACCCGGGCGGAGGCCGCCAGCCTGGTCGGCATGGGCCCGAGCGCGTGGCACACCAATCAGGTCTCCCGCACCGAGCGACTGGCCGCGCTGCCCGAGCCCGTCCGGGTGACGGTGGCGGTCCGGGTGGCCGCCTACCGACCCCGCTGACCTCAGGTGGAGAGGTCGACCTCTTCCCAACCCGGAGGCTCGTCGTGGTACGGCCCGCGCAGGATCACCGCCCACTCCAGTGCCCAGCGGCGCTGCCCGATCGCGTTCGCGTCGACCAGCCCCGGTGCCCGGCGGCCGTCGCGCTCGGTCTCCAGGTAGGCCCAGTCCAGGCAGTAGTGCAGGTCGAGCAGAGCCGCCGCGTCCGCCGGGTGCTGCGGCGCGGTGAGGATCCGGGAGCGCCAGTGCGGGAAGGTCTCCCCACCGGCGATGTGCGGCAGTTGCTCGACCAGCCGTTCGTCGACGGCCAGGGTGGGGTCGAGCTGCTTGCTCAACCCGAGCACCCAGGCCAGCGCGAAGAGCGCGTCGTGGTGCAGCACGAACGACCGGTGGTCGCCCTTGCCGCCCATCACGAACTGCCACTCCGGCGGGGTCACCATCTCCACCAGGTGTGAGCCGAGCAGCCAGCTCATCGCCGCCTGCGGGGGCATCCCGAAGCACCGGGCCAGGATCAGGTGCAGAACGGCGATCCGCGCCTCGATCTCCCCCGTGGGGCGCAGGTCGATCTCGTCACCCGGCTCCCACACCAGCGGGAACTGGGCCGGCGGCAGCGGCAGCCCGAGCCGGGACAGCTCCTCCAGGCTCGCCTCGCGCACCTCACGTGGGTCGGGGGCAGCAACGGTCACGGCGGATCTTCCTGTCTGCTCGCGCCGGCGCACGGCCGGTGTCCCCCCTTGGCCTGCGACAATAGCGCTCTCAGGTGACCGGCACCACGCCCACCCCGGCCCTTGTTCCGGTCAGCCGACGCGCTCGATGACCAGCGGGGTCGACGCCGGAGCCGTCGGCGCGACGCGCACCGCGCTCGCGGCCTCCGCCAACGCCGCCGGGATCCGCGTCGCGTCCTCGGCCCGCACCTCGTAGAGCGCGTCACCGGCCCGCACCGGGTCGCCCGGTCGCTTGTGCAGCACCACACCGGACGGCACGCTGACCGGGTCCTCCTTGCGGGCCCGACCCGCGCCGAGCCGCCACGCCGCGACCCCCATGGCGTACGCGTCGACGGCGGCGACGTACCCGTCCCGGTCGGCGCGGACCACCTCGACCTCGGCGGCCCTCGGCATCGGAGCGTCCGGGTCACCGCCCTGTGCCCGGATCATCGCCCGCCAGGAGTCCATCGCCCGACCGTCGCGCAACGCCGCCGCCGGGTCGGCGTCCGGCAGTCCCGCGGCGTCGAGCATCTCCCGAGCCAGGGCGAGAGTCAGCTCCACCACGTCGGCCGGCCCACCACCGGCCAGCACCTCGACCGACTCGGTCACCTCGACGGCGTTGCCGATCGCCAGGCCGAGCGGGGTGGACATGTCGGTGAGCAGGGCGACGGTCCGGACGCCGTGCGCGCCGCCCAGCTCGACCATGGTGCGCGCCAGCTCGCGGGCCTGGTCGACGGACTTCATGAAGGCGCCCGAGCCGACCTTGACGTCGAGGACCAGCGCGCCGGTGCCCTCGGCGATCTTCTTGCTCATGATCGAGCTGGCGATCAGCGGGATCGCCTCGACCGTGCCGGTCACGTCGCGCAGCGCGTACAGCTTGCGGTCCGCGGGTGCGAGCCCGGCGCCCGCCGCGCAGATCACCGCGCCGACGTCGTCCAACTGCTTGATGAACTCGTCGTTGCTGACCGTGGCCCGCCAACCCGGGATGGACTCCAACTTGTCCAACGTGCCACCGGTGTGGCCGAGACCCCGGCCGCTCAACTGCGGCACGGCCGCTCCGCACGCCGCCACCAGCGGAGTGAGCGGCAGCGTGATCTTGTCGCCGACACCGCCGGTGGAGTGCTTGTCGACTGTCGGCCGACGTACCGCCGAGAGGTCGAGCCGCTCGCCGCTGGCGATCATCGCGGCGGTCCAGCGGGCGATCTCCGGCCCGGTCATGCCGTTGAGCAGGATCGCCATCGCCAGGGCGGACATCTGCTCGTCCGCGACAGCTCCCCGGGTGTACGCGTCGACCACCCAGTCGATCTGCGCGTCCGACAGCACCCCGCCGTCCCGCTTGGCCCGAATAACGTCAACAGCAGCAAAACTCATCAGAAGATCTTCCCTAGTCTGTTGCAGATCCCGACCCACGGCAGCTGACCACGTCAGGGCGGGGGCCGACCGTGCCCGGCGGAGGGATCAAGCCTGACCGCCCGGAGCCGGGCACGGTCGGCCCCCGCCCTCAACCTCAAGAAGCAGACCAGCGCACCGGGATCTCCGCAGGCGGCTCACCCTCACCGGCCCAGAAGATCGTGCCGGTCTCGTCCACCACCACGACCCGGGGCGTGCGGGCCATCCCCCAGGTGATCGCCTCGGCCGGATCATCCCAGCTCGGCGCCTCCTCCAGCACACCGGTCTCGGCGCCCGCGTCGTCCCCGGCCGAGCGTTCCCAGTACGCCGTCCAGACCTGCCGGCCGGCGGACAGGTCGGCGTGCACGAAGACGGTGCCGCGCCCACGCCATGCGGCCAGCCGCTCCGGCACCACCGGCACCGGCGTCTCCCCGGTGACGGCTTCCAGGTCCTCCACGCCGAAGGCGTGCGGCAGCAACTCGGCCATCCGCAGCGGGTCGCCCTTGGTCTCGATCAGGCACTCCGGGCCGCCGTGCTCCCAGAGCAACTGGCGGCAGCGACCGCACGGCATCAGCGGCTGGCCGGTGGCGTCGACGCAGGACAGCGCGACGAGTCGACCGCCGCCGGTGGCGTGCAGGCTGGAGACCACCCCACACTCGGCGCAGAGCGTCACACCGTACGCGGCGTTCTCCACGTTGCAACCCACCACCACGCGGCCGTCGTCGACCAGCGCGGCGGCACCCACCGGGAACGTCGAGTACGGCGCGTAGGCGTGCCGCATCGCGTCGGTCGCGGCGGCGCGCAACCGCGCCCAGTCAATGTCGGTCATGCTGCCATTCTGCCGAAGTAGCCCAGGTCAGAAGCGGGCAGGGCTCCCGCCCACTCCCACTCCCGCTTGACTCCCCACTCCCGCATTCGCTCCCGCTCGCGCTCCCGCCTTCGTGATCAAGTGATGAAAAGTAGGTGAGAGACGCCTCTGACGCCTACTTCTCATCACTTGACCATGGAAGAACGTGTGGGAGGGCTGGACGGCGCACGAAGCGTGCCCGGCGGAAAGGCCCGCCGGGCACGGCTCGGGCGTCAGCCCTTGATGTACGGCTTACCGTCGGCCGCCGGTGCGCGCACCCGGCCGACCAGCCCGGCGACGGCCAGGATGGTCGCCAGATAGGGCAACATGGCCAGGAACTGGCTGGGGATCGAACTGCTGATCGCGCCCAGGTAGGTGGCGAGCTGGTCGGCGAAGCCGAAGAACAGCGCGGCGAGCAGCGCACCGGTCGGGTTCCACCGGCCGAAGATCAGCGCGGCCAGGGCGATGAAGCCCTTACCGCCGATCATGTTCTTGGTGAACGAGTAGAGCGCGAGGGTGTACGACGCGCCGCCGATCCCGGCGACCACTCCGGCCAGCAGCACGTTGCGGTAGCGGATCCGCAGCACCTTGACGCCGAGCGTGTCGGCGGCGATCGGGTGCTCGCCGACCGAGCGCGTACGCAGACCCCACCGGGTGCGGAAGAGCCCGATGTGGATCACCAGCACGAGCAGCAGCCCGAGGTAGAGGAAGATGTTGCCGCGGAACAGCGCCGGCCCGAGCACCGGGATGTCCTTCAGCAGCGGGATCTCCCAGTTGCTGAAGCGGGGCGCGCTGTTGTACTTCGCCGCGTCGGTCTGCATGAGCCGCTCGTAGAGGAAGCCGGTGACGCCGACCGCCAGCAGGTTCAGCACGATGCCCATGACGACCTGGTCGACCAGGTAGCGGATGGCGAAGACGGCCAGCAGCAGCGAGATGAACGCGCCACCGATGGCGGCGGCGACCAGGCCCACCCAGACGCTGCCGGAGATGCTGCCGAACAGGGCGCCACTGAAGGCACCCATCAGCAGTTGGCCCTCGATCGCCACGTTGACCACGCCGGAGCGTTCGCAGAGCACACCGGCGAGCGCACCGAAGATCAACGGCAGGGCCAGGATGAACGTACCCCGAATGATGTTGACCAGCGGCATGAAGTTCTGCCCGGCCGGCGCGGCGGACACCTGCCAGCAGAGGAACGAGAGCACGAAGGCGATGAGCCCGACGCCGAGCACGGGGAGGAACCACCGCTTCGGCACACCGGCGAGCAGCGCCGCGCCGGCGGCGATCGTGATGATCCCGAACAGGATCGCCCCGATCGTGCCGTTGATCTCCAGTGCGGTGCCGGCCGCGTCGTCGCTGAGCGTGAACCGGGCCTGTTGGTCGGTGGCGAGCGCACCGAAGAGCACCGCCGCCAGCAGGCCGAGCCCCAGCAGCGTGATGCCGACCTTGCGGTTACGGGTCCAGAAACCCTCGTCGACGGGTGCGACGGCGATGTCGGGGACAGCCATGGTGGACATGAGTTACCAGCCCTTCGCCAGGCTCGTCTGCAACCGGGCGGCGCGTGCGGCCCGGAGCTGGAAGATCGCCTTCACCAGGGCCGGCGCGGCGATGAAGATGACGATCAGCGCCTGGAGCACGGTCACCAGCTCCAGCGAGATCCCGGAGTACGACTGCATCCGGTTACCTCCGGCCTGCAACGCCCCGAACAGCAGCGCGGCCAGCAGCACACCCCAGGGCTTCACCCGCCCGAGCAGCGCCACCAGGATGCCGTCGAAGCCGATCTGCGCGACCACCAGCGGGGTCAACGCGCTGGCGGTGGAGCCGAGCACCATGTTCGAACCGCCGAGACCCGCCAGGATGCCGGCGAAGACCATGATCAGGATGTACGTCCGCGTGACGCTGATGCCGGCGGTGCGAGCGGCGTCCGGGTTGGCGCCGACCGCCCGCAGCTCGAAGCCGAGCGTCGACCGGTTCAGCAGCCAGGCGACCGCCCAGGTGGCCAGCACGGCGAGCAGGATTCCCGCGTGCACCCGCAGGTTGTCGCCGAGCAGTCGGGGCAGTTGGGCGGAGGGGTCCACCGCCTTGCTGATCGCGTCGGTACGGGTCGGGTCCTGTACGCCGTTCTGCACGATCAACCAGGTGAGGAAGTACGTCGCGACGTAGTTGAGCATGATCGTGTTGATCACCTCGTGCGCACCGGCGCGGGCCTTGAGGATGCCGGGGATGAACCCCCAGATCGCCCCGCCGAGCGCGCCGGCCAGCACCGCCACCAGCAGGTGCAGGCCGGGCGGCAACGGCAGCAGGAAGCCGGCCAGCGCCGCGATGATCACGCCGATGGTGGCCTGACCCTGCGCGCCGATGTTGAACAGGCCGCCCCGGAAGGCCAACGCCACCGACAGGCCGGTGAAGACCAGCGGCGCGCTGTAGGTGAGCGTCTCCGAGATCGGCGCGAGCACCGGCTCCCACCCGTTGGAGCCGTTCAACCAGCCGGTGAACGCCTCGGGGTCGAACACCGAGCCCTTGAACAGGTTCGCGTACGCCTCGCTGACCAACGTCCAACTGGAGTTGATCGCGTCGGACGGGCGCGAGGTGATGTACGAGTACGTGGACAGCACCGCCGGATCGGAAACGATCATCAGCACCGCGCCGACCACGATCGCCAGCACCAACGACAGCAGCGTCACCGTGAAGGTGTTGGCCGCCCAGAGGTTGTCCAGGAACAACCGGCCCAGGCTGGGCTTCGGCTCCGGGCCCTCCCCCGGCTTCGAGGTGGAGCGGTCCGGCTGGGTCGCCACCTCGGCCCGTTCGGTGTTGCCGAGCGTGTTCTGCGCGGCCTGCGCCTCGCTCGCCGGCTCCTTGTCCGGCGAACCCGACTGCGGGTTGGGGGAGTCGCTCATGCCTTGTCCTCGCTCGCGGAGCCTGCGTCGCTCGCCGGGTGCCCGTCTGCCGCGTCGGGCTCGCTGTCGGCCGGTGCCGCGACGGCCTCGTGCGCGGCGTCCGGGCTGATGCCGGCCATCAACAGGCCGATCTCCTCGCGCGGGGTGTCCGGGCCGACGATGCCGATGATCCGACCGCGGTACATCACGGCGATCCGGTCGGCCAGACCGATGACCTCGTCGAGTTCGCTGGAGACCACCAGGACGGCGGTGCCGATGTCGCGCTCGTGGATGATCTGGCTGTGGATGAACTCGATCGACCCGACGTCGACGCCACGGGTCGGCTGGGCGGCGATGAAGAGCTTCAGCGGCCGGGACAGCTCCCGGGCCACGATCACCTTCTGCTGGTTGCCGCCGGAGAGGGTGCCCACCGCCGCGTCGGCGGATGAGGTGCGGACGTCGAACTGCTCGATCCGCTCCTTCGCGGAGGCCGCGATAGCGTCCGGCTTCAGCGCGAGCCCGGCGCCGAACGGCGGACGGTCGTAGATGTCCAGCACCAGGTTCTCCGCGACGCTGAACTCCTTGACCAGGCCGTCCACGCTGCGGTCCTCGGGCACGTAACCGACGCCCGCCCGGAGCACCTTCTTGGGCTTCCAGCCGTCGATCCGCTCGCCCGCCAGGCTGACCGTGCCGGCGAGCACCGGCCGCAGGCCCATGATCGCCTCGATCAGCTCGGTCTGTCCGTTGCCCTGTACGCCCGCGACGCCGAGCACCTCACCCGCGCGCACGGTCAGGTCCACCCCGTCGACCGCGCGGATCTGCCGGTCGTCGTCGACGACCAGACCGGCGACCTCCAGGACCGGCTCGCCCGGGGTGGCCGGGGCCTTGTCCACGGTGAGCCGGACGTTGCGCCCGACCATCAGCGCGGCCAACTCGTCGCGGCTGGCCTCCGGTGAGGCGGTGCCGACGGTCTTGCCGCGTCGGATCACCGTGATCCGGTCGGCGATGGCCTTGACCTCGCCGAGCTTGTGGGTGATGAAGACAATCGACTTGCCGGCCGCCTTGAGCGACCGCATGACCGTCAGCAGCTCCTCGGTCTCCTGCGGGGTGAGCACCGCGGTCGGCTCGTCCAGGATGAGCAGGTCGACGTCGCGGGTGAGCGCCTTGACGATCTCGACTCGCTGCTGGATGCCGACCGGCAGGTCCTCGATCACCGCGTCCGGGTCGACGCGCAGGTTGTAGCGCTCGGACACCTCGGCGACCTCGCGCCGGGCGCGACGCCGGTCCAGGAAACCGGCGATGCCGCCCCGGGTCTGCTCGGCGCCGAGCATGATGTTCTCGGCGACGGTGAACACCGGCACCAGCATGAAGTGCTGGTGCACCATGCCGATCCCGGCGCCGATCGCGTCGGACGGGCCCCTCAGCTTCAGCGGCTCGCCGTCGACCAGGATCTCGCCCTCGTCGGGCTGGTAGAGCCCGTAGAGCACGTTCATCAGGGTCGACTTGCCCGCGCCGTTCTCGCCGAGCAGGGCGTGAATCTCTCCAGGCTCCACCGTCAGGTCGATGTGGTCGTTGGCGACCAGATCACCGAACCGCTTGGTGATGCCGCGCAGTTCGAGTCTCAGCGCAACCTCCTGGAGTGCGAGCGATGGTGCAGCCTAGCTGCCGTCTGCCCGGCCGGACCGGCCCGGCCGACGTGGTGCGCGATCGGCCGCTCCGACCCCACGGTCACCCGCAGGGCCGAAGCGGCCGATCGGTCGTACCTGTCTCCCGCCGACCTCCCCGATGATCTCATCGGAGGAGGCGGCCGGTTGTCACTTGGTCGGCTGGGCCTTCGAGGTGACGGTGATGGTGCCGGCGGCGATGTCCGCCTTGATCTTGTCGACCTCGGCCTTCAGCTCGGCCGGGACCTTGCTGTCGAAGTCGTGGTACGGGGCGATCGAGACACCGTTGTTGGCCAGGGTGCCGACGAAGCCCGGCTTGGCCGGCAGCTTGTCACCGGCCGCGGCCTTCACCACGGCCTCCTTGACGGCCTCCGGGATGTTCTTGACCACGGTGGTGATGATCGCCGAGCAGTCCGGGGTGCTCTCGCAGCCGTCGACGTCCACCCAGATGGTGTTGTACTTGCCACCCGACGCCTTGGCCGCGGCGGTGGTGCCGAGGCCGGAGCCGCCGGCGACCGGCATGATGATGTCCGCGCCCTGGGCGACCAGCGCGTCGGAGACCTTCTTGCCCTCGTCCTGCTTGGCGAAGTCGTTGGTGAAGGAGCCCTTCTGGGTCTCCTTGTTCCAGCCCAGCGCCTGGACGTTCTTGTTCTTGGTCTTGTTGTAGTACGCCACGCCGTCGACGAAGCCGTCCATGAAGATGGTCACCGGCGGGATCGGCAGCGCGCCGTAGGTGGCCACCTTGCCGGACTTGCTCATCCCGGCAGCCAGGTAACCGGCCTGGAACGCGGCCTGGGCGGTGTCGAACTGCATCGGGTAGACGTTGGCGTCACCCGGGTTCGCGTCGACGATGCCGAACTCCTGGTTCGGGTTCGCCTTGGCGATCTTCGAGGTGGCGTTGGCCATCAGGCCACCGACCGCGAGGATGAAGTTGCACTTCTGGTTGACGTACTGCGTCAGGTTCGGCTCGTAGTCGGCCTCGGCCTTCGACGCGACGAACTTGATGTCGATGTTGTCGTTGGCGGCCTTGGCCTCCTGCAGACCCTTCCAGGCCGAGGCGTTGAACGACTTGTCGTCGATGCCGCCGACGTCGGTCACCATGCAGGCGCTGAACTTCTTGGCGCCACTGCCGGCGTTGTTGTCATCCTCGGGGGCCTCGCCACAAGCGGCGGCGGTGAGCGCGAGCCCACCCACCGCGATAATCGAGGCGATCCGCATCCCACGCACCGAGCGCAAGACGTCTCCTTCCCATTGCTCACCGCGCCTTGTGCGGTGGCAGCCCATCAGCCGGCCTGCGGGTGTGCCGCCGGCTGTCCCACGTTACGGACGGGAGCGTACGCCCGCGCCCACCCACCGGCCGACAATCGTGCACGACTGTTGAGCGCCTGTTACCCGGGTGTAACCCTTGCGTGGGGCACGTCACTCTTCGTGCTGGTAACCGAGCGCCAAGGCGTCCGCAACGTCCGTTTCTCGGGGGGCGGTCCCCTCCCCGGACGTTACCGCCAAAAGACCGCGACCGCCGCGTTGACCAGGGTCAGGCCGACGATTGCCAGGAAGTGGCCTCGGTTCACCACGTCCCGCTTCCGGGAGAAGAAGACCATGACGAAGATCAGCAGAGCGATCACCAGCTTCGTCACAAGTTTCGCGGGTGCCGGCTCGTCGCCGTCGCGGAGCGGGGCGGAGAGCCCGAGCCCGGTCAGCAGCTGGATCACCGCTCCCCAGAGCATGGCCTGGTTGATCCGGATCGGGCCGCTGACGTACTGGGCGATCGAGCCGCCGAGCAGCAGGGCGAAGCCGATCAGATGGACATAGAGGAGGATTAGTCGAAGTGCTTCCACGCCGCACATCCTCTCCTATCAACGACGGTTTGTAGTAGGGGGTCGGCCGGCGTGGCGTGTCCGAGCCCGCCCCGCCGGTCACCCGGTCTACGCGACCACCTCGGAGCGTTCGACCTCTGCCGGACCGCCGGCCGCCGGCGTCGACCCGGCCCGCCGGGCGAGCAGCACCAGGAGCATCCCCACCACCGCGTACCCGGCGAGAATCGCCGCTGCCCGACCGGCGCCGGCACCGTCGAAGAAGGCCGCCGAGCGCAGCGCGGTGCCGCCCGCACCGACCGGCAGCCACTGCCCGACCTCGCCCCACGGCTGCGGCAGCAGTTCGGGGGCGGCCGAGACGGCCGAGAGGGGGTTGCCGACCAGGAACACCAGCAGCGCGCCGAGCCCGATCCCCGGTCGGCCGAGCACCGCACCCAGCCCGGCGACGGTCGCCGCGGCGGCGAGCGCGAAGAGCCCGATCACGGCACCCTCGACGAGTCGACCCCCGTCGACCACGCCGAGCCAGTCGTGCAGCACGACGACGCCCGCCACCCCGGCCAGCACGGCGTAGGCCGCCAGCCCGGCCAGCCGGGCGGCCCGTCGGCGCACGAGCACCGTCAGCAACGCGCCGGCCAGCAGGCTGGTCATCGCGAACGGCAGGAAGCCGGCGGCGAAACCGGCGCCCCGGGGGTCGTCCGGGTCGGCGGGCACCACCGGCACCACCGGGACCGGACGACCGGCGGAGAGCTGCCCGGCCGCTTCCGCGAGCAGCGCGGCGACCGTCGGGCTGGCGGCCGGTGCGGTGTGCAGGGCGACACCCTGCGGTCCGACGACGAACGCCGCGTACACCTCGCGGTCACGCAGGGCCCGGTCGGCCGCCTCGGCGTCCGGCAGGTCGGCCACCGCGAATGCGCCGGGCCGGGCCGCGGCGAGTCGGTCGGCCAGGTCGCCGGTCACCGACGCCGGCCCGGCGACGGCGATCGGCAGGTCGCGGGGGGCGAGGTGGGCCGCCGGGGCGGCGAAGAGTGGTACGAGCAGCGCCTGCATCGCCACCGCCAGGAGGGCGACCAGGAGGGCGAGCCGCAATGGTGAGCGGCTGTGGGTGGGTGACGCGGACATGGCGGTCTCCTAAAAACGAACGCTCGTTCTCTAAACACAGCGTGCGCCGCACGCCGTCGATCTGTCAAGAACGAACGTTCGCTTTACACTGGGGGACGTGCCACGGATCTCGGAAGAACACCGCACCGCCCGCCGTCGGCAGATCGTCGAGGCCGCCCGACGCTGCTTCCTGCGGGAGGGCTTCCACCGCACCTCCATGCAGGACGTGATCGCCGAGGCCGGGCTCTCGGTGGGCGCCGTCTACCGCTACTTCCCGAGCAAGACCGATCTGATCAACGCCATCGCCGAGCAGGCGATCGGAGGTGCGGGCCAGGTGCTCACCGAGGTGACCCGGCAGGACCCGCCGCTGCCGCTGCTGGCGGTGCTCGACCGGGTGCTCGCGTACATCGAGACCCAGCTCGACGAGGACGGCGCGCTGCGCATCGCGATCCAGGTCTGGGGCGAGTCCCAGCGCGACCCGGCACTGGCCGCCTTCGTCGCCGAGACGTACAGCGGGTTCCGAGAGCACTTCACGGCCCTGGTCCGACGGGCCCAACGCTCCGGCGAACTCCCCGCCGAGGCCGACCCGGAGGCCGCCGGAGCGGCGTTGTTCGGCCTCGTCCCGGGCTGGTTCATCCAGCGCCTGCTGACCGGCGTCCCGGACCGCGCGACATACCTGACCGGGGTGGGCGCGCTGCTCGGGGCGACCCCGCGATCGTCCTGAGACCGTGACGACGGAGATCGGCGACCGGTAGACGCCCGTCGCCGGGATGGCATCGGGAGAGCTTGCGGATACAGTGCCGCCATGCGCGCTCGCCTCTCCGACATCGCCCAGCAGGCCGACGTCAGCGAGGCGACGGTGTCGAGGGTGCTCAACGACCGCCCCGGCGTGGCCTCGGAGACCCGCCAGGCCGTCCTCACCGCGCTCGACGTGCTCGGCTACGAGCGCCCGGCCCGACTGCGTAAACGCAGCGCCGGCCTGGTCGGCCTGGTGGTGCCGGAGCTGGACAACCCGATCTTCCCCGCTTTCGCCCAGGTCATCGAGTCGACCCTGGCGCAGAGCGGCTTCACACCGGTGCTCTGCACCCAGACCGCCGGTGGGGTGACCGAGGACGAGTACGTGGAGATGCTGCTGGACCGGCAGGTCTCCGGGATCGTCTTCGTCTCCGGTCTGCACGCCGACGCCGCCGCGAACCACGACCGTTACCGGGCGCTGCTCGCCCGACCGTTGCCGGTCGTGATGATCAACGGATACGTACCCGGCATCGCCGCCCCCTTCGTCTCCTGCGACGACCGGGAGGCGGCCGAGCTGGCCGTCGCGCACCTGGTGGCGCTCGGGCACCGACGGATCGGCCTGATCACCGGCCCGGACCGGTTCGTCCCCGTGCAACGCAAGGCGGCCGGCTGGCGCTCGGCGATGACCCGTCTGACCGGTGTCGCCGAATCCGAACTGGGCCCGCTGGCCGAGTTGTCGCTGTTCGGTGTGGAGGGTGGCGAGGCGGCGGCCGGTCGCCTGCTGGACCGGGGCGTCACAGGCATCGTCTGCGGCTCCGACCTGATGGCGCTCGGCGCGATCCGGGCGGCCCGCCAACGCGGCCTCGGCGTCCCCGATGACCTCTCCGTGGTCGGCTACGACGACTCACCACTGATGGCGTTCACCGACCCGCCGCTGACCACCATGCGGCAGCCCGTCACCGCGATGGCGGTGGCCGCCGTCCGGGCCCTGGTGGACGAGATCAACGGGCACGGCGCCCCGCACTCGGAGTACCTGTTCCGCCCGGAACTGGTGGTGCGCGGCTCCACCGCGGTCGTCCCGAACCCCGCGCGGCGGCTCCCCTACGCGAGGTCCGCCTAGCCTGCCGGCCCACACCTTCGACGCCCGGTCCGGCCGGCAGGTCGTCGCCCGCCGCGCGGACGCCTGGTTGGAACGGCGCTCAGCGGGTACCTCGTTCCCGACCTGGTCGTCCGTCGTGCCCCGCGCCGACGGGCGACTGGGCTGCCGGCCCCTTGTGGTGGGGGGCGAGGTGGTACCGGCGCCACGCGGATTCGACTCCGCGCGGCGCCGGTGTCCGTCTGGGCCGATGTGTGCGCCGCCGCCACCCCGGGTACCGCACGAGGCACCGACGCTGCGGAGGTGACCCATGGTGGTACGGGTGGCACAGTGCACGATCGACGTAGAGGACCGGGACCTGATGGTCGCGTTCTGGTCGGCGGCGCTCGGCTACCAGGTCGAGCAGGGCGACGACGGCAGCGCCAGGTTGTGGCCGGCGGGCCAGGCGTCCGCGGCAGCCCCCACCATTTGGTTGCAGGGATCCGGCACGACCAAGCGGGGCAAGAACCGTCTACACCTCGACCTGGTCGCCGACACCGATCCGCAGGCCGAGGTACGACGGTTGGTGGACCTCGGCGCGCGACGCATCGACGTCGGGCAGACCGGCGCCGAAGGATTCACGGTGCTCGCCGACCCCGAGGGCAACGAGTTCTGCGTGCTGGACGCCGCCCCGACCCGCTGACCGCCCCTCGGATCACTTCGCGGTCAGCAGCGCCGCGATCCGGGTGAAGCCGGCCCGCACCTCGGCCTCGTTCGGCGGCTCGACGGGCTCCCCGTGCCCCGCCTCGTCGGCGGCGGCGTCCAACTCCTCGTCGATCACGTCCTCGAAGTCGCCGTAGAGGTCGGCCCCCTCCGTCTGACGGGCCTCGTCCTCGGCGGCGACCTGCGCGGCGGCGATCTCGCTGCGGATCTCGTCGGCCGACAGCGCCGGCAGCAACGGCTCCACCACGGCCATCAACTGCTCCTCGGCCACCACCGCCTCGGCCAACGCCAACGCGTGCGGCCGCTCGTAGGGCCCGCAGACCACCGGCTCCCACTCGTCGAGGTCACCGAGTGGACCGAAGGTGATGATCCACGGCAGGCCGAGGAGCGGTGAGTCCGCCGGCAGGTCCAGTGTCATGAGTGCGCCCACCGGCTCATCATGGTCCGCGAACACGATTCACGACGCCTTTCGGCGCAGTTACCGCCCGTCCGGCGGTCGATCGGTGGTCGGTCAGCCAGGGCGGGCGGCATCCAGGGCTGCGCGGACCAGAGCGAGCGCGGTGGCCGGCGCCACACCGAGGCGAGCCGCCTCGGCCGCGTACCCGGCCGCCGCCCGCTGCAACCGGTCGACGGCGTCGTCGCGGCCGGGGGCGACGAAGGTGCCGTTGCGTCCCCGGGTCTCCAGCAGCCCCGCCGCCTCCAACTCCCGGTACGCCCGGGCCACCGTGTTCGCGGCCAACCGCAGGTCGGCGGCGAGCTGCCGAACGGTGGGGAGTCGACTGCCGACCGGCAACCGGCCGTCGCCGATCAGCTCGGCGAGCTGCCCGCGCACCTGCTCGTACGGGGGCACCGACGAGTCCGGGTCAACCGAGATCAGCACCTCTGCACCTTCTGTCATCAGCCCGCACCGCCCGGCGTACCGGGGTCGGTGTCCTCGTCCACGTCCCTCGGCGGGGCGGCGGCCTCCGCCAGGTCCACCACCCGCCCGCTCGAGGAGGTCGCGAGGAGCGCCGCACCGAACAACACCAACTGGTTGAGCAGGTAGAGATAGAGCAGCAGACCGACGGCACCGGCCACCACGGTGTACGCCGGATTGCGCTCGGTACGCACCACGTAGTACCGCCCGACGGTGTTCAGCAGCGTGATGCCGACCGCCACCAGCAGCACCACCGGGCGCAACCGGGACCTGCTCATCCGCAGCCGGGGCACCGCGAGGAGCAACGCGGTGGCGAGCACCGCGTTGACCAGCACGCTGAGGACGGCGCTGATCGTGGTCAGACCGACCGACCCGGTGCTGCGCAGCAGGAAACGCAGCAGCGACTCCAACGCGTCCACCGCCGCGACCGAGACGCCGAGCAGCACGAAGACGCCGATCATCACACCCAGGTCGACCAGCCGTCGGATCACCAGATTGCCCGGCTGCTGGTTGAGCTGGTACATCAACCGTTGCGAGGACCGGATCGCCTCCACCCACCCGATGCCGGTGAAGACCAGGATGACGAGGCCGACCACGCCGACCGTGTTGCTGGAGTTGGCGATCTGCTGGGCGTCCAGGAACGGCAGATTGTCCTTGAGGAAGTCGGCTGCCGCCGCGCTGACCTCGTCGTTGTCCTCGAGGATCGCCCCGAAGACGGAGTACGCGACGAGGGCGAGGGCGAACACCGCGAAGAAGCCGTAATAGGCGATCGCAGCGGCCAACCGCCCGGCCAACACGTCGGCGTACAGCGTGCCGGCCCGCCACACGTGGTCGAAGATCCCCGACCGGTGGCGCGCGGCGCTCACCCAGCGGTCGATGCCCGCCTCGATCCGGCCGATCACGTTCACGCGATCATCCTCGCCGATCTCCCACTGCTGTGTCGGCAACCGGCTGACGATGCTTGCCGATCGGCGCGTCGCCGACGGTCAGTCGCCGAGGCGGAAATCCCGGCGCGGTTGCCACCGGGCCTGCCCGCTGTGCGAGAACAGGGTGAACGCGTCGACCTCGAACATCGCGGAGAAGTCGGCCAGGTCCTCGTACACCTTGTCCAGAGCCTCCGGTGCCACGTCCTGTGCCACGGTGACGTGCGGATGGTACGGAAAGCGCGCCTGGCGATGCAGACCCGGCGCGGCGGCGATGGCGGCGGCCAACAGCTCGCACTCGCTGATCCCGGCCGCCACCGCGACGAACACCACCTGGGTGACCGGGCGGAACGTGCCGGTGCCTCGCAGGTGCAACGTGAACGGCAGGTGCGCGGCGGCGACGGCGGCCAGATGCCGCTCGACTGTCGGCAGGGTGGCCGTCTGGATCTCGGTGGGCCCCAGCAACGTCACATGTGCGGGCACCGCGAGCGGGTCACCGGCCTCGACCCGTCGCCGGGTGAGCAGGCCACCCCACGGCTCGGGAATGTCCACCGCGATGCCGATCTGGGTGGTGTCGCCGGTCGGCGAAACCCCGCCACTGCGATCCACGCTTCGCGCCGCCCCTCCGGCCACCGACCCGCTCACCTGTCCGTGGAGCTACTCGCCGCGGACGGGCGCGAAGAAACCGACCCGCTCGTACGCCGACCGCAGGGTCGTCGCGGCCACCGCTCGGGCCTTCTCCGCACCGCCGGCGAGCAGTTTGTCCAACTGCGCCGGGTCGTCGAGGTAGGTGCGGGTGCGCTCCTGGATCGGACGGACGAAGTCGGTGACGACCTCGGCCAACTCCTTCTTGAGGTCGCCGTAACCTCGGCCGGCGAACGCGGCCACCAGCTCGTCGATGCCGCGCCCGCTGAGCGCCGAGTGGATGGTGAGCAGGTTGGACACACCCGGCTTGGTCTCGGCGTCGAAGACGATCTCCCGGCCGGTGTCGGTGACCGCCGAGCGGATCTTCTTCGCCGACCGCGCCGGGTCGTCCAGGAGGTCGATGATGCCGGCCGGTGACGACGACGACTTGGACATCTTCGCCGTCGGGTCCTGAAGATCGGTGATCTTCGCGGTGTCCTTGACGATGTGCGGCGCGGGCACCGTGAACGTCTGGCCGAACGTCGCGTTGAACCGCTGGGCCAGATCCCGGGAGAGTTCCAGGTGCTGGCGCTGGTCCTCGCCCACCGGCACGGCGTTGGCCTGGTAGAGCAGGATGTCGGCGGCCTGCAGGATCGGGTAGGTGAACAGCCCGACGCTGGACCGCTCGTTGCCGTGCTTCTGCGACTTGTCCTTGAACTGGGTCATCCGGCTGGCCTCGCCGAAGCCGGTGATGCAGCCGAGCACCCAGGCCAGCTGGGGGTGCTCGGGCACCTGCGACTGCACGAACAGGGTGCTTCGCTCCGGGTCGAGCCCGACCGCGAAGAGCTGGGCGGCGGCCACCCGGGACCGTTGACGCAGCAGCGCCGGATCGTGCCCCGCGGTGATGGCGTGCAGGTCCACGACGCAGTAGAAGGCGTCGTGGGTCTCCTGGAGAGCCACCCAGTGCCGGACCGCGCCCAGGTAGTTGCCGAGGTGGAACGAGTCGGCCGTCGGCTGGATGCCGGAGAAGACGCGGGGGCGGGCGGGAACGTCGGACATGGCGACAATTCTGTCAGCAAGCGACCGGGTCCGTCATGACGGGCCGGCGGGTCGGCTCCGGCCCGCCGGTGTCGGGCTGCTGACCTGGCGTGGTTCGCCCGCGCCGACCCGGCGCGTCGGCCCGACGACGACCCGGCTGTGCTGCCCGGCCATGGTTTCCCGCGGCTGCCCGGGGCCGACCTCCCGGGCCGACCCTCCGCTCTGCTCGCGACACTGCTCGGACAGCCGGACGGTGGAGACCGCGATCCGGGCCACCCGGCGGCCGTCCAGTGTGAGCACCCGCAGCAGCCAGCCGCCCGGCGGTTCGGCGGGGTCGGGCACGGCGACCTCGCTCAGTTCACCGGTCACCGGCACCTCGTCGCCGGCCACCGGCAACCGGCCCAGCGCCGCCATCACGAACCCCCCGACCGTCTCGTACGGGCCGCTGGGGAGTGCCACTCCGGTCCGTTCGGCGAAGTCGGCGAGGTTGAGGCGGCCGTCCACCACGGCGGGCAGGCCGTCGTGTACCGGATCCGGTGCCGCGTCGTACTCGTCGTGGATCTCGCCGATCAACTCCTCGATGAGGTCCTCCAGGGTGACGATCCCGGCGGTGCCGCCGTACTCGTCGACCACCACGGCCAGGTGCTGGCCCTCCCGGCGCATCTCGGTGAGCGCCGGTAGCACCCGTTTGCTGCCGGGGAGCCGCTTCACCTCCCGGGCCAGCTCGCCGACGGTGAGACACCGGTCGGCGTCCGGGCGCAGCAGCACGTCACGGAGGTGCACGAAGCCGACCACGTCGTCGTGGGTGCCGTCGGTGACCGGGTAGCGGGTGTGCGTCTCGGCGCGGACCAGTCGGGCGGCCTCGGCGATGGTCAGCCGCGCCGGGAGGAAGACCACCTCGGTGCGCGGCATCATCACCTCCCGGATCAGGCTGGCACCGGCCACCAGGACCTCGTCGATGATCCGGCGTTCGTCCGGGTCGAGCACCGTGTTCGCCGCGACCAGGTCCCGCAGCTCGGCCTCGGAGATGCGTTCGCGGCCTGCCGCCGGGCCGGCCCCGAGCAGGTCGGTGACGAGTCGGGTGGCACCATCTGCGGCGCGGACCAGCACGCGGGCGACGGCCCGGGCGAGCGGACCGGGATCGCGGCGGGGCGGCACCCGCACGCGTCGCCGGAGCCCGGTACGGGGCGCTTCCCGCATGACAGAGATGGTAGACACCGTTCGCCCATCGCACCCGGGATCGGACGGGCCGGACCGTGAATGTTCGGCTCTGTTTAATCGTGAAAGATTATGGTGAGATGGGGATGATGGCGGGTCGGCGAGGGTGCCGACCGCCGCCTTAGGGTGATCACCGAAGGGCCACGTCCCGGGCGGGCCAGGCAGGGAGGCAACGACGTGAAACTGCTCGTGACCGGGGGCGCCGGCTTCATCGGCAGCGTGGTGACCCGGATGCTGCTCGACGCAGGCCACCAGGTGGTCGTCCTGGACGACCTGCGAACCGGGCACCGCGAGGCGCTCGCCCCGGATGCGACCCACGTCGAGGCGCCCATCCACGAGGCCGCCCGCATCGTCACCACCGACGCCGGCTTCGACGGGGTGCTGCACTTCGCCGCCCTGATCGCCGCCGGTGAATCGATGGTCAAGCCGGAGCTGTACTGGCAGAACAACACCGTGGGCACGCTCGCCCTGATCGACGCGGTCCGGGCCGCCGGGGTGCCCCGGATGGTCTTCTCCTCCACCGCCGCCGTCTACGGCAACCCCACCGAGCTGCCCATCACCGAGACCGCCGTCAAGGCACCCACCAACACGTACGGTGCCACCAAACTCGCCGTCGACATGGCGCTCACCTCCGAGGCCGTCGCACACGGGCTCGCCGCCGTCTCGCTGCGCTACTTCAACGTGGCCGGCGCGCACCTCGACGCTGACGTCTCGCTCGGCGAACGACACGACCCGGAGACGCACCTGATCCCGATCGCGCTGGAGGTCGCCGCCGGTCGGCGGGAGAAGCTCCAGCTGTTCGGCGACGACTACCCGACCGTCGACGGCACCTGCGTCCGCGACTACATCCACGTCGCCGACCTCGCCCGGGCACACCTGCTGGCGTTGGACACCGCCACCCCGGGTCAGCACCGGATCTACAACCTCGGCAACGGCAACGGCTTCAGCAACCGCCAGGTCGTCGACGTGGTCCGGGAGGTCACCGGGCGACCCGTGCCGGTCGAGGTGGCACCGCGCCGCGAGGGCGACCCCGCCGAGTTGGTCGCCTCCTCCGCGTTGGCCCACGACGAGCTGGGCTGGACGCCCCGGAAGCCGACCCTGCACGACATGGTGGGCGACGCCTGGGCCTTCTACCGCGAGCACATCCTGGGGCAGTCGTGACCGGCCCGAACGGCGACGTCGCCGCACGGGCCGCCGAGGGCTTCACCAGCCGTTACGACGGCCAGGCCGCCGGGCGCTGGGCAGCTCCCGGCCGGGTCAACCTGATCGGCGAGCACACCGACTACAACGAGGGGTTCGTGCTGCCCTTCGCGCTGCCGTTGCGCACCGTCGTCGCCGCCGACCGGCAGGACGGAGAGCAGTGGACGGTGTGGTCCGAGCTCTCCGACGAGACGATCACCTTCGGCGCGGACGAGGTCGCCGAGCCGGGTCGGGTGACCGGCTGGGGCGCGTACGTCGCCGGAGTGGTCTGGGCGCTCCGCGAGGCGGGTCACCCGGTGCCGGGCGCCCGGCTGGCGATCACCTCCGACGTCCCGCTGGGCTCCGGGCTGTCCTCGTCGGCCGCGCTGGAGTCGGCGGTGCTCGCCGCCCTGCTCGACCTCGGTGGGCTGGAGCTGCCGCCGGAGCGGCAACCCCGGCTGGCGCAGCGAGCGGAGAACGTCTACGTCGGTGCGCCGACCGGAATCATGGACCAGTCCGCGGCGATCCGCTGCCGCGCCGGGCACGCCCTCTTCCTGGACTGCCGGGACGAGTCGGTCGAGCACATCCCGTTCGACCTGGACGCCGCCGGGCTCGCGGTGCTGGTCGTCGACAGCCGGGCGCCGCACCGGCACGCCGACGGTGAGTACGCTGCCCGCCGCCGTTCCTGCGAGGCCGGGGCGAGTGCGCTCGGCGTCGCCGCGCTACGGGACGTCGGCGTCGACCAGCTCGACGCGGCGCTGGCCCGGCTCGACGACGAGGAGACCCGGCGACGGGTCCGGCACGTGGTCACCGAGGACCAGCGCGTACTGGACACCGTGGCGCTGCTCCGCGCCGCCCGGGTCCGTGACATCGGCCCGCTGCTCACGGCCTCACACGTCTCGATGCGCGACGACTTCGAGATCACCGTGCCGGAGATCGACACCGCGGTCGAGGCGGCGTTGGCGGCCGGCGCGTTGGGGGCCCGGATGACCGGCGGCGGCTTCGGCGGCTGCGTCCTCGCCCTGGTCGAGGCCGACCGCGCCGACGAGGTCGCCGCCGCCGTCACGGCCGCGTACGCCGAACGAGGCTTCACCGCCCCCACCACCGTGACGGTCCTCCCCTCCCCCGGCGCCACCCGCCTCCCCTGACCCTGACCCTGACCGCAGCGGTTGATCAAGAGGTTTGCGTCAGAATCCGAGCCCGGACTGACGCAAACCTCTTGATCACCGGGGGCGGAACGGGGGCCCGGGGTGGGGTGGGGCGGGGACGCGGGGTGGGGTCGGGGTGGGGTCGGTTAGGCGGCTTCGACGATCATGGCGGCGCCTACCGTGCGGTTGGTGGTCTCGTCGATGATGACGAAGCCACCGGTGGTGCGGTTGCGCCGGTACTCGTCGGCCAGCAGGGGCACCGTCGTCCGCAGCCGCACCCGACCGATCTCGTTGAGCCGCAGCTCGTCGGCCGACTCGTCGCGGTGCAGCGAGTTGATGTCCAACCGGTAGTGCAACCCGCGCACGATCGCCCGCGCCGACCGGGTGGTGTGCTTGATCGCGTACCGGCCGCCGACCCGCAGCGGGGCCGTCTCGTCCATCCAGCAGACCATCGCCTCGATGTCCTGGGCGACCGCCGGTGCGTTGTTCGGCCGGCAGATCAGGTCACCCCGGGAGATGTCGATCTCGTCGTCCAGTCGTACCGTCACCGACATCGGTGGGAACGCCTCCGCGACCGGACCGTCGGCGGTCTCCACGGCGGCGATCCGGCTGGTGAAGCCGGACGGCAGCACCATCACCTCGTCACCCGGCTTGAGCACCCCGGAGGCCACCTGGCCCGCGTACCCGCGGTAGTCGGTGACGGTCTTGGACTGCGGGCGGATCACGTACTGCACCGGGAACCGGACGTCGACCAGGTTGCGGTCACTCGCGATGTGCACCCGCTCCAGGTGGTGCAGCAGCGACGGACCCTCGTACCACGGCATGTTCTCCGACCGGGCGACGATGTTGTCACCGCGCAGCGCGGAGATCGGCACCACGGTCAGGTCGGGCACGTCGAGCTTCGCCGCGAACGCGGTGAACTCGTCGGCGATCCGCTCGTAGACCTCCTGCGACCAGTCCACCAGGTCCATCTTGTTGACACAGAGGACCAGGTGCGGCACCCGCAGCAGTGAGCACAGGAACGCGTGCCGACGGGACTGCTCGACCAGGCCCTTGCGCGCGTCCACCAGGATCAGCGCCAGGTCGGCGGTGGACGCACCGGTGACCATGTTGCGGGTGTACTGGATGTGCCCGGGGGTGTCGGCGATGATGAACTTGCGCCGTGGGGTGGCGAAGTACCGGTACGCCACGTCGATGGTGATGCCCTGCTCCCGCTCGGCGCGCAGGCCGTCGGTGAGCAGCGCCAGGTTGGTGTATTCGTCGCCGCGGGCCGCGCTGACCGCCTCCACCGCGGCCAACTGGTCGGTGAAGAGCGACTTGGTGTCGTAGAGCAGGCGACCGATCAGGGTCGACTTGCCGTCGTCCACGCTGCCGGCGGTGGCGAACCGCAGCAGGTCCATCGCCCGGGCCTCCGGCCCGGCCCCGGTGACAGCCCGGTCCTCCGCATTCGCCATGGTCTCGGTGGTCATCAGAAGTAGCCCTCCCGCTTGCGGTCCTCCATGGCGGCCTCGCTGACCCGGTCGTCACCACGGGTCGCGCCGCGCTCGGTGATCCGGGTGGCCGCCACCTCCTCGATGACCTTCTCCACGGTGTCCGCGTCGGAACGGACCGCGGCGGTGCAGGAGGCGTCGCCGACGGTGCGGTAGCGCACCTGCTCCTTGAACCGCTCCTCGCCCGCCCGGGGGCGGAAGAACTCGTTGACCGCGTAGAGCATGCCGTCCCGCTCGATCACCTCACGCTCGTGCGCGTAGTAGATCGAGGGCAGCGGGATGCGTTCCCGGGCGATGTAGTGCCAGACGTCCAGCTCGGTCCAGTTGGACAGCGGGAAGACCCGGATCGACTCGCCGGGGTGGTGGCGGCCGTTGTACAGCGACCACAGCTCCGGCCGCTGGTTCTTCGGATCCCACTGGCCGAACTCGTCACGGAAGCTGAAGACCCGCTCCTTCGCCCGGGCCTTCTCCTCGTCCCGGCGCGCCCCACCGAAGAGCGCGTCGAAGCGGTGCTTCTCCACCGCGTCCAGCAGCACCGGCGTCTGGATCCGGTTGCGCATGCCGTCGCCGGACTCCCGGACCATGCCGCTCGCCAGGGCGTCCGGCACGCTCGCGATGACGAGCTGCAACCCCAGCTCGGCGACTCGCTGGTCGCGGTATTCCAGGACCTCGGGGAAGTTGTGGCCGGTGTCGACGTGCATGACGGGGAAGGGGATGTTGGCCGGGGCGAACGCCTTCTGCGCCAACCGCAGCATGACGATCGAGTCCTTGCCGCCGGAGAAGAGCAGCACCGGGCGTTCCATCTCGGCGACCACCTCGCGCATCACGAAGATGCTCTCCGCCTCCAGGGCGTCCAGGTGGGAGACCCGGTACGCCGCCGGGGTGGTCATGACGCCGGCTCGATTCGCTCGCTCATCCGATTTCCAGACCTTTCCGGTCGGGCATGTCAAGAAAGTCCGCTCAGGCTACCCGGAATGTCTCTGCAGCGCTGCAAGCAACCGGGTGGCGAGATCCTTGCGGCAGACCAGGAGGTCCGGCAGGCGCGGATCCGCCTCGTTGTATCTCAGCGCAGATCCGTCGATCCGGGAAGCGTGTAGTCCGGTGGCCGTCGCCACAGCGACCGGGGCCGCCGAGTCCCACTCGTACTGCCCACCGGCGTGGATGTACGCGTCGACCTCGCCGGTGACCACGGCGGCGATCTTCGCTCCCGCCGAGCCCATCGGCACCAGGTGCGCCCCGACGTCCTCGGCCAGGTCGGTGAGGAAGACCGGCGGCCGGCTCCGGCTCGCCGCCAGGCGGATCTTCCGCTCGCCGGCCGTCGCCGCCTCCACGGTCATCGGCGGGTACGCCGGCGGGTAGTCAGTGCCCAGCACCCGGTGCTGGGCCGGCAGCCCCACCGCCCCGGCGACCAGCCCGTGCGGGGTCGGCGCGCTACGCGCCCAGAGCGCCACGTGCACCGCCCAGTCCGAACGACCCTCCTCGGAGAACTCCCGGGTGCCGTCCAACGGGTCGATGATCCACACCCGGTCGGCGGTCAACCGCGACACCGCCCCGGTGTTCACCTCCGCCGCCCAGGCCAACCGCGACCCCTCGTCCTCCTCGGAGAGCACCGCGTCGCCCGGTCGCCATTTCGCCAACTCCGTGCGGATCAGGTCGTGCGACACCTTGTCCCCGGCCGACTTCAGCGCACCGGTGTCCGCGAAGCCCATCTCCGTACGCAGGTCGAGCAACGCCTGCCCGGCGCGGGACGCCAACCACCGGGCGAACGCGCCGTCGATCATCGGAGGACTGCCCATCTGCCTGCTCCCGTCGCCTCGCCGCGACCCGTGCCCGCACAGGCCGATTCGCCGCGACCCGCGTCGCCGGTCGCGGCACGCCGAAAGGCGCAGACTACCGGCCCAGCGTTTCCGATCCGGTACGCCCCGCCCGGCCGGACCGGGTCGAAAGGTCCCGATCTGGGGCCTTCCGCCCCGACCTCAACTGCCGTGGTAGAGGTTCTGCGTCGGCTCCACGCCCTTGACGACCACCGACTCCACCACGTCGGCGGCCCGGTCCACCAGGAAATCCAACTCCTTACGCTCCGCCGCGCCGAAATCCGACAGCACGTAATCCGCCGGGTCCTGCCGCCCCGGCGGTCGACCGACGCCGAACCGCACCCGGGCGTAGTCCTTCGTGCCCAACGACTTCGACATCGACCGCAGGCCGTTGTGCCCGCCCTCGCCGCCGCCGAACTTCACCCGCACCTGGCCGTAGGAGATGTCCAGTTCGTCGTGCACCGCGATCACCTGCGCCGCCGGCACCTTGTAGAACTGCGCCAGGGACGCCACCGGCCCACCGGAGAGGTTCATGTACGTCAGTGGCTTCACCAGCACCAACTTCGGCCCACCGAAGCCCAGCCGCGCCTCGGCCACCTCGGCCACCGCCCGCTTGTGCCGCCCGAACCGCGCACCGACCCGACCGGCCAGCAGGTCGGCCACCATGAAGCCGACGTTGTGCCGGTTACCCGCGTACTCCCGACCGGGGTTGCCCAGGCCGACCACCAGCCACGGCCCCGCCTCGTCCGTCACGACCCGCCCCTCCCGACGCCCATCCAGTGACCTCCCGATACGCCGACAGGCGCCCCCGACCATCCGGGGACGCCTGTCGCAGAGTACGAACCGATCAGGCCTCGGTGCGCGCCTCGGTGGTCTCGTCGCCCTCGGCGGCCGGAGCGGCGTCCGCGCCCTCGGAGCCCTCGGTGGTCTCGCCGACCTCGGCCTCTTCCTCCTCGGTGGCCACCTCGACCTCGGGCAGCGTCGCCTCGAGCTGCTCGGCGGTGGGGGCGGCGGTCACCGAGGCGACGGTCAGCTCCGAGTCGGCAGCCAGCTCGACGCCGGCCGGCAGCTCGACGTCACCGGCGGTCACCTGGGTGCCCGCCTCCAGACCCTCGATCGACGCCTCCAAGTGGTCCGGCACCTTGGTCGCGTCGGCGGTCACCGAGAGGGTGTCGTGGTCGTGCACGATCAGGGTGTCCCGCGCGGCCTCGCCGGTCAGCTGGACCGGAACCTCGACGGTGACCTTCTCGCCCCGGCGCACCAGGAGCAGGTCGACGTGCTCGAAGGTGTCGCGGATCGGGTCACGCTGAATCGCCTTCGGCAGCGCCAGCACCTGGGTGCCGTCGGTGATGTCGATCGCGAAGAGCTGGTTGGCACCGCCCTTGCGGATCGCCGCGGCGAACTCCCGCGACGGCAGCGCGATGTGCTTGGGCTTCTCGCCGTGGCCGTACAGCACGGCGGGCACCTTGCCGGCCCGGCGGGTACGACGGGCACCACCCTTGCCGAACTCGGTGCGGGGCTCGGCGCTGATCTTTACCTCGGACACGGGGAAACTCCTGATGCTTTTCGCTGCGGCGGCTTGTCGTCTGGCGGTGCTGGGGCGAGGGGCTCGCTGGGGCTCATGCGTCATGAACGACTGCCCGGAGCACCGCGTCGATGACGGTGCCTCCGTGCGGCGCTTTTCAGCGGCCCGCCGGGCACCCTCGCCGTGGCAACCGCACCAGTCTACCCGAGCTGTTTCCAGGGTTTCCGGCAGTCCCCGTTCACGGCTCCAGACCGGCGCGTCGGTGGTGTTCCCACCGCCGCGCCGGCCCCGTTTCCACCAGTTTGACAGCCCCCGCCCCGCCGGAACGCCGAGTCGCGGAAACGGGGCTGGAGATCAGCTCAGGCCGCCGAAGAGGGTGGTCACCGAACCGTCGTCGAAGACCTCCCGGATCGCCCGCGCGAGCAGCGGCGCGATCGACAGCACGGTGAGTTTGTCCAGTTGCTTCTCCGGCGGAAGCGGCAGCGTGTTCGTCACCACGATCTCGCTGATCGAGCTGTTCTTCAGCCGCTCGGTGGCCGGGTCGGACAGCAGCGCGTGGGTGGACGCGACCACGATCTCCGCCGCACCCTGCTCCTTGAGGATGTCGGCGGCCTTGGCGATCGTGCCGCCGGTGTCGATCATGTCGTCGACGATCAGGCAGACCCGACCCTCGACCTCGCCGACGACCCGGTTCGCCACGACCTGGTTGGGCTTCAACGGGTCCCGGGTCTTGTGGATGAACGCCAGCGGGCAGCCGCCGAGCCGGTCGGTCCACCGCTCGGCCACCCGTACCCGGCCCGAGTCCGGCGCCACCACTGTCATCGGTCGGCCGGCGTACTTGTGCTCGACGTACTCGGCCAGGATGTCCATCGCGAAGAGGTGGTCCACCGGGCCGTCGAAGAAGCCCTGGATCTGCGCGGTGTGCAGGTCGACGGTGAGGATGCGGTTGGCTCCGGCGGTCTTCAACAGGTCCGCCACCAGGCGGGCCGAGATCGGCTCCCGACCGCGGTGCTTCTTGTCCTGCCGCGCGTACGGGTAGAACGGCAGCACCACGGTGATCCGCTTGGCCGACCCCCGCTTCAGCGCGTCGACCATGATCAGGGTCTCCATGACCCAGGTGTTCACCCCGTGCGTGACGGACTGCACCACGAAGGCGTCCGAACCACGTACCGAGTCCTTGAACCGTACGAAGATCTCGCCGTTGGCGAACTCGTACGCGTCGGCCGGGGTCGGCGCCACGCCGAGCACCTCGCCGATCTCCTTGGCCAACTCCGGAAAGCCACGTCCGGAAAAGAGCATCAGGCTTTTGCGGTTTTCGGCGACGATGCTGCCCATGGGCCCGTCTGCTCCCGTTATGTCGGCGGTACCCGACCCGGTGGTGGTGGGTCAGGGACTATTCGGTTGCAGTATCTCCCGGGCCGCTCGCGCCGCCCACCGTCTCGGTCACCTCGTGGATTGCCTCACTGTCGCTTGCGGCGCCCGGCGTCTGCGACGCACCCTTCGCGTCCCCGGAACGCTGCGCGCCCTTCGCGTCCCCGGAACGCTGCGCGCCCTTCGCGTCGCTGGCCCGCTGTGCCGCCTCGGCGGCCGCCGTGCCGGCGCGGCGCTTCACCACCCAACCCTCGATGTTGCGCTGACGCGCGCGGGCGACACCCATCGCACCCGCCGGCACGTCGTCGACGATCACCGAACCGGCGGCCGTGTACGCCCCGTCGCCCACCTCGACCGGCGCCACGAACATGTTGTCCGCGCCGGTGCGCGCGTGACTGCCGATCACCGTGTGGTGCTTGTTGACCCCGTCGTAGTTCACGAACACCGACGCGGCGCCGATGTTGGTGTGCTCGCCGATCGTCGCGTCACCCACGTACGTCAGGTGCGGCACCTTCGAGCCCGCGCCGATCTGCGTGTTCTTGACCTCGACGAACGTGCCGACCTTCGCCTTGTCGGCCAACCGGGCGGCCGGCCGCAGGTACGCGTAGGGCCCGACGCTGGCCCCCGCGCCCACCTCGGCGCCGACCGCGTGGCTGCGGACGACCGACGCCTGGGGACCCACCACCGTGTCGACGAGCGTGACGTCCGGCCCGATCAACGCGCCCGAGCCGACCACCGTGGCACCGCGGAGTTGGGTGTTCTGGTCGACCACGGCGTCGCGGTCCAGGGCCACCGTCACGTCGATCCAGGTGGTCGCCGGGTCGAGCAGGCTCACCCCGGTGCGCATCCACGCCTCGTTGACCCGGTCGCGCAGCAGCCGGCGCAGCGTCGCCAGCTCCACCCGGTCGTTGCAGCCCAACGTCTCGACGTGGTCGACGGCCACGTGCACCGCGACCGGCTCGCCGGCCGAACGGAGCAGGCCGAAGACGTCGGTCAGGTACTCCTCGCCCTGGTCGTTGTCGGTGGAGAGCTTGCCCAGCGCGTCACGCAGCCGCACCGCGTCGAACGCGTAGATGCCGGCGTTGATCTCCCGGATCGCTCGCTGCGTCGCGTCGGCGTCGCGCTCCTCGACGATCTGCTCCAGGCGGCCGTCGGCGTCCCGGACGATCCGGCCGAGCCCGGTCGGATCGGGCACCTCCGCGGCCAGCACGGTGGCCGCGGCGGCGGCCTCCTCGTGGGCGGTCACCAGCGCGCCCACCGTCTCGGGCCGCAGCAGCGGCACGTCCCCGTTGATCACCACGACGGTGCCGGGCCCGTCGGGGACGGCGTCCAGCGCGATTCGTACGGCGTGCCCGGTGCCGAGCTGTTCGGCCTGGAGCACCGGCGTGGCGTCCGGCGCGACAGCGGTCAGGTGCTCCCGGACCTGGTCGGCGCCGTGCCCCACCACGACGACGGTGCGGTCCGCGGCCAGTGGCGCGGCAGCGCTCAGCACGTGACCGAGCAGCGTCCGACCGAGCAGCGGGTGCAGCACCTTGGGCAGTGTCGACTTCATCCGCTTGCCCTCACCGGCGGCGAGAACGACGACGGTACGGAGGTGGGACTGGGGCACGACGTGGCTCCCGTCGGGACGGCGGACACTCTCGCGGCCATGCTAGCCGCGGGGCCTCGCGCGTCTTCCTCTTACCCCCACCAGACCCTAAAACGGGCGCAGGTGGACAGCTCGGCCGCCAGGGTTCGAACCTGAAATACGGGTACCAAAGACCCGGGTGTTGCCAGTTACACCACGGCCGATCAACGATGCGAGCGCCTCGCACCAGGGGGATGAACATCCCGCCGGCTACACCTTAGCGTCCCCACCGTCGGACGCCAGCGCTCATTCCACCCCACACCGTCGGGGCGCTCTCCGGGACGCCGCCGGCGCAGCCCTGCCCGGTACTCCCACCGCCCGTCCGGGCACCGGGCCCGCCGCCGCTGACACGGCCTTGACCTGCTGGTACGCGCGAGCATCCGAGGGCGATTCGAAACTTCCCCGTGCGATCTACGGTGCCGTAAGTTACGGTGACGTAGGCGTAACTTCGTGCTCGTCACCATCCCCCTGCGAGGTCCCATGTCCACCGCTCTGCTCGATCCCAACACCGCCGCGCCCGGCCCCAAACCCCTCACCGACGGCAGCCAGTCCCCCGGCATCCTGGCGGCCCTCTGGGCCTTCGTCGTGATCCCCTTCGTCGCCCTGCTGGTCGCCGTGCCCGTCGCCTGGGGTGGTTGGCTCGGCTGGACCGACGTGATCATCGGCACGGTCTGGTACGTCGTCTCCGGGCTCGGCATCACGGTCGGCTTCCACCGCTACTTCACCCACGGGTCGTTCAAGGCCAAGCGGTGGCTGCGGGTGACGCTCGCGGTCGCGGGTTCGCTGGCGGTCCAGGGCGAGATCATCCAGTGGGTCGCCGACCACCGCCGGCACCACGCGTTCTCCGACCTGGAGGGCGACCCGCACTCGCCGTGGCGGTTCGGCACCAGCTTCTGGGCGTTGACCCGCGGCCTGTTCCACGCACACGTGGGCTGGCTGTTCCGCCGCGAACTGTCCAACCGCGAGCGTTTCGCGCCGGACCTCATCGCCGACCGCGACATCAGCCGGGTCGACCGTCTCTTCCCGGTGCTGGTGGCCGTCTCGCTGCTCGGCCCGGCGCTGATCGGCGGCCTGGTGACCTGGTCGTGGCAGGGCGCGCTGACCGCGTTCTTCTGGGCCGGGCTGGTCCGGATCGGCCTGCTGCACCACGTGACCTGGGCGATCAACTCGGTGTGCCACGTCTACGGTGAACGGCCCTTCGCGATGCGTCAGGGCGACCGCGCGTCGAACTTCTGGCCGCTGGCGATCCTGTCGTTCGGCGAGAGCTGGCACAACCTGCACCACGCCGACCCGACCAGCGCCCGACACGGCGTCCTGCGTGGCCAGATCGACATCTCCGCCCGGGTGATCTGGCTGTTCGAGAAGGTCGGCGCCGCGACGCAGGTGCGCTGGCCGAAGCCGGAACGCCTCGCCGCGAAGCTGGTGAAGCCCGTCGCACCCCGGTAAAACCGGGCGGTGCGCCGGGATGCCGCCTGGCAGGATGGCCAGATGACCGAGCCACGCGGGGGGACCGGACGGCTCGGCGGACGGGGAGCCACGGTCGGTCCGGATCGGTCGGACGGCGCGGCGGGGCGGTCCCGACCGCCCGACAGTGAGGCGACGACGTGAACGGGCACAGCGGAGGCACCATCCCACGGCAGGGCGTCACCGAGCGCCAGCGAGGCGGCGACATGCCCGAGACCAATGACGGCGATGGTGTCGGGGGCCGACGGGTGACTCCGCCGGCCCCGACCGCGGCACCCAAGGCCAAACCCACCTCCCGGGTCCGCATGTCGGCGGCCCAGCGACGGGAGCAGCTGATCGCGACCGGCCGGCAACTCTTCGCCGAACGCGGCTTCGACGCCACCTCGATCGAGGAGGTGGCCGCCCGCGCCAAGGTCTCCAAGCCGGTGGTCTACGAGCACTTCGGCGGCAAGGAGGGCCTGTACGCGGTGGTGGTCGACCGGGAGGTCCGGGCCCTACTGGACCGGATCACCACGGCGTTGACCGCCGGGCACCCGCGGGAGCTGCTGGAGCAGGCGGCGCTGGCCCTGCTGGGCTACATCGAGGAGGAGACCAGCGGCTTCCGGGTGTTGGTCCGCGAGTCGCCGCTGATGTCCGGCACGGCCAACTTCAGCAGCGTGATGAACGACGTGGCGCACCAGGTCGAGCACATCCTGGGCGCCGAGTTCAAGAGCCGCGGGTACGACCCGAAGCTCGCCGAGCTGTACTCGCAGGCGCTGGTCGGCATGGTGGCGCTGACCGGGCGCTGGTGGCTGGAGGTGCGCAAGCCACGCAAGGAGACGGTGGCGGCGCACCTCGTCAACCTGGCCTGGAACGGGCTGTCGCACCTGGAGGCGAAGCCGACGCTGATCACGGCCCGCCGCCGCTGACCCGCGTGCCGCACGGCCGCCGACCCGCTCAGCGGCGGTGCGCGTCGGCCACCGGGTGCTTACGGCGCTCCAGCTCCGCCTCCGCGTGCTCGGCCGGGCCGACCTTGTCGTACAGGCCGGTGCCGAACAGGATCAGGCCGAACAGCATCGACACGATCACTGTCGACATCGAGAAGTTGAGGAAGTTCGCGTCGGTCTGCAGCACGGACATCATCACGATGCTGGTCACCAGGAACACCACACCGGCGGTGAGGTTCATGTAGTGGCCGAGGTTGCTCCGCCGCGACGCCCCGATGATCAGGACGATTCCGAAGACCACCGAGGCGAGCGAGAAGGCCAGGTTGGTCCGTAGTCCGAGGGCCCAGGTGCTGCTCCGGGCGAAGAGCGGGTCACCGATCGTCTCGGCGACGCCCCAGACGCCGAAGACCAGGATGTAGACGCCGACCAGACCGGAGAGGACCCGGTAGAGCGGCCGTGCCGGATGGTTGACCGGAAAATGCGGCATACCCGAGCCCCCCTGATGTGACTGTTCAGGGGAATTGTCGCCCAGGAAAACGGGCATGTCAGGCAAAACACCGAGGGTCGCGCGGTCCGCCGGAGGCTGGACCGAGTCAGGTTTTCGCCGGAGCCCGAGCTGCGCAGGGATCAAGCCTGACCGCCCGGAGCAGCTCGGGCTCCGGCGAAAACCCCGACAGCGACCAAAGAAAGATGATCAGAGCACGAGACGAGCCTTCTGGAACGCCTCCGCCTCCTCGTCCGTGCCGACCTTGCCGTACATGCCGACCATGAGCAGCACCAGGGAGGCCGTCAGCACGACGATCACGGTGGTGATGCTGAAGTTGAAGATGTTGGCGTCGGTCCGGATGAACGCGAGGGCACCCAGGCCGATCACCATCAGGGTGTACGCCAGCCACTGGTTGATCGCCACGTCGATGTTGCGGCCGAGCGCGGTGCCGACCAGCACGACGACCCCGAGCAGCACGCTGAGCAGCGAGAAGCCGAGGTTGGTGCCCTGGCCGAGGACCCGGGTGCTGTCCTGGGCGAGGATCTCGTTGCCGGTGCTCTCGACGATGCCGAGCACACCGAAGACCACCAGGTACAGACCGGTCAGCCCGCCGATCGCCCGGTAGATCGGCCGCGCGGGGTGGTTGACGGGGGTGTGGGCCATGTCTGTGTCTCCAACGCCGTGGGGTGAGGTGTCGCCGACGATTGTCTCGCATGTGGCGGTGTGACGCCGCACACGGTCCCGGACCGGCGCGCCCGGAACGCTCAGCTCTCCGGCAGGTCCTCGGCGAGGGTCATCCAGCTCTCCTCGATCCGCTCCCGCTCGGCGCGCAGATCCTTGAGCTGGGCGTCCAACTCGGCGACCCGGGCGTAGTCGGTGGCGTCTGCCGCCAACTGGTCGAGCAACGTGGTCTCGCGCTGGTCGAGTTTGCCGAGCTGCCGTTCCAGTCGGGTGAGTTCCTTGCGGGCCTGGCGGACCTCGGCGGCGGACATGCCGCTCGCGGTCGGCGCGGTGGGCGCGGCGGCGGTCGGGGTGGCGCCGGGTCGGGTGGCGCCGGCCCGCTCCGCCGTCCGCGCCAGGTACTCGTCCACGCCGCCCGGCAGGTGCACCAGTCGGCCGTCACCGAACATCCCGTACGCGGTGTCGGTGACCCGCTCGATCAGGTAGCGGTCGTGGCTCGCCACGATGATCGTGCCGGGCCACGAGTCGAGCAGGTCCTCCAACGCGGCGAGGGTGTCGGTGTCCAGGTCGTTGGTGGGCTCGTCGAACAGCAGGACGTTGGGCTCACCGGCCAGCAGCCGCAGCATCTGCAACCGACGACGCTCCCCACCGGAGAGGTCGCCGACCGGCGTCCAGAGCCGGCGGTCGTCGAAGCCGAACACCTCGGCGAGCTGGGACGCGGACACCTCGCGGTCGCCGAGCTGGACCCGGCGGGCGACCTCCTCGACGGCTTCGAGCACCCGCAGGTGCCCGGGCAGCTCGGCGAGCTCCTGGGACAGGAACGCGGGCCGCACCGTGGACCCGGTGCCGAGGCGACCACCGTCGGGGCGGGTGATGCCGGCGAGCATCCGCAGCAACGTGGTCTTGCCGGCGCCGTTCGCGCCGAGGATGGCGATCCGGTCGCCGGGGCCGACCAGCCAGGTGACGTCGCGCAGGATCTCCTTCGGGCCGGCGTGCAGCTCGACGTTCTCCAGCTCGTACACCTGCTTGCCGAGCCGGGACACGGCCATGCGTTGCAGCGACATGGTGTCCCGCGCCGGTGGCACGTCGGCGATCAACGCGTTCGCGGCGTCGATCCGGAACTGGGGCTTGGACGTCCGGGCCGGAGGGCCACGGCGCAGCCAGGCGATCTCCTTGCGGAGCAGGTTCTGCCGGCGGGCCTCGGTCGCGGCGGCGACGCGCTCACGCTCGGCGCGGGCCAGGGTCCAGGCGGCGAAGCCGCCCTCGTAGGCGCGGACGGTCTGGTCCGCGACCTCCCAGGTGGTGGTGCAGACCGCGTCGAGGAACCACCGGTCGTGGGTGACCACCACCAGGGCGCCCTTGCGGCCGACCAGGTGCCGGGCCAGCCAGTCGACGCCGCCGACGTCGAGGTGGTTGGTGGGCTCGTCGAGGATGAGCAGGTCGGAGTCGCGCACGAGCAGCGCGGCGAGCGCCACCCGGCGTCGTTCGCCACCGGACATCGGGCCGACCGGCTGGTCGAGGCCCAGGTGCGGCATGCCGAGACCGTCGAGGATGGCCCGCACCCCGGCGTCACCGGCCCACTCGTGCTCGGCGCCCATGCCCTCGTCGAGCCAGGCGGTGCCCAGCACCACGTCCCGGACGGTGGCGTCGGCGGCGAGCGTGAGCTGCTGCGGCAGCCACAGCACGCGCAGGTCGCGACGGTGGGTCACCCGGCCCTCGTCGGGGCCCTCCTGCTTGGTGAGCAGCCGCAGCAGGGTGGACTTGCCGGCGCCGTTGAGGCCGACCACGCCGATCCGGTCGGCGTCGTCCAGGCCGAGCGAGACGTCCGTGAGCAGCCGCCCAGCCGCGCCGTACCCCTTGGACACCCGGTCCAGATTGACGATGTTCGCCACGATCCACCCTTCATGATCAAGGCGTCCGGGTGCCGGCGGGCACCTGGACGCCTGCCCCAAGGGTACGCGGACACCCCGGGCGACCGCGCCGCGCGCCCGTGGGACCGGTCGGACGTGCCGTCAGCCGACGCGGGCGCCGGCGACCGGCCCGTGCGCGACCCGCGCCTCCCGGCACACGTCCGCGGCGGTCAGCTCGGCGGCGATCCGCTCCGCGTCGGCCGCGTCGGCGGCCAGGAACACACAGGTCGGGCCGGAGCCGGAGACGATACCGGTGAGCGCGCCCGCCTCCTCGCCGACCTTCAGGGTGTCGGCCAGCGCCGGGCGCATGGCCAGCGCGGCGTCCTGCAGGTCGTTGCCGAGGGTCCGGGCGAGCACCCGCGGGTCGCGCTGGCGCAGGGCGGCCAGCAGCTCGTCGGTGGGGCCCAGCGGGGCACCGGCGGCACCGGAGTCGCGCAGCCGGTCCAGCTCGCGGTAGGCGACCGGGGTGGAGAGGCCGCCGTCGGCGATCGCCACCACCCAGTGCCAGGTGGTCGGGCGGACCAGCACCGGGCTGATCGCCTCACCCCGGCCGGTGCCCAGCGCGGTGCCACCGTAGATCAAAAACGGCACGTCGGAGCCGAGGTCGGCGGCGATCCCGGCCAGCTCGTCGCGGGACAACCCGGTGCCCCACAGGGCGTCGCAGGCCACCAGCGCGGCGGCCGCGTCGGCGCTACCACCGGCCAGCCCGCCGGCGAGCGGGATCTGCTTGCGCAGGTGCAGCCGGGCGTGCGGCAGCACGCCCGCGTACCCGGCGAGGGCGTGCGCCGCGCGGATCACCAGGTTGGAGTCGTCCAGGGCCAACTCGCCGGTGCCCTCGCCCTCCATGGTCAGGGCGAGCGTGTCGCCCCGACGGGCCGTCAGCTCGTCGTAGATCGAGATGGCGTGGTAGACCGTGTTCAGCTCGTGGTAGCCGTCCCGGCGCAGCGGGCCCACCCCGAGGTGCAGATTGACCTTGGCGGGCACCCGGACCCGCACCGGGCCGACGGCCCCACGTGGCTCGTCGTCGTCCGGTCGCCAGGCCTCGGTCACGGGGTGATGTCCCGCACGCGCAGGCGGATGTCGAACGGCTTGGCCACGATCAGCTCCTCGGCGGAGTCGGCGGCCAGCTCGTACCGGCCGTCGACCAGGTCGTACGCGTACACGTGCACCGGATTCTGCTCGATCCGCCAGTAGTGCGGAACGCCGGCGTCCGCGTAGTCGGCAGGCTTCTCCAACCGATCCCGGCGTCGGGTGCCGGGCGACACGACCTCGACGGCGAGCACGACCTGCTCGGCGTTGACGTAGTGATTCTCGACGACGACCGGCCGACTCAGCAGCAGCACATCGGGCTCAAGTGTGTTGCGGTGGTTGAGCGCGACACCGACGGCGGTGACGGGCTCGAACTCGGCGGGCGCGTGCTGAAACAGCCACATCCAGAGCCGGTTGCCGATGTTCTGATGACCGATGCTCGGGAAAGGGACCACGACAAGCACTCCGTCACCTAGCTCGACGCGGGGGGCGTCGTCGGGCAGGGCCAGCACGTCCTCGATGGTGTGGTTGGCCAGCCGCTGCCGGACAGGATCCGGACTCCACATCCCGTGGGCGGTGGGCTCGATCGGCTGCGCAGTCACTCGTACACCTCCTCGGCGGGCACGGCGTCAGCCTACTTCGCGGCCCGCGTACCGACCGGAGCCGACGCGGCGATGGCGGCGAACTGCTCGACGGTCAGGGACTCTCCCCGAGCGCCGGGGTCGACGCCGGCCGCGGTGAGCGCGGCGGCGGCCCGGTCCGCGCTACCGGCCCAACCGGCGAGCGCGGCACGCAGCGTCTTGCGCCGCTGCGCGAACGCCGCGTCGATGACGGCGAACACCCGTTCCCGGGGTACGTCGGATCGGGGCGGTTCGTGGCAGGTGAAGGCGACCAGGCCGGAGTCGACGTTGGGCACCGGCCAGAACACGTTCGGGGGCACCCGTCCGGCGCTCTTGGCGTGGGCGTACCAGGCGAGTTTGACCGACGGGATTCCGTACACCTTGGAGCCGGGACCGGCGACCAGCCGGTCGGCGACCTCCTTCTGCACCATGACCAGACCGTGCCGCAGGGTGGGCAGCACGGCGAGCAGGTGCAGCACCACGGGCACCGCGACGTTGTAGGGCAGGTTCGCCACCAGCGCGGTCGGCGGTGGGTCGGCCACCGCGGCGGCGTCGAGGCGCAGGGCGTCGGCGCGGTGCACGGTGAGCCGGTCGGCGTCCGCCGCGGCGTGCCGCGCGGCGGTCTCCGGCAGCGCCCCGGCCAGTACCGGGTCGATCTCCACGGCGTGCACGTGCGCGGCGACCGGCAGCAGCCCCAGGGTCAGCGAGCCGAGCCCCGGACCGACCTCCAGTGCCACGTCGTCGGGGGTCAGACCGGCGGCGGTGACGATCCGGCGCACGGTGTTCGGGTCGTGCACGAAGTTCTGGCCCAGCTTCTTGGTGGGCGCGACGCCCAGCCGGGCGGCGAGTTCCCGGATCTCCGCCGGGCCGAGGAGGCCGGTCATGCCGGGAAGCGTAGCGACGGGGTCGGTGCCGACCGTCGGGCCGGGCTCACCACGGGCCGAAGGCCCGGTCGCCGGTGGCGGAGATGGCCGCGCACAGCTCGTCCAGGTCGGTGCCGGTGGTCTGGGCGAGCGCCCGGACGGTGAGCGGGATCAGGTACGAGGCGTTGGGTCGCCCTCGGTGCGGCGTCGGGGTGAGGTACGGGGCGTCGGTCTCCACCAGGATCTGGTCGACGGGGGTGAGCGCGGCTGCCGCACGCAGCGCGGCGGCGCTGCCGAAGGTGACGGTGCCGGCGAAGCTGAGCAGGTAACCACGGCGGACGCACTCGCGGGCGAACTCGGCGTCACCGGAGAAGCAGTGCAGCACCACCCGGTCCGGAGCGCCCTCGTCGTCGAGGATCCGCAGCACGTCGGCGTGGGCGTCCCGGTCGTGGATGACCAACGCCTTGCCGTACCGCTTGGCGATGGCGATGTGCGCCCGGAAGCTCTCCTCCTGCGCGGCACGCCCTTCGTCGCCGGTCCGGAAGAAGTCCATCCCGGTCTCGCCGATCCCCCGGACCCGCTCGCGGGCGGCCAGCGACTCGATCTGCCGCAGCGCCTCGTCGAGGTCGCTCAGCCGGGGTGCCTCGTTCGGGTGCAGGGCGACGGTGGCCAGCACCTCGGGATACCGCTCGGCGGTATCCGCGCCCCACTGGGACGAGGCGACGTCGACGCCCACCTGGACCAGCCGGTCCACCCCGACCTCGGTGGCCAGCTCGATGGCCACCGCGACCGGATCGTCGGCCGGTCCGCCGCCGGGCACACCGGCTTCGCTGACCGTGATGTCCAGGTGGGTGTGGCTGTCCAGCACCGCCCGGGGCAGCGGCTCGGGGGCGGGCGGAAACTCTCCGGCCCGCCGCGCGGCGCGCTCTCGGCGCGATTCAGTGGGCTCGCTCATCAGCGACAGCCTTACACACCGGGCCTGTCCATCTGCCCGCCACCCGACGTTCACCTCGACTACGCCGCGCGACACTACCGTCGCCGGGGAGCGAGCGAACCGGGTCGACAGGGCATCTCGTCGAGGGAGAGGGAGACGGCGGCATGAGCGTCACCCCCCAGACCGGCGGGGCCGCCGGCGAACGTACCGGGCTGCGGGTGGCGTTCGGCGGCGGCGTGTACCCGGCCGAGGAGATCGCCCGGGGCGCCGCGTACGAGCTGTTCAGCGCCGACGAGGTGGCCGGCTTCGAGTGGGCGCCCCGACCCGGCAGCGCGCTGCCGTGGCGTCGGTTCGTGCACGTCAGCGAGGTGACCGCGGTGCACGGGGCCGGCGAGCCGGCCGACGAGCCGGAGCACCCGCTGATGATGCCCGCGCACCGCGAGCGGGGTTGGGCGTACCTGCACCAGCTCAGCCAGCAGCCGGCCGCAGCGGGTGACCCGGTGCTGGCGGCGGCGCGGGCGTCGGCGGTGGTCCGGCGGGGCACCCGGATGGTGAAGGTGCTCTCCGCCCAGCAGCTCGCCGGCTACGTGCGGGGCTGGCTGCCGCACGGGTTCTGCTACCGCGAGTACGACGTGGCGCACCTGCGTACGCCCGCGACGACGACGGTGCTGCGCACCGACGGTGACGTCGGCCGGGACGGGCCGGAGGTGGCGTACGCGCTGCGGTGGCGGGCGTCCGACCCGGGCGACTACGACGTGCCGGTGGGCGAGGCGCACCACGGTCTGACCGCGCTGGCGTCCCGGGACCGGCTCGGTGCGCCGGTGCTGGGCACGGGCTTCGTGCCGAGCAACGGTCAGCTCATCCCGGAGTTCATCACCCGCGACTTCGCCGATCTGCCGATGCCGGCGAACGCCGCCCTGATCGCGTACCCGGCGGAGGGGGTGGAGGTGGTGCTCTACACCTATCAGGCCGAGCAGCGCGGTTGGCTGCGGATGGTGGGCCCGCAGTGGCGGCACCTGCTGGCCGGTGTGCCGGGTCTCTCGCCGGACCAGGAGTACGTGCCGAACGGGGACGCGCCGCGCTCCACCCAGCTGGTGGGTCTCTACGGCGACACCGAGTACGAGGCGGTGGCCGACCTGCCCGGCGGGTTCCGGGTGCTGGCGATGACCCGGGCGGCCCGTTACCCGGTGGACGCGGTGGCCCGCCGGGTCCGGTTCGCCCAGTGGCGGGGCGTGCCCTGCCTGGTGCTGCGGGAGGAGGCCGGGTGGTTGCGGGTACGCCTGCGCTTCCCGAACCCGGAGGCGGTAGTGACGACCGGCGCGCAGTGCCACGAACGGGGCGTCTACGAGGCGTGGGCGCTGGGCACCGAGGTGACCGACGACCAGGTGATGGACACCCGGTACGCGATGTGACGCCGCGCGGCGGCAGAACCGGCTGCCGCCGCGCGTCACACTGTCATCCGGCCAGCCGGGCCAGCTCCTCGTCGACGATCGACGGGTCGAGCTTGCGGAACACCGGCTTCGGCGCCGCCAGCGGCCGGCCCGCCTCGATCGGCACCGACTCCCAGCGCGCGCCGACCGTGTAGTCACCGGTGAGCACCGGGTACGCCGGCCCGCCGTCCAGGTCGTCGACCTGCTCGATGACGGGCATGGGCGCGTGCACACCGGTGCCGCCGAGCAGCTCGTACACCTGCTGCGCGGAATGCGGCAGGAACGGGGTGAGCAGCGTGTTGGCGTCGCTGATCACCTGGAGGGCGACGTGCAGGATGGTGCCCATCCGGGGCTTGTCCGCCTCGCCCTTGAGCTTCCACGGTGCCTGCTCGGAGAGGTACTTGTTGGCCTCGGCGACCACCTTCATGGCCTCACCGATGGCCTGCTTCTGCCGGTGCCGACCGATCAGGTCACCGACCGTGGCGAACCCGGCCCGGGCCACCGCGAGCAGCGCCTCGTCGGCCTCGGTGAGCCCGGCCAGGTCGACCGGCGGGATCGCGCCGAAGTTCTTCGCCGCCATGGAGACGCACCGGTTGACCAGGTTGCCCCAGCCGGCGACCAACTCGTCGTTGTTGCGGCGGAGGAACTCGGCCCAGGTGAAGTCGGTGTCGTTGCTCTCCGGGCCGGCGGCGGCGATGAAGTAGCGCAACGCGTCCGCGTCGTATCGCTCCAGGAAGTCCCGGACGTAGATGACGACCTTGCGGGACGAGGAGAACTTGCGCCCCTCCATGGTCAGGTACTCGCTGGAGACGACCTCGGTGGGCAGGTTGAGCCGACCCAGCTCGCCCGGCTCACCGTCGCGGGAGCCCGCACCGGAGTAGCCGGAGAGCAGCGCCGGCCAGATCACCGAGTGGAAGACGATGTTGTCCTTGCCCATGAAGTAGTAGGACCGGGAGTCTTTGCCCTGCCCGTCGGCGGACCAGAACTTCCGCCACGCCTCCGGGTCGCCGGAGCGGCGGGCCCACTCGATCGAGGCGGACAGGTAGCCGATCACCGCGTCGAACCAGACGTAGATCCGCTTGTCCGACCGGTCCCGCCAGCCGTCCAGCGGGATGGGCACACCCCACTCCAGGTCCCGGGTGATCGCCCGGGGCTGGAGGTCGTCGAGCAGGTTGCGGGAGAACCGCAGCACGTTCGGCCGCCACCCCTCGCGGGTGTCCAGCCACTGCCGCAGCACGTCGGCCAGGGCGGGCAGGTCGAGGAAGAAGTGCTCGGTCTCGACGAACTTCGGCGCCTCGCCGTTGATCCGCGACTTCGGGTTGATCAGGTCGATCGGGTCGAGCTGGTTGCCGCAGTTGTCGCACTGGTCGCCCCGGGCGCTGTCGTACCCGCAGATCGGGCAGGTGCCCTCGATGTACCGGTCGGGCAGGGTGCGCCCGGTGGACGGGGAGATGGCCCCCATCGTGGTCTTCGGCACGATGTAGCCGTTGCGGTACATCCCCTCGAACAACTCCTGCACCACCGCGTAGTGGTTGCGGGTGGTGGTGCGGGTGAACAGGTCGTAGGAGAGGCCCAGGCCGTGCAGGTCCTCGACGATCACCCTGTTGTACCGGTCGGCCAGCTCGCGCGGGGTCACCCCGTCGGCGTCGGCCTGCACCTGGATGGGGGTGCCGTGCTCGTCGGTGCCGGAGACCATGAGCACGTCGTGGCCGGCCATCCGCATGTACCGGGCGAAGACGTCGGAGGGAACGCCGAAACCGGAGACGTGGCCGATGTGGCGGGGGCCGTTGGCGTACGGCCAGGCCACTGCCGCGAGAACGTGACTCATGAGCAGCAAGCCTAGTGACCCGTCCGGGGCGCCCGCGAACCAATGGGGGGTGCCGCGCCAGCGGACCGGGCCGACCACCTCGACCATTGGTCCGATTTGTCGCCGACACGCGGCCGAGCTGCCGGTTCCGACCCCCGGACCGGTGTGCAATGAACATCGTGACTGGCAGACGAGCGGCACGCGACCACGAGGACCGTAGCACCGGGCCGGCGGTCGACGACCCCGTCCCCGATTCGGCACCGCCCCGAAGTGCCGGGGTAGCACCCCAGCCCCGGTTGGTGCCCGGCACCGACCCGGGTTCCACGGCACGGCCCGGCACCGACCCGGGTTCCACGGCACGGCCCGGCACCGACCCGGGTTCCACGGCACGGCCCGGCACCGACCCGGGTTCCACGGCACGGCCCGGCACCGACCCGGGTTCCACGGCACGGCCCGGCACCGACCCGGGTTCCACGGCACGGCCCGGCACCGACCCGGGTTCCACGGCACGGCCCAGCCCCATCCCCCGGCCGAAACCCACCGACCGGACCGGGGCCGACCGGCCGGAGACACAGCAGCGGACCGCGTCGTCCGGACACGCCGCCACTCCCGCCCGGCCCGCGCCGACCGCGCCGACACCCACCCCGGCCCGGCCGACGCCGGCGGCACCAGCACCGAGCCCGGCCCGGCCCGGCCCGCCGGGCCCGACAGTCGACTCGGCGGCCGCCGCCAGCGAGGCCGTCGAGGTGGAGCCGACCACCGGGGCTCCGGTGGACGCGGTGCCGCGTCGCGTGCCCGTCCGACAGCAGGGCCGCCGGCATCGGGGCCGACGGGTGGAGAGCGACGCACCAGACGACGACGTCGCCTCCTGGGCGCCGATCGAGGAGGTGCACTGGGACGGCACCCCGGTCCGCGCGGAACCGGAACCGGACCGGGACCGGGACTCCCGCCCGTCGCGACGCCGGACACCCGGCCGGGCCGCCCCGCCGCCCGACCCGCTGCCCGGCCTCGCCACGCTGGTGGCGCTGAGCCTGGCCGCGGCCTTCTTCGCCTGGGTCAGCGCCGGTCCGTTCTGGCTGGCGGTGGGGCACGCCCGAGCGGGCACCGTGGTGATCGACGGCTGCACCGGCGACGGGCTCACCCAGCGGTGCCGGGGCACGTTCACGGCGCAGGACGGGCGGTTCATCGCGCACGGGGTACGGGTGAGCGGGGTGTCCGACGCCGCGAAGGCGACCGGTACGGCGCTGTCGGCGCGAATGACCGGCCCGGACGCGACGACCGCGTACGCCGACACCGGCTTGGGTCGGCACCTGCGCTGGCTGCCCGGCCTGCTGGTGGTGCTGGGCTGCACCGCCGGCATCGTCAGGTGGACCGGGTCGGCCCGGCTGCCCGGCCGTCGGCACCGCCGCTGGGCGGTGGCCGCCGCCGTCGCCGGCCCCGTGATCATCACAGCCGGTTTCCTGGCCGCCGCCTGGTGAGCGGGTGGCCGCCGAGGGTCAGCTGTGCACGATCGTGTAGACGTCCCGGCGGCGCAGCGCGTACTCGGTGGCGACTTCGGTGATGGCGTCCCGGCGGGACCGGCCGGCGGCCTCCCGCTCGGCGACCGCCGCGCGCAGGGTGTCGTCGTCCGGGCGTTCCGGGGCGGTGACCGGCGCTCCGGCCACCACCACTGTGATCTCTCCGCGCGGGTCTCCCTCGGCGGCCCACCGGGCCAGCTCGCCGAGCGGACGGCGGAGCACCTCCTCGTAGGTCTTGGTGAGTTCGCGGCAGAGCGCGGCCGGTCGGTCCGCGCCGAACGCGTCGGCGAGATCGGCGAGAGCCGCACCGATCCGGTGCGGGGCCTCGAAGAAGACGAGGGTGCGTTCCTCGGCGGCGAGCGCGCGCAGCCGGGACCGGCGGGCACCGGGGGTGCGGGGCAGGAAGCCCTCGAAGCAGAACCGGTCGCAGGGCAGACCGGAGACCGCCAGCGCGGTGGTGACCGCGCTCGGCCCGGGGGCGACGGTGACCGGCGCCCCGGCGTCCAACGCGGCGCGGACCAGCCGGTAGCCGGGATCGGAGACGCTCGGCATCCCCCCGTCGGTGACCAGGGCCACCACGTACCCGCCGAGGATGACCTCGACCAGCTCCGGGGTGCGCCGCTCCTCGTTGCCCTCGAAGTACGAGACGATGCGACCGCCGACGGTGACGTCGAGGTCGCGGGCCAGCCGGGTGAGCCGGCGGGTGTCCTCCGCCGCGACCACGTCGGCGCTGCTCAGGACCTCGCGGAAGCGGGCCGAGGCGTCGGCGGCGTTGCCGAGCGGGGCACCGAGCAGGACCAGGCGCCCAGCTTCGGACATTTCACCCACGGATTCGTCTCCTTCATCGACAGCGAATACCGGTATCAGGGACGACGGGCGCCACCGGACACGTTGGCAGCCTACGATCGCCGGGTGACGAGTGCGTCGACAGCGCAGAGCCCGAGCGCCGAGCCGGCCAAGATGGTCGAGGTGACCGGCGATCCCAGCCCCAGCCAGGAGCCGACGGCACCGAGTGCCGACGGCGGCGGCGTGTCCGCCGTGGTCCGGCGGAGGTTCGCCACCGTCGACACCAAACTGGACCGGTTCTCCTGGCTGGCCACGGCGGTGGTGGTGGCCATCGCGGCCATCCTGCGCTTCGTCGGGCTGTCCAGCCCGAAGGGCAAGATCTTCGACGAGACGTACTACGCCAAGGACGCCTACGGGTTGATCAGCCGGGCCGTCGAGTGGAACTACAAGGACAACGTCCCGTCGTACGTGGTGCACCCGCCGCTGGGCAAGTGGTTGATCGGCCTCGGCGAGTGGGCCTTCGGCTACCAGGACGCCGAGTCGAAGGTCTCCGTCCCGGGCCACCTGATCACCACCGCGCCGGAGTTCGGCTGGCGGTTCTCGGCGGCCGTGATCGGCACCCTGTCGGTGCTGCTGCTGGTGCGCATCGGTCGGCGGATGTTCCACTCGACGGTGCTCGGCTGTGCGGCGGGCCTGCTGCTCGCCCTGGACGGCTTCCATATGGTGCTGTCCCGCGCGGCGCTGCTCGACATCTTCCTGCTCTTCTTCGTGCTGGCGGCGTTCGGGGCGCTGGTGCTCGACCGGGACGCGCGCCGTCGCCGCTGGGCGCGGGCCCTTGACGACGGGCTCGACCCGAGCCGGCCGGGCCGTGCCGGCCGACCGCCGACCGGTTGGCGCACCTGGCCGTGGTGGCGGCTGGCCGCCGGGGTGCTGCTCGGCTGCGCCTGCGCGGTGAAGTGGAGCGCTCTGTATTTCGTCCCGGCCTTCGCGCTGCTGGTGCTCCTCTGGGAGGTCGGCGTCCGCCGTTCGGCGGGGGTCCGCCGGCCCTGGCGGGACACCGTGCTCGACGAGCTGCCCTGGGTGGTGCTCGCCGGTGTGCTCATGGTCGGCACCTACCTGGCCACCTGGACGGGCTGGCTGGTCACCGACGACGGCTACTACCGGCTGGCGTCGTCGACGCAGTACGCGACCGACAAGTTGAGCGACCGCCCGGTGATCGGCCCGCTGATCAACCTCTACGAGTACCACCGCGCGGCGTACGGCTTCCACGCCCAACTGGACGACGCGCACAAGTACCAGTCCTGGCCGTGGCAGTGGCTGCTACTCGGTCGGCCGGTGGCGTTCCACTACGCCAGTGACGGCGCGTGCGGCGCGCCGACCTGCGCCTCTGAGATCCTGCTGCTCGGCACCCCGCTGCTCTGGTGGTCGTTCCTGCCCGCCCTGGTGGCGCTGGCCTGGCTCGGCCTGGCCCGTCGGGACTGGCGGGCCGGGGGGATCCTGCTGACCGTGGCGGCCGGGCTGCTGCCGTGGTTCTGGCTCGCCCTCGACGGCCGGACGATGTTCTCCTTCTACGCCGCCCCGGCGGTGCCGTTCCTGGTGCTGGCCGTGGTGTACGTGTTGGGCGCGCTGATCGCTCCCGCCGGGGGTGACGTGGGTGAGGTGGCGCCTTTGGTGCCCGGCGACCCGAGTTACGAACGTCGGCTGGTGGGCAGCATCGCCGCCGGCGCGTACGTGTTGCTGGTGGGGCTCTGCTTCGCGTACTTCTATCCGATCTTCGTCGGCAAGGTGATCCCGTACTCGGACTGGCTGTCCCGGATGTGGCTCGACGGTCGGTGGATATAAGCACCGACCGGCGACGCGCCGCACAGCGCGACGAAGAAGGGCCCGCACGCCGAAGCGTGCGGGCCCTTCTTGAACAAAGACGCGCGCCCCGATCGCCTGCCACGGGGGAAGCGGGCGATTGGGGCGCGCATGAAGAGCTTAACCACCGCGCACCACCGGCACAACGGGTCGACTTGGGTCAGATTTCCGACGGATGGCGGCCGGACCGACAACCGCCATTCTCCAGTTGACCGAGGGTGACCTGGCGTGGACCCAGCGCGCGGAGGCGCCCGGTCAGGGGTTGTCGCCGATCCGGCCGGCGGTCGAGCGCGACGACCTGGACGCGACCAGGCTGAAGACCCACCGAATCTCGATCTTCGCCACCCGAACGATCATCCAAAGTGGATCTCACTACACTGCGGGCCGTGATCAACTTCAGACGATCGACGGCCGTCCTTCTCGGACTGCTGGCGACCACCGCGCTGGCCGGGCCCACCCCGGCGCGGGCCGACGAGGAGCCGGCGCCCGAACCACCCCGGGTCGAACTGGTACTCGACGTCAGTGGCTCGATGCGCGCCGCCGACATCGACGGGCGCAGCCGGATCTCGGTGGCCCAGCAGGCCTTCAACGAGGTGGTGGACGCGCTGCCGGAGGAGACCCAGCTCGGCATCCGGGTGCTCGGCGCGACCTACCGGGGCAAGGACAAGAAGGTCGGCTGCCAGGACACCCAGCAGATCGTGCCGGTCGGCCCGGTGGACCGGAGCGCGGCCAAGGCGGCGGTGGCGACGCTACGGCCGACCGGGTTCACACCCGTCGGCCTCGCACTGCGCTCCGCCGCACAGGACCTGGGCACCGGAGCCACCACCCGTCGGATCGTGCTGATCACCGACGGCGAGGACACCTGCGCCCCGCCCGACCCGTGCGAGGTGGCCCGCGAGTTGGCCGCCCAGGGCACCAGCCTGGTCGTCGACACCCTCGGCCTGGCCCCCGACGAGAAGGTCCGCCGGCAACTGCTCTGCATCGCCGGCGCGACCGGAGGCACCTACACCGCCGCGCAGAGCGCCGAGGAGCTGACCGGTCGGATCAAGCAGCTCGTCGAGCGGGCCGGTGACACGCACACCCGCGCCCCGACCGTCGTCGGCGGCGCGACCGCCTGCGACTCGGCACCGCTGCTCGCCCCCGGTGTCTACGCCGACCGGGAGGCGTTCTCCGAGCACCGCTACTACCGGGTGCCGGTACGCCCCGGGCAGGAGCTGCGGGCCTCGGTGAGCATCGCGCTGGACCGGCCCGTGAACCGGGACTACGGGGTGCTGCTGCGGGCCACCGCGGCGGACGGACGGGAACTGGTCCGGGGCGCGGACGCCGGCAGCGGACGCGCCGACGTGCTCTCCGCCGGACTGCGCTGGTCGGCCACCGCCGACGACGAGGACGCCACCGAGACCGCGGCGAGTTCCGCGCCGGTCGTCGAACCCACCACCGTCTGCCTGGTGGTGAGCAACTCGTTCGCCCCGCGCCCCGGCACCGCGGCCACCCCCGGCATGCCGGTGGAGTTGACAGTCGACGTGGTCGCCGCCGCGCCCGCTCCGGACGGGCCGGACCTCGGCCGGGGTTGGGTGCTGCTCGCCCTGCTCACCGTCGCCGGGCTGATCACCGGCCTGCTCGCCGGACTGCTCACCCGTTGGTGGGTCGCCACCTGGAGGGAGAACTGATGCGCAGCGCACTGTTCCGGTCGCTGGCGGCGCTCCTCGCCGTCGGTGGGGCCGCCCTGCTCCCGGTCGCCGCCGTCGCCGCTCCGAGCCCTTCGCCGGGAGCCACGCCGGTGAACCGGGCCGGCACGTCGTTCCTCACCGCCACCCCGATCTCCGCCGGCCAACCGGTACGGGTGGACGCCTCGATCGGTGACCACCTCTACTGGGCGTTCTCGGCGAAGGCCGGTCAGGTGCACGAGCTCACCGCGACCGTCACCTTCCCGAAGGGACGCAGCGGCGCCTCCACCTGGACGGTCGACGTCTTCGACGGGCTACGCCGCCGTCAGGCGTGCACCGCCGGGGCGCAGACCCCGACGGTCGACGCGAAGGCGTCGACCGTGACGCTGGGCTGCACGTTGCGCGAGGTGCGGGCGTGGGCGGAGCCCTGGTCGGCCGACCCGCTGCCCGGCACGTACGTCATCCGGCTCTCCGTGATCGACCTGCCCGAGCCGGACCTGGGCGCACCTGTCGACGTGGACCTGCTGGTCGGCACGGTGGCCGACCGGGGCACGTCGGCCGACGACGGTGAGTTGGCCGCACCGCTGGTGCCGAACACCAAGGCGGGCACGGTGCTCAACGCCGTACCCGTGGCGGATCCGGAGGCCGACGACGACAGCGACCCGCTCACCGACTGGTTGCCGGACCTCGGGTCGCGCTGGGTCTGGACCGGCGTCGGCGGCGTGCTCGCCGCGGTGGCCGGCGTGGTCGGTTTCGCGATGACCAGGCGGCCCCGGCGTCGCTGAAAGCAGCTCGGGTCGCTGGTGGCCCCGCCGAGGCGGGGCCACCAGCGGTCAGGCGCGCCGGGAACCGCGTGGCAACCAGCCGATGAACCGGTCCTGGAGCGACATGACCGGGGCGGTCCGCAGGTCCTCCGTGGCGGCGGCGAGGCACGAGCCCAGGTAGACGCTGAGCATCGCCCGGTCACCCCCGTACTCCGCCAGCAGGCGGCTACGCTTCGTCGCGCAGGGCCACTCGTCACCGCAGGAGCCGCAGCTCCAGCAGGGGGTTTTCGGGGCGTGATCGTCCACCTGCACCCCCGGCCGTTCAGCACCATCGGTCATCGCACGTCCTTCTTCCAGATGTCCACGGGACTGGGCGGCTGCCGTGCCCGGCCAGTTGTTGATGGTGGTCCCCCCGGAGCCATCAGAGAGGGCGCTACACGTCCCTCCGGTGTTACATCTTTGCGGTAGCTTCTCCGGTCATGGGAGTCGGAAAGTTGACGCTTGACCGCATGGTCCAGCACTACCAATCAGTAGGCCGACACCGTGCGTGACATTTTTCCCGCGACAGTCGCCGTGGCGGTCGCCGGATCGGACGACTGGCTCGGCGCACTGCTCCCCGCCGAGCAGGCATGCCTCGGCGAACGGGCGGTGGAGACCCGTCGGCGGGACTTCGCCGCCGGCCGGTCTTGCGCCCGCCGGGCCATGACCGATCTCGGCCTGCCGCCGACGGCCGTGCCGGCCGCCCCCGACCGCTCGCCCGTCTGGCCCGCCGGGGTGGTCGGCACCATCACCCACACCACCGGCTACTGCGCCGCCGCGGCGGCGCACACCACCGACGTCCGGTCCGTCGGCATGGACGCCGAGCAACACCACGAGATCAATCCGGGTGTACGCCGAATGGTGCTGCTGCCCGAGGAGGAAGCCCTCTGCGCTGGGCTGCCCGGTGGCACGTCCTGGCCGGTCGTCGTGTTCAGCGCCAAGGAGACCGTCTACAAGGTCTGGTATCCGGTCGTGGGGACGTGGTTGGGCTTCTTCGACGCCCACCTCGACATCGACCCGGACGCGGGCACCTTCACCGCCCGGATCGCACCGGCCCGCCTCGACGAGGCGTCGGTCGAGGATCCGCCGGCCACCGTCACCGGCCGGTTCGTCGTCGCCGACGGGCTCGTTCGCACCGCCGCCGTGCTGCCGCGGCGCTGATCCGGCAGCGGCCACAGTGGCCGGAAACGATCGGCTGACGGCCGTCCAGGTTGTCCGGAGGGACGCGACACCGGCCGTGGGACGGGCTCCGGCGCGGCGATCGGGCAATTCGGCACGCACGGTAGCGTCGGCGGGTTCCCCGAACCACACGTACCGAGGCGTCAAGGAGTACGGTGACCCACCCCCAGCCCTCCGCCGGGCCGCAGGACCCCCAACAGCCGAACCAGGAGCCGCCGACGCAGCCGTCCCCGACGACACCGCCGCAGCCGGCCGACCCGGCGGGTCCGCAGACACCGCCGCCCAGTCCGTGGTCGGCGGCGGGGAGCGCGTCGCAGCCGCCGTTCTCGGGTGCCGCGTACCCGGTGGCGGGCGGACCCGGCTATCCGCTCGCCGCACCCCCGACGGTGCCGGCGCAGGGGTCCAACAAGAAGACCGTGGTGGTCGTCGCGGTCACCGCCGCCGTACTCACCCTGCTCGTCTGCGCCGGCGGCATCGTGGCCGTCGTCATCGGCGCCAACCGAGTCGCGCCCAGGGTGACCGAGGCGGGCCCCACCCCCGGGGTGACCCGGCGCGCGATCCAGCCGCCCGCCGACGCCCCCTCGTCTGCGCTGCCGAGCGGCGACACCCGCAACATGTCGCCCGGCGACACCCTCGTCGTCGACGGCGACGAGGGCACCATCGAGATCACCGTGACGAGGTTCAGCACCGCCACCAAGCCCTGCACGGCCTACGGCCTCAAGCCCGACGAGGGCATGTACGTGATCGCCGACGTGACGCTCACCGTCACCAAGGGCACCGCCTCGGCGAATCCTCTCTTCTTCAACTGGGTCGCCGCCGACGGCAGCGAGGCCAACGCGATCGCCGGGGCCTTCTCCGGCTGCGGCAAGCCGATGCCGTCCGCCGAGGAGCTGCCCGCCGGCACCAGGCGCACCGGCAGTGTCGTGTTCGACGTACACGACACCTCGGGAGTGCTGGAGTACCAGCCCATGTTCGAGACCGCGGGCTCCTGGAGGCCGTGATCCGCTGACGCGGCGTGGGGCCGACCCGGACGGGCCGGCCCCACGCTGTCGCGAGACTCGGTGGGTCAGCAGCCCGTCCAGCGCACCGGAGTCACCCGGTCGGCGTAGACGTTGCGGAATCCGACGATGGTGCCGGTGTCGGAGATGGACCGGGCACCGACGCCCACCCCTTCGCCGCCGCCCGGCAGGACCCGGGAGGTGGCCCCCCGGCCAACGCGGTCACCACCCACGACGACCCCCTTGGCGTTGATGTCCGTCACCGACGGGATCTCCTGGTCGAGCAAGGTGTGCGAGCCGTTCCGGAGGTCCCATCGCACCTTCGTCGCGCTGGTGCCACCAAGCCAGACCAGGCCGGTCGCCCAGCGACCCGCAACCGCGGAGACCGTGGTGGACCCGCCACCCGGGACCCCGAGCGACTCGATCCGGCCGTTCGGCCGGCGGACCCAGCCGGTCCAGTCGCCGAAGGGCCCGGCGTGCCCGACGATGGTTCCGTTCGGCGTGATCCCGATCGGTTGGGCGTTGGCCGGAGCCTTGAGCACCTCGACGGTGCCCGGACGGGCGGCCGGCCAGCGCAGCCCGACGAACTCCCCGGGAACGATGTCCGAGCCGTAGCCGACGATGTCGCCCGCGTCGTTGATGGCGGTGACGAAGATGCCGGTGGACGGCAGCACCGGCAACTGCTCGAGCTTGCCGTCGCGGTAGATCCACGGCTGCCCGATGCCGGCTCCCACCGCCGAGCCGTTGCCGATCACGACGCCGTCGGCGTTGACGTCGACCGGCTGAGCCATGCCCGGCACCTCGACCTCGGTGACCTGCTGCCCGTCCCAGAACAGCAGCAGGTACTGGTTGTCGACCTCACCGACCCGCAGAGCCGTGCCGGCGACGTAACGACCCGTCGGGTCGATGGCGTACGCGTCGGCCCGGTAGGTGTCGGCCGGGTACGGCAGCGTGCTGATCGTGCAGGTACGCGGGGCCGCGCCGCCGGGCGCGGCGCTCGCCGTCGCGGAGACGGCGACGCCGAGAGAGGTGGCCAGCAGAGCGGTGGCGGCGGTGCCGGCGAGCATCCTGCGTCGAGTGCTTCGAATCATCCTTACTCCCCGTGTCGGCCCGGGCGCTCCCGGGCGTCGGTCGATACGGGAATCACCCGCGAGCGGACCTCGCGGTTGCGGCATGTCGGGGAAGGGACAGAAGCGGACCTACCTCGCCCAGGTCTCGGCGGTGGTGGTGACCGCCTGGCCGGTGCGGACGGATTCCCCGATGGCGAGGCTGATCAGGTGGTCCTGGCAGGCTTCGGCGAGCGGATACGGCGCGGGGCCTTCCTCCCTCGCCCACGCACCGGCGCGAACGACGATGTCGGCGACCGCGATGTCGTCGTCGGACATTCCACTGCCGACGAACGGGTTGCGGTAGACCACGTCGCCGTCGAAGCTGATGTGCTTCAGGTCGAGCCCTTCCAGGTTGAGGTCGAGGCCGGTCTGACGTCGGACCAGCGACGACTCCACCGGTGTGGTCGGATCGACCAGGCGGACGACCCGGTCGTCGACCAACTCGCCGAGCGACCCCCGCACCACCAGCCGCCGCCCACGCAGCGGGTTCCACCACTGGTTGTCGGTGAAGTCGTAGAGACCCATCCGCCCACCGAAATCGATCGTCGCCAGGGTGGTGGAGAGCTGCCGCGGGGTGTCGTCACCGCTCCAGCCGGACGGCGACAGGGGGTCGGCGAGCGGCGCGACGAAGGCGCGGGCGCTCACCTCGGCGGCGTCGAAACCGACACCGAGCAGACCACGGATCAGCGAGACCGCGTGGTAGAGATGCGTCGAGGAGATCTGCACGGAGGTCGGTTCGCCGAGCACCCCGGCACGGACCAGCGCCAGCCGGGCCGCGTGCCCGGGCATCAGCAGGTACTGCTCGGCGACCTGCACCAGGTCACTGCCGCCGACATCGGCCCAGAGCGCGCGCAGCCCCGCCAGATCCGGCGCGGGCGGCGTCTCGGCGAGCACCGGTACGCGGGCCGCGACCAACTCCCGGGTCACGTCCGGGGTCGCGGACCAGGGCACCGACACGATGACGAAGTCCGGTCGCTCGTGGGCGAGCAGTTCGGCAGTCGTGCGGAAGGTCGGTACGTCCCACGCGGCGGTGACCGCGGCACCACGCGACTCGGTGCGCGTTACCACCCCGGTCACCCGCAGCCGCTCCGGCAGGAGCCGCGCCAGACGGAGGAAGAACTCACCCCGCCAGCCACTGCCGACGATGCCGAACCGGGTCTGGGTGGCGGAATCCATGTGTGCACTCCTCACGTCGAGATCCGGATGCTAGCCGCTCCGAGGGCTACGCCTCTCGCTACGGTGGTGCCCGTGACGCCGATCCGTTCCGCGTGCTGCCCGTCGAGGTGGCCGCGCGGCGACCGCCGCTGGACTACTACCTGGTGCTGCCCCGGCGCTGGCGCACCGAGTCGACGGACGTCGTCGCGGAGGGGATCGTCGTCGAGGAGTTCACCCGCCGCCACGACTTCTCCACAGCGGGTCTGGGCAGCGCGGGGTGGTCGCCGGAGGCCGGCGGGCCGGGCCCGTTCCCAAGTTGATCCACACTGACTAGCCTCGATCCCGTGCAGATCGGCGTGAACGTACCGAACTTCGCCCCCGGCACGGATCCCGACGTGCTGCGACAGTGGGCCCAGACGGTCGAGGGTCTCGGCTTCGACCTGCTGATGGTCTCCGACCACATCGTGGTGACCCCGGACGTGGCCGAGCAGTATCCTGCGCCGTTCTACGAACCGTTCACCACGCTGTCCTGGCTGGCCGGGGTGACCCGACGGGTCCGGCTCGGCACCACAGTGCTGATCGTCCCCTACCGGCATCCGCTGCTCACCGCCCGGATGGCGGCCAACCTCAACCGTCTCAGCGGGGGTCGGCTCGTCCTCGGCGTCGGCGTCGGTTGGGCCCGGCAGGAGTTCGAGGCGCTCGGAGTCCCGTACCACCGGCGCGGCGCCCTCACCGACGAACACCTACAAGCCATGCGCGACGCCTGGCGCGACAGCGACGACTACGACACCGAACCCATCCCCCTCTGGGTCGGCGGCAACAGCGACGCCGGCATCCGTCGAGCCGTACGACTCGGGGACGCCTGGCACCCACTGCGCCTCACCCCGGACGCACTGGCTGACGCCGCCGGACGCCTCGACGCCGTCGCCGCCGACATGGGCCTGCCCAGGCCCGCGTTGGTGCCGCGCATCGCCCTTCGGGAAACCCGCGAGCCGGTCACCGACCCGGGGCGGCTCGCCGGTGTCGGCGCCATCGAGCAGATCCTCGCCGACCTCGACCGGATCCGGCTGCTCGGCGCGGGGACGGTGGTGCTCGACCCGTTCAACGGAGACCTGACCGAGATCCGCCAGCCCGAACGCGCCTGGCGAACCCTCGCGGCCGTGGCCGCGTACGCCAAGACCCAGGAGGACCGATGACGCCCGACGACGAACGACTTCTCCGCCGTGCCGTGCAGATCGCCGGCGAGGCCGGCGCATCCGGCGAACGGCCGTTCGGCTCGCTGCTCGCCGCCGCGGACGGAACCGTCCTGATCGAGGACCACAACACGGTGGTCTCCGACTCGGACATCACCGCCCACCCGGAACTGAAGCTGGCCCGGTGGGCCGCCCGGGAACTCGCCCCGGACGTGGCCGCCGACACCACCATGTACACCAGTTGCCAGCCCTGCCCGATGTGCGCGACCGCCATCGACCGCTCCGGCCTCGGCCGGGTGGTCTACGCCCTGTCCTCGGAGCAGTTCGAGGAGGTCAAGCCGGCCACCCCTGCCCTGCCCCCGGTGCGCTACGAGGGGCCGGCACTCTTCGACGAGGCCCGCCGCCCGATTGACGACCACTACTGACCGATCGAGGCAGCAGACTCCACTTTGTACGATCTGTCGCTCCGGTCAGTCGAACACGTCCCTGCCGTGCGGTAATTGACCGACAGCAATCATCGGGCACCTGCCCGGGGCTGTCTCGTCTCTCAGAGAGGAACGGGGATGCAAGGATCCTTGCGTAAGGCTGCCCTCGCAGCGGCTTTGTCGATCGTCGGTGTGGCGGGTGGGTTGGCCCTGGCGGCACCCGCGCACGCACAGGTCGTCGAATCCGGTTCGGTCTCCTTCAGTGGCGACCCCGGCGACTACATCACCGGCGGTGGCTCCTACGCGTACTCCACCGACGACGGCGACCAACTCACGACGAGCGGTTCGGCCGACAACAGCCGCGTTTCGGTGAGCATCAGCGGCTACAACGGCGACTGGTGGTCGGTGAACTTCGACGCGCCCGGCAGTGCGGCGCTGGCTCCGGGCACGTACGAGGCAGCGACCCGTTACCCGTTCAACGGGGCCGGCCCCGGCCTCGACCTGTCCGGCAACGGGCGCGGCTGCAACGAGCTGACCGGCACCTTCACGGTCATCAACGCGGTGTTCGGCCCCAACGGCTACGTGCAGACCTTCGACGCCACCTTCGAGCAGCACTGCGAGGGCGGGACGCCGGCTGCCCGCGGCGAGGTGCACATCGCCAACCCGCCGCCGCCCGCGCAGCTGGAGCTCGAACTCGCCGTGGCGACCGACGGCATCGCCAACCGGGTGAACGGCAACGCGGTCCTGCACGGCACGGTGACCTGCAACGTGCCCGCCTCCGTGACGATGGACGGCACTGTCACCCAGGTCGTCAAGAAGGTGATCGTCCGCGGCAGCTTCTCCACCCACGTCACCTGCACCCCGGGCAGCCCGACCCCGTGGACGGCCGCCGCCGTCCCGGGCGGCACCACGCCGTTCGCCAAGGGTCTGGCTGAGGCCGTCACCGAGGCCCGCGGCTACGACACCGAGTACGACGAGTACGTCAGGGTGAGCGACACCACGACGGTGAAGCTCACCCGGTCCTGATCCGTCCACGCCTGGCGGCCGGCACGGCCCGGCCGCCAGGCGCCACGGTCACTCGACTGGGCCGGCCCTTCAGGTCGCCGCCCACGCCAGCTTCCTCGTAGGCCGAGACAGCAGTTGGCCCGGATGCCGTCGACCGACATCGACTCGATGATCAGCGCCGCGGGTGCACGAGTCGAGGAGAACCCCCGGGGATGGTCGGATAACCTGCACGGGTGCCTACACCGCTTCCGGCCGTGAGCCCGACTCGCCGGGGACTGTTGGCGGCGGCGACGCTGGTGATGCTCGGGTCGGGGGCGTGCGCCGAGGCCAAGCCGACGTCCGGGGGGCAGCGCGGGCCTGATCCGGAGCTTCTCATCGACGAGCTGACCGCGAGCCTCTCCCGGGACAACCCCTACCGTGACCCCGACACGGGGGAGCGAGCGGCGGCCCGCCGGGCAGCGCGATCCCTGGTCACCGGTCCGAGTGACGGCGCCGATGTGGACCAGATCTTCGATGATCTCGGCTTTCGGGCGCACCGTGGTACGGACCCGGCCACCGGCCGCCCGTTCGACCTCTACCTCGCCACCGGGTCCGACGATCGTGCCTGGGGCGCCGTGCTGGTGGATCGGAGCGCGACTCCGGGTACGGTCATCGAGGTGCCGCACCCCGGCTTCGACATCAACACGGAGAAGCTGGGTTTGGCGGTGCACCGGAAGGTGCCGGCCAGCGTGCTGCTTGTCGCCGGGGCCCATCGGCAGGCCGCCGGCGGCGACGCGGACGTCGCCCACAACGATCGGTCGCTGTTCCACACCCTGGCTGCCGAGTTCGCCAAGAGCGGCCTCGATCAGATCCAGCTGCACGGCTTCGCCGACCGGAACCTGCCCTCGTCCGACGCGGTGGTGTCGACCGGTTCGGCTCCGGTGACGCCGGTGGCCCGCCGGATCGCGGACGGTCTCTCCGGGTCCGGCCTGAGCACCTGCCGGGCGTGGGCGGAGAAGTGCGGCCAGCTTGAGGGCAAGACCAACGAGCAGGGCCGCGCCGCGGCAGCGCTGGAAGCCGTCTTCATCCACCTCGAGCTGAGCTGGTCGGTCCGGCGGGACGCCGAGGCCCGGAGCCGCGTCGCGACAGTGCTCGCGGAGCAGCTCACCGTGGCCTGAGCCGGTGCCGGGTCGTTATCGAGGTCAGAGCCGGCGAGCCGTCCGCCAGCGCAGGGCCCAGTAGCCGGTGCCGTCCAGGATGGACTCACCACCCAGGTCACCCATGGTCGGGCCGTTGGCGGTGGTACGGCTGGAGATGAACCGGTGGTGTCCCCGGTCGTCCACGCCGAGGTACATGCCGGAGTGCTCGATGTTCGCGCCCTGCACCGGCCCGGCGTTGAAGAACAGCAGGTCGCCGGGGAGCAGCCGATCCAGCTCCCGGGCCCGCTTGCCGGTGTTCGGCATCAGCAGAGCCCCTGGTCCCACCGAGGCCATCGCCGTCGCCCGCCGGGGCAGGCCGGGGCCGGCGTTGTTGGTGCCGAGCAGCGGATAGCCCATCCGGTAGCCGTAGACCATGCGCAAGAAGCCGGAGCAGTCCAGGCTGCGGATGTGCGACGGGGTCGGCTTCTCCTTCTTGTCGGGGAACTCCCACGACAACCCGAGATAGTCGTAGAAGTCGGAGTTCTCCGCACGACCGTCCGGATCGATATCCGAGAGTGGCCCGAAGGCGGCGTCGCCGGAGTACTGCCGACCCTTCGCATCCTTCTTCGGCTGGGCGACGTAGGTGTACTCCCGGGCCACCGCCAGCACGTCCGGTGAGCGGTCCGTGCGAGCCTTGGCGAACCAGTCGGTGAACCACTTGTCCTTCTCGGCGCCCGCCCGCCACTCCCGCGGGGCCAGTCGCACCCAGAACTCGGTGGGCACCTTGGCCTTGGTGAACCGTGGTTCGGCGAAGGTCCGCTTCGGGCCGCTGATGTGCACCGTACGGGCACCGTCGGTCATGATCGCAACGGTGTTTCCCTTGGCGTCGAGCATCTGCGTCCGGTCCGGCGCGGTCAGCCGACGGTAGCTGTAGCCGGACGAACTCGGCGCGGCGGCCTGGGCGGCCTGGGCACCGAGACTCAGCTCGATCGGGTCCGTCGCGGAGTGCCGGACGGCGACGTAGGTGAAGGTGCTGCCACCGGTCAGCAACGCGAAGGCGGCGACGGTCATCAGCAAGGCCCGGCCGCGGGAGTAAGTGCGGTAGTTCATGCCTGTCCCTTTTCGGTGATGACGGCCTCAGGTGACCGGCACGAAGCCGGCCACGACGCCGCTGAACGCCACGCCGTAGGTGATGACGGTGACCATGACGGTGGCCAGCACCGTTGCCTTCGGCGGCTGCCGCACGAGCTGGTAGGCGATCAGGCCGGGTGCCACGAAGCCCAGGGTCTGATGCGCGAAGAGCAGCGGCAGGTCGCGTTGGACGATCACGAACAGCGTCATCTGGAGGAGGACGCTGAGCAGGACGATCGCGGCGAAGAGGCGCTTGCCGTAGAGAATCACGATGCGCTGCATCACCTTGGTGAGGGCGTACGTGACGACCGTCATGACCACGATCACCGCGGCTTGCAGCGGGTCCTCGATCAGCGCGAGCGCGATCCAGCCCGGCGTGATCATCCCTCCGGGCGACAGGTTGGTGGTCAGATAGCAGAGCAGCGCGAAGACCAGGCCGATGCCGAGGCAGGCGGTGGCGAGCTGGGCGCTGAGTTCTCCTCCGAATGTCACCGGCGGGTCCTTCCCAGGAACACGGTCTCGCCGTCCACGTCGAAACTGCGCGCGGTCGGCGGACGAAGCATCGATTCGGCCTGGGCGTGGTCCTGCGGTTCCCAACTCGGTAGGGCGGCCAGCTCGTGCAGCAGCACCTCGCCCTGCCCGTGGATGTTCCCGACGGCGACGATGGACCCGTCCCCTGTGGTTACCGCCATCACCTCGCTGACCAGCCGCTCTGGCGGGAGCTTGCCACCCAGGTCGACCACCCGGCTCTGTAGGTCGGCGGGCACGTTGACCCGGGCGCTGCGGGTCATCTCACCGATCAGCACGATGTGCTGCGGCTGGACCCGGCCGGCGAGCGTACCCATTTGTCCGTTTCGCTCCATCCGGTCCGGCCGACAGTTGATCACCATGGTCAGCGGCTGGCTGATCAGCCGTTGCTTCTCAAGCTGTTCGATGTTCATGTACGTCGACTCCGGGTCGTTGGCGGCGAAGATGTTGGCGAACCGGACCCGCTTGCTGCCGTAGAGGACTCGGGCCACCGAGAGCACGCCGGGATCGGGCGGCGCCGACCACATGCCGTTGAGCGCGCTGCGCCGGTCGACGCCGAGCTGTTCGGCGACGGCGAGCGCGATGGCCACGTTCTCCTTGAAGGTGATCCAGCCGAAGCCCGCCATCTCCCGATCGGTCACCGACTCCGGGTCGACCGCGATCAGCTGGCAGTTCCGCTTGGCGGCCTCCTGCTGGAGGATCTCCAGCCGGTCCTTCTCCGCGGTGATGCAGATGCCGCCCTCGGGCATCGACCGGCTCAGCGAACGAGCCACATCGTCGAGAGTCGGCCCCATCTCCGCGAGGTGGTCCTCGCGGACGTTGCAGAGCACCCCGATGGTGGACCGGATCAGCTTGCTCTGGTTGATCTCCTGCAACGCGGGCATGACCGCCATGCACTCGATGACCAGCGCATCCGGGTGGTAGACGGCGGCTCGGCGGACGATGCCGATCTGTTCGACCACGTTGGCGATCCCGAACTTGCGGTGAACCGGCTCCTCGCTGGCGTCCGGGAAGATGAACCGCGCGGCGGTGCCGGTGGTCTTCGCCACCACGACCTTGCTGCCACCGCGCAGCGCACCCGCGCAGAGTCGCGTGATCGAACTCTTGCCACGGATCCCGTTGACCAGCACCCGGTGCGGGATGGTGTTGAGGTTGCGGTTGTGGTTCCGCTGCTCGATCACGCCGGCCACCAGCAGCGCGAGGCAACAGAGGCTGTAGACGGTGTAGAGGTAGAACATGCTCAGCCTTTCATCGCCCGGCTGCGTGTCCCGGCCGCGTGCCGGACGCGCGCAAGGACGGTGGTCCGATCGGTGCCCGCGCCGCGTAGCCGCAGCGCTCCACCGAACCGGGCGGACCCGGTGTGCCGGACCTGACGACAGATCTCCAGGCACATCGCGATCGCGCCGATGTCGTCGTGCCGCTGCGGCGGAACGGGCAGTTCCACGGTTCCATCGCTCATCTGCTCGGCGAAGGAGCTCAACCTCCGCAACGGGCGGACGAAGATGTAGAGCTGCCACACGTGGGTAAGGAGGGCGATGCCCACCACCGCACCCGCCACCAGCAGGGTCCAACGCCGCTCCACCATCGCCGGCAGGCGCAACCCGGCGACGTCCTGCTCCAGCACGACGGCCCATTCGAGGTGGGCGACCGTCTCCGGCGCGGTCAGACCGGAGGCGGCGACCAGCGCGGGGGCCCCGTCCTCGGTGGTCGACTGACCAACCGTGCTGCCCGGGAGTACTTCGACGGCGATTTTCCGGGCCACCTCGCCCTGGAGCGGCTGGAACGCCCGGAAGCCCTCCGAGTCCAGAATCGTCCGCAGCTCGGCGTCGACGACCCGGACCCGGCCGTCGACCCGACGGACCAGCCCGAGAAGGCGGTCAGGGTCGAACTCACCGACCACCGCGTAGCCGTCAGCACGCTGGTTGAAGGCGTACACCAGTGGCAGGCGGTCGGCCGTGTCGTCGAGGTGGATGCCGATCTCGCCGGGCAGTGGCGCGACAGCCCGCAGCGGATCCCGACCGGCGCCGGCCACCACCTTGCCGTCCCGGTCGACCAGGTACAACGCCCGGAGCCGCTGCTCGTCGGCGAGTTCCCGATCGAGCGTCCGATCCGCCTGCGCGAGATCCTTGACGGGCACCCCCTGCGACACCCTCGAGACGGTGGCCAGGCCGTCGTCCAGCAGGCGCCCCAGAGCGTTGCTGGCCTCCTCGGCCCGGTTCTCCTCGTCCCGAACCAACTGCACTGGAATCGTCGGGTCGGAAGCCTGCAACGCGAGCGCCGCGGCCGCCGCCGGCCAGAGCATCGCGACCACCACGGCCGCGGTCAGGCCCTGCAGGACGGTCGGTCGCCACCGCCGGTCCGGTGGGTACTGGTCGCCGGAGGTCAGCGCCAACGCCCGCGCGATCCGGTGGGCCTCGCGAATGCGCATCGGCGCGCGGTGCCGCGTCATCGCGCCGCAGGCGTCGGCCTTGGCCTGGTCCAGCAGCGCCCGGACGGGCCGGACCAGGGACTTGCGCATGAGCAGGAAGCTGAGCAGGGTCACGACCAGCAGACTGAGCCCGAGCACCACCCCCTTGGTGCCCGAGGTCCCCACGCTCAGTTCCGAGGCGAGCAGGGAGACGACCACGAGGCCGCTCTCACCCACCGGCGCGGACGACACCACCAACCTGCGGTCCGCCCACTCCTTGACGATCACCTCACGGCTCTGCGGCGAGTCGGTGCCGGCCAAGCCGGCGAAGACCGTCGGCAGGTGTACGGCGTCGACCGCGTTGGCCCCCTGCATCAGGCTGCTCTTGCCGTCGGCGGTGATCATGTGAATGCCGTGCCCGGCGTCGGGGTTGAGCCGCAGGTTCCGCATGGTGACCGGATGGGTCGCGAGCAGCGCGCGGGTGTCGTCCAGCGGGACGGAGTAGACCAGCGCGGGGCCGTCCGCCGTGGTGACGGCGACCGTCTTGTCGCTCTGCAGCACCGGTGGCAACAGGTCGATCGGGAGCGCCGCGCCCTTGGCGGCAAGAGGTCGCCGGGAGGCGGTCTCCACGATCGCCGCCCCGGCGAAGCCGGTGCCCGGGTCGATCAACCGGGTGAGTAGGTCGGCGTCACTCGTGGTGCCGCGCTCCTGCACCGTCCGGTCCAGCTCGGTCGCCCGACCTCGGGCCTCGACCTGCATGCCCGACGCCAGCTTCGACACCACGTCACGCTGGGAGTCGACGACAGCCGGGAGCACCCCGCGCTGGGCGCTGACGGCGAACCCGAGGATCGCCACGGCGACCACGAACATCGTGGTCCAGAGATAGACCAGTGAGGGCGCGCTGGTGCCGGCCGGGAAGGCCGCCGCCGGCAACTGCTGGTCCAGCGCCCGTCGCCGCCACGCCAGCAACTGTTCCTGCTCATTCGCGGGCCCAGCTGCCGACTGCCACGGCGCGTACTGGGCCGACCTGCCTGACACCGAAACGACTACCTTCCCCCGTGGAGCTGCGCTCTGGACCGCGATCCATCCAGCTCGTCAGCCAGGCACAGCCGCCGGCCGTCGCGAATGCTAGCAAGGTGCCCAACCCCGCGAGCTGGGCCGATGTGGATCGGCTCTCGGCCGGATCGTGGCCGCTATCGGCGGGGCACCCCGCGCACCACCAGGCCCGCCGCGCCGGCTGCCCTGGTCAACAGGTTGCCCTCGATGCGCTCGACCGCGGCCTCGTAGATCCGGCGTCGCCCCGGGGACAGGGCGGGATCCGCCATCGCCCGCTCCAGATCGACCAGACGGATGTCCGGATTGAGATCCACGAAGGTGGGGATCGCCTCGATGGCCACCACCTTCCACCTTTTCGTCTTACCTGCCGGACCAAACGTCACCCGGGTCATCGCACCGTCACGGTTGGCGTTGACCGGCTCGGCGTGCCGGGCGATCTGGTTGCCCATCCCGTAGACGATCCAGGTGTCGCCGATCCGCTCCACCGGCTGAACGACGTGCGCGTGGTGCCCGAAGACAACGTCCACGTCGTCGATCGCGGCGATCTGGCGGGCCCAGGTCTGCTGGTCGACGTCCGGCTCGTGCTCGTACTCGGTGCCCCAGTGCAGGCTGACCACCACGATCTCCGCGCCCGCCTTCCGCGCCGCCGCCGCGTCCCGCCGGATCGCCTTCACGTCGATCAGGTTCGCCACCCAGTCCTTGCCGGGCGGCGGGCGCAGGCCGTTGAAGCTCTTGGTGAAGCTGAGGTGCCCGATCTTCACGCCCTTGGCCTGATAGATCTTGGCGATGCGGGATTCCCGCTCGGTCCGGTAGCTGCCGGTGTGCCCCAGCCCCGCCTTGTCCAGCGCATCGAGGGTCCGCTTGACACCGTCGTACCCCTGGTCGATGGTGTGGTTCGAGGCGGTGGAGCAACCGTCGTACCCGACGCTCTTGATGCCCTTGAGCACCTCCTGCGGCACGCTGAACTTCGGGAAGCCGATGTACGGGCCACCCGGCGGTGCCAGCGCGGTCTCCAGGTGACACAGGGCCAGATCCGCGCTGGAGACGGTTTCCCGCACCGGTGCCAGCATCGGGCCGAAGTCGAGCTCGCCGCCACCGTCGCGCCGAGCCTGGTCCCACAGCTCGGGGTGCGGCAGGATGTCCCCCGCGCCGAGCACGGAGACCGTACGGCCGGCGACCTCCACCGGGGCGCCCACCGGACGGGGCGGGGCAGGTGGTCCGGCCGTTTCGGTCGACCAGGGCCCGAGGACGTAGATCGCACCGACACCGACCGCTAGCGCGATCACGCAACTGAGGGTCGCCCGTAGCGTGCCGGAGAGCCCGCCGCTCGGCTGAGAATTACTCGCCACCGCGACAGGCTAGTACGCGCCGGCGCGCCGTCCGGGGGTCAGCCCACCGGTCACCGTCGCTGCTGACCGATACGACCGAGGCGGGCAGCGTGACAGGCGCTCGTTCGACCGCAGTACCACTCCAGGCGCTCTCGTCGGTTCCCGACTCGGGTACGGCTCCAGGTACATGGCCGCCTCCGACCCTGGTGCCCCAGAGCAGCCGGCCATCCGGTCCGTTCGCGCGATCGGCGGTTACTGATCTACGGTCCACTTCCATGGTGGTGAGCGGTACGCAGGTCAGTCTGCTGGGCCCGGTCGGGCTGACCGTGGCAGGACGGCGGGTCGAGTTGACCGGCAGGCAGCAGGCGTTGCTCGGCGCACTGGTGCTGGAGGCCAATCACGTCGTGTCCGTACAACGGATCACCGACCGGATCTGGGGAGATGATCCGCCCGTCTCCGCCGCCGCCAGGGTACGAGCCCTGGTGGCGGAGCTTCGTCGGGCCTGCGGGCCGCGGGGTGCGACGTTGATCGAGACCAGAAGCCCGGGTTACCTGCTGCGGGTGAGTGACGGGGAGTTGGACGCGGCGTCGTTCGTCGAACGGGTGGAGTCGGCCCGCCGGGCGGCGTTCGAAGGTCGTCCGGCAGAGGCCGTCGCCGACTACGACGCGGCGTTGACCCTGTGGCGGGGTGCGCCGCTGGCCGGACTGCGGGGGCCGCACGTCGAGGCCGAGGCGGTACGGCTCACGGAACACCGGACGGCGGCCCTGGAGGGACGCGCCGAGGCCATGCTGGCACTGGGTCGGCTGCACGAGGCGGTGGCCGAGCTGACCCGGCTGGTCGCGGAGGACCCGCTCCGGGAGAGATCCCAACGGCTGCTGATGCTCGCGTTGCATTCGGGTGGCCGGGCGGCCGAGGCGTTGAAGGTGTACCGCGACTTCCGTACCCGCCTGATCGCGGAGCTCGGGTTGGAGCCCACCGAGGAGCTGCGGAGTCTGCACCAACGCGTGCTGGCGGGCACGCTGGAACCGGCCGGTCCGTTCCCGCCGGAATCGGCGAGGATTCCTCGGCAGTTGCCCGCCGACATCGGACGGTTCGTCGGCCGGGAGGCGGAGCTGAAGCAGCTCGACTGGTTGGCCTCGGGGGCGGAGCGGATCGTGCTGGTGGTCGGTCCCGCCGGCGTGGGGAAGACCGCCCTGGCGGTGCGCTGGGCCCACCGAGCCGCCGACGACTTCCCCGACGGCCAACTGTTCCTCGGCATGCGCGGCTTCGACCCGGGGCAGCGGATGTCTCCCAACGAGGCACTGCCGCTGCTGCTCCAGGCCCTCGGGCAGGCCCCCCGGGACATCCCGGCGGACCTTCAGGCTCAGGTGGCGCTCTACCGGTCACTGCTCGCGGACCGACGCGTCCTGTTGGTGCTCGACAACGTCGCGACCGCGGAGCAGGTCCGGCCGATCCTGCCCGGCGGTGCCGGCTGCCTGGTCGTGGTGACCAGCCGGGACCGCCTCGGCGGCCTGGTGGCGCGAGAGGGAGCGAGCCGGCTCGGCGTGGCGGCGCTCGAGCCGCAGGAGGCGCAGGCACTGCTCGCACACGGGGCCGGTACCGACCGACTGCGGGCGGAGCCGGAGGCCGCGGCGCGGCTGGCGGCGCAGTGCGGTCACATGCCGTTGGCCCTCTCGATCGCCGGGGCGCGGCTGGCCGAGCAGCGTTACCACACGGTCGGCGACTACGTCGCGGAGCTGGCCGACCGGGGCAGGCTGGCCCGGCTCCGGGTCGACGGCGACGAACGCACGGCGGTCCGGTCCACGCTGGACCTCTCCTACCGGGCACTGCCCGCGCCGGCCCGCCGGATGTTCCGACTGATGTCGCTGGCTCCGAGCGGCGGTCTGGCCAGCGCCTCGGCGGCGGCGCTGGCCGGGGTGGACCGAGGCGAGGCGGAGGAGTTGTTGGACAGCGTCGCCCGGGTACACCTGGTGACCGAGGTCGGCGTCAACCGGTTCGCCGCCCACGACCTGCTGCTCGAGTACGCCGCGGAGCGGGTGGCCGAGGAGGACTCCCCGACCGAGCGGCGACAGGCCGTACGGCGACTGATGGCGTACTACCTCTACTCGGCTGTGGAAACGGCACGAGCGGGCGGCTTCTATCTGATCTCGCCCCCGCCGGACACGATCCCGCCCCACGTCACGCCGGAGTCCTTCCGGGACAGGTCCCACGCGCTGGCCTGGCTCGACGAGACGTGGGAGGAGATCACCGCCGCGGTACACCTCTCGGCCGACCTCGACTCCAGGCCGGTGGCGTGCCTGCTGGTGATCGCCCTTCAGGACTACCTCCACCACTTCCGGCCTCTGGCCGAGTCGGTGCGGATGGCGACCATCGGGTTGGCGGCGGCCCGACGCGCCGGCGACCTGGGCGGCCAGGCCGCGATGAGACTGTCGCTCGGCCACGCCAACTGGCGGATGACCAGGCTGGTCGCGGGCCGGGCGGAGTACGAACGGGCCCTGGCGCTCGCCCGCCGGGCCGACTGGCGGCGAGGCGAGGCCGACGCGCTGCGCGGCATCGGCGTCACCCTGAAGCAGCTGGGCAGGCCACGGCAGGCTCTGGCCCGGTACCGCAGGTCGATCCGGATCGACAATGCGTTGGACAACGCACGAGGTGAGTCGTCGGGGCTGAACAACCTCGCCTCAGCCCATCTCGCCCTCGGCCGACTCGGCCCGGCCCAGCGATGCCTCACCGCCTCCCTTCCGTTGGCCGAACGGATCGGAGACCTGAACATGCAGTCGATCGTCCTGGTGAACCTCGGGCTCGTCCGGCAGGAACGGGGACACCTGGCGGCGGCGTTGCACTGGCTGGAGCGCTCCCTGGCCGTCGCCCGGGACGCCGGTCTGCCCTACGGCGAGGCGATCAGCTTCGAGGCTGTCGGTCGGGTGCACAACGACGCGGGCCGCTGGTCGCTGGCGGCCGACGCACACGGCGCGGCGCTCCGCGGCGCCTGCCAGGCGGAGAACCTCAACTGCCAGGTCGATGCGCTGATCGGACTCGCAGAGTCGGCGATGGGAGAGGGTCGGATCGAGGCCGCGCTGGGGCGGCTGGCGGCCGCCGTCACCATCACCGACCGCACCGGCCACCACGCCGGCCGGGTCGAGTCGCTGGTCGGGCTGGCCCGGGTGACTCTGGCCGGCGGTCAGCCGGGCCAGGCGCGCGAACACGCGACCGAGGCGCTCGGCCTCGCCGCTCAGGGCAGCCCGTTGGTGTTGGGCAAGGCGTACGCGACCCTGGGGGCCGCTCTCGTGGCACTGGGCGAGGGGCCCGCGGCCGTCGCCGCGTGCCGACACGCCCTGCGGGTCTTCCGGCGGACCGGGCAGTCGCTCGGGTACGCCAACGCGCTGGTCCCGCTCGGGCGGGCGTACCGGCTCACCGGTGCCGAGCGGGCCGCCCGCTCGGCGTGGGGCCGGGCGCACCGACACTTCGTCGAACTCGACATTCCACGTCAGGCGGAGACCGCCGCGCTGCTCGCCTGACCGGCGCCATGCGCGATCGGAGCGGAGATCATGCGGCCGGATGCGACGTTGTGCCCTGGCATGTTCGCATCTCGTCGCGAGGAGCAGAGGTGGAGTTCCAGCTGTTGGGCGCGGTGGCAGTCGTCAGCGGGGGCAGGCAGGTCCGTCCGTCCTCCGGTCGGGTCCGGAGCCTGCTCGCCTCCGTGGCCTGGCAGCCGCGCGAGTTCGTGCCCGACGAGCGGCTGATCTCGCGGATCTGGGGCGAGGAGATGCCCGTCGATCCGAGAGACGCGCTCTACACCTGCGCCAAGCGGTTGCGGCGTACCCTCGCGCAGGCCGGTGGGGCCGGGCGCGAAGTGGTGCGGTTGCGGGGCGGCTATCTGCTGGACGTGGATCCCGAGCGGATCGACCTGCACCGGTTCCGACAACTGGTCCGGCAGGCGCGGCTGGCCGTCGACGACAACGCCGCCGCCTGCCTCTACGACCGCGCCCTGCGGTTGCCCGCCGGGGCGCCCCTGGCCGACGTGGACTCCCCGTGGGCGGACGGGGCCCGCACGGCACTGTGTCGGGAGCAGTTGTCGGCCCGGACGGCCGCAGCTGCCGCCTGGCTGGCGGCGGGGCGGCACGCGGAGCTGGTGCCGGACCTGGTACATCTGGCCGAGGAGCATCCGCTGGACGAGGCGATCACGGGATTGCTGATGGAGGCGCTGCACCGGTGCGGTCACCAGGCCGAGGCGCTGGAACGCTATGCCGGCATCCGCGCCCGACTGGTGGAGCAGCTCGGCGACGAGCCGGGACCGGCCCTGCGGCAGACGCACCAGCGACTGCTCCGGCGCAACCCGGGGTTCTCCCGAGCCGTGCCCTGACCCGTTGCTTCGTACCACTTCGTCGCGGTCTCCGAGGGAGCCGTCGTTCGGAAACCGCCCGGTCTGGGCACCGGCTGCGGCCGGGCGGACTGAGCCATCGGTTGCGGCCCGGCCAGCTAGGCCATCGGTTGCGGCCACGGGTTCAGTTTCGCCGGGGGCAGGACACGATAGCCCATCCGAGCCGGTGCCTCGTACAGCCTCGGATGTGCGGTGAACCGGATGAGGTGCTCGACGCTCATCGGCTGGAGGTCGGGGACGACGACGTTCACCGCGGTGAGCCCGACGTCGGCCAGTTCCCGGGTGGTGCGGTCGACGACGACCGGCCGCATCCCGGCCCCGGCGAGCCGGCCGACGACCTCGGCCAGCGCCTCGGACGGGTCGGCGGGCAGGGACGGCCGAGCCGTGGACGTGCGGCGATCCGCACCGTCCAGGAGGAAGTCGAACGCGTGCGCGTGTTCCGTCCGGCCCATATGACGGGTGGTGTCTCCCACGGCCCGCAGCCGCGCCGGCGTCACCGGCTCCGCCGTCGGATCCACGAAGTGGATGAACTGCGGGACGCCCAGCGCCTCCAGGAGTGCCTTGTGCGCGGCCCCGGTCAGATCCCGGGCGGAGCTGGCGCCGACCACCCGGTGCGCCCGCGGGTCGTACTCGGCGGCGACCACGCAGTAGACCGTCGGCACGCCCAGATCGGAGGTGGCGTCGAAGAGGTGGACCTCCTTGAACCGGTCACGGCACCAGCCGACCAGTCGGCGCAGCCGTTCGTCAAGGCAGCCGGGATCCACCGGCGGCAGAGCGAGCCGCTGGAGCCAGACGACAGCGTTGGCGTCCCGCTCGACGACCTCGAACAGCCCCCGGACGACGGCTTCCACCGGGTCGGTGTGAACCGCGAAGCCCGTGGACATCCGGCAGCTGAAGTGCTCCGCCGTCACGGTCTCGGTGAGTCCGTAACAGGCCAGCACAGCCGGTATCCAGACCGGCTCGCCGGTGACCAGGTCGAGCCCGGACGTCCAACGGATCGCCGCCTGGGGATCGAAGGGGACGATCGGGCAGTCCGGATGCGCGTACTCGGCTTCCGTGCACCGCGGGTACCGCTCCGGTTCCAGGCACTCGTCGCCCAGTTCCTCGGCTGTCGCCCAGATCCGTTCCTCGGCGAGGACGTCGCGACCCGCGTACCGTTCGGCGACCTCGGCGATGGCGACGAACCGCGCGAGACCCGGATCGTCCCACGCCTGGCCGGAGCCGACGAGATTCTCCTGGTGACCGAGCCGGCGGACCGGACCGGGTGCGCCCGCCTCCGACTTCCAGTAGCAGAAGTCGGCGGGCAGGCCCGGGGTGGCCAGCGCCCCGACCCGGGAGACCAGCCCGTAGGGCGAGACCAGGCCGTCGAGCGATGTCAGGTCCCGCGGTCGATCCCGGTGACGCACGTCCAGTCCCCTCTCCGGCCCCGCCCGCTCGCGTTCGTCGGGCCCACAGCCTGGCAGTGCCTCCGGTCCGCGCCCGGTCACCGGACGACCGGTCGCCGACCGCCCGGCGACGGACGGTGCCGACAGGGTGGTCCACGCCCGATTTCACCGGAAGGAGAACGAGATGGCGGCTGAAGACAGCACCACGGACCTCGACCTCGACGTCGAGGACTACGAGGAGTACGGCACGTTCGGCGAGGTGCCGATGTGCGGCGTGACGCAGAGCTCGAACGTCCAGTGCAACTACCCGATGTGCGCCTGAGCCACCGGCGCGGGTAGTTCGACGGAGTACGTCCGCCCGCCCGTCGTGCCGCGAGCACGGCGGGCGGGCCCGGGGAGGCATGGTGAATCCGGAGTCTCTCGACGAGTTGGTGTCCCCCTACGGCGTGGTGTCGGCCGTCTCCGACGCACGGCCGTCACGGATCTGCGACCGGCTCTACTCGTGCGGGGCCGAGGTGGGTACGCCGGGTCCGGCGAACACCCGCCGCCGTACCGGTCGGCTGGGCGGTGGTGGGCGGAGCTGGGCCGACCCGCGACTGGCCCGGTTCGTCGCCATCGCCGAGGGTGCCGAGCGGTACGCGATGGCGCTGGCCCCGCACCGTCGGGAGATTGTGCGGGCGACCGCCGACGAGCTGGCCGGCGAGTGTCTCGAACCCGTCCGCTATCCGCGCTGCTCGGCACGGGAACTGGCCACCCCCGGCTGCCCGGTCCGCCCGTTCGACCCGGCCGCGCCGATCAGGTGGGTCACCGGACTCGACCTGTACAGTGCCGCGCCGGTCCGGGTACCGGCGGTGATGGCCTGCCGGGACCTGGCCCCGATCGACGACGCGGAACGCTTCGTACACCGACTCTCCACCGGCCACGCGGTGCACACCGATCCGGTGGAGGCGGTCGTCCGCGGCGCTCTGGAGGTGATCGAGCGGGACGCCGTCGCCATCCTCTGGCTGCAACGGCTGTCCCTGCCCACAGTCGCTTCGGGCGAGTTGGCCGAGTCGACGCGCCACCTCGTCGACTGCTGCCGACGCCGTTTCGTCGACGTACGCCTGCTCGACGCGACGACCGACCTCGGTGTTCCGACCGTCTACTGCCTGTTGAGCGCCGTGCACGACCCGCGACTGCGGAACTGGACGGCGGCGAGCACCGGTCGGACCCTGTCGGGTGCGGCGGCCAAGGCTCTGGAGGAGGCGGTCGCCCTGACCGGACTGCTGAGCGAGGGCGCCAGCCCGCCGGGCGGTCCCGCGGGGTCCGTGGCGGTGCACGACGGTGCCCGGTTCATGGGGGCACCGGAGCGGGCGGGCGCATTCGACTTTCTGTTGGCCGATGCCGTCGCGCCGCCGTCCCCCCGACGCCCGGAACTGCCGGCCGATCCGGACCTGGCCCTCGCGGCGCTGGTCGAGCGGCTGGCCGCCGCCGGAGCCCGGCCCGTCGTGGTCGACCGGACCACGCGGGAACTGGCTGACGTGGGGCTGACCGCGGTGCACGTCGTCATCCCCGACCTCCAGCCGCTGAGCCTCCACCCGCTGGCCCAGTTCACCGCACATCCACGGCTGTCCGAGGCACCTGCCCGGATGGGTTACCGGGTGCTGCCCGAAGAGGAGCTGAATCCATGGCCACAGCCGTTCGCCTAACCACCCCCGCCGCGATCGTCCCGGACCGAACGGCCCTGCTCGGCATCGGTCCGTTCGGCCGCCGGGTCACCGGGCTGCTGGCCCGGATGTCGGACGGCACGGAGGTTCCGCCCGACGACGCCCCGGAGACCGCGTTCGCTGGTACGCCGAGCGCGCTGGTGGTGGCCCTGTGGCGCCCCTCGCCCGCGTTGTGCGACCGGGTCGACGAACGCGCCCACGCGACCGGTGTTCCCTGGCTGCCGGTCGTGCTGGAACCCTCGCACCTGCGGATCGGACCGCTGGTGGTGCCGGGTGCCGGGCCTTGTCACGGCTGCTTCGAGGAACGCCGGGCCCAACACGATCCGCACTGGCCGGCGTCCGCAGCCCTGTACGCCGCCTACGACCAGAACCCGGCCTGCGGGCCGGCCGGTTTCCTGCCGCAGCACGCGCGGAGCGCGGCCGGGTTGGCTCTCCGCGTCCTGGCCCGCCCCGACGTGGCGGCCGGTCGGGTGATCTCCGTACCGCTGCGCGGGGTCTCCGTCCGGCAGGACCTGGTGCTCGCCTGCCACGGCTGCTCCCGCTGCGGCCGGCCGTTGCCCGAACGCGATCTGCGTACCCTGCTGCGCCTGGAGAAGAGGGAGGACGCCGGTGTCCGATGACGTCCGGGTACGGCTGTGCCGTGGTCTCGCGGTGGTGCCGACCGAGGAGTCACTCGTCGTGCAGGGCTCGGGGCCCCGCCACGTGTTCCGGGGTCGAGCCGCCGGCACGCTGCTGCCGCGACTTCTTCCCCTTCTCGACGGCTCCCGGGACCGGCAGGAGATCGCCGCCGAGCTGGGCCTGCCGCCGGAGCGCCTGGACCGGCCACTGGCCCTGCTCGACCAACGTGGACTGCTGGAATCCGCCGCCCCACCTCGCCGGGGTGGGGCCCCCGAGCACGTCGTCGACTACCACTCACGCAGCCTGGACGGCAACGGCGGCCATCCCGGCACCGGTGCCCTGCTCGACGCGCTCGCGGTGGTCGCCGTGCACGTCGTCGGGCCGGCTGAGGTGACCAGGGCCCTCGCCGCGGACCTGCGTGAGTGCGGCGTCGGCGAGGTCACCTGCGGGCCACTCACCGAAACCGGTGTCGAGGCCCTCTCCGGAGCCGAGCGGTCCCTGGTGGTCGTGGTCGACGAGAGCCGGGACGACCCGTCAGCGGTCGAGCGGGTGGCCGGACTGTGTGCGCCGCACGCCGTGCCCGTGCTCCGGGTCGCCGCCGATCGCACCCACCTCGAGATCGGGCCGTTCTTCGTCCCCGGTCTCACCGCCTGCCCCGGATGCCTGCGCCGAGGCCGGGCCGAGGCGGGCTGGCCGGGTGCGGCGACCTCCGACGCCACGGCCGGGAAGACGGCGGGGATCGCTGATGCCACGGCCGGAGAGACGCTCGCCGGGCTGGCCGCGACCGAGGTGCTGGGCATCGTCTCCGGGGCGTCCCTGCGGGCTGCGACGACGGTGACCAGGATCGACCTCGACGCCTGGGACACCGGTCAGCACGTCGTCGTGCCGTACCCGGACTGCCCGTGCGACGACGCCGGCGGCGACGGGCCGGAACCGGACCTGGTGGACATCGGCCTCTGGATGACCGAGCGGGTGGTACCAGCGGCCCTGCGGGCCGGCCCCCCGTCGCGGGCCGTCCGGCGGAAGTGGCGGGAGCTGGCGGACGAACGGCCGGTTCACCACGCCCACCCCCAGCGCGGGCTGCCGACAGAACGGTTGCCGCTGCCGGGGACGTTCGGCGACGGCGTGCGCCCGGCCGCACCCGGAAGCCTGCACCAGCCGCTGGTCGCCGACCTGCTCGCCCGGGTGGCGGGCCGACGGCGGGGCGAGGCCGACGGCCCGTCGCAGCGCTGGGTGCCGTCCGGCGGGCAGCTCGGGTCGGTGGAACTCCACCTCGTCACCGAGACCGGCGTCGCCGACCTACCCGGAACGATCTTCCGCTACGACGACCTGAACCACGCGCTGATCGCCCTGCGCGCCGACGCCGTGCCGCTGGCCGACGCGCTGGCCGGCACCGACCTTCCCGCCGACCGTCTCGACGCCGCGCTGGTGTTCACCGCCGCGCACGACCGGGTGGCGGGAAAGTACCAGGACTTCGCGTACCGGCTCACCCACCTGGACGCGGGCTGCGCCGTCACCCAGCTCGCCGCCGTCGCCACCGCGCACGGGCTCCGCACGGAGTTCGCGACCCGCTGGGACGAGAGCCTGGCCGAGCTGCTCGACCTGCAAACGACCGGCCGGTACGTGACCGTGGTAGCCGGCCTACACCGAGGTGAGACATGCCACTGATCCCCGCGGACGTACCGGCCGAGGCGCTGGCGGACCTGGTACGCCGTCGCGCCCCGTTCCCCCGCGTCATCGAAAGGTACGCGCCGGACGACGGGGCGGCCGAGCCCGTGACCGACGGCGTACCACTCGCGGCGGTCCTCGAAGGCCGTAGGTCGGTACGAGAGTTCACCGAGACGCCGGTGGCCGAGGTGACACTGCGCGCAGTGCTGCGCCGGGCGACCCGGGCTCAGCGTGACCAGTGGCCGGTCGACCGGCACCCGGACCCGGGCCTGCGGTTGCTGCTGGCGGTCCGCCGCGCCGACGGTCCGGGTCGGGGCCTGTTCACGCCGACTCCCGCCGGCGACCTTCTCCCGCTCGGCGTTCCGGACTGGCTCGACGATCTGGCGGACGTCTACGCCGACGCGCCGGTGTTCGCGCTCGTCTGCGGCGACCCGGCGGGGATGGGGCGGGAGGCCGCCGGAGGCCTGCTGGTCCGGATCGGCGCGCTCGGCTACGCCATCTGGCTGGCCGCGCGCACCCACGGTCTGGAGTGCGCGGTGTTCGGCGCCGGTCACTATCTGGTGCGGCGGGAGGCGGCCGGGCTCCGCCCGGGGGCGCGGCATCTGTTCACCGTCGCGCTCGGACACCCAGCCCCGTCGCCCGCGGTCGGCTGACGAGATGGCAGCGTCGACCGCCCACCGGTCCACCGCCGCTCCGTCCGACGGTCGGTCCACCGGCGAGGCCGGGCTGTCCGGGCGGGCGCCGGTGGAGGTCACGACCTGGCTCGTGCTGCGCCGCGTGGCCGTGCGCTACCGGCCCTACCGCTGGCACACCGTCGGCTCGGGGCTGCTGGTCCTGATCACGGTCGGGATGAGCACCACGGCGCCGCTGCTGCTCCAGCGGATCATCGACGACGCCCTGCCCCGGCACGACACCACACTGCTCGCGGTGCTGTGCGGCCTGATGATGGCCCTCGGTCTGGTCGGCAGCCTCCTCGGCGTAGCCGAGACCGCGCTTACCAACTGGACCGGCCAGCGCGTGGCGGCGCGGCTGCGCGTCGACGTCTACGACCGCGCGAGAGCGCAGCCGCTGCGGTTCTACAGCGAGCAGGGCCAGGCACAGATCCAGGCCCGCCTGGTCAGCGACATCGACGGCATCGACCGCTTCCTCACCAGTACGGTCCACCAGGCGCTGTCCGCGCTCACCTCACTGGTCGCGGTCGGGATCGCAATGATCATCCTGAGTTGGCCGCTGGCCCTCGTCTCACTGGCCCTGACCGCGCTGCTCAGCCTCTTCAACAACCGCTTCGCCCGGCGGCGGCGCCTGCTGTTCCGGCAGCGACAGCGGCTGCTGACCACAGTTCTGCGGTACGTCTCGGAGGACCTGTCCCTCTCCGGGGTGCTACTCGGCCGCACCCTGCGCCGCACCCGGACCCAACGCGACCGCTTCGTGGAGGTCGCCGAGGACATCCGGGACGTGACGTTCCGGCAGCGCATCGCGGGCATGTCGGCGTACACGGTCATCGGGGTCTCGTTCGCCTGTGTACCACCGCTGATCTTCTGGGCCTACGGCACGTTCACCCCAACGGTGTCGGTCGGCGCCGTGGTGGTGCTGGTCATGCTTCAGACCAGACTGTCCCAGCCGATCCAGAGCCTGTTGCGGCTCAGCGGCGGTGTCCAGGCGTCCGTCGTGATGTTCGAGCGGGTCTTGGAGTACCTCGACATGGACGCCCCGGAGCGGGATGTCGCGCCGGTCCGGCGCACACCGGCCGGGCCGGCGGAGGTGCGGCTGCGCGCTGTCTCCTGCCGCTACCCGGGGTCACCGGCCCCCGCCCTCGCCGGGGTGGATCTGGACTTCCCCGCCGGGTCGGTGACCGTCGTCACCGGCCACACCGGTTCGGGCAAGAGCACCCTGGGACTCGTCCTGGCCGGCCTGCTCTCCCCGGACACCGGCACCGTCCGCGTCGACGGTGGCTCCGCCCTCCCTCGTGCGGCGGCCACCCTGATCCCGCAGCACACCGCGCTGTTGCACGGCACGATCCGGGACAACCTGCTGTTCGCCCGGGACGGCGTCACCCAGGCCGAGCTGGACCGGGTACTCGACACGGTCCGGTTGGGTTCGCTGATCACCGCGTCACGGCACGGCTGGGACACCTCGATCGGCGAGAACGGGCTACAACTCTCCGGCGGGGAGCGGCAGCGCCTGGGCATCGCACGGACCCTACTGGCCGACTGCCGGCTGCTCGTCGTCGACGAGGCGACCAGCGCCCTCGACCAGCACACCGCCGACCGCGTCACCGAGGCGCTGCGGGAGCACTGCCGGGACAAGACCCTGGTCCTCATCGCCCACCGGCTGCCCCGGCTGGAACCACAGGACCGGGTGATCGTGCTGGACCGGGGACGGGTCGCCGAGCATGGCACGCACGGGCTGCTCAGCCGGGCCGGCGGCGCCTACGCCAGCCTGCTCGCGGCACAACCGGTGGCCCGGCCGGCCCGCCGTGAACCGCCCCAGCCCGAACCACCCCGTCATGCACCGGAACTGCCGTTGCGAACGACCTGAGCGAGCCGTACCGACCGCGAGGAGACGCCATGTTCAGTACCACCATCTCCGCCCCGCCGGACCTCGGCGTCGGGCTCGGCTACCGCGAGGAACTGCACGACGGGATCCTCGCCCACCCGGCCGCGATCGACTGGCTGGAGATCATCACGGACCGCTACCTGGTGGATCCGGCGCAGAACAAGCTGCTGCGCGCTCTCCGGGACCGTTTCGTCGTGGTCACCCACGGCCTGGAGATGTCGATCGGCTCGGACGCCCCCGTGGATCCGGACTACCTGGACGCCGTCGCGGCGGTGGCGGACGCCGTCGACGCACCCTGGGTCAGCGACCACCTCTGCTTCACCCGGGAGGACGGCGTCGAGCTGCACAACCTGACGCCGGTGCTCCGCACGGAAGAGAAGGTCAGGACGATAGCCGCGAACGCGCAGCGGGTGCAGGACCGGCTGGGGCGGCCGTTCCTGCTGGAGAACATCAGCTACTACCTCGATCTGCCGGGCGGCATGACGGAGGCCGAGTTCATCACCGCCGTCCTCGACCGCTGCGACTGTGGCCTGCTGCTCGACCTGAACAACGTGGTGGTCAACGCGACCAACCACGGGTTCGACCCCTACGACTTCCTCGACGCGCTGCCGCTCGACCGTGTCGTCCAGGTGCACCTGGCGGGCAACCTGGGCCAGGGTGGCGTACCACTCGTCGACGGCCACGACGCCCCGGTGGGAGACGACGTGTTCGCACTGCTCGAACACCTGGAGAGCCGCCAGCACATCCGAGCCACCATGATCGAGCGGGACGGTCACTTTCCCGACGACTTCACCGAACTCGTCGACGAGCTGGACCGGGTCCGTGCCACCCTCACGGCGGGCAGCGTCTCCCGCGGTGCCCGATGAGCACGGAGGACACCCTTCCCGCCGGCGGGCAGGCGCTGCTGGCCAGGCTCCTGATCGACGGGTCACTCGCCGAGGAGTTGCACGCCGACCCCGACGGGTTCGCCCGGCGACACGGCACCGACCCCGAACTGGCCCGGCGACTGGCCGCCGTGCCATTGCCCGGCCTCCGGCTCACCGCCTCGATCACCAGCCTCAAACGCAAGGCCAGGTTCACCGCCGCCTTCCCCGGCACCGCAGCCCTGCTCCGCGACACCGCCGAGGAGGAGACCGTGCTGCGCCCCGTACTGGGACGTCGGACGCTGAGCCGGCCCGAGGACAGCCTGGCGGTCGGGAGGGAGCTCGCCGCGGCCGTTGCCACGCTGCCCAGCACCGCCCGGATCCGGCTGCTCCGCGAGATGGCGGCGTTCGAAACCCTCTGGTACGAGGCAAGGATCGGCGCCGGTGGGGTGGAACCGCCGGCCGGCCCGCCCGCGCTGCGGCCGGGCGTCCTGCTCGCGACGTTCGATCGCCCGATCGCGGAGATCCAACGGATCGTCGTCGCCGGACGGGCGGGCGGCAGCCTGCCGAGCGGCACCACCCACTACCTGCTGCACGCCACGAGCCGTTCCGGCCTGGTGCGGACGTACCGGCTGCCGTCGAGGCTGGCGGACCTGCTCGCCGCCTGTGACGGCATTCGGACGACCCGTGCGGTCGCGCACCGGGCCGGACTGGCCATCGAAACCGCCGAACGCGGCCTACACGGCATGGTCGCCAAGGGTTTCCTGGGCGGACTGGACGTCAGCGGCACCGGGAATGGGCTGGCCGGATGAGGCGAAGCCGCCCGGGTTCCTCGGGCGCCTTTGCCGACAACGGGTGACGACCGAGCGATCCCGACCCAGGGCAACGCCCCTCGTGGCCTGGCCCAGAAGACCGCGATCGCGGAGAGCGGCCGAGCCCAGCCGTTTTCGGGGGGTGAGTTCACAATAGGATAGACAAACTTAAGGCCCTGACCGGCGCTCTCCCTGGTCAGGGCCTTGCGAAGTGGAGCTGAGGGGATTTGAACCCCTGACCCCCTCGATGCGAACGAGGTGCGCTACCAGTCTGCGCCACAGCCCCCCACCGGCGAACCGGCTTCGGTCCCACCCGGCTTACACCGGGCGGGCCGGCGCCAAGGCTAACAGGTCGCCCGCCCCCACCGCGAATCCGCCCCCGGTGCGGCGTCACGCCAGCCCAAGATCGACTCCAGATCGCCGATACGGCGGCATCCCCGCACGCCGACACCGCCACATCGCCGACCCGGAGTCGATCAACGCCGGCAAGCAACGCCCGCTGCGGCACGACCGGCCGGAGCCCGGCCCACGCCACCGGCCGGCGTGCCGCCTGGGGCAGGGTCAGGCGCCTCGGCCGGCCTCGTAGGGGCGGCCGCGCAGGCCACCCGACCGCCGGTAGGAGACCGACCCGCCGTTGACCGCCGCCGGCAGGTCGCCCGGTCGGTCCAGGCCCATCGCGGCTCGGCGTACGCCCTCGCGCTGGGCGGCTAGGCGGCGCTGCGCCTCCCGGCGGGCCGCCGCCCGACGGGCCTGCTCCCGGCGTACCTCGGCCTGCCGGTCGGCGAGCCAGGCGGCTTCCCGGGCGCGGGCGCGGCGACGGCGACGGCCGGCCAGGGCCCGGCGGCGAAGGTGAACGACGTACAGGGCCAGGAGCAGGAAGGTGACCCCGAAGCTGACCCAGAAGCCGGGGCTGACGAACACCACGCCGATCAGCTCGACGACGTTGAGGAGCAGCAGGGCGGCGAGAACCCGACGTCGTCGGTACACGGCGGGGGTGTGCTGTCGTCGGGGCGGTGGGCGGCGGCGCGACCTCTTCGGTGCCGGTGGCACGGCGCGGAGCCGACCGGAGCGGCGGGCGGCCGGCGGTGCGGAGACCGGCGGAGCAAGCGTTCCGGTAGTCGCGTCCTCACTCAGGGTGACGATCAGCGAACGCGGTGGGTGGACGGGTCGCCGTCCGGGCACAGTGCGGCGCCGCCGGCGGCGCTGGAGCACCCGCGCCGTCGACTGCGCCCGCTCCGCCACCAACCGCTCGGTGGCGTCGTAACGGCGAACCAGCGCCGGGGCCAGGGCGAGCAGGCCGGCGGCGGCGAGGACGGCGAGGAGCACCGAGGTCGGCACCCTCACCCCTCCCGTCACCGAATTCGAAGCAACCGCTCTCCGACCGCAGGATCTTCCATCGATCCCGCCTGGGTGCGTGGATCGTCCGGCCGGGGAGCGCTTGCCGCAGCTTGCAGTTACTTGAGGTTACGGCGCGTCGACCGGGTTGCCACCGCGCCGCGCCGATCCCGTCCGTGGGACGCCTGGCCGAGGGTCGGAAAATTCCGCTCCCGACCGCCCCGCCCCCGCAGATCGCGACGGCGCCCTAGCGCGCGTCGGCGCGTACCCGGTGCCAGCGGGCCAGAAGGCCACCCTCGGCGGCGATCTCCTCGCTCGTCATCGCGTACCCGATGTGATCCCGCCACGCGCCGTCGATGTGCATGTAGCGCACGTGGTACGACTCCTCGCGGAAGCCCAGTTTCTCGACCACCCGCCGGGACGGTCGGTTCTCCGGGCGGATGTTGACCTCCACCCGGTGCAACCCGCCCGGGCCGAACGCGTGGTCCACGGCGAGCGCGAGCGCCGTCGGGATCACCCCTCGTCCGGCGACCCGGGCGTCCACCCAGTAGCCGACGTAGCCGGAGCAGAGGGCTCGTCGCACGATGCTGCCGACGTTGAGATGACCGACCAGTCGGTCGCGGTCGGCCTCGCGCAGACAGACAGCGAACGGCATGCCCTCACCCTCGCGGGCCGACCGCCGTTGGTCGCGGTGCACCCAGCGGAACGCGGCCGGTGAGTTCATGTCGTCCCAGGCGCCGGGCAGCGACGACTCCCAGGGCGCCAGCCAGGCCCGGTTGGCCCGCCGGATATCCGACCACGCCGCGGCGTCGGTGCGCCGGTACGGCCGCAGGAACACCGGGCCGTCCGCCAACTCCACCGGCCAGCCGGGTGCCCGCGGAGGTCCGAAGAGACTCACCCGCACAGTCTCCCGCGCGGGACCGTGTCGCGCGCAAGTGGACCGACCGCCCCGATCCGGTGACGGCGCGCCTCCCGAGTGGAGCGCCTGCGGCTCGACCGGGAGACCGTCACCGGCGACGGTCCAGCAACAGGACGTCCACGGTGGATCCGGCGGCGGCGGTGGTCACCCGCTCGCCGAGGACCAGCAGCCCGTTCGCCTCGGCCAGCCCGGAGAGGGTGAACGGCCCACCGCGCAGCGGTTGGACCGTGTATCCGCCGCCCCGACGCTCCGCGACGTGCGCCGGCCGGAACTCCCGCAGCCCCGCCGGTGACGACACGGTCTCCAGCAGGTGCGCCCGCACGCTGGGTCGGAACACCGGCTCCGCACCGGCGAGCAGTTGGATGGCCGGGCGGGCCAGCACCTCGAAGCCGATCAGCGCGGCGCCGGGGTCGCCGGGCAGGCACACCACCGGCACCTCCTCGGCGCCCACCGTGCCGAACCCGAGCGCGGTCCCGGGATAGAGCGCGACGTCGGTGAACGTGACCGGCCCGGCCCGGCCGCCCTCGCGGCGGGACAGGATCCGACGCACCATGTCACCGGGGCCGGTGCCGGTGCCTCCGGTGGTGATGATCAGGTCGGCGCGCAGGGTCTGGTCCTCCAGCAGTCCGCGCAGCCCTTCCGGGTCGTCGTCGCAGATCCCCACCCGGTACGCCAGGGCGCCCACCTCCGCCGCCGCGGCGGTCAACGCGTGCGAGTTCGCGTCGACGACCTGGCCGGGCTGGCTGCCCCGGCCCACGTCGACGAGTTCGTCACCGGTGGCCACGATGACCACCCGAGGGCTGGGCCGGACCACCACGTGCCCGATACCGGTGGCGGCGAAGACCGCGACCAGCGCCGGGGAGACGTACGTGCCGGCGCGGGCGAGCAGCGTGCCGGCGGGCAGTTCCTCACCGGCGCGGCGTACCCCGTACCCCCGTTTGGGGGTGCGGAAGATCTCTACCGCGGCCATGCCCTGGTCGGTCCACTCCACCGGCACCACCACGTCGGCGGCGACCGGCAGCGGCGCCCCGGCGGCCACCGAGAAGCACGAACCGGGGGTCAGCCGGACCGGCCGCCAGCTCGCGGCCCCCAGATCTCCCACCACGTTGAGCCGGATGGTCCGCCCACCGGGCGTGCCGGAGGGGGCCGGGACGTAACTCGGGCCCCGGCCACCTCCGGAGATGTCCTCCCAGCGGGCGGCGTAGCCGTCCACGGCCGCCTGGTCGAAGGCCGGGAAGGCGTGCGGCGCGACGACGTCCTCGGCGAGGACGTTGCCGTGCGCCTGGGTGAGGTCGAGGTCGAGTGGCGGCAGCGCTCGTAACCTGCGCAGCACGCTGCCCAGGTAGTCGGCGAGCGGCGTCAACTCGTTCGCGGCCGCCTCGGCGTCGGCCGTCGCGGTCATGTACCAGATCCGCCTGCCGCGTCGGCCTTGACGAACTCGGCCAGCCAGGATCGGAACTCGCCGCCCAGGTCGTCGCGGTCGGCGGCGATCTGCACCACCGTCTGGAGGTAGCCCAGCGGCATGCCGGTGTCGTAGCGGGTGCCCCGGTAGACGATCGCGTGCACCGGGGTGCCCTCGGTACGCAGCAACTCCATCGCGTCGGTCAACTGGATCTCGCCCCCGCTGCCCGGCTTGGTCCGCCGGATCGCGTCGAAGATCTTGCCGGGCAGCACGTAGCGGCCGAGCACCGCCAGGTTGCTCGGCGCGTCCTCCGGCTGGGGCTTCTCCACCATCCCGGTCACCTTGACGACCTCGCCGATGTCGGTCAGCTCGGCCTCGGCGGGTTCGACCGAGGCGATGCCGTACCGCTTGGTGTCGGCCGGGTCGACCTCGAAGAAGGCGAGCACCACACCACCGGTGCGGGCCTGCAACTCCAGCATCGCCGGAAGCAGCGGCTCGGACGGCTTGACGAACTCGTCGCCCAGCAGCACCGCGAAGGGTTGGTCGCCGACGTGCGACTCGGCGTACCCGACGGCGTGGCCGAGCCCGAGCTGCTCGGGCTGCCGCACGGTGTAGATCTCGGCCAACTCGCTGGGCCGACGCACGGCGGCCAGCCGCTCGGCGTCGCCCTTCTCCTCCAGCCTGGTCTCCAGGTCGGGGCGGCGGTCGAAGTGGTCCACCATCGACGTCTTACCCCGACCGGTGATCAGCAACACGTCACCGATGCCGGCCTGGGTGGCCTCCTCGACGATGTACTGCAGAACCGGCCGATCCACGACCGGCAGCAGCTCCTTGGGCACCGCCTTGGTGGCCGGCAGGAACCGGGTGGCCAGTCCGGCGGCCGGGATGACGGCCTTGACCGCCAGGGGACGGCCGGTTGCGGCGGCCGTCGATGAGGGGTTCGCTGAGTGCTCCGACATGCCGCGAGACTATCGGCCACGGCTCTGCCGCGGCGGGTGTGGCCCAGAAGACGCGCCGCCGCCCGACCCCGGTCGCGCGGCGTCGGGGCCGGCCCCCGCGCTGTCCGGTGGGCCGCCGGCCGCGTCCGGCCGGGCGTGCGTCGGGCCGGTCGGCGATGATTCGGGTACGCCCGCCGCCGACTCGGACCGGGCGGGCCCGCCCGGCTCCCGGTCGACCTGCACGTGTCGGCCGGCGCGCGGCAGCCCGTCGGAGGGGCTCACCGCGCCCGCGAGCACCGGCAACTCCCGGGTGGTCACGTCCGGGCGTGCCTCGGCGACCCGGTACGTGTCCCGGCCAGCCGCCTTGGCGGCGTAGAGCGCGTCGTCGGCGGCCTCCAGCACCTCCCGCCCGGTGCTGCCGTTGTCCGGGTAGACGGCGATGCCCACCGACACGGTCACCAGGACCGGCCCGGCGTCCGCCTCGACGGCGATCGGGGTCTCGCGCACCACCGCGCCGAGTCGCTCGGCCACGATCGCCGCGCCCCGCGCGTCGGTCTCCGGCAGCAGCAGCACGAACTCCTCACCGCCCTGCCGGAAGGCCAGGTCGACCTCGCGGATCTCGCCGCGTACCCGCCTGGCGAACTCGGCCAGCACGGTGTCCCCGGCCGCGTGCCCGTACGTGTCGTTGACGTCCTTGAAGCGGTCGAGGTCGAGCGCGAGGATGCTCAGCATCCGCCCGAACCGGCTGGCCCGCTCCACCTCCCGCCGGATCGACTCGCGCAGGTAGCGGTAGTTCCACAACCCGGTGAGCGGGTCGGTGAGCGAGAGCCGCTGCGCCTCCTCGTGCACCCGGACGTTGTCCACCGCCACCGCCGCGTGACCGGCGAAGGTGCGCAGGGTGACGAGGTCGTCGTCGTCGAACTCGTCGGCGCCCAACCGGTCGTAGAGGGCCAGCACCCCGAGTGCCGCCGCCGCGCCGGCCTCGTCGGTCGGCGACGCGGACGCGGAGGGGGTCGCCGCGCCGCCGGTCGGGGCGGCGAACGGGACTGCGACGTAGGTGCGACAGCGCGGCTCACCCGACGGGGCGTCGGCCGCCTCCATCCTCCCCCGCTGCGGTTCGCCGGTGGCGGCGACGGCACCGACCACGCCGACGCCCACCGGCACCCGGAGCGTCGACGGCCCGTCCGGGTCGTCCTCCGGCCACCGCCCGTCCAGCCCTTCGGTGCACTGCGCGACGAGCACGCCGCCCGCCTCCACCAGCAGCACCGCACCGGCGCGCGCCCCGGTGGCTCCGATGGCGCTGTGCAGGATCACCCGCAGGATGCGTTGCAGGTCGTGCGTACTGGCCAGGGTGTCGCCGAGGACACCGAGGTGCCCGCGGAGCTGGTCCCGGTTGCTTGTCAACGCCGCGACGTAGGAGCCGGTCTCCCTCGTCATCCGATTGAAGGCGGCGGCCAGCCGGCCCAGCTCGTCGCGGCTGCGGACCGGCACCCGGGCGGTGAGGTCGCCGTGGGCGACCCGGTCCACCGCTCCGGCCAGCTCCACGAGCGGCCGGGTGGTGACCCGGGCCAACCGCCAGGCGCTCAGCACGGCGAGGAGCCCGGCCAGGACGACGACACCCACCAGCGTGGCGTGCAGCCCGGGTGGCCGTTCGCTGGGCACGGAGAGCACCAGGGGCAGCGGCTGCGAGTCGGACGGCCCGATCCTCCGCACGTACCGACCCTCGCTGGTCTCGGTGACCCGCTCGCCGTCGACGGCGCTGGCGGCGGCCAGCACCGCGTCGCGTACCTCGCGGGACTCGGTCGTGTGGGTGACCCGCGCGGCGCTGGCACCGCTGTCGAGCAGGGTGACCGCCACCCCGGTCACCGCCGCTAGCCGGGCCACGAAGGCCGGGTCGACCAGTTGTGCGGCGGTCACGGTGCCCAGCAGGGTTCCGGAACGGTCGCGGAGGTCGACCTGCGCGGCGAGCGCCCGGACCGGGCTGGCCGAGCCGTTGGCCGGGCCGTTGGTCTCGCCGCCCGCCGGACCGTCGGTCTCGCCGCCCGCCGGACCGTCGGTCTCGCGACCTGTCGGGCCGTCGGTCTCGCGACCTGTCGGGCCGTTGGTCTCGCGACCTGTCGGGCCGGAGCAGTCGCGCCAGGGGGCCGCCGGAGCGCCGGGCGAGACGTAGCTGACCGTGCCGCTCACGTCGGTGATCAACACCGCGGCGGCCAGGCCACGGCCGACCAGTTGGGCGGCGGCGACGGCCGGGTCGGCGGTGAGGGCCACCGCGTCGGCGGTGGCCCTCAGCTGCTGACAGAGCGCGTCGACCGAGGTCCGCACGGCGGACGCTGCCACCGCCAGTCGCTCGGTGGAGCGGCTGCGGTCCACGGCCGCGACGGTGGAGGCGACGAAGAGCGCGCCGAGCAGGACCGGCCCGAGCACCACCACGAGGAAGGCTGCCGTCAACCGCCCGCGTAGCGTCACTCGGTCCCCCCGGAAGTTCCGCCTCCGTTGCTTGCGATGCTGACACAGAGCAACCGTGGGAGAGGCGTTGCGTCAGGAGTGTTGCGTGCCGGAATTTTCTGATGAAGCGGAAGTGACGCGTGCCGCGAAGCGGGACGCACGCGTGGAACTGCTCGCCCGCCGCCGGTCGCTGCCCGGTCCCACCCGGGCCGCCGCCGCCGGGCGCGTGCAGGCTGAGCTGGTCGGGTTGGTACGCAGACTGCGCCCCCGCCGGATGACGGCGTACGTGCCGATCGGCTCCGAACCGGGCGGCGCCGACCTACCGGAGGCACTGCGGGCGGCGCTGTCGGCCGACGCCGAGTTGCTGCTGCCGGTGCTCCTCGCTGACCTGGATCTGGACTGGGCGGCGTACACCGGGCCGGCGGACGTGGTCGCCGCCGGTCGGGGCATCCGCGAACCCACCGGCGTCCGCCTCGGGGTGGACGCCGTGGCGGACGCGGAACTGGTGGTCGTACCGGCCCTCGCGGTGGACCGCCACGGTCGGCGGCTCGGGCGGGGCGGCGGCTCCTACGACCGGGCCCTCGCCCGGGTGCCGGAGGCGACGCTGACAGTGGTGCCCCTGCACGACGGCGAGCTGGTCGACGCGCTTCCGGCGGAGCCGCACGACCGGCTGGTCCGCGCGGTCGTCACCCCCGCCGACGGGGTGCGTACGCTTGACGGCGGCCCGGGTGCGGCGCATGGTGTCGCGCCCCACACGTCCGCTGGACGAACCCGGGGCGAATGACGCACCATTGGCACTCGAATACGTCGAGTGCCAACTGGCCGAGCCCAGATCCGGAGGAGAACGTGCCCACGTACCAGTACGCCTGCACCACGTGCGGTCACCAGCTCGAGGCGGTGCAGTCCTTCTCTGACGAGCCGCTGACCGAGTGCCCGGCGTGTCAGGGGCGGCTGCGCAAGGTCTTCAACTCGGTCGGAATCGTCTTCAAGGGCTCGGGCTTCTACCGCACCGACTCGCGGGCCTCCGGCTCCGAGACGACGGCCGGCGGCACGGCCGCCAAGCCGGCGAAGTCCGACTCGTCGTCCGCCGAGAAGTCCGGGTCGTCCTCGTCCGGGTCGTCCTCGTCGTCCGGTTCCTCGTCGGGGTCGTCCTCGTCCGCCGGGTCCTCCTCGGGTGGGTCGTCGTCGGGCGGGTCCAGCGGCGGCAAGGCCCCGGCGGCCAGCTCCGCATCCTGACCTCCAGCGGCCCCCTTCGTCCTTCAGCTTGATCCACTCGGGTTCACGGAAGACGGCCCGTCCCGGTCATCCTGACCGCCCGGTCCCCGTGAACCCGAGTCGATCACGGCTGCGGCCTTAGCAGGTCCAGCCCACTGCCGGGCGTTGTCCACAGGCCGGCCGGTTATCCACAGGTCCCGGCCGACGGTCGGCGAATCACGCCTGGAACGGCCTAACCTGCCGCCGAGGGTGTCACGGCGACGTCCTCCAGACGGGAGGCGGCAGCGGCGATGAGTGATCCAGACTCCGCGCGGGCGCTGCGTCCCCTGCGCCGGTTCACCATGCCCGGCGGGCACACCCTGCTCCGGGCCGTCCTGGTCACCGCGTTGCTCGGCCTGGCCGCCGCCGTCCTGCACACCCCGCCCGGTTGCCCGCCGAGCGCCGCGTCCTCCCCCGCCTCGGCCGGGGCCGACGGCACCAACGGTCCGGTCGACGGAGGCGGCTCAGCCAGCGCCGACGACTCACCCAGCCCCGACGCCGCTCGTTCGACCGAAGCCAACGAGAGCGGGTCGAGCAAGCCTGACGAGAGCGCCACCGACGGAGGTGGCAACGGCGGGCCGCCGCCGACCGGCCCGGCCGGTGAGGACCGCACCGCTACCGGCGACGGCCCGGTCAGACCGCTGCCGCTGCCCACCGGCGCGGTCGGGGTGCCGATCCGGCTGGCCGAGCCGGCCGCGCTCGCGGTGGCCCGCCCCGGCACCCGGGTCGATCTGCTGGCCGCGACACCCGACCGGGCGGGCGCCGACGCCGCGCTGCTCGCGCCCGCGGCACTGGTGCTGGACGTCCTGGGCGCCGACGCGACCGACGGGTCCACAGCGCTCTACCTGGCCCTTCGCCCCGACCAGGCACAACGCGCCGTCGGGCTCCCCGAGGGCACCCGGTTCGCCGTCGTCGTGCGCGGTTGAGCGCCCGCCGCACCACCGGACGCCGGGCTGAGCAGTCCGCGCACCACCGTCGGGTCAGTCCCAGTGTGGGGGGCGTTCGGCGAGCAGCCAGTCGTCGTTGCCGCCCGACCGTTCACCCCAGCCACGGTCCGTGTCGTCGGACGTCTGCTCGGGCAGCACCACGAAGTCTTCGCTCAGGTCGACGGTCCGGTCGTCGTCGCCGCGTACGCCCTGCCGGCCGGGGTCCTCGGTGCTCACGAGCGGCAAGACTAGCGCAATCGGCCACCTCCACCGTGCCGACGCGTGCCGGTTCCACTGCCACCCCGGCGGCGGCGGAACGGCCCGCCGACTGTGGCACGCCGGCAAGAGGCGACCGGGCCGCTGCTCGCGTTGGTAGCGTCGGACGGCGTGACGACCCCCAGCGGCGGCAGCGCCCCGGACGACTACTGGCGACGGCCCGGCACCGACGCCCCGGCGGACCAACCTCCCGCCGCCCCCGTGAGCGGATACACCGGTCCGCCGCCGAGCGTTCCGCCGCCGACGGGTTGGCGTCCACCCGTACACCTTCAGCCGGCACCACCTCGGCAGCTGCCGCCGCAGGACATGGCCTACCTGGATGCGGCCGAGCAGCGCTCGCAGCGGGTCACCTACGGCTTCGGCGCGGCGGCCGGCGTGGTGCTGGTGTTCCTGGTCTGCCTGCTCTGCTCGCGGATCATCTTCTGAGGTGCGAGCGGGCGGGTCAGAGGGTGGTGCCCCAGACCGCCTCGGCCCCGGAGTGGCCGGTGAGGTAGACGTAGACCAGTGCGGCGATGGACAGCCCCACTGTCGCCACCCCCAGAACCGGGATCACCAACCCCGGCAACCGCGGCACCCGGGGGTGCCCACTGGTCGCCACGAGCAGCAGGATCGCCACGATCCCGAGCGGCACCACGATGCGGAACAGGATGTCGCCGTAGCGGGAGTGCTCGAAGATCTGGTCGAGGATCTGTCCCTGGAAGCCCCGGGCGACCAGGGCGTCGGTGAACACCTCACCCGACTTGACAGCCACGAACGCGGTCACCGGCGCGGCCACGGCGAGGAGACCCACAGCCCAGTCCAGCCGGTGCCGCCACCGGGGCAGACCCACGTACGCGATGGCCAGCGCCGCCAGCAGCGGTACGAACACGACGACCGCGTGGACCACCAGGACGTGTGCCGGTAGACCCAGGATCTCCTCGAACATCCAACCCTCCAGGTGGATCACGGTCAGGGGGTGGTCAGCGTACGATCCGCCGAATCGTCCCCAGGCTTTCGACCGGACACACGCGTAACCCGACGATCGGGTTCACCGTCTCGGGACGCGCTCCCGATCTTCGAGGGCTGTGTCGGTGGCCACCCGGGGCGGGCGACGGTTGTCGATGCCGATCGGGCGTGCTGTCATTGGCCGATGTCCGGTGCCGAGGAGCTGCTGCGATCGAAGGGCCTGCGTGTCACGCGGCCCCGCCTCGCGGTGCTCGACGTGCTGAGTGCCGGCGGGCACCTGGAGGTCGACGAGATCGCCCGGCGGGTCCGTGAACGCCTCGACTCGGTTTCCACGCAGGCGGTCTACGACGTGCTGGGCGCGCTGTCGCGCGCCGGGTTGTCCCGCCGGATCGAGCCGGCCGGTGGTCCCGCCCGCTACGAGGCACGGGTCGGCGACAACCACCACCACGTGGTCTGCCGGGGCTGCGGCGAGATCGCCGACATCGACTGCGCGGTGGGCAGTGCTCCGTGCCTGGACCCGAACGTGACGCACGGCTTCGAGGTGGACGAGGCGGAGGTGACCTTCTGGGGTCTCTGCCCGGGCTGCCGGGCGCGCCGCTCCGCCGACGTCTGACCGGCGCAGACGAGACGTGCCCGACGAGGCCGGGCAGCCCGTGGCACTCTTGGACGGTGGACTCCGATGACCTCGGCCTCTTCGGTCCGGGTTCGGTCACGTGGAAGGTGCACGAGGAGCCGATCCTGATCGTCGCCGGCCTGCGTTCGCTCTACCTCCAGGCGTTGCACCCCCGGGCGATGGCCGGGGTCGCGCAGAACAGCAACTACCGCACCGACGCCTGGGGCCGACTGGTCCGCACCGCCACCTACGTCGCGACCACTGTCTACGGGACCACCGCCGAGGCGGAGGCGGCCGGCGCCCGGCTGCGACGGCTGCACGACCGGCTGCGAGCCACCGACCCGCTGACCGGGGAGTCGTTCCGGATCGACGAGCCGGACCTGCTGCGCTGGGTGCACGTCACCGAGGTCGAGTCCTTCCTCAGCACGGCCCGCCGCGCCGGTCTGCCGCTCAGCGACGACGAGGTGGACGGCTACTACACGGAACAGCGCCGGTCCGCCGCGCTGGTCGGTCTGGACCCGGCGACCGTTCCGGGCACCGCGAGCGAGGTGGCGGAGTATTACCGGGCCGTACGGCCGGAGCTGCGGATGACCCGGGAGGCAGCCGAGACGGCGATCTTCCTGACCGCCCCGCCACTGCCGTGGAAGCTCAGCCTGCCGGCCCGGTTGGGGCTCACCCTCGGCCCGCCGCGCTGGGCGTACCTGGGGATCGCCGGCACCGCGTTCGGCCTGCTGCCGGCGTGGGCGCGCCGAATGTACGGCGGGCTCGGCCTGCCCACCACCGCGCTGTCGGCGGATCTGACGGTGCGTGCCCTGCGGCTCGCGTTCGCCGCCGTGCCCCGCCGGTATCTGGAGGGGCCGTTGTTGCAGGCCGCCAAGGAGCGGGCCGCGCGCCACGCCGTCACCGCGATGGCACGCTGACCGGCCGGTCCGTGGCGGGCGTCAGCCGTCGGCGTGCCGGTCCACGGCCGCCCACGGCTCCTTTCCCGGCACCTGCGCCCCGGTCGGGCAGTGCCGGCGGAAGTCACACCAGCCGCAGCGTGGGCCGGGGGCGGTCGGAAACGCCTCGTCGGCGTCGGCACCCTCCGCGACCGCCCGTTCGGCGGCCATGATGTCGCGGGCCGTCTCCTCCGCACGGGTCAACTGCCGGGCCAGCGACTCGACAGTGTGGTCGTGGCCGGCGACCGTACCGGTGGGCAGGTGGTGCAGCTCCACCCGACGGCACGGCCGGCGGAACACCCGCTCGGCCGCGTACGCGTAGAGCGCCAACGCCTGCGAACCCCGCGCGTCGTCGGTGTCCAACCCGCTGCGACCGGTCTTGTAGTCGACGATGACCAGCTCCGGCCCTTCCGGCCCGGGTCGCGAGTCGATCCGGTCGGCTCGGCCGTTGAACGCCAGCACGGCGGTCTTGACCGCCACCACCCGCTCCACGCCGAGCGGGTCGGAGTCGGCTTCCAGCGTCTCGACGTACGCCTCCAGCCAGCTCAACGCCCGCCGGTAGGCGGCCCGCTCCTGCTCGTCGTCGCGGTAACCCTCGCGGACCCAGGTGCCCTTGAGGAGGGTCGCCAGCGCCTCGGGGCGACGCCGGTCGGCGGGCAGCGCATACCAGTTCTTCAGGGCGGTGTGCACGCTGGCGCCGAGCGAGTTGTGCGCCCACGGCGGACCCTTGGGCGGTGTCGGCCGGTCGACGTACGAGTAGCGATAGCGACGCGGGCAGTCAGCGAACGCGCCGAGTTTGCTCGGTGTGCAGACGAACAGGCGCTCCGGCATGCCTTCGAAGCCGAGTTGCTCGGCACCGCCGTCGCGTGGTCGGGGAGCGCGGCCACCGGCCGCCGGTCGGCCCGCTGAGGAGGATCGTCGCACCCTGCGATCCTGCCATCCACCTCCGACAGGGTGGGTACGCCGGTCAGGTCATGTTCACGTAGTGCGTGACGAAGGCGAACACGGCGTCGGCGATGAGCTGGACGGCGATCGCGGCCAGCAGCAGACCGGCGATCCTGGTCAGCACCTCGATGCCGCCCGGACGCAGGATCTTCACGATGCCGCCGGAGAAGCGCAGGACGATCCAGACGGCGACCATCACGGCGAGGATCGCCACGGCGATGGCGGTGTAGTCGCCCAGGCCGTCGGCCTGCTGGACGAAGAGCATCGTGGCGACGATGGCGCCCGGGCCGGCCAGCAGCGGGGTTCCCAGCGGCACCAGGGCGATGTTCGAGGTGGCGTCCGCGCTGGGACCGTCGGTCTTGCCGGTGAGCAACTCCAGTGCGACGAGTACGAGCAGCAGCCCACCGGCCGCCTGCAACGCCGGCAGGTCCACGTGCAGGTAGTCCAGCAGGGTCTGTCCCGCCACCGCGAAGATCACGATCACGCCCAGCGCCAACGCGACGGCCTGCCAGGCCGCCCGGTTCCGGTCGCGGGCGGGCAGCGGACCGGTCAACGCCAGGAAGATCGGCATCATGCCCGGGGGGTCAGTGATCACCAGCAGGGTCACGAAAACCTCGCCGAACAACTTCAGATCCACGTGATCAACCTAGCCGCGCCGTGATCCGCCGAAACGCGGATCAGCCGGAAGCGACCTCGGTCACCCCTTCGGCGACGATCCGCTCGTACGCCTCGACGCCGGTGGTGAACGCACCGAGCTGGACGGTCTTGTGCGTGCCGTGGAAATCGGAGGAGCCGGTGACGAGCAGGCCCAGGTCGGCGGCGAGCGCCCGGACGTGCGCCCGCTCGGCGGGGCTGTGGTCTTCGTGGTCGGCCTCAAGGCCGGCCAGTCCGGCGGCCGCCAACTCGCTGATCAGCTCGTCGGGCACCACCCGGCCACGGCGGGTGGCCCGGGGGTGGGCGAAGACCGGCACGCCACCGGCCGATCGCACCAGCCGGACCGCCTGGAACACGTCGATGTCGTCCTTGGGCAGCCGGTACCGTTCGCCCAGCCAGTCCGAGCCGAACGCCTCCGAGGTGCTGCGGACCAGGCCGGCCCGGATCAGCGCCTGCGCGATGTGCGGCCGGCCCACGGTCCCTCCGTCGGCACCGGCCAGGATCTCCGGCCAGCTCACGTCGATGCCGTCGGCACGCAACAACGCGACGATCCGTTCGCCACGATCCTCCCGGGCGGCCCGCACCCGGGCGAGTTCCGCCACCAGTTCCTGGTGATCCGGGTCGAACAGGTACGCCAGCAGGTGCAGCGGCACCGCCGGTCGGGTGCCGGACCAGCGACAGGACAGCTCGGCGCCCCGGATCAGGCGCAGCCCGGGCGGCAGCGCGGCGACGGCCGGCGCCCAACCGGCGGTGGTGTCGTGGTCGGTGATCGCCAACACGTCCAGCCCGGCCGTGGCAGCGGCCCGGACCAGCTCGGTCGGGGTCAACGTGCCGTCGCTGGCCGTCGAGTGGGTGTGCAGGTCGATCCGCGGGGCGGCGCCGGTACGCGAGGTCACCTCATGACGTTACCGAGGCTCACCTCGACCGGGTGGGTCAGAAGCCGCTCACCAGGACGGGCCGGTCTCCGGCCGGCAGGTCGGGCACCGGCGCGGGAGTCGCCGGCTTCCCGGCCCGTACCCGGCCGACGTCGACCCGGACCAGGTCACCGCCACCGTCGAGGTACGCGGCCTGGGTGTCGTTGCTCCAGACGATCGCGCCGGTCATCGGCGGCCCGGCCGGAACGGCGGTCGGCGCGGGCCCGAGTCGTCGCAGGTCGACCAGGAGCGCGCGGCTGATCTTGCCCACCCGTCCGTTCACCAGCAGCCACCGTCCGTCGGTGGAGACCCCGCCGACGCCGTCCCGGGTCAGGTCCGCACCACAGCTGGACTCCACCGGCGCCAGGTGGCGCGTCGGGTCGAGTACGGCCAGGCAGGTACCGCCCGGGTCGGTCGCGACGGTCTGGCCGACCAGCCGCCCGTCGGGCAGTTCTCCGTAGACGTTGAGGGTCTGCCGGTCGACGGCTGCGGGCAACTGCCCGGCGCCCGGCCGCCAGAGGGTGTGACCGGCACTCGCGGGGTCGAGCCGGACCAGCACGCCGTCACCGACGAACCGGATGGGCTCCGCGGCTGCCGGCACCGGGGTGCGTGCCGCGCCGATGAGCTGGGTGCCGACCACCCCCGCCACGAACAGGTCACCGCCGTCGCGCCAGGCGACCTGTCGGCCGTCCGGTGCCAGGACTATCGAGCCTGCACCGGCGAGCAGCACCTGCACCAGGCCGTCGTCCTGCACCACCCAGAGGGTCCGACCGGCGGCGGTCGGTCTACTGACCACCAACCAGCCGCCCCCGCCGGGCAGCAGCTGCGCCTGTTCGGCCGCCCCGATGTCGCGCAACACCAGCCGCTTCCCATCGGGGTCGACCAACGTCTCGGTGACGACCAGGGAGGCGGACGTCCCGGACGAGGATTCGGCACCTGGCACGCTCGCCGTCGGGACGGGCCGGTTGGCACCGTCCGGATCACCGATCACCGCGATGGGAGTGCCGTCCCGCCCGGTTCCCGCGCCGAGTTGGACCATGCCCGCGCCGAGCAGCACGGTGACGGCCGTCGCGAGCACGAGCCCGGCCCCGGTTCGCCGACGCCGGATCCGGTTCGCCCGTCGAATCGCCTTGCCGGCGGGGTCGGCGCTCAGCGGGCGGGAAAGGGCCACCTGGCGCGAGAGGCTCTCCCGCACCGCACCTTCCAGATCGTCAGGCCGCACCTGGGATGAACGCTTCGGCCCGGCCGTCAGGTTGTCGCGGCGGCCTGGCAATCCGCTCACTGCTGCTCCCCGGAGCCCGTGCCGACGGGCACGGCCGCCGGGGCGGTGGGCGACACGACCTGCGGGCTGACCGGCACGGCGGGCAGCACGACCTGCGGGACGGCCGGGCGGGGTGGGGCCTGTCCGGCTGCCGGCCGCGGTCGGGGCGTCGCGGTGACGCCGGCCACCGAGGGCTGCCCGCCGGGGACACCCCGGCCGACCGGTCGGGCGGCACCGGCTGCTGGTCGACCGGCGGCACCGGCTGCGGCGGGAAGGTCCGCCGCGTCGGCTCCCATCCGGCGACGCAGCGTGGCCAGGGCTCGGGACGTCTGGCTCTTCACCGTTCCCGGTGAGATGTCCAGCATCGCGGCGGTCTGCGCCTCCGACATGTCCTCGTAGTAGCGCAGCACCAACACCGCCCGCTGCCGGTTGGGCAGCTGCTTCAGATGCCGCCAGAGCAGGTCGCGGTCGAGCTGCTGCTCGATCTCGTCGACTCCGGCGCGTTCCGGCAGCACCTCGGTCGGGCGTTCACCGTGCCAACGCCGCCGCCACCAACTCGTCGACGTGTTGACCATCACACGCCGCGCGTACGGCTCGACGGCTTCGATCCCGCCGAGCCGTTTCCACGCGAGGTACGTCTTGGTGAGCGCCGTCTGGAGCAGATCCTCGGCCGTGGCCCAGTCGCCGGTAAGCAGATAGGCGGTGCGTAGGAGCGCGGCGGAGCGCGCCGCGACGAACTCGCGGAACTGCTCCTCCAACGAGTCCCTGCTCGTCACCGCACACCTCCACACCCCAGTTGCCCTGGCAGAGTGCCACGTCAGGGGCGTTCCAGTCCATGACGAAAGGTGCGCACTTACTCCGATGTTCGGTCGAAAACCTTCACGCCCCGTCGTCGGCCTTGGCTTCGTCGGCCTCCTTGCCGAGCCGCGCCTCGACCGCCTGCGGCTCGTACATCTCCTCGACGACGCGCAGGTAGAGCTCGTTCGGGTTGGGTAGGTTCTTGATCTCGCGGAGGGCCTGCTCCTGGCCGGCGGACTCCAGCACGAAGGTGCCGTAGTTGAGCGCTCGCCCGGTCGGGGTCTGTTCGTACTTCATGTCGGTGACCCGGACCAGCGGCATCATCGCGACCCGACGGGTGATGATGCCGTTGACCACCATGACCCGCTTGTTGGTCAGGATGAACCGGTCATACCACCAGTCGGCGACCTTCCACGCCACCCAGCCCATCACGGCGAACCAGAGGAGCACGGCGATGGTGGTCAGCGCGCCCACGTTCTGCCCGGCGAGAAAGCCGGAGAGGTAGCCGAGCACGAAGGTCGCCGCGATGCCGACCAGCAGCGGGGTGGTGAGGTGGATCCAGTGCCGCTTCCACTCACCCCGGTAGCGCTCGGTGGGGAAGAGGTAGCGGGCGACCAGCGAGCTGGGCTCGTCCTCCAGTGGCAGCACCCGCCGGGGAGTCGCTCCGGTCGCGTCGGCGCGCAACCCGGCCAGCTCGTCCTCGGAGATCTGCGGCGGCTGGTAGCCGGCCTCCGGATCACGGATCCAGGCCCGACCGGATCGACCCTGACCCGCGTAGCCGGGCCCGTCGCCGTAGCCGACGTCGTCCGATAGGGACGGACCGTCGGACAGGCCGGCTCCGGCCCCGTAGCCCGGGCCGTCATCGGGCCCGACCCGCGGGATCGGCTCGGTGTCGCGCTCGCGGCGCTCCCGGTCGGGGTCGTCCGGGTCGAAGGGTGGACCGGAGGGGCTGCCCATCGGCGGCTAGGCGACGAGGCTGGTGAAGAAGTCGCCGAACCCCTGCGCAATATCCATGATCCCGCCGCCGAGCGACTTGAACACGTCAGCCGCGGAGTTTGGCCGGTAGGCGACGAAGAAGATCAAGAATGCGATTCCGGCCCAGGTGAGGACCTTCTTGACCATGGCGGGCCATCCTCTCGCGCGGCGCCGGGTCCCATTACCGCAGCGGCACCCAGAGTATCAGTGTGGTGTCGTACAGTGAATATCTGCGTCCGTTCTCCGTCAAACCAGGAGACTTGTCAAGGTCTCCCCGGTAAGTACGGGGATGGTGCGCCGTACACGAGCTCGGGTGGAGTCCACTCGGTCAGGTCGTGTAGCACGACGTCTTCCGCGAGCAGGTGACCCGCACTCGCCGGCCAGGCTATCGCATGGAGCCACATTCCCCGAGCTTCGCCGGCGTACGCGCTTCGATCTGTTGGAGAATTCACCAACCACAGTGGAGTCGGGTGCCCGGCGACCCTGATCCTGGCCTGCCCGACATGGTCGGGGTGACCCGGCCCGGGTTCGGTCAACGCGTCGGCCAACTCCGGCCCGGGGTCCGGCCCGGCCAGTCCGGCGAGTCGGGTGCCCAGGCCGACGCCGGGCTCCTCGGCCACGAAGACCAGATCGGCCGGACCACCGCCGAGCGGCGCCGGGCCCGCGCAGGCCACCGCCGTCGCCCGCACGCCCGTCCGGTCGTCCCCCGCGTACGCCACGCCGGTGAGCGTCCAGCCGGGCGGCAGCGGCCACGGACACCACAGCGGCGTCACCGGCGGATCGGCGGTCGCGGTGATCCGCTCCACCACGCTCGCCACGATGTCCGCTCCGATGTGCTCGGGCACGTGCAGCGGCGGCACCGGGCCACAGCGCAGGCATCTCGAGTCGGTGTGCATCAGATCCGGCGCCCGTACCGGGCCCCCGCATCTCGGACAACTCACCGCGACACTCACATCCCCACCGTCACCCCGTACCGTCGGCACGTCAAGCGGGAACGTCCAATTCGGCGTCCGGGCGCGGCTCAGTCCGGCGGCGGGCCGGCGTGGGCACGAATCCAGGCGTGCATCGCGATACCGCTGGCCACACCCGCGTTGATCGACCTCGTCGAGCCGTACTGGGCGATGGAGTAGAGCTGGTCGCACGCCGCACGGGCCGGCGCGGAGAGCCCGGGGCCCTCCTGACCGAAGAGCAGTACGCAGTCCCGGGGAAGGGTCCCGGTCTCCAGCGGACGCGACCCGGGCAGGTTGTCGATGCCGACCACCGGCAGTCGGCGCTCGGCCGCCCAGGCCACGAACTCCTCGATCGTCTCGTGGTGTCGCACATGCTGGTAGCGATCGGTCACCATCGCGCCGCGCCGGTTCCACCGACGCCGCCCGACGATGTGCACCTCGGCGGCGTTGAACGCGTTGGCGTTGCGGACCACGGTGCCGATGTTGAAGTCGTGCTGCCAGTTCTCGATCGCGACGTGAAAACCGTGCCGGTGCTGGTCCAGGTCCGCGACGATCGCCTCGTGCCGCCAGTAGCGGTAGCGGTCGACGACGTTGCGCCGGTCCCCCTCGGCCAGCAACTGCCTGTCGTAACGCGGGTCCTCGGGCGGGTCCCCCGGCCAGGGGCCCACACCCACCTCAAGCTGGTCTTCGGTCACGGTCATCAGAGGGTACGGACCACGCCGGCACCCGGTGCGACGACCTGCCGGGTCACCGCAGCCCGAGTGCGGCGCCGAGCCGGTCGAGGAAACGACGGTCGGCGGGGGTCGCGAGGTGGTCGGCCCGGCGTTCGCCGGGGCTGGGCACCGCGCGGCACACCCGGGCCGCGACCGACTGCACCCACTGGCGGTACGCGGCCGAGTCGGCGGGGTCGGCGTGCCGACGCAGAACCCGGTGTGCCGCCCGGCAGGCGGCCAACAGGTCCACCAGATCGGTGAGCTGCTCGGTGGTCTGCGGGGTGCCGTCGTGCCGGGCGTAGATCGCGGCGACCACCGCGCGGACGAGATCGCTGTCGAAGGCTCGGCCCGCGGCCACGGCGTCCAGGCCGGCGAGACCGGCCATGACCCCCCGTTCGACGCGGCCGGGCCCGGAGGCGGCAGCCGCCACGAGAACCCGGCCGGGCAGGCTGGTGAGCAGGTCCCACTCGGCGGCGGAATAGGCAGCCGTGGTCGACGGTGCGGCTCGGCGGCCGGCAGAGGGCGGCTCTCCGGCGACGGAGTGGCTCATCGGAACCTCCGGCGTCAGCATATGCGCCGTGCACGGGAGCAGGGCCCCTTCCGCCGCAAACGCGCTGCGGAAGGGGCCCGGAGTCCGTCGGCGCTCAGCCCGGCTCACGGGCATGCCGCCCCGCGCGGTGCGGCGCGTCGCTCAGCGCGGCTCGGGGAAGCTGGGCCGTTCGGGGTCCACCCCGTCGGGGACGGCGCTCGCCGCGTACTCCCGTTTGGGCACCATGACCCTGCGCCGGAAGACGCAGACCATGGTGCCGTCCTGGTTGTAGCCGCGGGTCTCCACCGACACCACGCCGCGGTCGGGCTTCGACCCGGACTCACGCTTGTCCAGCACGGTGGTCTCGCCGTAGATGGTGTCGCCGTGGAACGTGGGCGCGACGTGCCGCAGCGACTCGACCTCCAGGTTGGCGATGGCCTTCCCGCTCACGTCGGGCACCGACATGCCGAGCAGCAGGGAGTAGATGTAGTTGCCGACCACCACGTTGCGCTTGAACTGGCTGGCCGTCTCGGCGTAGTGCGCGTCCATGTGCAGCGGGTGGTGGTTCATGGTGAGCAGGCAGAAGAGGTGGTCGTCGTACTCGGTGACGGTCTTGCCCGGCCAGTGCCGGTACACCGCGCCGACCTCGAACTCCTCGTAGTAGCGGCCGAACTGCATCCTGGTCCCCTTCGACGGGCGGCGATGGAGTTCGGCACAGCATGCCTTACCGAAGGTTAAGGCGACCGGTGGGGCGCGTCGGCGGCGGAAAAGTCACACCTGTCGCTGGCACCCGAGGGGAGACGCAATGAGCGGCGGGGCCCTCCCCGGCACCCGCCGCCCACGCTCTGATGCCGAGAAGTCTGCCCTACGGCGGCGTAGGTTCAACAGAGATCGGCGTCACATTTATCTTTTTGTAACATTACTCTCGGTGACGATTCGGAGGTTGATAAGCGATCTCCGCAGGCCGGATACCTCCTCGTCACGGGCCAAGTTACCGATTCGTACAGCTCAATCGGGTGGATCTCCCTGGAAACGCTCCCATTACCGCAGGTCACGCAAGTGCGTCATGCATTTGCGTTCCGCAGGCCACCGGAAAACAGACGTGGGTCGATGACCTCCGGCCCCCTGGCTGGACCGGGCACGTTTCGCACCCCACCCCCCGGGAATTCGATACGGTCAGCCCTGGTTCTACGGGTCGTAGACAAACCGCGGTGATCGGAGAGTGCAATGGCAACCGTTGAGCTGACCTCGGCGAACTTCGACGAGGTGACCGGCAACGACGGCATCGTCCTGGTCGACTTCTGGGCCGACTGGTGTGGTCCGTGCAAGCGGTTCGCCCCGGTCTACGAGCGCTCCTCGGAGAAGCACCAGAACATCGTGTTCGGCAAGGTCGACACCGAGGCGCAGCAGGAGCTGGGCGCCAAGTTCGACATCCGGTCGATCCCCACGATCATGGCGATCCGCGACGGCGTCATCGTCTTCGCCCAGCCGGGCGCCCTTCCCGAGTCCGCGCTGGAGAACCTGATCGAGCAGGTCGAGGCGCTGGACATGGACGACGTCCGTAAGCAGCTGGCCGAGCACAACCACTGAGTGGTTCGTACGACACGGAAGGCCGGGCCCGATGCGGGCCCGGCCTTCGTCGTACTCCCGGAAGCGTTTGCATGATCACCTGCCCGGGCAGGCCGAACTGACCGTCGGTGGGACCCGGCGCGGCCGGTACATCCCGTATCGTCACGACCCGATGGAGACCCTGACCACCCGCGGGCGCGTGACCCGGCTCGGCGCGACCGCACTCGGCCTCGCCCTGCTACTGGTCGGCACCTTCTGGGGCAGCGACGACGACTTCCCGTTCGGCCCGTTCCGGATGTACTCCACCTCCAACCCGCCGAACGCGCCCGCCCCCGACACCCGCGTCGAGGGAGTGGACAGCGCCGGCACGGTGATCGACCTCGACCAGGACGCGACCGGCATCCGCCGCGCCGAGATCGAGGGTCAGCAGGCCCGGTACGCCGCCGACCCGACGCTGCTCACCGAGGTCGCCGACGCGTACGCCGAACGCCACCCGGACGCCCCCGCGCTGGTCGAGGTCCGCATCGTCATCCGCTGGCACGGCATCCGCGCCGGTCGCCCGACCGGGCAGCACACCGACCAGACCGTCGTCAGTTGGCGGGCGACCCGATGACCGACTGGCTGACCGAGGCCGTCCCCCGGGGCCGGGTGGCCGCGTTCCGGACCCTGATCTACCTCTTCGTCGCCGCCGACCTGGTGATCTTCACTCCCTGGGTGCGCACCCGGGTCAGCGTGCCCGGCGACCTCTACCAGCCGCTGCTGGTCGGTCGCCTGCTCCCCCTGCCGACGCCGACCGAGACGCTGGTGACGGTGATCTTCTGGGCATTGCTGGCGCTGGCACTCCTCGCCGCGACCGGACGAGCCCCCCGACTGCTCGGCTGGGCGGTCTGCGCGCTGTACCTGGAGTGGATGATCATCGCGATGAGCTACGGAAAGGTCGACCACGACCGGTTCGGGCTGCTCGTCGCGCTGGCCGTGCTGCCCACCGCCGGCCGGGCCCGGCACGGCGACAGCACCCGCACCGAGGCCGGCGGGTGGGCGCTCCGCGTCACCCAGATCGCGGTGATCTGCACGTACTTCCTCGCCGCCTTCGCCAAGCTGCGCTTCGGCGGCCTCGACTGGCTGACCGGTTCGGTCCTGGCCCGCGCGATCATCCGGCGCGGCACCGACCTGGCCGACCTCATCGCCCAGGTGCCGTACCTACTGATCGTCGCCCAGTTCGGCATCGTGGCGTTCGAACTGCTCAGCCCGGCGGTCTTCTTCCTGCCACCCCGCTGGCGACACGCCATGGTCGGCTTCTTCTACTCGTTCCACGTGGTCACCATCGCGACCATCACGATCTCGTTCGCGCCGCACCTGGCCGCGATGACCAGCTTCCTGCCGCTGGAACGGGTCCGCCCGCTGGTCTGGGCCCGCCGGCTCGCGGGCCGCGGCCCCGCCGCGCCCACGCCGCCGGATCAGACCCGGGCGGGCACAGGTACGGAGTCGCCGCCGCTCGCTGATCAGGCGCCGGTCGTGGGGCGCCCAGCCGGGCCGTAAAGCCGTTCGCGGGCCTCCTGCGGCAGGGAACAGGCCGCCGTGCCACCGGGCAGGCGGTGCCGGTTGCGCGCCACCCAGCGGTACACCGGCCACGCCACCACCCGCACCGGCGGGAACCGCAGGCCGGCACCGGCCATCCGCCAGACCGGGCCGCTGCCGGCGAGCAGCCGCGCGATGGCATCCGGGCCGGCAGCGCGTACGCCGTCCGCGCCGACCCACTGCACGGCCTCCTCGCACTCGGCCACGGTGAGGCCGAGCGCGTCCAGGTCGGCGAACTGCCAGGGCAGCACGCGCGCGCCGGTCGGGATGCGGCGAGCAATGAAATCCGCGCACTGCGTGCAGAACGCGCAGTCCCCGTCGTAGACGAAGGTCGACGTCTCCATGACCCCATCCTCCCCTCTACGACCACCCGAACACCCACCGGTGTACGGCGGGTCACTTGCGCCACGCTCGTACACGTGTTCGAATATTGCCCATGCGCTGGGACAACCTCACCGCTCCCCCGGTCGAGGGAGACCCCGAGCGGGCAGCGCCAGCGACGCCACCCCTGCCGCTGGCGCTGCCCGGTGCCGTCGTCCGCACCTTCGACACCCCCGAGTTCGCCGGGATGACCTTCTACGAGGTGCAGGCCAAGTCCATCCTCAACCGGGTGCCCGGGCAGTCCCGCGTGCCGTTCGAGTGGACCATCAATCCGTACCGTGGATGCAGTCATGCGTGTGTTTACTGCCTGGGCGGTGACACCCCGATCCTGATGGCGGACGGGCGTACGAAGCCGATCAGCGAGTTGGAGCCCGGCGACCGCATCTATGGCACCGAGCGCCGCGGTGCCTACCGCCGGTATGTGGTCACCACCGTCCTCGACAAGTGGTCCACGGTGAAGCCCGCATACCGGGTCACATTGGCGGACGCCACCACGCTCATCGCCAGCGGCGACCACCGGTTCCTCTCGGACCGTGGCTGGAAGTACGTCACCGGTGCCATGCAGGGCAGCGGCAAACGCCCCTACCTGACCACCAACAATCGCCTCATCGGAACGGGCCGTTTCGCGGCCGGGCCCAAGGAGTCACTCGACTACCGCCGGGGCTACCTCTGCGGGATGGTGCGGGGCGACGCTCACCTCGGCACCTTCTCGTACTCCTACGGGGTGGTGCACCGGTTCCGTCTGGCGCTGATCGATGACGAGGCGTTGAGCAGGAGTGAGCGCTACCTCGCCCAGGAGGGCATCGAGACGAGCCGCTTCGCGTTCACGCCGGCCAGCGCCACACGCCGAGCCCTGTCGGCCATCCGCACCTCCAAGCAGGGGGACATCGAGAGGATCACCGGGCTGATCCAGTGGCCGGTCAGTCCCAGCGACGAGTGGCGGCTCGGCTTCCTGGCAGGCATCTTCGACGCCGAGGGCAGTTGCAGCCGGGGAATCCTGCGCATCAGTAACAGCGACGACGCGATCCTCGACCAGACGACGGCCGCGCTTCGACGGTTCGGGTTCTCGTACGTTCGAGAGGATCCCGGCCGCCCCAACCGGGTGCGGCAGATCAGGCTGACCGGGGGTCTCACCGCCCGGCTCCGGTTCTTTCACCTGACCGACCCGGCGATCAGCAGGAAGCGCTCGATCGAGGGCGCCGCACTGAAGTGCAAGGCGGGCCTCAGGGTTGTCGACATCCAGGCGCTCGGGCTGGAGTTGCCGCTCTGGGACATCACCACCGGCACCGGCGACTTCATCGCCGACGGGGTGGTCAGCCACAACTGCTTCGCCCGCAACACCCACACCTACCTCGACCTCGATGCCGGTGCGGACTTCGACCGGAAGGTGATCGTCAAGGTCAACGCCGGTGAGCTGGTACGGCGGGAGCTGGCCGCGCCGAAGTGGCGGGGCGCGCACGTGGCGATGGGCACCAACGTCGACTGCTACCAGCGGGCCGAGGGCCGCTACCGGTTGATGCCGCAGATCATCGCGGCTCTACGGGACTTCGCGAACCCGTTCTCGATCCTGACCAAGGGCACGCTGATCCTGCGCGACCTGCCCCTGCTCCGCCAGGCCGCCGAGGTCACCAGCGTGGGCATCTCGTTCTCGGTGGGCTTCGTCGACGAGCAGCTCTGGCGGTCGGTCGAGCCGGGCACACCGCACCCGCGCCGCCGGCTGGACGCGGTTCGGGCACTCACCGACGCCGGTTTCTCCGTCGGAGTGTTGATGGCCCCGATCCTGCCCGGCCTCAGCGACGACGACGCGTCGATCGACGCCACCGTGTCGGCGATCGCGGCGGCCGGGGCGACCAGCGTGACCGCACTGCCTCTGCACCTGCGCCCCGGCGCACGGGAGTGGTACGCGCCCTGGCTCGCCCGTGAGCACCCACACCTGGTGCCCCGCTACCGCGAGCTGTACCGGGCCGGTGCGTACGCGCCGCAGGCGTACCAGCGGGAGGTGACCGCGCGGGTGCGGATCGCCGCCCGCCGACACGGGATGCACCGCGGCGAGCGCGGCGACAACCGCAAGCTGCCCGAACCACCACCACCCTCGACGGCCGAGCAACTGACCCTGCTCTAGGGCGGAGCTACAGTCGGCGGGTGCGTACCGCTCAGCAGATCCTCGCCGACTCCGCCGTGATCGCCGTCGTGGGTGCGTCCCGCGACCCGTTGAAGGCCGCGCACTCCGTGCCGCTGCAGATGCAGCGGTACGGCTGGCGCATCATCCCGGTCAACCCCACTGTCGACGAGCTGTTCGGGGAGCGGGCGTACCCGACGCTCGCCGACATCCCGCACCCGGTCGACCTGGTGGACGTGTTCCGGCCGGCGGCCGACGCCGTGCAGGTGGTCCGCGACGCGGCGGCGATCGGCGCCCCGGCGGTCTGGCTGCAGTTGGGCATCGTCTCGGCCGAGGCGCGGCGGATCGCCGAGGAGGCGGGCATGGAGTACGTCGAGGACCGGTGCCTCATCGTCGAACGCGCCGCCGGCGACCTCACCCGCTTCGCCTGAACCCGACGCCCCCACCCCGCCCAGCCCGGCCCAGCCCGACCCCCGGCCCTGCCCGACAACTCCATGATCGACGAGGCGGGGGCGGGGGCGGGTTAGAGCTTGTATTCCTTCAGGAGGCCGCGGGAGATGATGGTCTTCTGGATCTCCGAGGTGCCCTCGCCGATGAGCAGGAACGGGGCTTCCCGCATCAACCGCTCGATCTCGTACTCCTTGGAGTAGCCGTAGCCGCCGTGGATGCGGAACGCCTCCTGGACGACCTCGGCGCAGTACTCCGAGGCGAGCAGCTTGGCCATCCCGGCCTCGACGTCGTTGCGCTGGCCGGCGTCCTTGAGGCGGGCGGCGTTGACCATGAGGGCGTGCGCTGCCTCGATCTTCGTGCCCATCTCGGCGAGCTTGAAGGCGATGGCCTGGTGCTTGGCGAGGGGTTGGCCGAACGTCTTGCGTTGCTGGGCGTAGCCGACCGCCAGCTCGAAGGCGCGGATGGAGACGCCGCAGGCGCGGGCGGCCACGTTGACCCGGCCCACCTCGATGCCGTCCATCATCTGGTAGAAGCCCCGGCCCACCTGGTCGGCGCCGCCGAGGATCGCGGAGTCGGGCACGGTCACCCCGTCGAGGACCATCTCGGTGGTCTCGACGCCCTTGTAACCCATCTTTTCGATCTTGCCGGGGATGGTGAGGCCGGGGGCGGTCTCGCCGAAGCCCGGCTCCTTCTCCAGCAGGAAGGTGCTCATGTTGCCGTACACCGAGTCGGCGCCGGTGTCGGTCTTGACCAGGGTGGCCACCACCGAGGAGTACGCCCCGTTGGTCAGCCACATCTTCTGTCCGTTGAGCACGTAGTGCTCGCCGTCGCGGACGGCCCGGGACTTGATGGCGGAGACGTCGGAGCCGGTCTCCGGCTCGGACATGGAGAACGCGCCGCGGACCTCGCCGGTGGCCATCTTCGGCAGCAGGCGGGCCTTCTGTTCGGCGGAGCCGTGCTGGGAGATCAGGTACGCCACGATGAAGTGGGTGTTGACGATGCCGGAGATCGACATCCAGCCCCGGGACAACTGCTCCACCACGAGCGCGTAGGTGAGCAGCGACTCGCCCAGGCCGCCGTACTCCTCGTCGATGGTGAGGCCGAACAGCCCCATCTCGCGCATGCCGTCGAGGATGTCGGTGGGGTACTCGTCGGCGTGTTCCAGCCGCTGCGCGTGCGGGATGATCTCCTTGTCGGCGAAGTCCCGAACGGTCTCCAGGATCGACTGTTGCACGTCGGTCAGGCCGGGCGTCTGGGCGAGTCGGGCCATCTCAGCCTCCGGGGCTCCGCGCACTACTCATGGGTAACTGAACGCTGGGTAAGTATCGACCTCGGGGACCGACGAGGCCAAGGTGACCAGTCCACACAACCGCTGTGAAAAGGTTCACCGCTGCGGGTAGCGTCCGGCAAGAAGGACTTTTCCGGCACCGGCAGGAGGAGTGCAGCCGTGAGCCACCCGCCGCCGTCGGGACCACCAGGGGACGAGCCGCCACCGTCGCCCTACGAGCCACCACCGGACCAGTCGCCGTACGCGCCGCCGCCACCCGGCCAGCCGCCGTACGCGCCGCCGCCGGACCAGCCGGCGTTCGAGCTACCGGCGGAACGCTCACCGTACGGGCCACCGGCGGACGACCCGTCGCCGTACGCGCAGCAGGGCCCCCAGCAGTCGGCGCACTGGAGCCAGCAGCCGCCGTACCCCCCACAGGGCCCCTACGGTCAGTACGGCCCGCCGCCCGGCGGCCCGGGTCGGGGCACCAACGTGCTCGCGATCCTGTCGCTGGTGTTCGCCTTCGTGTTCCCGCCCGCCGGCGCCGTCCTCGGCCACGTGGCCAAACGGCAGATCCGCACCAGTGGCGAGGAGGGCGACCAGCTCGCCACCTGGGGGTTGATCCTCGGCTACGTCTTCACCGGGCTCACCGTGCTGGCCTGCTGCGGCTGGCTGGCGCTCGTCGCACTGGGCAACACCGGCGACGGCAGGGGCTACTGACAGTGGGCCACCGAGGTCAGCGGAACCGGGCCTCGCGGACGCTGTTGCCGCCGTCCACCACCAGCATCTGACCGGTGATGTACGAAGCAGCCGGCGAGCAGAGGAAGCTGATCGCCGCGGCGACCTCGTCCGGCGTGCCCGGTCGACCGACCGGAGTGCCCAGCCCCTGCTTGACCTCGGCCATCGTGGACGCGGCGGTGTAGATCGTGCCCGGCGCCACCGCGTTCACCGTCACCCCGTCGGCGATCATCTCCATGGCCAGGGCGCGGGTCAGCCCGACGACCCCGGCCTTCGCCGCGGCGTACGCGGCCTCGGTGGGCAGGGCGTTGACCGGGCCGGCCGTGGCCGCGAGGTTGACGATCCGACCCCAGCCCCGCTCGGCCATCCCGCCGATGAACGCGCGGCTGCACAGGAACGCGGTGGACAGGTTGCGGTCGATCTCACCGCGCCACTCGTCGTAGGTCAGCTGGGCGACCGGCCGCAGCACCCCCTGGCTGGCCCGGCTGGCCAGACCGGCGTTGTTGACCAGCACCTCGACGTCGCCCAACTGCTCGGCGACCGCGTCGGCGAGCGCGCCGACCTCGGACTCGTCGGTCAGGTCCGCGACGAAGCCGGTCACTCCCAGCTCACCGGCCCGCTCGTGGATGCGCCGGGTGGTCGAGACGATGGCCACCCGAGCGCCCAGGTCGGCGAGACGCCGCGCGGTGGCATACCCGATGCCGTCCGGGCTGCCCGCCCCGGTCACCAGGGCGACCCGCCCGTCCAGCCGCATGGTCACCGGGTCGGCGAGCGCGACCGGCTCGTCGGGGCCGGGACTCCCCGTCGGCGTAGCCACCCGGGCACGTCGGGCGACGCCGGGGCGGCTGACGTCCCGTCTGGGTCGGCTGCCGGAACGGTCCGCGGCGCGCGCGTCGAATGCCATGCCAGGATCCTGCCCGCTTCGACCGGCCCGAGCAACGCGGCACCCGGTGGCGGGGGCGTCGGGTTTGGGCAGCGCTGGCTACCCTGATGCCGCACCCGACCTGACGGAGAGTTCGTATGACCAACCCCCCGCCGCCCGGCGGTTGGAGCGACCCCACGTGGTCGGCTCAGCCGTCGAGCCCCGCACCGGACCCGACAGTGGTGGCCGGTCAGCCGGTACCCACCCAGCCCGGCCCCATCGACCCGTACGCGCCCACCGACCCGTACGCGGGTGCGAAGGTGCAGCCGGTGGGGGCGTACGGCCCGCCCGGCTATCCGCCACCGCACCCCGGTTACGGCTACCCGCCGCCGCAGAAGACCAACGGTCTGGCCATCGCGTCGCTGGTGCTGGCCCTGGTCGGCCTCACCTCCTGCGGCATCACCGCGCCGATCGGGGCGATCCTCGGCCACGTGGCGCAGAAGCAGATCCGGCTCAGCGGCGAGGGCGGTGAGGGCATGGCGAAGGCCGGCATCATCGTCGGCTGGATCATCACGGCGCTGATGGTGCTGGGCATCGCCTTCTACGTCGTCGCGATCATCTTCGCGGTCACGACGGGCAGCAGCGGCAGCAGCAGCAGCTACTGAGGGCGGCGGCCGGGTCGGCGTACCACCCGGGCCGGATCGACGGCCGGTGGCTGTCGGTCCGGCCCGGCGTGCGTCACTCCGCCGGTGGGGTGAACGAGGAGGTGCGGCTCATCCCGGCGGCCCGGCCCTTCGCGGAGATGACGAGGGCCATCTTGCGGGACGCCTCGTCGATCATCTCGTCGCCGAGCATCACCGCGCCCAGCCGGCCACCGGCCTCCGAGGTGTAGTGCTCGTAGGCGTCGAGGATCAGCTCGGCGTGGTCGTAGTCGGCCTGCGCCGGCTGGTACACCTCGTTGGCAGCGTCGATCTGCCCCGGATGCAGCACCCACTTGCCGTCGAAACCCAACGCCGCGGAACGCTTGGCGACCTCGCGGAACGCGTCGACGTCCCGGATCTGCAGGAAGGGGCCGTCGATGGCCTGCTTGTCGTGCATCCGGGCGGCCATCAGGATCCGCATCAGGATGTAGTGGTACGGGTCGCCCGGGTAGTCCGGGATCAGCGCGCCGACTACCAGCGACTTCATGTTGATCGACGCCATGAAGTCGGCCGGACCGAAGATGATGGTCTCCACGCGCGGCGAGGCGGCGGCGATGGCGTCCACGTTGACCAGTCCGGCGGCGTTCTCGATCTGCGCCTCGATGCCGATCCGGCCGACCTCCAGGCCGAGCGTCTTCTCGATCTGGGTGAGCGTCAGGTCCAGCCACTGCACCTGGGCGGCGGTCTGCACCTTCGGCAGCATGACGCAGTCCAGGTTCGGCCCGGCGCCCTCGACGACCTCGATGACGTCCCGGTAGGTCCACGGGGTGGTCAGGTCGTTGACCCGGACCACCCGGGTCTTGCCCGCCCAGTCACCCTCGTTGAGCGCGGCCACGATGTTCTTGCGCGCGTCCGGCTTGGCCAGTGGGGCGACGGCGTCCTCCAGGTCGAGGAAGACCTGGTCGGCCGGGAGACCCTGGGCCTTGCCCAGCATCTTGACGCTGGAACCCGGCACGGCGAGGCAGGACCTGCGGGGGCGACCGACTACGGCCATGGATGCGCTCCTTCCAGCGTCCGGCGGGCAGGCCGACGCCACCTGACGACGGATCCGAGAACTTAACGATCCCAAAGGGCGTTGTGACGCCACGGTAACCTCGCGCCATGACCGGGGTGAATGGACCTGTGGAAGATCTCACTGGGCGTCGGCTGGTGGTGGTGACCGGGGCCAGCTCCGGCATCGGGTTGGCCGCCGCCGTGCAGTTGGCCTGCCGCGGTGACCAGGTGGCCTTGGTCGGGCGGGACCCGGCGCGCCTCCAGGCCGCAGCGGAACGGGTACGCGAGACCTCGGGCGAGCGTCCCGAGTTGTTCCGGGCCGACTTCGCGGTCCTCGACGACGTGCGCCGGCTCGCCGAGCAGTTGCGGGCGACGTTCGACCGCATCGACGTGCTGGCCAACAACGCCGGGGCGATCGCGTTGCAGCCGCTCACCACCGTCGACGGCTTCGAGATGTCCATCCAGGCCAACCACCTGGCCCCGTTCCTGCTGACCAATCTGCTCGCCGACCGGGTGGACCGGGTCGTGGTGACCGCCTCCGGCGCACACCGCTTCGGCGCGGTGGACCCGGACGACCTGAACGCGCCACTGCGCGGCTACCGGCCGATGGGCGCGTACGGCACCAGCAAACAGGCGAACATCCTGTTCACCGTCGAGGCGGCCCGCCGCTGGCCGGGGATGTCCGTGTACACCTTCCACCCGGGGGTGGTGCGTACCCGCTTCGGCAACGACAGCAGGCTGGTGGCGATCGGTATGCGGTTCATGCCGTTCCGCAGCCCGGAGAAGGGCGCCGAGACCCTGGTGTGGTTGGCCAACCAGGACCGTTCCCGGCTGGTCGACGGGGGCTACTACGTCGACCGTCGGCTGCGTCGGCCGTACCGGAAGGCCACGAACCCGCACCTCGCGGCCCGGCTCTGGGAGGCCAGCGCCAAGGCGGTGGGCATCGACGACTAGCGCCACCGGGTTGACACTCGTCGCGATCGTCGAGTTCGCCGCCGCTGCCGAGTCAGCCGCCCCGACCACCCGGGTCATCGAGGTACACGAGCCCGTCGGCGGTCACGCCGGCGTCGCAGCCCCGACAGCACCGGCACAGCGACCAGGACCGCCAGGATGAGTCCCACAGCGAACGCCCAGAACGGCGGCGGCCCGTAGTGAGGGCGGCCGGACTCGCGTACCGCTCCGCTGATCGCGAGGTCGGCGGCGACCGACAGGTCGGTGATGCCCTCCGGCGTCCGGAAGAGCACGTCCGGCGCTGTCGCGCCCCGACGGAGCACGACGAGTTCCACCGCCTCGGTGCCGGGCTCGTGGTACGGCCCCCACGCGACGTCGTGCTCCTCCGGGAGGTCCTCCGCCTCCGGCCCCGGCACGCCGACCAACGCGACCGCCTCGTCCGCCGAGCGCCACCCGAGCAGTTGCACGAACGAGCGGGAGCGCAGCGGCGGGAACGCCGCACCGACCGACGGGGTGCCGTCGGCACTGGACCGCGTCGCCACCGTCCAGGTACGCGGGTAGGACGGCACCGGGCAGTCGGCGCAGGTGGACCGGCCGAGGACGGCCACCGAACGACCGTCCGGCAGCCAGGAGCCGGCCCCGGCGAGCCTCCCACCGGCCAGCGGCAGCTTCCGGTACGGCTCGGCGAGCCGATCCGCACCCGCGTCGTCCACCCGGACCAGCCAAACCTCGTCGCGGACCTGGAGGGCGAGTTCGCCGCCGTCCGGCGACAGCGCGGCCGTGCGCCCCGGCGGGATCCAGGCGCTGTCGACAGGCACCCGCAGCACGTCCGCCGCCCGATCCCGGTCGTAGACCCCGACGTACGGGGTGGAGTAGGTGTTCGGGGACGTGAACGTGGTGTCCGGGTCGGCGTAGACCAGGCGTTTCCCGTTCGGCCCGAAGGCGAGCGGGTATCCGTCCGGGCGGTCCGGGCTGGTCTTCCCGGTCTTCAGGTCGATGAGGGAGTCACCCACCCAGGCGTACCGACCGTCCGGGGAGAGCACTGCCTCGAAACCCGCCACGGCCGGATCGCCGTCCAGCACGCGGTAGCGGTCGTCGTCCGCGGCCACCACACCCATCCGCGTCTCGAACCAGTTGGTGCGCACCGCGGGACCACCGAAGAGCATCGCCGCCACGCCAGGTGCCGAGTAGCCCACGGAGGCGGTCCGCAGCGGTGGATCGACGAGCCTGGTCGGCAGGCCGGGGTTGTCGTGACGCGGGCCGGCGGGCAGCGGCAGGGCCACCGGGTGCAGCGCGTACCCGGTGCCGAGGAGCAGGACCAGGACGGCGAGCGCGCCGGCGACGGCGGCCCGGCGACGACGGTGCCGGGTCCGCGCCGTGTCGAAGAGCCCGTCCGGTACGCGTGCCGGTGGCACGTCGGCGGCGAGGCGGCGCAGCGCCTCGGAGAGTCGGGCGGTCATCGGGAGGTCACCTCCTGCGCGCTCCGGCCGACGAGTTCGGCCAACTCGGGGGCGAGTGTCCGCAGCCGGCCCAGGGCGTGCCGGGTCTGACTCTTCACGGTGCCCACCCGGCAGCCGAGCAGTGCGGCCGTCTCGGTCTCGGTGCGGTCCTCGTAGTAGCGCAACACGAGAACCGCACGCTGTCGTACGGTCAGCCGGGCCAGTGCCGTCCAGAGCACCAGGCGCACGTCGGTGTCGTCGCCCGGGTCGGGTCGTTCCGGCACCACCCCGTCCAGGCGCTCGGGTGGGCGGGCCCGCCGTCGGCGCCACCAACTGGCCGCCTGGGTGCAGAGCACCCGACGCAGGTAGGCGTGCGGGTCCGCGACCCGCTCCCACCGCACCGCGACCCGAGCCAGCGCCACCTGGACCAGGTCCTCGGCGTGGTGCCGGTCACCGGTCAACAGGTACGCGAGCCGAGTCAGCCCGGCGGTCTCGGCCCGGACGAAGTCGGCGAAGCCGTCCCGGGTGCGGTCCTCAGTCGTCAACGGATCGCCCTCCTCACCGGGATAGACGCACGGCGGGTCCGCCACGGAGGGAACCAACGGGCGATCAGTCGTGCAGCGGGGTCGGATCGGTCGGCAGCGCGGTGGGGGCGGTCCGCCGGCCACCGAGCACCACCACCGCCACACCGGCCAGCAGCAACGCCATCCCCAGCAGCGCGTACGGGCGGGGGACCTGACCCAACCAGGCCCACCCGAGCACTGCCGCGCCGGGTGCCTCCAGCAGGATCAGCACGCTCACCGTGGTCGCCGAGATCTTCTGCAGGGCGTAGTTGAACATCGAGTGCCCGAGCAGTTGGGCGCCGACCACCAGAGCGAGGATGGCCAGCCAGGTGCGCCCGTCGAACCCGGTCAGGCGTACGCCGCCGACCAGGCACATGGCCAGCAGGATCAGCGCGCAGATCCCGTAGCAGATGGTGGTGTAGGTGGCGGTGCTGATGCTGGTCCGGGCCCGTTCGCCGAAGGCGGTGTAGACGGCGGCGAACATGGCGCCGGTCAGTGCCAGCACGTCGCCGAGGACGGCCCGGCCGGAGACGCCCACGTCCACACCGGTGGCGATCGCCGCGCCGCCGACCGCCACCGCGATGCCGATCCACACGATCCGGGGCAGCGGTCGCCCCTGGGCGCGGGCGATCAGCCCCTGCCAGACCGGCTGGGTGGCGACCAGCGCGGTGGAGGTGGCGACCGTGGTGAGCTGGGCGCTCGGCACCCAGGTCGCGAAGTGCCCGGCCAGCGCGACCCCGGACAGGACGCAGAACAGGCCCTCCCGACGGCCCGCGCCGACGGTCAGCCGACGGAACTCGGCGCGACGCCGGGCCAGCGAGAACGGGCCCAGCACGGCGACCGCGAGCAGGTTGCGCCAGAACGCGATGGCCAGCGCGGGCGCGGCGGCGTACGCGATCAGCGGCGCGGACGACGACACCGCGACCACGGCCAGGCCGACGGCGCCGGTGGTCAGCGGGTCCAGGGAGGGCCGGTGCGAAGGTGGGGGCACGGGACGTAATCCTCACACGTATGACGGACAGCACGGAGGGTCATCACTCCGTTACGATCACGCGCGTCCGCGCCGGCGACCCTCGACCGCCCGGAGGCGCTCCCCCATGCCCACCTACCAGGCGGTGCTGTTCGACTTCTTCGGCACCCTGACCCGCTCGGTGCAGCGCGGAGTCGCGCACGCCGGCACTGCCGAGCTGCTCGGCTGTCACACCGACACGTTGACCGAGGTGTTGGACCGCACGTACTACGAACGGGCCACCGGCCTGCTCGGCAACGCGGAGGCGACCCTTCGCTGGGTGTGCGCCCAGGCCGGCGTACACCCCAGTGACCATGCGGTGCGGGCGGCCGTGGCGTCCCGACACCGGGCGGTCCGCGCGGACACCTGGTTACGGGCCGACGCCGTGCCGGTGCTCGCGGCCCTCCGTGGGCGCGGCCTGCGCACCGGCGTGATCAGCGACTGTACGCACGAACTTCCGGCCTTTCTGCCCCAGCTCGCCATCGCCCCCCTGCTCGACGTGCGGGTCTTCTCGGTGCAGGTCGGACGGTGCAAACCGGATCCGGCGCTCTACCTGACCGCCTGCCGGCGACTCGGGCTGACGCCCGGCGACTGCCTGTACGTCGGCGACGGCGGCAGCCAGGAGTTGACCGGCGCCGAACGGGCCGGGATGACCGCCGTTCGGCTCGCCGCGCCGGATCTGGCCACGCACATGGTGTTCAACGCCGACCTGGACTGGCAGGGGCCCACGCTCGGCACCCTGGGCGAGGTGCTCGACCTCGTCGACAGCGACGCCGAGATGATGGGGGTCGGCGGCCGGCCGGGGTGACGACCGATCAGCGACGACGGACCCGGTGCAGGCGGAACGGCTTGCGGGTGGCCCGGACCGCCGGCGTGGCCCGGGGTGGCTCGGTCTGCGCGTCGGCCGGCAGGTCCGCGCCGGCCAGCGGTGTTCCCGCCGGGACGAGCCGGTTCACCGCGCACCCGTCGGCGGCCCAGCGGGCCACCAGGTCGGCCGTCGGGCCGGGCGCGTTGAGGCGCTTCGCCGCGACCAGCGGCGCGACGGTGTCCCACGCCTCGGTGCCCGGCTGCACCCGGCTCACCGTCGCCGGCCAGGTGACGATCCGACCGCCGTGGTCGCCACGCAGCGACACCTGTGCCTCGGTCGCGTCGGCCAGACCCGGCGCCGCCTGCTCACCCGGCCCGCTGACCACCAGGAGCGCGCCTTCGAGTGGCGCGCACCAGAGCGCGAGCGCCGGGCCACCCGAGACGCTCACCCAGGCCACCGCGGCCTTCTTCATCGCCTCGTCGACAAGCGGCGTCGACCCGTGCCCGTCGTCAGTCACAGTGACATCCTCCCGCATCGGCGTCCGGGCTCAGCCCACGAACGGCGGGACGGCGATCTCACCCCGGGCCACCGGCATCACCTGCCCGGCGACCGTCGCGCCGACCGCCACGCCGTTCGCCGCGGTGACCGTGCAGGCCAGCGCCGACGGACGGTTCATCTCCACACCCTGACGGACCGCGAAGCGGGACAGCCCCTCGCCCGGCAGCAGACCGGTCGCCACCAGCCAGACGCCCAGGCCGAGCGCCGCCGAGCCGGTCGCCGGGTCCTCCGGAATGCCGATCCCCGGCACGAAGACCCGGGCGTGTGCGGTTTGGGCGGCCGCGTCCCAGGAGAAGACGCTGACGTGCGAAACCCCGTACCGCTGCGCCGCGGCCGCGTTCACCTGGGCGCGGGCCAGCGACTCCGGACGCACCGGCAGGTACGGAAACTCCAACCCGCAACCGGCGACGCGTGGTGCCGGGCCGACGTGGTCGTCCGCGACCAGCCCGGCGATCTCCAGCAGGGGCTCCGGATCCAACTCCGGCCCGAGGGTGGGTGTGCCACCGGTCAACGTCGCACCGGAGGAGGTCACCTCGATCGGCAGCACCCCGGCGTGGCACTCCTGGGTGACCGGCCCCACACCGAACAACCCCCGCCGGCTCGCGGTGACCGCCGCGCCGACGCTCGGATGCCCGGCGAACGGCAACTCCTCCACCGGCGTGAAGATCCGGGCCCGGTAGGTGACGCCGACCTGGGTGGGTGGCAGCACGAACACCGTCTCGGAGAGGTTGAACTCCAGCGCGAGTGCCTGCATCTGCTCCGTGGCCAGCCCTTCCGCGCCGAACACCACGGCCAGCGGGTTACCGGCGAAGGGGCGGTCGGTGAAGACGTCCACGATCTCGTAGGCCAAGGTCGACATGTTGATAAACACTAGGCGCTTAGGCTGGTGCCCGTGAGCACGCCGACCCGGGTCTACATCGCCCGTCTCGCCGGAGTCGCCGTCTTCGACCCGAACGGTGACCAGGTGGGGCGGGTTCGTGACGCCGTGGCACGGCTGCGGGCGACCACACGCCCGCCGGAGGTGGTCGGCCTCGTCGCCGAGATGCCGATGCGTCGCCGGATCTTCCTGTCCATCAACCGGATCACCTCCATCGACGCGGACGCCGTCGTGCTCGGCTCCGGCACCCTCAACCTGCGCCGGTTCGAGAAGCGCCCGAACGAGCTGCTGGTGCTGCAGGAACTGCTCGACCGACGGGTGCAACTCGACCCGGGCGGCCAGCCCGGCGCGGTCGTGGACGTCGCGATGGAGTGCTCCCGGGGCGGCGAGTGGTCACTGACCCGGGTCGCCGTACGGGAGCAGACCGGTCGACTCACCCGTCGTGGCCACCTGCACCAGGTCGAGTGGGACCGGGTGCGCGGGCTCAGCGGCATCGCCGACAACCGGGGTACGGCGAACCTGCTCGCCGTACTGGAGGACATGCGTCCCGCCGACCTCGCCAACGCGTTGCAGGACCTGCCCGACCTGCGACGCAACGAGGTCGCCGCCGCACTGGACGACGAGCGGTTGGCCGACGTGCTCAGCGAGCTGCCGGAGCACGACCAGGTGGAGATCCTCGCCGCCCTCGACCGGGAACGGGCCGCCGACGTCCTGGAGGAGATGGACCCCGACGACGCCGCGGACCTCCTCAACGAACTGCCCCCACCGGAGCAGGACGTCCTGCTGGACCTGATGGAGCCGGACGAGGCCGACCCGGTACGTCAGCTGCTGAAGTACACCCCCGGCACCGCGGGCAGCGTGATGACCTCGGAGCCGGTCATCCTGCCGCCGGACGCCACGGTCGCCGAGGCACTGGCCCGGATCCGGGAACCGCAACTCTCCCCCGCCGTCGCCGCCCAGGTCTTCGTGACCCGGGCGCCGCAGAACACGCCGACCGGGCGCTACCTGGGCATGGTGCACTTCCAGGCGCTGCTGCGCGAACCACCCGCCGACCTGCTCGGCAAGGTCGTGGTCAACGACATCGACCCGCTGCGCCCCACCACGCCGCTGCCGGAGATCACCCGCCGGATGGCCACCTACGACCTGGTCGCCATGCCGGTCATCGACCGGAACAACCGGCTCGTCGGCGCCGTGACGGTGGACGACGTGCTGGACCACTCGCTGCCCCGCGACTGGCGCGACCGCGACGCCCTGCCCGCCCCGGGCGCCACCGACGTCGTGCTGGACGGCGCGGATGGCTGAGCAGCGGCGGGCCGAACGGCTGGACCAGCCCCGCGAGCCCCGGGGCATCAAGCTGCCCCGCTTCGACGCGGAGGCGTTCGGCAGGTGGTCGGAGGGCATCGCGCGGGGCATGGGGACCGCGAACTTCATCGTCGTCATGACGGTGGTGATCACCATCTGGTTCGTCTGGAACACGTTGGCCCCGGCGGACCTGCGCTTCGACCCGTACACCTTCACGTTCCTGACCCTGGTGCTGTCGTTGCAGGCGAGCTACGCCGCGCCGCTGATCCTGCTGGCCCAGAACCGGCAGGCCGACCGGGACCGGTTGGCGTTGGAGGAGGACCGGCGGCGGGCCACCGCGCAGAAGGCGGACACGGAGTACCTGGCCCGGGAGATCGCGGCGCTACGGATCGCGCTGGGTGAGGTGGCGACCCGCGACTTCCTCCGTTCCGAGCTGGCCCGGCTGGCCGAGGAGCTGGACGAGGCGGGGCAGCGCCGGCAACGGCTGGAACGCCGGCAGCAGGAGAAGGAGAGCCGGCAGGAGCGGCGTGGGCAGCGGTCGACCGACGGTGTCGGCCTGGACGAACCCCGCGACGACCTGGACGGCGACGTCACCCGCGACGCCCGACCGGACGGCACCGGGCCGCGCCGGTCCGACGGCTGACCAACGGGCCATCGATTGGCTCACACCGCCCCGGGCAGCGGCGGCAGGGGATGCCCCGCGACGTAGCATTGCGGGCATGTCAGCACCCGTGAGCACCGTCGAGGACGCGATCCAGGCCGCCCTGGCCACCGTCAACGACCCGGAGATCCGCCGGCCCATCACCGAGCTGGGCATGGTCCGCTCCGCCACGATCGCTGCCAGCGGCGTCGTACGCGTCGAGCTGCTGCTCACCGTCGCCGGATGCCCGCTCAAGGACAAGCTGCGGGGCGACATCACCGCCGCCGTCGCCGCGGTGCCCGGCGTCACCGGAGTGGAGATCGACTTCGGGGTGATGACGCCCGAGCAGCGGCAGTCGTTGCAGTCGCAGCTACGCGGCGGCGGCGCCACCGAGGAGCCGGTCATCCCGTTCGCCCAGCCCGGCTCACGTACCCGGGTCTACGCGGTGGCCAGCGGCAAGGGTGGCGTCGGCAAATCCAGCGTGACCGTCAACCTGGCGGCGGCCCTCGCCGCCCGCGGGCTCTCCGTCGGCGTGGTCGACGCCGACATCTACGGCCACTCGGTGCCCCGGATGCTCGGCGCGGACGGCCGACCCACCCGGGTCGAAGACATGATCATGCCGCCGCAGTCGCACGGCGTGAAGGTCATCTCGATCGGCATGTTCACCGCCGGCAACGCCGCGGTGGTGTGGCGCGGCCCGATGCTGCATCGGGCGTTGCAGCAGTTCCTGGCCGACGTCTACTGGGGTGACCTGGACGTGCTCCTGCTGGACCTCCCCCCGGGCACCGGTGACGTGGCCATCTCGCTGGCCCAGTTGCTGCCCAACTCGGAGATCCTGGTGGTCACCACCCCGCAGGCCGCCGCCGCCGAGGTGGCGGAACGGGCCGGTGCGATCGCCCTGCAGACCCACCAGCGTGTGGTCGGCGTCATCGAGAACATGTCCTGGCTGGAGCTGCCGGACGGCTCCCGGATGGAGATCTTCGGGGCGGGCGGTGGCACGGCCGTCGCCGAGTCGCTGAGCCGGACCATCGGCGCCCAGGTGCCGCTGCTCGGGCAGATCCCGCTGGACACCCGGGTCCGTGAGGCCGGCGACGCGGGCAACCCGATCGTGCTGGCCGAGCCGGAGTCCCCGGCCGCGACGGCGCTCGGCACGATCGCCGACCGGCTCGCGGTACGCCGTGAGTCGCTGCTCGGCAAGCCGCTCGGCCTCAAGCCCGCCGGCCGCTGACCGGCGCGAACATCGTCAGCCCGTCGGCCGCCCACCGGTCGGCGGGCTGAGCCGTCTCGTGATCGACTCGACTTCCCCGATGTCGGGGCATCCGGCGCTGGTGGACAGGCCGACTTCCGGAAATCCGAGTCGATCACCGCCGGGCAGAGGCTCAAGCGGTGTGCGCGGCGGGTCGGTCAGGTGGCGTCGTCGTAGCTGACGCGGGGGGCCGGCGCCGAGGGGGTGCTGGTGGCCGTGCTGGGCCGGGCCCCGCCCGAGCGCACGTCGGCGGCGTTGGCCACGTCCTTCAGGTCGTCGTGCACGCTGCTGACGTCCGCGCGGAGGTTGTCGTAGACACCCTGCAACGGCTTGCGGATCGCCGCCTCGTCCTCCTCGCTGAGGAGGTGCTTACGGATGAACGCCTTCGGGTGCAGATCCTCGAGCTGGATGTCGGTGCCCAGCTCGCGACTCAGGTCGCCGGTGGCGTTGCGGGCCATGTTGCGCAGGTTGCGCACCAACCGCAGGCCGTCGGTGATGACCGCGGGCAACCGGTCCCCGAAGATCAGCAGCGCCAGGAGCAGCAGCGCTCCGATCTCCCACCAGTTCAGGTTGTCGAGCATCCCGTTGGCCTCCTCTCGGCGTCAGCAGCAAGACTACGCACGCCGGGCGGCGTTCGGGCAAGGGGTGAGCCGCTGTTCACTTCGCGTCCGCGGCAAGTCTCACCGAGGTGTTCTGCCGGGCGGAGCCTCGCCGAAACTCGACCGTCACCACCGAACCCGGCGCGTACTTGCGGACCAGCGCGGTCAGGTCCGTCGGCTCGGTCATCGGCCGCCCATTGATCTTGAGGATCACGTCGCCGACCTTCAAGCCGGCGCTGTCCGCCGGGCCGGACGGCTCCACCGCCGCCAACCGGAGGCCACCCCCGACGACTCCGGTCGGGCCCTCCACCCGGGCGCCGATCACCGTACGCCGGGCCTTGCCGGTGCCGATGATGTCCTGGGTCACCCGCTTGGCCTGGTTGATCGGGATCGCGAAGGCGAGGCCGATGTTGCCCGCCTCCTGCCCCTCGGCGACCAGGGACTTGATCGTGGAGTTCACGCCGACCACCCGCCCGGCGCCGTCGACCAACGGGCCACCCGAGTTGCCGTGGTTGACCGCGGCGTCGGTCTGGATGGCCGCGTAGTAGCGCACCGGCCCGCCCGGCTCGCCTGCCTGCATCGTCCGGTCCAGCGCACTGACGATGCCGGCGGTCACCGTGTTGGCGAGCGACAGCGGCGAACCCATGGCGAGCACCGGGTCGCCGACGGCGAGGGCGTCCGAGTCGCCGAACTCCACCGCCTGCAACCCGGGACGACTCACCTTGATCACGGCGATGTCCGATTCCGGGTCCTGACCGACGATGGTCGCCGGCGCGCTGCTGCCGTCGTTGAAGACCACCGAGGCCTTGCCGGTGCCACCGGCCACCACATGGTCGTTGGTGATCACGTGGCCGTCGGCGGTGGCGATGAAGCCGGAGCCTTCGCTGGTCCCGCCGAGGCTGCTCACCCGGACGGTGACGACGCTGGGCAGGACCCGTTCGGCGACACCGGCCAGTGACTCGGGTTTGCGCTGGGCCAGCGCCGGTGCCTCTGCCGGCGCCCCGCCGAGCACCGTCCCACCCGCGTTACCGCGAACCGCGAACGCGTAGCCCAGCGCGCCGCCGAGGGTGCCGGCCAGCAGCGCGGTGATCACGGGGATGAGCAGCAGGTGACGCAGTGTCGGTCGGCCCGGCGCGTCCGGGTCGGTGACCGATTCCGGCTCGGTGCCGGCCACCGCCACCCCCGGAACCACCACCGCGGTCGGGGCCGCCGGGTCCCGCCAGGGATCGGCGAGCGCGTCCGACCACCAGGGCGACGCCCCGGACGCGGACGCGGCCGGCCAGCTCGACGCCGGCCCGGCGTTCGGCCCACCCGCCGCCGGAGGGTGCCCGGGTGCCGGCCGACTCGGCGACGGCGCACCGGCCACCGGAGGATGCCCGGGTGTCGGCCCCGGCCCGCCTGACGGCACGCTTGACGCGTAGCCGGCCTCCGGCGTGGTCGGCGACCCGGCCGGAGGATTCCCCGCCCCGGGCGGTCGCGCCGGAGTCTCACCGCCCCGGCGCCAGTCCCAGCCGTCGGTCACGTCGGTGCCTCCCAGTCCGTCCCGGATCCCGCGCCCGCGTCGCCCGGCCACGGGCCGGTTCGGTCGCGCCTGACGGGATACCGCCTCCAGGATTGCACGGATGTACGCGGTGGAGTCACCGGTTGCCCCGCCGATCGCGACAGTCGGAGGCGCGGCTGCGCCCCACGGCGGTCGCCTCTACGCTCACAGTGCCAACCCGCCCCCGCACCACGCACCGCCCCGGAGGTGCCCCATCGCCACGGTCGCCGGTTCCGGCAGTTCGACGGCCCAGGCTCAGCAGTTCGCCGAGTCGTACGTCACCGAGGATCTCGTCCTGCGTACCGCCCGTAGCCTGGCCCGGGAGGTGGGCCTCGACGCGGTCACCCCCGGCGCGGGGGCCGCGCTGCGGCTGCTGGCCGCCGCCGGCAACGCGCGCGCCGTGGTGGAGATCGGCACCGGCACCGGAGTGAGCGGAGTCTGGTTGCTGCGTGGCATGCGCGCGGACGGGGTGCTCACCACGATCGACGTGGAGGTGGAGCACCAACGGATCGCCCGACGCATCTTCAGCGAGGCGGGCTTCCCCGCCGGCCGTACGCGGATCATCACCGGTCGTGCGCTGGACGTGCTACCCCGGCTCGCCGACGGCGCGTACGACCTGGTGTTCGTGGACGCGGAGGCGACCGGCTTCCACGCCTGCGTGGAGGCCGCGCTGCGGCTGTTGCGCCCGGGGGGTGTGCTCGCGCTCAACGGTGTGCTGGCCGGAGGCCGGATCGGCGACCCGGCGGCTCGGGACGCGGAGACGGTGACGGTCCGCGAAACGATCAAGGCGGTCCGGGAGTCGGAGCACTGGATTCCGGCGCTGCTCCCGGTCGGGCACGGGCTGCTCGCCGCGGTGAAGTGCTGACCCTGGTCAGGTGAAGTGCTGACCAGGGTCAGTCGATGCCGGCCAACCAGCGGAGCAACGACCTGACGCCCCAGCCGGTCGCGCCTCGGCTGACCTCGGCGTGGTCACCGTCGGCCCAGGACGGGGCCGACATGTCCAGGTGCAGCCAACGGTCTCGTAGGTCGCCGGTGAACTCGCGAAGGTACAGGGCGGCCAGCACCGAACCGGCACCCTGCGTGGGGGCGCTGTAGAGGTCGGCGATCTCGCTACCCAGGTATTCCACGTAGTCGGTGTGCAGGGGCATCCGCCACGCCGACTCGCCGGCCGCCTCGGCTGCGGCCAGCACGTCCGCGGCCAGTCGGTCGTTCTCGCTGTACAGCGCGGCGGTGCGCTTGCCCAGGGCCACGGCGTTGGCGCCGGTGAGGGTGGCGAGGTCGACCAGCAGGTCCGGCTTGAGCTGCCGCACCGCGTACGCCAGCGCGTCGGCGAGGACCAGGCGGCCCTCCGCGTCGGAGTTGGTCGTCTCGCTCGTCGTGCCGCCGTAGTGCGTGATGACGTCGCCGGGCCGGAACGCCGCGCCGCTGACCATGTTCTCGGCGAGCGGAGCCAACGTGGTGACCCGGACCGGCAGCCGCAGCTCGGCGGCTCCGAGGGTGGCGGCGACGACCGCCGCCGCGCCGGCCATGTCCTTGCGCATCAGCTTCATCGCCGGCACCGGCTTGATCGAGATGCCGCCGGTGTCGAAGGTGATGCCCTTGCCGACCAACACCACGTGGGTGCGTGCGTCGGCCGGGTGCCAGTCCAGTTCGAGGAGCCGTGGGGCGCTGGCCGAACCACCCCCCACGGCGAGGATTCCGCCGAAGCCCTCGGCGGCGAGTTCGGCCGGCCCACGGACCCGCAGTCGCAGGTCAGGAAGATCGGCGGCGGCGGAGGTCACCTGGTCGGCGAACCACTGCGGGGTCTTCACCGAGGAGGGGGTGTTGGTCAGGTCCCGGGCGAGGTGGGTCATCGTCGCGGTGGTCCGGGCGGCGGCCACGGTGGCCTCGAACGAGGTGGGATCGGGGAGGAGGAGGTCGACGCTGTCGAGCGCCGGCGCGGTGTCGGCCTCGGTCAGTCGGAACCGGTACGGCGCGAGCAGCAGCCCTTCGGTGAACCCACGGACCTCGGCCGGAGTCACCCCGATCGGCAGCGCGATGGTGATATGCGTCTCATCCGTGGCGGAGCGGGCCAGTGCGGCGCCGGCCGTCCGCCAGGCCGCCTCGCCACCGTCTCCGACGCCGAGCAGGAGCATCCGACCGGGGGTACGCCCGGGACGCAGCTGAGTGTGGATCTCGCCGGCCCGGCCGGTCAGTCGGGCGGCGGGCACCAGCGCGGCGGCCTCCTCGACAGTGCCGTCCGGGGGCGCGACGGCGGTCGGGACGAGCTCGGCCGGGTCGGCGGCACGGACAGGCAGAACCAGGACGTCGAGCCGGTCGGGCTCGGCGATCAGACGGATGGCGAGCACGCGGGACCGTACCTCCAGGAAAGTGTCGCGGAGCGGAACCCAACCCGCCTGCCCGCAGCGATGAAGACCCTGAGCCACCGGCGGTACCGGTGGCTCAGGGTCCGAAAGAACGCTCCGGGCGGCCTGCGCCGCCCGGACCACTCCTTACTCAGCCGGCCGCTGCCTTCAACGCGTCACCGAGCGCGTTGGCCTCGTCGGGAGTCATCTCGACGACGAGCCGGCCACCGCCCTCCAGCGGGACCCGCATGACGATGCCCCGACCCTCCTTGGTGACTTCCAGCGGACCGTCGCCCGTCCGCGGCTTCATCGCCGCCATGTTGTCTCCCCTCAGACCTACACCAGGGTCGGTGGGTTGCCCCACAGCCACTTCGTCACGACCACCCGCAACGGTCGCGGGGGTGTCGACAGACGATTTTCCCTGATGAACACCGCCGGACCCAAACCGGAGCAGCATTGATGTAACAGCATCTAGCTTATCTTGAGAAGGCCTGTCACAATGTGCGGTCATGCAGGCACGGTCGGCACTCTTCGACCTGTACGGCGACCACCTCCGTCCGAGGGGTGGCCGGGCACCGGTCGCTGCCCTGGTCAAGCTACTGGCGCCGCTGGGAATCGCGCCGCCCGCCGTTCGCACCGCCGTGTCCCGGATGGTGCGCCAGGGTTGGCTCGAGCCCCTCCGGCTGGTCTCCGGACCGGGATATTCGATCACACCGAAAGCAGCGCGCCGACTCGACGAGGCAGCGGCGCGGATCTACCGGACCGGCCGGGTCACCTGGGACGGCCGATTCGATCTGCTGGTGCTGGAGGCACCCGGCTCCCGACGGGACCGGCAGCGGCTCGCCGCCAATCTGAGCTTCCTCGGCTACGGCACGCTCGACGAGCAGACCTGGGTCGCCACCCGCCCGGCCGACGACGTGGACCTGCTCCTCGCCGAGGCCGGCATCCGCTTCGAGCGGTTCACCGCCGCGCACCACGCCGGCACCCCCGGCGCCATGGGTGTGGTCCGGCGCGCGTGGAACCTGACCGAGATCGGCCACGCCTACGAGCGGTTCGTCGCGGACCAGCGTCCGCTGCTCGCGGCGGTCACCGTACGCAGCAGCGACGAGGAGGCGTACGCGACGCGGTTCCGACTCGTGCACGCGTGGCGTACGTTCCTCTTCCGGGACCCGCAACTGCCCCCGGCGCTGCTGCCCGAGCGTTGGCCGGGCACCGCCGCGGCCAGCTTCTTCGACCGGCACGCGGCACGTCTGCGTCCGGCCGCCGACCGGTACGTCGAGCAGTGCCTCGACTCCGGCAACCGCCTCGTACGACAGAAGGGTCGTTAGACACGTGACCGAGCCGCTGCTGGTCGACCGGACCGACGCCGTCGTCACCCTCACGCTGAACCGGCCCACCGCGATGAACGCCCTCGACGTGGCGCTCAAGGAGGCGTTGCGCGACACCCTGGCGCAGTTGGAGACCGACCGGTCCTGCCGCGCGGTCGTGCTGGCCGGTGCGGGTGGGTCGTTCAGCGCCGGTCAGGACCTGCGCGAACACGTCGCCACCCTGGAAAGCTCCGCGAGCGACCCGCTGGGCACCGTGCGGGCGCACTACAACCCGATCGCCGCCCGGCTGGCCAACCTGCCCAAGCCGGTGATCGCCGCGGTCCGTGGAATGGCCGCCGGGGCCGGCGCGTCGCTGGCGTTCCTCGCCGACATCCGCATCGGTGGTCCGACCACGAGTTTCCTGATGGCCTTCGCCAAGGTCGGCCTCGCCGCCGACACCGGCGCCTCGTGGACACTGCCTCGACTGGTCGGCCACGCCAAGGCGGTGGAGTTGCTGATGCTGGCCGAGCCGGTCCGCGCCGAGGAGGCCTGCCGGCTCGGGCTGCTCAACCGGCTGACCGACGACGACGAGCAGGTGCTGCCCACCGCCCAGGAGTTGGCCGCCCGCCTCGCCGCCGGGCCCACCGTCGCGTACGGGGCGATCAAGCGGCAACTCTCCATCGCCGACGCCGGCACCCTCGCCGACGCCCTCGCGGCCGAGGCGCAGGCCCAGTCGATCTGCGGCGCCACCGCCGACCACCGGGCGTCCACGCTCGCCTTCGTCGCCAAGCAGAAACCGGTGTTCGAGGGACGCTGAACGCGATTCGGACACCGCCCTTACCGTCCTCGAACACGGGCCGCCTAACGTCGGCCGCTATGAGCGATCGTGAAGCGGTGGCACACCTGCTGCGCCGGGCCACCTTCGGTCCGACCGCCGACGAGGTGGACGCGGCCGAGCGGGCCGGGCCGGCAGCGACGTTGGATCGGCTGCTCGACCCGGGTCGGGCCGACCGGGGGGCTGCGGCCACCCCGCCGCCCACCCTGGCCCCGGACCCGTACGCCGCGCTGACCAAGGAATCCACCCGGGAGCAGCGGCAGAAGGCGAACGCGGAACGCCGCGAGCAACTCCAGCAGGTCACCGGGTGGTGGCTGGACCGGATGGTGGCCGCCGAGGACGGGCTGACCGAGAAGCTCCTCTTCTTCTGGCACGGGCACTGGGCCACCAGCGCCCAGAAGGTCAAGTCCGCCCGGACGATGCTGGGCCAGTTGGACACACTGCGCCGGCACGGGCGGGGGCCGCTGGGCCCACTGGTCGCCGCGATGGTGCGCGACCCTGCCCTGATCATCTGGTTGGACGGGCAGAAGAACACCCGCAAGGCACCGAACGAGAACCTGGCCCGCGAGCTGATGGAGTTGTTCACTCTCGGCATCGGCAACTACACCGAGGCGGACGTGAAGGCCGGGGCTCGCGCCCTCACCGGCTGGGTGGTCGACCGGCAGACCGGCGTGGCCCGCTTCGAGGCGAAGCGACACGACCCCTCCGAGAAGACCATCCTCGGGCAGACCGGGCGGTTCGACGCCCCGGCGTACGCCGGGCTGCTCGCCGCCCAACCCACGGCCGCGACGTTCGTGGCCGGTCGGCTCTGGTTCCGCTACGCCGGCACCGAGATCCCGGCACCGGGCGGCCTGGCCGGCGCGGACACCGTGGCGACACTGCGCGCGATCTTCTCGTCCCCGGCGTTCGCGCAGACCCGGGGCACGTTGGTCAAGCAGCCGGTGGAGTGGCTGGTGGGCGCGCTACGGCAGCTCGGCGTACGGCCCTCCGCGCTGCCCGAGCAGCAACGCAAACAACTGCTGGCCGGTCTGAACGCGCTGGACCAGGTGCCGCTGCGACCGCCGAGCGTGGGCGGCTGGCCCGCCGGGGCGGCCTGGTTGACCACCTCGTCGTTGCAGGCCCGGCTACGGACGGCCGGGATGCTCGCCGCCGCCACGGCGCCGACGGTGCTGGCCCGACTGACCGCCGCCCCCACCGCCGGCCGTCCGGACGCGTTGGCCCGGCTGCTGGTGGTCGACGGCTGGGGCCCACGCACCCGGGCCGCCCTGACGCCGCTGGCCGGTGAACCCCGCAAACTGCTGGCCGCCGGCCTGGTCAGCCCCGAGTACACAGTCAGCTGAGCGGAGGAGTCGACATGGACACGGTGACCCGACGCAGGTTCCTGGTGACCAGCGGGGTGGTCGGCGCGGGTGCGCTGGCCGCCGGGGCCGGCGCGTACACGATGCGGGACCTGCTGGAGACCAGCGGCGACCGCGATCCAGAGGCCCGCACGCTGGTGCTGGTGACCCTCTACGGCGGCAACGACGGCCTCAACACGGTCATCCCGTACGGCGACCCGGCCTACCGGGCGGCCCGCCCCGAGCTGGCGTACCCGGACTCGGAGGTGCGGCGACTGGACGACGACTTCGGCCTCAACCCGGCGCTGGAGGGTCTGCACCAGCGCTGGTCGAAGGGTGGGCTGGCGATCGTGCGCGGGGTCGGCTACCCGAAGCCGGACCGCAGCCACTTCCGGTCGATGGACATCTGGCACACCGCGCAGCCGGACCGGCCGGGCAACACCGGGTGGCTGGGGCGGTGGTTGGACCGGGCAGGTGGCGACCCCCGACTGGCGGTCTCCTTCGAGCCGGCGCTGCCACCGCTGCTGGCCGGGGCGCAGAGCGCCGGTGCCGCGGTGCCGGTCACCGACCGGAAGGCCGCCAAGGGGCTGCCGGCGCAGACACTCACCGCGTTCGAAGCCGCCGAGCCGGGTGAGTCCGCCGCGCGGGCCCGGGCCGCCGCCTGCTTCGCCGACCTGCGCTCGGTGGACGAGATGATCCGCGAGGTCCGCGACTCCGACGACCCGGACCTGGCGGACCCGGACGGCGAGCAGGCCCCGGCGACCGCCACCGGCGGGGCGAAGACCCCGCTGGACGCCCAACTGGATCTGGTCGCACAGTGCGTCGAGGCGGGAGTGTCCACGCGGGTCTTCTCGGTGTCGCTCGGCGGTTTCGACACGCACGCCGACGAGAAGCAGTTGCAGGCCGTCCTGCTGGGTCAGCTCGACCGTGCGTTGACCGGGTTCGCCGAGCGGATGAGTCGCACCGAGGCGGGGCGGAAGGTGGTGGTCGCGGTCTACTCCGAGTTCGGCCGTCGCGTCCGGGCCAACGCCTCCGACGGCACCGACCACGGCACCGCGTCGGACGTGCTGCTGCTCGGCGCGGGCGTCCGCGGCGGCTGGCACGGGGCAGCGCCGAGCCTCACCGACCTCGACGACGGGGACCTGAAGTTCACCACCGACTTCCGGGACGTCTACGCCACGCTGCTCGAACGCGTGCTGGACACCGACCCGGGCCCGGTCCTCGCCGACTGGAAGGGCCGACTGGACAAGCTTTTCTAGTCGTCCTCTTCCGGGTCCTGGTTGGCCTCGGCGCCCAGCACGAACGCCTGCATGGCCAGCTCGTCGCCGGCCGGTGACACGAAGGCGGGCAGCTCACGCGGGCCCAGCTCCTGCACGTAGGACCAGAACAGGCGGACCGCCTCGGCCGGTGTGCCGGCCTCGATCGGCAGGTCGAGGCTGACCAGCCAGGTGCGCCGGGCCGGTGGCGGGCCGAGCTGGTCGGCCAACGCCCGGAAGGCCGCCGGGTCCAGCGGGCTCACCGGCCCGTCGAGGGTCAGCAGGTCGGCCGGCACCGGCTCGTCGAAGGCCCGACGGGTGTACGCCACGACCAGCGCCCCCGGCTCGACAGCGGACTGCGGGTCGTCCGGGTCTTCCCGGTGGCGTCGACCCGTGGCGGCGACCCGGCCGAGGGCCACCAGCCGGGGCGGCGCGTCGACCAGCACCGCCACCTGGTCCCCCGGGCCCGGCCGGGCGACGTCGGCCAGCCCGGTCAGCTCCAACGTGTCGTGGTGCACGAGCCGCTCGGCTTCGTACCGCTCGGCGGGCAGCAGCACCGCCCAGGTGCCCACCCCGTCGGCGCGGCCGGATCCGTCGGCCCGGTACGCGGTCTCGGTCGTCATGCCTGCCATCCCATCATGCCGCCGGTGGGAGGGTGACGTGACAGCCGACGATGTGATCGTCGACCATGCCGGTCGCCTGCATCAGCGCGTACGCGGTGGTGGGCCCGACGAACCGGAAGCCGCGCTTCTTGAGAGCCTTGGCCATCGCCGTCGACTCGGCGGTGATCGGTGCGAGCTCGGCGAACGAGGCGGGGCGGGCCGGTCGGCGCTCCGGCGCGAAGGACCAGAGCAGCGCGGACAACCCTTCCGGCACCTCCAGGGCGGCACGGGCGTTGGCGATCGCCGCTTCGATCTTGGCCCGGTTGCGGACGATGCCCGCGTCGGCGAGCAGCCGGGCCACGTCGGCGTCGTCGTACCCGGCGACGGTCGGGAGGTGGAACTCGTCGAAGGCCAGCCGGAACGCCGGACGTTTGCGCAGGATGGTCAACCAGGACAACCCCGACTGGAACGCCTCCAGCGTCATCCGCTCGTAGAGCGCGTCGTCGCCGTGCAGGGGCCGCCCCCACTCGGTGTCGTGGTAGACGGCGTAGTCGGGGGTGCTCGACCCCCACGCGCAGCGAGCCAACCCGTCGGCACCGATCACCAGGTCCGTCACCTCGTACACGCTAGGGCATCGCACCGACACCCCATTGCCACCCGCCGTTCGGCTGCCTATGGTGCTTGTTACCGGCCGGTAAGTCGGGGTCACGCAGCGGTGCGTCCCGCCCGGCGACGGCGAGCGGAGGCCGCGCGATGAAGGAGTTCCCCGACGTCATCGCCTGGTCGATCCCGGCCTTCGTGCTGCTCATCGTGCTGGAACGGGTCTCCTACCTGCTGCACCGCGACGACGACGAGGTCGGCTACGGCGCCGCCGACACCGCGACCAGCCTGGCGATGGGTCTGGGCAGCATCTTCACCGACCTGCTCTGGAAGGTGCCGATCGCCGCCGCGTACGCGCTGCTCTACGCGCTCACCCCGCTGCGGGTGGCCGAGATCTGGTGGACCTGGCCGGTGATCCTGCTCGCCCAGGACTTCTTCTACTACTGGTCCCACCGCGGCCACCACGTGATCCGGATCCTCTGGGCCTCGCACGTGGTGCACCACTCGTCGGAGCGGTTCAACCTCTCCACCGCGCTGCGCCAGCCGTGGACCGGGCTGACCAGTTGGGTCTTCTACATCCCGTTGATCCTGGCCGGCGTACACCCGGCGGTGGTCGCGTTCTGCGGCTCGGTCAACCTGATCTACCAGTTCTGGATCCACACCGAGCGCATCGAGAAGCTGCCGCGCTGGTACGAGGCGGTCTTCAACACCCCGTCGCACCACCGGGTCCACCACGCCTCGCAGGGCGGCTACCTGGACCGCAACTTCGGCGGCATCCTGATCGTCTGGGACCGGCTCTTCGGCTCGTTCGCGCCGGAGCGGGAGCGCTGCGTGTACGGCCTCACCAAGAACGTGGGCAGTTACAACCCGCTCCGGGTGGCCTTCCACGAGTACGCCTCGATCGCCCGGGACCTCCGCGCCGCGGTGACCTGGCGGCATCGGGCGGCGTACCTCTTCCGGGCGCCGGGCTGGCAGCCCGCACCGGGTGTGGTCAGGGCAGCCGGCCCTGCTCGACCAGACGGGCGAACCTCTTCAGCGCCTGGGTGAGACCGATCTTGGAGCCGGGCCAGAGCAGCGGCCAGGCCACCCGACCGGCCCGACCACCCGGCAGGTGGAACCACTCGTGCCAGACCACCTGGGTGCGGGCCCGGCCGAGCTGGGTGCAGCGCAGCACGCCCGGGCCGCGCAGCAACTGGCCGTGGTGCACCACGCCGATCTCGTAGGGTTCGTCGACCCGGACCACCCGCATCTCGTCGCGCAGCGTGGCCCGGCCGAGCGCGGTCACCGCCTCGATCCGGCTGCCCTCGCGGCCGTCGCCCTCGACCACCCGCACGCGGGTGAAGGGGATCCAGTCGGACTGACGCTCCCAGGCGAGCAGCGCGGCGAAGACCCGCTCCGCCGGAGCGTCGACGATCACCGTGGCGGTCACCTCACCGGCACCGGGTTGGGCCGCCTCCCGAAGGTCGTCGACGCCTCCGGGGTCGGTCACGCCGTCTCCGACCGGACCACCGCGTCGCGCTGCCCGGCACCGTCGGTGGGCACGCCGTCGGTCTGCTCACGGTCGGCCGGGTCAGCGCCGGTCGGCGCCACGGCCGGTGCGACGCCGTCGGAATCCGCCGGGGACGAGGTGGCGGCGGGCGGCTCCGCCGCGCCGGCCGAGCCGACCGGCGACGAGCCGGACCCGGCGTCGCCGTCCAGCGGCGCGTCCTCGCCCGGCTGTGCCGCGTCGGCGTCCGTCACCTTGACGGCGGACTGCTCGCGGGCCTGACGCAGCGCGTCCGCGTCGTCGGTGCGCCCCTCACGCAACGCGATGACCTCCGACTCCAGTACGCCGATCAGCTCGGACTTGTAGCCGATGTCGTAGGCGGCACGGCGCATCGCCTGATCGACCTGGGCCATCCGGTACCCGCGCAGGGCGGTGTCGAAACGGACCGCCCCCACGTCGGATTCGCGCAGCGGGCGGGTGCTCGGCAACGCCACGGCCTGGGAATCCGGCTCGGCCGGCACCAGGCCGGGATCACGGCCGCTGACCAGCACCGTCACGCCGAAGACAACCGCCGCGACGGTCAATGCCACGACCAGGAGGAGCAGAAGCTGACCCATGTACTGATCGTGGCATGGCAGCCGTCCGGGAGCGACCCCGCCACCCGTCCCGATCATGATCGGTGTCGACGCCCGCCCACAGTTCGCCACCGACGACCGACTAGCGTCGGGTTCGGCCGCCGCGGCGACGGCGCGGACTGTCAGGAGGCGGGCATGGCGGGGGCGCTTCGGCTGGGTGGGCGCACGTTCGCCCCCGGCGAACTGGTGGTGATGGCGATCATCAACCGCACACCTGACTCGTTCTTCGACCGGGGGGCCACCTTCGCCGCCGACAACGCGCTGCGCGCGGTGGAGCGGGCGGTGGACGAGGGCGCGGCCATCATCGACATCGGCGGCGTCAAGGCCGGCCCCGGCGTGGAAGTGGACGTGGCCGAGGAGATCCGCCGCACGGTGGACACCATCGCCGCCGTCCGGACCGCGTTCCCCGAGGTGGTGATCTCCATCGACACCTGGCGCGCCGAGGTGGCGACGGAGGCCGTGGCCGCCGGCGCCGACCTGCTCAACGACACCTGGTCGGGCGCCGACCCGGCGCTGGCCCGGGTGGCCGCGCGGACCGGCGCGGGGCTGGTCTGCTCGCACGCCGGCGGCCTGGTCCCGCGGACCCGGCCGCACCGGGCCGCCTTCGACGACGTGGTCGCCGACGTGGTCGCGACGGTGACCGGGCTCGCCGAGCGCGCGGTCGCGGAGGGGGTACGCCCCGACGGGATCCTCATCGACCCGGCACACGACTTCGGCAAGAACACCAGGCACTCCCTGGAGATCACCCGACGACTGGACGAGCTGACCACGACCGGTTGGCCGGTGCTGGTGGCGCTCTCCAACAAGGACTTCGTCGGGGAGACGTTGGACCTGCCGGTGGCCGAACGCCTGGAGGGGACGCTCGCCGCGACGGCGGTGTCGGCCTGGCTGGGCGCCCGGGTCTTCCGGGCCCACCAGGTCGGCCCCACCCGTCGGGTGCTGGACATGGTGGCCTCGATCCGGGGCGACCGCCCCCCGGCGGCGACTCGCCGGGGCCTGGCCTGACCGGTCGTCGCCGTCACCGACCGCGAACGGTCGGGGCGACCGGCACGATCGCCGGAGGTCTCGACGCTCAGGTCCAGCGCAGGATGTTCCTACGCCAGGCGTACAGGATGCCGAGCGCGAGCACCGCCACGAACACCGCCATCTCCACCACCGTCACCAGACCGAAGCCCGGCCGGTCGAAGACCACCGCCCAGGGGAAGAGGAAGACCGCCTCGACCGCGAACAGCACGTACAGGTACGCGTAGACGTAGTAGCGGATCTGCATCTGCGCCCAGTCCGCGCCCACCGGGTCGAGCCCGCACTCGTAGCCGGCCCGCTTGCCGGGTGGGTCGGCCGGACGCGCCGGACGTAACACCCGGTTGGCCGAGAACGCCGTAACGAAGAACAGGACGCTGGCGAGCAGCAAGAGCCCGAGCGTCGCGTACGAGCCCAGGTATCCGGTCACAGTTCGGGAGCCTACCGCCCGCCTGGAAGCGCCGTCCCAAACACGTTACGGATTTGTTTCCAGACGGGACTAGTGCTCCCAGGCAACTGTTACCGAATACTGGACCCCCACCCATGGCACCGGAGGACAGATGGCCCGCCTGAAGGCATCGCCCGGTCTCCGGGCCGAGGGGCGGCGTACCGCGCCCCGGCTGGCGACCGCGCTCGCGCTCGGCCTTCTCGCGGCGCTCGCCGTGGGACCGGCCTGGGCAGGCGCGGCGACGCTGGAGCCGGACCCGGTGGTGGTGGCGACCGATCCGGTCAGCGAACCGGAGGCCACCACCTCGGAGGAGCCACCCCCGACCGAGGGGCCGGCCGAACCGACGCCGAGCGATCCGGCACCGGAGACCACCGCTCCCGCACCGGAGACGACACCGCCGCCACCGGTGACCACCGCTCCGGGCGTGCCGCCCGCGCCGACCACCACCGCACCCGCACCGGGTGGGCCGACCACGGCCGCGCCCCCCGTTCCGCCGACGCCGCCGGCGCCGCCGGTGCCGCCCGTCCGCCCGCCCGCCTCCGGTCCGGTGCCACCGCCGAGCCCACTGGGCGTCCAGGTCACCACCCAGGACGTCACCCTCGGCGAGGCGTACTGGAACGCGGCCAGCACGGCCGCCACGTTGCAGGTCACCGTCCACAACACCGGCACGACCGCGGAGCGGATCCGCCTGTCGTACACGCTGCCGACCGGGCTGTCCGACGCCGGGACGAAGGGCTGCGCCGCCGCCGGTGCCGGCACGTACCGCTGTGGGGCCTGGGCGACCGAGGCCGGCGCGCGCTTCAGCGCCCTGCTCCGCCTGCGGGTCGACGGCGAGGCGTGGAGGAGGATGCCGCTGGCCGGCTCGGTCCGGGTCGTCGCCGACTCGCCGGGGGCACCCGGGGAGGCGTCCGACGACCAGGGCTTCGCGGTGCTCTTCCCGCCCGGCCCGCCGGTGCCCGGGATCGCTCTCGCCGCCGACGAGGTGGCGTTCGACATCAGCGGCGCCGCCAGTGTCCTCGCGCTCCGGCTGGGCAACACCGGATCGGTGGACGCCGCCGGACGGGTGGAGGTCGTGCTGCCGGCCGGGGTGACAGTTCCGACTCCACCGGAAGGCTGCGCGGCGGTCGACCCGACCCGGACCCGCTGCGACGCCGGCGTGGTGGCGGCGGGCAGGACCGCCGAGCTGCGGTTGCCGGTGGAGGCGACGCCGGAGGCCCAGCGGGAGGCGCCGCTGTCCGGCGCGGTGATCGGTCGACTCGACCCGCGCAGCGGCGCGACCCGCCAGGTGCAGATGAGCTTCCGGATCACCGCGGCGGCCGCACTGGCCACGCCGGTGGTCTCGCCGCCCGCGCCGACCGGCTCCCAGGGCGTACTCCCCGGGGGTGCCGCCGGTGACGGTGGCGGGACGACCTCGGTGCGGCGCACCGCGATCGCCCTGATCGTGGTCTCCGCGCTGCTGGTGGTGCTCGCCCTCGCGCTGGCCACGACCTCGCTACGGCGCCGACTCAACGGCCCGGTGCCCGGGCCGGCACCGGAGCCGGTCGACTGAGCGGACGAGGTGACCCCGACCCGCGCGGCGGGGCCACCGGAGGTTCCGGTGGTGATCTGAATTACGGCGGCCGGGGCGTAAGCCCGTGAACCGGGGCAAACCTCCATCGAGTCTGGTCCCAGTCGGCGGACCTCCGGGGATTGTTAGGGCTCCCTTAGAAGTAGGCTCTGAGGTGAGGTACGACAACGGCCGGACCAGCCTGGGGCGGTGCGGTGACACGTTGCGTCGAGGAGGTTCCGTGGCCGGGCAAGGCGAGAGCCCCGCAGTCGCGAACGAAGGTGGCACAGTGACCAAGCAGATCCGTCAACTCGACCGGGTCGTCATCCGGTTCGCCGGTGACTCCGGCGACGGCATGCAGTTGACCGGCGACCGGTTCACCTCGGAGACGGCGCAGCTCGGCAACGACATCTCCACGCTGCCAAACTTCCCCGCCGAGATCCGAGCCCCCGCCGGCACCCTGCCCGGCGTGTCGAGCTTCCAGGTGCACTTCGCCGACTACGACATCCTCACCCCGGGCGACGCGCCCAACGTGCTGGTGGCGATGAACCCGGCGGCCCTCAAGGCCAACCTGGCCGATCTGCCGCGCGGCGCGGACATCATCGTCAACACCGACGAGTTCACCAAGCGCAACCTCGCCAAGGTCGGCTACCAGACCAGCCCGCTGGACGACGAGTCGCTGGCCGGTTACGTCGTGCACCCGGTGGCGTTGACCTCGATGACCGTCGGTGCGCTCGCCGCGTTCGAGGTGTCCAAGAAGGACGCTGAGCGGTCGAAGAACATGTTCGCCCTCGGATTGCTCTCCTGGATGTACTCCCGGCCCTACGAGTCGACGCTGCGCTTCCTGGAGCGCAAGTTCGCCTCCCGTCCGGAGCTGGTCGCGGCGAACGTCGCCGCCTTCAAGGCCGGTTGGAACTTCGGCGAGACCACCGAGGACTTCGCGGTCCGCTACGAGGTCAAGCCGGCGAAGATGAAGCCGGGCACCTACCGCAACATCACCGGCAACGCCGCGCTGTCGTTGGGGCTGGTCGCCGCCGGGGTGCGCTCCGGGCTGCCGGTCTTCCTCGGCGCGTACCCGATCACTCCCGCGTCGGACATCCTGCACGAGCTGAGCAAGCACAAGCGTTTCGGCGTGCTCACCATGCAGGCCGAGGACGAGATCGCCGCCGTCGGTGCCGCGCTGGGCGCGTCGTACGGCGGTTCGCTCGGCGTGACCACCACCAGCGGCCCCGGCGTGGCGCTCAAGAGCGAGACGATCTCGCTGGCGGTCGCGTTGGAGCTGCCGCTGGTCATCGTGGACGTGCAGCGGGCCGGCCCGTCGACCGGCATGCCGACCAAGACCGAGCAGGCCGACCTCAACATGGCGCTGTTCGGTCGGCACGGCGAGGCACCGGTCGCGGTCATCGCGCCCCGCTCGCCGTCGGACTGCTTCTTCGCGGCGCTCGAGGCGGCCCGGATCGCGCTGACCTACCGCACGCCGGTGATCCTGCTGTCCGACAACTACGTCGCCAACGGCTCGGAGCCGTGGTTGCTGCCCGACGTGGAGTCGCTGCCCGACCTGCGGGTCGAGTTCGCCACCAGGCCCAACGGCGAGGACGGCAGCACGTTCCTGCCCTACCTGCGCGATCCGGAGACGCTGGCCCGTCCGTGGGCCATCCCCGGCACCCCGGGGCTGGAGCACCGGATCGGCGGTCTGGAGAAGGCCGACAAGACCGGCGACATCTCCTACGACCCGGCCAACCACGACTTCATGGTGCGCACCCGGGCCGCCCGGATCGAGACGATCCCGGTGCCGGACATCGAGGTGGAGGACCCGGACGGCGACGCCCGGGTGCTGGTCCTCGGCTGGGGCTCGACGTACGGGCCGATCGGCGCCGCCTGCCGCGGAGTGCGCCAGCGCGGGCTGTCCGTCGCCCAAGCGCACCTGCGGCACCTGGCCCCGATGCCGGCCAACCTCGGTGAGGTGCTGCGCTCGTACGACAAGGTGGTCATCCCCGAGATGAACCTGGGCCAGCTCGCCCACGTCATCCGGGCCCGCTACCTGGTCGACGCGATCAGCTACAACCAGGTCCGCGGCCTTCCGTTCACGGCCGCCGAGCTGGAGACGACGCTGGAAGAGGTCCTGAAGAATGTCTGAGCCCGTCGCCCTCAAGCTCACCGCCAAGGACTTCAAGTCCGACCAGGAGGTGCGCTGGTGCCCCGGCTGCGGTGACTACGCGATCCTGGCGGCCATCCAGCAGTTCATGCCGGAGCTGAACATCCCCCGGGAGCGCACCGTCTTCGTCTCCGGGATCGGTTGTTCGTCCCGCTTCCCGTACTACATGAACACGTACGGCATGCACTCGATCCACGGTCGCGCCCCGGCGATCGCGACCGGCCTGTCGGTGTCCCGGCCGGACCTGTCGGTCTGGGTGGTCACCGGCGACGGTGACGCGCTCTCCATCGGCGGCAACCACCTGATCCACGCCCTGCGGCGCAACGTCAACCTCAAGATCCTGCTGTTCAACAACCGGATCTACGGTCTGACCAAGGGTCAGTATTCGCCCACCTCCGAGGTCGGCAAGATCACCAAGTCGACCCCGGCCGGCTCGGCGGACGCGCCGTTCAACCCGCTCTCGCTCGCGCTCGGCGCGGAGGCCAGCTTCGTCGGCCGGACCATCGACTCCGACCGCAAGCACCTGCAGTCGGTGCTGCGGGCCGCCGCCGAACACGAGGGTTCGGCCTTCGTGGAGATCTACCAGAACTGCAACATCTTCAACGACGGGGCGTTCGACCAGCTCAAGGACCCGTCCAGCCGGGACGACTACCTGATCCGCCTGGAGCACGGAAAGCCGATCACGTTCGGGGCCGACGGGCGGTTCTGCGTGGTTCACCCGCCGGGCGGCTTCGGCCTGGAGGTCCGCGAGACCAGCTCGGTCAGCCCCGAGGAGATCGTCGTGCACGACGCGACGGTCACCGACCCGGCGTACGCGTTCGCGCTGTCCCGGCTGCCCGGCCTGGACCTGCGCAACACGCCGATCGGGGTGTTCCGCTCGGTGGACCGACCGTCCTACGACAGCGTGGTGCAGGGTCAGCTCGCGGCGGCCAAGGCGACGGTCACCGAGACACCCGAGCAGCAGCTCGCGGGCCTGCTGGGCAGCGGCGACACCTGGACGATTCTCTGATCAACCGTTCGTGACGAGAGCGGCCGTCCCCGGTCCGGGGGCGGCCGCTCTCGTCGTACCGGAGCTGAGTCAGCGCTGGGCGGAGGCCGGCAGCCAGAGGTTGTCGATCTCCTTCTCGGCCGCCGCGAGGCTCGCCTCGTGCAGCGGGATCAACTCGGCCATCGCCGGCACCGACGGCGCCAGGGTCAGCTCGGCGCTGATGAAACGCGGCTGCAGGCCGGTCATCGACAGGCCGTGCGGAAGCCACGGCTCGGCGTGGTCCCAGCCGTTTCGTGGGGTGCCCTCGCCGTAGCCGCCACCCCGGGTGGCCAGCACCACGAACTCGCGGTCGCCGAGCAGTCCCTGCTGGGTCGTCGGGTCGTAGGCCAACCCGGGCACGATCAGGTGGTCGACCCAGGACTTGACGCTGCTGGGCGCGCCGAAGTTGTAGAGCGGCAGGCCGAGCAGCACCACGTCGGCCTGCTTGACCTCGTCGACCAGCTGGGCGCTGAGCTCCCAGGACTCGCGCTGCGCCGGGCTGTGCTGCTCCGGCGGCGTCATCCGAGCCAGACCGCCATCCGCGTCCAGGTGCGGCAGCGGGTCCTTGCCCAGATCTCGGTAGGCCACCGTGCCGTCTGGGTGAGCCGCGCGCCAGTTGGCGACAGCTCGTGCGGTGAGCTTCCGGCTGACCGACCAGTCACCCCGAATGCTTGAGTCGATATGCAGCAGATGCATTATTCCTCCTCCAAGGATCGTCTGTGCAGCACCAACTATTTATAGCAGGCCGATGTTCCTCCGAGTCGGTAGACTGGGTCACATGTCCGCGCAGCCGCTCGACACCTCGGAGCACCGCTCGGGCGCACTCCTGGACCACCTGGCCCGGCGCATGCGGCTGCGGTCGGAGTCGGTGCTGGCACCGCTGGGGCTCCGCCCCCGGCACCTGGTCGCGCTCACCGTGCTCCGCGACAGCGGCGGGAGCAGCCAGCAGGCGCTCGCCAGCACACTGGAGATGGACAGCACCAACATCGTCGGGCTGCTCAACGACCTCGAAGCCGACCAGCTGGTCGAGCGACGCCGTTCGCCCGAGGACCGTCGGCGACACGTCGTCGAACTCACCGAAGACGGTGCGAAACGCCTCAGCGAGGCGGAATGCGCCCTCGCGAGCGCTGAGGACGAGGTGCTGGGAGCGTTGGGGCCCGCGGACCGGGAAACGCTCTACGAACTGCTTCGACGTGCCGTCAACACGTCACCGGCCATCTGCACCGAGGCGCTCCGCGCCGACGTCGACTCCTGCTGACGGGGCGCGGGTAGCCGTCAGGCGGTCGTTGCCGACTGGGGGCGGTCGTCGCGTACGTGCACCAGCATGTCGCCGGTCTCGATCACCGCACCGGCCCGGTCGGCCAGGGTGACCACCTTGCCCCGCCGCACCAGGGCGATCACCAGCGAGTCCAGCTCACGCGGCGAGCGGCCCACCTCGTCCCGCTCCGCCGAACGCATCGCCAACGCCATGCCCTGCCCCGGAGTCAGCAGGTCCTCCACCACGTCGATCAGCGGCGGTGCCGAGGTGGAGAGACCGAGCAGCCGGCCCGCGGTCGCCGAGGAGACGATCACGTGGTGCGCGCCGCTCTGCTTGAGCAACGGGGCGTTCTCCGCCTCCCGTGCCGCCGCGATGATCCGCACCTGGCCGGCGGTGAGCTGCCGAACGGTCAGCGCGACCAGGACCGAGGCGTCGTCGCTGTCCGTCGCGATGATCACGGCCTTGGCGCTCTTGACGTGCGCCTCGTTCAGCACCGACGAGCGGGTCGCCGAACCCTCGATGGCCACCAGCCCGGCGGAGGTGGCCTGCCGCAGCGCGGTGGCGCTGCGCTCCACCACCACGATCCGGGAGCGGTCCAGACCGTTCTCCATCAGGGCGGAGACCGCGCTGCGCCCCTTGGTGCCGTAGCCGCAGATGATGACGTGGTCCTTCACGGCTCTCCTCCAGCGCGACAGGCGACGGCCGGTCCGGTACTGCTCGGTCAAGACTTCCAGGGTGGTGCCGACCAGGATGATCAGGAAGATCACTCGGGCCGGGGTGATGAAGAGGACGTTGACCAGCCGAGCCGACGGCGTCGCCGGGGTGATGTCCCCGTAACCGGTGGTCGAGAGCGACACGACCGCGTAGTAGAAGCAGTCGAGCAGGGTGAGGCCGTCCTCGTTGACGTCGCGGTAGCCGTCCCGGCCCAGGTAGACCGCGGCGACCACGGCGAAGACCAGGCCCAGGGCGGCGGCGAGCCGTAGGCTCAGCGCGCTCAGCGGGCCCCGACGCTGCGCGGGGAAATGGATCACCGTCGAACCTGCTCCCCCGCCGTCGCCTGCACGCCCACAACATAGCGGGTATCCCGCGGTTCGCACGTCCGGGTCGCGTCGGACGACGGTGCGGGCCCGCATGGGTCGGCCCGGACGGCCGGGGACAGGCATGATGAGGGTGTTCCCGACGACGACCGCGAAAGTGAGGCCGGCATGTCGTTGCTGCGACGAGTCATCGGCGGAGTGTTGCGCCGACTACGCCAGAGCCAGGGCCGCACGCTGCGCGAGGTCGCCGCCGCCGCCGGGGTCTCCGTGCCCTACCTGTCCGAGGTGGAACGGGGCCGCAAGGAAGCCTCCTCGGAGGTGCTCGCGGCGATCTGCCGGGCGCTCGGCATCCGCCTCTCCGACCTGTTGGAGGAGGCCCGCGACGACCTGCGGCGGGTCGAGCCGCGCATCCCGGCCACCCCACGGGCGACACTCGGCCGGTTCGAGCAGGCCGGGGTGGCCCGACGCGACGCGAGCCAACACGCCCTCCGGACGAGCCGGCCCGTCCTGCACCGGGCCCCCGGTGCGACCGGGCCGACCCTCCGCGTCGGGGCGACGGCCTCCGCTGGTGGCGCACGCCCCGGTCCGCGTACCGCCGCGTTGTCGGCCTGTGTGCGGGCCCGGACGGGTGCGCGGCGGGTGACAGTCGCGTAGGCCGCGCGGGTTCTGCCGTCGGCGGATCTGCCGGCGGCAGAATCACTGGGCCGGCCGCCACCGCCCGCCGCACGCTGGAGAGGCCGGTCCCCCGGGTGGCTCCACCGCCCGCCGGCACGGTGGAGGGTGGCGGCACATGATCTGGTACGACACGACCATGCGGGACGGCGGGCAGCCGTCCTTCGGCGATCAGGTGTTCGAGCGGCTGCTGCGGGAGCGGATCGTCTTCCTCGGCACCGAAGTGACCGAGGAGTCGGCCAACCAGATCTGCGCGCAGATCCTGCTGCTCGCCGCCGAGGACGCCGACTCGGACATCTACCTCTACATCAACTCGCCGGGCGGTTCGGTGAGCGCCGGGATGGCGGTCTACGACACGATGCGCTACGTCCGCAACGACGTGGCCACGCTGGCGCTCGGATTCGCCGGCTCGATGGGGCAGTTCCTGCTCTGCGCGGGCGCGGCCGGCAAGCGGTACGCGCTGCCGCACTCGCGGATCATGATGCACCAGCCCTCCGGAGGGATGGGCGGTACCGCCTCGGACATCACCATCCAGGCGGAGAACATGCTGCACGTGAAGCGGACGATGCAGGAGCTGATCGCCCAGCACAGTGGACGGACGCTCGAGGAGATCCAACGCGACTGGGACCGGGACCGGTGGTTCACCGCCGAGGAGGCGCGGGAATACGGCCTCGTCGACCATGTGCTCAGCCGAGCCGACCAGCTGGCGACCGTCTGATCCCCGCCCTGCCGCCCCGACCGACCCGCGTGGCGACTGCCGCTCGCGAAATCGGGTGGCGGTCGCCCGTTAGCGTCACGTCTATGCGTCGACTGATCCCCGCCCTCACGATTGCCCTCGCCGCGACCCTGGTGGCCGGTTGCGGCACCGACTCCGGCACACCTGCGGCGTCAGGTTCCTCCGCCGCGTCCGCGGCGCCCAAACTGGAGCCGGTGGCCGCCGTCCAGCAGGGCATGGAGCGCAGCCTCGCCGGCACGCTCACCATGGACGCCTCGGTGAAGGCCGGCAACCAGTCGATCACCATGAGCGGAAAGATCGACACGGTCGCCCGCACCCTCCACGTCACCGGCAAGGCCCCGGAACCGGTCGAGGCGCGCATCATCGGCGACGCCGCCTACATCAAGTCGGACTCCGCCGACGGCGAAAAGCCGTGGATGAAGATCGACCTCACCAAGCTCAGGCCGAACAGCTCGCTGCGCCAGTCCTTCGACCTGAAGGCGCAGACCGGCCTCATCGGCGGCGTCGTCTCCGCACAGGAGGTGGGCAACGGCCGTTACACCGGCGTCGCCGACCTGGAGAAGGCCGCTGCCGCCGCCAACACGGACGGCGGAATGCGCGCCGGCCTCGAATCGACCGCCAAGCTGGCGAAGGACCCCAAGGCCATCCCGTTCGAAGCGGCTGTCGACGCCGACGGGCGCCTCACCGCGCTCTCCTACACCATCGCCACGAAGTCCCTGGGTGACCTCGTCACCGACATGCGGATGAGCGACTTCGGCAAGCCCGTCACGGTGGAGGCACCGCCCGCCGCAGAGACCGAAGCGGCCTCCGCGGACATGTACAAGTTCCTCTGACCCGGCGGTACGACCTCGGCCGCACCGGCCCAGCGTGGGCTGCGGGCCTCCCGTAGCCCACGCTGTGCCACAGGTCACAGCCTCGCTCGTAACATCTCGCAGCCCCACCCCGTCCTTGAGGCAGACAGCCACAAGGGAGGGCACATGTTCGCCACGTACGTCACCGTCACCATCCTCGCCTCGGTCTTCACCGGCATCGCCGCCGTCACCTACCTGATGGGCCACGACTACCCGAAGGCCCAGGCGGACATGAAGCGGGTGCCGCACTCGTGGTTACCGCGGTTGGGTGCGACGCTCGCCGCCGGCTCCCTGGGACTGCTCGCCGGGTTCGCCGTGCCACTGCTCGGAACACTCGCCGCCGCCGGCCTCGTCCTGTACTTCGTCGGCGCGCTCATCGCACACCTGCGGGTCGGCTCGCGCAAACTCGTGGGATGGGCGGTCTTCTTCGTGACCTCGATCGCCGCGCTGGTGGTGAACCTCGCCCACCACTGGTGACCCGGTTCAGCGGGTGCTCAGCGCCGGGTCTCGTACCTGGTCAAGACCACACCGCCGGGGAACGTGCGGGTTTCCACCAGGGTCAGGTTCACCCACTTGTCCAGGGCCGTGAAGAACGGCTTGCCCCCACCGATCAGGACCGGGTGGGTGACGACCGCGTACTCGTCGATCAGCCCCTCCCGCATGGCCGCCGCGGCGAGCGTGGCGCCGGCGATGTCCAGGGGGCCGCCGTCCTCGGCCTTGAGCCGGGTGATCTCGCTGATCGCGTCGCCGCTGACCAGGCGGGCGTTCCAGTCGACCGAGCTGATCGTCGACGAGAACACCACCTTCGGCATGTCCCGCCAGCGGCCGGCGAACTCGATCTCCGCCGGTGTGGCGCCCGGCCGCTGGTCGGCGGTCGGCCAGTGGGAACTCATCGCCTCCCACAGTCTGCGCCCGTACAGCGCCGTGCCCGTCGCCGCCACCCGGTCGGACCACCACTGGAACAGCTCGTCGCTCGGCACACCCCAGCCGAGATCGTCGCCGGGGGCGGCGACGTAGCCGTCCAGGCTCACGCTCATACCGAAGGTCAGTTCCCGCATGGTGTCAGCCTCGCGTGACTCGGCACTCGCGTAAAGAGCAACACGGCGCGGCAGGATCATCGGTCCGGCCAGGGCCACCGCCGCTGACGGAGCGTGTGAGGTCCATACGCTGGGTCTGGTGAGACGCGGATATGCGGTGACCGACAGCGGCCGGGCGCCGGCCTGCGGTGTCGCACACCTGTTTCCGTGGAACGCGATGCGTATCGCCGGCTCAGATGGCCCTTCTGGGTGCCCCCGGCAGGATTCGAACCTGCGACACACGGTTTAGGAAACCGATGCTCTATCCCCTGAGCTACGGGGGCGCGAGGGCCCAGTCTAGCGACCTTGGGGTTCACCTGGGGTGGCAGGGAGTGGCCCACGTTCACCCGCGTTCCCCGGACCGCTGTTGTCCCAGGTCCCGCAACCTGGGCGGGTCTGCTGATCTTCACCAAGCGATCGCAGCAGGACCGGGCAGCGACCGACACACAAGGCCAATCGGCGAAAAGCCGTAGGTCATCGGCCCGTCAACCGGTGGCGGTGACGGCGGTGGCGGTGACCGTCCCGTCCGCCGTCCGGGCACCCTGCACGCTGACGGTCTGGCCAGCCTTGAGTTCAGCCAATTCGGTGGCCTGACTGGTACGCACAGCGGTGTTGCCGTTCGTCCGTACCGTGACCACGCCGCCGTCGGCCGTCTCCAGGTAGAGCACGCCGCCGTCGACGAGTTTCACCTTGCCGGTGGTCGCGGACCCGGCGGCGGCCGGGCTCGCTTCAGTGCCGGAACCGGACCGACCGGAACCACCGCCGGGGAACGCGCTGGGCAGACCGCCCGGGAGGCCGCCCGACCGGCTCGTCCGCGCGGCCGTGGGCGTCTCCCCCCACCGCTTCTGCGCCTGCGCGCCACCCACGAATCCGCCCAGTACCAGCAGCATCGCGGCCAGCACCACCGTGCCCCGGTTCCACCAGCGCCGTGGCGCGGCGGCCGCGAGCGCCGCGGTGAGGTCCCGGTCGGCCGGTCGGGTCGGCGCCGCCGGCGGCTCGTCCTCGACCCTGTCGAAGATGACGGTTTCGGGGTCCATGTCCTCGTCTCTCCGCATGGGCTACTCGTAGCGCAGGGCGTCGATGGGGCGCAGCCGGGCCGCGCGGGCCGCCGGCAGGCCGCCGAAGAAGAGCCCGATCGCGACCGAGACACCGAGGGCCAGCACGACCGAGCTGGGTACGATCACCGGCTGCACGCCGGCGATGGTGAACCGGGAACCGATCAACGCGGCGGCCACGCCCAGCGCCCCACCGATCAGACTCAGCAGGGTCGCCTCGGTCAGGAACTGGGTCAGCACGGTCCGCCGCCGGGCACCCAGCGCCTTGCGGATGCCGATCTCCCTGGTCCGCTCGGTGACCGTGACCAGCATGATGTTGGTGATGCCGATGCCGCCCACCAGCAGGCTGATCGCGGCGACCGCGCCGAGCAGCACGGTGAAGGTGGCGGCGGTCTCGGTCTGCGTCTGAAGCAGTTGGGCGGCGTTCTGGATCCGGTACGGGGTGCTGCCTGTGCCGGTGGCGGGCAGGCGCTGGGCGAGCACCGTGGTGATCTCCGCCTGGGCCGCGTCCACCTGCTGCGGGTTCGCCGCCTCGACCAGAATCGAGCTGAGCGGGCCGTAACCGGTCAGCACCTCGCGTACCGCCCGCAGCGGTGCGACCGCGACGTCGTCGGCGTCCTGGAACCCGGTGCCGGACCTGGGCGCCAACACGCCGACCACGGTGAACAGCGCGCCGCCGACGGTGACCCGCTGACCGATCGGATCGGCGTCGGGAAACAGCTCGTCGGCGACGGTACGCCCGATCACCACCACCCGCCGGCCCTGCGCCTCGTCGTCGGCGATGAACGCGGCACCGCTGGCGACCGGGGAGTTCGAGGCGTCGAACCAGCTCGGCCGGGTGCCGACGAACTGGCCGACCTCGTGCTCGACACCCTGATAGGTAACCACGGCCGAGGTGCTGACAAGCGGTGAGACCGACCGCACGGCGGGGGCCAGCACCGGGTCGAGTAGCGCGTCGGCCACCTGGAGGGTGAGGCCGCTCGCGCCCGCCTGCCGGTTGACGCCGGTGACCGTGAGCGTGTTGGTGCCCAGCGCCTCGATCCGGCTGGTGATCGCCTGCGCGGACCCGTTCCCCACCGCGACCAGCAGGATCACCGCGGCGACACCGATCAGGATGCCGAGCATCGTCAGCGCCGAGCGCAGCTTGTTCGCGCTCACCCCGCGCAGCGCGAAGCGGAGGGTCTCGGTCAGCGTCACCGCGGCACCCCCGCGGCGTGCCGGCCCACCGGGTCCTGCCGCTGGTCGGAGCGGACCTGGCCGTCGAGGAGCCGGATCAGCCGGCGGGCCCGTGCGGCGACCTCCGGTTCGTGGGTGATCAGCACGATCGTCCGACCGGCGGCGTTGAGCTGGTCGAACATGGCCAGGATGTCCTCCGTGGAGCGGCTGTCCAGGTTGCCGGTGGGCTCGTCGGCAAGCACCAGGGCCGGTTCGGTGACCAGCGCACGGGCCACCGCAACCCGTTGCTGCTGGCCACCGGAGAGCTGGTTGGGGTGGTGCTGGGCACGGTCGGCGAGGCCGACCGCGTCCAGCGCGTCCAGCGCCCGGCGGCGTCGCTGCGCCGCCGGAATCCCCGCGTAGGCCAGCGGTAGCTCCACGTTGGACACGGCACTGGTCCGGGCGATGAGATTGAATGCCTGGAACACGAACCCGATCAGCCGGTTGCGAACCAGCGCGAGCTGCCGGTCGGCGAGGCTGCCCACGTCGACGCCGTCGAGCAGATAGCGCCCGTTCGAGGGCGTGTCGAGGCAGCCGAGGATGTTCATCAGGGTCGACTTTCCGGAACCGGACGAACCCATGATCGCCACGTAGTCGCCGGCGTCCACCGACAGGTCGACGCCGCGCAAGGCGTGCACCGTCGCGTCGCCCTCGCCGTACACCTTCGTCAGCCGACGGACGTCAAGGACCGGACGGCCCGGGGTGCCCGGTGGGCGCATCAGTTGCCTCCGTTGCCGGCGCGACGACCGCCCTGACCGCCGCCGGCGGGGAAGCCGCCGCCGCCCGGGAAACCGCCCCCGCCGGGAAAGCCGCCCCCGCCGCGGATGCCGGTGCCGCCGGTGCCGGTACCCGTGCCGGCCGCGCGGAGCAGGACCCGGTCGCCCTCGGCCAGCCCGGAGGTGATCTCGTACGCCTGGTCCCCGGCGAGGCCGACCTCCACCCGCCGGTTCTCCTGGCCGGTCTCGGTGATCACGGTGACGGTGTGCCGCTCACCGGCACCGCTGACCGCAGCTGAGTTGACCATGACCACGTCCTGGGCAGTACCGGTTACCACGGCGACGGCGACCGTCTGCCCCGGCTTCGCGCCGGTGGGCACCTCGTCCAGGCCGACCGTCACGCCATAGGTGACCACGTTGTTGCTGCTGGTGGCCGTTGGGTCGAGCGACAGCACCTTGCCGGCGACCTGGGCGCCGGAGAGGGCGTTCCAGGTGACGGTGGCCGGTTGGCCGTTCTTGAGCCGGGTCGCGTCCGCCTCCGCGACCGCCGCGTTGACCTGCAGGTGGGTGAGGTCGGCGAGCTCCACGAAACCCGAGGAGCCGCTCGACGCGCCACCGCTCTGCCCGGTCCCGCCGCCCTGCTGGCCTCCCGAACCGCCGGAGCTGCCCGAGCTGCCGCCGGACGAACCGGAGCCGCCGGAGGAGCTGCCCGCCGTGCCGTTGACGGCGACGACCGTACCGGCCATCGGGGCGGTCAGTCTCGTCCCGGCCACCCCCGCCTCGGCCTCGTCGACCGCGAGCTTCGCCTGGGTGACCGCACTCTCGGCGGAGGACGTGTCGCCGTCGGCGGCCTCCGCCCGATCGAGCGCGCTCTCGGCCGCGTCCAGGTTCGCCTCGGCCACGTCGCGCGCCCGCTCGGCGGCGGCCGGGTCCACGGTCGCCAGCAGCTGCCCCTTCTTGACCTGTTGGCCGACCCGGACGCGGATGTCGGTGACGGTGCCCGCGGTGCCGAAGCTGGCGCTCGCCGTGGTGGCGCTCTCCACCGAACCGCTGGCGGTGACCGTGGCGGTCACCGTGCCCCGGGTCACCTGGACGGTCCGGGTGCCCTGGGCCGGTTCCGCCTGCGCGGAGCCGGCGGACACCGACGACCAGGCCCAGTAGCCGCCGGCGGCCAGAAACAGAGCCAGGGCGGCGTTCACCAACACAGGCGGTTGGTGCAGGACGGCCGGCAGGCGCACTCGCATGGCCGAAAGCCTCACCCGATCGGCTGGGAGGAGGGTCCGGGCAACCTCAGAGCTGGCTTGGAATCACGGTCCACGCCCTGACCCCCTCCTCCGGCTCGCCGCCCTCGGGGACCCGGGACGCGCCGGAGGGCAGCGGCGCGCCGGTGGCCGAGGGCACACCGGCGGGCAGCGGCGCGTGGCCGACCGGGAACGCCCCGGCAACCAGCGGTGCACCGGTGGCCGGGGGGCGCTCGGGGGCGAGGGGCAACAGCACCCGGAAGGTCGTGCCCATCCCCGGCACGCTGTGCAGGTCGATACAGCCCCCGTGGGCGTGCACGATCGAGGCCGCGATGGACAACCCCAGCCCGGAGCCAGCACCGTTGGCCCGCGCCCGGCTGGCGTCCACCCGGTAGAGCCGCTCGAACACCCGGCCCGCGTGCCCCGCCGGGATTCCCGACCCGTCGTCGTACACCTCCAGCACGGCGAGACCACCGGCACCGGGGGCGGGCGGCGGGCCAGAGCGGACGGCCGGGTCGGCTGGTAGCGCGGGCAGCCGACCGACCCGGACGGTGACCCGGTCGTCCGGGTCGGTGTGCTGCAGCGCGTTTCCGACCAGGTTCGCCGCGACCTGACGGAGCTGATGCTCGTCGCCGAGCACGCTCGGCGGCTCGAATGTGTCGTCGCGGTCCGCGAGCGTGGTCAGCCGCACCGGCCGGCCCGGTGTACGAGCGTGCGCGTCGCGGATCGTGTCGGCGGCGATCTCCAGTAGGTCGACCGGACGCAGGGTGGGAATCCGCTGCTGGTCCAGCCGGGCGAGCAGGAGCAGGTCCTCGACGAGCACGCCCATCCGGGCCGCCTCACCCTCGATCCGGCTCATCGTCTCGTCGAGCAGCGGACCGGTCGGTGCGCCACCCCGCCGGTACAGCTCGGCGAAGCCCCGGATCGAGGTGAGCGGTGTGCGCAGCTCGTGCGAGGCGTCCGCGACGAACTGGCGCAGCCGCCGCTCGGAGGCGGCCCGCGCGGCCATCTCCGCGGCGATCCGGTCCAACATGAGGTTGACCGCCGCGCCCAGCCGCCCCGGCTCGGTGTGCGGGTCGGCCCCGTCGACCCGGCGGCTGAGGTGACCTCCGGTGATGCCGGCGACGACGCCCTCCATCCGGGTCAACGGGCGCAGACCCAGCCGTACCACCGAGGCGGCGAGCAGGCCCAACCCGAGCAGCACGGCACCGGTGACCGCCGCGTCGATGAGGAGCAGCCGATCGGCCGTACGGTCCGCCTCCCCGAGCGACACGCCGAGGACCACGACCGCGCCGTCCCGCCCCACCGGCACGGCCAGCAGCCGCCACTGCGCCGTCCCGTCCCCGCCGGGCACCGTGTACGGCCGGCCCGTCGCGGCTCGGGCCGTGACCACGGCGAACGTGCCGGGGTCCGGGGTGGTCGTGGTGGGGGTGCTGCTGCGCTCGGCGTCCCGGGCGCCGTCGGGCCGGTAGAACACGACCAGCTGGTCCTGGCCCAGGCGGGCGAACCGCCCGGCCACCCCCCGACCGGCGCCGGAGGACGGTTCCCCGGCCGGGGCCGGACGCGCCGACTCGGCGGCCGACGGCCCGGACGGCTCGGCTGCGGGCGGCCGGGACGACTCGGCGGCGGGCGGCCCGGACGGCTCGGCGGCCGACGGCCCGGACGACTCGGCGGCGGGCGGCCGGGACGGCTCGGCGGCGGGCGGCCGGGACGGCTCGGATGGCGGCGCGCCTCCGGGGCCCGGCGCGCGGGGCCCAGCGTGCAGAGGACGGGCCTGGGTGGCCAACTGGTCGTCGATCCGCTCCAGCAGATAGCCGCGAAGCAGGATGAAACCGGCCGTGTTCGCGCCGAGCAACGCGACGGTGGTGAGCGCGCCGACAACGAGGACCAGCCGGGAGCGCAGGGTCCACCGTGGCCACCGACGCAGGCCCCGCAGCCGGCGGTTCACTCGTCCCCGTGCGGCAGCCGCAGGGTGTAACCCACCCCGCGGACGGTGTGGATGAGTGGCGGACCCAGAACGTCGATCTTGCGGCGCAGGTAGTAGACGTACGACTCGACGATCCGCCCGTCGCCGCCGAAGTCGTAGTGCCACACCCGGTCGAGGATCTGCGCCTTGCTCACCACCCGCCCCGCGTTGACCAGGAAATAACGCAGCAGGCGAAACTCGGTCGGCGACAGCTCCACCGGCTGACCGTCCCGGCGTACCTGGTGTGCGTTGTCGTCGAGCTCCAGGTCGGCGTAGCGCAGGGTGGGGTTCCGCTCCGGCTCGGCCGGCACCTCCGGCCGGCTGCGGCGCAGGATGGCCCGGATCCGCAGCACCACCTCCTCGAGACTGAACGGCTTGGCGACGTAGTCGTCGGCGCCGACGACGAGCCCGGTCACCCGGTCCTCCACGCTGTCCCGAGCGGTGAGGAAGAGCACCGGCACCGGACGGCCGGCGTCGCGCAACCGCCGGGCCACCTCGAACCCGTCCAGGTCCGGCAGCATCACATCGAGGACGACCAGGTGGGGGTCGAACTCCTCGACGCAGGCGAGCGCCGCCCGGCCGGTGCCGGCCACCCGGGTGTCGTAGGCGACCAGGCGCAGCGTGGCGGCCAGCAGCGCGGAGATGTTGGGCTCGTCGTCCACCACCAGCACCCGGGCGGCGCGGGTCGAGCCGTCGAGGGCCGGGGACGGGCCGTCGCCCGGTGGCCGGAGGATGTCGGTTCGCACCGGCAATGCCTACCGGATCCACCTCGGGGCGCCCTGTGTGGAACCTTTGCGTCAGCTGTCACCACGACCGCAGTACCAGGTCACCGTCGGCCAGCCCGCCGGTGACCTCGGTGTACTGGTCGCCACGCAGGCCGATGGTGACCGTACGCGACTCCCCGGCGCCGAGCCGCACGGTGCCTCGGCCACCGGCCACGTCATGCACGGCGGTGGACGGCACGCGCAGCGCGTCGTCGACGGCTCCGGTCCGGAGGGTCACCGCCGCCGTCTGCCCCAGCAGCAGGTGCTCCGGGGCTTCGACGAACGAGAGCAGTACGCCGTAGCGGACCATGGTGCCGTCCGAGGTGCCGACAGGGTCCACCTGTACGACGGTCGCCGGGAAGGTGTGGCCCACGTGGTCAGCGAGGCCGACAGTGGCGTGCTGCCCGATGGCGACGGCTGCGGCGTCCGCCTCCGGGAAATCCGCCTCGACCTGCATGGCGAACGTGTCGGCCAGGGTGATGAAGGTGGCGCCTCGGTCGACCTTGCTGCCCACCGTCCCGGCGACGGTCAGGACGGTGCCGCGGATCGGCGCGGTGATCTTCGTGCCCGACTGCGCGTCCTCCGCCGCGGCGAGGGCGTCGTCCGCCTGGTTGACCTTGCGCTGTGCGTCGAGGATCGGGTCGCCGCCGGCCCGAGCGCCCCGGCGCAAGTGGCTCCGCCGGAGGTCTGTCCCCCGTGCGGCTGCTGCGCGCCGCCGGTGGCGGACGGCGCGGAGCGGGAGTCGGAAGGCGTGGAGCGGGAGGTGGAGGGCGCGGGATCGGAGGTGGGGGACGGGGAACGGGAGGCGGAGGGCGATGCGTCGGCGGTCGGGCTCGGGGTCGGGGTCACGCTGGGCGACGGCGATTGCCAGACCACCGGCCGGACGGCGGCGGTGGCGCAGCTCGTCGTGGCACCGGTGGGATCCTGCGCCTCGGCGAAGGCGTCCTCGGCGTCGGTCAGCTCCTGCCGGGCCTGCTCCACCGCGTCCTCCGCCGCGGCTACGTCGGCGTCGGCGAGGGTGGCGAGTTGCTGCCCGGCCTGCACCACCGTGCCGGGCCGGACGGCGACCCGCCCCACCGTGCCCGCGGCGGCGAAGCTCAACACCCGGGTCGTCGCCGGCTGGACGGATCCGGTGGTGGCGACGTCGACCTCCACGGTCCCCCGGTCGACCGCGACGGTGACCGGCCGGGCCGGCGCCCCGCCCGCATCCGGGCGCAATGCCGCGACACCGGCGGCACCCAGCGCGAGTACGCCGGCGGCGGCAGCGACGCCCCAGCGGACCCGCCGGACGCGCCACAGTCGGGTCAGGCCGTTTCCCATGACGAATCAGTCTGCGGGTCACTCCTTCCCGCAGGCTCGGTCCCAGCTCGGAGTTGCCTCAAAGCGGCCACCCAGCGGCCCGGATCGCCTCGGATCGAGGGCCCCACCGGCCCGCGTCATCTCGAATCGGCAGCCCCACCAGCCCTGGTCGCCTAGAAACGACCGGGCCCACCGGTTCGGTCACCTGGAAACGGGCGCCTACCGGTCGGGCGGCGGGGACCGCCGGGAAAGCTCCGAGGCAACTCCCAGTCCGGTCCGAGGCGGCCCGGAGTTAGGACCGGTTACCTGGGCACGTCCCCGAACCGGACGAGGAGTCGCCGTGTCGAACGCTGGAATGAGTCGTCTGCTGGCGGTGGCGCTGACCGGCGTCGTCTCGGTGCTCCTGGCCGCCTGCGGCCCGGACGACACCCCCACCAACGCAGCGGCCGAGGGCGGGCAGGATGGCACCGCCTTCGCGGCGTACCAGGACTGCCTGCGGGAGAACGGCGTCACCCTGCCATCCGCCGACCCGTCGCGCTCCCGCGGTGCTCGGCCCTCGGGCTTCCCGACCGCTCGGCCCTCGGGCTTCCCGACCGCTCGGCCGTCCGCGTCCGGTGGCCCGGGCCGTGGCTTCCCAGGGGCGGGGCAACTTCCGGAGGGTGTAGACGAGGCCACCTGGCAGAAGGCGCAGGAGGCCTGCGGGTCGCTGCGGCCGACCGGCCGGCCCGGCGGGCGGGGCGGGCCCGACGGTTCCGCCGCGCCGGGCGGCGGGCGGGGCGACGGGCGCCAGACCGCCTACCGCACCTGTCTCAGCGGTCGTGGAGTCGACATGGACAAGATCGACGCATCCGACGTGAAGACGAAGGAGGCGCTGACGGCCTGCGCGGCGCTGAGCCCCGCACCGACCAACTGAGAGGGTGGTTCGGGAGGCTCTGTTCGACGTGGGCGGCCAACCGCCCCGGATCTCGTAGAGCTTTCAACGCGATCACCACGAGAACAGAATCGGCCAGGCGGCCGGCATCGGCGCTGGAGACCAGACGAACGCCGAAGGGACGAACAGCAGGCCCGGGTCGCGTCCCACACGTCTGGTTACGCCGGCCGGCGGGCCCGTCGACGGCGGGTGACGAGGATCAGAGCCACCCCGAGCAGCAGCACCGCGACGGCGGCACCGGCCAGCAGCGGTATGTCGAGCGATCCTCCGGTCACCGGCAGCCTGACCCGGGTCGGGATGGTCAGCCGGGACTCTGTGGCGATCGGCGCCGGACCTGCGGGCGGGGTACCCGTCGCGGTGGCGGTGTTGGTGACCGACCCGTTGCGTAGGTCCGCCTTCGTCGCGGTGTAGACCGTCGTACAGGTCACCGTCGCGGCGGCCGGCAAGGTCACCGCACCGTTCGGGGTCCGGTCCGGTCCGCAGGTGATCGGCTCGAGCCCGGCCGGATCGGCGGGGGCGACCAGGGCGTCGGTGACGGTGACACCGGTGAGTGTGACCGTGCCGGCGTTGGTCACCATTCCGTCCGAACAGGGCGGTTGCCTGGACGACCCAAGGCATCCCCTGGTCGGCGCAAGCGAGCCCGATCGCGTGGACCAAGAGGAACCCTTGCCCTGCGCCGCAGGCAGCATTAAGTTTCATCGATGATCCTCAACGAGGAGCCTCGCCCGGGCCATCCCCGGCTCGTCGGCCGCGGCGGCCCGCGGCCCGAGGATCTCGGCGGCGTCGCCTACCTGCGTGGACTTTCGAGGCGAGGCTTCCTCACCAGCGCCGCACTGGCGGCGTCCGGGGTGTCGGCCGCCTTCGGTCTGCTGCCTGATTCCGCTCAAGCTGCCGGCAGCTACCAGAGGCCGTGCGGAAATGTCCGGATCTCCAGCTCTTGGCATGATCACCGAAACCGGACGCCTCCCTCGGGCGAGCCGGGCACCGACTACGCGGTCGGGACCGGCACTCCCGTCATGGCCGCGGCGAACGGCACGATCCGGTACGTGAAGACCGACACCTCCACCGCGACCGGACGTGTCGTGGGGATGGCCCACGACGACGGCAACTACACCCGGCACCTGCACCTGTCGTCGATCACCGTCTCCACCGGACAACGTGTGTCGCGGGGCCAGACCATCGCGTACTCCGGCGCCTCGGCCAACGGCAGTGACTCCGGCGTCGGACCGCATGTGCACACGAGTCTGTGGTTGAACACCGGCAGTCCGACGAACTTCGGCGCGACGGTGGATTTCGAGAACCACGTCGGGGACGTCACCAACCCGAACCCGCCCGACCAGGAGGTAGATGAAGTGTTCATCGCGAATGTGAAGGGCAACTGGTACCTGGTGGTCCCCCAGGGCACCAGCAAGCCGCGGGCGGTGGTCCTCGGTGGCGACAGCAACGCCGCCGCCTCCGGCATCCCGGTCCTGAACTTCAGTTGGGACCCGTCGATCAACGCACTCAGGGCTGCGGTCGACGGCATCGGTTGATCCAGCCGGGTGTCGCCCTCGTGGCGTTCAGGAGGGCGACGCACCCGACCGGGATCAACTACGCGGGGTCCATCGCTGGTTGGCACCGCCGTTGCAGGACCAGAGGATGAGCTTGGTGCCGTTCGCGGTCCCGGCACCGTTCGCGTCCAGGCAGAGCCCGGACTGGGCGCCCGTGATGGTGCCGTTGGCGTTGACGTTCCATTGCTGGTTGGTGCCGCCGTGGCAGTCCCAGATGATCACTTGGGTGCCGTTGCTGGTACCGGCGCCGTTCGCGTCGAGGCACTTGCTGCCGTAGACCTGGAGCTGCCTCGCCGCGGTGTGGGTCCAGCGCTGGGCCGTGCTGTTGCTGATGCAGTCCCACAGTTGCACCTGGGTGCCGTTGGTGGAGACGCCGTTCGGCACGTCGACGCAGCGACCGGACTGCCCGCCCAGAAGTTGGACGTTCTGTTGCGGATTGCTGCCGGTCGCCGGGGCGTACGCGGCGGCGGTGATGTTGGCCTGCACGGCGTTCTCGGTGGCCGCCGACGGGTAGCCGGAGGTCAGTACGCCCTCGAAAAAGGTGCCACGCCCGGTGATGCTGTTGTCGCCGCCGATCCCGAGGAGGATGGCCCCCTCCTTCTTCATCGGGTGGTAGCCGGCGGGGCGCGGCCCGTCGAAGTAGGTCGTCAGGCTGCCCGACTGGGCGGAGCCACCTCGGATCGCCCAGTGGTTCGGCTCACCCTTGACCATGGCCGTGACGAAGCGGTGGTTGATGGAGGCGATGTTGTTGTAGCCCGCGTTCACCCCGGAGAACAGCCCCCACTCCAGGTCGGCCATGATCCAGGGGCCGCTCCCCGCCCCGTAGCCCCACTGCTTGTTGGCGCCGAAGTAGACGGTCTCCATGATCGCGCGTTCGTCCGCCAGGTTGTTCGTCTGCGCGTTGCCGTAGTCGAAGCAGCACCACTGGTTGTAATGGGTGCCGTCGACGACCGCGTAGATCCCCTCCGGTTGGTCGCCGGTTGCGACGCCGTTGGTGTTGTTGTTGCGGTAGCCGGTGCCGGGCGCGATGTAGACCCCGTATGCCTTCTGGCCACCGACGGTGACCGGCGCGGCCTTCGCGTCGGCGAGGTTGTCCCAACCGCCCGGGGCGGGGCCCACGAAGTGACCGGGTGGCGCCTGGGTGAGGCGGTTGTTTCGGCCGGACTGGTCGTAGATCACCGTGATGACGCAGTTGGTGCTGGCGCAGAACGAGTCCTGGGTGGAGGCGTTGGCGGAACCACCGACGCTCAGTACGCCGACGTCCTGGGTGGCGTTGTCCGAGGAGCGCCGGACCTGGTAGAGGGGGCCGTTGTAGGTGCCGTACAGCGCCCGGGTGGTGCTGTGCGCTGCCACGCACGGCGTTCCGCCCGAGGCGTAGATGTCACAGGGCCCCTGCGTCGCGGCGACCGCCGCCGGCGCGGCGGAGATGATCCCGATCGCGGCACTGAGAAGCGCCAGCGAAACTCCAGCGGCCATGACGCGGCGAGGTGCGCTGTTCACTCTCATCGAATCCTCCGGCGGTGAGTCGCGCCCGGTGCAGACGTCATACGTTAGATGTATATATCGCAGAGCGTCAATGTGTTGACCGGGCCGGGACGGCAGTGGGCCCGGCGCGGAGACTGGTCGTCCGCGCCGGGCCCACTGTCAACGGGTGGGATCAGGCGGTCACGCAGGTGGCCGTCGTACCCGGACCGGTGCCGGTGCCCTGGAAGCCGAAGTTGGTCGACTGCCGGCCGAGGACGCGGCCGTTGTAGCCCACGTTGCGGAACTGGACGGTTCCGCTGGTGCCGCTGGCCTGGGCGTTCCAGGTGCCGGTGACCGCCGCACCGCCGGGCAGCACGATGGTCACGGTCCAGCCGTTGATGTCCGACTGCCCGGCGGTGACCGTCACGCTCGCGGTGAAACCGCCGGCCCACTGGTTGATCGCCACGTCCGCGTAGCAGCCGCCACCGGCCGGCGGCGTGGTGTTGGGGGGAGTGGTCGGCGGGGTCGTGGTGGTCGGAGGCGTGGTGGGCGGTGTGGTCGTCGGCGGGTTGGGTGCGCCATTGGCCAGACTGAAGGCCAGGTCGGGCTGGAACGAACCGGCCGTGTAGCGGCAGCCGTCCGCCTCACCCGGCGGCTTCACCCAGAGGTACGCGTCGATGTTGGCGTCGCCGGTGTTCGTCGTCGGGTACTGCCCGATGCGCCGGTCGGTGTTGTCGTCGCCGCACCAGTCCCCGCTCGCGCCGCCGTTACGACTGGTGTCGATGACCTGGCGCTTGCCCGAGATGCCCATGCCGTTGAGCGAGGAGATGACCGCCCGGCCGAAGTTCGCCTCGCTGGAGGTGGAGTTGTAGTTCGACACGTTGCTGAAGAAGCCGTCGGCGTACTGCACGCCGGCCGCCCGGAGCCGGTTGGCCGTCTCACCCGCGCTGTTCCAGGTGGAGTGCCCGGCGTCGAGGTACACCTTGGCGTTGGGGTTGGCCGACTTGATGGTCCGGGTGGCTGTCGAGATGGCCTGGTTACGCGCGTTGATCTCACTGCTGCTCAGGCACGTCAGCAGGGCGAGCGAGTCGGTCTCCAGGATGATCAGGACGGTCTGGTTGCCCAGCCCTCTGGCGAAGTTGGTCACCCACGTCTGGTACTGGTTGAGGTCTGGCGCCCCACCCGCGCTGGCTCCGCCGCAGTCCCGGTTGGTGATCTCGTACACCGCCAGCACCGGGATCTGCTGCGCCGCGTTGGCGGCGCCGATGTGCTCGGAGACCTCGGCCTGCACCGTCGACGGGTTGAAGTTGGCGAACCAGCGGGCCTGCGGCTGACTCGCGATCTTGTCGCGGATGACCGAGGCACGCGAGTCGCCGGGGTTTGCGGCGACCCAGCGGACGACCGCCGAACTCGGGTCGCGGTAGAGCGAGCCGGAGACGGTGCCGGCGGACGCACCGCTGACGGCGAAGCAGACGCCTGCGGCGACGGTGCCCGCGATGGCCGCGACACTGATGGCCGCCGATCTGCTGCGGAGCGGGGAGAGGATAGCCACGACGTGTTTCCTCCTGATCACATAGACGTATCTAAGTTTGTGGGAGCGTTCCCATGGACGGTAGCGGAGGCGCACGCCGCTGCCAAGGTGTCAAAGCCGTCGGGGAACAGCGGCCACGTTCAGTCGCTGGGACTCAAGCTGATCCCTGCGGCTCAACCGCCGCTCCTCGACCGAGGTAGGGCAGGCCGCGCTTCCGCACCGGAACCAGTCTCAGCAGCTGGGCTGCCCAGCCGCTCGCGGCGATTCGCCGACGGTGTCAGCAGCCAGGCGATTCGCGGCGAGGGCAATGATGGCAGCACGCCAGCCGGGCAGGCAGTCTCCCTGATGCGGCTGACCGGAAACGCGGCGGCTCCGATGCACAACGGGATCGGCGAACACAGCGACACCATGCGAGTACTGCCGAGCACGGAAGCCCGATCCCTTCGCAGGCCCAGCCCGCATCAGGGGCACCGGCAGCACCGGGTGATCTTACTGCCGGGCACCGCCTGCGGCATCACGATCGCCCTCTCACGTACGGCAATCGGGTGCGCGCTGGCGGTGACTATCGGTCGACTTCTGATTCCGCCTCGTCGGTGCCGGCGACAGTGTTCGCCACCCAGAAGAGGTCACCAGGCAGAAGCGGGTAGGTCGCAGTCTCCACTACCGAATCTATACGCGATTCCAATTCCTGAGTTGAACCTGACCAAGCCACGAATCGACCCTCCACTGTGGCACCGACACAGATGAGACCGTCGCGCAGCAGCTCCTTTGTCGCTTCCACACCAAGAGGCAATGCTGCGCGTTCTTGACGAGCGAGCCATTCGTCACGGGCCGTCGCCAGAGCTCCGGCTGGGGTCTCGTGACCGCCCTCTGGGTAGCCATCTTGGACACGATCGCCATAGATGGCCTCTCGCGCGAAAGCGACGATGTCAGCGATGCTGACCCAGTCATCGCTTCCACTGATCAAGATCTCGCGCTTGACATAGGAAGCTTTAGGATCCAACGATGTGAACCTTCTTGGGCCTGGTTACCCCAGGGATCCGAATATCGATCGTCGCACCACCGGATGTAGAACCGTTACGGAACCCGACAACTGTTCCATCAGGCAGTCGCGCCATCGTCCCATCGTATCCAGCTGGCGTGATATCCGTACCACCTTGCGACCACTTGTTGTAAAGCGCTCGCAATTCGCTCTCGTTCGCCACGGTGCGTACCGATGACTGTTTGCCTGGCGTAAGCCCTCTCAAGTCGTCACCGATGCTCGTCCCACAGGGCAGGGGGACGTCGCCTTGAGCCGTATGGTACGTGCGGAACGCGGCGTTGGTGGGAAGGTCAGCGGCCGCGACGTTCGAGGCCAGTGATGGCGACGCATCCTCAAAAACAGCGATGCGTTCCACTTCTCCGCCTGCGGAAAGCTGACGGGCGCCGGACACGGCGACCTTTGGTACCGGGCAGCTACCGTTCTTGCGGATCTTGTCGATGAGGTTTTTGATGTTGCGGAACTTGTCGGAGTTCTTCCATGCTTTGCCGGCTGTGCCGAGCATGCCGATGATGGGGGCTGCAGAGAATCCGCTCAGGAATCCGCCGACGTAGTCGCCGCGGCCGAAGGAGATGCCGGCGTCGATGATGTCGCAGGCTTCGCCGACACCGGGGACGAGTCCGCAGGCCATCAGGGTGAACTGCAGCATGTCCATGAGGACGTCGGCGTTCTCGCCGATGAGATGCTTGAGGTCGCCGAGCATGGCGCACCCGGCGGAGGGCACGTTCCCCGGATCCTTACACTTCTCCTGGTCTATGAGAGCCTTGGCGAAGTCGGTGAAGACGCTCACGCACTGCTTGGAGACCGAGGACGGGTCGAGCGCGAGGCAGCCCCAGGTCTTGTGGTTGTCCAGTGCGGTGCCGTTGCCGCCTGGGCCGCTGCCTGGTTCGGTGCTGCGTCGCTGCTGTTCGGCCTGCTTCACCCGCTCCAGGTAGATCAGTGTGGCTTCCTGGGCAGCCTGCGCGGCGGCGGTGGCGTCCTTTCCGGCGGCCTCGGCGGAGGCTCGGGCGTCGCGCTTGGCCTGGTATGCGGCGCGGGCGTCGGCTTGGGCGCGGTCGGCAGCGGCGGTGGCGGTCGCTGCGGACCGGGCGGCGGCAGCAGCGCTGGCCTGAGCGCGGTTGGCGGCGGTACGGGCGGTCACTGCGGACGCGGCCGCCTGGTCCGCCGAGCGCTTCGCCTCTGCCGCGGACGCCGCAGCCTGGTTGGCGAACGTCACCGCCTGCTGGGCGGCCTTGTCGGCCCGCGCCTTGGCCGCGTTGGCCTCTGCCACGTACCCCTGAGCCCGTTTGGCCGCCTCGACCGCGCGGTCAGCGTCCTCCAAGGCGGTCTGCGCGTACTGCTGCGCTTCGGCGATCAGTTTCTTCACCGTGGTCAGGTGCGCGGCCTGCTCCTGATCCCGCTGCAGGGCTTCGAACTGCCCGGTGGTCAGGAAGTAGGACAAATGCGACGCCGGACCGGCCAACGCGACCTTCGCAGCGGCCTGGACCTCCGGGCCGCCGCCGTCCATCACCCGGTAGACATCGAGCCGTTCGTCGGCCGACCGTGCAGTGTGCTGCCCGGTGCGCAGGAACTGGTGCAGCTCAGCGGCAGTCCCGGCCAGCGCGCGCTCGGTCGCGGCCTTGAGGTTCACGCCGGTGGTCGCGGCCTGCAGGATCTGGTAGGCCGTCTGCCGGTCCTTGGTGACCTTGCCCGGGTAGTTACGGGTCCGAAGGAATGCCTCGACGGCAGCGTCGTCGCCACCGATCGCCGTCTGCGCGGCGGTCTTCTCCAGGCCGTCGGGCAGCGTGTCCACCAGCCGCCACAACCGGGCCCGGTCATCCTGACCGGCCGCGTTTCGTCTGCCCTGGGTCAGCCACAGCCGCATCTCCGCCTCGTCACCGGCCAGGGCGTCGCGGGCGGCCTGCTTGGTCCACTCACCACCGGTGGTCAGGAGTGCCAGCGCGGCCCTGCGCCCCCGGTCGAGGACCACGGCGGTGTCCGCGCCGGCGGCGGTCGCCTCGGCGAGCAGCGTCTTCGTCGCGGCGTCGATCCGGTCCTGTTCGGCGGTGTCCCACAGCAGCGAGCGGTTCCACGCCGCCAGCTCACCGCCGGCGGCCTGCGCCGCCTGCTCGGCCTGCAACGCCGCCTGAGCCTGCTGGACACCCTGCTCGGTCCACTCGGCCAACCGCGCCTCGTCCTCGGCACGCGCCAACGCCTCGACGCTCACCGCCTGCTCGGCCGCGCTCACGGCGACATTCGCGGCGTCCACGGCCGCCTGCGCGTGCTTGGCCGACTCCTCGGCGGAGAACTGCGCGCGATCCGCCGCGTCAGCCGCGGCCAACGCCTGAGTGACCGCGTTGTCCGCGTGCTGCGCCGCCGACTGTGCCAACGCGAACGCCTTGTCCGACGCCTCCTGCGCCTGCCGCGCCAGCGCCGCCGCCCGATCAGCAGCCCGATCAGCCGACGCAGCAGCGCTGCGCGCCTGCGCCGCCGCGTTACGGGCCCGCTGGGCCTGCTGCGCCGACACCCCTGACTGACGGCCCGCTTCGTCCGCCGCCACGCCCGCAGCCGCGGCATTCCCGCTGGCCAACTTCGCCGCCGCACCGGCAGCGGAAGCCTTGGCCAGCGCGCGGTCCCGCTCGGCCTTCACCTGCGCCAGTTCCTTGGCGCGGTCGGCCGCGTCGCGCGCCGCCTCCGCCGCCTCCCGGGCGAGCCGCGCGTCGCCGGCGTTCAACCGCGCGGCGGCAGCCGCCTTCTGCGCCCGCGAGGCCGCCTGCGCGGTGAGCGCCGCCGCAGTCGTCGCCTTACGCGACGCATCAGCCGCGACCTGCGCCGCCCGCATCGCCGCGTTGGACGCCGCCACCGCATCCCGCGCGGCCTCAGCCGCACCAGCAGCGGCGTCCGCCGCCCGACCAGCCGCCGCCGACGCCTTGCGCGCGTCACCACCGGCCGCCTTCGCCTCGGCCTCCGCCGCCAGCGCCGCCTTCTTCGCCTCGGCCGCCGCGTTACCCGCCCGCGTCGACGTCTCCTCAGCCGCCAACGCCTCCCGCGCGGTCGTCTCACTGGCCTGCTTCGCCTGCTCGGTCAGGCTGCGGATCGTCGCCAACTCGGCATCGCGCGCCCGAGCCACGAACTGCCCCCACCGCAGGAACTCCTTCAACTCCTCCGCAGTGCCCTGCAACGCCGCCTTCGCCGCCAGGTCGAGCATCGCGCCACTGTTGTTCGGCGCGTTGGCCAACATCCGCGTCGCGGCCAACCGGTCGTCCGCATACTCGGCCGCCGCACGCCCCGACGCGAGGAACTCATCGATCTGCTCAGTACCACCGGCAAGAGCGCTCTGCGCAGCCGCCTTGACCGTCACCCCACCGGACTCAGAGACCCGGTAGACCCGCACCCGCTCGTCCGCATCCCACGCCGACTCGAACCCACCGTTGGCGAACGCCCACATCTCGTCACGCGGCTTCTCCAACGCCGCCAACGCCGCCGCCCGCACCGCAGGCCCGTCCATCCCAGCAATCGCCTGGACGGCGGCCCGCTCATCCGCCTGCTGGGCGACGTCGTACCCATTCTCGAAATACGCACGGACATCCGCGTCGGAGCCAATCAGGGCGGCCTCTGCCGCGCGCTTGACGGATGGCCCACCCTCCATGAGATCGGAAGCAGCTAGGTCGCGCATCTCCGCGACGGTGACGTCGCTGTCGGTGTCGGCGTAGGCAGGTACGCCTGATCCGGCCACCTGCACCGCCAACGTCAGCACCAGGCCAGCGAAGGCGGTCTTCCATCCACGCCGAATGGTCCGCCGACTTTGCGCGAGCATCACCACAGGCCGAATCGCGACCATCACAACCCCCATGAATAGGACAGGGTGAGGCACCGCGCCAGCCCTCCGGCAAGGTCGAAGACACAGACGACCAGACGCGGCAAGAAGAGTTCGCGCAGGGTCCAGCGAGGACCGGCGCGTGAAGAGACCGCAGAGGCGGAAGCGGGGCGTGCGCCTGCTTACTCGTTGCGGATTTCGACCAGGATGGCCTGCGGCGCCTCGCCGTCGTCACCCGGCTCGATCGCGACCGGTTGGTTCGGCTGCACCTCATAGGTGGGGAGAACCGTGTTGTCCGGCAGCTTGGCCTTCACCAGAATCGTCTCACTGCCACCGCGCACGCCGAACGTGCCGGGAATCTCCAGGGTGAGGTAACCCTTCGACCCGATGGTGCGGAAGCAATACCACACGCCGTAGGGGTCGACGTCCAGGTGCTTCTCGACCTGAATGAGACCAGCAGGGCACTGCGAGTCGTTGAACGATCGGGCCGAGTCGAACACGATGCGCCCGTCACCCTTGAAGAGCTTCAACCCGTGCTGCGCCAAGATCGCCTCAGCGCCCGGGTAGCTGTAGTCCTCCACGATGGATGGCGGAACATCCGCCTGCTCCGCCGCCGAACCGCTGGTAGCGCTCAGCACCACGACACCAGTCGCCGCAGCCAGGACCGTGACGCCAACAATCGCGCTGGCACCCTTCATGATTTCTCCCCCGTGGAGTTTCCGCCCCGACCCCTGATGGGACCGCAAGGCATCGACCGCGACGCTATCGGTGATCGGCCATATCTACAAGACCCGAGGACATTCTCGGGTGATCAACGGAACTTGCCTCGCTGGGTAGCGGCCGCTCCGCGTCAGCTTCCCCGATCCACGGTCCACCATCGCAGCGCGAGGGCCCGGAGCCGACCGGCTCCGGGCCCTGCTTCGTACCCTCGGTCAGGGACTGGTGCAGGTGACGTTGCTGGGTGCGGTGGCGCCGTTGCCGGTGGCGGTGAACCCGAAGTTGGTTGACGCGTTCGGACCCACTGCGCCGTTGTAGGGGGCGTTCCTGACGGTGACGCTGCCGGTGGTGCCCGTGTTGACACCGCTCCACAGGCTGCTGATGGCCTGACCACTGGCCAGGGTCAGGCCCACGGTCCACCCGTTCAGGGCCGCCGTGGAGTTGTTGGCCACTGTCACCTCAGCCTGGAAGCCGCCGGGCCAGGTGTTCAACGTCCGGTAGGTGGCCGTGCAGGTGCCCGGCTCACCGGTGGGCGGCGGAGTGGTCGGCGGCGGGTCGGTGGGCGGCGGCGTCGTCGGCGGGGTGGTCGACTCGAACTGACTGAAGAACCTCCAGATCTCACCCGAGGTCCACGTCCGGGAGTCGTTGGGGCTGCCGGAGCCGTCGACAGGGCTCGGCGTGTGGTCCCCGTCGAACGCCGCCCACTGCACCGGGTATCCCGCGCGGCAGCCGGAGTAGGCGGTGGTGATGTGGGTGAGGCTGCCCCGGCTCGGTTCGCGCGGGCTCTGCGCGGTGCAGCCGTTGTTCCGCACGAAGGTGTCGCGCAGTTGCCGGCCCTGCGAGATGTTCAGCACGCTGTCGAAGGTGCCGTGGATGCCGAAGTAGGCGACCGGCTGCGTTCCGCCGTTACACCCGCTGAGGTTGGCGCCGGAGATGACGGTGACCGCGCGGATGACTGTGGGCCGGGCGCAGGCCACCGCGTAGCTCATGGCCCCGCCGTAGCTCCAGCCCAGGGCGAAGCGCTGGGTGGTGTCGACGCAGAGGTCGTTCTCGACCTGCCGGGAGATGTCGTCGAAGAGGGTCAGGTCCCGACCGTTGGTGTTGGCCCAGCCGGCGTTGAGACCCTGCGGAGCGACGAAGATCGCGCTGTTGTTCGACAGCGGTTGCAGCCCGTAGTAGCCGGCCGAGGTGACGTTGTTGGCCGAACCGTTCAACCAGTGGAAGCCGAAGATCAGCCGGTAGGGGCGGTTCCGGTCGTACCCGTCCGGGATCCGCAGGTTGTAGGTACGACTCTGCCCGCTGCTCTGGATCGTGCGCGTGCCGCTGGTCAGCGTGGGGGCCTTGCCGCAGCCGGCGGTCGCTGCGAGGGTGTCGTACGTCGAGGCCACCGCGGCTCCGCCGAGGCCGCCGCTGAGCGCTCCGCCGGTGGTGGCCGCGAGGAGAAGCGCCGCGGCCGCGATGGATGGGAAGAGGTGCCTGCGTTTCAGCATTGCTTGGCTCCTTGCCAGTGGGCGTCTGGTGCTCGTGACTCGGCAGCGGCACAGGGTGCGTGCGTCCGCCATCCGTCGGCGCCGGGGTCGCCCGTGGTGGGGCTTCGGAGCTGGGCGTGCGACCGGGCGGAGTCGTCCGGCGATCAGCGCGGTCGCCTGGCGTCGACGGGGCCCGGACTGGTCACCGACCGGGAAGGCTGCGGGAGACGTGCCCCTCGGCTCGTCTTCGCCGGCTGTCGTGGTGACCGGGAGCGTGCCCTTCACTCCCGGGTGAAAGATAGCATGTTATCGATAACAGGAAAGACGGACAGGGCCCGTGAAAAGGGCTACGGCAAGGGCGGGACGCCGGCGCGACGTCATGAGCCGCGCGGTCGGGCCGCCCACTCCGCGGCCACCTCCTGCGGGTCACCGGTCCGGAACAGCGGAGGCTCGTGCAGCAGGAAATCGCGGTGGCTGATGTTCCAGGCGTACGCCCCGGCCATCGCGAAGACCAGCACGTCACCCACGCCGATCGGCCCGGCGGTGGCCGACCGGGAGAGCACGTCCTTCGGCGTGCAGAGCTGCCCGACGACGGTGACCGGCCCACCGTCGGTACGCGGCCCGTCGAGGCCGCCCCGCCGGTGCACGCTGAAGGGCTGGGCGTGGCCCTTCGCCGCCGGTGTACGCAGGTGGTGGGTCCCACCGGCCACCACCACGAACCATTCGCCGTAGGAGCGCTTCACGTCGACGACCTCGGTGAGGTACGCCCCGCAGTAGGCGGTCACCGACCGGCCCGGCTCGATGCGCAGCCGCACGCCCGGGTACGTGTCGAGGACGTCCGCCAGTGCCCCGCCGTACGCCGCCCAGTCGAATCGGGCCGCCGGGTCGGTGTAGTCGACCGCCATGCCCCCGCCGACGTCGACCTCGTCGGCGCCGACCTCGGTGACGGCCCACCCGACGACTGCGGCGGCGACCGTACCGGCCAGGGAGGCGTCCAGCCCGCTGGCCAGGTGGGCGTGGATTCCGCGTACGTCGATTCCGGCGGGTGGGCGGCGGGCGCACTCGATCGCGTCGGCCGGGTCCATGCCGAACGGGCTGGGCCCGCCGCCCATGACCAGGCTCGCGCCGGGGGCGTCGACCGGCAGGTTCACCCGCAGCAGCACCTGGGCCGACCGGCCGGAGGCGGTGGCCAGTGCGCCGAGCCGTCGAAGCTCGGCGGGTGACTCGACGTGGATGCGGCGCACGTCGGCGGCGAGTGCGGCGGCGAGGTCCGCGTCGGTCTTGCCCGGTCCGGCGTACGCGGCGGGGGCCCGGTCCGGTGACAGCTCGGCGAGCCTGCGCAGCTCGCCACGGCTCGCGGCCTCGAACCCGTCGACGACCGGTGCGAGGGTACGCAGCACACCGGGATCCGGGTTCGCCTTGACCGCGTAGAGCAGCTCCACCGGCCCGGGCAGTGCCGCCCGGATGGCTCGGGCCTGGGTGGCCAGCGCGTCGAGGTCGTGGACGTAGACGGGTCGGGTCATCGGGGCCCGCCCAGCGGGTTGGGCACCGGCACGAACGGCGCGGCCCGGTCGGCGTCACGCCGCCACCTGACGAGCAGGTTCGCCTTGGCGGGCAGCGGCTCCCCGGTCAGCAGGGCACGCAGCTCGGGTGGGTCGTCGAGGTCGGCCGCCAGGCGTTCGAGGACGGCCCGCAGTTCCTGCCACAGCCGCCGTTCGATCCCGGGTCGCGCGTCGGCCAGCGCACCGCAGATGCCACCGAGGTGGTTCACGAAGAGGCAGTAGACGATCCGGCGGCGGGCGTCCCGGGACCCGTAGCGGACCTGCTGGGGCACACCGTCGGGCCAACCGATCAGCCGATCGGCGTCCAGCTTCACCCCCTCCAGGTCGCGCAACAGCATGCGGACCGGGCGGCGGTCGCGGTCGAGCACGACGACCACGTTCTGCAGGTGCGCCTCGTGCACGACGCCGTGGCGCAGCCAGCACCGCAGCACCGCCGGCACCAGCAACCCGACGTACGCCCGCCACCAGGCCACCGGATCCGGTGTCACCAGCGGCGTGGCGGCCAGCGCCGCCGCGAGCATCGGGGTGTCCCCGGGACGCAGGTGCGGGCGTAGGCCGGTGCGCAGGATCGTCCCGTACGCCTCGTCCGGGCCGGGAACGTCGACGGTGCGGTAGGCGGGTTCGGCGAGGAGCCCGACCCCGTCCGGCAGCGGTACCCGCGCCAGCAGGTCGGTCAGGGCCACCGCCCCGGTGAGTTCGTAGCGGGCGTTCTTGCGCAGGCAGTTGGTGATCCGTACGTGCAGGCTGGTCTTGACGAACAGGTCGGCGGTCGGGGCGTACAGGGTGCGGACGCTCGCCGTCGGCCGCATCGGCACGCCGGCCTCGCCCAGGTCGCGCAGGAGCGCGTGCGTCGGCGGGATCAGGGACAACTGCCAGGGATGCACAGGCAGGACCCGATGCCCGGCCGGGGGTCGCGGCGGGTCGAGAGCGGCCACGAGCGCGTCGAACGGCCCGGCGCCGGCGACCAGATCATCAGGTACGGCGAGCCAGTGCAGCCGGAACGACGTCCGCAACTCCGGCGCGTACGCCCGCCAACGGTCCGGATCGCCGCTGCGCCACTTCGGGGTCGGGTGGTGCGGGTGGCCGAAGACGAGTGACTGTTCGGAGTCGACGTACGCGTCGATGGCGGGCTCGCCGGTGGGGTTCGGGTTCTCCGCCGGTCGGTCGGCCAGCAGCCGGGCGACGGTGTCCCGGCTGGCCTGGACCTGCTCGACGAACTCGTCGTTGACCAGGCCGGTACGGCTACTGAGTTCGGCCGCGACCAGGCGGGCCAACCCGTCGGCGTCGAGGTCCGCCCACCGCCCGCCGTCGGTCGTCCGCTGCACCGGGCCGACGTAGCGGTGTGCCCCGAGCGGCGAGTTCCGCGCGACCGCGCAGCGCACCGTGACGTCGAGGTGCCGTAGCCGGAGGTGCGCGGCACCGTCGACCATTCCCGGGGTGCCGTCCGGCGGGGCGAGTTCGCGGACCAGGCAACCGAAGACGGCGTGCGCGGCGGCCAGGTCGGCGAGCCGGCCGGTGTCGGTGGGCGGCCGGGAGCGCAACCGGGCGCTCGTCATCGTGTCTCCCGGAGGTAGTTCGGGCCGGTACGCAGGTAGTACTTGTTGATGTCGGCGCAACCCAGCCGCTGCTTGGGCAGCAGGGTGCCGGCGGTGAGCATCCCCTTGACGGGCAGGTGATCGGCCCGCAGGACCCGTTCGGTGAGGGTTCGCGCGGCGGGTCCGTCGCCCCAGCGGTCGCGGGCGGCGGCGAGCCGGGGTGCCAACGCGTCGGCGGGTGACGGCACGGGCAGCCCTCGGGCGGCCAGCGCGACCATGGGTGCGGCGGCGGCCAGGTGCAGGGTGATGGTGCTGAACACGTCGGCCAGTTCCTGCGGGTCGCGCGACCACATCCGGTCGTCGTCGAGGGTGATCCCACCCGGGCCACCGTGTCGCGCGTCGAGTCGGGCCCCGTCGTCGTCCTTGTAGAGCAGGCCGACCGTGCCGTCGGGGCGTACCAGCAGGTGGATGTTCTGCGGGTGCGCCTCCAGGGCTATCCCGTGCCGCAGCCAGAGGTGGACGTGCCAGTCGAGCAGCAGGTCCAGGTAGGACTCCAGCAGCGTCACCGGCCGGTCGGGGCTGATGCGTTCCAGGACGGTCCCGGCCTCCGGGTCGACGGCGGCGAGGGCCGCGACCGGCACCACGTGCACGCCCGCCAGATCGCGCGGGAACCGGCGCAGGAGGAAACTTCGCCGCTCGTCCCCGTCGACGTGCGCCCAGGTGCCCTCGTCGGCGTGCCGGATCCGCCCGGCGAAGGTCGACTCGGCGGCGGCGATCCGGTCGAGCAGCGCGGCGACGGCAGCGCCGTCCGCGAGTGAGCCCGGGCGCAGCGTGCGTCGATTGCGGGCGCCGAGGCTCGCGGTCGGCAACGGCAGCTTGAGATGCAGGTACGGGTCGTGGTCGAGCGCCACCGTCCGCATGGAGAGGGTGGGGCGTACGGTGATCGCGGGCAGGTCCGTCACCGGTAGCGCGTCGCGCGTCGCGGTGATCGGGTGCACCGGCAACAGGACCTGGTCCGGGCTCTGGGCGCGCGGCCACCAGGACGGGAGTTCGCCGGTGAGCCGGACGGCCTCGGCGGGAGCGGCGTGCCACCGCAACGTGAACCGAGGGTTGTGCTCCGGGGCGTACCGGAGCAGTTCGTCGTCGTCGAGACCGTGCCGGCACCGGTCGGTGGGGTACACCGGGTGGCCCTGGTGGGCGGCGAGCACATCGTCCAGGAGCGCCGCCGGCAGACCCGTCGGGGTGCTCGCCCGTTGGGCGACCATCTCGGCGAACACCCGTTGCCGGTTGCGGGCGGCGAGCCGCCGGGCCCGCAGGTCGGCGCGGCACTCGACGCCGAAGTCCCGCCAGCCGGCCTCGGCCTCGGCGCTGCCGCTCGGGGCGAGCAGCGTCAGCAGCCCTTCCAGGGTGTCCGTGCGGTGGGCGCCGCCGTCACCGTCGAGCAGCACCACCATCGGCGCGGCGCTGCGTAGCGCCTGCTGGAACCCGTCCGCCCGCACCGGGACGCGCAGCAGGCCGGCGGGGTGCGGCACCTGCCACCAGTCGGGGCCGTCCGGTCGGCCGGTGCTGAGCAGACCGAGGTGGTCCTCGCGCAGCAGCGCGTCGAGCACCCGGGCGAAGAGCTCCCGCTCGCAGTCGTCGGTCACGCGACGATGGTCCACTCGAGGTCTCTGCGGAAGGCGGCCAGCGACTGCCGGACGGCGTGCTCGTCCGGGCCGACGGCGTGCAGCACGGCGAGGTAGTCGCGGTTCGTTCCGGTGTGCTCGGCGACGCGGCCCACCTCGCGCAGCGGATGGCAGGCCAGCCGGACGTCGCCGTGCACGGCCTCCACCCGGCCCGGCGCGGTGACCAGGCGGCCGGGGCGGTCCGCGCAGACGTACTCGACCTGGGCGTACCGGTCGACGGTGGCGGGCAGGCGCAGAGCGGTCAACGGCTCGCCGAGGTGCAGGCGGATGACGTGCTCGAACAACGGCACATCGAGCAGTTCCGCGAGGATCAGGTCCATCCGGTCGCCGATCAGCCGGTAGTTCACCTCGATCAGCCGGACCCGACCGTCGGAGACGACGTACTCGGTGTGGCAGGCGCCGAAGCCGACCCCGAGCGCGTCGAGGCACGCCCGCAACTGGACGCTCTCCCGCTCCGCCGGGGGCGACCAGGCGAGGGTCTCCTCGGTGAAGGTCGGCGGTGGCCCGAGGCCGGTACGCCAACCGCCCAGGGAGGCCAGCGCGACGCCGTCGCCGAGGGTCTCGAAGGTCCGCAGCTCGCCGACGAGGTACTCCTCGACCACCAGGGCGACGTCCGGGCGGCGACCACGGATCTCGGCGACCCGGGCGGTCAACTCGGACCCGTCGACCACCAGGTACGCGTCCTCGCTGGCCACCCCCGAGCGGGGCTTGACCACGGCCGGGAACATCCCGTCCGGCACCTCCGGCACGGCACCGGGGTCGATGGTGACGGTGCGTACCAGATCGAGTCCGGCAGCCGCGATCGCCCGGCGGGCCGCGGCCTTGTCCTTGCACAGACGGGCGGCGTCGGGGTCCTTGCCGGGCAGGCCGAGCTGTCGGGCGGCGATCGCGGTGACCTCCTGAAGGTGGTCGCTATTGGACAGTAGCGCCACCGGTGGGATCGGTGCCGTCGCCGCGACCACCGCCGCCGGGTCGCGGACCGCGCAGAGCGCCACCGGGACGTCGGTCGGCCACTCGGCGGGCCGGTCGGTCAGCACGGTGACCGGGAGCCCGAGCGCCGACGCCGCGGGGAGGAACCCGTCCACGACGGCGTCGGTGGGGTTGAGCGCGGTCAGGTACAGCCGCAACGACGCCTCCGTCGACCGCCGACAGGTGTCACGCCCCGGCCTGCACGGCGTCCGCGGTCGGTTGTTCCGCCGGGTGGACGGCGGGGCCGGAGCCGGCGGGAAAGCGCCGCTGGTGGGCCAGGCCGAGGACGACCCCGGCGACCACCAGCACGATGGCGGCGACCGCCACCGCCGGGTAGCCGACCCGGTCGGCGGCCGCGAGGCCGATGGACGCGGCCACGAACGAGCACACCAGGCCGAACGACGACAGGACGGTGAAGTCGGTGCCGCCGGTGTCGGGGCGCGAGTAGTCCATGTTGACGGTGTAGAGCACCACGTTGGCGATCGTGTAAGCCACCATGAAGCAGCAGAGCGCGGCGACCGTCGAGCCCAGCGGCGCGCGACCGTTCATCAGTGGGAGCAGGAGCAGTGTCGACACCGTGAGGGCCGCGCCGCCGACGACGAGGACGCCGCTGCGCCCGAACCGCCCGATGCCCAGACCGGCGACCAGACCGGCCACGATGGCCGGCGCGCTGATCACCACTCCGGTGACCACGCCGATCCGGCCCAACGACCACCCGGCGTCGACCAGGGCGGGCGTGACCAGGGCGTACGCCATCCCCGCGCCGACGTAGACCAGCGGCACCACGCCGAACGTCCACCACCGGCAGCCCGGCTGGCCGAACACCGACAGCAACGCCCGGTAGGCGGTGCCGATCCCGGCCACCCGATCGGTACGGGGTGGCTCCCGGAACCGCCACACCACCAGCAGGCCGACCGCCGTCATCGCGGCCAGCAGGCCGATCGCCGGAACCCAACCGAACCGGTCGTAGACCAGGACGCAGGCTCCACCGCCGAGCAGGTTGCCGAGGTAGCTCGCGGCGACCTGGATTCCGTTACCGGTCCCCCGGCTCGACGCGGCGAGCATCCGGACCGCCACGGCGTCCACGGCGATGTCCTGCGTGGCGGAGAAGAAGACGTACGCGGCGCAGATCGCGACGATCGGGCCGAGCGCGTCGGCCGGGTCGGAGAACGGCAGCAGCGCCAGCAGGGCGAGCACCAGGGCGCTCTGGAGCACGAGCAACCAGGACCGGTAATGCCCGCGGTGCCGGGATCCGTACCGGTCCAGGATCGGTGCCCAGAGGAACTTGACCGGCCAGATCAGGCCGACGATCTGCAGCAGGGCCAGAGTGTCCAGCGAGGTGCCGCCGTCGCGCAGGATGGCGGTCAGCCCGACGGTGATGAAGCCGACGCCGAGGTACTGCGTGACGTACAGCGCGGTGAGCGTGCCGAGCTTGCCCTTCATGCGGCTTTCCAGTAGCCGAGGGAGGTGACCCGGTCCTTGTCGACACCCAGCGTCCGCCGGATGTGTCGGGTGATGCCACGGGTCGTGGCCGCCTCGCAGGCCACCCAGTAGTGCCCCGCGCCGCCGGTCGGCAGGGCCGCGCAGACCGTGTCGACGAGGTGTTGACCCCCGTCGCGCCGAGGAACCCAGGTGACGTCGTGGTGCGCTCGGGCGCGCGGCGCGAGGGCCTTCTCGCCGTCGTGGGCGTACTCCAGCCAGACCGTCGCCGGGATGTCGGCACCGGCGTCGAGCAGGCTGTTCACCGCGGGCAGGGAGGCCGCGTCCCCGACGAGGTAGAGGTGCTCGGGTGCCGGGTCGGGCAGCTCGAACGCGCTGCCCTGGACCGTCGCGCTGATGGTGTCGCCGATTTTGGCGGTGGTGGCCCAGCGGGCGGCGCAGCCGTCGTGGATGGCGAATTCGAGTGTGAAGCGGCCGGTGACCGGGTCGGGGTCGACGAGTGTGTACGCCCGCTGGTGCGCCCGGCCGTCGTTGTCGAACCACAGCCGGATCCACATCGTGGGGTGCACGCCGCACGCCTCCAGCAGGCCGCCACCGTCGAGCAGGAGCCGCTGGTAGTGGCCATCGATCGACTCGGTGCCCAGCACGGTCAACCGAAAGTCCCGGCCGCCCATGGCCTTGAGGACCAGGGCCTCCCAGTTCCGTTTCACGCACCCCTCCAGGTAAGGTCATCCTTGGTTAGGGGAGGTTAACCTAAGTTGGGCAGTGGAAGGAACAGAGGACAGCACCCGATGACGTACCTGGAGAAAGTCGCCGGTCTCGGTGAGCTGTCGTTGGTGACCGTCGACCCCGACCGCCACGCCGCACTCCTGCACGGCTGGGTGACCCTGCCCCGCAACTCGTTCTGGGGCATGGGGTCACACACCCTGGACGAGGTACGCGAGATCTACGCCTTCGTCGACAGCCTGCCGACGCACCACGCGTACCTGATCATGGTCGACGCGGAGCCGGTCGGCCTCTTCCAGACCTACCAACCGGAGGCGGACCCGGTCGGCGAGCGCTACCGCGTCCAACCCGGCGACGTGGGGATGCACCTGCTGCTCAGCCCCGAGCGACGTCTGGCCCGCGGCCTCACCAACGTCGTCGGCCCGGCCCTCGCCCGCTTCCTGTTCCGTGATCCGTCCGCGCGGCGGATCGTGGTCGAGCCGGATGTCCGCAACCACCTCGCGCTACGCCGACTGGAGATCGAGGGTTTCACCCTCGACTCGGAGATCGACATGCCCGACAAGCGGGCCCAGCTCGCGTTCCTGACCCGGGACCGGTTCGAGGCGAAGCACCCGACGCCGGCCTGACCACCGGCGCGGGGCGCGTCAGCTGTTGGCGCTCCAGAAACCGATCAGGGTCGCGGTCCACCAGCCCACCTGAGAGACGGTGGCTGCGACGACACCCGCGAGCAGAGCCGACCAGGGCGGACGGCCGTCCGCGACGGTGAGTCGATCGCGGACGCGGCCGAGGAACAACCCGTTGACGCCCACCGCCAACACCGCGAGCAGCTTGACCCAGACCAGCCCGGAGGACGTGTCCGGCCCCAGGGCGGCCCCGCTGGCGAGGAGACCCACCAGGCCCAGCCAGATGAGCAGGTGTGCGCCTCGTGCGGCGGTCAGCACGCTCCCGAGCGGTTCCCGGCGGAACAGCCAGCGGAGGCTGATCCAGTCCACTGTCAACACCGCCCCGAAGCCCACCACGAGGCAGGTCAGGTGGCAGAAGAGGGCGACCATCCGCCAACCCGGGGAGAGAGCGACGTGTGGCGCGACCAGGATCGCGGACAACCATCCGGCGCCCATCGCCACCACCGAGGCGACGATCGCCCGATGACCGGCGGCGCGGCGGTGACCACCGCGCCACCGCACGGTCGGTGCCGAGGCCACCCGGGGCGGCGAGGAGACCCGGGTACGGTGCGCCGCGCGTCGGGCTGGGCGAACGACCGACGACGCCTCGGCGCGGTGGGCCGCGGTGGACAACCGTGACGGGGTACGGACGGCGGCGTGGAGGTCAGACACTCAGTCGGCCCGCGGGGCGCCGGGCTGACCGTCCAGCGCGCTCAACTCGGCGGTCCGCGCCTGCTGGATCCGAGCGGCGAGCGCCTTGAGCTCGGGGCTGCCCCCGGCGGTCTGCTCGCCCCGGCACAGGACCACTGTCTGCGCGAGGTGCGCCCGCAACAGCGCAGCCGCCCGGGACGGCACCTCGGCGTCGGGCGCGGCGCGCAGCTCGGCGAGGCTGGTGGCGGTGACCATGCCGGGCATCTGGTGCCCCTCGTGGATGTTCGACTCCGGAACGTTTCCCGCGGCCAGGATCCCGCGCAGATCCCGCAACTCGGTCTGGTGCGCCTGCCGAACGTCGCCGAGCAGGGCCCGCAGTGACGGATCCGAGCCCGCCGTAGGCCGGGTGTCGAGGTGGTCGATCAGTGCGAGCGCACCCTCGTTCATCGGGATCAACAGTTGGATGAAGGCGTCGTCGGTGCCGTTGAGCACCACGGGCGCGGTCGGCGTCACGGCGGCGGGTGCCGGGGCTGCCGTCGACGGAACCGCGGCCGACCGGTCTGCCGTCTGGTCGGCGCGACCCCAACCCTGGCTGACACCGACGGCCAGCGTCGTCGCGATCAGTGTCGCGACGACACCGACGATCCGCCGGACGCGACCCTCGGCCCCGGAGCGCCCAGCCGGGACCGGTTGGTCCACCGGCGCAGACCCGGTCAACGGGCGGCCTGGAAGGCGCGGCCGACCACTGTCGCCTGGCTCCCGCTGCTGAACAACCCGGAGCGGTCCTTGTCCGTGGCCGGCAGACCGAACCACGCGTAGCGCTGCACGTAGGAGAGTTGGCCGAGCATGGCGGTGGCCGCTGTGAGGAAGGCCGCCTGCTGCTCCGGAGCGGGGAACCGCGCCCCGCCCCCGTCGAAGCGGATCAGGGCGAACTCGGTCAGCCAGATCGGCTTCCGATACCGCTGGTAGACGGCCTGGAGGTACTGCCGCAGCTGGTCGACCGCGGCGGGGGTCGCGAAGTCGCCACCGAACCAGTGCAGGGTGATGAAGTCGACCCGGTGGCCTCGGGCCTGCGCACCGGTCATGAACCGGTCGAGCCAACCCTGCGGATCGGACGCGCCGACGGCGACCGCCGGGCTGCCCAGCCTGCTGCCCGTCGCCATCAGCTGCGGCCACAGGTCGAGTGCCTGCTCCACGGTCATGTTCGCCTGCTCGGCCATGTCCGGCTCGTTGAAGGTGAGCAGGTCCGGCCCCGCCGCCTTCGCCCGCGCCAGTTCCGGGGCGGTGACGTTCTCCGCACTACGGATCATGGGCACGAACGTGACACCTCGCGGAGTGCTGATCCCCTGGTGGTGGGTGCTCCAGGTGTAGTACCAACCGGCCTTCGAGGCGGCCAACGCCTGACTGGCCCCGGCGAAGTTCCACACCCCGACGCCCTTGCGGGCGGAGCTGACCGCCGGGGCCACCGGCGCCTTCGACGAGGGCCGTGCGCTCGGCGACGGCGCGACGCTCGGCGGGGCGACGGGTGTCGGCGCGGCGGACGGCGGAGCGGCCCAGGAGGGTGCGGACGGATCGTCCGGGAGGATCACGACCGCCGTGGTGATGGCCAGGACGGCCGCGGCCACACCGGCGGCCAGGGACGGGACGAGGCCACGGGGCCGGTGCAACGCGAGGTCGGCGACGCTCGGCCCGCCGCCCGGGTCGGCGGACGGGGTCGGCCCGGTGCCGGGTGCGACAGCCGAGCTCGGGGGCCCGACGACCTGCGCGGCGGCGGTCGGCGCGGCCGTGCCGGGGAGGTGGGCGCTGAGGCCCGCCGGCAACGGCAGCATCGGCAGGCCGGCGAGCAGCCGGTCGATCGGCAGGAGTGTGGAGCCGAGTTGCCCGCAGACCGCGCAGTCGCGGATGTGTCGGGCCAGTCGCTTGCGCCACAGCGGGCTGGGAGTGCCGTCCCACCCGGCGGCCACCGCCTGCAGGTCGGGACACCCGGGTCGGGCCCGCAGCGCACGTACGACGCCTCGGGCGCTCTGGATCTGCTCCTTCATCCGGTGGATCCGCACCGCGACATGCCCCGGTGAGAGCCCGAGAGCGTCGGCGACCTCGTTGCGGGCGATCTCGCCGGTCTCCTCCAGCCACCACAGCGACAGCAGCTCCTGGTCGTCCGGGTCGAGCCAGCGGGTCGCCTCGGCGACCTCCCGTCGCTGGTCGGTGAGGCCGAGCCGGAGGATGGTCATCCCCGCGAAGTCGGAGGCGGGGTCGGGCACGTTGTGGATCGCGTCGAGCCCGGCGTCACGGTTGAGCGCGACGCGTCGGCGCTGCTCCCAGTCGCGCACCTGACGGATGGCGATCGCCACCAGCCAGGATCGGTACGCCGTCGGGTCGTTGAGCGCGGGCAGGTAACGGATGACCCGTACCAACGTCTCCTGGACCACGTCGTCGACGTCGGCGTGACCGCGCAGCGCACGCCCGACGATGTTGTAGACCAGCGGGAGCGAGGCCGCGACGACGTCGTCGAGGGCGCGCTGGTCGCCCTGTCGGGCCGCGACGACCAACCCGACATCGGGTAGTGCTCGACCGGCTGACGACATCTGGGTCACTCCTCGTGTGCTCGTCCGCGCGGCGCCCGCGCTGTGCGTTCACCGCCCTCAAGATCGGAGACTCACGGCGCCGGGTCGGATTACAGAATTGTCGGGCCGTCGACGGGCCGGAGGCCACCCAGGGGCGTGGACGCGACGTTGAGCGACAGATACCCGCGTCACATCATACTTTCGGCTAGTTAATTATCCGTCTTTCGGGTAGCGTCAGGTCGTCAGGTGAACGACATGACGCGGTGGTGAGGCCCGTGATCGTGCCTTACGACGCGCACCCCGGCCCGCACGTGCGCCCCGGCGACAGCCGGTTCGGAGATCCCTTCCGGTCGATCCGATCGACGGGCGACTGCGGGAAGGACCATCCCCATGGCCAGCATCGTCGGTACAGCGACCAGCACCCCCCTCCGCCTGCGGAGCAGTGACCAGAGCCCGGACGATTTGCTGGCCACCATGGCCGCGACCCCGGCCGACGACCCGCGCCGCGCGGCGCTGCGGGACCACGTCATCGAGGCGTGGTTGCCACTCGCCCGGCACCTGGCCCGCCGCTACACCGGGCGGGGCGCCGCCGACGAGGACCTGACCCAGACCGCTTCGGTCGGGCTCATCAAGGCCGTCGACAACTTCGACCCCAGCCGGGGCATCGACTTCGCCGGGTACGCCATCCCCACCATCATCGGCGAGGTCAAGCGGTACTTCCGGGACCGCACCTGGGCGGTGCGCGTGCCCCGCCGCCTCCAGGAACTACGCCTGTCGATCAGCGCGGCGAACAGCACCCTGACCCAGACCCTCGGTCGTTCGCCGACAGTGGCCGACATCGCGTCCCACCTCGACCTCTCCGAGGAGACCGTCCTGGAGGGGCTGGAGGGCGCCCGCGCCTACCGGACCACGTCGCTCTCCACCCCCATCGGGGCCGACGGCGACCGGGAACTCGCGGACACCCTCGGCGGCGACGACCACGAGTTCGACCTCGTCGAGATCCGGGTCGCCCTCGGCCCGGCCCTCGCCACGCTGCCCGAGCGGGAACGCGAGATCCTGAGCCTGCGCTTCCACGGCAACCTGACCCAGGCCCAGATCGCCGACCAGGTCGGCGTCTCGCAGATGCACGTCTCCCGACTGATCACTCGATCGCTGGCCACGCTGCGCCGCCACCTCTCCGACGACGACGTCTTCTGAGACCGCTCAGAGCTGCACGACGCGACCCACCCGCGGTGGCGTCCGGCCCGCGAGCACGTCGAGCCACGCCTCCCGGAGCACCTCCGGGCCCACCCCCGCCTGGACGTCGAGCCAACCCCCCACGACAGCGGTGAACCGTCGCCACGCCTCGGTGAACCGTTGGTCGAGCCCGTCGCGGCCCCAGTCCCGGCTGCGCTTACGCATCTGGACCGGCGCGAAGAACACCTCCTCGGCGGCGTCGGCGTTCGGGGTCTGGTTGGTGAGCCCGACGGCGATGTCCCGGACGAGCCGGTCGCCGAGGTGCCGGCGCAGGGCGGCACGGGTCGCAGGCGCGCCGGACAGATCGAGGTAGACGGTCGGGACGGCGTCGAGAGCGTCGATGTCGTCGTACGAGACGACCTCGTCGTAGCAGCCCAGCGACCGGGTGAAGGCCAGGTTGCCGGGCGACGTCAGCCCGACCAGGCGTGGCCCGCGACCGCGCGACTCGAACGCGGCGGCGTACGCCGTCTTGCTCGACGCCGATGACACGAGCAGCGATTCGGCACCGTAGAAGTCGTTGTCGGCAACCTGGTCGGCCAGCATGAACGAGGTGAAGAACAGCGGCCGGAACAGGATCAGCAGATCCTCCTGGTCGGGCTGGTACGCCGGGTCACCGCCGATCGACCGGTACGCGTTGTACGGCGACGGTAACTCGGCCCGGTGCGGGCTCGCGTCGCGGAAGCCGGAGGTGTCCACCCGGTCGGGACGCACCAGCAGGTGACCCGCGGGCGGCAGGTATCCGTAGACCCGCTGCCCCACCTCGACCCCGGCGACCGTCGAGGCGACCACCTCGGCGAAACCCCAGAGCGGCGGCAGGCCCCACTGCGGCCCGAGCCCTCGCGAGGTCGGCGGGAAGAACTCCCAGTAGCGCATCGCGTCGCCGAGCACCGCGTACGTCACGTTGTTGGCGGTGACACCGACGCGGTCCACCCGCAACACCGCCTCGCCGTCGGCCGCGACCGGTGGGGCGCCATCGACGAGCGTGGTCCGCCCGAGGTCGTCACGCGTCACGGCGAAGGTCCAGGAATCGGCCATGAGGTGACGCTAGACACGACCGCGAAGGGAGACAAGTGCACTGGGAGTGCAAAATCCCACTCGGTGCACCGCCCGCCTTGGCCGCCGCGTACCCCAGGGTGCCCGCGCCCGGACGACCCCGTGCCAACGCTGACCGGCCGCGCTCACTCCAGTGGGTGGAGGCGGGCCGGATCGCCCGGCCGGAGGCTGTCCGGGGCGTCGTCGGCGGTGCTGGCGGCGATCGAGCCGAGCAGAGCCAACGAGCGGGCGGACTCCGTACCGGGCTCGGCGTGGTAGATCACCAACAGCTGCCCGTCGGCGCCCGCGACCGCCAGCTTGTCGCAGTACAGGTCGAGGTCACCCACCTCCGGATGGTGGAGCCGGCTGACCACGCCCTCGCGACGACGCACCTCGTGACGTGCCCACAACCGGCGAAAGCAGTCGCTCTTGATCGACAACTCCCCCACCAGCGCCGCCAGCCGTGGATCGTCGGCGTCTCCGGCCGAGTCGGCACGCATCTGCCCCACCACGCTCTGCATCGCCTGCCGCCAGTCCCGGAACAGGTCCTGCTCGGCCTGGTCGAGGAACACCGCGCGGAGTCGGTTGGCCCCCGGGGCGAGATTCGGCGAGAGTGCCCTCGCCATCGGGTTCGAGGCCAGGATGTCGAGGTAGCGGTTCTGCACGAACGCCGGCATGGGGAGCTGCCGCAGCAGGTGCAGGATGCTGGCCGGCACCCGCTCGACGGCCGGCCGGGCCGCCCGACGCGAACGCACCCGGGTCAACCCGATCATGTACGCGGTCGCCTCCGGGTCCAACCGCAGCACCCCGGCGAGGGCATCGAGGACCTGCACCGAGGGATGCCGCTCGCGCCCCTGCTCCAATCGCAGGTAGTAGTCGGCGCTGATGCCCGCCAGCATCGCCACCTCCTCCCGCCGCAACCCCGGCACCCGGCGCAGACCCACGCCCGGACCGAGCCCCACGTCCTCGGGTCGAATCTGCTCCCGGCGGGCACGCAGGAAGTCGCCGAGCTGGTTGGTCGCGTCCATGCCCTCGACGGTAGGCCGCTTCGCCGACCGGTGACTGGTCGTGTCACTACCAGGAACAACTCGCCCTGCCGGCCGAACGGCCACCGGCGCACAGTCACAGCTGACCACTGCGATGACGGATAGAGGACGACATGAGCGAGAACCTTCCCGGCGGCCCGCTGACCCTGGCCGACGGCCTCACCCTGAGCCGGATGGGTTACGGGGCGATGCAGTTGGCCGGCCCCAGGGCCTTCGGCCCGCCCCGCGACCGCGAGCGCGCCCTCGCCGTGCTCCGCGAGGCCGTCGACCTGGGTGTCCGGCACATCGACACCAGCGACTTCTACGGCCCGGTGGTGGTCAACGAGCTGATCCGGGAGGCGCTGCACCCGTACCCCGAAGATCTGCACCTGGTCACCAAGGTCGGCGCGCGGCGCGGCGACGACGGCTCCTGGATCCCGTCGCTGGACCCGGCGGACCTGAAGGCCCAGGTCCAGGAGAATCTCCGGCACCTCGGCCTGGATGTCCTCGACGTGGTCAACCTGCGGGTGGGCATGTCGGAGAGCACCACTGACGCGCCCCTCGGTGAGCAGTTCGCCGCGCTGGCGGAGCTGCGGCAGCAGGGCCTGATCCGGCACCTCGGGCTCAGCGGCGTCACGCTGAACCAGCTCACCGAGGCCCAGGCCATCGCGCCCGTGGTCACCGTGCAGAACCTCTACAACCTCGCCAACCGACAGGACGACGCCCTCGTCGACAGGTGCGCGGCGGAGAACATCGCGTTCGCCGCGTTCTTCCCGCTCGGCGGGTTCACGCCGTTGCAGTCCGACACGCTCAGCGGCGTGGCCGCCCGGATGGGCGCCTCACCACAGCAGGTCGCCCTGGCCTGGCTGCTTCAGCGCTCCCCCACCACCGTGCTGATCCCCGGTACGTCGAGCGTGGCACACCTGCGGGAGAACGTCGCCGCCGCCCACCTCGAACTGCCCTCAGACGCGATCGAGGAGCTGGACGCGGCCGTCGCCTAGCCAGGAGTCGAGCCGAGGCGGAGTCCGGTGGCGATCCGGACCGGCGTTGCGGCCCGGGTTCGTCGCAGGCGGGTCCGCCCTCAGGAAACCGGTCCCCGGTGCTCGTGGGGCCGGTTGCGGATCAGGGTGAGTGCGAGCACGGCGGTGGCGAGGAACACGATGCCGTTGATCCGCAAACCGGCCTGGACGCCGGCGGTCAGCGCCTCGGCCAGCGCCGACCGGACCGGGTCGGGAAGCGGCTGATCGCCCGTTGCGCCGGCGGCCACCGCCGTCTGCACCGCCGTCCGGGTCGGCTCGCCCACCTGGTGAGCGGCGAGCCGGTCCGGCAGGTCGGCCAGCATCGTGGTGGTGAGCAGCGTCCCCAGCAGGGACGAGCCGATCACCGAGCCCACCTGGCGGGCGGCGTTGACCGCACCGGAGGCCATTCCCGCCTGCGTGGGTGCGACGCTGGCCAACGCCGCCGCCGTGGCCGGGGCCACCACCAGGGCGCTGGCCGCGCCGAACAGCGCGAGCAGCGGCCAACGCTGGCTGAACGGGGTTGTCGGACCCTGGGCGGCCAGCCCGAAGCTGGCCAGGGCACCGAGGACGAGACCGGCGGTGAGGGGTGCCTTGAATCCGGTACGGCGGATCAGCCGCCCGGCGCCGAATGCCGCGACCGCGTAGACACCGAAGAGCGCCAGCATCCGCCAGCCGGTGTCCAGTGGGCTGAGTGCCTGCGCGCGCTCGTGGAACAGGACCAGCAGGATCGCCACGCCGGTGAAGCCGAACAACGACACCGCCGCGACGACCATGACGGCGCTGAACGAACCGGACCGGAACAGGCGTACGTCGAGCATCGGCGCACTGGCCCGCAACTCGACCAGCACGAACCCGACGAGCGCGACAGCCGCGACCATCCAGGCGACCGCCATCACCGGGCTGGTGTAACCGTCCTTGCCGCCCTGGATCATCGCGAAGACGGCTGCGGCGATGGCGACGGTGCCGAGCAGCAGGCCGGGTACGTCGAGTCGGGCCGCGACCGGCCGGGACTCGGTCACCCCGATGGCGGCGATGACGAGGGTGATCACGCCGAGCGCGATCGCCGACAGGTAGACGCTGTGCCACTGGTAGTGCCGCAGCAGCGCACCGGCGATGAGCGGGCCGATCGCGAGCCCGATGCCGGAGGCCGCCGACCACGCGGTGATGACCTCGGTACGACGGTGCGGGTCGGTGAAGGTCGCGCCGAGGATCGCGAGGCTGTTGGGCAGGATCAGGGCTCCGCCGAGGCCGGCGACCAACTGCCCGACGATCACCCAGGCCACGGTGGGGGCACTGGCCACCACGGCACTACCGACGATCATGGCGATGACGCCGGCACCGAACATGCGCCGACGTCCGTAGCGGTTGCCGAGCGTGGCGGCGGACAGCACCATGCTCGCCACGACCAGCGTGTAGGCACTGGGGATCCAGATCACAGTGGTGGGGTCGATCCGTAGGTCGCGCTGGATTGTCGTCAGGGCGGAGACCGTCGCGGTGATCTGCAGGAACGTGATCATCGAGCCCAGGCACATGGCGATCAGGATCACCGCGCGGGAGCCGCGGACCGACGGCCGCACGGTGGCTGGCGCGGCTGTTGTGTTGGTGGTGGTCACTGGCATCCTCACTGCTGGTGGGTCTGACTTGCGTATGCGTAAGCCAGCAGCGTCCCAGTGAAGCACCTGGCTAGCCTCTACGCAAGTCAGGTAGGCTGGAGCACATGGAAGACCTACGAGACGATCGCGACTCCTGGTCGACTGCGAACTGCTCGGTGGCCCGGGCGATGGACATCGTGGGCAGCAGGTCGACGGTCCTGGTCATGCGCGAGGCGCTGCTCGGCACGCGCCGCTTCGACGACTTCGTCCGCCGCGTCGGCGTCGGCGAACCCGCCATGGCCGCCCGACTCAAGGAAATGGTCGCCGCCGACCTGCTCGAACGAATCCCCTACCGAGAGCCGGGGCAGCGCACCCGCCACGAGTACCAACTCACCCGCAAGGGCCGCGAACTGCTGCCCGTGATCACCGCGCTGCGCAACTGGGGCGACACCTGGGCCGCCGACGAGGCCGGCCCCTCCGTCACCTCCACCCACCGCGACTGCGGAGAACCGGTCCGCGCAGTGCTCCGCTGCGCAGCCGGCCACGACGTGGAGAGCGGCGAAATCGACGTCACCGCCGGGCCGGGAGCGATCCGACGCGTTTGACGCCTCGGGCCGACCAGTGGCGGCCATCAGGGTGAGCGACACCCTTGGGCCGCCGATCCGGCCGTTCCGCGCGCGTGACCGCCGATCGATCCATCTGCGCCCGTGACGGCCGATCCGGCTATTCGCGCCCTCGTCAGCCGACCGACTTGCCCCTTTCGACCGACCGAAAGGTCAACTCGAGGCCGCCCTGGGCGGCTCGGCGAGTCGGGCAGCCGCCATGCCGCTGCCACCGCAGAGGCGTTGAGCAGGTCCCCCATGGTCGTCGACCGCGCGGCCTCTGCCAGTAGGCAGCCAATCGGGCGGCCACCGTCTCTACCGCTGCCGCCGCGCATTGATCATGACGACTGAATTTGTCGTACACCTGTTCTAGTCTCTGGCCATGGTCGAGGAGTTGGCGCAGGCGGACGACGCGGTCGCCGCCTGCCTCGACGCCGCCGTCTGGCCTCTCACCGAGCAAGAACTGATCGCGGCGCTCGACGCCGCGCACCGCCTGCAGCAACGCCTCGCCGCCGTCACCCTGACCCTGGTCCGCGAGATCGACGGCCGCGGCACCGCCCGCGCGCACGGCGCCTCCACCACCGCCGTGTGGCTACGGGAACGACTGCGGATGACCGTTCCCGCCGCCCGCCGCCTGGTCGACCTCGCCACCGCCCTGGACACCGGCAACCCCGGCATCCGACACGCGCTGGCCGACGGCACCATCACCCAGGACCAGGCCCGCGTCATCGCCGACACGGCCACCACCGTGACGGCGTCCGTGGGCGCCGAGACCGCCGACAAGGCCGTCGGCGTGCTGGTCGAGTGGGCCGGGCAGTTCGACCCCACCCTGCTACGTCGCATCGGCACCCGGATCCTCGACCACGTCGCCCCCGACCACGCCGACGCCGCCGCCAAAGCTGCCCTCGCCGCCGAGGACGCCCGCGCCACCCGCGACCGACACCTCACGATCTCCGCGCAAACCGACGGGCGGCTGCGGCTCACCGGCACCCTCGACGCCGAAACCGCCGCCCTGCTACGCGCCGCCATCGACCCACTCAGCGCACCCACCGGGCCCGACGACGGGCGATCCCCAGGGCAACGCCGCCACGACGCCCTCACCGACGTCTGCCGCCTCGCCCTACGCACCGGCGACCTACCCGAACACGGCGGCGACCCCGCCCAGATCGTCATCACCACCGACTACGACACCCTGACCCGGCAACTAGGCGCCGGGACGCTCGACATCGGCCTCCAACTCACCCCCGCCACCGTGCGCCGGCTGGCCTGCGACGCCACCATCCTGCCCGCCGTCCTCAGCAGCACCGGCCAAGTCCTCGACCTCGGCCGACAACGCCGACTCATCACCGGCCCACTGCGGCGAGCACTGGTGCTGCGTGACGGCGGATGCGCGTTCCCCGGCTGCGACCGACCACCACGCTGGTGCGCCGCCCACCACATCCACCACTGGGCCGACGGCGGCCCCACCAACCTCGACAACGCGGTGTTGCTCTGCGGCCACCATCACCGACATATCCACCACAGCCAGTGGACGGTACGGCTCGGTGACGACGGGCACCCCGAGTTCATCCCGCCCGCCTGGCTCGACCCCGACCAACTACCACGCCGCAACCACTACCACCGACGGACGTAGGCCGATCGTCGATCGGCCGGATCTCACGAACCGGCGTCCGGCTCGGCCGACCTACGCAGCCGCGTGGCCGGCGGGATCAGGGTGCCGCCAGCGGCCAGCCACGCAGCAGCGCTGGCACGTCGGCGTGCCGAGCGGTCGGGCACCTCGCCAGAGCCCTCGAAACAGCGGCATCGGACGAACGATCACCGGGTGGCGGACTGCGGCGTGTAACGCGCGGGCTCGTTCGAGGGACGCCCGGCCCGCAGTGGTGGTGGCCGTCTTGACGAACCAGCGCCGGCCCGCCTCTTCGACGCCGTAGGAGCGACACCCGGAGCCTTGGGCGTCGAAGACCACGAAGGCCGCCTCGACCGGCGGCACCGACAACCCGTCCGAGGAAGACCGGCGTGCGGACACCGCGAATCAGCTCCCAAATGACGTGCAAAGTACCCGTTGTGTTACGAGCTTGTTTCCGAAGTTACCGCCAGGTTACGGGTGCTTCTCGATGATCAGTACCGCTCCTAGGTTTCGGCCACCGTCATCAGTCGTGACGGCCGGCACCGAACGTGGAGGCAAACGACGTGCCACAACCGAACGCACATCGGACCGGACGGGCCAGGCGCGGGGTCAGCATGCTGGCTGCCGTGGCGCTGACCGCGGCCGGTCTGACCAGCTTGCCCGGCAGCGCCGCCGCCGCACCGGCGAGCAGCGGACCCACCGCCCGTTACCTCGTCCAGCTCGACGAGGAGCCGCTGGCCACGTACACCGGTGGTGTTCCGGGCATCGCGGCGACCAAGCCCACCGACGGCGCGAAGCTGAACCGCACGTCGGGCAGCGCCAAGGCGTACCGCGATCACCTGAGCCAGCAGCGTACCTCCGTGCTGGACCGCGTCGGCGTGCCGGCCGAGCGCACCCGCGTCACCATGGAGACCGCGTTCAACGGCTTCGCCGCCGACCTGACCGGGCCGCAGGCCGCCCGGCTGCGCGCCACGCGCGGGGTGCGGGCGGTGTACGAGAGCCGCACGGTGCACGCCACGACCTCGCACACCCCTGACTACCTGGGCCTGACCGGCAAGGGCGGGGTGTGGAACAAGGAGTTCGGCGGGGACTCTCGCGCGGGCGAGGGCGTCATCATCGGGGTCATCGACAGTGGCTACTGGCCGGAGAGCGCGAGCTTCGCGCCGCTGCCCAGCCCTCGCCCCGACCAGGCGATCATCGACGCCAAGTGGAAGGGCACCTGCGACGTCGGTGTCGAGGCACCGGTCACCTGCAACAACAAGGTGATCGGCGCCCGCTGGTATAACGACAGCGGCATCGCCGACGCGTTCCCGGACGACTACTCGTCGCCCCGTGACCGCAACGGCCATGGCACCCACACCGCCAGCACCGCGGCCGGCAACCATGGCGTACGGGCGACGTCGGGCACCCAGGACCTGGGCCTGATCTCCGGCATGGCACCGGCTGCCCGGCTTGCGATCTACAAGGCGCTGCACGACAACGGTGCGGGTGGCGCGACCGGCACCGACATCGACATCGTGCACGCCATCGACGACGCGGTCGCCGACGGTGTCGACGTGATCAACTACTCGATCGGTGACGACACCGAGCAGTTCGGCGCTGTCGACGCGACGTTCTTCAACGCCGCCGCCGCCGGGGTGTTCGTCGCCGCCGCAGCAGGTAACTCCGGGCCGTTCGCCAACACTGTCGACAACTCGACGCCCTGGCTGACCACTGTCGCCGCGAGCACCACCGACCGGCAGAACACCCGGAAGCTCACTCTAGGCAACGGCACGACCATCGCCGGTGTGGGCATGGGCGAGACCGGTGTCGGCCCGGCCCGACTGGTCTTCGCCAAGGACAGCGCGCTCGACCCCGACGGCGCCTACGGTGCCGGTCTGTGCGCCGACGACACGTTGGACCCGGCCAAGGTCAAGGGCGCGATCGTGCTCTGCCTGCGCGGCGAGATCCCCCGTACCGACAAGAGCATCGAGGTGGCACGGGCCGGCGGCGTCGGCATGGTGCTGTACAACGAGGAACTCAACTCCCTCAACGCCGACGTGCAGACGGTGCCGACCGTGCACATCAACGAGGTCGACCTGGCCACCGTCACCGCGTACGTCGCCACTGGCAACGCCACGGCCACCATCTCACCGAGCAGCCTGGAGACCGTCGAGGCCCCCGCCGTCGCGGCGTTCTCCTCGGCGGGGCCGTCGAACCTGAACGCCGGTGAACTGCTCAAGCCGGACATCAGCGCGCCCGGTCAGGACATCGTCGCCGCGTTCTCCCCGTCCATCGGCGGAAACGACTTCGCCCTGGAGTCGGGCACCTCGATGGCGGCACCGCACATCGCCGGTATCGCCGCGCTGCTGCTGGCCAAGCACCCCGGCTGGTCGCCGGCCGCAGTCCGATCGGCGCTGATGACCAGCGCCGTCGACAAGACCGACAAGGGCAACCCGATCAAGATCGGCACGTACGACGCGACCCCGCTGAACTACGGTGCCGGCCAGGTGGAGCCGGGTAGCGCCTTCGACCCGGGCCTGGTCTACGACTCCGACCAGCAGGACTGGATCAAGTACCTGTGCGGGGTGTCCGCCGACCGGGGCAGCGACTACGGGCTCGCCGACCTGGAGGGCTGCGACACGATCGGCGCGATCGACACCGCCCAGCTCAACTACCCGTCGATCGCACTCGGCCGGATGGTGGGCAAGCAGAGCGTGACCCGTACGGTCACCAACGTCAGCGACAGGACCAGCACTTACACCTCGTCGGTGCAGGCCCCGCCGGGCTACAAGGTCAAGGTCACCCCGGCGAAGATGCAGATCCGTCCCGGCCAGACCGCCCGCTTCACGGTCGAGGTCACCAACACCGGCGGCGCGTTCGACACCTGGGCCGACGGCTCGCTGACCTGGCGCGACCAGTTCAAGCACGAGGTACGCAGCCCGCTGGTCGTGCACAACTCCGGACTGGTCGCACCCGACGCCATCACCGGCAAGGGCACCTTCGGCAGTGTCCGGATCCCCGCCGAGATCGGCTACAAGGGGCAGCTGATCTCCCAGGTCTCCGGCCTGACCTCGGGCACCAGCACCGCGGTGACCCTGACGGGCGACGGGCCGAGCTGGGACTGGAGCACCTCGAACAACCTGCCGGTGCCGCTGCCCGCGTCGATCAGCAGGACCACGCTGCACGTACCGGCGGGCACCCGTAGTCCGGAGATCCACGTGACGTCGGCACGGCCCACCTGCTCCCACATCGACTGGGAGGACGAGGAGGGCGTGATGGAGTGCACCGAGTTCAGCCTCAACGTCTACGACAAGACCGGGAAGTTCGTCACCGCCACGGCCAGCACCCGGATCGGCGCGAAGGTGGCCCTGCCGGACGGTGCCGGTGACTACATCGTGGTGGTCGAGCAGGAGTTCACCGAGAACATCACGGACGGCGCCAACGCGTACACCATCACCAGTTACCTGCCGGGGGCGCCGGGCACCTCCACCGGCCGGTTCACCGTCGACCCGAAGCAGCGTTCCGTGCAGCCGGGCGCGACGGCGAACCTGACGGTGCGCTGGTCCGGCCTCGCCCCGGGGCAGCGCTACGTCGGCGTGGTGGAGTTCCGCAACGGTGACGGCTCGCTGAAGACCGTGCCGGTCACCATCCAGTCCTGACCGCTCCCCCGACCCGGCGGACCGGCGTGTGACCCAGGTCACCGCCGGTCCGCCGGATGACCGGCCGAAACCGCAGAGGTGATCTGCTCGGCGCACGGTGATCGACGGCGACGATGACAAGACGCGGGGCGGCGGGAGCCCAACTCTCGTCCGCCCCGAACGCCTGCGTGGACCCGTCGAGTTCGTCGGTCGAGCGTCCGAACTGACCCGGCTACGCCGGCTCGTCGAAGCCCCACCGTGCCTGATCCTGCTGGAGGGTGAGCCCGGGATCGGCAAGAGCCGGCTGGTCGCCGAGCTGCTCGCCGGACTTCCCGGGCACCGCCTGATCGGCGAGTGCGACGACGTACCGGAGCCGTTCCCGCTCGGCGTGCTGCTGGACGCGATCCGGGGCAGCGCCGACCGACTCGGCGCGGTGAGCCCGGTCGCCGGCGCCCTCGCCCCGCTGCTGCCCGAACTGGCCGATGCGCTGCCGCCCGCGCCGCCCCCGCTGACCGATCCGGCGGCCGAACGACACCGGCTGCTCCGGGCCGTCGCCGCGGTGCTCGCCGCGTTGAGCCCCGCCACGCTGCTCCTCGAAGACCTGCACTGGGCCGACCCGGCTACCTGTGAATTCCTCGGCTACCTGGCCACCCACCCGGTCGACGGACTGGCCGTGGTGCTGACCGCCCGCACTGCCGCTCCCGGAGGTAGTACGCCCATCCACGACGCCTTGGCCCGGACTCCCCCGTGGAGCGTCACCCGGGTTCCCCTCGGCCCACTGGACGCCGAGGACGTACGCCGACTGGCCGCCCGCACCCTGCGGCTCGACGATCCACCACAGCAACTCACCGCCACCCTGCTCGACCGGACCGCCGGCATCCCGTTCGTGGTGGAGGAGGTGCTGCGTACGCTCGCCGAGCGCGGCGGTGACCCGCTGGCCGACGACAGCGTCCCGTTCGTCCTGCGGGACGTGCTGCTCTGGCGGCTGCGCCCACTCGACGAGGGCACCCGGGAGGTGCTCGGGGCCGCCGCCGTCCTGGGGATGGCACCGGACCAGCGCATTCTCGCCTCGGCGCTCAGCCTGGACCGGGTGACCGTCGGCGCGGCGTTGACCGCCGCCCACCGGGCGGGCCTGCTGCACGACGGCGGGGACGGCCTACGGTTCCGTCACGACCTGGCCAGACAGGTGGTGTACGACCTGGTTCCCCGGCAGAACCGCGAGTGGCTGCACCTGCGGGTCGCACGGGTGCTGGAGCAGGAGTTGCCGAGGCCCGTCGCCCAGCTCGCGCACCACTACCGGCTGGCCGGCAGCGGAGCCGACTTCGTCCGCAACGCCGAGGCCGCCGCCGACCTGGCCACCGAGCGCGGCGACGACGCGACCGCCGCCGCCTTCCTGCTCCAGACGATGGACGTCGCCGAGCTGCCCCGACCGGTACGGGTGCGGCTCGCCGCGAAGCTGGGTCGGTCGGCGATCGACGGGCTCAGCCAGGCGGAGGCGATCCCGGTGCTGGAACGACTGCTCGCCGACCGGCGGTTGCCACCCGGCGCCCGGGGGGAGCTGGGCCTCGTGCTTGGGCGGATGCTGCGTCAACAGGGCGAGGAGCTGCGTGGGTACACCGAGATCGAGCGGGCGGTGCCGTACCTGCGTGCACCGCGTCGCAGGGCCCCGGCGCTCGCGGTGCTGGCGGCCCCGGACACCGTCGTCGGCCGGCACGTCGACGACCACCTGGCCCGGTGCGCGGAGGCCGAGACCGCCGCGACCACCAGCGGCGACCCGGCGGCGCACCTCGCGGTCCGCATCGCCCGCGCGTCGCTGCTGCTGGAGTCGGGCGACCCGACGGCCTGGTCGATCATCAGCGAACTGCGCGCGTCCGCCGAGCTGGCCGAGCGGCCCCGGGAGCATGCCCGGGCCTGCCTGAACTGGGCACAGGGCGCGTTGCACGCCGGGCATCCGGAGCAGGCCGGGGCGCTGCTGGCGGCCGGGCGGGCGTTGGTCGACGAGACCGGGTACGAGCGGTTGACCGCCCTGGTGGAGGCGACCGAGTTGTCGCTGAACCGGGCCGCCGGGAAGCTCGACGGGCTCGCCGACCGGCTCGCCCGGCTGGTGGCCACCGCCGAGCGGATGCCGGTCATCCTGCTCTACGCGCGGACCGAACTGGCCACCGTGCTGGCGCTCACCGCCGACACCGAAAGCCACGGCACCGCCGAGGGACACGGCAGCGCCGCCGAGGGACACGGCAGCGCCGCCGAGGGACACGGCAGCGCCGGGAGCCGGGACGACGTGGAGGCCGCCGCGCGGGCGTTGCGGGAGGTGGTGGCCGACGCCCGTCGGGTCGGCGCGATCTGGCCGCTGGTGCAGGCACTCACGGCGCTGGCCCGGCTGCTGCTCGTCGACAGGCCGGACGAGGCCGTCGGGCACGCTGCGGACGCGTTGGCCCTGGTACGCGGGAAGGGCATCCTGGCGTGGGCCGCCGAGGCGGTGCTGGTGCTGGCCGAGGCGGCAGCCGCAGCGGGTGAACCGGCGCGGGCGGCTGGCGCGGTCGCCGAGTTGGAGGCCGGGATCGCGGGCCGCGACGCGCCGCTCGCGCTGGCCGCGCTACGCCGCTGCCGGGAACTCGTCCCAGCCTGAGCCGATCCACCGCGGAGCCGAGAACGACGGCGGGACCGGGCCCGACGCGAAGCCGAGAACGACGGGGGGAAGACGACGACGCCGAGCAGAGAACGACGAGTGCAGTGGCGGGCCGCCGGTCGACGGCCCGCCACTGTGGATCAGAGGACGACCTGGTGTACCCGGTTGTCCACCCCGCGTACCGCCAGCCAGGCACTGCCGTCGGCACCGGCGGCGGCTCCGGGCGCACCCCGGAACGCGTCGGTGGCGAACTCGCCGCGTCGGAACCAGCCGCCCCAGGCACCGTCGGTCAGGTTGCGTTGCCAGAGCCGGTTGTCGGCGGCCAGCGAGAACAGGTAGACCCGGCCGGAGGTGGCGAGCAGGGTCGGGCTGCCGTTGGTGGTGCCGCCCAGGTTGGTCCAGGCCGACCAGGTGGTGCCGGTGCGGCTGCTCCACCACACCTCGTCGGTGCGGCTGCGGACGGCCACGTGCAGGACACCGGCGTCGTCGACGACGGCACTCGGCCGACCGTAGAACGGTCGGTTCTCCGGGGCTCCGACGCCGGTCCAGCCGGTGCTCGGGGTACGCGTCCAGAGCTTGCCGTCGGCACCACGACCGACGAGCGTCCACTGGGTCGGGCTGGTCCAGGCGACAGTCGGCGCGTCGGTCAGCGTGCCACCGAGGCTGCGCCACGGTCCCCACCTGCCGGCGGTGTAGCTGCGCTGCCAGGCCGCGTTGTCGGTGCCACGGACGAAGACGTCGAGCCGACCACCGGCGGAGGCGTACGCGGTCGGTTGGCCGAGGATCCGCCCGTTGACCGGGCCGCCGAGCGAGGTCCAGTGGGTTCCCCACGTCGTACCGGTGCGGGTGTTGACGGCCAGCGCACCGGAAGCGTCGCGGACGAAGGCGGTGGCGTGCGTGTCGTCGACCCGGACCAGCGCCGGGCTGGCGCTCGCGGTGCCGCCGAGGTCGGCGCCGGCGACCTGGTCGGTGCCGGTCAGGCGGAGCATGGCCACCCCGTGCGCCGGCACCTCGACGGTGTACGAGCCGGTGAACGGCTGGACTCCGGCGCTGCCGGGCTGGGCGTCCACGTCGGCGCGGGACCAGAGGTCACGGACGCGGACCGCGCCGCCGAGCGCGACGTCGGCGAAGTTCACGGTGATCCGCTGTGCGGTGTCGTGCCGGTTGAGCAGCGCGACGGCCCGCTTGCCGGAGCCGTTCAGCACCTTGCTCCAGACCTGCGCATCGGTGCCGGTGTCGGCGACCTTGACGCCCTGTCGGACCAGTGGGTCCTGATCCACGGCGATGATCTCCGGGTTGGTCAGCGCCGAGATCATCTCCTTCGGCAGGCCGCGCGGGTCGGAGCCGATCACCAGCGGTGCGGCCATGATGGCCCACATGCCGAGTTGGGTCTTGGACTCCTCCAGGCTCAACTCGTACCCGCCGCCGGGCAGCGGGCGCATCGGCAGCAGGTAGTCCGGGTCGTTGTAGTGCCCCGGTCCGGTGGCCGCCGGGTGGTACGCGTTGACGTCCATGTTGCGCAGCACCCACGGGTACGCCCACTGCGGGGTCGGGTCCGTGAGCCCCACGTCGGTGTACGTCCGCCAGGAGTCGGCGATGGTGGGTGCGTACGTGTAGCTCCAGGTGGAGAGCTGCTCCGGCGGGTACGGGCCGCCACCCCAGTCGGAGCTGACCGGGTTGCAGATGTTGAGCAGCATCGGTCGCGGTGACTGGCGTACCGCCTCGGCCAGCTCACGGAAGGTGGCCTCCGGGTCGAGACCGGCGGCCCGCCCACACAGCCAGTCGGCCTTGAGCGCGTCGAAGCCCCAGCCGGCGAACTGGGCGATGTCCGCCTGGTAGTGGCCGTTGCTGCCGAGCCCGCACTGCCCCGGCAGGTAGGGGCCGGCGTCGGTGTAGATGCCGGCCTTCATCCCCTTGCTGTGGATGTACGCGGCCAGCGCGGCCATCCCACCGGGGAAGCGGGCCGGGTCGGCGACGAGCTGACCGGCCTCGTTGCGTGGGGTGGGCGCGGCCCAGTTGCCGTCGATCCAGACGTAGGTGTAGCCGGCGTCGCGCAGGCCACTGTGGACCATGAAGTCGGTGACGGACCGCACTTCTGCCTCGGTGGGGTCGCCACCGAGACCGAAGTAGGTGTTCCAGCCCTGGTAGGGCGTCGGAGCGAGCCCGCTGTTGAAGTAGGTGGGCGCGCCCTGGTCCTCCGCGCCGGTGTCGGCCGGGGCGTGGCCGGGACGACCGGGCCCATGACCGGCCTGCGTCGGGCCGCCGGGCGAGAGGGCTGCCTGCGGTGGACCGGCGGGAGAGGGGCCGGCCGGCGGTGGACCCGCCTGGGGTGGGCCGGCCATCGCCGGCATGGGGCTGACCAGGCCCAGGCCGAGCACGGCCAGGGTCGCGGTCAGCGGTCGGATCAGGCGCATGGAGGTACTCCTGTCCCTCGGGGGTGGGGGCGGTGGTGCTCCGGCCTCAGTCGCGGGTCAGCACGATGAGGTCGGCGTCGTGGGTCGCGCTCCAGTGCACGGGCAGGCCGACGTCGGCGAGGTGGCTGCCGGAGTAGTGCCGGTCGCCGTGCGAGTAATGCGCTGCCGGGTCGAGGCCGCGCAGCGGCAGCCGCACCGGGCGGGACGGAAGCAGTCCGGCGCCGTCGAGCCGGCCGGTGTGCCAGGCCAGCACGACCACCTGGTTCTCGTCCGGCGCGGTGTACTGCACCGCGCAGCGCGCCTGGTCGGGGCCACCGATCAGGTGCACCTCGCCGTGCGTGACGACGTCCCGGATCTCCTTGTACCGGGCGATCCAGTCGGCGGCCTCGGCGCGTTCGTCCGGGGTCCAGGCCCGGATGTCCGCGCCGATGCCGAGCACTCCGGCCATCGCGAGGACGAACCGGAACGCCAGCGAGCGCGGTCGGGTGTCGAACAGACCGGGCGCGTCGGTGACCCAGGAGCTGAGCAGGTGCGGGGCGTTGGCGTGCAGGAAGCCGTACTGGATGGCGAGCCGGTCCAGCGGGCCGGTGTTGTCGCTGGGCCAGAAGACGTCGGCTCGGGCCGCCATCGCCAGGTCGGTGCGTGCGCCACCGCCCGCGCAGGCCTCGATCAGCACGCCGGGGTGGTCCCGGCGCAACCGCTCGTAGATCCGGTGCAGGTTGGCGACGTGCGCGCCGTCCAGGTCGAGCGGGGCGACCCCGCCGGGACGGCCCGGCTCGGTACGCGGCCGGTTGAAGTCCCACTTCAGGTAGTCGATGTCGTACCGGCGGAGCAGGCCGTCAACCGTGGAGTGGACGAACTCGGCGACCTCGGGTCGGCCCAGGTCGAGCAGGTACTGGTTGCGGACCGGGGTGAGGGGTCGACCGTCGACGGAGTAGACCCACTCCGGGTGTTCGGCGTAGAGGGTCGACTTCGGGTTGACGCACTCCGGCTCGACCCAGAGGCCGAAGTTCAACCCGAGGGCGCGGACGTCGGCGATGAACGCGTCGAACCCGGCCGGGAACTTCGCCGGATCGGGCGTCCAGTCACCGAGCCCGGCGGTGTCGTCGTTGCGGCCGACGAACCAACCGTCGTCCACCACGAACGTCTCCACGCCCAGCTCGGCGGCGATCCGAGCCAGTGCGAGCTGACTCTGCGCCTCGACCGTGAAGTAGGTGGCCTCCCAGGAGTTGTAGAGCACCGGACGCGGGGTGAGCCGCTCGGCGGCGAGCAACCGCTGGTGGGTGTGCCAGACCCGGGCCAGCCCGTCCAGGCCGTCGGGGCTGTACGCGCCGGTGACCACCGGCAGGGTCAGCGCCTCGCCGGGGGCCAGCTCCAACGGGCCGTCGACCAGGTGGCGGCCGACCCGGACCCGGGTCAGGCCACCGGTGTCCCGCTCCGCGCTGATCTCCCACGAGCCGGTCCACGCCAACCCCATCCCCCACGCCGAGCCGGCCGGGTCCGCGGTGTCCCGCACGGCCAGCCAGGGCACGTGCAGATGCCCGGGTACGCCCTGAGAGCTGCCGATGCTGAAGGTGCCGTGGCCCAACTCGATGTGGGAGAGCTGGAACTCCTGCGCCCACTGCCCCCACTGGTGGCTGATCAGCGCAGCATGTGGCGTCGGCACGCTGAAGCCGCCCGAGAAGGCCCGCAGCACCCGCAGTGACCCGGACCCGTCGTTGGTCAGCTCGACCCACCGCTGCACGACGTCGGTGCCGGCGGGCACCCGGTAGTGCACGGTGGCCCGCAGCCCGGTCACCGGGTCGGCGAAGTCGACGGCCAACTCCCGCTGGTCGGCGTCGACCCGCTGGGCGGTGTGCACGAAGCCCACCCGGCGCTGCCCGTTCGAGGTCTCCACCACCAGGTCGGAGCCGCTGAACGGCCGGTCGGCGTCGGTCGCGTACTCGATGGGGGCCGCGTCGCCCGGGGTGAGGAACGGCACCGGGCCGTCGTAGGCGACCGGCGACGGGCCGTCCGAGACGCCGTGCGGGCCCCACGCGACAAGCTCCACCCAGCGGCCGTGCGCGGGCACTGCCACCGTGTACTCGGTGTGCGCGCCGCGCAGCGTCCAGCGCTGCCCGGTCGCGGCGGTCACTTGACCGCTCCCAGGGCCAGGCCGGAGACGAAGTGCCGCTGGAAGCGCAGGAAGACCGCGACGGTGGGTACGGCCGCGATGACCGTACCGGCGGCGATGACGTTCCAGGAGGAGACGAACTGCCCCTGAAGGGCCAGGAGCGCCGGGGTGACCGGCATGTTGTCGTCGGTACGCAGCACGGTGATCGCCCACAGGAGGTCGTTGAAGATCCAGGTGAAGGAGAGCGCCCCCAGGGCGGCCAGCGCGGGCCGGGTCAGCGGCAGCATCACCCTGGTGAAGATCTGCGCGGTGCCCGCCCCGTCGATCGTCGCCGCTTCCTGGATCTCGCCGGGCAGGTCCCGCATGAAGCCGTGCAGGACGAACGTGTAGAAGCCGAGCCCGAAGCCGACCTGCACCGTGATCAGCGCCCAGAGCGTGTCGTACAGGCCGGTCAGCTCGCTGAACTTGGCCACCGGGATGAGCAGGATCTGTGGTGGCAGCAGGTTGCCGGCGAGCATCAGCAGCAGGATGGTGCGCCGACCGGGGATCCGGAAGCGGCTCAGCGCGAACGCGGCCATCGCGGCCAGCCCCAGGCTCAACGCCACCGACGGGACGGTGACCAGCATGCTGTTGATCAGGGCGCGCAGCTCACCGCCGTCGGTCCACGCCTGCCGGTAGGTGTCCAGGGTGAACGACTGCGGCAGGCTGCCCACGCCGTGCGCGGCGATGTCGTCGAAGGATCGGGTGGACATCACCACCACCCAGAGCACCGGGCCCAGCCAGAGCAACGAGAGCAGGATCATGCCGGTGTGGAAGGCCCCGGTGCGGAGCTTGTTCATCACGCTTCCTCCCGGAACGCGCGGACCAGGTAGCCGAGGATGACGGCCAGCGCGAGCACGAAGATGACGACGGCGATGGCGGAGGCGTAACCCAGCCGCAGGCTCTGGAACGCCGTCGAGTACATGTAGGTGCTGAGCAGCTCCGACGAGTGGTACGGACCGCCCTTGGTCAGCGACCAGACGATGTCGAACGAGCGCAGCGAGTCGATCACGATGACCGACAGCACTACCGCGTTGACCCCCTTGAGCTGGGGAATCGTGACGTGCCGCAGGCGCTGCCAGGAGTTCGCGCCGTCCATCCGGGCGGCCTCGTGCAGCGCCGGGTCGATCGCCTTCAGCCCGGCCAGGAACAGCACCATCACGTACCCGATCTGCCGCCACAGGGCGGGCAGGATCACCGCGTACAGGGCGGTCTGCGGGTCGGCCAACCAGGGCCGGATCAGGTGTTCCAGGCCGACGGCCCGCAGCAGCGTGTCCGCGATGCCGTCGGGCTGGTAGAAGACCCGCCAGACCAGCGCCGTCACCACCAGCGAGAACACCACGGGCGTGAACAGCGCGGCCCGGTAGAAACCGACCCCGCGCCGCTCCTTCTGCAGGACCAGTGCCATGCCGAACCCGCCCAGCACGGAGAGGCCGCCGAACAGCACCAGCCAGATCACCGTGTTGACGAGCGCGCCCCGGAAGGTGGCGTCACCGGCCAGCTCGACGTAGTTGTCCGCGCCGACGAAGGTGGGCGGCGACATCCCGTCCCAGCGGGTCAGCGAGAACCAGAAGCCCTGTAGCGCAGGCCAGAACACCCAGATGCTCTCGACCGCGAACGGTACGAGGACGAACGCCACCAGCAGCGGCGACAGTCGAGCCGACCGTCGCCGCCGGGTGGGGGTGACCGAAGTCGTGGGGATCGTTGCTGTCACGTCAGCCCTTGAAGACCTTTTCGGCGCCGGCCTGCCACTCCCGCAGGATCGCGTCGATCTGGTCCGGCTTGTCGATGAACTTGGTCAGCGCGGTGTCCGCGGTCGGCTGGAGCGCGTCGCTGGAGTCCCGGTTGAAGAACTGGGTCAGCTCCTTGGCCTCGCCGAGCATCGCCTTGCCCTTGGCCACCAGCGGCGAGTCGGACGCCTTGGCCCTGGGGTTGGCCGGCAGCACGATGCCGGAGCTGGCCTTGACGTACGCCTCCTGGGCCTCGACCCCGGCGAGGTAGGTCAGCAGGGCCTTGGCGCCCGTCGGGTTGGCGGTCTTCGCGCTGGCGAAGAAGCCGTCGGTCGGGGCCTCCTCGGCCAGCGGCACCGCCGGGTCGATGATCGGGAACCGGAAGAAGTCCAGGTCACCGAGGGCGTCCTTCGGTGCCGCGTCGGCGAAGAACGTGCCGATCAGGAACATGCCGGTCTTGCCCGCCAGCAGGGCGGTGGTCGCCTCCTGGAACGGGTACGCCTTGCCCTTGGGGTCGAAGTAGGGCAGGGCCTCGCGCCAGCGGGTGAAGACCGCCTTGACCCTGGGGTCGTCGAAGCGCTGCTTGCCGGCGAGCAGCTCCCGGTGGAACGGCGCGCCGTTGATCCGGATGTCGAGGTAGTCGAACCAGGCCGAGGCCACCCATGGGGTGTCGCCGAGACCGATGCCGATCGGCGGGACGCCCTTGCTCTTCAGCGTCTCGCAGAGCGCCAGGAAGTCGGTCCAGGTCTTCGGCTCCTGCACGCCCCACTTGGCGAAGTTGGACTTGCGGTAGAAGAAGCCCCACCAGTAGTTGTTCATCGGCACGAAGACCTGCTTGCCGCTGGCGGCGGTGGAGAGGGTGCGCAGCGACTCGGGGTAGTCGCCCAGCGACTTCCAGACGTCGGAGACGTCCAGCAACAGGTCCTTGCCGGCGTAGTCGTTGGCGACGGAGCCCGCGTACCAGGTGTAGAGGTCCGGCGGGTTCGCCGAGGTCAGGTAGGTCGGGAGCTGGGTCCGGAAGGTCTCCGAGGCGATCGTGTTGAGGCTCGCCGTGCCCTTGCCCTGCGCGTTGAAGGTCTCGATCAGCTTCTCCATCGCGGCCTTGGCCTGCGGCGAGGAGAGGTTGGACTGGATGGTGACCGCGCCCGAGCCGCCGCTCGTCGTCGGCCCGCTGGCGGAGCTGGCGCACGCGCTGAGGAACGAGCTGGCGCCGAGTGCACCCAGGCCGGCGAGCCCTAGGTGACCAAGGAATCGCCGGCGACCGGGGTCGAAGTCGCTCACGGAGGTATCCCTTCCTCTACGACACGGAGCGTCACGGCGCGATGTGTCGTCCATGTGAATGCTGTGACGAGAAGGTTGCATCGGCCGTTGGCGGCTGTCAAGATATCTTCGTAATTAATGATTAGATGAGACCAAGGCGAGAGTCAGGTGGATCAGCCTATGCGCCGGCTTGAAGGCAAGAACGCGCTGGTCACCGGTGCCATGGGTGGGATCGGTGCCGCCATCGCCCGGCGACTGGCCGCCGAGGGAGCGGCTGTCGCGCTGCTCGACGTGCACGATCCGGCTCCGCTGGCCGACGAGCTGACCGCCGCCGGCCACCGAGCACTGTCCGTAGTGGGCAGTGTCAGCGAGGAGGACGACTGGGCAGCCGCGGTGTCGGCCGCCCGGACAAGCCTCGGCCCGGTCGACATCCTGGTCAGCACCGCGTACGCCGTGCAGGTCGCCCCGGCGCACGAAACCAGCCGACAGTCCTGGGACCACCAGCTCGGCGTCAGCCTCACCGGCTCCTTCCTCGGCGTCCGCGCCTGCCTGGACGACCTGCGGGCCCGCTCGGGCGCGGTGGTGCTGATCTCCTCGGTGCACGCCCTGGTCGGGTTGCCCGGTCGGCCCGCGTACGCCGCCGCCAAGGGTGGCCTTGTCGCACTCGGCCGCCAGCTCGCCGTGGAGTACGGGCCGCAGGTGCGTGTCAACACGGTGCTGCCCGGGCCGATCCTCACCGCCGCCTGGGACGATGTCTCCGAAGAGGACCGTCGGCAGAGCATCGCGGAGACCGTGGCGAAGCGCTTCGGCACGCCGGACGAGGTGGCCTCGACCGTCGCCTTCCTCGCCTCACCGGACGCCGCCTACGTCACCGGCGCGAGCCTCGTGGTGGACGGTGGTTGGACAGCGGTGAAAGCCTCGGCCTGAGAGATCGATACCGACCAGCGAAAAGGCCAGGAGCATTGGCACAGTACGCCCGCCGCGGCATCCACGGACAGACAGTCGAAGCGATCGCCCGGCGCATCCTCACCGGTGAGATCCCCGCCGGCGCGACCCTGAACATCGTCGCGTTGCAGGAGGAGTTCGACGTCAGCCTCACGGCGCTCCGCGAGGCGCTCAAGGTCCTCTCCGCCAAGGGCATCGTGGACGCCCGACAGAAGCGCGGCACCTTCGTCCGGCCCCGGTCCGACTGGAATCTGCTCGACGGTGACGTGATCCGCTGGCAGTTCGCCGAGGGCACCGACCAGCGGCTACTCGACCAGCTGCACGAGGTCCGCGCCATCATCGAGCCGGCCGCCGCCCGCCTGGCCGCCACCCGTGCGACCGAGGACGACCTGGCCGCCCTCGACCGGGCGCTGGCCGAGATGGCCGAGGCCAACGGCGATCCCACCGCCGCCATCGCTGCCGACCTCGCCTTCCACCGCGCGCTGCTCACCGCCACCCACAACGAGCTGCTGGAGCGGATGGAGGTGGTGATGGAGACCGGGCTCGCCGAACGGGACCGCCTGGTGCACGGCGGTGCTCCACACGACGACCCGGTGCCCAGCCACCGGGCCGTCGTCGACGCACTGCGCAGCCGGGACGAGACAGCGGCCGAGACCGCCATGCGTGAGTTGCTGGACAAGGCCGTCCGCGACGTCGAGAAGGCACGGGGACAGAGGGGCAGTCAGTGAGGATCGAGCGGATCGAGACCTTCCTCGTCGCGCCACGGTGGTTGTTCTGCCGGGTGGAGACCGACGTGGGCCTGGTCGGGTGGGGTGAACCGGTGGTGGAGGGCCGCGCCGAAGTGGTGCGCAGCGCCGTCGAGGTGCTCTCCGAGTACCTGATCGGCGCGGACCCGCTGCGCATCGAGCAGCACTGGCAGATCCTCACCAAGGGCGGCTTCTATCGGGGCGGCCCGATCCTCTCCAGCGCGGTCGCCGGCCTGGACCAGGCGCTCTGGGACATCGCCGGGCAGGCGTACGGGGCACCGGTGCACGCCCTGCTCGGCGGCGCCGTCCGCGACCGGGTACGGGTCTACTCCTGGATCGGCGGGGACGAGCCCGACGAGATCGCCGACGCCGCCGCCGCACAGCTCGCCGCCGGTCTCACCGGGATCAAGATGAACGCGTCCGGGCGGCTGTCGGCCATCCCCACCTCCGCCGAGGTGGACGCCGTCGTGGGCCGGGTCGCCGCCGCCCGGGAGGTGCTCGGCCCCGACCGGGACATCGCGCTGGACTTCCACGGTCGGGCCGGGCTGGCGGCGGTACGCCGGATCCTGCCCGAGCTGACCGACCTCCGTCCGTTCTTCGTGGAGGAGCCGGTCCTGCCCGACCAGGCCCACCACCTGCGCGACATCGTCGCCGGCACGCCCATCCCGGTGGCCACCGGCGAACGGCTCTACGGCCGCACCGAGTTCCTCGCCCCGTTGCAGGCCGGGGTCACCGTGGTCCAGCCGGACCTGTCGCACGCCGGCGGGATCTCCGAGGTACGTCGGATCGCCGCGCTGGCCGAGACGTACGGCGCGCTGCTCGCCCCGCACTGCCCGCTCGGCCCGATCTCCCTGGCCGCCAGCCTCCAGGTGGCCTTCGCGACGCCGAACTTCCTGATCCAGGAGCAGAGCATCGGCATCCACTACAACGTCGGCTCCGAGCTGCTGGACTACGTCGTCGACCCGGAGCCGTTCCGCTTCGTCGACGGGCACATCGCCCGCTTCGACCGACCCGGGCTGGGCATCACAGTGGACGAGACGGCGGTACGCAAGGCCGCGCAGAGCCCGCACACCTGGCGTAACCCGGTCTGGCAGCACGCCGACGGGTCGTTCGCGGAATGGTGACCGCCGCGACTCCGGTGCCGCTGCGTGCCACGTACGACGCCGCCCACGGAGGCCGGTGGACCAGCCTGCACGGCGGCGGCCGGGAGTGGCTGTGGCGCGGCCGGGAACCCGGCCGCCACGCGGTACGCCCCGACGACGCGTTCGTGGACGCCGGCGGGCTGGAGGAGTGCCTGCCCACAGTGCGGGGTCGACCCGACCACGGCGAGGTGTGGTCCCGCCCCTGGCGCAGCGCCGGGCCCGACGCGGTGGTCATCGAGCGCCCGGCGTTCGTGCTGACCCGCCGGATCACCGATGACAGCGGGGTGGTGGTGGCCGACTACCGGCTGGCCGCCGACCCGGGGTACCGGTTCGTCTGGGCCGCGCACGCCCTGCTCGACCTCTCCCCCGCCGCCCGCCTCGACGCGCCCACCGGCACCCCGACCCGGCTGCATCCGGAGGCCGCCGCGCTGCTGCCGCCGGGCACCTGGCCCACCGACGCGCCGTGGCTCACCAGGGCGTGGCCGACCCCTGCCGGACTGACGCTCGACACGTTCGGCGCGGACGACGGGACCGCACTCGGCGCGGTGCTGCTCGACTGCCCCCGGGTCCAGGTGGTCGACGGTGTCGACCGACTGACAGTGGAGCTGGAGTGCGCCGACCAGCCCCGGAGCACCGCGCTCTGGCGCAACCTCGGTGGCTGGCCGGACCACGGCCCGTACCGCAGCATCGGTGTGGAGCCGATGCTCGGCGCCGCCTTCGACCTGGTCGACGCGGGCCCGGCCGACGCCGCTGTCGTTCCCCCCGCCGGTGAGGTCACCTGGCGACTCACCATCTCCGCCCACCGCACCCACTGAGGACACCCGCGATGAACCTGCTCGACGAGCTGCGTACCCACCGGTTGCTGGCCATCGTCCGCAGCCCGGACCCGGCGGCGGCGCTCACCGCCGTGCTCACCCTGGCCGAGAGCGGCGTCGCACTGGTCGAGGTCTCGCTCACCAGCGCCGACGCGCTCGACGTCATCCGGCGCGCCCGGGCCGCCCTCGGGTCCGACTACGCCCTGGGCGCGGGCACCGTGCTCAGCGCCGAGGACGCCCGCGCGGCGGCCGACGCGGGCGCTGGTTTCCTGGTCACCCCGGCGCTCGCGCCGAGTCTCGCCGAAGGCGGCCGACTCGGGCTGCCGGTCCTCGCCGGTGCACTCACCCCCACCGAAGTGGTGCAGGCCGACAGCGGCGGGGCCACCGCGATCAAACTCTTCCCGGCGTCCCTCGGTGGGCCCGACTACCTCGGCGCGCTGCGCGACCCGTTCCCCGGCACCGCGTTCGTACCGGTCGGTGGGGTCGACGCGGACGGCGCACGACGCTACCTGGACCGGGGCGCGCTCGCGGTCGGGGTCGGCTCCCCCCTGCTCGGCGACGCCGTCCGCGGTGGCGACCCGGCGGCGTTGCGCGAGCGCGCCGCCGCCTTCCTCGCGGCGGTGCGGTGATGACCGACGTGCTCACGCTCGGCGAGACGATGGCGGCGTTCCGCACCACCGGCCCGCTTCGGCTCGGCGGCACCGCCGGGATCTCCGTCGCCGGCTCCGAGTCGAACGTGGCGATCGGCCTCGCCCGGCTCGGCCACCGGGCTGCCTGGGTCGGTGTCACCGGCGCCGACGAGCCCGGTGAGCTGGTCCGTCGTACGCTGCGCGCCGAGGGCGTCGACCTGAGCTGGTCCCGGATCGATCCGACCGCTCCGACCGGCCTGATCCTCTTCGAGAACCGGGTCGCCGACATCAACCGGGTCACCTACCACCGCGCCGGATCCGCCGGGTCCCGGCTGCGCCCGGCCGACGTGACAGGTGCCTTCGACGCGGCCGGGTCACCGCCCCGGCTGCTGCACGTCACCGGCATCACCTGCGCGCTCGGCGTCGACCCGTACCAGGCGGTCGTGGAGGCCGTGCGACGCGCCCGCGCGGCCGGCAGCACCGTCTGCCTGGACGTCAACCACCGGCAGCGACTCTGGTCGGTCGCCGAGGCCGCCACCGCGCTGCGGCCGCTGCTGCCCTCGATCGACCTGGTGGTCGCCTCCGACGACGAACTGGCCGTGCTGACCGACGCCACCGACCCGGCCACGGCCTTGCTCTCCGCCGGGGTGACCGAGGTCGTCGTCAAGCACGGGGCCGGAGGAGCGACCAGCCACAGCGCGACCGGCACCGTGCACCGTCCGGCTCGGACGGTGCCGGTGGTGGACACCGTCGGGGCGGGCGACGCCTTCGTGGCCGGGCTGCTCTCCGGGTGGCTCGACGGTGACGACGCCCCGACCCGACTGGACCGGGCCGTCACCACCGGGGCGTTCGCGGTCGCCAGCCGGGGCGACTGGGAGGGCCTGCCCGACCGGGCGGAACTGACGCTGCTGAACCACGAGCCGGGCGGTACGGTCCGCTGACCGGGTGGCGGGCGGTCCGGCCCGCCCGCCGCCGCCCCGCAGATCCCCTTGGAGGAGCGAGATGGAGCTGACCGAGCCGACCGTCTGGAGCACCGACCGGTTGGAGCTGGGCGAAGGGCTGCGCTGGGTCGACGACCGCCTGGTCCTCGTCGATCTGCTGGCCGGACGACTGCTGGAGACCGACGGCGACGCCCCCTCCCCGCTCCGGGCGGTGCGCCGACTCGACGTTCCGCTCGGCGCGGTCGCTCCGGTGGCCGGCCGTCCCGGTGACTGGCTGGCCGCCGCCGGAACCGGCCTCACCCTGCTGCCCGCCACCGGCGACCCCCGACCGGTCGCCGACCTGGTCGGTGACGCACCCGAACCCACCCGGATGAACGACGCGGTCGCCGACCCGCACGGCCACTTCTGGGCCGGCAGCATGACGTACGCGGCGCTGCCCGGCCAGGGCACGCTGTTCCGGCTCACCCCGGGCGCGGCGCCGGTGGCCGCGGTGACCGGACTGACCATCCCGAACGGGCCGGCGTTCGACGCCACCGGCACCACCATGTACCTGGCCGACACGCCGCGCGGCGAGATCGACCGGTTCACCGTCGACCCGGCGACCGGGGAGCTGAGCGGGCGGGAGCCGTTCCTGCGGCTGTCCCAGGCCGACGGCGGCCCGGACGGCATGACCGTCGACGCCGCCGGTCACCTCTGGATCGCGCTGTGGGGCGGCTCGGCGGTGCGCCGATACCGACCGGACGGCACCCTGGAGCAGGAGATCCGGCTACCGGCGAAGCAGCCGGCCGGGATCTGCCTGGGCGGCCCCGACCTGCGCAGACTCTTCATCGGGACCGCCCGCGTCGGGTTGACCACGCCCGGCGCGGAGGACGGAGCACTGCTCGCCGTGGACGTGCCGGTCCCCGGCCTACCCGCCGCCCAGGCCGCCGCACCCGTGGCCTGACGGCCCGCCTCCCGGCTCCCGCCGCCCCTTCCCGGCTTCCCCGCCCGCGACGCATACCGGACGTCCGGGCGGGAATAGCAGCGGTGAAGAGGAACAACCGGCGGACCGGTAGGGGGCGGACGATGAGCACCATGGGGTGGGCGTCATGAGCGGGCCGGTCGGCGACGAGCCGGTCGGCGAGTTGGAGCTGGTGCACACCTTCACCGGCCCGATGCCGACCGGGGTGAGCGTCTCGCACTCCGGTCGGATCTTCGTCAACTTCCCCAAGTGGGGCGACGAGGTGCCGGCCACCGTCGTCGAACTGCGCGACGGTCAGGAGGTGCCCTACCCCGACCAGGCGTGGAACGACCCGTCCGGCGACGACGACGCGGGCGCGTTCGTGTCGGTGCAGAGCATCGTGATCGACCCGGCCGACCGGCTCTGGGTGCTGGACACCGGCAGCCCGATGTTCCAGCCCACCAAGCCGGGTGGCCCGAAGCTGGTCCGGGTCGACCTGGACACCGACACGGTCGCGCAGGTGATCACCTTCCCGGCGGACGTGGCGCTGCCGACGACGTACCTCAACGACGTCCGCTTCGACCTGCGCCGCGGGGAGTCCGGCGTCGCGTACATCACCGACTCGGCCGACTCCGGGCCGAACGGGATCATCGTGGTGGACCTGGCCAGCGGGGCGTCCTGGCGGCGGCTGCACGACCACCCGTCCACCAAGGCGGAGCCGTTGACGACGTTCCGGCCGATGGTGGAGGGTCGACCGTTCCTCGAACGACCCGCGGACGGGCCGCCGAAGCCGGTCGGGATGGGTTCCGACGGCATCGCGATCTCCGCCGACGGCAGCCGGCTCCACTACTGCCCGCTGGCGTCCCGACGCTGGTACAGCGTCTCCACCGACGCGTTGGCCGACCCGGGCGTCACCCAGGAGGCGGCCGCCGCCACGGTCGTCGACGAGGGCGACAAGGGCACCGCGTCGGACGGGTTGGAGAGCGACGACGCGGGTCGGTTCTACCTCACCTCGTACGAGCACAACGCGGTGCTGCGCCGACTGCCGGACGGCGAGTACGAGACGCTGGTCCACGATCCGCGACTGCTCTGGCCGGACACCATGTCGGTGGCCACCGACGGGCACCTCTACGTCACCGCCAACCAACTGCACCGGCAGCCGCAGTACCAGCGTGGTCAGGACCTGCGGCGCAAGCCGTACGCGCTGTTCCGCACCCGCATCGACGCCGGCCCGGTGCTGCTACGCCGCTGAGCACCCACCGACGGCCCGCCCCACCACACGGCACCGCGCCCGCCATGATCATTATCAAGTGATGAAAAGTAGGTCTCCGGATCGTTCCCGACCTACCTTTCATCACTTGATCACTGCGCCGCAGGGCGCCGCCGGCCGTCAGGCGACGCGCCGCAGTCGTCAGGCGGCGGGCAGGGTGCGGTCCAAGAGGTCGAAGAGGGCGACCCAGTGCCGCTCGGTGGCCTTCTCGTCGTACATCGGGGTGTCGGCCATGGTGAACCCGTGGTGGGCGCCCTCGTAGACCTCGGAGCGGTAGCGCACCCCGGCGGCGTCGAGCGCCTTCTCCAGCGTGGCGATCTGCTCGGGTGTCATCGACTGGTCGGCGTCGGCGTGCCCGAAGTACACCTCACCGGTGATCGTGCCGACGCCCAGGTGCGGGCTGTCCGGCGCGTCGGTGACGATCCGCCCGCCGTGGAAGCTGGCGACGGCCGCGATGCGGTCCGGGTGTGCCTCGATGGCCCGCAACGCGTTCGTGCCGCCCATGCAGTATCCGGTGATCGCCACCGGCCCGGCCGGACGTCGTCGCGGGCCGCCAGGAAGTCCAGGTAGGCGGCGGTGTCCCGGCTGACCACCTCGGGGGTCAGCGCGCCGATCAGCGGCATGATCTGCGCGAACAGGGCACCACGCTGGTCGGCCTCACCCAGGCGGGACAGGTCGAACAGCGGCGCCCGGCCGCCCCGGTAGAAGAGGTGCGGCGTCAGCACCAGGTAACCCTGGGCGGCGATCCGCTCGGCCATCTCCACCAGGCGCGGGCGCGGCCCGAAGGCGTCCATGAAGAGCAGCACCGCCGGGAACGGCCCGTCGCCGTCCGGTCGGCTCACTGACGCGTCCGCGACCCCGTCGTCGGTCGGGATGTCCACCGTCGTCGTCTGCACCGCGCCTCCTCGTACACCGATCTTGGTCCGTCCCGACGCTACTCGCCGTGTCGGCGTGCCCGACCGGCAGCCGCGTGAACGCGGCGTCAAGAAATGGCGGTGGCCCGTCGAAACGGCGTATCGGCGGGTGCTCCGCCTTCGTTCGGTGGTGACGATGGGTCCATGAGTCCTTGGCGGATGACGCGCTGGGAACGCGGGGACACGCCACCCGACGCCGACAGCGACCTCGGTGACCCCGCTACCAGCGACGACGGGCCGCAGCGGCGACATGAGGCGCTGGTCAGCGTGCGGCTCGGCCCGTCCGCGCCCGGCAGTCACCTGGTGGAGTACCTGCGGCACGAACCGTGCGCTGTCGATGCGTGGTGGATAGCCGCCGACGTCGACGCCGTGATCCGCCTCTCCGCCGACAGCGTCACAGTGCTGCACCGCGCCGTGGCCGACCTGCGCCTGCGCGCCCGGGTGGAGGTGGCGGAGGCCAACTACATCCTCCGCGCGCTCGACCTGGGCGCGCCGGCGGTCCCGCGCCCCGCGACGATCCGCCGCTTCGCCAGCGACCTCGAACGATTCAGCCGATGACCGCCGCCGTGGCGGCCCAACCCGATGACGCCACCTCGGCGGCACGTGTGGAAAGGACAGAACCGACAATGGACGAGGGCCCGATAATCTACGCCGTTCCGGTGCGTGACCTGCCGGGACGGATGGTGCGGACGGTTCGGACCGGTCGTTCGCCGCAGGGGCAACGGGTGGGGATCGCCTTCACCCGGCCCGAGCTGCTGGTCACCGCGATGGGCACGGACCAGCCGTGGGAGGAGTTGTGCGAGTCGGCGCTGCGCGGCATGTTGTGCCCGCTGGGCATCGACGTGATCCAGGTCGACCCGTTGCTGGTGGCACCACCGCTGGACCCGAGGACGGCCGCCCGGCCGGACACCGCCGCCCGGCCCGAGACCGCCGTCCGACCGGCCGGTCAGGCGCGGACGAAGCGCACCGCGTCGGCGATCACGTGGCCGTCGGTGTCCTCGGTACGGATCAGCACGCTCCCCTCGGTGCCCGCCGTGAACGGGTAGGTGCCCAACGCCACCCACTGGCCGCCGGACTGCCGCTGGTCGACGGTCCGGGTGGTCAGCCCGCCGGAGTACGCGATGTCCACCGGCACGTTGCTCGCCCGGTTGGGGTCGGCGGTCCAGCGCAGCTGCACGGTCCACGACCCGGAGGCGGGCAGTGCCGGGCGGAACCGCAGCCGGTTGACGCCCTTGGCGGTGTTGCCGTCGTGCTCGTAGTCCGGGCCGTAGTAGCCGCCGATGCTGGTGCTGCGCAGCCACGTACCGGCCCGGGTGATGCCGCTGGCCGCAGCGTTGTCCAGGATCACCTCGCTCGTCGAGCCCCATTCCAGCACCGCGCCGTCCTGGCGCAGCCGGGCCTGGAGGGTGGGCACGGACACGGCCTGCACGGCGACGTTCCCGGCGAGCGCCAGCGACGCGGCAGTGGCGGCGGCCTGCCCGAGGATCATGAACACGGGTTCCATCCGGATCGACCCGTACGCGATGTGGCTCGCCGACAGGCAGACCGGCACCAGCAGGTTGGCGCACTGCGCCTGGTGCGGCACGATCGCCCGGTAGCTCACCGGGTACGGCGCTGGCACGCTGATCTGCACGTCCCCCTCGTTGCGGACCTTTCCGTCGACCACCACCCGCTGACAGTTGTGCGAGTCCATCGTGTAGCTGGCCAGGCCCACCGAGTCCGCCGCGCGTACCCGGCCCCGGCAGTCGGCCTCGGTCATCACGTACGCGGAGACCATCCGGCGGGCCTCGCGGATGTAGAGCAGCGGCGGCCAGCCACCGGTGCCGGTGAACTCGTCGACCGGCAACCCCCACCGGGCGGTCGACTCACGCACCGACGCGGGCAGCCGTGAATCGTTGGCCAGGAACCACATCAGCCCCTGCTGGTAGCTGCGGTGCTCGGCGATGATGCTCTCCCGTGCGGCCCAACTCGCCGTCGGGTACGCGTGGTTGAAGCCGATGTGGTCGGTGGAGACCGCGCCGTTGTTGTTGGAGTCGGTCTTCCCACCGCCGATCGAGTGGGTGGTGAAGTACGGCCCGGTGTAGCCCGCCTGGATGTGGCGCAGCAGCAGCTCGTACCGGATCGGGTCGTAGTCGGACGGCCTGCCGAACGGGATCCGGTTGGCCGCCTGGGTGAGGCACATCCGGAAGCAGTACGCCTGGATCCGGTCGTCGCCGCTGCCCTGCGGGGCGAGCGGGGTGGCCGAGATCCCCGGCAGCAGACCGCTCGCGGGCGAGCCGGCCGTCACGTACGGGTCGACGGGGTAGACGAACTGGTGGGTGTTACGGGACTGCACCCCGTTGATCGTCTCGCCGTAGGTGTCGTTGGACTCCCGCCCGACGGTGAACCCGACCCCGGCCATGGCCAGCAGGTCACCCTCGTAGGTGGCGTCGACGAACACGCCACCGCGGTAGACCGACCCGTCATCGGTGCGCAGCTCGGTGATCCGGTTGCCGGAGCGGCCGAGGCTGGCCAGCCGGGCGTCGACGACCACCGGAACACCGGCCTCGGCCAGCATCTCCGCGAAGACGGCGGTGGCGACGCGCGGTTCGAAGGTCATCCGCAGCGGGGACGTCGGTGTGAGAGTTCCGCCGTGGTACTTCACGTACACCCTGCGGTAGAACTCGGCGGCCAGGCCGCCGATGGACGCCTGGACCCCGGTGTCGGTGGCCCCGAGCCCGGCGGTGCTCAGCCCGCCGACGTGGCTGGTGGGCTCGACCACCACTGCGGTGTGGCCGAGCCGGCGCATGGTGATCGCGGCGGCGAGTCCGCCGGAGGTGGCGCCGTAGACGACCAGGTCGGCGGTGGTGACGGCGGCTCGGGCGGGACCGGCCCGGAACGGGTCGGAGAGACCGGCCAGGACGAGGCCGGCACCGCCGGCGGTCAGCAGTCGACGGCGGGACAGGGGCACTGACACGACGAACTCCCAGGGGGTAACCGGAGGGGACGGTTACAAGAGCACGCCGCTGCCGCTGCGAACGAAATTCTTCAATCTCTGCCGGCGGGTGTCAACGGGTCAGGGGCGGTAGCGGTAGCCCATTCCCGGTTCGGTGATGAGGTGCCGGGGGCGGGCCGGGTCGTCCTCCAGCTTGCGCCGGAGCTGGGCCAGGTACTGCCGCAGGTAGTTGGTCTCGTTCTGGTATTCCGGCCCCCACACGTCCTGGAGGAGTTGACGCTGGCTGACCAGCTTGCCGGGGTGACGCAGCAGCTTCTCCAGCACGCTCCACTGGGTGGGCGTCAGCTTCACCTCGGTGCCGTCGTCGCGCCGCACACTGTGGTCGGCCAGGTCGACGGTGTGCCGGCCGATCCGCAGCGCCGGCACCGACTCGCTGGGCGGGCCGAGCCGCCGGGTGACGGCGCGGATGCGGGCCAGCAGCTCCTCCACGCCGAACGGCTTCGTGACGTAGTCGTCGGCGCCTGCGTCGAGCGCCGCGACCTTGTCCTCGCTGCCGGCCCGACCGGAGAGCACGATGATCGGCACGGCGGTCCATCCGCGCAGGCCGCGGATCACCTCCACGCCGTCGATGTCGGGCAGCCCGAGGTCGAGCACCACCAGGTCGGGTGGGTGGCTGGCGGCGGCCTTCAATGCGGCGGACCCGGTCGCGGCGACGTCCACGTCATACCGGCGGGCGCGCAGGTTGATCCGCAGGGCGCGCAGGATCTGCGGTTCGTCGTCGACGACCAGGATGCGGGTCATTCCTGCGGCCCCTCCGAGCTGGTCTGCGCGGCGGCCGGCAGCCGCAGCACCATGGTGAGCCCACCGCCCGGTGTGGTCTCCGGGGTGATGCTGCCACCCATCGCCTCGGCCAACCCCCTCGACAGGGCGAGGCCGAGACCGACACCGGTCTGGTTGTCCCGGTCACCGAGGCGTTGGAACGGCAGGAAGACGTGCTCCCACTGGTCCTCCGGGATGCCCGGCCCCCGGTCGATCACCCGCAGCTCCACCTGGCCGGCGTGTGCGCTGGCGGTGATCGTCGGTGGCTGGTCCGGCGGACTGTAGCGCAGCGCGTTGGCGACGATGTTCACCAGCACCCGTTCCAGCAGGCCCGGATCGGCGGTGGCGGCCGGCAGGTCGGCCGGGATGTCGGTGCCGACCGTCGCGGCCGCCGGGCCGAGTTCGTCAAGCGCCAGGGGTACGGCGTCCTCCAGGCCGATCGCGGTCGGCGAGATGCCCAGGACACCGGCCTGGAGCCGGCTCATGTCGAGCAGGTTGCCGACCAGCCGGGCGAGCCGGTCCAGCGACTCCTCGGCGGTCTCCAGCAGCTCCTCGCGGTCGGACTCGTCGAACTCGATGTCGTGGCTGCGCAGACTGGTCACCGCCGCCTTCGCCGACGCCAGCGGCGTACGCAGGTCGTGGCTGACCGCCGCGAGCAGCGCCGTGCGCATCCGGTCCGCCTCGGCGAGGGGCCGCGCGGTGGCGGCCTCCTCGGCGAGCCGTTCCTGACGCAGCGCGACGGCGGCCTGGGCGGCGAACGCCTCGACGATCCGCCGGTCCGCAGCCTCCAGCCGTCGACCGCAGAGCACGACGGTGATCCGGTCGTCGACCGGTACCGTCGTCTCGCCGCCCTCGGGCGTGCAGGGCGGCTGATCGCCGACGCTGGCCACGACGCCCCAGGCGTGCTCCTCGCGGGCCCGGTCGGGGCGACCGCTGGCGTCCTCGGCCAACTCCAGCACGCTCACCGCGCGCAGCCCGAACGTCTCCCGGAGCTGGTCCAGCAGGGCGGTCAGGGTGCGTTCGCCGCGTAGTACGCCACCGGCGACGGCCGCGAGGGTCTGGGCGTCGGCGGCGGCCCGCGCGGCCTCCCGGGTACGCCGGGCCGCGACGTCGACGATCCAGCTGACCGCCAGCGCCACACCCACGAAGACGGCCAGGGCGAGCAGATTGTCGGCCTCGGCGATGGTCAGCGTGCGGTAGGGCGGGGTGAAGAACCAGTTGAGCAGCAGCGAGCCGCCGAGCGCGGCGACCAGGGCCGGCCACACCCCGCCGACCAGGGCGACCCCGACGACCCCGGCGAGGAACAGGAGGATGTCGTTGGTCAGGGTCAGGTCGGGAAGGGTCTTCAGCAGCACCGTGAGCAGCGGCATGCCCAGTACGGCCAGGCCGAAGCCGAGCAGCCGGCGCCGGCGCGACAGCGCTGCGGGCACGGCCCCCGCCCGGCGGCCCTTGCCGGCCTCCTTGTGCGTGACCAGGTGCACGTCGATCGCCCCGGACAGCGCGGTGGTGGTCACCCCGACTCCCCGGGCGAAGATCTGCGCGAGTCGGCCCCGGCGGCTGGCACCGAGCACCAACTGGGTGGCGTTGACGCCTCGGGCGAAGTCCAGCAGCGCGGCCGGCACGTCGGTGCCGAGCACCTGGTGGTACGTGCCGCCCAGGCTCTCCACCAACACCCGTTGCCGGGCCAGTTGGGCCGGATCGGCCCCGGCCAGGCCGTCGCTGCGGGCCACGTGCACGGCGAGCAGGTCGGCACCCTTGCTGCGGGCCGCGACCCGGGCCGCCCGGCGGATCAGCGTCTCGCCCTCGGGGCCGCCGGTCAGCGCGACGACGACCCGTTCCCGGGCCTCCCAGGTGGCGGCGATGCCCTGCTGGTTACGGTAGCGGTCGAGCTGCTCGTCGACCTTGTCGGCCAGCCAGAGCAGCGCCAGTTCGCGCAGCGCGGTGAGGTTGCCGACCCGGAAGTAGTTGCCCAACGCGGCGTCGATCTTGTCGGGTCGGTAGATGTTGCCGTGCGCCATCCGCCGACGCAGCGCCTCCGGGGTCATGTCGACCAGCTCGACCTGCTCGGCGGCGCGGACGATCTCGTCCGGCACGGTTTCCCGCTGGGTGGTGCCGGTGATCTGCGCGACGACGTCGTTGACCGACTCCAGGTGCTGCACGTTGACAGTGGACAGCACGTCGATCCCCGCGTCGAGCAGCTCCTGGACATCCTGCCAGCGCTTGTCGTGCCGGGAACCGGGCACGTTGGTGTGCGCCAGCTCGTCCACCACCGCGATCTCCGGCCGGCGGGCCAGCACCGCGTCCAGGTCCATCTCGGTGAACTCGACGCCCCGGTACTCCATCGCACGGCGCGGCACCTGCTCCAGCTCGCCGAGCATCGCTGCGGTGTGCTGGCGGCCGTGGGTCTCCACGAAGCCGATCACCACGTCGGTGCCGCGCGCGGCTCGCCGTTGGGCCTCCTCCAACATGGCGTACGTCTTGCCGACGCCGGGGGCGGCTCCGAGGTAGATGCGCAGTTCTCCGCGTGGCACGGGACCATCCTCCCTGCTCAGAGTGGCGGGTGGGGCCGTGCCGGTCGGCACGGCCCCACCTGCGGGTGTGCTCAGCGCGCGGCGAACTGCCTGTCGAGGGCGAGGTTGAGTTCCAGCACGTTGACGCCGGGCTGACCCATGAACCCGAGCCCACGGCCGTCGGTGTGCTCCTCGACCAGCTTGCGGACCGCCGCCGGGTCCGCGCCGCGCTCCCGCGCGACCCGGTTCACCTGCAACTCGGCGTACGCCGGGCTGATCTGCGGGTCGAGGCCGCTGGCGCTGGCGGTGACCGCGTCGGCGGGCACCGCCGGGTCGGCGGGCGCGTCGCCCCGGATCGGGGTGACCACCCCACCGGCCGCCACGTAGTCCTCGCCGGGCTGGGCCAACTCGACGGTGACCCCCTGGTACGAGGAGACGAACGGCGTCGCCGGGGCGGTCTGGTTGACGCTGACCACCCGGGTGACCGGGCCGGTCAGACCGTCGGCGCGGAACACGGCGAGCACGGCGCCCACCCCGTCGTCGGTGCAGAAGGGGCGTCGCCCGTCGACGCCGTTGAGTTCACCGACGGCCTTGCTGCGCCCGCACACCTGGGTCAGCAGACTCTCGCTGGACTCCTCCGGATCGGTGGCGATGGTGTCCACGACGCTCTCCGGGCCCAGGTTGCTGGCCGAGGTGGAGGTCGGGTCGTAGCCGTCACCGGCGGCGGAGGGGCGGGACTGGAAGTAGCGGGCGACCGGGTTGCCGTCCGCGTCGGTGAACGACTGGCCGATCAGCGAGCTGCCGACGGTGGTGCCGTTCACGGTGATCAGCGAACCGTCGGCCTTGTGGTTCAGGCCGGGCAGTTGACCGACCGCGACCAGGGCCAGCGGGTAGACCAGGCCGAGCAGCACCGTGAAGACGAGTACGGCGCGCAGGGCGGCGAGGTGTTGAGCGATCCAGGTGGGTAGGCGCATCACGAAATCCCCGGGACGAACTGGATGAGCAGGTCGATGAGCTTGATCCCGATGAACGGCACGATGATGCCGCCCAGGCCGTACACCAGCAGGTTGCGGCTGAGCAGCTTCGACGCGGCGGCCGGCCGGTACCGCACGCCGCGCAGGGCGAGCGGGATCAGCGCGATGATCACCAGGGCGTTGAAGATGACGGCGGACAGGATCGCCGACTCCGGGCTGGACAGCCGCATGATGTTCAGCGCGTCCAGGCTCGGGTAGAGGCCGGCGAACATGGCCGGGATGATCGCGAAGTACTTCGCGATGTCGTTGGAGATGCTGAACGTCGTCAGCGCTCCACGGGTGATCAGCAACTGCTTGCCGATCTCCACGATCTCGATCAGCTTGGTCGGGTCGGAGTCGAGGTCGACCATGTTGCCGGCCTCCTTGGCGGCCGACGTACCGGTGTTCATCGCCACCCCGACGTCGGCCTGCGCGAGCGCCGGCGCGTCGTTGGTGCCGTCACCGGTCATCGCGACCAGCCGGCCGCCCTCCTGCTCCCGCTTGATCAGCGCGAGCTTGTCCTCCGGCGTCGCCTCGGCCAGGAAGTCGTCCACCCCGGCCTCGTCGGCGATCGCCTTCGCGGTACGCGGGTTGTCACCGGTGATCATCACGGTGCGGATGCCCATCCGACGCATCTCGTCGAACCGCTCCCGCATGCCGGACTTGACCACGTCCTTGAGGTGGATGACGCCCAGGGCGCGGGCGGGTTGACCGTCGACGTGCTCGGCGACGACCAGCGGGGTGCCGCCGGTGCCGCTGATCGCGTCCACGATCTCGCCGACCTGCTCGGTCGGGTGACCGCCGTTCTCGCGTACCCACTTCATCACCGCGGCGGCGGCGCCCTTGCGGACCCGGCGGGCCGTGCCCACCGCGCCGCCGTCCACGCTGCCGTCCGGGGTGAGGTCGACGCCGCTCATCCGGGTCTGCGCGGTGAAGGGTACGAACGTGGCGTGCGGCATGACGCCGGGCTCGCGCTCACGCAGCCCGAACTCGTTCTTCGCCAGCACCACCACCGAGCGCCCCTCCGGGGTCTCGTCGGCCAGGCTGGACAGCTGGGCGGCGTCGGCCACCGTCGCGGCGTCGACCCCCTCGACCGGGACGAACTCGGCGGCCTGCCGGTTGCCCAGCGTGATGGTGCCGGTCTTGTCCAGCAGCAGGGTGTTGACGTCACCGGCCGCCTCGACGGCCCGGCCGCTCATGGCCAGCACGTTGCGCTGGACGAGGCGGTCCATACCGGCGATGCCGATGGCTGACAGCAGCGCGCCGATGGTGGTGGGGATCAGGCAGACCAGCAGCGAGACCAACACGACGCCGGTCACGCCGGAGCCGGTGATCGCCCCGCTGTCCGGAGCGGCAGCCTGGTACGCCTTGGAGAAGATGGCGAGCGGCTGGAGGGTGACCACGGCCAGCAGGAAGATGACCGTGAGCGCGGCGAGCAGGATGTTCAGCGCGATCTCGTTCGGCGTCTTCTGCCGGTTGGCGCCCTCGACCAGGGCGATCATCCGGTCGATGAAGCTCTCCCCCGGCTTCTGGGTGATCTTCACGATGATCTGGTCGGAGAGCACCTTGGTGCCGCCGGTGACCGCGCTGCGGTCGCCGCCGGACTCCCGGATGACCGGGGCCGACTCGCCGGTGATGGCCGACTCGTCGACGCTGGCGATGCCCTCGACGATGTCACCGTCGCCGGGGATGATGCCGCCCGCCTCGACCAGGACGATGTCGCCCTGCCGCAGCTCGGGCGCGGGCACCGCCTCGTCGCGGTAGGTGTTGGCGCGGGCGCCGGGCTTCCAGTCGATCAGGCGGGTGGCGATGGTGTCCTTCTTCGCCTGGCGCAGTGTCGCGGCCTGGGCCTTGCCCCGGCCCTCGGCGACCGCCTCGGCCAGGTTGGCGAAGATCACCGTCAACCAGAGCCAGATGGTGATGGCCCAGGCGAACACCGACGGGTCGGTCACCGCCAGGACGGTGGTGAACGCGGCGCCGACCTCCACGATCAGCATCACCGGGTTGCGCCAGAGCGTGGTCGGGTTGAGCTTGCGCACCGCGTCCGGCAGGGACCGGACGAGCTGCTTGGGGTCGAGCAGGCCCCCGCCGATCCGGTCGCCCTGGGTGGCCGGGGAGCCGGGGAGCTGCTCTGTCGGGGCGGACGTGACGGACATGTCCTCGTTCCTCATGATGGTCAGAGCCCCTCTGCCAGCGGGCCGAGCGCGAGCGCGGGCAGGAAGGTCAACGCGACGAGGACCACGGTGACGCCGACGACCATGCCGATGAACAGCGGTCGGTGGGTCGGCAGGGTGCCCTCGGACGCGGGGGTGGGTGCCTGGCGGGCCAGCGATCCGGCCAACGCGAGCACGAAGATGATCGGCAGGAACCGACCCAGCAGCATGCACAACCCGAGCGCGGTGTTCCACCACGCCGTGTTGACGGTGATGCCGGCGAAGGCCGAGCCGTTGTTGTTGCTGGCCGAGGTGAACGCGTACAGCACCTCGGAGAGGCCGTGCGGGCCGACGTTGAGCGCCGTCGAGTTGTTTCCGGTGGCGAACGCGGCAGCCGTACCGACGAGCACCAGGATCGGCGTGATCAGGAAGTACAGCGAGGCGAACTTGATCTCCCGCGAGCCGATCTTCTTACCCAGGTACTCGGGCGTGCGCCCCACCATCAGACCGGCCACGAAGACCGTGATCACCGCGAGGACGAGCAGGCCGTACAGCCCCGAACCGGTGCCGCCCGGCGCGACCTCGCCGAGCATCATGTTGACCATCGTCATCATGCCGCCGAGCGAGGTGAACGAGTCGTGGAAGGAGTTCACCGCACCGGTCGAGGTGAGGGTGGTGGCGGCGGCGAAGGTGGCCGAGTTCGACACGTCGAACCGCACCTCCTTGCCCTCCATCGCCGCACCGACCGCCTGCGGCACCGTGCCGTGGCCGGCCAACTCGAAGACGTTGGTGATGGCGACGCTGAGGAACGCGAGGATGCCCATCACCGCGGCGATGGCGTAGCCCTGCCGGTTCTGCCCGACCATCCGGCCGAAGACCCGGGGCAGGCTGAACGGGATCAGCAGGAGCAGGAAGATCTCCAGCCAGTTCGTCCAGGTGGTGGGGTTCTCGAACGGGTGCGCGCTGTTGACGTTGTAGAAGCCGCCACCGTTGGTGCCCAGCTCCTTGATCACTTCCTGGCTGGCGACCGGCCCACCGGTGATGGTCTGGGTGCCGCCGGTCAGCGTGGTCACGTCGGTGCCGCCGGAGAGGTTCTGCACCGCCCCGCCGATCATCAGCACGATGGCGCCGAGCACCGCGATCGGCAGCAGGATCCGCAGCACGATCCGGGTCAGGTCGACCCAGAAGTTGCCGAGCTGCCCGGTGCGGCTGCGGGCGAAGCCGCGCACCAGCGCGACCGCCACCGCGATGCCGACCGCCGCCGACACGAAGTTCTGCACGGCCAGACCGGCCATCTGCACCAGGTGGCCCATCGTCGACTCACCCGAGTACCACTGCCAGTTGGTGTTGGTCACGAACGAGACGGCGGTGTTCCATGCACCGTGGGTCATCACCGGGTCGAGGCCCAGCGACAGCCACAGGTGGTTCTGCACCCGCTGGAACAGGTACAGGAACAGGATCGAGACCGCGGAGAACGCCAGCACGCTGCGGGCGTACACACCCCAGGTCTGCTCGGCGGCCGGGTTGACCCCGACGAGTCGGTAGACGCCCCGCTCGACCCGCGACTGCCTGGTGCCGGAGACCGCCCGGAACATGTAGTCGCCGAACGGCTTGTAGACGGCGACGAGGGCCGCCACCAGCGTCAGCACGAAGATGACGCCCGCTGTTGTCATGGTCATCAGAAGCGCTCCGGGAACAGCAGGGCGAACACCAGGAACGCGCCCAGCACGATCGCGAGCACCAGACCGACGGCGTTGACCGCGTTCACAGCTTCTCCACCGCCCGGACCACCAGGGCGAGCACTGCGAACAGCGCCACCGTCAGGACCACGAACACCACGTCAGACACGCTGACTCCTCATAGCGGAAAGGTTCGTCGCGACCGCCTTCCGGTCGCGCCGGGCAAGCAAAGCCCACGTGCGCGCCAGGCGGCAGGGGCCATAACGCGACCATGACGGCGGCGAACCTTTTCTTGACGTGGTTTTCACACCCGCACCCTGAACAGGTGAAATGCGGCACAGAACCCCCGCGCGGTCCGCGCGGGCAGGACTGGTTGTCCGCCCTTTGCTCTGCACCCGCGGAGACGACGCTCACGGTCTGTAGCTGGTGCCTCCGCGGGTGCAGAGCAAAGGGCACGCGAGAGGCATGCGCGACCCGGGTGGGGTGCGCATGGGGTGGCGGGAGCAGAGGTGCGGGGCGGGGCCGGGTCAGGCCGGGCGGCGGGCCACCAGCACGTCGCGCATGATCGACTGGTCCACCCGGTGCCGCAGCGCGCGGTAGGGCTCGTCGTCGACCACGGTCAGGCCCGCGTCGGCCAGCGCCGCCGCCGCGTCGTCGCGGCTGGCGACGTGGGTGTTCCAGGAGATACCGAGCGCACCGCCGGGGCGCAGCAACCGCGCCCAGACCGGCGCGGCGTCCGCGAGCAGCGCCAGCGGATCGCGCGAGAGACCCTGATCGGCGGTACGACTGCCGTGCTGTACGCCGTACGGCGCGTCGGCGACGACCAGGTCGACGGTCTCCGGGCGGAAGAACTCCGCCGACCGGGCGGTGTCCGCGTTCACCACGTCGAGCAGTTGGGTCCGCCCGGCCTTGTGTTCCTCGCGGGTCGGTGCCAGTTCGATCCGCACCCGTCGGCCGACGACCTTGCGCTCCCGCCGCACCGGACCGGACTCCAGCACCCGGTGCTTGATCCGCTTCTGCTTCAGCCAGGTGGTGACGAACGCCCGGTACGCCTCGACGTCCTTCTGGTCACGCTCGATCCCGGCGGCGTCGAAGCCGTACATCAGCGCCTGGTTGAGCGTGGTGCCCCGACCGCAGAGCGGGTCGAGCACCCGGAACCGTCGGCTGGTCATCTCGGTGGCCCAGTCCGAGGCGAGCAGGGTGACGTTGAGCAGCAGCTTGGTGAACTGCTCGTTGGTCTTGCCCGGGTACTTCTGGATGGTGAGCAGGTCGTCGTCGTAGCGGTCCAGTCGGCTCCACTCGATCGGTCGCAGCAGGTCGCCGACGATCTCGAACAGCGCGTACCCGGCGGAGAGATTGCCCAGGACGGCAAGATCACGCTCGGTCAGCTCGTCGCCGGTGAACGTGACGTAGGACGCCCCACCGACGACCTCGGTGGCCGACTCGCCGATCCGACCGTCGAGCGCCGAGCGGCCGAAGATCTCCAGCTCGGCTCGGGTGAGGTCGACGGCGGAACGGGCGTACACCCGGTTGGTCGCGGGCAGGATCAGCAGGCCGTAGCGCGTCATGGTCCGGCGAGTATTCCACAACGGGTGACGGTCGCCGGGAACCGGAGCAGCCCCGGGAGCGACTACCGATACATGGGGTGTGAGCAGTGGCGGGAGGTCCTGTCCGCGCAGTTGGACGGGGAGGAGACCGCCGCCGAACGGGCAGCGGCGCAGGGGCACCTCGACGGGTGTGCCGATTGCCGGGCCTGGTTCACGGCCGCGGCTGCGGTGACCCGTCGGATTCGTACCCGATTGGTCACCGACGTGCCCGACCGGACCGCGGCGATCCTGGCCGCGACCGCAGCCGCCCCGCCGCCGCGGCGGTCCTGGTGGCGACGCCTGGCCGGGCGTGGCCCGCTGGTCGTCGGGCTGCGCGCGGCGCTCGGTCTGCTCGGCGCGGTGCAGCTCGTGCTCGGCCTGGCCCAGGTGGGCCGGGGCGCGGCGACCGACCACCTGCACCCCACCGGGCAGCACCTGTGGCACGAGTCGGCCGCCTGGAACGTGGCGGTCGGCGCCGGCTTCCTCTTCGTCGCGGTACGCCGCACCCCGCCGGCCGGGCTCCTGCCGATGCTCAGCGCATTCGTCGGCACGTTGCTGCTGCTCTCGGTCAACGACCTGGCCACCGGTTCGGTGGGTGGGGAGCGATTGGTCAGCCACGGCTTCCTGGTGGTCGGCTACCTGATCACCGTGCTGCTGTCCCGGCCCGGCCTACGCCCCGGTGGGCCCGCGCCGCAGCGGCAGCGGACGCCGTCGCGCTGGCGGTTCGGCAGCGACGAGGTGGAGCGTCCGCTCCGGGTGGTCCACCCCGAGTCGTACCCGGCGCAGGCCGCCGACCGCTTCGCCGCCCCGGCGGCACAGATCGGGCCGGCCGACGAGCGGCGCGCGGCCTGAGTGGTCTCGCTCAGTCCTGCGTTCAAGCCGGTCCGCCCTCGGCGATGACCTGCGGGATGACCTGCTCGACGATGGTCAGCAGGGTGGTGGTGAGCAGCAGGTGCACCTGGGCGCGGGTCAACGCGCCCCGCTGCAGCCACTCCCGCGCGGTCGAGGTGGCCAGCCCGCCGTACGCCCGGACCATCCCGCGCAACTCCTCGCGGTGCTGCGCCTCGCCGGCCAGCCCCACGGCGACGAGCATGCGGTCCGCGGCGACCTCCTCGGCCTCGGCCAGCACCCGCTCCACGTCGGCGTCCCCGCCCATGCCCCGCGCGGTGACCGCCGCCAGCCAGGACGTGCTGTGCCGGGACACCACGTCGAGGAACCAGGTGACGCTGGCGTCGACCCGGGTCCGAAGGTCCCCTTTGGGCAGCCGCTCCACTGCCACCTCCGGAATGGTCACCATGACCCGGACGACCTCCAGGTAGAGGTCCTTCTTCGTGCCGAAGTAGTGGTTGACCAGGCCCCGGGCGACACCCGCCTCGCGGGCGACGTCGGTCGTCGACACGTCCGCGTACGGGCGCTCACCGAACAACCGGACCGCACAGGCCAGGATCTGGCCGCGCCGGGCGTCCGGCTCCAATCGGCGGCGGCGGGGAGCCGTCTCGACACTCATCTGCCCGACCCTAGCGGCAGCTCACCCCGCCCGGCCTCGCGTCAACCACCGCTCCACCTTGATCAAGTGATGAAAAGTAGGTGTCAGAGCCATTCCTGACCTACTTTTCATCACTTGATCACCGCAGGCCCCGGCGACGCCGAACCACGTGCCGTCCCAGGTGGCGCAGATTGCACGCCTCGGAGTAGAGCGCCGTGTTGATCGCACCGACGGCGACCCCCGGCGCCCGCTGCACCCGGTCGACGTCCTGGACCACCCGACCGATCAACGTCAGTCGACAACGGAGATCGAACAACTCCCTCCGCGCACAGTGCAGCGCTGTCTCCAGTCCCCCGACCCGCTCCCGCAACCACGCCAACTCCGTCGCCTGATCCATCAGCACCCCTCCCATCGCTCACACGGGCTGCGCCCACGCTGCCCAGGTAGCTCGCCCCCTGGTTGCATCCTCGTGTTCACCCTCACCCATTCGAAAGGACTGCGCAAGTAGGTAGACGCAATTAGGCATTCCTGATCGCCCTACCGTCGAGTGATGGGTGTAGTCCCGGGTCCACTGGTCGGTCCGCACGAGGTGCAAGACCTGCTCGGCGTTAGCCGCACCCGCATGCGTCAGCTCATCCGTTACCCCACGTTTCCCGCGCCGTTCCAGCGACTGCACGGCACCACTGTGTGGCTGCGCGCCGATGTGGAGGCGTGGATCGCCGAGCACCGCCCGCCCCGCCCCACGGATGGCGACGAAGCAGAGTAGTAGGCGGCCAACCGTGCCCACCCCTTGATCAAGTGATGAAAAACAGCTCTGGCAACCGCTCCTGACCTATTTTTCATCACTTGATCTTGAGCGGTGATCTTGATTGGTGATCCTGAGGATTGGCGGGTAGGCGCTAGCCGGCCCGGCCCGCCTGTCGCATCGCTTCGATCACGGCGGGCGGCCACCTCGCCGCTTATTGACATGCTGCCAACAGGGCGCGAGGGTGGTGCACATGCCGACGCCCCCACTCGACGGTCCAGCCTCGCCCTGGCGGCAGCCGGAGCACGACGACCTCGCCGACCTGGCCCGCGCCTTCTTCACCAAGGAGGTGCTGCCGCACGCCGAGCGCCTGCTGGCCCAGGGCCATCCGGACCGCGAGCACTACCGGCGCGCCGGTGAGCTGGGGTTGCTCGGCCTGTCCGTTCCGGAGGAGTACGGCGGCGGAGGCGGCGGGTTCACCCACGAGGCCGTGATGCTGCACGAGCAGGCGTACACCGGGGAGAGCAGCCTCGGATTGGCCGTCCACAGTGGCATCGTGACCGGCTACCTGGCGGCGTACGGCAGCGAGGAGCAGAAGCGGCGCTGGCTGCCCGGTCTGTGCAGCGGTGAGCTGGTCGGCGCCATCGCGATGACCGAGCCGGACGGCGGCTCCGATCTTCAGGCGATGCGCACCCGGGCGGTCCGGGACGGTGACGACTACCTGGTCACCGGCGCGAAGACGTTCATCACCAACGGCGGCCTGGCCGATCTGATCATCGTGGCCGTGAAGACCGACCCGGAGCAGCGGGCGGCCGGTGTCTCGCTGCTCGTCTGCGAGGTGGACGGTGACCCGGAGGGGTTCCGCCGGGGCCGACTGCTGTCCAAGATCGGGCTGCACGCCAACGACACCGCGGAGTTGTTCTTCGACGGGTTCCGGGTGCCGGCCGCCAACCTGCTCGGGGGCGTCGAAGGGTTGGGCTTCATCCAGCTCATGCAGCAGCTCCCGCAGGAACGGCTGGTCATCGGTGTCGGCGCGGTCGCGGCGATGGAGCGGGCGGTCGCGCTCACCGTCGCGTACGCGAAGGAGCGCACCGCCTTCGGCAAGCCGCTGATGGGGCACCAGAACACCCGGATGGTGCTCGCGGAGTGCGCCACCCGTACCCGGGTCAGTCGGGTCTTCCTGGACGACTGCATCGTCCGGCACAGCCGGGGCGACCTGGACGTGGCCACCGCGGCGATGGCGAAGTCGTGGCTCACCGACGGGCAGTGCGAGGTCATCGACAGGTGCCTGCAGATCTTCGGTGGCTACGGCTACACGACCGAGTATCCGATCGCCCGGATGTACGCCGACGCCCGGGTGCAGAAGATCTACGGCGGCACCAACGAGATCATGAAGGAGCTGATCGCCCGTGCCCTCTGAGGCGTACGTCTATGACGCGGTCCGCACCCCGCGCGGACGCGGCCGGGACACCGGCGCGCTGCACGGGGTCAAACCGATCTCGCTGGTGGTCGGCCTGATCGACGCGTTGCGCGAGCGGAATCCCGGCCTGGACGTGGGCCGGTTGGAGGATCTTCTGCTCGGCATCGTCACCCCGGTCGGCGAGCAGGGCGGCGACCTGGCGCGGGCCGCCGCGCTGCTCGCGGGGTTGCCGGACGAGGTGGGCGGGGTGCAGCTCAACCGGTTCTGCGCCTCCGGGTTGGAGGCGGTCAACTCCGCCGCCGCGCGGATCCGCTCGGGCTGGGAGCACCTGCTGCTGGCCGGTGGGGTGGAGTCGATGTCCCGGGTGCCGATGGGCTCCGACGGCGCGGCCTGGGCGACCGACCCGCAGACCGCGCTGGCCACGTCGTTCGTTCCGCAGGGCGTCAGCGCCGACCTGATCGCGACCCTGGAGGGCTTCACCCGCGACGACGTGGACGGTTACGCGGTACGGTCCCAGGAACGAGCCGCCAAGGCGTTGGCCGGCGGGTACTTCAGCCCGTCGGTGGTGCCGGTCCGCGACGGCAACGGGCTGGACATCCTCACCGTGGACGAGCACCCCCGCCCGGAGACCACCCGGGAGGCCCTCGCTCGGCTCACCCCGTCGTTCGCCACCATCGGCGAGGCGGCCGGTTTCGACGCGGTGGCGTTGCAGAAGTTCCACTGGCTGGAGGCGATCGAGCACGTCCACCACGCCGGCAACTCGTCCGGCATCGTGGACGGTGCGGCGCTGGTGCTGATCGGCTCGGAGCAGGTCGGCCGCGACCTCGGCCTCACCCCACGCGCCCGGATCGTCGGCGCGGCGGTCACCGGGGCGGACCCGACGCTGATGTTGACCGGTCCGATCCCGGCCACCCACAAGGCGCTCACCGCCGCCGGGTTGACACTCGACGACATCGACCTGTTCGAGATCAACGAGGCGTTCGCCGCGGTGGTGCTCAAGTACGTCCGCGACCTGGGCCTCGACCCGGACCGGGTGAACGTCAACGGCGGCGCGATCGCCCTCGGCCACCCGCTCGGCGCGACCGGAGCGATGCTGCTCGGCACCGCGTTGGACGAGTTGGAGCGCCGCGACCTGCGCCGCGCCGTGGTGACCCTCTGCATCGGCGGCGGCATGGGCGTCGCCACCGTTCTCGAGCGCTGCTGACCCGGAGGACGACAATGACGAACACCATCCGGTACGACCGCGGCGCCGACGGCATCGTCACCCTCACCCTGGACGATCCGAGCCAGTCCGCGAACACCATGAACCGGGCGTACGTCGCGTCGATGAGCGCCGCCCTCGACCGGTTGGGGGCCGAACCCGATCTCGCCGGGGTCATCGTGACCAGTGCGAAGCCGACGTTCTTCGCCGGCGGCGACCTGCCGGAGATGATCAAGGCCACCCGCGCCGACGCGCCGGCGCTCGCCGACCTGCTCGGCACCATCAAGCGGGACCTGCGCCGGTTGGAGACGCTGGGTCGGCCGGTGGTGGCGGCGGTCAACGGCTCCGCGCTCGGCGGCGGTCTGGAGATCGCCCTCGCCTGCCACCACCGGATCGCGCTGGACGCGCCCGACAGTCGGCTCGGGCTGCCGGAGGTGACCCTGGGCCTGCTGCCCGGGGCCGGCGGGGTCACCCGGACGGTACGGATGCTCGGCCTGGCCGGTGCGCTGACCACGGTGCTGCTCACCGGCCGCCGGATGCGACCGGCCGACGCACTGGCCGTCGGGATCGTCGACGAGGTCGTCGCCACCGAGGCGGAGCTGCTGGACCGGGCCCGCGCCTGGATCGCGGACAACCCGCAGCCGAAGCAGCCGTGGGACCGACCCGACTACCGGATGCCCGGCGGCACCCCGGCCAGCCGCTCGCTCGCCGCCCAGCTGCCCGCCTTCCCGGCCACCCTGCGCAAGCAGCTCAAGGGCGCCCGGCTGCCCGCGCCGGAGGCGATCCTCGCCGCCGCCGTCGAAGGCGCACAGGTCGACCTGGAGACCGCCCTCACCGTGGAGACCCGACACCTGATCGGCTTGCTCACCGGGCAGGTCGCCAAGAACATGATCGGGGCGTTCTTCTTCGACCTGAAGGCCGTCAACGGCGGTGCCGCCCGACCGCCCGTGGACGTTCCGCCGGTGCGGCGGGTGGCGGTGCTCGGCGCGGGCATGATGGGCGCGGGCATCGCGTACGCCTGCGCCAGCGCCGGTCTGGACGTGGTGGTCAAGGACGTGTCGCCGGAGGCCGCCGACCGGGCCCGGGAGCACGTGCAACGGTTGCTGGCCCGCCGGGTCCGCAAGGGTCGGGCCACGGAGGCGGACGCCCGTGCGGTGCTGGCCCGGATCACGACGACCGACCAGGTGGACGCGCTGACCGGCTGCGACGCGGTCATCGAGGCGGTCTTCGAGGACCCGGCGCTGAAGAAGGCCGTGTTCGCCGAGGTGCTACCGGTGCTGACACCCGACGCGCTGCTCGCCTCCAACACGTCCACCCTGCCGATCACCGGGCTGGCCGAGGGGGTGGACCGCCCGGCCGACTTCATCGGCATGCACTTCTTCTCGCCGGTGGACCGGATGCCACTGCTGGAGATCGTGGTCGGCGAACGGACCGGCGACGCGGCGCTGGCCCGCGCGTTCGACCTGGGTCGGCGGATCGGCAAGACCCCGATCGTGGTCAACGACGGCCGGGGCTTCTTCACCAGCCGGGTGATCGGCCAGTTCATGGACGAGGCGATCGGCATGGTCGCCGACGGCGTACCGGCCGCGTCGGTGGAGCAGGCCGCGTTGCAGGCCGGCTATCCGACCGGGCCGCTCGCGCTTGCCGACGAGGTGAGCCTCACCCTGATCCAACGCATCCGTCGCCAGTTCGAGGCCGCCGGCGAGGAGTTTCTGCCGCTGCCCGCGCACCGGCTCGTCGACGAGCTGGTCGACGCGTACGACCGGCCGGGACGCGCCGCCGGGCGCGGCTTCTACGCGTACGACGACGGCACCCGGGGCCGGTTGTGGCCGGGTCTCGCCGACCTGACCACCGACGCCGGACGGGCGGTGCCGTTCACCGACCTGCAGGAGCGGATGCTCTTCGCCGAGACACTGGACGCGCTGCGCTGCCTCGACGAGGGCGTGCTGCGGACCGAGACCGACGCCGACATCGGCTCGATCTTCGGCATCGGCTTCCCCGCGTGGACCGGAGGTGTCATCCGCTACGTCCGGCAATACGCGGGCGGTCCGGCCGGCTTCGCGGCCCGCGCCACCGAGTTGGCCGACCGCTACGGCGACCGGTTCAGGCCGCCCGCCGACCTGGTCGACCGACTCGCCGCCGGTACGGCCGAACCGGCCGGTGTCGCGTGACGGCCGCCTGGCCGAGCCCCGGCGGGTCTGCGGCGGCCGGCGACCCGGGCACCGGAGGACGCGGCGGGCCGCTGGCCGGGGTACGGGTGGTCGAGCTGGCGAGTCTCGCCCCCGCGCCGTTCGGCTGCATGGTGCTCGCCGACCTGGGCGCGGACGTGGTGCGGGTGGACCGGCCGGGCGCGCCGGGAGCGGGTCGACTGGCCGCTCCGACCGACGGGCCGTTGCAGCGCGGTCGGCGGGTCACCGCGCTGGACCTGAAGACCCCGGACGGGGTGGCCGACCTGCTGCGTCTGGTGGACCGGGCGGACGTACTGGTCGAGGCGTACCGACCGGGCGTGGCCGAGCGGCTCGGTTTCGGCCCGCAGGTGTGCCGGGCCCGCAACCCCCGACTGGTGTACGCGCGGATGACCGGCTGGGGTCAGGACGGCCCGCTGGCGGCCCGAGCCGGGCACGACATCGACTACATCGCCGTCGCCGGGGCGTTGGAGCCGCTGGGCCGCGCGGGTGAGCGCCCGCACGCGCCGATGAACCTGCTCGGCGACTTCGGCGGGGGCGGGATGCTGCTCGCCGTCGGAGTGCTCGCCGCACTGCTGGAACGGGAACGCTCCGGCACCGGCCAGGTGGTCGACGCGGCGATGGTGGACGGCTCCGCGCTGCTCACCTCGTTCCTGCACGGGCTGCTCGGCAGCGGTCTGTGGGCCGCGCCGCGCGGGCACAACATCTTCGACGGCGGAGCGCCGTTCTACGACACGTACGCCACCTCGGACGGTGGATTCATGGCCGTCGGCGCGGTGGAACCGGCCTTCTACGCCGTACTCCTCGCCGGCCTCGACCTCGCCGACGACCCGGACCTGCCCGCGCAGTACGACCCGAGTGGCTGGGACGAGCTACGGCGGCGGTTCACCGAACGGTTCGCCGAGCGCACCCGCGACGAGTGGACGGCTGTCTTCGCCGACCTGGACGCGTGCGTCGCGCCGGTGCTCGCCCCCGGCGAGGCGCACCGGCACCCGCACAACGCCGCCCGGGGCACCTTCGTCGAGGTGGGTGATGAGGTCCAGCCGGCGCCGGCCCCCCGCTTCGACCGCACCCCGACGGCGCGTCCGGTCCCCGCCCCGGACCCGGAACGGGACGCCCTTCCGGTCGACGAGATCCTGACCCACTGGCCGCGACGCACCTGACCGGGTCACCGACCCGGCGGCAGTTGCGGCACCATCGGCGGAGGTGACCCGGGCCGGATCGTGAAGGAGCCGACGAGGATGACTGCGGACACCTGGAAGGGACAGGTCAACGGGATCCGCACATTCCTCAACCGCCTGGCGCTGGCCCTGACGGCCACCCCAGCGAGTTGATCAAGACGTTTGCGTCACGGATTCGCCTTTCGGTGACGCAAACGTCTTGATCAACCGAGTCGGGCGGGGGCGGGAGGGGCGGGAGGGGCGGAAGGCGCGGGGGCGGGTGTACCAGGTGGCGAAGAGGGCCACTGCCAGGAGTAGCTCCGCCAGGTCGCCGCCGTAGTACATGAGTTGGGCCGCCGACTGGAACGCCGCCGGGTCGCGGTCGGTCAGGCCCGGTGGGAGCGTTTCGGCGTACGCGTACAGGTGTTTGGCCAGCACGGAGTGACCGGCCGCCGCGCCGATCAGCGCACCGACCCGTACCGCGAGCCCGGGGCGTCGGGGCGCCGGGTCCGGTCCGGCCAGCGACCAGGCGAACAGGTACCCGGCGGCCAGGTAGTGCAGGTGCAGCGCGTGGTGCAGGACCGGCTGCCGCTCGGCAGTGGCGTACAGCGGGGTGAGCAGCACCAACGCCAACCCACCGGTGCTCAGCAGCGCGGCGGTCACCGGGTGGGCGAGCAGGTGCAGTGGCCGGGCACGCAGCAGCCGACCCACCGCTCGGCGCACCCGCGGCGGGGAGACCCGCAGCAGCAGCGTCACCGGGGCGCCGAGCACCAGTCCGAGCGGGGCAAGCATGCCGAGCAGCAGGTGCTGCGCCATGTGCCCGCGCGGGTCGCCGGGGAGCTGGCCCAGCGGGCCCACCGCGACCGCCAGCAGGGCGCAGCCGACCAGCCACGCGGCGGTACGCCGGTGGTCCCAGCCACGCGGGTCGCGGACGGCGGCCCACAGGTAGCCGCCCGCCAGCAACCCGACCGGAAGCAGCGGCAACCAACCCGACCCCTCCGCCGCATGCCCACCGTGCGCGAGCACCGCATGCCCACCGTGCGCGAGCACGGCATGTCCCGTCATCGGCGGCCGTCACCAGCGCGCCGGGACCGGGCCCGCCATACCACCGCCGCACCGGCCAGCAGCAGCACCGCGCCGGCGACGTTCCACACCACGTCGTACGGGAGCAGGTGTACGCCGTAACGGATCTGGTGCACCCGGAGCACCTTGTGGTCGATCAGCCCGTCGAAGACCTGGAAACCTCCGGCGCCGAGCAGGAAGCCGCCCCAGGTCAGTCGGGTCGACAGGGCACCCCGTCGGCGTAGGTCGGCGAACCAGAAGAAACCGCCGACCAGGGCGACCACCTCGGCTGCGTGCAGCAGCCCGTCGGAGAGCAACGCCACCGACGGCGTGGACCGGTCGTAGAAGTGGTGCCAGGCGAGCAACTGGTGAAAGACGATCTCATCCACCGCAGCCATGATCGCGACACCGATCACGACACCGGCCAGGATGGAGGAGCGCATAGCGACGGCACGCGCCCCGGGCAGGCGCACATCGGCCACCACACACCTCGCATCCACGTCGGTTAGGCGGAAATACCCCGAACTGCCCCAGTCATGCCGGCATGCGTCCACGCGCCCGGACCCGCACCCGCTGGCCGAGGCCAAGGTCAACACGAGATCGGCGATATAGGGCGGATCATCTGGTCGGGATACCGCCACTTCGGGGATCCGGTGTTGATCACGCAGATCGACGGGGTAGGCCGGGAAGATGCCCGTTTCACGGCCTCGGCACCGGACGCGGCATGATCATGGAGCCTGGAGGGGCGACCGAGGCCACAACCGGAGAAGGAGGTGCCCGTGCCGGACGCGGACGAACTCGTCGCCAACGCACTCGCGGCGATGCGCGGCACCGACGTACGGCAGGCCGAACGACAGCTGGACCAGCTCATGGTCGGCACCGGCGCGGCGGACGGCACCACGGCGGTGGACGCGGCGCTGCTGGGCCGACTGGTCCGCGGCCTGAGCCGACTCTGGCCACGCGGCTGGCAGCCGGCCGACGTGGACCGGATCACCACCCGGCGGCTCGGCACCCGCGCGACGCGGCTGGTCCGCGCCGCGATGGTCGCCCAGCGGCGCACCCAGGCCGAACCGGTCCCCGCCTGGTGGGACGACCAGTTAGGTGAGCTGACCGCCGACGTCCGGGACGACCACGACGTGCTGGCCTCCTGGACCACCACTGAGGGCCTGGACCGGGCCGACGCGCTCCGGACCGCCGTGGACACTCTCGCGCTGGTGGAGGGCCTGCCGCCGATCGCGGTGCTGCGCCCGCCGCCGGGTACGACCGGCCCGGTGAGCGCCGGACCGGTGGGGGCGGGCCGCAGCGGGTCGCCGATGCTCGACCGGGTACGGGCGTTGCTGGCCAAGGCCGAGTCGACCACCTTCCCGGCCGAGGCGGAGGCGTTGACCGCCAAGGCGCAGGAGTTGATCGCCCGGCACAGCATCGACGAGGCGTTGCTGGCCGCCGGGTCGGAGCGTGGCGACCTACCGGGCGGGGTACGCCTGAGCACCGACACCCCGTACGCGGGCGCGAAGGCGCTGCTGGTGCAGGAGGTGGCGGCGGCGAACCGGTGCGAGGCGGTGTGGTCCGACGATCTCGGTTTCACCACCGTGCTGGGTTGGCCCGCCGATCTCGTGGCGGTGGAGTTGCTCTACACCTCGCTGCTGGTCCAGGCCACCGCCGCGATGCTGCGCGGGCGCACCGAGCGGCGCTCGGGGTCGGGGCGGCGGACGAAGGCGTGGGACGAGTCCTTCCTCAACGCGTTCGCGCTGCGGATCGGCGAGCGGCTGCGTACGGCCACCGAGGCGGCGACCGACGCGGCGGACCGGGCGGCCGGGGCGGAACAGTTGTTGCCGGTGCTCGCGGCACGGGGTGAAGCGGTCCGGGAGCGGCTGGACACGCTCTTCCCCGGCGTGACCCGGCACCGGCTCAGCGTCCGGGACGCCGAGGGTTGGTCCTCCGGCACGACGGCGGCCGACCGGGCCTCGCTGGACGTCGGCGGCGGGCGGAAGCCCCGACAGGTGCCCGACCGGCCTGACCGGCGCCGACCCGACCCACGCTGACCCGACCCACGCTGACCCGATCCGCGCGCCGACCCACCCGCGCCGACCTGACGGCCGCCGACCCGACCCGGCCCGCGCCGACCCGACCCGCGCGTGGAAACACCCGCCGCCGACCCGACCCGACCCGCGCGTGGAGCCACCCGCCGCCGACCCGACCGGCACCGTCCGACCGGCGTGGGAACCACCACTGGCGGAGATTTCTGCGATTTTCTTCGGTGAGCCGTAGGGAACGGGGCGACGGCTCCGACCCTCCGGTGAGCCGCGCCCAGACCGGGGTGCGACCGACGCCTGAGGAGCACCACTGTGAAGTACATGCTGCTGATCTGGAACCGGCCCGGCTTCACCGAGGAGCTGACCGAGCAGGACCGCACCGCCCTGTTCGGCGAGGTCGACGAGATCATGAAGGAGCTGACCGAGACTGGTGAGTTGGTCGACGGCCAGGCGTTGGCGAACCCGGCGCAGACGATGACGGTTCGGCTCGTCGGCGACAGCCCGGAGGTCGTCGACGGGCCGTTCATGGAGAGCAAGGAGCAGTTCGCCGGGTACCTGACCGTCGACTGCGACAGCCCGCAACGGGCCGCCGAGATCGCCGCGCGCTGGCCGGACGTGCGCTTCGGCGGTGCGATGGAGGTCCGCCCGGTGATGGAGCAGGCCGGGACGGAGATGTGACCGACGACCGGACGGTCGAGGACCTGCTGCGCACGCTCGCGCCGCAGGTCCTCGGCCTGCTGGTTCGCCGACACGGCCAGTTCGACAGGTGCGAGGACGCCGTCCAGGAGGCGCTGCTCGCCGCCGCGATGCAGTGGCCTGGGGAGGGCGTACCGGACAATCCCCGCGCCTGGCTGCTCACCGTGGCCACCCGCCGGCTCACCGACGACTGGCGCAGCGAGAGCGCCCGCCGGGGCCGTGAGGTGGCGGTGGCGTTGCGGGAGCCGGCGTACGCCGGGGTGTCGCCACCGGCCGACGAGGAGCCGGCGGTGCCGGACACGGACGACACCCTGAACCTGCTCTTCCTCTGCTGCCATCCGGCGCTGAACGGATCGGCGCAGGTGGCACTCACGCTGCGCGCGGTCGGCGGTCTCAGCACCGCCCAGATCGCCCGGGCTCACCTTCTGCCGGAGGCGACGATGAGCCAGCGGATCCGCCGCGCCAAGCAGCGGATCGAGGCCGCCGGCGCCCGGTTCGACATGCCCGCGCCGGGTGAGCGGGAGGAACGGCTGCGGACGGTGCTGCGGGTGCTCTACCTGATCTTCAACGAGGGGTACACCGCGTCCAGCGGGCCGGATCTGCACCGGGCCGACCTGACCGGTGAGGCGATCCGATTGGCCCGCATCCTGCACGGGCTGCTGCCGGACGACGGTGAGGTGGCCGGCTTGCTGGCGCTCATGCTGCTCACCGACGCGCACCGGGCGGCCCGGCTCGGCCCGGACGGGGAGTTGGTGCCGCTGGCCGAGCAGGACCGCACGCGGTGGGACGCCGCCGCCATCGCCGAGGGGATCGCCCTGATCACCGAGGCGTTGACCTGGTCGCCGCCCGGGCCGTACCAGCTCCAGGCGGCGATCGCCGCTGTGCACGCGGAGGCGTCGACGGCGGCGGAGACGGACTGGCGGCAGATCGTCGCGCTCTACCGACTGTTGGCCCGGATCGCCCCGAACCCGATGGTGACCCTCAACCAGGCGGTGGCGGTGGCCATGGTGGACGGGCCACGGGCCGGGCTCGGCCTGCTCACCGCGTTGGACGCCGACGAGCGCACCGCCGGGCACCACCGGCTCGCCGCCGTACGGGCGCACCTGCTGGAGCTGGCCGGCGAGCCGGAGGCGGCGCGGGAGGCGTACCTGACGGCGGCTCGCGGCACCACGAGCCTGCCCGAGCAGCGCTACCTGGAGCTGCGGGCGGCCCGCCTGACGGGACGACGTGCGCCGTAGGTCCGTGGGGCGGCGCGGACGTTCCCGGCGAAGCCTCGTTTTGCCATTCGGCAACAATCTTTGCGGATCCTCTCGGAGCCGGTCACAGTCGTCGGCGACACGCGGAGGAGCGACCTGATGACCGAGCAGCACGAATTCGACAAGGACTACTGGGACCGGCACTGGCACCAGGCGCACCACGAGCGTCCCGACGCCATGACCGGCAACCTCCCGCACCCCTACCTGGCTCGGGAGACCGGCGACCTGACGCCGGGCACGGCCCTGGACGCCGGGTGCGGCACCGGCGCGGAGGCGGTCTGGCTCGCCTCACACGGCTGGCGGGTGACCGCCGTCGATCTCGCCTCCGCCGCCCTCGCCCGTGCCGCCGAGCGGGCCACGACCAGCGGGGTGTCCGATCGGGTGCGGTTCGTGGAAGCCGACCTGGCGGTCTGGGAGCCGAGCATCGGCTTCGATCTCGTCACCACCCACTACGCGCACCCGGCGATGCCGCAGCTGGCCTTCTACGACCGTCTCGCCGCCTGGGTGGCGCCGGGCGGCACCCTGCTCGTCGTCGGGCACCTGCACGCGTCGGGCACCACCGGGCACGATCACCATCCGCCCGCCGAGGCATCGGTCACGCTCGCGGACATCACCGCGCGCCTGGACCGCACCGCGTGGGAGGTCACCACCGCCGCGGAACACCACCGCACGGTGACCGGACCGGGTGGGCACGAGAACACGCTGCACGACGTCGTCGTACGCGCCACCCGACGCAGCTGACCACACCGCCGGCCGCCGGGAATCCCCGACGGCCGGCGGCAGTGCGCTCAGACTTCGGGCTCGACGGCCGGGCAGCTGGCATCCTGGGTCGGCACCACCAGATCGATCAGGTAGGCGTCGACGGTCTGCCGCACGCACGGGCTGCTGCTGTAGCTGCCGTGCCCCCACCCCTGGTAGGTGAGCAGCACGCCGTGCCGGCCCAACTGCCGGGCCACATTACGAGCCCAGCCGTAGCCGCTCGCCGGGTCGTGCACTGTGGCGGCGATCAGCAGCGGCACGTCGGTGCGGACCCGCAACCGGTGCTGCGGATCGGCGACCGGCGTCGGAGCGCCCAGGCAGGTGACCACCGCGAAGAGCGCGGGCGGGTAACGCAGGTCGGGCGCGAGTTGCGCGCTGCGCCGCACAAGTCCCGCGTACTCGCGGTAGTCGCGGACCGGCAGGCTCCAGTCCTGGCAGAAGACCGCGAAGGGGTACGGAGCCACCGCCTCGTCCGACAGCGTGTCGACGCGGGACGTGCCGGCGCCCTCCAGTCGGACGATCCACTCGGCCAGCCCCGGCCACCGCCACGTGTCGTAGAGCTGTTTGTGGGCGAGGCGGCTCAGCTCGAACGGGGCGAGCGTCGCGCCGCCCCGGTCCGGGTCGGTCAGGGTGCCCCGCTCCGCCCGGGAGTGCAGCCCGGCCCAGAGCGCCCGCGCGTCCCGACCGTGCAGCGCGCAGTCGGCGGAGCGGGAACACCAGTTCAGGAACTCGTCGAACGCGTCCTCCGCGGTGACGGCCTGGGTTTCCAGGAAGGCGCGGGTGCCGAGGCTGTGGTCCATGGTGGCCTCCAGCACCATGGCCCGGACCCGGCCGGGGAACAGCTCGGCGTACCGCTGACCGAGCAGGGTGCCGTACGAGCTGCCGTGGAAGGTGAGCTGGCGCTCGCCGAGCGCAACACGGATCGCGTCCAGGTCACGCGCGGCGCTGGTCGTGTCCACGTGGTCGTAGAGCGCCCCGGTACGGGCCCGACAGTCGGCGCGCAGCAGCGCGTTGTCGGCCAGTGTGGCGTCGAACTGAGCCTGGTCGGTGATCACCTGTGGTTGCCGGCCGAGCAGTTGCCGGGAACAGATCACCGGGTGGCTGCGTCCGGTGCCGCGCGGGTCGAAGCTGACGATGTCGAACCGGCGGCGTAGGTCGGGGCTGAACCGGGAACTGCCGTCCACCACCCGGTCGACGCCGCTGTCCCCCGGTCCGCCGGGGCCGAAGACCAGCGCACCTTCCCGGGTGGCCGGGTCGGCGACCCGACGGGCCAACTCCAGCTCGAAGCGCTCACCACGTGGTCGGTTCCAGTCGACCGGCAGCGACACTGTGCCGCATTCGGCGGTGGCGTCCTTGGCACAGGGCCGCCATTCGATCGTCGGGCCGGGTTGCGGTCGGGCGGCGGCGGGGCTCGCCGGGGTCAGGCCGGTGGCCGTGAGGGCCACTGCGACCGCCCAGCCGACGGCGGATTTGCGTACGCGCAGCATGAGGTGCTGTCCTCTCCTGGAAGGAGCGTTGCCGGTGAAACTCGCCCACCGGGCGAGGTGATGCTCTTCACCCGGGCCGTCGAGTAGCCGCTCGACGGCCCGGGGCCGGTGTCAGTCGACAGCCGTCAGGACCCGTTCGACACTCGTCATCCGGGTCTCCATCCCGCCCAGCCGCGCCTCCATCGCCGCGAGCAGCCGAGCGTTCTCCTCCTGGGCCCGGGCGGCCGTCTCGGCGAGTTGGCGGTAGTCGTCCGCGCGGGCCGCCTCGTACCGGGCCCGCCGGGTCTTGGCGAGTTGCACGACCGTCACCGTGAACACGCTGATGATCAGGGCGAAGATGCCGATAGCGCCGACCACCTCGGTCCAGTCGTGCTCGCTCATCCCGGTCACCGCGATCCTCCGGGCTGCTCGGCCGAGTCGGGCACGGTCAGCGTCTCGGCCGCCGCCGCGATGACCTGGGGAGTGAGTGTGAGCACGAACGGCTCCACCTCGTAGTAGTTCATGGCCTTCCCGTCCTCCGACAACTCCAGGCGAGCGGTGACCAGCCCGGCCGCCGCCAGCTTCCGTAGGTGGACCTGCAACAGCGCTCGGCTGATGCCCAGCTGCCGAGCCAGCCCGCTGACGTAGGCACGCTCGCGGGACAGCGCGGCGACGACCCGCAGCCGATGCGGGTTGGCCAGGGCGGCCAGCATCCGGACCAGGTCGTCGCCGGTCGGCGGTGCAGCGCTGCTCATAACAAGCCCTTGCACATGCAAAGAGACGCTAGCAGGTTCGGGCGCGCGGCGGCGGGGAGCGGCGGCGGAATCAGGGGGATCTCAGGGGCACGGGAGGCACCCGGACACACAGCACGCCGGGCCGGTGAAGATCACCGGCCCGGCGTGCGGGTACGTCGTACGTCAGCTCTTGAAGGCGTCCTTGATCTTCTCGCCGGCCTGCTTGAGCTTGGCCGTCGACTGGTCGGCGCGACCCTCGGCCTCGAGCTGCTCGTTGTCGGTGGCCCGACCGGCGCCTTCCTTCAGCTTGCCGGCCGCGTCCTCGGTGGCGTTGTTGATCTTGTCGTCGAAACTCATTGCCAACCTCCATCGCAGGCGTCGCTACGACATCAGCAGTACCCCGCCGTCGGCGGTCCAACCATCGCCGTCGTCACAGTCCGCTATCGACAGCAGCCGACCGGAACCGACGCAGCCGCAGGCTGTTGGCCACCACGAAGACCGAGGACAGCGCCATGGTCGCGCCGGCGATCATCGGGTTGAGCAACCCGGCGGCGGCCAACGGCAGGGCCGCCACGTTGTAACCGAACGCCCAGAACAGGTTGCCCCGGATGATGCCGAGCGTGCGTCGGGACAACCGGATGGCGTCCACCGCGGCGTCGAGGTCGCCCCGGACGAGCGTGAGGTCGGACGCCTCGATCGCCACGTCGGTGCCCGTGCCCATGGCCAGCCCGAGGTCGGCCTGGGCCAGCGCCGGGGCGTCGTTGACCCCGTCACCGACCATCGCCACCGACCGGCCCTCGGCCTGGAGCCGCTTGACCACGTCGACCTTGCCGGCCGGCAACACCTCCGCGATCACCTCGTCGACGCCCACCTCGGCCGCGACCGCCCGGGCCACTGTCGTGTTGTCGCCGGTCAGCAGGACCGGGGTGAGCCCCAGGGCGCGTAGCCGGGCCACCGCCGCCCGGCTGGTCGGCCGGACCACGTCGGCGACCGCGAGCACGCCCCGGGCCCGCCCGTCCCAGCCGGCCACGATCGCCGTACGGCCGGCGGCCTCCGCCTCGCTGACCGCCCACTCGATCTCCGGCGGTACGTCGAGCTGCCGCTCGCGCAGCAGCCGGGCCCGGCCGACCAGCACGACCCGCCCGTCCACGGTGCCGGTCACGCCCAGCCCTTCCAGGTTGCGGAAGCCGGCCACCGGAGGCAGCGCACCGGCCTCGGCGGCACCCGTGGCGACCGCTCGGGCGATCGGGTGCTCGGAGGCGGCCTCCACCGCACCGGCGAGGCGGAGCAGCTCGGCCCGGTCCTCCCCGCTCACCGGCACGACGTCCACCAGGGTCATCCGGCCGGTCGTGACGGTGCCGGTCTTGTCCAGCACCACGGTGTCCACCCGGCGGGTGGACTCCAGCACCTCCGGTCCCTTGATCAGCACACCGAGTTGGGCGCCCCGCCCGGTGCCGACCAGCAACGCCGTCGGGGTGGCCAGGCCGAGCGCACAGGGGCAGGCGATGATCAGCACGGCCACGGCGGCGGTGAACGCGGCGGTCGGGCCGGCTCCTGTCCCGAGCCACCAGCCGAGGGTGCCGACGGAGAGCGTGATGACGATCGGCACGAACACGCCGGAGATCCGGTCCGCCAGCCGCTGCACGGCCGCCTTGCCGCTCTGCGCCTGCTCGACCAGGTCGGCCATCCGGGCGAGCTGGGTGTCCGCACCGACCCGCGTCGCGGTGACGACCAGTCGCCCGCCCGCGTTGATGGTGGCACCGACCACGCCGTCACCGGGGCCGACCTCGACGGGCACCGACTCACCGGTGAGCATGCTGGCGTCGACGGCGGAGGTGCCCTCGTCGACCACGCCGTCGGTGGCGATCTTCTCCCCGGGGCGGACCACGAACCGGTCACCGACGGCGAGCCGGTCCACCGGGACCAGCGTCTCCACCCCGTCTCGCAGCACCGCCACCTCGCGAGCGCCGAGTTCGAGCAGGGCACGCAGGGCCGCCCCGGCGGTCCGCTTGGACCGGGCCTCGAAGTAGCGCCCGGCCAGGATGAACACGGTCACCCCGGCGGCGGCCTCCAGGTAGATGTTGCCGGCACCGTCGGTGCGGGTGATGTCGAAGCGGAACGGGTGCGTCATCCCCGGCATGCCGGCGTCACCGAGGAACAGCGCCCAGAGCGACCAGCCGAACGCAGCGAGGGTGCCGAGCGACACCAGAGTGTCCATCGTCGCCGCGCCGTGCCGCAGGTTGGTCCAGGCCGCCCGGTGGAACGGCAACCCACCCCAGACCACCACCGGGGCGGCCAGGGTCAGCGACAGCCACTGCCAGTAGTCGAACTGCCAGGCCGGGACCATGGCCAGCAGCACCACCGGCACGCTCAGCGCCACCGAGACCCAGAGCCGGGTACGCGGACCCTGCAGCGGGTCGACCGGCTGCTCCACGGTCGGCGGGCTGGGCAGCGCGGCCGTGTAACCGGTCTTCTGCACGGTCTCGATGAGGTCGTCAGGTGTGACGCCGTCGGCGTACCGGACGGTCGCCTTCTCGGTGGCGTAGTTGACGGTGGCGCTCACGCCGTCCATCCGGTTGAGCTTCTTCTCGATCCGGGCGGCGCAGGCGGCGCAGGTCATCCCGCCGATCGCCAACTCGATCCGGTTCGGCGCCTCAGGTAGCGGTCTGCTGGTGGTGGTCATCGTCTCGTCCCGTCAGTTGTGCCCGTGCCCGGGGGGGCCGTGGTCGGCGCCCCCGGTCGGCGCGGGTCCGCTCGTGCTGGGAACGGGCCCGGTCGAGATGCCGCTGGTGACGACCGTGAACTCGGCGGTGTGCACCGCCCCGCCGTGCCGGAAGTCGAGGTAGAGCCGGTAGCTGCCGGCCGACGGCACCTCGGCGAGGAAGGTGATCGCCGGGCCGGGGCGGGTCCGCCCGTCCCCCGGTGTCCCGTCCGGGTGCACGTGCAGGTACGCCAGATCACCTCGGCGCAGCGCCACCAGATGCCCGTACGCGCCCAGGTAGGGCTGCAGGTCGGTGACCGGCTGCCCGCCCCGGCTCACGCTCAGGCTCAGCGGTGACGTGCGGCCGGGCTGCGGCGCACCGGTCAGGGTCACCGTGTAACCGTCGACGGTGGTGCTGGTCGACGGGGGTGGCAGCGGTCGTTCGGTCAGCTCGCCGGGGACCGTCACGTCCACACCGAGAGTCAGCGGCTCACCCCCGGTCGGGGCGAAGTCGGCGAACGCCCGCCACTGCCCGGCGCCGTCGAACGGGGTGTCGACCCGCCAGGTGCCGTCCGGGGCCAGGTCGGGGTGCACGTGGCGGAAGCCGGAGAGGTCCCGCCGGGCGACGATCAGGTGCATCCGCTTGTCGTGCGCCACGTCGTAGCGGGTCACCGGGCGGCCGTCCGGCCCGACGATCCGGAAGGCGAACTCGTCGGCCGCAACGTCGACGGTTTCGAGGGTGTAGCCACGGTCGGAGACGAGCAGGCCGCCGGGGAGCCGGTCGGCCGCCTCGTCGGCGGCGCCCGTGGCGGGAGCCGGACCGTCGACGTGCCGGCTCTCGGCCGCCGGGGCGCGGTCGACCACCCGGCCGATCCCGTACGTCGTGCCGAAGACCGCCGCCAGGCCGACGGCGAACCCGGCCAGCTTCGTCACGGTGCGCATGCCGACCCTCCGATCACGCGTCGACGAGGTTGTAGCCGGCCTCGTCGACGGCGGCCCGGACGACAGCGGTGTCCAACGGCTGGTCGCTGTCGACGGTGACCCGGCCGGTCGCGAGGTCGACCTGGACGCCGTGCACGCCCGCGATGGCGCCGACCTCGGCGGTGACCGCGCTCACGCAGTGCCCGCAGGTCATGCCCTGCACCTGGTACGTCGTGTTGACCATCGAAACGTCTCCCTTACCGGTACGGGGTGGGGGTATCCCACCGGAAGCGACCGTACCATACCCCCGGGGGGTAGGCTATCCTTGCCGGCATGACCACACCCGCCCCGATCCGGGGATACACCGCCAGCAAGGACCAGCTGCTCGCGCGCCTCCGCAGGGTCGAGGGGCAGGTCCGGGGCATCGAGAAGATGGTCGACGACGACCGTTACTGCATCGACGTGCTCACCCAGATCTCCGCGATCCAGGCCGCCCTCGACAAGGTGGCGCTCGGGTTGCTCGACGGGCACGCCCGGCACTGCATGCACGAGGGGGCGGCCGAGGGCCGGGCCGACGAGATGGCCACCGAGATGATGGCGGCGGTCGGCCGTCTGATGAAGCGCGGCTGACAGCCCTCAGTCCGGCTGCCCGAGACGGACCCGGCGCAACAACTGCGCGTTGAGCGCCACCACGATCGTGGACGCCGACATCAGCACCGCCGCCAGCGCCGGGCTCAACGCCACACCGGCCCACGCCAACACCCCCGCCGCCAGCGGCAGCGCCACCACGTTGTAGCCCGCCGCCCAGGCCAGGTTCTGCCGCATCGTGCGGTACGACGCCCGGGACAGCCGCACCACGGCACCCACCCCGCGCGGGTCCGACGACGCCAACACCACCCCGGCGGACTCGATCGCCACGTCGGTGCCCGCGCCGATCGCGATACCGACGTCCGCTCGGGCCAACGCCGGCGCGTCGTTCACGCCGTCGCCGACCATCGCCACGATCAACCCCCGCCGTTGCAGGTCGGCCACCCGGCTGTCCTTCTCCGCGGGCAGCACCTCGGCGAAGACCTCGTCGACGCCGGGCCGGAACCCGAGTTCGGCAGCGACCGCCTCGGCCACCGGTCGGGCGTCACCCGTGATCATGGCGATGGTCCGGACCCCCTCGGCGCGCAGCTCGTCGACGGCCCGCCGCGCCTCCGGGCGTACCTCGTCGGTCAGCGCGAACGCGCCGAGCACGGTCTCCGGCAGCCGCACCAGGTGCAGCACCGCGGCCCCCCGCGCCGACCACCGCCCGGTCGCCGTCTCCAGCTCGGTCGGTAACGCCAGGCTGAGTTCCCGCAGCAGCGCCGTACCGCCCACCGCGTACTCCGTACCGTCGACAGTCGCCCGCACGCCGCGGCCCGGCAGCGACCGGAACCCGGTGGCCGGGAGCGGTCCGGCGGGCCCGGCCGCCGCCACGATGGCCCGGGCCAGCGGATGTTCGCTGTCCGACTCGACGCCCGCCGCGATCCGCAGCACCTCGTCCCGCTGGACACCCGGCACCGGCAGCACGTCGGTCACCGCGTGCTCGCCCCGGGTCAACGTGCCGGTCTTGTCGAAGAGCACCGCACCGACGGTCCGCATCCGCTCCAACGCCAACCGGTCCTTGACCAGGATCCCGGACCGCGCGGCCAACGCGGTGGAGAGCGCGACGACCAGAGGGATGGCGAGGCCCAGCGCGTGCGGGCAGGCGATCACCAGCACGGTGACCGCGCGGACCACCGCCTCGTCGGGTCGGCCGAGCGCACTCCAGACCAGCACGGTCAGCACGGCGGTGCCGGTCGCCACGTAGAACAGCGCGGCCGCGAACCGGTCGGCGAGCAGTTGCGCCCGCCCACCCGAGCCCTGGGCCTGCGCGACCATCCGCTGGATCCCGGCGAGCGCGGTCTGCTCACCCAGCGCCTCGACGCGTACCCGGATCGCCGAGTCGGTGGCCACGGTGCCGGCCACCACCCGGTCACCAGCCGACCGGGCGACCGGCCGTGACTCACCGGTGATCATCGACTCGTCCAGTTCGGCGTCGCCGTCGACGACGCGACCGTCCGCCGGCACCCGACCGCCCGGGCGGACCAGCACCACGTCACCGACCCGCAGGCCGGACACCGGCACCGCCTCGTCCTGTCCGTCCGCCGCGACCCGTTCGGTCTCGTCCGGCAGCAGCGCGGCCAGCGCCGCGAGCGCCCCCCGGGCCTGCCCGATGGCCTTCATCTCCTGCCAGTGCCCGAGCAGCATGATGGTGACCAGCGCGGCCAACTCCCACCAGAAGTCCAGGTCGAAGGCGCCCACGCTGGTCGCCAGTGACGCCGCGTAGGCCACGGTGATCGCCATCGCGACCAGCAGCATCATCCCGGGGGCGCGGTCCCGCACCTCCCGCACCGCGCCGACGAGGAACGGCCAGCCGCCCCACCAGAACACCACCGAGCCGAGCACGGGGCCCACCCAGGAACGGCCTGGTACGTCCCAGCTCAGGCCCAACTGGTCCGACACCAGATGGCTGGCGAGGACCACCGGGACGGTGAGAGCCAGACAGACCCAGAAACGACGACGGAACATCTCGGGATCGTGCCCGGCGTGTTTGTCGTGCCCGGCGTGCCCGGCGTGCTCGGCGTGCCCCGCGTGCTCGGCGTGCCCGGCGTGCTCGTCGTGCGGCGCCGCCGGGGTGTGCGGACCAGGGTCGGGCGGTGACGGTGCGGCCATGTCTCCAACATGCCGGTCCGGGAGCCGCCACGCGAGCGGTTCGACCGCCGACACTCCGTCACGACCTGCGTCCCCCGACCGGGCTGGTTAGCATTCCCCACGATGACCGCCGGTGGACCGAGGCACGAACGGGCAGCGTCGCCGTCGCACGGTGGTGCCGCGGCCGGCCGGTCGGGTCAGACCCTGACTGTCCGTGACCGAGCGATCGTCAGCCGGCGAACCGTCGGGTTCCTCCACCACGTTTCCGCAGTGACGGTGAACCGACCGGCCCACTGACACGTACCCCGCACCGGATCGTTGGGAGTCTCACCTTGGGTTCCGACCACGCCCGTCCCGCTCCGTCCGCCCCACCCCGGGTGCGACGGATCCTCGTCATGACCGTGGTGCCTCTCTTCGTCGCCACCGTGATCGCGGCCCTGGTCCTCTGGCCGCGCGGCGGGTCACCGCAGTCCGACGGCGAGGCGGACGTGCCGCGCTACCGCGGCACGGTGACCCGGGTGGTGACGGAACCGTGCCCGCCGTCGCCGTCGAGCCCCGAGGGCACACCGCGCGTCGGTGACGGCCGCTGTGGCACCGTCGACGTGCGCGTGGACGACGGGCCGTCGGCCGGGGAGCAGGTCGAGACGCCGGTGCCCGACGGGCCGGGCGCACCTCGGGTCGAGGTCGGCGACGAGGTCATCCTGGTCGAGCTGACCGACCCGACCGACCCCGCCATCAGCAACTGGAACGTCGCCGAGCACCAACGGGGCACCCCGATGCTGTGGTTGGCTGTCGTCTTCGCCGCCGCGATCGTCGCGTTCGGTCGGTGGCGGGGTCTCGCCGCGCTCGCCGGGCTGGCCGCCAGCTTCGCCATCCTGCTCACCTTCGTGTTGCCGGGTATCGGCGCAGGGAAGTCACCGCTGCTGGTGGCGGTGGTCGGCGCCGCGCTGATCATGTTCGTGGTGCTCTACCTGACGCACGGGGTCACCGCACAGACGTCGGTGGCGGTGCTCGGCACCCTGGGCAGCCTGGTGCTGACCGGCGTGCTCGCCACCATCGCCACGGCCGCGACCCACCTCACCGGCTTCGGCAGTGAGGAAGCCACCACCCTGTCGATGTTCCAGGGCGACGTGGACCTGCACGGCCTGCTGCTCGCCGGCATCATCATCGGCTCCCTCGGGGTGCTCGACGACGTGACGGTCACCCAGGCGGCCACCGTCACCGAGTTGGCGCACGCCAACCCCGGCCTGACCCGGTTGCAGTTGTACCGGGCGGCGACCCGCGTCGGCCGGGCGCACATCGCGTCCACTGTCAACACCATCGTGCTGGCGTACGCGGGCGCGTCGCTGCCGCTGCTGCTCCTGCTCACCGCCGATTCGCGGCCGATCGGGCAGATCCTCACCAGCGAGTTCCTCGCCCAGGAGATCGTCCGCAGCGCGGTCGCCACCCTCGGCCTGATCGCCGCCGTGCCGCTGACCACCGGGCTGGCCGCGGTGGTGACCGCCGCCGGTCGCACGGACAGCACGTCGCCCGCCGACGCCACCGCCCCGCGACCGCAGCCGGACCGGGCCGAGGCGCTCGCCGCACTGATCTCACCGCGAACGGGTCACTCCGACGAGCCCGACCCGACGCGGCCCGCACCCCCATCGACCGCCGCCGACCGGTGGCCGGAGCCGAACAGGAGCACGGATACGACATGGTGACACTCCTCAGCGTGACCAGATCGGGCCCACACCCTGAGAACCGCGTCACTGGTCACTCACCGCTATGGCGAAATGACGCTTTTGGTCGGCATCCAGGCGTAGCTCACCCGGTCGACTCTCGGGTAACCTCGCTGCCGGTCACCGATGAAGGCGCGAAGCGGCGTCTGCGGTGCCACCGCCCAATCGCCAACCGGCGAGCCGGGGACCCAGGTACGTGGGGTGAATCCGCGTCAGCGGTAGGGGCCACTTCCGCCCCGAACCCGTCAGCTAACCCGGTCGGCGGTCGACGGAAGGGAACATTGTGACGGCACCCCTACGCCGCTGGTTGACACCCGTGGTGGCCGTGATCGCCGCACTGACCGTGCTCGCCGGGCCCCTCCCGGCCCACGCCGCCCCGACGACTCCCACCCCGTCCGGGCACGAGGAGGACGGCGAGCCGCAGCTGCTCACCGACGTCATCGAGCAGGCCAACCGCGACTACTCCGCAGCCAAGTCCCAATTGGACAAGTCCAAGAAGCGGCAGGGCGAGCTGGCGCGGGAGGTCGATCGGGCCCGGGCCGACCTGGACGCGCTGACCCCACAGGTCGGGCAGATCGCCGCCCAGTCGTACCGGACCGGCCGCATCGGCGCGCTCGCGATGCTGTTGGAGAGCAAGGCCCCGGACGCGTTCGTCCAGCGCGCCTCGCTTCTCGACGAGATGAACATGGTCAACGAGAAGAAGCTCGCCGAGGTCAACGCGGTGAAGGCCCGCGCCGAGCAGGCCAAGCAACTTCTCGACGCGGAGGTCCGCGAGCAGCAGAAGCAGACCGCCCTGATGGCGAAGCGCAAGAGCGAGGCGGACAAGGCGCTCTCCCTCGTCGGCGGAAAGGGCTTCACCGGCGGCCTGGTGGACGCCACGTCACCGGTTGCCAAGATCGGCCCCGGCCGCACCGCCGACGGCGACTGGAAGCCACAGTCGTGCAGCGAGAAGGACCCCACCACGTCCGGCTGCGTCACGCCCCGCACACTGCACGCGTACAAGGAGGTCAAGCGGGCCGGCTTCAACCGGTTCGTCGGCTGCTACCGCTCCGGTGGGCCGTGGGAGCACCCGAAGGGTCGCGCCTGCGACTGGTCGCTGCAGAAGAGCGGCTTCGCCCCGTGGCACAACGAGGACACCCGGAAGTACGGCAACAACGTCGCCGCGTTCCTCATCCGCAACGCCGACCGGCTGGGCATCTACTACGTGATCTGGAACCGGCAGATCTGGTTCCCGGCGACCGGCTGGAAGTCGTACAGCGGGCCGTCGAACCACACCGACCACGTCCACATGTCGCTGCTCTGACCCACAGGGGTATCGACCGAGGGCCGTTCCGCGTCGCGCGGAACGGCCCTCGTCGTGTCAGGGAACGGCCCTGATCGCGTCAGGCGACCCAACGGCCCCCGTCGCGTCCGGCGACCGAGCAGCCCTCGTCGCGTCCGGCGACCGAGCAGCCCTCGTCGCGTCCGGCGACCGAGCAGCCCTCGTCGCGTCCGGCGACCGAGCGGCCCCGGTCGGGTCAGGCGGCGGCGGGCGCGGCCGGGTCGGTGTCGAGGGTCGTGAAGCCGGCCGGCACCACGGCCACCGGGCGCACCTCGCCGGCGGCGAGCCGGTACGACACACCGACCACCGCGCACCGCCCCTGGGCCACCGCATCGGCCAGCACGGGCGACTGCCCGAGCAGGGTCTCGACCGTCTGTGCGATGTGGATGTCGACGATGCCGTCGATGTCCCGCACACCCTCGGCCTCGGCGCGGCGCAGGCTGGGCAGCACGGCGTCGACCACGGCGGGCAGGTGCCCCGGCGGGCGGGTGCCGGTCGCGGCGGCCTCCCGGGCCGCCTGGACCGCGCCGCACGAGTCGTGACCGAGCACCACCACCAGCGGGGTGCCGAGCACCGTCACCGCGTACTCCACGCTGCCGAGCACCTCCGGACCGGCGGTGTGGCCGGCGGTGCGGACCACGAACAGGTCGCCCAGCCCGCGGTCGAAGATGATCTCGGCGGCCAGGCGGGAGTCGGAACAGCCGACGATCACCGCGAACGGGTGCTGCCCGTCGGCCACTGCGGCCCGGTGCCCGGCGTCCTGGTTGGGGTGGTGCGGGGTGCCGTCGACGAAGCGCCGGTTGCCGGCCACCAACTCGGTGTACGCCCGGACCGGCCCGCTCGACGCGGGTGCCCGGTCGGCGGCTCGCTGCGGCCCCGGCTGCCCGCCGGTCGTCCCGGAATGACTCATTCCGCACCTCGTCTCGACGCATCTGACCTGGTCAAACGGCTTCAGGCAGGCCGGCGGCGGGCGCTGGCTCGGGGTCCACCGTCACACGCACCGAAAGACGCGTCAAGGGATGCGTGATATAGATTTCATACGTTGACCCCGAATCGACGGCTGGGCGACGCACCGAGGGCGGACATCCGGAGAGGCGGTCACACGATGGCGAGCACGCCGACCGGCAGCGGGCGGAACTGGACATTCCTCACCAACCACGGGCACGTCCTGCTGGCCATCGCCCGCGACCCGACCGCGCGGCTGCGGGATGTCGCCGCCGAGGTCGGGGTGACCGAACGCGCCGCGCAGGCGATCGTCGCCGACCTGGAGGCGGGCGGATACCTGCGCCGCACCCGCGTCGGGCGGCGCAACGAGTACACCCTCAACCCGGCCGGCCGGTTCCGGCACCCCGCCGAGGCCGACCGCCAGGTCGGCGCGCTGCTCGCACTGTTCGCCGATACGCCCGCCGAGGAGGTCGGCTCCCAGACCTGACCCTCGTCGCCGGGCCGTTGCCCCACCGGCCACAGCGGTAATCTCTGCGGGTGCGCGAATGCCCGCCGTCGAGCGCGACCCCCTCGCCCCGCCACGCCACCCGCCCGGTCCTCAGTGGACTGCTGGCGGTTCTGCTCGGCACCGGCCTGGTGGCACCGTCACCGGCAACCGCCGCGCCCCCCTCCTGCGGCCCGGAGGGCGAGGAGGGCCTGGCCGCAGCGCCGTGGGCGTTGCGCCGGCTGGAACCGTCCTCGGCCTGGCCGCTGTCCCGCGGCGCCGGAGTGACGGTGGCGGTGATCGACTCCGGGGTGTCCGCAACCCACCCGCTGCTCACCGGCCGGGTGCTCGAAGGTCGCGACTTCAACGGCCTGCCGGCCAACAAGGGCCAGTGCGACCTCGTCGGGCACGGCACGATGATCGCCGGCATCATCGCGGGCCGGGAGGGCACCGGCGTCCCCTTCAGCGGCATCGCCCCGGCCGCCCGCATCCTTCCCATCCGGGTCCTGCCGGACCTCAGGGACACCGACGACCCACAGCTTCCCGGGCAGATCGCCGCCGCCATCGACTGGGCGGTCGAGCAGGGCGCCGACGTGATCAACCTGTCCCTGACGACGATTCCCGGCCCGGAACTCAGCGCCGCCGTCGAGCGGGCACTGGCCGAGCGGGTCGTGCTGGTCGCCGCCGCCGGCAACCAGGAGCAGGGGCAGCAGAGCAGGCCGGGTTACCCGGCCGCGTACCCCGGGGTGCTGGCGGTCGGTGGGGTCGACGAGGAGGGCGGTCACGTCGGCACCTCGATCAGCGGCGACTACGTCGACATCGCCGCGCCCGGGTTGAACATCATCGGTCCGGCACCACGGGGGCCCGGCTACCGCGCCGAGCCCAACGGTGGCACCAGCTACGCCGCCGCGTACGTCTCGGGTGCGGCGGCACTGGTCCGGGCGGCCTACCCCGACCTCACTCCAGAACAGGTCGCCGAACGACTCAAACGCACCGCCGACAACCCACCGGACGGTCACAACGCCGACATCGGCTACGGCATGGTCAACCCCTACCGGGCCGTGTCGAGCGTGCTGGGCACCCGGACCAACCCGCCCGTCAGCGCGCTCCCGGCACCCGTCAGGCAGGACGACCCGCTGGGCCGGCAACGTACCGTCGCGATCTGGGCGGCGCTGATCGGCGGGCTGATCACCGTGCTGCTGCTGGTCGGAAGACCGATCGTCGCCCGGGGCCGCCGGCGCGATTGGCGACCGGGCCGGCGCGTCGACGCACCGGGCGTCGACTAGCGGCACCTACCGGGGCCGGAAACGATGCGGCTCCGGCCCGGATCGACCGGACCGGAGCCACACCACCGAACTGCTCAGCCCCACACCTTCGAGTTGCTCATCTCGGTGGAGACGTAGTTCTCGCGGGCGATGCCGACAGCGCCGCCGATCTCGTTCAGGATCCGGTTGATGTCCCGGACCGCCGTGTCCCACTTGGCCTGGTGCTGCTCGTAGGCAACCCGGTCCTCGCCGTCCCAGTGCAGCTTGGACAGCATCGACCGCAGCGTGTCGAGCTTCTCGTCGATGGTCTTCGAGATGGCCTGCATCTGCTGGTTGCTGCTCTCGAGGACAGCGTAGTCAACCTTGATCGTCACGATTTCCTCCTCTGCTGCCTGCGGATCACGGGTTGAGAGCAGAGTGGAACTTGTCCAGCATCTGCTGCTGCTCTTCGTCGTTGACCTGGTGCGTCGTACCCGACTTGTCGAGCAGGTCGGCGATGTTGTCCATCGCCGTCAGCAGCTTGCTGGTGTCCTCGTTCCAGCGCGTCATCAGCGACTGGAAGCCCGTCGACGCCTGACCCTTCCACGCGATAGCAAGGTCGTCGACCACGTTCCACAGCTTCTTCAGCTCGCCGTCAACCTCGCTGCGCGTGGACCGCACGTCACTCGCGGCGGTATGCAGAGTCGCTGCTTCGACCTCGAACGCCATGCTTCACACCCTTCCGTCATGTTGTGGTGGCGGCTCGGCCGCACCCCTCCCCCGCGGCAAGGCAGCAACACCCCACCGACGGACACTCCAGTGAAGACCGTAGCGGAAGCCGACCAGCCCTCGCAGCCCTGACCACCGCCGCGCGATGGATGGCGGTGAATCGGACCGAGGCGACCGGATGCCGCCCCGCCGGACGACCGATCACGACGGCTCGGCCCACGCGGTCTGGATCAGCTGCTGACCGTCACGCCGCCGGACCAGGGTGCCCCGACCCGGTGGCTGCGGGCTCGGCCGCAGCGTCCCGAAGACCGCGCCCTCCTCCCGGTTACCGGACATCAGCAGGCCCGGTGAATCCAACTCGCGCAATCGTTGCAGCACCGGCTCGTAGAGCGCCCGGGAAACGCCGCCGACCCGACGCGTGATGATCAGGTGCAGACCGATGTCGCGTGCCTGCGGCAGCAGCTCCTGCAGGGCGCTGAGCGGGTTGCTGCCACCGGAGGCGACCAGGTCGTAGTCGTCGACCAGGATGTACAGGTCCGGGCCTTTCCACCAGCTACGGTCGCGCAGCTGGGCGGTGGTCACGTCCGGACCCGGCAGACGGTTGGACAACGCGCTGCGGATCGAGGCCAACCCCTGCGCGAACGCCTGGTTGGACGGCGCGTAGTCCAGGAGATGATCGCCCTCCACCGCACCCAGCAGACCACGCCGGTAGTCGGCGATCACCAGACGTGCCTGCGCGGGCGTGTACCGCTCGGTGATCCCTCGGGCGATCAGTCGCAACAGGTTGGTCTTGCCACACTCCGCGTCCCCGAAGACCGTCAGATGCGGCTCGTTCGCCAGATCCAGGTAGACCGGTGCCAGCGCCGACTCGTTGACGCCGATCGGCAGACCGGGCGCCGACCGGTCGATGATCCGGGCCAACTCGCCCACCGGCAGTCGCCGGGGCAGCAGTCGGACCTTCGGGGCCGGGCGCCCCGGCCAGTTCGCCGCCACGTGCCCGGCCAGGGACACCGACGCCTCGCTGAGGTCGTCGATGTCGCGGCGGCCGTCGATCCGCGAGATCGCGGTGAGGAAGTGCAGCTTGTCCCGGGTCAGACCACGACCGGGCGACTTCTCCGGCACGTTCGCCGCCGCCCGGCGATCGATCTCCGACTCGGAGGCGTCGCCGAGCCGCAACTCGAGTTTGGTGCCGAGCAGATCCCGCATGTTGATCCGGATCTCCGCCCACCGCACGGCGGTCAGCACCACGTGTACGCCGAAACCGAGGCCACGGTTGGCCAGGGTGGTGATGGTCTGCTCCAGCTCCTCGTACTCCTGGCGCAGCGTGTTCCAACCGTCCACCACGAGGAACACGTCACCGAACGGGTCGTCGGCGAACTCACCGGCGGCCCGGCGACGGCGGTAGCTGGCCACCGAGTCGATGCCGTGCTGGGCGAAGCGCGCCTCCCGGTCGTCCAGGACGGCCACCACCTCGGCGACCGTCCGGCGTACCGCCTCGACGTCGCGCCGACCGGCCACCCCCGCCATGTGCGGCAACCGCTCCAGGCTGCGCAGCGCGCCGCCGCCGAAGTCCAGGCAGAAGAACTGCGCCTCGCGCGGTGTGTGCGTCAGAGCCAGCGAGGCGAGCAGCGTACGCAGCATGGTGCTCTTGCCACTGAGCGAACGACCGACGATGACCACGTTGCCGCCGGCCCCGGCCAGCTCGACCATCATCGGGTCGCGGCGCTGCTCGTACGGGCGGTCCACCACACCGACCGGCACGGTCAGCCGACCCCGCCCGGGCCAGGACGCGGTGCACAGCCCGTAGGTCGGGTCGACCGCCAGCGCGCCGAGCAACTCGCCCAGACCCGGCGGATCGGCGAGCGGCGGCAGCCACACCTGATGGGCGGGGCGGCCCCGACCCTTGAGCTGGGCGATCAGCACGTCGAGCATCGCCACGGCCTTGCCGTCGGCCGGTTGTTCGGGCTCGGGGGCGGCGGCCACCGGCATCTGCGGAAGCTGGGCCGGAACGAAGTCGAGGCCGTACGGCACGATCCGCCGCTGCACCAACGCCTGCGAGGCGCTCGCCTGCTGCCCCGGCGCCCGGTAGGCCCCCGACACGTAGGCGGCCCGGAACCGCAGCATCGTGCTGGTGTCGGTCTTCAGGTAGCCGTGACCGGGGGCGTTCGGCAGCTCGTACGCGTCCGGCACACCGAGCACGATCCGGCTCTCCACGGCGGAGAAGGTGCGCAGACCGATCCGGTACGACAGGTGCGTGTCCAGACCACGCAGCTTGCCCTCTTCGAGCCGCTGGCTGGCCAGCAGCAGGTGCACGCCGAGCGACCGACCCAGTCGGCCGATCATCACGAACAGGTCGATGAAGTCGGGCTTGGCCGCGAGCAGCTCGCTGAACTCGTCACAGATGATCAGCAGGCTGGGCATCGGGGCCAGCGGTTCACCGGCGGCGCGGGCCTTCTCGTACTCGAAGCGCGAGACGTAGTTTCCGGCCGCCCGCAGCAACTCCTGGCGACGCACCATCTCACCGGCGAGCGCGTCCCGCATCCGGTCGACGAGCGGCAGCTCGTCGGCCAGGTTGGTGATCACCGCGCTGGTGTGCGGCAGCGCCTCCAGCGAGGCGAACGTCGCGCCGCCCTTGAAGTCCACCAGGACGAAGTTCAACTCCTCCGACGAGTGGGTCACCGCCAACGCGGCCACCACCGTACGGAGCAGCTCGCTCTTACCCGACCCGGTGGCACCGATGACCAGGCCGTGCGGGCCCATGCCCTCGTGCGCCGACTCCTTGAAGTCCAGCTCGACCACGTTGCCGTCCGGCCCGACGCCGAGCGGGATGCGCAGCCGGTCCCGGTGACCGCGCGGACGCCAGGTGTTCTGCACGTCCACGGTCGCGGCGTCGCCCACGCCGAGCAGGTCCGGTAGCTCCATGCTGCGGGCCAGCGGTTCCTCGCTGCTGGTCTGCTGCTGGGACAGCCGGTAGGGGGCGATCTGCCGGGCCAGCCCCTCGGCGGCCTCGGCGCTGAGCTGGTCGGGGCGGCCCAGCGGCGACGTCGAGCTGCCGCGCACCAGGTCGAGGGTGCTTCCGTCGGCGACGTCGAGGCACAGCAGCCAACGGCCGGCGTCGCGCGGGACCGTGCCGGAGAGGTCGATCACCGTCGTGCCGAGCAGACCCGGCCCCACCAGCTGACAGGTCGGCGAGACCTCGCCACCGTCGATGACCACGACCAGGTGCGCGGCGGTCGTCAACGGCTTGGCCTCGGGGGCGAAGCGGGGTCGCGACGCCAGCTCACCGGCGAGCGCGGCCTCGGCCTCGGTGAGGCTGGCGAAGACCAGCCGGCGGGCGCCGGCCGCGTCCGTACGGGCGCTGTGGTGGGCGTGTGGCAGCCACTTCACCCAGCCCCAGGAGGACTGCCGGTCCGGTGCGGCGACGACCGCCACCACCAGGTCGTCGGGCGCGTGGAAGGTGGCCAACTGGCCGAGCGCGGCACGGGTCAGGTTGAGCACCGGCTCGCGGTCACCGCGCAGCACCACCCGGCTGAACGCACGCACCGACAACGCGGTCGGCAACTCGGGCACTGTGGAGTGTGCGCGGACGAACCGGCGAAGCGCGATGGCGCTCATCGGCTCCAGGTCCTCGACCGGTTTCGTCTCCGGCGGGACGATCTCGACGGCCAGCCGCTGCGGGCCGAGCGCGATCCGGGTCTCGCCGAAGTCGTCCTCGGTGATCCGTCGCTCCCAGAGCCGACGGGACGCGGCGATCGACCAGAGCGCGTCGGGCTCGGGGTGCCGCCACGCCATCGCGGCCCGCTGCTGCTCGGCGGCGCGCCGGGTGCGCTTGCGCATCTGCGCCAGGTAGCGCATGTAGTCGCGGCGGTCGGCGTTCAACTCGGCCTTGTCCTTGCCACCGCTGTTGGCCAGCGAGCCGATCGCCATCCCGAGCATCGAGACGCCGAAGAGGCCGCCCGCGACGTACGTCATCATGCCGCCGCCCTTGCCGGCGTAGAGGAAGGCCATCGCACCGACCCCGCAGAACATCGGCAGGATCATGAGCAGTTGCCCCATGCCGCGGGGTGTCGGCTCGGGCAGCTCGGGGGGTGACTCCAGCAGCACCTCGCCGCGAGGTAGGGCCGGCCCCGGCTGACGCGGGAGCCGGCGGAACACCACCGTGCTCACGGCTGTCTCCTCCCCAGAAGCGGCCCTGATGACGTGCCAGCGCGGACCGGAGCCCGCGGGTGGGCATCGTACGTGCCCGCCATCGTAGGTAATCTGCCGTGGGCGCGGTGGACCCGGACCGCAGCATCGCGGCCAGCCGATCGCAGACGCACACCTGGAGGCCACTGTGGCGACGAAGACGGCGACCGGTGGTCTGAGCCGGATCACCATCGTGGCCCCGCGTACCCGAATGGATCTGGCGCTGCCGTCGGACGTGCCGTTGGCGGACCTGCTCCCCACCCTGTTGCGGTACGCCGGCGAGGATCTCGCCGACGAGGGCGCGCGGCACGGCGGCTGGGCGCTGTCCCGGTTGGGCGGCGCGCCGCTGGACGGCGGGCGCACCGCTGCGCAGCTCAGCGTCCGCGACGGTGAGGTGCTCTACTTCAACCCCCGGTCCGCGGCCGCGCCGGAGATCGTCTTCGACGACGTGGTGGACGCGGTCGCCACCGCGACGAACCAGCGTCCCGGGGCCTGGCAGGCCGCCGCGACCAGGTCCTTCGCTGTGGTCTTCGCGGCGGCGGCGTTCGGCGCCGGTGCGCTCGCCGCGCTCTTCGCCGGCCCACCGCACCTGCCCGGCGCGCTGGCGGCCCTGCTGGTCGCGGTGGCGTTGCTGGTCGGCGCGGCCGTGCTGTCCAGGGCCGCCGGTGACAGCCGGACCGGCGCGGTGCTGGCCCTCCTGGGCCTGACGCACGCCGCCACCGGCGGCCTACTGCTGCTCGCCGGCGACCGGCCGTTGACCGGGTTGGCCAGCCCGCACGTGTTGCTGGCGGCGACCGCCGCGGTGGTCGCCGGGGCCGTCGCCGTGTTGGCGGTCGGTGACCGGTACCCACTCTTCTTCGCCGCGATCGGGGTGGGGGCCGCGACCGGCCTGGGCGCGCTGCTCTGCCTGCTCTTCGGCCTCGACGCGCCGGCCTCCGCGGCGGTGGTGGCCGCGGTGGCGTTCGCCGTGGTGCCGGCGCTGCCGATGACCGCCTACCGGCTGGCGCGACTGCCGGTGCCGTCGATCCCGACCGGGCCGGAGGACCTGAAGACCGACACCGAGTCGGTGGACGGCCGGCAGGTGCTCCTGCGCAGTGAACGCGCCGACCAGTTCCTGACCGGTCTGCTGTGGACGTTCGCGTTGCTGGTGCTGGGCGCGGAACTCGTGCTGGCTCTCGACGGCCGACTGCCGGCGGTGCTGTTGTGCCTGGTGTTGGCGCTGCTGTCGCTGCTGCGGGCCCGACCGCTCCTGGGCCGCGCCCAGCGCACCCCGGTGCTGCTCGCCGGCACGGCGGGGCTGGGCCTGGCCGCCGCGGCCACCTTCACCGACGGCTCACTGCCGGTCAAGCTCGGCCTGGTGCTCGGCGGTCTGGTGCTGGCCGCCGTGATCAGCCTGATCTACGGCCTGACCGTCGCCGGCAAACGTATCTCACCGGTCTGGGGCCGACTCCTCGACATCGCCGAGATCCTGCTGATCATCGCACTGGTCCCGCTCGCCTTCTGGGTGTGCGGGCTCTACGGCTGGATCGTCAACCTCCGGCCCTGACCGCCCGGCCGGTCACTACGACCGCGGGCGGGTGGACGCTCCCAGCGCCGACGCCACCGGGGCACTGGCGTAGACGCCCGGGCCGTGCTGACCGTCCACGGGTCGGGTCGACATACCGGCCCGTTGCGCGACGTCCCGGACCACCTTCAGCAGCGCCTCCACGTGACCGTCCATCGCGGCGATCCGGAGCAGCGGCGCCGCCACCCGGCCGTCCATCGACACCGTCGCGGCCACCGTGTGCGACGGCGCCGAGGTCGCCGTGATCGCGTCGACGAGCGGGCCGAGCGGCGCGTCCGACCGACCCCGCAGCGCCATGCACCGGTGGGTCCACCCGCCGCCGCGCAACCCACGCCAGGTCTCCGTCGGCGCTTCCGGCCCCAGGTCCAGTCCGGCGGCGGAGACGATGGCGGCGCGCAGCTCCTCCCGGCCCAGTGGCCGGTGGGACAGACCCGCGCTGGTCAGCGCCTTACCGAGCCGGCCGATCCCGGCAGCCACCGTCCGGTGTACGCCGGGCAGCCCGCCGCCCCGGCTCACCGCCTCGACCCGGGCGTCGCGGACGGTGAGCCGCAACGCCACCCAGACGGTCCGGTGCGCGGCCGGTGGCGCGCCCGGTGCCGGGTACCAGACCAGGGTGTGCGCGACCACCTGGGCCCGGGACACCGGCGCGCTGAAGTCGGTGAGCACGCCCAGCACCTGGTCCACCGTGGACGCCGGCAGCGACCCCACGGTCGCACCGCTGACGGATTGCAGCGCCACCGCCGCGAACCACCCCTGGGCGTCCTGCCCGATGCCGAGCCGGGTGCCCCGGTCGGTCAGCTCGATGATGCTCAACTCGGGGGCGAGGGTGGCCAGCCGCGGGTCCGCCGCCGTGCCACCGGCCACCGCCGCCGACGCGCGCTCACCACGGCGTCGCAGCCGCCGCCGCAGCAGCAGGTCCTCGAACCACCAGCGGCCGCCCCGCCGGGCGAAGGTGACCAGGACGGCGAGCAGCGCCACGCCACCCGCCACGGCGAGCGCCCAACTGGGCCCGGCCGACGCGGCCCAGACGCCGAGCACGCACAACTCCAGCACGACGAGCTGCCCGACCAGCACCGGGCCGACCCGTCCTCGACCGGGCCGGTCGGCCGGCGGGGTCGAGCGCGTCGTGGACGGGTCCGTTGTCGCTCGGGCGGGTCGTGCCTGAACCTGCGTCATCGCTGACTGTCCCTCCTGCACGTACGGCTCTGCGCCGGGTCCCCTCCGGTGCCGGGGCGAGCGGTGGTCCCGAGCAACCCCGGTCGGCCCCTTATCGTAGGGAAGCCCGCGACGGCACCCCGACCTGATCGTCGCGGATCCACCCCGCCGGAGGTAAGTCATGCGGACCCGCCGCGATCAGGTGCAGGCGTACCGCTTCGTCACCCGCCGGATCGTCTCCGCGTTGCTGTCGGGCGATCCGGAGACCACGAACCTGCCGATGCGAAGGCTCGGCATGGCTGTCTTCGGCAGTGTCATCACCGCGGCCGTGGTGCTCGGCGGGGTCGGTGCCTACGGTCAGCTCACCGGGAACACCGCGCCGTTGGAGGACCAGACCCTGGTCATCGAACGGGAGACCGGTGCGACGTACGTGTTCCTGGAGGGGCAGCTCCATCCGACGCTCAACTACGCCTCGGCGCGGCTGATCCTCGACCAGCCCGACGCGACGGCACGGACGATGTCCCAGGCGTCCCTGCGGGACCGGCCACGCGGGCTCACCCTCGGCATCGTCGGGGCACCGGACGCCCTACCCGACCGCAAGTCGCTGACCGGTCTGCCCTGGTCGGTCTGCGACGTGCCGGACCCGGTCGATCCGCAGCGCTCCCGCACCCGGGTGGTGATCGACCGGGCGTTGCCCGGCGGCGTCCCGCTGGGCGACCGGGCGGCGCTCGTCGTGGTGGACAACCAGCGGTACCTGGTCACCGACGACGTCCGACTCCAGGTGCTCGGCGGGGACCGGACGATCACGGCGCTGAAGATGGCCGACGTGGCGCCGCTGCGGGTCGGGCAGCAACTGCTCAACGCCGTGCCGGCCGGGCCACCGCTGCGCAAGCCGTCGCTGCCCGGTGAGGGTGAGTCCAGCACGCGGAGGGTGGCCGGCCAACCGGCCAAGGTCGGTCAGGTGTTCAGCGCCGCCGGGCGGTACTACGTGCTCACCCGGGAGGGTCTCGCCTCGATCAGTGAGATCACCGCCCTGCTGATGGTCGGTGGCGGCGGCCGGATCACGGACATCACGCCGAACCAGGCCGGCGAGTTGTTCGTCGAACAGCGGGTCGAGGAGGAGGGGCTGCCGAAGACGATGCCCAGCTTCCACCCGACCAACCCGGGTCAGACCACGCTGTGCGCGACGTACCGGGCGAGCAGCACGGGCGGACCGCCGACCACCACCCTGGAGGTCTTCGATCGGGCGCCGGCCGAGCTGACCGCGACCAACCCGGGCCCGCTGCCGGTGCCGCAGACCCGACGGGACGCCGTACGGACCACCGAGGCGGTGCTGCTGCCGGGCGGCAAGGGCGTCATCGCACAGGCTTCACCCGGTGCCGGGACCAGCGGTTCCGGTGCCGCCGGGTCGACGATCTACCTGATCACCCCGCAGGGCATCCGGTATCCGCTCGGCTCCGCGGCGACGCTGGGGGTGCTCGGCTACGGCGGGGTCACTCCACTGGCGGTGCCCGGTTCGCTGCTCGCGCTGATTCCGACCGGGCCCACCCTGAGTCGCGAGGGCGCGATGTCGGTCTTCTCGCCGGACGATCGGACAGTGACCGGGGCGGATGGCTGAGCAGCGGTGACGGGTCGCCCGGCGTCGTAGCCGTGGACTAACCTGGATGTCGCTGACGGTTGTCAACCAGAACGACGGGGATGTTGCCATGACCGGGCGTACGGAAGTCGACCTGCTGTCCCTAGAGGACTTCCACCAGCATCTGTCTGCACGGTTGAGTCAGGTGGAGTCGGTGCTGCGCAAGCTCAACACCGAGATGCAGTGCCGCCCGCCGGCGCTCGGCTCGTTCTACGACGCCACCGACCAGGCGCGCCGCTACAGCGAGGTCCATCAGTCCTATGTCGACCAGGCCGAGCGGATCCGACAGGCGGTGCTGGCGGCACAGCAGGCGACCAGCACGATCCTGACCAACTACCGCACCGCCGAGGCACGTAACGCGGCCAACGCCACCGATGTCACCGCGGCGCTCAACGGCGTCGATCGGGCGTTCGAGCCGAAGGAGGATGGGCGTGTCTGAATACACCCAGCGCTACCAGGGCAACACCCATCAGGAGCTCTATGACGGTGTGATGGCCGGTCAGCCCGAGCAGATCGAGGGCGTGGCGGCCCAGTGGGCCGAGCTCAAGGGCATCCTGGACGGTCTCGGCCGCGAGCTGAACAGCGACCTGGAGAAGCTCGGCAACACCTGGACGGGTTCGGCGGGTCGGGAGTTCCAGCGGCGGCTCAGCCTGATCGTCGCCCACTCCGACGCCCTGAGCGACGGGATGGCCGGCATCAAGCAAGGGCTGACCATGATGGCCGACCATCTACGCACGGCCCGCAAGCAGGCCGAGAGCCCGGAGGAGACCGACGACAACGACAAGGCGATCTCCGGTGCGGTGAAGGGTGCCGCCACCTTCGGCCTACCGGGCGCGGTGGTCATGGGCCTCGCGGGTCACCAGCAGGACAAGGCGGAGCAGGAGAAGGCTCACCAGCGGATGGTGAGCCTGGTCGCCGAGTTGGCCGGCAGTTACGAGATCTCCGCCTACGACCGGGTCGTCGATCCGCCCCAGCCGCATCCCGACACACCGAACGGCGTCCGAAAGGACCCGACGTCCCCGCAGGCCGTCCCCACGGTCGCCACGGCGAACGCCGGGCCCGGCAGCACCGGCTTCAGCGCGCACACCGGTGACGCGACGATCTCCCGGCCCGACCGCGCCGGCCAGTCGCCCGGCATCGGCGACGGCTCGGTCCCGGGCCAGCAGGCCCCGGGCGCCGGTGCCCCGCCGGCCGTCGTCGGCGGTCCGACCGGCACCGGCAGCGACGTCGACCCGCCGGGCACCTCCCTCGCCGGGGCGGACCCCCTGGTCGGGGGAGCGCTGGTCGCCGGTGGTGCTGCCGGGCTGGCCGGGTTGGCCGGGCCGAGCACGGCACCCCTCGCTGCCGGTTCCGGCCCTGGCCTGCTCTTCGGCGCGCAGGGTGGTGCGCCGGCCGGGGGTGTCCTCCGCACCGCCACGCTCGCCGGTTCGAGCAGCACACCCACCGCGTCGGCTCGTCCGACCGGTGGGGTCGCCCCGGCGGACAGCCGCGCCGCCAGCGGGATCGGGCGCAGCATCGACGGCCAGCGTGGTGGCCGGGCAGCCACCGCAGGCGGCAACTCGGGCGTGCTCGGCGCGCGGGGTCGGCCGCAGGACGACGACTCCGACGAGCGGCTGACCTGGTTGACCGAGGACGAGATGGTGTGGCGCGACGGTCGTGACGCCGCGCCGCCGGTTCTCGGCAGCGGCAGCTGACCAGAGCACGACGGGTGCCCCCGACCGGACCTGATCCGGGCGGGGGCACCGCCGTTTCCGGGCACCTGGCGACACCGTCCACTGTGTGCGGGGTGGCGGTGGTCACGGCAGATCGGGCCGTCACCGAGCTGCGGCACGCCGGAGTGGGCGATAGGTTGGTCGGGTGTCGTCCGCAGCCTGTGCCCGCCCAGCCCGGTGGGCTGTGCTGCGGTCGCTGCGCGAGCTGACCCGACTGGCGGTCACCGCGCTGGTGCTCGCGGTCGGCCTCGGCGGTGCTCTCGTCGCGACGCCACCGCCCACGCCGACCCAGCTGCGGCCGAGCGCCGTGAGCAGCCGGGTGGCGACGGTCCGCCCCGACGCGGCCCCGGCAACCGAGCGTGCCGGCCAGCCCGTCGCGCCGCCGACCGACGAGGTCGACATCGCCGCCGCACCCGTTGCGGTCACGGCGGGCCCGCACCACACGCCGGCCATCGACCCCGGCCGTGGCACTGCGGCGCGGCGCGGCCCGCCCACCCACTGATCCGGTTCCGGCGATCCCCGGGGCCCGGTCCCGGGTCGTCCGTCAGGGCGTGTGAGCTTCCGCCGACGGCACGACCCCACCACCCGGCCTGTCGGGCTCCTCCTGCCACCCGTCGATACCCGCCTTCGACCGCGAGGTGCTGATCATGCAGACCATCCTCTCCGCCGCCCTGCCCGACCTGTCCCGAGCCGCCGTCATCTGGCTGAGCCTGCTCGGGGTGGTCGGCGTCGCCGTCTCCGCGCTGCTGCTGCGACCCGGCCGACTTCGCGTCGACCCGGTTGCCCGGATCCGCCGCGCGGCCATGCCGAGTCACCTCGAACAGGTGCAGGAGGCACGCGAGCAGAGCCGCTACGCGCAGGAGGTCGCGGTGGCCGCGGAGCGGGCGACCAGCTCCGCCCAGCGCCGCCGGGCGGAGTGGGTGGCCGCGCAGGAGGCCGTCGAGGCAGCGTGGCAGGCGTACGAGGCAGCCGAGGCAGCGGTACGACGGCTCGCCGCCGCAGCCGCGATGCCGTTGCCGCAGACCGTCCGGACTCCGGCCGAGTACGCGGACCGCGAGCGCTACCTGCACCGGGCCGCGCTGAACGCGTACTGGCGGCGGGAGTTGTCGGTGGAGCAGCTCAGCGAGGCGTTCGCGCACCGCGAGGGATGGGACCCGCGGCTGCACCCGGTCGAGCAGGAGTTGGTGCTGCAACGGGCGATCCGCGACAACCTCGCGGCCAGGCACGCCGCCGCCCGGGAGCAGGAGCAGGTCGCCTGGCGGGCGGCGGAGCTGGCCGTGGCGGCGGCCCGCAGTCTGCGCGAGGAGGCGCACGCCGCCACCGGGCGACGGGTCGCGGATCCGTCGGTGCTGCCGCTGAGCGAGTTCACCCGGTCGACCGAGCAGACCCGGGAGAACGTCGAGCAGACCCGGGAGAACCCGGTGACGGCACGCGGTCGCGCGACGGTGCCCGCGTTCTGAGCCGCCTGCCGTCCGGTGGGTTAGCGTGAAGGCATGTCCCGAGAGGCGTGGGTCCTCGTGGTGGTCGCCGGCATCCTGGCGATCGCCACACTGGTCGGTGCCGTGGTGTTGGCGGTGCGTGTGGTGCGTACGCGGCGGATGTTGACCGGGCTCGGCGCGGGCGGGAAGGTCGCCTTCTACGGGGCGCTGATCTACACGATCTTCCCGGTCGACGTGCTCCCCGACCCGATCTACCTGGACGACATGGGTGTCCTGGCCGCCGCGCTGATCTACCTGACCCGGCTGGTGCAGAAGCGTCGGGCAGCCGGTCGACACCTGCCCGGTCAGCCTGCCGCCCGGCCCGATCGGGACCCCGCCCGTCGCGTGCCATGATCGGGGTCGGCGCGGCGGCAGGGGGCGGGCATGGCGGGCGGTCATCGACTCGACGTACACGATGAGCGTGTCGTCGCTTTCTGCGCCGAACGTCACCTTGCCACGCTCACCACTCTGCGGGCCGACGGCACCCCGCACGTCGTACCCGTCGGGGTGACCCTCGACCCGGCGGCCGGGCTGGCCCGGGTCATCACCTCCGGTGCCTCCAGCAAGGCCCGTCAGGTGGCCGCGGCAGGTCCGGCGGGCGCGGCGGTGGCCGTCTGCCACGTGGACGGCCGCCGTTGGCTGACCATCGAGGGCCGCGCGGTGCTGCGCTCGGACCGAGCCTCGGTGGCGGAGGCGGAGCGCCGCTACGCCGAGCGGTATCGCACCCCACGTCCGAATCCGGAGCGGGTGGTCATCGAGATCACCGTGACCGGGTTGCTGGGGAGCCTCTGAACCACAGCGGGAAGCCGACGCCCCTGGACCGGGACCTCGCCCAGCCGGTGGAATCCCGCCCGGCCTCCTGCCGTTACACCTGGTCGCGACGGCCGCACCACGGCGACCTGTCGTGACCATCCGGACCGGCTGCCGCCGACGGAATGTCCGCCGGAGCAGGGCCGTTACGTCCCCGGTGCGCCAACGGCGAACCCGCCGCTGGTCGTCGCCCCCGGTTTGAGCCGAGCGCCATTCCCGGTGCTGCGCCTTCCGCTGCGCGGAGGCGTCAACCCCCGAACGGAGACTCGACATGAATCCGATCGTCCAGAAGAGCGGTTTGTCCGTTGCCGGCCTGCTGGTCGCCGGCGGTTGCGCCCTCGGCCCGGCGGTAGCCGCCCAGGCCGCCCCGGCCGCTCCGACACAGCCGTCGACGAGCCAGACCCAGCGATCCGCCGAGCGGATCCTCGGCATCGACTACCAGGCTCAGCCCAATTTCTACTACTGCGGCCCGGCCGCGACCCGGATCGCGCTGTCCGCCCAGGGCAAGGCGCTCTCCCAGGACGAGGTGGCCAAGCTGCTCGGCACCACCGAGGCGGGCACCCCCTCAGCCCTGGACACCACGCGGGTGCTGAACGAGCTGACCGGTGGCAAGTACCGGACCACCGAGATCCGTGACTCGGTGGCTCGTCCCGACCAGGTCGAGCAGTTGCGCCGGGACGTCCTGGCGGCGGTGGACGCCGGGCGGCCGGTGGTGGCCAACATCAAGGGCACGACCGTCGACACCGACGGCAACCCGCACTCGTACGAGGGCGGCCACTACCTGACCCTCGTCGGCTACCGGGACGGTGGCGACAGCATCCGGGTCGCCGACCCGGCCGACCCGGCGTTGGGCGAGTACTGGGTGAGCCTGCCGAAGGTCGCCAACTGGATCGCCGAGCGCGGCTACTCCTCCTGACCCGAACGAGTGTCACCGGGCCGGTCTCTCCCTCGCGGGGAGGCCGGCTCGGCTCTCGTTGCGGGCACGGGAGGCGAGGTGCGCGCGGCGGCGCGCTCGGGTGGACCGCGCCGGCCGCATCCGGCGCAGTGTTCGCCGGGCCGGTGGGTGCAGCTCCGCCTCACCGGCACCCGCCGACCGACGCACGATCCGATTGGCGTCGTCGGGTTCGTACCCGCAGGCCCGGAGCAGGTCGCTGGCCGCGGTACGCAGTCCGGTGACGAGTGACTCGCCGAACGACCCGACCCCGCTCACCGCCGCACGCCCGGCCAGCTCGGCGCACTCCTCGACCAGTCGGCGGGTGGCCTGCGGATCCTCACCGACCCGGCACTCTCTGCGCATCTCCACGACCGCCCGACCGAGCCGGCCGATCGCGTCCGGCAGCTCCGACGGGATCGGCTCGCCGTACTGCAACGCGGTCGAAGACCAGCGGGCCAGGGCTCGGCTGTCGAGCAGCAGACGCTCCAGGTGGTCAGCGCTGCGGGCGTACCTGTGGAACTGCTGGCGGCGGTGCCAGCGGGCCGGAGCGATCGTCACCACCTCCTCCGCACCGCTCAGCGCGTCGTGCAGCCGACCCACATCGCTCTCGGTGTCCCGGAGCCGCTGTAGAACGCCAAGCGTCCGGTCGCCGTCGCGCTCCCGCAGGGCCTGCGCCAGCTCGGCGAGTTGGTCGCAGAGGACTTCGAAGATCGGTGCCGCGGCTCGGTCCAGCACCCGCATCGGGTTGATCGGCAGCAGCAGCGCGACCACCACCAGACCGACCGCTCCGCCGACGAGCGCGTCGAAGATCCGGGGCAACTCCAGTCCACGGTCCATCGGGGCCAGCGTGGCGATCAGCACTGCGGTACCGCCGGCCTGGCCGACCAGCGCGCCCCCCTTGCCGGCCACCAGCAGCGCGGCGGCGATGGCCAGCGCGACGACCACGCCGGTCTGCCACGGACCCGAACCGAGCAGGTACCGCAGGGTGTCCCCGATGACGATGCCCAGCGACACGCCACCCAGCAGTTCGAAGGTGCGTCGGGCCCGCTGCCCGATGGCGGTGGCGATCGTTCCGACCGCGGCGGCCGGGGCGAAGACGTGCGCTCCGGGGCCGAGCAGATTCTTGGCGAGCAGGGCGGCGATCGCCGCGGCCAGCCCGGCCTGGATGGAGATCACCAGGGTGATCTCCCACTGCCGGGCCCGGATCCGGCCCGCCTGACCGCTGCGGTGCCGCACCCGTTCGACTGCCTGGCCGCTCCGCTCCGCAGCCTCGTCGAGGCGCGACCGATCACGGTCGGCGGGTGGGCGGTCGTCGGCCATGGCGGCGGTTACCCCGACGAGGGCCGGGGCAATCGTGCCGGTCCGGCACCACCGGCCTCCGGGCCACCACCGGCCTCCTGGAACCCATCGTCGTCGGTGGGTTCGTGCAGCCACGTGGGGGTACCAGGGCCTCACACCTCCCACCGATCCGCAACCGGTAAGGGGCCGTGAGATGACCAACCAGCAGACCACCGACGAGCATGACGCCGTCGACATCCTGGTCGCCGACCACCGCGAGGTCGAGGCGCTCCTCGTCGAGTTGGAGACCCGACGGGGCACCCCAGAGCACCGCCGCCACCTCGTGGACGTGGTGATCGCCGAACTCGTCCGCCACGCCGTCGCGGAGGAGGCGTACGTCTATCCGATCGCGCGCAAGGCACTGCCCGACGGCAATGAGATCGCCGACCGGGAGATCGCGGAACACGCCGAGGCCGAGCAGACCATGAAGGAGTTGGAGTCGGCCGACCCGTCCGACAGCCGTTTCGACGAGTTGCTCGCCCATCTGACGAGGACGATCCGTGAGCATGTGCGGGAGGAGGAGAACGAACTCTTTCCCCGGTTGCGGGCTGCGACGGCCCGGGAGGAACTCGTCGACGTCGCGGCCAAGGTGACGGCGGTCAAGGAGATCGGGCCGACCCGGCCGCACCCGGGCTCACCCGACCACCCGCCCGCGAACAAACTGCTGGCGCCCGGCATCGGCCTGGTCGACCGGCTGCGCGACGCGTTGAGTGGGCGGCCCACCTCGATCGACGATCTGCGCGAACGCTGAGCATCGTCGCTGCACGACGAACCGGGCCACCGCCGACGCGGTGGCCCGGTGCCGTGCGATGGGTCACCGCGACCGGTCGCCCTCACCGGTACGCGCCTGCGCCTGGTCGACGCCCCTGTCGATCTTGTCGGTGTACTTCCCACCGGTGCGCCTGTCGGCCATGTCACCGGCCTTCTCCATGCCCTGGTCGACCTGCTCGTCGTGCTTGTTCGCGAAGTCCTTGGCCTTGTCCATGAAGTCACCCACGGCGTTTTCCCTCCGCTCCGGTCTCCGAATGGCGTTCCCTCCCGCCGGCAGCGCAAACGCCGTCGTCCGAGGGTGGTCGGCGAACTCCCGCCCAGGGGTCGGGTACCGGCGTACGATCCGCCCGGGCAGCAGCGAACGGAGCCGAAACGGGTGTCGGCGCACGACCGGCTGGGTACCGACCTCGCCGAGATCGAGGAGGACCGACATGGCGGCAGAGGAACCCGGAACGAAGACCGGCGACCCCGGCCCGCGGCAGAGTTGGGCGGCCCTGCCCTGGCTGGTCCGGACCGCGGTGTCGTGGAGCGCCTGCCTGGTGGTGATCGTCGCCGGGCTCTATCTGCTGGGCCGGATCGCCGTCCTGCTGGCGCCGCTGGCCATCGCGCTGGCCGCCACCGTCTTCCTCACCGCCCTGCTCGACCCGGTGCTGCTCCTGCTGCGTCGACTGCGTCTGCCGGCGGCCCTGGCCGCGCTGTGCACCGTGTTGCTGCTGCTCGGCATCCTGGTCGGCGTCGGCGCGTTGGTGTGGAACCTGACCGCGAGCCAGTTCGACCAGCTCAGTCAGGAGTTGACGCAGGGCGTCGAGCGCACTCGTGACTTCGTGACGTCGACGCTGCCGGTCAGCGAATCGCAGCTGGACCGGCTGGTCGACCAGGCCCGGGAGGGGTTGAGCGGCAGTTCACCGGACCCGGTGTCCGGTGCCCGGACGGCCACCGAGGTGTTCGGTTCCGCGCTGCTCGCGCTGGTGCTGCTCTTCTTCCTGCTCAAGGACGGCCGGTCGATGTGGCACTGGGTGCTGTCGCGGGTGTCCGGCGCGAACCAGCCGGTCGCGGCCGAGGCCGGACGGGCCGGTTGGCAGACGCTGGGTGCGTACAGTCGGGGCACCATGATGATCGCCGCGATCGACGCGATCGGCATCGGCCTGGCGCTGGTGGTGCTGCGGGTGCCGCTCGCCCTGCCCCTGGCGCTGATCACCTTCCTCGGCGGATTCGTGCCGATCATCGGAGCGACGGTGGCCGGGGCGGTGGCGGTGTTGGTGGCGCTCGCCGCGAACGGGCCCACCACCGCACTGCTCACCCTCGCCGCGGTGATCGCGGTGCAGCAGATCGAGGGCAACCTGCTGGAACCCCTGATCATGAAGAGGCAGGTACGACTGCACCCGGCGGTGATCCTGGTGGCGGTCACCGCCGGCACGCTGATCGCGGGAATCGCGGGCGCCTTCGTCAGCGTCCCGATCACCGCCGTCCTGTGGCGCGTCGTCGACACCGTCCAGCAGCGCCGGTCGGCCTCGGCTCTCGTACCGGCGGAGTGATCAGCGGTTGAGATAGGTGGTGAACCAGGCCCCGGCCTGGTCGGCCACCTGCTCCAGCGTCCCGGGCTCTTCGAAGAGGTGGGTGGCACCGGGGACGATCCGCAGCTCGGCGACGTCCCCCAACTCGGCCGCCGCCCGCTCGTTGAGCGTGATCACCTCCTCGTCCAAGCCGCCGACCAGCAACAACGTCGGCGTACGCACCTGGGCCAACGCGCCTCCGGCCAGGTCCGGTCGACCGCCCCGACTGACCACGGCACCCACCCGGTCCGCGCGCGACGATGCCGCGACGAGTGCTGCGGCGGCCCCGGTGCTGGCCCCGAACAGACCGATTGACACGTCACCGGCGGGCCGTTCCACAGCCAACCAGTCGACGATCCCGGCGAGCCGACTGGCCAGCAGCCCGATGTCGAACCGGAGTTCGGCGGTGCGCGCGTCCACCTCGTCCTCGGCCGGGGTGAGCAGGTCCACCAGCACCGTGCCGAGCCCTCGACCGTTCAGCGCACGGGCCACCGCCACGTTGCGAGGGCTGTGCCGGGAACTGCCACTGCCGTGCGCGAAGAGGACCACACCGACCGGCTGGGCCGGCAGCATCAGGTCGGCGGACAGGTGCGCCTCCCCGACCGGAACGGTCACCGCTGCCTGCTCGTCCATGCCTCACCTCCGCGTGATCGCCTGGGGCCCGGGTACCCCGCCGGTCGCGCCGCACGCGCCCCGCCGGCCGCCGCGTTTGCCCCGTGCGGCGTCGGGTACGCGACGAGCGACCGCAGACCGTGTCGGCGCACCCGCGCCCCGACGGATCGCGAGGATCGTCATGGCCAAGCAGCAGATCTCCGAGCAGCAGCAGAAGACCGAGCGGGCCCGGCGGGAACAGGAGCCCGAGCGCAACCAGGACTTCGGGGACCAGGCCGCTTCGGCGCGGCTGCCCGACGATCCCAAGGCGGCGGCGCCCCGGGACGCGATCGGGCGCCCGTCCACCGGCGAGCCGGTCTGACACACGAGCTGACCGGCGAGCCGGTCTGGCACCGGTGCGAGGCGGTCGGGGCGGAGGTATTCCGCCCCGACCGTCACTGTTCGCGCTCGGGTAGACGCAGCAGCGGCGACCGGCCCGGTGGCTGCTCGGGTGCGGGGCCGGACGGATCGGCCGGCGGCACCGGCACCGTCACCGGCTCGTCACAGGTCACCCGCAACAGTTGGTCGTGGTGGCGCAGCTCCACCACGTCGTCCGGGCCGCCGTGGCGCAGCGAGTACGTCGTCTGGTGCGGCCGGACATCCACCCGCAGTGCCAGCCCTCGCCATTGCAGGGAGAACTCCAACCTGTTGAGTCGGCTGGAGAGCCGGGGGGCGAAGGACAGCTCGCCGTCGTGGTCGCGCAGGCCGCCGAACCCACTGACCAGGGCCAGCCACGCGCCGGCCAACGACGCCATGTGTACGCCGTCGCGGGTGTTCTCGTTGAGGTCGTGCAGGTCCATCAGCGCGGCCTCGCGCAGGTAGGTGTGTGCCAACTCCGGGTGGCCCACCTCGGCCGCGAGCACCGCCTGGGTGCAGGCGGACAACGACGAGTCGCGGACGGTACGGCGCTCGTAGTAGAGGAAGTTGCGCAGCTTCTGCTCCGGGGTGAACGCGTCCCCCCGCCAGTGCATCGCGAGGACCAGGTCGGCCTGCTTGACCACCTGTTTGCGGTACAGCTCGAAGTACGGGTAGTGCAGCAGCAGCGGGTACTTCTCCGCCGGCGTGTGCGAGAAGTCCCATTCCTGGAGCCGGGTGAAGCCCTCCACCTGCTGGTGGACATCGAGCTCCTCGTCGTACGGAACGTGGATGGAGGTGGCGGCGTCCCGCCAGCTCGCGGCCTCCTCGTCGGTGACACCGAGGTGGTACGCCTCGTCCCGGTAGCGCATCACCGCGTCGGCGGCGGTGAGCAGGTTCCGCTGTGCCATCAGGTTGGTGTAGACGTTGTCGTTCTTCACGGCGGTGTACTCGTCCGGGCCGGTGACACCGTCGATGTGGAACCGCCCGTGCCGGTCGTGGTGGCCGATCGAGCGCCACAGCCGGGCGGTCTCCACCAGCAGCTCCAGGCCGATCTCCCGTTCCAGCTGGGTGTCTCCGGTGACCATCACGTAGCGGCGCATCGCGTCGGCGATGTCGGCGGCGATGTGGAAGGCAGCGGTGCCGGCCGGCCAGTAGCCGGACGACTCCGGCCCCTCGATGGTCCGCCAGGGGAAGGCCGCGCCCCTGAGGTTGAGCGTCTCCGCGCGCTCCTTCGCCGAGTCCAACGTGCTGTACCGCCACTGCAACGCGCTGCGCACCGCGCTCGGCTGGGTGTACGTGAGCACCGGCAGGACGAACATCTCGGTGTCCCAGAACGCGTGCCCGTCGTAACCGGGACCGGTCAGCCCCTTCGCCGAGATCGGCCGCTGCTCGGCCCGCGCTCCGGCCTGGAGCACGTGGAAGAGGCCGAACCGGACCGCCTGCTGCACCTCCGGGTCGCCCTCGACGAGCACGTCGGACGCGTCCCAGAACTCGTCGAGGTAGTTGCGCTGCTCCCGGTGCAGGCCGTCCCACCCGTCCAGCCGGGCGCCGGCGAGCGCCGCGCCGACCTGGTCGCGTAGCGCCGGCAGCGACCGGCGGCTGGACCAGCCGTACGTCAGGTACTTGATCACGCGCAGCTTCTCGCCGGGCTTGAGCACGCAGGCGATCGTGGTCCGCACCCAGTCCTGGTATCCCTCGGACTCGATCGTGGTGTGGTCCGGACCGTGCACCTCGTGCTCCATCGCGGCGGCGACCCGCAGCCCGGAGACCTTCGTGCGGTGGATGAGCTGCCCGCCGTCCGGAGTGGTCAGCTCCTCCTCGGCCAGCAGCGGTGACTCCAGCACCGCCGCCACCCGGGGGTCCTTGCTCTGCGCGGGCAGCGACTCGTTGGCCACCAACTCGGACTGCACGATCAGCCGCAGTGGGCCGTCGACGGCCTCCACCTCGTAGCTGATGGCGGCGACGGACCGCTGGGTGAACGAGACCAGACGGGTGCTGCGGACCTTGACCTCCCGACCGGCCGGCGAACGCCAGTGCAGCTCCCGGTGCAGGGTCCCGGCCCGCAGGTCGAGGACCCGCTCGTGGGACAACAGCTCCCCGTAGCGCACGTCCAGTGGCTCGTCGTCGACGAGCAGCCGGAGCAGCTTGCCGTTGGTGACGTTGACGATCGTCTGCCCGGACTCGGGGAAGCCGTAGCCCGCCTCCGCGTACGGGAGGGGACGCAGCTCGTAGAACGAGTTGAGGTAGGTGCCGGGCAGGCCGTGCGGCTCACCCTCGTCGAGGTTGCCCCGCAGGCCGACGTGCCCGTTGGAGAGCGCGAAGACCGACTCGGACTGGGCCAGCACGTCCATGTCCAGTCGGGTCTCCCGGACGTGCCACGGCTCGACCGGATAGGCCCGCTCCCGGATCACGCGGGACCCCGTTCCCCGGCGGCGGTGCGGGTCGGCGGCGACGGGTCGGCGACGGTCAGCAGGTCGGCCAGGTCCTTCACCACGACGTCGGCGCCGTGCGCGAGCAACTCGTCGGCCTGCCCGACCCGGTCGACGCCGACCACGTAGCCGAAGCCACCGGCGCGGCCGGCGGCCACCCCGGAGAGCGCGTCCTCGAAGACGGCGGCGTGTGTCGGGTCGACGCCCAGCAGCCTGGCCCCGGCGAGGAAGGTGTCGGGGTGCGGTTTGCCGCGCAGCCCCTGAGCGCGGGCGACCAGCCCGTCGACCCGGGCTTCCAGCAGTGGTTCCAGCCCGGCGGCGGCGACCACCTCGCCACCGTTGGCGCTCGCTGTCACCACCGCCCGGCGCAGCCCGGCCTTCCTCGCCGCTTCGAGGTAGTGCACCGAGCCCGGGTAGACCTCGACACCCGAGGTGCGCAGGCGCTGCAGCAACAGGACGTTCTTGCGGTTGCCCACGCCGTTGACGGTGTCGGCGTCCGGCGGGTCGTCGGGGCTTCCCTCGGGCAGCACTATCCCCCGGGAGGCGAGGAACGACCGGACGCCGTCGGCTCGGGGGCGACCGTCGACGTAGCGGTTGTAGTCCGGGCCCGGGTCGAACGGTTGGAACGGTTCGCCGGAGCGGGTGGCCCGCTGCTGGAGGAACTCGTCGAACGTCTGCTTCCAGGCGGCGTTGTGCACGCGGGCGGTCTGCGTCAGCACACCGTCCAGATCGAAGAGACAGGCGGTCACGTGAGCAGGTAGGCCCAGCACGGTACGAATCTATCCACCCTGCTGGGCCCGCAAACCCTTTTCGCCCGGCGTGGCACGGTTCAGTTGGGCCGCAACGTCCAGATCACGGTCATCGCCGAGGTCGGCTTGCCGTCCTCGGTCGCGATCTCCACCGGCACCGGGAACTCCGGCCGCCGGCCGGACTCCAGCTCCTCGATCACCTCGGGTGCCGGCCGGCCGAGGCGCGCGGTGGCCAGCACCGGGCCCATGGCGAGCTTCCGGTACGCGATGTCGGCCCGGACGGCGAGCGGCACGGCCCGGTCGAGCAGTTGCCCGAAGGCGGCCATGACGACCGCGCCGGAGGCCGTCTCGCCGAGGGTGAACATGGCACCGGCGTGGGGGCCGCCGATGTGGTTGTGGGTGGCCGGCGAGTCGGGCAACCGGACGACTGCCCGCACCCCACCCTCCGCCTCGGGTGCCACCTCGACGAACTCGAGGCCGAGCGTACGGGCGAAGGGCACCGCTTGCAGCATGCCGGCCGCCACCTGACGGGAGTCGATGGTCATGGCCTGACGTTACTCGTCGGTAATCAGGGCGGCAACCAGCGGTTTCCCCGGTGACGGCCGGTGCTCACAGGTTGGCGATGGTGCGCAGGATCTCCGCGTAGAAGTTGCCGTCGATGCTGCGGAAGAACGAGAAATCCTGCCCCGGGTCGCCGAAGAACGGGCGCAGTGTCCACGCCAGTTGGGTGCCCACGAAACCGAAGAGCAGAATCCAGATGTAGAGCAGGGTCATGCTCGCCGGCCGCTGCGTCGGCTCGCCGCGCCGCACCGGCGGCTGGGCCCAGGGGCGCTGCACCGGCCCGTAGCCGGGGGGCACCGCGCCGGGCGGGAACCCGGCGACGGCCGGCTGGCCGGTCGACTGCGCCGGAACGTGCGTCGGAGCCGGCGAGGTGGCCACGGCACCGTTCGCCGACGACCCGGCAGCCGTGGCTCCGGCCGGCGCGGCCACTGCGGCACCGGCCGACACGACCGCCGGCTCGGCAGCCTGACCGGCGACCGGCGCGGCAGCCGGTGCCGGTTCGGCCGACCCGGCAGCGGGCGTCGCCGGTGCCGGGACGTTGACAGACGCCGGGGCGTACGCGTCGGCGTGCGTCTTGGCGACCTCCGGCGCGAGCAGGCCGTGGTCGTTGAGCACCTGCATGCCGCCGGTCAGGAACCGCAGCCCGACCAGTGCCGACAGGGTCAGGATCGCCACGTTGAGCAGCTTGAAGAACCCGTAGTCGGGCGCGGTGATCAGGAAGAAGAGACTGATCGGCGCGAACGCCACAGCGAGCATCGAGGTGACCGTGATCGCCACCATCACCAGCGCCAACGACTGCCGCACCGAGAGCCGGGCACCGAAGACCAGGTTGAACAGGTAGAGCGTGGGCAGGCAGATGGCCAGCGTGACCAGGAACAGCAGGGGCAGCTTCAGCGCCGAGGTCAGCGCCATCAGCGGGCTGTGGAAGGCACCCAGCACCGCGCCGTAACAGGCCAGCGCGATGGCGGAGCTGGCCAGCATGCGCCCGGTCAGCGCGTTGAGGTCGCCCTCGGCCACGATCTGCTGCCAGATGCCCGCGCGATCCCGCAGGATGCGCTCGATGACGAGCGGACTGGGACGGTCACCCGACACGGATGCACCCCTCTCGGTGGTCTTGCACAGTGGACTGGGTGCGCAGACGGTAGGACACCCGGTGGCCCGCCCGCCACCCCGCTCCGGCGAGTCGTCAGCGCCAACCCACGTCGATCCGGGCTCCGCGCTCGTCGAAGAAGTGCAACGCGTCCATCCGGACCGAGACGGCGAGCGGGTGACCCGCGCTGACCGCCGGATACGGTGCCAGCCGCACCGCCAGTTCCGCCGGTCGACGGTGGTGCCGCCCCGGGTCGGGGAGCACGCTGGTCTGGGTGTTGCCGACGGGCGGCGCCTGCGAATCCACCGGCTTGCCGGTGAGTCGCTGCATCACCGAGCCGAACCGTCGCAGGCCACGTTGACCGACAGGTGGTGGGTCCAGCGGGGCACCCATCTCGTCGACCATGATCGCGGTCGCGCCGATGTCGAGGAACGCCAACGACTCGTGCCCGTGGTGCTCCAGGTAGCGGATCCGCCCCCGCAGCACGTCGCCGGGGCTGTCCGGGGAGACCGGGGTGAGCGCCTCGGCGCGCATGCCGACCACGATCCGCTCGCCGTGGTAGTGCGCCACCGCCCGACTGCGGATGTCGTTCCAGGGCAGGTAGAGCGACTGCTCACCGAGGTTCAGCGTGACGTACCGGTCGAGGTGGACGTAGACCGACGCCTCCAGCAGGTTCATCCGCGGGCTGCCCAGGAAGGCGGCCACGTAGAGCGTCGCCGGGCGGCCGTACACCTGGGTGGGTGTGCCGACGTCCTGGAGCACGCCGCGGCGCATGATGGCCACCCGGTCGGCCATGGTGAGCGCCTCGGCCTGGTCGTGGGTGACGTAGACGGTGGTGACGCCCAGTTCCCGGGTGAGGCCCGAGATCTCCGCGCGCAGCTCCGCGCGGAGGCCGCTGTCCAGGTTCGAGAGTGGCTCGTCCATGAGGAACAGGCCGGGCCGCCGGACGATGGCCCGGCCCATCGCCACCCGCTGCCGCTGGCCGCCGGAGAGCTGACCGGGCTTGCGGGCCAGCACGTCGCCGATGCCCAGGGCACTCGCCACGTCACTGACGCGCTCACCCCTCGGCTCCGGCTCGACCCCGGCCAGTCGCAGCGGAAAGGCGATGTTGTCGCCGACGGTCATGTGCGGGTAGAGCGCGAAGTCCTGAAAGACCATGGCGATCTTGCGGTCCCGTGGGGGCAGGTCGTTAGCCAGCTCTCCGTCGAGCATGACCGCGCCCTGGGTCGGGTCCTCCAATCCGGCGATCATTCGCAGCACCGTCGACTTGCCGCAGCCGGACGGCCCGAGGAGCACCATGAACTCGCCGTCGTTCACATCGAGATTTATGCTGTCGACGGCCAACGTGCCGTCCCTGAAGACCTTGCTGACATCCTTGAGCGTGACGGTACTCACCGTCGTCCCCCCCAGCTCGTCTCGGCCGATCCAGAAGACTGTGACCAGGATCATTCGATTCGCACATCGGGTAAACGTCTCATGTTTGGCTGATGACGCTGCTATTACACGACACCGGCGATCAGCAGGGCGAAGAGCGCTCGCCCGGCTCACCCAGGAAAACCTGACGCACCACCCGTTCCGCCGCGTGCCCGTCGTCCAATGTGCAGAACCGGCGTCGAAAGTGCTGACGGGCCTTGTTCGCGGAATCGGAGCGCACCGCATCGGTACGGAACAGCTCGACCAGATCGGCGAAGGTGGTGGCCACCGCGCCCGGCGGCTCGGCCGTCACGTCGAAGTAGACCCCCCGGGCCAACCGGTACGCCTCCCAGTCCGGGGCATAGAGCACGATCGGCCGATCGAGTACCGCATAATCGAACATCGCCGACGAATAGTCGGTTATCAACACGTCCGCGATCAGGTAGAGGTCCTCCACCCGTTGGTGGCCGCTGACGTCGCGGACCCGTTCCCAGTCCGCCGGGCGACCGGGGCGGCGGTCCCGGTCGTGGAAGTAGTGACTGCGCATCAGCAGCCGGCCGGAGTCACCCAGCGCCCGCACGAACCGGTCCGGGTCGAACGGCGGCCGGTAGCCCGGAAGGTGCTCGCGGTGCGTCGGGGCGTACAGCACGACCTGCTCGTCGGGGCCGACGCCGAACTCGGCGCGCAGCCGGCGCACCTCGTCCGGGCCGGCCGTCACCAGGCGGTCGTTGCGCGGGTAACCCACCTCCAACGTCGTGTACGTGGCCGGGTACGCGCGGTCCCACATCTGGGTGGAGAAGCTGTTCGCGCTGACGCTGTAGTCCCAACGGTCCACCCGGCGCAACAGCCCGGCGAAGTCCATCCGGCCCGCGCCGATCGGATAGCGCTGCTGGTCCAGGCCCATCACCTTGACCGGGGTGCCGTGGTGGGTCTGCAGGTGCACCTGCTCCGGCCGTTTGCGGACGAAATCCGGGAAGTTGACGTTGTTGACCAACCACCGGGCGCGGGCGAGCACCCGGTAGTACGCCGGGGTGCCGGCGACGACGTACTCCACTCCGGCCGGGACCGTGTCGACGCGGTCCCGGCGCACGACCCACACCCCGCGCACCTCGGGTGCCAACCGGCGGGCGACCTCGTAGATGGCCGCCGGGTTGCACGAGTACCCGCGGTACCAGTAGGCGGCGTACACCGCGAGCGTCGGGTCGACCGGCCGACGCGACTCGGCCCGGTAGTACTCGCGCAGCAGCCCGTCACGGGTCAGCCGGGCACCGCGCCGCGCGACCGGGCCGACCCGTCGGCGGGCGGTACGGGCCTGCCGCCGGGCGACGTCACGGGCACGGCTCGCGGTCCGCAACGCGCTGAACGTGCGCCAACGGCCGGACGCGACGAGCCGGTGCTTGATCCCCTCCACCCCGCCCGGCGCCGGATAGCCGCCGGGCGGTAGCCAGCGTTCGTAGTCGGCGGTGATCTGCGCGAAGAACGCCGGCCGCAACTCCGGGGCGATCCGCTGGCCGTTGCCGAGCACGGTCAGGTAGTGCCAGATCATCCGCTCGAAGACCACCGGCCGCAGGGAGTCCGTCGCCGGCCCCCACTCGTCCATCAGGTGGAAGACCCGGTGCCACTGGGGGAAGACCTCGAAGTGGCGGTCGCCCCGGGTCCGGGTGATCGCACCGGCGCGGCGTTGCCGGTAGTTGACGCACACCCGGTCGAGGACGCCGATCCGCTGCGCGGCCATCAGCACCGGGTAGCTGAACGAGACGTCCTCGTACCAACCCGGGGCGAAACGCAGGCCCAGGTCGATCAGGAACTCCCGGCGGACCAGGCGGTTCCACGCCGTGTGCAGCAGGTGCATCGCCTCCGGCCGGTCCCGCAACCGGAAGGTCTCCGGACCCGGCGACTCGGGGAACACCTCGGCCATCGCACTGCGGGTGGCGGTGTCGTTCCAGTGGGTGCGTACGTGGTCGACGAGCAGCACGTCCGGGCGGGTGGCCCGCAACCGCTCGGCCACCTCGGTCAGGCACTCCGGGGTCAGCCAGTCGTCGCCGTCGAGGAACCACACGTACTCGCCGACGGCCCGGTCCAACCCGATGTTGCGGGCTGGACCGAGGCCGACGTTCTCCGGCAGCCGAACCGAGCGGACCCGCTGGTCGCGGGCCGCGTACTCGTCGATGATGTCGCCGCCGGCGTCCGGCGAGCAGTCGTCGACGGCGATCACCTCGATGTCGGTCTCCGGCTGACCGAGGACGGAGTCGAGGCATTCGCGCAGGTACCCCTGCACGCGGAAGGCCGGCACCACGAAACTGATCAGGGTCATCCGGCCGTCCCTCCGTCAGTGCGGCGCGGCACCTCCAGCGCCCACCGGCGCGACCGACGCCCGCGCGCTACGGGCCGGTCGCACGAACCAGGCCAGGACGACGCTCACCACGAAGACCACGAGAAGGTACGCACCGAGTGTAGCCAGCCCGCTACCCGCCAGGCCGACAATCGCCGCGAGGGCCAGCAGGGCCGAACGCCCCTCCCAACCCAGCGTGGCAGCGTGCAACGGCGGTGCCGCCTGCCGCTTCTCCAACCGGGCCGTCAGGTCGTAGTGGTGCACGGTGAGCACGAAGACGTACCCGAAGATCAGCCAACCCGGCACCCCGCCGACCACACCGACCGCGATGGCGAACAGGTACTCGGCGGCCCGCAACGCGGCGGGGACCAGCCAGTCCAGGGGGCCGTTGTGCGCCGCCCCGGCCCCCAGGCCACCGACCAGCAGCACCAGCAGCGCCACCGGCACCGCCCAGCGCAGCCCGTCCGGCGCGTCCGTCAGCAGCGCCGCGACCAGCAGGACCGCCGGACCGAGCGCGGCGATCACCGCCAGGGTGAGCGGCCCCATCGGGCGGACCACCGGCAGCAGCCGGGCCAACGGCCCGTCGTCGCGGTGCAGGGTGGCATCGACGGTGTCCAGCACCGGCACCCACATCCAGCGGGCCCGCAGCGTACGCAGCGCACCGGTGTACGCGAAGGCCAGAACCCCCCACACGAGCACCGCGACCAGGCTGACCAGCGGGTTGAACAGCGCCACGGTCAGCGCGATCAGCGCCCAGCGCTCGCCGATCGGGAAGACGACGGTCCGCTTCAGCCAGTACGACAGCGAGCCGGTGTCCGCCTGCACCCTCGTCGACGCCGCGTTGAGCCGGTCGCCGATCCCGCCGCTGGCACCCGTCGCCGTACGCGGTCGCCGGGCCGCCTCGTCGTGCAACACCCCGTACCAGGTGTCGGTCATGTGCCGGACGGTCTGCAGGGTCATCGCGGCGATGGCGAGGGCCCAGCCGTTGCCCAACCCGGCGTGGCTGACCCCGAAGCCGAGCCCGGCATAGACCAGGTACTCCTTCGCCCGGTCCGCCATCGTGTCCAGCCAGCCACCCCAGGCGCTGAAGTTGCGGGTGTAGCGGGCCAACTGGCCGTCCACGCAGTCCAGCACGAAACCGAGGTAGAGCAGCACCGCGCCACCGACCAGCGCGGGCCGCCCACCGACCCCGAACAGCACCGCCGCGGCCAGCGCGAACAGTACCGAGATCGCCGTCACCCCGGTCGGGGTGAGCCGCAGCCGGGCCGCCGACCGAACCAGGTACGGCGACCAGGTGCTGACGAAGTAGGTGGAGAAGAAGTCGTCCCTCTCCTTCACCGACAGCCGCAGCTCCGCCCGGTCCTCGTCGACAGCCGTCACCGCCGCCTCGGCAGCGGTCAGCTCGGCCGCGCCCTCGACCCGGCGGGCGACGAGCAGGCGTACCCGCTGGACGAAGATCAGGGTGCCGAGCGCCGCGAGGCCCGCGAACAGCCGGTCCACGGCGGACCCGGGACCACCCGCCGCGGCCCGGGCGGCGGCGGCGAGGTTCGGCAGGTCGTCCACACCGACGCGCAACGCGCCACCGAACACACCGGTGGCGTCGCCGTCGAGGGCGTTCAGCGGGCCGGCGTCGACCACCTGGCCGCGTTCCTCCCGCACGGCCGTCCGCCCGGGCACCGGCGGGTCGCCGAGCACCAGCGCCACCGTGGGCCCCACCGGGCTGGTGGCCAGGTGCCGCAGTACGGCGGTGTGCGCCACCAGGTCCGCGCCGGTGACCAGCACCGGAGCGGAGGCGGTGCCCACCAGCGTGGCCAGTTCGTCGAGGTCGGCCGCGAAGCGCACGTCGCCCGCCCCGGCCTGGCGCAACTGGGCGGCCAGGCGGTCGGCCAGCGGCTCACCGGTCGCGGTGCTCAGGCTCGCCGCCGACGACCCGGCGGCGAGCACGATCGCGAGCGTCACCGCTGGACCGCTGCGTGGTACGCGTCGAGCGCCTCGGCGATGGTGCCGTCGAGCGTCAACCGGCCCGCGTCGAGGTACAACCCCCGACGACAGAACCGGGTCAGGTCCTTTTCGTTGTGTGACACCAACACCAGCGTGCGCCCCTCCCCGAGCAGACGATCAATAGTCGCGTAACACTTCTTGCGGAACTCCGCGTCGCCGACGGCTGTCACCTCGTCCATCAGCAGGATCGGATGCGGCAGATGCGAGATGATCGCGAATCCGAGCCGCACCTTCATACCCGACGAGTAGTGCCGCACCGACGTGTCGATGGCCCGCTCCACCTGCTCACCGGCGAACTCGACGATCTCGTCGAAGTGCCGCTTCAGGTAGCCCGTCGACAGCCCGTGCAGCCCACCGACCAGGTGCAGGTTCTCCCGCCCGGTCAGGTCGTTGGAGAAACCGGCGGACAACTCCAGTAACGGCGCCACCGAGCCGTGCACCCGGATGTCGCCCTCGTCCGGGATGAGCACCCCGGCGATCAACCGCAGCAGGGTGCTCTTGCCGGTGCCGTTACGGCCGATCACCCCGACGGTCTCGCCGGGTTCGACGGTGAACGACACGTCCCGCAGCGGCCAGAACTGGCCGGGCAGCGCACCACGCTTCCCGCGATGGATGAACAACTCCCGCAGCCGCAACTGCCGGCGACGGTTACGGACGAACCGGATGCCCAGCCCGTCGGCCTCGATGATCGGCGCGCCCACGTCAGAGTTCCTTGAGCACGGCGGGTTCCAGCCGACGGAACGACCACCAGCCGGCGGCCAGCACCAACACGCTGCCGACGACTGTGGTGGCGAGCAACCGGGCGTTCGGGAACTCGTCCGGGTACCAGATCGCGTGGTGCAGTTGGAAGATCCCGACCAGCGGGTTCAGCTCGTACCCCACCTTCAACCACTCGGGCAGGCTGGACTCCCGGACCAGGCTGAGCGGATAGATGATCGGCGTGGCGTAGAAGAGCACCCTGATGATCAACCGCATCAACCGCTCGACGTCGCGCATCAGCACGTTCCACGCGGACAGCAGCAGGGCGAGCCCGGTCAGCAGGACGGCCTGGACGGCCACCGCCAGCGGAAGGGAGAGCAACGACCAGCCGGGGTGGATCCGACCGTGCACCGCGTAGATCACCGCGATGGCGATCAGGATCGGCAGGCCGGCCGCGTACTCGGCGAACCGGCCGGTGACCCGGCCGATCGGGAAGACCTGACGCGGCACGTTCATCGTGGTGATCAGCCGCGACTGGCCGGTCAACGCGTTCGTCGCCTCGCTCAGCGCCGAACTGGTCCACATCCACGCGAAGATCCCGGTGATCAGGAACAACGGGTACGACTCGGCGGCCTCGCCGAGGTGCCGCCCGGTGTCGCGAGAGTAGAGCACCCCGAACACGAACCAGTAGATCGCGCCCATGCCGAGCGGCTCGATCAACGACCAGAAGTAGCCCAGCACCGACTGCTGGTACTTGACCGCCAGGTCCCGTCTCACCAGGATGCGCAGCGAGTTGCGGTGCGACCACAGGGCCGCGACGCCAGAGGTCACCGCAGCCTCCCGCCTCCGGAAACGGACGCCAGGTTAGCAGTCGGTGAACGAATGCCCCGAATCGACCGGGCTCAGCACTCGATCACGTTGACGGCCAGACCGCCCCGCGCCGTCTCCTTGTACTTGACCTTCATGTCGGCGCCCGTCTCCCGCATGGTCTTGATGACCTTGTCCAGCGACACCTTGTGCACACCGTCGCCGCGCAGCGCCAGCCGGGCGGCCGTGATCGCCTTGATGCTAGCCACCGCGTTCCGCTCGATGCAGGGGATCTGCACCAGGCCACCCACCGGGTCACAGGTCAACCCGAGGTTGTGCTCCATCCCGATCTCGGCCGCGTTCTCCACCTGCTCCGGGGTGCCCCCCAGCGCCTCGGCCAACCCCGCCGCCGCCATCGAGCACGCCGAACCGACCTCACCCTGACAGCCGACCTCCGCGCCGGAGATCGAGGCGTTCTCCTTGAACAACACGCCGATCGCGCCGGCCGTCAACAGGAACCGCACCACACCGTCGTCGTCGGCGTTCTCGACGAAACGGGTGTAGTAGTGCAGCACCGCCGGGATGATCCCGGCCGCACCGTTGGTCGGGGCGGTGACCACCCGGCCACCAGCGGCGTTCTCCTCGTTGACCGCGAGCGCGAACAACGTCACCCAGTCCATCGCGTGCAACGGATCGGCCGTCCCGGCGTCCGCCTCCAGGCCGCGCCGCAGCTCCGCCGCGCGCCGCCGAACCTTCAAACCCCCAGGGAGTACGCCGTCACGCTCGCAACCGCGCTGCACGCACTCCCGCATCACCCGCCAGATCTCCAACAGACCCGCCCGGATGTCCGCCTCGCTGCGCCACGACCGCTCGTTGGCCAGCATCACCTCGCTGATCGACAGGCCGGTGCGGGACGTGACGTCGAGGAGTTGCGCCCCGGTCAGGAACGGGTACCGCACCGCCGTGCTGTCCGGCTTGATCCGGTCGGCGCCCGCCGCCGCCTCGTCCACCACGAAACCGCCACCGACGGAGTAGTAGGTACGAGTCCTGACCTCCTCGCCGGCCGCGTTGAAGGCCGCGAAGGTCATCCCGTTCGGGTGGTACGGCAGCGACCGGCGGCGGTGCAGCGTCAGATCCCGGTCCGGGTCGAAGTCGATCTCGTGCGCGCCGAGGATGCTGATCCGCCGCTCGGCCCGGATCCGCTCGACCCGAGGACCGACGGTGTCCGTGTCGACGGTCTCCGGCGACTCGCCGGCCAACCCGAGCAGCACCGCCGGACCGCTGCCGTGACCGTGCCCGGTGGCCCCCAGCGAGCCGAACAACTCGGCCTGCACCCGCGCGACGTCACTGAGCAACCCGTCGGCCTTGAGCCCGCCGACGAACGTCCGCGCCGCCCGCATCGGCCCCACCGTGTGCGAACTTGACGGCCCGATACCGACGCTGAAGAGGTCGAAAACACTGATCATGGCTGCGCTTCCTCGCCGTCGTCCCGGCGTACGGAACCGGCCGGGTCGTGGCCACCGGTAGGCGGCCCCGTTCGTGACCGCCCGGGGTGTGGGTTGCGGCCATCCGGGGTGTGGATGGCCGATCTGCCAGCCTACCCGCCCAGCTCACGGCCCACCCGGTCCGGGACGTGAACACCCGATCGCCATCTCCCACCCCGCGCTCACCCGCCGGGTCGCCCGGCCGCCCGCGCCGCTTGCCCCAGTCGCACGCCCGCTCGCCCGCCCGTCCGCCCGTCCGCGCCGCGCCGCTTGCCCCATTCGCCCGTCTGCCCACTCGCCCGCCAGCTCCGCTCGCCAGCCCGCCAGCCCGCCAGCCCGCCAGCCCGCCAGCCCGCCAGCCCGCCAGCCCGCCAGCAAGATCGTGCTCGATCCTGGATCCAGTGCTGTCAACGCGCGTTCGATGCCACTACAACCAGGATGGAGCACGATCTCCCTGCGACACGCTGAATCGTTTGCGACATCAGCTCCAAAGCACACCGCGCGAACCTCGGCGCCGGCACGTGGCGCGGCGACAGGGCGAGCAGCTCGGGGAGACCGTGCAGTCGAGCGGCGTGCGCACCAGACGGGCACGACGGGTGACGGGCGGCCGGCGACGGATGGGCTCGGGAAGGCGTCAGCGGGGGTCTGCCCGGGTATTGCACCTACGGGTCCACGGGTTGCCGCTCCACCTCGGGACCGAGGGCGAGCTGGTCATCCCCTTCTACCGTGGATTGCAGACGCGGCGCACCGCCGCAGAGTGGGAGTACGACGATGAGTCGCAAACTGGTCCGGCCCCGCGAGGGGCGCATGCTCGCCGGTGTCTGTGCTGGCCTCGGTCGACGGTTCGGCATGTCCGCAGGGATGGTCCGGCTGCTGTTCCTGCTGTCCCTGCTGCTGCCCGGCACGCAGGTGATCGTCTACCTGATCCTCTGGGTTCTCATGCCGAACGAGGACCGCTACCTCGCCTCCACCGGACACTGACCCGCCCCACACACCCCTCCGAGGCCCGGCGAGGCACCAACAACCCTGATGTTGCGCGAATCTTGACGCGCGGAGCGGGGCGGCGTGGGAGCGCGGGGCGGGGCGGCGTGGGAGCAACGTGCGGAAGCGCCCGTCCCGACGTGAGTCGGGGCGGGCGCTTCCTCGTTGAGGGTGGAGCAGGTCAGGGAGCGATGTAGGTGACCGTGATCTGTTGATAGCCGAGGGAGCGGAGCAGCCCTTCCAGCATCTTGCGGGTGTTCTCCTCGGCTCGGGCGGAGAGACCGCTGTCGCGGGCGGCGGCGGTGATCCGCTCCTCGGCGAGCTTGTAGACCTGCTGCTGCCGGTTGGGGTCGTTGCCGACCAGGTCACCGAGCCGGTTGAGCAGACCGCGCTGCTCCGCGAAGACGTAGCTCTTGTCCATGTCGAGGTTGGTCTCGCCGAGCTGCGGCGCCGGCAGCTTGATCTCGACGGACTTGCCGTCGGCCGACTGGACGATGGCCCCGTCACCGATCTTGGTGAAGTCGACGTACGCCTCGACGCTGCCGGCCCCGACGAACAGGGTGCGCTCGTTGAGGAGGAAGTCGGGGACGTTGCGCCGGTCGTTCTGGGTGTCGACGACGACCTGGAAGTTGCCCTCGGCGGCCACGTAGCGGCTGAGGTCCTGGATCGACTTCAGCAGCGGTGGCTGGCTGCGGTCGGTCTGCTCCTTGGCGAACGGGTTACGGAACTCCGGCAGGAAGCCGGTCGCCTGGATGCCGAGCAGCACCACCACGGCCAGCGCGGCGGCGCCGAGCAGCAGGAGCAGGCCGCGGGCCGCCCCACCGCCGCCGGGCGCTGGGCTGCCGGGGCCGTCAAAGCCTCCGGAGCCGTCGCCCGGTGTGTCGATGGTCGGCTCGGGTGTCGCGGCCGACCGCTCCTTGAGGTTGTCACCGGTCGGGTAACCGGGGAACTCCCTCGTGGGCTCGTTGGTGCCAGCGTCGCGGGCCATCACGCTCACCGTCCTTGTCAGACACGTCGTCTGTCAATGACGGTACGGCCCCCGTACGACAGTCGCGCGCCGAGCGCCCGGAATGCGCAAACGGGCAGGTCAGGCGAACGCGGAAAGCCCGGTGAGCCGCTGCCCCACGACCAGTTGGTGGATCTCCGACGTGCCCTCGTACGTCAGCACGCTCTCCAGGTTGTTGGCGTGCCGCATGATCGGGTACTCACCGGAGACACCGTTGGCGCCGAGGATGGTGCGGCACTGCCGGGCGATGGCGAGGGCCTCCCGCACGTTGTTCAGCTTGCCCACGCTCACCTGGTCGGGCCGCAGCCGGTGGGCGTCGGCGAGCCGACCCAGGTGCAGCGCGAGCAGTTGACCCTTCACCAGCTCGACGGCCATGTCGGCGAGCTTCGCCTGGGTGAGCTGGAACCCGGCGAGCGGGCGACCGAACTGGGTGCGGGTGCCCGCGTACGCCAGGGTTGTTTCCAGACAGTCACGGGCGGCGCCCACCGCGCCCCAGACGATGCCGTAGCGGGCCTCGGTGAGGCAGCTCAGCGGCGCCTTGAGCCCGACCGCCTCGGGCAGCCGGGCGTCCGCCGGGAGGCGGACGTCGTCGAGCGTGATCTCGCCGGTCACCGACGCGCGCAGCGACATCTTGCGGCGGATCTCCCGGGCCGTCACACCGGGCGTGTCCATGGGTACGGCGAAGCCGCGCACGCCCTCGTCGGTGCGCGCCCAGATCACCGCGACGTCGGCGATCGGCGCGTTGGTGATCCACATCTTGCCGCCGGTGAGCACCCAGTCGTCGCCGTCGCGGCGGGCCCGGGTGGTCATCGAGGCGGGGTCGGAGCCGTGGTCGGGCTCGGTCAGGCCGAAGCAGCCGATCGCCTCGCCGGTGGCCATCGACGGCAGCCAGCGTTGCTTCTGCTCCTCGCTGCCGTAGCGCCAGATGGCGTACATGGCGAGCGAACCCTGCACCGAGACCAGCGAACGGAGGCCGGAGTCGCCGGCCTCCAGTTCCTGGCAGGCGAGCCCGTACGCGACGGCGGAGGCGCCCGCACAGCCGTAGCCGGTGAGGTGCATGCCGAGCAGGCCGAGCTTGCCGAACTCCCGGGCCAGTTCGCGGGCGGGCACCTGGCCCTGCTCGTACCAGTCGGCGACGTACGGGCGCACCCGGTCGTCGACGAGCTGGCGGACGACGTCGCGGATCTGCCGCTCCTCCTCGCTGAGCGACGGGTCCAGGTCGAGCAGGTCCAGCGGAGCGGTCATGGACGCCACCTTAACGAAGGCTCAGCGCGCGGAAGAAGGGCTCGTCACTCGACCGGCTCGGAGAGCACCAGCACCCGGGCGTGGATCTGGTTGCGCTGCTGCAGGGCCGCGCGCAACGCACGGTGCAGCCCGTCCTCCAGGTAGAGGCCGCCGTTCCACTGCACGACGTGCGGGAAGAGGTCACCGTAGAAGGTGGAGTCCTCGGCGAGCAGCTTGTCGAGCGCCAACTCACGCTTGGTGGTGATCATCTGGTCCAGGCGCAGTGGCCGGGGCGGAATCTCCGCCCACTGCTTGAGCGTCAGATTGTGCTCCGGATAGGGACGCCCGTCCCGAACCGCTCTGAAGATCACGACGGCACGCTCCCCTCCCCGTGGCCGGGCCGACCGACGGCGCCGAGCCGGGCCGCGGCGGGCACCGCGCAGCGCGGCGCCGATGACCGTGCCAGCCTAGCCGCCCAGCGCACGCTGCGTTTCGCTCCCTGATGTCAGTTTCACTACCGGTCGTCCGATCCTCAAGCGGACAAACGGGACGGCACGCTCAGCTCCATCGGCCGCGCCGCACCACCTCGTCCATCGGACGACGCCCTCGGCGCAGCGACGGTGACCTATGGTCGGCCGCTCGGTAACCGATTGTGACGGCACCGACGGGTTGGTACTCCTCCGGCACGCCGAAAGCCTCCCGGTAGGGGGCCAACCGCTGGGGCGGGATACCGAAGAAACAGGCCCCCAACCCCTCGTCCACGGCGGTGAGCAGCATCAGCAGTGCCGCGAAGCCGGTGTCGACGTGCCAGTACGGCACCGGCCAGCGGTCCACGGACTGGTCCGTCCACCCCTTGTCCGGCTCCGCGTACCGCCGCAGGTAGGCCGACTCGTTGGCGTGCGGCACGACGATCAGCGGTGCCCGACGCATCCCGGCCAGCCAGCGTTCCCGCCCACCGCCGTCCGGTGTGGTGGCGGCCCAGAACCGCTCCCGGTCGGCCGACTCCTCCAGCACCAGGAAGCCCCAGCCCTGGGCGAAGCCGGCCGACGGTGCGCGGACCGCGTGGTCGAGCAGGCGGTTCACCACGTCGGGCGGGACCGGACGGTCCGGGTCGTAGTTGCGCACCATCCGCCGACGCCGGACGACCTCGGCGAACTCCATCAGGCCCCGGGCCGGATGCCCCAGGCACCCCGCCAGGTCGTGCCGGGCTTGAGCGTGAGCACGTCCCGTCCGGAGCGGAACGCGTCCGGCGGGCAGGTCATCGGCTCGATCGCCACCGAGCGGCGGTGCCGGTCACCGACGAGGGAGTCCCCGGTGAACACCTGCCACCAGCCGAACTCGGCATCCGCCCAGATGCTGACGCCCGCCGAACCGTCCGGCGCGGCCAGGCTCACCGACGAGCCGCCGTCGGCGTCGCGGATCACCTCGCCGAAGCAGAGGTCCAGTTCGACGGCGCCGATCCGGCGCGGGCTGGTCCAGTCGTACTCGGTCCCGGCCACCGGGGTCGCGCCGACCGGCAGCAACCGGCCGTCCACCAGCAGTCGGGTACGGGTCGGCAGCCGCATGACCAGGTCGTCGACAGTGACGCCCGGCAGCTGCAGGTACGGGTGCACGGAGAAGCCGAACGGCGCGGCCTCCTCGCCGGTGTTGGTCACCTCGTGCTCGACGCGCAGCCCGTCCGCGCCGACGCTCCACCGGCTGAGCAGCCGCAACGGCCACGGGTAGCCGGGCTGCGGCGGCAGGTCGTAGCCGACCGTCACGGCGTCCTCGGACTGCTCCAGCAGCCGCCACGGCACCCAGTTGACCAGCCCGTGGATGGCCACGTGCCGCTCCGGCTCGGTCAGCGGGAGCTGGTGCGTCCGCTCCCCGAACGAGTAGCGGCCGTCGCGGATCCGGTTCGGCCAGGGCGCCAGCACCTGCCCGGCGCAGCCCGGGCTGACCTCGTCGGTCCGGTACCCGTCGACCAGGTCGACGCCGTCGTGCCGGTACGTCCGGAGCCCACCGCCCACCTCCACGATGACGGCCTCGTGACCGGCGGCGGAGATGGTCCACTGGGCGCCGGAGAACGGGCGCTGATCGGGGCTGTCCATGTCGGCGACCCTAACCGGTCACGTCCGGTCGCCGCTCGACGCCGTCGCGGCCCGGTAGCGCAGCAGCGCCGGGAACGCGACAGCGAGCACCACCACGAGGACCGCCGAGGCGAGCCCGCCGGCCACCCAGGCCACCCCGCCGCCGAAACCGGCGGCCATCGTGCCGGCCCGCAGGTCGCCCAGGCGTGGGCCACCGGCCACCACCACCGTGTTGACACCCTGGAGTCGGCCGCGCATCCGGTCCGGGGCATAGACCAGCAGCATCGACTGGCGCAGCACCGCGCTGATCAGGTCGGCGGCACCGGCGACGGCGAGCAGGACCACCATCAGCCAGAGTTGGTGGGCGAGGCCGGCCGCGGCGATCGCCAGACCCCAGCCGACCACCGCGAGCACCAGGCCGACGCCCTGCCGGCGGAGTCGGCCGATCCAGCCGGAGGTCAGGCCGCCGAGCATCGAGCCGATCGCGATGGCGCTGTAGAGCAGACCGACCGACCCGCCGCCGCCGAACCGCTCGTGGGCGATCTCCGGGAACAGCGCCCTCGGCATCGCGAGGATCATCGCGATCAGGTCCACGCCGAAGGACAGCAGCAGCACGGGTGTGCCGGCCAGGTAACGGAACCCGTCGACGACGCTGGCCAGGCCGGCACGCCGGGCCTGACCGTCCTCGGTCGGCTCGGGCGGCAACTTGGGCAGCCGCAGCGCGGCCCAGAGCATCGCGGTGAACAGCACCGCATCCAGCCCGTACGCGATCGGCAGGACCACCGCGGTGTCCGGCGACGCGGAGAGGATCAGCCCGGCGGCGAGCGGCCCGGCCACCGAGGCGGCGGTGAACGTCGTGTAGTTCAGAGTGGTGGCGGACGCCACCAGGTCCTCCGGCACCAGTCGGGGCAGCATTGCGCTGCGGGCCGGCGAACTGATCGCGAACGCCACCGACTGCACCGCCATCAGCGCCAACAGCAGCACCGGGCTGCCCACGTCCAGCAACGCCTGGACGAGCAGACCGAGAGTGGATGCCCAAAGCAACAATGAGCCGGCGAGCAGCACGGCGCGGCGGTCGCGGGCGTCGGCGACCGCGCCGCCCCAGAGCCCGAAGATCAGCAGGGGTACGAAGGCCGCCACGCCCAGCAGACCCACCCAGAACGAGTCCCGGGTCAGCGCGTACATCTCCACCGGCACCGCGACGGCGGTGAACTGGAAACCGAACATCGCCACGGTGTTGCCGAGCCACAGCCGCCGGTACGCGGGCACCCGCAGCGGACGTACGTCGATCGCCCAGCGGCGCGCTCCGCGCGGCCGAGCCTCCTGCACACCCGTCACGGCGCCAACCGCTCGACGATCCAGCCACCCTCGTCGAGGCGGCGGAAGCGGAGCCGGTCGTGCAACCGGCCGGCCCGGCCCTGCCAGAACTCCACCGACTCGGGCTGGACCCGCAGCCCGCCCCAGTGCGGCGGGGTCGGAATCTCGGCCTGGTCGGCGAACCGCTCGACCGACTCCTGATACCGCTGCTCGAGCACCGCCCGGCCCGACACCACCTGGGACTGCGGGCTGGCCCAGGCACCCAGTTGGGAGCCGCGCGGGCGGCTGGCGAAGTACGCCTCGCTCGTCGCCCGGTCGACCTGCGTGACCCGACCGGCGACGACCACCTGACGCTGCATGGGGAACCACGGAAAGACCAGGCTGGCGTACGGGTTGGCGGACGCCTCGACGCCCTTGCGCGACAGGTGGTTGGTGAAGAAGACGAAGCCCTCCGGGTCGTACCCCTTCAGCAGCACCGTGCGACCGCTCGGCCGGCCGGCCGCGTCAGCGGTGCCCACCACCATGGCGTTCGGTTCGGGCAGCCCGAAGGCCACCGCGTCGGCGAACCACCTGTCGAACTGGCTGTGCCAGTCCACGGCCAGGTCAGCCTCGGTCAGGCCCAGGTCCGCGGCGTACTCGTTACGCATCGCGGCCGGGGCGGGTGTGTCACCCGTCACGTCCCCACTCCTTCTCGGCGCTCTCGCCGACGCCCTCCCGCGCTGGCCAGCTCCGCCCTGCCCAGTCTCACCGAGTGGAGCGGAGAATGCGCGCCCGAGGATGTCGCGTGCAGCACAGTCGCAGCGGGTCGCGTATCCCTTACTCAGCAGGCAAGATGTTCCGAACACATCCCTGAGGGTCGCCTAAGGCGCTCGGCCGACCGGGCCGGATGAGCTGTTCGGGCGCACCGACCAGATCCAGGAGAGCGACATGGCCGACTTCAAACCCGGGCTGGAGGGCGTCGTCGCCTTCGAGACCGAGATCGCCGAACCTGACCGCGAGGGCGGCGCGCTGCGCTATCGCGGGGTCGACATCGAGGATCTGATCGGCCAGGTGTCGTTCGGCAACGTGTGGGCGCTGCTGGTCGACGGCCGGTTCGGGCCGGGTCTGCCGCCGGCGGAGCCGTTCCCGGTGCCGGTGCACTCCGGTGACATCCGCGTCGACGTGCAGTCCGCGGTCGCCATGCTGGCCCCGTACTGGGGGCTCAACCAGCTGTTGGACATCTCCGACGAGCAGGCCCGCGAGGACCTGGCCCGGGTCTCGGTCACCGCGCTCTCCTTCGTCGCCCAGTCCGCTCGCGGCCTCGGCCTGCCCGCGGTGCCGCAGAAGGAGATCGACAAGGCGCAGACCATCGTCGAGCGGTTCATGAAGCGGTGGCGCGGCGAACCCGACCCGCGCCACGTCAAGGCCGTCGACGCGTACTTCATCTCGGCCGCCGAGCACGGCCTGAACGCCTCCACCTTCACCGCTCGCATCGTCGCCTCCACCGGCGCGGACGCGGCCGCCTGCATCTCGTCCGGCATCGGCGCCCTCTCCGGCCCGCTGCACGGCGGCGCACCGTCGCGGGTGCTCAGCATGCTGGAGGCGGTGGAGCGCAGCGGCGACGCCGAGGGCTACGTCAAGGGCGTGCTCGACCGCGGTGAGCGGTTGATGGGCTTCGGCCACCGCGTCTACCGGGCCGAGGACCCGCGCGCCCGCGTGCTCCGGCGCACCGCCAAGGAGCTGGGCGCGCCGCGTTTCGAGATCGCCGAGGCGCTGGAGAAGGCGGCCCTCGCCGAGTTGCAGGCCCGCCGTCCGGACCGGGTGCTGGCCACCAACGTCGAGTTCTGGTCGGCCGTGGTGCTGGACTTCGCCGAGGTGCCGGCGCACATGTTCACCTCGATGTTCACCTGCGCGCGGATGGGCGGCTGGAGCGCGCACATCCTGGAGCAGAAGCGCCTGCAGCGGCTGGTCCGCCCGTCCGCCCGCTACGTCGGCCCGGAGACCCGCAAGCCGTCCGACGTCGAGGGTTGGGGCGCGGTCCCGCACGGCGTCTGAGCTGCGTTCCGGGGCCCCGGCCCGACGTCGGACGTCGGGCCGGGGCCGCTGCGCGTCGTGGGCCCCGTCGGGCCGGGTGGTGTGGCGAAGGACTCAGGCCGACCGCCGGGGGCTCGGCGCCCACCGATGGCTCCGGGTGCGAGGATGGGGGCCGGCAGTGTCGCCGGGCCCGCCCTCGCTCCTTGCGGAAGGATCTCCAAGACCGTGGCTGACGCACCGACCATCCGGATTCCCGATGACATCAAGCCCGCCGACGGACGTTTCGGCTGCGGCCCGTCCAAGGTCCGCCCGGCGGCGGTGTCCGCACTCTCCGAGGTCGCGACCACCTACCTGGGCACCTCGCACCGGCAGAAGACGGTCCGCGACCAGGTGGCCCGGCTGCGCTCCGGCATCGCCGAGTTCTTCTCGCTGCCCGAGGGCTACGAGGTCGTGATCGGCAACGGTGGCACCACCGCGTTCTGGGAGGTCGCCACCTTCGGCCTGATCCGCGACCGGGCCCAGTTCGCCAGCTTCGGCGAGTTCGGCGCCAAGTTCGCCAAGTCGGTCGGCGACGCGCCGTTCCTGGGCGAGCCGACGGTCCGCAAGGCCGCCGCGGGCAGCGCACCGACCCTGGTCGCCGAGTCCGGTGTGGACGCGTACGCGACGCCGCAGAACGAGACCTCCACCGGTGTGGCGGTCCCGATCAGCCGAGTGGCCGGTGCGGACGAGGGCGCGTTGCTGCTCGTCGACGCGACCTCCGGCGCGGGCGGCCTGGAGGTCAACGTCGGCGAGACCGACGTCTACTACTTCGCCCCGCAGAAGTGCTTCGGCTCCGACGGTGGTCTCTGGCTGGCCCTGATGTCGCCGGCCGCACTGGACCGGGCCGCCGAGATCAAGGCGTCCGGGCGCTACATCCCCGCCTTCCTCGACCTGGTCACCGCGATCGACAACTCGCGGCTGGAGCAGACCTACAACACCCCGGCGCTCGCCACCATCTTCCTGGCGGCCGAGCAGACCGACTGGATGAACGCGCAGGGCGGCCTGTCCTGGGCGGCCAAGCGCACCGCCGAGAGCGCCGCCGCGGTGTACGGCTGGGCGGAACGCTCCACGGTGGCCACTCCGTTCGTCACCGACCCGGCGCTGCGCTCGAACGTGGTCGCCACGATCGACTTCGCCGACGGGGTGGACGCCACGGCCATCGCGAAGGCGCTGCGCGCCAACGGCATCGTGGACACCGAGCCGTACCGCAAGCTCGGCCGCAACCAGCTCCGGGTGGCGCTGTTCCCGGCGGTCGAGCCGGCCGACGTCGAGGCGCTGACCGCGTCCATCGACTACGTGGTCGAGCGACTCTGAGCTTCGTCACGGTCGGTGTCCGTCGGGGCCTCCACGGACACCGACCGTGATCATCGCCGCAGCTCAGTCACGACATGCGGGGTGTCGCTTCCCCCACCCCGAGGCAGATGCGCGTACGGTGGTCGGAGACGCCTGGGTGGCCGACTCGTGGCGTGCGGCCAGCGAAGCGGGACGGAGGCAACGCAATGCGCCCAGTACGCTTCGTCGCCCTCTCCGAGGACGGCCATGCCCTGGTTCTCGCCGACGAGGTCGGGCGGTTGCTCGCGCTGCCGATCGACGAACGGATCTCCGGCGCGCTGCACGCCGAGCCGGGCACGCCGCCGCTCGTGGTGGCGCCGACCGCGGCCGACCCGACTCCCTCACTGTCTCCTCGGGACATTCAGGCCCGCATCCGCTCCGGCGAGTCCGCCGAGGATGTCGCCCGGATCGCCGGGGTTCCGGTCGACCGGGTGCTGCGGTATGCCGGCCCGGTGTTGCAGGAGCGGGCGATGCTCGCGCAGCACGCTCGCCGCACCCGTCTCAAGGGAGCGGAGAAGCCCACCCCGCTCGCCGAGGTGGTCAACGGCCGGTTGAGCCAGCACGGCATCGACACCGAGAAGATCTCCTGGGACGCGTACCGGCGTGACGACGGCACCTGGCGGATCATCGCCACCTGGCCGTCCGGCAAGGCCACCGCCCAGGCCGTCTGGGATCTCGACAAGACCCGGCAGTCGGTGGCCCCGCACGACGACATGGCGCAATACCTGTGCGCCGAGCGGCCCACGCCGATCCTCGGCCAGGAGCCTGCGCCGGAGCGGGGCGGGCACGCCCTGCCGGGTCCGTCGCGTGGTGAGCCGAGCCGTGGTGGGCACGGGTTGCCGGCCGCGTCCGACCACCCACGTCCCGGTCGGGATCCGATCCGTGCCGGCCGCGACGCGCTGCTCGCCTCACTGGACCGTCCCCTCGGTGCCTCGTCCGGCCGTGGGCTGGAGCCGCGTACTCCGGCTGCTCTCGCCGGGTCGGACGCGCCCCGGCAGCGGCCGGTCGGCGGGGGCGCCGCCGCGCTGCTCGGCGGCGGGCAGGGGTCGGCCTTCGACGACGACTCGGACGCGCCCAAGGAGGTCCCGGCCGTGCCGTCGCTGGCGGTGCTGCGGCCTCGTCGGACGGGCGCCGCGGCGGCCGCGGGCGGCGGCGGTGAGTCCACCGACGCGAACGGCAAGCCACGCAAGCGGTTGCCGAGCTGGGACGACGTGCTCTTCGGCAGCGGCCCGGCGGCGCGCGAATCCTCCTGAGGCTTCGCGTCGACGGGGTGGTGATTCACCACCCCGTCGACGCGGGAGAGCCGGTTACACCGACTGCTGGTCGTGCCCGTGCCGCAGCGCGGCGACCTCGCGTACGGCCTCGGCAACCGCTCGGAAGTCCTTCTTGAGGATTGCGCCGTGGTTGCTGGTGACCTTCGCCGCGATGCGGATGTGCGGGTTGCGGGCGGTCGCCGCGTCGAGACCGGCACGGATCCTCTCCTGCTCGTCGCCCCGGCTGCCCAGCGACGCCCCGGAGGCGACCACGTACCGCACCGGAACGGCGATGGCGTCGAGCACCGGGCCCAGCTCGCTCTCACGGGAGAGCCTGCCCAGCTCGATGTTGCTGTTCGCCATCTGTTCGGCGTTCATCCGTGGGGTCAGACCGGTCGGGCGTAGCAGCGGCATGAACAGGTTCAGCCGCCGGAACAGTTTCCTGATCCGCTGCTCCACGGCCTCGTCGAGCCAGTCGTATGGAAAAGCGCCGTCGACCAGGACCGCCCCGAGCGCCCGCTCCGGGTTCCGGTTGGCCCAGTGCGCGCCGACGACCGCCCCGTACGACCAGGCCACCACCATCGCCTGGTCGACGCCCCGGGCTGCGAGGACGGCGTCGACGTCCCGCACGGCGGCCTCGAACGAGTAGTCCGCCGAGCGTTTCGACTTCCTGCCGCGGGCCCGCTCGTCGTAGCTGATGTGCCGGAAGTCCGCGCCCAGTTCGGCGATGACCCGCCGCCAGTAGCCCTGGGTGGCGAACTGGCCGTTGAGGTAGACCACGGGGATTCCGGGACCGCCGGTGTCGGTGACGGCCAGGGCCGTGTCGTCGACCGGCACCATGCCGGTCCAGGTCGAGCTGGTGGAGATGGTCACGTCGTACTCCTGTCGCGTTGGGGGTTCGATCCAGCTCAGCGGCTGCGGGCGGTGATGTCGCCGTACGAGGTGGTGGCTCGGATGTCGAGTGCGGTGGTGCCGTCGTTCTTGAGGGAGTTGCTGATCCGGCCGGACCCGGTGTCCGCGTCCAACGCGGCCGAGACGCCGGCGGCGGCGGTGACCGAGATGTCGCCGGACTGGGTGCGCAGCACTACGGTGCCGTGCACGGCTTCGGTGATCCGGATGTCGCCCCGCGCGGTGCTGATCTCGGCGGGTCCGTTGAGCCGGCCGATCTCGACGTCGCCGTCGATCGCGGTGAGGCGGACGCTCGCCGCCTCATCGATCTTGATCTGGCGGTACGCGCCGTCGAAGGTGATGTCGGCGAGGCGTCCGACGCTACGAAGCTCGGCGCTGGCGGACGTGGCCTGGATGCGGGAGTCGGCGGGCAGCCGGACGGTGACCTGCAGGGAGCCGGACGGGCCGAGGAGGGCGTTGCTGGGCGTCGCGGCCGTGACCCTCAGGACGCCGTCGGCGTACGTGACGGTGGTCTGCTCGGCGGCCCTGCTGTCGCGGTTCTTGGCGGGGTCGGTGGGCAGCACCTCAACGGTGGTGTCGGAGCGGTCGGCGGCGATGACCTGAACGCGCCCGGCGGGGATGTCCAGGACGGCGGAGATCGGGGTGGGGGTGTCGAAGGTCTTCATCGGGCTCTCCCGTGCTCGCGTGTCGTTTCTGACATGGGAAACGCTACGTTGCTTTCCATCTTGCGGCAACAAGCTTGTTGCATCCCTATGCTGAAACTCCAGCTCAAGATACATAAACTGTTGCATCGGCCTGTCGCCTAATGCAATGGAAGCGCCTCGACTTGTTGCAATGGGTCAGAAGTGAACGCTATGCTGGAGGCGTCTTGGACCGCCTGAAGGAGCACCGAGGGAGATCGCGATGCCGGGAGGCAGGCTCAGCCAGCAGGAACGCCAGCAGATCGCGCTGGGGCTGGGCGACAGCCTCCCCTACGCGGAGATAGCGCGGCGGATCAACCGTCCCACCTCGACGGTCACGCGGGAGGTCATGCGCAACGGCGGCCCCACCGCGTACCGCGCCGATCTGGCCCACCGCGCCACCGAACGCCGCGCCCACCGGCGCAGGCAGGTCACCGCCGGTACGGAGTCGGTTCTCCAACCGCGTGGACGGGACGCCGAGGCGGTTGCCGAATACGAGGAAACCTTCACCACAGTCCTCATGGCGTCGGGCCTGACCAAGATGGCGGCCCGCGTGCTGACCTGCCTGTACACCACCGACGCGGGCAGCCTCACCGCATCCCAGCTCGCCCAGCGCCTCCAGGTCAGCCCGGCGTCGATCTCCAAAGCGATCACGTTCCTGGAAGGCCAGAGCCTGGTCCGCCGGGAACGCGACGAACGTCGCCGCGATCGCTACCTCGTCGACGATGAGCTCTTCTACCAGGCCACCATCACCAGCGCGCGCGCCAACGACCAGCTCGTGGAGACCGCGCGGCGAGGCGTCGCCCTGCTCGGCCCGCACACCCCCGCCGCCGCCCGCCTGGAGAACATCGCCCGCTTCCTCGATTTCATCAGCGAGAGCATGGTCCGCGCCGCCGAACAGGCCCGCGAGATCCTCCACACCAGAGCGGAGAGGACGACCGGCGACGCTGCCCGGCCACGTCCCGGCCAGGGATGAGAATGGCCGTCCGGCCGGTCGCGTCGCGGTCAGAGCGGCCAGGCGGCGAGTCGTTCGTAGCGTGCCGGCCGCGCGTCGAGGTGGCTGCGCATCAGCAGCAGCTCGGGCACCGGCCACTCCGGGCCGCGGTAGTCGTCGAGGTTCGCCCGGTCGGCCTCGACATCCGCCGGGGTCATCCGGTCGCCGGGCCGGGCGACGGTGAGGTGCGGCCGGAACGGCTTCTCGTCGTACGGCAGCCCGGCGTGTCCCAGTCGGGTCCGGATCTCCCCGGCCAGCAGGTGCAGGGCCTCGACGTCACCCTGTAGGTCCACCCAGAGCACCGTGGACCGTCCCTGGCCGAACCGACCGCCGCCGCCGAGACTGAGCCGGGGCGCCGCGTCGCGGCGGTCACGGAACCACTCGGTGGCCAGCCCGAGCGCGCTCTCCACCTCGACCAGCCGGGCGGCCTCGACCGCACCGAGGAAGGCCACTGTGACATGCAGGTGGGCCGGGTCGGCGAGCCGGACGTCGACACCGGCGGCGGCCGCCGCCGTGACGCGCATCCGGGTCAGCCGAGTGCCGAGATGGTTGACCGCCGCCACAGACGGGTCGACCGCGACGAACAGCCGCACGCTCAGCGGTGCCGCTGCCAGTGCCCGGCCCTCGCGGCGGGGAGGCTCAGCCCGGCGGCGTGCAGCACACCCTCTACCCGGACCCGCTCGATCTCCTGGTCGACGCCGTCCAACTCGCCGAGGTGCTCGGTGATGCCGAGGGCTCGGCAGGCGAGGCGGAGCCGGTCGTCGTACGCCTGGACCAGCGCGCCGTGCCAGACCATCGGCCGGCCGGCGCCACCGAGCCGTTGACCGCCGAGACGCCGCAGATCGGCGGCGAGCTGCTCCAGGGGCCGACGGTCGGTGCGGTCGAAGGCGCTGAGGTCGATGTCCCGGGTCAACGCGTCGGCCTCGATGGCCCGGTCGAGGCGCGCGATGGTGCGTTTCGCCTGTCGACGCTCACGCCACTCGGACCAGCCACAGACCGTCCGATCGAGGATCTCGTCATAGCAGAAGAGCAGGGCGAATGCCGCCGGAAGACTGGCCACGGCGAGGAGCGCCAGGGCCAGCATCAGCGCGCGTTCGACTCCCACACATCGACGCTAGGCCCCATCGTGCCCCCTCGCCAGCGGTTTGCGCGCATCCGCGCCATCCGCTGAAGAACGCGGATGGCGCGGACGGAGTTCCGCACGTCAGCAGTCGGTGGACGTGACGTAGAAGCGGGGCATCGGCAGCACCCGGAAGCGCACCCGGGCGCCGGAGCGGCGCAGCTGCCAGGTGAGAGCGATCAGCGCGGCGGACAACGAGATCAGCCCGCCCATCCAGATGCTGGCACCCGCGCCGTAGGTCTCCGCGACCCAGCCGATCAGCGGCGCGCCCACCGGGTTGGTCCCCAGGAACACCAGCACCCACAGGGCCATCACCCGACCCCGGAAGGCCGCGTCCACGCCCATCTGGATGCGCTGGTTGGCGGCCTGGGCGAAGAAGACCATGCAGAAGCCGGTCGGCACCAGCAGGACCACGACCAGCCAGTACACCGAGGCGAGGCCGACCAGGGTGCCGAAGCCGGCGCAGGCGATCGCCGCACCGAGCACCAGCCACACCGACGGGCGAGTGCGCCGACCGGTGCCACTGAGCGCGCCGCCGAGCGCACCGACGGCCAGCGCCGTGCTGAACAGGCCGAACGAGGCCGCGCCGGTGTTGAAGACGGTCTTCGCCAAAGCGGCCAGGGTGAGCTGGAAGTTGAACAACGACATGCCGATCACCGACATGACCGCCATCGGCAGCAGCAGGTCGGGTCGACGCCACACGTACCGCAGACCGTCGACGACCCGTGCGGACGCCCGCTCGTCACGCGGCAGCAGGGCGTCGCGGTGCAGCTCGGACGTCCGCATCCGGACGACGTTGACCAGGGGCGCGACGGAGCTGAGAGCGGTGAACAGGAACACCGGGCCGACGTCGAACGCGGCGATGGCCAGGCCGGCGACGGCCGGGCCGACGATCCGGGCGGAGTTGAACACGGCGGCGTTCAGCGACAGCGCGTTGGGCAGCAGCGGCGTGCCGACGAGTTCGGAGACGAACGACTGGCGGACCGGGGTCTCGACGGCGTTGGCCGTGCCGAGCAGCGCGGCGAAGGCGAAGACGTGCCAGAGCTGCACCAGGTCGGTGAGGACCAGCACGGACATGCCGAGCGCCAGCAGGCTCCAGAACGAGTTGGCGGCGAAGAGCAGCACCCGCTTGTCGTACCGGTCGGCGAGCCGTCCGGAGAGCAGGGTGAGCAGCAGAACCGGGGTGAACTGACACGCGGTGACCACCCCGAGCGCGGTCGCCGAGTTGTCGGAGAGCTCGAGGACGAGCCAGTCCTGGGCGATGAACATCATCCAGACGCCGATCAGTTTGATCAGCTGCCCGGATGCGAAGAGGCGGTAGTTGCGGACCTGTAGGGACTGGAACATCGTGCTCAGCTTGGCCTGCACTCTTGGTGCGCCTCCTTCAGGACGTACACGTCATCGACAGGTGACGGCACGGACCCGCTGGCGCGGGCGCGGCTCAGGCGCGAGCGAGCTGCTGAAGAAGCTGGGCGGCCCTGAGCAGGGTCTCCCGTTCGTCCTCGTCGAGCGCGGCCAGCCGGTGGGCCAGCCATTCGTCGCGGGCCCGCTCGAACTGGTCGAGCACGGCCTGCCCCCCTTCGGTCGCCGCGAGGATGACCTGCCGGCCGTCGGTCGGGTGGGGTGTCCGCCGGACGAGGCCGCGGTCCTCCAACTTTCCGACGATCTTGGTCATCGTCGGTGGCTGCACCCGCTCCACGTCGGCCAGCTCCCGGGGCGTCAGCGCGCCCGCCAGCCGCAGGCTGGTGAGCGCGGAAACCTGGGTGACCGTGAGGTCGCCGACCGGTCGGGCCTGGCGGACCCGCCGGTTGAGTCGGGTGATCGCATCACGCAACTGGGGAGCCAGTTGCGCCGGTGGCACGCGTTCCGCCGTCACCGTCCGCTCCATCACGTTAGTTAGCTTAACTAATGAGCCTGGCTAACGACATCTCTTATGACCGGGCTCACGAGGACATCAGTGCTGTTCCGGGCGGGGAAATCCCGTTCGACCCCCCGCCCGGCCCCACGTCAGAGCACCAGGGACTCGATCGGCCCGCGCAGGAAGTACAGCACGAACAACGCGGCCACCCCGTACAGCAGCGGGTGGATCTCGCGGGCCTTGCCCTTGGCCAGCTTGACGACCACGAAGGTGATCAGGCCGGCGCCGATCCCGTTGGAGATCGAGTAGGTGAACGGCATCAACACGATGGTGAGGAACGCCGGGATCGCGATCTCGTAGTCGGACCAGTCGATGGTCCGCACCGCGGTCATCATCAGGAAACCGACGACCACCAGGGCCGTCGAGGCCGCCTCGAACGGCACGATCACCACCAACGGCGCCAGGAACATCGCCAACAGGAAGAGCACGCCGGTGACCAGGTTGGCCACACCGGTCCGGGCGCCCTCCGCGACACCGGCGGCACTCTCGATGTACGACGTGTTACTGGACGTGCTGGCCGCGCCACCGGCCGCCGCGGCGATCGAGTCGACGAGCAGGATCTCCTTGGTCCGCGGCGGGGTGCCCTTCTCGTCGAGCAGGCCACCCTCCTGGCCGACGGCCACCATCGTGCCCATGGTGTCGAAGAAGTCCGTGATCAGCAGCGTGAAGACGAACATCAGCACGACCAACCAGCCGGCCCGACCCCACGAGTCGAGCACGTTGAACTTGCCGAGCAACGACAGGTCGGGCAGGTCCACAACCGTCTTCGGCAGCTCCGGCACGTTCAGCGACCAACCCTTCGGGTTGGGTTGACCGTTGACGAACGACGGGCCGATGTCGCCGATCGCCTCCACGATCACCGCCAGCACCGTCGAGGCGAGGATGCCGATCAGGATCGCCCCCCGCACCCGGCGGACCACCAGCACCAGGGTGATCAGCAGACCCACCACGAAGACCAGCATCGGCCAGCTCACCAGCTTGCCGCCGATGCCCAGACCGACCGGGACCGTGGTGTTGGCCTCGTCCGGGATCCGCCTGACGAAACCGGCGTCCACCAGGCCGATGATGGTCAGGAACAGACCGATACCGACGCCGATCGCGGTCTTCATCTGGGTCGGTACCGCACGGAACACAGCGGTCCGCAGACCGGTCAACACCAGCACCGCGATGATCACACCCTCGATCACCACCAGGCCCATCGCGTCGGCCCAGGTCATCTCGGGGGCGATCTCGTACGCCACCAGCGCGTTGACGCCCAGACCGGCGGCGAGCGCCAACGGGAACCGGCCGACGACACCCATCAGGATGGTCATCAGGCCGGCGACCAGCGCGGTCGCGGCAGCCAGCGCGGGAATCGGGAGGGTCTTGCCGTCACCGTCGACGGCACCACCCAGGATCAACGGGTTGAGCACCACGATGTACGCCATCGTGAAGAAGGTCGCCAGGCCACCGCGTACCTCACGGCTCATCGTCGAGCCACGGGCGGAGATTTCGAAGAACCGGTCGAAGCCGTTACGCGGTTGAGCGGGGTTGGGAGGTGTGCCGTTCTCGGGCGGCGCTACTGCCATCAGGTCCTCGCAGGTGATCTTCCGGTTGTCGCGCGCATCGTCCCAGATCAGCGACGGGCAGGGGAAGTCAGTCGCGTACGCTTGCCGAATGCCGAACGAGCAACCACCGCGGCCCGCACCGCTGGACCCACCGATGGTGCCGTTCGCAGTCGCCGGGTTGGTCGCGTGGGCGGTGGCCGGGCTGGTCCTGCTGATCTTCTTCCGGGGTTGGCTGACCGACCACGGTCACCAGAACTGGCTCTGGACCTGCCTCGCCGGTTTCCTGTGGGGCTTCCCGGGGCTCGCCGTGATGATGCGGCACGACGCCAACCGACGCCGCCGCCGCGCGAGCTGACCCCGCGAGCGAACGATCAGGAGTGCCCGTACGGCTCCGCCGGCTCGGCGGCCTCCACCGAGCCCGGGGCGCGACTGACCGACATGGCCTCCACCGCGCTGTCGTCGTACACCGTGGGTAGCTCTTCGACAGCGGTCTCGGCCGCCTCGATGAGCGTCTCGGAGTGCGCACCGCAACCGTGGTCGGCGCTCACCACCCGACCGTCGTCCGGGGCGAAGAAGTTGCCGCACGCCCCGAACGCCTGCCGCATCGCACCGGCCAGCGGCAGGTAGAAACCGCAGCTGCCGCAGCGGGCGGCGGCCGGCGCGGCGGTGGAGATCGGCGCGTCGGGGCCGTGGTCGCCGTCGTACCAGCGCTGTGCCGCCTCCATGCGGCCCTCGCGGGAGAACACCCGCGCCCGCCCGAGGCCCAACTCCCACGCGGTCTCCTCGACCGCCGGGTCGTCGGAGAGCAGGTAGCCGGGGACCAACCGGTCGTCGTCCGGCGGAGTCGGGAGCAGGTCACCCGGACCCAGATCGCCCGGCTTGAGCCGCTCCTGCCAGGGCAGCCAGCCGGGCGCGAGGAGCGCGTCGGGCCCGGGCAGCAACACCGTCTCGCAGATGGTCACCGTCTTGCTGCGCGACACCCGGGTGACGGTGACCGCCCAGCGCCAACCCCGGTAACCGGCGAGACGGCATTCGAAGTAGTGGGTGACCAGTCGGTCACCTTCGGCCACGACCTGCAGGTGGTCGCCGACATCGTCGGCGCCGACCTCGGTGATGCCGGCACGGGCCACCTCGACGGCGGCGGCGCAGACCTGGTCGAGACGGGCGGCACGGGTGGAGGCGGGCCTGGTCACCCGACCATTGTTCCCCATGCGCCCCGCACGGGTGACAGGGACTCCCGGGGAACCTTTCCGCGCAGTGCTGTGGGCGTACCCGGATCAGATGGGCGAGGATGGTGCACATGCCGTCGTACTCCCGCTCCGAGCGATCCCTCCTCGGGCGGACGGTCGGCACCGGCATTCGCGCCGTCCGCCTGCTGTTCCGCGGTTCGGTGGGCAGCGGCCGGTGGGTGACCCGCCGGGCCGGTCGGGCCCGGGCCCGGGGCGCCGGTGGCGAGGTGGGCATGGTGCGCCTGTTCGACCTGCACGCGCTCTCCTGCGCCGGTGACACCCTGATCGCCATCGGCCTGGCCGGGACGATCTTCTTCAACGTGCCGCTGGGCGAGGCTCGCAGCAAGGTCGCGCTCTACCTGCTGGTGACCATGGTGCCGTTCGCCATGCTCGCTCCCGTGGTGGGCCCGCTGCTGGACCACTTCCGGCACGGCCGGCGGTACGCGCTGGCCGCCACGATGCTGGGCCGCGCGTTCCTGGCCTGGTTGATCTCCGACTACATCCACGGGTTCGGGCTCTATCCGGCCGCGTTCGGGGTGCTCGCGCTGTCCCGCGCGTACGGCGTGGCCCGCTCCGCGGCCGTGCCCCGGTTGTTGCCGGAGGGCCTCGGTCTGTCCCAGGTGGGTGCCCGGGCCAGCGTCTACGGCACGGTCGCGGGCGCGCTCGTCGCGCCGATCGGGTTGGCCGCGTTCTGGTTCGGGCCGCAGTGGCCGCTGCGCGTCGCGTCGGTGATCTTCCTGGTCGGCATGGTGATCTCCCTGCGCCTGCCGCCGAAGGCCGACTCGGAGCCGCCGGAGCGGGTGCCCCGGCCGCTGCGCGCGCTGGGCCGCAACCGGGGCGACCGGCCCCTCGGCCGGGGCCGTCCGGCCGGCCGGTTGGTGATCGCCACGCTGGTCGGGGCCGCGATGCTCCGCGCGGTGTACGGCTTCCTGCTGCTCTTCCTCGCCTTCGCGATCAAGAAGGGCGACCTGACCACCGTGGCGTTCGGCCGGGAGCTGGGCGCCGAGTGGGCGTTGGGTGTGGTCGGCGGCGCGCTCGCGGTCGGCACGTTCCTGGCCACCGCCATCGGCACCCGTCTGCGCATCCACCGGCCGACCGCCATCCAGTCCAGCAGCATGATCATCGTGGCGGGCGTGGCGGTCCTCGCCGTCATCCAGTTCTCGCTGGTGATGGTCGCCCTGCTCTGCCTGGTCGCGGCCCTGGTCAGCGGGATAGCGAAGCTGGCCGTGGACGCCTCGATCCAGGAGCGCATCCCGGAGCGGCTGCGGGCGAGTTCCTTCGCCCATTCGGAGACGGTGCTGATGCTCGCCTTCGTCGCCGGCGGAGGCTTGGGGCTGGTGCCGTTCAACGGTCGGATGGGCATCGCGGTGGCCGCCGGGGTCGGCGTCCTGGCGGCGATCAGGGGTGTGCTGGTGGCCGCCCGGTTGCGCGGCGAGAAGCTGGCCGGCCGACCGCTCGGTGACGACGAGCTGACCGAGGACGAACCGGCCGACGAGCCCGCCGATGTCGCGCCCACCTCGCCGGCCCCGGCGACCTCATCGCAGTACGACGACCCGAGCCTGGCCCCTCCGGGCTACCACATCTACCGTCCGTCCTCGGCTGTCGGAGGTCCGGGTGGCGGGGCGGAGGACGAGACCCGCCGCGAATCCCCCGGCTCGGTCTCGTGACCGGCCTGCTGGTGGTGACGGCGGTCCCCGCCGAAGCGGACGCGGTCCGCGCCGGCCTGGCCGACCACCCCGTGACCGTCGCGCCGGTCGGCGTGGGCCCCGCCGTCGCCGGTGCCGCCACCGCCCGACTGCTGGCGCTGGCCGAGGCCGCCGGCCGCCCGTACCGTGCGGTGGTCAGCGCCGGCGTGGCCGGCGGCTTCACCGGGCGGGCCGAGGTCGGCGACACCGTGCTCGGCACCGTCAGCATCGCCGCCGACCTGGGCGCGGAGTCACCGGACGGCTTCATCCCCGTCGACGAGTTGGGCATGCCGCCGGCGATGCTGGGCGTCGGCGGCGTGGTGCCGGCCGACCAGGCCCTGCTGGCGGCACTGCGGGCCGCACTCCCGGCGGCCACGACCGGGCCGGTACTCACCGTCAGCACGGTCACCGGCAGCGAAGCCGGCACGCGGGAGCTGCGCCGCAGGCACCCGGAGGCGGTCGCCGAGGCCATGGAGGGGTACGGGGTGGCCGTCGCCGCCGCCCAGGCCGGGGTGCCCTTCGCCGAGCTACGCACCATCTCCAACCCGATCGGCCCGCGCGACCGTGACGCCTGGCGACTGCGCGAAGCCCTCGCCGCCCTGACCGTCGCGGCGCCCGCGCTGCGCTGAGCAGGGGCCGCTCAGCCGTAGCTCTGCCAGCGGCTCAGCCGTAGCTCTGCCGTCGGGTGCCGCCCAGCCGTAGCGCGGCGGGCCGGCGGGCCTCGATCTCGAAGCCGCAGGCCAGCAGTAGGTCGATGCCGGCGTCCTCGGCAAGCGCGGCGGCGTCCTCGACACCCGCCGCGCGCATGTCGGTGAGCAGAGCCGTGACCAGCCGACGTCCGAGCCCCAGCCGTCGGTACCGGGGATCGACCAGCACACCGTCGAGCACCATCTCCCGCTCCGCCATACCGGGGTGCCACTCCCCTCGCTCAAGGTGGGGACTCCGCTCATGCGCCCGCAGTTCCCCGACCGACTGCCCGTCGGGCAACTCGGCGACGTACCGCCAGCAGGCGGCCGGCAGATCGCCCACGAGACGGCGAACCCGGACCGCCCGACGGACCTCGGCGCCCCACCGCCGGTTGTCCCGGTAACGCCGGTTCAGTTCGTACGCGGCCGGTGGCAGCGGAAGTGGGTATCGCTCGGGCGGCAACCGGTACCACTCCGCCCACCAGGCACCCGGCCAGTCCCGAGGCTCGTAGACCGGCCAGACGTCCAGGTGAGCCGGGTAGCGCCGCCCGGCATCGTCCCGCATGTCGTCGTGCGGAACAGGGGTCGGGTCGGTGATGACGGGGGTCGCCGGCACACCGACGGCCAGCTCCCCACCCGCCGCCCGGACGAGACGCTCCACCGTCCGGAACCGGGGATCGACCGCGCGCCCCGACTCGATCCGAGCCAGCGTCGGCTGCGGCACTCCGGATTTCTCGGCCAACTCCCGCTGACTGAGGTCGGCGCGACGGCGCAGAGCTCGCAGAGCCCGGCCGAGATCGGTTTCGCCGGCGTCTCCCGTGCGGTCGGCCTCGGTCACAGGTCGATGTTCCCTGGCGGTCACCTGGCTATCAACAGCCACGCCAGAGCTGTGGATAACCCTGTGGAAAAGCTCCCGGGCCGGTGGACGGTCACTCCGCAGGCCCTTTGGAGCTGAATCGTTTGCGACATCAGTGCGCCGACCCATCCCCATGACCGCGCTGCCCAAGACCGCACAACCTGACCGCGGCCAGCGGCACCGCCCTGCAGGACGCACCGCGGACGGCACCGCACAAGCGAGACGCGCACGAGCAAGACGCGACACGAACGAGACGCGCTCCGATCCGGCCCGGCGCGGCCGCAGTGCGGCACCGGCGAGGCGCATCCGGCGCGGCATTCTCCGGAGCAGCCCCGCCCGGTGCGATTCGTCTACGACATCAGCTCCAAAGGAAGCCCGAGGCATGTTCCCAGCTGGCCTGGTCGACCGTCCTCGCCGCCGACCAGACCAGACCAGACCGGGCCGGGCCGGGCCGGGCCGGGCCGGGCCGGGCCGGGCCGGGCCAGGCCGAGCCCTTCAGGCCGTCACGGATCACAGTGGCCGGGGTGGGCGCGGGCCGCGAGGCGGGGGCAGGGCTAACGTGAGGGGCGTGGCGCTCTCCCTGGCGATCTCGCCCTGCCCCAACGACACGTTCGTCTTCCACGCGCTGGTGCACGGGCGGGTCCCCGGTGCACCGCCGGTCGAGGTGACGTACGCGGACGTGGACGTGACCAACACGGCGGCCGAGCGGGGCGCCTTCGACCTGGTCAAGGTGAGCTTCGCGGCGCTGCCCTGGCTGCTCGACGACTACCACCTGCTGCCCTGCGGCGGCGCGCTCGGCCGGGGCTGTGGCCCGCTGGTGCTCACCAGGGGCGACCGCACCGACCTGACCGGCGCCACGGTCGCGGTGCCGGGCGATCGGACCACCGCGTACCTGCTTTTCCGGCTCTGGTCGGCCGGGCAGCCGCCGGCCCGGATCGAGGTGGTCCCGTTCCACGAGATCATGCCGGGCGTCGCGGCCGGCCGCTACGACGCCGGGTTGGTCATCCACGAGGCCCGGTTCACCTACCACCGGCACGGTCTGAGCGCGCTTGTCGACCTCGGCGAGTGGTGGGAGGCCGACACCGGCCTGCCCATTCCACTCGGTGCGATCCTGGCCCGACGCGGCGCCGTCGATCCGGAGGCCGCGGCAGGCTGGATCCGCGAGTCCGTCCGGCAGGCGTGGGCGGACCCGGCCGCCAGCCGGGAGTACGTGTTGGCGCACGCCCAGGAGATGGAACTCGACGTGGTGGACCGGCACATCGGCCTCTACGTCAACGAGTTCACCGCGGACCTGGGAGAGGCCGGTTTCGCCGCGGTGGCGGCACTGCTCGACCGGGCCGCCACCGCCGGCCTGGTGCCTCAGACCTCCAGCTCGCGCGCCACCGCGTGGACCAGCTGAGCGATCTTCTGCGCGGTCTTCTTGTCCGGGTACCGGCCCCGGCGCAGGTCGGGCTGGACCTTGGCCTCCAGCACCTTGATCATGTCTTCGACCAGGCCGTGCAACTCCTCGGCCGGTCGACGGCGCAACTCCGCCATCGACGGCGGTGCGTCCAGCAGCTTGACTCCCATGGCCTGCGCGCCCCGACGGCTGTCCACCACGCTGAAGTCGACCCGTTGGCCACCCTTGAGGTCGGTGACACCCGCCGGCAACGCCCCCTTGGGCAGGAACACGTCCCCGCCCTCGTCACTCGTGACGAAGCCGTATCCCTTGGCCGTGTCGTACCACTTCACTCGACCCGTAGGCACCTGAAAACCCCTGCTTCACTTGAGCCGCTACTGCTCCAAGGCTAGCTGGATCATGCCGTCGAGTGCCGCTGGGAATTCGGTGAGCCGATCCAGCACCAGTTCCGCCCCGGCCGAGCGCAGCTCATCCCGCGAGCACGGACCGCTCGCGACCCCGATCCCGGGCACCCCGGCCGCTGCCGCCGCCACCATGTCCGCGACATGGTCACCGACGTAGTGGGTGGCGCCGTGCTCGCGGAGGGCGGTCGCCTTCTGCTCGGCGAACAGGTCGCCGGCCAACTCGTCGACCTCGAGACCGAGGTGGTCCAGGTGCAACCGGGCCAGCCGGCCGATCTTGGACGTGACGACCAGCACCCGCCCACCCCGCGCACGGATCGCGTCGATGGACTCCCGCGCGCCGGGCAGCAGGAGCGTCGGGGTGATCGCGTACGCCGGGTACAGCTCGCGGTACACGAGCACGGCCGACTCGACCTGCTCCGGTGGGAACCAGTGCGCGATCTCGGTACGCAGCGGCGGCCCGAGGCGGGACACCGCCAGCTCGGCGTCGATCGGCACGCCGGTCTTCGCGGTCAGCGCGCGGTACGCCGCAGCGATGCCGGGGCGGGAGTCGACCAGGGTCATGTCGAGATCGAATCCGACGGTCAGTGCGGGCATGCCGAAAACGTACCCGGCGACTCCCGTCCGGCCGAACGTCCGAGGGGCGCGGAAGCCCGCTGCCGGGCTAGCGTGGAAAGACGATGACCACCTCACTCGCCGACCACCTGCGGTCGCTGCCCGACGATTCCCTGGCCGCTCTGCTCCAGCTGCGGCCCGATCTCGTCGTGCCCGTGCCGGCCGACGTCTCCGCCCTGGCCATCCGGGCCCAGTCCCGCGTCTCGGTGGCACGTGCGCTGGACGGGCTGGACCAGTTCACCCTTCAGATCCTCGACGCCGCCCGCCTCACCCGGAACCCGGACGACGGCACCACGGCCACCGACGCCGTCCTGGCCATGGCGACCTCCGGGCCGCACCCGCCGGCTCCGACGGCCGTCCGGGCCGCCGTGGGGCGGTTGCGTGCGCTTTTTCTGCTGTACGGCCCGGAGCACGCGCTGGAGGTGGTGCCCGCCGTCGACGAAGTCGCCCCGTACCCTGCTGGGCTCGGCCGACCGGCCGCGGAGCTGGACCCGCGCACGGCCGCGCTCTGCGCGGACCCGGCGAAACTGCGCCGGACGCTGCTCGCCGCCCCGCCCTCGGCCCGGGCGGTCCTGGACCGCCTGGCTGCCGGCCCTCCGGTGGGCAGTGTGCCCCCGGGGGCGTTGCAGGCGCCCCCGATCGGTGCGCAGGACCCGGTGCTCTCCGACCCGACGAACGGTGGCGCCCCGGCAGGCTCCCCGGTGCGGTGGCTCGTGGACAATCGGCTGCTGGTCCCCGTGACGACCGGCTCGTCGACGGCCGGCGGCACGGTGGAGTTGCCCCGCGAGGTCGGCCTGCTGCTGCGCCGCGACAGTGGCCCCCTCGGGCCCCTGCGGACCAGCCCACCGGCGGTCGCCGGGGCGCCGCGTGAACCGAAGGCCGTCGACTCGGCCGGCGCCGGGCAGACGATGGAGGTGGTCCGGAACACCGAAGGGCTGCTGGAGCAGCTCGCCGACGAGCCCGCGCCGGTGCTGCGCTCGGGCGGCATCGGCGTACGGGACCTGCGGCGGTTGGCGCGTACCGCCGCGCTGGACGAACCGACGACGGCGCTGCTGCTGGAGGTGGCGTACGCGGCGGGGCTCCTCGGCGAGTTGGAGATGCCGGGCGCGGCGACCGGCCGGTACGGGGCCGATCAGCAGGTGCTGCCGACCGGCGGGTACGAGGTGTGGCGGGCCGCCTCACTGGCCCAACGCTGGGAGCAGTTGGCCCGAGCCTGGTTGACGATGACGCGGCAGGTGGGGCTGGTCGGCCGCCGGGACGACCGGGACCGGCCGATCACCGCGCTCTCCTCCGAGGCCGAACGGGCCAGTGTCCCCGGCGTCCGGCGAGCCGTGCTCGGCGTGCTCGCCGATCTGGAGCCGGCGACCGCCCCCACCTCCGACGAGGTGCAGGCGCTGCTCGACTGGCGGGCACCCCGACGCAGTCGGGGTCGGGACGCCGCCCACCGGGAGGTGCTGGCCGAGGCCGCGCAGCTGGGCGTCACGGGGCTGGGTGCGCTCACCTCCTACGGTCGGCTGCTGCTGGGTGACCTGACGTCGACCGACGAGCGGGGCGGCGAGGACCCGCTGGGTGTGCACGCGGACGTCGAGAGCGGTGACCCGTCCAGTGCCGCCCGGGCGTTGGACGCGCTGCTGCCCGCACCGGTCGACCACTTCCTGGTGCAGGCCGACCTGACCGTGGTGGTGCCCGGCCCACCCGAACCGGCGCTCGCCGCCGAGTTGGATGCGATGACCGAACTCGAATCCGCCGGCGGGGCCAGCGTGCACCGGGTGACCACGGCGAGCGTGCGACGCGCGCTGGATTCCGGCTACACGGCCGACGACCTGCACGACGTGTTCCGACGGCGGTCCCGCACCCCGGTGCCGCAGGGTCTCACCTACCTGGTGGACGACGTGGCCCGTAAGCACGGCGGGCTGCGGGTGGGCCTGGCCGGGGCGTACCTGCGCAGCGACGACGAGGCGCTGCTCAGTGAGGTGCTGGCGGACCGTCGGCTGGAGTCGTTGGCGTTGCGTCGGCTCGCGCCGACGGTGCTGTGCACGCAGTACCAGGTGGGTCGGCTGTTGAGTGCGCTGCGCGACGCCGGGTACGCCCCGGTGCAGGAGGACGGCAGCGGCAGCACCGTGCTGGCCCGGCCGCGGATCCGACGGGCTCCGGCTCGGGTGTCGGTGACGACTCGGACACTCGACCCGTTGGCCACCCCGAAGCTGCCCATGCCCCGGCTGCTCGGTGTGGTGGAGCACATCCGGCGGGGTGAGGCGGCGGCGCGGGCGGCCCGACGGGCACCGGCGGTGGTGCGTGGTGGTGCGGCGGGGCTGGGCGGCGGCCCGGTGCCGGCGCACACGCACAGCGAGGCCCTGGCGGTGCTCCAGCAGGCGGTACGGGACAAGGCGCTGGTCTGGGTCGGTTACGTCGACGCACACGGGGCGACCGCGTCCCGCCTGGTCAAACCGGTTTCGATCGGCGCCGGCTACCTGCGCGCCGAGGACGAACGAACCGAGATGCTGCACACGTTCGCGCTGCACCGGATCACCGCGGCGGTGCTGGCGGACTGACCGGCTCGGACCCGGTCGACCGGCAGCGCCACCGCGGGCGCTGTCGGTCAGCGGCGGTTACGGCTGCGGCGTACGGTGCCGACCACCGAGATGATCAGAAGTAGTGCGAAGCCGGCGCCGGCGGACTCCCCGACCGAGTCGACGAAGCCCTGCTGGAGCACCAGCCACCCGAAGAGGAACCACCCGACGAGGAGTGCCGCCGCGACGGCGTACGCGATCACCGTCGCCCTGGACACCTCGTCGGGTGGTGCCTGTTCGTGTTCCGCGATCACGTCACGGTCGACCGTCATACCCAGCCTCCCCGCCCGGTCCGGCCCTGGACTCCCAGGGTGACACTCGTTGGACCGGTCGGACAGGGGTTGAACCCCCGATTCGCCGCCGTGTCGTCAGGTGCCGGGGCGTCGACCGATCAGCACCACCCGCGTGCCGACCTTGCCCAGCTCCCACATCCGGACCGCGTCGGCGTGCAGGAGGTTGACGCAGCCGTGCGAGCCGATCGACTTGTCGTGCAGGTAGGTGGTGGTCTCGTGGAAGCCCATCCCCTGGGTGAAGTGCTGCCAGTACGGCAGCCACACCTCGTACGGGTCGGACCACTCCTTGGGATTGCGGAAGTTGACCGTGAACGTGCCGGACGGGGTGCGGTAGCCGGACATTCCGGTGCGGGTCACCGTCGGCTCCATGATCACCTTGCCGCCCCGGACCGCCCAGACGGTCTGCCGGGTCAGGTCGACACAGAACGTGGTGCCCGTGCCCGCCTTGCATCGACTGGGATCGGTGGTGGCGAGGCGCTGGGCCACGTCGAGGGTGGTCGGTCCGGCGCGACCCTCGACGGGGCGAATGCCGTACCTCTTCTGGAACTTCTTGATGGCGGCGCAGTCGGCGGCGGACTGCCGGCCGTCCACGGTGACCGCCCCGAACCCGCCCAACTGGGCCAGGTGTGTCTCCACCGCGCGCTGGTGCTGGCCCTGTGGGCAGCCGGCGACGGTCGGCGTACCCCGGCTGGGGGTTGGTCCGGGTGTGGCACTGCGGGTGGGTTTCGGCTTGGGCTTGGGTGTGGCGGAGGTGGGTGCGGCCGGCGGCGGCCGGTCGCGCTGGTCCGGCCCGGGAGTGCCGCTCGCCCCCGTTGCCTGTTCCGCCGCACCGGCTGGGGCGGCTCCCCCGCCACCACTCCCACCGGGCTGCGGATCGAACGTGCACGCACCGGAACCGACCAGCACGACCACCAGCAGGGCGACCAGCCGGGAAGTGTTCACGACACGCTTCATGGCACCTCCCCGGAGAATCGTCCCTTTGCTAGACGTTCGTGAGTGCCGTCACGGTTGCACCCGGTGAGCATCTTTCTTCGGGCATCCCGCCGCGTGCAACACTGGATGGTCGGCCAGCTGCGGGTATGCGACCCGCCCGAGCCGAAGATCGACCGAGGAGAGGACGCTGGCGTGAGCGGTGGACCACTGATCGTGCAGTCGGACAAGACCCTGCTGCTGGAGATCGACCACCCCGACGCGCAGGCCTGCCGGATGGCCATCGCGCCCTTCGCCGAGTTGGAGCGCTCGCCGGAGCACGTGCACACGTACCGGCTGACCCCGCTGGGTCTGTGGAACGCCCGCGCGGCGGGGCACGACGCCGAGGGTGTGGTCGACTCGCTGCTGAAGTACTCCCGCTATCCGGTGCCGCACGCCCTGCTGGTGGACGTGGCGGAGACGATGGACCGCTACGGTCGGCTCCAACTCGCCAACGACCCGGCACACGGGCTGGTGCTGCGGGCACTGGACCGGCTGGTGCTGATCGAGGTGGCCAAGAGCAAGAAGCTCGCCGGCATGCTCGGCGACAAGATCGACGACGACACCATCCGGGTGCACCCGTCCGAGCGTGGCCGACTCAAGCAGGCGCTGCTCAAGCTGGGCTGGCCGGCGGAGGACCTGGCCGGTTACGTCGACGGTGAGGCGCACCCGATCGAGCTGGCCGAGGCCGGCAAGGACGGGCGCAAGCCGTGGACGCTGCGGTCGTACCAGCGGGAGGCCGTCGAGGCGTTCTGGGCCGGCGGGTCGGGCGTGGTGGTGCTGCCCTGTGGGGCCGGTAAGACCCTGGTCGGCGCGGCGGCGATGGCCGAGGCGAAGGCGACCACGCTGATCCTGGTCACCAACACGGTCGCCGGCCGGCAGTGGAAGCGGGAGCTGATCGCCCGCACGTCGCTGACCGAGGACGAGATCGGCGAGTACTCCGGCGAGCGCAAGGAGATCCGCCCGGTCACCATCGCCACGTACCAGGTGCTCACCTCCCGGCGCGGCGGTGCGTTCACCCACCTGGACCTGTTCGGGGCCCGCGACTGGGGCCTGGTCGTCTACGACGAGGTGCACCTGCTGCCCGCGCCGATCTTCCGCTTCACGGCGGACCTCCAGGCCCGCCGTCGGCTGGGCCTCACCGCGACTCTGGTCCGCGAGGACGGCCGCGAGGGTGACGTGTTCAGCCTGATCGGGCCGAAGCGGTACGACGCGCCGTGGAAGGACATCGAGTCGCAGGGCTGGATCGCCCCGGCCGAGTGCACCGAGGTCCGGGTGACCCTGACCGACGCGGAGCGCATGTCGTACGCGACGGCGGAGGCCGAGGAGCGCTACCGGATGGCGGCGACCGCCCGCACCAAGCTGCCGGTGGTGAAGGCGTTGGTCGATCAGCACCCGGAGGACCAGGTGCTGGTGATCGGGGCGTACATCGATCAGTTGCACCAGCTCGGCGAGTACCTCGACGCGCCGATCATCCAGGGTTCGACAACGAACAAGGAACGGGAGCGACTGTTCGACGCGTTCCGCTCCGGCGAGCTGCGGACGTTGGTGATCTCCAAGGTCGGCAACTTCTCCATCGACCTTCCCGAGGCGGCGGTGGCGATCCAGGTGTCCGGGACGTTCGGGTCACGCCAGGAGGAGGCGCAGCGGTTGGGTCGGGTGCTCCGGCCGAAGGCCGACGGCCGACAGGCGCACTTCTACACCGTGGTGTCCCGGGACACGATCGACACCGAGTACGCGGCACACCGGCAGCGCTTCCTCGCCGAGCAGGGGTACGCGTACACGATCGTCGACGCCGACGACGTCCTCGGCCCGAAGCTCCCGACCATCGACTGACGCTTCCGCTCCGGCCGCGCCCGCTCTGCCGCGCCGCGGGCGCCTTGATCGACTCCAGATCGCCGAAAGTGCGGTATCCCAGACGCTTCGATACCGCACTTTCGGCGAAACGGAGTGGATCAGCGCGGCGGGTGCGGATTGATCAACCCAGCTCGGCCGGGGGGTCACGACGTGGGGGGTGGGCAGCGGTCGGGGAGGGTCACCTGGCCGGGGCGGTGGTCGAAACTGTCCATGGTGAACCACTCGTCCAGCTCGGGGTCGAAGAGGTTCTGCAGGCCGAACTGGAGCACCTGCCACCACCGGGTCGGGTCGCGCTGGTCGACGTAGATGTCGCCGAGCGCGAGCGGGAACCGGAAGAAGTCCCCCGGCACGGTGGAGCCGCCGACGACACCGACCCGCCAGTGGTCGACGTGCCGGTCCCTCTCCCCCTGCAGGATCTCCGGCCCGACGAAACGAGACGTCTTCAGCTTGTCGTTGAAGATCTGCCGGTTGAAGAACCCCGGGACCTTGCTGCACTCGCGCGGCGGGAACAGCGGGATGTTCGGCCACTTGTAGGTGAGCGTGTAAAGCGTGTTCTCGTAGATCAGGTTGGTGAACCAGATCGGATGCTCCGGGCCGCCGGCGACCATCTGACTGTTGCCGTCACGGCCCTGCCAGGTGAACGGCACGTCGATGCCGAGGTCGCGCACGATGTACCGGCCGGTGCCCTGGAAGTCCGCTGGCAACTGCGGCGGGCGCGGCTCGGTCGGCACGGGCGTCAGGTCGCCGTCGGCCCCGGCCGCGCGGGGCGGCGGGGCCGCCGCCGGGCCGGGCGCGACCACCCCGAGGGCGAACAGCGCACCGGCCACCGCCGAAACCACAGCCCGACGTGTACGCCTCGACACCACCATCGCCCCCGCCACTGTGGAAAGACCACGCACCTGCCTTCGGCGAAGCGTAGGAGCAGGTAAAACGTGAAAGTGGACGGATCAGCTGGCCTCCACCGGAAGGGTGACGCACCCGTGCGGCGGAACAGCGCCTCGCGCCGCAGGCACGAGAAGGGCCGACGAATCGCCTGTGGCGACCCGCCGGCCCTGCCGCGCGTCGAGTTACCCGGCGCCGCCGGCGCGGAACGCCACCCAGGCGTCGCTCATCCGGTCCGCCTGGCCCGCCGTGAACATGTTCATGCAGGAGTCCTGCGTGTAGTCCATGAAGTTGTGGATCGGGTCCAGCCCGGGCGCGGTGCAGGAGTCCGCGCCCACGGGGCAGTCGAACTGTGGGCCCGCCTCGCGCGGGGTGTCGGCGACGAAGTCGCCGGACGCGGAGCAGCCGTGCGCGAAGGTGTGCTCCAACATCAGCCAGTGCCCCACCTCGTGCGTCAGCGTGTCACCCAGGGCGTACTTGCCGGCCGTACCGCCCGGCATCGACTCGTCGAGCATCACGACGCCGTCGATGTAGTCGCGGCCGTTGTTGTAACCCTTCGGGAAGTACGCCCAGCCGAGGAGCCCGCCACCGATGTTGGCCGCGTACACGTTGAGGGTGCGGGAGTCACCGGTGTAGAGCGCCTTCTTCATGTCCCGCTCGTTCTTGCCCGGCACGACCGTGTACCAGGCGCTGTTCACCGTCCACGTCGTGTCGACGAGCGAGAACCGGAACGGCGTGTCGGCGGCGTCGCCCGCCGTACGACCCGCGAACGAGTCGTTGAGCACCGTCATCTGTGCGGCGATCAGGTTGTTCCACCTGGTCGTCTCGGCCGCGGTGAGCGGGTGGTCGGAGACCATGTGGAAGACGGTCGGGATGGTGACGCTGCCGTCGGGCAGGCGCGGCGCGTCCTTGATCACCCCGTAGGCGTTGGCCTCGTTCTTGGAGTACAGCTCCGGTTCCTGCGCGGTGGCGCCCTCGGCGACCCGGGCGACGCCGTGCGCGTCGGTACCCGGCTCACACGCCGTGACGCCCGGGGAGGCGCTCGCTGGGGCGGCTGTGGCCAGCGCACCGGAGGCACCGCCGGACGCCAGGAGCGTGGCGGCGGTGGCGGTGAGGACCGCCAGTCGGAAGGTCGGTCTGGTGTGCATCGGTGCACCTTTCGGTGAGGGAGGCGGTGCAGGGTCGATGGCGTCGTCGTTCCGGTATGAGAACACGCCGACAGCATCGACAAAAGACCCTCTGAGCTGGTCATACGCCGATGTAACGGAACCGGATCACGGAGCGCTGTGTGGCCGGACCGGCGGGTGTCAAAGCACCCGGGTCACCTGCTCGGCGGCGACCACGGCGTCCCGCCGCGCCGGGTCGAGATTGGCGCTGATCACCACGGACGCGCCGACCGAGAGCGGCGCGAGCAACCATTTCAGCGGCTGCTCGGTCTCGGCGGCGTCGACCAGCAGTCGATCACCGGCGCGTAGGTCCAGCATCGTGGCGAACTCCTGGGCGAGCGCACCCCACTGGCCGTAGGTGGTGCCGTCCGCGGTGGCCGGGTCCGACGGGTGGATGGCGGTGTGGTCGGGCGTGATGTCCGGGTGACGGAGCACCTCGGCGGACCAGTCCAGCCAGCCCAGCGGCACGTCGGCCAGCGGACCTGGGCCGGTGCCGACGAGGTAGCGATGCGTCGCTTCCGGCACGTCCTCCAGCCAGTCGTCCTGCCGCTCCGGCGTCACGAGGACCGCGTCGAACGGCCGGTCACCGCCCGCCTCCAACACCGCCAGGCCCGCCGTGGCGCGCGGTCGGAACGACACCGCCAGGCCCGAGGCCCAGGCGCCCAACAACACCACGGCGGTACGCCAGTGCGGCGGCAGCAACACCGCTACGCGGCTGCCGGGGCCGAGCCCGCAGCCGTCCCGCAGCAGGCTCGCGCTGCGCGCCGCCCACTGACCGACCTGCTGGGCGGTCAGGTCGACGCGCTCGCCGGTCGCCTCGTCGCGGTAGCTCAGCATCGGTTGCTGGGCGTCGGCGGGCAGGACCGACAGGTCGGCCGTGACGGTTGGCTGCATCTCCACGCTCCCCGGTCGAGGTCGGCACCACAGTACTCAACGACTTTGGTCGCGGTCGTCGTCGGCCGATGGCCGTAGCGGCTGGCCGGGTGGCCACCGCACGGTGATAGACGACCCCCAACGCGCCGCCGAGGAGCGCCCATGCCGACCGAGCCCGACCCCGCCGACAGCACCGCCCCGCAGCACTCCGCCACGGACCGTGCCACAAACGGCCGTCTCCCGCTGCGCCGTCGGCTCCTGCCGGTGATCGCGTTGCTGCTGCTCGCGCCCTGGGCGGCCGAGTGCTCGTGGGGTGGCTTCGCCATCGACGACTTCCTCCCGGTGCTGATCTTCCTGGGTCCGATGTACGGCGGCGCGGCGATCCTGATCCGGGAGACCGCCCGGCACCTCGGCGCGGGCTGGCCGACGATCGTGCTGCTCGCCGCCGCGTTCGGGGTGCTCCAGGCCGGGCTGGTCGACCAGTCGCTGTTCAACCCCGACTTCCTCGACGACACCCAGTACGCCGACACCCGGGCCGCCGCCGAGGCGACGCTGGTGCCGGGGCTCGGATTCAGCCTCCGGCAGGCGTTCGACTACGTGGGCAACCACATCGTGCTGACGATCTGCGCGCCGATCGTGCTGATCGAGTCGTTCCAAGGGGCGGACCGCCGGCTTCGGCCGTGGCTGGGCCGATCAGGTCTCGTCGTCGTCGGTCTGATCTACCTGCTCGGCAGTCTGTTCATCTTCTCGGACATCAACGGGGACAAGGGCTTCCTGGCCAGCCCACTACAACTGACCTTCGCGACGTTGCTGGTCCTTGCCCTCGTCGCGACGGCACTGCTTCCCCGCTGGCGTCGCCCCTCTCCGCGCCGCGCACGCCGGGTCCCGCATCCGCTGTGGGTCGGCCTGCTGGTCGTCCTCGTCCGCTTCGGCACCGACCTCACGCCGGGCTGGACGGGGGTGGCCATCGCGCTGGGGCTCGCCGCCATCGTGGGGGCCACCATCGCCTACTGGTCGGCGGGCGTGCGCTGGGGGCAGCGGCACGTGCTCGTCGCCGCCTCGGCGAGCGTGGTCAGCGCCGCCGCATTCGCGTACCTCGTGCCGCCGTACTCCCCGGCGAGCCCGGCGGCGGCAGTGGCCGGCGACATCGCGGTCAGCGTCATCACCGTGGCCCTGGTCGGCGGCGCCTGGTGGCGATCCGGCCAGGGCGGGCAGCCGGCGACTACACTCGCGGCCACACCGCTTTCGAGGGAGCCGCGCAGTGGGTGAACTGCTGTCCACGGTGGTTCAGATCATCAGCTCGTACGTCACCAGAGTGCTGGACCGGCGTGCGGTGTCCCAGGACGCGAAGGTCGGCGCCGATCTGCTGGGCGTGGTCCTGACTCTCCAGGAGCTGTGCCTGAACGGCGAGCGCCTCCTGACCCTGGCCGACACGCTGATCTCCGGCGGCGAGCCCCGCGCCGACGACCAATCGGAGTTCGCCACCCTCCTGTACCGGCAGTCCACGCTGATCAATCAGCTCCGAAAAAGCCTCGAGGACTCCCGGGCGCTGCTCGCCACCGTGGACGTGGACTTCGCGTTCGCGATGGCACCCTTCCTCGACGGCAAGTCGGGGTTGCTGACCCGCTGGCAGCAACAGGCCGCCCTCAGCCAGTTCTCCACGACGACGTTGTTCTTCCTGCCCGCCGAGGCCGTCACCCGGGTGGTGGCCGACAGTCCGGCCGCGTCCACGGCAACCACGCTCGACCGCGACCGGACGGACTTCGTGTTGGTGGTGGCGAACGAGGTGCGCAACGCGCGCCGCAGCGAGGTCCCGGACATCCGGACGGTCGCCGATGACCAGCGCGAAGCCCTGCTCCGGGAGGTGGGGCACGCCCGCTCCGAGATCGAGACCGCGCGGGTGTTGTGTGGGCAACTGCTCACGGCAACCCAGCAGGCCATCGGCGTGGACGCCACCGCCCAACTGAGGCGCACTCTGAGCGACCGGCGCTGACGGCGCTGACTCAGGATCGGTCCCAGTCGTAGCCGGCGCGGGCGAACGCCACACTGCCGTCGCCGGTGGCGTAGACCTTCAGAGACAGCAACCCCAGTGATCGGGTGAAGTTCTCGATGTTGGAGCGGAGTCGCGGGAAGAGTCCGCTGCCCTTCAACTCGTCGGCGATGCGGATCTCGTCGAGTGACGCGGACCGCGTGGTGAAGGACAGCCGCAACTCGATCAGGGCCTGGAAGACGCCGGACGGCGCGATGCGCATCGAGACCGCGCCTCCGCCCTCGATGTAGAGCGACACCTCGATCCTGGCCTCGGGCAGGTCGGCCGTCAGCACCTCGCACACCTGGCTCGGGGTCAGCTTCATCCACTGCCGCCAGGCGGCGAGGAAGTGGGCGTCCGCCCGGTCGACAGTCAACACCGGTTCCATCGCCCGCAGGTCGGCCACGGTCAGCGTCTCGACGGCCGGTCGATCCCCGAGTCGGGCCTGCTCGTACGGGGCCAGCGGCACTCCCGCCTCCAGCAGGAGCCGGTCCCAGTACGGATCGGGCCAGAACGGGCCGTGAAGCAACTCGCCCACCTGGCACCACAGCTCATGCCAGAGCTGAACAACACGTAGCGGCCGCAGGCCGAGCCGCAGGGCACCGACGATGGCGCACCGGTGCACCAGCAGCGTCGCGGCGAGGGCGAACAGGTTCACGTCCGGGCGGTCGGCCGCAGCCAGCGCCCGGACGGCTTCCCGTTCCAGGTCGGAGTACGCGACCATCTCCGGCGCGTCGGTGATGGTCACCGGGATCTCGGTGTCCAGCAGGGAGTTGACGTCAGGAGGCACCCACCCCACGTCGTCGTTCAGCAGCACCAGACGTACCTCATGGTCGTGCATCCGTCCCTGGAGTTGCAGGAACGGCTCTCCGGTCGGCAGCACACCGGGCTTCAGCCAGGTCACCGCCTCGGCGTGCAGCCGCAGGCTCTGACCGATCGCGGGCACCGTGACGACCAGGGCGGGACCGTCGGACACCACAGTCAACGCCGGAATCTCACGCAGCGCATCGACAAGCTCACTCTGACGCATGGCCGAACTCTAGCGACAGGCGTCTCCTGGTCGTGTGCTTCGCCCGCTGTTCACGTCGGCGCAAGCTGATGCTCCCCAACGGGTGTCAGCCTCCGTGCGGGTACGACCTAACGGAGGAAGTCCTTGACACTCAGACGAGCATTCACCGCGCTCACCGCCGCCGGTGTCGCCGCCGCCAGCCTGACCGGGGCCATCCCCGCGTCGGCCGGCGGACACCACCACCCGGGCGGGTCGCTCGCCTTCGACCGGGTCGCCACGTACCCGGTGTTCCAGAACCGCCCGGCCGGCGAGGACCCGGCGACCGCGACGGTCGCCGAAATCTCGGCGGTGAGCGAGGACGGCCGCACGCTGATCCACACCGACGCGCTGGCCAAGCGGATCGGTTTCCTGGACATCTCCCGGGCCGACCGGCCGCGCGGCCTCGGCACGCTCTCCCTGGCGCAGCTCGGCGACGCCGAGGACGAGCCGACCTCGGTCGCCGTGGTCGGGAAGTACGTGCTGGTGGTGGTCAACACCAGCCGCAGCTTCACCGAGCCGTCCGGTCGCCTCGACGTGATCGAGTTGGCCGGCCGCAAGCGGGTGGCCAGCTTCGACCTCGGCGGCCAGCCCGACTCGATCGCGATCAGCACCGACAAGCGGTACGCCGCGATCGCCATCGAGAACGAGCGCGACGAGGAGGCCACCCCGCCCGGCGGCGAGGAGGGTGACCTGCCCCAGGCTCCCGCCGGTTTCGTGCAGATCGTCGACCTGAACGGGAAGTCCCCGGCCGGTTGGCGGCTCCGCCCGGTCCCGTTGACCGCCGCCGACGGCAGCGCGCTGCCCGCGCTGGTCCAGGCGGGCCTCGCCGCGCCCACCGACCCGGAGCCGGAGTACGTCTCGATCAACAGCCGCAACCAGCTGGCCGTGACGCTCCAGGAGAACAACGGCGTCGTCCTCGTCGACCTGCCCACCGGCCGGATCACCAGGGTTTTCAGCGCGGGCACCGCCACGATCAGCGGGATCGACACCACGAAGGACGGTGTCATCGACCTGACCGGCAGCATCACCGACGTCCCGCGCGAGCCGGACGCGGTGGCCTGGGTCGACGACCGCTACCTCGCCACGGCCAACGAGGGCGACTGGCGCGGCGGCACCCGCGGCTGGTCCGTCTTCGACAGCCGTAGCGGCCGGGTCGCCTGGGACGCCGGGAACACCTTCGAGCGGCTCGCCGTCACGTACGGGCTGCACAACGAGGACCGGGCCGGCAAGAAGGGCACCGAGCCGGAGGGCGTGGCGGTCGCCGAGTACGACGGGGTGCGGTACGCGTTCGTCGGCTCGGAGCGCAGCAACTTCGTCGCCGTCTACGACCTGGGCGATCCCACCAGGCCGGTGTTCAAGCAGGTCCTGCCCACCACCAACGGGCCGGAGGGGCTGCTGCCGATCCCGGCGCGTGGTCTGCTCGCGGTCTCCAGCGAGGAGGACGACCCCTCGGTGAACGTCCGGGCGTCGGTGTCGCTCTTCCAGCTCGGCAAGGGCACGCCGACGTTCCCGAGCATCGTTTCCGGCACCGACCCGACCGGCGCACCGATCGGTTGGGGCGCGCTCGGCGCGTTGAGCGCGGTACCGGGCAAGCGGGATCAGCTCTACAGCGTCACCGACGCGGCGTACAGCCAGACCCGCATCCTCACCATCGACGCGAAGCGGACGCCCGCCGTGATCACCGGCGCGTTGCCGGTGAAGGACGCGGCCGGAGCACCCGTCGGGTACGACGCGGAGGGCGTCTTCGCCCGCCCGCAGGGCGGCTTCTGGCTCGCCGTCGAGGGTGCCAAGGGTGCGGAGAACAAGCTGGTCCGGCTCGACGCGGCCGGATTCACCCGGCAGACCGTCGCACTGCCCGCCGAGGTCGCCGCCGGTCTCGGTAAGCAGGGCTTGGAGGGTGTCACCGCAACCACCGACCGGCAGGGCCGGGAGATCGTCTGGGTGGCCGTGCAGCGGGAGTTGAGCACCGATCCGGCCGGCATCGTGCGGCTCGGCCGCTACGACGTCACGGCGGGCACCTGGAGTTGGTTCGGCTACCAGCTGGGCAGCACCTCGGTGCCGGGCGACTGGATGGGCCTCTCCGAGATCACCGTGGTCGGCGACCGGCTCGCCGTCATCGAACGGGACAAGCTGAACGGCCCGGCCGCCGCGGTCAAGCGGATCTACACGGTGCCGCTGCCGGGTGCGGCGGCGACCGGCCCGCTGACGGTGCTGCCGAAGACGCTCGCCGTCGACGTGCTGCCCGCGCTGCGCGCCACCAACGGGTGGACCCAGGAGAAGCTTGAGGGTTTGACCGTGGCCGGCGACGGTGAGGTGTACGCGATCACCGACAACGACGCGGTGCAGGACGCCACCGGCGAGACGGTGCTCCTGCGGCTCGGCTCCAGCCGGAAGGTCTTCGGACACCGCTGATCTGGAACGGCCGGTGGGGGCTCGCCGCCCGCACCCGGCCGGACGAGCCGCATCGGCCCGGTGTCCATCCGGGTGGACACCGGGCCTCGCGGGTCTACTTCTTGATCATCACAACGTCGGTCGGGCGCTGGACCGTCACGTCGACGCCGTAGTCGAACAGTTCGAGCGTCGAGTTGGCAGTTCCGGTGTCGAGCCGACCCTTCGCCGTCGACTGCCAGGTGACGGTGAGCGCCACCTTCGCGATCCGACCGTCGCGGTTCAGCGTGACGTCGCCGGTCGTGCTGCTCGACCCGTCCCTGTCCGTGGTGGCGTACGTGAAGTGCAGGGTGCCGTCCGGGTTCTCGGTGACCGTCGCGTTCACGCGCTTCAACGCCGCGAACAGGGCAGCCGGGTCGGGTTCGGCGGCACCCAGCACCGCGTTCCCGTCACCGTAGAGGAAGAGCCGGTTGTACGTCCCCGGGTACTGCCCGTAACGGCCGTACGTCTCGCCCGGCCCCTTGTCGGCCGGCAGCGGGCTCAGCGGGCGCTCGCCACCCTCGTACCGGGTGCCGTTGATCAGCAGCTCGGTCATCACCGAGTCGTCCTGCGGCGCACGGACGTAGCCGGTCGAGGTCCTCGGGTCGAAGGCGCCCTCGTAGGTCAGCCCGCCCGGACCCGAGCTGGTCAGCCGCATCCGGTAGCTGATGTTCTCGCTGGCGGCTGCGGCCGAGACGAGCCGCATCGCCGGTGAGACCGGCCCCGGTCGCGCGGCCTCGGTGCTGACTCCGGGCCGACCCGACGGTGCGATCGTCGGCAGGGTCACGGCGGTGCCGACGCCCAGCGCCAGCAGCACGCAGGTGCCGCCGACAAGCGCTGTGGTCCGGCGTCGGCGGGCCCGTCGACCGCGCTCGATCAACGTGCCCACCGGGGGTTCGGAGCCCGTTTCGCCGTCGATCAAGTCGTGCAGCCGATGGGCGAGACGGTCGTCGATGCTGTTCATGACGTTCACCTGCTTACCGAGTCGAAGGATTCCTCAAGGAGGTGGCGCAGTTTGCCCAGCGCCCGGGCGTTCTGGCTCTTGACGGTGCCCAGCGAGCAACCCAGCACCTGGGCGACCTCGCGCTCGCTCAGGTCCTCGTAGTGCCGGAGCACCACCACCGCCCGCTGCTTCGCCGGCAGCGACATCAGGGCCCGGCGTAGGACGACCGCGTCCGGGCCGACGCCGTCGGCCGGGGTGGCCCGGTCGGGGACGTCCGCGAAGAGGCTCTCGCGGCGACGCCGACGCCAACCGGACGTGTGGTTGTTGACCAGGGCCCGGCGCAGGTAGGCGTGCGGGTCGCCGAGCCGGGACAGCCGCCGCCACCGTTCGTAGACCTTGACCAGGCTGTCCTGGAGCAACTCCTCGGCCCGCCACCGGTCGCCGCTGAGCAACATGGCCAGCCGGATGTGTCGCTCCCACGCCACCTCGACGAACGCGACGTAGGACCGGTCCGCCGCGGACAGTGGTTTCTGTTGGTCGGTCACGCGCCTTACACGCCGCGGGGTCACCGAAGGTTGTCAGGCCGAGGGTAGTTCCGGGCCGCCGTCGAGCAGCGGAGCGAGCAGGTCGTCGTACTCCTCGACCCGATCCAGGACCTCGGCGGCGGTGAACTGCCGGACGGCCGGTTTCCGACCGCGGGCGCCGGTCTCGACCTCGTCCCAGGTCAGCGGCGTCGACACCGACGGCACCGACTGGGCCCGCAGGGAGTACGGCGCCACGGTGGTCTTCGCCGCGTTGTTCTGGCTCCAGTCGATGAAGACCTTCCCCGGGCGGAGGTTCTTCGCCATCTTCGAAACGATCAGCTTCGGGTGGGCCTTCTCCAACTCCTGGGCGATCCGCCGGGCGTAGGCGGAGACGTCGTCGGACGACTGGGTGCCGGCGATCGGGCAACAGAGCTGCATGCCCTTCTTGCCGGAGGTCTTCGGGTAAGACTCGATGCCGTCGTCGGCGAGCCGGTCCCGCATCAGCACCGCCACCGGACAGCACTCGGCCAGCCCCGCCGGCGGCCCCGGGTCCAGGTCGACGACCATCATGTCCGGGTGCTCGCCCACCTTCCACTGCGGCGTGTGCAGCTCCAACGCCGCCAGGTTGGCCAGCCACACCAGCGTGGGCAGGTCGTCGGCGACCACGTAGTCGATCGTCTCCCGGCCCTTCGTCGAGCCGGGCGCGGGCAGGTTCTCCACCCGCACCCAGTCCGGGGTCGCGGCCGGGGTGTTCTTCTCGAAGAACGACTTGTCGTCCACGCCGTTGGGGTAGCGGATCCGGGTCACCGGCCGATCCCGCAGGTGCGGCAGCAGCACCGGCGAGATCCGGGTGTAGTAGTCGATCACCTCACCCTTGGTGAAACCCGCCGCCGGGTAGAGCACCTTGTCCAGGTTGGACAGCTCCAGCGGGCGGCCCTCGACATCCACCCGTAGCCGCTCAGCCGGCATCGTCGACCTCCTCCGGAGGTTTGTCCGGGCGCAACCGCAGCACCCGGGGGAAGCGCAGTCGGCCGTCGGGGGTGCGTTGGCCGTACTTCACCTCCACCACCACCCGGGGTTCTACCCAGATGGCTCCCCGGGCATCCTCGCGCGGCACGCCGGGGGCGAACGGCGACGCGCCGGACCGCAGCGGCTCCAACTCGGCGAGGAGTTGCCGCTCGATGGCCGCGCCGATTCCGCCGCCGACCCGACCCCGGTAGATCAACCTGCCGTCCGGGCCGGGCACACCGACCAGCAGCCCGCCTATCCGGCGCGCGCCCGGTCGCCAGCCGCCGACGACGAAGTCACCGGTCACCTCCAGCTTGACCTTCACCCAGTCCGGTGAGCGCACCCCCGGGCGGTAGACGGCACCGACCCGCTTGGCCATCACGCCCTCCAGGCCGTGCTCGCCCGCCGCCTCATAGGTGGCCGGCCCGTCGGCGAACATCGGCGGCACCGCCCAGCGGGCGCTCCCCAGGCCCAGCCCGTCCAGCGCCTCCCGGCGGCGCTCGTACGGCCAGCCGGTCAGGTCGTCGCCGTCGAGCCGCAGCAGGTCGAAGATCATGTACGTCACCGGCATGACCGCCGCCAACCGGGCCGCCTTGTTGCGGTCCCGCACGTGCATCCGCTCGGCCAGCGCGGTGAACGACGGCTGCCCACCCTCGCCGAGCAGCACCACCTCGCCGTCGAGCAGCGCGTCGCCGACCTGCTCGGGCAGGGAGGCCAACTCCGGGTACGCGGCGGTGATCTCCACGCCGGAACGGGCATACAGGTGCTGACCACCGTCGGAGATGTCGGCGAGCGCGCGGACCCCGTCCCACTTGAACTCGTACGCCCAGCCGTCACCCGCCGGGAGCGGCCCGGTCATCGCGAGCATCGGCTTGAGCGGCGCGCCGGGCACGACCCGACTGTAGTAGCAGGCCGAACACCTCGCGTCCGGTTCTTTCGGATGCGAGCATGGTCGATACCGGGGAAGGGAGCGCAGGATGCGTGCCATCTGGAAGGGAGCCGTGTCGTTCGGGCTCGTCTCGATCGGGGTGAAGCTCTACTCCGCGACCGAGGAGAAGGACATCCGGTTCCACCAGGTGCACCGCGAGGACGGCGGGCGGATCCGCTACAAGCGCACCTGCTCGGTCTGCGGCGAGGAGGTCACCTACGACGACATCGCCAAGGGCTACGACATCGGTGGCGGGGAGATGGTGATCCTCACCGACGAGGACTTCGCCGACCTGCCGCTGACCAGTTCCCGGGCGATCGACGTGCTGGAGTTCGTACCGGCCGAGCAGGTCGACCCGATCCTCTACAACAAGGCGTACTTCCTCGAACCGGAGGGCGCGGCGACCAAGCCGTACGTGCTGCTGCGCGACGCGCTCATCGACTCGGAGCGGGTGGCCATCGTCAAGGTGGCGCTCCGTCAGCGGGAGCAGCTCGCCACGCTGCGGGTCCGCGAGGGCGTGCTGCTGCTCAACACGATGCTCTGGCCGGACGAGATCCGTACCCCGGACTTCGGTTTCCTGGACGAGGACCTCAAGGTGCGTCCGCCGGAGCTGGCGATGGCCAGTTCCCTGATCGACTCGATGACCGGCGAGTTCGAGCCGGACGTCTTCACCGACGACTACCGGGCCGCGTTGCAGGAGGTCATCGACGCCAAGGTGGAGGGTCGGGAGGTCGTGCAGCCGGAGGAGGTCGAGGAGGCCCCGGCCGCCGCGGTGGACCTGATGGCCGCGTTGAAGGCGTCGGTGGAGCGGGCCAAGGCGGCTCGCGGCGAGCAACCCGCCCGCGGTGGTGGCGGCGAGCCGACACCCATCTCGTCGGCCCGGTCCGCGCAGAAGGCGGCGGAGAAGAAGGCCGCGAAGGCCCCCGCGAAGAAGACCGCGGCGAAGAAGACCGCCGAGAAGAAGGCGGCCGAACCGGCGAAGAAGACCGCCGCCAAGAAGACCACCGCGAAGAAGGCGGAGCCGGCGAAGAAGACGGCCGCGCGCAAGACCGCACCCCGCAAGAGCGCCTGACCGTACGGCAGCGACGGCGGTGTCCGCCGCACCGGGTACGCTCCGCCGGCCGCTGGCGACCGGAGGAGCCCTCATGCCGTACACCCCTGATCTGGACCGGTTGCTGACGCCCGGCGCCCGCTTCACCGACCAGCACGGCGCGTACCTGATCGAGGCCCACCCGGTGGGCGACATCGTGTTGCCGACCGGTCGGGTGGTGGGGTGTGACCCGCTGGTCTGCCCGGAGGCCGAGCCGTTCACGGTCACCGTGCCGCCGGGCCGGCACCCCGCCCGCGCCTGGGTGGCGGTGGTGCTCCGGGAGGACGCCGAGGTGGACCGGCGGGTGGCCGCGTTCGAGCTGGTCGTCTCGACCGAGCCGACGGTCCGCTGGGAGCCGGCCGTCGCGGGTGACCAGGACGTCGCCACGCTCGGCGCGGACGACTACTTCGGGTACGGGGTGGACGCCGGCGTCGGCACCCTCGCCGACCCGACCGCACTCGCCGTCCTGGAGGGCTGGGACTACGACCGGGTCGAGGAGGTCTTCATCCCGGCCGAGCTGCCCTCGTCCCCGGTGCCAGGGCTGATCACCGCCGTGTTGGACGAGGCCAGTGGGGCCAACGTCGTCACCGTGACCAGCGGTTGGGGCGACGGCTGCTACGGCACCTGGATCGGTCGTACCGCCGACGGCCGGGTCACCTCGTTCGTGACCGACTTCATGGTCGTCCCGGAATAACGCCCGCCGACGTCCCGGAACCGCCGGGGTGGGCGATCCGAGGCGTGCGCGGCGGGCACAGTGGGCCGCGGTGCGGGTACCGTGTGCGTCGGCTTTCCCCCCGGCACCGGGTGCCGGCCAACTTCGCAGCAGGGAGTCGACGACGTGAGCGAGCGGACGCAGCAGACGGGCCCGGACCAGAGCCCGGCGACCAAGTCGGGGCGCCGATTGGCCGCCCAGTTGGCGGCGAAGAAGGCAGCCGACGCGAGGCGAAAGCGCAACGCGTGGATCAGCGGCCTCGCCGCGGTCGCCGTGGTCGGGGTGCTGATCACCGTCTTCGTGACGATCGGCGGGGGCGACGACAAGCCCGAGAACCAGGCCGATGCGACTCCGTCCGCCTCCGCTCCGGCCCCCGACGCGCCCGGCGCTCCCCCCGCCCCGCAGCTTCCCGAGGGCGCCGACCCGGCGCTGGGCACCAAGCCGACTGTCACTGCAGGCACCGGTGACCTCAAGAAGCTCGCGGTCACCCCGCTGATCAAGGGCACCGGTCCGGCCGTGCAGAAGGGCCAGAACATCACCACCAACTACGTGGGTGTGTTCTACAAGGACGGCAAGGAGTTCGACTCGTCCTGGAACAATGGGCAACCGGCCACCTTCCCGATCGGCGTCGGTCAGGTCATCCCCGGCTGGGACCAGGGCCTGGTCGGCGTGACGGTGGGCAGCCGGGTGCAGCTCGACATCCCGGGCGAGTTGGCGTACGGCAACGACGAGGCGAACGCCGGTGGACGTCCGACCGGTCCGCTGCGCTTCGTGGTGGACGTCCTCGCCGCCCAGTGATCTGACCGAATCGCCCCGGTTGTCTACTGGTAGCGATGGAGTTGTTCACATGGGGCTTCCGACCCGTCACCCACCGGCAGTAGGTTCGGCGTCACCCCGGGCGGTGCACCGCCCGGGGTGAGCATCCGTAACCGGGACCCGGAGGTGCGTGTGACGGCGCTGGACGAGGCTGGACGGACGGCCCGCGTGATGTGGGCGTACTTCGAGCCGGTGCACGCGGTCACCTACCTCCATCCACGGGCCCGCGCCGCGTACGAGGCGGTCGGTCTGCGGGGTTACTGGCGGGGCTACTTCGCCGGCCGGGCCGCGCCGCTGGGCGCGACCGAGGCGGCCCCGGTGATCGCCGCCTTCTTCAACTTCGCGCCGCCGATGGTCACCCGGGCGCTGCCTGCGGTGTGGCGGCTGGCCACCCCGCAGGAGGCGCTCCGCGCCCGCCTGACCGGCGCGGTGCAGGCGCTCGCGGAGCTGACCTACGAGCTGCCGGAGTCGCACCTGGCGGAGGCCGCCGACCTGCTGGAGCGGGCCGCCTCGGCGGTGCAGACCGCCGGCCGGGTGCTCGGCGCGGCCAACGCCGCGCTGCCGGTGGGGGAATACCCGCTGGCCCGGCTCTGGCAGGCCGCCACGACGCTGCGTGAGCACCGTGGCGACGGGCACGTGGCGGCGCTGGTGGCCGCCGGGCTGGACCCGGTCGAGACGCTGACCTGGCGGGTGGCGGCGGACGGCTCGCAGCCGCAGTACCTGTTGGGCCGGGGATGGTCCGAGGAGCAGTGGAAGGCCGCCCGCGAACGCCTGACGCAGCGGGGCTGGCTGGCCGGGGACGGCACGGTCACCGAGCACAGCCGGGCCGAGTTCGAGGCCGTCGAGGAGGCCACCGACCGGGCCGCCGCCCACCCGTGGCAGGCGCTCACCCCGGGCGAGACGGACCGGCTTCGGGAGCTGTTGGACCCCATCGCCCGTTCCTGCCACACCCTGGTCCCGGCGGAGAGTCCAGTCGGGCTGCCCGCGCTGCCCGGCTGACCCCGCAGGCAGCGGTCGGGCAGGATGGTGCCGTGACGGATGCGGTGGTCTTCGACCTGGACGGCGTGATCGTGGATTCCGAGCCGGTGTGGGAGGAGGTCCGCCGGGCGTACGTGGCGACGCACGGCGGGACGTGGCAGCCGGACACCCAACGTCGCCTGATGGGGATGAGCACCGGCGAGTGGGCCCACTACCTCAGCGGCGAGTTGGGCGTGAACCGCACGGCCGAGCAGGTCGCCGTCGAGGTCGTCGAGGAGATGACCCGGCGCTACCGGGACCACGTACCCCTCATCGACGGCGCCGACCAGGTCGTCCGCCGGATGGCCGCGCGCTGGCCGCTGGGGTTGGCCAGCTCGTCACCGACCCGGCTGATCGAGGCGGCGCTGGCCGCCACCGGCCTGACCGACGCGTTCGGCGCGACGCTCTCCACCGAGCAGACCGAGCGGGGCAAGCCCGCGCCGGACGTGTACCTGAGCGTCGCGGGACGCCTCGGCGTCGACCCGGGCCGCTGCGTGGCGGTGGAGGACTCGTCGAACGGGGTGCGGTCCGCCGCCGCGGCGGGCATGCGGGTGGTGGCGGTGCCACACGGCTCGTACCCTCTCGACCCGGACGCCGCCCGGCTGGCCACTGTGACACTGGGCGCGATCGGTGAGCTGACCCCGGACCTGCTGGACGATCTGGGTTGACCCGGGCCGGGCGGGGTAGAGACCACGAATGAAGGCCATCGTGTACGAGCGCGCCGGTGACCCTTCGGTGCTGGAACTGGTCGACCGGCCGGTGCCGGAGCCGGGCGCGGGCGAGGTTCTGGTGCGGGTCGCGGTCTCGGGGGTCAATCCGACGGACTGGAAGTCCCGCCGCAGCTCAGCACCGGACGGATGGCAGATTCCCGGGCAGGACGGCGCGGGGGTGGTGGAGGCCGTCGGCGAGGGGGTCGACCCGGACCTGATCGGTGAGCGCGTCTGGATCTGGGAGGCGGCCTGGCAGCGGCCGTGGGGGACGTCGGCGGAGTACACGCTGGTGCCGGTCCGGCAGGTGGTACGCCTCGGTGACGCCCCGTTCGAGCTGGGGGCCGCCCTGGGCATCCCGTTCCTCACCGCGCACCGCTGTCTGACCGCCGGCGAGTTCATGCCGGACACGCTGCGCGCCGGTGCGTTGGCGGACCACACCGTGCTGGTGCAGGGCGGGGCGGGCGCGGTCGGCAACGCCGCGATCCAGCTCGCCCGGTGGGCCGATGCCACGGTATTCGCGACGGTGAGCAGTGCGGAGAAGGCGCAGCTCGCGGCGGCGGCCGGCGCCTCTCACGTGATCGACTACCGGAAGCAGGACGTGGTCGAGGAGGTCCACCGGATCGCCCCCGACGGGGTGCACACGATCGTGGAGGTCGCCCCGGCCCAGAACGCGGCGGTGGACGTGCAGGTGCTGCGACACGGCGGGGCGGTCTGCGTGTACGCCGACAACGGGGGCGCCGACCTGACGATCCCGGTCCGCCCACTGATGGTGCCGAACGCGCGCTGGCAGTTCGTGCTGGTCTACACGGAGCCGAAGGCGGCCAAGGCGCAGGGTGTCAAGGACGTGGCGGCGGCGGCCGGCCAGGGCGCGCTGCGGGTCGGCGCGGAGGCCGGACTCCCCCTGCACTACTACCCGCTGGCCGATACGTCAGCGGCGCACCAGGCGGTGGAGGACTCGACGGTGGGCAAGGTCCTGGTGCGAACCAGCGACGCCTGATCGGCTCGCGGACCACCCGATTTCCCCGTCATCAGGACAGAGGCGAAGAAGTTTCGCAACAATGACGGTGCGGGTCGTCCCGCGTGGAACGGGCGGCCCCGGCGCGGTGCGAACGCCGGGGCCGCCCTCCCGGGGAGGGATCTTCAGGAGTTACCCCTGCCCCAACAGGCGACAGTGCCGGGGAAAACGTTACGGGGCTGTCAGTTCTCGGACAGTCAGCTCACCCTCGGCGTACCGCGATCGGACTACCTTCTTGTCGAACTTGCCCACGCTGGTCTTGGGCACCGCGTCGATGAACGCCCAGCGCTCGGGCAGCTGCCAACGCGCCACCGAGTCGGCCAGGAAGTCCCGCAGCTCCTCCGCGGTCACCGAGACACCCTCGCGAACCACGACGGTGGCCAGCGGTCGCTCGTCCCACCGCTCGTCCGGCACTCCCACCACGCACGCCTCCAGCACCGCCGGGTGGGCCATCAGGGCGTTCTCCAGCTCCACCGACGAGATCCACTCACCCCCGGACTTGATCACGTCCTTGGCGCGGTCGGTCAGCGAGATGTAGCCGTCCGGCGAGAGGGTGCCCACGTCCCCGGTCCGCAGCCAGCCGTCGCGGAACTTCTCCTCGTCCGGGGCGTCGTCGCCGACGTACCTGTCGGTCACCCACGGCCCCCGGACCTCCAGCTCGCCCACGGCCGCGCCGTCGGCGGGCAACGACTCGCCCGACGGGCCGACGATCCGCGCCTGCACGCCCGCCGGCACCCGCCCCTGCGTGTAGCGGTAGCGCCACGCCTGCTCCCCCGTCACCCCGGCGGGTGGACGCGAGACCGACCCCAGCGGGGACATCTCGGTCATCCCCCAGGCGTGGATCACGTCGATGCCGTGCCGCTCGTCGAACGCGTGCATCAGCGCCGGCGGGCAGGCCGAGCCACCGACGATCACCTCGGTGAGCGAGGAGGTGTCCACGTCGTGGCTGTCCAGGTAGGCCAGCAGATCCGTCCAGATCGTCGGCACCGCGCCGGCCAGCGTGGGCCGCTCGGCGGCGATCATCTCGGCGATCGGCGCGGCCTGGAGGAACCGGTCCGGCATGATCAGCGACGCGCCGGAGAGGAAGGCGGCGTACGGCAGCCCCCAGGACATGGCGTGGAACATCGGCACGATGGCCAACTCCCGGTCGGTCGGCCCGAGACCGAAGCCCTCCGGCATGCACACCTGCAACGAGTGCAGGTAGATCGACCGGTGCGAGTAGGCGACGCCCTTCGGGTTTCCGGTGGTGCCCGAGGTGTAGCAGAGTGCCGCGGCGTCACGCTCGTCCACCTCCGGCCAGTCGTACACCTCGGGCCGGTCCGCGAGCAGCGCATCCCAGTGGTGCACCGTGATGCGCTCGCCGGCTGCCGCCACCAGCGGCGCCGGGTCACCACCGCCCACCACCACGACGTGCCGCACCGTGGTCAACTCGCCGATCACCCGGGCCAGCAGCGGGATGAGCGTGGTGTCGACGAGCACCACCCGGTCCTCGGCGTGGTTGGCGATGTAGGCGACCTGGTCGGGAAAGAGCCTGATGTTGAGCGTGTGCAGCACCGCACCCATGCTCGGCACCGCGAAGTAGGCGACCAGGTGTTCGTTGTTGTTCCACATGAAGGTGGCGACGCGTTCGTCACCGGTCACCCCGCACTCGTCGCGTAGCGCGTGCGCCAGCCGGGCGGCGGAGCGACCCACCTCGGCGTACGTCATCCGGCGGGGTTCGGCGCCGGTCCAGGTCACCACCTCGGCCGCGCCGTGCACTCCCGCGCCGTGCTCGAGGATCCGGGAGACCTGGAGTGGGACGTCCATCATCGTGCTACGCATGGGTAACAAGCTAGTGTCGCGGGTCACACGTTGGGAACCCCCGTAAGTTGGCGCAGGTGAGCATCTCCTGGGCCGACTCGTACGTAGGGCAGTTACGCGCAATCGCCGGGGACCGGACGCTGATGTTCGTCGGCGCCCGTGCCGTGGTCAGCGACAACGCCGGACGCATCCTGCTGATCCAGCGCTCGGACAACGGTCAGTGGGCCATGCCGGCCGGCGCGATGGAACTCGGCGAGTCGATCGCCGACTGCGCGGTCCGCGAGGTCCGCGAGGAGACCGGGCTGCGCGCGTTGCGGGTGTGCGCGTTCGCCCTCTACACCGGCCCGGACCGGACGAGCACCAACATGTACGGGCACACGTACCAGGTGTTCACCACGGCGTTCAAGGTGGAGGAGTGGGACGGGCAGCTGGCCCGGGTCACCGACGAGACCACCGACGCGGGCTTCTTCGCCCGCGACCGCTTCCCGACCCCACTCTCCACGTCGGTCCTGGAGACCCTGGCCGACCTGGACGTCTTCGAGCAGACGAACCGGCTGATCCTGAAGTAGGTCGGCCCCAGGGTCGCCCTACTGCGGGTGGCGCATCCCGGCGAAGAACCCTTCCTGGATCCAGTTCGGGTACGCGACCGGAAGCTTCGTGGCCTCGTCCAGTTCGGTGAGATCCTGCTCGGTCAGGGTGAGGTCCGAGGCGGCGATGTTGTCCACCAACTGGTCCAGCTTGCGCGCGCCGACCACCACGCTGGTCACGGCCGGCCGGGACAGCAGCCAGGCGATAGCGACCCGGGCGGGGCTGACGTCGTGCCGCTCGGCGACGCCCTTGAGTACGTCGACCACCCCGAAAGCGTGCTCCGGGTCGAACGGCGTGAAGCTGGTGTAACCGGGCTGGGCGCTGCGCGCGCCGCTGTCGGCGACGGTGCCGTCCCGGCCGACCTTGCCGGAGAGGAAACCACCGGCGAGCGGGCTCCACACGGTCAGCCCGACATTCGCGTCGAGCGCCATCGGCACCACGTCGCGCTCCACGTCCCGCCCGAGCAGGGAGTAGTACTCCTGCACGGAGACGAAGCCGGCCAGCTTCTCCCGAGCGGAGATGCCCAGCGCCTTGGAGATCTGCCAGGCGGCGAAGTTGGCGCAGCCGATGTAGCGGACCTTGCCCTGCCGGACCGCGTCGTCGAGCGCGCGCAGCATCTCCTCCATCGGGGTGACGTGGTCGAAGTTGTGGATCTGGTACAGGTCGATGTGGTCGGTGCCCAGCCGGCGCAGGCTGTCCTCCAGGTTCTGCATGATGTGCAGCCGGGAGGTGCCGACGTCGTTCGGGCCGGGCCCGGTCCGCGAGTGCACCTTGGTCGCCAGCACGACGTCGCGACGCCGCTTGCCGAGCGCCCGGCCGAGCAGTTCCTCGCTCTCGCCGTCGCTGTAGCCGTCCGCGGTGTCGACGAAGTTCACGCCCGCGTCCAGCGCCTCGTCGACCATCCGCTGCGCCTCGGGCAGGTCCAGAGCACCGAGGGTTCCCCAGAGCGGATGTCCGCTGCCGCCGAAGGTCATCGCGCCGAGCGAGATCTCCGAGACGTACACCCCGGTGTTGCCCAACAGCCGGTACTTCACGTGTGTTGCTCCTCGTGGTGGGTCGGAGGCCGAGGTCAGGCGCCCCGTGGTCACTATGTCGGACACTGTGTCCGGGAAAGAGCGTACGTCGCCGCCCCCACCCCCGGCCACCTAGGATTCCGGCTATGCCCTCGATCACCCGCCGCCGCCGGCGCAACCCCGACGGTCGGGCCGCCGTCGAGGCGCGGGTACTGGCGGCCACCGAGCGCCTGCTGCGGGAAGGAACCCGGTTCACCGACCTCGGGGTGCAGCGGATCGCCGCCGAGGCCGGCGTGGCGCGGTCGACCTTCTACACCCACTTCCGGGACAAGAGCGAACTGCTCATGCGCCTCGCCGGCACCATGCGGGAAACCTCCTTCGGCCGCACCGGCGAGTGGAGTCCGGCCGGGCCGGGCGACCCGCTCGCGGCGCTGACCGAGGTCTTCGCCGACGTGATCCGGATCTACCGGACATACGCCCCGGTGCTGGCAGCGGTCAGCGAGGTCGCCGCGTACGACGAGGTGGTCCGGGAGTACTGGGCGGCGGGGCTGGAACGGTTCGTGACGCGCACCGCGCAGGCACTCCGCATCGAGCAGCAGGCCGGACGTACCCCCGCCGACCTGGACGTGACGGCGGCCAGCCGGCTGATCGTGGTCGGCGGTGACCGCTTCCTCGCGGACCACGTCAGCACCACCTCGGCCGACCCCGAGACCGACGCGGCGGCGGCCCGGGAGTTGGCCGCGACCTGGTGGTACGGCGCCTACCGACGCCCCGCCTGACACTCAGATCATCGTCTGGGACTTGGCCTCCATGTCGGCGGCGGCCTCGTCCTTGGATTCGCGGGTCAGCGGCTTACCGCCCGGGGAGGGCGCCTTACCGCCGAGCGGGTCCGCGCCACCGGTTGCGCCCTGCGGGCCGGCACCGCGCAGCTGGGTGTTGGGCAGCGTCAGCGTGACCACCACCGCCAGGATCGCGATCACGCCGGCGGTCAGGAAGACCATGTCCAACGCGTCGACGAAGGCTCCCTGGATGGCCGCGCGCACCGGCGCCGGCAGGGCCAGGATGGTCGCCGGATCGTTGATCGAGATGTTGGAGCCGCCACTCGCCGCCACCGCGGCCTGCTCCTCCGGCGGGAGTTGCGCGATCGCACCGGGCAGCCGGTCCGCGAGTCCGCCGGTCAGCCGGGACGAGAGCACCGTGCCGAGGATCGCCACCCCGAACGAGCCGCCCAGCGACCGGAAGAAGGTCGCCGAGGAGGTGCCGGCGCCCAGGTCGCGTACGGACACCGCGTTCTGCACCGCGAGGATCAACGACTGCATGCACAGGCCCAGCCCGACGCCGATCACCACCATGAACCCGAAGGCCACCCAGAGCGAGGTGGTCACCTCCAGGCTGGTGAACAGGAACATGCCGACGAGGAGGGTCACCGAACCGGCCACCGGGAACCACTTGTACCGGCCGATCCGGGTCATCGCGCGGCCGGTCAGGATCGAGGTGATGATGATGCCGGCCATCATCGGCAGCATCAGCAGACCGCTGCGGGTCGGCGAGGCGCCCTTGACGATCTGCAGGTAGAGCGGGATGAAGATGATCGAGCCGAACATCACCAGACCGATGATGAGCAGCGCCGAGTTGGCCAGCGCGAAGGTGGCGCTGCGGAACAGCCGCAGCGGCAGGATCGGTTCGGCGACCCGGGCCTCCTGGAGGACGAAGAGCACCCCCAGCACCGCGCCGACGACGAACAGACTGATGATCACGCCGGAGCCCCAGGCGTACTCGTTGCCGCCCCAGCTCAACGCGAGCAGCAACGCACTCACCCCGGCGACCAGCAGGCCGGCGCCGAGCCAGTCGATCGAGTGGTCCCGGCGTTCGAACGGGATCAACCGCATCACGTGGTAGCAGACCACGATGGCCAGGACCGCCAGCGGCACGTTGATGTAGAAGATCCACCGCCAGTCGGTCTCCGCGAAGTACCCACCGACCAGCGGCCCGGCCACCGACGAGATCCCGAAGACCGCACCGAACAGACCCTGGTAACGACCCCGCTCCCGGGGGGACACCACGTCCGAGATGATGGTGAACGCGAGCGTCAGCAGACCACCCGCACCGAGGCCCTGGATGCCCCGGGTGATGATCAGCTGGGTCATGTTCTGGGACAGCCCGGCCAGCAACGACCCGACCAGGAACGTGCCGATCGAGAAGAGGAAGACCGGTCTGCGCCCGTACAGGTCGGCCATCTTGCCGTACAACGGCGTCGACGCGGTCGAGGCGAGCAGGTACGCGGTGACCACCCACGAGTAGTGGTTGATCCCGCCCAACTCGCCGACGATTGTCGGCAGGGCCGTGCCGACGATGGTCTGGTCGAGCGCGGCCAACAGCATCCCGGTCATCAGACCGACCATGAGCAGTCGGATCTGCTGACGGTTCAGCACCGGCGCGTCGGAGGCTTCGGTGGTCATGTGCCCTTCTATCCGGCGAGCCGAGGAACATGCGCCCAACCCCCCGAAAACCCCCGCCATCTCTGTTGATCAAGAGGTTTGCGTCAGGGAACACCGCGAAAATGACGCAAACCTCTTGATCAACGGGAACGAGGGGTGGGGTGGGTGGGGTGGGGGGCGGTCAGGCGGCGAAGGTTTGGGTGATCTTCTGGCAGAAGGCGGGGAGGTCATCGGGTTTGCGGCTGCTGGTCAGGTTGCCGTCGGTCACGCACTCCTCGTCCACCCAGGTCGCGCCCGCGTTCGTCAGGTCGGTACGCAGCGTCGGCCAGGAGGTGATCCGTCGACCACGCACCACGTCCGCCTCGATGAGCGTCCACGGGCCGTGACAGATCACCCCGACGGGCTTACCCGCGTCGAAGAACGCCTTCACGAACCGCACCGCGTCCGGGTCGCCCCGCAGGAAGTCCGGGTTGGCCACCCCACCGGGCAACACCAGCGCGTCGTAGCCGGCGGCGTCCGCCTTGTCCGCGGTCACGTCCACGTCGTACGTCTTGGACTGGTCCAGATGGTTGAAGGACTGGATCGTGCCGGGCTTCAACGAGACCAGCTCGACCGTCGCGCCGGCGTTCGCGACCGCCTCGCGCGGCTGGACGTACTCGACCTCCTCGACGCCGTCGGTGGCCAGGAAAGCGATCCGCTTGCCGTGCAATGTCGCTGCCATGTCGGTACATCTCCTTTCCGGGGGTACCCCAATCCCCTTCCCCGCCCGGAACGCCCGAAACAGCTCCGACCGGTGACGAACCACCGAAGGGCGTACGACCAGCGGCCGGACCGCCCGGGGCCCAGGTTTGGCCAGGAGGGCGGTGGGGACCCGGGGAGGCATGGCAGGAGCAGCAGCGGAACAGCGCCGGCTCGCCACCGTCGTGGAGAGCTGGCTCGGACGCCCAGTCCTGATCGTCGGTGACGCCATGTTGGACGAATGGCGGTTCGCCGACTCCGATCGGCTCTGCCGGGAGGCACCCGCTCCCGTCCTGACCCTGCGCAGACGCATCTCCGCAGCCGGTGGCGCCGCGAACACCGCGGTGAACGTCGCCGCGCTCGGCGGGCGCGCGGTGCTGGTGGCACCGGTCGGCGCCGACGTGGCCGGCGACGAACTGCACGACTGTCTGGACCGCGCCGGCGTCTGGGACCGCACCGTCAACCAACCGGGACGGCCCACCCCGGTCAAGCGGCGAATGCTGGCCGGCAACCAGATCCTGCTCCGGGAGGACTCCGGCGACCCGGACGACGCCCTCGACCCGGAGGGCGTGAGTCGGCTGCTCACCGCGCTGAGCTGCGCGACCGAGGAGCTGCGCGCCGCCGCGGGTGGGGAGGCGCCGACCCTGGTCGTCTGCGACTACGGCCTGGGCGCGCTGCCCGCGCCGGTCCGCGCATGGCTGGTCGAGCAACGCGAGCGGTACGCCACCGTCGCGCTGGACGCCCACGACCTGGCCGACTGGCGGGGGCTCGCGCCGACGGTCGTCACTCCCAGCTTCGCCGAGGCGACCCGACTGCTGGCCCGAGCCGCCGGTACGACCCGACCAGCCGGCGGGACCGAACTGCACCTGGAGCACCCGGACGTCGACCCGGCCGACGGGCCCTCCGAGATGACCGCCGGCGCGGCACCGGGCGCGGTACGCGCCGACGACGTCGCCGACCGCCCCGGTCCGGTCGGTGAGCCCGTCCGGGGCGAGGGTCGGGTGGCCCTCACCGGCGACGGCCTCAGCGTCACCGGCACCGGCGTCACGGTGAACACCCAGGCCGGGGAGGGCGTGGACCGGGCCGTCCTGGCCGAGTCGCGGCTGGCCGAGTTGCGCGCCCACACCGGCGCGGACGTGGTCGCGGTGACCCTGGACACCGAGGGGGCGGTGGTCGGCGGTGCCGAGGGGGCACCACGCCGCAGCCACAGCACCCCGGTTCCGGCCAGTCACGCCGTGGGCGCCGGGGACGCGTACCTGGCGGCGATGACGTTGGCCCTGGCCGCCGACGCGCCGCTGCCCACCGCCGCCCAGCTCGCCCAGTTGGCGGCCACCATCACCGTCTCCGACACCGGCACCTGCGTGTGCCGCCGGGAGGACCTGCTCACCGCGCTCGACCGACCGACCGGCGCGACGGACCGCTCCGCGTTGGTCGGCACCGACGAGTTGGACGCGATCGTCGCCGAGTACCGCGAGGCGGGGCGGTCGGTCGTGTTCACCAACGGTTGCTTCGATGTGCTGCACCGCGGGCACGTGCGCTACCTGGAGCAGGCCCGAGCGTTGGGCGACCTGCTCATCGTGGCGGTCAACTCGGACGGCAGCGTACGACGGTTGAAGGGCCCGGACCGTCCGGTCAACCCGGTCGAGGACCGTGGCGCCCTGCTCGCCGCGCTGGCCTGCGTGGACCACGTCGTGGTCTTCGAGGAGGACTCGCCCGCCGCGCTGATCGAGGCGGTCCGCCCGGACGTCTACGTCAAGGGCGGCGACTACCCACCGGAGCTGGTCCCGGAAGCCCCGCTGGTGCGCCGGCTGGGCGGCCAGGTCCGCACCCTCGGGTACGTGCCGGACCGGTCCACCTCCGCGATCATCGAGCGGATCCGGTCGCACAGTCAGGACGCGGCCCCGCGCGCCACGGACCGGGTGCCCGACGAGTCGCTGAGCACCCGCACCCAGGCGTCGTGAACCGCCCCCTCGACCTCGGCGCCCCGGCGGAGTTCCGCGCCGACCGGCTGCTCGACGTGCTGATTCCGACCCGGAACCGGCCCGCCGAGTTGGCGGTCACCCTGGCCGGGCTCGCCGCCCAGGACGGGGTGCCCGGCTTCGGTGTGGTGGTCAGCGACCAGTCCGACGGGGAGCCCGCGTACGCCCACCCCGCCGCGGCCACCATGGTTCGGGCGCTGCGCCAGGGAGGGCACCCGGTGCTGCTGACCCGTCGGCTGCCCCGCCGGGGGTTGGCCGAGCATCGGGCATACCTGCTCGCCGCCTCGGCGGCCCGGTACGTCCTCAACCTCGACGACGACATCTGGCTGGAGCCGGGGGCGGTGCACCGGCTGGTCACCGCGATCGGTGAGCTGGGTTGCGGGTTCGTCGGCAACGGCGTGCACGGGCTCTCGTACCTCGACGACGTGCGGCCGGAGTCGCACGGGCACTACGAGGAGTGGATCGGCCCGCCGACTGCGGAGCGGATCCGCCCGGACACCCCGGAGTGGGGTCGCGCCCGGATCCACTCGGCGGCCAACCTCCTGCACGTCACCGAGCAGTTGGCGCTGCCGCCGGGCGCGTGGCGGGCGTACAAGGTCTCCTGGATCGGCGGGTGCGTGCTCTACGACCGGGCCAAGCTCGTCGACGTCGGCGGGTTCGACTTCTGGCGTCGGGTGCAGGAGAAACACCAGGGTGAGGACGTGGCCGCACAGCTCGCGGTGCTGGCCCGGTACGGCGGGGCGGGCATCCTGCCCAGCGGCGCGTACCACCTGGAGTCGCCGACCACTGTCACCGACCGGGACGTCGAGGCGTGGGAGGTGGTCCTCGCCGAGGAGAGCGCGCCTACGGGTTGAGCAGCTCCCGGGCCGCTTCGAGCACCTCGACCACCGGCACGTCCGCCACGAACGAGTCCCGGTGTGGGCACTCGCCGTCGCCGGGGCGGTGCGGGTAGATGCCCGGTGTGCAGTCCACCCCGCAGACCGGGCAGTGCACCGTCCAGGAACAGATCGGCCGGTGCCGCCCCCGCAGCGGGTTCGCCGTGTTGATCAGGTTGCCGACCCAGAAGATGCCCACCGTGGACGTGCCCACCGCGGCGGCCACGTGCAGCGGGCCGGTGTCGTTGGAGACGACCAACGCGCAGTCGGCGTAGCAGCCCAGCAACCCGCCGAGGCTGAGCGTCCCCACCTGCGGCCGGACCGGAACCCCGGCCGCCGCGACGACCCGGTCCACCACGTCCTGCTCGGCGGGCGTACCGGTGACCAGCACCTCGTAGCCGTCACCATGCAGCTCGCGGGCCGCCTCGGCGAAGCGCTCGGCTGGCCACCGACGGCGGGTGTCGCTGGCCCCCGGGTGCAGCGCCACCCGGGGTCGGTCCGCCGGCCCGAGCACCTGGGCCGCTTCGGCCCGGTCGGCGTCGGTCACCGTCAGCGTCGGGGTGATGGTGGTGGCCGGTGCCCCGACCAGCGCCACCACCTCCAGGTAGCGGATCACCTCGTGCTGGTAGTAGACGTAGCGGAGCCACCGGTCCAGCGGCGGCGCGTCGTCGGCCCGCAGGCCGACCGTCACCCGGGCACCCAGCCGACTCATCAGCGGGTTCGAATTGGCGCCACCGCCGTGGATCTGCACCGCCAGGTCGAAACCCTCCGCGGAGACCGCGGCCACGAAGTCGTCGATCGACGACTCCGGCTCACCCGGGTCGGGCGTCCGGATGCCGGGGGCCGGCGGCACCACCAGCACCCGGTCCACCGGGCCCGGCCGGTCGCGCCAGAGCTTCGCGTGCCACGGCGCGCCGAGCAACACGATCTCCGCCGAGGGGTACGCAGCTCGCAGCGCGTCCAGCGCCGGCAGGACGAACACGAAGTCACCGAGCGCGTTGGCGCGCAACACGGCGATCCGCCGCACGTCGGGAAGGCGCTCGGCGGTCGGGCCGAGCACGGACGGGGTGACCACGCAGACCGCTACTGCCGGTCGATCTCGCCGACGGTGTCCGGGCGGTGCAACTCCCGGTCCGCAGCGGGATCGGCCGGCATCGGCGTACCCGTGGAGGGTCCACCGGAGCGCGGCCCGGTGCGACCGACGGCGATGGTGCGCGGCGCGGGCCGGGACGCCCGGGGCAACCGGACCCGGAGCAGGCCGTGGTCCATGACCGCGTCGATGGCGTCCGGGTCGACCCGGGCCGGCAGGTCGACGCGGTACTCGAAGCCGCGGGTCTCGAAACCGCCGGGAATGCCCTGGTCGGCGTTGACCTCCGCCTCGGAGCGGGCGCGCACGCACAACTCGCGGTCGTCCAACTCGACCGCCACCTCCTCCGGGGCGACGCCGGGCAGCCGGACGACGACCTCCCAACCGTCCGAGGTCTCGGTCAGTTCGACGTCGGACGCGCCGGCCCGGCCGCCGACCAGGCGGCTCAGCTCGGCGCGCAGCGACTGCAACTCACCCATCGGGTCCCAGCCCTGCTGCCGGCCGCCTCGCCATCCCCGGCCGAAGCCGCCGGTCTGCTGCTCGCTCATCACACGTCTCCGATCCGCTGAGCGGCCGCAGGCGGCCGTAGTGAACTGGGCGCGTCCAGGTTGGCGTCGCGGTCGACGCCGACACCGAGCCGGTCGACCAACTCGCCGCCGAGCCAGGCGCTGATGCCGAGGATCGCCACCGCGACCACCTCGATGGCGATCAACGCGCCGCCGGCAGCCCGCGAGTCCGCGTTGAGCCGGACCGCCCAGACGGCCGCGAAGAGCAGCACCACTGCCACGTTGGCGCCCGCGTGCAGCAGCCCCACCCGCTTGGCGCGGGTGCCGGTCGGGATCGCCAGCAGGTCGAACGAGCCGGCCGCGGCGGCGAGGAGGCCGCCGATCAGACCCACCGTGATGTTCCAATACGCGACCTCACCCAGGAAGTCGGGGCCGCCGACGGTGTCCACCACGTCGAACAGCACCGCCGTGACCAGCAGCGCGACCGGGAACATGACCAGCATCGGGTGGACTGGGTGGCCCAGCACCTTGAGTCGGCTCTCCATCTCTCGGCCTCCACTGGTCGGCGTCCTGCGGAACGGTCTCGTTGCGGCGGGCGCTCAGATCAGGCCCTACCCCCGACAACCGGGCACAAACCTCGTGCTGGTCAGGGCGGCCTAGGCTGGCGAACGGTGCTACCCGCCAACGGGTCAACGCCTGAGGGAGGAGCAACGTGACGGTGGAGATCACTTCCCACGAGGAGTTGCGCGCCCTGCTCGGTACGCCGAACGCACGGGCCGCCGACAAGGAACGCACCCGCCTGCACGAACGGGACCGCGAATGGCTCGCCGCCTCGCCGTTCTGCCTGGTGGCCACGGCCGGCGCGGACGGCAGCTGCGACGTCTCCCCCAAGGGCGACCCGGCGGGCTTCGCCCTGGTGCTGGACGACACGACGATCGCGCTACCCGAGCGGCCGGGCAACAAGCGGGCCGACGGTTATCACAACATCATCGACAACCCGCACGTCGGGCTGCTCTTCGTCATCCCCGGGCGGACCGACACGCTGCGGATCAACGGGCGGGCCCGCCTGGTCAGCGACGCGCCGTGGTTCGACGACATGGTGGTCAAGGGGCACCGGCCGGTGCTCGCCGTGGTGGTGGAGATCGAGCAGATCTTCTACCACTGCGCGAAGGCGTTCCTGCGGTCCGCGTTGTGGAAGCCGGACACCTGGCAGCCCGACCTGCTGCCGTCCCGCGCACGCCTGATCAAGGAGGTGGAGGCGCCGTCGGAGAGCCTCGAAGACCTGGAACGACACTACGGCCCCGACTACGCGCAGACCATCTACGCCTGAGTCACGGGCGCACACCCCCGTCCACGCCCAGGCCGCCCACCACTGTGGTCTCCTGACCCGTGAACTCACCGGTGAGCATCGGCATGGCGCGGCCGATGGCCGCCCTCGTCTCGGGAAGCCGCAGGGAGGCGGCGTGGTGCTCCTTGCTCTGCCACACCTCGCTGACCCAGATGGTGGCGTCGTCGGTCGCCGAGACACTCACCAGGTAGAGGTCACAGCCCGCTTCCCGAAGGCCGTCCGCGCCACTCATCAGGATGGCCACGACGTCATCACGGCGACCTGGCTTCGCCTTCATCGAGGCGATGTACCCGTACGACACGACAACTCCCCGTTCTCGGTGACTCTCGTGAGGTCACCGTAGAACGCAGGAGGTGCCGTGATCTAGCGTTGCCGCCGTGGACGGTGACGACTGGTTGGCAGACACCCGCACCTCGTACGACAGGGTCGCGGTCGACTACGCCCGTCTGGTGCACGACCTCCTGGCGCAGTCACCACACGAACGGGCGGCTCTGGCGTTGTTCGCCGAACTCGTCGGCGCGGCCGGAGGCGGGTCGGTCGCCGACGTGGGCTGCGGAACCGGGCGCATCACCGCCCACCTGCGCACACTCGGCATCGACGCCTTCGGGATCGACCTCTCACCCGGGATGATCGCGGTGGCCCGCCGGAATCATCCCGGCCTGAGATTCGAGGTCGGCTCGATGACCGACCTCGACCTGCCCGACGGTTCGGTCACCGGCCTGATCGCCTGGTACTCACTGATCCACATCCCGGACGACCAGCTCGGCGCGGTCTTCGCGCACTTCCGGCGGGTGGTGCGTCCCGGTGGTCCACTGCTGCTCGGCTTCCACGTGGGCGACGAGACGACGGTCAAGACGGAGGGCTACGGCGGCCACCCGATGAAGGTCGACGTGCATCGTCGCCAGCCCGCCCAGCTGGCAGGCCGGCTGCAAGCGAGCGGTTTCCGGGTCGAGTCGCAGACGACTCTCACCTCGCCCGAGAGCAGACTCGGAGGGATCGTCCTCGGGCGGCGCGAGACCTGACCCGGGCACTTCCTCCGTCGGTCAGATCAGGAACTGATGCCCATCAGGTCGGGAGCGTCGTCGTCCCCACCGGAGCTGACGTCGGTGCCGCGATCGTGGTAGCCACGCCAGTACGCCTGCTGCGGTGCCCGCGCCACCGATACCACCACCACCCTGATGCCGCCGGCCAACTGTCGGCTGTTGACGATCAGGGCGGCCACCGAGGCAGCGGCGGCGATCGCACCGACGGCGAAGGCCCGACCGGACACCGCGCCGTCCCAGTCGATCGCGGCGACCAGCACGGTGGCCAGCCAGCAGAGTCCGGCAACGGCGATGACGAGATTCGCGGCCTTTGACTGAATGCGAGTATCCACGAGGGGCTCCGATCTGTGCTGGGCGGCGTTACGAGGGGATCTGGGCCGGGTCACCTCTGATGTCGCCTGCGGCACATCCGAACGGGGCAGCAGTTGGTCAAGGCGGTCGTTGACAAGACGGCACGGTCGCGGCGGTCCGGACACCCGGCACCGTGACGAGACCGCCACATGGGCAAGGACGGCGTGGGCGATGCCCTGCTCGAGCCACACAAAGCCTCCCCCCGGTAGGCGTCGTTCCGATCCGAATGCGGTTGTGGGCTGCCGCGCTGACCTGCCGGCGTTCGGCCGGAGGAAGATCGGCAGAGGGACATGATCTCGCACCGATCGGGCTGATGGGTGCCCGCCGTACAGGCAGACGCTTTCCTGTGAGGGTTGGTTGCGACCGCCCGTGGACGACAAGGCCGGCCCCGCCCGGGACGGGCGGAGCCGGCAGGAGGAAGTCGCCTGTTGGCGCGCCGGATCACTCCGACGACCGGACGCGCCTCACGGATTGAGGTTCATCGTCGCGCAGGGGACCCAGTGCCCGACCGAGTAGCCCGGTCGACGGCCCACCAGTCCGCACGGCAGCGGTGCCAGCGGAACACCCAGCTTGGGCGCGATGGTGTTGTACGCCAACCGACCCATCACGTCGTAACCGCCGGGTGTCGGGTGCACCCCGCACTGGTCGAGGTAACCCTCCGGGATGGACTGATAGTCGATCCAGGTCGGTACGCGATCGCCGTACTCGTCGATGACCAGCATGCTGCGATAGATCGCGTCGTTGACCTTGGCCTCGCTGGCGGGAAGCCAGCTCGGGCTCGGGCCCGGCGGTGTCGTGCAGCCATTGGTGCCGTGCCCGGAGCTGTACTGCACCCAGGACGGATACATGATCACGTCCGGGTCCAGGTCCAACGCCGTGTCGAAGAGTGCCCGGTAGGTGCCCTCGAAGGCGCTGATCTGCGCGGCCGTGGCGGTCGACAGGTTGTTGTTGGTCCCGCAGTTCAAGAGGATCAGGTCGGGTTGGTGGGTGGTCACCAGCCCCGCCATCCGCGATGACCAGTAGTTGCAGGTCACCCCTCCGACGGCCGCGACGGCGAACTCGTGGGGGACGCAGCTCTGGTCGAGCAGGCGCCCCAGCTCGGCGCGGTAGCTTTCGCTCACCGACCCGGTCATCGTGGCGCCCGCGGTGATGGAGTCCCCGACGGTCAGGATCTTCATCGTGGGTCGCCCCGGCGTGGGGCAGGCGGCGGCGGCCTGGGCGGCGACAGGCGCCCGGTCAGGGATAGACAGGCCGATCGCCACGAGAGCGACGAGAACGGCACCCGACAGCACGGGACGCAGCTTCATCATCAGCCCTCCACCGCCACCGAGACGGCACCTTGCTCGTCCGGGATCGCGGCGGCGCCGGTTGGTGTGGCCACACGCGAGCGCAGGGAAGCCCCGGAACGACCGTGCAGCGGACGGCGGGCCTCGCCCGGCGGGCGGGCGTGCGCAAGGAGCAGGGGAGGAAGACCATACCTGGCACTACCGTTGCCATTCATGGCACTGACGGTATCGCGCTCGTCGCTCAGTGCCAAGGATGGCAACGGTAGTTACTTTCGGCTCATGATGACGATCCCGGCAAGTCGCGCAGGCCGGGGTCATTCCACCCGGGTCGGCGGGACGATCGGCCCTCTGGCCGGGAAAGCGCGAAGCCATATCTGGCACTGAGTGCGAGTCTGGCAACGGAGTCCCACGAACGGCACTTACGATCAGCCGGTGCCACTCAGTGCCAGCCAAGACCCCCGAGTCATCGCGTTCGCGCGATTCATCAAACGTGCTCTCGACGAGGCCGTACGAGAGCGCGCCATGTCCATCGAGGACGTCGAGCAACGCACCGGCATAGGTCGCTCCACGATCTACCGGTGGCGCCGCGCCGAGATAGCCAATCCGCAGCGCACCCAGGTCCAACAGTTCTGCGACGGTCTCGGCATTCCGCGTGCGGTCGCCGCACAGATTCTGGGCTGGGACGGCGCGCCACCCTCACCCGACCCGGACCCGAGCACGGACCCCGACCTGAGGGCGATCGCGCGCATCCTGATGGACCCCGGCGTCGCCGAGGAGGAGAAGACGGTCATTCGCGCGACCCTGCAACACCTGGCCCGCCGGAGGTAGCCCCGCCAGACCGACGGAAGGCCCCAGGTCGCGTCACGTGGCGACCTGAGCCGGCCGCCCGCCCCGGTCCTCTCTCGCCGTCATTGTCGATCAGCTGATACTACGGAGGGCGTCGATATCGTGACCGTCATTGGTATCTTCGCCGACATGAGTCGCAGGGTGCGAAGTGGCGGTCGGTTGAAGCGGCGGCCGGTGTCCGAGGCGGAACGCGCGAAGGCGGTGGAGGGGTACGGCGAAGCGGTCGGTCGCCTGCAACATTCGGCCTTCCGAAACCTGCGTACCTCGATCGCGAACGTCGCGATCTTCTTCGGAGTGGTGTCGGGCTGGATGATCGTGACCGGCGACGCCGAACCTGCTGCGCTCGTGCCCATGTCGGTGTCCATCCTCGGCGGCGTACTCGGGGCGGCCACCTACGCCGTGAAGCGGCAGCCTCTCGCTCGGCATCTACTCGTCGGCGCAGTCGTGCTTGCTCTGGTGGGCTTGGCCGGCACCGTCATCGCGTCCCAGGTGTCGCCGTGACGCTCGTCGTGGAGCCCACCGCCCTGGCCGACTTCGCGCGGCAGGTCAGCCGGGCGGCCGGAGACGTCGGTGAGGTTCGTGGATACTTCCGCCGGTACGCCGAGGCCGGCACCGGCGGCGAGGTCTACAACGTCGCCAAGGCGGGCCACGAACACGCCGTGAACGTCATCGATGGCGCGCTCAAACGCCTGGCCGGTCAACTGGAAGCCTCGGCCCCGGAGCTGTTCGCCGCTGCCCACTACTACCGCACCACTGACCTGAACGCTGCCACATCCCTCGACCGCGCTCTCCCCGCTGCGCCTGACCGGTGTATCACCCGACTGGAACTGGAGATCGCCGAGAATCCCTGCACCCCGGCGGACTTCATCGACGCCCGCGACACCACCTGGCACCTGAAGCCGCCCGGCGAGCCGGGCAACCCAGCGAACGCGCTGGCGTTCATGGACTTCCTGAGCCCTTCGGCGTGGGCCAACATGGCCTTCGACACGGTGTTCGGCTTCGACCCGATCGGCGAGATCCAGAACCGTGTCTTCGGCGACTGGGAAGCCCTCGCGGTCATGGCACCCGTCGTCGGCAACATGGCCCGCGCGCTGCACGACATGGCATACAACCTCCAGTCCGGGGCCACCACCCTCCACGGCCAGTGGCAGGGCACGGCGGGTGAATCCGCGTTCCGCTACTTCACCACCACCGCCAACAGCGTCTCCGACCTGCGCGGCCCCCTGGACGCCATCGGCAACGGATACACAGAGATGGCAGACGCCGTGTGGGCCACCGGGGAAGCCCTGGGCGGCACCGTCAAAGCCCTACTGGATGCCGCCATCATCGCCGGCATCAGCATCGCTGCCGGAACCGCCACCTCCTACACCGGCGCGGGTGCCCTCGCCGGTTACGGGCTGGCCGCCCTGGAGGTGGCCAACATGCTCCGACTCTGGGGCACCGCCACCAATCTGTGCCAGAACCTCTCCGCGGTCGTCAACACCTTCCGGGCCATGCTCGTCCGCGAACTCAGCAACCTCGACTCCGTCGCACTACCGTCGCTACCGAACGGCCGGCGCTACGACCACCCTCTCGTCGGCCTGCCCGGCTAGCCATGAGCGACCTGGACGACATCGCCGCCGGCGACCCCCAGCGGAGCCGGGCCCTCCGCGACGCCTTGACCCGCCTTGCCGACGGGCCCAACGAACTACTGCGGGAGATGGCCACAGCCGTCCTCAACGCAGAGATCAGCCTTCGTGACGCCGTCGCGACCGATACCTACGCCGCTGAACTGACCAGGCCGTTCCAGGAATTCTGGGTGCGATACGAACAGCTGACACCCGAGGAACGCGAACAACTAGGGACTGTTTCATAAGGGCGGTCGAGCCGAGGCGGAGTCCCGGGCGGCGATCCGGCAAGGCGTGGTTTCGTCCGGATACCGGTGTTGTATCCGGACGAAACCGCAACGCCGCCGGGCGTCGTCCGGGCCCGCCGCAGGCCGGCCAGTTCTTATGAAGCAGGCCCTGGCAGCCCATGGCTCGGCCGATCTCGGCAAGGCGCATCAGTAGCGGCCGCGGGCCACCCCCGTCGACGCACGGCTGGACGAGGCGCTGTGGGTTTGGCGAGTAGATTGGCCGCTCGCCCTGGCGACGGCAGTCGAAAGGCCCAGGTCATGATCGGCGATCTCGCCGATGACCTGGGCCTTTCCGTGGAGCCGCCTGACGGAATCGAACCGTCGACCTACGCATTACGAGTGCGTCGCTCTAGCCGACTGAGCTAAGGCGGCAACGATCAGCAAGTGTACGGCACCCCGGCGACGCCAACCGAACGGGATACCCCCATCTCGTCCGCGCGTACCAACCGGACATCAACCGCCATCTGGACGCTTACCGGACAGCAGATGATCGCGACCGGGACTACGCTGCGGCGGGTGAGCGACGAACGCGACCACCCCGGCCCCCCGAACGACGCCACCGAACGCCCTGATCCGGTCCCGGCCGAACGCGCCGCCCACCGGCCGAGCAGCACCGACCCGCTTGAGCTGGGCTTCACGCCCCGCAAGCCGGTGCCGTGGCTGGCGCCGTTCCTGCTGATCAGCACCGGCATCCGTACGTTGTTGGCGGTGCTCTTCGGGGCGTACCTGGACAAGCGCGAGTTGCAGAACGCGTTCGACGACGGCGTCTTCCGCCAGGTCGGGCCGGACGGCGGGCTGTGGCTGGACTACGTGGCGGACCTGGGCGACGGCTTCAACGCCACCTACTCGGTGGCGTACCTGCTGGCGCAGCCGGAGTTGACGGTGGACGGGCACCGGCTGCCCCGGGCGCAGACCCTGGTGATGGGCGGCGACCAGGTGTACCCGTCGGCGGCCTACGCCTCGTACGAGGACCGCTGCAAGGGCCCCTACCAGGCCGCACTGCCCGTGCCGCCACCCGAGAAGCCCACGCTCTTCGCGGTGCCGGGCAACCACGACTGGTACGACGGCCTGACCGCGTTCCTGCGGTTGTTCGTCCGCTCCCGGGACCGGAACTTCGCCGGGTGGGGCACCGGCCAGTCCCGGTCGTACTTCGCCGTGGAACTGCCGGCGGGCTGGTGGCTTCTCGGTGTGGACGACCAGTCCGGCTCGTACCTGGACGACCCGCAGTTGGCCTACTTCGACGAGGTGGCCCGGCGGCTCGGCCCGGAGTCCAAGGTGATCATCGCAGCGCCGGCGCCGACCTGGGTCAAGGCCGCCGACAACCCGACGGCGTACGACTCGATCGACTACTTCATCCGGACGATCATCGATCCGACCGGTGCTCGGGTGCGGCTGCTGATCTCCGGCGACCTGCATCACTACGCCCGTTACTCCGGGCCGGACCGGCAGCTGATCACGTGCGGCGGAGGCGGCGCGTACCTCTACCCGACCCACAAACTGCCGGAGCGCATCGAGGTGCCGCCGCGGGACACCCTGGCTCGCCGGGCCAGCTCGACCCAGCCGTACGACCTGGTGGCCCGCTATCCGGACGCGACCCGCTCGCGTCGCTACGGCTGGGGGATCTTCCCGAGGCTGCCGTTCCGCAATCCGGGCTTCACCACCCTGCTGGGCATTCTGCACACCCTGCTGATGCTGGCCATGGCGGGCGCGACGGCGAACTGGGCGGACAGCACCGATCAGCGGCTGTTCACCGTCCCCCTGGTGTTGATGGTGCTCGTGACGATGCTGGCGGCGATCCTCTTCGCCAAGCCGCCGAGCGCAAGCGGCAAGCGCCACGTACGGCACGGGATCCTCGGCGTCAGCCACGGCGTGGCTCAGGTGGCCCTCGCGGCGGCCGGCACGTGGGCGTGGCTGGCCCTGCCGTTCTACGACTGGCCGTGGCCGCTGCCGGCGGTGGCCGCGGCGGTGCTCTACGGCCCGGTGATCGGTCTGGTGGCCAGTCAGTTGGTGGCCGCGTACCTGCTGGTGGCGGCTTCGTTCGGGGTGAACGTCAACGAACTCTTCGCCGGTCAGGGCATCGAGGACTCGAAGGTGTTCCTGCGGATGCGCATCGACCCGGACGGCACGCTGACGCTCTTCCCGATCGCCGTCGACCGGGTCTCCCGGGACTGGCAGGTGAACCCGGACCAGTCCCCCACCGCAAGCTGGCTGACCCCGAAGACCAACCTGACCCCCCGCCTGGCCGAACCCCCCACAGTCCTGCCCTGATCCCACCCCACCCCACCCCACCCCACCCGCAGAGCGAAGTTGATCAAGAGGTTTGCGTCAAAAATCGAGCCGCACATGACGCAAACCTCTTGATCACCGCGGGGGGCGCCGCGGGGGGCGCGGGGTGGGGGGTGGGGGGTGGGGGGTGGGGGGTGGGGGTTAGGGGTCGGGGTTAGGCGGTGTAGTGCTGGTCGTGGGCTTGGCGGGGGGCACAGACGGAGGCGCGGGAGCAGGAGCAGCGGGAGCCGTCGGCGTCCAGTCGGACCGTCACCGCGTCGCGGGGGACGCTGTGGCCGACCACCCGGCCGTCCCCCTCGGGCGTGGAGACCCGGCTGCCGACCGCCGGGGCGGTCTCCTGGAAGCGCTGGTACAGCGGATGCTCGTACTTCAGGCAGCACATCAGCCGGCCGCACGCCCCGGAGATGCGCAGCGGGTTCAGCGGCAGGTCCTGGTCCTTCGCCATCCGGATGGTCACCGGCTCGAAGTCGGTCAGGAAGGTGGCGCAGCACAGGTCGCGACCGCAGGAGCCGATGCCGCCCTGCACCCGCGCCGAGTCACGGGCGGAGAGCTGACGCAGCTCGACCCGGCAGTGCAGGGTGGCGCCCAGGTCGCGGACCAGGGAGCGGAAGTCCACCCGGTGCGGGGCGGTGAAGTACACCGTGCTGCGTTCGCCGCCGCCCTCGGCGGAGCCGAGCACATGGTCGACGGCCACCACCTTCATCGGCAGGCCATGCGAGCGGATCAGCCGTTTCGCGGCCACCTTCGCCTCGGCCTTGCGGCGACGCAGCGCCTCGTCCCGCCGCAGGTCGTCCTCGGCGGCCAGCCCCACCAGCCGGGGGAAACCGTCGGTCTCCTCGGTCACCCACTGCGCGGCCCACACGCACTCCGCCACCTCGGGCCCGTCGTCGGTGGGCACCAGCACCTTGTCGCCGACCTGCGGGCGCAACTCGCCGGGGTCGAGGTAGTAGAGGCGCCCGTACCGGTTGAAGCTGACCGCGCAGAGCATGCCCATCCCCCCACCCTACGACGCCCCCGCGTCGGACAGCACCTCAGCCGACGACGCCCCGCTCGCATTCATGACCGTCGACTCGTCCTATTGCCCGACGGCCCGTCGTGCCGTTGCCCCTCGCCCGGACGGTTGAATCCGGGCCCCGGCAGCAGACAAGACCGCCTCGACAGCGTTGAGTGGAGGCATACCTGCGGGGGGTGCAGGGGGAAGACCACGGCGTCGCCCGGGAAGCCGACTCAGGTCGGGATGCCCGCGAGCGACGCCGTGGTCTGTTCGGGACCGGTGCGGCGACGGCCGGGGCAGCGGGCCCGGCTACCAGCCGACCCGGGTGGGCTGGTCGTAGCGGGGCCGCCCCTCCGTCGGCGGCCGCCACGACACCTCCGCGAGGCTGGGCGCCCACTGACGCAGCAGCGTCTCCGCACCGTCGTACGCGACGCAGAGCACCGCCAGCACCCGGGCGGCGATCTCGGCGGCGTCGGCCACGCCGGGCCCGATCGGCCCGGGCCGCGTCGACACACCCGTGGCGGTCGCGGCGACCACGGCCACCGCTTCGGCCGAGCGCAGCACGTCGGCGAGGGTGCGGGCGAGGGCGAGTCGGCTGCCCTCCACCCAGTCGGCGAGCGCGTCGGCGTAGCCGGCTGTGGATTCGAGCCGCCCGACCAGGCTGTCGGGGCCCTCGTCGAGGTGGTGCAGCAGTGCCGCCCGCTGCTGTCCGTACGCCGTGGCGGCCGGACCGGACCAGAGCACCTGGTCGGTGAGCGCGGCGGAGACGTCGTCGTACCCCCGGACGAGCCGGCGCACCGCGTGCCCGGCACCGGCGAGCGGCGCGGGGTGGAGGTCGAGGAAGCCGCGCACCGCCTCGCCCGGCAGCACCTGCATGCGGCGCAGCAGCGGCCAGACCCGGTGGCCCTCCGGGACGCCCGCGGCGATCAGTGCGTCGACGCGGCGCAGCAGGTCGAGGCCGGGCTCGGCGAGCCGGTCCAGTGCGTCCATCACGCTTCCCCGGCGAGCCGGCGGCGGGCCGCCCGGTCGACCTCGGCGTAGCGGTCGGCCGCCTCCCGCACGGCGGCGGCGGCGGTGGCCAGCCGACCGGCGGCGGCGCGGGCCTCGCGGGCCCGGTCGTCGGTGGCGGTGGTCCACTGCCTGTGCAACGCGCGACCGATCTCGCCGGGCCGACCGGGGGTGTCGGCGCCGAACGCGGCCTGGGCCGGATCGGTGGCGGTGACGGTGTGCGAGACGGCGGTGAGCGTGGCGCTCGCCTCGTCGAGCCGGGCGGAGAGCGCGCGCAGTGTGTCCATCTCAGGCTCCCGCGAGCGGTCGGTAGGCGGCGAACGTCTCGTTGTGCAGCTTCTCCCGGGCCCATTCGGCGGCATCGGCCGCCGCGGTGACCGCGGCCTGCACGGAGCCGGCCACATCCCGTGGGCTGCGGGTGTGCAGCGGCCCGAGGAACCGGACGTCGGTGATCCGCCCACCGGCGGTGACCACCACCTCGACCAGACCGTCCGGCGACCGGACGGTCACCTCGACGGTCGACACCGCCTGGTCGAACTCGGCCTGCAGCGACTCGATGCGGCGGTAGCGCCGCACCGCCTCCTCGATCCAGGCTTCGTCGATCTCCCCCCGCGGCATCGGCCGACTCCTCCCGGGTGATCCCTCACTCAGCGTGCCGTCACCGTCACCACGGCACAGGGACCGTACCGCACAGCAATCGGGCCTGTCGATGCCTGTGGACAATGCTGGAAGCCGCGGGTCAGCCCTTCCAGAGGGCGAGCATCATCGCCTCGACCGCGATCCGCGGCTTCACGTTCGCCTCGATCGCCGACCGGCAGGCGAGCACTGCCTCCAGCCGGCGCAGCGCCCCCTCGGCGTCCCACTTCTGCGCGCCGGCACCGGCCAGCGCGGCCGTGTCGGTGTGCACCGGGGCGACGGGCGCGCGCAGCGCCATGGTGAGCGCGTCCCGGTAGAAACCCGCCAGGTCGACGAGCGCCCGGTCCAGCGCGTCCCGCTGGGCCCGGGTGGCCCGGGACTTCTGCCGCTTCTCCAACTCCTTGAGCTGACCGGCGGCACCCCGGATCGCGCCGGACGCGCCCCGGCCGGTGCCACCCGCGCCGAGCGCGGTCTCCAGCGCCGCCCGCTCGGCCGCGTCGGCCTCGGTGACCGACGCCTCGGCCTCCGCCTCGGCCGCCTCGATCAGCGCGGACGCCGCGTCGAACGCCGCACCGACGCCGGTCAACCGGCGCGGCACCGCGAGCACCGCCTCCCGTCGCTTGCGCGCCTCCGGGTCGCGGGCCAGGCGGCGGGCCCGACCCACGTGCCCCTGCGCGGCCGCCGCCGCCCACTGCGCCACGTCGGGCGCGATGCCGTCACGACGGACCAGCACCTCGGCCACCGCGGTGGCCGGCGGCTGCCGCAGGGGTACGACGCGACAGCGCGACCGGATGGTCACCGAGACGTCGTCCGGGTGGGTGGACGGGGCGCAGAGCAGGAAGACCGTACGCGGCGGAGGTTCCTCGATCGCCTTGAGCAACGCGTTGCCGGCGGCCTCGGTGAGCCGGTCGGCGTCCTCGATGGCCACCACCTGCCAGCGCCCGCCGGAGGGGGTGGTGGCCGCGCGCAGCACCAGCGCGCGCATCTCGTTGACCCCGATGGAGAGCCCTTCCGGCACCACCAGCCGGACGTCGGCGTGGGTGCCGCCCATCGTGGTGCGGCAGCCGGGGCACTCACCGCACCCGGTGCCGTGCACGCACTGGAGCGCGGCGGCGAACGCCCGGGCGGCCACCGAACGGCCCGAGCCGGGAGGGCCGGTGAAGATCCAGGCGTGCGTCATCCCGGCAGCCGGGTCCACCCCGCCGGGCCCGGTCTCGTCGGCGAGCGCGGAGTCCCCGTCGCCGACGGCGATCAGCGCGGGCGCCCGGTCGGCCGCGCCCGCGCGCAGCACGGCAGCCGCGGCGGCGGCGGCCCGACGCAGCTCGGCCACCGCCTCGTCCTGACCGACCAGGTCGGCGAAGACGTCCGGCATCAGGTCTTGTGCTCCATCGTCACCAGCTCCGCGTCGGATAACTCGGGCTGCACCGAGGTGTCCGGACCCTGCGCCGGACGGGGGTGCACGATGCCGCCCGGGCTGCCGAGCATCTCCTCGACCCGGCGGACCACCTGCCCGGTGATCTCGTCGGCCGGTCGGGACGCGTCGAGCACCAGGTAACGCTTCGGATCGGCGGCGGCGAGGTCGAGGAAGGCGTACCGGACCCGCTCGTGGAAGGCGACCGACTCGGCCTCCAGCCGGTCGGTGCCGGCGCTGCGCGAGACCACCCGGGACAGGCCGGTCTGCGGCTCGACGTCCAGCAGCACCACCAGGTCGGGCTTGAGCCCGCCGGTGGCCCAGGAGGAGAGCCAGGAGACCTCGTCGACGGGCAGGGTCCGGCCCGCACCCTGGTACGCCAGGGACGAGTCGACGTACCGGTCGCTGATCACCACACCACCCCGGACCAGCGCGGGCCGGACGACGGTGGCCACGTGGTGCGCGCGGTCGGCGGCGTAGAGCAGGGCCTCGGCCCGTGGTGAGGGCGCCTCGTCGCCGGAGGTGTCCAGCACCAGCGACCGGATCCGTTGGCCGACTGCTGTCGCCCCCGGTTCCCGGGTGACCACCACGTCACGCCCCTGGCCGCGCAGCCGCTCGGCGAGCGCGGCGAGTTGGGTGGACTTGCCGGCGCCCTCGCCGCCCTCGAACACCACGAACAGCCCGGTGGAGACGAACGGCTCGGAGGGCATCAACGGGCGGCCCCGGATCGAGCCCCAGAGGTCGGCGAGGACGGGGACGCCCTTCTTGTCGTCCATCTGGCCGAACGCGCTGATCCCGGCGAAGATGCCGGCCGCACCGGCGGCGAGCAGCAGCAGTCGGGTCGAGGAGATGGACACGCCCAGGTCGGCGATCTCCAACTTGCGGGAGCCACCGACACCGGCGAGCAGACTGCTCAGCGCGATGGCCAGGATCAGCACCAGCCGGGTGCCGATCTGCACCACGGCGAAGACCCGGCCGCGCACCTCGTCCTTGATCTCGCCACCGAGCAGGGTGGTGCCGGCCAGGAAGGCCATGCCGGCACCGGCACCGACCAGCACCGCGCCGACGATCGCCATGGACAGGTGGATGGCGAAGGCGAGGGTCATCACGGCGGCGCTGGCCAGCACGATGCTCATGCCGAACCAGCGACGCCGGGACATCTCCTTGACGATCATCGGACCGAGCCCGATGCCCAACGCGAGGCCGACGAAGATGGCACCGAAGAGCAGGGAGAACGCGGCGTCGCCGGCACCGAGTGAGCTGGCGAAGAACTTCGCGGTGCCGATGACGATGCCGCCGCCGGCGAACGCGCCCAGGATGCCGAGGACCAGGCCACGCACCAGCGGGGTCTGGCCGATGAACTGCCAGCCCTCCTTGAACTGGCGCAGCATGCCCTGCTCCTGGCGGTCGGCCTCGGCGGTCTGCCCCTGGCTGATCTCCTTGATGCCGAACGCGACGACCAGGGCGGTGGCCAGTCGGGAGAGGGCGTTGAACCAGAGCGCCAGCTGGGCCGGTTCGGCCCAGTCCGGGAAGTTGCCGCCGGTCACGCCCCGGACGCTGCGGTCCAGGCCGGCGCTGACGGCGGCGGCGAGCACCGGGGTCAGGCCGTAGGTGGTGATGAGCGTGAGCTGGTTGGCCGCCTCCAGCCGGGCGCGCGGGATCAGGTTGGGGACCGCGGCCTCCTTGGCCGGGATCCAGATCAGCGTGATCGACTCGATGAGGAAGGTGGCGACGGTTGCCCACAGGACCACCACGGCGCCGCTGGCGCCGACGAGCGCGACCATCGGGATCGAGGCGAAGAGCACGAACCGGAGCAGGTCGCAGATGACCATCGTCCAGCGTCGGTCGAAGCGGTCGGCGAGCACGCCGGCGATCGGCCCGAGCACCAGTGCGGGGAGCAGACGGATCGCGATGACGCCACCGAAGACCGCGCCCTGGGCGGTGCTGCCCTCGACCTGGGAGGAGGCGAAGACCGAGGTGGCCAGCAGGCCGAGCCAGTCACCGAAGGAGGCCGCGCCGAGCACGATCCAGAGGCGGCGGAACGGCTGGATGCGCAGAACCGACCGGATGGCGGCATAGCCGGACGGATCGACCTGACCGCCGCTGGGCTGATTGGCGGCGGTGCCGGACCGGCCGCCGGAGCGCGACACGCCGGGCGACTCGCCGCTGTTCTGGCTTTCGATGGCCGTACCTCCACGTGCCGGCCCATCGCTGGGCGCCTCCGGTGCAACACTCTAGACCCGGTGGGGGGCCACCCCACCGGCGACATTCTCCTGCTCGCTGAGCCTAGGCCGCCGGAGCCACCGACCGCAGCCCGGACGTACGCGAGGGTATTTCGCATTTACCGTCGGACAGTTAGCGTGCACACGTGGCCATCGAAAGCGACAAACTTCGCGAGCGCCTGGATCGGGCGACCGCCCACCTCGACCCGCCCTATGCCGTGGTCGACCTCACCGCCTTCGACGCCAACTCGGCCGCCCTGGCCGAGCGCGCCGCCGGCAAACCGGTCCGCCTGGCCAGCAAGTCGGTACGCAGCCGAGAGTTGATCAGTCGGGCCCTCACCCGGCCCGGCTGGCAGGGGATCATGGCGTTCACCGTGCCCGAGGCCATCTGGCTGGTCCGTGCCGGTGTGAGCACCGACGTCCTGGTCGCGTACCCGAGCGCGGACCGGGCGGCGCTCGCCGAACTGGCCGCCGACCCGACCCTGGCCGCCGCGATCACCCTGATGATCGACGGCACCGGGCAACTCGACCTGATCGACGCCGTCCGGGCTCCCGGGCAGCGCGCCGAACTGCGCGTCTGCCTCGACCTGGACGCCTCCTGGCGGCCGATACGGGGGCGGGTGCACGTCGGTGTCCGCCGCTCACCGGTGCACAGCGCACGGGCGGCCGGCGCGCTCGCCGCCACCGTCGCCGGCCGGGCCGGCTTCCGACTGGTCGGGCTCATGTCGTACGAGGCGCAGATCGCCGGCCTGGGCGACGCGCCGCCGGGGCAGACGCTGCTGGCCGGCGCGATCAGGCTGGCCCAGCGCGGGTCGTACCGCGAGTTGCTGGCCCGCCGGGGTGCGGCGGTGGCCGCGGTACGCGAGCACGCCGACCTGGAGTTCGTCAACGGAGGCGGCACCGGCAGCGTGGCGGCGACCAGCGCCGATCCCGCGGTGACCGAGGTCACCGCGGGATCGGGTCTGTACGGGCCGACGCTGTTCGACGCGTACCGCGCCTGGCGGCCCACTCCGGCGGCCTTCTTCGCCTGCGCGGTGGTCCGCCGGCCGACGCCGGAGCTGGCGACAGTGCTCGGTGGTGGCTGGATCGCCTCCGGCCCGGCCGCCGACAGCCGGCTACCTCGGCCGTGGCTGCCGGCCGGGCTCAAGCTGGTCGGCACCGAGGGCGCGGGCGAGGTGCAGACCCCGCTGTCCGGCGCGGCCGCGGCCACCCTGCGTGTCGGCGACCGGGTGTGGTTCCGGCACGCCAAGGCCGGTGAGTTGTGCGAGCGGGTCAACGACCTGCACCTGATCGAGGGGGACGCCGTCGTGGCGACGGTGCCCACCTACCGGGGGGAGGGGCAGGCATTCCTCTGATCCGCCACCCGCCCCGAGCGACCCGTCGCCCGCCCCGGCCCACCGAGCCCGGGTCAGGCGGGCTGGGCCTGCTGACCGGCGGCGGGCAGACCGCTGTCCGAGCCGTCGACCTGCCGATGCAGATACTCCCGGATCAGTGCCTTCGCTTCGAGCAGCACTCGCTCGTCGCCGTCGGAATTGCGCCGGAACGCGAGCTTGATCAGCGCATCCGCCGCCTCGACCGCGATCTCCAGGACGAAGCGCAGCTTCGGCACGTCGGTGAGCCCGAAACGCTCGGTGAGCACCCGGGCCAACTGGTCGGCGATCACGCCGTTGTTGTCCCGCTGCTCGTCGAGCAGGTGCAGGTCGACCACGTCGCCGAAGTGCAGGGTGCGGAAGCCGGGGACGGTGCGGTGCATGGTGATGTACTCGTCGATCCCCGCGTCGACGCCGTCCCACCAGTGCGTCATCTCGTCGGAGGCGAACCGCTCGTCGAGGCGCTGGAGGTAGGACTCCATGGTGCGCAGGGTCAGCGCCTGCACGATCGCCCGCTTGTCCGGGAAGAACTGGTACACCGACCCGATCGCCACCTCGGCCCGCTCGGCGAGCAGGGTCGTGGTCAGACCCTCGTACCCCACCTCGTCGACGAGTTCGGCGCAGGCATCCAACATGCGCTGTACCCGCGCGACACTTCGACCCTGCACCGGTACGCGGCGCAGCGGACCGGTCGTGGCGGCTGGTGTGGACACTCTGCGCCACCCCCCTTCGACGGATGAACATATCTCCACGTCACGAGTCCGTGACTACCGGTACAACGAGCGGATCGCAATTGCGGTATTTACCAGGTACAACGTTCCTGATATGAAGTCAGTTCATATTCATGAATGAGGAGTGCGCATGGTCGGCACCGCACCGCTCACCGCCACCTGGTCCAACTGGGCCGGCAACCAGCGTGGCAGCGCCACCGCGATCCTGCGCCCCGGCTCGCCGACCGACGTCGCAGAAGCCGTGACCGACACCGCCGCCGCCGGTGGTCGGATCCGCGTCACGGGCAGCGGCCACTCGTTCACCGCCGTCGCACTCGCCGACGACCGCCGGATGGATCTGTCCGAGCTGCACACCCCGGTCAGCGTCGACGTCGCACGCCGACTGGTCACCGTACCGGCGGGAATGACCCTGCACACGCTCAACAGCCTGCTCGCCCGGCACAACCTCGCGCTGCCCAACCTCGGGGACATCGACGCGCAGACGGTCGCCGGGGCGATCTCCACGGGCACCCACGGCACCGGCGCCGGCTACGGGTGCCTGTCCACCTTCGTCGAGGCGGTCACAGTGGTCACCGGCACCGGCGAGGTGCTGCACTGCTCCGCCGACGAGAACCCGGACGTCCTGGCCGCCGCCCGGGTGTCGCTCGGCGCGCTCGGCGTCCTGGTCGAGGTGACCCTGCGCTGCGTGGACTCCTTCGTCCTGCACGCCCACGAACGCCCGGCCGAGCTGGCCGACGTGCTCGGCGAACTGCCCGCGCTGATCGGCCGGCACGACCACGTCGAGTTCTACTGGTTCCCGTACACGTCCCGGGTCCAGGTCAAGGCCAACGACCGGGTACCGGCCGACGACCGACCACTGTCCCGCTGGCGCGGCTGGCTGGACGACGACTTCCTGTCCAACCGGGTCTTCGCCGGGGCCTGCCGACTCGGCCGGGCCGTGCCCGCCCTCGCGCCGGGAATCAGCGCGGTCTCCGCCCGCGCCCTCACCGAACGCCGGTACACCGGCCGCTCCGACCGGGTGTTCTGCACCCCACGCCGGGTCCGCTTCATGGAGATGGAGTACGGGCTGCCCCGCGAGGCGCTGCCCGAGGCGCTCGCCGCCCTCCGGCGGATCGTGGACGGACTGCCCTTCAAGGTGCTCTTCCCGGTCGAGGTGCGCTTCACCGCCGCCGACGACATCTGGCTCTCCCACGGCTACGGGCGGGACAACGCCTACATCGCCGTGCACCAGTACGTCGGCATGCCCTACGAGCCGTACTTCCGGGCCTTCGAACAGGTGGCCACCGGGCTGGGCGGCCGCCCACACTGGGGCAAGATGCACTACCGCGACGCCGCCTCGCTCGCCGACGCGTACCCCCGCTTCGCCGACTTCCAGGCCGTCCGCGACCGCCTGGACCCGAACCGCGTCTTCACCAACCCCCACCTGACCCACGTCCTCGGCGCGTAAGAGGCTCCCCCGCCACGCCGCCCCCGCGCGGCCCCGCCACGCCGCGCCGACCCCCCGCGGGGGCACACCCTAGAGCGCGAGGTCGTCCAGGTTGACGGCACCGGCCATGGCCTCGGCGCCCCTGTCGTTCAGGTGCATGCCGTCGCCGCTGTCCAGCGCGGGGTGGATGTGGTCGAGGGCGTGGGGGTTCGCGACGGCGCGCGCCACGTCGAAGACGGCGTCGAAGGTGTGGGTCGTCCGGATCCAGTCGTTCACCTCGCGTCGGATCGCGAGACCCTCCGGCGTGCTGATCTCGGGGCCGGCACCCGCGAACGGGCCGATGGTGGCGGCGAGAATCCTCAGGCCGGCGCGGTGGGCGCGGTCGGCCAGCGTGCGGAAACCCTCGACCAGGTCACCGGCCGTGACGGGAGGCTCACCCAGCATGCTGGGTAGACCCAGGTCGTTGATGCCGAAGTGGACCAGGACGTGGGTCACCGCCGGTATCGAGAGAACGTCCCGGTCGAAACGGGCCAGCGCGTGTTCGCCGGCCGTGTCGCGCAGGAGCCGGTTACCGGCGATGCCCTGGTTGACGACCCAGCCGCGCTTCAACCGCCGGTTGAGGAAGTCGACCGACCGGCGGTTGGCGCTGGTCGTGGTGCCGACCCCCTCGAACCAGGAGTCACCGAAGGCCACGCCGACCGTGGTGTCAGGCGGGACGAGCACGTCGACGCCCGAGATGTAGAACCGTGCTTCGACCTGTTCCGTCCACGGCGGCCGGGAAGTCGTGACCTGGTTGCCGTCGGCTACCCGGGTCAGTTCCGCAGGCTTGTGGGAGTGGGTGGCCAGGTCCGTCCGCTCCGGGAGGTAGAGGCTCACGACCAGGTCCGCGCCTGCGGCCACGGGCGTGCTGACCGGGTCCGTGACGGCCTCCCCGCCCGCCGGGATGACGCGATGCGCGGCACCGTCGAAGGTGAGCGCAACCGACCGGTCACCGACCACGGCCGCGGCGGCCCCGATGGTCAACGGGGTACGCCCGTAGCGGTTCGTCAGGCGTACGCGGAAGGCATCCCCACCGCCGGCCAGGTGCAGCACCTGACGGACGGTCTGGTCGGCGAAGCTACGGGGTTCGCTGAACTGGAGCCGCTCGTACGGGCTGATCACCGCGGTCCGGAAACCCGCTGTCCAGATCATGGATCGTTCCGTGCCCCTTCAGATGTCCAGGACGATCCGGCCGCCGGCCGAGCCGTGCTCGACCAGTTCGTGTGCCTCGGCGATCTCCGCCAGGGGCAACCGGGCGGCGATCGGGTAGCGCAGATCCCCGGCGACCAGCGCGGCTGTCAGCTCGACGGCGGCGGCCTCGTTCGCCGACTCCGGGAAGTCGTCGTTGCTGAGGAAGCGCACGGTGATGTTCTGGAAGCCGAGCGGCCAGTACGGGATGGTCGGCTCGGCGGCGACCGTCGCGTACGTGGCGATGACGCCACCGTTGCGGAGGATCTCCAGGTTGGTCGCCAGGTTCGCGTCGAAGGCCAACTCGGCGACCCGGTCGACGGGTTCCCCACCGGTGCGGTCGAGGATCCTGGCGGCGACATCGCCACCGGCGGTGTCGACAGCGTGGTGCGCGCCCGCCGCCAGTGCGTGCTCGACCTGGTCGGGCGTGCGTACTGTCGCGATCACGAGGGCACCGGCCCGGCGGGCGACCGCCAACGCGGCCCGGCCGACCGCGCCGAGGGCGCCGGTGACGACGACCCGTTGCCCGCTCACCGGACCGTCGGCGAAGATCGCTCGATGGGCGGTGATGCCCGGGATGCCGAGCCCGGCCGCCTGCTCGTACGGCACCTCCGACGGCAACGCCACGGCGTGCCGGGCCGGCACGACCGTGTACTCGGCGGCCGTGCCGAACGGGCGGTACGACTGCGCGAGATAGACCCAGACCCGCTCGCCGACGCGGGACGGATCGACACCCGGCCCGACCGCGTCGATCACCCCGGCACCGTCGCCATGCGGGACGACCCGGGGAAACGACATGGTGGACCCCCACCAGCCCTGCCGTTTGCCGAGGTCACCGACGTGGATCCCGGAAACCGCCACCCGCACCCGGACCTCGCCCTCACCCGGCTGCGGCTCGGGCAGTTCACCGACCTGGAGCACCTCGCGCGGCGGGCCCTGCCGGTCGTACCACGCGGCGCGCATCAGGCGCCCGCCGCTTCGGTCGTGGTGCCCTCCTCGACGCTGATCACCGACTCGATCAGCGAGAAGAAGGTCTGGATACCGGGCCGGTCCGCGCCCCGACGGCGCGATTCGGCGAAGTCCTCGGAGGAGGCCCAGAAGACGATGTCGACCCATTCGTCGGCCGACACCCGGACCAGTCGCGCTTCGAGGAAGCCGCCGCGGTCGGCCTGGAAGTCGCGCAGCATCGCCGGTCGCGCGGCCAGCAGAGCACCGGCGCGCTCAGCGGGCACGCGGAAACGGGTCATCTCGACGGTGGTCATCGTTCCTCAACTCTCGGTGCGGGGCTCTACGCCGTCGACGCCCAACATCAGCCTGAGCTGGGCCAGGAGGATCACCCGAAAATCCGCGGGTGTCGGCGTGGGATGGTGCTGGACGCGGGAGACGATCAGACCGGCCAGGGCCGAGAGCAGGAAATCCGTCACCGCTGCGGCGTCGTGGGTCAGGGTGAAGTCCCCCCGCCGCGCGCCTTCCTGCACGGCGGCCAGGAAGGGCGCCCGGTAGCGGGCCCACACCTGGGCGCCGTGGTCGCGAAGCTCGTCGTCGCGCATCGCCGACCGCCAGAACTCGACGAGCACCTGCCGGGTGCTCTCCGAGTTGCCCAGACTCCGGTCCACACATGCGACGAGTCGTCGCCACGGGTCGGCTTCGGCCGCGGACACCGCCCGCAGGGCTTCCACCTCCCGGTCGGTGAACACCTGCATCGCCTCGACGACCATGTCCTCGCGCGAACCGAAGTAGGTCTGCAGCGTGCTGATCGCGACGCCCCCGGCCGCCGATACATCCGTGAACCGGGTGTTCTCGTAACCGCGGGCGGCGAGCACGTCGATCACGGCGTCGAGGACGGCCGTCCGCTTCTCCCCACCCGCACGCCTCTTCCGCGTCGTCGGCATGACCATACGGTACGGCGGTACCGATCGAACGGCGAACGTCTCCCCGGCGAGGGTGACACGAAACACCTGGCCGGAGTCGCCGAACAGCGCGCGGGCCAGCCGGCCGTGCCGTCGACGCACCGGCGGACAGCCGGACGAGCGCCGAACACCGGCAGACGTAGATCTTGGACAGTTTCCGTCCCGGCGGCGGAACGGAAACTGTCCAAGATCTGCGGTGAACCAGGCTGGCGTGGCCCTACTCGGTGCTGGTGGCGGCCTTACGCGGGGCGGCCTTCTTCGCCGGGGCCTTCTTCGCCGTCGTCGCCTTCGCGGTGGTGGTCTTCTTCGCGGCGGTCGACTTGCTGGCGGCGGCCGTCTTCTTGGTGGCCGCCGTCTTCTTCGCCGCCGTGGCCTTCTTCGCCGGGGCCTTCTTCGCCGCCTTCTTCCGAGGCGCCGGACCCTTGGCCCGCTTGTCGGCGAGCATCTCGGAGGCTTCCTCGATGGTCAGCGCCTCCGGCGTCTGCCCACGTCGCAGCGACGCGTTGACCTCCCCGTCGGTGACGTACGGACCGAAGCGACCGTCCTTGATCACCAGCGGCTTCTCGGTCAACGGGTCGACGCCCATCTCGCGCAGCGGCGGTGCGGCGGCCCGCCGTCCACGGGTCTTCGGAGCGGCCAGCAGGGCCAGCGCCTCGTCCAGACCGACGGTGAACATCTGGTCCTCGGACTCCAGCGAACGGAACTCCTCGCCCCGCTTGACGTACGGGCCGTAGCGGCCGTTGTTGGCGAAGACCTCGACGCCGTCCGGCGCGACACCGATCAGCCGAGGAAGGCTGAGCAGCTTGAGTGCCTCATCCAGCGACAGCGATTCCGGTGTCTGCGTACGCAGCAGCGACGACTTCCGCTCGCCGCTGGACACGTACGGGCCGAACCGGCCGGACTTGAGCACGATCGGCTCGCCGGTGGCGGGGTCGTCGCCGAGCTTGCGCTCGCCGCTGCCGCCGAGGAACAGCTCGTGCACCTTCTCCGGGGTCAGCTCGTCCGGGGCCAGGCCCTCGGGGATCGGCGCCCGGTCCCCCTGGGCACCGGCCTCCTCGCCCTCGGCCGAAGCCGCAGCCGGCGCCGCCGGAACCTCACCGGGCACCGCCCGCTGGAGGTATGGCCCGTAGCGGCCGACCCGGACGACGACCTCACGGCCCTCGTCGTCGGTGAAGAGCGGGATCGAGTTGACGCTACGGGCGTCGATGTCGCTGAGGTTCTCGGTGACCAGCTTCTTCAGCCCACCGGAACGGGCGATGTCCTGGTCACCGGCACCGTTGGCGCTGCCGAAGTAGAACGCGGTGAGGAAGTCGACGGCGGCGTGGTCACCGCCGGCGATCTCGTCCAGCTCGTTCTCCATCGAGGCGGTGAAGTCGTAGTCGATGAGGCGGGGGTAGTGCCGCTCCATCAACCCGATCACGGCGAAGGCCAGGAAGGTCGGGATCATCGCCTGGCCGCGCTTGGTGACGTACCCCCGGTCCTGGATCGTCTGCATGATCGACGCGTAGGTGGACGGGCGGCCGATGCCCAGCTCCTCCAGGGCCTTGACCAGCGACGCTTCCGTGTAACGCGACGGCGGCTGGGTGTGGTGACCCTGCGCGGCCAACTCGTCGGCGGTCAGCGGCTGGTCCTTGACCAGGGTGGGCAGGCGGCGCTCGGCGTCCTCGGCCTCGGCGTTCTCGTCGTCGCTGGACTCGACGTACGCGCGCAGGAAGCCGGGGTCGGTGATCGTCTTACCGGTCGCCCCGAAGTCGGCCTCCTCCTGCGAGGTGGAGACCGCCCGGATGCGCACCGAGACACTGGACCCGACGGCGTCGGTCATCTGCGAGGCGATGGTCCGCCGCCAGATCAGCTCGTAGAGCTTGAACTCCTCGGCCGACAACTCCTTGGCGACCTCGCCCGGAGTGCGGAAGTTGTCCCCCGCCGGGCGGATCGCCTCGTGCGCCTCCTGCGCGTTCTTCACCTTGCCGGTGTAGCGGCGCGGCTCCGGCGGCACGCTGCGCTCGCCGTACAACTCGACGATCTGTCGGCGGGCCGCGGCGATGGCGGTCTCCGACAGGTTCACCGAGTCGGTACGCATATAGGTGATGTAGCCGTTCTCGTACAGCCGCTGGGCGAGGCGCATCGTCTGCTGCGACGACAGGCGCAGCTTGCGGGCCGCCTCCTGCTGGAGGGTGGAGGTGATGAACGGCGCGTACGGGCGACGACGGTAGGGCTTCTCCTCGACCCGGGTGACGGTGAACGGCCGCCCGTCGAGCCGGGCGGCGAGCCCCCGCGCGCCACTCTCGTCGAGGTGCACGACCCCGGCACCGGCCCGGACCCGGCCCGTGGTGGGCTCGAAGTCCTTACCGGTGGCGATCCGGTCGCCGTTCAAGGCGATCAGGGTGGCGTTGAAGGAGCGCGGCCCCTCGCCGGCGTTCGCCACGGCGAGGGTGGCCAGGATGTCCCAGTACTCGGCGGTGCGGAACGCCATCCGCTGGCGCTCCCGCTCGACCACGATCCGGGTCGCCACGGACTGCACCCGGCCGGCCGAGAGCCTCGGCATGACCTTCTTCCACAGCACCGGGGAGACCTCGTAGCCGTAGAGCCGGTCGAGGATCCGCCGGGCCTCCTGCGCGTCGACCAGGTCGCGGTCGATCTCGCGGGGGTTGGCGACCGCCGCCTGGATCGCCGGCTTGGTGATCTCGTGGAAGACCATCCGCTTGACCGGGACCTTGGGCTTGAGAGTCTCGACCAGGTGCCAGGCGATCGCCTCGCCCTCGCGGTCCTCATCCGTCGCCAGGAAGATCTCGTCGACCTCCTTGGCCAGCTTCACCAGCTTGGTGATCTGCTGCTTGCGGTCGGCGGAGACGACGTAGAGCGCGTGGAAGCCGTTGTCCACGTCGACCCCGAGCCGGGCCCAGGGCTCACCCTTGTATTTGGCCGGCACGTCGGCGGCGTTGCGCGGCAGGTCGCGGACGTGACCGAAGCTGGCCTCCACGACGTACCCCGGGCCGAGGTAGCCCGAGATCGTCTTGGCCTTCGCCGGTGACTCGACGATGACCAGACGGGTGGTTCCAGCGTTGCTAGGCACGTCTCTCCCCGACCTCACTCCTGCTCGTGGCCTGCCGGCGCCCGGGCAGCGACCGCTTTCGACCCCGCCGTCGCGCCGACGGTCCGGATGTCCAACGTAACGCGCCGCCCGCGTTTCGGGTTTCGGGGGCGGTGAACCGCTTCGGCACTGCCGGACGGCGCCACCGTACACCGTGGGTAGGGCTCTGAGAGGGTCACCGTGACGATCCCGGCCCCACAGCCAAGGTCCAACCCGCCCCTTTCCCGCCCGGATCCCCCCGCCGGATGTCCAACACCAGACACCCCCGAGCCCGTCGATCATGGACGTGTGGTGGGCGTTTCGACCCCGGAAGGGGGAAAGGTCCCCACCAGAACTCCATGATCGACGCGCTGGGGAGGTGGCTTACGGGCGCATGGGCCAGGCGTCGGGGGGTGCGGTGGGCGGTGGGGTGCCGACCAACTCGGCCAGCCGCGCCAACGGGCGGCGGCCGGTGATCCGGTACGCCGGGCCGCCCTCGTCCGGGCCGAGCAGCGCCCCCGCCAGCCCCGCTGCGTCGAGCGCGACCCCGACCGGCCCCCAACACTCCGGCCCGTCGGCGCCCAACCGCAGCAGGAAACCGTCGGGAGGCTCCGGCGTACCGGCGGCGGCCAGCCACAACCGCAGCCTCCGGCCGGTCAGGTGGAAGGTGGCCGGCGGGCGCTTCGTCGCGCCGTGCAGCCAGGCGACCGCGAGCGGCTTCAAGACCCTGGTGTACGACGTACGGACGGCGTGCCGCTCACCCTCGGTCGGCTCCCAGCTCGCCGCCAGACCCCGCGCCGCCAACTCGGCGACGAGCACGTGCACCCGCCAGGCGGCGTCCACCCGCACCGAGAGGCGGGCGGTGCCACCCATCCGGACCACCTCGCCCGGCCCGGCCAGCAACCCGGCCAGATCGGCGACGGTCGGTTCGGCCGCCTCCGCGCCGAAGAAGACGAGTTGCCGACCCGCGTCGCCACCCTGCGGGGCACTGCTGCGGGGCGGGTTGCCGCGCCGCCTCCCGGGTGCGGGGGCGTCCGCCTCGGGCGCGGGGAACAGCGCCGGGGGCGGTTCCGCCTTCGGAGTGTCACCGAGCCCGCTCAGCGACACTCCGGCACCTCGTCGAAGGCTTGTTTCAACTCCTCGGAGTTGAGCTTGCTGGTGTCCAGCGCGCTGGCGTCGTACTCCTTGTTGAGGGTCTCCACCGCGGCCCGCACGCCGTCGTAGAAGGCTGTCGGCTCGCCGGTGCCCAACCCGTCGATGGTGTCCCGGGCCCGACCGTAGGCGTCCCGCATCTTCCCCAGCGAGCTGCGGAATCCGGCGGAGATGGCCTCGCCGTTGTCGGTCTCCGGCACGCCGGCCTGCTCGACCTTGCGGCGTGCGGCCTCGCTGGCCTGCTCCGCCCCACCGAAGAGCCGCACCAGGTTCTCCTTGGCCTGCGCCGGTGTGGTCTGCGCGGTCATCTGCTCGTCGGTGCTGCTGGTCAACTTGCTGATCTCGGAGCGCCACGGGGTGAGCGCCCCGCAGACCGAGGCCGCCCAGGCACGCGGGCTGGGGCCTCCGCCACAGCCGGCGAGCACGACGACGATCGTGGCCAGGACCACCGTGAACCTTCCGGCGGCAGACGCCCGGCACGTACGCATGCGTTGCAGCGTACGGCCTCCGGCACGGTGTGGCACCGGGCCGGACGGCCGGGGTCCCCGGTCGACGCGTACGTCGACCGGGGACCCCGTGCCCGTGCCGGGTCAGGCGTTGACCGTCTCCGGGCGGTGGTCGGTGCTGCCCGCGCCGGTGTTGCCGTCGGCGTCGGAGTCGGACATCGCGATGCCCTTGCGCTTGCTGAACACCACCGACGCCACGATGATCAGCGTCGCGACCAGCGCGATGCCGATCCGCAGGCCGACGTTGCGGTCGTCGCCGACGCTCCAGGCCACCACGGCGGGTGCGATCAGCAGCGAGACCAGGTTCATCACCTTGATCAGCGGGTTGATCGCCGGACCGGCGGTGTCCTTGAACGGGTCACCGACGGTGTCGCCGATGACCGTGGCGGCGTGCGACTCGGAACCCTTGCCGCCGTACGCGCCGTCCTCGACCAGCTTCTTGGCGTTGTCCCAGGCCCCACCGGAGTTGGACAGGAACACCGCCATCAGGGTGCCGGCACCGATCGCACCGGCCAGGTACGCCGCGAGCGCGCCCGGGCCGAGGCCGAAGCCGACCGCGATCGGCGCCAGGATGGCGAGCAGGCCGGGGGTCATCAGCTCGCGCTGCGCGTCCCGGGTGCAGATGTCGACGACCTTGCCGTACTCCGGGCGCTGGGTGCGGTCCATGATGCCGGGCAGCTCACGGAACTGCCGGCGGACCTCCATCACCACAGCACCGGCCGAGCGGGACACCGCGTTGATGGCCAGACCGGAGAAGAGGAAGACCACCGCCGCACCGATGATCAGGCCGACCAGGTTGCGCGGGTTCGCCACGTTCAGCGCGTTGAGGATCTCGTTGCCGACGTCGTTCACCCCGGCGGTCGCGTACGCGCTGCTGAGCGTGTCGGTGTACGAGCCGAACAGCGCGGTCGCGGCGAGCACCGCCGTGGCGATCGCGATGCCCTTGGTGATCGCCTTGGTGGTGTTGCCCACCGCGTCCAGCTCGGTGAGCGTGCGCGCGCCGTGCTCGTCGATGTCGCCGGACATCTCGGCGACGCCCTGGGCGTTGTCGGAGATCGGCCCGAAGGTGTCCATCGCCACGATCACGCCGACCGTGGTGAGCAGGCCGGTGCCCGCCAGCGCCACCGCGAACAGCGACAGCGTGATGGAGCTGCCGCCGAGCAGGAACGCGCCGAAGACGCCGGCGCCGATCAGCACCGCCGAGTAGACCGCCGACTCCAGACCGACGCTGATGCCGGCCAGGATGACGGTGGCGGCACCGGTCTGCGAGCTCTTGCCGATGTCCTGCACCGGTCGCTTGTTGGTCTCGGTGAAGTAGCCGGTCAGCGCCTGGATCGCGGCGGCCAGCACGATACCGATCACCACCGCCCCGATGGCCACCAGTCGCGGGTTGCCCGGAGCGTCGGTCAGCCCGCTGTCGAACTCGCCGAAGGTCGCCGGGAGGTACGCGTAGGCGGCGATCGCCACCAGCACCGCGGAGAGCAGCGCGGAGAGGTAGAACGCCCGGTTGATCGCGGTCAGGCCGTTGCGGTCGGAGGCGCGCAGCCGGGTGATGAAGACGCCGACGATCGCGATCAGCACGCCGATGGTGGAGATGATCAGCGGGAAGACGAGGCCCTCCTCGCCGAACGCGGCGCGGCCGAGGATCAGTGCGGCGACCAGCGTCACCGCGTACGACTCGAACAGGTCGGCGGCCATGCCGGCGCAGTCACCGACGTTGTCGCCGACGTTGTCGGCGATGGTGGCGGCGTTGCGCGGGTCGTCCTCGGGGATGCCCTGCTCGACCTTTCCGACCAGGTCGGCGCCGACGTCGGCGGCCTTGGTGAAGATGCCGCCGCCGACCCGCATGAACATCGCGAGCAGCGCGGCGCCGAAGCCGAAGCCCTCCAGCACTGTCGGCGCGTCACCCCGGTAGACGAGGACGACGAGCGCGGCACCGAAGAGGCCGAGGCCGACGGTGAGGAAGCCGACGACACCACCGGTCCGGAACGCGATCCTCATGGCGGCCTCACGGCCACCTTCGCGCTCTCTCGCGGCGGCGGCCACCCGCAGGTTGGCGCGGGTGGCCAACCACATGCCGGCCCCACCGATGAACGCGCTGAACAGCGCGCCCACCACGAAGAACGCCGACCGGCCGATCTTCACCGCCAGCTCGCTGCCGTCGGTGTCGTGCACCGGCAGCAGGAAGAGCAGCACCACCGCGACGACCACGAAGATCGCCAGAGTGCGGAACTGGCGGAGCAGGTAGGCCGAGGCGCCCTCCTGGACCGCCCCCGAGATCTCCTGCATGGTGGCGGTGCCCTTGCCGGCGGCCAGCACCGTCTTTGTGAGGGCGGCCGCGAAGGCGAGCGCCACCAGCGCGATTGCCGCGGCGATGACGACGTAGGTGACATTGCTTCCGGTAAGGGAAAGCCCGCCGCCGTCGGCGGCAAAGGTCTCGGACATCTGTGTCCTCCTGTTACCGAACACTCGCGTCGGTGAGTGGAGACGCACTGACCGACGCCTGGATGCGGACTCGCAAGCGTGCGCCAACCCACCCCGGCGGACCAGCGATGAACACCCATACCCGCTGGCTGCGGGATGGATCACTTGCTGACAACCCGGGTACTGTAGCCCTCCGCAGTGTCGGAGGTCACACGCAGGTCCCACCGTGTCGCGATGATCTTCGTCGCTGTGTTATGAAACGAAATCTGATATAGGGCCCGATCCATGCAGGAAGGCCGCACCCCCGACAGGGGATGCGGCCCGGAAACCGGAACGGGTCAGCGGCCGACCGGCCACACCATCCGCACCTCGGTGCCGATGCCCTCGTCGACCGGGCGCACCTGGAGGTCCTCGACGAACCCGGCCAGCAGCGCGAAGCCGACGCCGGTGGTCAGCGCCTCGTCGGTGAGCGACTCGTTGGCCAACTCGTCCGGCGGCAACGCGGTCAGACCGATGCCCGCCTCGATCGGCGCCCGGTCCACCACCCGCACCGCGTACGAGCCACCGTCGGACATCTCCACCAGCACCGGGTCGGCCAGGCCGTACTGCCGGTGCAGGGCCACCGCCCGGGTGCACGCCTCACCGATGGCCAGGCGCACCTCGTCCAGCAGGTCCTCCCGGACGCCGGCACGCCGGGCGACGGCGACGCCGACCAGCCGGGCGGTGCGCACGTGCACCGGGGCGGGCGAGAACGAGAGCTTGACCGTCGCCATCACGCGCCGGCGCCCGCCGGGTCGGCGCCGATCGCCGCGTCGACCGTCGGGTGCAGCGGGAACACCTGGTCCAGTGCGGTGATCCGGAAGATCTTGAGCAACGGCTCCTTGTCGCAGACCAGGGCGAACGAGCCGCCGGCCGAACGGAGCCGCTTGAGCGCGCCGACCAGCACGCCCAACCCGGTGGAGTCGAGGAAGTCCACCCGGCCGAGATCGACCACCACGTGACGGGCGCCACCGTCGATCAGCTCGAGGAGTCGTTCGCGGAGTCGGGGCGCGGTGTAGACGTCCACCTCACCACCGACCTCGAGCACCGTGTGCTCACCCACGGTGCGCGTCGCCAGCGACAGCTCCATCGGTCCTCCTCGCCAGAGCCGTAAACTCTCGTGGGCATCTAACCACTACCGCCGGTACGGCCTGCGAACGCCAGCGGAGGCTTCCCCTTACCCCGGTGTCCGACTTTTCATCTCCGAACACCAGTGCGAGAGTGCAGGGCGTGACCACCAACGACTCCAGCTCGGCGCGTCCCACGCCGCGCCACGACCTGGAGTCGTCGTCGCCGGCCACCGTATCCGCTGGTCCCGGCCCCGGGCCAGCGCCGGCCGACCTGCTGCGCCGGCTCCGCGCCCGGGGCGCCGGCGACCCGGTCACCCACGTCGAACGGGTACCGGCCCGAGCCGGGGTGCCCGCGCCCTGGCCGTCCTGGGCACCGGCGGAGCTGCGCGACGCGTTCACCCGACGCGGCGTGGTCGCGCCCTGGCAGCACCAGGCCCAGGCGGCCACCCTCGCGTACGAGGGTGAGCACGTGGTGGTCGCCACCGGCACCGCGTCCGGCAAGTCGCTGGCGTACCAACTCCCGGCCCTGGCCACAGTGCTCGCCGACCCCCGGGCCACGGTGCTCTACCTGGCGCCGACCAAGGCGCTCGCCGCCGACCAACTGCGGGCCGTCGCCGCGCTGGAACTCGAGGGGGTACGCCCCGCCTGCTACGACGGGGACACTCCGCGCGCCGAACGCGAGTGGATCCGCCGGCACTCCCGGTTCGTGCTGACCAACCCGGACATGCTGCACCACGGCATCCTGCCCGGCCATGCGCAGTGGTCCGGTTTCCTGCGCCGACTCGCGTACGTGGTCATCGACGAGTGCCACACCTACCGTGGCGTGTTCGGCTCGCACGTGGCGCACGTGCTGCGTCGACTCCGCCGGCAGTGCGCCCGGTTCGGGGCCACCCCGGTCTTCGTGCTCGCCTCCGCGACCTCCGGCGACCCGGCCACCGCGGCCGGACGGCTGACCGGCCTGCCGGTGACGGCGGTCACCGAGGACGCGTCGCCACGCGGCGGAGTGACCTTCGCGCTCTGGGAGCCGCCGCTGCTGCCGCCCGACTCGGGCACCGTTCCCCCCGACCCGTCTTCGGTGCCCGCCCAGGGCAGCGGTGACCACGACGACCTTCGGCAGGTCCGCCGGTCGGCGCTGCGCGAGACCGCGGACCTTCTCGCCGACACGGTCGCCGAGGGGGTACGCACCCTCGCGTTCGTCCGCTCCCGCAAGGGCGCCGAGGTCGTGGCGGCCAACGCGCGCCGGTCGCTGGACGACGCGGTCCCGGGGCTCGGCGACCGGGTGGCCGCCTACCGGGGCGGTTACCTGCGCGAGGAGCGGCGTGAGCTGGAACGGGCGCTGCTGCACGGCGACCTGCTCGGCCTGGCCTCCACGAACGCGCTGGAGCTGGGCGTGGACCTGGTCGGGTTGGACGCGGTGCTGATCTGCGGCTACCCGGGCACCCGGGCGTCGCTGTGGCAGCAGGCGGGTCGCGCCGGGCGCTCCGGGCAGGAGGCCCTGGCGGTGTTGGTGGCCCGGGACGACCCGCTGGACACCTACCTGGTGCACCACCCGGAGGCGATCTTCGGCGCGCCGGTGGAGGCCACGGTGCTCGACCCGGCCAACCGGTACGTGCTGGCACCGCAACTCGCCTGCGCCGCGGTCGAGGCCCCGCTCACCCCGGCCGACCTGGCGCTCTTCGGCGACGGGGCGAAGGAGGCCGTCGACGAGCTGGTGGCGGCGGGCGCGCTGCGGCAGCGGCCCACCGGCTGGTACTGGCGGCACCGGGAACGCCCCGAGGTGGACCTGCGCGGCGAGGGCGGCGCACCGGTCTGCGTGGTCGAGTCGGCCACCGGCCGGCTACTGGGCACCGTCGACGGCGGTTCCTCGCACTTCCTGCTCCACCCCGGCGCGGTCTACCTGCACCAGGGCGTCTCGTACGTGGTGGACGAGCTGGACCTGGCCGACGGCTGCGCACTGGTGCACGTCGAGGAGCCGGATTGGTCCACCCACGCCCGGGACGTCACCGACCTGTCCGTGGTCTCGGTGCGCTCCTATGTGGACGCCGGGCCGGTCGGCATGTTCCTCGGCGAGGTGGACGTGACCAGTCAGGTGGTGTCGTACCAGCGGCGGCGCATCGCCACCGGTGAGGTGATCGACACCCGGCCGCTCGACCTGCCCACCCGGGAGCTGCGCACGGTGGCGGTCTGGTTCACCCTGTCACCGCAGTCGTTGACCCAGGCCGGGGTGCAGGCGGCGGACGTGCCGGGCGCGCTGCACGCCGCCGAACACGCGGCGATCGGCCTGCTGCCGTTGATGGCCACCTGCGACAGGTGGGACATCGGCGGGCTCTCCACCGCCGTGCACCCGGACACCGAGGCGCCGACAGTCTTCGTGTACGACGGGCACCCGGGCGGTGCCGGGTTCGCCGAGCGGGCGTACGGGACGGCGTCGGCGTGGCTGCGGGCCACCCGGGACGCGATCGCGGAGTGCGGATGCGAGACCGGCTGCCCATCCTGCGTACAGTCGCCGAAGTGCGGAAACGGCAACAATCCGCTCTCCAAGCCGGACGCGATCCGGGTGCTCGACGTGGTGTTGGCGAACCTGCCCGAGTAGCCGGTTGCATGAATCGGCTCGGCGCTGGGCACAATGGCATGGGAGCGCTTCCATCGATGTCCATGCTGTTGATTCCCCCGTGCCCGAGGAGAAGCCGTGGCCGACACGATCGCCGAGACCGTCGACCTGCTCTACACCATCGACCAGGACCACCTCACCCTCGACCAGCAGATCGCGCTCGGGTCGGCGCTGGCCGCCCTGGCTCAGGCGGAACGGCTGGAGCTGATCAACGAGCGGCTGCGCGTGATCCATCAGGTGCTCAACACCTGGGCGATGCGCGCCGCGACCACCCCTGACGGCCGCTGATCCTTCTTCGCGCGGCGGCCCTCCTTCTTCGCGTGGCGGTCCGACCGTTCCGCTTTCGGTGACCGTCGATGGCGGGGAGCGCGACGTTTGTCGAGCTGTGCGAGACTCCGGCGCACAATCCCCCTGAGGAGATCAGATGCAGCTCGACAACTTGCAGAGTCAGAACCAGTTCCACGTCCGGCAGCGACTGCGCATGATGGTCAACCAGTACGAGGTCCGGGCCGTGGCCCCGGACGGCACCGAGGGTGAGCTGCTGGCGTTCGCGCAGCAGAAGCGCCTCGCCTTCAAGGAGCAGGTGACGATCTACACGGACGACTCCAAGCAGCAGCCCTTGCTCGGCTTCAAGGCCCGCCAGCGCCTCGACCTCGGTGCCACGTACGACGTCACCGACGCCGCCGGCAACCCGATCGGCCTGTTCCGCAAGGACTTCGCCCAGTCCCTGCTCCGGTCCACCTGGCACGTGGAGCAGAACGGCCTTCCGCAGGTGACCGGCCAGGAGCGCAGCATGCCGGTGGCACTGTTGCGTCGCTTCGTCGACTCGCTGTCCTGGCTGCCGTACCACTTCGACTTCACCGCCGGCGGCCAGCCGGTCTTCACGGTGGTCAAGAAGTGGGGCCTTCGCGACAAGTACGTCGTCGAGGTGCAGCACCCCCAGATCGACCGCCGTCTGGTCATCGCGATGGCCGTCGCCCTCGACGCGCTCCAGGCCCGTTGACCGACCCGGCCACACATTCTCGGGCTGTTGGCCGGGAACACGGGGCATCGCCCTGTTCCCGGCCAGCGGGCCCTGGGGCGCTCCCTCGCCCGGTGGCCGTCGCTGGCCCTTTCTCGGTCGGCGGCCCCGCAGGCTCCATCACCGGCTGGGCCAGGTAGGTCTCCTGTCTTCTTCCTTTGGAGCTGATGTCGTAAACGCATCGCGTCTGATGTCGTATGCGGTTCAGCTCCACAGCGTTGCGCGAGCTGAACCGAGCCCGAGTTCTTGTGGAGCTGCCCGGCGGCGCCCGCAGCGGCGCGGGTTGCTCGTTCAGCCGCGCACGGGGCCGGCACGGGCTGTCGACGTGGCGACCCGGGTCAGTCCGGGAAGTGCAGTGAACGCGACCTCGACTGTCACCAGCACGTCGAGCCCGTCGAGGTGACAGGCGACCAGTCGACCAGCATTGCGGCCGACGATGTCGGCAGCGGACGCGCAGACCGTCGCCTCACCGTCGAGCGCTTGGGCGGCTCCGGCCAGCGCGCCGAGATCGGCTGCCACCATCGCCCGCTGACCGGCCATCCCGGCGACGGTGATGGCAGCGCCGAACGTCCCGAACAACACGAGGACCAGGCCGATCGCCAGCAGTAGAACTGTGGCACCACCGCGCTGCCCCTCCGGACTGCCCCGATCGACCGGCTCGGCGTCGGCTCCGCACCCGAGGCGGACTGACCGCCGCATTACCGGGTCCCCTCGGCGACGCCCGGTTCCACGGCGGCGACGGCGGTCGCGACGACGGTGACCCGTGGTAGCCGACCACCGAGCGCGCGGACGGGCGCCCGTACCGTCGTCTGCACCCGTCGGCCCTCGACGGACACCGACACCTCCGCCCCCTGCGGTGCCGCGCGTCCGGCGGCCGCAGTGCCGTCCTCGCCGCGGGCGGCGGCCAGCGCCGCCTCCCGGGCCGCGTGGAGGCAGCTTGCCTTCGCGGTGACAGCGTTGACTGAGGTCAGGCCAGCCAGCAGGAGCAGGAGTAGCGCCGGCAGGCCGGCCGCCAGTTCGGCGGTGAACGACCCTCGGTCCCCGTCGGCGGCCACCTCGGCGGCTTCCCACCCGCCTCGACCAGCCCGCCTTGGAGCGTCAGGCCGTAGACCGCGACCGGCCTGCCCTAGGCGGTCAGGCTGTGGACCGCGACCGACCTGCCGGCGCCCGCTCACTTCAGCGCCCGGTCGATGACGGCGGTCAACGCCGACTGGACGTTGCCCGAGGTCAGCACCTTCAACAGGATGCCGGCGAAGGCGACCGCCGCGAGCGTACCGACCGCGTACTCGGCCGTGTTCATCCCGGCGTCCCCGCGCAGGCGGGCGAGCAGTTTGCGCATGGCTGTTCCTTTCTCGTTGGGTCAGAGCACGTCGCCGAGAACGGCGACGATCACCGGCACCAGACCGGCGAGAATGAACGCCGGCAGGAAGCAGAGCCCCAGCGGCAGGACGATGAGCACGCCAGCCCGGCGTGCCGAAGCCTCGGCAGCGGTGGCCCGATCGGCGCGCAGGTCGTCGGCGAGCCGGGTGAGCGCCCCGGCCAGGGCGGCACCGCTGTCGGCCGAACGCAGAGCCGCTGCCGTCAGGCGTTCCGCGCCTGGTATCCCGTCCAACCCGGACCACGCCTCCGCCGGACCGCCGCCGAGCAGAAGCGTGCGGCCGACCCGGGCCAGGCGGCCGGCGAGAGGTCCGTCCAGCGTCTCGGCGACGGCCAGGATCGAGCGGTCCACCGGGGCACCCGCACGCATCGCCGCAGCGAGGAGGTCGGCGGCGAGCGGTAGGTCGGCAGCTTCCTGCATCCGCTGCCTGCGCACGGTCGGCGACTCGATCCGCCGCAGGAGACGATCCAACAGGAATGCGGTCGGGACCGCGCCGAGCCACCCGAGCCAGCCCTCGACGACGACGGCCACGGCAAGCCCACCCAGCGCTGCCGCGAGCCGGATCGCATCCGGCCGTCGCATCGAGGGGGCGCTGCGCTGACTCTCCGCGCGGCGTTGGCCTGCTGCGCTGTGTTGACGTGCGGCGCTGCGTTGGCTTGCGGCGCTGCGTTGGCTTGCCGCGCTGTTCGGGCGCGCTGCGTTGCCGTGGCTCGTCGGCACCCGGGGCGTCATCCGGTGCGTCCCGGTGCCGCGCTCAGTCGTTCTGCCCAAAGAAGGCCGACGACCTGTAGGGCGACGGCGAGAACCGCGCAGGCTCCGCCGACCCTGCTGTGCAGGAGTACCGCCACCGGGTCGACGCCTATCCCGTACCCGAGCCCGATCCCTCCGACCGGCAGCGCCGCCAGCAACCACGCCGTCGCTCGCGCGCCGGCCGCCTGTGCCGCCGCTGCGGCCAGACCTCGGTCGGTCGCCCGGGCGTCCGCCTCGATCCGCTCGACCAGTTCCGCGAGCGGTGCGCCGGTCCGGTCGGCCAGGCGTACCGCTGCTGACGTCAGCCGACGCAGACGGTCCGGCCCGTCGGCGACGACATCGAGCGCGTCCGGGACGGGCAGGCCGGCCCGGAGGTCCGCCGCGAGGCCCCAGAGTTGGTCCAGCCCGCGTCGTCGGACCTGTTCGGAGCTGCGGTTCGTTCGCCAACGCAGCAGGGCACGCACGGCCAGCGTGCCGTAGCCGGCCAGCGCGACAGCCGCCACCGGACCACCGATCACGGCGCCGACGCCACCGCCCAGGAGGCCCACCAGCGGCAACACGCGTGCCGTCGGCCGGAAGGCCCGCGCCCTCGCGACCACGCTCGGCCCGTTGATCATCAAGTTCGCCGCCCGCTGATCGGCGGGCTCGACGTCGCCGCGCTCCTCGGCGGTAGCCGGGTCGAACGGCACGCCCCGAGGACCGACTGCCGTGTCTCGGCGCTCGACGGTCGGCGCTGGACGTCGAACGTCGACGCAGCGGTCCGCTTCCACGCCTGCGGCTTCGATCGTGATCGCCGCCACCGATGTGCCCGGGGCTGCGCCCTCCGGCCTCGCGGTGCCGGCTGGACGCCGAGGGTCGCGGCGGGTCGGCGGACGTGTCGGACCCGCAGGACCCGTCAACCCCTCCGACCCGTCCGACGCCCCGGGCCACCTAGGCCTTCCGGCGGCGTCCCGAGCGGGCCAACCGAGGGAGGTCGGCATCGCGCTGGGCTGCGGCTGGGACACGCCACCGACTCCGGTCGGCACGCTGCCGGACCCGTCGACCGGCCCGTCCGGTGTGCTACCGAGTTCCCGGATCCACTCCACCAGGGCGGCATCCGGATCGGCAGCGGCCTTCGCCCGTCCCGTCGCCAACACGCGACGTCGGCGGGCCCGGATGCTCCGCACCGGCCACGCCACCAGGGCGGCGGCGACCAGGAGCAGCGCCGCCACCACGGACGCCCCGGCGGTCACGACGGACCTGCCGATCCGGGCCACGGCTCGCTGAGGATCGGCGGCACCGTCACCCCGCGCTCGCGCAGCAGCGCCCCGAGCGCGCGGGCCGCCAGCCCGAGGCCGCTGCCGCGTACCCAGGCGGGGACCACTGTCACCAACCGCTCGGGCCCTTCCGGAAGCAGCAGGCAGACCGACTCCAGGACACGCCCCCGATCGCCACGCCGCACCTGGAACAGCACCTGCAACGCGGCCGCGACCTGGGCATGCAACGCGGCACGGGGCAGACCGCCCAGCATGCCCAGTGCCTCCAGTCGGGCCGGCACGTCGGACGGGGTGTTGGCGTGCAACGTGCCGGCGCCCCCGTCGTGGCCGGTGTTGAGCGCGGCCAACAGGTCGACCACCTCGGCGCCCCGGCACTCCCCGACCACCAGACGGTCCGGCCGCATCCGCAATGCCTGCCGAACCAGATCACCCAGGCTGACGACGCCCGATCCCTCCACATTGGCGGTACGCGCCTGGAGCCCCACCACGTGCGGGTGCCCCGGGCGCAGCTCGGCGGCGTCCTCCACCAACACGATCCGTTCGCTGGCGGGGACCATGCCCAACAGCGTGTTGAGCAGGGTCGTCTTGCCTGACCCCGTGCCGCCGGTCACCAGGTACGCCAGTCGGGCCGCGACGACGGCGGCGAGCAGCGGTGCCACGGGTCGCGGCACAGTCCCCTGGCGTACCAGCTCGTCGAGCGTGAACGGCCGGTGTCGGAAGGTCCGCAGGGACAGGTACGGGCCCTCGGTCGCCACCGGCGGCAGCACGGCGTGCAAGCGGGTGCCGTCAGACAGCCGGGCGTCCGCGTACGGTGACCCGTCGTCGAGCCGCCGACCGGCACTGCCGATCAGCCGCTGCGCCAATCGGCGTACGTCCTCCGCCGAGCCGACCGGCACCGCGACCTGTTGCAGCCCCGAGCCACGGTCGACCCACACCCGCGTGCCGTTGACCAGGACGTCGGTGACCTCCGGATCGACGAGCAGCGGGGCCAGCGGCCCAGCGCCGACGAGGTCGTCGCGCACCCGGTCGGCGATCCGCAGCACGGCGGTGTCGCCGAGCACCGCGGCGTTCGGCTCGGCCCGTACCGCTGACACGATCGCTGCCGGTGTCACGGGAGTGGTGGCGGCGGCGATGCGCTGTCGTACGCGGGCGGCGAGGGTGCCGTCCTCGGATCGGCCGGTCATGCCGCACCCAGCGACGGCGCACCGGTGAGGTCGGTGATGATCCGTTGGCAGAGGGCGGCCAACGGTCCCTTGCCCGCGGCGGCCGGCGCCTCACCTCGTTCCAGCCCACGGCACAGCCCTGGCTCGGGCCGCAGCGTGCCCGCCAGCGGCAGGCCGAGGGCCCGTGCCACCTCGGCTCCGCGGAGCCGACCGGGGGCCGGCCCGCGCACCACCACCGACAGCGCCGCGCAGTGCGGGGCTGCGGCGGCGACGACCCGCGCCGCCGCCGCGGTGGCACGCAGCTCGGCCGGGACGACGACGAACGCCTGGTCGGCCGACTGCAACGCCACCACTGCCGCGTCGTCCAGCTGTCGGGGCAGGTCGACCACCACGAAGTCCCGCCCGCGCCGGGCGGCGTCCACCGTCGCCGCCATCGCCGCCGCCGGCAGGGCCAGCATCTCGCCGCGATCCCAGGAGAGCACCACCAGGTCGCCCCGGCTGGGTAGGGCCTGGACCAGTGCCGGGGCGTCCACCCGCCCGTCCGCGCCGGTGAGTGACGGCCACCGCAGCCCTTCCAGTTGCTCCCAGCCCAGCACGAGGTCGAGGCCACCACCGAGTGGGTCGGCATCGACCAGCAGAGTGCGCAACCGGGCCCGCGCGGCGGTCACGGCCAGGCCACCGGCCAGCACACTCGCCCCGGCACCGCCCCGACCCCCGAAGACCGCGACGACCCGGGCACCGGCGCCGTCCGGACGGTCCGAACCCTGCTCGGCGAACCGGTCCACCAGCCACGACTCCGCGGCGGGCAACATGGCTACGTGCTCGGCTCCGACCAGCTCGGCGATCTGCCAGCCGGGGTCCAGCTGACCGGCCCGGCCGACCAGCACCAGCCGGGGCCGCTGCGGCAGCCGGGCGCGCAGACACGCCTGCGCCTGATCGACACCGAGCAACACCAACGGCGCGGGAACCCATCGGGTACGCGCGGCCGCCGGATCGCGGGCAAGCTCCACTTCGGTCCCACCCGCGGCGGCGAGCCGGAGCACGTCATCGAGCAGATCGTCGTCGCCGGTGACCACCAGCGGGAGCCGGCGGATCGGCGGGACGGAGGTACGGGATGGCATCGCGGCCTCCAGCGGTCGGGCTCTGGTATGCCGACGACCCTGCTCGGAAACCGCACCGCGAACGGCCCCGATCGCGGTGCCTGTGGACAACTTCGTGTGCTGTGGACAACGCCCGTCGAAACGGTTGATCTGCTATGCCCGAAGATCCCCCCGCAGCTCCTCGGCCTGCCCACGACAGTGGGGCCTGATCCGTCGGATGCCGCGATTCCGATCCGTCCTGCCACGGGTCCGCTTCCTCCATGGATGGCGGGAAGCACCTGCCAGGGATGGCAGAAGGCAACTGCTGCCGGGATCGAGAGGGCTCGACGAGACCGGGTCGTGGCAGTTGACCATGTCCAGTACCGTCCGAGCCGCACGTCTCGACAACACGGGGGAAGACCTTGACCAGTTCGTTCAGTTCCCGCCGCGTGCTCGCCTGGACCACGCCGGTGGCGCTCGCGCTGACCGCGCTCGCCCCGGCACTGCCGGCCCAGGCCACGGCGAAGCCCACATCGGCAGTCATCAGCGGCCCGGTCGACAAGGACCTCAATGGTGACGGCATCCCAGACCTGGTCACTGTCGGCGGCCCCGGCACCGGGCTCGACTCCGGCGTCTGGTCCGCCCTCGGGGTGAAGTCTCGCAAGACCGGGTTCGGGACCGGTCAGGTGCGGACTCCGGCCGCCAACATCGGCCTCGGCGGCACTGGTGTCTCCAGCGACCCCGGAGGGGAAGACTTCGACGGCGCCCAGATTCTCACCGGGCGCTTCTTCGGCGTGAACCGTGAAGACTTCCTGTACTACTACCCGACTGGCGCCGCCGCCGGCATCGGTGGTGTCCTTCGTGGCGCCGGGGACGGCACGTTGCCCAGCCCGTACAACAACCAGGTCACGATCGGATTCGAGAACCTGATCGACGCCAACGGCAACATCCCCCTGCAGTTGGTCAACGCGTTCCAGGCTGACGGTGTCGACAGCGCTGTTCCGGATCTGCTCGGCATCGCTGGTGATGACACCAACGGTTACCAGCTCGGTTATCACCCCAGCTTCTTCGCGCCGGGCCTCTACTACGGCGTCACCGGCCTCACCAACTCCACGCCGACCGGTGGGACCGACTGGCAGAACTGGACCCTCGCCAGCACCGAAACGGCCTCGGGGATCGCGCTCTTCCTGCGTAACGCGGGCACCGGCGCGCTTTACCTGTGGACCGGCGTCACCATGGTCGACAACGGTGATGGCACCGGCACGCTGACGCACAGCCAGTACCAGGTGGCGGCGAACTGGAACACCGGCGTCGCGATCAACACGCTCCACGCCGCCGACATCAACTCCGACGGCACTGCGGACCTGTGGGCGGTGTTCCCGAACGGCACCTACCGGGCGTACCTCGTTTCCGGGCTGTCCGACAACGGCACCGCCACGGTCACCGCGACCCGCAGTCGGCGGCTTGTCTGACCTTTCCGCCCGGCGCTGAATCGAACCTGCCGACCTTCCGACTGGAAATGGGAAGGTCGGCAGGTCCGCCCTGACGTGACCACGTGGAATGGAATGGTGCGGCTCCAAAGGTGGGCACCACTGGCTGGTACACCGTCATCCGGCAGCTGGACGAGACGCGACGGGTCCTCCTCACGCCGACCGACGCAATGCCGTCCTGACCGAGGCCGAGGGTTCCGGCCGGGCGCCCACCGCGTTCCGATCAACCCCGTGCAACGCCCGTCCGACACACCCGAACTCCGGCGACTACGCCACCCGCGCCTTGACGGCCCGTGACAGCCCTGGCGTCCCCGACCGGGAAAAGGCCCTCGACGTGAGCCTTCGACGGGGACGGAGACGGCTGTGGCCTGCGACGGAGTAGCGCTCCCAGAAAGGGACGACCCCCGTCGGGGGGAGACGGGGGTCGTCGAAGGTTCGGCTCCGGGGGGGTCGAGCCGAACCACTCAGCGGTCACGGGGGGTGCAACCGCCGAGCGTCTGCCTGTTTTTCGGGTATGTGAAAGCTCGTCGTACGGACAAGTTTGCCTGAGCGCGCCCGTCACGTCGAGTGGTGCTTGCTCCACTCACCGCGAAAATCTCCTCGCAGAGTGTGAGCGCGGTCACGCGGAGCGGTGAAGGTGGTGCTTGCCCGCAGGTGTGAGGGGTGGCCTGACCCCGGGCACCCGCCGACGATAGACCATCCGGCTAGACTTTCGCGCCGTGGGCCGAAGTGCCGCTTTCTTCGATCTGGACAAGACCGTCATCGCCAAGTCGAGCGCCCTGGCGTTTGGTCGGCCGTTCTACCGGGACGGCTTGATCACCCGGCGTGACGTGGTCAAGTCGGCGTACGCGCAGCTGATGTTCCGGCTGGGCGGCACCGACGAGCAGACCATGGCCCGAACACGGGACTACCTGGCCGCGCTCTGCAAGGGCTGGCAGGTGGAGCAGGTCCGCCAGATCGTCGCGGAGACACTGCACGAGCTGATCAACCCTTACGTGTACGCCGAGGCTGCTGCCCTGATCGAGGAGCACCAGGCGGCGGGGCGGGATGTGGTGTTGGTGTCGGCGTCGGGCGAGGAGATGGTCCGGCCGATCGGCGAGTTGCTCGGGGTGACCGACGTGATCGCCACCCGGATGACGGTCCGCGACGGCCGGTACAGCGGTGAGGTCGAGTTCTACGCCGCCGGCCCGAGCAAGGTCGAGGCGGTCAGCGAGTTGGCGGCCATCCGGGATTACGACCTGGCCGACTCGTACGCCTACTCCGACTCGTACAGCGACCGCCCGTTGTTGGAGTGTGTCGGCCACCCGAGTGTGGTCAACCCGGATCGGCAGCTCCGCAAGCTGGCCTCGGAGAACGCGTGGCCGGTGCTGGAGTTCCGACACCCGATCCCGCTGGGCCGCCGCCTGCGGGAGCGACCCGCGGTACCGGTGGCCGCGGCCGCGCTCGGCGTGGGCGTCGGCGTGGCCATCGGCATCGCCTGGTACGGCCGACACCGTCGCACCCGAGCAGCCACCACCACCGCCTGACCAGGCCCGATCGGGCGCGCGCAAACACCACCAGCGCCTGAGCACCGCCTGACCAGCCCCGCTCGACCGCACACGGTCGCGGTCACCGCCTGACACGGCCAGGCCGGCGGTCCCTACGGCTACCACCAGCCTCTTCGGCCCACCCTGGCCGACGTCGAGTGTCATCTATCCGACTCAGCGCCGCACCCCTGCCTGAACACCGTATTGAGCGATCGCTCAAACAATCGTACCCTCTGTTTGAGCGAACGCTCAAGACGGGGGGAGATCGCATGACCGACGACGACGAACCGACTCCACGCCGGGCGACGGCAGGTTGGATCCTCGCCGGATTGATCACGCTTTTCGGGGTGGTCCTCTTCATCGGGGTGGTCAACCAGGGCCGCGCCGACAGCGCGGTGCTCTTCGTGGCGCTCCCGGTGCTGCTGGCCGCCGGGCTCACGCTCGCACCGCACCGAACGGCACACGGTCAGGTCTTCGCGGCCACCACGGTGGCCCTGTTGCTGGCGGCGGTGGCGCTGCACGAGGGTGCGATCTGCGTACTCCTGGCCGCCCCGCTGGTCTACGCGGTGGCGCACGGCACCGTCGCGCTGATCCGCGTCCTGCGGCGCGCCAACCGTCCGTACGTCATGGTGGCCGTGCCGCTGCTGCTCCTGCCCGGCCTGGAGGGCAGCGGCATCGCGCCCCGGGTGACCCCGCAGCAGACGGTCGAGGTGAGCCGGGTCGTGGGGCTCCCGGTGGACCGGGTGGCGGAGCGTCTCGTCGCCGGCCCCCGCCCGACGGACGTCCGGTCGGTGCCGCTGCGACTCCTGGGCGTGCCCACCCCCGGGCAGGTCACCGGCGACGGGCTCGACGTCGGCGACAGGTGGATGTTCGGCTACCACGGCAGCGCGCACGGGCCGGGTGGCCACCTGCTCGCCGAGGTGGACAGCGTCGCGCCGGGGCGGGTCGCCTTCCGCTTCGTCGAGGACAGCTCGATCACCGCGCGCTGGTTCGCCTGGCGGCACGCGGAGGTGAGCTGGCGGGCGGTCGACAGCGAGCACACCGAGGTCCGGGTCCGGGTCGACTACACGCGGGGCCTGGACCCGTCCTGGTACTTCGGTCCGATGCAGCAGGTGCTGCTCGGCGCCGGGGTCGGGCACCTTCTCGACATGCTGGCGTTGCGGTGACCGTCGCCCGCTGGCTGAGCCTGGCGCTGCCGCTGGCCGCCGTGCTGGCCGTCGGCGCTCGGGAGCGGGACCGGTCGGTCCGGGCCGCGGGGCTGCTGGCGTTCCTGACGGCCGGGATCGGCATCGCCGCGCTGCACGAGGTCGCCCGCCGGGCTGACTGGTACGCCTTCGCGCCGGTCGACGGCGCGTACCGGGGGATGCCGGTGGACCTGTGGATCGGCTGGGCGGTCCTCTGGGGCCCGCTGCCGGTGCTACTGCGCCGGGTGCTGCCACTGCCGATCGCGCTGGGTCTGCTGCTCTGGGTCGACGCGGTGGCGATGCCGGCGCTGCACCCGCTGGTCGGCCTCGGGCCGCAGTGGCTCGTCGGGGAGGTCGTCGGGCTACTCGTGGTGGCGCTGCCCGCCCAACTGCTCGGCCGGTTCTGCGCCGACCGCCGGCACCTGGGCGCGCGGACGTCACTCCAGGTGGGAGTCTTCGCCGCGCTGCTGCTGTGGTTCGTCCCCACGCTGGCCTTCGAGGTGGGCGACGGGTCGTGGACCGGGCTGACCGGGCTGGACCGCACCGGGTTGCTGGTCGTCGCGCAGCTGGCGCTGCTGGTGGCCGCACCGGCGCTGGCCGCCGTTGTGGAGTTCGCGGTCCGGGGTGGCGGCACGCCGTACCCGTGGGACCCGCCGCGTCGCCTGGTCACCACCGGCCCGTACGCGTACCTGGCGAACCCGATGCAGCTCGCCGCCGTGGTGCTGCTGCTGCTCACCGCGGCGGTCACCCGGAGCGTCACACTCGTTCTGGCGGCGGTGTCGGCTGCGGCGTTCGGCGCGGCGGTGGCCGGTCCACACGAGCAACACGACCTGCGGACGCGGTACGGCGACTCCTGGCGGTCCTACCGGCGGCAGGTACGCGACTGGTGGCTCCGCTGGCGGCCGTACGCCCCCGGGCCCCCAGCGGTGCTCTGGCTGGACGACGACTGCGGCCCCTGCGCGGCCACCTGGCGGGCGCTGGCCCGGCGTCATCCGGTCGGGTTACGGATTCGACCGGCCCGGGAGCACGAGCACGTGTTGTGGCGGGCGGAGTACGTGGGCGGTGACGGCCACCGGGAACGGGGGGTGGCCGCAGTCGCCCGTGGACTCGAACACGTCCACCTCGGCTGGGCGTTCGTCGGCTGGACCCTACGACTGCCCGGGGCCGCCTGGCTGGCCCAACTGGTGACCGATGCGATGATCGCACCGCCGCATCCGGCCCGTCCGAGAGGAGAGCCATGTCCGACACCAAGCAGCGTCTCCTCGACGGCGCCATCGCCGCCATCCGCGAGCACGGCATCGCCGGCGTCTCCGCCCGTACCATCGCCGCCGCCGCCGGGGTGAACCAGGCGCTGGTCTTCTACCACTTCGGCACCGTGGACGACCTGCTCGCGGCGGCCTGCCGGGCCAGCACGGCCGAGCGGGTCGAGCACTGGTCGGCACGCCTGGCCGAGACCGGGTCGCTACGCGAACTGCTCGCGGTCGGGCGGGCGCTGCACGAGGAGGAGCGTCGACTCGGCAACGTCACGTTCCTGGCCCAGATGTTGGCGGGGGCACAGGCGGACCAGCGCATGGCGGCGCCCACCGCCGGAGCGCTCCAGCTGTGGGTGGACGAGATCGAGGCGGTCCTGCGGAGACTGCTCGCCGGTTCCCCGTTCGCCGAGGTCGCCGACGTGCCCGGTCTGGCCCGTGCCGTGTCGGCGGCGTTCATCGGGCTGGAACTCTACGACGGGGTGGACCCGGCGGGTGCCGACCGCGCGATGGCCGCGCTCGACCAACTCGCGCTCCTCATGGAGATCGTCGACGACCTCGGGCCGATCGCCCGCCGGGCGCTGCAAGCCAAGGTCAACCGGGCGACGCGGCGGGACTGATCTCCGACGGGGCCGCACACGCATCGACCGCCGCACCCGGGGCAGGGACTCCGCACCACCCCGCACACCGGGCACCGGCCACCCACGAGCCGGACCGCCATCGCTCAGGCGGAGGCGAGGATCTCGTCGCCGATGGCGGTGAGCTGGTCGGCGCCGACCTCGACGGCCGCCATGTAGTGGCGCAGCCAGGAGCGCAGCCCGTCCGGGGTGCCGGTGGCGAACGCGCCCGCCGAGCCGACGTACTCCGGTTCCCGCTCGCGATGCCCGACGTCGACGGCGAGCAGGCCGCGCGGGTCGAGGCCGCTGGCGAGCAGCACCAGCCGGGCCGCGCCCCGGGCCACCACGCCGGACGGCCCGGCGAACGGGCGCAGGTTCAACAACTCCCCGTGTACGACGGCGGCGAGCACCAGCGGGGAGACCTTCGTGCCGCCGGCGACGAGCCCGGCCAGCCCGTCCAGCCGGGTGGCGACTACGGGGTCGGCCACCGGACGGCCCAGTTCGGCCTCCGGCACCAGATCCCGGGCGGCGAGGACGTGCAGCTTCGCGAGTGCCTGCCGGGGGGCCTTCGGCCAGAGTTCGCTCAGGCCGGGCAGTGCTCCGGCGACCCGCAGCGCCCCCTGGAGCACCGGGTCGGTGACGGTACCGGCGCGGACCGCCTCCCGTTCGTGCCCGGCCCCTTCCAGGGCGGCGCTGGCCACCGCCGAGCGAAGGCTCACCTCGGCCGCGACCTGGCCACCGTGCCGACGCAACGCGCGGTGGCCGAGCGCCTGGTCGAACCGCGTACGCGCCTGCTCGACGGCGGCGGCGATGTCGGCGAGCGCGAGCAGCGGTGCGAGCGGGTCGGTGGTCACCCCGTCACGCTAGCGACCCGTCCCGGCCTGGCGGACCACACCCGGCCGCAACGCGAGCCGCGCCACCGAATCCGCGCGGCTCACCGCGCGGCATGATCAACTCGACATCGACGATACGGCGGTGTCCCAGCGCCGCGATACCCCCCATATCGGCGAACTTGTGTCGATCATGGCCAGGCTCACCGCGCCCGGACAAGGCCGCGTACGGGACGCGCCCCGCCGCCGGGCGCGTCGCGAGGGCCGCTCGGCGCGACGGGGCGGGCAGCCCTCGCTGGCCGGGGGCCCGCCGACTACCCTCGTGGCCAGCGAGACCCAGGTCACCCGAGCGACGAGGAGTCACGGCATGAGCGAGGCATTGGCCAATCTGCTGAACGAGACGCGCCAGTTCCCCCCGCCGGCCGAACTCGCCGCGCACGCCAACGTCACGATCGACGCGTACGCCGAGGCGGAGTCCGACCGGCTCGCCTTCTGGGCGAAGCAGGCCGACCGTCTGGCGTGGTCGAAGAAGTGGGACGAGGTTCTCGACTGGTCGAACCCGCCGTTCGCGAAGTGGTTCGTGGGTGGCCGACTCAACGTGGCGTACAACTGCCTCGACCGGCACGTCGAGGCGGGGCTCGGCGACAAGGTCGCGATCCACTGGGAGGGCGAGCCGGGCGACACCCGCACCATCACGTACGCCGAGCTGCACGAGCTGACCTGCCGGGCGGCGAACGCGCTCACCGACCTGGGGGTCACCGCCGGCGACCGGGTCGCCATCTACCTGCCGATGATCCCGGAGGCGGCGGTGGCGATGCTGGCGTGCGCCCGGGTCGGTGCCGCGCACAGCGTGGTCTTCGGCGGTTTCTCGGCCGACTCGCTGAGCAACCGGATCCAGGACGCCAGCGCCAAGGTGGTCATCACCGCCGACGGTGGTTACCGGCGGGGCAAGCCGTCGGCGCTGAAGCCGACGGTGGACGAGGCGGTGGCGAGCTGCCCGTCGGTGGAGCACGTGCTCGTCGTCCGCCGCACCGGCGAGGACGTGGCGTGGTCGGACAAGGACCACTGGTGGCACGAGACGGTGGAGACCGCGTCGGCCGAGCACACCGCGCAGCCGTTCGACTCCGAGCACCCGCTGTTCATCCTCTACACCAGCGGCACCACGGCCCGCCCGAAGGGCATCCTGCACACCACCGGCGGCTACCTCACGCAGGCGTCGTACACGACGCACGCGGTCTTCGACCTCAAGCCGGAGACGGACGTCTACTGGTGCACCGCGGACATCGGCTGGGTCACCGGGCACTCCTACATCGTCTACGGCCCGCTCTCCAACGGCGCGACCCAGGTGATGTACGAGGGCACGCCGGACACCCCGCACAAGGGCCGGTTCTGGGAGATCGTCGACAAGTACGGGGTGAGCATCCTGTACACCGCGCCCACCCTGATCCGGACGATGATGAAGTGGGGCGAGGACATCCCGGCCGGCTTCGACCTGTCGTCGCTGCGGCTGCTGGGCAGCGTCGGTGAGCCGATCAACCCGGAGGCGTGGATCTGGTACAGGCAGCACGTCGGCCGGGGCGAGCTGCCGGTCGTGGACACCTGGTGGCAGACCGAGACCGGCGCGATCATGATCTCCCCGCTGCCGGGGGTCACCGCGGCCAAGCCGGGTTCGGCGATGGCCCCGCTGCCGGGCATCGTGGCCGACGTGGTGGACGACCAGGGCCAGTCGGTGCCGAACGGTGGCGGCGGTTACCTGGTGCTGCGCGAGCCGTGGCCGTCGATGCTGCGCACCATCTGGGGTGACGACGACCGGTTCATCGAGACGTACTGGTCGCGGTTCGGTGCGGGCGCCGGAGGCGTCGAGTCCGGGCGGGAGGCGGGGGCCGAAGGCCACCGCGGGTGGGTGTACTTCGCCGGGGACGGCGCGAAGAAGGACGACGACGGGCACATCTGGCTGCTCGGCCGGGTGGACGACGTGATGCTGGTGTCCGGGCACAACATCTCGACGACCGAGGTGGAGTCGGCGTTGGTGTCGCACCCGTCGGTGGCCGAGGCGGCGGTCGTCGGCGCGACCGACCCGACGACCGGTCAGGCGATCGTCGCGTTCGCCATCCCGCGCGGCAGCACGGACATCTCCGGTGAGGCGGGCGAGCAGCTCATCGCCGACCTGCGCAACCACGTGTCGAAGACGCTCGGGCCGATCGCCAAGCCGCGTCAGATCATGCTGGTGCCGGAGCTGCCGAAGACCCGCTCCGGCAAGATCATGCGCCGGTTGCTGCGGGACGTGGCGGAGAACCGCTCGCTCGGCGACGTGACCACGTTGCAGGACTCCTCGGTGATGGAGCTGATCTCCTCCGGGATGAGCGGCGCGAAGTCCGACGAGGACTGACGAGAGGCGTACCCCGCGGTGGGTGGCGGTCCGGGCGGACCGTCACCCACCGTCGTCTTTTGTGGAGGTACGACCGGCAGCGCTCCCACCGAACGGGTAACGCATCGATCACGAACCTGCCGTACGGGTTGTTCGTCATTTAGTTTCACGCTCGTCGGACGGTCTCGACGCGCCCGGCGCACGGGTCCCACCGACGTCCTTTGCCCGAGAAACGGAGTGGCATGAACAGAAACTCCCGTCCGGGGTCGCGCCGACGACTACTCGTCGCGCTGCCCGTCATCGCCCTCGCGGCCACGTCACTGACCGTGACCGGCAGCGCGGCCGCCCAGTCGTCGTCCCCCACCCCCAGGGCGGTGATCGGGGCCGACGAGCACTACATCAACTACGCCGAGCCCGAGGTGCAACCGGACACCAACGGCCGTGAGGTCAAGGGCAAGGGCGGCGTCTACACCCCGGCCGCCGAAGCGGCGCGCGCCTTCGACCGCAAGCACGCCCGGGGCAACCCGGTGGCGGCCCGGCAGTTGGCGAAGGCCGAGGCCCAGTCGCTCAAGACGGGCCAGAACCCCCGTAAGTTCAAGAAGGCGCCGACCACGCAGACGGCGAAGCTGCTGACGCTGCTCGTCGAGTTCAACGACAAGGCGAACGACGACTTCACCGGCGTGATGGTCCCGAAGACGGTGTTCGAGGACCGGACGTGCGTCCCGGGCACCGTGCAGAACGGCCCGAAGCACAACAAGATCCCGGACCCGGCGCGACTGCCGCACGAGGACAACAACTCGATGTGGGTGCCGGACTTCTCGCCGCAGCACTACAACAAGATGCTCTACAGCAAGAAGGGCATCACCGAGCGGGTCCGCACCGACCTGAAGGGCCCGGACGGCAAGAAGGGCATCGACCTGTCCGGTCGCACGATGCACAACATGTACCTGGAGATGTCCAAGAACGCGTACACGGTGGACGGGCAGGCCAGCCCGTGGATCACCGTGCCGCACTCGGAGGGCTGGTACGCCGCCAACCGCTGCTTCCAGGACGAGACCGGCGCCTGGGTGCCCGGCCGTGAGCAGTCGATGAACGGCCACCCGGACAACCCGGCCGGCGCGGGCCGCCTGGCGACCGACGCGATCGACGCGCTCGCCGCCAAGGACCCGACCTTCCCGTGGGCCGACTACGACATCGAGGACCAGGCCGACCGTGACGGTGACGGCAACCTCTTCGAGCCGGACGGCGTGATCGACCACCTCGTGCTGGTGCACGCCGGTCAGGGCAAGTCGCGCGGCGGCGGCGACCAGGGCGTGTACGCCGTCTGGGCACACTCCTCCACGGTGGCCGGTGGCTACAGCATCCCGGGCACCGACCTCAAGGTCTCGAACTACATCGTGCAGCCGGAGGACGCCGGCGTCGGCGTCTTCGCCCACGAGTTCGGCCACGACCTGGGCCTGCCGGACCTCTACGACACGTCCGGCAACGCCGACTCCGACGTGGACTTCTGGGACCTGATGGCCTCGGGCTCGCACTCGGGTGAGATCTTCCAGGCGCTGCCGACGCACATGGGCATCTGGGACAAGTGGGTGCTCGGTTGGGCCGACCCGCTGACCATCCGGCCCGGCTCGAACCCCCGCGAGGTCAAGCTCGGCCAGACGTCGCGTACCCCGATCGACGCCGAGGACGGCATCAAGGTCGACCTGCCGGACAAGGTGACGACGCTGGCCACGCCGCACAGCGGCACCAAGATGTGGCACAGCAACAACGACCAGGAGTGGGCGGACGTCAAGCTGAGCCGCTCGGTCGACGTGCCGGCCGCGGCGGACTCGAAGTTCTGGATGTGGAACAACTACATCATCGAGGAGGACTGGGACTACGGCTTCGTCGAGCTCTCGACGGACGGCGGTACGACCTGGACCGAGCAGAAGGTGTACGACGAGTCCGGCACCGTGGTCACCACGCCGGACGGTTACGCCGACCCGAACGGTCGGATGAACGACTTCGGCGGCAAGAAGTACGGCCTGACCGGCAGCACCGACGGCTGGCGGCACGACTACGTCGACCTGTCGGCGTACGCCGGGACGACCGTCCAGGTGCGGCTGCGGCTGGCCACCGACGAGGCGTTCGAGGAGCGCAACTGGTTCGTCGACGACTTCTCGGTCACCGGCGGCGGCGCGACCACCTGGAGTGACGACGTCGAGGGCGGCGCCAACGGCTGGACGGCCACCGGCGGCACCTTCGTCGACACCACCGGCGCGGGCTGGGAGATCTCCACCGGCACCGAGGTGCACGCCCAGTACTACCTGGCGGAGTGGCGCAACTTCGACGGCTTCGACAAGGGCCTCCAGTACGCCTACGACACCATCTACTCGCACGAGGCGTGGAAGGTCGACCGGATCTCCTACAACGCGCCGGGCATGTTGGTGTGGTACCGGGACACGGCGCTCGGCGACGTCAACCACGTCACCGGGCAGATGACCGCGCTGCCCAGCTACGGCGCGAAGGGCGGGTTGCTCATCGTCGACTCGCACTTCGACCCGCTGCGCCGCACCGGCGAGGCGGCCGTGAAGGACCCGTCGGTGACGGACAACCTGCCCAGCCGTCCGCAGTCGTCGAACGCGGCGTTCTCGTTGCAGCGGACGTACCCCTTCACCGAGTGCCTGGAGGCGGCGGACGAGCCGTACAGCGCGTACTGCACGAAGTTCAAGGGGCTGCCGCCGGTGAAGTCGTTCACCGACGCCAAGGGCTGGTACCCGGGCATCGAGATGCGCGACGGTGCCGCGTACGCCCGGGACAACGACGCGTCGGTGGTGCTGCCGTCGCGTGACAACGCTCCGTACACCACCCGGGTCACCAACCCGGACGGCAGCCCGGCGCCGGAGTTCTACGGCGTGACCCTGGGCGGCGGCGCGATCGTGCTGGGTACCGGTAACCCCGGCGACCAGGGCGTGAACTACGGCGTCTCGCTCACCATCAAGAAGGCGGCGAACGACAACTCGTCCGCCACGATCTTCGTCACGCCGGCGAAGAAGTAACGGTTTCTCGGTTCGACAACCGACAGTGGGGCCGGTGACGGAGACGTCGCCGGCCCCACTGTCGTACATCCATCGAATTGATCGAAATGGGTCGCTGTATACGGGATCGGGCCAATCACCGCTGGTCACCGTGGCTGATGAAGCCCTGGTGTGTGACGGTGAAAAGCGTTCCCAACAAAATCTTGCAACAAATCGACGCGTCCGTCTTCCCACCCGTCCCAGCAGTGTCTATGTTCACCATTGGTCCCACTAGTGGGATCGATCTCCCACCGGCCCGTACCCCCGTTGGGCCGGTTCCCTCACACCGGAGGTACCACGTGCGCAAAGTCGCAGTGGGTCTGCTCGGGCTATCACTGACGGCGACGGGCCTGGCGTTCGGCCCGTCCGCCTCGGCGGCCCCGCAGCCCAAACTGCCGGCAGCAGCACCGGCCGCTGCCGAACCACAGGCGCTGAAGGATGAGCTGCCCGACAAGCTCGAGGACAAGCGCCGCGAGCTGCGTGAGCAGGGTCTCGCCGACGTGCTGAGCGGGCGCAGCAAGCCGATCGAGCGCAACGGCAGCACTGTCGTCAAGGTCGGCCAGATCGGCAAGGCGGGCACCAACGCCAAGTCGCGCTCGGCAGCGGGCGCTGCGGCGACGAAGGACCAGTACGTCGAGCTCAAGCGTGAGCGGACCGACAAGATCTTCGTGATCCTGGCCGAGTTCGGTGACGAGCGGCACCCGTCGTACCCGGACAAGGACCTGAACCCGGACGTCGCCGGACCGACGACGTTCGACGGGCCGTTGCACAACAAGATCCCCGAGCCCAACCGGGCCGTGGACAACTCCACCATCTGGCAGCCGGACTTCAGCCCGGACCACTTCCGCCAGCTCTACTTCGGCACCAACCCGGGCGACGAGTCGCTCAAGCAGTACTACGAGGCGCAGTCCTCGGGTCGCTACACCGTCGAGGGTGAGGTGACCGACTGGGTCAAGGTCCGGTACAACGAGGCCCGCTACGGTCGCTCCGACGACCCGATCGCGGACGACGACGTGAACAACCCGGCCAACGACCCCGCCGTCTGCGCGGACAGCGTCTGCTCGAACACCTGGGCGCTGATCCGTGACGCCGCGAACCAGTGGGTCGCCGACCAGAAGGCCAAGGGCCGGACGGACGCGCAGATCGCCGCCGAGATGAAGTCCTTCGACCAGTGGGACCGGTTCGACTACGACGGCGACGGCGACTTCAACGAGTCGGACGGCTACATCGACCACTTCCAGATCGTCCACTCCGGCGGCGACCAGGCCGACGGTGACCCGCATCAGGGTGAGGACGCGATCTGGAGCCACCGTTGGTCGGCGTTCAACAGCTCGCCCGTGGGCCCGCCGAACTTCCCGATCGGCGGCACGCAGATCGGCAACACCGGCGTCTGGATCCGCGACTACACGATCCAGCCGGAGAACGGCGGTCGTAGCGTCTTCTACCACGAGTACGGCCACGACCTCGGTCTGCCGGACGACTACGGCCCCAGCGACAACAACAACGAGCACTGGACCCTGATGGCCCAGAGCCGGCTCGGTGCCAAGAACGACGTCGGCATCGGCGACCGGGGCGGCGACCTCGGTGCCTGGAACAAGCTCCAGCTCGGCTGGCTCGACTACGAGGTGATCGTGGCGGGGCAGAAGCGCACGCTGGAGCTGGGCCCGCAGGAGTACAACTCGGCGAAGGCACAGGCCGCCGTGGTGGTGCTGCCCCAGCGGGAGTACACCTTCAACTACGGCGCACCGTTCGAAGGCTCCAAGCAGTACTTCTCCGGTAACGAGGACAACCTCGACAGCAAGATGACGAGGACGTTCGACCTCACCGGCAAGTCCTCGGCGGCGCTGTCGCTCAAGGGCAAGTACGCCATCGAGGCGGGCTACGACTACCTCTACTTCGAGGCGTCGACGGACGGCGGTCAGACCTGGACCGACCTGGACGGCACTGTCAACGGCCAGCCGATCGGCGTCGACGGTGCCGGTCGCCCGGCCCTCGCCGGCACCAGCAACGGCGTGTGGGCGGACATCAACATCCCGCTGACGTCGATCGCCGGCAAGACGGCGCAGGTCCGCCTGCACTACGTCACCGACGGTGGGGTCTCCGAGGGCGGCTTCTTCGGTGACGCGATCACGGTGACCGCCGACGGCCAGACCGTGCTCAGCGACGGTGCCGAGACCGACGCGGGTTGGGCGCTGGAGAAGTTCCAGGTGGTCGGGGCGACCTACACCCGGCTGTTCGACAACTTCTACATCGCCGGCAACCGGTCGTACGTCTCGTACGACAAGTACCTGAAGACCGGCCCGTACTTCTTCGGCTACGCGAACACCCGTCCTGACTACGTGGATCACTACGCGTACCAGGAGGGCCTGCTCATCTCGTACTGGAACACCCGGTTCTCCGACAACAACACCACCCCGGCGTCGGCGTCCAACCCGGGTGGTCACCCGGGTGAGGGTCGCAACCTGTACATCGACTCGCGCCCGCGTCCGATCTACAACCTGTCCGGGGCTCCGTGGCGCGCCCGCATCCAGGTGTACGACGCACCGTTCAGCCTGAACAAGGCCGACTCGTTCACCCTGCACCTCAACAGCCAGCCGCAGTACATCCGTGGCCAGGCTGCCGAGCCGCTGTTCGACGACACCAAGAAGTACTTCTACGAGGAGCTGCCGAACCACGGCGTCAAGCTCCCCGCCACCGGTGTCAAGATCAAGGTTCTGGAGCAGGACGGCACCTCGATGAAGATCCGGGTCAGCTGACCACTGGTCCACCAGCACCAAGCGACGCCCGGGCAGGCCACTGCCCGGGCGTCGCCCGTTCCGCGCCGGGGAACCCCCGGCTCGACTCCGGGTCGAACCCGGGGCTTTCCCCTGTTCAACACGACCACCGGGGTCGGTGGCGGCAACCGGGTCCTAGGCTGTCTGCCATGACCGACCAGCGCGGCGGAACCGTCGACGAGTCCTGTGTCCTCACCGAGGGGCCGTGGACGCACCGCTTCGTCGGCGCCAACGGCACCCGGTTCCATGTGGTCGAGGCCGGCACCGGGCCGATGGTGCTCTTCCTGCACGGCTTCCCCGAGCACTGGTGGGCGTGGCACCAGATGCTGCCGGCCGTCGCCGACGCCGGCTTCCGGGCGGTCGCCGTCGACCTGCGCGGTTACGGCGCCAGCGACAAACCACCCCGGGGGTACGACGGTTACACCCTCGCCGCCGACATCGCCGGCCTGATCCGAGCGCTCGGCGAACGGTCGGCGACGATCGTCGGCAGCGGCCTCGGCGGCATGGTGGCCTGGACGGTGGCCTCGTTCCACCCGTCGCTGGTTCGTCGGCTCGTGGTGCTGGGAGCACCGCACCCGTTGCGGCTGCGCGCCGCCATCTTCGCCGATCCGCGCGGGCAGTTCACCGCCTCCACACCGGCGTTGAAGTTCCAGCTACCCCGCTACGAACACGTGCTGACCCGGGACGGCGCGGCAGGCGTCGCCGAACTCCTGCGCCGCTGGGGCGGGCCACGGTGGGTGGCGGGGCCGGACTTCGCGGCGTACGCCGAGCGGTGCCGGGAGGCCATGCGCATTCCACAGGCCGCGTTCTGCGCCCTGGAGGGATACCGCTGGGCGTTCCGCTCGCTGCTGCGGCTGCACGGCTACCGGTTCGTCCGCCTGATGCAGAAGCCGCTGTCCACCCCGACCCTGCAACTGCACGGCGCGCTGGACGCCGCCTCGCTACCGCGTACCGCCCTGGGCTCCGGCCGCTACGTCGTCGCCCCCTACGAGTGGCGGCTGCTCGACGGGGTGGGGCACTTCCCGCACCTGGAGGCGCCCGATCTGGTGCTCGGTGAGATCCTGCGGTGGGCCAAGACCTGACCGCTCACACCCGCTGCTCCCGGAGATCGGTGACCTCGGCGGCGGGCGCCCAACCCTGGTAGACGCCGAAGTCGAAGACCTCCAGCCGCATCGCCTCCGCCACCGGCCAGCGCCCACCCGTGTATTCCACCCGCAGCCAGGCGTCGTGCTCGCCGAGCACGATGAACGGCTGCCCCTGCCAGGTGCAGGTGGTCCGCACGTACGCCAGATCCTCGATCTCACTCGCCGGCAGCACACGGACGTAGCGGCCCGCGCGGACCTCCTCGAAGCCCTCGCCCGGCTCGGGCTGGTAGAGCCGGATGTCGTCACCGTCCGGGCTGGCCTGGTATTCCCGGCCCTGCCAACGGGCCACGTAACCGTCGCGCTTCACGCCTCACCGACCCGTCGCCAGACCACCGTGTCGGTGTCCAACTCGGCCACGACCCGCTCGGTGCCGTCCGCGCCGATCCGCCAGAGCTGCGCGCCGTGTGGGAGGCGCGCGCTGTCCACCTTGAACTCCGCCACCACGTCGCTGCTCTCGCCCGGGGCGAAACCGTTGCCCCGGAACGGGGGACGCTCGATGACCCAACCCTCCATGGCACGCATCGCCGACTCGTTCTGACCGCCGTAGGGAATCCGGTAGAGGCTCGGCCGGTGCGCCGGCCACCGCAGCACGTAGATCTCCTCGGCGTCCCGGGAGAACGGCGAACCGGGGTAGCTGAGGCCGAGCGCGTCGTGCACCTGAGCCGGCGTGGTGAGGTGCGCCAGCTCCCCGGCCCGGTGCACGAAACCGGAGACCCGGTCGTACCCCCGGTCGAGGTAGTAGGCGAGCTGAGAGGGCGCGATCGCCTTCTGCATGACGGTCGGTCGGGTCGGGTCGACAGCCGCCGGCGCGTACCGGGGGCGAGCGGTGGGCTCCGCAACGGCGGGCGTCTCCTCCGGGTCCACCTCCAGGTCGTCGCCGAGCCCCACCTCGGCGGCCCAGTTGGCCAACGCGACGATCTGCTCACCGGGCAGCTTGGCACCGACAGGTGTGCCCGGGTTGACGGCGAACGACCAGTCCTCGTCCGGCCAGCGCCGGATCAGTTGGGCGAACTTCACCCGTACCGTGTCGACGTCACCCTCGAAGTGGTCGGCGAGACGCTCCGGGGACGTGTAGACGACCACGTAGGTCTCGCCGTCGAGCTGCGCCGTACGCCAGACGAAGCCCGCGTCCCCGGGGCGGCTGCCCCGCAGCGAATCCGGTGCCGCCGGCAGCAGGACGCGGGCCAGCAGCAGGGTGGACAGGAACGTGTCGGTGCTGCCGGAGCCGGCCGCGCCGAGCAGGTCCTCCTCGACCGTGTTGGCCGGCTCGAAGTCGACCGCCGCGGGGTCTTCGGCGGGCGGGCGTCGTCCGTCGTCGCCCACGGTGCGGCTGTCGTCGCCGGCGAGCGGATCGGTGTTCGACAGGTCGACCGTCGGGCTGCTGGGGTACGCGTGGCCGCCACCGGCCGGCCCGTCGGCCCGGACACCGTCGGTCTCCGTCGCAACGGTGGGGCGCGGGGTGGGCGGGCTCGGCACCGGCTGGCTCGGGCTGTACGACTGCGGGCCGAACATGCTCGGCCCGGAGGGCGCTGCGCCGTAGGGCGGTGGAGCGGTGTCGGCCGGGCCGCTGGGCCGGTGGAAGGCGTCGGCCGGGCCGCTGGGCCGGTGGAAGGCGTCGGCCGGGGTGTCGGTCTCGACCGGACCGGTGAGGTCGCGGGACTCGATGATGGTGCCCTCGATGACGATGGGCGTGAAGCCACGGCGCGGCGCGGGTGGGCCGGACACCGGCTCCGCAGCCGACGTCGACCCATCGTCCACCTGCGCGTACGGGCTCGGTCGGTTGCGGGGGATCGCCTGGGTCTCCTCCGCCGGAGGGGCGGGCCGTTCCGAGGCCCGGGTCAGCGGCGGCTCGGCGGTCATCCGGAAGGCGCGGGTGGGCTCCTCCGCCGACATGTCGGGTCGGCGTGGAGGCAGCGGCTGGGTGACCTCGTCAGCGGGTGCCGGCGCGCGTACGCCTCGGGAAGCGCCGAGGTCGGCCGAGGGCTGCCGGAATGCGCGGGTGGCGTCCGGATCGCCCATCGGGAAGGCCCGGGTCGCGGTCTCGTCGGCCGGCCCCTCGGCCGGTCGGCGACGGGGAAAGGGTTGGCTGCCTCGCCCGAAACGCGTCGGCGGGGCGGCCCGGTCACCGGCCTGGGCCGCGCTCGGGTCGGGGCCGCGATCCCGGGTGGTGCTGGGTTCGAAGAAGGAGCGACGGGCCCCCTGCGGCCCACCGTTGCCGTTGCCCCCGGCCGAGCCGTCGTCGCCCGGCCGATCCGGTGCGGGCCAGCCCGCAGCGGGCCTCGACGGGTCGGTGCCGGGATGGTCGGCCGGCTTCAACGGTGCGAACCGGGACGGCCGGCCGGTGCGGGGAAGTGCGCTCGGTCGAGGCGGCTCGGTCGGTGGACGCTGACCGGCGGGCAGGCCCTCCTCGCCGGGCCGACGCGACGGCTCGGCAGGGCTGGGCGGGCGGGCCGCCGGACCCGGCACCGACTGGTCACCAACCCTGGGCGTCGCACCCCACGCGGGCCTCCGCGGAGGGACCGAGGCGGGCGGAACCGGGGCAGGGGGAACCGGGGCGGGCGGAACGGCGGCAGCGGGAACCGAGGGAGGCTGGCTCGGAGCGGCCACTGTCGCGTCGGACCCGACCAGGGACGCACCGGTTGCCAGAGGTCGACCAGCGGCTGGCGCGGTGCCCCCGCTGGGTGAGCCGGCCCGGGTGCGGGCCAGGGTCTCCGCCCGTTCCAGGCGGGCGCGGGCACCCATCGCACGGCCAGGCAGCCGCACATCCCCTCGGGAGAGTTGCGCCACGAACCAGGCCGGCAGGTAACCCTCGACCGGCAGGCCCGGGTTGACGGCGAGCCACCACTCCTGGTTGGGCCAGCCGACCGCCAGATCGGCGAAGGGGACGCGTCGGTTGCTGCCCGGATGGTCGCCGAGGCACGCCCGAAGCGCGGTGGCGGAGGTGAAGGCCAGGACGTGCGTCCGACCGCCGGTGGTCCAGGTGCCCCAGCCGGAGGGTGGCTGGCCGGGCTGCGTCGGGGCGGAGACCGGCAACAGCAGGTCGGTGCGGGACAGAAGCCGGAAGTAGAGCTCCTGGTCGTTGGCGTGCAGCGCGTCGCGCATCGCCACCTCGGCCTCCGTGGCCGGCTCCCATTCGGTCACGGCCACCTCCCCTTCCGAGAACAGGCCACAGGTATCGCGTACAACCTACAAGGTGGTATCAAGATCACAATGGCTGGCCGTCGGCGGCCTGCCGGGGCGCGGGTGAGGCGATAACATCCCGTCCCGGAGCCGACACGATACGGAGGCTGTCGATGTCTCGATCGATCACGCACCCGGTCCTCGCAGGTCTGGCCGCCGGCCTCCTGACCGTGCCGGCCCTCCCGACCGTCGCCGCCACCGCCGGGCTGCGCGTGGCACCGGCCTGCGCGACCACCCTCACCCCAGCCCGGCCGGTCACCGCCGCACCGTGGCCCCAGCGACGGTACGACCCCACCCGGCTCGCACCCCTGGCCACCGGCGCCGGGGTGACCGTCGCGGTGGTCGACTCCGGGGTGGATCGGGTGCACCCTCAATTGGCCGAGCGTGTGCTGGCCGGCACCGACCTGCTCGACGCGGGCGGGGACGGCCGCCGGGACTGCGCCGGGCACGGAACCGGTGTGGCGAGCATCATCGCGGCGGCACCCCGCCCCGGGATCGCCTTCCACGGCCTCGCTCCGGATGCCCGGATCCTGCCGGTGCGGGTCAGCGAGCAGCAGGTGGTGCAGGGGCGGGAGTCGGGGCGTACGGTCAGCGCCGACGAATTCGCCAGGGCCATCCGCTGGGCTGTCGACCACGACGCGGACGTGGTGAACCTGTCCGTGGTGTTGTACGCGGACGACCCGGAGGTGCGCTCGGCCGTGCGGTACGCGGTCGACCGGGACGTGGTGCTGGTGGCCGCCGCCGGCAACCTGCACGACAGCGGTAACCCCCGACCGTTTCCCGCCGGCTACGACGGGGTGCTCGGCGTGGGGGCGATCGGGGCCGACGGTGGGCGGGCGACCTTCTCGCAGACCGGCCCGTACGTCGACCTGGTGGCACCGGGCAGCGAGGTGCTGACCGCCGCGCCCGGCGCCGGCCACCACCAGGTCGAGGGCACCAGTTACGCGGCGCCCTTCGTGGCCGCCACCGCCGCGTTGCTGCGCGAGTACCGACCGGAGTTGACCGCCGCCCAGGTGGCCGAACGGATCGTCGCCACCGCCGACCCGGCTCCCGGCGTGGGCCGCGGCGGCGGGTACGGCGCCGGCGTGCTGAACCCCTACCGGGCGGTCACCGAGACCGGTGGCAGCCGTGCGGCCGACGCTCGGCAGGTCACCGCGCTCGCCGACGACCGAGCCGATCCGGCGTTGCTCGCCCGCCAGGCCCGCCGGGCGTCGGCACGGGACCGGGCCCTGGTGGTCGGCGCGACGGTCGGCGCGACGGCGACCACAGTGGTGCTGCTCGCGCTGGTGTTGCCCCGTGGTGCCCGCCGACGCTGGCGTCCAGCCGGCGAGACCTGACCTCGCTGACCGATCGCCGCGCGCACTGCCCCGACCGCTGTGGCGCAGCGGCCGGGGCGCCGACCTGGACATGGTCAGCGCCCCCGGCTCACCGCGCTCACTGGAACAGCCCGGTGTTCTTCTTCTCGGTGTCCAGATAGTCGGAGGCGGAGTCGCCCACCGCCACCTTGATGTCGCGCAGCATCGCCTGGAGATCCTGCGAGGCGGACCGCCACCGCGCCTGCCGCTGCTCGTAGGCCTGGCGGGCCTCGCCCGTCCAGCTCGCCACCAGCGGAGCGGCGTCGCGTTCGAGTTGACTGAGTTGCGAGTCGAGGCTGTTCAGCGCCTTCTGGATGTCCGCGCCGGCCTGCTGAAGCGCGGCGAAGTTGACGACCAGCACACCATTGTCCATCGGAATTCCTCCCCGGGCGGGATCAGAGCGGCAGCTGGATGCCGCCACGGTTGGTGCCGGTCACCCGGCTCGCGGCCTCGTCGTCGGAGACGTCGTACTGCCGGCCGGCGGTGCGGATCGCGCCTGCCGTCTCCCGCAGCGCCCGATGCAGCGCCGCCTGGTCCTGCGACCACTGCTGCTTGACCTGCTCGAACGATCGACCACCAGCGCCACGCCAGGCCTGCTGCAACACCTCCAGCTCGGCCAGCAGGCCGGTCAGCATGGATTGCAACGACTGGTCCACCTGCTCGAACTTCGCGGCTGTCTGCTGCATCACCGCGGCTTCTGCCTGCGTCTGGGACACCCGGACGTCACCTCGTCTCTCCGCTCGCACCTGGCTCTCGACACGCCCACCCTGGGGACGCGCCGTCCGCTTGGCCCGGCCGTCGAGCACTGAGACACGGGTCAGCGACGAACTTCGTGGCTGACGGTAGCGACCTCGTAGCAGTTCTGCTACCCCCTGCCGCTCCCCTGTGGACAACCACGGGAGCCATCGGTCACTTACGATGTGCTGCAGCCACGTCGCGGCGCGTGACGGCCGACCGGCCGTCCTCCCGCCCGACACGCTCCCCACAGGTCGAGGAGGCGCGGTGCCGGCGATCGCCACCGGAGGACCGCACCGGGCGGCACCGGCCCGGCCCGGGCCCGACACCGTGCCGCCGCAGATCGACCCGCCCACCCACCGCAGCCCGGCTCTCGCCGACCGGCAGGCGCTTCCTCGCCGGCCCTCGGCCCGACGGCCGCCATCCGGCCGCGGCACCAGCGTGCGGGTGCGCGCCGGTCAACTCGTCGCCGCGCAGGTCGCGACGGCGCTCGTTCTGGCCACCCTCGGCCGGTCCACGCCGGTCACCGTCGCGGCGACACTCGCCGCCGCACTGGTGGTGGCGGTGGCCGTGGTCCGGGTCCGGGGCCGTTGGCTCTTCGAATGGCTGGGCACGGCCACCGAGCACGTGACCCGTCGCCGAGAGCTGGCCGCACCGGCCGGGCCGTCCGAACTCCTCGAACTGGTCGCTCCGGGCACCGTCCTCGAATCGACGGAGCTGACCGGTGGGCCGGCGGCAATGCTGGAGGACACCACGGGCATGGTGGTGCTGTTGGAGCTCGGAGACCCCGGTGACCTGCTGGGCGACGCGTCCCGGGCCATTCCCGCACCGTCCGCGTTGCTGCCTCCGGCCGGGCCGGACGTACCCCCGCTGCGGGTCCAACTGCTGCTCAGCGGGGCACCGGCACCGGTACCGGCGGCGGCCGGCACGGTCGGCACGTCGTACCGCCAACTCACCGACGGGCGACTCGCCGGGAGGGGACGTGCGGTGCTCGCGGTGCGGGTGCTGCGGGTGGACGGCTGGTCCGGCGAGGACCTGCGCCGGGTGCTCGCCGGCACGGTACGCCGGATCGTCCGTCGGCTCGGATCACTGGCCGCGCGGCCGCTCGGCGTGCCGTCGGCGCTGCGCGTACTGGGCGAACTGGCTCATCACGACGGTCACCCGGTTCGGGAGTCCTGGCCCGCACTTCGGTCCGGCGCGCTGCTCCAGGCCACCTTCCGGCTGGTCCGCTGGCCGGACGGCGCGGGTGGACGGCTGCTGGTGCCCCGGCTGCTCGCGCTGCCGGCGACCGCGACCACCGTGTCCATCTCCGCAGGCTCGACCCCGACCGCCGCCGCCGGGCTGCCGAGCGAGCTGACCGTACGCCTGGCCGCAGGCACGGCGACCGAGTTGGCCACCGCCGCGGAGGCGCTGACCCGCCTGGTGGCCGACCTCGGCGGTGAGCTGCGACGGCTCGACGGCGCACACCTGAGCGGGCTCGGCGCGACACTGCCGTTGGCGCTGGCGGCCCGCGAGACACCTACCGGTCCCGCGATGGACGACTGGGAACTCACACTGGGCGACGCGGGACTGATGGTCGGCACGAACCGGCACGGCGGAGCCGTCACCGTGCGACTGTTCCGGCCGGAGAGCACCCGGGTGTTGCTGGTCGGCGGGGTGCGCGCCGCCCAGTTGGTGGCGCTGCGGGCCCTGGCCCTCGGTGCGCTCGTGGTGGTGCAGACCTCCCGGCCGCGCGCCTGGGAACCGTTCGTCCGAGGGGTGGGTGCCCCGGGCGGGACGATCCCGTTGATCCCGCCCGGTCGGCCGGTCGCCGATGGGGTGGGCAGTGCGCTTCGCCCGTTGCTGCTGGTCGTCGACGCGGGTTCGGCGCCGGCCGACACCGAGGCGGGTCCGCCGTGGCGGGCCACCCTGGTGGTACGCGACGAGTTGACCCCGGCGGACGTGGGCACGTTGAGCCGGGCCGACCTGGCGTTGCTGCAACCGCTGAACGCCACCGAGGCGGCGCTGGCCGGCACCGCGTTGGGGCTCGGTGGGTCGGCCGAGTGGTTGACCCGGATCCGGGACGACATGGTGGCCGTGGTCAACCGCAGAGCGCTGCGCTGGGCACTGCTCTCCCCCACTCCGATCGAGTCGCAACTGATCGGGCGACCGGCGCGCGGCTGATCCAGCAGGATGGTCAACTGCCGGGTTACGTCGGTGCGTGGTCCGTGGCACGATCCCCGCCATGGGTTTTCTGAAGGGTCTGCTGATTCGGCTGGCCAGCACAGCGCTGGCTTTCTGGCTGGCCACACTCCTCATTCCGGGCATCTCTCTGGACTCGAACTCCGCAGTCGAGACGGTGACCACGCTGCTCCTGGTGGCGGTGATCTTCGGCGTGGTCAACGCGGTTCTCCAGCCGATCATCAAGACGGTCGGCTGCGGCTTCTACCTGCTGACCCTGGGTCTCATCGCGCTGGTGGTGAACGGGCTGCTGTTCCTGCTCACCAGTTGGATCGCCGATCAGGCCGGGCTGCCGTTCACGGTGGACGGTTTCTGGCCGGCCGCCGTGCTCGGTGCCCTCTTCGTGAGCATCGTGACCTGGATCCTGGGCGCCGTCCTCGACCGGGACTGACCGCCGACCAGATCGGCCCGCCCCGGTTTCCCGCCGGGGCGGGCCACTGACCACGTTTCGGGAATTGGCCGCCATGGGTGCCCACCTCGGCGGTTAGCGTCACGTGATGTTCTCACTGACCCGCGCCGACGGCCACCTGCTCAGCACCGACCCCGCCCGGCTCGATCTGGAACTGGTGCACCACTGGTTGTCGACCGACGCGTACTGGGCACTCGGGCGGGACCGGTCCGTCACCGATCGGGCGTTCGCCGGCTCGCTGCCGTTCGGCGTCTACCGGCCCGAGGACGGCCGGCAGGTGGCGGTGGCCCGGGTGGTCACCGACGGTGCCACCTTCGCCTGGCTCTGCGACGTGTACGTCGACCGCGCCGCCCGGGGTCGCGGGCTGGGCGGATGGATGGTCGGCGCAGCCCGTGACCACCTGGCCGAGCTGGGCGTACTCCGGATCCTGCTGATCACGAACGACGCCCACGAGGTGTACGCGAGGGAGGGCTTCACGCCGTTGGACGTCCCGGAGCGGTGGATGATCCTCGACCGCCGTCAGCCGGTGACCCCTGTCACCGGAAAGGAACAAAGCAGCGGTACGCCCCTTACGGTGGAGGCGTGACGTCTCTCCGCCTGGGATACCTCTACGGCCTCGGCGCGTACCTGCTCTGGGGTTTCTTCCCGCTCTACCTCAAGCTGCTGCGGCCGGCCGGCCCCTTGGAGATCCTCGCCCACCGGGTCGTCTGGTCGGTGGTGTTCGTGGCGCTGCTGTTGGGCGCGCTGCGCAACATCGGCTTCCTGCGGGCGCTTCTCCGTCGCCCCTGGGCGATGGCCGGGATGGTCGCCGCCGCCGCGCTGATCGCCGTCAACTGGGGCACCTACATCTACGGGGTCAACTCCGGCCGGGTGGTGGAGACCGCGCTGGGCTACTTCATCAACCCGCTGGTCGTGGTGCTGCTCGGTGTGCTCGTGCTGCGGGAGCGGCTACGCCCGGCGCAGTGGGTGGCACTGGGGATCGGCGCGTCGGCGGTCGTCGTGCTCACCGTCGACTACGGTCGTCTGCCCTGGCTGGCGCTGACCCTGGCGTTCAGCTTCGCCGGGTACGGCCTGGTCAAGAAGCGGCTGGGGCTGCCGCCGGCGGAAGGGCTCTTCGTCGAGTCCGCAGTGCTGGCGCTGCCCGCGCTCGCCTACCTCGTCTGGCTGGCCGCGGCCGGCGACTCGACCTTCGGTCACGTCTCGGCCGGGCACACCGCGCTGTTGGTGTTGGCCGGTGCGGCCACGGCGATCCCGCTGCTGATGTTCGCCGGGGCGGCCAACCGGCTGCCGCTGAGCAGCCTCGGCATGGTCCAGTACCTGGCGCCGATCCTGCAGCTCGGCTGCGGTGTGCTGATCTTCCACGAGCCGATGCCGCCGGCCCGCCTGGCGGGTTTCGCACTGGTCTGGCTGGCCCTGATCGTGTTCACCGCCGACGCCGTCCGCACCTCCCGCGCAACCCGGTCCCGCCAACCCGAACCCACAGTCGATCGTGGAGTCGTGGTGCCCGCCCAGTCCTAGTTCGGGCAAGCGCCCCGCGCCCCGCGCCCCGCGCCCCGCGCCCCGCGCCCCGCGCCCCGCGCCCCGCGCCCCGCGCCCCGCGCCCCGCGCCCCGCGCCCCGCGCCCCGCGCCCCGCGCCCCGCGCCCCGCGCCCCGCGCCCCGCGCCCCGCGCCCCGCGCCCAAGATCCGAGCAAGTTCCCCGATGTTGCTGCCTCCGACACGCGGGAGGCAGCAACATCCCTGATGTTGCGCGGATCTTGGCGACGCCCATGCGACGCGGCGGGCTCGGCGACGCGGCGGGCTCTTAGGGGACCGCGTAGGTGAGCAGGGGCGTGCCGTCGGCCTTCTGCAGCTCCACGCTGGTCAACTCGGCGTCGGTGAACCGCGTGGCACCGGTGAAGCTGAGGTCGTCACCGGGGGCCGCGAGCCAGGAGCCGATCTGCTCGGTGGCACCGTTCGGGCCGCGCGCCACCAGCCGGAACGGGTACGCCTTGCCGTAGCTCGTCCGCGCGTCGTACCCGCAACGCATGGTCACCCGGGTGCCCCACTTGGTGCCGACCAGCCCGATGTCGGCATGCACCGGCCCGGCCTGGGCCACCGGCCGCATGGCGACCATCGAGACCTGCGGGCCCGGAGTGCTCTGCGCCCCCGGCGGCGGTGCCACCGGTCGGGGCAGCACCGCGGCCGTACCGACACCCACGACCAGGGCCAGCCCCGCGGCGGCCAGGGTGGTCAGCGCGTACCGCCGCCGGTCCGCGGAACGTTGCCGACGCCGGCGACGCCGGGCCTCGTCGAGCAGCGCGGGCACCCGGGGCGGGGCGGGCGGCGGCAGGATCTGCTCCAACCCCGCCGGGTCCAGGCGCCCGAGCAGCCCGGGCAGCACGGCGATCTCGGCGACCGACTCCCGGCAGGAGGCGCAGCCGGAGAGGTGCCGTTCGTACGCCGCCCGTTCGGCCGGGGCCAAGGCACCCAGCACGTACGCGCCGTCGTCGTACGCGAACTCGCACCGGGTCATCCCGTCACCCCCATCTCGGCCAGGACCAACCGTAGAGACCGCAACGCGTAGTGGGTTCGGGACTTCACGGTCCCCGGCGGCACGCCCAGGCGGGACGCCGCCTCGGCCACCGACCGCCCCTGGTAGAAGCATTCGACGAGCACTTCCCGGTGGGTGGGGCTGAGCCGGTTCAGCGCTTCGGCGACGGTCCACGCCTCCACCGCCCGCTCGGCTTCGTCGATCACCTCCGGTGGTTCGGGCAGGTCGTCGGTGAACACCTCGCCCACCCGGGTGGACCGCCGCCGCCAGGCGTCGATGGCCAGGTTGCGGGCGGTGGTGAACAGCCAGGACCGCACCGAGCCGCGCTTCGGGTCGAGGGACTCGGGGTGTCGCCAGGCCCGCAGCAGCGTCTCCTGCACCAGGTCCTCGGCGCGCTGCCGGTCCCCGTTGACCAGCCGGAGGGCGTGGGCGTACAGCGCCTCCGCGTGCTCGTCGTGCAGCGCGCGCAGCAGTTGGGCGTCGTGGTCGCTGATGGCGGTCTCCTCGCTTCCTGCGCGCGTCCGGCGGTGCGTCCGCCCGTGAATACGTGCGGTCACGCCGAACGGTTCAGCTCGAGGTCAGGCGGTTGTCACCCGGAGAGGTGTTCATGCCTGGTTCACATCGCGGCCGACGACCGCTCACCACGTCCTCCTAGCGTCCGGCGGGTACGCCGCCTGTCGTGCCACCGACCCTCTGGAGGCTTCTCCCATGAGCGACCGCCCCCGGCTGCTCCCCCTGTTGACCGGCAACCGCCATGGCACCCGTGACGCCATGACCTGTCTGTACCGCTGCGGCAACGCCTGCGACCACCCGGTCCCGAACACCTCGGACAACGCGTACTTCGGTGACGTGGTGAACGCGGAGGTCTCGCGGCGCGGCGTGGTCCGGGCCGGCGCGGTCGGCGCCCTGGTCCTCGGGTTCGGCGGCGCGGCGGCGGGCGCGCTCGCCGGCGCGGCGCCCGCTGTGGCCGCCCCCACCACCCCGGACGTGCCGGAGGCGTTCGGCTTCGGCCGCCCCGGCACCGGTGTCGGCAACGGGGCGCTGACCTTCAAGCCGATCCCGCCGAACAAGCTGGACACCCTGGTCGTGCCGAACGGCTACGACCACGCCGTGGTGATCAAGTGGGGTGACCCGGTGCTGCCGGGCGCGCCCGAGTTCGACGTGCACCACCAGACCGCCGCCGCGCAGTCCAAGCAGTTCGGTTACAACAACGACTTCGTGGGTGTGCTGCCGCTGGACAAGCAGGGCAAGCGGGCGCTGCTCGTGGTGAACCACGAGTACACGAACGAGGACCTGATGTTCCCGGGCTTCCCCGGCCTGGACGGGCTCTCCGTGGAGCAGTTGCGCACCGCCATGGCCGCGCACGGCATGTCCGTCGTGGAGGTGGAGCGGGTCGCGGGCACCGGGCAGTGGAAGCCGGTCGGCAAGGGCCCGCGCGCGTACAACCGGCGGGTCACCGCGCTGAGCACCAAGTTCGACCTGACCGGCCCCGCCGCCGGCTCGGCCTGGCTGAAGACCGCCGCCGACCCCAAGGGTCGTACGGTCGTCGGCACGCTGAACAACTGCGCCGGTGGCGTGACCCCGTGGGGCACCGTGCTGTCCGGCGAGGAGAACTTCAACCAGTACTTCGTCGGGGCCGACGCCGCCCCGGCCGAGCTCAAGCCGAAGCTGGACCGCTACGGCATCAGCACCGCCAGCCGGTACCCCAGCGGCAGCCGCAAGTGGGAGCGCGCCGACGAGCGTTTCGACCTGGCGAAGCACCCGAACGAGGCGCACCGGTTCGGCTGGATCGTCGAGATCGACCCGTTCGACCCGGAGAGCCGCCCGCGCAAGCACACCGCGATGGGCCGGTTCAAGCACGAGGGCGCGAACGTGATCGTGGCCAAGGACGGCCGCGTGGTCGCGTACATGGGCGACGACGAGCGGTTCGACTATCTCTACAAGTTCGTCTCGGACCAGAAGTTCATGAAGGGCAACTCCTGGGCCGCCCGCAAGCACAACCTGACCCTGCTGGAGTCGGGCACGCTCTACGTGGCGCAGCTCGACCAGACCAGCGCGGCCGAGATCGACGGCTCGGGCAAGCTGCCCGTCGACGGCGCGTTCAACGGCCGGGGTCGCTGGATCAAGCTGGTCAGCGGCAACCGCTCGTTCGTCGACGGGATGACCGCCGCGGACGTGCTCACCTTCACCCGGCTCGCCGGTGACAAGGTCGGCGCGACCAAGATGGACCGTCCCGAGGACGTCGAGCCGAGCCTGCTCACCGGCAACGTGTACGTGGCGCTGACCAACAACACGAACCGTGGCGTCGGCAGCAACCCGAAGCCGGACGAGGCGAACCCGCGCAACGCCAACAAGCACGGGCAGATCCTGGAGCTGGTGGAGGACCGCGGCGACAACACCTCGGAGACCTTCGCCTGGTCGCTGCCGATCGTCTGCGGCGACCCGACCGACGCGTCGACGTTCTTCGCGGGGTACGACAAGACCAAGGTGTCCCCGATCTCCTGCCCGGACAACGTCGCCTTCGACGCCACCGGCAACCTGTGGATCTCCACCGACGGCAACGCGTTGGGCAGCAACGACGGCCTGTTCGCGACGGCCGTGGAGGGCCCGGAGCGGGGTCACCTCAAGCAGTTCCTGACCGTGCCGCTGGGCGCGGAGACCTGCGGCCCGTTCATCACCGGTGACAACCGGTCGGTGTTCGTCGCGGTGCAGCACCCGGGCGAGATCACCGGCGCCTCGGTGGAGAACCCGGCCTCGACCTGGCCGGACGGCGACTACGCCAAGCCGGGCGTGGTGGTCACCTGGCGCCTCGACGGCGGCCCGGTGGGCAGCTGACGTCGCACCCGCGGCCGGCCGGTCGCTGACGTTGCTCAGGCGGTCCGGGGCTGGACCGCCCCCGGAAGCCCTCTCCCAGCCGGGGAGAGGGCTTCTGCGGTTCTGCGGTCAGGTGTCGGACGCGATGCCGTCGGCGACGCTGCGGGCCACGGTGAGCAGCTTGGCGCGGACCACCCGGGCGGAGGTCATCATCTCGCTGGCCGGCAACGCGCACGCCAGCACGACACGGCGTTCCATGTCCTTCTCGGGCGCGACGAGCACCGCCGCGCAGGCCACCCCCTGACGGAACTGCCCCATCTCCAACTGCATACCGCGCCGGTCGCCGGCGGCCAGGTCCGCCTCGAACGTCTCGGCGGTGGTCAGCGTGGCGGTGGTGAACGGGCGCATGCCGTACTCCCGCAGGTAGCGGTGGCGCTGGTCGACGCTGAGGGTGGCGAGCAGCGCCTTGCCGAGGGCCGTCGCGTGGGCCCCCTCGTCGAAGCCGGGGACCAGATCCTCCAGGTAGGGCGAGCGGTGCCCCTCGGCGACCGCCGTGAGGGCCACCTGGCCGCCGACGAAACGCCCGAGGTAGTGGCTGTAGCCCGTGTCCAGGGCGGCCCGCCGGAGGGTCTCACCGACCGCAGGAGGGCCCCGGAACGCGGTCACCAGCTCCCGGTACCGGTCGGCCACCTCCAACCCCACGATGTACGTGCCGTCCTCCCGGCGGATCACGTAACCCTCGTAGGCGAGGGTGCGGACCAGGTGGTAGGTGGTGGCCACGGTCAACTCGCACCGTCTGGCGATCTGCTTGACGGTCAGGCCCTTCGGGGCGCGACCGACCGACTCCAGCACCCGCAGTGCTCGGGACACGCTGCGGATCAGGTCCGAAGGTTCTGCCAAGGGGTCGCGCACAACCACCTCCGCCGCCGGGGACTTACACCATATGAAAAACAGGCCCGGTGCGAAATGCCTGTTCGGGTCGAGGATGCCAGATCACCATCCACAGCTTGTGCCCCGACCGTCACCGCGAGTGGTCTGAGCGGGATTCACGTAGGTTTGCCGGACGATGAGACACACCGCCGTCACCCCCGAGCCCACCGCCGCCCGATCCCACCCGGTCCGGGCCAGCGCCGGCGCGGTCGCCACCACCGTGGCCTGCGTACTCCCCGTGTTCCTGCTCGGTGGTCTCGCCGTGCAGATGGGCACCGACCTCGGCTTCTCCCCGGCCGGCCTCGGTCTGGCCGTATCCGTCTACTTCGGCGTGAGCGCGTTGGCCTCGGTGCCCTCCGGCCGCCTCGTCGAGCGGTACGGCCCGGCCCTGGTGGCCCGCTGCGGCATCCTGCTGGCCGCCGGGTCGATGCTGGCCGTGGCGGCTGTCGCCCGGTCGTACCCGGTGTTGGTCGGTCTGCTGGCCCTCAGCGCCGCCGCGAACGCCCTGGGTCAATTGGCGAGCAACGCCGCGCTGGCCCAGCACGTGCCGGCCCGACGGCAGGGCCTGTCGTTCGGTGTCAAGCAGGCCGCGATCCCGATCTCCACCCTGCTGGCCGGCGCGGCGGTGCCCACCATCGCGCTCACCGTCGGCTGGCGGTGGGCGTTCGTAGCGGCAGCGGTGGCCGCGATGACGACGCTGCCCGCCGTACCCCGGGCGGTGTCCGGCCCGCCGCGACGAGCCGGCGCGGCGCGCGCCAGCCGGGCGACGGCGGCGCTGGTGGTGGTCGGCGCTGGGGCGACGTTGGCAGCGGCCGCAGCGAACGCGCTGGGCACCTTCCTGGTGGACTCCGCAGCCGCGCGGGGCATGTCGCCGGGCCTCGCCGGCCTGACCCTGACGCTGGGCAGCGCGGTCTGCGTCGCGGCCCGGGTGGGCACCGGCTGGCTCGCCGACCGCCGGGCCACCGGCCACGTCGCCCTCATCGCCGCGATGCTCGTCGTCGGCGCGGCCGGGCTGGGCCTGCTCGCGCTGACCGGCACGGTGCCGCTGGTGGTCGGCGTGCTGCTCGGTTTCGGTCTGGGTTGGGCCTGGCCGGGCCTGATGACCTTCGCGGTGGTCCGGCTCCACCCGCAGTCACCGGCCGCCGCCACCTCGATCACCCAGACCGGGGTGTACGCGGGCGGCTGTCTCGGCCCGCTGAGCATGGGCCCTCTCGCCGCCCACCTCGGCTACTCCGCCATGTGGACCACCGCGGCGGTGTCCATGCTGCTCGCGGCCGTCCTCATGCTCGGCGGCGGCCGCCTCCTGACCCGCGCCGCCGCCGCTGCTGCCGCGAGCCGGAGTGGAGATCAGCTGGTGCGGTCGGCGATGTAGTCGCAGAGCGATTCGAGCGCCTGCCGGGACGGGCCCGCCGGAAGGGGAGCCAGGCTCGCGCGGGCGTCCTCGGCGTAACTGCGCACGGTCTCCCGGGCACGCTTGAGCGCCGGGCTCTCCCGGAGCAGCCCCAACGCCTCGGCGTGCAGCGCGTCGTCGGTCAGCGGCCCGGTCGCCAGGATCTCCCGCAGACGCACCGAGGACGCGTCCGCGTCGTCCGACTGGCGGGCGTAGAGCACCGGCAGCGTCGGGACCCCCTCGCGCAGGTCGGTGCCGGGCGTCTTGCCCGACTGCACCGACTCCGAGGCGATGTCGAGCAGGTCGTCGGTGAGCTGGAAGGCGACACCGATCGTCTCGCCGTACCCGGCGAGGGCCTCGACGTGCTCGGGGGCGGCGCCACCGAACATGCCGCCGAACCGGATCGACGTGGCGATCAGCGAACCGGTCTTGTCGGCGATCACGTTCAGGTAATGGGTCACCGGATCGTCCCCGGCACGCGGCCCCACCGTCTCCGCGATCTGGCCGTGCACCAGCCGGGCGAACGTGCGCGCCTGCAACCGGACCGCCTCGGGGCCCAGGTCGGCGGCGATGTCCGCCGCGCGGGCGAAGAGATAGTCGCCGACCAGGATCGCGAGCGAGTTGGTCCACCGGGAGTTCGCGCTCGCCGCGCCCCGGCGGACGACAGCCTCGTCCATCACGTCGTCGTGGTAGAGGGTGGCGAGGTGAGTGAGCTCCATCACCACGGCAGCCGGAACCACCTGCGGGCCGGTCGGGTCACCGAACTGGGCGCCGAGCGCCACCAGGAGCGGCCGGAAACGCTTCCCACCGGCCTCCAGGAGATGCCGGGCGGCCTCGGTGACGAACGGATCGGCGCTGGCCACACTGGCCCGCAACTCGACCTCGACCGTGTCCAGCACAGCCAGCACGGACGCCTCGACCCGCGGATCGGCAAGGTTGAGCCCGATCGCGCCGAACTGACTCGTGCTCGCCCGACCCCGCCGACCGCCGGAGCCGGAGGCACCTGAACGCTCACCCGCCGGATTCACCACGCTATCAACCATGCCACACCCGTTCGACCTGCTCCGGGTCGGGGATACGCACCGAGGGGCCGGCGCGTGAACACGCGCCGGCCCCTCGGTGGTCGATCTCTGCGTCATCGAACGAATTCGGCAGCTCCGGTGGCCAGATCGAGCAGCGGCGCCGGGGCGACGCCCAGCACCAGGGTGGCCAACACACCGATCATCAATGCGGCGGAGGTGAGCCCGCCGGGCACCATGACGGTCGGAGTGGACTCGCCCGGCTCGGACAGCCACATCATCACCACGACGCGCAGGTACGGGAACGCCAGCACCATGCTGGTCAGCACACCGGCGATCACCAGCCACGCCTGACCACCGTCGAGCGCCGGCCCGAAGATGGCGAACTTGCTGGTGAACCCACTGGTCAACGGGATACCGGCGAACGCCAGCAGGATGAACGTGAACAGCGCGGCGAAGAACGGCGACCGCCGACCCAGCCCGGCCCAACGGGACAGGTGGGTGGCCTCCCCGTCGGTGTCCCGGACCAGGGTCACCACCGCGAACGCGGCCAGCACCGAGAAGCCGTACGCGACCAGGTAGAACATCGTCCCGGAGAGCCCGTCGCGGCTCGGCGCCAGCACACCGACCAGCAGGTAGCCGGCGTTGGCGATCGAGGAGTACGCGAGCAGCCTCTTGATGTCGGTCTGGGTGACCGCGAGCACCGCGCCGACCAGCATGGTCAGCACCGCGATGGCGCCGAGGACCGGGGTGAAGTCCCAACTGGCGTCGGCGAACGCGACGTGGAAGACCCGCAGCAGGGCGCCGAACGCGGCGACCTTGGTGCACGCCGCCATGAACCCGGTGACCGGGGTCGGCGCACCCTGGTAGACGTCCGGGGTCCAGACGTGGAACGGTGCCGCCGCGGCCTTGAAGAGCAGACCGATCGCGAGCAGCGCCATGCCGGCGAAGAGCAGCACCGGGCTGGCCGGGGACTCGCCCACCGCCGCGTCGATCGTGGCGAAGTCCACGCCGGCCGGGCGGCCCGGGATGCCGGACGTGAAGCCGTAGATCAGCGCCACCCCGAACAGGAAGAACGCGGAGGCGTACGCGCCGAGCAGGAAGTACTTCATCGCCGCCTCCTGGCTCAGCAGACGCCGGCGACGGGCCAGCGCGCAGAGCAGGTAGAGCGGCAGGGAGAAGACCTCCAGCGCGATGAACATGGTCAGCAGGTCGTTCGCCGCCACGAAGATCAGCATGCCGCCGATCGCGAACGTGGTGAGCGGGTAGACCTCGGTGAGGCCGTTACGCCCCTCGGCCTGCCGCCGGTCGTCGGCCGACTCGGCGGTCACCGCGGCCTGGGCGACGAACGCCCCGCCCCGCTCGACCGAGCGGTCACCGATCAGCAGCAGCGCCATCGCGGCCAGGACCAGGATCGCGCCCTGCAGGAACAGCGTCGGCCCGTCGATCGCGAGCGCCTGGCCGGCGGTGATGATCCGCTCGTCGGCGTTGAGGACCACCATGGTCAGTGCCGCGAGCACCGCCAGCAGCGCCACCGTCAGCTGCACCACGTGCCGCCAGCGCCGGGGCACGAGGGCCTCGACCAGCACGCCGAGCAGCGCGGTGCCCAGCATGATCAGGATCGGGGAGAGCGCCGCGTAGTCGATCGACGGCAGTTTCAACTCGGTCACTGTGCCGACCTTTCGTTCGCGCCTGCGGGGCTCGCAAGCTCACTCCTCGCGCTCACCGGCCTGCCTCCTGGACGGTGCCCACCGACGGGGCCGGGTCGGTTCTGCCGATGTCGTCCATGGTCGCCTGGACGGCCGGGTTGATCACGTCAGTGACCGGCTTGGGGAAGAAGCCGAGCAGCACGATCAGAGCGATCAGGGGAGCGACCACGACCTTCTCGCGCAGGTTGAGATCCCGCCGCATCCCGTCGACCTCGGTCAGCGCCGGGTTGAGGGTGCCCTGGGTGGTGCGCTGCACCATCCACAGCACGTACGCGGCGGCCAGGATGATGCCGAGCGTGGCGATGACCGCGACCGGCTTGTTCACCGTGAAGGTGCCGATCAGCACCAGGAACTCGGAGATGAACGGTGCCGTCCCCGGCAGTGCGAGTGAGGCGAGACCGGCGAAGAAGAGCACCCCGGCGAGCACCGGCACCAGCTTCCCGGCGCCACCGAAGTCGCTGATCAACGCCGAGCCGCGCCGGGCGATCAGCATGCCGACCACCAGGAAGAGCAGGCCGGTGGCCAACCCGTGGTTGAGCATGTAGAGCACCGCACCGGTGCCGGCCTGGGTGGTGAAGGCGAAGATGCCCACCCCGATGAAACCGAAGTGCGCGATCGAGGTGTACGACACCAGCCGCTTGAGGTCGTTCTGACCGACCGCCAGCAGTGCCGCGTAGACGATGCCGATCACGCCCAGCGCCAGCGCCCACGGCGCGAACCACTTCGACGCCTCCGGGAACAGCGGCAGGCAGTAGCGCAGGATGCCGAACGTGCCGACCTTGTCCAGCACGCCGACCAGCAGCGCGGCGGCACCCGCGGGGGCCGCGCCACCGGCGTCCGGCAGCCAGGTGTGGAACGGGAAGAACGGCGCCTTGATGGCGAACGCGAGGAAGAAGCCGAGGAACAGCCACCGCTCGGTGCCGGTGCTGATGTCGACCTGCGACAGCGCCTGCCAGTCGAAGGTCTTGCCGCCGACCACCCACAGGCCGATCACCGCGGCCAGCATGAACAGACCGCCGACGAGCGAGTAGAGGAAGAACTTCACCGCCGCGTACTGCCGCTGGTGGCCGCCGTAGCTGCCGATCAGGAAGTACATCGGGACGAGCATGACCTCGAAGAACACGTAGAACAGGAAGACGTCGGCGGCCGCGAAGACACCGATCATCGTGCACTCGAGGACCAGCAGCAGCGCGAAGTAGACGGGCACCGACCGCTTCGATGACTCGGCGTCGTGCCAGGACGCCAGGATCACCAACGGCACCAGCACCGCGATCAGCATCAGCATCACCAGCGCGATGCCGTCGGCCGCGAAGGTGAAGCTCACGCCCCAGTTCGGGATCCACGAGTACGACTCGCGGAACTGGAACCGGTCACCGCCGGCGTTGAAGCTGACCCACATCACCACCGAGAGCACCAGCACGAGCAGCGACCAGGCGAACGCCACCTGCTTGGCCAGCTCCGGCCGGTGGCGCGGCAGGAAGGCAACCACCAGGGCGCCCACCAGTGGCGCCACGGTGAGCACCGAGAGGAACGGGAAGTTGGACATTATGCGGCCTTACCTCCGTCGTCACTGCGTGGTCCGCCGGCGGGGGCGGCCGGGAAGAGGTCGATCACGCCAACCACCCGGCCTGCACCGCCAGGAACGCCGCCATCACCAGCAGCGCACCGGCCAGGATCGAGGTGGCGTACGAGCGGACAAAGCCGGTCTGCATCCGCCGGAGCCGACCCGAACCACCGCCGACCGCGGCGGCGAGGCCGTTGACCAGCCCGTCGATGCCCCGGTTGTCGAGGAACACCAGCGCCCGGGTGAGGAAGATGCCCGGCTTCTCGAAGACCGCCTCGTTGAACGCGTCGGTGTAGAGGTTGCGTCGGGCGGCGGTGACCAGCACACCGGCCGGCTGCGGCGCGGTGGCCGTACCGGCCCGGAACAGGAACCAGGCGAGCCCGGCGCCGAGCACGGTGACCAGCAGCGACAGGATCGTGATCACGAGGTGCGAGAGGACCGGCTCGTGCTCCGCGTGCTCACCGCCCAGCCCGGCGGTGGCCGCCAGCCAGTCCGGCACCGAGGTGGAGAGCAGGAAGCCGGCTCCGACCGAACCGACGGCCAGCAGGATCAGCGGGATGGTCATCAGCTTGGGCGACTCGTGCGGGTGCTCGATGTCCTCGGTCCACCGCTTCGGGCCGTGGAACGTGAGCACGAACAGTCGCGTCATGTAGAACGCGGTCAGCCCCGCGCCGAGCAGCGCCGCACCGCCGAAGAGCCAGGCGGTCCAGTCCTCCCGCTCGAAGGCGGCCACGATGATCGGCTCCTTGGAGAAGAAGCCGGAGAACGGGAACATGCCGATGATGGCCAGCCAGCCCATCATGAACGTCATCCAGGTGATCTTCATGTACTTCGACAGCCCACCGAAGCGGCGGATGTCGACCTGGTCCTTCATGCCGTGCATCACCGAACCGGCACCCAGGAACATGTTGGCCTTGAAGAAGCCGTGCGCCAGCAGGTGGATGATCGCCAGCGCGTACGCGCCACCGCCCAGGCCGACGCCGACGAACATGTAGCCGATCTGGCTCACCGTCGACCAGGCGAGCACCCGCTTGATGTCGTCCTTGGCCGCACCGATGACGCAGCCGATCAGCAGGGTGAGCGCACCGACGCTGACCACCACGAGTTGCAGCGTCGAGTTCGCGGAGAAGACCGGGTTGGACCGGGCGATCAGATAGACGCCCGCGGTGACCATGGTGGCGGCGTGGATGAGTGCCGACACCGGGGTCGGGCCCTCCATCGCGTCCGGCAACCACGCCTGGAGCGGGAACTGGCCGGACTTGCCGGCCGCGCCGAGCAGCAGCAGCAGACCGAGGACCAGCACCGTCGCGCCGGTCAGCGAGCCGACCCCGTTGAACACCTCGTCGTACTGGGTGGTGCCCAGGGTGGCGAACATGATGAAGATGCCGATGGCCAGGCCGGCGTCGCCGACCCGGTTCATCAGGAACGCCTTCTTACCGGCGGTGGCCGCGCTGGGCCGCTCGGTCCAGAACGAGATCAGCAGGTACGACGCCAGACCGACGCCCTCCCAGCCGAAGTACAGCATCACGTAGTTGTTGCCGAGCACCAGCAGCAGCATCGCCGCGACGAACAGGTTGAAGTACGCGAAGAACCGGCGGCGACCCGCGTCGTGCGCCATGTACTCCACCGCGTACAGGTGGATCAGGAAGCCCACCCCGGTGATCAGCAGCACGAAGACCGCGGCCAGCGGGTCGAACAGCAGGCCGAAGTCGACGCGCAGGTCACCGACCGCGATGAAGTCCCAGAGGCTCAGCTCGACCGACTTGTTCTCCAGGCCACGCAGCTGGAAGAAGAAGGACAGGCCGAGGACGAACGCGGCACCGATGGCCGCCACACCCAGCCAGTGCCCCCAGCGGTCGGCGCGCCGGCCGAGCAGCAGCAGGATGGCCGCGCTGAGCAGCGGGATCGCCACCAGCAGCCAGACGCCCCCGAGCAGCCCCGTGGCCTGGGCGTATTCCACAGTCTCTTCCACCGGTGGACCCCTCTAGTACTTCAGCAGGTTGGCGTCGTCGACGCTCGCCGAGCGTCGCGTCCGGAAGATGGCCATGATGATCGCGAGCCCGACCACGACCTCGGCCGCCGCCACCACCATCACGAAGAACGCCATGATCTGGCCGTTGAGGTCACCGTTGATCCGGCTGAAGGTGACCAGCGTCAGGTTGGCCGCGTTGAGCATCAACTCCACGCACATGAACAGCACGATCGCGTTGCGCCGGATCAGCACACCGGCGGCGCCGATGGTGAACAGCACAGCGGCGAGGACGAGGTAGTAGCTCGGCTCGACCGAGAAGAAGCTCTCCATTACTTGTCTCGCCCTCCGTTTGCGACTGCGGGGCTCCGCTTCGCTGCACTCCTCGCGCTCACCGGGCCTGCCTCTCGTTCGCGACTGCGGGGCTCCGCTTCGCTGCACTCCTCGCGCTCACCGATCCGTCCCCTTCAGGGAGGTCTCCTCGGCGGTCAGCTCGCGCTGCGGGAGGATCGACGGGGTGCTGCGGTCGGTCAGGCGGCCGTCGGGCAGCCGGGCCGGGGTGGCCACCGAGGAGGAGGTCGCGAAGACACCGGGGCCGGGCTTCGGACCGGGGTAGTTGCCCGGGGCGAAGCGCGCCCGCATGGTCGACACCTGGTCGACCTTGTCCTGCTTACGCCGCTCGACGTGGGCCAGCACCATGGCACCGACCGCAGCGGTGATCAGCAGCGCCGAGGTCAGCTCGAACGCGAAGACGTACTTGGTGAACAGCAGCCGGGCGATGCCCTGCACGTTGCCCTCGGCGTTGACCTGGTCCAGGCCGACCGCGGGAGCGTTGTCCAGCGCCTGGTAGAGACCGGTGCCGACCAGGCCGGCGAAGCCCACACCGAGCACGATCGCGGCGACCCGCTGACCGCGCAGCGTCTCGATCAGCGAGTCGGTGGAGTCCCTACCGACGAGCATCAGCACGAACAGGAACAGCATCATGATCGCGCCGGTGTAGACGATGATCTGTACCATGCCGATGAACGGACCGGCCTGGAGCACGTAGAACACGCCCAGGCAGAGCATGGTCAGCACCAGCCACAGCGCCGAGTGCACGGCGTTGCGCGCGGCCACCATCCCGATCCCGCCGAGCAACGCGAGCGGGGCGAGGATCCAGAAGGTGACCGCCTCGCCCCCGGAGACCGAGTTCGCCGCGGCGAGCACCGTAGACGTGGTCATTCTTTCTCTCCCTTGCCGGCCGCCACGCGCTGGGCGGCCTGCTCGGCGCCCGGGAACGTCACGCCGGGGTGCTCCTCGACCTGGTAGCGGCCGGGGCCCATCGGGGACGTCTCCGCACCGGCGGAGGTGCCCGGGTTGTCCAGCGCGCCGACGTAGTAGTCCTTCTCGCTGTCACCGAGCCGCATCGGGTGCGGCGGCTGCTCCATGCCCTCCAGCAGCGGGGCGAGCAACTGCTCCTTGGTGAAGATCAGGTCCTGCCGGTTGTCCCGGGCCAGCTCGTACTCGTTGCTCATGGTGAGCGACCGGGTCGGGCAGGCCTCGATGCACAGCCCGCAGAAGATGCACCGGGCGTAGTTGATCTGGTAGATGCTGGCGTACCGCTCACCCGGCGAGAAGCGCTGCTCGTCGGTGTTGTCGCCACCCTCGACGTAGATGGCGTCCGCCGGGCAGGCCCATGCGCACAGCTCGCAGCCGATGCACTTCTCCAGGCCGTCCGGGTGCCGGTTGAGGATGTGCCGCCCGTGGTAGCGCGGCGCCGACACCGGCGGCTTGAACGGGTAGTCGGTGGTGACGACCTTCCTGAACATGTGCGAGAAGGTGACACCGAATCCCTTGAACGTTCCGGTGATCGCGCCCACGTCACACCTCCCTGGAGTCCGAGCCGGCGACGATGTTGGCCGGCTCCCGCTCGGCGACCACGCGCGTGATACGCGGGCTCGGTGGTACCTGTAGATCCATCGGCGGCAGCGGGAAACTCCCGTACGGCCGGTTGTCGACCTGTTCCTGCGTCGTCGGTTTGGGCTGCGGCTTCTTGCTGGGCCAGAAGAGCGTGGCGATCAGCAGGATGCCTGCCGGGATGCTGACGGCGATGACCTTGCCCTGCGTGTCCCAGTCCTCGATGGAGCGCAGGCCCGACAGGACCAGGATCCAGACCAGGTTGATCGGCAGCAGCACCTTCCACCCGAGGCGCATGAACTGGTCGTAGCGCAGCCGGGGCAGCGTGCCGCGCAGCCACACGAAGACGAAGACCAGCGCGATCACCTTGCCGAAGAACCACAGCATCGGCCACCAACCGGAGTTGGCGCCCTCCCAGAGGGTGATCGGCCAGGGCGCCCGCCAGCCGCCGAGGAACAGCGTGGTGGTGACCGCGGACATGGTCACCATCGCGACGTACTCGCTGAGCATGAACAGCGCGAACTTCAGCGAGCTGTACTCCGTCATGAAGCCGGCGACCAGCTCGGACTCGGCCTCGGGGAGGTCGAACGGCGCCCGGTTGGTCTCACCCACGGTGGCGATGAAGAAGATGATGAAGCTGGGCAGCAGCAGGATCGCGTACCAGCCCGGCGCCGGGATCTCGAACCCGCCGATGGTCAGCCGCGTGGCGTCGCCCTGGGCGGCGACGATCCCGCTGGTGCTCATCGTGCCGGCGGTCATGAACACCGCCACGATGGAGAGCCCCATGGCGACCTCGTAGGAGATCATCTGGGCGCTCGACCGCAGACCACCGAGCAGCGGGTACGTCGAGCCGGAGGCCCAACCGCCCAGCACGATGCCGTAGACGCCCATCGACGAGCAGGCGAGCAGCAGCAGCACCGCCACCGGCACGTCGGTGACCTGCAACGGCGTGTGGTGGCCGAAGATGCTCACCATCGGGCCGAACGGGATCACCGACAGGGCGGTGACCGCGCAGATCACCGAGATCGTCGGAGCGAAGAAGTAGACGACCTTGTCGGCCGCCTTCGGCAGGATGTCCTCCTTGAAGGCCATCTTCAGGCCGTCGGCGAGGGTCTGCAGCAGGCCGAACGGGCCGACCTGGTTGGGGCCGGGCCGCACCTGCATGTAGCCGACCACGCGGCGTTCGAACCAGACCCCGAGCAGGGTGGCCAGCAGACCGAAGGCGAACGCAAAGACGATCTTGCCGAGTACCAGCCACCACGGATCCCGGCCGAAGTCGGCGAGCGTCGGATCCTGGGCCAGGACGATCGAGTTCACTGGTTACCCCCAGAACTGAGGATGGTCTCGTCGGCCGCCACGCGTCCGGCCGGGATGGCCGTACCCGATGCGGGGACGGAGATCCGGACGACAGTGCCGGACGTCGCCCCGAGGCTGCGTCGCACGGTCGAGCCGGGTGAGTTGGTCGGCAGCCAGACCACACCGTCCGGCATCTCGGTGAGCTCCGCCGGCAGGGTCAGCGCGCCCCGGTCGGTGCCGACGGTGACGGCGTCACCGTCGGCCACCCCGAGCGCCTCGGCGGTGCCCTTGCCCAGCCGGACCACCGGCGGGCGGGCCGTCCCGGCGAGGTTCTCGTCGCCCTCGGTCAGGGTGCCGAGGTCCACCAGTTGGTGCCAGGTGGCAAGCACCGCCTCCCCGGCGTTCGGCTGCGGCACCCGGCCCGGCGCCACCGACGGCGCGGCCGGCCGGGACGTCCGGGTCGCCGGCAGCGAGCCCAGCTCACGACGCACGCTCGGCACGTCGGCGGTGCCGAGCCGCACGTCCAGCAGAGCGGCGAGCGCGTCGAGGACGCGGCCGTCGGTCATCGCGGACGTGTTCAGCACCGCGTCGAACGGACGCAGCCGACCCTCCCAGTCCAGGAAGCTGCCGGACTTCTCGACCACCGGGGCGACCGGCAGCACCACGTCGGCGCGCCGGGTCACCGCGCTGGCGCGCAGCTCCAGGCTGACCAGGAACGGCACCGCGTCCAACGCGGACTCGGCCAGGCGCGGGTCGGCCAGGTCGGCCGGGTCGACACCGCCGACGACGAGCGCACCGAGCTGCCCGTTGGCGGCGGCGGTGAGGATCCCGTCGGTGTCCCGACCGGCCTGGCTCGGGATCACCCCGGCCGGGATGTCCCACGCCTCACCCAGCTCGGCCCGGGCGGCGGGCTCGGTGACCAGGCGGCCACCGGGGAGCAGGTTGGGCAGGCAGCCCGCGTCGACAGCACCGCGGTCGCCCGCGCGCCGCGGCACCCAGGCCAGCTTCGCGCCGGTACGCCGGGCCACGTCGGCGGCGGCGGAGAGCCCACCCGGCACACCGGCCAGGCGCTCACCGACGATCAGGATCGCGCCCGGCGCGCTCAGCGCCTCGGCGACCGTGGCGTGCTCGGCGAGCACGCTGGCCTCCTCGCCCGGCACGACCCGGGCCAGCTTGGCACCGAGCTTCTCCAGGCCGCGGGTGGCGAACGGCGCCAGCGCGTACACCGTCAGGGTCTTCTTCAGGTACGCCTTGCGCAGCCGCAGGAAGAGGATCGGGCACTCCTCCTCCGGCTCCAGGCCGACCAGCACCACCGCCGGCGCGTTCTCCACGTCCGTGTAGGTGACGTCGGTGACCCCGGCGACCGAGCTGGCCAGGAAGTCGGCCTCCTCGCGGGAGACCGGCCGGGCCCGGAAGTCGATGTCGTTGGTGTTCAACGCGACCCGGGCGAACTTGGCGTACGCGTACGCGTCCTCGACGGTCAGCCGACCGCCGGTGAGGACCGCCGTGCCCTGCCCGCCCTCCCGAGCGGCGTGCAGCCCTTCGGCGGCCACGGTGAGCGCCTCGCTCCAGGACGCCTCCCGCAGCTCACCGGTGCGCTCGTCCCGGACCAGCGGAGTGGTCAGCCGCTCGGTGGACCGGGTGTACTGGAAGCCCCACCGGCCCTTGTCGCAGTTCCACTCCTCGTTGACCGCCGGCTCGTCGCCGGCCAGCCGGCGCAGCACCTTGCCGCGCCGCCAGTCGGTGCGCTGCCCGCAGCCCGCCGAGCAGTGCTCGCACACACTCGGGCTGGAGACCAGGTCGAACGGGCGGGCCCGGAAGCGGTACTGGGCACCGGTCAGCGCGCCCACCGGGCAGATCTGCACGGTGTTGCCGGAGAAGTAGGAGTTGAACGGGACGTCCCCCTCGTCGCCCTGCTCGCCGTACGCGTCGTCCCGGTAGATGTTGATCTCCTCGGCGGACGACCGGCCCATCAGGTCGATGAACTTGTCGCCGGCGATCTCCTCGGAGAACCGGGTGCACCGCTGGCAGAGCACGCAACGCTCGCGGTCCAGCAGCACCTGGCTGCTGATCGCCATCGGCTTCTCGTACTCCCGCTTGTGCTCGTGGAAGCGCGAGTCGGTGCGGCCGGTGGACATGGCCTGGTTCTGGAGCGGGCACTCACCGCCCTTGTCACACATCGGGCAGTCCAGCGGGTGGTTGAGCAGCAGCAGCTCCATCACCCCCTCCTGCGCCTTCTTGGCCACCGGGGAGGTGATCTGGGTACGCACGACCATGCCGTCGGCGACGGTCTGGGTGCAGGAGGCCACCGGCTTGCGCTGCCCCTCCACCTCGACCAGGCACTGCCGGCAGGCGCCGGCCGGAGCCAGCAGCGGGTGGTCGCAGAACCGGGGGATCTCGGTACCCATCTGCTCGGCGACCCGGATCAGCAGCGTCCCCTTGGGGGCGGTGACCTCGACGCCGTCGATGGTGAGGGTGACCAGGTCGGTCTGCTTGGCTACGTCGGTCATTAGTGGGCTCCCACCAGCTGCTTGTCGGAGAGCTTCGGTGCGGTCCGTCCCTCGATGTAGTCGAGGTAGTCCTGCTTGAAGTACTGCAGCGACGAGGTCACCGAACTGGTCGCGCCGTCACCGAGACCGCAGAACGAACGGCCGAGGATGTTGTCGCAGGTGTCCAGGAGGGTGTCCAGGTCCTCGTGGGTGCCCTGACCGGCGAGGATCCGCCGGTAGACCCGGACCATCCAGTAGTTGCCCTCGCGGCACGGGGTGCACTTGCCGCACGACTCGTGGTGGTAGAACTCCAGCCACCGGTAGGTCGCGTAGACCGGGCAGTCCTGGTCGGAGAAGATCTGCGTGGCCGTGGTGCCGAGGATCGAGCCGGCCGCCGCCACCCCCTCGAAGTCCAACGGCACGTCCAGGTGCTCGGCGGCGAGCAGCGGGGTCGACGAACCGCCCGGGGTCCAGAACCGCAGGTTATGCCCGGGCTGCATGCCACCGGCCAGCTCCAACAGCTCGCGCAGCGTGACACCCATCGAGCACTCGTACTGGCCCGGGTTGGCGACCCGGCCGGACAGTGAGTAGATCATCGGCCCGGAGGACTTCTCGGTGCCCATGCTCTTCCACCAGTCGGCACCGCCGAGCACGATCGGCGGCACGCTGGCGATGGTGCCGACGTTGTTCACCACCGTCGGGCTCGCGTACAGGCCGTGGGTCGCCGGGAACGGCGGGCGCAGCCGGGGCTGACCCCGGAACCCCTCCAGCGAGTCCAGCAGCGCCGTCTCCTCACCGCAGATGTACGCCCCGGCGCCGGAGTGCACCACCAGCTCCAGGTCGTAGCCACTGCGCAGGATGTTCCGGCCGAGGTAGCCCTTGTCGTACGCCTCCTGGACCGCGTTGCGCAGCCGGCGCGCGGCGTGCACCGCCTCGCCCCGGATGTAGATGTAGGCGCGGCTGGCCCGGATCGCGTACGACGCGATGATGACGCCCTCGACCAGCGCGTGCGGGTCGTGGGTCATCAGCGGCAGGTCCTTACAGGTGCCCGGCTCGCCCTCGTCGGCGTTGACCACCAGGTAGTGCGGCTTTCCGTCGCCCTGCGGGATGAAGCCCCACTTGAGACCGGTCGGGAAGCCCGCGCCGCCCCGGCCCCGCAGCCCCGAGTCCTTGATCAGTTGGATCAGGTCGTCCGGGTGGGCCTTGAGCGCCTTGCGTAGTGCGGCGTAACCGTCGAGCTGCTCGTAGGTGCCGATCCGCCAGGCGTCGGGCGACAGCCAGCGCTTGGTCAGCACCGGCGTCAGCTTGGCCAGCGTCTCCGGGCGGGGAGTGGTCACTTCTGGGCCCCCGTTTCGCTCGCGTCCGCCGGTCCGGCGCCGTCGGCGTCCGTGCCGGCCTTCGCTTCGGTGAGGTTGCGCTCCTGCGCCCCGGCATCGTCGCCGGCGGGCTTACCGTCGCCGGCCGGCGCGTTGGCGGCCACGCCGGCGGCCTCGGCCGACCGCGCGTCACCAGCCGCGGGCGCGGTGCCGGTGTCGTCCGTCGGGACCTTGGTGCCAGGGGCATCCGGCACCGCCGTGTCGGCGTCCGGCTGCCGGGTCTCGGCGGTACGCACCTGCGGCGACTTGTCGTCCGGTGCCTTCACGTCCGGTGCGGTGCTGTCGGTGGTGTCTGCCGGCTTCGCCGGCTCCGTCGCGTCTGCCGGCTTCGCCGGCTCGATCCCGGCCGCCCCCGTCGGGGCGGAGGCCCCGTCGCCACCCTTCACCGGGGCCGCGGCGGCCTCAGCCGGAGCGGGCTTGGCCGCCTCGGCCTTCGCCTTCGCCTCGGCGGCGGCGCGGTCCGCCTCCGCCTTGCTGCGGATCGGGGTGTTCGGGTCGAAGCCCGGCACCGAGACGCCGTGCTGCTGCGCCAGCCGCAACCCACGAAGGGTGGGCTCGCCCGGCCCACCGTCGGCGACCGCGCCGTCGCGCTCGTCGGCGAAACCGGCGAGCTGCACCGCCATCTCCTTGAGGGTGCAGAGCCGGGCACCCCGGGTCGGCATCGGCCGCCCACCCGCCCGCAGCTCGTCGACGACACCGACCGCGGTGGACGGATCCACGCCGTCGAAGAAGTCGTAGTTGACGGTCATCACCGGGCCGTAGTCGCACGCCGCGAGGCACTCGGCGTGCTCCAGCGTGATCGTGCCGTCGGCGGTGGTCTCGTCGTGCCCCACGCCCAGGTGCTCGGAGAGGGTGTCGTAGACCTCCTGGCCGCCGAGCACGTTGCACATGGTGTTGGTGCAGACGCTGACCAGGAAGTCGCCGGTCGGCTTGCGCTTGTACATCGTGTAGAAGGTGGCCACCGCGCCGACCTGGGCCTTGTTCAGCCCCAGCACCTCGGCGCAGAACGCGACCCCGGCCGGGGAGACGTAACCCTCTTCGGCCTGGACCAGGTGCAGCAGCGGCAGCAACGCCGAGCGGGACCGGTCCGCCGGGTAACGGGCGATGATCTCGCGCGCCCGCTCCCGGGTCTCGTCAGTGAAAGTCGTCATCAGCGCCGCCTTCCGTTCGCGACTGCGGGGCTCGCAAGCTCACTCCTCGCGCTCACCGGTCACAACCCCCCATGACCGGGTCCAACGAGGCGCCGCCGGCGATCACGTCGGCGATCAGGCCGCCCTCGGCCATCGCCGGGAGGGCCTGGAGGTTGACGAAGCTGGGCTCCCGGTAGTGCACCCGGTACGGCCGGGTGCCACCGTCGGACACCGCGTGCACGCCCAACTCGCCGCGGGGTGCCTCGATGGCGACGTACACCTGACCCGGCGGAACCCGGAAGCCCTCGGTCACCAGCTTGAAGTGGTGGATCAGCGACTCCATCGACTGACCCATGATCTTCGCGACGTGCTCCAGCGAGTTGCCCATGCCGTCCACGCCGATGGCCAACTGCGCCGGCCAGGCGATCTTGCGGTCGGCGACCATCACCGGGCCCGGCTTGAGCCGGTCCAGGGCCTGCTCGACCAGCTTCAACGACTCCCGGATCTCGGCGAGCCGGACCTGGTAGCGACCCCACACGTCACCGTCGGGGTGGGTCGGCACGTCGAACTCGTACGTCTCGTAGCCGCAGTACGGCATCGTCTTGCGCAGGTCCCAGGCGAGGCCGGCGGAGCGCAGCACCGGCCCGGTGATGCCGAGCGCCACGCAGCCGGTCACGTCCAGCACCGCGACGTTCTTCGTCCGCTCGGTCCAGATCGGCTGGCCGGAGAGCAGGTCCTCGTACTCCTTGAGCTTCTTCGGCATCATCGTGAGGAAGTCGCGGATCTTGCGGACCGCGTCGTCCGGCACGTCCTGCGCGACCCCGCCCGGCCGGACGTACGCGTGGTTCATCCGCAGACCGGTGATGGTCTCGAAGATGTCGAGGATGTACTCCCGCTCGCGGAAGCCGTACAGCATGATCGAGATCGCGCCCAGCTCCATGCCGGTGGTGGCCAGCCAGACCAGGTGCGACGAGATCCGGTTGAGTTCCATCATCAGCACGCGGATGGTGGTGGCCCGCTCGGTGATGTCGTCGGTGATGCCGAGCAGCTTCTCGACCGCCAGCGCGTACGCCGTCTCGTTGAAGATCGGGGCGAGGTAGTCCATCCGGGTCACGAACGTCGAACCCTGAACCCAGTTGCGGTATTCGAGGTTCTTCTCGATGCCGGTGTGCAGGTAGCCGACGACCGAGCGGGCCTCGCGGACCGTCTCGCCCTCCAGCTCCAGGATCAGCCGCAGCACCCCGTGCGTGGACGGGTGCTGCGGACCCATGTTGACGACGATCCGCTCGTCGTTGATCGGGTCGGTGCCCGAGACGATCGTGTCCCAGTCCCCACCGGTGACGGTGAAGACCCGACCCTCGTCGGTCTCGTGCTCGCTGGCGTAGTTCGACGTCGTCACTGGTACGACCTCCGCTCGTTCGGCGGCTGGATCTCCGCACCCTTGTACTCGACGGGCACGCCGCCGAGCGGGTAGTCCTTGCGCTGCGGGTGACCCTCCCAGTCGTCCGGCATGAGGATCCGGGTCAGGTTGGGGTGGCCGTCGAAGACGATGCCGAACATGTCGTACGCCTCCCGCTCCTGCCAGTCCGCGGTCGGGTAGACGGCGGTCACGCTGGGCAGGTGCGGCGCCTCGACGGAGACCGCGGCCTCCAGCCGGACCCGCCGCCGGTACGTCATCGAGGTGAGCAGGTAGACCACGTGCAGCCGACGCTCGTCGGCGCCCAGGTAGTCCACGCCGGACACCGACGAGCACAGCTCGAACCGCAGCGCCAGGTCGTCCCGCATCACCTGGCAGACCTCGGCGATGCGCTCCGAGCGTACGTGCAGGGTCAGCTCACCCCGGTCGACGACGACCTTCTCGATCGCGTCGCCGAAGGCCGGGTACGCCTCCTCCAACGCGTCGCGGACCTCGTCGAAGTAGCCCCCGTACGGCCGGGTCGCCTCCTCGATGGGCTGGCGCTGGCGGACCAGACCGCCGTAGCCGGACACGTCGCCGGTGCCCTGGTTGCCGAACATGCCGCGTCCCGCCGGGCTGGCCGGCGGGTACTCGGCCGGTGCGGTGCTGCTGGCACCGACCGGGGTTACCGGCACCGGCACCCCACCGTCGTTGGGCTTGTCCGTGGGTGACGTCATTTCGGGCCTACCTGCGGGTGGAGGTGGTTCTGAGCGTTCATCCAGTTCTCGATCCGCAACTGCTCCTCGCGCCCCTCGCGGACCGCCCTGGTCCACTCGGCACGCCGGGCCTTGTCGTTGCGGTAGGAGGAGGGCATGGAGCCGTAGGGCACGACCGGGACGTCGCCGCGCTCCTGGCGGGCTGCCAGCATCTTGCGACCGTTCGGCCCCAGCGGCTCATACATGATCTTCTCGCGGAGCTTGAGGATCGCGTCGATGAGCATCTCCGGCCGGGGCGGGCAGCCGGGCAGGTACATGTCGACCGGCACCACGTGGTCGACGCCCTGCACGATGGCGTAGTTGTTGAACATGCCGCCGCTGCTGGCGCACACGCCCATGGACAGCACCCAGCGGGGCTCGGCCATCTGGTCGTAGATCTGGCGCAGCACCGGTGCCATCTTCTGGCTGACCCGGCCGGCCACGATCATGAGGTCGGCCTGCCGGGGCGAGGCCCGGAAGACCTCCATGCCCCAGCGGCCCATGTCGTAGTGCGGACCACCGGCGGCCATCATCTCGATGGCGCAGCAGGCCAGGCCGAAGGTCGCGCCCCACACGGACGACTTCCGGGACCAGTTGACCAGCTTCTCCACCGAGGTGAGCAGGACGCCGGCGGGAAGCTTCTCCTCGATGCCCATCTGACGTTCCTTCCTCAGTCCCAGTCCAGGCCGCCGCGCCGCCACACGTAGGCGTACGCAACGAAGACCGCGACGATGAACAGGACCATCTCCACGAAGCCGAAGATCGGCAGAGCGTCGAACGAGACCGCCCAGGGGTAGAGGAAGATGATCTCGATGTCGAAGACGATGAAGAGCATCGCCGTCAGGTAGAACTTGATCGGGAACCGGCCGCCGCCGACCGGCTGCGGGCTGGGCTCGATGCCGCACTCGTAAGCCTCGAGTTTGGCTTTGTTGTAGCGACGGGGACCGGCGAAGCGGGCGGCGCCGACGGAAAACAGCGAGAACGCCGCGGCGAGGGCGAACAGCCCGATGATCGGTGCGTAAGGCGAGAGCGACATCGTTTTCTCCTGCTCGTCCTTCCCTGCCCTCGGTGCTTGACGAAAATCACACTATTCACGTCCCTCGCAGTGGCAGTCGGCGGGGGTCGATCTTTGTCGGCGTCGGGGCCGTGACCAGCACCGATGCAGTCCTACGTATACGGTTCCCGCCGTCGCTCGCGACTGCGGGGCCCACAAGCCCACTTCCGCGTTACACGGCCGGGGCCGCCTTCGTCATCGCGTTGATGACCCGGTCCATCGCATCCCCGCCACGCGGATCGGTCAGGTTGGCCAACAGCTTGAGCACGAAACGCATCAGCGTCGGATGCGGCATGCCGTGTTTGGTGGCGATCCGCATGATCTCCGGGCGGCCGATCAGTTTCACGAAGATGCCGCCCAGCCGGTAGTAGCCGCCGAGGCGCGCCTTCAGCTCGTTCGGGTACGCCATCAGCGCCCGCTCCCGCTCCGGACCGGCCGGCCGCGCGAGAGCCTGGACCATGACCTCCGCGGCCAGTTCGCCGGACTCCATCGCGTACGCGATGCCCTCGCCGTTGAACGGGTTGACCATGCCGCCCGAGTCACCGACCAGCAGCACGCCACGGGTGTAGTGCGGCACCCGGTTGAAGCCCATCGGCAGCGCGGCACCCAGGATCGGGCCGTCGGCGTTGGCCTCGTCGGTCATGCCCCAGTCTTCGGGGGTGTTGGCGAGCCAGTCGGTCAGCAGCCGGCGGTAGTTGGTCTTGCCGAAGGCGGAGGACGAGTTGAGCACGCCGAGGCCGACGTTGACCCGGCCGTCGCCGAGACCGAAGATCCAGCCGTACCCGGGCAGCAGGTTGTCGCCGCTGTCCTTGCTGCGCAGCTCCAGCCAGGACTCGAGGTAGTCGTCGTCGTGCTTGGCCGGCGAGCGGTAGTAGCGGCGGACGGCCACGCCGATCGGCCGGTCCTCCCGCTTGGCCAGCCCGAGCGCGAGCGGGAAGCGGCCGGAGACCCCGTCCGCCGCGACGACCAGCGGGGCGTGGAAGGTGGCGGGCTCCTTGCCCGGGCCGACCTCCGCCTCGACGCCGGCGACCCGGCCGTCGCCGTCGAGCACCGGACCGAGCACGTTGACGCTGGTCCGCAGCTTGGCACCGGCGGCCACGGCCCGCTGGGCGAGCAGGTCGTCGAAGTCCAGTCGCGTTCGCACCAGGCCGTAGTTGGGGAAGCTGGCGAGCTCCGGCCAGTCCAGTTCGAGGCGTACGCCGCCGCCGATGACCCGCAGGCCGCGGTTGTGCAGCCAACCCGCCTCGGGCGAGGTGTCCACGCCCATCCGGACGAGTTGGCGCACGGCGCGCGGGGTCAACCCGTCGCCGCAGACCTTCTCGCGCGGGAACTCGGTCTTCTCCAGCAACAGCACCCGTACGCCGTGCCGAGCCAGGTGGTACGCAGTCGCTGACCCACCGGGACCGGCGCCCACGACGATGACGTCGGCATCGTGTTCCACCGCGGTCATTCGCGCCTCCTCCCGCACGCTCGTGAAATGCTTCACAAGCCAGACGGGACGAGTGTATGACCGGCGTCATACCAGCGCAGGATCAGGGGTACCTAACTCGCCGATGTGACAGCCCACGACCGTCCACAGCAGCCAGGTGTCAGGCCGGACTCGGGGCGTCCAGCCCCGCATCGACCCGGATGGTCTCCGGCAGATGCTCGCGGAGCGCCCCACCCGCCGCCCGGTCGAGTGCGGCCAACACCTCGGCGACCACCTGCCGTACCTCCACCGGATCAGCGCCGGCCAACGCCCGCAACTGTGCGATGAGTTCGGCCGCGTCGTCGTCGGTGGCGGCCACCGGGTCCGCCGGGTCTGCTCCGGTCATACGAACCAGCGTAGGGGGCAAAGTGGACTAAATGCCGATATTCACGGAACCTGAATAATGTCCGCGCCGACCCCTGTCGAGACGTGCCCCGCTACTCACGGACGCCCCGCTACTCGCGGACGCCCCGGTGCAGAGCCACCACGCCGCCGGTCAGGTTGCGCCACGCCACCCGCCCCCACCCGGCCGCGGCGACCCGCCCGGCCAGCGCGGCCTGGTCCGGCCAGGCCCGAACCGACTCGGCCAGATAGACGTACGCCTCGGGGTTGCTGGACACCGCACGGGCGACCACCGGCAGCGACCGCATCAGGTACGACAGGTAGACGGTCCGGAAGACCGGGTTGACCGGGGTGCTGAACTCGCACACCGTCAGCCGCCCGCCCGGCCGGGTCACCCGCGCCAACTCCCGCAGGGCCGCGTCGGTGTCGTTGACGTTGCGCAGCGCGAAGGAGATGGTCACCGCGTCGAAGCTGGCATCGGCGAACGGCAGTCGCAGCGCGTCCCCGGCCAGCAGCGGCACCTCGGGACGGACCCGCTTACCGACCTGCAGCATGCCCAGCGACAGATCGACCCCCACCGCGTACGCCCCGGACTGGGCCAGCTCCCGCGTGGAGACGCCGGTGCCCGCGCCCACGTCCAGCACCCGCTCGCCCGGCCGCAGCCCGAGCGCCGCCCGGGTGGCCCGACGCCAGGAGCGGTCCTGACCCATCGAGATCACCGTGTTGGTCAGGTCGTAACGATCGGCCACGCCGTCGAACATCGCGGCGACCTCGTGCGGCTGCTTGTCCAGGCTGGCTCGCTGGCCCTGCGGAGTACGGCTCACGCCACCACTCTGCCAGCCGCCCGCCGACCGCCGCTCGCTGGGTGGTGCGCCTCCGGCGCGACGACAGGGCTGGGTGGTGCGCCTCCGGTAGCGAAGGGCGGGGTGGTCGCCCACCCCGCCCGCTCGTCGTACCTGTGGTCCGTTCGTCAGGACGCCCGGGTCAGTCGGTCGACTTCTCGTCGCTCGGGGAGACCAGGACGACCTTGCGTCGACGGGAGAGCACCAGCAGCGCTCCACCGACGAGCAGGATGACCACTCCGATGCCGCCGATCAGGCCGACCTGCACCCCGGTCACCGGCAGACCACCACCGCCCGGCCCGCCACCGGCGGAGCCGCCGCCGGGAGCAGGCGAAACGGTCGTGCCGGGCGTCGGCGTACCACTCGCCGTCGGCGTGACCGTCGGGGTCGGCGTCGCTGTCACCGTCGGAGTGACAGTCGGCGTCGGCGTGACCGTCGGGGTGGGCGTCACCGTCGGAGTGGGCGTCTCCGACGGGGTCGGCGTCTCCGACGGGGTCGGCGTCTCCGACGGGGTCGGCGTCTCCGACGGGGTCGGCGTCACCGTCGGGGTCGGCGTCTCCGTCGGAGTGGCCGTCGGCGTCGGAGTGGGCGTCTCCGTCGGGGTCGGCGTCTCCGTCGGGGTCGGCGTGACCGTCGGAGTCGGCGTCACCGTCGGAGTCGGCGTCACCGTCGGAGTCGGCGTCACCGTCGGAGTCGGCGTCACCGTCGGAGTCGGCGTCACCGTCGGAGTCGGCGTCACCGTCGGAGTGGCCGTCGGCGTCGGAGTCGGAGTCGGCGTCGCGGTCGGCGTCGTCGTCGGGGTCGGGGTCGGGGTCGGCTCCACTGCCACCTCGACGAAGACGTCGAAGACCGCCTGGTTGTCGCCCTCGTCGACCTCGGTGAACGCCTTGCGCTGAGCGGTGCTGGCCCGCGCGGGCTTCTCCTCGGCCGTGCCGGCGGCCGCGTCCAGACCGTGCGCGACCAGCTCGCCGACCCGCAGCACCGGCTGGGTGACGTCCTTGCCGACTGTCACCTTGATGTCCGCCGTGTAGTAGTCACCGGGCCGGATCACCGCGCCGTCGTCCTGGCAGAGCGCCTGGGCGACGCCGAAGGTCTGCGCGGTGCAGGTGTCCGGCAGGGTGTCGAAGGTGACGCCGGCGGGGAGGGTGAGCACGTAGGCGACGCCGGTTGCCTTGCGGCTGCCGTCGTTGTAGATCGCCCAGTCGACCGGCACGGTCTCGCCCGGTCGTACGGGGCGGAGGTTCGGGTCGTCGCCGGTGACGCCGTTCACCACGACGTTCGCGTTGACGTCCTGCACCCAACTGGTCAGGTCGTAACCGGGCTCGGTGACGGTGATGTCGTGCCGGACCCTGTTGTCTTCCTTGTTGGGGTCGTCGGTGGCCGAGCGGATGTTGACCACCAGAGCGCCGGCGGCGCCCCGCCCACCGATGGAGAAGACCGGGATGCCGAAGTCCTCGCTGGTGCCGGCGGCGAGGTCGCCGAGGCGGCAGGTGAACTTCTCGCCGTTCACCTTGCAGCCGTCAGGCACCACGACCCGGACCTTGCCGGTGTCGAGCTTGCTGGTGTCCACGGTGTAGCTGACGCCCTTGGCGTCTTCCTTGCTGCGGGTGTTGTCGACAGTGAACTTGAACGGCTTGCTCTTGGCCTCCGTGACACCCTTGGCCAGGTTGTAGCTGAGCGGTACCAGGGCCAGATCGGCCTCCTCGGCCGCCAGTACCGGAGCGGCCACGGCGGCGATGCCACCGGCCGCGAGTAACGCCACGACACTGGCGCGCACCAGCGTCGAACGGTGGAACGCTGTCATCAGTCCCCCGGGGGTAGGGAAGAAAGAGAGTGTGTTGCGGAACGAGCGGACGCTATCGGAGGCCGATCTCGCACGCCAGCGGGCGCACCCGTTTTTCATCCGTCCGGCCCGAGCTGGCCAGACGGTACGGGCGAGATGGTCACCCATCCCGCCCGTACCGCCGTGCGTTATATGAACGACCCGCAACGGGCCGATGGAGGACGAACCCACGACGAGGACCTTCAGACCATCCGCCACCAGCACGATCGCACCGGTCTCGGCAAGCCACGGTGGCAACGGATACGAGCCGCGACGCTAGCCGTCGGCGATCATCTCCACCACCCCCACGCCGGGCAGCCTGACGGAGCGGCGACCGGGACCACCCGTACCGCCGGGGCGTTCCGGCGGGAGCATGAGTGGCGGTCAGCCGAACGGCCGGGCCTCGACACGCGTCAGTTGACCTCGACCAACGGCAGGGACTTGCCGGCGCCGCCGCCGGGCAGCGCGATCGAGGAGAAGTGCGAGACCACCCGCTCGTCGGTCGGGTCGTCGGCCGGCGTGTGGTGCACGGCGATCCGGTTGTAGAGGGTGTCCCGCTGCGCGGGGATCCGGTCCGCCGAGCGGATCATGCCGATCAGCTCGTGCAGGTTGGAGCGGTGCCGCGCACCGGCGGAGGAGATGACGTTCTCCTCCAGCATGATCGAGCCGAGGTCGTCCACGCCCATGTGCAGCGCGAGCTGACCGACGTCCTTGCCGGTGGTCAGCCAGGACGCCTGCAGGTGCGGCACGGTCTCGAAGAAGAGCCGAGCCACCGCGACCAGTCGCAGGTATTCCAGCGTGGTCGCCTGGGTGCGGCCCTTGAGGTGGTTGTTCTCCGGCTGGTACGTCCACGGGATGAAGGACCGGAAACCCCGGGTGCGGTCCTGCACGTCCCGGATCATGCGCAGGTGCTCGATCCGCTCGGCGTGCGTCTCGCCGGTGCCCATCATCATGGTGGCGGTCGACTCGATGCCCTGCCGGTGGGCCAACTCCATGACCTCCAGCCAGCGCTCGCCCGACTCCTTGAGCGGCGCGATCGCCTTGCGGGGCCGCTCGGGCAGCATCTCCGCACCGGCACCGGCGATCGAGTCCAGACCGGCCGTCTTGATCCGGGCGATGGCCTCGTCCAGGCTCACCCCGGAGACCTTCGCCATGTGCAGGATCTCGCTCGGGCCGATCGAGTGGATGACCAACTGCGGGTACGCCTGCTTGACCGAGGAGAACAGCTCCTCGTAGTACTCCACGCCGTAGTCCGGGTGGTGCCCGCCCTGGAGCATCACCTGGGTCGCGCCCAGCTCGACCGCCTCACCGCATCGGCGAAGGATCTCCTCGGTCGGGTGGGTCCACCCTTCCTGGTGCTTGGGCGCCCGGTAGAACGCGCAGAACTTGCACGCCGTCACGCAGACGTTCGTGTAGTTGATGTTGCGGTCGATCAGGTACGTGACGACGTTGTCCGGATAGCGCCGCCGGCGCACCGCGTCCGCCGCCTCGCCCAACGCGTGGAAGGGCGCCTCGGTGTAGAGCAGCAACGCCTCCTCGGGCGTGATCCGCCCGCCGTCCGCACCGCGTTGCAGGATGTCGTCGATCTCCCGGCTCACCGTCACACCCCGAGCCTACGTCGACCCCGGCCGGTCCGGCCGAACCGGGGACGACGATGTGACCCAGTCCGACCGACGTGCGACGGGTCGACCCACTCCAGGTCGGCGACATGGGGGTGTCTGGGTGGCGTGATACCGCCACCTCGCCGATGTGGGTGTGGATCACCTGAGCGCCAGGCACCGCCGGTCGACTGTCAGGCGTCGTAGTCGACGGTGAGCTTGTCGGTCGTCGGGCTGGACTGGCAGGTCAGCACGTATCCGGCGGCCAGTTCGTCCGGCTCCAGCGCGTAGTTGCGGGCCATGGTGACCGCGCCGTCCACGACCTTCGCCTTGCAGGTCGAGCAGACACCACCCTTGCAGGCGTACGGCAACTCGCCGCGCACCTTCAACGCGGCGTCCAGCACCCGCTCCTCGCGACCCATGGTGAAGCTCGACGACCGACCGTCCAGCACGATCGTCACCTCCGCCCCGGCACCGGCCTGGTCCACCGGGCGGCGGACCGGCTCCGGCGGCGCGTCGACGTGGAACAGCTCGGTGTGCACCGCCGACTCGGGCAGCCCTCGACCGGTCAACACGTCCCGGACGTCGACCACCATGCCGTACGGGCCGCAGAGGAACCACTCCTCGATGAGGTCACCCGGCACGATGCCGCCGAGCAACCGGCCCAGCCGTTCCGCGTCGATCCGCCCGGAGAGCAGCGGGGACTCGCCCTGTTCCCGGGAGAGCACGTGCACCAGGTGCAGGCGGCTGGGATAGCGGTCCTTCAGGTCGGCCAACTCCTCGGCGAACATGACCGTGTTCGCCGTGCGGTTGCCGTACACCAGGGTGAAGGTGCTGGCCGGCTCGACGGCCAGGGCGGTCGCGACCAGCCCGAGCACCGGGGTGATGCCGGAGCCCGCGACGACCGCGCCGTAGTGCCGCACCCGGTCCGGCGCGAACGCCGTGGTGAACGTGCCCAGCGGCGGCAGCACCTCGACCGTGTCGCCGCTGCGAAGCGCCCCGCAGGCGAACGCCGAGAACGCGCCACCGGGAACCTCCCGCACCCCGATCCGCAACCGGCCGTGCCGGGCCAGGTCGTCGGGGGTCGAGCAGATCGAGTACGACCGCCGCACGTCGGTGCCGTCCTCGGCCACCCGACGGACCGTGAGGTGCTGGCCCGCGCGGAAGGCGAAGGTCTCCCGCAACTCCTCGGGTACGGCGAAGGTCACCGCCACGGAGTCGTCGGTGAGCCGGTCGACGGCGGAGACCGCCAACCTGTGGAAGACCGGCCGTCGCCGGACCGGACGGGTGATGGTGACAGTCACAGCGCCTTCAGGTGGTCGAAGGGTTCGGAGCAGGAGCGGCATCTCCACAGCGCCTTGCACGCGGTGGAGCCGAACCGGCTGACCTGCTCGGTCTCCGGCGACCCGCACCGCGGGCAGCGGACCGCGAGGGTCAACGGCACGACGCCGGCGGCCGGAGCCGGAGCCGGCGGTGCGATCCCGGCGGCGGCGAGCTTCGCCCGCCCGTCCGCGGAGATCCAGTCGGTGCTCCACGGTGGGCTGAAGACGGTGCGGATCTCGGCGTCGGGGTGACCCGCCACCGCGAGCGCGCGGCGGATGTCGGCGCGGATCACGTCCATCGCCGGGCAGCCGGTGTAGGTCGGGGTGATGGTGACGGTGACCCGACCGCTGTTCGGATCCTCCTCGACCGCCCGCAGGATGCCCAGCTCGTCGATGGTGATGACCCGGATCTCCGGATCCACCACCGACGCGGCCGCCGCCCTGGGGTTCACCACTGTGCCCCGGGGTGGGCGCGGTGCAGCACCTGCATCTCGGCAAGCAGGTACGCCAGGTGCTCGGTGTGCACGCCGGTCCGTCCGCCACCTGGCGCCCAGGCGCTCTCCGGCCGGGTGAGCGTCGCCTCGGCCAGCACCGCGCCGACGGTCTCGTCGAACGCCGGGCGCACTGTGACCGGGTCGACCGGCGCCGCCGGGTCCGCGACGAACAGCTCATGGGTGTACGGCCACACCTGGTCCACGGCAGCCTGCATCCGACGGTGCGACTCCTCGGTGCCGTCGCCGAGCCGCTTCACCCACAGCGCGCCGTGGTCCAGGTGGTACGCCGACTCCTTGCGCGCCTTCGCGCCGATCGCGGCCAGCCGCTCGTCCGCGCAGTCGACCAGCGCGGTGTACAGCGGCAGTTGGTACGCGGCCAGGAAGAACAGCTTCGCCATCGTCACCGCGAAGTCGCCGTTGGGCAGCTCGACCAGGAGCGCGTTGCGGAACTCGCGGTCGTCGCGCAGGTACGCCAGCGCGTCCTCGTCCCGGCCCGCGCCCTCCAGCTCACCCGCGTACGACAACAGCAGGCGGGCCGCGCCGAGCTGGTCGAGGGCGATGTTGGCCAGCGCGATGTCCTCTTCCATCTCCGGCGCACGGGTGGTCCACTCGGCCAACCGCTGCGCCGCGATCAGGGCGTCGTCGGCGAGGCCGACCGTGAAGTCGAACGGCTTGTTCACGCCGCCACCTCGCTGCGCTCGGCGGCGGCGCTGCTGAGTCGGCTGGTTCGCTCGCTCCGCTCGCTTCCCGCAACCACCTCGCTGCGCTCGGCGGTGGCGCGAAGCGCCCCGCTGCTGAGCCGGCTGGTTCGCTCGCTCCGCTCGCTCACAGGTGGGCCACCCCGTCCGGCACCTCGTAGAAGGTGGGGTGGCGGTAGACCTTGTCGGCGGCCGGGTCGAAGAAGGCGTCCTTCTCGTCCGGGCTGGAGGCGGTGATCGCGCCGGCCGGCACCACCCAGATCGAGACACCCTCCTGGCGGCGGGTGTAGAGGTCCCGGGCGTTGCGCAGGGCCAGCTCGGCGTCGGGGGCGTGCAGGCTGCCGACGTGGGTGTGCGACAGCCCGCGTCGGGCCCGCACGAAGACCTCCCACAGAGGCGAATGACTCGTCATGCCGGATTGCTCGGCTCGCTCACTACGCTCGCTCACGCGGCCGTCTCCTTCTGTCCCGCCCGCTTCGCGGCGTACGCCGCGGCGGCCTCGCGTACCCATGCGCCGTCGGCGTGCGCGGCCCGGCGGTGGGCGATCCGTTCCCGGTTGCACGGCCCGTCGCCGGAGATCACCCGCATCAGCTCGTCGTAGTCCGGCTGGGTGTAGTCGTACGCCTGCCGCTCCTCGTTCCAGCGCAGGTCATCGTCGGGGATGCGCAGCCCGAGGATCTCGGCCTGCTGGACGCACATGTCGACGAAACGCTGACGCAGGTCGTCGTTGGAGAAGCGCTTGATCTTCCAGGCCATCGACTGGGCGGAGTGGGTGGAGTCGCCGTCCGGCGGGCCGAACATGGCCAACGACGGGTACCACCAGCGGTCCACCGCGTCCTGGGCCATCGCCCGCTGCCCCGGGGTGCCGTGCGCCAGGGTGTGCAGGATCTCGTAGCCCTGCCGCTGGTGGAACGACTCCTCCTTGCAGACCCGGATCATCGCCCGGGCGTACGGGCCGTAGGAGCAGCGGCAGAGCGGCACCTGGTTGACGATCGCCGCGCCGTCCACCAGCCACCCGATCGCGCCCACGTCGGCCCAGCTCAGGGTGGGGTAGTTGAAGATCGAGCTGTATTTCTGCTTTCCGTCGAGCAGCAGCTGGACCAGCTCGTCGCGGCTGATGCCGAGGGTTTCGGCGGCGGCGTAGAGGTAGAGACCATGGCCCGCCTCGTCCTGCACCTTGGCCAGCAGGATGGCCTTGCGCTTGAGTGACGGGGCCCGGCTGATCCAGTTGCCCTCCGGCTGCATGCCGATGATCTCGGAGTGGGCGTGCTGGGCGATCTGCCGGATCAACGTCCGCCGGTACGCGTCGGGCATCCAGTCCCGTGGCTCGATCTTCTGCTCGGCGTCGACGACCTCGGCGAAGTACGCGGCCAGGTCCTCGTCGGGTGTGGGGCCGCCACGCCGCCCGCGAGCCGCTGCCGCGCGCAGGTCGGCCTCGGCGGCCTCGACCTCGCCCAGCAGGCCGCCGCCGGGCCCCTCGTCCGGAGTGCCCGGGGCGGAGAAGTCGTTGCCATACATGAGGCTAAGTGTTACAGCTTGCGCCTCGATGCGCCAGGGGGTGTAACAGGAATCCGAGGATCCCATCCGTGACGGATTGAGCGCTTTACGTCACCTGGGCCGGTCGTAAACCCCAGTGACTTAGGCCACGAAACAAAGGTGAATCCACACAACAAAGGCATACCGGTCGCATATCCCGCCTTTATCGCAGGTTGCCTAGTGTCGAAGTCTGGCGGGTCGCACAACCGGACGTAGACTTTCCGCCGTCACACCGATCGGCTTCCGACGATTGCCGCGAAGGACAGAGGCCACCTCCCCCGGCCTCGGCGGTCGGCCGGTCCGTCCGGACAACAAGCCGGTCCCCCCGGCCCTGACACCTGGAGCTCACCCACTCATGCGATCTCGCGTGACCATGGTGCTCGCCATCACGGCGGTCCTGCTCGGCGGCGTCCTCCTGGTCCCCGCCGCGTACGCCCGGCTCTCCGACGGCGACAGCAGCGGAGGCGGAGGCGGCGCCTCGACAGTCGCCGCGCCCGCGCCCGCGCCGCCACCGCCCCCCACGCTTGCTCCCGGACCGGTGTCGGTGAGCTTCAAGGGTGACTTCTTCTCCTGGGCGCTGATGGACCGGGAGACGGGCAAGATCTCCGGGTCGCCGAACATGACCGCGACCAGCTCCACCGAGTCGATGATCAAGGCGTGGATCGTCTCCGACTACCTACGGCAGCTCGGTGACAAGGAGCCGACGGCGGCGTTGAAGAAGGCTGCCAGCCTCGCCATCATCGACAGCAACGACAGAGCGGCGAACGAGGTCTACGCCGCTGCTGGTGGCTCCTACCGCGTGTTGCCGAACGGGCAGATCGGTCCGGTCATGCAGCGGGCGATCAAGATCTGCGGGCTGACCGACACCAAACGGGGCAACGTCCCGAAGTACGAGGGCTGGTGGAGCTTCACCCGGATGTCTCCTCGTGACGCGGTCCGCGTCGGCAACTGCATCGCCGACGGCCGGGCTGCCGGCCCGAAGTGGACGAAGTGGGTGCTGGACCAGATGGCCAAGGTCAGAGGCACCACCGCGGCGAAGGACCAGCGGCCCACCTCGGGCGGCGGGCGCTGGGGCATCATCGACGGCCTACCAAAGTCGATCACCGCCCAGGGCCCGGTCAGCATCAAGAACGGCTGGACCCCGATCAACTACGACGGCAACTGGCACGTCAACTGCCTCGCCGTCAACGACAAGTGGAGCCTCGCGGTGATGCTGCGTTACCCGATCAAGAGCGGTCTGGACTACGGCGCGAAGGTCTGCGCGAGCGTGGCCACCCAGTTGGTGACCCCGCAGCCCGGTGCCGCGCTCAAGGTGCCGCAGCAGCCGGTCGGGAAGCTCTGATGGCCGGAGACCGTCGGACCAGCCGGCGCGACGGCGCCGAGGCGTCCCCGCTTCGGCTGGTCGCGATCGCGGTCATCCTGATCGGGTTGGTGCTGGTCTCGCTGCGGCTGCTGCCCGGGTCACCGTTCGAGTCGGCCGCCGCCGCCAAGTGGGGCGACGCCGGTGCCACGACCAACGATCGGACCACGGGTTCGGCCACCGACCGCAGTGCTCGCCAGCCGGCCCCGCCGTCGCCCAGCCCCAGCCCGTCGTTGGAGCCGCTGCCGTTCGTGGCGAAGAACCTCGACCTGGACATCGAGGGTTGGTATTCCTGGAGCGTGCTGGACCGCCGGACGGGGCAGATCATCGGTTCCAAGAACATGGGCGAGACCAGCACGACCGCCTCGTTGATCAAGTCTTGGATCGTCGCCGACTACCTGCGTCGCTCGGCCGACACCGGCCAGACGCCGAGCGACGCGAAACTCGCCGACGCGACGCGGATCATCCGGGACAGCGACAACACCCGCGCCGAACAGTTCTACAACCAGGTCGGCCGGGACGCCTCGATCAAGCGGCTGATCTCCATGTGCAAGCTGACCGACAGCAGTGTCGCCCCTGACAAGGGCTGGTCCCGGACGGCGCTGTCCCCACGCGACACGGCCCGCCTCGGCAACTGCATCGCCACCGGCACCGCTGCCGGGCCGAAGTGGACCAAGTGGCTGCTCAACGAGATGAAGCTGGTGCGCGGCGCCGGTGACTTCGGCATCCGGAAGGCCTTCCCGGCCGCCGAGCAGAAGCAGATCGCCATCAAGAACGGGTGGATCGACCGGACGAAGGAGCAGGAGATGCACATCAACTGCCTGGCGATCGGGGACACCTGGACGATGGGCGTGATGGTCAGGTACCCGATCAACATGGGCTACGACTACGGCATGAAGAACTGCGAGAAGATCGCCGAAGCGTTGCTGCGCCCCGGCGTCTGAGCCGCGCTCCCGATCGCCCCGCCCGACCAGGCCGCTGGTCGGGCGGTTCGCGTTCCGGCCTGTCGCTCGGCTGGCTCCCCGGCTCCCGGCTCGCTCAGCCGGCGAAGAACTCCGGGCCGCCGTCCGGCAGCGCCGGTGCCTCGCCGATCGCGGTGGCCCGCCGGGCCCACTCGCGTAGCCCCTTGATCTGGCGGTCGCCGAGGGAGAAGTCCAAAGTCCGGAAGTACGTGGCGAGCGTCGCCGCGTCGAACGTCTCCCAGCGCGCCGCCGCCTCGGCGACCTGGTCCAACTCGGCCAGGCAGAGGTCCCGCGAGCGCAGGAACGCCTCGTGCACCTCCTTGACCATGCCCGGGTGCGCGGCGGCGAAGTCGCGGCGGACCGCCCAGACCGCGAAGACCATCGGCAGCCCGGTCCACTCCCGCCACGCCTGCCCGAGGTCGGTGACGGTGAGGCCCCGCTGCGGCGCCTCGTAGTACGCCCGGAGAGCCACGTCCCCGATCAGCACCGCGGCGTCGGCCTCCAGCAGCATCTGGGTCAGGTCCGGCGGGCAGCGGAAGTAGTCGGGTCGGACACCGTACTGCTCGGCGAGCAGCAGCTGGGCGGTCATCACCCCGGTCCGTGAGGTCGAGCCGAGCGCCACTCGAGCGCCGTCCAACTCGCCGAGCGGTCGGGTGGAGACCATGTTGACCGAGAGCACCGGTCCGTCACTGCCCACCGCCAGGTCCGGCAGGAGCAGCAACTCGTCGGCGTGCTTCAGGTACTCCAGCAGCGTGATCGGGCCGATGTCGAGGTCACCGGCGACCAGTGCCGCGCTCAGCCGGTCCGGCGAGTCCTTGTGCAGGTCGACGTCGAGCAGGGCTCCGGAGCGCATCAGACCCCAGTAGATCGGCAGGCAGTTCAGGAACTGGATGTGCCCGACCCGCGGGCGTGCGATGCGCTCAGCCATGACCCGACCGTATCCCCGGCCTCGGGTTCCGGCTCGGCGGGCCGGCCCGGAGTGGCCAACCCCGCACCGCGGTGTCGTCCGTCGGCCTCGCCCGACGACGGCCGCCGTACCGCCCGGGCGACCACCGGCACGAACGCCGACACCACCAGGAGACCGGCCAGGCCCGCCCCGGCGATCAGTGGGCGGGGCGAAACAGCGGTGAGCAGCGCGCCGCCGATCAGGTAACCGGTCATCGAGCCGCCCTGCACCGCCGCGCCGTAGCCGGCGTACGCCCGGCCACGCATAGCCTCCGGCACCCGGCGGCTGATGAGCAGGTTGGCGAAGACGTTCTCGCCGCCGTTCGCCGCACCGGCCACCAGCCAGAGCGGCACCAGCAGACCGGCCGTCGGCACCCCAGCGGCGAGCAGCACCAGCAGACTGCACACGGCCAGGCTCACCAGCACCCCACGGATGAGAGCCGCGTCGTCGTCGAACCGGCGGGCGAGTCGTGCGGCGAGCCAGCTACCGGGCAGCATTCCGGCCATCCAGGCCGCCCCCACCAGGCCGTAGGTGGTCGCCGAACCGTGCAGCGTCTCCCGGATGAAGAAGACCTCGATCACGTTGATGCCGCCGATCGCCGCGATCACCACCGCGGTGCTCGCCACCATGACCAGCATCAACGGGTCACGACGCAGTCGCCAGCCCAGCTCCGTACCCCGGTGGCTTTTTCCGCCGGCGGGCCCCGGCGCGGCGGTGGCGGGTCGGCGGCCGCCGCGCCGGGTCCGCAGCAGCAGCCCCGCGACGACCAGCGCAAGGTAGGTCGCGGCATCGAGGAGCAGGGGTACGCGAGTGCCGAACTGCCCGACCAGCAGACCAGCCAGCGCCGGTCCGCCGAGCGCGCCGAGGGAGACGGCGTTCTGACTGATCGCGCTGGCGCGTGGCAGGTCGGCCGGGCGGACCATCGCCGGCAACAGCGCCGCCAGGCAGGGCTGAGTCACCGCGAGCCCGCAGGCGAGCAGCGCGACGAGGCCCACGACCACGATCGGGTGCTCGGCGACGGCGAGCAACGTGCAGATCACCGCCTGAGCCAGCCCGACGGTCACCAGCAGGGCGCGGCTGTCCACCCGGTCGACGAGCCGACCGGTGAGCGGGGCGAACGCGACCAGCGGAACTGTGGCGGCGAGCAGGAGCCCCGACACGGCGAGCCCTCCCGCACCGGCACCCTGCAACGCCAGCGCGAGCGCGGTGGCGGCGAGGAAGTCGCCGCAGATCGTGGTGCCGCGTGCGATGGCGGCGAGCCAGACGTCCGGCCAGCGCGACGTACCAGTTGCGAAGGACATACTTCGAAAATAATCCTTCACAACTGGTACGCGCAAGCGGACTACGCCAGCGGCACCGTCCGGTACTGCACGGCGACCGAACGCGCCCCCGACGGAGGATCCGCCTGCCGCCGTCGCGCCTGGTACGGCCGAAGCAGCGCCATGACCTGCTCGTTCAGCCCGCTCAACTCCTCGGCGGTCAGCAACAGCAACGTGTCGGTGAAGAGCGCGGTGTCGTACCACTCCTGAGGCTCGCCCCCGGCGCGCCGCAACCAGTCCCGAGTGCGCTCCATGCCCCGGACCGCATGGGCCTCCACCAGCGCCTGCTCGGCCGCACGCGCCTCAGGCCCGGCGTCACGGCCGGCCTCGACCAACACACTCGCACTCGGCACCCGCCACAGCCGCTCGCGCGCATCCCCACGGCTCGGTGCCTGCTCGACCAGACCGAACTTCGCCAACGCGCGCAGGTGATAGCTGGTGGCACTCGGCGACAGCCCGACGATCTCGGCGCACTCGGTGGCGGTCCCGCCGCTCTCGCGACTGTTCAGGTACTCCATGATCGCGATCCGGGCCGGATGGGCCATCGCCCGCATCACCTGCGGGTCACTGATCGTCATCCGACGCGAATCGGGGCGGGCCTCGGTCATGACCCCATGATCCCGGCCGACCTACCGACCCGCCACCACCCCGGCATCCCTTCAGCGACCGGCCCCGGTGCGCCTGGGCGTCCAGCACAGTGGGCCGACCCCCAGCCGGCGCCCAGGCGACGAGGCGTGCCAGGGGTCACGAGGTGCGGCAGGTATGACCCGGGGCGGCGCGGGCAACGCGGGCCCGGCAGGGCGGCGCGGGCAACGCGGGCCCGGCAGGGCGGCGCGGGCAACGCGGGCCCGGCAGGGCAGCGCGGGCAGCGCGGGCAGCGCGGGCAGCGCAGGCAGCGCAGGCAGCGCAGGCAGCGCAGGCAGCGCAGGCAGCGCAGGCAGCGCGAGCAGCGCGGGCAGCGCGAGCAGCGCGAGCAGCGCGAGCCCGGCAGCGCGACGCGGGCAGCGCGACGCGGAGCCCCGGCCACGGTGCCGCCTGTTGCTTTCGGCCCGCCCCGGCGCCCGTTCTGCCCCGGAGCCTCGCCCGCCGCGTGGCACGCACGAACAGCGACGAGCAGGCGGCGACTCGGGGCGATACGACTCGACTCGAAAACATGGCGAGAACATTGATCAACACGGATCAGAATTGTCGTACGTACGTTCTATTCTTTCCCCATGTTGAGTGCGCTGGCGCAGGTGGGTGAGGCAGTCGACGACTGCGCCCAAGCCTCGCTGTGGGCGCTCTCCGACAGTGAGTTGCTCGGGTCCCTCGACGCGGCGCACGTGTTGGCGCAGCGGCTGGCCACCGTTCAGCTCGGTCTGGTGCGCGAGTTGGACAGCCGCGGCCTGGCGACCGCCCAGGGCGCCTCGTCGACAGCCGGGTGGCTGCGGGAACGGCTCCGGCTCACCGGCCGTTCCGCCCGCCACCTGGTTCAGCTCGCCACCACCATCGACGCCGCCCCACCGGCGGTGCGTGACGCGCTGCTCAGCGGTGCGATGTCCGTCGACCAGGGTCGGGTGGTGGCAGAGACGATCGCCGCCCTTCCGCAGGAGGCAGGCCCGGAGGTGGCGGATAAAGCCACCCAACTCCTGGTCGACTGGGCCGACCGATTCGATCCGACCACCCTGGGCCGTCTCGGGGACCGCGTCCTCACGCACGTCGCACCGGACTTGGCCGACCAGGCCGAGTTGGCCGCTCTCAAGCGGGCCACCGAGCGTGCCGAGGCCCGCCGGCACGTCACGCTTTCCGAACAGCACAACGGGCGGGTACGCCTCAGCGGCAACCTCGACACCGAAACCGCGTGTCTGCTTCGAGAGGCGATCGATCCGCTCTGCGCCCCGGCCGGTGAGCACGACGACCGCAGCCCCGGTCAGCGTCGAGCGGACGCGCTGGGCGAAGTCTGTCGGCTCGCGCTGCGCACCGGTGAGCTGCCCGACAACGGTGGCGACCGGCCGCAACTCGTTGTGACAGTCTCGTTGGACGAGCTGGTCAACGGCGTACGCGCCGGCACCCTGGATACCGGCGAACCCCTCACGCCCGGCGCGATCCGGCGTCTCGCCTGCGACGCAAGCGTGCTGCCTGCGGTGCTGGGCGGCAACAGCCAGGTCCTGGACGTCGGCCGCCAGCGCCGGCTCTTCAACGGCCCGTTGCGCCGCGCGCTGGTGCTTCGCGACGGCGGTTGCGCCTTCCCTGGCTGCGATCGGCCGTCCCGGTGGTGCGATGGTCACCACGTCCGGCATTGGGCCGACGGTGGTGTAACGGCGCTGGGTAATGCTGTGCTGCTCTGCGGCTACCACCACCGGCTGGTCCACCGCGGTGACTGGACGATCCGCATCGCAACCGACGGCCGACCCGACTTCCTCCCGCCCCACTGGCTCGATCCGCTGCGCACGCCACGACGCAACCTCTACCACCGGCGCTGCTGATACCGGCAGACATGCCTCCGCGATCGGAAGCGGAGCCAACCGCGTCAGCGATCCTCGACGCCACCCGCATACCGGCGCATCCACACGCCACCCACGCACGCCTGGGCAGGCTGTCCGCGCAGGCCCGCCCGCGCACGCCGGCTGCGTGGCGGTCGCGGCGGCAAGCGCCTGCCCAAGCGGGCCTACCCGCGCAAACCGGCCGGATGGTGATCGCGAAGGCTAGCGCGGCCGTCCGCGCAGGCCCACCCACGCACGCCAGCCGCTTGGCGATCGCGAACGCAAGCGCGGCCGTCCGCGCGAGGCCCACCCACGCACGCCAGCCGCCTGACGATCGCGAACGCAAGCGCGGCCGTCCGCGCGAGGCCGTCCCGCCATGCCTGTTCGCGTGCCGCGGATGGGAGCCGAACCACGACGGCAGGGCTCCCCAGTGTGAGCCGGGCGCAAGAACACACCTCGCCCGCCGCGAACCCACTCGGCGACCACGCACACCACCGCACCACCGCACCACCTGGCGACACGCCATCTCGCATGGGTGGTGGTGTGGGTAATTCGGTGGAAGGAACCGGCCTGGGAGCGTAGGGTTGCAGGCCGCTTGACGGCCGAGGTGAGCTGCACCGGAACGGACGTCTTCGCGCCGGGCGGGCGGCCATCCGCCCCCGGACACGCGAGCGCGCAGCTAGATGTGAACGATGGGACGTCAGCATGCCCGCACTTGACCTCGAACCTGACCTCGACTCGGATCTGTCGGCCGAACGCGAACACCTCGCGACCTCGCGGGCAGCGCTACGCCGGATGCGGGAGCGGGCCGAGGCTCTCTTCGCCAGCGGTGACCAGGTTGCCGGTGACGCCTACGCGGCTGAGACGCTCGGGCGCACCCTGGCCCGCCGGGTGGCCGAACTGGCGGACGACCCCACCACGCCACTCTTCTTCGGTCGCCTCGACTTCGCGGGAACGGTGAACCCCGGGACCACAGCCGACGAGACCACCGGCGACACGCCCACCAGCACCACGACCGCCAGCACCAGCACCAGCACCAGCACCAGCACCAGCACCGATCATGACGGTCGTCGGTATCACGTGGGGCGGCGGCACGTCACCGACGAGCGCGGTGAGCCGTTGGTGCTGGACTGGCGGGCGCCGGTCTCCCGGTCGTTCTACCGGGCCAGTGCGCGCGATCCGCAGGGCGTGGCGGTCCGGCGGCGGTTCGGGTTCAGCAACGGGGTGCTGACCAGCTTCGAGGACGAGCGGTTGGATCAGGGCGAGGAACTGGGCACGACCAGTCGGATCCTCACCGCCGAGATCGAGCGGCCCCGCGTGGGGCCGATGCGGGACATCGTCGCGACCATCCAGCCGGAACAGGACGAGCTGGTCCGGGCCGACCTGGCCGACTCGATCTGTGTGCAGGGCGCGCCGGGCACCGGTAAGACGGCGGTGGGGCTGCACCGGGCCGCGTACCTGCTCTATCTGCACCGGGAGCGGCTGCGACGCGCGGGTGTGCTGATCGTCGGGCCGAACCGGGCGTTCCTGTCGTACATCGCGGCGGTGCTGCCGGCGCTCGGCGAGGTCGAGGTCGAGCAGGCCACAGTGGAGGAGCTGATCTCCCGGGTGCCGGTGCGGGCGGTCGAGGCCCCGGCGGTCGCCGCACTGAAACACGACGTCCGCATGGCGAGCGTGCTGCGACGAGCGGTGCGGACACAGATCGGTACGCCGACCGAGTCGATCACGGTGTCGGACGGTTCGTTCCGGTGGCGGATCGGGTTGGAGCCGTTGCACCGGATCGTCGAGGAGACCCGCGAGGAAGGGCTGCCGTACAGCATCGGGCGGGAGCGGGTCCGGGCCCGGGTGGTGAGTCTGCTGCAACGGCAGGCGGAAGCCCGCCGGGCCGAGTCGCCGGGTGATGCGTGGTTGCGCCGGATGGGCCGCTGCCGACCGGTCACCGACTTCCTGGACGCGGTGTGGCCGGCCCTCACCCCGGAAGGGCTGGTGCACGGCCTGCTCTCCGACCCCGGCCGACTGGCCGCGGCGGCGGACGGGGTGCTCGACGACGCGGAGCAGGCCCTACTCGTGTGGGAGAAACCGGCTCGGACCCCGAAGGCGACCCGTTGGACCGCCGCCGACACGGTGTTGATCGACGAGGCGGCCGGGCTGCTCGAACGGCCCTCGGGGTTCGGGCATGTGGTGGTGGACGAGGCGCAGGACCTCTCCCCGATGCAGTGTCGGGCCATTGCCCGCCGCAGCGAACACGGCTCGATCACCCTCCTCGGTGACCTCGCCCAGGGCACGGCACCGTGGTCGGCCGTGGACTGGAAGGTCTCCCTTGCCCACCTGGGCAAGCCGGACGCCGTGGTGGTTCCGCTGACCATCGGCTTCCGGGTGCCCGCCGCGGTGGTCGCGTTCGCGAACCTGCTCCTCCCGGCGCTCGCGGTGGACGTACCGCCGGCTGAGTCGCTGCGGCACGACGGCGGCCTGGACGTGCGTACCGTGACCGACCTGACCTCGGCGACGGTCGCGGAGGTGCACGCGGCGCTGGCCCACGACGGTTCGGTGGGTGTGATCGCCGCGGACGACGCGGTCGACGGGCTGCGCGCGGCGTTGGCCGACGCCGGCGTCGCGACCGCGACCGCCGACGACGTGGCGGCCGCGGAGCGGGTCACCGTGGTGCCCGCGACGCTGGTCAAGGGCCTGGAGTACGACCACGTGGTGGTGGTCGAGCCGGCCGCGATCGTCGCGGCCGAACCGCGCGGGCTGCACCGGCTGTACGTGGTGCTCACCCGGGCGGTGTCCCGGCTGGCGGTGCTGCACCACGAACCGCTGCCCGAACCGCTGTCGACCGCGCAGCACTGAGCAGGCAGCCACCGACGGAGGCCAGCCGAGACGGACGCGCCAGGGCGGGTCGGCGTCGCTCAGCGGTCGGTGAGGGCTGCGGCGATCTCGCGCAACGGCTTGCCGGACTCGGCGATCGGCACGACGAACGCCAACCAGGACCCGTCGGTGAACCTGATCCGGAGTCGCTTGGGGTTGAGCCGGTGCCAGCCCACCCGTGCGTCGGCTACGGCGGCTCGGGGCGCCGACCAGACCACCCGGGTCTGCGCTGCCGCCCTCTCGTCGTCGGCCTGACTGGACCAGAGCTTCATCGGCCCGGAGGCGCACACCAGCAACCGTCGGTCGGTGACGGCGAGGATGGTGTCCTCGACAGTGGTCGCCGGGGGCACCGGGCGTCGGGAGTGTTGCAGGGCGGACGCGGCCGAACCCGGCGCCCCCCGCCCGGCGATGCCGTAGGCGACGCGGTCGACGAGCCGGTCTCCGGCCGAGAAGGAGATCAGCGGCGAGATCAGGTTGAGCAGCCCGCTGGCGAGGATGCCGCCACGACCGCCGCTGGACGACTCCGGGCTGTCGGTGGCTGGCATCTCTGCCGGTCGGGCACCCTGGGCGATCTCGGTCTTCGCGATGGCGAGCACCCGCTCGCCCGGCTCGACGAGCTGGCTGAGTCGTTCCTGGTACCTGTTGTCCGCCACCGGCTCAGTACCAATCCGGACGGTCGTCGGGCGCCTGACTGCTCGCGGCCGACCGACCGCCGCTGGGCGCGTCGGCCATCACCCCACCGCCGCCGGGGGCATCGACCGGCCGACCGCCGCCGGGCGCGTCGGCCATCACCTCACCGACCAGTTCGCGGACCCGGGCGGCGGCCGCCTCCTGGGCACGCTTGGCGGCGGCGGTGAACTCCTCGGCCAGGGTGTACGAGTCGAGGCGCATCGCCCGGGCGTTGACCTCGGTCGAGACGATCGTGCCGTCCGCGGCGGCGGTGACCCGGACCAGGCCGGAGTCGCTCATGCCGTCGGCACTGCTGTCTTCCAACTCGGTCATCTTGCCGGCCAGCTCGCGCTGCCAGCTGTCCAGGTTGCGGGCCAGTGCCTCGATGCGGTCCAGACCGGGAAAGGTCATGGCGGTCCCCTCAGGTCAGGATGGAGTCGAAGACATTCTGCACGCCCTTGGTGTAGGGGCCCAGATCTTCGCGGTACGTGCCGTCCACCAGGTAGTTGCGGTCCTTCGTGCCGTCGGAGATGTCGTGCATGCCGACGCCGGTGTCCAGCAGGGCGCCACCGAGGCCGGGGATGTTGACGGGAGACGCCTGGTTGATCAGGAACTTGCCCGGGAAGAGCGTCTTGAACTTCTCGATCTGGAACGCCCTGGCCTCGGCCGTCCAGCCGGACTTGTTCCAGGCCCGGTACGCCTTCTTCGCCTTGCGGATCTCCAGGACCGCGCGACGGTACTTCATCAGCAGCTCGGCGACCTTCTGCATCTTCGTGGCCAGCTTCGTCAGGATCTCGGCGAACCGAGCGACGATCTTGACCATCCGCCCGACGGTGGTGGCGAGCCGCGCCAGCACCCGCACGACGGTCGCCGCGAGCGAGATGCCTGCGCTCAGCGCCGCCGCCACCGCCGCGATGATCACCTCGGTGAGGAACCAGAGCAGGAACTCGAGGATCAGCTCGACCAGCAGGTTGAACGCGTCGACAGCGGCGTTGGCGGCATCGACCAGCACCTCCTTGGTGCCGTCCAACCCCTTCGCCAGCTCCTCGATGGCCTCCTCCACCGACTCCATCGACGCGTGGAAGCTCTCGGCGGCGTCACCCGACCAGGCCCCCCGGAGGCGGGCCCGGTGCTGGATCTGCTCACCGGCGATCTCGCGGACCGCCGCGCCGGTGTCGAGGCAGAGCTGGGCGGCGCGCATCAGGTCGTCGGGCTCGCCCGCGACGAGTTCGAGGAGCTGCTCGAAGGGCCAGAGCACCGCGTTGGACAGCGGCTTGAACGGGTCGGGGGTGCCGGACACGATCTGCTCGAAGTAGGTCTTGTTGCGCGTCAACGCCTCGGTGCTCACGCGGGCACCGGCCCGGTCGTGTCGCCGGTGGACGAGGTGCCCGGTGACCAGGGGCCGGGTGCGATGACGTCGGGAGCGGCCGGGCGGCCGGGCACGAACATGTCGGTGTTGGCGACGTCGGTGCCGGTGTAGGCGCCCGCGGTGTCGTCGAGCCCTTCGGCGATGTCCGCCATCACTTCGGCGCCGTCGGCCAGCCCCTGCAGGCAGGCCTCGAACTGTTCGGCGTACGCCGCCGCGAGGCTGAACGACGCCGGCATCACCCCGAACGCGTGCCGGGGGACGTGCCCTTCACCGAACGAGCGGTGCAACTCGCGAAAACGCGCCGCACGGTCGGTGGATGCCTTGGCGAACGCCGTCAGCGCCTCCGGCTGGACCTCCAGCTCTCTGCTCGGGCTCGACACGGACCCTCCCCTGTGTCCTGTGCGACGGATCAGCCGCTACGACTTTCCACCATAGGCACTGCTCGCCGCGATCGGTGACCCGGCCGCGACGACGGGGTGACGCGGCCTTGACTTTGTTTCGTAAAGTAGTTTGCGTGTACCCAGACGATGACCTCCCACCCGCCGACGCCGCGGCAGCGCTCCGGCTGATCGAGGCCCAGCGATCCGCGACGGCACGCCGGATCGATCCCGATGCCCGCCTGCTCTACTGGCCGTGGGGAGTCGCCTGGCTGGTCGGCTTCGGTCTCTTCTTCCTGCGGTTCCCCCCAGGCGAGGAGCAATTGCTCCGACTCCCGGGCTGGCTGCCGCTGACCGTCCTCTTCGCGCTGCTCCTTGCCGCGGCGGCGGTCCAGGCGGTGGCCAGCGCTCGGGCGTACGGTCAGTTGAGCGGCGACTCCGCGCGGCGTGGCCGCTGGTACGGGTGTGCCTGGGGCCTCGGTTCGGTGAGCGTCTACGCGGGGCTCGGCCGGATCACCGAACACCTGCCGCACGACCTGGCGGGACTGCTCTGGTCGGCGACGGCCGTCGGGCTGACCGCCGCGTTGCACATGGCCGGCGGGGCGATCTGGCTGGACCGGGACCTGTTCCGACTGGGCGTCTGGATCAGCGTGATCAACCTGGCCGGCGCGTTCGCCGGGCCGGGCTGGCACGCACTGGTCGTCTCGGTGGCCGGCGGCGGCGGGATCCTGGTGGCCGGTGCGCTCGCCCGGCGACGACAGCGACAGCGACAGCAGCCGTGACCGAACTGGATCCGGTCATCCACGCCCAGGCCCGGTTGCGGGTGGTCGCCAGCCTCTCCGCACTCAACGTCGGCGACCGGATCACCTTCCCGCGCCTGCAGGAACTGCTCGGGATGACCGCCGGCAACCTCTCCGTGCACCTGCGCAAACTCGAGGACGCCGGCTACGTGGAGATCACCAAGACCCATCGTGGACGCACCCCGGCGACCCTGGTCGGGCTCAGCCGGCGGGGTCGGCTGGCGTTCGAGGAGTACACCGAAGCCATCCGCGCCCTGCTCGACCCCATTCCGTCGAAGGAGCAGTCATGACCCTCGCCCGCGCCGACCAGGCCAGCCGCCGGTACGGCGACGTCCTCGCCCTCGACCGCGTCGACCTCGAAGTCCGGGCCGGTGAGCTGGTCGGCCTCCTCGGTCCGAACGGCGCCGGCAAGAGCACCCTGATGAACCTGCTCGTCGGTCTGCGCCGCCCCAGCTCGGGGCGGGTCGAGCTGTTCGGTGGCGACCCCCGCGATCCGGCGAGCCGACGACAGATCGGGGTGACCCCGCAGGAGACCGGCCTGCCGGGCACGTTGCGGGTCGGGGAGGTCGTCGACTTCGTCTCCGCGCACTACCCGGACCCGGTTCCCCGCGCCGAACTGCTCGACCGGTTCGGCCTGGGCGACCTCGCCCGACGGCAGACCGGTGGGCTCTCCGGAGGGCAGCGCCGTCGGCTGGCGGTGGCGTTGGCGTTCGTCGGCCGACCCCGGTTGGTGCTCCTCGACGAGCCGACCACCGGCCTGGACGTGGCCGCCCGGCACACCCTGTGGGAGGCGATCCGCGCGTTCCACTCCGACGGCGGCACCGTGCTGCTGAGCAGCCACTATCTGGAGGAGGTGGAGGCGCTGGCCCACCGGGTGGTGGTGATCGGGCAGGGCCGGGTGCTCGCCGACGACACGGTGGCCGCGGTGCGCGGCATCGTCGGCGTACGCCGGGTCAGCCTCGTCGCCGACCACCTGCCCGACCTGCCCGGGATCGTCCGCACCGAACGGATCGACGGCCGGGTGCACCTGCTCACCACCGACGCCGACGAACTGGTCCGTGCGCTGGTCACGGCCGGAGCCGACTTCACCGACCTGGAGGTACGACCGACCTCGCTGGAGGAGGCGTTCCTCGCCATCACCAGCGGGGACGGGTCCACCCCGGGCCAGACCACCGCGGCGGGACGACCCGCCACGGCAGAGGACCGCGCCGCCGCCGGCGGCCCAGCCAGCACTGCCGCCACCGGCGACCCAGCCAGCACCGCCGCCACCGGCGACCCAGCCAGCACCGCCGTCACCGGCGGCCGACCCACCACCGTCTGAGGAGGCCGCCGTGCAACTCGCCCTGGTCCACGCCCGATACCAACTCCTGGAGATCATCCGGATTCCGGTGGCGGTCTTCGGGAGCGCCTTCTTCCCGGCCGCCGCCATGATCTTCTTCGTGGTGCCGTTCGCCGGTGACGACTCGGTCGGGGCCACTCTCGCCACCGCGTCGATGGTCACCTTCTCGGTGATGAGCGCCAACATCTTCCAGTACGGCGTCGGCGTCGCCGAGGACCGCGACCAGCCCTGGAACCCGTACACCCGGACCCTGCCGGCCGGACCGGCGCCCCGGTTCGCGGGCCGTGTGCTGGCCGGTCTGGCACTGACGTACCTCTCGCTGATCCCGGTCGTCGTGATCGGCGCGACGCTGACCGCGGCCGAGACCACCCCGGCGGCGTTCCTGCTGACCATCGGCACCGTGGCCGTCATCTCGGTGCCGTTCACGCTGATGGGCCTGGCCATCGGCTACTCGCTGCCGAGCAAGGCGGCGATCGTCGTCGCGCAGGTCGTCTTCCTGCCGCTCGCGTTCGGCGGCGGGCTGCTCTCCGCGCCGGGCGACGCGCCCGGATTCATCGAGACCATCGCCCCGTTCCTGCCCACCCGGGGTGCGGCCGAGCTGATGTGGGCGGCGGTCAGCGACTACCGCGTCCAACCGCTGGCGCTGATCATGCTCGGTGTCTGGGTGGTGCTGCTCGCCACGCTCGCCGGCTGGGCCTACCGACGGGACGAGGGTCGCCGGTTCAGCTGACGATTCGTCCGTTTCCGCCCCGAGCCGCGGCGGGACGGTGCCAGGATTCCCGCAGGGGGCCGCCGTGGTCGCCCCGGGGTGAGAGGGGTCCTGACGTGAGCACCGTCCCGCCGGGTACGCCCTGCTGGGCCGACCTGGCCACCCCGGACCTGGACGACGCGCGGCGCTTCTACCCGGAACTGTTCGGTTGGACCGGCCGGGTGACACCGGAACCCGAGGCGGGTGGCTACACGGTCTTCCTGCTGGACGGGAAGCCGGTCGCCGGGGCCGGGCCACCGGCGATCCCGGACCAGGTGCCGATCTGGTCGACGTACGTCGCCACCGACGACGCGGAGCTGGTCGCCGGCCGGGTCGAACGGGCCGGTGGGCAGGTCGTCGTACCGCCGTTCGAGGTGTTCGACCGAGGCTGGATGGCCGTCTTCGCCGACCCGGCCGGCGCCACCTTCAGCGTCTGGCAACCCCTGGCGATGACCGGTGCCGAAGTGTTCAACGTGCCGGGCGCGATGAGCTGGAACGAACTGGTCACCCCCGACCCGGAGGGTGCGAAGGTCTTCTACGAGCTGGTGTTCGGCTGGCAGCCGGACGACCAGGCGGTGGGGCCCGTGACGTACACCGGTTGGCGGCTCGGGACGCAGATCGTCGCCGGGATGATGCCGCCGCTGGCCGACGACTTCCCGGCCGACCTGCCCGCGTACTGGACGGTGTACTTCGCGGTCACCGACGCGGACGCCGCCGCGGCCCGCGCCGCCGAGCTGGGCGGAACGATCCTGGTCCCACCCCGGGACATCCCGTCGGGCCGGTTCGCCGCCCTACGCGACCCCCAGGGCGCCCTCTTCTCCGTCATCGACCTGGGCGCCTGACCCACGAGCCCCGAGGGGGTCGGGGCGGGTGGGGCGGACGGGGACCACCAGGGGGCCGTGGGTGCCCGGGACCACCCGGACGCTGGCCCGGTAGTGGGTGGCGAGCAGGTGCTCGGTCAACACCTCCGACGGGGACCCGGCGGCCACCACCCGACCGCCGGCGAGCATCACCATCCGGTCGGCGTACTCGCCGGCCAGGGAGAGGTCGTGCATCGTGGCGAGGACGGTCAGGCCGTGCTCACGGCGCAACTGGTCGACGAGCTCCAGTACCTCCTGCTGGTGACCGATGTCCAGGGCGCTGGTCGGCTCGTCGAGCAGCAGCAGTGTCGCCCCCTGGGCGAGCGCGCGGGCGAGGAACACCCGCTGCCGTTCACCGCCGGAGAGGGTGGCCAGCTCGCGACGGTGGAAGCCGGTGAGGTCCAGTCGCCCGAGCACCTCGTGCACGGCGTCGAGGTCGGCGGTCGACTCCCGGCCCAGCGTCGGGATGTACGGGGTCCGGCCGAGCAGCACGTAGTCCAGCACCGACATGCCGGCCGGCACCACCGGCGACTGTGCCACGGTGGCCACCACCCGGGCGCGGTCCCGGCGGCGCAGCGCCGTGCTCGGCGTACCGAAGAGGGTGATGGCCTCGGGCGCGGCCAGCAGGCCGCCGACGGCGCGCAACAGGGTCGACTTGCCGGCGCCGTTCGGGCCGATCACGGTGACCCACTCGCCGGGGGCGACGGTGAGGTCGACGCCGGTCAGGATCGGTGTGCCGCCGAGGTCGACGTGCAGGCCGCGCACCTCGACGGCGGGTACGCCGCCGGAAGAGCCGGCGGCGGACGGGTCGGCGACGGGTTCGCGGCTCACGTGAGCACCCGCCGGGCGGTGCGCAGCACGATCACGAAGAACGGGCCGCCCAGCAGGGCGGTCACCACTCCGATCGGCACCTCGGCCGGGGCGGCGGCGGTGCGGGCCACCACGTCGGTCAGGGCCAGGAACGCACCGCCGAACAGCAGGGACAACGGCAGGATCATCCGGTAGCTCGACCCGGCGAGCAGCCGGACGGTGTGCGGCACGATGATGCCGACGAAGCCGATCAGGCCGGTGGCGGATACCGCCGCCGCGGTGCCCAGGGAAGCTGCCGCGATCAACAGGTAGCGGGTGCGCTGCGGGTGCAGGCCCAGACTCTTCGCCTCGTCGTCACCCACGGCCAGGACGTCCAGCTCACGGCGGTGCAGCAGCACCACCACAGTGGTCAGCACGGCGTACGGGAGCACCAGCAGCACGTCGTGCCAACCGGCGGTGGCGAGCCGACCCAGCAGCCAGGAGTAGACCGGTTGGATGCTGTCGGCGTGCTTCTGCAGCAGGTAGGTCTGCCCGGCGGAGAGGAACGCGGAGACCGCCACCCCGGCCAGGATCAGCATCGCCGGTGAGTGGCTGCGCCCGCCGGCCGCGCCGAGCACGTAGGTCATCGTCACGGCGAGCAGCGACCCGGCGAACGCGGCCAACGGGATGGTCATCGGCAGCCCGGAGATCGCCCCCTCCCGGCCGGCGCCGCCGAGGGCGATCGCCGCGGTGACCGCGAGGCCGGCGCCGGCGGCCACCCCCAGGAGGTACGGGTCGGCGAGCGGGTTGCGGAAGACGCCCTGGTAGCAGCCCCCGGCGAGGGCGAGCAGGCCGCCGACGAGCAGGGCCAGCACCACCCGGGGCAGCCGCAACTCGGTGACGATCGCGATCTCCCGCTCGGACAGGCCGCTGTCGAGGTGGACGCCCGGGATCAGGTTGAGCAGTTCGGCGGCGACGCTGCCGGCGGGCAGGCTGACCGGCCCGAGGGACACCCCGGCGACGAGCGCGACGAGCACCGCGAACACTCCGGCGACCAGCCAACGCTTGCGCAGCCCGGCGGGCCGGGCCACCGGTGGTGGCCCGACGGACCGGGCCGCCGACAGCGGCCCGGTCACCGACGGGTCGGGGTCACGCGGGCACCTTGGCGACCGCGTCGATGATGACCCGGAGGAGGTCGACGACGCGCGGGCCCCAGCGGGAGGCGATGTCGTCGTCCAGCGCGATCACCTGGTTGTTCTTGACCGCGGTGAGCCCGGCCCAACCGCTGCGCGCCTTGACCGAGTCGGCGTTCTGCTGGCAGCACTTGGAGTCGGCCAGGAAGACGAAGTCCGGGTTGGCCTTGACGACGAACTCCTGGGACAGCTGCGGGTAGCCGCCGTTCTTGCCGTCCGCGTCGGCCGGGTCGGCGATGTTGGTCAGCCCGACCTGGCTGTAGAGCGAGCCGATGAAGGTCTTGCTGGTGGCGCTGTACAGCTCCGGGCCCAGCTCGTGGAAGTAGGTGAGCTTCGTGGTGCGCTGCGGCAGGTCCTTGACCAGCTTGGTGATGTCGTCCTTCATCCGGGTGGCGACGTCGTCGGCCTGGTCGGCGTGCCCGGTGAGCGTGCCCAGCTCGGTGATCTGCCGGTACGAGTCGTCGAGCGTGGTCGCCGCCGGGGTGAGGTAGACCGGGATCTTCAGCTTGGTGAGCTGGTCGACGATCTTGTTGGTGTCGTTGGCGAGGACCACCAGGTCGGGGCTCTTGCCAGCGATGGCCTCGGCGTTGGGCTGGAAGCCGGAGAGGTCGGTCTTGGGCGCGTCGGCCGGGTAGTTGGACTGGTCGTCGACGGCGGTCACCTGCGGGCCGGCACCGATGGCGAAGAGCATCTCGGTGGCGGTGGGCGACAGCGAGACGATCTTCTCGGGACGCTTGTCGAGGGTGAGCGCGCCGACCGTGACCGGGTAGGCGGCGGCCGCGGTGCCGGCGCTCGGCTTGTCGTCGGCCTTCTCGGCGCAGGCGCCGAGGGCGAGCGCGGCGACCGCGAGGGTCGCGGCGAAGAGCCGAGGGGTACGTCTGTTCATGGGGGCCTCCTGTCGGTCGAGGAGTGTGGTGCTTCGCCGACAGGGACTTTCGTACGCCCGCCCACGAGGCGCCCTTCCTCGAGAGCGCGTATCGCGACCGATCCGTAGGCGACCTGGCTCGTCCCCACCGGAGTGGGGCATCACAGTTGCGGGACAGCGCCGGGTTAGCACCGGCTTCGCTGCGGACTGGTCGCTAAGACGGTAGCGCACCGCCACGACGTGCCGGATCGACCAGGGGTCGATCGGCGCTGGACGATCAACCGGACCGTCGCGCAGTGCGGGATATGTCCCGGATACGGCACCTCGGAGGCGGGTGGTGGGGCCCCGCCGGGCGGAGCGGGGCCCCACCCGATCAGGAGGACGTGATGGTGACGTTGTCCACAGCCGCCTCTACCAGACTGGCGCCGGAGGCGTCCGCCGCCTCCACCAGGATGCGTACCGACTGGCCGGCGTACGGGCTGAGGTTGAGGCTGGCGACCGCCCAGCTCCCGTTACGGTTGGTGGCCGCGCCGGCCTGGGTGAGCAGCGCGGTGGTACCGCCGTTGTGCACCACGCTCACCCGCAGGTAGTCCGCCGACGAGGCGTTCGAGCCGTGCGCCAGGTACCAGGCCAGCGAGAGCGTCAGCGTGCCGGACGACGGCAGGGTCACCGCCGGGGAGCGGGCACTCGTCACACCGCCGTCGACGTCGTAGTCACCGGCTGCCGATCCGGCGAGCCGACCGGTGACCAGGTCGTTGGAACCGGCGTACGGGGTGAGCTGCTTGGCGCCGGAGGAGGTGGTCGCCTGGGCGGCACCCCGTTCGAACGCGCCGACCGTGGCGGTGTCGGTGCCGGACGGGTTGACGGTCCAGCCGGTGGCCGTCTCGAAGGTGTCCGACCAGACCGTGGTGCCACCACCACCGCCGCAGTACTGCGCCTGCTTGCCGATCGCCCGGTACGGGCAGTCGGCGTACTCGCTGAGCATCAGCACCGCCTCCCGGTTGCGCGAGGTCTGCGCGGGGATCACCTCGTCGGGCGGGTAGAAGCCGCCGCCGCTGGACGAGCCGGGATACATCTCGAAGGTGTACGCCCAGATGTTGTGGGTTGCCCACATCCAGTCGATGCTGTCCCCGTCGGTGATGTAGAGGTCGCTGGACTGCTGCGGTGTGTAGTTGTTGGTGGCCGCCATCTGCTGCCCGATGGTGGCGAAGGTGTTGTACTGGTCCGCGCTCATACCCGCCGCGGTGTTCGCCGTGGTGTAGCCGTACGGCCAGAGCACCAGCTGCGAGTACGTGTGGAAGTCGATGTTCGCCTTGATCTGCTGCACGCCGCCGACCACCCGGCCGTTGACGAAGTTGCGCAGCGCCTGCGTCTCGGGCGCGGAGAACGCCGACGGCCCCCGGTAGGTCTCCGACGAGGTACTGCCGGACGAGCCGCCGCAGCAACCCCAGTTGTAGGACCAGTTGCGGTTCAGGTCGGTGCCCACGTTGGACGAACCGCTGTTGGGCTGCCGGTTCTTGCGCCAGGACCGGTACGACCCGGTGGCGATGTCGTACTCGCTGCCGTCCGGGTTGACCGTCGGCACGATCCAGATCTCCCGGCTGTTGACGATGTTGGTGATCCGGGAGTCGCTGCCGTAGCTGTCGGTGAAGAGGTTGAGCAGGTAGATCGCCATCTCGACGGTCAGGTGCTCACGGGCGTGCTGCTGGGCGTTGAACAGGATCTCCGGTTCACTCTCGTCGGTGCCGACGTTGTCGGAGATCTTCACCGCCATCAGGTCGCGGCCCTCGTACGACGATCCGATGCTGATCTTGCGGGCGATCGCCGGATGGTCGGCGACGACCTGGTTCACGACGGCGGTCAGTTCGGCGTAGTCGTGGTAGTTGGAGTCGGCGGGCGGGAAGGCCAGCGTGCCGATCTCACCGGCGCCGCGCTCGGCGTTGGGCGGCGGGGCCAGGGGTTCCAGCCGGAAGCCGAGCTTGCCGATCGCGGCAGCCTCGGCGGCGGTCGCCGAGATGTGCAGCACACCGTGCTCGGAGTAGTCGATGGCGGCTCCGGTGCGGGCCACCGCGTTGCGGTCGGCGAGGGTCCGGGGCCCGAGCACCCGGTAGCCGGCGGCGGCCGGCTCGGCGGTCCGGTCCGGCGCCGGCTGGGCGGCGACGGGGCCGGTGGCGACGGTGACGATTCCCAGCCCGGCGACGACGGCGAGCACCAGGACGCGGCGGAGGGGGTTGGACGTGCGGAGGGCCATGGACTACCTCCTCGATGGGCGGGAGATCCCGCTCGGTGAAGGACACTTCACCACCTGTCACATGGTCATATCAATATCGATCGCTGGCTTGTCCATCCCGAGCCGATCATCTCGGCGGCAATGATTTTCCACCCACCAACATCTGGCGAAACTTCTCTCCGGGCGGAAAACTGACCAGCGACGATGCCCCTCTCGACACCGCGGAGCACCAATGGCCAGATCCCGCCTGCACGCGGCCGCCCTCGCCGGCGTCACCGCGTTCACCCTGCTCGCCACCGCCGCGCCCGCGACGGCGGCCCGCCCACCCGCCGTCAGCCACGACGAGCAGATCACCTTCCAGGACTGGTCCGGGCCCGCCGACTGGCACCGGGGCGACCGGTCCGGCACCCGCGTGGCGCCCGGCCCCCGGGCGGGCCTCACCCTGGCCCGCCCGGCCGGCACCACCGAATACGTCGACCCGCACACCGGCGCCGCCCGCACCTGGGAGTACGGAACCTGGACCTCACCGGTGACCCGGATCGGGTTCGACGCCACCGAGCTGATCGCCTCATGTAACGCGGAGACCCCCGCCGGCACCTGGATCCAGGTGGAGATGCAGGGCAGCTACACCAGCGGTGACCAGACCCCGTGGTACGTCATGGGTCGCTGGGCGTCCGGCGACACCGACATCAAGCGGACCAGCGTCGAGCGGCAGGGCGATCCCTGGTCGACGATCTGGACCGACACCTTCAGCATCGATGACGCCGCCGCCGGGGTGCTGCTGCGGTCGTACCAGCTGCGGCTGACCCTCTACCGGGCACCCGGGCAGACCGCCGCGCCGGTGGTCCGGATGCTCGGCGCGATGAGCTCCACGGTGCCGGACCGGTTCACCGTGACGCCGAGCGCCGGGCACATCGCCTGGGGCGTCGAGCTGCCCGTGCCGCGTTACTCGCAGAACGTGCACGCCGGGCACTACCCCGAGTACGACGGCGGCGGCGAGGCGTGGTGCTCACCGACCTCCACGGAGATGGTGGTCGAGTACTGGGGTCGTAGGCCGTCGGCGGCCGACACCTCCTGGGTGGACCCGACCTACCCCGACCCCACCGTCAACCACGCGGCCCGGATGACCTACGACTACGCGTACGACGGGGCGGGCAACTGGCCGTTCAACACCGCGTACGCGGCCGGCTTCCCCGGGCTGGAGGGGCGGGTCACCCGACTGCACTCGCTGGACGAGCTGGAACGATTCATCGCCGCCGGCATCCCCGTCGTGACCAGCCAGTCCTTCCTCGCCAGCGAGCTGGACGGGGCGAACTACGGCACCTCCGGACACCTCTTCGTGGTGGTCGGCTTCACCGCCGACGGCGACGTGATCGTCAACGACCCCGCCTCGTCCAGCAACGACGTGGTGCGCAACGTCTACAAGCGCGCGCAGTTCGAACAGATCTGGCTGCGGACCAAGCGCACCAACGCCAGCGGGGGCACCTCCGGCGGCTCCGGCGGCATCGCGTACCTGATCAAGCCGGTGTCCAAGCCCTGGCCCAAGGTCCCAGGCTCCACCAACTGGTAACCCACCACCCACCGGGCTCACCCCGCCCTCTGCACGGGTGATCAAGAGGTTTGCGTCACGGATCCCGTCTTCGATGACGCAAACCTCTTGATCAACGTGAGGAGTCGGTGGGCGGGGTCTGGTTCGGGTCTTGGTCTTCGCCGGCCAGGGCGGAGCGGAGGCGCTCCTTCTCCGCCCGGCGGCGCTCGGTCGCGTCGGCCATCTCCCCGGCCATCTCGTCCCGCCACCCGCGCAGCAGGAAGAAGGAGAGCGCGGCGGAGAAGACCAACGCCAACATCAGCTTCAGGAACACGTTCATGTCGATCAGCCAGAGACCCGCCAGCACGGCGACGAACAGCCCGATCCGGCCCAGCGTGTACTTGAGCGCGGCGCTCACCCGCACCACTCCGTTCTCTCCGTCGCCCGCCGAGGCCGGCGGAACTGTCGATCCGCCCGGTGGGCGGTAGCGGTCAGCCGGTCCGGCGGGCCAGCCAGCGGACGCCCGGGAACCAGACCACCGCGTACGCCACGGTGAACGCCGCCGCCGCCAACGCGCCGGAGAGCAGCGGCGGCAGCCCCGCGCCCAACCCGGCGATCAGCAGACCGACGAACACGCCCACGGCCGCGGCGACCACCGCCGCCAGCACCCGCGCCGCACCGAAATCCCAGGCCCGGAAGTCGTCCCAGAACAGCCACGCCGGCAGGATCACCGCCAGCCAGCCGTTGGTGTGCCCGAAGTCACCGGCGCCGATCGAGGCGAACGCCCAGTCGAACAACACCAACGCCAACGCGCCGATGACGACCCCGGCCAGGCACACCCCGAGCAGGTCACCCAGGGTGGCGACCCGCCCCTCGGCGTCCCGGCGGGGAAACCCGCCCTGCTGCTCGGAACCGCTCTGCTCGGTCATCGACTGCGAGGGTACGTGGTGACTCAGGCCCAGACCTGCTGCGGCTCGGCGCGCCGCTGCGCCAGCGACGGGGCCTTGTCGTACTCCCGGACCACGTTGTAGCGGGTGTCCCGCTCGACCGGCTGGAAACCGGCGTCCCAGATCAGGTGCAGCAGGTCCTCGCGGTGCATGGTGTTCGGGGTGCCGTACGAGTCGGCATCGTGCGTGATCTTGTATTCGACCACCGAGCCGTCCAGGTCGTCCACGCCGAAGTTCAGCGAGAGCTGGGCCACCGACAGCCCGTGCATCACCCAGAAGTTCTTCACGTGCGGCACGTTGTCGAAGAGCAGCCGGGAGACGGCGAACGTCTTCAGCGACTCGGCCGGCGACGCCATGGTGGTGCGCGCCTGGATCCGGTTACGGATCTTGCCGTCCGCCGAGTCCACGAAGTCGTGCTGGTAGCGCAGCGGGATGAAGACCGCGAACCCGCCGGTCTCGTCCTGGAGCTCACGCAGCCGCAGCACGTGGTCGACCCGGTGCCGGGGTTCCTCGATGTGGCCGTAGAGCATCGTCGCCGGGGTCTTCATGCCCTTGCTGTGCGCCAGGGCATGGATGCGCGACCAGTCCTCCCAGTGGCAGGCGTGGTCGACGATGTGCTGCCGGACCTCCCAGTCGAAGATCTCCGCGCCACCGCCGGTGAGCGACTCCAGACCGGCGTCCATCAGCTCGTCGAGGATCTCGTCGGCGCTCAGACCGCTGATCTTCTCGAACCACTGCACCTCGGTCGCGGTGAAGCACTTGAGCTTGACGTTCGGCAGCGCCGCCTTCAGCTCCCGCAACACCTTCGGGTAGTAACGCCAGGGCAGCGTCGGGTGCAGACCGTTGACGATGTGCAGCTCGGTGAGCTGCTCACCCTCCATCTCCTTGGCCTTGCGGACCGCCTCGTCGATGCGCATCGTGTACGCGTCCTTCTCGCCCGGCTTGCGCTGGAACGAGCAGTACGCACAGGACGCCGAGCAGACGTTCGTCAGGTTGAGGTGCCGGTTGACGTTGAACATCACCCGCTCACCGTTCAACTCGGTGCGCTTGTGGTGCGCCAGCCGCCCCAACCAGGTCAGGTCGTCACTCTCGTAGAGGGCGACCCCGTCCTCCCGGGTCAGCCGCTCACCGGCGTACACCTTCGCTTCGAGCTCACGCTTGAGTCCGGCGTCCATGGCACGTCCCTTCCACCTGCGGTCCCGGTCGAGCGTACGTCGGGACGCCGACAGCCCCGGCGGCACGGTCGCCGGCAGCGACCCACTTCACCGAACTCTCAGCCTCCCGTAACCCGGCCACGCATCGACAAGGTTGGCGAGGTGCGGTAGTAACAAGGTGGGGCGGAACACACACACTGGTACCGTCCCGGCGGTCGCGCCCACCGTGCGCGGCGAGGAGCAGCGGGACGGGGAGCGGCATGATCTACAGCGGGCGCGGGCGACGGCAGCGACGACGGAGCCCGGTGATCTCGCCGGTGCTGCGTCCGAAGCTCTGGGCCGCCCTGCTCGGTGCGATCGCCGCCGCCGTGATGGCCACCCCCGCGTACGCCGAGCCCGGTATTCCCACGACGGTGCCGGACGCCGGCGCCCGACCGCCGGCCATCGGCACCGTTCAACTGCCCGGCGGCCCACCCGTCGCCGGCGTCCCGGCGCCGCCGGTGGGCACCATCGGCACCGGCCCGCTGGCCGCGCAGATCTACGCCGGCGAAGCTCAGGTCGGCACACTCGGCGATGCGCTTCTGAAGATCAAACAGAAGCAGTCCGACGCGAAAGCCCAGGTGGAATCCGCCGGCAAGGTGCTTGCCAGCGCTCAGGACGCCCTGCTTCGAGCGCAGCAGGTGGCTGACGCGGCAGCCGCCGAGGCCGTCAAGGCAGCCGCCGCGCTGCCGCCCGGTGACCTCGCCGAGGACATCCGAGAGCTGAGCCGCCTCCAGCAGATCACCCGCGGCGAGAAGGTCGACGGCGGCACCACCGGCGTGGCCGGAGGGCTGTCCCGGGCCCGCGCCGCCGAGCAGGAGGCGTACCAGAAGCACGCCGAGGCCAAGAACCTGCTCGCCGCCGCCGACGCGGAGTTCACCGCGAGCGAGACGGCGCTGCGCACTGCCGAGGCGAGCCTGCTCAAGTTGCGCCGCGACAACGCCGCCCAACTGATCGAGATCGAACGTCAGCAGGAGGCCGCCGAGCAGCAGTACGGTGCCGGCTACGTCGCCAACCAGAGCATCAGCGGCATGGCCGCGCACCCCCGGGCACTGGCCGCGGTCCGGTACGCGCTGGCGCAGCTCGGCGACCCGTACAAGTGGTCCGAGGAGGGGCCGGACGAGTTCGACTGCTCCGGTCTGATGTGGGCGGCGTACCGGTCTCCCGGCGCCGACTACTTCGACCTGCCCCGGGTCTCCCGGGACCAGTACGCCGCCACCCGGGCCCGGACCGTGCCGCAGGGCGCGCTGCTCCCCGGCGATCTGCTCTTCTTCGCCTCCGGCAGCAGTTGGACGACGATCCACCACGTCGGCATGTACATCGGCAACGGCAAGATGGTGCAGGCACCCACCACCGGCGACGTCGTCAAGATCTCGGTCGTCCGCTGGTCCCGGCTGTACGCCGCGACCCGGGTGATCGGCGCGGTACCGGCGCCGATCGTGACGGTTCCGACTCCGCCGGTCTCGACGCCCAGCACGACGCCCACCCCCAAGCCGACGCCCACCAAGTCCGCCACGCCGACGCCGACGCCGACCAAGTCCGCGACCCCGACGCCGACGCCGACCAAGACCACCACCCCGACGCCGACGCCGACCGGCAGCGCGACTCTGACGCCGACGCCGACGCCGACCAAGACCACCAACCCGACCAACACGCCGACCACGCTGCCCTCGGCGCCCACCAGCGCGCCGAACACGACGACGCCGCCGACCACGCCGAAGGCCACCACGAGCGCGACCGGCGGCAGCAACCCGACGGGCAGCGCCAGCGCCACCGGTTGATCCGCCACGACCCGCTCCGGCTGTCCGCTCGGGACGATCTGTGGCACGGTGACAACCAGGCACATCCGACTCGACGTCACGGGTCCGGGTGCGAGCATGGCGCGGAGGGCGGAGATGGCCGAGCAGAGAGATCCGGCGGAGACTGTCGACCCCGTGGTCGACCGAGCCGACCCGCCAGGGCTCGGCGGCGCTGACCCGGTGTCCGACCCGCCGTCGTCCACCGACCCCGTGACCTCGGGGGCTGACCCGGTCCTCAGCGACACGGTCCAGGCCGCGCGAACCGACACCGGAGACGCCGCCGCCACCGCGTCTCCCGACAGCTCCGCCGACACCGGAGACGCCGCCGAAGCCCCGGCCGCTCCCGCCGAGGCCACTGCCCAGACGACGCGGACCGAAACCGCCGGCCAGGCGATCCCCGCCGAGACCGGCGGCCAGGCGACGCCCGCCGAGACCACGGCCCCGACGACGCCGACCGAAACCGCCGACCAGGCGATCCCCGCCGAGACCGGCGGCCAGGCGACGCCCGCCGAGGCCACTGGCCAGACGACGCCCGCCGCGGTCCGCCCGGAGCAGGCCGCCGCGCCGGTACGGGCCCGCGCCAGCGTCGCGACCGCCGGGGCGTCCCGCAGCGATCTCCCGGCCAGCGCCCCGGCCAGCGCGACCACCTACCGCGCGACCGGCTCGGCCGACGTCGCGGTCCCCGGGCAGCGCAACGAGTCGCCCGCACCGGCCCGGGCCAGCGCCACCGTTCCCAGCAGCAGCCGCGTCGCGGCCGGTGCGATCGGCACCCCGGACCCGCGGGCCAGCACACCGACCGTCTACGGAGCCGGGCCGGTGAATCCCGAGCCGCCCGAGCCCGCGCAACCGCCGCAGCCCGCCCAACCGCCGCAGCCGGCGACTCCCGAGCCGGAGCCGACGCCCCCGCCGCCCGGCCCCGGGCCGACCCAGCCGGCACCACCCGAGCCGGAACCCGCGCCGACGCCGGGTCCGTACCCGCCCGGGCCGATGCCGACGCCACAGCCCCGACCCACGCCACCGCCCGGTCCGGTCCCGCCGGTCCCCGGCCCGCCCGTACCCCCGCCCTCACCGGTGCCGCCCATCCCGGGTCCGCCGTCTCCGCCCGTCCCCGGGCCGCCCGTTCCGCCACCCGGACCGCCCGTGCCCGCGCCACCGGCGCCGCCCGGCCCGATGCCGGCACCGCCGTTCCCGCCGCCGCCCGCGATGGGCGACACGCCCGGTGTACGCGCGACCGCGTCGGTCTCCGCACCGCCGGCCGGATGGGCCGCCACCGCCGAGACGACACGCTCGACGTCAGGCGGCGGGTGGGCCGAGACACCCGTCTCCGCACCGCCGGTGGTGCCGGCCCCCGCCCTGCCGAGTTGGCCGCCGTCCAGCGTCGGCGCTCCCCCGTCGACCGGAAGCGGCACCGGGAACACCCGGACCACCGGGCCGACCGCCAGGTCGGAGGTCAATTCCGGACCGGGTCCGGCCGGTGTTCGTGACGGGCGACGCGGCGGCTCCGACCTGGCCGGCACCGTCTACGGCAGCGGTGAGGGACCGGGCTTCACCACGATCGCGATGCCCACCAACGCGGTGGAGACGTCCGGCTCGCTGACCGGGCACATCCTGGCCCAGGGCTGGGCGGACACGCCGGCCGAGCGATCCCGCAACACGCGTGTGGTGATCGTTCTGGTCGCCGCGCTGGGGCTGCTGGTCGCGATCAGCGTCATGATCGTCCTGCTCGCCGGCGACGTGTTGGACGGTCTGGTGGGCGGCGCGCTCAACGGGTGAGCCGCCGAGTGGACGCGATGGTGAGTCCGCCCACTACGGTCGGGCAACCGGCTGGCGGGTTCGCCGGACCGCCGTACACTGGCTTAGATCACTGACCCGGCGCGCGTGGTGCGCGCCCCTGGGCGATCTTGCGGGCGATCCGGCGGCACAGCCGCGGCAGGCCATCGCGAAGATGCGCCCCGCTCGAAAGGCTTTTGTTGACCACCTCTGCTGACTCCAGCACCGTCACGTCCGTTTTCGACCCCACCCCGGCGACCGACGCCGCCGATTCCATCGACTTCGCCGCGCTCGGTCTGCCCGAGCCGCTGGTCCGCGCCTTGGCGCGGCAGGGCATCACCAGCCCGTTCGAGATCCAGCGGGCCACCATGCCGGACGCGCTCGCCGGCCGGGACGTGCTGGGCCGTGGGCAGACCGGTTCGGGCAAGACGCTCGCGTTCGGCCTGCCGCTGCTGGCCCGCGTCGCCGCCGCCGAGCCGGCCCGCCCGATGCGTCCGCGCGCCCTCGTCCTGGTCCCGACCCGCGAGTTGGCCATGCAGGTCAACGACGCTCTGCTGCCGCTGGGCAAGGCGCTCAACGTGTTCCTGAAGACCGCCGTCGGCGGTGTGCCGTACGACCGTCAGATCGACGCGCTGCGGCGCGGCGTGGAGATCATCGTGGCCACCCCCGGTCGGCTCGGTGACCTCATCGAGCGGGGCATCTGCCAGCTCGACGACGTCGAGGTCACGGTGCTCGACGAGGCCGACCAGATGGCCGACATGGGCTTCCTGCCCGAGGTGACCGAGCTGCTGGCGAAGACGCCCGCGAACGGTCAGCGGCTACTCTTCTCGGCCACCCTGGACGGTGACGTCGACGCGTTGGTCAAGCGGTTCATGAACGACCCGGTGACCCACTCGACGGCGCCGTCGACCGCTTCGGTGTCCACCATGGACCACCACATGTTGTTGATCCCACCGCACGAGAAGTTCCCGGTGGCGGCGTCGATCGCCGCTCGGGACGGCCGGACGATGGTCTTCGCGCGTACGCAGCTCGGGGTGGACCGGCTGGTCGAGCAGCTCGCCGCGGTCGGGGTACGCGCCGGTGGGCTGCACGGCGGCAAGACCCAGCGGATGCGCACCAAGACCCTCGCCGAGTTCCGTGAGGGCCGGATGAACGTGCTGGTCGCCACGGACGTAGCGGCTCGGGGCATCCACGTCGACGGGGTCACCCTGGTCCTGCACGTCGACCCGCCGAAGGACCCGAAGGACTACCTGCACCGGGCCGGGCGCACCGCCCGGGCCGGCGAGTCGGGCGCGGTCGCCACGCTGGTGCTGCCCAAGCAGCGCCGCACCACCCTGGCGATGATGGAGAAGGCCGGCGTCGCGCCGGCCGAGACCCGGGTCCGGGTCGGCGACCAGGCGTTGGCCGAGCTGGTCGGGGCGCGGGAGCCCAGCGGTGTCCCGGTTCGCGTCGAGGCCGAGCCGCGCGGCTACGGCGACCGCTCCGGCGGCCCGCGCCGATTCGGTGACCGCACAGGCGGCGACCGCCGCTACGGCGACCGCCCGCAGGGCGAGCGCCGCTACGGCGACCGGCCCACCGGCGAGCGGCGCTACGGCGACCGTCCGCAGGGCGAGCGCCGCTACGGCGACCGGCCCACGGGCGACCGGAACTACGGCGACCGTCCGCAGGGCGAGCGCCGCTACGGCGACCGGCCGACCGGCGACCGGAACTACGGCGACCGCCCGCAGGGCGAGCGGCGCTTCAGTGACCGACCCACCGGCGAGCGCCGGTTCGGTGACCGGCAGCACGGCGACCGGCAGCACGGCGACCGGCAGCACGGCGACCGGCCGCAGGGCGAGCGGCGCTACGGCGACCGGCCGACCGGCGACCGGAGCTACGGCGACCGGCCCGCCGGCGAGCGGCGGTACGCCGATCGGGACTCCCGGGGCTACGGCGACCGGCCGCAGGGCGAGCGCCGGTTCGGTGATCGGCCGCAGTTCGGTGACCGGGACGGCCGGGGTGACCGGCCGACCGGCGAGCGGCGCTTCGGTGACCGGCCGCAGGGCGAGCGGCGGTTCGGTGACCGCGACGAGCGGCGGTTCGGTGACCGCGACGAGCGGCGGTTCGGCGATCGGGACTTTCGGGGCGGCTTCCGCCCGGAGGGCCGCGGTCGGGACGACCGTCCCCGCGACGACCGTGCCCGTGACGACCGTCCGCGCGACGACCGGCGCGGTTTCGGCGGGCGACCGCCGGCGCGTACCCACTGATCTGCTGATCCACTGAACGCCGTCGCGGAGCGCACGCTTCGCGGCGGCGTTCGCGCATGCCCTGCCGAGGCGGGCCGGGTCGCGTAACGTCCGGCTCATGCCGACCATGCCGCAGTCAATCTTCTGGTCCCGGACGGACACCGCCGGCAGCGAGCAGGTCCTCTTCGACGACAGCCGCGGGTTGGCGGCCCGGGGCACGCTGCTCGCCGTGGACCCGATCCCGTGGACCGCCCGCTACCAGCTGACCACGGCACCGGACTGGTCCACCGCCCGGGTCGAGGTCGAGGTCGAAGGGCTGGGCTGGCAGCGCAGGGTGACCCTGGAGCGGACGGCTGACCGGTGGCGGGTGACCACCGCGGAACAGGGCGACCTGGACCGGGCCCTGGTCAACGCCGGTCATCCCCGGGCCGGCCTGCCGGGCACCGACGACCCGGACCGGCTGGCCGACGCGCTCGACGTCGACCTCAGCGGCTCGCCGCTGTTCAACACCCTGCCGGTCCACCGGCTCGGGCTGGCCGCCGAGCCGGCCGACATGGCACACCGGATCACCGTCGCCTGGGTGCTGCTGCCCGGCCTGGAGGTGGTGCCGGCCGAGCAGATCTACACCGGGCTCGGGCCGGGCCGGGTGCGCTTCGCCAGCGGCACCTTCACCGCCGACATCGATCTGGACGACAACGGCTACGTGGTGCGCTACCCCGGGCTGGCGGAGCGGATCGACCCGCGCTGAACGCCGGCCGACCAGTCGCGCCCACGCCGAAGGTCAGCCGACCGCTCGCGCCCACGCCGAAGGTCAGCCGACCGCTCGCGTCCGCGCGGCTCAGGCGGGCCAGGTGCCGCTGGTCAGGAAGCGGTCGATGGTGGCCAGGTGCGGCGTCAGGTCGAGGCCCTGGGCGGCCACCCAGTCGTCGGAGTAGTAGGTGTCCGCGTACCGGTCGCCCGGATCGCAGATCAGGGTGACGACCGAACCGGTCCGGCCCTCGGCGAGCATCGCGGCGATCAGGCCGAACGCGCCCCACAGGTTGGTGCCGGTGGAGCCGCCCACCCGGCGGCCGAGCACCGCCGAGCCGGCGCGCATGGCGGCCAGTGACGCCGCGTCCGGCACCTGGACCATCCGGTCCACCACCGAGGGCAGGAACGATGCCTCCACGGTGGGACGGCCGATCCCTTCGATCCGGGAGCCCTTCCCGGTACGCACCGACCAGTCGGCGGCCAGCCACGCCGGGTAGAACGCCGAGTTCTCCGGGTCGACCACGCAGAGCTTGGTGGCGAGTCGGCGGTACCGGGCGTACCGGCCGATCGTCGCGCTGGTGCCCCCGGTGCCGGCGCCCACCACGACCCAGGTGGGGATCGGGTGCCGTTCCAGTTCGAGCTGGGCGTAGATCGACTCGGCGATGTTGTTGTTGCCCCGCCAGTCGGTCGCCCGCTCGGCGTAGGTGAACTGGTCCATGAAGTGCCCACCGGAGTCCTCGGCCAGCCACCGGGCCTCGACCACCACGCTGGCGGGGTCGTCCACCAGGTGACACCGGCCGCCCTGGAACTCGATCTGCGCGATCTTCTCGGGCGAGGTGGAGGCGGGCATCACCGCGATGAAGGGCAGACCGAGCATGCGGGCGAAGTACGCCTCGGAGACCGCCGTGGAGCCCGACGACGCCTCGACGATCGTGGTGCGTGGCCCGATCCAGCCGTTGCAGAGGCCGTAGAGGAACAGGGAGCGGGCCAGCCGGTGCTTCAGTGAGCCGGTGGGGTGCGAGGACTCGTCCTTGAGGTAGAGGTCGATCCCCCACGCCCGGGGCAGCGGGAACGGGAGCAGGTGGGTGTCGGCCGAACGGTTCGCGTCCGCCTCGACGGCGGCGATCGCCTCCGTCACCCAGGTTCGGCTGGCCTCGTCGCACCGGTCGAGATGAGTCACGCCGGAAACCTAGCAAGCAGGTCAGGTGCCGGTCAGGGCCGGTCCGGCCGGGTGCTCCGGCGGTGTTGACGACGTTGACCGGCGCGGCCGGCGGCCTGGACGAGCGGGGTCAGCGCGACGGCCAGCCGGGGCAGTGCGTCCAGCAGTCGCACCTGCGCTCCCCGCCACCGGGGCAGGCTGACCACCGGGCGTGGCCGGTGGGCCAACCGGACCGCTCGGGCGGCCACCTGCTGAGCGGTCAACATCGACCCGGTGAACGAGGCCACCGCGCCCGGGTCGTCCAGCCGGTCGTGCAGCATCGGGGTCCAGATGCCGTCCGGGCAGAGGCAGGAGACGTGCACCCGCCGGTATCCCGCGATCCGCAGGTCGGACAGGGTGCCCAGGCTGAATGCCAGTAGGGCGTGCTTGCTGGCCGCGTACACCGTCTCGCCGGGCGCGGCGATCAGCCCGGCCAGCGAGACGACGTTCAGCACGTGGCCGTGGCCCTGACCGCGCATCACGGCCAGCGCGGCGAGGGTGCCGTTCATGGCGCCGAGGGCGTTGACGTCGAACATCCGGCGGCGGGTCGGCCCGTCGTGCTCCCAGGACGGCCCGGTGGTCAGGACACCGGCGTTGTTGACCCAGAGGGCGAGGTCACCTCGGTCTGCCGCGGTCGCGGCGACGGCGGCGCAGGCGTCCTCGTCCCGAACGTCCAGGGCTGCCGACCAACCGCCGAGGGGTGCTGCGGCGGCGGCCACCGCCTCCGGGTCGAGGTCGGTGAGCAACACCGTCCAGCCGTCGGCGTGCAGCGCGGTCGCGATGGCGCGGCCGAGACCGCCGGCAGCGCCGGTCACCACTGCCACGCGAGGTCCCGGCGGGGTCATCGGCGCACGCTACCGCCGGCCGACCGGGCGACACCAGGGTACGCGGCGGTCAGGCCGCAGGCGGGCCGACCGGCTGCGGGCGGTTCTCCCACTTGGTGGAGAGGGCGATGGCGGTACGGGTGGAGGCCACCCCGGGTGTCCGGTTCAACCGCACGATCAACTGCTCCAACTCGGCGATCGTGCCGACCCGGGCCTTGAGCAGGAACGACTCGACGCCGGCCATGAAGTAGCAGGACTCGATCTCGGGCAGTACCCGCAGCGACTCGAGCATGTCGTCGGTGTCGGCGCCGGAGTCCTCGACGATGCCGATCAACGCGGTGACACCCAGCCCGATCGACTCCGGGGCGACGTCCGCCCGGTAGCCCCGGACCACGCCGCTGCTCTCCAACTTGCCGACCCGTTCGTGCACGGCCGGAGCCGAGAGGCCCACCTGTCGGGCCAGCTCGGCGTACGAGAGGCGGGCGTTGCCGCGCAGCAGGTCGACGAGATTCAGGTCGATGGCGTCCACAGAGAGTGACCCTAGCCGCTGAGGCATAACGTGCGGGCTTCGGCATCCGTTGGACTGAGTGGTGAGTCACTGTTGACAAACCGCCGGTCAAGGCGGAGGTCGCACAAGTACCATTACTAACTCCTCACTCAGTGCATTTTTCGCGTTTGGGCGGACAGGTCATGTCCGCGGTGCTGTAATTGCCATACGTCCCTCATGACGGCTCTGGGCTACGCACCAGCCGGGGGCAGTGTGTTCAGCCGGGGGCTTCGTCGACGCGAGGAGGGGGCTGTGGACACTGGAGATCGCCTGCTGACACCGGGTGAGGTCGCCGCGCTGTTTCGGGTAGACCCGAAAACTGTGACGAGATGGGCGGCGGCCGGCCGGATAGGAAGCATCCGGACTCCAGGCGGGCATCGCCGGTTTCGGGAATCCGAGGTGCGGGCCCTGCTTGAGGGGGAGGGCATGCTGGACGAGGTGGACGAGGTCGGAAAGCCACGCAATGTGGGGCCGGCCGCATCCACGGGGCCGGGTCCGGCCAACGCCGGCATGTACTGAACTGGTGCGGACATCGCTACGCGGACCGGACTTCGGCCCGGTCCGCGTCCCGCCTCGGCCGACCGCCGGGCGGTCTCGCGGCGCGGGGCGGATGCTTGCCGACCGGTCGGCTCAGCTCCGGGCCGTGCCGAGCTGGCCGGACCACCGCCGGAACAGGGTGTGGGGGACGCCGAGCGCGTCGAGTACCTTGCCGGCCACGAAATCGACCAACTGCTGGGCGCTGGCGGCCGCGCCGGCTCCGTAGAAACCGGGGCTGGCGGGCAACACGACAGCACCTGCGTCGTGCAGTGCGATCAGGTGCTCCAGGTGACTGCGGGTCACCGGTGTCTCCCGGGGGACGACCACCACCGGACGGCGTTCCTTGAGGTTGACCTCGGCGGCGCGCTGTAGGAGGTCCTTGGAGAGCCCGATCGCGATGCCGGCACAGGCTGCCGTGCTGGCCGGCACCACTGCCATGCCGCGTACCCGGTAGGAGCCACTGCTCGGCCCGGCGGCCAGGTCACCGGCCGCCCAGTGCCGCACGTCCGCCCCGGTCAGGTCCCGGTCGAGCCAGGCGGCGAGATCCTCGGCCCAGTGCCCGTCGCGGAACGGTCGGCCGGTCTCGTCGAGCACGGTGAGTCGTGCCGCGCGGGAGACGATCAGGTCGACCGGCTCGCCCGCGTCGAGCAGCCCGCCGATGACGGCCGCCGCGTACGGCGTGCCGGACGCTCCGGAGACCCCGACCACCCATGGTTCCCGCATGCCCCCAGCCTGCCTGGTCCGGCTGGGTCGGTGGGGAGCACCCCCGGGATCTCCGGATCGGCATGGCCGACGGGCTACGTGGGCATTCCGTCGACCTGACATGCTGCTGGTGGGGATTCGCATCGGAACCATCTCGCACAGGAGGCATCGGTGACGACCGGCGAGACCCTTCGGGTGTTGCGCACCGAGTGTCCGATCCCGTCCCGGCTCTCACCGTACGCCGACGACGTGCAGGAGTGGCTCCTCGGCCTGCTGCCCGACCTCGACCTCGCCCTGGACGACGCGGCGGTGCACCGGCTGGCCCGGGGAGGGTTCGCCAGGTACGCCGGAAGGCTCTACCCGGACGCCACCGAGGCCGATCTCCAGGTGTTGACGGCGCTGTTCACCTGGTTCTTCCTGGTCGACGACGCCAGCGACGGGTCGGGTCGGCTGACCTCGGAGCAGATCCGGGCCCTGCGCGACGACACACTGACGCTGCTGCGCGAAGGCCCCCGGCTGCGTCGGGCCGGGCTCACCGGCCCGCTGCGGCGGCTACTGGCGTTGGCCTGGGAGGAGCCGCGCCGCCGGATGCCGGCCCGGTGGCGGTCACGTTTCACCGACGCGGTGGGCCGGCACCTCGACGGCACCTGGCAGGAGGCGGTCAACAAGGAGGCCGGCCACCGGCCCGGCGTCGACGAGTACGTGGAGCTGCGGCGGGCGACCTCGGCGGCGGAGGTGTCGTACGCGCTCGTCGAGTTCGCGGGCGGGCGTCCGTTGCCCGATCCGGTCCACCAGCACCCACTGCTGCGTCAGATCGCCCAGGTCGGCAACGACCTGCTCTCCTGGTACAACGACCTGGCCTCGCTGGAGAGGGACCGGGCTACCGCGGGCGGGCACAACCTCGTCCTGGCCATCGAGGCCGAACTGGCGGTGCCGTCGGCGCACGCGGTCACCCTGGCCGTCGAGCGCTGGCGGGAGTCGATGCGACGCTTCCTCGCGCTGCGGTCGGCGGTGCCGTCGTTCGGCCCGACGGTGGACCGGGCGGTCACCGACCACCTCGACGTGATCGCGTACGCCGTCCGCGGCACCATCGACTGGACCCTGGAGAGCGCCCGCTACCCCACTGGAGACGACGAGCCGGTGGTCACCCGGTCAGGGGCGTAGGTCGAGTCGGATCACCAGGTCGAGCAGCGCGAAGACGAACAACGCGATGCCGACGAACCCGTTGGCCGTGAAGAACGCCCGGTTGACCTTGCTCAGGTCGGTCGGGGTGACCACCAGGTGCTGGTACGCGAACGCGACGGCCGTCAACGCCAGCCCGATCCACCAGAGCCAGCCGAGCCCGATCAACGCGCCGAACCAGACGAACAGCGCGAAGGTCACCACGTGCGCGATCGTGGAGGCGTGCAGCGCGAAGCGCCGGCCGTACCGGGCGGGCACGCTGTGCACGCCGATCTCCTGGTCGATCTCGGAGTCCTGGCAGGCGTAGATCAGATCGAAGCCACCGATCCACAGCCCGACCGCCGCGCCGAGCACCCAGGCCGGCCCGGAGCCGTCCAGGGTGCCGGTGACCGCGAGCCACGCGCCGACCGGCCCGACCGCCTGGGCGACCGCCAGGATGGCGTGCGGCCAGTTGGTGAACCGCTTGCCGTACGGGTAGACGACCAGCGGCACCACAGCGAGCGGCGCGAGCACCAGGCAGAGCGGGTTGAGCAGGGCGGCGGCGGCGAGGAAGACCACCAGCGCGACGGCCGCGCCGGTCCAGGCCGTCCGCACGCTCACCGCACCGGTGACCAGTTCCCGCCCGGCGGTACGCGGATTCCGCGCGTCGATCCGGCGGTCGAGGATCCGGTTGGCGGCCATCGCGAACGTCCGTGCCCCGACCATCGCCACGGTGATCAGCAGTAGGTCCAGCCACCGCACCCGCCCGCCGTCGACCTGCATGGCGCTCAGCGCCGACAGGTACGCGAAGGGCAGCGCGAACACCGAATGCTCGATCGCGACGAGCTTGAGGAAGGACTTGACCCGGCCCGGCTTCTCGGCGGGAGCGTCGAGGACGACCATCAGATCCCGTACTCCTTCCAGCGCTTGTCGACCAGGGCCGTGACTTCCGGACTCATGCTCATCTCCTCCGGCCAACCCCGGGTGTAACCCTCGGTCGGGAGCTTGCGGGTCGCGTCGACGCCTGCCTTGCCGCCCCAGAACTGCTGGTACGACGAGTGGTCGAGGTGGTCCACGGGGCCCTCGGTGAGCAGCAGGTCGCGGGCGTAGTCGACGTTGCCGAAGGCGCGGAAGGCGACCTCGTTGTAGTCGTGCACGTCGCAGTCCTCGTCGACGATCACGATGAGCTTGGTCAACGACATCAGGTGCGCGCCCCAGATCGCGTTCATCACCTTCTGCGCGTGCTTCGGGTACCGCTTGCGGATCGACACGATCGCGCAGTTGTGGAAGACCCCGGCGGCCGGCAGGTCGTAGTCGACGATGTCCGGGATCATCAGCTTCAGCAGCGGCTGGAAGATCCGCTCGGTGGCCTTGCCGAGGCCGTGGTCCTCCTGCGGCGGCTTGGAGGTGACGATCGAGTGGTAGACCGGCTTGCGCTGCATCGTCATCGCCTCGACGTGCAGCACGGGGAACGGCTCGACCGGCGTGTAGAAGCCGGTGTGGTCGCCGAACGGCCCCTCGGGCAGCCGCTCACCGGGCTCCAGGTAGCCCTCCAACACGATCTGCGCGTGTGCCGGGACCTGCAACGGCACGGTGAGGCAGTCGACCATCTCCACCCGCTCGCCGCGCAGGAACCCCGCGAACAGGTACTCGTCGATGTCGCCGGGCAGCGGGGCGCTGGCCGCGTACGAGACGACCGGGTCGCAGCCGATCGCGATGGCGACCGGCAGGCGCTGCCCGAGTCGTTCGGCGACCGCGTGGTGGGCGGTCGAGTCCTTGTGGATCTGCCAGTGCATGCCCAGGGTGTTGCGGCCGTGCTGCTGGAGGCGGTACAGGCCGAGGTTGCGCTTGCCGGTCTCCGGGTGCTTGGTGTGGGTCAACCCGTAGTTGTGGAAGATCCCGCCGTCGCCGGGCCACACCTGCAACCCCGGCAGCCGGTTCAGGTCGACGTCCTCACCGCGGTAGACGACCTCCTGGCAGGGCGCGGTCTTCACCTTGCGCGGTGGCACCGACTTGAGCTGCATGACCTTGCCGAGGCCCTCCCGGATGCCCGACCAGCCGACCGGCAGCTCCGGCTTGATCAACGCGCCGATCCGGGCACCGATCTCGTCCAACGAGTCGACTCCGAGGGCCATCGCCATGCGCTTCTCGGTGCCGAACAGGTTGATCGCCACCGGCATCTCGCCCCGGGTCGGACGCTCGAAGAGCAGCGCCGGACCACCGGCCCGGACCGTGCGGTTGACCACCTCGCTGATCTCCAGGGTGGGGTCGACCGGGACGTCGACCCGGCGCAACTCCCCCGCGCGCTCCAGCGCCGCGAGAAAGTCCTTGAGATCGGTGTACGGGAAGCCACGAGCCGCCATACCCGCCAGTCTCCCGCACCGGGTGCGGTACGACCCAAGCCGGGTGCTGTGACACCGGCGACGGCTCCATACTTCCGGTCCGCCACCCTTCGGCTTGATCCACTCGGGTTCACGGAAGGTGCGGTGTCCTACGGCTGGGACACCGCCGTTTTCCCGAAACGCGAGTGGATCAAGCCGAGGGGGCGGTCAACGGTGTGCCGGCTGGTGCGGCGGGTCAGGCCGCGGGCGTCCAGGCGTGGGCGGCCAGCGGTGGGTCCAGCGGCGCCCGGGTGAGGCGGTTGGCGAAGGTGGACATCGTGTACGCGCCGACGCCGAGCACCACGTCCAGCGCGTGCCGGGGTAGGTAGCCGGCGGCGAGGAAGTCGTCCAGCTCGTCGTCGGGCACCGCGCCCCGGTGGTCGAGCACGGCCAGCGTGAACCGGCGTAGCGCCTCCAGCCGCGGATCGGGCAACGACGATCCGGCGCGAAGTGCGGTGATCAGCTCGGGACTCACGCCGAGTCGGGTGAGCTTGCCGGTGTGCAGGGCGACGCAGTAATGGCACTCGTGGGTGGTGGAGACGACCAGGACGACCACCTCCCGTTCCAGGTCAGACAGATCGGTCTGCTCGAAGCCGGCACTGGCGGCGATGAAGCCGGCGAGCAACTGCGGCGAATCGGCCATCAGCGCCACCGGGGTGGGCAGCCAGCCGAACCGGGTCTGCGCACCCTCGATGGCCCGACGGGCGGTGACGGGTGCGGTTTCGGCGGTGTGTTCGGTGAAGACGGACACGGTTCACCTGCTTTCGCATATTCAGCCGGGATGGCCGGATGGCCGCGCTCGCGGGGTTGCGAGCGTGCGGGACCGGGTGCGCGGAGTCGAGAGCGCGGATTGAGCGGGGGATCGGGAGCGCGGGCGAGCGAGGGGTCAGGGGCGTTGCGAGCGCGGGTTTGCGAGCGCGGGTTTGCGAGCGCGGGTTTGCGAGCGCGGGGTTTGCGAGCGCGGGGTCGGAGCTGCGCGAACGGGAACGCGCAGGGTTGGGCAGCGCGGGACTGGGGTTACCAGGGACGGCACGGCAGCCCGTACGATAGTCAACGTGGTTGACGAAATAGTAAACGTGGTTGTCGAACATGGCAAGCGCTGATCCGGCCCGGCCCGGCTTCCAGTTGCCGCTCCTGCTGCTGGCCGGGTTTCGGACGCTCATCGACGATTTGCACGCCGAACTGGCTCGGCAGGGGCATCCGGAACTACGGCCGCTGCACGGCTTCGTGCTCCAGGCCGTCGGAATGGGCGGCACCACAGCCACCGAGTTGGGTCAGCGCCTCGGCATCTCGAAGCAGGCCGCCGGCAAGACCGTCGACCGGCTGGTCGAGGTCGGCTACCTGGAACGCGTCGATGACCCCCGGGACGCCCGCCGCCGGTTGGTCCGGGTCACGCCGCGCGGCGCCGACGGACTTCGCCGGTCGGCGGAGGTCTTCGACGAGCTACGTCGACGGTGGACAGATCGCCTCGGCGAGGAACGGGTCGACGCCATTGAGGACGACCTGCGCACCATGGCCTCGACTAACTGGTTCCGTCTGGACATGCCGGGCTGGTTCGGCGGCTGAGCAACAAGCGCGATCGACGCCCAGGCGTGACCGACACCAGGGCACGACCGACGCCTGGGCATGATCGACGCCTGGGCGTGACCGACGCCTGGGCATGATCGACACCTGGGCATGATCGACACCAGATCGCCGATGTGGTGCCATGCGCAAGGCCGGAAGCCGCCACATCGCCGACCTGGAGTGGATCACCCTGCCGGATACCGCCACATCGCCGAGCCGGCGTGGACCAGGGTGGGCTGGGTTGGTGCCGGGCGCGCTTTCCGGCGGGCGGGGTCCAATGCGGGTGGGTGGGTGGTGGTTTGCGCAGGCGTGGTCCAGCGCGGGTCGGTGAGGTGGTGACTTCCGGCGCGACAGCCCGCGGAGAGCCCACCCGGCACCAACCCCAGCCCGCCCCGCACCCGCCCAGCCCGCCGGGCACCGAACCAACCCACCCCTTCCGCATCAGCCCACCCCGCCGGGCACCGAACCAGACCCAGCCCGCCCCGCACCAACCCACCCCATCCCGCATCAGCCCACCCCGCCGGGCACCGAACCAGACCCAGCCCGCCCCACACCAACCCACCCCGCCGGGCACCGAACCAACCCACCCCCTCCCGCATCAGCCCACCCCGCCGGGCACCGAACCAACCCAGCCCGCCCCGCGCCAACCCACCCCGCCGGGCACCGAACCAAACCCAGCCGGCACGGAGCCGAAGTCGGTCAAGGTCTCCGGGCACATCTCACCCGTCGTGGCGTGACGGTGGGGCTGGGGCGCAGGCTGGGGCGATGTCGGATGCGTACGTCGTCGGCGACCCGGACGGGTTGTCGCCATTGCTGATCGCGGTACGCGACGCGGTCGCTCGGGAGCTGCACGCACAGGTGGCGCTACGTGGTGAGCGAATCGAGCTGGCCGATGTTCCGGAGGTGTCCTACCAGGTCACGGTCCAGGTCGAACGGACCCTGCGAGCCTGGCAGCCTAGGTGACAGTCGCCCGGCCAGACCCCCGTGTGGGGCCATCCGCCGCACGATCGGCCCATCCAAGACTGTCATAGGTGATCTCTAGGATCAGGGGTGCCGATCGGGCCGGGGACGTCGATCCCGGCTTCTTCCGATCGGCTCATCCCTCACCAAGGAGATCGATGAGATCTGTGCACGTTACGCGTGGCAGGCTCCTGCGCGGCCTCACCGCGTTGGTCGTGGGCACCGCGACGGTCGGCGTGGCGGCTGGTCCGGCCATGGCTCAGGACGACCCGGGCTGGGTCAGCGCCTGGCTGGACGACCTCACGGTCGGCGGTCCGGGCGCTCCCGGCCGCACTGTTCCGCTGACCCTGACCAGCACCGGCGCCACCCAGCCCCGGGTGACCGTCGACCTGACCGGCCTGACCGGCGTGGCCACCGCCACCTTCCCCGATTACTGCGCCACCGAGGGCGCCTCGGTCACCTGCCCGATGCCGCCGACGGCCGTCGACGATTTCGGCACGCTCACCGGTACCGTGCCGGTGGTGTTCCGGGCCGCGCCCGGTGCGACCGACGGCGCGACCGGCACCCTCGCCTACACGGCGCTCGGCGAGCAGATCGAGCCGTCCACCCAGCAGGCGGCGATCACCGTGCGGTCCGGGCCTGATCTGCTCGACCTCGTCCAGGAGTCCGTCTCCGGCGTCGCGGTCGGTGACAGCCTGCCCGTGCCGGTGGCCGTGATGAACGCGGGTGACCAGCCGGTCGTGGACCTCCGGCTCACCATGAGCTTCCCGGTGGGTCTGATTCCGGCCAGCTACCGCAACTGCCGCTACGGCACCAACACGTCGCTCGCCACGGTGGTGGTCTGCACCGTGCGGGGCACGTTCGCCCCCGGCCAGCGGCACGAGCTGCGGCAGAAGCTCACCACCACGGTCGGCCCGGCCACCCTGGGCAGCAAGCGGATCACCCAGTTCGTGGAGCCGCTGGCCGGTGCCGGGCCGCTTCCGAGCGGGGTGAAGCTCACCCGCCGCGAGGCCGAGCAGGGGCTGCGGCTGCGGCCGGTGGGCGACCCGCTCGACGTGATCCCGGCCGGGGTGACCGGCGCCGCAGGCCAGACCTACCTGCGCTCGGTGCAGGGGGCCTTCGACGTCGTCGCCCGGGGCGCGACAGTGACCGGGGCCGTCGGTGACACCGTGCGGGTCACCGTGGGCCTGCGCAACGAGGGCCCTGGTGTCCCGGACGCCACGCTTTCCGGCGGCGGCGTCGGCAGCTTCCTCTTCGTGCCCCCGGTCGGCACCACGGTGGTCGGCAACCCGTCGAGCTGCTGGCTCAACGGGGACGAGGAGTCTGCCGGAGACGCCCCGACGACCTATTACTGCAACGGCCCGGGGGGCGTGTTCCCAGCCGGTCTGACCCACACCGCGGCGTTCGAGCTGCGGATCGACAGCCTCTCCGGGACGCCGGGCGAGGTCCGGCCGTTCGAGCGCTACCCGCGGGTGGACGACAACCCGGGCAACGACGTCGCCCCGGTGACGGTGGGCTGATCCGGCACGCCACAACGACGCGGGCCGGTCACTGACGGAATCCGTGACCGGCCCGCACGCCGTTTTCCAGGTCAGTCCAGCCCACCGTACGAGTGCAGGCCGGTGAAGAAGATGTTCACGCCGAACAGGTTCATCAGCATGGTGAGGAAGCCGAGCACCGCGAGCCAGGTCGCCACGTTGCGTCGCACGCTGGGCGTGGCCCGGGCGTGCAGGTAACCGGCGTACACGACCCAGGAGATGAACGCCCAGGTCTCCTTCGGGTCCCAGCCCCACGGCCGACCCCACGCCGCCTCGGCCCAGATGGCACCGGCGATCACCGCGAAGGTGAAGATCGGGAACGCGAAGGCGTGCAGCGCGAAGGTCAGCCGCTCCAGGCCGGCCGCGCCGGGCAACCGCTTGGCAAGGGTGTACGGGAAGCTCCGCTTGCCCTTCTCGTACCCGTTGCGCATCAGGAAGCCGACCGCCGGCACCGCACCGAGCAGGAAGATGCCGGACGCGAACACGATCGTCGAGACGTGGATGATGAACCAGTACGAGTTCAGTGCCGGCACCAGCGGCACGATCGGCACGTACAGGACCAGCTCGGCGGTGGCCACCAGCAGCACCATCACCAGGGTGAGGAACAGCCCGAGCTTGCGCAGCGACGGTCGCTTCCAGAGCACCACCAGCCAGGCGGCGACCCCGATGAACGTCACGGTGAGCACGAACTCGTACATGTTGCCCCACGGCATCCGGTCCGCCGCGAGGCCGCGGGTGACCAGCGCCGCCAGGTGCAGCACGGCGGCGACTGCGGTGGCGCCCACCCCGAGCAGACCGGCGAGGCGGGCACGCCGGGCGGAACGGTCGGCCCCGGGCGACGGCGGGACGGGCGCGGGCGGCTCAGCGACCACACCACCGCCGGCACCCACCAGCTCGCGGATCGGAGCCGCCGCCGCGACCCGGGTACGGGCGTTGCCCAACGCGTACTCGACGGCGTGGCCGATCATCGCGACCAGGTACGCCAGGATCGCGAAAGTGACCAGATTGTCGGAGAGTGCGGACATCACTCGGCTCCTTCTCGCACACCTGCCCGGTCGCCGGAGTCAGCGCCGTCGTCGGCCCGTCGGTCACCGCTGACGGCGGCCACGAGCTGGGCGAACTCCTCGGCGAACCCTGGATAGTCGGTGCGCGGCAACCCACCGGCCTCCACCAAACTACTACCGCCCGTCGGAGATCCTTCGCCGGGGTTGGCCGGTATGACCCGGAAGAACACCCGGCGACGCCGCCCGAACAGCGAACCCATCAGCCCGACCAGCAGGACGCCACAGCTGATCAGCAGCGGCGTCGCACCGGGGTCGTGTCGGACGGAGAGGGTGACGTACCGCTCGGTGCCCAAAAACTCGACGGTGGTGCCGTCCGCCAACGTCCAGGTCTCGCCCTTCTTGAGGAGCTTGGTGCCGACCTCCTTGACCTTGCCGGCACGCACCTGACGCTGGTCGAGCTGGTAGACCGAGCCGGGGATGCCGGCGTCCATGCCGAGGTTGCCCTGGTAGGCGACCAGGTTCAGCACCGGGTTGCGCTCGGTCGGATACTGCGAGCGGACGAACGGCCCCTGCTCGGGTGCCGTGGGCAGGTAGATGCCGGTGAAGGCCATCTGCCCGTCCGGGCTGCGCCGGCCGGTAGCCGGGTCGACGTTCGCGTCCGGGAACGCGGCCAGGCCCTCACTGGTCAGGCCCATGTCGCCGGTGGTCAGGAACGGCTCGTCGCTGACCTGGCTGTTGCCGAACCGGTCGGTGTAGCGGATCACCGGGGCATAGCCGTGGCCGAGCAGGTAGACGTTCGCGTCGGCGAGACGCAGCGGCGAGTTCACCGAGAAGTCGGCGCTGCGGGTCGGCTCGTCCGGGCCGTCGACGGTGACCGTCGCGTTGAAGAACTCCGGCTGACCGGACGGCAGGAACCGGGCCTCGAAGTCGTCCAGCCGCAGGCAGAAGCGGGGAAGGTCGGCGCTGTCCACCCGGGGGCCGAGCTTCGCCTCGGCGTACTGCTGGCGGGTGTTGCAGAAGGCGTTGTCCGCGCCCGCCACCAGCAGTCGGTTACCGCTCCAGCCGTACCACGAGCCGAGCGCGACGCCGATCAGCACCGCGATGAGCGAGGTGTGGAACAGCAGGTTGCCGGTCTCCTTGAGGTAGCCCTTCTCGGCGGAGACCTCGTCGCCGCGCACCTCCACCCGCCAGCGGCGCTTGCGCAGCACGTCGGCGATGGCCGCCACGCCACCGGGCGGGGCGGGCAGCACGGTGTGCTGCGGCAGCCGACTCATCCGCTTCGGCGCGGCCGGCGGCCGGGACCGCAACGCCCGGATGTGGTCACGCAGTCGGGGCGTGATGCAGCCGATCAGGGAGGTGAACAGCAGCAGGTAGATCGCGGAGAACCAGACCGACCCGAAGACCTCGAACGCGCCGATCCGGTCCAGTCGGGGGGCCCAGTCCGGGTGGTCGACGAAGTACTCGTTGACCTTCTCCGGGCTGATCCCGCGCTGCGGCAGCACCGAGCCGGGGATGGCGGCGACAGCGAGCAGGAAGAGCAGGATCAGGGCGGTACGCATGCTGGTCAACTGCCGCCACGAGTTACGCAGCAGCGCCAGCAACCGGTTCGGCCGGCGGCGTGGTGCCGGTGCCACGGTCTCCGGCCGGTCGTCGACGACCGTCATCAGATGCTCACCTCGCCCACCCCGACGGTGGTCTGCAACCAGATCACGAAGCTCTGCCATCCGCCGGTGACCAGCGCCAGGCCGATCAGGATGAGCAGGGCGCCGCCGACCCGGGTGACCCAGCGGCTGTTGCGCCGGACGGCGCGGAAGACCCCGAGCAGGCGTTCGAAGCCCAGCCCGAAGACCACGAACGGTATCCCCAACCCGAGGCAGTACGCCACGGCGAGCACCACGGCGCGGTCGCTCTGGCCGGAGGCGGTCGCCATCCCCATCACCGCGCCGAGCGTCGGGCCGGTGCAGGGCACCCAACTGAGTGCGAAGACCGCCCCGAAGACGGGTGCCCCGAGCAGCCCGGCCGAGGGCAGCCGGGAGATCCGGAACTCCCGTTGCAGGGCGGGGATCATCCCGAGGTAACCGAACCCGAGCACGACGATCAGCACGCCGACGGCGATTTCGAGCTGCCGCTCGTACTCGAAGAAGACCCGGCCGATGCCGGCGAACAGGATGGCGGTGGCGACGAAGACGACGGTGAAGCCGGCGATGAAGAGCAGCGTGCCGGCGAGCACCCGGCCCTTGACGGCGACCGTGGCGGCCCGCTCCCGGACCGCGACGCCGCCGCCGTCGGGGGCCGGGTCCGCGGGAGCCCGGCGGCCTTCGAGGTCCGCCCCGGCGAGGCCGGTGACGTACGACAGGTAGCCCGGGACGAGCGGGAGCACGCACGGGGAGAGGAAGCTGACCAGACCGGCGAGCGCCGCCGCGCCGATGGCGAGCAGCAACGGCCCGTTCAGGGCCAGGTTCCGGAAGGTCTCGCCCATCAGTTCGACGCCGGCTTCTCGGCCGCGATCCGCTCGACGATCGGTTGCAGGCCCTCCTGCTTGACGGCGGCCCGGATCACCGACGCGATCCGCCCCTCCCGGTCGAGCACCACCGTCGCGGGGACGGTGTTCGGCGGGATGTCGAGGTCGAGTGCCAGCCGGCTGGCCGGGTCGAACAGGCTCGGATAGGTGACCCGCCCCTGCTCGAACGCCTTGGCCTTGTCCCGCGAATCCTGCACGTTGATGCCGAGGAAGGTCACCCCGGAGCCCTTGGTGGCCTGGTAGACGGCTTCCAGGTCGTCCGCCTCCGCCCGACACGGCGCGCACCAGGAGCCCCAGAAGTTGACCACGACGACCTGGCCGCGCGCCTGGCTGACGTCATAGGTGCCGCCGAGCAGCAGCTCCCCGGCGAGCTTCGGAGGGGCCGAGCGCTGGTCCGGTGCGCACTCGAAGATCCCGTCGGTGGTGGTCGTGCAGGTCTTCTCCTGCCCCTTGGACGACGTGCAGCCGACCAACGCCACCGCGGCGACTCCCGCGAGCAGGCCGGCGGTCCACCTCCGGGCGTTCATCAGGCCCCCTTGGCCGTCCGGGCGGTCGCGGAGAGGGCGATCAGGTGCGCGGCCGGCTCGCTGTAGCCGATGCCCACCACCTTCGCGCCGTCGAAGTGGAACGAGGTGAGGCTGGCCAGCCCGCACTGACGCTTGCGCGGGTCGTGCCAGAGCCGCTTGCGCTCGACGTAGCGGCGCAGGGTCCAGATCGGCAGCTGGTGCGACACCAGCACCGCCTCGCGCCCCTCGGCGGCGACCCGGGCGGCCTGCACGGCGGCGAACATCCGCTCGGCGATCACCCGGTACGCCTCGCCCCAGGACGGGGTCACCGGGTCGCGCAGCACCCACCAGTTGCGCGGGTCACGGAACGACCCGTCGCCCGGGGACACCTTCTTGCCCTCGAACCAGTTCGCGCTCTCGATCAGCCGCTCGTCCACCCCGACCGGCAACCCGAACTGGGCGGCGATCGGCTCGGCGGTCTGCTGGGCGCGTTCCAGCGGGCTGGCCACCACGTGCACGATCTCCCGCTCGGCCAGGCCCTGCGCGGCGGCCTTGGCCATCTGCACACCCAGCTCGGAGAGGCGGAAACCGGGCAGCCGACCGTAGAGGATCTGATCCGGGTTGTGCACCTCGCCGTGCCGCAGCACGTGGACCACCGTCTTGCTCACCGTTGACTACCCCCCGTGACCAGCCGCCGCTGCGGCGTTCGCCGCCGTCGGCAGCGCGTCGGCGATGTGCTCCAGAGCGGCGTCGTCCAGCGCCGCCGACACGAACCACGACTCGAACGCGCTCGGCGGCAGGTAGACGCCGGCGGCGAGCATCGCGTGGAAGAACGCCTTGAACGCCGGCACCTGCTGGGTGCGGGCGCTGTCGTAGTCGACCACGTCGGCGTCGGTGAAGAAGATCGAGAACATGCTGCCCGCGTACGACAGACGGTGCGGGACCCCGGCGGCGGCCAGCGCGTCGGAGGCCAGCTTTCCCACGACGGCGGCCGTGTCGTCGAGCTTGCGGTAGAGCGCGTCGTCGGCGAGCCGCAGCGTCGCCAGCCCGGCGGCGCAGGCCAGCGGGTTACCGGAGAGCGTGCCGGCCTGGTAGACCGGGCCGGCCGGCGCGAGTCGCGCCATGATGTCCGCCCGCCCGCCGAAGGCCGCGGCGGGCAGGCCACCACCCATGACCTTGCCGTACGTCCACAGGTCCGCGTCGGAGGCGTCGAGGCCGTGCCACCCGGCGCGGGACACCCGGAACCCGGTCATCACCTCGTCCACGACGAGCAGGCCACCGTGGGCGTGGGCGATCCGGGCGAGCTGCTGGTTGAAGCCGTCGCGAGGAGCGACCACCCCCATGTTGCCGGCGGCCGCCTCGGTGATCACCGCCGCGATGTGCGGGCCCTCGGCGGCGAACGCCTCCTCGACGGCCCGGATGTCGTTGTACGGCAGCACGATCGTCTCGCCGGCCGCCGCGCCGGTCACGCCCGGCGAGTCGGGCAGACCCAGGGTGGCCACGCCGGACCCGGCGGCGGCGAGCAGCGCGTCGACGTGCCCGTGGTAGCAACCGGCGAACTTGACGATCTTCGAGCGGCCGGTGTAGCCGCGGGCCAGCCGGATCGCCGACATGGTGGCCTCGGTGCCCGAGTTGACCAGGCGGACCTGCTCCATCGGGGTCCGGTCGACCAGCTCCGCGGCCAGCTCCACCTCACCCGGGGTGGGAGTGCCGAAGCTGGTGCCCCGGGCGGCGGCGGCCTGCACGGCGTCCACCACCTCCGGGTGGGCGTGCCCGAGGATCAGCGGCCCCCAGGAGCAGACCAGGTCGACGTAGCGGCGGCCGTCGGCGTCGTACAGCCACGGGCCCTCGCCACGGACCATGAAGCGTGGGGCACCACCGACCGCCTGGAAGGCACGCACGGGGGAGTTGACCCCGCCCGGCACGATGGCGCGGGCGCGGTCGAACAGGGCCTCGGAGGCCGGCGCTTCGGCCGGGTAGCGGCCGGATCCGGCGGGAAAGATGTCGGTCACGATGCCGCCATTGTGTCAGCGGCGAGCGGCTCACCAGCAGCCACCCCGCGAGGGGGTTACCCGGCTCACCCACAGCCGGTGCCCGTCGGCGGCGCCGACACCGGGCGTTCCGCCTGGGCGGCGATGGCTCACAGCTGGCGCGGCGACCTCTCGCGGCCTGGGCGGCGAGGGCATGCGGCCTGGACAGCCACGGCCCCGGCCTCGGCGGCGAGGGCTCCCGGCCTGCCCGCCGACGGCTCACGGCCTCGACAGGCCGGACCGGTCGGATCGCGCTAGGCTGACCGGGTGGATCGTGCCGAACTGTCCATCACGCTACACCGGACGGGCGACGAAGCTGTGCTTCGCCTGGCCGGTGAGATCGACATGCTCACGGCGGCCCAGCTCTCCACCGTCGTCAACGAGGTGCTGGCCGACCCGCCGCCGCGGATCGTGCTCGACCTCGGCGGTGTCACCTTCTGCGACTCGCAGGGCCTGGGCACCCTCGTCGTGCTCAGCCGCAAGGCCAGCCACGCCCAGAGCCTGCTGATGCTGACCCACGTGGGTGACTTCCTCATCCGGGTCCTGGACATCACCGGGCTCCGCAGCGCCCTGATGATCCGCAACGACCAGCCCACCGGCTGACCCACCCGCCGCGTCAGGCGGTGTTGCCCCAGCGGGCCTGCTCCAACATCTCCACCGCGCGCTCCCGGGCCTCGGCGTCGTCGGAGCGCAGCAGGGTCGTCGCCTCGTCGACCGCATCGGTGAGCCTCCGCCACTGCGTGTCACGCTCTCGGACGAGGTCCGACTGGGCGGCCAACTGCCGGGTCTTCACCCACAGCTCGACGAAGACCGACACCTTGGCCCGGAGCACCCACGGGTCGAACGGCTTGGTCAGGTAGTCCACCGCGCCCACCTGGTAACCCCGCAGGGCGAGCTGGGCGTCCCGGTCGGCAGCGGTCAGGAAGATGATCGGCACGTGCCTGGTCCGCTCGCGGCGCTTGATGTGACTCGCCGTCTCGAAGCCGTCCATGTCCGGCATCTGCGCGTCGAGCAGGATCACCGCGAAATCGTCCACCAGGAGTTGCTTGAGCGCCGCCTCGCCACTCTCCACCGCGACGGACTGCACCGGCAGGCCCTGGAGGATGGCCTCCAGGGCCGTCAGATTCTGCCGCCGGTCGTCCACGAGCAGCGCCTTGGCCATCTGGGTCACGAAGTCTCCTCGGTGCGGCTGCCGTTGATCCAGGACGACATCAACTCGATCAGATCGTCCAGGTCGACCGGCTTGGTGATGTAGTCGCTGCCCCCGGCAGCGAGCGCCGACTCACGATCACCAGGCATGGCCTTGGCGGTCAGGAAGACCACCGGCAGGTCGGCGAAGCGGTGGTTGCGGCGGATCTGGCGGGTGGTCTCGTAACCGTCCTGGTCGGGCATCATGGCGTCCATCAGCACGATGTCCACCTCCGGATGCTCGGCCAGCAGGCGGACACCGTCCGCCCCGTTGTCCGAGTACAGCACGGTCATCCCGTGCAGTTCCAACGCGCTGGTCAAGGCGAAGACGTTCCGGACGTCGTCGTCCACGATCAGAACGGTGGCGCCGTCCAGTTGACGGGTGGCCGGTGCCTCCGGCCGCTCCGGCAGCAGCTCCAGCGGCGGCATGAGCAGCGACGACGGCAGGCCGGCGCGCTGCGGAGACGGCGGCTGGGGCGCGACCACCGCGTCCGGAGCCAGCACCTGCGGCACGAACAGGGTGAACGTCGAACCCTGACCGGGCGCCGACGACACGGTGATGGTGCCGCCGATCAGCCGGGCCAGGTCGCGGCTGATCGACAGACCCAGACCGGTGCCGCCGTAGCGGCGACTGGTCGTGCCGTCCGCCTGCTGGAACGCCTCGAAGATGATCGACAACTTGTCGTCGGAGATCCCGATCCCGGTGTCGATCACGGTGAACGCGATCACCTGTTGGGCGTTGGTCAGCGCCGGCACGTCGAACACCGCGTTCTCCGCCGCCGGAGCGATCCGCAGCGTCACCGCGCCGTTGTCGGTGAACTTCACCGCGTTGGAGAGCAGGTTGCGCAGGATCTGCTGCAACCGCTGCGCGTCCGTCACCAGCGCCGGCGGCAGATCCTTGCTCACCCGTACCTGGAAGTCCAGGTTCTTCTCCTCGGCCTGCGGCGCGAACGCCTGCTCGACGAAGCCGCGCAGCTCGGTGAAGCGGATCTCGGTCGGCTCGACGTCCATCCGACCCGCCTCGATCTTGGACAGGTCGAGGATGTCGTCGATCAGGCGCAGCAGGTCGGAGCCGGACCCGTGGATGGTCCGGGCGAACTCGATCTGCTTCGGGCTGAGGTTCTGCTCCGAGTTCTCCGCGAGCAGACGGGCCAGCAGCAGCAACGAGTTCAGCGGCGTACGCAGCTCGTGGCTCATGTTGGCCAGGAACTCCGACTTGTACGCCGAGGCCCGGGTCAACTGCTGCGCCTTCTCCTCCAGGCCCAGTCGCGCCAGCTCGATCTCCCGGTTCTTCGTCTCGATGTTGCCCTTCTGCTCGGACAGCAGAGTGGCCTTCTCCTCCAGCTCGGCGTTGGTGCGCTGCAACTCCGCCGACTGCTCCTGCATCTCGTGCGCCAGGCGCTGCGACTGGGCCAGCAACTCCTCCGTACGCCGGTTGGCCTGGATGGTGTTGACGGCGATGCCGATGGTGAGCACCAACCGCTCCAGGAACGCGAGGTGCAGCTCGGAGAACGCCGACACGCTGGCGAACTCGATCACCCCGAGCAGCTCGCCCTCGAACAGCACGGGGAGCACCACCAGGTCGGACGGAGGTGTCTCGGCCAGACCGGAACGCAGGGTGAGCCGGCTGTTCGGGGAGGCGCTGACCCGGATCGTGCGGCGGGACAACGCGGTCTGCCCGACCAGCCCCTCACCCGGCCCGAAGGTGACGTCGGTGCCCCGCGCCACGTACCCGTAGGAGGAGGTCAGCCGCAGCCGCATGCTGCCGTCGGTGTCGTCGGCCAGGAAGAAGGCGCCGAGCTGGGCGTCGACCAGCGGCGTCACCTCCGTCATGATCATGCGGCAGACCTCGCCGAGGTCGCGCTGGCCCTGCAACAGGCCACCGATCCGGGCCAGGTTGGAGTCCAGCCAGCCCTGCTCGGCGTTCTTCTTGGTCGTCTCCCGGAGGGTGACGATCATCTGGTTGATGTTGTCCTTCAGCTCGGCGACCTCGCCCTGCGCCTTGACCGCGATCCGCTGGGTCAGGTCACCCCTGGTCACCGAGGTGGACACCTGGGCGATGGCCCGCAGCTGCGTGGTCAACGTCGAGGCGAGCTGGTTGACGTTCTCGGTGAGGTCCCGCCAGGTGCCGGAAACGCCCTTCACCTGCGCCTGACCGCCCAGCTTGCCCTCGATGCCGACCTCGCGGGCCACCCGGGTCACCTCGTCGGCGAACGACGACAACTGATCCACCATCGTGTTGACGGTCGACTTCAGCTCCAGGATCTCGCCCTGCGCGTCCACCGTGATCTTCTGGCTCAGGTCGCCCTTCGCCACCGCCGTGGTCACCGAGGCGATGTTGCGGACCTGACTCGTCAGGTTCGACGCCATCGAGTTCACGTTGTCGGTCAGGTCCCGCCAGGTGCCGGAAACGCCCTTCACCTGCGCCTGGCCACCCAGCTTGCCCTCGGTGCCCACCTCGCGGGCCACCCGGGTCACCTCGTCGGCGAACGACGACAACTGATCCACCATCGTGTTGACGGTCGACTTCAGCTCCAGGATCTCGCCCCGCGCGTCCACCGTGATCTTCTGCGACAGGTCACCCTTGGCGACCGCGGTGGAGACCTGGGCGATGTTGCGGACCTGGGCGGTCAGGTTCGACGCCATCGAGTTCACGTTGTCGGTCAGGTCCCGCCACGTGCCGGCGACACCGCGCACCTGGGCCTGACCACCCAGCTTGCCCTCGGTGCCCACCTCGCGGGCCACCCGGGTCACCTCGTCGGCGAACGACGACAACTGATCCACCATCGTGTTGACGGTCGACTTCAGCTCCAGGATCTCGCCCCGCGCGTCCACCGTGATCTTCTGCGACAGGTCACCCTTCGCCACCGCCGTGGTCACCGACGCGATGTTGCGGACCTGACTGGTCAGGTTCGACGCCATCGAGTTCACGTTGTCGGTGAGGTCGCGCCACGTACCGCTGACGCCCTTGACCTGCGCCTGCCCGCCCAGGTTGCCCTCGGTGCCCACCTCACGGGCCACCCGGGTCACCTCGTCGGCGAACGACGACAACTGGTCCACCATCGTGTTGACGGTGTTCTTCAACTCCAGGATCTCGCCCTGGGCATCCACCGTGATCTTCTGCGACAGGTCACCCTTCGCCACCGCCGTGGAGACCTGGGAGATGTTGCGGACCTGGCTGGTCAGGTTGCCGGCGAGCTGGTTGACGTTCTCGGTGAGGTCCCGCCAGGTGCCGGACACGCCCCGCACCTGAGCCTGACCGCCCAGCTTGCCCTCGATGCCCACCTCACGCGCGACCCGGGTCACCTCGTCGGCGAACGACGACAACTGATCCACCATCGTGTTGACGGTGTCCTTCAGCTCCAGGATCTCGCCCTGCGCCGCCACGGTGATCTTCTGCGACAGGTCACCGCGCGCCACCGCCGTCGAGACCTGCGCGATGTTGCGGACCTGGGCGGTCAGGTTCGACGCCATCGAGTTGACGCTGTCGGTCAGGTCCTTCCAGGTGCCCGCCACGTTCGGCACCTCGGCCTGACCACCGAGCTTGCCCTCGGTGCCCACCTCGCGGGCCACCCGGGTCACCTGCTCGGCGAAGAGCCGCAGCGTGTCGGTGAGGTAGTTCATCGTGGCGGCCAGCTCGGCCACCTCGCCCCGCGCGCCGACAGTGATCTTCTGCGACAGGTCGCCCTTGGCCACCGCCGTCGCCACCTGCGAGATCGACCGCACCTGGCCGGTCAGGTTCGACGCCATGGTGTTCACCGAGTCGGTGAGGTCCTTCCAGGTGCCGGCGACACCCCGCACGTCCGCCTGACCGCCCAGCTTGCCCTCGGTGCCCACCTCACGGGCCACCCGGGTCACCTCGTTGGAGAACGAGGACAACTGGTCGACCATCGTGTTCACGGTGCGCCCGATGCGCAGGTACTCACCGCGCAGCGGCCGACCGTCGATCTCCAACGCCATGTGCTGCGACAGGTCGCCGTCGGCCACCGCCACGATGACCCGGGCGATCTCGGTGGTCGGTCGGCCCAGGTCGTCGATCAGCGAGTTGATCGCCCGCTGCCCCTCCGCCCAGGATCCGTCCAGCCCTTCGTCGTCGAGCCGCTCGGTGAGCCGGCCGTCGCGACCGACGATGCGGCTGATCCGCCGCAGGTCCAGGTACTGCCGCTCCTGGAGCGAGACGACCTCGTTGAAGGCGTCCGCCACCTCACCGGCCGCGCCGGCACGGCGGGGAAGCCGGACCTTCAGGTCGCCGCGACCGATCCGTCGCAGTGCCTCGGTCAACTCACCGAGGAGCGCCTCGTGGTCGGGCGCGGACGGATCCGCCACCGACTGCTTCGCCGTGGTCATCATTCCTCGCTCAACTCGGGGGCACCGGTCCGTGCGGACACACCGGCACCCCATATTGTGCCCGCGCGAGCCGTAGTGCCAGGGTGTGCGACCCGCCAGGTGGCCGGGATCGCCACCGGGACCGCCTCGACGACGCTGGATCGGGCACGGCCCACCGCAGACCTCGCAGGGGTGACCGACGGGCCCGGAATGCCTGTTCCGTACGGGCGCTCACGCCGAGGCGGAGTCCGGACACGGCTCGATTGCTCTCTTCGCCCGCGCAAGGCTCGCGAGGGTGATCGGCTTGGCACCCGGTAGGGGGACGGTAGAGGATACGGGGGTGTCAGCCGAGGCGGGGACGGCGACGAACGGAGCCCGGGACGGGGCGGTCCGGCGTGTCCGGCTGCCCGCGGATCGCCGTACCCCGGCCGCCGCCCGCGCCGTGGTCCGCTCGGTGTTGACCGAGTCACACCTGGACGAGTTGGTCAACGAGGCACTGCTGCTCACCACCGAGCTGACCACGAACGCCGTGGAGCACGCCCGCACCGAGTTGGACATCGAGGTCGTCGCCGACGAGATCGGGCTGACCGTCACCGTCCTCGACTTCGCCCCCGGCTCCGGCGACGAGCTGACCGTCGGCACCCGCAACGACTCCGCCGAGATCAACGAGGTCTCCGAGCGGGGTCGCGGCCTCCTGCTGGTCGACCACTTCGCCAGCCGCTGGGGCACGACCTACCTGCCCACCGGGAAGGGCGTCTGGTTCCGGCTGGACCGCCCCGGCGTCGAGGCGTCGGCCGAGGACGTCGCCGACCGCCCGACGGCACCGGCCAGCGCCGGCCCCGGTACGACCACGGAGAAGTCCGCGCCGAGCGCCAGCGCGATGAGCGAACTCATGCAGACCGCGCCCGACCTGTACGCGGACGACCCCCTGCCCGACTTCGCCACCAGCCTCCTCAGCCGGGTCGCCGAGATGGTCGGCGCAGCCGGCGGCACGATCCGCCTGGACCGGGGCGACGGGCAGGGGCGGCAGGTGTTGGCCCGCTTCGGTCGACCGCCCCGCCCCGACAGTGAGCTGCTCCGGGTGCCGTTGACGGTGCACCGCCCGTACGCCGGGGAGCTGGAGTTGGACGCCGCGCCGTCGGCGTACGCCCGGCCGTTGGCGGTGCTGACCGCCGAGCGCCTGTCGCTGCACCTGGAGAACGACCGACTGCGCCGCGCCGACGTCCGTCGACAGGTGTGGCTGACGTTCCTGGCCGAGGCGAGTGAACTGCTCGCCCAGTCGTTGGACGTCGACCTGACCATGGCGCTGGTGCCGCAGTTGGTGGTGCCGCGGCTGGGCCAGTGGTGCGCGGTGCACACCACCGACGAGTGGGGTCGGCTGCGGCTGGCGGCGGCCAGCCACGCCGACGAGTCGACGCTTCCGCAACTGCACAAGGTGTTGGCGGAGACCGGGCCGGATTCGATCCAGGCCCGCCTGCGCGAGGCGTCGCGCAGCGCGGCGCAGATCCCCCTGGGCGGGCCGATGGAGGGTTTCGCGGTCCCCCTGATCGCCCGTGGGCAGCGGCTCGGCACCCTGGCGGTGGGGCGGCACCAGCGCCACCGGCACGATCCGGACGAGGTGGCCGTGTTGGAGGACGTGGCCCGGCGGGCCGCGTTGGCGATCGAGAACGCGCGGATCCACGCCGAGCGCCGTCGGGTGGCGCAGACGCTCCAGCAGTCCCTCCTGCCTCCGGCGCTTCCCGTGGTGGACGGCATCGGTTTCGCCGCCGAGTACGTGCCGACCGGCGACGACGCCGAGGTGGGGGGCGACTTCTACGACGTGGTGCCGCTGCCCGACAGACGGTGGCTGGTGGTGATCGGTGACGTCTCGGGCAAGGGCGTCCAGGCCGCCGCGGTGACCGGGTTGGTCCGCGATGTGATCCGGGTTCTGGTCGGTGACGGTAAACCGTTGCCGGAGGTGTTGGCACGGCTCAACGAGACGCTCGTCGAGCGGGGCGGCGGGCGGTACTGCACGTTGGCGCTGGCGGCGGTCGGGCCCGGCGAGGGCGACGGGCTCGACGTGTCACTGCACCTGGCCGGGCACGACCGGCCGGTGCTGCTGTCCGCCACGGGCGGCGCGGGGTTCGTCGGCACCGGCGGCACCGCCCTCGGCCTCCTCGACACGATCACCTCACCGACGGCGGAGATCACCCTCGCGCCCGGCGACTCACTGATCTTCTACACCGACGGCGTCACCGAGCGGCGGCGGGGCCGGGAGTTGTTCGGCACCGAACGCCTGCGGGGTGCGGCAGCGCCCCTGGCGGGATATTCGGCCGACGTGGTGGCCGCCAGGCTGCGCTCCGCCGCGATCAACTTCTCGGTCGAGCCGCCCCGGGACGACATCGCCGTCCTGGTGCTCCGCAACGACGCCACCTGACCCGCCGCAGCCTGAGCCGACCTGCACACCTGGTGGATGGACTGACCGGTCACAGACCGCCAGGGAGGCGCCCGGGCGCGAGCCGGTGTTCCGGATCGAGGTGCTCCTTGGCCGCCCGCAGCCGGGTCAGGCCGGCCAGCTCGCCCCAGAGGTCGACGGCGCGGCGGACCGCCGTCGGGGCGGAGACCACCACGCAGCGGCCCTGCCGGGCCAGCAGCACTCCTCGGACGGCCGCCAGGATCGACGCCACCCGGTCGGGGGCCAGGGCTCCGGGCAGTGCCGCGTGCACCACGCCCAGCCCGGCGGAGCCACGCACCGGCACCGGCGCGCCGGCCGCGTCGCGCAACGCGTAGACGGCGGCGTGCAGGTCGCCGATCGGCACCTCCAGGCGCAGTGCGGTGTCGCCGGGCGCGAACGGGTATCGACGCCACCACGTGGGCGCGGAGTGGGCGATCGTGGCCTCCCCGTGCAGCAGGCCGACCAGGCGCTCGGCGCGTTCGGTGACGTCGGAGGGGCCGCCCTCCAATAGCACCACCAGGCTGCCCGCCCGCGACGGCGCTCCGGCCCGGCCGGACATCGACGGGTGGCGCTCCCGGGCGGTGGCCGCCGGGTGGCCCGGCGGGTACGCCGCACGCGGCCGGGGCAGGCCCCCGGGCAGGTCCAGCTCGATGGCGGCCGGCTCCAGTCGGGCGGCCAGGATCGTCCGGACCAGGTCGTGCACCTCCAACGGCGTCCACACCGGACGGGACACCCACAGTCGGCTCGCCGGAACCGGCTGCACCCGCAGGGTCGCCGAGACCAGCACACCGAGCGCACCCTGCGAGCCGCAGAGCAGCCGGGCCAGGTCGAGACCGGGCGCACCACCCCCGGCACTCACCAGCTCGCCGTCGGCGGCGAGGTAACGGACGCCGAGCAGTTGGTCGCACGGGCTGCCGTGGCGGTGGCTGATCGGGCCCGCCTCGCCCGCGGCGAGCACCCCGCCCACCGTCGCACCCGGCGACGGGGCGTCCATCGCCAGTCGCTGGCCGGTGCGCTCCAGGGTGGCCTGCACCGCCCGCAACGGGGTGCCGGCGCCCACCTCGGCCACCAGCGCGCCGACCGGCTCGTGACCGATGCCGGCCAGTCGACCGGTGTCGAGCAGGATGTCCACCTGCACCGGGGTGGCACCCCAGTCGATCTTGGTGCCGGCGCCCCTGGGCACCACCGCCAGGTCGTGCGCGGCGGCCAGCCGCAGCACCTCGGCAGCGGCGTGCGGACCGCCCGGCACGGCCACCCAACGCGCCGGACGGCCGGCCACCTCGTCGGCCGGCCCACCCAGCCGGGAGAACGGTGGGCCACAGATGGCCGCCAATCGTCGGGTGATCTCGAGGGCTCCGGACCGGCCGAGGGAACTCGCTGCTGCCGCCATGGCGGTTATCGTACATGTGTTCGAAAGACGTGGTGACGACTATCAGGATGCCGCTGGTCCGGCGCACATCGGGCACCGGCCGGTAACGTGGCCGCCGTGACCACCGAGACTGCCCCGCCCGCGGCGAAGCGGGTGCCCAGCGAGCGCACCCACCACGGCGACACCGTCATCGACGAGTACGCCTGGCTCGCCGCCAAGGACGATCCGGAGACAATCGCCTACCTGACCGCCGAGAACGCGTACACCGACACGCGCACGGCGCACCTGGCCGACCTACGCGCCGCGTTGTTCGAAGAGACCCGCCGGCGGACCAGGGAGACCGACCTGTCCGTGCCGACCCGCAAGGGCGGGCACTGGTACTACACCCGGACGGTCGAGGGGCAGCAGTACGGGGTGCACTGCCGCCGCGCGGTCCGCGACGGTGAGACCGACCCGCCGGTCAGCGCCGACGGTGCCCCGCTCGACGGTGAGGAGGTGCTGCTCGACGGCAACCTGCTGGCCGAGGGGCACGACTTCTTCTCGCTGGGCGCGTTCGACGTCAGCCCGGACGGCCGTTGGCTGGCCTACTCCACCGACTTCTCCGGCGACGAGCGGTTCACCCTGCGCGTGAAGGACCTGACCACCGGCGAGCTGCTGCCCGACGAGGTGCCCGACACCTTCTACGGCACCGCCTGGTCGTCCGACGCCTCGGTGCTCTTCTACGTGACGGTGGACGACGCCTGGCGGCCGAACCGGGTGTGGCGGCACACCATCGGCTCGGCCGCCGCCGACGACGTGGTGGTCCACCAGGAGGACGACGAGCGGTTCTGGGTCGGCGTGGAGCTGACCCGCTCGGAGAAGTTCATCCTGATCGACATCCACAGCAAGGTGACCAGTGAGGTGCTGGTGATCCCCGCCGGCAACCCGGCCGGCGCGCCCGCGGTGATCGCCCCCCGACGCCAGGGCGTCGAGTACGCGGTGGAGCACCACGGGCACCGCTTCCTCATCCTGCACAACGACGGCGCGGAGGACTTCGCGCTGGCGTTCACCTCGGCGGACACACCGGGCGACTGGGTGCCGGTGATCGAGCACTCCCCCGGCACCCGGTTGGAGTCCGTGGACGCCTTCGCCAACCACCTGGTGGTGTCGCTGCGCACCGACGGCCTCACCGGGCTGCGGGTCCTGCCGGTCGGCAGCGACGACTCGTACGACATCGACTTCCCGGAGCCGCTCTACAGCGTCGGGCTGGACGCCAACCCGGAGTACCGCACCGGGCAGGTCCGCCTGCGCTACTCCTCCCTGGTCACCCCCGACTCGGTGTACGACTACGACCTGGTCACCAGGCAGATGGTGCTGCGTAAGCAGAAGCCGGTGCTGCCCGGCCCGGACGGCCGGCCGTACGACCCCGCCGAGTACGAGCAGCACCGCGACTGGGCACTCGCCGACGACGGCACCCGGGTGCCGATCTCGCTGGTCTGCCGCGTCGGCACGCCCCGGGACGGCTCGGCGCCCTGCGAGCTGTACGGCTACGGCTCGTACGAGGCCAGCATGGACCCGTGGTTCTCGGTGGCCCGACTGTCCCTGCTGGACCGGGGCGTGGTCTTCGCCGTGGCACACACCCGGGGCGGCGGTGAGCTGGGTCGACGCTGGTACGACCAGGGCAAGCTGCTGGCCAAGAAGAACACCTTCACCGACTTCGTCGCCTGCGCCCGGCACCTGGTCAAGGCCGGCTGGACGGCCAGCGACCGGCTGGTAGCCCGGGGTGCCTCGGCCGGCGGCCTGCTGATGGGCGCTGTCGCCAACCTCGCGCCGGACGCGTTCACCGGCATCGTGGCGCAGGTGCCGTTCGTGGACGCGCTCACGTCGATCCTCGACCCGTCGCTGCCGCTGACCGTCACCGAGTGGGAGGAGTGGGGCAACCCGCTGGAGGATCCCGAGGTGTACGCGTACATGAAGTCCTACACGCCGTACGAGAACGTGACCGCCGTCGACTATCCGGCGATCCTCGCGGTGACCAGCCTCAACGACACCCGGGTGCTCTACTCGGAGCCGGCGAAGTGGGTCGCCCGGCTGCGCGCTGTCGCACCGAACGGTGACTACCTGCTCAAGACCGAGATGGGTGCCGGGCACGGCGGTCCGAGCGGTCGCTACGACGCCTGGCGCGAGGAGGCGTTCATCAACGCCTGGATCCTGGACCGGATCGGCCGCGCCTGACCGTCTGCTCGACTCCGGGTCGGGATGCCGCGAACATCCCGACCCGGAGTGGATCCGCCCCGCCTAGACTTCCGACGTGAGCGACGAGGCGGGCGAGGGGGCCGGCGATGCGGGCACCCCGGGCGCGGCCCGGCGCAGGTCCGGTTGGATGATCCTCGCCGTCGTCGCCGCCGCACTGCTCGTCTGCTGCTGCTCGGCCGCCGTCGGGCTGTTCATCTCCTGGTCCGCCGGGCTCTTCCACGCCCCGACCTGAGCAGCCCGCGCGTCGCGGCAGGGCGTCACACGCGACCGGCACCCACCAGCGCGGCAGCCTCGCCGGTACGCGCCATCCGCTGCCAGCGCAGCCGGTTGCCGATCAACGCGGTGACCACCGACTGCACCACCACCAGATACATCAACTGCCGGTAGACCAGTTGCTGCAACGGCAGCGCCCACAGTGGGCCGTACCGTTCCCGGTCCAGGCGCAGCGCGTAGCCGGCGGTGGCGGCCTGAAGCAACAGCAGTCCGGCCCAGGCCAGGGCGAGGGTCGACCAGGGCAGGAAGAGCAGGCCGTAGACGGCGAACACGTCGACCGCCGGGGCGGTCAGCGGCAACACGATCTGGAACACAGTGAGGTACGGCAGGCCGCGCCGGCCCAGCTTGCCGCCGGCACCCGACTCACGCAACGCGTGCCGGTGCTTCCACATCGCCTGCATCGTGCCGTAGCACCAGCGGTAGCGCTGCCGCCAGAGCTGACGCAGCGACGACGGGGCCTCGGTCCAGGCGATGGCCGACTCCTCGTAGACCACCCGCCAGCCGGCCCGGAGCACCTTCATGGTCAGGTCGGTGTCCTCAGCCAGGGTGTCCGACGGCACCCCGCCGACCCGCAGCAGCACCTCACGACGGAACGCACCGATCGCGCCGGGGATGGTCGGCATGCACTCCAACACGTCGTACATCCGCCGGTCGAGGTTGAAGCCGATCACGTACTCCAGGTGCTGCCACCGGCCGAGCAGCCGGCGCCGGTTGGCGACCTTGGTGTTGCCGCTGATCGCACCGACCGACGGGTCGGCGAAACCCTGGACCAGCCGATGGACGGTGTCCGGCTGGAACACGGTGTCCCCGTCCACCAGCACCAGCAGGTTCGCCCGGGCGGCCCGGATGCCGGTGTTCAGCGCCGCCGGCTTGCCGGCGTTCGCCTGCCGGATCACGCGTACGCCGCGCAGCCGCATCCGCTCGACGATGTCGGCGGTGCCGTCGTCGGACCCGTCGTCCACCACGATCACCTCCAACGCCGGGTACGCGCTGGTTATCAGGGACCGGACCGTGGAGGCGATGTTCGCCGCCTCGTTGTACGCGGGGACGATCACCGACACGGGTACCCGCACCTCGGGCCGGCCCGGTCGGGGACGTCGGACCCGGCGGACGTGCCGCTGGGCGCAGAACACCTGCACCGCAAGGCGTGCGACACCGAGCACGAGCGCGGTGGCCAGCAGCACGTTCATCACCCCGGCGGACCAGCGGGCGCCGGTCTGGGTCCACCGGAGCGCGGTGCCGCTCAACCGGGCGCCGGAACTCGCCGGGACCATCGACGGCGAGGCGTCGATACCGGCGGACACGGTGGTGAACCGGTAGCCGCGATCGGCCAACGCGGGCAGCAGCCGGTCCAACGCGGCGAGGGTCTGCGCCCGGTCACCGCCGCCGTCGTGCATGAGCACCACCGCCCCACGCCCCTGCTTGGGGGTCGCCGCTCGGACGATCTGCTCCGAACCCGGGCGCTGCCAGTCCTTGGTGTCCAGGTCGGCGAGTACCGCCACGTGACCGGCCTGGGCCGCGCCGCGCAGAGCGGTGTACTCGGGGTCGGTCAGGGCGGCCGGCACGGACGAGAACGGCGGTCGGAACAGCGTCACCTCACGGCCGGTGGCCGCCGCGACGGCCTTCCGGGTCAACGACAGTTCGAGGTCGCGCCGCCACGGCGACACGGTGGCGAGGTCGGCGTGGGTGAACGTGTGTGACCCGATCTCGTGGCCCTCGGCGAGAATCCGCCGCACGAGCTCCGGGTGCTCGTTGACCCGGGCACCCACCACGAAGAAGGTGGCCTGCGCGCCGTGTCGGCGCAGCATGTCGAGGATCTGCGGGGTCCAGCGCGGGTCCGGCCCGTCGTCGAAGGTCAACGCGATGGTGCGGTCCGGCAGCGCCCGGGTCGCCGGTTCGGCCTGGTCCAGTCGCAGCACCGGACCGCCCGAACCGGCGGCGGCCGGCACTCCCCGCGCCGGCTGGTCACCGGCGGCGGGCGTACCGGACCCGCCGGTGAGACCTGTCACCAGACCGTTCACGGTGAGCGCCGCGAACAGCAGGAGCAACCCGAGCAGGAGCAACAGCCAGTGCGCGCGAGGGTCACGCCGGGCGACGTGTCGCGGCCTCGTCACTGCGGCTTCCCCGGCGACCGGGTCGGCTTCGCGGTGTTGCGGTGCTCGTCGCCACGCCCCGGCCGGTCAGTGGCCGACGGCGCTCCGGTAGCCGTGACCGGCGTTCGATCGTCGGCGGTCGGGGTGGGCCGCGGCGGAGGCGTCGAGGTGCGGGGCGACGGCGACGGCGACCTGACCACCCGGGGCTGGTTGATCCCGTCGACGCCGGCCTCCAGCGGACGGGTCTGCCGGGGGGTGTCCGACCAGCCGGGCAGCGGCACCGAGGTGTCCAGGAAGATCCCGGCGGTGACCAGTGCGAGGCTGGTCAGCAGACCGAGACCCACCGTGGTGCCGGCGATGACTGTCAGTCGACGGCGCCGCCCGGTGCGGTCGACGAACACCGGCGGGGTCGACCCCGACTGACTGTGCATCTGCGGTCTCCTACCGACGCCACGCCGGGACCATCCGGTCCCGGGCACCGGAGACCCGACGGGCCAGGCCTCCGGTGCAGTCAGCGGTACCGCCACCTGCGGTGTTACATCGACTCAGGTCGTGCGCAGCTCGTCCACCGCCGTGCTGGCGCGCAGGAAGAGCAGGCCGACGCCGACCGTCACCAGCACCGCGACCAGCCCACCAGCGCCGAGCCAGGCCAGGTGCTCCAGGGGTACGGGAACGGCTCGCTGAACTTCGGGGAAGTGCACGATCCGGGTGTATTGCCCGCTGGTGGCCGGGTCGGCACAGAGCGCCGCGGTGGCCTCACAGATCATTTCCGACCCGCCTCCTGCGGACACCTCCGTGACCAGCCCTCGGCCGAGCAGGGTGCCCACGGTGAGCGCGAGCAGGATCGCCGGCACGGCCGGCGCCAACGCCTGCCAGGCCACCGAGCGGCTCAGCGCCGCGCGGGGCACACCGGTGGCGACCAACGCGGCGTACGCCCGCCGCCGGGCGACGATCCCCTCGACCAGCGCGACGATCAGCCCGCCCGCCGCGATCAGGACGGCCACCGCCACCGCGGCGTCGACCAGATCCATAGTGGACAGGTAGAACGAGTCGCGGACCTCGGCCCCGCCGACGAGCTGGTTCTGCTCCCGGTCGACTTGGTCCTGGGTGGCGAAGTAGGCGCGCTGAGCGGCCGCACCCCCGCCGAAGATCAGGGCAGCGAGCAGCGCCGCGAACGTGCGGCTCCCGGCCCACGGGTCGGCCATCAACCGGCCCGCCGCGAGCAGGGCCGGGGGCCGACGGGCGTATCGCCGCATCAGCTTCCCGCAGTGGTACGAGATCCAGCCGGTGCCGATCACCACTCCGATCATCGCCGCGAGGGCACTCACCGCGAACATCAGCGGCACCAGCCGGCTGAGCATCGCGGTGTTGTCGCCGAACCGGTCGTACACCGGGCGGACCGCCGCGAACGACACCACACCGAGCCCGATCAGGTAACCCGCCCACGGCCGGGGGCCGCGTTCGCGGGCCGCCTTACGGCTCACCCCGAGCGGGGTGGTGGTGACCGTACGCAGCATCAGCACGGTGGCCAGCGCGGCGACGACCGGCAGGCCGAGCACCACGGCGGCCACCGCCCCGGGCGACGGCATCACATCGGTCGGCAGGGCCAGTTGGCCTCGCGCGTCCGGCCGGTGCAGCAGCTCGCGGCCGACCAGGTGGACACCCAGCCCGGTGAGCGTGCCGAGCAGGGCGGCCAGGCCGGTCTCCAGCACGGCCAGCCTCGTGACCTGACCGGGCGTGGCCCCGGCGAGTCGGATCGCGGCCAACCGCCGGTCCCGCGCCGGTGCGCCGAGCCGGGCACACTGACCGGCCAGCGCCAGCACCGGAACCATCAGCATGAGCAGCGCGAACGCCGTCCCGCCGCGCAGCCCCGGCTGTTCGAGCAGCGCGTTGTGGTACTGCTCGGACCACCTGTTCGGGTTTTCGTCCGTCGCCAGCGGTGTGGGGATGGCCAGCACGGTCAGCGCCGCGAGCCCGGCCAGGGTCGCCAGCAGGGCGCTGAGGGCGGTCAGCACCACCCGGGCGACGTCGGTGCGGCTCCCGGCGAGCGCGAGGCGGACCAGCGTCGCCGGTCTCACCGCGCGCCGCCGACCATCGGCACGTCGAGCCCCAGGCCGGTGTGGTCGACCAGGCCGTCACGCAGCACGATCTCCCGATCGGCGTACGCGGCGATCCGCGGCTCGTGGGTGACCAGCACGACGGAGGTGCGCTGCTCACGGGCGAGCCGGACCAGTTGGGTGAGGACCTGCTCGCCGGTGAGCGTGTCCAGTGCCCCGGTCGGCTCGTCCGCGAACAGCACCCGAGGCTCGGTCACCAGCGCCCGTGCCGTGGCGCAGCGCTGCTGTTGACCGCCGGACATCTCACCCGGCCGGACATCAGCCACCTCGGGCACCCCGAACCGTTCCAGCCAGGTGAGTGCCGCCGTCCGTGCCTCTCGCCGCCCCGTGCCGGCGAGGAGCAGGGGAAGGGCGACGTTCTCCGCCGCCGTCAACTCGGCCACCAGTTGGCCGAACTGGAACAGCACCCCGAACTCGGTGCGCCGCAGCCGGGACCGGGCCGCCTCCGACCAGGTGTCGATGCGCTGCCCACGCCAGGTCACCTCGCCCGCGTCCGGGCGGAGGATCCCGGCCAGGCAGTGCAGCAGGGTCGACTTGCCGCAGCCACTCGGACCGGTGACGGCGACGATCTCGCCCTCGGCCACGTCGAGCGTCACACCGCGTAGCGCGGGTGTCGGGCCGTACGCCCGAACCACGCCGCGAGCCTGGAGTTGCGTCACGGGTGCACCTCCCGGTGCCAGTCGGCGACCCGGCCCAGGGTGGTGTGCAACCACCGCAGGTCCGCGTCGAGGTGGGAGATCGCGAAGTCGGCGGCGACCACATCGCTGAGGGTGGCGGCTGGGTCGGCCTTCACCGTCGTCAGCTCACGCAGACGTGCGGTGTGCGCGGCGCGCTGGGCGATCAGGTAGGACCGGGCCCGGTCGACGTCGGCGACCAGGAGCGCCACCACGACCTTGGCGAAGAGCGTGCTGGCCACGTACGGCATGGGTGGTTCCACAGTGGCGAGCCACTGGTCCAGGGTGACCCGGCCCCGGTCCGTCAGTGCGTAGGCCGTGCGATCCGGCCCGCCCGCGCGGTCCTGCCCGGCGGCGGCCACCAGGCCGTCCCGTTCGAGGCGACCCAGGGTGGCGTAGACCTGCCCGAAGGCCAACGGCCGGGCTCTCGGCAGCCGCTCGTCATGCGCACGCTTCAGCTCGTAACCGTGCCGGCTGCCGGCAGCCAACAACCCGAGCAGAACATGCGGCGTAGACACGCCACCCACTATTCACCCAGCGAATACCCAAGTCAACAACCCCACCCCAGCCCGCCCCCACGCCCGGCCCCCGGCCCCCAACCCCCCGGCCCCCGGCCCTCGGTGATCAAGAGGTTTGCGTCAAGAACGCGCCGCAATCTGACGCAAACCTCTTGATCACCGGAACGAGGGGTGGGGGTGGGGGTGGGGGGTGGGTGGGGGGCGGGGGTGGGGGTGGGGGGGCGGGGGGTTTGGGGGCTTTTAGGGGGTTGGGGTGGGCCAGGTGGGGGTGCGGCCGGTTTGGGTCAGGAGGTGGGCCAGGTCGGGGTGGTCGGTCGGGGTGGGGTGGGGTACCGGGTCGGCGAAGACGCCCATCTTGCGGGCGGTGGGGGCCAACTGCTCGACGAGGCCGTGCAGCTCGGCCACCGCCTCCGGGGCAGGCTGGTACGACTGGCCGGTGGCGACGGCGAGGTCCCAGCCGTGCACGGTCAGGTCCAGCAGGGCCATCCCGCCGACGACGGCCTGCGGCATGCCCATGCCCGGCGACACACCCTCCAGGGTGGACGGATCCGACCACGCCGCGACCAACCGATCGGTCTCCACCTCGAACCGGTCCCGCCAGCCGTCACCGAGGTGGTCGGGCTTCTCGGCCCACTCCACCGAGTGTTTCGCGGCCAGCCCCTGGAAGTTGACCACCACCTCGAAGAGGTGGTTGAGCAGGTCCCGCACCAGGTAGTCACGACAGGGCGTGGGCAGGTCGAGCTGGTCGTCGGTGATGCCCCGCACCACATCGACGGTTCGCGGCGCGGCAGCCGCCAGCAGATCGCTAGTCTGAGTGGTCATAGGGCCAGCGTATGAGGGTGGTCTTGAACAAATGCGACAGCGACCGCGTGGCGACAGCCGGGGCATTCTCGACCCCGCGCGCATGCTGCGCGAGGTGCGCTTCCAGCGGCACCTGCCGGCGGAGCCGCTACGCCACTGGGTCGAGCACTACTGGTTGATCGACTGGGCGTTGCGTACACCGTTCGAGCAGCGGGTCGTGCCACACCCGGCGGTGAATGTGGTGTTCCGGCAGGACGGTGACGGGCCCGAGTACGGCGAGGTCGCCGGTGTGGGCCTCGACCTGTTCCGGGTCACGCTGACCGGCACCGGCCGCGTCTGCGGTGTGCAGTTCCGCCCCGGCGGTTTCCAGACGTTCTGGCGACGACCCGTGAGCGAGCTGACCGGTCGGCGGGTGCCGCTGCCCACCGGTCGGCTGACGATGCCGCCCGGCGCGGTGTGCGCGGGCACCGACGACGAGCGTTGCGCTGCCCTGGACAGCCTGCTCACCGCCTGGGGGCCGAGACCGGACCCGGCGGCCGAGCAGGCCATCGTGTTGGCCGAGGCCGTCCGCACCGACCGGACGGTGCTGCGGGTCGACGACCTCGCCGCGCGGCACGACGTTCCGGTCCGCCGGTTGCAGCGACTCTTCCTGGAGTACGTGGGGGTCGGGCCGAAGTGGGTGATCCGCCGCTACCGGCTCCAGGAGGCCGTCGAACAGGCTGCCGGCACCCCACCGAGCTGGGCGGACCTCGCCGCCGACCTCGGCTACAGCGACCAGGCCCACCTGGTGCGTGACTTCACCACGGTCGCCGGGGTGTCCCCCGCCGCGTACGCCCGGTCGGTGCGCTGACGGTCAGCGGCGGCGCAGGACGACGACGGCCACGTCGTCCTGGATCTCCGGCGGGGCCAACTCCACCAGCAGGCGGGCGCAGAAGCGGTCCAGGTCGTCGTCGACGGTGGTGGAGATCGCGGCGACCGCGGCCAACCCCTCGTCGATCGTCGCGTCCCGCCGCTCGATCAGCCCGTCGGTGTAGAACACCAGCGTCGCCCCGGCCGGCAGCACGAACTCCAGGTCGGGCGGGCGAGGCGCCCGGACGCCGAGCAGCGGTGCGGAGTGCTGCACGAACTCGACCTTGCCGTCCATGCTGAGCACCGGCGGGAGGTGCCCGGCGCTGGCCAGCCGGACCCGACCGGTCGGCGGGTGCAGCAGCAGCACGCAGAGCGTGGCCAGTTCGTTCGGCAGCAGGGTGCGCATCAGCTCGTTGACCCGGTGCAGGATCTCGCCGGGCTGGTGCCCCTCGACGGCGTACGCCCGCACCGCGTGCCGCAGCTCGGCCATCACCGTCGCCGCGTGCAGCGAGTGACCGGCCACGTCCCCGATCGCCAGCAGCAGGTGCCCGTCGAGCATCACCAGCTCGTAGAAGTCGCCGCCCACCTCGGTCTGGGCGCTGGCCGGCTCGTAGCGCACCGCCATGTCCAGCCCGGCCACGTCGGGCAGGCCGCGCGGGAGCAGGCTGCGCTGGAGGGTCACCGCGATCCGGTGCTCCTCGTCGAACGAGCGCTGCGCCTCCACGGCCGCGGCCACCGCCTGCGCGAGCTGCACGAGCACCGGGGTCCGAGCGGTCTGGGTGGCGGTCGGAACCACCACGTAGAGCGGGGCCCGGTCCTCGCGCAGCTTCGCGGCGGCGACAGTCACCGTGTCGCCCGCCGGCCAGTCAACCAGCGCCCAGTCCGCCGGAGCCTCCACCCGGACGGTGGAGCCGGTCGGCACACCGGTGTCGTCGACGACCCACGGCACCACCGAGGCCGGGGCGCCGGGGCCGGCGCAGATCCCGGCGAGACAGTCCCCGTCGAACGTCTCGGCGATCACCGCCGCCGGGCTCTTGAAGATCTGCGCGGCACCCTCGGCGGCGGCCTCCAGCAGGCGCGCGAAGGTCGGCGCGGCGTGCACCGCCACTGTCGTGTCGGCCAGGCCGAGCAGCCGCTCGGCGAGCAGTTCGGCGCGTTGCCGGGCCTGGTAGTAGCGCAGGACCGCCCGGGTGGTGGCGATCAACTCTTCCGGCTCGATCGGCTCGGTCAGGTACGCGTCCGCGCCCCGGGTCAGCCCCTGGGCCCGGTCGGCGACGTCCACGGCGTGCGCCGACACGTGGATCACCGGCATCGCCGGGTGACGGGCCTTGATCTGTTCGCAGACCTCGTAGCCGCTGAGGTCGGGCAGCCGGACGTCGAGGACGACGAGGTCGATCCGGTCCACCTCGACCCGCGCCAACGCCTCGGCGCCGTTCTCGGCCTCCAGCACTGTGAAACCGGCCCGGGTCAGCCAACTGACCAGCAGGTAGCGCTTGGTACGACTGTCATCGACCACCAGGACGGTCGTCGGCATGCCGTCCACGCCGTCACGCTCCGCCGACGGGTAGCGAGACGTGGAACGTGCTGCCCCGACCGGGCTCGCTGGTCAACTCCAGCGTGCCGCCGAGCAGCGTCACCAACCGTCGGGCGTACGGCAGGCCGAGGCCGGTGCCGCCGACCCGGGTGGCGCCCGGCACCTGGTAGAACTCCTCGAAGATCCGGTCGTGCAGCTCCGGCGCGATGCCCGGCCCGGTGTCGCTGACCTCGAAGGTCCACCGGTCGCCCTGCTGGTGGGCGCGCAGTCGCACCTCGCCGCGCTCGGTGAACTTCAACCCGTTGTGCAGCAGATTGCGCAGCACCTGACCGAGCAGCACCTCGTCGGTACGCAGCAGGGCCGGGGCGTTCGGCTCCTCCACCACCAACTCCACCTCCGGACGGGTGGCCAGCGCGCGCAGTGTGCCGCGCAGTTGACCGAAGACCGGGCGCAGGTCGACGTCCGACAGGTCCAGCTCGATCCGCCCGGATTCCGCCTTGGCCAGGTCCAGCAGCTCGTTGACCAGGTTGAGCAGGTCCGCCGCCGACGACCGGATCAGGTCGACCTGCCGGCCCTGCTCGTCGGTGAGCGGGTCGGACGCGGAGTCGGTGAGCAGCCGCCCCAACCCGATGATCGCGGTGACCGGGGCGCGCAGCTCGTGGCTCACGTTGGCGAGGAACCGGCTCTTCGACTCGCTCGCCGCCCGCAGTTGGGCCGACTTCTCGTCCAGCTCGGCGTAGAGGGCGACGACCCCCCGGTTGGTCTCCTCCAGCTCCTCGGTGAGCTGGTTGTAGAGCGCCAGCACACCACGGTTGGTCTCGGCCAGTTCCTCGTTGAGCACCGCCAGCTCGTCGCGTTGGCTGCGTACCTCGTCGAGCGCGGCGATGAGTTGACCGTTCTGTACGGTCAACTCGTCCAAAGCGCTGGCCGGGGCGATACTGCCGAGTTCGCTGCGGAACTCGGCCAACCGCTCCGGGGTCGGGATCGGCGCGTTGGCCGGGACTCGTCGGGACATCCTCACGACCGTAACCCCGTCGACGGTCGACACGCTCAACGTGTCGACCAGCCGGGACACCGCACCGGACTGCGGTTCGTAGCGGCCGTCCGGCAGCGGGGTCACCGGAGCCAGGTCGGCGCGCAGGTGGTACCGGCCGTCGGCACCCGCGTCGACGTGGAAGGTGACGTCCGCGCCGCCGGTCGTGCCCAGCAGGTCCCGGGCCACCTCGCTGAGCGCGGTGGCGACGCGGACCTGGTCCTGGTGTTCGAGGCCCACCACGGCGGCCACCTCGCGGCCCCGCTGACGGATCACGAAGATGTCCTGCTCGACCCGCAGCGCCATCGCGAGCAGCGGCTGCACGGCCGGGTCGCGGGTCATGCCCAGGACCTCGCGACGAGTACGCAGGCGTCGTCGCGTCGCACGCCCGCGTCGCGCAGGAGGGTCGCCGCGATGACCAGCGGGGAACGCTCCGCCAGACCCGGGTAGTCCTCCAGCCGCCAACGGTCGACCACCCCGTCGCTGTGCATCACCAGCCGGGAACCCGGACCGAGCGGGTAGTCGTACTCCCGGATGGCCGGGCGCTGGTGGCCGGCGATGCCGGGCAGCGACACCAGCCCACGACGGCGGCCGTTCTCCTCCACGATCGCACCGGCGATGTTGCCCAGACCGGCGTAGCGCAGGACACCCGCCTCCGGCGTCAGTTCGGCGACCGCGAGCGCGGCACCACGGGTGTGCGACATGCTCCGGTGCAGGTGGGTGATCACCGCCGCTGGTGGACCGGCCGGGGCGGTGCGGAACGCGGCGAGCGCGGCCTCGGTGGCGGCGGCGGCCAACGGGCCGTGCCCCAGGCCGTCGCTGACCAACACCTGGTGCCGCCCGTCGGCGACCCGGACGGCGTACCCGTCGCCGCTGACCGTCTCGCCGGTGATCGGCCGGGTGAGGGCACCGGCCCAGGAGGGCCGCGCGGGCTCCGCCGGCCAGACCTGCACGGCGAAGACGGTGCCCCGGCCGGGAAGCGAGTATCCGTCGAACCAGCTGGCCTGCCGGACGATGGCGCCCAGACCGATGCCGAGCGTGCCGGTGGTGGAGTGCCCGTCCTGGGACGAGACGGTCAGGTCGGCCATGCCCGGCCCGGAGTCGATCGCCACCAGCTCCACCCCGGCCTGCCCGGCGCGACGCACCGGCCGCAGCAGCAGCACACCGTCGTCGGCGTGCTTCACCAGGTTGCTGGTCAGCTCGGCCGCGACGATGGCCAGGTCGGCGATACGCATCTCACCGATCTCGACCTGCGCACCGAGTCGCTCGGCGGCACGCCGGACGGCGCTCGCCGCGCTGCTGGCCTCCACCCGGAACCAGATGCCACTGTCGGCGACCGCCTCGGCGTTCACCGGGACCACTTGGTGACCGTGATGCGGGTGCCGGTCTCCGGCGAGGTCTCGATCTCGAACTCGTCGACGAGGCGACGGGACCCGCTGAGGCCCAGGCCGAGGCCACCGCCGGTGGTGTAACCGTCGGTCAGGGCCAGGTCGAGGTCGGCGATGCCCGGCCCGGAGTCGGCGAAGACGATCCGGAGGCCCCTGCGCCGACCGTTGTCCACGGTCGCCACCTCGACCGAGCCACCGCCGCCGTAGACGAGGGTGTTGCGGGCCAACTCGCTCGCCGCGGTGACCACCTTGGTCTGGTCGACCAGGGACAGCTTGACGGCCACCGCCACGGACCGGACCAACTGCCGGACGCGCACCACGTCCTCGTCGCTGCGAACCGACTGCGCCTGCGGGTGGCCCAGGTCGATGCCCGCGGTCACGGCGTGGCCGTCTCGGCGTCCGGATCGTCGTCGAGCTGGTCGTCGAGCTCGTCGGCGCGGGCCGCCGCGATCAACTCCATGCCGCGTTCGACGTTCAGCGCGGTACGGATGCCGTTCAGCGACAGCCCCAGTTCGACAAGGGTGATGGCGACGGCGGGACGCATCCCGACCACTACCGTCTCCGCGTCCAGCACCTTGGAGATCGACGCGATGGTGGAGAGCATCCGGCCGACGAACGAGTCGACGATGTCCAGCGCGGTGATGTCGATGATGACGCCGTGGCAGCCGGTGTCCACGATCCGCTCGGCGAGGTCCTCCTGGAGCGCGACCGCCGTCTGGTCGGACATGTCCACCTGGATGGAGACGAGCAGGATTTCGCCGATCTTGAGGATCGGTACGCGTTCCATCAGTTGCTCCGACGCGGTTGGCGACGGGCCGTCTCCACCCCGGTCAGCCGCAGCACGTGGCGCAGCGCGTCGGCGAGGCTCGCCTTGGTGGCGATGTCGCCGAACTCGATGCCGAGCGCCACGATGGTCTGCGCGATCTGCGGACGGATGCCGGAGATGATGCAGTCGGCGCCCATCAGCCGGGCGGCCACCACGGTCTTCAGGATGTGCTGGGCGACCTGGGTGTCCACCGCCGGCACGCCGGTGATGTCGATGATCGCGTACGGGGAGCCGGTGTCGACCAGGGTCTGCAGCAGCCGCTCCATCACGACCTGAGCCCGGGCCGAGTCCAGCGTGCCGACCAGCGGGACGGCCACCACACCCTCCCAGAGCTTGACCACCGGCGTGGAGAGTTCGAGCAGCTGCTCGGCCTGGTCGGCGATCAGGCTCTCCCGGGTGCGGACGAAGCTCTCGAAGGTGTAGAGGCCCATGTCGTCGACCAGCTTGGAGAAGGCGACGAAGTCGTGTAGCGCGTTGGCGCCGCCGGTCTCCTGCATCAGCTCGGCCAGCACGTCCTTGAGGGCGAACACGCTGATCGTGGTCTCGGTGGCGGAGAAGCCCTGCCGGGCCCGGCCACGGGACAGTTCGGCGAGCGCGGCGCGCAGCTCGGCGGCGTGGTCGGCGGACAGGTCGACGGCACCCTGCTCGCCGGTGGTGACGATGGCGCGGTGCAACTCCTGGACCTGTCGGCGCAGCTCGGCCTGGCTGAGCCGGCCTCGCAACGAACTGGTGACGATCTCGGTCCACCGAGCCGTGACCCGGTCGGCCTGCCCGCCGAGCAGCGCGACGAGCCGATCACTTTCTTCGGTGCTCAACGCCATTTCGAACCCCCTTGACCTGGACCGGGCGGACTCTATCACCGGGGCCCGATCAACTACTTGCCCCGTAGCAACGGAATGACGATGGCCACCGGATCCCGGCTCCCGTTCTGCGTTCGCCCCCCGTCGTGGGATACCGTTCCCCCGATAACAGGAGGTCTGGCGAATGTCCTTGACGGTGCACACGGAACAACGCGGCGATGTGGTCGTCGTGTCGGTCGCGGGCGAGCTGGACATGGCCACCGCACCGCAGCTGCAGGACCAGATCACCGACCTGCTCGACAAGGGCCGTAGCCGGCTGGTGTTCGACCTGGCGGATGTCTCGTTCTGCGACTCGACCGGTCTGTCGGTCTTCGTCCGCGCCAAGAACAGCTGCGACGAGGCCGGCGGCGTGGTCCGGCTGGCCGCGCCGCAGCGCGGGGTGCTGCGCATCCTCGAGGTGAGCGGGCTGGTCGAGGTGCTGCACACCTACCCGACGGTGGACGAGGCAGTCGCCGGCGAGTCGACGCCGGCCTCCTCCTGACCGCTGCCGTTCCTCACTCGTCCTCGACGTAGCGGGGACGGGCGATCGCCATGCCCGCCGTGGTCTGCACGGCGAGGGCGCCCAGCAGGAACCCGATCGGGGCCGTCCAACCGCCGGTGGCCTCGTAGAGGATGCCGACCATCAGCGGGCCGAGTGCGGCGATCACGTATCCGGTGCTCTGCGCGAACGCGGAGAGCGCGACGGTCCCCTCGGCGGTGCGGGCGCGCAGGCCGATGGCGGTCAGGATCATCGGGAACGCGCCCTGCCCGACGGCCAGCAGCGCGACCCAGAGCAGCGCGGCGCCGTGCGGAGCCAGCGCCAGCCCCAGGTAGGCGAGCGCCGACGCGGTGGTCAGGCCGAGCACCAGCGGGCGCAGGCTGCCCAGCCGACCGGCCAGGGTGGGCATCAGCAGTGCGATCGGCACGCCGAGCGCGGTCACCCCGGCGAGCAGCAGCCCGGCCGACTCGGGCTGGTAGCCGGCGTCGCGGAACAGCTGGGCCAACCAGCCCATGATCGCGTACCCGCTGAGCGACTGCGCCCCGAAGTACACGGCCATCGCCCAGCCCAGCCGGGTCCGGGCCGGTCGGACCCGGGTCGGCGCGGCGGTCGTCGGGGTCGTCCGCCGCGCGCCCGTCCGGGTCCGCAGCGCCAGCGGCACCCACGGGAGTACGGCCACCGCGGCCATCGCGGCCCAGATGCCGAGCCCGGCCCGCCAGGACCCGAAGGCGTGCGCGATCGGCACGGCGGTGGCGGCGGCCACCGTCGTGCCCACCGTCAACGCCATCGTGTACGCGCCCGTGACCAGGCCGGTGCGGTGCGGGAAGTGCTGCTTGACGAGCATCGGCAGCAGGATGTTGGCGACCGCGATGCCGGACAGCGCCAGCGCGCTGGTGAGCACGAAGATCCAGGTCGAGTCGGTGACGACCCGGAGCACCTGACCGACGGCCAGGGCCGACATCGCGACCACCAGCACCCGGGCCGGTGCCACCCGGCGCACCAACCACGGGGTGAGCGCGCCGAGACCGGCGAACGCGATGGTCGGCAGGGTGGTGACCAGACCGGCGGTCGCGCCGGAGAGGCCCAGTCCGTCGCGTACCTCGTCGAGCAGCGCGCCGAGGCTCGTCACCACGGCACGCAGGTTGACGGCGACCAGCAGCATCCCGACCAGCACGAGCGCGCCACCGGTCGCCGGATGCGTCCGCCGGGGCTCGCCGGGGCCCTCCGCCGGGCGGGTGTCGACGGCGACGGGGGCGGGCGGCGCCGGAGCGGCGGTGGGTGGCGGGGTCATGACCTCTAACCTACAATCATGGGATGAATTTAGGCCCGGTGTTGTAACCAGTGCCACCCTCGGTCGATTCCTCCTCCGCGCCCCCGGCACCGCCACGCGGGCGGCCCGCCGTGCCGCCACGCGGCCACCGCGTCCGGCAGACCATCGAGCAGCTCCGGGCCCGGATCCTCGGCGGTGAGTGGCCGGTCGGCGGGCGCATCCCGACCGAGCCGCAGTTGGTCGCCGCGCTGGGCGTGGGGCGCAACACGGTCCGCGAGGCGGTTCGCGCCCTGGTGCACGCCGGGGTGCTGGAGTGCCGGCAGGGCTCCGGCACGTACGTGGTCTCCACCGACGAGCTGGCCCCGGTGGTGGCCCGCCGCCTCGGCGACGACCGGATGACCGAGGTGATCGAGGTACGCCGCGCCTTCGAGGTGGAGGCCGCACGTCTCGCCGCGCTGAGGCGTACCCCGGAGGATATGGCGGCGCTCGACGGCGCCCTCGCCGCCCGCGAGACCGCCTGGCACGACGGCCGGGTCGACGCGTTCGTCGAGGCCGACGCGGCGCTGCACACGGCGGTGGTCGCCGCCGCGCACAACACCATGCTCGCCGAGCTGTACGCCTCGGTCGGCAGCGCCCTGCGCAGCACCGTCGCCCAGGCGATGGGCGACGCGCTCACCCCGGAGCGCTACGTCGACCACAGCCGACTGGTCGAGGCGATCCGGGCCGGCGACCCGGGCCGGGCGGCGCTCGAAGCCGGCGCTTTTCTGGAGCCCGCCGAACGGGCATAGGTTGTCCCCGACAGAAAAGCGGACACCTCGGGAGTACGGATGCTCAAGGGCTTCAAAGACTTCATCATGCGCGGCAACGTCGTCGACCTGGCGGTCGGTGTCGTCATCGGCGCCGCGTTCACCGGCGTGGTCACCCAGCTGACCAAGTCGTTCCTCGAACCATTGATCCGGGTCATCGTGCTGCTGATCACGGGCAGCGACAAGGGCCTGGCCGGCACGGCGCCCGAGTTCCGCGGCATCGCGTTCGACTGGATCGCTTTCGTCAACGCGGTGATCACCTTCCTGCTCACCGCGGCGGCGCTCTACTTCCTGGTCGTCTACCCGATGAACCGGCTGGCCGAGCGTCGCAAGCGGGGCGAGGAGCCGCCGCCTGCCGCGCCGAGTGAGGAGGTCAAGCTGCTCACCGAGATCCGGGACGCGCTGGTCTCCGCCGGCCACACCACCCCGGGTCAGCAGCGTGGGGCGCTGGACGACGTGCTGGGCCGCCGGACGGAACCGCCGACGCAGCGCTGACTCGATCGGATGCACATCGGCCCCTGTGGGAATCCCGCAGGGGCCGCATCTTCTCGTACGTGTGTTCGATAGAGTCCCGCCATGGAGCAGCGGAAGCACTGGTGGAACGGGAAGTGGGGGAGGCTGGCCCGGCGGGACGTCTTCCTGCGGGTCGACGCCGACCGGTGGCACGTCGAGCAGCGCGCCGGCGGGGCCGAGGGCATCTCCCGGTTCTACGAGTACGGCAGTGCGGACGAGGCCGAGGACACCGTCCGGGCTCTCCTCGACGGCCCGGACACCTGGCGGGAGTTGTCCCCCCGCCCGCCGGGCAGCTGGACCCTCCCGAACAGCTGAGCGGGCTCACCGCTCCAGGCCCGGCCGGGCGGCCGCTGCGACGCCCCCTGCCGTCACGGCCCGGCACCCTCGGCACCCGGCACCCGGCACCCGGCACCCGGCTACCCGGCACCCGCGGCGTCCCGCGCCGGGAGCCGGTAGCACTTTTCAACGATATGACTCTGAGGCATTTTTATGACTCAGAGTCATATCGCTCTCCAGCGCGGCCGCCGCCCGGCCGTCCATCCAGCCCGCCTGAGCGTAGGCACGGCGTGTCGCGAGCCCACACGGTGTCGACCCGCCCGACACGGCCGCCCAGCCCGCCCCTGCACGGCGTCGGCCGGCCCATGCACAGCTCGGCCGGTCAGGCACGGCGTCGGCCCGGAGCGGACCGGACTGCCGGGCTGGCTGAGCGTCCGGCGGGGTGGCGGGGTACGGCGTTTAGCGGCGCGCCGACCCGGGAACCGCGATGTGATGGACCAGCAGGACGCGCAGCAGGCGACCATCTCGCGGATCACCACCGGGATGCCGGTGATCGACTCAGCCGGCACCGAGGTCGGAACGGTGGACCTCGTCCAGCGGGGCGACCCGAACGCGGTGACCGTCCAGACCTCGACCGCCGACCCGGGCAGCAGCCTGGACGAGCTGATCGAGTCGACCGCGGTCGAGGAGCCGGACGTCCCGGCCGACCTGGCCGCGCGGCTGCTGCACAGCGGCTACCTGAAGGTGTCGACGGAGTTGACCCGTACCGGCGCGGTCTACGTGCCGGCCGACCGGATCGGGTCGGTGGCCGACGGTCGGGTCCTCCTGGCCGTCGGCGTGGCCGACCTACCCCCCGAGGAGTGATCCGCCGGCCCTGGCCCGTCGGCCGGCGGCTCGGTGGGCGGGAGGCGGCGGCGGTGGAAGAGCAGCAGCATCAGGCAACCGGCGGCCAGGCCCCAGAACGCGCCGCCCACCCCGATCAGCGTCACCCCGGAGGCGGTCACCACGAAGGTGACCACCGCGGCCTCCCGGGTCGCCGGATCGGCCACCGCCGAGGCGAGCGCGGTCGCGAGGGCGCCCAGTAGGGCCAGCCCGGCGACCGCCTCGATGAGGATCGGTGGGGCGACCGCGACCAGCGCGGTGGCCGCTCCGGCACCCAAGCCGAGCAGGGCCAGCCCGAGCCCGGCGGTGATCGAGGCGATCCACCGGCGCTCCGGGTCGGGGTGCGCGTCGGGGCTGGCGGCGAGCGCGGCGGTGATCGCCGCCAGGTTCACCGCGTGCCCACCGGCCGGGGCGGCGAGCAGGCTGGCCAGGCCGGTGGCCCGCAGGGCGGCGCCGAACGGCGGCCGGTAGCCGTAGCCGACCAGCACGGCCATGCCGGGTACGTTCTGCGCGGCCATGGTGACCAGGAACAGCGGAAGGGCCAGCCCGACCAGCGCGGACGCGTCCCAGGCCGGCATGGTCAGCGTGACCGACGGGACCAACGCGGCAGCGGTCAGGCCCGCCGGCGGTGCGGTCGCCGCGATCGCCGCCACCGCCACCACCAGCGCGCCGGGCACCGCCCAGCGGCGGGCGAACCGGTGCAGCGCCAGCCAGGCCACCACCACCGGGCCGGCCACCAGGGGCAGCTCGACCAGTGCGCGGACCGGGGCCGTACACAGTGGCAGCAGCACCCCGGCGAGCATCGCACCGGCCACCGGCTTGGGGATGGCGGCCACCGCGCGGCCGAGGGGCGGGAACAGCCCTGCGGCGACGATCAGCGCCCCGGAGACGAGGAAGGCGCCCACCGCGACCGGCCATCCGCCCGGGGGCGGCCCGGTCGCGACCAGCAGCGCCGCGCCGGGTGTCGACCAGGCCACGCTCATCGGGATGCGGTGCCGCCAGCCCAGCCAGGCGGCGGCGAGCCCGCACGCCACGCAGAGGGCGAGCAGCCCGGAGGCGGCCTGCGCGTCCGACGCGCCGGCCGCACGGAGCCCGGCCAGGACGACTGTGAACGAGCTGGCGAAGCCGACCAGCGCGGTCACCACACCCGCCAGCAGTGGTTGCACACGTCCGGCCATTCGACTCCCCCGACTGTTCCGTTTACGGAACGACAACGTGTAGCACCATAGTCGGGTGCCGCAGCCACCACCAGCCCGCCGCCCGGGCCTCGACGTGGATCCCGTCGTCGTCGGCCGCCGGGTTCGCGCCCTACGCGAGGAGCGGGGCATCTCGCTGTCCACACTGGCCCGGCTCGCCGGCGTCGGAAAGGCCACCCTCTCCGGCCTGGAACACGGCACCCGCAACCCCACCCTGGAGACGCTCTGGGCGGTCACCGCGCAGCTCGGCGTACCGTTCACCGCCCTGTTGGCCGAACCGGCGGCCGAGCCGATCGTGCACGGCACCGCCGTCACCGCCACCCTGCTGGAGGTGTTCACCGACACCGACGCGACCTACGAGCTGTACCGGATGCGCGTCGCTCCGGGCGTCGTACAGACCTCTCCCGCCCATCAACCAGGCGTGACCGAGCACATCACCGTCTTCGCCGGAATGCTGCGCGCCGGGCCCGCCGACGCGCCGCTGACCGCCCCGGCCGGTGGCCACCTCCGCTGGGTGTCGGACGTGCCGCACACGTACGCGGCAGTGGGTGACGAGGAGGTCGCCGCCAGCCTGCTGCTGCGTTACCCGCGCCGCTGAGACGCGGTCCCGGCGGCGCATATCTCAATCATTTTCGCCCCACGCAGTAGTGCGTAGAGACGAAGGCAGGGTCTTCTTGGCAAGCTTGACCCCATGACGCTGATCCTCCGCTCGGTCATCCTCAACGACATCGGCTTGGTTCGCACCAACAACGAGGACTCCGCCCTCGCCGGTGACCGCCTGATCGCCGTCGCCGACGGCATGGGTGGGCTGCCCGCGGGTGAGGTGGCGAGCGAGATCGTGATCCGGATCCTGGACGAGCTGGCCCCGCCCACCGACCCCGACAGCGCCGCCGACGCCCTACGCGCCGTGGTCAGCACCGCCAACCAGCGCATCCACGCCGCCATCACGGTCGACCCGGCCCGGGAGGGGATGGGCACGACGCTCACCGCGGCGCTGCTGGCCGGGGAGACGCTGGTGCTGGCCCAGGTCGGCGACTCCCGCTGCTACCTGCTGCGCGACGGGGAGCTGACCCAGCTCACCCGGGACGACACGTTCGTGCAGGCGCTTGTCGACCAGGGCACGCTCTCCCCCGACCAGGCCCGTCACCACCCGCAGCGGTCGCTGGTGACCCGGGCCGTGCAGGGTGCCGACACCCCGCCGGCGGTCGGTGTCCTGACCGTGGTGCCCGGCGACCGGCTGCTGCTGTGCAGCGACGGGCTCTCCGACTACGTGGAGGACGACGCCATCGCGGCGGCGCTGGGCATGTACTCCGACCGTCAGCAGTGCGGCGAGCAGTTGGTGAAGCTGGCTCACCACGCCGGTGCTCCGGACAACGTGACAGTCGTGGTCTCCGACGTGGTCGCCCGCTGACCTCACCCGACCCGCTCGACGGTTCGCGGAACCGGTCGGATCGGGTTCGGCCGCCTCGGTAGGTAGTTGTGCCATCTAGCTTGCACCGCTACTGTCCGACGCGTGGATTCCGACCGGCGCGGGCAGTGGCTGCGAGGGGTGCTCGACATCTGCGTGCTGGCCCTGCTGGCCGAGCGCGAGTCCTACGGCTACCAGCTCGCCCAGGCGCTCGACGCCTCAGGTGTGGGGCCCATCCAGGGCGGCACGCTCTACCCCGTGCTGCTGCGCCTGCAGAAGACCGGCCTGGTCACCGCGCAGTGGCGGGAGGGCAACGCCGGGCCGGCCCGCAAGTACTACCGGCTCACCGACGACGGGTACGCGGCGCTCCGCGCGGGCGGCAGCGCCTGGCTCGCCTTCGTCCAGCCGGTGAACGACATCGTCACGAAGGGGGTCACCCGGTGAACGCCGACGATTGGCTGCGGACGCTCACAGCCGAGTTGCACCAGCGCCGGGTGGCACCGGACGCCGCCCGACACGTGGTCGCCGAGGCCGCCACACACCTGCGCGACGGGGGCGGTGACCCCTGGGTCGTCTTCGGTCCACCCCAGCAGTACGCGGGAGCGGTCGTGGAGAGCATCGGCACCGCGCCCGGACCACGCCCCGGGCCGGTTCGGCTGCACGCGGCAGGCATCACCAAGCGGTACGGACGGCGAACCGTGTTGCGCGACGCCACGCTCACCGTCCGGGCCGGTCAGATCGCCGCCGTCGTCGGCGCGAACGGCTGCGGCAAGAGCACCTTCCTGCGCATCTGCGCCGGGCTGATGTCACCGGACGCCGGTGAGGTGACCGTCTCCGGGAAGCTCGGCTACTGCCCGCAGTCCGGCGGCACCGCCGACTTCCTGCTCGCCGACGAGCACTTCGTGCTGGTCGGTGCCGGTCAGGGGATGGCCCGGGGCCCGGCCCGTCGCGCCGGTCGGGCGGCGGCACGTCAGCTCGGTTGGGAGGCGGGCGGGGACGTGCAGGCCCGCCACCTGTCCGGCGGCACCCGGCAAAAGCTCAACCTGACCATGTCCACGCTCAGCGCCCCCGACGTGCTGCTGCTCGACGAGCCGTACCAGGGCTTCGACCAGGGCACCTATGTCAACTTCTGGGACCAGCTCAGCAGCCTGCGCGACGCCGGGGCGGCGATCGTCGTGGTGACCCACCTGCTCAACCAACTCGACCGGGTGGACATCGTGCTCGACCTGACCCCGGCACGAGAGACCGAGTGGCACGCGCCCGGCATCCAGGGAGGTCACCAGTGAACCGGCTCGTCACCGTCGCCGAAATGACAGTGCGGGAGCTGCTGCGGCGTCGAGGCGTACTCCTGCTGTTGTTGTTGATGCCGTTGACCTTCTACCTGATCCGGCGGGACGCCTACCTCGGGCAGTCGGTCCGGTCGCTGCTTCTCGGCGTGGGCTGGGCGGTGAGCACCGCCGCGCTGTTCGCCACGACCGCGGCCCGCGAGCTGGAACCGAGGCTGCGGATGGCCGGCTACCGCCCACATCACCTCTACCTCGGTCGGGTGCTCGGTCTCTGGACGGTGGGGCTGATCATCTCCGTGCCGTTCTTCCTGCTCCCCATGGTCGACGGCGCGGAGCTGCGGTACGCCGGCCTGGCCGCCGCGCTGCTCTGCTCCGTCGCGGTGGCGGCGCCGTTCGGGATGCTGATCGGCGCGCTGCTGCCTCGTGAGATGGAGGGCACGCTGCTGCTGCTCACCGTGGTCACCGTGCAGATGCTGATCGATCCGGCCGGGTCCGGGGCGAGGTTGACGCCGTTCTGGTCGACCCGGGAGATCGCCACCTGGGCGGTGGACCACACCGACCAGGGCTACCTCTCCCGGGGCCTGCTGCACGGACTCGTCGTCACCACCCTGCTGGCCCTGGGCGTTGCCGCCGTGTCCAGCGTCCGCCTGCGCCGCCGCCGACACCTGCGCCAACTGCCGGTCGGCTGACCGCGCTGGTCGACATCGACGGCGGGGATCGGCGAATCCGGTTGCTGCCACCTCGGCGGCGGGTTGAGATGGACGAATGACCATCCGCCGGGTGACCGCCGACGACCGTCTCACCACCAGCTTCCCGCTGGCCGCGTACGCCTTCGAGTCCTCGCCGCTCGGCGCCGCACGCATCGACGAGTTCCGCGACTACCTCCCCTACCAGGAGGACAACCGGACGTTGATCGTCGAGGAGGGCGGTGCCACGCTGGCCGCCGTCTCGGCCATCCCGATGCGGCAGAACCTGCGCGGGGTGGTGCAGCCGATGGCCGGCGTGGCCTCGGTGGCGACCCACCCGCTGGCCCGCCGGCAGGGGCACGTCCGGACGTTGCTGCACCAGCTCCTCGACGAGATGCGCGACGAGGGGCACACGCTCAGCGCGCTCTACCCGTTCCGGCCCAGCTTCTACGCCCGGTTCGGCTACATCGGGCTGCCCAAGCCACGCCGGGTCACCTTCGCCCCGGCCCACCTGGGGTCGCTGCTCCGCGTGGACCTGCCCGGCGAGGTGAGCTGGGAACGCATCGCGGCCGGCTATCCGGTGTGGCGGGCGTTCACCGAACGCAACCTCCAGGAACGGCACGGCTTCTCGATCTTCCCGGACTACCGGGCGGCCGGAATGCGCGACCGGGACGAGTACTGGCTGGTGACGGCCCGGGTGGGCGGGGAGGTCACCGGCGCGGTGACGTACCGGATCGACGGGCACGGCGGCACGCTGCACGGCAACGAGATGCTGTACGTCGATCCGCTCGCCCGGACGTTGCTGTTGCAGTTCTTCGCCCGGCACGTCGACCAGATCGAGCGGGTCAGCGTCCAGGTCCCGCCCGACGAGTTGCCGGAGCTGTGGCTGACCGACCTGGACGTGCACGTGGAGGCACGGACGGCCGTACCGGCTTCGTCGGCCCCGATGGCCCGACTGCTGGCGATGGACGCGTTGCGTGGGCTGCCCGCCGGGCCGGGTCGGGTACGGGTCGAGCTGACCGGGGACCGTTGGCTGGCCGGCACCCACCTGCTGGACGGCACGACCGGCACGGTCGAGCTGGTCGACGACACCACCGGCGGTACGCCCACCGCCACCCTGACCGCCGCCGGTCTCTCCGCCCTCGCGTACGGGGTGTTGGACCCGGCAGAGCTGCCGTTGCGGGGCCTGGGCGAGGTGCCTGCGGACGCCGCCGCCGAGCTGCGCGGCATCTTCCCCCGTCGGGTGCCGTGCCTCTTCGCCGACTTCTGAGCTCCCTTAACCAGGGGTTGAACCGGCACGGCGAATTCGTCGCGACACCGTCGCGGCTCCTAGCATCACCTGGTGCGCATGACGTCGCTTGCCGCTCTGCTCGTCCTCGGTGTCGCCACCGCGACCCTGCCCGCCTGCGCGGCCGACGATCCGGCTCCCGCTTTCCAGTCCGGCTCGTCCACCCCGCCGACGGCAGTGGTGACCGGCGACCAGGACGCCTCCCCGGGGTCCCGGGACGGCCTCGGTGGCCCGGGGGCCAGCGCCAGCCCGAAGCCCGCCGGGAAGCTCCTCGCGGCCGGAAACCCGAACGGCAGGGCCAGCGTGCCGGCCGAGGCGCGGGCGGTGGACACCTCGAAGCCGACCCGGACCGTCGGCACCGGCACCCCGGCCAGCTGCACCTCGGCGGCGGTCGTGAAGGCGGTCGCGGCGGGCGGTGTCATCACCTTCGACTGCGGCCCGGCACCGGTGACGATCAAGATGGCCGCCACCGCGAAGGTCCGCAACGCCAACGGGCCGAAGGTCGTGCTGGACGGCGGCGGCAAGATCACGCTGAGCGGCCAGGGTCAGCGCCGCATCCTCTACATGAACACCTGCGACGAAGCCCAGGGATGGACCACCTCGCACTGCCAGAACCAGGATCACCCGCAGCTCACCGTGCAGAACCTGACGTTCGCCGACGGCAACTCCACCGGCGACAAGGCCGAGGGCGGCGGCGGTGGGGCGATCTTCGTGCGCGGCGGCCGGTTCAAGGTGGTCAACTCGCGCTTCGTCGGCAACCGCTGCGACCGCACCGGCCCGGACCTGGGTGGCGCGGCCGTCCGGGTGCTGAGCCAGCACGACAACAAGCCGGTGTACGTGGTCAGCAGCACCTTCGACGGCGGCTCCTGCTCGAACGGAGGGGCGCTGAGCAGCATCGGCGTGTCGTGGGTGGTGCTGAACAGCCTGCTCAGGAAGAACGAGGCGATCGGCAGCGGAGCCAACCCGGCCAAGTCCGGCACGCCGGGCGGCGGCAGCGGCGGTGCGATCTACTGCGACGGCAACGAGTTCACCGTCCGGATCGCCGGCACGATCATCGAGGACAACAAGGCGAACGAGGGCGGCGGCGCGATCTTCTTCGTGAGCAACAACCGCACCGGCACGATGCGGATCGAGAGCTCGACACTGCGCCGCAACCCGAGCGGCAGGTTCGAGACCCGCGGGTTCCCCGGCATCTTCTTCCTGGGCGCAAAGAACCCCACGGTGACGGGCTCCAAGCTGTCCTGACGCTCCACTTCTCTTCGTTGATCAAGAGGTTTCGGTCATCGGAGGCGCCTTCTCTGACCGAAAGCTCTTGATCAACGCGGTCAGTAGGGGTTGCCCTGGCCCGGGGGGCGGGCTTTGAGGAGGGCGGTGGGGCGGCCGGGCAGGTCGCGGGTGCCGGACAGCGGTGGGCTGCCCGTGTGGTCGCCGTCGGCCATCCCGGCGAAGAGTTCCTTGAGGGCCGCCAACGCGTCGATGGTGGGCCGCCAGCCCAGCTCGGTCTCGGCACGTTCGCTGGACATCAGCGGGGCGTTCAGACCCAGCTCCACCCAGCCCGCGTCGACCGGCTGCAGCCGCGCCCGCCAGCTCAGCGCCGCCGCCGCCCGCAGCACCGGCGCGGCGACCGGCACCGTCCAACCGTGGAAATGCCGGGCCACCAGCTCCGGAGTCAGCACCGGGTCCGCGGCGACGTTGAAAGCGCCGCGCACATCACCCAACACCGCCCGGGTGTACGCATCAGCGACGTCGTCGGCGTGCACCGCCTGCATCCGCAACCGGCGGTTCGTCGGCACCAGCGGAATCCGACCGAACCGCAGCAGCCGCACCGGCGCCAGCGGGCCGAGGAAGTAGCGGGTGATCTCCACACCGGCGGCCCGCTGGAAGATCAACCCGGGTCGCATCCGCACCACCCGCAACGTGGGGTGATCCCGCTCGACCTCGTCCAGCAGTGCCTCCACCTCCGCCTTGTGCTCGCTGTACGACGAGCCGGGCACACCGGTGGCCGGCCACCGCTCGCTGATCGGGTGGTCCTTCGGGCCGGGCGCGTAGGCGCCCACCGACGAGGCGTACACCAGGGCCGGCACTCCGGCCCGCACCACCCCGTCGATCACCGCCCGGCTGCCGTCGACGTTGGTCCGGCGCAGCACCCGCTGGTCATGGCTCGGCTGGATCTGCCAGGCCAGGTGCACCACCGCGTCCGCACCCCGGAACACCTCGGAAAGCTGCCCCATCGCGCCCGGCGCGCCGATGTCGCAGGAGTGCCACTCCACCTGGTCGTACGGCTCACCGGCGTCCGGGCCGGGCAACCGCCGAACCACCCCGGCCAACTCCACGCCCCGCTCCCGGCGCAGCCGCCGCAGCAATGCCGTACCGACGTTGCCGCTGGCCCCCACCACCACGATCCGCATGCCCGACCCCGTACCCGCCCAGCCGCAGCTCAACCACCCACCCAGGCTCGACGCCCGCCTGTTCTGTCCGAGCTTGCCCACTCGGGCCATCCAGCAGCCCACACGGGTGATATCAATCCCCCATGTCCCGATCTCTCGCCCGCGGACTTCTCCGCGGGACGTTGACGCTCGCCCTGGTCACCTCGACAACGGTCCTCGGCAGCGCGGTGGCACACGCCGCCACCCCACGACTGGCGCTAACCGCGCTCTCCTTCGAACACTCCACGGTCGATGCGACCCAGGACAACGGGTCGAACCGGCTGACCTTCACCGCCACCAACACCGAACCCGACGCGCAGTACCTCGCGGGCACCGTGACGCTGCGCATGCGCAGCTCGGTGACCGGTGAATGGCTGGGGCACGACCGTGTCGTGCAGTTCGACTACAACTCCGGCTGGGGCGACGTCGAACTCGTGTCGGGCACCCCCCGAGAGGCGACTTTCGCGTACCACATGCCGGTGCGCCGCTACTCCGACGCGACCACGGCGACCTGGGAGGTCACCAAGGTCACCCTTCGTGGCGACGACATCTCCGCGACGGTCGGCGCCGCCAAGTTGAGCACCTTCCCGGGCTACCGCTTCACGGCGACCACGCTCATCGACTCGTCCGCACCGACGTTCAGCTCCCTCGCGCTCTACAACGGGCGCGACCCGTACTTCTACGTCAAGGACGACCCCGCCCACTTCGCGATCGACCTGACTGTCGACGACTACCAGTCCGGCTTCTGGAAGGGCTCGATCAAACTGGTCGGCCCGGGTGGGCAGAGCATCAGCACGCAGATCGACTGGGCGCGCGACGAATACAGCACCGCCTTCCGGTGCGGCCTGTCGACCAGCGGTGACGCCGACGGCCACTACATGCCGTGTTCGATGGAGATGAAGTTCCCGCCGGGCACCGCACCGGGGAGCTGGCGGGTCGCCCAGATCATCCTGATCAACAACGCGGGCGGCCGGGCCACCTACAAGAACCCCGCCGGCCCGTCGATGGTGGTGACGTCCAACTCGACCCTGCAGGCCACCGACTTCGTCGTGTCGCCGAACCCGGTCAACAACTGGCGCGCCGACGTGACCACCGAGCTGTCGATGGCGGTCAGCGGCGCCGTCCGCGGCATCTCCCAACTCGACGTCACCTTCGAGGACCAGTGTTCGACGACCGGGCAGCCCTACACCACGGCCGACGGTAGGCTCGCCGTCCGGGTGCTGGTGTCCAGCCGCGCACGCGGCTGCGAGGTGAAGAAACTGTCCGTCCGGGACGGCGCCGGAAATCTCGCGCTCTACGGTGCCGACGCGTCGGCACCGGACCCGCAGATCTCGATCGACCAGGTGCCCAGCACCGAACCGCCGACGGCGCTCAGCGCCGCGCTCGATCCGGCGTCGATCCCGTTGAGCCAGCTCGCCAACCAGAACATCAGGCTCACCGTGCAGGCCGAGGTGAAGGTCGCGCCCGTCACGAACATGCCGGTCTACGTGTACGACGCCGACGGCGACGTCGTGTTCCAGACGTCCGGATACGGCAGCCAGGCACCCGACGGCTCGCTCACGTACGACATCTGGCTCGGCTACCGGGATCTGCAGATCGGCGAGTACACGGTCGGCTTCGAGCTGTCCGATGCCAGCGGCCTCCGCACCTACTGGAACATGCCGGACGTCTCGAGCAGCCTGACCCTGCCGGGCGGTCCGGTGGTGCTCACCATCACCGAGGGCTGACGCAGGGCGGGGCGGGCCACCGATCTTCGCGTGGCCCGCCCCGCCTGTTCTGTCCGAGCTTGCCCACTCGGGCCATCCAGCAGCCCACACGGGTGATATCAATCCCCCATGTCCCGATCTCTCGCCCGCGGACTCCTCCGCGGGACGTTGACGCTCGCCCTGGTCACCTCGACAACGGTCCTCGGCAGCGCGGTGGCACACGCCGCCACCCCACGACTGGCGCTAACCGCGCTCTCCTTCGAAAAGCCCACAGTCGACGCCACGACGACTGCCACCGCCGTCAACCGACTCACGTTCACCGTCACCAACACCGACCCGGAGGCCGAAACGGTCAGGGGTGTGGTGACCCTCCGCACGCGCAGCACGGTGACCGGCGAGTTGGTCGGCCACGAGCGACTAGCGCACTACCTCTACGGCTCGACCTCGGAGAACGCCGACTACGTCTCCGGTACGCCGCAGCAGTCGACCTACACCTACGACTTCCGGGTGCCGCGCTTCTCCGACTCGGCGACCACGACCTGGGAGGTCACCAGGGTCACCATTCTGGCCGGCGAGCGGGAGACGACCGTCTCCGGCGACAAGCTGCAGGCGTTTCCGGGCTCCCGATTCGTCGCACAGACCACGATCGACGCATCCGGCCCCACCGTCGACACGATCCAGTTGGCCGGCACTGAGCCCTTCCTCTACGTCGACGACAAGCCCGCGTCCTACGCCTACACGTTCAACGTGCAGGACTACGGCTCCGGTTTCTGGAAGGGCACGCTCAAGGTCGCCGGCCCCGGCGGCCAGAGCGTGACGACGCCGTTCACCTGGGAGCGGCCCGCCAACAGTTGGGGGGGCATCACCTGCGGCGGCACCGACACGAGCGGAGGCGAAGAGGCGACCTACGTGTCGTGCACCGTTCTGGTGACGCTCCCGGCCGGCGCCACTCCCGGCAACTGGCGGGTCGCGCAGCTCGTGTTGTTCAACAACGCCGGCGTCCGCACCACCTACCAGAACCCGACGACGCCGTCGGTCACCGTGACCTCCAACTCCACCGTGCAGGCGAGCGAATTCGCTGTCTCCTCCACCGAGGTCAACAACTGGCGCGAGGACGCGATCGTCGAGCTCTCCGTGGCGGTCACCGGCGCCCTTCGCGGCGTGGCGTCAACCCGCTTCTGGTTCGACAACGGCTGTGGGCAGTCGGCCCCGCCGGTCACCAGGCCGGACGGTCACCTCGCCGTCACGGTGCGGGTCAGCACCGGCACCGAGGCATGCTCACTGACCGGTGTCGCGATCGTCGACGGGGCCGGCAGGGCGGCGCTGTACGGCTCGATGTTCGGTGCCCCCGACCCGCAGATCCGGATCACCCGGGTGGCGAGCACCGAACCCCCCACGGCCCTGGGCGCGACTATCAGCCCGAAGACGGCGCCGGCCAGCGAGCTGTACGACCTGCCACCGGTTGAGCTCACCATCTCCGCCGCGCTGAAGGTCGCACCGGCGCGGATCGCCGCCACCTACGTCTACGACGTCGACGGCAACGTGGTCTACCAGTCGTGGGGCAGCGGGGACCAGGCCGAGGACGGCACCCTCACCGACCACCTCTACCTCGCCTGGTACGGCCTCACGGTCGGCGAGTACACGATCGGCTTCACCCTGACCGACGCGGCCGAGCGTTCCACCAGCTACGGCGTGCTCGGCGACCAGTCCAGCGAGCCGATGCCCGGCGGACCGCTGATCTTCACCGTCACCGAAGGCTGAACAGCCGTGTGCGCCCCCACCAGTCGACAGGACGGTGGGGGCGCACACGATCAGGCTTGAAGATCAATTTCGCTGCTCCAGGCGGGGCGGACATCAACCGGAGCCCCGACGGTCGGGTAACCTGAGCGCGCGGGCCGCTAGCTCAATGGCAGAGCTGTGGACTTTTAATCCATAGGTTCAGGGTTCGAGTCCCTGGCGGCCCACCACAGACCCCTCTGGCAGCAACTGCGACGGGCCGCATCTGCCCTTTTCCGACACCGTCGCCCGATCTGTCGAGCCCGTCTCACCCACGACCGCACCATCTGCCCGACCACGGACGGCGACCCGACCCTTCCTCACGACGGGTGGTTGCGTCGTTCCCGGTCGCGTTGCAGTCGCCGCGTCGCAACCGCGACGGCTACCAGTAGGACCACTAAAATCGGACAGGCGTAGACGACGGCGAAGCCCAATCCGGTGTTCGCACCGATCTCCCCGGCGGTCAGCACCCGCCAGAACCAGCCGACGATGGCACCGACCCCGACCAGCGGAAGCAGAACCCACCACCAGCCGAAGGCGATCTTGCGGGTGTACGTGCCCAGGACCAGAACGCCGAACGCACTGATGGCGCCGATGCACGCCAGGACGCCGACGATGCGCTCACCTGCGGGACTCAGGTTCAGCGGACGGATCACGTAGTCGAGGTCGACGCCCTCAGCGTCGAGTTGCCGCGCCGCCTCGTTGGTCTGGTCGCCGACGATCCACCAGAACACCACCGTCACGGCCACGATCAAGACGACGGCCGCCACCTTCAATGACGCTTGATTCTGTTTCGCCATGCGTTGTCACCCCTTCGCGCGAACCTGTTTTCTCGGCTGGTCGCCAAGCATTGCGGGCGCAGGTAGTGCGAGGCTTGAGCACTGCTACTCACATGGTCTGCACAACCCGTCCGACCGGAACGGCAGCAGCGGACGGAACCGCCGGCTCATCCGCCCGGCGTCGGCCCGAACGCGAGGACCGGCGCAACGGACGGTGCGACGGGAGTCGGGCCGTCAGGCGGGATGCCTGAGGTCAGCGAGCGACGAGTTGCGCGCGGGCTCGCATCAGTGCGAAGCCGAGGAGGTTCTGGCCGCGCCACCGGACGGGGTCCTCGGCACGCGGATCCGTGGCCGCCAGTCCGATGCCCCAGACGCGATCCAGCGGGCTGGCTTCGACGAGTACCCGATTGGCCGTACCGGACAGATACCGCCCGAGGTCGGGGTGCTGGCTGAACTTCGCCACGTTGCCGGCGACGACCAGGTCGAAGCGGTGCGCGTCCCAGCCGGCCTGGTCGAAGTCGCGTACCTGCCGACCCAGGGCCTTGACCACGTTGGGGTGCGATGCCGTCAACATCTGCGCGGCGATCGCCTCGTCACCGAACAGCCGAGCCTTGCCGACCATCATGTAGTGCTCGGCCGTCGGGTAACGCACGCCGTCCACAGTGAACGGGGCCGGCCACCACTGGCTCAGGCACCCCGGCCCGATGCTGCCGTCGGGTTGGGGCTGGTGGCCCCAGAAGAACAGGTACTTGGGACGCCCACCATCGGCGACCAGCGCCTGCAGTGCGGGCAGGTCGTACGGCAGGGGATCCGTCTCGGGCACGTCCAGCAGGGTGCCAGACCGGTAGGACGACACCGGGCGCCAGGGTCGGGATGCTTCGGAGCCTGGCGTACGCGGCCGACGCAGTTATCCTCTTCAAGTGCTGGCCTGTGGAGATCGTTGACGCGGGGTCGGCGCTGCGAAGGGACTATCGACATGCCCCGTGTGGTACCGGCGGTCAACCGCGCACTCGACGTCCTCGAACTGTTCGTGGACTGCCCTGAACTGTCGGCCCGCCAGGTGATGGAGCGGCTCGACCTACCCCGCACCACGGTCCACGAACTGCTCGTCACGCTTGAGGCCCGTTCGTACCTGATCTCCGTGCCGGGCCAGCCGGTGCGTTATCGGCTCGGCATGCCGCTGTTCCAGCTCGGTGCGGCGTTCGCCGGGCGGCTTGATCTGGTGCGTGAGGCGCAGTGCGTCGCGCGGGACGTGGCCGCCGCATGTGACGAGGCGGTCCACGTGGCGGTGCTCGACGGCGCGGATGTCATCTACCTGGTCAAGTTCGACAGCACGCACCCGGTCCGGATGGTGTCTGCGGTCGGGCGGCGGCTGCCGGCACACTGCACGGCGGTGGGCAAGATCCTGCTGTCCAACCTCGATCCGGCCGGCCTGGACGCCGTCCTGACCAACGGCGCCCTGCCCGGGATGACGCCGGCCAGCATCACCGACCCGGAGCGGCTACGCGCACACCTCGCTCGGGTGCGGGCGGACAGCGTCGCGGTGGACATCGGTGAGTCTGACACGGCCATGCGCTGCGTCGCCGCGGCGATCCGGGACCATTCCGGTGCGACCATCGCCGCGATGAGTCTGTCCGCGCCGATCATCCGCTGGACGGCTCAGGCGTACCGGGAGTGGACCGAGCTGGTTCGCGAGGGTGCGGCCACGTTGTCCGCCCGCATGGGCTACCGGGCGCTGCCTCGATAGCCCGCCTCCCGTTTTCGGTTCGAAACACCATCGAAACATTGACATTCTTCTCAGGGCTGTTCTAGCGTCGCGACCACTTGATGCGGTATTTCGAACTGAGTTCGAAATTTCGAACGGCGGTGGTCCCGTGGCCCGACCGAACTGGAACATCAGCACCGCCTTCTCGGCCTGGTCGCCGATCGCCTCAACGCACTGACCGATGCGGGCGACGCGCATCCGTGGTCGCCGTCATGAAGACACACCTGTTGCACGAGCTACGCCCTCGGCGTGCCGTGCCGCGGGGACTTGAAGGAGGCGAATGTCAATGGGAAACAACCCAGCCTGGTCACGACGCGGCTTTCTGGGGATGGGGGTGGGGGTGCTCGGCGCAGCCGGCCTGGCCGCCTGCGGTGGCGAGTCCGACTCGCCCCCCAAGGTGCAGCCGGAGGTTCCGCAGGAGCTGATCGACGCCGCCGCGGCGATGAAGGGCTCCTCGATGGGGATGCTGTCGCAGAAGCTGTACTCGACGGCGGCGAACGAGGCACTCGACAGCTCGATCAAGAAGTTCGCCGACACCACCGGGACGAAGATCGAGAACAGCCTGGTCCAGGCCGACGCCGGTGACGTCGTCGCCAAGATCCACGCCGAGGTCGAGGGTGGGGTGGCTCGTGACCTGGCGTTCATGACCGACTCACGCTTCGTCGCGCAGTTCCAGGCGCTGGGCGACCTCGAAGACGTGACGGACGTCGTCCAGGCACTGACGGCCAAGTACGGCGAACCCTGCGCCGAGGCCAAGAACTTCTGCGTCTTCGACGGCAAGTGGTTCGCGATCCCGTACCACTTCATCGGGATCGGGTCGTTCCTGCGCAAGGACTGGATGCAGGACAAGGGCATCACCCCCAAGGACATCTACAGCTGGGAGGAGCTGCGGGACGTCTGCCTGGAGATCTCCGACCCGGCCAAGCGCCGGTTCGGCTGGGGCATGACGGTGAACCGGTCCGGTGACGGCAACGGCATGATCGAGGCGCTGATCAACGCGTACGGCGGGTCGATCGCCTCCAACGACGGCCGGAAGGTCACGTTCGACTCCCCCGAGACGGTGCAGGCGGCGACCTTCCTGGGCGACATCTACACCAACCCCAAGTACAAGCCGATGCTGCCGCCGGGGATCGCGAGCTGGACCGACACCAGCAACAACGAGAACTGGCTCGCCGGGATCCTCGGCTACACCCGCAACCAGTTCAGCGTCTACGCGGACTCCCGGACCAAGAAGAACCCGGTGCACGCGAACACCCACGTGTTCTCCGACTGCATCGGCCCGGCGACCAACAACCCCCTGCTGCTCGGCCAGTCGCAGGGTTTCGTCGTCTTCAAGGGTGCCAAGAACCCCGGGCTCGCCAAGCTCCTGGCGCAGTACCTGGTCAGCGCACCGGCCCTGCTCGGCGTGGCGAAGGAGGCGCCCGGCCTGGTGATGCCCGCCTGGGAGAAGGTCTGGGACGCCGACCCGTTCTTCACCAGCGGCGACCCGGCGTTTCCCATGCTGCGCAAGATCACTGAGCTGAAGCTGCCGCTGAACACGAAGAACGGCCTGTCGTTCCCGCAGAAGGCCAGCGCGGGCCAGCAGGCCGTCGGCTCGGCCTACGTCCTCACCGACATGATGCAGCAGATCGTCCAGGGAACCGCTCCGGCGCAGGCCGTGAAGGCCGCCCACGCGAAGATGGTGCAGATCTTCAACCAGCAGGGGCTGCGGCAGTGAGGTCGGTCCGTCCCGCGCGGGTCCCGGCGGCGAGGAGATCCCTGCCGTCGGGGCCCGGCTCCCTCACCGTGACCCAGCGCCGACTGGGTCGTGACTGGCGGCTGGCGACACTGTTCCTGGCCCCGATGGCCGTGCTGGTCGGCGGTCTCGTGCTGGTGCCGATCGCCCGGTCGATCCTGACCAGCACCACCGAACGACACGGGCAGGACACCGTGTTCGTCGGCCTGGACAACTACCTCGCGCTCATCGGCGACGACCAGTTCCACACCGGCGTGGTGAACTCGTTCGTCTTCACCGCGTACGCCGAGATCTTCAAGGTCGTGTTGGGTCTGTCGGCGGCCCTGCTGCTGCATCACCGGCGTCGTGGGCGGGCCCTGCTCACCGGGTTGCTGCTCGTGCCGTGGGTGGTGCCGACGGTGGTGACGGCGTTCAGCTGGCGCGCGCTGCTCGACCCGATCTTCGGCAGCGTCAACACGCTGCTCACCGCCACCGGGATCGGGCCGTTGCTGGCCAGCGCACACCTGGTCGACACCTGGCCGGCGGGTTGGCTGTCCGACCCGGAGCTGGCCATGCCGTCGGTGATCCTCGTCAACGTCTGGAAGGGGGTGCCCTTCTTCACCGTGTGCTTCCTGGCGGGGTTGAAGGCCATCCCGGCGGACCTCTACGAGGCGGCGACCATCGACGGTGCCTCGTCGGTGCAGCGGTTCATGAACGTGACGCTGCCCGGGTTGCGCCACGTGCTCACCGTGACGGTGACCCTGTCGTCGATCTGGACGTTCAACAACTTCGACCTCGTCTGGCTGCTGACGCAGGGCGGCCCGGGCGACGTGACCGCGCCGTACGTGCTCGTCGCCTACACGAAGGCGATCCTGCAACTGCAGTACGGCGCCGGTGCGGCGGTCACGCTCGTCATGCTGCCGGTCATCGGCGGGTTGGTGTTCGTCCTGGTCCGGTTGCTGCGCCAGGACACCACCATCAGACTCCCCCGGCGACGCCAGGCAGCGTGGTGGGCCGGGGCGCGGCGGTGGGCCGCGACGGCGCGGAAGGCGCTGCCGTGGGTCGTCACCGCGGTGGTCACCGGTCTGCTCTTCTGGGCGTCGCCGAAGATCTTCTGGAAGGCGGCGGTGGTCCTCGGGGTGATTCTGCTGATCGCGGTGGCGGTCGGCCGGGTGGTCTCGACCCTGCAGTCCCGGGGTGGTCGACGGTCGTCGTCGGCGGTGTCGGGACTGGGGTCCTGGGTCGCGCTGGCCGGGTTGCTCTTCTTCGTGCTCGGCCCGCTGTACTGGATCGCCGTCACGGCCTTCAAGTCCGAGGGCCAGGTCGTCATGCGCACCGACGACCTGTGGCCGACCCCGTGGACCCTTGAGCAGTTCGGTGCCCTGTTCGACAACCAGCCGTTCGGCCGCTGGTATCTCAACACCCTGCTGGTGTCCGCGGCGTCCACCGCGGTGGCGCTGATCTGCGCCGCCCTGGCGGGCTACGCGCTGGCCCGGCTGCGGTTCCGCGGGGCGCAGGGCTTCACCGTCACGGTGCTGCTCACCTATGTGATGCCGGGCGCGCTGCTGTTCATCCCGCTGTACCAGATGCTCATCGGCGCTCGGCTCACCGACTCGTTGTGGTCACTGGTGGTGACGTACCCGACCTTCACGCTGCCGTTCGCCACCTGGCTGCTGGTCGGCTACTTCTCGTCGATCCCCATCGAGTTGGAGGAGGCCGCGCTCGTCGACGGCTGCACCCGCCTCCAGGCGTTCGGCCGGGTGGTGCTGCCGCTCGCCAAGCCGGGGCTGCTGGCGGTCGCGCTCTTCACCCTGACCAACGCCTGGAACGAGTTCCTGTTCGCCTTCGTGTTCATCACGAAGGACGAGTACAAGACGCTCCCCGTCGGGATGCAGTCGATGATCGCCGGCGACGTCGTCCCACAAGGACAACTCGCCGCGGCGTCGCTACTCGTCAGCATCCCGGTGGTGATCATGTACGCCCTCGGGCAGCGCTTCCTGACCGAAGGACTCACCGCGGGGGCGGTGAAGGGGTGAGGTGACGGGCCGCTGGTGCCGATCGCGCACCAGCGGCCCGTCACCGACGACGGAACGGAACCACCCGCGTCAACCGAAGACCAGCCACACCAGCACGGCGAGCCCGATGAGTACGGTGGTCACCCACCCGGTCCGGAACGACGACGTCTCACCCCACAACTCGCCGGCCAGGTCAGCGGCCGTGCCGGGGAGTTCGGGCAGCGACGACGGTCGGTACACCAGTGTGCCGACACCCCCCGCCGGCACGTCGACGAGACCACTGGCCGGTCGCCCCGGAATGCCGGTACGGCGCGGCAGCCACGCCACGACCTCGACCATCCCGGCGGGAACCGCGATGTCGTACGGGTTCCACTCGGGCAGCCGATGCTCGGTCTCCTCGACCACGACGACCGGCCTGGTGTCGTCGTCGTAGGCGTCCGGATCGTTCCACCAGGCGGGTTTGATCGGGACGATCCGGAGGGCGCCGCGTCCGGGAGCGAGCGGAACGGTGACCGGCGCGGCCGCGACAGCGGTCAGCTCACGGATCGCGTTCTGGGTGAGGGCTTTGTCGCGTACGCAGAACAGCCGTTGGAACAGCTTCGGCCCCAGCAACGCATCGAACAGGAAGGGGGTGGCCGCATAAAATCCGACGACTGCGACGGTGATCCCGATTCCGAGGAACAGGCGGGCGACGATCCAGACGTCGCTGAGGAGGTATGCCAGCCCGAAGAGGGCAGCCGCCACCGCGACCGAGACGACCACGAACAGCACGGCGAGACCCGCTGAGGTGGCCATGTTCCTCCAGTACCCCGCCTCGACGCCACCCTTCACCACATCGAGCGTAGCGATGCCGGGCAATGCGTCGTGCGCCCACGGGCTGGTGGCTCCCGCGTTCCCACTGGTGGAAACACACCACCGTCACTGCCCGATGAGCTTCTCGAACCAGTGGTGGGCGTAGTGCTCGGTGTTGTACGCCTCGATCTCCCGGTAACCGGTCGACCGGTACAGGGCGATCGCCTCGGTGAGGTTGCGGTTGGTGTCCAGCCGGACGGCGGTCGCGCCGGCCTCGGCGGCGTACCGTTCCAACTCGCCCAGCAACCGCCGCCCGACGCCGAGCCCGCGGACGGTGTCCGCCACCCACACGCGTTTGATCTCGGCGGGCGCGTCCCGGTGGAGTTTGACCGCGCCGCAGCCGACCGGTTCGGCGTTGAGGGTGGCGAGCAGAAACACCCCGGCGGGTGGGACGAGGTGCTCGTCGTGGACGGGGTTGCTCAGCGCCGGGTCGAACCCGTCATCGAACCGCCGCGCGATCTCCCGTTCGTACGCGCGCAGGCACGCGCGGGCCTGTGGATCGTTCGGCCGGCACGGTTCGATGACCACCATCGACCCGATGAGCAGCCGTTCGACCTCGGCCATGGCGGTGACGAGCCGATCGCGACGCGACGCGGTGAGTGGTTCGAGGATCGAGGCCGCCAGTTCGTCGGATCGCTTGTCGAGCTGGGTCCATTCGGTCCGGCCGGCGTCGGTGAGCCGAGCTGTACGTACTCGGCGGTCGCCACCGCTCTGGCCGGCCGGTCCGACGGTGACCAGCCCTGCGGATTCCAGGGTGCGCAGGAGTCGGCTGAGATAGCCGGAGTCCAGGCCGAGCCGCGCACGCAGAGCCGCGACCTCGGCGCCCGCCGGGCCGATCTCCCACAGCAGGCGGGCCTGCCCGAGAGGCCGACCCTGGGCCATGTACTCGTCGTCGAGGGCACCGACCCGCTGGGTGACCGTCCGGTTGAACCGCCGCACGGCGGCGATGAGCGCAGCGTCCATAACCTGACTTTAGTCAGGATTACGGACCTGACGGTAGGACAAGATGCCGGCGCGGTCCAGGACGACCACCACGAGCACCACCACCACGGCGACCGCGCTGAGCGCCAGCAGCGGGGGCCGCAGGGCGGCCGCCACGCCGCCCAACACGAACAGGGCGGCCACCCGGGGCCAGGAGATCCGACGGTGGATCGTCAGGGAGAACAGGATCCGCCCGACGAGGAACAGCGTGGGGCCGCCCAGGATGACCAGCGCGGCGGTCGTGTCGCTGGTCGCGGTGGGGTGGGCGATGCTCAGCTCGGCCCCGACGGCGGTGACCACCAACCCGGCGATCATCACCAGGTGCAGGTGACCGGTGATGACGCCGAGCCGGGCCGGGTCGGCGTGCTCGATGGCCGACCCCAGGCGCTGCCCGGCGGGCGTCACGTAGAGCAGACCGATCAGCACCGCGGTTACGAAGACCAGCAGGAAGGCGGCGGTCTCGGGCAGGTGGAGTCGGGTGTCGGCGTACGAGAGACCGGCGACCAGCACGAGTTCACCGAGCGCGATGATCATGATCTGTTGGTACCGCTCCGCGAAGTGCTCGCCGACGAGATGCAGTTCCTTCCGTTCCGCACGACCCAACATCGGCGTGGGCCAGCCGAACCGCGGGCCGGTGAGGTCGATCGAGAGGGCGAGCACCCAGAGCGGCACCCGCCCGTCCGCCCAGAAGCCGCCCGCCAGCCACGGTACGGCGGAGAGGGTGTACCAGCTGAGGATCCGCAGGGCCCGGCGTTGTCGAGGGTGCCCCCGCAGCGTGGCGGCGGTGACCACACTCCGGCCGACGTGCAGCGCGACGTACGCGCCGGCGAAGAGCATCCCCCGGCCGTCGAAGGCCTGCGGAATCGCCACCCCGGCCAACAGGCTGGCCAATGCGGCGGCGATCAGCAACCCCCGGACCGCCGCGCTCTCCGGGTCGTACCAGTCGGCGAACCAGGTGGTGGTCACCCACAGGGTCCAGACCCCGGTCAGCAGGAGGGCGGTACGCAGCGCACCGGCCAGGGTGAGGTCGTGCAGCAGGTGCTCGGCCAACTGGCTCAGAGTCAGAACGAACGCCAGGTCGAAGAACAGCTCCAGGAACGAGGCGCTCAGCGGCGCCTCGCTCCCGCGGAGCAGCCGTTCGGGCTTGCTGGCCATCGGCGGCTCCTCCCGGTGGCACGCCCTGCGTCCGTCGTACCACCGGAAGCCGACCGGCGGAGACGGAAACGGCTGGGCGACGACCCGCCGCCCCCTCGTGTCGTTGATCCGGCAGCGCCCATGGTCGTCGCTGACCACGGTGGGGGCACCGACTCAACGAGGAGGTAAGCCGATGACCGCTCAGCGCGAGACCGTGCAGGTCGACACCGACCTGTTCCGCGCCGTGTACGACTCGCCCGCGTCACTGCCCGGCCGACACCGCTGGACCACCCCGGAGTCGGACGTCCGGCGGCTGGAGAAGCTGCTCGGCATGCCGGCGCGCAGCATCGGCGCGCCGCTCTGGGTCAGCGGCGACGACCCCGACTGCCCGAAGTGCGGCCGGCGGGTCACCTGGTACGACATCGTCTCGTCGGCGCTCTCCGGTCTGCACGACAAGGCCATGATCGCGACCGTCATCCTGGGCGAGCGCAAGTACGTCAACACCGGGATCCCCGACGCCATCGCCGGGGTGCGCTGCTCCGACTGTCACACCGCGATCGACGGCCTGCGCAGCTTCAAGTGCCACAACTGGGCGTACGCCTTCGAGGCGTTGGAGGCCGTCCGCGAACGGATGGCCGGCGGTCCGGTGCCGGCCTGAGCCGGGTGGGTCAGTCGGCCTGAGCCGGGTGGGTCAGTCGGCCGAGCGACGGGTGGGGCGGCGGCCGGGCGGGGACTGCGGCTCCGGCCCGGGGTCGGGCACCGGCGGCATCGGCCGGGTGACCGGCTCGGCGCCGGTGATCCGTACCGACTCGCCGTGGTGCCACACCTCGACCTCGGTGTCGGAGGCGGCGTCGGGCAGTTCGTAGCGGGCCTCGTCCGGCGTCAGCGTGACCCGCAGCCGGTGGCCGCGCCAGCGCAGGCTGAACGCCAACCGGTCGATCCGACGCGGCAGCCGGGGGTCGAAGGAGAGCACCCCGCGGTCGTCGCGCAGCCCGCCGAAGCCCTGTACGAGCGCCAGCCACGCGCCGGCCAGCGAGGCCAGGTGCAGCCCGTCGGCGGTCTTGTCACCCAGGTCCGCCAGGTCCTGCAGGACCGACTCGGCGAACAGGTCGTACGCCAGATCCAGGTGCCCGACCTCGGCGGCCAGGACGGCCTGCGGCGCGGCCGACAGCGACGAGTCGCGGACCGTCCGGGCCTCGTAGTAGGTCAGGTTGCGGGCCTTCTCGGCGGCGGTGAACTCACCAGGGCAGACCTGCATGGCGAGGACGAGGTCGGCCTGCTTCACCACCTGCTTGCGGTACAGCTCCAGGTACGGGAAGTGCAGCAGCAGCGGGTAGTCGTCCTCGCCGGTGTTCGCGAAGTCCCACTCGGGTTGCTCGGTGAACCCGGCGGCCTGCTGGTGCACCCCGCGCTCGTCGTCGTACGGGATGGCCATCGCGTCGGCGGCGGCCCGCCACCCGACCACCTCGTCGCGGTCCACGCCGAGCCGTCCGGCCAGGTCGGGGTGGCTCTCGGCGGCGTCCGCCGCGCCCCGCAGGTTGCGCTTCGCCATGAGGTTGGTGAACACGTTGTCGTCGACGAGCGCGGCGTACTCGTCCGGGCCGGTCACCCCGTGCAGGTGGAAGTCGCCCCTGTCCGACCAGTGGCCGAAGCCGTGCCAGAGCCGGGCCGTCTCCACCAGCAACTCCAACCCCGCGTCGGCGAGGAACCGCCGGTCGTCGGTGGCCGCCAGGTAGCGCAGCACCGCGTCGGCGATGTCGGCGTTGACGTGCAGCGCGGCCGTGCCGGCCGGCCAGTAGCCGGAACACTCCCGACCGCCGATGGTGCGCCACGGGAAGGTCGCACCGGTCAGCCGCAGCTCGCGGGCTCGCTCCCGGGCCTCCGGCAGGTGGGCGTGCCGCCAGTTCAGCGCCGAGCGGACCACCGCCGGGGCCAGGTAGGTGAGCACCGGCAGGACGTAGGTCTCGGTGTCCCAGAGGACGTGCCCGTCGTAGCCGTTGCCGGTCAACCCCTTGGCCGAGATCGTCCGGTCCGAGTCCGGCCGCCCGGCCTGGATCAGGTGGAACATCGCGAACCGGACCGCCTGCTGAAGCTCCGGATCGCCGTCGAGCTCCACGTCGGCGACCTGCCAGGCCGCGTCCAGGGCGGCCCGCTGGTCGGCGAGGAGAGCGTCGAACCCGTCCGCGCGGGCCGCGTCCGCCTCGGCGGAGACGAGGGCCGCCAGCTCTTCGGGGGGTACGTCGTCGACAGCCGACCACTCGTACGCGGCGAACTTCGTCAGCCGCAGCCGCTCCCCCGGATGCAGGCGACCCGCCACCGTCAGCCGGACCCGGTCCGGGGTGCCGTCCCCGGTGGTGGTGACCGTGTCCGGCCCGTCCACCAGGTGGCTGACCGCGACGGCCACGCGCTGGTCGCTGCGCTCGGTACGGTGCACCAGCACCCCGTCGAGGCCGCCGGCCTCGTACGACTCGGCGGTCAGCGGGTCGGTGGGCACCGAGGCCGCGCGGGGGTCGTCGGAGCGTTCCGGCACCTTCTCGTTGGCCAGCAGGTCCGAGCAGACCCGCAGCTCGACGGGGGCGCCCAGCGCCTCGACCTCGTATCGCACGGCGGCCACCGGTCGGCGCGGCAGGGACACCAGCCTGGTGCTACGGATCCGCACTCCCCGGCCGGAAGGGGAGATCCACTCGGTGTCCCGGCGCAGCACACCGGTGCGCAGGTCGAGCACCCGTTCGTGGCTGCGCAGCGTCCCGGTCCGGATGTCCAGCGGCTCGTCGTCGACCCAGAGCCGGATCAGCGCGGCGTTCGGTGCGCTGATGACGGTGTCACTTTCCTGTGGAAACGCGTACCCCTCCTCGGGGTAGCTCAGCTCGCGCCGCTCGTGCAGGCCGTTGACGTAGCTGCCCGGCATCCCGCACGGCGCGCCCTCGTCGAGGACACCGCGCCACCCGACCCACCCGTTACCCAGAGCGAAGATCGACTCGGTCTCACCGAGCCGGTCCAGGTCCGCCGCCGCACGCCGGATCCTCCACGTCTCGTCGTCCCCCGTCCCGGCGGCGGGCGGTGGTTGGTCGGTGGCCGAACTGGTGTGCACGAAGCCTCCCGTGGATGCCGACGTCCCTGACCAGCCAAGCAGAGCCGGCTGTGCGAAACCTGGACGAAGGTCGGGACGGCAGCCTGACCTTCGACAGCGGCGATGCCCTCTGCCGCGTTCCTAGGGTGTCTCCAAGATGAACGGGGTATGAACATGAGGTGAGGTGAGGCATGGCCGACAACGGCAGCATTGACGTTCCGGAGATCAGCGCCGAGTGGTATCGCGACGTCGTCGACGCCGCCGCCGCCAGCCCCGAGCCGGTGCAGTGGTTCGTCGGGCACGCGACCGAGGGGGTGATCCTGCTGCTCGGCGCGCTGCTGGTGATCGCCGCGCTGGGCCGCCGCTCGGGCGGCCCGCGCGACCGGGCACTCGCGCTGATCTCGCCGCTGCCGGCCCTCCTGGCGTACGTGGGCAGCGAATGGTTCAAGACCGTGGTGGACGAGGATCGCCCGTGCCGGACGGTCGGCCAGGCGATCATCGCGGGCACCTGCCCGCCCCCTGGCGACTGGTCCTTCCCCAGCAACCACGCCACGATCGCCGGTGCCCTGGCGGTCACCACGCTGCTGCTGTCCCGCCGACTCGGCCTGATCGCGCTGCCACTGGCCGCGCTCGGCGCGTTCTCCCGGGTCTTCGTGGGGGTGCACTACCCGCACGACGTCATCGCGGGCGTGCTGTTCGGCGCTCTGGTCGCCGTGGTGGCGACCCCACTGCTGGCCCGACCCACCGCCGAGTTGCTGCGCCGCCGCGCCCGCACCCCGATCCCCAAGCTGGCCGGCCGCCCGCATCCCTGACCCACCACGCGCCCTCGCCAGGCGGTCAGAGTGACAGCAGGAGTGCGCCCGTCGTGCCGAGCAGGAGGAACGGGCCGAAGGGCAGGTGCGTGTTCCAGTGCGCCCGACGGGCGGCCAGCAGGCCCAGGCTCAGCAGCGCGGACAGCCCGAAGGCGAGCAGCAGCCCGAGGGCCAGCACCGGCCAGCCGTACCAGCCGAGCAGGGCTCCCACACCGAGGGCCAGCTTGGCGTCGCCCAGCCCGAAGCCACGACGCCCGAGCAGCACCGTGGTGCTGGCGAAGAAGAGCGCCAGGCCGGCACCGGCGACGACCGCACGCAGCCAGTGCCCCGGGTCGGCGTCGAGCGCGGCGACGCCGAGCAGCAGCCAGGTCCCCGCCGCCGCCGGAAGGGTGAGCCGGTCGGGTAGGCGGTGCACGGCCAGGTCGACGAGGACGGCCGGGATCGTCCAGCCAAGCCACCAGGCCAGCGCCGGCAGCGCCCCACCGGACGAGCCGACCAGAGCGAGGAGCAGCACCACGGCGGCGAGCACCGCCGCCTCGACCGCGCCGGGGGGCGGGCCGACCCGGGCCCGGCAGCGACCGCACCGGGCGGTCGGCCCGAGCGCCGGCCACGGCCGGGTCAGGTCGACCGGCGCGCCGCAGGCATCGCAGCCGGTCCGGCTGGGCATGCCAGGGGGTACGGCGTAGCGCAGCGCGGCCAGCCGCATCAGTGGGCCGATCGCGAGGATCGCGAGCACCGTCGACAGCCGGGTGCGCGCCACCGCCGGCCCGTGTTCCGTCGTGCGGTCGCCGCCCGCTGCCGGGCGAGCGGGTTGCGTCACGCCGCCGATCGGTGGGGTTGCCGGGCTCCGATCGAGTGGGTTCTCCGGACCCGGGACGGCTGCCGAAGGGCCGGTCAGCGCCATGATGCCTCCGATACGACAGGGCGTCGCCTCATGAACGTGAACACGGATCGTGACCGAACGATCGCCATGGTGTGGCGGATGGCGCAGAAAGCGACAGTGCCGCCCCGCCCCCGGAGACACCTCTGACCTGAACTGGGCCGGACCTCTCGTCGACCGAGGCACTGCCCTCGACCACCCGGCAACACCGGCGGGATGCCGGGATGGGGCCGCGTTGTCCCACTCCTGGGGACGGCGACGAAGCATCGGCGCCCCCACCACCTCCGACGTCGAGCGGGCCCCCACGAGCCCTCGCCCGGTAATTGCTCGGGGCGCAGCGCGGACACCCGTCACCACCACCTGTCATCACGCAGAGTGTTCACTTGAATTGCCTCTGTTGCATCGGTGCGCGTCAGCCTATGCTCGCCCCTTGGGTGTGACGCAAGCCTCACCTAGACAACCGGAAGACATAGGACCTTGCATTTGTAGAAGATCCGTAACGGTGAATGCAGAAGCGCAATGAAGGGCTCCGGATGTGCTGATCCGGGCGCGCTTCCGCATGCCCGGCGGCGGTGAACCACCACCGCTGCGGGCTACCACGAGGAGGCTCGACGGTGCGCGGACGGCAGCTCAGACGAGCGGCAATCTGCCTGCTGGCGGTCGTGGCGGCGACGTCACTCGCCGCCTGTGCCAGCGGACAGGAGTCGGTCGGACGACCGACGGCAGCCCGTGAGGACGGACGACAGACCGATCCCGAGATCGAACGGCGAGCCGCCGAAAAGGCGGCACTCGACGCGTACTCCGGTTATCTCGCGGCCTCGCGCACGGCGAGCGGGCGCAGCGATCCACGCGCGCCGGAACTCACCCGGTATCTCGCTGATCCACTTCTCACCCGCGTCCAATTGTCCATTCGCGACGCTAAGGAGCACGGCGCTGTGCGTACCGGGACGGTGAAGTCGGACCCGACCGTGATCGCGGTCAGCCTGGACGCGAAGCCGGCCACCGTGGAGATCCAGGACTGCCTGGACACGACCGGCTACCGGCTGGTCTACGCCAAGGACAAACGAGTGGTTCCTGGCAGCGGGGGCGGTAAGCACTTCTCCACCGCCACCGCGACCCGGTTTCCCGACGGGCGCTGGCTGATCAACTCCGGCACCACACACCGGGACCAGCCGTGCTGACGGGGAGCGACCGGTCGCGGCGTGCCGGTGCACCCTGGCGGGTTCTGGCCGGGGTCGGCCTCGCCCTCCTGCTGGTGGTCGGCACGAGCGTCCCGGCCGTCGCCGCCGGACGCGCCGACCCGGGGGCCAACTGCCCGCCGGACCAGCCGGACTGCAACGTCTGGGACGACGAACCCGGAAACCCGGGTGACCCGGGCGGCGGCGGAGACGACGGTGGCGGAGACGACGGCGGTGGCGGCGGTGGCGGCGTCTGCCGGTGGGACGGGCGGACCATCCCCTGCTACGACGAGTTCAAGGGGTGGTTCAACAGCGGTGACGGCTGCTACTACAAGTTGTCAGTGCCGCAGCCCGAGGCACCCGACGGCCAGCAGTGGTACGTGCAGACCTGCAACGGCGGCGCGGACGTGGGCAACCAGACCGAGGTGTTGCTGGACGAGCCACCGGCCGGCTTCGGTGCGCCACCCAACCCGGAGGAGTTGGCCCGTCGCGCCCTGGCCTCGATCAAGCTGCTGCCGGCGCCGCTGAAGGTCGCACCCCGCAAGGGCATCGGCCCCGGCCTGGTCGGCCTGCCGGTGTGGCTGTGGGCGAACCCGGGCGAGGACTACTTCGGCCCGCTGACCGCCAGCGCCACCGACCGGGACGTGACCGTCGAGATCACCGCGGTGGTCAGCCGGATCGTCTGGGACATGGGCAACGGCGAGCAGATCACCTGCGAATCGGCCGGAACCCCGTACGACTCGAAGAGCGACCTCGCCGGCCGCCCGTCCCCGGACTGCGGCGACCCCGACGGCTACCCGAAGGCCGGCGAGTACACGATCAGCGCCACCACGCACTGGACGGTGACCTGGAACGGCGGCGGTCAGAGCGGGGAGATCCTGGTGACCCGCCGCAGCGGCAACGTGCAGATCCTGATCAACGAACTCCAGGTGGTGACCCGGTGAGTGAACCGATTGTGCGATCCCCGCGAACGGAGATGACCCAGTGAGCCTCGCGACGCGCAACGGCACCCCACCGGTCGACGCGCCGGTCACCCCGCCGACCGTGGTCCGGCAGCGGCGGGTCCGCCCCGGCCTGCTCGGTCTCGCCGTACTCCTGATCGCCCTGGGTGGGCTCGGCGCGGCCTTCGCGGTCACCTCGGTCCGGGCCACCGGCAGCTACCTGGCGGTCGCCCGACCGGTGGAGGTGGGACGCGAGATCACCGCCGCCGACCTGGTCAGTGTGCAGGTCGCCGGCGGTCAGGGGCTGCGCCCGGTGCCGGCCGGACGGCTCGACGAGGTGGTCGGCAAACGCGCCGCGGTGGCGCTGCTCCCGGGCACCCTGCTCACGCTGGGGCAGGTCACCGACGACCCGTTGCTCGGCCCCGGTCAACAGCAGATCGCGCTCGGCCTGAAGACCGCCCAGGTGCCGGCCCGCAAGTTGCACCCCGGCGACAAGGTTCTGCTGGTCAGCACCCCGGACCGCAGCAGCACCGGGGACACGGCCACCGCCGCGGGCACGAGGTTCTCGGCCACCGTGATCGACATGGTCAGTCCGGCCAACGACGACAAGGTCCTGTACCTGGCGTTGGTCACCCGCGACGTGCCGGCGGTGGTGGCGCTCGCCGCACAGGACCGGCTCGCCGTCGTGCTGACCGAGACGGCCTGAGCATGGCGATCATCGCGCTGGTGTCCGCGAAGGGCTCACCCGGCGTCACCACCTCGGCGCTCGCCTGCGCGCTGACCTGGCACCGACGGCTGGTCCTCGCCGAGTGCGACCCGGCCGGCGGCTCGATCCTCGCCGGCTACCTCGGCGGGCAACTGGACGGCCCGCGCGGCCTCGGCGAGTTGGCCGTCGGGGAGCTGCGCGACGGCAACCTGGAGACGGCGTTCTGGTCACAGCTCGTCGACCTGGACGCACCCCGTCGGGAACGGCTGCTGCTCCCCGGGCTCGTCGACCCCGCCCAGGGCGGCAGTGTCACTCCGCTCTGGCAACGCTTCGCCGACTACTTCGACGCCCTGGACCGTGGCACTCCCGGGTACGACGTCCTGGTCGACTGTGGCCGGCTGCACGTCACCGGGCCGCCGTGGCCGGTGCTGCGAGCCGCCGCGGTGGTGCTGCTGGTGACCCGGGCGAACCTGCCCGACCTCTCCGGCACCCGTGCGGTGGTCACCGCGATCGAACGGGACTTCGCCGAGCACCGGGTACCACCGGGCACCCTGCGGCTGCTGCTGGTCGGTGCCGGGCACGGGCGCGCCGAGATCAGCCGCGCCCTGAAACTGCCGGTGATCGCACGGCTGCCGCACGATCCACGTACCGCCGGGGTGTTGGCCCTGGGCGGAACCGTGCGGGCCGGACGGCCGCTGATGCGCGCGGCGGGCGCGCTGGAGGTGCCGATCGGCGCGCTGCTGGAACGGCGGCGGGCCCGGTTGGCGTGGCCCGTGCAGCAGGGGGTGCCGGATGCGGTTTGAGCCGGTCTCCGCCGACCCGCGGCAACAGCCACCGGGCGTCACCTCCACCGCACCGCCGATCGCCTCCCCGAACGGCCGGCACCAGCAGCACGGGCCCATGCCGCAGCCGCTACCCACGGCCACCGCGACACCGGAGCCGACCCCTCGGCCCCGGATCGACTTCCAGGTGGTCCGCGAGCTGCGTCGGGAACTCACCGAGCGGCTCACCCTGTGGCAGCGCGGCCGGGAGTTCAGCGCCGACGAGGAGGACACCGAGCGGGCCCGACTCGCCGTCGCCGTCGTCGCCGCGTACGCGGACTCCGTCCGCCGGGCCGGCACACCGATGGCCGCCGGTGAGGAACGACTGCTCCTGGACCAGGTGACAGCCGAACTCGTCGGGCTCGGCCGGCTGCAGACGCTGCTGGTCGACGACACCATCGAGGAGGTGCACATCCTCGGTTGCGACCAGGTCCGCATCACCAGGCACGGCGGCGGGGTCGAGTGGGCCGAGCCGATCGCCGACAGCGACGCCGAGCTGGTGGAGATCCTCCAGGCAGCGGCCCGTCGGGCGGGTGCGACCGAGCGGTCCCTGTCCACCGTGAAGCCCACCCTCGACCTGCAACTGCCCGACGGCAGCCGGTTGGCCGCGGTGTTCCTGGTCAGCCACCGCCCGTACGCGGTGATCCGCAAGCACAACACCCTGGACGTCAGCCTGGACGACGTGGCGGGCGCCCGGGGCGACCTGGACGAGATGATCGACCCGCTGTTGCGCGACTTCCTCCGCGCGGCGATGCGCGCCGGTCTGAACATCATGGTCGCCGGGCTGGCCGGCGCCGGTAAGACCACGATCATCCGCGCGCTGATGAACGAGATCCCGCCGGACGAGCCGTACGTGCTGCTGGAGGAGAGCCGCGAGCTGCTACCCGCCCGACGGCGAGAGCGACACCGGGCGGTGATGAGCTTCGAAGCCCGGGAAGGGCACGGCGAACGCGGCTTCGACGGCCGCCCGGCCGGCGAGGTGACCATCGCCGACCTGATCCCGCTCTCCCTGCGGATGGGGGTGCTGCGGATCATCGTGGGCGAGGTGCGGTCCCGGGAGATCGTGCCGATGCTCCAGGCGATGACCACGAGCCGGGGCTCGATGTGCACCATCCACGCCCGCACCGCTGCCGGTGTGGGCGAACGGATCGTCGAGCTGGCACTGGCCCACGGTCGGGAGATGACAGTCGACCAGGCCCGCCGGATGGCCGGCAACGCCCTGGACCTGATCGTCTACGTCACCGTCGAGGACGAGACCGCGATCGGCGGGCGCAAACACCGGTTCGTGTCCCATGTGGAGGAGGTGATCGGGGCCGGCGAGGCCGGTCGGATCACCACCACCAGTGTCTTCGGGCCCGGCCCGGACGGTCGTGCGGTCCCCCGGCACCTGCCGGAGCGGGTCCGTGAACAGTTGCTGCGGGTGGGGTACGACGTGCGGCTGCTCACCAGGTGGATCGAGGCCGGTGCGGGCGCGTGGCGGCGACCCCGGCAGACCCGACTGGCCCGGCGGTGACACCGATGGGCAGCCTGGAACTGATCGCGGTGGTCTCCGGAGCCGCCTGTGTGGCCGGGCTGCTGCTGGCCGTGGTGGCGTTGGTGGGCACCCGTCGGCCCCCAGGGCCGCGCCCGGGGGGCGGGTCCGGCCTCGGTCGGCTGTGGCGCGGACCCGGCAACACGGCGGCCGAACAACGGTCCTACCAGGCGTTGCTGGTCGCCGCGCTGGCGGCGGGCGCGCTGGCGTTCCTGCTGACCGGGTTGCCGGTGGTGGGGCTCCTCGTCGCGGTCGCGGTGCCCGGCACCCCGTGGCTGTTCGGTGTGGGCAAGGCCGAACAACGGGCGATCGCCCGGATCGAGGCGGTCGGCGAGTGGACCCGCCGACTCAAGGACGTCTCCAGCACCGGTCAGGGCCTCCAACAGTCGATCATCGGCACGATCGGCAGTGTGCCGCCCGGCATCGAGGACGAGGTACGGCTGCTCGCCGCCCGCCTACAGGCCGGCTGGATGGCCCGCTCCGCGCTGTTGGCGTTCGCCGACGACATCGCCGACCCGGTCTGCGACCAGGTGGTCGCGGCGTTGATCCTGCACCTCTCCGACCGGGGTGAACGGCTCGGCGACGTGCTCGGCTCGATCGCCGGCGCGGCATCGGCGGAGGTGGCCACCCGTCGGGAGATCGAGGCCAAGCGCACCCAGCCCCGGTTCGCGGTCCGCTTCCTCACCGGAATGACCCTGGCGACCCTCGCGTACGGGCTGATCAACACCGAGTACATCAGGCCGTACGGCACACCGCTCGGTCAGGTGGTGATGGCCGTCCTCGGTGTCGCCTTCATCGGCCTGCTGGCCTGGGTGCGGTCGATGAGCCAGCCACAGCGGCCGGCCCGGTTCCTCCCGGCGCCCGACCCGAGCGAAGTGATCGCATGATCGTCAACTGGCAGTTGGTCATGGCGGTGTGTGGCGGCGCCGGCATCGGGTTGGGTGTGTTCCTGGTGATCCGGGAACTCGTACCGGCGACTCCGGCGCTCGGTCCGGCGCTGCGCCGGCTGCACCAACCGGCGGGCACCGGCCAGGTCGCCGAGTCCGCCTCCCGCCGGTTGGACTGGTTGAGCGGGTTCACCCGCTGGCTGCGGCCGCCCCACCGGCAACTCGCCCTGATCGGCCAGACCGCCGAGCAGTACGCGCTGTCGGTCCTGCTCTCCGCACTGATCGGGCTGGCCACGCCGACTCTGCTCGGGGCGGCGCTGTTGGTGCTCGGCGTTCCGGTCCCGCTCGTCGTACCCGTGCTCGGCAGCCTCGGCCTGGCGCTGATCGGCGCGCTGCTCGCCCACCGCGCGGTACTGACCAAGGCCGACGCCGCCCGCGACGAGTTCCGCCAGGCCGTCTGCACCTACCTGGACCTGGTGGCGTTGCAGCTCTCCGCGGCGCACGGCCCGGTGCAGTCGCTGGAACGGGCCGCGGCGGTCTGCGACGGCTGGGTGTTCGACCGGCTCCAGGAGTCGTTGCGGATCGCCCAGATGCAGATGCACGCGCCCTGGGACGAACTGCGCGACCTCGCCGACAAGATCGGCATCCCGGAGCTGGGCGACGTGGGCGCGATCATGCGCTCGTCCGGCAGTGAGGGCGCCCAGGTGCACGAGACCCTACGCAGCCGGGCCGACTCGCTGCGCGACCAGATCCGCACCGACAACCTCGCTCGCGCCGAGGCGGTCACCAGCAAGCTCGACATCCCGGGCGCGCTGCTCGTCTTCGTGCTGCTCGGCTTCGTCCTCTATCCGTTCATCGCCCGTCTCTGACCCCCGTCCGCACAAAGGAGCACGTCATGCCCATCTTCAGCTATCTGCACGTCGTGTTGACGACGCGCCTGGCCGAGCTGCGCCGCGACGGCGAGCGCGGCGACAGCCCGGTGCCCACCGCGGTGATCATCGCCGGCCTGGTCGTGGTCGCCATGGCCGTCACCGCGCTGGCCCTGACCAAGGCCGAGAACTGGATGGACAACATCCCGGACTACACGGAGCCGGAGTAGCCGGGATGCGTCGAGCCGCGTTCCCACTGTGGCGCCGGGCGGTCGAGGCCGTCCGGCGCCACCTCGCGGCCGGCGACCGGGATCGGGGCGCCAACCCGGTGGAGCTGGCCGTGATGATGCCGCTGATCCTGGTGCTGCTCTTCGCCTCGATCCAGATCGCGGCCGTCTTCCTGGCCCGCTCGACCGCGTTGAACGCCGCGCAGGGCGGTGTCAACGCCCAGCGGTCCTACCAGGCGGCGAACGGCGCCGGGGAGGACAGCGCCACGAAGTTCCTGGAGTCCGCCGGCGGCTGGTTGGTGGGCTGGAAGGCATCCGGCCCGAGCTGCGTGATCATCAACGACGTCGAGGTGACCTGCACCGTCAGCGGCCGGTCCCTGTCGGTGGTGCCGGGCGTGGACTTCGCGATTCAACAGACCGCCCACGGGACGGTGGAGAGGGTGACCCCGCCGTGAACCGCACCGCCGAGCGGGGCTCGGTCTCCATCGAGGTGGCGGTGCTCGCGCCCGCGTTCATCGCGCTGATGGTGCTGGCCGGCGTGGTCGGGCGTACCGCGCTCGCCGCCGAGGCGGTCGAGGCCGCGGTTCACGACGCCGCCCGCGCCGCCTCCATCTCGCGGAACTCGACGGCCGCGAAGACGGCGGCGCGGGAGGCCGCCCAGAAGCAACTCGACTGGCACGGCCTGGCCTGCGCGAACGATCTGGACCCCACGTTCACCGGTTCGGTGGCCGGTAAGGCGACCAGCTTCGACGGTGCCTTCGCCAGCACGGTCGGCCAGGACGCCACGGTGACGGTCGAGATCGTCTGCCTGGTCTCGTTCGACGACATCTCGCTCGGGATCCTGCCCGGGATGCCCGGCGGGAAGCAGATCACCGCGAACTTCACCTCGCCCCTGGACCGCTACCGGAGCCGGCAGTGACCGCCACCGCGCCGTCACCCGAGCGCCCACCCTCGGGTGAGCACGGCCGGGTGAGCATCTTCCTCGCGGTGACGATGATCGGAGTGCTGGCCGTCATCGGCCTCTCCTTCGACGGCGCCGGGCAGTTACGCACCCTGCAACGCGCCCAGAACCTGGCCGCCGAGGCGGCCCGGGCCGGCGGTCAGGCCATCGACCGGGCGACCGCCATCGAGGGCGGACCGAAGCGGATCGACGAGGACGAGGCGGTCGTCGCGGTCGCCAACTACCTGGCCGCCGTCGACACCGCCGGTCACACGGTGAACTTCCCCGTGGTCGACGGGGAAACCCGGATCCGGGTGACAGTCAGCATCACCTACCACCGCTCGATGCTCGGCCCCTTCGTCAGTGCCGACACCGTCACCGTCACCGGCGAGGCAACCGCGAGTGCCATCACCGCAACACCGTAGGAAGGAAGGCAGCCATGCCCGCATCGGGTGGGTCCGTCGTACGGCGGACCGGACGGATCCTCACCGGCATCGGCGCGCTGGCCGTGCTCTTGGTGCTGCTGATCGGTGCGCCGATCGCACTGCTGGCCTTCGCCGGCAACCCCCTGCCCGACCACCTTCCCACGATCGGCGAGGTGGGCACCGCCCTGACCAGCCGGGACGACGGTCAACTCTTCCTGCGCGCACTCGCCGTCGCCGGTTGGTTCGGCTGGGCCACCTTCGCCTTCTCCGTCCTCGTCGAGCTGGGCGCGCAGACCCTGCGCCGGCCGGCCCCGAGGTTGCCCGGGATGGGCCGCCAGCAGAAGGCCGCCGCGGCGCTGGTCGGCTCGGTGGCGCTGATCCTCGTCGCCAGCCCGGCCGCCGCCAGCGCGGCCGCGATCTACGGCCCCCCGGCGTACTCGGGCACTGTCACGTCGACGGCCGCCACGGTGGCCGCGCCGACCCGCGCGGGCGCGACACCCGACACGGCAGCCCCGCTGGCCCGTGGTGGACCACTCGGGCTGGCCGGGACCGAGGTGGCCGCACCCGGCGGACCGGCGGCGAACGGTGAGGCCGCGCCGGTGTACCGGGTGGCTCGGGGCGACTACCTCGGTGAGGTGGCCGAGCGTTACCTGGACGAGTTCGGTGACTACCGACAGCTCGCCAAGCTGAACAAGCTCGACGACCCGGATCGGATCCGCCCCGGCCAGCTACTCCGGCTGCCGTCGGAGGCCGCCGACCAGGGGGCCCGCCAGCACGCGAGCGGCCGACTGGTCGGCCCGGCCGCCGCGCCGAAACCGCCCGCACCCCGGCCGGCGCCCGAACGGACCGCACCGCAGCGGGTGGACCCGGCACCATCCAGCGGTACGCGGTCAGCGGCGCAACCACCCGCGATGACTGTCGGAGCGGCCCGGGCCGGTGCGGACGACCGGGTGAACCGACCGCTGGCGGTCTCCGCCGTACTGGCCGTGGCGAGCATCGTCGGCGCCCAGATCGGCGCGGTCCTGGGTCTGCGTCGACGCCCGGCCACCGCCGGGGCGGCTCCCCGACTGGCCGCGTCTTCCCGCAAACCCCGGGGCAGCACGGCGCGGAGCAGCGGCAGCGGCAGCGGCAGCGGCAGCGGCAGCGGCAGTCCGAGCCGAACCACGAGCGCCGCCCGGCGGACCACCGGCGCGGCGGCCGGAAGTGGTGCGGCCTGGGCCGCCGGCCGGGCGGCGGCAGCCATCGAGGCTCCGACGCCACCGACCGGCCGAGCGGCGGCGGGCGACAGTCACACCACGCCCCGCAGCAGCGGCAGACCACCTGCCGGCGGCGGGATGGCTCCCCCCGGTAGCACGGCGTTCCCCGGCGGCGGGATGGCTCTATCCGGCGGCACCGCACCTTACGGCGGCACGGCACCTCAGGGCGGCGGGGTCGATCCCGCCGGAACGCCGGGGTGGGGCGATGACGACGGTTGGGCTGGTGACGGCGACGAGGGTGGCCTGCTCAACGGCGGGCACGGTCTGGATTCCGTGCCGGACGGGCCACCGGTCGGCCGCCACCGACGCGGCTGATCCGGACCGGCCGAGGACGATCCGGACCCGGCCCGATCGGCAGACCTCGGCGACGGCCGTCAGGGCAGGCGGGTCTGGAGCACGCCGTTCTGGATCCGGGTGGGCAGGATCTGCTGGTCGTTGCCGGACGGCCCCTGCACGACCTCACCACCGTTGAGCCGGAACGCGCTGCCGTGCCACGGGCAGACCACGCAGGCGTGACCATCGATCTCCTGCACCTCGCCCTCGCCGAGTGGTCCGCTCTGGTGCGGGCAGCGCTCCAACATCACCGTCACCTCGTCACCGTGGCGGTAGAGGATCACCGAGATGTCGTCGTCCACCTCCCGGGTGATCAGGGTGCGCTGCGGCAGCGTCGCCATGTCGACGAGCGAGTGCCAGCCATCGGTCATCCGGCGCAACTCGGAGATGCTCTGGTTGACCTGTGCCCCCTGCTTGTACGCGAGGTGACCCCCGATGTACGCCCCGAGGCTGACCGTGGAGAGGCCGAGGAAGCCGAGGGCGCGACCGACGCCGTGCCGACCGGACATCCGCGCGGCCAACGAGCCGGCGTAGAGCGTCAGGCCGACGGTGTTGGCGGCGGCGTGCACCAGGCCGACCCGGCGCTGGTCCCGGGCGAGCGCCGCCCAGTCGTTCAGCCCGGCGATTGCCGCCGGCACCGCGCTGACGGTGCCCAGCCCGACAAGCATGGTGGCGGGTCGGCGTTGCCCGGGCATCAGGTCGAGGACCGCGGCGCTGATCCACGCGCCAACCGGCACCTGCACCATCGCCGGGTGCAGCGGATGCCCGATGGTCACCCCGTGCAGCAGGTCCCGCAGCCGGCGCGGACGCAGCGTGCTGAGGACGACTCGCTGCAACCGGTCACCCGTCCGGTCCAGCCTGGATGCCTGCTCAACTTTCGTCAAAAGTGCTCGCACCCGTACCGACTTCCCGGCGAACGGGGTCGCAAACCGGTCGCGGGCGACAAAACTGCCACTCAAAGTGAGCGTGTCGTCGCGACGCGACGGTCCAGGGCGGGACGTCGGCCCGCTCGGTGCCAAGATCTCCGCGGATCTCGGGCGCGGGCGCGGGCCGTCGCAAGATCGACCGGAATTGTGGGCACCGGGCGGCGCGGGCATGCTGAGCCGATGGGTGTGCGGGTGGAGCGTTCCGGGCCGGTGACGACTGTGGTGCTGGATCGGGCGGCGGCTCGCAACGCCGTGGATGGGCCGACCGCCCGGGCGTTGGCCGACGCCTTCCGGGCGTTCGAGGCCGACCCGGACGCGTCGGTGGCCGTGCTCTGGGGCGCCGGTGGCACGTTCTGCGCCGGGGCCGACCTGAAGGCGATCGGTACGCCGAGTGGCAACCGGGTGGAGCCGGAGGGCGACGGGCCGATGGGTCCGACCCGGATGGCGCTCAGCAAGCCGGTGATCGCGGCGATCTCCGGATACGCGGTGGCCGGCGGGCTCGAGTTGGCGCTCTGGTGCGACCTGCGGGTCGCCGAGTCCGACGCGACGCTCGGGGTGTTCTGCCGCCGCTGGGGGGTGCCGCTGATCGACGGTGGCACCGTCCGGCTGCCCCGGTTGATCGGCGAGAGCCGGGCGATGGACCTGATCCTCACCGGCCGCCCGGTGGCGGCGGACGAGGCGTACACGATGGGGTTGGTCAATCGGGTGGTGCCGCCCGGCCAGGCGCGGGCGGCGGCCGAGGAGCTGGCGGCGACGATCGCCCGGCACCCGCAGACCTGCCTGCGCAACGACCGGGCGGCGATGCTGACCGCCGCCGGGCGTTCTGAGCCGGAGGCACTGGCGACCGAGTTGGCGTACGGGATGGACTCGCTGGCGGCGGACGCGCTGGCCGGCGCGGCCCGGTTCGCGGCGGGCGAGGGCCGGCACGGCACGACGCCGCCGAGAGGGTTGGACCTCCCGACGGCGTCGGCTACCGGGTGAGTCAGTTGCGGTTGATGGTGAAGGTCGTCGTGGTGTTGCGGATGTCCTGGTAGTTGTTGGTCAACCGCAGGTTGTTGAAGGTGACCGAGCCGACCGCCGGACCCTGGCCGGGTTCCGGCATCTCGTTGGCCCAGATCGCGTAGCCGGACTTCGCGTCGTACGCGTCACCGCTCTTGCGCACGCCGCTGATCGAGACGTTGGTGAAGACCGTGTCGGTGATCGGATTCTCCGGCTGCGACCCGGTGTACTTGGTCTGGAACATGATCCCGGTGTACGTCGGGTCGACGATGTCCACGTCGGACACCCGGATGCCGCGGAACTCCTTCGATGCGGAGAAGACCCAGATCGCCGGGAACGTCTGGGAGCCCCAGAAGTGCCCGCCCGCTCTGATCAGCGAGATGTTCTGGAACTGGGTCGGCGGGCTGGATCCGAACCCGATGAACGGATAGCCGAAGTCCAGCGAGCTGATGGTGATCCCGGAGTACGTCAACATGTCCGCGATGTAGAGGTTGCGGAAGATGTTGTTGTAGCCGCCGTAGACCGCCACCCCGGCCGCCCGCCAGGTCAGCGTGGCCGAGAGGTTCTCGAACACGTTGCCGTTGTTGCCGACCGACGCGCCCTGGTCGGTGGCCGAGAAGAGGGCGAACGCGTCGTCGCCGTTCGACCGGCCCTCGGAGTTGGTGACCAGGTTGTTGGTGCTGCCGTTGGTCAGGTTCACGGCGTCGGCGAAGGTGTTGCGGAAGCGGCTGTTGCGGATGGTCAACCCGCTGACGCTCACCCCCCAGTACGCACAGACGGTGTGCTCGACCCAGACGTTGTCGAGCGTCATGTTGTCGACGTCCTTCAGCTCACCCCAGACCTTGCCCGGCCCGTCGATCCGGTTGGTGTAGTTGCCGAAGAAGGCCAGGTGCGAGAAGGACGACCCGCTGGCCGAGGACTCCACCCTGAAGCCCGCGTCGGTGTTCTGCTGGTTGGTGGGCGTCTGGAAGCGGGTGTACCAGACACCCGCGCCGACGACGGACACCGCCTTGCCGTACACCTGGAACTTCTGCGCGGTCTCGTAGGTGCCGGCCGGCAGGTAGACGCCGACCAGGTTGCCGGTGGTGTCCATCCGGACCGCGTCCAGCGCGTTCTGCACGTCCTGGTGGCTGAAGCCACTGGGGACCCGGTACCGCGAGGGGTCCGGGTTGGCCCGAGGTGCGACCAGCTCCAGGTTGACGAAGTCGATCGCGTACGTGGTGGTGTTCGCCGGATCCTTCTGGAGACGGATCTTGCTGCCGGCCGGGATGGTCGAGTTCAGCATCACGTTCGCCTCGTCGTACAGGTGGCGAGGCGGGCCGGCGCTCGGCGAGTCACTCGGGCTGGCCTCCGCGCCGTACAGCCAGATGTGCTTGGAGGTCAGGTTGATCGGCTTGTGCAGGGTGCCGTTGACGTAGATGTTCAGCGTCGAGTCGATGCCCCCGCCGCCCGCCGAGTCGGGGATGGAGAAGCGGGTGACCAGGGTGTTGGTCGCCGCCCGGGTGGTCCACTCGACGTACGCGCCGGTGCTGTTCAGGGTGACCGCCCGACGGCCGGACGCCTCACCGCCGAGGTTGCCGATCTCCCGGTTCGGGCCGACCTGCCCGGCGCCGCCGCCGGTGGTGCCGTCCTCGGCCTCGTACATGTCGTAGCCGAGGTTGGCACCGCGACCGACGAAGAGCGGCCGGTCACTGGTGTTGTTGGTCTGCTTCACCGGCAGTTCGTTGCCGTCCGCGGCGAGCACCACCCGGACGGTGTACTTGCCGTTCGCGGCCGTCCAGGTGCCCAGGTTGATCGGGCCGACCGTCGCACCGGCGTTGATCACACCGGAGTACGAGCCGGTCAGGGTACGGACCACGGTGCCGGACTCGTTGAGCACGGTGAGGGTGATGCCGTGCGCCCCGGACGCGGACGCCTGGTTGCCGGCGTTGCGGATCGACACCGAGAAGGTGACGGTGCTGCCCGGCGGCGGGTTGCCCGGCGACCAGTCGACGGCGGAGGCGACCAGGTCGGAGCTGGCGACCGCGCCGACCACCAGCGGGCTGGGGTTGGTGTAGCTGTTGTTGGTGTCGTCCTGCTCGACGACGGTGTTCGACTCGTCCACCTTCGCGCTGAGCGGGTAGCTGCCCGAGTCGCGGGTGCCGATGCCGGCGCTGACCGTCGTCGACGCGCCGGCCGCCAGGCCGCCGACCGACGCGGTGCCCACCCGGGTGGATCCCAGGTAGAAGTTGACGTTCGTCGCGCCGGAGGCCGCCGAGCCGGCGTTGCGCACGGTGGCCGAGAGGGTGATGGTGCTGGTCTCGACCGGCGCGGACGGGCTGAACGACATGCCGGTCACGGTCAGGTCCGGGTTCGGCGCCGGGGTGCCGAAGACCTGGAACTCGGCCACCTGCCCGGCCGGTGCGCCGGTGTTCGAGGCGATCGAGAGCCGGACGTCGGCCGCCGCGCCGCTGACCGGGATGGTCACCGTGTTGCCGCTGCCCGGGTTGAAGGTGTAGTTCGCCGCGCCGACGAGCGTGGTGAAGTTCGACGAGCCCTGGTCCCGGCCGAGCACCGTGATGTTCTGGGTCCGCGTACCCCAGGCCGAGTCCGGGTTGAGCTTCAGCACGACCTGGCTGAGGGTGGCGTTCGCGCCGAGCTGCACGGTCAGCGTGCTCGGGTTGCCGTTGCCCTCCCAGTAGGTGGCCACGTTGTTGTCGTTGGCGTTGGTGGCCACGAACGTGTGCACGAAACCGGAGGCGGTGATCGGCTTACCGATCGCCAGGTTGCTGCCGGTCGGCGGGTTGCCGGTGCCGGTGCGGGTCACCGTGTTGCTGTTCGCCGACTGGTTGCCGGCTGCGTCCTTGGCCCGGACGTAGTAGGAGACGGTGGCGCTGTCCGGCTGACTGTCGGTGTACGCCAGCGTCGAGCCGTTGACGCTGCCGCGCAGCGCGCCGTTGGCGTAGATGTCGTAACCGGTCACCCCGACGTTGTCGGTGGACGCCGACCAGGTGAGCCGGATCTGCCCGCTGGCCGGCTGGGTGTACGCCAGGTTGCCGGGGACGCTGGGGGCCTGGGTGTCGGTGCTGCCGGTGGCGCCGTACACCTCGACCTCGGAGAACTGCGCGGCGGGCCAGCCGGTGTTGCCGGTCACCTGCACCCGTACGTAGCGGGTGCTGGTGGCGGTGAAGCTGACGGTCGCGGTGTTGCCGCTGCTCGGGTTGAAGGTGTAGCCGGCGGACGCCTTCAGGGTGCTGAAGGACGAGCCGTTCGTCGAGCCGAGCACGGTCAACGTCTGGGTGCGGGTCTGCCAGTCCGACGACGGTGGCAGCTTCAGCACCACCCGGTCCACGTTGACCGTGGCGCCCAGGTCCGCCTGGATCCACTGCGGGAACGCGTTGTTGGCGCTCTCCCAGTAGGTCGAGGCGTTGCCGTCGTTGGCGTTGCCCGCCACGTAGTTCTGGACGTGGCTGCTGGCGGTCATGGTGGCGGAGAGCCCGGCGAGCATCGCCACCCGCGCGGCGGCCGCCACCGCGTCGACTGCCGGTGCCGCGCTCGCCGCGGGGACGGCGGCCGGGGCGGTGGCGAGGAGCATCCCGGCGAGCACGCCGGCCAGTAGCCGCCGGTGGCCGGTGCGGGGGACGGGATTGGGCGCGCCGGGTGGCGGCGTGCCTGGTCTGGTGCCGTTACTGGACATGGGGTCGCTACACCTCTTTCGGGGGTGGGTGTGGGTGCGTTGCCCGGCGGCGGGTGCAGGGGGTACGCCCGCCGTTCCGCGACAGGTGAGGGCTAGCAGGTGAGGGCTAGCTGGAATAGACCTCGAACTCGCTGAGCTGACCGGCCGGCCAGCCGCTGTTACCGGTGACGGTCAGCCGCAGGTACCGCTGGTTGGTCGCCGTGAAGGTCACGGTGGCCGTGTTGCCGCTGCCCGGGTTGAAGGTGTAGCCGGCCGACGCCTTCACTGTGGTGAACGTCGTGCCGTTGGTGGAGCCGAGCACCGACAGCGTCTGGGTACGGGTCTGCCAGGCCGACGACGGTGGGAGTTTCAGCACGACCCGGGACACCGACCGCTCGGCGCCGAGGTCCACGGTCAGCGACTGTGGGAAGGCGTTGTTGGCGCTCTCCCAGTAGGTGTTCGCGTTGCCGTCCACCGCGTTGGCGGCGACGTACACGTCGGAGTGGCTGGTCTCGGTGATCGAGCGCCCGGCCGCCAGGTTGCCGCTGGGCGGCGGGGTGGTGGGGGGCGGGGTGGTCGGCGGTGGGGTGGTGGTGGGCGGTGGGGTGGTCTGCGTGCCGCCGTACACCTCGACCTCGGAGAGCTGCGCGGCCGGCCAGCCGGTGTTGCCGGTGACTGTCACCCGGATGTAGCGGCGGTCACCGGAGGGCAGCCCGATCGACACGGCGTTGCCCGAGCCGGGGGCGAAGACCCGACCGGCGGACGACGCCAGCGTGGCGTACGACGAACCGTCGGTGGAGCCGAGCACCGACAGCGTCTGGGTGCGTTGCTCCCACCCGCTGGGCAGCTTGAGCACCACCCGGTCGACGGACCGGGACGCGCCCAGGTCGACGGTGATCGACTGCGGGAAGGCGTTGTTGGCGCTCTCCCAGTAGGTGGCCGGGTTGCCGTCCACCGCGTTGCCCGCCGCGTAGTTCTGGTTGGTGCTGGTCGCGGTCGTCGACCGGTTCAGCGCCAGGTTCCCGCTGGTCGGCGGCGGGGTGGTCGGCGGCGGCGTGGTGGGAGGCGGCGTGGTCGGCGGCGGCGAGGTGGGTCCGCCGCCCCACTGCGGGTTCGGCCACGGGCCGCAGTACGGGGTCGGGGTGTACCAGCCGGAGTTGCCCGAACCCTGGGTGATCTGGAAGCCGGCACCGACACAGTTGTGGATCGGGTTGCTCTGCGCGATGTTGGTGGCCCGCACGTTGGTGAACGACACCTGGCTGTTCGCCTGCACCTGGAGCGCGTACGTGCCGGCTCCGTCGATCCGGACGTTGTTGAGGTTGATCCCGTTGGTCTGACCCTCGATCCAGTGCAGGGCCGCGTACGAGCTGTCCAGGATGTCGGTGTCGGTGATGTTGATGGTGGGGTTCTGGAACGCCTCGTTGAGGGCGGAGAACCAGATCGCGCCGACGCCGAAGTTCCAGTTGTAGTCCGAGTTGCCGTTGCGGATCAGGGTGTTCCGGGCGATCGTCCAGGTGCCCTGGACACCGGTCGCGCCCTGCACGCCGGGGTAGCGGTTCGCGACGTGGATGCCGCCGCCGTTGGTCAGCGAGTCGGCAGTCACGTTGTCGGTGATCTTGATGTCCCGGCCGCCGTAGCTGACCAGGTGGTTCGCCAGCAGCGTCACGCCGATGGTGTTGTGGGTGAAGGAGTTGTTGACGTTCGGCACGCTCTGCGCCCACATCGCCAACGCGTCGTCGCCGGTGTTGCGGACGAACGTGTTCGTCACCGTCGAGTTGGTGACGCCGGTGTGGAAGTTCACGCCGTCCGCGGTCTGGTCCAGGATCCGGCTGTTGCGGATGGTGAAGTTGTCCATCGGGCCGTCCATCCACGCCCCGACCTTGGTGTTCTCCAGCCACAGGTTGTCGACGACCGAGTTGGTCATCGCCCCGCCCAGCGCGTTGACCTGGTCGTCGTCGACCCGCTCGCGGATGTCGCCGATGATGGCGAAGTCCCGCAGGGTGACGTTGCGGCTCGGCCCGTTCGCCTCGTGCGCGCGGACCGGCCCGGTGTAGCCGCCGCCGGGGACGTACTTGCCGTAGATGCCGACGGACCTGTTCCGCTCGGTGGGGTGGCGGCCGCCGAGCACCGAGTACCAGGGCCCGGCGCCGCGCAGTGTCACCCCGTCGACCACCACGTGATCCCAGAGGGTGAACGTGCCGGTCGGGATCCAGACGGCTCGGCCCTGCGCCTTAGCGGCGTCGACGGCCGCCTGGAACTTCGCCGTCGAGTCGGTCGCGCCGCTCGGGTCGGCGCCGAAGTCGGTGACCACGTCGATGACACCGCTGGGCTTGGCGATGGGCGCGACGAGTTCGAAGTCGGCCAGGTCGATGGTGAAGGTGGGCGACTGCGCGGTCGAGGAGACCTGGAGGCGGATCTTGGTGCCGGCCGGCTGGGTGCTGCCGAACAGTGCCCGGGTCTCGTCGTAGAAGTGGTGCGGGTTGGTGTCGCCCGGGTTGTTGTTGAACGGGTATCCGCCGTAGTACCAGCCGTACTTCGACGTCACCGGAACCGACTTCAGCAGGTTGCCGTTGGCCCGCAGGTCGATGGTGGCGTCCCGGCCGGTGCCGGCCGAGTTGTCCGGCAGGCTGTAGCGGAAGGTGACCGCGTTGGCCGGGGCGGTGAGGGTGAACTCGACGTACTCCCCGACGGCGTCGAGGGTGACCGCCTCCCGGCCGGACGCCTCCGACGGCAGCGTGCCGTAGCGCCGGTCCGGGCCGATCTTCGTGCCGTTGTGGGCGACCTTCTCCGCCTCGTGCTCGATGAACGGCACGGTGGCGCCCCGGTTGGGGATGTCGAAGGGGGACAACCCGGCCGCCGAGGCCGGGGTCGCGGTGCCGGTGACCGCGAGGGCGGTCACCGAGGTGGCGGCGAGCAGGGTGGCGGCGATGGCGGCCAACCCTGCCCGGGTCGGGTGTCGAAGGTGGTGCGCGGTGCCGGTGGTGTGGTTGGCCATGAGCTGCGCTCTCCCTTTCGTCAGGCAGGCCAGGTCCCCCCGTGTCGGTGCGGCGCGTCCCCCGTCGTTCCTCCTTTCGTTCGGGTGGCGTGGTGCCGGCGGCCGGGACGGGCCGCCGGCATCACGTCGAGCGGGGTCAGGTCAGGTCAACGGCCTCGGCGGTACGCAGCCAGACCGCCGTGTCCGACGGCAGCATCCCGTCGTCGAGCGGGCCACTGGCCAGCAACAACTCCCCCTCGGCCGGCATCGGAACCGCGGAGTCGGAGAGGTTGACGACGCAGGTGAAGTGGTCGCCGCGACGGAAGGCGAGCACCCCGTCCGGGGCGGGCAGCCAGGTCATCTCCCCGTCACCGAGCGCCGGGTCGGCCCGCCGGGCATGGATCGCCGCCCGGTACAGCTCCAGCATCGAGGCCGAGTCTCCGGTCTGCGCGCTGGCCGTCCGGTCCTTCCAGTCGGCCGGCTGGGGCAGCCAGGGCGCCGCAGCACCGGCGGGGCTGAACTCGAACGGTGGCTCGTCACCACCCCAGGGCAGGGGTACGCGGCAGCCGTCCCGGCCCGGGTCGATCCGGCCGGAGCGCTCCCACATCGGGTCCTGGCGCAGCGCGTACGGGATGTCCTCGACCTCGTAGAGGCCCAGCTCCTCGCCCTGGTAGACGTAGGCGGCACCGGGCAGCGACAGCGACAGCAGCGCGGCGGCCCGGGCTCGTCGGGTGCCCAGCTCCAGGTCGGTGGGGATGCCCTCGCGCTTGGCCGCGAAGCTGAACCTGGTGTCGGCCCGACCGTAGCGGGTGACGTGCCGGGTGACGTCGTGGTTGGACAGCACCCAGGTGGCCGGCGCGTTGACCGGCGCGTGCGCGCTCAACGTCCCGTCGATGCTCTCGCGCAACGCGGAGGCGTCCCAGGCGCAGCCGAGGAAGTCGAAGTTGAACGCGGCGTGCAGCTCGTCCGGGCGCAGGTAGTTGGCGAACCGCTGACGGTCCGGCAGCCACACCTCACCGATCAACGCGCGGTCCGCGTACTCGTCGGCGACCCGCCGCCAGCCCCGGTAGATGTCGTGCACCCCGTCGAGGTCGTGGAACGGGTGCGGCTGGTCCGGGTGGACCTCGGGCAGCGTCCCGTCCTTGACCAGCAGCCCGGCCGAGTCGATCCGGATGCCGTCCACGCCCCGGTCGAACCAGAACCGCAGGATGTCCTCGAACTCCGCCCGCACCCGGGGGTGGTCCCAGTTGAAGTCCGGCTGCTGCGGGGCGAAGAGGTGCAGGTACCAGTCGCCGGGGGTGCCGTCCGGGTTGGTGGTGCGGGTCCAGGTCTCGCCGCCGAACTCGCCCACCCAGTCGGTGGGCCGCTGGTCGCCGTTCGGGCCTCGGCCGGGGCGGAACCAGAACAGGTCCCGTTCGGGTGCCCCCGGCCCACCGGCGAGCGCCGCCTGGAACCAGGGGTGCGCGTCGGAGCAGTGGTTCGGCACCACGTCGACGATGGTCCGGATGCCCAGCGCGTGCGCCTCGGCGATCAACGCCTCCACCTCGCCGAGGGAGCCGAAGACCGGGTCGATGTCGCGGTAGTCGGACACGTCGTAGCCGGCGTCGGCCATCGGCGAGGGGTACCAGGGGCTGAACCAGATCGCGTCGACGCCGAGCGCGGACAGGTGATCCAGCCGGGACCGGATGCCGGCGATGTCGCCGATGCCGTCGCCGTTGCCGTCGGCGAAGCTCCGGGGGTACACCTGGTAGATCACCGCTCCACGCCACCACGGACTGCTGTCTGCTGTGGACACGAGCACCTGCTTTCTGGGTCAGTACGTCGGCGGGTTCGCCGGACCTGGATGTGTGCCGGGCGAACGGTCGTTGTTCGCCGCGGGGGCTGCGGTCGTGGCTACCCCTTGAGGCTGCCCGTGGTCAGACCGGACATGATGTTCCGTTGGAAGATCAGGAAGATGATGACGGTCGGGATGGCGGCGATGACCGAGGCGGCGATCACCACGTTCATCGGCGTACCGCCGGCGAAGGCGTAGATGCCGACGCTCACCGTCCGGGTCTCCGGCGAGGGCATGACCAGCTTCGGCCAGAGGAAGTCCTTCCACACCGCCGTCACCGCGAAGATCGAGACGACGCCGAGGATGGGGCGCGACAGCGGCAGGATGATCGACCACAGCGTGCGCAGCGACGACGCCCCGTCCATCAGGGCGGCGGCCATCAACTCCTCCGGGATCGAGTCGAAGAACCGCTTCAACAGGAAGATGTTGAACGCGTTGGCGACCAGGGGCAGCCAGATGGCGAACGGCGAGTCGAGCAGGTTGATGTGCAGGATCGGCAGGTCGATCACCGTCACGTACTGCGGGACGATGAGCACCATCGCCGGGATCATCAGTGTTCCCAGCATCAGGGCGAGGATCACGTTGCCGAACACCGGCCGAAGTTTCGACAGCGAGTACGCGGCCGCGGTGTCGAAGACGAGCTGGAACAGCACCGCCCCGGCGGCGTAGTAGAACGTGTTGAACAGCAGCTTGGCGAGGTCCAGGTTGTTCCACGCGTCGATGTAGTTCTGCGGCTGGGGGTCCTTCGGGAACAGCGAGGGCGGGGTCTGCGCGATCTCCTGACCGGACTTCAGGGCGCCGGTGACCATCCAGTAGAGCGGCCCGAGGAAGACGAGGGTGAAGCCCACGACGACGACGGTGAGCAGCGTCCAGTAGATGAACCGGCCGCGCCCACGGCGGAGTTGCGCGTGAGAGATGAGGGTCCGGGTGCCGGAGTCCTGTGCCATGTCTCGCCCGTCCTAGTCCTGTTTCGCGCTCAGCCGCAGGTAGGCGGCCGAGAAGCCGGCCAACACCACGAGCATGAGCACGCCGAGCGCCGCGGCGCCGTTGAGGTCGTTCTGGAAGAAGCCGTGCTGATAGATGAGGTACGCCACCGACGTCGCGGAGTCCTCCGCGCCCGCACCGTTGGCGAGGATCAGGGGCTCGATGAAGAGCTGCATCGTGGCGACGATCTGGATCATCGCCAGGAGCGCGAGGATCAACCGGGTCTGCGGGATCGTCACGTGGCGGATGCGCTTCCAGATGCCGGCGCCGTCCAGCTCGGCAGCCTCGTACAGCTCCCCCGGGATGTTCTGCAACGAGGCCAGGTAGATCAGCACCGCCCCGCCCATGTTCATCCAGGTCGACGCGAGCACCATGGCCGGCATTGTCATCTCGGGCGACTGCATCCACTGCGAGGTGGGCAGGTGCAGCGCCTTCAGGATCGCGTTGAAGAGACCGGCCTCGCTGGGGTCGTACGCGTAGAACTTGAAGAGGTACAACGCCGACGCCGGCGGCAGCATCACCGGCAGGTAGACCAGGATCCGCAGGTACCCCTTGGCGTGGCGGAACTCGTTGAGCAGGACCGCCACGAAGAACGGCACCGCGTACCCGAGGACGAGCGCGAGCAGTGTGAAGTAGAGCGTGTTCTGCCAGGCCGGCCAGAAGCTCGGGTCGGCGAGGATGCGGGAGTAGTTGTCCCACCCCACCCAGGTGGTCTCACCGCGCCGGGTCCGCTGGAAGCTCATGACGATGCCGCGGACCATCGGGTACCAGGAGAAGACGACGAAGCAGAGCACCGCGCCGATCAGGAACGCGTGCCCGGTGAGGTTGTCCCGTACCTTGCGGCCGAGGCTTGTGCGCTGCGCCCCGGCCGAGTACGGCGACGGCGGGCGGCCCGGTTTCCTGGGGGTCTCCGGGACGACGGTGATCGCCAAGGCAACTCCTGGGTGGGTTGAGTGACGTCGAGATGCGGTGCGGGTGGTGTGTGGGGGCCGGGTCGGCGTCCCGGCCCCCACACGCTCGGTCAGCTCTCCGCGGCGAGGAGCTGGTTGACCTTGTCCTCGGCGGTCTTGAGCAGCGCGTCGATGTTCGAGTTCGGGTTGGTCAGCACACCGGACATCGCGGCGTCGAGCACCGCGTAGATGGCCTGGGCGTTGCGCGGTTCACCCTTGATCGGGACCGGGGTGGCCTCGAAGAGCGCGAAGTTCGCGGTGTCCACGTTCGCGTTCGCCTTGCGCAGCTCCAGCTCCTGCTTCTGCGCGTCGCTGCCGTTGGCGAACAGCAGCGGCTGGGGCAGACCCACCGGGTAGTTCTGCGGCTTGGCCCGCACGTAGTCGAACTGCCCCTTGCCCGGGGTGAGCTTCTGGTATGCGATCCACTTCAGACCGGCCTTGACCTGCTCCGGGGTGAGGTCCTTCTTGAAGAAGTAGCCCTCGCCACCACCGAGCGTGCCCTTCGCCGCGCCGTCCTGGCCGGGCAGCGGGCTCATCGCCCAGTCCTGGAACTTGCCCTGGAACTGGCTGACGATCGCCTGGGTGGCGTCCGGCGCACCGATGAACATGCCGACCTTGCCGGCGCCGGCGTTGGTCAGCAGGTCGCCCCACTGGAGCAGCTGGCGGGCGCCCATGCTGTTGTCGCCGTACCGCATGTCCTTGAGGTTCTGCAGGACCTGCTTGCCCATGGGGTTGTTGAAGTCGGCCTTCTTGCCGTCCGCCGTGAGCACCTGGCCGCCCTGCGAGTAGAGCAGGGAGGTGAAGTGCCAGCCGCCGGTGTTGCCGGCGCTGTACTCCGAGTAGCCGGCGATGCCGTTGCCGAGCGCGGAGATCTTCTTGGCGGCGGCCCGGACGTCGGCCCAGGTCTTGGGCGGGTTGTTCGCGTCGAGCCCGGCCTGCTGGAACAGGACCTTGTTGTAGACCAGGCCCATCGAGTAGTTCTTCACCGGAACGGCGTAGAGCTTGCCGCCGTCGGTGAAGACCTCCTTGAGCGCCGGGTCGACGCTGTCCCAGGTCGGGATCGTGTCCTTGTTGGCGTACTGGCTGATGTCCATCGCCTGACCGGAGTCGAGCACCTGCTGGAGATCGGTCATGTACCCGTAGAACACGTCGGTCACGGTGCCGCCGGCCAGACGGGCGGTGAAGTCCGGCGGGTTGTTGCACTGCTCGCCGACGCTGACGCTCTTGATGATGATGTCCGGGTTCTGCTTCTGGAACTCGGCGACATCGTCGTTCCAGTTCTTCAGCAGCTCTTTCTGGGCACCGACCGGCTGGCAGTCGACGGTGATGGTGACCTTGCCGCCGGCGGTCGCGCCCTTGTCGTCACTCTTCGTGGAGCACGCCGTGAGGCTCAGCCCCAGGCCGGCCACGAGCGCGACCGCCGCAGCCTTTCGGTATTGCGGTACGGACATCTGTCCATCCCTTCGGGAACGGGTGTCTCCAATGACCTTCGCTGATCTGCGGTGATGCGACCTGACGCCCAGTAGCTGCGTCGGAGCCAGGTGTGAGTGGAGTCACTGTAGCGAGGCCGACTCATTTCAGCAAGGTGTCGACCCCATGACGAAAGGACACGACGCGATGGCGACAGATGTTGGCAAGGATTTGAAAGCAGCCGGGAATGTCGCCTTTTGTTCCTCTATTGCAGGTCATTCGATCGCTTCGATGAGGTTCGCTGCGAGCAACCACGAAAACGGCCGCCGACCGCGCGAAGCGGTCGACGGCCGAAGCGTCGTTCGGGTGCGGTACCTAGCGACCAGGGGCGGGAGCGGTCGAGCCGCGGACCACCAACTCGGGCTCGAACAGCAGCTCGTCCTGGAGCACGCCGGCACCCTCGATCTGGGTGACCAGCAGATCCACGGCGGCCTGACCCATCGTCTCGATCGGCTGCCGCACGGTGGTCAACGGCGGGTCGGTACAGGTCATGAATGCGGAGTCGTCGTAGCCCACCACCGACACGTCGGTCGGCACCGACCGACCCAGCCGCCGGGCCGCACGGATCGTGCCCAACGCCAGCACGTCGCTGGCGCAGATGATCCCGGTGACGCCCCGCTCGACCAGCTTCGTCGCGGCGACCCGCGCCCCCTCCATCGAGAAGCTGGAGCGTTCGACGCACTCGGCGTCGTCCTCGCCCCAACCGGCGGCCCTGGTCATCGCGTCCAGTTTGCGGCGCGACGGCACGTGCCCCTCCGGGCCGAGCACCATCCCGATGCGTTCATGCCCGAGTGAACGCAGGTGCCCGTACGCCTGCTCCACAGCCACCGCGTCGTCGGTCGAGACCCGGGGGAAACCCAGCTCGTCCACACCCGCGTTGACCAGCACGACCGGAAGGCCCCGATCGGTCAGCCGACGGTAGTGGTCGTGTCGCGCGTCGGCGAGCGCGTACGAGCCACCGGCGAAGATAACCCCGGAGACCTGGTGGTCGAGGAGCATCTCCACGTAGTCCATTTCGGAGACGCCGCCGATGGTCCGGGCGCAGAGAGCCGGCGTGTAGCCGCGCTGGGCGAGCGTCCCGGTGACGACCTCGGCCAGGGCCGGGAAGATCGGGTTCTGCAACTCGGGCAGCACCAGCCCGACCAGCCGGGCGCGTTCGCCACGCAGCTTGGTGGGTCGCTCGTAACCGAGCACGTCCAGCGCGGTCAGCACCGCGGTCCGGGTCGCCTCGGAGACGCCGTCGCGGCCGTTGAGCACCCGGCTGACGGTGGCCTCGCTGACGCCCGCCTTCTTGGCGACTTCAGTCAACCGCTTGGTCACGGCCGCAATCGTACGTCGTCTTGGTGAAAGAAATGAACAGCAAAATGCGCTGCGTTTGCTGTCCAGCTGCCGCATTCTTCCCATCCGCCACCAAACAAGCGCGTCCCGCAGGCCCACGCGCTAGACCTCCGACGGTAGGCGCGGTCGGGTCGGGACCACCTCGACGCTTCGCCTCGTCTCCGGCGGTCGTGCCTGCTCGGTGCCAAGATCCGCGCAACAACAGGTTTGTTGCTGTCTCCAGCTCGTCGGAGGCAGCAACATCCCCGATGTTGCGCGGATCTTGGCCGCGGGGCGCGGGGCGCGGGGTGGGGAGCGGGGGGCGCGGGGTGGGGAGCGGGGGGCGCGGGGTGGGGGGCGCGGGGTGGGGGGCGCGGGGTGGGGGGCGCGGGGCGGGGTGGGGGGGCGTCAGGACAGGTTGCGGAGCGCGTCACCGATGGCCCGGTGGAAGGTCGGGTACGCGTAGATCATGTGCCGGAGCTGACTCAGCGGAACCGCCGCGTGCACCGCCACCACCAGCGCGGACAGGACCTCGCCACCGGCCGGGCCGACCGAGGTCGCGCCGATCAGCACACCCTGGTCGGCGTCCGCGACGACCTTGATGAAGCCCTCGTCGCCGACCTGGTGGATCCAGCCCCGCGTCGAACTGCTGAGCTTGGTGAACCCGACCTGCACGTTGATGCCACGGTCGCGGGCCTGTCGCTCGGTGAGCCCGACCGCGCCGACCTCGGGGTCGGTGAAGGTCACCCGGGGAAGCGCGCGGTAGTCGGCGCGGGGAACGGTGCCGGCCGATCCGCTCGACCCGCTGGCGGCCAGTGCGCTGGACGCGCCCATCGCTCCGCCGACCACGCTCGACGTGCCGCTGGCGTCGGCCCCGGCCTTCGCCTGGCGGGCGCGGGCCAGGATGTCGGCGATCACGATCCCCGCCTGGTACATGGCGATGTGGGTGAAGGCGCCCTCGCCGGTCAGGTCACCGACCGCCCAGACGTGGTCGGTGACGTGCAACCGGTCGTCGACCGGCAGGTAGCGCTGACTGGCGTCCAGGCCGATCGTGTCCAACCCCAGCTCGCCCAGGTGGGCCTTCCGCCCGGTCACCACCAGCAGTCGGTCGGCGGTGTACGCCGCCCCGCCGCTGCCCCGCAGTGTGAACCGGGTGCCGTCATGTTCGACCCGTTCGGCGCGTACCCCGGTGTGGATCTCCACGCCGTCGGCGCGCAGCGCGGCGGCGGCGACCTCGGACGCCTCCGGTTCCTCGACGGCCAGCACCCGGTCGAGCGCCTCCACCACCGTCACCCGGACCCCGAAGCGGGCGAAGACCTGTGCCAACTCCAGGCCGATAGCGCCGCCGCCGAGCACCAGCAGCGACTCCGGCAGCTCCTCGGCCTCGATCGCTTGATGATTGGTCCAGTACGGCGTGTCGGCCAGACCGTCGATCGGGGGCACTGAGGGACGGGTCCCGGTGCCCAGCACGATTCCGTGCCGGGCCTCGAAAACCTGGTCACCGACCCGGACCCGCCGGGGGCCGTCGAGACGGCCGGTGCCGCGCACGAGCCTGCCGCCCTTGCCGGCGAACCGTTCGGCCGCGACTGTGTCGTCCCAGGTGTCGGTGGCCTCCTCTCGGATCCGCTTCGCCACCGGCGCCCAGTCGGGCTGGACCTGTGCCGTCCCGGCGAGCCCGTCGACCCGGCGGGCCTCGGCGAGGGCGTTGGCCGCCCTGATCATCATCTTGCTCGGGATGCAGCCCCAGTAGGGGCACTCCCCGCCGACCAGGTCCCGTTCGACGCCGACGACGCTCAGGCCTGCTTCGGCGAGCCGTTCGGCCACCTCCTCGCCGCCAACCCCGAGCCCAACCACGACCACGTCCACCAGCTCCGGATCTGCCACCGGAACAGCATGCCCCAGCGACACCGCCCGAATCGTCGGGGGCGGAGAAAAGTCCGCACACTCACCGGTCCGGGCCGCCTACCGTGTCGGGATGCACGCACGCTTCGCCCCCGTCCGGGACTGCTTCCACGACCTGCTCACGGCCGGTCGGGAGACCGGTGCCGGCCTGGTCATCTGGTACGACGGGCGACCCGTCGTCGACCTGGTCGGAGGCCACCGGGTCGGTGCCGAGCCGTGGCGACCGGACACACTCGCCAACGTCTACTCGGTCGGCAAGCCGGTGGCCGCACTCTGCCTGCTGATGCTCGTCGACCGGGGGCAGGTCGACCTCGACGTGCCGGTCGACGCCTACTGGCCGGAGTTCCACACGCCGGCCAGCGTGCGTCAGGTATTGACGCACACCGCCGGGCTTCCGGCCTTCCCGGTGCCCCGTCCGGCCACTGCGGTCGCCGACTGGGCGCTGCTCACCGGCGACCTGGCCGCCGCCGATCCCGAGTGGTCACCGGGGTCGGTGGCCGCGGAACACGCCTGGACGTACGGGCACCTGGTGGGTGAGCTGGTCCGGCGGGTCGACGGGCGGTCGGTGGGCCGGTTCCTGGCCGAGGAGATCGCCGACCGGTGGCAGCTCGACCTCGGTTTCGGACTGGCCGACGCCGACCAACGCCGCTGCGCCGAGATGCGCTACGGCGATCCGGGGTGGCCGACTCGCAAGCTCGGCGAGCCGGGGTCGTTGCGGGCGCGCGCGTTGGGCAACCCGGCCGGCGGGCTGGACCTGGCGGTGCTGAACAGCCCGCTGTGGCGAGCTGCCGAGATGCCGGCGGTCAACCTGCACGCCACCGCGTCCGGTCTGGCTCGGCTCTACGCCGGTCTGCTCGGCGGCGGCACCCTGGACGGGGTCCGGCTGTTCAGCCCGGAGCTGGTGACAGAGGCGACCCGGGTCCAGTACGACGGGCCGGACCTGCTGCTGGACCGCCAGGTCCGGTGGACGCTCGGCATGCAGTGGGAACCGGACGGCAGCTGGGGCATGGGCGGCATCGGCGGCAGCAGCGCGTGGGCCGACCCGGAACGGGGCTACGCCTTCGCGTACGCCACCGCGCACCTGGCCGAGCACGACCGGGTGGACGAGCTGGTGGAGGTGCTGCACTCCTGTCTCTGACCGCTGACCTCAGCGCAGCCAGACGGGGTCGGTGCCGGGCACGGTGAGCGGCGGCGGGTAGTCGAGCGTCCCGCGCAGCGCCTCGGGCAGTCGCCACGGTTGGTGGACGGCCTTGCCCTGCACCCCCGCCAGCTCCGGCACCCACCGGCGTACGTAGTCACCGGCCGGGTCGTACCGCTCGGCCTGCCGGACCGGGTTGAACCCCCGGTACGGCTTGGTGTCGTTGCCGGTGCCGGCGACCCACTGCCAGTTGCCGGAGTTGTTGGCCACGTCCCCGTCGAGCAGCCACCGGAAGAAGACGCCCACCCCGGACCGCCAGTCCTGCCCGAGGTGCTTGGTCAGGTACCCGGCCGTGATCAGGCGGGCCCGGTTGTGCATCCAGCCCTGCGTACGCATCTGCCGCATCCCGGCATCGACGATGGGCATCCCGGTGCGTCCCTCCGCCCAGGCCGCCAACGCGTCGTCGTCGTAGCGCCACTGCTCGGTGGCGCCCCGCCGGTACGCCGAGGTGGAGATCTCCGGGAACGCGGCGGTGACCTGGTAGTAGAAGTCCCGCCAACAGAGCTGCCTGACGAACGGGTTGGACCGGTCCCCGGCGCGGTTGGCCACCGCCAGTGGGGACACGCACCCGAACCGCAGGTACGGGCTGAGCCGGGACGTGTCGTCGCCGGCCATGTCGTCGTGCTGGTCGTCGTACCGGTGCAGGTCGGGCAGCCAGTCGGTGAGCCGCTGCCGGGCGACCCGCTCACCGCCGACCGCCGCGTCCGGCGAGTCTCCCGCCGGCGGCTTCGGCAGACCGCCCACGCGCACGCCGCTGGGCAGCGCCACCCGTTCCGGCGCGGCCAGCTCCTCGCGCCACTGACGGGCGGTCCAGGACCTGTGGTACGGGCTGAACACCCGGTAGTGGTCGCCGCCGCCACCGGGTTGAAGCGCGCCCGGCTCGACCACCGTCAGCCCGGGGAACAGTCGCAGGTGCAGCCGGTGCCGCTCGCACTCGACGCGTAGCCGCCGCTCCCGACGGCGGGCGTAGTGGCTGACGTCGGCGGAGAGCGCGACGGCGGTGGCTCCGACCTCGCCGGCCAGCCGGATCGTCTCGGCCACCGGGTCACCGTGCCGCACCACCAGGTCACCGCCGCGCTCGCGCAGCTCGGCGCGCAGCTCGGCGAGTGCCTGGTGCAGGAACCGGGTGCGGTTGGCCGACAGGTCGGCCAGCGCCGGGTCGAGCACGTACAGCGGCACCACCCGGTCGAACGCCGCACAGGTGGTGGCCAGCGCCGGGTGGTCGTGCACCCGCAGGTCGCGGGTGAGGAGCACGATCGCGGTGCTCGCGGTCACCGGCTCTCCGGTTGGACCGTCGGCCCGGGGATGGTGACCGGCGTACCGGTCGGGGTGAGCAGCGCACGGGCGGCGACCGCCATCCGTCGCCGCTGCGGCACCAGTGCCCGGCGGGTGAAGACGTCGTAGCCCTGCGCGGCCACCTCGTCGAGGATGCCGCCGTACAGGGCGTACGCGGTGCGCATGCAGGCCTGCGAGGCGGGCGCCAGCATGGTGATTCCCGGAGCGGCGGCGGCGTAGTGCGCCTGGGCGCGGGTCACCTCGTACTCGATCAACTCGCGGGTCTTCTGCGTGCCGCGACCTCGGGCGCTGGCCTCGGCCAGCTCGTCGCGGGTGACGCCGAACTTCGCCAGGTCCTCGTCCGGCAGGTAGGTGCGGCCCCGGTCGAGGTCCTCGGCGACGTCCCGGATGAAGTTGGTGAGCTGGAAGGCGAAGCCGAGCTGCCGGGCCGGCTCCCGTGCCGCCGCCGGGTCGGAGCTGCCCAGGATCGGCAGCATCATCGTTCCGATCACCGCCGCCGAACCCTCCATGTAGTCGAGCAGGTGGTCGTAGGTCGGGTACGCGGTGACCGTCAGGTCCATCGCCATGCTCTTCAGAAACGACGCGAAGTCGTCCCGGTCGAGATCGAAGACGGCGATCGTGTGCAGGACCGCCGGCAGCAACGGGTCGTCGACTGGCGCGCCGTGCAGCCCGGACACGAAACGGCTGGCCCAGTCGTCCAGGAGGGCGGCACGCTCGGCCTGGGGAAGGTCCTCGGTGCGGTCCACGATCTCGTCCGCGTACCGCGTGAACCCGTAGAGGGCGTGCACATGTCGTCGTTTCCAAGCGGGGAGCAGTCGGGTGGCGAGATAGTAGGTGCGGCCGTGACGTTTGTGCAGCTCACGGCACCGGTCATAGGCAGCGGTGAGATCAGTTTCCACCGGCCCTCCTCAATTATCGACGCACCAATCGACGCAACTCGTAGCCTAGGGTACGCTCGATCGCATGGCCAACGACGCAGTTGCGGGCAACGCCACCCGCGTGGCGCCGGCAGAGCCAGGGGACCGGGACGACCCGGTCCGCGCCGTTCTGGCCGCGTACACCCAGGACCTGATCGCGGCGGTCCACGAGACGCTGAGCACGTTCCTCACCACCGAGGTCGACACCCTCACCGAGATCGACGCATCGATGGGCCGATTCGCCTCGGCCGCGCGGGACGCCGTCCTCGTCGGCGGCAAACGGATCCGGTCCACGTTCGCCTACTGGGGGTGGCGCGGCGCGGTCGGCGGCGCCGAGGCACTGCCCCCCGTGCTGCCCGCGCTGGCCGCGCTCGAGCTGCTGCACACCTTCGCCCTGGTCCACGACGACGTGATGGACGCCTCCACCACCCGTCGAGGCCGACCCACCGCCCACGTCGCACTCGCCGAGCAGCACATCGCCGCCGGCCACCGAGGTGACCCCGGCCGGTTCGGCGAGGCGGTCGCCGTGCTCATCGGTGACCTCTGCATGGTGTGGGCCGATCGGCTGCTGGCCCAGGCGACGGTGCCGTCGGCCCGACTGTTCGAGGTGCGCCGCTGCTACGACCAGATGCGGGTGGAGACGGTCGCCGGGCAGTACCTCGACGTGCTCGGCGAGAACGACCCGGCCAACTGGTCGGTCGACCGCGCGCTGCGGGTGGCCCGCTACAAGACCGCCAGCTACACCGTCCAGCGACCACTGCTCTACGGTGCCTGCCTGGCCGGGGTCCCCCTCGACGATCCGCTGGCCTCCGCGTACACCCGCTACGGCCTGGCCGTCGGCGAGGCGTTCCAACTCCGCGACGACCTGCTCGGCGTCTACGGCGATCCGGCCGCCACCGGCAAGCCGGCCGGTGACGACCTCCGCACCGGCAAGCCGACCACGCTGCTCATGCTGGCCCGGGAGTTGGCCACGCCGGCGCAGCTCCGGGCGTTGGAGCGCGCCGCCGACGGGCCGGTCGACCGGCTCGCCGAGCTGGTCGTGGAGACCGGTGCGGTGACCCGGGTGGAGCGGATGATCGCCGAGCGGGTGAGTGACGCGCTGGCGGCGCTCGACGCCGCACCAGTGGACCGGACGGCGCGGACCGCGCTGACCGGGCTGGCCACCGCCGCCACCAACCGGCGGGCCTGATGAGCGACTTTCTCGAGGAGGTGGTCACGTGCGGACGGTGACAGGGCGGACGGACCGGGTGGTGGTCGTCGGAGCCGGGCTGGGTGGCCTCGCCTGCGCGTTGCACCTCGCCGGCAGCGGCCGGCAGGTGACAGTGCTGGAGCGCGAGCCGGTGCCCGGCGGGCGCGCCGGCCGACTCGCCGTGGACGGCTACGAGTTCGACACCGGCCCGACCGTGCTCACCATGCCCGACCTGATCGCCGAGGCGCTCGGCGCGGTCGGTGAGGACATGCGCGACTGGCTCGACCTGACCCCGCTCGATCCCGCCTACCGGGCGTACTACCCGGACGGCTCGACCCTCGACGTGCTCACCGACACCACGCGCATGGCCGCCGAGATCTCCCGGGTCTGCGGGCCGCGCGAGGCCGACGGTTACCTGCGCTTCGTCGACTACGCACGGGAGCTGTGGCGGCTGGAGCGGGCCGACTTCATCGAGCGCAACCTGGACGCGCCGACCGACCTCCTCACCGGCAACCTGCTGAAGTTGCTGGCCGGCGGTGCCTTCCGGCGCCTCCAAACGAAGATCAACCAATTCTTCCGGGACCCGCGTACCCAGCGGATCTTCTCCTTCCAGGCGATGTACGCAGGCCTCGCGCCGCACGACGCGCTGGCCATCTACACGGTCATCGCGTACCTCGACTCGGTGGCCGGGGTCTACTTCCCGCGCGGCGGCATCCACGCGGTCTCCAGGGCGATGGCCGGCGCGGCCGAGAAGCACGGCGTGCAGATCCGCTACGACACCACGGTGACCCGGGTGGAGACCGCGAACGGCCGGGCCACCGGTGTGCTCACCGCGGACGGCGAACTGATCCGGGCGGACGTGGTGGTGCTCAACCCCGACCTGCCGGTCGCCTACCGGGACCTGCTCCCGGCCGCTCCGGCACGACGGCTCACCTACTCGCCGTCCTGCGTCGTTCTGCACGTCGGGTCCCGACAGGGATATGACAAGATCGCCCATCACAACATCCACTTCGGACGCGCGTGGAAGGGCACCTTCGATGAGGTCATCCGGCGGGGCGAACTGATGACCGACCCGTCGCTGCTGGTGACCAACCCGAGCCGGACCGACCCGTCGGTTGCCCCCGCCGACCGACACACCTACTACGTGCTCGCTCCCGTACCCAACCTGCACCGGGCTCCGTTCGAGTGGCGCGGCGACCTGACCCAGCGCTACAGCGACCAGCTGATCGGCACGTTGGAGGAGCGCGGCTACGTCGGTTTCGGCGCCGGCGTCGAAGTGCTGCGGGCGATCACCCCGGCCGAGTGGGAGGAGCAGGGGATGGCCGCGGGCACGCCGTTCGCCGCCGCCCACACCCTCTTCCAGACCGGCCCGTTCCGCCCGTCGAACCTGCACCGTGACCTGTCGAACGTGGTCTTCGTCGGCTCCGGGACCCAGCCGGGTGTCGGCGTACCGATGGTGCTCATCTCCGGCAAGCTCGCCGCCGGTCGGATCACCGGGGAAGGCCGATGAGCAGTCGCGAAGGGCACCTCGTCGAGTTGGTCGACGAGACCGGCGAGGCCCACGGCGAGACGACCGTCGCCGCCGCGCACCAGCCGCCGGGGCAACTCCACCGGGCCTTCTCGGTGCTGCTGGTGGACCCGGACGGTCAGGTGCTGCTCCAGCGCCGGGCCGCCGTGAAGACCCGGTTCCCGCTGCGCTGGGCCAACTCCTGCTGCGGTCACCCACGACCCGGCGAGTCGCTCGCCGAGGCCGCCAACCGGCGGCTACGCGAGGAGTTGGGCGCGGGCCCGGTCGAGCTGACCGAGGTCGGCGTCTACGTCTACTACGCCGAGGACCCGGCCACCGGTCGGGTCGAATTCGAGTACGACCACGTGCTGCGGGGCGATTTCCTTCCCTCTGCCCCGCTGCTGCCGGACCCGGGCGAGGTGGCCGAGCTGCGGTGGGCCGACCCGACCGCGCTGGAAGCCGAACTCGACCGCGACCCCCGGTCGTACGCGCCCTGGCTGGGCGGGGTGGTGAACCGGCTGTTGCGCCCCTCGGGGTCCACGTCCGGCACACCCGGCCTGGCCGTGGCCCCGCCCGGATCGGCGGATGACGCGGCGGAGCGGTCGGGTGGTCGATGAGGCGCTGAGCGCGGGTGCGGTCGCACGCCGGCTGGGGGTCGCGGTCACGACCCTGCGCACCTGGCACCAGCGCTACGGGCTCGGGCCCAGTGAGCACGTCCCCGGTCACCATCGCCGCTACACGCCTGCCGACCTGGCCCGTCTCGAAATAATGCGGCGACTGACCGCCGAGGGGGTGAGCCCCGCCGAGGCGGCCCGCTGGGCCCGCCAGGCACCCGACCCGTCACCGAACGGCACCGCCACTCCCAGCCGCGCCCACCCGCCCGCTCGCGACGGTGGTGGAAGCATCCCGGTCGGCCGCGCCGGGCCGGCAGCCCGAGGGTTGGCCCGGGCCGCCATGCGCCTGGACGCGGCGGTGATCAGCGAGACGATCGCCCACTCCCTCGCCACCAACGGGGTCGTCGCCACCTGGGAGGGTCTGCTGCGTCCGGTGCTCGCCGGCATCGGCGAACGCCACGCCGCCACCGCCGGCCTGATCGAGGTGGAGCACCTGGTGTCCCGCTGCGTCTCGGAGGCTCTCGCGGCGGCCAGTCGGGCCAGGGTTCCCACCGGCCCCGCCCGCATCCTGCTCTCCTGCGCGGACGAGGAGCAGCACACCCTTCCACTGGAGGCGTTGGCTGCGGCTCTCGCGGAGGCCGGGGTCAGTTACCGGATGCTCGGCGCCCGGGTGCCGGTCGCCGCTCTGGTCGAGGCGGTCAACCGGACCGGACCGGCCGCCGTGGTGCTCTGGTCGCACACCCGGGCCACCGCCGACCCGGCTCAGCTCAGCGCGTTGCTCGCCGCACCACGCCGCCCGTTGTTGGCGCTCGCCGCCGGCCCCGGCTGGCGAGCCGACACCCTGCCCGCCGGGGTGGTGCGGCCGGTGGACCTGGCCGAGGCGGTCTCCCTGGCCGCCGCCGTCCGTGACTCCCTGGACCAGTCGACGCGTGACTGATCGCACTGTCGCCCGCTGATCGGGTGAACTACCGTCGGGCGGGTCCGCCCTACCCCGACCCCCCGGGAGCAAGCAGATGCAAGCCCGCGCCGTCCTGGCGTCCGTCCTCGCCGTGGCGCTGGTCCTGTCCGGTTGTGCGCAGCCGGAACGCACCATCGCGTCGCACCCGGCGGTGTCGACAGCGTCACCGGCCCCGCCGTCGCCGCATCCGACGCTCACCAAGCCGCCCAAGCCTCCGCTGCGTCCACTGCCGGCGAAGCTCCCCGCCGGCCTGCGCCGCAACACCGGCGAACGCCCGGTGGTCCTCACCTTCGACGACGGGCCCAGCCCCGCCTGGACGCCCAAGGTGCTCGACCAACTGCGGGCCGCCAAGGTGACCGCCACCTTCTGCGTGGTCGGCCGCGAGGTGCAGCGTCACCCGGAACTGGTCCGGCGGATCGTCCGCGAGGGCCACCAGCTCTGCAACCACAGCTGGCGACACGACCTCGACCTGGCCCGCCGGCCGGTCGACGAGATCCAGGCCGACCTGGCGCGCACCAACAAGGCCATCCAGACGGCTGTTCCCGGTGCCAAGGTGCCGTTCTACCGGCAGCCGGGCGGCCGGTGGACGTCGGAGGTGCTGAAGGTGGCGAAAGGGCTCGGCATGCGCCCGCTGCACTGGTCGGTCGACCCACAGGACTGGGACAAGCCGACCGCCGCCACGATCGGCAAGCGAATCCACGCCGCCGCCCGCCCCGGTGCCATCGTGCTGCTGCACGACGGGGGCGGCAACCGGGCCGCCACACTCGCCGCCTGCCCCCACCTGATCGCCGACCTGAAGAAGCGCTTCGGCATCGCCAAACTCCGCTAGACCGACTCTGACCTGCGGTTATCCCCCATTTCCCGCCCCTGCCGATACCGATTTTGTCGACCGACCGGGCATCACGTATGCTTTCGAAGCCTCCGGCGGGGCCGGATGGGAGCAAGTCCGCTTGAAGTTGCGAGTGTGCAATGATGGCGGGGCCGCCCTCATCGTCTAGCGGCCCAGGACGCCGCCCTTTCAAGGCGGTAGCACGGGTTCGAATCCCGTTGGGGGCACGACCGGCGCAAGCCGGAGCAACACAAGCTAGGTCCTGTGGAGCAGTTGGAGTGCTCGCCGCCCTGTCAAGGCGGAGGTCGCGGGTTCAAGTCCCGTCAGGACCGCAGCGCTGACGCCGCGCCCCGCGCGGCGTTCTGCGTATCGGAGCAGGTCGCCCTGCCACCGGTTCGTCCGGTAGCCGGGTAGCATGAGCCGAGCGACACGGCCAGGTAGCTCAGTTGGTACGAGCGTCCGACTGAAAATCGGAAGGTCGGCGGTTCGACCCCGCCCCTGGCCACATAGCCTTTCGCCGGGCTACAGAGGTCCCCACCAGCGAATACGCAGGTGGGGATCTTGCTGTTTCCCGCCGTTACGCCGACAGGGTGACGCAGACCCGCGCTCCGGCCCTCGGTCCCCGCCCTCCGCCCTCCGCCCTCCGCGCTCCACCCTCCGCGGTCCGCGCCCGTTCCCGCGCCCGTTCCCGCGCCCGTTTCCGCGCCCGTTCTCGCGTGATCAACTCCACTTCCCCGAAGTCGCGGTATCCCAGCACCTCCGACACCGCAATTTCCCCGAACCCGTGTCGATCACGCGGGAGCGGGGACCGAGGTGGAGGCCGGAGCGCCGGGGCCGGGGGTGGAGGCCGGAGCGCCGGGGCCGGGGGTGGAGGCCGGAGCGCCGGGGCCGGGGGTGGAGGCCGGAGCGCGGGAGCCAAGGACCACAGGCCGGGCCGGCGGCGTCAGTCGTCGCGGTGCCGCTGGGGGCGGTGCTGCGCGATGCCGCCCTGGATCGCCTCCCACACGCTGCGTCCGGCCTGTCGCAGCGTCTCCCCGGCCTGCTCGGCGAACTGGGCCGCGTTCTGGGCGGCAGCCTGCGCCGCAGCCGACAGACCGTCGTCACCGTCACCGTCACCCGACGGTCCCGGACCGGACGGGCCCGAAGCGGATGAGCCCGGACCCGACGGTCCCCGACCGGATGAGCCGGTCTGGTCCGGCCGGTGACCTGATCGCCCGGACGGCTCGCCCTCACCGCTCGATCGCTCCCCCTGCTGATGACGCGGCCCCTCCTCCGGGCGCTGGCCCGCCGGTCGCGCCTGGTCGGCTTGCCCCGGACCCCCGGTCCGCGGCTCCGGACCCCCGGCCCTCGACTCCGAGCCGACCGGACCCGGTTGTGGCCGCCCAGGAACCGGTCGGTCAAGGCCCGGCTGGTCGAGAGCCGGTCGGCCAGGACCCGGCCTTTCAGGACCTGGCCTTTCGGAACCAGGCCGGGCGACGCCAGGCCGGGCGACGCCGGGCTGGCCGACGCCAGGCCGGGCGACGCCAGGCCGGGCGACGCCGGGCTGGCCGACGCCAGGCCGGGCGACGCCAGGCTGGGCGACGCCAGGCTGGGCAGCACCCGGCCGAGCCGCACCCGGCTGGGCGACGCCAGGCTGGGCCGCATCCGGCTGGGCCGCACCCGGCTGGGCTACACCCGGCTGGGCGACGCCAGGCTGGGCCGCACCGGGCCGGGTCGCACCCGGCTGGGCCGCACCCGGCTGGGCGACGCCGGGCAGGTCACGGTCGGGGACAGCACCCAGCCGCTGACCCCGTTCGTCGACTACGCCGTCGGAGCGCCGCGCCGACGCCCGGACCTCGGCCGCACCCGCCGCCAACTGCTGCACGCTGCGGTTCACGTCGTCGACGGGGGCGGCGGTACGCGCGAGCGATTCGATGATCTGCGGGTTGGTGTCGAGGGTGTCGAGCGCCCGCCCCAGGATCCTGGTCAACTGCTCCAACCGCACCCGTAGCTGCGCCTCGGCGTGCACCCCGTTGATGTCCAGCTCGACGCCGCTCAGGTGCACCCGTACGCCGGCGTCGACCTGAAGGAGGTTGGCCACCCGGGCCCGCAGTGACAGGTCGGCGTCCAGACCGTCGACAGCCAGCCGGATCGAGTCGACGGAGACCTTCGGGATGTCGAGCAGGACGTCCGGATCCGCGCTGTCGGCGTTGGTGTCCGGCCCTCGTTGCTGCGCGTTCTCGCTCATCGTCTCCCGCCCCGCCTGCACGAAGTCCCGGTCGTCCGCGCGGTTACCCGCTTTCCGGCAGGGCATCCCGTGGGTGACGGCTCGGCAACCCTCTGTCTGGAACCGGGCACCGCGCGAAGCTGCACAGCCGGGCATCAGCCGGTATGGTCCGGGCCTATGGGACAGGAAATGACTGATCCGGCCGACATCCGGCAGGACGTCGACCGGTTCTCCCTCCGCTGCGGTCTCCTCGTCCCGGGCTCGGCCGAGCACGCGTTCGCGGTCTTCACGGCCCAGCTGACTGACTGGTGGGTCATCGAATACACCTGGTCCGGCCCGGGCGCCCTGGACGAGCTGGGCATGGAGCCGCGGGCCGGCGGGATGCTCTACGAGATCGGCCCGTACGGCTTTCGCGCCGACTGGGGGCGGGTGCTCACCTGGGATCCGCCCCGACGGCTGGTCTTCGCGTGGCAGATCGGCCCCGACCGGGCGCCGGTGCCCGACCCGGCCCGGGCCAGCGAGGTCGAGGTGCTGTTCCAGGCGGAAGGGCCGGAGCGTACCCGGGTGGAGCTGGAGCACCGGCACTTCGACCGGCACGGCGAGGCTGCCGAGGGATATCGCAAGGCACTCACCGCCGGCTGGCACGAACTGCTCACCCGCTACGTCGACACGGTGTCGCGCCACCCCGGCGTCTCCGCCTGACCGGCCGAGCCGCCGACCGGCAGCGGAACGGCGCGTCGGCTCACCGGCCGATTCGCCGATCGGCAGCGGAGCGACCGGCGAGGTCCCGGCCGCCCAGGTTCGCGCGCTGACCGGCTTCCGCACCCGCGCCGAACCCGGTGCCGCCCAGGCGTCGCGGCGGCGCGGTGCGCAACCGTGGGTACTGCTCGCTGAGGCGTCGCTGCACCCGGTCGGACCGGTCGGCGAGCACCAGCGCCACCGAGGGCGTGCCCGACTCGCTGACCGCCGCCGTCTCGGCCGCCCAGAGCCGGCCGCCGATCACCTCCGCGAAACCGGCCAGCCAGGAGCGGCGGAAGGCGGCGGGATGGTCGTCCTCCGGCACCGGGGTGGCCGCCAGGCCGTGCGCCGCCTGCACGAGCAGTGAGGTGAAGAGCAGGTCGACCCGTTCCAGGTCACTGGCGAAGCCGAAGAGGTGCAGCGCGAAGCCGTTGCCCTGCCGACGGCGTACGCAGCGACAGCGCAGCGGCTCGGCGACGGCGGCGAGCAGGCCGACCTTGTCGCGGGCGTACGGCGCGACGATGTCCAGCACCCGGTCACCGACGGGGTCGGTGGTGGGGTCCTGGACAGCCAGCAGCGCCCGGTCCACGCCGTAGCGGGCGATCAGCTCGGTGGCCTTGGCGGTGAACGCGGCGGCCTCGGCCGGCGTGCAGGCCGGGTCCTCGGCCTGGGCCAGCAGCTTGCGCACCTTGCTGAGCATGGCCTCGGACATGCCTACAGAGCTATCACACGGGGCGGACATCGACGGGGTCACGACGCAATCGATCGATACGTATCATCGTCACCGTCCGATGATCAGTCCTATCCGGACGGTCAACTTACTGTTCCCGGAGGCCCGCACGCATGCCATCTCCGACCGCTCGCCTGTCCGCCGTCGCCACGGTCGCCGCGCTGCTCCTCGCCGGCACACCCGCACAGGCCGCCCCGACCGCGCCGATCACACCGGCCGCCCCTGGCACGAACGCCTTCGCCCCGCTCGCCACGTGTTACGGCGGGGCGGTCCGGTCGTACTTCGAGAACGGCCGCTACGGCGGCTCGGCCGGCCAGTACCGCACCACGACCCGCTGCCGTGACATCAACGTCCGCAATGCGAGCGTATACGCCACCGAGGCGTGCGTGATCTTCGTCGACAAGACGAGCGCCTGTAACTACTGGACCTACCTGCCGGCCAACTCGGGCTGGACCACGGTGGCGACCAACGTCCGGGACGGGGTCAACTTCCGGGTCCGCTTCGAGAACCTGCGGTACGAGTACGAGCCGCTGATCGCGTACCACGCGTTCTGAGTGCGACGGTCGCGGCGTCCGCTCCCCGACGGACGCCGCGACCCGGTCGTCACCCGGCGCGGCTGCGCAGGGTGGCGATCGTCGAGCCGGCGAGGGTGAGCAGGCAGGCCGGCAGCAGACCGTCGGCTGCCGCAGCCCCGAACAACGCCTCTCCGGTCGGCTCGTCCCGGTTGGCGTACGCGCTGACGAAGCGGGCCACCCAGCGGGTGTCGTACTCCGCCTGGTCGATCCCCGGGAAGTCCAGCGCCGCTCCACCGGCCGCCGGGGCGTCGCCGAGCATCGTCGCGGCGAGACACCAGGCGACGCCGTACGCGCCGCTCAGGCCGGCCCGGTCGACGACCGCGTCGAACGCTCCCACCACCGCGTCCCCATCCCCGGTCAGCGCCGAGCGGAGCACGGCGGCAGCGTCGTCGAACGTCTGCTGTGGTAGGTCCGTCACCCAGCGCACAGTAGGACGGACCGTCAAGCATTCCCGCCGATCGTCACTGTCCGTGTTCAACGCGAGCTACCTGCGCTTTACGCCACCTCCACGGTCCCACCGACGGCTTCGGCACGCTAATGTGCGCAGCGGACCTTCGCCGGAGGAAGGACGACCATGCTCGTATCTCGCCGATCGCGGGTGGCCACACTGGCCGCCTGCGCGACGATCCTGCTCGCCACAAGCGCCTGCGGGGATGACAAGGCCAAGGAGGCCAGCGCCCAACAGGTGCGTCTCTACGGCACGGACGGCAACATGCTCAACTCCTATCCCGCGGAGTTGAAGGAACGCGCGAGCCTCGTGGACGGGATGAAGGGCACCACGCCACTCACCCCGCTGCCGGACAACTTCAAGAGTCGGCTGAAGGGCGTCGATCCGGCGCTGACGGACTACCTGTATGCCGCCGAGTCGTACGACGCCGTGGTGATCGCCGTGCTCGCCGCCCAACTGGCCGGGAGCACCGACCCGGCGGCCATCGCGAAGCAGATCGTCGCGGTGACGAACGACGGGCAGCGCTGCGAGGACCCGGCGAGTTGCCTCGCGCTGGCCCGTAACGGGCAGGACATCGAGTACCGCAGCGTGTCGCTCACCCGGGCGGGCTTCACGGACAAGGGTGAGCCGGCCACCGCGAGCTACGCCACCCTGACCTTCGACGGGCAGCAGATCAACGACGGCAAGACCGAGTTCGTCGGCGCGGGCATCGAGTCGGCGGCGAGCACCAAGACGCCCCCGAAGCCGAAGAAGCAGCGCGCGGGTGGAGACCCCGACCAGGAGCCACTGAAGTTGGGCGGCCTGCTGCCGAAGACCGGTGACCTGGCGATCGCGTACCCGCCGATGGCCGCTGGCGCCGCGCTGGCGATCAAGGAGGTCAACGCCGCCGGCGGCGCGCTGGGCAAGCCGGTGACCTGGGTCGAGGGCGACGACGGCACCAACCCGGCGGTGGCCAAGGCCACCGTGGCCAAGCACGTGACGAGCGGCGTCAGCGTGATCATCGGCGCCGGTGGTTCGGGCATCTCCCGGGAGGTGCTGCCGGACGTGGTGCGGGCCGGGAAGATCCTCTTCTCCCCGTCCAACACCGACAGCGGTCTGACCGACGTCGAGGACAACGGCCTCTACTTCCGCACCGCGCCGCCGGACAGCCTCCAGGGCCGGGCGCTGGCCGACGTGATCCTCCGCGACGGGTCGCAGAAGATCGTGATCGTCGCCCGCAAGGACTCCTACGGTGAGGGCCTCCAGGCCACCGTCCGTGACGAGCTGGAGAAGGCCGGCGTCGCCGCCGACCGGCTCAAGCTGATGACGTACGACCCGCCCGCCGATGCCAAGGCGCCGCCGGTCGACTTCAGTGGTGGGGCGAAGGAGATCAAGGACTTCGGCGCGGACGCCGTGCTGATCATCGGCTTCGGTGAGTCCGCCCAGGTGATCCGCGGCCTGGCCGACGCCGGGGTGCAGATCCGGCAGTAGCACGACCTCAGAAGCACGACGGCCGCACCGGCGCTCTCGCCGGTGCGGCCGTTTCGGGTCGGCGAGTCACCGCGGCCGGCGACGCTCCAGGAACTCGGTCATCCGCCGGTGCTTCTCCTCGTCCTCGAAGAGCACCGCCTGACTGACCAGGTCGAGATGCGGATGCGCGGCGGCGGGCGCGTCCACCGCCAGCTTGGTCAGCCGCAGCGCCAACGGCGAGCCCAAAGCGATCTCATCCAACAGGGCGTGCGCCACGGTCAGCAGCTCGGCGGGCTCGTCCACCACCCGGTTCACCAGACCGATCCGCAGCGCCTCCGCGGCGTCCACCCGTCGGCCGGTGAAGAGCAACTCCTTGGCCCGGCCCTCACCGACCAACGCGGGCAGCCGATGGGTCGCGCCGGCACCGGCCAGGATGCCCAACCGCACCTCCGGCTGGCCGAAGACCGCCCGCGCCGTGCACACCCGAAGATCGCAGGCGTACGCCAGCTCCGCGCCACCGCCCAACGCGGGGCCGTCGACGGCCGCCACGGTCGGCATCGGCAGCGCCCGGATCCGCGCGAACGCGGCGGAGTTGATCGCGGCGAGGGCGTCCGTGCGGCCCCGTTCGCGGAGTTGGCCGATGTCGGCGCCCCCGGCGAAGATGCCCTCCGCACCACCGGTCAGCAGCAGGAGCCGGGGCCGCGCCTCCAACTCGGCGCAGACCTGGTGCAACTCGGCGATCAGGTCGGCGTCGATGGCGTTGCGCTTCTCCGGCCGGTTCAGCGTGACGACCAGCCGGTCCGGCCGTTCCTCGATCCGCAGCCCGCTCACTGTGCCCGCCCTTCGTTCGCGACTGCGGGGCTCGCAAGCTCACTCCTCGCACTCACTGTTTGACGCCGCCTTCCCAGCGGTAGAAGCCCCGCCCCGACTTCTTGCCCAGCCGCCCCTCGGCCACCATCTCCACGAGCAGGGGCGGCGGCGCGAACCGCTCCCCGTACGCGGCCTGGAGGGTGCGGGCGATGTCCAGCCGCACGTCCAGACCGACCAGGTCGGTGAGTTCCAGCGGGCCGATGGGGTGCCGATAGCCCAACACCATGGCCTTGTCGATGTCGGCCGGGTCGGCCACCCCGTCGGCCACCATCCGGATCGCCTCCAACCCGAGGGTGACGCCGAGTCGTGACGTGGCGAAGCCGGGCATGTCGCGTACCACGACGGGGTCCTTGCCCAACCGGCCGGCGAGCGCGACGGCCGCCGTCGTGGTCTCCTCGGCGGTGGCCGGGCCGACCACGATCTCCAGGAGCGCCATCGCCCAGACCGGGTTGAAGAAGTGCAGGCCGAGGAAGCGCTCGGGCACGTCCAGCCCGTCGGCCAGCTCGCCGATGGAGATGCTGGACGTGTTGCTGCCGAGCAGAGCCGGGCGCAGGGCGGCGGCGTCGCGCAGCACCGCCCGTTTCAGGTCCAGCCGCTCCGGCACCGCCTCGACGATCACCTCGGGGGTCGGGGCGACGTCGGCCAGCGTCGGACGCAGCGTGATCCGTTGCCGGTTCGCCGCGGCCTCGTCGGCGCTCAACCTCCCGCGCTGCACCGCCCGCTCCCACAGGTCGGCGAGCCGGTTCAACGCGGAGGCTCCCCGCTCCGGGTCCACCTCGACCAACTCCACGGCGTGCCCGGTCCCGGCCGCCACGTACGCGATGCCGAGGCCCATCGTGCCGGCACCGACGACCACGAAACGATCGCTCATCACGCCTCCCTGTCCGACCCGACGGCGCGCGGGGTCTCCGCCACGCCGACCCGGGTGTCCCGCCCGTTCCGCTCGCTCATGGTGCGACCCTATGCAGCACGGCGATCCCCGCCATGCGTGGGGGAGCGCGGGATCGGGTAATGACGGCCCGTCAACCGAGGGAAGGACCGCATCGACATGAGCCAGGCACCGGAGAGCGTCACTGACGGGGAGATCGTGGAGACTCGGGGCGAGGAGCGGGTCGAACTGCTGCGCGCCGACACCAACAACGACGGCAAGACCGACGTGTGGGTGGTGGACACCGACGGCGACGGCAAGGCCGACCTGTTCCAGTTCGACACCGACGGTGACGGCAAGGTGGACATCACCATGGTCGACATCGACGAGGACGGCACCCCGGACGAGGTGGTCGACGGCGACGGCGGTCTGCCGCCCGAGCAGCTTCCCCCGACCGTCCAGGTCTGAGCCGTACGACGGCCCCCGCGCCGGCGAGCGCGGGGGCCGTCGGTCAGTCGGCCAGACGCAGGGTGGCGAGGTAGTAGGGCGCGTCCCGGTCGTCCACATCGGTCAGCCGCCAGCCGGTGCCGTGCACCAGCGCGGCGAACTCGTCCGCCGAACAGACCAGGTAGTCGAACCACTCGGTGCTCAACTCGCGGTAACGCAGCCGGAGCCGGAGCTGGCCGCCGAGCCGCCCTCGGCGGCGGTTGCGCTCGTGGTAGCCGGTGTGCACCGGGTCGCGCGTGCCGTACGGGTCGGTGCCGTGCGCGATGATCTGCGCGCCCGGTCGGGCCAGCGCGGCGAGCGCGGCCAGGAACTCGGGTGCCCGTTCCCGGCCCTCGAACAGCCCGAGGTTGTTGCCCAGCAGCAGGAATGTGTCGTACCGCCGACCGTCGGCCACGTGCGTGTCGACGGTGCCGTGCACCAGACGCCGGACACCGCGACGCCGGCTCACCGCGAGTGCGCCCGCGGAGGTGTCCAGGCCGGTGACCGGCACGCCGCGCTCCTGGAGCAGCAGGGCGATCCGCCCGGCGCCGGTGCCGACGTCGAGCGTCTCGCCACGGACCCGGTCCACCGCACGGTGGTCGTACGGCTGCCAGTCCTGCGGTTCGTCGAGGTAGTGCGCGGCCGGCGCACCGTTGACCAGCCCGTCGTCCCGTTCGATGATCTCGATGACCGGTCGGGGCAGTCGACCGCCGACCAGCGGTCGGGGGCCCACTCCGGTGGCCACTGCGAGAGTGTCCCGCAGCAGCTCACCGACCACGTCACCGATTCGAGGCTGCACCGTCACGGCGTTCACGCTATCCGGCCACTCAGTCGCCGCAGCGGTCGTATCCTGGCGGCGTGACCATGCTGGACCGGCTGTCGGCCGAGAAGTACATCCTGCTCACGACCTTCCGCAAGGACGGTCGGGCGGTGCCGACGCCGGTGTGGGCGGTACGCGACGGCGACGCGTTGGCGGTCTGGACCCGGGCCGACTCGGGCAAGGTCAAGCGGATCCGCAACAACGGCGAGGTGACAGTCGCCCCGTGCGACGTACGGGGCCGGCCACACGGGGCGGAGGTGTCGGCTCACGCGACGCTCTACGGCAGTGGTGACATCGGCCGGGTCCGTGACCTGCTCAAGCACAAGTACCGCCTGATCGGTCGGCTGAGCCTGCTGGGCAGCCGGCTCCGCCGGGGCGAGGGCGGCACGGTCGGCATCCGGGTGACGCTGGCCGAAACGCGGCGCTGAGACCTGTCGCGGGCGTGGAAAGGGGCGGCGGATCGAGATCCACCGCCCCTTGCCCGGAAAGAAACTGGTGCCGACTCAGTCGCCCTGTCGCTGCTGCGGGATCTGACCCTGCAACAGCGCCCTGACCTCCGACTCGCGGTACCGGCGGTGGCCACCCAGGGTGCGGATGGCACTGAGCTTGCCGGCCTTGGCCCACCGGGTCACCGTCTTCGGGTCGACACGGAACATCGACGCCACCTCGGCCGGTGTCAGTAGCGGCTCTGGTTCGTGCGTTCGCGATGCCATCGGTCACTCCTCCACATGTATAGACATCGGCCGGGGTCCCGCCGGCCGACGCGTCTCCCATGGTCCGGCTAGTCCCCGATGTCCGACATGGGCCGAACGGATGAAGGTCCCTAGACGGACGGATGAACCATGCCCGATTTTTACGACTTTTACACGGCAGAAAGTACCTTATTCGGACTCATGATCACGGTTCGTGATGCGTCAACTACGAGTGCACCTCACCTTGGGAGCGCTCCTAAGGCGATTTGCCCCTAGTTGCACCGCTCCAACAACTGCACCGCGCGCCACCGGGCCACCAACTTGTCGTACGCGGCCGACGCCTCGTCGGCCTCGCCGCGCGAGAGCCCCGCAAGGCCACCGGCGACCAGCTCGGGAGAGTCGTCAGCCTGCAGGGTCTCGTCGGAGAGCAGGTCCACCAGGCCGCCGTAGTCCAACTCGACGACCGAGCGGGGATGGAACTCCTCCAACCAACGGGCCGCCTCCTCCACCGCCTCGGTGATCGGCGCATCCCCCACCGACTTGCGCAGCACCGACAGTGCCCGCGAGGACCGACGACGGGCCTTGGAGATCTCCGTGCGGTAACGCAGCGCGCGTCGGCCCGGCTGGGTGACCAGGTCCCGCTCGGCCGGCTCGAAGAGCACGAACCACCGCAGCGGCACCCCCCACGTGGCGATCTGCTCGTGCACCCGGGGCACCCCGTGCTCCAGCACCCGCGCGCCGCTGCGCCAGTCGTCGACGACCGCCCTGGCCTGCCCGGCGAGCACCGGCGGCACGAAGGCGTCGGCCAGCACCGAGGGCACGCCGTCCCGCGCGCTGAGCGCCGCCTCGGCGACCCGGATCCGCAGGTTCCACGGGCAGACCAGCAGGCTGTCGTCCGTCTCCAGGACGTACGCCTCCTCCGGCAGATCGGGCAGGCGGGTCCAGCCCGCGCCCAGCGCCTCGATCACCGCCGTCCGCTGCCGGCCGGGCCCCTCGACGGGGGCGATCGCCCGCCCCTCCGACACGTAACGGCGCCAGTAGCTCTGCCGGTCCCGGTCGAAGGCGGTCAACGGCTCGTACACGCGCAGGTAAGAAGCGAAGAGCGACGGCACGGCGCGATCCTCCCACGAACCGTGGCCGTACGCGGTCAGCGGCCGGACCGCGCGCGCCGCAACGTGGGACGACGGCGGCGCGTCGAGCACCTTCACGGCGGCCGATACTAGGCTCGATCACACCGGCAGCATCCCCGCCGGGGTCCACCAGGTCCGCGTCCCACAAGGGCGCACACCACTCCAGGAGCCAACCATGGGCGTATTCGCGAGCACCGACGACCCGGTATCGACCGGCCACGAACAGGTCGTGTTCTGCCAGGACAAGCAGAGCGGCCTGAAGGCGATCATCGGGATCTACTCCACCGCGCTGGGGCCGGCGCTCGGCGGCACCCGCTTCTACCCGTACGCCAGCGAGGAGGACGCCCTCGCCGACGTGCTGGACCTGTCCCGCGGGATGGCGTACAAGAACGCGCTCGCCGGCCTGGACCTGGGCGGTGGCAAGGCCGTCATCTGGGGCGACCCGGAACAGATCAAGACCGAGGCGCTGCTGCGCGCGTACGGGCGCTTCGTGGAGTCGCTGGGCGGTCGCTACTACACCGCCTGCGACGTCGGCACCTACGTGGCGGACATGGATGTCGTGGCCCGGGAGACCCGCTACGTGACCGGTCGCAGCGTCGAGCACGGCGGCGCCGGTGACTCGTCGATCCTCACCGCCTGGGGCGTCTTCCAGGGCATGCGGGCCGCCGCCGAGCACGTCTGGGGCACCCCGAGCCTGCGGGGCCGCCGGGTCGGCGTGGCCGGCCTGGGCAAGGTCGGCAAGTACCTCACCGGGCACCTGCTGGAGGACGGCGCCGAGGTGGTGGCCACCGACGTCAACCCGAAGGCGCTGGAGTGGGTGCGCAGCAACCACCCGCAGGTCACCCTGGTGGACGACGCGAGCGCGCTGGTCGCTGCGGACATCGACGTGTACGCGCCGTGCGCGCTGGGCGGCGCCCTGAACGACGACACCGTGCCGGCGCTGCGCGCCAAGGTGGTGGCCGGCGCGGCGAACAACCAGCTCGCCCACCCGGGCATCGAGAAGCTGCTGGCCGACCGGGGCATCCTCTACACGCCCGACTACGTGGTCAACGCCGGTGGCGTGATCCAGGTCGCCGACGAGATCGAGGGCTTCAACTTCGACCGGGCGAAGCTCCGGGCGACCCGGATCTACGACACCACCCGCGAGATCCTCCGGCTGGCGGACGCCGAGGGCGTCCCGCCCGCGGTGGCCGCCGACCGGCTGGCCGAGCGACGGATGGCGGAGATCGGCCGACTGCGCGGGATCCACCTGCGCTGAGCGTCCCCGGAGGCGGGTCGACGGGATCCGCCTCCGGGCCTCCGGTACGGGCACGGCTGGGTAAGCTGAGGGCCAGATCGAATTTTTGGTGCGGTTTGTCCGGTGTCACGGGTGCTAACCGTTCCGCTCCTTACCCGGTACACTGGGTGACGGCCGGATCGACGCGACGCGCAGAGCCGGCTGACGGTAACCCGAGGTGCCGAACGGTGGCATCCCCATGTACCGTAAGAGCCACGAGAGATGCCTGACGTCATCGGGGCCCGCCTTCGGGCTGCCCCGCATTCTGTGCGAGGGGGTCGAGCCATGGGGCGCGGCCGTGCTAAGGCCAAGCAGACGAAGGTGGCCCGGGAGTTGAAGTACCACTCCCCGAACACCGACCTCACCGCCTTGCAGCGCGAACTGGCGGGTGCTGGTAAGTCTGAGCACCACTTCGACGACGACTCTAAAGAGTTCGTCGACGACGATGATGAGGATCACGCGGACGACGACCCGGATCCCTGGGTCCGTCCGACTCGTTGACCTCTCGACGCAGCTGAGCACGCGGTAATCCCCGCGTGCTCACGCACGTCCCGTGCAGGTGCAGTCGCCGACGATCAGGGGCCTGACCCGACCGGAACCACTCCGGCCGCTCGACAGGCCCCTGATCACGGTCCCTCAGCGCGGGCGGTTGTTCCAGTTGTAGAACGTCGGGATGTTCTCGAAGTGGTTCCAGGCGCAGACAGCGCTCGCGCCGTCGCCACCTGACACCTCCGAACGCCGGCGTCGCGCGGCCTCGGCCTCGCGCAACAGCGCGACGAGGGCAGGAGCAGCCTCCCGCACGCGCTCGTCGACTCGGTCATCCGCTGCGCGCTCGGGCCGCCGGTCACTGGTGCTCTCGGGCATGCTCCAACACTCCCTCCAATAGGCGGATCTTGCTGTTGCGGCAGTGCTCGGTCTCCGTACCGTCGAAACGCCCCAGCTCGAAGTAGCGGTTGGCGGCATGGCCGCCCCCGCAGAAGCCGAAGTAGGGGCAGGACACCCGGCACGCCTCCACACCGGTCAGGAACTCCCCCACCCACGGCGTCGCCGCCGCCGCGCCGAGGATGTCCGCCAGTGGGGTTCTCAGGACGTTGCCGCTGCTGAAATCGCCGTACCGCGGGTCCTCGAAACCAGCCAACTCCGGGGACAACACGATCACCGAGCCGTCGTGACCGATCGTCGGGATCGGGTCCAGTCGGCGGGGCAGCACGCCGTCGGCCGAACCGTCGAGCACCGCCGCGGCGTACCGCAACGACCACTCCACCTCGCGGAGGTGGATGCGGGGCGCACGACGCCACGCCGCGACCAGCTCCGCCCAGAACGCGGTCACCGCCGACTCCTCGTGGCGGTTGTCCCGCGTGTTGACTCCCTCGGTCTCCTCGATGTTGACGCCCAACACGTCGCAGCCCAGGTCGAGGAAGTAGTCGTACAGCTCGGTGGCCAACCCGCGCTCCGGCCGGGACACCACGGCCAGGGCGGAGAAGGGCAGACCCCGTCGGCGCAGCGCCGCGACGCCGCGCACGATCCGGTCGTACGCCGGCTGGCCTCCCCGGTTGACCCGGTCACCGTTGCGCGCCCGCGGCCCGTCGACGCTCACGCTCACCCGCATCTCGTGCCGGGCGAAGAAGTCGCACCACTCGTCGTCGATCAGGGTGGCGTTGGTCTGCACGTGGTGCTCGACCTCGGGCCCGAACGGCGCGATCAGGTCGGCCAGGTGCTCCCGGCCGGCGGCCAACGGTTCGCCACCGTGCCACACCACGGAGAACCGGCCGGCCGCCGCCCAGGGGTTGACCGCCGCCGCCACCGCCTCTGCCACCGCCACCGGCATGCGCTGGTCGGTGGCCCGGAACGGCAGGTAGCAGTACGCGCAGTCGAGGTTGCAGAGGGTCGTGGGCTGCATGACGACGTAGGACGGGACGGCGGCAAGACCGCGCATCCCGCTGAACGACTGTCCCCGAGCAGCCATCACCCTCCTCCGCCTAGCCTGAGGGGTGCCCTTCAGGCTAGGCGGCATTGGCCACTCGGGTGAAGCCCTGATCAGGTGCCCGTACGATCACCGGAGGGTGATCATCCCCGGGTGTGCTGACCGACCATCTGCACGTTGCCGGTGCCCTCGATGATCTCGCCGGCCTGCCACGCCTCGACCCCACGGCCGGTCAGCGTGGCCAGGGCCCGGTCGGCGTCCTCGGCCGACACGATCGCGAACATGCCGACGCCCATGTTGAAGGTCGACTCCATGTCCTGATCGTCGATCCGACCCTTCGTCTGGATCAGGTCGAAGATCGGCTGCGGCTTCCAGGTGGACCGGTTGACCACCGCGTCGACGTGCTCGGGCAGCACCCGGACCAGGTTGCCGGGGATACCGCCGCCGGTGATGTGGGACAGCGCCCGCACCTCGGCCTCGGCGATCAGCTTGAGGCAGTCCTTGGCGTAGATCTTGGTGGGGGTGAGGAGTTCCTCGCCCAGGGTCCGCTGCCGACCGAAGTCGTCGATGACGATGTCCAGACGCATCCGGGCCGCGCCGAGGAGCACGTGCCGGACCAGCGAGTAGCCGTTGGAGTGCAGGCCGGAGGAGCGCATCGCGATCACGACGTCGCCCACCTCGACCCGCTCCGGGCTGAGGATGTCGGCCTCCTCGACCACGCCGACGCCGGTCGCGGAGATGTCGTACTCGTCCGGGCGGAGCACGCCCGGGTGCTCGGCGGTCTCGCCGCCCAGCAGGGCGCAGCCGGCGTAGCGGCAGCCGTCGGCGATGCCCGCCCCGATCTCAGCGACCTTGTCCGGCACGACCTCGCCGGTGGCGATGTAGTCGAGCAGGAACAGCGGCTCGGCGCCGCAGGCCACCAGGTCGTCCACGACCATCGCCACCAGGTCGATGCCGACCGTGTCGTGGATGTCCATCTGCTGAGCGATCACCAGCTTGGTGCCCACCCCGTCGGTGGAGGACGCCAGGATCGGGTTCTTGTACTTCTTCGTGTCCAGCCGGAACAGGCCGGCGAAGCCGCCGAGGTCACCCAGCACCTCGGGCCGGCGGGTCTGCCGGACCTTCGACTTGAGCAACTCCACCGCGCGGTCGCCCGCGTCGATGGAGACCCCGGCATCGGCGTACGAGACCGAGCGTTTGCGCGCCTGGCGGCCGGCACCGCCCGTCCACGGCTGACGGTCGCCGCCGGCGCCGGTCGGGCTGCTTCCTGCGCCGCTGCGCTCGGACACGTGCGTCACGGTTCTCCCCTTTGGTTCTCGGTGCCGCCGGCGGTAGCCGGGCCGCGCCGGTTGGTGCTACGGGCGGTTTGCGGTAACGCCACCCGGAGTGGCGACGGACGAGCCGTTCGTGTGCGGGCCTTCCAACGCCGAGTTGGCGACGCGTCGGCTCACACCTTCGAGCACGTGCTTGCCGATCAGGTTGCCGGCCGGCAGCTCGATCGGGTACTCCCCATCGAAACACGCCCGACACAACCGGGTCTTCGGCTGCTCGGTCGCGGCGATCAGGCCGGGAAGCGAAACGTAGCCCAGCGTGTCGGCGCCGATGGAGCGCCGGATGCCGTCGTTGTCCAACCCGTTGGCCAGCAGCTCCGCCCGGGTGGCGAAGTCGATGCCGTAGAAGCACGGCCAGCTGACCGGCGGCGAGGAGATCCGGACGTGTACCTCGAGCGCCCCCGCCTCACGCAGCATCCGCACGATGGCGCGCTGGGTGTTGCCGCGAACGATCGAGTCGTCCACGACCACCAGGCGCTTACCCCGGACGTTCTCCCGCAGCGGGTTGAGCTTGAGCCGGATGCCGAGCTGACGCAGGGTCTGCGACGGCTGGATGAAGGTGCGACCCACGTACGGGTTCTTCATCAGGCCGGCGCCGTAGGTGATGCCGGACGCCTCCGCGTAGCCGATCGCGGCCGGGGTGCCCGACTCGGGCACCGGGATCACCAGGTCGGCCTCGACCGGGTGCTCCTTGGCCAACTGCCGACCGATCTGCACCCGCGCCGCGTGGACGTTGCGCCCGGCGATGGTGGCGTCCGGGCGCGCGATGTAGACGTACTCGAAGAGGCAGCCCTTCGGCTCCGGCACGGCGAACCGGGTGGAGCGCAGGCCGTTCTCGTCGATCGCGATCAGCTCACCCGGCTCGACCTCGCGCACCACGCTGGCACCGACGATGTCCAGTGCGGCGGTCTCGCTGGCCACCACCCAGCCCCGCTCCAGGCGGCCCAGCACCAGCGGGCGGACACCGTGCGGGTCGCGGGCCGCGTAGAGGGTGGACTCGTCCATGAAGACGAAGCTGAACGCGCCACGCAGCTGAGGCAGAACCTCCAGCGCCGCCGCCTCGACCGACAGATCCGGTCGACCGGCCAGCAGCATCGTCACCAGGGAGGTGTCGTTGGTCGAGCCGTCCGCGACGAGGCCGCGCTCGGCGACCTCCTTCTCCAACTCGGCCGTGTTGACCAGGTTGCCGTTGTGCGCCAACGCGATGGTCGTGCCCGAGGTGGTGGAACGGATCGTCGGCTGGGCGTTCTCCCAGTTCGACGCGCCGGTGGTGGAGTAACGGGCGTGCCCGATCGCCAGGTGGCCACGCAGGCTCGCCAGGGTGGGCTCGTCGAAGACCTGGGCCACCAGGCCGAGATCCTTGTAGACCACCACGCCGGAGCCATCGCTCACCGCGATGCCCGCCGCCTCCTGCCCACGGTGTTGCAGGGCGTACAGGCCGAAGTAGGTCAGGTTCGCGACCTCTTCGCCGGGGGCCCAGACGCCGAAGACGCCACAGGCGTCCTGGGGGCCAGGTCGTTGGGGGTCAAGGTCGTGGCTCAGCCGGCCGTCGCCTCGGGGCACCTACCGCTCCCTCATGCTGGTCTGGACCGGCCGGGCGGGATCACGGGCGGATCCACACTTCTCTGCCGGGACCACTGTCGTCGCCTGACAGTGTACGCGAATCGCTATCAACACAGATAGTGACGATTTCTGCGCTGAGCGTCACGGTGAGTAGGACATCATGACAATTCGAGGGGCAGATACGCCGAGAGGTCCGCCCGGACCCCGCTCATCTGGACGCGACCCTCGGCGACCGCCTCCGCCCAACCGATCCTCCCGGTCGCCACCATCAGCCACGTTTCCGGAGCCATCTCGACCACGTTCGGCGGATTTCCCCTGGTGTGTCGAGGTCCGGGTACGCACTGGATCGCCCCGTATGGTGGGACGCGCACCTCCACCGATCGGCCGGGGGCGCGCTCCGCGAGGACGGCCAACAACGACCTGACCGCCTCTCGGAACACTGTCCGTTCGGGCGTAGACCCCTCGTCGAGGGCCGACAACGCGGCGGCTACGGCAGCGGACTTACTGTGCGGAGAGGACACGACGGGACGATACGACCCGCAGGCCGACTACCCGACGCCAGCCCTGGGTCGCGCCGATCCAGTCGGACAAGGCATAGTTGCCGACGGCGTATTCGAACCGTGATGATCCCCGGCCCGGCGCCCCGCCGGCGAGAGGGAAGTCAGCCCGGAAGGCGGTGGACGTGTCAACACACCGACGTGCCTGGAAGCAGCGGGCCGGTGTGGTCGTAGCGCTGGTTGCCGGCGCTCTGCTCGCCGTCCCCGCCACACCAGCCCTCGCCGCTCCCAAAGTCACAAATGTCTCGGCCTCCCCCGGCACCGTCCAAGCGGGCGGCGAGACGACAGTGAGCTACACGCTCAGCTTTGACGACCCGGTAGTGCCCGCCGATGTGACTGTCAACTCGGACAACTCCAAGCTGCAGTGCATCGAGGGCTGCTCGCAGGGGAATGTGACCGAGGCAAAGACCTACACCGCCAAGTTCAAGTTGGCGGACGACGCTTCGAACGGGTCCGCCCGCATTACCGTCAGGGCCAGCGCTGGGCTCGGGAACGGGAACGGCTCGACGACGGTCAACCTCACGGGCAAGGCCGCGCCGCCACCGCAGAAGCAGACCGTGCAGTCGGTCTCCGGCAAGGTGGTCGCGCAGGCCGACGGCAAGGCCGTCCCCAACGCGGTGGTCATGCTGCTGGACAGCACCGGCAAGCGCTTCGACACCACCAGCGACGGCAGCGGCAACTTCCGCTTCACGGGCACCACTGGCAACCCGATCGCACCGGGTCGGCTCGACCTGGGTGCGAGCTTCGACAACGTGGTGGCCCGCAAGACCATCAACGCCGCAGCCGGGCAGTCCCTGACCGGTCAACGCATCAGTCTCGCGATCAAGACCGAGGTAACGCCCAGCCCCACCCCGTCGGCCAGCACCGACGCGACTCCCACCGACGAGGCGACCGAGGAGGGCACCGAGGAGGAGCCCACCGAGGACGCCAGCCCGGGTGCCCCGGCGAACGCCTCGAACAACGAGGACAGCGGTGGCGGCGCCGGTTCGTACCTGATCATCCTGCTCGGCGGTCTCCTGGTGGCCGCCGGTGTCGGCACCATCGTGCTGCTCTGGATGAAGCGCAAGGAGAACGGCGACGACGAAGACGGGGTTCCGGCTGCCGGTGGCCCGGTCCCGCCCACCCGCGGGGGCGGCTTCCGCGGTCCCGACGACCAGACCCGGGTGGTCGGTGGTCGGCCCGGCGGGGCGGACCCGACGATGGTCGGCGGCGCGGCGCTGAGCGAGGCACCGACGATGATGCACCGCCCGGTCGTGGACGACGTCCCGCCGGACCCGTACGGCGCACCGGCGCCGACGTACGGCGGTGCGGGTCAGCAGGGCTGGGGCGGCGCCGGCTACGGCGACGAGCCGGTGCCCGGTGGCTACGGTGCCGGCGGCTACGGCAACGCGCCCGCGTCGGGCGGCGGCTACGGCAACGACCCCGCCTCCGGCGGCGGCTACGGCGCCGGCGCGGCCGGTGACGGTTACGGTTCCGCGCCCAATTCCGGGGCCGGCTACGGCGGCGCGCCCACCTCCGGTGGCGGCTACGGCGGCCGGGACTACACCGCTCAGGCCGGTGCGGCCGGCTACCCGCCGGCTCCCGCCGGCGGCGGAGCCTACGGAGAGCGGTACGACGAGCCGACCGGCCGTTACACCGGCGACAACACCCAGTACCCGGCCCCGGCCGACCCGTACGCGACAGGTGTCTACCAGCCCGAGCAGGGGCAGGGATACGGCCAGCCGGACTCGGCCCCGTACGGCGGCGGACGGGCCGCCGAGCCCACCGCAGGGTATGGCGGCCAGCCAGCCGGTGGCTACGACCAGGGTGGCTACGGGCAGTCGGCCGGTGGCTACGAGCCGCAGGGCGGCGGCTACGGCCAGGAACCTCCGCAGCAACGCGGCGGCTACGACGACCGGGGCTACGACCAGGGCGGCTACGGCCAGCAGGCCGGTGGGTACGACCAGGGCGGCTACGGCCAGGAACCCCCGCAGCAACGCGGCGGCTACGACGACCGGGGCTACGACCAGGGCGGCTACGGCCAGCAGGCCGGTCGGGCCCGACCGGATACCCCGCCGCCGACCGAGCGGGGCGGCCGACGCCTCGACTGGCTGGACGACTGACCGACCACAACGCACGAAAACGGCCATCCGGATGACTCCGGGTGGCCGTTTCGTCTGCTCCACTCGGGTTTCAGGAAGTCGGGGTATCACCCGGACCCGGAAACCCCGTTTTCCTGAAGGGCGAGTCGATCACCGCCGACGGCAGGCGTAGAAGGGCGGGCGACGCAAGTCGATCAGGCGGCGGAAAAGACGCCCTGGCGGAGCACCGGCACGACGTCCGACACGCCGACCCGGACGGCGACGTCGACGTCCGCGCCGAAGCCGCCCTCGGTCAACTCGCGCCCGGAGACGCTGCCCCGCACGGCGGCGGGCACGTCCGGAGTGCTCGCCAGCGCGGCGAGCGCCATCGCCGCCTCCACGGACAACCCGCCCGGCACTCCGGAGAGGGCGTCCAGCACCGAGGCGGCACCGAGTTGGTCCTCGACCGACGGGCGCAGCGACCCGTCCGGCCACCGCTCCCCGGAGGCGATCACGCCGATCGGGGCGTCCACAGTGCCGTACCCCTGGCGGCGCAGCCAACGCCCGACGGCGCCCGCGTTGCGCAGGCACGCCGCGACCACCGGCAGGCCGGTGGCACTGGCGGCGGCGCTGATGGCGGAACCGTTCGGCGAGGGCAGGACCAGGTCCGCCACCACCGGCGCGGCGACCAGCGCGGCCGGCGAGAGCGACCACGGATGGTCCGCGGTCACCTGCCGCCGACCCACCGCGGCGACCGCGCCGACGCGGAGCGCGTACTCGGCGGCCTGCTCACCCCAGGGGAACGGGTGCACCCGCATGCCACGGGCGACCGCTACCTCCACGGAGGTGGTGAACGACAGGACGTCCACCACCACCAGCGCCGCGCAGACCCGACCGAGTTCGGCCGCGCCGGTCAGGCCCCAGTCGAACCTGGCGCCCGAACCGGGTTGGCCGTAGACGGCGGCCGTCAACGCCTCAGCGCTCGTCAGGCGACGGCTCGGTGGCACCGGTCTCCGACTCGGTGGGCCCGTCGGAGGACTCCGACGCGATCGGTTCGACAGCGCCGGTCTCCGGGGAGGGGCCTGACGAAGCGATGGGCTCGGAGACCACCTCGGCCGGGTCCACCGGTGCGGCCTCCGCGTCCGGGACGACCGGCAGCGGTACGGCCTCGACCGCACCCGCCACACCGGCGGCCGGCGCGGGCACCTCGACGGCTGCCGAGCCCCCGAAGAGGCGCGGCAACGTCTCGGTGTGCGCGGCGCGCAGCTCGTCCAGGCCGATGCGGAACTGCCCGTGCACCTCGAGCGCGCCGCCGGACGGGTCGGTGACACCGATCAGCTCGAACGGCACGCCCCGCTCGGCGCAGAGCGCCGCGAACGCCTTGTCGTGGCCGCGCGGCACCGACACCAGCGCCCGCGTGGCGGACTCGCTGAACAGGTAGACGAACGGCATCGAACCCTCGGTGAACTGCTCCGGCACCGCGACCCGGGCGCCGACGCCGCGACGCAGGCAGGACTCGACCAGGCTCTGGGCGAGACCGCCGTCGGAGAGGTCGTGTGCCGAGCTGAGGTGCCCGACCCGGGCCGCCTCGGCCAGCAGGTCGGCGAGCGCCTTCTCCCGGGCGAGGTCGACCTGCGGCGGGATGCCACCGAGGTGCTCGTGCGTCACCCAGGCCCACTCCGAGCCGGACAGCTCGACGTTGGTCTCGCCGAGCAGGTAGAGCTGGTCGTGGTCGCCACCGGCGCGCGGCACGAAGCCCATCGGCACCCGGTCGGCGACGTTGTCCAGCACACCCAGCACGCCGACCACCGGGGTCGGGTGGATGGCCGCCGCGCCGGTCTGGTTGTAGAAGCTGACGTTGCCGCCGGTCACCGGAATGCCCAGCTCCAGGCAGCCGTCCGCGAGGCCACGGACGGCCTCGGCGAACTGCCACATGACGCCCGGGTCCTCGGGGGAGCCGAAGTTGAGGCAGTTGGTCACGGCGATCGGCTTCGCGCCGGTCACCGCCACGTTCCGGTACGCCTCGGCCAGGGCCAGCTTGGTGCCGTTGTACGGGTCCAGTCGGGCGTACCGACCGTTGCCGTCCACCGACAGCGCCACACCGAGCCCGGTGCGCTCGTCGATCCGGATCACGCCGCCGTCCTCCGGCTGGGCGAGCACGGTGTTGCCCAGCACATAGCGGTCGTACTGCTCGGTGACCCAGGTCTTGTCGGCCAGGTTCGGCGAGGCGATCATGCGCAGCACGGTGTCCCGCAGCGCCTCCGGGTCGGCCGGGCGGGGCAGGGTCTCGGCCCGGTCCGCCTGGAGCAGGATCAGGTCGGCCGGCTCACGCATCGGCCGGGCGTAGACCGGGCCGTCGTCGACGAGCGAACCCGGGGGTACGTCGACGACCAGGTGGTCCTGCCAGGTGATCAGCAGCCGACCCGGACGCCCGTCCGGCTCCGGCGCGGTGACCTCACCGATCGCGGTGGCGAGCACGCCCCACTTCTCGGCGGTCTTGAGCACCGCGTCGAGCTTGTCCGGCTCGACGACCAGCAGCATCCGCTCCTGCGACTCGCTGGCCAGGATCTCGTGCGGCTCCATCGACGGCTCACGCAGCGGCACGCGCTCCAGCCAGACCCGCATGCCGGTGCCGGCCGCGGCGGCGGTCTCGGTGAGCGCACAGGTCAGGCCGGCGCCGCCGAGGTCCTGGATGCCGACGACCAGTTGGCCGTCGTACAGCTCGAGGCAAGCCTCGATCAACAACTTCTCGGTGAACGGGTCGCCGACCTGCACAGCGGGGCGACGGGCCTCGCTGCCCTCGTCGAAGGTGGCGCTGGCCAGCACCGAAACGCCGCCGATGCCGTCGCGCCCGGTCTTGGCGCCCATCAGCACGACAACGTTGCCCGGGCCGGCAGCGGCCTTGTTCTGCAGCCGGTCGACCGGCAGCACGCCCAGGCAGAGCGCGTTGAGCAGCGGGTTGCCCTGGTAGGAGGGGTCGAAGACCAACTCGCCACCGATGTTGGGCAAGCCGAGGCAGTTGCCGTAGCCGCCGACGCCGGCGACCACGCCGGTGAGGACCCGGGCGGTGTCCGGGTGGTCCGCGGCGCCGAAACGCAGCGGGTCCATCACCGCGACCGGGCGGGCGCCCATGGCGAGGATGTCCCGGACGATGCCGCCGACACCGGTCGCCGCGCCCTGGTACGGCTCGACGAAGCTCGGGTGGTTGTGCGACTCGACCTTGAAGGTCACCGCCAGCTCGTCGGAGATCTGCACGACACCGGCGTTCTCGCCGATGCCGGCGAGCAGCCTGTCGCTCTGCGGGGCCTTCTCACCGAACTGGCGCAGGTGCACCTTGCTCGACTTGTAGGAGCAGTGCTCGCTCCACATGATCGAGTACATGGCGAGCTCGGACTGCGTGGGCCGGCGGTCGAGGATCTGCCGGATCCGCTCGTACTCGTCGTCGCGCAGGCCCAGCTCGGTGTACGGCTGGAGCTCGCCCGGGGTGCCACCGGCGCGCGGCACGGTGTCCACGCCCTCGGTCCACACGGCTGCGGCCGGCTGGGCGGCAGCGGCCGCCGGGGCGACGGGCTGCGCCGCGCTCGGCTCGGCCGGCTGCGCCGGGGCGGAGTACGCCTCCGGGTTGTCCCGTACCGGGTCCGGATGGGTGGTCATGACCTCTCCTCGCTGCGCTCGTGCCCGCCGGACCGGCGGTCGAGCAGACCGATGATCGTGACGCTGGTCACCGCGGCGCTCCTCGCACTCACGCGGGCGCCCCGACCAGGTGCTTGAGGACCGACGTGAAGAAGCCGAGGCCGTCCAGCGACGGGCCGGTCAGCGCCTCCACCGCGTGCTCGGGGTGCGGCATGATGCCGACCACGTTGCCGGCGGCGTTGGTGATCGCGGCGATGTCGCGCAGGGAGCCGTTCGGGTTGCCGCCGACGTAGCGGGCGACCACCCGGCCCTCGGCCTCGAGCTGGTCCAGGGTGGCGGTGTCCGCGACGTAGCAGCCCTCGCCGTTCTTGACCGGGACGAGCACCTCCTGGCCGGGCTGGAACGCGTTGGTCCACGCGGTGCCGGCCGACTCGATGCGCAGGACCTGGTCCCGGTTGCGGAAGTGCAGGTGCTGGTTGCGCGTGAGCGCGCCGGGCAGCAGGTGCGCCTCGCAGAGGATCTGGAAGCCGTTGCAGATGCCGAGCACGGGCAGGCCACCCTGGGCGGCGTCCACGATCGTCTCCATCACCGGGGCGAACCGGGCGATGGCGCCGCAGCGCAGGTAGTCACCGTAGGAGAAGCCACCGGGCAGCACGACGGCGTCCACCCCGTGCAGGTCCGCGTCGCCGTGCCAGAGCCGGACCGGCTCGGCACCGGCGATCCGGACGGCCCGGGCCGCGTCCCCGTCGTCGAGCGAGCCCGGGAAGGTGACTACGCCGACCCGGGCGGTCACGAGCGGGCGCCCGCGGTCTCGTCGGCCTCGACCAGGCGGACGGTGAAGTCCTCGATGACCGGGTTGGCGAGCAACTTGTCGGCAATCTCCCGAGCGCGGTCCAGGTCCGGTTCACCGGTGAACTCGATCTCGATCCGCCTGCCGATCCGGACCGAGGCGACGTCACCGACGCCGAGCCGGGGCAGCGCGTTTGCGACGGCCTGGCCCTGCGGATCGAGGATCTCGGGCTTGAGCATGACGTCGACGACGACGCGAGGCACTGGGCACTCCTGACTGTGTACGCAGTTGGGTGCCGACCCACATGGGGCGAGCGCAGCCAGCGTACCTGGCAGATACGGCCACGGACGCACCGGCCGGGTGCAGTTCAAGCAGTGATCGACATTGCCCGCGCTCCCGACGGCCCGACAAGCGCGGCAGGTGGCCTCAGCAGGGCATATACGGCGCCACGGGAGGCCGAATCGTTACATTGAGTAACCTCGATCAAATCCTTGATAACGATCGGCGCGAGCCCTACTGTACATCGACGTAAGTCGATTGAGGCGACGGCGGGGACCTCCCGCCGTCGCCCATCCGCACCCGGCGACCCCGGGTCCGCCCCGTCCAAGGAGTCCACCCGATGCGCATCCGCCCCCTGCTCGCCGTCGTCAGCATCGCGATGGTCGGCGCCCTCGGCGCTGCCTCCGGCGCGTCCGCCGCCCCGCCCGGCCCGCAACCCATCATCGGTGGCACCACCGTCTCGTCGGCGCCCTGGGCCGCCGCGGTGCTCAGCAACGGCTCGTTCACCTGCTCCGGCAGCGTCATCGCCGCGCAGTGGGTGCTCACCGCCCGGCACTGCATCAACGGCACCATGTCCGTCCGGATCGGCAGCGTGAACCGCACCTCCGGCGGGGTCACCCGCACGATCAGCGCCACCTACACCCGCTACGACCTGGCCCTCATGCGGCTCTCCAGCAGCGTCAGCACCTCCACGGTGAGCCTGGCCAACAGCAACCCGCCGATCAACTCGACGAACTCGATCTACGGGTGGGGGATGACCTGCTACAGCGGCTGCTCGGCGTCGACCCAGCTGAAGACCGCCACCGTCCGGGTGACCAGCAACAGCGTCACTGACGCGTACGGCGGGCAGGCGATCCGCAGCACCGAGATCAGCGGCAACGCCTGGCGGGGCGACTCGGGCGGCCCGCAGTTCTACAACGGCCAGCAGGTCGGCGTCGCCTCCACGGCCGACGGCTACAGCATCCAGAACTACGGCAGTGTCGCGTACAACCGGGCCTGGATCACCTCGGTGGCCGGAGTCTGACGGTTACCACCCGGAGCGGCGCGGATGGTCGGCCCCGTGCCGGGCGTCCGCGCCGCGCCGTTTTGCAGCATCCGATCAGGTGAACAATGCGCCCGATCGGGTCGGGCCGCTCCTGACAGCATCGGAAACGTGCTGGTCGTGACGACGGAGCAACTGCCCGGCTACGAGATCCGCCAGATTCTCGGTGAGGTGGTGTCATCGATGGCCAGGACGCGCAACCCGTACCGCGAGGGGGTCAAGAACCTGCGCGGTGGCGCGTACGACCCGATGGCCCCGGACAACCTGACCCGGTGGCGCACCGACTCGGTGTCCCGGCTCGGCGAGGAGGCCCTGCGCCTCGGCGCGAACGCCGTGATCGGCATGCGGTTCGACAGCCGGGACTGCGGTGAGATGTGGATGGAGATCTGCGCGTACGGGACGGCCGTGATCGCCGTACCCGTCATGCCCGAGGTCATGCCGGCCGACCAGCCCGCGGTCGCCGCGGAGACCGCCACCGACCCGGCCTTCGCCGAGTCTCTCGGCGGCATCGCCGAACCGGCCAGCGCCCCCAACCTGAGAACAGCCGCCGAAACCCCCACCGGCGAATAGCCCCCACCGGGACCCCGGCGCCCGCCGTCGCCCTGTTGATCAAGAGGTTTCGGTCACCAGGGAGATCAAAGATGACGCAAACCTCTTGATCACCGGGGTGCGGAGGGGCGCCAGGGGCGCCCGGGGGGGGGTGGGGGTGGGGGTGGGATGGGTTAGAGGATGGGGGGTGGGCTGTAGGTGGCGGCTTCGGGGTGGGTTTCCACCACCTTGGTGATCCGCTTGGTCACCGCTGCCACCTGGGCCTGGGCGGCGCCGACGAAGGCGCTGCGGTCGGCGACCAGGGTGTCGATGTCGGCGCGGGACAGGCCGAGTCGGCCGTCGGCCGCCAACCTGTCGAAGAGGTCGTTCTCCGGGGAGCCCTTCTCGCGCATCGCCAGGGCCACCGCGACCGCGTGCTCCTTGATCACCTCGTGGGCGACCTCCCGACCGACGCCACGCCGGACCGCCGCGACCAGGATCTTGGTGGTGGCCAGGAACGGCAGGAACCGCTCCAACTCCCGGTTGATCACCGCCGGGTACGCGCCGAACTCGTCGAGCACCGTCAGGAACGTCTGGAACAGCCCGTCAGCGGCGAAGAACGCGTCCGGCAGGGCGACCCGACGGACCACCGAGCAGGACACGTCCCCCTCGTTCCACTGGTCGCCGGCCAGCTCGCCGACCATCGACAGGTAACCCCTGATGATCACGGCGAAGCCGTTCACCCGCTCCGACGAGCGCGTGTTCATCTTGTGCGGCATGGCGCTGGAGCCGACCTGGCCGGGCTTGAAGCCCTCGGTGGCCAATTCCTGGCCGACCATCAGCCGGATCGTGGTGGCCAGCGACGACGGCGCCGCGGCGGTCTGCGCCAGCGCGGCCAGCACGTCGAAGTCCAGCGAGCGGGGGTAGACCTGGCCGACGCTGTCCAGCACCCGGGAGAAGCCCAGGTGTTCGGCGACCCGGCGCTCCAGCTCGGCGACCTTGTCGGCGTCCCCGTCGAAGAGGTCCAACTGGTCGGCGGCAGTGCCGACCGGGCCCTTGATCCCCCGCAGCGGGTAGCGGGCGATCAGCTCCTCCAGCCGCTCGTACGCGATCAGCAACTCCTCCGCCGCCGACGCGAAGCGCTTGCCCAGCGTGGTGGCCTGCGCCGCCACGTTGTGCGAACGGCCGGTCATGACCAGCTCGGAATGCTCGTACGCCAGGAAGGCGAGGCGGGCCAGGGTGGCGACCACGCGGTCCCGGATCAGCTCCAACGAGGCACGCACCTGGAGCTGCTCGACGTTCTCGGTCAGGTCCCGCGAGGTCATGCCCTTGTGCACGTGCTCGTGCCCGGCGAGCGCGCTGAACTCCTCGATCCGGGCCTTCACGTCGTGCCGGGTGACCCGCTCCCGCTCTGCGATCGAGGCGAGGTCGACCTGGTCGAGCACCCGCTCGTACGCCTCGACCACGCCGTCCGGCACCGCGACACCCAGGTCACGCTGGGCGCGGAGCACGGCGAACCAGAGTCGCCGCTCCATCCGGACCTTCTCCTCCGGAGACCAGAGGGCGACCAGTTCGGGCGAGGCGTACCGGTTGGCGAGCACGTTCGGGATCGTCGTCACGTACCTCATTGTCCCGCACCCGCCGGTCGGTGCCTGGACCGGGCCGGAACCCCGGAGCGGTCAGGAACGGGTGAGCTCGTAGACGGTCACCGAGCCGGCGACCAGCCGAACCTGGGCCAGCCGGGCCAGCTCCGGCGACACCGCGCCCGCCCTGGCGTCGGCGAACAACCACCGGACCCGGTGAAGCGTGCGGAGGCGGTCCAGGTCGGCGACGGTCGGCGAGGTGAACACGCCGTCGTTGAGCGCGAGCAACTCCTGGTCGGGGAAGTTCTGCCGGGCGTACCCCAGGTTGTCGACGCCGTGGGCGGCCACTACCGCGTCGGTGTAACCCCAGCTCTCCACCACTGTGCGGTGCCCGCCCAGCCCGGTCACCCAGAACGCCCGGGCGTCGCAGTGCGGGGTGGTCCGCACGGGACGGCAGTGGACGTTGGTGGCGACCACGTCCTCGTCGCCCGCGTTCTCGTCCAGCCACAGCGCCGCGCGCATCTCGTCGACGGTCAGCGCGTACGGCTGGGGCCCGGTCGCCGGCACCGGCTCGGTGAGCACCGAACGGACGAGGCCGCCCAGGGGGACGGCGGCGCTGGCGCCGAGCATCGCCGCGGTGACCCCGGCCACCGCGATCGTGGCCATTCGCCGCCGTCCTCCCGCTACGGGCACCCGTCGACGCCACAGGGCGGCCACCCCGACGGCGAGCGCGGCGGCCACCGCGAGGAACAGCACGTACCGGACCGCCGAGACGCCGAGCACCCGCAGCCAGCCCTCGATGGTGGACGTCCCCGGACGGGCGATCCTCGGCAGCGCGAAACCCACGGTGCCGGCGGTGACGAGCGCCGTCACCGCGCCGGCCAGACCGGGCACCACCAGTACCGGCCAGGGCGCCCGGGCCGCGGCGAGCGCCCAGACGGTCAGCACCGTGCCGACCGGGATGACACCCATCCAGAAGTAGATCTGGCTGATCGACGGGTGCTGGAAGACCCAGGTGGTGGCGGCACCGGCGAGCACCGTGCCGGTGAGCAGCCAAACGGCCTGATCGGCTCTGCGCCCACTGTCGGCGAGCATGCTCATGCCCACCCACCGGGGTGCCTGGCCCAGCACCCACCAGACAACCACGCTGAACGCCAGCAGCCACCCGAGGGCACCGCCGTCGTTGATGCCCGGCGGCAGTGGCGCATCCGGCCAGATCCCGTCACCCCCGCCGAGGGTCTCGGCGTACGGGGCGATGAAGTGCAGCAGCGCCAACGCCTGCACGCGCAGCGTGGACGCTCCACCGCCGGCGAACAGCCGGAAACCGAGCGCCATCGCCGCGACGAGGCAGGCCAGCGCCACCAGGGCAGGCCGGGGAAGCCGCCGATCCCGCCACCAGAACACCGCCGCGGTGAGACCCAGAGCGGCGATCAGCGGTGGCAACGCGCTGGACTTCGCTCCCGCGCAGACCAGGCCGAGCGCCGGAACCATCCCCCAGGCCAGGCCGAGGGGACGTCCCCGGACGACGTCGACGCAGAGCCCGGTGAGCAGCAACAACGGCACCAGCACGTACGTCTGGGACGGGCTGCCGTACGACAGTGGAATGTCACCGGACACGCCCACGGCCGAGCCGAGCGTGACGGTCGTCCCGACGAAGCCGGTGACGCCGACCACCGGGCCGGTCCAGATGGCACCGCCCAGGTCGCGGGCGAGCCCGGCGGCGAGCACCACCGCCACGCCGACCACCGGTACCAGCCACAGCCGCAGCAGCACCGTCGTCGGTGCGATGCCAGTGATCATGCTGCCGCTGGCGATGTGGGCGTCGGAGAGGTAGTGGTAGCGCAACGCCTCCCCCGCGACGTGCGGCAGCTCGAACGGCATCGCCCGCGTCAACTCCTGCACCAGACCCAGGTGGTAGAGCACGTCCTGGTAGTAGCCGCCGGACACCGGGGGCAGCGGGACCATCCGCCACTGGACGTACCCCCAGGCCAGCACCACCAGCAGCGCCCCGCCCATGCCCCAGTGCCAGCCGACCGGCAGCGGGCGGCGCTCGCCGACCCGCCAGTGCCGGCGCAACCGGGGCACGGCGGCGAACGCGACGAGTACGGGTAGCGGCCACCACCGCAGCAGGGTCTGTTGACCGGTCGCCGCGGCCGACGCCCAAGCGATGATCTCCAACAGCAGGCCGGTGGCCGCGCCGAAGCCGAGGTCCTCGGCGAGGTTGCCGCGACTGCCGCGCAGCGCGCGGTGCACCAGGGTCCCGGGGAGCACCAGCCCGAACGCCCAGTACGCGGAGAACCGGGCGAGGTCCGGCACCGGCACGCCGCCACGTGACCACACCACGAGCAGTGCGCCGATCACGAGCACCCACGGGAGCGTGCTGAGAACCAGCGCGAGAGCATTCCGGCGCGGGGCCGAGGCGGGGGCCGGAGTGTCGACCCGCTCGGCCAGCAGGGCGTCAGCCACGGAGGCGGACGACGTCGTCACCGACACGACCACGTGCACCTGCCTCCGCGCCCGGAACACCGTCCCGGGAGTCGAACCCGACGTGGAAGGCGGGCCGGTTCTGCACTGTGGCGTAGATCCGGCCGACGTACTCGCCGAGCAGGCCGAGACAGACCAACTGCACCCCACTGAGCAGCAGCACCGCTACGAACATCGAGGTCCAGCCGGGGATGGTGGCACCGGAGACGTGGACGACCACGCCGAACACGATCAGGGCCAGGCAGAGCAGGAAGCTCGACATTCCCATCCAGGTGGCCAGGCGCAACGGCGCGGCCGAGAAGTTCGCCGTGCTCTCCCAGGCCAGCGCGACCATCCGGCGCAGCGGGTACTTCGTCTCCCCGGCGGCACGGGCCTCGCGGTCGTAGCGCACCTCGGCGCTGGGGAAGCCGAGCGACGGCACCAGCAGCCGGTAGACCGGGGCACGTTCGGGCAGGTCGCGCAGCACCTCGATCACGTCCCGGCTGAGCAACCGGAAGTCACCAGCCTGCGCGGGCAGGTCGACACCGACGAGCCGACGCATCGCCCAGTAGTAGCCCCGGGCGGTGTTGCGCTTGAAGACCGTGTCGGTGCTGCGGTCGGCGCGCACCCCGTAGACGACGTCCACCCCGTCCTCGCGGGCCACCCGAAGCATCTCGGCGATGGTCTCCGGCGGATCCTGAAGATCGGCGTCCAGGCTGACCACCCAGTGTCCGACGGCCCGGTGGAGGCCGGCGGTCAACGCCGCCTGGTGACCGCTGTTGCGCCGCAGCCGGAGCACTCGGAGTTGGGGCCAGTCGCGGCCGTGGTCGAAGAGCACCGACACGGTGTCGTCCCGACTGCCGTCGTCGACGGCGACCACCTCGTACTCGACACCGAGCGCGTCCAGGACCGGCCGCAACCGGGCGACCAGAGCCGGGATGACGGCGGTCTCGTTGAACATCGGGATGACCACCGAGAGGGTGATCGTCTGTGGAACGACAGACTCCATGGAGATACGGCCCCGTTCCGCACGCAGGAGTGATCGATTCCGCGCCGAGGGCGCGGCAAGGATCACCGTTGCGCGGTGAACTCTCCGCCAGCGGGCCGACTACTGAACGGACCGTTAACGTCTGGTGCCAGGTGACTCGGTAACCGACGTTCCGCTCAACGCTCCAGGATCGCGGTCACGCCCTGACCGCCGGCCGCGCAGATGGAGATCAGCCCGCGTCCGCTGCCCTTCTCGGCCAGCAGCTTGGCCAGGGTCGCCACGATCCGCCCGCCGGTGGCGGCGAACGGGTGGCCGGCGGCCAGCGAGGAGCCGTTCACGTTGAGCCGATCGGTGTCGACAGTGCCCAACGGGGCGTCCAGGCCGAGCCGGTCCTTGCAGAACTCCGGCGACTCCCAGGCCGCGAGGGTGGCCAGCACCTGCGAGGCGAACGCCTCGTGGATCTCGTAGTAGTCGAAGTCCTGCAACGTCAGCCCGGCCCGGGCCAGCATCCGGGGCACCGCGTACACGGGGGCCATCAGCAGCCCCTCGTCGCCGTGCACGAAGTCCACCGCCGCCGTCTCCGACCAGCTGAACCAGGCCAGCACCGGCAGGTTGTGCGCGGCGGCCCACTCCTCGCTGGCGAGCAGCACGGTGGACGCGCCGTCGGTGAGCGGTGACGAGTTGCCGGCGGTCATGGTGGCCTGCTCGGCGTCCGGGCCACGGGTGCCGAAGACCGGCTTGAGCGAGCCGAGCTTCTCCACGCTGGTGTCGGGGCGCAGGTTCTGGTCGCGGGTCAGTCCCAGGTACGGCGTCATCAGGTCGTCGAAGAAGCCCCTGTCGTACGCGGCGGCGAGCCGCTGGTGCGAGCGCAGTGCCAGCTCGTCCTGGGATCGCCTGTCGATCTGCCAGCGCAGCGCGGTGCGGGCGGCGTGGTCACCCATGGACAGGCCGGTACGCGGTTCGGCGTTGCGCGGGATGTCCGGCTTGAACGGCTGGAGCGGGCGCAGCTTCGCGGCGATCTTCAACCGCTCGCCGAGGGTGCGGGCGCTGTTGAGCTTGAGCAGCGTGCGACGCATCTCCTCGTTGACCGCGAGCGGCGCGTCGGAGGTGGTGTCGACGCCGCCGGCGATGCCCACGTCGAGTTGACCGAGGGCGATCTTGTTGGCGACGAGGATCGCCGCCTCCAGGCCGGTGCCGCAGGCCTGCTGGATGTCGTACGCGGGGGTGTGCGGGTCGAGCCGGGAGCCGAGGACCACCTCGCGGGTGAGGTTGAAGTCGCGGGAGTGTTTGAGCACCGCCCCGGTCACGACCTCGCCGACCCGTTGCCCGGCCAGCCCGTACCGGGCGATCAACCCGTCCAGCGCCGCGCCGAGCAGGTCGGCGTTGGACGCGTCCGCGTAGCGGGAGTTGGAACGGGCGAAGGGGATGCGGTTGCCCCCGATGACCGCGACCCTCCGGATGCTCTGCACGATCCGCCTCCTCGCAAAGTGTTGCTCGAACCCTACTCGCCAGTAGGCTACGCCCATGACCGACAGGTACGCGAGCTTCGTCCAATCGGCCGCCGGCCGCGCGCTGGTCAAGCGCCTCGGGCTCCCCGATCCGCCTCGACTGCGCCGGCACCACCCCGGCGACCCGCTGCTGCCCGGACCGGCAGTGCTCGGCGCGGCCACCGGCGGTCGGCTCGCCGAGCCGGTCGGCACGATCCTGACCACCGCCGGGGTCGAGCTGCGCGATGCCGCCGACGCCGGACCTCAGGACCGCTTCGGAGCACTGGTGTACGACGCCAGCGGCATCACCGACTCCACCCAGCTCCGCCAGCTCTACGACTTCTTCCACCCGCACGCCCGGGCCGTGCTGCCCAGTGGCCGGGTGGTCGTGCTGGGCACCCCGCCGAACGAGTGCCCGACGCCCCGCGAGGCGACCGCCCAGCGCGCCCTGGAAGGGCTGGTCCGCAGCATCGGCAAGGAGTTCGGTCGGGGCACCACCGCCCAGCTCGTCTACGTGACCCGGGCCACCGGGGACGGCGTTCTCACCAGCCTCGAATCGACTCTCCGGTTCCTGCTCTCCGGGCGGTCGGCGTACGTCTCCGGTCAGGTGATCCGGGTCGGCGCGGGCGAGGCGAGCGTCCCGGCCGACTGGGAGCGCCCTTTGGACGGGCAGGTGGTGCTGGTCACCGGCGCCGCCCGGGGCATCGGGGCGGCACTGGCGACGGTGCTCGCCCGCGACGGCGCGCGGGTGGTGGCCCTGGACATCCCCGCCGCCGGGGACGCGCTCGCGGCGGTGGCGAACGACATCGGCGGCACCGCCGTGCAGCTCGACCTGACCGCACCGGACGCGCCGACCCGGCTCGCCGACCACCTGGCCAGTCGGCACGGCCGGGTCGACGTGGTGGTGCACAACGCCGGTATCACCCGGGACAAGACGCTCGGCCGGATGGACGCCGACCGGTGGGACCAGGTCCTCGACGTCAACCTCTCCAGCCAGGAACGGATCAACGACGTGCTGCTGGAGCGGGGGTTGATCCCGGTCGGCGGGCGGATCGTGTCGGTCTCCTCGATCGCCGGGATCGCCGGCAACCGGGGCCAGACCAACTACGCCACCAGCAAGGCCGGGGTGATCGGGCTGGTCGACTCGCTCGCCCCGACCCTGCGGGAGCGGGGCATCAGCGTCAACGCGGTGGCTCCCGGCTTCATCGAGACCCGGCTGACCGCGCGCATCCCGCTGGTGGTCCGGGAGGCGGGGCGGCGGATGAACAGCCTGGCCCAGGGCGGCCTGCCGGTGGACGTGGCCGAGACGATCGGCTGGTTGGCCTGGCCGGCGAGCGCCGCGGTCAGCGGGAACGTGGTCCGGGTCTGCGGCCAGAGCCTGCTGGGGGCGTGATGCGGGAACCGGACGACGACCTTTCCCTGCACGAGCTGATCGACGGCCCGACCGAGGCGCTGACCGCCGAGACCCTGGCCGCGGCTCTCGACCTGGCGGCGGACGGCCGCACCCGGGTCGACCTGCCGCGGATGCCGGCGGTCGGGGCGTTGAACCGGCGGGCGCTGCTCGGCGCGCTCCCGGGTCTCGGCGGCGGACGACGAGGGGGCGGCCTGCCCCCGGTCGAGCTGACCGTCAGCGGGGTGACTGTCGACCGGGCACGCCTGGCCGACTACGACCGGGTCTGCGGGTTCCGACTCAGCGATCGACTGCCGGGGACCTTCCCGCACGTCCTGGGTTTCCCGCTAGCGCTGCGGCTGATGACCCTGCCGGCGTTCCCGCTCCCGCTCACCGGCCTGGTGCACATCGGCAACCGGATCGCCGTGCACCGCCCGATCACCGCCGACGAGACACTCGACTTCACGGCGTACGCCGAGAACCTGCGCCCACACGACCGGGGGCGGCAGGTGGACGTGGTGCTCGTCGGCTCGGTCGACGGCGAGACGGTCTGGGAGGGTGTCTCGACGTACCTGGGTCGGGAACGCAAGCCTGGCGGCGGCGACCGGGGTGGGCGGCCCGAGGCGCCGGTCGGCACGGCCCGCTGGCGGGTGGAACCTCGCGTCGGCACGGAGTACGCGCGGGTGTCCGGAGACCACAACCCGATCCACACCTCCCGGCTCGGTGCGCGGCTGTTCGGCTTCCATCGGCCGATCGCGCACGGCATGTGGAGCAAGGCGCGCTGCCTGGCCGCGGTGGAGAACCGACTGCCGGACTCGTACGCCGTCGAGGTCGCCTTCAAGCTGCCGGTGCCGCTGCCGAGCACGGTGAGTTTCGCGCTGCTGCCCGACGGCGGGTTCGCCCTGCACGACTCGCGCGGTCGACCGCACCTGGCGGGTCTCGTGCGCTGACGCGCCCCTGCCGAGCAGTTCGGGCTTGGCAGGGGCGCGCTCATGCGCTAAGTTCTTCTCACATAGAGATGTTCTCAATATGAGAGGGACGACGTGGACGAGCAGGAGTTCCTGGACGCGTACGACCCCCGGGCCTACCCCGCGGTGGCGGTGACCGTCGACGTGGTCGCGTTCACCATCCGCGACGACGCCCTGCACCTGCTGCTGATCCGGCGCGGCCAGGCACCCTTCGAGGGGCACTGGGCGCTGCCCGGCGGCTTCGTCCACCCCGACGAGGACCTGGCCGCCGGTGCCCGGCGCGAGCTGGCCGAGGAGACCGGGCTCGGCGGTGACGGGCTGCGCCGCGTACACCTGGAGCAGTTGGGCAGCTACGGCGCTCCCGACCGCGATCCGCGGATGCGCATCGTCTCGATCGCCCACCTCGCGTTCGCCCCCGACCTGCCGGACCCGGCCGCCGGCACCGACGCCGACGAGGCGATCTGGCTGCCGGTGACCGCGCTGAGCAGCCGGCAGCTCGCCTTCGACCACGGTCGGATCATCGACGACGCGCTGGAGCGGGCCCGGTCCAAGCTGGAATACACCCCGCTCGCCACCCGCTTCCTCCCCGGCGAGTTCACCATCAGCGAGCTGCGTGCCGTCTACGAGACGGTCTGGGGTCACCCGCTGCACGCCGGCAACTTCCATCGCAAGGTGCTCTCCGTGCCGGGCTTCGTGGAGAGCACCGGCGCCAGCACCGAGCGCGGCGGCAGTCGGGGCGGCCCGCGCGCCCGGCTCTACCGGGCCGGCGACGCCCGGCTGCTGCACCCGGCCCTGCTGCGCCCGGCCCGTGAGGAGACGGTGCGATGAGGACGGCGGAGGCCATCGGCCTGGTCTCGCGGCGGCCCGCACCGACGCCGACCTGTTCGGCGCGGACCAGCCGGCCCGGCGTTACCGCGAGCTGGTCGCGGCCCTGCACCCCGACCACCTGCCGGCCGACCCGGCGGTACGCGCCGAAGCGACCGAGGCGTTCATCCACGTCACCACCAGGTGGCGGGCCCGGCAGGTCACCGTCCTCGGCGACTACCGGCTCGGCGCGCCGGCCCACACCGGTGACCTGGCCGACCTCTACGACGTGGGCGACGACCGGCTGCTCAAGCTGCCTCGGCGGCCCACCGACAACGACCTGATGGCCCGCGAGGCACACGCCCTGCGCACCATCGCCGAGCGCGGCGACCCGCGCTACCTGCCGTACGTGCCCCGGTTGGTCGACGAGTTCCGGCACCGCGACGCCGCGACCGGCGCGGAACGTCGGGTCAACGTGCTGGCCACCGCACCGGGGCTGCACGACCTCGACGAGGTGCGGCGCGCGTACCCCGACGGGTTGGACGCCCGGGACGCGGCCTGGATGTGGCGTCGGCTGCTGGTGGCACTCGGCCTGGCCCACCGGGCCGGCGTGGTGCACGGCGCGGTCCTGCCGCGACACGTGCTGATCGAGCCGGACGCCCACGGCGTGGTGCTCGTCGACTGGTGCTTCTCGACCCCCGTCGGGGGCACCGTCCCGGCGGTCGTGCCCGGCCACGGCTGGGACCCGGAGGAGGTCGTCACGAAACAGCCGTGCGGCCCGGGCACCGACATCGCCATGGCCAGTCACTGCATGAGCTGGCTGATGGGGCCGCGTGCGCCCCGGGAGCTGCACACCTTCGCGCAGGGCTGCCGACAACGGCCACTCCACGCCCGGCCCGACGACGCCTGGCGGCTGCTGAGCGAACTCGACCAGGTGCTGGACCGCCTCTACGGGCCCCGCACCTTCCGACCCTTCACCCTCACCCCCTAAGGAGCTGTCATGGGCAGTGGAATCTGGTCCACCGACGTGTACGACGCCGCCGACCGCTACCGCCGGTCCACCGGCAGGAGCGCCTTCTCCTACAGCGACAGCGGGGCGCGCACCGTGCACGCCGCACTCGACCCCCGCGAGGCGACGCGCGAGAGCCGCGACTCCGACGAGCACCCCCGCTCGACGCCCATCGCGGTGCTCTTCGACGTGACCGGCTCGATGCGCACGGTGCCGCGCGTCCTGCAGACCAAGCTGCCGCAACTGCTCGGGCTGCTGCAACGGCAGGGCTACGCCAGTGACCCGCAGATCATGTTCGGCGCGATCGGCGACGCCACCTGCGACCGGGTGCCGTTGCAGGTCGGGCAGTTCGAGTCGGACAACCGGATGGACGACGACCTCGGCCGAATCGTCCTCGAAGGCGGTGGCGGCGGTCAGATGTCCGAGTCGTACGAGCTGGCGATGTACTTCATGGCCCGGCACACCAGCACCGACAGCTGGGAGAAGCGTGGCCGGCGCGGTTACCTGTTCATCATCGGCGACGAGTTGGCGTACAAGCAGGTGAAGGCGCGGGAGGTGGCCCGGCTGATCGGCGACGACCTGGCCGAGGACGTGCCGTTGCGGCAGGTCGTCGACGAGGTGACCCGCCGCTGGGACACCTACTACCTCCTCCCCGCCGGCAGCCACTACGCGGGCAACGCCACGGTGCTCGACTTCTGGCGGGACCTGCTCGGGCAGAACGCCGTCGTGCTCGACGACCTGAACGCGGTGTGCGAGACCATCGCACTCACCATCGGCCTCGGTGAGCAGGCCATCGACCTGGACGAGGGCCTGCGGGACCTGGACCGCGCCGGATCCGGCGCCACCGGCACCGTGTCCAAGGCGCTGGCGCGCCTCGGCCGGGGGCGGCGGGCCGAGGTGTCGACGCTTCCCGCGTTCCGCGACACCACCGGCGGGGTGACCCGGCTGTGAAGCACGTGGCGGTGGTCGACCTCGGCTACGGCGACGCCGGGAAGGGCACGGTGGTGGACTGGCTCTGCGCCACCCGACCCGTGCACACGGTGGTCCGCTTCAACGGGGGCGCGCAGGCGGCACACAACGTCGTGCTGCGCGACGGGCGGCACCACACGTTCGCGCAGTTCGGCGCCGGCACGTTCCACAGCGGTGTCGGTACGCACCTGTCGCGGCATGTGGTGGTGGACCCGCTGGCCCTGGCCGCCGAGGCCGACCATCTCGCCACGGTGGGGGTGACCGATGCGCTCGACCGACTGACGGTCGACTCCGAGGCGTTACTCGCCACCCCGTACCACCGGGCCGCCAACCGGGCCCGGGAGATCGCCCGGGGAGCCGACCGGCACGGCTCCTGCGGGCTCGGGGTGGGCGAGGCCGTCGCGTACGGTCTCGCCCATCCGGACGACGCGCCCCGGGTCGCCGACTGCCGCAGCCCGGCACTGCTGCGCCGTCGGCTGACCGTTCTGCGGGACCGGTTGACCGCCGAACTCGGCCCGCTGGACGCGCCGCCGGTCGAGGACTGCCTGCCCGCGTACACCGGGTTCGCCGGTCGGGTCGCGATCGTCGACCGGAGCTGGCTCGCCGGTGCGCTACGCTCCGGGACCTGCGTCTTCGAAGGCGCGCAGGGGGTGCTGCTCGACGAGTGGCACGGCTTCCACCCGTACACGACGTGGAGTACCACCACGTTCGCCAACGCCGACAGCCTGCTCGCCGAAGCGGGTCTGCCCGGCGACGTGACCCGGGTCGGGGTGCTGCGCGTCGTCACAACCCGGCACGGTGCCGGTCCGTTGGTGACCGAGGACCCGGCGCTGCCGTTCACCGACCGGCACAATGGCACCAACCCGTGGCAGGGCCGGTTCCGGTTCGGCCACTTCGACGCGGTCGCCCACCGGTACGCCCTCGCCGCCGCCGGTGGGGTCGACGGCCTGGCGTTGACCCACCTCGACCTGACCGGCCCCGACCTGCGGATCTGCCGCCGCTACGACACCACCGACCACCTCACCCCCGGCCCGCCCGGCGACCTGGACCGGCAGGCCGCGCTCACCGACCGTCTGCTGCGCTCCCGCCCGCTCTACGACGACCCGCCGACGGACTGGGCGGAGGCCGTCGGCGCGGAACTTGGCACAGCCGTGGTGCTGACCTCGCAGGGGCCCACCGCCGACGACAAGATCGCGCACGGCCCGCTGCTCGCCCCACCGGCCCTGGTCCCCGCGGGCTGAGGCGTTGTGTTCCGGCGACTCGGCCACCGGGCGGCCCCCACCCGGCGAGCATGGGGGCATGGACGCCCTGCTCGACCTCCTCCGTGGGACGGTCACATCGCCGTGGGTGTACCTGGTGATCTTCGGGCTCACCGCGATCGACGCCTTCTTCCCGGCGGTGCCGGGCGAGGCAGCGGTGATCACCGCCGGGGTGCTGTCGGCCAGCGCCGGTCACCCCAGCCTGACCTTGGTGATCGTCAGCGCCGCCGTCGGCGCGCTGGTCGGCGACCACATCTCCTACGCCATCGGTCGGGGCGGCGGGTCACACCGGCTCGCCCGGCTGCCCGACGGCAGCCGGCGGCGGGCCGGCTCCGACTGGGCCCGCCGGGCCGTCGACCGGCGCGGCGGCGTCATCCTGACCACCAGCCGGTACGTGCCGGGCGGCCGGACGGCGGTCACCCTCACCATGGGCGCGGTGCGCTATCCCCGCCGGGCATTCCTGCTGTACGACAGCATCGCGGCGGTCACCTGGGCGCTCTACTGCGGGCTGCTCGGTTACTTCGGCGGGCTGGCCTTCGAACGTGAGCCCGTGAAGGGCGTACTGGTCGGAGTGGGGATCTCGCTGGTCATCACGTTCGGTCTGGAGGGGATCCGCTGGCTGCGCCGCCGCGCCCACCGCCACGCCGCCGCCCGCCGCTGACCGCCCCGCCGCCTCCCGTTGACCGTCCCGCCGCCGGGGAACTCGTCACAGCAGGTCGGCGTCGTGCACCAGGATCGCCAACTGCACCCGGTTGTCCACGTGCAGTTTCGCCAGCGCCCGGCTGACGTGTGCCTTCACGGTGGCCTCGCTCATCGCCAACCGCCGGGCGATCTCCGCGTTGCCGTGCCCGCGCGCCACCTCGCGCACGACCTCCAACTCCCGCGTGGTGAGCGGTGCGAGCCGCTGGCGAGCCGCGTCCCGGCGGGCCGGGCCACGATCGGCGAACGAGCTGATCAACCGCCGGGTCACGGTCGGGGCGAGCATCGCTTGCCCGGCGGCCACCGTCCGGACGGCGGCGGCCAACTCACCGGGCGGGGTGTCCTTGAGCAGGAAGCCGACCGCACCGGCCCGCAGTGCCCCGTGCACGTACTCGTCGAGGTCGAAGGTGGTCAACATGATCACCTTCGCGTCCGCGGCGACCACCTCCGGCGCGATCGTCAGCCCGTCGACGCCCGGCATCCGCACGTCGAGCAACACCACGTCGGGGCGCAACCGGTGGGTCTGCTCCAGCGCGGCGGCGCCGTCCGCCGCCTCGCCGACCACCGTGATGTCCCCGGCCGTCTCCAGGATCAGCCGCAGCCCGGCGCGGACGAGCTGCTCGTCGTCGACCACCAGCACCCGGATCACGCCACACCCGCCAGCGGGAGCAGGGCGCGGAGCAGGAAACCGCCGTCCACGGGTGCGGCCTCAAGCCGGCCGCCGAGCAACTCCACCCGCTCGCGCAGCCCGAGCAACCCCTGCCCGGCACCGGGCAACTCCGGCCCCCGAGAGGACGGACCGTTGCGCACCACCACCTCCAGCCCGTCGGGGAGGTGGCGCAGGCGTACGACCGTCTCGGCGTCGGCCGCGTGTTTGCGCACGTTCGTCAACGCCTCGCGGACCACCCGGTACGCGGTGCGTTCCACCGTCGCCGGTAGGGCGGCCGGCTCACCCTCGTCCTGCCGGGAGACCCGCAGACCAGCGGCACGGGACTCCCCGATCAGCTCGTCCAGCGCGTCGAGCCCTCGCTCCGGAACCACCGCCGGGCCGTCCTGTCGCAACACGCCCAGCACCTCGCGCAGGTCGGTGAGCGCCTGCCGACCGGTCGTCCGGATCAGCGCGGCGGCCTCGACGGTCGACGGGTCCGCAGCGGTCACCTCCAGCGCACCGGCGTGCACCACCATCAACGAGACCCGGTGCGCCACCACGTCGTGCATCTCCCGGGCGATCCGGGTCCGCTCCTCGGCGCGGACCCGGTCGGCGTGGGCCTCCTGCTCGCGTTCCAACCGTTCGGCCCGGTCGCGCAGGGCGGCGAGCACGTCTCTGCGCGCCCGCACCCAGAGGCCGAAGACCAACGGGAGCCCGACCAGACAGGCGGCTAGCAGCAGCACATTGCCCGCGGTGGCGGTGGTGATCCGGCGTACGCCGCCCACCTGCACCCCGACCACGACCCCACCGGCGAGCACCACGGCGGCACCGGCGAGGTAGGTGGCGAGCTGCCGACCGCGCAGCCGAAGACCCGCCTGGTACGAGGCGACCACCCCGGCCGCCGCGGCGGCGAGCACCAGCCAACCGAGCGCCGCGGCCAGGAACAACGGCCAGCGGGAGGTGCCGACCCTGCTGGTGGCCCAACCCGAGAACACCGCGAGCAGAAGCACGACCGCGCCCGGCAACGGCGAGCGGACCCCGATCGCACCGGCCGCGCTGGCCCAGACGGCGACGGCGACCACGACGGCGAGCAGCAGCACCCCATAGCGCTGGACGACCCACCGAGGAGCGGTGCTGCTGGAGGCCACGCAGCAAGCGTAGGACTCCACGAGCGAACTCGGCCGCCCCGCGCCGTCAGACCGGGGTGTGGTGGGGGAAGACCCCGATCCGCCATCCGGGCCGGTCACTACCTAAGTAGTGCCGCCCACCTGACCGGTGGCCGATGGCGGGCACCGCCGCGCGCACCAGCATCAGGATCATGGATTTGCTGGACCTGCTGCACGACACGATGTCCTCGCCCTGGGTGTACCTGGCGATCTTCGCGATCGCGGTGCTCGACGGCTTCTTTCCGGTGGTGCCGAGCGAGACTGCGGTGATCACGGCCGGAGTGTTCGCCGCCTCGGGAGCGCCGTACCTGCCCGCGGTCATCCTGGTGGCCGCCGCCGGGGCACTGGTCGGCGACCACGTCTCGTACGCCATCGGGCGCAGCGGTGGAGCGCGACTGCTCGACCGCCTGCCGCCCGACGGCCGACGCCGGAAGGCCGTCGACTGGGCCCGTCGGGGGATCGCGACGCGCGGTGGCCTGATCCTCACCGTGGCCCGCTACGTGCCGGGTGGCCGGACGGCGGTCACCCTCACCATGGGTGCGACGCACTTCCCCAGGCGTCGGTTCCTGGCCTTCGACGCTCTCGCCGCCGGCTCGTGGGGGCTCTACTCGGCGCTTGTCGGCTACGTCGGCGGGATGGCGTTCGAGCAGGATCCCCTCCGTGGTCTCCTGCTCGGTCTGGGCCTCGCCCTGACGGTGACGGTGGTCGTCGAGGTGGCCCGCTGGCTGGGCAACCGTCGCCGAGCCGCGCGGTCGGTGCCCGAGCCGGTGAACCGGACCCCGGTGCGGTGATGCCGGTGCGGTCAGTGCGTCGGCGGACGCCAGGTCACCCCGTGCAGGAGTTGGGCCGCACCGAGCCAGGCCACGTTCATCATCCGGGTGGCCGTCTTCTCCGGGTCGGCCTCCGGGTGGTCCGCCAGCCAGTCGGCCAGCGACTCGGTGGCACCGACCAGGGCGTACGCGACGACCTCCAGGTCGGTGGACGCGATCTCACGACCCTCGGCGCGCAGCGCGTGGTCGAGCATCCCGGCGACCACCTCGACCAACCGGGCACGCATGGTGGCCAGCTCACCGGCGAACGGCTGCTCGCCCCGGGCCTGCCGGTAGAGCACCGCCCAGCCGTCGCGGTGTGCGCCGACGAAGCCGAAGAAGGCCCGCAACCCGCGCCAGAGCCGTTCGTCGGCCGGTAGGTCGGGGGCCGCCGCCCCGGCGATGGCCTGCATCATCCGGGTGCCCTCCCGGTGCAGGCAGGCGACGAAGAGCTCCTCCTTGGTGCCGAGGTACGCGTACACCATGGGTTTGGAGATGCCGGCGTCCTCCGCGATCTCGTCCATGCTGGCGGCGTGGAAGCCGCGCCGGGAGAAGACCTTCACGGCTGCGTCGAGCATCTGCTGCTCGCGGACGGCGCGTGGCAGGCGCTTGAAGGCGGGAGGGGTGGACACCTTGCGAGCATACCTACTCGTGCGTAGGGTTACGCGCGAGTAGCCAATTCTTCCGGAAGGCGCACCTGATGACTGACTTCGACCCGGCCACCTTCGCCAACGTGGGCCCCAAGGAGTTCGCCCAGCTGGTCAAGTCCACCCCGGACGACAAGATCGCCCAGGTGATGTCCGGTGACCTGCGCGGCAAGGTCCTCGGTGAGGTGTTCAACCGGATGCCGTCGCTGTTCCGTGCGGACCGGGCCGGTTCCACCAACGCGGTCATCCACTGGGTCATCACCGGTCGCCCGGACGGTGGCAGCGACACCTACGAGGTGGTCATCGCCGACGGTAAGTGCGTGGTGAACGAGACCCCGCAGCACGACCCGAAGCTGAGCCTGACCATGGGCCCGGTCGAGTTCCTGAAGATCGTCTCCGGTGGCGCCAACCCGGTGATGATGTTCATGACCGGCAAGCTGAAGGCGAAGGGTGACCTCGGCCTCGCCGCCAACATCGCCAACCTGTTCGACATCCCCAAGGCCTGACATGGCCGAGTTCTCGCTCGACCTGAACGAGGAACAGCGGGATCTACGCGACTGGGTGCACGGCTTCGCCGCCGAGGTCGTGCGCCCGGCCGCGGCCGAGTGGGACGAACGCGAGGACACCCCGTGGCCGGTGATCCAGGAAGCCGCCAAGGTCGGCCTCTACGGCTTCGAGTTCCTCGCCACCTGCTGGGCCGACCCGACCGGGCTCTCCCTACCGATCGCCAGCGAGGAGCTCTTCTGGGGTGACGCCGGCATCGGCCTCTCCATCTTCGGCACCTCGCTCGCCGTCGCCGCCATCTACGGCGCCGGCACCCCGGACCAGATGGTCGAGTGGGTGCCGCAGTGCTTCGGCGACGCCGACTCGCCAGCCGTCGCCGCGTTCTGCACCAGCGAGCCGGAAGCCGGCTCCGACGTCGGCGCGATGCGCACCCGTGCCGTCTACGACGAGGCCACCGACGAGTGGGTGCTCACCGGCCAGAAGGCGTACGCCACCAACGGTGGGATCGCCGGCGTGCACGTGGTCACCGCCTCCGTCGACCCCACACTCGGCTCCCGGGGCCAGGCCGCGTTCGTCGTACCGCCCGGCACCCCCGGCCTGGCCGCCACCCGCAAGCTGCGCAAACTCGGCCTCCGCGCGTCGCACACCGCCGACGTCTTCCTCGACGGGGTACGCGTGCCCGGCCGTTGCCTGCTCGGCGGGCGGGACGCCCTGCTGGAACGCCTCGACCGGGCCCGCTCCGGTCAACGCGCCACCGGACAGGCCGCCATGCGGACCTTCGAGCTGTCCCGACCCACGGTCGGCGCGCAGGCGTTGGGCGTGGCGCGGGCCGCCTACGAATACTCCCTGGACTACGCGAAGGGCCGGGTCCAGTTCGGACGACCCATCATCGAGAACCAGGCTGTCGCGTTCACGCTGGCCGACATGCGGATGGAGATCGACGCGGCGCGGCTGCTGGTGTGGCGGGCCTCGTGGATGGGCCGCAACAACCGCCCGTTCACCGCGGGCGAGGGCTCGATGTCCAAGCTCAAGGCCGGTGAGGTGGCGGTGTCGGTCACCGAGAAGGCGGTGCAGTTGCTCGGCGGGGCCGGTTTCCTGCGCGACCACCCGGTCGAACGGTGGTACCGCGACGCCAAGATCTACACCATCTTCGAGGGCACCTCCGAGATCCAACGACTGGTCATCTCCCGGGCGATCTCCGGGATGCAGATCCGCTGAAACCCGGCCCGACCGTCGCGCCGAACGCCCCACCAACCGTGCCGTCTTCGTCACCCCGTGCCGACGCCGACTGGGCCCTCGGCCGTGCCCCGTGCATGATCAAGGAAAGAAGCCCTGATGGACGGGGAGCCGCGTCGCCCGTCCGCGCACCACCGTAGGAGGTCTGCGGCATGGACCTGCCGTTCGTCGTCGCCACGCTGACCCGTCGCGGACTGCTCACCCCGGGCAGCCCGATCCGGGTCGCCGCACAGCTCAACGCCCTGCGTACGTGGGGTTGGAGCCTGGCGGGCGAGCTGCGTCAGGCGGCCGCCCGGGACCCCGGACGAACTGCGGTCATCGACGAGAACGGCGTCGAGCTGACGTACCACGATCTGCTCGACCGGGCCGAACGGATGGCCCGATCGATGCGGGCCGGGCTCGGCGTGCAGGCGGGCGACCGGATCGGCGTGCTCTGCCGCAACCACCACGGTCTGATCGAGACGATCGTCGCCGCCACCCTGCTCGGCGTCGACGCGGTGCTGGTCAACACCGGGCTCTCCGCGGCCCAACTGGGCACCGTCGCCGAGGAGCAGCGGCTACGTCTGCTGGTCCACGACGACGAGTTCGCCGAGCGGGTCCTCGGACTCCCCGCCGAACTCACCCGGCTCGACGAACGCGCCCGCGAGGAGCTTGTCGCCGGAGCCCTGCCGGGTGACCTGCACCCACCCGAGCGCGACGGCCGGATCATCGTGCTCACCTCCGGCACCACCGGCACGCCCAAGGGCGCGCGCCGACCCACGCCGAGCGGCTTCGGCCCGCTGGTGTCCATCATCGACCGCATTCCGCTGCACGCCCGGGGCCGGGTGATGATCGCCGCGCCGATCTTCCACACCTGGGGCCTCGCCGCCCTCCAGGTGTGCCTGGCCCTGCGGGCCACCATCGTGCTGCACCGACGCTTCGACCCCGCCGCCACGCTCGCCGCCCTCACCGCGCACCGGTGCGACGCGCTGTTCGCCGTACCCGTGATGCTGCAGCGGCTGATGGAGGTGCCGCCCCCCGACCCACGTCCCCCGCTCACTGTCGTCGCGGTCAGCGGGTCGGCCCTGCCCGGTGGGCTCGCACCGAAGTTCATGGACGCCTACGGCGACGTGCTCTACAACCTGTACGGCTCCACCGAGGTCTCCTGGGCGTCCATCGCCGGCCCACAGGACCTGCGCCAGGCACCCACCACAGCCGGTCGGCCCCCGCACGGCACCCGGCTGGAGTTGCTCGACGACGACGGGCAGCCGGTGCCGCACGGCCGGGTCGGGCGCATCTTCGTCGGCAACGAGATGCTCTTCGAGGGCTACACCTCAGGCGCCAGCCGAGAAACCCGCGACGGCCTGCTCGACACGGGCGACCTCGGCCGACTCAACACCGACGGGCTGCTCTTCGTCGACGGCCGGGCCGACGACATGATCGTCTCCGGTGGCGAGAACGTCTTCCCCTCCGAGGTGGAGGATCTGCTCGCCCAGCTTCCCCAGGTCCGCGAGGTGGCCGTGATCGGCGTACCCGACCCCGAGTACGGCCAGCGCCTCTCCGCGTTCCTCGCCCTGCACCCCGGCGAAACCCTCGACCCCGAGGCGGTACGCGAGTACGTCCGGCACTACCTGGCACGCTTCTCGGTGCCCCGGGACGTGGTCTTCGTGAAATACCTGCCCCGAAACGCCACCGGCAAGGTGCTCGCCCGCGAACTACGCCGCTACTACGGCTGAGTCGCCCCACCGGGGATGGTGATCCGCCCCTCGATCGCGGCGGCGGCGATGTCGGTGCGATGCTGCGAACCGGGCAGCTCCACCCCGTCCACCAGCACGTACGCGGCGTCCCGCGCGGCGGCCAGGTCGGGGCCGGTGGCCGTACCGCAGAGGACCCGGCCGCCGGCGGAGAGCAACGCGCCGTCGTCGTCCCGGCGGGCGGTGCCGGCGTGGATGATGCCCGGACGGTCCGCGCCGCTGATGACATCGCCGGTACGCGGCGCGGCCGGATAGCCTTCGGAGGCGAGCACCACGGTCACCGCGCTGCCGTCGCGCCACCGCAGCGGTGGGTGCTCGCTCAGCGTGCCGGTGGCCGCCGCGTGCAGCAGCCCGCCCAGTGGGGTCTCCAGCAGCGCGAGCACCACCTGGGTCTCCGGATCGCCGAAACGCGCGTTGAACTCGATCACCCGAGGGCCGGCGGCGGTGATCGCGAGCCCGACGTAGAGCAGGCCGGCGAACGGGGTGCCCCGGCGGCGCATCTCCGCCAACGTCGGGTGGACCACGTCGCGCATGACGTCGTCGACCAGGCCCGACGGTGCCCAGGCCAGCGGCGCGTACGCCCCCATGCCGCCGGTGTTCGGCCCGGTGTCGCCATCGCCCAGCCGCTTGAAATCCTGTGCCGGCAGCAGCGGCAACGCCGCCTCACCGTCGGTGACCACGAAGAGACTGACCTCCGGGCCGTCGAGGAACTCCTCGACCACGACCCGTCCACACTCGCGAGCGTGGGTCAGCGCGGCGGCCCGGTCGTGGGTCACCACCACACCCTTGCCGGCGGCGAGCCCGTCGTCCTTCACCACGTACGGGGCACCGAACTCGTCCAGCGCCCGAGCGGTGCTCTCGTCGTCGGTGCAGACGTACGCCCGGGCGGTCGGCACGCCGGCGGCGGTCATCACGTCCTTGGCGAACGCCTTCGAGCCCTCCAGTTGGGCGGCCGCGCCGGACGGACCGAACACGGGGATGCCCTTGGCGCGTACCGCGTCGGCGACCCCGGCGACGAGCGGCGCCTCCGGCCCGATCACCACCAGGTCAGCCGCGGTCTCCACGGCCAACGCCGCCACCGCGGCAGGATCTGTCGGAGTCACCGTCCGCAGCTCGGCGAGCGAAGCGATCCCCGGATTACCGGGTGCGGCAATCAGCGCAGAAACACCCGAATCAGCCACCAGCCCGAGCGCGAGCGCATGCTCCCGCCCGCCACCACCCACCAGAAGAACCCGCACGCCCGGCATCCTACTGCCCCCACCGCACCCACCCGCCCCTCACCGCCCCTCCCGGTTGATCAAGAGGTTTGCGTCAGAATCGAGCGTTGATTTGACGCAAACCTCTTGATCACCTTCGCTGGGGGGGGTCGGTCACCTTCGCTGGGGGTCGGTCACCTTGGCTGGGCGGCGGCGATCGCTTGGCGGACGGTCCAGGGGATGTAGTCGGGACGGAGAGTGTCCTGCCAGGTGAAGCGGAGGACGGTCCAGCCGGCGTTGACCAGACGATTCTGTCGGCGACGATCAGCGAAGGCGGCCTCCGGGGTGCCGTGGGCGTCTCGGCCGTCCGCCTCCGCGATGACCCTCGGACCGCGCCAGCCCAGGTCACCGATGCCGAGCAGATAACCGTCGTCGTCGCGTACCTCCAACTGGAGCACGTCCGGTGGCACCCGGCCGTCCACGCACCGCAGCCGGCTACGGGTCTCCAGCGGCGACTGCGCCCGACCGTCGGCCTCAGCCAGGTAAGCCCGTGCCGAGACCGCGCCCCGCCGTCCTCGGATGAGGCTCGGGATCACCATCAGTTGGGTGGGATCGATGCGACCTTGATTCAGCGCCGAGTCGAGGACCGAGACCGCCGGATAGCGATCGACCAGGAGGACGACATCAGAGACAGTGCGAAGCGGTGCGGTAGCGCGAATGCCCGCAACCTCGGTGATCTCGCCGGGACCAACTGTCATCTGATGCACGGTCAGCCACGGAACCGGGACGCGCTGATGCCTCGGTCGATCGACCGGCACCGAGACGTGGACCTGTCCAGTCCGCCGAAGACCCGCGATGCCGTGCAACTCGAGTGCGGTGTCCAGAACAGCGAAGGCGCCTGGGCCAAGGCTCACGACCGCAGCGCGGATCCGTGCCCGCCGTCGCGTCGAGTCGCCCAGATCCGCGTCCGGAACGAAGCAGCCGCGCAAAAGCCGCTGCCATCTGCCGGACCGGTGGAGTTGTCGAACCTCATCCCTGGTCAGGCCGGCACGCAACGCCTGCGCCAGGGTGACCATCCCGTCCTGCCGGGCCGCGACGTCACGAAGAAGCTGGTGTGGTCCCACACCCACACCCTGCCCATCCACCCCGCCCCACCGAAGCCCCTGTGGACAACCCAGGAACCCCTGTGGATAACCCCCACCCTCACCTCGGTGATCAAGAGGTTTGCGTCAGAATCCGGCCTGGATTTGACGCAAACCTCTTGATCACCGGGGAGAGGCGGGGGCAGCCGGGGGCAGGGGTGGGGGTGGGACCTAGGGGAGGAGGGGGGTCAGGATTACGTTTTCGTCGCGGCCGGGGCCTACGCCTACGACGCTGACCTTGGTGTTGCAGAGTTCTTCGATGCGCGCGATGTAGCGGCGGGCGTTCTCCGGGAGGTCCTCGGCGGTTCTCGCCTTGGTGATGTCCTCCCACCAGCCGTCGAGTTCCTCGTAGACCGGCTTGGCGTGGTGGAAGTCCGTCTGGCTCATCGGCATGTCGTCGACCCGCACACCGTTGATCTCGTAGCCGACGCAGATCGGCACCTTGGGCATGCCGGTGAGCACGTCCAGCTTGGTGATGACCAGGTCGGTGACGCCGTTGAGGCGGCACGCGTACCGGGCGACGACCGCGTCGAACCACCCACACCGGCGTTCCCGCCCGGTGGTCGTGCCGTACTCGGCACCGATCTTGCGCAGGTGGTCGCCGTTGGCGTCGAACAGCTCGGTCGGGAACGGCCCCGCACCGACCCGGGTGGTGTACGCCTTGCTCACCGCGATCACCTTGTTGATCGCGGTCGGCGGGATGCCGGCGCCCACGCAGGCCCCACCGGCGGTCGGGTTGGACGAGGTCACGAAGGGGTACGTGCCGTGGTCCATGTCGAGCATGGTGGCCTGCGCGCCCTCCAGCAGCACCGTCTCACCCCGGTCCAGGGCGTCCCAGAGCATCGCCCGGGTCTCCGCGATGTACGGCTTGAGCCGCTCCGCGTACTCCAGGTACTCCTCGACCGTCGCGTCGACGTCGATCGCCTTGCGGTTGTAGACCTTGAACAGGATCTGGTTCTTCTCGCGCAGCGCGAGTTCCAGCTTCTTGCGCAGGATGCCCGGGTCGAGCAGGTCCTGGAGTCGGATGCCGATCCGGGCGACCTTGTCGCCGTACGCGGGGCCGATGCCCCGGCCGGTGGTGCCGATCCGGGACGAGCCGAGGTAACGCTCGATCACCCGGTCCAACGCCCGGTGGTGCGGCATGATCAGGTGCGCGTCGCCAGAGATCCGCAGCCGGGACACGTCGACGCCGCGCTCGGCCAGGCCGTCGATCTCGGCGAGCAGCACCTTCGGGTCGACCACCACACCGTTGCCGATGACGATCATCGCGTTCGGCGAGAGCGCTCCGGAGGGCATCAGGTGCAGGGCGTACTTCTGGCCGTCCGGGGTGATCACCGTGTGGCCGGCGTTGTTGCCGCCGGAGTAGCGCACGACGTAGTCGACCCGCTCACCCAGCAGGTCGGTAACCTTGCCCTTGCCCTCGTCGCCCCACTGAGCGCCGATGAGCACGATCGCTGGCATCTTTTCCGCCTCCAGAAGGCTCGGGTGCCAGGTGGCGACCGGTTGGCGAGCCCGGGGTGTCAGGTTAACAAGTAGTGACGGCGCGGCCGGCAGGGGTCGCGTCGAGAGGCAGGAGGCTCCTTCCGTGTACGACGTGGTGCTGCTCACCCTCGGTTCGGAGCGGGACGCTCCCGGGGGCTGTGGCAGCGGAGGGGCCTGCTGCGGCGGTGCGGCCGACACCGACACCGACACGACCAGCCAGGCCGAGACCGACACCGGCACGACCAGCCAGGCCGAGACCGACACCGGCACGACCAGCCAGGCCGGAGGTGACAGCGGGCACTGCGCCACCGAGCGTCCACGGGTGCCGGTGCTGGCCTGCGCCGACGCGTTGACCGAACGGGGCGCCCGGGTGGAGACGGTCACCGCCCGCTCCGACGCGGAGATCGACGCGGTGTTGGCCCGGCTCGACGGCCCGGCCCGCCCGGACGGTCTCACCTGGCCGGATCCGGACGGCAAGACCCGGCTGGTCGTCGCCACGGCCAGCGACGGGCAGTTGCGCGCCGTGCTGCGCCGGCTGGTCCGGCGGTACGCCCCGGCGCCGAGTCGGCGTCCGGCGGACCTGCCCGGCAACCGGACCCTGCCCGACCTGCCGCCGGTGGCCGTACTCCCGCTCGATCCGGCCCGGGCCGGCAACCAGCGGGACCTCGCCGCGCAGCTCGGGCTGCCCCGCGACCCCGCTGCGGTGGCCGGCGCGGTGTTGGACGGCACACCTCGCCGACTGGATCTGCTGCGCAACGACGCCGGTTCGGTGACGCTCGACGGCGCGTTGCTCGGTGCCGCCGACGACGCCGGCCGACCGTTGCAGTGGCGGGCTCGGGTGGAGGTGGACGACACCATCCTCACCGACGGTGACGAACCGTTGCTGGCCTGCGCGGTCGCCAACGCCGGCGGGTACGCGGCGCTCGACGACGTGACACTGCTGACCGCACCGGATCCGGCCGACGGCCAGGTCGAGGTCGCGGTCGCCGTGCCGGTTGTCGTCCGGTCGGCGTTGGGCCGCAAGAGGGTACGCCTCGAGGTCCGGCGGGCGCGCGGTCGCGCGGTTTCGGTGCTGCCGAGGGAGGGGAAGGTGCCCTACCTCGACGATGGGGTCGAGGGCGAGCTGACCCGGAAGCGTTCGTGGTGGGTCGAGCCGGGTGCCTGGGCGGTGTGGTCGAGCTGACCTCGGCCGCGTAGAGCGGTCGCTCTCCGCTGCGCCGACCGGCCTCCGTGGGCGGTTGCGCCTATCCTCGCAGGAGGACTGGGGAGGGCCGTAATGGACGAGAACGCCGACCGGGCACAGGTGCACGGCCAGCAGCCGGTGCCGGAGCGGGACATCGAACCACTCTGGCCGCCGGAGCCGACCGACCGGGGCGAAGTCGTACCGCCGTGGGCGGCGGTCGCCGAGCAGCGGAGCACGCCGCCGCCGGTCGCGTCCGGTCCGGTGACACCTCCGGTGGCCGCGCCGCCGATCAGCCGACCGCCGGTTCCCGGCCAGCCGGGGGCGGCGCCCCTGCCGCCCCCGTCTCCGTCCGACTACCCGTCGCTCACCGGTGCCGTTCCACCACCCGGGGCGTGGGGGGCCGGCGGCTCGGCCGGCGCCGGGTCGGGGTGGGCGCCCCAGCCGAGTTGGCCGCCACCGGCGGATCCGACCACCGCGTCGACGCCGCCCGGCCCGACCACCACGTCGACGCCGCCCGGCCCGACCACCGGGTCGACGCCCCCCGGCACCGGCGCACCGCCGACGAGCAACACTCCCGCGAACAGCGGCGTGCCGGGCGGCAACGGGGCTGGCGGCGCTGCCCCGGGCGCGGCGACACCGCCCACCGCCTTCGCGCCGGGCAGCCGAGCCGAGTCGACCGGAGCGGCGACCGGAGCGGCCCCGGTGCCGACCGGTGACCGTGGCACGGCGGCCGTTCCCGTCCCGCCGAACAGCCCGGGCGGCGTCGACCTGGACCTGCCCTTCACCCTGGACCGCCCCACCGCAGCCGGCACGCCGGCCGACCCCAGCGCGCGCACCGACCGACCCACCACGGCTGGCACCGCCGCCGGGCCTGCCACGCCGACCGACCGCCCCGCCGGGCCTGCCACGCCCACCGACCGCCCCGCCACTCCGGGCACGCCCGCCGGTCGCGGCAGCGCCGCAGAGCCCGCGTCGGCGGAATCCACGCCGACCGCACCGACGCCCCCGGCTGACGGCGGCGCTGACGACGCTTCCGCCGGGGCGGCGGCACGGCCGGCCAACGAGTCGCCGTGGGCGTACCCGCCGCAACGCCCGGCGGGCGCGCCGGCACCCGACGAGGCCGCCACCGCCACACCCCCGGTCCCACCCCCGCCGGGGCCGCACACCGGCGTCGCGCAGCCCGGCCCTGCCCCGGCCGATCCGGCGATCCCCGGTCAGGTCAGCCCGGCGTCGATCCCGCCCCCGCCCGACCTGACGCAGTTCGGCAATCCGCCCCAGCAGGCGGCTGCTCAGCCGGCCACACCGCCCGGACCGTACCCGCCGTCCCCCGGTTGGTACCCGCCGCCGTGGCAGCAGGGCACACCTGGTGCCCCGCCTGGTCAGCCGTACCCGGAAGCCGAGGGCGTGAGCCGGGCGCCCACCCCTGGATATCCCGCCGCCACGGGTTACCCGGACGCGAGCTGGACTCCGGAGTCCACGCCGGTGCCGACCGCCGAGGACTTCAGCCGACGTCGGCAGGTCCGACCCGCCGACCCGGTGGCGACCATGGGCGTACGCGCCGTGGTCAACAAGATGGGCCTGCTCCGGCTCTCGCCCGGTCGTCACGAGCAGGAACTCAAGCGGGACATCGAGATGGTGCGCCGCAACTTCGGCGGGCTGCGGCAGGTGACAGTGGTCAACCCGAAGGGCGGCGCCGGTAAGACGGTGGCCATCCTGCTGCTCGCGATGACGTTCGGGCAGAAGCGCGGCGGTTACGTGCTGGCGTGGGACAACAACGAGACCCAGGGCACCCTGGGGATGCGCGCCCAGCAGGACTTCCACTCCCGCACGGTGCGGGACATGCTGCGTGACCTCGGCCAGTTCCAGGGTGCACACGGGCGGGTCGGCGACCTGTCGCAGTACGTGCGCTCGCAGGGCGAGGGGATGTTCGACGTCCTGGCCTCGGACGAGTCGGCCACGGGTGGCGAGATGTTGACGGCCGCCGCGTTCGCGGAGATCCGCGAGGTGGTCAGCCGGTTCTACAAGTTGATCTTCGTGGACACCGGCAACAACGTCCGGGCGCAGAACTGGCAGGCCTCGATGGACGCCACCGACCAGTTGGTGGTCACCATGTCGGCCCGGAACGACTCGGCGGAGACCGCCGCCCGGATGCTCGACCACCTGGAGCAGAGCGGCCGGCAACGACTGGTCCGGCAGGCCGTGACCGTGGTGTCGATGCCGCCGTCCCGCAAGGAGATCGACCTGCCGGCCATCCAGGAGCACTTCGCGGCCCGTACCCGGGCGGTGCTGCTGGCCCCCTACGAACGGCTCATCGACACCGGCGAGCCGATCCGTTACGGCGGGCTCTCCTCGGCCACCCGGGACGCCTGGCTGAAGATCGCCGCCGCGGTCGCCGAAGGGCTGTAAGCCACCGACGGCCGGCCCGAGACCGGGCCGGCCGTCGGAGCGGGATCAGTTGCTCGCGAGCGCGTCCGCCGCCTCCGGGTCGCAGTCGCGCAGGAACTGGGCACAGCGGGCCGCCTCGTCGGCCTCGCCGATCTCGTCCGCGGCCCGGGACAGCACGTAGAGGCAGCGGAGGAAGCCCCGGTTGGGCTCGTGCGACCACGGCACCGGGCCGTGCCCCTTCCAACCGCTGCGACGTAGTTGGTCGAGGCCCCGGTGGTAGCCGGTGCGCGCGTAGGCGTACGCCGCCACCACCTGGTCCTGCGCGAGCGCCCGGGCCGCTAGCTCAGCCCAGGCCGCGCTGAAGGTGGGGAAGCCGGCCGCCACGCCGGCGAACGCCTCGTCGGTGCCGGCGTCTCCGGCGGCAGCCAGGGCGGCGTCGGCCTCGTCGTTCGCGGGCAGCCGGGTGGCCGGTGGCTCTGGCAAAAGGTTCTGCATCGCCCCATTCAACCCGCTGGACAGGGCGACACGCGAGCGGGTCGGCCGACACGTTCCGCTGAACGGCTGAGGAGTTGGTCACGCCTGCGGCCTATGCCGCCGTCAGGTGTTTTCCACTACAACTAATGGTCCGGAGCCTCCCCAGGAACCGGTAACGCAGGAGCCCGGTGACCACGGTCACCGGGCTCCTGTCGTCTCCCGCCTGGCCCGAGGTTTGGCCGGGCCCCGGCGAAGGGGCAGGATGGCCCGGTGCCGACCCCACCTCCCGCCGACGTCATCGAGCCGCATCTGCACGCCGGCGAGATCCAGACCCCGGACGAGCTGCGCCGGCAGCTGGCCACCGGCCGGCTGACCGGGTTGACCGTGCAGGGCCTGCGTCTCGACCTCGCCCCGGTGCCCGACCTGACCGGCGTCGACGTGGTGGGCACCCTCTTCGTGGGCTGCCGCTTCGCGTCCCGGGAGGTCGGCGCCGACCTGGTCCGGCGCGGCGCGAACGTGGTGCCGCCGTTCTCGGGGCTGCCGTACCCGACCCAGCCGACACACCTCTACACCCCCGAGGACCTGGCCGCCGGGTTCGCCGAGGGCGGGTTCGCCGGGATGTACGACACCCGGGTGTACGACCACTACCGGGCGCACGGCGGCGCGTTGCCGGACGTCAAGGAGGCGCTGGGCCAACGGTTGCACGACCACGGGGTGGACAACGCGTTGGCCGACGCGACCCGAGCCTGGCTGGCCGGGCACGGTCCGCAGTCGGTGGTGGGCATCATGGGTGGCCACGCGGTACGGCGAGGCAGTCCCGCGTACCGGATGGCGGCGGTGTTGGGTTGGGAGCTGGCCCGGGCCGACCGCCTGGTGGTGACCGGCGGCGGTCCCGGGGTGATGGAGGCGGCGAACCTCGGCGCCTATCTGGCGGACCGGCCGGCGACCGACGTGACGGCGGCGATCGACCTGTTGGCCACCGCGCCCGACTTCACCGACCACCACCGCTACACGGCGACGGCGCTGACGGTCCGGCAGCGGTACGCGGGCGTACCCCGGCAGCGGGGTGACGACCGGGGTTGGGCGCGGGCGGGTGGGCTGGCCATCCCGACCTGGCTGTACGGGCACGAACCGGCGAACCTGTTCGCCGGGCGGATCGCCAAGTACTTCTCGAACGCGATCCGGGAGGACACCATCCTGCGGCTCGCCCGGGGAGGCATCGTCTTCGCCCCGGGGCGGGCGGGCACGGTGCAGGAGGTCTTCCAGGCGGCCACCAAGACCTACTACGGCACCGACGGTGCCAGTGGCGCGTACATCTTCCTGGACCGCCCCTACTGGACCCGGGAGCTGCCGGTGGAGTCGTTGCTGCGTCCGCTGCTGGCCGCGTCCCCGTTCGGGGACCTGTCGGCGTCGATCCACCTGACCGACGACGTCCACGAGGCCGTCCGCCTGTTGACCGCGTGAACGACGAACGGCCGGCCCCCGCGTGGGGAGCCGGCCGTCGGTGGTACGTCGTTACTTGGTCATCGTGGTGCCGGTGGAGCGCAGGTGCTCGCACGCCTCGACGACCCGGGCGGCCAGACCGGCCTCGGCGGCCTTGCCCCAGGCACGCGGGTCGTACTGCTTCTTGTTGCCGACCTCGCCGTCGATCTTCAGCACGCCGTCGTAGTTGCGGAGCATGTGGTCCGCGACGGGCCGGGTGAAGGCGTACTGGGTGTCGGTGTCGATGTTCATCTTCACCACGCCGTAGTCCAGCGCCTCGCGGATCTCGCTGAGCAGCGAGCCCGAGCCGCCGTGGAAGACCAGGCTCAGCGGCTTGTCCTTGCCGTACTTCGCGCCGACCGCCTCCTGGATCTGGTTGAGGATCTCGGGGCGGAGCTTCACGTTGCCCGGCTTGTAGACGCCGTGCACGTTGCCGAAGGTCAGGGCCGCCATGTAGCGGCCCTTCTCGCCGAGGCCGAGCGCCTCGACCATGGCCAGGCCGTCCTCGGTGGTGGTGTAGAGCTTGTCGTTGATGGCGTTCTCGACGCCGTCCTCCTCGCCACCGACGACGCCGACCTCGATCTCCAGGACGATCTTGGCCTTGGCGGCCTCGTCGAGGAGCTGGGCGGCGATCTCGAGGTTCTCCGCGACCGGCACGGCCGAACCGTCCCACATGTGCGACTGGTACAGCGGCTCCTCGCCGCGCTTCACCCGCTCCTGGGAGATGCCCATCAGCGGACGGACGAACTTGTCCAGCTTGTCCTTCGGGCAGTGGTCGGTGTGCAGGGCGATGTTGACCGAGTACTTCTTGGCCACCTCGTGCGCGTACGCGGCGAACGCCACCGCGCCGGTGACCATGTCCTTGATCGACGGGCCGGAGAGGTATTCGGCACCACCGGTGGAGACCTGGATGATGCCGTCGCTCTCCGCGTCGGCGAAGCCCTTGAGCGCCGCGTTCAGCGTCTGGGAGGAGGTCACGTTGATCGCGGGGTACGCGAACCGGCCGGCCTTGGCGCGGTCCAGCATCTCCGCGTAGGCCTCGGGGGAAGCGATGGGCATGTGATGTGCTCCTTACTTACCACTCTCGGCCGTGCTGGCCGCTGTTGTTCACGTGTGCGCCGGACCGCGCTGTCCTCCGCCCGGCAGTATCCCGCAGGTGGCGTGCGCCGGAACAACCGACCCGGGTGTCAGCCGTTCACCGGCGGTCCCAGTTGTCCGGCACGATGACGCTGATCAGCCAGGTGACCACTGTCATCACGATGGCTCCCCAGAACGCCGCCCAGAAACCGTCCACCTGGAACGGCAGGTCGAGCCCGCGGGCGATCCGGTCGGTGAGCAGGAACAGCAGAGCGTTGACCACCAGCGCGAACAGGCCCAGGGTCAGCAGGTAGAACACGCAGCCGACGACCTTGATCACCGGTTTGAGCACCGCGTTGATCACGCCGAAGATCAACGCCACCACGATCAGGGTGAGGACGGTGTTGCCGCCCGAGCGGCCGTGCACGTCCACCCCGGGCACGATCAGAGTGGTTATCCACAGCGCGACCGCCGTGATCGCCAGTCGGATGAGGAAGCCCACGGCACCATCCTGGCATCGGGTCGCGTCGTCGAGGGCTGATTCCGCCTACTCGCTTCCGGGCGCGGCGCCGCCCGAGCCCGTACGGTGGGTGGGAACCGTGCCCCGAGACCCCGGGAGGGACGATGGGTCAGCCCGACGAGGACTTCACGCCCGGCGACCACCTCGCCCCGGACGAGCGTGACCCGGAGGCCGAGCCGGTCGACGCGGTCGAGCAGGCCACCGCGGTCGGTCCGGACGACGTCGACGGCGAACCCCACCGTGGCCTGGAGGTCGGCGACTGGGACGCGATGGAGCAGGCCCGAGTGGTCACCGGCGACGAGGACGACTACCGCTGACCCGGTCGCCGGGTGGGCTGCCCGTTGCGACAGAGCCGCTCAGCCGTTCGGTTCGTTAGACGTCCATCGATCCCCTGTGGGGTGCCGGAGGAGCCTGGGCCTGCCTAGGTTGGACGAGCGTCACCGGTATCCCCACGGGAGGACCTCATGTTCAGGCAATCGATCCGCTGGCTGACCGGGCTCGGTGCCGCAGGCGCGTTGGTCGCCGCCTCCGCCACCCCCGCCGTCGCCGCGACCGTCGTCGAGCCCTACTTCCAGGACAGCACAGTGGCCGTCGGCTCGGCGGGAACCACCCGCACCCTGTTCCTGTACGCCGACGAGCCGACGGTGCTCACCGACGTCTCCGTGCGGTACGACTACCGCTCCCTGGCCGACGAGATCACCGTGGCCCCCGCCGACGGCCAGGAGTGCACAGCCCCGGAGTCGGGCGTGCTCGTCTGCGAGGAGCCCTTCGACGTCGCCCTCGACGAGCTGCCGCCGCTCGGCAGCGGGATCTACCGCGCCGTCGTCAAGCGGGTACACATCGGTCTCACCGGAGATGCGCAGCTCGGCGACTCCGGCGACGTCGCCGTCAGCTTCCAGGCGGCCGGTGGGCGGCAGGGCGGCTACACCTCGCGCGTCCGCGTCGGCGAGGGGGTCGACCTGGCCGGCGGGCCGTACACCACCGCCTCCTCCACGCCGGGCGGGAAGTTCAGCGTGCCGCTGGCGGTGACGAACGTCGGCGAGCGGACCGTCACCGGATTCGTCGTGGTCTTCGACCTCGGTTACTCGATCCGGACCACCGACCGGTTCAGCAACTGCCGCTACTCCGACGACCACCTGCTCTCCTGCCGGTTCGACCAGGAGATCCCGGCGGGCTCCGGGCTCGCCGGGACACTCAACCTCGAACTCGCCAGGGACACCTACGCACCCAGCAACCAGGCCGGCTATGCCCAGTTCATGACGGTTGCCGATTTCGAGGACCTGACCCGGGTACGCGAGGCCGTGGGCGCCCGGGCGGCCACCCCCGGCAGCGGCCCGGAACTGACTCTGGCCGAGGCGCCCGGCAGGGTGCGGCAGGCCGACCAGACCGACGTCGACCCGGGCAACGGCGACACCGGATGGACCATCAAGGTCACCGGCACGAACGGCACCGACCTCGCGGCGATCGGTGCCGCGCTCAAGGGCGGCGCGGGCACCGTCGCCACGGCGACCGTCGGCTTCCGGAACAACGGCCCGGCGACACTCGACAAGGTGAACGCCGATTACGAGGCCGCCACCCACACGGACGTCGAGCTGCCGCCGGGCACCACCGCCGTCGAGGTCCCCGAGAGCTGCCGGTTGCGGCAGGGCACCCGGACGTACCTGTGCGACTCGGAGATGCTCCTGGTGGCCGGTGCGACCTACACCATGGAGTTCCGGCTACGCATCGACAGGGTCATCCCCAACGCCCGGGGCTCGGTGCGGGTCAACGCGCCGTGCGAATGCCCCGGCGGGGACGGCTTCGCGGACGACATCAAATCGGCCAACGACACTGCCCGGATCGTGGTCAACGCGGGCCAGGGCGGCGGTGACCAGGGCGGGGACGACGGTGCCGGGGGTGGCGGCGGTGACGCGGGTGGCGGCGGTGCGCTGCCCATCACCGGTGCCCCCACCGGCCTGATCGCCGGCCTCGGCGGCCTGCTGCTCGTCGTCGGAGTGAGCGGCTACCTGCTCGCCCGACGCCGCAGCACCCACTTCGTCGCCTGACCCGCCCCCCCCCCCCCCCCCCCCCGTCCGACCGGAGCCCCGCCGTGCCGCAGCCGGACGACGGGGCTCCGTCGCGGTCCGCATGACTGCGCACCACCGCGAACTCTCGTCCGTCAACGGGTTCGGTTGACCTGCTCCGGGTGCTGCTCCACCCACTGCGCCAACCGGTCCTCACGCAGGGCGGCGAGGAACGCCCGGCCCTGCTTCGGGTCCAGTTGCAGCCGCGAGGCGTTGCCCACCGGCGGGCCGACCGGAAGGCTGAGCCCCACCGGGTCGACGCTTCGCAGCTCGGGCAGCACCGCCACCAGCCCGGTCAGCGGCAGGCCGTCGTCGTCGACGGTCAGACCCTTGCCGGCGGCCGACAGCAGCGCGGCGAGTCGGACGGGGTTGCTCAGCACGTCCTGGGCGACCGCCCGCCTGACCAGCCCGGCGACGTAGCGCTGGGCGTTACGGTCCCGGTCGACAGCGCCGTCGGGCAGGTACCGCCGTTGCCGCAGCAGATCGACCGAGGCAGCTCCGTCGAGCTGCTGACAACCGGCCGGAAAGACCCGGCGGGTGTGCCAGGACCGGACCTCGTCCGGCAGGCACACCTCCACCCCGTCGACGGCGTCGGTGATCCGGCGCAGCCCCGAGAAGGTCAGCACCGCGCCGGCGTCGACGCGTACCCCGGTCAGGTCGGTGACCACCCGGCGGGTCAGGTCGTAGCCGGCGTCCAGGTCGGGCCGGGGCTCGGCGGCACCGCCGTAGAAGGCGCTGTTGAGCTTGTCGACCCCCCGGCCGGGGACCGTCACCTCCAGGTCGCGCGGCAACGAGATGAGGTACGGCCGACTCCGGTCGGCCGGAACGTGCAGCAGCAGGACGGAGTCCGCCAACCGGTACGACGGGTTCTCGCCGAAGCCGTCCACGCCGAGCAGCAGGACGTTCAGCGCCCCGGACGGCGGGGCAGCCGGTCGAGCGGGCAACAAGGGGCCCTCCTCCGCCCGATCGGGGCGCAGTTGCGGTACCCCGACTCCGAGCGCGGCGAGCAGGGCGAACGCGACACCGGCGGCCTGGAACCGCTGCCGACGGCGACGGCGGGTCGCGGCGAGCCGGTCGATCGCGGCCCGCACCGGGCCGGTCGACGGGGTCAACTGCTCGTGCCGGGCGAAGGCGGCACGCAGGTCGTCCTCGATCATGTTCACGCCTCCACGTACTCGGCCCGCAGCGTGGCCAGTGCCCGGGAAATGGACGAACGTACGGTCCCGACGGCGCAACCGAGGATGTCGGCGATCTCGGCGTCAGGCAGGTCCTCGTAGTAGCGCAGCACCAGGGTGGCGCGTTGGCGACGCGGCAGCCGGGACAGCCAGGACCAGATCTGGTCGCGGTCCACGGCCGACTGGGCGTGGTCGGCGAGCGCCGGCACCGCCGCGTCGGGCTCCGCGCGCAGCAGCACCCGGCGGACCCAGGAGCCGCGCCGCCAGTCGACGTACTGGTTGGTGAGCATCCGGCGTACGTAGCGCTCGGGCGAGTCCGCCCGGGCGACCCGTCGCCAGTTGAGCTGGACCCGGACCATGGTCTCCTGGACCAGATCCTGAGCCTCGTGCGGATCACCGGTGAGCATGACCGCGTACCGCAGTAGCGGTGCCAGCCGCAGGTCCACGAACTCCTCGTACGTCACTGCACCTCCTGGGGGTCCTGCCTCAGATGACGGGAGTGGACCGACCGAACATTGCGGTGACGCCGATCAACCTTTCGGTTGGTCTTGCCCAGCGGGTGGCTTAGCGGGCTGCAGCCAGCCTTAACGGTTCCTTAAGATCCACAGGCTTCACCTTTCGTCCCCCGACATGAGGGAACCCCCAATGCTCGAGCACTCCACCCGGCGCTGGCTCGCCGGGCTGGGCGTCGCAGGCGCGTTCGTCGCCGCCTCCGCCACCTCCGCCTCCGCCGCACCGGCCTCGCTGGCAGCGGATCTCGACCTGTACGCCAACAATGTGATCGTCGCGCCCGGCGGCACCGAGAAGTGGCTCACCCTCTTCTCGCTCACCACGGAGCGACAGCCCGGCGACTACGCGATCACGGTGGACCGGAGCAAGGTCGACGGTTTCGCCGACGTCGAGAGCAGCGCGGATAACTGCACCGAGTCCGGTGCGATCCTGACGTGCAAGGTCGAGGACCAGGACGACGACGGCTCGTACCTGAACCTCGTCTCCCTCGTCGTTCGCGCGAAGGCCGACGCCAAGCCCGATCAGAAGGGCGAGCTGCGTTTCACCGTCACGCCGGACGACAAGTCCGGACCCGTCTCCTACAGCTCGACCGTCGAGATCGGCGAGGGCGTCGACCTCACCACCAACGAGTTGTTGGAGCTCGAGGGCGCGCCCGGCAGCACGCTGAAGGCCCCGTTGCAGGTGACCAACCGGGGCGAGGTGCCCGCGAAGGACGCCGTTCTCTATGTCGTCGGCGCGGATGGTCTTCAGCCTTCGAAGCGCTACGAGAACTGCGAGTACACCGAGGGCCTGCTGCACGACTTCGCGTTCGCCTGCCGCTTTGACGCGACCATCGACACGAACGCCGGCTTCCGCCTCGACGACAGCTTCGGGTTCACCGTGCCTGCCGACAGCTGGGCACCGAACACCTTCGGCGGGTTCTCCACCTGGTTCACGCCTGCCGACTGGGACGAGTACCGGTCCCAGGCCGAACTCCCGGCCAAGCTCGGGCCGAACGGTACCGAGGGTGAGCTGAGGCTCGAGCCGGTCGCGAACCGGCGCTCCCAGCAGACCGACGTCAACCCGTGGGACAACTCGACCTGGATCGACCTTAAGGTGACCGGTAACCAGAGGGCCGATGTGGCAGCACGCGGTGCCACGGTGACCGGTGATGTCGGCGCCACCGTCGGGCTCACTGTCGGTTACGTCAACAACGGGCCGGCGGCCGTCAACACGGGTGGCAGCGAGTCGCCCTGGGTCGGCACCACCGTCACGCTGCCGAAGGGCGTCACCGCCGTCCGCGCTCCGCAGAACTGCTTCGACTCCGACGACGACGAGTGGCAGCCGGGCAAGCCCGGCGCGCGGGTCTACCGGTGCTTCGTGGACGGCTCGATCAGGAAGGGCGAGAAGGTCGATTACGAGTTCCAGGTGCGGATCGACCAGGCCGGCAAGCACGCCGGTGAGGTCATGCTGCGCACCGGGCACGAGGAGACCGAGATCAAGGACCTGAACCCGGCCAACGACATCGCCGAGATCCTGGTGAACGCCGCCAACGGCGGCAATGGTGGCGACGGCGGCAACGGCGGGGGCCAGGGCGGTGACGACGGCGGTCTGCCGGTCACCGGCCAGTCCACCGGTCTGATCGCCGGTCTCGGCGCGCTGCTGCTCGCCGTGGGCGTCGGCGGCTACCTGGTGGCCAAGCGCCGTCGGACCCGCTTCGTCGCCTGATCCTTCCCCGCACCACCGGTGCCCCGTCGACCCGTCGCGGTCGGCGGGGCACCGTCGTCGGGCCACCCGGCGCGGGCGGGTGGTGACGGGCCGGTCCGGCGCGGCCGGGGCCTCGGGCTTCGGTACCCTTTGTGGCCGTGGACACAGCTGAGAACATCCGCGCTCTCGGGGAGAGCGTCGCCCTGAACCCGCTCGATCCCAAGGAACTCCTGCAGACCTTCGGGCTGATCGGTGTGTGGGTGATCCTCTTCGCCGAGACCGGCCTGCTGGTGGGCTTCTTCTTCCCCGGCGACTCGCTGCTGTTCCTCGCCGGAGTGGCCTCGTCGCCGGTGGCGGACGCGATCTTCGGCGACGGCACCCGCCTCTCCCTGACCGGCCTGCTGATCGGCGGGCCGATCTGCGCGATCGTCGGCGCCCAACTGGGGCACTGGCTCGGTGCCCGGTACGGCCGGCCGATGTTCGAGCGGCCCAACTCCCGGCTCTTCAAGAAGGAGTACGTGGAGAAGGCCGAGTACTACTTCCAGAAGTTCGGCCCGGCGAAGGCAGTTGTCCTGGCGCGCTTCATCCCGATCGTCCGGACGTTCCTCAACCCGGTCGCGGGCGCGCTCGGCATGCCGGCCAAGAAGTTCCTGCTCTGGAACGTCGTCGGCGCGATCCTCTGGGTGGACGGCATCCTGCTGATCGGCTACCTGCTGGCGGAGCAGATCTACCAGGCCATCGGCGACAAGATCGACCACTACATCCTGCCGGTGGTGGCCCTGATCATCGTGATCTCGGTGCTGCCGATCTTCTTCGAGTTCCTCCGCGACCGGCGGGCTCGTAAGCGCGGCGAGGCGGTCGCGGTGGTCGCGGCGGCCAGCGCCGCCGGGGCCGTGGAGGCGGCCCGTGAGGCGTTCGACCACGACGGGCACCACCAGCACGACCGCCGCCGACCGGAGCACGGCCAGGATCGCTGACCCCGGGTACGACGACGGCCGGCCCCCTAGCGAGGGGGTCGGCCGTCGGCATGTCGTGCCCGGCCTCCGGTGGTGCGACCGGGGACGAGCAGGTGTCACCCACCGGTGACGCCACCCCTGGCTCGTCACCGGACGCCGCCTCGACGCAGGGCGGCGTGTTGTGCCTACGTCAGCGGGCCTTCTTGGTGGCTCGCTTACGCGGCGGGGTCAGCAGGTCGGCGATCGTCGCGATCGCACTCGGGACCAGGCTGTAGTACGCCCAGACACCGCGCTTCTCCCGCTGCAGCAAACCGGCCTCGGTGAGGATACGCAGGTGATGACTGACCGTCGGCTGAGAGAGGCCGAGCGGCGCGGTCAGGTCACAGACGCACGCCTCGCCCTCGGGGGCCGACTGGATCAGGCTGAGCAGCCGCAACCGAGCAGGGTCGGCGAGGGCCTTGAGGACCCCGGCGAGACGCTCGGCATCGGCACGTTCGATCGGCTCGCCGTTAAGCGGCGAGATCTGAGGCATAGTCATTTCGGCCAACGCAGTTCCCACGTATTCCATCCTTCCACCAGCAGCATCGATCCGCCTGCATATCAGCAGATCCGAATCGGCAAACTTTTACGCCACAAGGCCGAGGTCAGCCAACGTATAGGCCGCCCGGTACGGCAATCCGGCGGCTCGCACCGCGTCGCCGGCGCCTCGATCAACAATAACCGCCACGCCCACGACTTCCGCCCCGGCCTCACGAAGTGCCTCGACAGCGGTCAACACACTTCCGCCTGTCGTGGACGTATCCTCCACCGCCAACACCCGGCGGCCGGCCACCTCCGGTCCCTCGATCCGTCGCTGTAGACCGTGCGCCTTGCCCGCCTTGCGCACCACGAAGGCGTCCAGGGCCCGACCGGTCGGTGCGGCGGCGTGCAGCATCGAGAGCGCGACGGGATCCGCGCCCAGCGTGAGGCCGCCGACGGCGTCGTACTCCCAGTCGGCGGTCAGGTCCAGCAACACCCGGCCGACCAGAGGAGCGGCCCGGTGATGGAGCGTGACGCGCCGCAGATCCACGTACCAGTCGGCCTCACGCCCCGAGGAGAGCACGACCCGTCCGTGGACCACAGCCAGGTCGGCAATGAATTTACGCAGGTCGTCGTGGTCCCCCATGGCGATAGAGGTTACTGCTCAAGTCTGAACGCCGTGTGCGGGGTCCACCCTGACCAGCCCGGCGGGGCACCGATGACTGGCTATGTTCGACTACGCTCAGCTACTGGCCTGACAGCGGCGCGCCAGCAGCGCCTCGGTGACCCACCGGGTCGGACGGGCCGGTCGAGGGTCAGCGTTCGTCGCGACCGATGCGACCGCGAGTGTCTTTCGCGACAGCCTGGAGTAGCCGCCGTGGCGCATGCCGCATGCCCGCGACGACCATCTTGTACTTCCACGCCGGGACGCTGACCATCTTGCCTTTGCGCAGGTCACGCAGGGCTTCGTCGACCACATCCTCGGCCCGCAGCCACAGCCATTCCGGCGTCTTCGACATGTTGATCCCGGCCCGCTGGTGGAATTCGGTGCGGGTGTAACCGGGACAGAGAGCCATCACGCGCACACCGAATGGTCGTGCCGAAAGGCCGACCGACTCGCTGAAGTTGGTGACCCACGCCTTGCTGGCCGAGTACGTCGAGCCGGGCATGGCCGCGCCGAAACCGGCTACCGAAGAGACATTTATCACTGCCCCGTCTCGCCGTTCGGTCATCGGTCGCAGCGCCGCGAGCGTCAGTCGCATGACCGCGTGCACGTTGAGCCGCAACAGGCGGGCCTCGTCCTCGGCCGTCGAGCGCAGGAACGGCTTGTTCAGGCTGATCCCGGCATTGTTGACGAGCAGGTGCACCGGGCTGCCGTCGGCGATCCGCCGCTCCACCGCGACGCAGCCGTCGTCGGTGGACAGATCCGCCGAGATGGTCTCCACGACCCGGCCGTCGGTCGATCCCAGCTCGGTGGCCATCTCGGTCAGCCGGTCGGCGTCACGGGCGACGAGCACCAGTTGCCAACCGTCGCCGGCCAGCCGCCGGGCGAACGCCGCGCCGATGCCCGCCGTGGCCCCGGTGATCAGGGCCCGACGCTCAGCGGTCGAGGGATCGAGCGGCACGGCGGATTCCTTCACCTGGGCGGGTACGGGGGCGCGGGTGGCGCCGACGGCGGCTGGTACGGGGCAGGCGTGAACGCCTGTGGTGCGGACGGCATGGTCGGCGCGGTCGAGCGGTGGCGACCGAACCAGGCGTTGGCCGCCGGCAGGACCAGCAGCGTAGCTACTACAAGGTAACCGAGCCCCTGCGCGACGGAAAGCCCGGCGTTCAGCGGGATCCACCACGACGGGTACGCGTCGCCGACCAGCCCCAGCAGCTCGGCGACCGCCTCTTCACCGGAGCCCAGTTGCAGGGGCGCGGCCCGCTCCCCGATCAGCACCGCCACACTGCAACAGCCGGCGAGCAGGCCCAGCCCGCTGACCACCCAGGTCGCCACCCGCGCGCCGTTGCGACCCACCAACAGACCGAGGGCCAGGCCGGCGAGCACCGGCGCGGAGAGCGCGGCCACCACCGCCGACAGCACGATCGACGCCCGGAGCAGAGTCACCACGTCGGCGATCTGCTCCGGACCGGCCGAGGTGTCCCGGGCCGCGGAGCGGAACGCGTCGACCGTCCCGCCCAGCACCGCCAGGTCGACCACGGCGTACGCGAGCGCGGCGACCGCCATCACCAGGAGCGCGACAGCGGCCAGCAGGACGACGGCGGGCCGGCGGGCCGGTGCCGATTCCGGGTACGACACGACGAATCCCTCCGGTAGGCGTCGGGTTGCAACCTACTCGGAGGGATCGTCGGAGTCGTGCTTATCCCTCGGTCAACTCGTCGACGGCGGAGTCGACCCGGGACGGTCCGCGGGCGGCGTGTCGTCCGGCCGGTCCGTGGCCGGCGGCGGGTAGCTCGGCTCGCCGCTCGACGGGTAGCCGGGCTCACCCGTCGACTGCGGGTAGCCAGGCTGACCAGTGCCCTGCGGCTGCCCCGGGTAGCCGGCGCCCGGGGTGGGCGGCTCCCAGGCCGCGGTGGGCTTGCGGAAGAACTCGTTGGACTTCGGAAGCGCCAGCAGGATCAGCGCCGTGATCAGCGCCAACAGCCCGACGATGTTCACCGCGGTGCTCGCCGGGCCGTACCAGGACGGCAGGGCGTCGGACATGCTGCGTTCGATCTCTGCGCCGCTCGGCGCATTCGCGCCGCCCGACCCGCCTGGCGAGAATCCGGCCGCACCACTGACGACCGAGCCGCCTACGCAGCAGACCATGATGCCGCCGACAATCCAGGTGGTGATCCGGGTGCCGTTGCGTCCACGGTTGTTGAACATCGCCAGGGTCACCAGGACGAGCGCGAGCACCAGGATTACCGCGACGCTGGCCACCGAGAAGGCAGCAGCGACCGATCCAATCGTCTCGGCATCCTCCGGGGTGCCGCTGTACGCATCCTCGAAACCCTGCCGGATACGGCCACTCACGCCGATGACCATGATCAAGCTAACCAGCTGAGTGAGCGCGAACAGCAGCAGCAGATAGGTCGAGATCGTCACGACACCCGGACGCACCGGGGCCGGCTTGCTGAGAGGATTGGCCATGGCTCTCCTTATGTGATCAGGGTGACACCGTATCGAGACGGTCCCGCGAACGACAGTGCAGGGACGAGACCCAGGCAGAGGCGTGCGTGCAATCCGTGACGCCGGGCCACCGTGGACAGAGCGTCGCCCCTTCGACGGCTGCCTGCGCCATAAGCCGAGATCCCAACATTTTAAAGAGCCTTTGAAGTGCAAAGACATGAGCGGCTACGGCGATCGGGGTTGCCAGCTAGAGCACGGCATGTTTGCATAGACGGGTGTTGACGACCGGCAATAGGTAGTCAGCGCGGCTTCGTGGGCCCGCGGGGGGTTTGCAAGCTGTTTTGGACAGCCGACCTGTCCAAACAGGGAATGTCAGACGCTCAGAAGGAGCAAGGATGCAAAAGATTGTTCGCGCTACGGTCCTGTCCGGCGCGCTCGCTGTCGGCTCGCTCACCTTGGCCGCACCAGCGCAGGCTGCCCCGACCGTTTCACCAGCTCCGACGTCCAGCGCCGCAGGGGATTTCCAGGCCCAGGGCTGGCCGGCGTGGGGCGTCTACCCAAATCTCGGCAGCTGCATCGCCGAAGGCGTGAGCCTCCAGAACGCCGGAGTTCTTAGCAACTTCACGTGCGTTTCCAATTTCTTCGGCGTCACCAGTATGCCGCACACCCTCCTTGGGCTGTTGGCTTAATTTCTAAATATCTGCGCCGCGGCCGGGTCGGTTCACCTTTGAATGGCCGACTCGGCTGCGCCGCGGCAATTGAGCGAGGACCGAACCTCAGCCTATTCGGCCCACCATTCAATTCGCTTGAGCGTCGCCGCCTGTGTGGATCGTCATGTCGGCGGTGTCGAGCAGCTCGCCGCGGGCCACCCGCCACCCCTCTTCGCCGTACGCCTCGAAGGAGAGCCGCGCGGCACCACCCGACTGGTAGTCGTGGTAGCGCACGGTGCCGGCCGACGGCAGCCCGGTCTCCCCGGTGGCGGTGTAGCGCGCCTGCCCGGTCTCGGTCCAGGTGTAGCGCCGCCTACCGAGTTCGATGGTCGGTGCACCGGGGCTGACCGTCGCGCCCGGCTCGTCCGTCCAGAGCACCAGCTCCACCTCGGGGCCGTCCTCCACGGAGAGCCGGTGCCGGGTGCCGGAGTCGTCGTCGAGCAGGTGCTGCACCCAACTCCAGTCCCCCTCGACGAGGCGGATGGTGCCGCTCACCGCGTACTCCCGGTCGCGGATGCGGAGACGGTCGTGCAGGGCCAGGCGCAGCGGGCCGCCGCGCGCCGGCCGTCCGGGCGTCGGCGTCCGGCCGGGCCGGGCCCGCACGACGATCACGACGACAACGGCCACCACGAGTACGACAACCGCCACCACCAGGTACGCCAGTGACCCGCTCACCCGACAACCTCCCCAGGTACGTCGGCGCAGACGGTAACAACCGTCGGCACTGTCGGGACCCGTACCGTGACCGACAGCTCAGCTACCGACGGCACCCGTGGTGTCCGGCGTGCGGGTCACGCCGTGGCGAGGCGTTGGGTGGCGTAGTTGCCGATGGTCTCGCGGTCCATCACACAGCCGACGAAGGTGGTGAACTCGCTCGGGTCGTCCCGCAGCGACGTCCACGCCGCTCGGGCCGCCGCCGGGTCGAGCCGCTCCAGGAGCGTCGCCGCGTACGCCCGGCCGGCGGGTGTGCCGTCGGCGAGCAGCCGGTCGAGCTGCTCGCGTACCTCCTCGGGGTGGTCGTCGAGGATGGCCGCAACCTGGTGGTACGCCTCGGTCACCGGCAACAACGTGCCGGCGATGCCGACCCCACCAAAGGCGAGCGTGTCAGCCGCGACCAATGTGTCGACGGCCGCCGTGAGGTCCCGCTCCCACTTCTTGCCGATACCAAACATGCCGAACCCATTTCCCCGCCCAGCCGCTCCCCACCCTGTTGATCAAGAGTTTTGCGTCAGGAAAGGGCAACTTCTCGACGCAAACCTCTTGATCACCGCGGTCAGGCGGGGTCAGGCGGGGTCGGGCGGGGTCAGGCGGCGGTCACCTCTAGGGTTCCGGTTTCGGCGCGGTCGACCTTGACCGTGTCACCGTCGCGGATCCGGCCGGCCAGGAGGGACTTCGCCAACTGGTCACCGATCGCGGTCTGGACCAGGCGACGCAGCGGGCGAGCACCGTAGATCGGGTCGTAGCCGTGCTCGGCGAGCCAGTCCCGGGCCGCGTCGGTGATCTCCAGGCCCAGCCTGCGGTCGGCCAACCGCCGCCGCATCCGGTCCAACTGGATGTCGACGATGGAGCGCAGATCGTCACCCCGCAACGAGGCGAAGACCACGATGTCGTCCAGCCGGTTGAGGAACTCCGGCTTGAAGTGCGACCGGACCACGGCGAGGACGCCCTCCCGGCGCTGCTCCTCGGCCAGCGTCAGGTCACCGATCACCGACGACCCGAGGTTGGACGTGAGGATCAGGATCGCGTTGCGGAAGTCCACGGTGCGGCCCTGGCCGTCGGTGAGCCGACCGTCGTCCAGCACCTGCAGCAGCACGTCGAAGACGTCCGGGTGGGCCTTCTCCACCTCGTCCAGCAGCACCACCGAGTACGGCCGACGCCGCACCGCCTCGGTGAGCTGGCCGCCCTCGTCGTAGCCGACGTAGCCGGGCGGGGCACCCACCAGGCGGGCGACGGAGTGCTTCTCGCCGTACTCGCTCATGTCGATGCGGACCATGGCCCGCTCGTCGTCGAAGAGGAACTCGGCGAGGGCCTTGGCGAGTTCCGTCTTGCCGACACCGGTGGGGCCGAGGAAGAGGAAGCTGCCGGTCGGGCGGTCCGGGTCGGCGATGCCGGCCCGGGCACGGCGTACCGCGTCGGAGACCGCGCCCACCGCCTCGGCCTGGCCGACCACGCGGCCACCCAGCGACTCCTCCATCCGGAGCAGCTTGGCCGTCTCGCCTTCGAGCAGGCGACCGGCGGGGATGCCGGTCCAGGAGGCGACCACCGCGGCGATGTCGTCCGCGCCGACCTCCTCCTTGAGCATCGCGCCGTCGGCCTGGAGCTGGGCCAGCTCCTCCTCGGCCCGGGTCAGCTCGACCTTCAGCGCGGGGATCCGGCCGTAGCGCAGCTCGGCGGCGCGTTCCAGCTCACCGTCGCGCTCGGCCCGCTCGGCCTCGCCGCCGAGACGCTCCAACTCCTCCTTCGCGGTGGAGAGCTTGGTGATGTGGCTCTTCTCGGTCTGCCACCGCTCCGAGAGCACGGTGAGCTGCTCCCGCTTGTCGGCCAACTCCTTGCGCAGCCGCTCCAGCCGCTCGGCGGAGGCGGCGTCCGGCTCCTTGGCCAGCGCCATCTCCTCGATCTCCAACCGGCGGACCGCGCGCTCGATCTCGTCCACCTCGACCGGGCGGGAGTCGATCTCCATCCGGAGCCGGGACGCGGACTCGTCGACCAGGTCGATCGCCTTGTCCGGCAGGAACCGGTCGGTGATGTAGCGGTCGGAGAGCGCGGCGGCGGCGACCAGCGCGGCGTCGGTGATCCGTACGCCGTGGTGCACCTCGTAGCGTTCCTTGAGACCGCGCAGGATGCCGATGGTGTCCTCGATCGTCGGCTCGCCGACCAGCACCGGCTGGAACCGCCGCTCCAGCGCGGGGTCCTTCTCGATGTGCTCGCGGTACTCGTCGAGCGTGGTGGCGCCGACCATCCGCAGCTCGCCACGGGCCAGCATCGGTTTGAGCATGTTGCCGGCGTCCATCGAGCCCTCGCCCTTACCGGCGCCGACGACGGTGTGCAGCTCGTCGAGGAAGGTGATGACCTGCCCGTTGGAGTTCTTGATCTCCTCCAGGACGGACTTCAGCCGCTCCTCGAACTGGCCCCGGTACTGCGCGCCGGCGACCATCGCGCCGAGGTCCAGCGAGATCAGCTTCTTGTCGCGCAGCGACTCGGGCACGTCGCCGGTGACGATCCGCTGGGCCAGTCCCTCGACGATCGCCGTCTTGCCCACGCCGGGCTCGCCGATCAGCACCGGGTTGTTCTTGGTACGCCGGGAGAGCACCTGGATCACCCGGCGGATCTCGGAGTCCCGCCCGATGACCGGGTCGATCTTGCCGTCCCGGGCGCTGGCGGTGAGGTCGACGCCGTACTTGGTCAGGGCCTGGTAGGTCTGCTCCGGGTCGGCGGTGGTCACCCGACGGTCGCCGCCGCGAACGGTCGGGAAGGCCGCGACCAGTGCCTCCTCGGTGGCACCGGCCGCCTTCAGCGGGCCGGAGACCGCGCCGCCCACCCGGGCCAGACCGGCGAGCAGGTGCTCGGTGGACGTGTACTCGTCGCCCAGTGGACGGGCGATCTGCTCGGCGGCACCGATGGCGTTGACGAACTCCCGGGCCAGTGTCGGCTCGGCGATGCTGGAGCCCCGGGCGGCCGGGAGGGCGTCGACCGCACGCTGGGCGGCCCGGCGCAGCTCGGTCGGGTCGGCCCCGACGGCGCGCAGCAGGCCGGTGGCGGTCGATCCGTCGGTGTCCAGCAGGGACAGCAGCAGGTGCCAGGGCTCCACGGTGGCGTGGCCGCGCTGGTTGGCCAGCGCGACGGCGCCGGTGATGGTCTCGCGGCTCTTGGTGGTGAGTTTCTCGGTGTTCATGGGCTCCCCCGGATCGGCGATGTCCATTGGGTTGGACACAACCAGAGTTGAGCGTATTCCGCTCAACCTTAGCGCTGTGACGCCCGTCACTCTCGGCGACGCCACCGCCAGTCGAACTCGCCCGCGGCGGGTGCCGGACCGGGCAACGGGTCCGCGGTCGGCACGGCCGACAGGCCCGCGAGCAGCACCGCGAGCTGGCGGCGGCGCAGCTCACCGGTCCGCTTCGAATCGGGTACGCGTACCGCGGCGCACGCCTCCAGCAGCAACCCCAGGTCCTGGACGACCACGTCCGGGCGCAGCCGACCGCTGGCGCGAGCCCGCTCGAACAGGGCGGCGGCCAACTCGGCGGCGCGCCTCGCGTCCCGGCCCATCTCCTCGGTGGGAGTGAAGGTGCCGGCCAGGTGGACGGTGAGCGAGTGCACGTCGGCGTCGACCACCCCGGCCAGGAAGGTGCGGAACGCCGTCCAGTCGTCCGGCTCGGCGAGAGCCGCGTCGGCCTCGGCGATGTACCGGCGCAACCCGTCGTGGCAGAGCCGCCGCAGCAGGTCCTCCTTGCTCGCGTACCTCCGGTAGAGGGCGCTGATGCCGACCCCGGCGCGCTCGGCGACGGCGGCGATCGGAGCCTTCGGGTCGTCCAGGAAAACCGCGCGGGCGGCTTCGAGGATGACCTCGTCGTTGCGGGCGGCCTGGGCGCGGCGGCCACCCAGCGTCTTCTCGGGTGAGGTCGGCATGACATCAGACTATCAGTGGAACGGATCGTTCCGGTCTGCTACCGTGATTGCAGAACGAAACATTCCGTTCCGAAGGAGTCCCGAGATGACCGGCACCGCGATCCGCCCGTTCCGCGTCGAGATCCCGCAGACCGCCCTCGACGACCTGGCCGCCCGCCTGGACCACACGATCTGGCCCGCCGACCTGCCCGGAGCCGGCGACACCTACGGAATGAGCACCGACCGGGTCCGCCGCCTGACCGAGCGGTGGCGCAACGGGTTCGACTGGCGTGCGGTCGAAGCCCGCCTGAACGCCCACCCGCAGTTCGTCACCGAGATCGACGGCGAGCAGATCCACTTCCTGCACGTCAGGTCGTCCCGACCGGACGCCACCGCGCTGGTCCTCACCCACGGCTGGCCCGGCTCGGTGCTGGAGTACCTCGACGTGATCACGCCGCTCACCGAGCCCACCGACCCGGGCTCGCCGGCCTTCCACCTGGTCATCCCGTCGCTGCCCGGCTTCGGCTTCTCCGGCCCGACCCGCAGCGCCGGGTGGAACCACCAGCGCACCGCCCGCGCCTGGGCCGAGCTGATGAACCGCCTGGGGTACGACAGCTACGGCGCGGTCGGCAACGACGCCGGCTCGATGATCGCCCCGGAGCTGGGCCGGCTCGACCGGAAGCACGTGGTCGGCGTACACGTCACCCAGCTCTTCTCCTTCCCCTCCGGCGACCCGGCCGAGTTCGCCGGGCTGAGCGAGGCGGACCAGGCGGCGCTCGGGCACCTCCAGTGGTTCTACGAGAACAAGTTCTCCTTCAACCAGGTGCACAGCCAGCAGCCGCAGACCCTCGCGTTCGGCCTGGCGGACTCGCCGGTCGGGCTGCTCGCCTGGAACGCCCAACTCTTCGACGAGAGCCTGGACGCGGACTTCGTCCTGGGCAACGTGGCGCTCTACTGGTTCACCGGCACGGCCGCCTCGTCGATCCGGTTCTACTGGGAGGACGCCCACGCCGACCAGCGACCCACCGAGCCGACCACCGCGCCGACCGCGGTGGCCATGTTCCCCGGCGACTTCCAGTCCATCCGCCGCTTCGCCGACCGGGACCACTCGAACATCGTCCGGTGGACGGCGTACGAGGCCGACGTCGACGGTCGCGGCGACGTCGGCGGCCACTACGCCGCCCACCAGGCGACCGACGTCCTGGTCACCGACATCCGCGAGTTCTTCGCCAGCCTCACCTGACGAGCAAGCGCTTGATCGACTCGACTTCCTGAAAGTTGCGGTATCCCGGCGCCGGGACACCCCGACTTCGCCGAAGTCGAGTCGATCACGGCGGGGCCGGGTCAGGTTGAGCGCTGTCACTCCAGGATCTGCGCTTTGTTCACCAAGCGGTAGCCTTGGCGGGTGCGAGTACGTGTCGAGCAGACCGCCTTACCCGGGATCGGGGTACGCCACGATCTGGTGACGGAGTCCGGACGCCGCCTTGGCGTCGTCTCCCACCGCAACGGCCGCCGGGATCTCGTCCTCTACGATCCCGACGACCCTGACTCCTGCCAGGCGGACATCCCGCTGACCGACGACGAGGCCGAGGCTCTGGCCGACATCCTCGGCGCGTCGCTGATGCTCGGCCAGCTCTCCGGGCTGCGTGAGCAGGCTGCCGGCCTGCTCACCGAGCAGATCGCCATCCCGGCGGGGTCGCGGTACGTCAACCGCAAGCTCGCCGACACCAAGGCGCGTACCCGCACCAGCGCATCCATCGTGGCGGTCCTGCGCGAAGGCGAAGTGATCGTCTCGCCACTCCCCTCCTTCCGCTTCGCGGCCGGCGACGTGGTGGTCGTCGTCGGGACCCGACGGGGTCTCGACGGTGTGTCCGCCATCCTCGCCGACAGTGACCCGGACGGCTGAGGCGGATGCACGATTCCACCACGCTGCTCGTCGAAGTCGGCGCGCTGCTGTTGCTACTCGGCGTCCTCGGCCGACTGAGCCGCCGCGTAGGCCTCTCACCCATTCCCCTCTATCTGCTCGCCGGGCTGGCCTTCGGGCACGGCGGGTTGCTTCCGCTCGCCGCGAGTGAGGAGTTCTTCGCGGTCGGTGCCGAGATCGGCGTCATCCTGCTGCTGGTGATGCTGGGCCTGGAGTACTCGGCCAACGAGTTGGTCGGCAACCTCCGCTCGGCGGCACCGGCCGGGCTGATCGACGGCGTCCTCAACGCGCTGCCCGGCGCGGGTTTCGCCCTGCTGCTCGGCTGGGACTGGGTCGCCGCCCTGGTGCTGGGCGGCATCACCTGGGTCTCCTCCTCCGGGGTGATCGCCAAGGTCCTCGCCGACCTGGGAAGACTCGGTAACCGGGAAACCCCGGTGATCCTCTCGGTCCTGGTGATCGAGGACCTGGCGATGGCCCTCTACCTGCCACTCGTCACCGCCGTGCTGGCCGGCACTGGCCTGCTCGGCGGCGGCATCGCACTCATCGTCGCGGTGGGCACGGTGCTGCTCGTGCTGGTGGTCGCCATCCGGTACGGCCACCTCATCTCGTCCGCCCTGTCGGCGAAGGACCCGGAGGCGCTGCTGCTCGGCGTACTCGGTCTGACCCTGCTGATCGCCGGCCTCGCGGCGAAGCTGCAGGTGTCCGCGGCAGTCGGCGCGTTCCTGGTCGGCATCGCTCTCTCCGGTCCGGTGGCGCATCACGCGACCGAGTTGCTCTCCCCACTTCGGGACCTGTTCGCCGCCGTGTTCTTCGTCTTCTTCGGCCTGGTCACCGACCCCCGGGACATCCCGCCGGTGCTGTTGCCGGCGCTTGCCCTGGCCATCGTCACCATGGCGACGAAGACGCTCACCGGCTACCTGGCCGCTCGCCGCGTCGGCATCGCCGAACCGGGTCGATGGCGGGCCGGTCTGTCACTCGTACCCCGTGGTGAGTTCTCGATCGTCATCGCCGGTCTCGCGGTCGCCGCCGGGAGCGTCGAGCCGAGGCTGGCGGCGCTGGCCGCGACGTACGTCCTGATCACCGTGGTGACCGGGCCGATCCTGGCCCGACTGCCGGACTTCCCGTGGTTCAAGCGGTGGCTGCGTACCCGCGCGGCCGCGCAACGGCAACTGTCGGTGCCGATCCACGACTGACCGCACGCGTCAGCGGGTGGGTCCTCCGGTCCACCTGAACGCCGCGGCGGCCTGGGTCGCACCCTCGCGAAGGTAGAAGCGGTGCGCCTCGGTCCGGGCCAGCCCGGACTCCAGGAACACGTAGTCGGCGCCCTTCTCGTGCGCCCACGTCCTGGCCACCGTCAGGAGGGTCGAGCCGACACCCCGGGAGCGCCACCCGGGGTGTACGGCGAGATCCTCGATCGAAGCCCGCCGGCCGAAGCGCACCGAGAGGATGTCCACGTAGACGCTGGCCACGCCGACCAACTGATCCTCGTCCGATCGCGCCCCGAAGAGTGCAACGTCTTCGTCGGCGAGCAATTGCGCGGTCCGCTCGATGGCACGGTCGTTGTCCCAATCCACGGGACGGCTACCGGGAGGGGCGAAAAGCCATTCCAGCCCCATCACGAACTGAGCCTCGGCACCGGGCTGGAACCGTTGAACGTGGATTGTCATAGGAGCATGATCGGCCGCACTGTCGATGCCTACGACCCGCCCGTGCCAACGGTTGCGGAATTGCTCCCCACGGGGGCTACCGCAGCACCCGACGGCGGGTTACCGTTTCGCCCCAGCAGCCAGGGTCCGCAGGCAGCGTTGCCACCCGCGGGCCAGAGCGGAAGGTTGGCCGGTGAGCGTGCAGGAGTCGACGTTCCACGGCTTCGCTAACCCCGTCGATCCGAGCCCGGCGGAGTTGCGAGCTTGGGCGTACAAGCCCGATTCGGTGCCGTTGGCCTCGATGCCACCCGACTGGGACCTCCTGGTCTCCGGCGACCGACTGGTGCTGACGCTCTTCGAGTTAGCCATGGATCCGACCTGCCCGGCGCGCCGTTTCGCGTTGCACTGCCTCTACATCTACGCGGCCGACGGCATCCGGACGAACTTCCGCGCCCATCCCAAGCGCCGCTTCCGCAAACTCGTCGAACAGGCCGAGCGTGAGGGCGACGAGTTGATGAGGATCTGGGCGCACAACGGGCGGGTGTTGCTGGCCCGACCGGACCTCTTCGTCTATCGCGACTGGTGCGAAGGCGGCCTGGTCCGCGAGAACCGCCGCCTCGGCTGAGGTCGAGCTGGTCGTCGCGGTGACGGCGGTGTCTGTCTGCGCCACTGTCGAGCTGATGTCGTAGACGATTCACGGGCTGCAGGGCTGGGGGCACCAAGGCCCTCGCCCCGACGTGATGTCGTAAACGATTCAGCTCCAAAGGCTCGCCGTAGGAACTGGGCCCTGACACCACGCACGCCCGGCCCGCACTCCTCGAACGCGAACGGGCCGGGACCCCCGCCCTGAGGTCACCAGCGTCCCGGCCCGCACATCGAACGAACGGGCCGGGACCCCCCGTGGGTCCCGGCCCGCACGTCGGTTACCGGTCAGTCCTGCTTGCGTTCCGCCTCGGTTCGACTCTTCTCGCCCGGTTCGGCGAACCTGCCGCCGGCGAGCCGGTCCCGGTAGGTCCCCTTGGTCACCTTGTCGAACTTCTCGCGGACGGTTTCGGCCAGGTCTTCCAACCGGTCCTCGGTCTGCTGGGCCACGTTCTTCGCCGGCTCCGCCATCGCTCCCCCTCGCCATGCCGGTAGGTCCGGATTAATCCGATTGGACCCGTATCGACAGGTTAACCGAAGCGGCCCGGGCCGCGCCGGGAAATCCGGTACGGCCCGGGCCGAGGAGACGGATCCGGGATGAGCGGCGAGTCAGCGACCGGGCGTGCGGCGAGGCCGCCACACCACCAGCGCGGTGGACGTGCGGTTGGTCGGCACCAGGTCACTGCCCGGGAAGCGGGCCAGCGACTCCAGTTCGGCGATCCGGCGGTACGCGGCGTCGAGCTCCGCCTCCAGCCGAGCCACCCGCTGCTGGGCCTGCTCCAGCAGTCGCTCCAACCCGATGATGCGCTTGACGCCGGCCAGGTTGATCCCGTCGTCCTGGCTGAGCCGCTGCACCTCGCGCAGCAGCACCACGTCACGGACGCTGTACCGGCGACCCCCGCCGGCGGCCCGGCCGGGCTGCACCAGCCCGAGTCGGTCGTACTGCCGCAGGGTCTGTGGGTGCATCCCCGCCATCCGAGCCGCAACCGAGATCATCAGCACCTTGGCCTCGTAGGCAGGGTCACCCGAACCGAGGAACTCGCCCGACATCCCGCTCACCTCCGCGTCCATTCCATCGGACTAACTGACCCGACGCACCCGAGCGTCGAGATGTTCCCGCGCCGCCGGCGGGCTCTGCTCGGCGAACGCCTCCAGGGCCGCGCGCGCCTCGTCGGACAACCGGGCCGGAACCACCACGTCCAACGTGACCAGCAGGTCACCGGCCTGGCCGTCGCGGCGAACCACACCCTTGCCGCGGGCCCGCAGCACCCGGCCGCTCGGCGTCCCCGGCGGAACCCGCAGGGTCACCGCGCCGTCGAGCGTCGGCACCCGCAGGTCCGTGCCGAGCACGGCCTCCGCGAAGGTGACCGGCACGCTCAACGTCAGGTCGTCGCCGGTACGCCCGAACAGCTCGTCCGGCCGAACCTTGACGTGCACGAACAGGTCGCCGGCCGGACCGCCGCGCTCGCCCGGCTCACCGCGCCCGGCCAGCCGGATGCGTTGACCGTCGGCCACCCCGGCCGGGAACCGCACGTTCATGGTCCGGGTCTTGGTGACACCGCCACTGCCGTGGCACTCCGGGCACTTCTCCTCGACGACCGTGCCGACGCCCTGACAGTTGCGGCACGGCTCGGAGAAGCTGAACGCCCCCTGGTCGCGGGTGGTGACCCCGGCACCGTGGCAGACCGGGCAGGTGCGGGGCTGGGTGCCCGGCTTCGCCCCGTTGCCGTGGCAGGTCTCGCAGACTCCCGGCGCGCGCAGCGTCAGGGGCAGCGTCACCCCGCGGACCGCGTCACCGAAGTCGAGCGCCACCTCGGTCTCCACGTCCCGACCACGGGCCGGACCGCGTGGCGCGGTCTGACCACCGGCCTGACCACCGCTGAAGATCGAGCTGAACAGGTCCTGGAAGCCGGCGCCTCCGAAGCGGCGGTCGCCGCCACCGGCACCACCGAACATGTCGGAGACGTCGAACGGCATGCCGCCCGGCTGGCCCCCGCCCCGTGCGTTGCGGCGGAAGGCTCCCGAGCCGAACAGCGAGCGCATCTCGTCGTACTCACGGCGGCGACCCGTGTCCGACAGCACGTGATGTGCCTCGGAGGCAGCCTTGAACCGCTCCTCGGCCTTCGGGTCGCCCGGGTTGTGGTCCGGATGCGACTCTCGGGCGATCTTGCGGTACGCCTTCTTGATGTCATCGGCGGAGGCGGCCTTGTCCACGCCGAGCACGGCGTAGAAGTCCTTCTCGATCCAGTCCTTGGAACTCACCGGTCCACCTCCTCTCGACCTTCGTGGCCCGGCCGTCCCGCCCACCCTCGGGTGGGCGGGACGGCCCGGTCACTGTCTCGCACTATTCCGGATCCGCGACCGCGACCAGCGCGGGGCGCAGCAGCCGCTCACCGAGCTGGTAGCCGCGCCGCATGACCTGCACGCAGGTCGGCTCGCTGACGTCGGCCGAGGTCTGGTGCGCGACCGCCTCGTGCCGGGTCGGGTCGAACGGGTCACCCTGCTCGCCGAAGGCGTTCAGGCCGAACTTGCCCAGCGCGGTGGTGAGTTGCTCCGCCACCGTGCCGAACGGCCCGACCAGGTCGCCGTGTTCCCGAGCGCGGTCCAGGTCGTCCAGGATCGGCAACAGCGCGGCCAACACCGAGCCGGTCGCCTGCTCCTGCACCAGGCTGCGGTCCCGGTCGACCCGCTTGCGGTAGTTGGCGTACTCCGCCGACACCCGCTGCAGGTCCCTGGTCCGCTCGTCCAGGTCGGCCCGGAGCGCCTCCAGTTCGGCGCCGAGCGAGCCGCCCGTGCCGCCGCCGTCGACCGGCTGCGCCGGGGCGTCCACCACCGGCGGCCCGGAGGGTTCCGGACCGTCGGTGGCGTTGACCTCGACCTCGATCTCGTCGACCACGACCTCGGCGTCCTCGACCAGACCCTCGGCCGGCACGCCGGTCTCCGCATCGGCGGCGGTGCCTTCCGGCTCCGACGTGTCGATGAGCTTGCGGTTGTTGCGGATGACGACCCCTTCCCCGTCGCCGGTGGTCGGCTCCGTGGGCGCGGAGCCACCCGGCGTCGACCCGGTGTCGCCCGGGTCGGCGGCTCGTGGCTTCTGCGTCATGCGGCTACCTCATCCCTTCGCCGTGGATACGTGTCGGAGGCCGACGGTCACTTCTTGCCGTCCTCGTCCACGATCTCCGCGTCGACCACGTCGTCGGCGCCGCCGGCCTGCGGGCCGCCGGTCGCACCGGTCGCACCCGGGCCGGGCTCGCCACCCGGCTGCTGACCCTGCTCGGCCTGCTGCGAGTAGAGCAGCGAACCGGCCTGCTGGGAGACCTGCGCGAGCTTCTCGTGCGCGGACTTGATCTTCTCGATGTCCTGCCCGCCGAGGGCGCCCCGCAGCTCGCCGAGGGCCTCGTTGAGCTGCTCCCGGTTTTCGGTGGGCAGCTTGTCGCCGCTCTCCGCCAGGAACTTCTCGGTCTGCCACTGGAGCGCCTCGGCCACGTTGCGGGTCTCGGCGTCGTCGCGGCGGCGCTTGTCCTCCTCCGCGTGCTCCTCGGCGTCCCGGCGCATCCGCTCGATGTCGTCCTTCGGCAGCGACGAGCCGCCGGTGATCGTCATCTTCTGTTCCTTGCCGGTGCCCAGGTCCTTGGCGTGCACGTTGACGATGCCGTTGGCGTCGATGTCGAAGGCGACCTCGATCTGCGGCACGCCACGCGGCGCCGGCGGGAGACCGGTCAGCTCGAAGGTGCCGAGCTTCTTGTTGTAGGCCGCGATCTCACGCTCACCCTGGAAGACCTGGATCAGCACCGACGGCTGGTTGTCGTCAGCAGTGGTGAAGACCTCGGAGCGCTTGGTCGGGATGGTGGTGTTGCGCTCGATCAGCTTGGTGAAGATGCCGCCCTTGGTCTCGATGCCCAGGCTCAGCGGGGTCACGTCGAGCAGCAGGACGTCCTTGACCTCACCCTTGAGCACACCGGCCTGGAGGGCGGCGCCGACGGCGACGACCTCGTCCGGGTTGACGCCCTTGTTGGGGTCGCGACCGGTGAGCTGCTTGACCAGGTCCGTCACGGCGGGCATCCGGGTCGAACCACCGACCAGGATGACGTGCTCGACGTCGGAGATCTTGATCCCGGCGTCCTTCACGGCCTGCTCGAACGGGCCCTTGCAGCGGTCCAGCAGGTCCTGCGTCATCCGCTGGAACTCGGCGCGGCTGAGCGTCACGTCCAGGTGCAGCGGGCCGGCCGCGCCGGCGGTGATGTACGGCAGGTTGATGTTGGTGGTGGTGGCGGCGGACAGCTCGATCTTGGCCTTCTCGGCGGCCTCGCGGAGGCGCTGGAGGGCCATCTTGTCCTGGCCGAGGTCGATGCCGTGCTCACCACGGAACGTCTTGACCAGGTGGTCGATGATCCGCTGGTCCCAGTCGTCGCCACCGAGGTGGTTGTCACCGCTGGTCGACTTGACCTCGATGACACCCTCGGCCAGCTCCAGCAGCGACACGTCGAAGGTGCCGCCGCCGAGGTCGAAGACCAGGACGGTCTGCTCCTTGGAGCCCTTGTCCAGCCCGTACGCCAGGGCGGCGGCGGTCGGCTCGTTGACGATCCGCAGCACGTTGAAGCCGGCGATCTCACCGGCCTCCTTGGTGGCCTGCCGCTGGCTGTCGTTGAAGTAGGCCGGGACGGTGATCACCGCGTCGGTGATCTGCTCACCCAGGTACGCCTCGGCGTCCCGCTTGAGCTTCATCAGGGTCCGGGCCGAGATCTCCTGCGGGGTGTACTTCTTGCCGTCGATGTCGACGGACCAGTTCGTGCCGACCTCGCGCTTGACCGAACGGATCGTCCGATCCGGGTTGGTCACTGCCTGACGCTTGGCGACCTCACCGACGAGCACCTCGCCGTTGCGGGCGAACGCGACGATCGACGGGGTCGTCCGCGAGCCCTCAGCGTTGGCGATGACGGTGGGCTCACCGCCCTCGAGAACGCTGACGCAGGAGTTCGTCGTGCCGAGGTCGATACCGACCGCACGTGCCATCTTCGCTTCCTCGCTTCGTAAGGTTGTGCAGGTGACGGGCACTGCCCGTGGCTGCCTGGCGAGCACCGCCCGCAGCGGGCCCCACCACAAGTTGAGTGAACTTGACTCAATAGTGCCACGCGTTGGCCAATCGTCAAGTCGGGTTGAGTCGACTCGACGCAACCCCGTCCGCAATTCTCGTCCGGTTGTCTTCCCTTGCATCGGTCGGGCACGCTTTAGCGGTGACGACGCACGGCGATCCCGCCACCCGTTCCGGCGCGCCTGCCGTCGCCACCCGCACCGGCCCGCCGCACGTCGCGGAGGAGCCGTCCGCCACCACCGGGGACGACAGCCTCCCCAGCGCGCTGTCGGGCCTCCGGGAGGCGATAGGTGCGGCCCGGTACCCTCTCGCGCTGCCCTCGGCCGGCGCCGCCCGGCAGACCGCCGCGGCCCTCACCGACCAACTCGACGACTACCTCCTACCCCGGCTCGCCCGGCTGGACGCACCCCTCCTCGTGGTGGTCGGCGGCTCCACCGGAGCGGGCAAGTCGACGCTGGTCAACAGCCTGGTCAAGGCCCGGGTCAGCGCCGCCGGGGTGCTCCGGCCGACCACCCGCTCCCCGGTGCTGGTCTGCAACCCGTCCGACGCCGCCTGGTTCCGCCAGGGCGACCTGTTGCCCGGGCTGACCCGCACCACCGAGCCGAGCGAAGACTCGCGCACCCTGCAGCTGGTCACCGCGCCGGCCCTGCCCGCCGGGCTGGCCTTCCTCGACGCGCCCGACATCGACTCGGTCGTCGACGCCAACCGGGCACTCGCCACCCAACTGCTGGCCGCCGCCGACCTCTGGCTGTTCGTCACCACCGCCGCCCGGTACGCCGACGCGGTGCCCTGGGAGCTGCTGCGCAGCGCCCGGGCGCGAGGCGCGGTGATCGCCATGGTGCTGGACCGGGTGCCCGCCGAGGCCACCGACGAGATCGCCGCGCACCTGGGCGAGATGCTCGCCGAACAGGGCCTCGGCCAGGCGCCGCTGTTCGTGCTGCCGGAGACCTGGGTCGACGGGCAGGGGCTGCTGCCCGAGGCGGTGACCGCGTCGCTGGCCGACTGGTTCGCCCGGCTGGCCGCCGACGCGGACGCCCGGACGGCGGTGGTCCGCCAGACGTTGGACGGGGCGCTGGCCGCGCTGCACCCCGCCGTCGAGGAGTTGGCCGACGCCGCCGACGAGCAGATCGCCACCGCCGACGCGCTGGACGAGCGGGTCCGGGCCGCGTACCGGGGTGCCGAACGCACCGCCGAGCAGGGGCTCCAGGACGGTCGGCTGCTCCGGGGTGAGGTACTCGCCCGCTGGCAGGAGTTCGTCGGCACCGGCGAGCTGTTCCGCACCCTGGAGGCCCGGATCGGCCGCCTACGCGACCGGGTCGTGGCCGCTGTCACCGGGCGTCCGGCACCCGCCACCGAACTTCGCAACGCCATCGAGTCGCAGCTGGTGACACTGCTGCGCGGGGTGGCCTCGGAGGCGGCCGAATCCGCGTACACCGGGTGGAAGGCACACCCGGCCGGTGCCGAGCTGCTCGACCCCGCGCTCGCCCACCCGAGCGACGATCTGCCGGAACGCGCCGAACGGATGGTCCGCGACTGGCAGCGCGGGGTCCTGGAGCTGGTCCGGGTCGAGGGCGGTGACAAACGGTTCGTGGCCCGCACGGCCGCGTACGCGGTCAACGCCACCGGCTTGGCCGTGATGATCGCGGTCTTCGCCTCCACAGCGTTCATCCCCACCGGCTTGGAGGTGGCCACCGGCGCCGGCACCACCGTCGCCGCGCAGGCCGTCCTCCAGGCGATCTTCGGCGACCAGGCGGTGCGTACCCTCGCTGCGAAGGCCCGCACCGATCTGCTGAGCCGGGTGCGGACGCTGCTCGACGCGGAGGCCGACCGCTTCCTGAGCCGCAGCGCGGAGGCCCGCCCCGCCGTGGAGGTCGGCGACGGCCTACGTCGGGCCGCCGGGCGGGTCGAGCTGGCCCGACACCGCAGCGGCCTGTCCGCCGACGGTGACACCCCGCCCGCCGTCGACGAGGAGGGTTCCCGGTGACGAACATCACCGGCCGGCTCCGCGAGGCTTTCCGCGGGGACCAGCGGGTCGACGCCGACGAGCTGATCGGCCGCCTGGAAGCGGTACGCCGGTTCCTGGCCGCGGTGGACGGCCTGCTGCCGGACGCCGAACTCGTACCCGCGCACACGGTGGTCGAGCGGGCCGGCACCCGGCTCGCGCTGTCCCGGGACCACACCGTGGTGGCCCTGGCCGGCGCCACCGGCAGCGGCAAGTCGAGCCTGTTCAACGCCCTGGCCCGGCTCCAGCTCTCGCCGGTCGGCGTCCGCCGCCCCACCACCGGCGTCACCCACGCCTGCGTGTGGGGTCCGTTGGAGGACGCCAACCGACTGCTCGACTGGATCGGCGTGCTGCCCCGACACCGCTTCGTCCGGGAGAGCGCCCTGGACGCTGACGACGAGACCGCGCTGCACGGGCTGATCCTGCTCGACCTGCCCGACTTCGACTCGGTGCAACGGTCCCACCGGCTCGAGGTGGACCGCCTTCTCGGCCTGGTCGACCAGGTGGTCTGGGTGGTCGACCCGCAGAAGTACGCCGACCGGGTCGTCCACGACAACTACCTGCGGGAGTTCCACCGGCACCGCGACGTCACGGTCGTCGTGCTCAACCAGGCCGACCGGCTGCCCCCGACCGAGCTGCCCCGGGTCATGGACGACCTACGGCGGCTGCTCGACACGGACGGGCTGACCGGGGTGCCCCTGCTGTCCACCACCGCCATCGACCCGGCCGGGATGGTCGGGTTGCGCGACGCGTTGGAACGGACCGTCGCCGAGCGGCAGGCCGCGCTGCGGCGGCTCGCCGGTGACGTCGACAGCGTCGTCGTCGCGCTGGACGAGCTGGTCGGCTCGGCCCGGCCCGCCGGTGGGCCGGACGACGGCGCCGTCGCCGGGTTGAACCGGGCGTTGGCCGATGCCGCCGGTGTGCCGGCGGTGAGCGAGGCGGTGGAGCGGGCGTACCGGCATCGGGCCGGCGCGACCACCGGCTGGCCGGTGGTTCGGGGCTGGCGGCGGTTGCGGCCCGATCCGCTGCGGCGGCTACACCTACCCGGCCCGGCCGGCGCGGACGCCGACCCGTCGGAGAGCCTGGTGGCGGCGACCTCGGTGCCGGACCCGACTGTCGCGCAGCGCTCCGCCCTCGGGCTGGCGATCCGCGCGGTGGCCGACCGGGCCGCCGGCGGCCTGCCCGCCACCTGGCCGACGGCGGTGACCGCCGCCGCCCGGTCCCGCCTGGACGACCTGCCGGACGCGTTGGACCGCGCCATCGCCGGCACCGACCTCGGTTTGGACCGTCAACCGGTGTGGTGGCGGGTCGTCGGCGGTGTGCAGTGGCTGGTGACGGTGGCCGCCGCGGTCGGCCTGGGCTGGCTGGTGCTCGGCTACGCGCTACGGGCGCTCGGCCTGCCCGCGTTGGACAACCCGATGGTCGGGCAGGTGCCGATGCCCACCGTTCTGCTGCTCGGCGGCCTGCTGGCCGGGCTGCTGGTGGCCGCGCTGACCCGACCGGTGGTGCGCTGGGCAGCCCGGAGAGCCCGGGCCCGGGCCCGGCAACGGCTGACGGTCCGGGTCTCCGAGGTGGGCGAGGAGTACGTGCTCGCACCGGTGCGAATCGTGCTCGGCTCGTACGCGCAGGCACGCGACGCGCTGCGGGAGGCCGCCCGCCGCTGACGTTCCGGGCGGCTCGCTACCGCTCTGCGTACGCCCCGGGCGGCGTAGGGTCGGAGCATGGCCACGCCACAGACCCCCTACGACGCGGTGCTGCACGCCGCACGCGACGTGACCAAGCTGGAGTCCGCCCTCGACGCCGAGATGCTCGGCAGCGCGCTACTGGGCAGTGTCTACGCGATCGCGGAGACCGACCGCGACACCGCCGTACGGGAGTTCGTCACCGGGTTCCTCGCCGCCACCGCCCGCCGCCGGATCGCGTCGGCGACGACCATCCGCCAGATCTTCGCCAGGCTCGTCCCGGACGCCACAGGCACCGAACGGGTGCGCCCCGGCAGCCAGGCGCCCAGCTGGACCGGTCAGCTCGGTCGGGTGCACCTGACCGGCTCCTGGGCGTACGGCGACGTCTACGGCGACCAGACCTCCTACCTCGCCACCTTCGCCTACGACGACGAGTCCGGCGGCGCCGAGCACGCGCTGGTCGCGCTGGTGGACCACAACATCGGCATCACCAAGGACATCTTCGTGGGCGGTCCGGCGGAACGGATCCTGGACCAGGTCCGGCAGATGTGCGCGGACGACGAGCTGACCTGGTTCCGCACCGAGAACCCAGCCCGGCTCCGGGGTGAGGTGGCCCGCCACCTCGCGGTGACCGACGAGCTGAGCGAGCTGCCCGGCGAGGGTTCGCTCGCCACCGACCGGGCGTTGGTCGGCGCCCGACTGGCGATGCTGCCCGCCGCGGCCGACCCGACCGGCCCGGCGGAGGTCGAGCCGCTCTCCGCCGCCGAACGCACCGACCTGGTCCGGCGGTTCCTGGCCGCACCGGAGGCCACCCGGTTCGGCCTCGATTCCGTCGACGGCCCCGAGTTGGCCTCGCTGCACTTCTGCCTGAGCCTGCTGTTGGACCACTCCGCCACCTTCCCGGACGCCGACCCCATGCGCTGGAGCCCGGCGGTGTCCGGGCTCTTCCTGCTCGACTGGGTCCACCGCCGGGCCGTGCTCGACATGGACGACGCGGCGATGCTGCCCCGCGTGCTGCGCGCCTGGGCGCGGTACGCGTCCCGTCAGCGCGGCCTGCCCGAGGCGGCGACGACGCGTACCGACGAGGCGATCGAGGAGATGGTTCCGGAGTTCGCCCGTCTCTACTCGACGGGCGAGCGGCGCAGCGCCGCCACCGCCGCCGTGGCACAACTGATGGCCGACGGGGTGGACCCGGACGACCCGGCCGCCCTGGACGCGTGGATCGAGGCGAACCGGCACCGCCTCGCCGACGACGGCGCCTGACGACATCCCGAGGCGGGCGGCGTGACGCCGCCCGCCCCGACCCGGCCCTCGGCGTCGGGCCGCCTCAACGCGGCGGGCGGGTTCAGCGCAGGGGGCCGAAGACCGCTGCGGCGATCAGCGCGCCGAGCAGCCCGCCGGCGAGCACCTGCGGCACCGTGTGGTCCCCCAACCGCACCCGGGACCAGCCGACCAACGCCAACACCGGGGCGGCGATCACCACGTGCGTGCCGAAGGTCAGCGTCAGGATGACCAGAGCGCCGGCGGCCACCGCCGAGTGGATCGACATCTTCCACCAGTGGCTGACCGACACGGTGACCGCGAGGCCGACCAGCCCGGCCAACGCCAACGCCAGCACCGGGCGGGGTGCGTCGAGCACGGTGAGCAGGCCGAGCCCGCCCGCGACCGAGCCGAGGCCGACCAGCAACGGGGCCCGGCGCTGCTCCCGCCGCCCGACGTGGTGGTCGGTGAGCCGGCCACGGCGTACTCCGCCGACGATGTAGGCGAAGGGGATGCCGGTGACGAAGACGGTGGCGAGCAGACCCCAGACGAGACCCTGACCGGGGCGGCTCGCGCTGTGCCAGCTCACGGTGAGGATCAGCAACGACACCAGCACCGCCGGTGCGGTCACCTCGGTGACCAGCCGGGCGAGTCGCTGCCCCGGGCCGGGTCGGGTGACCGGGCGGAGTTTCGCACCGCCGCCCACGCCACCCCCCGCGGTACGCGCCTACCGTCGAACGCCGTCGGCACCGGATGGGCCGCGCCTGCTCGTCACCGTACCGCTGGGGACACCGCGGAGCGCATCGGTCGGGCCGGCGGCACCGGGCCGGTCGCGGCAGCCGAGGCGTCGGCCGGCGACGACGGAATCGCGGGACCGCGCCGGCTGCTCGGTGCGGCAGTCGTCCCGGGTGTGGTGGGCGGCAGTGGCGCGGGCATCGCGGACGGCGGCACGGGTGTCCTGGACGGCGGCACGGACCGGGTGCCGGTGGGTGTGGCGGTCACGGCGCCCGTCGGGCAGGTCGGAGCCGGCGTGGCGGTCGGGTCGACAGTCGGCGTCGGGTCGAAGGTGGGCGTCGGGTCCAGCGTCAGGGTCGGGGTCGGATCGGGCCCGGTCGAGCCGGTCGGGTCCGGATCCGGCGGGTCGGTCGGGTCCGGGTCTGACGAGCCGGTGGGGTCCGGGTCTGACGAACCGGTGGGGTCCGGGTCGGTCGGGTCCGGGTCGGGTGAGCCGGTGGGATCCGGGTCGGTCGGGTCCGGGTCGGGTGAACCGGTCGGGCCCGGGTCGGTCGGTGAAGCGGTCGGTGGTGGCGGAGCAACGGGCGGGCGGGCGGGGGGCGAGTAACCCCGGGTGGGATTCGGCGCGAGCGGCCGGGTCGTCGTCCGCGGGGCAGGACCCCGGTCCGCCGGGGCCGGCTCCTCCGCCGGGCGTCGCGGAGCGGCGGGCAGCCAGCCGCTGGTCGGTACGACACTGGGGGTGCCGAGCGGCGGGAGCGCCGGCTGACTGGTCATCGGCATCGGGATCAACACCGGCCCGACCGACGGGGTCGGGATGAACGGGGTGCTGCTGTCCGGCAGTGCGGTGCTGCCCGGAGTGGCCGAGCCGGCGCTGATCGCGGCGAGGATCGGCATCGACGCGGTCCCGGCCAGCAGGGCGACGGTGAGCAGGTAGCCCCGGGTGGGGCCACCGCCCGGAGCACGGTGGACGCCCACCACGCGGCGGTAACCGCCTGCGGACCGGTGCCGGCCGAGCGCCGGTGTGCCGGGACCGTCAGCTGGCTCGTGCACCGCACACCCCTTGTCGTAGCCGTCGAGGAGATGAAGACGCCCCGCCTAAAGCTGGCAAACAACCCGATAGGCGCGATCCTGCGGGAATCAGCCTTACGTAGTCACCCTGCGTCAGCCAACCTCCACCGCGTGTCGACACGCGGGCCTGACCGAACGGTGACGAATCATCGCCGGATCGCCCTGGAAACGCAGGACGGCATGATGACGACAAACAATCGCAAAGCGTGGCCGGTCGGGATGCGGGGCGGGCGTACTGTGGGCGCGCTCACCTGCTCTGCGAATATGGAGCACGACGGCAACGCAGCCGTGACCTCCGCGCACCCTCGCGGCAGGCGCGGCCCGGCGCCGGCGCTCCCGATCCGGGTTCGGCCAGAACCCGGCTCACGCCGCGCGGCAACCCCCACCGGGGCTAGGCGCGGCCGCCAGGAACCGGTCCGGCAGCAGCCGGACAGGCGCACGAGTTGCGCGGCCGGGTGACCCCCCGGTGCCGACGCAGACACGACAGGGAGAGACCGATGGCAAAGGGCGACCCCGGGGGCACCACCCGCAGCAGGCGGGCCGCACCCCGCTCCAGGAAGGGCGCGGCCGGCGACCCTGAGCTGGTGCAGCTACTGACCCCCGAAGGCGAACGGATCGACAGCGTCACCGGTCCGGACGGCACCGAGTACCGCGTCGACTTCACCGACGAGGAATACCGCGGGCTCTACCGCGACCTGGTGCTGGTCCGGAAGCTGGACGCCGAGGCGACCGCTCTCCAGCGTCAGGGCGAGCTGGGCATCTGGGCCAGTCTGCTCGGCCAGGAGGCCGCCCAGGTCGGCTCGGGGCGGGCGCTGCGTACCCAGGACATGGCCTTCCCGACCTACCGGGAGCACGGTGTCCTCTACTGCCGGGGCATCGACCCGATCATGCCGCTCGGCCTGTTCCGCGGCGTCGACCAGGGCGGCTGGGACCCGAACGAGTTCAAGTTCAACATGTACACGATCGTGATCGGGGCGCAGACCCTGCACGCCACCGGTTACGCCATGGGGATCACCATGGACGGCAAGACCGGCACCGACGACGGCGAAGCCGTGATCGCGTACTTCGGCGACGGGGCCACCAGCCAGGGCGACGTCAACGAGGCGTTCGTCTGGGCGGGCGTGTTCAACGCGCCGATGGTCTTCTTCTGCCAGAACAACCAGTACGCCATCTCCGAGCCGTTGGAGCGGCAGACCCGCATCCCGCTCTACCAACGGGCCGCCGGCTTCGGCTTCCCCGGCGTACGGGTGGACGGCAACGACGTGCTGGCCACGTACGCGGTCACCCGCACCGCGCTGGACAACGCCCGGCACGGGCAGGGCCCGAGCCTGATCGAGGCGTACACGTACCGGATGGGCGCGCACACCACCTCCGACGACCCGACCCGCTACCGGATCGCCAGCGAGGTCGAGGCGTGGCAGGCGAAGGACCCGATCAGCCGGGTCAGGGCCTTCCTGGAGAAGCAGAAGATCGCCGACGCGGACTTCTTCGCCGAGGTCGACGAGCAGGCCCGCCGCGAGTCGGTGCACCTGCGTGAGCGGGTGCTCGCCATGCCCAACCCGGAGCCGGTGACGATGTTCGACCACGTCTACCCCAACGGCTCTCCGCTGCTCGACGAGCAGCGCGCGCAGTTCAGCCGCTACATGGAGTCGTTCGAGGGGAGCGCACACTGATGGCCACGGAGACGCTCACCCTCGGCAAGGCCCTCAACACCGGTCTGCGCCGCGCCCTGGAGACCGACCCCAAGGTCATCATCATGGGCGAGGACGTCGGCAAGCTCGGCGGCGTCTTCCGGATCACCGACGGGCTCCAGAAGGACTTCGGCGACCAGCGGGTGATCGACACCCCGTTGGCCGAGTCCGGCATCATCGGCACCGCTGTCGGCCTGGCCATCCGTGGCTACCGGCCGGTCTGCGAGATCCAGTTCGACGGTTTCGTCTACCCCGCGTACGACCAGATCGTGTCGCAGGTGGCGAAGATGCACTACCGCTCGCGCGGCAAGCTCAGCATCCCCATGGTGATCCGGATCCCGTTCGGTGGCGGCATCGGCGCGGTCGAGCACCACTCCGAGTCGCCGGAGGCGTACTTCGCGCACACCGCCGGGCTGAAGGTGGTGTCCTGCTCCAACCCGCAGGACGCGTACGTGATGATCCAGCAGGCCATCGCCTCGGACGACCCGATCGTGTTCCTGGAGCCCAAGCGGCGCTACTGGGAGAAGGGTCAGGTCGACCTGGACGCGCCGCTGTCCGAGGCGTACCCCCTGCATTCGGCCCGGGTCGTGCGGCCCGGCACCGACGTCACCCTGCTGGCCTACGGGCCGATGGTGCGGACCTGCCTGGAGGCGGCGACCGCCGCGGCCGAGGACGGCCGGGAGCTGGAGGTCATCGACCTACGCTCACTGTCCCCGCTGGATCTGAGCGCCGCGTACGAGTCGGTCAAGCGCACCGGCCGCGCGGTGGTGGTGCACGAGGCGCCGTCGAACATCGGTCTCGGCGCCGAGTTGGCCGCCCGGATCACCGAGGAGTGCTTCTACTCCCTGGAGTCGCCGGTGCTGCGGGTGACCGGCTTCGACACCCCCTACCCGGCCGCCCGGGTGGAGGAGGAGTACCTGCCCGACCTCGATCGGGTGCTCGACGCCGTCGACCGCACCTTCGGTTGGTGAGCGACATGTCCCGGATCAAGACGTTCAACCTGCCCGACCTGGGCGAAGGACTGACCGAGGGCGAGATCCTGACCTGGCTGGTCAAGGTCGGCGACACCATCGAGCTGAACCAGCCGATCGTCGAGGTCGAGACGGCGAAGGCGGCGGTGGAGATCCCGGCGAAGTGGGCCGGACAGGTGCAGGCGATCCACCACCCGGAGGGCACCACGGTGGAGGTGGGTGCGCCGATCATCGCGATCGACACCGACCCGGGCGCCGGTCCGCTGGAAGCCCCGTCGACCACCGCCGCACCGAGCGGCGACCTGCCCACTCCGTCGGCGGCTTCGCTGGCGGCGGTGGAGGTGGCGCCGGCCGAGGGCATGGTGGAGCCCGGCCTGATCGGCGGTCCGGCCCCGGGTGGTCGGACCGCGGTGCTGGTCGGCTACGGCCCGCGCACCACGACGGCGAAGCGCCGCCCGCGCAAGGGCGGCGTCCCGGCGCAGACCCCCGCCCCGGCGGTGGATCATGGAGTTGTGGCGGGTGACAAACCCACCCCAACCCCCGCTGTTCCGGCACCACAAGTCCATGATCGACGGGGCGGGGCGGTTCTGGCCAAGCCGCCGGTGCGCAAGCTCGCCAAGGATCTCGGGGTCGATCTCGCGACGTTGACCGGTTCGGGTCCGCTGGGCTCGATCACCCGCGAGGACGTGCAGCAGGCGGCGAGCGGCGCCACCGTGGTGGCCGAGCCGGTCACGGCGACGGCGACGAGCGCCGCGAGCTTCGGCACGGATCGCGAGCAGCGCATCCCGGTGAAGGGGGTACGCAAGCTCACCGCCGAGAACATGTCGCGCTCGGCGTTCACCGCTCCGCACGTGACGGAGTTCCTGACCGTCGACGTGACTCGGGCGATGAAGGCGCTGGAGCGACTGCGCGGCCGACGGGAGTGGCGCGACGTACGGGTCTCGCCGCTGCTGCTGGTGGCGAAGGCCGTGCTGCTGGCGGTGCAGCGTCACCCGATGGTCAACTCGACCTGGGCCGGCGACGAGATCGTGGTCAAGGAGTACGTCAACCTCGGTATCGCGGCAGCCACCGAACGCGGTCTGATCGTGCCGAACATCAAGGACGCCGGCCGGCTCTCGCTGCGGGAGTTGGCGGACTCGCTGACCGACCTGGTGCAGACGGCCAAGTCCGGCCGCACCTCGCCGGCGGACATGTCCGGCGGCACCCTGACCATCACCAACGTCGGTGTGTTCGGGGTGGACACCGGCACGCCGATCCTGCCCCCGGGCGAGTCGGCGATCCTGGCGTTCGGTGCGGTGCGGGAGATGCCCTGGGTGCACAAGGGCAAGGTCAAGGTGCGTCAGGTGACCACCCTGGGGCTCAGCTTCGACCACCGGATCATCGACGGTGAGCTGGGCTCGAAGTTCCTGCGCGACATCGGCGACTTCCTCGCCGATCCGGAGGCGGCCCTGCTCGCCTGGACCTGATCGTTCGCGACGCCAGCCACGGCCGGTGTGCCACGGGTTAACTCCCGGCACACCGGCCGTGTCGTTTTGGCGACGGAACCGTCGGCCAGACAGCCTGTTGACCTTTGATTGTTAGGCAAGTGTCTCAGCTCACCTAATAATCGATGGAAGTTCACCGGGTTCTGCGGTTGAATAGACGCATCAGGGGCTGACAACCGAATAGCTAGGGGGACCCACCAATGAGCATGATCGAGCGAATCCGCAACCACCGCGACGCCAACCGCCGCGCCCGTGCCATCGAGCACGCGCTGCGCTCGGCGAACTCGCCGGCGGTCCGCGAGGAGATCCTCGTCATCGCCCAGCGTCACATGAGCTGACGCTCCACGACATTCCGCACCTCCTCCAGATCGATGGCCCACCCGGCCCACCGGGTGGGCCATCGGCGTTTCCCGCCACCCACCACCGGGATTCCGCCCTGCCGCAACGCCCGGTACGGTGGGCTTCGGTCGCCGCCCGCCGACCCGGCAGAGGCCGAGCCGATAGAAGCTGCTCGACACCGACCGGTCACGCGTAGTGACGACCGGTGCTCCTTGGACGCGCCGTGCCGCTACCCGATACCGTGCGGGGAGCCGGCACAGCGGTACGCCGGTGACGCCGGCAGCCATGCCGAGGAGACCGATCGGCACCGGCGAGCCGACATGTGATGGAGGAGGCGCACCCATGACGTCCGAGGGCCCGCACCGTCCCGGCCAAGAGCCGGACGAGGTGTCACCGGGCGCCGGCGGACCGGCGCCGTACGGCGACCGCCCGGCGCAGCCGGACAACGGCCAGAACGCCGCCGGCCCCGACCTGGGCTGGGCGCCCCCGCCGCCGACGCGGCCCAACCCGTCGACGCCGGCCTGGGCGACCCAGGGCGAGCAGCAGCCCACCCCCGCCTGGGGTGGCGGCCCGCAGCCCAACGACCCCGCGCAGCCCGCCTGGGCCGCTGGCGGCGGCACGAGCGAACCACCGCAGCAGCAGCCCGGCGGCTGGCCCGGCAACGACGCAGGCGCGCCCGCCCCCGCCCAGCCCGCCGCGTGGGGCGCGCAGCAGCAGGGCTGGCAGTCGGGTGCCGCCGAGCAGCCCGAGTGGGTGCAGGCCCAGCCGGCCGCGAGGGGCGCCGCGCAGGTGCCTCCGGCCACCACTGCCTGGCCCGCCCAGGAAGACCCGGCCCAGTCCGGCGGTTGGGGTGGCGCCGCACAGGCCAACCCGCCCGCCGGTGACTGGCGCGGGGCCGAGGCGCAGCAGCCCGAGCCTCCGCAGGCCGGTGGTTGGTCCGGCGCTGCCCAGCAGGAGGGCGCGACCGGCAACGGCGGCTGGCCCGCCGGCACCGCCGCCCGCGACGACCAGCCGGTGTGGACGCCGGCCGAGCAGTCACCGCCGGCCTGGGGCCAACCCGCCGAGCCGACGGAGCAGCCCGCCCCGGCGTGGGGCCAGGCCGCCCCGCCGAACGCCGCCCGTGGGGCGGCTCAGGTGCCGGCACCGAGCCGACCCGGCCAGGAGGACCCGGCGCAGTCCGGCGGGTGGGCGGCACAGCAGCAGGCACAGCCCGCCGCCTGGAACGACGGCAGCGAGGCGCGACAGGACCAACCCGCGCAGCCCGCCGCCTGGGGCGCCGCCGAAGGCCGTCCGCAGCAGCCCGACTGGGTGCTCACCCCCCAGGACCAGCCGACCGATCGGCCGGAGCCGTCGGGGTGGACCCCGCCCGAGCAGAGCGGCCTCCCCGCTCGCGCCAGCGTCAGCGTGCCCGGCAACGACGGGGCGCCCGGCTGGCCCGCCAACCCGGACAACCCGGCCCCGAGCACTCCCGTCGTTCCGGAGGCCGAACCGTGGGCACCCGGTGAGGTGTGGGGTCGCGCCGAAGCGGAAGCCTCCGCCCAGTCCCGTGGTGGCTGGGAAGCGGACCGCGGCGGCGAGGCACCCGCCTACCAGCCCGGGCCCGCACCGGGCATCTCACCGGCGAACGCGGTGCCGCTGCCCCCGCAGGAGCAGCGCGTGCCGGGCGCCAGCCTGGCCGCCATTCCGCCGGCCGACTACCCGGCACCGCACGCCCAGTTCGCTCCGATCCCCGAGCAGCCCGCGTACGCCGAGCGGGAGACACCGGACGCCGCCGCACAGTACGAGGCGGAGCCGGCCGGCTGGGGTCGCGCGGAAGATGCCTCCGCGAGTGGTGCTGTGGTGCCCGCCCCGCGTACCTCCCCGGAGTCCGGTGCAGGCCGTGCGGTCGTACCCACGTCGGAGGCCGATCAGGCAGCGGGCGCGGCGGCCCGAGCCACCGCGAGCGCATCGGTGCCGCTGGCCAGCCGGGTGATGCCCCCGACCGACCAGGCCGCCCGACCGACCGGCACGGCTTCGCCACAACCCCGGGTGTACGGCCGCCCGGCCCGCCCCGAGCCGGAGAACGAGCCGGAGCCGGAGGCGTTCCAGGCCGAGCCGGCAGTCGAGCGGCAGGCCGCGCCGGAGTGGCAGAACGATCCGCAACGCCCGGTCGTGCCCGAGTGGCAGAACGACTCGCAACGCCCGGCCGCGCCGGAGTGGCAGGGCGACTCGCAACGCCCGATGGTGCCCGAGTGGCAGGACGACGCGCAGCGCCAGGCCGGCCCCGGCTGGGGCGGCGAGCCGGCTGCCGATCCGCGCTTCGACGACCGGCAGCCCGCACCGAACGCGTTCGGTGAGGCTCCGTCGGCACCGCCGGCGTTCCCGCCGGGTGTGCCGTCCTTCGTCGACGCGCCCGGCAACAACCGGCCGGTCAACGGCAACCGACCGAACGCCGGTGCCGAACGGCCCGCCGACCAGTTCGGCGGCCCCGGGTCGCCGGCCGCCGGTAGCGCCGCGGTCAACGGCACCGCCACCTTCGGCGTAGCGGACTTCGGTGGGCCGGGCTCCGGTGGGCCGGGCTCCGGTGGCTTCGGTGGGCCGGGCTTCGGTGCCGGGCCGGCAACGGAACCGGTGCCGGGCGGCAACTTCCCACCGTCGTTCCCGCCCGCGCAGCAGCCCCCGTCGCCGTGGGGCCAGGAGGCCGGGCAGTCGGAGCAGGGCCGGTTCGACGCGTTCAAGCCGGACGCCGACGAGCCGAAGGTGGAACCGCCGACCCCCAAGGTGCGCAACGGCCGGGTGCTGGCCGCGGTGCTGGTCGCCGCGGTGCTGATCCTCGCGGTGCCGCTCGGCCTGCTGCTGCTGCTCGGCAAGTTCGGCGACAACGACACGCCGGCCTTCGACCCGGCGGTCGGCACCTGCGTGAAGCAGTCCGGTCAGGGTGGCGCTTCGGCGGCGGACTGCGGCGAGGCGGGCGCTTTCACGATCGTGTCGAAGGTGGACGCGAAGGAGAAGTGCGCCGACCCGACGCAGCCGCACGTGGTGCTGCCGGGTGACGGCACCAACCGGGTGCTCTGCCTCAAGCCGGCCACGAAGTAACTCCGTCGACGGCGGGGCCACGGGCGACCGTGACCCCGCCGTTCGTCGTACCCGTCCCCGCGCCCAAGCCCGCCGCCGAACCGCCGCACCGTCCGAGATCCGCACAAGATCGGGGATGTTGGTGTTTCCAGCGCCTCGGAGGCAGCAACATCGGGGAACTCGCGCGGATCTCCGATCGAGACGCTGACCGTGGGCGCATATGGGACGCGGTCGAGGTCCGCGAGTACGCCGCGAAGCGTCGGGAACGCAACGAAGGCGGCGCGGGCTAGCAGCCGCTCTGCCTGCTGTCGTCCGGGTCACGGCGATCGGGCCGGTGGGGCGTGGCAGGCTGAGGGGATGGCAACGACAGCGCGTGTACGGGCGCCCGAACTGCGGGGCCGGCAGTGGCTCAACACCGGCGGCCGGAATCTGACCCTGCAGGACCTTCGCGGCAAGATCGTGATCGCGGACTTCTGGACGTTCTGCTGTATCAACTGCCTGCACGTCCTCGACGAGCTGCGCCCGCTGGAGGAGAAGTACGGCGACGTGCTCGTCGTGATCGGTGTGCACTCGCCGAAGTTCGAGCACGAGAAGGACCCGGACGCGCTCGCCGCCGCCGTCGAGCGGTACGGAGTGCACCACCCCGTCCTCGACGACCCCGAGATGGACATGTGGCAGCAGTACGCCGCCCGGGCCTGGCCGACGCTGTCGGTGATCGACCCCGAGGGGTACGTCGTCGCCACCATGGCGGGCGAGGGGCACGCCGAAGGGCTGGCCCGGTTGATCGACGAGCTGATCGCCACCCACGAGGCCAAGGGCACCCTGCACCGGGGCGACGGGCCGTACGTTCCGCCACCGGCGCCGGAGACCGCGCTGCGCTTCCCGGGCAAGGCGGCTCAACTGCCGAACGGCAACCTGCTGGTCTCGGACTCGGCCCGGCACTCGCTGGTCGAGGTGGCACCGGACGGCGAGACGCCGGTGCGTCGGATCGGCTCGGGCGAGCGGGGCCGCGCCGACGGGCCGGCTGCCGCGGCGACGTTCTCGGAGCCGCAGGGGGTGTGCCTGCTGCCCACGCACGTCGCCGAGGTGGCCGGCTACGACCTGGTGGTGGCCGACACGGTCAACCACCTGCTGCGTGGCGTACGGCTGGAGTCCGGCGAGGTACTGACCGTGGCCGGGAGCGGCCGGCAGTGGCGTGCCGAGGTGGACGACCACGCCCACGACGCGCTCGCCGTGGATCTCTCGTCCCCGTGGGACCTGGCCTGGTACGACGACAAACTGATCATCGCGATGGCCGGTATCCACCAGCTCTGGTGGTTCGACCCGATCAAGCGGACCGCCGGCATGTACGCGGGCACCACGGTCGAGGCGCTGCGCGACGGCCCGCTGGCCGAGGCGTGGATGGCACAGCCGTCCGGGCTCTCCGTCTCCGCCGACGGCACCCGGCTCTGGATCGCCGACAGTGAGACCAGCGCCGTCCGCTACGTCGAGAACGGCGTGCTGGGCACCGCCGTCGGGCAGGGCCTGTTCGACTTCGGGCACGTGGACGGCCCGGCGGAGTCGGCGCTGCTCCAGCACCCGCTGGGGGTGTGCGCGTTGCCGGACGGCTCGGTGCTGATCGCGGACACGTACAACGGTGCGGTGCGCCGCTTCGACCCGGACAGCAACCAGGTCTCCACCGTCGCCGACGGGTTGGCGGAGCCCAGCGACCTGGTGCTCACCCCGGCCGGCGAGGTGCTGGTGGTGGAGTCCGCCGCGCACCGGCTGACCCGGCTCGCTCCGGGCGCACTGTCGGCGGCGGGCGCCAGCACGGTGGACGGGCCCCGGCACCGCACCGAACGCAAGCCGACCGACGTCTCGGCCGGTGAGGTCACCCTGGACATCGTCTTCACCCCGGCGCCGGGGCAGAAGCTGGACGAGACGTACGGGCCGTCGACCCGGCTGGTGGTGTCCGCCTCTCCACCGGAGCTGCTGGTCGAGGGTGCCGGAACGGGCACCGAACTGTCCCGTCGACTGGTGCTGAACGGCGAGGTCACCGCCGGTGTGTTGCAGGTGACCGCCCAGGCGGCCACCTGTGACGCGGACGTCGAACACGCGGCGTGCCACCTGACCCGGCAGGACTGGGGCGTACCGGTCCGGGTGGTCGACGGCGCGGTGACCCGGCTGCCGCTGGTGCTTCGCGGCCTGGACGCCTGACGTACGCGGAGGGGCCCCGTGCGGGCCCCTCCTCTCACGCGAACGGTGCCAGGGTCACGCCGGCGTCGATCAGGGCGGCGCGGACCAGTTCGGCGGCGGATACCGCGCCCGGGGTGTCGCCGTGCACGCAGATGGAGTCGACCGAGCAGGGGATGACGGTGCCGTCCACCGCCACCACGACCCGTTCGACGGCCATCCGCACCGCCCGTTCGGCCACCTGCTCCGGGTCGCTGATCACGGCACCGGGGGTGCCACGCGGCACCAACGCCCCGTTGGGCAGGTACGCGCGGTCGGCGAACGCCTCGGCGACGACCGGCAGACCCGCGCCGACGGCTAGCTGGGCCAGCGTCGAGCCGGGCAGGCAGAGGACGGGCAACTCGGGGTCGTACCCGGTGACGGCGGCGACCACGGCCGCCGCCTGGGATTCGTCCGTGCTGGTCGCGTGGTAGAGCGCCCCGTGCGGCTTCAGGTAGCGGACCCGGGTGCCGAACAGCCGGCAGAACGCGTTCAGCGCCCCGAGCTGGTACGTCATCTCGTCGCGTAGCTCGCCGAAGGCGTACGCGATGCTCCGCCGACCGAAGCCGGCCAGGTCCCGGTAGCCGACCTGCGCGCCCACCGCGACCCCCCGCCGCGCGGCGTCCTCGCAGACCCGTCGCATGGTGGACGGGTCGCCGCCGTGAAAGCCGCAGGCGACGTTGGCGGACGTGACCAGGCTCAGCAACGCCTCGTCGTCGCCGAGTCGCCAGATGCCGAATCCCTCGCCGAGGTCAGCGTTGAGGTCCATGGAATCTGACGGTAGTCCCTGGCCGGGCCTGCGCGAGCGGGGTCACGTCGGTGACCACCCCGATGACCGGGTATCCGCCGGTGGTCGGATGGTCCGCCAGGAAGATCAGCGGTTGTCCGTCCGCCGGCACCTGTACCGCGCCGAGCACGATGCCCTCGCTGGGCAGTTCGCCGGCGACCGCGCGGGGCAACGGCGCGCCGGCGAGTCGCGCGCCGACCCGGTTGCTCACCGGGCTGAGGGTGTACGCGCTGCCGAACAGCCGGTCGATCGCGCTCGGCGTGAACCAGTCGTCGCGAGGACCGAGTCGCAGTGTCAACCGCAGCTCGGACGGGGGCGTGGGGCACACGGTCAGGTCCACCGGGGCGGGTGCGCCGAGCGGGTCGCCGAGCCGCAGCCGGTCACCGTCGCGCAGCGGGGGCGGACCGAGCCCGGAGAGGGTGTCGGTGGCTCGACTGCCGAGCACCGGCGACACGTCGATGCCACCCGCCACCGCCAGCCAACTCCGTACGCCCCGTCGGGCGGGGCCGACCCGCAGCACCGTCCCGGCCGGCACGGTGAGCGGACGTCCGGCGTCGGCGGGCCGATCGCCCGCCTGGACCGTGACCTCGGCGCCGGTGAGCGCCACCGTGGTGGCCCGGGTCAGCCGCAGGGTACAACCGGTCAGGGTGATCTCCAGCCCGGCGGCGTGCTCGGGGTTGCCGACCAGCCGGTTGGCCAACCGCAGAGCTGCCGGGTCGAGGGCACCAGAACGGGGTACGCCCAGGTGCGCCCACCCCGGCCGACCCAGGTCCTGCACCGTGGTGAGCGCCCCGGCGCGGAGCACCTCGATGGCAGCCGGGTGGGTCACGTCGCCACCATCCGCACCAGCGTGCCCGGTCCGAGCCGGGCCGGTGGATCGGCGTGGACGTCGAAGAGAACCAGTTCGGTGCGGCCGACCAACTGCCAGCCGCCGGGGGACGCACCCGGGTAGATGCCCGCGTACGGGCCGGCGAGGGCGACCGATCCGGCCGGCACCCGAGGGCGGGGTGTGGCCAGCCGGGGCAGCGCCAACTCGGCGGGCAGCCCGGTCAGGTAGGGGAAGCCGGGGGCGAATCCGCAGAACGCGACCCGGAACCGGGTGCCGGTCAACCGGCGCAGCACGGCGGGCACGTCCACGTTCCAGTGCTCGGCCACCGTCGGCAGGTCCGGTCCGTCGAAGCAGACCGGAACGACGACCTCCGCAACGTCGCGGTCGGCGGCTCTGGTGGTGGAGCCGCGGTCGGCGGCTCCGGCGACGGGGTCACGGTCGACGGTTCCAGTGAGGGCGTCGCGCTCGCCGGTCCTGGCGGCCGCCACGGCGCTGGCGGGACGGTTCGCGGCGGCGGCGGCGACGTCGCCCGCCCAACGGGCCAGTTGTTCGGCCGTGGCGCTCGGGTCGGGCAAACCGTCGAGCAGGACGGTGCTGGCCGCCGGCACGATCTCGACGGCGATCAGGTCGCCCTGCTCCCGACGCCGCCACAACTCGGCCCGCCACGCGTCGACCACGTCGGCCTCGGGCACGTCGTCGTGGGGCGCGTCGTCGTCGTGGGGCGTGTCGTCGTCGGTGGTGCAGTCGAGCAGGAGGGCGTGCACCCCGACGGGCCGGATCCGCATCGGCTCATCTTCGCCGATGGATCGGGGTCGTGGTGTTCACGATGACGGTGCCGGGCGTCACCGACGCGACTACTTGAAAGTAACCTACGGTGCCGTAACCTGATGTCGTGACCACCTCCGCCCCGCTTCGCCTGAAGCCGGTCGACATCGGTAAGCCCCGGATGCGCGGCTGGCTGCACACGTACGCCTTCTTCGTCGCGGTGGTGTGCGGCATCGTGCTCTGTTCGATCGCCGCCAGCCGACCGGGGTGGGCGCCCCTGGTCAGTTGCGTCATCTACAGCGTGACGGTCTGCGGGCTCTTCGGCACGAGCGCCCTGTACCACCGTCGAGTGTGGTCGGAGCGCGGCTATCAGGTGATGCGCCGGATGGACCACTCGATGATCTTCGTGTTCATCGCCGGCACGTACACACCGTTCTGCGTGATGCTGCTCGCGCCCCGACCGGCCACCGTGATGCTGGCCCTGGTCTGGGGCGGGGCACTGGCCGGCGTGGCCCTCAAGGTGGTCTGGCCGCACGCGCCGCGCTGGGTGTCCGCGCCGCTCTACCTGGCGCTCGGATGGGTGTCGGTGGCCATGCTGCCGGAGATCCTGCACGGTGGTGGCGTCGCGGCGCTGGTGCTGTTGATCGTCGGCGGCGCGATCTACAGCGTCGGCGCGGTCTTCTACGCGTTGCGGCGGCCCAACCCGTGGCCGACGGTCTTCGGTCACCACGAGTTCTTCCACGCCTGCACCCTGGTGGCGGCGATCTGCCACCACATCGCGATCTACTTCGCGCTGTTCGCCTGACCGGAACGTCCGGCACAGTCGCGGGACGAGCGAGCGCGCCCCGGCCTCGGGCAACACCCCTCAAGATCCGCGCAACTTCCGGGGAAACTGCTGCCTCAACGCACCCGCAGGCAGCAGTTTCCCCGAAAGTGTGCGGATCTTGAGAGGGCGCGAGGGCGGGGCGGGGGCAGGGCGGGTCGGGCGCACCCGCGAGCCGGGCGCGCGCAACGCGGCTGGGTCGGAACGCGAGCCGGGGCCCCGCGGCGCTGCGGGACCCCGGAGTGCGCGGGCGAGGATCAGACGGGGTGGCCCGGCCGACGAACCTCGCGGTACTCCCGCATGACCTGGTCATCCTGGACCGGCACGACGCGGTCGGCCACGACGCGCTCCTCGCGTACCGGGGCGGCGACCACCGTGCGGCGGCGGCTGTTCCAGAAATAGAGGGTGGCGAGCAGACCGGCGACGCCGGCCAGCATCAACACCCAGCCGACGACGGACAGGTCCAGCCAGCCCAGGTCGGCTTCCACGGCGAATGCGAAGATCGCGCCGAGCGCGATCAAGAAGATGCTGCCACCAATGCCCATGTCTCGCTCCTCGGCTCTAACCTGGCGTACGACGCGCCGCGGCCGTCGGTAGGGGTGCGGCAGGCATTGACTTACCCAGGCACGGAGATCGCCAATCGGGCAAGCTGGGGGCATGACGGACGCCGACCTCGAGACACGGACACTGGTCCTGCTTCGGCATGCGAAGGCCGAGCAGGGTAGCGATGCGGCGGACGACGCCGAACGCCCGCTCAGCGCACGCGGGGAGTCCGATGCGGCGGCGGCTGGTGCCTGGCTGGCGCGGAACGGCCTGCTGCCGGACGTGGTCATCTGCTCGACGGCCAGGCGCACCCGGCAGACCTGGCACGGGGTGGCGATGGGGATGACCGGTTCACCGCCGGAGGGTGGTCCGACCGGTCCTCGACCGACCGTCCGTTACGAGCCGGGCGCGTACGACGCGCACCCCGAGGAGTTGTTGGCGCTGGTCCGCACTGTCGATCCGGCCGCCCGGACCGCGCTCCTGATCGCCCATAACCCGGGCATTTCTCTGCTCTCCGCGCTCCTCGATCCGGACGGGGCGGCCGAGGAGGGTCTGCGTACCGCCGAACTGGCGGTGCATCGTGGCCGCTTCGGCTGGGCGGAGCTGAGCCGGGCGGGAGCGCCGGTCACGGCGGGCCACACCGCACGCGACTGAGCCACCCGCCGGTCACCGGCGGGTGGCTCAGGGGTACGCGCCCAGGTCGTGCTCAGGACGGCGGGGCGGTCGGTGGGGGCGGATCCGGCGGCGGCGGCATCATCGCGGTGGGATGAGAGAGCCGGTTCTCCTCCACGATGAGGGTCCGGGCCCGCTTACGCCGGTCCTGCCAGAACCAGAGCGTGGTCAGCAGTACGGCCAGCCCGGCCAGGATGAACACCCAGCCGACGGCCCGCACATCGATCCACCAGACGTTGGCTCTCAGCGCGAAGGTCAGGATCGCGCCGATCGCGATGAGAAAGATGCCGCTTCCTACACCCATGTGCGCTGCACTCCCCCGTGCGGTGGCTCTGGGCGTTCCCTTTCGAGGTCACGCGACGGTTACCCGCCACGCAGCCGGCATACCCGGCCGGGCCGGCCACATACGTGCCGTGGCGGCTCGGCAGGCGCTACCACCGGAAACGGCGGCGGCCGGCGAGGCAGGTAGCCCTCGCCGGCCGTCGGTGCCGACCCCGGGTGGTGCGGACCCGGGACCGTCAGCCGTGCCGTGGCACGGTCAGAAGGCCTCCTCCGGGAGGTCCATGATGTCGAGGTCGGCACCCTCGATGATCCGCCGGTCGGCGCCGATGCGGGGCAGCACCTCGCGGGCGAAGAAACGGGCAGCGGCCACCTTGCCGGTGTAGAACGCCTTGTCGCTGGTGGAGACCTCGCCGGCCAGGGCCTTCAGCGCCACGTCGGCCTGCCGCTGGAGCAGCCAGCCGACGACCAGGTCACCGATCGCCAGCAGGAAGCGGCGGCTGCTGAGGCCGACCTTGTAGAGCGCCCGGGTGTCGCCACCCTGCGCCTCGCCCAGCCAGCCGGTCATCACGCCGAGGATGTTCTGAACCTCGGTCAGCGCCTTACCGAGCGCCTGTCGCTCCTCCTTGAGCTGGCCGTTGCCCGCCTCGGAGGAGATGAACTCCTGGATCTCGCCGGCTACCGCCATCAGCGCCTTGCCGTTGTCCCGAACGATCTTGCGGAAGATCAGGTCCAGGCTCTGGATGGCGGTGGTGCCCTCGTACAGAGTGTCGATCTTGGCGTCGCGGACGTACTGCTCCAACGGGTAGTCCTGGAGGAACCCGGAACCGCCGAAGGTCTGCAACGACTCGTGCCCGAGCAGTTCGTAGGCCCGCTCCGACCCGACGCCCTTCACCAGCGGCAGCAGCAGGTCGTTGACCTGCTTGGCCAGCTTGGTGGCCTTCTCGTCGCCGGCTGCCTCGGCGATCGCGACCTTGTCCTGCCAGGAGGCGGTGTAGAGGACCAGAGCACGAAGACCCTCGGCGTACGACTTCTGCAGCAGCAGCGAGCGACGCACGTCCGGGTGGTGGGTGATGGTGACCCGAGGCGCGGCCTTGTCCGCCTGCTGGATCAGGTCGGCGCCCTGCACCCGGCTCTTCGCGTACTCCAGGGCGTTGAGGTAGCCGGTGGAGAGGGTGGCGATGGCCTTGGTGCCGACGAGCATCCGCGCGTACTCGATGATCATGAACATCTGCCGGATGCCGTCGTGCTTGTCACCGAGCAGCCAGCCCTTGGCCGGTACGCCGTGCTCGCCGAAGGTCAGCTCGCAGGTGTTGGAGACCTTCAGGCCCATCTTGTGCTCGACGTTCGTGGTGTAGACGCCGTTGCGCTCACCCAGCTCGCCGGTGGTCTCGTCGAAGTGGAACTTCGGCACCACGAAGAGCGACAGGCCCTTGGTGCCCGGGCCACCGACGCCCTCCACGCCGACCGGGCGGGCCAGCACGTAGTGCACGATGTTGTCGCTCAGGTCGTGCTCGCCCGAGGTGATGAAGCGCTTCACGCCCTCGATGTGCCAGGACCCGTCGGGCTGCTGCGTCGCGCGGGCGCGGCCGGCGCCCACGTCCGAACCGGCGTCCGGCTCGGTGAGCACCATCGTGGAGCCCCACTGCTTGTCGATGAAGAGCTTGGCCCACTGCTTCTGCCGGTCGGTGCCCTCGACGTGCAGCACGTGCGCGAACGACGGGCCGGAGGCGTACATCCAGATGGGGGCGTTCGAGCCGAGCACCAGCTCGGCGAGCGCCCACCAGAGGGCCCGTGGCGCGTTGGTGCCACCCAGCTCCGGCGGGAGGTCGAGGCGCCAGAACTCGGAGTCCATGAATGCCTGGTACGACTTCTTGAACGACGCCGGCAACGGCGCGGTGTGCGTGGCCGGATCGAACACCGGCGGGTTGCGGTCACTGTCGGTGTAGCTGGCGGCAAGGTCCTCGCGAGCGAGGCGGTCGAGCTCGGCGAGGAAGCTGCGGGCGGTGTCGGCGTCGAGTTCCGAGTACGGCTCCTGGCCGAAAGCCCGGTCCGCACCGAAGACCTCGAACAGGTTGAACTCAAGGTCCCGCAGGTTGCTCTTGTAGTGGGTCATGCTCGCTGGCCCCGCTTCCGGACAGTGTTACCGATCAGTAACCCCCACTGTATTACTCGCGGGTAGCCAGCGACAAGCGGATCACCCGAGTGACGGCGATTACACACCTGCAGCGTCGGGTGGGCGGAATCAGCCCTCGGTGGCACCGACCTCCCAGCTCGGGACGGCCGCGGCCGCGCCGGTACGGGCACCGACGTACTCCATCAGCACCAGCGCGATGTCGTCGTCCAGACGGCCGTGGACCCACTCGATCAGAGCGGTCTCCAGTGAGGCCAGCCCGTTGGCGACCGTGCCGTGGCCGAGCAGCCGCCAGGCCCGGTCGGCGGTGGGGAAGAACTCGCCGTCCCGCCGCGCCTCGCCGAGCCCGTCGGTGAACAGCAGCAGCCGGTCACCGGGCTCCAGGCGTTCGACCCGGGGACGGACCACCGGCATGAACCCGAGCGGAGGGGCCGGGGCCGGCGGTTCCAGCGGGATCACCGCGCCACGCCGCAGCAGCAGGGGCGGCGGGTGTCCACAGTTGACGATGGTGAGCGTGCCGCCGCGTTCCTCGACCAGCGCCGCCGTCACGAAGTCCTCGTCACCGACGTTGCGGGCGACCGCGCGGTCCAGGTCGGCGACGACGGCGCGCAGGTCGGCCCGCTCGTACGCCACGTGCCGGTACGAGCCGAGAACGATGCTGGCCAGCCGGACCGCGTCCAGCCCCTTGCCCCGCACGTCACCGATGATCATGCGGACGCCGTAGGGCGTGTCGATCGCCTCGTACAGGTCACCGCCGATCTCGGCGGTCGCGGTGGAGGAGATGTAGCGACCGGCGACCGCGAGGGTGCCGACCTGCGGCCCGAGCGGGCGTAGCACCGCCTGCTGGGCGACCGAGGCGAGCCTGGTCAACTCGACGATCTGCTCCGCCTGCCGCTGTCGGACCGAGGTCACCGCCACCGCCAACCCGGTGGCGAGCGCGACCCCGACCACGCTGACCGAGGTCTCCAGCGACATCTTCGGCTCGACCACGGCGAAGGCGGCCCCGACCACCGTCGCCGCGACGCCCACCCCCAGCACCACCGGCCAGGAGGCCAGTGCGGCGGCCAGGAAGGGTACGGCCGCCAGCAGCGCGACGTAGTGCGCCACCCGGCCGTCCGCCGCCTCCACCGCCGACACGATCGCGAGCAGAACGAGGGCCGCGCCGAGGCCGGCGCGGGATCCGGGGCTCAGCGGGCGACGGCCCGGCTGGAGGAATCGCGTGGATACGACTGACAGTTTGCCTGATCCTCGTGAAACGGTGAATGAACCTGACCCGTCGTCTGAGGAGGTTCTGACCGGGCGGGCCAATCCGGCGCCCGAACCGACGTCACCCGTCCCGCTCAGCCCAGGACCTCGTAGCGGACGGTGAGCGCGCCGACGTCGACGGAGGCGATGGTGGCGAACGCAGCCCGGGAGAGGTCCAGGCAGCGGCCGTCGATGAAGGGGCCCCGGTCGTTGATCCGCACCACCACCGACTTGCCGTTGGCCGGGTTGGTCACCCGGACCTTGGTGTTGAACGGCAACGTCTTGTGCGCGGCGGTCAGTGCGCTCGGGTTGAAGGACTCGCCGTTGGCGGTGAGCTGCCCGTCGGAGTAGAACGAGGCACCACACGAGCCACTGTCCAGGACCTTCGCCGCCGCCGTGGTCTTCTTGGCGGTCGGGCTCGGCTTCGGCGACGCGGTGCGGGCCTTGCTCCGGGAGGCGGCCTGCTGGGATCGGGTCGCCGACGGGCTGGCAGACGCACTCGGGGACGCGCTGGCACTCGGCGAGGCGGCCGGCGAGCTGGGGGCGAGGCTGCCGGCGGCCGTGGTCGGGGTGAGGTCGAGGGTCGTCTGCCCCGACTGGGCGGAGCCGGAGGTCAGCTGCACGGCACCGAACGTGCCCCCGACGGCGAGGGCGACGCCGACCGCCGCGGTGGCCACGATGCCCGCCGGAGAGGAGAAGATGCGGGTACGGGAGTGCCTGCCTGCCACCGGCCCGGTCCTTTCGTCGACTGAACAAACCGGGTCGGACCGTAACGAGAGAAGTACTTCCGAAGTCAACGTGATCATGGTGCTATGCCCGCATTTGCACCAGTACGTTTGGCCGATCATCCGACCCGGGGTGGGCCGGGCGGCCCGGGTGCCGCAGCGCGTCCACCGACCGTGCCGCAGGATGGGCGGATGCCCGCTGAACTGACCGAACGCCTGGCCGCCCTGTTCCGGTGGATCGACCCCGGGCCGGGCACGAGTCACCTGGTCAGCGACATCTCCGGTTGGTGGCGGGACCCGGCGGTCCTGGCCGAACTGGGGCCGGCCCTGGTCGCGCCGTACCGGGCCGCCCGGCCGACGGTGGTGCTCGCCCCGGCGGTCACCGGCCTGCTGCTCGGGCCCCTGGCCGCCACCGCGCTCGGGGTCGGCTTCGTGGCCGCCCACAAACCCGGCGACGGGCGACTGCCGGCCGGGCCGCTCACCTGGGCGCAGAGCCCACCGGACTATCGGGGCCGGCAGGTCGACCTGGCCGTACGGGACCGCCACCTCGGCCCCGGCGACCGGGTGCTGATGGTGGACGACTGGGTGCGTACCGGCGCGCAACTCCGCGCCCTCCACGACATCTGCGCCGCACGGGGCGCCGAGGTGCTGGGCGCCGCCGTGGTGGCCGTCGACTGCCCGCCCGCGATCGCGGCCGAGCTACGGATCACCGGCCTGATCGACGCCGCGGATCTGCCGGCTTGACCTCAAGCACGGTTCAGCTCCGACGATCGACTCATGAGCGACGGAACTCTCGACGAGGCGTACGAACGACTGCACCGCACCGGCCCCGAATTCGAGGGGTGGCTCTCCAACCACGGGCCGATGGCCGTCGAGGCGCTGGCCCGACACGGGCACCAGCAGCGGGTGCACCGCTGGCTCGACGACTATCTCGGCCGACTCGACGAGTTGCCCCGAGGGCTGCACCCGATCACCGACTGGCGGAGCGCGCTGGGTGACGCGAAGCGGGCCGGTGACTGGCTGGCGTACTTCGACCGGCAACTGCGCGAACACCCGTGGCGCGACGTGCTCGGGACCTGGTGGCCCCGACTGCTGCCGGGCATCGCCGCAGGTGCCACCCACGGGGTGATCCGGGTCGGGCACGCCGTACGCGCGCTCGAAACGGACGACCAGACCCCGCCGCGGCTCACCGAACTGGGCCAGGCCCTCGGCTACTGGGCCGCGCGTTGGCAGCCGGTCCCGGGCGCCGGCAGGATGCCCGCCGACCGCTCCGTCGATCCCTCCGCAGGCCCGGAGCAGATGGATGTGGACGCGGCACTGGCCGGTCTACCCCGGATCGACGACCAGAGCGGGGGCGTCCGTGATCGGTTGAGACGGCTGCCTGGCGTACCCCGATGGGAACCGGCGCTCGCGGCGCTGCGCCCCGCGCGGAGCCCGGCCGAGGCGGAGAAGGGGCTCACCGCGTTGGTGCACCGCGCCGGTCTGAACTACCTGCGCTTCGGGCACGCCGAGCCGGTGATGCTGGTGCACGCGGTCACCGCGCCGACCGCCGTGCTGCGTACCCTGCCGGCTCTGGACCGGGCGCTGTGGGCGCCGAGCCTCGCCGCGGCCTGGGCCGCGACGGCGGCCATGACCTCGGTGTACGCCCCAGCCGACGGCATCGCGCCGCCTCTCGTGACCGCCGCGACCCCGGCGGAGGTCTTCGCCCGGGCGGCTCGGCACGGCGACGCACACGTGGTGAAGCTGGCCGACGCGGTGCTCGACGCGCACGCGGCCAGTGGCGACGACCGCCTCCTCGCCGCCCCCGGCTACGCGGGGCAGCTGATCTGACCGGGCCGGGCCGGGCGGGCAGAATGCGGCGGCGGTGCGGGGCGCACTGGCCTAGCCTCGGCAGGATGTGGCCTCGGATCGGTGAACTGCGCACCCTCGCCCTCGGCACCCCCGGCGAGCTGCGGACGACCCTCAACACCCTCGTACTGGCCGGTGTGAAGACCGCGACGGCCGGTCGGCTCGCCGAGTACGCGGAGGAGGGCGAGGAGTTGGAGCACGTCGGCGAACGGCTGGCCCTGATCGACGACGACGCGCTGGTCGGCGTCGTGGAGATCACCGGAGTCGAGGTGGTCCGTTTCGCCGACGTGCCGTGGGAGTTCGCCCAGGCCGAGGGCGAGGGGGACCGGTCGATCGAGGAGTGGCGAGCCGGGCACTCCGCCTACTGGGCGCGGCTCGGCACACCTGTGGACGCCGACAGCCCGATCGTCTGCCTACGCCTGCGGCTGGTCTCCGGCGGCGAGGGCGGCGTGGCCGGCGGCGACCTCGGCACCTGACGACCGGCTCAGCCGCGCAGCTCCGGGAGTAGTCGGGTCGCCACGTCCGCCAGCACGGTCTCGTCGCCCGCGTACCAGCTGCTGGCCCTCGGCCAGTGCGTCACCACGTCGGTGAAGCCCAGGTCGGCGGCCCGCCCGACCTGGTCGGCGAAGAACTGCGCGCTGCTGAGCGAGAACACCGGCGCGGAGTCCATCGAGAGATAACGGTCCAGGGTCGCCGGATCCCGGCCGGCCTCGTCCAGCGAGCGGTCCATCCGCGCCGACAACGCCGACACGCTGCCCCACCAGCTCTCCAGGTCGTTGTCGTCACCGGTGCCGGTGGTCACCCAACCCTGGCCGAACCGGGTCACCAGCCGCATCGACCGCGGCCCGTTGGCGGCCACCACGAACGGCACCCGGGGCTGCTGCACACAGCCGGGATTGTTGCGGGCGTCCACTGCGGCGAACCAGTCACCACGCCAGGTCGTGCCGTCCTCGCGCAGGATCAGATCCAGCAGTTCGGCGAACTCGGCGAACCGGTCGACGCGCTGACGCGGTGGCAGAGTCTCGCCGCCGAGCACGGCCGAGTCGAAACCGATGCCACCCGCGCCGAGGCCGAGCAGTAACCGACCGTCGGAGACGTCGTCCACAGTGGTGATCTGCCGGGCGAACGCGGCGGGGTGCCGGAAGTTCGGCGACGCCACCAGGGTGCCCAGCCGGATCCGGGAGGTGACCGTCGCGGCGGCGGTCAACGTGGCCATCGAGTCGAACCACGGACCGTCGACCAGGTCCCGCCAACCCAGGTGGTCGTACGTCCAGGCGTGGTCGAACCCCCACTCCTCGACCTGCCGCCACCGACGTTGCGCCTCCGACCACCGCTGGTCCGGGAGGATCACGATGCCAATCCGCATGATCGCCAGCCTAGACGGGGCGCCACCGGGGGCCCTCAGGTGACGTGGATCACACTCCCCTCCGGTAGGGCCGTCGCGTCCGGCTCCGACCTCTCGGCGAGCGGCACCTGCACAGGTGTCCATCCGAGGAGAGGACCAAGCGCGATGACGAAGGTGACCGCACAGCTGTCGGTGTCGGTGGACGGGTTCTACGCCGGCCCACGGTTCGACGGCGACGGCGACTGGATGGACTCGGCGGAGAGCGCCGGGTTCTTCCGGGTCACCCGCTGGGTGACCGAGGTATCGGCGTGGCGTGAACGACAGGGCTTCACCGGCGGCGAGCAGGACACCAACTCCGACGTGATCGCCGAGACGTTCGAGGCCGCCGGCGCGTACGTGATGGGACGCCGGATGGCCGACGGCGGTGAGGTGCCCTGGGGTGACGAGCCACCGTTTCGCGCACCGGTCTTCGTCGTCACCCACCGCCCCCGCGAGCGTCTGCTGCGGCAGGGAGGCACCAGCTTCACCTTCGTGACCGGCGGGGTGGCCAGCGCCGTCGAGCAGGCGCGTGCCGTGGCCGGTGGCAAGAACGTCGCGGTGGCCGGAGGCGGCAGCCTGGTGCGGCAGGTCCTCAAGGCGGGTCTGCTCGACGAGTTGGAGCTGCACATCGTGCCGGTAGTGCTCGGCAGCGGCCTGCGACTGTTCGACGCGGACCTCGACCTCGCCGAGAAGGAGGCGATCGAGCTGACGCCGACCCGCGTCATCCAGACACCGGAGGTCACCCATATCCGGTACGCCGTGAACGGTCGAGCCCCGCTGATGCTCGACGACCGGGGCAGCGGCGGCGGTCCGACGGTGACCAGGTGACACGGTTGATCCAGGAGGAGACGAAGATGCCGCAACTGCTGCGGGTGCAGTGCTTCAACGTTTCGCGGGACGGGTTCGGCACCGGAGAGGGGCAGAGCCTGGAACGGCCCTTCGGCCACGCCGACCCGACTCCGCTGTTCTCCTGGCGGTCCGCCACCGCCAGCTTCGTGTACCGCACCGAGCCCGGTGGCACCCGGGGCCTGGACGACTACCTGACCCGGGACGCCGAGTGCAACATCGGTGCGGAGATCATGGGTCGCAACAAGTTCGGCCCACAGCGTGGCCCCTGGGAGAACCATGACTGGCAGGGCTGGTGGGGGGACAACCCGCCGTTCCACACGCCGGTCTTCGTGCTCACCCACCACGTACGTCCGTCGTTCACCCTGGCCGACACCACGTTCCACTTCCTCGACGCCAGCCCGGCCGAGGCACTGGCCCGGGCGAAGCAGGCAGCCGACGGCCGGGACGTACGCCTCGGTGGTGGAGTCGCCACCATCCGCGAGTTCCTCGAGGCCGACCTGGTCGACACGATGCACATCGCCGTCGCGCCCGTCGACCTCGAGCGGGGCGAGCGGTTGTGGGACAGCCCCGACGATCTCCTCGACCGCTTCCACCTGGAGTCGGTGCCCAGCGCCAGCGGAGTCACCCATCTCCTCTTCTGGCGACGATGATCGGCGACGCGGGTTGATCGCCACGGATCGTGGACAGTTTCCGCCACGTCGTGACGGAAACTGTCCACGGCCCTAGGGCAGGCGGGACAGCACCAGCATGCGATTGCCGTCGGGGTCCATGACCCGGGCGGACCGTTCACCCCACGGCTGGTCGACAGGCTCCTCGGTGACCGTCGCACCACCCGATCGCAGGGCGGTCACGGCGGCGTCGCAGTCGTCGGCGTAGACGCACAGCTCCCACCGGTGCGAGTGCGCCGGATCGCCGGCGTCCGGGTCGGCGGCCAGGCCCAACTCGCTGTTGCCCAGGCGTAGCGCGACGAACTCCGGTTCGCCGTCCTCGGGGAACCGGTAGGTCAGCTCGAAGCCGACCACGTCGCGGTAGAACCCGATCAGTCGTGGCAGGTCAGGTGTCGTCACGATCGGAAACGCCTCGGTGAACACGGACCACCTCCACGCCGGACAGTAGCCGCGTCGGAGCCGACGCGATACCACCACGGTCGATCCCGCCGGTGTCGTCACCTGGGCGGATCTCCGTGTCAGTGGTCGTGTCAGAGCCGCGTCAGGGAGGTGACAGGCCGGCCGCCGATGGTAGACCGCATGACGAGTTCAGCGATTGCGGTCTCCGCACTGCGGAAGGCCTACAAGGACAAGGTCGTGCTCGACGGCATCGACCTGGACGTCCCGACGGGCACCATCTTCTCCCTACTCGGCCCGAACGGGGCCGGCAAGACGACGACGGTGAACGTGCTCACCACGTTGGTGAAAGCCGACGGTGGGACCGTACGCGTCGCCGGACACGACGCCGCCACCCAGGCCAAGGCCGTACGTGCGGCGATCGGAGTCACCGGCCAGTTCGCGGCGGTGGACGAGTTGCTGACCGGTCGGGAGAACCTCCAACTGATGGTGGATCTCAGCCCGGTACCGGCCAAGGACGGCAAGCGGATCATCACTGAGCTACTGGAACGGTTCGACCTGACGGAGTCGGCGCAGAAGCCGGCGTCGACCTACTCCGGGGGGATGCGCCGCAAGCTGGATCTGGCGATGACCCTCGTCGGCGACCCACGGATCATCTTCCTCGACGAGCCGACGACGGGTCTGGACCCGCGCAGCCGACGCACGATGTGGTCGATCATCCGCGACCTCGTCGCCGACGGGGTGACGATCTTCCTCACCACGCAGTACCTCGAAGAGGCCGACCAGCTCGCCGACCGGATCGCCGTACTCGACCAGGGTCGTCTGGTCGCCCAGGGCACGCCCGACGAGCTCAAGCGCCAGATCCCCGGCACCCACGTCCGGCTCCGGTTCGCCACCGTCGCGGAACTCGACGCGGCCGCCCGGGTGCTCGGCGACTCCACCCGGGACGACGAGGCACTGGCCCTGAGGGTGCCCAGCGACGGCGGGACGGCCTCGCTGCGCGCCCTGCTGGACCGACTCGACGAGTACGCGATCAGTGCCGAGGGGTTCTCCGTGCAGACGCCGGACCTCGATGACGTCTTCCTCGCCCTGACGGGCACCCGCACCCAGGAGGTAGCAGCGAAATGAGCGCCAAGTCCCACTCGATCGTCATGTTGCGCCGCAACTTCAAGCACATCGCCCGCAACCCGACCTCGGTGTTCAACGCGGTGCTGATGCCCATCGTGATCATGCTGATGTTCGTGTACATGTTCGGCGACGCCTTCAGCGTCGGTGTCGACTACATCGACTACGCGACTCCCGGCCTGATGCTGCTGGCGGTCTGCTACGGGCTGGGAGCCACCGCGACCGCGGTGAACTCCGACATGACGAAGGGCATCATCAACCGGTTCAAGGTCATGCACGTCTCCCGGGGCGCGGTGCTGACCGGTCACGTCGTCGCCAGTGTGCTGACCAACCTAGTCGCCATCGCAGCCCTCGTCGGGGTGGCGTTCCTGCTCGGATTCAGCCCGTCGGCGACTCTCCTCGGCTGGCTCGGCGCGATCGGCATCATCGTGCTGCTCGGCTTCGCCGCAGGCTGGCTCACCGTCGCGCTGGGCCTGTCGGCGAAGTCGCCGGAGACCGCCGGGCTGGCCTCCGTACCGCTGGTCATGCTGCCGTTCTTCAGTAGCGCGATCGTGCCCGCCGACAAGATGGGGCCGGGGCTCCGGGAGTTCGCCGAATACCAGCCCTTCACGCCGATCATCGAGACCCTGCGCGGTTTCCTGAACGGCACGCCGTCCGCCGGCGACGTGATCCCCGCCCTCGTCTGGTGCGTCGCCATCGCGCTCGTCGGCTACCTGTGGGCGCGGTCCACGTTCACGAAGCGAGCGTGACCGCGACCAACTCTTTCCAGTGCGACCGAGTGCCCTCCAGCGCCGCCTCTGCGAAACCCCCATCGCCGAGGCGGCGCCGCACTGTCTGCTCGACCCGGACCGCGTCCGGGTGGGAACGATCCGGCCGTCCGCGTACGGCGGTGCTCGCCGCGAGCAGCCGCGCGGCCTGGTCGACCTGGTCACGCCGCAGGGCCAGGTCCGCGACTCCGACGAGCACCTGCGCGATCGTCGGCGCGTGCCCCGTCTCGGCCGCCGCCGCGCAGGCCGAGGAGCGCTGCCGGCGGACCTCGTCGAGGTCGTCGGCGACGTACCCGAGCAGGTCGTGCGTCACCACACGGATGTGTGCCTGTCCGGCCTCGTCGCGCAACAGGCCGGCCGCGACGTCGATCTGCCGGACCACCTCCTCGGCATCGCCACGCCAACGGGCGAGTTCCGCCTGCGACAGCGCCAACATGGCCAGCGCGCCGGGCCAGGTGACCCGTCTCGCGTACCGCCGCGCCTCGGCCAGCGCCGACGCGCTGGCCTCCTCGTCGCCCAACAGCCAGTACAGCTGAGCCTGTCGCGAGCGCATCCGGATGACGTCCTCGACGGTGCCGACCTCGGTCACCACCGCGATCGCCTCGTCGTAGTACCCACAGGCACCGGCGAACTCACCGCGTACGGCGATCAGCTCCGCCAACTCGGTCAGGGCGAACGAGATCCCGAACCGGTCGCCGAGGGCCCGGAACTCGGCGAGCGCCGACTCGAAACACGCGTCCACCTCCGGCCCGTACTGGCCGAGAAGGATCCGCATCTTGCCCAGTTGCAGCCGCGCCAGCGCGCGTACCCAGGGATCCTGCTCGTCGAGCAGTGGCTCCCACGCGGCCAGGATCGCGTCCGGAGCCCGCAGCATCCGTTCCAGCGGGACGACGAGCGCCACGCCCGGGTGGCTGCCGCGACTACGTCGGCTGACCTCGTACGCCCGGTGAATCCACTCCGCGGCCTGGCGCTCGTCGCCCGGCCCGGAGTTCAGGAAGAGCACGACGAGTGCGTACACGGTGGCCCGGATCTCGTCGCTCACCTCGCCGGGCACCTCGGTGGCCGCCGTGACCAGCTCCATGCCCTCGGTCCGGTGACCGCCGAGCCACCAGTACCAGCCGGCGCCCGCGGCCAGCCGCATCGCCGCGTCCGCCTCACCGGTGGCGAGCGCGCCGCGCATCGCGGAAGCGATGTTGTCGTGTTCGGGTTCGAGGGTGGCAAGCCAGCTCACCTGGTCGGCGCGGCGAAGGTGCGGCTCCGCCGTCTCGGTGAGGTCGGTGAAGTAGGCCAGATGTGCGTGGCGCGCGCGATCCGATTCACCGGCCTCGGCGAGCCGCTGCGCGGCGTACTCCCTGATCGTGCCGAGCATCCGGTAGCGCGGAGCCTCGTCGCCCTCGGCGATCAGCAGTGACTTCTCGGCGAGCGCGGTGAGCAGTTCGAGCATCTCCTCCCGCTCGACCACGTCGTCGGCGCAGACCCGTTCGGCAGCTTCCAGACCGACCCCGCCGGAGAACACCGACAGCCGGCGCAGGACCGCCCGTTCGGCGTCGGTCAGCAGCTCCCAACTCCAGTCCACGACGGCGCGCAGCGTTCGATGCCGGGGCAACGCGGTGCGGCTGCCGCCGGTCAACAGTCGGAAGCGGTCGTCGAGCCGCCTGGCGAGCTGGTCGACGGACATCGTGCGCAACCGGGCCGCCGCCAGTTCGATCGCCAGCGGCATCCCGTCCAGCGCCCGACACACCCGCGCCATCGTCGCCGACGTATGGGCGTCGACCGCCAGATCCCTGCGCACCGCCCCCGCCCGGTCCCGCAGCAACCGGACCGCGGGAGAGGACTCGATCTCGGCCGGGCCGGCGTCGAGGGCCGGCAGGGCCAGCGGCGCGACCGGCCACAACGCCTCACCCGTGATGCCCAGCGGCTCCCGGCTCGTCGCCAGGATCCGCAGCCGCCGACACTCTCCGAGAAGCCGATGGGCGACCACCGCCGCCGACTCGATCACGTGCTCGCAGTTGTCCAGGATCAGCAGCGCCTCCCGCTCCCGGATCGCGGCGACGAGTCGATCGATCAGCTCCATGCTCGGTGCCTCGCCGAGCAGAGCATCCCGGAGCCCTAGCCCGGCGAGCGTCGCCTGCACCACGTCACCGTCCGCGCCGATCGCCGCAAGCTCGACCAACCAGACCCCGTCCGGCAGGTCGCCGAGCATCAGGCGCGCGGTCTCCGTGGCCAGTCGGGTCTTCCCCGAGCCGCCCGGTCCGATCAGCGTCGTGAGCCGGTGTTCGGCGACGAGCGCACCCACCTGGGCGACAGCGTCGTCCTTGCCGACGAAACTGCTCAACTCGGCCCGGAGGTTCGTCTTGCGGTTCTCCTCCCGCCGCCCCAGCTCGCCCCGCAGCAACGCCACGTGCACCGCCGACAGCTCCGGCGACGGATCGACGCCCAACGCGTCGGCCAGGGCCTCGCTCGTGCGCTGGTACACCAGCAGCGCCTCGTTGTCCCGACCGCTCGCGGCGAGCGCACGCATCAACAACATGACGAGCCGTTCCCGCACCGGATGCGCGGCCACCAGATCGGTCAACTCCTCGACCAGCTCCGGACCGTGCCCCAGGTCGATCTCCCCGTCGAAGCGATCCTCCACGGCGGTCAGGCGCAGCCTCTCCAGCCGGGTGACCGCCGCCTCGAACGCCGCGCTGTCGGTCACACCGACGTCCTGCATGGCCGTACCCCGCCACAGGGCGAGGGCCTCGCGGAGCCGCCGGACCCGCTGCGGCCCATCGTCGTCGCGCGCCTGACCGACGAGGCGCTCGAACCGTACGGCGTCGACGAGATCGGGTGCCACGGTCAACTGGTATCCGTCCGTCAGCCCTTCGATCGCACCGTCCGGCAGCAGCTTCCGCAACCGGGACACCAGACGGTGCAGGGCGTTCGCCGCATCGGTGGGCGGGTTCTCACCCCAGATCCAGTCCACGAGAGTCGCCTTCGGGACCACGTGGCCCGGGCTCAGCGCGAGGGCGGTCAACAGCCCGCGCAGCCGCACGCCGGGCACGTCGGTGACGGTGCCGTCGTCAGTGCGAACCTCGAATGGACCAAGTAACCCGACCTGCACGTGGCAGATCTTGCCATGGACGTGAGAGCGACCCGCGTTGCCGAGGTCCGGCGGTCGGAGAGCCCGCCGGCGCCGACGTAACGAAGGTCACGATCTTGGCGCTCTATCGGACAGACGCCGACGATCCCGAGGACTGGGACCGCCGGCCCGGTCGATCCCTCCGACGTTAGGACCTGATGTCCGTTCAATTCCGCTCCACCCGTCAGCACCTGCTCCGTAGCAGTCTCCTGGTCGGCGCGCTGGCCGGGCTCACCACCGGCCTGCTGCCCACTGTCCCGGCGGGCGCCGCCCCCTCCCGGGCGGACCTCGTGGTCGCCGCCTCCGTCGACACCGTCGAGGTGCCGGCCACCGGTGGCTGGTCGACCCTGACCCTCGACGTCCGCAACTCCGGGACGAAGGCCAGCCAGGACGTGACCGTGGTGTTCACGCTGCCGGCGGGCGCCTGGTTCTCCTCCGATGGGTTCGTGATCCCGCCGAGCTGGAGCTGTGACCTGCAGGGCACCGCGACCTGCGCACACGCCCCCCTGGCCGCCGGGGAGATCGCCGACACCCTGAATCTGCCGTTCGGGCTGCCGCCCGGCACCGCCGGAGACGTGGCGACCGTCACCGCCACGGCGAAGACCGGTACGGAGTCGTCGACCGCCAACAACATCGGCCAGGCGAGCGTGCGCTACATCCCCAGCACGATGGACCTCGAGTTCGTGCCCGCCGCGACCAGCCAGCAGCTCCTCCCGAACGAGTATGTGAATGTCTCCACGTCTCTCCGGAACTCCGGGAACTCCCCCTCGGGCGAGGTGACCGTCACCATCCCGGTGCCGGACGGGATGCAGGGCTCGGAGAAGTGGAGCGAGGGGTGGGACTGCGCGTTCGGCGACGACGTCGCCGACGGCCGGACCGGCTGGCGCTGCATCCACACCCCGCTGCGGCCGGGCGAGACGAGCGAGCAGCTGCACTACGGCGGAATCCTCACCTCCACCACCGTCGGCGACGTCGTGACGATGGAGGCGACCGCGGCGACGACGTTGCCGGAGACGACCCTGGAGAACAACACGGCGCGGCACACCGTCACGGTCGAGCAGGGGGCGATCGTCCGCGGCACCGTCTGGGTGGACGGCAACAACAACCGCGTGTGGGACACGTGCGAGGTGGGCGCCCCGGTCGGCTACGAAGGGATCTACCGCATTGAGGTGACGCCGCAACCCGGCTCGTCCGGCTCCGGCGGGCTGACCACCATCAACCCCGACGGCACCTTCACGACGTACGTCCGCCCGGGCACTTACCGGGTGCAGTTTCACGTGTACGACCCGCACGAGTTCATCGACTCGATCGACTCGGACCTGATCTACTACTGGAACGAGACCGGTGGCGCCAACTACGGCCACACCGACTGGGTCACCGTGGCTACGGGTGACGAGGTGACGCTGGACGCGGGCGTCAGGTCACGCTGGATCCAGACCTGCTGATACTCCTCGGCGCCGTTCCGGCGCACCCGGGCGGCCCGGCCACCGCGGCCGGGCCGCCCGGGTCTCGTCGTGGTCCCATCGGCACGGCGTCCGCTCGACCTTCTGGCTTCCGGCCGGGGGCAAGGGGAGGAAGCGTGGCGGGTGGCCCGTGGATGGCCCGTCAGGCGTTCGTTGGCGGCGGAACATCGAAGGCCCTGACCGGGACTCACGTCCCGGTCAGGGCCTTCGCAGTGGAGCGGGTGACGGGAATCGAACCCGCACTGTCAGCTTGGGAAGCTGATGTTCTGCCATTGAACTACACCCGCAAGCGGCACCACTGTACCCGAGACGCGGGGACGGCGCACCCAGGCTCCCCAGCCCGCCACTGATCCACTCGGCTTCCCGGAAGTCGGGGCATCCGGGCCGCCGGGACACCACGACTTCACCGAAGCCGAGTGGATCATGAGAGGGGGTGGGCTGGGGTGGGCGTACACCTGGGGTCGTCTCCGGCCCTGGTCAGGCGGCCGTGCACTGGACGTCGCGGCTGATGCGGGTCGGGCGGGCCTGGGACACGGCGACCGGCGCGGCCGCCGCCGACGGGGCGTGCGGGTCGAGCCAGACCCGGACCGCCGGTCGGGTCGGCGTGACCCCCGGAACGCCGGTGGTGTGCTGCTCGCGGCGGGTCAGCATGGCCACGTCGACGGTGAACTCGAACAGCCGCCAGTCGGCCTGCGGCTCTGCCCGGGAGCCCTGTGCCAGGCGTGCCACCCGGACCGGATCGGTCACCGGACGAGCCCGCCCCGCCAGGTAAGCCTCGTCGTCGCTCTCCTCCGGGGGGAACGAGTGCAGCGCGTAACGGCCGTCGCGTTCGAGGTCACGGCGCTTCGGGGAGTCGATGATGAAGCAGAACAGACCTTCGTCCGTGATGACCGGGGAGACCGGATGAACCCGGGGCCCACCGTCGGCGCGGACCGTGGCCAGGTAGCCGAAGCCCGGCCCGTATTGCTGGAGGAGAACGCGGATCCCGTCGGCGAGTCGGGGCTCGTCGGCGGCGAAATCGGACCAGGATGCCATGCCGACATTCTATCGAACAAATGTACGAGGAGCGACCTCGACTCGCTGGTCACCGGCACCGAATCCGTCCGCTTTCCGCAGCGCGGCTATGGTGGTCCGATGCTGCTCTCCGACCGCGACCTGGTCTCCGAGATCAAGGCCGGCACGCTGGGCCTGGAGCCGTTCGAGCCCACTCTGGTCCAACCCTCCAGCATCGACGTCCGACTCGACCGGCTGTTCCGGGTCTTCAACAACCACCTCTACACGCACATCGACCCGGCGATGCAGCAGGACGACCTCACCTCGGCGGTCGAGGTGCCCGACGGCGAGCCGTTCGTGCTGCACCCGGGGGAGTTCGTGCTCGCCTCGACGCTGGAGGTCATCTCCCTGGGCGACCAGCTCGCCGGCCGACTCGAAGGCAAGAGCTCGCTGGGCCGACTCGGGTTGCTCACGCACTCCACCGCCGGTTTCATCGACCCGGGCTTCTCCGGTCACGTGACGCTGGAGCTCTCCAACGTCGCGAACCTGCCGATCACCCTCTGGCCGGGCATGAAGATCGGGCAGCTGTGCATCTTCCGGCTCTCCTCGCCGGCCGAGCACCCGTACGGGTCGGTGGTCTACGGATCCCGCTACCAGGGCCAGCGGGGCCCGACGCCGAGCCGCGCCTGGCAGCACTGGCGCACCTGGCCGACCCGCTGAACCCGTGACGACGAGGGCCCGCCGCAACGGATCGCGACGGGCCCTTCGATCACTGGACGATCAGCCGGGACGGCCGTAGCTGTGGATCGGGCCGTCGTCGACCTTCTTCATCTTGACCGGCTGGCCGGCCTGTGAGGCGTGCACCACCCAGCCGCCGCCGACGTACATACCGACGTGGTGGATGTCGCTGTAGTAGAAGACGAGGTCACCGGGGCGCAGGTCGCCCTTGCTGACGTCCTTGGTGACGCGACTCTGTGCGGCGGCGTTGTGGGGCAACGACACACCGGCCTTCGCCCAGGCGGCCAGCATGAGCCCGGAACAGTCGTACGAGTTCGGACCCTCGGCGCCCCACACGTAGGGCTTGCCGATCTGCGCGCAGGCGAACTTCACCGCGATGCCCGCAGCGCCGCCGGGATAACTGCCGGGGCAGGGCGCCGGGCGCAACGGACCGCCGCCGCCGCTGCCGTACACCTTGAGGCGCAGCTTCTGCAGCCGGTCGATCTCCTCGTTGATCTGCTTCTTCTTCGCCGCCAACTGCGCCTCGGTGCGCGTCAGCTGGGCCACCATCTCGTCCAACGGCGCCTTCTGCGCGGCCAGCTCGTCACGCAGGTCGGCCACCTCGCGTACGTCCCGCTGCTGGTTGTGCGCGAACCGGTCGAGCATCTCGAGCTGACTGACCACCTCGCTGGGTGACCGGCTGCCCAACATCGCGTTGACCGTCGAGACGGTTTCGCCCTTGTACGCCCGCACGGCCAGCGCGCTGACCTTGTCCATCGCGGCGTCGACCTGCTGTTCGAGTGGGGCGATGCGGGTGGCCAGGGCGTCCGCCTGCTTGCGCTTGACGGCGAGGTCGGCCCGGGTGGCGTTGTGCCGTTCGATGATCGGTTCGAGCTTGTTCCAGTCCTCGTCGATCTGGCGCTCGATCTCGGCGACGGACGGGTCGGCGTGGGCCGCCGTGGCGCTGCCGGTCAGGACGACGGCGACGCCGACCAGGGCGGCGAGAGCGGTGGTGAAGCGGGACCAGCGTGGGCGCGGCACGATCGGCGTCGGGTCGGCTGCTGCCGACCGCTCGGACGACGGCCGCGGGGCATGGAGTGCCACCGGGGTTCCGTACTCCTTCTTCCTGACCGCCTACCGGGTTAGCTGACGGGTTCGGGCGGGAAGTCGGCGCCCTACCGCAGTGGCTGCGGATTCACCCCGAGGGACCTGGGTCCCCGGTTCGCTCGGAAACGACTCGGCGGTGTCGGTCCGTTACCGCCCGGGCTGGGCGGAGCTGCTATCGGGCCGACGAATGACCAGAGTAGAGACGCCTGTTACCGATCCGCAACCCGTGCGACGGTGACACTCCGTACCGGTTGGACGGAGCCACGGAGGGTGGGGAGGGGTCCGTCGACGACAGAGGGCCCCCGGTCGTCCGACCGAGGGCCCTCTGCACGCTGGTGGATCAGCCGGGTCTGCGGAACCCCGCGACCGGCATGTTGTTGATGCTGGCCACCTGCACAGGTTTGCCGGCGCGCGGTGCGTGCACCATCTGGTCGTTGCCCAGATAGAGGCCGACATGATGCAGGTCGCTGAAGAAGAAGACCAGGTCACCGGGGCGGGCATCGGCCCTCGAGATGGCCTTGCCCTCGTGCCACTGGTCACCGGTGTGGTGCGTCAGGCTGATCCCGGCCGACTTGTAGGCGTACTGGGTCAGGCCCGAGCAGTCGAACGAGTTCGGCCCGGTGGCGCCCCACACGTACGGGTCGCCGACCTGCTGGCAGGCGGTCTTGATCGCCTTCTGGGCGGCGGCGGCGACCACGCCGTTGATGGTCGGGCAGCCGGCGGTCTTGACCGTCGTCTTCGGCAGCGACGCTTCGAGCTGCTTGATGTCCGCGTCGATCTGCTTCTTCTTGGCCGCCAGATCGTTCTGCTGCTTGGTCTGGGTGGCGATCAGGGTGTCCAGCTTCTGCTTCTCACCGTCGTACTTGGCCCGCACGGCCAGCACGCCCTCGACCTCCTTGCGCTCCTGCGCGGCCAGGCGGTCGAGGACGGTGAGCTGCTCGGTGAGCGTGTCCGGCTTGACGCTGACCAGCAGCGACCCGATGTCGTGCGACGGGCCGGAGATGTAGTAGCGGGAGGCGAGGTCGCCGACCCGGTTGAGCGCCAGCTCGCTCTGCAACGCGAGCGGCTCGATCTTCTTCTGCAGGTCCGCCGACTTCTGTCGATTGACCTTCAGCTGCGCCCGAACCTTGTTGTACTGCTCGATCGTGGGCTCCAACTGCTCCCACTTCTTGTCGATCTGCGCCTCGATCTCGTCGACCGTGGGCTCGGCGTGCGCCGGCGCGGCGAGCAGACCGGCGCCGACTGCGGCGGCGGCGACCAGGACAAGCAGGCGGTGGGCGCCACGGCGGAGGCGCCCTGGTCGAGCAGACGTTTTCAGGTCGTGACGATGAGGGGGCATGGTTGCCACCGGCACCGACTCCTTTGCAACCGACCGCCGGGCGCCTCGCGTGAGGGAAGGGCCGAGGCAGACGACCCACAGCGGTCGGTGCCTCACATTAGGGAAGCTCGCAGCGGTAATCAAGGCGGGCATAGGAACCATCACTGTCGTGCAACTGCTTGCACACCAAGGGTATTGGTCATTCATCCAACGATTGCGGTCAATACATCGTCGAGGGTGACCACCCCGAGAGGGCGCCGGCCGTCGCTGACCAGCACCATGTGCCGCCGCTCCCGGCGCATGGCCAGCAGCAGGTCGGCCAGCGTACGCTCCGGCGGCACCACCGCCAGCGGCCGGTAGACCTCGGCCGGCACCGGCGACCGGCGACCGCGCCCGGCGTACCCGAGCACGTCCTTGACGTGCACGAACCCGAGCACCCGGCGGGTCGACCGCTGCACCACCGGAAACCGGGACCGGCCGGTCCGCATCGCCAGCACCTCCAGTGACGCCGGTGACACGTCCTCGGCCACCGTGACCACCGTCGACCACGGTTGCAGCGCGTCCGCCGCCGTTCGACTGTGCAGGGCCAGCGCGCCGGTGATCCGGACGTGCTGCTCCTCGTCGAGCAGGCCCTCCGTACGCGCCTGCGCGACGAGCCCGGCCAACTCCTCGGCGGTGAACACCGTCTTCACCGCCTCGGACGCCTCGATGCGCCAGAAAGCGAGCACCCGGCGGGCCGCCCACTTCATCGCGAGCAGCAGCGGTTTGGTGGCCACGCAGAACGCCAGCATCGCCGGGCCGAGCCAGAGCGCGGACACCTCCGGACCGGCCAACGTGATGTTCTTCGGCACCATCTCGCCGACGACCGTGTGCAGGAAGACCACCACGCCCAGGGCCAGCACGAACGCCACCGGGTGTACCGCGCCCTCGGGCAGACCGGCCGCGTGGAACGGCGGCTCCAGCAGGTGCGCCAGGGCCGGCTCGGCGATCGCGCCCAGACCCAACGAGCAGACCGTGATGCCGAGCTGCGCGCCCGCGATCATCAGCGGGATCTGGTTCATCGCCGACAGCGCCCAGCGGGCCCGCTTCGACCCCGCGGCCAGCGGCTCGATCACCGTCCGCCGGGAGGCGATGAGCGCGAACTCGCTGCCCACGAAGAACCCGTTGCCGAGCAGCAGCACCGCGGTCACCAGCAGCTCAGTCATCGTCGTCGGGCTCCGCCGGGCGCAACACCCGGACCTGCTCGATCCGGTGGCGTTCCACCTCCACCACGGTGAACTCCCAGCCACCCTCCTCGACCGTTTCACCGGCCAGCGGGATGTGCCCGAGCCGGGCCATCAGGAACCCGGCCAATGTCTCGTACGGCCCGTCGGGCAGCCGGAAACCCGTCTGCTCGGCCACCTCGTCGAAGCGGAGCACCCCGTCGACGAGCACCGTGCGCTCACCACCGGGCACGGTCAGCTCGACCACACCGTGGTCGTCCACGCTCGCCGGGTCGAACTCGTCGGCGATCTCACCCACCAACTCCTCGACCAGGTCCTCGATCGTGACCACGCCGTCCGTTCCGCCGTACTCGTCCACCACGATGGCCAGGTCGGCACCGGCGGCCTTCAACGCGGCGAGCACGCCGTCCAGATCGAGGCTCTCCGGCACGTACACCGGCTCGCGGGCCACCGCGCCGACCATCGTCGACGCCCGGGCGGCCAGCGGAACGCCCAGCGCGTCGGGCACACCGGCCACCCCGGTGACCAGGTCGAGGGTCTCCTCGTACACCGGGAAGCGGGTCCGTCCGGTGCGCCGGGACGCCTCCAGCAGCTCGGCCACGGTGGCGGTGGCGCGCAGCGCGACGACGTCCACCCGGGGGGTCATCGCCTCCGCGGCCCGCTTGTCGCCGAACCGGATGGTGCGGCGCAGCAGCATCGCGGTGTCCGTCGGCAACGCACCCGCCCGGGCCGAGATGGCCGCCAGCAGTCCCAGCTCCTCCGGCGAGCGGGCGCTCGCCAACTCCTCCTGCGGCTCCACGCCGAACGCCCGCACCAGCCGGTTCGCCGATCCGTTCAACCCCCGGATCAGCCACCCGAACGTCCGGGAGAAGGCGTGCATCGGGCCGGCCGTGGCCAGCGCCGCGGGCATCGGCCGGGCCAGGGCGGCGTTCTTCGGCACCAACTCGCCGAAGAGCATGGAGATCAGCGTGGCCAGGGCCAACGCGAGGAACGGGGTGATCCGCCCGGTGTTCTCGCCGACCATCGGGCGCAACAGCGGGGTGAAGATCCGGGCCAGGGCCGGTTCGGCCAGGTAACCGGTGAGCAGCGCGGTGATGGTGATGCCGAGCTGCGCGCCGGAGAGCTGGAAGGAGAGTTCGCGCAGCGCCGTGCGTACCGTCAGAGCGGCCTGGTCACCCCCGGCCGCCCGCCGGTCGATCTCCGCGCGGTCGACCGTGACCAGCGCGAACTCGGCCGCGACGAAGAACGCGTTGCCCGCGGTCAGCGCAACGAAGCCGACCAGGGGCAACAGCATCGTCCAGAGTAGGCCGTCGATGTCGCCTCACCTCGGCGAGGATTCTTACACGACGACGGCGGCCCGCAGGGGGCCGCCGTCGTCGATGTTCACATCCCAGGTGTACGCGTCTCAGCCGCCGATCGGCGCGGTCTCCCGGCCGCCCTGCGGCTGCTCCGGCTTCACCGAACGGAGCAGCACGCTCGCCACGTCGATCACCTCGACCTGCTCGCCGGCGCCCTTGCCGTTGACCCCGTCGTTGAGCATGGTCGAGCAGAACGGGCAGCCGACCGCGACCGTCTTCGCACCGGTGGCCATGGCCTCCTCGACCCGGTCCACGTTGATCCGCTTGCCGATCTTCTCCTCCATCCACATCCGGGCACCGCCGGCACCGCAGCAGAAGGAGCGCTCGCTGTTACGCGGCATCTCGGTGAGGTCGCCCGCGATGGCGTCCCCGAGCACCTCGCGGGGGGCCGCGAAGATCCGGTTGTGTCGGCCCAGGTAGCAGGGGTCGTGGTAGGTGACACCGCCGTCGACCGGCTGCACCGGGGTGAGCTTGCCGGTGGCGACCAGGTGGGCCAGCAACTGGGTGTGGTGGACCACCTCGAACTCGCCACCGAGCTGGCCGTACTCGTTGCCCAGGGTGTTGAAGCAGTGCGGGCAGGTCGCCACGATCTTGCGCTTGGCCTTCTCCCGGCCCTCGAACGCCTCGTTGAGCGTCTCCACGTTCTGCTGGGCGAGCATCTGGAAGACGAACTCGTTGCCGATCCGCCGCGCCGGGTCGCCGGAGCAGGTCTCACCCTCGCCCAGGATCGCGAACTTCACCCCGGCCTCGTTGAGCAGCGTCGCCACCGCGCGGGTGGTCTTCTTGGCCCGGTCCTCGAACGCCCCCGCGCAGCCGACCCAGAACAGGTACTCGAAGTCGTCCACCTCGCCGACCCGGGGCACCTCGAAGTCCAGGCCCTTGGTCCAGTCCTCGCGGGTGTTCTGCGGGGCGCCCCACGGGTTGCCCTTGTTCTCCAGGTTGCGCAGCATCACGCCGGCCTCGGAGGGGAAGCTCGACTCGATGAGCACCTGGTAGCGGCGCATGTCGACGATGTGGTCCACGTGCTCGATGTCCACCGGGCACTGCTCGACGCAGGCACCGCAGGTGGTGCAGGACCAGAGCACGTCCGGGTCGATGACACCACCGGACTCGGCGTCGCCGATCAACGGCTTGTCGCCCTCGGCCAGCGACAGCACGTCCAGGTGGGCGAGCTGGGCCTGGGTGGCCTTCTCCTCGCCGGTCAGGTCCTTGCCGCCACCGGCCAGCAGGTAGGGCGCCTTGGCGTACGCGTGGTCACGCAGGCTCAGCACGAGCAGCTTGGGAGACAGCGGCTTGCCGGTGTTCCAGGCCGGGCACTGCGACTGGCAGCGACCGCACTCGGTGCAGGTGCTGAAGTCCAGGAGGCCCTTCCAGCTGAACTGCTCGACGTGGGCGACGCCGAACTGGTCCTTCTCCGGGTCGGCCTCCTCGAAGTCGAGCGGCTTGCCCTGGCTCGTCATCGGGCGCAGCGCGCCGAGGCCGGAGCCGGCGGGCTTGGCCGGCTCGCGCTTGAAGAAGATGTTGGGGAACGCCAGGAAGCGGTGCCAGGCCACACCCATGGTCACGTTCAGGGAGATGACGATCAGCCAGGTCATCGAGATGGCGATCTTGATCAGCGCGGCGACGCTGGCCCCGTCCGACCAGTCGGGCAGCGCCGCGCCGACCGCGTGGCTGACCGGGGTGGCCCAGAGCGGGTACTCGAAGTGGTCGGTGGCGACCTTGAAGCCGCGGATCAGCAGGCCGAAGATCAGGACCAGCAGCACGATCCACTCGACGAAGTAGCCCTGCCACATGGTCGAGCCGGTGAACCGGGACCGCCCGCCCGGCCGGGTCGGCCGGTTGCGGAGCCGGATCACCATCAGCACCAGGATGCCCGCCAGGCCCAGCACGGTGATGATCTCGGTGACCAACCCGAAGACGGTCCAGTGCCCGATGATCGGCAGCCCGCCGGTCGGGGTGACCACCTCGAAGTACGCCTCGAGCACCAGCAGGGACAGCACGACGAAGCCGACCATCACGAACCAGTGCGCGGCGCCCACCACGCCCCACTTGAGCATCCGGGTGTGACCGGCGGTCTCCACCAGCATGGTCTTCGTCCGGACGCCCTTGTCGGAGAACCGCTCCGGGGCGGGTTGCCCGAGCCGGATGACTGCGGTCATCTTCAGGACCGCACGCACCGCAAGCCACACCGCCACTGCGGTGATGGCGGCCGCGAGGATCGTGGTGACGATCTGGACGCTGCCCATCGAGTTGGCCTCCCCGGTCTGCTGCCTGATGACCTCGCTGCGCTCGGTCATGCAATGCAGCCTACGCGAAGGTTACCCAGCAGTAACGTGAGTCATCTCGCAGTAGGCCGCGCTGCCTGCGCACACCATAGGTGGCCCCACCCGATCCTGCCGGGCAGGGGCTCGGTGAGGTGAGATGCGGCGGAACCGCCGGGCGGCGGTGCCGCGCCGGCTCAGCGCCAGCGGGAGAGCAGCGCCAGCGAGGCGACCATCGCACCGAAGCCGACAGCGAGGTTCCAGTAACCCCACGCCATCACCGGGTACTCCTGCTCGGACAGGTAGTAGAGCACCAGCCAGCCGATGCCGACGACGATCAAGGCGACCGCGGTGACCGGCAACCACACCGGGCTAGGCTTGCGCGACGACGCCGCCGTCGTCGGACGAACGTCCGTCGGCGGGGTGTACACCTTCTTCTTACGGACCTGAGACTTGGGCACGGCGCTCTCCAGAGGGGTGACGACCTCGTCCGGCCTGACAACCGGGCACGGGGGCGACGGTCCATGGCCAATAATGTTCGACAGCTAGCGTAGTCCCGATTGCCCGTCCGGACCATGAATGGGGTCAGGCCGGTGCACGGAGTGACCGAAAGAGGCGGGACTGTTCGCATCACCGGCGCCGCCGGGGGCGGACCCGATCCCCGACACGCGGAAGGAACGCTCGGTGGAGTACACATCCGGCGCAACCTCCTGGCAGAAGGTGCTCCGGCGGGCCGCCGCCGGGCTGCTGCCCCGGCGACCGCGCCAACGCCGACCGGGCTGGTCGATCGGGGTGCCCCTGATCGCCGCGGCGGCGGGGCTCCTCTTCACCACCAGCGCGACCACCGCCGACGGCACCGCCCTGCGCGAGGACCGGCGTCCCCAGCTCAACCAGCTCATCGAGGACCGACGCGAGCAGGTCGCGGCGAGTGAACGACGTGCCGCCACGCTGCGCGGTGAGGTCGAGCAACGGACGAACACCCTGGCCGGCTCCGATGCGCCGATCAAGAACCAGCAGAATCGCGCCCAGGGCAGCCTCCAGGCCGCCGGGTTCACCGCCCTCGGCGGCCCCGGCGTCACCGTGGAGCTGAACGACGCGCCGCAGCTCGACCAGACCCAGTCGGACGCCAGCAACGACGACCTGGTGGTGCATCAGGGGGACGTGCAGGCGGTGGTCAACGCGCTCTGGGCCGGCGGGGCGGAAGCCATGTCAATCATGAACGTCCGCGTGCTCAGCACCAGCGCGGTACGCTGCGTCGGTAACACCCTGCTGCTTCACGGGCGGGTGTACTCCCCACCGTTCAAGATCGTAGCAATCGGCGACCCCGCTGCCCTCCAGCAGGCCCTCGCCGGCTCTGAGGGAGTCCGGTTGTTCAAGGACGCGGTCGACGACTACCAACTCGGTTACAAGGAGACGGTTTCCACGGTGCGAGTGCCGGCATTCGAGGACTCGACCTCCCTGCGCTCGGCGACGGTGCCCAAGTGAGCGGGCCGGAGGAGCGCCGCGACGGGCGACACCGCAACCAGACCGACGAGCCGACCGACATCCTGCCGAAGGTCGACCGGCCTGAGCCGACACCTGGCCGGGCGACTCCGGCCGGCAACTGGCCGGAGCCGGTGCTACCCGCACGGCCGAATGCGTCGCGCCCGCCGGCCAGCCCAGAGCCTCCCCGGGCCCCGGAGCCGCCCCGAGCGTCCGAGCCTTCCCGGGCTTTCGAGCCTCCCCGGGCCTCCGAGCCATCCCGCGCCCCAGAGCCGCCCCGCCCGTCGAGCCGCCCGAGCGCGCAAGCGCCGCCACGCTGGCCGGGCAACGCCGCACCAGGGCTCGGCCCGCAGGCAGGGTCCGTCCGCCCCGCCGCGGCGACCCCCGGCCTGCCGACGAGCCCGACCAACCAGGGCGCCGACCGGCCCGCCGTTCCCGGCAACGCCCCGAACCGCCCGTCCTGGCCCCACGCCCCCACCGGGCCGGCGTCCCCCGGAGCAACCCCCACCGGGTCGACAGCACCCAGCGCCGCCGCCAGCCAGCCGGTCCCGCCCGGAGCCGCACCCACCGGGCCGACGGCACCCAGCGCCGCCGCCAACCGACCGGTGTCACCCGGAGCCGCACCCACCGGGCCGATCGCACCGGGGCCCGCCAACCGACCGGTGTCACCCGGAGCGACCCCCACCCTGCCGGTCCCGCCCGGAGCAACCCCCAACCGGGCCGCTACGCCCGGGGCCGCCGCGACCCGATCCGCAGGACCGACCCCGACCGGTTCGGCTGCGTCCGGTGGAACGCCCACCGGCGCGGCCTCCGGCACACCGAACCGGGCCACCCCGCCCGCCCACTCGACGCCCTCGGTGACCGACTCGCCGACCGCGCTCATTCCCCAGGTCAGCGCCAGGCCAGGGCGCCCCACGGGTTCTCCGGCCGCGCCGGTCTCACCCGCCGGGCCCGACCGCCTCCCGCCGAGTGGTCCCGCCCGCCTCACTTCCGCAGCGGCGGGCCAGGTTCCCCCGACCGGCGCTGACCCGGCGGCCACCGCGCTGATCCCGGCAGTGCCCACCACACCCGCCGCCCGGCCGCCGGCGATGGACTCGACGGCGCTGATGGGCGCCGTCCCCCGCGCTTCCGTCCCCGACGAGTCGACGGATGACGGCGACGACTCCAACGAGCCACCTCGACCTCGGCGCGGCGAGCGGGTCGTCCAACTCCGGCCGGAGCAGACCGGCGAGGGTTACAAGAGCGTCTACTCCGAGCTCACCCGGCCCTCGCTCGGCTCCCGGATCCGCACCGGCATCCGCGTCACCGGCGAGGTCCTGATCACCTTCGGCCTGGTGGTGCTGCTCTTCGCCGGCTACGAGGTCTGGGGCAAGTCGGCCATCGTCGACGCCCACCAGAACGACCTCACCAACCAACTGGCGCAGGAGTGGGGCCCGACCGACGATCCGACGGTGGTGCCGTCGGCCGGCCCGAGCGTCAAACCGTCGCCACCGGTACGCGGCAAGCCGATCGCGGGCCTCTACATCCCGAAGCTCGAGAAGAACTGGGTAGTGGTCGAGGGCGTCACCCAGGAGGACATTCGCTACGCCCCGGGCCACTACCCGGCCAGCGCATTGCCCGGCCAGGTGGGCAACTTCTCCGTCGCCGGCCACCGCAACCGAGCCACCTTCTGGCGGCTGGACGAGCTCAACAACGGCGACCCGATCGTGGTCGAAAGCAAGACCGACTGGTACGTCTACCGGGTGTCGCAGTCACGGATCGTCCGACCGACGCAGGTCGAAGTGGTGGCGCCGGTGCCCGGTGAGCCGAACAAGAAGGCAACCAAGCGGATGCTCACGCTGACCACCTGCAATCCGAAGTTCGACAACTACCAGCGCCTGATCATCCACGCCGAACTGGACCGCACCCAACCCAAGTCGGCGGGCCGGCCGACGGAGCTGGGAGGCTGACCGATGTACGCGTTCATCTGGCGCAAGCTGCCGTTCGGCCTGGTCGGAAAGCTTACCGGCTCGGTGCTGCTGGTAGCCGCCACGGTGGCCCTCCTCTGGTATGTCGCCTTCCCGTGGGCCGAGCCCCTGCTGCCGTTCGACGACGTGCAGGTGGAGTCCGGGGTCCCCGCAGAGCCCGGCAACGACGGCCCGGTCACCGGAGAGACCCCGGCCGGCGACGAGCACGACCTGCCGTACGACACCGAGCGCAACAACCCGGTTCCGTCGTCCTCGCCGAGCAGGTGACCATGCGCGTACTGGTGATCGACAACTACGACTCGTTCGTCTTCAACATCGTGCAGTACCTGGGTCAGCTCGGGGTGGACTGCAAGGTCCGCCGTAACGACGAGATCGACGTCGCCGAGGTGGGCAGGCTGAGGGCGGACGGCATCCTGCTCTCGCCGGGGCCGGGCAGCCCGGACCGGGCCGGCATCTGCCTCGACGTCATCCGGACGTACGCCGGCGAACTGCCGATCTTCGGGGTCTGCCTGGGCCACCAGGCGATCGGCGAGGCGTTCGGGGCGACCGTGACGCGGGCCCCGGAGCTGCTGCACGGCAAGACCTCCGAGGTGCGGCACCATTCGGTGGGCGTACTCGCCGGCCTGCCGGACCCGTTCACGGCCACTCGCTACCACTCACTCGCCGTGCTTCCCGAGACGCTGCCCGACGAGCTGGAGGTGACCGGCTGGACCGGCTCCGGTGTGGTGATGGCGATGCGGCACCGCACGCTGCCCGTCGAGGGCGTCCAGTTCCACCCGGAGTCGGTGCTCACCGAGGGCGGCCACCTGATGCTGGCGAACTGGCTCGCCGGTTGCGGTCACCAGGAGGCGTTGGAGCGCGCACCCGCGCTCGCCGCCGAGGTCGACGCCCGCCGCCTCGCCGCATTCGCCAGCAGCTGAGGGCCGGCAGCAGCCCGTCACCTGTGTCGCCCACGCTGATGGCTGGACGGTCCGGCGGCCGGCGGCCGGCCATGATCGCGTACGCGATTGCCAGCCACAACAGCGCGACCCCGAACAGGGCGGCGGCCCGAAGCCGATGACCGTGCACCTCCCCTTTGCTCTGCACCCACCCATGCGACAGTCACGGAGCGTGAGTGTCGCGTGGGTGGGTGCAGAGCAAAGGACGTGGTTGAGGTGGCCGTGGCCGCAACCAGCGCGCTCCGCCGCAACAACCGGGCCGCCGCAACAAGCGCGGGCCGCCGCGAGCGGTTGCGGCCGTTCAGGGCCGACCAACCAGGGATCAGGCGGCCGGTTCAGCCGCGTAGCGCGTTCTGGACCGCCGGATCCGCGGGTGAGCGGACCGCGGGCGCACGGCCCCGGGCCGCGTCCCATGCCGCCTTGCCACTGGCGAAGTAGTCCCGCACCGACTTCTCGGCGAGCAGGGCGCTGGAGCAGCCGGCACACCTGGCGATGACCCCGTCGGCGTCGAGGCCGAGGTGTCGGCACAGCGTCACCGCCCGGGACAGGTGGTAGGACTGGGTCACGACCAGGGCCCGCTGGACGCCGTACACCTGACGTGCTCGGGCGCAGCTGTCGTAGGTGTCCAGGCCGAACGGGTCGGCCACGACGCGTCGCGGGTCGACGCCGCGCTCGGTGAGGTACGCGGTCATCACCGCCGGCTCGTTCCCTGACGTGCCGCCACCGTCGCCCGACACGAGGACCACTCTGGCTCGTCCGCTGGTCACCAGCGCGGCGGCGGTGTCGAGGCGGCCGGTGAGCCGGTCGGATGGCCGCTGCCGATCCGCCGCCACCGCCGTGCCGAGGACGATCACCACATCGGCGGAGGGCGCGTCGGCCTCGGCATACAGGTGACCACGGGCGGTGAGCGTCGTCCACAGCCACGGGAGGCTGGCGAGAACCAGCACGGCGACGCCCAGGACGGCCAGGCGGCGCAGGCGACGCCGCACCGGCACGCCGGAGGCCCCCACGTCGGTCATCCCGGAAGCCCGAACCCGGGGCCTATTCCCCGGAAGGGCGGCTCGGTGGGGGCGGGAACGGCAGACCGATCCCGCCAGCCCCACCGGGAGTGGTCGGCGTGCCCGTCGGTGTGCCCGTCGGCGTCGCAGTGGGCGTCGGGTCGACGACCTTCTCCGGGATGCCGATCTCGATGGTCACGGTCCTGTCCTTGGCCAAGGACGTGCCGGGGTTGGGGCTCTGCTTCTGCACCCGGCCGGCCTGGCTGGCCGGCACCTCGTCGCCATCGCGGACGTCGACCTTGTAGCCCGCCTCGCGAAGCTCCTCTACGGCATCGTCCCGCGTCGAGTTGAGCACGTTGGGCACCTTGTTGACGTTGCCCCTGGAGACCTCGACGACGACCTTGCTGTCCTGCGCGACGGTGGTCCCCGAGGGCGGGGTCAGCTTGAGGACGATGCCCTCCTGCGCGGGGTTGTCGACCTTCTTCTCCTCGACCTTCAACCCCAGGTCCTCGAGTTGGGTCTTGACGTTGCCGAACTGCGCATTGACCAGATTGCCGGGGATCCGCACGTCCGGCTTGCCACCGCAGAGCTGGATGGTCACCGTACTGGCCTGCTTCAACCGGGTGCCCGGCGCGGGATTCTGCTTCGCGACGGTTTCCTTGGTGCAGTCGTTGTCCAGGACGGATTCGCCCACCTGCGGTTGCAGATCGGCACCACGGATCTCGGCGACCGCGGCGGCCTGACTCTTGCCGACCAGGTTCGGCACCGACTTGTTGGCTCTGCCCTGCTGCTGGCTCCAGAGCAGGGCGGCGACCAGGGCGATCACCGCCAGCACACCTACCGCGCTGAACGTCGCGATCAGCCAGGAGGACGCCTTGCGCTGGCGCGGGTCACCGACCCGAGCCATCTGCCCGGTCTGCGGCCCACGGGTGGGAGCCGGGTGGTAGCCGCCCCCGCCGCCGGCCGGGGCCATCGCCACCGTCTCCGCCTCACGCATCACCGGGGTGGCCAGCACGGGCCGACCGGCGGCGGCGCGGAGCAGGTCGGCCCGCATCTCGCCGGCGCTCTGGTAGCGGTTGAGCGGGTTCTTCGACAGCGCCTTCAGGACGATCGCGTCGATCGCCGGGGTGACGTCCGGGTTGATGTCGCTCGGCGTCGGCGGCGTCTCCCGTACGTGCTGGTAGGCCACGCTGACCGGGCTGTCCCCGACGAACGGCGGGTGGCCGCACACCAGCTCGAAGAGCACGCAGCCGGCCGCGTACACGTCGGAACGGGCGTCGACGGCCTCGCCGCGCGCCTGCTCCGGGGACAGGTACTGCGCCGTGCCGATCACCGCGCTGGTCTGCGTCATGGTGGTCGCGCCGCTGGCCAGGGCCCGGGCGATGCCGAAGTCCATCACCTTGACCTGGCCGGTCTGGGTGAGCATGACGTTGCCGGGCTTGATGTCGCGGTGGATGATGCCGTGCCGGTGGCTGAACTCCAGCGCCGCGCACATGTCGGCGCAGATCTCCAGCGCCCGGCGCGGCTGCAACCGACCCTCGGCGCCGAGGACCTCCTTCAGCGTCCGCCCGTTGACGAACTCCATGACGATGAACGGCAACGTCTCGCCGGTCGGCGCGGTCTCCTCGCCGGTGTCGTAGACCGCCACGATCGCCGGGTGGTTGAGCGATGCGGCGTTCTGCGCCTCCCGGCGGAACCGCATCTGGAACGTCGCGTCCCGGGCGAGGTCGGTCCGCAGCATCTTGATCGCGACGTCCCGACCGAGCCGGAGGTCGCGACCGCGGTGCACCTCGGCCATGCCGCCATAGCCGAGCAGCTCGCCGACCTGGTACCTGCCACCGAGCAGGCGGGCCTGCGCTGTCATCGCGTCTGTCGTCCTTCGCTCGTCGTCGTCCCGCCGTCGTCCGGCTGGAGTCGTACCTCTCGACGGTACGACGTCGGGGTCGGATCGTCGCGTCCGTCGAGTCGTAGCGCGCCGGACGTCGCGGCGCGCGGAGCCGGCCCGGCGGGTTCACCGGCCTGCGACTGCTTCCGCAAGCTGTAGGAAATCACGCCGGAGCAAACCAGGACCAGCACCGCCAACAGGATGGCGAGAAGCACCATTCCGGGCCGGGACCGCTGGGGAGCAGGCGTCGGCACCGACGGGCCGGCCTGCCGGACGTACGCCGGGGGGTGTTCCTGGTGGGGCGGTGCCGACGGCACGGCGGCGGCACCGCGCGGGTAGCCGTTCGGCGCGACCGGCGGGCGGCCGGGCTGGACGGCCGGCGCGATGGCGGTGGGGCGCGGCTGCTGGGCCGGCGCGACGGCGGTCGGCCTCGGCCCGGCGACCGGCGGGCGGGCACTCGGCGGACGCATGTGGTGGGCCTGCGGCACCTGGGCCCGGCCGGGCGCGGCGGGCGAGGCCGGCGCTGCGGAGATCGGCGCGGAGTTGGTGCCCGCCCTGGCCTGCTGGGAGAGCGTGACCTTGAGCTGGCGAGCGACACCGGCGAGAGCGGCGGCGCTCGGCCAACGGGCGGCGGGATCCTTGGCCAGGGCCCGTTCCACCACCGCGCGCACCTGCGGCGGGATGTCGGCGGGCAACGGCCGGGGCTTCTCCCGTACGTGCTTCATCGCGATGTCGAGCGGATTGTCGCCCTCGAACGGTCGCCGACCGGCGAGGCACTGGTAGGCGACCACGCCGAGTGCGTACACGTCGGACGCGGGGGTGGCCACGCCTCCGGTCGCCTGCTCCGGCGAGATGTACGAGGCGGTGCCGAGCACCGACCCGGCGGCGGTGAGCTGACCGACCATGTCGGAGCGGGCGATGCCGAAGTCGGTCAGCACCAGCGTGCCGTTCGGCCGGACGAGCAGGTTGCCCGGCTTCACGTCGCGGTGCACGATGCCCTTCTCGTGGGCGGCGTGCAGCGCGTCGGCCGCCTGCGCGACGAGCGCCATCGTCCGGGCCGGGGTGAGCCGCCCGACCCGGCTCAGCGTGGACGACAGGGCGTCGCCCTCGACGTACTCCATGACCAGGAACGCGATCTGCTGGTCGTTGCCGAAGTCGTAGACGTCCACCACACCGGGGTGGTTGATGGTGGCCATGGTGCGGGCCTCGCCGCGGAACCGCTCACCGAAGTCCGGGTCGTCGAGTAGCGCCGGGAGCAGGCTCTTCACCGCGACCGTCCGGCCGAGCACCTGGTCGGTGCCGCGCCAGACGTCGCCCATGCCGCCGCTGGCGATCCGCTCGTCGAGACGGTAGCGGTTGCCGAGCTGCACGCCGGGGCTGAGCATGTCAGCGACCCCCAGGGTCGGTGATGGCGGCGCGCATGATCTGACCGGCGATCCGGGCCGCCTCGGCGCTGCCGCCCGGGCCGGCCTGTTCGAGCATCACGCAGACCGCGGAGACCGCGTTGCCGTTCTTGTCCAGCGCGAACCCGATGAACCAGCCGTGGTCGGGCCGGTCCGGGGCGGACTGCGCGGTGCCCGTCTTGCCACCGACCGTGTAACCGCTGATCGCGGCCTTCCGGCCGGTGCCCTTCTGGACCACGCTGACCATCATGTCCCGCAGGTCGGTGGCGACCTGCGAGCTGACCGGCTGACGCAGCTCCCGACCGTTGGCGGTGTAGTAGCTGGTGGTCCGGTCCGGGGCGAGCAACTGCCGGACCAGGTACGGCCGCATCTGCTTGCCACCGTGCGCGATCGAGCCCGCGATCATGGCACCTTCGAGCGGCGTCATCCGGACGTTGTTCTGACCGATCGAGGACTGCGCCAGTGCCGCCGGGTCCGTGCTGCCGTCCGGGTTCTGCATGTCCCCGGTCCGACTGGCCGCGGTGGGCAGACCGTCCTCGCCGAGCTGACCGACGGTGAGGTCGTCCTGCTCGAAACCGAACTGGCGGGCCTTCTCCTTGAGGGCGTCCGCGCCTAGCTGCACACCGAGCTGGGCGAAGCCGGTGTTGCACGACTCGGTGACCGCCTCCAGCAGGGTGACCTTCGCCTCGGGGCAGATCGACGGGGCGGCGTTCCGGATCGGAGTGCCGGAGGTGGGCGGGGTGTAGCTGGAACCGGCCGGGATCTGGGTCGACTTGGTGACGCCGTTCTCCAGTGCCGCGGCGGCCACGACGATCTTGAAGGTGGAACCCGGCGGCAGCGTCTCGGAGAGCGCCCGGTTCTTCAGCGGGCCCTCCGGATCCTGCTCCAGCTTGGAGTACGCGGCGGCTGCTTCCTTGCTGTCGTGGCTGGCCAGCGGGTTCGGATCGAAGCTGGGCATGGACACCAACGCCTGCACCGCCCCGGACCGCGGGTCGATGGCGATCGCCGCGCCCTTCTTCGCCCCCACCTCGTTGTTGCGTAGCTGGTCGTACGCCACGTCCTGGGCCCGCTTCGACAGCGTGAGCAACACGTTGCCGCCACCGCTGTCGTCCCCGGTGAACATGTCCTTCAACCGGTCGCCGAGCAACTGGTCGCTGTTGCCGGCCAGGAAGTCGTCCTCTGCCCGCTCGATGCCCTGGTCAGCCAGGTTGACCGGCTTGTAACCGAGCACGTGCGCGTACTTGGCGCCGCCCGGGTAGGTACGCAGGAACTTGAGGTTGCCGTTGGTCTCCTTGCTGGTGGCCAGCGCCGTGCCGCCCGCCTCGATGTTGCCCCGCTTGCGCTTGTAGTCGGCGACCTGGACCCGACCGTTGTAGTCGCTGGTGCGGTACTCGTCGGCCTTCTGGAACTGGACCCAGTTGAGGTTGGCGAAGAGCAGGCCGAACAGGACCATGACGACGACGCCGACCCGGCGCAGTGGTGCGTTCACGGCTTGATCACCTCCGTGGGAGCGCCGTGAATCTGCTCCGGCGGGCCGCCGGCCGGCCGGGCAGCCTTGGCGGCACCAGCTCCCAGCGGCCGGCGGGCTCCGTCGGAGACCCGCAACAGCACCGCGATGAGCAGCCAGTTCGCCATCAGCGACGAGCCACCGGCGGACAGGAACGGGGTGGTCTGACCGGTCAGCGGAATCAGCTTGCTGATGCCGCCGACGATCACGAAGACCTGCAGGCCGAGGGTGAACGCGAGACCACCCGCGAGGAGCTTGCCGAACGAGTCCCGTACCGCGAGCGCGGCCCGTAGCCCTCGCTCCACGATCAGCAGGTAGACGACGAGCAGTGCGGAGAGACCGAAGAGACCGAGTTCCTCACCGAGGCCGGCGAAGATGAAGTCGTTCTGCACCTCGGGGAGGATGTCCGGCTGGCCGCCACCCGGCCCCGCGCCGAACAGCCCGCCGGTGCCCAGGGCGAGCAGCCCCTGGACCAGCTGGTAACCCTTGTCGGTCGGGTCGGCGAACGGATCCAGCCAGATCTCCGCCCGCAGGTAGAAGTTGGCGAACGGCCCGCCGACCGTCGAACCGAGGACGTACGCGAGGTAGGCGCCGCCGAAGAACAGGACCAGACCGATCAGCAGCCAACTGACGCGTTCGGTGGCGATGTAGAGCGTCACCACGAACATGCCGAAGTAGAGCAGCGAGGTGCCCAGGTCCTTCTCGAACACGAGCACCAGGAGGCTGACCAACCAGACGCCGACCACCGGGCCGAGGTCCCGTCCGCGCGGGAAGTCGATGCCGAGGAAACGCCGGCTGGCCAGCGACAGCACCTCGCGCTTGCGGACCAGGTAGTAGGCGAAGAAGACCAGCAGCGCCAACTTCGCGAACTCACCCGGCTGGATGGAGAAGCTGCCCACCCGGATCCACAGCTTCGCGCCGTTGATCTCGGAGATGCTCGACGGCAGGACCGCCGGGAGCATCACCAGCACGATGCCGGCCAACCCCAGGGTGTACGCGTACCGCGAGATCGACCGGTGGTCACGCATGAGGGCGAGCAGGCCGGCGGCGAGGATCACCGAGACGAGCGTCCACGCCAACTGCCGCCCACCGATCCCGGCGAAGATCGCCAGGTTCTCCCGGTCGGCGACCGGGGCCTCGCCCAGGTCGATCCGGCGTAGGAAACCCACGCCGAGCCCGTTGAGCAGGGCCACCGCCGGCAGTAGCGCCGGGTCGGCGAACGGGGCGAGGAACCGGATGACCAGGTGCAGTCCCAGGAAGACCGCGCCGAGCGCGGCGGCCGGCATCCAGAAGTCCGAGGTGACCGTGTCCAGCAGGTTCGCCTCGACGGTCGCCCCGTACGCGGCCACCAGCACCATCGCCAGCAGCAGCAGGGACAGTTCGGCGTTGCGGCGCGACCGCGCCAGGCGTACGCCGGACTGCTCGCCCGCGGTGGCGGGCGAGGGTGCCGGTGTGGCCGCTACGGTCACGGGTGGAGTCCTCGGTATCTCAGCCGACGCTCACTCAGGAGACCGGCAACCGGCCGGGTCGAGCGCCGGCGTGGCCGAGTCGGAGGGCGTGACGTCGGGTGTGGTGATCGTGCCGGTCGCGCCGACGGCGTCGGTGGCACCGACGGTCGGGCTTGCGCTGACGACCCCGTTGGGGGTCGCCGACGGGTCGGCACTCGGGCTGCCGTTCGGAGTCGGCGTCGTGACGGCCTGCGGGGGCGACGGGGTGCCGCCGACCGGGCCGGTCGGGTCGAGCGGGCAGAGCGGCTTCAGGTTGGGATTGCTCGGGGTGTCACTGGTCAGCTCGGCGAGCTGCCGCTCGGCGTCCGGCTCGTTCTTGGCCCGGATGCCGACCTTGACAGTGTCCTGAGCGGCGACCGTGAGGTCGTCCAGTCGGGTGCCGCTGCGCCGGTGCACGGTGGAGAGGTCCATCCCGGCGATCTGACCCTGGACACCACGGAAGACGGCTACCTGCCCCTCCTCGGTGGCACCCACGTAGTACTGCCGCTGGGTGTACGTCCAGCCGCCGAAGCCCGCGCCGCCGACGATGACCAGCAGGGCCAGCGCCATGGCGGCGGTCCGCACCGGGCGGCGCTTCGGCCGGTCCGGTTCGTCGTCGGAGGCGGCCGGCTCCTCAGGGGCGGGTGGGCGCGGCGCGGAGAGCGCCGAGGCCCGGGCGGCCGGCGTCGAGTCGTCGGCGGAGGTCGCCATGCCCCGGTCGCGGGCGGCGGCGCCGCCGACGATCGGGGTCGCCTCGACGATGTCCTGGTCGGTCGCGTCGGCGATGATCACCGTGATGTTGTCCGGCCCGCCGCCGCGAAGCGCGAGCTGCACCAGCCGCTCGACGCACTGCTGCGGGTCGGCGTACTCCCGCAGGGTCTCGCCGATGGTCTCGGCGCTGACCACGCCCGAGAGGCCGTCGCTACAGATCAGGTAGCGGTCGCCGGGCAGGACCTGACGCACCGAGTACTCCGGGTCGATGTCCCGACCGTCCAGGGCGCGGGTGAGCAGCGACCGCTGCGGGTGGCTACTCGCCTCCTCGGCGCTGATCCGACCTTCGTCGACGAGCATCTGGACGTACGTGTCGTCCTTGGTGATCTGCGCGAACTCGCCGTTGCGCAGCAGGTAGGCCCGCGAGTCACCGATGTGGACCATGCCCAGCTTGCTGCCGGTGAAGAGGGTCGCCGTCAGCGTGGTGCCCATCCCCTCCAGCTGTGGGTTGGCGTCCACGGTGTCGCGGAGCTGTTGGTTGGCGGTGCCCACTGCCGAACGCAACGCATCGACGAGAGCGTCCCCCGGGACGTCCTCGTCGAGCGGCGCCATGGCACCGATGACGATGTTGCTGGCGACGTCACCGGCGGCCATGCCGCCCATGCCGTCGGCAACGGCAAGTAGCCGCGGCCCGGCGTAGACGGAGTCTTGATTGCCGTCACGGATCAGACCGCGGTCGCTGTGGGCCGCATAGCGCAGGGTCAGAGTCATGGCCGTAATTCGAGGGAAGTGCGGCCGATCCGGATCGGCACGCCGAGGGGGACGGGGGTTGGTCCGGTGACCTTAGCGCGATCGAGGTACGTCCCGTTAGTCGAGCCGAGGTCCTCGACGTACCACTGCCCGTCACGCGGCACGAGTCGGGCGTGTCGCGCGGAGGCGTAGTCGTCGGTGATGACCAGGGTGGAGTCCTCGGCTCGACCGATGGTGATCTGCGCTTCACCAAGAGTGATCCTGGTGCCGGCCAGCTGACCGGCGGTCACCACCAGCTGGTGTGCCGCCCTGCCCCGTTTCACCTTCGCCGGCTTCGCCGCCTGCCCGGTCGAGGCTCCCACCGCGCGTGGCGCGGCCACCAGACGACCGGACCGGGCGCCCGCGAAGAGATCGCGGCGGATCACACCGACCACCGTGAACACGAAGATCCACAGCAGGATCAGGAAACCGAACCGGGCAACGGTGATGACCAGTTCCGGCAAGGCGGATCAGCCGTCCACGCGGAAGGTCAGCGTCGTCGTCCCGAGCTGGACCATGTCACCGGGGTTCAGCGCGACGGCGGAGACCCGCTGCCCGTTGACCATGGTGCCGTTGGTCGAGCCCAGGTCGGTCAGCACGACCTGGCCCCCGTCGAAATCCAGCCGGGCGTGTCGCCGGGAGATGCCGACGTCGGGCAGACGCAGGTTGGCCTGGTCGCCGCGACCGATCACCGTGGACCCCATCTGGAGCGGGTAGGTGCGGCCGTCGCCGGAGACCAGCCGCACGTTGCGACCGCCACCGTGCCCCGGCGGCGGGCCGTAGCCGCCGCCCTGGTCGTACGCAGGGTAGGCGGGCGGGCCGGCGTCGTAGCCGGGTGCCGACACCGGGGCGACCTCGCCGCCGGTGTAGACCTCGGCCGTGACCCGGAACATGCCCGTGTCCAGGCCCTCACCTCGTTCGATCTCGACGATCACGTCGCCGTAGACCGTCCACGCCTGCTCGCCGATGAACTCCGCCTGCGACTGGGCCAACTCCTGGGCCAGCGCGGCGGCGTACGGCGCCAGCCGACTGTGGTCGAACGGCGAGAGATCGATCACGTAGCGGTTGGGCACCAACGTGCGCCCACCGGCCAGGATCGCCTTGTGCGCCTCGGCCTCCCGCTGCATGGCGTTGAGGATCTCCACGGGGTGGACCACCCCTTTGAAGACCTTGGCGAAGGCCCCTTCGACCAGGCCTTCCAGACGCTTCTCGAAGCGTTGCAGCACGCTCACCGGCTCCTCCTCGGGTCCCGAGGACATGATGGTATCCGGCCGGCGCGCGCGCAGCTCACACGCCGCTCGGCCGGCTGCTCCCGGCCCGTTCGGAAGGGCCGGGACTGTCGTGCTAATCTTTCGTCCGCCACGAACGGTAACCGGTCGTGGCGAGCGCCAGGGACAGCGTAGTATTCCCGAGGCCCGTTGGAGACAGCGGGACCGGGGCGGCTACAGTGTTCCGGGTCGTGCCACGGGGATGTGGCGGAATGGCAGACGCGCACGGTTCAGGTCCGTGTGCCCGAAAGGGCGTGGGGGTTCAACTCCCCCCATCCCCACCACAGACGAGGGCTCCGCTTGATGCGGGGCCCTTCCGTCATATCGGGACGTGCCGGACGTCACGCTATGCTGCGATGGATTCTGCCTCCGATGGACCGGGAGTGGCGTGTGAGTGTCGCGTTGGTGACAGGGTCGGGTGGCCTGATCGGCTCCGAGGCGGTCCGGCACTTCGCCGGCCTCGGCCTGGACGTGGTCGGCATCGACAACGACATGCGCCGGTACTTCTTCGGCGAGGACGGCTCCACCTCGTGGAGCCTGGAACGGCTCGGCCGTGACCTGGGTAACGCCTACACGCACTTCGCGGTGGACATCCGGGACCGGGACGGCCTGGAGCAGGTGTTCAAGAAGTACGGCTCGGACATCGCCGTGGTGATCCACAGCGCCGCGCAGCCGAGTCACGACTGGGCGGCCAAGGAGCCGTACACGGACTTCGACGTGAACGCCGGCGGCACGCTCAACATGCTGGAGAACACCCGCCTGCACGCGATCGACGCGCCGTTCATCCACTGCTCGACCAACAAGGTCTACGGCGACCGGCCCAACAGTCTGCCGCTGGTCGAGCTGGAGACACGGTACGAGTTGCCCGAGGACCACCGCTGGTACGAGGGCATCACCGAAGAGATGTCGATCGACCACTCGCTGCACTCGATCTTCGGCGCCTCCAAGGTCGCCGCCGACGTGATGGTCCAGGAGTACGGGCGCTACTTCGACATGAAGACGGCCTGCTTCCGGGGCGGCACCCTGACCGGCCCGGCCCACTCCGCGGCCGAGTTGCACGGGTTCCTGGCCTACCTGATGCGCTGCGTGATGGAGGGCCGGACGTACAACCTGTTCGGCTACAAGGGCAAGATGGTCCGTGACGCGATCCACTCCCGCGACGTGCTGACCGCGTTCGAGGCGTTCTTCCGGGCTCCGCGGTCCGCGGAGGTCTACAACCTCGGCGGCGGTCGGCACTCCAACACCTCCCACATCGAGGCGTTCCGGATCGCCGAGGAGATCACCGGTCGCGAGGCGCGGATCAACTACGTCGAGCAGAACCGCACCGGCGACCACCAGTGGTACGTCAGCAGCATGGCCCGGTTCGAGGCGCAGTACCCGGACTGGAAGATCACATACGACGTGCCGATGATCCTTCGGGAGATCTACGAGGCCAACGTGGACAAGTGGGTTCCCCAGTCGTGACCACGCCACGGACCAAACGCAATGTGCTCGGCGTCCTGGTCGACGCCACCGACTACGCCACGGCGACCGACGCGGTGGTGACCGCGGCGCACGAGCGTCGTCCGCTCGCACTGACCGCGTTGGCCGTGCACGGTGTGATGACCGGGGTGCTGGACCCGGCGCACAACGCGCGGCTCAACTCCTTCGACGTGGTCACCCCGGACGGGCAGCCGGTGCGGTGGGCACTCAACCTGCTGCACGGCGCCGGGCTGACCGACCGGGTCTACGGGCCGACGCTGACCCTGCACGTGCTGTCGCGTTTCGCCGACGAAGGTCTGCCGGTCTACCTGTACGGCTCCACCGAGGAGACCCTCGCCAGGTTGATCCCGGCTCTGGAGCGGATGTTCCCCGCCCTGAAGATCGCCGGGGTGGAGCCCTCCAAGTTCCGCGCCGTCGAGCCCGGCGAGGACGCCGAGATCGCCGACCGGATCCGGTCCAGCGGCGCCCGGCTCGTCCTGGTCGGGCTCGGCTGCCCCCGCCAGGAGGTCTTCGCGTACGCCATGCGTCCGCTGCTCGACATGCCGCTGATGGCGGTCGGCGCGGCCTTCGACTACCACGCCGGGCTGCTCCGCAAGCCTCCACCGTGGATGCAGCGCGCCGGCCTGGAGTGGTTCTGGCGTCTCGGGCTGGAGCCGAAGAGGCTCTGGCGTCGCTACGTCATCCTGAATCCGGCCTACCTGGGCCGGCTGGCCGCTCAGAAGATCGGCCTGTGGAAGGCCCGGCCGCCGGCGCCGGCCCACGACCGGCCGGCCACCTTCTCGGTCTGACCCCGTACGCCACGAGGCCCCACCCGGACGTCCGGGTGGGGCCTCGGTCGTGGGAGACCCGTCAGACGGTCAGGGTCCAGGTGTTGATGTAGCCGGTGTCGACCGAGTAGACGTCGCGAACCTGAAGGCGCCAGGTGCCGTCGGCGGCCTCACCGGACACGTTGACCGTGTACGTGGTGTTCACGTTGTCGGCGCTGTCCGAGCTGCTGCTGTTCTTCAGCCGGTAGGAGCTGCCGTCCGGGGCGAGCAGGTCGATGACCAGGTCACCTCGGTAGGTGTGCACGATGTTCACCGCCACCGTGGAGGCCGACGAGGCGTTACGGCCACAGCCGGAGATGGTGATCGAGCTGGTCACCGCCGAGCCGGCGTCCGGGATCGACACGTCGCTGCCGTTGGTGCCGGTGCAGCCGGTGGGCGGCGGTGGGGTGGTGCCGCCGCTGCCCACGTAGAGCAGCAGGTTCGGCGAGCCCGAGCCGACGTTGCTGATCACGTTGGGGGTGGCGGTGGACACGAGTTCGTTGCGCACCTGAGCCGGGGTCCAGCTCGGGTTGGCACTGGCCACCAGAGCCGCCGCCCCGACCACGTGCGGGGTGGCCATCGAGGTGCCGCTGATCGTGTTGGTGGCGGTGTTGCTGTTGTACCAGGCCGAGGTGATCGACGAGCCGGGCGCGAAGAGGTCCAGGCAGGTGCCGATGTTGGAGAACGACGAGCGGGCGTCCGCGCTGGTCGTCGAGCCGACCGTGATCGCCTCCGTGGTACGCGCCGGTGAGACGTTGCAGGCGTTCGCACCGTTGTCGTTGCCGGCCGCCAGGCCGTACGTCACACCGGAGGCGACCGAGTTGCGCACGGCGTTGTCCAGCGAGCTGTTCGCCCCGCCGCCGAGGCTCATGTTCGCCACCGCCGGCTTGATCGCGTTCTGGGTGACCCAGTCGACGCCGGCGATGACACCGGCGGTGGTGCCACTGCCGGAGCAGTTCAGCACCCGTACGCCGACCAGCTGGACGCCCTTGGCCACGCCGTACGCCGATCCGCCGACCGTGCCGGCGACATGGGTGCCGTGTCCGTTGCAGTCGTCGGCCGACCCGCCGTCCACGGCGTCGTAGCCGGAGGTGGCCCGGCCGCCGAAGTCGTTGTGGGAGAACCGGATGCCGGTGTCGATGATGTAGGCGCGCACGTTGCTCGCCGTGTTCGGGTAGGTGTAGGAGTTGTCCAACGGCCGGTTGCGCTGGTCGATCCGGTCCAGGCCCCACGACGGCGGGTTGGCCTGCGTTCCGGAGATCGAGACGGTGTGGTTCTGCTCGACGTACGCCACCGCCGGGTCGGCCGCGATCCGCGCCGCCGCGCTCGCGCTCACGGTGACCTCGAAGCCGCGCAGCGCCGCGCCGTAGGTGCGCGCCACCGAGCCGCCGTGGCGACCGGAGAGTCGCTTCGCGGTGTCGCCGACCCGGTCCCGGGCCACGGCGCTGTCCTTGAGTACGACGATGTAGCTGTCCGGAACGGCGGTGGCGCCGCCCGCGGCCCGCACCACACCGACGGGTTCGGCGGCCAGGGCCGGGGTGCCGACGGCCAACACCGTCGCCGTGGCCACCCCGATCAGTACGGACCTTCGTGGAAGACCCATCTCCTACCTCCCTCTGACCGGCGACGGAACGTGACGCCGGTCCCAAAATCAATCGACGTACGCCGATCAAGCTGAGGGTAGGTCAGCCGTCGGGCACTTGGACATGTCGAAACGGCCATACCTTCGGGTGATGACCCCCTACGGGCCCGACGTCCGGGGCGAACAGGGGACGGGCCCGGATTCGCCGGACGTCGATCCGGGAAAGACTCTCGAACATGGAGAGTCAGCTCACCATCCTGTTCCCGGTCGCCGCCGTCTGGTTGGCCGCCGGCGTCGTTGCCGACGGCCTTCCTCGTCTCCGCAACACCCGTGCGCTCCGCCGACGTACCGGATGGTTGCTGGTTCTGACCCTCACCGGGCTGGCGCTCACCGCTGCCGTGCTCGGCGGCGGTCTGCTCAGCGCCGGCTCCGCCCCGGTCGACCGGGCCGCCGCCGGGCTCACCCTGGCCGCCGGTCCGGCGCTCGTGGCGTCGGTCTGCTCGGTACGGCGGATCCGCCGGCTGTGGGCCGGATCGGGCGCCTTCGCCAACGCTCCCGCCACGCCCGCGCCGCACGGGCTGCGTGCCGCCGCGGCCCACCCGCTCGTCGGGCTGCCTCTCCAGGTGGCCGCCCTGGCCACGCTGCCGCCGGTGATCGCGGCGATCGGCACCGACCTCGGGGCCGACCCCAGCGTCACCGGGCCCGCGATAACAGTGGGCGCGCTCGCGGTGATCGCCATCGCGGTCCGGCACGCGCTGCGCCACAGCCGCCTGGCCGAGCGGGCCCAGCCGGACGCCGCCCGGTCAGCGCGAGCGGCCGGCCCCCTGCACGTATAGCAACTCCAGAATCGCCCTGGTCGCCTCGAACCAGCGGTCCAGCCAGTCCTGCGAGGGCAGGCTGCCCTTCGGCGGCAACTCCATCAGCAGGCCGCGCAGCAACGGATGATCCGCGAAGGCTCCGGTGGGCTCCATCGGCCACCCGGTGGGCGGGAACGACGGCTCGATCAGCGGGTTCGGGTCCAACGAGGGCAGCGAGAGCGGGGGGTCCGTCGACTCGGAGGCCGCCTCCCGCCCGCTCAACTCCTGGTCGGTCGAGACCACCTCGGTCAGTACGGTGTCCCGACGGGCCCCGCGGTACTTGCCACCGAATCGCTCCGGCTTGGCCGGACCGCTGGTGAGATTGTCTGAACCGATCGTCGTCATCCGTCTCGCCTACTCGCTCGGTTGCGGGTCGGTGCGGCGGGTCGTCGACCAGCGCCGTACCGACCGGTTCAACGAGACGGGGGCGTTGTGGCGACGGGATCGCCCACGGAACCTCACCGACCACCGCCGGTCACCCGGCTCCCGAGACGGGGGAGCCCCCGCCCGGCGGTGCCGGACGGGGACTCGTTGACCACTCACTCAGACCGCGCCGAACGCACCACCTCGGGTGCCGGCGACGAAGGCGTGCCAGTCACCCGGTGCGAAGACCAGGGCTGGGCCCGCCTTGTCCTTCGAGTCCCGCACTCCGACCGCCCCCGTCACGTACGCCACCTCCACGCAGTTGTCACAGTTCGGCCCGCTCTTCGAGCTCTTGAACCATGCTGCCTGCGTCAGGTCCACGGGGAACCCCTTGGTCGCCATTTCCACAACGGCTCCTCTGCCAGTTTTGCGATGTGTGCGACGGACTCCTCCGGACGTATGGCCGCAGCGCGGATGTGATCGAAGATGAAGCTGTACTTCTGCAGTTCGTCGCTCTTCTCGAGGAAGAGCCCACCCGTGGCGTTCTCCGCGTACACAACATCCGGATCACCGGGCTCAGGGAAGCTGAGGATCGTGAACGTGCCGTCCATGCCGGCGTGCGCACCCACCTCGAAGGGCAGGATCTGCAGCGTCACGTTCGGCAACTCGGCCACCTCGACCAACCGCTTGAGTTGGCCGCGCATCACCTCGTCCCCGCCCACCGGCCGACTCACCACCGCCTCATCGAGCACCACCCACAGATCGACCGGATCGTCCTGGGTCAATAACGACTGACGGCCCAGACGGACACGCACCCTTTGGTGCACCTGATCGGCGGTGAAGTCCGGCCGAGCGGCGCGGATCATGGCACCGGCGTACTCCTCGGTCTCCAGAAGGCCCGGCACGACCTGCTGTTCGTACGCCCGGATCGAACTCGCCGCCGCCTCCAGCCCGACGTACGCGCCGACGAGCACCGTGCTGTACGGATGCCACCAGCCCTTCTGGCGGGCCTCCCGGGCGATCTGCACGAGCTCGTCGCTCTCGGCACCGACGACGCCGTAGATCCGCAGCATGTCCCGCACGTCGCGTGGGGTGGCCGTGGTGTGCCCGGTCTCGATCCGGGACACCTTCGACGCCGAACACTCCAACTGCTCGGCGACCACCTCGATGGTGATTCCGGCGGACTCCCGCTGGCGGCGCAGCTCGGCACCGAGCCGCCGTCGTCTGATGGTCGGACTGCGCCGCTCACTCATGGCGCGACCCGGGAGTCAGTGGTCCCCGCCGCTGGCTGCTCGACCCCACTCGGGCTACCTCCGGTAAACGCGCCACTGGCCGACACCCGCCGGGGGCGCGACCGTCGACCGGCGGGCGTTCGCGACGATGGGGGTGGTGCCGGTCCTCGGCCGGCCGCGACGGGCGAAACCGGTCCCAGTGTGCCGTCCGTACGCGGATGGCTTCAATAGGCCGTTCGCGCGACACGCTCACGTATCGGCAAAAGTCGACGTGCAACTTGCATGAAGCACGTCCCTGATGCACTCTGTCCGTATGGCACGGATCACTCAGCGTCTCCGTTCGCTCCCTCGGAGTGGTGACCCCACCGATCCGGGGAAGTCGGGCACGACGCGGGTCCGGCCGACGACACCGAGACCTGCTCCGGGGTGATGACCCCGCCGCTGCAAGCCGGCAAGCTGCGGCGGCGGGCGCGGTTCCCGGAAGCAGCCGGGTGGTGGTCGGGTGGCGGCACGTCACCAGCGGGTACGGCCCGACCACCACCATCCGCACCACCGGTTCACGAGGCACGACCCCGTCGCCGGCCGAGACGTCCCCCGTTCAGGCACCGCCGGCAGCCCGCCGGCCAACCCTCCCCAGGAGCCCATGTGCTTCCCCGCACCGGTGACGTACTGCACGTGACTCGCGCGGCGAGTGTCCAGTTCCTCAGGCCGATCAAGTTCCGGGTGATCCGGGTGCTCGACTGGCCCACCTATGACGGCTGGCTCTGGCTCGACGGCTACGAGTTGAACGCCGCGGGCGACGCGGTCAACCGACGATCGATCTTCGTCCAGCGGGAAGGGCTGCAACAACTGCAGGCCGCCCCCGAGCCCCGTCCGCACACCGTGCGGGCCCGACGACCGGTCTCCCGTACCCCGGTCCGGGTTGGCTGACCCGCTCGATCCGCCACCGGTGGGCGTGCCGTCGCCATAGAATTGGCACGCCCACCCCGGCACAGTTCCACCCGCACGTCCAGGACCCTGACCCTGGGATGGTCATGGTCAATCAGCCCGCCCTGCGGCGGCACCACCGCTCCCGTATCGCCTACGCATTCGGACTACTGGCCCTCCTCGGGGCGATGACCACGGTGCTGGTCCTCGTCCGGGACCCGGCGATGTCGTCCACCCGGCTGACCACGCCGGTGCCCGCACCGGAGATCACCGTGATCGACGCCGACCCTCCGTCCGGCGACGACCCGTCGGTGTACGACGAACCCGGCTGGATCGGCGCCGACGCTCCGGGCAACCACGCCGGGACCCTCGAGACGCCTGGGCCGGTGACCGGCCACGGCGCCGGCGGCCAGTCCGACGGCCGTCAGGAGCTCACCGAGGCAGCTCCGGCCGGACACACCGCTGACGACGTCCGCCGGTCCCTGTTCTGGTCCGGGATCTTCGGTCTCACCATCTCGCTGGCCGGCCTCGGCATGGTCGGTACCCGCCGACGGATGTGGTGACCGCCGGTCACCGCGTGCTCGTCACCGTGGGGGTCGGCGTGGTCGGGCTCGCCCCGGTGGAGGGTCGAGCCTGGGACACGACCAGCAACACCTCGTCGTCGGTCGGCACCGGCGTGCCCGCCTCCGGTTCGGTGCCCACCACGGTGCCGGGCGGCAGTTCCGACGGGCGGTACACGACGCGGTAGGCGAGGCCCAGCCGGTCCAGCAGCCCTTCGGCGGTCGCCTGCGGCAGGCCGGCGAGCGGTGGCACCGGCACCTCGTCCGGTGGCGTGGTGGTCGGCGAACTGCTCGGCGACTCGCTGGTCGGTGCGGCCGAGGTCGGGGATTCACTGGTCGGTGCGGCGCTCGTCGCGCTGACCGGGGGGAGCGAGGGGGTCGGCCCCGGGTCGTCGCGGTCGTCGTCCTGGTCGGCGAGCACCAACCAGAGCGCTCCACCGAGCAGGGCGGCGAGCAGCAGCGCGAGCACGCCCCAGAGGATCGGCAGCCACCAGCGCCGACCGCCCTGTTCCTCGACGTACCACTCACCGGCGGGATCGGCCGGTCGGGATGGCCGGACCTCGGCCCGCCCGGACCACGACGGCGGTATCTGCGCCGTCCGATCGGCCGGCTCGCCGCCGGACCGGTCGATCGGCATGGTCTCGTCCGGCGACTGACCGGGACGCGCCGGGACGGTCCGGTCGATCGGTGTCGTCTCGTCAGGCGACGGAGGAGGACGGCGGTCGATCGGTGCCGTCTCGTCCGCACCGGCGGAGGGCCGGGCCGGTGGTGGTGACTCCGGCCGTTCCGCGGCCGGTGGCAGGGGTCGGGTCCGGTCGTCGTCGTTCTCGTCGGCGGGAGGCTCCTGGCGGTCGTTGCTCATCGCACGTCCCTTCCCGAACCCGGACGGGCGTCATGGCCCTCGACCGTCAACCTAGTCGCCCATGGCGCCATCGGCGGGGATCAGCGTGCCGAGCCGCGCCGGAGGCGGCTCTCATCGGCGCGGGAAAGGGCTCAGGGGGTGGGTTTGCTGGTCGGCTGTTCGGGGCCGTCCGTGCCACACCAGATGCTGACCTCGTCGTTCCACCGGGCACTGCCGTCCTCGGCCGGCTCCTGCCGGGTGACCTCCCCACTGCGTCCGCTGACGTACCGCGGGTAGAGGCCCTCGTCGATCAACTCGTTGGCGGCCCTGTCGCAGTTGTCCCCGACCACGTCCGGAACCTCGGCGGCCGGTGCCGGGCCGGCCACCTGGAGTTGCACCGTCGTACCCCGGGTGACCTCGGTGCCGACGGCGGGTGAGGCGTTCTCGACAGTACGGCCGCTGCCGCCACCGAACACCAACCGCCAGCCCAGCCGCTGCTTGCGCAACATCTCCCGGGCCTCGACGAAGTCCGTGCCGACCACCGGAGGCACGGTCAGGCCGGTCCCCTTGGTCGCGCCGGCGGAGGTCCGGACGGCCGACGGGGTGGCCCGGCCAGTGCTCGGCCGGGGCGTGACGGCCCGGTCGGTCGGCGAACCGGTCGTGCTCGCGACGGCGAGAGGATCCTCCGAGGACGTGCCGCCGTCACCGGCCAGCAGCCAACCACCTGTCGCGCCGACAGCGGCGAGCAGCACAGCGGCCAACCCGCCACCCAGCAACACGCCGGCCCGGCCCGCACCGGCACCGCCCTGACCACCGACGGCATCCTGTCGGCCCATGTTCGTGTCCGTCATACCGCCCACCGCCTCATCACCGGCGACCGTACCGCCCGCCGCCCAACCTGTTGCGCCGACCGCCCGCACCGGCGGGTCGTTGCGACTCGCCGCGCCGACGACGGGACGTTACGCTGCCCGGCATGGCCAGACAGGGCTGGGGAGTATCGATCGTCACGGCGATCGGGGTCGCTGCCGGCGCGGGCGCCGCCCAACTGGGCTTCGGCTACGGGCTCGGCGTCATCGCCTGGACGCCCACCGAGGCCGGTGCCACCGACACAGCCTGGGCGGACGGCCTCGCCTGGGCAACCTGGCTCGCCGCCAGCTCGACTGTGCTCGGCGCGGTGTGCGCGCAGCGACTACACCAACGCGGCGCACCGAGGCCGGTAGAGGCGGACTCTCCCGACTCGGCGACCACGCCGGCCACCCAGGCGGACGCTCCTGAGTCCGCACTCGACACCACCGGCGCGGAGCCGCCCGCCGAGCGTGGCGGTCTGCTGCGCCGGGTGGCCCTCGCGCTCGGTGCCGGAATCGGCGGCCTGGTGACGGTCCTGCTGATCGCCGTGCCCGCAAGGGTCGCCACCGGCGCGGACACCGGCGCTCCGCAACGGACCGCCGCCGTCCAGGCGACGCTGGGCATCCTGCTGGGCGTGGTCATCGCGATCTGGGCGCTGCGCTCACGGGCGGCCGCGGTCAACGTGACCGCGACGGCCGCCTGGCTCTGGCTGCTCGCGGTGGTCTCGGTGATCGACGGGGTACGCGTCGGGCGAGGGCTGACCGGGGCGCAACTGGGCACCTGGCAGCTCGACCCGGACCACTCCCGGTACTGGATCGGTGGTCAGCTCTACTGGCCCGGCGCGCTGCTGGCACTCGTACCCGCGCTGCTGATCGGCGTGTCGGCCGCCCGGCGGGCAGCACGTTCGGCCGGACACCGGGTCGGCGCTGCGGCCTCCGGCGCTGCCGGACCGGTGCTTGTCGCGCTCGCCTACCTGACCACGCTGCCGCACTGGTCGACGTTGGGCCCCGCGCAGCTGTCCACCCAACTCGTCGCCCCGTACGCGGTGATCGCCGGTGTCGGCGGCTCGGTGCTGGCCGCCGTTCTCGCCGAACGGGCCGATCGGAACCGGGCGGCGCACCGAGGCCCGACCTCGTCGGCGACGGCAGCCGACTCGACCTCGACCGTTGCGACCGAGCCGACCCCGGTCACCGTCGGCGGGCCGGCCCCGACCCCTCCGACGGCAGCGGAAACGGACCCGGAGCCGCCGGTCTCCGGTCGGTCGAACGGCACCACGGGCCGCCGTCGCAGGGCCGCCACTGCCGAGACGACCGGGACGCCCGGGGCAGGTTCCACACCCGAAGAGGACGCGCTGCCCAGAGTGCCCGCGCCCCGGACGGACCCGGACCTCACCGGGCCGGCCGACGAGGACCCGACACCGGCCACCCGCCGCCCCACCCGCGCCACCCGCCGCGCCACCCCCCGCCCCACCACCGACTGAAGGTCCACCCTCTCTGGGTTGGAGGGGTCAGTCGACCGGCCAGGTGTGGACTGGTTCGTTGGAGCGCTGGAGCTCCGCGTAGCGCTGGACCATGTGGTGCAGCGCGGCCTTCCGGTCCATGCCGTGCTGCCGCTCCGCCGCCCAGACCGCCTCGGTCTGCCAGACGGCGCCGTTGCGGCCGGTCCGGCAACGCTGCTCGATGATGCCGAGCAGTCGGTCCCGTTGGGCCGCGGCGACACCGAACCCGTCGAGGCCGGCCGCCGCGGTGGGCAGCAACTGTTCCAGCACCAGCTTGGTGACCGGCACATCGCCGAGCCCGGGCCAGTGCAGCACGGCGTCGAGGCCACGTCGGGCGGCGGCGTGGAAGTTCTCCTCGGCGGAGCTGAAGGTCAGTTGGCTCCAGATCGGACGGTCCGCCTCGGCCAGCCCGCGCGCCAACCCGAAGTAGAAGGCCGCGTTGGCGAGCATGTCCACCACCGTCGGGCCGGCCGGCAGCACCCGGTTCTCCACCCGTAGGTGCGGGCGGCCGTCCATGATGTCGTAGACCGGCCGGTTCCACCGGTAGACGGTGCCGTTGTGCAGCCTGAGCTCCCCGAGCTGCGGTACGCCCCCGGCGTGCAACACCTCCACCGGATCCTCGTCCTCACAGATCGGCAGCAGCGGCGGAAAGTACCTGACGTTCTCCTCGAAGAGGTCGAAGATCGAGGTGATCCACCGCTCCCCGAACCACACCCGCGGGCGTACGCCCTGGGCCTTCAGCTCGTCGGGACGAGTGTCGGTGGCCTGCTGGAACAGGGCGATCCGGGTCTCCGCCCACAGTTGGCGGCCGTACAGGAAGGGGCTGTTCGCGCCGACCGCCACCTGCACACCGGCGATGGCCTGGGAGGCGTTCCAGTAGTCGGCGAAGCTGTCGGGCGCGACCTGGAGGTGGAACTGGAGGCTGGTGCAGGCGGCCTCGGGGGCGATCGAGTCGGTGTGCGTCCGCAACTGCTCGACACCACGGATGTCCAACTCGATGTCCTCGCCACGGGCGCCGACGATCTGGTCGTTGAGTACCCGGTAGCGCTCGTTGGTGGAGAGGTTGTCCTCCACCAGGTGCCCCTCGGTGAGGGTGGGCAGGATGCCGACCAGGACGATCTTCGCGTCGGACCGGGCTGCGCGCTCGTCGGCCCGGGAGAGGCTGCCGCGCAGGTCACGCTCGTAGTCGGCGAAGCCGGTGCCCTCGATCAGCCGGGGCTCGGCGTTGAGTTCGAGGTTGAACTGACCCAGCTCCGTCTGGAAGAGCGGGTCGGCGATGTCGGCGAGGATCTCCTCGTTGCGCATCGCCGGCTCGGCCGCCGAGTCGACCAGGTTGAGTTCGATCTCCAGGCCGGTCATCGGTCGGTCGGCGTCGAACCCGAAGTCGTCGAGCATGAGGGCGAAGATGTCCAGGCACCGCCGGACCTTCTGCCGGTAGCGGACGCGATCGTCCCGGGTGAAGGCACCCTGCGAGACGTCCCTGCCCATGTGTCCTCCCGACAGCCGGCGCTGCCGTCCCGGAAGCGCACTGTGAACCACCCACGGTAAGAGCGCCCACCTGACCGGGGCCAGAGGCCGACGGCGGTGATCCGACATCGACCCGGGCGGCTCGTGGCGCCATCTGTACCCCGTGGCGGGCAGACGCGACCGGATGTCGGTGCGAACAAGTCGTGACAATTACCACGAGGTCGCCCGAGCGGCAGACGGCGCAGGGCCCGCGCCGTCGTGCGGCGCGGGCCCTGCGTACCGATGATCCGGGAGGATCAGGCCTGACGGACGGCCTCACCCTCGATCTCGATCTTGATCTTGCGGCTGACCAGCACGCCACCGGTCTCCAGGGCGACGTTCCAGGTCAGGCCGAACTCCTCGCGGTCGATCTCGGTGCTCGCGGAGAAGCCGAAGATGTCCTGGCCGAACGGGCTGCGGCCGACGCCCTCGAACTCCACCTCCAGCTCGACCGGGCGGGTGACGTCCTTGATGGTCAGCTCACCGGCGAGCACGAACTCGTTGCCGTTGCGGGACTTGACCCCGGTGCTGCGGAACTCGAGCGTCGGGAACTTGTCGGAGTCCAGGAACTCGGGGCTGCGCAGGTGCGCGTCGCGGTCGGCCTGGGTGGTGTCGATGCTGGCGGCCTGAATGGTCGCGACGACCGACGACTGCAGCGGGTCCTCCGCCACGGTGATGGTGGCGGTCGCCTCGTTGAACTCACCGCGGACCTTGCTCACCATCATGTGCCGGGCAACGAAGCCGACCCGCTTGTGCGCCACGTCGAGCGCGTAGGTGCCGGCCGTCGGGATGGTAAGGCCGTCCCAGTCGCGGGTAACCGCATCGATGCTGCTGGTCATGCTGCTGTCCTCCAGGAGATTGTTTAGTAGCCCAACGACTGCCTAAGCAACTATAACTGCAACAACATTCCCCCTGTCAAGTACTGCTAGGATGAACCCGTGACCAACGTCTTCGACGATCCCCGGATCACCGCCGTCGGCCTGCTCTTCGAGGCACATGCCGGGCTGTCCGCCCGGTTCAACGCCCAACTGGAGGAGCACGGCCTCTCCGCGGTCGAGTTCGAGGTCATCACCCGACTGGCCCGCTCGCCGGGCAACCAACTACGCATGACCGACCTCGCCGCGCAGACCTCGCTGTCGACCAGCGGAGTGACCCGCGTGGTGGACCGGATGGAACGTGACGGCCTCCTCACCCGTCGCGCCTGCCCGAACGACCGGCGCAGCTCGTACGCGGTGGTCACCGCCGCGGGGATGCAGCGTCTCAACGAGACGCTGCCCGGTCACCTGCAGATGATCGAGCAGTGGTTCACCGGCCAACTCGATCCCGAGGCGTTGGCAGCCCTCCTCGACGGGCTGCGACGGGTCCGCGACGCCGCGCACCCGTGCGCTACCGCCGGCAGCGACGACACCGCCTTCGCGGAGGAGACGGCGGCCACCCAGCCGTGAGCACCCCGAGCGACGGGGATACGCGCACCGGCAGAAAGACCGGCAGAATTGACCCCAGCAAGCTGGATGATTCGGGGCCAAGTCGACTTTCCGCCGTCGTAGCGGTGGCAGGCTTCCCACACCGGGGATCAACCGGGGGGTGAAGGCGCGGGCGATCAGCGAGGGGTAGCACCAAAGGGGGCTCATCGCCCGCGCCGCTCTCCCGACCCGGTCATCCTCCGCCGCACCGCGACATCTGCTCGCTAGACGGCGGCCGGCCCGTCCCGATCCGCCGCCAGCGCGTAGAGCAGTCCCGACTCGTGGGGCAGCAGCGCGATACCACTCTCCCGGCAGACCCGGTCGAGCCGATCGAGCACCGCCGGGTCAGCGGTGCTCGCCGCCAGGCCCACCAGCGCCTCCACCACGTCCCGGCCATCCTGGCCCGCTTCGGCAGCGGCGGCGAACCATTCGGCAGCCAACTCCCGGTCACCACGGTGCAGCGCGAGATTGCCCTCGATCAGCGCACAGAGACCGACGTCCGGCCCCTCCCAGGCCAACGCCGAGTCACCGGAGCGCTGCCGCGGCACGGCCCGCCGGGATGGCGCTCGCGCCGATCCGGCCGCCGCGGCCTCGGCCATCCCGGCGCGCAGCTCGGCGAGCACCTCGGTCGCCTCAGCGGCACGCCCGTCCTGGGCCAGCGCCAACCCGATCGTCCCGAGTGTTCGGCGACGGCGTCCCGGGTCGCCCAACTCGGACAACGCCGCCATCGCCAGCCGACCACGGTCGACGGCGTCCGCGTACCAACCCTCCAGGCGGGCGACCTCGGCTCGACCGGCCCAGGCGAGCACCCGCAGCCGCTGCTCCCCGCTCTCCGCCGCGAGTCGGTCCGCCGCAGCGAGTCGGCGTCGGGCCGCAGCAAGGTCACCGGTCCGGACCTCGTGCCAGGCGAGGCTGTTCTGCGCCACCGCCAGATCCCGGGTCCGTCCGTCCCGGGCGGCCAGCCGCAGCGCCGCCTCGGCCTGCTCGCGAGCCTCGTCCTGTCGGCCGACGGCCGTCAGCAGCGTGCCGAGCACGGTGCGCGCCTCCAGCTCACCTGTGACATCGCCGGCCTGCCGGAAGGTCTCCAACGCCGCCCGTGCGGTCGGCAGCTCCTCGGCGCCCGCGCCGTGTTCGGCCGCGAGCCGGGCCACCCCGAGGGCGGCCCAGCCCCGCAGGATCGGATCGGCGTCGGCGGTACGCGGGTCCGCCAGCAACCGACGCAACCACTGCCGCCCGACGACGTCACGCCCCCGGAACCGCCACCATCGGGTCAGGCAGGCCGCCAGCCGCAGCGCGGTCAACGGGTCGTCGGTGGCCGCGTGGGCCAGCGACGAGCTGATGTCACTGGTCATCTCGTCCAACCGGTGCACCGCGTCGGCCGACCGGGGACCGACCAGGTCGACAGCCGTCCGCGCCACCAACCGTGCGATCACCTCCGCGTGCCGCCGCCGGATGCCGGTCAACTCGCCCTCACCCGCCGCCTGCTCGACGGCGTACTCACGGACCGCGTCCAGCAGCCGGAACCGGAACGATCCGGTGCCGCGTACGCTCAGCAGCCCCAACTCGACGAACCGGTCCAGCAGCGGAACGGGATCGATCGCCACCGTGCCGTCCCGGTCGGCCTCGTCGGTGAGCATCTCCTCGGCCAACTCCACCGACCAGCGGTTGCCGAACACGGCGAGCTGGCGCAGCGCCGACCGCTCGTCCGGTGCCAGCAGTCGGTAGCTGGTCGCCACCGCCTCGCGCAGGGTGACGGTGGCCACCGCGGGAGGGGTGCTCGACCGTCCGGTGAACACCTCTGGGGCTTCCCAACCGGGATGGACGGTGGCATCGGCGGGAGCGGCGAGGTCGAGCACCCGGTCGCCGTACCGGTCCAGCAACTCCGTGAGGTCGAGGAGCCGGCCCCGGGCGGCCATCAGCTCGATGGCGAGCGGCAGCCCGCCCAGGCGGCGAACCAGCGCGGCGAGCGCGGGCAGTTCCTCGGGGGTGGGTGTCTCGCGGCGGACCTGCGCGAGCCGGGCGGTGAAGAGCGCCACCGCAGGCCAGGATTCGAGAGTGGCCAGGTCGCTGTGTACGACGTCCGGTGGTGGCACGTCGAGCGGCGCGACCGGCCAGACCCGCTCGCCGGGCAGGCCGACCGGATGCCGTCCGGTGACCAGCACCCGCAGCGAGGGCAGGGCCGCGATCAGCCGGTGCAGGGTCGCGGCGACCGGACCCGGGGCGCGTTCCACCGCGTCCATCACCAGGAGGGCGGGCCGTCCGGCGAGCTGGGCCACGAGTTCCGCGGGTCGGGCCGCGCCGAGCACGGACACCGAGGCGGCGAGTACGTCCGGCCCGTCGGAGCCCTCACCGATCAGCACCCCGGTGACTCCGGCCGGGTGAGCCGGGGCCACCGCGTGCGCCACCGACGTCGCCAGGGCGGTCTTCCCGACTCCGGCCAGCCCGACCAGGCTCACCAGTCGCGGTCCGTGCTCGGCGGTCAGCATCGCGGTCAGCTCGGTGAGGTCGCGGTCCCGACCGGTCAACGCGACCGGCGGCGGCAGGGCGACCGGCCGACCGGAGGAGGTGGTGGTTCTGCCGCTGACCGCGAGCGCCGTCGCTGTGGTGTCCGTCCGGGGTGACTCAGCGCCGGATCCGCGAGCCGCGGCCAGGAAGGCCGCCCGTTCGACGCCGGTCAAGGCCAACGCCGCGGCGAGTAGATCCACAGTGGTGCGCTGCGGTCGGACCGCCCGCCCCCGCTCCAGATCACGCACCGTGCGCACACCCACCCCGGCCCGGGACGCCAGCTCGGCCTGGGTCAGGCCGGCGGCGCGTCGATGCTCGCGGAGCAGCTCCGGCAGGGCGGTACGGCCGACCGGGCTCCGCGACCCATCATGATCCGGAGTCATGGGGTCGAAGAGTACGGATGGACTCTGACGGTCGGCAGTCGAACGTCGGGCTATTGACGCCCACCCGCCGAAATCCGACAGCCGTACGGACAGCCCGTCCGGGCCGTCCGTACGGTGGAACGTCTCAGAGACCCAGGTCCCGGGCGATGATCATGCGCTGCACCTCGCTGGTGCCCTCGCCGATCTCCAGGATCTTGGAGTCCCGCCAGAACCGGGCCACCGGGTACTCGTTCATGAAGCCGTACCCGCCGTGGATCTGGGTCGCCTCCCGGGCGTTGTCCACGGCGATCGTGCTGGCGTGCAGCTTGGCGATGGCGGCCTGCCGCTTGAACGGCTCGCCGGCCAGCATCCGGGCGGCGGCGTCGTAGTAGGCCAACCGGGCGGTGTGCGCCTTCAGCTCCATGTCCGCGATCTTGAACTGGATCGCCTGGTTGGCGCCGATCGGCTGGCCGAAGGCGTGCCGCTCCTTCGCGTACTTGATCGACTCGTCGACACAGCCCTGGGCGAGGCCGACGGCCAGCGCGGCGATGGCGATCCGGCCCTCGTCGAGGATGCGCAGGAACTGGGCGAAGCCCCGACCGCGCTCGCCGAGCAGGTTGGCCGCCGGTACGCGGCAGTCGTCGAAGGTCAGCTCGTGGGTGTCCGAGGCGGTCCATCCCACCTTGGAGTAGCCCGGCGCGACGGTGAACCCGGGCGTGCCGGTCGGCACGATGATCGTCGACAACTCCTTGGAGCCGTCCGGGTTCGTACCGGTCACCGCCGTGACGGTCACCATGGCCGTGATGTCGGTGCCCGAGTTGGTGATGAACGCCTTCGACCCGTTGATCACCCACTCGTCGCCGTCCAGCACCGCACGCGTCTGGGTGCCGGCGGCGTCGGAGCCGGTGCCCGGTTCGGTCAGACCGAAACCGGCCAGCGCCTCGCCGCTGAGCAGCTTGGGCAGCCAGGTCGCCTTCTGCTCCTCGGTGCCGAAGCGGTAGATCGGCATCGCGCCCAACGAGACCGCCGCCTCCAACGTGATGGCCACGCTGGAGTCGACCCGCGCCAACTCCTCCAGGGCCAGGCAGAGCGCGAAGTAGTCGCCGCCCATGCCGCCGTGCTCCTCGGCGAAGGGCAGGCCGAACAGGCCCATCTTGCCCATCTGCCGGACCACCTCGTACGGGAAGGTGTGCTGCTCGTAGTGCTCGGCGATGACCGGGGCGACCACCTCGCGGGCGAAGTCCCGCACGCTCTCCCGCAGCGCCGCTTGTTCGTCGGTGAGCCGGAAGTCCATCTCATCCTCCTGTAAGGACGGTCCGCCGGACGCTCGTGACGCCGGGGCGGGTCGCTGTGCGGGCCGGGCCGAGGATCAGACCGGGGTCACGCCGTGCCGGCGTCGGGAGAAGTGCCGGTCCTTGGTACGGGCCGCCGCGAACCGGCGGACCAGCTCGGTACGCAGGTCGTGGGGCTCGACGATGGCGTCCACCACCAACTCACTGGCGAGCCGGACCACGTCGATGTCCTGCTCGTACTCGGCCCGCTTGGCGGCCACGAAGGCAGCCCGCTCGGCCTCGTCCTCGATGGCGGCGATCTTGTTGGCGTAGACGGCGTTCACGGCGGCCTCGGCCCCCATCACCGCGATCTTCGCGGTCGGCAGGGCGATCGTGGCGTCCGGCTCGAACCCGGGGCCGGCCATCGCGTAGAGACCGGCGCCGTACGCCTTGCGGACCACCACGCAGATCTTCGGGACCGTCGCCTCGGAGATCGCGGTGATCATCTTCGCGCCGTGCCGGATGATGCCCTGCTTCTCCACGGCGCTGCCGACCATGAAGCCGGGTACGTCGCTGAGGAACAGCAGCGGCACGTTGAACGCGTCGCAGAGCTGCACGAACCGGGTGGCCTTGTCGGCCGAGTCGACGAAGAGCACGCCGCCCTTGAACATCGAGTTGTTGCCGACCACACCGACGACCTGCCCGTCGAGGCGGCCGAAGCCGATGGTCAACTCCTTGGCCCAGAGGGCCTGGATCTCGAAGAAGGACCCCTCGTCGAGGAGGCCCTTGGCGTACCGCCGCATGTCGAACGCCTGCCGCTCGCTGGCCGGCACCAGCGCGGCCAGGTCGGCCTTCGCGGGCGCGGCGACGGCCGGCGCGGCCGGCGGCGCCTGGGTCCAGTTCGCCGGGAGGTACGACAGGTAGGTCTTCACCACGTCGAGCGCGTCGGCCTCGGTCTTGCAGAGGAAGTGCCCGACACCCGACTCGGCGGTGTGCACCTTGGCCCCACCCATCGCCTCCAGGGTGGTCTTCTCGCCGGTGACCATCTCGACCATGCGGTCGGAGCCGAGATACATGCTCGCGTTGCCGTCGACCAGGGCCACCACGTCGCAGAACGCCGGAATATACGCCCCACCGGCGGCGCTCGGCCCGAACAGCGCGCAGACCTGCGGGATCGAACCCGAGGCGCGCACCTGGTTCCAGAAGATCTTGCCGGCGCCACGACGGCCGGGGAAGAGGTCGACCTGGTCGGTGATCCGCGCCCCGGCCGAGTCGACCAGGTAGACCATCGGCACACCGGCGCCGTAGGCCCGCTCGATGATCCGGATGATCTTCTCGACGGTGCGGGCGCCCCAACTGCCGGCCTTGACCGTGGAGTCGTTGGCCATCAGACAGACCTGCCGGCCGTCGATGGTGGCGGTGCCGGTGACCACGCCGTCGGCGGGCAACCCCTCGGCCATCGAGTTGGCGTAGAGGCCGTCCTCGACGAACGAACCCTCGTCGACCAGGAGCGCGACGCGCTCACGGGCGAAGAGCTTGCCCTTGGCCGCGTTGGCCGCGTGGTACTTGTCCGCGCCGCCGGACCGGGCCCGCTTGCGCAGCTGCTCCAGTGCCTCACCGTCGAGCGTCACGCCGACTCCCTCGCCTAACGACCTGAACGATCGTTAGGCTAGCGCATCGGCACCATCCTCGGCGACCCACCGGGAAACCTCGGGGGAAGAAGACATTGAAAAACATGAATACATGTCGCTAGGCTCCTGACACCCCTCCTCCCGGATTGGAGTCAGCGATGACCTCACGACTCAATCGGCTCGCCGTCGCGGTGCTCGCGACGACACTCGCCACCCTCGGCGTCACGGTCGCCAACCCCGCGCCCGCGTCCGCGGCCATGACCATCTGCTACAACACCAGCCAGGCAGGCAGCTACGCCGGCACCGCCAACCAGGCCGCCTCGATCTGGAACAACGCCACGGTCAACCTGACGCTCTCCGCGAACTGCGGCTCCAACCTGCGGATCTACCAGATCACCGGCGGCGGCTCGTACGCCGTCCGGACCAGCCTCGGCAACGGCCGGGTCTACATCGACACCCAGCAGGCCGCGCAGTACAGCCCGCTCCGGATCATGACCCACGAGATCGGGCACATCCTCGGCCTGCCGGACAACTACAACGGCAACTGCGCGCTGCTGATGTCCGGTGGCAGCGCCGGCACCAGCTGCACCAACCCCTACCCGAGCAGCGCCGAGGCGACCCGGGTGAGCAACCTCTTCGCCGGCACCCGCATCGCCACCGAGCGCAGCGCGGACCGTGCCGAGGCGGACATCTTCCGCGACAGCTGGCCGAGCATGCTCACCTCCGTGAGCTGATCGACCGGGTACGTCGGAGGGGTCGGCCTCGCGCCGGCCCCTCCCCGCGTTGCCGGCCCCTCCCCGCGTATTCGGAGCACTCAGCTCGGCATCGGCGTCAGTCGGGTCCGCGGACCGGCCCGCAGCACACCCGACGGCAGCTTCTTGCCGAGCAACTCCTCGGCCAACTCCGCCACCTCGACGAGGGCCGCCAGGTCGATGCCGGTGTCGATGCCCATGTCGTGCAGCATGTGCACGGCCTCCTCGGTCGCCAGGTTGCCGCTGGCCCCCGGCGCGTACGGGCAGCCGCCCAGGCCACCGACGCTGGCGTCGAACTCGGTCACCCCCAGCTCCAACGCGGTCAACAGATTGGCCAGGGCCGTCCCCCGGGTGTTGTGGAAGTGCAGGAGCACCGGCACGTTCGCGTTCCGGTCGCGTACCGCGGTCAGCAGCTCACGGACCCGGCGTGGCGTGCCCATGCCGGTGGTGTCGCCGAACGCGACCCGATCCGCGCCGTCACGGACCACCCGGTCGACGATGCCGGCCACCCGCGCCGGGTCGACGTCACCCTCGTACGGGCAGCCGAAGCTGGTCGCCACGATCACCTCCACCCGGGCGGACGCTCCGTGCAGCAGGTCGATCAGCTCGGCGATGTCGTCCAGCGACTCGTCGGTCGACCGGTTGACGTTGCGGCGGTTGTGCGTGTCGCTGGCGGAGACCACCACCTCGATCTCGCTGAACCCGGCGGCGAGAGCCCGCTGGGCCCCCCGGGTGTTCGGCACCAGCGCCGAGTACCGCACCCCCTCGGCCTTCACCGCCCGCTGCCACACCTCGTCGGCGTCGGCCATCTGCGGGATCGCCTTCGGATGCACGAACGACACCGCCTCGATCCGGCGTACGCCGGTGCCGGAGAGTGCGTCGAGCAGCCGCACCTTGGCGTCGGTCGGGATCGGGTCCTCGTTCTGCAACCCGTCCCGTGGCCCGACCTCACGGATCGAGACGGAATCTGGCAACTGGCTCATCGGTCACCTCGCTGTGACGTCGGATCGGGACAGCATGTCGGCCGCTTTGCTCTGCTGCCCTATGTGCGACGGCTACTGTCCGTCATCGGGACGCCGCTGTCGCATATAGGTAAGCAGAGCAAAGGGCCCACCAACCAGTCTCGCCCGGCCGACGGGCCGCACCGCCGGGCGACGGGCGACGGCGACGGGCCGCCCGGCGGCCTGACGGTTCAGCGCATGCGGGAGACGATGCCCGTGTCGTAGGCGCCGGAGCGGAACTCCTCGTTGTCCAGCAACTCGGCGAAGAAGGGCAGGTTGTTCTTCGGGCCGACGACCTGGAACCCGGCGACCGCCTCCTTGGCGCGTCCGAGCACCTCGTCACGGGTCGCGCCGCTGATGATCAGCTTCGCCATCAGGCTGTCGTAGAACGGGGTGACGGTGTTGCCCTCGGTGTAGCCGGAGTCCACCCGGACACCCACGCCGCTGGGCTCCACCCAGGTCGTCACCACTCCGGGCCCGGGAAGGAAGCGCTTCGGGTCCTCCGCGTTGATCCGCATCTCGATCGCGTGCCCGGCCGGCGTCAGGGCGTCCGGATCGAACGTCGGCGCCAGCCCGGACGCCACCCGCAACTGCTCCTCGACCAGGTCGATCCCGTAGACGTACTCGGTCACCGGGTGCTCCACCTGCAACCGCGTGTTCATCTCGAGGAAGAAGAACTCTTCGGAGCCGGGGACGTCGCCCTCGGAGTCCCGCTGACGCGGGACCAACAGGCACTCAACCGTGCCCGCGTTGCGGTAGCCGACCGCCTCACCGGCCCGTACCGCCGCCGCCAGCAGGCGAACCCGCAGCTCCGGCGAGACCGCCGGGGACGGGGACTCCTCGACCAGCTTCTGGTTACGTCGCTGCACCGAGCACTCCCGCTCACCGAGCGCCACCACCCGACCGTCGGCCAGGCCGAGGATCTGCACCTCGACGTGGCGCACCCGGGGGAAGTACCGCTCGATCAACACCGACCCGTCACCGAACATCCGCTCGGCGAACGCGCGCACCTTGTCGTACTCGGTGCGCAGCGCTGCCTCGTCGACGGCGACGCCCATGCCCATGCCGCCGCCGCCGGCCGCGGCCTTGACCATGACCGGGTAGCCGATCTCGGCGGCGGCCGTCACCGCCGCGTCCAGGTCGGCGGCCGGGTCGGTGGTGCCCGGCGCGACCGGAACACCGGCTGCGGCCATCAGGTTCCGGGCATTGATCTTGTCGCCCATCGCGGTGATCGCGTCCGCGTCGGGGCCGACCCAGATCAGGCCACTGGCCTCGACGGTACGGGCGAACTCGGCGTTCTCCGACAGGAAGCCGTAGCCGGGGTGGATGGCCTGCGCACCCGTCGCCTTCGCGGCGGCGAGGATCGCCTCGGTGTTGCGGTAGCTCAGCGCCGGGTTCGGCGGGCCGACGAGAACCGCCTCGTCCGCCTCGGACACGAACGGCAGGTCGGCGTCGGCCTCCGAGTGAACCGCGATCGTGCGGATGCCGAGCCGCTTGGCGGTCCGGATGATCCGGCGGGCGATCTCACCCCGATTGGCTACCAGCAGTGACTCGATCATGTTTCCTCCCGGCGTCCGGATGGTGGGACGGTGGTTAGGGAATCATGACCGACGAACCTTTGCCGAGCCGGGTTCAGGCGAGCAACGCGGCGAGTGTCGCGCCGCGCAGCAGCTCGGCCCGGCGACGCCGGTCCACCTCACCGCCGAGGAACGGAGTCGAGTTCATCAACCCGAAGGCGGCATGCGCGAGCACCCGCGCCTCGCCGTCCGGCATGCCCGGGTGCAGGGCGGTGAGCACTGTCACCCACTCCTCGACGTAGAGCCGTTGCAGACGACGGATCCGTCGCCGCGGCTCGTCCGGCAGGCGATCCAACTCGTGCAGGTGCAACGCGATCACCGCCGGGTTGGCCAGCGCGAACTCGACGTGGAAATCGATCAGCGACTCCAACACGCCGCGCGGGTCGTCCGGGTGCCCGGCGGCGCGTTCCCGCCCGCCCGCCAGCAGGCCCTCACTGACCGGGATCAGCGCGGCGGCCAGCATGGCCTCCTTGCCGGCGAAGTGGTGGTAGAGCGCCGGACCGGTGACCCCCGCCGCCGCGCCGATGTCGTCCATCGACACACCGTGGTAGCCGCGCGCGGCGAACAGACCGACCGCGATCTCCAGGATCTCGTCCTTGCGGGACCTGCGCCGGCCCGCGCCCGCCGCACCCCGTGCCTGCTGCTCCACCGTCACCGGGCAAGCGTAGACCGCTACCTGAACACGGTGGGCCGCCGGTTGGCGAGCCGTTGAGCACACCTCGGCGCGGGTCGGCGCACTCAGTCGTCGTCCGGGTCGAGGTCGTGTTCCGTTCGCAGCGCGGCGGCCTCGGCGGGCCGGTCCAGCAGATCCAGGGCACGGGCCAGCAGCCAGGCCGTCTGGCGGACCGGCCGCGAGTCGGCCGGCAGCCCACCGAGAACCCGTCGCAGGAGCGGCTCCGCCTCCGCCGGCCGGTCCAGCCGGAGCAGCAGCTCACCGGCGAGGATCTCCACCTGGGCGGCCTCACCGAAAGCCTCGATCGACCGTAGTCGGTCGGGCACCCCGTCCAGCCGGGCCAGCGCCTCGTCCGGCCGGTTCTCGGTGGTCAGCACCCGCGCCCCGACCTCGGCGACCATCGCCAACTCGTACGTGACCGGTGGCTCCGGCTGCCCGGTCAGCGTCACCGCCAGCGCGTCCGCCTGCTCGACGGCACGAGTGGCCGCGGGCCGGTCGTCCGCCCAGAACCAGGCGTACGCCTCCCGTCGGCGGGCCCGCAACTCATCCAGCGGCAGGTCACCGAGCCGGTACGCCTCGGCGGCTGCGGCGAACCGCTCCGCGCCCGCCGCGTCCCGGTCCGCGTCGTAGAGGATGCCCCCGGCCTCCTCCAGCACCTGCCCCCGGTACGGGAGGTTGTCCGGACCATCAAGGTTGTGGGCCAACTGCTCCAACAGGCTCAGCGCCGGGTCGATCTCGCCCAGCCGGGCGTACACGCCGGCCAGCAGGTGCCGGCACCGGTCCGCCTCGGCCTGGGCACCGAGCCGGTCGAGACCGAGGACGGCCTCCTCGGCCACCTCGGCCGCCTCGCCCAGCCGACCCACCACCCGGTACGCGTTCGCCAACTCCCACCGCAGGAACGCGTCCCCCTCGGCACCCCGCTCCACGCAGAGCGTCACCGCCTCGACGAAGTCGTCCACCGCGTCGTCGGCGCGACCGGCGGCGAGCAACGCGCGGGCACGGGCGACGCGAACCGCCAACTCCGCGTCCGCCGGTGCCGACGCCAGCGCCTCGTCGCAGGCGGCCACCGCCTCGGCCGGGTCGTCCACCGTCCGGGCGTACGCCAGGGAGGCCGCCGTGACCAGCTCGCCGACGCCCACCTCCCGACCGAGCCGACGCGATTCGGCGGCGGCGGCTCGCGCCTCCTCGAAGCGTTCCGACTGCTCCAACACGTGCGCTCGGTGCAGCGCGACCCGGGCCGCCAGGTACGGGTCGCCACCCGCGTCGGCGGGCACCCGGTCCAGCGCCGTGAGCGCCTCGGCCCAGCGCTCCTGGTGGAGCAGCGCCAACGCCACCCGGTGGTGGGCGGCGGCCCGCTGCCGGGCGTCGCCGTCGCGGTCCAGCACCTCCGCGGCCTTCCGGACCAACGCCACCCCCTCGTCGGCGTCGTCGGACCGGGCCAGCAGCACGCCGAGCCGCCCGGCGACGACCTGGGCGGACAACTCGTCGCCCGCCGTCAGGTACAGGTCCAGAGCCGATCGGTTCGACTCGATCGCGCCGGGCAGGTCGTTGTCGTCGCCGTGCTGGGCGGCCCGCAACGCCATCCGCTGGGCGGCGGTACGCGCAGGCAGGTCGACCGAGCCGAACCGCTCGTCGTACGCGGCCAGCGCCGCCCGGAACGTGATCTGGTCGTGCCGACCCCAACTCTGCTCGGCGAGGTCCAGCAGCTCGTCCGGCCCGGCGTCGGCGGGCACCGTCGGTGCGGGTGTCTCGACGACACCGGCGCGCGTCGCGTCGCCGGCCGGAGAACCCTCGCCGACCGGAGTGGTCGACTCACCCGCGCTCGGGCGGGGCGGGCGTCGGCGGACACTCGCTGACAACGGCAGGTGTTCTGCGCTCGGCCGCACCGCCAGCCGACGGGCGATCCACTCCGACTGGTGGGTGCTGCCGTTGCGGGCGTCGAAGCGCTCGGCCAACTCGGTAGCGGTCCGCGTCAGCTCGTCGGCGAGCACCGACGCCGACACCTCGCCGCCCGGTCGGCCCTCGGCGGCGCGGCGGTAGACGGTAGCCGCGCCGCCCTGACCGGCCTGGCGCAACGCGGCGGCGGCCGTGGCGGCGAAGTGCATCGCGGCGGCCGGTGACGGTGCCCGGTCCAGCCAGTCCAGGTGCCGTTCGACCAGCTCCACCGCCCGCGCCTCGTTACCCGTCAGCGTGCAGAACTCGACGTGGTCGCCGATCTCCCACAGATTGGCGAGGTTGCCACGCAACCGGCGGTACGCCTCCCGGTGCGCGTCCCGCGCCGACTCGTCCCGCCCGGTGCGCAGGTACGGCGGGAGCAGCGCGGTGAGGATGGCCTGCGGCTGCTCGGTGCAGGTGAGCCGACCGGCGAGCACCGGTTCGGCCAGCGCGACGGCCTCCGCGTCCCGCCCGTTGTCGGCGAGGTAGACCACCTGGCTGGTGGGGTCGCAACCGGCGCAGTCGGAGAGGTCGTCGCGCGGGGTGGTCTGCCAGAGCCGGTACCAGTGCGCGGCCTTCTCGGTGTCGCCCACGTGGTCGGCGACCCGGAACCGGTGCTTGTGGACGGTCTGCAGGCTGTGCCCACCGGCCCGGTAGCGGCGTTCCATGTCGTCCAACACCGCGTACGTGCGGTCGAGGGGCACCTCGGGGAAGTTCAACAGACCGGTGATCATGTACTTGAAGTGCCAGAGCAGGTTGTGCGCGTGACGCTGGTGGTAGGGCTGCGGGTCACTGTCGAACTCGGACAGACACCGAGAGAAGGTCACGAAGGACTTCGCCGGCTCACCGCCGTAGATGTAGCCGGTGGTGGCCTGCATCCGGGTGACGAAGGCAAGGTGCCGGTCGTCGGCGGCGTCCACCCGGCGCAGCAACTGCTCGAGCGCGGCGATCTGCCCCGCCCCGTACGGCATGTCGGAGATGCCGCGCAGCGCCCGCCACAGGTCCTCGTCGCTCATGCTCGCTCCTGTCCTGGCACGGCCCGGCCGAGCAGGCCGAGGAAGGAATCGTTGAGCAGCGCCGCGTCGGCGGCGCGGATCGGATGGTGGCCGAGCAGCAGCGCCTGGCCGTACAGCGCCTCGACGGCGAGCCCCACCAGGTCCGGGTCGGCCAGCGCGGTGACCCGGCGGACCAACGGGTTGCGGTGGTTGAGCACCAACTGCGGACGGTCCGGCGGCGCGGTGGCGGCGAGCGCATCGAGGACCCCGCCCCACAGTTCGTCGGCCCGGTCCCGGCTGGCCGCCAACTGGTCGTTGAACGCCGCCGACCTGCTGACCAGGTAGAGCGCGGGCAGCGACACCGGGTCGTACGCCCGGATCACCACCTCGCAGCCGGACCGTTCGACGGCCCGCTGCGCGGCGGTGAGGAACGGCCGCAGCGCCAACTCCACCTGCGGGTCGAGCGCGTCGAAGCGGGTGGTCAGGTCGCTCGGCTCCAGCCGTTCGATGAGCACCGAGCGGTCCACCGCCGGCAGTCGCTCGATCAGCTCGGTGTCGTACGTGTAGCCGCCGTTGACGACCGCCAGGTCCTGTGCGGCGGCCACCGCGGCGAGCTGACGGAACTCGTCCAGGCTCGCCGCGTAGCGGAGCACGCCGTGGCGCTCCCGGAACTCGGCGAGGGTGAGCGTGCCGACGTTGGTGTCCATCGGCCACCACCTGTCGACCAGTCGGAGCATCTCGTCGTCGTGCAGCGCCAGCGCCTTCACACCCAGGTGGTGCACCTGGAGGAACTCGGCCAGCCGGTGCGGGTCGTGCCGGGCCAGCCGGACCAGCCAGCCGCGTACCTGGTCGCCGAGCGCCTCCCGGGTCGCGGTCAGCAGGGTGTCCTCGTAGAGGGCCTCCCGGCTGGCGGTGGGGCGCAGCTCGGTGGCGTCCACCACGCAGTGCGCGAAGAACGCCCAGTCCGGCAGCAGCCCGTCGGCGTGCTCGGTGAGCAGCATGCGCTTGAGGTAGACCCGGTGCCCGGCACGGGCGGCCGGGTTCACCGGTGCGGGCAGGATGACGGCGACACCGGTCAGCCCGGCCTCCGGCACGGTCAGGGGCAGCACGTCGAACGGGTCGACGCCGAGCGTCTCCCGGGCGTACGCGACGAGTGCCGCCCGGTCGACCGGCGCGCCGGGGGTGGTCGGCCAGGGCGGCTCACCGGTGGTGGTGACCACGTCGCCGACCCGGACGGTGACCGGCAGCAGCGCACCGAAGAGGCGGGCCAGGTCGGTGACGGTCGGGGTGGTGAACCACTGGTCGGCGTCGCGGCGGGGCACCAGCGTGACGGTGGTGCCCGGTTCGGCGCGGGCGGCGTCCGGCGGTGCGAGGCTCACCGCGTACCGGCCGTCGGCGTACCCGGTCCAGTGCACGGTGGGGTGGTCGCCGTTGCGGGTCGACACCTGGATCTCGTCGGCGACCAGGAAGCAGGAGAGCAGGCCGATGCCGAACTGGCCGAGGAACTCGTGCCGGGAGAAGCCGAGTTCGTCCCTCTTGGAGCTGCGGCCGATGGTGGCCAGCAACTCGTGCACCTGCGCCTCGGTCAGACCGATGCCGGTGTCGTGCACCCGCAGCGTGCCGTCGCCGGTGGTCTCCGGAGTCTCGATGCGGACCAGGGCGGGCGCGTCCGGCTCGGTCGAGCGCCGCGCGGTGATCGCGTCCACCGCGTTCTGCAGCAGCTCCCGCACGTAGACCCGCGGACTGCCGTAGAGGTGGTGGCTGAGCAGGTCGACCACGCCACGGAGGTCGACCTGGAAGGTGTGGTCCACGCGTTTCTCCCCGGTCCCGACATGCCGGCGCCCACCGTACCGATGATCACCGACACGCGCGTCCCCCTTTCGCCCGGCGGCTTGACCCTCGACCCGGTCGAACCCGCACGGTCGCCGGATGACCTCCACAGCTCTGGGCCGGGACTTCCGGCTGCTCTGGTCCGCCGCCGTCTCGTCGCGGTTCGGGGACGCGCTGCATACCCCCGCACTGGCCCTGCTGGCCGCGGCGGTGACCCGCGATCCGCGGATCATCGCGGCGGTCACCGTGGCGGGTCAGGTGCCACCGCTGCTCTTCGGCCTGCTCGGCGGCGTGTACGCGGACCGCTGGGACCGTCGTCGGACGATGGCAGTGGTCGACGGGGTACGCGCCGCCGTGGTGGCGGCACTGGCGGTGGCGGTCGTCCTCGACCGGGCCGACGTCCTGGTGTTGCTGGTGGTGGCGTTCGTCCTCGCCACGCTGGGCACTCTCTTCGACTCGGCCTCGTTCGCCCTGCTTCCCGCGCTGGTGCCACCGGACGCGTTGCCCCGGGCGAACGGTCGACTGCAGGCGGGGTCCGCGGTGGCCGGGGGCTTCCTCGGGGCACCGGCCGCCGGTGTCCTCTTCGCCGCCGCACCGGCCCTCCCGTTCGCCCTCGACGCCGTGACCTTCGCGGTGGCCGCGCTGCTCGTGCTGGCCCTGACCCCGACGCCGGTGGCGGTCCCGCCGACGCGGCCCGGGGCACGACGTGGATCGGTGTGGGGGGAGATCGTCGAGGGGCTGCGCTGGCTGCACGGGCACCGGACACTGTGGCGGGTCACGGTGCTCGCCGCCGCTAGCAATCTGGCGATCAGCGGGATGATGGCCGTGCTGGTGCTCTACGCGCTGGACGTGTTGCGGGTGCCACCGGCCGGGTACGGCCTGTTCGCCGCCGCCGCCGTCGTCGGGGGCCTGGCGGGGGCGCTCGGGGCCGGTCGGCTCGCCGCCCGACTCGGCACGGTCCGGGCGTTGGGCGTGGTGCTCGCCGCGGAGACCGTGGCGTTGACCGGGTTCGCGCTGGCCCGACATTCGGTGCCGGGCGGCTTCGCGTTGGCCGTGTTCGCCGCCGGCACCGTGGTGTGGAACAGCCTGTGGGCGTCGTACGGGCAGCGGAACGTGCCGGGCGGGCTGCTCGGCCGGGTCGGTGCGGCCCAGCGGATGGTCGGTCTGCTCACCGCGCCGGTCGGCGCGACGCTCGCCGGGTTGGCCGCCGCCGCGTTCGGCACGGTGCCGGTGGTGGGCGCGGCCGCGGGTGTGTTCGCGCTGGTCACCGTCGCGGCGTGGTGGGCTCTACGGCCGGTCCCACCGGCCTAGCTCACCGGCTCGGCTCGGCGGCCGGGGTCACCGGCTCAGCTCGGCGGCCGGCTCCCGGTGGGACAGGCCGGACAGGCGCAACGCGATCCGCCGCCGGACCGGTGGCATCGCACCGATCAACCGGAGCAGCACGTCACGGGCCGGCCGGCGGGCCGGGGAGACGGTGGCCAGCCGGGTCAGCCCGGCGGCGAAGCTCATCACGTCCTCGGCCATCGGTCGCTGCCGCGTGGTGTAGTCGTCGAGCAGCGAATCCGGGCCACCGTCGAGCACGTCGGCCAGCGCGGTGCCGACGGCGACCGCGTCGCAGATCCCGAGGTTCATGCCCTGCCCGCCGGCCGGGCTGTGCACGTGCCCGGCGTCCCCGGCCAGCAGCACCGATCCGGATCGGAACGTGTCGGCGATCCGGTGGTGCACCCGGAACCGGGAGCCCCAGAGCACCTCGGTGACCAGGTCGGGCCGTCGCGTCGGGCCACGTTCGTCGAGCAGCGCCTGAAGGTAAGCCCGGTCCGGGGCGGGTGGGGCGGCCGCCACGGCGGCGACCAGTCGGACCACCCCGTCCGGCAGCGGCGCCCAGATCAGCGGGCCGGGGCGGGCGAGGAAGAGAGCCGCCTCGTCGCGCGGCAGGACGCTTCGCACCCGTACGTCGGCGAGCACGAAGGACTCCTCGTCGGTCGGGCCGGTGAAGCCGATGCCGGCCGCCTGCCGCACGGTGCTGTGCAGGCCGTCCGCGCCGACGACGAACCGGGCGCGCACCGGTTCCCCGTCGACCTGGGCGAGCACCCCGTCGCCGGTGTCGTGCAGCCCGGTCAATCGGCTTGGTCGTCGCACCTGGACGCCGAGGTCGGCGAGCTGCCCCGCGAGCACCGCCTCGGTCACCGCCTGGGAGACCAGCAGCGCGTAGGCGTAGCGGGACGGCAGCTCGTGGAACGGCACCGTCAGCAGCACCCGGTCCCGGTCGCGCACTGTGAAACGCGGCGTCCGCACCGCCTGGGCGATCAACGGCGCCGCCGCGCCGATCCGGTCCAGCACCTCCAGGGTGTACGCGTGCACGACCGCCGCGCGGGATGTCGTCGGCGGCTCGGCCAGCTGGTCCAGCACTGTCACGTCGACCCCGCGCCGAGCCAGCGTCAGAGCTGCGGCGAGGCCGGTGGGCCCGGCACCCACCACCAGGACGTCGGTGTTCATCGCCACCTCCAGACGATCGATGCCAACACTTGTTGGCAAACGCTTGTTGGCGACGTTAGGACCCTGCTCATTGCGTGTCAACAGTTGTTGGCATACGGTCGTTGACATGACAGTGCCCGCTCCGCCGACCCCACCCCGCCGATCGGACGCCACCCGGGCGGCGATCCTGCGCGCGGCCCGGGAACGATTCGCGGCGGACGGCTACGAACGCGCCACGATCAGAGCCGTCGCCGCCGACGCCCAGATCGACCCGTCGATGGTCATGCGCTACTACGGCAGCAAGGAAGGGCTCTTCGCGGCGGCCGCCGAGTTCGATCTGCGCCTACCCGACCTGACCCCGATCCCGCCCGACGAGCTCGGCGAGACGCTCGTCCGGCACTTCCTCAGCCGGTGGGACGGCGACGAGACACTTGTGGCGCTGCTGCGGGCCGCCAGCACCAACCCCGGTGCCGCCGAACGGATGCGCGACATCTTCGCCAACCAGCTCACCGCGGCGGTGGCCGCCTTCGGCACCGACCCGACCACGACCGCCCGCCGTGCCGGGCTGGTGGCCAGTCAGGTCCTCGGCCTCGCCTTCACCAGGTACGTCGTCCGCCTGCCGCCCATGGTGGACATGCCACCGGAAGACCTGGTCTCCTGGGTCGCACCGACTCTTCAGCGCTACCTGACCGGAACACCGGGAAGCTGACCCAACCTTTTCCCTCCCCCCGTGCGTCTGGCAGGTGACGCGCATCGGGACGGCCGGGAAGGAGGGCGGATGGCACCCAGGGGTGACGACGGGCGCGACGGCTACCTCGCCTTCGTGGAGAGCCACCAACACCGGCTGCTCCGCGCGGCGTACCTGATCTGCGGCAACCGCCACCAGGCCGAGGACCTGCTCCAGGACGCCCTGCTGAAGCTGGCGCTGCGCTGGGGATCGGTCCGTAACGCCGACCCCTCCGCGTACGTGCGGGCCATCCTCTACCGCGACTCGGTGTCGTGGTGGCGTCGCCGACGGCGGGAGTGGCTCAGCGCCGCACCGCCGGACCAGGTGGCCCACGACCGGGACGGCGCGTTGCGGCTGACGTTGCACGACGCGTTGGGCCTGCTGCCCCCACGGCAGCGGGCCGTGCTGGTGCTGCGCTACTACGAGGATCTGACCGAGGTCGCCACCGCCGAGGCACTCGGGGTGACCGTCGGCACCGTGAAGAGCCAGTGTCACGCGGCGCTACGTCGACTCCGCGAGGTCGCCCCGGACCTCGCCCGGGACACCCGACCGAGCCAGGGCTCGGCCGACCTGGCCACCGGTCTGGAGGTGAACCCGTGAACGAGCAGGACCTGCGCCGACTGATGACCGTCAGCGTCGAGGACGTGCTGCCCAGCCGACCGGCCACCGCCGGATGGGAGCGGGCTCGCCGCACCCGCCGTACCCGAAGGGCCGTCGCGGCGGCGGCGCTGGCCGTGGCGCTCGTCGGCGGTGGCACGGTGGCCGCCCTGCGCTCGTCCGCCGATCCGCCGCCGGTCGTTCCGGTGGCCCCGACCGTCGAACCCACCCACTCCGGCCCGGTCCAGCGACCACCCGACGATCTGACCTACCTACCCGACCCGTTGAACCGGCTCGGCAGCCCGGCGACGGTGCCGCTCTCCGAGCGGCCGGTCCAGCGGGCACGGGCGCTGTTCCAACCGGTCGACGAGGAGAACCGCGCGAACGGGCCGGTCCGGGTTCTCGGCGACGACGGCGTGGTGCGCAGTCTCGACGTGGTGACGCCGGCGCCCACCCGGGACGCGAGCGGCAACGAGGCACTCGCCGTGAAGCCGGGAGTGCTGTCGCCGGACGGCCGATCGGCCGCGTTCGCCCAGAACGACGAGCTGATCATGGTCGACCTCACCACGGCGGCCGTCCAGCGAATACCGCTCGAGGGATACCTGGAGTTGGTCGTGTGGGCGCATGACCGGGTGCTGGTCGGAGGCGACGACCGGACGTACGCCGTGGACCGGGCCACCGGGGTCGCCGACCGGATCGACGTGTCGGCCTGGGTCGTGGCCGCACCCGACCCGGAGGCCGGCCGCGAGGCGGCGCTGATCGAGATGATCGGCGAACGGGACGCCCTGAAGCTGCGCAGCAGGACAGCCCGCGAGGCGGACATCCGTTCCGAACAACCCGTCACCCGCGGTGCGCTGCCCTCGCCGTACGCGATCAACGAGTTCTACGGCCGGGGCTGGCTGCACGGCGAGCGGTTGGCCAGCGCGGCGTGGATCACCAGCAGTGAGATCGACGGCGCCGAGGGGGTGGCCGTGCTGGACGCACGGACCGGCGCCGTGTCCCATCTGCTCGACCTGGGCCGGGATCGGGCCAAGGGCTGCTGCGAGGTGCTGGGCTGGGACAACAAGGGCTCGGTGCTCCTCCGGCTGGAGCCGGCTGCCCTGGCCCGCTGGAACCCGGAGACCGGCGAGATCACCGGCATCGTCCGCGACCTGCGTGGGGCGATAGCACTCGCCGGCTGACGGCCGTCCCCGCGCGACCGGGGCAATCGCGCGGGGACGGCCGTACGGCTCCTACGGCGAGGCTGCCGAACCCGCTCAGGCGGCGAGGCCGCCGGGCTGGTCGCCCTTGACCACAGGTGCCCGGACCAGGTTGCCCCACTCGGTCCACGACCCGTCGTAGTTGCGCACCTGCGGGTAACCCAGCAGGTGCCGCAGCACGAACCAGGTGTGGCTGGACCGCTCACCGATCCGGCAGTACGCGATCACGTCGTCGTCCGGGCTGAGCCCGAGCTGGTCGGCGTAGATCGCGCGCAGCTCGTCGGCGGACTTGAAGGTGCCGTCGTCGTTGGCGGCCGACTTCCACGGCTTGCTCACGGCACCGGGGATGTGCCCGCCACGCAGCGCGCCCTCCTGCGGGTAGTCCGGCATGTGCAGCGTCTCGCCCGTGTACTCGCCCGGCGAACGCACGTCGACGAGCGGCCGACCGGCGGCGATGTGCGCCATGACCTGCTCACGGTAGGCCCGCAGCGGCGCGTCGTCGCGCAGCGGCACCGGGTAGTCGGCGCGCGGGCGAGCCGGCTTGTCGCGGGTCACCTCGCGGCCCTCGGCGATCCACTTCTGCCGACCGCCGTCGAGCAGCCGCACGTCGGCGTGGCCGAAGAGCGAGAACACCCAGAGGGCGTACGCGGCCCACCAGTTGAAGTTGTCGCCGTAGAAGACGACGGTGTCGCCCCGCCCGATGCCCTTCGCGGCACACAGCTCGGCGAAGCTCTTGGCGTCCAGGTAGTCCCGGGTCACCTGGTCGTTCAACTCCAGGTGCCAGTCGACCTTCACGGCACCGGGAATGTGGCCCGACTCGTAGAGCAGCACGTCCTCGTCGGACTCGACGACGACGAGGCCCTCGTCGCCCAGGTGCTCGGCCAGCCACTCGGTGGTGACCAACCGTTGCGGGTCCGCGTACGACTGGAGGCGGGGATCGGGATCGCTCGGCACAGACATGATCCCCAAACTACGCCGCGTCGCGGCCGCACGGCCTGCCATCGGGGATCGGGAACGACACATGTGGCCGGGAACGCTAACCCGGAGCCGGTCGTTCTGTTCCGAGGATCAGTCGACGATCGGCCCGAGCAGCGGGCGCTTGGCCGTCACCGTGTCGCCGGATGACCGGCCGGTGAGCCGCCTCCGCACCCACGGCGCGAGGTGCTGACCGGCCCACCGCAGGTCGGCGGCGCGGGCGGCCAGCCACGGCGACGGGGCCGGGTGCGGAGGAACCATCAGCCACTCCTCGTCGCAACCCACCCCCAGCGCGTTCAACACCTGCCCCGCGACCCGCCGGTGACCGGCGGCGGAGAGGTGCAGCCGGTCGGTGCTCCAGAGCATCGGGTTGAGGAAGGTGTCGTCGGCGTACAGGTCGACCATGATCGCGCCGTGCCGCTCGGCGGTCTCACCGACCGCCTGGTTGAGCAACTGCACCCGGGGAGCGACGAGGCGCTGACCGGGCAGCCGGGCCATCACGTCGGCGAACCGGAACAGCAGCACGTCGGCGCCGCCGGAGCGCAGTTGCCGGACCACCTCGTCGAAGCGGGCCACCAGGGTGTCCGGGTCGAAGGTGCGACGCAGCACGTCGTTGCCACCGGCCGCGAAGCTGATCAGGTCAGGCTTCATCGCCACCGCCGCGGGCACCTGCTCGGCGACCACGCTGGGGAAGAGCCGGCCGCGGATGGCCAGGTTCGCGTACCCGAAGTCGGGGCCGGCCTCGGCGGCGAGCCGGGTCGCCACCAGGTCCGCCCACCCCCGATAGGTGCCGTCCGGGTACGCGTCGTCCATCCCCTCGGTGAAGCTGTCCCCGACCGCGACAAAACTGCGCCAGCGCACCCGCGCCCCCTCACGCCATTCGTTGCCTGCGGCGACCAGTCTGTCACCGCGTGCCCGGCGACGAGTGCCGCCAACCCGACGACGTGGCGCACGTCATCGATACCGCGCGCTGGCTGGCCCACCTCACCGTCGACCGGTCGTCAGCGGGATGACCGCCGCCGGGTAGCGGCCATCCCACCGACGACACCGGTCAGCCCAGCGCTGTGAGGATCTGCATGTTCCGGAGGCTGGCCGGCTCCGGCTGCTCACCGACCTTCTTCCCGTTCTCGTCGACGAGGAGCAGGGTGTAGCCGTCGTTGCCGCGTAACCGAACCACCATCGAGCCGTCCGGCTGGAAGAAGACCTGTCGCATCTGCCGGCCGCCCAGCGGCAGAGTGACGGCCTTGCCGGTCCGGGTGTCCAGGACGGCGTTCGCGATCAGGTCACGGCCGGCGTCCCCGTAGGTCTCGCTGTCACGGTCGATCCGGAACAGTGCCAGCCGTCGGCCGTCTGGTGACAGGCTGGCGATGTCGAAGCAGACGTATTCGCTGCTCTTGCCGCCGAGGCCGGGGATGGTGCGCCGGTCGGCGCCGGTCCGGTCGGTGATGACCACCCCGCCCGACGTGCCGTCGGCGAAGGCCAACGTGCCGTCGGCGGCCCAGACGGCGTGGCAACCGTCGAAGACGGGCAGCTCTGAGTACGCCCCCGACGACACGTCCAGCAACCGTGCACCAGCCGACGCACCGGCCGCGGGGTTGAGTCGTACGGTCAGTTGCCGGGAGTTCGGCGACCAGGCGGGCGATCCGCAGTTGTTGTCGGCCCCTTCGCCCAGCTTCCGTCGCCCCGAACCGTCGACGTCCGCGACCCAGAGGTCGCCGTTCTCCTCCACCCACGCGGCCCGTCGACCATCCGGCGAGACGGTCGCGTTGGTGAGGGCCGCGACGAAGGGAAGGTCGAGCAGTCGGTCGGGAGTCTTCCCGGGCTGCCACGAAAGGAGATGACCGGTTGCCGGGTACTCGCCGTCGGAGCTCGCCGGCCCGTACACCAACCGGCCGAAGGTGACTGTCGTCCCCGCCGACCCCTCCGGTGGCGGGGCCACCGGAGAATTCTTGGTCGGTGGTGGCGTGGGGTCCGGTGGGGGCGACGGGGTCGCCGTGACCGACGGGCTGTCGGCGGGCAGCGGGGGCGGGGACTGGTCGGGTCGGATCGCGAAGGCGGTGCCGGCCGCCGCCGCGATCAGCACCAGAGCGGCTGCCGACGTGGCCACCGCCCGTTGGATACCGAGCCTTCGGGACGTACGCAGGGTCCGGTCCCGCAGGTCGACCACGGTGACCTCCTCGGCCAGCTCGACCAGATCGAGCCGGAGGCGCTGGTCGTTCATCGGGTGCTTCCTTCCAGGACGTACAACTCGGCGAGTTCGGGTGCGACGACGCGCAACCTGGCCAGCGACTTGGCCGTCTGGCTCTTCACGGTGCCGACGGTGACGCCGAGCAGGTCGGCGGTCTCCACCTCGGTGCGGTCCTCGAAGAACCGCAGCACCAGCACGGCCCGCTGTTTCGGGGAGAGCTTCGCCAGCGCGGCCCGCAGGGTGAGCCGCAAACTGGTCTGCTGGGCGTGGTCCGGGCCCGAGTCGCCTCCGCGTGGCTCGGGCAGGTCGCCCGGCATCGACTCGGGTACCCGGCGACGCCGCCACCAGGAGACCTGCAGGTGGTACATGGTCTTGCGGGTGTACGCCTCGGCGTTGCCGCTGTGGTGCAGCCGGTTCCAGGACCGGTGCGTACGGGCCAGGGCCGACTGGACGAGGTCCTCCGCCAGGTGCTGGTCGCCGGTGAGCAGGTAGGCCGAGCGCAGCAACGCCGGCGTGCGAGTACGGACGAACGAGTCGAACTCACTCAGTAGAGGGTCCACACGGGCCGATCCTTCGGGTAGTGAGCTGGGGGTGATGTGCTGCCTTCCCTGACGCGAGCCGGCGCGACGATGGTTGCCGCCCGCGACGCCCAGGTTCACGTCACCGGAATCGCCCCGGCACGTCCGAATTGGTTCGCCCGGCCGGTCGGCTCGGCCCTAGGCTGCGCCCATGCTGCTACGCATGTCGACCCTGTTGCTGCGGACCCTGCGCGAGGATCCGGCCGACGCGGAGGTGCCGAGTCATCGGCTGCTGCTGCGCGCCGGTTACATCCGTCGCGCCGCGCCGGGCGGCTACACCTGGCTGCCGCTGGGCAAGCTGGTGCTGGACCGGATCACCGAGGTGGTCCGCGACGAGTTGGTGGCGATCGGCGACCAGGAGGTGCACTTCCCGGCGCTGCTGCCCGCCGAGCCGTACCGGACCAGCGGCCGGTGGACGGAGTACGGCGACGACATCTTCACCCTCGCCGACCGGCGCGGCGCCGAGCACCTGTTGGCACCCACCCACGAGGAGATGGCGGCTCTGCTCGTCAAGGATCTGTTCACGTCGTACCGGGACTTCCCGGTGACACTGTTCCAGGTGCAGACGAAGTTCCGGGACGAGGCCCGACCCCGGGCCGGTGTGCTGCGCGGCCGGGAGTTCCTGATGAAGGACGCGTACTCCTTCGACCTGGACGACGCGGGGCTGCGCGACGCGTACGCGCGGCATCGCGTCGCGTATCAGCGGATCTTCGACCGGTTGGGTCTGGACTACACGGTGGTGCACGCGATGTCCGGCACGATGGGCGGCTCCGCGTCGGAGGAGTTCCTGGCGACGACACCGGTCGGCGAGGACACCTACGTCGGTTGCACCGCGTGCGACTACGCGGCGAACACCGAGGCGGTGACCACCCGGGCACCCGCCGCTGGTGATCCGAGCGCGCAGCCTCCCGTCGAGGTGCACGACACACCGGAGACGCCGACGATCGCCGGCCTGGTGGAGTTCGCGAACGCCCGTCGGTTGGGCGGCCGGGACGGCTGGACCGCCGCCGACACGCTGAAGAACGTCGTGCTGTCCGTCAGCCAGCCGGGCGCGGACTGGGCCGAGCTTCTGGTGATCGGGCTGCCGGGTGACCGGGAGGTCGACCTCAAGCGGGTCGAAGCCGCTTTGCACCCGGCCCACGTGGCCGTCTTCGAGGAGTGGGCCGAGCATCCCGAGTTGGTGCGCGGCTACATCGGGCCGCAACTGCTCGACAAGTTGGGCGTCCGTTACCTGGTCGACCCTCGGGTGGTGACCGGCTCGGCGTGGCTGACCGGGGCGAACGAGCCGGGCCGACACGCGACCGACGTGGTCTGCGGGCGGGACTTCACGCCCGACGGCACGATCGAGGCGGCCGAGGTGCGCGCCGGCGACCCCTGCCCGACCTGCGACGACGGCGAGCTGACCATCCGGCGGGGCATCGAGATCGGGCACATCTTCCAACTCGGCCGCCGGTTCACCGACGCCTTCGCGGTCGACGTGCTCGGCCCGGCCGGCAAGCCGGTCCGGCCCACCATGGGTAGCTACGGCATCGGGGTCTCCCGGGCGGTGGCGGCGGTCGCCGAGCAGCACCACGACGACCGTGGGTTGGCCTGGCCGGCAGTGATCGCGCCGTGTGACGTACACCTCGTGGTTGCGGGCAAGGGCCCGCAGCTCGACGCGGCGCTGGAGCTCGGCGGACGTCTCGCCGCCGCCGGCCTGCGGGTGCTCGTCGACGACCGCACGCACGTCTCGGCCGGGGTCAAGTTCACCGACGCCGAGCTGATCGGCATCCCCCGGGCCGTCGTGGTCGGCCGCCGACTCACCGAGGGGTACGTCGAGCTGCGCGAGCGGGCCGGCGACGGACGCTCCGAGCTACCCCTGGAAGGGCTGGTGGAGCGGCTTGTCCACGAGGTACGCCAGGAACGTGGAAACCTGGTGTAGCTGCCGCGTCACAGGGTAGTGCTGTCGGATCGGTGGAAACGTCTTCGGAGGCTCTCGTGACCGAATACCGGGTCAGTGACGTGATGACCAAACAGGTCGTGTACCTGCCGGTCGAGACCACCCTGGACGAGGCGGCCAGGGTGATGAAGGAGGCGGACATCGGCGACGTGGTGGTCACCGACGGCGCCAGCCTCGCCGGGATGCTCACCGACCGTGACATCGTGGTGCGGGCCGTGGCGGAGAACAGCTCCCCCGCGGCCACCACCATCGGCTCGATCGTCACCCGCGAGGTCGTCATGATCGAGCAGCACTGCACGGCGGGTGAGGCGGCGGCGCTCATGCGGGACCGGGGCATCCGACGGGTGCTGGTCTGTGACAGCGATCGCAAGCTGGTCGGGATCGTCTCGCTCGGCGATCTGGCCATGCAGCTCGACCCCACCAGCGCGCTCAGCGAGATCAGCGAGCAGTCACCCACCGTCTGACGCCGGTCGGGTCGGCCCGGTCGGCTTGTGCCAAGGGCTCCGCACGACGGCGGTAGCCTCGACGCATGGCTGACATGCCGGCCCGACTGGCCGAGATCGTCGACGAGTTCGCCGCCGCCCCGCGCGACCTGGTGCTGGAGATGCTCCTGGAGTACGCGGACGTCATCCCGGTGCTGCCGGAGGGCACCGTCGAGCGCGAGGGCATGGAGCAGGTGCCGGAGTGTCAGACGGCGTTCTTCCTGCGCGCCAAGGTCACCTCGGAGGGCACCGTGACGACGATCTTCGACTGCCCGCCGGAGGCACCGACCACCCGGGCGTTCGCCGGGATCCTCGCCGAAGGGCTGGCGGGTGCGAGCGCCGAGCAGGTGCTGGCCGTGCCGGACGACCTCTACCAGCGAATGGGCCTGGCGCAGGCGATCAGCCCGCTGCGGATTCGCGGCGGCACGGCGATCCTGGGCCGGCTGAAGCGCCAGGTGCGGGAACAACTCGGCTGACCGCGAGGTTCCTTCCGATCATGGAGATCGAGATCTACGCGGACGTCATCTGCCCGTGGTGCTACATCGGCAAGCGCCGCCTGGACGAGGCCCTCGCCGGTTACGAGGGCGAGGTGACGGTCCGTTACCGGCCGTTCCAGCTCGACCCGTCGCCGGTACCCGAGCCGCTCCCGCTGGTGGAGGCGCTGGCCGGCAAGTTCGGCGGCCCGGAGCGCGCCCGGCAGATGATCGCCCACGTGACCCAGGTCGCGGCGGGTGACGGCCTGCGGCTGGACTACGACCGTGCGGTGATCGCGAACACCTTCGACGCGCACCGGTTGGTCTCGTACGCCACCGACCGGGGTCGGGCGGCCGAGATGGTGGAGGCGCTCTACCAGGCGCACTTCAACAACGGCATCGACGTCGGCTCCCGGGAGGCGCTGGCCGCGCTCGCCGGTGACATCGGCCTGGACGCGGCCGACGCACGACGGTTCCTCGACTCCGACGAGCGCGTCGCCGATGTCGAGGCCCAGCTCGCCACCGCCCGGGACCTCGGCATCACCGGCGTGCCGATGTTCGTCCTCGCCGGGAAGTACGCCGTCTCCGGTGCGCAGGAGGTGCAGACGTTGCTCGCCGCGATCGCCGAGGTCGAGCAGCGCGAGGCCGCAGCCCACTGAGCGGTCACAGCACCCGGCACCCGGCACCCGGCACCCGGCACCCGGCACCCGGCACCGATGATCACGATGTTTCACGTGCAACGACATCGATGCCGGTGGCTGGTCAGGCCGGCCTGGCCAGCCCCTCCACCACCTGAGCACCGGGCAGCGCGCCCAACGCCGGCCCCGGCAGTGCGATCTTGCTGTGCCGTACGCCGGAGCCGATGATCACGTGTGGGGTGGCGATCACCCGCGAGTCCACCAGGATCGGCCACTGCGCCGGCAGCCCGATCGGAGTGATGCCGCCGTACTCCATGCCGGTCAACTCGACCGCGTCGGCCATCGGCGCGAAGCTCGCCTTCCGCACGTCGAGCGTCCGGCGGGCCACCCCGTTCACGTCGGCCCGGGTGGTGGCCAGGACGATGCAGGCCGCGTACCGCACCACGCCGTCACGCTTGCCCGCCACCACCACGCAGTTGGCCGACACGTCCAGCCCCACCTCGTACGCCTCGCAGAACGCGGCCGTGTCGGCGAGGTCGGCGTCGATCGGCGCCACCAGCACGTCGTTGACGTCCACCGGGGCGTCGGCGGGCCACTGTGCGATGGCCTCCGCCACCGGCGGGGCCAGCAGGTCGAGGCGGGCGCGGGCCGGTTCGGTCTTCAGCGTTCCCATCACGGGTGCGATCCTCGCATCCGTGCTGCCGAACCGCCCGACGGCTCCCGGGCCGTCCCGCGACACCACCGGCCCGGGCCGGACCGCCCCGGTGCTCAACTGCCGGCGAGGAACGCGTTGTCGCGCATGAAGGAGCGGTCGCGAGCGGCCGCCAACTCCTCCTCGCGCCGGGCCCGGGCCCGTTGCAGCTCAAGGTCCTCCATCGCGTGCCGGACACCCAGCCGGATCACGCCGTAGAGGAAGACGAAGCCGAAGACGTAGAGGATCACCGTGGTGACGACAACGAACATGGCGTCACCGTAAAGCGAACGTGAACCGTTGTTGCTCTCATTTCCGGCCGGTTCCCCCGTACGTGTCAGCGAGGTGATCGGCCCAGGTACGGACGCCCCGGGGCAGTGCCTCGGTGACGAGACCACCGGCGCGCAACTCGCGACCGAGCCGCCCGGGGATCCGTACCGGCAGCAGCGGTCGGCGCGAGCCCCGGGCCGCCCGCCAGGCGCGCACCGCCTCGTCGAAGCGAAGCACCTGCGGGCCGCCGTACTCCTCGATGCCGCCCAGCGGACCGGCGACCAGCCGTGCCGCCAACCGCGCCGCCACCTCGCCCGGGTCGACCGGTTGGGCGAGCACCGCCCGGTCGCCGATCACCGGTCCCAGCCGTGAGCTGGATTTGAGCAGGTCGTCGAGGAACTGCGGGAACTGGGTGGCCCGCAACACCGACCACGGCACCGGTCCGGCCGCGACCACCTGCTCGGCGGAGAGTTTGTGCCGGTAGTACGGGATCGGTACTCGATCCACCCCGACGATCGAGATGTAGACGAGGTGCCCCACACCGGCGGCGCCGGCGGCCACCACGAGCCGCCGGGTGCCCAGCACGTCCACCTGGTAGGTCTGCCCGCCCTGCGGAGCGGACGCCAGGTGCAGCACGGCGTCCACCCCGGACACCGCCTCGTCCAGCCCGTCGCCGGTCACGAGGTCCGCCACCACCCACTCGACGTCGGAGCCGGTACGCGGTTGCCGGCTGGTGGCCCGGACGGTGACCCCGTCGTCGTGCAGCCGGGCGAGCACCGCACGCCCGAGACGACCACCCGCTCCGGTGACCAGAACCCTCATCTCGTCCTCCTCGCTCCGGCCGCGAGTCGCGGCACACCGTTTCGATCGATGAGCCGTCGGCCCACTCGGTGTCGACGGCACAAGCGGTACTCCCGTGACCGGGTGTGCGGCGGCTCACCCGGAGCGGACCAGGTCCAGCACGGTCAGCAGTGCGAAGAACGCGATCACGATCTCGTTGACGATCCAGGCGTGCCCCTCGGCCCATTCCCGCATCCGGGTCAGCACCCGTGCCGCCTTGTCTCCGAGCAGCAGCAACGCCAGCAGGGGCACGGCGAGCAGGAGCACGGTGACCAGCACGAACGGCACCAGGTGCCACCACGGCAGGTTGTGCCGGGCCACGCTCGCGCCGACGGCGGCCATGGTCAGGTCGTCGGTGGGTGTCACCACGAAGAGCAATGCGCCCAGCCGCATCGCCTGCCGGGGCTCGGCGCGCTCGATGCTGCCCAACCATCTCGGTGGACCGGACCGGTCACGGCGTACCCACACCACCGCGGCCAGGCAGACCAGCAGCACGAGGACCACGAGGTCGATGGCGGGACCGCGGTCGATCTTGCCGGCGGCGGCGCTGGCGTCGGCGGCCAGGCCGCCCACCCAACGGGTCAACAGCCAGCTCACCGTAACCCCGGCCGTGACGACCAGCCCGGCGCCGCCGAGGAAGGCCAGCGACGCCGCCCGGGGCCGGTTCGACGAGGCGAGGAAGACCGCCACGACCAGTTGGGACCCGGCGACCATCACCACGGCGAGCGGCAGGATGGTCAGGAGGTTCATCGCCCGTCATCCTTCCGGCCCGACCGGCTCGGATGCGGCCGTTTCCCCGGATCACCCGAGCGGTCGGGTGCTCCCGCCCACCACGACGCGGCCGGCCAGCAGCGCCCCGAGCAGGGCGAGGCCCGCCGCCACCACCAGGGTCGCCGTGTAACTGGCCGGGCCGGGAGCGCTACCCGCCGCCAGCACGGCCCCGGTCAGCGCCAGCACGGTGGCCGCGAAGAGAGAGTCGCCCAGTTGCAGCGACGAGCTGTTGCGGCCCTGCTCACCCGGGGCGGACAACTCCAGGGTGAGCACCGACAGCGACGGGTAGAGCAAACCCATGCCGAGACCGGCGACCGCCCAGCCGACCACCGCGACGGTCACCGGCAGCTCCGGCCGGACGGCCAACGCCACCGTTGCGGTGCCGACGGTGATGCAGGTCAAGCCCGCGCGCGGCAGGCTGGCCCGGGAGGCCGGCACCGGAATCCGGCCCTGCAACCAGGAGCCCACCGACCAGGCCAACGCCCCGACCGTGAGGACCAGCCCGGCCGCGGTCGGCGAGAGGCCCCGCTCCCGGGAGAGCATCAACGGGATGACGACCTCGGCGCCCACGAACGCCGCCGACGCCAGACCACGCAATCCGACGACGGTAGGCAGCCCGCGAGCGGCCCGGAGGAACCCGGCCGGCAGCAGACGCGGGGCGCAGACCAGCAGACCCACCACGGCGACCACGATCAGCACCAGGGCGGAGACGTCGCGCTGCTGACCCCCGATGTGCAGCAGTGCGGCGCTCACCGCGGCGCCGAACGCCCAGACGATCCGCGCCGCCGCGCCGGCCGGCGGACCGGTCGTCACGCTCCGGCCCAGCGACCGAAGGCCCGGATGGATCAGCAGGACCGCCGGCACGGCCACCGCTGGGACCGCCAGGAACACCCACCGCCAGCCCAGGTACTGCACGATCAGGCCCGCGACCGCGGGCCCCACCAGCGACGGTACGACCCACGCCGCAGCGAACGCCGCGAAGATCTTCCGGTGCAGGTCCTGCGGGTACGCCTGCCCCACGATCACGTAGAGCGCCACCGAGAGCAGCCCGGAGCCGAAACCCTGCACCGCCCGCCCGACGACCAGCGCGCTCATCACGGGGGCGGTCCCGGCGATCAGCAGACCGACCACGAACCAGGCGACGCCGTGCCACATCGGCCCCCGAGGTCCCCGTGCGTCGCACCAGATACCGGACACCACCATGGCCAACACACCCGTGGCGAACGATCCTCCGAACGCGATCCCGTACAGCGCCAGCCCGTCCAGGCTGCGGGCGACGGTGGGCATCGCCGTACCGACGGCCAACGCCTCGAACGCGAGCAACGAGATCAACGCGACGCTGCCCACGGTCATCGCCCGCAGTCGGGGCGCGAACAGCCCCGGTGCTGCGGGTGCGGCTGTGGCTGTAGGTGTGGTCGACATCCAGCGAGGATGCGACCTCAACCCTGATTCATGTCAAACCCTGGTGATCCGGCTCTCGTCAGGCGTCCTGCAACGCCTCCCCAACCCCGCGCACGAGGCCGGAAAAATGTTGGTCGGCCAGGAGGTGACCGGCGGTGATCACCAGGGCGATCGGCCACTCGATGACCTGGAGCGCGGCCAGCGCCCCGAGCCCCGCGTAGTAGACGATCTTGTCCGGTGGTGGTACCGCCACCTCGCCCAGCATCGGCAGGTCGACCCGTCGCTGATACATCTGGACGTTCTCGCGCGAGCCGTTGAGGTGTCGCGTCAGCGTGCTCATTCCGGCCTCCCCGTGTCCGGTGATTGTCGTCGGATTCCACACCCCACCCCGTCCATGCCCCGGCCTCGGCGGAAAGTTGCGCCACTGGCGGGGCATAACGGACGGCAGGTCGGGAAGCCAGGCCGCCGGACGCGAGGCGGTGGGAGGACTAGATGGCCGGCGTGCCGCACCTGTTCGGCGAGGCGGCGCGGACCGTCAACTCGGCCGCGACCAGGCTGGCCCGGACCGTCGGGCTGAGCCGTCGTCGGGTCTGGTCGCGGCCGGGCCGGCACCACATCGAGGTCCACGGCGTGTGCCAGGACGGCGGCAACCGGCTGGCGCGCCAGGTGGAGGACGCGCTGGAGCGGATGCCGGGAGTGGCCTGGGCCCGGGTCAACGCCCCGTCCGGCCGGGTGGTGGTCGCCGTCCAGAACCCCGAACCGGCGATGCGTGACCTGATCGCCACGATCAGCCGGGTCGAGCAGACCTGCGACCACGAACCCGATCCGGAGATCCCGCCGCCGCACCCACCGGAGGAGGGGCCCCGAACTCCGCGCACCCTCGGCGGCCTCGCCTCGGACGCGCTGGGCCTCACCATCTCGGCGGCCACCCGGATCCTGCCGTTCGCGCCGCTGCCCGGGGAGGTTTCCGGCCTGCTGGCCGCTGTGGATCTACAGCCGAAGCTGCACGAGTTCGTCGGCAAACGGCTGCGCTCCGACCCCCGCGCCGACATCCTCTTCCCCCTGGCCGAGGCGGTGGTGCAGGGTTTGACCGGTCGCTGGACCGGGATCGTCCTGGACGGCGCCCAGCGGGTGGTGCAGTGGGGCGAGGCGCGGGCTCAACTCTCCGCCTGGGAGCGCGCCGAACCACGGCTCACCGGTCACCCGGACCGCGCGACGGCCCGCTGGCCGGTGATCGACCGCCCTCGTCCGAAGCCGGACGGCCCCGTCGAGCGGTACATCAACAAGATGCTGGCCGCGGGCGCGGCCGCCGGGGCGGCGGCGATGCCGTTCGCCGGGCCCAAGCGGGCCACCGCGCTGGGCCTGGCCGCCCTTCCCAAGGCACCCGGTAGCGGGCGCGAGGGGTACGCCGCCCAACTCGGTTGGATGCTGGCCCGGCGTGGCGTGATCGCCATGGACCGCAGCGTGCTGCGGGAACTGGACCGGATCGACACGCTCGTGCTGGACGCGGCAGTGCTCGGCTCGGACCGGGGCGTACTGGCCGATCTGGCCCCGGCGACCGGAGCGGACGTCGACCAGGTGGCGGAGCGGGCCTTCGCGCTGTTCGACCCGGACCACCCGGCCGCGTCCCGCACCGCCGACGACTGGCGGCTCGGACCGCTGGACCAGATGCCCGCGAACGACGGTGCTGACATCCCGGACGGCGACCGGCTGCGGGCCGCCGGGGGTCAGCTCCTCGGTCTGCGACACGGGGACCGGCTGGCCGCGCTGTTGCGGGTCGAGCCGGAACCCGCGCCCGGTGTCGACGGCCTCCCGGCCGCCGCCCGCAGGGCCGGCCTGCGGCTGGTCGTCGCCGGTGGGGACGAGCAGCGGTACGCCTTCGCCGACGCGCTGCTGCCCGGCGGCGACCGGTTGACCGAGTCGGTACGCGCGTTGCAGCGGGACGGCGCGGTGGTGATGGTGGTCTCCGCGGACCGCAAGGCGCTCGGCGCGTCCGACTGCGGTCTCGGGTTCACCACCGCCCCGGACGAGTTGCCGCCGTGGGGGGCGCACCTGCTGGTCGGCGGCGACCTGCGGGTGGTGGCCCTGGTGATCGAGGCGACCGGGGTGGCCCGGCGCTTGGCGAAGCAGAACATCCGGCTGTCCATGGCCGGCAGCGGTCTCGGTGCGCTCGGCGCGTTCACCGCCCCACCGACGCAGTTGCCGCACAAGGCGCTGGTCGCCGTCAACGGTGCGGCCGGGTTGGCCTTCGCGAACGGGGTGTGGCGGGCCCGTCGGCTGCACGACCGTTCGGACACCCCGGCACCCGTCGCGACCGCCTGGCACCTGATGCCCGTCGGCACCGTCCTCGACCACCTGCGCAGCACAGCGGACGGGTTGACCGGCGGGGAGGCGCAGCGCCGGCACCACGCAGCGGCGGGGGACGGCGACTCCGGGCCCGGTAGCGGTGGTTTGGTGCGCGCGTTCGTGGAGGAGTTGTCCAACCCGTTGACCCCGGTGCTGGCCGCCGGTGCGGTGCTCTCCGCGTCGTTCGGATCGCTTGTCGACGCCGCGCTGGTGGGCAGCGTCGTCGGTGGCTCCGCCCTGATCGGCGCGGTTCACGAGCGGAACACGGAACGGTCGCTGGCGGAGTTGCTGTCCCGGTCGGCGGTGACGGCACGGGTCCGTCGGGACGGCGCCGAGCAGGTCGTCGCCGCCGGAGACCTGGTCCTGGGTGACGTCATCGCCCTCGAACCGGGCGACTCGGTGCCCGCCGACTGCCGGGTGCTCGAATCGGTGGGCTTGGAGGCGGACGAGTCCTCGCTGACCGGGGAGTCGTTGCCGGTCGCGAAGTCCAACCGGCCGGTGGTGGCCGCCGCGATCGCCGACCGCCACTCGATGCTGTACGAGGGAACGACGGTCGCCGCCGGACACGGCACCGCCGTGGTGGTGGCGACCGGATCGGACACCGAATCCGGCCGCAGCCTCGCTCTGGTCCGGCAGGCTCCGCCGACGAGCGGGGTGGAAGCCCGGCTCGGCTCGTTGACCAGCACCGCCATCCCGTTGGCTGCCGGCTCGGCGGTGGCGGTGGCGGGTGCGGGGTTGCTTCGGGGCGTACCCCTGGCCGAAACGGCGGCGACCGCCGCGAACCTGGCCGTGGCGTCGGTGCCGGAGGGGCTGCCGTTCCTGGTGAGCGCGGCGCAGCTGGCCGCCGCCCGGCGCCTCGCCGAGCACGGCGCGTTGGTCCGGAACCCGCGCACCATCGAGGCGCTGGGCCGGGTGGACGTGCTCTGCTTCGACAAGACCGGCACTCTCACCGAGGGGCAGTTGCTGCTGGCCGGGGTCGGCGACAGCGCCGGCGACCGGTACGCCCCGGTGGACCGGCTGGACGACCGACTCCAGTTGACGCTGGCCGCGGCGTTGCGGGCTACTCCGGCGGCGGCGAACCCGGAGGAGTTGGCGTTGCAGACCGACCGGGCGGTCCGGCGGGGTGCCGGGGATGCCGGGGTGGTGGAGCAGACCGGCGCTCCCGGTTGGCGGGCGACCGGAGGGCTGCCGTTCGAGCCGTCCCGTGGCTATCACGCGAGTATCGGCGAGACCGACGGCCACCTGTTGCTGAGCGTCAAGGGTGCTCCGGAGACGGTCCTGCCGCGTTGTTCGGCGCGGCGCATGGACGGCACCCAGCAGCCGTTGGACGACGCCGGCCGCGCCGAGCTGGAGCGGATGCTCGCCGACCGGGCCGGGGCGGGAAACCGGATCCTCGCCGTCGCGGAGTGCCCGGTGAACGACCCGAAGGTGACCGACTCCGACGTGCGAGGGCTGACCTTCGTGGGTTTCCTGGCCCTGGCGGACGGGGTTCGGGAGAGCGCCGCCCCGGCGGTACGCCGGATCCGGCAGGCCGGTGTGCACACCATCATGATCACCGGTGATCATCCGGCCACCGCCGAGGCGATCGCCGCCACCATCAGCGAACACGACGAGCAGCGGGTCGTCACCGCCGGTGAACTCGACCGACTGGACGACGACGCGCTCGCGGAACGGCTGGCCAACACCGACGTGGTGGCCCGCTGCACCCCCGCCCACAAGGTGCGGATCATCCAGGCGTTGCAGAAGTGCGGGCGGACCGTCGCGATGACCGGCGACGGCGCCAACGACGCTCCGGCGATCCGGCTGGCCGACGTAGGCATCGCCCTCGGTCAACGGGGCACCCCGGCGGCGCGTGCCGCCGCCGACCTGGTGGTCACCGACGACCGGTTGGAGACCATCATCGCCACCCTCGTCGAGGGGCGGGCCATGTGGTCGTCGGTGCGCCACGCACTCAGCATCCTGGTCGGCGGCAACCTCGGCGAGATCGCGTTCAGCGTGCTCACCGCCGCGGCAACGGGTCGTTCCGCGCTCACCGGACGACAACTGCTGCTGGTCAACCTGCTCACCGACCTGGCACCGGCGCTGGCCATCGCGGTCCGGCCACCCGCGTCGGACCGCACCGACAGGTTGCTCCGGGAGGGTCCCGACCTGGCGCTCGGGGAGAGCCTCACCAGGGAGATCGGGCTGCGGGCGGCAGCCACCACGCTGGGCGCGACGACGGGCTGGACGTTGGCCCGGTACACCGGCCGCCGTCAGCGGGCCGGAACGGTCGCCCTGGTGTCCCTGGTCGGCACCCAGCTCGGTCAGACCGTCCTGGCCGGGGGCACCAGCCCGACCGTACTGGCGTCCACTGCGGCGTCGCTGGGGGTGTTGGCCGTGGTGGTGCAGACACCCGGGGTCAGCCAGTTCTTCGGTTGCACTCCGCTCGGGCCGGTCGGCTGGACCATCGGGGCCGGGTCGGCGCTCGGCGCCACCTTCGCCAACGGCGTGCTCACCAAGCTGGTGGAACATCTGCCGGAGGCACGACCCGACACCGCCGCGCCCTCGCCCGAGGCCGAGCACGCGGATTGACCACCGCTGCACCGCTTGACCGGCTGCGGCCGGGCTATCGCAACGGGACCCGGGTCCTCTCCCACCTGCACGGCCGTCACTTCTACCGTTGATCTCGCTGGCTAGCCTGACGCAATGCCGCCGTTCCTGGACAACGGGACTCGTCCGAAGGTGTGGCCGTCCCTCCCGTTGGCGCTGCTGCTGCCGTGCGGTCTGCTGATCCTGATGGGCATCACCGACGACCGTGAGCCGCCTCCACCGGCCGGCGTACTGATGCCGGCGACAGTGGTCGCGGCGGAACCGGCCCAGAACGCTTACGGCCCCTACGTGCAGGTACGCGTCGACACAGCCGACGGGCCGACCGTCTGCGGCATCTACGCGCACTCGTTTCCCGACGGCCGGCTTCCAGCGCCGCACCAGCGACTGACGGTCGACTACACGCCGGAGAGATGCATGCCGGAGCCGGTCAACACGGAGATGCCCCGCAGCGTGATCGTCGCCATGGGAGCCACCGGACTGACGGCCTCACTCTTCTGGCTCTGGGCCGGTGCCCGTCTGCAACGGTTCACCCGCTGGTGGCGCTCGCGCCCCTGACCACAAGTCGTATCGTCACCGCCCATCGACCCGGAACGGGTCCCGCGCGGGCCCCTGCTCGGCCCAGCACAGACCGCCCCGGAACTCCACCCCTGGAGTGCCCTCGCCGAGCCGGCTGATGTCCACCACACCCGCCAACGAGGTCACGAGGTCCGACCGAAGTTCCTCGACGGCCGTTTCCAGACCGTCCTCCTCCGCGGACCAGTCGATGTCGGCCGCCCGCAGGTCGGCGATCGCGTGACCGGTGACCGCCGCCGGATCGGTGACGAGCACCTCGACCCGACAGTAGATGTGCACGGTGACGGGGGTTGGCTGCTCATCCATCGGTGGAGCATGACAAGTGGCACGCACGACGCGACAGGTCATTATCGAAGCGGATCGGGGAGCGGCACTTCCCCTCTCATCGCCTTCTCAGCCAGGTCGATCCGCTCACGGTGAAGTCTGCTGTCGTCCAGCGGATGACCAGGAACGTTGATGCAGCGTTGCCCCGACAGGGCACTGCACACTGGACACAGGAGAAAGAACCCGCTCGACGGCACCAGTTCGACACCCTGCGCCAGGGCGGCCCTGCCGATCTTGACGATCGCCTCGTACAGGTCGTCGTCCTGGTGCCGGGTGGCGGCAGCGGCCGCCTCCCGCATCCCATCCCAGAACTGTTCGACCGAATCCGGTTCGTCCACGTCAATACGCACGGCCGCGGATCCCCGCCCCCGGTCCAGGTAAACGTGAAACCCCACCGGGGCGTTGGTCGGTACCGTCGATGCGGAACGGGCCCTAGCATGTCGGCATGGCGACCCGGCTCGTGCAGATCAACATGAAGGCTCAGGACGACTCCGCGCTCGGCGGCTTCTGGGCGAAGGCGCTGAGCTGGGGAGTTTCCAGCGAAGCACCCGGCGTGACCAACCTCGAACCCGAGGGCTTCGTCTATCCCGACCCCGTCGCCGTCTGCATCGACCTCGTCGTCTCCCCGGAACCCAAGACGGTGAAGAACCGGGTGCACGTCGACCTCGCCACCACCTCGGCCGACCATCAGCAGCAGGTGGTCGCCCGGCTGATCGACCTCGGCGCGACACCAGCCGACGTGGGCCAGGGCGACGTTCCCTGGACGGTCCTGGCCGACCCGGAGGGCAACGAGTTCTGCGTGTTGGAACCCCGACCGGTCTACCGGGACACCGGGCCGATCGCCGCGATCGTCGTCGACTGCGCCGATCCGCGTGCGATGGCCCGCTTCTGGGGACAGGCCACGGACTGGACCGTGCACGAGGTCACCGACCGCCAGGCGGTGCTGCGCTCCGCCAAGGGCATCGGACCATACCTGGAGTTCATCCGGACACCCGACGTGAAGACCGTGTGGAACCGCGTCCACCTCGACGTCCGCCCGTACCCCGGGGACGACCTGGAAGCCGAGGCGACCAGGCTGAGTGCCCTCGGCGCCACCGTGGTCGACCTGGGCGAGGACGACATCCCGTGGAAGGTCCTCGCCGACCCCGAAGGCAACGAGTTCTGCCTGCTCACCCCCGCCTGACCGAGCCCTCGTCCGTACCCCGGCTCGATCCGCCGTCAACCGCCATCGCCCCTAGCATCGGGCACGGCGACCGACCGCTCAGCGCTGCCCTACCGCCGACAACGAAGGGTCTAGCATCCCAGGTCATGCGTGGTTTCTTCGCGGTTGAGGGTCGAAAGCTCTCCTATCTGGACTTCGGTGGAACGGGCACCCCGCTCCTGGCTCTGCACGGGCACTACAACGAGGCGTCGGCGTTCGCACCGCTGGCCGAGGCGTTGGCACCCCGCTGGCGGGTGATCGCGCTCGACCAGCGCGGGCACGGGGCGTCGGACCGTGCCGAGAGCTACGAGCGTGGCGACTACATATCCGATGTCGCCGCGTTCCACCAGCATGTGGACGTCGGACCTGCGGCGGTGCTGGGCCACTCGCTCGGCGGAGTGAACGCCTACCAGTACGCCGGGCGGTACCCCGACCAGGTCACCGCGCTCATCGTCGAGGATGCCGGCGCGGTCGTAGACGTTGATTGGTCGTTCACGACCAGCCTCCCCCGTCACGCGCCATCCCGTGACGCGCTGGCCGCGGCCCTGGGCGCGGCGGCACCCTACCTGGCATGTTCCTTCCGTCAGTTCGACGACGGCTGGGGCTTCTCATTCGACATCGATGACACGGTGGCGTCCCAGAAGGCACTCAGCGGTGACCACTGGCAGGACTGGGCTTCGGTGACCTGCCCGACTCTCCTGATTCGTGGAACGCGTAGCGATGAACTGGCGGCCGACCACGCTCGCGAAATGGTCGCTCGTCGCGCCGGCCACGCCCGCCTTGCCGAGCTGCCCGCCGGTCACGTGGTGCATCACGACGCCCGAACACAGTTCGCCGACACTGTTCGCGCCTTCTTGTCCGGACCCAGCTGAGCCGGGGGGAGTTCAGTACGGCTTGATCACTGCTCGTGCGGCAGACCCCAGCCCACTGACCAGGGGTAGGCGTTCGTGCCGCCGAAGACACACCGGTCGAGCCGTCCACTGCCGCTGTCCGTGTGTCGGAGGCGCTGCGGGCACGGCAGGCCAAGAAGCGGCTTGCGGTGATCAACCGGGGAAAGTGCTGGTGGAGCCCAGGGGACTCGAACCCCTAACCCCTGCCTTGCAAAGGCAGTGCTCTGCCAGTTGAGCTAGGGCCCCGTGTGGGCGTCGGAACGCCCGTAGGCCGAACGTCAGCGCAGGTCGGGCGCGGTGGTCGCCTCGTGCCACAGGGCGCGCTCGTCGTTCGAGGCCTTGATCTTGTTGAACACGACGGCGGCCACGCCGACGACGCCAGCCAGAATCAGCAGCTTCTTGAACATGCGGGCGACCCCTTGCGCTCGACTGACCGTCGGACGACATGCGGTGGGGCTAGCTGGAATCGAACCAGCGACCTCAGAGTTATCAGCTCTGCGCTCTAACCGACTGAGCTATAGCCCCGCGTTGCGACGAGCAAGATTAACCCATCCGCTCAGCCAGCCCCAAATCGGGGTCCAGCCGGACGAGCCAGGCCGTCGACGCCTGCACAACCTACCTGAGTACGGGACACCGGAGCGACCGCATTGCACGGTGCCCCGGTGTCCCGGTCGCTCAGTCCCGCTCGGCGAGGGTCAGCTCGATCCCGCCGACCAGGTCGGCGCAGACGTTGTAGACGAACGCTCCCAGCGTGGCCAGCGCGGTGAACAACACCACGTTGACCAGGCCGATCAGCGCCGAGCTGAGGATCACGCCCTTGGCGGTGATCTGGAAGCCGCTGGTGCTCTGGCCACCGCCGGCGTTCACCAGGTCACTCAGGCTCTCGTTGACGCTCTGGAACACACCCATCGCGTCCAACGCCAGGTAGAGCACCGACGTGGCGACCACCACGACGATGAAGAGCACCACCGAGACGGCGAACGCGAACTTCATCACGGACCACGGGTCGATCCGCTTCAGGTTCAGCCGGGCCCGGCGGGGTCCGCGGGAGGCGGCCGAGCTGACCGAGGTACGCGCGGCGCGTACCGCGTCACCGACACGCGCCGCCCCGACGGCGGACGCGTTGCCGATGCCCGGCGGCAGTCCACCGCCGCTGGCCGGGCGTCCGGCGGTGCCGGTACGGGCCGTGTCGGGCTGCGGCGATGTCATGCCCGGTGTGATCCGCGGCTGAGTGCCGGTCGCCCCGGTCGACGCCGCCGGCCCGGGCCGCACGGTGATCGGCTGGGTGGTCGCCGGACGCGCCGAGGAGGACGCCGTCGCCGAACCCGAGGGGGTGGCGGCGGTCGACGACGTCGGCGCGTCGGCACCGACGGTCTCGGTCTTGTCGGCCGACCCGGCATCTTCAGCGGGCGGCTCCGGCGGGGGTGTCATGCCCGGAGCCCTCGTGAATTTCGGGGCAGGCGCGTCGGCGGGGACCGTCGCCCGGCCCACGGCCGCGCGGCCGGTCGCTGGTGTGCCGCCCTTGGCGGCCTCCTCGTCGACCGGGTTGGCCGAGGTCCCCGTGTTCCCCGACTTCGCCTGTGTCTCCGTCATTCAACTAGTCCTGTTCGTCAGGCTCGTCGGCATTGCGAGCAATCGCCACGATAGTCACGCCGTCCGGGAGGTCCATCAGCTTGACCCCCATTGTGTTCCGGTCACGCGTACGGCGTACAGGCTTCACCGGAGTCCGAATGACACCACCATTGCTGGTGATCGCGAACAGCTCGTCGTCCGGATCGATCACCACCGCGCCGACCAGACCACCGCGCCGCTCGGTGATCTTCGCAGTCAACACGCCCTTACCTCCCCGGCCCTGCACCGGGTATTCCTCGATCGGGGTGCGCTTCGCATATCCCCCGTTCGTGGCCACCAGAACGTCCAAACCTTCTCGGACGACCTCCATGGCGAGCAGGACGTCGTCGTCCGTGAAGCGCATGCCGATCACGCCCGAGGTGGCCCGGCCCATCGGCCGCAACGCCTCGTCCGACGCGTTGAACCGGATCGCCTGTGCCTTCTTGGAGACCAGCAGCAGGTCGTTCTCCGGCGCAACCAACGCAGCACCGACCAGCTCGTCCTCATCGCGCAGGTTGATCGCGATGATGCCGCCGGAACGGTTGGAGTCGAACTCCTCGAGCCGCGTCTTCTTCACCAGGCCGTTCTTCGTGGCCAGTACCAGATAAGGGGCTACCTGGTAGTTCGGGATCTCGATGATCTGCGCTATCTGCTCGTCCGGTTGGAAGGCGAGCAGGTTGGCCACGTGTTGGCCCTTGGCTACCCTACTGGCCTCCGGCAACTCGTACGCCTTGGCCCGGTACACCCGCCCCTTGTTCGTGAAGAACAGGATCCAGTCGTGGGTCGAGCAGACGAAGAAGTGGCTGACGATGTCGTCCTGCCGCAGCGTAGCGCCACTGACGCCCTTGCCGCCGCGCCGCTGGGAGCGGTAGAGATCGACCTTGGTCCGCTTGGCGTACCCCGTCCGGGTGATCGTCACGACCACGTCCTCGCGGGCGATGAGGTCCTCCATCGAGACCTCGCCGTCGAACGGGATGATCTGCGTACGCCGATCGTCGCCCCACTTGGCGACGATCTCGCCCAACTCCTCCGAGACGATCCGCCGCTGCCGCTCGGGCTTGGCGAGGATGTCCTTCAGGTCGGCGATCTCGAGCTCGAGCTTGGCCAGGTCGTCGAGAATCCGCTGCCGCTCCAACGCGGCGAGACGACGCAACTGCATGTCCAGGATCGCGGTCGCCTGGATCTCATCGATCTCCAGCAGCCGGATCAGGCCCTGCCGCGCGTCCTCCACGGTCGGGGAACGCCGGATGAGCGCGATCACCTCGTCCAGGGCGTCCAGCGCCTTGGACAGACCCCGCAGGATGTGCGCCCGCTCCTCGGCCTTGCGGAGCCGGAACGCCGTCCGCCGGCGGATCACGTCGATCTGGTGCTCGACGTAGTAGCGGATGAACTGGGCCAGGTTGAGCGTGCGCGGCACCCCGTCGACAAGCGCCAGCATGTTGGCGCCGAACGTCTCCTGGAGCTGGGTGTGCTTGTAGAGGTTGTTCAGCACGACCTTGGCGACCGCGTCGCGCTTGAGCACCAGCACGATCCGCATACCGGTACGCCCGGAGGACTCGTCACGGATGTCAGCGATGCCGGCGAGCTTGCCCTCCTTGATCAGCTCGGCGATCCGCTCGGCGAGGTTGTCCGGGTTGACCTGGTAGGGCAGCTCGCTGACGACCAGGCAGGGCCGACCCCGCTTGTCCTCCTCGACCTCCACCACGGCGCGCATCCGGATCGACCCCCGACCCGTGCGGTACGCGTCCTGGATCGCCGTCGTGCCGACGATCAGGCCGTGGGTCGGGAAGTCCGGGCCCTTGACGATGCCGAGCAGCGCCTCGAGGGTGGTCTCCTCGTCCTCCTCCGGGTGCTCCAGGCACCACTGCACGGCCGCGCCGATCTCGCGCAGGTTGTGCGGCGGGATCTTGGTGGCCATGCCGACCGCGATGCCCTCGGAGCCGTTCACCAGCAGGTTCGGGATCCGCGACGGCAGGATCGTGGGCTCCTTGGCCCGGCCGTCGTAGTTGTCCTGCAGGTCGACGGTGTCCTCGTCGATGTCCCGCAGCATCTCCATGGCGAGCGGGTCGAGCTTGCACTCGGTGTTGTGGCTGACGAACCCGTCCGAGACGAACGAGTGGTCGTCGGTGTCGACCCGGACGCTGTAGACCGGCTGGATGCCGGCATCGGTGATCTGCGCCACCTCGGCGTAGTAGAAGCGCCCGTCAACGAGCGGCTCGACCACGTCGAGCACCTCGGAGTTGGTGATCCGGGCGGCGATCTCGTCGCGGTCCCGTTCCCAGCGCTCCACCCGGTCCACGTTGTGCCGACGGAGCCAGTCCCGCTCGGTCCAGCGCGTCGCGCCGTGCTCACGGATGAAGTCGCCGACCAGCGGCACGTGGTCGCTGGAGAGCGCGGTGCTGCTAGCCGGCACCTGGGCCAGCTCGGCCTCCAGCTTGGCCTGCTTGCGGCCGAGGAAACCGACGTGCGCGGCGAAGATCCGGGCGTCGCGGCGGTTGGTGACCACGACCTTGATCTCGCCGCTGTCGTAGCGGGTCTGCCGGCTGATCACACCGAACTCCAGCAGCAACTGCTGGACCTCGGCCGCCAACCGCTCGCTGCGCGTCGAGTACGAGATCTGCATGGCGTTGCGCGACAGTAGCGAGGAAGAGCCGTCGCCCTCGAACAGCGCCTGAAGGAACGCCCGCTTGATGGCGGCCGGCCCCTGCCAGACGAACTCGGGAACGAACTTCGCGGCGCTCCGTGCGCCCATCAGCTCACCGAGGAGGCTCGACCGGAGCGCGGTGAGGTCCTGCACGTCGAGTTCGTGCAGGGTGCTCCCGGAGGCGATGACCCGCTCGCTGATGTAACGCGGGCCGCCCACGGCCAGGTCGTAGGCCGCGAGGACGCGGACGAAGAACTCGCGGTCGATGTTGTTGAACCCGGCCCGGTTGGCGGACACCCAGCCCTCGCTGACGAAGGCACCGGCGAGGACGGCGGCCTCGACGTGCTCCAGCATCGGGTAGCCGATCTCGTCCGGCACGCTGCGCTGGAGGACCACCCGGTCGCCGGGGGAGATCTCGGCGAGCAGCTTCCACAGCAGGGTCGGCACGCCGGCCACGTCCACCAGGCACAGCACCGGGTGGTTGTGGGTGCCGGTCAGCTCGTACCCTTCGCGGATACGCAGCCGCAGCGTCGGGTGCTCGCCGGAGTGGAAGAACTTCGAGGCGCGGACCAGGTCGCCGTTGCGGTCGCGGACCTTGAGATCGATGTCGGTCTCGCTGGACGGCGCGGCGTCCGCCACCACGTCCGCGATCCGCACACTGCCGTCAGCGGTACGGATGCGGACATTACCGGTCAGACAATAACGCATCGCCGCAGCCGGGTCGTTACCCGGCGAGCCGAAGTTGCCGTTGCCGTCGACCAGCGGGTAACGCAGCGACCAGGGCTGCGCCATCCGGACCAGCGCGTCGTAGATCGCCGAGTCGCCGTGCGGGTGGAACTGGCCCATCACGTCGCCGACGACGCGGGAGCACTTCACGTACCCGCGGTCCGGGCGGTAGCCGGAGTCGAACATGGCGTAGAGGATCTTGCGGTGGACCGGCTTGAGGCCGTCCCGGACGTCCGGCAGCGCACGCCCGACGATCACGCTCATCGCGTAGTCGAGGTAGGAGCGCTGCATCTCCACCTCGAGCCCGACCGGTTCGATCCGGTCGTGCGCGACCACCGCGGCGATGGCCTCGGCGGGGACCTCGGGCTCGTTCGGTGTGGACTCGGGAGAATCGGTCACTGTATACCCTTATCAGACTCAGTGTCGTTTTCGTGCTGTGGATAACCGCTGTGGATACCGGCCATGCTGTGGATAACTCTGTGGACCGGCGGATCGACCGGGCAGCGCCCGGTCGATCCGCAGCGGTCCGTCAGATGTCCAGGAATCGCACGTCCTTGGCGTTGCGCTGGATGAACGACCGGCGCGCCTCGACGTCCTCACCCATCAGCACACTGAACAACTCGTCGGCGGTCGCCGCGTCGTCGAGAGTGACCTGACGCAGGGTACGCGTCGCCGGGTTCATCGTGGTTTCCCACAGCTCGGGATAGTTCATCTCGCCGAGGCCCTTGAAGCGCTGGATGTCGTCCGGCTTGGCGTTGGCCTTCTTCTGCTGGCGCAGCGCGATCAGCCCGTCCCGCTCCCGGTCGGAGTACGCGTACTGCGCGTCGTCACCCTTCTTGTTCCACTTGATCTTGTAGAGCGGCGGGGCGGCCAGGTAGACGTGCCCCAGCTCGACCAGCGGACGCATGAAGCGGAACAGCAGGGTGAGCAGCAGCGTCTGGATGTGCTGGCCGTCGACGTCGGCGTCGGCCATCAGCACGATCTTGTGGTACCGCAGCTTCTCGATGTCGAAGTCGTCGTGGATGCCGGTGCCCAGCGCGGTGATCAGCGCCTGGACCTCGTTGTTCTTGAGGACCCGGTCGATCCGGGCCTTCTCCACGTTGAGGATCTTGCCCCGGATCGGCAGGATCGCCTGGGTCCTCGGGTCGCGACCCTGCTTGGCCGAGCCGCCTGCCGAGTCGCCCTCGACGATGAACACCTCGGACTCGCGCGGATCGGTGGACTGGCAGTCGGCCAGCTTGCCGGGCATCGAGCCGGACTCCAGCAGCGACTTACGCCGGGCCAGCTTGCGCGCCTGCTGGGCGGCGATCCGGGCCCGGGCGGCCTGGGACGCCTTCTGGATGATCATCTTGGCTTCGGCCGGGTTACGGTCGAACCAGTCGACCAGCCGGTCGTTACAGACCCGCTGCACGAAGCTCTTCACCGGGGTGTTGCCGAGCTTGGTCTTGGTCTGGCCCTCGAACTGCGGGTTGGTCAGCTTGACCGAGATGATCGCCGCGAGCCCTTCGCGGATGTCCTCACCGGAGAGCTTCTCGTCGCCCTTGAGCAGCTTCTTGTCGGCGCCGTACCGGTTGACGACGCTGGTCAGCGCGGACCGGAAGCCCTCCTCGTGCGTGCCGCCCTCGTGCGTGTTGATGTTGTTCGCGAAGGTGTAGACCGACTCGCCGTACGACTCGTTCCACTGCATCGCGATCTCAAGCGACATGCCCTCCTCCTCGGCCCCGAACTCCACCACCGTCTTGTGGATGGGGTTCTTGGAGGCGTTGAGGTGCCGGACGAAGTCGGCGATGCCGCCGTCGTAGCGGAAGGTGACCTCGCGGGGCTTGCCGTCCTCACCCTCGGGGACCCGCTCGTCGAGCAGGTGGATGGTGAGGCCGCGGGTGAGGAAGGCCATCTCCTGCAGTCGCCGGTAGATGGTCTGGAAGTCGAAGTCGACGGTCTCGAAGACGTCCGCGTCCGGCCAGAAGGAGACCGCCGAGCCGGTGCGGTCGGTGGTCTCGCCCTTCTCCAGCGGAGTCGGCTTGGAGTTGTGGTACTGCTGCCGCCACACGAAGCCGGACTTGTGGATCTCCACAGCCATCTTCGTGGAGAGCGCGTTCACCACGGAGACGCCGACACCGTGCAGACCGCCGGATACGGCGTACGCCTTGCCGTCGAACTTGCCGCCCGCGTGCAGCACGGTCAGCGCGACCTCGACACCCGGCTTCTTGAGCTTCGGGTGCAGGTCGACCGGGAAGCCACGGCCGTTGTCGGTGACCCGGACGCCACCGTCGGCCAGCAGCACCACGTCGATGGTGTCGCAGTATCCGGCGAGCGCCTCGTCGACCGCGTTGTCGACGACCTCCCAGACGAGGTGGTGCAGACCGCGCTCGCCGGTGGACCCGATGTACATACCGGGCCGCTTGCGGACCGCCTCCAGCCCTTCGAGAACGGTGATCGACTCTGCGCCGTACTCCTGCTTTTCCTGCGCTGCCACCCTCGGCCACTTTCTCGCGTCAGCCGCGCCGGTTGGGCGCAGCGGGCGCGGGTTCGGCGGACAGGACGCGACGTCGGCGCGCGGACCGGTGCCGGAGACCTCCGGACCACGGGTCGAACGCGCCGGTCGCCGCGGTTGCCCGCGGATCGCGATCGGCTCGACCCGACGTGGAGAATGAACCTGGGGCCACCGGCCCCCGTCCCCCGCACCGGGTCTTCGTCTCGCTGTCAATCCTACTGTGCCCGGAGGACAGAACCACCACTCGGCACCCTCGGAGAGGCGGCTGAGAAGTCCGTAGCCGGAAGAACCCCGTCGCCCGCGACTCCCCCCACACGCCATGCTCGGATCGCACGCGCCGCCGCCGGACGGGTTGACCCGCGCCCGGGCGGGTCGGGGGTCGCGGCCCGGGCGTCCGTGCCGTACGTTTGCGGCGCCCCGGAACCCACCCTTGATCTTTATGGGCTGGAACCGGGACGATCGACCCGATCGACCCGACACGTGCTCTCTAAGAGGTGACAGATGGGGCTGGACAACGTCGCGGTGCACTGGCCGCGGACCGGCCGCTTCTACGATCCGGTGGCGCCGGCCGAGTTCGTCGACTTCGGCGAGATCGTCGACCTGCCGCGGATCTCCGCGCCGACGGCCGCCCTGGCCGAGCTGATCGCGAAGACCGGCACCATCCGGGCGACCGCGTACACCGAGTTGGTGGATCTGCTCCTGGGGCTGGAAGGTGTGTTGTACGCCACAGACGCCGCCGCCGAGGACGAGGACCCGGTGATCGATCCGGACGGCTGCTCGTGGATCGCCAGCGGGATCGAGAGGTTCGTGGCGGGGCACCGCGCGTACGGCGAGGCGGTCACCTTCGAGTCGGTCAGCACGGTGCTGCGTTCCCTGCTCGGCGACGGCAGGCTGGCCGAGCAGCAGTTGCGGTGGCTGGAGAGCCGCCTCGACGCGCTGCGCGACGAGCGCGGCGACCCGCCGCAGTGGAACTTCACCTGCGCCGAGTTGGGCGTGCTGGCGGCGTTCTACCGGCGGTGCGCGGAACGCGGTTTCGCCGTCTACGCCGACGCCTGACCCGAGCCGGTCTCCTGGGCCGCAGCGCCGCCGGTCGGTCGGTTGGCCGCCGCGATCAACCGGGTGAGCACCGCGTGCAGGTGTTGCAGGTCCTCGACGGGCAGCCCGAGTCGCTGCACGATCGCGGCCGGGATCAACTCGGCCTGACTGCGTAGCGCCGCACCGCTGGCGGTCAGGGTGACGGCCAGGCTGCGCTCGTCGCCGGGGTCGCGTTCCCGGCGCAGGTAGCCGGCCGCTTCGAGGCGCTTGAGCAGGGGAGACAGGGTGCCCGGATCGAGCTGCAACAGCCGACTGAGGTCGCGACCGGACAACGGGGCGTGTTGCCAGAGCGCCAACATGACCAGGTACTGCGGATGGGTGAGCCCCATCGGTTCCAGCAGCGGCCGGTAGACCGCGACCACACTGCGCGCGGCCACCGAGAGGGCGAAGCAGACCTGCTGTTCCAGCGCCAACGGGTCGACGCCCTGCGGTTCCTCACTCATCGGTTGCCCTCCCCACGCACGGTGGTTATCGTACCAACCATTGGTACACCAACTGTTGGTGCGCCAAACATCTGTGGAACACGCGGGAGAGGGCAGTCAGATGAGCAAGGACGGCGCGGTCACCAGGGCTCCGGGCGAGGGAGGTCGCCTCCTCCGCTGGGCCTTCCGGCACCTCGCCGGCCCGGCCGACGGGGTGAAGGGCGCGGTGCAGGGCGGCTCCGCCGAGGCCCGCGAGGCGTGGAAGCGGGACCTGGCCGAGCGCAAGCGCTACACCCGGGAGCAACGCGAACTCAAGCGGGCCGCCCGCGAGGCCGCCCGACGGAGCTGAGATCCCGTCAGCCGTACGTGTCTCGCGGGCCCCGCCCGCGTACCCGGCGCGGCCCCTTCGACCACGACGGCGCGGCCGGCCCGTGGATGTGAAGCTTGCGCACCACGTTGTGGCCGACCTCGCTGGCGATCTGCTTGAGCAGCGAACCCGCCAGCAGCCGCAGTTGGGTGGCCCAGGCCGTCGACCGCGCCTCCACGGTCAGCTCACCGTTCTCCAGCTTGACCGGGCGGCTGTTCTGGGCCACCTCCGCGCCGACGACCCGCTCCCAGGCGCCGAACACGGTGGCCTCGGCCGCCGGTTGCTGCCAGCCACGCGCCTTCACCAACCGGTTCAGCACCGCACCCAACGGCTGCGGGTCGCGGGGGTCGGGGCCCGGGCCGGAGTAACCCCGCAACCGCCGCCCCGAGCCGCCGGCAGCGTCGCCGCCCGCACCCCCGGGGGTACGCCGGGCGCGGGCCGCCGCCTGCCGCTTGGACAACGCCGCGTCGAGTACCGCCCGAGCCAACTCCGGCCCACTCGCGGCCGCCGCCGGCTCACCGCCCGCCGATTCCGCCTTCGGGGTACGCGCGCTCCGCCCCGCCTCGGGACGGTCGGCGCCTGACTCATTCGACACGGCGTACCGTCCCTTCGCCGACCCGGTAGCGGGTGCCACGCAGCGCAGCCGGCACATCGTCGTCCACCGCACAGGTGACCAGCAGTTGACCCGCCCCACCGACCAGCTCCGCCAGCCGCTCCCGGCGGCCGGTGTCCAACTCGGCGAAGACGTCGTCGAGCACCAGCACCGGCTCGATGCCGTCGGCCCGCAGCAGGTCGTAGCCGGCCAGCCGCAGCGCGAGCGCGAACGACCACGACTCGCCGTGGCTGGCGTACCCCTTGGCGGGTAGCGGCCCGAGAGTCAACGCCAGCTCGTCGCGGTGCGGGCCGACGAGCGTGGTGCCCCGTTCGATCTCGGCGGAGCGGGACGCGGCCAGCCCCGCGGCCAGTGCCTCCGCCAACGCGGCCCGGTCGGTGGTCGGCTCGGCCAGGTCGATCGAGGGCCGGTAGGCGATACCGGCCGCGCCCCGACCGGCGGCCACCGCGTCGTACGCCTTGGCGACGTGCGGGGTGAGCGCGGCGACCAGCTCCAACCGGCCGGCGAGCAGCTCCGCGCCGTGCTGGGCCAGGTGGGTGTCCCAGACGGCGAGGGTGCCGAGGTCGCCGCCCCGCGATCCACCGGTCTTGCGAGCCAGGTACGCGGTGCGCAGCAGGGCGTTGCGCTGCTTGACCACCCGCTCGTAGTCGGCCCGCACACCCGCGTACCGGGGTTGGCGGCTGACCAGCAGGTCGTCCAGGTAGCGGCGGCGCTCGGCCGGGTCGCCCCGGACCAGCTCAAGGTCCTCCGGGGCGAAGAGCACGAGGCGCAGGGCGCCCAGCACGTCCCGGGCCCGCCGCGCCGGAGACCGGCCCAGCCGGGCACGGTTGGCCTTCCCGGGCACGATCTCCAACTCGACCAGAAGCTCTCGCCCGTCGTGCGCCACCGCGCAGCGGATCACCGCCGACGTGGCACCCATCCGCACGAGTGGCGCGTCGGTGGCGACCCGGTGCGAGTCCAGGGTCGCCACGTAGCCCAACGCCTCGACGAGATTCGTCTTGCCGACGCCGTTGGCGCCGATCAGGACGTTCGCCCCCGGTTGGAGGTCGACGGCCACCCGCTCGTACGAGCGGAAGTCGACCAGTTCCAACCGTCGGACGTACACCGGGTGTGGATTTCGCTCAGCGCTTGTGGACGGCGTGGCCACCGAACTGCTGACGCAGCGCGGAGACGGCCTTCATGGCGGGCGAGTCGTCCTGTCGTGAGGCGAACCGGGCGAACAGCGAAGCGGTGATCACGTTCAGCGGGACGGCCAGCCGGACCGCCTCGTCGACCGTCCACCGGCCCTCGCCGGTGTCCTCGGTGTAGCCGCTCAGGTCGGCCAGCTCCGGGTCCTCGTCGAGCGCCCGGTCCAGCAGGTCGAGCAGCCAGGAGCGGACGACGGTGCCCTCCCGCCAGGACTTGATGACGCCCGGCACGTTGGTCACCAGTTCGGAGGCCGCCATCAGCTCGTAGCCCTCGGCGTAGGCGTGCATCAGGCCGTACTCGATGCCGTTGTGCACCATCTTCGAGTAGTGCCCGGCACCGACCGGCCCGGCGTGCACGAAGCCGAACTCGCCCTCCGGCTTGAGAGCGTCGAAGATCGGCATCAGCCGGTCGACGTGCTCCTGGGAGCCGCCGACCATCAGCCCGTAGCCGTTCTGCCGACCCCAGACACCGCCGGAGACGCCGACGTCGAGGTAGCCGATGCCCCGCTCGTTGAGCCGCTCGGCCCGGGGTGCGTCGTCGCTGAACCGCGAGTTGCCACCGTCGATGATGATGTCGCCCTCGCCGAGCACCGCGGCCAACTCGTCGATCGTCGCGTCGGTGACTCCGGCGGGCACCATGACCCAGACCGCGCGCGGCGACTCGAGCTTCTCCGCCAGGCCCGCGAGGGATGCGACGTCGCTGATCTGCGCGTTGTGGTCGAAGCCGACGACTTCGTGACCAGCGGCGCGCAACCTCTCCCGCATGTTGCCGCCCATACGGCCGAGTCCTACCAGGCCGAGCTGCATGTGTTTGTACCTCCGTGGATCTGTGTTGCAGGGCGCGATCAGCGAGAGACGCGGATCGGCATGATGAGGTACCGGTACCCGGGAATGACCTCGCCATCCTCGCCGGCGGGGGAGATCACGGCGGGTTTGAAGGCGTCGACGAACGACAGGACGGCCGTCTGGGAGCCCAGGTTTGCCAGGCCGTCGATGAGGTACTGCGGGTTGAACCCGATGGTCAGCGCGTCGCCGGTGAAGGTGGCCTCCATGGCCTCGCTGGCGCGGGCCTCCTCGGAACCGCCGGCCTCGACGACCAGGCCGTCGGCACTGAAACTGAGCAGCACCGGCGTGGTCCGCTCGGCGACCAGCGCGACCCGCTTGACGACCTCGATCAGGGTGCTGACCGGCACCCGGGCCTCGGCGTTGTGGGCCGCCGGGAAGAGCGACCGAACCGGCGGGTAGTTGGCGCCGTCGAGCAGACGGCTGGTGGTACGTCGGGTGCCACCGGCCAGGCCGACCATGCCCTCGCCTGCGGCACCCTGGGCCAGCGCGAGGGTGACCTCGCCACCCAGCGGGCCGAGCGCCTTGGCGGTGTCGTTCAGGGTGCGGGCCGGCACCAGGGCGTTGATGCTCACGTCGGGGTCGTCCGGTCGCCACTGGATCTCGCGCAGGGCCAACCGGTAGCGGTCGGTGGCGAGCATCGACAGCGTGCTGCCGGAAAGCTCGACGCGAACGCCGGTCATCATCGGAAGGGTCTCGTCCCGCCCGGCCGCGATGGCCACCTGGGAGACCGCCGTGGCGAACGCGGCGGCGTCCACCGTGCCGGCGCTCTGCGGCATCTCGGGCAGCGCCGGGTAGTCCTCCACCGGCATGGTGGGAAGGGTGAACCGGGCGCTGCCGCAGACCAGTTCGAGGTGGGCGCCGACCGCGGCGATGTCGACCGGCTTGGCCGGCAACGCCTTGGTGATCTCGGCGAGCAGGCGGCCGGAGACGAGGGCGGCGCCGTCGGCGTCTCCCTGCACCTCGACGGTCACCTGGCTGGAGACCTCGTAGTCGAACCCGGAAACCCTCAGGTTGCCGTCGGTGACCCGGAGCATGACCCCGGCGAGCACCGGTACGGACGGCCGGTTGGGCAGGCTCTTCGCGGTCCACGCCACGGCCTCGGCGAGCGCGTCGCGCTCCACTCGGAACTTCATCAATGCCTCCGCGTCGACGTCAGCGACAACTCTCTCATGCCGACCGCTGCCTACCGTCCCGCCCGACCGTGCGGGTACCCATCGCACCTTAGGGCGCGGGGGTATCGGCTGTGCGCCCGACCCCATGGATCGTGTCGATGCTGACCGGTTGATCCGGCAGCGTTCGGCCCGATCCACAGAAAGCCCAACGGTGATGATTGGTTTTTGTTCTCTTAGAAGAGATAACTCATCGTCTTCATCGCACCTGTGCAAACTGTGGAAAAGCCAGGTCTGCGCAGCTCAGACAGGTTATCCACCGGTGATTTAGCTGTGGAGAACCAGGGGTACAACCGGCCTGCGTGTCCACAGCCCGCCCTCGGTGCACAGTTGTCCACCGTCATCCACCGGTTGTCCACCGGTAATCCACCGACTTTCTCCCCAAGCCTGTGGACGACGATGAAGATCACCATTGCCGTCATCCCCAGAACCTTCAACAGGTCGTACACAGGTCGTCGGTCACCGGTGGAAAACCTGTCGGTTGTCCCCAGGCGTCCACAGCCTCGTACACAGGGTTTCTCCACAGCCTGTGGGTAACCGGCGGGGGACGGACCGTAGTTATCCACCGGCGGTGGACAACGAGTTGTGGACAACGAGTGGACGTCGAGGCGGTCACGGCCTCGATCCTGTGGTCTACACCATGTCGAGAGTCCAGCCGGAAGCCGAAAAAGTACGCCCGGCCGGAGATCCGGCCGGGCGTGTCCCGGGCTGTGCGCCGTCCCGACGGCCGGCGTACGCCTCAGCTGTTCTGCTTGATCCGGTTGGTCAGCTCGGCGATCTGGTTGTAGAGCGAGCGGCGCTCCGCCATCTGCTGCCGGATCTTCCGGTCGGCGTGCATCACCGTGGTGTGGTCCCGGCCACCGAATGCCTGCCCGATCCGGGGCAGCGACAGCTCGGTCAACTCCCGACACAGGTACATGGCGACCTGGCGCGCGTTGACGAGCACGCGGGACCGGGACTGGCCCCGCAGGTCCTCCAGGCTCACCCCGAAGTAGTCGGCCGTCGAGGCCATGATCTGGTCGGCGTTGATCTCCGGCCCGGCGCCGTCGGGCATGAAGTCCCGGAGCACCTCCTCGGCCAGGGACAGCTCGACCGTCGACCGGGTCAGGCTGGCGAACGCCGTCACCCGGATCAGCGCCCCCTCCAGTTCCCGGATCGAGTTGGACACCCGGGAGGCGATGAACTCCAACACGTCCGGCGGGGCGTACATCCGCTCCTGGGCCGCCTTCTTCTGCAGGATCGCGATGCGGGTCTCCAGGTCCGGCGGCTGGATGTCCGCCAGCAGGCCCCACTCGAACCGGGTTCGCATCCGGTCCTCGAGGGTGGCGAGCTGGCGCGGCGACCGGTCGGAGGTGATCACGATCTGCTTGTTGGCGTTGTGCAGGGTGTTGAAGGTGTGGAAGAACTCCTCCTGGGTGCGCTCGCGGTTCTCCAGGAACTGGATGTCGTCGATCAACAGGATGTCGACGTCGCGGTAGCGCCGTTGGAACGCGCTGGTCTTGTCGTCCCGCAGGGAGTTGATGAAGTCGTTGGTGAACTCCTCGGTCGAGACGTACCGGACCGAGCGGGCGTTGCCGAGGGTCGTGGCGTAGTGCCCGATGGCGTGCAACAGGTGCGTCTTGCCCAGACCGGAGTGACCGTAGATGAAGAGCGGGTTGTACGCCTTCGCCGGTGACTCCGCGACCGCCACGCTCGCCGCGTGCGCGAAGCGGTTGGACGATCCGATGACGAACGTCTCGAACATGTACTTCGGGTTCAGCCGGTTGCCGCCGGCGTCGGCACCGGGCAACCGGCGCTCGTCACGACCACCCGGGCGGTGGTCCACGCCGCTGCGGCCCGGGCCGCTGTCCGTGCCGGTGTCCCGGGGAAGCGCGCGGATCACGTGCTGGTCGCGCGGAGACGCCGCCTCTTCCCGGTAGCGGGGCTCGTAGGGCCGGGTGTCCGGGCCCGGCGGGTCCAGCCGAGCGGCCTGCTCGTCGTAGCCACGCCGGTCGGGCCCCGGCCGGGGGGTACGCATCGGCTCAGCGAAGGTTGCGCTGAACAACGCCTCCTGCCCGTCCCTGCTGGCGGGGATCATCCCGGGACGGTGCACGTCGACGGCCGGTGCGAGCGGTGGACCCGTGGGCGCCGGTGGAGCGGCCGGCTCCGGCGCGTGCCCCGCGTGGGTCTGCTCGGGGATCATCGGGTCGGCGGACGGCCGAGCGCCCTGGTCGTCACCGAAGGGTTCGGCGGCCGGGCCGTCGACGTCGAACGGCCCGGTCTCCGGGGTGCTGCGGTAGACGGTGCCGGCGGGTCGGCCCGCGGCGTCCTCGGCGACCCGGACGGTGACCGCGACCTGGATCGGCCGACCCAGTCGGCGGGTGAGCGCCTCGGTGATCGCCGGTCGGAGCCGGGATTCGATCACGTCGCGGGTGAACGCGTCCGGAACGGAGAGCAGAGCAGTGTCCTCGACGATCGCCCGCAGCCGGGTCAACCGGAGGTAGGCACGCTGCTGAGCGGAGATGATCTCGTCGGCCAGCTCGTCGGTCGCCGCTAACCACACTGCGGCAAGGTCGGTCGTACCGGCCACCGTCGTGCCACCCCCTCGCCTCTGCTCCCGGCCGCCGCTGTCTGCCAGCCGGCCGTCCCGGGCCCGCCGCGTTCGCGGGTGGAACAACACCCACCTGACGGTCGACCGATGGTCGTCCACAAGTTATCCACAGCCTGTGTACCGACCGATTGTGGCCGCCGCCGGCCGCGGGTGGGACCTGCCCCCTGCCTGAACGGGCGCTGAAGCGGGTTCACCGTGCCGAACGATTCACTACCTTGTCCGGTCTTGCCTCTGCGACGACCGGAGCTTCCGACGCTCACCGCAATCGGGCACGGTAACAGCGTTGTCCCTGCGCCATCAACCGGCGACGCGGCGGGGGCCTTCTCGGCATCAGCGAAAACCACCCTCCGGCCTCGGGCGCGTCCCGTTCTCGTACTGCTCGGGGTGTTTGACGGTCATTGCCCCCCTGCGTAGGCTGGAACGGCTGCTTTCACGCCCTCTGCTAGGGTGATGGGTGCTTGCTGTCCACGGTCGCATCCCCGCACCGCCGAGGTCCCGCTCCGCCGGACAGCACCGATCGTGGGCCACCGTCGAGGTGGCCTGGACCACCACACGACCCCGGCGATTCCGTCGTACGGGGCGCGTACGAAAACGGAGAGCCTGACGTGAGCAAGCGCACCTACCAGCCGAACAACCGCCGGCGCGCGAAGACCCACGGCTTCCGGCTGCGCATGCGCACCCGTGCCGGCCGTGCCATCCTCTCGAGCCGTCGCGCCAAGGGTCGCACCACCCTGTCGGCCTGAGCCGACCGGGCCGGTCCAGGGGACGTGGGCAGTCGTGCTGGCCGCCGCACAGCGACTGCGGCGCAGCACTGACTTCGCCGCAGCGGTCCGTGGTGGCCGGCGCGCCGGGCGTGGTGCCGTCGTGGTCCACCTGACCATGCCGGTGAACGCCGACCCCAGCACACCGACCTCGCCGCAGCCGGTGCGGGACGACAACGCGGAGCTGATCTCCGTGGCGTCCCGTGCCGGCTTCGTCGTGTCCAAGGCCGTCGGTAACGCGGTGACCCGTAACCGGGTCCGTCGTCGACTGCGTGCGCTGGTCCGGGAACGGCTGGTCGACCTGCCGCCCGGCAGCACCCTCGTCGTCCGGGCGCTGCCCGCGGCGGCGCAGGCGTCGTACCCCCGACTCGCCACCGACCTGGACGCCGCCCTCGCGGTCGCCCGGTCACCCCGCGAGCGGCGGCACCGATGAACGGCACCGGGCAGACCAGCCCACGCCCGTCGACAACAGGTGCCAAGGTGCTGATCGCGCCCATCATCGCGTACCGTCGGTGGATAAGTCCGGCACTGCCGGCCCGCTGTCGGTTCTACCCGTCGTGCAGTGCGTACGCCCAGGAGGCGGTCGTGCGGCACGGCGCGCTCCGGGGAGCCGTCCTGGCGGTCCGGCGGCTGTTGCGCTGCCACCCCTTTCACCCTGGTGGACATGACCCGGTACCGGAGCCGGGCGGCCGCCGCCGTGCTGATGTGACTGGAGCCCCGAATTGAGTCTCGACTGGATCTACTACGCGATTTCGTGGATCCTGCTGACCTGGCACTCTGCCTGGGACGCCATCGGGGTGCCGGTCGGCGCGGTGATCGGCACCAACTTCGCCTGGATCCTGGCGATCATCTTCCTGGTCGTCACCGTCCGGGTGATCCTGTTCCCCGTCTTCGTCAAGCAGATCAAGTCGCAGCGGGCGATGCAGGCGCTCCAGCCCAAGGTCAAGGAGCTTCAGGAGAAGCACAAGGGTGACCGGGAGACGCTCCAGAAAGAAATGATGGAGCTGTACAAGAAGGAGAAGGCCAACCCGCTGATGGGTTGCCTTCCGATGTTCCTTCAGATCCCGGTCTTCCTCGGCCTCTTCCACGTGCTGCGCCGCCTCGACCCGGACAAGCAGAACCAGACGCTGTACGGCTGGACCGCCGACCAGTTCCAGAGCGCCTCGCAGGCGAAGCTCTTCACCGCCCCGATCGCCGGAAAGTTCGGCTCCACCGCCGACGAGCTGGCCAGCCTCGGTGCCAACGGCACCACCGTCAAGGTCATCGCCGGTGTCCTGGTCCTGGTCATGATCGCGACCACCTACCTGACCAGCCGTCAGATGATCCTCAAGACCGGTTGGGCCGAGGACCCGCAGCAGCGGATGATCCAGCGACTGATGCTCTACGGCATCCCCGCGTCGCTGCTGATCTCCGGCGCGATCTTCCCGATCGGTGTGATCATCTACTGGGTCACCAACAACCTGTTCACCCTGGGCCAGCAGCAGTGGGTGCTGCGCAAGTTCCCGCCGCCGGTGACCGCCAAGAAGGCGGTGGCACCCGCCGCCAGCCGCAACCCGGTGCAGCCCGCCAAGACCGGCGGCCTGTTCGGTCGGGGTAAGACGGCTCCGCCGGCGCCGGTCAAGGCCGCCGCTCCCAAGGTGGCCGGGCCGAAGCCGGGCGCCAAGCCGGTGAACAACCCGAAGAAGGGTCGCCCCGCCAAGCGGCAGGGCTGACCCACAAGGGCCGCCGCCGGTGATCCGACGGCGGCCCGTTCCACACCGTGCAGCCGCCGGATGGTCGGCGCCGGTGGGAACCGACCGCGCGCCGCGCGGCCACGGGCGACACTGCCCGTACAGACGTGCCCGCGGGCACCGGCGACCTCCCGCCGGCCCCGGGAAACCAGTCGGACCGAGGGTCCGGCCGAGCGAGTACGGAGATGAGACCGTGACCGAGACCAGCATCCCCCGCACCGAGCAGCCCCTGGACGAGGAGGAGACCGCGACGCTCGAGGTGGACGGCGACGACACCGACACCGAGGACGACGACACCGACGCCCCCGCTACCGGTGCCCGGTCGAAGAAGGCCGTCGGTGAGGGCGACCTGTTCCGGCAGAGCGAGATCGCTGCCGACTACGTCGAGGGGCTGCTCGACATCCTCGACTACGACGGCGACATCGACGAGTTGGTCGCCGCCGGCCGCCCGATGGTCGAGGTGGTCGGTGAGCGTCTGCAGAATCTGGTCGGCCAGCGCGGGGCCACCCTGGAGGCGCTCCAGGAGTTGACCCGCCTCGCCGTCTTCCGGCAGACCGGCACGCCGAGCCGCCTGCTGCTCGACGTCGGTGGCTACCGGGCCAACCGCCGCAAGGAACTCGCCGCCGTCGCCAAGAACGCCGTCGAGAAGGTCAAGGAGTACGGCGAGCCGGTCCGCCTCGAGGCGATGTCCGCGTTCGAGCGCAAGTGTGTGCACGACGTGGTCAACGCCATGTCCGGCGTGGCCAGCGAGTCCGAGGGTGTGGAGCCGAACCGGCGCATCGTCGTACGGCCGGTGGACTGACCGGGTGACCCACGACGACAGCACGGCTGACGCCGTGTCCGGCCCGGGCGGTACGCCGTCCGGGCCGTCCCCTGTCCGGCCGGCTACTTCGGACGCCGCCGCGACTGAACCGGGCACTTCCCCCTCGCCGAGCGACGCGGCCCTGCCACCCGGGTTGGCACCGGCCGCGCTGACCCTCTTCGGTGACCGTCTCGACCTGGCCGCCGCGTACGCCGAACTGCTGGCGACCGACGGGGTCGTCCGTGGTCTGATCGGTCCCCGAGAGGCACCCCGCATCTGGGATCGCCATCTACTCAACTGCGCCGCGGTCGCCGAGCGGATTCCGTCCGGCGCGACGGTGCTCGACGTCGGCTCCGGCGCCGGTCTGCCCGGACTGGTGCTGGCCATCGCCCGCCCCGATCTCACTGTCACCCTGATCGAGCCCCTCGCCCGACGTACGTCGTTCCTGATCGAGGTCGTCGAGCGACTCGGTCTGGCCAAGTCGGTGCGGGTGTTCCGCGGCCGGGCCGACGAGGCGGCGACCGGGTCGAGCGGTCGGGACCCGATCAGCGGGGACGTGGTGACCGCACGCGCCGTCGCTCCACTGGACCGGCTGGCGGGTTGGAGTCTCCCCCTGGCCGTTCGGGGCGGCCGTCTGCTGGCGCTCAAAGGATCGTCCGCCGCCGCGGAGATCGAGGAGCACGCCGAGGTGGTGACGCGCCTCGGCGGCGGCGAGCCGACCGTGCACCTGTGCGGTGTGGACGTGATCGATCCCCCCACCACCGTCGTGGAGATCGTGCGGGAGCGGATGGTCGGCCCTCGACCCGCGGCTGGTAAGCGCACCCGGGCCGGTCGCTCCCGCCGACGCTGACACTTCGCGCCATCGGGCTTCCGGCTGGTGGGTTGCCTCGTTGTACCGGTACGGATGGACGAGGAGATGAGAACCCGACGTGGACCGGCCGCGCCCGTCCGCCGTAGGCTGGCCGCGCGTCGATAGTGTGGAGCGGGCGGTGGACGTCGTGGGTCTCCGACCGCTCCCGAGGGCCGTACAGTTCGCGGGTTGCGAGCGTGGCACGGCCGAGTTGACCGGGGCGCGGACCGACCATCCGAAGCGGGCAGGGATGACAGGTGCATGACGACGGCAGGTACGACGATCCACACGTGACCGGGGCGAGCAACGATCCCGTTTCACGTGAAACCGACTACCCGAGCTGGTCGCCCGGCGCGACCGACCCATCCACCCGACCTGCCGACGGCGTTGCGCCGGCAGTGCACGGTGCTGCGGCTGATCAACCAGTCGGGCCGGAAACCGGGGACCCGGCGGGTGTCCGTCGGTCAGCGGAAGGGTCGAGCCGACCCGCGAACGTCGCCGAGGTGCGGCAGGTGGTGGGTCGCCGGAACACCGCCGCAGCGGTTCGGTTCGAAGCGGCGGTCCCGCACCAGCCCACCGCAGCGGCCTCTCGGGATGCCGCGCCGACGTTCGCTGAAGCACCTGTCGCGTCGACCGAGTCGTTGGCAGCCGTGGCCGCTGACCCCACGTACGTTTCACGTGAAACCCCGACGCGCGAAGAGGATGACCCACCGTTGGCTATGGAGGCGATGCGGGCCGTGCAGATCCTGAATCCCAGTGGCGAGGTGACCATGCCTCGACCGGACCGGACCCGGGTCATGTGCGTCGCCAACCAGAAGGGTGGCGTGGGTAAGACCACCACCACCGTCAACCTTGCGGTGGCGCTCGCCCTGCACGGCAACCGGGTGCTCGTGGTCGACCTCGACCCCCAGGGCAACGCCTCGACCGGGCTCAACGTCCCGCACCACACCGGCATCCCGGACGTCTACGACTGCTTGATCAACAGCGTGCCTCTGGTGGAGGTGGCGCAGGCGGTCGAGGGCATCCCCAACCTGTGGTGCGTACCCGCCACCATCGACCTGGCCGGTGCGGAGATCGAGCTGGTCTCCGTGGTGGCCCGCGAGTCGCGTCTCGACCGTGCCATCGCCGCCTACCCCGGCCAGTTCGACTACGTCTTCATCGACTGCCCGCCGTCGCTCGGCCTGCTCACTGTCAACGCGCTGGTGGCCGCGCAGGAGGTGCTGATCCCGATCCAGTGCGAGTACTACGCCCTGGAAGGGCTCAACCAGCTGATCAACAACATCAACCTGGTACGCCAGCACCTCAACCCGAAGCTCGACGTCTCCACGATCCTGCTGACCATGTACGACCGGCGTACCCGGTTGGCCGACGCCGTCGAGCAGGATGTCCGGAACCACTTCGGCGACAAGGTCCTCCAGGCGGTCATCCCCCGCAACGTCCGGGTCTCCGAGGCACCGAGCTACGGCCAGTCGGTGATGACCTACGATCCCGGTTCGCGGGGCGCAACGAGCTACTTCGAGGCCGCCCAGGAGATCGCCGAGCGAGGCGTCAAGGAGCCGGTGGGCCGGAATGCGTAGTGCGGACGAGTCGCTGGGAGGCGTGGCATGAAGAACCGTCCTCGGGGCGGTCTGGGTAGGGGCCTGGGGGCGCTGATCCCGACCGGGCCGCAGCCGGGTGCCGCCGGCGCCGTGACGGCTGAACCGGCCACCGAGCATGAGGAGGTGGCTGCCGCAGCCGTCCCCGCAGTGCCCGTCGGGGCGCCGGTCCACGAGCCGGAGCCCACTCTCAGCCCGGTGCCGGGAGCGCGCTTCGCCGAGATCCCGGTCGACGCGATCCTGCCTAACCCGAAGCAGCCCCGTCAGGTCTTCGACGAGGAGGCCCTGGAGGAACTCAAGACCTCGATCCAGGAGGTCGGTTTCCTCCAGCCCATCGTCGTCCGTCAGCTCGACGACGAGAAGTACGAACTCGTCATGGGTGAGCGGCGCTGGCGCGCCGCCCAAGCGGTGGGGCGGGAGAACATCCCGGCCATCGTCCGGGACACCCGCGACGACGCCATGCTCCGTGACGCGTTGCTCGAGAACATCCACCGGGCCAACCTGAACCCGTTGGAAGAGGCCGCCGCCTACCAGCAGTTGCTGGAGGAGTTCGGGGCGACCCACGAGGAGCTGGCCCGCCGGATCGGTCGGAGTCGCCCACAGATCTCCAACACGATCCGGCTGTTGAACCTGCCGGCTCAGGTGCAGCGTCGAGTGGCAGCGGGAATTCTGTCGGCCGGCCATGCCCGTGCACTGCTGAGCCTGGACGAGGCAGAGGCACAGGAACAGCTGGCGTTGCGCATCGTGGCCGAGGGCCTGTCGGTCCGGGCCACCGAGGAGATCGTGGCGCTGACACTCAACGACGGGTCGGCCAAGAGCCAAGCGGCGAAGCGTCGACCCAAGGCACACGCGCCGGCGCTGAACGATCTCGCTGACCGGCTCTCCGACCGCTTCGACACCCGCGTGAAGGTGGACATCGGTCGGAGCAAAGGAAAGATCACGATTGAGTTCGCGACAGTGGACGACCTGGAGCGGATCGTCGGGATCATCGGTGTGCAGCAGGAGGGCGAGGGCTGACCCCTCCTCTCGCTGACGGCCGCGCCACCCATCGGGGTGCGCGGCCGTTCTGTTTCCATCGCCGTTTCACGTGAAACCGGTCGCTGTCCGTGCGATCACGGTGCCGTCGGCTTTGTCGAGGCGGCGGCGGGATCCACAGCAGAAGCGATACCGGTGCTTTTCTGGGGGATGGATACAGCGGCGCGCGCTCTGTGCGGTGCTTGTGGGCCTCGCGGTGCTTGTGGGCCTCGTGAGGGCTGCGGACTCGGAGGTCGCGTGCGGAGCGTGCGCGGACAGGCGTGCGGGCGGGGCAGGAGTGCCGGGCAGGCGTGCGGGGGCGGGCGTGCGGGCGGGGCGGGCGTGCGGGGGCGGGCGTGCGGGCGGGGCAGGCGTGCCGGGCAGGCGTGCGAGCGGGGCAGGAGTGCCGGGCAGGCGTGCGGGGGCGGGCGTGCGGGCGGGGCAGGCGTGCGGGCGGGGAGGCGTGCCGGGGGCGGGCGTGCGGGGGCGGGCGTGCGGGGTAGCGAGGGTGCGGGGTGGCGAGGGTGCGCGGCTGCCAAGGCATGCAGTGTCGGAACCCCCGAGGGGAGTGCCTGCGGGTGGCGCCGCGACCAGCCGCCAGACCGATCCGCGCACTCTCGGCCGTGCTGCAGAGGGCCTACGAGTCGGGCGGGCCGAGGGCGGGCGTTCGGGGTTTTTCGGCCGGGCGGCCTGCAGGCGGACTCCGCGCCACCTCTGCCCGGTAACGGCGGGGAACCGTTGGGTGCCGCCAGTTGCTTTCCGGTGCGTCAGGTGTGGCCGCTCCGGCTGATTGGCTGCGCCCGTTCGTCGGTAGGGGTGATCGACTCGAGTTCGGTGAAGTGGGGGTATCCCGACACCCTCGATACCCCTACTTCCGGGAACCCGTGTTGATCGCCTCGGAGCGCGGCGGCACTCTGGTGGCCGGATCGCCCAGGAGCGCCGAAACGGCTCGCCGTGCGGCTTGGTCGACCGCAGCCACCCCCGGCCGTTCTTGGGGCCGCAGCGGGCCACTCAGCGGCGCGCAAGCACCCCATGAACCATCCCAAGGACTCACGTGCGTCGGCAGTCTCCGTTTCACGTGAAACAGCGCCCCCTCACTGCCAACCCACGCGGACAGAGTGCCGAGACTCCTCGCCCAACAGCATCGGCGGATCTGGCCGATGAGCGCGGCCGGGAACGCCGACTGCCCTGGCGTACGGGGCGACGCATCTGGAGCGGCTCGACTCTGTGAAGGGAAGCGGATGTGCGGGACCGGCCGGCCGGTGGGCCCTCCACCTTCCGGGCTTCCGCAACGACGCGGATGTGCGGCGACCCACTCCCTAGGAAGACCGCGTCAGCACCACAGACCCGTCAGCACCACAGACCCGTCAGCACCACAGACCTATCTCACGGCGGTCGCGGTCGAAGCGCACAGTTCCGCGGGACGCCCCGGCCCTGTGCACCCCAAAGAGAGGCCACCGACGTCGGGAAGCTCCCACTCTCCCCAGCCCTGTGGAAAACGTGCCGGGCACTGCGTCCGCAGGATCTCTGCGTACCTTCGGTCGACCGTCCTGACGGTGATCGGTCGAGGGGCGCGGTCGGCGTTCGGAAACCTCCACGAGGGCAAGGATTACGCAGCACAGCGGGCTGCGACGACCCGTCCCCTCGGCCCGCTTCGACGGCCCGCCGACAACGACCCACGGGCGGAAAAGTTATCCACACCGGTTTTCCACAGGCACGCGTTGTTTCACGTGAAACAGCGCGTGGGAGGGGGTGCGGGCCTGTGGATGACGGCCTGTATTCGTGATCTCGGCAGCCTGTGGATACCGCTCGACCGGGAGGTCGGCCGCCCGACGTACCGGGCCTACGGCCGGTCCCGATCCGCTCTGTCGGGACCAGTCGTTCAGGTAGGGACACGGGTGCCAGACTCGGTTAGGGTCAGCGTCGTGCACGACACCCCTCCCTCAGTGCCGGACTTCACCCAGTGGCCGTCGTTCCCCTTCGAGGGTGACCTCTACGTGAAGCAACTCGATGACCCGGTCCCGGTCGAACCGCCTCGGAAAGGCGAAGGTCTCCGGGAATGCACAGCCTGCAGCGCGCCGGACGACGCCTACATCTGGGTGGGAGAGCGTTGGCGGGTCCGTGCCATGGACCGGCCGACCGGGCTGCCCATGGTGCTCATCCTGGAATCGCGAACTCACCTCGACCTGGGCGACCTTCCGAACCTTCTGGCTGCCGAGCTGGGTGTGATGACCGTCCGTCTGGAGAGGGCCATCCGGTCCCTCGACGGCGTGGCGCGTGTGCACGTCAACCGGTGGGGCGACGGCTCAGCCCACCTGCACATGTGGTTCCTCGCCCGACCGTATGGCCGCCTTCAGTTGCGAGGCACCTTCCTGTCCCTGTGGGACTCGATCCTGCCGCCGATCTCCGAGACCCAGTGGCGGGAGAATCTGGCGCTCGTCGCCGCCTGGCTCGCCGAGTTCGGTGGCCGCCCGCTCGCCGAGCCGCCCCGCATCCAGTGGCAGGCACCGTCCAGCCTGACGGCCCAATCGGCTGCTGCGGATGCCGCTGCTGTCGAGGCCGCTGCGGAAGCGGCTGCCTCGGTCATCGAGGCGGCGGAGGAGATACCCGAGCCGGCACCGGATCCGGCCGCCGACGTCGTCATGCCGGCCCAGGGCGCCAGCAGCCCAGCCCTCGACGCGGTAGCGCTCGGCGGGGACACTGAGGCCCGCGCCATCGGGCTCGGCGGGGACACCGAGGCCGACAGGACCGGGCTCGGCGGGGACACCGAGGCTGGCGCAGCCGCACTCCGCATCGATCCGGCGGGCCGATCCGATGCTCCGGGATCCACCGACAACGCCTCGGAGGGCGCGTCCTCCGACACACCGACGCCGACCACTCCAGCCTTCGGCAGCCCGACGTCGGGCATCCCGACGCCCCGCACCTCAGCACCCGGAATCGCCGGCACGGTGGAAGCGCCAGTCAACGCACGGTCGGTCCTCGGCGAACCGGATGAGAACCCGGATGACGGTGCCACCGACGACGCCACTGAGGGTCGCCGGTAACGGGGTCACCGCCAGGAAGGGGCAGCGTGCCCGCCCAGGAAGGCGGGCACGCGTGGCCGTCCGACGGCCCAGCGAACTCGACCGACCACAGAGCAGGCGACGGATCCGCGCCTGCACCGCCGAGCAGATCAGGCGGATCCGCGCCTGGGCGGCGGAACCGATCAGGCGGCGGCGAACCGATCAGGCGGCGGCGAGGCGGGTCGCCGCGCGGCTGACCAGGGTGCCGAGGAGACGGCCGAAATCCAGCCCCGCCGCCTGCACGGCGAGTGGCAGCAGCGAGGTCTCGGTCATGCCCGGCGAGACGTTGACCTCCAGCACGTGTGGCTGCCCGGCCGCGTCCACGATCACGTCGACCCGGGAGAGATCCCGCAGTCCGAGTGCGGTGTGCGCGGCGAGAGCCACGTCGGCGACCGTGGCGGAGACCTCCGGGTCGAGCCGGGCCGGAGCGTGCCAGGTGGTGCGTCCGGCCGTGTAGCGGGCGGCGTAGTCGTACACACCGTTGCGCGGCACGATCTCCACCGGCGGCAGAGCCTGCGGACCGTCACCGAGGTCGACGACGGAGACCGCCACGTCCATGCCGGGCACGTACCTCTCCACCAGCGCGGTGGAGTCGTACGAGAAGCATCCGACCATCGCGGCGGGCAGCGCCGCGGCGTCCCGGACCACCGCGCCCCCGAGCCCGGAACCGCCCTGCGCCGGCTTCACCATCAGAGGTAGGCCGAGCCGGTCGACGATCCGGTCCAGTACGGCGACCGCCCCGAGTTCGGAGAAGCGATCGTGTGGGAGTGCCACCCAGTCCGGGGTGGGGATGCCGGCTTCGCGGAGCACCGCCTTGGCCGAGGGTTTGTCCCAGGCGAGTCGGGAGGCTCTGGCGTCGCAGCCGACGTACGGGATGTCGCAGAGGTCCAGGACTCCCCGCAGCGAGCCGTCCTCGCCGGTGGCGCCGTGCAGTGCGATCACCACGGCGTCCGGCGGATCTGCGGCGAGCGCCGGTAGCAGCGCCACGTCGGCGTCCCGCAACTCGGCTTCCAACCCGACGGCACGCAGTGCGTCGAGCACCCGACGGCCGGAGCGCAGTGACACGTCCCGCTCGTAGGAGAGCCCGCCCGCGAGCACCACGACGCGCAGGTCGGGCGGGGCTGCGGAATCAGTCACGAGGAGGCGCTCAGCGGCGGTCGTACCCATGCCGGCATCATGCCAAGTCGGGCCCTGGCACGTCGGAACCGGCCCGGCCGCGCCGGCCGGTGGCACCGCCCACGGCGCCGAAGACCCGGCGCATCGCCATCTCCTGCTCCATCACGCCGGACAGCCGGCGGACGCCCTCGCGGATCCGCTCCGGCGGCGGGAAGCTGAAGTTGAGGCGCATCGCGCCGGTGCCGGTGCCGTCGGCGTAGAAGCCGGTGCCGGGCACGTAGGCGACCCGGGCGGCGATCGCTCGCGGCATCATGGCCTTGGAATCGAGCCCGTCGGGCAGGGTGGCCCACACGAAGAGACCGCCGGTCGGGGTGGTCCAGCTGGTGCCCTCGGGCATCAGGTCGGTCATCGCGTCGAGCAGGGCGTCCCGGCGTTCCCGGTAGACCTCGCGATAGACCTTGAGCTGCTGCCGCCACGGCATCGTGCCCAGGTAGGTGGACACGGCCGCCTGGGCGTAGCCGCTGGGGCAGAGGATCTGCGCTTCGCTGGCGATGACCAGCTTGTCGCGGACCGCGTGCGGGGCGAGGATCCAACCGACCCGCAGCCCGGGGGCGAAGGTCTTGGAGAAGGTGCTGAGGTAGAACACACCATCCCGGCGGCGGGCCCGCAGGGGTGCCGGCGCCTCACCCTCGAAACCCAGCTGACCGTACGGGTCGTCCTCGACGACGAGCAGTCCGGCGCGTTCGCAGATGTCGAGCACCCGTTCTCGGCGCTCCTCGCTGAGCGTCACACCGGTCGGGTTCTGGTAGGTCGGGATCGTGTAGAGGAACTTCACCCGGCGTCCGGCCCGGGCGAGATCGGCGATGGCGGCTTCCAGCGCCTCGGGGACGAGCCCGTCCGCGTCCATCGGTACGTGCACGACCTGCGCCTGGGCGGCCTGGAACACGCCCAGCGCACCGACGTACGTCGGCCCTTCGGCGAGCACGACGTCACCCGGGTCGAGGAAGAGCCGGGCCACCAGGTCGAGCGCCTGCTGCCCGCCCACGGTGACCACCACGTCCTCCGGGGAGGCGCCGCACGCGGCGTCGATGCCGGAGAGCGCCATCACCTCGCAGATCCGCTCGCGCAGCTCGAGTGTGCCCTGGCCGATGCCGTACTGAAGGGTGCTCACCCCGTGCTCGGAGCCGAGCCGGCCGAGCATCTCGCCGACCGCGTCCAGCGGCAGCGCGGCGATGTAGGGAGCACCACCGGCGAGCGAGACGACCTCCGGGCGGCTGGCCACCGCGAACAGTGCTCGGATCTCCGAGGCGGTCATCCCGCGTACCCGCCGGGCGTACCGGTCGGTGTAGTCGTCGAGCGTCGTGCCGGTCATGACCTCACCTCGATCGCTGCTCGGGTGGCTCCCGCCCCGGGTACCCCACCCGCCGGTGACCATGGCGGCGCGGGGTGCCGATTGTCGATCCTAATCCTTCAGGGCCCGGCTGCCGGGGCGCCGAGACGGATCGACCACATGGCGGACCCTCCCTCGGCGTCCCCCGGTGAGGTGGGCATCTGCGCGTCCCCTCCCGGATCGCCGATCGGCGGCGTACGATCGCTCGTCGGGGGCAGGAAGGCGGCGCTGTCGTTCCATGCCGGTCTCACCACCGAGCCTATTGTGGGGATGCGCCATATGTCGCGACGTCTGGTCAGCCTGACCCTCGACACGTTGGAAGACCTGCCCAGCCCGTGCCGGCAGTGCGTCTACTGGGAGCTCGACCCGGTCTCCGCCGACCGGGCCTGCGCCGCTGGTGATCCGGGCCTGGAGAAGGAGGCGTGGGTCTCCCAGACCCTGTTGGAGTGGGGCTCCTGCGGCAAGCTCGCCTACGTCGACGGCATGCCGGCCGGTTTCGTGATGTACGCCCCGCCCGCCTACGTGCCCCGCTCGATGGCGTTCCCGACGTCACCGGTCTCCGCCGACGCGGCACTGCTGATGACTGCCAACGTGGTCGCCGCGTTCGCCGGTGGCGGGCTGGGCCGGATGCTGGTGCAGGGCGTCGCCCGGGACCTGACCAAGCGGGGGATCAAGGCCATCGAGGCGTTCGGTGACGCCAAGTTCGGTGACGCCGACGATCCGTCGGGTGGCTGTGTGGCACCTGTCGACTTCTTCCTGTCGGTGGGGTTCAAGACGGTACGCCCGCACCCGCGCTTCCCCCGGCTGCGTCTCGAGTTGCGCACCGCGCTGAGCTGGAAGTCCGACGTCGAGTACGCGCTGGAGAAGCTGCTCGGCTCGATGAGTCCGGAGACCCTGCTCCGGCCGGTTCGTCCCGCCCCGGCGACCCGTTCCACCAACGGCTGAGCCGGGCGACGATCAGTCGACCACCGTGCCGGCGGTCACGACCGCCCGCAGCTCACTGACGTCCAGCGAGCCGGTCGGGACGTCCCGTTCGATCGGGTAGTACATCCGCTGCACCGCGGCCACGATCGCCTCCACCACCCGGTCCCGGAACCGCGGGTCGACCAGTTGGGCGCGGTCCGTGGGTGAGGTGAGGTAGCCGACCTCGACCCGGACGGCGGGCATCCGGGTCAGTCGTAGCAGCTCCCAGGTCTTGGCGTGGGTACGGCAGTCCCGCAGCCCGGTCCGTGCGACGATCTCCCGCTGCACGAGACCGGCCAGGCGTTCACCGGTCGCCGAGGTCACCCCGTTGTCGGTGCCGTAGTGGTACGTCGCGACGCCCTCCGCGTCCGGGTTGGCGTGGCCGTCCAGGTGCAGTGAGATGAACACGTCGGCACCGAGTGAGTTGGCCAGCAGAGCCCTCTCGGTGTCCGGTAGGCAGCTGTCCGGTGACGGCCCCCTGGTGAGCTGCACCCGCACCCCCGACGCGGCGAGTCGTCCCTCCAGCCGGCTGGCCAGGTCGTGCACCAGGTCCGCCTCGGTCCAGCGAAGCGAACCGTCGGGCACCACCATCCCGGGGTCGGTGCCCCCGTGCCCGGGGTCGATGACCACCGTCTTGCCGACCAGCGCGGGCCCGGACTGCCGGATCGCGTCGGACTCGCGGAGCCACTGCGGGCGGCCACCGACCACCTTGCGGCCGATCCGGCGCAGCGCGTTCATCGTGTGTGGGCCGCAGGCGCCGTCGGGGGTGAGCCCCACCTCGCGCTGGAACTGGGCGACCGCGCGGGCGGTCCGGATGCCGTAGATGGAGTCCGCCCGGCCCACGTCGTACCCCATCTCCAGTAGCCGTTCCTGGAGCGATCGGACGTCCTCGCCGGTGAGCGGCTCGGGGACGGCGTGGTAGAGGGTGCGGGCGCCGAGCCGCCACCGGGCGGCGTCCAGGGCGCGCCAGGTCTCCGCACCGACCCGGCCGTCCACGCTGAGCCCACGGGACTGCTGGAAGGCGCGGACCGCCCGCTCGGTGTCGAGGTCGAACTCGTCGGCGTGCGTTCCGGCGGCGGCGAGGAGGTCGAGGCTGAGAAGGATGGTACGGATCTCCGTGACCGCTGGTCCCCGGTCACCGGGTCGGATCGGACGCACGCACGACCCCCTCTGCACGACGCTGGCTGGCCGGGCGGCCTCGCTTGAGGCTATGCGCTCCGGGGCGGCGAGGTGGCGGGGCCAGGAAAAACAGCCCGGGGAACGCCGAACCCCGCACCCGGCGAGCGGGTACGGGGTTCGGTTGGTGCTTCTGCCGGTCAGAGGGCCGACTGGATGAGCCGGACCAGCTCGCCCTTCGGCTTGGCGCCGGCGATCGACTGCACCGGCTGGCCGTTCTTGAAGACGGTGAGCGTCGGCACCGACATCACCCGGTAGGCCCGTGCGGTCTCCGGGTTCTCGTCGATGTTGAGCTTGACGATGGTGACCTGGTCACCCATCTCGCCGGCGATCTCCTCGAGCAGCGGCGACACCTTGCGGCAGGGGCCGCACCACTCGGCCCAGAAGTCCACCAGAACCGGCTTGTCGGCCTGCAGCACGTCAGCGACGAAACTCTTGTCCGTTACCGCCTTGGTATTTCCCACTATGCCCCTCCTCCGGGATGTGTTCCTTGGTTCAGCCGAGCGTCGCGATGAACCGTTCGGCGTCGAGCGCGGCGGCACAACCGGTGCCGGCCGCGGTGATCGCCTGACGGTAGGTGTGGTCGACCACGTCGCCGGCGGCGAACACGCCGGGCACGTTGGTGCGGGTGCTGGGAGCCTGGACCTTGACGTAACCCTCGTCGTCCAGCTCGACCTGGTCGCGGAACAGCTCACTGCGCGGGTCGTGGCCGATGGCCACGAAGACGCCGGTCACGTCCATCACCTTGGTCTCGCCGGTGTGCACGTTGCGGACCCGTACGCCGGTGACCTTGCCGTCGTCGCCGAGGATCTCCTCGACGGTGCTGTTCCACTCGACCTTGATCTTCTCGTTGCTCAGCGCCCGGTCGGCCATGATCTTGCTGGCCCGGAACGAGTCGCGGCGGTGGATGATCGTGACCGAGTCGGCGAAGCGGGTGAGGAAGGTGGCCTCCTCCATCGCCGAGTCACCTCCGCCGACGACCACGATGTGCTGGTTACGGAAGAAGAAGCCGTCACAGGTGGCGCACGCGGAGACGCCGTGACCCAGGTATTCCTGCTCACCGGGCACGCCCAGCGGACGCCAGGCCGAACCGGTGGAGAGGATGACGGACTTGGCCCGGTAGGCGGTCTCGCCGACCCAGACGGTGCTCACCGCGCCGGAGCCGAGGTCGCCGGTGTCCACCAGCTCGACCCGGGTCACGTCGTCGGTGAGGAACTCGGCACCGAACCGCTCGGCCTGCTTGCGCATGTTGTCCATCAGCTCCGGGCCGAGGATGCCGTCGGCGAAGCCGGGAAAGTTCTCCACCTCGGTCGTGGTCATCAGGGCACCACCGGACTGCACGCCCTCAATGATCAGCGGCTTCAGGTTGGCGCGCGAGGCGTAGACCGCCGCCGTGTAGCCAGCCGGCCCGGAGCCGATGATGATCAGGTTGCGGACCTCGTCCACTGCCGTCTCCCGAGTTGTGTGTGTTCGGCGTCGGCGCGAGCACCGATGCCGATCCGAGTCGCCGACGCCTGGGTGGGGCCGGCAGCTGACTTCCAGAACGTCATCGTACGAACCGGGGATTCCCGAGCCGGGCATCCGGTGGGTCAGGTCACGTGGGCGGCCATCGCGCCATCGACCGTGGATTCACCCTACCCGCGACGAATACCGGCTGTCCGAGCCGGACCCGGGCACGCCGCACTCCGGACCACTCACCCAGGCCCACCGGGCCCCGGTCGCGTCGGTGAAGCGGATGACCAGCGCCGGCTCGCCCTGGAACCGGGCGTAGTCCAGCAGCTCGACCACCAGCGGGCCGTTCCCGTGCTCCGCCGTCACGCTGGTCAGGCAGGTCGTCAACGCGGCCTCGTCGGTCAGCCGGGTCAGCTGCTCCGACCCGTCGGGCGAGGGACGGCGGCCGCCCTCGGCGTCCACCTCCGGCGCCGTTCCAGGCGCGGTTCCGGTCGCTCGGCTGGGAGTCGGAGCACTCTGCATACCGACGCCCTGGTCGTTGCCGAGGATCTGCGGGGTGTAATCCGTACCGCTGCGCAGTGTCGGCCCGGTGGTGCGGGCCGCGTCGGCCCCCGCGGGGTCTGCGGGCGCGTTGGCCGGCCGGTCGAGGGCGCTGGTGCCGCTGGTGTCCTGTGAGACGCTCCTGGAGAGTTGGGTGAGGCCGAGCGCGACAGCTACGACGGCGACCGCGCCGGCGGCCACCGGTCCGCCGCGGCGGACCCATTCGCGCCACCGCCGACCAGGCCCGGTGGATGCACGACGCCCCGACCTGGCCATCGTGGGGGTGACCGGGCGGCGGCCGCCCTGGGCCGGTACGACAGCTCGCGTCACCGGGTCGCCGCCCGTGTCGGCCTCGTGCCCGGTGTGCTCCGGCACCGGGTCGCCGGATGTCGGCTCCGCGACGGACAGCGCGGCGGAGATGCGGTCGACGATCGCCTGCGGCATCTCCGGTGCCGGCTGGGCCCAGCGGGCCAGGCTCGCGCTGACCTCCGTCAACGCGGGTGCCAGCTGCGCGTACGCCTCGACCCAGGCCGGGTCCGTGGACACGAGTCGGGCGACTTCCTCCTGCTGCGGGGTGCCGTCCAACGCCCCGCCGAGGTAGTCAGCGAGGAGGTCGGCGTCGACCTCCCGGAACCCCTCGGTCGTCACGTGTCCTCCTGGTTGGCGTCCCGCCGGAACCGGCTCGACCTCGATCCGACGCCCTCTGCCGGGCCCGGGTTCCCCGGCGTGACGCCCGGCACGTCTCGGATCGGGAGGGCCGGATCCGCTCGGGGCGGGAGGGCCGGATCCGCTCGGGGCGGGGGCGCGGCGGCCACGGTGGGGCGCAGGTGCCCGAGCATCACCGCCAGTCGGGCTCGACCCCGGGCACACCGGCTCTTCACCGTCCCCTCGGCGACGCCGAGGATGCGGGCGACCTCGGCGACCGCGTAGCCCTGGACGTCCACCAACACCAGCGCCGCGCGCTGTTCGAGGGGCAGTGCGGCGAGCGCCTCACGGACCACCAGCGCGGTGTCGTGGTCCGGGGCCGCGGCGGCCGGCTCGGGCCCGCCGACACCTGAACCGTCCTCGGTACGGTTGCCGTCCGGCAGCGGCACGGTGGGGTGTGCCTGCCGGCGGCGGATCCGGTCCAGACAGGCGTTCACCACGATGCGGTGCAGCCAGGTCGTGACGGCCGAGTCGCCCCGGAACCGGGCCGCGGCCCGGTGCGCGGACAGCAGCGCGTCCTGCAGAGCGTCGGCTGCCTCCTCGCGGTCACCGAGGGTGCGCAGGGCGACGGCCCAGAGCCGGTCGCGGTGCCGGCGGAACAACTCGGCGAAGGCGTGCGGGTCACCATCGACATGAGCACGCAGCAGCTCCAGGTCGGTGGCTGCCGCGTCCTCGTCCATCACCATGTCCAGCGGTTGCGGTGCCCGGACGACAGTGCCGGGTTCACGACCCCTGGACCGTGATCTCCTGCACCCCCAGCTTGAACCCACCCTCGGACGGTGGCAGTTCGGTGATCCAGAACAGCAGGTACTGGTATTTCTTGTCGGCGTCGAAGCCGTTGAACGTCATCGTGGTGCCGTCATGGTCCTCGAACGGCTGCCCGATGGCGGTCTTGTAGTTCGCCACCAACTGCTTGTCACCGTTGGAGCTGGACGGCGGGTTCGTCGTGCCTGCGAAGAGTTGGGCGGATGCGCCGGTGGCGGAGAGCACCGCCTGCACCGACTTGACGCTGTGCGGCTCGCCCAGGTCGAGCCAGACGCCCATGCCCTTCTTGAGGTTGCCGAAGTTGGGCCGGTTCTGGTACGTCTCCGTCTCCCAGCCCTTGTCCTCGTCACCGTCGATCACCTTCGCGGCGCCGTCGACCTCACTGCGGTCCTTGCTGTCCGGGTCGATGATCCGGACGTCCTTGACCGCCAGCTTGCGCACCTCGTTCCCGGCCGGGGTGGCGTCGCCGGCCGGAGCGCTGGACGTGGGAGCGGGGGGCTGATCGGCCTGCGAGCCCTTGTCGCCGTCGTCGCCCAGGGTGCTGATCCCGATCAGGAGACCGACCAGGGCGACCACCAGCAGACCAGCGATGCCCAGGGCGACCTTCCGACCTCCGGCAGCGGCCAGCGGCGACGGCTCGTCGCCGGTCTCGGCGGCGAACCGCAGCGGCCCGCTGTTGTCGAGGTAGTGCTCCTCCTCGGCCGGCACGTCGAGTCGGGCCAACTCGGCGGCGAGCACGTCGGAGGACGGCGGAGCGATCTGCGCGTCGAGCAGATCCATCGTCAGGTCGTCCAGGTACGCGGGCACGCCCGCACGGACCTGGCGGGGCGCTGCGAGGGCACCAGTGGCGTCCCGAACGGCGTCCGGGATGGCGGCGCGGCCGTGACCGGCGGTGGCGCCGCGCAGCGGTGCCTCGGCGTGCGGCCAGTAACCGGTCAGGGCGAAGTAGAGGACGCCGCCGACCGCCCGGATGTCGTTCTCCTGGCTGTCGTCGCCGTCGGTGCGGGCGTCCGCCAGGACGACTCGGCCCTCGTCACTGATCATGACGGTGCCGGGGTGGACGTTTCCGTGCACCATGCCGGTGGCGTGCACCGCGGCGAGGGCGCTGGCAACGGCGTTGCCGATCGCGGTGGCCCGGGCCGGGTCCAGGGGGCCCTCGGCGGTCAGGTCCCGCAGGGACTGCCCGTCGACCCACTCGCGCACCACGTACGCCCGGTCGGCCTCGTCGATCGCGTCGTAGACGCCGACCAGGTTCGGGTGGATGACCCGGCTGGCCGCGACGGCGGCCTGAAGCATCTCGGTGGCGGAGTCGCCACCCGGGTAGCGCAGCACCACCGCGACGGGACGGCGCAGGATGACGTCGACCCCGCGCCAGACCAGCCGACCCGCGCTGTCGTTGTTGATGTGCTCAACCAGCTCGTACCGCTCGGCGAGGACTTCACCGGCCGTGGGAGCACCGAAGGTCATGACCGGAGGAGCGCTTTCGTCCGCCTCCTGACCCTCGCCGACCTGGGTCACCCGTCCTCCCTCGGTGATCGTGTCGATCGATGGACCCGCACTGCTGGGCATGTGGCTTCCCGCTCTGCCGTTGAAGGAACCGGCCGACCGGTGTCGACGCGCAGCGTCGGCCCCTGCCGTACCCGTCGAGAGCGACCTTACCCGGGTTGCCCGTCTCCCCGACATGTCATCTTCCCGCCGCATCTGGCGGGTGCCCGGCAGTCGGAGAACTCGTCCGGTTACGACCGTTGTCAGCCACGTTGCTGGCACATGTACTAGCTAATCTACGGCTTCACCGCAAGTGACCGACGCCGGGGCTGGGCTGGTGGGACGCTCCCAACAACCGATGGGTTCCCACCGATCGGCCCGCCACGCTCAGCCGTACGGTTGGTTATCCACAGGCCGATGCGGTGGTTGACCGGCGAATCGCGGAGTTATCCACAGGTGCATCCCCAGCCTGGTGATCCGCAGTGACGTTCTGTATGTGTGTCAACTTGTTGTGATCGGTTGCTGGCGATCAGCGACCGACGCGACGTCGGACCATGCCGACCACCTCGGTGATCTCACTTATCCGCAGCAGCATGGCCAGACCCAGGTAGGTCCCGCCGATCACCGCTCCGCCGATCACCAGTTGGATGACGGCCTGGGCCCAGCTCGGCGTTTCGCCACCGGGCAGCAGGTTGATCACGAGCAGGCCGACCAGCGCGGCGCCGAGCGCGGCGACCAGGACCCGGCCCAGGGTCCGCATGATGTGGCCCAGCCCGATCCGACCGACCCGTGGACGGAGCAGCCAGGCGGAGCCGATCGCCGCCGCCAGATACGAGACAGCGTTACCGATCATCATCCCGGCCGCCGCGAAGTGGGGGGCGAACGCGGCGAACAGCACGATCTGCACGCCGATCCGCAGCGCCACGACCGGAATGTTGATCAACGCCGGGGTGCGGGTGTCCGGCAGGGCGTAGAAGGCGAAGGTGAAGAGCTGACTGATCGCGAACGGCACCAGAGCGAGCGCGGCCAGCAGCAGCACCAGCGAGGTGTCGGCGGCGTTCTCGTCGCTGAACGCACCGTAGCGGAACAACACCACCGCCAGCGGAGTGGCGAGCACGGCGTAGCAGACGGCGATCGGAGCGAGCACCGCGGAGACCGTCCGGGTGCCCCGGGACAGGTCGGCGGCCACGTCGGCGTAGCGGCCGTCGGCGGCGTTGGCGCTCATCCGGGGCATCAACGCGGTGATGATCGAGACGGCGATGATGCCGTGCGCCATCATCAGCAGCAGGAAGACGTTGTTGTAGATCAGGGCGCCGGCGTCTCCGTCGCCCGCCCGGTTGAGCAGGTTGAACAGCACGATCAGGCCGACCTGGCTGACCGCCACGTAGCAGAACATCCAGCCGCCGAGCCGGCCCAGCTCACGCAGGCCGAGCGCGCGGAAGTCGAAGCGGAGCTTCCACCGGAAGCCGACCTTGCGCAGCGCCGGCAGCAGGCCGGCGGCCTGGATCGCGACACCGAGCAGGGTGCCACCGCTGATCAGGAGGATCCGGCCGGTGGTCATCTCGTTCGGCTTCACGATCTCCGCACCGAAGATCGCGATGTAGAGGCCGGCGGTGGCGATCACCACGATGTTGTTGAGGATCGGCGCCCACATCGGGGCGGCGAAGTGACCCCGGGTGTTGAGTACCGCGCTGACCAACGCGCTGAGGCCGGTGAAGAAGATCATCGGCAACATCAGGTACGACAGCTTGGTGACCAGCTCCTGGTAATCCGCTCCGCGGTTGTCGCTGGTGTAGAGCTGGGTCAGCAGGCTGGCCGCCAGCACGGCCAGCAGGGCTGCTCCGGCCAAGGTCAGCACCGCGAGGGTCAACAGCCGCTGGGCGTACGCCTGGCCGCCGTCGGTGTCGACCTTGCGCCGACGGACCAGCACCGGGATCAGCACGCTGGTGAGGATTCCGCCGAGCAGGAACTCGTAGACCATTCCCGGCAGGATCTGCGCGGTGGTGTAGGCGTCACCGACCAGCGCCCCACCGAGCGCGGCGGTCAACACCAGCGTCCGCAGGAAGCCCGTGCCTCGGCTGACCAGGCTGCCGATCGCCATCACCGCGCTGTTGGCCGCCGCGCTCGCCTCGCCCACCTGCTCCTGCGGCGGCGCGGTCGACTCCAGGGCCGGCTGGTTCAGCGGCTCGGCGGAGATGAAGGTGGCGCCGTCCCCGGGACGGATGCCAGGGCCGCCGTCGTTCGCGGCGTTGGCGCTGCGGTAGAGCCCGCCGCTCATCTCCAGCCTCCCAGGGGTACGTCGGGTCGGACACCGACCCGCACGTCACAGACCATAGTCAACCCCCGCCCGTTACCCGCGCCCGGCGGATCGGATCACACCCCGGCCCGATAAGCTGGCGATCCCATGTCCGAAGCCTCCGCTCCACACGCCGCCGACCGCCGCGAACTCACCGCCGCGCAGCGCAACGCCGTCGCCGAACTGCTCCGAGTCTCCCCGGTCGCCGACGAGTTGGGCCGCCGCTTCGTCCGCGCCGGTCACGAGTTGCACCTGGTGGGCGGTTCGGTTCGCGACGCGCTGCTCGGCCGACTCGGGGACGACCTCGACTTCTGCACCGACGCGCACCCCGACGAGACGCTGCGCATCCTCAAGGGCTGGGCCGAGTCGATCTGGGAGACCGGTCGCGAGTTCGGCACCATCGGTGCGCAGCGCGACGGTCTCCGGCTGGAGATCACCACGTTCCGTGCGGAGTCGTACGACCAGATCAGCCGCAACCCGGTGGTCGTCTACGGCACCAGCCTCGACGAGGACCTGAAGCGGCGGGACTTCACCATCAACGCGATGGCCGTCAGCCTGCCGGAACACCGGTTCACCGATCCACACGGCGGGTTGGACGACCTGTCGGCCAAGGTGATCCGTACCCCGAGCACCCCCGGTGAGTCGTTCGGCGACGACCCGTTGCGGATGCTGCGGGCCGCCCGGTTCGCCGCCCAGCTGCGCTTCGCCGTGCACCCGGACGTGCACCGGGCGATGACCGAGATGTCGGCGGACCTGGACCGGATCACCGCCGAGCGGATCCGCGACGAGTTCACCAAGCTGCTCTGCGGCTCCGATCCGATCACCGGTCTGCGGCTGCTCGTCGACACCGGGCTGGCCGAGCGGTTCCTGCCGGAGCTGACCGGGTTGAAGCTGGAGATCGACGAGCACGCGCAGCACAAGGACGTCTACGAGCACACCCTGACGGTCGTCTCGAACGCCGTCTCCCACGAGGACGACGGGTGCGACTTCGTCCTGCGGATGGCCGCCCTCCTGCACGACGTGGGCAAGCCGGCGACGAAGGCCGTCGGGTCCGACGGCCGGGTCAGCTTCCACCACCACGAGGTGGTCGGCGCGCGGCTGACCAAGGCCCGGATGAAGGCCATGCGGTACCCGAAGGAGATCACCGCGAAGGTGACCGCGCTGGTCGCGCTGCACCTGCGCTTCTACGGGTACGGGCGGGGCGAGTGGACCGACTCGGCGGTACGCCGCTACGTCGCGGACGCCGGTGACCTGCTGCCCCGACTGCACAAGCTGACCCGCTCGGACTGCACGACCCGCAACCGGCGCAAAGCCGCGCAGTTGGCCGCGGACTACGACGCACTGGAGGAGCGGATCGCCCGGATCGCGGCCGAGGAGGACCTGGCCCGCGTCCGCCCCGACCTGGACGGCAACGCGATCATGGAGCTGCTCGGCGTACCGCCGGGACCGGTGGTGGGTCGGGCCTGGAAGCACCTCAAGGAGCTGCGCCTCGAACACGGCCCGCTGGACCGTGACGCCGCCGAGGCCGAGCTGCTGCGCTGGGCCCGAGCCGAGGGCCTGGTCGACTAGCTGGATCTGACGGGCGCCGCCCCCGAAGCGGGGGCGGCGCCCGTCGGCGTACGGCGTCAGCGGGTCTCGACGGCGGTCCCGTCCACGGCCGGGGTGCCCTTGCCGGTCGAGGTGCCCTTGCCGGTCGGGGTGGACGCCGAGCCGAGCCGGGCCAGCAGACCGGCCAGGTCGATCCCGGTCAGGTCGCTGCCGAGTTGGAGCCCCTGGGCCACGTTGCCGGCCACCGACTTCGTCAGCGACGACGCACCGTCGGTGGAGATGACAGTCATCTTGTCGATCGCCCCGATCGGCGCGCTGGCTGCCTCCACCACCTGCGGCAGCACCCTGACCAGCAGGTCCAGCACCGCCGCCTCGCCGTACGCGGCGAACGCCTCGGCCTTGCGCGCCATCGCGTCCGCCTCGGCCTCACCCTTGGCCAGGATGGCCGCCGCCTCGGCCTGACCCTCCCGCTCCACCGCCTCGGCGATGGCGGAACGCCGACGCTGCTCGGCCTCACCCTCCTTGGCGCCCTCGATCGCGTTCGCCTCGGCGAGCGCCGCACGCCGGGCCCGCTCGCCCTCACCGGTGAGCCGCGCCTGTTCGGCGGCGGCCTGCGCGGCGGCGATCACCGACTGCCGCTGCGCGTCCGCGTGCAACACCGCCGCGTTGCGCGACGCCTCCGCCTCCTGCTCCACCTTGTACCGGGCCGCGTCAGCCGGCTTACGCACCTCGGTGTCGAGTTGGCGCTGCTTGAGTTCGGCGTTGCGCTCGGCGACCTTCTGCTGCTCGGAGAGGATCGCCTGGTCCCGTTCCGCCTGCGCGAGCGGGCCGGCGGCGGCGGACTTCGCCTTCGCCGCGTCGATCTCGGCCTGGATGCCGGCCTGCTTGAGGGCCAGGTTCCGGTTCGCCTCCGCGATCGCCTCCTCGGCGAGCAGCCGCTCCTGCTCGGCCTGCTGCCGGGCCCGCGCCTCGGCGATCGCCGCGTCCTTGAGCACCCGGGCGGCCTCCGGTCGACCCAGGTCCTGCAGGTAGGAGCCCTCGGCGAGGATGTCCTGGAGCTGGAACGTGTCAAGCACCAGACCCTGGTTGGTCATCGAGTGCTCGGCCTCCTCGGCCACGGCGCTGGCGAACGCCGCCCGGTCCCGGATGACCTCCTCGACGGTGAGCCGGCCGACGATCGAGCGCAGCGCGCCGGCGAGCACCTCGCGGGTGAAGTTGTCGATCTCGTCCTGTTGGTGCAGGAACCGCTGGGCGGCGGCCCGGATCGCGTCCTCGGTTCCGCCGACCTTGACGATCGCCACGCCGTGCAGATCGGCACGGATGCCCTGCTTGCTCACCGCACCCCGGATGCCGACGTCGATCCGTCGGCTGGACAGATCCAGGGACTGGAGCTTCTGCACCACCGGCAGCACGAACACCGACGCGCCCAGCACGACCTTCTGCCCGGAGGTGTCGGTCGACCGTCCGCCGTCGGCGGTCTGCGTGGTGCGGCCCTTGCGACCGGTGACGATGAACGCCTCGTTCGGCCCGGCCACCTTGATTCGGGAGAGCACGAAGAGCACCAGGATGAGCGCGAGGAGGACCGCGCCGCCGATGGCGATTAACAGGGCCATATGGAAGTCCCGTCTACGAGGGGGTTGATCAGTAGGTCTCGACGTGCACGCTGGTCTCGCTGAGCGCCTGCACGACGAAGACCTGGGCGCCGATCGGTATGGGCTGGTCCGCACGGGCGCTGAGCTTGACCGGTTGGCCGGCGAGGCGGATCCGGACCTCGCCGTACCCGTCGACCGGCACCGGTGTGACGACCAGGCCGAGCGCGCCGACCAGGTCGTCCCGGGTCGGGGTGGGGTCGGTGCGCATGTTGCGCGCCGCCCGGCTCAGCCGGGAGGCCAACCATCCGGTGGGCACGGCCGCGAGCACGCCGCCGACCACCGCGCCGACGACCATTCCCGGGGTACGCGCACCGAGCAGTTCGTTGACGATCGCCGCGCCGAACCCGAATGCTCCGGCGAACCCGGCCACCGTCTCGACCGAGATCGGGCCGTCCACGTCGGCGTGCCCGAACTGGAACAGTTCGGTGCCGAGCAGGGCGAGCGCGAGCACCCCGATGCCCGCCCCACCGATGATCAGAAAGATCAGCGTCCCCGTTGCCACGACCTGCACGGTATCGACGTGGCGCAACATCCAACGGTCGCGCTCGACGCGGAGATGATCTTTTCGGGGCTGATCGAAACGCGCCGAACGGGCCGCGGCGAAGGAGGCGACCCGGGTCGCCGAGCAGTGGCGTTCGACCCGACGCTGGTAGCCGTGCCGGCAACGTCGCCCGGGTCGGGGAGAATGAGCTGATGCGCTGGACAGTGCTCGACTCACCGATCGGCGAGTTCTCCGTCGCCACCGACGGCACGAACGTCTGCGGCGCCGCCTTCGGCCGGGTCGAAGCAGCCGTCGATGAGCCCGGCGACGCGTTGTCCCAGCAAACCGTGACCGAGCTGCGGGCGTACTTCGCCGGTGAGCTGACCGCGTTCGGCATCCCGGTGTCGATGCCCCGGGGCTCCGCCTTCGAGCGGGCGGTGTGGCGGGAGATGACCCGAATCCCGTACGGGGAGACGCTGACGTACGGCGAGGTGGCGCGCCTGGTCGGCGAGGTCGGGGCGGCGCGGGCGGTGGGAGTGGCCTGCAACCGCAACCCGGTCCCGGTGCTCGTGCCGTGTCACCGGATCGTCGGCGCGGGCGGCAAGCTGGTCGGCTTCGGCGGGGGCCTGCCGCGCAAGATCAAGCTGCTGGAGTTGGAAGCCGCTGTCGCCCTGCGGCACGCGTGGTCCTAGACCGCCTGGCCGATGTCCCCGCGTGACCGCCGCCGGCGGCGGTCCGACGTCGCCAGCGGACGACCGCCTAGATCCACTCCAGTTCGCCGAAACGGCGGTATCCGCCTGGCCGGGATACCCCGACATCGCCGAACCCGAGTCGATCAAGCCCGTCGGCATCACGAAACCTGACAAACGCCCACCCGGCGACCTGCGACTGTGGTTGAAACGCGGCGAGGGCCGGGTCCGTTCGGACCCGGCCCTCGCCGGTGCTGGTGGTGTTCAGCGGGTCAGCGCGCGACCTCGCCGGCGATGAACTCCTCGACGGCCTGGTGGGCGTCGTGGTCGGCGTACTGCACCGGCGGGGACTTCATGAAGTACGACGACGCCGACAGGATCGGGCCGCCGATCTTCCGGTCCAGGGCGATCTTCGCGGCGCGGACCGCGTCGATGATGACGCCGGCCGAGTTCGGCGAGTCCCACACCTCGAGCTTGAGCTCGGCGTTCAGCGGGGTGTCACCGAACGAGCGGCCCTCCAGGCGGATGTACGCCCACTTGCGGTCGTCCAGCCACGGCACGTGGTCCGACGGGCCGATGTGCACGTCGCTCTTGCTCATCTCGTGCGGGATCTGCGAGGTGACCGACTGGGTCTTCGAAATCTTCTTCGAGACCAGCCGCTTGCGCTCCAGCATGTTCATGAAGTCCATGTTGCCGCCGAAGTTGAGCTGGTACGTGCGCAGCAGCTCGACGCCCCGGTCCTCGAAGAGCTTCGCGAGGGCGCGGTGCACGATGGTCGCGCCGACCTGGCTCTTGATGTCGTCGCCGACGATCGGCAGGCCCGCGTCCTCGAACTTCTTGGCCCACTCGGGGTCGGAGGCGATGAAGACCGGCAGGGCGTTGACGAACGCGCAGCCGGCGTCGATCGCGGCCTGGGCGTAGAACTTGGCGGCCTGCTCGGAGCCGACCGGGAGGTAGCAGACGACGACGTCGACCTGCGCGTCGCGCAGCGCCTGCGCCACGTCGACGGGCGTGGCGTCGGACTCCTCGACGATCTCGCGGTAGTACTGGCCCAGACCGTCGAAGGTCGGGCCGCGCTGCACGCTGACGCCGGTCGGCGGCACGTCACAGAGCTTGATGGTGTTGTTCTCGCTGGCGACGATCGCCTCCGCGAGGTCCATGCCCACCTTCTTGGCGTCCACGTCGAATGCCGCGACGAACTCCACGGCGTTGACGTGGTAGTCGCCGAAGGCGACGTGCATGAGACCCGGGACGCGGTCGTTCGGGTCGGCATTCCGGTAGTACTCGACGCCCTGAACCAGGGACGAGGCGCAGTTACCCACACCGACGATGGCGACGCGGACGGAGCCCATAGCGTCTGCCTCCTTCTTTTCTGTCACGGCCGCTCATTCCTGGTCTCTCCAGGCGGAGGCGGGCTGTTGTCTTCTCGTCGGCCGCCGGCTGTCCCGATGTTCGGGACCGTCGGGGCTCGGCCGGAGCGCTCGTTGGCGATGAGCTCCTCCAGCCAGCGGACCTCGCGCTCACAGGCATCAAGACCGTGGCGCTGCAGTTCCAAGGTGTAAGCGTCGAGGCGCTCGGCCGCCCGGCCCAGCACGTCGCGAAGCCCTTCGCGACGCTCCTCGATCTTGCGGCGGCGACCCTCCAGAATGCGCAGGCGGGTCGCCTGGTCGGTCCGGGCGAAGAACGCGAAGTGCACCCCGAAGCCCGTGTCGTCGTACGTCTCGGGCCCGGCCTGTGCGATGAGCTGGGCGAAGCGTTCCTTGCCCTCCGCGGTGATTTTGTAGACCACCCGACCTCGTCGGCTGGTCAGCGCGGGAACCTCCTCGGCAGTGGCGGGCGTCTCGGCAGCTTCGGTGATCCATCCCGCCGCCTGCAACCTGCGCAGGGTCGGGTAGAGCGAGCCGTAGCTGATCGCCGCCCGGATCGCGCCGAGTTTGGCGGTCAACTCCTTGCGCAGCTCGTAGCCGTGCATCGGAGACTCCTGCAGGAGGCCGAGGATGGCGAACTCGAGCACTGGCCGCCCTCTCTTTACCCTCCGGCTTGAAGTGGTAACCGCCGCGATGTATCGGACCGATACATCGCACGTTAGCGGCTCGCACCGGCCAGGGCAAACCCCCTCTCCGAGATGTCATCGTCACGGATCGTGAGCGTGGTCGCCTGCTCGGGCCGGACCGCGTACCCTTCTCCGCATGCGTACGCAGCGCCAGGTCGTCGACTACTCGCTCCAGAAGCGAGCAGTGCTGCGTGAGCTTCTGGCGGGCCGGGTCGGCACGTACGACGTCTGCGACGCGTCGCCGTACCTGAAGAACGCCGCCCGCTTCCACGGTGAGCCGACCGACCGACGCTGCCCGATCTGCCGCAGCGAGAACCTGACCCTCGTCCACTACATTTACGGCGACGAGCTCAAGCAGTCCGCCGGACAGGCCCGGACACTCGCCGAGTTGCCCGTGCTGGCGATGACGCTGCGTGAGTTCCAGGTCTTCGTGGTCGAGGTATGCCTCGGCTGTGACTGGAACCATCTCGTCGAGCAGTACCTGCTCGGCCGGGACGGACTGACCGGCGACGGCGACGGCACCGGCGAGCCGGATGTGGCGGCCGAGGTTGCGGGTCGGCGGAGGCGAGAGGCGCAACGGTGAACGCAGCAGGTTGGACCGGCCCCGGGGCCGTAGACGAAACCCGGGACGGTCGACCGCTCGTTAGTCCGATTAGCCCGATTGATACTGCAAGTACCACGGTGAACCGGCACCCCCGTGCCGGCGTCCCGGGTGAAGCAACTCACGGCAACCCGGTGGCGGCGCAGCAGCGCCCCACCGCGACCGGCAGGGTGTGAGGAATGAACTCGTACGGCGATCCCAGTTCTGCGCGCGGACGGGCCCAGTACCCGGGCCCGGACGGTGACCCCGGACCGGGCGCGGCCGACGCGTACGGTCGATCCGGCGGCGACTCCCGCGCCGGTGGCTGGTCGGCCTCGGAGGGCGGCGCGGCGACCCCGGGCCGTGCCTCGGTGACACCACGCGCAGCCGGCGGGCGGGCCACTGTCGGCGGATCCGCCTCGGTGCCGCGCGGCACCGCCGCGGCGGCCGGTTCCGCCTCGGTGGGTTCGGCGACCCCGGGGCGCTCCGGGCGGGCGTCGGTGCCGGTGTCGCCGGCACCGGGCGCGGCAGCCGGACGCGCCGGCGCGGGCCGGGCCTCGGTGCCCGTGTCCCCGGCGCCCGGTGCACCGGCGGGTCGGGCCGCGGTCGGTGCCGCCGCCGTCGGTGCGGCCTCGGTCGGCACCGCCTCGGCGGGCCGGGCCAGTGTCGGCTCCGCGTCGGTGGGTGGCCGTGCCGCCGTCGCACGGGCGAGCGTCTCACCGGTCTCCGGTGGCCCTGGAGGCCCTGGTGGTCCCGGCGGACCCAACGGGCCGGGCCGGAGTGGCCGTGGCGCGGGTGACTCGGGCGCCGCCGCGCGGGCGAAGAAGCGCAAGCGGATGAACCTGATGATCGCCGCGTTCGCGGCCTTCATCATGCTCGCCGGCGTCGGTGTGGTCGGGTTCACCTACTACTCGACCAACGTGGTCATGCCCGACGAGTTGCCGTTGCCGCTGTCCACCACGGTCTACGCCAAGGACGGCAAGACCGCGCTGGCCAAGCTGGGCAGCGAGAACCGCACCTTCGTGACCATCAACCAGATCCCGAAGCACGTGCAGGACGCGGTGGCGGCAGCCGAGGACCGCAACTTCTACCGGCACTCGGGCGTCGACTACAAGGGCATCGTCCGAGCGGGCTGGAACAACATCTCCGGTGGCGACAAGCAGGGTGCCTCGACGATCACCCAGCAGTACGCCCGCAACGCGTTCGAGAACCTCCAGGACGACACGTACGGCCGGAAGGTGAAGGAGGCGATCCTCGCCTCCAAGCTCAACGACGCGTACAGCAAGCCGGAGATCATGCAGCACTACCTCAACGTGATCTACTTCGGGCGCGGTGCCTACGGCATCGAGGCCGCGGCGCAGACCTACTTCGGCAAGTCCGCGAAGGACCTCAGCGTGGGTGAGGGCGCGGTGCTCGCGGCGGTCATCAAGCAGCCGGTGGCGAGCGACACCCACAAGGGGTTCGACCCGGCGGTCAACCTGCCCGACGCCAAGGCGCGGTGGGACTACGTGATCGGCGGCATGAAGAAGGAAGGCTGGGTGGACGCCCCCGGCCGACCCGCGTCGCCCACCGAGTACCCGAAGGTGCTGCCGCCGAAGAAGGGCGGCAACGGGTTCGGTGTCGACAGCCCGCGCGGCAACGTCATCAACTACGTCCGGCAGGAGATGGACGCGATGGGCCTCTGCTCCGACACCGGAGCGGAGGGCAAGGTGAGCTGCGTCGACGCGCTGCGCGACGGCGGCTACCGGATCACCACCACCATCGACCCGAAGTTGCAGACCGCCGCCGAGAACATCGCGATGCAGTCGAAGAAGGGCTCCGAGCTCAACGACCAGCCGAAGAACCTGATGGCGGCGATGGTGTCGATCGACCCGAAGAAGGGTCGGGTGCTCGCCTACTACGGCGGTGACAGCGGTGCCGACTTCGACTACGCCGGCAAGAACACCGACAAGAACGGTGACCTGACCGGTGGCCACCAGCCGGGCTCGTCGATGAAGGTGTACACCCTGGCCGCCGCGATCGAGGCCGGCATCTCGGTCAAGTCGCACTGGGACCCCACGCCGTACAAGCCCGAGGGCTCCGCGGTCGCGATCGGTAACGCCGGCCGCACCAATCTCAAGTGCGGCAAGTGGTGCACCCTCGAAGAGTCGACGGTCCAGTCGTACAACGTGCCGTTCTACTGGGTCGCCGACACGATCGGCGCCGGCAAGGTGGTCGACATGGCCCGCAAGGCCGGCGTGACCACCATGTGGGGCGTCGACCCGCCGCAGGCCTTCGACCTGTCGAAGAAGGGCCCCAACCCGTTCGACAACTACACCGCCTTCGGCAAGTACCCGATCACCGTGTTCGACCACGCCAACGCCATGGCGACGTTCGCCAACGACGGCAAGTACATCAAGGCCCACTTCGTCCTCAAGGTCGAGCAGCAGGAGAAGGACACCGGTAAGTGGAAGGTGGTCGGCAGCGAGCGCATCAAGCCTGAGCAGCGGATCTCCAAGAAGGTCACCGACGAGGTCACCGCCGTCCTGAAGCAGATCCCCGGGGCCGGGTCGAACAACATGTCGCTGGAGAGCGGCCGTCAGGCCGCCGCCAAGACCGGCACCTGGGAGTACGACAAGGACGACAACTCGCACGCCTGGACGGTGGGCTACACCCCGCAGAACGCCACTGCGGTATGGGTCGGTAGCAAGGACCCGAGGAAGCCGGAGATCCGGCTCGCCAGCGGCAAGGACATCGGTGGTTCGACGCTCCCCGGCCCGATCTGGGAGAAGTTCATGAACGCCGCCCTCAAGGGCCAGGAGGAGATCCCCCTGCCCAGCGTCACCGGCGAGGGTGACGTCACGAAGGGCAACGGCAAGGAGCCGGTGGCCCCGCCACCGCCGCCGGGCGGCCAGCCGGGCGGGCCGCAGTGCGACCCGCTCACCGACCCGTTCTGCCCGCGTGGCGGTCTCCCCGGCGGTAACCCCGGGGGCAACCCCGGCGGGAACCCAGGTGGTAATCCCGGTGGCCCGGGAGGCGGTGGTGGCGGCGGTGGAGTGCTGCCCGGCCTACCGCCCAACCGAGACTGACCCGTACCCTCCGCACACCGCCGCCGGCCGGACGACACGTCCCGCCGGCGGCGGTGTTCGTACCCGGGATCTCCGCGTCGGGACGGGACGGGCACCCCTTCCGTACGGCAGGATGCCTCTTCATGAGCACCCAGTCGACGCCCGGCATCGACGACGCCGGTACCACCGACCACCCGTCGCGCTCCGACGGATTCGTCCGCGGCTTGTCCAGCGCGATCGGCGGACCGCTGGGCGACCACGCGACAGCGCTGGACCGCCCGGCGGGCCGGGAACATCGTTTCTGGACCGCCGTCCGGATCGTGCTGGCGCTGGTATGTCTCACGCTCGCGCTGCACTGGGTGCAGAAGTCGCCCTGTCAGGACGGCGCCTGGCAGAACAACGTCCAGTACACGCGCTTCTGCTACACCGACGTCCTCGCCCTCTACTACGCCGAAGGGCTCAACGAGGGCAAGGTGCCCTACCGCGACCACCCCGTCGAGTACCCGGTGCTGACCGGCTACTTCATGGGGGCGCTGGGCCTTCCGGTGCACGCCATCGGCGACGGCGACCCGAGCATCAACCAGGGCCAGTGGTTCTACAACCTCAACGCACTGGTGCTGGGCGCGCTCGCGGTGGCCACCGTGGCGGTGATCCTGGCCCTGCGCCGCCGACGACCCTGGGACGCGGCGTTGTTCGCGCTCGCCCCGGCTCTGGTGCTCACCGCCACCGTCAACTGGGATCTGCTCGCCATCGGGTTGGCCGCCTTCGGCCTGCTGGCCTGGGCGCGGAAACGACCGGCCGTGGCCGGTGTGCTGCTCGGGCTCGCCGGCGCGGCGAAACTCTGGCCGCTGTTCCTGCTCGGGCCGATCCTCGTCCTGGCGTTGCGCGCCGACCGGCTCCGCGCCGCGCTCGTCGCCACCGGTACGGCGATCGCGGCCGTGGTGCTGGTGAACCTGCCGGCCGCACGCGCCTACCCGGAGAACTGGGACCGGTTCTTCGAACTCAACACCACCCGGCCCATCGACTGGGGCACGCTCTGGTACATCGGGCGTTACCTGGACGGCAAGGTCGGCAACGACCCCGGGCAGCTCGGCCCGTTCGAGTGGCTGAACGCCAACATCCCCACCCTCAACACCATCTCGTACGCGTTGTTCGGGCTGGCCTGCCTCGGTGTGGCAGTGCTGGCGCTGCGCGCGCCGCGCCGACCGCGGCTGGCGCAGCTCGCCTTCCTGGTGGTCGCGGCGTTCCTCATCTTCAGCAAGGTGTGGTCCCAGCAGTTCGTGCTTTGGCTGCTGCCGCTGGTGGTGCTGGCCCGTCCGAAGTGGGGTGCCTTCCTGGCCTGGCAGATCGCCGAGGTCTGCTACTTCGTCGCCTTCTACGGAGAACTGCTCGGGGCGGCCACCAGTCGCCCGGTCTTCCCGGAGGGGGTGTTCGTGCTGGCCTCGACGTTGCGGCTGACCACTGTCGTGGTGCTCTGCGTGCTCGTCGTCCAGGAGATCCTGCACCCCGAACGGGACGCGGTGCGGGCGACCTACCCGGACGACCCGGACGGCGGCGTGCTCGACGGCGCGCCAGACGCCCCCTGGCTGGACCGCTGGCGCCTACCCTCGAAAAGCGAACCCTCACGAGAGCCAGCAACCACAACCTGATCCCCCAGGTCGATCGTGGTCCGGACCACGTCAGGGTTTCCGGGGGAGCCCGCCCGGCGCAGGGATCAAGCCTGACCGCCCGGAGCCGGGTGGGCTCCCCCGGAAACCCCGCCCTAGAGAGAGCCTCAGAGCCGATACACGACAGCGTCACCGACGTCCTGCCGGCTGATGCCGAGCGATTCCACCGGCGTGTCGATGGTGATCTCCCACGGTGTGCCCGGCACCTGGCCACGCAGCAGCACCACAGTGCGGACGCCGAGCGTGCGCAGGTAGTCGACGCTGGTCTGGTCGGGGAACGACTGGCTCACCCGACGAACGTCGTCGAGCTGACGCGGAGTGAAGCCGCTACCGCCGTTGACCACGTCGGGGAAGCCGCTCGTCGACCAGAGCATCACGTGCTGGTCCAGACTCTGGTTACTGGGCAGCACCAGCAGCGGCCCCTGCGCCGAACGCATCGCGGCCGGTTGGGTCGGCACCACCGGGTGCGGCGTGGTGTTCAGGCCCTCGACTGTCACCAGCAGCAACGGCAGCAGGGTGGCCATCCGCAGCCACGGCCCCGGCCACGACGGGATCCGCTGTGCGGTCAACTCGCGGACCCGGTCGGTGAGGGCGGTGACCGCGCCGGCCGCGAGCAGGCCGAGCAACAACGTGGTCCACAACATCAACCGACCCGGGGTACGCAACGCGCTCCAGCCCGGCAGGTGCTCGAACAGCGGCACGTAGGTGAGGGTGCCGTCGAAGAAACGGGTGCCCATCGCGAAGGCCATGGTCACCAGCACCCCGGCGAGCAGCAGCAGCCGGTGCCGCAGCCGCCAGACCGAGAAGAACAGCCCACCCAGGGCGAGCGCGTAGAGCACGAAGCCCGGCAGCAGGGTCATCTCCGGGTGCCACGGCAGGGCGGCGCGAGCGCCCTCGTGCAGACCACCCCAGATCCGCGACTCGGCCGGCGCCGTCACGAACCCGGACGCCGGTGGCGAGAAGATGCCGATGTCGGCGATGGTCCGCTCGGCGTACGGGTGCAGCTCGGTCACCTGGTAGAACGGGTAGGCCATCAGCAGGCCCACCCCGGCGAAGAACAACCCGCCGAGCACGTCGGCGAGGAACAACCGACGACCGAACGGCACGGCCTGGCGAGTGCGTAGCCGCCGCACGTAGAAGAGGACGACCGCGACCAGTACCGCGCCGCCCAGGAAGTACGCGAACGGCAGCCCGATGCCGAAGCCGAGGCTGAGCTGCCAGGCCGCCAACATCCACCCGGCGTAGACCCAGCCGTCGTGTCGGCGCTCCGGCCGGTAGCCGTGCCGCAGGGACCAGCCGTGCCCGCGCGCCAACATCGCCAGCGCCAGCGGCATCCCGCCGTTGGAGATGACGTGCAGGTGCCCGGCCTGAGCCAGCAGCCACGGCGCGTAGGTGTAGCTGACCCCGGCGACGGCGGCACCGATCCGGCCGGCCCCGAGCTGACGGGCCAGCGCGTACGCCCCGAGCGTGGCGAGCGCGTGCGCCAGCACGAACATGATGTTGTAGCGCAGCAACGCGTCCTCGGGGCCGCTGCCGAACATCCCGGCCGGGGCGTACCCGAGCAGGGTGTCGGAGAACGCGAAGCTCCACAGTTCGGGGAAGAACGTGTTGGACTGCCACAGACGCGCCGGGTCGGCCAGCAGGATGTGCCCGGACCAGGCCATCTGCCAGGCCTGCAGGCTCGGGTCCCAGTAGTCCTGCGGGAGCGTGTAGCGGGGATAGCGCAGGGTCGGCCAGGTCATCAGAACGGCCAGCGCCAACGAGCAGAGAGCGGCCAGGGTCCATTCGTGGATCAGGAAGCGGCCGACAGCTCGGCCTGCCCGGGTGGCGATGGACGGCCTCGGCTCCGGCGCGGAGGCGAACGCCTCCCAACGGTCCGCCACGACCGGCGTGGCCACACCGTCGGTCTTCACCGGCTCGCCGGTCCTGCCCTTACCCGCCCTACGCCACCATCTCGCTCGCGGCTGCGACGCCTTGGCCTCGGCCGCGTCGTCCTTCGCCGGGCTGTCCGTGCTGCCCTTGCCGTCTTCGACCGGGGTGCTGGGTTCGGCGTCCCCGCTTCCCTTGCCGTTCTTGGCCGGGGTGCTGGGTTCGGCGTCCCCGCTTGCCTTGCCGTTCTTGGCCGGGGTGCTGGGTTCGGCGTCCCCGCTTCCCCTGCTGTCCTTGGCCGGGACGTCGGCCTTGCTGTCCTTGGCCGGAACGCCGTTCTTGCCGTTCGTGCTCTCCTTGCCGTCCCTGGTCGGGGCGGCCGGCGTGCGGTCGGTCTGCGCGGGGCTCGCGGCGGAGTCGGCGTCGGAGGAGCGAGCCGGCTGGGCTGGGGTGCCCGACTCGGATGCGGTAGCGGGTCGGGTCTCGGCGTCCGAGTCGGTGAAGGTGGGCCGGGCGTTCCCGGGCCCGGGCTGTCCGGTCGTCATGCTGCCGGGCTCGCCGTCCCGAGCTGCTGACGGAGGAAGTCGATGTCGGCCGCCTGGCCCTCGACACCGCCGGGTGTCTCGACCACCGCCGGTGCCCCGGCCGCCCGGATCACCGCCACGACCAGCTCCGGATCGATCGTGCCGCCGCCCAGGTTGTCGTGCCGGTCCTGGCCGGAGTTGAACGCGCCCTTGGAGTTGTTGGCGTGCACCAGGTCGATCCTTCCGGTGATCGCCTTGACCCGGTCGACGAGGCCGAGCAGCTCCTCACCGCCCGCGTACGCGTGGCAGGTGTCCAGGCAGAAGCCGACCTCGTAGTCACCGACGGCGTCCCAGAGGCGGGCGAGCGCGTCCAGTCGCCGGGCACACGCGTTGTCGCCGCCGGCGGTGTTCTCGATCAGAACCGGCACGCCGAAGCCGCCGGATTCGGCCGCGTACGCGAATGTCTTGCGCCAGTTGTCGAAGCCGACGGCCAGGTCGTCCCCGGCGTTGACGTGCCCACCGTGGACGATCAGGCCCTTGGCGCCGATGGAGGTGGCCGCCTTGGCATGCCCGAGCAGCAGCTTTCGGCTGGGGATCCGGATCCGGTTGTTGAGGGTGGCGACGTTGATGACGTACGGCGCGTGCACGTAGAGGTCGACCTCGGCCGCGCGTAGCCGATCGGCGTCTTCCCGGGGCTTGGGTGCCTTCCATCCCTGGGGGTCGGCGAGGAAGAACTGCACGGTGTCGGCGGACCGGGCGGCTGCCTCCGCCAGCGGGTCGGTCGAATCGACGTGGGCTCCGATACGCATGCGAGCGAGCCTACGTCGCGACCCTGACCGGCTGGTGACGGCCGGGGCGGTGTCGCGGGCGATCGCGTCACCGGGCGGACCGACGATCGTTGATGGATTCGAACCGGCGATCAGTGTCCGGGCCTCCGGCGGCGTGAGATCGCCCCGGCTGGTGACCGGAGGATCGGTGGTCGGCAGCGAGGTCACCTCCGCCGCGCGGCCCGGCGTGGCGGAGGAGACCTCCCGCATACCGGACGGGTACCGACAAGAATCTCGGCAATTTGGGCTTTCCCCCCTACAAGGTACGGATGCCGTTGTATCGTCAGGTAACAACACGATAAAGCTCCGCGGGGCGTCTTCGGTCCAACCTCATCGGTGTGGTCGTTCCTCCCCAGGTCCCACCCAAGGAATGCGGACCAGACGCCTCGCGGCCTCGTAGACGGGGGTCCACCACCGACCGGTTGACGGTCGGAAGGTGGGCCCCCGTCGACACGGCAGAGCTAGTGCCCACCACTCCGGGCATGATCGTCCGGACCGGCTATCCTGGTCAGGTTGTCCGCGTCCGGTCGGGTTCCCCCGGCGCGTGCGGGCAGCGACGCACGACCTCCTGCCACGGAAGGACCGTGGCCGCATAGCCCACAGGAGGTGAGCACGTCTTGCGTCATTACGAGATCATGGTGATCCTCGATCCCAGCCTCGAGGAACGCACCGTCGCCCCGTCGCTCGACACGTACCTGAACGTGATTCGGACCGCGGGTGGCTCGGTTGAGAAGACGGACGTGTGGGGCCGCCGGCGCCTCGCGTACGAGATCAACAAAAAGGCCGAGGGCATCTACGCCGTCGTCGACCTGCAGGCCACGCCTGCTGCCGTGGCCGAGCTGGACCGTCAGCTCCGGCTCAACGAGTCCGTGCTGCGCACCAAGGTCATCCGGCCGGAGATGCGCTAAGCATTCAACCCGGTTCGCCCGGATCAGCCTCCGCGACTCTGTCGTACGGCTCTGCGAGCCTGTACGACGAGACGCTGAGTGCGCGAGGAGATGGTCATGGCAGGAGACACCACCATCACGGTCATCGGCAATCTGACCGATGACCCCGAGTTGCGGTTCACCCCCTCCGGGGCTGCGGTCGCCAAGTTCCGAGTCGCTTCGACGCCCCGTTTCATGGACAAGGCGACGAACGAATGGAAGGACGGCGAGCCGCTGTTCCTCGCATGCACCGTGTGGCGGCAGGCCGCCGAGCACGTCGCCGAGTCGCTGCAGCGTGGCGCCCGGGTGATCGTGTCGGGCCGGCTGCGTCAGCGGTCGTACGAGACCCGCGAGGGTGAGAAGCGCACCGTCATCGAGCTTGAGGTCGACGAGATCGGCCCATCGCTGCGCTACGCCACGGCGAAGGTGCAGAAGATGTCCCGCTCCGGCGGCGGTGGCGGCGGCTTCGGCGGCGGTGGCGGTGGCAACCAGGGTGGCGGCGGAGGCAACTTCGACGACCCCTGGGCTTCGGCTGCTCCCTCTCCCGCGCGTGCTGGATCGGGCGGCAACTTCGACGAGGAGCCTCCGTTCTAATGGCGCCGAGCGCCCGCGATCGCAAACCAGGAGCACGTGCAATGGCCAAGGCTGCGGCACTTCGCAAGCCGAAGAAGAAGGTGAACCCGCTCGACAAGGACGGGATCACCTACATCGATTACAAGGACACCGCGCTGCTGCGCAAGTTCATCTCCGACCGCGGCAAGATCCGCGCTCGGCGGGTGACCGGCGTGACCTCGCAGCAGCAGCGGCAGATCGCCCGTGCGGTCAAGAACGCCCGTGAGATGGCGCTCCTGCCGTACACGGCCACCACCCGCTGAGAGGAGGCACCGATATGAAGATCATCCTGACTCAGGAAGTGTCCGGCCTCGGTGCCCCGGGCGACATCGTCGAGGTCAAGAACGGCTACGGCCGTAACTACCTGCTGCCGCAGGGCTTCGCGATCGCCTGGACCAAGGGCGCGGAAAAGCAGGTCACGGTCATCAAGCGGGCCCGTTCGGCCCGTGAGATCCGCGACCTCGACCACGCCAACGAGGTCAAGGCTCAGCTCGAGGGTCTCAAGGTCAACCTGAAGGTCCGCGCCGGCGACGGCGGACGGCTCTTCGGCTCGGTCACCCCGGCCGAGATCGTGGACGCCGTCAAGGCGGCCAGCGGCCCGGTCCTCGACCGGCGTCGGCTGGAGGTGCCCGGTCACATCAAGTCGACCGGCACCTACCCGGTGAAGATCAAGCTGCACCCTGAGGTGACCGCGTCGTTCAACCTGAACGTCGTTCAGGGCTGACGTCCGCAACACCACCACGAGGGCCCGCACCGAGCGATCGGTGCGGGCCCTCGTGCGTACCGTCGTCAACCGACCCTGTCAGGGAGCGGGCAGCCGAGCCGTGCCGCGCCACCCGCTGGACCGTCACCCGATCGGCTGGCCGGTCACCGCGCTGATCAGCACCGTGGACAGGCCGCCGCCCACCACCGCGGCGGCGACGGCGATGGTCGCCGAGCGCCACGTCGTGCCCACCCGACGCAGCAGAGCCGCCACCACCAGACTGCTCACCAACGCCAAACCGAAGCGCGGCGACCCGGCAAGGAGCGACTCCAACGCACGCGACCGGGCCGAGTCGCAGCCGCCCCCGCTGATATCGGTCACACAACCGGCCGGTGCCTGACCGTCCAACGTCAACAGCCACACGAAGATCAGCATCGCGGGCACCAGGTAACAGGCCGCCGTGTACAGCAACGGCCGGACCGAACCGCCCGGATCCGGGTCCAGCAGGTCGTCCTCGAGGCGTCGAGAGAACGCACCGGAGGCCGCCGACTCGACCCGCCGACGCACCGACGCCGCCCCGACCGGAGGGCGATCCGCCCGACGTCGTGGCGCCCCACCGCTCGGCACCGGCGCACTGCGTGGTCGCGGAGCCGTGTAGCCCACCACCGGTGACCGGGGTGCCGACGTCGTCGGATCCATCCACCGCGGATCGTCATCGGCCAGCCGGGTACCGGGCCAGAACCCCTCGTCCCGTGCCGGCCAACCCTCAGCGGCCACGGACCGGTCGGAACGCGGCGCCAGCGTCTGGTCCCACTGGTCGTCCTCGATCGCGGACCGCTCCCACTGACCGGTGCGGTCGGACCGCTCCCAGCCACCGACGCTCTCCACCGCCGACCACTGCTCACTCAGATCCGTACCGGACGCCGACGGCCACGCGTGCACGCCCGAGGCGTCCCACGGATCCACCGCAGGCGGATAGGACGGCTCGGGCTCAGCCGGCCGGTCCACCCCGCGAGCCCACGGGTCGGCCGCCGGACGGGTCCAGGACTCCTCGGCCGCACGGCGGCTCCGCCGGGTGGGGCGCTTCACCTCCGGCTCGGGTGCCGGCTCGCTCGGGGTGGACTCCACATCCCCGCCCGACCAGATCACCTGGGGACGGCCAGTGGACGCCCGACGAGGGCGGCGTTCCCGGGCCGCACCGGAGATCGGCTCGTCCTCCTCGGCGTCGGCGCGACGACGGCCCGCGTACCCCTGCTCCTGCGGGCGGTCGAGGGTCCACTCCCGAGTGTGGTCCGAGTCGGGCGCGGCACCGATCGCCGGCTGCTCGCGCCAACCCGTCTCGGTGCCGCGCCGCCGCCGGCTGTTCGACGCCTCGGCCGACCGTCGGCCCGCACCGGACGTGGGTGTCTCGCGGTCGTCCTCGTCCGGTGCCGCGTGGCGTCCGCCGCCGTCCGCGTGCCGGACACCCGACTCAAGGGCCCACCGGGGCAGGTATGCGTCGACGGGCTCGTCCTGGCCACGGTCCAACGCGCGCCGCCGACTGGACGTGCGGTAGCGCCCTTCCTCGTCGTACGGGTCAACCGGAAGGGACGCCGCGCGCTCACTCCACGAGGCGGTCGGCGGGCGCTCGCGCGGGCTGCCATCCCCGCGTCCCCAGTCCCGGTAACTCACGGCCGGAGTGTGACCCTTCTGAACCCAAAACGGAATCCGCTGTCCAGGTGTAGCCGTTCGCTGGAGATAGTACGGGACGATCGTGTCACAGAGCCGACCGAAATATCTTCCTCCACAGGCTGGGGAGCATGTTTCCGCAGGTCAGAAAGCTATGACGAAGAATTCCCCAACACTTATCCACAGGCTGTGCACACGCCGCGCACATGCTGTCCACCGACATCCACAGGTTGTCCCGAGGCTCGTCCACCGGCGTTGTTGAGTCTCTGACCTCGGGGTCCGTATGGTTGGCCCTCGACCGCCGGCCCGATGGCCCCCGATCGGCCGGCCCGGTCGGACGAGAAGCGTCATACCCCAGCGGTAGAGCTGGGATCGGGTTCGGCGCAGTGGAGGGGGGACCCGTGTCGGTTACCGACGACATGCGGGCAGAGTCACGCTCCGGCGGAGGTCAACCACCAGCCCAGCGGGACGGCCAGTTCGACAAGACCCCGCCGCAGGACGTGGCAGCCGAGCAGTGCGTTCTCGGCGGCATGCTGCTCTCCAAGGACGCCATCGCCGACGTCGTCGAGATCCTCAAGACCAACGACTTCTACCGGCCGGTCCACGCCACCATCTTCGACACCATCCTGGACATCTACGGTCGGGGTGAGCCCGCCGACCCGATCACCGTGGCCGCCGCCCTGACCGACTCCGGTGACCTGGCCCGCATCGGCGGCGCGCCGTACCTGCACACGCTCATCGCCAGCGTGCCGACCGCCGCGAACGCCGCCTACTACGCGCGGATCGTCAGCGAACGGGCGGTGCTGCGCCGGCTGGTCGAGGCCGGCACCAAGATCGTGCAGCTGGGCTACGGCACCGCGAGCGGCGGCAGCCGCGACGTGGACGACATCGTGGACCTCGCCCAGCAGGCGGTCTACGACGTCACCGAACGCCGGGTCAGCGAGGACTTCGCGGTCCTGGCCGACATGTTGCAGCCGACGCTGGACGAGATCGAGGCGGTGGGTGCGCAGGGCGGTGTGATGACCGGTGTGCCGACCGGTTTCAGCGACCTGGACCGACTGCTCAACGGCCTGCACGCCGGGCAGCTTGTTATCGTCGCTGGTAGACCTGGTTTGGGCAAATCTACAGCAAGCATGGATTTCGCTCGAAACGCTGCGATTCGGGCAAACCAGGCGGCGGCCATCTTCTCGCTGGAGATGAGCAAGGTCGAGATCGTCATGCGACTCCTCTCGGCCGAGGCGCGGGTGCCGCTGCACGTGCTGCGCAGCGGGCAGCTCTCCGACGACGACTGGACGAAGCTGGCCCGTTGCATGGGCGAGATCAGCGAGGCGCCGCTCTTCGTGGACGACACGCCGAGCATGAACCTCATGGAGATCCGGGCGAAGGCGCGGCGGCTCAAGCAGCGGCACGACCTCAAGATGATCGTGGTCGACTATCTCCAGCTGATGACCTCACCGAAGCGCACCGAGAGTCGTCAGCAGGAGGTCGCGGACCTCTCCCGTGGCCTCAAGCTGCTGGCCAAGGAGGTCGAGTGCCCGGTCATCGCGGTCAGTCAGCTGAACCGTGGCCCGGAGCAGCGCACCGACAAGCGACCCCAACTGTCCGATTTGCGGGAATCCGGCTGCCTTACGGCGGAGAGCCGAGTGATTCGGGCCGATGACAACACCGAGATCACACTAGGTGAATTGTTGTCCAACAACACCAAGGACATTCCCGTCTGGGCGTTGGACGAGAGCCTTCGCTACACACCCCGCACCATGACCCATGTCTTCCCCAGCGGCACTCGCGAAGTGTTTCGGCTGACCCTTGCGTCGGGCAAGCAGATCGACGCCACGGCGAACCACCCCTTCCTGGCCTTCACGGGGTGGGTGCCACTCGGTGAACTGTCGCCGGGAGATCGCATCGCCACGCCACGTCACCTACCGCCGCCGATGATGACCCGCCCGTGGGCCGACGCGGAGGTGGTGATGTTGGCGCACCTGTTGGGCGACGGATCCTTCGTGCGACGTCAGCCCATCCGGTACGCGAGCTGTGACGAGCTGAACCTTCAGGCCGTGTCCGACGCGGCGAAGCATTTTGGGATTTCGGCCGTCCGTGACGATTATGCGGCTGCTCGGGTGACGACCCTGCGGCTGCCAGCGCCCTATCGCCTGGCTCGCGGTCGGCGCAACCCGATCGCCGCCTGGCTGGACGACCTCGGCCTCTTCGGTTTGAGATCGCACGAGAAGTTTCTCCCTCCGGCCGTCTTCAGCCTGCCCAAGGAGCAGATCACCTCCTTCCTGCGGCACCTGTGGGCCACCGATGGTTCGGTGACCGTCAACAGCTCAGGCCGCGGCGGGCGCGTCTACTTCTCGTCCACGAGCCGGCGAATGCTCGAAGACATCTCCCGACTCCTTCTGAGGTACGGCATCACGGCCCGACTGAAGGTGGTGCCAGTTTCGGGGCACCGTCCTCAGTACACGCTCGACATCTCCGGCCGGGACGACCAGTTGAGGTTCCTGCGCGAAGTCGGCGTGTACGGGCAGCGGTCGGACGGCTGCGCCGCTCTACTTGCCGCGTTGGAAACGACGGAGAGCAACACCAATGTCGACACAGTGCCGCGCGAGGTATGGACCAGGGTCAAGGAGATTCTGGTCGAGCAGGGCATGACTCACCGTGAGTTTGCGAAGGCCATTGGCACCCAGTTCTGTGGAAGTACTCTCTGGAAGCGTGCGCCCAGTCGCTCCCGACTGGCGGCGATCGCCACCGTCCTTGACGCGGCTGACCTGGACCTGCACGCGACCAACGACATCTTCTGGGACTCGGTCGTGTCTATCGAGTCGATCGGCGAGCAGGAAGTGTTCGACGCGACCGTCCTCGGTAAGCACAACTTCATCGCCAACGGCATCGCCACGCACAACTCGATCGAGCAAGATGCTGACGTTGTCATCCTTCTGCACCGCGACGACTACTACGACAAGGAGTCGCCGCGGGCCGGGGAGGCGGATTTCATCGTCGCCAAGCATCGGAATGGCCCCACCGACACGGTGACCGTCGCCGCCCAGCTGCACCTGTCGCGTTTCGTGGACATGGCCATCGGCTGAGAGACACACCCCAGGTCAGCCGAGCAGTGGGAACCAGCCCGCCGACTCGCCCAACTCCAGCCGGTCCCCGTCGGTGAGCGGCACGCGCCCGGTGGCCTTCAGGAGGAAATCGTGGTCGCTCCAGGCGGTGGGGCATACGGTGTCGTCGCTGAGCAGGCCGTCCATGGTGGTCACCGCGACGCGTGTCGCCAGTGGACCCGGGGGCGGCGCGCCGGGCAGGTCCACGATCAGGTCCAGGTGGTGGACGACAGCCTCGGTCGTCAGGGTGGCGAGGAAATCCGGTACGCGCAGCACGTGCCCCTGCGTGGTCACGTACCCCTCGGGGTCGGTCGACGCGGCGGCGCGGACCGCAGCCGGTGCGGTTTCTCGCCAGAGCCGGACGATTCCGGTCGGGCTGTCGAAGGCGCCGGCCGAGCGTCGGACCCACCAGGCGTGCCGGGTGGCTTCGTCGCCACCGCCGGGGAAGTCACGCCAGTAGCTCACGTCGTCGACGTCGGCGGGGCCCTCCGCGGGGCTGGCCAGTGCGACGAGCGCGCGTTGGGCGTCGCCGAGCACGTGTAGGAGCAGGTCCGCGACGAGCCAGCCGTGGCAGCGGGTGGATCGTTGCAGGCCGGCGTCGTCCAGGCCGTCGACCGCCGCGCTGATCCCGGTGTACGCCTGGGCCAGTGCCTCGTCGGCTCGGATCACGGTCATGCGAACCAGCCTGGCACGACGGATTCCGCCCACCAATCATCGACGGGGTGGCCGGGGACGCGGCGTGAGGAGCGCACCACGGCGTTGTGCCCGGGTCGACGCGTGGATCGACCCGGGCGCGCTGTCGGCGGTGGGATCAGCCGAACATCTCGTCGAGGAAGCCCTTGCGCTTCTTCTGCCGGTAGTGGCCGTGGTAGCCGTGGTGCTGCTGCTGGTGGCCGTACGCCGGCGCCGGCGGGTAGCCGTGTGCGGGCGGGGGCGGCGGCGGGACGGCACCGTAGCCGGGCTGGTGGGGGGCCGGGGGCGGCGGGGGCGGGTAGCCGGCCGGCTGCTGGGCGGGTGCGCCACCGCTCTGTTGGCGGCTCCAGTTGGCCTCCGCCTCGAAGAGCTTCTCCAGCTCGCCGCGGTCCAGGAAGATGCCTCGGCACTCCCCGCACTGGTCGATGACGACTCCGCTGCGCTCGTACTGGCGCATTTCTCCACGACACTTGGGACAGGTGAGACTACTCATCGCCCGACGGTACCTGCTGGACCTATGCAGTTGCTGTGAGCGCCTCGGTGACTTCTTCGTCGGACACTTCGTGGAAGTCGTCGTAGTAGACGCTCACCGCGCCGAAGTCCGGTGGGCGTTGGGCGCAGATGACCTGGTCCGCTTCGGCGGCGAGCAGTTCGTAGGCCTCCTGTGCGCCGACCGGGACCGCGACCACGACCCGGTTCGCCCCGAGTTGACGGGCGACCTCCACGGCGGCGCGGGCGGTGGCTCCGGTGGCGAGACCGTCGTCGACGATCACCGCGGTCCGTCGGGTGAGGTCCAGTGGTGCGCGACCGCCCCGGTAGAGCCGTTCGCGGCGCTCCAGTTCAGCCTGCTCCCGTTGGCTGACCTCGGCGATGTCGTCGCTGCTGAGGCGGCTGGCCACCGCGTCGTTGAGCACCTGGACACCGCCCGGACCGAGCGCGCCGAAGGCGACCTCCCGGGCCCACGGCATGCCGAGTTTGCGGACGACCAGCACGTCCAGTGGTGCGCCGAGCCGTTCGGCGACGACCTGGGCGACCGGTACGCCGCCGCGCACGAGGCCGAGGACGACGACGTCGGGTTCGCCGACGAGTGCGGTGAGCCGGTCGGAGAGCACCCGGCCGGCGTCGGCCCGGTCGCGGTAGGTGGTCATGCCTTCAGGTGTACGCCCTGAGGCGGTCCTGTGCGGGGCGGTTACGCGGAAGTGGCCCGACCGGACACGTGGCCGGGAACCGTGGTCGGCGCCGTGTCGGCGGTGCGGTGCAGGGCAGGTGCCCAGGTGAGCAGGGCGAGCGGGTACAGCAGGTAGCCGAAGCGGGTCGAGGGCATCAGTGCGATGGCGGCGAGTAGTCCGTATCCGCAGATGGCGGCGGTGGCGACTGCCGTGCGGGGCGGGCGGCGGGCGAGTCGGACGGCGATGGCGATGCCCGCTGCGACCAGCAGCGCGGCGGCGATCAGCCGACCGGCGGGCAGCCCGGTGGCGATCAGGTAGCCGGGGAACGGGGATTGTGCGGGGCTGGTGACCAGGCCGTGGCCGAGGGGGAAGCGCAGCACGTTCTCGGTCAGCGCGTCGCGGTCGACGAGCATCGCGGGCAGGAGGGCGGCGACCGGCAGGCCGATCGCACCGGCGGCGACCCGCGCGCCGGCGCGTCGGGTCAGACCCCAGACGATCAGGACCAGGGCGACCGGCCAGGCGAACAGTTTCAGCGCGCCGGCCAGCCCGACCGCGAGGCCGGCCCGGCCGGGTCGGTCGGCGGCGGCGAGCGCGAGGGCCAGCAGGCAGAGCGCGAGTACGGGCAGGTCGTCGCCGCCGGTGGCGAGGGTGAGGGCACAGATCGGCAGGACGGTGGCGGCCTGGACGCCGCGCAGCAGTGCGGCGTTCCGGCGGTGAGCGGTGTCGGCCTGGTCGGTGTCGGTGGTCGTTCGGCGCAGGGCGGTCACGGCGAGGGCGAGGGCCAGTGCGGTGCCCACCGCGAACCAGACCCGGGAGTCGGTCCACCAGGTGTCGGCGAGTGCTCTGGGTAGGCCGAACATCGCCATGCCGGGCTGGTACGGGGTGTAGCCCATCAGTTGCTCGCCGGGTGGCAGGGCGGCGATCGCGTCCGGCCCGAGGTACGGGGTGCCGTGTTCCAGGAGTCGGGTGCCGGCGTGTTCCACGACCAGCACCTCCTCCTGGGCGCGGTCGGTGCGCCCGCCGGCCCGCTCGACGCTCTGCCAGAGCAGCGGCAGTAGTGCGGTGCCCGCCCAGGCGAGGGCGGTTACCGCCCAGCGGGCCGGCAGCCCGACCAGCGGCGATGTCGGTGAGCGTCGGCGTAGCAGCAGTTGGGCGGTCACCACGAGCGTCGCGACCAGGTAGCCGACGGCGGCGACAGCGCCCCAGGCCCGGTGCGGCAGCAGGGTCGACGTGACCGCGGTGATCGCGGCGAAGATCGTCGAGGCGGCGTAGAGGCCGAGGTCGAGGGCGAGCCCGCCGGCGGCGGTGTCGACCGTCCGCCAGTGTCGGCGACGGCGGCGGGTGGTCGGGGCGTCGGCGATCACGGCGCAAGTCTGGCAGACCGGCTCGTTTCGGCAGCGGGCCGATGCCTGGTCAGGCGGGCAGGTGCGGGAGGCGGTCGGTGCGCGACCGGCCGGTCTGGCGGCGGTTCTGGCTCAACCTGATCACCGCGCCGGCGTCGTGCAGAGGTGCGGCCAGGGTGCCGGGTCGGCCGCCCGAGCCGCGTTGCATCGCCGCGAGCAGGGTGCCGGCCGGCATCGGCCGGGCGAAGAGGTGCCCCTGACCGGCGACGCAGCCCAACTCCCAGAGCGCCCGCCGTTGCGGCTCGCTCTCCACCCCCTCGGCCACCACGTCGAGGTCGAGGCTGCGGCCCAGGTCGAGGGTGGAGCGGATGACGGCGGCAGCCTCCGCGGAGCTGTCCATCGTCGTCACGAAGCTACGGTCGATCTTCAGCTCGTGGACCGGGATTCGGGAGAGCAGGGAGAGCGACGAGTAGCCGGTGCCGAAGTCGTCGAGCGCCAGCCGGACCCCCTCGTCGCGGAGCCGGCTGAGCACCCGGTCGACCACGTCGAGTTGGCTGAGCGTCAGCGTCTCGGTCAGCTCCAGCACCAGTCGGTCCGGTGGTAGGTCGTGGGCGCGCAGACGGGCCAGCACCGAGCCGGGGAACCGCGCGTCGAGCAGGCTGCGTGGGGACACGTTGACCGCGACCGGCACGTCGAAGCCGGCGTCCCGCCAGCTGGCCGCGGCGATCAATGCCTGGTCGAGGATCGCCTCGGCGAAGGCCGGCAGCAGGCCGGAACGTTCGACGGCCTCCAGGAAGCGCAGCGGGTCGATCATGCCGTGGGTGGGGTGGTGCCAGCGGGCCAGCGCCTCGGCGCTGGTCACCTCGCCGGTGCCCAGGTCGACGATCGGTTGGAAGTTGACGACGAACTCGTGGTCGGCCACCGCACGTGGCAGGTCGCCGCCGAGGGTGAGGCGGCCCAGGTCGGCGGTGTCCCGCGTCGGGGCGTACGTGGCGATTCTCTGCCCAGCCCGCTTGGCCTGGTACATGGCGACGTCGGCGCGGCGCAGCAGCTCGGCCATGCCACCACTGGACGGCGCGACCGAGATCCCGCCGCTGGCCTCCACGCTGATCCGCATGCCGTCCAACTCGAAGGGCTCGTGCAGGGCGGCGAGCAGCGTCTCGGCGCGGTGCGCGGCCACCGCCGGGGCCGGTAGACCACGCAGGAGTACGGCGAACTCGTCGCCGCCGAGGCGGGCCACCAGGTCACTCGACTGGGCCGCGCCCCGCAACCGGTCGGCTACCTGCACCAGCACCTGGTCACCGGCGGCGTGCCCGAGTGTGTCGTTGACCTCCTTGAAGTGGTTGAGGTCGATCAGCACCAGGGCGGTCACGCCGTCGGCGTGGCGGCAGCTCAACTGCTCGGTGCCCTCGTCGAGGAGTTGGCGGCGGTTGGCCAGGTCGGTCAGCGCGTCGTGGGCGGCGGCGTAGGCGTGTTCGTCGGCCACCCGGGCGAGTTCGGCGTACGCCAGGGCGTTGCGCACGGCGGTGCAGAGGGCGGAGGCGAAGGTGCGCAGGGTGTACTGCTCGCGCTCGGAGAGCTGCACCGGGCCGCGGAAGCGCAGCCGGAGGACGCCGACGTCGACGGTCCGGTCGTGGCCTTCCAGCGGCGTGGGGACGACTGTGCCGTCCACGTTGGTGGGGGTGCCGGTCGGGCCGTCGAAGGTGATGCCGCCGGTGCCGCCGCGTACGGTGCGACCGCCGTCCCGCAGCTCGATCTCGACTTCGTCGGCGGAGAACAACTCGGCGGCCTGGGTGACGGCGGTGGTGAGGACGGCGTCCAGGTCGACCACGTTGAGCGCGTCGGTGGTGCGGGCGAGCCGCTGCCACGCCTGCTGTTCGGTCCTGGAGCGGATTCTCGTGGAGTAGGCCAGGTGCAGGCTGAGTACGAGTGGTGGGACAGCCAGCAGGAGCTTGAAGTTCGCGTCGAGGATCAGCAGCGTGCAGACCGCTACGACGAACCGTACGGCGAAGCCGGCGAGTCGAAGGTCGAGGTTGGTCCGGAACTGCTTCGAGATCCTGGTGTTGGAGGCCAGCGCGATGACCGGGATCGCCAGGAGGTCGTCCAGCAGGGCCGCGACCAGGTACGAGGCGGCCACCGGCACGACGAGAGCGGCAGTGTTCTCCGGCGGCCAGGTCCAGGCCGTCATCGCCAGCGTGATGCCGGCACCCCAGGCCACGATGACGTTCTTACCGACGCTGAAGGCCATCTTGATCGGCGGTAGGCGGAGCGAGGCGAACATGATGCCCACGGCGGTGCAGAGCACCACCGACTGGGCGGGGGCGAGGGCGAGGCCGATGATGATCGCAGCCTCGGTCCAGCTGATCGAGTGGGTGGTGGATCGGATCCGCACCCTCGCTTTGACCAGGGTTCCCAGGGCGATGGCGATGGTGAGGGCGACGAGGATCGCGGCATCGTTCGGGGTGGCGGACATCGCCGAGCGCGCTGCGACCGGTAGCGAGGTCGCCGTGATGACGGTCGCCACAACGACGACGAGACCGACGAGCAGCCGTAGCCGCCGATCGGTCTCAATCTCTCGTCGCTGAGGAAGGGTCATGCAACTCCCGAAGCCTGCCTCTGCCGTGCTCGTAGCCTACCGTCCGGGGCCTGTGCTCGTCCCCGGTCGAGGGGTCAGTTCCACTCGCTGCCGCGCATCGCGATGCCCCTCTCTGTGCTGTGTCTATTCGGGACCTACCCCAAAGGGGAGGTCTTCCTCCGAAAGGCAGCTTAAGAGAAGGATCGACAGCTTAGAAGAAATAAATGTCGGTATGCGCAACATTAGCCAAGATGGAGTATTTTTGTGACGTTCTGTCCATCATTGCTGAACGGAGTGCGGTCGGACTCGCCTCTTCTGGATTCGTTGGACACCTCGCGACTGCAGACGGTATCGGGCGAGATTATGGTCCTGTTATTCGCTGAGTCTGACTCCTCCCGGTAGTCACCTCATCCGGAGTTTGGCCAAGGCGCAAGGGCGGCACGGGCAGAGTTGGCGCTCCCCGAGTGTCTGGGCGGGCCGGGGAAAGGTGTGAGCCTTCGACTGGATCGGGCGGACGGCAGGTGGAATTTGCATCTCGGCCGGCGGCGATGCAACTTGCCGCCGGCAGGGTGCGGCTGCGGATAGGCATTCGAGCGAAGCTCCTCACCGTAATCCCGGGATCACCGGCGGCCACCCGCTCCACCCCGTGAGCGACAAGTCACCGGAGCCGGGCCGTAGACTTCGTTGCGTGATCGACTGAATACCTCGTGGCTGAACAAGGGGTCCGGTGGAGATTCGGGTTCTGGGCGGTCTTTCGGTGCAACTGTCTACCCGCATGCTGCGCCTCGGTACGCCCAAACAGCAGGCCATCTTCGCGATGCTCGCCTTGCAGCCCGGCCGACTGGTGCCAATGGACGACCTCGTCGACGAGTTATGGGTTGATAGCCCACCGCGATCAGCCGTAGCTAATGTGCGGACCTATGCGGCCAATCTGCGCCGGACTTTCGAGGCTTTCCCGGGCGGTCAGGTGGTCGTCGCACGCCAGCGCAACGGCTATCGACTCGATGCGCGTCCGGAACTGATTGACATCTTTTGCTTCGAGTTCGAGCGGTGCGCGGGTAGGGAAGCGCTGGCGGCGGGTCACCTGGATCGTGCCAGGGACCTGCTGAGCCGGGCCCTGGCGCACTGGCAGGGTCCGATGCTCGCCGGTATCCCCCTCGGACCCGTCCTCACCGCCCGAACCGTCGCCGCCGAAGAGGAGCGGCTGTTGGCCATGGAGCTCCTGGCCGACGTCCAATTGCGATCAGGCCGGGACGACCTGGCGATTCCGCTGCTACGTGACGTGGTGGCTCGCCACCCTCTCCGTGAGCCGGCCTACCTCCTTCTCGTGCGTGCGCTGTTCGAGCGGGGATCCACCGCGGAGGCGCTGGCCGCGTACGACGAGATCCGGACAAGGCTCCGCACGGAGTTGGGGGTCGGTCCGGGAAGCAACCTCCACGATTTGCGCCGCTCCATCGTCGCGGCGGCGTCGCGCCCGAGCCCCGCCTCAAGGGGCGGCGGGATCGGCCCGGGGCGGTCGGGCGCTGCTGATGCCGATCCGAAAGATCACCTGCCTCGGGCGGTCACCGACTTCGTCGGTCGCGAGGACGTGGTGTCCCGACTGCTGGCGGAGACCCGGAGAGTCGAGAAGCGGGTGCCCGCCGTGCACATCATCGACGGGATGGCGGGCAGCGGTAAGACCACCCTCGCCGTGCATCTGGCTCGTCGGCTGTCCGATCGATACCCGGACGCCGCGCTGTTCATCGACCTCAGCGGGCACGGCGAGAAGCGCCAGGTGGAGCCTGGGAGCGCCCTCGTCGTTCTGCTCCGACAGCTCGGTGTTCCGGCCGAGCGTGTCCCGGTCGAGCTGGACGCGCGAGTGGAGTTGTGGCGGCAGGAACTGGCTCGCCGAAGGTCGGTGGTCGTGCTCGACAACGCCGCGAGTAGCGAGCAGGTGATGCCCCTGCTGCCGGCCGAGTCGAGCACCGTCGTGTTGGTGACCTCGCGACGACGTCTGTACCACCCGGAGGTCGGACCGTCGCGGACGCTGCCGCTCCTGAGCCCGCAGGAGAGTGTGGAGCTGCTGAGCCTCAGCATCGGCCGGGACCGGGTCGAAGCAGAGCCGGCGGCCGCCGCTGAGGTGGTTCGACGGTGCGGACACCTGCCCTTGGCGATTCGGCTGGCCGGTGCCAGGCTGGCACATCGGCGCGGCTGGCGGTTGGCGGATTTCGTCGAACAGATGGCCGGCGACCCGCTGGTGCTACACCATCTGGCGCAGGAGGAGAGCACCGTCACCGGTGCCTTCGCCGCTTCCTACGAGCCCCTCCCGGACTCGACCAAACGCGTCTTCCGGTTCCTGGGTCTGTATCCCGGTAACCGTTTCGGGCCGCCCGCAGTCGCCGCACTGACCGGCCTGACCTTGGCGCAGGCCCACGCGGCGCTGGACGACCTCGTCGACCGGAACCTGGTGGAGGACCTGGAAACCGACCGGTATCGGCTGCATGACCTCATGCGCCAGTACTCCATCGAACTCTGCTCCCACGACGACTCCCTGGACGACCGTCGACTCGGGCTGGCTCGCCTGTTCGACTTCATGCTGGGGGCGGCGCTGAGGGTCGCCGATCTGCTGGAGCCCGGCGTCATCAGAACCCAGGTCAGGCACGACCCACCCGGACGGCTCGAACTCGTCGAGGCCCTCGGGGAGCCGACGGTCGACTGGATGGAGGCCGAACGTACGGACCTGGTGACGATTGTCGTCTCGGCGTTCGAATCGGGGTTCTACCAGCATGCGTGGCAGTTGGCCCGCGCCCTCTGGCGGTTCTGCTACATCCGCGGATACTTCGAGGACATCATCCTGACCCACCGCGCCGGGGTGAAGGCGGCGGAGGCGACCGGGGACGCCGACGCACTGGCGTTGATGAACAACTACCTGGCGTCCGCGTACGTCCGCACCGGCAACAAGCGGGGCGCGATCGACCACCTGACACGTTCGGTCGACCTGTCGCGCAACTCGCGGGACGTGTTGAACGCCGCCCGATACCGGGCGAACCTTGCCGCCGTCTACTGGTGGAGCGGTCACCTTTCCGAGTCGGTGCGACTCGGCGTCGAGTGTCTGCGTGATTACAAGACATACGGGGAAATCGGTGGATCCATCCTGTTGCCGAATCTCGGCTTGGCGCTCACGGCTCTCGGTCGCTACGAGGAGGCGTTGCGGATACATCGCCTGCACCTGTGGTGGGCCGGGACGAATTCCGACGACTTCCACACGCTCAACGCGCTCAGCCACATCGGCGGGGTGCGGGTTCGGATGGGCGACCTCCTACAGGCGGTCCGGATTCTGCTGGCCTCGTTGGCTCTGCGGGAGCGCACGGGTCACCGGTACGCGGAGGCCGAGGTACGCAACGACCTCGGGATCGCCTACCGAGGTCTGGGACGTCTGGCGGAGGCGCAGCAGGAACACGAGATGGCCCGGAAGCTGGCGACCGGCTCCGGCGAGCGGCACGTCGAGGCGGCCGCGTTGAACGAACTGGGACGCACCCTGCTGGCGCAGGAACGGGGAGGCGAGGCAGCCGAACTGTACGAGGAGGCGCTGCGGCTGGCGACCAGGATCGAGCACCCGTACGAGCAGGGGCGCGCCCTGGCCGGCCTCGCCGAGCACTTCGCCGGCGTGGACCCGGCGGAGGCCCGGAGGCACTGGGAACGAGCCCTGGCGATCTTTCGACGGATGGGCGTGCCGGAGCGCGTCGACGCTGAACGTCGCCTCGCCGAGTTGGCGGGTGTCGAAGCTGACGACCACACCCCGCGCTGACCTGGCTCACCTGCGCTTATCGATTTCTTATCGACCGGCCCGGTAACTTACCGGCCGTATCGGCGAACGGGGGAGGTTCTGTCAGTGGACAGAACCGGTCCGTCGACACGCCCCCGCCGACAGGTCTCCCCAGCGACCGGGCGGCGGGTCGGTAAGGGAGGAGCGGCGTCGGGCCGACGCGCCGTCAGCACCCGGCGTGGCGGTCAACGCGACGCCGCTCCTTCTCCAGCGCCGTCGTACCGCACCGATAGGCTCACGAGCGTGACCGAACCCGCGCAGCTCAGCCACGTCGACCGAGCCGGCGCGGCCCGCATGGTCGACGTCTCCGCCAAGGCGGTGACGGGCCGGCTGGCCGTCGCGGCCGGCCGGCTACGGACCACGCCCGAGGTGATCGACCTGCTGCATCGCGACGGGCTGCCGAAGGGCGACGCGTTGGCGGTCGGTCGGCTGGCCGGGATCATGGGGGCCAAGCGCACGCCGGATCTGATCCCCCTGTGCCATCCGATCGCGCTGCACGGCGTCACGGTCGACCTGCTGTTGACCGCCGACACCGTGGAGATCACGGCCACCGCACGCACCGCGGACCGCACGGGGGTGGAGATGGAGGCGCTGACGGCGGTCGCCGTCGCCGGTCTCGCCCTGGTCGACATGGTCAAGGCGGTCGACCCGGCCGCCTCGGTGGAGGCGGTCCGGGTGCTGCGCAAGGAGGGCGGCAAGACCGGTGAGTGGGTTCGGCCGGAGGACCGGCCGTGATCCGGGCCCGGGTGGTCGTGGCGTCGAACCGGGCCGCGGCCGGCGTCTACGCCGACACCAGCGGTCCGTTGCTCGTCGCGGGCCTGCGGGAGTTGGGTTGCCAGGTCGACGAGCCGGTGGTGGTGCCCGACGGGGAGCCGGTCGGCGCTGCCCTGCGGGCGGCCCGCGCCGATGGCGTCGACGTGGTGCTGACCAGCGGTGGCACCGGCGTGACCCCGTCGGATCGGACGCCGGACGTGACCCGGGGCGTGCTGGACTACGAGATCCCCGGCATCGCCGAGGCGATCCGCGCGCACAGCCGCGACCGGGTGCCCACGGCGGTGCTGTCCCGCGGCCTGGCCGGGGTGGCCGGCCGGATGCTGGTGGTCAACCTGCCCGGCTCGACCGGCGGCGCCCGGGACGGCCTGGCCGTGCTCGGGCCGATCCTCGGGCACACGGTCGACCAGCTACGCGGCGGCGACCACTGACTCAGCGGGTTCACCGGCGCGGCGAGGAGCACCCGGATCGGCGGCGGCACCGCAGCCGGTCCACGGCAGGCCCGGACGGGTGTCGGTGCGTGCCGATAGGCTCGGTCGGTGAGCACGGAAACCGCACCTACCGCGGATCGGGTCGCCGCGCCCCCGCCGGCCGGCTGGGAGGAAGCGCGATCGCGGGTCTACGCGGTCGGTCTGGCCGCCGCACTGCCCGCCGTCGCCCGATCACTGGCCGACATCGACGGCTTCACCCTGGCCGAGCCGTTGACCACCCGCACCGACCTTCCGGCCTTCCCGACATCCAGCGTGGACGGGTGGGCGGTGCGCGGCACCGGCCCCTGGCGGGTCGTCGGCCGCGTGCTGGCGGGCAGCACACCGGCACCGCTCACCGAGGACGACACGACCGTCGAGATCGCGACCGGAGCCATGGTGCCCGAGGGTGCCACCGCCGTCCTGCGCGTCGAGGAGTCCACGGTCGCCGACGGCCTGGTGCGCGGCACTCCCCGGAAGACGCCGGAGTGGCGGCAACCCGGCGAGGAGGCGTACGCCGATGAGGAGTTGTTGCCGGTCGGCACGCCCGTCGACCCGGCGGTGATCGGCCTGGCGGCCTCCTGTGGGCACGACACGTTGCTGGTCCGGCGGGCACCGCGCGCCGCTCTGCTGGTCTTCGGCGACGAGCTGTTGACCGCGGGGCCACCGGCGGCCGGTCGTGTTCGCGACGCGTTGGGTCCGGCGGTGCCCGCGTGGCTCCGGCGCTACGGCTGTCAGGTCCGCCCGTCGGACGTGGTGGGTCCGGTCGCCGACACGCTGCCCGCGCACGTGGCGGCCCTGCGCTCGGCGTTGGCCGGTGCCGACCTGGTGTGCACCACCGGGGGCACGATGAACGGCCCGGTCGACCACCTGCACCCGACCCTGGAGGCGCTGGGCGCCGACTACGTGGTCAACACTGTCGCGGTCCGACCGGGCTTCCCGATGCTGCTGGCCCGGTTGGCCGACCCCGACGGGCGGATCCGGTTCGTGGCCGGGCTGCCGGGCAACCCGCAGTCCGCGATCGTCGCGCTGGTGTCGCTCGTCGCACCGCTGCTCGCCGGCCTGCAGGGCCGCTCGATGCCCGTGCTGCCGCAGGCCACGCTGGCCGAGGCGGTGCCCGGTCGGGGTGACCACACGCACCTGGCGCTGGTTCGACTGGACCGGGCCGCCGGCACCGCCTATCCGGTGCGACACGTCGGCTCGGCGATGCTGCGTGGCCTGGCCGGCGCGGATGGTTTCGCCGTCATCAGACCCGGCACCAGGGGCGAGCCGGGTGACCGGGTGCCGATCGTGCCGCTGCCGTTGCTACCCGGGGAGCGTGCGTCATGACCGCGCCGACGATCACCTACGGTGAAGTCACCGACCAGCCGCTCGACCTCGCCGCCCACGAGGCGGCGGTCGCCGACCGGCGGGCCGGCGCGGTGGTGTCCTTCCAGGGCGTGGTCCGCGACCACGACCACGGGCGTCAGGTCACCAGACTGGAGTACGAGGGGCACCCGAGCGCCGCCCAGGTGCTGCGCGAGGTGGCGGCCGAGATCGCCGCGGAACCCGACGTCTACGCGGTGGCCGTCTCGCACCGGGTCGGCCCGCTGGCGATCGGCGACGTGGCGTTGGTCGCCGCGGTGAGCACCGCACACCGGGCGGCGGCCTTCGCGGCCTGCGCCCGGCTGGTCGACGAGGTCAAGGCGCGCCTGCCGATCTGGAAACGGCAGGTCTTCACCGATGGCACCGAGGAGTGGGTCAACTGCCCCTGACCGGGCTCACCGGCGGCTGCTGAGCACCGCCGCCCTGGCGAGCCGGTCGCCGTAGAACGCGGGCTCGGCACCGGGCCGCCAGGGCAGCGTGGCGACCAGCACGATCAGCGCGACCGCGAGTGAATTCTCCATCAGGGCCCCGAACAGACCGTCCTGGTAGTGCGACATCTCCGGCAGTTGGTGCTCGTACGGCCAGATCGGGGAGATCAGGAAGAGCAGGTAGAGCCCGATCGCGGCGACGCCGTGGCGAAGCCCGGTCAGGGTGGGATACCAGATCGGCGGGCGAAGGCCGTTGACCCCCGGCAGCCCGCCGAACCCGGGCCCCTGGCCGGTGCGCTGGGGCATCGTGCGGCTCGCCTCCCGGCGACGCACTGCGGCATCGGCCAGCACGATGATCGCCGGGATCACCCAGACCAGGTGGTGCGTCCAGGAGATCGGGCTGATCACGTTCGCGGTCAGACCGACGAGCGTGAACGCGGTCAGCTCATCACCGTCGGCGCGGGAACTGGCCGCCCGGGACAGGCCCAGCGCCAGGATCAGCACCGAGAAGGCGAACCAGAGCAGCCCGGGGGTCTCGATCGAGTCGTACAGCCGGGCGAGCAGACCGGCGAGGGACTGGTTGGGCGTCATGTCCGCCGCGCCGACCCGCTCGGTCTGCCAGAGCACGCTGCCGAAGTACGTCCGCGACTCGTCGCCGACGATCGCGAAGCTCGCCACGGTCACGCCGATCGTGGTGCCGATGGCGGTGGCCGCCACCCGCCACTGGCGGGTGATCAGCAGGTAGGCGATGAACAGTGCGGGGGTGAGCTTGACCGCGGTGGCCAGGCCGATGCCGGCACCGGCCCAGGCTCCGCCGTAGACGAAACGCAGCAGAGGGCCGTCGCTCGCGGCGTAGTGGGTGCCTCGGCGGGAGCGCCAGCGGAGGCCGATCAGATCCGCCATGATCAGGGCGAACAGCAGGATGTTGACCTGGCCGTAGCCGAGGGTCTCCCGAGCCGGTTCGATGGCGACGGCGAGCGGCACCGCCAGGGCCACGGTGAACCACAGTGGCCACGCCAGGCGGTCCACGATGGGGCGAAGCAGCCCGGCCAGGACCAACGTCAACGCGGCGATGCTGGCGGCGGCGTTGACCAAGCCGGCCATGCCGATCGGGAGCTGCGCCATCGGCAACATGGCCAGGCCGGCGAACGGTGGATAGGTGAAGCCCAGCGTGGTCCCGGGCGCGATGAACTCATAGAGCTCGTGACCGCTCGCCCACCACACCACGGCACCGTGGTAGATCTTCATATCGAAGAAGTTGTACGGACGCCCGAAGGTGCCGATGGCGAGCCATGCGGCGTAGGCGACGGCGGCCACGATGGCGCCCCGTACGACGTTCCTGCGATCGATCCCACGCGTCATGCGTTGGATTGGGGCGAGGCGGTCCGCCCGTCTACCGACAGCCGTCGGCATGGCGTGGCCACCCCCGTACCAAGGTCGTCCTATCCGTCCAGGTCCTGCACGGAGCCTAGAACGGCGCCTCACGTCAGTGCCTCCCGCGTTATGCGACCGTGTCCGATCCCACACATGTTTTTGACATTTCCACCGCGTTAACGCCTACCGGGTGGTTCAGGTAATTCGCGGCCTTAGCGGGGGGTGGGGGTGGCTCGGAGACGGATCGATGCAGTTCAGCCGGGGAGTCGACGTGCGGTGGAGGCGGATCGGACGGCGATCCGAGCCTCGCGCCGGGCGGTACGGACGGCGCGCTGCACGGAACGTCGAGAGTGGCCGATGCGATGACCGGTCCGCCACCGCAGACCGGGCTTGCCGCCGGTGTCGGCGGCGGCCAGCAGCAGACCACCGAGGAGGCCCAGGTTCTTCATGGCGTGGATCTGGTTGTTGTTCCGAGCCGTCGGATCGTCGTTCTTCCAGAAGGGATGCCCGGCGACCGTCACCGGCACCAGCGTACCGGCGAGGACCAGCGCAGCGGGTCGACTGAGCCGACCGGTGGCCAGCATCAACCCGGCGCTGACCTGCACCGCGGCGTTGAGTCGGATCAACGTCCCGGTCTCGGTGGGGAAGCTCGGGTGTGCCTTCTTCAGAAGCGGCGCGACCTTCTCGGTCACCGGCTGGGCGGCCACCACGAGTCGGCCCGGGTCACGGAAGTTGCGGTAACCCTGGACCACGAAGATGCCGCTCAGCATGGCTCGGGCGAGAGAGCGTACGGGCGTCATGGATCAGTCATACCCCGTCGCGGCGTTTGCTACCCGGGCAACGGCCGGATCGGATCGGTGCCCATGCACGTGCGCCACGCCGATTCGAGCGACAGTCACGGATGGACCGGCTGTGGCGAGTAACGTCGCGCGGGTGACCACGCTGCGGCTACGCCCCGAGGATCCGGCCGACGCCGGCTCGGTACGCCGCGTGCTGGCCGCCGCCTTCGCCCGTCCGGACGTGGCGACGCCGCCGGAGGTGGGCCTGGTCGACGAGTTGCGGGGCACCGCCGCCTGGCTGCCGGAGTTGGCCATGGTCGCCGAGTACGGCGGTGAGGTGGTCGGCTACGCGCTGCTCACCCGGGTGCGTGTGCGGCCGGAGGGGGGCTCGGACGTGCCGGTCCTGGCACTCGGCCCGGTGGCGGTCGCGCCGCACCGGCAGCGCGTCGGGCACGGCACGGCCGTCGTGCAGGCCGCGCTGGATGCCTCCACCGAGCTGGGCGAGCGGCTGGTCGTGGTCCTCGGTGACCCGGCGTTCTACCGCCGGTTCGGGTTCGGCCCGGCGACCGAGCTGGGCCTGACCGGCCCGTGGGCTGGCCTGGGGGAACCCTGGCAGGCGTTGGTGCTGCCCCCGTCCACCAGCGAGGAGGGCCCTCCGCCCCGCGGTGAAGTGCTCTTTCCGGCGCCCTGGTCCAAGGTCTGAGCCGCGTCGGCGCGGTCGACGACGGTCAGGCCGGTTGGGTGCGCAGGTACCGGCCGAAGTGCGGCACAGTGAAGGCGACGGTGCCGCGCTCACCGGAGTAGATCAGCCCCTTCTTGATCAGCGCGTCGCGGGCCGGGGACAGGCTGGCGGGCTTGCGACCGAGAGCCCGGGCGATCTCGGCGGTGGGCACCGCGGCGTCCATGTCGTCGCGGACCACCGCTGAGGAGTCGCCCTCGACCGCGGACATGGTGGCCATCGCCCGCATGTACTCGCGTTCGGCGGGGGTGGCCCGTTCGAATCGGGAGCCGAAGAACCCGACCGCCAGCTCCGCTTCCGCCTCCGGCGCGGCGACCCGTACGTCGGCGGCGGTGATCGGCGAGCGCGGCGCGTGATCCCAGGTCGCCTTGCCGTACGCCTGCACGAAGTAGGGATAGCCTCCGGACTTCTCGTAGAGCAGGTCGAGTGCCTTCTGCTCGTACTCGACCTCCTCGCGCTCGGCCGGCGCGCAGAGCGCCTGGTCGGCGGCGATCCGGTCGAGCCGGTCGATGCGTTGGTAGCGGAACAACCGTTCGGAGTACGACTTGGCGGCGCTGAGCACCGCCGGCAGGTGCGGCAGCCCGGCGCCGACCACGATCAGGGGAGCGCCGAGTTGGGACAGCTCGTGGCAGGCGGCGCAGAGCGCCGACACGTCCTCCGGGCCGAGATCCTGCATCTCGTCGATGAAGATGGCGATGCCGGTGCCCACGTCACTGGCCACCGCGGCGGCGTCGCTGAGCAGCTCGACGAGGTCGATCTCGATGTCGCCGGAGTCGGCCCGGCCGCTGGCCGCAGGCACGTCGATGCCGGGCTGCCATCGGTCGCGCAGTTTCGGGGCGGCGCCGCCACGGCCGGATGGGGCGGAGCGCTGGGCGAACGCCTTGAGGACGCCGAGGAACGTGTCGATCCGGTCGGGCGCGCGGTGTCGGGGTGCCAGCTCCCGGACCGCCATGTGCAGGGCGGCGGCGACCGGGCGACGTAACGACTGGTCCGGTCGTGCCTCGATCTTGCCGCTGCCCCAGAGGTGGTTGATCGCCTGGGAACGGAGGGTGTTGAGCAGGACCGTCTTGCCGACGCCCCGCAGCCCGGTGAGCATCAGGCTGCGTTCGGGGCGGCCTCGCGCGATGCGTTCCAGCACGATGTCGAAGACGTCCAGCTCGCGCCCCCGCCCGGCGAGCTCGGGCGGACGCTGACCGGCGCCCGGCGCGTACGGATTGCGGACCGGATCCACGCATTGGAGAGTATCGGGCCCTCTAGCTGCGGGGCTAGACATGGATAGATGGGGCTACCGGCGTGTCGAGGCCGTCGAGACAAAACTAGGGCTGTCTAGCGTCCAAGCTAGACAGCCCTAGTTTTGGCAAGCGGCGGCTAGCGTTCCTTCAGGCAGAGGACGTAGTCGAACAGATCGATCGAGTTGTCGTGCACGTAGTTCGCCGTCGCCTGCGGCGCGAGCGTCTCGCACCGGTCCCCATCGGTGGTAGCCGGAATCCGCAACAGCACCTGGTAGGTGTTCGGGCCGCACGGCACCTTGCGCAGCTCCGCGTCGTCTTCGGTGCCCTCGTTGACCACACAGTCGCCCCGGGCGAACTCCTCGTCCGGGTCCGGCAGGTCCGGCAGGTCCGGCGTCGGTACGGCGCTGGGCACGACCGGCGGACGGACCGGCATGCTCACCGACGGCCTGGGCTCGACGTCGTTGCCGGCGTCCGCGACCCTCCAGATCGCCCAACCGGCCAGGCCGAGGCATGGGCAGAGCAGAAGCAGCACCACCAGCCCGATGATGAGAGCGACCTTGCGTCCGTTGTTCTTCGCCGGCGGGACGGGTGGCAGACCGAAGCCGCCCGGAGGCGGTGGACCCCACGGCGCGGGCGGCTGACCCGGCACCGGCCCGGCCGGCGGAAACGGCCCGGGCGGCGGATGACCCGGGCCGGAGGCGGGCGGGTATCCCGCACCGGAGGTCGGCGGGTAACCCGACCCCGAGGCGGGCGGCTGACCCGGGCCCGAGGTCGGAGGGGGTGCCCACATCGGCGCGGTGGGCGGCTCCGGATCGCTCGGCGGTGGCCCCCACTGCTGCCGCGTCGGGTCGTCCGCCGGCGGTGGCGGACCCCACTGGGGCAGCGTCGGATCGACCGGTGGTGAGCCGTCGGACCCGGTGGGAGGGCGCTGCTGAGGGTCGTCCGGCTGGCCGGAGCCCGGCGGTCCGTAGGTCGTCATGTCATATCCCCGGGGTGGGTGGTCTCAGCGTTGTTTGAGGCAGAGGACGAAGTCGAGAGTGTCCAGCTCGCTGTCGAAGAAGTACCAGTTGGTGTAACCCTCGACCTTGCTGCACTTGGCCTCGGCGTCGCGTTCGCCGCTGGTCGCGCCGTCGATCCGGCTCAGCACCTCGTAGGTCTTCGCGGCACAACCGCTGATCAGCAGCTTGGGCTTGCCACCCGCGGCACCGTCGTTGCGGACGCACTGGCCGACCTTGGCGAACCGGGGGTCGGCCGACGACTCCGGTGCCGCGCCGCTCGGCGTGGGCTCGGCCCCGTCCACATCCGCGTCCGCGCTCGGCTCACCGGCGACCGGCGAATCGCTCGGCGCGGCCGACGGCGCCGGGTCGTCCTGCCCGCGCAGCAGCCAGAACGCGCCACCGGCGGCCACCACCAGCAGTACGACGGCCAGCACCGCGATCAGCGGCCCCCGACCCCGTCGGCTCGGTGCCGGAGCAGGATCACCGCCGTACGGGTGCTCGTCGGGGCGGTACTGCTGCCCGCCGTACGCCGGGTCGGCCCCGTACGTGCCGTAGGGCGACTGCTCGCGCCCGTAGGGCCCCTCGGAACCGCCTCCGTAGGGCGCGGGGCCCTGCCCTCCGTACGGCGCGGCGCCCGGGTCGTCGTACGGCCCGGGTCGCCCCTGGGGTGCGCGCGGGTACGACGGGACCGCCGGAGGGTAGGGCTGCTGCACCGGCCGTCCGGGCGTCTCGTCGGGTCGCTGCCCACGCCACGGTCCCGGGTCGCCGCCGCCCGGTGGTCCGTAGTTCGTCATGCCGCCCTCCTGCACGAGTGGTGAGAGGCCGGCCACCAATACGCGACGCCGACTCCGACGTCACCGTAGCGTGGTCCACTGATGAGCTCACCTCCACCGAGCGCCGCAGCCCTCGCGGCCCGCCGCGCAGGCGCCACCCCGACACTGATCTGGACCGCGTTGATCGTGGTCTACCTGCTGTGGGGTTCCACCTATCTGGCCATCCGGATCACGGTGGAGACGCTGCCGCCGCTGCTGTCGGCCGCCCTGCGGTTCGCTGTGGCCGGTCTGATCCTGGCGGTGGTGCTGCGGCTGCGCCGAGGTCCCGGCGCGCTCCGGGTGGACCGGCGGCAACTCGGGTCCGCCGCGCTGATCGGCGTACTCCTGCTCGCCGGTGGTAACGGTCTGGTGGTACTCGCCGAGTCCGGGCCTCCCGGGGTGGCGGTGCCCTCCGGTGTCGCCGCGCTACTGGTGGCGACGGTTCCGCTGTTGGTGGTGCTGTTGCGCTCGGCCACCGGCGACCGGCCCCCGCTCTGGACGTTCGCCGGGGTCACAGTGGGCTTCGCCGGTCTGGTCCTGCTGGTGCTGCCCGCCGGCAGTTCGGCGGCGGTGCCGCTGGTGGGCGCGTTGACCGTGGTGGCGGCATCCGTCTCCTGGTCGGTCGGGTCGTTCCTGTCCGGGCGAGTCCGGATGCCCACCGACCCGTTCGTCGCGACGGTGTACGAGATGGTGGCCGGAGCACTGGCGCTCGCCGTCGTCTCCGCCGGTCGGGGCGAGCTGAGTGACTTCCACCCGGCGCAGGTCAGCACCCGCTCCTGGTTTGCACTGGGCTACCTCATGGTGGCCGGCTCACTGGTGGCCTTCACCGCGTACGTCTGGCTGCTGCACAACGCGCCCATCTCGTTGGTGTCGACGTACGCCTACGTCAACCCCGCTGTCGCGGTGGCGCTCGGCGCGTTGCTGGTCGCCGAGCCGATCACCCCGCAGGTGCTGCTCGGCGGCGCGGTCATCGTCGCCGGTGTCGCGCTGGTGGTGAGCACAGAACGGCCCCGCCGGGTGAGCGCGGATTCGCGATCGGGGACCTCGCCAATGAGCGAGCGCCGCTAACCTCCGGCCCATGTCGGCCGCTGCTGTGCTCGGGGTGGCGTGGCTCGGCGGGCTGGTCGGTCTCGTCGTACCCCCGCTGGCCCGGCGCTTCACCGACCCGCCGGCCCGGCCGCAGCCTCGACGCGGCGCCGGGGCCCGGGTCTGGCTGCCGGTGTCGGCGGCGGTGTTCGGCGGGCTCGCCGTCACTCGTGGTGACGATCCTGCGTTGCCGGTCTTTCTCCTGGTGGCGGCCGTCGGGCTGGTGCTGGCCCGGGTAGACCTGGCCTGTCTGCGCCTGCCCGACCCGTTGGTCCTCACCGCCGGGCTGGTGGCCCTCACCGGGCTGACTGGCGCGGCGCTGCTGGCCGACGAGTCGGCCCGACTGGTCGGCGCGCTGGCCGGCGCGACGGTCGCCGGAGTGGCGCACGTCCTGCTGGCCCTGCTCCCCGGCTCACGACTGGGGTTCGGAGACGTGAAACTCGCCGCGGTCCTCGGCCTGCCGCTCGGCTGGCTGGGCCGGGATGCCCTGCTCGTCGGGCTGGTCTTGCCACACCTGCTACACGGCGGGCTGGTGGTCGGCCTGCTCGTCGCGCGGCGGGTCCGCCGGGACACCCTGCTGCCGCTCGGACCGGCCCTGCTCGCGGGCGCCTGGCTCGCTGCCCTACTCGGCTGACCAGCCTGTTGCTTCACTCTACGTAGCAGCCGTCCGTCGGCCCACTTCAGCGAGCGATATACCTGTGAGTCATAAGAATGACTCACAGGTATATCGCCTGCGCGTAATAGTGCGGCGAGGGCCCGTGCCGGCCGGCGGCACGACTCGGACCGTCAGATCAACCGGAGCTGGCGATCCTTGGGGCGGCGGGGTTCCGTCTCGCCGAACCGCTCGAACAGGCCGGGGTCGACGACACCGAGGAACGGCGACGGAGCACAGTCCCGCTCCACACCGTGCCGGGTACGCCGGGCGGCGTGGCTGACGTACAGCCGGTCCTGGGCGCGGGTGAGGCCGACGAAGAAGAGGCGTCGCTCCTCGGCGACCGCGTCCTCGTCGGGAGTCGAGCCGGGCCACCGCAGCGGCAGCAACCCGTCCTCGACGCCGATCAGGAAGACCACCGGGAACTCCAGGCCCTTCGCGGCGTGCAGGGTGAGCAGCGTGACCGCCTCCGCGCGTGGGTCGAGCGCGTCCACCTCCGCGCCGGTCGCGAGCTGCGACAGGAACGTCTCCAGGTCGTCCCCACAGCGTCGGGCCAGTGGGGTCAGCAGGTCCACGGCCGAGCGGACGTCCTCGGGGCGCACCGCGCCGCCGCCGCCGTCCAGGGTGGGCACGGCGAACCGCTCGGCGACCACCTGCCCGGCAAGCCGCACCCGGGCGGCCAGTGGGCCGGCCAACCCGTCGGCGTGCCGCAACTCGCGGGCGATGGCCGCCACCCCGGGCCGGTCCCGCAACCGGTCGTGGGACCGCTTCTGCACCGGGATGTTGGCCCGGGTCAGGGCGTCCACGACGGGCGCGGCCTGCGCGTCGGTGCGGTACAGCACGGCGATGTCGGAGAACGACAACGTGGTGGAGCGGCCGTCGATCCGGCCCGAGTCCAGCGAGCGGTGGGACAGCCCGCCGACCAGCTCGTCGACGGTACGGACCACGAAGTCGGTCTCCTCGGCGACGGACGCCGCCGGGTAACGGCCGACCAGCGGGGCCTCCGGGTCGAGCCGGGCCGGATCGAGCCGCCGACCACGGACCAGCGAGGACGGCGCGATGGCCTGCACGGCGGCGGCCAGGATCGGCGCCGACGAGCGGTAGTTGCGGTTCAGTCGGACCAACCGGGCGTCCGTGAAGTCCTCGGAGAAGCGCAGGAAGTAGCCGACGTCGGCACCCCGGAACGAGTAGATCGCCTGGTCCGGGTCGCCGATCGCGCAGAGGTTGCCGTCCGCCGGGCTGAGCAGCCGCAGCAGCTCGTACTGGGTCGCGTCGACGTCCTGGTACTCGTCGACGAAGATCCACCGCCAGCGGTCCCGGTAGCGTTCCACCAGCCCGCGATCGGCCCGCAACAGCTCCACCGGCAGGCTCACCAGCTCGTCCAGGTCGACAAGGTCCTGCTTGCGCAGCAGCGCCGTGTAGCCGGCGCTGTCGTCACCGGCCTCCGTGCGCGCCGCCGCCCGCTCGGTGTCGTCGGCGATCCGGAAATCGCTCGGCAGGCCCACGGCTCCGGCGTTCTCCCGCAGGATGGTCAATCCCAGCGCGTGGAACGTGCCGACCGTGACGTCCTCCGCGACCGGGCCGAGCAGACCGTCGAGGCGGTGCCGCAGCTCCTCGGCGGCCCGACGGGTGAACGTGATCGCCAGACAGTGCTCCGGGAAGACGTTCAGCTCCGCGCAGAGGTACGCGATCCGGTGGGTGAGTGTCCGGGTCTTGCCGGTGCCCGGCCCGGCGACGATGAGCAGCGGACCGCCGGGTGCGGAGGCGGCCACCCGCTGCATCGCGTCCAGCCGGTCCAGCAGGCCGGTGCCGACCTCCTCCATCCCGGCGAGCATCGGCTCGAACGGCTCGTGCGGTGACGGCGGCGGCGCGATCGGTGGCGCGGGCGGCGGGGTCGGCTTGCGCTTCGACTCGGCCTTGGCCGCCGCCGGGCGCTTGGCCGTCGCGCGGGCCGTCGGCTCCGCGGGGCGTCGCTGCGCCGGCACGGGTACGTCGAACAGCGTCTCCTGCGCCGTGCCCGCGTGGGCACCCAGCTCCGCCGGGTCGAAGAGCGTGATCACCCCGTACTCGCCGTCGTAGCCCGGCACCCGGCGTACGTCGCCCCGCCGCAACCGCCCGATGCCCTCGGCGAGGAGTTCCCCGCCCGTCTGCGCGATGTCGCCGAGCGGCGTGGTGGTCAGGATCTCCAGCTCCGGGCCGAGCGTTGCGACCAGCTCGTTGAGGCGCCCCTCGACCTTCTTCGACCGAGCGCCCACCTTGTTGATCTCACCGAGGATCTCGGCCAGCGGCACCAGGTGTGTGACGTCCCGGGCGTCCGCCGGCCGGTGCCCCTCCGGACGGTCGGCCAGCTCCTCGATCCGGCTGAGCACGCCCACGGTGAGCGGCTTGCCGCACTCGGGGCACTTTCCGCCGGCCGCGCGGGTGCGCTCCGGCGACCAGTTGACGCCGCACAGCCGGTGCCCGTCGGCGTGGTACTTCCCCTCCTCCGGGAAGAACTCGATCGTCCCGGCCAGGCCGATGCCGGTCCGCAGCGCCTCCCGGACGGCGAAGTAGGTGCGCTCGGCGGTCAACACCGTCGCCTCCCGGCCCAGCGCGGGCGGGGAGTGCGCATCCGAGTTGGACACCAACTGGTAGCCGTCCAGGCTGCCGACCCGCCAGTTCATCGCCGGGTCGGACGAGAGGCCGGTCTCCACGGCGAAGATGTGCTCGGCCAGGTCGGCGTAGCAGTCGGCGATCGCGTCGAAGCCCGACTTCGAGCCCAGCGCGGAGAACCACGGCGTCCAGATGTGGGCCGGCACCAGGAAGCCGTCCGGGCTGGCCTCCAGGGTGATCTCCAGCAGGTCGCGGGAGTCCAGGCCGAGGATCGGCCGGCCGTCCGAGCCGAGGTTGCCGATCCGGCCGAGCGCGGTGTTGAACCGCGCCACCGCGTCCAGGTCGGGCAGGTAGATCAGGTGGTGCACCTTGCGGGTCCGGTCGTCCCGCTTGTAGATGGTGGAGATCTCCACGCTCAGCATGAACCGGACCGGGTCCGCCTCCGCGGCGCTCGCCAGGCGGGGAGGCAGCCGACGGGCGACGTCCCGTTCCGCGTCGGCATCGAGCCGGTACAACCCCGGCTCGGCGGGCCGTAGCGTCTCGCGCAGGTGGTCGTACCAGGCGGGATGGGTGAAGTCGCCGGTGCCGAGCAGACCGATGCCCTTACGCCGGGCCCACCACGCCAGATTCGGGGTGGTGAGGTCGCGGCTGCACGCGCGCGAGTATTTCGAATGGATGTGCAGGTCCGCGACGAATGGCGGTAGGCCACCGGGGGGTACGGCGCTGAACGGAGGCACGCCGCATCCTGTCACGCCCGCCACGCCGGCCGCCTGCCGCCACGCGCGGACGTGACGTCCGCTATGCCGAGCGCAACTCGACCAGACTGATCTGCGGCTCGGCCCCGACCCGGACCGGCGGCCCCCAGAAGCCGGCGCCGTTGGTCACGTAGACCTTGGTGCCGTCGACCTCGCCGAGGCCGCTGACCACCGGCTGCTCCAGCCGGACGGCCAGGTTGAACGGCACCATCTGGCCGCCGTGGGTGTGCCCGGACAGTTGCAGGTCGACCCCGTACGTGGCCGCCTCCACCGCTGCCAACGGCTGGTGGGCGAGCAGCACCACCGGGCGGCTCGGGTCGCGGTCACCGAGGGCGGCGGCGAAGTCCGGCCCGGCCGCGAGGCCGCTGCCTCCCGTCGCGTCCAGGTCGTTCACACCGGCCAGGTCGAGCACGCCACCCCGGGCCTGGATCTCCTGGCGGCGGTTCTGCAACACCCGCAGGCCGAGCCGGTCGACCTCCTGGACCCACTCCTCCACCCCGGAGTAGTACTCGTGGTTGCCGGTGACGAAGAAGTTGCCGTACCGGGAGCGAAGGTCGCGCAGCGGCGCGGCGGCCGAGCCGAGTTCGGCGACCGAGCCGTCGACCAGGTCTCCGACGACCGCGACCAGGTCCGCGTCGAGTCGGTTGATCGCGGCGACGATCCGCTCGGTGTGTGCCCGGCCGCGCAGGGGGCCGAGGTGGATGTCGGAGACGGTCGCGATCCGCAGGCCGTCCATGCTGCGAGGAAGCTTGGCGAGCGGGATCTGCACCCGGTCCAGGCGCGGTGGGCCGAGGGCGGTGCGGACGCCGTACCCCACGGTGGCGGTGGCGGTGAGACCGGCGAAGATGGCCGCGCCACGGGCCAGCAGGAGCCGGCGGGCCGGGTCGTGGTCCGGTGCCGCGACGGCACCGGCGGCCGGCGGCTCGGTGGGCCCGGCGGCACCGACCAGCACCGGTTCGGGCGCGGCGGCGGTCGGCTCCGCGGCGATCACCCGGCGGCGCATCACCAGCCGGGTGACGAGCATCGGCACCTCGAGCACGACCAGCACGACGAGCAGGTAGAACATCAGTGCGAGCCACAGGTAACCCGGCCAGGCGAGCCAGTAGAGCCCGGCCTGCGTCCCGGCCATGGTCGCCGGCACGAGCAGCGCCAGCACCAGGGCGGCGATCCCGCCGATCCGTCGCCGACGGCCCGGGGTGGTGGTGTCGCGAACGAGCCGCTTCCACAGGTAGAGGTGGATGAGGCCGGTGACCGTGGCCAGGACGGTCACGAACCCCAGAACCGCCAACATGCGTGCGCCTCCCTCAGCCGCCCGCGAACGGGGGCAGGACGTCGATCGTGGCCCCGGCCGGTAGGGGTGCCTGACGATCATGACAGGTGACGCCGTCCACGAGGAAACTCGCCACCCGCAGCACGGCGGCCAGCCGCTCGCCGTGTCGCCGGGTCAACTCGGCGCTGAGATCGTCGAGCGATCGACCCGCGGTCACGACCTCCTCGGGCCGACCTGCGGCGGCGCGGGCCCCCGCGAAGTAGCGGACGGTCAGTTGCGTCTGCCCCATGTCTCAGCCCCCGATCGCGGACATCGGCCGGGTCGGCTGGAGGAAGGTGGGATCGTCGATGCCGTGCCCGGCGCGCTTACCCCACATCGCGGTGCGCCAGCGCCGGGCCAACTCGTCGTCGTCCGCGCCGCCGCGCAGCGCGGCGCGCAGGTCGGACTCCTCGGTGGCGAAGAGGCAGGCACGAACCTGGCCGTCCGCGGTCAGCCGGGTGCGGTCGCAGTCCCCGCAGAACGGGCGGGTGACGCTGGCGATCACACCGACCCGGGCGGGGCCGCCGTCGACCAACCACGTCTCCGCCGGTGCCGCCCCGCGCTCGGCCGGGTCGGGGCTGAGATCGAAGGCGGTACGCAGGGAGGTCAGGATCTCCTCGGCCGTCACCATCGTGCTGCGGTCCCAGCCGTGTTGGGCGTCCAACGGCATCTGCTCGATGATCCGCAACTGGTAGTCGTGGTCCAGGGCGAAGCGCAGCAGGGCCGGTGCCTCGTCCTCGTTGACCCCGCGCATCAGGACGGAGTTGATTTTCACGGGGCTCAGCCCGGCGGCCTTCGCCCCGGCGAGCCCGGCCAACACCGCGTCCAGGCGGGGGCGGCGGGTGAGCCGCTCGAACCGGCCCGGGTCCAGGGTGTCCAGTGAGACGTTCACCCGGTCCAGGCCGGCCGCGCTCAGCGCCGGGGCCAGCCGGTCCAGACCGATGCCGTTGGTGGTCAGCGAGACCCGGGGGCGGGGCTGCAACGCGGCCACCGCGCTGACGATGCCGACCAGCCCCTGTCGGATCAGCGGCTCACCACCGGTGAACCGCACCTCGGTCACACCGAGACGCTCGACGGCCACCCGGACCAGCCGGACGATCTCCTCGTCGGTCAGCAACTGGGGACCGGCCAGCCAGGGCAGACCTTCGGCCGGCATGCAGTAGGTGCAGCGCAGGTTGCACTTGTCGGTGAGGGACACGCGCAGGTCCCGGGCGACGCGGCCGTACCGGTCGACGAGGACCCCGTCGGTCCCCGGGGCGACGCTCACCTGTCGACCGTAGCGCGCTCGGCCCGCCCCAGGGCGGCGCGGGCGGTCTGGACCACCGCATCTCGGTAGCTGCCGCCGAACAGCGCGGTGTGCACGAGCAGCAGATGCAGTTGGTGCAGGGGCAGTCGGGCCTGCCAGCCGTCCGGCAACGGCCAGCTCTCCTGATAGGCGGCCAGCACCCGATCCAGGTGCGGGACGCCGCCGAAGAGTGCGAGTTGGGCGAGATCCGTCTCCCGGTGCCCACCGTGGGCTGCCGGGTCGACGAGCCAGGCCCGGTCGTCGGCTCCCCACAGCACGTTGCCCGGCCACAGGTCGCCGTGGACGCGCGCGGGCGGCTCGTCGCCGCCCACCCCGTCGACCCGGTCGATGACCTGCTCGACCACCGTGACGTCGGCGCCGGTCAGCGCACCACCGTCGACCGAACGTCGGAGATGGGGGAGGAGTCGTCGCTCGGCGAACCACGTCGACCAGGGCCCGTCGGTGGCGGTGTTGTCCTGTGGGAGCGACCCGATGAAGCCGGGCCAGGGCGCACCGAAGCCGGCCGACCCTGCCCGATGCAGGTCGGCCAACTCCCGGCCGAAGCGTTCGGCGGCCTCCGGCGTCGGCTCGCCGGGCTCCACCCAGTCGAGCGCCAGCAGGTCCGGCAATGCCACGATCACCTCGGGTACGCCGACGGCGCCGGCCTCCCGCAGCCACCGCAACCCGGCGGCCTCGGCGGCGAAGAAGCCCTCCGGTGCCGCCCGGTCCGCCCTTTCGGGCCAGGACTTGGCGAAGACGGAGTGGCCGTCGTCCAGGGTGAGCCGGGCGGCGTCGCAGATGTTTCCACCGGCGACCGGCGTCTCCCGGATGCGCTGGTGGGTCCGGAAGGTCGGCAGGTGTGCCGGGTGCGCGCGTAGGTACGCCAGGTCCATCAGCGCACGGTAACCGCTCCCCACGACACCACGGCCCCGCCCGACCCAGATCGGCCGCCCTCCGACACCCGTGGAAGTGGGCTGAGCAGGGAAAACACGGTGAGTAACTGTGGATAAGCCGCGTGTCGTCCACAGGGGCAGCGGCCCCGAACCGGCCCGCAGCACGCTTCCGGCATGACAGCGATCGAACGTTCTCAGCTCACCGTCCGCTCACCCGCCGACCTGATCGCCGCCGTGCCGTACCTGCTCGGGTTCCATCCCACCGACAGCGTGGTGGCCGTGGCGTTGCTCGGTCGGCAGATCATCTTCGCCGCCCGCGCGGATCTGCCCGAGCCGTCGACCGATCCGGCCGAGCGGGCGCGGCACCTGGCCGGCGTGATCCGCAGGCAGGGCGCGGAGTCCGCCACCGTGGTCGGCTACGGGTCAGCGGATCGGGTCACCCCGGCGGTGGACGCGGTGCGCGTCGCGCTGGCCGCCGGCGGGACGGAGGTGCTCGACGCGTTGCGGGTCACCGAGGGCCGCTGGTGGTCCTACCTCTGTGCCGAGCCTGACTGCTGCCCGCCCGAGGGTCGGCGCTACGACCCGAGCGCCAACCCGGTGACCGCCTCGGCGGTCTTCGCCGGCCAGGTCGCCCTCCCCGACCGGGCCGCCCTGGTGGCGCAGGTGGCACCTGTCGACGGGCCGCCCCGGGAGGCGGTACGCGCGGCCACCGCCCGCGCCGAGCTGAGGATCACCGAGCTGATCGAGCAGGCGCCCGAGAGTGATCTGCTCGGTGGGCGGGCTCTGCGCTCCGCCGGGGTGGCGGCGGTTCGTGCGGCCCACCGTCGGCAGCGGCGCGACGAGCGGCTCGACGACGACGAGGTGGCCTGGCTGAGCCTCCTGATGACCCACCTCCCGGTCCGGGATCACGCCTGGGAACGCACCGACGGCCGGGATCGGGACATCGCCCTCTGGACCGACGTGCTGCGTCGGGCCGAGCCGGAGTTGATCGCCGCGCCGGGGGCACTGCTGGCGTTCGCGGCCTGGCGCGCGGGGCAGGGGGCGCTGGCCGCTGTCGCGCTCGAACGCACGCTCAGCCTGCACCCCGACTACTCGCTGGCGGTGTTGCTGGACGACCTGCTCCGGCGGGGCGTGCCGCCGTCCGAGCTGGACGGCTGGCCGTCGGTCGGCATGCCGGGCGTGCTCCGCCCTCGCCGGAGGAGCCGACGTGGTCGCCGCTGAGGAGGCGGGTAATACCGCTGGTGCTACCAGAATTGGTAGGCTGCCGGACATGACCGTGAAGCGCTCGGTGAGCCTCCCCGACGACGTCGCGGAGTGGCTGGACCAACAGCCCAACGTCTCGGCCGCGATCACCGCGGCGGTCCGGGTTCAGATGGCCCGTGTGCATCTCGACGAGGTGCTGCGGCGAGCCGGGATCGAGGCGACCGAGGCGGGCAGGGCGCGGTGGCGGGAGCGGCTGGCGACACCCATCCCGGCGGACGCCCTGGCCGAGGGACGCCGGATGTTGGGACGCGCCGGATGAGCGGTCGGATAGCGGCCGTCTTCGACGCGTCGGCGTTGACCGCCTATATCGAGGGCAACGTCTCGGTGGGCGAGTTGATGCTGGAGGTCGCTGACGAGGGTCGGCAGGTGGCCGTCCCGGCGACCTGCCTGGCGGTCGCGTTCGCGAACGTGGCCGACGAGATCGATGCCGCGTTGCTCGCCCTGATGATGACCGCCCCGATGATCCGCCTGCTGCCGCTCGACGCCGAGGACGTGCGAGACACCGGCACGTTGGCCCGCGTCGTGGGGGGCGACGTCTCGTTCGGCCATGCCGCGCGGGCGGCACTCACTCACGAGGCGCACTACGCGACCGCGCAGCCCGAGGTGGCGGCCAAGGTCCTACCGATGAACTGGAGCATTCTCGACCTGGCCTGACCGGCGGGCGGCGATGCCATCTGAGCGGGTTGCCCGGCGACGCCCTCCGTCGAAGGATGTACGCGTTGTTCCTGTCCACGGCCGACGTGGCAGGGGTCAGGAGCCACGCAGAATGATCTCGTGAGCCCCGAATTGCCGCTGTCGCTGGCCGGGCTGGCGCTGATCGACAGCACCAGCATCGGCACCCTGTTCATCCCGGTCTGGCTGCTGCTCGCCCCCGGGCCGGTCAACGCCCGACGGATCCTGGGCTACCTCGCCACGATCGCGGGGTTCTACCTGGCGGTGGGTCTGCTGCTGGTCTTCGGCGGCGGCACGCTGGCGGACGCGCTGGGCGGTGCGCTGGACAATCGCGTGGTGCTCTGGGCGCAACTCGTCCTGGGCGTCGGCATGCTGGCGCTCAGCTTCCGCTACGACGGCAAACGGCGTCCGCGTACCGGTGGCGTGCTGCGATGGCGGGACCGGGCCACCGCCGGTGACTCCTCGGCCCGGTGGTTGGTCGGGCTCGCCCTGCTCGCCGCGCTCGCCGAGGTGGCGACCATGCTGCCGTACCTCGGTGCGGTGGGGCTGTTGGCCACCTCCGGGGTCGGTTCGGCGACCGTGGTGGTGCTGCTGGCCGGATACTGCCTGGTCATGGTGCTGCCAGCGGTCCTCCTGCTGGGTGCCAGGTCGGCCCGCCCGGCGATGGTCGAGCCGGTGCTCGCCCGACTCAACAACTGGATCGTCAACAAGGCCGGTGGTGCCTTCGGCTGGATCCTCGGCATCGCCGGTTTCCTGATCGCCCGCGACGCCGCCGTCCGACTCGGCCTGTTCGACCTGCTCGATCGCTGAGCGTCAGGCCGACTGCTCCACCATGATCCGGTGTGGCCCGGCGTAGACGTTCATCGTCCGGCCGCGTAGGAAGCCGACCAGTGTCATCCCCGCCTCGTCGGCCAGTTCGACGGCGAGGGTGCTCGGGGCGGACACCGCGGCCAGCAGCGGCAGCCCCGCCATCCACGCCTTCTGGGTCAGCTCGAAGCTGGCCCGCCCGGAGACCAGCAGCAGGTGCCCGGCCAGTGGGAGGCGTCGTTCCCGGACCGCCCAGCCGATCACCTTGTCCACGGCGTTGTGCCGGCCCACGTCCTCCCGCAGCACCACCAGCTCACCGTCGGGAGTGAACAGCCCCGCCGCGTGGAGTCCACCGGTCCGGTCGAAGCCGCGCTGGGCGGCGCGGAGCCGGTCGGGCAGGTCGGCGAGGAGCGTGGCCGGCACAGCCAGCGGGTCCGCCGAGACCGGGAACAGCGACCGGGTGCGTACCGCGTCGATGCTCGCCTTGCCACAGACACCGCAGGAACTGGTCGTGTAGAAGTTCCGGGACGGGTCGGTGGTCGGCTCCGGCACGCCGGGCGCGAGCACCACGTCCACCACGTTGTACGTGTTCGGCGTCTCCGCGCCCGCGCAGAGCTGCGCGGTCGACACGTCGTCGGTCGACCGGATCAGCCCCTCGGTCAGAAGGAACCCGATCGCCAGGTCCAGGTCGTCGCCGGGCGTACGCATGGTGACGGCGAGCGGCCGTCGGCGGCCGGGACCGGCCGCGCCCACCCGGATCTCCAGCGGCTCCTCCACGGCGAGGGTGTCCGGACGACGGACGGCCCCACGCCCGGAGGTCGCCGCATCCAGGTCGATTCGGAGTACGCCCCGTCGATCAGTCGCCCGTCCCATCCCGCCATCCTCCACCCCAGGCCGGCCCGCCCGCACGACCACCGGCCGTAAGCTCCCCCACCCCCACTCCCGCCCCACCCCCGCCCCTGCCCTCGTGCGTCGATCATGAAGTTGTCCGCGCGTGTCGTCGGCGTGTTGACCGACAACTTCATGACCACCGGGGCGAGGGGTCGGGTCAGCAGGGTTGGAGGAGGCGGTTGCGGGCCTGAGCGGCGCCGGCACGATCGGGCGCTGGCGGGGCTACCGTGGCCGGGTGGAGACGTACGCCGCTGTGGTGCTCGCGGGTGGAGCCGCCCGCCGGATGGGCGGGGTCGACAAGCCCGCGCTCCCGGTCGGCGGCCGGCCGATGCGCGACCGGGTGTTCGCCGCCGTCACCGACGCGACGCCACGGGTGCTTGTCGGTCCGGCCGACGCCGTGCCCCCGGGCGTGCGGGTCGTCCGGGAGGACCCACCGGGCGGGGGCCCGGTCGCCGCGGCGGCTGCCGGCCTGACGCTGCTGGACCCCGACACCAGCCTGGTCGCGCTGCTCGCCGCCGACCTGCCGCTGCTCACCCGGGCCGCGATCCGGTACCTGCTGAACCACCTCGACCGGGAGACCTCCGACACCGAACCGGCGACCGACGGCCTCGCTCCGGCACCGTCGGCTCGCAGTGGCCTCGGCAGCGAGCGGCGACCTGACGGGGTGTGCTTCGTCGACGGCGACGGACGGCGGCAGTCACTCTGCGGCGTGTGGCGGGTCGCCGCGTTGCGGGCCGGGCTGGACCGGTTGACGGCCGAGCGGGCTGGCAGCCTGTCCGGAGCCCCGGTCCGGGCCCTGCTGGCCGGGCTCGTGGTGCGGGAGGTGCCCTGGTCCGGTGACGGCCCGCCGCCCTGGTTCGACTGCGACACTGACGAGGACGTACGCCGGGCGGAGGAGTGGGCGCGATGACGGTGATGGACGACTGGGTGACCGCTGCGTGCGCCGAGTTGGAGTTGGACCCGGCCGGGGTGCCCGTTACGGCGGTGCTGGATCTGGCCCGCGACGTCGCCCACCAGGTGTTGCGGCCGGGCGCGCCGGTCAGCGCGTACCTGCTCGGGGTGGCCGTCGGTCGGGGTGCTGATCCGGCGGACGCCGCGGCCCGGCTCCGAGCGCTGGCCGGCTCCTGGCCGGTCGGGCTGGGGGTCGACCCCACGGACCCGACGGCTCCCTGACCGCCGTTGTCCGATCCCGGTCCGGGCTGATTCGACGCACGGGTGGCGTGGGTAGGGTGATCGTGACGGACGGAGGCGATCATGACGGCTGACCACCCCTCGGCCTCGGACGGTGAGCTGCCCGGTAGCGCGGCGGAGTCGATCCTGCTCGACGAGCCCAGCACCACCGACCTGCGGGCGAAGGTGACCGAGGCGTGGCGGGAGTTCGCCCGAGCGCTCGCCGTACGACTGCGGGACCTTCCGGTGGGTGCGCACCTCGACGTGACCCTGGATCCCACCGCCTCCGGCACCGGAGACGCTGTCTACTCGATCAGCGTCGACGTGGGCGGTGACGGCGCGCTGTCCGCCCGCGCGGTCGGCAACGCCACGCTGCCGGCCGGCTACCGACTGGACCGGGGCGCGGTGGCGGACATGATCGCGCTCGGGTGGTCGCCGCCCGGGGTGGTCGCCGGCTCCGGCGGGTCCTTCGGGCTGGACGCCACGACGGCCGACTCGACCCGGATCGCCGCGTTGCTCTCCCGCACGCTGCGCGACGTCTACGGCGCCCCACACCCGGCCTTCCTCGTCTACCTGGTGCACGACGCCGACGGCGAGCCGTTGGCGGTGGACGCGCTGGGCACGGCGCGCAGCGAGTTCGGTCCGGACGCCGATGTCGAGGCCGATCTGGAGGAGGCGCTGGCGGAGGCGGCTGCCGCGCAGGCCGAGCGGGACGACGTGCTCGACCTGGCGGACCGGGTCCGTACCGTGGTCTCCACGATGTTGAAGTCGGACACCGACCGGTTGCAGGTCGACTCGGACGGCGACATCAACATCCGGGCCGGTTCGGCGATGGTCTTCGTGCGGGTGCGGGACAACCCACCCCTGGTGGACGTCTTCTCCCCGATCCTCACCGAGGTGGAGCCGACCGAGCGGCTCTACGTGAAGCTCTCCGAGCTGACCAACCGGATGCCGATCGGCCGTCTCTACTGCGCCGACGACACCGTCTGGGCGTCCATCCCGGTCTTCGGCCGCAATTTCCAGGCCACCCATCTGATGCTCGCGGTGCAGGTGATGACCGGTCTCGCCGACGAGTTGGACGACCGTCTGCACGGCGAGTTCGGTGGTAAGCGGTTCTTCGGCGAGGGTGACAAGCCGGTCCGGCGCGACGACGCGGAGCACCGCACCGGGATGTATCTCTAAAGCCTGTCCAGCAGGGTCTTGCCGACCGTCGTGCGCGCTTCGATCGCGGCGTGCGCGTCGGCGGCGCGTTCCAACGGGAATCGCTGACCGATCAGCGGTCGTAGGCGGCCGGCCACCGCGTCGGCCAGGGCCTGCCGGGTGTACGCCCGCAGCCGCGCGGGTGGCACGTTCGGCCGGATCTGGGTGACCTGCCGTGCCGCGGCGACCTCCGCCGAGACCGGGGACCACTCGCCGCTGGCCAAGCCGAAGCTGATCATGCGACCGCCCGGTTCCACCAGGTCGAATGCCGCCCGAGCCGTCGCCCCGCCGACACCGTCGAACACCACGTCGACTCCGCCCATCGCTGCTCGGACCAGGTCGGGCCAGTCGGGCCGGCGGTAGTCGACCGCCAGTTCGGCGCCCAGGCCGGGCAGCAGCTCGACCTTGCGCTGCCCACCGGCCGCGCCGACCACCCGCGCGCCGGACCGGGACGCGAGCTGCACCAGCAGACTGCCCACGCCGCCGGCGGCGGCCTCCACCAGCACCCGGTCACCCGGCCGGACAGCCACCGCCTCGACCAGCATGGTGGCGGTACGCCCGTCGGCCAGCAGCGCCACCGCCTCGTCCAGGGCCAGTTCGGCGGGCACCTCGATCGGGGCGGACGCGTCCACCACCACGCGTTCGGCGTACGCGCCGGAGCCGCCGGTGGCGCTGATCACCCGACGCCCGGTCAGCGTCGCGTCGACGTCCGACCCGACGGTGGTGATCACTCCGCCGACCCCGTTGCCGGGGATCAGCGGTGGGGTGACCCGGAACGGGCCGGGGCGACCGGAGCGCTGCTGTGTCTCGACGAAGGTGATGTTCACGTGCGCCACGTCGATCAGCACCTGGTCAGGGCCGGGCGTCGGGTCGGGTGTGGTTTCGGGCACCAGCACCTCGGGCCCGCCGAACTCGTGTAGCCAGATCGCCCGCATGTCTCCCCCTCCGCGTCGTGTCCGCACCCACCACTGGAGCAGGTGAACCCGACTTGAGGTCAAGCCCCGTTGGACGGGCCCACGCCCGGTGACTCGACCAGCCTGGAGAGCACGATGGTGCTGCGGGTCGACGTCACGAAGGACTCGGCCCGCAGCCGTTCCAGTGCCGCCTCCAGGTGGGCGATGTCGGCGGCACGCAGGTGTACGAGCGCGTCCGCCTCGCCGGAGACGGTGTAGGCGCCGACCACCTCCGGGTGCCGGCGGGCGGCCACGCCGATCTGCGCGGGTGTCGTCCGGCCGGCGCAGAACAGCTCGACGAAGGCCTCGGTGGTCCACCCGACGGCGGCCGGATCCACCACGGCCGTGAATCCCCTGATCACGCCGGTGGCCCGGAGCCGGTCGACGCGACGCTTGACGGCTGGGGCGGAGAGTGACACCCGGGTGCCGATGTCGGCGTACGACGCGCGGGCGTCGGCGACGAGTAACGCAATGATCCGCTGGTCGACCGCGTCTATCTGCAACGTTCCGCCTCTGGGAAGCAACGGTTGTGGCTGTTACCAAAGTTCTACGGTACCTACTCTTGGTGACCGTGAACCAGCAGCGATTCCCGCGAAAGCGGACATATCTCATGTGCTCACCGGAGCATTTCGCGGTCGAGTACGCGATCAATCCGTGGATGGACGTGACCACCCCGGTCGACCGGGACCTGGCCGTCAAACAGTGGGACCGGCTGCGCGAGACGCTGATCGGCCTCGGCCACGAGGTGCACCTGCTCACGCCCGAGCACGGCCTGCCCGACATGGTCTACGCCGCCAACGGCGCCTTCACCGTCGACGGCAGCGTCTACGGCGCACGGTTCAAGCACGAGCAGCGGGCCGCCGAGGCCGCCGCTCACCACGCCTTCTACGAGTCGCAGGGCTGGCGGTTCGTCGCGCCGAGCGAGACCAACGAGGGCGAGGGCGACTTCGCGTACCTGCCGGAGGCGCACGGCGGGCTCATCCTGGCCGGGCACGGCTTCCGGACCGAGATCGCCGCGCACGCCGAGGCGCAGGAGGTGTTGGGCCGTCCGGTGGTGTCGCTGCGCCTGATCGACCCGCGCTTCTACCACCTCGACGTGGCGCTCGCGGCGATCGACGACTCGAACGTCGTCTACTTCCCGGGCGCGTTCTCCGCCGCCAGCCAGCGGGTGCTCACCCAACTCTTCCCGGACGCGGTGATCGCCGACGACGAGGACGCGATGGCCTTCGGGCTCAACCTGGTCAGCGACGGTGCCAACGTGGTGCTCAACAGCGAGGCGACCCGCCTCGCGGGCAAGCTGAAGGCCGCCGGCTACACCCCGGTCCCGGTCGAGCTGGCCGAGCTGAAGAAGGGCGGCGGCAGTGTGAAGTGCTGCATCGCCGAACTGCGGCACTGACCCGCCCGTCAGCTCGTACGCCAGGGGCCGGCCTCCCGAACGGGAGACCGGCCCCTGACCTCGTCGTGGTGGGTGCTCAGCCCAGCGTGGCCAGCTCGTTGATCAGCACGTTCGACATGACCTGACCGTCGCGCTGCACCTCTCGCAGGTACCACTTCTGCTGCGGGGTACGCGGCTGGTTGAACTGCCAGATGCCGCGCGGGCTGTCGATCTGGCCGATCTTGCCCAGGGCCAGGTTGACCTGCTGCGGCGTGGGCTTCCCGCCGGTCAGCTGGATGGCCTGGTCGAGGACCTGCGCCGCGTCGTACGACGCCATGGCGTAGGTGGTGGGCGTGACCTGGTGCTTCTTGCGGTAGGCCGAGGCGAAGACCCGGTTGGAGGTGTTGTTCAGGTCGGCCGAGTAGTTCAGCGCGGTCTGGATGCCCAGCGCGTTTTCCTTCAGGTTCTCCAGCACGGTGCCCTCGGTGAGGAAGCCGGGCGCGTAGATGGGCCCGGAGAACTTCTCCCGAAGCTGCTTGATGAACTCCACGGCGGCCGCCCCGGCGAAGAAGCAGAAGACGGCGGTCGGCTTCTTGGCCAGCGCCTTGCTGATGTCCGAGGCGTAGGTGGTCTTGCCCGGGTTGGCGGTGGCGTTCGTGTAGGTCACCGGGTCGCTGATCCGCGGGTCGGTCTGGCCGAACTCCTCCCGGAAGCCGCGCACCACGTCCGGGCTGCCGACGTTCTCCGGCACGATGATCGCGACCCGGCCGTTCGCCGGCAACCTGTCGCGCAGGTAGCGACCCAGCGCGCGGCCGGCCTCGTCCAGCACGTACGACGTCCGCCAGATGTAGAAGACGCTCTGCAGGCTGCTCGGTGAGGCGTTCGAGCCGATCAGCGGGACGCGCGCCTCCTCGACGGTGTCCCGGATGCCGACCATCACCGCCGAGTTGACCACGCCGGTGAGCGCCAGCACGCCCTGCTTGAGCAGGCCCTCGACGGCGGCCTTGCCCGTCTTCGCGGTGTCACCCTCGTCGGCGGTCAACAACTCGACCGGGTGTCCACCCAACTTCTGGTCGTGCAGGTCCAGGAAGATCTGGAAGCCGTTGGTGATGTCGTCGCCGATGCTTTTGAACCCGCCGCCCTGCGGCGTGATCAGACCGATCTTGACCGGGCTGCGGTCAGCGGTCGGTTGGGCGTCGGTGTCGGAGCCACATCCGGCGACGAAGCCGGTGGTACCGAGCGCGGCCAACAGTTGGAGCGCCCGCCTGCGATTCATCTGCGACACCGAGTTCCTTCCAGGAAGCATTGCAGGGCCGAACACCGCCCCTCCGGCGTTCTACCTGGTCCGCGACGCTGCGTCAATGGCTAGTGATCATCGTGCAGGGACCGCAACATAACGAGGACCTGAGGCCACGCTGGCGACTCCGGATCGATCAGCCCGAAATGCTCGCATCCGGGCAGTTCAACAAGGGAGATATCGGATCCTGCGGCACGGGCGTCCGCAACGAAGTCCCGGCTCATCTCCGCTGGTACCTGTTGATCCTCCGAGCCGTGCATCACTACTGTGCGTGTCCGGATGGGTACCAGCATCCGTGGATCGGTCGCCGCGTACCGGTCCGGGACCTCGGTCGGACCGCCGCCGAGCAACGCGGCCACCGCACCCCCGTCCAGGTCCCGCCGGTACGCCTCGCCCAGGTCGGCCACCGGGGCCAGCGCGAGCACCCCGGCCACCGTCGCCGGGGCGGTCGCCGCCACGTACATCGCCAGGTGACCGCCGGCGGAGTGCCCGAGCAGGATCGGCGCGGCCCGGCTCACCTGGCCGGGCAGCGCGTCGGCGGCCAGCGCGGGCAACTCGGCCACCCCGGTCAGCACGTCGGTGAACGTGCCCGGCCAGCCGCCCCCCGGCTGCCCGGTCCGCCGGTACTCCACCTGCGCCACCGGGTGACCGGCGGCGGCGAGCGCCGCGGCCAGCGGGCCGGTGTGCTGCCTGTCGTACTCGGCCCGCCAGAAACCGCCGTGCACCACGACGACCAGCGGCCGGGCCGGGCCGGTCCCCGCCGGGCGGCGCAGGTCGGCCACCTGATCCGGGTGGTCGCCGTACGCGACGGTCCGGTCGGGTCTCGGCGCGGGCCGGGTCAACACGGCGCGCGGGTCGGCGGGCATGGCGCGACGGTAGCGCGCCCCGGCCGGGTGGTTCGGCCCCGGGAGTAGGTCCCGGGCGGCATGGTTCGCGACCGCTGGGTAAAGATGGACCCCATGACCGACGCGCGTTCCGCTGGACAAGACGAGCCCGGCACCGACGACTCCGGCCACTCCGGCACCGTTGTGGTGGTCGGTCCGGACGGGCAGCCGATCGGCACGATGCAGACCGACGAGGGGCAGGGCGAAGACCCGACCCGCCTGGTCGAACAGCCGGCCAAGGTGATGCGGATCGGCAGCATGATCAAGCAGTTGCTCGAGGAGGTGAAGGCGGCACCTCTCGACGACGCCAGCCGCAACCGGATGCGGGAGATCCACGAGCGGTCGATCGTCGAGCTCAAGGAGGGCCTCGCCCCCGAGCTTCGGGACGAGTTGGAGCGCATCTCGCTGCCCTTCACGGAGGACAAGACCCCCAGCGAGGGCGAGTTGCGGATCGCGCACGCCCAACTCGTCGGTTGGCTGGAGGGCCTGTTCCACGGCATCCAGGCGGCCCTGGTGGCCCAGCAGATGGCCGCGCGGGTTCAGTTGGAGCAGATGCGCGGGGGCCGCCAGGCTCTGCCCAGCGGCCCCGGCGGGATGGTCCCCGGGATGCCGCCGGGCATCGGCCAGCCCGGCGGCGGTGAGGGCCACAGCACCGGCCAGTACCTCTGACCGACTCAGCCCACCCCGTAGATCTTTTCCAGGTACGCCGCCACGCCGTCCTCGGAGTTCGTCGTCGTCACCTCGTCGGCGACCGCCAGGACGGCGCGGTGCGCGTTGGCGACCGCCACGCCCCGCCCGGCCCAGGTCAGCATCGGCACGTCGTTGGGCATGTCGCCGAAGGCCACCACGTCGGCGGCGTCCACCCCGATCCGATCGCAGTACCAGGCCAGGCCCGCCGCCTTGGTGACTCCGGCCGCGGAGATCTCCACCAGGCCGGACGACGACGAGTGGGTGGCCTCGGCGAGCCCCGCCACGGCGGTGGCGATCAGCTCGGCGAAGGCGTCCGGGTCCTGCTCACCGGCTCGGGCGAGGAGCTTCACCGCCGGAAGGGAGAGCAACTCCTCCGGCGTCTCGATCGCTCGGATGCCCTCCGGGTCGACATCCCAGCGCAGCGGGTAGTGCGCCTCGTGCCGCATCTGCCGGCTGTCCAGGATCTCCACGGCGAAGCTGATGCCGGGCACCTCGGCGCGTAGCCGCTGGGCCACCTCGGCGAGGTGCTGCGGCGCGAGCGGGTCGGCGCGGAGCACCTCGTCGTCGACCGGGTCGTAGACCACGGCCCCGTTGGCGCAGACCGCCGGTAGGGGCTCGGCCAGTTGGTCGTACACCATCTTGAGCCAGCGGACCGGACGGCCGGTGACCAGGATGACCGGCGTGCCTCGCGCGGAGATCCGCGCGAGCACGTCGGCGGTGCGTGGGCTGACGGTGTGGTCGTCGCGGATCAGCGTGCCGTCGATGTCGGTGGCGATCAGGCGGGGTGTCTCTCCCATCACCGGGACAGTAGCCGGTCCAGATACACCGCCACTCCGTCGTCGTCGTTGCGCAGGGTCACCTCGTCGGCGGCGGCACGGACGTCCGGGTGCGCGTTGGCCACCGCCACCCGCGCCCAGCCGGCCCACTCGAACATCGGCAGGTCGTTGGGCATGTCGCCGAAGACCAGCACATCGGCCGGGTCGACCCCGAGGGTCTGCGCCACCACCGTCAACCCGCTCGCCTTGTCCACGCCGGGCGGGCAGATCTCGATGAAGCCGAGCCCTGCCTGGGTGAGCGTGGCGACCTGCGGTGAGACGATCCGGCGGGCCACCGCCAGCAGTTCGTCCACGTGGTGGTCGGCGGTCCGGGCGAACGCCTTGATCACGTCGCAGGAGAGGCACTCCGCGCGGCTCCGCGCCTCGAACCGGTCCTGGTAGGGCCAACTCTCGTGGTAGTCACCCCAGAGCGGCGCGTCGTGCTCGTCGGACGCCTCGACCATCACCGTCAGCGGCCCGACCTCGGCCTCCAAGTCGGCGAGCAGCCGGGCCAGCACCTCGGCGGGGAGCCGCTCGTCGCGCAACACCACCGGGCCCGACGGGTCGCTCTGGTCGACCACCCGTCCGCCGCCGGCCATCACCAGGAAGTCGGCGGCGCGGATGTCGTTGCGGGTCAACTCGGTCAGCCGAGGACCGCGACCGGTCGCGCCGACCACCGGAATCCCGGCGGCCCGCACCCGGTCGAGCACCCCATGGGTGTACGCGGAGACGGTGTCGTCGCTGCGGACGAGCGTCCCGTCGAGGTCGGTCGCGATCAGCTTGGGCAGTCCCGGGCGGGTCATCGTTCCTCCTTCGCCCGCCGCCGTCGCAGCCTGCCGTGCGGTCGGGAAGCCGAGGCCCGGCGTGACGGCGGGCAGCAACCGTACCTCGGGAAAAGGGCCCCAACCATGTCTTCCAGGCGAATCGGTCACCAACGACGGCAGACGTCCGGCCATCAGTCGGAGGTGCTCACCGCGTGATCCACTTCCAGGTCGGCGACTCGGGGGCGTTGCGGTGCCGGACACCCCCACTTCGGCGACCTGGAGTGGACCAACCGGCGGTCGCCGGGGGCAGCGGCCCGGACGGGTCAGGTCTGGTTGTCGGGGCGGGCGAAGGGAGTGGCGGGAGTGACGGTCAGGTCGGCTGGGCCGGGGAGGCCGTCGTCGACCGGGCCACGGTGCCGGCGGCGCCAGCCGCGTGTCGCTGAGCCGTCTCCCGCCTGCTCGTCGCCCTCCGGTGCGGGCGTGGTGTTAGACGCCAGCCGCAGCGCCGCGCCGAGCAGCACACAGGCGGCGAACGCCATCACCAGACCCCGGCCGTACTCCGTCCGGAAGCCGTCCTGCGTCGAGTAGAAGAAGGTCCGCTGGCCGGAGTCGTTGAGGGTGGCCGTCGCGGCGACCAGCAACGCCAGCAGCGCACCGGCCAGGGTCAGACCGACCAGCCGGGCGTTCGACCGCACCGCCGCCGTGCCGCGCAGCGCGAGCGCCACCGTGCAGACCAGGACGAGGAGCCCCACCAGGTAGCCGGTACCGAAGCCGCCGACCTCGGACACCCCGGCGGGCACCTCGATCGTGGTGTCCCCCTCCGGCCCAGCGTTCGGGAGGCTCATCACCAACCACTCGCCGACCATCGACGCGACCCCGGCCACGGCGCCCAGAGCGGCCAGCAGCAGGGGCAGCCGAGGGTCCTGCACGAACCCGGCCACCGACCAACCGAACCGGCCGCGCGGAGTCGGGTCGTCGTCGGCACCCCACTCGATGACGGCTGGACCGTCGGACCGGTCGCCCTGCCGTGGGATCGGTAGCTCCTCGGGCATCGGACATCCTTCCGCCGGTCACGGACCTGGGTCGAATCATGGCACAGCCAGCGGCGCGTGACGGGGATCGCAGGGCCTGCGTCCGCGCCGGTCGGTCGCTCGGCGGTCACCTTTCCGCTAGCGTTCTCTGCATGCCTATCCGTACCGCTTCAGCACAATGGCAGGGCAATCTCACCGAGGGTGCCGGCACCGTCCGCACCGGTAAGGGTGGCCTGTCCGGCAACTACTCCTTCAAGTCGCGCTTCGAGGAGGGCGAGGGCACCAACCCGGAGGAGCTGATCGCCGCCGCGCACGCGGGCTGCTTCTCGATGGCGTTCTCGAAGGCCCTCGCCGACGCCGGCTCGACGCCCACCTCGGTCGAGACCACCGCGAAGGTCCACCTGGACAAGACCGACGCCGGGATGACCGTGACCCGCATCGACCTGGAGACCGTCGGCCAGGTTCCGGGCATCGACGACGCGGAGTTCCAGAAGCTCGCCGAGGCCGCCAAGGCCAACTGCCCGATCTCCCGACTGCTCTCGCCGGGTGCCGAGATCACCCTCAACGCGCGCCTGGCTTCCTGAGCCGGTCGATCCGACACCGCTCGACCACGGAGAGAGTCTCCGCCCACCCCGGGCGGTCGCTCTCTCCGTGACCCGCGGAGCCGGTCGGCCGCACCGCTGACCCGGCGGGCCGGACCCGCCATCGGGCAGAATGGGTGAGGTGCCGGTGGAGATGACCCGCGAGCGCTTCGAGGAGTTGGTCGGCGAGGCCCTCGACGAGGTGCCCGAAGAGCTGCTCGGCCTGATGAACAACGTGGTGATCCTCGTCGAGGACGACCCGCCGCCGGGCGAGCACGACCTGCTCGGCCTCTACGAGGGCCACGCCCTCACCAGCCGTGGCTGGGACTACTCCGGCGTGCTGCCGGACCGGATCTTCATCTACCGACACCCGATCCTGCGGATCTGCGACGATGACGACGACGTCGTCGACGAGGTGGCGGTCACCGTGGTGCACGAGATCGCCCACCACTTCGGCATCGACGACGAGCGACTGCACGCACTGGGCTGGGGCTGACCCCCCGGGGGCGGCGGTCGCCGCGCCACCCGTGCCGTGGTTGCCCCCTTCGCCTACCGTCGGTGCAGCGACCGCGAATCCCTGTCAGGAGGCACCTTTCATGCGCAGCGAGCTGTTCTCCTCGGAGAACCTGGAGAAGGAGTCCGCTCAGCCCGGCATGCGGCTGCAGAACTCCAAGATGCTGAAGATCGAACTCAACGGCGAGGCGATGGCCCGGGTCGGCTCGATGGTCGCCTACCAGGGGAACGTGCAGTTCCAGGCGCTCGGCTCGGGCGGGCTCGGCAAGTTCCTCAAGCAGAAGCTCACCGGCGAGGGTGTCCCGCTGATGAAGGTCTCCGGCCAGGGTGACGTCTTCCTCGCCGAGCTGGCCAAGGACGTGCACATCATCGACCTGGAGCCCGGTGACGCCCTCTCCATCAACGGCTCCAGCGTGCTCGCCTTCGACTCGACCCTCCAGTACGACATCCGGATGGTCGGCGGCGCCGGCATGGCCTCCTCGTCCGGCCTGTTCAACTGCGTCTTCAGCGGCTACGGACGGATCGCCATCACCACCAAGGGCACCCCGGTCGTACTCAACGTGGACGCCCCCACGTACGTCGACCCGCAGGCCGCGGTCTGCTGGTCGGCCAGCCTCCAGACCGGTTACCACCGGGCCGAGCAACTGGGCCTCGGCACGCTGCTGGGTCGCCGCACCGGGGAATCGTTCACGATGAGCTTCGCCGGTCAGGGCTTCGTCGTGGTGCAGCCGTCCGAGGAGCCGCCGGTCATGGGCAGCGGTCAACAGCAGCAGGAGGGCGGTCTGCTCGGCGGTCTGCTGAGCTGACCGCCGGGGCGGGGCGCTCCCGGAACCGGGGCGCCCGGCCCGCTCAGGTCAACTCGCCGGTGCGCAACCGAGCCAACCATGCCGCCGCGTCGGCGTAGTCGACGTCGGAGAGGCCGGCCGGCGCGGGCACCGGCCGTTCACCGGCCGCCTCGGCCCACCGGTGCCGGGGGTACGAGCCCAGGAAGCGGACGTCGGCGCAGACCCGGCGCAGCCCCTGCAACGCCTCGCCCAGGCGGACGTCGGCCACGTGCCCGGTGCAGTCCAGGAAGAAGACGTACCGGCCCAGGGCCTCACCGGTCGGGCGGGACTCGATCCGGGTCAGGTTGACCCCGCGCACGGCCAGCTCCATGAGCACCGACAGCAGGGCACCGACCCGGTCGTGGGCGATGTAGACAGCGAGCGAGGTGAGGTCGTCGCCGGTCGGCGGCGGGGGCGGCCCCGGCCGGGACACCAGCGCGAACCGGGTCACCGCGTCGGGGTGATCCGCGATCTTGTCGGCGAGGATCGCGAGCCGGTGCCGGGCCGCCCCGATCGGTGCGCAGATCGCCGCGTCGTACTCGCCCGCCCCGGCACCGGCGGCAGCGGCCCCGTTGGACAGCACGTCGACCACCACGCCGTCCGGCAGATGGTCACGCAGCCAACCTCGGCACTGGGTGGACGCCTGTGGGTGGGCCGCCACGGTCCGGATCGACGTCAACGAGGTGCCCGGTCGGGCACCGAGCACGAACTCCACCGGCAGGATCACCTCCCGGGTGATCACCAGCGGCTCGCCCTCGGCCATCTCGTCCAGCGTGACGCCCACCGCGCCGCCGATCGAGTTCTCCAAGGGCACCAGCGCGGCGTCGGCGTCCCCGGCCCGGACGCTGTCCAGAGCCTCCCCGACGCTACGGGCGGGCGTACGGGTGCCGCGCTCGGCGGCGGGGACGGAGCGCAGGGCCTGCTCGGCGAAGGTCCCCTCCGGCCCGAGGTAGACGAAGCGTGTCGGCGGTGTTCCCGGCATGCCGATCAGCCTACGCACCCGGCCGGGTGGCCGGACCAGCCTCACAGGCCAGGGCGCGGATTCCGGGCGGCCCGGCGGCGCGTACCTCGATGGTGCAGACGTCGGTGCCGGCGGTGACCAGCTCCGGGGCGCTCGCCCGGCCCCGGGTGACCACCTGGAGTTCTTCGTGCCCGGTCACCGCCAGCACGGTGAACTGCCAGTCGGCGGCGCAGAGTGGCCCGGTGCGGACCTGGACCCGGACGTTGGCCGGGAGCACCCCGGCCCGGCCACGGAGCAACTGCACCACCCGCGCCCCGGTCGGCCCGTTGCGGCAGGCCGTCGCGACCGACCCGGCGTCGGCGGTCGGCGTGACCGGAACGGAGGGCGGCGCGGTCACCGGTGGGGTGGTGGGTGCGATGCTCGGACCGGGCGTCGGTGCAGACGCGCTGGCGGTGGGCAGTGCGGTCGGCGTCCTCACCCCCGGAGGCGCGCCACACCCGGACAGCGCCGCGACGGCGAACACCGCGAGCGTGACCGCCAGGGTCCGTGCGGAGGCGTGGCCGGTCGTCCGGGAGCGGGTCGCCGGCGGGACGTGGATCGTCGTCCGCGCCGGGGGAGGCGCGGGGTGGGGTGGGGTGAACGGCACGGGCCGATCCTCGGGACATCGGAGAATTCGTCACGGCCGGGGTGGCCGAGCCCATCGTAGGGTGAGCGGCCCTCGGGGGTGAAGATCAGTCGGTGACCCGGTGCCCGGCGCGCTGTAGCGCGGCCGTGCCCTCGGTCAGCCGGACGGCCGGCACCAACAGGTAGTCGGTGTCGAAGGTGGAGAAGGTGACCACGCTGACCCGTGCCTCGGCCAGCGGGTCGACGAGCGCGGCCAGGCTGCCGACTCCGCCCGGTTCCGCGGACGCGGTGACCCGGAGACAGCGCCACACCGTCTCCACCACGGTCTGCGCCGGAGCCCGATCCGTCGGGCAGATCACCGAGATCCCGTCGGAGGTCCAGCTCACCGTGACGACGTCGGTGTCACCGAGGCCGCTCGACATCGCTTCCGGCAGCGGGGTGCCGGCCGCCAGCCGACACACAGCGTATTCCCCGGGCAGTAGAGCGATATCGAGCATGAGGGCACTTTACGGGTTGCGCGAGGGCTCCTCCGAGCATCGCCGCGTGCGGTGAACGACACACTCCGCCGCAGGTCAGACCTCAGAGAAGAAGGTGAGCGAGCCGGCGACGGCGCCGTCGGTGAGCACCGGCGTGGAGATCGCGTCGACGGTCGCGTCGGAGCTGCTCGGCGAGGCGGCCTGCACTCGGAGTAACCCACGAGCGAGTCGGCCGGACGAGAGCGCCAGCAGGGGCGGGATCTTGTCGATCTCGGCCTCGGTCAGCACGCCCCGGTTGGCGGTGAAGTCGAGCAGGCGCAACCCGCCGTCGAGCAGCGGCCGCCCGATCAGACCGCCCGGCTCGCCCAGGCAGAGCAGCTCGCAGCCGGCCGTGGAGATCGCCACCACCCTCGTGTCGGCGTCGATCAGCAGGCACGGCTCGTCGGCCCGGGACACTGTCGAGGACCATTGGCCGACATTGTCGGACTCCGGCTCTGTCGAGGCTCGCGCCGCCGGCACGAACGCTTCCGAGAGCGAAAGTTCGACGTGGGCCACCGCGCCTCCTATGTGCACCGATCGACTGTCCACGCTAGCGGGTCGCCGACGGAATCACCGAGCGCACCGGGTCACCGGACCGCGCAGTCTGCACCGACGCGGCTGGTGACGGCGCGAAACCGGTGAGGGAAACGGGGGGACCGGAGCCGCGTGGCGTCGCCGGTGACGTTACCGGCGGTGGGCCGGCTTGTCAGCGGCCGTTCGGCCCTCGTCGTACCACCGGTAGTCGGCCGTTGGACGGTACGTGCCGTTCAACCAGGTGCTGGGGTGCTGTGCGACCCGGGAGAGCTTCTCGGCCGTGGCCGGGCTGATCCGGCTGCCACCGGCCACGAGAAGCCGGTCCAGCTCCCGGTGGGTCGCCATCAGACAGTCCTTCGGGAGGCCGTAGACACTGATCACGCCGGAGCCGACGAAGGTCAGCACCGGAGTCACCGGGACGGGCAGCCCCACCGCGTCGGAGAGGGCCTTGCTGGCCCGCTTGGCATCCCGGCGGGACTCGGCCACGTACGGGGGACGCTTGCCGTTGATCTGCACGACGTCGCCGGCGACGAGCACCCTGGCCCGACCGTGGTCGGCGATGGTCACCGCGAAGAGACCGCTCGGCCCGATGGCGAGGAACCCGGCACGGTCGTCCTGACCGTGGTCGAGGACGTCTGTCACGTCCGTACGCGGCCACTCGATGACGTGCCAGGCGGGCCCGAGGTGGTCGAGCTGGCCCAGTGCCCGCGCCCCGGCCGCCTCCAGGCGACGCGCACCCCGCTCGGCCCGACGGCGGCGGGCCCATTCGAGGGGTGTCGGACGGACTGGTGCGAGAACCCCCGGCGACTCGACCCGGGGGTGTGGCACCGCGACGGGCGGCAGTGCCCGGGCGGACGGTACGGCTCGTCGTGCGGGAAAGACAGTCATCGTGACCTCCGGCAAAAGGTCCCTCGAAGTTATGTCCCCACTACCCTACGTTGTCACTCCCGGTGTTCGGCAAGCCGGAGCGCCGGAATGACTGTGGATGAATGCCATATTCATCCACAGTTCTTTTGTCGGATGCCGCCAAACCCTGCCCTACGCTGCGGGAGTGACCCACTACGTCGACAGTGAAGTCGGCCGGCTCGGCACCGTGCTGCTGCACCGGCCCGGCCCCGAACTGGCCCGGCTCACCCCGCGCAACAACGACTCGCTCCTGTTCGACGCGATCCCCTGGGTCGGGCGCGCCCAGGAGGAGCACGACGCCTTCGCCGCCGCCCTGCGCGAACGCGGGGTCGAGGTGCTCTACCTGGCCACCCTGTTGGCCGAGACACTCGCCGTGGCGGACGCCCGCGCCGAACTCACCGAACAGGTGTTGCGCTCCCGGCGACTCGGGGACACCCTGCGCGCCCGCGTCGCCGACCACCTCTCCTACCTGGACCCGGCGGCCCTGGCCGACGTGCTCACCGCCGGGCTGGCCCACGAGGAGCTGCGGATCAGCTCGGAACGACCGGGCGGGCTGGTCTACACCCTGATGAACAGACACGACTTCGTCATCGATCCGTTGCCGAACCTGTTGTTCACCCGCGACTCGTCGCTCTGGATCGGCGACCGGGTCGGTGTCACCAGTCTGGCGATGCCCGCACGCCGCCGCGAGACCACCCTGACCGACGCCATCTACCGTCACCACCCACGGTTCGCCGGTACCGAGTTCGTCTACCGCCCGAACCTGGAACACCTGGAGGGCGGGGACGTGCTGCTGCTCGCGCCCGGGGTGCTGGCGGTGGGGGTGGGCGAGCGGACCACACCGGCCGGTGCCGAACGCCTCGGCAGGCAGGTCTTCGCCGCCGGTCTGGCCCACACCATCCTGGTGGTGCCGATCGCGCAGAAACGCGCCACCATGCACCTCGACACGGTCTGCACGATGGTCGACGTGGACGCCGTACTGATGTACCCCAACATCGCGAGCACGCTGTCCGCGTACACCGTGATCGCCGGAGCGGACGGTGCGGACCCGCGGGTGGACGGTCCGGCGCCGTTCCTGCGCGCCGCCGCCGACGCGATGGACCTCGACGTGCTCCGGGTCATCGACACCGGGCTGGATCCGGTCACCGCGGAACGCGAGCAGTGGGACGACGGCAACAACACCCTCGCCCTGGCGCCTCGACTCTGCGTCGGCTACGAGCGCAACACCGAGACCAACGCCCAGTTGGAGCGGGCCGGTATCGAGGTGATCCCGATCGCCGGGTCCGAGTTGGGTTCCGGCCGGGGCGGCCCACGCTGCATGTCCTGCCCGATCACCCGCGACCCGTTGCGGGGAAGGGCGCCCTCGCCGGAATAGGCGCCCTTCCGCGGCTCAGCGGAGGGTGAGCTGGCGACCGAGCAGACCCTGGCGGGCGCGTCGGCCGGCGGCGTCCAGTGGGCCGTCGGCGGCCAGTGCCTCCGCGTAGCGCTTGGCGAACTGCGCCACCGGGTCCTCCCAGTCCGTCGCCGGAGTCTCCTCCGGCAGGTCCCACACCGGGACCAGGCGGCCGTGCGCGCGGAACATGCCGGCGAACTTGGTCTGCTCGCCGAGCGTCAGCGAGCCAGCCGCGCCGAGACGGGCCAGCGCGTCCAGGGCGGCGTCCTCGTCGTCCGGCAACACCCAGCGCACGTGTGCCTTCTCCGGTACCTGGCACCAGTACGCGGCCTTCGCCGCGGTCAGCCGCACGGTCGGGTAGATGGCCGCGTTCGCCCGCTCCAGGGACGCCTGGACGGTCGGGTCATCGGCGGCCCCGGGGTCGAGCCAGAACTCGAAGCCCTCGTGCATGCTGACGTCCAGTGGGCCGTCCACGAGGATGTCCTGCAGGCGTGGGCCGGGGCCGGGCAGCGGGGGCACGGACACCTGACCGCCCGGCTCGGTCCGCAGGGCGCACAGCAGCGCCTCGGCCAGGTCCCGGGAGACGTCACCGGACTGCTGGTGGCGCTGAAGGCCGATGAGCACCCGGCCGTCCGGCTTGGTGATCGCCGGCGCGGCCATCGGCAGCACCGTGGCGAGCGTCGCCGACCGGTCGCCGAACTCCTCGACCAGGGCGGGTGCCAGTCGCAGCGGCGCGGAGGCCGCCGGCACCAGCTCGCGCAGGGCGATCCACTCGGGCTCGTCGACCAACCCGTCGAACGGACGCGGCACGAAGATGTCCCGCACCTTGTCCTTACGGGGGGCGGTGTCGGCGGCGGTGCGCTGGCTCTTTCGACGCTTGCTCACGGCGTCACAGCCTAGAGGCCCGACCGGCTCGCCGTGGGCCGGACCCACCCGACCTCCGCCCGGCGGCCACCGAAGTCGCCACCACCCGGGGGCGGTCGGCGGGGTTCAGCCCGCCGGCACCAGGCCGGGTCGGGGTGTCGGCGCCGGATCGAACTCCGCCCAGACGCGCTGGCCCATGCCGTCCCGTTCGGCCCCCCAGCGGGTCGCCAGACCGGCGACGATGTGCAGTCCGCGACCGTCCGCCGCGTCGGGACTGGCCGTCCGGATCCGCGGGCCGGTGCTCGCGCCGCCGTCGGTGACCCGCAACTGGATCAGCGGACCCTCGGCCGAGGACCGTAGCCGCCAGGCGACCCGGATGACTCCGCCGGGCAGCGGCCGGGCGTGCCGCACCGCGTTACCCACCAGCTCAGCGAGCACCGCGATCAGATCCGCGAGGAGCGTCGGGGGTACGACGTCCGCCAGCTCGTCGGCGAGCCGGTGCCGGGCCAGCCGTGCCCCGGCCGGATGGTGGGGAACCACCACGCACCATGCCCGATCCGTCACTGCCGCTGCCACCGTCGCCTCCACGTCGCGCCACCTCGGTCAACAGCGGGGTAGTCGCACCTCTGCGACCGTACCGCCGCCCGTTCTCGGACGTAGGGATACCCATCCATTCTGTTGTTCAACGATCCGGCGGACGAGATAGAGGCCGAGACCCGCCCCCGGGTAGCCGCGTCGGTCGCCGGACTCGCCCTGCCAGAACCTGTCGAACGCGCGCTCCACGTGCTCCGGTCGAATGCCGATGCCCCGGTCGCTGACCCGGAACGCCACCAGTTGGCCGTCGACCGAGGCGGTGATCTCGATCGGGGAGTCCGGTGAAGAATACTTGCCGGCGTTGGTCGTCAACTCGGTCAACACCGTGGCCAGGCTGGGCCGGTGACCGAGCGCCTTGGGCAGGTCGTTCGGGAGCAGCAGCACCAGCCGACGGCGCAACTCCGCGGGCAGGTCGACGACTGCGGCACGCAGCGCCTCGCCGAGGTCGAACGGTGTCGCCGGTTCGTCGCCCGGCCCCGCCTCGGCGGCCGAGGAGAGGAGACGGTCGACCAACCGGGCCAGCTCGTTGGCGCGCTGCCCGATCACCCGGGCGGCCTGCCGCCGATCCACCTCGGTCAGCGACTCCCAGTGGTCGGTGAGCGTGTCCGCGTACCCCTTGATCACGGTGACCGGCGTCCGTAGCTCGTGGCTGGTCACGGCGACGAACAGATCGCGGTCGTGGTCGCGTTGCTGCTGGTCGGTGATGTCGCGGAAGGTGACCACCCGGAGCGTGCCCGGGCCGGGCAGGTCGCCGGAGGTGATCCGTAGCCAGCGGCCGTCCGGCATCCGGTGGTCCCGCACCTGACCGGAGGGCGGCAGCGGGAACGGCAGGGGGCGGCTCAGCGCCTGCTCGGCCGCCCGGCCGGTGACCTGGGCGGCGGCCGGGTTCCAGAGTCGGACGTGCCCGTCCCGGTCGACGACTGCCAACCCGTCGGCGAGTGCCGCCACCACCGGGCCGTCACCGTGCACCGGCAGACCGCTCTGGTCGCCGTACATGTGCGCGACGCAGGACGCCAGGTAGGCGACCACCCCCTGCTGCTCCGGGCCCGGTTCGCCGTCACCCGGGTAGAGCGCGTGCAGGCTGCCCACGGTGTGGCCGCCGATCTCCGCCCGGGAGACCACCATCCAGCGCAGGTCGCTGCCGGCCAGCTCGGCGGCCAGTTTGCCGTTGAGGTGGCCCACCCGCACCTGGCGTGCCCGAGGCCCGGCGAGCAGGCAGACGGTGTCCGGGTCGTCGACTGCCAGCGGACGGCCGAGGGCCCACTCCGCGGCGCCGGTCGCGGAGATCACCCGACCGCCGGTCGGGCCGAACTCGACGAACGCCATGCCTGTCGCACCGATCGCCGGCTGGGCCACCCGGAGAAGTTGGGTGAGGACCGGCAGGCCCGCGTCCCCAGAGTTGATCATCTCGATGACGACTGTGTGGCCGCCGAGGAGAGCGGGAAAATCGATACGCTCCGGCATGTGCCGAGTCTGCCCGGTCGACTCGGATTCGGACACCCCCGGCGGTCAGCGGCCCAGTCGGGCGAGGGCGTACGCCGGCCGGTCGGTGATGATCCCGTCGACCCCGGCGGACAGCACCAGCTCCAGGTCGGTCGGTTCGTTGACCGTCCAGACGTACACCTGGTTGCCGGCTGCACGCAGTGCGGGCAGCAGTTGCGGCCGACCCCGGACCAGACCGATGCCCGGCCCGGCGATCCGGGTGCCGAACGGCAGCCGACCCAGCCGCAACCAGCGTGGCAACCCCTCCAGCAACAGCACGGTGGGCAGGGTCGGGGCCAGCTCCCGGACCCGGCGGACCGCCAGCGGCGAGAACGACATGACGGTGACCTGCACCGGGTCGTCCGGCGCCGGGTCGGCCAGCCCGTACCGGCGCAGCATGGTGACCAGTCGTCGCTCCACGTTCGAGCCGTAGCGCGACGGGTGCTTCGTCTCCACCAGCAGCCGGACCGGCCGACCCGCGTCGAGTACGGCGTCCAACAGCCGGGCCAGGGTCAGCAACCGCGTGTGCGACTCGTCCGGCGGCAGGTCGCCGGTCGGTGCGCTGCCCGGATGCCACGAGCCGAAGTCCAGTGCGTCCAACTCGGCGAGCGTTCGCGCGCTGACCAGACCGCGACCGTTGCTGGTGCGGTCGAGTCGACGGTCGTGTACGCACACCAGGTGCCCGTCCCGGGTCAGCCGGACGTCGCACTCCAGCCCGTCGGCGCCCTCGTCGAGAGCGCGCAGGTACGCGGCGAGGGTGTGCTCGGGCAGGTCGTACGAGGCGCCGCGGTGCGCGAAGACCAGTGGGCCGCCCATCCCGCCCGCCTCAGATGACCTGGCCGGGCTGCCCGTCCGCGTCGACCACCGGTCGGCCGACCGCCGCCCACTGGCGCATCCCACCGTCGGCGTTACGCACCCGGTCCCACCCGTTGTTGACCAGGTAGGCGACGACCTGGGCGGAACGCCCGCCGGAGCGGCAGACGACGGCCACGTCCCGGTCGGTGGGCACCTCGGCCATCCGTGCCGGTAACTCCATCATCGGCAGGTGGTGGGCGGCGGGAGCGTGGCCGGCGGCCCACTCGTCGGCCTCCCGCACATCCAGCAGGTAGGTCTCGTCGTCGATCTCGGTCACGGGCACGGTGGGAACCTGGGGTCCGAACACAGGAAGCAACACTAGATCCTCGTCGGCCGGATCGGCACCGACAGGGCCGTCGCCACCGTCACAACCGGGTCACCCAGCGCGGGTTGGCCTGTGCCCAGGCCGGCACCCGAGTGCCGCGAACCGCCTCGAAGAGCCCGTTGCCCCCGTTGTCCAGCACCACGTACGAGACCTCGTCGATGGTCTGCGGTGACGACGGCACCTGGACGCCGCGCATCCCGTCGGGCGGCAGCGCGCGCAGCGCGAGGAGTAGATCCTCCAGGGGTACCCCGTTGGTGTCGACCGTCAACGACCCGCCGACCGCCCGGAGCACCTGGTCGAACTTGACCGGATTGCTGCGCAGGTCCGCCTTGCCGGCGCTGTCCAGCATCGCCCGGAGCAACTGTTGCTGGTGGTGCTGTCGGTCGTAGTCGCCGCCGGGCAGGTCGTAGCGCTGTCGTACGTAGTCCAGCGCCTGTGCCCCGTCCATCCGCTGACAGCCGGTGGGGAAGACCCGGTCGGTGTGGATCGAGCGGACCTCGGTGTCCACGCACATCTCCACCCCGCCGAGCAGGTCGATGACCTTGCGGAAGCCGGAGAAGTCGATGAGTGCGGCGCCGTCGAACCGGATGCCGGTGAGCCGGTGCAGGGTGGCGGAGAGCAGACGGGCGCCGGCCTGCCCACCTCCGCCGTGCTCGTACGCCGCGTTGATCTTGTCTTGGCCGCCGCCGAAGCCGTTTCCGGGCGGGATGGCGACCAGCAGGTCACGCGGGATGGACACCAGGTACGCCTCCCGCTGCCCGGCGGGTACGTGCACGATGAGGATGGTGTCCGAGCGTTGGTCCGGCCCGCTGTCGCCCGGTCGGCGATCCGAGCCGACCAGGAGGTAGTTGAGGGGCCCGTCCAGGTCGGTGCGGTCGGTGCGGGCGTCGGCGTCGAGCAACTGCTCCTTGGTCACCGTTCGGTCGTACCGGTTGCTGAGCGTCTTGAGCCCGACCATGGCGAGCCCGGCCAGCAGGACGAGGGCCAGGCCGATGCCGAGCATGATCCGCGACCCGCGCGCGGGGCGTGCGGGGGTGGACGGGGCCGGTGCGCTCCGGCCCGCCGTGTTCCGCCCCCACCTGGACGTGACCGCCTCCCCGCAGCCGCACGTGAAACCTACTCACGTCGAGGCTACGGGCGGTGACGACGCCGTCGCTGGCTTTCCGCCACTCCCGGTCGTCACTTGCGGGTGGAGATCACCTCGGGGTGGGTGAAGACGAACTCGGCGAGTTTGTCCTGCTTGACGGCTTGGAACATCGCCATCGTCTCTTCGCTCAGGCCCTCGGTGTTGTTGCCGTTGGCGTGGAAGGTGCCGCCGTTGGTCTTGAGCATGGTCAGCTCGTTGGCGGTGACCCCGCGCATGGTGAAGATGAAGTTCTCGATCGCCACGCCGCCGGTGTCCAGCACGAAAGCCTTGCCAGCCGCCTTGATCAGGTTGTTCATCTTGGCCGGGTTGGTCAACATCCCGCCGTCGGTGGCCTTCTTGGCCATCGCCTTGATCAGCTGCTGCTGGTTGGCCTGCCGGTCGTAGTCGCCGTTCTTGAGTGACTTGCGCTGCCGGGAGTAGTCGAGCGCGGCCCAACCCTCCATCTCCTGGCAGCCCTTCTTGTGCACCACCGGGGTCCGCGGCTTGCCGGTCTTCTTGGCGTCCGCGTTCCACATCGGCTTGCCGTCGACGTACGACATGTGCAGCGACTTGACCTCCTGGCTGACGCAGATGCGCACCGTGCCCAGGGTGTCGATGACGTTCTTGAAGCCGCCGAAGTTGATGATCGCCGCGCCGTCGAAGCTGATCCCGGTGAGCCGCTTGATGGTCTGCGCCATCAGCTGCGCGCCACCCTCCCAGCCGCCACCGTTGGCGGCACCGGCCTGGAACGCGCCATTGATCTTTCCGGTGCCGCCGGCGTAGCCGCTCTTCTTGAACGGAGGGATCTGCGCCTCGGTGTCCCGAGGGATCGAGATCAGGTACGCCTGGTCGTGGGTGGCGGGGATGTGCAGGATGATGATGCTGTCCGAGCGCACGTCGTCGGCCGCCCAGCGCTCCCGGGCGTCCACGCCGAGCAGCAGCATGTCGATCGGACCGTCGAGGCTCGCCCCGCCCTCGGCGTCGGACTTGCCGGCGTCGCCCAGCAGGTTACGTTGCGCGATGTCCCCGGTTGCCTGGCCGATCAGCACCTTGCCGCCGACGATGCCCACGCCGCTGCCGAGCATCAGCACCGCACCGAACACCACTGTCAGTCGGGCCCACAGTGGGTCCTTGCGCTTGGTCCGCTTCTTCGCCGGCCCGCCACCACCAGCAGGGCCGCCACCGCCGACGCCGGGCGGCCGCGCACCCGGCCCGCCGCCCGAGGCGCGTGCCTGCACGGGTATGGCTGCGGCAGCACGACCGCTGGGCGCGGCGGACCCGGGGGACGAAGGGCGACGACTGGCCTGAACCGGCATGCGTGCTCCAGCTCGTGATCAGGAGGGGGCGGCACCACTGTACGGACATCAATTCGACTTTGCGAGTTCAGCTCGGGTCAATCCGGACGTCAACTTCCACGGACTCGGTCGATCGTCGCCACTCGATGAGCCGAACGGCGGGCCAGTCGTCGGCCGTCGGGCCCTCCGCCCCGGTCAGCCGCCGTCGTTGCTCTTCGGCGGGTTGGCAGTGACCCAGTCCTCCATGGTGTCCGCCGACATGGCCCGGTACATGGCGAGCGCCTTCTCCCGGTCCGAAACCACCACCGACTCGCCGTTGATCGTGTCGCTGCCCGAGTTCGGGCTGGTCACGAAGGTGAGGTTCTCACCGCGCAGGTTCCGGAACTGCAGCGCCATGTCTGTAACCGAGAAACCCTGGTCGACGGTTACGGCCGCGGTGACCGACTTGAGGAAATCGTTGAGCTTCTTCGGGTTCGCCAGCGTGCCGCTGCTCGCCGCCTTGTCCATCAGCGCCCGCAGGAACTCCTGCTGGTGCCGCATCCGGGCGAAGTCCCCGTCCGGGAACTGCTTACGCTGCCGGATCCAGTCCAGAGCCTCCGCGCCGTCCATGTGGTTCGTGCCCTTGGTGAACGTCCGGTACGGCTTGTGGATCGACGTGATGGTCCGTTCAACCTTCAGGTCCACCCCGCCGAGGGCGTCGGTGACCTCCTTGAACCCGCCGAAGTCGATCGCCATCACGTGGTCGATCCGAACATCGGTGAAGCACTCCACCGTGCGTACCGCCAGTGGCAGGCCGCCGAACGCGAACGCCGCGTTGATCTTCGCGCGGTCACCGGAGTCGCAGGCCGCGCCGGCACTCTCCGGGATCGGCACGTAGAGGTCGCGTGGGATGGAGACCAGGTACGCCTTCTGGTGGTCCGCCGGGATGTGCATCACGATGATCGTGTCGGCACGCCACTGACTCTTGGTGTCGACCGGCGCGTCCGGGTCCCGCGAGTCGCTGCCGACCAGCAGGATGTTCAGCGCGCCGTCGACCGGCTTGACCGGGCGGCCGCCGGTGATCTCCGCGAACGGGTCGGTGCGGGCCAGGTCGTTGTTGAGGTTGCGGGCGTAGAGCCAGCCGCCGACGCCGGCGAGAAGCGCCAGCACCAGCACCGCGACCCCGGCCACGAGGGCGATCCGACCCCAGCGCGGCCGCGGGCCACGTCGCCCCGGCCCACCGGTGCCACCCGGGCCGCCCGGCCCCCTGGGCCCCTTCGGGCCGCCGGGCCGGGGCTCCTCCTCGTCGTACGACGGGTAGAAGCGTGCCTCGGTCGGACGGGCGCGCCCGGAGGCGCCCCGATCGGGACCGGGCACCGAGGCGCGCCCGGCGCTGCGGTGCAGGAACGGATGAGGGACGCCGGCAGACGAAGTCGCGGACATGTAACTCAGGGTACGTAGCGGGAGCCACCACCGCCTTCAGGCGACACTCAGCGGCAGGCGGTACGCGACGGACCGGTTACCCTAGCCGCGCCCGGAAGTACTCGATCGTGCGTCGAAGGCCGTCTTCGGGCGCCACCGTCGGCTCGTATCCGAGCAGTTCGCGGGCGAGCGTGAGGTCGGGGCGGCGCATCTCCGGGTCGTCCGAGCTGCGCGTGACGTAGGTCACCTCGGAGCTGCTGCCGGAGAGCGACACGATCAACTCGGCGAGTTGCCGCATGGACAGCTCGTGCTCGGTGCCGCAGTTGACCGGACCGGTCTCGGTCGAGTCGAGCAGCAGCAGGATGCCCCGCACCAGGTCCTCGACGAAGCAGATGGAACGGGTCTGGTCGCCGGTGCCGTGCACGGTGATCGGCTCGCCGCGCAGCGCCTGGGAGACGAAGGTGGGGATGGCCCGGCCGTCGTCCGGACGCATCCGCGGGCCGTACGTGTTGAAGATCCGGACGATCGCCGCGTCGAGCCCTCGGTAGCGGTGGTACGCCATCGTCGCGGCCTCGGAGAAGCGCTTCGCCTCGTCGTAGACGCTGCGGACCCCGATCGGGTTGACGTTGCCCCAGTAGGTCTCCCGCTGCGGGTGCTCCTTCGGGTCCCCGTACGCCTCGGAGGTGGAGGCCATCAGGAACCGGGCGCCGTCGGCGACCGCCCGCTCCAGCAGGTGCAGGGTGCCCACCGAGCCGACCCGGAGGATCTCGACAGGCAGTTGGGCGAAGTCGGTGGGGCTGGCCGGTGAGGCCATGTGCAGGATCGCGTCGAAGCGCTCGGCCATCGCCGGGTCGTGAGTGGGCAGGCCGTCGGAGATGTCCGCCTCGACGAGCGTGAAGGTGGGCCGGTCCAGCAGGTGGGCGACGTTCTCCTTCGAACCGGTCACGAAGTTGTCCAGCGCCACCACCGTGCAGCCCCGGGCGATCAGGACGTCCACCAGGTGCGACGGGACGAAGCCGGCTCCACCGGTGACGAGGACGCGGTGACCGGAACCGAAGCGCTCAACAACCTTCATACCGCTCAGCCTACCGACCCGCGGATACGGCGACGGGCTCCCGCCGACGCGAGGCGTCGGCGGGAGCCCGCCCGCGAGCGTCAGTGGGCGCCCGCACCGGTGAGGGCGCGCACCTCCAGCTCCGCGTACTTGTCCTCGTCGTGCTCCTTCGAGATGACGGTGCCGATCCACCCGCACAGGAAGCCGAACGGGATGGAGAGGATGCCCGGGTTGGACAGCGGGAACCACTGCCAGTCGTGGTTCGGGAACATGGAGGTCGCCGCGCCGGAGACCACCGGGGAGAAGAACACCAGCACCACGGCCGACAGCAGACCGCCGTAGATCGCCCACACCGCGCCGGAGGTGTTGAACCGACGCCAGAAGAGGCTGTAGAGGATCGCCGGCAGGTTGCCCGAGGCGGCGACCGCGAAGGCGAGCGCCACCAGGAACGCCACGTTGAGGTTCTGCGCGTAGATCGACAGGGCGATCGACACCGCGCCGATGACCAGAGCGGAGATCCGGGCGACCCGTACCTCCTGCCGCTCCGACGCCTCACCCCGCTTCAGGACGTTCGCGTAGAAGTCGTGCGCGAGGCTGGACGACGACGCCAGCGTCAACCCGGCGACCACCGCGAGGATGGTGGCGAAGGCGACCGCCGCGATGATCGCCAGTAGGGCTGCACCGCCCAGTTCACCGCCGAAGAAGCTGATGCCGAGCGCCTCGGCCAACTGCGGCGCGGCCGTGTTGCCGGCCTTGTCCTGTGCGGTGATCGCCTGGCTGCCGACCAGCGCCGCCGCACCGAAGCCGAGGGCCAGGGTGAGCAGGTAGAAGGTGCCGATGATGCCGATCGCCCAGAGCACGCTCTTGCGGGCCGCCTTGGCGGTCGGGACCGTGTAGAAGCGGATCAGGATGTGCGGCAGACCGGCGGTGCCGAGCACCAGGGCGATGCCCAGGGACAGCAGGTCCACCTTGTTGTAGAAGGTCTGTGTCGAGTTGCCGGCGACCTCGACGCCGTACCGCAACCCGGGTTCGAGGAAGGCCCCACCCTTGCCGGACGCCTCGGCCGCCTGGCCGAGCAGCGCGGACAGGTTGAAGTTGAACTTCGCCAGCACCAGGATGGTCATCAGCAGCGCGCCGCCCATGAGCAGGAACGCCTTGACGATCTGCACGTAGGTGGTGCCCTTCATGCCACCCACGGTGACGTAGATGATCATCAGGGCGCCGACCATGATGATGGTGGCCACCTTCGCGGTGTCCGCGTCCATGCCGAGGAAGGTCGTCCCCGGCCGGATGCCGAGCAGCAGCGCGACCAGCGCGCCGGCACCCACCATCTGCGCCAGCAGGTAGAAGATCGACACCGTGATGGTGGAGACCGCCGCCGCCGTACGCACCGGGCGCTGACGCATCCGGAAGGCCAGCACGTCCGCCATCGTGTACCGGCCCGAGTTGCGCAGCAGTTCGGCGACCAGCAGCAGGGCCACCAGCCAGGCGACCAGGAAGCCGATCGAGTAGAGGAAGCCGTCGTAGCCGTAGAGCGCGATGATGCCGGCGATGCCGAGGAACGAGGCGGCCGACATGTAGTCGCCGCCGATCGCCATGCCGTTCTGGAAGCCCGAGAAGGACCGGCCGCCCGCGTAGAAGTCGGTGGCCGTCTTGGTCTGCCGGCTCGCCCAGATCGTGATGCCGAGGGTCACCGCCACGAAGACCAGGAAGAGCGTGATGGTCAGGTTGCGAGCCGTGTGGTTGCCCGCCTCGGCCGCGAGGAACGTCTCAACCGCGTGGACCGTCTTCATGGGTCACCTCCCCGATCTCGGCGCGGATCCGGTCGGCGATCGGGTCGATCTTCCGGTCCGCGTACCGGGAGTAGAGCCAGGCGATCAGGAACGTGGAGACGAACTGGAGCAGACCGAAGACCAGCGCGACGTTGATGTTGCTGCCGAACAGCTTCGTGCCCATGAAGTCCCGGGCATACGCGGAGAGAATGACGTAGAGCGAATACCACAGGAAGAACGCGACGGTCATCGGGAAGACGAAGCCGCGCAGCGCACGCCGCAGCCCGGCGAACTCGTCCGACCGTTGTACGGTCAGGTACTTGTCCGACTGGGGAGCGGCCGGAGCGGGTGTGTCCGTGGACATCTGTGGATCACCACCTTCACAGGCGTCAGAGGGAGTTTCGCGCACGGTAGAGAGCGCGCTCCCCGACGGGGAAGGCCGAGATCGACGCCGGTCGCCGACTGCGCCGAGCGGTTGGCTGGCTGCGCCGAGTGACCCAGGTCACTCCGGTGACCGGTCGGTCCCCGTGGACCGCCAGTTCAGCCCGGTAGCTCGTGGTAGCGACCTCGATAGTGCAGCAGCGGAGAGGTCTCCCCGGTCAGGTCGACCGCCTCGATGGTGGCCTCCACCAGCAGGCCCCAGCCGTACTCCCGGGCGGTGTCCAGGCGGCACCCGGCCCACCCGCCGGCATCCGAGGGGACCGGCCCGTACGGGGTCTCGATCCAGGTGTCGGCGGCGAAGAGCCCGCCGGGAGCGGGGAACAGACCGGCGAACCGGTCGGCGAGCTGCCGGTGCGGTGGGCCGAGCGGCGTGACCGCGAACCGAGAGGCATCCTCCGCCGCCGCCCAGAAGTCGGACTCCGGGTCGATCAGCCCGACCAGCCGGTCCGGCTCCCCCTCGGCGACCAGCGTGGACGACACCGTCAGCCCGGCCGGGCCGGGGGCCGTCCAGAGGGTCACCGGTGCGGCGAGCCGGCCGCGCAGTCGGCGTACCGGTGACCGTTGCCCGGTCGGCACCGCGAACGGATCGGTGTGGTGGATCTCGGCACCCGGCTCATGATTCACGTGAAACATTGTGACCCCGCCGGCCCGGCTCGTGGACCCGGCCGGCGAAGCTCCGGACCAGGTCGGCCACCTCGTCCGCCCGTGTGTCGAGGACGAAGTGCCCGCCGTCCAGCAGGTGCACCTCCGCCCCTGGGACGTCCGAGCGGTACGCGGCCGGCTCGGTGACGTCGAACGAGGTGTCGTGTCGCCCCCAGACGACGAACAGAGGTGGCTGCGTCCGGCGCAGCCAGTCCTGCCAGACGGGGTACGAGGCGACGTTGGTCCGGTAGTCGTACATCAGGTCCAGTTGGCGCTCGATCACCCCGGGTCTGCTGAGGAAGGCGTGCTCGTCGACCCACAGGTCAGGGTCGTACCGCTCGGGGTCCGGGTCGTCACCGACGTGGCGGGTGCGGATCGCCGCCAGCGAGAGGATGTTCTCCCGGACGGCCGCCTCGTGCCCGGCGCGGTCCTGCCAGAACGCCCGCCGGGTCGCCCAGAGCGGCCCCAACCCCGAGTCGTGAGCGACCGCGTTCTGCACGATCAGGCCGCGCAGTCGACCCGGATCGGCGCGGGCCATCCGGAACCCCACCGGCCCGCCGTAGTCCTGCAGGTAGAGCAGGTAGCGCTCGGCCCCGACGGCGGCGGCGAAACTCGTCATCGTGTCGGCGATCCGGTCGAACGTGTACGGGAAGTTGCGCGGATCGGGGCCGTCGCTGTGCCCGAAACCCGGGTAATCCGGTGCGATCAGCCGGAAGTGGTCGGCGAGCCGGTCGAGCAGCGGCTCGAACATCCGCGACGAGGACGGGAACCCGTGCAGGAGCAGCAGCACCGGCGCGTCCGGCGCGCCCGCCTCCCGGTAGAAGACCGAAAGCCCGTCGACGACGACGCGTCGGTAGCGCGTGTGCGAGCCCATGCCGACCGTCCCCTCGTCCCGACTGCTCGCACCATAACGGGAGGTGGGCGCGCCCGGCCGGCGTTCGGCCGGACGGGACGCGCCCCCTGTTCAGCGGCGCGGCGTGACCGTGGCCAGCAGTTCGGGCATCCGACGGTCCAGCACGTCACCGGCCAGGTACGCGCCCAGCAGCGCCGCCCCCAACCCGTACGCCGCGCCCACCGGCAGGGCCAGCCAGAGCCAGGCGTCCCCGAGCAGTGCGGCGGCCACCACCATCGGCACCCCCGCGACCGCCGAGACGACCATGGCGAGCAGGGTGAGCAACCCCTTCGCCATGCCCGCGCCGCTGTTCATCGCGAACGGGTTGCTCGTCTCCGGCAGCGAGTACGCCCCGAGCACCGAGACGAAGCCGGTCACCGCCAACCCGGCACCGTAGGTGGCGATCAGGCTGCCGGCCGTGAGCCCGATCCAGCCCGGTCGGTCGAGCAACAGCGACAGCGCCACCGCGACGACCGCCAGCATCGGCAACACGTACAGCGAGAAGGCCGTCATCCGGGCCCGCAACTCGACCCGACCCGGCACGCCGGCCACCACGTTCGCGGCGTACGCGCTGCCGTCGAAGCCGAACTGGTTGGCCAGGGTGACCGCGGCGACCACGCCCACGACGACCAGGGTGATGGTGACCACGACCGGCGAGTTGCCGCTGGCGCGCGTGCTCCCGTCCTGGTCACCGGTCACGAAACCCGCGCCCCCGAGGTTGACCATGATGGGTACGAAGAGGCCGACCACGGCGATCGTGATCAGGTTGGCGCGGCGGCGAGCGTCCCGCCACCAGTACCGGGACTCCCGGGCGACCAGGGCGCCGAACCGGTCCCGGCGGGCCCAGCCGGCGATCCGGGGAAAGAGTTGGGCGACCGCGCCACCGGTCACCCCGCGCCGAGCCGGGGCCTTACCGGCGCTCGCCGCGCCCACCATCGCCGATTCGAGCGACCGCGACCACCAGGCCAGCAGCGCACCGATTGCCACCAGTGTGATCAGCACCTTGAGCGGCGCGGCCCACACCCGCCCCTGGGCCACGTCGATGCCCGCTGTCCACGGCGCGCCGAGAGGCGTCCAGCCGACCACCGTCGCCATGCCGGTCAGCCGGGTCCAGTCCGCCTCCCGGAGCGCGGCGACGCCGAAGACCTGCAACGGGCCGAGGAGCGCGGCGACGACCGCCAGCAGCACCGCCGCCAGGTCCCGGACCCGCCGGGACCGCAGCATGGTGGCGAAGGCGCTGGTCACGGCCCGGCTGGCCGCCACGCAGAGCAGCAGCCCCGCGATCACGCCGACCACGGCCACCAAACCCGCCGACCAACCGCCCAGCGACCAGGAGGTGAGCACCAGCCCGAACGTCGCGATCAGCACCGCGAACACCGGCACGCTGATCAGAGCCGCCGTGAACAGACCGGTCACCAACGTGCGGCGGGACAACGGCAGCAGCGCGAACCGGGCCGGGTCCAGTGTCTCGTCCACACCGAAGAAGACCAGCGGCAGGAGTAGCCAGCCGAGCACCAGCAGGCCACCGCCCGCCGCCCCGACCAGCACCGCGTACCGGCCGTCGCCGGTCAGGCCGGGCAGGGCGAAGAGGAAGAAGCCACTGACGGCGAACCAGAGCCCGAGCAGCGCACCACCGATGAACAGCGCGATCCGCCAGCCCTGACCACGGAGGCTGTTGCCCATCACTTGCAGCTTGAGCCGCACGAAGTGCCGAGCGGAGACCGTGCGTACGGGCGCGGCGGGCCCGGCGTCCGTGCTCACCGCGACAGCCACGACAGCTCCTCGCCCGTAGCAGTGCGCCCGCCGACCACCTCGACGAACACCTGCTCCAGCGAGCGGTCACCACGGACCTCGTCGATCGTGCCGACCCGCTTGATGGTGCCGCCGGCCAGGATCGCCACGTGGGAGCAGAGCCGCTCGACGACCTCCATCACGTGACTGGAGAAGATCACTGTGCCGCCGCCGGTCGCGTACCTGCTGAGAATGTCCCGGATCAACGCGGCGGAGACCGGGTCGACCGCCTCGAACGGCTCGTCCAGCACCAGCACCCGAGGGCCGTGCAGCAGCGCGCAGGCCAGGCCGATCTTCTTCTTCATGCCCGCCGAGTAGTCCACCACCAGGGTCCGACCGGCATCGCCGAGCGCCAGCACGTCCAACAGCTCCGCGGCCCGCTGGTCGACCACCGCCGGGTCCATGCCTCGCAACAACCCGTTGTACGCGAGCAGCTCCGCCCCGGTCAGCCGGTCGAACAGGCGTACCCCGTCGGGCATCACGCCCAGAAGCTGCTTCGCGGCGACCGGGTCCTGCCAGACGTCCTGCCCGAGCACCCGGGCCGAGCCGGCGTCCGGCCGCAGCAGCCCGACCGCCATCGACAGGGTGGTGGTCTTGCCGGCGCCGTTCGGGCCGAGTAGGCCGTAGAAGGAGCCGGTGGGGACGTCCAGGTCGACGCCGGCCACCGCGATGGTGCCGTCGAACCGCTTGGCCAGGCCACGCAGTGCGAGCGCGGGGTGCTCAACAGTCATGGGTCGACGCTATCCGGCGACCGCCAGTTCCGCCGTCCGGCGACGGGCGGACCGGGATCATCCTGAAGTCGTAGACCCCCTGGGAGGCGGTTGATCCACTCCAGGTCGCCCATGTGGGGGTGTCACGGCGTGGGGATACCGCCAGATCGCCGACCTGGAGTGGATCACGCGGTCCCGCGCGCTCGTCACTGCATGCGGAGGGCTTCGGGAGTGTGCAGGCGGAGCATGGTGGCCGCGACGTCGGCAGGTGCCCGTCGACGGGTCGCCATCGACACCGCGACCATCACCGTGAAGGCCAGCGGCACCGTCCAGGCGGCCGGCTGCGTGGTGAGCGTGGCCGGCCAGCCGGAGAGTGGCGGGCCGAGCACGGTGACCAGCACCGCCCCGATCGCCGCCCCGCCGCCGACCAGCACCCCGGCGGCGGCACCCAGGTCGGTCAGGCCACGCCACCAGATGCCGAGCACCAGCAGCGGGCAGAAGCTCGACGCGGCGACCGCGAAGGCCAGCCCGACCACCTGTGACACGTCCATCCCGGAGACGTGCAACGCCAGCACCGTCGGCACCGCTCCGGCGATCACCGTGGCCAGTCGGAAGCCGCGTACCGAGCCTCGGCCGAGCACGTCCGTCGAGATCACTCCGGCGACGCTGGTCAGCAGCCCGGACGACGTGGAGAGGAACGCCGCGAACGCGCCCGCCGAGACGAGCGCGGCGAGCAGCCGGCCGACCGTCCCGTCACCGAGCGCCGCACCGGGCAGCAACACCACCACCGCGTCGGTCTGCCCGCTGACCAGCAGTTGCGGCGTGTAGATCCGGCCGAGCACGCCGTACAGGGTGGGCAACAGGTAGAAGGCGCCGACCAGGGCCAGCACGACCAGGGTGGTCCGGCGTGCCGCCGCGCCGTCCGGGTTCGTGTAGAAGCGGACCAGCACGTGCGGCAGGCCCATGGTGCCCAGGAAGGTGGCGAGGATCAGCGAGTACGTGGCGAAGAGCCCTCGGTCGTCGTCCCCCGCCGCGCTGGGCAGTAACCAGTCGCTCGCCTCGGTGGCCACCCCGGACACCTCCGGCACCCTGTCGCCCGCCGCGAAGGTCAGCTCGTCGCCGGGGCGTACCTCCCGGATGTGGCCGTCGGCCAGGGTGAGTGTCGCGCGGTGCTCGACCACGACGGTGGTCGCGGTCCGGAACGTCGGCCCGTCGGGCGGAGTCACCGCCGGGCGGCCGTCGGCCTGCCACTGCAGGGCCAGGAAGATCACGGGTACGGCGAGCGCGGTCAGCTTCAGCCAGTACTGGAACGCCTGCACGAAGGTGATCGCCCGCATGCCGCCCAGTGCCACGTTCGCGGTGACGACGGCCGCCACCAGCAGGGCACCGAGAGGGTACGGAGAGCCGGCCACCGTGGCCAGGGTCAGCCCGGCGCCCTGGAGCTGCGGTACCAGGTACAGCCAGCCGATGAAGATCACGAATGCGGTGGCCAGGATCCGTAGCCGGCGCGACCCCAGCCGTAGCTCGCAGAAGTCGGGCAGGGTGAACGCGCCGGACCGGCGCAGCGGTGCCGCCACGAAGAGCAGCAGGGCCAGGTATCCGGCGGCGAACCCGACCGGGTACCAGAGCACGTCCACGCCGTACTTGAGGACCAGCCCGGCGATGCCGAGGAAGCTGGCCGCCGACAGGTACTCCCCGCCGATCGCGGCGGCGTTCCAGGTCGGGCTGATCGCCCGCGAGGCGACCAGGAAGTCGGACGTGGTCCGGGCCAACCGCAGCCCGTAGAAGCCGATCCCGACGGTGACCAGGGTGACCGCCACGATGGCCGGCACCACGAAATCGTTGCCCACCTCAGTGCTCCGGCCGCTGCACCAGGTCGGTGAAGTCCTGCTCGTTGCGTTCGGCCAGCCGCACGTACGCCCAGCCCACCCCGATCAGGAACGGGAAGGAGGCCACACCGAGCAGCAGCCACGGCAGGTTGACGCCGGCGACCGTGGTCCGGCCGAGCGGGGGTGCGATGGCGAACAACCACGGCAGTCCACCCAGCCCGATGGCCACCACCAGCGAGAGTCGCAGCGCCAGGGCTAGTTGAGCCCGGACCAGGCCGCGAACCAGCGCCTCACCGACCTGGGTCTGCTGGGCCAACTCGGCGCGGGTCCGCTCGGCGCGGGTGTCCTGCCTGGTGATCTCGGCCAGCACGATCCGGGCCCGCCGGGGCGGCGGTACCGCACCGCCCGACCCCACGTCAGGGATTTGCTCGGCCACCCCGGCAGTCTGGCCCGCTGGGGTGGATTGTCAAGCGCAGGCGCCCGACAGCAGGGCGCGCGTTGCCGGCAGCCGTTGTGGATAACCTGTGGAGAATCGTTCACCCCTGTGGATAACTCGCCAGTGACGCAAGCTGGCCTGTGTGAACGCCCGAGGCTCGTTGTGGACGACCGTCCGAGCTGTCAGGGTGGTCCGGTAGAGAGGAGGTGTGACGGTGACCAACCCTGCCCGGCCCGGCTGGGGCGATGCCTGGACGGTGGACGACCTCCGGGGCCTCCCCGAGGACGACCAGGTCTACGAGATCTTCGACGGGAGCCTACTCGTGTCCCCCCACGCGGACGTCTTCCACGGCGCGGTCGCCAACCGCCTCCGCCGGCTCCTCGATCGGCAGGCCCCCACCGGTGTGCTCGTCGGTCAGGACATCGGGGTGAGTGCGAGACGCTCCTCGTACTTCGTGCCGGATCTCTTCGTCGCACGCGAGAGCGCACTGTCCAGCGGCGGTGCCGCGCTCGACCCGGCCGACGTGCTCCTCGTCGTCGAGGTGATCTCACCGAGTAACGCCGGCCGCGACCTGGTGCTCAAACGTCACGAGTACGCGGCCGCCGGCATCCCGCTCTACTGGCTGGTGGAGCCGCGCAAGCAAACCCTCACCGTGCTGGTCAACGGTGCGGGCGGTTACCGTGAGCAGGCAACTCCGCCGGTCGGCGAGGTCTACCGCACCGAGCAGCCGTTCCCCCTCGCCCTGCCGCTGGCCGACATCTTCTGACCCGTCACCCCTCGACGCACGAGCGGACAGATCCTCGGACACGAAGCGGGGCCGGTGGCACACCGCCACCGGCCCCGCCTCGTGTGACGTCAGCTCGTCGCGAGGACCAGACCGACGGACATGCTGCCGCTGGCCGGAACGGTGAACCGCTCCAGCTTGCGGGTGCCGTCCGGTTGGGTGACCAGGTAACGGCCGTCGAAGTACTCGTCGCCGAGCGACACGTTGTAGGTGAAGAAGATCCGCTGCGGGCCCTTGAGGTGCATGCTGAACTGCCCCTCGCTGATCCAGCCACTGCCCGCGATGTCACCGGTGTCGACGCTGCGCGCGATGACGTACCCACTGTCGAACGCCGTGCCGTCCGGTGTGCGGAAGGTGCCGGTCAGCTCGGTGCCCTGATCGAGTTGGGTGTTGTAGGTCGCTGCCGCACCGGCGGTCACCGTCACCGGAGCGGCGGTGTACCGGCTGGTCTTGTCGCCGGACCACTCGCTGGCGTACTGATAGCCGCCGACCACCACCGGCCAGGCGTACGGGCCCAGCCCTTTGAGGGTGTAGACGCCGTTCTCGTCGGTGGTGGCGTCCTCGGCACCGACCCCGGGGTGGGCGGTCAGGATCGACACACCGACGTTCGGCATCGGCTGCCCCGACGGGTCGGTGATCGTGCCGGTGATCGTGCCGGCCCGGTCCAACTTCACCTGCGGCGCGGTGGCGACCTGACCAGCGGTCGCCGTGACGACTGCGGCCTCCCGTTCGTCGCCACTGCCACCGTCGGCACCCACCCACTGGCGGCCGTGGGTGTCGTTGCGCGGCACCGCGAGGAGCTTGTAGCTGCCGGCGGTGAGCGGCCCGACCTGGATCCGGCCGTAGTGGTCGCTGCAGTCGCCGTAGCCGTCACGGAGCGAAGCCTGCTTGGGCAGGAACGCGTCCAGGCAGATGTTCGGCACGGGTGACCCGCTCTGCCGGTCGACGATGGTGGCGCTGATGACCGCGGCGGGCTTCAGCTTCACTGTCAGCTTGGTGTCGCTGTTCGCCTTGACCCGCACCCCGGTCACCTCGCGGTTGAAGTGAAGCTCGTCCGGTGCGTCCACGTAGATGGTGTGGCGGCCCTGCGGCAGGTCGGTGACGGTCGCCTTGCCGGTGCCGTTGCTGCAGACCGACTGGGCGCAGAAGTCAGCGATCGGGGCGCCGGTGACCGCGTCGACGGCGGACACGGTGACCGTGCCGGTGCCGAGCAGGCTGTCCTTGATGGACGTCGTCTGCCCGCCCCGGACCTCGACGATGTCGGCCTCCTCGCGGGTCAACGTGCCGCGGTAGTACTGCTGCCGTTCGCCGGCGCTCAGGCCGACCTTGTACGCGCCCTGAAGGACCTGGACGGAGAACTCACCGTTCGCGTCGGTCTGCGTCCACGCTCCGCCATAGGAGTCGGCGGCGCTGACGTCGACCGAGGCGTCGGTGAGCGGCGCGCCGGCGGCGGTGGTGAACCGCCCGGCCAGCACACCCGTCGGCAGGACGGTGTCGTTGACAGCGGTCGTCTCGTCCGCCTTCACCTGGAAGACGTCGGCGCTCTCCTCGTCCAGCTTCCCGGGAACGTACTGCTCCTGGTAGGAGCCCTCGATCGGCCGCATGCTCACGACGTAGCCACCGGGCTTGACGGCGATCGTGAACCGGCCCTGGTCGTCGGTGCGGCCCCAGGCCCGGGCGCCCGTGTCGACCTCGCGGGCGTCCACGCTGAGGTCCGCGACCGGGTCCCCGGCGGTGTTGACGAGGCGACCGGCGATGGTGCCGACCTCGAAGAGCTGCTCGTCGACCCGGGTGGTGCCGCCCTCGGTGACGGTCACCGGGTCCGCGTCGAAGGGGCTGACCTTCTGGTGGTGGTACTGCTCGGGCCGATCCCACGAGAAGTAGCCGACCAGGTAGGAGCCGGCCCGCAGCCCGCCGAGGCTGTAGTTGCCGTCGGAGTCCGTGTCGGTGGAGGTGACGTACGCGTAGCTGTCGCTCCGGTAGAGCTGCACCTGGACCGCTGCGGCGGGGGTGCCGGTGTTGGTGGTGACTCGTCCACTGACGACGCCCGTTGGCGCGGCCTGGGCCGGAGTGGCCCCGGGCAGCACGAGTGCCGCCACGACGGCACCGGCCAGCAGGCCGCGGCGGCCTGGGATTAGCTGCATCGATGTCCCAACGTGATGGTGGTGGGGCGATCGAGCAGACTCCGCCTGCCCCGATCCGGCGCCCCGTACGCGAATCGGTGTCAGGAGAATAGGTCACGGGCGATGACGGCGGGGTGCCCGGTCGGTCGGATCCGCACGACCGGGCATTTCCCCTCGTAGATGCTCAGTCCATGCCGACGCGCTCCGGACGGGCCGAGGCGGAGCCGAGCCAGGTGTGCGGGTTGCCGTACCAGCACCAGCCCAGCTTCGGTGCTCCCTGGCTGATCCAGAGCGCCGGCACCCGCTTGTCACCGCTTCGGGATCCGACGAGCGAGAAGCACCTGTTGCTGGCCAGCGCGGCCGGGTGCAGCGTGACGAAGGCCAGCCCCTCGTCGATGGTGAGCGGCAGCCGACCCTGGGCGGTGATCTGCTCCATGGCCGTGGCCGGGGCCAGGTTGCGGAACTCCTCGCCCCGGTCGACGTCGAAGAGCAGGTACGCGGGCCCGGCCGGCACCTCCAACTCCTTGATCGGGTCGAAGCGCGGCAGGTCGTCCTCGGCGTAGTTGCGGTCGACGACACCGGGCTTGCGCTTGCCGGCCAGCGTGGTGAGCCCCAGGCGTTCCGGTACTCCGACCAGATCCCGGGTGACGACCAGCAGGAAGGGCACTCGCGCGTCGGTGGGGGCGGGCAGCCCGGCGGTGCCGTCGGCCGCCCTGGCCCGCAGTGGCGCGACCAGGTCTCGGAAGGCGGTCTCGGACAGCCCGGCCAGGGCCGGGTAGCCCAGTCGCACCAGGTGGTCGACTTGGCGATCGAACTCGGTCTCGGCGTCGAACGGGGTCACGGTCACGGCGGCCTCCCGGAAGTCGTACGGACTAGCGTACAACGTACGGTAGGCGTCTTTGCATTCCCGATTCAGCGATTCCAGTCCTGCTTCGCGGCCCTGACCAGCTTGTCCTTCAGCTCCCGGGTATGCCGACGGCTCACCGGCAGCTCGGTCGAGTCGATCACCACGACATAGCCGGAGTTGACCAACCGCAGCTCCGCGATCAGCTTCAACTGCACGAGGTACGACCGGTGCACCCGGACGAAACCGGCATCGGCCCAGCGTTCCGCCAACGTGGCGAGCGAGACCCGTACCAGGTGCGACCCGTCCGCGGTGTGCAACCGGGCGTAGTCCCCCTGCGCCTCCACCCAGCGCACCGCCGAACGCGGCAGCATCCGCGTGGTGCCGGCCAACTCGATGGGGATCGTCGGGTCCTCCTCCGCGCGGGCCAGCGCCGCCGGGTGCGACGGCACCACCCGCGACCCGATCACCCGGCGCAAGGACTCGGCCAACCGGTCGGCCCGGACCGGTTTGCGCACGTAGTCGGTGGCACCCAGGTCGAAGGCGTCCACCGCACCGTCGTCGTACGCGGTGACGAACACGATCGCCGGTGGCCGGGCGAACCGGCGCAGCACCCGGGCCAGCTCCATCCCGTCCAGCCCGGGCATCCGGATGTCCAGGAAGACCACGTCGACGTCACCGTCCCGCAGCAGCCGCAGCGCCTCGGTCGCGTCACCGGCGGTGAGCAGCCGGGCCACCCGGGGGTCGGCCCGAAGGTGGTACGCCAATTCATCGAGCGCGGGCGGCTCGTCGTCCACCGCCAGCACCCGGAGGAAGCCGGACGCGTTCACCGCGGCCGTCCCGGTCCGCTCGCTCACGACCCGGCCCGTACACCCGGGTGGAACTTCGGCACCCGCATGCTCACCTTCGTGCCCGAGCCCAGCCCGGTCTCCACGACCAGGCCGAACCGGTCGCCGAAGACCGACCGCAGCCGCTCGTCGACGTTGGAGAGGCCGACGTGCCGGCCCGTGTCGTCGCCCGGGTCGCCGGTGCCGCGGGCCAGCTCGGCGATGCCGGCGGTCAGCGTGGTCGGGTCCATTCCCACTCCGTCGTCCTCCACCGTGATGTGGCACTCGGCACCCGCGTCCCGGGCCTCGATGCTCACCATGCCCGTGCCCGGCTTGCGGGACAACCCGTGGCGGACCGCGTTCTCCACCAGAGGTTGCAGGCACAGGAACGGCAGGGTCACCGGCAGCACCTCCGGGGCGATCTGCAACCGCACCTGCAACCGGTCGCCGAACCGGGCCCGCTCGATGGTCAGGTAACGGTCGATGGAGCGCAACTCCTCGGCCAGGGTGGTGAACTCACCGTGCGCCCGGAACGAGTAGCGGGTGAACTCGGCGAACTCCAGGATCAGCTCCCGCGCCCGCTCCGGGTCGGTGCGGACGAACGAGCCGATCGCGGTCAGCGCGTTGTAGATGAAGTGCGGGCTGATCTGCGCCCGCAACGCGCGGATCTCGGCGCGGGCCAGCCGTTCCCGGGACGAGTCCAGCTCCGCCAGGGCCAGCTGGTTGCCGGCCCAGTGCGCCGTCTCAAGAGTGGCCTGCACCAGCCCCGGTGGTGGTGGGCTGTCGGCGACGGCCACCAACGCGCCGACCACCCGACCGTCCGCCCCCCGCAACGGCGCGACCATCGCCCCACGGATCGGGCAGTCCACCCGGTCGCAGTGCAACTCCTGCTCGCCGAGCACCGTCGAGCGGCCGGTGTCCACCGTCCGCTGGGCCGCCGCGAGCAACTGCTCGCCGTGGTGCGTGCCGCGCCCGTCGAGGGCCAGCAGCCGGTCGGTGTCGGTGATCGCGAGCCCGACCGCGCCCACCAGGGCCCGCAGATGACGTACGGCCTTCGCGGCGCCCACCTCGCTCAGCCCCGCCCGCAGCGGTTCGGCGGCCAGGCCGGCGGTGTGCAGCACCTCGTAGGTGGCCCGCTGGGTGGCGGTGGCGATCCCACGGCGGGCGCGCAACCGCAGCACCGCCAACAGGGCGGCGGTCAGCGCGGTGACGAGCGAGACGACGCCGACCACGGCGGAGAGGTTGGCACCCACGCAGCGATCCTTGCCCCTGCGGGCCGACCCGCCAAGCCCCAGGCCTATCGCGTACGGCAGGTTGAGGTCCGAGACCCGGACGGGAGAGGGTGGCGGCGTGGCAAGCGCAGGTCCGTCAGCTCCACTTGGCGGGGCGGGTGTAGCTGCGCCCCGTCGCTGGGTCCGCGACGATGTTGGGCAACTGGGCGTCGCGTAGAGCTTGCTCGCGGATGAAGAACTGACCGAGATCGCCGACGCTGGTCAAGTGGCTGGAGGCCTTGGTGTTGCCAGGTGGCATGGCGAGGTAGATCCGTTGGTTGGGGTTGACCGCCCGTACGGTGGACAGCGCCGGGGCGAGGTCGGTGTCAGCGCTGATGAGCAGGGTGGTGTCCGCGATGCGGAGGGCCGCGTCGGCGACCATCATCGCACCGAGTGCGACGTCGGTCCCCTTCTCCTCGAAGCTCCTGTACTGCCGGCCGCAGCCACAGCTGTAGCTCTGTCCGCAGCGGCGGCAATCCTTGATCGTCCGCTCCTTGAATCGCCCGAGGTGCACAGTGAGCAGCCCACCGTTGCGGATCTTCATGGCGTCGATGTAGCTGGTTTGGTTCTGGGCGGCGGCAGGTTCGTTCTTGACGATGGCTGAGAAGTAGTGGACCCCGGTAACGGTGTCCTTGGGCCTGAGTTTGCGTACGAGTTCGACGACGTCGAGCCACATGTGCTTGCGGCCGTACTTGTTCTTCATCCCGTAGTACAGGTTGAAGCCGTCGATGTAGGCGGCGACTGTGGCCACGTCCACCCCTCTGGTTCTCGGTGTTGGTGTATGGTTGGCCCATACGACGCCGAGAGATACGGCAGGAACGGCCCCCGACTGGGGGCCGTTTTTTTGCCCTGATTGCCGTTGGTCACCTTATCGCTACCGTCCGACGATACTGATGCGAGGTGGCCACGGCTGCGCGGCACCGGTGGCTCGAAGCCCTCGAAACAGCGGCTAGTACGCGCCCTTGCGGGCGAGCACCACCCCGACGGTGCGCCACAGGATGCTCAGGTCGTACGCCAGCGACCAGTTGTCGACGTAGTAGAGGTCCAGTCGGACCGACTCGTCCCAGGACAGGTCGGAGCGGCCGGACACCTGCCACAACCCGGTCATGCCGGGGCGGACCAGCAGTCGGCGGCGTACGTCGCCCAGGAAGTCACCGTCGTCGGCCGGCAACGGGCGGGGCCCGACCAGCGACATCTCACCCCAGAGCACGTTGATCAGCTGCGGCAGCTCGTCCAGCGAGGAGGCCCGCAGGAAGCCACCGACCGGGAAGACCCGGGGGTCCTGCTTCATCTTGAACAACATGCCGTCGGTCTCGTTGCGGTCGACGAGGCTGGCCAGCCGATCCTCGGCGTCGACGTACATGGTCCGGAACTTCCACACCCGGAACGTGCGTCCCTCGTGCCCCACCCGGGGCTGGCGGAAGAACACCGGCCCCCGGTCGGAGGTCTTGATCGCCACGGCGATCACCACGAAGAGCGGGATCAGCAGCAGCAAGCCGAGACCGGCGGCGACCCGGTCCATCAGGTTCTTGGCCAGCAGCGCGGGACCGGAGAGGGTCGGCTCCTCGACGTGCAGCAGCGGCAGGCCCTCGATCGGCCGGATGTGCACCCGGGGCCCAGCGATGTCGGTGAGCTGCGGCGCGACGACCAGGTCGACGCCGGAGCCCTCCAACTGCCAGGCCAGCCGACGCAGCTCGCCCGGCTCGGCACTGGCCGACCCGCAGACGGCGATGGTGTCCCCGCCGACCTCACGGACCAGGGCCAGGACGTCGCGGCCGGCGTACACCGGAACCGGGGTCGGCATCCCTCGGGCCGCCGCGTAGCCGTCGGTGATGTGGATGGCGACGGGCACCAGCCCGGCGGCCGGGCTGCGGGTGACCGCCGCGTAGACCTCCAGGCACTCCGGAAGGGTGCCGACCAGCACCATCCGGTGGGCGGCCTGGCCGGCCCGACGCCGGATGTAGTGCAGCGCCCAGCGGGCCACGAACCGACCCCACAGGATCAACAGCAGCGCACCGAGCAGGGCCGTCCCGACCGTCCACCGGGACAACGCGGTCTTGGTGGCGAAGGCGAGGAACGAGACACTCGCGGCCACCGTCACCGCGGCCCGGATCACCCGCTTGAACTCGTCTGGGCCGAGCCCCAGGTACCGCCGGTCGTACGCCCGGTTGCTCCAGAGGATCACCACCCAGCCGAGCGGAAGCAGCAGGTAGGAGATGGTGTGGAACCAGGTCGGGTCCTGGTTGGTGCCGGTGAACCCGGAGGCGGCCTGGTCGAACAGTTGGATCGCGATCCAACTGGCGAAGGCGGCCGCGCCGAAGTCGAGCAGCAGCAGGATCGCGATGTAGGGGCGGTGCCAACGGGAAACCCGGCGTCGAGCCCTGGTCCACGCCGACCGAGGGACGCCGTTGTGTGACGGCGGCGTCGGCGGCTGGATCTCGAAGCTGTCGACGTGCCGCACGAGTCTGCTCCGGCCTTCGTTGGTTACCGGGCGCTGGAGGCTTGCCGTCACCTCACCCATGTCCTCCCGCATGACACGGGCCGCTCACTCGGCGTGAGGGCCCGGGTCGCCCACCGTCCCAGTCTCCCACGCGAGCTCCGACCGGTCGCCGCCCCGAAGGAGATTGGCGACCGATGGTGCCGGCGGGATCTGGCCGGCTCCGCACCATTTCAGAAGCCGGGGACCGGGCCACTATACCGATGGATGCGCGCGTGGCGAGAACGGCGGACCGGAGCTTCCGCTCAGGAAGGCCGATTCCGCTCCGTAGTCGCCGAGTGGAATTACTCACCGTACGAGGCGGGACAACCGTCGGTCAGCGAGGGGTTTGCCGCCGGTCTGACAGTTCGGGCAGTACTGCAGGCTCGAATCGGCGAACGACACCTCGCGCACCGTGTCCCCGCACACCGGGCAGGGCAACCCGGTGCGGGCGTGCACCTTCAACCCGGAGCGCTTCTCGCCCTTCAGCTCCGCCGCCCGCTGACCGAGGGAGCGCTCGACCGCGTCGCCGAGCACCTGCCGGGTGGCCGCGTGCAGCGTGGCGATCTGCGCATCGGTGAGCCGGTCGGTGATCGCGAACGGGGACAGCTTCGCGGCGTGCAGGATCTCGTCCGAGTACGCGTTCCCCACCCCGGACAGCACCGACTGGTCGGTCAGCACCCCCTTGACCTGCCCCCGCCGGCTCCGCAGTCGCTCGGTGAACGTGGGCAGGTCCGCGGCGAGCGCGTCCGGCCCCAGCTTGGCCACCCCGGGGACCGCTGACACGTCGGTGACCAGGTACGCGGCCAGCTTCTTCTGGGTTCCGGCCTCGGTGAGGTCGAAGCCGGAGCCGTCGTCCAGGCGTACGCGCAGCGCGATCGGGCCCTTACCGGGGCGCAGCGGGGTGGTGGCCGGGAACGCCTCCCGGTAGTGCAGCCAGCCCGCCCGGGCCAGGTGCACCACGAGGTGCAGGTCACCCTCGAAGAGCACGTCGAGGAACTTGCCGTGCCGACTGGCGTCGACCACCGTCCGACCCGCGACCGCGGTCGGTGCCGGTTCGTACGTCTTCAGGGCGCTGATCGCGGCGATCTCCAGCCGGTCGACACGCCGCCCCACCGCGCGCTGCCGCAGGTAACCCGCGAGCGCCTCAACCTCCGGTAGTTCGGGCACCAGCCAACGGTAGCCTTCTTTCCCGTGAGAATCGTGGTGGCGCACAACCGGTATCGGGAAGCTCAGCCCTCCGGCGAGAACACGATCGTCGACTCGGAGATGGCGCAGCTCACCGCTGCCGGCGTCGAGGTGCTGCCCTTCATCCGCAGTTCGGACGAGATCCCGTCGATGTCGAAGGCGGCGAAGGCGCTGCTGCCGATCTCGCCGATCTGGGCGCCACGTGCCCAGCAGGACCTGAGCCGACTGCTCACCGAGCACCGGCCGGACGTCCTGCACCTGCACAACCCGTACCCCCTGATCTCGCCGTGGGTGGTGCGGACCGCGCACCGCCACGGCGTGCCGGTGGTGCAGACGGTGCACAACTACCGGCAGGTCTGCTCCTCGGGGATCTACTTCCGCGACGGCGTGATCTGCCAGGACTGCAAGGGCCGGGCGCTCGGGGTGCCGGCGATCAAGCACCGCTGCTACCGCGACTCGGCCGCGCAGAGCGCCCTGATGGCGACCACCCTGGCCGTGCACCGGGGCACCTGGCGTTCGGTGGACCGGTACGTCGCGCTCACCTCGGCGATCGCCGACCACCTCCGCGACTACGGCATTCCGGACGAACGCATCGTGGTGAAGCCGAACTCCGTACCCGACCCGGGCCGGCCGACGCCACTCGGCGACGGGTTCCTCTACATGGCCCGACTCAGCCCGGAGAAGGGCGTCGACCTGCTGTTGGACGCCTGGCGTCGGCACCCGGTGGGCACGCTCGGCACGTTGCGCATCGCCGGGGACGGCGAGCTGCGGCCGCTCGTGGAGTCCGCCGCCGCCGAGCGACCCGACGTCGTCTACCTCGGTCAACTCGACCGAGCCGGGGTGCGGGCAGCGGTCGAGGCGAGCGCCGTGGTGATCGCCGCCTCCATGTGGCACGACGTGCTGCCGACCGTGATCATCGAGGCGTTGGCCAGTGGTCGGCCGGTGCTCGGCACGGCGCTCGGGGGAATTCCGTACCTGGTCGGGGCCGACGCCCCGCACGAACCCGCCGGCACCGGCCCGGCCGCTGCCGCCTCCGCCGTCGCCTCGCCGGTCGCGTCGGAGGTCGCCTCGCCGGTCGCGCCCCGGGTGGCCGGGGGCGGGTCGCCCATGCCGACCGGGACCGGTCTGGGCGACGCGGGCTGGGTGGTCGCCCCGGAGCCGGCCGCGCTGGCCGCCGCCCTGCCGATCGCCCGCGCCGGTGCGCCCGCACTGGCCGGGGCCGCCCGCGCCCGCTACGAGCGCACCTTCCACCCGGACGTGGTCACCAAGCAGCTGATCGACATCTACGCGGGCCTGGCCCGTACCCCCACCCGCGCCTGACTCCCGTCCCGCGCGGCGTCGCCCCGCGCCCGCGGTGCCCCGCGCCCGCGGTGCCCCGCGCCCGCGGTGCCCCGCGCTGGCGGTGCCTCACGCCGTGCGGCCGCAAGATCCGCACAACATCGGGGAAGTTGCTGTCTCCGGCGCCCCGGAGGCAGCAACATCGCGGAAGTTGCGCGAATCTTGCGGGCGGCGGGGCGGGGTGCGCGGGGCGGGGTGCGCCGGGGTGGGTCAGCGTAGGGAGGCGCGGGCGGAGAAAGCGATGCTCGCCAGCAGGAAGCCACCGTTGACGATCGTGAAGGCGACGATCACCCAGAGGACCAGGGCGGGTGCCACGGCCAGCACCAGGGCGGCCACGAAGACCACCGCGCCGTAGTCGCGGACCAGCTTCACCAGGCGTACCGGCAGTGAGTTCGAGGTGACCATGCTGGCCGCGTTCGGGCCGGATTGCATCACCGACGTCACCAGGTTGACCATCCAGGTGCCGGCGAAGGTCGCCACCAGCCAGGTCGGGGTGGACGGCTCCTGCGCGACGGCGGTGGCGGCCAGCGCGGCGACCAGCGCGATCTGCGCGGCCACGTCGCAGAGGATGTCGATGCGGGCGCCCGCCGGGCTGCCCTGGCCGGTCACCCGGGCGAGCTGCCCGTCGGCGCAGTCCAGGGAGTACGCCACCTGCCAGCCGATCAGGGCGAGCAGGCCGACCACCCAGGCCGGTACGTCTCCGTCGGCGACCGGGCCGGCGAGCGCCACCACGGTGACCGAGGTGGCCAGCCCGAGCACCAGGTTGGCGAGGGTCAACGCGGTCGGGCGCAGCCCGAGGCGCTGGGCGACGAGCGCGAAGACGGCGCCCAGCCACTGGCTGATCGACTCGCTGAACAGGCCGCCACCCCGGTTCACCCGGTGGAAGTCGGCGACGGTGGGACGGGGGTCAGCCAAGCTGGTCGCGGATTGCACCGGCGTAGTCTGCCAGCCGGTCCCGCGTCTCGGTAGGCGACAGTGCCAGGTGTTCGAGGATGGTGTACCGGTCCGGGCGGGTACGTGGTGCGAACTGCACCGCCTCGACGAACTGGTCGTCGGTGAGCGCCACCTCGGCGGGGAGCCGGGGCAGACCGTGTCGGGCGAGGCAGGCCGACATCTCCCCGAAGCGCCGCTGATCCCCCCGCAGCCAGGTGCAGAACAGCGCGCCCAGCCCGGCCAGCTCACCGTGTGAGGCGGTGCCGGGGAAGAGCGAGTCGACCGCGTGCATGATCTCGTGGCAGCCGCCGCTGCACGGTCGGCTGGTGCCGTCGACAGCCATCGCCAGGCCGCTGGAGATCAACGCCTCGGCCAGCACGGTGACGAACGCGTCGTCCGTCATGTCGCCCGGGTGGTTGAGCACCGCCTCGGCGCCCGCTCGCGAGAGCGAGGCGGCCAGCCCGTCGACGGGTTCGCCGCGTACCTGGCGGGACAGCTCCCAGTCGGCCAACGCGCTGATGTTGCTGATCACGTCACCGATGCCGGCCCGGTTGTGCCGGTCCGGGCCGCTCTCCACGAAGTCCAGGTCGACGATCACCGCGATCGGGATGTGCACCCCGTAGGAGCCTTTGATCCCGTCGGTGATCAGGCTGGCCACCGGGGAGGCGATCCCGTCGTTGGCGAGGCTGGTCGCCACCGACACCATCGGCAGTCCTCGGCGGGTGGCCGCGTACTTGGCCACGTCGATGGTCTTGCCGCCGCCGATGCCCACGACCGCGTCGTACGACCGGGCGCGGAGTTTGCCGCCGAGGTCGTCGGCGGCTTCCAGCGTGCCCCCGGCGACGGTGAACACGTCGGCGGTACGCAGTGACGGCCGGATCAACTCCGCGATCTGGGCACCCTGACCTGGGCCGACCACCACCGCGACGTCACCGCCCGAGGAGATCCGCCCGTCGGCGAGGATCGCGGCCAGGTCGGCGACCGCCCCCCGTCGTACGTCGATGTGCAGCGGGGTGAGGACGCTCCGCGCTAGTAGCGGCACGCGATCTCCCGCGCGCGGGCCAGGTCGGCGTGGTTGTCGACCTCGACCCACGGGACGTCGCCGATCGGCGCGGCCCGCACCTCGCCGCCCCGGTCGGCGAACTCCTGGTAGCCGTCCTCGTAGTAGAGGTTCGGGTCCCGTCGCCAGGTCGCCTCCAGCGCGTCGGCGAGGGCGTCGGCGACCTGCGGCTCGATCAGGGTGGCACCGATGTACTCGCCGTACGCCTCGCCCGGGTCCATGATCTTGGTGATTCGGGTGAGCTGGCCGGCGGCGTCGAAGGTGGTCTTCATCTCCTCCTCGGCCAGCGGCTTGAGGGTGTCCACGGCGAGCAGGATGCCCGGCCCGCGCTCGGCGAGCAGGGTCTTCTCCACGCTCACCGGGTGCACGGTGTCCCCGTTGACCAGCAGGACCCCGCGTGCGAAGTGCTCCCGGGCCAGCCAGAGAGAGTAGGCGTTGTTCCACTCCTCGGCCTTGTCGTTGTGCACCAGGGTGAGGCTGACGCCGTACTTCTTCTCCAGGTCCGCCTGGCGGGAGACGACCGCGTCCGCCGCGTAGCCGACCACGATCACGATGTCGGTGAGCCCGACCTCGGCGAGGTTGCCCAGCGCGATGTCCAGGATCGTGGTCTCGCCGTCCACCGGCACCAACGCCTTCGGCAGGGTGTCGGTGTACGGACGCAGCCGGCGTCCCGCTCCGGCCGCGAGCACCATTCCGATCATCGCGACATCCTCCCTCGTCCTGCTGCCCGTCATCGGTGGAGGATAGCGCCGGTCGGTCGGCCCGCTCTGGTCAACCGGGCAGCCCGGTGACGCGGCCCAGCCGCCGAGCCGGGCAGGTTCGGGGGAGCCGGGTCAGCCGGGTAGCGCCGCCAGGTCGGCGAGCAGGGTCAGTCGCTCCTCCGCGCCGAGGGCGGCGTACGGGCCTGCGGCCCGCCGGTCGGTCTCCAGCTCGATGGCGGTCCGCTCGGGTCCGGGCGGCAGCGCGGCGACGCTGGCGGCGGTGTGCCCGGCGGCGGCCCAGGCGGCGGCGTGCGCGTCGGCCCGGTGGTAGCGCAGCGTGCCGAGCCGGTTGAGCAGCAGTACGCCCGACGGGGTGCCGTCCGGCTCGTACGGGGGCGCCATCGCGGTGAAGGCGGAGCCTCCGTCGTCGCCCTCCTCGTCGACGAGCACCAGGGCGTAGGACAGCAGCCGACCGAGCGCTGCCACCATCCGGGACACCCGCTCGTCGTGTCCGGCCCACAGTTCCTCGGTGACGTCGGCGTGCACCTGGTACAGCTCGCCGAGGAAGGCGGCCCCACGTTCACTGGCCGAGAGCGTGCCGTCGGTGCCGCGGTGGAGCATCCCGTACGCCACCTGTTTGTCCAGTGCGCGGCGGCAGGCGACCGGGTCCTGGTACCGGGTGACCGCCGCGAACCCCGGGCCGTCGACCTTCCCGCCGGGTGCGGCCAGTCGGGTACGCAGGTCGACCAGGAATCCGGTCGCCGCGATCCCGCCGTACTTCTGGGCCAGGACCGCGCCGCCGCCGTCGCGGCCGGCCAGCATGCCGGCCCGGAAGACCCGGTCCGCGGCCGGGGCGAGCAGCCCGGCGATCCGGTGCGGGGCCAGCTCGACGGTGTTCACAGACCTGTCGAGCGCAGAGCGGCGAAACCCTCGTCCGCGATCCGCCGGATCAGTCCGTCGTTGACGTCGCGGTGCTCGTCCAGCACGGAAAGCTCGTGTTCGGCGAGCCAGCGGTACTCGGTGTGCTTGCCGGCCTCCAGCCTCGGGTGGTCGAGGTCGCCGTCGACGCGGACCAGGAAGTCGTACTCGATCCGGGTCAGTCCGTCGTCGCCCACGTAGGTGTACTCGCCCACCTGGCCGAGGACGTGGGAGAGGGACCAGCCGGTCTCCTCGGTGATCTCCCGGCGGAGTGCCGTGTCGATGTCCTCGCCGGGTTCCAGGTGGCCGCCGACGATGTCCCAGCAGTTGGGGAAGAGGCGTCGGTGGGGTGAGCGTCGCTGGAAGAAGATGCGGCCGTCGTCGTCGACGATCAGCGCGCCGGCGCAGCGCAGGGGCTCGGTGGACACCATCCGACAGTAGCGAGCGTTCGTGTGGTGCCAAGGCGCGGCCTTGTCCTGGAAACATCCACCGACGACCATGTTCCTACCGGATGCCACCGTCCCAAGGGAGTGATGAGTGATGCAGGTACGGGATGCCATGTCCAGCCAGGTCCTCGTCGTCGGGCCGGAGCACACGCTCCGCCAGGCGGCCCGGATGATGTCGGCCCGTGGTGTCGGGTCGGCGGTCGTGATCGACCCGGATTCCGAGGGGGTCGGGATCATGACGGAACGCGATGTGTTGAAGGCGGTCGGCGCGGGCCTGGACTGTGATGTGGAACGCACCGGTGCACACCTGACCTGGGACGTGGTCTACGCCGGGCCGGAGTGGACGGTGGCCGAGGCGGCTGCGGCGATGGCCCGGGGCGGCTTCCGGCACCTGGTGGTGCTGGACGGCCGGGAGGTGGCCGGGGTGATCTCGGTACGGGACATCATGCGGGTGTGGGCGGAGAGCCAGGCGGTCGCCACGACCTGACTCGACCAGGTGTGCCCGGTCGAATCGATGGGTAAGCATCCCTTGCGGGCGCGGAGGTGCCGTCACCCGCAGGGGAGGGCCCGATGCGTGACGCGGAGCGCCTGGTCGAGCAGCAGTACGCGATGCTCCTGCGTCGGGACGTGGCCCGTCTACCGGATCTCTACGCCCCGGAGGCGTTCTACTCCATGCCGGGTGTGACGGTCCGACCGATCGAGCTGCCCGCGCTCCTGCGCACCTGGACGGGCGCCTTCCCGGACCTGCGGGTCGAGCCGTTGGGCGCGGTCCGCACCGGCGCTGGCGCGGCCGTCGAGCTGCGCCTGACCGGCACCCACACCGGTACGCTGCACTCGCCGTACGGCACCGTCGCGCCGACCGGCCGGACGGTGAGCTGGGAGGTCGCCGACGTGGTCCGGGTCCGCACGGGGCGGATCACGGCCTGGCGTTCCTACTTCGACTGGAGTCGACTCCTCGACGCGCTCGGCGTGCAGATGGAGGGCCTTTCCCGGGCCGCGCACCACGACGCGCTCGCCCTTCCGGTCTGAGTTGCCGCCGACCGGTGGAGTCGGGTCACCCGTCCCGGTGGCTCAGGATGCGGACATCGCCGTGCCGTCGGCGCGCCCCCCGCCGCCGCCCGTACGCTCAATATCCATGACCGCCGAGCAGCTGATCTCCTTTGCCCGTGGGGCCCCCTCGCTGGACATCGTCGATGTCGAGGGGCTCAAGGCCGCCGCCGTCCGCGCCTTCGAGGCCGACCCCGCCGGGGTGACGGCCTACGGCACCTCCGTCGGTTACGTTCCGCTGCGAAAGTGGATCGCCGAGAAGCACGGCGTCGAAGCCAACCAGGTGCTGGTCACCAACGGGTCGCTCCAGGCCGACGCGTTCCTCTTCGACCACCTGGTCCGCCCCGGCGACGCGGTGGTGGTGGAACGCCCGACGTACGACCGGACGTTGCTCAACCTCCAGCGGATGGGCGGTGAGCTGCACGGCATCTCGGTCCAGCCGGACGGCCTCGACACGGCCGAGCTGCGCAAGCTGCTGGAGTCCGGGGTCCGCCCTCGGCTCGCGCACGTGATCCCGAACTACCAGAACCCGGCCGGCATGACCCTCTCGCTGGAGAAGCGTCGGGAGTTGCTGGACCTGGCCGCCGAGTACGAGTTCACCATCTTCGAGGACGACCCGTACGCGGACATCCGCTTCCGTGGCGAGGCGCTGCCGTCGATGCTCTCGTTGGACACCCGCAACGTGGTGGTGCACGCGTCGAGCTTCACCAAGACGGTGTGCCCGGGTGTTCGGGTCGGATACCTGGTCGGTCCGGCCGACCTGATCGCCGACATCGCCAAGAACGCGACAAGCCTCTACATCTCGCCCGGGATGGTGTCGCAGGCGATCGTGCACCAGTTCTGCGTCTCCGGTGACATCGACCGCTCGATCGAGACGGTACGCGCGGCGTTGGGTGAGCGGGCCCGGGTGCTCGCCGAGTCGTTGCGCCGGCACCTGCCGCAGGCGCGGTTCGTGGAGCCCGACGGTGGCTACTTCCTCTGGGTGGAGTTTCCGGAGGACGTGCTCGTCGACCGGCTCGCCCCGGCCGCCGCCGAGCGCGGGGTCGCCGTGGTCAAGGGCAGCGATTTCGTGCTGGACGGTGGGCGGCACGCCCTTCGGCTGGCCTTCTCGGCGGTGACCGCCGACCGGATCGACGAGGGCGTCCGCCGTCTCGCGGACGCCGTCGAGGCCGTCCGCAGCTGAATCAACTGTCGGGTTCCTGACAGAACGACGATGCCGGCCGCCCCGGGGCTCCCGCCCGGGCGGCCGGCGGCCCACAATGCTGCGAGCATCATTCGTGTTACGTCGCGGAGATCACCCCCAGCCCTCCGGGCTGGCCGCGACCCGAGTGACGCGGCAGCACAACCTCCCGCCCCCACGGGTGCCGGGTGGGCCGTGTCGTCCCCGCACACCCCCCGATGCGGCCCGGCCCGCCCGGCACCACCCCACCGGCCTACGCGACCGCCGTCACACGTTTCCTCGACCGCGGTCGGCGTAGCCTGCAAGCCGCAGCTGAGCGCGGGAGGTGACGCGATGACGGATCGGACAGAGCGGGACCGGACGGCACCGTCGAGCACCGGTCGGGTGTTGCGACCCCGGGCGTGGCCCTCCCCGGTCCGGGCGATGACCCGGATCCTGCAGACCGACGGCGCACCCCCGGTGCCGACCCCCACCGGCACCGGTCGCAGCTCGGTGGTCGACTGCGCGCTCTACGTCGACGGTAAGCGGCAACCCGGCGACTGGACGTACGCGGAGGCCCTCACCGCGGCCCGTCGCGAGGAACACGGCTTCGTCTGGATCGGTCTGCACCAGCCGGAGCTGGCCGAGATGACCGCCATCGCGGAGACCTACGGTCTGCACGAGCTGGCCGTCGAGGACGCCGTCAAGGCCGAGCAGCGGCCCAAGCTGGAGCGGTTCGGCGAGGTCGTCTTCCTGGTGCTGCGTACCGCCAGGTACTGCGAGCACGCCGAGCTGACCGAGAACTCCGAGGTCGTGGAGACCGGCCAGGTGATGCTCTTCATCGGCCCGAACTTCGTGATCAGTGTTCGGCACGGCGACGCCTGCCGGCTCGCCCCGATCCGCGCCGACCTGGAGACCAAGCAGGATCTGCTGCTGCACGGCCCGTGGGCGGTGGCGTACGGGGTGACCGACCGGGTGGTGGACCTCTACCTGGAGGTGGCCGAGCAGATCGAGGACGACCTTGACGTGCTGGAGGCCGAGGTCTTCGACCGGCACGGCCACGGGCGGATCCAGCGGATCTACCAGATGAAGCGGGAACTGGTGGAGTTCAAGCGGGCGGTGGTGCCGTTGCAACGGCCGATGATGACGCTGACCTCGCAGGTCAACCGGGACGTGCCCAAGGAGATCCGGCGTTACTTCCGGGACGTGCAGGACCACCTCAGCCGCACCGTGGAGCAGGTCAACTCCTACGACGACCTGCTGAACTCGATCCTCCAGGCGCGGTTGGCCCAGGTCACCGTCGACCAGAACAACGACATGCGCAAGATCGCCGCCTGGGCGGCGATCGCCGCGGTCTGGACCTCCATCGCCGGCGTCGAGGGCATGAACTTCGACAATATGCCCGAGCTGAAGATGACGTACGGCTATCCGGTCGCTCTCGCCCTCATGCTCGGCGTCTCGCTGGCCCTCTACCGCTGGTTCCGCCGCAACGGCTGGCTCTGACAGCGCCGCGGAAGCGCCCTAGCCGGTGCCGAGATGCAGGGCTGGCACGGACAGCACGACACGGACGGGCGACGGCGCCCGACGCGGAAGCGCCGACGCGCGGAGTGATCCGCGCGTCGGCGCCCGATGCTCTGCCGCTGCCGTCAGCGACGGCCGTTGGTGCGGGCGGTGTCCTTGCCCAGGGCCTTGGTGAGGTCGTCGGTCGGCCGACCGGAGACGTCAGTGGCGCCCTCGGCGACCGACGGGACCTTGTCGGTCGGGCGGATGCCGGTCTGCTTGGCCGGGCTGGTGGTGCCGGCGCTGGTGCCGCCGGCCACCGCCGAGCTTCCCGCACCGGTCATCCCCGCCGCGCCGGCCATGGCGGACCCGTCGCCTCCCTTGGTGGTGGACGGGGTGCGTACCTCGATCGAGTCGACCTCGTCGCGCATCGGCTCCAGGGAGCGGGTCGGGTCGTACTCGGCCCACTCCTGCTGCTCCCGGCGACGACGGAGCGCGACCGCGCCAGCCAGGCCGGCTACGACACCCGCCGCCAACAGGCCGGTCATCATCGAGCCGCGACGGCGCGGCTGCTTCTTCTTACCGGTGATCCGCATGGTCTTCGACTTGGCCTTCCTGGTCAGCGGCCCTGCCTGCGCGGCGCCGTCTCGGGCCGCCGCGGCCAGCGGCGCCAGCGTGGTGAGTGTCGTCCCCCAGCCGGTCGACGCGCGGTCGCGCACCTTCGCGGCGGTCGGTGCCACGTAGCCCCGGGCCACCTGGACCCGAGGGCCGACGGTCGCGCCGGCACCCTTGGCGGCGTGGTTGGCTGCCTGCATCAGGTGGCTGATGCTCTGGTTCAGCTCGGCCTTCGCCAGCTGCCCCTGGGACTTGCGCCGCCCGAATCCAAACACGGTCCTACCTCCTGGGAGTTGTTCCTTCGTCATCCTCCACCTTCGGATGCCTCCGCGATGCCAGATCGGGCACATGGGAGGATCCGCATGGAACTGACCAACGAGTGAGGAGTACCCGTGGCCGAGGCTGTCTACGCCACCCTGCACACCAACGCTGGCCCGATCCGGCTGGAGCTCTTCCCGAACCACGCTCCGAAGACGGTCCGCAACTTCATCGACCTGGCCGAGGGCAACCGGGAGTACACCGACCCGCGCACCGGTCAGCCGGGCAGCGGACCGTACTACGACGGCACCATCTCGCACCGCGTGATCAGCGGGTTCATGGTCCAGATGGGCGACCCGACCGGCACCGGCCGGGGTGGGCCGGGCTACAAGTTCGCCGACGAGTTCCACCCGGAGCTGCGCTTCGACCGGCCCTACCTGCTGGCGATGGCGAACGCCGGACCGGGCACCAACGGTTCGCAGTTCTTCATCACCGTGTCGCCGACGCCGCACCTGAACAACCGGCACACCATCTTCGGGCAGGTCGCCGACGAGCAGTCGGTGAAGGTCGTCGACTCGATCGCGAACACCCCGACCGGCCCGAGCGACCGTCCGCTGCAGGACGTCGTCATCGAGCGGGTCGAGATCGAGCGGTCTGCTGCCTGACCGACCGGCGAGGTACCTTTGCTCGCATGATTGAGCGCTCCGGAGCACCGCACCGGCCGGTGCCGGTGGTTCGCGCGGTGGTGGACGGCGGGTCGGCCCGGTGAGCGAGTCGCCGCCGACCACCCCGGTCTGCTACCGCCACCCCGGCCGGGAGACCTACGTCCGGTGCACCCGCTGCGACCGGCCGATCTGCCCGGAGTGCATGCGGGAGGCGTCGGTCGGGCACCAGTGCCCGGAGTGCGTCAACGAGGGTCGTCGTAGTGTCCGGCCGGCGCGCACCGCCTTCGGTGGCGGTGCGGCCGGCCGGCACGGCTATGTCACCAAGGGCATCATCGCCCTGAACGTGCTGCTCATGCTGCTCTCCATCGCCTCCGACCGGGGTGGGGACGCGGCGCTGGGCGGTTCCGGCTTCGGTGGCCTGATGGGTGGCAGTACCCCGCTGACCAACTGGGGTTCGGTGCTCGGGCTCGCGGTCTTCCCCGACGGCACGATCAACGGCATCGCCGAGGGTCAGTGGTACCGGCTGGTCACCGCGATGTTCCTGCACTACGGCGTGATCCACCTGCTGCTCAACATGTGGGCGCTGTGGGTGCTCGGCCGGTCGTTGGAGGCCAACCTCGGGCCGCTGCGCTTCGGCGCGCTCTACCTGATCGGTGGGCTCGGCGGCAACGTGGCCGCGTACCTGTTCAGCGCCCAGAACTCGGCTACCGCCGGGGCGTCCACTGCGGTCTTCGGCCTCTTCGCCGCGCTGATCATCATCGAGCGGAAGATGGGTCGGGACATCTCCCAGGTGATCCCGATCCTGGTGATCAACCTGGTGTTCACGCTGACCGTGCCGGGCATCTCGATCCCCGGGCACCTGGGCGGTCTGCTGGTCGGCGCGCTGATGGCGTTGGTGCTGGCCTACGCTCCGCGTGGTCGGCGCACGCTGGTCCAGGCCGCCGGTGGAGCGATCATCCTGCTGGTCCTGCTGGTCCTGGTCCTGGTCCGCACCGCCTACCTGCTCGGCTGACCGGTCACTGCTTCGGGCGGACGGCACGCAGCTCGGCGGCCACCTCTTCCGGGGTGGTGCCCAGATCGAACCGGCCGAAGAGGTGCAGCGAGTCGCCGGTGTCGATCTCCAGGACCTCGGACGTCAGCCCCAACCGCGGTCGACGGTCCACGGTGATCGCCTCGACAGCCGTCCAGGGCAGCAGCCGGTGGCCGGCGAATCCGTGGATGACGCTGAGCCCGGTCGGATCGACAGCCAGCCGAACCGGCGCGATCAGGTCGCGTACCGCCCAGCCGGCCAGGACGGCGGCGGTCAGAATGGCCAGCACCAGCCGGACGGCGTCGCCGTCGGCGAAGAGCAACCCGAGTGCGATCAGCAGAACCGCACCGGCCAGTTTCGCCGCCGGCAGGCTCGACGGCACCCGCCACTGCCGGGATCCGGTGATGTCATCCACCCGCCCAGCATGCCAGCAGCCCTCCCGCCGCCGTCGATCATGGAGTTGTGGCGCCCCACATATGGTGCGAAGCGGGGAACTTCCCCCACCACAACTCCATGATCGACGCCGGAAGGAGGGCTGGGCGACGGCACCGTGGGGGCTGGGCGACGTAGGATCGGGGGAGCCTAAGTTACCGGGGAGTAAACATGAGTGACGCGGTCATCGTCGGCGCGGTACGGACCCCGGTCGGGCGGCGTAAGGGCAGCCTCGCCGGTGTCCACCCGGTCGATCTCTCGGCGCACGTGCTGCGTGCCCTCGCCGAGCGCACCGGGCTCGACCCGGCCCAGGTCGACGACGTCTTCTGGGGCTGCGTGTCCCAGGTCGGCGAGCAGTCGTGGAACATCGCCCGCAACGGGGTGCTCGCCGCCGGCTGGCCCGAGTCGGTGCCCGGCACGACACTGGACCGGCAGTGCGGCTCCAGCCAGCAGGCCCTGCACTTCGCGGCCGCGACGGTGCTCTCCGGCCAGGCTGACCTGGTGGTCGCCGGTGGAGTGGAGTCGATGACCCGGGTGCCGATGGGTTCCAGTGTGGCCGGTGGCATGCCGTTCAGCGACCAGCTCCGGGCCCGGTACCGGGGTGTCGAGGGCTTCGCCGACGACGCGCCCCTGCCGTTCAACCAGGGCGTCGGGGCCGAGCTGATCGCCCAGCGGTGGCGTCTCACGCGTACGCAGCTCGACGAGTTCGCGCTGGCCAGTCACGAGAAGGCGGCCGCCGCGCAGGACGCGGGGGCGTTCGACCCGGAGCTGACCCCGGTGCCGCTCGGCGACGGGGGTAAGTTCGCCGCCGACGAGGGCATCCGCCGGGACACGACGTTGGGCAAACTCGCCGAACTGGCCACCCCGTTCCGCCCCGACGGCGTGGTGACCGCCGGGTCCGCGTCACAGATCTCCGACGGCGCCGCGGCGCTCGCCGTGACCACCTCCGACTGGGCCAGCCGGCACGGCCTGCGCCCGCTGGCCCGGATCCACACCGCCGTGGTCGCCGCCGACGACCCGGTCACCATGCTCACCGCGCCCATCCCGGCCACCGCGAAGGCGCTGCGCCGCGCGGGGCTGGGCATCGAGGAGATCGGGGTGTACGAGGTGAACGAGGCGTTCGCCCCGGTGCCGCTGGCGTGGTTGGCGGAGACCGAGGCGGACCCGGAGCGGTTGAACCCGCGTGGTGGGGCGATCGCCCTCGGCCACCCGCTCGGCGGCTCCGGTGCCCGGATCATGACCACCATGCTCCAGCACATGCGGGACAACGGGATCCGCTACGGCCTGCAGACCATGTGCGAGGGGGGCGGCATGGCCAACGCCACGATCGTCGAGCTGATCTGACACCGGCCCGGAAAACGCCTCGCCCCGGCCGGAGTGGGCGGCCTAGGGTGCCCAGCGTGACGACGACCGCTGCTGAACGTGCCCCGGACTGGTCCAGCGAGCAGTGGCAGGTGCGGGCCCGCACCTGGGTGGACGCGCAACTGAACAGCGCCGATCGACGGGTGACCGGGTTGGTGGAGCCTCGGGTGCGTCCGTGGTCGCTGGTGTGGCGGGTGCCCACCGACGACGGCCCGGTCTGGTTCAAGGCCAACAATCCGGGCACCGTGCACGAGGCCGTGCTGGTCGAGACGCTCGCCGAATCGACGCCGGACCGGGTGCTGACGCCGATCGCGGTGGACCGGGAGCAGGGCTGGTCGTTGCTGCCCGACGGTGGTGAGTCGTTACGCGACGTGCTGCTACGCGACCCCGATCTGGCGCACTGGGAGCGGGCGCTCCCCGGCTACGCGGCACTGCAACTGGCGAGCGCGCCGCGCGCCGACGAGCTGGTCGCCCTGGGCGTGCCGGATCAGCGTCCGGAGGTGCTGGCCGCCCTCTTCGCCGAGCTGCTCGACGATCGTGAGGCGCTGCTGGTCGGTGCCGAGGGCGGGCTCAGCCCCGACGTGTACGAGCGGTTGCGGGCGGAGGTGCCGTCGTACGCCCAGCGGTGCCGACGGCTCGCCGACATCGGCATCCCGGCCACCGTGCAACACGACGACCTGCACGACGGCAACGTCTTCGCGGGCGACGCCGGTTACCGCTACTTCGACTGGGGCGACGCGTCGGTGGCGCACCCGTTCGGCACGCTGCTGGTGACCCTGCGCTCCGTCGCGTACGCCAAGAAGCTCGCCGCCGACGACGCCGGGCTGGCCCGGCTGCGCGACGCCTACCTGGAGGCGTGGACGGACAGCTACGACCGCCGGACCCTCGTGGAGGCCGCCGACCTCGCGATCGGCCTGGGCCCGGTGGGCCGGTCGCTGTCCTGGCGTCGGGCCCTGGACACGCCGGACGAGTCGCGAGCCGAGTACGCGGACGCGGTCCCCGGGTGGCTGGAGGAGCTGTTCGCCGCCAGCCCTCTTCAGCCCACCTCCTGACCACGATCCGTCCGAGTCGGAAGTCGGACAGCCAGTGCGGCAAGCGGCGTGGAACTTCCAAAATTCCGCCGTGACCCACGTCACCCCGTCGGGGACGTCGTTGGGCAGGTCATGGACGTCTTCTCCCGAACGTTCCTTCCGGCCGCCGCCGAGGCTGGCCTGGCCGTGCAGACCGTGAGCCGGCACATGCCGGTCTTCCGGCGCTGCGTCGGCTCCGGTGACGCCACCATCCTGGTCACCCGTTGCAGCCGCCCCGACCGTCCGGTCACCGGCGACTACCTGCTGCTGCTCACCCACCGTCGGCTGGTCGTGACCCAGCAGACCCGACTCCTGCACCGACTGCGCCTGCACCTCAACACCGAGTTGCGGGAGCTGAGCAACGTGACCTGGAGCCCCGACCCACGGCTCCAGTCGGTCGAGTTGGCGGCCACCGCGATCGACGGGATCCGCGAGCGCTTCCTCATCCGTACCAGCCACCCGAAGCGGGTGTGGCAGCTCGACGCGTTGCTCAACCACGCGTTCCGGACCCGCCTGCGGGCGCCCCGGGAGCGCGTCGTCGCCACCATCAGCGACACACCGGCCTCCGCGCGGCCCAGCGCGTTCCGTCCGGCCCCGGTGAGCTGACCGGCCCCACCGGGCCGCCTTGCGTCGCTCTTACCCAACCCGAACACGCACCGATCGCGCCGGGCCCACCGGGTCGGCAATCATGGGTCGGTGACCGTCGAACCGCCGCACCGTGGGCTCGTCCTCGTGGTCGAGGACGAACCGGCCATCGCCGACCTGGTCCGGCTCTATCTGACCCGGGACGGGTTCGGCGTCCACCTGGAACGCGACGGTGCCGCCGGCCTGAGCGCGGCCCGTCGGCTACGCCCGGTGGCCTGCGTGCTGGACATCGCGCTGCCGGGCCTGCCCGGCACCGAGATCTGTCGTCAGCTGCGGGAGGCCGGTGACTGGACCCCCGTCATCTTCCTCACCGCCCGCGACGACGAGGTGGATCGGATCGTCGGCCTGGAGTTGGGTGCCGACGACTACGTGACCAAGCCGTTCAGCCCCCGGGAGTTGGTGGCCCGGGTGCGGGCGGTGCTGCGCCGCTCCGCCGGTGGCCCCGAGGGCGCGGACCGGCCGCGCGTCGTCGGCCCGGTGACGCTCGACCCGGCCCGCCGGACGGTCAGCGCCGCCGGGACACCGGTGCAGCTCACCTCCACCGAGTTCGACCTGCTGGCCCATCTGATGGCCCGGCCCGGTCGGGTCTTCACCAGGGAGGAGTTGCTGGCCGGGGTCTGGGGGTACGCCGCCCACGCCGGCACCCGCACCGTGGACGTGCACGTCGCCCAGGTGCGGGCGAAGCTCGGCCCGGCCAGCGTGATCCGCACCCATCGCGGCGTCGGGTACGCGGTCGATGCCTGACCGTCCCGAGCGCGTCGAGTCGCCCACCATGGCGCTCCCGGTGGTCGCCGCCCGCCCATCGGCCGAACCCCGGCGGGTCCGCTTCGGCCGTACGCTGACCGCCCGGGCGGTCCTCGTCACGTGCGCGGTGGCGCTGGTGTCGGTGCTGGTCACCGCGATCGTGGCGGTGCCGTTGGCGATTCGCGGAGCGGAGCAGCGAGACCAGGACGCGCTCGCCGCCCAGGCCCGGCTCGCCGCCGAGGTGCTACGGACCCGCCTGGACCGGGGGCGCGGCACCGACGAGGAGCGGCTCATCCAACAGCTGCGTGACCAGGGCATCGACGCGTACCTGATCCGGCGCGGGACGGTCGACCGGCCGGGCCTGCCACCCCGGGTGGTGCAGCGGATCGGGCAGGGCCGCAACGTGTCGGTCCGACGCGTCGTCAACGGGAAACGTGCCCTGGTCGAGGGTCGGGCGCTGCCCAACGGCAACGGCGTGGTGCTGTCCCGTCCGTCGTCGGACGGGCTGTGGGCCCAGGTGCTGCGCAGCCTCTGGTTGCCGCTCCTGGCCGGGCTGGCCGCCGGTGTGGCGGCCGGTCTGCTGCTGGCCCGTCGGCTGGCCCGGCCGATCCGCGTCGCGGCCACCGCCGCCGCCCGGCTCCGCGCCGGGGACCGGGCCGTCCGGGTGCCGGTCGAGTCACCGGACGAGGTCGCCGACCTGGCCGAGGCGCTGAACGGCCTGGCCGGCGCACTGGCCACCAGTGAGGGACGACAGCGGGAGTTCCTGCTGTCCGTCTCGCACGAGTTGCGCACCCCGCTGACCGCGATCCGGGGGTACGCCGAGGCGCTCGCCGACGGCGTGCTCGGCGCGGACGACACGGTCGACACCGGTCGGACGATGCTCGTCGAGGCCCAACACCTGGACCGGCTCATCGGGGACCTGCTGGCGCTGGCCCGGTTGGAGGCGGCGGACTTCCCACTCGAACCGGTGTCGGTGGACCTCACCCGGTTGGCGGTGGACGCGGAACCGACCTGGTCCGGCCGGTGTGCCGCGGTGGGGGTGCCGTTCCGGTTGGAGACGACCGGCCTGCCGGTGCCCGCGTACACCGATCCGGGTCGGATCCGGCAGGTGCTGGACGGGTTGCTGGAGAACGCGCTGCGGGTCGTACCCCCGGATTCGCCCGTGGTGCTCGCGGTCCGGCCGGCGAGCGCGGACCCGGCCGACGGCGGTGTGCTGGAGGTCCGCGACGGCGGGCCCGGCTTCACCGACGACGACCTGGCGGTGGCGTTCAAGCGCGGTGCCCTGCACGAGCGGTACCGGGGGGTGCGCAAGGTGGGCAGCGGGTTGGGGTTGGCGCTGGCCGCCGGCCTGGTCCGGCGGCTCGGCGGGGAGATCGCCGCCGGGCACGCGCCGGAGGGCGGAGCCGCCTTCACGGTCCGGCTGCCCGGTGATCCTTACCTGACCCGAACATCGGCCTGACGCTCCGCTCGTCGTTCCCGGGGAGGCTGAGGGCTCCACGGACGAGAGGGAACGTCATGTCACGTTGGGGATTCGCCACCGGCACCACGGCACTGGTCGCCGTGTTCGCGTTGAGCGGTTGCGGTGCGGCCGAGGTGGCCGGCCAGCCCGCCCGGGAGGCGGCCGTCGAGGTCGCCGCCGCCATGGGCGTCGAGGGGCAGGCGCTGACCGCGATGGGGTTCGACGCCGACGACCTGGACGTGCTGACCGTCGCCGCACCGGCCACCCCGACGCCCGGTGCCTCCCCCACCGCCCAGGAGAAGGCCCGGGAGAAGCGCGGTGAGGAGTGGCGCAAGCGCCGCCAGGCGCGGGTGCTGCTGCGCAAGAACACCCTGCACGGGGAGGCGGTGGTGAAGACCAAGGACGGCGGTACGCAGACCGTGGCCGTGCAGCGCGGGGAGGTGACCGCGATCGACGGCGATTCGATGACCGTCAAGTCCACCGACGGCTTCACCATGACCTGGACCTTCGGCGAGGACCTGCGGGTCGTCGAGCGGCGCGCCACGGTGCAGCCGAGCGAGGTGAAGGTCGGCGCGACGGTCGGTGTCGCCGGCGCGAAGGACGGCGACAAGGGCGTGGCCCGACTCGTGCTCATCCCCCGCGCGAAGTGAGCGAGAGGGGCCCTGGCCGACGCCGGGGCCCCCTCGTTCGTCAGTACACGCGTGACCCGATGAAGTCGTCGTGACCGTAGCCGACCGGGTTGGCGGCGGTACGGGCCTCGAACGACCACTGCTGCCGGGTGCTGCTTCCGCAGTTCGCCAACCGCAGGCGGGAGCTGCCCAGCAACGGGTTGTCGAACGCCACGCAGAGGTTGCTCGCGGCGGCCGGCTTGATCTGGTTGCCGGAGAAGACGAACTGCTGGGCCCCGGTGCCGTTGCAGTCGTAGATGTTCACCGCGGTGCCGGCGGTCATCGAGCTGTTGGAGACGTCCAGGCAGCGATCGTGGGACAGCTCCGAGTGCAGCGAACGCCGGGTCGAGTCGTACCAGAAGCCCTGGTTACGCCCACCGTGACAGGAGTACGGCTGTTGCACGGTGCCGTTGCGTGAGTCGTACCCCTTGCCGTCGACGCAGGTGCCGGTGGCCAGGTTGCGCAGTTGCCTGAAGTCCAGCAGGCCCGGGTAGAGCACGCCGCTGCCGGTGCTCGCCGGGTCGACGCAGCTGGCCCCGTCCTGGCCGGAGTTCCAGAACTGGGTGATGCACTGGGCGAACATGCCGTGCCCACGGGCGTTGGGGTGGAACGACTGGCGGGCGGCGTTCTCGTTCCAGATGCCCACCTCGATGTAGAGGCCACGTACCGAGGTGTTGTCGGTGCACACCTCGTGCCCGTGGAAGAGTCGGCTGGCGTCCAGGTAGCGGGTGCCGGTGTTCGCGGCGGCCGACCGCAGCGCCGACTCGAACAGCGGCACCGCCTTGTTCCGGGCGAACGCCGCGTCGGCCAGGTAGAGCAGACAACCGCCGGAGTACCAACCCGGGAAGTTCGGGTTGTCCTCCACGTCCGGGCTGCCCGGGCTCGGGTACGACATCAGCACCAGCTCGTAGTCCGACCGCAGGTAGCCGGCCTTCGTCATGGTCCGCCGGATGTCGTTGAGCGCCGATTCGACGGCCTGCCGGCTGCCGTCGGTGCGGATCGTCCACTGGTCGGTGTAGGTGGGGTAGCAGGGCCCCTGGAAGAAGACCCGGCGGACGGCGCAGTCGGTGGCGACCGGCCCGAACTGGATGGTCCCGTCCCCGTTGGCGCCGACCACCACCCAGATCAGCTTCACGTGCGTGTTGCGCGCCTTGATGCCCAGGTAGTCGCCCTGGTTCAGCTCGTTGTGCTGGGTCGGTCCGCCGGCGATCAGATTCCACGGGGTGGCACCGGAGCAGGCGATGTTGTACTGCGCGTCCGACGTGATGCCGGTGCGGAACACCGCCTGGTCGTACGAGCGGTCGCACCAGTTGCCGTCCTGGTGGGTGCCGGGGACGTAGTTGCCGACCCCTTCGCCGGAGATCTCGCTGTCGCCCATGGTGACCAGCGCGGTGCGGCGCTGTTCGATCGGGCGGATCGCCGGGCTGCCGTAGAGGGCGGTGGCCTCGGCGGCCCGGATGGCCTCGAGGTTCGCGGGGAGTGGTTGGACGGTCGGCCGCTCGGCGGCGGTGGCGGGGGTGGCCGGTCCGGCGAGCATCGGGAGGACGAGCGCGGCGACGGAGACGGCGACGGTGAGGGCCCGTCGTCGGGTCGCGCGTTCGGGCCTGGTGGGGGTTGCAGGCATCGACGCACTCCTTTCGGCTCAGTCGCAGGACGTCGACTGAGTTACCAGACGGTAACGTGCGGATCAATAGATGTGAATGCGCCTCGGATCCTTGCGCGCGGGCTGCCGAACCGCCCGGATCGGACTATCCGGGCGGCCGGGTCTGCGTTGCCCCCGTCAGCGAACGGGCGGCGGCGTTCGCGTTGCCCTCGTCAGCGCGCGGGCGGTGGCGTTCGCGTTGCCCTCGTCAGCGAGTGGGCGGCGGCGTTCGCGTTGCCCTCGTCAGCGCGCGGGCGGCAGGGCGTAGCCGACGTAGCCGCGGAACTCCAACCGCCAGCCGGCCGGCACCAGCTTCGTGCAGGCCGGACGGCTCCCGGTGCAGACGATCGCGTCGACCGAGGAGGGGTCGGCGGGTGGCCGTTCCGGCAGCACCGACTGCAACGCCACCAGGTCGGGTGACCCACCGTCCGGCTGCCGGAGCAGCAGCCACCACGGGTACTCCCAGTTGTCGTTCTGCTGCACCAGCCCGATCCGTCGGGCATCGCTGGCCCGGACCGCCGCTGCGGCCCAGCGGAACTCGTCGGCCCACTGCGGGCGGCGCAGGAACCGGGTGTCCCAGTCCGAGGTGGTGAAGACCGAACCGGAGCCGACCAGGCGGCGCGGGAAGCCGTACGACAGCGCGAGCACCCCGGCCAGCGCCGAGGTGGCCAGCACGGTGACCACCGCCAGGGTGGCCACCGACCGGCGTGTCGAGTTCGCGCCACGTCGACGGAGAAGCGCGTCGACCCAGAGCCCGGCCAGCGGCACCGCCAGCACCACCGCGTAGAGGATCAGCCGGTTGCCCCACGGCTGCCACTTGATCATCGAGGTGTGCAGCAGGACGGCGGCCAGCACCACCACCGCGTACGCGCGCAGCGGCCCGGCCTGCTCGCTGTCGATCCGGCGCGGGCGGGCGAGTGCGACGACGGCGCCGATCAGCGCCAGCGCCCCGGTCAGGGGGAACGCCACCCGGTCCTCGTCCGGATACCAGGCCGGCTCCGGGAAGATCTCCCGGCCGAAGGTGATCGCGCGGTCCTGCGGGTCCACCCCGATCACGCCCGCGCCGTCGATGATCACCTCGGCGCCGGCCCGGCGCAGGGGCGCCACCGGTGTGTCGAACGCGGTGTGCGCGATCCGCAGGGCGTTGACCAGGATCGACTGCGGGTCGTGCCGTTCCATCGGGATCGACTCGCGCAGCCGTGGCGGGCCCAGCGGATGCCCGAACTCCGCTGTCACCCGGGCCAGGAACGGGCCGACCACCACTGCCGCGACCAGCAGGATCAGCACCGAACCACCGACCGTGCGGACCACCCCACCGGCCGGCCGAGGTCGCCGATCCCCGCCGGTCGCCGCGTTCGCGCCCGTGCCCGGCGTCGCCGGGTTCGCGGCAGTGCCCGGTGTCGCCGCGGTCGCGGCAGTGCCCGGTGTCGCCGGGTTCGCGGCAGTGCCTGACGTCGCCGCCTTCGCGGCCAGGCTCAGGCGGAGCTGCGCCAGCCCCCAGAGAACCAGCAGCGGGCCGACCGCGATCAGCCCGCTGGTCTTGGTCACCGCGGTCAGGCCGGTGGCCGCTCCCAACCCGAGCAGCGTGCCCCAGCCGGTACGCCGTCGCAGCCCGTCCAGCACCAGGGTCGCCGCGCAGGTCACCCACGCCGCGCAGACCAGGTCGGTCTGCGTGCTGGTCGCCTGGAGCACGACCATGGGCGTGGTCGCCAGCACGAACGCGGTGAGCAGTTGGGCCCTTCGGCCGCCGCCGAGCTGAGCGGTGATCCGTGCGGCCACCAGCAGGCAGACCACTCCGGCCGCCCACTGCACCAGGTTGTGCAGCTGGTCCCCGCCGGTGAGGAGACGCAGGTGCAGCAGCAGATACTCGGCTCCGGGCGGGATGGTCACCTGCCGGTGGATGGCGGTGGGCCAGAAGTCCAGGTCGCCCTGGGCCACCCAGTGCTCCACCTTCGGCAGGTGGTAGGTCTGCGAGTCGAAGTTGTTCGGCTCGGCCAGCAGCGCGACCAGCAGCTCCACCAGGACCAGCCCGGCGATCGTGCCGACGAGCAGCCGCTCGCCCCGTCCGGCCGTACGCCAGGTGTCGACCGCCACGGCGAGCAGGCCGGAGGGCGCCCGAGAGGTCCGCGTCGGCGCGGGGCCGGAACTGGTCGCAACGGGCTCTGGCGTTTCCGGGCTGCCACCGACCACGGCGCCCACCGGCACGGGTCGCGGGGTGGCGGCGGAGGGAGGTGCTGGTCGGCTCGACCGTTGCCGCAGACCGGCGGCTGTCGCGGCCGCGGCCAGGAAGAGCAGCCAGGCGGCGGCGAAGGTCGACCGGGTCAGTGCGTGCAACGCGCCGAGAAGCTCGACGACGAGCACCGCGTACACGCCGGTGAGCAGTACTGAGCGCACCACGGCGAGTCGCAGCGGCGCGACCGCATCGACCGCGCGCGACCTCAGTGCGACGGTGAGTAGGAGCACCGAGGCGGCGGGAACCACCGCGAGCAGGGAGCCGGCAGCCGACATGGCCGGAAGTAAACACCATCGGCCTGAGCCCGCCACGCCGACTGCCCGCGGTGGCGGCAGACGATGGGCTAACCTGCCAGGCTAGGCTAGGCCCGACGTGTTGTCGCCACCGTGGAGATTCCCGTGAAGCTCTCGATCCTCATGCCGGTCTACAACGAGGAAGAACGCATCGCGGATGCCCTCAAGCAGGCGTTGGCGGTTGACTATCCCTGCGAGATCGAGCTGGTCGTCGTCGACGACGGAAGCCGGGACGGCACCGGCGAGGTCCTCGGCCGCGCCGACGACGCACGCCTGCGGGTGATCACCCACCAGCGCAACGCCGGCAAGGGTGCGGCCATCAAGACGGCTGTCGACAGCGCGGAGGGTGACTACATGGTCATCCTCGACGCGGATCTGGAGTACGACCCGCAGGACATCCCCAAGCTGCTCGACCCGGTGCTCGACGGGCGGGCCACGGTGGTCTACGGCAATCGCACCTTCGGCAGCCACAGCGCCTACAGCTTCTGGTACGTGATGGGCAACAAGGGCGTCACGATGGCCGCCAACGTGCTGTTCAACTCGTACATCGGTGACCTGGAGACCTGTTTCAAGCTGATGCCGGTGGCGCTCTACCGTTCGCTCGAGGTGCGCTCGCGCGGCTTCGGCATGGAGGCCGAGGTGACCGGCAAGCTGCTGCGTCGCCGCATCCGCCCGTACGAGGTGCCGATCAGCTACCGGGCGCGTGGCCGGGAAGAGGGCAAGAAGATCACCTGGAAGGATGGGGTCGAGGCGATCTGGATCCTCGGCCGCGAGCGCGCACGTCGCCGCCCGGTCCCCGCGTCACGCTGACCGACGCTGCTCTTTCGAGCGGGCTAACCTTTAGTTGAAGTGCACTTCAACTAAAGGACCTGGTGATGCCGGATTCGTTGACGATCGGCGAGTTGTCCGTCCGCTCCGGCGTGGCACCCTCGGCGCTGCGCTACTACGAACGACTCGGTCTGATCCGCGCCGAACGGACCGGCGGCAACCAACGCCGCTACGCCCGCGCCGAGTTGCGGCGGGTGGCCTTCATCCGGATCTCCCAGCAGGTCGGCGTCTCACTCGACGAGATTCGGGCGGCGCTCGACTCGCTCCCCGAAGGCCGCACCCCCAGCCCGCAGGACTGGGCGCGACTCTCCGCGAGCTGGCGGAGCCGGTTGGACGAGAAGATCAGGTTGCTCACCGAGCTCCGCGACAACCTGGACGGCTGCATCGGCTGCGGGTGCCTCTCCCTGCAACGCTGCGTGCTCTACAACCCGGGGGACGCGCTGGGCGGCGAGGGCCCCGGTGCCCGTCTGATGCTGCCGCGACCAGCGGGCACGCCCTCCGGCGTCACCCCAGGGTGAGCAACACCTTGCCGAAGTGGTCGTTCGACTCGACGAGCCGATGCGCCTCCGCCGCCTCGACCATCGGCAGCCGCCGGTCGACGATCGGGCGGACCGTGCCCGCCTCGATCAACGGCCACACCTCGTCCCGTACGCCCTGCACGATCTGCGCCTTCTCGGCGAGCGGCCGGGAGCGCAGCGACGTCGCGGCGACGGTCGCCCGCTTGGTCAGCAGCGCGCCGAGATCCAACTCCGCCTTGCGCCCACCCTGCATGCCGATCACTACCAGCCGCCCGCCGGTGGCCAGCGCCGCCACGTTCCGCCCCAGGTAGGACGCACCCATGATGTCCAGGACGACGTCCGCTCCGCGACCGTCGGTGGCCTGCCGGACCTCCTCGACGAAGTCCTGCTCCCGGTAGTCGATCGTGTGCGACGCGCCCAGCTCACGCAGCCGGGAGTGCTTCGCCGCCCGAGCGGTGGTCAGGACTGTGGCACCGAGAGCGGCCCCGAGCTGGATCGCGAAGGTGCCGATCCCGCTCCCGCCGCCGTGCACGAGCAGTGTGTCGCCCGCGCCGAGCCGCCCCACCTGGACCAGGTTCGACCAGACCGTGCAGGCCACCTCGGGCAGCGCCCCGGCGTCGACCGGGTCGCAGGCCGGCACCGGCAGCAACTGCCCGGCGGGCACCGCCACCCGCTCGGCGTACCCGCCACCGGCCAGCAGCGCGCAGACCTGCTGCCCGACCGCCCACCCCGCAACGTCCGCGCCGACCACGGTGATCACCCCGGAACACTCCAACCCGGGGTACGCGGACGCGCCCGGCGGCGGCGGATAGTTGCCCTGCCGTTGCAGCAGGTCAGCGCGGTTGACCCCGCTGGCCCGCACATCCACGATCACCTCGTCCGGGCCCGGCTCCGGGTCGGGCACGTCGGCCCAGACCAGTGCTTCGGGTCCACCGGGCTGCGGAATGGTGATCGCCTTCATGGAGTCAGTCTTACCCGATCACAGTCGATGCCGCAGGCGCACCGTCGCTCGCCCACAGTGGACGCCCTGAACCGCCTGGCTGACGCATCGGGGAGGGACGCCGGGCCGCCCGGAGTGAGCCGTGGCAGACTATGCGTGGCCGTACGCCCACGGGTGGCGGTCCAGGAGGGTTCGCCTAGTGGCCGATGGCGCTGGTCTTGAAAACCGGTAAGGCAGCGATGTCTTCGTGGGTTCGAATCCCACACCCTCCGCCACCGTGATCGACTCCGTTTCGCTGAAGTTGGTGTATCGGGACGCCGTGGATACCGCGACTTCGCGGAAGGCGAGTGGATCAGGGCTCGACCGGGGTGCCGGAGCGGCCCCGGCTCCACGCCTCGTAGCTGAGTAGTACGGCCAGGAACGCGGTGAGCAGGCCGAGGGCGGCCAGGCCGGGCAGGTAACGCCCGACGGGGAGTAACAGCAGCGCCGCGGCGGGCGCGAGAAACTGCTCGGGTCGTACGCACCGGACGCTCAGTGCCAGGAACGTCGCACGGCCGGCGAGGTACAGGGCGGTTCCGCCGAACAGTGCTACGGCCGGGATCCAGTGCAGGGTGTGGTGGGTCTTGCCGTGTGCCAGGCCGGCGAGCACCTCTTCGACTCCCAGCGCCACGTAGATGGTTCCGGCGAGCAGCGGGAGGTGGGCGACGCTGTACGCGTTGCCGGCCATGAAGCCCCGGTGCAGCCCGGAGTCCGTCGTCAGCGCGTTTCCGGCGCTCGTCGCGCTCGGGAAGTACAGCCAGTACAGGCACCCCGTGACGGTGAGGGTGAGCAGCGCCGCCGCCAGGGTCGGCCAGTGGATCATCTGGGTTCCGACCCCGGCGCCGACCGAGATCAGGGATTCTCCGAGCGCGATGATCACCACCAGGCCGTGCCGTTCCGCGAAGTGGCCGGGGCTGCGTACCGGCCACCCGCCCACCAGCAGGGCGAGCACCCCACCGCCCATGTCGACGATGAGCGCTGCCGCCCAGAGCAGGATCTGCGGGGTGCCGCCGAACACGGCCCCGAGGACGAGTGGGATCGCGGACAGCGCTGTGGTGAGGGCGTAGAGCCGGACGGTTCTGAGTCGCCGAGGGTCGTCCATCGATGCCCAGTAGAAGAGGGCGAACTGGGTCGACCGCACCACGACGTACGCCAGCACCAGGATCAGCCGGGGTGTCCTCGTACCCCTGCCGGTTTCCCAGGCTTCGGGGAGGACCAACGCGATGAGGAAGACGGCTGCCATCGCCACGGCGACGCCGACCCGGATCAATCCGACGTCGAGCCGGACGTAGTTGCCCAGCCAGGCGTAGACCAGCCAGGAGTTCCACAGCAGCATGAGGACGAGCAGACCCTGCACCAGCGTCACCGACGTGGGTCGTTCGCTCATGAACGTGGTGACCCGGATGAGCCCGAAGACGAGCACCAGGTCGAAGAAGACCTCGAACAGCGTCGGTCGGTGCGTCTCTGCGGTGACCACCGGCCGGGATCGGACGATCCGCCACATCAGGTCATCTTGGCTGTTGGCCCGGAAGGGGTCCGGCCTCCGGGGTCCCGGTCACTCCGGCGGGTCTGCGCCTCGCCGTTCCTGCCGGATCGTCTCCTCGGCCAGTCGTTCGACAGCTCGGCGGCGCTCGTCGGCGGTGGTCCGCGCGTCCCGGCGGCGGAACGCGGTGAGGACAGCTACCGCGAAGTCCCGCCAGATGCCGGCCACGAGGTCCCCCTGAGGAACGTTGCCCGAACTCCACCGTAGCTCCGGAAAACCACGGTGCCGGTCGTCGGACGGGACAGCGCGGGGTAAGAAGGGGCTGGTATCTCCGCACACCGGAAGGATGCGTCCCGATGACCCTGGAACGACCGATTGCCCCGGACCCGTACGAGCTGCTGCCGACGCTGCCCTCGTTCACGCTGACGAGCGATGACGTGCAGAACGGCGAGCCGATGGACGCCCGGCACGCGCATGGCAGCACCGGGGGCGAGAACGTCTCGCCGCAGCTGTCCTGGTCGGATTTCCCCGCCGAGACGAAGAGCTTCGCGGTCACCTGCTACGACCCGGACGCGCCGACCGGCAGTGGCTTCTGGCACTGGGTGCTGGTGAACGTGCCGGTCAGCGTCACCCAGTTGCCCACGGGGGCCGGTGGCGCGGCGGGCACCGACCTCGGTGGCGCGTTCTCGGTGCGTAACGACTACGGGGAGCAGGGGTACGGCGGCGCGGCTCCGCCGGCCGGTGACCGCCCGCACCGGTACGTCTTCGCGGTGCACGCCGTGGACGTCGAGCGCCTGGACCTGACCCCGGACGCCAGCCCGGCCTACGTCGGCTTCAACCTCACGTTCCACACACTGGCCCGTGCGGTGATCCGCCCGACGTACCAGATCAAGGAGTAACGCCCCGTCTCGTCGATCATGGAGTTGTGGTGGGGGTCAAAACACCCTGCAGGTAATGAACCTGGCACCACAACTCCATGATCGCCCAGGCTTGGCGGCCCGAGTGGGTCAGGAGGGGACGCGGGCCACCGCGAAGACGGACTGGCCGAACGGGGGGCGGACGATCTGCTCGGCGGCCTTGGTGGCGGGCAGGACGAGGGTGTCGTACACCTTGACCATCGGGCCCTCCTTCGGCATCAGCCGGAAGACCTTGGTGGCCATGAAGTAGCCGATCAACCCCAGCGCGTTGGCGTAGTGGATCTTCTCGACGGTCAGGCCGGCCTCGGTCATCGCCGCCTGAAGCGTCTTCTTCGTGTAGCGGCGGACGTGCCCGGTGGCGATGTCGGCCGGGCTCATCGCGAACTGGAACGCGGGCACGATGATGATCACTGCGCCGCCGGGTCGGACCAGGTCGCGCATGCTGCTGAGCGCGCCCACGTGGTCCTCGATGTGCTCCAGGACGTTGTACGAGACGGCGGCGCTGTAGTCGCCCCGGTCGTTGTGCGGCAGCAGCATCTGCCGGACGTCGATGTTGGGCCGCTTGGCGAGGCGCTCCTTGAGCTGCACCAGCCGGTCCGGGTCGGCCTCGGTGGCCGTGAACCGCGGCAGCCGCTCCGACCACTCCAACGCGTAGTCACCGAGGCCGCTGCCGATCTCGATCGGGTTGTCGCCGAGGTACGGCACCGCCAGCTCGATGAACCAGCGACGGTGGTTGACAGCCGTCGCCAGGCCTTCCAGCACCTCGGACTGCACGCGCTGATCCCCAGTGATTTCTGCCATGCGTCGATTCCTCACGATATGAACTCGACCCGTGCCTGGACCGACAGAGTGAATCATCCGCTGGGACGGCAGAAGAATCGGGGCATCGGGGGTGGCCGAATTGTGGTCGGGGGGTGGGTTCGTGATCGGCGGTCGGCGAACCCGGCACATAGTACGGCAATACCCCGAAACATGTCACGGCAGCGGCAGCCCGTGACTATCCTATGAATTGTCATGACTAATCCCGAATCGGACGCGCCCAGCGGCGGCGACGGCCCGGCCGCTGCGTCGGTGGAGGGGGCCTCAGTCGATGCTCGGCGGCCACGCCGGGGGAAGGTGGCCGACCTGGTCGCCGTGCTGAGCTTCGTGGTGCTCGGCTTCTGGGTCACCTGTCGCCTCTGGCTCGACCCCGGCGGCGCGGTGCGGGACAACCAGTCGGATCAGTCGCAGTTCGAATGGATGATGGCGCACGGTGCGCGGGTAATCACGCATTTCGCATACCCGTTCCATTCGGATCAGATGAACGTCCCGGACGGCGTCAATTTGATGGCGAACACGTCCGTATTATCCATTTCGTTGCCACTTACGCCTATCACCCTGCTCTTCGGGCCGCGGACGTCATTCCTGGTCTTTCTCACCGCCGGCATGATTGCCACCGCCACCGCCTGGTACTTCCTGCTCTCCCGGGTGCTGATCGGCAGCCGTGGGCCCGCCTGGCTGGGCGCGGGCTTCTGCGCGTTCGCGCCCGCCATGGTGTCGCACGCCAACGGGCACCCGAACATCGTGTCGCAGTTCGTCGTCCCGCTGATCATCTGGCGCACACTGCGACTCGGTGACGGGGGCCGCTGGCTGCGCAACGGTGTCCTCCTCGCCCTGGTGATCGTCTGGCAGGCGTTCCTCAACCTGGAGATCCTCCTGATGACCGCGATCGGGCTCGGTGTGGTCGTCGGCGTACTCGCTCTCGGTCGTGCCGATCTCCGCACCCGGACCCGGCCCTTCCTCGCCGGTCTCGCCGTCGCGGCAGTGGTCGCCGGGCTGCTGCTGGCCTACCCCCTGTACGTGCAGTTCTTCGGCCCGGGCGCGTACTCCGGGCTATCCCGCCTGATCCGCGGCTACTCCAGCGACCTCGCCTCGTTCGTCGCGTACTCCCGGGAGTCGCTCGCCGGCAGCCCACGCACCGCCGCGGGCCTGGCCAAGAATCCGACCGAGGAGAACAGCTTCTTCGGGTGGGCGCTCGTGGTGCTCGTCATCGCCCTGGTCTGGTGGTTGCGCCGCTCGGTCGTCGTGCTCGCGCTGGCCGGGCTCGGACTGCTCTTCGCGGTGCTCTCGCTGGGCCGCGAGGTCCGGTTCGACAACAAGGGTACGGGTGTGCCCGGCCCGTGGGCGGCGCTGGAGAACCTGCCCATCCTGCACTCGGTGGTGCCGACGCGGTGGGCGCTGGCGATCACCCCGATCATCGGGCTGCTGCTCGCCTACGGTGCCGAACGCGCCCGCGAACTGGCCGACTCGCACCCGACGGCCCGGGGGCAGATCCGTTTCGTCACCGCCACCGTGCTCGTGATGGCCCTGCTGCCGATCGTGCCGACCCCGCTACCCGTGACCCGTCCCGACCCGATCCCCACCTTCGTGACCGGTGGGGCGTGGCGTCAGTACGTGGCCGGTGGGCGCAGTGTGGTCACCCTGCCGTTGCCGGACACCACCTACGCGGAGCCGCTGCGCTGGTCCGCGGCGACCCGGCTGGACATGCCACTGGCCCGCGGCTATTTCCTCGGCCCCGACACCCGGCCCAGCGCCGATCCGCCGAAGGTCGCGCTGTTCGGTGCCACCCCGCGCCCCACCAGCAGCTTCTTCGCCACCATCCGTCGCAGCGGCGCGGTGCCGCCGATCACACCGCAGAGCCGGGTCCGGGCGGTCGACGACCTGCGGTTCTGGCGGGCCGGGGTGGTCATCCTCGGCCCACACGAGCACCAGGACGCGTTGCGCCGGGGGATGACCGAGCTGACCGGCATCCAGCCGACCTTCACCGGCGGTGTGTGGGTGTGGGACGTCCGGCCGTTGACCGACTGAGGCGGAGACTCAGCGGACGCAGCAGCCCTGGCAGACCTTCGGCCGGGGCAGGGTGAACGCGAGGCAGCAGGTGCGCCGCTGCACCGTCGGCTCACCGGCCGGGCCGGGCACCAGCTCGATCAGGTCGGTCAGACCGAGGGCGCCGAGCAGGGTGTCGATGCTCTGCACGGTCGAGCCGGGCAGGCCGTCCGCGGCCCGCAGGATGCCGTGCGCGATGCCGGAGGCGACCGAGCCGAGCAGCGTCCGGGTGCCCACCCGGACCTCCGACTGGATCGCCGTGATGAGCGGCGCCAGGTGGGAGTCGAGGAGGGAGACGCGCAGTGCGGTCAGCAGTTCGGCCTCGTCGGCGACGACCCGCACCTCCGGCAGGCCGGTGAGCGCCAGCGGGTCGCTCGGTAGCACTGCCACGGTGATCCCACGGCGCAGGCCCAGGGTGATCAGCTGGCGGTGGTCCTCGAAGTGGATCAACACGTCGGCCGGGTCGAACAGCGGCACCCGACGGGCCGAGGCCCAGCCGAGCACGACCGGCAGGGCCGTCCAGTAGCTGTACGACTTCCAGGCCAGCGCGGCGCAGGCGTGCGGGGTGCCGCCCCAGCGGGTGGCGGCGCCGTTCAGCAGCTCCGGCAGCCGACTGCCGTCGATCAGGGTGGTGGCGGGGGACCAGCCGAACTCGTCGTGGACCACGAGCCCCGGGGCGAGCCCCGGAAGATCGTCGGTGCCGAACATGGCTCGGAGTGCCGCGGTGACGGGGGCGAGTGGCGTGGCGGTGACGTCCCGCCCCGGCAGCACCGCTGTCACCTGAGATCCCCCGTCCGCGTGGCCGAGGAGTGGGCCCCGGCGGACGACGACTGCCGTCCTGAGCTAAGGCTAGCCTAACCACGCCCTCGGGTCTAAGGGAAGCCTCACCTTGGTCATATCGGGAGGCGCAGGTCACGCCGGTTGCCCGATCGGAGAAGCGCCCCCTACCTCGCCTACTACCCGGCGGTTTCAGGGGAAAACGCTGCCGCAGCATCGATGTCTATCGGTGAATTGTCAACCAGAGTGTCGACAAGATGCCAGATGCGTGTGCGCCCAGGCACGGAACGTGAAACTTATAGCCCCGGCCACGAGGAAGCCGATGACGACCTCACCCCTCGAACGGGCTGCCGACTCCTTCGCGGCCGAGCTCGCCCGCCAACGGACCGGGCGCGGGCTGTCCAAGAAACAACTAGCCGTCCTGATGGGCTTCGACCCCTCCTACGTGAGCCACGTCGAGAGCCGCCGGCACCGGCCGACGGAGGACTTCGCCCGCCGCGCCGAGGCCGTCCTGGAAGCCAGCGGCGCGATCTGGCAGCGCTTCCGGGAGTACGACGACCTGCGCCACGCCCGCACCGGTAACCCACCGCGCGAGCAGTACCCGCCCGGGCAGTGGCTGCCACCGGGCACCGGCCTCGTCGTGGAGCGGGAACTCGCCACCCTCACCCACACCGTCGACGGCTACCGGTGCGTGATCCACCGCGAGTTGTACAACGCCGGCACCGAGCCGGTCACCCGCTACCTGGTCCGGGTCGCCGTGGACCGCTACCCGAACGACCCCGGCCGCTCCAACCGGCACCACCGGGAACACCCGCTCACCTTCGCCGAACTGCAACTACAGGCCCGGCGCGACGACGGCGGCGGCGACCCGGAGCCGATGCACTGGCGTGCCAAGCACGACCGGGACGCGTTCAAGGAGATCTGGCTGCTCTTCGAGAACGGGGAGCGGCGGTTCCCGCTCTACCCCGGAGATCGGGCCATCATCGAGTACGCGTACAGCGTCGGGCAGGACAAGTGGGGTCCCTGGTTCCAGCGGGCGGTCCGGCTGCCCACCCGGCAACTCGCCGTACGCCTCGATCTGCCCGCGTCGCTGGACCCGCAGGTCTGGGGCGTGGAGACCTCCCTCTCCGCGGAGGAGGGCCCGCTGCGGACGGCGCCGCAACGCCACGACGAGGGCGACCGGGCGATCTACGACTGGCAGACCGACGACCCGCCGCTGAACGCCCGCTACCGGATGCAGTGGCGCTTCCGGGCGCGACCGGAGGCGGACCCCGACAGCGGCCCCGGCGGTGTCCGGGTACGGCCCAGCGACCGGATGCGCGGCCTCGGCATCGTGCAACGCGGCGACGACCTGCTCCGGCAACACGTCCGCCCGTTCGACCTGCCCGTCGAGGAACCCGTCGCCCGGGACCTGGTCGACCGGCTGACCACGGCCCTGGCCCGGCTCGACGAACTGCACCCGTTCAGCAAGGGGGTGGGGGTCGCCGCCCCGCAACTCGGCGTCGGTCGGGCGGTGGCGGTGGTCCGGCCCCCGGACCGCTCGGCGGAGCCGGTCGTGCTGCTCAACCCCCGGGTGGTCGACGCCGGCCCGGACACCGACGAGCAGTACGAGGGCTGCCTCTCCTTCTTCGACCACCGGGGTCTGGTGCCCCGACCGCTCCGACTGGACGTGGAGCACGCCCAGTGGGACGGCAGCCGGATCATCACGTCGTTCGAGTTCGGCATGGCCCGGCTGGTCGCCCACGAGATCGACCACCTGGAGGGCCGGCTCTACGTCGACCGGATGGCACCCGGCGTGCCACTGGTGCCGGTGGAGGAATACCGCGAGACCGGGCACCCCTGGTGTTACTGACCGTTGGGGACCGGGGCGCGTGCCCCAGGGGGCAGGGGCACGCGCCCCGGTGTGGGGGGAGGAACGTCTAGAGGTCACCGAAGGTGTCGTAGCGGATGTGCGGCGGCGGCACCTCGTCCGCGGCCAGCACCCGCAGCGTGGACCGGACCATCCGGGCCGAGCCGGAGACGTAGCAGTCGTGCGTGGTCCACGGGCCGTACCGGGCCACCACGTCCGGGATGTCGCCCTGCTCACCGTCGAAGTCCGGCTCCTCGCTGCACGCCGGCGTGACCGACAACCACGGGTGTACGGCCACCAACTCCTGCAACCCGGCCAGGCCGTACAGGTCCGCCGCCTGCCGGGCGCCGTAGAAGACGTGCACCCACCGGGTCCGGTTGTAGGTGGCCAACTCCTCGACCAGTGCCTTGATCGGCGCCAGGCCGACCCCGCCGGCCACGCAGAGGATGTCCCGTTCCGAGGCGCGGTCCAGGGTCATCGACCCCATCGGCGCGGCCACCCGGAGCAGCTCACCCGGTCGCACCCGACGCACCAGCGCGCCGGACACCCACCCGGCGCCGGGCGACCGCACGTGGAACTCCAGCAGGTTGTCGTCGTTCGGGGCGTTCGCGATCGAGTAGTTCCGCCACACCCGGGGGTGGTGACGCGGCGCCTCCAGGCTCACGTACTGCCCGGCCTGCCACCGCAGCGGATGTTGTAGTGCCCGACAGGTCAGTACGGCGGTGTCCGGGCCGTACCGCTCATGGGTCAACACCTCGGCGTGCCAGAACGGCGGATCGTCGTCGGCCTTCGCACCGGCCAGCATCAAAGCGGTGATCGCCGCGTACGCCTCCCGCCACGCCTGGTCGTACTCCAGGTTCCAGCCGTCGCCGGCGGTGCTGCGAAGCGCGTCCAACAAGGCGACTCCCATCGTCGCGTAGTGCGAGTCGTCGACGTGGTACTTGCGGTGGTCGCGGCCCAGCGCCCGCAGGAACTCGTCGAAGCTCTCCGGGTCGTCGACCGTGTGGATCGCCGTGATGATCGCTTCCAGCAGGCGGTCGCCCTGGCCGGTCATCTGCACCGGGAAGAGTTGCCGCAGGGCGGGGTCGAGCAGGAACAGCCGGGCGTAGAAGTGCCCGCTCAACCGGACCCGGTCGTCCTCGACCAGGGTCCAGCTCTCCTTCAGCAACCGCGCGAGGTTGTCCACGGGCGCTCCTTCTCCAGACGGCAGCGGATCGGGCATCCATAGAATCTCCACGGAGAGTGTCGACCGGTCGCACAGAATGTGCGATCGGCTCATGCCGGCCGGTCGGCCATGTCACCGGCGCAGCCCGTCGGGCAGAGTGGTGCGGTGACCGTTGAGCTGACCCGACCGGTGTCCCGCCGACTGCTCGGCACCGAGACGTTGCTGGTCCTGGGCCTCTCCCTCGGCCAGTCCGCCGTCTACGCGGTCGTCTCGATCATCGCGAAGCTGACCGCCGAGGGTCCGCTCTCCAAGCAGACCGCCTCGCTGAACACCTCGGCGTCGAGCCGACCGTGGCTGGACCTCACGTACCAACTGCTCGGCATCGTGTTCGCGCTGCTGCCGGTGCTGCTCGCCGTACACCTGCTCAGCAGGGACCCCGGAGACCCGGCGCGAACCCTCGGCCTGGACGCCCGGCGGCCCGGTCAGGACCTGGCCCGGGGTGCCGGCCTGGCGGCGCTGATCGGCCTGCCCGGGCTGGCCCTGTTCTGGGTGGCCGCCCAGTTGGGGGTCAACGCCACGCTGGTGCCGGCCGCGCTGCCGGACCTCTGGTGGACGGTCCCGGTGCTGATCCTCGCCGCTGTGCAGAACGCCGTGCTGGAGGAGGTGATCGTGGTCGGCTACCTGGTCACCCGGCTACGCCAGCTCCACTGGCGGCTGGCAACGATCATCGCGGCCAGCGCGTTGCTGCGCGGCTCGTACCACCTCTACCAGGGCTTCGGCGCGTTCCTCGGCAACGCGGTGATGGGCGTCGTGTTCAGCCTCTTCTACCTGCGCACCCGACGGGTGATGCCGTTGATCATCGCGCACACGCTGCTCGACGTGTTCGCCTTCGTCGGCTACGCGTTGCTGCCCCGGGAGTGGTTCGACTGGCTCTGACCGGTCAACTGGCCCTGATTCGTCGGCTGGTGCTGGCTGGTCAGCGCCGCGCGGGCCGGTAGGCGGCCACCGCCCGGGCCGCGAGCCGGTCGGCCGCCGCCGCGTCCCCCAGCGCCGCGGCGAGCATCGCCGCACCCGGCAACAAGCGCGCCACCAGCCGCAACGCGACCCACCCGCCGGTCTGCGCGGTGAGCGGAGCGGCCAACCGCCAGGCGGCCTCCGCCGCCCGGGGCCAGCCTGCCTCGACGGGGTCGCCCGCCTCCTGCGCGGCCGCCAGGGCCGCCTCCGCGCTCGCCGCGTCCGGGTGGACCTGGGTGAGCACCAGCAACTCGACGGCCCGATCCGGATGGGTTGGGTCCTTCCCGTACGCGGCGGCCAGGTGCAGCACCAGGTTCGCGTGCGTCCACAGCACCGAGGTCAGCTCGGCCAACGGCGCGAAGAACCCGGCCAGTGCCGCCGCCGCCCCGCCCGCGCCCGCCGAGCGGACGAACCGCCGGGTGGCCAACCGGGCCAGGCCGTCAGCCGACGCGTCCGGGTACCGGGTACGCAGCCCTGCGGCCCACTCGGCCGCGCCGGGCCCGAGCGCACGCACCGCGGCAAGAGCTAACAACTCCGGCGCGAACCCCGGGTGGTCGAGCACGCGCGAGGCCACCGCCCGCAGTTCCGATTCCGGGGTGCGCCCCGACGTGGCGATCACCGCAGTCAGCGGCTCGGGCGCGGCCTCCTGTGCGGTGGCGCTCTGGCCCGGGGCGACCGCTCGCTTGGTGGGACTCGGGGCGCGCTTTCTCGGCTTCGACGTGGTCGGCGTCACCTCGACCGCCTTCTTGGCGACGGCCTTGCGTGCGGGCGTGGCCCGGGCCTTCGGCGTCCGGGCCGCCGGCTCGGTTAGCGCCGTCGGCCCCGACGCGTCCTGGCCCACGCTGTCGCCCGGCGGCTGCTCGGTGCTCGAATCGCTGGTCGACTGGTCTGGCTGCTCGGTGCTCGGAGCGCTCGTCGTGGCGGCCGGGGCGCGCCTCGGCTGCCGGGGCAGGGGCCGGTCCGGGTCCGGTGGCTGGAAGAGCACCGCCGGGGCGGCCTTGGCCCGTCGCGGGCGCGGGGTCGGCTTCCCCGTCGACTGCTCGCCGTCGGCCGGGGACGGTTCGGTGGTCGCGGCCGGCCCGGAAGTCGCGGCCTGCTCGGCGGCCGTCGGGGGCGTGAAGGTGGCCCGAGGGGAGCGTCGACGCGCTCTCTCAGCAGGCTCTCGACGGGGCGACTCGCTGGGCGGCTGCTCCTGCATATCGATGGAGCGTAGTCCCGATCACGCCTTCGCACAGCGCGAAGACACGGGGGCGGGTGAACCTGGTCGGCGTACCCCGGAAGTCGTTTTGCTCCCGGTGGGTGGCGACCTGTATCCTCGGGCGCGGTGGTCTACAGGGCCACCAGGGAGACTTCGCCTAGTCTGGTCTATGGCGCCGCACTGCTAATGCGGTTGGGGTCTTAAAGCCCCTCCCGGGTTCGAATCCCGGAGTCTCCGCGCGAAAGCCGGGTGTGTATGCTGGCTGAGCACGAGCGCCCGTAGCTCAATGGATAGAGCATCTGACTACGGATCAGAAGGTTAGGGGTTCGAGTCCCTTCGGGCGCACAAGATCAGGAAAGCCTGACCTGCTAGAACGCAGGTCAGGCTTTCCTGTTTCACCTGTCCTTGCGCGGGCTGGTCGGCCTTTCGGTCCTGAGGCTCATCGAACAACGCCGGGAAGGGCCGTTCGGAGAGGCCGTCCCTCGTGCGGGAGGCAGGGAGCTAGGGCCTGTTTCATAAGAACTGGCCGGCCTGCGGCGGGCCCGGACGACGCCCGGCGGCGTTGCGGTTTCGCCCGGATACAACACCGGTATCCGGACGAAACCGCGCCTTGCCGGATCGCCGCCCGTGCTCCGCCTCGGCTCGACCGCCCTTATGAAACAGGCCCTAGTCCGCTAGGGCGGCGCGTCGGAGCCGCCGCACGTCGGTGATCGTGATGCCGACCAGGACGGCCACGGTGACGATCATGACGAGCCACGGGGGCAGCATGGTCAGCAGCGGCGTCGAGGCGAGCAGCAGCGCCAGCCAGGCCAGGCGGCTGGGCGGGAGTTGGCCGAGGAGCACGTACTCCGAGCTCATCCGGCCGAGTACGTACAGGACCGGTCCCACGGCGAGGAGAGCGACCCAACTGGCCGGTGCGGTCCCCTGCGGTTCGTGGAGGACGAGGTCTACACCGCCGGACGTGGCGATGATGCCGGTGACGACGAAGGCGTAGACGTACGGGGCCAACAAGATCGAGGCGTGCGGACGCAGGTGCGCCGACCGGTCGACCAGCTTGTTGCTCTGTAACACGTAGATCTGCCAGAACAGCAGCGCAGTGACGATCGCGGCGAGGAACGCGACGGCACGGGCCGGGGTGTAGCTCGCGCGGCTGAATATCAACGTGGACATCAGTGCCAGCTCGCCGAGGGCGAGAATGGCGATCTGCTGGTAGCGCTCGCCGAAGTGCGTGGTCAACCGTGTGATGGGTAGCCGGCCTCGTCGGGGCGTCGGGTAGCGCAGTCCGGCGGCCAGGTAGTCAACAGTGATCGCGCCGGCCCACAGGCCGGTGCGCCACGCCGGCCCGGCGAACCCGCCGGCGAGCCACAGGATCCCGGAGAGGACGAACCAGAAGAGGACGCGTTCCTCCCGGGCGTGCGCACGGCGTGGGCGCAGCGCGACGATCAGCAGGCTCCCCCGGAGCAGGTGGATGCCGACGTGCGCCCCGGCGAAGAGCAGCCCGCGCCCGCCGTAGGCGGCCGGTACGGCGACCGCCATCAGGGCCACGCCGAACACCGTGCCGGCGACCACCGCCTGGACCGCCCGGAGCTGGGGGTCGTAGAACTCGGTGGCGTTCACCGTCGTCGACCAGGTCCACCATGCGGCCAGCAGCAGGATGAGGGTCTGTCCCAGGCCGCCCCAGCTCGGATTCCTGGCGAACTGCATGGAGAGCTGCGCGAACATGGCGACGTAGAAGACGTCGAAGAACAGCTCCAGGAGCGTCGCCCGATTCGACGACTTGGGGCTACGTCGCGGCCCGGTCGGCTCCGTGCTCGTCATCGGTCCGCCGTTCCCGCCGCGCCTTCTGCCGACGCTCGCATGTCAGGTCGAGACGATCCCGAGATGACGCCGTGACGGTCACGGTCGGGGGCTGGCCGCACACGGCGATCAACGATCTAGGGAGCCGGAAGTTACCCGCCGGTCGAGCGGGGGTGGTGGCCTGCGGGTGTTCGGCGCGGTGCGATCACGTCGCGCCCGACGCGGTGGCAGCCATCGATGTTCCCAGCACGTTACGTCTTGACGAACGCCATGTTATCGCTCACAGTCGATGCCTAAGGACGACGAGATGCTGGCTTCCCGGGCAAGCCCTGCTTCGTCGATCTCGAATCAGGCGTGCGCTGGGCATCCAGGCGTCTTGTTAACGCTAACGCTGGGATGTCTGGTCCCGGCCACGCGTCGCGGTGGGCCCAGCTCCGGGCAGGCCGTTCGGCTCTTGGTCATTGGAGGAGGATCATGTCTGCCCTAGATAGGTCTCCATCGATCGCACCGCCCGCGCGGCGGCGCTGGTGGCTGCCCCGGCTTCTCGCCGCCGGTGCGGCGGCGGTGATGGTCGGTGGTGTCGCCGTGGCGGCGGTGCAGTCACCCGCCGCCGCCGCGACTGTCGACACGAGCGCGTGGTACGTGTTGGTCAACCGCAACAGCGGCAAGGCCCTGGACGTCTACAACCTGGCCACGAACGACGGTGCCCGGATCACGCAGTGGGCCCGGAACAACGGTAATCAGCAGCAGTGGCAGTTCGTGGACTCCGGTGGTGGTTACTACCGGTTGAAGTCGCGGCTGTCGGGCAAGGTGCTCGACGTGTACCAGCGTTCGACGGCCAACGGTGCGGCGGTCGTGCAGTGGTCCGACAACAACGGCACCAACCAGCAGTTCCGGTTGGCCGATTCGGACAGCGGCTACGTCCGGTTGATCAACCGGAACAGCAACAAGGTCATGGAGGTGCAGGGCGCCTCGACCGCCGACGGTGGGAACATCGTCCAGTACGACGACTGGAACGGCGCCAACCAGCAGTGGCAGCTCGTCCGCGTCGACGGGAGCACCCCGCCCACCACCACGCCGCCGCCGACCGGCACCTGTGACCTTCCCTCGACGTACCGGTGGTCGTCGACGGGCGCGCTGGCGCAGCCGAGGTCGGGTTGGGTGTCGTTGAAGGACTTCACCGTCGCGCCGTACAACGGCCAGCAGCTCGTCTACGCCACCACGCACGACTTCGGGTCGAGCTGGGGTTCGATGAACTTCGGCCTCTTCAGCAACTACTCCCAGATGGGCTCGGCCAGCCAGAACGCGATGAACTCGGGAACTGTCGCGCCGTCGCTGTTCTACTTCGCGCCGCGCAACATCTGGGTGCTCGCCTACCAGTGGGGCGGCCCGGCGTTCTCGTACCGGACCTCGAGTGACCCGACCAACCCGAACGGGTGGTCGTCGCCGCAGACGCTGTTCAGCGGCAGCATCTCCAACTCCAACACCGGCCCGATCGACCAGGCCCTCATCGGCGACGACCAGAACATGTACCTGTTCTTCGCCGGCGACAACGGCCGGATCTACCGGGCCAGCATGCCGATCGGGAACTTCCCCGGCAGCTTCGGCTCCAACTACCAGACGATCATGACCGACACCACGAACAACCTGTTCGAGGCCGTCCAGGTCTACAAGCTCCAGGGCCTGAACAAGTACCTGATGATCGTCGAGGCGATCGGCTCGACCGGCCGCTACTTCCGCTCGTTCACGGCGACCAGCCTGGGTGGTACGTGGACGCCGCAGGCCGCGTCCCAGAGCAACCCGTTCGCCGGCAAGGTCAACAGCGGTGCCACCTGGACCAACGACATCAGCCACGGTGAGCTGCTGCGGACCAACGCCGACCAGACGATGACCGTCAACGCGTGCAACCTGCAACTGCTCTACCAGGGTCGTTCCCCCAGCTCCGACGGCGTCGACTACGGCCTCCTGCCGTACCGGCCGGGTCTGCTGACCCTGCAACGCTGAGCCGGGTCTGGTGACCCTGCGACGCTGATCCATGGAAGGTGGCCCGCGACGGACGACTCCGTCGCGGGCCCGTCCATGAGAAACGACCAGTTGGGCGCGGCGCCGCCACCGAATCGTCACCCCCGTTGGATTAGCGGTCGTGGATAGAATCGGGCCGTGGCTCGTGAATACGACACCCAGCTCATCGAGTCGGTCGCGGTCCGCCGTGCCCGAATGCGTGAGCTGCTGCTGTGGGGCAGGCAGCGCCGTGTCCGGGCCACCGGTGACGGCTTCCGCTGGTTGCGGATCGGGCTCGTGTTGGCGGCTGTGGCCTGCGCCGGGTGTGTGGGCTGGTCCTTCCTCCAGGGCGTGATCGCCGACCAGCAGAAGGCACGCAACCCACCACCGGCCCAGTCGGAGGCGGCGCGATGACCCAGACGCAGTCTTCCAGCGCCGCAGGCCAGCTCAGCCGGGTGACCCTGGCCGGGGCGCACCGGCGCATCGACCTCGTGCTGCCGGCCGACGAGCCGCTCGGTCTGCTGCTGCCCGAGATCGTCGCCATGGTCGGGCACCGGCCGATGGACGACTCCCGGGGCTACCAGATCAGCACCCTCGACGGCACCGTGCTCGATCCGGGCGGCAGCCTGCGGCAGGCGGCCGTCCCTGATGGCGCCATGCTGAGGGTCGACCCGATCTCCGAGGCTCCACCGGCTGCGATCGTGCACGACGTCGCCGACGAGGTCGGCGACGATCTCGCCCGGCGGCACGGGCGATGGGGCACCACCGCGCGGATGTGGACCGCCACCGCGGTCTGCCTGGTCGCCGCCAGCATGGCGGCGGTGCTCGCCGCCCCACGGCTGGGGGCGGTGGCGGTCACCGTCATCGGGGGCGTGGTCGCGCTGGCCGGTCTCCTCGTCGGGCTGGTAGGCAGGCGGGCCGTCGGGATCGCGGTCCTGCTCAGCGGTGCCGCGATGACGATGACCATGGTGCCCGGGTTGACGAGCGGGCACACAGTGCGCTGGGCGCTCTGGGCCATCGGCGTCGGCTGCGTCGTGCTCGCCGTGGGCGCGGTGACGGGCAACCGCCGGGCCGGCGTCCTCGGTGGTGGAACGCTGCTGACCCTGGTGGCCGGTTGGGGCGTACCCCTCGCGCTCGCCGTGCCCGCCGAGCGCGTCGCGGCGGTGCTGACGATCGTGTCGGTGGGGATGTTGGGTCTGCTGCCCCGGGTCGCGATGATCGCGTCCGGGCTCACCCGCCTCGACGACCGGCGGAGCAACGACGAGTTGGTCAGCCGCGTCGCGGTGTTGGCCGCAGTCGACTCCGCGCACCGAGGGCTGGCCGTGGCGACGCTGGCGACGGCGACGTCGGCGGCGCTCGGTGGCCTTGTCCTGGCCGCCGCGGCCGGCCCCTGGGCGCTGGTGCTGGCGGCGCTGGTGGCCACCGCCCTGCTGCTGCGGATGCGAGCGTTCCCGCTGACCGTCGAGGTGGCCGGGCTGGTGGCGGGCGCGCTGGTCATCGCGGGCGGCCTGCTGGCCCGCTGGGCACGGGAGGCACCCGGTGCCTGGTGGGGTCCGGCGCTGGTGGCGCTGGCCTTCTGCGCGGCGACCCTGGTGATCCTGGCCTACCGGCCGCCACCACACGCGCTGGCGCGAGCCCGGCAGTACGCCGACCGCGTCGAGGCGCTGACCGTGATGGCGCTGATCCCCGTGGCGGTGGGGGTGTTCGGGCTCTACTCGCGACTTCTCGACACGTTCTGATTGAGGCGGTGGCATGAGTGCTCCACCGGTTCCCGGGCCGACCCATTCCGGGGGGCACGGACCGCACCCACCACAACTGCGGGTGCCGGGAGGCTCGACCACCCCTGCCGCGGCTCCTCGCCAGCCGGCGTCGGCACCACCCCGGTCGGCTCCGACACCACGGGTGTCCGGCGAGCCGACCGGGCCGGAGCTGGACGACCTGTCGCTCGTGCGGCGCATCCGTCCCGGCGATCCGGCACCGCGGCGACTGTGGCGCAGCGTCAGCCGAATGTTCACCAGTGGACAGGCCACCCGGGAGTTGGCCGACCTCGCGGCCGAGGTGCAGGTGCCGGTCCACACCGGGCGGCGCATCGCGGTCGCCTCGGTGCACGGTGGGGCCGGGAAGACCACCGTGGCAGCGGTGTTGGCGTCGGTCTTCGCGGCGCGGCGGGCCGATCCGGTGCTCGCCGCCGACGCCGACCCGTACGAGGGCTCGTTGACCTGGCGGCTCGGCGCGCCGGGCGAGCCGCCCCTGGAGAGGCTGGCACCCGATCTGATCGCCGCCCGGGGCGGCGACCTCCACGCGCTCGAGCCGTTCCTTCCGCGTACCGGAACGGGTTTGTGGGTGTTGCCGAGCGGCACCGCGAACCCGACGCTGTGCAGCGAGGTGACGCGGGCGCTGTCGCGGCTCTTCGCGGTCGCCGTCGTCGACTGCCCGCCCGGCCTGGAGTCCCGCACCGCGGCGGCGGCGATGGCCGACGCGCACTCGGTGGTGCTCGTCGCGGCGGGGACGCCGGACGGGGTCCGGGCCACCTACCAGGCGTTGCGCCGGATCATCGACGGCGGGTACGGGTCGTGGCTGGCGCGGGTGGTGGTCGTCCTGAGCACCAGCAATCCCGACGGCCGCGCCGCGCTTCTCGGCGACGCCGCCCGCGAACTGATCGAACACACCGGCGTGCCGGTGGTGGTGCTGCCCTACGACCGGCACCTGGCGGCCGGGGCGCTCATCACGCCGTCGCGGATCGGCGAGGCGACACTCGTCGAGGCGACCCGCGCGGCCGGCCTGGCGCTGGCCACGGCCCGGCGGATGTGACCGGAGGACGCCCTGATGTCGACGCGCATGGTGCACCGCCCCACCCGGGTCGCCCGTCCGGCGTCCACGATGGATCCGCTCGTGCTGGACGCGCCACCGCAGCTCCCCGACGGCCGATCCGCGGTCGGGCTGCAGGCGTTGCTGCCGATGGCAGGCGCGGGCGTGGCGATGAGCATGATGATGTTCCTGCGCGGCTCCGGTTTCGCCGCGTTGGGTGCGGTGGTCATGGTCGTCGCGCTGGCCGCCGCCGGAGCCATGTACCTCACCCAGCTCGGCAAGGCCGGTCGGCAGCGCCGGGTCCAGCGTGAGCGTTACCAGGACTACCTGGAAGAGCTACGCGAGCAGCTCCGCGAGGACGAGCAACGTCTTCAGGAACAGGCGACCGTGCTGGACCCGCCGGTCAGCCGGCTGCTCGACGTCATCCGCAGCCCGGCCCGGTTGTGGGAGCGCCGTCGTGCCGACGTCGACTTCCTGCGGGTACGGGTGGGCATGGGCGCGTTACCGGTCCGGCCGATCCAGCTGCGCGAGCAGAGCACACCGACCAACCCGCTCGACCCCTTCATGCGTCACGAGGCACAGTCGCTGATGCGCCGCTTCGAGCTGACGCCCGGGCTGCCGGTCCGGGTCGACCTGGACTGCGCCGGTGACGTCAGCGTGATCTCCCCGGACTACGACGAGGTGGTCGCCCTCGCCAGCGCCGTCCTCGTGCAGGTCGCCGCGTTCCACGCCCCCGACGACGTGACGCTCGCGGTCGTCACCACACCGGAGCGGGCGACGACCTGGCAGTGGGCCCGTTGGCTGCCGCACCTGCTCGACCGCGCCTCGATCGGCCCGAGCGGCCCGACCCCGCTCCTGGTCACCGCTCCCGAGACGCTCGCCGAACTCCTCGCCGCGGACCTGGAGGAGCGCGCCACCAACGCGCTCAAGTCGTTCCGCCACAACGCCGGCCGGGCCGAGGCCCGTACGCGGTCGCGGCTGCTGGTCATCGACGACGCCCACGGCGGGGTGGCCCGAGCGCTGGCGAGCCCCGACCAGTTCGTGGGCCTCGGGAGCCTCGGTGTCACAGTCGTCCACCTGCTCGCCGACCGGCTGCACGAGCCAGGCGACATCTCCCGGCGGATCACCCTCGACGGTGGTTCGCTGACCCTGGAGGATCTCACCGCGTCGCCGCCGATGACGGTGGTCGGCACTGTCGACGAGGTGCCGGTGCCGCTGGTGGAGGGCCTCGCCCGGGGGATCGCACCGCTGCGACTGTCGGCCGACTCGTACGACGACGGCACCGGCACCCCGCCGGCCGACTTCCAGGACCTGCTGGGGTTGTCCGATCCCACGAACCTGGATCTGGCCACGCTGTGGCGGCCGCGGGGTGAGCGCGACTTCCTGCGCGTGCCGATCGGGGTGGATCCGGTGGGACGACCGGTGTTGCTCGACCTGAAGGAATCCGCTCAGCTCGGGATGGGCCCACACGGGTTGTGTGTCGGCGCCACCGGGTCGGGCAAGAGTGAGCTGCTGCGGACGCTCGTCCTCGCCCTGGCGGCCAGCCATCCGCCCGAACGGTTGGCGATGGTGCTCGTCGACTACAAGGGCGGTGCGACGTTCGCGCCGTTCGCCGAGATGCCGCACGTCTCCGGCCTGATCACCAACCTGGTCGCGGACGCCGCGCTGGTGGAACGGATGTACACCAGCCTCGACGGTGAGGTGCAGCGCCGCCAGCAGTTGCTCGCGGACGCGGGCAAGGTCACCGACATCGTCGAGTACCACCTGCTGCGCGCGGTGCAGGGCGAGCGCAGCACCCTGCCCCCGCTGCCGCACCTGCTCGTGCTCATCGACGAGTTCGGCGAGCTGCTCGCCGCGAAGTCGGAGTTCATCGACCTGTTCCTCCGGATCGGTCGGATCGGCCGATCCATCGGGGTGCACCTGCTGCTGTCGAGCCAGCGGGTCGAGCAGGGCAAGATGCGCGGCCTGGAAAACTACCTGGCCTACCGTCTCGGGCTGCGCACGCTCACCGAGATGGAGTCGCGCACCGTCCTCGACACCGTCGACGCGTTCCAGCTGCCGCCGCTACCCGGCAACGGGTACCTGAAGGTCGACGTCTCGATCTACCAGCGGTTCAAGGCCGCCTACGTGTCCGGCCCGCTCACCGACGGCGCCGACGCCGAACTCGCCCCGATCGTCGGCCCGATGGCGAAGCCGATGCCGGTGTTCGGCACCGTCCGCCGGGACACCGACGACGGCGTACCCGAGGAGCCGAAGGCGACCAAGCGCACCACCGGTCCGACGCTGCTCTCCACGGTGGTCGAGCAGATGGCCGCGAGTGACCAACGCGTCCAGGCGATCTGGCTACCGCCGTTGCCGCCCGCCCTCACCCTCGACCAGGCAGCCGGAGGGATCCGCAGCACCCCGGAGGGGCTCCGGCTGGAGATCGCCGGGCAGGCCGGAGCCGGGTTGCCGGTGCCGCTCGGCCGCCTCGACGATCCGGCCCGCCAGTGGCAGGGCCCCTGGCTGGTCGACCTGGCCGGCAGCGGCGGCAACGCACTCGTGCTCGGCGGGCCCGGCACCGGCAAGACGACCACGCTGCGCACCCTGGCCCTGGGTCTGGCCACCACCTACCGCCCGACCGACGTCGGTATCTACGGCATCGACCTGCTCGGCAACGGGTTGTCGGGCCTCACCGGGCTGCCCCATGTCGGCGGCGTCGCCAGTCGTGAGGACCGGGAGCGCATCCGCCGCACCGTCGACGAGGTGCACGCGATGCTCTCGCAACGCCAGCGGATCTACACCCAGCACCAGTTCGACACCATCGAGGACCTCCGTGCCGCCGACGAACGCGTACGCGCGGAGGTCGGCTGTGTCGACGTGGTGCTGCTGATCGACGGGTACGGCCAGCTCAACACCGAGTTCGAGAGCCTCGAACCCAAGGTGCACGACCTGCTCGCCAGAGGCGGCCGCTACGGCATCCACGTCATCGGCACCGCCCGACGGTGGAACGAGGTTCGCGCCGCCCAGCAGGTCGCCTTCGCCAACCGCATCGAGCTGCGGCTCACCGAGCCCGCCGAGTCCAGCATCGACGGCAGGCTGGCCCGGGGCATCCCGTCCGACCAGCCCGGGCGGGCGCTGACCAGCGGCAAGCTGTTCGCCCAGGTCGCCCTGCCCCGCCTCGACGGCCGGCCGGATCCGGCGAACGCCGGTCTGGTCTCCGCCGCCGAGTCGGTACGCGGATCGTGGTCCGGGCCACTGCCACCACCCGTGCGGGTGCTCCCCGCGGTACTTCCGCTGGCCGACCTCGCCGACACGCCCGCCGGGCACGGGGTGGTCCCCTTCGGCCGGTTCGAGAGCGACTTCAGCCCCGCCGTGCTCGACCTCTTCGGCCAGGACCAGCACTTCCTCGTCCTCGGCGACCCCCGCACCGGCAAGACGAACCTCTTGAAGCTCGTGGCCGAGGAGTTGATGGGGCAGTACTCCTCCGACGAGCTGGTGTTCGCCGTGTTCGACCCGCGCCGCGGGCTCGCCGACGTGGTGCCGGACGCGTACTGCGGCGGATACGCCACCAACGCGACGCTCGCCCAGCAGTTGTCGGCGGCGGTGTGCAAGGAACTGGCGACGAGACAGCCGTCCGCGTCGGCGCGGCACCGGATCGTGCTGCTCATCGACGACTACGACATCCTCGCCGCGTCGGCCAGCCAACCGCTCGGCGCGTTCGTCCCCTACGTGGCGGCCGCACGCGACACCGGCCTGCACGTCGTGATGACACGTCGGGTGGCCGGTGCCTCGCGCGGCCTGTTCGAGCCGTTTCCACTGGCCGTGCGCGAGGCCGGTTGTCTGAGCCTGCTGATGTCCGGTGACCGCACGGAGGGCCAACTCTTCACCGGGGTACGGCCGACGGTCCTACCGGTGGGCCGCGGGCAGCTCATCCGCCCGGGTCACTCCCCACGCATGACGCAGACCGCGTACCTCGGCGAGACCAAGGAGCACTGATGACGTACGACACGGTGGCCCTGTGCCGCTCCGAGCCCGACGCCGCCACGATGATCGGCGCCCTGGTCGCGGTCGGTTCCGACCTCAAGATGGACACAGTCGACGCTGCCGGGCTGGTGCAGTTGTTCGACCCTGCCGACGGTCGGTTGTTGCTGACCGTCGAGACCGCGCGGCTGGTCCAGGTGCCGGGCGAGGCGGAACGGCTGCTCGGCGTCGCGCTGGATGACTCCTTCGGCGGCCGGGTCTGGTGGGTGGAGAGCCGCGCACCGGACGGCGACCCGCAGGCCGCCGAGGTGACCCGCCGTTTCACGACCGCGCTGGTATCGATAACGGGAGGACTGACATGGGCGAACCGATGACCGGTGCGACCGACACGATCACCGACCGAGCCGTCGTCCTGCACCAGAACCGCGCGGTGGTCGGCCTCTCGCCCTGGCTCGCCGAAGCGGCGGTCGACGCCGTCCGCAACGGGTTGCTGCTTCAAATCGTCACGCCCGAAGACGGCTCCATCACGTACCCGCTCGAAGTGATGCTGGCCCAGGCGCAGGGGCAGTGGGTGGTGCGCGCCGGCGACCAGTACCGCGACGGGCTCACCGGGCTGTCCCTGCACTGGGACGGCCGACGCTTCTCGGCGTCCAACGGGTCGCCCACCGGCGGCCCGCTGCCGACCGCCGTGCCGTGGTCCGGCGGCCTGGAGATCCAGATCGTCACGCTGCACCCGGCCACCGAGGCCCTGAACCTCGGCGCCAGCACCGAGACAGCCGTGCGCGCCCTCACCGGCGACGACCCGGCCGGGTGGGGCGTCGCCGAGCCGGTGACCGAGCGGTGGTCGCGCCGCGAGCTCACCTCGTTCTGCCGTACGCGGGCACCGGCACCGTCCAGCGTGACGATCGTCGGCGGGGAGCGCGGTTCGGCGCTACTCGGGGTCCTGACGGTCGAGCGGGTCGACGTCGGCGTCCGCGAACAGCTCCGGCTGGCCGGCCCTCCGCTGTCGGCGGTCGACGAGGAGACGGTCGAGACACTCGCCGAGACGTTGGCGACGACAGTGCGCAGCATGATCGTGACAGTGCACCCGGGCCGGTCCGGCGGGCTACGGTCCAGCACACCGAGCCTTCCGGCACTGCCGTTGGGCATCCTGGTCGGCCGTCAGGAACAGGCGCTCGACTCCGAGCCGGAGGTGGTCCCGGGCCGGGCGCTCGGCCGGGGCGCACGCCGGGCGTGGTGGTACAGGGTGGACAGAGGGCCGGGGGCCCCGTACGAGAACCTCACTGCGGTGTTGCGCAGGTACGGCCTGAGCACCGCAGGCCAGGGCACCGGCTGAACGCTGTGGTGCCCGACCCCGGGAGGCGGCGCGGCGGGCCGCCTCCTACTAGATCGGTTCGTGTGTGCGGTCGATGAACGAGCTGACACTCTCCGCCTCTGCACGGGTCTTCTCGTGCAGGCCCGGCTCGTTGGCCAGGCGATGGAAGTAGCCCTTCTCGTCGGGGCCGCCGAGATCGAGGATCGTCGGAATGGTGATGACCGTCAGGCGCCACTGCAGACGAGGAGTCGCCTCTTTGAGCAGGTCGACCACTCGGGCTCGTTCCGAATCGTCCAGGTGATCGGGCCCGACCTGGCGGAGCCACCGGACCAGGCTTTCCGTCGCCCCCTGCAGGATGAAGAAAGCCCAGGACCGACCGACGCGGTCGACGACCTCGTCCGGCGGCGTCGTCCAGGTCGCGTCGAAGACGTCCTCCGCGTCCAGGTACGCCTCAGCCCAGTCACGGACCCTCTCGGGTGTGACGTCAGCGAGGGTCGGCATCGACTGCTTGAGCCTCGCGTACAGGATGAACCAGTAGTCGTCGAAGAACGCGCGGGGAAGACCCCAGTCGGTCTCGTCGCCGTAGCGGTCCTTGACGTCCACCAGGTAGGCGAGACACAACTCCAACGCCCGTACGGCCTCAGCCCGCTGCTGCGGGTCGGGCGGCAGCTCTCGCGTCGCCTTGCCACGCTCGACGGGATCCGCCAACCGCCATGGAACTGGCAGGGCGGCCAGCAGTTCGGGGGCAACCCATGGACCGGTCACAGGAAATCAACTCCGTAGGGCCTGAGGAAGTCACGCGCCGCGTCGAGATTCGGCAGGTGCTCGGCGAACCAGGGGCCCGGCTTGCGCATCGGATGCGCCGGATCGACCGCGGCCCGCTCCACGGCCTGGTGCAGTGCGGTCAACTGCTCCCCCGACAAGGTACGCCCGCCGAACGTGATCGGTACGTTCTGGTCGGCGAGCCGTTCGATCGCCATCTGTGGCGGGTCGTTGCCGGTGCGACTGAAGAGCCCTGTCCAACCATCGTCGGTGCCGACCCGGATGCTCACCTCCCGTCCTGGCGCGCCGTCACGCCAGTCGAGCATGCGCTCCAACTGAGCGGGGTCGGATCGGAACTTGTTCGCGACGGTCTGGGCGTTGGCCTTGACCTCGACCACGTGCACGTTGCCGTCAGCAGTCTGGTAGACCAGATCGGCCTCCGGGATGCGACCGGTGTCGACGACCGTACCGTTGCCCAGGTTGACTCGTTCGCCGGCGACGACGTTCAGGCCGATCTTGCTTCCCGGTGCGAGATCCCCGCTCTGGAGCACCTCGTTCGCGGCGCGCAACTCCGTCGCCGCGCCATCGAAGGCGGAACGGTCCCCGTTCAGGTTGTCGAGCGTGTCCCGGAAGATGTCCGCCTGCCGGTCGACACTACCCGCGAGCCGCCCGGAGTCCTGAAGGTCCAGGAAGTCCCGGGCGGCCTGGTTGGCCATGCCGTCCGGCAGGTCGGTACGGGCGAGCAGGTTCTCCACCTGTGCCCTGGCTCCAGGACCGAGCCGATCGGCCTGGTCGAGCAATCGCTGCTGCTCGGTCGGCGTGAGGTCCCGCCCCCGGTCTGGACTGACCCCGTCCGGCCCGTTCGCGTCGGGGGTGTTGCCCTCAGGCGTGTTGTCGCCCGGCGTGTTCCCGGGAGTGTTGTCGTCGGGCAGGTTGCCCGGTGGCGTGTTGTTGTCCGGGACGTTGCCGGAGGGCGTGTTGCCCTCAGGCGTGTTTCCACCCGGGGTGTTACCAGGCGTGTTGTCGCCCGGCGTGTTCCCGGGAGTGTTGTCGTCGGGCAGGTTGCCCGGCGGTGTGTTGTTGTCGGGCAGGTTGCCCGGCGGTGTGTTGTTGTCCGGGAGATTGCCGGAGGGCGTGTTGTCGTTCGGCAGGTTCGTGGCCGGTGGGTTGTCTTCCGGCACGTTCCGAACGGGTGGGGTGTCGCCTGGGTTGTTGGCACCCGGGTTATTGCCTCCAGGGTTGTTGCCGCCATCCATGTTCATCTGATTGCCGCCGCGCTCGTTCGGCATCTCGACGTCGAAGCTGCGCCCGACCGGCGCGTCGCCCGCGATGGAGGGCACGAGACCGAGCTGCGGAATCTGGATGTCGAACTTCTTGGCGAAGTTGATGGCGACCTCGCCCACGGTGGGCAGGTTGTCGAGCCAGTTGCCGACGCGGACCAAGCCGGCGCTGATGCGGGCGGCGGTCGCGCTGCCCCGGATGCTGTTGACCGCTGCGCCGGCGCCGCGCAGGCCGGAGGCGGCGCCCTTGGTGCCGAGGACGGCAGAGACGATGTTGAACGCGGCGAGACCGCCGGCCCTCGACTTGTCCTCGCCCCACATGTCGTAGGCGATGATGGTCTTACCCGCGTTGAGCAGGAGGTTGCCGGCCTCGCGTTTCTCCATGAACGGCATGCCGACCGTCTGGTCGATCACGATGGTGACCGGGTTGATGTAGATGGAGACCGCCCAGACGAACTTGCCCAGGCCCAACCAAGCCTGGCCGGCGGTGTCCCAGCTCCATTCGCCGGTGGTGGGGTCGCGGCCGATCAGCGCACCGAGGTCTCCGAGCATGGTGACGAAGCCTTCGCCGATGCCGCCGAAGAACGCGCCGACGTCACCGAGGAAGCCGCGGTCGTGTTCCTCGGTGCTGCCCCAGGGCAACGCCCCGTCCTCACCGGCAGCGGCGTTCAGGGTGTCGGCGTCGAAGCCGTACTCGCCGTCTTCGGCCTTACCGTCGGCGTTGTCGGCGCGGTACTGACGGCCGCCGTAGAGGGCGTTGATGGTGTTGGCGCACTTGCGCTGCGCTTCGAAGAACGCGGCGACCTGCGTGTTCACCGCGGAGATCAACCCGTTGTGCTGGTTGACCTTGCCTTCGTCCTCGCGCCAGTCCTCGTCTCCGGTGGTGGAGGCGACGAACTGTTCGGCTTGACCCTTGAGCGCGGCGAGTTGGGCCTTGATCTCCTTGACCTCGGTGGCGTACGTGGCCAGGGCGGTGCCGACGGCTTGGACGTCCTCGCCGACCGACGCCGACACGGTGCGGATCGGGCCGGACGCGGCGAACAACTGCGCCGCCTCCGGGGCCTCGTAGACTGCGGCCAACCCCTGCCAGGTGGTGTCGACAGCCTGACCGGTGTTGGCGAAGTCGACGCCGGTGGTTTTGATCGTCTGTGCGTGGGTGGCCAGCAGGTCCATGTCACCCGGAATCTGCGGGATCTCCCCCGGATTGATCATCGCGGCACCGCCTGACGGCCCGGCCCCGGCATCGTGGCCGACGGGTCGGGTGCCGCCGAGGCGCTGCGCTGCGCGTTGGCGGCCATGTCCAGATCACCCTGGACATAGGCGTTCGTCGCCTGCGCCGCCGCATTCATACACGCCCCCGTGCGAGTGAACACGAACTCGAGGTCGGTACGGATCGACTCCACGAAGCCCTGAAGCGCCTGCCCGACGATCTCCGAACTCGACTGGACGGCAGAACCCTCCAACGCCGAGTTGAAGTTCTTCATCTGCCCCTCGAACGGGGCGGCCGCGGCATGCGTGCGATTCAGGACATCACGCACTCCACCGGGGGAGATATCCCAGGCGCTCACGCTAGTGCTCCCTCGTCAACACTGGTAAGGAAAACCTGGCTCAGCCGATGGACTGCACCGCCGTGCGCGCCTTGGCCAACGTGGTCGTCGCCGTGTCGTCGTTCTTCACCATGGTGGTCTTGACCAGTTCGATGATCGTGCGCACCTCGCTCGCCGCGCGGTTCCACCGATCCTCGACCGTCCGGTATTCCTCCGAGACACCGTCGGCCTGGAAGTCCGCCATCGCGGCCGAGACATCTGCGCTGCGCTGCGATATCACCGCCTCCAACCGGGCGATGATCCCGGCGAGGTCACCCTGAACCTGCTGCGAGGTGCCCACGTCAAAACTGCGTCGGTCCGTGCTCATAACCTGCCCACTCCCCCGGATCAGCGGCCGCTTGAGAACCTGGCGGCGTCGAAGTTGGCGGTCCCCGCCGCCGACGAGGCGTTGTCGGCCATCTCGGTGTCACCCTGACCGAACGCGGAATCCATTCCGCTCTGACCGCCGAGAATCGCGCCCAACGCCGAATTCAACGCAGCGGTGATCGAATCGGCGTTCGCCTTGAACGAGTCGAAAGCCACCCGCCCCGCACCGTTGAAGTTGCCCTGCAGCGGCTCGGCGGCGGCAATCAACTGCTTGATCAGACTCCCGAGATCATCTGACGACCCCTGAGTCTGCTTCGTGAGACTCCCGAGAGTCTGCGCTCCCATGTCGAACTTCATGCCGCGCCCTCCCCGTGCCGGGATGAATAACGTTCGCGGTCAATGCTACGACACCTCTGCAACCCGGACGGGTACAGACGGAGAGCGATAGATCAATTGGCGATTGCGCAGTTCTTGCCCCGGTAAGTCCCAAGAAATCGCAACGTCCAATGGAGGGCAGGCCCCGACCTACTCGGTCGGTGTGCCGCTGACGCAGGTGAGCACCCGGCCCTTGCCGCGTACGACGCTCGACCTGGTCGTCACGAAGCCGTGGGCTTGGAGCAGCACCTCGGTCGCGGTGAGATTCGCCGTGGCGTGCGCGGTGCCGGGCCGCTCGCCGAAGACGTAGAGCTGCCCACCGGGCGCGAACAGGCTTCGTACCCGGTCGATCTGCTGCGTCGCGTCGCCCAACCAGAACAGGCTGACGTTCACCGCGAAAATCTTGGTGAAGCGGTGGTCGGTGAGGTCGGCCGACTCGAATCCGGCACATCTGATCTCGGCTCTGCCGGCGTCGATGTGGCTCGTGTTCCGTTCGGTGGCGAGTCGCACCATCGTCGCCGAGCGGTCGACGGCGATGATCCGGCCGGTCCTGAGCTGGTCGGCGATCAGGGAGACGGCTGCTCCTCGCCCACAGCCGATCTCCAGCACCTGGTCGTCGGGCGCGATGGCCATCGTCCGCACCGCCCAGCGCTGTCGATAGGCCGCAGCCTCCCGCGCCGGTGCGGGAGACGAGGAGGCGTCGTCACCGCCGGGCGCGGCCGGACGGCGGTCCGGCAGAGCACGCATCCCACCGTCACTCGTGGTGTGTGCTCTGCTCACGCATCTGATTCCACCCTGCCGGACGGTTCCGCGCACCGTGTCCTCGGTCACCGGTGCCGGAGTCACCGGCTTCGGCCGGATCCGATCGTCAGAGCCAGATCACGATCCCGGTCAGGTCGTTGAGGACGGCGGCCACGCCTGCCCGGATGGCCGCGGCGCAGCGTTCCCCGGTGAAGGAGGCCGGGTCGTACGTCGAGGACGCCCCGAGCCCTTCGCCTCGGAACGACGCGCCGTCCCAGTCGACGGCCGTGACGTTGTGGGTGGGCTCGGCCAGCTCCGCGCCCACCACCAGGAACTTCTCGTCGAGATGACTCGGGGTGACCAGCGCGAGGGGATCGATGAGGTCGTTGCCCGCGCTGACGATGAGATCCGGGCCCATCTCCATCGCCTCGGCGATGCTGGGAACGGCGTCGTGGGCGTTGCCGACGACGATCGTGCGGAGATCGACGTGCTCGTCGCCCGCCCACTCCTTGACCGCGGTCACGAGGGCTTTGGTGGGGGCGTCGCCGCCGGCGGTCAGCAGCACCACCCGATAGTCCTTCGGCGGGTGCACGCCGGACCAGGAGCCCGGCTGCGGCGTGATCGTCGCCTCCGGCGCGGGCCTCGTGGAGGGGTCGACGAATCCTGGGCCGAGTGTGCCGACGGCGCTGGGTGCCGGACGCGGCTGGGACCAGTCGTCGCCGGAGTTGCAGGCGGTGACCAGCGCGGCGGTCGCGGCCAGCATGGCGACGGCCCGAAGCGGGGGGCGCAAGGTGGTCGTCCTCTCGGGTGGTGGCGCGGAGCGCGGATGCTTTCCCGTATTCCTATCGCAATTCCGCTCGACGGCGATGTCCGGGTAGCCATTCGGGAATTTGTTCTCCGGCGGTTCGTCGGCACGCGGGTTGGTGTTCACCCTCGGCATGCAACGTGCACTGGCCAACCAAGGGAGTCGCATGTTAGGGCGCGTCCGCCGCACCGTTATCGTCACCGCTGTCGGGATCGCCGCGGCGGTGATCCCATTTCTGGGCGCCGGTCCGGCGTCCGCGCACGGTTTCTCGTCGACTGTGTACACGAGAATCACTGCGGGAGACGAGGGTCACATTCGCACGGCGGTCGAGCTCGAATATGACCTCCTGGTCGTCTCCGCCGCCGATTCCGGTGACGACGATCCGCTCTTTCAGGCGGGGAACGCCGCGTTCGAGGCGGGTGACTCCGGTGCCCAGGCCGCGGCCCTGAAGAGCCATGCGTCGACGGTCCTCCGGTACGTCTCGGACCGTTTCGAGGTCAGGTCGGGGAGTACGGCGTGCCGGCCGACGCAGGTGGGCGACGCGACGATCGGCGAGCGCGAGGGCGTGCCGTACGCGGATCTGCTGCTGGACTGGACCTGCGCCGAGCGGGTCGACGAGCACGAGGTGCGCAGCGATCTCTTCCCGGACGGCGAGGGGTACGTCAAGGGCACCAAGACGATCGTCACCTACGAACTCGACGGCCGTACGGGCAGCGCGGCACTCGACACGGCCCACCCCTCCTTCTCCACCGGGCAGGCCTGGTACGACCGGTTCGGGGAGTTCTTCCTGCTGGGCGCCGAGCATCTGCTGTCCGGGATCGACCACATCCTGTTCCTGCTGGCGCTCATCGCCGGGTCGCGGCGGCTTCGCGAGATCGTGCTCGCGGCCACCAGCTTCACCCTGGCGCACTCGGTGACGTTCATGCTCGCCGCGCTCGGCCTGGTCGAGGTGCCGGCGTCGATCGTGGAGCCGGTGATCGCGTTGTCGATCGCCGTCGTCGCGGGCTGGCACCTGTGGGGAATCTGGCGGCGGGGTACCCACGCCGCCGACCTGGAGACGGCCGGGCACGGGCACCTCAGTCTGGACCGGGCCGGCTGGATCCGCCTCGGCGTGGTGTTCTGCTTCGGCCTCGTGCACGGCCTGGGCTTCGCCGGCGCGTTGGGCATCGACGAAGCGTGGTCGTGGACCCTGCTGTGGTCGCTGCTGGTGTTCAACGTCGGCATCGAAGTCGTGCAGTTGACCATTATCGCGGTTGTCTTCCCGCTGTTGCTCGTGCTGCGCCGCCGTGCGCCGAAAGCCGGTCTCTGGGCGACCGGTGCTGTTTCGGGAGCGGTGTCCATCATGGGCCTCATCTGGTTTGTGCAGCGCATTTCCGGGTCCTGAGTAAGGCTAAGTAGTTCGCGAAGTGCAGTCTTTCGCAAGATCATGTTCATGATCGGTTCATCGGGCGGCGAAAGCGTGGATCCGCTTCCCCAGCGTCGGGTGAAGACACATCCATTTCTCTATTTGAAAAGGGAACAATGTCGATGACATTGAGCACCTCGACACGGGCTTCCGGGCTCGTGCGGCGGCGCCTGGTCGCCGGGGTCGTCGCCGGCTTCCTGGGAATGGGAGCGGCCCTCGGTAGTGGCCTGATGGCCACCGCGAGCGCGGCCGAGTCCACCACGATCAGCAGCGTGATCCTCGGCGTCGGCGCCGACGAGACCCAGCGCATCGTGACCTGGTACTCCTCCGCCGACACCGCCCAGAAGATCCAGCTCGCCCCGACCGCCGAGATCGTCAACGGCGAGTTCCCGGCGAACGCCGTGAGCTTCGACGCCGTCGGTGCGGCGAACACCTCCACCACCGGGTTCAACCGGCACGCCACGATCAGCAACCTGCGCGAGAAGACGGCGTACTCGTACCGGGTCGGGGCCGAGGGCAGTTGGTCCCCGACCTACGCCTTCAAGACGCAGGACTTCGAGGGCGACTACGACTTCCTGTTCTTCGGCGACCCCCAGATCGGCTCCTCCGGCGACCGGCTGAAGGACCAGGCCGGCTGGGAGGACACCCTGAAGGTCGCCACCGCGGCCAACCCGAACGCCGAACTGCTGGTCTCCGGCGGCGACCACGTCGAGTCCGCCAACGACGAGGGCCAGTGGACCTCGTTCATGGCTCCCGACCAGCTGCGCCAGTACCCCGTCGTCGCCACCATCGGTAACCACGACGTCGGCGGCAAGTCCTACGAGCAGCACCACTTCACCCCGAACACCGACCGCACGGCCCCGTACTACGACAACGGGAACCCGGCGGGCACCAAGTCCGGTGGCGACTACTGGTTCGTCTACAAGGACGTGCTGTTCATCGACATCAACAGCAACAGCTACAAGCTGCCGACCGACGGCAGCAACGCCGGTGACGCCGCCCACGTCGCGTACATCACCGACGTGGTCAACAAGCACGGCTCCGAGGCCAAGTGGAAGGTGCTGGTCTACCACCACTCCATCTACTCGCCGGCCAGCCACGCGACCGACACCGACAACAAGCAGCGGCGGGAAGACTTCACCACGGCCTTCTCGAACCTCGGCATCGACATGGTGCTGCAGGGCCACGACCACAGCTACTCGCGCAGCTACTCCATCAAGAACGGCCAGAAGGAGAACCCGGCCGAGAAGCCGGGTGCTGCCGACGTCTTCCCCGGCCCGGGCGGCGTCATCTACGTGACCGCCAACTCGGCCTCCGGCTCGAAGTACTACGACATCAAGAAGCCGGACACCAGTGGCACGGGCATCCGGGGCAACGGCCCGGACCCGCTGGACCCAAACAAGTACTGGTACAACTCCGTGCAGAACCAGGAGCACGTCCGCAGCTACGTCAAGGTGCAGGTGCGCAGCGACAAGCTGGTCCTGGCCAACATCCGCAGCGGCACCTGCGCGGCGCCGAACGCGTCGGTCGAGAACGGCCTCTCCTGCGTCAACACCCCGGAGGGCCAGCCCGTCGGCTCGATCGTCGACAACGTGACGGTGCACCCGTTCAACGGTGACGGCCAGTCCATCCAGGTGAACGTGCCGAACCCGGCTCCGGGCGAGTTCGGCTGGACGATCGACGGCTACAACGGTCTGGTCGACCTGGGCACCGCGCAGGAGCGCGACGGCACCTACTTCCAGGCGAACGGCAAGATCAACCCGATCCTCGTGTCGGACAGCCGTCGTTCGCTCGCCCCGTGGTCGATCTCGGCCAACGTCGGCGACTTCTCCGACGCCGACAAGACCTTCTCGGGCTCCTACCTGGGTTGGACCCCGTACGTGCTGGACGCCGGAGCGGGTGCCGAGGCCGGCGCGCCGGTCCTGTCCTCCTACGACGACCAGGGCAAGGGCCTCTCGGTCTCCAGCGCCCTCGGTGCGGCCGCGCAGGGTCACCCCCGTGGTGGCGCCAAGCTCGGCGCTGACCTGGACCTGAAGATCCCGGACAGCATCGCGAAGGGTAGCTACCGCACCACCCTCACGATCACTGCGCTGAGCAGCTGACCGGACCGCTCCATTCGGCGGGGTAGGCACCTTCGGGGGCCTACCCCGCCACCCGTTTGCACTCCTCCCAAGATCACCTCAAGGAACCGACATGTACCCGTCCGTAACGCGCTGGAAGACACTCCTCCGTACGACCGCACTGTCAGTGCTCGCCGCCGTCGCGGCCGTCGGTGTCGGTGCCGTCCCCGCCTCGGCGGCGGAGGGCAACGTCGCCTGGACGGTCCGGACGGCCTCCAACAGCTACGGCGAGGCCCGGTCCAGCTACAGCTACAACGTCAACCCCGGTGGTGCCGTCGAGGACGCCATGGTCGTGGCCAACCGCGGCTCCGCGCCGCTGACCCTCGCCGTGTACGCGGCCGACGGCTTCACCACCGACGCGGGCCAGCTCGACCTGCTCACCAAGGACAAGAATTCCGTCGCCGTCGGCGCCTGGGTGAAGGCGAACGCCGACAGTGTCGTGGTCCAGCCCGGCAAGACCGTGCAGGTGCCCTTCAAGATCAGCGTGCCGGAGAACGCGACCCCCGGTGACTACGTCGGCGGCATCCTCACCGCGCTGACCCAGACCGACCAGGCCGAGGGCATCAACGTCGACAGGCGTCTCGGTATCCGGATCAAGTTGCGGGTCGGCGGCGAGCTGAAGCCGAACCTCGCGATCGAGGACCTCCACGTCGCGTACGCCGGCTCGTCCAACCCGTTCGCCAAGGGCGACGCCACGATCACCTACAAGGTCCACAACGTCGGCAACGCCGCCCTGTCCGGCCGGCAGGAGGTGACGGTCTCGGGTCCGTTCGGCCTGCTGCGGGTACGGGCCGGTGACATCGCCGCACCGCCGGAGCTGCTGCCCGGCGAGAGCTGGAACGTGACGGTGCCGGTGCCCGGGGTGGCTCCCGCCGTCTCGCTGGCCGCGACCGCGACAGTCACCCCGCTGCTGACCGACGCCTCCGGTTCCACCACCTCGCTCAAGCCGGTCCAGGCCACCGCGCACGGCTGGGCCCTTCCCTGGATGCTGGTGCTGGTGTTCGTCGTCCTGATCGCCGTGCTCGTCGCCGCGTACCTGTACCAGCGCCGCAACCGGACGCAGCGCAAGGCGCGCGAGGACGCCCGGGTACGCGACGCCGTCGAGCAGGCCCTGCGCGGCCCGAAGCCGCAGACGTCCTGATCATGGCTCTCGTCACCGCCGCCGGCCCTGGTCGGCGGCGGTGTGCTTTCCCGTCGCTTGCTCCGCCCGCCCGGCTACGCCCTGTCGCGGCGCGTCGGTCCGGCCCGGTCGTCCTTGTGGGTGAACGGTGTTCGGCGCCCGGTCAGGGCTGTCCCCGAGGCGGCATGCTGCGACGGGGACGCCGGCACGGAGAGGGAATCCACATGGTTGACGGGGATGTGCCAGAGCGGATGCAGGCCGCGGCCTTCGACGAGTTCGGTGGGCCGGAGGTGATCACGCTGCGCAAGCTGCCGATCCCCGAGGTCGCCGACGACGAGGTGCTGATCAAGGTCCTGAGCGCGGGCGTGGGGGTGTGGGACGCGTACGAGCGGCAGGGCATCCTCGTGCCGGAGGGCTCGTCCCTGCCGATCGTGCCCGGCTCCGACGGCGCCGGCACCGTCATCGCGGCCGGCAGCAAGGTGTCCAACGTCGCGGTCGGCGAACTGGTCTACGTCTCCGCCACGACCCGGCCCAAGGGTGGCTGTTACGCCGAGTACGCGGTCGTCAAGGCGGAGTACGCGGCGAAGGTGCCCGACGGCGTACCGGCCGAGCACGCCGGGGCCATGCCCACCGACGCGCTGACCGCCTTGGCGGGGCTCGACACGCTCAGCCTGTCGGCCGGCGCCTGGTTGCTCGTCTTCGGGGCGAGCGGCGGTCAGGGCCACCTGGCCGTGCAGTTGGCCAAGCGCCAGGGGCTGAACGTCATCGCCGTGGCCTCCGGGGCGGACGGCGTCGCACTGGTGACCCGGCTCGGTGCCGACATCTCCCTCGACGGCCACGGCGACCTGGACGACGTGCTCGCCCGCATCCGGGACGCGGCACCGGCGGGAGTGGACGCCATCCTCGCGATGGCCGGCGGCGCGCCGGTGGACCGGCTCACCGAGGCGCTTGTCGACGGCGGCGTGGTCGCGTACGCCCACGGGGTGCAGCCGGAGCCGAGCGAACGCCCCGGCGTCGTGGTCCGGGCGTACGACGGCGAGTCGAACCCCCGGCAGTTGCAGCGCCTCAACGAACTCATCGAGGCGGGACCGTTCGTGGTGCACGTCGCGGAGACGTTCCCGCTGGGCAAGGTGCGGGAGGCACACCAGCGTCTGCAGACCTCCTACGCGGGGAAGCTCCTGCTGACGGTGGCCTGAGACCTCAGCTCGTGCGCTGCTGCGGCACCCGTACCGAGGCCATGCCGGCCGCCGTCGCGGCCTGGATGCCCAGGTCGGTGTCCTCGAAGACCAGGCACGACTCCGGGGGTACGCCGAGGTGTTCCGCCGCGAGCAGGAACGCCTCCGGGTCGGGCTTGGCCCGCGTGTAGTCGTCGGCGCAGACCAGCACGTCGAACCGGTCCAGGAGGCCGAGCGCGTCGAGGGAGGCGGTGACCGAGGCGCGGGTGCTACCGGAGACGACCGCGAACGGCACCCGCCGGTGCGCGTCGTGGATGTGCGCCAGCACGTCGGGCACCGCGGCGAGCTGCGGCAACAACTCCTGGTAGATGCGCTCACGGTTCTCGACGACTGTCGCGACCGGCATCGCCAGACCCTGCTGCTCGTTCAGGGCGACGATGATGTCGGCGGTCGGCCGGCCACCCCAGGCGTAGAAGAGGTCCTCCGGGAACTCGCAGCCCCACTCTTCCAAGGCCCGCTGCCAGGCCACGTAGTGCAGCGGCATCGAGTCGACGATCGTGCCGTCGCAGTCGAACAGGTACGCGGCGAACTCACCGGGAGGCAGAGGCAGACTCACCCGGCGAAGGGTACAGCTCACTCGGCCGTGACGGCTCTGAGCCGGCCGAGCAGGTAGGCCCGCTCCGGCTCGGTGCCGACCAGCTCCAACGCGCTGCGGTACGCCTCGGCGGCCTCGTCGTACCGGCCGAGCCGCCGCAGCAGGTCGGCCCGTGCCGCCGGATAGGGATGGTGGCCGCGCAGACGCGGATCGTCGGCCAACCCGTCGAGCAGGGCGAGCCCGGCCTCCGGTCCGTCCCGCATCGCCACCGCGGCGGCCCGGTTGAGCGCGACGATCGGCGAGGGCACCAGGTCGAGCAGCACGTCGTAGAGCGCCACCACCTGCGGCCAGTCGGTGCCGGCCACGTCCGCCGCCTCGTCGTGCAGGGCGGCGATGGCGGCCTGCAACCCGTACGGGCCGGGGGCGGGCCCGGTCAACGCGACCACCACCAGCCCGCGCCCCTCCTCGATCATCGGGCGGTCCCAGCGCCCCCGATCCTGGTCCTCCAGGAGGACCATCGCGCCGTCCGGCCCGGTCCGCGCGTCCCGCCGGGCATGGACCAGCAGCATCAGACCGAGCAGCCCGGCGACCTCCCGCTCGGCGGGCAGCAGCCGTCGAAGGATCCGGCCCAGCCGGATGGCCTCCTCGGCCAGGTCGATCCGTTGCAGATCCGGGCCGGAACTGGCCGCGTACCCCTCGGTGAAGACCGAGTAGACGGCCTGGAGCACGGTCGGCAGCCGAGCGGGTAACTCGTCCTCGCCGGGCACCCGGAACGGGATACGGGCGTCCCGGATCTTCCTCTTGGCCCGGACGAGTCGCTGGGCCATCGTCGCCGGCGGCACCAGGAAGGCCCGCGCCACCTCGACGGTGGTGAGACCGGCGAGAAACCGCAGGGTGAGCGCCCCGCGGTCCGGCGCGGCCAGGGCCGGATGCGCACAGGTGAAGAAGAGCGCCAACCGGTCGTCGGGCAGGTCGCGGTCCGCGTCGGCGGGTGGGGCGGGGTCGGCCCGTTCGGCCTCCGCCCGGAGTACGGCGAGCCGCGTCGCCAACACCCTGTCGCGTCGCAGCCGGTCCACCGCCCGTCGCCGGGCCGTGGTGAGCAGCCAGGCGCCGGGCCGGCTCGGAACGCCGTCGGTCGGCCAGTGCACGAGCGCCGCCTCGATGGCCTCGGACGCGACCTCCTCGGCCAGGTCGAGGTCCCCGAAGCGGTGCACGAGCGAGGCGAGCAGTCGACCGCGTTCCTCCCGGAAGACCGCCTCCACCGACGACCCGACTGCTGCCTCCCCGTCCGTCATGGTCAGCCCGGCATGTCGAATTCGAAGATCGGGCGAACCTGGACCGAGCCGGTACCGATGGCACCGGGGCTGCGGGCCGCCCAGTCCAAAGCGGCGTCGAGGTCCGGCACGTCGATGACGTCGTACCCGCCGAGCAGTTCCCGGGTCTCGGCGAACGGCCCGTCGGTGATCGTGCGCTCACCGCCGGGGCCGACCTGCACCGTCGTGCAGGTGGTCAGGTCCTGCAACGGGTACCCGGAAACCCAGACCCCGGCGTCCTTCATCTCCCGGTCGTAGCGGATCCAGTCCTCGACCGTGCACCCGTTGTCGACTGCCTCCCCGTCGGCCACGGGACTCATGAACAGCAGCATGTACTTCACGTTCTGGCTCCTCTCGGTGCGGCAGGTCGCCGTACAGCATGACGACGATCGGCGCCCGGGGATGTCGACACGGCACGTCAGATTTCTCCCGGCCGGACCGGCCGGGCGGGTTCCGGCCGCTCGTCGCGGCGATCCATCCGTCGCTCGAACCAGGTCACCCCGACCAGGAGGACGGTCAGCAGGGCGAGCGCCGCGAGTGGCGGCAGAGAACGGCCGACCGGCAGCAGGACCAGCGGCAGCACAGCCACGACGACCTGCGTCGGGTAGATCGTCCAAAGCGTCAGTCGGCGGAAGGCCAGCCTGCTGAGCAGGTAGACGGCCGCGCCACCGTAGAGCGCGGTGGCCGCCTCCCAGCCCAGTGGATCGGCCTGCCCAGACTCCTCGGTGAGCCGGCCGATCACCTGCTCGATGCCGAGCGCGACGTAGATCGCCCCGATGATCAACGGCGAGTGCCCGAGGCCGTACGCGTCACCGGCGACGTGGCCGCGTCGCTCACCCGGCACGTTGCGGACGGCCTCCCGCGCGGCGGGTGCCAGCCGGTCGAAGTAGAGCCACCACAGGCACACCGTGCTGGCGAGACCGAGCAGCGCGGCGGCCACCGCCGCACTGATCGGCGCCACCGTCCGCGGCCCCGCACCGGCGGCGATCAACGACTCGCCCAGCGCGATGATGAGCACCAGACCGAACCGCTCGGTGAAGTGGCCCACGCTGCGCACCTGCCACGGCCGGAAGGCGGACGCGATCCGGGCGCCACCGATGTCGGTCAGCAGCGCGACCGTCCAGAGCGCGGTCTGGGCCTTGCCGCCGAGCAGCGCCCCGCCGATCAGCGGAAACCACGCCAGCACCACCGGCACGGTGAAGAAGCGCAGCGTCGAACGCATCGGCTGGCCCGTCGTGCTCACCCAGAACAGGAGCACGAGCTGCACCGCACGGCCGACGACGTAGGCCAGGGCGAGCGCGAGCGGCGCGTCCACGAGCCCCGGGCCCTGGGTCCACGCGTCCGGCAGCACCAGGGCGGCCACGAAGATCGCCGCCATCGCGACCAGGGTGGCCGCGCGGACCAGACCGACGTCCGCGCGCACCAGGTTTCCCACCCAGGTGTACGGGCCCCAGGAGTAGAGCAGCAGCAGGAGCAGGAGCAGCCCTTGGGCCAGGGTGAGCGCGGTCGGCGACCCGGCCATGAACGTGATGACCCGGGTGAGGGCGAAGACGAAGACCAGATCGAAGAAGATCTCGAACATCGTGGTTCGGTGCGTCTCCGCGACCGGCACCGGCCGAACGCCCGAAATCCCCCTCATCCCCGCATTCTGCGCCACGGTGCAGGTCGAACCGGCCGACGGTCCGACCGGTCCCCCCGCCGAGCACCCGAATGCTCCCGCCTCACGTCTGCGCCCGACGCCGGCTCCGCTCAGCCCGCCGCCGCACCTGCTGGTAGGCGCCGGTCAACCCCATCGCCCGGCGTACCTCGATCACGGTTTGCCGAACCTCCTCCCGGGTCCGTTCGGTGCCCTCGATGATCAGCCGGTCCACCAACCCGTGGTCCGCCTCGATCTCGGCCCGCCGCTGCCGAATCGGCGCCAGGAGCGCTTCCAACGCGACGACCAGCCGTTCCTTGACCTCCACGTCACCGACCTGCCCGGCCCGGTAGCGCCGGGCCAGGTCGGCGACCTCGTCGCGGTCCGGATTGAAAACCTCGTGGTACGCGAACACCGGGTTGCCCTCCACCGTGCCGGGCACGTCGGCCCGTACCCGGTTCGGGTCGGTGTACATGCCGAGCACCTTCCGGCGCACGGTGGCGGCGTCGTCGGACAGGGCGATGGTGTTGCCCCGGCTCTTGCTCATCTTGGCCGCGCCGTCGGTGCCCACCAGGCTCGGCGTGTCCGCCGGGATCAACTCGGGCACCGGGAAGACCGGGCCGTACAGGTGGTTGAACCGGCGCGCGATCTCGCGGGTCACCTCCACGTGCGCCGCGTTGTCCCGACCGACCGGGACCACCTCGCTCCTGACGCAGAGGATGTCAGCGGCCTGGAGCACCGGGTAACCCAGCAACCCGTACGGCATCTCCTCCTTGCCGGCGTCGCGGGCCATGTCCTTGAGCGACGGAACCCGTTCCAGCCGGGGAACGGTCACCAGGTTCTGGAGAAGCGTGTTGAGGTCACCGACCTCCGGGATCGCCGACTGGAGGTAGAAGGTCGCCCGCTCCGGGTCGACGCCGGCGGCCAGGATGTCGGTCACCATCTCCCGGGCGTTACCGGAGACCTGCTCGATGTCCGCACGGCGGTTGCGGGTGGTGAGCATGTGCAGGTCGGCGATGATGAAGAAGCTTTCGTAGCGCCGGTGCAGCCGTACCCGGTTGGCGATGCTTCCGACGTAGTGGCCGAGGTGAAGGCGGCCGGTGGGCCGGTCGCCGGTGAGCATTCGTGCGACGGACATGGTGGTGTGCCTCTCGTATCCGGGGATGGGTGACGCGGGCGCGCGCCGAGCGGGGCCCGTTCGGGCCCCCTCGGTCAGCGGGATCGACTCAGCGAGCCGTCCGCCATCGCGCGCCGGCGCGGTACCGCAGACCACCGGCACGGAGGACGTTGAGAAGTTGCTCCCGGCCATCGCCGGGGCTGGTCGTGGCCCCGGGCAGCGCACCGAACGGGAGGCCGTCGACCGTTTCGGTCGCCTTCCACGCGCAGTTGCCCAGCCGGACCACGAGGTCAGATTACCCGCGGTATGGCCCCGGGCGGGGGAAGGTAGCTGTCGGCGTAGTAGCTGCCGACGCGTTCCCGGTACTCCGGGTCGGCGTGATCGGCGTCCAACGGTGGTGCGTCCTTGATGTCCTGCCGAGCCCGGTCGACGTGCACGACGCGGTCCTGGTGATCCACCCGGACCACCGTGCCGGCCGGCAGCAACACCTTCTGGCCGAAGATCCAGGGGCCG
>NZ_CP120860.1:0-900000 GCF_029581455.1 Micromonospora sp. WMMD964 | reverse complement strand
GTTGTGCTAACCACCCGAGCTACCTGATGTCTTCGGACGGATGGTGGGGAGCGTGGGAACCTGGCGGGTAGTAGTCAAGCGATGGGGTGACGCAGGAAGGTAGCTGAGCCCGGCCGGTGGTTGTGCCGGGGTAAGCGTGTAGGCCGTGGTGTAGGCAAATCCGCACCACTTGAAGGCTGAGACGTGATGCCGAGCCGATTCAGGTGAAGTCAGTGATCCTATGCTGCCGAGAAAAGCCTCTAGCGAGTTCTTAGCGGCCCGTACCCCAAACCGACACAGGTGGTCAGGTAGAGAATACCGAGGCGATCGGGCGAACTGTGGTTAAGGAACTCGGCAAATTGCCCCCGTAACTTAGGGAGAAGGGGGGCCGGAGACGTGAAGCCCCGCGCGGGTGGAGCGTTGTATGGCCGCAGAGAGCAGGGGGAAGCGACTGTTTACTAAAAACACAGGTCCATGCGAAGAAGTAATTCGATGTATATGGACTGACGCCTGCCCGGTGCTGGAACGTTAAGGGGACCTGTTAGCTCTTCGGGGCGAAGCGGAGAACTTAAGCGCCAGTAAACGGCGGTGGTAACTATAACCATCCTAAGGTAGCGAAATTCCTTGTCGGGTAAGTTCCGACCTGCACGAATGGCGTAACGACTTCCCCACTGTCTCAACCACAGGCCCGGCGAAATTGCAGTACGAGTAAAGATGCTCGTTACGCGCGGCAGGACGGAAAGACCCCGGGACCTTTACTATAGCTTGACATTGGTACTCGAATTAGCTTGTGTAGGATAGGTGGGAGCCGGTGAAGTCCATACGCCAGTATGGGTGGAGGCAATCTTGAAATACCACTCTGGTTGATTTGGGTATCTAACTTCGGACCGTTATCCGGTTCAGGGACAGTGTCTGGTGGGTAGTTTAACTGGGGCGGTTGCCTCCTAAAGGGTAACGGAGGCGCCCAAAGGTTCCCTCAGCCTGGTTGGCAATCAGGTGTTGAGTGCAAGTACACAAGGGAGCTTGACTGTGAGACTGACAGGTCGAGCAGGGACGAAAGTCGGGACTAGTGATCCGGCACTTGCGAGTGGAAGCGGTGTCGCTCAACGGATAAAAGGTACCCCGGGGATAACAGGCTGATCTTCCCCAAGAGTCCATATCGACGGGATGGTTTGGCACCTCGATGTCGGCTCGTCGCATCCTGGGGCTGTAGCAGGTCCCAAGGGTTGGGCTGTTCGCCCATTAAAGCGGTACGCGAGCTGGGTTTAGAACGTCGTGAGACAGTTCGGTCCCTATCCGCCGTGCGCGTAGGATACTTGAGAAGGGCTGTCCCTAGTACGAGAGGACCGGGACGGACGAACCTCTGGTGTGCCAGTTGTCCTGCCAAGGGCACGGCTGGTTAGCTACGTTCGGAAGGGATAACCGCTGAAAGCATCTAAGCGGGAAGCCTGCTTCAAGATGAGGTATCCCACCCACCTTTGGTGGGGTAAGGCCCCCAGCTAGACGACTGGGTTGATAGGCCGGAAATGTAAGCCCGGTAACGGGTTCAGTTGACCGGTACTAATAGGCCGAGGACTTGACTACTAAGCTGCTACGCGTCCACTGTGCAACTCTGAACGAGCGAACACCCGTGAACTGTGTGCCGGGGTTGTTTGATATGTTCATAGAGTTACGGCGGTCATGGCGGAGGGGAAACGCCCGGTTACATTCCGAACCCGGAAGCTAAGCCCTCCAGCGCCGATGGTACTGCACTCGTGAGGGTGTGGGAGAGTAGGACGCCGCCGGACAATCTTCCAGAACGGGCCACCCCTTTGCGGGGTGGCCCGTTCTGCATACCCGGCATATTTTTCCCGCATACGTGACCGCGCCAGGCCGATGATCGGACTATCCCAACCAGGGCCGTTCCGCTACGCCGTCCTCTCGGGTTATCCCACCGGGACGTTCGTCAGAGCGTTTCCGTCGGGCTGTTCCACCGCACCGTCCTCTCGGGTTTACTCCACGGGGCCGTCCCATCGGCCGTTTCACAGCCGGATCCTGCTGGCGCCGCGCCCAGCCGGCCCCGCAACCGCTACACCAGGCCATCCCCCCGCCGAAGGGCTGCACCAGCGCGGGAGACCGCGGTTGCTGGGTAACCGGCTACACCAGGCCCCCTCCGCAGGGACGCACCAGCGCTGGATACCGCAGTTGCCTCGCAGCCGCTACACCAGACCCTCTCTGCGGGAACGCACCAGCGCGAGACACCGCGCGGTTGCCGCACCACGAACCCACACCACAAGGTGGATGATCCACCCCACGTCACCGAAGTGGGGGTATCCCCAGCACAGGACACCACCACATCGGCAACCCGCAGCCGCCGCAGCCGCCGCAAGGCCCGCGACCCACCCGATCACCACACCCGACAGGACGCACCGGCACCCGAGGCCCACACCCTGACGAGATCTTGGACAGTTTCCGCTACGCGAGAACGGAAACTGTCCAAGATCTCCAGCCAGCGGGGCTGAGCCGGCTGTCGACGTAGCTTCATCCGAGCCCCGCACCGCAGCCGACAACCACGTCAGGGGGGACATCCGCTTCGGGCGCCTCGTCACGCAGCAGATCCACCGCACCGCGGCATGCCCTCGGGCCGCCCGCGGCATGCCCTCGGGCCGCCCGCGGCATGCCCTCGGGCCGCCCGCGGCATGCCCTCGGGCCGCCCGCGGCATGCCCTCGGGCCGCCCGGTGGTGCCGCCCGTGGTGCCCGCTGGCCCATGATCGACTCGGTTTCGGTGATGTCGGTGTATCCCGCACGGGTGGATGCCCCGGTTTCAGCGAAGCCGAGTCGATCAGGCGTTCGTCAGGGCTTCGGACCGCAGACGTAGCGGGGCTCTGCGTCGTAGCGCCAGGTGAACTTCTCCCGCTTGACCACCGCTCCACCCTTCTTGATGACGCGGAACGCGTCCTGGGTGAAGCCGTTGATCCCGTTGGTCGCGATGCACGACGGACCGGGCTCCAGATGGATCAGCTTCGGAGTGGTGATGTTGCGGCGGGGACCGTACTCCGTCTTCACGCTGTCGTAGATCTTCGTGCTCCAGATCGACACGGTGATCGAGTTGGAGGTGTACGAGGTGTCGATGAGGACGCCGTACTCGGTGTTGTTGCGGAACTTGAAGTCCAGGTCCGGCCAGAAGATCGTGGACTCGATGACCGCCGGGTACCTGTCGAACCAGTACGAGTGCGGCTTGTGCTCGACGTCTTCCAGGCCGGCGTAGTAGGTCGCGTTGAACAGCGTGGTGGTGAACTGTGAGGTGCCACCGCCGACGCCCGGCACCAGTTTGCCGTTGAGGATGACCGGGGCGTCACGGTAGCCCTGTGCGTAGCCGCGTTCGCCGGTGTGGCCGTTCAGGGAGAACGTCTTTCCGGGCAGGACGACGGTGCCGTCGACGTCCTTGGCGATGGTGGTGATGTTCTGGCTGCGCGCGGAGGCCAGGCCGCCGGTGAAGCGGGTGGTGAAGGTGGACACCTTCTCCTTGATGCCCAGGCCGGACAGTTTCTCCGCCGTCAGTTCGGGTTGCGTCGGCTTCAGCTCGCCGGACACCTCGCGGCCGTCCGGCTTGGGTAGGACGGCCAGCAGGTCCTGACCCAGGGTCGCCGCGTCCAGTTGCTGGCCGGGTCGCCCGTCGACGACGGTGGGGCGGCCACCGGTGATGGTCATGGTGGCGTCCTTCGCCGGCACCTCGATGGTGTTGAGGTCGTCGCCGAGCGCTGCCCGCAGCCGCTTGACGTCCACCGACGGCGTCAGCTTGCCGGTCTTGTCGGCGGTGAACCGCAGGCTCTTCGCGATGGCGGCGGGCGGGACCTTGACCGAACCCTTGGTCGTGCGGAGGGTGACGGGCGCGGCGACCGCGGGCTTCGCCAGCTCGTTGACGAGCCGGTCCAGTTCCTCCGGGGTCGTCGTCGGGTGGGTCTCCACCAGCGGCACCGTGATCGGTGTGCCGGCCAGCCAACCGGAACGGACCACCTCGGCGGAGCGCTCCGCGTTCAGGGCCAGCCCGGGCTTGGGCTGCACCACCTTCGGCTTGGTGCCCTGATAGGTGATCGCCGGCATGGTCATGCCCTGGGCCTGGTCGCCGAGGACCTTACGGAGGGCGTCGTCCAACCGGGCCACGTCGACGGTGACCACCGGGTCGACGGTGCGGGAGCCGACCAGTCGGCTGACCGGGTGCGCGTCGGCGGCAGCCGCCGCGGCGACGGTCGCCGGCACGTCGACCTCCAGCCCGATGTCGGCCGGGTTGATCTCGGCGGTACGCCCGTCGACGCTGACGGTCAACGGCTTGGCGTGGTCCGCCGCCCGCCGGGCCAGCTCGGCCCGCAACTCGCGGTCGGCGTCCGCGCGGCTCCGGCCGCCCAGTTCGGCGCCGAGCACGCTGGTGCCGCGCGGAACATCTCCGGCGTACGCCCAGGCGCCCGCACCTGCCACCGCGGCCACCACACCACCGGTGACGCCGGCGGCGAGCAACATCCGCATCCGGCGCGGGCGGCGCGGCCCGGCCTCCGGCTCCCCGGGGCCGGGCACCGGCGCGTCGGTCGACCCGTCGTCGGGCCAGCTGACCGCGGTGACCTGCACGGTGGGCCGGTCGTCGGCGGGTGGAGTCTTGTCGCCGTACAGCGTCACTGGAACCTCGATCGCCAGGGTGCCGCGGGAGTTTCCCACTCCCGGAGCCACCTACGGTAACGAATGCCCGGCGGTCCTTCGCGGCTACGCCCGCCAGGCCCAGGTACGGCGTGTCTCCCGGCGTGTCGCACGAGCCCGGGGTCGCTGCCAGCGGGGGACCGCGCACGTGGCACGGTGGCCTCGTGGACACGGCGGAGCGGGCGTTGGCGTACGCCGGTGGTCGGCTGGACCGGGCGGGTCCGCTGCGCACCGATCCGAGCCGGATGAACGCGCTGCTCGCCGAGCCGACGACAGTGGTGCTGCCGATGTGGCGGGACCGCTGTCTCGTCGACGGGGACGGCCCGGTGCGGCTCACCGCGGATCGCGCTTCGCTGGTCCGGTCCGCCGCCGGTGAGACGGTGTTCCTGGGGCTGGACGGGGACGTGGCCGTGTTCGCCGTGGATCTGTCCGCACTTCCCGAGCGGTCCGCCGTCGAGATGGCCGGTGCGGTACGTGCCGTCGACGTACGGGCTTTGGTCGGGCGGCTCGATCCGGGTGAGGCGGCCGCCCAGGCGTACGCCAGGGGGTTGTTGCACTGGCACCGGCAGCAGCGGTTCTGCGGGACGTGCGGTGCGCCGGCCGTCGCCGGGGGCGGCGGGCACCTGCGGACCTGCACCGGCGGGGATTGCGGGCGGCTGCTGTTTCCCCGGATCGAACCGGCGATCATCGTGTTGGTCGAGGCGCCGGGTTCGCCGGGGCGGTGTTTGTTGGCCCGGCACGCGGGCGCTGCCGAGGACGCGTTCTCGACGCTGGCCGGCTTCGTCGAGGTCGGCGAGAGCCTGGAGGACGCGGTCCGCCGGGAGATGGCCGAGGAGGCGGGCGTGACCGTCACCGACGTGACCTACCAGGGGTCGCAGGCGTGGCCGTTCCCGGCCGGTCTGATGGTGGGGTTCCGGGCGACCGCGACGTCCGACGAGGTACGCGTGGACGGCGAGGAGTTGCTGGAGGCGCGTTGGTTCACCCGGGCGGAGCTGCGGGAGCGGGTGGCCGGCGGCCGTTCGCTCGGTCGGCTGGACGCGATCGACCACCGCCTGCTGGAGGACTGGTTGGCAGGGGATTCCTGACCGATCGGGTTGGTTCTACTCGGTAGTAAGTACACCTATTCAGGTGTGTCGCTGACCCGTACCTTTGCGCTCATGCCGTCTTCGACCGGTCTGGTGACCGCAGTGAGTTCGCATGTGGCGTCGCTCCTTCCGGACCGGGTCGTCGCGGGGGCGATCCGGGCCGTCTACCCGAGGGTCGAGCCGGAGCTGGCGTGCCTCGGGGAGTTCATGCCCGCCGGTGGCACGGCAGTGGACGTGGGCGCCTGGTACGGGCCGTGGACCCAGCGGATGCGCAAGCTGGCCGACCAGGTGGTCGCCATCGAGCCGAACGAGGAACTCGCCCGCAGCATTTCGAGCGCCTTCCCCGAGGTGCGGGTGGTTCGCGCGGTGGCGTCGGACCACGAGGGCAGCGCCGAGCTGTTCCTGCCGAAGAACGGCCCGGCCGTCGGCACCTCGTCTCTGGAACAGGGCGAGGGCAGCTCGACGTCGGTCACCGTCCCGCGGGTCACGATCGACGGCCTCGGCCTCGACGACGTGCGGTTCCTGAAGATCGATGTGGAGGGTCACGAACTGTCGGCGTTGCGTGGCGGGGCCGCGACGATCGACCGGGACGGGCCGGTGCTGTTGATCGAGGTGGAGGAGAGGATCCAGCCGATCGCTCCGATCATCGATCTGCTCGACGAGTGGGGATACTGCGGCTACGTCCTGCCGGAGCGGGAATGGTTGCCGCTCGCCGACTTCGACATCCGGGGAAACCAGCGGGGCGCGATCGCCCGGGTCACCCAGAGCCTCGCGCGACGTGTCGTCCTCCCCCGTCCGCGCTACGTCAACTCGGTGTTGTTCAAGCGCGAAGGCAGGTGACCGGGCGGTCAGCCGACGATCTGGTGTTCGACGGCGCTCGTCGACGAGGGCGGGTCCGGCACGTCCCGTCGTGTCGGGGTGCAGACCATCACCAGCGCGGTCGTCGCGGCGACGGCGAGAGCGCACCACATGATCCCCTGGAACGTACGCGGCGCGACGAGCATGGTCAGGACGGCCAGCACACCGGCCGCCACCCAGAGCGGCGCGGAGGGCCAGCGCGCCCCGGCCGCGATCTTCGCGTTGACCACGGCGAAGACCAGCGCGTAGAGCGCCCCGGTGGCGGCGAAGAACGGGGCGTACCCACCCAGTCGGGCGTAGTCCTCACCGCCGGCCAGGCGGAACGCGAAGCCGCCGGCCAGGGCCGAGGCGACGACCAGGACGGCGCCACAGGCGCCGATGACCGCGAGCATGGTGGTGCGGAGGCGGCGGTCACCGACGGCGAGGCGGGGCAGGGCCAGCACCGTGATCACCTGAGGTGCCCACAGCGCGCCCTTGGTGAGGACGGTGCCGACGGAGTACGCCCCGGAGTCCGCAGGCGACAGCAGTTGGCGAGCGAAGATCAGGTCGGCGTACGACACCACGAGCATCGCCAGCGCCGCGGTGCCGGCGCTGAGCACCTGCCGGACCCGCAGGGCGGTCCCGGCGCTCACCGTGTCGACCGGGTCCGCCGAGGCGGGGCGGGCGATCCAGGCCAGGACCGGCAGGACGAGGTACGCGGTCACCAGGCCGGCGAGGAGCGTGTCCACGACGTCGAAACCGAGGGCGAGGGTGGCGATCATGCCGGCGTACCGGCCGACGGCGAACGCGCTCATGGCCCAGGCGAGGCGCAGGAAGCGCTGCCCGCCCTGTAGCTCACCGAGCCAACGGCCGGCCAGCACGACCGCGAAGGTCGTCGCGGCCACCAGTGCCACGACCGTCACCGACAGCCGAAGGGCGGTCACCATCAGCGGCATGGCCACGACGACGGCCCCGGCGGCGACCGCGGCGGTGACGACGGTGACCCGCGTGGTCGGCGCCCCGGGTCGGCGGGCGCGGTGAACAGCGACCGCCATCTGTAGCCCCACCCCCGCCACACCGGCGATCGCGACCAGGGCCAGCACGGTGGCCAGCACACTCAGCTCCTCGGCCGCCAGGTGCCGGGCACCGATCATCGGAAGCAGGTAGGCCAGCCCGTTCGTCACCATCGCGGCGACCGCCACCGCCGCACCGGCCGCACCCAGCCGGCCCGGACCGGGCCCGGCCGTCGTCTCTGTCATCGCGCCTCATGTCGGTTCGCCGGGGGGATCGGCTGTGCCCTGAGCCGAGCGACCTCGACGCGGTCAGCTCGTCGGCGTCGTCAGGCAAGGTACCGCCCGTGCTCGTCCCGTGCCTAGGGGCATGTCAGGTCCGGATCAGGCCCTAGAGTGCTGTCCGGAGCCCCGGGTGCGACGTCGGGCCCGCTTCCCGTCCAGGTCTGTGGGGGTCCGTGTGCGCCGACCGATGCCGGAGTCCGGCACACCGCCGCGCCGCGCCGCCGTCGTACTCCGTCGTTGGTGGCCGGAGGTCGTGCTCGGTCTCGGCGTGGTCCTCGCGATCCTCGGCCCGGTGCTCCGCCGGGGTTACCTCCTCCGGTACGACCTGGTGTTCGTGCCGGACCCGCCGTTCGGCGCGACGGTCTGGGGCAGCGGCTCGGAGCTGCCGCGTGCGGTGCCCAGCGAACTGCTCGCGGTGGGCCTGTCCCGGTTGCTCACCGCCGACCTGGCGGAGAAGGCGCTGCTGGCCGGCTGTCTCGCGCTGGCCGCGGTGGGTGCCGCCCGGTCGGCTCCCGTCGCTCACCCGCTGGCGCGGGTCGCGGCCGGGCTCGGGTACGTGTGGAACCCCTGGGTGTACGGGAGGCTGCACCTCGGGCAGTGGGCGGTGATCGCCGGGTACGCCGCGTTGCCCTGGGCGTACGCCTGGGTGTTGGGGGTCCTGCGACGTCGGCCGGACGGCACCGACCCGGTCGACGGCCCGAGGAGGCGCTCGGCGGTCGCCGGTGGCCTGGCGGTGGTGTTGGGCGGTCCGGCGATGGTGTTGGCCGCGGTGCTGACCTGCGCTCCGGCGTTGGCCCTGGCCCGGCGGTGGCGGGCGCTCGTCGCGGGCGCCGCGACGCTGGCCGGCCTCACCGCTCCGTGGCTGCTGGCGCTGACCGAGCGCGGCGGTGGTTTCGATCTCGACGAGCGGGGGGTCGCCGCGTTCGCCGCCCGGGCGGACACGCCACTCGGCGTGCTCGGCAGTGTCGTCACGCTCGGCGGTGTCTGGAGCCGGTACGCCGTGCCGGTCGGTCGTGACCAGTGGCCGGTGGCACTGCTCGCGTTGGTGCTCGCCGTGGCGGCGGTCTGGGGGTTCGCGCTGACCCGTCGTCGGTGGCCGTCGGCGGCCTGGTGGGGGCTGCTCGTCGGTGCCGTGCTGGGCACGGTGATCGCTGTGGTTCCGGCCTGGCCGGGCGGCGCGCAGTGGACGGCCACGCTGGTCGAGCAGGTTCCGCTGGTCGGGGCCGTCCGCGACGGCACCCGCCTGCTCGCGCCGCTCGCGCTGCTGCAGGCGGTGGGCCTCGGGATGCTGGTGGAGTCGCTGGTCGCGACGGGCGCTCGCGCGTTGACTCCGCTCGTGGTGTTCGCCCCGGTGCTGCTCCTTCCCGGTCTGGCCTGGGGTCTCAGCGGCCAACTCGACACGGCGCGGTATCCGGCCGAGTGGGCGGCCGTGCGTGCGGTGGTGAACCGGGACCCGGCGGGCGGGAGCCTGGTCTCGCTGCCCTGGTCGTCGTTCCGTGCCTACCGTTGGGCGGGCAACGTGCCAGTGCTCGACCCGGCGGCGCGGGCGTTCCGCCGACCGGTGATCGGGGATCAGGACGTGCTGGTCGGCCGGGACCGGATCAGGGGGGAGAGCCGCGAAGCCGATCGGGTGGCGGCGGTCCTGGCGGCACCCGGTGATCCCGGCCCGGCCCTTCGTCGGCTCGGCGTGCGATACGTGCTCATCCAGACCGACCAACCCGGCGCTGCCGAGGTCGAGAGCCGTTTCGCGGACGCCGACCTGATCCGACGCGGCCCGACATTGACGCTGTTCTGTCTGCCTGATGGTGGTTCTTCCCGCTCATCAGAGACTGTCGGCATTGTTCCGGCACTGGGGTATTCGGTACTCGGGGGCACCCTGTTGATCGCCCTTTCGTACCCCACAGCACGGCGGCGGTGCATGTTACTGTCCGGTACCTCTCGTCGAAGGGATCGTCAATGAAGGCAACCTTCAATCCCCTCCTGACCGCGGTCGTCGCCGCCGCGGTGGGGGCCGTGCTGGGAATTCTGGCCGTCTCCATCGGGACGTCCACCATCACCAGCAGCAACACCAAGCCTGCCAACGTGGAGCAGCCCATCATCGTGTACGGCGAGCGCTGACGGCCCTCCATGGAGGTCCTACCTCCTGACGTGTCGTCAGATGCGGTCGTACTCGACGTCGTGGTGCCGGCCTTCAACGAGGCGGACCGACTGCCGGACACCCTGCTCCTGCTCCGGGCGGCGCTGGCCGGTCTGGGTGTGCCCTGTCGGGTGACAGTCGTCGACAACGCCAGCACCGACGCCACCGCCGAGGTGGTGTCGTCCGCGCTCCCCGGCACGGTCCCCGTCCGTCTGTTGTGGTGCGGCGAGCGAGGAAAGGGGTTCGCGGTGCGGACCGGTGTGCTCGCCAGCGACGCGCGCTACGTCGGCTTCTGTGACGCCGACCTGGCCACCGCGCCGGACAACCTCGGGCAGGTGCTCGGCCTGCTGACCGACGGTGTCGACGTGGTGGTCGGTTCGCGGGCGCACCCCGAGTCGGTCGTCGAGGAGCGGCACAGCCTGCTCCGCCGGTGGGGTGCGGTGGCGTTCCGGGGCGCGGTCCGGCAGGTGGTCCGCAGCGTGGGCGAGACACAGTGCGGGTTCAAGTTCTTCCGCGGCGACGTCGCGCGACGAGCGTTCGCGCCACTGCGCTGCGGCGGGTTCGCCTTCGACGTGGAGGTGCTGGGGCGCGTCGAGCGTGCCGGTGCCCGGCTGGAGGAGATCCCGGTCAACTGGGTGGACGTGCCCGGCTCCCGCTTCTCCCCGGTCCGCCACGGCTGGCAGAGCTTCGTGGACGTCGCGAAGATCCGCTGGCGGCTGCGGCACGCCAACGTCGTTCCCACCGTGCCGGTGCCGGTCGTCGCCATCCCGGTGGCCCCCGACGTGGCCACCGGTGCCGCCACTGTTGGATTGCGGCCGTGAGTGTCGGATCCTCCCCGGTCGCTGCGGCTCCCACCACCGACGTCCCGGTGGTGGGCCGCCGGATCGCGGTGCTCAACTGGAAGGACCCCTGGCATCCCGATGCCGGGGGTGCCGAGGTGTACGCCTGGCAGGTCGCCCGTGATCTGGTGACCGCCGGTGCGGAGGTCACCTTCCTGACCGCGCGGCCCCGGGGGCAGCGCGGCGACGAGGTCCGGGACGGCATCCGGATCGTCCGGGTCGGCGGCCGGTGGAGCATCTACCCCCGGGTACTGGGTTGGTTGTCGCGCCGCCGACATCGGTTCGACGCCGTGCTGGACTGCCAGAACGGCATCCCGTTCTTCAGCCCGGCGGTCCTGCCGGCGAGCGTGCCGGTGGTCTGCGTGATCCACCACGTGCACGACAGGCAGTTCCGGCTGTACTTCGGGCCGCTGGTCGGCCGCTTCGGGGCCTGGCTGGAAGGGCCCGTCGCCCGCCGGGTCTACCGCGACTGCGTGACCCTCGCGGTCTCACCATCCACCGCTGCTGCCGTACGCGAGCGGCTCGGCTGGACCGGCCCGGTGGTCGTGGTGCCGAACGGTGCGGACGCCGACCACCCCCGAGTCGGGTCTCGGGACGAGCGCCCCCGACTCGTCTGCGTCGGCCGGGTCACCCGGCACAAGCGGGTCGACCTGGTGCTCGACGCCGTCGAGCACCTTCGGTCGGAGCGGTCCGACCTGCACCTCGACATCGTCGGTGGCGGGCCGGACGTGGAGACGATCCGCAGGCAGGTCGGCGAACGTGGGCTGGGCGACCTGGTGACGGTCCACGGCCACCTGCCCTCCGCCGAGCGGGACGCGCTGCTGGCCGCCGCCTGGTTGCACGTGTCCGGTTCCTGGGGCGAGGGCTGGGGCCTCGTGGTGGTGGAGGCGGCCGCCGCCGGGCTGCCCACCGTCGCCTTCGACGTGGACGGCCTGCGCGACGCCGTACGACCCGGTCGGACCGGGTGGCTGGTGCGTGAGGGCGAGAACCCCGCCCGCGATCTCGCCGCTGGGCTGGACCGCGCCCTGGACGCCGTCACCCCCCTGGCCGAGGCGGACCGGATGGCGAACGAATGTCGACAGTGGAGCGGCGCGTTCCGCTGGGCGGACACCGGCCGGCGGGTCCGGGCGGTCCTCGGCGACCTGCTCGCGCCACGGGCGGTCCCGTGGGCGTCCGGAGACGCCTGCCTCGTGGTCCGGACTCCTGACCCGGACGATGTCCTCGCCCGGGTGGCACCGCTGCTGCCCCACACCCGGCACGTCGCGCTGAACCAGCGGAGTCTGTGGATTCTGGTGCCGGGTGCCGACCCGGCGGCGATCCGGCAGGTGCTCCGCGCCGCGGGCGTACCCGAGGACGCCGTGACCGAGGTGAGGGCGAGCCGAGACGAACTCCTCACCGGAGTTCCGGTACGGCAGTGTTGACCGCGTGGTCGACCGCTCGCCGTGCTCCGGGGGTGCCGTCCGCGACGGTGTCCCTGGCGGTGTGGCGCCTCCGTGAGCTGCTGGTCTGCCTCGCGCTGATCGGGCTGTGCGTCACCCAGAGCCCGGGTCTCATCGTGCCCGAGACGAAGCTGGACATGGCCCTGGACCCGGGCGGGTTCCTCGCCCGCGCCACCCACCTGTGGATCGCCGACTGGCAGTTCGGGAGCCTGCAGAACCAGGCGGTCGGCTACTTCTTCCCGATGGGCCCGTTCTTCCTCCTCGGCGAGGCGATCGGTCTCCCCGCGTGGCTCGTCCAGCGACTCTGGATGGCGGCGCTGCTCTGTGTCGCCCTCACCGGCGTGGTACGCCTGGCCCGCGCCCTGGATCTCGGTGGCCCCGCGTCCCGCCTGGTGGCCGGCGCGGTGTTCGCCCTGTCGCCCCGGGCGTTGACCCTGGTCGGCACCGTCTCGCTGGAGTTGCTGCCGTACTGCGTCGCACCCTGGGTGCTGCTGCCGCTGGTCAAGGGAGCTGCGGGCGGCTCGCTGCGACGGGCGGCAGCGCTCAGCGGCCTGGCGGTGGTCTGCATGGGCGGAGCGAACGGGGCGGCCGCCGCCTGCGCCGTACTCCCGGCCTTCCTCTACGTCGTGACCCGTGCCCCCGGGAAGCGGCGGCTCCGCCTGCTGGCGTGCTGGACGGTGGCGATGGTGGCGGCCACCTTCTGGTGGCTCGCGCCGTTGCTGCTTCTCCAGCGGTACGGCTTCCCGTTCCTGCCGTTCACCGAGAGCGCCGCGGTGACCACCGGCGTGACCTCCCTTCCGGAAGCCGTCCGCGGTGCCACGCACTGGGTGGGTCACCTGGTGGTCGACGGTCTGCCCTGGTGGCCCTCCGGATGGGCCCTGGCCACCGTGCCCTGGATGGCCCTGCTCACCGGTCTGGTCGCCTGCATCGGGCTGGCCGGCCTGGCCCGCCGGGATCTGCCCGAGCGGCGGTTCCTGCTCGTCGCGGCGCTGGTCGGCCTGTTGACGCTGACCGCGGGAAACCTGTCGAGCGGTGGAGCGCCGTTCGCGGCGTCCGTGCGGGAGGCTCTCGACGGCCCGCTGGGTGCGCTCCGCAACCTGCACAAGTTCGACGTCGTGATCCGTCTGCCGTTGGCCCTGGCCACCGCGCACATGCTGGACACGGTCGGTCTGATCGCCGTCATCCGCCGGTTCTCCCGACCCACCGGGATGGCGCCCCGGCGGGTCGCGCTGGGAGTCACCGCCGCCGCCCTCGTCGCGGTGGCCGCCGGTGCGGGCAGCGCGGGCCTGACGGCGGGCGGCGGCTTCCCGGCCCTGCCCGAGCACTGGCGGCAGGCGACCGGTTGGCTCGACCGCAACGCCGGCCCGGGCACGACGCTGCTCGTGCCCGGGTCGAACTTCGCCGAGTACGACTGGGGCCGCTCGCTGGACGAGCCGGTCCAGCCGCTGCTGGACTCGCCGTGGGCGGTGCGTTCACTGGTGCCGGCCGGCTCCGCCGGGAACGCCCGGCTGCTCTCCGCCATCGACGAGCGACTCGCCTCCGGCACGGTCTCCCCGGGGTTGGCCGACGTGCTCGCTCGACTCGGTGTGCGCTACCTGCTCGTCCGCAACGACCTGCGCCAGCCCGTCGGTGCCGTCGCCTGGCCCCTGCTGGTGCACCGGACCCTCGACAGCGCACCCGGGCTGTCCCGGGTCGCCGAGTTCGGGCCCGGTGTGGGAGTGCCGCCGGACCTCGGCGGGGCATGGGACTACGGGCTGCGTAAGACGTACCCGGCGGTGGAGATCTACCGGGTGGACCGGCCGACGCCCCGGGTCACTCTGGCGGACGCGGCGCAACCGCTCGACCTGGTCGGCGCACCGGAGACCCTGCTGGATCTCAGCGACGCCGGTGTCCTCGGCAACCGGCCGGTGATCCTCAACGGTGACGGCCGGGCGGTCACCGGTGCGGGCACGGTGCTCGCCGACAGCCTCCGCCGTCGGGAGGTCGACTTCGGACTTCTCCGCGGCAACATCTCGCGGACGTTCACCGCCGACGACCGGCCACGGCAGGTGCGCGCGGTCCACGACATCCTCGACCCCGCCTGGGACGCCTCGCTCACCTCGGCCGGATACACCGGCGTCGCCGATGTGCGGGCCTCGTCCAGCGCCGCCGACGTCGCCGGCCCAGCCGGGCTGCGCGACCCGTCCGCCGGGCCGTTCGCAGCCCTGGACGGCGACAGCGGTACGGCCTGGTTGACCGACGGTGCCCGTAAACCGGTGGGCCAGTGGCTGGAGGTCCGGTTCCCGGAGGCGATCCAGGTCGGTTTCGTGGACCTCCAGATGGTGGGCGACGAGGTGATCGGTGCACCGGTCACCCGGGTCGAGGTCAGCACGGCCAGCGGTACCTCGGAGCACCAGGTGACCGACGGCGGGCGATCCCCGCAACAGGTGACGATCCCGTCGGGGCGTACCACCTGGTTGCGCGTGACGATCGACGGCGTCTCCGGCGTCGACGTGCCGGGACGGCGCGCGGGCATCCGGAATCTGCGGGTGCCGGGGGTGACCCCCGGCCGTTACCTGCGGCTACCGGCACTGCCCGAGGCCGGCTCCGCGCCGGAGGTCATCGCACTGGCCCGGAAGGCCGGTGACCGGCCGGCCTGCGCCGTCGCCGACGACCACTACCTCTGCGCACCCGACCTCATCCGCCAGGGTGAGGAAACCGGCCTTTCGCCCCGTCGCTTCGATCTGCCGAGCGCGTCCACCGCCGGCCTCACCGGCCTGGCCCGTCCGGTGCCGGCCACCGCTCTCGCCGTCTACGACGAGATGGTGGGCGGTCAGACGTTCACCGCGTCGAGCGCCTGGTTCGCCGACCCGGTCGCCTCGTCGCGGGCGTTGGGCGACGGCGACGACGGTACGGGTTGGTTGGCGGACCCGGACGACGCCCAACCGACGGTGGAACTGCGCTGGGCCAAACCCCGGAAGGTCGGTTGGGTGCGGTTGCGGTTCGCGGCGAGCCTGGTCGCGGCACCGCCGAGGACACTGCGGATCACCGGCGACGACGGCATCCGGGAGGTGGCCGTCGACGTGGACGGGGTGGCGCGTTTCCCGGCCCTGCGTACCAGCAAGCTCTTCATCGCGGTGACCTCGACGGTGCCGCGCAGCAGTCGGTCGACGGCGTTCTTCGAGCCGCAGCCCCTTCCGGTCGGTCTGAGCGGTATCGACGTGGAGGGGGTGGCCGAGGCCAACCAACCCCGAGGTCTCGACCGCACCGTCACGTTGCCCTGTGGTGCCGGGCCGACCGTCGTCGTCAACGGCGCGGCGGTGCCGACGACGGTGTCCGGCACCCTTCGCGAAATCCGGGACCTGCGGCCACTGCGCTACCGGGCGTGCGCGGTCGAGCCGACGGCGAAGTCCACGACCAAAAGCAAGGCCAGACCGGCGGTGGACGCCGATCAGGTCGCCCTGCGTGCCGGCCCCAACGAGATCTCCGCCCCGGCGGACCGGTTCGTCGTCGACAGCGTGATCCTCAGCGGTACGGCAGTCGCACCCGTGGTCGGCGAGCCGTCCCGCCAGACGGTGACTGTGCTCTCCTGGACCGACCAGCACCGGTCGGTCGAGGTCGGTGCCGGTGGCAGCAGCTACCTGGTCGTACCGGAGAACGCCAATCCGGGCTGGACTGCCACGCTCGACGGTGTCCGGCTCGAACCGACCCGGGTCGACGGGTGGAAGCAGGCCTGGCTCGTGCCGGCTGGTGCCGCCGGCCGGATCGACCTCGTCTTCACACCGGGCCGGCAGTACGACATCATCCTGCGGGTCGCCGGTGGTCTGCTGCTGCTGTTGGTCGTCGCGGCAGTGCTGCCCGCGCGCCGCCACCGACCGTCGTACCCGGTGGTGCCGTCCACCCTGGCGACCGCGCCGCTGCTCGCGATCGGCGTACCGGCGCTGCTGGGTGGTCTGCTCGGGTTCGGCTGCGCGCTCCTGGTCGTGTTGCTGCACCGGCGTCGGATGCCCACGCCGGGGTGGATCTGGGTGCCCGCCGCCGCGGGTCTGGCGATCTACGGCTCCGAGCGGTGGTGGTTGTGGCGCGTCGGCCCGGAACCGGTGGCGGAGCTACTCGCCGTGCTCCCGACGGCCCTGCTCCTGGTGGCTGTCGCCGCCCTCGTGCTGCGGTCCCGTCGGGTGCGCGGAAAGTACGAGTCGCGTCGCCAGGGTCGGCTGTTCGGCCGGGCCCGACGCGGCGACCTGCGACGCCGGAGCCTCGCCGGGGACGGCGGACGAAGCCCGAGCCCGACGGTCGTCGGCCCGCCTCGCGAGGAATCGACGCAGTTGCTGCGTCGGCCGCTCCACGAGGTAGTAGCTGGCGGCCGCGACCGGGATGGTCAGGGCCAGGGTCACCGTCAGGAGCGCCCAGAACGAGCTGTGCATCCGGGTGAAGCCGAGCAGTCGGAAGCACGCCTCGATGGCGAGGATGTGCCAGAGGAAGATGCCGTAGGAGATCCGACCGAGGAACCTGACCAGCGGCTGGAGCAGGAGCGCGCGCGGCACGCCGCCGGACCCCCGGCCGACGAGCGGCGCCATCACACACCACGTGATGAGCAGGAACAGCAGGTGCTCGGTGACCGACTCGACCGGAGTGGCGGGTTCGAGGCCCCGGGGGCCGGCGATCGGCGTGCTGGCGATCCAGAGCAGCGCGCCGGCGATCAGCCACGACGTCCCGGGAGCGAACGTGAGGACGCGCAGCCCGCGCGGCGTGCCGGACCACAGGTCCTCCTCGCCGCGGTCGGACCCGTCCGATCCCAGATACGGGAGGAACGGCGACGAACTGGTGCGGGGAGGCCAGGAGGCGAGAACAGCCAACACGATCCCGATCCCGAACCAGTCCAGGAAGGCGGGCAGCCAGAGCCACGACATCTGAGGTAGCGGCGAGTCGGGCCCGTGCGCGAACACGTTCCACACGAGACCGACCAGGACGAGTGCGATGCCGAGCGTCAGCTGACGTCGGGCCCGCGCCAGCGGGGTTCGACCGCCCATCCGCCGGCCGAGCATCGCGATCAACGGCAGCGCCAGGTAGAAGACCGACTCGGTGGCGAGGCTCCAGGTCTGTTCCATACCGACCGGCAGCCGCAATGGTTCATATATGTGTACGAGCAGAAGGGGGATTGCCCAGTCCCAGAGTGACCGGAGGTAATCGATGTTGAGCCAGGTGAGTGCGACAACCGCCATTGCCCAGTAACCGGGCAGAATGCGCAGTGCGCGATGCCGGAGGTATGCGCGTACTGGCGGTTGCGGCTGCGCCTGAATTGCTGCGCGCGCAAATGGGCGGTAGAGGAGGAAGCCCGACAGTGCGAAGAAGACCGCCACGCCCACCTCCAGCCTGGCCATCACTCCACCAGCGCGTCCGTACGAGTAAGTGAGCCCGCTGAGGAAGGACACATGGTGCAGGACAACGGCGAACACCGCCACCGCCCGAAGGCCTTCCAGGGCGGGTAACCAGCTGTCCGTACGGCCGCTATTCGGCTCGGGGGGACGGCCCGCCCCGTTGGTCGGGGCTGCTTTTACGGGTCGGCTCACAGGTCCTCGACATCCCATTTGTTGTGGCAGCCGGACGGCCGCATCCGGCCGTGGTCGGTACGGCTCGCAAGGCCGCGTCGGACCATATCCGAAAACGGTCTCGTCATGTACTGTCAGCCGACTAGTCGACATTTACAAGGGGAGGAGTTACATGCGACCCACGTCGGGTGCCATCTTGGTGGCGGCGGGCACGTTCCTGATCGTCGGGGCCGTGGCGACGCCGCTGGTCGTCGCGCCCGCTCTCGTCAAGGTGCCCTTGAACCAGAGTTCGGTGACGGTCTCGAAGGCCCAGAACGCGACAGTGCTCGATTTCGGCACGCTGTCGGAGAAGACCGGGATCAACCTGACGGCCCACCGGGCTGTCCGGGGTGATGTCGCCGCCGGCAACGACGATCGGGCGGTCTTCAACGTCGGCGTCCGGGTGATCAACGACGCCGAGCCCGACCGGGAGAAGCAGCAGGTCACGGTCAGCACGGACCGGGTGGCGATCGACCGGCGGACGGCGATGGCCGTCGCCTGCTGTGCCGAGGACATCAACGGTGCGCCCTTCAAGCACGAGGGCCTGACGTACACGTTCCCGTTCGGCACGGAGAAGAAGACCTACCAGTACTTCGACAACACCGCTCGGAAGGCGTACCCCGCCAAGTACGTGAGCACGGAGAAGCTGCAGGGGTTGACCGTCTACAAGTTCGAGATGACTGTCGAAACCATCCAGATCAGCGAGATCAAGGTCCCGGGCAGCCTGCTGGGTTCGACCGAGGAGGTCGTCAACGCCGGCCGCTACTACGCCAACACCCGAACCTTGTGGGTGGAGCCTGACAGCGGCGTGATCGTCAAGGGTCAGGAGAAGCAGTTGCAGACGCTCCGGGACGCGACCGGTGCGGACAAGATCAAGATCATCGACGCGGACCTCGCCTTCACCGAGGACACCCAGAAGCAGCAGGCCAAGGCTGCCAAGGACGCGCGTGGTCAGATCAACCTGCTGACCACTGTGGTGCCTGTCGTCCTCGGTCTCCTCGGCCTCGTTCTGGTGCTGATCGGCGTGTACCTCGTCGTCCGTGCGGCTCGCCGCAAGCCCGACGCGGCGCCGGTGGCGGCCGACGACCAGCCGACGGCCGACCTGCCGTCGCAGCGGTCCCCCGAGCCGGTCGAGGAGCCCACGGCACCGGCCGGCGGCCGCCATGCCGCGGAGCGCAGCGAGCCCTAACACACCCCCACCTCATCGCCGACCTGACCGGGCCGGCCGACCCCCGGGTCGGCCGGCCCGGTCGTCTGCACCGCCGTCGGGCTTCCGGCGGCGTCAGACGCGGCGTACGGCGTAGCGGGTGCAGAGCCAGTCTTCGGTGTACGGCAGGTCGGGCCACCGTCCGACGATCTCCCCACCGTGCGCGCCCATCAGTCGGACCATGTCGGCGTGCGGTACGGCGGTCATCTTCATCGGCGCCGGGTAGTCGAGCAGGTGGCGCTGAATCCAGCTGATCAGCCCGAAGGGTGCCACCCGCCAGACGAGGCCCTTGGCCGTACGCGCCAGCTCGGTCGGCAACCCCACGACGGCGATGCCGCCGGGTCGCAGGACGCGCAGGAACTCGACCAGGTAGGTGTCGATGGCGGGGCGGGGCAGGTGCTGCAACACCAGGGCGCTGTAGACCAGGTCGAAGTGACCGTCCGGGAACTGGCTCAGGTCCGGCGCGTCGTTGAGGACGAACGTGATGTTGCCGGCGCTTCGGTCGAGTTGCCGGGCGGTCTCCAGCATGGGCGGGGAGATGTCCACACCGACGACCTCGTCGGCGTGCGGGGCGAGCGCCTGCGAGAGCCGTCCCGCGCCGCAGCCGAAATCCAGCACCCGCTCCCAGCGGGTGGGTGCACCCAGGCGGCGGAGCTGCGTGGTGGTCTCCTCGACGTCGGTGCGGCCGGTGGCGAGGAACTCCTCGGCGTCCCACCGCCCCCCGCGCTTGCCGGGTTGGACGAGCACCGCCCAGAGCGGGTCCTCGGCGCCGAGCTTGGTCCAGTCGCGACGCACGTCGTTCAGATTCACGCCGAAACAGTAGGGCATGTGAGCGGCACCTGGGATCGACCGGCACCGTGCTGATCCGGCTGTTCGGGCCTGTCGGTCGACCCGAACGGCCCTGCGTGTGGCAGGTGAGAACGGCTGCCGCTTTACATTCGTTACCTTATTGTAATTCGTCAATGTAGCGCCACTCTCCGTGTGGACAGTTTCTGATCTTGCCCTGATTGGGGGTGTTTTGTCCATCCCAGTGGCTGATCGACTCCACCGAGGGTGACCCCATGCTGTCGCTGGACCACCCGACTGTTACTGATCGGTAATCGAGGGGTTGTGAGCTGCGCCGCAGCGGGTGCACCATCAAGCGCGATGGTTACCAGCCGGTAACAGACGGCGCGCCCGGTGGGCTGCCACGTCGCGACCGGCCGCACGCATCCAGCCGAGGAGGAGCCCGTGCAGGATCGTTCGAGAAGTCAGGGGCGTACCCGGTGGTGGCGATTCACCGCCATGATGGTCCCCGCCACGGCCGCCGCCGGCGCCATCCTGTTCGGAATGTCGACCGGCGCGATCGCGTCCGACATCACCGTCTCCGGGCAGACGTTCAAGATCGGTGCCGATCGCCTCGAAGGCGACGGATTCAAGCAGTACGGCGGCATCGTCCGGGAGAAGGGCAAGGACGGCAAGGCCGGTCAGGCCCACCCGGTCGCCCTGTCCGAGATCAGCAGCGCCGAGCTGTACAGCCTCTGCCAGTCGGTCCGCGCCGACCTGCCGGGCCTGCCGGTGGTGCTCACCATCAACGCCGGTGAGGGCAAGGAGCCCGCCCGCGCCAAGGACCTGCTGATCGCGATGGACTCGCTGAACGGCAACGCGACCTTCACCAACATCAGGATCGGGCGGGACGCCACCGACCTGAACCCGACGGCGCAGGCCGGCTCGTTCGGCCAGAACTCCGACCACGTCACCATCACCAACCTGCAACAGGTGTCCCGCTACACCACGGCGGCCACGTTCAACCTGGTCGGCCTCCGACTGAAGGTCAACGTGGGCGACGACGCCAAGGGCAAGGAGTGCTTCTGAGCTGAGTCGTGGCCCGCGGTGCACGACGCCGCGGGCCCGGCCCGTGTCCCCGTCCCCGCTCGGCCAGGAGGAGTACGTGACAAGCGCGAACCCGGCCCACGCCCGGCCCGGTGGTCCGGCTCAGGCGTGGCGGACCTTCCGCCGCTGGCAGCGCAGCCGACCGTTCTGGGGCGGACTGCTCACCGCCCTGGCCGGGCTGGAGATGTTCGCCTCCACCCGGATGACCGTCAACGGCCTGAGCTTCCACAGCGGGGCCGGCGGTCTGCTCTCCCTGCTGATCCCGGTCATCCTGGTGACCTGCGGCCTGCTGCTCTGGTTCACCCCGACGCAGCGGCTGTTCTACTCCGTCGTCGCCGCGGTGACCGCCGTCTACTCGCTGATCGGGCTCAACCTCGGCGGCTTCTTCGTCGGTCTGCTGCTCGGCATCGTCGGCAGCGCGCTCGCCTTCGCGTGGACGCCGATCCAACCGACTGCGCCCGACGCGGGAGACGTGTCGGACCACCCCGCACCGCTCGCGGGCGACGTGTCGAACCATCCCGCACCACTCGCGTCGGACGCGGAAGACGCGTCGACCCGCCCGGCCTCGCCCGTGCCCGACGCGGGCGACGCGCCGAACCACCCGGCTCCGACCGGCCTGGCCGACGCGTCCAGCCAGGAACAGCCGTCCGTCGGGCAGCCCGACCCGAGGGCCTTCGGTGTCGCAGTCGTGGTGCTCGGCCTCGCCGCTGCCGGCTTGGCCGCCCCGCCCGGAGCGGTGCAGGCCGCGCCGAACCGACCCAGCACGACCACCTGCCCGACACCGTCCCGGACCGTCACGCCGTCGCCCACCCGCACCACCGCGACGCCGACGCCGAGCCCGACCCGGCGTGGCAACCTGATCACCGACATCCTGGACGGAATCGGTGACCTGCTCCCCGGTGGACGCCGTAAGGAGACACCGACGCCGTCGGCGAGCCCGACCGTGTCACCGAGCGGCACGCCGACGGCGGCTCCCGGACCGGCCGCCTGCCCGTCGTCGCCCGCCGGCAGGCCGGGCGGTCCGGCGGCACCCGGCAAGCCGGGCGTGGTACGGCCGGGACAGCCGCTGCCGCGCATCGCCGCCGACCCGGGCCTGCCGACTGTGGCGCAGACACCGTCCAAGCTCACCGGGTCGTCGGTCCGGATGACCGGTTTGCGGTTCGACGGGATCACCGACCTGCACACGGTGAAGGGCGACCTCACGGTGCTCAAGTTCAGCATGCGGGAGGCGGTGACCGACGACTTCCTGCTCCGCGCCGACGGCCCGGCCGGGCGAAACCAGCGCTACGCGACCGACCGGCTGACCGTCAGCGGGAACGTCGCCTTCTACGCCACCCGGTTCGTCGGCCGGTTGCTCGGCATCAAGATCACGCTGACGCCGGACCTGCCGCTCCCGGAGGGCCTGCCGGTCACCTCGCCCATCCCGGTCACGTTCACCGACCCGGTCATCGACCTGGCGTACGTCACCAGTGACACGCTCACCGCCAGGCCCGCGTTGGCGTTGACCCTGGGCTGAGGAACCCGACTGCGCGCGGCGGCGGATTCGTCCCGCCGCGCGCAGCCGTCGCCCGATCAGAGCCGGGCCAGCGCCCGACGCAGCGGGTCGAGACCCAGCGCACCCAGGTCCAGCGCCTGCCGGTGGAACTCCCGCAGGTCGAAGTCCGCGCCCTTGCGGGCCTTGGCGTCCTCACGGGCCTGAAGCCAGATCCGCTCACCCACCTTGTACGAGGGCGCCTGCCCCGGCCAGCCCAGGTAGCGGTTCAGCTCGAAGCGCAGGTTCTCGTCCGGCACCCGGCAGTGCGCCCGCATGAACTCCCAACCCAGCTCCGGCGTCCACCGCTCACCCGGGTGGAAATCGAACGGGTTGTCCTTCGGGATCTCCAGCTCCAGGTGCATGCCGATGTCCACGATCACCCGGGCCGCCCGCATCGCCTGACCGTCGAGCATGCCCAGCTTGTCGCCCGGGTCCTCCAGGTAACCCAGCTCGTCCATCAGCCGCTCCGAGTAGAGCGCCCAGCCCTCGCCGTGCCCGGAGACCCAGCAGAGCAACCGCTGCCAGCGGTTGAGCAGGTCGGCCCGGACGGCGGTCTGCGCCACCTGGAGGTGGTGACCCGGCACGCCCTCGTGGTAGACCGTGGTCACCTCACGCCAGGTGGAGAAGTCACTGATGCCCTGCGGCACCGCCCACCACATCCGACCCGGGCGGGAGAAGTCCTCACTCGGGCCGGTGTAGTAGATGGCGCCGTCGCTGGTCGGGGCGAGACAGCACTCGATGCGGCGGACCTGCTCCGGAATGTCGAAGTGCGTGCCGTGCAGCTCGGCGATGGCCCTGTCGGCCAGCTCCTGCATCCAGTCCCGGAACGCCTCCTTGCCGCGGATGGTCCGCTCCGGGTCGGCGTCCAGCTTGGCCACGGCCTCGTCGACGCCGGCACCCGAACCGGCGATGCGCCCGGCGACGACCCGCATCTCCGCCTCCAGGCGGGCCAGCTCCGCGAACCCCCAGGCGTACGTCTCGTCCAGGTCGACCTTGGCGCCGAGGAAGTACTGCGAGGCCAGCTCGTAGCGCTCCCGCCCGGCGGCCTGCTTGTCCCGCCCGTGCGGGGCCATCTCGTTACGCAGGAACTGGCCGAACTCGGCGGTCGCCGCGGTCGCCGCCGCCGCGCCGCGACGCAGGTCCGCGCCGAGCGCGCCGTCCGCGCCCAGCCGCTCGACCAGCCCGTGGAAGAAGTTGTCCCGGGCCGGGTCGACCCAGATGTCGCACTGCTTGGCCACCTCGACCAACTGCACCTTCGAGCTGACCTCGCCTGCGGCGAGCGCCTCGCGCAGCGTGGTCTTGTAGCCCTCCAACGCGCCCGCGAAGCTGTTGAGCCGGGCGGCGACGTTGGCCTGCTCGTCGCTGGTCGCGCTCGGCATCAGGTCGAACACCATGCGGATCTCGTGCAGCCCGCTGGTGATGACGCTCACCTCGCTGGTCGCCTCACCGGCGTCGTAGCGCGCCAGGTCGAGGCCGAGCCGTTCCTGCATGGCCTCCTTGGCAGTGCGTTCCAACTCGGTCGCCGGCTCGGTCACCTCCAACTCGGCGAGCGTCCGGCGGGTGAGGTCCGCGCGCGCTCGGTAGCCCTCGGGCGAGAGGTCGTCGAGCTTGTCGTCATGGCCGGCGATGCCGACGAAGGTCGCGCCGGTAGGGCTCAAGGGCGCCCATTCGGCTACGTATCGGTTGGCGATTTCATCGATTCGTCCCACGCTGCGACCCTACGTGACCAACCCACTCCCGTGTCGATGACGTTTGCCGTGTCCAGGCTGGGGTTTCGCGCGGTGGGACATCCGAAAAGGGGTGCGATTCTGTCGTACGGGTAGGGCAGAGTGTCAGGGGTGACCACCGATTCCACTCCTGACAAGGCGCCGCTGAGCGCCTGGCTGCCGGGCTTCCTCGCCCTCGCCGCCATCTGGGGCTCCAGCTTCCTCTTCATCAAGATCGGGGTGGCCGAGCTGCACCCGGTCCAACTCACCCTCTACCGGGTCGGCGCCGGGGCGTTGACCCTGCTGGTCGTCCTCGCCGTGCTGCGTGACCGGCTTCCCCGCGAGCCCCGGGTCTGGGCGCACCTGGCTGTCGTCGCGGCGTTCGGTGTGGCCGTGCCGTTCACCCTGTTCGGCTACGGTGAGCAGCGGGTCGAGTCGATGCTGGCCGGCATCTGGAACGCCACCACCCCACTGATCGTGCTGCCGCTGGCGGTGCTGGTCTTCCGCACCGAGCGGCTGACCGTGCGCCGTGCCGTCGGGCTCGGGCTGGGCTTCGTCGGCGTGCTGGTGGTCCTCGGGGTCTGGGAGGGCATCGGCGGCGCGCACTTCACCGGGCAGTTGATGTGCTTCGGCGCGGCTGCCTGTTACGGAGTCGCGATTCCGTACCAGAAGCGGTTCGTCGCCGGTAGCACCCACTCCGGCCTCTCGCTCTCCGCCGCGCAACTGCTGCTCGCCGCCGGGCAACTGGCCATCGTCACCCCGTTCGTCGCGGGCCTGCCGCCGCTCCCGACCGAGTTGTCGCTGGGCGTGGTGGCCAGCGTGCTGACCCTCGGCGCGCTCGGCACCGGGCTCGCCTTCGTGATCAACATGCGCAACATCCGGGTGGCCGGCGCGAGCACCGCCTCCACCGTCACCTACCTGATCCCGATCTTCGCGGTGCTGATCGGCGCGGTGGCGCTCGGCGAACGACTCAACTGGCACCAGCCGGTCGGCGCGCTCATCGTGCTGCTCGGTGTCGCGGTCTCGCAGGGCGTCATCGGCCGCCGCCGGACCAGCCCGGTGGTAGGCGTCGGGGCTCCCGCCGCGCCCGCCGCCGAGCCGGTCCGTCACTGAGACCCGCCGCGTCACGGAGCCGGCGGATGGCGGGCCGGAAGGAGGCGAGCGGGGCGTCCAGGTCAGGCGCGGCTGTGGGTCCACTCGACCAGTTGCTCGGCCGACCAGGTGTTGACGACCCGGTCGGCGGGCACGCCGCAGAGAGCGGCCCGCTCGCAGCCGAACCGCTGCCAGTCGAGCTGGCCGGGTGCGTGCGCGTCGGTGTTGACGGCGAACCGGCAACCGGCCTCCAGCGCGCGGCGGATCAGCCGCTTCGGCGGGTCCTGCCGTTCCGGCCGGGAGTTGATTTCGACGGCGGTGTCGTGTTCCGCGCAGGCGGCGAAGACGGCGTCCGCGTCGAAGTCGCTCTCCGCCCGCGTCCGGGCGCGGTGCCCACGGTCACCGGGCCCGGTGACGCCGGTCGGGCGGGACGACACCATCCGGCCGGTGACGTGACCGAGGATGTCCAGGTGCGGGTTGGCGACAGCCGTCACCATGCGCCTGGTCATCTTCGACCGTTCGTCCTTCAGGCCGCTGTGCACCGACCCGACCACCACGTCCAGGCGGGCCAGCAGATCCTCGTCCTGGTCCAGTGAGCCGTCGGCGAGGATGTCCACCTCGATACCGGTGAGGATCCGGAACCCCTCGGGCAGCGCCGCGTTGACCGTCGCCACGTAGTCGAGCTGCTGACGCAGCCGGTCGGCGGTCAACCCCCGGGCCACCGTCAGTCGGGGCGAGTGGTCGGTCAACACCAGGTACTCGTGGCCCAACTCCACAGCGGCCAACGCCATCTCCTCGATCGGAGAACCGCCGTCGGACCAGTCCGAGTGGGTGTGGCAGTCGCCCCGCAGGGCGGCGCGGAGCGCCGTCGCCTCGGCGTCCAGGTCGCTGCCCTCGGTCGCCACCAACCGGCGCAGGTAGACCGGCTCCTCACCGGCCACGGACTCCGCCACACACCGGGCCGTCACGTCGCCGACCCCGGCCAACTCGGTGAGCGTGCCGTTGGCCGCCCGGGTCTGGACCTCGGCTGCCGGCAGACCGGCCAACGCCTTCGCCGCCGACCGGAACGCGCGGACCCGGTAGGTGGCCTCGTTCGCCCGCTCCAACAGGAACGCGATCCGACGCAGGTCGGCGATGGGATCTCTCGCGCCGGCCATGTCAGGGTGCCTTCGGGCAGCCGTGTTCGCGTTGCCACAAGGCGACCTCGGTGGCCGGTTCCCGATTGCCACCGCGCCGCCAGGAATCCAGGTAACGCGCCGGCCAGAGCACCCCGCGCCGGATCCACCAGCCGTCCTTGCCGGTGCACGGCGGCGAGATGCCGAAGTGCACATGGCACACGTTGTTGGCGTTGCCGGTGCGCCCCACCTTGCCGAGCTGCTGCCCGGCCCGGACACGCACCCCCGGGTCGATGCCGCTGGACACGACACTCAGGTGCGAGCCGTAGTAGCGCACCCCGTCGTCGCCGAGCAGGGACACCGACAGGCCGCCGTTCTCCGGGCCCTGCGGCCCGCGCTTGGTGTACCGGTCGACCCGGCTCACCTCCAACACCGTCCCGTCGGTCACCGCGACGAACGGCTCACCGCAGTCGGCGAAGAGGTCGGTGGCCGGGTACGCCCCGTGCGTCGGGTGGTAGTCGACGTCGTCGGCGCGTACCGGCAAGACATGCCGCAGCCCGGCGCGCGGTGCCGCCGTCGACGGCCCGGCCGACGACGGCGTCGGGGCGGGTGCCGGACGGTCGGCCGTCGGTGACGGCGCCGCCGGCTGATCGGCTGTCGCCCAGACCACCGGTGGCGTCGGTGCGGCGCCGTCGGCGGGCACCCCCGGCCGGGTGGTCGCGCAGCCGGCGGCCAACACCGGGGCGAGCAGCAGCAGGATCGGGTACGCCGAACGAGCGCGGCGGTCGATCGTCGGCGACGGCATCCGGTCATCCTGGCAGAGCCGGTACCGTGGGCACGAGCGACGCGCGTGAGGGGAGGGCAGCGACGGTGACGTTCGCCCGACCCGATCCCGGCCCGGATCCCGGTGCCGTGGTCCGTCCGGTGGCGCGTACCCCCTCGGGTCTCTTCCCCGCCGGGCCCCCGCACCGCCCCACCTACCGCGAACCGCACCCGGTCACCGGTGGTGGTGTCGCCGCCGGCGGCGGCACGGCGGCGGCCTGGTTGCTGCTGTTCGGCCTGCTCGGCACCGACGTGGCCAGCTACGCGTGGTGGACCGTGGTGGCCGGTCTGTTGGCCTGGTCGAGCGCCCTGGTGCTGGTCCGCCACGGAGACCGGGGGGTCGCCACCGGGGTCGCCATCGTCACGGCCGGGGGTTGGAGCATCGCCGCCGCCGTGCTGGCGGTCCGTTGGGCCGGCAGCGGTGACTGGCCGCTGTGGTGACCGGCTCCAGCAGTTCCCGTAAGCACCCCGAAACGGCTCCGTAACAGCGTCGACGACTGCGCGGTGTGCCCGGTTGGCTGCGTAGCGAACGCCGTCTTGACGTGGCCGCCGAGACTCGGCACGCTCGGCACTATGGCCTGGACCACCCCGCGACAGGACCCCGATCGCAGCCGCCGTCGCCTTCAGTTGTTGGCCGAGTTGGCGGGCGCCCGTGCGGTCCGTCAGCGCAGCCGACCCCAGCGGCAGCGCACCGAGCGTCTGCGCCAGCTCATCGCCACCCGCCGACGGGTAGCCGGCTGACCCGACTTTGACAGGAATGACCGGCCCTTCGGGGCGTTGACCGGTCGCCTGCCGACCTGACCGGCTAACGTGCACGCGTAACGAGTCGGCGCTGTGCCGAGGGGCTATTGGGGGGACCGTGTCGTACTTCGCTGCGGCCGTGGTGCGCGACGACAGTGGCTGGACCGCCGCCGAGGTCAGCCTGCGTGGCGCCACCGACATCGACGAGGTCGCCGACCGGCTGCGGGACGTCGACCAGGAGGCCGACGTGTCGCTGCTCTTCGTCGAGGCGGACGACGCGTACCTGGTGGTCCTTCGCCTCGACGAGGGCGAGGACCTGCGGGTGTTCGGTTCGGATTCCGCGTACGCCGAGGAATCCCAGCTCGGTGCGCTGCTGGTCGGTGACCTGAAGACCTCGGTCACCGGGCTCGACGGCGACGAGGAGCCGCGCCCGGCGGCCACGGGTGACGACGAGAGCGAACAGCCCGTCGTCGACCCGGAGGCCGACCCGGTCGGTGACGCCGACCTGCTGGCCAACCTCGGCATCTCCGCGCAGAAGCTGCTGACCCTCTGCGCGCACGAGGGGATGATGCCGGCGGACGTCACCGCGGAGATCTGCCAGGTGCTCGGCTGCGCGGACGAGGTCGAGGAGCTGCGTGAGGTCTGAGCCGGCCGACGCCACCGATCCTTCGCTGGAGTCGATCCGGCCGGGGCAGCCCACCCCCGGTGCGGTGGGGCGGGCCGGGCCCGGCGCCCACGAGGGCCTCGCCGACCTGGGTGAGGTCGGGCGACGGCAACGGCACGAGCTGTGGATGCGGCGCGCGTTGGAGATCGCCGTCACCAGCCCGGCCGACTCCGCCGACGGCCCGACCGACGTGGACGACGTGCCGGTCGGAGCGGTCCTCTACGGGCCGGACGGCACCGAGCTGGCCGTCGGACGCAACGAACGGGAACTGACCGGCGACCCCACCGCCCACGCCGAGGTGCTGGCCCTGCGCCGGGCCGCCGAGCGCAGCGGCCGGTGGCGGCTGGACGGCTGCACCCTGGTGGTCACCCTCGAACCGTGCACCATGTGCGCCGGTGCGCTGGTGCTCGCCCGGGTCGCCACAGTCGTCTTCGGCGCGTGGGAGCCGAAGACCGGCGCGGCCGGGTCACTGTGGGACGTCCTGCGCGACCGTCGACTCAACCACCGCCCCGAGGTCTACGGCGGGGTGTTGGAGGCCGAGACCTCCGCCGTGCTGCGCGCCTTCTTCCGCTGAACCGGCCCTGGTCAGCCCGGTGGAAGGGTGACCGTGACGATCAGGCCGCCGGCCGGTCGGGGCTGCGCCTCGGCGGTGCCGCCGTGGGCCCGGGCCACCGCGCGGACGATGGACAACCCCAACCCGAAGCCACGCGTACCGGCCACCCGTTCCCGGGACAGCCGACGGAACGGTTGGAACATCGTCTCGACGTCGTAGCCGGGAACGACCGGGCCGGTGTTGGTCACCGTGAGGGTGGGCCGCCCGTCGACCAGCCCGGTACGCACCTCCACCCACCCGTCGGCGGGCAGGTTGTGGCGCAACGCGTTCTCCACCAGATTGAAGGTCAGTCGCTCCAACAGCACCGGGTCACCGCTGGTCGGCGCGGGCTCCAGAGTCCGCCGTACCGCCACGGCGGGTGACCGCTGCCCGGCCTGGTCGATCAGGTGCGCGCAGACCTCCGCCAGGTCGACGGGGGTACGCTCGGTCAGCTCGTTCTCCGAGTCGGCCAGGGTCAGCAGGCCGTCGATCAGCCGCTCGTGCCGCTCGTTGACCGCCAGGAGCGACTCGCCCAGCCGCCGGGTCTCCTCCGACGCGTCCGGTCGGGTGACCGCCAACTCCACCAGCGCGCGGTTGAGCGCCAGCGGCGTACGCAGCTCGTGGGAGGCGTTCGCCACGAACCGGCGCTGCCCGTCGAACGAGCGGTCCAACCGTTCCAGCATCTCGTCGAACGTGTCGGCCAGCTCCCGGACCTCGTCACGGGGGCCGGTGAGCGCGATCCGCTCGTGCAGGCCACGACCGGCGGTGTCCGCACCGGCGATCCGCCGGGCGGTGTCGGTGACCTGCTGCAGCGGCTGCAACGCCCGACCGGCGAGCAACCAGCCGAACGCGATCGCCACCGCCGACACCACCACCAACGCGACGCCGCCCTGGGTGAGCAGCGATTCCAGGGCGTTGCGCTTCGCCTCGTCCTGCGCCTGCTCCACCAGGGAGCGCAGCATCTCGATGTTCTGCCCGCCGCCCGAGCCGGGTGTCGTCGCGGGCACCGGCAGGTCGCGCAGTTTCACCCCGAACGGCTGCGGCATCCGCTGATCGACGAGCACGTACGTGACGGCGAGCAACACGATGCCGGCCAGCAGGAAGAGTCCTCCGTAGATGAGGGTGAGCCGGGCGCGGATGGTCAATCGTTTCATCGGATCTGGTACCCCGCTCCGGGCACCGTCTCGATCACCGGCGGGTCGCCGAGCTTGCGGCGCAGCTTCATCACGGTCACCCGGACGACGTTCGTGAACGGGTCGATGTGCTCGTCCCAGGCGCGTTCCAGCAGATCCTCGGCGGAGACCACCGCCCCGTCGGCGCGCAGCAGTTCGGCCAGCACCGCGAACTCCTTGCGGGACAGCGCGACGTGCCGGTCGTCCCGGCGTACCTCGTGGCGGGCCGGGTCGAGCTGGATGCCGGCGCGACGCAGTGTCGGCGGCGTCGCCGGGCGGGCCCGGCGGGTCAGCGCGTGCACCCGTGCCGACAGCTCCACCAGGGCGAACGGTTTCGTCAGGTAGTCGTCGGCGCCGAGCGCCAACCCCGCCACCCGCTCCCGGACCGCCGCCGCGGCGGTCAGCATCAGCACCCGGGTCTCCCCACCCGCGTCGACGATCGCCCGGCACACGTCGTCGCCGTGCACCACCGGCAGGTCCCGGTCCAGGACCACCACGGCGTACTCGTTGACGCCCAGCCGTTCCAACGCGGCGTCCCCGTCGTACGCCACGTCGACGGCGAACGACTCCCGACGCAGCCACTCGGCGATGGCGTCCGCCAGCACGGTCTCGTCCTCGACCACCAGCACTCTCACCCCTCCATGGTCCTCGGGCTGCGATAACGGCGGCGTAACCGCTCACGGTTACGCCGGAGATACGACACCTGTCGTGCACTTGTGACACGTCCGGCCATCCGCGCCGGACCTGAGCGGAAGTGGACACCATGCGACGACAGATGCTCGCGATCCCCGTCCTGCTCGCCCTGGCGCTGCCCGGATGCGGCCCGCGCGGCGACGACGGCGGCGGGGTCGCGACCGCCGGAGGGGCGAAGGCCGGCGTCACGGCGAGCGGCACGCCGACCGGAGACTCGGACCGGCAACTCGCCTTCGCCCGCTGCATGCGCGAGAACGGGGTGGACATGCCCGACCCGGAGGCGGGGGGCCGTCCGGCCTTCCGGTTCGGCGCCGACGTGGACCAGCAGAAGGTCCAGGCCGCCATGGAGAAGTGCCGGGACAAGCTCCCCAACGGCGGGCAGGGGCCGCAGCTCAACCCCGAGCAGGCCGAACAGATGCGCGCCATGGCCAAGTGCATGCGGGAGAACGGGGTGCCGGACTTCCCGGACCCGGACGCCGACGGGCGGGTTCGGATCGGGACCGGGGACAACGCGATCAACATCGGCGACCCGGCCATGAAGGCCGCGCTGGAGAAGTGCCGGCAGCACGCACCGCAGTTCGGGGGTGGCCGGTGACCGTCCGACGCACGCGGCTGCGGGCCGCTGCCATCGGGGGCGTCGTTCTCCTGGTCGCCGCCGTCGGCGTGGTCGCCGCGGTGGGCTTCGGCGGCGGCGGCGAAGACCGCGCCCAGGCCGGTACCACGGCACCGGCCACCGCCACCGTCACCCGGCAGACCCTCGCCGACTCGGAGACCGCCGACGGCGAGCTGGGGTACGGCACGACACGCACCGCCACGGCGAAGCTCAGCGGCACCGTCACCGCGCTGGCGGCGACCGGGTCGACGGTGCGCCGGGGCAAGGCGCTGTACCAGGTCGACAACGAGGAGGTGGTGCTCCTCTACGGCGGTCTGCCCGCGTACCGCACTCTCGCCCCCGGGATGGAGGGTGCCGACGTCGCGCAGTTCGAGCGGAACCTCCAGGCGTTGGGCTACACCGGTTTCACCGTCGACGACGAGTACACCGGCAGCACCGCCGACGCCGTCCGGGACTGGCAGGAGGACCTCGGTCTGTCCGAGACCGGCCGGGTCGAGCCGGGGCGGGTCGTCTACGCCGACCGGGAGGTCCGGGTGGAGAGCCACCAGGCCGCCGCCGGTGATCTCACGCAGCCCGGCCAGACGGTGCTCACCTACACCGGCACCGACCGTGTCGTCACCGTCGAGTTGGACGTGGACGACCAGCGGTTGGCCAAGCGCGACGCGAAGGTCGCCGTGAAGCTGCCGGACGGCCGTGCGGTGGACGGCACCGTCAGGACCGTCGAGACGGTCGTCCAGCCCGGCGCGGCCGGTGCGAACGGGCAGTCCGGCGATGTCGAGACGAAGATCGAGGTGACGGTCGCGGTGACCGACCCGAAGGCCCTCACGGGCTTCGACCAGGCCAGCGCCGACGTCACGTTCACCGTCTCGGAGCGCCGTGACGTGCTCACCGTGCCGGTGGCGGCGCTGTTGGCGCTCGCCGAGGGCGGCTACGGGGTCCAGGTCGCCGAGGGTGACGCGACCCGGATCCTCGCGGTCACGACCGGGCTGTTCGCCGACGGTCGGGTGGAGGTCGACGGCGCGGACCTCACCGAGGGCATGGCGGTGGTGGTGCCGACGTGACCAGCGAGGTGGTCGTCCTCGACCGGGTCAGCAAGAGGTACGCCGGAGACGTCGTCGCCCTGGACGACGTGTCGCTGCGGGTCGGCTACGGCGAGTTGGTGGCGATCGTCGGCCCGTCCGGATCGGGCAAGTCGACGATGCTGCACCTGATCGGCACCCTGGACCGGCCGTCGTCGGGCAGCGTGCACGTCGACGGGTACGACGCGGCCAAGCTGAGCGACCGGGAGCTGTCCGCATTGCGGGCCACCCGGATCGGCTTCGTGTTCCAGCAGTTCCATCTGGCTCCCGGTGTCCCGGTCGTGGACAACGTGGCCGACGGGTTGCTCTACTCCGGCGTACCCCGCAGGAGGCGGCGCGAACGCGCGGAGGCCGCGCTGGTCCGGGTCGGCCTGGGCCACCGGTTGGGGCACCGGCCGCACGAGCTGTCCGGAGGTGAACGGCAGCGCGTGGCCGTGGCCCGCGCGGTGGTCGGCGAGCCGGCGGTGCTGCTCGCCGACGAGCCGACCGGCAACCTCGACTCCAGCTCCGGCGCGGGGGTGCTGGAGTTGCTGCACGACCTGCACCGGGCCGGTACCACCGTCCTCGTGATCACCCACGACCGGGAGATCGCGGAGAGTCTGCCCCGGCAGGTACGGATGCGTGACGGCGCGGTGCGACACGACTCGGCCTACGCGCCGGGCGGGGTCGGCTGATGGCGACGCTGAACCCGGCCCGGATGGGACCGGCGGACATCCTGCGCGTCGGCGGGGTGGGGCTGCGGACCCGTCCGCTGCGGGCGTTCCTCTCCGCGCTGGGCATCGCGATCGGCATCGCCGCGATGATCGCGGTCGTCGGCATCTCCTCGTCGTCCCGGGCCGAGCTGGACCGGGCACTCGACGCGCTCGGCACCAACCTGCTCACCGTCGAGCCGGGCAACACCCTGTTCGGCGCGGACGCGCAACTGCCCGAGGAGTCGATCGCGATGATCGGGCGGATCGGGCCGGTGACCGACGTGTCAGCGACCGGGCAGGTCGCCGACGCCAAGGTCTACCGCTCGGACCGGATCCCGGCGGCGGAGACCGGTGGCCTCGCCACCCGGGCGGCCCGGCTGGACCTGCTCACCACCGTCGGAGCCGAACTGGCCACCGGCACCTGGCTCAACGAGGCCACGGCCCGCTATCCGGCGGTCGTGCTCGGTGCCACCGCGGCACAGCGGCTCGGGATCACCGCAGCGGACCCGCGGGTGCAGGTGTGGCTCGGTGGTCGGCCGTTCACAGTCGTCGGCACCCTCGCCGCCGCGCCACTCGCCCCGGAACTGGACACCTCGGCGTTGATCGGCTGGGCGGCGGCGACCGAGTACCTGGGCTTCGACGGCCACCCGACCACCGTCTACACCCGGGCCCAGGAGTCCCAGGTCGAGGCGGTCCGGTCGGTGCTCGGCGCGACCACCAACCCGGAGGCGCCGAACGAGGTGGAGGTCTCCCGGCCCTCGGACGCGCTGGCCGCCGCCCAGGCGACCGACGACGCGTTCACCGGCCTGTTGCTGGGCCTGGGTGCTGTCGCACTGCTGGTCGGCGGGGTCGGTGTGGCGAACACCATGGTGATCTCGGTGCTGGAACGGCGGGCCGAGATCGGCCTGCGCCGGTCACTCGGAGCCACCCGGGGTCAGGTGCGGTCCCAGTTCCTCGCCGAGTCGCTGCTGCTCTCCGCGCTCGGTGGGGTCGGTGGGGTGTTGCTGGGGATCCTGGTCACCTCGGGGTACGCCCTGTCCCAGGGGTGGCCGACAGTCGTTCCGGCCTGGGCGATGCTCGGCGGCGTCGGCGCGACACTGGTCATCGGCGGCTTCGCGGGCCTCTACCCGGCGGTGCGCGCCGCCCGCCTCGCGCCGACCGAGGCGCTGGCCGCGGTCTGACCGGGCTGCTGCCTCTGCCTGGGCGGGCGAGCCTGGTGCGAAAGAGCGGTATGACTCTGAGGCATATTTATACCTCTGAGTCATACCGCTCTCGGCAGTGAAGCCGCCCTCCGCCGGAACGGATCAGGCGATGATCGTGTCGAGGGCGATCTCGACCATCTGGCTGAAGGTCTGCTCGCGCTCCTCCGAGGTGGTCTTCTCGCCGGTCTTGATGTGGTCGCTGACGGTCAGCACGGTCAACGCGCGGGCCTTGAACCGGGCGGCGATCGTGTAGAGCGCCGCCGACTCCATCTCCACCGCCAGCACGCCGTAGTCGGCGAGGGTGTCGTAGAGGTCCGGTCGGTCGGTGTAGAAGGCGTCCGCCGCCAGGATCGGCCCGACGTGCATGCTGATGCCGCGCCGCTCGGCCACCTCGACCGAGGTACGCAGCAACCCGAAGTCGGCCACCGGGGCGTAGTCGATCAGCCCGTCGAAGCGCATCCGGTTCATGTTCGAGTCGGTGGACGACCCGATCGCCGCCACCACGTCCCGCAGTTGCAGGTCGGTGCTGAGGGCGCCGCACGAACCGACGCGGATCAGCGTCTTCACGCCGTACTCGTTGATCAGCTCGTGGGCGTAGATGGAGGCCGACGGCATGCCCATGCCGGAACCCTGGACGGAAACCTCGACGCCGTTCCAGCGGCCGGTGAAACCCAGCATGCCCCGGACCGTCGAGTAGCAGGTGGCGCCCTCGAGGTAGGTCTCCGCGATCCACTTGGCCCGCAGGGGGTCGCCCGGCATCAGGACCCGCTCGGCGATCTCGCCCGGCTTCGCGCCGATGTGCGTACTCATGGCAAAGATCCTGCCAGGCCGGCCGGGGCGATACCGGTTCGGCGTCCGAACCAGCGGTCCTGTACCCTCGTCGGCGGTGGCGTGTCCGAGCGGCCTAAGGAGCACGCCTCGAAAGCGTGTGAGGGTTAACGCCCTCCGAGGGTTCAAATCCCTCCGCCACCGCTCTGTAGTGCGATAAAGCCCGGTCGATCCGTGAGGATCGACCGGGCTTTCCCGTTTCGGAGTTACGCCACGCGCCCGGCGAAACGGGATACGGGGTACGCAAGGCGCAGTTTCCCCCAACCGGCCCAGGTGTGAGGTGGTCGTCGGCGCGCGACTGTCCACCGATCTCGTCGGGCTGGCCAGTCCGGGCCGCTCAGCACGGGCCCGTTCCCTCCTCGAAGAGGCGGCGGGCCCAGTCCGCGTACCCGGCGATGGTTTTTCGGACCGTGCGGCCGTCGTGCAGGAACAGGTACGCGCGGTCGCCGCTGCGGGCGAGCAGCCCGTCGAGGCGGTGTGTCCCCTGTGGAGCGGCGAGCCGGGTCACCAGCGGGTAGCGCGCCCAGACCTGGTCGACGGGTGAGCCCGCGGTGATGCCCTCGGGTGTCCGCATCGGGTCGCCGACCCAGAGCAGCACCAGTCTGTCCTCGATGAAGACCGGGCTGACCGTGTCGTGGCCGACGAGCATCGGCCCGCAGGCGTCCAGGTCGGTACGCAGGATGCCGCGCCGGGTCAGCTCGTCCTCGGTGTCGCCGAACTCGATGTTGCGCAGGCCGTTCAGGTCGATGATCTCCACGCTGCCGGCGGGCCGTCCGTCCGGGATCGACCCGGTCGGCGGTACGCCACTGCCTGCGATCGAGGCAGCCGTCATCAGCGTGGCAATAAAAGCAAATTGTCGCAATTTCATGGAATCCCCCAGTCCCCAACGGGACGGGGGCGTTCAGGTTGCTGGCAGCAGCCGGATTACTGATTTTCCCACTGTTCGACCAGTTCGTCCCAGTAGTCGGCGCTGAGTCGACGTCGCCCGTGCGCCAGCCAACCCTCGGTGTTGCGCTCCAGGTGCAACCCCAGCTCGGCGAACGGGTCGATCCAATCGCCGGGCTCGGCACCGAGGCGGGCCAGCGCCCCGTTGATCGGCCACTGTTCGCGCGACGTGTCCAACTCGTCGTCGAAGTGCGGCCCCCAGGTCAGCGCCCCACCCAGCCACACCGCCGCCGACTGGTAGCCGACGCCACCACCGAACTCCGCCTCCAGATACGCCACCGGCCCCGCCTGTGACCAGCGGGCCAGCGACTCCACGAGCGTCGGCGACAACACCAAGCCGAACGGGTGCTCGGCGCTGCGGTCGTCCGTCGCGAAGTCCGGCAGCGACCCGGTCAACTCCACCACCAACTGCGGGGTGACCGGCAGCAGCCCGAAATCCTGGCGCAGCTCGCCGAGAACCGCGTGATCCAGCTCGGCGGTCTGCTCGCGGAGCAGTTCGACGTCCGCGACCACCGCGCTGAGCTGGTATGCCATCGAACCCTCCGCCGTCCACAGCCTGTGGATAGAACATGTGTACGACGGCCGGGGGAGTCGGCGTCAGTCGAGGACCGGCGTCGAGTGACCGCTCTGCACGGTGTACGTGCCCGCCGGGATCATTCCACGGTTCGTGGGCGTCAGCGTCAGCGAGACGACGCCACCGGGCAGCACCCGCGGGTCTCCTGAGGTTTCGAATGTCGAGGGCGTCGTTCCCTCCGGAAACAGTCGTTTCCCGGTGCCGACCACGACCGGGTACTGGAGCAGCCGGTAGAGATCGACAAGTCCGGCCTGGTGCAGCTCCTGCACGAGCTTCCAGCTGCCGTGAACCTGGAGTTCCTTGCCGGGGCGCCCCTTGAGCCGGCGCACCTGATCGACGATTCCGGTGCGGAGGACCGTCGTCGGGTTCCAGTCGGCCTCCTGGTCGGTCAGCGTCCTGCTGACGACGTACTTCGGAAGCGTGTTCAGCTTGGCGGCGATCAGGTCGCCGGGTGCGGTGACCTTGGGCCAGTACCCGCCGAGCAGGCCGTAGCTCGTGCGGCCGAAGAGGAACGCGTCCGCCTCCCGGAACCAACCCTCGACCACCCCGTTGGTGTGCACCGATGCGTGCGGGACGAGCCACCCGCCGCGATCGAAGCCGCCCGAGCGATCCTCGTCCGGGGCTCCCGGTCCCTGCATGATTCCGTCGAGGCTGACGAAGACGTTGACGCTGAGCAGCACAGTTCTCCTCCGGATTCCGGTTCGGGGCAGCCGCCGGGGCGGCCGGAGAACGGACGCTAGCTGCCTGGCGACGGGCCGGTCTTGTACAGGAACGACATCGACGCGTCGTCGTCCGTTCGCAGCCCTCGCGCGGTACGCCCGACGTAGCGCCGCAGCGCATGGGCCAGGTGAGCTTGGTCGAAGTACCCCAGTGCCTCGACGACAGTGCTCCAGTCGAGCCCGTCGCGCAGCATCGTGGCCGCGGCGTTCACGCGGTCGATCTGCGTCACGGCAGTGCGCGAGAGGCCGGTGACCGCCCGGTACCGCCGCTGACGGGTTCGATCGGACGGCGGGTGCCCGGCGAGGCGCTCCAGGCGTGGTCGCACCAGCAGACCCGCGTCCCGCAGCCGCCGGACGAACTGCTCGACGTTCTCGTACGTCGGCGCTTCCCAGTCGTCGCCGCCGATGACTATCCGGCCCGAGTCCGTCACCGGAAAGGGCACGTGGCCGTCGACGATCGCGGCTGTCGGATGCGGCCGAAGGACGGTGCCGAGGGTGAGCCGGATGCCGAAGAACTCGGCGTTCGGCGGGACCGGCGCAGTGGTCGCCCTGGTCTCCGGCCCGCGCAGGCTGACGAACAACTGCCCCTGCGTCCGCGTGAAGATCAGTTGGCAGCAGGTGCGCGCCGCGGATGTCATCGTGTCCTGCGCCTCGCTGCGGGTGCGCCACACGCGATCGACGATGCTCGTGTGCGTCTCGGTGTCACGATGCTCGAACAGCAGGCGCAAGGCTCTCTCCACTGCATTCCAGCGACGGTCGCTCCTGGTCAGACCTGCGGAGCCAGCCCGGTGACGAACGCGCGCCACGCCGTCGGTGTGAAGGTGAGCGCCGGACCGGCCGGGTCCTTGGAATCCCGTACGCCCACGACGCCGGGCAGGTTGTCGGCGACCTCGACGCATGCGCCGCCGTTGCCGCTGCTGCGGCTGCTCTTGCGCCATCGGGCGCCGTTCAGCTCCATGACGCCGTTCAGCTCCATGACTCCGCCACCTCCGTGATGAGATCGACCGACTGCCGGTGGGACAGCGCCTCCCCGCGCACGTTCTCCCATGCCGCCATCATGGCCGCGATGTCGTCGGGGTCGCTAGCGACTTGTCCCTGGAGTTGGTTGTCCAGGTAGCCGGCAACCCGGTGGTCGTCGCTGTGCGCGATCACGAACGGCCCGTTCAGGCCGGCGTACGCGCCGACCGTGCTGGGCACCACGTGCACCCGGATGTGCGGCTCGGCGCACGCCGCCGCCACCGCCAACAGTTGCTCGCGCATCGTCGGCCCGCCGCCCACCGGACGACGGATGACCGCCTCGTCGACGACCGCCGTGAACTGCGGCGGATCGTCCCGCCTGAGCACACCCTGCCGGCCGAGCCGGACGGTGAGGTGCCGCTCGATGTCACCACGGGGGATCAGGCCCGCGCCGACCAGCACGGCGCGGGCGTACGCCTCGGTCTGGAGCAACCCCGGCAGGACCGTCGACTCGAACCAGCGAAGCGACACCGCCTCGCGCTCGATCTCCTGCCACGGACGAAACCAAATGGGGTCACGACGTCTTGAAGTGTCCGGCCAGATGTCCGACACGTCCTTGTGGAGGGCTTCGGCCGCCGCCAAGCGGTGCCGAGGATGCGGGATGCGGCCCTCGGTCAACCAACGCCCTACGGTCTTCGGGTCGACGCCGACGGTCTCGGCGAGGGATTCGATGCTGTGCCCGGTGTCGCTGAGCGCCACCCGAAGCGCGTCGTTCACGGCCCCTCCATCGGATGTCTCGAATATCTGAAAACCATATCGTTACGGGGTGTGCTTGTCCCGTGACGCGCCAGAGGGTGGTTCGCAGAAGACGGCGTGACCGGTGGAGGCGTAGGAGCCCGGCGGTCGGCGTCAGTCCGGGTGCCGCCCCGCCTCCCGGTCAGGGCGGTGAGGCGGCACCCTTCCAGCGCCGAAGGAGGCCCTGCCCATGCCCCGCCGCCGTCACCGCAACCACCTCCCGACCCGCCCCACCTGGCGCTGCGCGGCGTGCGGCATCGCCTGGCCCTGCTCGGCGGCGAAGCTGCGACTGCTCGGCGAGTACCGGCGTGACCGGCTCGCGTTGACCATCTACCTGGCGGCGCTCCAGGCCGAGGCCAGCGCGCAGCTCACCGAGGTCGACCCGGTCCGCCTGACCGAACGCTTCCTCTCCTGGACGCGCGCCCGCTGAAGGCGTCGGGGCCCTGGGCGCGCGCCCGTGGTCGACGGACGTCGGAGGGTCTTGGCGCGCTGGAGGGTGTCGGGGGCCTGGGCGTGAGCCTGCGGCCGAAAGGGTGCCGGGGTGCCCGCTCCCGGTGTCTCACCTGGACTGTCGTGAGGGCCGCCCGTGTTAATCTCCCACCGCTGAGCATGATCACCTTGAGCGACCGAGGGGACACATGATGGCCGAGGTTCCCAACACGGCGGGGCTGCTGGACCCGGACGGCGCGATGGACCGGCTCGCGGAGTGGAAGGGTCGCCTCGACCAGTTGGCGACCGCCACCGATGCGATGAGTGACCGCATCCAGGCGCTACGGGTGACGGCCGCCGACGGCAACGGGCTGGTGGAGGTCACCGTCGACTCGGTGGGCGCGTTGGTCGACCTGCAACTGGGTCAGCGGATCCAGCGGGTCGCGCCCGACGTGGTCGCCAGGACGATCATGAACACGATCGGTGTGGCCAAGCGGCAGTTGGCCGACCGGGCGCAGGAGATCATCGGCGACACTCTGGGGACCGATTCACCCGCCGCGCGGGCGATAGCCGAACGCGTCGGGCAGCAACTGCGCGCGGCCGACCCCGCCGTGGACGGGCCGGACGACCAGCACGGACGGTGAGCAGATACCGACGGACCAGCGACGACGTGATCCGCTGGCCGGACAGCCCGGACGCGCGGGCCGCACTGGAGGAGTGGCTCGCGGCGTCGTCCGACACCGCGTACCTCTCTGGTGATTTTCTCGATTTTCGCGGGGCTGACCTCAGCCGTCTCGACCTGGTCGGCGCCTATCTCGCCAACTCGCGCCTGGTCGACGTCCGGTTCGAGGCGGCCAACCTCGCCGACGCCAACCTGGCCGACGCCGAGGTGGAGGGCGCGGACTTCGCCTGCGCCGACCTGGCCAAGGCGACACTCGTCGGCTGCTCGGCCGGTCGGGCGCGGTTCCTCTCGGCCCGCCTGTTCTCGGCGCAACTCGACCACGCCGTGCTGGCCGGGGCGGACCTCCGCCGCTCGGTCCTCAACTCCGCCACCCTCTACGAGACGGACCTGCGCGATGCCGATCTTGAGTTGGCCAGCATGCGCTGGTGCACGCTGGGCAGTACCAGCATGCCGACGGTGCTGAGCGGCGCGCGGATGTTCGGCTGCCAACTCGACGGCGCGAAGGGTGCCGTCGTCGGCCCGGTCCTCGTCGACGAGGGGGCGACGCGGTCACTCGGCGGGATCGAGCTTGCGGCGTGGTTCTCCGGGCAGGGCGCGGAGGACGTCCAGGTGGTGGGCTGACGCCCCGTGCAGACGACTCAGGGCCGGTCCCTGTGGGGCCGGCCCTGTCGTTGGTGCTGCTCAGACGAGCGGAGGATACGAGATTCGAACTCGTGAGGGTGTTAACCCAACACGCTTTCCAAGCGTGCGCCCTAGGCCTCTAGGCGAATCCTCCGCGAGCCAGGATACAGGCCCCCGTCGGGCGGGCCACCCCACCACCCCCTGAAGATCGACGGGCGGTCGGGTAGGCTTGGCGGCACCTCCCGTGCGGCGGTATCTCGTGAACCTCCCCAGGGCCGGAAGGCAGCAAGGATAAGCGAGCTCTGCCGGGTGCACGGGAGGCCTTTTCGTCTCCGGGGCCCTACTCCGGGGCCTTGATCCACACCAGGTCGGCGAGGTGGGGCTGTCCCGGGCAGTCGATACCGCCAGGTCGGCGATGTGGAGTCGATCAACCCACGACAACCCACGGCAACCCACGACAACGCGCGGCAAGGCACGGAAACGCGCCGCAAGGCACGGCGACCCCCGGCAACCCGGGCGCCCGGCCGGGCGCGGCAGCCTCGGCCATTCGGCGGGGTGGGTGGTCACCCGCGCCCGACCGGCGCAGAATGGCTCGGTCGAGAGGAGGCGGGACGAGTGACGCTGGCGCTCTACCGCAAGTACCGGCCGCGGACCTTCGCCGAGGTCATCGGTCAGGAGCACGTGACCGAGCCGCTGTCGCAGGCGCTGCGCAGTGGGCGGCTCAACCACGCCTACCTCTTCTCCGGCCCCCGTGGCTGTGGCAAGACCACCAGCGCCCGGATCATGGCCCGCTCACTGAACTGTGCGGAGGGCCCCACCCCCGAACCGTGCGGCAAGTGTGCGTCCTGCCGCTCGCTGGCCGCCGACGGTGCCGGCTCGATCGACGTGATCGAGATCGACGCGGCCAGCCACGGCGGTGTCGACGACGCCCGCGAGCTGCGCGAGCGTGCCTTCTTCGCACCGGCCAACAGCCGCTTCAAGATCTACATCATCGACGAGGCGCACATGGTCTCGACCCAGGGCTTCAACGCCCTGCTCAAGCTGGTCGAGGAGCCTCCGGAGTACGTCAAGTTCATCTTCGCCACCACCGAGCCGGAGAAGGTCCTCGGCACGATCCGGTCGCGGACCCACCACTACCCGTTCCGGCTCTTCCCGCCGAAGGTGGTCCGCCCGTACCTGGAGCAGCTCACCCAGGCCGAGGGCGTCGCCGTCGAGCCGGCGGTCTTTCCGCTCGTGGTGCGCGCCGGTGGCGGCAGCATGCGGGACAGCCTCTCCGTGCTCGACCAGCTCATCGCCGGCGCGGGCGCGGAAGGGGTCAGCTACGCCCGGGCCGTCTCGCTGCTCGGGGTCACCGACTCCGCGTTGATCGACGAGATGTGTGACGCGCTGGCCGCCGGTGACGGCGCGGCCGCGTACGCCACCGTCGACCGGGTCGCCGAGGCCGGGCACGACATGCGCCGGTTCGCCTCCGACCTGCTGGAGCGGCTCCGCGACCTGATCGTCATCCAGCAGGTGCCGGACGCCGCCGCGAAGGGCCTCATCGACGGCCCGGCCGACCAGATCGAGCGGATGGCCGCCCAGGCCTCGCAACTCGGCACGGCCACGCTCTCCCGCTGCGCCGACATCGTGCACGACGGCCTGGTGGAGATGCGCGGCACCACAGCGCCCCGCCTGCTGCTGGAGCTGATCTGCGCCCGGATGCTGCTTCCCGGCGTGGACGACTCCACCGGCGGCCTGCTTCAGCGCCTGGAGCGGATGGAACGTCGGCTCACCCTGGGCGGCACCGAGGCGCCGACCAACACCCCAGGGGTACGCCCACAGCCCGCCACCCCGGTTCCGGCTGCCGCCGACCCCGCACCCGCCAATGCCCCGACCTCCGCACCGCCGTGGGATGTCGACCCGGCCACGTCCCCGGCCCGGAGCGCCGCCGCCCAGGGTGCTTCGATGTCGGGCGGTCCGGCCTCGGGTGCTCCGATCTCGGGTGCTCCGGCGTCGGGCGTCCCGACCGCCGATTCGCCGATCCCGGCGTCGCCCGGTGCGTCGGCGACCACCGTCGGGATGGCATCCGCCTCCGGCGCGACCGGCGGCTCGGCTGCTGCCGGTTCGGCCGGCGGCTTCGCCGGCCCCGGTTCGGGTGGCCCCGGTTCGGGTGGCCCCGGTTCGGCTGGCACCGGCTCCGGTGGCTCGTCGGTGCCGCGCCGTGCGGTGCCGCCGTCGGCGGTGCTTCCCGACCCGGCCACCCCGGTGCCGCCCCGACCGGATGCGCCGGCCGCCGCGCTGGACGCGGTCGCGGTCCGCCGGGTGTGGCCCGACGTGGTCGGCAAGGTCAACCGGACCAACAAGCGGATCGCCGCCCTGATGCGCGACGCGGTGGTTCGCGAACTCGACGGCGACATGCTGGTACTGACCGTGAAGTCGACGGTGCTGGCGAAGATGATGGCCGACCACTCGGCAGTGCTGACCGACGCGCTCTACGAGGAGTTGGGCGGGCGCTGGCAGATCCGGTGCGAGGTGGCCGGTGAGCGCGGCGGAGTGTCGCTGTCCGGTCCGCAGCGCTCGCAGCCCGCCGCTCCGGCCCGCCCCGCCGCGCCGAACACGCCCGCCGCCAGCCCGGCGAGCGCACCGCCCGCGGCATCCAACCCGAGTGCCGCGCCGAACCGTGCGGCCGCGCCGAGCCCGAGCGCCGCGCCGAGCCCGAGCGCCGCGCCGAACGCGAGCGCCGCGCCGAACGCGAGCGCCGCGCCGAACGCGAGCGCGACGGCGAACCCGAGCGCCGCGCCGAACCGTGCGACCCCTGCCCGACCGGCGAGTGCGCCGACGTCACCGGTTGCCACCGGCCCGACCAGCGCGCCGCCCGCCGCAACGAGTTCCCTCGGCGCTACCGGCCCACACTCCGGTGGTCAGCCCGGAGGCACGGCTGCGCGCGGCGGCGGTGGCCACGGCGCGGGCCAGCAGGGTGGCCCGCAACCCACGGCGGCCGACGACGAGGACGACTGGCCGGAGGCGGCGCTCCCCGGCGGCGGTGCCCCGGTCGCCGAGGCGAAGGATGACGAGGACTGGCCGGAGGCCGCCCGCCCCGGCGGCGCGTCGGCCGGAAACGGCCCCGACGCCGCGTCGGGCGGCTCCGCACCCGCGTCGAGCAGCGGCAGCGCGAACGGCATCGGTACCAACGGCGCTGACGCGTACGGCTCCGGTGCAGCGGCCGGTGCTGGTCAGGCGGGCGGGCGGGGTAACCCGACGCCGGCGGCCCGGCAGCCGGCGTCAGCCGGTGGCACCCCGGTGAGCAGCGCCATCGCCGCGGCTCGCGCGGCGGCGGCGGGGCGCGGTGCGCGTACCGCAGCGGCGGCCCGGCCCGTCGCGGACGCCGAATGGGCGGGCGAACCGCCCTACGACCCGGACTTCGACGGCCCGGCGGCGCGCGGTGGTCGACCGGGCGGGGCGGCCCCGGCGGCGACCCCGGTCTACGAGGGCTTCGACCCGGGCGACGAGCCGCTGGACGAGGTCATCGACGAGAAGACCGCCCGGGAGTCCAGTGAGGAGCAGGCGGTACGGCTGCTCCGGGAGACCTTCGGCGCCGAGAAGATCGACGAAGTCGACGCCCGCTGACCCCCGTCGATCATGGAGTTGTGGTGGGAACGAACCACCATGCTGCCGTCTATTCGGGCACCACAACTCCATGATCGACGCGAGCGGGGGTGGGCGCGGGGGTTGGGGTTTCGGCTAGTAGGACGCCGAGGCAGCAGGCCCAGAGGGGGAAGGGTAGGACGGCTACGCGTTCCATGCCGCCCACGCCGATGCCGAGGCCCTGCTGGGCGAAGAACAGCACCGTCCCGACCAGCGCGATGATCCCGGCCGTGAGGGTGAGCCGTCGCCACCGGCCGAGCGTCGTGGTGGCCGGCGCGAAGCCGGCGAGGAGCAGGCCGACGTTGCCCAGGCCCATGATCAGGACTGCGCCGAGGACGTGCCGGTTCTCGTCGACGTCGGCCGGGTGGAGGGCGGCCAGGGCGTACCCGCCGGCGGCCAGCAGCAGAAGCGTCTGGGCCGCGCGCACCGCGCCACCGCGGCCGAGGATCCGCCAGGTCAGCAGGATTCCGACGGTGAGCAGTACGGCGGTGGTGAGTGTCGCGGCGTTCATCAGCGGGTGCCAGGGCGAGCACACGTAACGGGGACGACTGGTGTCCCAGATGCCGCAGTGTGCGTTGCCGAGGTCGCTGATGTTGTGGGTGGCCCAACTGTAGGTCGGGTCGCGCCACCGGAGACCGGTGACCAGGTTGGCGACGAGGAAGGTCGGGGCGGCCGCGACCCAGCACAGCGCGCCGATCCGGCCGGAGCGGCTGAGATTCATACAGTTGAGCAGACCAGGTGGGTGGTTCGTGGCGCACTACCGGCAGATGGCCGGTTCGGGGTAGTGCCAGCCGTACCCCCGGAAGGGTCCGGCGTGGGCGGACGCACCGGGCGGGGCAGGGTCGGTCCCAGCGGATAGGCTGGGCGGCGGCCGAGCAGACGAGTGCGAGAAGGAGCCATCCGTGCGCCCAGGTGGACAGCCGAACATGCAGCAGATGCTGAAGCAGGCGCAGAAGATGCAGCAGCAGATCGCCGCCGCCCAGGCTGAGCTGGCCGAGGCCGAGCTGACCGGCACCGCCGGTGGTGGGCTGGTCACGGCTACCGTCTCCGGCTCCGGTGAGCTGAAGGCCATCAAGATCGACCCGAAGGCCGTCGACGCGGACGACGTGGAGACCCTTGAGGACCTGGTCGTCGCGGCCGTGCACAACGCCGCCGAGGCGGCCCGCGAGCTGACCGAGCGCAAGATGGGCCCGGTCGCCGGTGGCATGGGCGGCCTCGGCCTGCCCGGTTTCTGAGCCGGCAGATGTACGAAGGTGCCATCCAGGACCTGATCGACGAGCTGGGTCGGTTGCCGGGCGTGGGCCCGAAGAGCGCCCAGCGGATCGCGTTCCACGTCCTGTCGGCGGATCCGGCCGACGTCAACCGGCTGGCCGGCGCGCTGCGCAAGGTCAAGGAGCTGGTGCGGTTCTGCACCACCTGTTACAACGTGGCCGAGTCCGAGCAGTGCCGGATCTGCCGCGACCCGCGCCGCACCGACGAGGTGCTGTGCGTGGTGGAGGAGCCCAAGGACGTGGTGGCCATCGAGCGGACCGGTGAGTTCCGCGGTCGCTACCACGTGCTGGGCGGCGCGATCAATCCGCTGGAGGGGATCGGGCCGGACAACCTGCGCATCCGGGAGCTGCTGATCCGGCTCGGCGGCGGCACGGTGCGGGAGTTGATCCTGGCCACGGATCCGAACACCGAGGGCGAGGCGACCGCCACCTACCTGGCGTTGATGGTGAAGCCGATGGGCATCTCGGTGACCCGGCTGGCCAGTGGGCTGCCGGTCGGCGGCGACCTGGAGTACGCCGACGAGATCACCCTCGGCCGGGCCTTCGAGGGCCGACGCGCGGTCTGATCCCCTTAGGTGCGACCGATGGCCGGCACCCTCAGGGGTGTCGGCCATCGCGTCGTCACTGCCCGGAATTGATCTGACACTTGATCCCTCATCGGGGCTGTTCGACGTAACAGTTTGGCATCGCGGGTGCGGATTGAACGGTTTGAGGGGCTGTTTACCTTCGAATCGAAAGTCAAGCGGCGCTTGAGGCACGATCCGATACCAACCGTCCACCTGGCAGTTTCCGGGTGGACGTAACGAGAGCTATGGTCACCGCCATCGGTGACCCCTGTCACCACGTTGTCCGTACCCCCAAGGACGAGGTGAAGCACACATGCGTGCACCCAGGCCGAAGGTCGCGATCGCGGCCGTCGCGGTCGCGGCCCTCGCGGTAGCAGGCTGCGCCGAAAGCAACCGCGACGACAAATCCGGCGGTAGCAAGAAGGACACCCTCGTCTTCGGCGTCGCCGGAGACCCGAAGGTGCTCGACCCGAGCTTCGCCAGCGACGGTGAGTCGCTGCGCGTGGCGCGTCAGGTCTTCGAGACCCTGGTCCGGCCGGAGGAGGGTGGCACGAAGGTCACCCCCGGTCTGGCCGAGTCCTGGACCCCGGACGCCGCGGGCACCACCTGGACCTTCAAGCTCCGCTCGGGCGTGAAGTTCCACGACGGCACCGACTTCAACGCCGAGGCCGTCTGCGTCAACTTCAACCGCTGGTACAACGCCAAGGGCCTCATGCAGAGCCCGGACGTGACCGCGTACTGGCAGGACGTCATGGGCGGCTTCGCCAAGAACGAGGACGCCGAGCTGCCGCCGAGCCTCTTCAAGTCCTGCGCCGCCAAGGACGCCACCACTGTGGACCTGTCCTTCACGCGGGTCTCCAGCAAGATCCCGGCCGCGCTGATGCTCCCCTCGTTCTCCATCCACAGCCCGAAGGCGCTGCAGGAGTTCGACGCCAGCAACGTGGGCGGCACCGCCGAGGACATCAAGTACCCGGCGTACGCCACGGCGCACCCGACCGGCACCGGCCCGTTCAAGTTCAAGACCTGGGACGTCGCCAACAAGACGCTGACCCTGGAGCGCAACGAGGACTACGCGGGCCCCAAGGCCAAGCTGAAGAACCTCATCTTCAAGACGATCTCGGACGAGAACGCCCGCAAGCAGGCGCTCCGCTCCGGTGACATCCAGGGCTACGACCTGGTCGGCCCGGCCGACGTCGAGCCGCTGAAGTCCGAGGGCTTCAACATGCTCACCCGTCCGGCGTTCAACGTGCTCTACCTGGCGATGAACCAGAAGGGCAACCCGAAGCTCGCCGACATCCGGGTCCGGCAGGCCATCGCGTACGCCCTGAACCGTCAGCAGCTGGTCACCTCCAAGCTGCCGCCGGGCGCCAAGGTCGCCGACAACTTCATGCCGGACACCGTCGAGGGTTGGAACGGCGACGTCACGAAGTACACCTACGACCCGGCCAAGGCGAAGGCGCTGCTGGCCGAGGCGGGTGCGTCGAACCTGACGCTGAAGTTCCACTACCCGACCGAGGTCACCCGGCCGTACATGCCGAACCCGAAGGACATCTTCGAGCTGCTCTCGGCGGACCTGAAGGCCGTCGGCATCACCGTCGAGGCGATCCCGCTGAAGTGGAGCCCGGATTACCTCAACGCCACCACCTCGGGCAACAAGCACGACCTCCACTTCCTGGGCTGGACCGGTGACTACGGCGACGCCTACAACTTCATCGGTACCTTCTTCGACCGGCCGAAGGACGAGTGGGGCTTCAACAACAAGGCCCTGTTCGACCAGTTCAAGGACGCGGACACCACCGCCGACATCGCGGCCCGGACCGAGAAGTACAAGGCCCTGAACAAGTCCGTCATGGACTTCCTGCCCGGTGTGCCGATCTCGCACTCGCCGCCGGCGATCGTGTTCGGCAAGGACGTGACCGGCGTCAAGGCCAGCCCGCTCACCGACGAGCGGTACGCCACCGCCGAGTTCAAGTAAGTCCTGATCTGACGCAGCAAGGAACGCGGGCGGGCGCTGTCCACAGCGCCCGCCCGTAACCCTCCGCACCCCTTCGAGGCCGCCGTGTTCCGGTTCATCGTCAGACGCCTGCTTCAGCTGATACCCACGCTGTTCGGGCTCTCCCTCCTGCTCTTCATCTGGCTCCGCCGGCTCCCCGGCGGCCCCGAGACCGCCATCCTCGGCGAGCGCGGCACGCCCGAGATGCGTGCTGCCATCCGTCGCAACATGGGGCTCGACGAGCCCATCCTGGTGCAGTACGGCCGTTTCGTCCGCCGGATGATCAAACTCGACCTGGGCACCTCGACCTCCACCAAGCGGGCGGTCACCACGGAGTTCATCGAGCGCTTCCCCGGCACCGTCGAGCTGACCATCACCGCGATGGTGATCGCGATCGGCGTCGGCATCCCGCTGGGTTACCTGGCCGCCCGTCGTCGCGGCCGCTTCCTGGACCACGCGTCCGTTGGCGGCTCGCTGATCGGCATCTGCATCCCGGTCTTCTTCCTGGGCTACGTGCTCAAAGCGATCTTCTCGGAGAACCTGCACTGGTTCCCGTCCAGCGGCCGCCAGGACCCGACGCTCGGGGCGACCCGGATCACCAACTTCTTCGTCCTCGACGGGCTGATGACCCGGGAGTGGGACGCCGCGGCCGACGCCCTCTGGCATCTGGTGCTGCCGGCCATCGCGCTGGCCAGCATCCCGCTGGCGATCATCGTCCGGATCACCCGGGCGAGCGTGCTGGAGGTCCTCAACGAGGACTTCGTCCGCACCGCCGAGGCGAAGGGCCTGACCGAGCAGACGGTCCGTCGCCGGCACGTGCTGCGCAACGCGATGCTGCCGGTGGCCACCTCGATCGGTCTGCTCGCGGGCGGCCTGCTCTCCGGCGCCGTGCTGACCGAGACCGTCTTCGCCTTCAGTGGCATCGGAGCGTTCGTCGCCGAGGCCATCGGCCAGCGCGACTATCCGGTGCTGATGGGCTTCATCCTGATCATCGCGGTGGTGTACGTGCTGGTGAACCTCCTGGTCGACCTCTCCTACAGCTTCATCGACCCGAGGGTGAGGGTGCGATGACACTCAGCCCGGGCAAGAAGCGTGAAAAGATCGACCGGCTCTCCGAGCTGGCCGCCCGTGACGACGAGCGCGGCGTCAGCCTCTGGCAGGAGGCCTTCCGCCGGCTCCGGAGCAACCCGGCCGCGATCGTCGGCGCCGTCATCCTGGCGCTCTTCCTGCTGGTCGCGGTGGTCGGGCCGTTCCTCGTGCCGTACGGGCCGACGGACACGATCGGCATCCGGGAGGGCCTGATCAAGCCGGGTGTGATCCCCGGCCCCGACGGTGACCACTGGTTCGGGTACGACCACCAGGGCCGGGACGAGTTCAGCCGGATGATCGTGGGAGCCCGGCAGACCCTGCTGGTCGGTGTGGTCTCCACCCTCATCGGTCTGGCGATCGGCGCGCTGATCGGTGGCATCTCGGGTGCGGCTGCCGGTCTCGGTGGTCGGTGGGGGCGCTGGGTCGACACCACCCTGATGCGCTTCATCGACATGCTGCTGGCGATGCCGAGCCTGCTGCTGGCGGTGAGCATCGCCGCCCTGCTCGGGGCCAGCCTGACCACCGTGATGATCGCGGTCGGCGTGGTGTCGGTGCCGGTGTTCGCCCGGCTGCTGCGCGGCTCGATGATCTCCCAGGCCAACAGCGACTACGTGCTCGCGGCCACCTCGCTCGGTGTGAAGAAGTCGAAGATCGCGCTGACCCACGTGGTGCCGAACTCGCTCGCCCCGGTGATCGTGCAGGCCACGCTGACCCTGGCCACCGCCATCATCGAAGCCGCAGCGCTGTCCTTCCTCGGCCTGGGCAACCCGGACACCGCCGTACCGGAGTGGGGCGTCATGCTCGCCGACGCACAGCAGTACCTCGGCATCCGGCCGTCGCTGGCGATCTACCCGGCCGTCGCGATCATCATCACCGCGCTCGGCTTCACCCTGCTCGGTGAGGCGATGCGTGAGGCCCTCGACCCGAAGCTGCGGAAGTAGGCTGCGATGGCACTGCTCGAAGTTGATGATCTGTCCGTCACGTTCGCCCGGCGCGGCCAGCGGGCCGTGCACGCCGTCGACGGGGTGTCCTTCTCGGTCGACGCCGGTGAGGTGGTCGGCCTGGTCGGCGAGTCCGGCTGTGGCAAGAGCGTCACCTCGCTGGCGATCATGGGTCTGCTGCCGAAGCAGCCCGGGCTGCGGGTCGGCGGCAAGGCCGTCTTCGACGGCACGGACCTGCTCCAGCTCGACGACCGGTCGCGGCGGGACATCCGTGGTCGGGACATCGCGATGATCTTCCAGGACCCGCTGTCCTCGCTGAACCCGGTGATCCCGATCGGGTTGCAGGTGACCGAGGTGCTGACCCGGCACCGGGGGATGAAGGGTGCGGCCGCGGCGAAGGAGGCGGCGGAGCTGCTGGACCGGGTCGGTATCCCCGACCCGAAGCGGCGGCTGAAGGAGTACCCGCACCAGCTGTCCGGTGGGATGCGCCAGCGTGCGCTCATCGCGATGGCGGTGGCCTGCCGGCCTCGGCTGCTGATCGCCGACGAGCCGACCACCGCGTTGGACGTCACCATCCAGGCCCAGATCCTGGAACTGCTCAAGGAACTGGTCCGGGACTCCGGCACCGCACTGCTGATGATCACGCACGACCTGGGTGTGGTGGCCGGCATGTGCGACACCGTCAACGTGCTCTACGGCGGCCGGGTGGTGGAGACGGCCCGCCGCCGTCCACTGTTCCGCCAGCCGCGGCACCCGTACACCGTGGGTCTGCTCGGTTCGGTGCCGCGCCTGGACGCCGGGCGGGGCGAGAAGCTCAGCCCGATCCCCGGCTCGGTCCGCGACCTGCTGCCCTGGCCGGAGGGTTGTGCCTTCGCCCCGCGCTGCGCCCGGCGGACCGACGAGTGCGTGGGTGAGCCGCCGGAGTTGGTGCAGGCACACGACGGACGTAGCTACCGGTGCGTCAACCCGGAGCCGGTGCCCGGCACGGTGCCCGCCCCGCGCGAGGAGGAACAAGCGTGAGTGACAACGACACTCTCGTCGAGGTACGCGATCTGAAGGTGCACTTCCCGATCAAGCGGGGTGTGCTGTTCGACCGGGTGGTCGGCCACGTGAAGGCCGTCGACGGGGTGGACCTCAGCATTCCTCGGGGCAAGACGTACGGCCTGGTCGGCGAGTCCGGCTGTGGCAAGTCCACGCTGGGTCGGGCGCTGCTCCAGCTCACTCCGCCGACCGCCGGTGAGGTGGAGTTCGACGGCGTCGAGCTGACCACGTTGCCGCCCGGGAAGCTGCGCAGCATGCGTCGGCGGATGCAGATGATCTTCCAGGACCCGATGTCCAGCCTCGACCCTCGGCAGAACGTCGAGTCGATCCTGACCGAGGGCATGCAGACCCACGGGATCGGTACCGACCGCACCGACCGTCGCCGGATCATCGGCGAGACCCTGGACGCGGTGGGGCTGCCCCGGTGGGCGCTGTCCCGCTACCCGCACGAGTTCTCCGGCGGCCAGCGGCAGCGCATCGGCATCGCCCGCGCGCTGGTGCTCGGGCCGGAGCTGATCGTCGCCGACGAGCCGGTCTCGGCGCTCGACGTCTCGATCCAGGCCCAGGTGGTCAACCTGCTCGACGAACTCCAGGACAGCCTCGGGCTGACCTACCTGGTGATCGCGCACGACCTCGCCGTGGTCCGGCACATCTCCGACACCGTCGGCGTCATGTACCTGGGCGCGCTTGTCGAGGAGGCGCCGAGCGACCGGCTCTACACCGAGCCGCTGCACCCGTACACCCGGGCGTTGATGTCCGCGGTGCCGGTGCCGGACCCGGACGTGGAGGACCGCCGGGAGCGGATCCTGCTCGCCGGTGACCTGCCGTCGCCGGCCAACCCGCCGTCCGGCTGCCGGTTCCACACGCGCTGCCCGTGGGCGCAGCCCACCCGCTGCGCGGACGAACGACCCGTGTTGCGGGAGATCGGCGTCAGCCGGGTGGCCTGCCACTGGGCCGAGCAGATCGCCAGCGGTGAGCTACGCCCGCACCAGGTCAGTGCGCAGATCGTCCGCCCCGAGGACGAGGGGGAAGCGCCGGCCGTGGTCTCCGCTCCCACCGAGCCCGGCTCGTACGTCTGACGAAGCCCGCTCGCCCCGATCGATGGTCGGGGCGAGCGTGGCGGCTCAGCCCTCGGGTCGGTTCAGCAGGCCCACGGCCACGCCGTGCACCGCGTCCAGCCCGGCCGGGTCGGCGAGCGCCACCGACGTGCCGGTGACCGCGTACCACTCGTCCGCGTCCTTGTACTGCACCCGCAGAGTGATCTTGCCGTCGGTGTACTCGGTGCGCAGGGTCAGGTCGCCGGTGACCACACCGACCTCGTCGGTCATCACCCCGCCGGGGCCGGGCACGATGTCCGAGGTGCGGCTCTGCGGACCGGCCGCGCCACCGGAATCGGCCACCATGCCGGCACCCGGCACCGCGGCGGAGGTCTCGGCGGTGCCGTCCGCGGTCATGCCGGCGGCGGCCGGACCCTTCTCCTCGGTGGTCGGGCCGCTCTCCTCGGCGGCCGTCACGACGCGTTCCCCACTGTGCAGCCCTCCAGCATGTCGGTCAGGGCGGCCTTCTCGGCGCTGGTCACCGTCAACCGCCAGTAGTGCTTGACCGTCACCCAGCTTTCGGCGTACTTGCACCAGTACTCGCGGTTCGCCGGCTTCCACTGGGACGGGTCCTGGTCACCCTTTGCCCGGTTGGAGGACGCGGAAACCGCGAGGAGCTGCGGACGTGTGGTGTCGTTGGCGAAATCGCCGCGCTTCTGGTCGTCCCACTCGTCGGCGCCCGAACGCCACGCGTTGGCCAACGGCACCATGTGGTCGATGTCCACGTCGGAAGGGTCGGCGGCGCTCCGGCCGTCGTACACGCTCTCCCAACGACCGCCGACCACGTTGCAGCCGGAGAGTTTCACGTCCTTACCGTCGCGCTGGAGAATGCTGTCCCGCACATCGCAGTTCTTGCCGGTGTCCCGCCAGTGCGGGAAGTGGTCTCTGCTGTAGCCCTTCATCGAGCCGGCAGTGGCCACGGTGAGCTGACCGAGTTGCTGTACGGCGTTGCCGCCGCCGCCCGACGGCTGAGGCTCCGGCTCGTCCGGCGGGACGCAACCGGCGACGCCGAGCGCCAGCGCCGCGGCGAGCACGGCCACCGCCGCTCGCGGTCCTGATGTGGTACGCACAGACGACACCTCTCCAGCTTGCGGTCTCCCGGCGATTGCGCACAGTACCCGGGCAAGGTTTTGGCATTTCGTGGCGTCTCCCACATCGTGCAGGGCACATTGGTGGGATGACCACACCCGCACCGGCGCCTGCCCTCCGGATGGGCACGGCCGCCGGCCGGGGCACGCTGCTCGCCGCCGTACTCGCCTCTGGCATGGTCTTCCTCGACACGACCGTCGTCAACGTGGCGCTGCCGAAGCTCGGGCAGGACCTCGGTGCCAACGTGTCCGATCTCCAGTGGACCGTCAACGGCTACCTGCTGATGCTGGCCGCGTTCGTGCTGCTCGGCGGTGCCCTCGGCGACCGCTTCGGTCGACGGCGCGTCTTCCTGGTCGGCGTGGTCTGGTTCACCGCCGCCTCCGTGCTCTGCGGGCTGGCCCAGGGCACCGGCTGGCTGATCGCGGCCCGGTTCCTCCAGGGCGCCGGCGGCGCGCTGCTCACCCCCGGGTCGCTGTCCGTGCTCCAGGCGAGCTTCCATCCGGACGACCGGGGGCGGGCGATCGGCGCCTGGGCCGGACTGTCCGGGGTGTCCACCGCGCTCGGCCCGTTCATCGGGGGCTGGCTGATCGACACGCTCTCCTGGCGCTGGATCTTCTTCCTCAACCTGCCGATCGCCGTCCTGGTGGTGCTGGCCGCGACGCGCTGGGTGCCGGAGAGCCGGGACGAGAGTGCATCCCGCACCGAGGGGCCCGAGCGGACGCGCCGCCGGTTCGACGTCGCCGGGGCCCTGCTCGGAGCACTCGCGCTCGCCGGTGTCACGTACGCCCTGATCGACGTGCCGGCGCGCGGCTACGATTCGGCGCCGGTGCTGGTCGCGGCGCTGGTCGGGGTGCTGTCGGCGGTGGTCTTCGTCCTGTTGGAACGGCGGCGCGGCGACGCGGCGATGCTCCCCACCGGGCTGTTCTCCAGCCGGCTCTTCTCGGTGCTGAACATCTTCACCGTCGTCGTCTACGCGGCACTGAGCGGTTTCACCTTCTTCTTCGCCGTCTACCTGCAGAACGTGGTCGAGTGGTCGGCGTTCCGCACCGGCATCGCACTGCTGCCGATGACCCTGCTGCTGTTGGTCGGGTCGGCCCGCTCGGGAGCGTTGTCGGCGAAGATCGGCCCCCGGCCGCAGTTGACCGTCGGGCCGGTGGTGGCCGCGGTCGGCCTGCTGCTGCTGCGCGGCGTCGGACCGGGGGCGTCGTACTGGACGGACGTGCTGCCCGGGGTGCTGCTCTTCGGGGCCGGGTTGACCCTGGTCGTGGCACCGCTGACCGCGTCGGTGCTGGCCGCCGTGGAGGACCGCTTCTCCGGCGTGGCCAGCGGCTTCAACAACGCCGCGTCCCGGGCCGGTGGCCTGCTCGCGGTGGCGGCGCTGCCGCTGCTGGTCGGCCTGTCCGGCGGCGGGTACGAGCAGAAGGGCGAGCTGACCGACGCGTTCCGTGGCGCGATGGAGTGGTGCGCCGGACTGCTCGTGGCCGGCGCGGTGCTGGCCCTCCTGCTGGTCCACCGGCCGCCCCGGGCGGCCCCGCCGTCGCAGCCCTGCCACTCACTGCCCGCCGCCACACCCCCGAAGTAGCCGAGCGCTCCGGGGGTGCGGCGCGTGGGTCAGCGGCGGGCGCGGTTGACGGCGCTGGTGACCGCCTTGATCGAGGCGGTGACGATGTTGGCGTCGGTGCCGACACCCCAGACCGTCCGCCCGTCGACCTCGCACTCCACGTACGCGGCGGCCTGCGCGTCCCCGCCGGAGGAGAGCGCGTGCTCGTGGTAGTCGAGCACCCGCACGCCCACCCCGACCGTGTGCAGCGCGTTGACGTACGCGTCGATCGGACCGTTGCCGACGGCGGCGAGTGAGCGCTGCTCGGCGCTTACCCCGACCTGGGCCTCGATCTCGACCTTGCCGTCGATGGTGCTGATCGTGTAACCGGCCAGCCGGATCGCCGGGTCGGGCTGGTGGTCGAGCAGGTAGTGCGTCGCGAAGATCTCCCACATGGCGGCCGGGTCGACCTCGCCGCCGTCGTGGTCGGTGACCTGCTGCACCACTCCGGAGAACTCGATCTGGAGCCGCCGGGGCAGGTCCAGTTGGTGCTCGCTCTTCATGATGTACGCGACGCCGCCCTTGCCGGACTGCGAGTTGACCCGGATGACCGCCTCGTAGGTGCGGCCCAGGTCCTTCGGGTCGATCGGCAGGTACGGCACCGCCCAGGTGTGCTCGTCCACCGGTACGCCGGCGGCCTTCGCGTCGGCGGCCAGGGCGTCGAAGCCCTTCTTGATCGCGTCCTGGTGGGAGCCGGAGAAGGCGGTGTAGACCAGGTCACCCGCGTACGGGTGGCGCTCGTGCACCGGGAGCTGGTTGCAGTATTCGACCGCCCGCCGGATCTCGTCGATGTTCGAGAAGTCGATCATCGGGTCGATGCCCTGGGAGAAGAGGTTGAGCCCCAGCGTCACCAGGTCCACGTTGCCGGTGCGTTCGCCGTTGCCGAACAGGCAGCCCTCGATGCGGTCCGCGCCGGCCAGCAGGCCCAGCTCGGCGGCGGCGACCCCGGTGCCCCGGTCGTTGTGCGGGTGCAGGCTCAGCACCACGCTGTCGCGGCGCGGCAGGTGCCGGTGCATCCACTCGATCGAGTCGGCGTACACGTTGGGGGTGGCCATCTCGACGGTGGCCGGCAGGTTGATGATCAGCGGACGGTCGGGCGTCGGGTCGATCACGTCGATGACGCGGGAGCACACCTCCAGCGCGTACTCCAGCTCGGTGCCCGTGTACGACTCGGGGGAGTACTCGTAGAAGATGTCGGTGTCCGGGGTGTGGATCTCCGCGTACTTCTGGCAGAGCCGCGCACCGGTCGTGGCGATGTCGGCGATGCCGTCCTTGTCCAGGCCGAAGACCACCCGACGCTGGAGGGTGGAGGTCGAGTTGTAGAAGTGCACGATGGCCCGCTTGGCGCCGCGCAGCGACTCGAACGTCCGGTCGATCAGGTGCTCCCGGCACTGGGTGAGCACCTGGATGGTGACGTCCTCGGGGATCATGTCCTGTTCGATGAGCTGCCGGACGAAGTCGAAGTCGGTCTGACTGGCCGACGGGAAGCCGACCTCGATCTCCTTGTAGCCCATCTGGACCAGCAGCTGGAACATCCGGCGCTTGCGCTCCGGCGACATCGGGTCGATCAGGGCCTGGTTGCCGTCGCGGAGGTCCACCGCGCACCACCGTGGGGCGGCGGCGACGTGCCGGGTGGGCCAGGTGCGGTCCGGCAGCTCCACCCGGAACTGCTCCCGGTAGGGCTGGTAGCGGTGGACCGGCATCCGGCTCGGGCGCTGCCGAGCGAACGGATTGGATTCGGCTTCGGTGACAGGTTGAGCCATTTCAGAGTGCTCCCTGGAACATGTGGCGTCAGCAGATCGGAAGGCGTCGGCGAGTGCCGGGCGACGATGCGCGGCGGTGCCGAGAGAAGGTTCGGATGTGCTGGACGGCGCGATGCGACTCCGCGACGAGGTGCCGGCCGGTCAGGCCTCGTCGCGGCGGCTAAGGAGGAGAAGCGCCCGCCACATGACCACGTCACCCTACGTGATGTATCGAGGGGTGCAAAGGCTGGTCCGGACTATGGGACCGGTGTCATGCTCGGCTTCGGGGCCTGGGTACCCAGCCGCGGCGTCCGTTCGGCCCAGGCCACGGCGGGCATGATCGCCGCTGCGACCAGCACGAAGATCGCTGCCGTCGGTAACCAACCCCACCCGCCGGTGGTCACGCCGAGCGCGGTCAAAACCGCCGGGGCGATCAGGTACTGCACCTGCTCGCCGAGCCGCAGCGCCCCCACGTACGCGCCGCGCTGGTCGTCCGGCGGAAGGGTGGCGGTGAGCCCCCAGGCACTCGCCGACTGGATCAGCTCGGCCAGGATCAGCAGCGGGTGGCCGGTCAGCCCAGCAGCAGGTCGGCCATCGGTCGGCGGCGACGCAGGCCGGTCTCCTCGGCGACGAGGTCCGCCGGCAGGCTGAGCGGGTCACCGAGCTGCCCGACGACGAGCACCGCGTACGGCCGCACGTCGGCGGGGAGGTGCAGGTCGGCGGCGAGTCCGGCGCGGTCCACGGTCAGCACCTGCCGGACGTGCAGCCCCAGCGCGGTGGCCTGCACGGTGAGGTGGGCGACCGCCTGGCCCAGGTCGTAGGCGATCCCGTCGGGCGGCGCGGCGTCCGGGTCGACGTGTCCGGCGAGCAGCAGCGCGGCGGCCCGGTGCGCCCAGCGTTGGTCGCGCTCGGTCAGGTTGACCAGGATCCGCTTCCACGTCTCGTCGTTGCGGTAGCCGAGCGTGAACCGCCAGGGCTGGCGGTTGCCCAGGGAGGGTGCCCAGCGGGCCGCCTCCAGCAGGGAGGACGCGTCGGCCGCGCTCAGCTCCGCGGTGGGGTGGAACGCCAGCGGACTCCAGCGGTAGGCGAGCAGCGGGGTGAGATCGGCCATGGACCAATCGTCCTGTATGGGTGATTCGCCACTTAAGATGGGTCGACTAAATGTGGTCAAGGGCACCCATAACCGGACGAAGATCAGAACGTTCCCGCGCCCGGGCTGTCCGACGGATCAGGGGTCGGCGGCGCCGCCGTGTCCAGCGGCTCCCGGTCGACCACCACCGGACCGGCCAACTGCACCGTGGCCGGCGCCGGGCCGGGCAGGGCGGCCAACCGCAACGTTCCGGCCCCGGTCCGGACGCCGGTCGGCGTGCCGTCCTGGTCGTAGCAGTAGATGCCCACGTCCAGCGGGGCGTTGAGCGACGCCGAGGTGGAGTCCACCGAGTAGCAGGTGCCGGTCAGACCCTCCGGAGCGTTGGCCGGGGCCACCGCCAACGGCGCACGTCGGTCGGTGAGCACGTCCAACCAGTCGGTGAGCGGATGCTGGACGCGGGGATCCGACCGGCGCGGGACGGTGTCGTCCCGCTCGCCGAGGCGTACGCAGGTCGACGGCTCCGGTCGGCCGGCCGACGGCAGAGCGCACTGGAACAGCCCGTCGGTCGTGGCGGCCATCGAGACGTCGGCGGTGCCACCCCACGCGCCCCCCGGCACGTCGACCCGCCAACTGCCGTCGTTCGCGCTGGTGAACGTGATCGTGCGGTCCGCCTGGCCCGCCCGGCTGTACACGTACTGCGCCACCATGTGGCGGTCCTGGGCGGCGGCGGCCAGGGCGGCCAACTCGTCCCGTGCGGCATCGACCTGGACCGGCCCCGGGTCGCTGGGCGTCGGGGTCGGCGGTTGCGCACTGGTGCAGGCGAGCAGGAACGCCGGCAGGGTGATCACGAGCGGCCCGAGCACACGGCCGGCCGAGCGGATGAGGACGGGCACCGGCCCATTCTGGTGGCTGCGAGGGGCCGGTGGGTATCGGCCCGTACCAGGCTCGCTCCGGCGTGTCGGACGCGGCCGTGTCCGCGTACCCCATCGGACCTGGTGGGAGCGGCCCGGCGGCACCCGTGCGGGCCGGATGGTGGGATCACCTGACCCGCCGTCGTCGGCCGCCGGATACCCTCAAGGGGTTTGACACGCGCCGCCGGCCCCGGTTCCGGCGGCGTCGGCACGCTCAGGGTCGCTGGGAGGGAGTGCACGTCGTGGCACTCGTGGTGCAGAAGTACGGCGGGTCGTCCGTCGCCAACGCCGAGCGGATCAAGCGGGTGGCCGAGCGCATCGTCGCCGCCCGCAAGGCCGGCGACGACGTGGTGGTGGTGGTCTCCGCGATGGGTGACACCACGGACGAGCTGCTCGACCTGGCCAACCAGGTCAGCCCGCTGCCGCCGGGCCGCGAGCTGGACATGCTGCTCACCGCCGGCGAGCGGATCTCGATGGCGCTGCTCGCCATGGCGATCCACAACCTGGGGTACGAAGCACGCTCGTTCACCGGCTCGCAGGCAGGCGTGATCACCACGTCGGTGCACGGCCGCGCACGGATCATCGACGTCACCCCCGGGCGGCTCAAGGGCGCGCTCGACGAGGGGTCGGTGGTCATCGTGGCCGGCTTCCAGGGCGTGTCGCAGGACACCAAGGACGTCACCACCCTGGGCCGGGGCGGCTCGGACACCACCGCCGTGGCGCTCGCCGCCGCCCTGCACGCCGACGTCTGCGAGATCTACACCGACGTGGACGGCATCTTCACCGCCGACCCCCGGATCGTGCCCAACGCCCGGCACATCCAGAACATCACCTACGAGGAGACGCTGGAGCTGGCCGCCTGCGGCGCGAAGGTTCTGCACCTGCGTAGCGTGGAATACGCCCGCCGGGCGGGGTTGCCGATCCACGTCCGTTCGTCATACTCGACCAACACCGGCACGATGGTCACCGGATCGATGGAGGACCTTTCCGTGGAGCAGGCACTGATCACCGGGGTCGCGCACGACCGCAGTGAAGCCAAGATCACGATCGTCGGGGTGCCCGACGAGCCGGGTGCCGCCGCGCGGATCTTCGACACCGTCGCCGGCGCCGAGATCAACATCGACATGATCGTGCAGAACGTCTCCACCGAGGGCACCGGTCGGACGGACATCTCGTTCACCCTGCCCAAGGCCGACGGCCCGACCGCGATGGCCGCGCTCAGCAAGATCCAGGAGCCGGTCAAGTTCAAGGGCCTGCTCTACGACGACCACGTCGGCAAGGTGTCGCTGATCGGTGCCGGCATGCGCTCGCACCCCGGCGTGGCCGCCGGCTTCTTCGCCGCGCTCGGCGCGGCCGGCGTCAACATCGAAATGATCTCCACGTCCGAGATCCGGGTCTCCGTGGTCTGCCGGGACACCGACCTCGACGCCGCCGTCCGCGCCATCCACGACGCTTTCGAGCTGGGCGGCGACACCGAAGCCGTGGTCTACGCGGGGACGGGTAGGTAGCGCCGATGACGGCGCTGCCCACCCTCGCCGTGGTCGGAGCGACAGGTGCCGTCGGCACCGTCATGTGTGAGCTGCTCACCGGACGACGCAACGTCTGGGGTGAGATCCGGCTGCTCGCCTCCGAGCGTTCGGTCGGGCGTCGGGTGCGCTGCCGAGGCGAGGAGATGGTCGTCCAGGCGTTGACCCCCGAGGCGTTCGACGGGGTCGACGTGGCGATGTTCGACGTGCCCGACGAGGTGTCGGCCGAGTGGGCGCCGATCGCCGTCGAGCGGGGCGCGATCGCTGTCGACAACTCCGGCGCGTTCCGGATGGACCGCGACGTCCCGCTGGTCGTTCCGGAGATCAACCCCGAGCAGGTCCGCAACCGGCCCCGGGGCATCATCGCCAACGCCAACTGCACCACCCTCGCGATGATCATCGCGGTCGCGCCGCTGCACCGCGAGTACGGCCTACGGGAGCTGGTGCTCGCCTCCTACCAGGCGGTCTCCGGCGCCGGGCAGGCCGGCGTCGAGATCCTGCACGACCAGCTCACCAAGGTCGCCGGCGATCGGGCGCTCGGCTCCCGCACCGGTGACGTCCGGCAGGCGGTCGGCGACGACCTGGGCCCGTTCCCGGCGCCGCTGGCGCTCAACGTGGTGCCCTGGGCCGGTTCCCCGGCAGACGCTGGCTGGTCGTCCGAGGAAATGAAGATCCGCAACGAGTCGCGGAAGATCCTCGGCCTGCCCGACCTCAAGGTGTCCGCCACCTGCGTCCGGGTGCCGGTGGTCACCGCGCACTCGGTGGCCGTGCACGCGGTCTTCGCCAGCGAGGTGGACGCCGAGGGTGCCCGCGAGGCGCTGCGCAACGCGCCCGGCGTCATCCTGGTCGACGATCCCGCCGCCGGAGAGTTCCCGATGCCGATCGACGCGGTCGGCACCGACCCGTCCTGGGTCGGCCGGATCCGCCGCGCCCTGGACGACCCTCGCGCCCTCGACTTCTTCGTCACCGGCGACAACCTCCGCAAGGGTGCGGCCCTCAACACGGCCCAGATCGCCGAACTCCTCGCCAAGGAACTCCGCACGTCCTGAGGGGGGCGGGGGTCCGTTGGGTCGATCATGGACTTGTGGTGGGCGTTTTGGCCCCGGAAGAGGTGAACCTCCCCACCACAACTCCATGATCGACGTTGGTGCGGCGGCGGGGGTTAGGCCGCGGCCAGGCGTACGCCGTCTCGGCCTTCGCGCTTCACCGCGTAGAGGGCCTGGTCCGCCCTCCGCAGGGTGCGGTCGGGGGTTTCGCCGGGGCGGGGCAGCGCGACGCCCACACTGATCGTGCGACCGATGCGGCGGGCCGCCTCGGTCAACCGCTCGGCGATCCGGACCGCCTCCTCGGGGCGGCTCACCTCGATCACCGCGACGAACTCGTCGCCGCCGATCCGGTACAGCTCGTCGCCGTGGCGCAGCGCCCCCTCCAGCGCCCGGGCCAACCCGACCAGCACCTGGTCGCCGGCCTGGTGGCCGTACGTGTCGTTGACGGTCTTGAAGCCGTCCACGTCGATCGCCAGCAGGGCCGTACGCCCCGGGGTGGCCGTCGCGATCCGCTGCCCGAACGGACCGGTGTGCCGCAACCCGGTCAGCGGGTCGGAGCTGGCCTGTTCCCGCAGTCGGGCCAACGTGCGCAGCCGGTCCAGGCTCGTCCACGCCTGCCCGGCGAGCAACTCCATCAGGCTGACCGTGGTCGGGTCCGGGCGCAGCGCCCGTTCGTCGGCGACCAGCAGCACCCCGCCGACCTCGGGTGGCCCCACCGGAACGGCCACCAGCGTGCGTACCCCGGCCCGGGTCAGCGGTCGATAGTCCTCGGTCGGGGGATGCCCCGCCTCGCCGAGCGTGTAGCCGGCTCCGTACCGGTGTGCCCGGTCGACCATCCGGGCCAGCGCGGCCGGGCCAGACTCGGTCAACTCGGCCCGAATCCGGATCTCCAGGTCGCTCGGTGTCGCCGGCGGCGGGCCGAGTTGCCCCGTCATCAACAACACCGCGGTGGAGAGAGCGGAGACCTCACGGGCGGCGCACACGGCCACGCCCAGCACCTCCGCCTCGGTGGGTGCGGAGGAGAGGGCAGCCGCATGCCGGAGAAGCTTCTCGCTGCGGCTCTCCTCCGGCGGACCCCCCAGGGCGGTGATCCGCTCGCCGAGCCGGTCGGCCACCTGCTGAGCGGTAGCCCGCCACGGCTCCAGGTCGACCGGCTCACTCCACTGCAGGTCGAGGACGCCGATCGCCCGACCCGCCGGGTCCAGCACCGGTACGCACAGCTCGGCTGTCACGTCCGGGCGTACCGGAAGGTAGTCCGGATCGACGGTGACGTCCGGGACGGTGGTGGGGGTGCCGGTGTCGTACACCCGGCCGACGATGCCGGTGTGCGCCGGCACGGTGGCGAAGACCTGCCAGGCCCCGGTCGCGGCGACGCAGCGCAGACGGTCGTGGGCCGCGAGCAGCACGGAGATGGTCGCCGGGGTGTGGCGGGACAGCGCGGTGACCGTCCACCGACAGGCCTCCGGCGTGCTCGACGCCATCGGCAGGCGGACGGTGACGTCACGGATGACTCGCTGATGATCCACTCGCACGTCGTTCCAGGTAGGGGAGGAGCCCGGCCGGCGCCGAGCCGCGCGATCAAGCGTACTCACGACTGTGCGAAACCGACCGGTTTCGTACACACGTGCTATCCACAGGCTGTGGACACAGCCTGTGGGCAGTGGGCAGTGGGCACCGCGTACCAGCGCCCGGCGATAGCGTGAGAACCCCGGCGGCGAGGAGACGATTCATGATCATCGCTCAGCTCAGTGACCCGCACCTGACCACCGGCCTGCTCGCCGCCGCACCGGCCGCGGGGCTGCACCGTGCGCTCGGCCGGGTGCTCGCGCTGCGTCCCCGCCCGGACTGCGTGGTGATCACCGGTGACCTGGTCGACAACGGGCGACCCGACGAGTACGCCGCACTGCGCGAGCTGATCCGCCGGTTCCCGCTGCCGGTGCACCTGGTCCCCGGCAACCACGACGACCGGGAGTCGCTGCTCGACGCGTTCGGGGGCACACCCTGGCTCGGAGGCGGCTTCGCCGCCTACTACCACGTCGACCACGAGGCGGCGTCGATCGTGGTGCTCGACTCGCTCGTCCCCGGCAGCAGCAGCGGCCAGCTCGGTGAGGAGCAGCTCGGCTGGCTCGACGGGGTGCTGGCCGGGCGGCCCGAGGTGCCCGCGGTGATCTTCCTGCACCATCCGCCGGTAGCGGTCGGCATCCCCGCCGCCGACATCCTCCGGCTCGCCGACGGTGACGCGCTCGCCGAGGTGGTCGGCCGGCACCGGCACGTCGTCCGGGTCGCCGCCGGCCACCTGCACCGCCCCGTCACCACGGCGTACGCGGGCACGGTGCTCACCGTGGCACCGAGCACCTGGAAGCAGTCCACGCTCACCATGAGCCCCGACGAGCAGATCGGTTGGGTCGACGAACCGACAGCCTTCCTGCTGCACATCGTGCAGGCGGGCGGCTGCGTGACGCACACCGTGCAGGTGAGCCACTCCGCCGGCCAGACCTGCGGCTTCTGAGAGCACCCGTGGTGCGGGTCTGGTACGTCGCGTACGGCTCGAACATGCACGCCGCCCGCTTGGGCTGGTACATCGGTGGTGGCTGCCCGCCCGGCGGAATGCGGACGTACCCGGGGTGCCGGGACCCACGCCCGCCGAGCCGGTCGGTGCCGGTCTCGCTGCCCGGCGGCATCTACTTCGCCGGCGAGTCCCGCGCCTGGACCGGAGGGATGGCCTTCTACGACCCGCACCTGCCGGGCGAGGCCGCCGCCCGCGCCTACCTGGTGACAGTGGAGCAGTTCACCGACATCGCGGCACAGGAGATGTACCGCCCAGCGGGCGAACCCGCCGCCCTGACCCAGTCCACCGGCGCGGCTGTCGAGGCCGCCATCGCCGACGGGCGGGCCACGCTCGGCCCCGGACGGTACGAGACGCTGGTCTGCCCGGGCAGCCACGGCGGCGTCCCGATGCTCACCTTCACCGCACCCGAGGGGGCATCCGGTGTGGAGTGGCGGCCACCCGCGCCGACCTACCTCGGCATGATCGCCCGCGGCCTGCGCGAATCACACGGCTGGCCGGTCGAACGAATCGCCGACTATCTGGCAGGCCGCCCCGGGGTGGCGGACGCCTGGTCACCGGAAGCCGTCGCCACCCTGGTCAGCGAGGTGCTGGCCGACCCCTGACCGCCGCCGTCGCGCCGGTCCGGCGGTGGCCCGCTTCGTCGCGTCGGCCCGGCAGGTGGCCTGCTTCCTCACGTCGGCTGGGCAGGTGGCTGCCTGCTCATGGCGGCCGGGCGGGTGGCTGCCTCCTTCATGGCGGCCGGGCGGGTGGCTGCCTCCTTCATGGCGGCCCGGCGGGTGGCTGCCTCCTTCACGGCGGTCGGGCGGCCGTCAGCCGAGTAGGAACTCGCGCAGCGCGGGGGCGAGCGTCGTCGGCGGCACCTCGTGGTTGCCGCCGTCGAGGCTGACGGAACGCCCGCCAGGGACCGCCTCGGCCGCGGCCCGACTCCCGTCCCGGAGCCACTGTGGACTGCCGGTGCTGTCCACGGCGAGGGTCGGTGCCGTGATCGCCGCCAGCCGGTCGGCCGGCAGTCGCCCGCCCGCCGTGATCGCCGCGTCGTACGGCAGGGTGTGCGCGATCGCGGTCAGCGAACCCCAGATCGGTTGCGTCCGCATCCCGGCGACCGCCTGGGGCGGCAACCCCACCGACGTGGTGAGGAACGCCTCCACCGCGCCGTCGCGGTCGTCGGCGGCGATCAGCTCGATGAGCTGTGCGGTGATGTCCTTCCGGACCCCCATGTGCGAGCCGACCTGGAACGGCGGCTCGAACAGGACCAACCCGGTCACCGGAAGACCCTGTGCGGTGGCGAGCGCGGCCAGGACCGCGCCGGACGAGATCCCGTAGACCGCCGCGGAACCACCGGCCGCCGCGATCACCGCCGCCAGGTCGTCGATCTCCCGGCCGATCTCGTACGGAGCCGTGTCGCCGCTGTGGCCACGGCCCCGGCGGTCGTAGCCGAACACGGTGAAGTCCGGCGCCAGCGCCGCCCCGAGCGCGCGGGTCGTGTTGCGGTCGTTGAACGCGCCACCGACCAGGACGAGCGCGGGGCCCGCCCCGGCCCGTTCGAACGCGATCGGCGTGCCGTCCGCCGATCGCACCTGCTCCACCGTCGGTGTCGTTCCGCTCACGATGCCGTCTCCGTCCGTGTCGATGCCCCTCGTCCTTTCTAGACCCCAGGTCTGACGCTGTCCGCCAGACCGGCACAACGACGCGAGCCGCCGGCACCGACCAATATCCGGCGCACCGCCGCCCGAACGGCGATCGATCTCGATTCCGCCCGACTCGCAGCTCCGACGGTCTGCCTGGCTCGCCCGGTCGGCGTCCGGATGAGAGGCTGTCGGAGCGGGCGGCATCCCCCACCGCCGCCAACCCCGACCCTTCCGACGGCGTCGGGTCCGCGGCTCGGTCGACCCAGAGGCCGGGCATCGCACAGGCCGATTCTCACGAGGAGATCCATGTCCATAACCAGGACGCGTCGGGCCGCTGTCGGTCTGACCGCGCTCGCGGTGGCCGCGTTCGGTGCGGTCGCCACCAGCCCCGAGGAAGCCGACGCGCAGCCGAAGCCGGTCGACGTCACCCTGCTGGCCCTCAACGACTTCCACGGCAACCTCGAACCGCCGAGCGGATCCAGTGGCACCATCGCCGGGCAGACCGCGGGTGGCGTCGAATACCTGGCCACCCACCTGGCCGAGCTGCGCGCCGCCGCCAAGAAGAAGAACACGATCACGGTTGCCGCCGGTGACCTGATCGGCGCGTCCCCGCTGCTCTCCGCCGCGTTCCACGACGAGCCGACCATCGAGGCGCTGAGCATGGCCGGTCTGGACTACGCCAGTGTCGGCAACCACGAGTTCGACGAGGGCGCGGCCGAGCTGTTGCGCATCCAGAACGGCGGCTGCCACCCGGTCGACGGATGCGCCGACGGCACCCCGTACCGGGGCGCCGGCTTCAAGTACCTCTCCGCGAACGCCTTCAAGACCGCGACCGGCAAGCCGCTGATGGCCCCCTACGCGATCCACCGGGTGCAGGGCGTCAAGGTCGGTTTCATCGGGATGACCCTGGAGGGCACCCCGCAGATCGTCAGCCAGCAGGGCGTCGCCGGCCTCAGCTTCGCCGACGAGGCCGACACCGCCAACCGGTACGCCCGTGAGCTGCGCCGCAAGGGCGTGGAGGCGATCGTCGTACTGCTGCACGAGGGTGGCACCCAGGCGGCGACCGGTGGCATCAACGACTGCGTCGGCATGACCGGGCCCATCGTGGACATCGCCAACCGGATGGACCCGTCGATCGACGTGGTGGTCAGCGGGCACACCCACCAGGCGTACAACTGCAACATCAACGACAAGCTGGTCACCAGCGCCAGCTCGTTCGGGCGCCTCGTCACCGACATCGACCTCAAGATCGACCGTCGGAGTGGCGACGTCCTGTCCGCCTCCGCCAACAACGTCGTGGTCACCCGGGACGTCACCAAGGACCCGAAGCAGACCGCGCTGATCAACCGCTACAAGACGGTGCTCGGCCCGGTCGCCGGACGCCAGGTCGGCGTCACCAACGAGGCGATCACCCGGAGTCAGGAGACCCTCTTCGGTACGAGTCTGGGCGAATCGCCGCTGGGCAACCTGATCGCTGACGCGCAACTCGCCGCCACCGACGACGAGGAGGGCGCGGTCGCCGCGTTCATGAACCCGGGCGGGGTCCGGGCCGACCTCGACGCGGGCCCGGTCACCTACGAGGAGGCGTTCACGGTGCAGCCGTTCGCCAACAACCTGGTGACACTCGACCTGACCGGCGCGCAGCTCTACTGCGTGCTGGAGCAGCAGTTCGTCACCGCCCGTACGCTCTACCCGTCGGCCACCGTCGGCTACGTCGTCGACCCGAACGGCACCACCGGCACGACGGCCGACCCGTGCGCCGGCACCCGCGTCGTCCGGGGCAGCCTCACCATCGGCGGCACCACCGTCGACACCGCCGCCACGTACCGCGTCACGGTGAACAACTTCCTGGCCGGCGGCGGTGACGGTTTCAGTGCCCTCACCGGCGGAACGAACCAGGTCACCGGCCAGATCGACCTGGACGCCTTCGTGGACTACCTGACCGCCCAGTCGCCGGTGTCCGCGCCGGCGCTGGACCGGATCCGCACCACCGCCGAGGTCCCCGCCGCCTGACGGCCGACCCCGCGACGTCGGGCCCCGGAGCGAATGCTCCGGGGCCCGACCCGTTCCCGGCCTTGTCCAGTCCGTATCCCGCGTCGCCCCGCCCTGACCCGTGGTCGGCCGGCTGAGGTCGGCCGCCCGTCCCGGACTCGCCCTGACCTGCCTCGTTCCGCCCTCGTCGTTCGCCCGTTCGCGTCGCGCGGCCCGGATGCGTCGTCCGCTCGCCCGGGCTGCGTCGTCCACTTGAGCACGGGGTGGCCTCCGGGGCGCGCGGATGCCACTCGATCCATGATCGACGCGATCTTGCGGCGCCGGGCGGGATCCGCGAGCAAGATCCGCGCAACATCGGGGGGGTAGTTCCATCCTGAGTTGGCTGGTCAGGGGGTCTTGACGGTGCGGGGGTGGCGGGGATGGAGCAGGTCAACCGCTGGTGATCTTCGCGGTGATCGTTTGCCGGTGGTGACGGTGTGGCGTGCAGAAGATAGATGAGCCCTCGGCCAGGGTGTTCGGTCGTGACACACAAAAACCCGGTGGCCGAGGGCTCGCCGCTTGTCTACCAGTCGAGCCTTGCGCTGTCCACGAAGACCCTGACCCTGGTCGTCAACGCGATCCGTCAGCACCGCTCACGGGTGCGTTCCCGATGGCGCAAGTTGTCCGATCACCGCGCGGCGATGATCGTGCTGGCGGTATTGCGCCATAACCAACGCCCTCACGACCTGGCCGCCGGCAACGGCATATCCGCCTCCACCGTCCGTCGATGGGTCGCGCAAGTCATCGCTGTCCTGGCCGCTGAGATGCCCCGCCTGTCACGGGTCCTGCGCCGCGCCCGCCACCACAGCGAGGTAGTCCTGCTCGACGGCACCCTCATCCCGGTCCAACGCCCCCACGACCGACACCGCCGCCGCACCCATTACAGCGGTAAACACAAAACCTTCGGCCTACTCGTCCTCGCCATCACCGACCTCAACGGCAACCTGCTCTGGACCTCCGCAGCCCTACCCGCACGCACCGCGGAAATCACCGCCGCCCGCCGCAACCGCATCCCCGCACACCTACGCGCAGCCGACCTCGCCGCCATCTGCGACCTCGGCTTCACCCGCCTCGACGACCAACCCGGCATCAGCCACACACCTCGCCCCCGCGGCGCTCACCCCGGCCACCCCCACGACCAACCCACCATCATCACCGGCCGCCGCGCCGCCCGCGGCAAACCCCTCACCCGCCACCAAACAATCGTCAACACCCTCATCAGCCGCGAACGAGCAACCAACGAACACGCCTTCAACGACCTCAAGAACTGGCGAATCCTCGACCGACTACGCGGCAACCACCACCACGCCACCACCCTGATCCGCGCACTCACCGTCCTCACCCAAACCCACACCACCCGCTAACCACCCACGGCAAACGATCAACCCAAAGATCACCTCACCACCAACCTGGACCTCCCACCCACCACCACCAACCGTCAAGACCCCCTGACCAGCCAACTCAGGATGGAACTACCCCGGGGATGTTGCTGCCTCCAGCCCGTCTGAGACAGCAACATCGGGGAACTTGTGCGGATCTTGGGCGAGGGGCGCAGGGCGCAGGGCGCGTGGGCCGTGGGCGCGCGGGCGCGTGGGGCGCGGGTGCGTGGGGCGCGCGGGCGTGGAGTGGGAGCGCGGGTCAGGCGGGGGTGGGGGTCGGTTCGGGGGAGGTGACGGTCGGCGTCAGTCGGCCGTCCTGATCCGCGCTGAGCAGTCGGCGCAGCGACAGGGCGACCAGGGAGGCGACCAGGCAGCCGCCGACCACTGTCGCCACCCAGACCTTGCCGTCGGCGGCGCCGATGAGCGGGCCGGCGGTCACCGGGCCGATCACCCCGCTGATGCCGAAGATCATCGAACTCATCGCGTTATACCGGCCGCGCAGCTCGTCGGTGGCCAGCGCGTTGGTCAGGGCGGGCATGACCGGTGACAGCATCGTCTCGCCGAAGCCGAAGATCGCCGAGCAGGCCACCACGCAGAGGGCGGCCAGCAGCGCGTTCTCACCGCTGACCAGCCCGGCCGCGCCGAGGACCAGCCAGGCGGTGGCGAACACCGCACCCACCACCGCAAGCGCCCGGGTGCGGCTGCGTCCCTCGATCCGCCGGATCACCACTAGTTGGGCGAGCACGATCATGACCGTGTTGGCGGCGAGCGCCCAGGCGACCACTCGGGTCTCCACCTCGGCCACCCGCACCGCGTACGCGGCGAAGCCCACCTCGATCTGCGCGTACCCGCAGGTGGTGAGAATCAACCCGAAGATGACCAGCCGGCGGAACGGGCGGTCGCGGAGCACGGTGAGGTAGCCACCGGGCGACGGCTGGTCGACGCCGGTGCGGCTGCCGAGGCGGTGGCCGACCCCGGGCAGGGTGAGCAGGATGATCGCCGGCATCAGGTAGGTCACCGCGTCCAGCAGGTAGATCGTCTGGAAGGTGCCGGGTCGGGCGGTGTCGACGATCGCGCCGGAGGTCATGCCACCGATGCCGATGCCCAGGTTGAGCAGGGCGAAGTTCAACCCGAAGACGCGTTGCCGCTCACCGTCGTCGGTCAACGAGGCGAGGATCGTGTTCTGCCCGGACCAGATCGCCGAACTGCCGACGGCGACCACCGTCATCACCAGCAGGGCAGACCCGGTCGAGTTGACCAACGCGAGCGAACCGGTGCCGACCGCCTCGATCAGCAGGCAGGGCACCACCACCCGACGCGCGCCGAACCGGTCGATCAGCGTCCCACCCAACGGCGAGAGGGCCAGGGTGACCGCGCCGTACCACCCGATCACGAGCCCGGCGCGAGCGTCGGTGAGCCCGCGTACGTCGGTCAGGTAGATGAACAGGAACGGCAGGGTCAGGCCGCGCCCGATCGCCGACAGCAGGGTGCCGACGAGGATCCGACGGGCTTCCGGGCGGCGGGGCAGGGCACGACGCAGCATGACCGGCATTCTGTTCGTCGGGTGTGACAGCATGCGACTCGTTTAGGTCGTTCCACGCTGTCGTCGCGGCCCGCGGGTGATCAATCGCACGGTGTCCGGCGGGTCTGCGATGCTGGCCCGATGACCGGCACCTGGCGACATCTGCCCGCTTCCGCCCGCGCCATCGCGGTGACCGCCACCGCGGCCGTGGCCGCCGCCCAGGAACGGGACGGGCAGGCGTACGACGAGGCTGTCTCTGGGCTCGCCGCGGACGACCGCTCCGGCCTGGTGCTCGGCGCGGTGGTCCGGCTGCTGCTGGAGGAGAGCCATCCGGAGGGGTTGACCGGCGACGACGTACGCCAGGTGTTGACCCGCTGCGTGCAGGGGGCCACGCGGTGGCGCTCGGACGTCGACCCGCACGTGGTGCTCGTCCTGCTGGCCGGCGCCCTGGGCGTGTACGACCCCGAGGGCGACGAGTCGCCACCGGACGCGTCCGCACTGGCCCGGCACGCTCCACTGTTGGTGGCGGACCTGCTGGCGGCGACCGGCGCGCCGTTGGACGGCTACCTGGCGGCGGCGTTCGCCGAGATCGAGCGCACCGAACGCCAGGACTGACCGCGGTGGCGGCCACACCGGTGTGTGGCCGCCACCGTTCCAACAGGTCAGGCCGGGTCGGCGATACGCCGCGCCACGACCTCCAGGTATTCCGCCCCGATGCGGACCGTGCCGTCGGTGGACCGGTTGTGGGTGCGGGCCAGCTCCACCAGGTCCGCGTGCAGCTCCGGTCGGCGTTCCTCGGGCAGCGCCTCGAAGGCCTTCAGGGTCGGACCGTAGTTGGCCCGGAAGAAGAGGGCGAACTCCTCAGGCGTACCGAAGCGGAAGACGAACTCCCGGCGTACCGCCCGAATGTCGCCCACGGCCCCGCCGAGCAACTCGCGGACCCGGCCCTCGTCGCCCCAGTGCACCGGCGGGCGCAGCCCCGCCGGTGGCGGCACATGCCGCCCCACCGTGCGGAACAGCTCGCCGATGAAACCCTGCGGCGTCCACGACGCCAGAGCCACGGTGCCTCCGGGCCGGCAGACCCGGACCAACTCGGCCGCCGCCCGCTCCTGGTGCGGAGCGAACATCACGCCGACGACGGAGAGCACCGCGTCGAACGCGCCGTCGACGTACGCCAGACGCTCCGCGTCCCCGGTCACGAACGTGACCGGGAGCCGTTCCGCCGAGGCCCGCGCGCGGCCGCGTTCCAACAGTTCGGGTACGTAGTCGACGGCGGTCACGGTGCAGCCGCAGCGGGCTGCGGCGATGGCGGCGTTGCCGGTGCCGGTAGCCACGTCCAGCACCCGGTCGCACGCCGACAGGTCGGCCGCGGTCACCAGCAACTCGGCGATCGGGTGGATGAGGGCGGCGACAGCTCCGTAGTCGCCACTGGCCCAGGTCACCTGCTGGCGTGCCTTGACGGCGGTGAAGTCGAGTGTGGTGGTCATCGGTGGTCTCCCTCGGACGGCTCGTCGTGCCACCGACGCTAGGTGTGGCAGCACCTTCGGGGATCGGTAGAAACACCTATATTGGCTGCGTAGAGCCGGTGCGCATCCCGAAAGGCGCGGCTCGAAAGGCGCGGCTCGAAAGGCGCGGCTCGATCAGCCGGGCGCGGGCTGCCTGGTCGGCTCCGCCGAAAATGCTGAGAGGGCACATCCATGGATCGGATGTGCCCTCTTGCCTCTGGTCGGGGTGGCCGGATTCGAACCGACGACCTCTTCGTCCCGAACGAAGCGCGCTACCAAGCTGCGCCACACCCCGAGGCGTGCCGACAAATAGTAGCCCACCCGGTCCGATGGTCAAACTCGGTACCCCCGCCGCCCGGAACACCCCGCCGGAGCGACCAAGATCCGCACAACATCACCGATACTGCTGCCTCAGGACGCGCCGAGGCAGCAACATCCCCGATGTTGCGCGGATCGAGCCCGGCGCGCCCCGGACGAGCCTTGCGCGGATCAAGCGCGGCGCGCCCCGGACGAGCCCGGCGCGCCCCGGACGAGCGCCGCGCGCCCGGACGAGCGCGGCGCGGGCCCACGAGCGCGGCGTCAGCGGGGGATGAGGGTCAGGATGCTGGCCTCCGGGGGGCAGGCGAAGCGGACCGGGGCGGTGGGGTGGGTGCCGAGGCCGGCGGAGACGTGCAGCCAGGAGTCCGAGCCCGGCCACCGGTGCAGACCGCGCGCCATCGAGCGGGGCAGGCCGCAGTTGGTCACCAGGGCCCCGTAGCCCGGTACGCAGACCTGACCGCCGTGGGTGTGCCCGGCCAGCAGCAGACCGAAGCTGTCGGCGGCCATCTGGTCGAGCACCCGTGGCTCGGGGGAGTGCGTCACGGCGATGGACAGGTCGGCGGAGGACGAGACCTTTCCGGCCACGGACGGGTAGTCATCCCGGTCGATGTGGGGGTCGTCGACCCCGACCAGGTCCACCTGCCGACCACCGGCCTTCAGCATGGTCCGGGCGTTGTTGAGGTCGACCCAACCGGCGCCGGTGAAGACCTGGCGCAGTTCCTCGTAGGGCAGCTCGACACCCTCGGTGTACTCCCGGTCGGGCAGGAAGTAGGTGAACGGGTTCTTCAGCACCGGGCCGGTGTAGTCGTTGGAACCGAAGACGAACGCTCCGGGGAAGTCCAGCAGCGGCTGGAGGGCCCGCAGCACCCCGGGCACCGCGCCCGGGTGGGCCATGTTGTCGCCGGTGACCACCACCAGGTCGGGGTCCAGGGCGGCCAGCGACGCCACCCAGCGCTGCTTGCGTGCCTGGTCGGGCGTCATGTGCAGGTCGGACAGGTGCAGCACACGCAGCGGCTCCGCGTCGGCCGGGAGCACCGGCACGTCGTACCGCCGCAGGGTGAACATGTTGCGCTCGATGAGCGACGCGTACGCGAGGGTGGCCGCGCCGACCGTGGCGGTTCCGGCGGCAAGCCGGAATAGTGTGCGCTTTCGCATGGCGTTCAGGGTAGTTTGACCGTCCATGAGCACGCTGAAGGACCGCCTCACCGCCGACATGCGTTCCGCGCTCAAGGCGCGCGACGAGCTGACCACCTCCACGCTGCGGATGGCCCTGGCCGCCGTCGGCAATGCGGAGGTCGCCGGCAAGGCCAAGCGCGACCTCACCGACGACGAGGTGCTCGCGGTGCTGACCAAGGAGGCCAAGAAGCGCCGGGAGGCCGCCACCGCGTTCGCCGACGCCGGTCGCGCCGAGCAGGCCGCGAAGGAGACCGCCGAGGGTGAGGTGCTGGACCGTTACCTGCCCAAGCAGCTCCCGGACGCCGAGTTGGCCGAGCTGGTGTCGGGGGCGCTCGCCGCGGGTGGCTTCACCGGTAAGAGCCAGATGGGCCCGGCGATGAAGGCGGCCCAGGCCGCGGTGGCGGGTCGGGCCGAGGGCGGTCGGGTGGCCGCGGAGGTACGCCGACAGCTCGGTCTCTGACACCAGCGGGACCAGCGTCGGCCTACCGGGGCCGGACAGACGAACGGGCGGGCACCCGAGGAGGGTGCCCGCCCGTTGTGTCCTACTCGTCGGCTCAGCCGCCGGGACGGCCGTTGCCGGGTCGGCCGGGCTGGTTGCCGGGCGGGTTGCCCGGCGTGCCGTCGGTGTTGCCCGGCGCGCCGCTGCCGCTGCTGACCTGGATGCTGACCAGGCCACCCTTGATCGTGCGACCGTCCGGGCTGGTGCCGGCGGCGTCGCCGGCCTTGCACGAGGAGGGGACCTTCGTGCTGGAGACGACCGGTTCGAAGCCGGCGCCCTTGAGCCGGGACTTCGCCTGGTCCACCGAGATGCACTTCACGTCGGGGATGCTGCGCTGGTCGCCCTCGGAGATCTTCTGGCCCGGCGGCTCGAAGTTGATCTTCGGCTTGCCCTTCATGGCGTCCCGCAGCGTCTCCCACACCGGCGGGTTGATGCCGTCCTTCTCCGCGTGCTTCATCTTGACGTTCGTCTGCGGCCAGTCCGGGTCGGCCATGATGCCGGCGACCGAGTACTGCTTGGTCATCGCGACCAGGGCGGCGGTCTTCTCCGAGTCGGTGGTGCCGGACTTGCCGGCCACCGGGTAACCGACGTCGCCGCGGACGTTGGGGGCGGTGGCACCCGTGCACTTCGAGGACGACGACTTGTCACCGACCGGGCAGCGGGCGGCGTCAACGGCGGCGCGGGCCACGTCGGTGCTGAACCGCTTCTCGCACCGCGGGTTGGCGATGTCCAGCTTGTTGCCCTCCGGGTCGCGGATCTCCTGCACCGGGATCGGTTCGCAGTACTTACCGTCCGCGGCGAGGGTGGCGTAGGCGTTGGCCAGGTCGAGCGGGGTGGTCTGCGAGACGCCCAGGGTGAACGCACCCCACTGGTGCGCACCCTTCTCCAGGTCCAGGTCCTCCTGGGACCGGAAGTTGATGCCCAGCCGCTTCGCGGCCTTGACCACGTTCTCCGCACCGACCTGCTGCTGCAGGGGCACGAAGTAGGTGTTGACCGAGCGGCCGAACGCGCTCCACATGTTGTGCGGGCCGGCCATGCTGTCGGTGGAGTTGGTGGGGCAGTAGAAGCTGGTCCCCGGGCAGGCCGCCGGGCCGGGCCGGATGATGTATTCCGACTTGAACTGCTTCGGCGCGTTGATGCTGTAGCTGAGCGGGATGCCCTTCTCCAGCGCCGCCACGATGGTGAACATCTTGAACGTCGACCCGGCCTGGTAGCCGGTGATGCCGTCGCCGCCGGTGAGCAGCGGGTTCACCGTGGCCGGGTAGTTGCCCCGGATCTTCTTCTTGCTCTTCGCCGGGTCGCTGGAGATCTTGTTCTTCGGGTTCTTCGGGTCGTCCAGCTTGAACTGCCTGTTCACCGCGAGCGCCCGGACCCGGCCGGTGCCGGGCTCGACCACCGCGACCATGGCGGCTTCCTTGCTGTTCTCGCTCTTGGCCTTGCGGACCGCCTTGTCCGCGGCCCTCTGCGCCTGGACGTCGATGGAGGTGACGACGGTGTAGCCGCCGCTCTTCAGACGACGCTCGCGGTCGTACGTGGTCGAGCCGAACGTCTCCTGATCCATCCACCAGCGGTAGAAGTAGTCGCAGAAGAAGCCCCAGCTGTTGACGTTGGCGGAGACGCAGCCGTTCGGGGTGCGCTTGTCCTTCACCTCGAGCTTGACGGCCTTGGCGGCGTCGGCCTCCTGCTGCGTGATGGCCTTGATCTCGACCATGTTGTCGATGACGTAGTCGCGCCGTTCCAGGGCGAGCGGGTAGCCGGCCTTGGTGGTCGGGTCGTTCGTCGTCGGTGCCTTGACCATGCCGGCCAGCAGCGCCGCTTCCTCGATCTTGAGCTTGCTCGGCGGCTTACCGAAGTAGACCTGGCTGGCGGCGAAGATGCCGTACGCGCCGTTGCCGAACGAGGCGAGGTTGAGGTAGCGGGTGAGGATCTCGTCCTTGGAGAACTCCTTGTCGACCTGGAGGGCCAGCCGCATCTCGCGGAGCTTGCGGGCGCTGGTGTCCTCGGTCGCCGCCACCACGTCGGCCGGGTGGGTGGCCGAGTAGGCGATGGCCAGCCGGACGTACTGCATCGTCAGCGTCGAGGCGCCCTGCCGGCCGGCGCCCTCGTTCTGGTTGTTGACGAACGCGCGGGCGACACCGTTGATGTCGACGCCGTTGTGCTTGTAGAAGTCGTGGTCCTCGGCCGCGATGATGGCCTTCTGCATGTACGGCGAGATGTCGGCGAGCTTCACGTCGCGCCGGTTCTCGTCGTACATCGTCGCGAGCGGTGTCTTGCCGTCCGAGGCCAGCAGGTAGCTGATCTGTGGCGCGCGGGCCACGGTCAGCTCCGTGGGCAGGGCGCCGAATGTCTCGGCTCCGGCCTTCGCGGCCAAGCCGGACATCGCCACCGCGGGGAAGGCCGCCGCAGCGACCACCACGCCGGCCAACAGGCCACACACGAGTAGCGATGCGGCGTTGGTCAGCACATTGTGGTCACGTTTCCGCATCCAGGTCACCTCGACAGGGTACGCGAGTAGGGAACGAGGGGCGCTGGGGCGTTCTTTCCCCATTTCCTGCGCGCGCTGCCCTCGTTGTGCTAAACGCACGACCCCCGGTGCTTGGTTGCGTGTGACCTGGCGTGAGTCTCCTCCGAATCGAGGAGGCGGCGCAGCGTTATCGCTGACCTGGGCGGGGTAACCGGCGGTCGAAGGCCCGGGAAGCCGGGAGTGTCCGGAATGATGGATTTCGCCGACAACGTTGCGTAATCGGTCGACTACAGAGCATGATGGGGGCGGCGACAGAGCCACATGTCGTCCGCGCCGCCTTGGGGAAGGTAGGCCGGGCGACCGGGGGGAATTGCCGGCTGACGTGCATCGACGAGGTCGGTAGGTACTGCAAGGGGGGACGTGTACACATGGGCATGATCACTGACTGGCCGTCGCTGGCGGCATGTCAGAACGGGGACCCGGACGCGTTGTTCGTACAGGGCGCCGAACAGAACGTGGCGAAGCGGATCTGCCGGAGCTGCCCAGTTCGGTACGAGTGCCTGGCCGACGCGCTGGACAACCGGATCGAGTTCGGTGTGTGGGGTGGCATGACCGAACGCGAACGGCGGGCGCTGCTGCGTCGTCACCCGCAGGTGACGAGCTGGCGCAAGATGTTCGAGGCTGCGATGAAGAAGAACAGCAAGGACAAGACCGGCAAGGACAAGATCCTGGTCAGCGCGACCAACTGAAGCCGGTCACGGCCGGCTGATCGCCGCGCCGATCGTCCGCAGCCCGTCGACGTCGTGTACGTCGGCGGGCTGAGCCGTCACCGACACCGCCGGCACCGCCGGGAACGCCTCGGTGAAGCGCGCGGCGACCTGCTGCTCGCGTACCGCCTGGCGGGCCAGCGCCGCGTGGGCCCGCAACACGTCGGCGGTGGCCTCGTGCCCACCCAGCTCGGTCAGCCGCTCGGCGGCGACCCGGCTCTGCTCGGCGTCCAACTCCGGCACCGCCGGTCGGTGCACCCGGTTGAGCACCAGGCCGGCGAGCGGCATCCGCTCGTCACGTAGACGGCCCGCGAAGTAGGCGGCCTCCCGGACCGCGTCCGGCTCCGGAGCCGCGACCAGCAGGAAGGCCGTCTCCCGCGCCTGAAGGATGCGGTACGTCTGCTCCGCGCGCTGCCGGAAACCGCCGAACATCGAGTCCAGGGCGGCCACGAAGCCGGACAGGTCGGTGAGCAGTTGCGCGCCGAGCACCTTCTGCACCACCTTCGAGAACATCCCGAACGAGGCCGTGACCAGGCTGAACATGCTCCGACCGCCGCTGCGCGCCGGAGCGAGCAGCAGTCGCAGCATCCGGCCGTCGAGGAAGCGGGAGAGTCGGGCCGGCGCGTCCAGGAAATCCAGTGCCGAGCGGGACGGTGGGGTGTCCACGACGATCAGGTCCCACTCGCCCCGGGCGTGCAGCTGACCCAGCTTCTCCATCGCCATGTACTCCTGCGTGCCGGCGAAGGTCGAGCTCATTGCCTGGTAGAACGGGTTCGCGAAGATCTCCGCGGCCTTCGCCGGATCGGTGTGCTGCAGCACCACGTCGTCGAAGGTGCGCTTCATGTCCAGCATCATGGCGTGCAACTCGCCGCCGCTGCTCTCGACGTCGATGCCCTTGACCTGACGAGGGGTGTTGTCCAACTCGGTCAGGCCCAGCGACTGCGCCAGCCGGCGAGCCGGGTCGATGGTGAGCACCACGGTGCGCCGGCCGTGCTGCTCGGCAGCCCGCAGTGCCAGCGCCGCGGCGGTGGTCGTCTTCCCCACCCCGCCGGCACCGCAGCACACGACGATCCGTACGCCGGGGTCGGCGAGGATCTGGTCGACGTCCAGCTGCGGCGCCGCGTCTTCGGAAGGCACCAATCGAGCGTATCGGGCCGCGTGGGTCCACGCGCCGGTGCTGAGCTCAGGTGTGAGTCAATCGGCGCTGACGAGGGCTCGGGCCAGGGTCATCAGGCCCGCCCGGTCCACCCCGTCGGGCAGCAACGGCAGCTCGATCATCGGCAGCCCCAACTCCACCAGGTCGGCGCGGAGCGAATCCTCCAGTTCGCGCCGGATGAGCTGGTCCCGGGCCTCGTCGTGCAAACCGGCCACGATGTCCCGGTCGGCAGGCAACCCGGCGGCGACCAACCCGCGTCGCAGCTCGGCGGCGGTGAGCGCCGGACCGGCGGGCAGTCGGGGCCGAGCGCCGTTGACGATCACCTTCCCGACGCCGAAGCCGAGCGAGGTCAGGTCCGCGATCGCGTCCACCGTCTCCTGTACCGGCATCTCCTCCAGCAGCGTGACGACGTGCACCGCGGTCATCGGGGAGCGCAGCAGCGCTGAGACGCCCTCGCTCTGGGTCTTGATCGGGCCCACCTTGGCCAGCCGGGCGGTCTCCGCCGTCACGTTGAGGAAACGGCCGATCCGTCCGGTCGGCGGGGCGTCCAACACCACCGCGTCGTACGCGCGGCGCTGTCCGGCGGTGCGGGTGGTCGCCTCCTTCACCTTGCCGGTGAGCAGCACGTCCCGGAGGCCCGGCGCGATGGTGGTGGCGAAGTCGATGGCGCCGAGCTTGCGCAGCGCCCGGCCGGCCGCGCCCAGCTTGTAGAACATGTCGAGGTACTCGAGCAACGCCTCCTCGGCGTCCACCGCCAGGGCGCGCACCTCACCGCCGTCCGGTGCGTCGGCGAGGTGCCGCTCCTCGTAGGGCAGCGGGTCGATGCCGAACAGTTGGGCGATGCCCTGCCGCCCCTCGACCTCGACCAGCAGGGTGCGCCGACCACCGGCGGCGAGCGCGAGGGCCAGGGCCGCCGCGACGCTGGTCTTGCCGGTGCCGCCCTTGCCGGTCACCACGTGAAGGCGGGCGGACCATCCCGTACCGGCCGGCTCGGTCGGCCGCTCAGCTGCACACACCCGTCGAGCCTATCCAGGGTCGGCGGTCACGCGACCTCGCAGACCCACCAACCCGTCTTCTGCACCACTGTGAAACGTAGGTCCTGGTCAGCCACCTTCTCGTCGGAGGTGGTCATGGTGACCCGGGTGGAGACCGTGGCCCGGTCGCCGGTCTGGTTGTCCACCTTCGGGGTGGTCCACCGGAAGCGGGGGTTCTGGTGCGCGGAGGCGTACTTCTGCACCTCGGCGACCTTCGCGGCGATCTTCTCGTCGTCGCGGGAGGCCGCGCAGACCCGGCTGGCCGCCTTGGTGGCGTCACGGTCCTTGTAGACCGCGGTGAGGAACTCGTCGACCGCGACCGCCGGCTCCTTGGCGCCTTCGCCGGTCTCGGCGTCGCGCAGGGTCAGGAACGCCACCACACCACCGCCCACGCAGAGCACCATGATCACGACCAGTGCGATCGCCGCGATCAGCAGGCCGTTCTTCTTCTTCGGCGCGCCGGTGCCCTGGTACGGCGGATATCCCGGCGGGGGTGGTGGGATCTCCGCGGTGCCCGACCCGGGCGGAGCCGCAGCCGGGGTCGGTCCGACCGGGCGTTCCGGTTGCCCGACGTCACCTGCCTGGGCGGGGGCGGCGGGGAGCGCCGGCTGGGCGGAGGACGCGGGGAGGGCGAGTCGCCCGGACGGTGCGGCGGGGGCTGTCTGGCCGGGGATGGCCGGAGGGCCCGACTGGCCGGCGGGCTCCGGTTGGGCCGAAGGGTGGGCGGTCGGGCCGGCCTGGTCGCCGCTGGGCGGTTGGGTCATCGTCGTTCCCTCGGGGGTGCGACGCCCGCCGCCACCCAGGGCGTCGAGCGTGATCGAGCGGGCGGCCGGGCGCTGCGCGACCGTCCGACCGGAAGGGTAACCGTCGATTACCGATTCGGCGTCGCCCTGCCATACCGAGCGGGCGTCCGGTCGGATGGGCCGACAGCGACATCGACTGCCCCCATTGGCGATCTGTCGCATATGTGACTGTTGATGACTGGTTGTGCGCGTCCTGTTGGCGGGACCGGGGCCATCGACCTACCTTCGTCCCGGTGCGGGGGCCGGAACGGACGAATGGGCCCGGGCCGGAAGCATGATCCGAGAGGTACGACCGGAGGCACTGCATGCGCGACGCGGACAACAGCCCTCGCACCCAGTTCCCGACCAACGACCGGCCGCGACGGCCCGGATCCGTGGTCGAGACCGGCGGGGGGCCGGTCGGCGGTCAGCCGGTCAACGAGCGGTCGTACCGCCGGATGTCGGAGCAGACGGAGACCGCCCGGACGCCGAGCCGCCCCGCCGAGCGGGCCCGCGACGACGACGAGCCGGGGTACGTCATCCACCTGCCGATCCGCGTGCCGAGTCTGGCGGCGGCGACCGTGCTGGCCGGCCGGGTCGCGGTGTCCCTGGGCTTCCTGCCCGAGCTGGACGCCGGCGAGACCACCGTGTCCAACGCCGACGACCAGAACAACAGGCACCGGGTCTTCTGCGACCTGCTGCTGCCCGACCGGTCCCGCTGCCCCCAGGGGTACGAGCACGAGGGCCTCTGTGGGGAGGTGCCGGCCGCGCCGGAGCAGCGTCCCGCGTCCCGCCCGGCCGGCGGACCGTAGGCTGTCCCTCGAACAATTCCGCACCGAGAGGGAGCGCTTCAGCGATGCAGAAGTGGGAATACTCCACGGTCCCGCTGCTGGTCCACGCGACCAAGCAGATCCTCGACAACTGGGGCGAGGACGGGTGGGAGCTCGTCGCCGTGGTCCCCGGGCCCAACCCGGACCAGCTGGTCGCCTACCTGAAGCGGCCCAAGGCGTGAGCGCGGCGCAACGGATTCCCGAGGTGACGCGGTGAGCAACGGTCCGCACGCGAAGCTCGCCGAGCTGGGCTTCGAACTGCCCGAGGTCGTGCCGCCGGTGGCCAGCTACGTGCCGGCCGTGCAGTCCGGGCAGCACGTCTACGTCTCCGGCCAGTTGCCGATCGCCGAGGGCAAACTGCTCGCGACCGGCAAGGTCGGCGCCGGGATCTCCGCCGAGCAGGCGAAGGATCTGGCGCAGCGCTGCGGGCTCAACGCGTTGGCCGCTGTCGACTCCCTCGTCGGCCTGGAGAACGTCGTCAAGGTGGTCAAGGTGACCGGTTTCGTGGCCTCCGCGCCCGGCTTCACCGGTCAGCCCGCGGTGATCAACGGTGCCTCCGACCTCTTCGGCACCGTCTTCGGCGAGGCCGGTCGCCACGCCCGCAGCGCCGTCGGTGTGGCCGAACTGCCCCTCGACGCCCCGGTGGAGATCGAGTTGATCGTCGAGGTCGCCTGACGCGTCGGCGTCATCCGCGATCCGTCGGAAGGAAGGGCCCTTTTCGCGGCCCTTCCTTCCGGTTCGCCGCGCAAGATCGTGGGGTGTGGCGGGCGGGGTCGTACGATCGCAGCCATGAGCGGGCACGTGACGGCGCCGGCGGCGGCGCTCGCCGACGAGCTGCCGACCTGGGTGACGTTGCTGCGTGCGCCGAACCCCGGGCCGATGACCCTCGACGGCACCAACACCTGGGTGCTGCGCGCCCCGGCCGGCGAGCAGGCCATCGTGGTCGACCCCGGGCCGGCGGACGAGGGGCACCTGACCCGCATCGCCGAGCACGGGCCCATCGGGCTGATCCTGATCACCCACGGCCACCCGGACCACACCGAGGGTGCCGCACGGTTGAGCGAACTACTCGGCGGCGTGCACGTCCTCGCGGCCGACCCGGCGCACACCATCGGCGGCGAGCCGCTGACCGAACCGGATGAAGACCTCGGCGGCTTCGGCCTGGAGATCCGCCTGCTGGGCACCCCCGGGCACACCGCCGACTCGGTCTGCTTCCTGGTCGAGCACGGCGACGAGCGGGTGGTGCTCACCGGTGACACCATCCTCGGTCGGGGCACCACCGTCGTCGCCCACCCCGACGGGCACCTCGGCGACTACCTGAAGAGCCTCGCGCTGCTGTCCGCGTACCGGCGGATCCCGGCCCTGCCGGGCCACGGTCCCGCGCTCGCCGACTGCGCCGCCGCCGCCGACTTCTACCTCGCGCACCGCCGGGCGCGGCTCGACCAGGTCCGGGCCGCGGTCGCCGCCGGAGCAAGCACCCCCGCCGACGTGGTGGCGGCGGTCTACGCGGACGTGGACCGCTCGCTCTGGTGGGCGGCCGAGTGGTCGGTCCGCGCCCAACTCGAATATCTGGGTGCCGACCCCGGGGAATCCGCGCCCGGGGTCAGTGGGTTGGAGCACATGTGACCTGCCCCGTGTGTGGAACCGTCGCTGTTCCCGGCGCGCGGTTCTGCCACAACTGCGGTGCCGCGTTGCCGGCCGCCGCCACGTTGCCGGCGGCCGAGCGCCGGGTGGTCACCGTGCTCTTCGGTGACCTCTCCGAGTTCACCTCCTGGTCCGAGGACCTCGACCCGGAACGGGTCGGCGCGGTCACCGACCGGGTGCTCGCCGCGCTGGCCGGTGCGGTGAAGACGTTCGGCGGGCACGTCGACAAGCTCACCGGCGACGGGATCATGGCGGTCTTCGGCGCTCCGGTGGCGCACGAGGACGACGCCGAACGCGCGGTTCGGGCCGCCCTGTCCATGCAGCGGGCCGTCCGCCGGGTGCTCGACGACGAACGGGGCGGCGGCGCGCCGCTCGGACTGCGCGTCGGCTTGAACACCGGTGACGTCATCGCGGGCATCCAGGCCGCCATCGAGTACACGGTCATCGGCGACACCGTGAACACCGCCGCCCGGCTGGCCGACGCCGCCGCCGTCGGCGCGGTGTACGCCGGAGGGCGCACCGCCGCCGCGACCCGGCACGTGTCGTCCTGGCGGGCGCTGCGCCCGCTGCGGCTCAAGGGCAAGCGGGAACCGGTCGAGGCGTACGAGCTGCTCGGTCTCCTGGACGCGCCGGGCACCCGGTCGGGGCTCGGCGACGAGGCACCGTACGTCGGCCGGGAGACGGAGATCGGTCGGGTCGCCGGTCGGCTCGCCGAGGTGATCGACCAGGGGGACCCGCGGGTGCTGCTGATGACCGCCGAGGCGGGCATCGGCAAGTCCCGGTTCGCCGCGGAGGTCGAGCGTCTCGCCGCCGGGTACGACGTCGGCCCCGGCCGGTACGCGGCGCACACCGGCGCTCGGGTGCTCTCGGTGCGGTGCGCCGCGTTCGGTGAGCGTCGTCGGCTCGCGCCCCTGGCCGACCTGGTGCGTGCCGCCGTCGGCCTGCCCAGTGACGCGGCCACCGCGCTGACCCGACCGGCTGTGGAGGAGCGACTGCGGCGGCTCGGGCAGCGACTCGCCCGCTCCGGCGGCGAGACCGCGCCGATCGCCGTCGAGCAACTGCTCGCCCTGCTCGGCTACGGCGAACTGCCCGCGCACCCGGGCACCGACACCGGGGAGTGGGGTGGGTCGGGCCTCCCGGCCGCGGACGCGGAGGCGGTGCCGAACGCGGTCGCCGACCTGCTCAGCGGCCTCGCCTCGGAGGCGCCGCTGGTGATCGTGGTGGACGACCTGCACGACGCCACCGCCGAGACGATCAGTGCCCTCGGGATGACCCTGTCCCGGCTCACCGGCCCGGTCCTGGTGCTGCTGCTCGGTCGGCCGGAGCTGGTGCGTACCGCCGGGGCGCTGACCCGGGTCGCGGACGCCGAGGTGCACTCCCTGCCGCCGCTGCGCGGTGCCGACGCGGCACGGCTGCTCACCAGCTACCTGTCCGGTGGCAGGCTGCCCCAGGCCGACACGGACCGGCTGCTCGCCACCGCGCAGGGCAACCCCTTCTACCTGGCCGAGTTGGTCACCCTGCTGATCGAGCGGGGGGCGCTCACCACGGAGTCCGGGCGGGGCGTCCGCGCGTCGGGGGAACGCCCCGGCACCGGCGATCAGAGCGCGTCGGCCAGTTGGCGGCTGGTGCCCGGTTCGCTGGGTAGCCGTCTGCTCTCCCGGGACCTCGCCGCCGTCCTCGCCGCCCGGATCGACGCCCTGCCACCGGATGCCCGTTCGGTGCTGCGTGACGCCGCGGTGATCGGGGACACGGTGCCGAACGGCGCGTTGGAGGCGATGCGCGAGCAGCGTGCCGGCCGCGACGGCCGACCGTCGGCCGTGGTCGCCGTGGAACTCGACCGGGCCGTCGAGGAGTTGCTGCAACGCCGGATGCTGCACCGCTCCCGCACCGGCTACTCGTTCGCGACCCCGCTGATGCGGGAGGCCGCGTACGCCGGGGTGAGCAAGGCGGAGCTGGCCGAGCGGCACGCCGCACTGGCCCGCTGGGCGGCGCCGACGGACGAGGCCGCCTCCGCCGGGCCGGGCGGGTTCACCGACGAGGCCCGGGACGACTTCGTGGCGACGCACGTCGAGCGGGCCGCGAGGCTCGCCGACGCGGTGAAGCTGCGCCCGGACGCGCCGGCCCGCGCGGTGGTGCCGCTCGGCGTCGCCGCGCTCGGCCGGGCCGCCCGCCGGTCGCTGTCCGCCGGCGAGCCGGTGCTGGCCGTCGAGTACGCCGAGCGCGCCACCGAGCTGGCCCGCGACGGGGTGCCGGCGGCCGATCGGGTGGTGCACGCCCGAGCGCTGCTCCAGGTCGGCCGGGTCGCCGACGCGTTGGCGTACGCCGAGAAGATCGCCGCGAACGCGGGCGACGAGGCCACCCGGGTGGGTGCCCTGCTGCTCGCCGGGCAGGCCCAGGAGACCCTGGGGGACCAGGGTCGGGCGATGACCGCCTGGCAGGAGGCGTTGCAGGTGGCCACCGCGGGCGGCCTGCCCGTCCAACGTGCCACCGCGATGCGTCGACTCGGGATGGCCGACTTCGTGGCCGGACGGCTGAGCCAGGCGAGCAGCCGGTTGGCTGCCGCGTACCAGGTCAGCCTCGGCGCGCAGGACCGGCGTGGGCAGGCGTGGTCGCTGCAGAACCTGGCGTGGGTCACCACCACCCGGGGTGACTTCGCCGGCACCGACGCCGTGCTCGGTCGGGCCGCCCGGCTCTTCGCCGAGTTGAAGGACCCGTACGGGCAGGCGTGGCTGCGTGGCACCACGGCGTTCGCCCGACTGCTCGCCGGTCGGCTGCGCGAGGCGTGCCGGATGGCGCAGGTGTTCCTGCCCTTCGGGGAGCGGGTCGGCGAGGCGTGGGCGGTGGGCACGCTGCGCGCGGTGGCCGCGTTCGCCACCGCCGAGCTGGGTGACCTGGCCGAGGCGGACCGGGAGGCCCGGCGGGCGTACCGGGAGTTCGCCGCCGCGTCCGACGACTGGGGCCGGGGGTTCGCCCTGGTGGTCCGGGCTGTGGTGGCGCGCGGGCTGGGCGAGCCGGAGCACGCGGCGGACCTGCTCACCGACGCCCTGGCGTACGCCGAGCGCACCTCGCACCCGCTGCTCACCGGGATGGCCGGCACGCTTCGCGGGTTCGTGGCGTTGGACCTGGGCGACTGCGAGACCGCCGAGCAGATGGCCCGTTCGGTGCTGACCACGGTGGAGCCGCACAATCCGCAGGCCCCGGCGCAGGTGGCGCCTCGGGTGCTGCTGGCGACGGCACGCCTGGCCGCCGGTGACTCGGCGACCGCGGTGGGGCTGCTCGCCCCGGTGGCCACGGCCGCCGCGAACGCGCCCTCGCTGCTGTTCTCCCGCCGTCAGACGATGGCCCAGTACGCGGCGGCGCTGCTCGCCCACGGTCAGCGGGAGCAGGCGTTGGACTGGGCCCGACGGGCGGTCACCGCCCCGGCCGAGGACGTGCGCAGTCAGGTGATCGCGGCGAGTGTGCTGGCCGAGGCCCTGGCCGCCTGCGGCCAGCCGACGGAGGCGCTGTCCTGCGCGCAGGAGGCGGTCCGCCTGGCGTACGCGACCGAGCAGCGCAGCGAACGCCCCGCCGCCGACGCCCTGCACGCCCGCCTCTCCCCCTGACTTCGGTGATCAAGAGGTTTGCGTCAGGAAACGGCCGTGCGGTGACGGAAACCTCTTGATCAACCCGAATGGGTCGGCTGGGTTTCTGCCGGTTTTGGGGATGTGGTCATCGGGGTGAGCCGCTAGCGTGTCACCACCGTCTGCTGGTCCACAGTGGTGACGTCGCCGTGCCTGGGGAGGCCCTTCATGAAGCTGCCGCGTTCCATCGCGGGCTGGACCATCGCGGTCTTCGGCGTGTTGGCGCTGGTGATGGGCACGGTCGGGCTGCTCTGGCCGGAGGCGCAGCTACGCATGCTCGGGTTCGAGGTGCCGGAGACGCGTGCCGTCGGCGATCACACCGGCACCTTCCTGCTGGCGTCCTCGATGGCGGCGTTCAACATGGGCGTCTACTACCTGCTGGCCACCGTCACCGAGTGGCGGGTGTTCTACCGGTTCACGGTGGTCTTCCGGCTGGTCACGTTCACCGTCTTCACCATCGCGGTGCTGGCCGACATCGCTCCGGACCGGTTCTTCGGCGTGGCGGCGTGGGAGGGGCTGGGTGCCGTCGCCACAGCCGTCGGCCTGCGCCTGGACGCTCGCCGGGGCGGGTCGGCGGGCGATGTCGGCACGTCCGACGGTGCCGGGTCGGCCGCGGTCGCCGAGGAGGGTACCGGTCCGGCCGGTGCCGCTCCGGCGGACGCGGTGCGCTGAGCCATCGGTCGGGTTGGGTATTTTCGAGCGGTGACGGACACCCCGAGAGGCGGCTTGCCGGTTCCGATCGTGCCCGGCCTGACCGATTTGCGGGTTTTTGCCCGTGGTGGTTACGCGACCGTCTACCAGGCCACCCAGATCTCGGTGGGTCGTGAGGTCGCCGTCAAGGTGGAGAACCGGACGCTGGACAGCGAGCGGGATCAGGCCCGCTTCCTGCGCGAGGCGCGGGCGGCCGGCCGGATGTCGTCGCACCCCCACGTGGTCGACCTCTTCGACGTCGGGGTCACCGTCGACCAGCACCCCTACCTGATCATGGAACTCTGCGACGGCTCGTACGCCGAACGGATGCGTACCTCACCGCTGGGCCCGGTGGAGGCCCGTGACCTCGGCATGAAGATCGCCGACGCGTTGGCGCACTCGCACGCGGCCGGGGTGCTGCACCGCGACGTCAAGCCCGCCAACATCCTCTACTCGCACTTCAACTCGGCGGTGCTCGCGGACTTCGGGCTGGCGGTGCTCGCCGAGCACCGCGACGCCTCGGTCACGCTGGAGGTCCTCACCCCGGCGTACGCGCCACCGGAGATGTTCAGCCACAGCCCGCCGTCACCGGCCGTCGACGTGTACGCGCTCTGTGCCACCCTCTACGCGGTGATGCACGGCCGACCGCCCCGCTGGCAGTCCGAGCGCAACCCGAGCCTGGTGACCGTGCTGGAGATGTTCAACCAGCCGCTCCCCGCCCTCCCCGGGGTGCCGGACGAGCTGATCGAGGTCCTGCGCCTCGGCATGGCCAACGACCCCGCCGAGCGTCCCTCCGCCGTGGAGTTGCACGACCTCCTCGCGAACCTGCCCCTCGGGCCGCCGTCGGCACCCGTCAGCGGCGCCCCGGTCAGTGGCGGCGCGGCCCTCTCCGGCTCGTACGCGGTCACTCGGCCGGTGCCCCGCCCGGCCATCGAGGACACCCAGCAGGCGGTGCCCAGCGGTCGGCGCTGGCGGCGCTGGTTCCTCGGCGGCGCGGGCGTGCTCGCGCTCGCCGCCTCGGCCACCGCCGGGGCCTGGGTCGCCGACCGGGCGGCGGTGCCCACCCCGAGCCCGTCGGTCACCCAGGTCGCCGCACCGGCGACCGGCCCCCTGCCCGGCTGCGCCACCGGCTCCGGTGCGCCGACCGCCCTGCCCGAGGGCGCCCGCTGCCTGCCCGAGCTGGAGTGCTTCGGCCCGGTACGGATCCGCGGCAACCGCGCGGAGGCGGCCCGGCTGCCCTGCGCCGGCCGGCACACCTGGGAGACGTACGCCGAGGGCATCCTGCCGGTGTCGCTGGTCGGTGCCGACTACGACGAGGTGATCGCCGCCGCCCCGGTGCAGCAGGTGTGCAGCGCCGCGACGTTCCGGTTGACCACCGGGATCGCCGAGCCGAGCGGCTGGCACCTGGAGGTGCTACCGCCGGTCGACGGCAGCGTCGACCGGTCGTACCGGTGTCTGGCCGGTCGGGGCGTGGACGCGCTCGCCGCGCCCACACTCACCGGCCGCCGCTGAGCCCGTTCGTTCCGCGTCGCCGGTCACGCACCGCACGCAACGCGTCCCGGCTGTCGAGGGCGTCGAGGGTGTCCGCGTCGATCCCGTAGGGCATCAACTCGGGCGGCCCGACGGCCGCCGAACGGTCCACCGGCTCCGGGGCGTCGCCCTGCCGGGCGGCGGAGACGGCGACCCCGGCCACCATGATCAGCAGGACGCAGAGTAGTGCCAGGGCCACGCCGAGGAGATCCTGGCGACGCCAGATGAGCAGCATGACCAGCGGCGCGAGGGCTCCCAGCGCCGCGAGCACCGCCACCGTCCGCGCATCGGGTCTGGGCAATCGGCTCACCCGTCCAGCATGTCGTGGCGAGCCCGACTGTCAACCGCAGAGCCGACCGCCGCGCCGATCGACATCGATCGGCCGGTCGGTCCGACATGGCCGCTCGGCGTCCACACGCAATGGACAAGAGCCGCTACTCTCGGTGTCCCGCAGGCTCTTCCAGCAGCGAGGTCGCTCATGAACTCAGGCAGGTCGCAGTCCCGGCTCCGCTCGGTCGCGTCGACGCTGGCCGTCGCCCTCACCCTCGTCCTGGCCGCCGCCGCCGGCTGTGACAGCCGGCAGGAGCCCGACCTGCCCTCGGTGCAGGAGAAGATGCGCGAGACGCACATCTACGGCCAATCCAAGCTGCGCATCGGTGTCGCCACGAACGAGCCGTTGATGGGCGACCTGCGAAACGGCCTGCACGTCGGCTTCGACGTCGAGATCGCCAAGTACATCGCCGCCTCCCTGGGCTACGAAGGGGACCAACGGCTGGAGTTCGTGTCGGTGGCCACCGAGGACCGGATCCCCTCGCTCCAAGGGGGCACCGTCGACCTCGTGGTCTCCAGCTTCTCCATGACCGAGGAACGGAAGAAGCTGGTCAGCTTCGCCGGGCCGTACTTCGTCACCACCCAGGAGGTGATGGTGCCGGTACGCCTCAAGGACAGCATCCGCACCATCGAGGATCTGCGCGACCCGGCCTACAAGGTCTGCACCAGCGGTGGCTCCACCACCGAGGCCGAGCTGGAGAAACACCAGGTCAAGACGTTCGTGGTGAAGGACGTCGGCGACTGCGTCGACGGCATCCGCAAGGGCCGCTACGACGCGGTCAGCTCCGACGAGTCGATCCTCGCCGGTTTCCTGGCCAGCTACCCGAAGGAATTCGAGATCGTCGACATGCCGTTCGGCACCAGCGAGTTGCTGGGCATCGGCGTGCCGATCGGGGATCCCGCGCTGCGGGACCTCGTCGCGTTCTTCCTGCAGAAGAGTTACGAACAGGGGCGCGACGGCGAGGCCAGTCCCTGGCAGACCGCGTACAACCGGACCCTGGGCCCGTGGTTGAAGGCCGAGAAACGCCAGCCGCAACCGCTGGAGGTGCCGAAGCTCGTCGACTTCGACGACAAGGCGCCCGCGAAGTGAGCGCGGCGACCACCGCCGCCGGCGACGGCCCGGTCCCACCGCCCCGCACATCCGTGCCGGACGACGCCGCCGCGCCGACCACCGACGGTCCGGTACCCGCGGCTGGTGGGGCGGCCACCGTCGGTTGGCCGGCCGGTGTGCCGGTCGCCGAACCGGCCCAGCCGGTCGTCGCCGAGGTCGAGCCCGGGCGGGTTCGATGGGACCCGGCCGAGCGGCGGGCCCGCGCCAGCCAGTCGTTCTGGACGGCCGTGGTGGGCGTACCAGCGATCTTCTCGGTGCTCCGCCTCGGTGTGGAGGCCGGCGGCGAACTCCAGACCACGCTGTTGCTGGTCGCGAACGTCGGGCCGGTCAACCTACTCGCCGGGTTCCTGACCACGGCGGCCCGGCTGCTCTCGACCGGCCTCGTCGCCGTGTTCGCGCTCGGCGCGGTGCTGGCCGTCAGCGCCGACCGGCTACCACCGGGCACCCGTCGTCGTCCGCTCTTCGCCCGCTGGGCCGACATCACCCCGGCCTGGGTGGTCCTGGCGAGCTTCCTGCTCGCCCTGATCACCTGGCCGCTGCTCTACCTTCCGTTGCTGCTGCCGGCGTTCGTGGCCGCGTTCCAACTCCGCCCCGCGCGCCTGCACGAGCGGGTGCTGCCCCGGCTGCTGATCATCATCGCGCTGCTCGCCGGGTACGGCTGGCTGATGCTGCCCACGCTGCGCGACGCGATGCGTCAAGGCGACGAGTGGCTGGTGCTGGCCCTCATCGTGGTGCCTCCGCTGCTGGCCCTGATCATCGCCGGGCCCCTGCCGGGCGTGGTGATCCGGCCCCTGGCGTCGGTGACCGAGGTGGCGGTGCTGGCCACGCTGGTCTGGGCCGCGGTGCCGGTGATCAGCACGCCGGTGTTGCCGTTGACGGTCACCACGGTGGGCCCGGAGAGCGGCCCGACCGAGGACGTACGCGGGCACGTGGTCACCACCGACGACGTCAACATGGTGATCCTTCAGGAGCGGGGCGGTGTCCGGTACGTTCCGGTCGACCTGGTGCGCGCGCAGGTGCTCTGCCCGAGCGAGGAGGAGCTGCCCCGGCACCAGCTGCGCATCCACGACTTCCACGTCGAGGACTCCCTGCTGGAGGGCATGGGCCGACGGGTCCGCCCGGTCCACCGCATCGACGCCGCCTGCCGCACCGCGCCCTGACCACACCGACGCCGACGGCTCAGTAGGACTTCTCCTGGCCCAGCACGTGCTGGGCCACGAAGTTGAGGATCATCTCCCGACTGACCGGGGCGATCCGACCGGCCCGTACCGCGCCGAGCAGTGTCGCCACCCCGTACTCGGTGGTCATGCCGGCCCCGCCGAGCACCTGGACGGCGGTGTCCACGGCGAGCGCGGCGGCCTCCCCGGCCGCGTACTTGGCCATGTTGCCGGACACCCCGGCCTCCAGGTCGCGGCCCGCGTCGTAGAGGGTGGCCGCCTTCTGGATCATGAGGCGGGCCAGCTCCACCTGCACCGCGGCATGGGCGAGCGGGTGTGACACGCCCTGGTGGGAGCCGATGCTCCGGCCACCCCAGACCTTCCGGGTGGCGGTGTACTCGCTGGCCCGTTCGATGGCGTACCGGCCGGTGCCGGCACCCATCGCCGCCACCGTGATCCGCTCCGGGTTGAGCCCGGCGAAGAGCGCCGGCAGCCCGGCGTCCAGCGACTCACCGAGCAGCGCGTCGGCGGGCACCCGCACGTCGTCCAGGTAGAGCAGGAACTGGTTCTCCGGGGAGACGATCTCCATGTCCAGCTTGGACCTGGTCAACCCGGCCGCGTCGGTGGGCACCAGGAAGAGCGCCGGCTTCAGTCTCTGCGGAGACGTGTCCCCTGAGCCGGCTGGGCCGTCACCGACGGCGACGCGGGCCACCACCAGCACGTGACCGGCCTCGTCGACACCGGAGATGTAGCACTTGCGGCCGTTGAGCAGCCAACCGTCACCGTCGCGGCGGGCGACAGTGCCGAGCCGGTGGAAGTTGGAACCGGCCTCCGGCTCGGTGATCGCGAACACGATTTTCTGAGAGCCGTCCGCGAGACCGGGCAGGTGCCGTTTGCGCTGCTCCTCGGTGCCGTGCCGGGTCAGCACCGTCGCCGCGATGGCGGGGGAGACCACCAGCAGCAGCAGCGGGCAGCCGGCCGCCGCCAGCTCCTCGCAGACGATCGCCAGCTCGGTGATACCGCCGCCCCCACCGCCGTACTCGGTGGGGATGTTGACCCCCAGGTAGCCGAGCCGGCCGGCCTCGGCCCAGAGTTCGGTGGTGTGCTCGCCGGCCTTCGCCTTCTCGACGAAGTAACCGTGGCCGTAGCGGCGGCCCAACGCCCGCACGGCGTCGCGTAGCTGGTCCTGCTCGGGGGTGAGGTCGAAGGTCATCGGGGGTCCTCCTCGGTGGTGACCACAGCCAGCACGGCGCCCGTCCGGACCTGACCGCCGACGGGCACCGGAAGCTCGGCGACCACACCGTCGGTCGGGGCGAGCACGGGATGTTCCAGCTTCATCGCTTCCAGCGTGAGCAGTGGTTCGCCGGCCGCGACCCGCTGGCCGACCTGGACGTGCACCCGGGTCACCGCGCCGGGCAGCGGCGCGAGCAGCGACCCGGCCGCCACCTCCGCGGTGGGCGGTGGGAGGCGCGGCAGCTCGGTCAGGCTCGCCGCCCCGTCCGGGCCGTCCACGAAGACCGTCGACCCCACGAGGTGTACGCGGTACGCGCGCCGAACCCCGTCGACGTCGAGCACCACCCGATCCGCTGTCGCCTCGACGAGTGCCACAGTGGCGCCGGCGGTCGACGGGTCGGTGGACCATTCGGCGAGGCCACCCGTCCGGTCCAGCCGGTAGCGGACCTCGATCTCGCCGTCCGGCCCGCCGAACCGGGTGACCTGCGGGACGGCCGGCACGTTGCGCCACCCCGACGGCAGCCCGCCGAGCACCCCGGACGTGGCGCGACGGCCGGCGGCCGAGGCGAGCGCCGCCGCGAGGGCGGTGACCGGGAGCTGGTCGGCGGGGAGCAGCGGCGCGAAGACCTCCGGGTGCCGGTCGAGGAAGCCGGTGTCGATCTCGCCGGCCGCGAACTCGGGGCTGCGCAGCACCCGGACCAGCAGATCGCGGTTGGTGGCCACCCCGTGCAGCTCGGCCCGGGCCAGCGCGCCCGCCAACGCCCGGGCAGCTTCCGACCGGGTCGGTGCCACGGCGATCACCTTGGCGAGCAGCGAGTCGTAGTGCACGCCCACCACCGAGCCGGCCACCACACCGGAGTCGAGCCGCAGGCCCGCCCGTTGGAACCAGCCGAACTCGCGGAGCACCCCGGGCACGTCGAAGCGGTGCAGGGTGCCGGTGGCCGGTCGCCAACCCTGCGCCGGCTCCTCGGCGCACAGCCGCACCTCGATCGCGTAGCCGCGGTTGGCGGGGTAGTGGTGGTGTGCGGGCAGCGGCTCGCCCTCGGCCACCAGCAACTGCAACCGGACCAGGTCCAGCCCGCCCGGGGTGACCAGTTCGGTGACCGGGTGCTCCACCTGGAGTCGGGTGTTCATCTCGAGGAAGAAGAACTCGCCGCTCGGTGCCAGCAGGAACTCGATGGTGCCGGCCCCCACGTAGCCGACCGCCAGTCCGGCAGCCATGGCCGTCTCGTACAGCCGGTCATGCAGCCCCGGTGGGAGGTCCCCCGGTGCCTCCTCGATGATCTTCTGGTGTCGGCGCTGGATCGAACACTCCCGGGCGCCGAGCACGTTCACCGTTCCGTGCGTGTCGCCGAAGATCTGCACCTCGACGTGTCGGCCGCGTTCGACGTACCGCTCGATGAAGACCGTGCCGTCGCCGAACGCCGCAGCCGCCTCGCGACGCGCGGACGCGACGGCCTCGGCCAGCTCCTCGGCGTCCCGGACGATCCGCATGCCCCGCCCACCGCCACCGGCGGACGCCTTCACCAGCACCGGGAAGTCGGTGACCTCGGCGACGTCGGTCCAGCTCGGCAGCATCGGCACACCCGCGTCGGCGAGCAGCGACTTCGCGGCCAGCTTGTCGCCCATCGCGGCGATCACCTTGGCCGGTGGGCCGACCCAGGTCAGCCCGGCATCGGTCACCGCCGCCGCGAACTCGGCGTTCTCGGCGAGGAACCCGTAACCGGGGTGGACCGCGTCCGCGCCGGTGCGCCGGGCCGCGTCCAGGATCAGGTCGACCCGCAGGTACGTCTCGGCCGGAGTGTTCCCGGGCAGCCGGACCGCCAGATCGGCCTCGGCGACGAACGGTGCCGACGCGTCCGCGTCCGAGTGCACGGCGACCGTCTCCACACCCAGCGCCCGACAGGTGGCGAAGACCCGACGCGCGATCTCCCCCCGGTTGGCGACGAGCAAGCGTTCGATCATCGATTGACCCCTCACATCCGGAAGATGCCGTAGCCGTCGGCACCCTTGACGGGTCCGCTGTGGATCGCCGAGAGGCAGAGCCCGAGGACGGTCCGGGTGTCCCTGGGGTCGATCACCCCGTCGTCGTAGAGCCGGCCGGACAGGAACAACGCGCCGGACTGCGACTCGATCTGCTGCTCGACCATCATCCGCATCGCCGCGTCGGACTCCTCGTCGTAGTCGCGCCCCCGGGCGGCGGCCGCCTGCCGGGCCACGATGGAGAGCACCCCGGCGAGCTGCGCCGGGCCCATCACCGCCGACTTCGCGTTCGGCCAGGTGAACAGGAACCTCGGCTCGTACGCGCGGCCACACATGCCGTAGTTGCCGGCCCCGTACGAGGCGCCCAGGTTGACCGTCAGGTGGGGCACCGTCGAGTTGGACACCGCATTGATCATCAGCGCGCCGTGTTTGATGATGCCGCGCTGCTCGTACTCGGTGCCGACCATGTAGCCGGTGGTGTTCTGCAGGAAGATCAACGGAGTGTCGGAGGCGTTCGCGAGCTGGATGAACTGGGCCGCCTTCTGCGCCTCCTCGCTGAACAGCACCCCACGGGCGTTGGCCAGCACGCCCACCGGGTAGCCGTGCAGCTCGCCCCAGCCGGTGACCAACGCGCCCCCGTACGCCGGTTTGAACTCGTCGAACTCACTGCCGTCGAGGATCCGGGCCAGCACCTCACGCGGGTCGAACGGCACCTTCAGATCGGCGCTGGTGATGCCGAGCAGTTCCTCCGGGTCGTACTTCGGCGGCTGCGGCACCGCCGTACGCGGCGACGGACCCTGCTTGCGCCAGTTCAGTCGGCGTACGCACTGCCGGGCCAGCCGGATGCCGTCCCGCTCGTCCTCAGCGAGATGGTCGGCCAGCCCGGACGTGCCGGCGTGCATCTCCGCGCCACCCAACGACTCGTCGTCGGTCACCTCGCCGGTCGCCATCCTCACCAGCGGCGGCCCGGCCAGGTAGACCTGCGACCGGTCCCGAATCATGATCACGTGATCGGACATCCCCGGCACGTACGCGCCACCGGCCGTGGCGTTGCCGAAGACCACGCTGACCGTGGGGATACCCGCCGCCGAGAGCCGGGTCAGGTCACGGAACACCCGGCCACCGGGGATGAAGATCTCCGCCTGGGTGGGCAGGTCCGCCCCGGCCGACTCGACCAGGTTGACCATCGGCAGCCGGTTGGCCAGCGCGATCTCACCGGCCCGCCGGGTCTTGGCGAGCGACCACGGGTTGACCGCGCCGCCGCGTACCGTCGGGTCGTTCGCGACGATCAGGCACTCCACGCCCTCGACCACCCCGATCCCGGTCACCACGCTGGCCCCGACCGGGAAGTCCGTGCCGAACGCGGCGACCGGCGACAACTCCAGGAACGGGCTGTCCGCGTCCACCAGCAACTCGATGCGTTCCCGGGGCAGCAACTTGCCGCGCGCGTGGTGCCGGGACACGTACTTCTCGCCGCCGCCCGCCCGAGCCTGGTCCAGAGCGGCGTCCAGTTCGGCCAGCCGCTCCAGCAGGGCAGCCCGGTTCGCCGCGTACCCGGGCGCCGTCGGGTCGATCGCGCTGTCCAGGATGCTCACAGTGCCTCCTTCGTTCGCGACTGCGGGGCTCGCAAGATCGGCTCACTCCTCGCGCTCACAGCCCTATGCCCTTCGCGATGATCTCGTTCATGATCTCGGTGGTGCCGCCGCCGATGCCGAGGATCCGCGCGTCGCGGTAGTGCCGCTCCACCTCCGCGTCGCGCAGGTAACCGAAGCCGCCGTGCAGTTGCAACGCCTGGTCGACGACGTGATCACAGGCCGCCACCGCCACGTTCTTCGCCATCGCCACCTCGGTCACCACCGGCTCGCCGACGGCGACCCGGTCGGCCACCTCGTGCACGTACGACCGGGCGGCCTCGGCCCGCGTGTGCATCTCGGCCAATCGGTGTCGGATCAACTGCCGGCTGGCCAGTGGACGCCCGAAGGTCTCCCGGTCCCGACACCAGCGCACCGCCAGCTCGACGCAGCGCTGCGCGGTCGCGTACGCCTGGGTGGCCAGCGACAACCGCTCCGCGGCGAAGTGCTGCATGATCGCCAGGAAGCCGGTGTTCTCCGCCCCGATCCGGTTCGTCACCGGCACCCGGACGTCGACGAACGACAGCTCGGCCGTGTCCGAGCAGTGCCAGCCCAACTTCTCCAACCGGCGTCCCACGGTGAACCCGGGCAGCCCCTTGTCGATGACCAGCAGGGTCAGCTCGCCGCTGCCGGGAAAGTCGGTGCAGACCGCGGTGGTCACGAAGTCGGCCCGGTGCCCGCTGGTGATGTACGTCTTCGACCCGTTCACCACGTAGTGGTCGCCGTCCCGGCGGGCCGTGGTGCGGATGCCGGCCACGTCGGAACCGCCGTCCGGTTCGGTGATGGCCAGCGCGCCGATCATCGTGCCGGCCAGGGTCGGCCGGACGTACCGCTCGATCAGGCCGTCGTCACCCGGGGACGTGGCGCCGCCGAGCCGGCCGCCCAGCGACCCTCCGGTGTGGGCGCCGGCCGCCGCGACCATGTGCGGCAACGCGATGCCGTGCGTGAACAGGGCCGCCACCAGCCCGGACGAGCCACCCGAGCGGATCAGCTCCTCGGTCACGATGATCGAGTCGAGCAAGTCACCGCCACTGCCGCCGACCGACTCGGGGAAGCCGATGCCGAGCAGTCCGAGCTTCGCGGCGGTGGCGTGCAGCGCCCGGGGCACCTCACCGGCCCGCTCCCAGTCGTCCAGGTGCGGCACCACCTCGCGGGTCACGAAGGCCCGGGTCAGCTCCCGCAGTTGCCGCCGCTCCGGCGTGTCCACGATGCTCATCGGGCCGCCCCGGTAGTCGCGGTCGCTGCGGTCGGCACGTCGGCCGGTAGGTCGACGATCCGGGCGCGCAGCAGCTCACCCAGCGCCTTGGCCTGCGGATCGAACCGAGTGGACGCGGCCACCCCCGCACCGAGCAGGCCCTCGATCACGAAGTTGACCGCGCGCAGGTTCGGCAACTCGTAACGCCGCACCGACAGCGGCGCGGTCTCCGGCAGCAACTCGGCCAGGCGCGCCACGGTCAACCAGCCGCGCAGCCACGCGTACGCGGCGTCGTTGCGCGCCCAGACGCCCAGGTTGACATCCCCGCCCTTGTCCCCGGAGCGCGCGCCCACCAGCTCGCCGAGGACCCCCCGCCGGGTCGGGCCGTCGGCCGTCACGTCCCCGCCCGCTGTCGTCTCGTCCTCCGTCGTGGGAGCGGTACGGCTCGGCGGGGCGATCGACATGCGCTCGCCGCCGGGCAGCACCGCGACGTGAGCCACCGCCTCCTGTGGGACCTCGTCGGCGGTGAAGACGCCGTACGGTGTCGCGTCGCCGGGCAGTGTGGTCAGCGTGCAGCCCGGGTACGAGGCCAGGGCCAGCTCCACCGCGGCGGCCGAGAAGGCCCGCCCGGCTCGCGCCTTGTCGCCGTGGCGCAGGTGTACGTGCAGCAGAGCGCTGGCCGACTCGGTGTCGGCGGCGTCCGGATGGTCGGTCCGGGCCAGCGTGAACTCCAAACCGTCCGCGCCGACCGCCTCCTCGACCTGCCCGCGTACCAGCGCCGCCTTCGCCTCGACGTCGAGGCCGCAGAGGACGAACGTCATCGAGTTGCGGAAGCCGCCGAGGTTGTTCACGCCCACCTTCAGGGTGGGCGGCGGCGGGGTGCCCCGGACGCCGGAGACCCGGACCCGATCCGGCCCGTCCGGGCTCAGCGCCACCGTGTCCAGTCGGGTGACCACGTCCGGCCCCAGGTACCCGGGCCCGCCGATCTCGTAGAGCAGTTGCGCGGTGACCGTCTCCACGGTGACCGCGCCACCGGTGCCGGCGTGCTTGGTGAGCACCGTCGAGCCGTCGGCGTGCACCTCGGCGACCGGGAACCCGGGCCGGTGCCCGCCGTCGGGCAGTTCGGTGAAGAAGCTGAAGTTCCCTCCGGTGACCTGCGCGCCGCATTCGAGGAGGTGCCCCGCGACTGTCGCCCCGGCCAACCGGTCGAGATCGTCGCGGCTCCACCCGTACCGGGCGATGGCCGGGCCGACCACCAGCGACGCGTCGGTGACCCGGCCGGTGACCACCACGTCCGCGCCGCCGTCGAGGCACGCGGCGATCCCGAACGCGCCCAGGTAGGCGTTCGCGCTCAACGCGTCCGCCCGTTGGATCGTGTCGCCCTCGACGTACCCCACCTTCGCGGGCAGGCCCAGCCGGGTGGCGAGGGCGTCGACGGCGGCGGCCAGGCCGGCCGGGTTCAACCCGCCGGCGTTGGTCACGATCCGCACCCCACGGTCCAGGGCGGTGCCGAGGCAGGTCTCCAGTTGGCGCAGGAACGTCTTCGCGTAGCCCAGATCGGGGTCGCGCAGCCGGTCCCGGGCGAGGATCAGCATGGTCAACTCGGCCAGGTAGTCACCGGTCAGCACGTCCAGTTCGCCGCCGTCGAGCATCTCCCGCCAGGCGGTGAACCGATCGCCGTAGAAGCCCGAGGCGTTGCCGATGCGGATCACGCTCGTACCCCGTCTCCGCCGGCCGGCTCACGGCCGACGCCCGGCGGCCCGGCGAACGCCTGTGCCACGTCGAGCCACTCGTCGGCGACCGGGCCGGTGGCGACCAGGGCGAGGTCCGCGCGGTGTCGGCGCTGGGTCACCAGCAGGCAGAAGTCCCGAGCCGGGCCGGCCAACCGGTCGGCGGCGTCCGCCGGGCCCCAACTCCACGTGTCGCCGCCGGGCCCGACCAACTCGACCCGGACCGGCGTCGTCGGTGCCGTCCGGCCGTGGGCGGCGAAGCCGTGCCCGAGGGTACGCACACCGAGGTGCGCGACGTGCCGGAGCCGGTCGCTGTCGGGGCGGACGACGCCGAGTGCGTCCGCCACGTCCGCACCGTGTGCCCAGGTCTCCATGATCCGCGCGGTGGCCATCGAGGTGGCCGACATCCGGGTGCCGTACCAGGGCAGCTTCTCACCGGCCGGGACGGCGACCAGTGCGTCGGCCAACGCCGCCCGACCCTTCCGCCAGCGGTCGAGCAGTTCCACCGGCGGGGCGAGGAATTCCTCGGCGCCCGCGTCGACGAGGCGCGTCGCGTCCGGAGCGGTCGTTACCGTCGCGTAGAACGCCTCGGCATCGGTGGCGGCCAGCAGCGCCACGTGGTCGGTCCAGGCGAGGTGGGCGATCTGGTGGGCGACGCTCCAGCCGGGCGCGGGGGTGGGTCGGGCCCAGTCGGCGACCGGCAGCGGAGCCACCAGGGCGTCCAGCTGGGCGGACTCGGCGGCCAGATCCGCGAGCAGGTCGGTGAGGTCGACCATGGTGCCTCCGGTCGGTGGTGGCCGGTGCGGCCGGCGGTCAGGGCGTGAGCAGGGTGGCGAGCTGGCGCTTCCAGGTGGCCAACAGAGCGGTACGACGGGCGGAGTCGTCATTGAGCAGGTTCGCCACTCCGAGCCCCCGCAGCAGGTCGAGGGTGGCCTGCACGGCCTCGCGGACGCCGGGTCGACGTTCGTCGACGCCGAGCAGGGCGACGGTGAGTCGGTGCATCTCCCGGCCGACCGTCGCCTCCAGCGGCACCAGGGCGTCCCGGAGTTCCCGGTCGGTGCGGGCGGCGACCCAGAGTTCGAGAGCGGCCACGAACAGCGGCCCGGTGAACGCCACGCCGAGCAGGTCGATCACCCGGTCGAGGCGCTGTGGACCGGCCGGCATCGCCTCGGCCTCGGTGCGCAACTCGGCGGCCCGCCGCTCGGCGAGATGCGCGACGGCGGCCGTCACCAGCGCGGCCTTCGTCGGGTAGTGGTGTAGCTGGGCACCCCGCGAGACACCGGCCCGGGCGGCGACGACAGTCGTCGTGGTGCCGGACCAACCGTGCTCGATCAGGCAGTCGACTGTCGCCTCCAGCAACCGGGCCTGGGTGGCGCGGCTGCGTTCCTGCTGAGGGACTCGCGTCGATGTGGGAGACACGCGAACAGCCTGCTGGCAAAGAAACAAACAGTCAAGACTGACTTTTTCTAACCCTCGCTGCCGACCCGGTCAAGCTCGCGGGAGGAGCCGACGGTCGACGTGGGCGGTCGGCCGGTGGGCGGTCGGTCGGTGGGCGATGGGCGGTGGGCGGTCAGGGTGGGTGAGTGAGTGAGTGAGTGGGCGACGGTATGTCGGCTCGCTTTGGAGCTGATAACACAAACGAGTCACCTGCCGGTCGATCGGCCGGCAAGCTAATGGCCCCGGGCCGGTCGGTCGCTTCCGGCGGCCACCTGCGCCGATCGCTTCCGGCGGCCATATGAGCCGATCACTTCCGGCGGCCATATGAGCCGATCACTTCTGTTGATGGTTACCTGCGGTCTCCTCCGCTGGTCGCTTGCGCCGATGTCGTAAACGATTCAGCTCCAAAGGCACGCTGCCCCAGGTCGCCAGCACTGCTGAGGTCGGCGTCGCGGGGACCGGGGACAGCCGACGCGCGGAGAGCCGGGGCGCGGAGAGTCGGCGCGCGGAGAGTCGGCGCGCGGGCAGTCGGCGCGCGGGCAGCCGCGGGTCAGCGACCGTCCCGGGGGCCGAAGACGGCCAGCGCGTCGGCGTCGCTGTGCTGGGAGCGCAGGTACTCGTCGGCCCAGACCGCCGCGTCCGGGAAGGTCGACTCCGCCGCCACCCGGGCGCACGCCGCGTCCACGTCGAAGGCGGTGCGACGCAGCTGGACGCCCGGCCCGAGCAGTGCCCACCACGCGCCCGCGCCCCCGTACGGCATACCGATGCTTCCCGGGTTGACCACCAGGCGTCGGTCCACCAGTCGGGTGAAGGGCATGTGCGTGTGGCCGCAGACCACAGTCGTGATCTCGGCCGGGAGGTCGGCGAACACCTCGGCCCAGCGCGTCATCCGGGAGTCGACGAGCACCACCTCCTCGTCGTCCCGAGGGGTGGCGTGACAGAACAACGTCGGCCCGAGCCCGTCGATCGCGAACGTCGCCGTCGCCGGCAGGGTCGCGAGACGCGCCACCTGGTCGTCGCGGAGCTGCCCGGCGGCCCAGTTCGACACCTCGATCGACGCGGGCTTCCCGGCTCGTGCCTCGACCAGTTCGCGGTCGGCGTTGCCGCCCACCCAGCAGGCGCGGTCACCGAGGTCGGCGAGCACGTCCAGCACCTCGACCGGCTGCGGGCCGGCCGCGATGTCGCCGGTCAACACGATCAGGTCGGCGGCGGCGACGTCCGGTTCGGCGAGCACGGCCTCCAGCGCGGGGAGTACGCCGTGGATGTCGGAGAGCACCGCAACCCTGTTCACCATGGCCCCCACCCTGACCGCTCCGGCCACGCCGAACCAGTCTTTCTGCGCCCGGCAGACGAACCGTCCCCGCCTACCGTCGGTGACGGGAGACGGGGACGGGACGTATCAGGTCAGACGCGGGCGCGACGGGCCAGGCGCTCCGGGTCCAGGATGATGATGCTCTTGCCGTCCAGCCGAAGCCACCCGCGTGAGGCGAAGTCGGCCAGCGCCTTGTTGACCGTCTCCCGGGAGGCGCCGACGAGCTGGGCGATCTCCTCCTGGGTGAGGTCGTGGGTCACCCGCAGGACGCCGCCGTCGCGAGTGCCGAACCGGCCGGCCATCTGGAGCAGGTTCTTGGCGACCCGACCCGGCACGTCCGTGAAGATCAGGTCGGCGAGCGAGTCGTTGGTCCGACGCAGCCTCCGGGCGAGCACCCGGAGCAACTGCTCGGCGATCTCCGGACGGTTGTTCAGCCACGGCCGCAGTGCCTGCTTGCGCAGCCGCACCAGGCGGGTGTCGGTCACCGCGGTAGCGGTCGCCGTACGCGGACCAGGGTCGAAGAGCGACAGCTCACCCACCATGTCCGACGGCCCCATCACCGCGATCAGGTTCTGCCGGCCGTCCGCCGCGCGGCGACCAACCTTGATCTTCCCGGACAGCAGGATATAGAGACTGTCGCCGGGCTCGCCCTCATTGAAGACGATCTCGCCCTTGCGGACCTCGATCGTCTCCATCTCCTTGGCGAGCGCCTCGGCAGCTTCCGGGTCGACACCCTGGAAGATCCCGCTGCGGGCCAGTACCTCGTCCATCGCGCACCTCCGGTTGCGCGTGCCGTCCGTCGGCCCGGGGTCGCCGTCCGCTGATCCCCTCGCGCGCCGCCAAGTCTAGGCGCACATGAGCATGAATCAGAGGTCGCCCCTGGAATCTTGATCGGTGGGCGTAACCTGCCCGACGTGCTGAGCGAGCCGACTCTGACCAGCCGCGCCGAGGACGGGCGGGACATCCCACTGCTCTTCTGGCGCGCCGCCGCACCCCTGCGGACCGTCAGCAGCGGTCCGCTGGGCGGTGGCATCGGGGTCCGGCGCTGGGTGCTGAACGCGACCGTACCCATGTCGTACGACCGTGGTGACCCCGCCGCGCACCTGGCGGCGCTCGCCGCCGACCTGGCCCTCGACGGACCCGGGGTCGGCCTGCTCACCGGGGTGCACGTCGGCGAGGTGGTCGCGCGAACCGACACCGGGGTCCGGGCCTGGGCGACGGTCGGGCTCGGCACGCCGGTGCCCGCGGCCGCGCCCACGCCGGCCGGGCTCGCCCAGCGGGTCGGCACGGTCAACATCGTGGTGTACGTGCCGGCCCGGCTCGCCGACTCGGCGCTCGTCAACGCGGTGGCCACCGCGACCGAGGCGAAGACCCAGGCGATCAGCGAGCTGGGACTCCCCGGGACCGGCACCCCGACCGACGCGGTCACCGTGCTCTGCCCGGTGGACGGCCCGGAGGCGGCGTACGGGGGGCCGCGCTCCAGTTGGGGTGCCCCGCTGGCCCGAGCGGTGCACGCGGCGGTGCTCGCCGGAGGCTCTCGGGCGGTAGTGCCCTGGTCAGAGCAGCTCAGCGACTGAAGATTCGACCGATCGGCTGTCGTCGGCGCGTTTATGGCCCGGTAGGGTCGCGGGCGATGTATGCTCCCGCCCCTCTCGCGTCCTCCCGCCCGCGTCGCCGCGTCGCTCTCGGCCTCGCCGCGCTCCTGGCCGCCCTGCTGGTCGCCGGCTGCTCCGACGCGGGTGGCGAGGCTCCGGTCTGGCAGCCCGGTGCCGGCGGCGGTGGCACCGGCGCTCCGGTGGCCACCGCCGAACCGGGCGCCACCGGGTCCGCGGCCTCCGGTGCGGGCGGCGCGATCTCGCTCTCCGCCACCGGCGACATCATCATGGGCAACGCACCGAGCCGGCTGCCCGCCGGCGGCGGGAAGGGCTTCTTCACCTCGGTCACCGAGGCGCTCAAGGCCGACCTGGTGATGGGCAACCTTGAGGAGCCGTTGACGGTGGACACCGGCACCGGCAAGTGCGGGGCCGACTCCACCCGTTGCTTCCAGTTCCGCGCCCCGCCGGAGTACGCCGCGCACCTCCGCGACGCCGGTTTCGACGTGCTCAACCAGGCCAACAACCACGGGTACGACTACGGGCCGAAGGGCTACCAGAACACCCAGAAGGCGTTGGAGAAGTACGACCTGAAGCACACCGGCGCCCCGGACCAGATCACCGTCGTCGACGTCAAGGGCGTGAACGTGGCGATCGCCGGCTTTTCGTCGTACGTCTGGTCCAACAGCCTGGTCGACATCGCCAAGGCGAAGACGGTCGTCGCCAAGGCCGCCACCATGGCCGACCTGGTCGTGGTGCAGGTGCACATGGGCGGTGAGGGAGCGGAGAAGACCCGGGTGAAGCCGGGCACCGAGATGTTCCTGGGCGAGAACCGGGGCGACCCGGTCAAGTTCTCCCACGCCATGATCGACGCCGGCGCCGACCTGATCGTCGGGCACGGGCCGCACGTGCTGCGCGGGATGGAGTTCTACCAGGGCCGTCTGATCGCGTACAGCCTGGGCAACTTCGCCGGCGGCGGGAACTCCCTGAACAACGACGGACGCCTCGGATGGGGCGGGGTGCTGAAGGTGTCGCTGAAGCCGGACGGCAGTTGGGCCGGCGGCTCGTTCACCTCGACGTACATGAACGACGCCGGCAAGCCGACGATGGACTCGAACAAACGGGGCCTGGGCCTGGTCACCGAATTGAGCCGTACGGACTTCCCGAAGGGCGGCGCCCGGTTCGACGGGCAGGGCAAGATCTCGCCGCCGACCGCCGGTTGACCCCGTCGGGAACGTCCGGGGCGCGACGTAGGCTGACCGTCGTGACCAGTAGTCCTCCCGCCGCCAGCGAGACCGACCTCGGGCGCACACGTCGTGCCCGCAAGATCGGCCGGGTGCTGACCGAGACACACCCCGACGCACATTGTGAGCTGGACCACTCCAATCCCCTGGAGTTGGCCGTCGCCACCATCCTCTCCGCGCAGTGCACGGACAAGAAGGTCAACGAGGTCACCCCCAAGCTCTTCGCCCGCTACCCGAGCGCCGCCGCCTACGCCGGCGCCGACCGGGGCGAGATGGAGGAGCTGATCCGGCCCACCGGCTTCTACCGCAACAAGACCGACTCCTTGCTCAAACTCGGTCAGGCCCTCGTCGACAGGTACGACGGGCAGGTCCCCGGTCGGCTCGTCGACCTGGTGACGTTGCCCGGCATCGGCCGCAAGACCGCCAACGTCATCCTCGGCAACGCCTTCGACGTCCCGGGCATCACCGTCGACACGCACTTCCAGCGGCTGGTGCACAGGTGGCGGCTGACCACCGAGACCGACCCGGTGAAGATCGAGCACGCGGTCGGGGCGCTGTACCCCAAGCGCGACTGGACCATGCTGTCGCACCGGATCATCTTCCACGGGCGACGGGTCTGCCACGCCCGCAAGCCGGCCTGTGGGGCGTGCACGCTCGCGAAGCTCTGCCCCTCGTACGGCACCGGGCCGACCGAGCCGGCCGCCGCCGCCAAGCTGCTCAAGGGTCCCCGGGCACGCGACCTCGCGGTGGCCGCCGGGGTCGACCCGGATCTGGTGCCCGCCCAGGCGGTCGCCGCGGAGGTGCCGTGAACCGCCGCCTCGCCCTGCTCGTCGTGCCGCTGCTGCTGGCCGCCGCGGGCTGCACCAGCGGCCCCGCCGACGAGGAGCCGGCCCCCCGACCCGCCGCCGCCGAGCGACCGTCACCGTTTCGGGACTGCGCCACGCTGGGCACGGCGCCCACGGCCGCGGCCCCCGGTTCCGGCACGGTGGCCCCCGGTTCCGGCACGGCGGCCCCCGGTTCCGGCACGGCGACCCTCGGCACGTCCGGTTCCGGCACGGCGGCCCCCGGCTCCGGGGCGCAGGCGCTGCCGGAGCTGACGCTGTCCTGCTTCACCGGCGGGGCTCCGATCGCGCTCCGGTCCGTCGCCGGGCCGGCGGTGATCAACGTCTGGGCGTCCTGGTGTCCGCCGTGCCGCAAGGAGCTACCCGCCTTCCAGCGGCTCAGCGAGCGGGCCGCCGGTCGGCTCCAGGTCGTCGGGGTCAACAGTCGGGACAGCCGCAGCGGCGCGCAGTCCATCGGTGAGGACTTCGGCGTCCGGTTCCCGATCCTGGTGGACCAGGGCGAGGCGTTGCAAAGGGAGCTGCAGCGCAACGCCATCCCGCTGACCCTCTTCGTCGACGCCGACGGCCGGATCCGGCACGTCGACGCCACCGGCGCGCTCGACGACGCCCAGCTCGTCAAGCTGGTCCGCCAGCACCTCGGCCTGACGGTGCCCGCGTGACCCGTCGACCACCGGAATGGATCGACCCGCTGCTGACCCGGCTGGGCACCGCCCGCGCCGAGGACTTCACCCGGTTGACCACCCCGGCCGAGGGTGGCCGGGAGAGCGCCGTGCTGGTGCTGCTCGGTGAGCAGCCCGACACCGGCCCCGACGTGCTGGTCCTGCAACGGGCCGCCACCCTGCGTACCCACGCCGGTCAGCCGGCCTTCCCCGGAGGTGCGGCCGACCCGGAGGACGCCGACGTGCGCGCCACCGCGCTGCGCGAGGCGAACGAGGAGGTCGGCCTCGACCCGGCCAGCGTGACAGTGCTCGCCGAGCTGCCGAAACTGTGGATCCCGGTCAGCGACTTCGTGGTCACCCCGGTGCTGGCCTGGTGGCACGACCCGCACCCGGTGTACCCCTGCGAGCCGGCCGAGGTGGCCCACGTCGCCCGGTTGCCGGTCAGCGAGCTGGTCGACCCGGCCAACCGGATGCGGGTCCGCCACCCGAGCGGCTGGATCGGCCCGGCGTTCTCGGCACGCGGGATGCTCGTCTGGGGCTTCACCGCCGGGGTGCTGGCCACCCTGTTGGAGATGGGCGGTTGGGCGCGTCCGTGGCCGCGGGACCGGGTGGTCGACCTGCCGCCGAGCGGGGCCACCCCGGCGCCGTCGGCGGGCACCGACCAGGCTGACGAGACAGCCCTACGTTGACCGCACGGTCACCTTCGGCAAGCGATGGTCATCTGGCGGGCGCACTGCCCGTACGCTTGACCCGTGTCCGTCGTGGATCTCGTCCTGCTGCTGCTCATGCTCGTGTTCGCGATCAGCGGATACCGCCAGGGTTTCGTCATCGGCATCACCTCGCTGTCCGGCTTCTTCCTCGGTCTGCTGCTGGGCCTCCAGCTCGGGCCGCTGTTCGCCAGACAGTTCGTGGACGCCGGCACCCGTGTGCTGATCTCGCTCGTGGCGATCTTCGGGCTGGCCGTGGTCGGGCAGGCGCTCGCCGGATGGCTCGGCTCGCACCTGCGTAAGACGATCACCAGCGACGTGGGCAAGCGGATCGACGACGTGGGTGGGGCACTGGTCTCGTTGCTCGCGGTGCTGCTGCTCGCCTGGCTGGTCGCGGTGCCGCTCGGCTCGTCCTCGGTGCCCTGGCTCGCCGCGTCGGTACGCAACAGCGCGTTGATCACCGTGGTCAACCGGATCGTGCCGGAACAGGCCCACCGGTTGTCCACCGCGCTGGAGGACACCGTCGACACCGACGGGTTCCCGGACGTCTTCGGTGACCTCGCGCCCACCCGGGCCCGGCAGGTCGACCCGCCCGACCCGGCGCTGGCGGGCTCGCAGGTGGTGGTCAACGGCCAACGGTCGGTCGTCAAGGTGCTCGGCTCGGCGCCCGGCTGCTCGCGCCGCATCGAGGGCTCCGGCTTCGTGTACGCCGACGACCGGGTGATGACGAACGCGCACGTCGTGGCCGGCACCCGCTCGGTCGCCGTGGAGTTGGGCGGTGAACGGTACGACGGCAAGGTGGTGGTCTACGACCCGGACCGGGACCTGGCGGTGCTGCTGGTGCCCGGGCTGCCCGGTCCGTCCCTGCGGTTCGCCGCCGGCAACGCGGGCAGCGGCTCGGACGCCATCGTGCTGGGCTTCCCACTGGACGGCCCCTACAACGCGCAGTCGGCGCGGATCCGCGACGTCGACAAGATCAAGGGGCCGGACATCTACTCCTCCGGTGACGTCACGCGGGAGATCTACACCATCCGGGCGCTGGTGCGCAGCGGCAACTCCGGCGGTCCGCTGCTGTCCGCCAACGGCCTCGTGCTCGGCGTGATCTTCGCGGCTGCTGCCGACGACCCGAACACCGGTTTCGCGGTGACCGCGGCCGAGGCGCGCCCGGTGGCGTTGGCCGGCGCCGAACGCAACCGGCAGGTGGCCACCGGCGAGTGCACCTGAGCGGCGCGCGGGTCAACTCCCGGCCGGCACCGCCGGTCGACGCCCGGTCGGCAGCGTCGCCCGGCCCCACCGCAGCCCTCGGTCCAGCACGGCACGAGCCATGATCGCCACACAGGTGCCGCCGTTGAGGAAGGACGCCACGACGTCGCTCGGGTGGTGCATCCCCCGGTACATGCGGGTCAGCGCCACCCCGAGCGGCACCATCAGCAGCAGCGTCCACCAGGCGACCTTCGCCCCGGTGCTGCGCGCCCGCAGCGCCATCAGCACGGCGATACCGACGTAGAGCGCCACCGCCGCCGAGGTGTGCCCGGACGGGAAGCTCGACGTGGGTGGCGAGACGTCCATGTGCTCCACCGCCGGCCGCCGCCGGTCGATCGCCAGCGTGGTCAGCAGGAACACCAGGGCCTGGGCGGTCACCGCCGCGCACAGGAACAGCGGCTCCCGCCAGCGCTTCAGCCAGAGCCGTAGCACCAGCGCCACCAACACGGTGACCACGACGATCATCTGGGTGCTGGCCAGCGTGCTGAACACCAGCGAGACGCTGTTCCAGCCGTCGGTACGGTCGGCTGCCAACTCCCGGTTCACCGCGTCCTCCACGGTGAACGGCCAGGTCCGGGCGAACACCCGGGTGACCAGCACCCCGAGCAGCACCATGAGGCCGAGGAGAAGGGACACCGGCAGCAGAACCCGCCGGACGATCAGGACCACGGTGTCGGACATGGGTCGGCCAGTACCCGGCCGACGTCGACGGCACGCCTCAGGCCGCTCCGGGGTGCCGCTCGACCTCGGGGGCCACGCCGTCGCGGGTGGGCCGGACCGGCTGGAGGCCCTGGTGCGCCCGCCAACTGGTGAACGCGGCGGTGGTCGCCGCCACCACCGCCACGCCGAGCAGCCAGCCACCCAGCACGTCGCTGGTGAAGTGCACGCCGAGCGCCACCCGGCTCAGCCCGGTGAGCACGGTGAGCAGCACCGCCGCGACCCAGAGCGCGACCCGCGCCGCCCCCCGCCGCGCGTACGGCAGCAGCACCAGCAGCAGCACCCCCGCCGCCAGGGTGGCGTTCAGCGCGTGCCCCGAGGGGAAGGAGTAGCCGGCGGCCCGTGCCACCGGATCCAGCAACTCCGGCCGGTCGCGACCGACGAGCAGTTTGAGCAGCGGGCCGACCGAGCCGCCGACGACCATGGTGGTGGTCGCCCAGAGGGCCAGCCGGCGAGCCCTCCGGCGCAGCAGCCAGACCACCAGGAGCAGGGCGACGGCGCGCAGCGGCATCGGCGCGAACACCTCGGTCCAGATCCGCATCAGCACGACCCAGCCCGGGTGGTCCTGGGCGTAGCCGTGCAGGGCGTCGGTGACCGTCGTGTCCAGCCGGTGCAGCGGCGCCCACGCACCGAGGACCAGCAGCGTAAGCAGCGCGAAGGGCACCAGCACCAGGAACGCCGCCACCGAGGCCAGGGTCAGCCGCAGCCCCAGAGCATGGTCCGGGTCGAGTCGGCGGTGCCGCCAGGACGACTGGTCGGCGGGGGCGATAGTGGGCGGCGGCTGCGTACTCATCCGTCGGTTCTACCCGACCGGGCGGACGGTCAGACCTCCCGGTCGCTCGCGGTCAGCGAGCCCGGTGCCGGAACCGGCGGATCATCAGGGCGGCGCTGCCGAGCAGGGCGACGAGGAGCACGAGACCGATCCACAGTCGCTCCGGCGCGGACGGATCCTGGCCGCCGGCGGCCCGGGCCGTCCACCGGGTCTGCTGGTGGGGTGCGGTGAGGCCGAGCGGATCGCTGCCGGCACCGGCCACCGGGTCGTCGTCGGCCGAGCCGGGCGCCGGACCGAAACCGGTCACACCAGGCGACGTGTGGTCGTCCAGCGGGTTGACGGTCACCGGCGGCACCTCGGCGGTCAGCGCGGCCACCGGGTCGACCACGCCGTACCCGAAGCGGTCGTCCCGCCCGGTCGGCCCGATGTCCCGGGCGGTGGCCAGTAACCGGTTGACCACCTCACCGGCGGGCATCTGCGGATAGCGGGACCGCACCAGCGCGGCGGTGGCCGTCACCAGTGGTGCGGCGAAGCTCGTGCCCTGCACCCGCCAGTACCCGTCGGGGGACTTCGCGCCGACCAGCCCGCTGGCGGGAGCGGTGAGCACCGTCGCCCGCCCGGTGATCGAACCGGACCACAGGTTGTCGCTGCCGCGTTCGAGGCCGGCGACCGCGACCACGCCCGGCTCTCGGGCCGGGTACCAGACCTTGGTGCTGGTGGAGGTGGCCAGGTTGCCGGTGCAGGCGATCACGACCACGTCCCGGACGAACGCGTAGTCCAGGGCCGCGGCCAGGGCCGGGCTGTCGCCGCTGCCGCCCAGGGACAGGTTGATCACGCGGGCGCCGTTATCGACCGCCCAGCGGACCCCCTGGGCGACGATCAACGCATCGTCGTAGCGGTTCTGCTCGTCGAGCACCCGGACCGGGAGGATCCGGGCGTCCGGGGCCAGGCCGACGACACCTCGTTTGTCGTCCTTGCGCCCGGCGATCAGGCCGGCGACCGTCGTGCCGTGGCCCACCGGATCCGGACCCGCCCCGCCGCCGGGGCCGACCAGATCCTTGCCGGGCAGCACCTGGCCGACCAGGTCGGGATGGTTGCCGTCCACTCCGGAGTCCACCACGGCGACTGTCACACCCCGACCCGTCGAGGTGCGCCACGCCGTCTCGGCCCGCAACTCGTCGAGCTGCCACTGCTCGTCGCGCACCTGGTCGGTGCGGGCGACGGCATCGCCAGGAGCGAACGCCACCGGCCCGCCGGCGAGCTGGCCCCCCTCGGTGGGAGCGGCGACGGGCACCGCCGCCACGGTCGGGGCCACGACAGCGAACGCCGCGGCGACACCGAGCAGCGCCCGGACGAACGCCCGGCGCGCCGCTGACGGACCGCAGTGCCGAACCCCAGTCACATTCCCAGCCATTCATCCCGACGGAACCATGACGATCGGAGATTACCGGTTTCCCCACCTGTCACGGGAGGAACTGGCGAGTCAGGTCATGATGGCGGAAGTTGTGCCAGCTGGACGAGGCGTACGCCCTCCCGCCGGGTGACCAGTCGACCACGCCCCGGCGGCAGCGGTCCGGGTCGCACCGGCCCGACCAGTGCGCCCTCGTCCGGGCTGCCCGCCATCACCAGACCGGCGGTGGACAGTTCCCGCAGCCGCTGCACGATCGGCTCGTACTGGGCGCGGCCCGCGCCACCGGACCGGCGGGCCAACACCAGGTGCAGCCCGACGTCGCGGGCGTGCGGCAGGTGCTCCTCCAACGCCCGCAGGGGGTTCGCCGGGCCGGCCGCCACCAGGTCGTAGTCGTCCACCAGCACGAACAGCTCCGGCCCGGACCACCAGGAGCGGTCCCGCAGTTGTTGCGGGGTGACCTCCGGCCCGGGGGCCCGCCGCTCCAGGTAACCGGCGGCCGACTCGATCAGCTCGGCGGTGTGCGCGGCGGCGGTGCCGTACCCGATCAGGTGCGGCGTCTCGATCGCGCCGAGCAGACTGCGTCGGTAGTCGACCAGGATGACCCGGGCCTGCTCGGGAGTGAACCGCGTGATGATCGACGTGGCCAGCGCCCGCAGGAACGACGACTTGCCGCACTCCGAGTCACCGAAGACCACGAAATGCGGCTCGGTGGCGAAGTCGAGCAGCACCGGGCGTAGGTCCGCCTCCGCGATCCCGATCGGCAGCCGCAGGCCGGTCGTCGCGGCGAGGTCCAGGTCGGCGTACGGGAGCACGGGCGGCAGCAGCCGGACCCGGGGCGCCGGAGGACCCGCCCACCCGTCGGCGGCCCGCTTCACCAGATCCGCCGTGTCCCCGGTGGCGGCGAGTTGTGGCACCGCGGTGAGGAAGTGCAGGCCCTCCGCGGTCACCCCACGGCCGGCGCGCTCCGGAACGTTCGCGGCGGCACGCCTCGCCACCAGCGAGTCGGACGGGTCGCCGAGGCGCAACTCCAGCCGTGAGCCGAACAGGTCCCGGATCGCCGGACGGAAATCCAGCCAGCGCAGCGCGGTGGCGACCACGTGCACCCCGTACGACAGGCCCCGGGTGGCCAGGTCGGTGACCAGCGGCTCCAGGTCGTCGTACTCGCCTCGGACCGTGCTCCACCCGTCGACGACCAGGAACACGTCACCGAACGGATCGACGCCCGGCTGGTTGGTCGCCCCCGCCGCGGCGCGGCGCTGCCGGTACGCGGCCATCGACTCCACGCCCAGCTCCGCGAACCGGCGTTCCCGGTCGGCCAGCAGTGTGGTCATCTCGCCGACGGTGCGCCGTACGGCCGTCGGGTCGGCCCGACCGGCGACCCCGCCCACGTGCGGAAGGTCGCGCAGCGCGGCCAACCCGCCGCCACCGAAGTCCAGGCAGTAGACCTGCACCTCGGCCGGTGTGTGGGTGAGCGCCAGCGCGCAGATCAGCGTGCGCAGCGTCGACGACTTGCCGCTCTGCGGCGCGCCGACCACCGCCACGTGCCCGGCCGCGCCGTCCAGGGCCAGCCAGAGCAGGTCCCGGCGCTGCTCCAACGGTTTGTCCACCACGGCCAGCGGCACACCGAGCGCGCCGTGCAGCTCCGGGTTGCCCACGGTCAGGCCGCGTGCCGGGTCCACCTCCACCGGGCCGAGCAGCTCGTCCAGGGTCGGCGGATCACCGAGCGGCGGGAGCCAGACCTGGTGTGCCGGCGGCCCCTGCCCGACGAGCCGGTCCACCAGCAGGTCGAGCAGTGTCTCCCGGCCCTCCTCCTCGGCCACCACGGGCACGACCGGGGTCGCCGGCTCGGGCACCGGTACGGCGTGCGTGGTGAAGGTGAGCAGCCGGGCACCACCCTCGACGGTGGTGCCGGCCGTCGCGGTCCGCCGACGGACGGCACCGGAGACGTACGCGGCCTTGAACCGGGCCAGCGGGTCGGTGCCGGCGCGCAGGTAACCGTGCCCCGGCGAGCGGGGCAGCTCGTGCGCGTCCGGCACCCCCAGCACGGTGCGGGACTCCAGCGCGGAGAAGGTCCGCAGACCGATCCGGTACGACAGGTGGGTGTCCAGCCCGCGAAGCCGTCCCTCCTCGAGTCGCTGACTGGCGAGCAGCAGGTGCACTCCGAGCGAACGGCCCAGCCTGCCGATCTGCACGAACAGGTCGATGAAGTCGGGCTTGGCGGAGAGCAGTTCGGAGAACTCGTCGCAGATCAGCAGGAGGGACGGCAGCGGGGCCAGCGGCGTGCCGCCCGCCCGGGCCCGTTCGTAGTCACGCACGCTGGCGAAGTTGCCGGCGCGCCGGAGCAGCTCCTGGCGGCGGACCAACTCCCCGTTGATGGCGTCGACCATCCGGTCGACCAGGGGCAACGCGTCGGCCAGGTTGGTGATCACGGCTGCCGTGTGCGGCAACCTGTCGAACGAGGCGAACGTGGCGCCGCCCTTGAAGTCGACGAGCACGAAGTTGAGTTGCTCGGAGCTGTGCGTGGCGGCCAACCCCAGCACCAGCGTGCGGAGCAGCTCGGACTTGCCGGAACCGGTCGCCCCGATGAGGAGGCCGTGCGGTCCCATGCCGTCCTGGGCGGACTCCTTGAGATCCAGCTCGATGGCACCGCCGTCGGTGCCCACCCCGATCGGCACCCGCAGCCGCTCCCGTGGCGAGCGGGGCAGCCAGCCCTGTTCGGCGGTGAAACTCTCCGGGTCGCCGAGGCCGAGCAACTCGGGCAGGCCCAGGTCGGCCTGGAGTGGGGAGTCGGGCCCCCGGGCCGCGCCGGCGAGTCGCAGGGGGGCCAACCGTCGGGCGACCGCCTCGGCGTCGGCGAGGTCGAGCTGGTCGGCGGTCCCGACCTCCGCATGCCCGTCGGACGACCACGAGTGCAGGCGTCGGCCGTGCAACTCCAGCAGCAGCGCGTACCGGTCGAGCAGCCGAGGCGGTGGAGTGTCCAGGTCCAGCACGGTGACCGCGTCGATGCCGCCGTCGCCGGTCAGGTCACTGGCGCCGGTCAGGTCGCCGCCGTCGAGGACGACCACCACGTGCGGGCCGTCGGTGGCCGGGCCGGTCGGGCTGAACCGGGAACGGCTGGCCAGCACGTCGGCCAGCAGCCCCTCCAACTCGGCGGCGGAGCTGGTCACCAGTCGCAGCGGGCCGAGCGCGTCGGTGCGGCTGGGGTGGTGGGCGTGCGGCAGCCACTTCACCCACTCCCAGCAGGCCCGGCGTTCCGGTCCGGCGCAGACCGCGACGAGCAGCTCGTCGGGGGCGTGGAAGACCGCCAGTTGGGTCAGCACGGCCCGGACCAACGCCTGCGCCGCCGGGTCGCCGGTGGGCGGACCGGCGGTGGTGGTCGGGGTGCCGCCCCCGGCGCGGCCGACGGGCCGGACGTGCACCCGGGCGAAGCTGCGCAGCGACAGGGCCACCGGCAGGTCCGGCACCACGGAGTACGCGTCCAGGAAGCGGCGCAGCGCCCCGGCGGTCATCGGCTCCAGCTCCTCCAGTGGCCGGGTGACCGGTGCGACGAGCGGGGTCGCCAGGGTCTGCGGCCCGACGGCGACGCGTACCACGGCGAAGTCCGGGTCGCCGGGTCGCCGCTCCCAGACCCGGTGGCTGTCCACCGTCGACCAGAGTCGCCCCGGGTCGGGGTGCCGGTAGAAGAGCCCGGCCCGCTGCTGGCCGGCGGTCCGCCGCACCCGCCGCCGCAACGTGGCCAGGTGCCGCAGGTACTCCCGGCGGGCGGCCATCATCTCGGACTTCTTCGGGGTGCCGGAGGCGCTGCCCCAGGAGGTCACCAACATCGCCAACGAGGACAGGCCGAACATCCCGCCCACCACGTACGAGTAGGCGCCGCCACCCCGGCCGAACATCATCGCCATCGCGACCGTGCCGCCGAGCATCGGCAGCAGCATGAGCATCTGCTGCCACCGCCCACCGACCACCACCGGAATCTCCGGAGGCGCCTCGACCGGCAGCTCACCGGCCGGGATCTCCGGCGCCGGTCGGCGCGGCGGACGCTTGATGACGACAGTGGACACTCGGCCTCCTGACTGCGCTGGGTAACCCGAGCCGGACTCATGGTAGGTAAAGTCCTGTCGTCCGCGCAGCCTCCGATCCCCCTCGATATGGAGACAAGTCGATGACTACCGGGCTGGCCCGCGTCACCATCAGCGCGCCGCAACGACGGGTGGACGTCGCCCTGCCGGAGCAGGTGCCCCTGGCCGAACTGCTGCCCGACGTGCTCCGGCACGCCGGCGTCGGGTTGGCCGACGACGGCGAGCAGCACGGCGGCTGGGTCCTGCGCCGCACCGACGGCGCGGTGCTGGCGACCGCCCAGGCGCTGCTGCCGCAGGGCGTCCGCGACGGCGAGGTGTTGCACCTGGTGCCGGCCCGCGCGCACTGGCCCGAGCTGGAGTACGACGACGTGGTCGAGGCGATCGCCGACGGCGCTCGCCGCCGAGGCGGCGCCTGGTCACCCACCGCCACCCGGGTCGCGGGCCTGGCCGGTGCCGCCGTCCCGCTCGCCGTCGGTCTGCTCGCGCTGTTCACCGCCGGCCCGACGCAACGGACCGGCTGGCTGGTCGCCGCCACTGTCGCTCTGGTGCTCACCGTGGCCGGCGCGGTGGCGTCCCGCGCCAACGGTGACGGGACGACCGGGGCGACGCTCGGCGGCTACGCGTTGCCGTACGCGTTCACGGCCGGCGCCCTCGCGGTCGGCTCCGGCGACCCGCTCGTGCCGTTCGGACCGGCCCGCTGGGTGGGCGCCCCCGAACTGCTGGCCGGCTCGGTGGCGCTGCTGCTGGTGGCGTTGATCGGCCTGCTCGGAGTGGCCAGCCGGCTCCGGGTCTTCGTCGCCGGTGTCACGGTCGGCCTGGCCGGTGCCGGGGCCGCGCTCGGTGGGCTGCTGCTGACCTCGGCGGGTACGGCGGCAGTGCTGCTCGGCGCGCTGGTCTTCGCCGTCGGCGTGATCCCGCTGCTGGCCATCCGGCTGGGCAAGCTGCCCCTGCCGCCGATCACCCTGCCCACCTCGACGACCGGGGACGAGCCGGCGCGGGTCCGCGATCTGCCGGACCGGAGCCGGGTGCACGCCGCGGTGATCCGCACCGAGGAGATGCTCACCGGCATGTTGATCGGGCACGCCGTGTCGGCCGTGGGCGCGGCCCTCGTACTCGCTGTGGTCGGTGGAACCGCCGGCCGGATTCTCGTGGCCGTCACCTCAGCCGTGCTGCTGCTGCGCTCGCGACTGTTCGTGGCGCTGCGGCACCGCGTCCCGACGGTCCTCGCCGGGTTGGCCGGCTACGCGCTGCTCGGCGCCGTACTGGTCGGCCGGGTGGACGAGCCGGGACGGCTCGCGCTGGTCCTGGGCGGTGCGGTGCTGGCCCTGGTGACCGTCGCCGCCGGCACCGGGTACGCGCGCCGGCCGGTCTCGCCGTACGTCGGAAGGGCCGCCGACCTCACCGACGCGGCCCTGGTGGTCGCCGTGGTGCCGGTCGTCTGCGCGGTGCTCGACCTGTACGACCGGGCCCGGGGGTTGCTCGGTTGAGCGGCCCCCGGGCCCGGTGCGTCAGGCTGTGTCAGTGGATGGTCTCGCCACGCGCCTCGGCGTCCCTGGCCCGCTGGTAGGAGGCCTGGATCTCGGCCTCGGCCTCGGTGCGGCCGACCCAGGTCGCGCCCTCCACCGACTTGCCGGGCTCCAGGTCCTTGTAAACCTCGAAGAAGTGCTGGATCTCCAGCCGGTCGAACTCGCCGAGGTGGTGGATGTCGCGCAGGTGCTCCTGGCGAGGGTCCTCGTAGGGCACGCAGAGGACCTTGTCGTCCCCGCCCTTCTCGTCCGTCATCCGGAACATGCCGATGGTGCGGCAGCGGATCAGGCAGCCCGGGAAGGTCGGCTCGGGGACCAGCACCAGGGCGTCCAGCGGGTCGCCGTCCTCGCCCAGCGTGCCCTCGATGAACCCGTAGTCGGCCGGGTACTGAGTCGAGGTGAAGAGGGTGCGGTCCAACCGGATTCGGCCGGTCTTGTGGTCCACCTCGTACTTGTTCCGGTGACCCTTGGGGATCTCAACCGTAACGTCGAAATCCATCTGCACGCTCCCTCGTCTGCCCACGCTGGCTAACGGAACCACTGGCGCCCTCCGGACAGGTGAATGCCCACCCGCCGACTCCGGCCGCCGCATAGTCTTCGGACCGAAGTAGTGTCACCCAAGCCGATTTTCGCTGGGGGAGGAGGGGGTCGTGGGGAGGGAAGATTCACACTACCGCCCGGACGGGGGCTCCGCGCACGGTACCGGACGATCCGGGTCCGGTGGTGCGACGGGCCGTGTCCCGGTGCCCGAGGCCCACCTTCCCCGGACGCCCGAGCCGGTGAACCAGGTGCCGGAGGCGTCCCCCGAGCGGCCCCCGCCGCTACCCTGGCGCCCGCCGGGCGGATCGCCACCCCCCGGCCCGAACAACGGCCGCTTCCCGGTGCTCGGCGGTGACCGACCGGCGAGCGGGAACGCCTCGGTCCCGGTCAGCCCGGCGACGGGCGGTTCGCCACGGGGCAGTGCCTCGGTGCCGGTCAGCCCCGCCTCCGGCGGTTCGCCACGCGGCAGTGCCTCGGTGCCGGTCAGCCCCGCGCCGGTCAGCCCGGCGTCCGGCCACGCCCGGAACGGCCCGGGCGGAGCCCCGCCGCTGGGTCCGCCGATCTCCGCGCTGCCCGCGCCCGCCGACGCCGCGCCGGCACCCGCACCTGTCCCGCCGAAGCGTCGTCGGCGCCTACCCGTGGTGCTGGCCGTCGTGTTGCTGCTCGTGCTCGCCGGCGTCGGAGTCGTCATCACCCGACCCGGCCCGGTCGCCGGCTGGCTTGGCGACGACGCCGGAGCCCGCCCCACGGCTGCCAGGGTGAACCCGGATCCCGATCCGTCGGACGTTTTGGCCGGCCCGGACCAGAATGCGCCGTTGCCCACCGCCGACGGGGTTCGTGCCGTGCTCGACCCGCTGGTCGGCGTCGCCGCCCTCGGCAGCCGGGTGAACGTCTCGGTGGCCGACGTGATCTCCGGCCAGACGCTGTTCGCCAAGGGGGCGGACGACGGCACGGTCCCCGCCTCGGTGACCAAGCTGGCGACCGGGGTGACGGCGCTGGCCGCCCGTGGGCCCGGCTACCGGATACCCACCCGCGCGGTGGCCGGTGCGAAGGCCGGCGAAGTGGTGATCATCGGGGGCGGCGATCCCACCCTGGCGATCGACAAGAAGGGCTACTACCCGGGGGCGGCGCGCCTTGACGACCTGGCTGCCCAGGTGCGTACCGCGCTCGGCGGGGCCACCCCGACCAGCGTGACGGTCGACGGCTCGGTCTACTCCGGCCCGGTCTACGGCCCGGGCTGGGACGACGACATCCCCACCGGCGGGTCCGGTGGCGCGGTGACCGCTCTGATGACCGACGGGGCACGCAGGGATCCGGGGGTCGACCACGGGGCGGCCGAGCGGTTCGCCGAACCGGACCTGGCCGCGGGCAAGGCGTTCGCCCGGCTGCTCGGGGTGCCGACCGACGCCGTGAAGCGCGGCACGGCGCCGGCTCCTGCCCAGGCCGCAGCCGGTGGCACTCCGGCACCCGGTGCTGAGCTGGGGGTGGTGCAGTCCCCGCCGATGATCCGGCTGGTCGACATCATGATCAGCGAGAGTGACAACCTGGTGGCCGAGGCGTTGGCCCGCCAGGTCGCGTTGGCCCGCAACCAGCCGGCCTCGTTCGACGGTGGCGCCGCCGCGATGGACGCGCAGGTGGCCGAGCTGGGCCTGCCCGCCGACGAGATCACCCTCTCCGACGGCAGCGGGTTGTCCCGCCGCAACCGGATCAGCCCCTCGCTACTGACCGACCTGGTCCGGCTGGCGGCCAGCCCGGACCATCCGGAGTTGGCGGGTGTGTTCGGCGGTCTGCCGGTGGGCGGCTGGTCCGGGACTCTGGACGAGCGCTACCGGAACACCCCCGGCACCGCCGCCGGGGCGGGCAGCGTCCGCGCCAAGACCGGCACGCTGACCGCCGTGCACTCCATCGCGGGTCTGGTCACCACCGCCGACGGTCGGCTGCTCACCTTCGCCGTGCTCACCGACCGGGTGCCGGGCGGGAAGGAGACCGCCCAACCGGCGTTGGACCGGATCACCGCCGCGCTGGCCGGCTGTGGCTGCGGCTGACCCGGGTCGTCCGGCCGAAGCCGTCATCGGCGTCGATCGAGGACGCGAGGCCGGGCCGGGGTGTCGCGGCGCGGGTACGGTGGGTTCATGGCGCAGTTCGTGGACTGGGATCTGGCCGCCGCCACCGCGGGGGCGCTGAGCAAGTCGGGCCCTCGGGTGTCGTACGCCGAGGCCACCGACGTGGTCGGCGACCTGCGCCGGCTGACCGACGAGGCGGCCGGGCACGTGGCCGACTACACCGGGTTGACGGCGCAGGTGTCGCACCCGCCGGTGCGGGTGGTCGACCGCCGCGACTGGGCCGCGACCAACATCGCCGGCCTCCGTGAGGTGATCACCCCGCTGGTGAGCCGGCTCTCCGGTGACAAGCAGCCGGGCGCGTTGACCGAGGCGATCGGGTCCAGGTTGACCGGGGTGCAGGCCGGGACGGTGCTGGCCTACCTCTCCGGCCGGGTGCTCGGCCAGTACGAGGTCTTCTCTGCCGACCCGGGCCAACTGCTCCTGGTCGCGCCGAACATCGTCGAGGTGGAGCGCAAGCTCGGTGCCGACCCTCGGGACTTCCGTCTCTGGGTCTGCCTGCACGAGGTGACCCACCGGACCCAGTTCACCGCCGTTCCGTGGATGCGGGCCTACTTCCTGAGCGAGGTGCAGGCGTTCGTCGACGCCTCGTCCAGCGGGAGCGAGCACCTGGTCGAGCGGTTGCGGCGCGGGGTGGCCACCCTGTCCGAGGCGGTTCGTGACCAGGACAGCCGCACCAGCGTGCTGGACATCGTGCAGACCCCGGCGCAGCGGGCCGTGCTGGACCGGCTCACCGCGTTGATGACCCTGCTGGAGGGGCACGCCGAGTTCGTCATGGACGGCGTCGGCCCGCAGGTGATCCCCAGCGTGGAGCGGATCCGGGCGTCGTTCAACCGACGCCGGGAGGCCGGCAACCCGTTGGAGAAGGCGATCCGCCGGCTGCTCGGGGTGGACGTCAAGATGCGCCAGTACGCCGAGGGGCGCAAGTTCGTGCACGGTGTGGTGGAACGGGTCGGCATGGAAGGGTTCAACTCGATCTTCAACTCGCCGCTCACCCTGCCGCGACTGTCGGAGTTGGGTGACCCGGACGCCTGGGTCGCCCGGGTGCACGGCCCGGCCGGCACCATCCCGGCCGCTGGCTGACCACCCGCCGGTGGCCGCGCTCGCCCCGCCGGTGGCCGCGATCCGGGTGGCGGTCCGCCGTGCTCTGACCGGCCTGCCCCCGGACGGGCCGGTCCTCGTCGCCTGTTCGGGCGGTGCCGACTCGCTCGCCCTCGCGGCGGCAACCGTGTTCGTCGCACCCCGGCTGGGTCGCACCACGGTGCTCGTCACCGTCGACCACGGCCTGCAGAACGGGTCCGCGCAGCGGGCCGAGGCGGTGGCCGCCTGGGCCCGTGGGGCCGGTTTCACCGCCGCGTCGGTCGCCCGGGTGGAGGTGGCGGGGCGTCCTGGTGGGCCGGAGGCGGCTGCCCGGGAGGCCCGGTACGAGGCGCTGACCGAAGCCGCCCGGCAGCACGACGCGGTCGCGGTGCTCACCGGGCACACGCGTGACGACCAGGCCGAGACGGTGCTGCTGGCGCTCGCCCGGGGCGCCGGCCCACGCGGGCTGGCCGGGATGCCGGCCCGGCGGGAGCTGGAGGGGGTGCCGCTGTTGCGTCCGCTCCTGGAGATCGGTCGGGACCAGACGCGGGCCGCCTGCGCGGTGCTCGGGTTGAGCCCGTGGCAGGACCCGCACAACACCGACCCGTCGTACGCCCGCTCCCGGGTGCGGGCCGACCTGCTCCCGGCGTTGGTGCGGGCGCTCGGGCCCGGCGTGGTGGACAACCTCGCGCGTACCGCCCGGTTGGTGGCGGCCGACAACGCCGCCCTCGACGAGGTGGCGGAGGCGGCGCTGGCGGCGGCTCGACACCCCGACGGAGGGCTCTCCGCGCCGACGCTGCTCGCCCTGGCCCCCGCGGTACGCGGCCGGGTGCTGCACTCCTGGGCCCGTGAGCTCGGTGCCCTACCGGGTGCCTTGTCGCACCGGCACGTGAGTGCCCTGGACGCCCTGGTCACCGCCTGGCGCGGGCAGGGCCCGGCCGACCTGCCCGGCGGCGTCCGGGTGCTCCGCCGAGCCGACCGGTTGTCCGTCGTCCCGCCCGGCTGAGCGGCCCGGTCAGCCGCTGTGGGCTCGGTCCCGGAAGGTGGTCCGGTAGCTGTGTGGGGTGGCACCGACGCGGCGGCTGAAGTGGTGACGCAGTGCCGCCGCGTCGCCGAAGCCGGCCTGGTCGGCGACCGCCTCCACGCTCAACGGGGTCTCCTCCAGCAGCCGTCGGGCCAGCAGCACCCGCTGGTTGGTGAGCCAGTCGTGCGGGGTGGTGCCGGTCTCGGCGCGGAACCGGCGGGCGAACGTACGCGGTGCCATGCCGGCACGCGCGGCCAGCTCCTCCACGGTGATCGTCCGGTCCAGGTGACCCATCAGCCACTCCAACACCGGTTCCAGAGTGGGTGCCTCGGGTGCCTTCGGGATGGGCGCCTCGACGTACTGGGACTGCCCGCCGTCACGGTGCGGCGGGACCACCATCCGTCGGGCCAGCCGGGTCGCCGTGGCCGAGCCGTGCTCCTGGCGGATCAGGTGCAGGCAGGCGTCGATGCCGGCCGCCGTGCCGGCGCTGGTGAGCAGCCGACCGTCCTGGACGTAGAGCGAGTTGCACCGTACGCGGGCGCGCGGGTGGCGGGCCTGCAACTCGTCCACGTGCCGCCAGTGGGTCGTGCACTCCCGGTCGTCGAGCAGCCCGGCCTCGCCGAGCAGGAAGGCCCCGGAGCAGACGCTGAACAGGTACGCGCCACGCGCGTCGGCGCGGCGTAGCGCGTCGAGCACCGGGCCGGGGACGGTGGTGGTGCCCTGGCTGTGCGCGGGGACGGCGACCAGGTCGGCCTCGTCGACCGGGCCGAGGTCGGCGTGCGGGGTGAGGTGGAAGCCGGACGAGGTACGCACCGGAGCGCCGTCCGGGCTGCACACCTGGAAGCGGTAGCCGGGGAAGCCGTCGGCGGTGCGGTCGGTGCCGAACACCTCGGCGAGCACGCCGAGCTCGAACGGGGCGACCTGGTCCAGGGCGAGAACGGCGACGGATCGGAGCATGTGACGAGGGTAACCCGACCGGTGGCAGTAAATCGATGGTCAATGGCATTCCTGCCACTGTCCGGGTGATTCGAGGAGGCGCAGACTGGTCTCAGTCCGGTGCGCACCGGCGGCGAAACCGACAGCAACCATGCGAAAGTGAGCGCCGCCATGGAGTTCCTGTTCCTTCTCCTGTTCCTCGTCCTGCTCGCCGCCGCCTCGGCGGCCGGACTCACCGCGGACAGCCACGATTCGGCCGACTGGAAGCCGAGCGATGGCGGTCGTCGATGGCGTTCCCGCACCAACTGATGTGATTAGCGAGATTTGCGCAGAAAATCCTGGGCGGGACCGCGCCAAAAGGTGCGGCCCCGCCGACGGAGGTCAACCGACGTACGGCAGGCTAGGAGTCATGGCTGACGGCTCCTGGTACGACGCCGACATCGACCACGTGATCATTTCCGAGGCGCAGATCCGCGAGAAGACGGCGGAGCTGGCCAAGCAGGTCTCCGCCGACTACGCCCACGTGGGCGACGGGCTGCTGCTGGTGTGCGTACTCAAGGGTGCGGTGATGTTCATGGCGGACTTCGCGCGGGCGTTGGGCCGCAACGGCCCGCCGGCCGAACTGGACTTCATGGCCATCTCCTCCTACGGCCAGGGCACCACCTCGTCCGGGGTCGTCCGCATCCTCAAGGACCTGGACCGGGACATCGCCGGTCGGCACGTGGTGGTCGTCGAGGACATCGTCGACTCCGGGCTCACCCTCTCCTGGCTGCTGCGCTACCTGGAGTCGCGCTCCGCGGCGAGCGTCGAGGTGGTCGCGTTGTTCCGCAAGCCGGACGCGGTCAAGGTGCCGGTGCCGGTGAAGTACGTCGGCTTCGACATCCCCACCGAGTTCGTGGTCGGCTACGGGCTGGACTTCGGCGAGCGCTACCGGGAGCTGCCGTACGTCGGCGTGCTCAAGCCCGAGGTCTACGCCCGCTCCTGACACCCGCTGCGGGCCGCCGAGCCGCCCCGGGCGGCCCGGAGACGGAGTGAGACCGACTCGCATCGGCATCCATCAAGCCGACGTTCAGCGCGCTCTCAGGTGTTGCGGTTACCGTGGACCACGGTGGCCCGGAGGTTACTCCGCGCCCGACCCCCTCGACCGCGTGACCGGGCGTTCGGGTGGCCGGGCCGGACTCCCCGCCACGCCGGTTCCGATCCGGACCCGCCGCAGGTTCGTTGCGGGGCTGGTGGGCCTGCCCACGGTGCGTGCCGTCGATACCGAAGGTGCGCCGGTGCGGGGCTCGCCAGCTCGCTCCTCACGTGCGCGGGGCGGTTCGATGGTGCACGACTGCGGGGCTCGCAAGCTCACTCCTCGCGTACACGGTGTACCGTCGAATGACCGCGGCGCGGCAGTTTTCGCGCCTCGGGGTCGAGCCGGCCCGCACGGCGGCTCCGGCCGCCGCTCACGCGGCGACACCATCAGACGGTCAGGACGTCGATCAGGAGGATGCGGGCGCCCCGGCGCTCGACAACAGTATGGAACGTACGCGTTTCTTCCGCCGACCGGTGGTCTGGATCATCCTGGTCATCCTCGGCGCCGTTGTGCTCAGTCAACTGTTCACCGCTGGTCCCAGCTACCACCGCGTGGACACTTCCGTTGCGCTCGATCAGCTGCACACCGCCAAGATCAATAAGGTCGTCTTCCAGGACAAGGAGCAGACGGTCCAACTGGACCTCGCTCAGAAGACCAAGTTCGGCAAGACCGAGACCGACCGGATCGAGGCCCAGTTCCCGTACCAGGCTGGTGACCAGATCTGGAACGAGGTGCTGGACGCCAAGGCGGCCAACCGCGTCACCGGCCCGGCCGACGTCAAGGTCTCCTCGGACAGCATCTGGGTGAGCCTGCTGGTCAACCTGCTGCCGATCGCGCTGCTCGTCCTTCTGCTGCTGTTCTTCATGTCGCAGATGCAGGGCGGCGGCTCCCGGGTGCTCAACTTCGGCAAGTCCAAGGCGAAGATGATCACCAAGGACACCCCGAAGACGACCTTCGCGGACGTCGCGGGTGCCGAGGAGGCCGTCGAGGAACTGCACGAGATCAAGGACTTCCTGCAGAACCCCGCGAAGTACCAGGCTCTGGGCGCCAAGATCCCGAAGGGCGTGCTGCTGTTCGGCCCGCCCGGCACCGGCAAGACCCTGCTGGCCCGCGCGGTCGCTGGCGAGGCCGGGGTGCCCTTCTACTCCATCTCCGGCTCCGACTTCGTGGAGATGTTCGTCGGTGTCGGCGCCAGCCGGGTCCGTGACCTCTTCGAGCAGGCCAAGGCGAACGCCCCGGCGATCGTCTTCGTCGACGAGATCGACGCCGTCGGTCGGCACCGTGGCGCCGGCATGGGCGGCGGTCACGACGAGCGCGAGCAGACGCTCAACCAGCTCCTCGTCGAGATGGACGGCTTCGACACCAAGGGCGGGGTCATCCTGATCGCCGCCACCAACCGGCCGGACATCCTCGACCCGGCGCTGCTGCGCCCGGGCCGTTTCGACAGGCAGATCCCGGTGGACGCCCCCGACATGGAGGGCCGCAAGGCCATCCTGCGGGTGCACGCCAAGGGTAAGCCGTTCACCCCCGACGTCGACCTCGACTCGGTGGCACGGCGCACCCCGGGCTTCAGCGGCGCCGACCTGGCCAACGTGATCAACGAGTCGGCCCTGCTCACCGCCCGCAAGGACCAGCGCGCGATCACCAACGACTCGCTGGAAGAGTCGATCGACCGGGTGATCGCAGGTCCGCAGCGGCGCACCCGCGTGATGAGCGACCAGGAAAAGAAGATCACCGCGTACCACGAGGGTGGGCACGCGCTGGTCGCCTGGGCGCTGCCGCACGCCGCGCCGGTGCACAAGGTGACGATCCTGTCGCGTGGCCGTTCGCTGGGCCACACCCTGGTACTCCCCACCGAGGACAAGTACACCCAGACGCGCGCCGAAATGATCGACACCCTGGCGTACGCGCTGGGTGGTCGGGCCGCCGAGGAGCTGGTCTTCCACGAGCCGACCACCGGTGCCGGCAACGACATCGAGAAGGCCACCCAGTTGGCCCGCGCGATGATCACCCAGTACGGCATGAGCTCCAAGCTCGGCGCGATCAAGTACGGCACCAGCGGAGACGAGCCGTTCCTCGGCCGCAACATGGGCCACGAGCGGGACTACTCGGACTCGGTGGCCGCCGAGATCGACGGCGAGATGCGGGCACTCGTCGAGCTGGCGCACGACGAGGCCTGGGAGATCCTGGTGGAATACCGGGACGTCCTGGACAACATCGTGCTGGAGCTGATGGAGAAGGAGACCCTCTCCACGGCCGATATGGCGCGGATCTGCGCCCGGGTGGTGAAGCGCCCGCCGCTGGCCCCGTACAACGGCTTCGGCAAGCGCCAGCCCTCCACCGAGCCGCCCGTGCTCACCCCGGCGGAGAAGGACAAGCTCAAGGCGCAGGCCCAGGCTGACGGCGCGCAGGCGTCGGTCGGCGGTGGGGCGCCGTCGAACAACTCGGACGGCACGCACTGAGCAACGACCCGACGGCCAGCTCCCCTCACCGGGAGCTGGCCGTCTCCGCGACCGAACCCGACGGCGACGACGAGCTGGACTACGTCGCCGCTCGGCTGATCAGCGGCAAGCTGACCGGCCGCCCCGTCGAGGACGCCGTCGACCTGGGCCGGATCGAGAAGGCCGTCCGCGAGATCCTGATCGCGGTCGGCGAGGACCCGGACCGCGACGGCCTCCAACAGACCCCGGCCCGGGTCGCCCGCGCGTACGCCGAACTCTTCGCCGGGCTGCGCGTCGACCCGGCGCAGGTGCTCAGCACCACCTTCGAGGCCAACCACGAAGAGCTGGTGATCGTCCGGGACATCGACGTGATGAGCCTCTGCGAGCACCACCTGCTGCCGTTCCGGGGCAGCGCGCACATCGGCTACATCCCCGGCCCGGACGGGCGGATCACCGGCCTGTCCAAGCTCGCCCGACTGGTCGAGGTCTTCGCCCGTCGACCCCAGGTGCAGGAGCGGCTCACCTCGCAGGTCGCCGACCTGCTGATGAGCAGACTCGCACCACGCGGGGTCGTCGTCGTGCTCGAATGCGAGCACATGTGCATGGCGATGCGCGGCATCCAGAAATCCGGTGCCAAGACCATCACCTCAGCGGTACGCGGCATCCTGCAGACGGACTCGAAGTCGCGGGCCGAGGCGATGGCGCTGATCATCCCCCGCTGACACCCCGACCGACACCGGCCGGCCGATCCCTTTCCGGGGCGGCCGGCCGGTTCCGTTCCTGCCCCAACCGCGCCAGGCGAAGCCCTCGCCCGGTCAGCCGGCGAGCACGGCCAGCAGCAGACCCGCCGTGACCAGCACCGCCGGCACCAGGCACACCAGCGCGCCGAAGCGGACCGTGCGGTCCAGCCGCTCCGCCGGGCCGACGCGGAACAGCCGCCCGATGCCCAGCCAACCGGCGACGAACGCGACCGCCGGCATCGGCAGCCCACAGATCAGCGCGGCCACGGTGGCCGGCCCGATGCCCGTCGCCGCGTACACCGCGACCTGGATCAGCGGCACCAGCAGCGCCAACGGCCCGTACACCAGGAGGTTGCGCGCCCGGACCGACCACGACCCCGGCCGGAACCGACGGCGCGTGCCCAGCGCCGCGTCCGCCGCCTCGGCCCGGCCCCGCGCGGCGCGCAACGCCGCCAACACCGCGGCCGGGCCACCCGCCATCGACCGGGCCGCCTCGGTCAGCTCCGGCGGCGACGGCACCAGCGAGATCGCCGGTACGCCCAACTCCCGCAGCCGCTCCTGCTGACTCGCCAGCCCGGTCCGCACCACGGTCAACTCCTCCCGGGCGGCCTCCGCCGACCGGGCCTGCTCACCGGCTGCGGCAGCCGCGCTGCGGCGTACCCCGTCGAGCTGACGCGCCGCGGCCAGGTACTCCGCCCAGACCGTGCTCGGCTCGACCGCCGTCGGCGTGACGTCTCCGCTCGCCGATGCGGCGCGCTGACGTCCCGGCCCGGTCACCGTCGCGTTCGGACCCACCTCGACACCTCCCGCTCGCGCCATCGCGTCAGCCGGTCTCGTCCGCGAACGGCACCAGGACCCGACCCCGCTCGTCGGGGCCGTCCCACAGCACCGCCCGGTCGGGGCGGACCCGCCACTCCACCGGCCGCCCGAAGACGGCGGTGAGCTGCGGGATCGGCACGTCCAGCACGACCACGGCGGCCAGCTTGTCGACCTCGCCCGCCGGCTCGACCAACGCGGCGAACGGCGGCACCGCACGCCACCAGCCCAGCAGGTGCCTCCCCGCCGGCGGGCCGTCCCGCAGCAACGCCCGGAGCCGGTCCACCGGCAACTCCCGGGGACCCGGCCGGTCCAGACCGAAGACCACCAGGTACGTCGGCAACTCGTCGGCCGGGTCCGCCAGCAGCGTCGACAGATCCACCATCTCGGCCGAATGCCGGGTGGCCAACTCGGCGGTCAACGCCTCCGCCAGCGCCCGCGAACTCGGATCCGGTGCCGCCACCAGGAAACGAGCGCTCCCCGGAGGGTGATGGTCGGCGGTGCTCCGGGCCGCCGTCGCCAGCAGCCCACCTGCCGCGGCACCCGAACCCAACACCGCCAGGTTGCGCCCGGCCGCCGGCCCCAACGGCACGGCGACAGTCGAACGGGCCACATCCACCGCGCGGCCCAGCAGGGCGGCTGGGCCGTGCGCCTGCCCCGCCAACGCCGCCCGGTGGCGCGGGTCGTTGCTCAGCAGAGGCCGGGCGTAACCGGCGAAGACCACCGGAGGCGCCGACCCGGCCGGGCGGGCCGCCCACAACTCGTGCCGAAGCTCCTCCACCACCTCCGGGTGGTCCTGCGGGTCCGGATAGCGGATCAACCGTTCGTGACCCCGGATCGCACCCCGAGGCCCGCCGAGCCCACCGGCGGTGTTGACCACCGCGCTGCCTACCGGCAGACCGGCCGCCGAATCGTTCGTCGGCTCCAGCACCGGGCTGCCGCCCGGCAACGCCACCCGCACCGGAAACTGCCCGAGCACCGAATCCCGGTGGCCGGCGTCCGCGCGGACACTCAGCCCCAGCTCGCCCGCCCCGGCCAACACCAGGTGTACGCCGAACGCCCGACCGGCCCGGGCCAACCCGTCCAACTGGGCCGCCACCTCGGCGGCCAGCCGGTCCCGCTCGGCGAAGAGCAGCGGCACATTCTCCAACACGCACACGATCCGCGGCAGCGACTGATGCTGACGCAGCTCCGCGAACCGTTGCCCACCAGCCCGCGTCGCCGCCTCCGCCCGCCGCCGCACCTCGGCCGTCAACTCGTCGAGCAGATCCCGCACGTACTCCCGGTCGGCGGCCATCGCCGCAGCGCGCACCTGCGGAATCCACGACCGGTCGCGCTCGGTCTGCAGGAACTCCACGAAGGACTCACCTTCGCCCAGATCCGCCAGGTAGAGCGACAGCTCGTCCGGGCCGTACCGAGCGGCCAGGCCCAGCAGCGCGGTGGTCAGGAACGCGGCACGACCCCCCGCGGAACGGCCACTCACCAACCAGTGCGGCGTCAGCTCGGTGAAACCCAGGGGCACCGACCGGCCCCCGGCGTCACCGACCGTGGTCGTCATCCCGTCCACGGAGTCCGACTCCCACAGGTGCTCGCCCGTCGGTGGCAGCAGAGCCGCCAACGCCAACCGCGAACCCGCCTCCACCTGCTCGGCCAGCCGTCGACAGACCGCGCCCACCAACTCGGCCGGCGGATCCGACTCCACGAAGACCGGTGAGTTCAACCCGCCCGGCGGATCCGCGCCCGGCCCGGCGAAGGATGCCCCCGGCGGGTCACCGAGCAGCGCGTACGCGTTGCGCAACGCCACCGCCGTGGTGCGCGGCAGCGGCGCCCGGACGGCGTACGGACCGGCCGGCGGCCAGCCGGCCACCACCAGGTGCAACCCCGCTGCCGGCCCCTGCTCGGCCAGCGCCTCAAGCCGCGCCAGATCACTCGGACCAGTCGACTCCGGCAACGCCGCGACCACCAACAGCAACGTACGGTCGTGGCGACGCCGGCCACTCGCACCCGGCGTCACCCACTGCTCCGCCTCGGTCAACACCGCGCGCAGGCCGGTCACGTCCACCGCAGGCGGCGGCAACAGACCGGCGTCGGCGAGCGGACCGAACGACGTCAGCACGACACCGGTGGCGTCCACCGCGCGAACCAACAAGGCACCCGCCGGTGTCGCACCCAACAACCGCAGGAGTACGGCCCGGAGCAACCCCGCCACCCGCGGCTCCCGGGCATCCGCGTCCACGCTCAGATGACCGGTGCCCACCAACGGCACCAACGCGGGAAAACGGGCATCATCCAGCGGCGCCGCCGTGCCGACCCGCACGAACGGCGGCGGACCGTCACCCGCCGCGGTGTCCACCGTCAGCGAATTCAATGCCGCACCCGACCAGCCCGGAGCCAGCCGTGCGGCAACCTCCCGCAGACGATCGGCCACCTCGTACTGGCGGCGCTGATCGGCCGGGGCCGGTCGCGTCTCGTCCAGGATCCCCGCGGCAGCGGTAGCGACTGCCGCCGCCCGACGGTGCAGAGCTGCGGCGCGGTTCGTACGTGCCTTCGGACCGGCCACCGCGTCCACCCCCTCTGCCCGAGGTTGGCAACCCCTCCCGAGCAGAGACGGTATCCCAGCCGGGTCCCCTCCTCCGGGAGGTGCCTCGGCGGTGCGCCAGGGATGTCGTTGATCTCACCGGTGGGGAGGGGTCCGTCACGATCCGCTGGATCTGAGGCATTGGCTCCGGGGCGTCCAGCCGATAACTTCAGGAGGTGGAATCAGTGCAGCCCCCCGCCGGTTCCCAGGTCTCCCGCGTACCGGCCCAACGGGCACCGTCCGAGCAACTGCCGCCGGCTGCGGCACCACCGGCGCCGCAGCCGCCGCGCCGCCGAATGCGGACCGTGCTCACGGTCGTCGGCGGTGTTCTCGCGTTGCTCTGTCTGGGCGGGGCCATCACGGGCTACGTGCTGTACAACCGCGCGGCAGCCCCCGACCGCAGCACGCCCGACGTTGCAGTAGTCAACTACCTCCAGGCGACGCTCGTCTCCCGCGATTTGAATCGGGCAAAGCTGTTTTCCTGCAATGGCGGGGTTCCCGCGGTCAATGAATTCGCTGCTCAAGTAGCCGGGCGTGAACAGGAATTGGGCGTGGCCTTCTCGATCAATATCGAGAATGTTGTGGTTTCCAAGACCGCCGTATCTGACGCGGTTGTAACCGCCGTAATCCGCCGAAGCGCATCGATCGATGGTGTTCACCAAAGCCTGGCGGACACATGGCGGTTCGATGTGAAGGACAAGGAGGGGTGGCGCGTTTGCGCTGGCAATAGAGTGAGCTGACGTTACTCGATCCACAACAGATGGACCGGTACCTCCAGGGTGGTGGGTGCCTGGCCGCGCCAGGCCCAGCGGTACCACTCCACCTCCGGCGTGATCCGGACGCAGATGTCTCCCTCGGCACCCGAGTAGGTCTCGGTGACCGCCCGCAGGTCGCGGTGCTCAACGCCGTCCTCGACGTGCACGACCCTTCGACCGGTGACCGCGTCCGCCTCGAAGACGGGTGTGGGGTTCCGGTGCGCGGGTCCGTCCAGGGAGACCAACCGGATGCCGGTCTCCCGATCTCCCTCCGCGACCGGGCGGCTGCCGACCGTCTCCGCCCAGACCCGCTCCACCGGCACCAGCGGGGCGAAGACCTCCACCTGCTCGGCCTCGGCCCGGTACCACTCGTGCTCGGGGATCACCGGCACGTAGGTCCGGGCGTTCTGCACCACCCGGTCGTCCGCGCGCAGGTCGCCCCGCCAACCCAGCCCCGGCAGCCCGACCAGCACCCGCCGCCCACGTAGTTCCACCCGGTCGGTGGCGGGCACGACAGCCAGTGGCCGGGGCGGCCGGGGTGCCCAGTCCGGCTGGTCGGCGAACGGGTCCGGCAACGGTCCGGTCATGCCAGTGGTGACCTCACTCGGCGGCGCGCAGCGGGGCACCCCGCTCGCGCATGAACGGAACCGGGTCGATGGCTCCGGAGCTCTTCCGGTTGTTGCGCTCGTGCACCTCGAAGTGCAGATGCGGGCCGGAGGAATTGCCGCTGCTGCCGACCTGCCCGATCACGTCGCCCGCCGAAACGATCTGATGCACCTTGACGCGTGGCTGGACCACCATGTGGCAGTAGCGGGTGATGTAACCACCGGCGTGCAGCAGGTCGACGAACCAACCGCAGCCGCCCTTGTCCGGGTACCCGTCCACGTCACAGTCCCGCCGATTCCGGTTGTCCGGATCGCACTGGGCGACCAGCACCCGACCGGATGCCGCAGCGCGGATCTCGGTGCCCTTCGCCGCGCCGATGTCCACCCCGTGATGGCTGGGTCGGCTGGCGGTGCGGAAGCCGGAGCCGACGTCGCCGGGGATCGGTGCGGTCCAGCCGGAGGCGGCGATCTCGCCGCGCTCGGCCGCGTCGCACACCGCCTTGCCGTTGATCTCGACGGTGCGGGCCGCGCCGCCGGCCAGCGCGTTCACAAGCTTGCTGGCCAACTCCTCGTGCTTGGCGTAGGCGTCCGGATAGGCGCTGACCTGGACCTGCTGTGCCACCACAGTCAGCGGTCGGCGCTGCCAACTGCGGACCTTGACGAGCTTCTCGTAGAACTTCCGAGCTGCGTACGAGGGAGTCATCCGTTCGGCGACCGACCCCCAACCGGGCCGCTGCTGGAACAGCCCCAGCGAGTCGTGGTCGGCCCCGACGCCCTCGTTCGGCAGGCTGAGGGATTCGGGCTCGGCTCTGTTGGCCAGGTTGCGCAGATTTGACTCCTGCATGGCGGTCGCCAGGGCGATGACCCAACCCCGCGACGGCACACCCAGGTCTTGGCCGACCTTGATGATGATCGCAGCGTTGCGAACCTGTGCGTCGCCGTACTCGGTGAACCGGGGCAGCTCGCCCACGATGTCCACCGGACGGACCGGTCCGCAACCCCAGCCGGCCAGGTTGTCCCCGTCCTCCGCGTCGCCGCCGAGCCCACTCAGGAAGAACGCCGCGGTCCCGCCGGTGCAGCAGAGCAGAAGCAGCACACCGGTGAGCATCGTGGCGATCACGCCGACCCGCACCGGTCGGCGGAGGGCGGAACCCCTGCCGGCGCTCACGGCCGCTCCCAATCCACCACGTCGACCATCCACCCCTTGTCGGAGGTGACGAGTTCCAGCCTCAGCCGGCCGTTGTCCAGCGGAAGTAGCAACTCGACGAACGTCTCGGTGCGCTCCCGCATGGTCGGCGGCCCGGTGACCTGCTCGGCGGGCACAGTCTCGGGTTCGGCACCGGCCAGCTTCTCGGTCAGGGCAGGCGTGGAGAGCGGCCGGAGGCCGGTCTGCCACTCCTCCGTGGTCATCCCGGGGCGGCCCAGCCACGCCTTGGTGAATCGGTCCGCGGTCTGTTCGGGCGTCCGGGCACCCGGCGATGTCACCGGTGACGGCGGAGCCTCGTCGGAGAGCACCCCATCGTCGCCGGTCGTCGGGTCCACTGTGGTGATCGGCTGGTTCGGGCGGCTGCTCAAACCGTCGGCCGGATCGAGGGGACCAGACATCAAGCGAGCCGCGCCGAGCACACCGAAGACGAGTACCGCGATGACGAGCGCCACGCCCAGCCGGGACCGCAGCGCCCGGGTGAAGAGAAACTCAAGCGCCCGTCGCATCCCCGTCACCGTGCCTCTGAGCGCACCCGAGGTCCGGAACGGTCCGGCGTGCGCTCCGTCGACCCGGGCCGGTAGACGACGAACGACGGGTTCTCGGCCGGCACGTCCGGCTCGGTCCACGTTGCCGGCTGACGGCGACGTGGCTGGGGGGCGACGGGACGGCCCCGGCCTCTGGTCTCGGCCGCCGGTGTCTCATCGGGGCGTTCCCGGCCGTCGGGGCGCCCGCTGTCGCGCTGGCCCGCGCCGGCAGCCGACGGCGTCGAGACCGGATCCTCCCGGCGGGCCTCCGGGCGCAGTCGGGTCTGTTCCACGTCGGGCGACCGTCGACGCCCGCCCACCGGCTCGGCTGTGCCGCCCGGCTCCGCCACGTCCAGTCGGGCGGCGGTCCGCATGTCCCGGAAGAACCGGCGGTGCCAGGAGCCGGCCGAACTCACCGCCTCGCTGCTGTCCTTGCCGCCGAGTTGGGTGATCCGTCGGTACGGCCGCAGCAACAGCCAGCCGACCACCCCGCAGAGCCAGACCAGCACCACCTGGAGCCAACCTGCCAGGGTTGGCGTGCTCATGATCAGGTCGACGGCGAACAGGTAGATCGCGGCCCCGGTGCCGAAGATGGCGATGTTGAACACCGCCGCGACCACGGCGTTCGCCAACCTCCGTAGGCCGGCGCTGGCCGGCCGGAGCAGGCCGATGGTGCCCAGGATGGGTGCCGCGATCACCGCCCACCGGAAGATGAGGAAGCCCAGCAGGACCAGCAACGACGCGGTCAGGTCGAACATCGCGAAGAGCAACGCGGCCAGCACCGCGATGAACCCAGCACCGACGCGGTCCATGTCGCGCACGCCCTGGAGGTATTCGTACGCCTCCGGGTCCTCGGTCTGGATCTGCTGGGCCACCCGTGCCCACTGCTGCTGCTTGGCCTTGATCGTCGCCTCTCGGGTAGCCGGGTTGGCGCGCATGGATTGGGCCTCGCCCCATGTCAGAGACCGTGCGTCGTACAAGGCCGGGCCGTACTTACGGGCGGTCTCGCTGTCCGCCGAGCCCAGCACTCCGCGGAGCCAGTTCCGGTAGAGCATGGTCTCGGTAGCGGTGTCGCTGGCTCGGACGGCGGGCGTGCGGAGGTCCTTACAGCGGTTCGGGTCGGGGTCGATGCACCGCCCTGGGTCCGGCTCCTTCGCCTGCGGACCGACCGCGTCGTGGACGACCCCAAGGCTTGTGACAAGTGCACCGTCGGCGACATTGGCCGACTTGACCGGCCAGGCGGCGAGGGCGGTGACCGCGACCATCACCAGCAGTGCCCACCCCGCGGTGGTCATCGCGTTGCTCATGTCTGACTGGCGGGATCGCCAGAGTAGATAGAGCCCCACCACGCAGAGGGTGATGATGCCGAAGACGCTGAACACCTTCTCGTACACGGCCTTGGTGGCCTGCTCGACCAGCGGGTCCGCCCAGCCCCACATCGAGCCGGGGTCCCAGGCACGCTCACGAAGTGCGTTGGACGCACCGATGATTGCCGTAGCGGCCATGAATTCGCCATTGGCGATCGTAGTGGTGAACTTGTAGTCCGGATGCAGCACGCTGGACGCGCAGCCACCCTCGATGTCATAGGTGTTGTAGCTGTAGCCACCGTAGCCGTAGAGGCTGTACCGGCCAGCCACCCCGTTCGCTGCTTCCGTTGGCGGCGCTGCGGCGAACCAGCCGGCGAGGCCCGAGTCCGGTGTGCCGGGCGTCGGAGCGTTACGGCACTTGACCTCGTCCTCGCTGACTGTCTGGAGCTTCTGCACGCAGGCCCGGAAGTCGGCCTGCCATTCGGCTGTCGTGCAGAGGTCGGCGCGGGCCTGGGCGACGGGTGGGGCCGCCGCTGCGGCCTCCGCCCCGATCAGCGGCCAGGTGAGGGTCGCCCCGGCCAGGACGCCGAGGGCGAGCAGGAACGACGTGATCCTTGCCCGGGCCCCGGGGCTTGGGGCCCGGCCCTTCGCCTCGGCTCGACCGAGGACCTTGACCCAGGCCCTAGCCATGTCACGCCTCCAGATCCGGAAGGGGGATGCTCGGCAGGACTCCAGCCGCCGCGGCGATCGCGGCGGGCGTCGTATCGAGGTGATCCAGCAGCCCTTCGACGTACGAGACGTCGACGCGGACCTTCTGCACCCTGCCGTCGACGTCGCGCATCACGAACTCTCGGAAGCCGAGGCGGGAGGCCGAGTTGGTGTCGGCGGCGGAGAGCGAGGCGAGAGTGGCCTCGTACCCGTCGTTGACCGGCACCCGCAGCAGCCGCAGCGCTTCGGAGGCGATCTCGGTGTCCTCGGCGATGCGGCCGACGAAGACGGTGGAGACGAGGTTCTGCACGTCGAGGCCGAGGATGTCGCGGGGGTTCTGCGAGGCGACGAGCGCGGCGAGGTTCCACTTGCGGGAGTCGCGGGCGAGTCGGACCAGGAACGAACGCCCGGACCGCCAGCCCTCCATGAAGTGCGCCTCGTCCAGGCCGACCAGTTTGCGCGACGACATCGAGCCGCCGTAGCAGCGCCGAACGGCGAGCCGGTGCGCGGTGTGCAGCATCGGCAGGGCCAGCGCCTCCTCGGCCGACCAGTACTCGCGTTCGATCTTGAGGTCGGGCAGCCGCAGCCCGGCCATGGTGATCACCGTGAGTGCGGCGTCGGCGCCGAGCAGCCCCTCCGGGGGACGGCCGAAGAAGAGCATGGCCAGGGGCATCTCGGCGGTGTCCAGCAGGAGGTTGGCCAGTTCCTTGCCGGCGTCGTCGTCGAGGCGCCCGAGGCAGCTCACGACGTCGTCCAGGGTGGACGTCTCCTCGGCGGGAACCTGACGGACGGCGTGCCGGAACAGGGTGGCGGTGGACGCCTCCCTGGCCACCTGCGGCGGGACCAGCATCATGCAGATGTCCTGGACCAGCATCCGCCGCTCGGCCCGCGCGTTGGAGACCGCGATCTCGAACTCGCGGTCACCGGCGGCCCCGGTGCCGAACTCGGTGCGCAGGGGCGTCGGGATGAGCGAGTAGGGCGCCAGGGTGCCGTGCTCCGAGCCGGTCAGGTTCAACACCCGGGAGTACGGCCGCAGCTCGGGCATCGCGCAGAGGCGGGCCAGCGGCCCGGACGGGTCGAGCAGGGTCACCTGGACACCCCGGCGGGCGGCCAGGTAGCCCAGTGCGCCGAGCAGGGTCGACTTGCCGCCACCCGGTTCGGCGACGAAGACCGCGAGCCCGGAGCGTTCCCGGACCTCCATGGGGAAGTGCAGGTCGAGGAAGACCGGGCGGCGGCAGGTGCCGGCGGTCCGGCCGATCAGGTCGCCCCGACGGTCGCCCACGTTCGACGCGGCCTGGGGGAGTGCGGCCGCGAGCAACGGCACCGGCATGCGCCGGACGTAGCCGGTGTTGGCGATCGGCTCCCCGGGGATGAACTCGCGGGCCAACCAGTCCTGGTTCTTCGGGTGTTGCAGCGAGATGCGCAGTTCCCGGGAGTAGAGCTGGATGAGCCGGCGGGCCCGCTCCAGGCATTCCTCCCTGGTCCGGCCGCCGACCGCGATCCGGTGCCAGCCGTGCGCACGGGCCGAGTCGACCGGCAGGCCGGTGGTCATCTCGTCGCCGATCACCAGCGCCCGCTTGGCGAGTCGTTCCAGCTCCGGGGGTGCGTCGATGCCGTGCTCGGCGTAGTCGAGCTGTTGGGAGCGGATCATCCGTAGCCGGTGTTCGAGGTTACGGAAGGAGTCGCCGGAGCCGAGGATGTCGACGCGGGTGGAGATCTCCATCGGCCAGGGCAGCCGCTCGTGGAAGTGCAGCCAGGGCTCGTGCCGTTCCGGGATCTCCAGCGGCTCCATCCGGCCGACCGCGAGCACTGCCACGTGCCGCTCCTCGCCGGTCATCCGGTTGACCAGCTTGACCGTCGAGCCGTACGGGGTGCGGTAGCGCTCCACCTGCTCGGTCAGGGCGAGCAGGTCACCGCGTTCCCAGCGCCCGTCGGTCACCGGCGAGAGCGTGCCGGGGGGTGCCATGCACAGCGCCACCGACCGGTAGAGGAGCCACTCCAACTCCTGTGCGGTGACCCGTCGACCCCGCATGCCGAACGCGCCGAGCACCTCGTCGAACTGTTCGACGGTGCGGCCCAGCTTGCGGCGTTCGCCCTCGGCGGTGCCCCGACCGAAGGTGCGCAGCATCCGCTCGGTGAGGGAGTCGCCGAGGGAGCGGCGGGCGAAGGTGACACCCAGGTAGGTCTGGCCCTCGGCGTGGTTGACCGCCATCAGGTGTCGTTGGGCGGCGACCAGGTGATCTGCCCAGCCGGTGGTGCCGGGAACGTCGGCGAGCGGCGCGGCGGTGTGGGCGTCGATGGTGCGCGCCCACTCGTCGGCGGGGAACGGCCGGGTGGTGCGGCGCAGGTGCAGCCGGAAGCCGGCCAGGCCCGCGTACTGCTCGGAGATCGCCGACAGGAGTGCTTCGCGTTCGGCGTCCGGCCGGAATGCCCAACGGACCTCGGGCAGCCAATACCAGGCGGTGACCGTGTTGGGGGTGAAGGTGAGGTGACCGGCGATCTCGGTGATGGCCAGTTCGACCGACGGGTCCCGATCACCGAACTTGATCTTCGGTGCGCGGATCCGGGTCGGCTTCGTCGGTCGGTCCTGGCGACCGGCGGCGCGGCCTCGGGGCGGGGCGACCTCCTTGCCGACACCCTTGGCTCGATCCGAGCCGGCGGCGCGGCGTTGGGGCCGTTCCAGGGCCGGCCGGTCGGTCGGAGCGGCGTTGGCCGGACGCTCGACAGGAGCGGTCGACCGCTCCACGGGCTGGGTGTGGGCCGGGGCTCGTTCCACGGGTGCCGTGGGTCGACCGGACGCCGCGGTCGGCCGTGCGGGTGACGTGGTGTCGGGTGGGCGGGTCGCCGGGCCCTGGGCCCTCGAGACGGACGTGCCCTCGGTGACCGGCTCGGGCTCTGCGGTCGGCCGGAGGATCGGCAACCGGTCGCCGGCCTGATGCGGCACCCGCGACTCGTTGCCCGGGTGGCCGCCGACGTGTCGTGGCTCGACGCGTCGGCCCCCGTTGCCGGGCTGGTCCTCGGGGGTCCACGGTGGCTCCAGGTCGGGAACGGGTGGAGCTGGTGTCGGACCGGCCGTGGGCGGCTGTTGCTGCGGGATCGCCGGTTGCTCCCGGGTGGTCGGGCCTGCCGAAACGGCTCGTGGGCCGGGCCGGGCTCCGCCGAAGAGGTCGAGGAAGGGCGAGTCGATGTCGGCGTTGTCCCCGGCCGAGACCGCGCTCGGCTCGGCGGGTGCCGGCCGACGAGAGACCGGGCGGGGTGCCTGGAACACGCCGACCGCGCCGTGGCCGGGCGAAGTCACCAGTGCGGGGTCGAGCGCCACCTCGTCCTCGTCTTCGGTGTAGTCGAATGAGTGCGCACGGTGACCTGCCGGCACGGCCGGGCGGCCGGCCGGAGAACCCGGCGTGGACGAGCGACTCATGCGACCGCCTTAGCGACTGTCGACAGACTGTTACCCGCGTCCTGCGACGCACCGATCGGCGTACGCCCGGTCATGCCAGCTCCTCCCGGATCCTGATCCGACTGCCGACCAGACGCGGATCGCGCTGTTCGACCGCCGGCTCCCGGGTGCGTCGCCAGTCGGTCAACGCGGTGCGGATGACCACCCGCGCCGGCCGATCGGGGTCGACGTGCCGGAAGATGAACGACGTGGTCACGATGGCGAGCGCGATCTCCCAGGCCGGGAAGAGCTCGACCGTCAACGTGAACAGCCAGTGGATGAACATGTAGAGGGGGACCAGCAGCATGAAGAGCCCGTACTGGGCGTAGGGCAGGTGGACCGGAAGGGTGTAGCCGGGCGGCCCGAGGTAGACCAGGCGGGCCCGGTAGATGTCGTCGTCGGTGCGCAGCCGCATGTGGGAACGCGCCTATTCGAAGATCAGGTCGATCAGGTAATCGCCGACGAAGAAGAGCGTTGCCGCGCCAGCGATGAAGGCGAGGCCGACGATGGCGATCGCGGAGCTGGTCAGCACCTTGGAGATCTCGCCCCGGCTGGCACGACCGATGAAGATGACGCCGAGGACGGCGAGCAGGATCGGCGCGATCTTGCTGGCGAAGAAGGTGACGACACCGTTGGTGTCGATCCCCTTCGGTGCCGGCTCGGCGAGCGGAGCCGACGCCAGGGTGGAGAGCGCGTGGGCGACGCCGGACGACGCCGTCTCCATGAGCTCGAAGGCGATCACTGGAACCTCCCCATAGCGCGGCCGGCGGTGCCGCGGCGGTGCAATAGGCGAACCTGGCGGGAAAAGTGCTCCACAGGGCGCAGCGTTCTTGACCCTGTGTTCGTTACTCACCACAGAGCGTGGCGAGGTTTGGGCGGTTTTCCCCCGCTTCGGCCCTCCCTCCAAGCTTCGCCATCTCGATGCTGGCCGATTCCAAAGCGTACGGCCCGCCCCGGATTGCGACAAGCTGCGAAGGGACTGCCCGACGCTGCCCGAATGACCTATCGTACACCTGTTCTAACCAGCACGTCAGGGGTGGTGGTGCGAGGCTGACCCGGGGCGGTGGGCACCGCCGTGGCGACCGGTACCGTCTAGTCGTGACCGATCTGGTGCGGGCTCCGGGCCCGGTGGTGATGGGCGTCCTCAACGTCACGCCGGACTCCTTCTCCGACGGCGGACGGTACGCCGACCTCGACGCCGCCGTCGGACACGGCGTCCGTCTGCGCGACGCCGGCGCGCACCTGGTGGACATCGGCGGCGAGTCGACTCGCCCGGGCGCCGAGCGGATCGACGCCACGACCGAGGTCGAGCGGGTGTTGCCGGTCATCCGCGAGCTGACCGCCGCCGGCGTGCTGGTCAGCATCGACACCAGCCGGGCGCGGGTGGCGGAGGCCGCCCTGGCGGCCGGTGCGGCGGTGGTCAACGACGTGTCCGGCGGGCTCGCCGACCCGGACATGGCCCGTGTGGTCCGCGACGCGGACTGCCCCTGGGTGTTGATGCACTGGCGGGGTCACTCCCGTGAGATGCGTGAACTGGCCACCTACACCGACGTGGTGGCCGACGTGCGGGCCGAGTTGACCCAACGCGTCGACGCGGCGCTGGCCGCCGGGGTGGCCGCCGAACGCCTCATCGTCGACCCCGGCCTCGGCTTCGCCAAGACGGCGGCGCACAACTGGGAGCTCAGCACCCGACTGCCGGAGCTGCTGGACCTCGGTTACCCGCTGCTCTTCGGCGCCAGCCGCAAGTCGTACCTCGGCCGACTGCTCGCCGCCCCGGACGGAACACCACGGCCGACCGCCCAGCGGGAGGCGGCGACAGTGGCCACCAGCGTGCTGGCGGTCGCCGCCGGTGCCTGGGGCGTCCGCGTGCACGACGTGCGGGCCACCACCGACGCGCTCGCCGTCTGGGCCGCGACCGGCAGCCCGCGCCTGACCAGCGCGCGCCACGGCCACGCAAACGAGGGCCGCGCGCACCAGGACCACGCGCAGGACGGCCGCGCGCACGAGGGCCAGGCGCAAGAGGACCGGGTACACCAGGGCCACGCGCAGGATGGCCGCGCGCACGAGGGCCACGCGCAGGATGGCCACGCGCACCAGGACCGAGCGCAGGGAGCGCGGCGATGAGGACGGACCGGATCGAGCTGACCGGCCTGCGGGCCCGTGGCCGGCACGGGGTGTACGACTTCGAGCGGGCGCAGGGGCAGGACTTCGTCGTCGACGCCGTCCTGGAGATGGACCTGGCGCCGGCCGCCGCCAGCGACGATGTCACCGACACCGTCCACTACGGCGAGTTGGCCGAACGCCTGGTCGCGGTGGTGACCGGTGAGCCGGTCAACCTGATCGAGACTCTCGCGGACCGGCTCCTCGCCGTCTGCCTGGCCGACGAGCGGGTCGCCGCCGCCACGGTCACCGTGCACAAGCCGGAGGCCCCGGTGCCGCACACCTTCACCGACGTGGCCGTCACCATGACCCGGACGCGGGCCCGATGACCCGGGCCGTGTTGTCGCTCGGCAGCAACCTGGGCGACCGTCTGGAGCACCTGCGCACCGCTGTCGCCACGCTCGGAGACGCCGTACTCGTCGTGTCCGGGGTGTACGAGACTCCACCGTGGGGCGACGCCGACCAGCCCGCGTACCTCAACGCGGTCGTGCTGGTCCAGGACGGGACCGCGACCCCGCGCGACTGGCTGGAGCGGGCCCGCGACGCGGAGCGCGCGGCCAGGCGGGTTCGTGACCCGCAGCGGCGGTTCGGGCCGCGCACCCTCGACGTGGACGTGATCGCGGTGTGGGGCGACGACGACGAGCCGGTGCTCAGCGACGACCCGGAGCTGACCCTGCCGCATCCGCGGGCGCACCTGCGCGCGTTCGTTCTGCGACCGTGGATCGACATCCAGCCGTACGGTCGGCTGCCCGGTCACGGCTGGCTGACCGACCTGCTGACCACCGGTCCGGTGGCGGACGAGGCGCTGGAACTGCGTCCCCGGCCGGAGTTGGCGTTAGAGTCGACGGCATGACCGAGCGGAGCCGGCCGGCATGACGCAGGCGAAGTCCCCACCACCGGGCGGGTCCGGCCCGGATCGGTCCCGGATGGGCCCCACCCGGATCTCGACTCTCGTCGTGGCCGCCCTGGCCGCCGCGGCGGTGGCCTGGCTGCTGATCAGCACGCTCTACTACAGCGGCATTCCGCGACTGCCCTGGCTGCCGGTGGTGACGCTGGCCGGGCTGGCCGTGCTCGAGGCGTACGCGGCGATCAACACCCGGGGCCGCATCGAGCGCAAGCCCGGCCGGGACCCGGTCAACCCGCTGCTGGTCGCCCGTTTCGTGGTGCTGGCCAAAGCGTCGGCTCTGGCTGCGGCGATCTTCGCCGGCTTCTACGCGGGGCTCACCGGTTGGCTCTTCGTGGAGACCACCCGCGCCGCCCTGGACGATCGTCCGGCGGCGGGTGGGGGGCTGCTCGCCTCGCTGGCTCTGGTCGGTGCCGCGTTGTGGCTGGAGCGCTCCTGCCGGGTGCCGGAGCGTCCGGACGACGACCGCGAGCAGGACCCACGGGACAGCCGCCCCGGCCAGCGCTGAGCAGGGGGTTACGCCCGGCTGCGGGCGCGGGTACGGTGCCTGCGATCGGGTGCAAGGGCCACCCACGGTTCGTCCGCGCGCCGGACCGGAGGCGGCCGGCCACTGGGGAGGCGGCGTCATGGGGTACGAAGAAGTGGGCCGGGAACGGTCGGCGGAAGCCTCGTCCGGGGTGCCCGCCGCCGTTCTGGAGAACGTCTTCGACGACCCCACCCACGGTGAACCCGGCCGGGACCGGATCGGCGTACATCTGGGGTGGGAGTTCCTGCTGCTGGCCGGGCTGGCCGCGCTGGGCTGGCTGCTCTGGCAGGACGACCCGTCCGCCCTGCGCGGCGGCAACCTGCGGACGTTGCTGGTGGCCGCGGTCGGGTTGGGTTTGCTCGCGCTGGCCGCCGGGCTGAGCCTGCGCACGGCGGCGCCGAACCTGGCCGTGGGGCCGATCGCGGTCGCCGCCGCCCTGCACTACGCCGAGCAGGGCGATCGGGGTCTGCCGGCGTCGGTCGGGCCGGCCGTGGCGGTCGCCGCGCTGGGCGGGCTCGCGTTGGCGCTGGTCGTGGTGGTGCTGCACGTGCCGGGCTGGGCGGCCAGCCTGGCCGGCGCGGCGGGCGTGGTGGTGTACATCGAACGGCGTTCCGCGCCGGTGCTGGTGCAGGGCGACTACGACCCGGGGCGCAGCGCCGGTTACCTGTTCGCCGGCTTCGCCGCGGTGGCCGTCCTCGGTGGGTTGTTCGGTGCCGTCCGGGCCATCCGGCGGCTGGTCGGCAGGTACCGGCCGGTCGCCGACCCGGCCCGACGTCGGGGTGTGCTGGCCGCGGTGGTCACCGCCGTCGCGTTGGTCGGTTCCAGCGTGCTGGCGGCCCTGGCCGGTGTCCTGCTCGCCGCCAACGGCCCCGAACTCGTCGCGCCCACCTCGGGCCTCGACTGGACGGTGCTGGCGGTGGGGGTGACCCTGCTCGCGGGCACCAGCGCGTACGGCCGTCGGGGCGGTGTGTTCGGCACGCTGCTGGCGGTGGGTGTGGTGACCCTCTTCCAGACGTACGCGCCGGAGCGCGGTTGGACCCTGAGCAACTGGGCGGTCGGTGGGGCCGTGCTCGGCATCGGACTGCTGGTGACCCGGCTGGTCGAGACGTTCGGGCGGCCCCGGCCGGGCAGCGTCGACAAGCCCGAGCCGGTCGGCGACGGCACGATCAGCACGGGGTGGACCATGCCGCAGCCCCAGCCGGTCGACAACTGGCCTCCGACGTTGCCGACTCCCGCCGCGCCCCAACCGGTCGACCCGTGGCGGGATCCGCGGTGGGAGGACGGCCCGCGCCGCTGGGACACCGACGAGCGGTGACCGGTGTCGCGTCGCGTCCGCCGAGCCGGGGCTGATCTCGACGGTTAGGCTCGGCGACATGACCGACACACCTGCCGCCACCCCCGGCGGAACCTCCTTCGAGGAGCTTGACGCGTTGCCCACCGAGGAGCTGCGGGAGCGGGCGTTCGCCCTGGCCCGGGAGCGTCGCGACGTCGGGTTCTACTGGTCGGTGATCCGACACCTGCCGAACGCGGACGAGGCCACGGTCCTGGACGGCGCACCGAACTCGATCGGCCCGACGATCGACGAGGCCAACGCGTTGTGGCGGGAGTTGACGGGTCACGGCTACGAGGAGTCCGCGCCGTTGCTGCGGGCGGCCTTCATCGACTACCTGATGAAGCACTGAGCCGCTCGGGGCAGTCCAGGTCCGCCCGAGCGACCGGTTCGGGGCCTGGGCGTATCGCGTCGCTCCTGCACCGTTCCGGCCCGGTCGGCCGTTACGGCACGGCGGCCGGGACCGGCGCGCTCGCCGTGTTGCTGCTGGTCGGCATCGCCGGCAGCCCGGCGTTCACCGGCTGGGCCGCCACGCAGACCGACCCGGAGTCCGCCGCCGCGTACTACGTGCGCCTGCTCGCCTGGCCGGCCTGGCGACTCGACGCGGACGGGCAGGCCGGCGGGTTGTTCGCCGCCGACCTGCGAGCCGTGCTGCTGGTCGTCCTCGCGGTGGGCTTGCTCTACCTGCTGCCCGCCGCCCAGGTGGCCCGGGTGCCCGGATCGGTCAGCCAGTTCTTCTCCGGCTGGGCCGCGTACGTGTTGGCCGGCGGGCTCGCCGCCGTGCTCGCGGCGCTGCTCGGCCCTACCCCGTCGCTGTTGAGCGCTCTCCAGGACGCGAGCACCGGTGCCGGTTACGGCTTCCTCACCGGGTGGATCATCGGCACCGCCAGCCTCGGCGGACGCGCCTGACCCGGGGCCGGCCGGAAACCGGATCGGCCCCGGGCGGGATCGGTCGACCCCGGGTCAGTTCGTCGGACGGCCGAGGTCGAGCAGTCGCTGTCGGGTGAGCGTCCCCACCGGTCGGCCGGCGTCGGTCACCACGAGCTGGTCCTGACCCGAGGTGAGCAGCACCGCCAACGCGTCGTACGCGGAGCCGTCCAGTGCGACGGTGGGCAGGTCCGCGGCGGCGTCGCCGGGCACCGGCTCCAGTGCCTCCCGGTCGAGTGGGGTGACCGCCAATCGGCGGATGCCCCGGTCGGCGCCGACGAACTCGCGGACGAACGGGGTGGCGGGAGTGCCGAGCAACGCGGCCGGCGTGTCGTACTGCTCCAGGTGCCCGCCCGAGGAGAGCACCGCGATGCGGTCGCCGAGCCGTACGGCCTCGTCGAGGTCGTGGGTGACCAGCACGATCGTCTTGCGGACCTCGGCCTGGAGGCGGAGGAACTCCTCCTGGAGGCGGGCCCGCACGATCGGGTCGACGGCCGAGAACGGCTCGTCCATCAGCAGCACCACCGGGTCGGCGGCGAGCGCCCGCGCCACCCCGACCCGCTGCCGCTGGCCGCCGGACAGCTCGTTCGGGTAGCGACCGCCGAACTGGGCCGGGTCCAACCCGACCAGGTCGAGCAGTTCGTCGACCCGCGCCCTGGTCCGGCCCTTGGGCCAGCGGAGCAGATTCGGCACGGTGGCCACGTTGGCCCGGACCGTCTGGTGTGGAAAGAGGCCGACGTTCTGGATCACGTAGCCGATCCGGCGGCGGAGCCGCACCGGGTCGACGTCGGTGACGTCCTCGTCGCCGAGCATGATCCGGCCGGCGGTCGGCTCGATCAGACGGTTGATCATGCGCAGCACCGTCGACTTGCCGCAGCCGGACGGCCCGATCAGCACCACCAGCTCCCCGGCCCGGACGTCCAGGCTGAGATCCCGGACGGCCTCGGTGCCGTTCGGATAGCGCTTCTGGATGCCCTGCAGGGAGATCGACGCCGCACGAGGGGATTCGGTCACGTCGGCAGCCTCCGGGGTAACGTCCACGTATGTCCTTCCGCCTGAGCTACCGGGCCGACCCGGGTAACCCCTGGTTCTCCTGGCAGTACGTGCGGGACAACTCTGACACGATCCTCGCCGCGGTGCGCGAACACGCCTCCCTCACCGGGCGCGCGGTGTTGATCGCGGTGCTGATCGCCCTGCCGCTGTCCGTCCTGGCGTACTGGTTCCGTCCGCTCGCCGGTCCGATCCTCGCGGTCAGCGGGGTGGTGTACACCATCCCGTCGTTGGCGCTCTTCGCGTTCATCGCCCCCTACCTGGGCACCGGCGCGACCACGGTGCTGGTCGGGCTCGTCCTGTACGCGCTGCTGCTGATCGTGCGTAACGTGGTGGCCGGGCTCAACCAGGTGCCTCCGGAGGTCGGCGAGGCCGCCGAGGGCATGGGTTACGGCCGGTGGGGGCGGTTGTTCCGGATCGACCTGCCGCTGGCCATCCCGGGCATCGTGACCGGCGTACGGCTGGCGACCGTCTCGACGGTGGCGTTGGTCACGGTCGGGGTGCTGGTCGGGCACGGCGGCCTCGGTCAGTTGATCTTCGCGGGCTTCCAGAACAACCTCTACAAGGCCGAGATCATGACCGCCGCGCTGCTCTGCGTGGCGCTCGCGGTCGTGCTGGACCTGCTCCTCGTCCTGGTCGCCCGGCTGGTGACCCCCTGGTCCAACCGGAGGGCACGGTGACCGTCGCGGCGAACCCGATCAGCCAGGCCATCGTCTGGATCAACGACCCGCTGAACTGGACCAACCCCGGCGGGATGCTGGACCGGCTCGGCGAGCACCTGACGATCTCCGCGCTGGCGGTGGCGCTCGGCTGCCTGGTGGCCTGGCCGCTCGGGCTCTGGCTGGGGCACGTCGGTCGGGGCGGTGGCCTGGTGGTGCTGGTGTCCAACGCCACCCTGGCGATCCCCACCCTGGCGCTGCTGACCATCCTGCCGGTGGTGTTCGCCAGCGGCTTCGGAAAGACGCCGGTCGTGGTGGCGCTGGCCGTCTTCGCCGTACCGCCGCTGCTCGCCAACGCGTACACCGGGGTGCGGCAGGTGGACCCGGAGGCCCGTGACGCGGCCCGGGGGATGGGCCTGTCCGGCGGGCAACTGCTGCGGCGCGTCGAGCTGCCGCTCGCGGTGCCCTACCTGGCGGCCGGGTTCCGGACGGCCGCGGTCCAGGTGATCGCGACCGCGGCGCTGGCGTCGTTCGTGAACGGTGGTGGCCTCGGCCAGATCATCCGGACCGGCTTCGGCATCGGTATCGCGGCCGGCGGCGGGCAGATCGTCGCCGGCGGTGTGCTGGTGGCCGGGCTGGCGCTGCTGGCCGAGGTCGTCCTCGGTGGCGTCGAACGGCTGGTCACCCCCCGTCCACTGCGGCGCGGCCGGCGGGGCGTGGCCCGGCCCCGGCCCGCCGACGCCACCGGGAGCGCCTGACCCGCTGACTCGTACGGGTGAGCTCCGCGTCGAGCCGGCGGCCGGCGGTGGGCCGATCGGTGACGATGCGGTGACGAAGTCCACCTCAAGTTGTCGGTCGCTTCCGGACCATGTTGGGTGGATATTCGCGGGCGGCCGACAGTCAGGACGCCCGTCGGACACGCGGCCGGCCCGGAACGGGTCGCGCCGGGACACGGAAGGCGGGCACATGCGCGCACGCACACGTCTGGCCATCGGCGCGGTCAGCGCCATCGCCGGGGCGGCACTCCTCACCGGCTGCGGTGACGCCGGCTCGTCCGGCACCGACGCACCCCAGACCAGCGCCTCCGGCGCCGGTTGCGCCCCGGTCGCCGGTCAGCAGCTCATCGCTCTGCAGGACGACAAGAAGCTCCAGAACTCCGACAACGTCATCCCGGCGGTCAACAGCAAGGCCGCCAACCCGCAGCTGATCGCGGCACTCGACAAGGTCTCCGCGGCGCTGGACACCCCGAAGCTGATCCAGCTCAACAAGGCCGTCAACGACGACCGGAAGACCCCCAAGGTGGCGGCCGAGGAGTTCGCCGCCGCCAACAACCTCACCGCGGGCATCGCCAAGGGCCCGGGTGGTCAGATCACCGTGGGCGCCGGCAACTTCGCCGAGAGCCAGACGCTGGGCGAGCTGTACCGGATCGCGCTCACCGCCGCCGGCTACCAGGTCAAGGTGCAGCAGATCGGCAACCGGGAGCTGTACGAGCCGGCGCTGGAGAAGGGCGAGATCCAGGTCGTCCCGGAGTACGCGGCGACCATGGCCGAGTTCCTCAACACCAAGGCGAAGGGTGGCACTCCTCCGCCGATCTCCTCGCCGGACATCAACACGACGGTGACCGCGCTCAAGGCCGAGGGCGACAAGGTGGGCATCACCTTCGGTGCCCCGGCTGCCGCGCAGGACCAGAACGCCTTCGCGGTGACCCAGGCATTCGCCGACAAGTACGGCGTGCGGACCCTGTCCGAGCTGGCCGCGAAGTGCTCCGGCAGCGCTACCGTGCTGGGCGGCCCGCCGGAGTGCGAGCAGCGCCCGTTCTGCAAGCCGGGCCTGGAGAAGACGTACGGGCTGTCGGTGGGCAAGTTCTCCTCGCTGGACCAGGGCGGGCCGCTGACCAAGAGCGGGCTGCGTGACGGCTCGATCAGCGTCGGCCTGATCTTCTCGTCGGACGGCGCTTTCGCCACCAGTTGAGCCCTCTCCCGAGATGCTGAGGACGCCCCCGCCCGGATCGGCCGGGGGCGTCCGCGCGTCCGGGACCCCGTTCCCTCCGGCGAATCTCGTCGGTAGGCTGCACAGCCATGCCAGCCCCGGTCACCTCTGACGCCCGGCGTCAACCACCGCTGCTGACGTTGCTCTTCTGGGCGGGCGTCGCCCTCGCGCCGGTGGCGGCACTGATCCTGCTGGTCGCCGACGGCAACGGCCCGCTGCGCTTCGCCGCGGTGCTCGCCATCGTCGCGGTGGTGCTGATCGGCCTCTCCATCGCGCTGCGCCCCGACTCGGACGGCGCCTCGGCGCGGGCCGACGAGCTGATGGACGAGATCGAGGAACTCCGCCGGGAGTTGCGTACCGAGATCGTGGCCGCCGCGCAGCGCGGCAACCAGGCGCTCGACCAGGCGCAACGGGCGCAGGAGGGAATCGCCGCGGTCCGCCGCCGTCTCGACGCCAGCGGGGCCGCCCTCGCCGGTGCCGTCCCCGCCGGCGAGGCGATGGGTGCCGGGCGGGCTCGGGTGCCGGTCGGTGAGCCGCCGATGGACGAGGTGCCGGTGGCCCGTAGCCGGGTTCAGGCGCCGGGTGACGCGTCGGCGGGCCGCGCCCGGGTCTCCGGCCCGGACGACGTACCCCGACGGGGTCGCTCCGAACGATCGGTCGACGACGAGTCGGTGTACCCCCGGGAGGCCGCCGAACCGCCGGCCGCCGGGGTGTACGGCGGGGAACGGTCGGCGGGCACCGCCTACGGCTCGGCCCGGCCTCGGGAGCACGACCGTCCGGAACCGGGACCCCGGCCGCCCGGTGTCGTCCGGCACACCGAGACTGTGCACGTCACCACCCGGCACACGGTGGTGGACGGCGGGCACCCGGAACCCGCCGGGCGCTACGGCGGTGGGTACGCCGGCCAGTGGAACCCGCCGGCGCAGGAGTGGAGCCGGGGTCCCGAGCGGCACGCGCCGGACTTCGAGGAGGGTGAGCCGGGCTGGACGGGCCGCCCGGACGAGCCGGAGTGGACCGATCCGCGCGACGCGTACGCCCGAGCGGACGAGCCGGGCCCGGCCCGGTCGCACCGCACGCCGGAAAGGCCCGCGACGCGCTCCTGGGACAGCCCGGATGATCGCGGTTGGTCGGAGCAGCGTGACCGGGCGGCCGCCGCCGCCCCGGAGCCCGGGCCACCGTTGCGGGCCGACGACACCGGGGAGTACTGGTCGCAGTTGCGGGCCGGTGACCGGTGGGCCGCCGTCCGCGACGACGAGAACGGTCGTGAGCTGCGGGTCGGCGAACGCAGGGCCGAGGTGCACGCCGATGCCACCGGCACCGAGTACCGGATGGCCGACCGCTGGGCCACCGTCCGCCACGAGGAGCCCCGCCGTTACGACGAGCCCCGCGGTTACGACGAGCCGCGCGGTTACGACGAGCCGCGCGGTTACGACGAGCCCCGCCGTCACGGGGAGCCCGAGGCGTACCACCGGGACGAGCCGGCGCGCCGGCACGACCGCGACGGTGGCCGGCGGGGCGAGCCGGAGGACCGGCGGTCGCTGCCGGTGGGCGGTGTCCCGGTGCCGGACGAGTGGCGTCCACCGCGCCAGCGCGGCCACCAGGCGGAACCCGCCCCGGAGCGGCCCGGCCGCCGCCGGGTGGACGAGCGTTACGGCTACCCGCCGCAGGACGACGTACCGCGTGCCGGCGGCGCCCAGCCCGGTGACCGCTGGCGCTGACCGGTCAGGCGGTTCGGGTCACTTGTCGATGTCGCCGACGACGAAGAACATCGACCCGAGAATCGCGATCAGATCCGGGACCAGGCAGCCGGGGAGCAGTGTGGCCAACGCCTGCACGTTCGCGTACGAGGCGGTGCGCAACTTCAGCCGCCACGGCGTCTTCTCACCCCGCGACACCAGGTAGTAGCCGTTGATGCCGAGCGGGTTCTCCGTCCAGGCGTAGGTGTGCCCCTCCGGCGCCTTGAGCACCTTCGGCAGTCGGGTGTTGATCGGCCCGGTCAGCCGGTCCACCCGGTCCAGGCACTGCTCGGCGAGGTCCAGCGACGCGTACACCTGGTCGAGCAGCACCTCGAAGCGGGCGTGGCAGTCCCCGGCCGTGCGGGTGACCACCGGCACGTCCAGCTCGTCGTAGGCCAGGTAGGGGTCGTCGCGGCGCAGGTCCAGGTCGAGCCCGGAGGCGCGGGCCACCGGCCCGGACGCCCCGAACGCGGCGGCGTCCGCGGCGGTGAGCACGCCCACGCCCACGGTCCGGGCCAGGAAGATCTCGTTACGCCGGATCAGGTGGTCCAGGTCGGGCAGCCGCCGACGGACCTCGCCGATCGCCGCGCGGGCCCGGCCGGTCCACCCGTAGGGCACCTCCTCCTTGAGGCCGCCCACCCGGTTGAACATGTAGTGGATCCGGCCGCCGGAGACCTCCTCCATGACCGCCTGGATGGTCTCCCGTTCCCGGAAGGCGTAGAAGATCGGCGTGATCGCCCCGATCTCCAACGGGTACGAACCGAGGAACATCAGGTGGTTGAGCACCCGGTTCAGCTCCGCGAGGGCCATCCGCAGCCAGGTGGCCCGCTCCGGCACCTCCATGCCCATCAGGCGTTCCACAGCGAGCACCACACCCAGCTCGTTGGAGAACGCCGACAGCCAGTCGTGCCGGTTGGCCAACACGATGATCTGCCGGTAGTCGCGCACCTCGAACAGCTTCTCCGCGCCCCGGTGCATGTAGCCGACGATCGGTTCGCAGGCGACCACCCGCTCGCCGTCGAGCACCAGCTTCAGCCGCAGCACACCGTGCGTCGAGGGGTGCTGCGGGCCGATGTTGAGCACCATGTCGGTGCCGAGCTGCTGATCATCGGTGCCGGCGACCAGGCCGGCCCCGGTGCCGACGGTCAGTTCACGGAGGTCCCCGGCGTCGGTGGTCATGCCCGTCATCGTGCCACGGCCGGGCCGAGCGGGATGCCGACCGGTTGGCGCAGCCACAGGTGCCCGCCGAGCCCGGCCGGGTCGGTCAGCTCGGCCACCGCCGACGCGGCGGCCAACGCCCGCAGGTAACCGGCCGGGTCGGAACCGGCCAGACTCAGCGGCGGTCGGCCGCCGTCGGCCCCGAGCGCCCGCAGCGCCTCCCGCTGCGAGACCAGGGAGTACGCGCACCGGGCGACCTCCGCACCGGCGGAGGCGACCGAGTCCATGGCCACGTGCGCTGTCACATCAGCCGAACCGTCCGGAACCGGCGGCACCTGCCGCCCACCCCGGTACCCGGTCAACGTCCCGTCGACCGGCCTGTTGTCCCGCAGGTGCCCGTAGTCGACCGCGACGGCCATGCCTCGGCTGACTTGTCGTATCGCGTGGGCCCAGGCTTCGTCTCTGGTCCGGCCTATCTCCGCTCTCCGGCAGCGGTGTGGTGTTTCGCGTGTCACGTCGGGCGAGGTCAGACCGTTGGCCGCCGCGGGTGCGTTCGTCGGGATGGGCTCCCATCTGTTGAGCCAGTCGAGGTCGTCCGGGCTGACCGGTCCACCGATCGACTCGGTGCCACTGGCGGGGTCGACCAGCACGTACCGCCAGCCGTCTTCGGTGTGGACCGCCACGTCGAGGGGGACGTTGTCCAGCCACTCGGTGGCGATCAACAGTCCGGTGATGCCCCGGGGGATCTCGGACACCCAGTTGATCTCTTCAGGCAGGTTCTCCGGGCGAGGTGCGTACTCGACTGCTGTGAAGCGCACGCGTTCGGCGAGCGACGGACGGACGGCGACCGACGAAGGCCCGTGGGGTGCCGGACGGGCGGGCTCCCCGGAAACCCCCACCGCAAGCCCGGCGAGTGTGCGCAGCAGCTCACCGCGGCCCGCGCCCACGTCGACCACGTCCAGCCGTGGCGGGTGACCGAGGGTCGCGTCGACCTGCGTGAGCACGCGCAGCAGCGCGGTGGCGAAGGCCGGGGAGGCGTGCACGCTGGTGCGGAAGTGGTCGGCCGGCCCGCTGCCGCTGACGAAGAAGCCGCCCGGCCCGTAGAGGGCCCGGCTCATCGCGTCCCGCCAGGTGATCGACATCGTGTCAACTCCGAGTCCACGCCGTGCACGGTGATCAGGTGATGAAAAGTAGGTGAGAAACGAGGGTGACGCCTACTTTTCATCAGTTGATCGAGCAGGGGGTCTCTGGGGCTTCGGCCAGTGGTGAAGGTTTTCACACATGCTTGTCCTGGTTCGGCGGGCCGGGCGCATACTTGCCATCGACCGGTACCCCTTCTCGAGGACTGGATCATCGTCATGAGCGCACCGTTGCGCCCGCGTCCGGCCGCCCCGCACGGGCCCGCCGCATCGCGGGATCGCGCCGTTCCCGGCGCGTCAGTCGCCCCCCGCCTGCTCACCGTCGGTGTCATCGGCGCCGGTCGGGTCGGAGCCGTGCTGGGTGCCGCACTCGCCGCCGCCGGGCACCGGGTGGTCGCCGTCGCCGGCGGCTCCGGAGCGAGCCGTGCCCGACTGGCTCTGCTGCTGCCCGAGGTGCCGCGACGCCCGGTCGCCGCCGTGGCACACGCCGCCGTCGACCTGCTGCTGATCGCGGTGCCGGACGACGCCTTGGCCGCCGTGGTGGCCGACCTCGCCGATCGGGGTGCGCTGCGCCCCGGCCAGGTGGTCGCGCACACCTCCGGTGCGCACGGCCTGGCCGTCCTGGCACCGGCCAGCGAGGTGGGTGCCCGTCCGCTCGCCCTGCACCCCGCGATGACCTTCACCGGTACACCTGACGACCTGGCCCGGCTGGCCGGTATCTCGTACGGGGTGACCGCCCCGGCCCCGCTGCGTCCCCTGGCCGCCCGGCTGGTCGCCGATTTGGGCGGGGTGCCCGAGTGGGTGGCCGAGTCGGACCGTCCGCTGTACCACGCCGCTCTGGCGCACGGCGCGAACCACCTGGTGACCCTCGTGAACGAGGCGACCGACCGGCTGCGTGACGCCGGGGTGGACCGGCCGGAGAAGGTGCTCGCCCCGCTGCTGCGGGCCGCCCTGGAGAACGCCCTGCGGCTCGGCGACGACGCCCTGACCGGGCCGGTCTCCCGGGGCGACGCGGGCACCGTCGAGCGGCACCTGGCGCGGCTGGCGGCCACCGCCCCGGAGTCCGTCCCCGCGTACCTGGCGTTGGCCCGGCGTACCGCCGACCGGGCGATCGCCGCCGGACGGCTGCGTCCGGTGGACGCGCAGTCGCTGCTCGGCGTGCTGGCCGACAGCAGTCGGGAGGTGTCGCTGTGAGCGCGAGGAGTGAGCCGGTGTTGCGAGCCCCGCAGTCGCGAACCGAGGTGTCGCTGTGAGCGCGAGGAGTGAGCCGGTGTTGCGAGCCCCGCAGTCGCGAACCGAGGTGTCGCTGTGAGCGCGAGGAGTGAGCCGGTGTTGCGAGCCCCGCAGTCGCGAACCGAGGTGTCGCCATGACGGAGGTCGTGCACACGCGTGCCGAGTTGGCCGAGGCCCGGGCCGCCCTGAAGGGCACGGTCGGGGTCGTGATGACCATGGGCGCGCTGCACTCCGGGCACGAGACGTTGCTGCGCGCGGCCCGGGAACAAGCCGACCACGTGCTGGTGACGATCTTCGTGAACCCGTTGCAGTTCGGGCCGAACGAGGACTTCGACAGGTACCCGCGCACTCTCGACGCGGACCTGGAGGTGTGCCGGCGGGCCGGTGCCGACCTGGTCTTCGCGCCGTCGGTGGCCGACATGTATCCGGACGGCCAGCCCCGCGTCAGCCTCGATCCGGGTCCACTGGGCGCGGAGTTGGAGGGCGCGAGTCGTCCCGGCTTCTTCCACGGCGTCCTCACCGTGGTGTTGAAGCTGCTCCAGCTCACCCAGCCTGACCTGGCGTTCTTCGGCGAGAAGGACTACCAGCAGTTGACCCTGGTCCGGCGGATGACCCGGGACCTGGACGTGCCGGTCGAGGTGGTCGGTGTGCCGACCGTCCGGGAGCCGGACGGGTTGGCGCTCTCCAGCCGTAACCGCTACCTGAGTGAGCCGGAGCGGGCCGCCGCGCTGAGCCTGTCCGCCGCGCTGCGGGCCGGTGCGCGGGCGGCCGACGAGGGCCGTGACGCGGGGGCGGTGTTGACCGCCGCGCACGCCGCGTTCGGTGCCGGTACGCCCGGCGCCCGCCTGGACTACCTGGTGCTGACCGACCCCGAGTTGGAGCCGGGGCCGGTGTCCGGGCCGGCCCGGCTGGTGATCGCCGCCTGGGTGGGCGCCACCCGGTTGATCGACAACGCGGCCATCCACCTCGCCCCGCGTCCCTGACCGGCCGCACCGACCTCCACCAACCTTGTGAAAGGCCACCCCGATGTTGCGGACCATGCTCAAGTCGAAGATCCACCGGGCCACGGTGACCCAGGCCGACCTGCACTATGTCGGCTCTGTGACAGTTGACGAGGATCTGCTCGACGCTGCCGACCTGCTCCCCGGCGAGCAGGTGGCGATCGTGGACATCACCAACGGCGCCCGACTGGAGACGTACGTGATCCCGGGCGAGCGAGGCAGCGGCGTGATCGGCATCAACGGTGCCGCCGCGCACCTGGTGCACCCCGGTGACCTGGTCATCCTCATCTCGTACGGGCAGATGGACGACGCCGAGGCTCGGGCGTACCGGCCTCGGGTGGTGCACGTGGACGCCGACAACCGGGTGATCGAGTTGGGTGCTGACGCGGCTGCGGTGGCACCCGGCATGGTCGGTGACCCGGTGCCGAGCCCGCTGGCCGTGTCCGCTGTCTGAACCTCTGCGAGGCGATTCCGGTCTGTCACCGGAAGGTCATTTGCGGTTACCCTGGGGTACTGGCGTAAGCCGGTCGGTGGCTGGGGGAGGCCGCGATGCGCCGTGCCATCACGACAGTGCTCGCCGCTGCCGGGGCAGCGTTGTTGCTGGTCGGCTGCGCCGGTTCCGGTGGCCTGGACGGTGACCTGACCGACGACTGGAAGGCGCTGCCGCCGCCGTCGGCGTTCACCCCGTCCGCCGGTGTGTGTCACGCCGCCGACTTCACCGAGGTCGTCACCCTGGCCGGCTACGAGCCGGTGGACTGCGCCGGTCCGCACCGGGTGGAGACAGTGCACGTGGGGGCGTTCCCCGTCGAGCGGGCGAGTGCCCCGGCGGGCGGCTCACCGGAGTTGCGGGGCGCGTTCGCCGAGTGTGACACCCGGGCGACCGGCTACGTGGGCGACGACTGGCGGGCGGGTCGGTTGCGGCTGTCCGTGGCGTTGCCCTCCGGGGCGGGCTGGAGTGTGGGTTCCCGCTGGTTCCGGTGTGATCTGACCGAGTTGAGCACGACCGAGGCGGGCGCCACCGTGGTCGTCCGGTCCGGCAGCCTGCGGGACGCGTTGAAGGGGCCCTCCGGGCTGCGCCTCGGTTGTCAGCAGACCCGGATGGGAGCCGGCCGGAGTGTGCAGACGCTGGTGCCGGTGGAATGCGGTCGACAGCACGACGCCGAGTTCGTCGGGGTGTGGCGCGCGCCGGACACGGCGTACCCGACGCAGGACACCGACTGGGCTCCGCTCTACAACGGTTGTCGCACCGCCCTCAGCCGGTACGTGGGCGTGCCCGACGACGCCGACCTGCGCTTTCGCAGTGGGGTGGTGGTCCGTCCACCGGGTGCGGGGCGTTGGAGGGTCGGTGACCGGGGTGTGCGCTGCTACCTGTGGCTCAGCGACCGTACGGTGACCGCCTCGCTGAAGGGCGCGGGCCCGGCCGGCCTTCCGGTCCGGACGAAGTGACAGCGAGCCCCCGGCCGGCGCGACGCGGACGGTGGCGGACGGGGTAGCCGAAAACACTCGTCCCGCCCCCGCCGCCCCGGGCGAGGATCGTTCGGGTTGACTGGGAGGATGGACGTTCCGACCGTCGACCTGCCAGCCCTGCCCGCGTTGCTGGCCGCGCCAGCGCCCGGCTGGGTGGAGACCACCGACGTGATCGTGGTCGGTTCCGGGGTGGCCGGGCTGACGGCGGCGCTGCACCTGCGCGAGGCGGGCCTGCACGTCACGGTGGTCACCAAGGTCAACATCGATGACGGCTCGACGAGGTGGGCGCAGGGCGGCATCGCCGCGGTGCTCGACCCGGCGGACACCCCGGCGGCGCATGCCCGGGACACCGAGATCGCCGGTGTCGGGCTCTGCGATCCGGCGGCGGTCCGGGTGCTGGTCGAGGAGGGCCCGACCCGGCTCCGCGAACTGATCCGCATCGGTGCCGAGTTCGACCGCCACCCGGACGGCTCCCTCATGCTGACCCGTGAGGGCGGGCACCGGGCGGACCGCATCGTGCACGCGGGTGGGGACGCGACCGGTGCGGAGGTGCAGCGGGCCCTGCACGCCGCTGTGCAGCGCGACCCGTGGATTCGGCTGTTCGAGCACGCCCTGGTGCTGGACCTGCTGCGCGCGCCCGGAGACGGCCCGGACGGGCTCGGCCCGGCCTGCGGGATCACCCTGCACGTGCTCGGCGAGGGCAGCGAGGACGGCGTCGGCGCGTTGCTGGCCCGGGCGGTGGTGCTCGCCACCGGGGGAATGGGGCAGGTCTTCTCGGCCACCACCAACCCGGCGGTCTCCACCGGGGACGGGGTGGCACTCGCGATGCGGGCCGGCGCCGCGGTGACCGACGTGGAGTTCGTCCAGTTCCACCCGACCGCCCTGATCACTCCGTCCGCCGCGGGGGTGCCCGGCGGCGGGCACGCCCAGCAGCCGTTGGTCTCCGAGGCGCTGCGTGGCGAGGGCGCGTACCTGGTGGACTCAGACGGCAAGCGGTTCATGGTCGGCCAGCACGAGTTGGCCGAGCTGGCACCCCGGGACGTGGTGGCCAAGGGCATCCACCGGGTGTTGCTGGCGTCCGGCGCGGACCACGTGTTCCTCGACGCGCGGCACCTGGGCGGGGACTTCCTGGCCGGACGGTTCCCCACCATCGTGGCGTCCTGCCTGGCGATCGGCGTGGACCCGGCGACCGACCTGATCCCGGTGGCGCCCGCCGCGCACTACGCCTCCGGGGGTGTCCGCACCGACCTGCGCGGCCGGACCTCCATCCCCGGCCTGTACGCGTGCGGCGAGGTGGCCTGCACCGGCGTGCACGGCGCGAATCGGCTGGCCAGCAACTCGCTGCTGGAGGGCCTGGTCTTCTCCCGGCGGATCGCCGAGGACATCGCGGCCGGCCTGCCCGAGCAGGTTCAGCCGGCCGACACCGGTGCCTGGCGCGGCGGTGTGGGTTGGGTGCTGCCGGCCGAGGTGACGCCGACCCTGCAACGGTCGATGACCCGGGGCGCCGGGGTGCTCCGGTCCGCGACGACGCTGGCCGGGACGGCCGGAACACTCACCGAGCTGGGCGCTGCGCGGGGCCGACCGCGGACCGCCGACTGGGAGGCGACGAACCTGCTCACCGTGGCGTCGACGCTCGTGGCTGCCGCGTACGCCCGCGGTGAGACCCGGGGTTGCCACTGGCGGGAGGACTTCCCGACGGCCGACGAGCGGTGGCTGGGCCACCTCGTCGGGTCGGTCGGGGCGCAGGGCCGGGTGACGCAGCAATGGGAGGGGACGGCACAGTGAGCGCGAGGAGTGAGCCGGTGTTGCGAGCCCCGCAGTCGCGAACGGAGATGGCCCGGTGAGCGCGAGGAGTGAGCCGGTGTTGCGAGCCCCGCAGTCGCGAACGGAGATGGCCCGGTGAGCGCGAGGAGTGAGCCGGTGTTGCGAGCCCCGCAGTCGCGAACGGAGATGGCATTGACGGAGTCGACTGAGACGGCGTTGCGTGCGGCCGGACTGGACCCGGCGCAGGTGCGGCGGGTGATCGAGACCGCACTGGTCGAGGATCTGGGTCCGGATTTCCTGGACGTCACCAGCGTGGCCACCATCCCGGCGGAGCAGACCGACACCGCCGACCTGGTGGCCCGCGCGGACGGCGTGCTGGCCGGGGTGGCCGTGGCCGCAGCCGTGTTCGAGCTGGTGGGCGAGGTGACGGGCTTCGGTCGTACCGTCGAGGTGTCGGTCCTGGTCCGCGACGGCGAGCGGGTGGCCCGCGGTGACGTGCTGGCGACGGTGACCGGCCCGACCCGTTTGCTGCTGACCGCCGAGCGGACGGCGCTCAACCTGCTCTGCCGGATGTCCGGGGTGGCCACCCACACCCGCGCCTGGGCGGACGCCCTGGCCGGCACGAAGGCGATGGTGCTGGACACCCGTAAGACGACGCCGGGCCTGCGGGCGCTGGAGAAGTACGCGGTGCGGGCCGGTGGCGGCACCAACAAGCGCATGGGCCTCTACGACGTCGCCATGATCAAGGACAACCACAAGCTGGCGGCCGGGAGCATCACGGCGGCGTACCGGCGGGTCCGGGAGGCGTTCCCGGAGGTGCCGGTGCAGGTCGAGGTGACCACTGTCGACGAGGCGGTGGAGGCCGTGGAGGCCGGGGCGGATTTCCTGCTCTGCGACAACATGACGCCCGAGGTGTTGGCCGAGGCGGTGGCCGCGGTGGGTGACCGGGCGGAGTTGGAGGCGACCGGCGGCCTGACCCTGGAGGTGGCGGGCCGGTACGCGGCGACCGGTGTCGACTTCCTCTCGGTGGGAGCCCTGACCCACTCGTCGCCGATCCTGGACATCGCGCTGGACCTGCGTACGGAGTAGTTGTCTAGGCTGCGTGGGTGCTGCTCTGCATCGACATCGGAAACACCAACACCGTGCTGGCGACCTTCGACGGCGACAAGCTCGTGCACTCCTGGCGGATCAAGACCGATGCCCGCTCGACCGCTGACGAACTGGGCCTGATGTTCCGGGGCCTGCTCGCCGGGGACAACGTCGAGATCACCGGGGTGGCCGCCTGCTCCACGGTGCCGGCGGCGCTGCGGTCGCTGCGCACGATGCTGAGCCGCTACTACGCCGACCTGCCGAGCGTCGTGGTCGAGCCCGGGGTGCGCACCGGGGTGCAGTTGGCGATCGACAATCCGAAGGAGGTGGGCTCGGACCGGGTGGTGAACACCCTGGCCGCCTACACCCTCTACGGGGGGCCGTCGATCGTCGTCGATTTCGGCACCACCACCAACTTCGACGTGATCAGCGAGCGGGGTGAGTTCCTCGGCGGCGCGTTCGCCCCGGGCATCGAGATCTCGTTCGACGCGTTGGCCGCCCGCGCGGCGCAGCTGCGGAAGGTCGAGGCCACCAAGCCCCGATCGGTGATCGGCAAGAACACCGTGGAATGCCTCCAGGCCGGCCTGTACTTCGGCTTCGCGGGCCAGGTGGACCGGATCGTCGAGCGGATGACCGAGGAGTTGGGCGAGGTGCGGGCGGTGATCGCCACGGGCGGCCTCGCCTCCTTGGTGATCAACGAGTGCCGCAGCATCACCCACCACGAGCCGATGATCACGCTCATCGGCCTACGCATGGTCTACGAACGCAACCTGTGACCCGGCCGCCACCGGAGTCGGTGACCGCGCGGGGTGTCAGCGCCGGGCCCGGTCAACGCCGCCGGGCCTCCGCCGTGGCCGCGCTTCGGACCGGGGGGTCAGCGCCGCCGGGCCCGCAGGACGATCGTGCGGTACGGCAGTTCGACGGTCTCCCGGCCGGTCAGGTCGGGGTGGGTGGCCAGGAGGTCCCGGATCTCCTGGTCGACTCTCGCCCGCCGTTCGGCCGGGGCGGTGAGCCAGTACGAGCGGGTGTGCAGCATGGCGACGATGTCGTCCGGCGTGAGCGTGGTGTGGTGGGGGAACTCGCCCGTCTCGATCGGCTCGAACGCGGGGCCGAAGTCGGCGTACTTCCCGGTCACGTCGCCGGCGTTGTCGCCCAGGTGCGCGATCCGTCCCAGCTCGGCGACCCAGCTCACCCGATCGTCCCGGATGTTCCAGATCGGGGCGAACGTCCCGCCGGGCCGCAACACCCGCGCGATCTCGGCGTGCGCCGGCTCCCGGTCGAACCAGTGGTACGCCTGCCCCACCACCACCGCGTCGGCGGCTTGGTCGGGCAGGGGCACCGACTCCGCGCCGCCCGCCAGCGCCGTGCGACCCGGGGTGGCGGCGGCCAGCTGGGCCCGCATGCCGGGGTCCGGCTCCACCGGGGTCACCTCGTGGCCCAGGGCCAGCACGCCGCGGGTGAGGATGCCGGTGCCCGCGCCCAGGTCCACCACGTGCGCGGAGGCCGGCAACCCGTTCAGTGCCCACCGCACGGCCGGCTCCGGGTAGCGGGGCCGAAACCGGTCGTACTCGGCTGCCGCCGCGCCGAACGAGAGGGCCTGAGTGTGATCCGCCATGCCGGGCAGGTTATCCGGTAACGACCCCCAGAGGGCTTGAGTACGCTCGGGCCTGACCCCGCCGACAATCCTTCGTTGAGGAAGCGTGCCGTGAGCGAGCAGAACGCCGTGCCAGTGGACCCCGCCGACGACCTTCCCGAGCAGATGAAGGTCCGCCGGGAGAAGCGGGACCGGATGCTCGCCGAGGGCGTCGAGCCGTACCCGGTCGGTTTCTCCCGGACGACCACCCTGGCGCAGGTCCGGGAGCGCTACGCGGATCTGCCCACCGACACCGCGACCGGTGACCAGGTCGCAGTCACCGGCCGGGTGATCTTCGTGCGTAACACCGGCAAGCTGTGCTTCGCGACCCTCCGCGACGGCGACGGCACCGAGTTGCAGGCGATGCTCTCCCTGGACCGGGTCGGGCCGGAGCGGTTGGAGGCGTGGAAGCGCCTGGTCGACCTCGGTGACCACGTCGGTGTCACCGGTGAGGTGATCACCAGCCGCCGCGGTGAGCTGTCGGTGCTGGCCCAGCAGTGGGAGATGACCGCGAAGGCGCTGCGTCCGCTGCCGGTGGCACACAAGCCGCTCTCCGAGGAGGCCCGCGTCCGGCAGCGGTACGTCGACCTGATCGTCCGGCCGCAGGCACGGGAGATGGTCCGTACCCGGGCGGCCACCGTACGCAGTCTGCGCGATTCACTGCACGGGCAGGGCTTCATCGAGGTGGAAACGCCGATGTTGCAACTGCTGCATGGTGGTGCGGCGGCCCGACCGTTCGTGACCCACAGCAATGCGTTGAACACCGATCTGTATCTGCGAATCGCGCCGGAACTGTTTCTCAAGCGCGCCGTGGTTGGTGGCGTCGACCGCGTCTTCGAGATCAACCGCAACTTCCGTAATGAGGGTGTCGACTCTTCGCACTCGCCGGAGTTCGCGATGCTGGAGACGTACCAGGCGTACGGGGACTACGACACGATCGGCGAGCTGACCCGTAATCTCGTGCAACAGGCGGCGATCGCGGTGAGCGGTTCGATGGTGGTGACCCACGCCGACGGGCGAGAGTTCGACCTGGGCGGCGAGTGGCGATCCGTGACGCTGTTCGGTGTGCTTTCCGAAGCGCTGGGTGAGGAGGTCACGGTCCGCACCGAGCGTTCCCGCCTGGTGGAGTACGCGGACAAGGTGGGATTGGCCGTCGACCCGAAGTGGGGGCCGGGCAAGCTGGCCGAGGAACTGTTCGAGGAACTCGTCGTTCCCAGCCTCGAGGCGCCCACCTTCGTGCGGGACTACCCGGAGGAGACCAGCCCGCTCACCCGAGGGCATCGCAGCGAGCCGGGTCTGGCCGAGAAGTGGGACCTCTACGTGCTCGGCTTCGAGCTGGGCACCGGGTACTCCGAGCTGGTCGACCCGGTGGTGCAGCGTGAGCGGCTGCTGGCCCAGGCGCAGCTCGCGGCCCGTGGCGACGACGAGGCGATGCGTCTTGACGAGGACTTTCTTCGGGCGATGGAGTACGGAATGCCGCCGGCCGGCGGTATGGGAATGGGAATCGACCGCCTGTTGATGGCCCTGACCGGGCTTGGAATTCGGGAAACGATCCTCTTCCCGTTGGTCCGCCCCGAGTAGTCTCGCCCGGCTCGCGCCGAGCCGTAACGGCATCCTATTGACGCGGGAAGCGGCTTACGGGTTATTGTGCTCTCGTTAAGCAGGAGCACCCTGCTCGAAAGGAATGTGGGACGTGGCCAAGCAGATCATTCACAAGCTGGTCGATGACCTGGACGGCGGGGACGCTGACGAGACCGTCAAGTTCGCCCTCGACGGCGTTCAGTACGAGATCGACCTGTCGAAGGCCAACGCCGCTAAATTGCGCGACGCTTTTGCCTCGTACGTTGCCGCCGGCACCAAGGTCGGTCGCGGTGGCGTCGTGATCGGTGGGCGTGCGGCCCGCGGTCGGGGTGGCGCGACCGTCGACCGGGAGCAGAACAAGGCGATCCGGGAGTGGGCCAAGAAGTCCGGCAAGGACATCTCGGACCGGGGTCGTATCCCCCAGGAGATCGTCGACGAGTACCACGCCAAGCGCTGATCAGATCAGCAACCGGTGGCGCGCAGCCACCGCAGGCGACACCGACGCCGGGCCGGAGCACCTCTCCGGGCCGGCGTCGCCGTATCCGGGAGCGGGGTGGCCGCTCCTCCCCGGCGCGGGCGTGTCCGGGAGCGGGGTGGCCGCTCCTCCCCGGCGGGGGCGTGTCCGGGAGCGGGGTGGCCGCTCCTCCCCGGCGCGGGCGTGCCAGGGTGCGGGGGTGGCCGCTCCTCCTCGCGCTGGCGGGTCCGGAGCCGCTTCTTCCTGGCGCCGGCGAGCGACGGCCGGGAGGCGGTGAGCGGGCGGGAAGCATCCGAGGGCCGGCGGCGTTGTCCACAACCAGTGGAGCAGCCATCCACAGCCTGTGGACAACCTCTCCGAGGCCGGGCGCGGCGCTCGCCGCGACTCCCGATCCGCCCTCTCCGAGCCCCCGGAAGCGCCTTCGGGGCCCGGATCGGGCACCTGTAGCGCCCGTCGGATTTCGCTCTGCGCGTAGCGACGGGGCTACCGGAACACCTCCTGAGCGCGGACGGTTGTCCAAAACGACGTGGAACCGACCCAGAGCAGAGACACACGACCTCAGCTGAGTCGGTCGGCGACGATAGAGTAAGGAGGCACGGACGCCCGTCCCGGACGTTCGTGCACCGGCCCCGCCAAGATCTTGACCATCAAGGCGCACGGCACGTGAGGAGCACGAGGGCATGTTCGAGCGGTTCACCGACCGAGCGCGACGGGTTGTCGTCCTGGCCCAAGAAGAGGCCCGGATGCTCAACCACAACTACATCGGTACGGAACACATCCTGCTGGGCCTGATCCACGAAGGTGAAGGCGTCGCGGCAAAGGCCCTGGAGAGCCTCGGCATCTCCCTGGAGGGCGTCCGCCAGCAGGTCGAGGAGATCATCGGCCAGGGCCAGCAGGCGCCGAGCGGGCACATCCCGTTCACGCCGCGGGCCAAGAAGGTGCTTGAGCTGTCGCTGCGCGAGGCGCTGCAGCTCGGCCACAACTACATCGGCACCGAGCACATCCTGCTCGGGCTGATCCGTGAGGGCGAGGGCGTCGCCGCCCAGGTGCTGGTCAAGCTCGGCGCCGACCTCAACCGGGTCCGCCAGCAGGTGATCCAGCTGCTCTCCGGCTACCAGGGCAAGGAGCCCGCCGCCGCGGGTGCCGCGCCGGGTGAGGCCGCGCCGTCGACCAGCCTGGTGCTGGACCAGTTCGGCCGCAACCTGACCCAGGCCGCCCGCGAGGGCAAGCTCGACCCGGTCATCGGGCGCGAGAAGGAAATCGAGCGGGTCATGCAGGTGCTCTCCCGCCGTACCAAGAACAACCCGGTCCTGATCGGTGAGCCCGGCGTCGGTAAGACCGCCGTGGTCGAAGGGCTGTCCCAGAAGATCATCAAGGGCGAGGTGCCCGAGACTCTGAAGGACAAGCAGCTCTACACGCTCGACCTGGGTGCGCTGGTCGCCGGCTCCCGCTACCGCGGTGACTTCGAGGAGCGCCTCAAGAAGGTGCTCAAGGAGATCCGCACCCGCGGCGACATCATCCTGTTCATCGACGAGATCCACACCCTGGTGGGTGCGGGTGCCGCCGAGGGCGCGATCGACGCCGCGAGCATCCTCAAGCCGATGCTGGCCCGTGGTGAGCTGCAGACCATCGGTGCCACCACCCTCGACGAGTACCGCAAGCACCTGGAGAAGGACGCCGCTCTCGAGCGCCGCTTCCAGCCGATCCAGGTGGGTGAGCCGTCGCTGGCGCACACCATCGAGATCCTCAAGGGCCTGCGCGACCGCTACGAGGCGCACCACCGCGTGAGCATCACCGACGCGGCTCTCGTCGCGGCGGCGACTCTGGCCGACCGGTACATCTCCGACCGCTTCCTGCCGGACAAGGCGATCGACCTGATCGACGAGGCCGGTGCCCGGATGCGCATCCGTCGGATGACCGCGCCGCCAGACCTGCGTGACTTCGACGAGCGCATCGCCCAGGTGCGTCGCGACAAGGAGTCCGCGATCGACGCTCAGGACTTCGAGCGCGCCGCCCAGCTGCGGGACAAGGAGAAGCAGCTCCTCGGCCAGAAGGCTCAGCGGGAGAAGGAGTGGAAGGCCGGTGACCTGGACGTCGTCAGCGAGGTCGACGACGAGCAGATCGCCGAGGTGCTCGGCAACTGGACCGGCATCCCGGTCTACAAGCTGACCGAGGAGGAGACCTCGCGCCTGCTGCGCATGGAGGACGAGCTGCACAAGCGCGTCATCGGCCAGGAGGACGCGGTCAAGGCGGTCTCGAAGGCGATCCGGCGTACCCGGGCCGGCCTGAAGGACCCGAAGCGCCCGTCGGGCTCGTTCATCTTCGCCGGCCCCTCCGGTGTCGGTAAGACCGAGCTGTCCAAGGCGCTCGCCGAGTTCCTCTTCGGCAGCGAGGACGCCCTCATCCAGCTGGACATGTCCGAGTTCCACGACCGTTACACGGTCTCCCGGCTCGTGGGTGCCCCTCCCGGCTACGTCGGCTACGACGAGGGCGGGCAGCTGACCGAGAAGGTGCGGCGTCGGCCGTTCTCGGTGGTCCTCTTCGACGAGATCGAGAAGGCCCACCCGGACGTGTTCAACACGCTCCTGCAGATCCTCGAAGACGGTCGGCTCACCGACGGTCAGGGTCGGATCGTGGACTTCAAGAACACGGTCATCATCCTGACCACCAACCTGGGCACCCGTGACGTCGCCAAGGCGGTGTCGCTCGGCTTCCAGGCGTCGGAGGACTCCGAGTCCAACTACGACCGGATGAAGCAGAAGGTCAACGACGAGCTCAAGCAGCACTTCCGGCCTGAGTTCCTCAACCGGATCGACGACACCATCGTCTTCCACCAGCTGCGTCAGACCGAGATCCTCTCGATCGTAGACATCATGATCCAGCGGATCGAGACGCAGCTGCGCAACAAGGACATGGGTCTGGAGCTGACCGACAACGCCAAGAAGTACCTGGCGGCGAAGGGCTTCGACCCGGTGCTCGGTGCCCGTCCGCTTCGTCGCACGATCCAGCGCGACATCGAGGACAACCTCTCCGAGCGGATCCTGTTCAACGAGCTGACCCCGGGTCAGATCGTCGTGGTGGACTGCGAGGGCGACCCGAACGACATCGACAAGTCCAAGCTCGTCTTCCGGGGCGCGGAGAAGCCGGTCGAGGTTCCGGACGCCGTTCCGGCCGACCTCGGCGGCACCGCCGCCGGCACCGCGGCAGCGGCCACCGACGAGTAGCACGATCAGCACCAAGGGGCGGGGCCCCGGTGGCATGAGCCACCGGGGCCCCGCCTTTTCTGCGGTACGCACCGTCGCGCGTCGGATCCTGCCCCGTCCCCGATGCTGCCGCGCGGCGCGCCCGCCGCGTGGGGGCCGACCGCGCCGCCTCCGAGGATCACAAGATCCGCGCAACATCAGGGAAACTGCTGGCTCGCGGCGTCCGGAGGCAGCACTTTCCCTGATGTTGTGGGCGGAGTGACGCTCGGGGCGTTGAGTGGCGGGGTTGCGGGTGGTTTTGATGGCCCTGGGGGCTCGCGACTGCAAGATCACGCAACAACCTGGATGTAGTGGCCTCCAGCTCGGGCGAGACCACTACATCCAGGATCCAGCACGATCTTGCGGGCGCGGGCGCGGGCGCGGGCGCGGGCGCGGGCGCGGGGCGCGGCGTGCGCAAGGCGCGGGGCGCGGGGGTGCCGGGCGCGGGGTGCCGGGCGCGGGGTGCGGGGTGCCGGGCGCGGGGTGCGGGGTGCCGGGCGCGGGGCGCGGGGCGGCGTGCGCGGGGCGCGGGGCGGCGTGCGCGGGGCGCGGGGCGGCGTGCGCGGGGTGCAGGGCGCGGGGGCAGGGCACAGGGTAGGGCGGCGCGGCGGGCAGGGCGGGTCGGCGCGGGGGTGTGGGATGTGGTGGCTTCACCCGGGGCGCGGTCCAACGCCGAACGGGCCATCACCGGGCCGGCTAACGCCGAACGGGCCATCACCGGGCGGGCTAACGCCGGGCGGTGTGGGTCGTTCAGGTGGTCAGGTCAGCGGTGGGGTGGGACGGGCCGTCACCGACCAGGCGGAAGCTGTCAGCGCCGGCTGCTTCGACGAGTCCGTCCTGGACCAGGCCGGCCAGGGCGCGGGCGCGTTGAACGTCGTCGGTCCACACCTGGTCCAACCGTTGGTGCGGGACCGGCTCGGTGGACTCCCGGAGCACCCCGAGCAGTAGGCCGCGTACCTGTCGGTCGGTGCCCGCGTACCGCTGGCGTCGGCGGGTCGGCCCGGCCGGTGCTTCCTGGCCGGAGGCCCGCCACGCGCAGATCGACTCGACCGGGCAGGCCGTGCAGCGCGGTGATCGGGCCGTGCAGATCACCGCGCCCAGCTCCATGAACGCGGCGCTGGCGAGGGCTGCCGCGGCTGGTTGCGCGGGGAGGAGTTCTTCGGTGGCGACCAGGTCGGCGGGCCGGGTGACCGGTCCGGCGTCCGGCTCGCCGGCCACCACTCGGCAGACCACCCGGCGCACGTTGGTGTCGACCACCGGGTGCCGCTGCCCGTACGCGAAGGCGGCCACCGCCCGGGCGGTGTAGGTGCCGACGCCGGGCAGTGCCAGCAGTTGCTCCAACCGGTCCGGCACCTGGCCGCCGTGGCGGTCCACGATGGCGACTGCGCATTCCCGCAGCCGGACCGCCCGGCGGGGGTAGCCGAGGCGTCCCCACATCCGGATCGCCTCGGCGGGGGTGTCGGCCGCCAGCGCCGCCGGGTCCGGCCAGCGGTCCAACCACGCCTGCCAGGCCGGTACGACGCGGACGACGGGCGTCTGCTGGAGCATGACCTCGCTGACCAGGATGGCCCACGGGGTGACCCCGGGTTCACGCCACGGCAGCTTACGGGCGTGCTGCTGGAACCATCGGCTGACCAGTGCGGCGAAATCGGGTTGAGTCATGGCGTCGTCGATGATGTCACGCTCGGCGATCCCGCTGGATGGGCGGCTCGGGCGGGGTGTCACGGCGGGTCTCGCCGGATCGGGGAGAATGCGCGGATGAACGAGCTCGCGATCACCGTCATCGGTCGGGACCGGCCGGGCATCGTGGCCGACGTCGCCGAGGTGCTGGCCGGACTCGGTGCGAACCTGACCGACAGCACGATGACGCGGCTGCGGGGGCATTTTGCGATGACCCTGATCTGCACCGGGCCGGCCGCCGCCGAGGTCGAGGTGGCGTTGGCCCCGTTGGCCGCCGAGGGGCAACTGCTGGCGACGGTACGCGCGGTGACGCCGGACGGTGACGTGCCTCCGGCGGGTGAGCCGTACGTGATGGCGGTGCACGGATCGGACCGGATGGGCATCGTCGCGGCGATGACCCGGGTGCTCGTCGACGCCGGGGGGAACGTCACCGACCTGAGTACGCGGTTGGCGGGTTCGCTCTACGTGGTGCTGGCCGAGGTGGAGTTGCCGGCCGGTGTGGCCGACACACTGGTCGACCGGTTGCACCGGACTGCTGGTGAGTTGGGCGTGGAGGTCACGCTTCGACCGGCGGACCCGGATCTGTTGTGACGGGCGAGGAGAGCGGGCCGGTCGCCGGTCTGGGTGGGTGGACACCGGAGTCGCTGGGCGTGTCGGGTGAGGTGCGGCCGGTGGTGTCGGCCCCGCACCCGGTGTTGAGCCGGGCGTCGGAGGCGGTCGATCCGACCGCGAAGGAGACTGTCCAGCTCGCGGCCGACCTGGTGGCGACGATGCGGGTGTCGCCGGGCTGCGTGGGGCTGGCCGCGCCACAGGTCGGGGTGGGCGCGCACGTGTTCGCCGTCGACGTGACGGGGCACCCGAAGGCGGTGACGGTGCACGGCACGTTCGTGTTGTGCAACGCTCGTGTGGTCGAGGCGACGCGGTGGAAGCCGGGCCGGGAGGGGTGCATGTCGGTGCCCGACCTGACCGGTGACGTGAAGCGGGCCAGTCGACTCGTGGTGGAGGGTGACCTGCCGGGCACGGGCGAGCCGGTCCGCCTGGTCACCGACGGGTTCGAGGCGCGGGCGTTGCAGCACGAGATCGATCACTGCACCGGCCTGCTCTTCCTGGATCGGGTGGCCGGTGCGCACGCCGTCTACCAGCGGAAGGTCTATCTCTGATCGGCCGTCGGGCGGTCCGCACGTCCGTCCTCAGTGGAGGCTGGCACGCGTGCCCGGGAACGGCTCCGGCGCGTCGCACCGTGTTGACGGGCGAAGCGCGACTACGGTGAGGGCATCATGCGTCTGACGGTCGGCCCCCTGCCACCCGCTGTGTACTGGCGGCGTCGTGTCGTCGTACTCGGAGCGGGGCTTCTCTTCCTGATTGTCCTGCTTTATTCCTGCACCCAGTCGGGTCGTTCCGGCGGTCAGGATCCGAAGGCGGGAGGCTCGCCGTCGGGGACGTCCGCTGCGACGTCCGATCCCGGCGGGCCGGTGCTGACACCGCAGACCGGGGCGCCCTCGCCGTCCGCGTCCGCCGACTCGGGTGCGACGACTCCGAGCCCTGCGATGACCAGCAATGATCCTCCGCTGGGCGCGGCGGCCGGCGCGGAGGACGACGGCACCTGCACCAACGACGAGATCAGCGTCGTCTCGGTGGCGAGCCCGACCTCCGTCCAGCGCGGGGCGATCGTCGACCTGCAACTCAAGATTCAAAACACGTCGGACCGGACGTGCAGCCGCAACGTCGGCGCCGAGGCGCAGGAGATCTTCATCAAGTCCGGTGCGGAGAAGGTCTGGTCGTCCGACACCTGTGGCAAGGTCCAGGGCGCGGACGTGCAGTCCTTCCCGCCGGACTTCGTGCGCTCCTACCGGGTGGCGTGGAACGGTCGGGACACCAGCCGGTGCGACGGCAGTGGGCTGGCGGCCGGGCCGTTCCCGCCCGCCGGGTCGTACCAGGTGTTCGCCCGGGTCGGCACGAAGCTCAGCTCACCCACGAAGCTCACCGTCACCGGCTGAGCCGGGTCAGGCGTGAGGTCGCCGGCTCAGACGTAGCGTTCGAGGATGGATGCCTCGGCGAGCCGGGACAGCCCCTCGCGGACGCCCCGGGCCCGGGCGTCGCCGACCCCCTCGACAGCCTGCAGATCCTCGACTGTCGCGCCCAGCAGCCGTTGGAGGCTGCCGAAGTGCACCACCAGGCGGTCGACGACCGCCACCGGCAGACGGGGCACCTTGGCCAGCAGCCGGAAGCCGCGTGGGCTGACCGCGGCGTCCAGCGCGTCGGACGCGGCCGGGTAGCCGATCGCCTTGGCCACCGACACCAGGTCGATCAACTCGGTCGCGCCGAGCAGATCCAGCTCGACCAGCGCCTCGTCCAGGGTGCGCGACTTGCGGCCGACCGGGAGGTAGTCCCGGATGACGAGCGTCCGGTCGGCGTCCACGCCGGCCATCAGCTCGTCGAGTTGGAGGGCGAGCAGACGGCCGTCGGTGCCCAGCTCCACCACGTAACCGGCGATCTCGTCGGCGATCCGGCGAACCATCTCCAGGCGCTGGACCACGGCGACCGCGTCCCGGACGGTCACCAGATCCTCGATCTCCAGTGCGGAGAGCGTGCCGGAGACCTCGTCCAGCCGGAGCTTGTAGCGCTCCAGGGTGGCGAGCGCCTGGTTGGCCCGGGAGAGGATGGCCGCCGAGTCGTCCAGCACATGCCGCTGGCCACTGACGTAGAGGCTGATGATCCGCATGGACTGGCTGACCGAGATGACCGGGTAGCCGGTCTGCCGGGCCACCCGCTCGGCGGTGCGGTGCCGGGTGCCGGACTCCTCGGTCGGGATGGACGGGTCCGGCATCAGGTGCACCGCCGCCCGGACGATCCGGGTGCCGTCGCTGGAGAGCACGACGGCGCCGTCCATCTTGCACAGCTCGCGCACCCGGGTCGCGGAGAACTCCACGTCCAGCGGGAAACCGCCGGTGCACAGACCCTCGACGACCTTGTCGTAGCCGAGCACGATCAGGGCGCCGGTGCGACCCCGCAGGATGCGCTCCAGACCGTCGCGCAACGCCGTGCCCGGGGCCATCAGGGCGAGGTTGGCCCGCAACGGGTCCCCGGCGCCTCCGGCGGCGCCTGCGGCCACGCTCACGCTGATCGGGCGGGCAGGCGAGCCCACGGCGCCGGTGCGGGCCTGGGGCGGCGCGCCGGCTGGCTTGGTGGTATCGCGGTCGATCGGCACGGGCACAGTCTACGGACTGCCGTGCGGTGGGTGCTGTCGTGGTTACTGTGATGTGTCACGATGCGGCCCTTCGAACCGGTTTCCCTCTTGCGGCGCGCTGTCCGGTATCGCCACCCTCGTCGGCACGGTGGGTCACTCCGCGGACGCGCGAGCCGCATGTTGCAACGCCGAACGGACATCGGTGACCTCGGTCACCCGTATCTGCTCGGGCCCGGCGCCGGTGCTGGCCGGGCCGCAACCGGGCGGCACCAGGGCCACCTTGAACCCCAGCCGGGCCGCCTCGGCCAGCCGACGCGGCACCGCCCCGACCCGACGCACCTCACCCGTCAACCCCACCTCGCCGATCGCCACCAGATGCGGCGCGATGGCCAGGTTGAGCCCGCCGGAGGCGACCGCCAACGCGACCGCCAGGTCGGCGGCCGGCTCCACCACCCGGATGCCGCCCACCGTGGCGGCGAAGACCTCCCGGTCGTGCAACGTCAGCCGTTCGGTGCGCCGTTGCAGCACCGCGAGCACCATCGCCAGCCGCGCCGAGTCGAGGCCGGAGACGGTGCGTCGGGGTGACCCGGCCACCGTCGCGCCGATCAGGGCCTGCACCTCGGTGACCAGGGCCCGTCGCCCCTCCATGGCCACTGTCACGCAGGTGCCCGGGACCGGCTCCGCGTAGCGCGTCAGGAACAGCCCGGACGGGTCGGCCAGACTGCTGATGCCGCCCTCGTGCATCTCGAAGCAGCCGACCTCGTCGGCCGCGCCGAACCGGTTCTTCACGCCGCGCACCAGGCGCAGTGAGGAATGCTTGTCGCCCTCGAAGTGCAGCACCACGTCGACCAGGTGCTCGAGCACCCGAGGCCCGGCCACCTGGCCGTCCTTGGTGACGTGCCCGACCAACACGGTGGCGATGCCGCGCTCCTTGGCAACCGAGACTAGCGCGGCGGTGACCGCACGAACCTGGGTCACCCCGCCGGGCACCCCCTCGGTGCCGGTGGTCGAGATGGTCTGCACCGAGTCGAGCACGAGCAGGCCCGGCTTGACCGCGTCGAGGTGACCGAGCACCGAGGCCAGGTCGCTCTCGGCGGCGAGGTAGAGCTGGTCGTGCAGAGTGCCCATCCGCTCGGCGCGTAGGCGCACCTGGCTGACCGACTCTTCCCCGCTGACCACCAGTGAGGGGCTGCCGGCGCCCACCGCCCACTGCTGGGCGACGTCGAGCAGCAGGGTCGACTTGCCCACGCCGGGCTCCCCGGCGAGCAGCACCACCGCGCCGGGGACCAGGCCGCCGCCGAGCACCCGGTCCAGCTCGCTGACGCCGGTGGGGCGGGCGCGGGCCGGAGCCGCGCTGATGGTGGCGATCGGTCGGGCCGGCTCGGACGGCATCCGGGAGCTGACCACCCGGCCGGAGACGGTCGGGCCGGTGATCGTGCTCTCGACCACCGAACCCCACTCGCCGCACTCCGGGCAGCGCCCCACCCACTTGGGCGGCTGGTGCCCGCAGGCGTCGCACTCGTAGGCCGGACGTGGCTCGCGGGCGCTCGACCGACCACGGGCGGCACCGGCCGCGCCGCCACGGGCAGGGGTTGATCGGGAGGTGGTCACGTCAGGACGCTAGCCCTCGCGTACGACGAAAACACCCCGGCGTGGTGGTCACCACGCCGGGGTGTTCGTCGATGTGACGGTCGGGTCACTCGTGGGTCGTGCCACCCTCGTTGCCCTCGTAACCGCCCTCGCGCTCGATGATCGGCGAGGGAGGCGCGGCCGGGGTGAGCGGCACCGCGATCGGCGCCTGGCCGGTGACGGTGTTGCCGTTGCCGAAGTCGAAGGTCACGACGACGTTCTGCCCGGAGCGCAGCGCCTCGGTCAGGCCGATCAGTCGGAGCTGCGAGGTGGCCTCGGAGTTGAACTGGATGTAGCTCAGCGGCGCCAACTCGATCCGGGCCGGCTGGCCCGGCGCGGCCGGGCTGGCCGAACCCGACGCCCGCGCCGACTCCGGGGCGGACGGGGTGGCCGAGGACGAACCGGTCTCGGAGGGCGTCACCGACGGGCTGGCCGAGCGGGACGTCGGGGTCGACGGGCTGACCGATCCGGACGGGGACGGGCTCGTCGAGGTGGACTCTGCCGACGGCGACGGGCTCGCCGAGCCACCGCTGATCACGACCTCGCGGGCGCTCTCGGTGGTGACGGTGACAGTCACCGTCTCCTTCGAGTCGTTGTAGATCACGGCACCGAGCGTCGCGTCCTGGCCGGCCCGGTAGCCCTCGGCGCCCGGGTAGTCGACCAGCAGGCCGCGTACCGAGAAGGAACCGTTGTCGGTGGTGAGGTTGACGCCCTGGACCGACGGCTCCTTCAACGCGGTCTCGGCGATCTGACCGGTGCCGCATCCGGACGCCAGCAGGCTGGCCGCCGCAATCCCGGACAGCAACAGGGCCGCCCGCCGGGATCCCCTGATCGAGCGCGTCACGTCGGTCCTCCTCGTCACAATCCCCACCCGGCCGCACGCCGGGCACGGTGGCCATACCCGCGCAGACCGCGCTCCAGGGTAGTTGGAGCTGATCGAGGCCCGCACGCGGACCCGGCATTGCCACCTGCCCGGGTGCGGCTCACACCACCCGACCGCTCGCCACCAGCAGCACCACGTCGATCAGGGCCACCAGCAGCACCGCCCGGAAGGCCGACACCGGCCGCCGGCCGGCCCGGACCGCCGAGCGGCCGGCGTACCAGCTCAGCGGTGGCACCACCGCGGCCGTGCCGACCGCCGCCAGGCCGACCGCCGACGGCGGCCCGGGTGGTCCGAGGACCAGCACCGCGGTCGCGGCGAGGAGCAGACCGGCCGCTGCGGCCCGGCTGCCGGCGGCGCCCAGCCGGTGGGGCAGGCCGCGCACCCCGGTCCGCGCGTCGTCGGCGAGGTCCGGCAGCACGTTGGCGAAGTGCGCGCCGGCACCGAGGCACGCCGCCGCGACCACCAGCCAGGCGGGCGGGGTCGGCTGGCCGGGCAGGGCCAGCACCACGAAGGCGGGCAGCGCGCCGAAGGAGACGGCGTACGGCAGCACCGAGAACACGGTGGCCTTCAGTGGCCAGTCGTAGAGCAGCGCGGAGGCCAGGGCGACGGTGAGCCAGAACGCCGCCGTCGGGTTCGTGGTCAGGGCGAGCAACGGGCAGGCCACCGCGGCCACCGCCGCGGCCCAGGCCGTGGTGCGCCGACCGACCGCGCCGGAGGCCACCGGTTTGTCGGTACGCCCCACAGTGGCGTCTCGCTCGGCGTCCAGTGCGTCGTTGGTCCAGCCGACGGCGAGCTGGCTGGCCAGCACGGCGAGGACGACGGAGACGATTCCGGCGGGCCGGTGACCCACCCCCCACGCCAGCAGACCGGAAACGGCGGTGACCGCTGCGGCCGGTTCCGGATGGCTCGCTCTGACCAGCCCTAACACCCTGGACGACATAAGGGAAGTCTGGTCGTTACCGAGCAGTCGTGCCACGCTCGGTTCCATGCGAGACGTGGCTGCGGCTGCGGCGTCCACCGGCCCCAGGGTGCTGCCGCGTAACGATCCGCGCCAGTACGACGACCTGGCCGGTGAGTGGTGGCGGCCCGACGGCGCGTTCGCGATGCTGCACTGGCTGGCCGAGGCCCGCGCGGCGCTGGTGCCACCGGCCGACCGCCCGGGCGCGGTGCTCGTCGATCTGGGCTGCGGCGCCGGTCTGCTCGCGCCGCACCTGGCCGGTAAGGGCTACCACCACATCGGAGTCGACCTGACCCGCTCGGCGCTGGTCCAGGCAGCCGAGCACGGGGTACGCGTGGTCCAGGGCGACGCCACCGCGGTCCCGTTGCCCAGCGGTTGCGCCGACGTGGTCTCGGCGGGTGAGCTGCTGGAGCATGTGCCGGCCTGGCCCCGGGTGGTGGCCGAGGCGTGCCGGCTGCTCCGCCCGGGTGGCCTGCTGGTGTTGGACACCCTGAACGACACGGCGGTGGCCCGGCTCGTCGCGGTGCGGATCGCCGAGCGGCTGCCGACGGTGCCGCGTGGCATCCACGACCCTCGGTTGTTCGTGGACGCTCAGGCTCTGGTGGCCGAGTGTGCCCGGCACGGTGTCGACCTGCGGGTGTGGGGCGTCCGTCCGCAGGTCGGTGGCCTGCTCGCCTGGTTGGTACGCCGCGCCCGCGCGTCCGGCGCGGGACCTGCCGGCCGTGCGCCCCGGATCGTGCCTACCCGGTCCACCGCCGTTCTCTACCAGGGCCGGGGGGTCCGCAAAGGATAGTCGGGCCGTGGCGGGGTATGGGACGCCGAGGAGGAGACGATATGACGGTTCAGGCGCTTGAGGCAGCCCGCCGGTTGGCGCCGCGGTTCGCCGCGCGAGCGGCGGAGCACGACCGGGACGGTTCCTTCCCCGCCGAGGACTTCCGTGATCTGCGGGAGGCCGGCCTGTTCGGGTTGATGGTTCCCCAGGCACTAGGGGGTCTGGGGGCGAGCTTCGCCGAGTACGCCGCGGTGGCCACCGAGCTTGCCCGGGGCAACGGTGCGACCGCCCTGGTGTTCAACATGCACGCCTCGGTGACCGGTGCCCTGGGCGCGGTCACCGAGGAGTTGGCCGAGGCGCTCGGTGTGCCGGACGAGGCGCTGGCCGCCCGGGACCGCCTGCTGACCGCCGCGGCGGAGGGTGCCTGGTACGCGGTCGCGATGAGCGAGCGCGGCGCGGGGGCTCGGCTGTCCCAGCTCAGCACGGTCTACGAGGCGACCGACGGAGGTTGGCACCTCAAGGGCAGCAAGACCTTCTGTTCGGGCGCCGGGCATGCCGACGGTTACCTGGTGGCGGCCCGCAGTGCGGCCGACCAGTCGGTGGTGTCGCAGTTCCTGGTGCCGGCCGCTGACGGGCTGACCGTGGAGCCGACCTGGGACTCACTGGGCATGCGGGCGACCTCGTCGCACGACCTGCACCTGGACGTCACGGTGCCGACCGACCGGCTGCTCGGCGGTGTGGAGGGGCTGGCGTTGGTGGTCGCCCAACTGATGCCGCACTGGTTGGTGGCCAGTTACGCGGCCGTCTATGTGGGAGTGGCCCGGGCGGCGATCGACGCGGCGGCCGAGCATCTGAACGCCCGCAACCTGGGCGGTCTGCCGGCGGTGCGGGCCCGCCTGGGCCGGGCGGACGCGGCGACGGCCGCCGCGCAGTTGGTGGTCGCCGAGGCGGCCCGCCGGGTGGACGAGGCACCGGGCGACGAGGAGACCAACCGCTGGGTGTGGCGCGCGAAGCTGCTGGCGGGCACCACTGCCGCCGAGGTGGCGGCGTCGGTGTTGGAGGCGGCGGGCACCTCGGCGACCCGCCGTGGTCATCCGTTGGAGCGGCTCTATCGGGATGCGCGTTGCGGCTCACTGCACCCGGCCACGTCGGACGTCTGCGCCGACTGGTTGGGCATCGCCGCGCTGGGCGGCGACCCGGATCGCGACGGATCGGCACCACGTTGGTGAGCCGGCCGGCTGCGAGCCGTGCGGAGGATAGGCCGGCCGCGATGGCCGGTGGGACGACCAGGGGGAGGACAGCATCTGACGAGAGGTGGGGATCGTGTCCGTACCAGTGATCGCGGGGCTCGGGGCTGCGCAGCCGCCGTCCGCTCGCCAAGACGAGTTGTGGGAGGGCTTCTTCTCCCGGCACTTCTCCGGCACCACCCGGTCGTTGGCCCAGCGCATCTTCGCGAACTCGGGGGTGACTCGGCGGCAGGCCGCGGTCAACCCCCTGTTGGAGGACGTGTCGGACTGGCCGACCGAGCGCCGGATGCGTCGCTACCAGGTCGAGGCTCTTCCGCTCGGCAAGGAGGCGGTGGGTCGTGCGTTGACCGCGGCCGGGCTGGGTGCCGGCGACATCGGGCTGTTCATCGTCTGTTCCTGCACGGGGTACGCCACCCCCGGTCTGGACATCCTGCTCGCCCGGGACCTCGGCATGGCCGCCGACACCCAGCGGATGTTCGTCGGCCACATGGGCTGTTACGCGGCGCTGCCGGGGCTGGGCGCGGCGAGTGATTTCGTCACCGCACGGGGGCGGCCGGCGCTGCTGCTCTGCGCGGAGCTGACCAGTCTGCACATCCAACCGTCGAGCGCCAGGGTGGACACCCAACAGATCGTCTCCCACGCGCTCTTCTCGGACGCCGCGGTCGCCGCCGTGGTCGTTCCGAGCGGCCCGGGGTACGCGCTGCGTGAGGTCACGTCCGTCACCGACACCTCGACGGCTGATCACATGACCTGGGATGTCACCGACGCGGGTTTCCGGATGGGGTTGTCGCCCAAGGTGCCGCAGGTGTTGTCGAGGCATGTCCGCAAGTTGGTCGACGACCTGCTGGCGCGGCACGGCGTCACCATCTCCGAGGTGGACGGTTGGGCGGTGCACCCGGGCGGGCCGCGGATTCTCAACGTGGTCGAGCGCGAGCTGGCGTTGCCCCCGGAGGGGCTGGCGGCGTCCCGGGCGACGCTGGACGAGCACGGCAACTGCTCGTCTCCGACGGTGCTGCTGATCCTGGACCGGCTGAGCCGTACGACGCCTGCCGCTCGACGCGTGGTCATGCTGGCGTTCGGCCCCGGCCTCACCCTCTACGCCGCTCTGCTCGATCGACAGGACTGACCGTCTCGCCGGGCCGGTCGGTACGCTCGGCGGATGCAGGCGACGACTGACGACCGGCTGCGCTCGGCGGTCCTGGTCGCCGTGGCGGTGGCCGTGTTGGCCGTCGGGGGCGGGTGGTGGCGTGCCGCCGCGCCCGCCTCGACGGCCGGGCCTTCGGCGGCCCGGGCGACGGTCGAGCCGAGGGTGAGCACCCCGCTGGAGCGTGCCCTGGTGACCTCAGTGGTGCCCGGTGAGCGGTTCACGATCCGGGTGGACGACACGGACGAGATCGTCAGCGTGCCGCGCGGCTTCTGGGCGGAGATCGACCCGGAGACGGGCATGATCGCCGACATCGAGGGAGAACCCGGCAGGATCCTGTTCCAGGGTGGTCTGCTCAGGTTTCGGGAGACGGTCTGGCGGGAGCGGGCGGCGCTCGCTCCGGGGGAGCGCATCGTCCGGCAGTCGGCTGAGGGTGCTGCCCGTCTCCTGCTGCAGTACCGGTGCACCAGGCCGGGCAGCCTGACGGTGACTGTCGTCGGGGCCGGTCTGGCCGGGCCGTCGGAGATCGACTGCGACGGCACCGTCGCCAGCGCCCGCGTGCTGTCGCACGGCCGGCCGTTCCGGGTGGCGCTGTCGGCGACGGGGGAGCGGGAGATCGACGTCGAGGCCCAACTCGTCGAGCTACCCCGCTGAGCCGCGATGGTCACTGGGTGTCCGCGGTGCTCCGGCGGTCACCGGCGACGAGGGCCATCGCGATGGTGGCGCCGGCCGTCGCTGTGCTCAGGCGGCGAGGGCGTTCAGGTCGTCCCGATAGGCGTCGACCGGGCCGAGGTCGGGCAGCACCAGGGTCACTCTGCCGGTGCGGTCGACGAGCAGAGCTGTCGCGGCGCCGGGGCGGGCCGGTTGGCCCAGGAACGAGCGCAGCCCACCGGCGGGGTCGGCCAGCGCCCGGACCTGCCGTTGGTTGGTCGGTGGGGCGGAGGCCGTCCTCCCGCCGGTGACGGTCACCACGGAGACCCCGGCAGGTGCGGCGGCCAGGGCGTCGCCGACGCGATCGGGGCACTGGCAGCCGTCCAGCAGGATGATCATGGCGGGGAGCAGGCCGCGTAGCGGCACGGGTGCCTGACCCGTGTCGACCAGGTCGAGTGCGGGCAGCGCCCGCCCGGTCAGGGTCGCGGGCGGCGAGTGGGGCGCCGGGGTCGGACGGTCGGTGCGACCGGCTCGCGGCCAGGTGACCACGAGCAGGCCGGCCAGCGTGGTGAGGACCGCCACCGCCAGGACCAGGAGCGGCAGGCGCAGCGCCCGGTTGCCGCCGGGTGGGCCGGTGGTCCTGCCGAGTTCCCGGCGGACCTGGGCGGCCTCGGCGGCGAGGGCGGAGGCGTCGTCGGGGACCACGACCCGGCCCCACTCGGGTGGCAGGCCGGGCAGCCCGTCGGCCGGCCCGTGGCCCTCGGCATCCGGCTTGCCCATCGGACCTCCTGAAAGGGTCTCGAGAGCGGCGTACGGCTCGGTGTCCAGGGTCGCGCACCAGGGGCCGCTCCCGCTACACCTGGGCGCAGTCCGGTCAACCGGGCTACCATGGGAGGAGCGCATAGCCCTTGATCTCGACGTTCTGTTCACCCGTGCCGGGCTGTCATCCGCACGTTACGGAGCGTGTTCGAACCATTGGTTTGACCGCCTGTCAAGCTGAAGAAAGACCTCTCACAGGGCCCCTGAGCTGCGCCAACGGTCAGGACATCGGTGAGACATCGGTGCCTGAGCGTGTTACCCTAGACACAGCGAAAGGGGTTTCGAACCTATGGTTTTCAGTGTCGGCGAGACCGTTGTCTACCCCCACCACGGGGCCGCACTCATCGAGGCAATCGAGACTCGGGTCATCAAGGGCGAGCCTAAGCAATACCTCGTCCTGAGGGTCGCGCAGGGTGACCTGACGGTCCGGGTGCCGGCCGAGAACGCCGAGATCGTGGGCGTTCGAGAGGTGGTCGGCGAAGAAGGCCTCGGTAAGGTCTTCGACGTTCTGCGGGCTCCGCACACCGAGGAGCCGACCAACTGGTCGCGGCGTTACAAGGCAAACCTGGAGAAGCTGGCCTCCGGAAACCCGCTGAAGGTCGCCGAGGTCGTTCGTGACCTGTGGCGCCGGGAGCGGGAGCGGGGCCTGTCCGCGGGCGAGAAGCGGATGCTCGCCAAGGCCCGTGACATTCTCGTCGGCGAGGTCGCGCTGGCTGAGAAGAGCACCAAGGACGAGGCGGAGACGCTGCTCGACAAGGTCCTCACCGAGGCCTAGTCCGCACAGCATCGTCGTACCACTTCGTAGTGAAGAAACCACCGAGGACCGCGACGTGACCGCGCAGCTCAATCCGCGCGGTGACGTCGCGGTCCTCGTGCCTGCGGCGGGTGCCGGTGTACGCCTGGGGCCGGGCCGACCGAAGGCGCTGCGCCTGCTCGCCGGCGAGCCGCTGCTGGTGCACGCGGTGCGTCGGCTGGCCGCCGCTCCCTCGGTGCACACGATCGTGGTGGCCGCCCCGGTCGCCGAGGTGACGGCCGTCCGCGAGTTGCTGACCCCGGTCGCGCCGGTGATCGTCGTCCCGGGCGGCGCGGAGCGGCAGGCGTCGGTCGCCGCCGCGCTGGCCGCGGTGCCTGACGGCCCGACGATCATCCTGGTGCACGACGCCGCTCGTGCGCTCACCCCACCCGAGCTGGTCGAATCGGTCGCGGCGGCGGTCCGTGACGGGCGCGACGCGGTGATCCCGGTCCTGCCGGTGGTGGACACGATCAAGGAGGTCGGTGCCGACGAGGTGGTGCTCGGCACCGTCGACCGGTCCGCCCTGCGCGCGGTGCAGACGCCGCAGGGTTTCCGCCGTGCCGTGCTCAGCGCCGCACACGCCGCAGCCGGTGACCCCCTCACCGACGACGCCGGGCTGGTCGAGAAGCAGGGTGTCGCGGTGAGCTGCGTGCCGGGCTCGGAGTACGCGCTGAAAATCACCCGACCCTTCGACCTGGCTCTGGCGGAGCATCTGCTCGCCACCGGCGGCTGACGCGTACGCTCTGATCATGATCGTTCCCCGGGTGGCCATCGGCACCGACGTGCACGCGTTCGAGCCGGGTCGACCCTGTTGGGTGGCCGGGCTGCTCTGGCCCGACCAGGACGGTCTCGCCGGGCACTCGGACGCCGACGTCGTCGCGCACGCGGCCTGCAACGCGCTGCTCTCCGCCGCCGGTCTCGGCGATCTCGGTGCCGTCTTCGGGGTGGGTGAGCCGGAGTGGGCCGGCGCGTCCGGTGTGGCACTGCTGACCGAGACGGCCCGCCGGGTGCGGGCCGCCGGCCTGGAGATCGGCAACGTGTCCGTGCAGGTCGTCGGCAACCGCCCCAAGATCGGTCGTCGCCGTGCCGAGGCGCAGGAGGTGCTCTCCTCCGCCGTCGGCGCCCCGGTCACCCTGTCCGGCGCGACCACCGACGGGCTCGGGTTTCCCGGGCGCGAAGAAGGGCTGGCGGGCATCGCGGTGGCTCTGGTGTACGACGCGCCGGCCGCCTAAGCTCGCCGCGATGTCCACCGACCCCGCCCCCGACCGGTCCGCCGCCGACGGCTACGTCCAGCGCGCCCAACTCCTCGCCGAACTCGGCCGCCACGACGAGGCGGCCGGTGAACTGACCTACGGGCTGGCGCTCCAGCCGGACGACGTGGATGCCCTCACCATGCTGGGCCGGGTGCAGCTGGCCGCCCGCCGCCCGGCCGAGGCGCTCACCGCCGCCGACAGGGCCGTGGCGGCCGCACCGGAGGCACTGCCACCACTCGTCGTCCGGGCGATGGCGCTGGCCGACCTGGAGCGTTACTCCGAGTCGGCGGCCACCGCCGACCGGATCCTCGCCCTGGGCCCGGCCGACGCGTACGCCCAGCGCAGCGCCGCGGCGATCCTGGCCGACGCCCGCAACGGGCAGCCGGCACTCAACGCGGCCTGGCGTGGGGTCGAGTTGGCCCCGGAGGAGCCGCAGGCGCATCTGGTGCTCAGCCTGGTCGCCGCCCGGCTGGACCTGTTCGACCTGGCGGAGCGGGCCTACCGGGAGGCGCTGCGGCTCGATCCCCGCATCGCCGAGGCCGGGCACGACGTCGGTGTCATGCGACTGGAGCAGCGTCGCTGGTCGGAGGCGTTGGAGCACGTCGCCGAGGCGGTCACGGTCAGCCCGAGCCGGATCGACTCGCCGCGCACCCTGGCGTACGGCCTGCACCGCCTGGTGCTCTACGGCGCGGGTTGGTCGCTGGTGGCGGCGGTGCTGGTCGCGGTCGCGGCTGCGGCGAACGGCGGGTTCTCCCGGGTCCTGGCGGTGCTCGCCGCGCTCACCGGTGGGATCGTCGTCTGGCAGCTCGCGGCCCGGCTGCCGGGGCTCACCCGGACCGTCTTACCGGCCATGCTGCACTCGGACCGGGCGATGGCCCTGGCGGTCTACGCCGTGGCCGCCGCGCCGCTGTTGCTGCTGGTGTACGCGGTGGTCGGCTCCCCGTGGCCCCTGGTGCTGGCCATCGCGGTCACGGCGGTAGCCGAGCTGGCCGTCTTCACCAGAACCGCGATCCGCTAACCCAACCGACTCGACGCTCGGCGTAACCCAAAAGATCAACAAGCGTCGGATAGCCCGCCCACGTCAGGGTTTCGCCGGAGCCCACCCGCGTCGGGATCAAGCCTGACCGCCCAGAGCGGGTGGGCTCCGGCGAAACCCCCAGAGGGCGACTAGACAGACCGCGCCCACGTCCAGGCGTACCCCTCGTCCTCGCAGGCGCCTGCGGCATCGCAGAGGTCAAGGGGACGGAAGGTGTCGACCATGACGGCCAGCTCGTCGAAGTAGTCCGCACCGATGGAACGCTCGGCCGCACCCGGCTGGGGGCCGTGGGTGAAACCGGACGGGTGTAGGGAGATCGAGCCCTGCTCGATGCCGGAGCCGCGCCGCGCCTCGTAGTTGCCGCCGGTGTAGAAGAGCATCTCGTCGGAGTCGACGTTGTGGTGGTTGTACGGCACCGGGATCGCGTCCGGGTGGTAGTCGACCTTGCGGGGCACGAACGAGCAGATGACGAAGTTGGGGCCCTGGAAGGTCTGGTGCACCGGCGGGGGCTGGTGGATGCGGCCGGTGATCGGCTCGAAGTCGTGGATGGAGAACGCCCACGGGTAGAGGTGCCCGTCCCAGCCCACCACGTCGAACGGGTGCTGGGCGTAGACGTAGCGGGTCCAACCCCGTCGGTGGCGGACCAGCACCTCCACCTCCTCGCCGTCGACGAGCAGGGGGGTGCCCGGGCCGCGGACGTCGCGCTCGCAGTAAGGCGAGTGCTCCAGGAACTGGCCGCGTACGGAGAGGTAGCGCTTGGGCGGGCCGATGTGCCCGGACGCCTCGACGGTGAGCAGGCGGACGGGCTGGTCGCCGGTGGGCACCAGCCGGTGGATGGTCGAGGTGGGGATGATGACGTAGTCGCCGGCGACCGCGTCCAGCACCCCGAAGGGGGACTCGACCCGCAGGGTGCCCGACTCGACGTAGAGGCAGTGGTCGCCGGTGGCGTCGCGGAACAGCGGTGAGGGCCGGTCGGCGAGCACGTACCCGATGCGAACGTCGTCGTTGGCGAGCAGGTACTGCCGGCCGAGGACGGGATCGGAGCCGCCGGTGTCCAGCTTGTGGGTGCGCAGGTGGCGGGGCTTGAGCGGCAGGTTCGGCGTCCGGGTGAACGTGGGCGGGGCGAACTCGTCGGCGGCCAGGATCGCGGTGGGCGCGTGCCGGTGGTAGAGCAGCGACGAGTCGGAGGAGAAGCCCTCCTGGCCCATCAGCTCCTCGGCGTAGAGCGTCCCGTCGGGCTGACGGAACTGGGTGTGGCGCTTGCGCGGCACGTCGCCGACGCTGCGGTAGTACGGCATCTCGCCTCCCGATTTGTTCCGTTCACCGATCAACAGTGTCCGATAATCGGACACTGTTGTCCGTTCCTCGTAGCGTCCCGTACATTCTTGTTCCGTGTCAACGCAGGTGCCCGCACTCCTCGACGGCCTGGTGGACGACGCCGCCGTCTTCCCGCCGGGCAGCGCCACGCTCCCCGACGCGCTCGCTGCTCACCGCCGACACCGCACCGACTGGTACGCCGACCTGGTCGGGCCCCTGCTCGTCCCCGCCTCGACCGTCGCGGCCGGGGAGCTGACCGGCCTCGTCCACCCGGGCGAGGGCCTGGTGATCGGGTTGATCGGTGACACCGGGATCGCCCGACTGCCGTTCGCGCTGTCGTTCCTGGCACCCGATGGCGTCACGGCCCGCCAGGTCGAGGTGGCGGTCGCCAAGCGCGGCGAGGACCCGCTGCCCGGCATCACCGAGCTGCTGCGGCTCACCGACGCGATGCCGGGTGTCGAGGCCGTCTACGCCGAGCTGCCGTTGACCTTCGGGCTGATGGGCGCGCTGGACGCGCTGGCCGCCGCCCGCGCCGACGGTGTGCCGATCGCCGCCAAATTCCGTACCGGTGGCCTGGCCGCCGAACTCTTCCCCACACCGGCCGAGCTGGCCGCCGTGATCTGCGCCTGCCGGGACCGGGCCCTCCCGTTCAAGCTCACCGCCGGACTGCACCAGGCGATCCGGCACCTGGACCCGGAGACCGGCTTCACCCACCACGGCTACGCCAACGTGCTGGCCGCCGCCCTGGCCGCCGCCGACGGCGACCGGATGGAGACGGTCGCCGAGCTGCTGACCGTCGTCGACCCGCGCCCACTGCTGGAGCGCGCGAGCGGGCGGCTCGACTCGCCGCGCCCACTGTGGGTCGGGTTCGGCTCGTGCAGCATCCTGGAACCACTGACCGATCTGATCCGGCTTGGGCTGGTGAACGGGGGCTACGACGCATGACCTGGGTGACCGGCGCCGAGGGTTCGCCGTACGGGGTGACGAACCTGCCGTACGGGGTGTTCCGGACCGACGGGGGGCAGCCCCGGATCGGCGTACGGATCGGGTCGTGGGTGTTCGACCTGGCCGCGGCGGAGGCCGCGGACCTGGTGCTGGCCGCCGGTGCGCTGTGCCGGCCCACCCTCAACGACTTCATGGCGCTCGGCCGTCCCCAGTGGACGGCGACCCGGCAGCGGATCATCGAGCTGCTGACCGACCCGGCGCACCGGGCCGCGGTGGAACCGCTGCTGGTGCCCCTCGCGGACGTGGAGTTGCTGCTGCCGATCGAAGTGGCCGACTACGTCGACTTCTACTCGTCCGAGCACCACGCCTCCAACGTCGGCCAGATCTTCCGCCCCGGTCAGCCGCCGCTGCTGCCGAACTGGAAGCACCTGCCGATCGGCTACCACGGGCGGGCCGGCACCGTTGTCGTCTCCGGCACGCCGGTGATCCGACCGACCGGGCAGCGCCCCTCCCCGGACGGCCCGGTGACCGGCCCCTCGGTACGCCTCGACATCGAGGCCGAGGTGGGCTTCGTGGTGGGCGTACCCAGTCCGTTGGGTCAGCGGGTCGCCGTCGACGACTTCGCCGACCACGTGTTCGGTGTGGTGCTGGTCAACGACTGGTCGGCCCGGGACATCCAGGCCTGGGAGTACCAGCCGCTCGGGCCGTTCCTCGGCAAGTCGTTCGCCACCTCGGTGTCGGCCTGGGTGACGCCGCTGGACGCGCTCGGCGGCGCCTTCGTCCCCGCTCCCGACCAGGACCCGCCGGTCGTCGACTACCTCCGTGACGTGCCGCACCTGGGCCTGGACCTGCGACTGGTGGTCGAGTGGAACGGCGAGCCGGTCAGTGAGCCGCCGTTCGCCACCATGTACTGGACGCCGGCGCAGCAGTTGGCGCACCTCACCGTCAACGGCGCGTCACTGCGCACCGGCGACCTGTACGCCTCCGGCACCGTCTCCGGCCCGGACCGGTCGCAGGTCGGCTCGTTCCTGGAGTTGACCTGGGGCGGGGCGGAGCCGGTCAAGGTGGGCGACGAGACCCGCACCTTCCTGGCCGACGGCGACACGGTGACCATCACCGCCACCGCCCCCGGCCCGGACGGCACGACCATCGCCCTCGGCGAGGTCACCGGCACGGTTCGTCCGGCCGTCTGAGCGGGCGCATTCCATCCGTCTCGTGCACGGGACCGGTTATCGCACAGCCCGTGCGATAACCGGCAGTGGTTGATCCGTTGATCGTCCGGATCCTGTTGCCTCGCCGCGCAATCCGGGCCGGGAACTGCCCGGCCGGCTGCGGTGGGGCATTCATCGCACACGGAGGTAACGACGATGCACGATCTTGCGGGCGCGATCTGGCGTACCAGTAGCCGTTCCAACGACCAGGGGCTCTGCGTGGAGGTGGCGGACAACCTGGTCGACGTCCACGGTCTGGTGGCGGTCCGCGACTCCAAGGACCAGGCCGGCCCCACACTCGCGGTCAGCCCGCCGGGGTGGACAGCCTTCATCGGCGCGATTCGGGCTGGTCGCTTCGAGCGCTGACCGAAAGCCTCGGCACCGGTCGACGACGCCCGGTGCCGAGCAGCCGTCCAATCGGACGAAGTGGCCTCCGGGTGGTGGGAATTCCGTCCCGGGGGCCCCGTCCGGCCCTCACTCCGCGTACCGTCGGGGACACGGGAGGGTGGCATGTCGACGGTGGCGGTTACCAGAATCATCGAGGCACACGCCGTCGATGTCTGGCGTCTGCTGACCGACCTGCCCGGCCGTGCGGCCCGGCTGAGCGCGACCGGCCCGATCGAGGTGCTCACCCCGGGGCCGTTCGGCCCGGGCACCGCCTGGCGCGAGGAGCGCGCCCAACCCGACGGCGGCGCCCTCAGCGAGGAGTTCCTGGTGGTGGAGGCACTCGCTCCGCAGCGGCTGGTGCTGGTCTCCTCCGGTGCCGGCGTCGACTACCGGATCACCTGGACCCTGCGTCCGGTCCGCCGTCGCCGCCGGGGTTGCACGGCGATCACCGTCGCGCAGGAGGCGGTGCCGACCGACCCGTACGGCCGGGTGGTGGCGCTGTTGCTCGGTGGCCTCGCCGCGCGGGCGGTCGAGGTGGCGCTCCGGCGCGATCTCGCCGACCTGGCCGCGGCGGCGAGCGTCGGCACCTCACTAGAAGCCGCCTGACCGCCGGCCGGTACGCAGCGCACCGAACGCCGACTGGTCCGAGCCGCACTGGCCGTCGACCGGCCCGAGCCGCACCGAGCGCTAGCGCCGTCGCCGTGACCTGAGCACGGTGCGGCCGGTTCCGCTGGGTAGGGTGCCGGGCGGAGGTGCGGCATGGGGTTCCCGAGGGGTCGGCGACGGCTCGTGGTGGTGGTCGCGGCGCTGCTCGCGACCGCGGCCGTCGCGGTCATCGTGCACCGGGTGCTCGCGCCGGCAGAGGTGAGCACGCTGGCGAGAGGCGACTACCCGGCCCCCGCCCGACCGCCCGCCGGAGTGATCGGCCGGCTTCCGGTCGCCCCGTTGATCGTGGACGAGCGGCTGCGGGTGTACGCCGCACACCGTCAGGTCTACGCCGACCGGCCGGTCGACGGGCGGTACCGGACCAGCCCGTTCTGGTCCTACCGGCGTTGGCCGGCGGAGTTGACCGGCATCGTGGCCAGCGGCAGTACGGTGGTCAGCCGCTGGTCCGACGGCCGACTGGTCGCGCTCGACGCCCGGACCGGCGGGGTGCTCTGGCGAGCCGACGGCCCGGAGCCCGCCGGGAGCGCGGTGCCGGTGCGGCGTACCGGGGCGGCGATCGTCTGGGACGCGGCCGGGCTCCAACTCACCGACCTTCCCGACGGGCGGGCCGTGCTGCTGGTGACCGGGGCTGCCGAGGCGAGTGGGGTCGAGCTGAGTGGTGGCCGGCAGCTGTGGCGGGTCAAACTGCCCGACGGGTGCCGTAGCGATATCGGCACCACCGCCAACGGGCAGCTGATCGGTCTGGACACCTGCGCCGGGGCGGCCACTGTCGAGTTCCGGGACGCGGCGACGGGCGAGGTACGTGAGCGCTGGCGACCGCCGGGCGGTCCTGACGACCTGGTGGTGACGCCGCTCGGTTGTCGTACCGGCCGGTCGGAGTGTCTGGGGCTGCGGACCGTCGGGCCGGGTGACGAGGGCGGTCGGGGTTGGCTGTTGGACGCCGGCTCGCCGGTTGCCGCTCCCGCGCTGGACCAGGCCGGCGCGGCGCTGGTCGGTGAGCAGTCCGTCGCCGTGCTCGACGGGGTCGTGGTGGGCCGGTCGGCGCGTACGGGGAGCGAGCTGTGGCGGTCTGCGGACCTGGGTGCGGCCCGGGTGCTGGCCGGGCAGCCGGGCCGGGTGCACCTGCTGACCGAGGCGAACGATCTGGTGACGCTGGATCCGACGACCGGTAGGCAGTTGTCCCGTTTCGTGCTCAACGTCGGCTCGGACGGGACCGGGTGGGCGCCCGGGGCGGTGGCGGCCGAGGACGGGTTCGTGGCGGTGGAACGGCTCCGAAAGCCGGTCGACCCCACCGGCGATGACCAGCGCTACTACTACACCGGGGAGGCGGTGATCCTGGCCGCCACCTGATCGTGGCGTCTTCGACCCCGGGCACACCGAACCAACTGAACCCTTTGTTCAGAAAGGGTATTTTTTTCACGGTTCGGGTTTCCGGTGGAAGGGGTCGGCGCATGGTCGGGACAGCAGCCCAGTGTGTGGTGGGCGGCGCGCTTGCCGCCGCCGCGACCCTGGCGTTGGCGGTGTCGCCGGTGCTGGCCGCCGACCCCGCCTCGGTGCGAGCGTTCGGTGCCGTCCGGGCCGAGCCGTCGGTGGGCACTGGCGTGACCTTCGAGATCCTGCCGGCGTCGCCGACCCAGCCGCCGCCCACGTCCACGCCGACGGCGCCACCCCAACCCACCCCCAGTCACGGCGGTGAGCTGCCGGTGACCGGATCGGGCGGGTCGGTGCTGCTGTTCGCCGCGCTCGGCGCGGCCCTGGTCCTCATCGGGTGGCTCGCAGCCCGTCGCCGTCGGCCGAGCTGACAGCCCGTCGCCGTCGCCCGAGCTGGCCCGTCGAGGCAACGACCGGCTGACGCTCGACAAAACGGACATAAGTTATCTATAGTCTCGTTGTGCGACTCCTGGCAGCCCTGTTGGGTTCGATCATCGTCCTGCTCTTCCCGGTGCCGGCCGAGGCCGCACCGACTGCCACGCGGACAATCACGCTCGCCCGGACCGTCGGGGTGGACATCCTCGTGCCGGCGTCGGTCAACCTCGGCTCGGGCATCGTGGGGAATTCCCTGACCGGCCAGCTCGGCCCCGTCGAGGTGCGCGACTCCCGCGGGCCGGTCAACCCGAACACCTGGGTCGCGACCGTCTCCGCCACCGTGTTCATCACGGGTGCGGGTGGCGCGCAACGAACGATCGCCAGTGGCCAGATCTTCTACTCGTCCGGTCCGGCGGTCCGTAGTACCGGTGGCGGCGTCCTGGTGCCGGGTCAGCTCACCGCCGCTCAGGCGGTGTCTCTGAGTACGACCCGAGAGGCGTTCCGGAAGACGAGCGGCAATGGCAACAACATGGTCGTCTGGGTGCCGACCATTCGCGTCGCCATCCCGACCGGCATCATCGCAGGGACCTATCGGGGAACAATCACCCACTCTGTCGCCTGATGGGTGATTCATCCCTTTTCTTGGGGTTCCGAGATGGTCCGCTGCCTAGTGTCAACGGCATGAGGAAGCCACTTCTTGCCCTGACCGCCGGTGCGGCCGCCGTGGTAGCACTGGCCTCGCCCGCCGCGGCGGCCCCGTCGGGTGACACCATCGTCACCTTCACCATCGCCACCGCCGACCTGAACATCGTCGTTCCGGCCGCTGTCAACCTCGGTTCCGTGTTCGCCGGCAACAGCATCACCGGTGAACTCGGCACCGTGACGGTCAGCGACCAACGGGCGGCGCTCGCCGCCACCTGGGTGGCCACCGTCACCAGTAGTTCGTTCACAACGGGCGGCGGCACTCCCGAGGAGACCATCACGCCCAACAACGTGGAGTACTGGTCCGGTGCGGCCACTGCCACCAGTGGCACCGGCACGTTCGTCCCCGGACAACCCACCCAGGCCGACGCGGTGGTCCTGAACGTCCCCCGCACCGCCTTCTCGAAGACGTCGGGTTCCGGCGCCAACTCGGCGAGCTGGGCACCGGACATCCGGATCACGATCCCGGCGACCGCCGTGGGCGGTACCTACTCGGGGGTGATCACCCATTCGGTGGCGTGATCGGGCCGGCGCCCTCGCCCTGGCCGCGACCCTCCTGGTCGCGGCCGGGGCGCCGGCGATGGCCGCAGGATCCGTGTCCGCCGCCGCGCAGCGGCCGCCGGCACTCGCCGAGCCCACCCTGCCCGAGGCCGACCTGCCGGCGGCGGGGTCGCGAGAACCGTCGACCACGCCCAGCCCTGATGCGCAGCCGGCCGGGGTGGGGATTCGGCTACTCGACGCCCCGGTGGACCGGCGTGATGACACCCGGGCGTACAAGTACATCGTCGACCACGTCAAGCCCGGCACGACGATCAAGCGCCGGGTCGAGGTGCGGAACTCGTCTGAGATCCACCGGAAGGTGACTCTCTACGCCGCTGCCGCCAGCGTCTCCGAGAACGGATTCGAGTTCGCCCCGGACCGGACCGAGAACGAGCTGAGCAGCTGGATCTCCGTGTCTCCGACCGAGGAGGCGCTCGCACCCGACGAGGAGGTCGAGGCGCTGGCGACCATCACGGTGCCGTCCGCCGCAGAGGCCGGCGAGCGGTACGCGGTCGTCTGGGCCGAGGTGCCCGGGACGGACGGGTCGGATGTCCGGAGTGTCGGCCGGGTCGGCATCCGGGTCTACCTCTCGGTGGGCCCCGGTGGTGAACCCCCGTCGGGCTTCGACGTCGGCCCGCTCACCGGTGGTCGGGACGCCGAGGGGACGCCGTTCGTCACCGCCGAGGTACGCAACACCGGTCGTCGCGCGCTCGACCTGGCCGGCGAGCTGCGGCTCAGCGACGGGCCGGGTGGCCTCGCCGCCGGCCCGGTCAAAGTCGAGGCGGGGACGCTACCGCTGGACGGTCGGGCCACGGTCCGGGTGCTGCTCGACCGCCGGCTCCCGGACGGTCCCTGGGCCGCAACGCTCGCGCTGGCCAGCGGCTGGACCAAACGCACCGCGACCGGCGCCGTGACGTTCGGTCCGGTGCCCGCCGGGGCGAGCAGCGAGGATCAGTCTCGCCAGTTGCTCACCGGTGGACTGGTCGCCTCGGGCCTGGTGCTGACGTTTCTGGTGGTGTACGTCTACCGCCGACGGCTGCGAACTCAGGAGCCCGTACCAGCCGCCTGACGTCGGTCGGTCCGGTCCCCGGGGACAGCGAAGGGAACCGGACCGACCGAATGCTCGCAGTCAGGCCAGCGCCGCCTCCGCAGCCGCCAGGAACGCGTCGTTCTCCGCCGGGGTGCCGATGGTGACCCGGACGCCGTCACCGGCGAACGGCCGCACGATCACGCCGCGCGCCTCGCACGCCTTACCGAAATCCACCGACCGGTCGGCCAGCGGCAACCAGACGAAGTTGGCCTGGCTCGTCGGCACGTCGGGCTGGAACTTGCGCAGCGCCTCGGTGACCCGGTCCCGCTCGGCGATGACCAGGGCGCACCGGCGCTCCATCTCGGCGGCCTGGGTCAACGCGGCGAGTGCCCCGGCCTGGGCGGCGGTGCTGGTGGAGAACGGGGTGGCCACCTTGCGGATGGCGGCAGCCACCGCCGGCTGGGCGACCAGCCAACCGATCCGCAGCCCCGCGAGCCCCCACGCCTTGGACAGCGTGCGCAGCACCGCGACGTTGGACCGGTCCAGGTAGTCGAGCCCGTCCGGCACCTCCGCGTCGGTGACGAACTCCCGGTACGCCTCGTCGATCACCACCAGCACGTCGTCCGGCACCGCGTCGAGGAACGCGTCCAGCTCCGCCCGGCGTACGGCCGTGCCGGTGGGGTTGTTCGGGTTGCAGACCAGGATCACCCGGGTCCGGTCGGTCACGGCCGCGGCCATCGCCGCCAGGTCGTGCCCGTGCCCGGCGTCGTTGGGCACCCGCACGCTCGTCGCGCCGCTGGTCGCCGCGATGATCGGGTACGCCTCGAAGGAGCGCCACGAGTAGAGCACCTCGTCCCCGGGCAGGCAGGTCGCCCGGACCAGGTGCTCGGCGAGCGCCACCGACCCGCAGCCGGTGGCGATCCGGTCGGCGTCCACGCCGTACCGCTCGGCCAACGCGTCGCGCAGCGCGACCACGCCCATGTCCGGGTAGCGGTGCGAGGCGGTGATCGCCTCGGTGACCGCCTCCACCACGCCGGGCAGCGGCCCGTACGGCACCTCGTTGCTGGCCAGCTTGACGGCCTCCGGCAGGCCCAACTCCCGGGCCAGGTCGGCGGGGCTGCGGCCGGGCACGTAGTTGGGCAACGCGTCCAGGTCGGCGCGGGTCAGCCGCAGAGCCGGCTGGTGACGTCCGGAGTCGGTCATGGGGTTTCTCCCGGGGGCTGGTTGCGGTCGTCCGAGGGGGCGGGACCGGGGCGGTAGGGAACTTCGACGACCACCGTCTGCGCGCGCTTGTCGTGCAGCGCCTGGCGCAGCGGATGGTCGAAGAGGGGGGAGAGGGCATCGATCAGTTGCAGCACCAGGCCGATCCCGGCGCAGTACCAGAGCAGCGTCGGCAGGCCCAGCGTGCTCCACCGGCTCAGTGCCCGGCCGAAGCCCAGCGGCTCATCGGCGGCCATCGGCACCGCCCGGATCCGCATCAACCGCTTGCCGAACGTCTGCCCACCGGAGGCCATGGAGGGCACCTCGTACGCCAGCCACAGCGCGGTGGCGATCAGCAAGATCACCACGAGTAGCGATCCCGCCTGCTCGCCGGGCATCGGCATGCCCTCGGCGGACGTGTCGCGGCTTGCGACGCGCCGGAAGAACTCCTGCCAGTACGGCGCCCACTCCTGCGCCCAGCGCCAGACGAACCAGCCGTTGACCAGCACGTTCAATGCGAAGATCAGGCCGAAGTCGATCAGCCGGGCGGTGAGCCGGCGACCGTAACCGGCCAGCCGGTGACCGTGCGGTCTCGGCTCGGGCGGTCGTCCCGGCCAGCCGGGGTGACCAGCCGGCGGCACCCAGCCGGGTTGTCCGCCCGGAGGTGCCCAACCAGGCGGGCCGGACTGTGGTCCCCAGCCCTGTCCCGGTGGTGGGCCGTAGCCCGGGCCCTGTCCCGGTGGTGGGCCGTAGCCCGGGCCCTGTCCCGGCGGCGGGCCCCAGCCCGGTCCCGGCGGCGGGTTGTATCCCGACTGCGGGCCGTACCCGGTGGGTGGGCCCTGGTGCGGCGGCCCACCCGGCGCGACGGCTTCGGAGCCGGGGGCGGCCGGGCCGGAGGTCGGGGCCGCGGCCGGCGTGACCGGCTCGACCGGCGGAGGACCGTCCGGCGGGGTGGCGTCGACGGGGATGGGCGCGCCGAGCCAACCCTCGCCGTCCCAGTAGCGTCGGGTCTCGGTGTCGGCGGGGTCGACGTACCAGCCGGGTTGCACGCTCACGCCGTCGCTCCGCTTCGCTGCGCGACGGCGCGAGACGCCACGCCAATAGGCCTGCTGGTTCGCTCGCTCACGTGGACACCTTAACGACGACGGTTCCGGCGAACTTGTCGTGGAGGCACTGCTGCCACGGCTTGTCCCAGAGCTGCCACAGCCCGTCGGCGTAACTGCACCCCGGGACCAGCGAGCCCGCCACGTGCTGCACCAACCACCGTCGGGCGGCCATCCGCCGGTCCAGCGTGCGGGTCGGGTCGAGCGGCACCACCCGCAGCTTCATGACCTTCTTGCCGAGGGTCTGACCGCCACGCTTGAGGTATTCCACGTGGTAGAGCCAGTAGAGCCCGAGCATCAGCACGAACAGCGCGAGCTGAAGCAGCAGGATCGGCAGGAGGAACTCCAGGAAGAAGGTACGCGGGTCGGGCTCCACCAGGGTGCCGTCCGGGTTGGTCTGGTGCAGCTCGGTGAACATCCGCCACCACAGGACGATGAAGACCGGCATGAACAGCACCAGCAGGACGGCGGTCGCCAACGCCATGTCGATCAGCCAGGCCAGTAACCGGTCACCGAAGCCGGCCAGCGGCTGACCGCTCGGGCTCAGCGGCGGAGGTGGCGGCGGGCCGGGTGGTCCGGCGTACCACTGCGGTGGGGCGTACCCGGGTGGGGCGTACTGCGGCGGCGCGGCGTACCCCTGGGGGTGTGGTCCGGGCGGCGGCACGACGCCGCCGGCGGCGGGCTGAGGCCCACCGGCCGGCGGCGTCGGGTACGACGGAGGCTGCGTCACGCTCGCAAGTGTTACAGGTTGCCGCGGGCTTCCTGCTCACGCTCGATCGCCTGGAACAGCGCCTTGAAGTTGCCCTTGCCGAAGCCCAGCGAACCGTGCCGTTCGATCAGCTCGAAGAAGACGGTCGGGCGGTCCTGCACCGGCTTGGTGAAGATCTGCAGCAGGTAGCCGTCCTCGTCCCGGTCGACCAGGATCTTGCGGGCCTTCAGCTCCTCGATCGGCACCCGCACCTTGCCGATGCGCTCGCGCAGCTCCGGGTCGTCGTAGTACGAGTCCGGGGTGTCCAGGAACTCCACGCCCGCGGCGCGCATCGCGTCGACGCTGGCCAGGATGTCGTTGGTGGCGACGGCGATGTGCTGGGCGCCCGGGCCCTGGTAGAACTCCAGGTACTCGTCGATCTGGGACTTCTTGCGGGCGACGGCCGGCTCGTTGAGCGGGAACTTCACCTTGCGGGTGCCGTTGGCCACGACCTTGCTCATCAGTGCCGAGTAGTCGGTGGCGATGTCGTCGCCGACGAACTCCGCCATGTTGGAGAAGCCCATCACCCGCTTGTAGAACTCGACCCACTCGTCCATCCGGCCCAGCTCCACGTTGCCGACCACGTGGTCGACGGCCTGGAAGAAGCGCTTCGGCTGGATGCCGGCGGCGATCATCGGCTGCCGGTCCACGATCGGACCGCGGGCCACGAAGCCGGGCAGGAACGGGCCGGTGTAGCGGGACCGGTCGACCAGGGTGTGCCGGGTGTCGCCGTACGCGGCGATGGCGGCCATCCGGACGGTGCCGTGCTCGTCGGTCACCTCGTGGGGCTCGACGACGCTGGCGGCGCCCTGGGCGATGGCGTGCGCGTACGCGGCGTCGACGTCCGGGACCTCCAGCGCGATGTCGCTGACCCCGTCGCTGTGCTTCGCCACGTGCTCGGTGCCGTCGGCGTCCGGGCGCACCGCGCCGGTCAGCACGAAGCGGGCCGAGCCGCTGGTCAGCACGTACTGGGCGTGGTCCCGGTAGCCCTGCTCGGGACCGCGGTACGCCACGCAGGTCATGCCGAAGGCGGTGGAGTAGTAGTGGGCGGCCTGCTTGGCGTTGCCGACCAGGAAGTGCACGTGGTCGAGACCCCGGACCGGGAACGGGTCGTGGCTGATGTCGTGGTCGACAGCGCCGACGAGCCGGTCGACGTCGACGTCCTCGGTCGACTGGGGTCGGTCGATCGCCTGGGTCATGGTGGGCTCCCTCGCGTACCGGCCGGCCTCGTGGGCCGCCGTTGTCGGTTCTTGTGGCGAGGATCGCTGGCCCGGCGCCGGGTGGGCAACTGTCGACGGAAGTGCTGGTCAGGTTGCACATTCGGTATGGTCTGGACCCATGAATGGTGAGCAGAATGTACAGCTCGACGCGCTCGACGTGCGCTTGATCGAACTGCTCGCCGAGGAGCCGCGGATCGGGGTGTTGGAGTGCTCCCGGCGGCTCGGGGTGGCCCGGGGCACCGTGCAGGCGCGGCTGGACAAACTGGTGGAGCGGCGGGTCATCGAGGGTTTCGGCCCGGAGATCGCACCGGCCGCGATCGGGTTCGGGGTGACCAGCTTCGTCACCCTGGAAATCAGCCAGCGGCACGGCCACGACCCGGTCACCGCCCACCTGGCGGCCATCCCCGAGGTGCTGGAGGCGCACACCATCACCGGCTCCAGCGACCTGCTCTGCCGGATCGTGGCCCGCTCCAACACCGATTTGCAACGGGTCATCGACCAGATCGTGTCGTCCGCCGGCATCACCCGGGCGTCGACGATCATCGCGTTGGCCGAGCAGATCCCGTACCGCACGCTGCCGCTGGTGCGCAGCGCCGTCCGGGCCGATGGAAAGGCGCTCTAGGGCCCGGTCGTCGTCCGGGCCCGCCGGCCGGCCAGGGGCTTCGACACACGCCCTAACACCTCCGAGCCCAGAAAGCGTGGCGACACGGCGGCGCGGGCGTACGGAAGATCCGCGATCGTGGCTACGGTGTGCGGGTGGCGAAGGGGAGCGTGCGCGGTGGGCTGCTGCTCGGCGTCGCCGTGGTCGTCGCCCTCGCCGCGACCGGCGTGTGGAACCCCTTCCCCGGTCTGTGGGAATGGGTGGACCGCAGCGAACCCATCTCCGAGCCCGACGTGGTGTGGCAGCAGCGGGTCGGTGGGACTCCGCGCAGCGTGACGATCGCCGGCGACGCCGTCGTGGTCGAGCAGCGCACCCGGGTCGAAGCCCGCAGCCTGGCCACCGGCGCGCAGCTCTGGGAGCGCAAGGCCGACTGGTCGGCGGTGGCCGGCGGCGACCGGGACGCGGTCGTCGCCGTGGGCAAGCTCCTGGTCAAGGGGTACGAGCTGCTCGACCCGACCACCGGCGCGACCCGGCGACGCGACGACGACGCGGTGGCCGTCTGGACGTACCGGAATCTGCTCCTCGACGCCCGCTGCACCGATGCCACCGACTGCACCCTCAGTGCCTGGGATCCGCGCGGGACCGCACCGCTCTGGACGGCCTTCCTGCCCGGTGTGCACAGCGGCCTACTGGCCGACAACCCGGGCCTGCGCGGCACCCGTCGACTCACCGCGACCCGGATCGACGACGGGGTGGCCGGGGCGGAGACCGCGCCGCCGCTGCTCGGCTTCCCGGTGGACGGACGGGTGCACGTGGTCGACACCGCCACCGGCCGGGTGTTGCAGAACGTCGAGCCCGCCCGGGACGAGCGGCTGTCGGTGGTGGGCGGCCGGATGCTGCGGATCGCGGCCCGCTCCCAGGACGGGGCCTGCTACTTCGCCATCTCCGCCCGGGACCCGGCGACCGGGCAGGAGGCCTGGCAGCGGGCCGGGGTCAACCTGCGTACCGCCGACTCCGCCGGCTGCGTGCAGCGGGAGGACCCGCAGGGCGGCCGGAACGTGCTGATCGGCGTGGGCCCGGACGGCCGCGAGGCGGTCATCGACGGGTACGACGGGAGGCTGCTCTGGGTCGGCGAAGCGGGCACCAAGTTGATCGCGGTGGACGATCGGGTGGCGGTGTTCCGGGCCGCCGACAAGCGCTCGGTGGTCGCCCGTGAGCTGGGCACCGACAAGGTGCTCTGGACCCGCCCGGCCAGTGGCAAGGCCGGTGCCGCGCTCACCCCGTACGCGGCGGTGGTCGCCGACGAGAAGCCGTCCCGGCTGGTCGCCGTGGACCCGCGCAGCGGCCGGGAGCTGGCCGCTCTGCGCACCTCGGCGAACGCCCTCGCCGTCGGGTCACAGGGCATGATCGTCGGTGAGGGGCGGGAGATCGGGTACGTCCGCTTCGGCGCGTCCGGGGGCTCGCCCGCCCGACCCCCCGGCAACGGTGGGAATCCCGCCCCGGGCGGCACCGATCCCGGCGGGCCGAACAACGGCGACTGCGGGCCGAAGGGTGAGCTGTGTCCGGAGCCGGAGGGCGGCAAGGACGGCTGAGCACGGTTCACCTGCTCGTCGGCACGACGGCTGGGCGGGGTTCACCTGCTCGTCGGCACGACGGGTCGGGCGTTCGACGCGCGGCGGATGAGAGCGGCGTCCCAGGACGCGCCCGGCGGGTGGGAGTGATCGACCGGTCTGCCCTAGGCTTGCCGCTCATGAGCAGTGCCGCCGCATTCTCGTACGCCCCTCTGCTGCCGACCGGCCCGGACCAGATGGACTATCGCCTGGTCACCGATGAGGGTGTGGACGTCGTACACGGCCCGGGAGGCCGCCGGTTCCTGACCGTGGAGCCGGCCGCGCTCACCGCGCTGACCGCCGAGGCGATGCACGACATCGCGCACTTCCTGCGCCCCGCGCACCTGGCCCAGCTCCGGGCGATCATCGACGACCCGGCGGCCTCGCCGAACGACCGGTTCGTCGCGTTGGACCTGCTGCGCAACGCCAACATCGCCGCCGGTGGCGTGTTGCCGATGTGCCAGGACACCGGCACCGCGATCGTGATGGGCAAGCGAGGCCGGCACGTGCTGACCGACGGGGGCGACGCCGAGGCCATCTCCCGGGGCGTCTACCAGGCGTACACCAAGCTCAACCTGCGCTACTCCCAGCTCGCCCCGCTCACCATGTGGGACGAGCGGAACACCGGCAGCAACCTGCCGGCGCAGGTGGAGCTGTACGCCGAGGACCCGGACGGGCACCCGGACGCGTACAAGTTCCTGTTCATGGCCAAGGGCGGCGGCTCGGCCAACAAGTCGTACCTCTACCAGGAGACCAAGGCGCTGCTCAACCCGACGCGGATGATGCAGTTCCTGGAGGAGAAGCTGCGGCTCATCGGCACCGCCGCGTGCCCGCCGTACCACCTCGCCATCGTCATCGGCGGCACCTCCGCCGAGTACGCGTTGAAGACCGCGAAGTACGCCAGCGCCAAGTACCTCGACGCGCTGCCCACCTCCGGCTCGATGAGCGCGCACGGCTTCCGGGACCTGGAGTTGGAGGCGGAGGTGCTGGAGTTGACCCGCAACTTCGGCATCGGCGCGCAGTTCGGCGGCAGGTACTTCTGCCACGACGTACGGGTGGTCCGGTTGCCCCGGCACGGCGCGTCCTGCCCGGTCGCGATCGCCGTCTCCTGTTCGGCGGACCGGCAGGCGGTCGCCAAGATCACCCCGTCGGGCGTGTGGCTGGAGCGCCTCGAAACCGACCCGGCGCGGTTCCTGCCCGAGGTCACCGACGACTCGCTCGACGCCGAGATGGTCGTCCGGGTGGACCTGAACCGGCCGATGGACGAGATCCGCGCCGAGCTGTCCAAGTACCCGGTGAAGACCCGGCTGTCGCTGTCCGGCCCGCTCGTGGTCGCCCGGGACATCGCCCACGCCAAGATCGCCGAGCGGTTGGACGCCGGTGAGCCGATGCCGCAGTACCTGCGCGACCACGCGGTCTACTACGCCGGCCCGGCGAAGACCCCCGAGGGGTACGCGTCCGGCTCCTTCGGCCCGACCACCGCCGGTCGGATGGACGCCTACGTGGAGAAGTTCCAAGCCGCCGGTGGCTCCCAGGTGATGCTGGCCAAGGGCAACCGCTCCGGTCAGGTGACCCGTTCCTGCCAGCAGCACGGCGGCTTCTACCTCGGCTCGATCGGCGGCCCCGCCGCCCGCCTCGCCCAGGACTGCATCAAGCACGTCGAGGTCCTCGAATACCCGGAGCTGGGCATGGAGGCGGTCTGGAAGATCGAGGTGGAGGACTTCCCGGCCTTCATCGTGGTCGACGACAAGGGCAACGACTTCTTCGCCGAGGTCACCAAACCGGTGCTCACCATCGGCCGCCGCTGACCGACACGTACGCGAAGGGGCGCCGGGCGAACTCGCCCGGCGCCCCTCTGTCGTCCGTGCTCTACCGACATCGGTACGCCCGCCCCGCTGGGGTGGGACGGGCGCACCGCCCCCGTCGGATGCCGTCACCGACAACGCACAGCGAGTCTGCTGAGCGCCACTGTCGATCCACTCTCATGTCACTCTCGCCTGGCCGAGGCGATCAGTCACCGTCGGACTACTCTGCTGGAAGTTGCATCACCGATGCGGGAGAGCACATGCGGTTCGGGATCCTGGGACCCCTGCGGGTCGGCGGTGGCGAGTCCACCGTCACGGCAGGGCGCGACCGGATCGTGCTCGCCATGCTGCTGTTGCGCTTCGGCCGGCTGGTACCGGTCGACGAACTCGTCGACGCGGTGTGGGAGGAGCGCCCTCCGGCCACCGCCAGAGCCCAGTTGCAGACCTGTGTGTCGCGGCTGCGCCGCCGGTTCACCGAACTCGGGCTGGCGCCTGAGCTCATCGTCACCGACCCGGCCGGCTACGGCATCCGCACCGCACCGGCCGACCTGGACGCTCAGGTGTTCGCCCGAGGTGTGGAGGCCGCCCGTGCCGCCGTCGCGGCCGGTCGCCTGGCCGAAGCGGGTACGGAGTTCCGCGCCGCCCTGGCACTGTGGCGAGGTCCGGCGCTCGGCGGCATCCCGAGCAGCAGCGTCCGTCGTCGCGCGCAGGCACTTGACGAGCAGCGCCTCAACGCCTTGGAGGAGTGCGTCGACGTCGAGCTGCGCCTCGGGCGGGCCACCGAGCTGATCGGGGAGCTGGCCGAGAGCGTCGACCGGCATCCGCTTCGGGAGCGTCTACGCGGTCAACTGATGCTGGCGCTCTCCTCGGTCGGGCGGCAGGCCGACGCACTCGCGGTCTACCGGGAGGGCCGTCGTCTCTACGCCGACGAGCTGGGCATCGAACCAGGCGCCGCGTTGCAGGAGATGCACCAGCGGGTGCTCGCCGGCGACCTGGCTCTGGCCGGCCGGGAGGCCCGACCAGTCGGCCCGATCCGTGCGCTGCCCCGGGCGATCGGTGACTTTGTCGGCCGGCAGGAGACGGTGGCCCGTCTGGTCAAACAGATCGAGGAGGACGGCAGTCGCATCCAACTGGTCGACGGGATGCCCGGCAGCGGCAAGACCGCGCTCGCCGTGCACGTCGCCACCGCACTCGTCGACCGCTATCCCGACGCGCAGCTCTTCATCGACCTGCACGGGCACAGCGAACGCCGACCGTTGACGCCGGCCACCGCCGCGGCGACCCTGCTGCGTCAGCTCGGCGTGCCGCCGGAGCGGTTGCCGGAGAACCCGGACGACCGGTTGGCGCTCTGGCGGACGGAACTGGCCGGCCTGCGTGCCCTGGTGGTGCTGGACAACGCGGCCACCGCCGACCAGGTGGAGCCCCTGCTGCCCAACGGCTCGCACTGCCTGGTCCTCGTCACCAGCCGTCGCCGGTTGGTCGGGCTCGACGAGGGCCGGCCGACGTCGTTGCCGGTCCTCGACCCCGACGAGGCGATCGAGTTGCTCGGTCGGGTGGCCGGTGTGGAGAGGGTCGCCGCGGAACCGGAGGCCGCGGCCGAGGTGGCGCGTCGCTGCGGCCACCTTCCCCTCGCCATCCGGTTGGCCGGTGCTCGGTTGGCTCACCGGCCGCGCTGGCGGGTCGCCGACCTGGTCGAGCGGCTGGTCACCGGGGCGGGCCCGCTGGCCGAGCTCACCGCCGGCGAACGTTCGGTGGGGCAGGCGTTCGCCCTGTCGTACGCGCAGGTCTCACCGTCGGCGCAGCGGTTGTTCGCGCTGCTCGGCCTCCATCCGGGTGGCCACCTGGACGTCCAGGTGGCCGCCGCCCTCGCCGACCTGCCGCTGGGCGACGCGCAGGACGTGCTGGACGAGTTGGTCGACGCGCACCTGGTGGAAGAGGCACCGCCGGGCAGGTTCCGGTTGCACGACCTCCTTCGCGACTACGCCCGGCTGCTGCTCGCACCCCCGGAGCGGCAGGCCGAGCGCCGAGGCGCGGTGGAACGGCTGCTGGATCATCACCTGTCCGTCGCGCTGGCGATCGCCCGGTCGATCGAGGCGGCCGGCAGCCGCAGCAACCTTCCGGTGCGTACGCCCGGCCGACCCGACCTGCTGGGCGTGCCGGTGGCCAGGAAGCGCGCGTGGTTCGAGGAGAATCACCCCGGCCTCACCGCCCTGGTCCGCGTGGCCGAGGAGGAGGACTTCCCGGTCGAGTGCTGGCAGTTGGCGCGGGCCTGCTGGCGGCTCAACTTCGAAGGCGGGCACCTGGACGAGCTGATCGAGACCCACACGATCGGGCTTCGGGTCGCCCGACGGCTGGGCGACGAGGCGGCGGTCGCCACCATGCTCAACTACCTCTCCTCGGCGTACTTCCGGCTGGCCCGTTTCCCGGAGGCGATCAGGACGATGGAGGTGGCGCTCAGGCTGCGCCGTCAGCTCGGGCTGCGCAGCGACGTACTCACCACGCTGTGGAACCTGGGTATCTCCTACGCGGCGAACGGTGACCTCCGGCAGGCCGAGGCGAAGTTCGACGAGGCACTCGGTCTGGTCCGGGTTCCGGCCGACGCTCACGCGCTGACCAACCTGTTGAACAACCTGTCCTACGCGTTGATCGGTGGAGGCCGGTACGACGACGCGCTGCGCCTGACTCGGTTGCACCTGCAGTTGGCCCGGCAGACGAAGGACTTCCGGCAGATCAACAATGCGATGGGGCACCTCGCGATGGTGCGGCACCGGATGGGGGATCTCGGTCCTGCTCGCCGTCTGCTGCGGACCGCGCTGTACCTCAAACGACGCGATGGTAATCGCTTCGGCGAGGGGGAGGTGATCAACGAGATCGCTGTGTTGGAGCGCAACGCCGGACGGCCGGATCATGCCGCCGCACTGCACCGGGAGGCGTTGGTGGCGATGGTCGATGCCGGCGACCGGGTCGGCCAGTGCGCCTCCCGTAACCTCCTGGCCCGGGCGATCCTGGAGCAGGGAGACGTGACGAGCGCCCTCGACCTGCATCGTCGGGTGCTGGTCGACGCTTCCGGCCTCGGTGCACGCTACGAGCAGGGCCGGGCCCTGGAGGGCATCGCCCGCTGCCTGCGGACGACCGACCCGGCGGCAGCTCGCGCCCACCTGACCCGGGCGCTGTCCCTGTACCGCCAGATCGACGTGCCGGATCGGCACGAGGCGGAACGGCTGCTGGCCGAGTTGGGCTGACGGATCATCTGCGAGTCGGCCATCGGCGCGGCAGGATGGTACGCGTGACGACTCCAGAGGCGACCGGTTACCGCATCGAACGTGACTCGATGGGCGAGGTGGAGGTGCCCGCCGAGGCGCTGTGGCGGGCGCAGACCCAGCGTGCGGTGCAGAACTTCCCGATCTCCGGCCGAGGCATCGAGCCGGCCCAGATCAAGGCCCTCGCGCAGATCAAGGGTGCGGCGGCCGAGGTCAACGGCGAGCTCGGCGTGATCGACGCGAACGTGGCCGCCGCGATCACCGCCGCCGCCGCGCACGTCGCCGACGGTGGTTACGACGACCAGTTCCCGGTCGACGTCTTCCAGACCGGCTCGGGCACGTCGTCGAACATGAACACCAACGAGGTGATCGCCACCCTGGCCAGCCGGGAGTTGGGCTCGCCGGTGCACCCGAACGACCACGTCAACGCCTCGCAGTCCAGCAACGACGTCTTCCCGTCCTCGATCCACCTGGCGGCCACCCAGTTCATCGTGGAGGACCTGCTGCCGTCGCTGAACCACCTCGCCGCCACGTTGGAGGCGAAGGCGGCGGAGTTCGAAACGGTGGTCAAGGCCGGTCGCACGCACCTGATGGACGCCACGCCGGTCACCCTGGGCCAGGAGTTCGGCGGGTACGCCGCCCAGGTCCGCTACGGCGTCGAACGCCTGGAGGGCTCGCTGCCCCGACTGGCCGAGCTGCCGCTTGGCGGCACCGCCGTCGGCACCGGAATCAACACCCCGCTCGGCTTCGCCGCCGCGGTGATCGAGAAGCTGCGTGAGTCGACCGGGTTGCCGTTGTCCGAGGCACGCAACCACTTCGAGGCGCAGGGCGCCCGCGACGCGCTGGTGGAGACCTCAGGCCAACTGCGGACCCTGGCCGTCGGCCTCTACAAGATCGCGAACGACATCCGGTGGATGGGTTCCGGCCCCCGGGCCGGTCTCCGCGAGCTGCGTATCCCCGACCTGCAGCCCGGCTCGTCGATCATGCCCGGCAAGGTCAACCCGGTCGTCGCGGAGGCGATGCGGCAGGTCTGCGCCCAGGTGATCGGCAACGACGCGACAGTCGGCTTCGCCGGTTCGCAGGGCGACTTCGAGCTGAACGTGATGCTCCCGGTGATGGGCCGCAACCTGCTGGAGTCGATCCGCTTGCTGTCCGCGGTGAGCCGACTGTTCGCCGATCGGCTGGTGGTCGGCCTGGTCGCGGACGCCGAGGTCTGTCTGGCGTACGCCGAGGGCTCACCGTCGATCGTCACCCCGCTCAACCGCCACCTGGGGTACGACGAGGCGGCCTCGATCGCCAAGGAGGCGCTGGCCAAGCAGACCTCGATCCGCGAGGTGGTGATCTCCCGGGGGCACGTCGACTCGGGCAAGCTCACCGAGACCCAGTTGGACGAGACGCTGGACCTGCTTCGGATGACTCACCCCTGACCTGCTCGACGCGGTCGCCGCGCGGTTTCGCCCAGCCGAGGAAGCGGGTGAAGAGCGCGGCCGGGTCCGGGCCGTCGTGCGGGTTGAGCCGGTACAGGTCGGCAGCCGCATCGTGCAGGACCGTGCACAGGTAGACGCTCAACGCGATCCGGTCGTCGGCGTACTCCTGACAGAGGGTGAGCCGGGCCACCGGGCACGGCCAGGGCGCGGCGCAGACCCGGCAGAGCCAGAGCGGGCGCAGCGGCAGGTGGGGTCGGCGTGGCGTCGTCGCTCGGTCGTCCAGGGCGGTCCAGGACATGGTGTTGCCGTCCTTTCGAGCTGACTCGTTTGTGGCATCACCCCGGCCTGGGCCGCGCCGGGCTGGGCTGCGTTGGGCTGGGCTGCGTTGGGCTGGGCTGCGTTGGGCTGGGCTGCGTTGGGCTGGGCCGCGCCAGCGCGATCTTGCTCGGCCGCTCGGCCGCTCGGCCGCTCGGCCGCTCGGTCGCTTGGGGTGGTCGGTCGCTTGGGGTGGTCGGGGATGTCCTGTGCGGACGCTTTGGAGCTGAATCGTTTGTGGCATCAATCTCGCGTCCGGGCGGGTTGGGGCGGGTTCTGGGCGGGGCGGGTTCTGGGTGGGGCGGGTTCTGGGCGGGGTCGGCTTTGGATGGGTCGTCTGGGGTGGGACCGCCCGGCACGGGGGAGCGGGCGGTCCCGTGCGGCACCGCCGGGATCCCGGGGGACGGGGAGCGGTGCCGCACTTCACAGTCTGGTGATCGGACGACTACGGTCGGAAGGGTTTGGTCGCGTCGTCACAGCCGCCCTGTGTTCGGTGGTGACACCGTTGGCGACCGGCTGGAATCAATCGTCGGCGGGGTGGAGGGCGGCTGGCATGGCCGATGGGCAGATGACGGCGGCGGCGTTCCTGATCGCGGAGCTGCGTCGGGCGCGGGTCCGGCGGGGCTGGAGTCAGGACGAGTTGGCGAAGGCGGTCAACTACTCGGCGTCGATGGTCAGCGCCGTCGAGTTGGGTCAGCAGCCGCCCACCGTGAAGTACCTGGAACTGGTCGACCGAGCCCTGGACACCGGCGGCCTCTTCGGCCGCATGTCGACCGAACTGGTCAGTCTCGACCGGGCGCAGCCGTGGCTGCGGGGCTGGCAGGCGATCTATGAGCAGGCGCGCACGATCCGGTGGTACGAGCCCCGCTACGTGCCCGGACTCTTCCAGACCGAGGCCTACGCGCGGGCGGTCTTCGAGGCGGGTGGCCTGCTGGAGTCGGAGGAGGTCGACCGGCGACTGACCGACCGGATGGACCGCCAGCAGGTGCTCTACGGCGAACGGTCGCCACACATCGTCGCGGTACTGGACGAGGCGGTGCTGCGTCGACGGGTGGGCGGGCGGAAGGTGATGCGCGAGCAGGCACTGCACCTGGCGAAGATCGCCACCGAGCATCCTCGGATTCGCCTGCACGTGGTGCCGCGCTCTGCCGAGGAGTATCCCGGGCTCGGCGGGCAGTTCTCGCTGGCCACCCTGCCCGACGGCACGGAGTTGGCCTACCTGGACTGTCAGGTTCGTGGCCAGGAGCTGGACCAGCCACGGGATCTGCTGCGGTTGCAGCGGGTCTGGGAGGCTACCTTGGGCGAAGCCCTGCCCCCGCAGGCGTCCATCGAATTGCTGAGGGAGGTGGCCGAGTCGTGGAGTTGATCGGCGCTCGATGGCGCAAGAGCAGCCGCAGCAACCAGGACGCCAACTGCGTCGAGGTGGCTACGAACCTTGCGGACGTGGTCGGGGTGCGAGACAGCAAGGACCCGGACGGACCCGTGCTCGTTGTCGACGCGTACTCCTGGCGGCTCTTCGTGGTCGCGCCCCCGCGCTGACGCGACGGCCTGGCCCGCGGCGGCGATCGGGGTTGCCGCCGCGCGCAACTTCGCCGATGTTGCTGCTTCGGCGGCGCCGGAGGCAGCAGTTTCGCCGATGTTGCGCGGATCTTGCGGGCGAGCGGCGGTAAAACGGCTCGACGGTGGGAGGGCGCGGCGGGATGATCCGGTCGTGCGTGGTGGTGACCTGGTGGTTCCAGCGGAGACCGAGCGGCTGCGGTTCCGGCGGTTGACGATGGGCGACGTGGACGCGCTGGTCGAGCTGGACGGCGACCCCGAGGTGATGCGGTTCCTCACCGGCGGGGTGGCGACGTCACCGGCGACGGTCCGGGACGAGCAGTTGCCGAGGTTGCTGGCCCAGTACGAGCGGCATCCCGGGCTGGGGCGTTGGGCGGCGCTCGATCGGGAGTCCGGCGACTTCCTGGGGTGGTTCGCGCTCGACCCGTCGGCGGACGGGGCCGAGGCCGAGTTGGGCTACCGGTTGCGCCGCTCGGCGTGGGGGCGGGGGTTGGCCACCGAGGGGTCGCGGGCGCTGGTCCGGTATGCCTTCGACACCGTCGGGGTGCGCCGGGTGTGGGCCGAGACGATGGCGGTCAACGAACGCTCCCGGCGGGTGATGGCGAAGGCCGGGCTGCGTCACGTGCGCACGTTCCACCTGCAGTGGGACGACCCGATCCCGGGCACCGAGCACGGCGAGGTGGAGTACGAGGTGGTTCAGGAGCGGCCGGCGGCTCGGCGGGCGCGGTAGGCGGTCACGGCGGCCCGGTTGCCGCAGCCGGCCTCGCAGAACCGCCGCGACCGGTTGCGGGACAGGTCGACGACGACGTTGTCGCAGTCCGGGTACTCGCAGATGCGCAACCGGCTCAGCTCGCGCGCCCGGACCAGGTCCGCCATGGCCATCGCCGCCTCCACCGCGATCCGGGTCGCGAGCGGTGCGTCGCGGGGCACGGCGTGCAGGTGGTACGGCTCGTCGTCGTGCTCGATGAGCTGGGGCAACGCCTTGTGCTCCAGTAGCAGTCCGTTGATCAGCGCGACGATCTCGGGCGGCTCGGCGTGCCAGATACGGCGCAGTTGGGGCCGCAGGTCCTTCACGGCGTTCAACTCGGCGTCGGTGTGCTCGTGCCGTCCGCTGTAGGAGTGGCGGACGAAGAACGCGTCCAGGGCGGCGACGTCGGGCAACAACTCGCCGTCCCGACCCGCTGTGTTGACCAGCGCGGCGGTGGCGATCAGCGAACATTCGGTGTCATGAGCAAATAGCATCTTGACTCCTGTCAGGGCGGACGCCTAGCGTCATCAGTACAAGGATAGTTTGCTCATGACACGGTGCCGTCCCGAGGAGCGCGACATGCACTCACGACCCGCTGCCGGTGCCGCGTTGGTGCTGCTCTCCGCCGTCACCTTCGCCACCTCCGGCACCTTCGCGCGATCACTCATCGAGGCCGGCTGGTCGGCCGAATCGGCGGTGATCGCCCGGGTCGGCGTGGCCGCCCTCGTGCTGGCGATCCCCGCCCTGTTGTCCCTGCGAGGCAGGTGGGCCGTGCTGCGCAGCAACGCTACGGCGATCGGGATGTTCGGGCTCCTCGGGGTGGCCCTGGCCCAGGTCTGCTTCTTCAACGCCGTGCGCTACCTGCCCGTCGGTGTCGCGCTGCTGCTCGAATACCTGGGCATCATCCTCGTCGTGGGCTGGATGTGGGTGCGACACGGGCAGCGACCCCGCCGGCTCACCGTGGCCGGGTCGGTGGCCGCCCTGGTCGGGCTGGCGTTCGTCCTCGACCTCGCCGGCACCGCGGACTTCCACCCGGTGGGCGTGCTCTGGGGCCTGGGTGCGGCATTCGGCCTGGCCGGCTACTTCGTCCTCGCCGGCCGGGTCGACCCACGGCTGCCCTCGGTCGCCATGGCCAGCGGCGGAATGGCAGTCGGCGCCGCCGTGCTGCTCCTCGTCGGCCTCACCGGGTTGCTGCCACTGCACGCCACCTTCGGTGAGGTCACCTTCGCCGGACAGACCACCAGTTGGCTGTTGCCCATCGCCGGGCTGTCGCTGGTGGCGGCCGTCATCGCGTACCTGGCCGGGATCGCCGGCACCCGCATCCTCGGCCCCCGGCTGTCGTCGTTCGTCGGGCTGACCGAGGTGCTCTTCGCGGTGCTGATCGCCTGGCTCCTCCTGAACGAGCTGCCCACCGGCTGGCAGCTCTTCGGCGGCGCGTTGATCGTCGCCGGGGTCGCGCTGGTACGCCTCGACGAGCTGCGCGGATCGCCGGCCGAGTCCACGCCGGTCTCACCCGAGCCCGCACTCGCGCTCGACGGCCGGTAGGTGTTCTGCCCCTTGGCGGCCTGGTGCCTGCTGCAACGTTGGTGGGGGTGCTGGCGCTCTTCCTCGGTGAGACAGTGGGTGTCGTGCTGACCACCGTGGTGTTCGACGCCGACGAAACCCTGCTCGACTTGCGGCCGGCCGTGACCGGCGGGCTGGCCGCCGTTCTCGACGAGATGCGGCGACGCACACCGGCGGCGGCCGAGGTGACGCTCTTCGAGCTGGAATCGGACTGGGGTGCGGTCTTCGGTGAGCTGGCGGCCGCCCCGGTGATGGAGATCCGACGCGCCGCACTGGCCCGATCGTTAGCCCGCGCCGAGCTGGGCGACCACCTGGACGAGTTCGCAGCCCTCTTCTTCGCCCGCCGGTTCGCCCTCACCAGGCCGTTTCCGGATGTGCCGAGGGCGCTGGCCACGCTCCGCGCAAGCTACACGCTGGGCTTTGCCACCAACGGCAACAGCCGCGCCGAACGTTGCGGGCTCGCCGGTGAGTTCGCCTTCGAGCTGTACGCGCACGAGAACGGCCTGCCGAAGAAGCCTGCCCAGGAGTTCTTCGCCGCGGTCGTCAAGGCGGCGGGGGTGCCGGCCGAGCAGATCGTGTACGTCGGTGACTCGTGGGAGCACGACGTCGTGGCGCCCCGAGGGGCCGGCCTGCGCTCGGTGTGGTTGAACCGGGCCGGCCTGCCTCGCCCGCGCGGGGTCGTGCCCGACGCGGAGGTATCCACCGTGGCGGCTCTGCCAGCGGTGCTGGCAGATCTTCTGCCGCGCGCCGAGCCGGGCGGATGAAGCAGAGATTCGCCGCCATAACGGACGTTCAGGTGGCGTAAAACTGCCGGGTGTTGTGTGATGGCAGCCACGTCCCTCAACGAGAGGATCCGATGTGGTGAGCAAGCGCTTCACCGCCGGTGCTGTCGCGACCGCGGCAGTGTTGGCACTGACGGCTGCGGGGCTGGGTGTGCCGGCCAGCGCCGCGCCGAGCTCGTCCCGCACCTTCACCGTCGTCGCCGAGGACGGTGTCGCCGCCGAGACGGCGGTAGCCGCGATCCGCGCGGCCGGCGGCACTGTGGTGTCCCGGTCCGACGAGGTCGGCATGTTCCAGGTCACCAGCGACCGGGCCGACTTCGCGGCCAAGGCGACCGCCGCGCCGACGCTGATCGGCGCCGCCGAGCAGAAGGCCATCGGCCGCAAGCCCAAGCTGGACCGCGTCGAGCAGGAGCACCTGACGGCAGCCGCCGGGGCTGCTGCCGCTGGTGCCGCCGCCCGCAAGGGCGCCAAGCTCGACCCGCTCGACGACAAGCTCTGGGGTCTGGCGATGCTCCGGGCCGACCAGGCCCGCAAGATCGAGCCGGGCGACCGTCGGGTGACCGTCGGCGTGCTCGACACCGGCGTCGACGCCAGCAACCCGGACATCGCGCCGAACTTCAACTGGGCGCTGTCGCGCAACTTCGCACCCGACCTGACCGATGTGGACGGCCCCTGCGAGGTGCCGAGCTGCCTCGACCCGGTGGGTACCGACGACGGTGGGCACGGCACCCACGTGGCCGGCACCATCGGTGCCGCCGCCAACGGGTTCGGCCTCTCCGGTGTCGCCCCGAACGTCTCGCTCGTCGAACTCAAGGGTGGCCAGGACTCCGGCTACTTCTTCCTCGAGCCGGTCGTCAACGCCCTCCTGCACGCCGGCCGGTCCGGCATCGACGTGGTGAACATGTCGTTCTACGTCGACCCGTGGCTCTACAACTGCACGGCCAACCCCGCCGACTCGCCGGAGGACCAGGCCGAGCAGCGCGCCATCATCAAGGCGATGAAGCGGGCGCTGGTCTTCGCCCACAACAAGGGCGTCACCCTGGTCGGTGCGCTCGGCAACAACAACGAAGACCTGGGCGCGCCGCGCACCGACACCACCAGCCCGGACTACGGCGCCGACCCGTACCCGCGCCCCATCGACAACGAGAGCTGCTGGGACCTGCCCACCGAAGGCCCGCACGTGATCGGTGTGTCGTCGGTCGGCCCGTCCGGCAAGAAGTCGGACTTCTCCAACTACGGCACCGAGCAGATCTCGGTCGCCGCTCCCGGCGGCTGGTTCCGGGACGGCTTCGGCACCGACACGTTCCGCACCGACGCCAACATGATCCTTTCCTCGTACCCGAAGCACGTGCTTCAGGAGGAGGGCTCCGTCGACGCCGACGGCAACATCGTCGCCGGTTTCGAGGAGTCGGTCTTCAAGCAGTGCAAGGCCAACGGTGAGTGCGGCTACTACACCTACCTCCAGGGCACCTCGATGGCGTCCCCGCACGCCGCCGGTGTCGCCGCGCTGATCGTCAGCCGGTACGGCAAGACGCAGGGCCGCTCCGGCTTCGGCATGTCGCCGGACCTGGTCGAGCAGCACCTTTACCGCACGGCCGCCGAGCACGCCTGCCCGGAGCCGCGGTTGCAGCAGTACCGCAACGAGGGCCGCGACGAGACCTACGACGCGTACTGCGCCGGTGGGGTCAACTTCAACGGCTTCTACGGCTACGGGATCGTCGACGCCTACGCGGCGGTGAAGACCCCGCTCAAGCCGAACGCCCGCCCGTAAGCACCATCCAACGTGGCCCGGTCGACCACCGTCGACCGGGCCCGTTGCCGTTCCGAGCGATTGCCGGCGCGATCCGTGGAGCTTGATCGGCCCGACCCGTCTTGATTCACTCGGGTTCCTGAAAACCGCGCTATCCCATCTGCGTTGACACCGCGCTTTGCAGGAATCCGAGTCGACCAAGGCCGAGCAGGTTGGGGTTGTCACCGTCGCCAGCCTCGGCTGGCCAGCGCGGTACGCACCTCGCGGAGCACTGCCGGAAACTCGCCGTGCAGCCGTCGACTCGTCACGTGCAATACCATCCAACCCGCGCCGACCAGCAGGTTCAGTCTGCGGCGGTCGCGGTGCAACTGCTCTGCGTCGGAGTGCCAACGCCCGTCGTACTCGACCGCTACCCGATATTCCGGCCATGCCAGGTCGGGGTGCAGGACCACGCCGTTGGGCAGGCGTACGGGATGTTGGACGACCGGGCGCGGCAGCCCGCCCAGTACGAGACGCACGCGCAGGTGGGACTCAGGCGGAGACTGGGCTCCGCCGTCAGCCAGGTCGAAGAGCCACCGCGCCCGCCGCCCACCCGGCCGGTCGGCATTGCGGTCGGCCATGGCCGCTAGCGTGTCTCGATCGGTCAACCCCTGGCCGAGCAGCGAGTCGACGATGGCGATGGCACGGAGCGGGTCAAGCCAGACGGCCGTTTCCCAGGCTGCCCGCTCGGGGTCGGAACGGGGGATCAGGCCACCCGGGTGACTGCTGAGACAGGGCATCAAGGCCGTCGTCCGGCTGTCGCCCGGTCTGAATGTCCTGGCCTCTGGTCCGACCGTCAAGGCATTGGGCCTGGTCGCCGTGTCTCCTGGTCTGGCGGTCGTGCCGTCAGGTCTGGTGGTTGCCATGCCTCCTGGTCTGGTCGTCATGCCGCCCGGTGGCCGGCCTGCGGCCGGTGGACGCCCAGGGCCTGGCGTATGCCTAGGGCCGGGTGGACGGCGGAGGGACGGTGATTGCCCGACTCGCTCTGGCGCCCCGCTGTCCGGCAGTGAGGTGATGGCGTTGACGTGCACGCGGAGGCCGCGCTGTGGGCCGATTCGAGGCGATCGCGGCACGAGGACGTGTACGTCGTCGGTGAAGGCCGCGGCGTGTTCGACACCGAGCAGGTACGCGGCTGACGGGCCTCCGACGGTCACCCCGGGCGGAAGCCGGAGCAGCGCGGCGCGACAGGCCAGGGCGTGGTCCCGGTCGAGCCGTGCGTCGGCGTAGATGTCGTGGCGCAGCCGCACCCAGGCGGCGCTGCGCAGCTGGTGTTCGGTGAGCAGGCCCTCCCGGACGGCGTCGGAGCCACGGAAGACCTGCCAGTTCAGGGCATCGGGGCGGTGCGGACGAGGTGGCATGCGGAGCAGCCTGCCGACTGCCGACCGGCCGCCGAAACCCTTGTGGATAACCGCTCCGGGACGGCCGCCCAACCCTGTGGACGACCGGGATTCCGCCCGCTGGTCGTGGTATGACGCGTCCCGCCTTGTGGCCGATCGGGTCCGTCACCGGGCGGGCTCGGAGGTTGATCCACTCGCGTTTCCGGAAGTCGGGCCATCAACGGCAGCGCGATACCGCGACATCCGTGAACCCGAGTTGATCAAGCCGCAGGTGGGTGCGACGGTGACTGGCCTCGGGTCAGCTCGAAGGCGGCGGTCGGGGGTGACTGGCTTCGGGGTCAGGTCAGGGTGGCGGCGACGGACCTGGCGGCGGCCAGCACCTGAGGGCCGATCTCGTCGACGTCCAGCGGGGCGAGGGCGACCACCCCGACGCTGGCCTCCAGGCCGGGTACGCCGAGCACCGGCGCGGCCACCCCGTACGCCCCGGACTGCAACTCTCCGCTGCTGCTCACCGGTTCGGCCAGCCCGGCTCGACCGGCCAGGATGGCCCGGCCCGCCGCCCCCCGATCCAGCGGATGCCGTGCACCGGCCCGGTACGCGACGTGGAACGACGTCCAGCTCGGCTCGACCACGGCCAGCGCGACACCCTCGCCGGCCTCGACCACCGTCAGGTGCGCGGTCGCACCGGCCTGCTCGGCGAGGCGTCGCAGCGCGGGCAGCGCGCCCTCGGCGAGCAACGGCTGGGCGCGTCGGGCCAGGTACAACAGGCCGGCGCCGAGGCGCAGTCGGCCGTCGCTGTCCCGGCGCAGCATGCCGTGCCCGACCAGCGGGCTGACCAGTCGGTAGACGGCTGCCCGCCCGATGTTGAGTCGGTGCGCGGCCTCGGTGACGGTCAGACCAGCCGAGGCGTCCGCGACCAGGTGCAGCAACCGCAACCCCCGGTCGAGGGTCTGCGACGCCTCCCCGGCCCGCCCCGCGACGCCGTCGGTTCGCCCCGCGAGACCGTCGGCCGGCCCCACGACAGCGACAACGTCGGCATCGGCCTGTCCCGCGACGCTCTCCGCCCGCCCGGTGCCGGCATCCCGCCGCGCCCCGACGCCGTCGGCCTGCGCCGTTACCCCGTCGGCCGGGCTCAGGAGCCCGGCGGCGGGGGCGCTGGGGTCGGCGGGAGTGTCACCGGAGCGTGCGGTCGCATCCACGCCTGGCAGCGTACGACCCGGCACCGGCGGACTCGGACAGGCACGGACAGCTACCCTTGTACGGTGACGCTACGCCTGTATGACACCGCCACCCGATCGGTGCGGGACTTCGTCCCGCGGGAAGCCGGCAAGGTGGGGGTCTACCTGTGTGGTCTCACTCTTCAGGCCCCGCCGCACATCGGTCACCTTCGCTCGGGCGTCAACTATGACGTGCTGCGTCGCTGGCTGTCGGCCGCCGGCTACCAGGTCACCTTCATCCGCAACCTGACCGACATCGACGACAAGATCCTCGTCAAGGCCGGGGACCAGGGGCGCCCGTTCTGGTCGATCGCGTACGCGAACGAGTTGCTCCTCGCCGAGTCGTACCGGTCGTTGAACGTGCTGCCGCCCACCTACGAGCCGCGCGCCACCGGGCACATTCCGGAGATGCACGAGCTGATCACGAAGTTGATCGCCGACGGGCACGCGTACCCGGCCACCGACGGGTCCGGCGACGTCTACTTCGACGTGGCTTCCTGGCCGGCGTACGGGTCGCTGTCGGGTCAGTCACCGGACGCGATGCAGTCGGCCGGGGACGCGCCTGACCGGGGCAAGCGGGACCCGCGTGACTTCGCGCTCTGGAAGGGTGCCAAACCGGACGAGCCGGCGGACGCGTACTGGCCGTCGCCGTGGGGGTTGGGTCGTCCGGGCTGGCACATCGAGTGCTCGGCGATGTGCTGGCGGTATCTCGGCCCGGAGTTCGACATCCACGGCGGTGGGCTGGACCTGACGTTCCCCCACCACGAGAACGAGATCGCCCAGTCCAACGCCGCCGGGCTGCCGTTCGCCCGCTACTGGGTGCACCACGGCCTGCTCAGCATCGGCGGGGCCAAGATGGGCAAGTCCGCGGGCAACGCGTTGGGCCTGGCGTACGTCGACTCGCTGGGTGTGCGACCGGTGGAGCTGCGCTACTACTACGCCGCCGCGCACTACCGCTCGGTGATCGACTACTCGGAGGAGTCGCTGCGCGAGTCGGCCACCGCGTACCGCCGGATCGAGGGTTTCGTGCAGCGGGCGGCGGAGCGGGTCGGCGCCGGGCAGCTCGGCGAGCTACCGGCCGGGTTCGTGGCGGCGATGGACGACGACCTCAACACGTCCGCCGCGCTGGCCGTTCTGCAACAGCACCTGCGGGACGGCAACACCGCGTTGACCGCCGGCGACGATGTGACTGTCCGCACCACCCTGGCCGCGGTGCGAGCGATGCTGGATATCCTCGGTATCGACCCCCTGGACCCGGCCTGGACCGGTGGCGGCCGATCGAATGATCTCCGTGCCGTGGTGGACTCCCTGATCGCGCTGGCCCTGGAGCAGCGTGCGCAGGCCCGGGGCCGCAAGGACTGGGCCGCCGCCGACGCGGTACGTGACCAGCTCAAGCTGGCCGGCGTGGCGGTCGAGGACACCCCCCAGGGCCCCCGTTGGACTATTGGAGAGCAGGACTGATGGCCGGCAACTCGCAGCGCCGTGGCCGGCGACTGACGTCGAAGGCAGGCGCCCCCAAGGGCTCCGGCGGCAAGAACAAGGACTCGCTGGCCGGGCGGGGCCGCACCCTGCCCGCCGACGAGCGCCCCTGGCACAAGGGCTACTCGGGCACCGAGAAGCTGCCCCAGCGCACCGCCTGGAAGCAGGAGAAGGAGCGCCGGGCGGCGGCCGAGGAGGGGCGCGCCCCGAAGATCGGTCAGCCGGGCAGCAAGGACACCACCTGGGGCAAGGGCGGCGGTCGGGGCGTACCGGTCGGTCGGGGTGCGACCGGCGGTCGGGGTGGCAAGCCCACCGCGCGCTCCGGCCCCCGGGTCACCCCGGGGCGCAAGTCCAACCCGTCGAAGGACAGCCCGGAGCTGTTGGTCGGGCGTAACCCGGTGCTGGAGGCGCTACGCGCCCAGGTGCCGGCGACGGCGCTCTACACGGCCCAGGGCATCGACATGGACGAGCGGACCAAGGAGATCATCCGGACCGCCGCCGACCGGGGCATCGCCAACCTGGAGATCAGCCGGGCCGAGCTGGACCGGATGACCGGCGGGGTGCTGCACCAGGGCGTCGGGTTGCAGGTGCCGCCCTTCGCGTACCAGCCGTTCGAGGACATGGTCGCCGCTTCCCTGGAGCAGCAGGCCCCGCTGCTGGTCGCGCTCGACGGTGTCACCGACCCGCGCAACCTGGGTGCCGTGATCCGGTCGGCCGCCGCGTTCGGCGCGCAGGGTGTCTTCGTACCCGAGCGGCGTGCTGCCGGGATCACCGCGACCGCCTGGCGGACCAGCGCCGGCGCGGCCGCGCGGGTGCCCGTGGCGCAGGTGACCAACCTGACCCGGTCGTTGAAGGCGTGCCGGGACGCCGGCTTCATGGTCGTCGGCCTGGACGCCGATGGCGACACCGACCTGTACGACCTGGAGGCCGCGGTCGGGCCACTGGTGGTGGTGGTCGGTTCCGAGGGCCGTGGTCTTTCCCGCCTGGTCGGGGAGACCTGCGACCTGACCGTCAGCATCCCGATGATCTCCGAGGTCGAGTCGCTCAATGCCAGCGTGGCGGCGGCGGTCGCCCTGGCCGAGGTCGCCCGGCGGCGTTCCGTCGAGCTGTAGACCAGGTCCAGCCCCTCCCAGTGCGGGAGGGGCTAGATCTGGTGGGTCCACGCGACGAAGAGCAGCGCCCCGGCGACCGCCATCAGCAGCACGGTCGGCAGCAACCAGAACGGGCTCCGCTCCCCGTCCAGGCGGCCGGTGAGCCGTTGGTGCACGGCGGCGATGCCGATCAGCGCGGCCAGCCCGGCGGCGGCCAGCGGCAGGCCGACGAGGAAGTGCGCCAGCCACGCGCCGCCCCGGCTCGGGCCACCCCAGGAATCGTCGTACGGGCCGGGGTCCACCACCCCGTACAGCACGCCGCGCAGCACCATGAGCACCTCGACGCCGATCGGCAGCAGGGCCACCGCACCGACGAGCAGGCTGAGCCCCGCGTGGCCGAGCACCGCGATCATCCCGGGCCGTCGTTCGGGCGCGGCCGTCGACGGCAGTCGAAGCAGCCAGGTACGCAGAGCCCGCCACCGGGCGACAGCGGTGCCGGAGCGCCCCAGCGGGGCGGTCACCAGCGCGAACACGGCGACCGGGAGCAGCGCCGCGCAGTAGGCGAGGCTGCGACCGGCCAGGCGGGCGGTCCGGTAGGGCCGACTACGGATGGTCGGGTGGGCGGTGGTGGTGGTGGGCACGGCGTCTCCTCGGCTTCGGAATGCCGTGACGGTACGACCATGTCCGCCCATGCCGGGTCATCCCACAGAGCCATTTCCGTGCTGGCCCCAGGGTCTGACAACCCCTCGCCGGTACGACGAAGGGGGCGGCCCGCCGAAGCGGACCGCCCCCTGTCGGTGCGGCGTTACGTCAGATCCGGTGGCCGGTGGAGGCGTGGAAGACGTGGCTACGACCGGCGGTCGGCTTGACGAACACGGTGTCACCCATGTTCGGCATGTTGCGCCGGTCGGTGCGGACGACGAAGCGCTCCGAGTTGCCGCCGAGCGCGGCGTGACCGTAGACGTTGGCGTCCGAGCCGAGGTCCTCGACCAGCTCGACCACGACCGGCATGCCGCCCTCGGTGGGGCTGACCAGCTCGCAGTCCTCCGGGCGGAAGCCCACGGTGACCTTGCCGTCGCCACCCTCGGCACGGGCCGCCTCGACCTGCTCCCGGGTCAGCGGAATGTACATCTCCGCGAACTCGGCGCCCTTCTCGTTCAGCGGAACGGTCTTGATGTTCATGGCGGGCGAGCCCATGAAGCCGGCGACGAACACGTTGGCCGGGGTGTCGTAGAGCGCCCGCGGGGTGTCCACCTGCTGCAGGACACCGTCGAGCAGCACCGCGACCCGGTGACCCATGGTCATGGCCTCGACCTGGTCGTGCGTGACGTAGACCGTGGTGACACCCAGCTTGGCCTGCAGGGACGCGATCTGGGTACGGGTCTGCACGCGCAGCTTGGCGTCGAGGTTCGACAGCGGCTCGTCCATGAGGAAGACCTGCGGCTCGCGGACGATCGCCCGGCCCATCGCGACACGCTGACGCTGACCACCGGAGAGCGCCTTCGGCTTACGGCTGAGGTACTCCTCCAACTGGAGCAGCCCGGCCGCCTCCTTGACCCGCCGGTCGATCTCCGACTTGGAGGTCTTGCGCAGCTTGAGGGCGAACGCCATGTTCTCGTACACCGTCATGTGCGGGTAGAGCGCGTAGTTCTGGAAGACCATCGCGATGTCGCGGGCCTTCGGGGGCAGGTGGGTGACGTCACGCTGGTCGATGTAGATCGAGCCGGCGTCCACGTCCTCCAGGCCGGCGAGCATCCGCAGGCTGGTGGACTTACCGCAACCGGAGGGGCCGACCAGGACGAGGAACTCGCCGTCGCCGATTTCGAGGTCCAGCTCGTTGACGGCGGGACGCTCTTGGCCCGGGTAGACCCGGGAAGCCTTGGAATAGGTGACCGTAGCCATGGTGAAGCGCTTCCTTTCACCGGCAGGAACGTGCCGGACGATCCGAGTGAAGGAGCGACCGGCACGTATCCGCGCCGGTCAACGGACGGCGGCTCGGTCGCGAGAGCGCCGGGTCGTCGTCCGTGTCATGAACCGTAAACGTGTTTCCCCGTGCTGCCAAGGTGAGGGAGCATCGAACGACGGCGGCCCGGCTACGCATTCCGGTCACTCCGGCACGGTCGGACATCAATCGACGCGTCGCCGGGCGGCGTGAAGACGTTCCGGCGTCGGGTTGTTGACGTTTCCCGTGCTCGGGAGGCCTCGCGAGCGGGATATCCGGAAGTCACTCGCTATGCTGACCTCGACACACGCGCCCCTGTAGCTCAGCTGGCCAGAGCACTCGCCTTGTAAGCGAGATGTCGCCGGTTCGATCCCGGCCGGGGGCTCCATATCTACAAGGCTTTTCCCGACGGGCACTGCCACAAGTCGACCGGTTGACAGCAACGCTGACAGCAACGGCCCTCACGAGAGCTTCCCGTCGAGCTTGCCGAGCGCCTGACGCATCGCGTCGAGGTTGGTGTGAGCGTAGACCTTGAGCGTGATCTTCACGTCGGCGTGCCGAGCGATGGCCTGTACGACGTGCGGCGGGACGCCCAACTCCATCAGCAGCGATACGACGGTGTGCCGCAGATCATGTAGGCGGACACCGGGCAGACCGGCGGTTTCCCGGAGCCGGGCGAACGAGCGGCTGAGGTTGGTGGGCTCCATCGGAGTGCCCCGTTCCGAGGGAAACACGAGATCGTGGTCCTCCCACACCTCGGCGAGGGCGGCTCGCTCGGTCTGCTGCCGTTCTTGGTGTTCGAGGAGAGTGAGCCAGGTGACCTCGGGGAGCGGCAACACCGCCTCCGAGTCTTCGGTCTTGGCGTCCTGGACGTGGAGCTGCCCGGCAACCCGCTGCACGGTCTGCTGCACGCGTAGCGTGCCCTCGTCCAAGTCGAGATCCGACCAACGGAGGCCTACCAGCTCACCTCGACGAAGGCCCATGGTCGCCGCCACGACGTAGAGCGCATGGAGTCGGTGACCCGTAGCGGTATCCAGGATCTTTCGTACCTGGTCCACTGAGAGCCCTTTGCCGATCTTATAGCGAGGCGACGGGATGCGAACCAGCCTGGCGACGTTGCGCGACACCAGCTCTTCCCGCATGGCGTGTTGAAGCGCGTTGCGGAGCACGGCGTGCACGAATTGGATCTGGCGGGCGCTGGGGTAGTGCTGGCAGCAGCGGCTGACTGAGCAGCAGCGGCGTTCAGCCGGTCGGATCTTGTCGAGGCCGTTGGTGCAGCAGAGGCACTTTCGGCGGAACTCGTCCATGAACGCCTTGACGTGCTGGACCTGCAACCCATCGAGGCGCTTGGTGCCGAGGGCTGGAACGATGTGCAGCCGTACGGCGCTTTCGTACCCCCGGGCGGTGGTGGGCTTGAGGTCGCTGACGTAGGTGGACAGCCAGTAGGGCAGGTAGTCCACCAGCTTCCAAGCCCGGTCGGTAACAGGGATGCCGCGCTGAGAGCGGGACTTCAGGTCGATGAGCTTGGTGTGAGCTTCTTCCCAGGTCGCACCGTAGACGAACTTGCGCTTGCGGGTGCCCTCGGTAGTGATCACATAAGCCTGCCCGACCCAGCGGCCGTCGCTGGACCGCTGGTAGATCGAGCCTTCGCCGTTGGGATTGCGACGGGCGGTGGACTGGCGTGGCTTGGCTTCTCTGGGCATCAGGCGGCTTCTTCCGTGAGCGTGGCGATGACTTCGTCGATGGCGACGGACGGGATGAGCCGGCGGCTTCCGACCTTGAAGGAGCGGAGGCGACCGGAGCGGATCAGGTCGTAGACGAGCGAACGACCGATGCCGAGCGCTTGGGCGGCTTCCTCCACGCGCAGCACGCGAGGAGTGATCGGAGTGGGGGCGTCCATCGGTTGGCCTTCCTCGTGCGGCGTGGTGGGTGGTCAAGCGGCGGCCGACGCGGTGCCGGCGAGGGTGGTGCCGAGTTCGTGGGCGAGTTCTTCGCGGCCGGTGGTTCGTCGTTCGCGTGCCATGGCGGCGGCGGTGTTGGCCAGGAGGGCATCTCCGGTGGTGTGCCAGCCGACTCCGGCGAAGGTGAGGGTGCCGACGATGAGCGTCGTGTCGTTTTCGTCGAGGTGGTCGACGGCGCGGAGGATGCCGGGTTGCTCGTCGGCCTGGTGCTCGTGCTCGTGGCGTCGGTAGGTGACGCGGGTGTCGCGCAGGAGTTGGAAGGTGACGGAGTAGCGGCGGGCTTTGGTGAGGAAGTGGCCGCCGAAGCCGAGCATGTGCGCCCACCGACGCAGCCGGGCGTAGGGATTGGTGGCCTGCGGTCTTATGGCCGGTCGAGTGTCAAGGGCGGCTTGACGCTGGGCGATGCAGACGGGGCAAGCGGCATATCGGGTATGGGTGCCGCAGTCGGGGCACTCCCAGCGCTTCACGTAGCCGGGTGCGGGCCGGTGGTCCCTGGGCCGTTCCGAGAGTGGGACGGGTGTGGTGGTGGGTCGGCCGGTGTGCCAGCAGGCGTTGATGAGGCGGGCGGTGTGGTCGCCGTCGGGGTCGGCGTAGTCGCCGATGGTGTCGGCGTCGAGCCTGACGGAGCGGTGCCCGGTTACCTCGGTGCTTTTGGTGGCGTACTTGGCAAGGTAGCCCGCGACCATGCTGTCGGTGACCTCGCCGTCGCCGGTGAGGCTGATGGAGCGGATGTCGAGGCCCTTGCCCGGGTCACCCCACGCGATCGGCCACCCTTCGGGCCAATCGGGGTGGGTCGGGGTGGTGAAGGCGACTTGCTCGACGGCGGCGCGGATCGCGTCGTCGAGGTCGGCGACGGTGAAGGCGGCCGGTGGTGGGATGACGGCGGTGGGGTCGTCGGGGTGAACGCCGTCGAGGCGCACCAGGGCGTGGAAGTGCACCGCCCCGCGTGCCTGGAACTCAGCGACCTTTCCGTGCGACATCCGGACCGGTGGGACGGTGCGGATGTTGCCGGAGGCGGTGACGACGTGGACGCGGGGGATCCCCCGTCGGCGGGCGAGTTTCGCGAGGTGGCGTTCCGCGGCTTGCTTGGTGCGGTGCCACAGTTCGCCGGAGAACAGGTTCCACACGACTTGGTGGGTGTGGTCGTAGCAGTCCAGGCACAGCGGCTGCCCGAGCACCTGGTCCCCGGCTTCGTGCCTGGCCCAGCAGACGGCCGGTCGGCCATGCTCGCACAGCCCGGTGTCGCGGCGGGCGTGGCAGGGGTCGGCGCGGCAGTCGCAGCTTTTCCGGTTGCCGCAGGTGTGCCGCTTGACCGCCCGGGTGTGCACGGTCCCGAAGGACGGTGCGGTGAAGGTAGCGAACACGGCCGGATGCTGGGTGACGGTGTCGGGGACGCCTTTGCCGCCGATGAGGCCGGCGCGCAGGAGTTGGAAGGCGTCGCGTTGGTAGGTGTGGGCGCAGGCGGGGCAGACGGTGGCGCGGCGATTGCCGCAGGCGGTGTAGATCGCCGCATCCGGCATCGCGTCGGTGTGCCGCTGGTCCAGGACCCGACCGGTGCCCTGCTCGACGGTGAGGAGTTGCCCGGCGAGGCGGATCGGTCGGCTACACCCGGCGGCGGCGCGGACATGTTCCAGCCACCCGAAGTAGTCCGGGCGGGTGGCGCGGGTGAAGGCGGAACCAGTGGCGGTGTAGTCGTAGGTGGGGATGGTGTCGGCGTTCAAGCCCACACCCCGGGCCGTGATGGTCCGGGGTGTGAGGTCCAGCGTCGAGGCCATCAGCCGCCAACCTCAGTGGTGGGGTGGCGGGTGGTGATGGTGTGTTCGGTGACGATGACCCGGCAGGCGCCGCAATGGCGCTTGACCGGTTCGTGCCGACGGCAGGGGATCACGGCGGTGGTGTCACCGCAGCGGATAGTGACCGGTGCCCGGCAGGGACCACCGGGGATGACGTCAACCAGGGTCCGGCGGATGTCGAACGGGTGGGCGTCGGGGTAGGCGGGGCAGGTGTGGGTGACCTGCTCGATGTCGACCAGGACGATGGTCATCGGGCACCCCGGGGAATGGTGGCGAGGAGTTTCCCGGCGATGACGGTGCTGACGTCGAGTCGGTCGGCAAGTTCGTCAGGGGTGATGGGTTGACCGGTGGCTTGTTCGTGCTGCACGGCCGCGAAACGGGCGGTGGGCAGCAGGTGGGCGGGGACGTCGACCGGCTCCGAGGCCGGAACGGTGACGGGCTCCGGCTCAACGGCTGGGGTTGGCTCGGGGGCCGGGGTGATGGCGGCCGGTGGTGCCGGCTCGGTGGTGACCTGCTCGGCCACCTGAACGCGGATCGGCTCCATCGGCTCAGGAGCCGGTGTCATGGGTTGCGCGGTGGGCGCGGGGGCGAGGACGAGTTTGACCAGGGCCATGAACGCCAGCGCGGGAACAGCCGAGAGGAGCCACCCGGACGGTCCGGGCTTGGCGACGGCGAGTTGGGCTGCGAGGGAGAGGCCGGCGGCGGCGATGAGCAGGACCATCGGGTAACCGATGGGTGCGCCGGTGCGGCGGCGTCGGCGGATGGTGAGCAGAGCGGCGATGGGGACGAGTTCGGAGATGACGGCGTTGGCCCAACCGAACCATCCCGGGGTGTTGGCCGGACTGTTGGCCATCGTCCAGTCGTGAACGTGGGTGAACGATGCGGCTCCGGCGGAGCCGCCGACGACGATGAGGATGAGGACCAGGACCAGGCCTTCCAGGCGGGTGCCGGCGCTGGCCGGAGAGTGAGCGGGCATCAGTGGCCTCCGTGGCAGTCGAGGCAGCAGCCGTAGCGGCGGGGGATGTAGTAGGGCTTCACCTGCTTGCAGTGGCGGCAGGTGCGGCGGGCGAGCAGGGCTTTGGCGATGGCCTCCCGCTGTGCGGGGGTGGCGGTGCGCTTGGGTGCGGCGAGGTCGGTGCGGTAGAGGTAGGCGACCCGCCGGTTGGTGCGGTGTCGCCAATAGATCTGGGCGACGGGGTCGTGTCCTCCGGGGCGGAGGCCGGCGGCGCGCAGTTGCCGCAGGGTGGCCAGCCCATGAGGGGCGCAGTGGTAGGGGAAGGTGGGGAACCCGTAGCGGGTGCCGAGCGGGTCGTAGAACTCGACCCGGATGCCGGTGCGTTCGGCCAGGTTGTCGAGGTCGCGGCTGCGGAGGTCGGTCATGGCTTGTCACCGCCCCAGCGCTGTTGGGCGGCTTGGCGGGAGATGCCGAGGCGGGAGCCGATTTCGGCCCAGGAGTAGCCGAAGGCCCGCAGGCCGATCACGGCTTCGCCGATGGCGTCGTCGATGACGGAGGACAGGGCGATGAGGTCGCGCAGGGCTTCGACGTCTCCGGTGGCGACGCGTCGGCCGTGGGCGCGGATGATGCGCCGAGCGAACGAGGCGAAGGCGTCGTTCTCGACAACGTCCCGACGCCGTTGCCGGGGCAGGTTGGGCGTCAAGGGCTTCTTGACGGTGTTCATCGCGTCTCCCCTTCCGCCCTGCGGAGGGAGTCCCACTCGTCAGCGGCCGTTTCCAGGGCGGTGATGACCTGCTCGGCGGTGCGGGTCGGGTCGTCGTTCCACGAGTAGGGGGAGGTGTGCTCGTCGAGGAGGTAGCCGTCCTCGTCGATGAAGAAGACCGGGGCGGTGGTGTCGAGGTAGTCGACGAACACGCCCAGGGCGGCGAGGTAGTCGGCGAGGGCGTCGGGGTCGAGCTGGGAGAAGTGCTCGACGGTGTGTCCGGCGCAGGCGATGCCGATGGCTCCGGCGGCGCAGGCCGGCGGGGTGAGGGTGTCGGTGTTTTTGGCGTAGTAGGTGCCCTGGGTCCAGCCGTGCCGGCGCAGGTAGAGGGCAGCCATCCGCAGCAGGTCAGCAGGTGTGACCTCTGCTGCGGTGGGTGGGTTTTGGGTAGCCTTCATGGCAACCACGTCCTTTCGAGGTTGTTGGTGGAGGTCGGCAGGACCAGCTCTGCTGGCAGGCGGTCGTCTGGTCCTGTCGGCCGGTTATCGGGCGCGTAGCCGCAGGTAGCGGCGGTGCCGGTTGTCGTCGCCCGGCATCTGCGTGGGTGCGGAGAGGTAGACCAGTCGTCCGCTGCGGGCGACGGCCTGGACCAGGGCGGCGATGTCCTCGGGACTGCCGGTGATCCACAGTTCGGTGAACTGGGCGGCCCGCTGGTTGTTGGCCTTGGCATAGGCGCGTTCGCGGGTGGTCATGCCGCCATCTCCCACTCGGTCGGGTTGACCGCCTGGGCACTGGTGCCGTTGGGGCGGCGGGTCCAGGCGGCGTAGTCGGCGATGTTGTAGATGTCGGTGTCAGTGAGGTAGGCGGCCTTGATGCGACGGGGAACGCCGCCTTCGGCCAGGAGGTAGGCCGCGCCCTGGTTGGTGGGCGCAATGTCGGAGGCGGTGTAGCCCTGCTCGGCCCAGCCCTGACCGAGGATGATGTTCGAGCTGTTCAGCGAGGTGCACCGGAACGCGGCCCGGTAGCCGAACAGGTCCCGCAGGCTGGCGGGGATGATGTCCCACGACGGGCGCTGGGTAGCGGCGATGACGGGCATACCGCAGGCCCGACCGAGGGAGACGAGCCCTCGCAGGAGGGTCGAGAACTCCTCCTGCTGTGCCTTGGTGCCGAGCACCGTGGAGAACATGGCCAGCTCGTCGATGATGGTGACGATGACGGACATGCCATCGCCGTCGGCGAGCTTCCGGCGCCGGTTCGCGAGGAGCCAGGCGTAGCGGTTGGTGGCGACGACCAGGAGGCGACGGAGAACGTCGATGCCCTGGTCGATGTCGGGACCGATGAACGCGTCGGCGAGGTCGCGCCAGGGGCCGAGTTCGACGAGCTTCGCGTCGAACAGCACCAGGCGAGTGCTGTCGCACAGGGCGGCGTGGCCGCAGATGTTGTTGATCAGCCCGGACTTACCGCCGCCGGGTTCGCCTGCGGTGAGCAGGTTGCGGTAGACGACGTCCAGGTAGACGGGTTGGCCGAACTCATCGATCCCGATAAAGATCGGGTCGAACATCGACAGGCCAGGACCCACCGGCACCGCGTCGGCGGTGGTGGGAATCGTGGTGGTCATGGGTGCCCTCCTGGGCGTTGTGGACGCGAGGAGCCACACGAACGAGCCGCCATGGCTCCTCGCATCCGGGTTGGATTGGGGTCAGATCCAGTCGGAAACGTCGTCCGCTTCAGGCGACGCGGAAGAAGCCGCGGGCTTACTGCCGTTGGCCGTAGTAGCCGGGGCCAGCTTCTTGCCGGCGGGCTTGCCCTGAGCCGGGAGGGTGATCGTCGGAGCATCGACGTCCGGCAGGTCCAGGGCGGTGGGGACTGTCAGCGGCGATGCCGAGACGGGCGCGGCCGGGTCGATCACGTCGACCAGCGGAGAGCCGACGTGGGCGGTCAGCACCTCGCGACGTTTGATGTCGAACCGCAGGTAGGCGGCGTTGTTCTCCGAAGCGCGCTCAATCAGCACGGTCGAGGCGTGGCAGGTCACCGCGATCTTGTCGAGGCGGCCTTCCAGGTCCTTCTCGGACAGGCCAGGGCGCAGGTAGACCCAGACCCGCTCACCAACAGGGGTGGGGCGAGCCCACAGGATCAGCGGCAGCGAACCGGACTGGTTGGCGATGATGAACTGCGCGAAGCACACGCGCAGCCGGTGCCGGACGATCAGGCACCATGTCCAGGCTTTGACCTGGCGGCGGACCGGGCGGATGGCGGCGGGGACGCCGACGACCAGGGCGACCACGAGCAGGGTCACCAGGGTTGGGGTGTGGTTGGCGAGCTGCACCCACGCGGTAAGCAGCAAGACGGCGAGGGTGGTTTCCGGGGTCCACCACCACAGCAGCCGGATCACCGGCCAGATCCGCACCAGCACCCAGGCGAGGCCGCCGGTCGGGATGCCGATCAGTGCGCCGACGAAGATGGCGAGGATGGGGTGGATGGAGGAAGCGGCCACCACGGCCGACAGAAGGCCGACGATGACCGCCGTGAGGATGAACGCCATCTTGGCGTTGCGTGCGGAGGAGCGGTGAACTTTGGCCTCGATGACCGTCACCGTTCCGGTTGACCTGCCGGCGAACCGGCGAGGGCTAGACTTGGACATGACGAGTCCTCCCAAGCACATTGGGTTGGATGAGTTGGAGGGCACGGGGTCGGCAGATGTAGGAGTCGGACCGACCCCGCGCCAGCTCTTGCGGGGGATGCCACCACCACTGGTGGTGACGGGCCGGGAATGTAGGAGTCGGAACCACTCCCGGACCTTGGATCTCAGATCAGCGGACCATCAGGCCGCCTTGTGCCAGACACCAGAAGCTCACGCAGTGCAGATGAGCGAGAACCTACTTCGCCGCCGAGTTACCAGCCTTCGGCTTCAGCGTGATCGCACGGAACGCGACGCCGTTACGCCCGTTGGTCGCCCACGGAATAGCCTCCAACTGCTCGACAGCGACGAGCTGTCCCACCGTCACGCCCGGCTTCTCACCCGCCGTGGTGATGGTGATGATCTCGCCGCCAGTCTCGTCGAGCACGAAGACCTGGGTCGACCACATGAGCCGGCCAGTGTTCTTCTCCGACCGCTGATTGCCGTTCTGGTCGTTCTTCGGCTCCGGGTCCTTCGTCACCTGAACCTGCTTGCTCTGGGTGTCCACGTACAGCTTCACGAAGATCTCCTTCGTCTAGAGGATCCAATGGATCCTTTGCTTGTCTGGACCGATCGGCCCGTGACTCAAGGAGACGATGCGCTGGCTTCAGATGCCAGATGAGGCAAGTTAACAAGGCAACAGCAGGTGGTATTAACTTCTTCAAGTTGTCGCATCGACCAGGCATAATGACTTCCACGTAGCTGTTACCAATTTCGGGGAGAGTCATGACGGCTAGGCGGGTCGAGGAAGCAGCGACACTATTGCAACGAGTGCGGCTCGACCTGGGCTGGAAGCAGTCAAAGGTGGTCGCGGCGCTGCTGGCGGCAGCCCGGAGGGAGGGCGTAACGATCGCCGGCCAGGCCAGCCTCAAGACCATGCTGTCTCGGTGGGAAAACGGCACCGGGAAGCCTGACGTGGTCTACCGCCAGCTCTTCTGCACCGTCTACGAGCGAGACGAGGACGAGCTGGGCTTCACCGAGGCGGGCCGAGGGAACCCGAGAGTGGCACCGTCCGTCGATCGGGAGACGATTGATTACTTCCGGTCAGTCTTCGACCAGCACGTCAGAGCCGACAATCTGATGGGTCCGCATCATCTCGTCGATGTTGTCCGCGCGCAGGCAGCGCTTATCGACGACATCCTTCCTGGGGCCAAGAACGACGTGAGGAACGACTTGCTCTTGTGGGCATGCCGCTACAACGAATTCGCCGGATGGCTCTACCAGGACGCGGGCGATCCCAAGAGCGCGATGCATTACTCCGATCGTGCCATGGATTACGCCATGGCCATTGGTGACCCGACCGAGACGGCATACCTGCTCATGCGTAAATCGAACATCGCGAACGACCTTGGCGGGTTTGACCGCGCGGTCGGCCTTGGCTCCGCAGCCCTGCGCGAAGCCCGGCATGTCTCACCAAGGGTTCGCGCTCTGGTACTTGCGCAGCAAGCACGGGCGTACTCGTTGCGCGGACTCGGGGACGACGCCCGTCGGGCAATCGACGCTGCGACCCACGAGCTTGAGCGACCAGGAGCCGACGCCGACGATCTGGCGTCCTACTGCACCCCGGCATACATCGAGATGCAGGCAGCCAGTTGCTGGGCAGACCTTGACGCTCCGGACAGGGCCATTCCGGTATTCCGGCGCGCCCTGGCAACCATGCCTACCGGGATGCGCCGTGATCAAGGCTTGTGCGAGACGCGGCTTGCGCTGGCTCACGCGGTGGCAGGCGACAAGGCGACAGCCTGCCGAGTGGGACACCACGCGGTCCGTACCGTTCGGACGGCCACGTCAGCACGCGCACTGTCAGAGCTGCGTCGGCTACGCGATCGCCTGGCGCCATGGCGGCGCGATGAGGAAGTATCTGAACTGAGCCTCGCCATCAAGCAGTTGACGACAGCGTGAAGGAGCCAACCTCTGGTGATGGAGCTGGTTACGGCTGCCACGGCAGCCGACGAGAAGGAGCGAAACGCCAAGGTCGCGCTGCTACCAGTCGGCAGCTTTGAACAGCACGGCGAATTCCTGCCGCTGGTCACAGACACCGTCGTTGCTGCGGCGATAGCTCGCGACATCGCGACAGTCCACACGGTCATGCTTCTTCCGCCCATCACCATCTCCTGCTCCCACGAACACTCAAGCTGGCGGGGAACAGTCAGCATCAGCTCCCGCACCCTCTCCGCGATCGTGACCGACGTCGCGGACTCCCTGACTCGATCCGGCGTCGAGCACCTGGTCCTCATCAACGGACACGGCGGCAACTACGTCCTGTCGAATGTCGTTCAGGAGTACACCGCAGCCAACGGACCCACGATGAGCCTCTACCCGCAAGGGCATGACTGGACCAAGGCCCGCACCGATGCCGGGATGAAAACCGGTAGCCACGACGACATGCACGCAGGCGAGCTGGAGACATCGCTACTCCTACACGTGGCCCCCGAGCTGATCCGAGCAGGCAATGAAGCCGCGGACTGGACGGCCGACCACCGGCCGCACCTCCTGACACTCGGCATGGCTGCCTACACCACCAGCGGCGTCATCGGCCGACCTTCACTCGGCACCGCCGAGAAGGGCAAAGCCGCTCTAGACAGCCTCACCCGATCGTTCGGCGAGCATCAGGGAAGCCTTGGCCTCTGACCGGGCCGGCCGGACTGCCGGCGAAGTCGTTCAAACTTTCTGTACGTCTTCAAGGCGGCCCTTGACGGGCCGCACGCGCCGCCGCCAGGGCGCGCGGCCTGCACTTCGCTGTCGCTCCGTTCCGGCCACGCAAGACGCCCGGCGCCTGGCGCAGACAGCGGGGAGCCCGGAGGACCGCCGCAGAACGACAGGCCGGTGACCGATGAGGGGGTTGGGCCGGCAGCCGGCCGGGCCGCGCGGCCACGAGCCCGCGCGGCGTAGGGCAGGGCACGCCGGCCGCGTCGGCGAGCTGGCGGGGGTCGCGGGGTCGCGGTTACTGCGCCTCCGGCGGGGGCGCTCCGGCTCCAGGATGGCCGGGGCTGCGTCGGCGGGTCGCGGTCCGTGGGTGGTGGCGGTAGGCCATCCCGCCTGCCATCGACCCGGGCGAGCCGAGCAGACCACCGCCCGACCCGCCAGCGTCCGAACCTGCGTCAAGGTCCGCTTGACGTGGCGGGCCGGGCGGCGGCCCGCTCCCCGGGAGGGCGGGTCGACGGCGAACGGGATGGCGGCCCCTAGCTCAGGTCTTTATCATGCATCTCATTCACGAGCATGTTGGTACTCGTCAAGCTGGAGGGGCGGAAATGCGGCGAATTCCGGCGAGTTGGCGACCCATGCTGCGAGAAGCGGGAATAGGTGCTTCGTCCATTTACTCCGGCCTTACTGCTCTGAGAAAGGCGAACTACGCCGAACAGAGCCTGTACGACCAGGCATTCTTTGGCATCAGCATCGGCCTGGAAAGGATGATGAAGCTAGCGATCCTGATACACGCAAGAACCGCAGCCGGGACGGGGCCTCCAACAGAGAAGCAGTTCAGACGCGAGTACTCCCACGACCTGTTGAAGCTGTTCGCAAAAATAGAGGAAATCCGAGTTTTGTATGCGGGAAGGCTGCATTGGAGCCTTCCCAATATCGATGTTTCGCTCAAGGCGTTGGGCATAATCTCCGACTTTGCCCAGATCACTCGGTACTACAACATGGATCTCCTCGTTGGAAGTGCTCGTGTGACGAGTATGCGAGATCCGGTAGAAGCCTGGTACTCAGAGATTGCGTCTTGGATCCTAGAAGTCAAGTACCCCGAAAAAAGGAAGGCGCGTGACGAGAGGTGGGCGGAATTTCTAGATGCCACGATTAGCGAGTTCTCGGCCGTCGCCTTTACCGCAGAGGATGGGACGCCGATAAGCACAATTCGTGAGGCCACGCTTCGATCGAGCCAGATGGAGATAATCCAGCGTGAGGGTACTGTCGTTTGCGCCTGCCTTGCACGGCACGTCTCAGAACTATTTTTCCCGCTCGAAATGGACGCAAGAAAAAATGGTGCAGCGGACGTTCCTAGCCTTCATGAATTCTTCGCGTTCCTGAACAACAAAGAATCATTTTTTCGATCTCGGAAGACTTTCGGCTAGCTCGTGGAACACGGATGAGCGGGTTCCCTGCCGTCCGGACCGCCGCAAGCAGAGGGCGCGCTGCCTCGGGTAGAGGTGGCTAGAAGAGGAGCATCTGTCGCGCCGGAAGCTTGGCGTACAGCTTGGTTAGACGCATGTTCTCACGGTCCCAATCTCGGTACTCCGGCCTCCGCTCAGCCCGCGGTTCGGCCCATCGCTTGCGGTAGTGCTCGGCCAGGTCGTCGAGGGGATAGGAGAGGGGGGATATTACGTCAGTCTCGCCCCGAAGGAACGCGCGCCAGCCAATAGAGAGGGGCGCCAGAAAGACTTCTCGCCTGATTCCATGCTTGAGCATGTCTCCGGGGAGCCCGAGCCTCTCAAGGGCCGTTCTGATCGTCCGCATCTTCCAGTTTGGTCCGTCACCGTACTTGTGACTGCGGTACGACTCGTCCTCGGAGATGGTATCTACGAGATCCCGGAACAACTCGTCGGAGAATTGAAAGTGCCCAAAGCCCTCTGTGTACCCTACGGGCTGGAAAACTTTCCGGCCGGAGAAAACCACGCGGTTATAGATGGAAGAACGACCTAAGGCTGAACTGGTGGTTACAAGAACGGGGCGGGAGATCTTCTCCTCCCCTCTAATCTTTGTCACCTTGCCTTTGTACTTCTCCTCGAGGAACGAGGTTACCTCATCAGAGACTGTGCACAGGGCGGCCAACTTGCCCGCGATTAGTTGCCGGTACGGGTCAAGCGCACCCAGCACAAAGGCATCGAAAATGTTGTACAGTCGCGCCTCTCGCTGGGCTCCGTCCCAGCCAATCAAAGAGTCACGTACTCGCAAATTGAAGACGGGGTCGCCGAGTGCAAAGATGCCGATCAGCTTACCATTGCTTCGATCGGTAATGAGGAATCGGGTCCGTCTGCCGTAACCCTGGGATACAGGCACTGCCCAGTGCAGGCTCGCGAAGCGAAAAAGAGCCGACTGTTCTTCGGTGGTCACGGGAGTCACTACGGGATGGATCGCCGAGGGGTTAACTTCTCTGCCGTCGGCGAAGTAGTCAATGAGCCTGTCCTCCCACTCGATAATGAAGTCGAGTGACTTTGCCAGCACCTGTGCTCGTTGCTGAGCGTGGAGACTCCGAGCGACTTCCTTCGGGTCACCTTGAGGGGGAACTAGCAGCCCTCCGCGCAGCTCGAAGCCCGCTGCCAACATCTCGGCAATGACACGCCGCCGGACTTCCGCCGCCTCTGGCACCTTCCCCCCTCATGAAGGTGGGGGAGGCTTAGCCTCCCCCACCCGTTGCTACTCGCCCAGACCGTCGTCCAGGTCGTCCTCGGTCTCCCTGACCAGGTCGATGTGCTCGTCGAGCAAGGTCAGGGCCATGTTCAGCCTAGTCGACCACTCGATCCGCTCGGACATGTACACCACCCGCACCGGGCCGGTCGCGTCGAGCTCGCACTGGCCGATCGCGAACAGCAGCAGCTCGAGCCCGGCGCGGGTCTTGGCGCCGTCCGCGCCCGGGACCGCCGCATAGATGTCGGTGTAGAAGCGGTGCGCCCGGTTGAGGATAAGGAGCATCTGACCGCCGTGCTGCTCCGCCCGGAAGAAGGGGCCACCCGTGACGTGTTCGGTGGTGACCTTGAAGGGGTGAGCCTGCACCTCTTCCTTCTTCTTCTCCGCCACGACCTCGGTGGGCAGTCCAGTCTCCGCCGCCGCCCGCTCGATCTCGCGCTGCAGGTTCTCCTCGGCCTCGCGCTCGGCCTCTTCGCTGGCCGGGCGCCGGCGAAGAAGGTCGTTCACCTCTCCCATCACCGTCTCGGACGGGCGCTGCACACTGGGCGTCTTCTCCAGCTCGGCGGACAGGTCGCCCTCGTCCTCCCGGTAGCGCCTCCGCAGGTCCTTCATGATCCGCATGAAGCCCTTCTCCTTGAGGATCTCCCAGATCCGAGGGGAGATGGTGATCTGCTGCTTGGCGGTCGTGACGCCGAACTCCTCATCGAGCTCGGCCGGGAAGTCGAGCTCCAGGCCGATGTACCGGTCGTTGGTCAGGAAAGCGGTCAGCGGATTCTTCGTGACCACGTCGATCTGCCGGCCGTTCCGGCACACGATCAGGCCGGAGTTCTCGCGTCGGACCTGGAGGCGCGGGTTGGCGTTCCTGGCGGTCGCCTTCTTGGTCTTGTCCACCGCGAAAAAGGTGTACGGCATGTAGGAGATGCGCAGCCTGCACAAGTGCTCCGTCTTGCCGTCCTGCCCTTTGACCTTGAACTCGAGCATCGGCAGAGCTTCGGCTCGATCCTGGTCGATGTCGTAGAACCGTCCGTTCGGCGTGGTGAACAGCGGGTCGATGGGCTCACACTTCTTGCCGTTGACCACGATCTTGGTCTGTCGCAGGAAGTTGCGGTACGTCAGACCGAGGTGCTCTAGGAACTTCTGCTCGAGGACATTGGTGGTCTTCCACGTGATCCTGTCGAGCTTCTCCCATACAACCACCGTCCGGAGAACCCCCGCACCGCCGGGGAAGGACTTCTCGGCGTACTTCTCTACCCACTCGGGTAGCGGGTTGACGGTCGGCTCCGGCACAACCACCCGGTTGTTCACGAGGTGCTTGCCGTCGCCGATCTCCTCCACATCCAGGCTGACCGCGTGGAAGTCGCCGCCGTCGATCCGCGAGTAGACGGTGAAGCGCTGGCCCTGACTCACGGACGCGCTGGGCAGCCCATAGCCGTACCGGCCGAAGAGGTCGCGGCTTCCCTCTCGATCGGTTCCGCCCCAGACCACGGCGGCTCGGATCATCGACGGCACCATGCCCCAGCCGTCGTCCATGATGGCAACAGACTCGGGCTTGGCGTTGGACTTGCCGTAGCCGAACGCGATGTGAACATTCTGCGCACCGGCCTCCACGGCGTTGTCGACCAGTTCGTCGACCGCGGTGGCCGCGCTCTTGTATCCGAGATCCCGGATGGAGCGCACGAAGGCGCTGGCGACCGTCAGGCCGTAGTCGAACCCGCTCTTCTCGACCCGAGCGATGTACTCACGCTGCCGCTCGTGCACCTCGGCACTCTTAGGCTGCTTAACCACTTGACTTCTCCTGTTCTGCAGCCATTTGGCCGCGTTGCGTTACGAAGTGTTGGTTGTCAGGGCTTTTGCCCAAGACGCCTCTGTCGAGGCAGAAGGACCCGCGTCGCGCGGACCCTAGGTGAACTGACGCCGAGATACCAGATCCCTAAGGGATCTTTCGGGCATCTCCGGGCATGAAAAAAGCCTTCGCCTCCTCCTCAAGTTGCGAAGGTCGGCTCAGGCCTGGGACTCGATCGTCTCTGCTTCTGCAGCCACATTGGACCGCGTTGGAGGACGACCTCCGCTCATTCGGTTGTGGATGGAGGGTAGCACGGCATCGATGATTCGCGCCAGCATGGAGCGTGGCGGGATCGATCGTCGGTGGTCAACGCTCCGCAACTGCTTGTTGACGCAGGTTGGTGCCGGCCTTGGCCGCCGACAGTTGGAGGCCGCATCCTCCCTGTGGAGTTGGCGGGGCCACCGGCGGGGTGGCCGTCGACAGCAACGCTGACAGCAACCGTGCCGGACGGTGGCATGCGGACGAGGACTGGCATTTATGAGGCATCCCAGGATGCAGCCGTTGCCGGACGCGTGCGGACGCGGTGCACAGAGCTTGTAAGCGAGATGTCGCCGGTTCGATCCCGGCCGGGGGCTCCATCTATACCCCCCGATCCCGCATCGGTGGGCGTAACGGTCGACCGGGCGAGACGGAGGCCCATGAGTCGGGCGGTGGAGGAGTCGAACCGGGCGATGCTGCGCGCCCGGGACGCGATGGACCGGGCGTACGCCGAGCCCCTGGACATCCCCGCGCTGGCGCGGATCGCGCACGTCTCCGAGGCGCACTTCATCCGTACCTTCCGGGCCACGTTCGGTGAGACCCCGCACCGCTACCTGCAACGTCGCCGGGTGGAGCGGGCCATGACGTTCCTGGTGGAGACCGACCGCGACGTGACGGACATCTGCTACGCCGTCGGCTTCGGCAGCCTGGGCACGTTCAGCCGGACGTTCCGCCAGATCGTCGGTGAGTCACCCTCGGATTTCCGGCGTCATCGCGTCGCCGCGGCCAACGTGCCGTCCTGCTTCGCCAAGGCCTGGACCAGACCCAGCAGTTTTGGATAAGCCGCAGGTCACGGCAGGCCTCTAGCGTTATGGGCATGACGATGAACGCGATCAGCCGCTCCCAGATCTACGTCCTCGACCAGGACGAGGCGCTCGATTTCTACGTGAACAAGCTCGGCATGGAGGTCAACACCGATCAGGATCTCGGCTTCATGCGGTGGTTGACGGTCAACCTGCCCGGCGACCCGGAGCGGGAGATCCTGTTGGAGAAGCCCGGCCCGCCGGCACTGGACCCGGCCACCGCCGAGCAGGTCCGTGAGCTGCTCACCAAGGGTGCCCTGGGCGGCTACCTCTTCATGACCACCGGCGACGCCCGCAAGACGCACGAGGACCTGGTGGCGAAGGGTGTCGAGATCACCGACGAGCCGACCGAGCGCCCGTACGGGATCGACTTCGGCATCCGGGACCCGTTCGGCAACAAGATCCGCATCGGCCAGATGTTCCCGCGGGCGTAGGGAAGCGGACGATGAGTCAGGCGGCACATCTCCCCCTGGTACGACCGGCCGCCGTCGGTCGGGACCGTGCACTGCTGATCGCCGGAGTGCTCGCCGGTCCGCTCTTCGCCGTCTCGGCGATCGTGCAGGCGTCGACCCGCGAGGGCTTCGACTTCCGCCGGCATCCGGTCAGCGTGTTGAGCACCGGCGAGTTGGGCTGGATCCAGATCGTCACGTTTCTGGTCAGCGGAGTGTTCTGTGCGCTGGCCGCGAACGCGCTGCGACGCCGTACCGAAGCAGGGTCGGTGTGGCTACCTCGGCTGCTCGCGCTGTACGGCCTGGGCCTGATCGGGGCGGGGATCTTCAGCGCCGATCCGGCCGACGGGTTCCCGGTGGGCACGCCTCGGGGCGCCGGTCAGATCAGCTGGCACGGCGGCCTGCACTTCCTGGTGGCGGCGGTCGCCTTCGTGTCGCTGATCGTGGCGACGGTGGTGGCGGCCCGCCGGGCCGCACGGCAGGGGGCAGGTGGTCGAGCCGCGTACAGCTTGGCGACCGGGGTCTTCTTCGCGGTGAGCTGGGTCGCGCTGATGGTCCGACCGGCACCGACCGTGATGGTGGCGTTCGGCCTGGCGGTCTCGGCCGGTTGGCTGTGGGTGTCGGTCACCTTCGCGCGAGCGGCGTCCGGAAAGGCCGACTGAGCCGACGTGCGCGGGACCGGGAGGCGCGGGGTCGCAACCGCGCCTCCCGGTGTGTTGGGGTGTGCGACATGGTGACCCGACTGCTGTACCTCGCCCGGCACGCCGAACAGGACCTGACCGAGCTGAGTGGCACCGCGACCGAGGAGCCGGACTCCGGCCTGTCGGAGCGCGGCCGCCGCCAGGCCACCCTGCTCGGCGAACGGCTGCGGGGTCGGCGGTTCGCCGCCGTCCACCACGGGCCGTTGCGTCGGGCCGCGCAGACCGCTGAGCTGGTCGCCGATTCGCTGCCCGAGGTTCCGGTGTACGAGACGGAGCTGGCCGGTGACCACCTCCCACACGACACCGATCCGACCGGCCTGCCGCCCGCGTACGCGACGTTCCTGGCGCAGTTCTCGGCGGCCCAGCGGGTCGACGGGCCGCAGGTGACGGCGGCGGCCGTGCGGCGGTTCGCCGGACCGGCAGGCGAGGCGACGGCCGGTGACGAGCCGGTGCGCGAGCTGGTCGTGACGCACACCTTCCTGATCGGCTGGCTGGTACGGCACGCCCTCGACGCGCCGGAGCGGCGATGGTTGGGCCTGAACTCGCACAACGCGGGGTTGACCGTGATCCGGTACAGCCCCTCCGGCCCGCCGAACCTGCTCGCCGTCAACGACGTGGCCCACCTCCCGCCGGAGTTGCGGGGCACCGGCCTGCCCCCGGACTACCTGGTGTAGGTGCCGGTGGCCCGCAGCAGCAGCTTGACCACCGCCTGGGTGGCCGGCGGCGGGCTGGCGTCGGCCGGGCAGTCGGCGTACCCGCTCTCGTTGGTGCCGACGGTCAGCCGGTAGTGGAACACGTCCGAGCAGCTGGTCGAGGTGGGTGGCGGTCCGGCCTCGGCGGCCAGCCGGGGGTCGGTGGCCAGGCTGGTCAGGGTGCCCAGGTCGGCGGGAGTGAGCTTGCCGCTGCGTCGACTGCCGGCCCGGTCCACCATGGTCCACCGGCCGTCCGGCTCGACGGTGATGGAGTCACCACGCCCGGCGAAGCCGCCGGACATCCGTAGCGTCACCTGGGGTGCCGCGCTGGTCGGTGCGAGGCTGGTCGGGGCGGTGGTCGGCAGGAGGGTGCCGGTGGCCGGGACGGTGGCCGTCGGGGCGGGGGTCTCCGGAGGAGGATCTCCGGCGGTGCCGGCCCGGTCGGTGCTGGTGCATCCGGCCAGCAGGGCGACCAGTAGCGCGACGGTGACGCCGGTTGTCGACGTGGCTCTCATCCTCGTCAGACGCTCGGCCCGCAGCGTCGGTTCCCCGGCAAGGGCATCCTCCGGACGGCGTCGTCGATCCGGTGCCTCGCCCAGCACAACGCCTGCGGCGGCCCTGGCCGACCGGTCGCGGGCGGGCGCGGTTATGGTCGCCGGGACCGGCGCGCGGCGTCGGGAGCGTCGCGGGTCGGTCGGCGTCGCGGGGCAGGCGGGAGCGTCGCGGGCCGGTCGGCGGCGTCGCGTACTGCGGCGCGGATGAGGAGGTGGGCGTGTCGGACGCGGAGTTGACGGTCGAGGTGACCGGACCGGTCGCGACCGTGGTGATCCACAACCCGGCTCGGCGTAACGCGATGACGGCCGCCATGTGGCGTCAGCTCCCCGAACTGCTCGATCGGCTGGAACCCGACCCCGGCGTACGGGCGCTGGTGCTCACCGGCGCGGGTGACGCCTTCTGCGCGGGTGCCGACCTCGGCGATCTGTCCGAACTGCTGGACGCCGGTGACGCCAGCATCGCGGTGGACGCCGAGGAACGGCTGGCCCGTTTCGCCAAGCCGACCGTGGCGGCCATCCGTGGTGCCTGCGTCGGCGGGGGCGCCCAGCTCGCGGTCGCCTGCGATCTGCGGATCGCCGCGGACGACGCCCGTTTCGGCGTACCGCCTGCCCGGCTCGGTCTGGTCTATCCGGGGCCGACCACGCGCCGCCTGGCCGGGCTGGTGGGCCCGTCCGCCGCCAAGCATCTGCTGTTCACCGCCGAGCTGATCGACGCCGAACGCGCCCTGCGGGTCGGTCTGGTCGACGAGGTGCTGCCGGGCGACGGGCTCGCCGCCCGGGTGGACGAGTTGACGGCGACGATCGCCCAGCGGTCGCCGGTGAGCGTCGCCGCCGCGAAGGAGATCATCGACGGCCGGGCCGGGCCGGCGCGCGTGGCCTGGTGGCACCGGAAGGTGGTGACCACCGGTGAGGCCAGGGAGGGTGTCGCGGCGATAGCCGAGCGCCGTACGCCCCGCTTCGCCTGGCAGCCACCCACCGGCGACTGACCACAGGGGTCGGCGCGCGATCGGGCTGAGCTGCACCCATTGCGAGACCTCGATCCCGGGTAGCCCGTCACCGGGCCGGTACGGCAGGCTGTCGGTCGTGCAGCGTGATCAGTTGCTCGCGGGCCGCTACCGGCTCCTGGAGCGCCTCGGCAGTGGTGGCATGTCGGCGGTGCACCGGGCGTACGACGAGGTGCTCGAACGGGATGTCGCGGTGAAGGTGCTGGTCGCAGCGGACGCAGGCGCGCGGCAGCGGATCCAGGGCGAGGCCAGGGCGGCGGCCCGTCTGTCCCATCCGCACGTCACAAGCGTCTACGACTACGGCGAGTCGACTGTCGACGGCGTCCTGGTTCCGTTCGTGGTGATGGAGTTGCTCGGCGGTCACACCCTCGAACAACGGTTGGCGGTCGGGCCGTTGCCGCCGCGGGCCGGTCTGCGGGTCTGCGCCGAGGTGGCCTCCGCGCTCGCCGACGCGCACGCGCGGGGGTTGGTACATCGGGACATCAAGCCGGGCAACGTGATGCTCACGCCGACCGGGGCCAAGGTGCTCGACTTCGGCATCGCCGCGGTCACCGGTGACTCGGAGATCGACTTCGAGGGGCGGTTGTTGGGTACGCCTGCGTATCTGGCGCCGGAGCGGCTGGAGGCCGGCAAGGTCCTTCCGGCCTGCGATGTGTACGCCCTCGGCCTGCTGCTGCACCGGGTGCTCACCGGCCGACTGCCGTGGCCCCCCGAGGCGCAGGGTGGGATGCTCCGCGCCCACACGCACGTCGAACCGGCGGCACTGCCCCCGATCGACGGTGTACCGCCCGAGGTCCACCGGCTCTACCGCTGGTGTCTGGCCCGCGACCCCGCCGATCGACCGCCGGCCGTCGAGGCGGCCCGAATCCTGCTCGACGCCGCCGCTGCCAGCCCGGCCGCCGAGGCGAGGGGGGCGGTGAGCGGGACGGCCGCTGAAGCGAGGGCGACGGCCGCTGAGGTGAGCGGGACGGCCGCCGGACCGGCTGCGGACACCGGCGGGATGGCCGCCAAGCCAGGCGTCGACGCGGGCGGGACGGCCGGCGGCGCGGGGGCCGGCGGCACCGCAGAGGACGGCGCACCGCGCGCCGCCCCGACCGCACCAGCGAGCGCCGCCCCGACCGCAGCAGCGAGCGCCGCCCCGACCGTAGCGGCGAGCGCCGCCCCGGCCGCAGCGGCGAGCGCCGCCCCGACCGTAGCGGCGAGCGCCGCCCCGACCGCAGCAGCGAGCGCCGCCCCGACCGTAGCGGCGAGCGCCGCCCCGACCTCCCGGCGGGGAACGTGGCGTCGGCGACGGGCCATGGTGGCGGTCAGCGGCGCGGTACTGGCCGCGGTGGCGATGGCCGGGTCGCTCGGCGACTCGAACAACCGCCGACCCGGCTCGAAGGGGCCTGTGACGGGTACCGGCCCGGGCACCACCACGGTGGGGATGCCGAGCAGGGAGGAGCCGGTCGTCGTGGACGACACGGGACCGGCCGTGGTCCCGCCCGCCCCGACCGACGCGCCTGCCTCCCGGTCGGGCCCTCCGGCCGGGCCGAGCCCGTCCGCCAGCACTCCAGCCCCGAGCCCGAGCGTGAGCCCGACCGGTGCCGCACCGACGCCGACCCCCGGCGGCGACACGTCGGCGGACGCGCGCGGCGGGACCGTCACCTTCCGGTGCGTCGGGAGGTCGGTCGAGGTGCTCGCGGTGACGCCCGCCCCCGGCTTCCGGGCCGAGGCGTACGACCCGGGCCCGGCGAAGCAGGTCCAGGTCGATCTGACCTCCTCGGAGCACCGCAGTGAGATCCGGCTGAACTGCCCCAACGGTCGCCCGAACTCGAAGGTCAAGGAACGTGCCGCCTGATCGGGGGCCGGCGGGTGACGGGCCCGGGACGTACCCGGACCCGGCCCCCCGTTCCCGCCGGCCGGCCCGTCACCGCCCGGCCAGCGCACCCCAGCCCGGGTTCACCGGTTCCCGGAGCAGCGGCATACCCGCCTCCGCCGGAGTCCGGTCGCCCTTGCGCTGGTTGCAGGCGTAGCAGGCGGCGGTGGTGTTCCGCCAGGTGTTCCGGCCGCCGCGCGAGCGGGGCAGGATGTGGTCGATGGTGGAGGCCGCTCTGCCGCAGTACGCGCAGCACCTCTGGTCGCGGCGCAGCACACCGGAGCGGGACCAGGCCGGCCCGGAGTTGAAACGCCACCTGGTGACCACGTAGCGGACCAGCCGTACCACCCGGGGCATCGGGAAGACACCGATCACCCGGTCCGGCTCGGCCTCGTGGATCTCGGCCACCCGGCGGCAGAGCATCCGGACGGCGTGTTGGACGGTGACCCGGTGCAGCGGGCCGAGGTCGGCGTTGACGACGAGGACGGCGTCCACCGGGACTCCTTTCCAGATGGTGACCGGACAGCGAAGAGCCGCCCGGTCCGGCTGTCGGACGGGCGGCTCGGCGCGTACGGGTACGCGTCAGTCGGGCCGGCCCGCCCGGGGACCTTCCGCTCGGCAACCGTCGCCGGGCAGCACCGGCGGCACGGTGGTGACGTGCGACATCGCCATGAGCTGCTCCCGCGGTGGTGGTTGACCTTGCGCGATCACGGTAGGTCGGCGGGGGAGACACCGGCAACGTATTTCGATCGGCCCGCGTCCTCGGGACGCCGCTGGCGGCGGGACGTCGCTCGGGGCGGGGCCTGCGCGGTGGTCAGTGGCCGGTTCAGCCGCACGGCCATCCGCGCGGTGAGTTCGCTGTCCAGCAGCGGGCGGTTGACCTCGCCCGCGACCGCCAGCGCCGGCCCGGACACCGACCGCCAGATCGCTGCCAGCCCGGCGCCGAGGCCCACCAGGGCGACGGTGGCCCGGGTGGTGGGTGAGCCGGCGGCTGCGGCGGCGCTCACGCCGACGACCACGAAGAGCACCAGCAGCACGGGTACGAGCACCGGCCAGAAGATGCCCCGTGCCGCCTGCGCGACCAGTCGGCGGTCCCGGATCATCAGGTTCCTGGCGATCACCGCGTAGTCCTCCTCGTCGAGCAGGTCGCGCGGGTGCAGACCGCCGGTGAGCACGTCGCGCCAGAGGTCACCCTGACCGCGTAGCGCACGGCTCAGCTCGGCGGGCGTCGGCCCGGCCGGGTCGCCGTGCCCGGCCCGGTCGACGGCGCTCGACCAGGCGGCCAGCGACCGGCGTACCACCGCGGCGGAGTACGGCGGCAGGACGGTGGCCAACTCGTCCAACCACCTGCTGATCTGGATCTGCCGACCGCCGAACTGCCGCAGCAACTGGGTGGCGTCACCGGCTCGGACGGTGTCGGCCACCGATCGACCCAGCCGGTAGGCCAGGCCGACCCGGTGGTTGGTGGCCATCGCCCAGCGCAGTACCTCCACGTTGAGGTCGTCGAGGGCGAGCAGTAGGGGCACCGGGTCGGCGGTGTCGGGTCGGTCCAGGTCGGGCAGCAGGGCCCGGGCTGCGGCCGTGTCCGGTACCGGCCCGTTGTGCCTGGTGAGTTCGGCGATCTGGGCCAGGGCGACGTCCACCCCGTCGAGGTACATCCGCATCCGTCGGTGCGGGGACATCTCGGTGAGGTTGGAGAGCTTGGCCGGCGGTACGGCCGGACGCGCCTCGGCGGCAGCGCCCAGCTCCGCGTGCTGCCCGTGGTGGTAGGCGTCGGCCATCCACCAGCCCAGCCGCAACGCGGTGACGATGCAGGAGCGTTCGTCGCGGATCAGCGGGTACGCGTCGTCGCGGCCGATCTCGTCGACCGGCGGGCCGCTCTCCCCGCCGGCGCGGTGCAGTGGTGACATCGTCCGCTGCCCTCCCGCCCGGCCGATCGACGGTTGATCATTCGAGCGTACGGCAGCTTATGTGGCTTATGTCGGGTTTTGTCGATTCGGCTTGCCGCGCCTGGCGAGCAGCCCCCGTGGTCGGATCGAGCGCACCGGCTCGGCCGACGCGCCCGCCGCGCGCAGGATGTGGTTCGCGGCGATGATCCCGGTCGCCGCCGAGCGTTCCATCAACGCGCTCGGGAAGTCCGTGGCGATGCCGTCACCGGCCAGGTAGACGCCGGGCGCGTCGGTGCGTACCCCGGGACGCCAGGTGTGGCTGCCCGGCGTGAACGCCGGCGCCTGCGCCTCGACCCGCGCCCGCACCTCGCGGACCCGCAGGTCGCCGGCCTCCGGCCAGAGCGCGACCAGCTCGCGGCGCATCCGCTCGGCCAGCTCGTCGGCCGGCACGCCGGGCTCGCAGGCGTACGCGTGCAGCTCGATGACCGACCCGCCGGTCTGCCGCGCCCAGCGCCGCGGCTCGTTCTCCAGCCGGTGGTAGAGCGTCACCGAGTCCAGAGTGGGCTGCCGGGACACCCCGCTGAAAACCGCCCGCTCGGCGGCCACGTCCCCGTCACACCAGTAGCGGGCCACCGCGTACGGCGGGCCGGGCCGACCGAACGCGGGCATCCGCGCCGCCAGCTCCGGTGCCTGCTCGACCAGCTCGGGAGAGGCCGCGACCAGTGCGGCGAGCGCCGGCGGGTCGACGGCCAGCACCACGTGACCGGCCGGGTGGCTGCCGCCGTCGGTGGTCGTCACCCGCCAGCCGTCGGCGTCGCGGTGCACGCCGGTCGCGGCGGAGCCGGTGAGCACCCGCCCGCCGTGCTTCTCGACGTGCCGGGTCAGCGGCTCCCAGATCGCCGTGGCGTAGTCCTCGTCGGGGCAGTCGAACGCCAGCCCCTCCGGGTTGCCGAGCAGGTAGAAGTGGAACTGGGCGATCATCTCGGCGGCCGACATCTCGGCCTCGTGGTTGAAGAACGAGTGCGAGAAGACCTCGAACAGCATCGCCCGGGCCCGGTCCGGCAGCCGCAGCGAGGCCAGCAACTCGTCGGCCGTGGTGTCGTCCAGCTCGGCGTAGGTGCGCACCGGATCGTAGGTGAGCAGCGGCAACGCGGCATCCCGGTCCATCAGTCGCAGGTCGGCCAGGCGCAGGCTGGGGCTGCGCAACAGCAGTGCGAGCAGGTTCGTCGGCGGTGCCGGTGGCAGCCTGCCGAACTCCTCGGTCGGCCACTTGGCGCTGAGGATCGGGTAACCCGCGATGGGCTTGAGGAAGCCCAGGCCACTGTCGACCCGGCGGAGGATGGACCGCCAGTTGTAGTACTGCCGGAAGAACGCGTGGAAGCCGTGCTCGTTCTGCTGGCTGCCGTCGGGGAGCGCCTCGGGCCAGGCGCCCAGTCGGCCGCCGAGCGTCGGTGCGGCCTCCAGCACCGTGACCGTCACACCCCGCTCGGCCAGCACCACCGCCGCCGACATGCCGGCGATGCCGCCACCGACCACCACCGCCGTGGTGGGTTGCGGCACGCGGTCCGCGCCACCACCGCCCGGGTCCACCACCTGTTGTCGTACGCCGATGAGCCGACCCACCACTTGCGACAACGCCATGGCACACCTCCGTCGGCCCAGTCTCCCCTACGGCAGGCAGCGGCGCTCGCGATCGGAGGCGGGCCAGACGTACTCCAGATCCTCCGGGACGTCGTCGCCGAACAGGGGGCGGTAGTGCGACGGGTCTTTGCGCAGCAACGACGAGCGGTGGCTCAGGTGCAGGTCGTCGCGGCCCAGCCACGGCGGCAGCTCACCGGCCTGATCCAGCTCCGCCTGGGTGCGTACGACAGCGGTCCCGCAGGCGGCGGCGAGGTCGACCGTCATCGTGGTGGCGCAGGTGTCCGCCCGCCCCGGTTCGGTCCACACCGCGCACATGTCCAGCCCGTAGCGGGTGAGCGCCTCCTCGTACCCGGCCCACATCTTCACGGCCGGGTGGTTGCGCCAGCCGTAGTCGGGTCGGGTGAGCCCGCGCAGCACCTGGATGGCCTCCACCCGCTGCTTGCCCAGCCGCTTCTGGTCCAGCGTGCGGGCGCTGGCCAGGAAGTCCGGGTACGGGAGGAACGTCTGCATGCCGCTGCTCTACCCGTCGCCGGGTCGGGCATGCCTGACCGAGGGATGATCCGGACAGGGTCGCCCAGCAGGGCAGCGCTGATTACGATCCGGGCATGGCAGAGCCGTGGCGGGACCGGGCGCGACGGGCGGTCGAGTGGAACTGGCGACTGCGCTCGGTCGGCGATCCGCGCCCGCACTACGTGGTCTGCGGCAAGGACGCGCTCGCCTACTACGTGGCCCGGGCGATGCTCGAATCCGACCTGCCGGTCGGTGGGGCCCGGGTGACGGTCGTGGTGCCGGAGCGCTACCGCAGCAACGGCCCGGACGTGGCGGCACTGCGGGGGGTCCGGGTGGTCCGCTCGGATCGGTTGGACGTGGCCACCTTCGAGGCCGCCGGTCTGGCCGGGGCCGCCGGGTTGGCCCTGCTGCACCAGGACGACGTGGGCAACCTGCACGCCGCGCTCTGCGCGCAGGCCGTCGACCAGCGGGTCCGGCAGGTGCTGCGGATGTTCAACGGCACCCTCGCCGACGGCGTGCGCAAACTGCTGAAGGCACCGGTCGAGGTGCTCTCCGACGCCGAGATGGCCGCGCCGGCCTTCGTGGCCGCCGCGCTCGGCGAGGTCGACCCCAGTTCCTTCCAACATCGGGACAAGACGCTGCGGGTGGCGCGGCGGGCCGACGTCCGACCGCAGGACGTGGTGTGCGCGTTGGCCCACCTCACCGAGGCGCAGGGGGTGGAGTTGCTGCCGGCCGAGCAGGCCGGCGCGGACCTGGTGCTCGCCGAGGCGACCGGGCAGCCACCGGGCACCGAGGTGGCCGCCCGTCGGCTGGTCCGGGCCCGTCGACGGCGGCGTCCGGTCGCCGTACTGGTGCGGGCCGTACGTGGTTTCGCCACCCGCAAGATCGGCATCGCGGTGATGCTGGTGCTCGCGCTGATCGCGGTGCTGGGGGCGCTGATCTCCCGCGCCGAGAACGTGTCTCCGTTGGAGGCGTTGTACCTGACGCTCGTCACCACGCTCAGCGGCGCCGACCCGGATACCGCCAAGCCGGCGGATGCGCAGATCATGCAGGTGGTGCTCAACCTGGCCGGGTTGGCGCTGATCCCGCTGATCACCGCCGTGGTGGTGGACGGCATCGTCAACGCCCGGCTGGCCCTGCACACCGGCCGGTTGCAGCCGGCGCGGGCCGGGCACGTCGTGGTGATCGGCCTGGGCAACGTCGGCACCCGGGTCGTGGCGCAACTGCGCGAGTACGACGTCGAGGTGGTGGCGATCGACAAGGATCCGGAGCCGCGCGGCGCCGCCCTGGCCCGTCAACTGGAGGTGCCGCTGATCGTCGGTGACGCCGCGCTGCCGGAAACGCTCGTCGCCGCGTCGGTGACGGACTGCCAGGCGCTGGTGGTGGCGTCCACCGACGACGTGGCCAACCTGGAGGCGGCGCTCGCCGCTCGCGATCTGCGCAGCGACCTGCGGGTGGTGCTGCGGTTCTTCGACGGTGATTTCGCCGAACGGGTGGAGGAGACCTTCGCCCTCGGGGTGTCCCGGTCGGTCTCCTACCTGGCCGCCCCGGCCTTCATCGGGGCGCTCACCGAACGTGCGGTGATCACCACCATTCCGGTCGACCGGCACGCGCTGCCGGTGGCCGAGGTGCCGGTCGCGGCCGGCTCCGAGCTGGACGGACGGCCGCTGGACGTGGTCAACCGGGACGGGCAGGTCCGGCTGATCGCCCGGACCCCGGCCGGCGGTGGCAGGACGATCTGGTGGAAGGACCTCGATCCCCGCCAGGTGATCTTCGCGGGCGACCGGTTGACGGTCGTCGCCCGGCGGCGCGGGTTGGACTGGCTGACCCGGCAGTGCGCGCCACCCGTCCCGGGTAGGACGCTGACGCCGCCAGGTCACGTCGACTCGGTGCCCCGGCCCGTACCGGCGGCACCAGGTGCTGCCCGATCGCTGCCCGTCCCCGCCGGGCACGACTCGGCGGCCGGGCCGAGCGATCAGGAGGTCGCGGCCTCCGCCCCGGGCGCGGCCCACCCGGTGGCACCGTCCCGCTCACCGGTCGTCGGGGCCGTGCCACCGGCTCAGAGCGCGGGCACTGGCGTGTGGTCCGGCGAGCCGGTCGACGACGCCCGCACCCGGGACGAGCCCGACTCCCGCGCACACCGCGCATGATTCGCGAACCCTCGAGGGCGCCCTGGGGCGTGTGAACCGCACCCTGCCGCGCCGGCGGGTTGATCCACTCCGGTTCGCCGAAGTGGCGGTATCCCCGGCGCGGTGAAACCGCGATTTCGGCGAACCGGAGTGGATCAGGACCGACCGGCGCTGAGTGACAATCCATGCATGCGATTCCGCATCCTGGGGCCGACCCAGGTGCTGCTGGCCGACGGGCGCGAGATCCCCGTGGGCGGCCCCCGGCTGCGCGCGCTGCTGGCGCTCCTCCTGCTCGACGCGGGCCGCGTCGTCCCCGCCGACCGGCTGATCGACGGCCTGTACGGCGAGCACCCGCCCCGGGGGGCGGGCAACGCGCTCCAGTCCCAGGTGTCGCGTCTGCGTCAGGCGCTGCCCGCCGAGCAGAACCCGGTCGAGTTCCACCCGGCCGGTTACCGCCTCGCCGTGGCCCCCGAGGATGTCGACGCGTACCGGTTCGAGCGATGCGCCGAGGCGGGGCGACGCGCACTCGCCGCCGGTGAGTGGTCCCGGGCCGCGGCCGTGTTGCGGGAGGCGCTGGAGCTGTGGCGTGGCCCCGCCCTGGCCGATGTGCCGGGCGCGCCCGCGCAGGCGGCCCGACTGGACGAGCTGCGGCTGGCCGCGATCGAGGATCGGGTCGACGCGGACCTGGCCTTGGGTGCGTCGCCCGCGCTGGTCGCCGAGTTACGGGAGTTCGTCGTCGCCCATCCGCTGCGGGAGCGGTCACGGGGTCAGCTCATGCGTGCCCTGTCCGCACTCGGTCGGCCGGCGGAGGCGCTGGCCGAGTTCGAGGACGCCCGGCGCATCCTCGCGGACCAACTCGGTGCCGACCCGTCGGCGGCGCTGGCCGCGATCCACCTCGCGGTACTGCGGGGTGCGGAGGGCGGGTCGACCCAACGGGCGTTGCCGAGTCAGCTCACCACGTTCGTGGGGCGGGACGAGGAACTCGGGCGCGTCGGCGTGTTGCTCGGCGACCGGAGGCTGGTCACCCTCATCGGCCCCGGGGGAGCGGGCAAGACCCGGTTGGCGATCGAGGCGGCGGGCCGCCTCGACGGGGAGGTCCGCTTCGTCGAACTGGCCGGGTTGGCCGACGGGTCGGACGTACCGCAGGCGGTGTTGAGCGCGCTCGGCCTGCGCGACGCCGGCCTGCGCGCTCCGGCGGAGCCGGGCCGGCAACCCATCGACCGGCTGGTCGAGGCGCTCGCCGAGCGCCCACTGCTGTTGGTACTCGACAACTGCGAGCACGTCATCGCCGACGTCGCCCGGCTGGCCGCCCGACTGCTGGGTGCGTGCCCGGCGCTGCGTGTCCTGGCCACGAGCCGCGAGCCGCTCGGGTTGGCCGGTGAGGCGTTGTGCCCGCTGTCCGGGCTCACCGTGGCACCGCCCGGCGCGTCCGCGGAGCACGCCGACGACTTCGCCGCCGTCCGTCTCTTCGCCCAGCGGGCCGCCGACGTCGCGCCCGACTTCACCGTCACGCCGGCCAACGTCGACACGGTGCTGCGGATCTGCCGCACCCTCGACGGCCTGCCGCTGGCGATCGAGCTGGCCGCCGCCCGGCTGCGTGCGCTGCCCGTCGCCGAGGTGGCCGCCCGCCTCGACGACCGGGTGCGGCTGTTGTCGATGGGCAGCCGGGCCGCGTCGCCACGACACCGCACCCTCCGGGCGGTCGTCGAGTGGAGCTGGGACCTGCTCGACGACGCCGAACGAAGCCTGGCCCGTCGCCTCACCGTCTTCGCCGGTGGCGCGACCCTCGAAGCGGCTGGACAGGTCTGCGGCCTGCCCGGCGAGGACTTCGTGGGGGCGCTGGCCGGTCTCGTCGACAAGTCCTTCGTGGAGCTGGCCGGTGGTCGGTACCGGATGCTGGAGACGGTCCGTGCGTTCTGCGCCGAACGCCTCGCCGACGCGGGCGAGGCCGACGACCTGCGTCGGGCGCACACCGCGTACTTCCTGGAGTTCGCCTGGACCGCCAGCGACCATCTGCGGCGCGCGGAGCAGTTGCACTGGTTGCGACGGCTCGACGCCGAACGGGACAACCTCCACGCCGCGCTGCGCCGTGCCACCGCAGCCGGCGATGCGGCAGACGCGGCCGGGATGGTCGCGGCCCTGTCGTTCTACTGGTGGCTGCGTGGCATGCGCGGGGAGGGGGCCCGGCTGGCCGCCGACGTCCTCGGCCTGTTCGGCGCCGAAGCGCCTCCGGGGCTGCGCGAGGAGTACGCGCTCTGCGTCTACAACGCCTCCCTCGGCGGATTCGGGCCGTTGGACTCGCTGGGTACGCAGCGGTCCGTCATCCGCAGTCTCGACCGACCGCCCCGGCAACCCTTCCTGCTGTACCTGTCGGGGATCTCGGCCGGCCCGCCGTCGGGCGGGTCCGAGCACGTCAACGAGCTGATGCGGGAGCTGCGCCAGCTGGTCGGCTCGGACGTGTGGATCAACGCGTTGGCCGCGATGGGGAGCGGCTCGGCGCAGATGTGGAGTGGTGGGTGGGACCAGGCCGGGACGGCACTGGCCACCGCGCTCGACGGGTTCCGGCAGGCCGGGGATCGCTGGGGCTGCATGATCACTCTGGGTGTGCTGGGCGAACTCGCCGCCTGGCGCGGTGACGCGGAAGCGGCGGGCGCCCGCATGGACCAGGCCATGACGTTGGCCGAGGAACTCGAATCGGTGGTCGACCAGGCCGACATGCTGCGGACCCGGGGCGAGATCAGGCTGCGCGCCGGTGACCTCGCCGCGGCGCGCGACGACTTCACCGCCGCCCTGCTCCTCGCGCAGCGCAGCGGTGCGCCGGAGTTCGTCGCCGGTGCCCGGCTCGGCCTCGCCCAGGTGGCCCGGCTGCGCGGCGACGTGGTCGAGGCGAGGCGGTTCTGCGAAGCGGCGTTGACCGGCGGACTCACCGGCTGGTACGTCGGCGAGGCCACCCGGACGGAGGTCATGTTCGTTCTCGACCAGATCGCCGAGGCGGAGAAGGCCGAGTCCGGTGCGCCGCCGTCAGCGGACGGTGCGTGACCCGTCAGCGGACCACCGCACTGTGGGGGCATGACGACATTCGAGGTGGTCGCCGAGGGCCTGGGCAAGCGGTACGGCCCCACCCGCGCGCTGGACTCGTTCGACCTGACCGTCCCGACCGGCACGGTCCACGGGCTGCTGGGGCCCAACGGCGCGGGCAAGACGACGGCGGTACGGATCCTTGCCACGCTGCTGCGCTTCGACGCGGGCCGGGCCAGCGTGGCCGGGTACGACGTACTGCGCCGACCGGACGAGGTGCGCGCCCGGATCGGGTTGACCGGGCAGTACGCGGCGGTCGACGAGACCCTCAGTGGCCGACAGAACCTGGAACTGTTCGGCCGGCTGTTCCGGCTCGGCCGACGGGCGGCCCGTCGACGTGCCGACGAGCTGCTGGAGCGGTTCGGGCTGGACCAGGCGGCCACCCGGTCCGCCGGTGAGTACTCCGGTGGGATGCGCCGCCGACTGGACCTCGCCGCCAGCCTGATCCGTACCCCGCGGGTGCTCTTCCTCGACGAACCGACGACCGGCCTGGACCCGCGCAGCCGCAACCAGGTGTGGGACCTGGTCCGCGCCCTGGTCGCGGACGGGACCACGGTGTTGCTCACCACGCAGTACCTGGAGGAGGCCGACCAGCTCGCCGACCGCGTCTCGGTGATCGACGCCGGGCGGGTGGTGGCGGAGGGCTCGCCGGACGAGCTGAAGGCGATGACCGGCGGTGACCGGGTCGAGGTGGTGGTACGCGACGCCGCCGCCCTGATCCGTGCCGCCCGCGTCGTCGCGTCGATCTGCGCCGTCGAGCCCGCTGTCGATCCGGAGGTCCGGCGACTCAGCGTCCCGGTGGCCGACCGGGTCGCCGGTCTGGTCGACGTGGTGCGCGCGTTGGACGACGCCGGGATCGCGGTCGAGGACATCGGTCTGCGGCGCGCGACGCTGGACGAGGCGTTTCTCCACCTGACCGGGCACCGGCCCGACGAGGCCCGCGAGCCGGTGGGAGCCGGACGGAAGGCGGACGTGGCATGACGGCGGCGGTGGTCGACGGTTGGACGATGACCAGGCGGAACATGATCCACGTGATCCGCTCGCCGGAGGAGCTGATCCTCTACTTCTCGCTGCCGATCATGTTCGTGCTGGTCTTCGGGTACGTGTTCGGCAGCGGCATGCAGGTGGCCGGCGGTGGCGACTATCGCGAGTTCCTGGTTCCCGGCGTCTTCGTGATGACGATGCTGTACGGCCTGGGCGCGACCGCGACCGGCGTGGCGCTGGACCTCAGCCGAGGTGTCGTGGACCGGTTCCGGTCGATGCCGATGGCCCGGTCCGCCCTGATGACCGGTCGCAGTGCCGCCGATCTGCTCCGCGCGCTGCTGGAGATGTCCACCCTGCTGGTCTGCGGCCTGCTCGTCGGGTGGCAGTGGCGCCACGGTGTGGCCAAGGCGTTGCTCGCCGTCGGGCTGCTCCTGCTGCTCCGAGTCGCGATCACCTGGATCGGGATCTACCTGGCGCTGCTGGTCCGCAACCCGGACACGGTCGGCGTGATCGTCTTTCCGGCCGCGTTCCCGCTCACCGCGATCTCCAACGTGTTCGTGTCGCCCGAGCTGATGCCGCCGGTCATCGGGACGATCTCGGAGTGGAACCCGCTGTCGGCCACCGTCGCGGCGATGCGTGAGCTGTTCGGCAACCCGGGCCTGGGCGGCGACTCCTGGCCGGCGGAGCACGCCATGCTGCTGGCGGTGCTGTGGCCGGTGCTCCTGATCGCCGTCTTCGCCCCGCTGGCGGTGCGCCGCTACCGGCGGTTGAGCCGCTGACCGTGTCGCTATAGACCAGGCCGCCGGTGGCCCGTCCGTAGCGCGTACCAGGCGGCTCCGACGGCGAGCACGCCGAACCCGGCGAGGACGCTGCCCAGCGGCAGGTTGACAGCGAGCAGCAGGCAGCCGACCAGCCCCAGAACGGCGAGGACCCGGACCGGCGACCGCCGGTCCGGGTCCCGGCCCAGGGTCAGCGCCGCCGCGTTGGTGATCGCGTAGTAGACCAGCACCGTGCAGCTGGAGAAGCCGATCGCCTGCCTGACGTCACCGAGCAGCACCACCACGATCACCACGGCGGCCACCGCCATCTCGGCCCGGTGGGGCACCTTGTGCACCCGGTGGACGGCGGCCAGCGCACCGGGCAGGTCGTGACGGCGGGCCATCGCGAGGGTGGTCCGACCGACCCCGGCGACCAGGGACAGCAGCACGCCGACGACCGCGATCGTCGCCCCGGCGCGGACCACCCAGGCCAGGCCGGGCAGCCCGGCTGCGGTCACCACGTCGACCAGGGGCGCGGCGGACCCGGCCAGCCGGTCGGCGCCGAGCACGCCGAGCGTGACGACCGCCAACGCCAGGTAGATCACGAGTACCAGCCCGAGCGCCAGCGGCACGGCCCGGGGGATGGTCCGCTGCGGGTCGCGGACCTCCTCGCCGAGGGTGGCGATCCGCGCGTACCCGGCGAAGGCGAAGAACAGCAGCCCGGCGGCGGTCAGCACGCCCCGGACGGAGCCGCCGGGCTCGGTCAGCCGGTCCAGGTGCACCGGCCCACCCACCACGCCGACGACAGCGACCACTGTCAGCACCGCGAGCACGAGCGCGACCAGCAGTTTCGTGGCGGTGGCCGTCTTGCCGACGCCGCGCAGGTTCACGGCGGTCACCGCGAGCACCGCGCCGACCGCGACCAGCCGGGCCTGCCCCGGCCACAGGTACGCCCCGATGGTCAACGCCATCGCCGCGCAACTCGCCGTCTTGCCGACGACGAACCCCCAGCCGGCCACGAACCCGGCGAACGGCCCGAGGCGCTCCCGCCCGTAGACGTAGGTGCCGCCCGACTCCGGGTAGCGGGCCGCCAACCGCGCCGAGCTGGTCGCGTTGCAGTAGGCCACGAAACCCGCCAGCACCAGCGCGGGCAGCAGACCGGCGCCGCCGGCCGCCGCCGCGGCCGGGCCGAAGACCACGAAGACGCCCGCACCGAGCATCGAGCCCAACCCGATGACAACCGCATCGGGTACGCCGAGTCGCCGCGCCAGTTGATCCACGGACCGAAACCCTAGGGGTACGACGTGAACGGCCGGTCCCATTCGCGCAACCGGCCGGGGAGGGGCAGGTCGTCCCACGGGACCCGGTGCAGCAACCGGTCCAGGAGCAGGCCCAGCAGCAGCCCGGCCACCGAGTCGGTCAGCCAGTGCCACCCCAGGTAGGTGGTGGTGGTGAGGACCACCAACGGCGGCACGATGCGGATCACGGTGACGAGCCGACTCGGGAGTTGCCGGCCGAAGCTGCGGACCAGCGGGGCGAGCAGCAGGGCGATGACGCCGTACCAGACGATGGCGTTGGCGACGTGCCCCGACGGGTAGGACTGGGCGAATCGCACCGGCAGGTCGTCGTGGAACAGCGGCAGGGTCTGCTCGGGCGACAGGAACGGCTCCTTGACGCTGGCGCTCGGTGCGGCCCGCGCGGTCCAGACCTTCAGCGGGCCGATGGTGAAGGTCGTGATCACGAACCCGACCACCGGCAGCAGGATCGGCCGCACCGACCGCAGCCGGACGGCCAGCAGCACGCCGAGCCCGACGCCGATCAGGGTCAACGGGGTGCCCTGGCCGAGGAAGTTCAGCACCCGGGCGACCCAGTAGGCGGCGGTCGGTCGGTGTGCGTCGGCCCAGTCGGCGACGGCCCGGTCCAATCCGAAGAGTTGATCGGCGGCGAGCGCCACCGTCAAACCGACCAATCCGACCAGCAGCAGCGCGTCGAACCACCAGCCGGCCGGGCGGACCGGCCGTAGCCGCAGGTCACGTCGTACCGCCGTCGGTTTGAGCACGCGACCACGCTACCGGCCCGGTGCGAGGCCGGGGTGTTCGGCGCTGTGGGCCCAACCACGATGTGAGGCGGATGCGGGGGGCGAGGCGTCATGCTTGTGCCCGTGCGGATCACGTCTGCCCTCGTGGACCCGGCGCTGCTCGACCTGCCCTGGTCGACTCCGCTGGAGGAGTGGCCTGCCCAACATCTGGTGGCCCTGCCACAGGGCATCTCCCGACACATCGTCCGGTTCGTCCGGCTCGGTGACTACGTCTACGCCTTCAAGGAGACCCGGGAGCGGATCGCCGAGCGAGAGTACGACCTGCTCCGGGCCCTGGAGCGGATCGACTTCCCCTCGGTCGAGGCGGTGGCGGTCGTCGCCGACCGGCAGACCGAGGACGGCGAGCCCCTCGAATCGGTGCTGATCACCCGGCACCTGCAGTTCTCGCTGCCGTACCGTGCGCTCTTCTCGCACACGTTGCGACCGGAGACGATGAGCCGGCTGCTCGACGCGCTCGCCGCCCTGATCGTGCGGATGCACCTGACCGGCTTCTTCTGGGGCGACTGCTCGCTGTCCAACACGCTGTTCCGCCGGGACGCGGGCGCGTTCGCCGCCTACCTGGTCGACGCGGAGACCGGTGCGTTGCACAACTCGCTCTCCAACGGTCAGCGCGGCGAGGACCTGGAGATCGCCCGGGTGAACATCTTCGGCGAGGCGTTGGACCTCCAGGCCGCCGGCCTGCTGCACGAGTCCATCGACCCGGAGGTGGTCTGCGAGGAGGTCGTGCAGCGCTACGAGCGCCTGTGGCACGAGATCACCTACGAGCAGGCGATCGAGCGGGAGGCGCGGCACGACATCGAGGGGCGGATCCGCCGCCTCAACGAGCTGGGCTTCGACGTGGCCGAGGTGGCCATGTCGGGCGGCGAGGACGGGCGTTTCCTGGTCCGGCCGAAGGTGGTGGACGCCGGCTACCACACCCGGCGGCTGCTGCGGCTGACCGGCCTGGACGCCGAGGAGAACCAGGCGCGCAAGCTGCTCAACGACCTGGACGCCTACCGGGCGGAGAGCGACCTGATCGACGAACAGCAGGCCGCGCACCGCTGGCTCACCGAGGTATTCGAGCCGGTGGTCCGGGCCGTTCCGGCGCACCTGCGTCGCAAGTTGGAGCCACAGGAGCTGTTCGCGCAGATCATCGAGCACAAGTGGCTGCTCTCCGAGCAGGCAGGCCGGGACGTCGGAATGCGCCACGCCGTCCAGTCGTACCTGACCGACGTGCTGGTGCACCGCCCCGACGAGCAGGCCGTCCTCGGCGTGGAAGTCGCCGGCCTGAGCTGAGACCCCGGTTGGTCTGTCCGGGGCCTTGGTCGTCCGGGGTCTGGCGGCTCCGGCCGACTCGAACGGTCGGCTCGGCTACCGGACTTCCTGCCCGCTGCCTTTGGAGCTGATGTCGTAAACGATTCAGCCCTGGTCGGTAGGGCTGGGCTGGTCGGCTCGACCGGGCCGCGCTCCTGGGTCGCCGAGGAGCTTTCACTGATTGTCGCGGTGGCCGAGCAGGCCGGTGACGTCACTGATGTCGTAAACGATTCAGCTCCAAAGGCTCTCCAGAGGGCCGGCCGAGCTGCCCTCACGCGTGGGACGGGCATGGTTCGCCCGCTGGTCTGCCCGGGTGTCAGTCCATCCAGGAGCCCGCGCGCAGCACCCGTACCACGTTGAGGTCGTCGTCCAGCACCACCAGGTCCGCGCGGAGGCCGACCTGGAGGGCGCCGACCCGGTCGCCCAGGCCGATGGCCCGGGCCGGGGTGGTGGCCACCATCCGTGCCGCGTCGGCGATCGGGATTCCGGCATTCACGGCGTGCCGCAGCGCGGCGTCCATGGTCAGGGTGCTTCCGGCGATAGCGCCGTCGCGGGCGAGCCGGGCCACCCCGTCGGCCACGGTGACGGCCTGACCGCCCAGCTCGTACTCCCCGTCGGCCATGCCGGCGGCGGCCATCGCGTCGGTGATCAGCGCGGCCCGGTCCGGGCCGGCGGTCGCGGTGGCGAAGGTCAGCATGCCGTCGTGCAGGTGCACCCCGTCGGCGACCAGCTCACAGATCACCGTGGGCGCGTCGAGCAGGGCCACCACCGGGCCCGGCTCGCGGTGGTGCACCGGTCGCATGCCGTTGAACAGGTGGGTGCCGACGCTGGCGCCGGCGGCGACCGCGGAGCGGGTCTGCTCGTACGTGGCGTCGGTGTGGCCGACCGCCGCCACCACCCGCTGCGAGGTGAGCAGCCTGATCGCCTCCAACGCGCCCTCGCGTTCCGGAGCGAGGGTGACCATCCGGACCGCGCCCCGACCCAGCTTGATCAGCTCGGTCAGCTCGTCGGTCGACGGGTCGCGGAGGTACTCCGGGTTCTGCGCGCCGCACCGCGTCGCGGAGAGGTACGGCCCTTCGAAGTGGACACCCGCCAGCACGCCCTCCTCCACCAGCGGGGCGAACGCCTCGGTCGACGAGCGCATCAACTCGAAGGGGGCGCTGACCAGGCTCGCCAGCACTGTGGTCGTACCGTGCGCGAGGTGGAAGTCGGCCGCCGCCCGCGCCTCGGCGGCATCGCCGGTGGTGAAGGTGTGCCCGCCACCGCCGTGCGTGTGCATGTCCACGAAGCCCGGCAGGATCCAGTGCCCGTCCCGGACCGACGGGTACTCGGCGACCGCGGTGATCCGATCCCCGTCCCACTCGACGCATCCCTGTCGGATGACACCGGTCGGGGTCACCACGCGGCCGTTCACCCGTACGGTCATCGCTTCTCCTGGTGGTCGTGGCCGCGCACGGCGTCCATTGCGAGCAGGGCGGCACCGAGGCAACCGGCCTCGTCGCCGAGGGCTGCCGCGACCAGCTGCGGCTCCCGGTGGAAGGTCATCCGCTCGTGCAGCGCCGCCCGCAGCGGGGTCAGCAGCCGATCCCCGGCCTGGGCGAGGCCGCCACCGAGCACTATCGTCGCCACGTCGAACAGCGCCTGCCCGCTGGCCAGACCGTCGGCGAGGGCCTCGACAGTCTCCCGCCAGACCTGACCGGCGAGCGGTTCGCCGGCTGCGGCCCGCTCGGCCACCTCGGCGGCGGACACCGGACCGTCGGCAGCCTCGCCGGCCAGCTCCGCGTAGCGGCGTCCGACCGCTGCGGCCGAGGCGACCGCCTCCAGGCAGCCGGGTCGGCCGCAGCCGCAGCGCGGCCCGTCCGGCCGGACCAGGATGTGGCCGATCTCCCCGGCGGCGCCGTGCGCGCCGACAGCGGCGTGACCGTCCACGACGTGCGCGGCGGCGATGCCGGTGCCGATCGCCACGAACAGCACGTGCCCGGTGCTGCGCCCGGCACCGAGCCGGGCCTCGGCGAGACCACCCACCCGCACGTCGTGGCCCAGTGCCGTCGGCAGGCCGAGCCGTCGCACCGCCAGGTCCCGCAGGGGTACGTCCCGGAAGCCCACGTTCGCCGACCAGACCGCGACTCCACGTGCCTCGTCCACCACACCGGGGACGGCGATGCCGACCGCGATCGGGGTGAGGCCGTCGGCGCGTGCCTTGTCGGCGAGCCCTTCGGCCACGTCGAGGATGGTGGCGACCACGGCCGCCGGGCCGCGTACGGCGTCGGTGGGGTGCCGCTCGGTGCGTACCGCGACGCCGTCCGGCCGGACCAGGGCGCACTTCATGCCGGTGCCACCGACGTCCAGTGCGACGACCACCGGATCGGTGGGCGCGGCGTCGCCGCTCACGCCAGCACCACGGCCCGGGACAGGTGCCGGGGGGCGTCCGGGTCGAGACCCTGGCTGGTCGCCAGCGCGACCGCGAAGCGTTGCGCCAGGATCAGGTCGGCCATCGGGTCGACCGGGGTACGACCGGCTGACCAACTGCCCAACACCGTGCGCCAACCGTGGGTGCGGCTGTGCACGAAGGCCGCGCCGGTGGCGGCCACGTCCTCGGGTAGCCCGTCGGGCAGGTCGCCGAACGCCCAGACCAGCCGACCGGGGGCGGCGACCGAGATCGGCCCGTGCCGGTAGTCCATGGCCGGGTACGCCTCGGCCCAGAACGTCGCCGCTTCGCGGCACTTCAGCGCCGCCTCCTGGGCCAGCCCGATCGTCCACCCCCGACCGAGGAAGGTGACCTGCCCGATGGTGGCCGGGTCGATCGGCAGCGGGGAGCGCACCGCCACCTCGGCGTCGGCGACGAGCGCGGTCACCGGGTCACCGAGGTGGGCCCGGAGCAGAGCCAGCGCGGTGGTCGCGAAGCGGGTCTGCACCACCGACCGCTCGTCGGCGAAGGGCATGGTCACCGCGGCGGTGGCGAGGTCGACGGCCGGGGAGGCGGGGTCGCCGACGATGACCGTGGTGGGTGTCCGCCCGCGCAGCGCGGCGAGCAGTTCCAGCACCTCGGTGGTGCAGCCGGAACGGGTGATCGCGATCAGCCGGTCGTAGTGGCGGACGGTGGGGAACTCGGACGCCTGGAACGCGTCGGTCTCACCCTGCCCGGCCTGCTCGCGGCGGGCCGCGTACGCCATGGCCATGAACCACGACGTGCCGCAACCGACCACGGCGACTCGTTCACCCGGGCGGGGCAGGTCACCGTGGACGACGCCGGCCAGCTCGGCCGCCTCCCGCCAGCAGTCGGGTTGGCTCGCGATCTCCGCGTCCACGTATGCCATGGAAAACTCCTCGCAGGGGCGACCGGTGCGCAATACGGCTCGTTTGACCCGCATTTCGCGCGTTATTCTGCGCGAACGCGGGTGGCCGTGGCAACCAGCCAGCCGATCGCGCAGGTCAGTCTTTTGCGCCCGCCCAGTTTCGCGCACTAGTGTGCACGCAATCAATCACCGTCCGTGCAGTTGCTGGGAGGGCCTCCGCGGTGGACCGGTACGCCAGATGGAACGCCCTGCTCGAGATGCTGACCGAGAACGGCCGGGTCAGCGTCGAGGCGGCAGCCGAGCGGCTGGACGTCTCCCAGGCCACCATCCGGCGTGACTTCGACCAGCTCGCCCAGCAGCAGATGATCACGAGGACCCGGGGTGGCGCGGTCGCCAACGGTGTCTCGTACGACCTGCCGCTGCGCTACAAGACGGCCAAGCACTCGGCGGAGAAGCAGCGGATCGGGGCGGCCGCCGCCGCACTGGTCGCGCCGGGCACCGTGGTCGGCCTGAACGGCGGCACCACCAGCACCGAGGTGGCGAGGGCCCTCGCCGTACGGCCGGACCTGAACACCAGCGCCGAGGGTGCCCAGCTCACCGTGGTCACCAACGCGCTGAACATCGCCAACGAGCTGCTGGTGCGATCGCGGATGAAGGTCGTGGTGGCCGGTGGGGTGGTGCGTCCGAAGTCGTTCGAACTCGTCGGTCCGCTGGGCGGGGCGCTGCTGCGTGAGGTCACCCTGGACGTCGCGCTGCTCGGTGTGGACGCGATCGACCCACAGCTCGGCGCGGCCGCCCACCACGAGGGTGAGGCGGCGATGAACAACCTGATGGTGGCCCGCGCCAAGCGCGTGGTGATCATCGCCGATTCGTCCAAGTTGGGCGGCCACGCCTTCGCCCGGATCTGCCCCGTCGAGCGGGTGGAGACGCTGGTGACCGACTCCGGTGCCGCACCGGAGGTGGTGGAGGCGTTCCGCGCCGCCGGCGTGCAGGTCGTCTGCGCCTGAGCGGTCACGCTCCGTCGATGAACTAGTCCATTCGGCGCGTCGATGCATACCGCGTATTGCGAGCGTCTACATACCGCGTATGGTGTCGGCTGTCACGCCCACCCATCGGGGGAGGTGCAGCTTGCCAGCTGTCCTGGAGATCGAAGGTCTACGTAAGACGTACAAGAGTCGTCGACGCGGCACCCGCAACGCGCTCGACGGCTTCGACATGCGGGTCGACGCGGGGCAGGTGCACGGCTTCCTGGGCCCCAACGGGTCCGGCAAGACCACCACGCTGCGTACCCTGCTCGGCCTGATCCGACCCGACGGCGGCCGGATGGTGCTGCTCGGGCACGACGTCCCCGACGCACTGCCCACCGTCGCCGGCCAGGTCGGCGCGATCGTGGAGAGCCCGCAGTTCTTCCCGCACTTCACGGCACGGGACACGCTGTCCCTGCTGGCCGGGGCGGGCGAGGTGCCGGCCACCCGGGTCGACGAGGTGTTGGAGCTGGTCGGGCTGCGCGACCGGGCCGGCGAGCGGGTCAAGACGTACTCGCTGGGCATGAAGCAGCGGCTCGCCGTGGCCTCGGCTCTGCTGAAGAACCCGAAGCTGCTCATCCTCGACGAGCCCGCCAACGGCCTCGACCCGGGTGGCATCCGGGAGATGCGCACGTTGATGCGCAACCTCGCCGAGTCGGGGATGACCGTGGTGTTGTCCAGCCACATCCTCGGCGAGATCCAACTGATCTGTGACTCGGTCACCATCATCTCGCTGGGTCGGCGGGTCGCGTTCGGCCCGGTCGACGAGGTGCTCGCCCAGCACTCGTCGGGTGCGGTCCGGATCCGGTTGGAGGCGGTCAGCGACCTGCCGGTGGCCACCGAGGCGCTCACCAAGGCCGGGATCCGGGTCACCGGGCACCCGGACCACCTGATGCTGGCCGGCGTCGACAAGCCCGCCTCGGTGACGCGGCTGCTCGCCGAGCACAACCTGTACGTCAGTGAGTTGGCGCCGATCGCCGTCGATCTGGAGAGCGTCTTCCTCGAACTGACCGCCACCGCGCCGGTACCCGGCCAGCACCGGCAGGTCGACGAGTCCATGAAGGTCGGCGGGACGGGTCAGCCCGGCGCCGCCGGGGGAGGGTGGGGCGCGTGAGCCTCTATCGTACGGAGCTGCGCCGGCTCACCAAGCGGCGTTTCACCAGGTACATGACGCTGCTCGGCCTGGTGGTGCTGGCCGCGGTGGTGGTCGGCGTGTTCTTCACGAACCAGAAGATCGACGCCACGCAGCTCGCCCGTGCCGAACGTCAGGCCGACCAGCAGTATCAGGAGCAGGTGCGCTGGAGCGAGCGGGAACGTGTGGAGTGTGAGAAGGCCAAGACGGCCGGCACGCCGAACGACGGCCGCTACCCCGACGACTGCTCGGTGATCACGCCACCGCCCCGGGAGCAGATCGAGGCGGCGTGGTTCCTGCCGTCGACCTTCGACTTCCGGGAGACGTTCGACGAGACGCTGGTCCCGTTCGCGGCGATCCTCGCGCTCGTCGGGTTCGTGATCGGCGCGTCCTTCGTCGGTGCCGAGTGGAGCACCGGCGGCATGATGAACCTGCTGCTCTGGCGGCCGAAGCGGCTCACCGTACTGCTGACCAAGCTGGCCGCGCTGCTCACCGGCATTCTGGCGGTGACGCTGCCCGCCGCGGTGCTGTGGTTCGCCGGCTTCTGGGCGGTCGCCACCTTCCGGGGCAGCACCGAGAAGATGACCTCAGGTGCCTGGCAGTCGTTCGCCCTGACCGGGTTGCGCGGCGTGGCGCTGGTGTTGGTGATCACCACCATCGGCTTCGCCCTCGCCTCGCTGGGGCGGCACACCGCGATGGCCCTCGGTGGCGTGGTGGCGGTGATGGTGGTCGGCCAGTTCGGCCTGGGCATCCTGCTCTCGATGGCGAGCGTGAAGTTCGCCGAGGCGTGGCTGCTGCCCACCTACGCGCTGGCCTGGATGACGAAGACGGTCACCCTGCAGAACTGGAACTCCTGCGAGGCGACCTACTACGGCGAGTGCAAGCCGGAGACGATGGACATCACCTGGCAGCAGTCGTCAGTGCTGTTCTCGGTCGGGTTGGTGGTGATCCTCGGGGCGGCGCTCTGGGCGATGCGCCGCCGCGACATCTCCTGAGATCCGCCTGCGTTGGCCCTCGGCACACGCCGGGGGCCTTCGCGCGTCCGGGCACCGCCGCGCCGGCTGCTGCGACGGTGGTCCTCGCTGGCTAGGCTGAGCGAATGTCCGCCGACGCCACCACCCCGGAGCCGTCCGCCGACGCTCGCCCGGGTGGCGTCGGGGCGACCGTTCCGACTCCCCGGTCGGCTCCGTCGATCGAGACCGCCGACGAAGCGGCGCTGCCCGTCGAGCCGGTCGAGACCGCCGACGAGTCGCTGCCGCCGGTCGAGTCCGCGCACGTCCAGCCGGTCGACCCGGCGGCCGGGTTGACCGAGCGCGAACGCGCCATCCTCGCCTTCGAGCAGCAGTGGTGGCGGCACGCCGGGGCCAAGGAGCAGGCCGTCCGGGACACCTTCGGGGTCTCCTCGACCCGCTACTACCAACTGCTCAACGGGCTGCTGGACAATCCGGCCGCACTCGCCGCCGACCCCGTGCTGATCGGTCGACTCCGCCGGCTGCGTTCGTCACGGGCGCGCAACCGTCGCCGCTGAACGGTTCCGCTGGTCGTTCGACACCTGAGTGAGCCGTCCGGCCAGGAATGTCACCCGACCCAGGGGGTACGCGGCCGGCGATCCGGCATCGCTGGTGGCTGGACGGTAGGCGACGGAGGGAGCGGGCGGTGACGGGTGCCAACCCTCGGCAGGTGTGCCGGTGATGCGGGTACGATCCGCGTCCGCGCCGGCCCCGGGCCGATCGGTCAACGAGGACCTGGTGTTCCGGATCGGCCCCCTGGTCGGCGTCCTCGACGGCGCGACAGTGCCGGAGGGCTTCGACACCGGCTGCGTGCACGGGCCGGAGTGGTACGTCCGGCACCTGGCCGCCCGGCTGGGCGTGGCGGAGGCGGTCCGCCCGGCGGCCCGGCTGACCAGCAACCTGGCCGCCGCCATCCTCGCCGTGCGCGCCGACCACGGCGAGCAGTGCGACCTCGACCATCCCGGCACCCCGTCCAGTACGGTCTGCCTCCTGCGCGACTGTGGTGACCAGGTCGATTACCTGGTGCTCTGCGACAGCCCCCTGGTCCTGGACTGCGGCGGTCAGGTCAGCGTGGTGACCGACGACCGGCTGGACACGGCGATGGCGGAGTTGCGGGAGACGGTCGCCGCGCTGCCGGGTGGGACGGAGGACCCGGTCACCCGGTTCCGGCACGCCGTGAGCGTCCAGCGGGAGCGGATGAACCGCACCCACGGCTACTGGGTGGCGGCGGCGGACCCCGACGCGGCCTTCCACGCGGTGACCGGGACCCTGCCCCGGCGCGGCCCGACGGCGCTACGCCGGGCGGCTCTGCTCAGCGACGGGGCGTCCAGCGCGGTGGAGCAGTTCGGGTTGACCGACTGGTCCGGTCTGCTGGACCTGCTGGGCGCGGACGGTCCGGGCGGGTTGATCGACCGGGTCCGCGCCGCCGAGCGCGACCACCCCGATCGGCTGCGCCGGCACAAGGCCACCGACGATGCCTCGGTGGTGTTCTGCGAGTTCGAGCCGACCGGCCGACCACCAACGGGTGACGACAGAGCGTGATGAGGAACACCCAGGCCGCCCGACCGGCCGGGACCGGTAGCCGGACCGCCAGTGCATCGCCATTGGGGTGGACTTCGGCCGATGGGGGCGGCAGACTGCGGCACGTGGCGGGTGCGGTCCGGCTGGAGCCGGTGGACGAGCGAAACCTGGAGCCGTTGCTCTCCGTAGCGGCTGCCGAGGCGGAGCCCGGCGATGTCATGCCGCCGGTCGAGGCGCCCGCCGGCTGGTCGCTCGCCCGTCGTGAGGCGTTCCGGGAGTTCCACCGGGCGAGCTTCGGCGGGCTGGACGGCCCGACCCGTTCCCAGATGTACGCGATCCTCGCCGGTGGCGAGGTGGTGGGCATGGTGCGGATGACGCGCTGTGACGAGCCCGACACGGTGGAGACCGGGATGTGGCTCGGTCGCTCGGCGCGCGGGCAGGGGATCGGCGCGGCCGCCCTGCGGGAGTTGTTGAACGCCGCGGCGCGAGCGGGCATGCGGGTCGTCGTGGCGGAGACGACTCCGGACAACGTAGGCGCTGTCGCCGTCCTCGAAAAATGCGGCGCGAAATTGCACGAGCAGGCTGGGAAGGTGCGCGCCGAAATCAGCCTGGATTCGACGCCTCCCGCATTCTGACGCTCCTTCAGGCGTTTCCCCTTTTCTGTTGTTCTCCCTGGTGGAGAGCGCCTTGATGTCCGTTCTGAGGCACCCCGTCACGCCTTTCCGGATCGGCGTCGACCCTTTCGCCGAGAGGTGTGGAATCGGTTTCGGCGGAATGCTGCCGGGTACTGCCCGCCGGGTCCGTAGAGACGGAACGCCTGATCAGAGGAACAGTGCGCCGCTATTTTCCCGGTAGCCCTCCTCCGGCCCCCACGGTCAGGCGTCCGGACCCTCCGGGGAGCGAAGGAGAGCAGATGAAGACCGGCACACGAATCGGATTGGCGGTGGGGTTCGGCTACCTGCTGGGCCGCCGCCGCAAGCTGCGTACGGCCCTCACCCTGGCCGCCGCGGTCGCCGCCGGCCGGGCCAGCCGTGACCCCGGCGGGCTGCTGAAGCGCGGCACCGACGTACTGCACTCGTCCCCTGCCCTGAGCAATCTCAGCCGGCTGGGCGGCCCTCTCGTCAACGCCGGCCGAGCGGCCGCGAACGCGGCGGCGGGCAGCGGCGTGGACGCTCTCAGCGGTCGGCTGCGCAGCTCGGCCGACGCTTTGCGCAGCCGGTCCGGCAGCAGCCAGGACGGCGACGGAGAAGCCGATCAGGGCGTCGACAACGGTGACCCGACCGGGCAACGGGGGCGGTGACGGTGGCGGCGAACGCGAACCCGGGCGGCCTCGGTGACAAGGTCCGCGACCAGCTGGTCGGCGAGGTGCGCAACCTGGCCGGAGCCATCGGCGAACGGGCGATGTCGGCGGTGACGGACCGGATCACCGGTGCGACCGGCCGACTCAGCGATTACGCGCGCCAGGGCGGTGGGCCCGGTCTGATCGCTGCGGCGACCGGAGCGCAGAAGCTGGCCCAGGGTGACTCACCGGTGAAGGCGATGGTTCATGCCGGGGTGGCCGGCGGTAAGGAGAAGGTGATGTCGGCTCTCGGCCGCATGGGCGGTAAGGGCGGCGGCAAGGGCGGCAAGAAGCAGAAGGTCACCAACATCGTCGAGACCATCGAGGTCGGTGTGCCGGTGCGGGCCGCGTACAACCAGTGGACGCAGTTCGGTGACTTCCCGAGCTTCATGAAGAAGGTCGAGAACGTCGACACCGACTCCGACGAGAAGCTGACCTGGAAGGCGCAGGTCTTCTGGTCGCACCGGACGTGGGAGTCGACGATCGTCAAGCAGGTGCCGGACAAGCTCATCCACTGGCGGTCCAAGGGGGAGAAGGGCTCGGTCGACGGCACGGTCAGCTTCCACGAGATCACCCCGGACCTGACCCGCATCCTGGTGGTCCTGGAGTACCACCCGCAGGGCCTCTTCGAGCACACCGGCAACCTGTGGCGGGCCCAGGGCCGGCGGGTGCGGTTGGAGTTGAAGCACTTCGTCCGGCATGTGATGACGGAGGTGGCGCTCGACCCCGACCAGGTCGAGGGCTGGCGTGGCGAGATCCGCGACTCCCAGGTGGTCAGGGACCACGAGACCGCCGTCCGCGAGGAGCGTGAGCAGGCCGAGGAGCGTGAGCCGGAGGAGCGTGAGCAGGCCGAGGAGCGTGAGCCGGAGGAGCCCGCCCGGCGGCCCGCCGGTCGGCAGCGGCAACGGCCAACCCGGCGACCGGTCGAGCCCGAGTACGACGAGGAGTACGAGGCCTACGAGGACGGCTACGACGAGGGGTACGCGGACGAGGCCGACGAGGAACCACCTCCCGCGCCGCGCCGCCGTGCCCCCGGGCGGGCCCGTCGCCCGGAGCCGCGGGAGGAGCCGCAGCGGCCCCGACCGCCGGTCCGTCGTGGAGCCGAGCCGCCGCGTCGCCCGGTGGTGCGTCGTCGGCGGGAGGAGGACGAGTGAGCCTGGTGTCCGGTGACGGCGCGGTCGGTGGCGCCCTGGAACGTACGGGTGCCGCCGGCGGCCTCGCCGACGTCGTGGAGACCGTGCTCGACAAGGGCGTGGTGATCGACGCGCAGGTCACCGTCGGGGTCGTCGGCATCCCGCTCGTGGAGATCAACGCGCGGGTCGTGGTGGCGAGCATCGAGACGTACCTGCGGTTCGCCGACGCGGTCGACCGGCTCGACATCGCTCCGGAGGACGGCGGCGGCCTGGCCGGCCTGGTCGGGGGAGTCACCGACGTCGTCTCCGACGTCACCGGCTCGGTGCGGGGCGTCACCGGCAACGTGCGGGATCTCGGGAGGAGCTGAGATGGCGGACGAGACGGGACTCTTCATCTACGGGCTGGTGCCGGGCGACGTGGAGGCGACGCCCGATGCCGCCGGGGTCGGTGAGCCGCCGGGTGAGGTGACGGTGATCCGGCACGGTGACCTCGGGGCCCTGGTCAGTGAGGTGCCGCTGGACGCCGCACTGGGTCGGTCCGCCGACCTGCGGGCGTACCAGGAGTTGCTGGACGGGACGGCGGCGGTGGCGCCGGTGCTGCCGGTGCGCTTCGGCACCGTGGTGACCGGCCCGGACGCGGTGATCGACGTGCTCGGCCCGCATCACGACCGGTTCGCCGCCGCGCTCGCCGAGTTGGAGGGACGGGTGCAGTACGTCGTGCACGGACGCTTCGACGAGCGGACGTTGCTGCGCGGTGTGCTGGACGAGAACCCGACAGCGGCCGGGCTCGCCGAGCAGATCCGCGGCCGCCCCGAGACGGCGAGCCGCGAACCGCGGATCCGACTGGGCGAGCTGATCAGCCAGGCGGTGGAGCTGCGCCGGGAGGCGGAGAACCGGCGGTTGCTCGACGTCACCGCCGAGTACGTCGTCTCCACGCGACTGCGACCGCCCAGCCACGAGATGGACGCCGCGAACCTGGCGCTGCTGGTCGACACCGACCAGGAGGCGGCGCTGATCGACGTCCTGGAGGAGTACGCCCAGCATCGGCGCGGTCTGCTCCGACTGCGCCTGCTGGGCCCGCTCGCCCCATACGACTTCGTCGCCGAGCACCAACTGGCGGGCTGACCGGTGGACCTGCTCTGGGCGCTGCTGACCCTGCCGTACGCGCCGGTGCGGGGGCTGACGGCGGTGGTGGGGGTGGTCGCCCGGGAGGCCGAGGCGCGGCAGCGGAATCCGGTGAACGTCCGGCGTGAGCTGGAGGAGTTGGATGCCGCTGCCGCCGCCGGTGAGCTGACCCCGGAGGAACGAGACCGGGCCGAGCAGCGGGTGCTGGAACGGCTGACCGGCGGCGTACGTCGGCAGAGCCCGTCGGCCGGTGAGGGAGGTGTACGCGATGTCCGACGACGACGTCCGGGCCCGGCGGCGTGACCCGGCCGCCGAGGACTACCCCGACGACGAGTACGTGGAGCCGGCTTCGGCGGCCGAGGCGGCCCGGGCCGGGCTGCGGCAGCTCGTCGAGCTGACCGGTCGGGAGGCGTCCGGAACCGTCTCGTTGGAGGCGACCGACGACGGCTGGCTGGTCGGTGTGGAGGTGGTGGAGGCGCGGCGCGTCCCGTCGTCCATCGACCTGATGGGCCTCTACGAGGTGGAGCTGGACATCGAGGGCGGCCTGCTCGGCTACCGGCGGGTGCGCAGTTACCAGCGCGGGAAGGGCGAGGTGGGCTGAGATGACCGCTGGGCAGCAGCCGTCGGTGGTGCAGAACTCGGGCCAGGTCCTGCCCGCCGGCCACGAACCGGCGAACCTGGGCGACATCCTGGAGCGGGTCCTCGACCGGGGCATCGTGATCGCCGGGGACATCCGGGTGAGCCTGCTCGACATCGAGCTGCTGACGCTGAAGCTGCGGCTGGTCATCGCGTCGGTCGACACCGCACGGCAGATCGGCATCGACTGGTGGGAGCACGACCCGTGGCTCAGCTCCCGGGCCCGGCCGCCGGTGGAGCCGGGGCCACGTGACCCGGAGGAGGTCGAGGCGGAACGCCGGCCTCGGGTGGAGGCCCGGGCGCGACGCCGGGACGCCGAACGGGAGGAGTGGGATGAGTTCGACGCGTGAGACAGCCGCCCCGGCGGCCGGCGCCTGGTTGCACGGTGTCGTTCGGGACGTCGACCCGGAGGTGCTCGCGAAGATCACCGGGATGGACGGCGGCCCGGTGCGCGGGGTGTCCGCGGCCGGTCTCGTCGCCGTGGTCAGCGCCGCCCCACTTGACGAGTACGGCGAACAGCCGCTGCGTCGCCACCTGGAGGACCTGGCCTGGCTGGAACGGGCGGCGCGGGCGCACCATGGCGTCGTCGAGGCGCTGGCCCACCGGGGGGCGGTGGTCCCGGCCCGACTCGCTACCGTCCACACCGACGACAGCCGGGTGGCCGGGTCGCTCGTCGAGTGCGCCGCCGAGCTGCTCGGCACACTGGACCGCGTCACCGGGCGCGCCGAGTGGGGGGTCAAGGGTTACCTGGTCCCGGGTGTGGTGGCCCGGGCCGGTGGATCCGAGGGTGCCGGCGGGGTGGGGACGGCGTACCTGCGTCGGCGTCGGGCCCAGCTGACCGCCCGCGAGGAGGGCCGGCAGGCAGCGAGCGAGGCGGCGGACGCGGTGCACACGGCCCTGGGTGAGCTGGCCGTCGCGAGCCGACGGCACGCACCGCAGGACCGGCGGCTGTCCGGGGCGTCCACCGCGATGGTGCTCAACGGGGCGTACCTGGTGGACAGTCCGGCCCTGCCCCACTTCACCGATCTGGTCGTCGCGTTGGGCGACCGGCATCCGGGGATCCGGCTGGAGCTGACCGGGCCGTGGCCGGCGTACTCCTTCGTCGCGGAACGACCCGAGTCGGCTCGCGTCGCCGGGGGGCCGCGGTGACCACCGTGCTCGCGCCGAGCAGCGCGGACGACCCGCTGGCCTACCGGCCGGTCGCCCTGGTGGACCTGCTCGACCGGGTGCTCGCCACGGGTGTGGTGATCAGCGGAGACGTCACCCTGGCCATCGCCGAGGTGGACCTCGTCCGGATCTCGCTGCGCGCCCTCGTCGCCTCGGTCGGCGCGTTGACGCCGGTGGTGGACGCCGGACCGGCGACGGGCTCGGGATGACCGGGCGGGACGACGCGGCCGAGCTGGCCGCCGCACTGGACACCGGGTCGTGGCGACCGCCCCGGGTCACCCCGTTGGACCGTCGGATCGCTGTGGACCGCGACTCGGTGGAACGAGGGCTGGCCAGCCTGGTGCTCACGATCGTCGAGTTGCTGCGGCAACTCATGGAACGGCAGGCGCTGCGCCGGGTCGACCTGGGCGACCTCACCGAGGAGCAGGTGGAGCGGATCGGGGTGACGTTGATGGCGCTGGAGGAGCAGATGGTCGGCCTGCGGGAGCACTTCGGTCTGGCCCCGGAGGACCTGAACCTCGACCTCGGTCCGCTCGGTCCGCTCCTGCCCACCGATTGAGCCGGCGTCGCCGAGCCGCGGTCGGCGGCGACCGTGCGGGCCACCGCCGACCGCCTCCACTCAGGCCGGTACGCGGACGATGTCGTAGTCGGTGCTCGGCGTGGATTCCACGTCGAAGCGGCCGTTGACCACGTACAACGCCGACCCGAAGAGGTCACCGGTGGCCGGTGACCGGAGCTGCGGCCCGGTGATCTCCCGCTGCACCACCCCGGCGGTGTACGCGGAGTTCAGCCGCACCACCGCGATGACGTTGGACAGGTTGCGGATCACGTGCAGGGTGCGCCCCCGCAGTACCAGCCCGTCGGCCCGGTCCACCGAGTAGCCGCCGAGGTCGAAGAGGGCGCTGCCGCCGGTACGCGGGTCGACGCGGACCAGTCGCCCGGTCAGCATCTGCGCGACGAGCAGATCGCCGTTCGGCAGCGCCACGATCCCGTTGTTGAACGCGTCCGGCGTCGCCCCTGGGCCGGTGAGCGGCAGCACCCGGAACGCGGTGGGGGCCGGCAGGCGACCGCCGGGGGCCAGCGGCACCACGTACAGCACCGGCCGGATCGAGTCGGTGAAGTAGACCGCCCGTTCGGTGATGACCAGGTCGTTGACCAGGGTGTTCGACCCGTCGTTGAACTGGTAGTGGGCCAGGCGGGCACCGGTGCGCGGGTCGTACACGCCGGCTCCACCGGTGTAGAAGTCGGCGGTCCAGAGCCGACCCCGCCGGTCGAGTTCGAGGCCCGCCTTGGGCATACCCGGTGTGCCGGGGATCAGCACCGAGCCGCGTCCGGTGCGGAGGTCACCCCGCCACACCGCGCCGTCGAGGACCGAGCCCACGTAGACGGTCGTGCCGTGGCCGATCGTCAACCCCTCGGGCGTGAAGCCGTCGGGCAGGGCGATCCGGGCCGGGAACGGCTTCGGCGGGTGCGCCGCCGCCGCCGCGCCGACCGTGGACAGGGTCGCCGCCGCCAGCAGCGGGACGACGAGGAGAGAGAAGAGTCTGTGCAAGGAGCACCGCCTGACGTCGGAGTGGACGACTCCACCGAGGACCATGACGTTCTACGGACGGCTGGGATGCGACGAAAGGTTGTGCCGGTCCACTCACTGTCGGTCAGCGGCGTACGCGGCCAGCCAGGCCACCTGGGCCGGGTCCAGCGACGGGCGTACCCGCGCCCGCGCCGTCGCGACGTGCTCGGCGGTGACCGTGGCGGCGGCGAGCGACTCACGCATGGCGGCCAGTGCCGCCTCCCGGATCAGCGCGGCGCAGTCGGCGGCGGAGAAGCCGGTCAGCTCGTCGCCGAGGGTCGACAGGTCCACGTCCGGGGCCAGCGGCACGTGCCGGGACGCGGCCCGCAGGATCTCCGCGCGGGCGGGCCCGTCCGGCGGCGGCACGTAGACCGGCCGCTCCAACCGGCCCGGCCGCAGCAGCGCCGGGTCGACCAGGTCCGGCCGGTTCGTCGCGCCGACCACCACCACGTTGCGCAGCGTCTCCACCCCGTCCAGCTCGGTGAGCAGCGCGGCGACCACCCGGTCCGTGGTGCCGCCGTCGGTGGCCTGGCCGCGTACCGGGGCCAGCGCGTCCACCTCGTCCAGGAAGATCAGGGTGGGGGCCGCCTCCCGGGCCCGGCGGAACAACTCCCGGACCGCGCGCTCGCTCTCGCCGACCCACTTGGAGAGCAGTTCGGCGCCCTTCACCGACAGCACGTTCGCCCGCCCCGACCCGGCCAGGGCCGTGACCAGGTACGTCTTGCCGCACCCGGGCGGCCCGTAGAGCAGCACACCACGCGGCGGCTGCACCCCGAGCCGGGCGAACGTGTCCGGGTACGTCAACGGCCACAACACCGACTCGGTGAGAGTCTGCTTGACCTCGTCCAGACCACCCACGTCGTCGAGGGTCACCGACGCCAGGTCCAGGGTGGACGCCGCCATCGTGGTCGGCCGGACCACCTCCAGGGCGGCGGCGAAGTCGGTCATCGACACCGTCGGCGTCTCGGCGGACTTCTGTCGCAGCGCGGCGCGTACCCCGGCCTCCCGGACCAGCGCGGCCAGGTCCGCGGCGACGAACCCGGGGGTACGCGCGGCCACCTCGTCCAGCCGGACGTCGTCGGCCAGTGGCACCTGCCGGGTGAGCACGGTGAGCTGTTCGCGGCGTAGCGCCTGGTCGGGGAGCGGGATGCTGATCCGTAGCGACAACAGGTCCGGGGCGCGCAGCGCACTGTCGACCGCCTCCGGTCGGCTGGTGGTGCAGACGACCGCGACGCCGGCCCGGATGCTCTCCGCGAGCACCTGCCGGAACACCGTCGCGACCGGGCCGGGCTCGTCCGCCGGTGCGAGCGCCTCGACGTCGCTGACCAGCAGCACCGCCGGTCCGGCGGTGCGGGCCGCCGTCGCCGCGGCGCGCAGGCGGTCGGCGGCGGCCTGGTTGGCCAGCGCGGCCACCTCCGGTGCCCAGAGCGGGTGGACGCGGGCACCGACCCGGGCGGCGACGGCCCGGACCAGGGCCGACTTCCCGGAGCCCGCCGGGCCGACGAGCAGCACTCCCAACGAGATGGTGGTGCCCAGCCGGCCCAGCACCTCCCGGTGGTGGAAGCCGAGGTCGAGCAGTTCGGTCAGCTCCTCGGCCTGGGCCCGCAGCCCGGGCAACTCGTCCACGTCCGGGGCGTCGTCCACCGGGACCGCGTCGGCCGCCCCGGGTGGCTGCGGCGGCGTGACGCCGACCGGGCCGGGCCCGTGGGTGGTCGCGCCGTGCTCCCAGGCGACCGCCGTGTTCATGGTGACCAGGGCGCCGGCGGCCGGCTCGACCGCGACCACGCTGAGCAGGGTGCTGGTCCAGGCGAAACCGACGGTGTTGGCGAGGCTGCGCCGAGCCGCCTCGACCAGGCCACGCACCGACGCGTCCGGCAGCACGTCCTGCGGCAACAGCGACACGTCGTCACCGGCGGTGAGCACCTTGCCCAGCAGGGCGAGCCGGAGCATCTCCGGGCTGACCGCCGCGACCACCCCCACCGGCCCGGCCAGGACGACCCGACCCGCCGGGGTCAGCGGCGCGGGGGCGACCCGCACCTGACCACCGTCGCGCAGGCCCAGGTTGCCCAGGACCAGGTCGTCGGCGTAGAGCAGGGCGCTGCTCGCGCCCGGGGCAGCAGCCGCCACGATCCCGGCCGTCTCCCGGCGACCGGCCAGCCGGACCGGGTCACCGGGGCGCAGGCCCAGGGCGGTCATCGCCTCCGGGTGCAGCCGCACTATGCCCCGTCGGGCGTCCAGCGCGGCCGGTCGTAGGCTCGCCGTCAAGGTCAGGTCGGGTTGCGCCACCGCCCGACCGTAGCTGTCGTCAGCCAGCTCCGCCGGTCAGCGCCGCGGATCCAACTCGTCCAACAGTGACGGGTCCCGGCGGATCAGCTCGGCCAACCGGGCCGCCGGGTCCGGGGTCAACCCGACCGGGCCGGGAGCCCAGGCGGGCACCGTCCGGCCGGACAGCGGCCAGGTCGGTGGGGGTTCCACCGGGGCCGTCGGGGGCACCGGGCCGACAGTGACGTCCGGCCCGTCCCAGGACACCCGCATCGGGTACGTCCGCCCGTCGTGTTCCACGTGCACGGTCACCGCCAGCCCCGGATGGGCGCCGACGACCTGGCGTACCGCCTCGGCCACCTCCTCGACCGGCCCCCACCCGGTGGTGTCGCCCGAGGGGTCCGCCCCCGCGTGGCGGGGATCGTGCCGGCCGGACCGGGCGTTGCCGCGCCCGAGGACCGGCCGGCCCGACGGCGGTGTGGTGTCGTCCTGGTCGTTGACCCGTCGGCGCTGCGCCTCCTCGCGCCGGGCCAGTCGGGCCAACGTCTCGTCGAGGTCACCCCTCACCACATCACTCCCTTCCCGCCACGGCCGGAGCCGGTCGGCTCAGGCCCTCCGGTCCCGCGTGGCCCGGTCCAGCGCCCGGTCCAGGACGACCAGCAGGGCGTCCCGCACCGAGAGCCGGTCCCGGGCGTCGAACTGCACCAGGGGCACCTGGTCGCCGATGGCCAGCGCCCAGCGGATCTCGCCGAGTTCCAGGGCCAACCGCCCGTCGAAGGCGTTGACCCCGACGACGAACGGCAGCCCGGCCCGCTCGAAGAAGTCGATCGCCGGGAAGCAGTCGTCCAGCCGGGAGCTGTCCACCACCACCAGCGCGCCGAGCGCCCCCCGGGCGAGGTCGTCCCACATGAAACCGAACCGGGACTGCCCCGGCGTGCCGAACAGGTAGAGCTTGAGACTGCGGTCGATGGTCACACAACCGAAATCCATCGCCACCGTGGTGGTCGTCTTGGTCAACCGGGCACCCGGGTCGTCCACCCCGATCCCGGCGCTGGTCATCTCCGCCTCGGTGGTCAGCGGTGCGATCTCGGAGATCGCGCCCACGGTGGTGGTCTTGCCCACCCCGAAGCCCCCGGCGACCAGGATCTTGACCGGGATCGGCGGTGCGGCCGGCTTGCCGACCGACGGGGTCGGCGGCGCGGCGGACGAGGGCTGGTACGGCGGCGGGGGCGCGCTCGGCGGCGGGCCGGCCCGCCCGACTATCGGCCCGGTACCCGGCGACGTGCCGTAACGGGCGGCTGCGCTGTTCGCGGAGGCCCCGCCGAGCGGGGCGACCGGCCATTCAGGAGATCGCACGGAGTCCATCAATCACTCGCAGGATGAGGTTGGGGTCGAGGGCGTCGTCGGTGTCCGTGACGTGTACGTCCAGGTGCCCGGCCGCCCGTAGGTCACCGACCAGGACCCGCGTCACACCGAAGTGCAGCCGGGTCCGGGCCGAGATCTCGGCCACCGAGATCGGCTCGGCGCACAGCGCGATGATCGCCTGCAGCTCCGGTGTCGTCACGGTGTCCGGCGGGCCTGCCCACCAGCCGCTGTCCGTACGGACCGTCACCTGGGTCTCCAGCCCGATCGCCGGGTCGGCACCCGCCACCCGCCCGGAGGTGAGCACGAACGGACGCGGACCCGCCGGCCCACCCTCGCCCGCCTCCGGCTCGGGCAGCGCCGGTGCCGCCGCGCCGTCCACAGCGGAGGGCGGCGTGCGCAGGTACGGGCGGATCCGGACCCGCGGGTCGGGGTCCGCATCCTCGCCGGCGACCTCCGGGGTCACTGCTGGACGGCGTTCTTCAACTCGACGATCAACCGCGGGGTCAGGGCACCGCCGGCCCGCCCGGCGAAGAGCGTCATCTCGTACGCGACGGTGCCCAGGTTCGCCGAACGGTCGGCGACCACCCCGAGCACGGAACCGCTGCTGATCGCGCTGATCAGCAGGTAGCCGTCGGCCATGTCGACGATCACCCGGTTCAGGCCGCCGAGCGCGTACCAGCTGGCTGCCCCACCGGCCAGGCTGGTCATCCCGGACACGACAGCCGCCAGGCGTTCCGCGTTGGACCGGTCCTTGATCGCCGACATGGCCATCAACAGGCCGTCCGAGGAGACCGCGATCGCCTCCAGGACCCCGGCGGTGCTGGAGGTGAAGGAATCAAGCAGCCAGTTGAACGTACGGGCCTCCGGGCTGAGGTCCCCACTGGCGGCGGGCTGGCTCTGGTGCTCGACGTTGTCGTGCAGGAAGGGGCTGGTCACCGTGATGATCCTTCTTCGTTCCGGTGGTCTGGGCTGACTTCGCGCAGAGCGCGGGCAACGCCCGCCTCGAACTCGCTGATGAGGTTCCGGACCTCGGCCGGGTCACCGAGGTGCGTACTGGGTGGCTGGCAGGCCGGGACGGCGGTGAGGTTCGCCCCCGGCACCCGTCGGCTCAGCCGGGGACGGCCGGGCGTGCCGTCCGACGGGCCACCGTTGCTCACCGTGGGGCCCGCGCCTCCCGGTGTGCTCGGCAGATCGACCGTCTCGCCCGGGTCGACCACGTTCGACCGGACACCGGTCGCCTCGGCTCGCCGTACACCGGCCTGGAACGCCTCGACCAAGGCGCGGGCCGCGGCGGGGTCCGCCCCGGTGGCGTCCACCGGCCGGGTCGGTGCGGTGGACGTCCCGAGGCTGGCACCGGGCACCCGCTGCCGGACCCGCCCGGTCGGGGTTGCCGACGGTTCCGGTGCCGGAGGTGCGGGGGGTGCGGCCTGCTCGGGCCGGCTGTGACCGAACGCGTTCCAGGACGGGCCGGCCTCCAGGCTGCGGGTGGCCCGGCTGAGGAGATCCGAGTCGAATCGGGCCGGCGCGGCGACGGACGCCGTGAGGGACCGGGCGTCCTGCTCGGTCTCCGCCGCGGTCGCCGTACGCCGGTCCCGTTCCGGCACGGTGGCCCTGGCCACGGCAGCTCCGGCCCGGTCGGCGCGGCGCAGCACCAGCGACGTCGACGGGATCTCCAGGTGTGCGGTCACCCCGCCGCCGGCGGTGGCGGCCAGACCCACCTCCCAGCCGTGCCGCCGAGCCAGCCGACCCACCACGAAGAGACCGAGCACCTCGGTGGGGGCCAGGTCGAGCCGTTCCCGGCGGGTGAGCCGGGCGTTCTCCTCGGCCAGTCGTTGCTCGCTCATGCCGATGCCGTGGTCCACCACGGTGATCCGCGCGCCGAGCCCGGCCGTCTCGGCGGCCACCAGCACCCGGGTGTGCGGCGGTGAGAAGACCGTGGCGTTCTCCATCAGCTCGGCCAACGCCAGGATGAGATCGCCGACCACCGCCGGCGCGGCCGAGATGCCGGCCGGCACCCGTACCTCGACCCGCGTGTAGTCCTCGATCTCGCCGAGCGCCAACCGGACCAGGTCGGCCAGCGGCACCGGCGCGGTGTGCGCGTCGGCCCCGGCCGCGCCGGACAGCACCACGAGGCTGCCCGCGTTGCGGCGCAGCCGGCTGGAGATGTGGTCGAGGCGGTACAGGTGCTCCAGCCGACCCGGGTCGGCCTCCTGCTGCTCCAACCGGTCGATCAGCGCGATCTGCCGACCCACCAGGTTCTGGGTGCGCCGCCCGACGTGACCGAACATCTGCGCCACGTTGCGCCGTCCGGCGACCTGCCGCTCGACCAGCCGGGCCGCGGTGTTCTGCACCCGGTCGAAGGCGCGGGCCAGGTCGCCGATCTCGTCGTTGGCCCGGATGTCCACCGGTTCCAACCGGACCGGTTGTGGGCTCTCCGTCTCGTCGTCGGTGACCCGGACCAGCTCGGCCTCGGCAACCCGGGCGACCCGGTCGGCGGAGCTGGTGAGGCGGGTCAACGGTCGAGCCACCGTCCGCGCGACAGCCACACTGAGCAGCACCACGAGCGTCAGGATCAACGCCGCCGCGGCACCGACCAGGTACGCGGCGGTGAGCGCCCGCCGCTGCTCCGCTGTCGCCTCGGCGAGAACGTCGGCGACCAGCTTCTTCTCGACGAACTGACCCAGCCGGATCATCGTGCGGACGGCCGGGAAGAGCGCCTCCATCGGCACGGGGCGGACCGCGGCGGCCGGATCCCGGGCACTGGTGACCAGGAAGTCGGGGCTGGTACGCGCGGCCACGGCCGCGTCGTTGAGCTGGGCCACGGAGAGCTGCTCGGGCGTGATCAGGCTACGGAAACGCGCGTTGTCGACCTGGAGCGCGGCGATGCACGCCACGTACCCGGAGACGGTGTCCGGGCTGCCGACCGCCTTGACCAGCAGGCTCAACGTGGCGCACGCGGCCAGGCCCTCGTCGGAGCGGAGCAGCCCGTCGAGAGCGAGCACCTGACGGCCCGGCAACGTGTCGGTGTCCACACCGAACACCAGTCGCAGGGACTCGATGATGCCGACGTTGAGCGGGCGGAACACCTCCATCACCTGGCCGGGGTTCGCGGCCCGGGCCAGCACCGCGGCCCGTAGGTCGACGAGGCTGGACACCCGGTCCAGGGCGCTGTCCACCCGGTCGGTCAACGCGTCGCTCCGAGCGGCCCGCAGGTCGGCCACCCGGTCGTCCACGTCGGCGGACTTGCGGACCAGCTCACTTCGCTCCACCCGGCCGAGCAGGTAACCGACCGAGAGGATGCGTTCCTGCTGGAGGTCCTGGACCAGGCTGCCGACCCGGCTGGCGAGTCGTACCCGCTCGGCGGTGTCACCGGCCCGCTGGGCCGCGGCCACCCGGTCGAGCATGACCGGCACGGCGAGTCCGACCATGCTGAGCAGCGGGATCACCACGAGCAGGGCGAGCTTGCCGCGGATGCGGAGCCTACCGAGCAGCATCGAACGCCCCCCACTGCGCGGTCTCCGGTTCCCGGACGGCGCCTGCGGGTTGCAGCCCGCGCGGCTCGCTGACCGGCGGTTGCCACGGATCGGCGCGTACCGCGCTGTCCGGGCTGTCGGTGTGGCTCGCGGCCAGGGCGGCCCGGCGTCGGGCCCGGGCGGCGGCGTTGACCAGCAGTGCGGCGAGCCAGCCCAGCATCAGCACGGCCACGACCCCCGCCCCGGTGATCAACCAGCGATCCCGGTCCAGTTCGTCGACGCGCTCGACCAACAGGGCGTCGAGTTCGGCGAGGATGACCGGCTGGAGTTGCCGCGCCGCGCGGTGCGTGTTGAGCCCGGCCGCGGCCAACTGGGCCTGGTCCACGACACCGGTGTCCTTCGCCGGGATCGAGTACGCGGCCAGCGCCTCCACCGAGCGTTGGTAGGTGTCGAGCGGGGTCAGCACGTTGGCGCCGAGGTCGGTGCTCTCCGAGCCGTCCACCGCGGAGCGGAGGTTGTCGACGAGGTCGCCGGCGGGGGCCAGCGCGGCCACCCGCAGGCCGCTCAGCTCCATCAGGCCACGCGGTTGCTCGGCGGCGGGGCGGCGGGCGACCAGTGCACCCAGGTCGGCGAGCCGACCGGCGGCCACCACCGCTTCGGGCAGCTCCTGGCCGGCGCTGTCCTGAAGGAAGAAGGAGTCGGCGACGGGGTCGCGGACCAGCCCGGAACTCTCCCGGACCTTGCGGTGCAGGGCCAGCAGAAGGTCGGAGACCTCGCCGTACGCCGTGTAGGCGGCCTCCGGGTCGGCGGTGCCGCGTCCACGCAGCGCCTCCAGCTTGGCCCGTACGCCGGCCCAGCGCTCCTGGCTGAGCAGTTCGACGCCGATGCGGGCGTCCACCGCGGCGGCCTCCTCGACCGCCCGGTCCAACGCCTCCCGGGCGACCGGGCGACCGTTGACCGCTGCGGACTGGGCCTCCACCAGGGCGTCGGTGACTCCGGCCAGAGCGGTGAGGTACTGCACGCCGAGCCGTTCGCGGGCGGCCAGGGACCGGTCGTCGCTGGTCTGCCGCCAGGCGGACGTGACCAGCAGACCCACCGGCGCGAGTAGTGCCCCGATGAGCAGCAGCGGCAGCAGACGGCCCATAATGGACGGCCGTCGGCGGGCCCGCGGCGCGGGGACTGTCATGTCTTGTCTCCTCCGGCGTGGGCGCGGATTGGCGCGGTCGCGGGTAGCCGAACAGTCCCGTGCACCGGACCGGAAAACTAATCGACCCCCCCACTCGTCCGACCTCGGTCGGCGAGTCAGGTTCGCGTCACTTCGAGCGATGTCACCATTTGTCCGCGTCCCGGGCACGCTCCGTCGCGTCGATGGGTGTGACATGGAGGGATCGAGATGGATATCCGCGAAAAGATCGGAATTCACGGAATCCGAAGTCAACTCGCTGGGTCGCGTCGGACGATGCGCGCTCGCACCGCCGGTCGCCACCGATCGGGGCAACCGGACGGACGTACGGCGGATCTCAGCCAACGCTCAGGCTGTGGGCCGTACCGTGTGCCGCATGACATCGCCGTCGCCGGCCGCGTGGTTCCGGCGTGCCCTGCCCACCCGCCGTCGCGCGATCGCCGCGGCGGCGGTCGTCGTGCTCCTGGCCGCCGCCGTGACCTGGGCGGTGTGGCCGCAGGGACCGGACGTACGCACCGAGAACGCGATGCTCACCGTCCGCTCCGGACCGGCCGGTGACCAGCCGGTCGACCTGGACACGACCTTCTACCTGCCGGACGACGCGTCGTCGGGACGGAAGGTGCCGGCGGTGCTGTTGGCACACGGGTTCGGCGGCACGAAGGAGTCGGTCCGCTCCGACGCGGAGGAGTTCGCCGGGCGCGGCTACGCGGTGCTCACCTGGACCGCGCGGGGCTTCGGCCGCAGCGGTGGTCAGATCCACCTGGACAACCCGGACTACGAGGTGCGCGACGCCCAGCGGCTGCTGGACTGGTTGGCGGCCCGGCCGGAGGTACGCACCAACGCCGCCGGTGACCCCCAGGTCGGTGTGGTCGGCGGCTCGTACGGCGGTGGGTTGGCCCTGCTCCTGGCCGCCCAGGACAGCCGGGTCGACGCGATCGTCCCGATGATCACGTGGAACGACCTGTCGAGGGCCTTCCTGCCGGAGAGCACCGGCGGAGCGCCGACCGAGGGCGTGTTCAAGAAGGGCTGGGCCGGTCTCTTCTTCGGTGGTGGGGGCAACGTGGGCTCCGGGCCCGCCGGGCTCTCCGGTGCGACCGCCGCCGCTCCGCAGGGCGCACCCGCGTCGGCCGGACCGCCCAGCCCCGAGCCCGGCGCGGGCCCGGGCAACGGGCCCGCCAGCGCGCCGACCGGTGCCGCCGACCCGTCCTGCGGTCGCTTCGCCGCCGACGTGTGCGCCGCGTACCTGCGGATCGCCACCACCGGTCGAGCCGACCAGGCCGCCGTGGACCTGCTGCGCCGATCCAGCCCGGCCGGCGTACTGGACCGGATCAAGGCGCCCACCCTGCTGGTGCAGGGCGAGGCGGACACGCTCTTCCCGCTCGGCGAGGCGGACGCGAACGCCCGCGGCATCGCCGCCAACGGCACCCCGGTGCGAGTCGCCTGGTTCACCGGCGGACACGACGGTGGCAGTGGACCCCGCTCGGACTCCGACCGGGTGAAGTTCCTGACGGTCCAGTGGCTCGACCACTACGTCAAGGGCGAGGGCGACGCGCCCGGCGACGACTTCACCTGGTCCCGGATCGCCGGGTTCGACGCGCTCGACCGGGGTCTCGTCGCCACCGCCTTCCGTCGCGCCGACTACCCCGGCCTGGCCGGTGACGAACGACGGGAGATCCAGGTCGCCGGTCCGGCCCAGCCGGTCGCGAACCCGCCCGACGGTAACCCGGCCGCCATCTCCTCGATCCCGTTCGCCGGTGGTCTCGCCTCGCTACTGGACGGCGTGGCCGGAGACGTGCCGGGTCAGCACGCCCGGTTCGAGTCGGCACCGCTGACCGAGGCGGTCGACGTGGCCGGGGCACCCACCGTCACCGTGCGGGCCGCGTCGCCGACCGGCGAGGCGGTGCTCTTCGTCAAGCTCTACGACGTCGACCCGGACGGCGCGGCCACCCTGCCCAACGGGTTGGTCGCCCCGATCCGGCTCACCGGCCTGCCGCAGCGGGTGCAGGACGCCCGGCCGGTCACCGTGACGCTGCCCGCGATCGTCCGACGGGTGGAGGCGGGCCACCGGCTGCGCCTCGTGGTGGCCACCTCCGACCAGGCGTACACCACCCCCGCGCAACCGACCGTCTACACGGTGGCGGCGGACGGCGCGGTCACCGTGCCCACGGTCAGCGGCGAGCCGATCCCGACCGCCGCGACCCTCTGGCGCTGGGTGCTCGCCGGCCTGCTCGTCGCCGTCGCGGTCGGGCTCGTCGTGGTCGTCGCGGTGGTCCGCCGCCGACACCGCCGCCAGGACCGTTCCGTGCATCCGGAGTACGCGGACACGCCGCTGGCCGTGCGCTCACTACGCAAGGAGTACGCGGACGGCTTCGTCGCCGTGTCGAACGTGGACTTCGAGGTGCACCCGGGTCAGGTGGTGGGTCTGCTCGGGCCCAACGGCGCCGGTAAGACCACCACCCTGCGGGTGCTGATGGGGCTGACCCAGCCGACCGCCGGGGAGATCTACGTGTTCGGTCGCCGGCTGGTGCCCGGATCGCCGGTGCTGTCGAGGATCGGCGCGCTCGTGGAGGGGCCCGGGTTCCTGCCGCACCTGTCCGGCCTGGAGAACCTGAAGGCGTACTGGCGGGCCACCGGGCGGCCGTGGGACGACGCGCAGTTCGACGCGGCGCTGGAGATCGCCGGCCTGGGTGACTCGGTGCACCGGAGGATCAAGAACTACAGCCACGGCATGCGGCAGCGCCTGGCCATCGCCCAGGCCATGCTCGGCCTCCCCGAGCTGCTGGTGCTGGACGAACCCACCGACGGGCTCGACCCGCCGCAGATCGCCGAGATGCGCCGGGTGCTCCAGCGCTACGCCACCGACGGGCGGGCGGTACTGGTCTCCAGCCACCTGCTGGCCGAGGTGGAGCAGACCTGCACCCACGCAGTGGTGGTGAACAAGGGGCGGATCGTGGCGTCCGGGCCGGTGGAGGAGATCGTGGGCGAGTCGCCGAGCGTGCTGTTCGACGTCACCGACCCGGAGGCGGCACGGGCGGTGCTGGACCGGTTGCACGGCGTCCGGGTGCTCCCGGAGAGCGACGGGCAGTTGGTCGTCGACACCAACGGCACGGCCCGCAGCGAGGTGGTGGCCGAGCTGGTGCGCGCCGGCATCGGGGTGGACCGGGTGGTGCCCCGGCGCCGCCTGGAGGACGCGTTCCTCGCCCTGGTGGGCGAGAACTCTCGGGGAAGCGGTGACCGGTGATGGTGGTGTCCGAAGCGGGCGAGGCCCGCGGTTACCGGCCGTCGGCCACCCTGCCCTTCGCGGCGGAGTTCCGGCGGCAGGCGTCCCGGCGGCGGACCCAGTTGGCGCTCGGCTTCATGGTGCTGCTGCCGCTGATCATCCTGATCGCGTTCCAGTTCGACTCGGGCGACGACGACAACGGCCGCAACGAGTTCTCCAGCCTGGTCGAGTTGGCCACCTCCGGCGGCCTCAACTTCACCCTGTTCTCCATCTTCGTGTCGGCGTCGTTCCTCCTGGTGGTCGTCGTCGCGCTCTTCTGCGGGGACACGGTGGCCAGCGAGGCGAGTTGGGGCAGCCTGCGCTACCTGCTGGCGATCCCGGTGCCCCGGGCCCGGTTGCTGGCGGTGAAGCTGGTGGTCGCGCTCGCGTACTCGGGGCTGGCCCTGCTGTTGTTGGCCGGCACCGCGTTGCTGGTCGGGACCCTGCGGTACGGCTGGTCGCCGCTGCGCAGCACCGTCGCCGCCGAGCTGGAACCCACCGAAGGGCTGCTCCGGTTGCTGGCGGTGCTCGGCTACCTGGCCGTCGTACTCCTGGTGGTGGCCGGGCTGGCGTTCCTGCTGTCGGTGACCACGGACGCCGCGTTGGGCGCGGTGGGTGGCGCGGTACTGCTCTGGATCCTGTCCAGCATCCTGGACCAGATCACCGCCCTGGGCGCGGTACGCGACTTTCTGCCGACCCACTTCAGCACCGCCTGGCTGGGGTTGCTGTCGACCCCGGTGCAGACCGACGACGTGGTACGAGGCTGCGTCTCGGCGATCAGCTACGCGACGGTGTTCTGGGGGCTGGCGTTCTGGCGCTTCACCCGCAAGGACATCACGTCGTAGCCGCTGCGCTCACAGCCGACCGTCCGGCGGGCTCACCGACGACGGCACCGCGCTCGGTGCCGGCGGCGGGGCTGGACGCGTCGGCACCGGCGTGGACGGGTCGGCCTTCTTCCAGGCGCTGACGCCGATCCGTCCGGTGTTGCCGAGGTCGACCGGCCCGTCCGGGTCGACCTCGACCGCCGGTCGGCCGGCGGCCGGTGCCACCGTCAGGTACTCCCCGTTCGTGGCGACCACAGTCGAGTCGGTGACGAGGTTGCGCCAGAGCACCACGGCGGTGGCCCGCTCCCCGGCGGCGAGGGTGACCGGCCGGGCCGGCTGGTCGAAGCCCGAGGTGATCTCCTTGGCGCCGTTGACCACCCGCAGCATGATCGGCTCGCGCTGCTCGTCGAACACGTGCAGGATCGGGTACCCGTTGAGCTGGTAGGGGCGGCCGCCGCAGTTGACCAGCTCAAGGCCGAGGGCGCGGAGGCCCATCGCGGCGTCCGATCCGGTCGACCGGATCTGGACCCCGGACTCCGGGCACTCCGCCAGCGGCACACCACCGGCGGACGGGGTGCCGCTCGGCGCGGTCGGTGGCGGGCCCGTGGGGTCCCCACCCTGACCGCGATGGTCGCCGGTGGTGCAGGCGGCGAGCAGGAGCGCCGTCGCGACCGCCGCGCCGGCCCGTCGCCGTGCTGCCACATGGCTGGAGATCATCTGTCGATCCTCGCCCATCGAGGTGTCCCACCGCTGCCTGGCCCCCGCAGCAGCGCTGTTGGTAGACCTGCCGTCGTCTGGTCGGGGCCTGTTGAGCTGCCCCGGAAGCGGGGCGGTGACACTGCCCCTAATCCGCTGGCGTGCCGTCCCGGCCCGCCTTTCGAGCTGAATCGTTTAGGGCATCACTCGCATGCTTACGCTTGCAGGGCTTGGATGATCTCGAGAGCGTCGAACCGGGCGGGCTGAGAACCGGCGGCCGAGGCGAGTCCGAGCCATTCCAGCTGCCGAGGCCCGTGTCACGGTGCCAGACAGGGTCCGTCGTGGTCGGCCGAGCGTCCGCAGCGGCCGGTCCCGTCGAGCCTGGTGTCGCAGCAGACCCGGGTACGCAGGAACTGCCGGTCTTCCTCGCTGAGCGTCGTCTCGCCGAAGTCGATGGCGAGCACGTGGCCGAGAGAGTGGCGCAGCGCCAATTCGAGCGCGACGCCATCTCAGCGAGCCAGGTCGCATGACTCGCGAGACACCTCATCGCGGGTTAGAGCTGCACCAGGCCCGCGTGGAAGGTGGGCGAAACGGGCCGCACCCACAGTGTGGGAGCGTGCCCACGGCGGCTGGCTCACCATGATTGGACTATTTGCGCAGCTCAGGGGCGCATTCGGTCCGGCTATGGCGTTGCGGGTGCTCGACGCGAGGCCCCAGGTGCCGGTACATTCCGACCGGGGACTTTCCCACTAGCAAGGAATTTATAAGCTTCGATACTTTCATGCCTCACATTGAAGAGATCCGTTCCTTCGATGGAGGTACCCATGAACGTCTCTCGGCTCGGCGGGCCGACCCTCTCCCTGTTCCGCATCGTGATCGGTCTGCTGTTCACGTTGCATGGTCTGACTTCGGTCTTCGGGTTGTTCGGCGGCAACCCCATGACCGGCCAAGCGGTACCGGTCGGCACCTGGCCCGGCTGGTGGGCGGCGCTGATCCAGTTGGTCTGCGGCGCCCTGGTGCTGGTCGGGCTGTTCACCCGACCCGCCGCGCTCCTGGCGTCCGGCTCGATGGCGTACGCCTACTTCGTCGTGCACCAGCCGGACCATCTGCTGCCACTGCACAACGGGGGCGAACTGTCGGCCCTCTTCTGCTGGTCGTTCCTGCTGGTCGCCGCACTCGGTTCCGGCCCGTGGGCGCTTGACGCACTGCTCTTCCGACGCCGCGCCGACGCACTGCCGTCCTCGGTGGCCGAGCCCAGCCCGGTGTCCGTCTGAGCAGACCCGTGCCGCGCGTCGCCGGAGCCTCGACGAGGCGGTTCCGGCGGCGCGTGCGGGTTTGGGGAGCGAGGGCGGCCGTCCGGCCCGATGCCGCAAACGATTCAGCTCCAAAGGGCGCGCGAGAAGGTGGTCCCCCGTCGGGCGCGGCGGTGACGCCGGTGGGTGGGGGGGCGGTCAGCCCGGCGGGCGGGAGGTGAGGACCGCGTCCAGCAGGCCGGGGTAGAGCCTGTTCAGCTCGTCGCGGCGGAGCCGCACCAGGCGGCTCGTGCCGGCGGCGCGGGTGCGGGTGAGGCCGGCCTCGCGGAGCACCTTGAGGTGGTGGCTGCGAGTCGCCTTGGAGACGCCGAAGTCGAAGCTTCCGCAGGCGGCCTCGCCGCCCTCGGCGAGCGCCCGGACGATCTGCAGCCGCACGTCGTCGGCGAGTGCGGCCAGCACGGCGGTGACCGGTACGGCGCTCAGGTCGGGTTCGTGCGGCTCCATGTGACCAGTGTAACCGTTGTTCGACAACAGTCGAACAAGCTCCTAGGGTCGGTGTCGTTGGTTCGACGATACTCGAACATTGGAGCTGCCGATGCGACCCCGCGCCGCCGCCTACCCACTGCTCGCCGCCCTCGGCTGGGGGGTGATGTTCCCGGTCCTGGCCAGCGCGTTGAACCGGGTCGACCCGCTCAACCTGACCACCGCCCGCTACCTTCTCGCCGCCGTCGTCCTGGTCGCCATCCTGCTGCTCCGCGAGGGTGCCGACGCGCTGCGGCCCGGCGTCCGGACGGTCGAGGTGGTGGTGCTCGGAGTGGTCGGCTTCGCCGGCTTCAACGTGCTCACCGGGCTGGCGCTCGAACACGCCGCTCCGCAGCAGGTGGCGCTCTTCGTGGCCACCACCCCGGTGATCACCCAGCTGGTCCGGTGGGCCCGTGACGGCGTACGCCCGAAGCCTCTCCTGCTGGGTCTCTCCCTGGTGGCGCTCCTCGGCGTCGGCCTGGTGATCACGCGCGGAAGCCTTGCCGGGCTCGGTCAGTTCGGTCTCGGCGGCCTGATGATGATCGGCGCGGTGCTCGGCTGGGGCATCTACACGCACGGCGCCAGCCGCTTCGGCACGTGGTCGCCACTGCGCTTCACCACGCTCACCGCGCTCGCCGGCACCGCCGCCATGCTGGCCGTGAGTATCGGCGCGGACGCCGTCGGCCGGCAGCACGCGCCGGCCGCCGCCGACCTGGTGGCGGTCACCCCACAGCTGGCGTACGCCGTGATCGTGGGAGCCGTCATCGCGGTCCTGGCCTGGAACACCGGAGTGCAGCGACTCGGAGCCGCCAACGCCGCGCTGTTCATGAACCTGGTCCCGGTGACCACGTTCGCTGTGCAGATCGCCCGCGGCTACCGTCCGGAGCCGGTCGAGCTGGTCGGTGCCGCCGTCACCATCGCCGCGCTGGTCGCCGCGAACCTGGCCAACCGTCCCCGGACCCGGGCCTCGTCGCTGCCCGCCGCGAGCGCGGTGACGGATCCGATCGCGGTGACCGACCGCGAGGCGGTGAGCGCTCGCTGACCCACTGGCTGGGATCGGCGGTAGCTAGGGCGGACAGCGTTGTCCTAGACTCGGCGGCACAACTGCATACCTCATCCAGAGGGGCTGAGGGATACGGCCCGACGACGCCCCGGCAACCACCCCGCGCGCTCACCGCTGAGCGACAGGCGGGGCAGGTGCCAATTCCGTCCCCGCCGCACCGTGCGATGCGGGGAAAGATGAGAGGACTCTCGACATGACGTCGACGCTCGCCGCCTCCGGCATCGACACCTCCGCCAGCCCCGCCCGCGCCCTGGTCTGCCGTGCCTGTTCGGCGCGCTACCCGCTCGCGGCCCAGCACGCCTGTTACGAGTGTTTCGGCCCGCTGGAGGTCGAGTACGACACCGCCGCCCTGGCGACCGTCACCCGGGAGCAGATCGAGGCCGGGCCGAAGAACATCTGGCGGTACGCCGCACTGCTCCCCGCCGGTCAGGACCCGAGCACCCGGGTCACCCTCGACCCGGGGCTGACGCCGCTGGTGGCGGCCCCGCACCTCGCCGCCGAGCTGGGCATCACCGCGCCGCTCTGGGTCAAGGACGACAGCGCCAACCCCACCCACTCCTTCAAGGACCGGGTCGTCTCGGTGGCTCTCACCGCGGCGAGGGCACTGGGCTTCACCCGGTTCGCGTGCGCGTCGACCGGCAACCTGGCGAACTCGGTGGCCGCGCACGGCGCCCGCGCCGGAGTGCCCTCGGTGGTCTTCATCCCCAGCGACCTGGAACAGGGCAAGGTCATCACCACCGCCGTCTACGGCGGTGAGCTGGTCGCCATCGACGGCTCGTACGACGACGTCAACCGGCTCTGCGGCGAGCTGGTGGAGACCGACGAGTTCGAGGACACCGCGTTCGTCAACGTCAACGTCCGGCCGTACTACGCGGAGGGCTCGAAGACGCTCGGCTACGAGGTGGCCGAGCAGCTCGGGTGGCGGATCCCGGCGCAGGTGGTCATCCCGATGGCCAGCGGCGAGCTGCTCACCAAGATTGACAAGGCGTTCTCCGAGCTGGTGGAGATCGGCTTGGTCGAGGCACCGGCCGGGGGCTGGAAGGTCTTCGGCGCGCAGTCGGCCGGCTGCAACCCGATCGCCGTGGCGCTGCACGCCGACACCGACACGATCACCCCGGTCAAGCCCACCGGCATCGCCAAGTCGCTCAACATCGGTGACCCCGCCGCCGGCCTCTACGCCCTGGAGGCGGTCCGCCGCACCGGCGGCTGGATGGAGTACGCCGACGACGACGAGATCCGGGCCGGTATCCGCGATCTGGCCCGTACGACGGGTGTCTTCGCGGAGACCGCGGGCGGCGTCACCGTCGCGGTGCTGCGCAAGCTTGTCGAGTCCGGTCGGCTGGACCCGACCAAGGAGACCGTCGTGTTCAACACCGGCGAGGGTCTGAAGACCATCGACGCGGTGGCCGGTCAGGTCGGGCCGACCCACCACATCAAGCCCTCGCTGCGGGCCGCCCGCGACGCGGGTCTACTCGGCTGAGCGCGGACCGCCCGGACGGAGGGCGGGCGATCCGCCGGGTAACTGGGTTTTCGCTGTGAGTGTGGAAAACCCGCCGCTACGGACTTGACGGCAGGAACCGGACGGCGCAAGATGCTCCGTGCGGGAGGGCATTTCGCCGAAGACTTTTGAAGTTCTTACGACCCAACGCCGGAGGCGTTGTGCGAGTGTCCCTCCCGACCACGTTCGATCGGGCCAGCGAGTAATTCGCTGGCCCGATCGCTTTTCCCGGGTGCACGCTCAGCGGCATGAGCATCACCATCACGTCGTTCGACGGCACCGACCGGGCCGGCATCGACGAGGCGTACCGGGTCGGGTCGGCGGCCAACGACGCCGACCTGCCGGACTTCCCACCCTTCTGCCGGCGACGCTTCGACGCAATGGTCCACACCCCGATGCCCGGCACCCGGTCGCTCTGGGCGCTGGCCCGACTCGACGGTGTGCCGGCCGGGTACCTCCAGCTCGACCTGCCCCAGTTGGACAACACCGACAACGCCACCGTCGAGCTGGTGGTGCACCCCGACCTACGGCGGCGGGGCGTCGGCCGGGCGCTGCACGAGTACGCGGTGCGTCTGCTCCGTGAACACGGTCGCAAGCGGGTCGTCGCGATGGCCGTCTCCGCGCTGCCCGACGGGCCGGCGCGGTCGGCCGCGGGGGACGCGTTCGCCGCCGCCACCGGCGCCCGACCCGCGTTGGCCGAGGTGCGTCGCCGACTCGACGTCGGTGGGATCGACCGGGTCGCGTTGCGCGCGGCGCTGGCCGAGGCCCGACCCCGGGCCGAGGGCTACCACTCGGTCTGCTGGCAGGGAACAACCCCGCAGGAGTACGTCGCGGACATCGCCTACCTGGACGGCCGGCTCATGATGGACGCGCCCATGGGCGACGTGCAGTGGGAACCGGAGCAGGTCGACGCCGACCGCATCCGTGGCAACGAGCGCGCCCTGGACGCCAGGGGCCGTCGGCGCTACCACCTCGGGATGCGACACGAGGCGTCCGGTCGACTGGTCGCCTGGACCCTGCTGGACGTGGGCGCCTCCGCCGACTGGCACGCGTACCAACAGATCACCATCGTCGACCCGGCCCACCGTGGGCACCGGCTCGGCCTGATCGCCAAGGCCGAGAACCTGCACCACCTGCTCACCCACGAACCGGCGGTCCGCGTGATCGACACCTGGAACGCGGCGAGCAACAGCTACATGGTGGCGATCAACGAGCAGCTCGGCTTCCGCCCGGTGGACGCCTGGACCGACTGGCAGCTCACCCTCTGACGGGTATCGGCGCTACTGCTCGCGGACGTCCGTCATGCATGATGGCGGGCATGACGGAGACCCCGCATCCCCTGTACGAGAGGCACGCCGACACCCTCAACCGTGCGCTGACCGCGATCACGGAGCGGGGCTACTGGTCCGCCTATCCCGAATCTCCCAGCCCCCGGGTGTACGGCGAGACCGCCGCCGCCGACGGTAAGGCCGCCTTCGAGGCGTACCTCGGTGGTGATTTCCCGCTCGACCAGCCGGGCACCGGCGAGCGGGTCGCCACCGAGACGAGCCCCTTCGGGGTGGAGCTGGCGGTGCGGTACCCGCACGCCGGACCGGGCGAGCTGGTGAGTGCCGCCTCGGCCGCGCTGCCCGCGTGGCGCGACGCCGGTCCGCAGGCCCGGGTGGGTGTCTGCCTGGAGATCCTCGACCGGCTGCACAAGCACATCTTCGAGCTGGCCAACGCGGTGCAGTTCACCAGCGGGCAGGCGTTCGTGATGGCCTTCCAGGCCGGTGGCGCGCACGCGCTGGATCGTGCCCTGGAGGCGCTGGCGTACGCGTACTCCGAGATGACCCGGCACCCGGGCACCGCCGGTTGGGAGAAGGCCGCCGGCAAGGGCGACCCGCTGCGGATGACCAAGACGTTCCACGTGGTGCCGCGTGGGGTGGCGCTGGTGATCGGCTGCAACACCTTCCCGACCTGGAACTCGTACCCCGGGCTGTTCGCCTCGCTGGTCACCGGCAACCCGGTGATCGTCAAGCCGCACCCGAGGGCGGTGCTGCCGCTGGCCATCACCGTGAAGTACGCCCGGGAGGTGCTCGCCGAGTCCGGCTTCGACCCGAACCTGATCATGTTGGCGGCCGAGGCCCCCGGTGAGAAGCTCGCCAGCGACCTGGCCCTGCACCAGGCCGTCAAGATCGTCGACTTCACCGGTTCGACCGAGTACGGCGACTGGCTGGAGACGCACGCCCGGCAGGCGTCGGTCTACACCGAGAAGGCCGGTCTGAACACCGTCGTCATCGACTCCACCGACGACTTCGCCGGCATGTGCCGCAACCTCGGCTTCACGCTGACCCTCTACAGCGGTCAGATGTGCACCACCTCGCAGAACATCCTCATCCCGACCGGCGGCATCGAGACCGACCAGGGGCACAAGAGCTTCGACGAGGTGGCCGGCGGGATCGCCGCCGCGGTCGCCAAGCTCACCGCCGACCCGGCCCGGGGCGTGGAGCTGACCGGCGCCATCGTCAACGACGGGGTGCTGGAACGGCTGGCCGACGTGACGAAGGTCGGCTCCCCGGTGCTGGAGTCGCAGACCGTCACCCACCCGGCGTTCCCGGACGCGGTGGTGCGTACCCCGGCGATCGTGAAGCTGGCCGCGGACGACGCGGAGACCTACGGCCGGGAGTGGTTCGGGCCGATCTCGTTCGTCATCGCGACCGACTCCACCGCGCACAGTCTGGAGCTGCTGCGCCGGACGGTCGGCGAGAAGGGTGCGCTCACCGCCGGGGTCTACTCCACCGACGAGTCGGTGCTCGACGCCACCGAGGCGGTGGCTGTCGAGGTCGGTGTGCACCTGTCCTGCAACCTCACCGGCGGGGTCTTCGTGAACCAGTCGGCGGCGTTCTCCGACTTCCATGGCAGTGGCGCCAACGCGGCGGCCAACGCGGCCCTGACCGACGGGGCCTATGTGGCGAACCGCTTCCGCATCGTCCAGTCCCGACGCCCAGCCTGACCCCCCGACCCCCGACCCCCGACGCCCGACCCCCGACCCCCGAGGTGATCAAGAGGTTTGCGTCAGGATCAGCGCGATTCCTGACGCAAACCTCTTGATCACCGGTCGCTGACGGGGGAGGGCGGCTCAGGCTGGGCGGCGCATTTGCAGCTCGGTCATCGCGGGGATGTTGGGGTGGGGGACCCGTACGCCGGTGTCCTCGAAGCCGAGCCGTTGGTAGGCGCGGTAGGCGCGGTCGTTGCCCACCACCACCTCCAACAGCAGTTCCGGTCGCCCGCAGGCCCGCGACCAGGCCGCGACGCCGTCGATCAGCTCGCCGAGAAGGCCGCTGCCCCGCCAGGTGGGCGTGACGTACACGGCGTAGATGACGGTCAGCCCCGCCTCGTCCGGAGTGGTGGTGCCGCCGGCGTGCCCGACCAGCCGGCCGCCGCCCGGGTCCGCGACGAACTGCGCGTTGTTCGGGCCGGCGGAGGTGTAGGCGATCCGTGCGGCGTACTCGGCGTGGGACCGGGCCGCCGCGTCCGCGATCGTCTCCAGGAAGGCCAGCGGTGCGTCGGCGAGCATCTCCAGACGCAGCGCCCGCATCCGGGCGGCGTCCGTCGGCCGCACTCGGCGGATCTCCGCCTGGCGCAGGACGGGCGAGCCGGTGTCGGTGGTCATGTCCGCATGCCTACCACAGGGCGGACGGGGCTCCTGGTCACGCCTCTCGGGCCGTTGCTTGGGGGGTCGGCCTGCCCCTTCGCCAGGATCCATCGCCGCCGATCCGGTGGATCGGGAAACGGGTTCCTCGACGTCGTCGGGCCGCGCTGGAATATGCCCGATTTGCGGTCGTGCACGGCCGTCACTCCTCGTGTAGCGTGCGATTTCGGTCACCGCTTCAATGGCCGTCGTCGATTGCTGAGGCGGTGCTCCGATGGCGTCCGGCTGTGCCGTGCGCCAGGCCGGCAACGCCGCACAGAGTGAGGGAAGTGGCACCGTGGCACAGGGTTCCGTGAAGTGGTTCAACGCCGAGAAGGGTTACGGCTTCATCGCCGTCGACGGCGGTCAGGACGTGTTCGTTCACTTCTCCGCGATCGAGATGGACGGCTACAAGGCGTTGGAGGACGGCCAGCGGGTCGAGTTCGAGATCGCGCAGGGCCAGAAGGGTCCGCAGGCGGAACACGTACGCGTCATCGGCTGAATCTCCCGTACCGAGCGGCCCCGCGCGTCGGGGCAGCGGCACGGGCGCGCAACCGGGAAGATCGTGAACCGTTCCAGCCGATGCTGAGGAGCGTTCATGACCGACCAGCCACCCTCGTCCACCCCACCCTCCGGGCCAGGTGAGCCGGGCCCGTCCGACCCGACCCAGGGCCAACCCGGTGTGGGCGGTCCTCCGCCGGGTGGCGAGCACGTACAGCCGGCCGGCCCACCGCCGGGGTGGGACCCTGCGCCGGGCACCTGGGGGCCGGGCGGTCCGCCGCCGCAGGGCTGGGTGTTCCCGCCCACCGGGGGTTACCCACCCGGCGCGGGTCCGTACGGCGCGCAGCAGTGGTATCCGGGGCCGCCGGCCGGGTGGTATCCGCCCGGCTACGGGTTCGACCCGAACGACCCCCTCGTCACGCCGCCCGGCTTCGGCATCGGTGGCTGGTTCAACAGGTGCGGGGGAGCGCTGCGCCGGGGTTGGCGGCAGTTGGTGCCGATCATGCTGCTGACCCAGGTGCTGCCCGCGGCGGTGCTGTCGGTGATCTCGCTCGGGCTGGACCCGTCGGCGAGTTGGGCTGCCGAGGTCGAGACGAGTTCGACAGCGGCGCTGCCGGACAACTTCGTCGCGGAGTTGGCGGGTCTCCTGGCCGTGCTGGTCGGTGGGAGTCTGGTGATCGGCCTGGTGCAGGCCGTCGGGTGGGCCGCCGGCAGTTGGGTGATCACCCGGCAGGCAGCCGGTCAACCGGCCGGCCTCGACGCCGCGCTGCGCTACGGCCTCCGTCGGGCGCTCGGGCTGTGGGGGTGGACCCTGCTGATCAGCCTGCTCATCGGCTTCGGCATCTGCTTCTGCGTGCTGCCGGGCATCTATCTGGCGTTCGCGCTGAGCATGGCGGGCCCGGTCTACCTCTTCGAGCGCCACAACCCGATCGGCCGATCGTTCCGGATGTTCCACGACCGGCTCGGCCTGCTGCTCGGTCGGGTGGCCCTGGTGGCCCTCGCGGTGATCGTGGTCAGCTTCGTCGCGAGCGCCCTGGAAGGGTTCGGCACCTCCGCTCTCGGCACCGATCCCTTCGCGTCGGCGGGCACCGCGCTCGGCGCGGTGGTGGTGATCGGGGTCACCGCGGTCCTGGCCCTGCCGGCCCACCTCGCCCAGATGATCGGTCTGCTGCTGACGTACACCGAGCAGCGCGCTCATGAGGGGCCGGTGAACGCCACCGGACTCGCCGCGGAACTCGGCTGAGCGGCTTCGTCGTGCTTGCACTCGGCAGGGGAGAGTGCTAAACAAGTCATTGGCACTCGCATACCGTGAGTGCCAATGGTCGGGACGGTGGGGCCAGGTTGCACCGGCGTGGAGACGCCGGGGCGGCACATGGCCGGTCGTCGCGGGCTATCCGGCCCGGCCGAAGGACGTCGTCGTCGCCAGGTGGCGACGTCCCAAGGTGCGTACACCAGGCGGCCCATCCGAGGCACATCTCGGGTGGCCCGTGAGTGTCCAGGAGGACAACGCCGTATGGCCAAGATGATCGCGTTCGACGAAGAGGCGCGCCGCGGCCTCGAGCGGGGCATGAACCAGCTCGCCGACGCCGTGAAGGTGACCCTCGGCCCCAAGGGCCGCAACGTCGTGCTCGAGAAGAAGTGGGGTGCCCCCACCATCACCAACGATGGTGTGAGCATCGCCAAGGAGATCGAGCTCGAGGACCCGTACGAGAAGATCGGCGCTGAGCTGGTCAAGGAGGTCGCCAAGAAGACCGACGACGTTGCCGGTGACGGCACGACGACGGCGACCGTCCTGGCCCAGGCCCTGGTTCGCGAGGGCCTGCGCAACGTGGCCGCCGGCGCCAACCCGATGGCCCTGAAGCGGGGCATCGAGACCGCTGTCGCGAGCGTCTCGGAGGAGCTGTCCAAGCTCGCCAAGGACGTCGAGACCAAGGAGCAGATCGCCTCCACCGCCTCCATCTCCGCTGGTGACAGCACCGTCGGCGAGATCATCGCCGAGGCGATGGACAAGGTCGGCAAGGAAGGCGTCATCACCGTCGAGGAGAGCAACACCTTCGGGCTGGAGCTGGAGCTCACCGAGGGTATGCGCTTCGACAAGGGCTACATCTCGGCCTACTTCATGACCGACCCGGAGCGTATGGAGGCCGTCTTCGACGACCCGTACATCCTGATCGCCAACAGCAAGATCTCGTCGGTGAAGGACCTGCTCCCGATCCTGGAGAAGGTCATGCAGTCGGGCAAGCCGCTGCTGATCATCGCCGAGGACCTGGAGGGCGAGGCTCTCGCCACCCTGGTGGTCAACAAGGTCCGTGGCACCTTCAAGTCGGTCGCCGTCAAGGCGCCGGGCTTCGGTGACCGCCGCAAGGCCATGCTGACCGACATCGCCATCCTCGCCGGTGGTCAGGTCATCAGCGAGGAGGTCGGCCTCAAGCTCGACGCCGCCAGCCTCGACATGCTGGGCCGCGCCCGCAAGGTCGTGGTGACCAAGGACGAGACCACCATCGTCGACGGTGCCGGTGACGCCGAGCAGATCCAGGGCCGGGTGAACCAGATCCGGGCCGAGATCGACAAGAGCGACTCCGACTACGACCGGGAGAAGCTGCAGGAGCGGCTGGCCAAGCTGGCCGGCGGCGTTGCGGTCATCAAGGTCGGCGCGGCCACCGAGGTCGAGCTCAAGGAGCGCAAGCACCGCATCGAGGACGCCGTTCGCAACGCGAAGGCCGCCGTCGAGGAGGGCATCGTCCCGGGTGGTGGCGTCGCGCTGGTCCAGGCCGGCAAGACCGCCTTCGACAAGCTCGACCTGGTCGGCGACGAGGCGACCGGTGCGAACATCGTCAAGGTCGCGCTGGACGCCCCGCTGCGGCAGATCGCCGTCAACGCCGGCCTCGAGGGCGGCGTCGTGGTGGAGAAGGTCCGTAACCTCGAGTCGGGTCACGGCCTCAACGCCGCCAACGGCGAGTACGTCGACCTGCTGGCCGCGGGCATCATCGACCCGGCCAAGGTGACGCGCTCCGCGCTGCAGAACGCCGCCTCCATCGCGGCGCTGTTCCTCACCACCGAGGCCGTCGTCGCGGACAAGCCGGAGAAGACCCCGGCTGCCCCGGCTGGCCCGGGTGGCGGGGACATGGACTTCTGAGTCCAGTTCCGACACACCGAACGGGGCGGGCCGCTGACGCGGTCCGCCCCGTTCGTCGTCAGGTCGGCAGAGGGCGCTGGTTGCGCCGTTTCTGCGCCCGGTCGTACGGCGGAAGCAGTTGGATCGGGGCGTCCACCATCTCGCGCGGCTCGTCCACCAGCGACGACTCCCCGTCGGTGGTCATCTCGGCGAGTTGTTCGGCATCGCCGTAGTCGAGCCGGTCGAACGGCAGTTGGCCGGGCAACTCGCCGACCGGTTTCCAGGTGATCGGCGTGCCGTCCTCGGTCTGGTCGTCATCCGTGGTCATGGCTGCCTCCTCTACCGAAACGGTAGGGGGCGTCGATGGCCGATGCGGGCGAATGGATCCATGTCCTGTTTGACGCTTTTAGTCGGTCAAGGTCCGTCGGTACAGGAAGAAGACCCGCTCGATCCAGGCGCCCGCGCTGCCCGAGTAGAACGGCACCGGCCCCACCCAGCCGATCTGCGCCCGGTCCAGCCCGGCCGCCTGCTGATCCCGCAGGCAGCGGCGCAGCAACACCCCACCGATGCCCGAGCCCTCCGCCGCCGGCGCGGTGCCCATCGGCCCGAACCAACTCGGCCGGGACGACCCGTACGCGGCGAAGCCCAGCACCTCGCCGTCCCGCTCCGCGAGGTGGCAACCGGCGCCGTCACGACCCACCGACCCGGTCAACTCGCCGTCCCACGTGCCGCCGAAGGTGGACCGGGCGAACGCGGTGAGCGCCGGCAGGTCCCTCGGCTCCGCCCGACGTACGGTCACGCCCTGGTCGGCCAGCCGACGCTCCGCCGCCTCCGTGGACCGCAGGGCCGGCGACCCGTCGTACGACAGGTCCGCGGTCATGTTCCAGGCGGTCCGGTCCTGGTGGTAGCCGAGCGCGAGGGCGGCACACACCGCCGGCGTGTAGCGGACGTCGATGCCCGGCCACGCGTAGTACGGCGGGTTCCCGGCCAGCAGCACCTCGGACACGCCGCGCTCGGCGAGCACCTGCTCGGCCCGCCGCAGCAGTGAACGGCCGACGCCCCGACGGCGCTGGTCCGGCAGGACCGCGACCAGGTCCACGTGCCCGATGCCCGGCTCGGTCGCCGACTCCGAGCAGATCAACACCCCGACCAGGTCCACACCCTGGTACGCCCCCAGCCCGACCACCCGCCGGTCGGCGGCGGCCCGGGGCCAGAGCACGTCCACGACGGGGGCCGCCTCGGCGGCGTCCTCGGGCAGGTCGAGCGCCTGCTCGCAGAGCCGTACCACGGCGGGGACCAGGTCGGTGCTCAGCTCGGTGACGGTGATCTCGGCGTCCATGGTCGCCGACCCTAGATCACCGGGTACCGGGTCGCACCCCCGCGGCCGCCCGAACGGCGGCGTACGCGTCGACCTGACCGGCCCCGGTGACGTTCGACGGGGTGCCGCAGTCGTCGGACGGGTTGCGGGAGCGGTAGGTCGGCGTGGCCGCCGTCGCGGTGTCCCGCAGGATCTGCCGGGTCCGGGTCACGTCGCCGATCAGCGCCGGGTTCGCCGACCACATCAGCGCGACCACCCCCGCCACCTGCGGGGTCGCCATCGAGGTGCCGTCGAGTGCGGCGTACGTGCCGCCCGGCATGGCCGACACCACGCCCACACCCGGCGCCAGCACGTCCGGCTTGCCCGCGCCGGGAACCGGTCCGCGCGAGGAGAACTCGGCGACCCGTCGCTGCGAGTCCACCGCGCCCACCGTCAACACGTCCGGGAACGGAGCCGGCGGGTCGTCGATCGACGCGCACCACGGGCCGGTGTTGCCGGCCGCGGCCACCACGAAGATCCCGGCGGCGTCCAACGCGGCGGTCGCCGGGCGCAGCACACCCCGGTCGCAACCCTCGATGGACGGGCAGCCCCACGAGTTGGTCAGCACCTGCGGGGCGCGCTCCGGGCGGCCGTCGGCGAACGGGTCGCCACCGGTCGGGAAGGGTGCCAGCATGAACTGGAGACACTGCAGGTAGTGCCCGGGGCTGCCGAGGTTGCGGTCCAGGTTGACGCAGCCCACCCACTGCGCGTCCGGCGCCACCCCGATGCCATCCCGTCCGACCGCGCTGCCGACCGTGTGGGTGCCGTGCCCGCCCTGGTCGGTGGGGGTGCGCGTGCCGTCCCACGGGTCGTACCAGGAGTCGTCGCCACCGCGGAACTGCGCCCGCAACGCCGGATGGGTGCCGTCCACCCCCGAGTCCGAGCTGCCGACCACGATGCCCGATCCGGTCACCCCGAGCTGGGACCAGACCTTGTCGGCACCGATCTGGCTGATGTTCCACTCCGGACCGGTGGGCTTGGGCGCGGTGCCCCGGTTCTGCCCGGCCGGGGCCGGCAGTGGGCGGAGGCGTTGGCTGATCAGCACCCGGTCCACCTCCGGTCGGCGGGCGAGCCACGCGCGCACCGCCGGGCCGCCGTCCACCTCGACCGCGTTCACGAGGTAGTACGACACCGGGTCGAGTCGGAGTCGGCTCAGCTCCCGAACCAGGTCGGCCTGGCTCTGCTCGGCGGTCGTCACCAGCCGCCGGTAGACCTCCGTCGCCCGGGCGTCCCGCCCCGCCCGACCCGCCGTGCCGGTCGGCAGACCGGTCAGGTCCGCCTGCGCGCGTAGCACCACCAGCAGTCGCTCGCCGTACAGGCCCGGTTGGCCGGGGCCGAGGTCGACCACGCCGAACGCCCCCACCAGCACCACGGCGGTCACCGCGGCGAACCGACGACTCGGGGTACGCGCCGACGGCCGGGCGAGCAGCACCGCGTACCCGATGGCCACCAGGATGGCGACGGCGAGCCCGACGCCGGTGGCGGCCGCCACCCAGAACGGGACGTCCCGGGTGCCGATCAGCAGCAGGCTGATCTCTTCCGGGTCGGTGAAGGCGAGCGGGCCGAGTGCGGCCGACCCGACGAGCCAACCGGTCGCCGTCCGACCGGCACGCGCGGCGTCCGCCGACTCGTCGGACGACCGCCAGGCCGCGGCCCACAGTGCGGCCAGGGCGAAACCCGTCGGCGGCAGGGTCCACAGCGCGGGCAACTGCGCGCCGGACTGGCCGGCTCCGGCCGCGAGCAGCAGCAGCGCCACCCCGGCGACCAGGCCCCCGACCAGCACCAGCCGGGCCGGCCGCGGTGGCCGACCGACCGCGAACCGGGACCAGAACGTGGCGTCCAACAAGGTCGCGGCCAGCACACCGAGCGCGGCGGACGCCAGCAGCGCGAGCGCGGTCTCCAACAGCCCGCCGAGCGCGCCCAGCCAGGCCCACGGCAGCAGCATCGCCGACCCGGCCGCGACCGCGAGCAGCGGCACCGGCCCGGGCCGGCGGGCACGCCCGGCCGGCTCTGCCCCGGCCCGTGCGGCGTGGCCGGGTTCGGTCCGTGCGGCGTGGCCGGGTTCGGTCCGTGCGGCGTGGCCGGGTTCGGTCCGTGCGGCGTGGCCGGGTTCGGTCCGTGCGGCGTGGCCGGGTTCGGTCCGTGCGGCGTGGCCGGGTTCGGTCCGTGCGGTGTCGCCTGCCTCGGTCCGTGCGGCACCGTGGGCTTCGGTCCGTGCGGCGTCGCCTGCCTCGGTCCGTGCGGTGTCGCGGTTTTCGGTGGGTGCCGTGCCGCTGACCGCCGCGGCTGGTCCGGGGTACGCCTGCCGGCGGGCCGATCGGCGCACGACAAGCGCGGTGAGCGTGGCTACGGCGGCCAGCGCGGCGAGGTACGCCTCGTGGTGCACCGGCGGCACGACCCGCAGCGCGGTGAGGACCCCCAGTGCGACGGCCCCGACGAACCAGACCCGCCCGGTGGCCCGGACCGTTGTCGACCGGGGCACGACGGCCAGGAGCAGGGCGGGCGTGCCCACCAGCACGACAGCGGCAAGGCCGAGCACCGGCCAGAGCCAGCCGACCCGATCCCGTCCGAAGCCCAGCATCACCTGGTCGGTGACCCAGCCGCCGGACTGGACGGCCACGGTGACGGCGACGGTCCAGCAGCCGACGAACACGGCCGCCACCGCTGGCCAGGGGGAGCTGCGGTGGTCGAGTCCGGGGTGCGAAGGCTCACCGTGCATCCGAGAACCTTACGACCGATGTCGAACGGTTCGGACGCGGACATCACGACGCCGGAGGATGCGGGCCCGCAGTGATCAAGTGATGAAAAGTAGGTCCTGATCGTCGCAGGCGCCTATTTCTCATCACTTGATCAAGGTGGGAGGGGCGGCCACGCCGCGCGGAGAGGGGCGAAGGCAGCGACGTGGGCGCGCGCTTCGGGTCGGGCGACGAATGTCGACTGGCGGGCACGGGGTTACCGTGGACGGGTGCGTGACCCCAACATCTCCCGCTCCGTCGCCGGCCAGCTCTCGCCGGTCCGCCGTGCGTCCGACCTGCGCCGACTGCGCGCCGAGCGCTTCGACGTGCTGGTCATCGGGGGCGGGGTGACCGGTGCCGGAGCCGCCCTGGACGCGGCGTCCCGGGGCCTCAAGGTGGCCCTCGTCGAGGCGCGCGACCTCGCCGCCGGCACCTCCAGCCGGTCCAGCAAACTCATCCACGGTGGCCTGCGCTACCTGGAGCAGTTGGAGTTCCACCTGGTGCACGAGGCGCTCACCGAGCGCGGGCTGCTCGCCACCCGGCTCGCGCCGCACCTGGTGCGCCCGGTGCCGTTCCTGGTGCCGCTGCCGGCCGGGCGGGGCCTGCGCGACCTGCCGGCTCGGGTTCTCCGCCGCTCGTACTACGGCGCGGGTGTGGCCGCGTACGACGCGTTCGCCGGGCTCTTCGGCGGCGGTCGGGGGATGCCACTGCATCGGCACCTGACCCGGGAGAGCGCCCGGCGGATCTTCCCGAGTCTGCGGGCCGACGCGCTGGCCGGTGCGATTCGCTACTACGACGGGCAGGTCGACGACGCCCGCCTGGTGGTCACCCTGGCCCGCACCGCAGCCAGCCTCGGCGCGACGGTGGTGAGCAGCGCCCGTGCCGTCGGGCTGATCCGGCAGGCACGTGAGGTCACCGGTGTCCGCGTACGCGACCTGGAGGCGCCGGCCGGCTCACCGAACGCGGAGTTCGAGGTGCACGCCCGCACCGTCATCGCCGCGACGGGGGTGTGGAGCGACGACATGTCCCGGATGCTCAACGACGTGGGGCTGCGGCCCGGCATCCGGGTGCGCGCCTCCAAGGGGGTGCACCTGGTGGTGCCCCGCTCGGCGATCACCGGTGAGACGGGGCTCATCCTGCGTACGGCGAAGTCGGTGTTGTTCGTCATCCCGTGGGGCGGGCACTGGATCATCGGCACCACGGACACCGACTGGCGGCTGGACCGGTCCCACCCGGCCGCCTCCGCGAGCGACATCGACTACCTCCTCGAGCAGGTCAACACGGTGCTGGACCGGCCGTTGACGACCGCCGACATCGAGGGCGTCTACGCGGGGCTGCGGCCACTGCTGGCCGGGGAGGCCGACTCGACCTCGAAGCTGTCCCGCGAGCACGCGGTCTTCGAGCCCATGCTCGGGTTGCTGCTGGTGGCCGGGGGCAAGTACACGACGTACCGGGTGATGGCCTCCGACGTGGTCGACCGTGCGGCCCGTCGGCTCGGTGGGACCCGCCCGTCGCGTACCGCCGACCTGCCGCTGCTCGGCGCCGACGGGTACCCGGCGATGTGGCGGGACCGTGCCGACCTGGCTCGCCGGCACGGCGTCCCGGTGGGCGTGGTGGAGCACCTGCTGGAGCGGTACGGCAGCCTGACCCTGGACCTGCTGGCGCTCGTCGACGCCGATCCGCTGCTCGCGTCTCCGCTGGCCGGGGCTCCGGAGTATCTGGCGGCCGAGGTCGCGTACGCGGCGCGGGCCGAGGGTGCGCTGCACCTGGAGGACGTGCTGACCCGCCGGACGCGGATCTCGTTCGAGACCAGTCATCGGGGGTTGGAGTCGGCGGATCACGCCGCCGAACTGATGGGCGCGGTGCTCGGTTGGGACGCGGCGACCCGGGCCCGCGAGGTGGAGCACTACCGCGCTCGGGTGGAGGCGGAGCGGCAGTCCCAGTTGATGCCGGACGACGCGGCGGCGGACGCGGCTCGGCTCGGTGCCCCGGACGTTCGGGGTTACGCGGCCGATCGTGGTGGCGACGACGATCAGGCGGAGCTACGCACGTCCGCTCGATGACGAATTGCGACGTTACCAATGGGTAACCATCGATACCGACCCGGATGGTGGTTTCGAACGCTACCTACGGTGGGGTAGGTTTCCGCGCGTGCTACCCCGCGCGCGCCCTCGTCTGCTCACACCCCTCCTCGCCGTCGCGCTCGCCGGTGCCCTGACCGGGTGCTCGCTGTTCGACGGCGACGAGCCGGGTGAAACCGTCGCGCAACCCACCGGAGCCGCGGCGGGAGGCGGGTCGCAGTTGGAGATCCCCACCACCGTCGCCGCCGGTCAGGTCAGCCTGGTGCAACGGCTCGGCGAGGACGGCCCACTGCGCACCCTCAGCGTCGAGCGCAACGGTGCCTGGCAGTGCCTCGACTGCGCCGGCGACGGCGTGACCTCCCGGGGCACCCTGGCTCCGGAGTTGACCGAACGGCTCCAGGTGCTGCTCGCCAACCCGTCGCTGGCCGACGAGACCGACCAGGCCCGGCGCTACCGGACCACCTGCATCGACGCGCTGACGTCCAGTCTCATCACCTCGACCGGGCTGATCACCTCGCAGGACTGCCCGGGTGAGGAACGCACGCCGGTCGCCGGTGAGATCCTGCTGCTGCTCACCCAGGCGACCCCGGCCGAGGTCAAGGGCTGACCGAGCCGGCCGAGGTCAAGGGCTGACCGAGTCGGCCGAGGTCAACGGCTGACCGCGAAGGTCAGAGCACCTTGCCCGGGTTGAGCAGACCGGCCGGGTCGAGCGCCGACTTGATCGCCTGGTGCACGCGGACGCCGACCGGCCCGATCTCCCGGGCCAGCCAGTCCCTCTTGAGCAGCCCCACGCCGTGCTCGCCGGTGCACGTGCCACCCAGGTCGAGGCCGAGCCGCATGATCTCGTCGAACGCCCGCCGACCGCGCTCCACGCTCGCCGGGTCGGCCCGGTCGACCACGATGTTCGGGTGCATGTTGCCGTCCCCGGCGTGCCCCACCACACCGATCGGCACCTCGCACTCCGCAGCGATCCGGGCCACTCCGTCCAGCAGCGCCGCGAGCGAGCCACGCGGCACCGCCACGTCGTCGATCACCAGACCGCCGTTGCCGCCCGGGTACGCGTCGGCGGCGAACTTCTCCATCGCCGGGTGCGCCAGCCGCCGGGCCTGGAGAAGCGCCGCCGCCTCCACCGCGTCGGTGGCCGCGTAGACCTCGTCGGCGCCGGCCGCCTCGCACACAGCGGCCAGACCGGCCAGGTCGTCGGCCGCCCGGGTGCCGGTGTCCGCAGCGGCCAGCAGCAGCGCCTGAGCGTCGGTGCGCAGCCCCATCGGCTGGTACGCCTCGATCGCCCGCAGGTGGGTCTGGTCGAGCAGCTCCAACAGGCTGGGGGTGAGCCCACGAGCCGCGATCTCGGCCACCGCGGTCCCCGCCGCGGCGGTGGACGGGAAGACCGCCACCAGGGTCAGCGAGTCGGCCGGTGCGGGCCGCAGCGCCACGGTCACCTCGGTGATCACGCCGAGGGTGCCCTCCGAGCCGACGAAGAGGCGGGTCAGGTCGTAGCCGGCAACCCCCTTGGCCGTACGCCGGCCGGTGCGCAGCACCTCACCGGAGGCGAGCACCACCTCCAGGCCGAGGACGTACTCGGTGGTCACGCCGTACTTCACACAGCACATGCCACCGGCGTTGGTGGCCACGTTGCCGCCGATCGTCGACGACTCCCAGGACCCGGGGTCCGGCGGGTACCAGAGCCCCTGCTTGGCGACCGCCCCGGCCAGCGCCGCGTTGACCACACCGGGTTGGACCACGGCGATCCGGCTCACCGGGTCGATCTCCCGGATCTCGTCCATCGCGACGGTGCTGATCACCACCGCCCCGTCCACCGCGTTCGCCGCGCCGGCCAACCCGGTCCGCGCGCCCTGCGGCACCACCGGTACGCCGTGTCGCGCCGCCGCCCGCACCACGGCGACCACCTGTTCGGTGCTGCGCGGGCGGGTCACCACGAGCGGGGTGCCGGCGGCGCACAGGTCGGCCTCGTCCCGCTGGTGCATCCGCAGCAGGTCCGGGTCGGTGAGCACGGCGTCGTCGCCGAGCGCGTCGCGCAGGTCGTCGAGGAGATCGGTGGGGGCCATGCAGCCGAGGCTAGGTCGCCGGCCGGCGATCATCAACATGATCGACTGCGCGGGATAGCTTGGGCACCATGCTCTACCTGGACCGGCCTGCCTGGCCGTGGCGCGGTCGGCTGTGGTCGCACCTGATCAGTGACGTCTCGTACGCCGAGCTGCACGCCTTCGCCGAGACGCTCGGCGCGCCCCGGCGCGGTTTCGACAGGGACCACTACGACATCCCGGCCGACCGGTTCGCGGCGGCGGTGTGGCTCGGCGCGCAGGTGGTGCCGAGCCGCGAACTGGTCCGGTTGCTCCGCACCGCCGGGCTGCGTCGCCCGAAGCACCTGGTCAGCCCAGGCCCTCCGGCTCCTCGCTGAGCGCGGCCAGCTCGCGGCGCACATTGTCCCGGGCGGGCTCCTCCCAGCGGGCGGCCAGCGACGGCAGCCGGAACAGTGCGGGCAGGGCCAGCAGACTCGTCAACACCGCCGTTCGCCCGGCCCGGAAGGCCGGATCCGGCACGTGGGCGTACTCCCGGCGGATCGCCGACGCGTACCGCTCGTAGGTGGCCGGCGGCGCGGCCAGCACGGCGAGGTCCGCGTCGCAGAGCAGCGCGCCGTCCCCGTCGCCGGGTGCCACGGTGTGCCCGGCGGTGAGCAGCACCAGCCGACGCACCTCGGCGACCGCGGACGCCGGCACCCCGAGTCCGGCGAGCACCTCGTCGGCCAACGCGGCGCTGTCGCGTTCGTTGGCGTACCCGGCGGCCCGTGGGTCGTAGACGGCGTCGTGGAACCAGGCCGCCAACCGCACCAGGTCGACCCGGTCGGCGAGGTCGGCGTACTCGTCCACCACGTCGAGCACCGCCGTCAGGTGGGCCACCGTGTGATAGTGCCGGTGCGGCTCGCGCCATCGACCGAGCAACTGCTCCCCGGCCCGGGCGGACGACGCGTCCGGACTCGCGCCGGCGCCTCGTACCGCTGCTCGCCATCGCTCGAGTAGATCAACCACCGCCCGAGTCTGCCGTATCCGCCCGTGACGCGTGGGAACTGAGGATTCAGCGCGCCCACCACGGGTAGTCGCGCCCATGGCCGTGGCCCGGGACAAGCGACAGCCGATGGTGCGACGTACCGCGTTGCGTGACGGGTTGGTGGACATCGACGGTGCCCGGATCGCCGAGGCGACCGAGCAACTGCGCCATCGGAGCCGGGCCACCCTGCACGACCGTCTGCACCGGGTGCGGATGGCGGGCGGGCTGGCCCTGCAGGCCGGGCTGGCTGCCGGAATCGCGTACCTGATCTCGCACAAGGTGCTCGGCAACCCGCAACCGGTCTTCGCACCGATCTCCGCGGTCGGCACCCTGGCCGCGTCGGTGGGCCAGCGGTTCCGCCGGACCATCGAGTTGATCGTCGGGGTGGGGGTAGGGGTGGCCGTCGGCGACCTCTTGATCTACCTGCTCGGCACCGGGGCCTGGCAGCTCGGCCTGGTGGTCACGGTGGCGATCCTGCTCACCATCTTCGCCGGGGCGAGCGTGGCCATCGTCATCCAGGCGGCGGCCACGGCGGTGCTGATCGTGACGCTGAGCCCTTCCACCCAGAACCTGGAGATCCCCCGGTTCGTCGACGCCTTTCTCGGTGGCGGGGTGGCCCTCGTGGTCACGGCGTTGCTGCTACCGCTGAACCCACTACGGGTGATCAACCGGGCCGCCCGGCCGGCGCTCGACCTGCTCGCCACCCAGCTCGACGTCACCGCGGACGGGTTACGCGGCCGGGACCGCGCCGAGATCCAGCGGGCACTGGATCGGCTGCGCGACAACAAGGAGGAGCTGGCCACGTTGGGCGAGGCGATCGAGGGGGCGAAGGAGACCGCCATCCTCTCCCCGGCCCGCTGGCACCGCCGCGACGAACTGACCCACTACGCGGAGGCGGCCGACCCGATCGACCGGGCGATGCGGAACAGCGGCACCCTGATCCGCCGGTCGGTCACCCTCGTCGAGGACGAGGAACCGGTACCCGACTCGATGCCGGACGCGATCGCTCACCTCGCCGAGTCGGTCCGGCTGCTCAAACACGAGTTCGCTGCCGGGGAGGAGCCGGAGAAGGCCCGGGAGCGGTCCCTGCGGGCGGTCAGCGAGGCCGGTCGGGCGTACGGCGCCGGGGTCGGCTTCTCCGGCAGCGTGGTGGTCGCCCAGATCCGTACCACCGCGAGCGACCTGCTGGTGGCCTCCGGGATCGAGCAGGAGGAGGCGAACCGCTGGATCCGCACCGCCTTCGGGGAGCAGGAGCGGCCGGTCGCCGAGCCGGCCAAGCCCGACGAGACGCCGAAACCGCCCACCGCCCCACCCGTCGGCTGAGCCCTCAGCCCAGTTCGGCGAGCGCGGTCAGCAGCCGGTCCACCTGCGCAGCCGTGCTGCCCAGGCCGACGCTGGCGCGCAGCGCGGTGGGCGGCAGGTCCGGTCGACCGGTACGCGCCGCCGCCTCGCTGAGCAGACGTCGAGCCAGCGGGTGGGCACAGAACAGCCCGTCGCGTACGCCGATGTGGTGCTCGGCCGCCAGCCGCGCGGCCACGTCGCTGGAGTCCCAGCCGACGACGACGAACGAGACGATCCCGACGCGGGGCGCGTCCGGGCCGAAGGTGCGCAGCTCCACGACGTGCGGCAGAGCGGCGATGCCGGTCCGCAGTCGGGTCAGCAGCGCCTGCTCGTGAGCGGCCAGCGCGGCCCGGTCGGCGTCGTCGAGCGCCGCGCACACGGCCGCCAGCGCGACCGCGCCGAGCAGGTTCGGTGTGCCGCCCTCGTGCCGCGCCGGCCCGGTAGCCCAGGTCACGTCGTGGGTCGCCGGTCCGACCCGGCTGGTGGCGCCGCCACCGGCCAGGTAGGGCGGAGCGGCGTCCAGCCAGTCCGTCCGGCCGATCAGCACGCCCGCACCGAACGGCGCGTACAGCTTGTGGCCGGACACGGCCAGGTAGTCGACGTCGAGCGCGAGCAGGTCGACCGGGGCGTGCGGAGCGAGCTGCGCGGCGTCCAGCACGATCCGGGCGCCGTGCCGGTGCGCCACCCGGGCCAGCTCGGTGACCGGCCACAGTTCCCCGGTGACGTTGCTGGCACCGGTCACGGCGACCAGCACCGGCAGCGCCGGGTTGCTGCCCCGGCGCAGTTCGGTGAGGGCGGCGGCGAGGTCGCGTACCGCCGCGTCCGGGTCGGTGGGCACCGGCAGCCGCACCGAGCCGCGCGGCCAGGGCAGCAGGTTGGCGTGGTGCTCACCCGCGAAGGTGACCACGGTCGTGCCGGCCGGAAGGGCCTTCGCCAGCAGGTTGAGCGCGTCGGTCGTGTTGCGGGTGAAGATCACGTGATCGTCGGCGCGGGCACCGAAGAAGTCACCCACCGTCTGCCGGGCCTGCTCGTAGGCGAGGGTGCAGCGTCGGGACAACGCTCCCGCCCCACGGTGCACGCTCGCGTACCACGGCAGCAGCTCGGCCACCGCGTCGGCGGCGGCCCGCGCACACGGCGCGCTGGCGGCGTAATCCAGGTTGATCTCACCCGGTACGCCGAGGACGTCGAGCGGCCCCGACGAGGCCGGCTCGGGCGCGGCGTCGAGATGGGTGGAGGGTGAGGGGAGAAGAGTGACGGACACGCCGGGACCTCCGGGGTCAGGGACCCCGGGTGCACTGTCGGGACGGGGTCCGCGCTTGCCCAGCACACCGATCGGGCTGGGCCCGGTCATCACCCGGGGCACCCCACCGCGAACTCGACGAGGGTTGCCGGCCAGCAAGCCGGGGCTTCGCGCTGGCACTCGTGACCTGCCGGCAGCATAGCGGCAACCGATGCGACCGGACCAGTCGGCGGCGGATGGCTACGCTGACCGCATGGCCGACACCCCGCCCGGTTCGCAGCTGCCGTCGCCGCCGCCCGCACCCAGCGCCCCGTCCGTCGGCGAGGCGCCCCGGATGCCGCGCCGCCGACTGGGCTGGCGGCGGTTCCTGGCGCTGGCCGGGGTGGTGCTGCTCATCGCCGCCTGCGCGGTGTTCATGGTCTTCACGCTGGGCCAGTCGCTCGGCCTGCAGGCCCTGCTGATCGGTGTGGCCGCCGCCATCCTGCCGGTGCCGGTGCTGGTCGCCTGCTTCCTCTGGCTGGACCGGTACGAGCCCGAGCCGCTGAAGTATCTGATCTTCTGCTTCGCCTGGGGCGCGTTCGTCTCCACCGCCGCCTCGCTCACCGTGAACGACTTCGCGGCAGGCCGCTTCGCCGACTGGGGGCTGCCGTCCGCGCTCACCGGCGTGTTGGTGGCGCCGTTCATCGAGGAGTCGACGAAGGCTCTCGGCCCGATCCTGCTGCTGGTGTTCCGCCGCCGCGAGTGGTCCGGGATCACCGACGGCCTGGTCTACTGCGGGCTGTCCGCGGTCGGCTTCGCGATGGTGGAGAACATCCTCTACCTGGGCGGGCTGGGCTACGCGTCAGGTGTCGACAGGTACGGCCCGGCGACCGGCATCCAGCAGGTCATCGCGATCTTCATCCTGCGGATCCTGCTGTTCGGGTTCGCCCATCCGCTCTTCACCTCGATGACCGGTTTCGGCCTGGGTATCGCGGCGCGGACGGCGGACCGGCGGGTGCGGGTGCTCGCCCCGATCGCCGGCCTGCTGTTGGCGATGATGTTGCACGGCACGTGGAACCTGCTGCCCACGCTGACCCAGGCCACCGGCGAGGCGGTGATCATGCTGTACGGCTTCCTGGGCCTGATGGTGCCTGTCTTCTTCGGCACGGTGGGGCTGGCGATCTGGTTGCGCGCCTGGGAGGGACGGCTCACCGAGCGCGTCCTGCCGGACTACGTACGCGCCGGTTGGCTGAGCCCGCCCGAGGTGGCCGCGTTGAGCAGCCTCGGCCGGCGGCACGCGGCCCGCAGTTGGGCGCGCCGGGTGGCCGGCGACGCCGGGGTGCGGGCGATGCGCGGCTACCAGTCCGCCGCCACCCGCCTGGCCCTGCTGCGCGACGGCACGCTGCGCGGCCTGGACCGGAAAGCCGCCGACCAGGAACGGACGGCGCGGGAGGAGCGGGAGCTGTTGGACGCGATCAGCGCCTACCGGTCGGTGTTCGTCGGTCGGGACCCGCAGGCCCCGGCCGGGCTCTGGGACGGTAGCCGCTACCACCTGCGCTTCCCGGACGGCACGCAGCGCCCGGTGAGTGCGCCGGACGAGCCGGTGGTGCCGATTCCGGTGGTGCTGACGCCCGCCCCGCCACCTGTCGGTTACGCCCCGCCCGGCTGGCCCGGCCTGCGGCCGCCCGCGCCCTGGCCCCCCGCTCACCACTGACGGCCGCCGGCCTCGTCCGGCGGTTCAGGTCATCGCGGGGCTCCGCACATCAGCGGGGCTCTGCACATCAGCGGGGCTCAGGTCATCAGCGAGGTGAGGAAGTCGCCGAAGCCCTGGAACATCGCGATCAACGCGGCCCCGATCGCCCGGAACATCTGGGCGGCGCCGTCCGGCCGGAAGGCCACGAAGTAGATCAGGAACGCGACGAAGCCCCAGGTCAACAGCTTCTTCACGAATACCGGCATCGTCCCTCCCCAGGGCCACGGTCGCCGGATGGCTTCCCGTCGTGCGGCGGGGCAAACGGTGCACGGCAGGGGGAGGGTGCGTCAGAGGTAGAGGCCGGTGGAGTCGTTCTCGACCCGCTCGGCGGCCACGGCGTGCACGTCGCGCTCGCGCAGCAACACGTACCCGCGACCGTGCAGCTCGACCTCGGAGCGGTCGTCCGGGTCGAAGAGCACCCGGTCACCGGAGACGATGGCGCGGACGTTCGGGCCCACGCCCACCGCGGTGGCCCAGGCGAGGCGCTTGCCGACGGCGGCGGTCGCCGGAATGACGATGCCGGCGGTGGAGCGACGTTCGCCCTCGCTGCCCTCCATCCGGACCAGCACGCGGTCGTGCAGCAGGCGGATCGGCAGGCCGGCGTCGAGATCGTTGTCGGCGGTCACGCCGCAGACGCTACCGTGTGGCCGACGGCGGGCTGCCGGTGGTTACGCCGGTGGTGGCCGGGGCAATGTGTGGCGGAACTGCCCTACGGTGTCGGCAGGGAACGTATGCTGGCCGACCTGTCGTCGTGGGCGGACCAGCTTTTTCTGCCAGGAGGTGCGCTTGAGCCGCTTCGAGCGGGTACGCGGGCGGCTTCGCCGCGCCTACCAGTCGCGACAGGAGTCGGCACAGGCCGACGAGGGCACGCTGAGTGACGTGTCGGAGGGGGCCCGGGTGGCGTCGCCGGCCGTGCCGGGCCCGACCGCACCGCCGAGCGCCTCGGTCTACGGCGCCGAACCCCCGGTGGACCTGCACAGTTCGACCTCCAGCCGGGACGACGCCGACGTCCCGCACGGATTGCGGATCGCCGCCGCGTGGTGCTGGCGGCTGATCGTGATCGGTGTGGTGGCCTGGGCCCTGCTCCGGATCGTCGGCACCATCAAGATCGTGATCATCCCGTTGGCCATCGCGCTGCTGCTCTCCGCGCTGCTCGCGCCGGCGGTGGGCTGGCTGCTGCAGGCCCGGTTCCCCCGGTCGCTGGCGACGGCGGTGGTGCTGGTCGGCGGCCTGGTCGGCGTGATCGGCACGCTGACGCTCGTGGTCAACGAGTTCATCCGGGGCGTGCCGGAGCTGAGCGAGAAGTCCTCGGAGGGCGTCCGGCAGATCCAGAACTGGCTGAAGACGGGCCCGCTGCACCTTTCCGACACCCAACTCGACCGCTACATCGACGAGGCGCAGCGCTGGATCAACAACAACACCTCGAAGTTCACCAGCGGCGCGCTGAGCACCGCCGCGACGCTCGCGGAGGTGCTGACCGGCACGCTGCTCGTGCTCTTCGCGACGTTCTTCTTCCTGCGCGACGGCAACCGCATCTGGCGCTTCCTGGTCCGCCTGCTGCCGGTGGCCGCCCGGTGGAAGGTCGACGACGCGGGCCGAGCCTCCTGGCAGACCCTTGTCGCCTACGTCCGCGCCACCGTGCTGGTCGCCTTCATCGACGCGGTGGGCATCGGCATCTTCCTGGTCATCTTCGACATCCCGTTCGCCTTCCCGCTGGCCGCGCTGGTCTTCCTCGGCGCGTTCATCCCGATCGTCGGTGCGGCGCTGTCCGGCGGCGTCGCGGTGCTCGTCGCGCTGGTCGACAGCGGCCCGGTCACCGCGTTGATCATCCTGGGCGCGGTGATCGGTGTGCAGCAGATCGAGGGGCACGTGCTCCAGCCGCTGATCATGGGACGGGCGGTCGCCCTCCACCCGCTCGCGGTGATCATCGGTATCGCCGCCGGTGTCGTACTCGCCGGCATCACCGGCGCGCTGGTCTCCGTGCCGCTCATCGCGGTGCTGAACACCGCAGTCCGTCGGCTCGCCGCCCGACGGGTTCCGGACACGCCACCCGACGCCGTGGTCGTCGCCGCCCAGGCTCCCTAACGCGCACCGGCGAGGCGTTCCAGGGCACCGCGAGCCACCTCGGGGCGCGTCGTGTACCAGAACGGGGGCAGCGACCGCCGCAGGAACGGCCCGTAACCGCGGGCCGTCTCCAGCCGCGAGTCGAGCACCGCGACCACGCCCTTGTCGCCGGTCGCGCGGATCAGCCGGCCCACACCCTGCGCCAGCCGCACCGCGGCGATCGGCACGCTGACCGCGGCGAAGCCGGAGCCGCCACCGGCGTCGACGGCAGCGGCGCGGGCCGCCGCCAGCGGCTCGTCCGGGCGCGGGAACGGCAGCCGGTCGATGACGACGAGCTGACACGAGTCGCCCGGCACATCCACCCCCTGCCACAGCGACATCACCCCGAACAGGCAACTGGCGCGCTCCTCGCGGAACCGGCGGACCAGCAACGGCAGGGCCTCCTCACCCTGCAACAGCACGGGCAGGTCGGTCCGCGCGCGCAACAGCTCCGCGGCCTGCTGCGCGGCCCGCCGAGAGGAGAAGAGCCCGAGGGTACGACCACCGAGCGCACCGACCAGCCCGAGCAGTTCCTCTCCGGCGGCCTCGGGCAGCCCGGAGACGCTGGGGCGGGGCAGGTGCGCGGCCACGTACAGGATGCCCTGCCGCGCGTAGTCGAACGGTGAACCGACGTCGAGTGACCGCCACCCGGGGCCCTCGGTCGCCGGTACGACGGCACCGGCAGGTGCGTCTCCGGCCAGTCGACGGCCCGGCGTCTCGGCGGCCGGACGGCCCGGGCCGGTACGGGCGGCCAGCGCGGCCGACGCGGGGGACGGCGGTGCCGGTGGGGGAGCGTCCAGCCCGAGGGCGCGGGCCACCGTGTCGAACCGGCCGCCCAACGCCAGGGTCGCCGAGGTGGCGACGACTGTGCGCTCGTCGTACAGGTGGGTGGCGAGGGTGCCGGCGACCGAGAGCGGTGCGACCACCAGGGCCCGACGGCTGCCGCTGTCGTTCTTCTCGACCCAGGCCACGTCGTGGTCGGCCTCCTCCAGCAGCCGCTGCGCGGTGCTGGAGAGTTCGTCCAGAGTGGCCTTGGCCTGCTGCTTGCGGACCGGGTCGGGATCGTCGGCCTTGATGTCGCCGATGGCGTCCAGGGCGGATCGGGTCGCCGCGTCGAGCAGCGTGCACGCCTCCCGCAGCGGCGTCGGCAGCCCGGCGGTGATGCGCCCGGCCGGCGCCTCGGCCAGCCCCACCGCGAGGGCGTCACCGGCCGCGGTGAGCGCCTCGGCGGTCTCCGGCCGCAGCAGTGTGCGGGCCCGGCGGGTGGTCCGGTCGATCAGCTCCGGCACCAGCTCCGCCTGGGCCGCGGAGGAGACCCGGTCGGCCAGCTCGTGCGCCTCGTCGACGATGAGCAGCTTGTGTGGCGGAACGATGTGCCGGTCGGCGAGCATGTCGACAGCGAGCAGGCTGTGGTTGGTCACCACGATATCGGCCTCTCGGGCCCGGGCCCGGGACGCCTCGGCGAAGCACTCCTGCCCGAACGGGCAGCGGCTCGCGCCGACGCACTCCCGGGCGGGCATCGACACCAGCCGCCAGGCCTGGTCGTCGACGCCCGGGTCCAGTTCGTCGCGGTCGCCGGTGGCGGTCTTCTCGGCCCAGTCGCGTAGCCGCTCGATCTGCTTGCCCAGCCGGCCCGCCTCACCGAGCCACTTCGTCCCGCCGCCGGGGCGACCCGCGGGGGCGTCGAAGAGGGTGTCCTCCGGCTCCTCCTCGGTGGAGTTGTCCAGCCGGGCGAGGCAGAGGTAGTGGTGGCGGCCCTTGAGCACCGCGAAGGTGGGTCGACGCCCGAGCACCGGCTCGACCGCGTCGGCCAGCCGGGGCAGGTCGTGGTCGACGAGCTGGGACTGCAACGCCAGGGTGGCGGTGGAGACCACCACCGGGCCGTCCACGGTGAGCGCCGGCGCGAGGTACGCGAGCGACTTGCCGGTGCCGGTGCCCGCCTGCACGAGAAGGTGCTCGCCGTCGGCGACGCACTCCTCGATGGCCGTGGTCATCTGCAGCTGGCCGGGGCGTTCCGCGCCGCCGGGCACCGCGCCGACCGCCGCCGCCAGCAGCTCGGTGCCGCTGGGCCGGGCACCCCGCCGCCGCCCCTTGGAACGGGCCGACGGGGTGGCGGAACCGGTGGCGGTGCGGGGCGGAGTCACCGTGCGACGGTACCCGTCGCCGCCGACACCGACCGCGCCCATCCGCCGCGTGGCGCGATGCCGACCGGACCTGTCGATGTGGGGACGCGTCGCCCGGTTACCGCCGCGCTACGACGCGTGGGCGGTATCGGTTAGGGTGCGAATCATGCCGAGCGACATGGTCCGAGTGATCTACCGCAAGTACGACGGCAGCGCCCACCGCGACTACCCGGCCCGTCGGCTCACAGAGGACGACCTCGGCATCTGGCTCGGCGTGCCGGAGGGCACCGAGTCGGTCTACCACGGCCGGCCGTCGGTCGAGAAGATCCCGTTCGTGTTGCTGGTGCCGCATCGCGCCTGGTGGACGGCGATGTTCAACCCGCCGCCGCGCACCAGCGAGGTCTACTGCGACATCACCACCCCGGCCCGCTGGGAGTCCGACGACACGGTGCACCTCATCGACCTCGACCTGGACGTGGTGCGGCGTCGCGCCACCGGGCTGGTGGAGCTGCTCGACGAGGACGAGTTCGCCGAGCACCGGGCTCGGTTCGGCTACCCGGACGACGTGGTGGCCGAGGCCGAAGCAGCGGCCCAGCGGCTGTTCGGCGCCCTCGGCGACGGCACCGAGCCGTTCGCCGGCGCGTACCGAAAGTGGTTGGCCCTCGTGGTCTGACACCGCCCACGGTGGGGTCGGCTCACCAGCGCGGCGGCCAGGTGTCGTCGTCGCCCAACGGCACGAGGGCGGCGAGCTTCTCCGGATTGAGCTGGTTGTAGATGGCGGTGATCCGCCCCGCGTGCACCGCGAACGCGGTCACCAGGCGGATGGGCCGGCCGTCGCTGTGCGTCGTCTCCATCTGTAGGCCGAGCACACCGTCGACGAGCACCGGCCGGGACCGCACCCGGTGGGCGTACCGGCCGGTCCGGCCGAACAGACCGAGCGTGAGGCGGCCCACGGCGTCCGCGCCGAGCACCGGTCGCCGGGCCGCCGGGAAGTGCCCGCCGGAGTCGCCGACGAACACCACGTCCGGCGCGAGCACCCGGAGCAGTTGGTCCAACTCGCCGGACTCGGTGGCGGCGACGAACGCTTCGAGCACCCGACGCTGCTCGGCCAGGTCGGCGGTGTGCCGGGGAACGTCCGGCGCGGCGACCGCCCGGCGTGCCCGGGAGGCGAGCTGTCGGGCCGCCACCTCGGTGGTGCCGAGCACGTCGGCGACCCGGGCGAACGGCACCGCGAACACGTCGTGCAGCACGAGGGCGACCCGCTGCTCAGGTGCGAGCCGCTCCAGCACCACCAGTAACGCCGCGCCGACCTGATCGGTGCGGACCGCCCGGTCCGCCGGATCGGGCGCGTACCCGTCCGAGGCCGGGCCGCCGGCCAACGGGCTCACCACCGGCTCCGGAAGCCACTGACCCGGGTACGCCTCCCGGCGGACCCGGGCCGAGCGGAGCACGTCCAGGCAGATGCGGGCGCAGGTGGTGGTCAGCCACGCGGACAGCTCACGGATCTCGGCGCGCGTCGTCGGGTCGGCCAGTGCCCCGGCGCAGCGCAGCCAGGTCTCCTGCACCGCGTCCTCCGCCTCGGCGCGGCTGCCCAGCATCCGGTGGGCCACCGCGAGCAGCCGGCCCCGCTCGGCCTCGAACTCCGTCGCCAGGTCCCGCACGACCCACCATCCTCCCCGGTCGGCACGTCCTGGCTACATCCTCGCGGCAACCGCACGCCCCGGCAGCCCCGTACCTACCCGGACGGCGGTCCCCTTGATAAGCGGATGGCACCCGGGTGGGCGATGATCCGTGGATGAGCGCACCCCAGCAAGGGCAGATCGTGGCACCGGCCGGCGGCTCCGTGCGGGAGTTGCTGCGGGTCGGCGCACCTGTGGATCTCGCCACGATCGACCCCCGCTCCACCCCCGGCCTGCCGGAGACGGTGGGGCGCGGCGAGCATCGCAAGACCTGGGCGCGAGAGCAGGTGGAGCTGGTCGGCGGCGAGTTGGCCCAGCAGCAGGAGATGCTCTTCGCGATGGCCAAGACCGGGTCGGACCGGCCCGCACACCGGGTGCTGTTGGTGCTCCAGGCGATGGACTGCGGTGGCAAGGACGGCACGATCAAGCGGGTGGCCGGTGCGATGAACCCGCTGGGCCTGCACATCCGGTCGTTCGGGCCGCCGACCCCGGAGGAACTGCGGCACGACTTCCTCTGGCGGATTCGTCGGGAACTGCCGCCGCCGGGATACGTGGGGATGTTCAACCGTTCGCACTACGAGGACGTGTTGATCGCCCGGGTCGGCTCGCTGGTGCCGGAGACGACCTGGCGGGCCCGCTACGACGCCATCAACTCGTTCGAGCGGGAGCTGACCGACTCTGGAATGACCCTGGTGAAGGTCATGTTGCACATCTCGTACGAGGAACAGGGCGAGCGCCTGCTGGAACGCCTCACCGATCCCCGCAAGCACTGGAAGTACAACCCGTCCGACATCGACTCGCGAGGGCACTGGGACGACTACCAGGCCGCGTACGCCGAGGCCCTGAGCCGGTGCGGCACGGACGCCGCGCCCTGGTTCGTGGTGCCGGCGGACCGCAAGTGGTATCGGGACTGGGCGGTGGCCCACCTGCTGCGTGAGACGTTCGACACTCTCGACCTGGGGTATCCGGCTGCCGATTTCGACGTGGACGAGGAGCGGGAACGGCTGCGTGCTGGGGGAGCGGGTACGCGTGGGGCAGCCGAGATGAACATCAGGTAAACGAGCGGTGAATGCGGCCTGGCCAGGGGTGGGCCGACGAATTCGCGGTCCGGGCGTTTCCTAGCATTCACCGAGCGGTCGCCCTTCGGGCGGCGCCACCCTTCCACCGACGCGACGAGGTCTGTGCTGTGAAGTTTTCCTTCCGCCCCACCGAGGGCGCCTTCTACGAGCTCTTCACCAGGGCCGCGCAGAACCTGGTCCGGGGCACTGAGCTGCTCAACGAGCTGGCCCTGCCCGGAGTGGACGTGCAATCGGTCAGCGAGCGGCTGACCGAGGTCGAGCACGACAGCGACCAGATCACCCACGAGCTGTACAAGAAGATCAACTCGACGTTCATCACGCCGTTCGACCGGGAGGACATCTACCGGCTCGGCTCGCTGCTGGACGACGTGATGGACCACCTGGAAGCCGTGGGCGACCTGCTCTACCTGTACGGGCTCACCGAGCTGCCGGCACTTCCCCGGGAGTTGCACGAGATGGTCAACGTCCTCGACCAGCAGGCCAAGTTGACCGCCGAGGCGATGCCCCGGCTGAAGTCGATGAAGGATCTCGAGGACTACTGGATCGAGTGCAACCGCCTGGAGAACGAGGGCGACCGGATCAACAGGCAGTTGCTCGTCCGCCTCTTCTCCGGCGAGTACGACGCGTTGACCGTGCTGAAGATGAAGGAGGTCGCCGACGAGCTGGAGGCCGCCTGCGACGCCTTCGAGCACGTGGCCAACACCGTCGAGACCATCGCGGTCAAGGAGTCCTGAGCCGGTGTCTCCCGAACTCATCGCCGTCCTGGCGGTGATCGCGGTAGCCCTGGCGTTCGACTACACCAACGGCTTCCACGACGCTGCCAACGCGATCGCGACAAGCGTCTCCACCCGGGCGCTGACCCCCCGGATCGCCCTGCTGCTCGCCGCGGTGGGCAACTTCATCGGTGCGCACTTCGGCGCGGGGGTGGCCAAGACCGTCGGCGACGGACTGGTCACCCTGCCCACCGGCGTGAGCAGCCTGGGGGTGGTCTTCGCCGGTGTGCTCGGCGCCATCGCCTGGAACCTGATCACCTGGTACTTCGGTCTCCCGTCCTCCTCCTCGCACGCGCTCTTCGGCGGCCTGGTCGGCGCGACGCTGCTGTCCGCCGGCGGCATCGTGCAGTGGGTCAACATCGGCGAGAAGGTCATCCTGCCGATGGTGCTCTCGCCGATCGTCGGTCTCACCCTCGGCTACCTGCTGATGCTGGCCATCCTCTGGCTGTTCCGGAAGGGGCAGCCGGGCAAGCTCAACCGGGGCTTCCGGTGGGCGCAGACCGCCTCGGCGGCCGCCATGTCCGTCGGCCACGGCATGCAGGACGCCGCCAAGACCATGGGCATCGTGGTGCTGGCGCTCTACACCGGTGGCTTCCAGGAGAGCAAAACGCACATCCCGGGCTGGGTCTTCTGGACGTCGGCGACCATGCTGGCCCTCGGCACGTACGCCGGTGGTTGGCGGATCATCCGCACGCTGGGCCGGAAGATCATCGACCTGGGGCCGCCGGAGGGTTTCGCGGCCGAGACGGTCGCCAGCGCGGTGCTCTACTTCAACGCCCTGGTGCTCAAGGCCCCGATCTCCACCACCCACACGATCACCTCGGCGATCATGGGTGTGGGGGCGACCAAGCGGCTCTCCGCCGTCCGTTGGAACGTCGCCGGCAACATCGTGATCGCCTGGATCATCACGTTCCCGGCCGCCGCACTGATCGCCTGCGTCACCTACCTGCTGGTGCGGCCACTCTTCGGCTGACCGCTCACGCCAAAAGGAGAGGCCCCCGGTTTCGACCGGGGGCCTCTCACGTCACTCGTAGCGCACGCCGATCTGCTCGCGCACCGCGTCGAGCAGCGCCATCACCTCGAGGGTGGTGGCGTGCGGCACCAGCGGGCTCTCGGTCAGCCCGGCGGCCAGGCAGCGCTGCACCTCCATCGCCTCGTACTGGTAGCCGTTGCCCGCCGTGTCCGCGGTGATCGTCTCCGGCTCGGCACCGGCCCGGTGCACGATGAGCGAGCCCGGCCGGAAGAACGGCTCCGGCAGGTCGATCCGCCCGATGGTGCCGGTGATCGAGGCGGTCTGTCCGCTCAGCCCGACCATGCCGCAGCTCAGCGTCGCCAGCGCGCCGTTGTCGTAGCCGAACAGGATGCCGGTGTTCTCGTCCGTACCCTCCGGGCCGATCTGCGCCCAGGACCGGATGTGCTGCGGCACCCCGAGCAGCAGGTGGGCCAGACTGATCGGGTAGATGCCCAGGTCGAGCAGGGCTCCGCCGCCCAGCGCCGCGTTGCGCATCCGGTGGTCCGGCGGGAACGGCCCGGCCACCCCGAAGTCGGCGCGGACGCCGCTCACCGTGCCGATCGCCCCGTCCGCGATCAGCTGGACCGCCCGCAGGATCAGCGGGTTCGTCCTCATCCACATGGCTTCCATCAGGAAGACCCCGGCGGCGCGGGCGGTCTCCACCAACTCGGTACTGGTGGCCAGGTCGAGGGTGAACGGCTTCTCCAACAGCACCGCCCGCCCGGCGGTCAGACAGGTCATCGCCGCCTCGTAGTGCGCGGAGTGCGGCGTCGCCACGTAGATCGCGTCGACCTCCGGGTCGGCGGCCAGCTCCACCCAGGAACCGTGCGCGCGCTTCGCGCCGTACGTGTCGGCGAAACGCCGCGCGCTCTCCGCGGAACGGGAACCGACCGCCACCAGCTCGGCGTCCGGCACCAGCCGGAGGTCTTCGGCGAAACGGCTGGCGATGTGGCCGGTGGCCAGGATGCCCCAACGAGTCATGCCGGAAACGCTAACCGAGCTGGGTGAACGGTTCGCGGTCGGCTCAGCTGTCGGACATCCCGGTGAGGCCCGGTCTCCTCGCCGCTCCGCCCCCGCCCACCTCACTCGTGTCCTTTGCTCTGCTTATGCCGACGCACCACGTCACGGCCGGAGGTGGTGCACCCGCAGATGCAGAGCAAAGGACGTCTGGACCGGTGCGGCTGCTGGACGGCGCATCGGCCGGGCCGGGGCGCCCGACGGGGGGAACTAGGCTCGCGGCATGACGATCGACAGTGACGGCTTCGCCGCCCCGGCCGCCCTGGTCGAGCACGCCCGCCGGTTCCGGGCCGAGGGCGGCACCCCGGCGGTGCCCCGGGTCGCGGCCACCGTCCTGCTGCTCCGCCCGACCGGGGCCGACTTCGAGGTGTACGTCATCCGCCGGGTCGCCGCCATGACCTTCGGCGGGATGTACGCCTTCCCCGGCGGCGGTGTCGACCGCTCCGACTCGGAGGCGCACCTGGACTGGGCGGGGCCGGCGCCGAGTGAGTGGGCCGGGCGGCTCGGGGTGACCCCGGAGGCCGCCCAGGCAGTCGTCTGCGCCGCCGCGCGGGAGGTCTTCGAGGAGGCCGGTGTGCTGCTCGCCGGCCCGGACCGGGCGACGGTGGTGGGCGACGTCAGTGGCGACGACTGGGAGGCGGCCCGGCAGGACCTGGAGGGTCGCCGGTTGGGCTTCGCGGCGCTGCTCGCCGACCGTCAGCTCACGCTCCGCTCGGACCTGCTGCTGCCGTGGAGCCGGTGGATCACCCCGGAATTCGAACCGCGCCGCTTCGACACGTACTTCTTCGTCGCCCTGCTGCCGGCGGGGCAACGAACCCGCGACGTCTCCGGCGAGGCCGACCACACGCTGTGGATCCGGCCGGCGGACGCGCTGGCCCGCGCCGAGGCGGGCGAGCTGACCATGCTGCCACCGACAGTGGTCACGCTGGCCCAGGTGGCGGCGGCCGGTGACCTGGCCGGGGTGGCGCAGGCCGCCGCCGACCGGGACGCGGCCACCCCGGTCACCCCCCGCCTGGACCTCCCCCCGAACGGGGAACCCCGCTTCGTCCTCACCTGAGCGGCCGCCCCAGCCCGGTCAATCATGGAGTTGTGGTGGGGACGAAAGCGCCCTCACGCCCCCTTGTCGGGCACCACAACTCCATGATCGACGAGACGAGTGCCGTCGCGGTCGGCTCAGCCGAAGCGGCCGGTGATGTAGTCCTCGGTCTTCTTCACGCTCGGGTTGCTGAAGATCTTCTGGGTGTTGTCGTACTCGATCAGGCGGCCCGGGTCGCCGGTCTTCTCGATGGAGAAGAAGGCGGTCCGGTCCGAGACCCGCGCGGCCTGCTGCATGTTGTGCGTCACGATGATGATCGTGAACTTGTCCTTGAGCTGGAACATCAGGTCCTCGATCGCCAGCGTGGAGATCGGGTCCAGCGCCGAGCACGGCTCGTCCATCAGCACGACCTGCGGCTCGACCGCGATGGTCCGGGCGATGCAGAGCCGCTGCTGCTGACCGCCGGAGAGGCCCGCGCCGGGCTTGCCCAGCCGGTCCTTGACCTCGTCCCACAGGTTCGCCGAGCGCAGCGCCTTCTCGGCGGCCTCGTCCAGGATCGACTTCTTGCGGACGCCGTTGAGCTTCAGCCCGGCCACCACGTTCTCGAAGATGCTCATGGTGGGGAACGGGTTCGGCCGCTGGAAGACCATGCCGATCGTGCGGCGGACCGCCGTGACGTCGACGTCCCGGTGGTAGATGTCCTGGTCGTCGATGGTCAGGCTGCCCTCGACGCGGGCCCCCGGCAGCACCTCGTGCATCCGGTTGATGGACCGCAGGAACGTCGACTTACCGCAACCGGACGGCCCGATGAGGGCGGTGACCGTCTTCGGCTCGACAGTCAGGTTGATGTTCTCGATCGCCTTGAAGCCGCCGTAGTACGCGGTGACGTTCGAGGCGGAGACGCGCTTGGCCATTGTGGTACCTCCGGGGTTCATCGGCTGAGCCTGTTGCGACGGGCCAGCAGCTTCGCCGCGATCGTCAGGATGAGCACGAGGGCGACCAGGGTGAGTGCCGCGGTCCACGCCCGTGCCGGTGCGTACTTCGACGCGTCACCGGCCTGCTGGTAGACGAAGAGGGACAGCGACGACTGGTTGTTCTCGAACGGGTTGGTGTTGATCGCGGCGCCGCCGCCGGCGACCAGCAGGACCGGCGCGGTCTCACCGGCCGCGCGGGCGATGGCCAGCATGACGCCGGTGATGATGCCGGGCAGTGCCGTCGGCACCACCACCCGCAGGATGGTCTTCCACTTGGGTACGCCGAGCGCGTAGGCGCCCTCGCGCAGTGGCGCCGGAACGAGGCGGAGCATCTCCTCGGTCGAGCGGACGATGGTCGGCAGCATGAGCACGCTGAGCGCGAGCGCAGCGGCGAAGCCGGAGAAGCTCGGTCGACCGTCGTTGAACCACGGCGACACGACCAGCACCCAGAACGCCAGCACGAACAGGCCGGAGACGATCGACGGGATGCCCGTCATCACGTCCACGAAGAACCGGATCGCGAAGGCGAACTTACCCCGGCCGTACTCGACGATGTAGATCGCGCACAGGACGCCGAGCGGCACGGTGATCAGGGTGGCGATGCCGACCTGCTCCAGCGTGCCGACGATCGCGTGGTACGCGCCACCGTTGGCGTCGCGGGCCCCGATGTTGTTCATCGAGGTCTGGAAGAAGTTGACGTCCAGCCGGTCGGCGCCCTTGCTGACCAGCGTCCAGACCACTGACACGAGCGGCAGCACCGCCACCACGAACGCGGAGTGGATCAGCGCGCTCCAGGTGCGGTTACGGGCCGACCGGCGCCCCTCGACCGCGTTGGCGGCGGCGAAGAGCCCGACCAGGTAGAGGATGGCGCCGAGGACGACAACGAGGACCGGGCCGCCGATGCCGGCGCCGTAGACGATCACGGCGGAGAGCGCCAGGGCCGCCACGGCGATGGCCGGTGCGGCGTACGCGGGTAGCCGCTTGGCCCGCAGCGAGTCGGGCTGGGCCGGCGGCCGGGTGCGGTGGGAGGTGACGGTTGTGGTCATGCGGCCGACTCCGTGAACTCCCGGCGGCGGTAGATGATCGCCCGCGCCGTGATGTTGACGATCAGCGTGATGGCGAACAGCACCAGGCCGGAGGCGATCAGAGCGCCCCGGCCGGTCTCGTTCGCCTCGCCGAACGCGTTGGCGATGTTGGCGGCGATGGTGTTGCCGCCGTTCTGGATCAGGTTGAACGAGATGCCGAAGGTGATGCCGAGGGTCAGCGCCAGGGCGATGGTCTCGCCGAGCGCCCGGCCCAGGCCGAGCATCATCGCGGCGATGATGCCGGGGCGGCCGTAGGGAAGCACCGCGGTGCGGAGCATCTCCCAGCGGGTGGCGCCCAGGGCGAGGGCGGCCTCCTCGTTCGCGGTCGGCGTCTGAAGGAACACCTCGCGGGAGAGCGAGGTGATGATCGGCAACACCATGATCGCGAGCACCAGGGCACCCAGCATGACGGACGCCCCGAAGGGGCCGTCGCCGCCGAAGAGCGGGATCCAGCCGAAGTGCTGGTTCAGCCACACGGAGAAGTCCCGGACGGGGCTGCTGAAGACGTCCCGTCCCCAGAGGCCGAAGACCACGCTCGGCACGGCGGCGAGCAGGTCGACCAGGAAGCCGAGCGCGGTGCCCAGCCGGCGGGGTGCGTAGTGCGAGAGGTAGAGGGCGATGCCCAGCGCCACCGGCACCGCCATGAGCAGTGCCAGCGCCGAGCTGAGCACGGTGCCGAAAGCGAGCGCACCGATGCCGAACTTCGGCTCCGTCTCGTTGGGCGACCAGCCCTCGTAGGACCAGAAGTTCTCGGTGTTGGCGCGTAGGGCCGGCACCGCCTTGACGACCAGGAAGATCGCGATGGCGGCGATGATGACCAGAACGGCGGTGCCGGCGGCCAGGGTGAGACCGCGGAAGGCCCGCTCGGCGCCGAACCTACGGCTGCGCGGCAGCGCGCCGCCGCCGCCCAGCCCGGTGCCGCCCGGGGAACGGGTGCTGACTGGTGCCTCGGCCACACGCGCCGAGGCACCGGCGGGCCACTCGTGACTCTGGGTCACGCGCGTCCCGCCGGTGCCGGCGTCGGCCGAGCGGTGGGGGGTGTCACCCATCTGCTCGCTCGATTCGATTGCGGAGTGGTGTCGGTCAGGAGATGTTCTTGACTGCGGCCTCGACCTTGGTGCGGACGCTCTCCGGCAGCGGGGCGTAGCCCAGCTCGGTCATGGCAGCCTGGCCCTCGGTGCTGGCGGCGTAGCCCAGCAGGCCCTTGACCAGCGGCAGCTTGTCGGCGGCGAGGCCCTTGCTGCAGACGATCTCGTACGTCGCCAGGACGATCGGGTAGGCCCCGGCCTCCTTGGTGTTGTAGTCGATCGACAGCTTCAGGTCGTCGCCCTGGCCCTCGACCTTGGCACCGGCGATGGTCTTGCCGGCAGCCTCGGCGGTCAGCGCGGCGTACTCGCCCGCACCGTTACCGATCTTGGACATCTTCAGGCCGGCGTTCTCGGCGAACGACCACTCCATGTAGCCGATGGAACCGTCGGCACCCTTGACCCGGCTGGCCACGCCGTCCGAGCCCTTGGCGCCGGTGCCGCCCGGGGCCTTCCACGCCTTGGCCTTGCCGAGGGTCCAGTCGGCCTCGGCGGTCTTGGAGAGGAAGTTGGTGAAGTTGTCGGTGGTGCCCGACTCGTCCGACCGGTGGACGGTCTGGATGGTGGTCGCCGGGAGCGTGGCACCCGGGTTGTCGGCCTTGATCGCCGCGTCGTCCCACTTGGTGACCTTGCCGGCGAAGATCTTCGCCAGGGTGGCCGGCTTGAGCTGGAGGTTGTCCACGCCGCTCACGTTGTAGGCGACGGCCACCGGGCCGATCACCATCGGGAGGTGGATGGCCTTGCCGCCGGCGCACTTGGCGTCGGCCTGCGGCTGCTCCTCCGGCTTGAGCGCGGAGTCGGAGCCGGCGAAGTCGGCGGTCCCGGCGATGAACGCCTGGATGCCGGCGCCCGAGCCGCTGGGCTCGTAGTTGATCGTGGTGCCCTGGCACTTCTGCTGGTACGCCTTGATCCATTCGGCCATGGCGTTCTTCTGCGCCGACGAGCCCTGGGCGTTCAGCGTGCCGGTAGCGCAGTCGACCGCGGCGGCCGAGCCCGAAGCGCTCGCGCCGGAGGCGGGCCCGTTGTTGTCCGAGCCGCATGCGCTGAGACCGAGCGTCGCGGCAAGTGCGAGGCCGGCAATAGCGCCGTACCGCTGGAGCTTCACCTGAGGGGTTTCCCTTCGCGTCTGACTTGGCGCCCCGATCCCGGGGCCCGAGGACCGGCAGTGACCGGCTGACACGAAAGTTAGAAGTGCCAGGTAGCCGGTTCGCCGGTCGCAAGTGAACGCGAGGTGAACACGTGCGGCCCCCGAGGTGACCGCTCGCTGAGGGTGAGTTGTCCGTTAAGTGAACCGGGGTACACCTGTCGGAAGTATGGGTATATTTCCGGTTCGCTGTTATGCCGCCGACGCCCGGCCGTTACTCGCCGGTGACCCGGCTCGGTGGGTCAGCCCAGGTGGTAGTTGATGTGCGCGGACCAGCGGGCGAATCCCATCCGCTCGTAGAGTGCGACGGCACCGGTGTTCGACTCGTCCACGTAGAGCATCACGCGGTCCAGGCCACGCCTGTCCCGCAGGTACGCCAGCCCGGCCGTGGTCAGCGCCCGGCCGAGCCCGCCACCGTGCGCGGTCGGCTCGACCCCCAGCACGTACACCTCGCCGATCCGGGCCGAGCCCGGGCGTTCGTGCACCTTGGTCCAGTGGAAGCCGAGCAACCGACCGGTCCCGGTCTCCTCGGCGAGCAGGAAGCCCTCCGGGTCGAACCAGGGCTCGGCCAGCCGGACCCGCAGGTCGTCCGAGGTCCAGCGCCCCTGCTCGGGGTGCTCGGCGAAGGCGCGCGAGTTGAGGGTCAGCCAGGCCGCGTCGTCCGCCCCGGGCCGGAACGCGCGCAGCGCGACCCCGTCGGGAAGGCGCGGTTCACCGAGCGGGGCGGCCAGGGACCGGCGCAGTTGCCACAGCACCCGTGCGCGGGTGAAGCCGAGGTCGACGCCGAGCGCCGCCGCCGACGGGTGGTCGCCGTGCGCCCACGCCCGCAGCGGCCCGGTGGCCGACGCGAGTACGCCCCGGGCCAACGCGCGACCGGTGCCCCGCCGCCGGTACGCGGGGTGCACCACCAGCTCGACTCCGATCCCGCCGACCGGGTCGGTGGTGTCCAGGTGTGCGTACCCGGTCAGGGTGCCGTCGTCGGCGCGGGCGATCAGGTGCAGCGCCGGGGCGTCCGGATCGCGCAGTCGGAGCAGGACGTGCTCGTCGAGCGGGCTCGCGCCGTCGGTGTCGGCCGCGGTGCCGGCCAGGGCCAGCACGTCGGCGATCTCCCCCGGTGCCAGTCGGTCGGTCCGGGTCACCTGGTCGCTGGTCGGCTCCGCGCTGCTCATCCAGTCACCGTATCCGTTGCGTGTCGTGCCGCCCGGACCGTCGCCGCGCAAAGCTGCGGATCAGGTCGGATCGGTGGGCGGCGCCTCCAACTCGTGACGCGCGGTCAGGTCGGATCGGTGGGCAGCGCCTCCAGCTCGAAACGCGCGGTCAGGTCGGGCAGGATCCGGCGCAGGGCGTCCACCGTGCCCTGTCGGTCGCCGCCGGCGTCGTGCAGCAGCACCACCGAGCCGGGCGCGGCCTGGGTCACCACCGTCGCAGTGATCTTGGCGGCGCCGGGCAGGTCCCAGTCCGACGGGTCGACCGACCAGTGCAGCGGGGTCATGCCGAGCTGCCGCGCCACCGACACCACCGGGTACGTCCAGGCGCCGCCCGGCTGGCGGTACCAGACGATCGGCGCGTTCGGCACCGCCGCCCGGATCGCGTCGTTGGTGCGCAGCAGGTCGGCGCGGATCGCGTCGGCCGACCGGGCGCCCAGGCCGACGTCGTGGTGCCACGAGTGGTTGCACAGGGTGTGTCCGTCGTCGACGATCGCCTGGATCAGATCGGGATGGTTCTGGGCGTTCTCCCCGACGACGCAGAACGTGGCCCGCACGTCGAACTCGCGCAGCGTAGCGAGGACCTGCGGGGTGTACCGGGGGTCCGGCCCGTCGTCGAAGGTCAGCGCGAGGCGGGGAGAGCCGGTGGTCTCGTGGGCGCCGAACAGCTTGTCGCCGCCCGCGTCGCGGCCCGAACCGTCCTGGCCGGTCTCGGCCGGGCCGGTGCTGCCGTCGGGGCGCGGCGCGCTGTCCGGGTCGCCGTCGCTGGGCTGGTCGGCGTAGTGCGGCGCGTCGGCGTTCGTGGTCACGTCGGGGGGGTGCCGAGGGCTCGGGTCCAGGACGAGGCTCCGGCCCAGCGCGTACGCCGAGCCGAGCAGTGCCGCCAGCACCAGCGTCACGATCCCCGTCGCCTTCGCTGTCGAACTGCCCCGCGTCACGGCTTCCGCCCGGCCGGCCGGCCAGGCCGACCCGTCGCCCCCGTGGTGACTGCGCGCACCGTGGCCCCTTTCTCCGGCAAACCCGGCAGTCAGAATAGAACCGCCAAGCTGCGCAAAAAGGGCATACAGGAAATTGAAGGCGTGGCTTCCGGGGGCGGACGGGCAGGGTGCCGGTCAGACGGGCAGGGGCGCGTGCTCCGCCTCGGGCAGCGACCGCGACGGCGGGACGACGAACTTGTAGCCGACCTGGCGAACGGTGCCGATCATCGACTCGTACTCGGAGCCGAGCTTGGCGCGCAGTCGCCGGACGTGCACGTCGACGGTGCGGGTGCCGCCGAAGTAGTCGTAGCCCCAGACCTCGCGCAGGAGTTGGTCCCGGGTGAAGACCCGGCCGGGGTGCTGGGCCAGGAACTTCAGCAGCTCGAACTCCTTGTAGGTGAGGTCGAGCGGGCGACCCTTGAGCTTGGCCGCGTACGTGTCGGGATCGATGGTCAGCTCGCCGGCCCGGATCGAGCCACCGGCGCCGGCCGTCGCGTTGCTCAGGCGGCCGACCGCCAACCGCAACCGCGCCTCCACCTCGGCGGGACCGGCCGAGGCGAGGATGACGTCGTCGACGCCCCAGTCGGCGTTCAGCGCGATCAGGCCGGCCTCGGTCACCACCGCGACCAGCGGCACGCCGAGCCCGGTGGCGTGCAGCATCCGGCACGTCGCCCGGGCCTCGCTCAACTCCGACCGGGCGTCCACCAGAACCGCGTCCGGGCTGGGGCCCGCGACCAGGGTGCGTACGTCACGTGGCGCGGTGCGGACCGAGTGCGGCAGCAGGTCGAGTGCCGGCAGCACAGCCGACGGTTCGCCTGCGCGCGCGGTCACCAGCAACAGGATCTCCACGATCACCTCCGTCCCGGCGGCGCTCGGCCGCACGCGACCAGACACACCCACGGAGGAGTGCGCTGAGAAATTGCGTGGCCCCGGCGTCGCTGACGGGCGGGTAACGAGCTTGAGCGTAGCGGATCGCCTCGGCCGTGCCCTCAGGCCATTTCCTGTTTGTCTACCTTGCCCCTGATCGTGGAGCAGTTTTTAACGTTACCGAAACCCGGGACCACCGTGTCGGGCGGTCGGTCTGGCACGATCGGGTCGTGTTTCCCTCCACCTCGCCCGAGGCCGGCCGCGACTCGTGGCCCGCCGAGCCCCACCCGGGCCCGGCCGCCGCAGCGACCCGCGGCAACCCGCCCGCGCCGCGCACCGGTCCGGCCGCCACCGATGGTGACCGCCGTGAACGGGGCGGTCCCCGCCGGGCCCGCCGCTCCGGCGAGCCGGCCCGCCGATCCGAGGACGAGGTGGACGAGCCGGAGGAGGAGGTCGTACCCCCGGTCGAGGTGCACCGGCAGCTCTCGTTGACCATCGCCGGCTTCGCCGCGCTGCTCGGCGTCGGTCTGGTGCTCGGCGCGCAGACGTCCGGCCCCGGCCACCGGCTCCCGTTCGCCTTCATCATCTTCGGCGTCCAGTTGCTCTTCGTGCTCGCCTGGACGATGGCCATGCGCCCCCCCGCGCTGCTGGTCGTCGCCGGGATCAGCGCCGGGGTCGCGGCACTAGCCGACGTCGCCGCGGTGCAGACCGACATCGCCGGGCTCGCGCCGCTGGGCTACCTGGCCGTCGGCGGGTTCGTCGCCGCGGTGCTCGGCCAGCTGGTCCGCCGCGTCGACCGCGTCCGGGTCACCGACTCCCTCGGTGCGACGCTGCTCATCGTGGTCGGGGTCGTGGCGTTCGGCACCCTCATCGTGCTCAGCCGGATCCCGGCCGGCACCCAGGCGATCACCGTCTGCCTGTCGGCGAGCGGCGTCGCGCTGACCATCGCCCGGCTCACCGACGCCGTGCTGCCGTGGCCCCGGCTGGCCCCGCAGGTGCCGCGCGGCGCCGCCGGCGTGGTGGCCGGCGCGATGGTCGGCACGCTGACCAGCGCGCTTCTGGGCAGCTACCTGGTGGCTCCCTTCACGCCGACGCGGGCCGCCGTGATCGGCCTGGTCGCGGCGGTCACCGCCGTGCTCGCCGACCTCGCCGTGGGGTACGCGGAGGCGGGCCGGCTGATGGCCGGGGAACCGCCCACCATGTGGGCGGCCCGGCACATGCAGGGTCCGCTCGGTGGTTTCGCCCTGGCGGCTCCTGCCGCGTACGCCATGTGCATGCTCCTGCTCTGAGTCACGGTTGAGCCCGGGGCCGGTCGGGTACCTACGGGTGCGCCGCGCTGCGGCACCGGTGTGGACGATCCGTCGCGGCGCGGCGGGCGAAGACGGGAGGCGGCGTGGCGGAGGACTATCCGGCGGGCGGGGCACGTCCCCGACGGCGCGGCCGCAAACTGCTCATCGGCCTGATCGTCCTGCTCCTGGTGGTGGCCGGGTTGCTGGTGGTCGCCGACCGGGTGGCGGTCGGGGTGGCCGAGCGGACCATCGCCGACCGGGTCGGTCAGGAGATCGCCAAGCAGGGCGCCCAGGCCGCCACGCCCGACGTCGAGGTGGCCGGCACACCGTTCCTCACCCAGGTGCTCGACGGCCGCTACCAGCGGATCACCATCAACCTGCGGGACGTGCGGACGTCGGTCGAAGGTGACGCCGTGCAGTTGCCGGTGCTGGACGTGACCGCCCGCAACGTGCGGGCCTCGCTGGACACCCTGCGCACCGGTCAGGGGGACATCGTCGCGGACACCGTCAACGGCGCCGGCACCATCAGCTACGACAGCCTCGCCGCCCTGCTGAACCGCCCCGGGCTCAAGCTCGGCGAGCAGAACGGCAAGCTCGCCGTCACCGCACCCGTCGACATCCTCAGTCAGAAGCTGACCGTCGCCGGCACCGCCGACGTCACGGTCGCCGACAACGGCGCGGTCGCCCTGCGCTTCAACGACCTGGACGCGGCCGGTCTGCCGAACCTGCCGTTGGCCCGCGCCCTGGTGAACAACTACGCCAAGGGCATCTCCATCGACGTACCCCTGCCTGACCTGCCGTTCCAGTTGACCGTGCGGGAGGTTCGACCGCTGCCGGAAGGGCTGGCGGTCACCGTCGACGCGAAGGACGTACCCATCAATTCCGTCGGCTGACTTCCCGGTCAGCGCCGTCCTCCACCATTCGGTCGATCCCGGATGGTGGTCGGCTGAGTGGCAGCACGGTCACTGACTGGTAGGCTCGCTGACCATGGGGACCCACCTCACCAAACGGCGCGCGGTCGACCTGTGCCGCGTGGCCACCTGCCTGTGTCGCCCCGTCATCTGACGGCGGGGCTGTCTCCGGCCGCCTGACGGCGGCCACCGGCACGGGGTTCTCCAACCCTCCGGTCATCCCACCGAACGCCCGGCAGCGGCGCCGTCGCACGAACCCGTGATCCCGTCCTTCCGCTGGGTCCCGCGCGTGGTGCGACAGTTGAAACCATCGAAACTCGCGCGTTGGCTCACCATCCATCCTCACCAGGGAGTGATTCGATGAGTCGCGACACCGCACTCGTTTCGGCCGAGTGGGCCGAGAAGAACCTCGACGCCCCGGGCGTCGTCTTCGTCGAGGTCGACGAGGACACCTCGGCCTACGAGACCGGCCACATCGCCGGCGCCATCAAGATTGACTGGAAGACCGACCTGCAGGACCAGGTCCGCCGGGACTTCGTCAACAAGTCCCAGTTCGAGGCGCTGCTCTCCGAGCGGGGCATCAGCAACGACGACACCGTCATCCTCTACGGCGGCAACAACAACTGGTTCGCCGCGTACGCGTACTGGTACTTCAAGCTCTACGGCCACGGCGACGTGAAGCTGCTCGACGGCGGTCGCAAGAAGTGGGAGCTGGACGCCCGTCCGCTGGTCACCGACTCGGTGACCCGCCCGGCGACGCAGTACGTCGCGCAGGAGCCGGACACCTCCATCCGGGCGTTCCGCGACGAGGTCGTCGCCGCGATCGGCACCAAGAACCTGGTCGACGTGCGCAGCCCCGACGAGTTCGCCGGTCGGTTGCTCGCCCCCGCCCACCTGCCGCAGGAGCAGGCGCAGCGGGCCGGCCACATCCCCACCGCGATCAGCGTTCCGTGGTCCAAGGCGGCCAACGAGGACGGCACGTTCCGGTCCGACGACGAGCTGCGCAAGATCTACGGCGACGCGGGGCTCGACGACAGCAAGGAGACCATCGCCTACTGCCGCATCGGTGAGCGCTCCTCGCACACCTGGTTCGTGCTCCAGGAGCTGCTGGGTCACCGCAACGTCAAGAACTACGACGGCTCCTGGACCGAGTACGGCTCGCTGGTCGGTGTGCCGGTCGCGCTCGGCGACGAACCCGGGGAGGCGTGATCATGACGCTTCCCATCGCGGCCGGTTGCGCCGCACCTGACCAGGCCGCGCCGCTGCCGGCCAGCCTGGACCTGGAGAAGGAGACCGTCATCACCGGGATCGTCCGCGCCGCTGACGACGAGCCGGTGCCGGGGGCGTACGTCCGGCTGCTCGACTCGACCGGTGAGTTCACCGCCGAGGTGGTGACCTCGACCGCCGGTCAGTTCCGGTTCTTCGCCGCGCCGGGCTCGTGGACGCTGCGGGCGCTGTCCCGGCACGGCAACGGCGACACCGCCGTCACCGCCGGCCGGGGCATCAACGAGGTTGCCGTCACCGTCGCCTGACCCACGCTCTGATCGACCGGGGCCGGTCACCCCTTGTGGGTGGCCGGCCTCGGGTCGTTTTTCGAGACGCCGGTGACCCGGAGTGGTTCCAGCGTCACTCCGTGCCCGGCGGACCAGTGAAACCAATCGGCATGCGTCACTATCTACTGGTGGATGTCGAGGTTGGTGCGAGTGGCGGCGGCACGTCCGGTGAGAACGTTCCGATGGTCGTGTGCGTCAGCGCGGATGCCGCCATGGTCGAGCGGGTGCTCCGACGACTGGACGGGTTCGGTCAGGTGGTGAGCTGCCCGGACCTGGCCGAGTTGCGGGCGATGTTGTTCCCGTCGCCGCCCGGCCCGACGCCGGCCGCACCGCCGAGGCCGCCGCAGGAGCCGTCGCAGCCCGCCTGACCTCTGGCCGCCGCCCGAGGTCGGGCCGCGCCTCCGCTGCCGGCTCGGCGGCGCGGGCGTGACACCATGGCCGGGTGAGCAGTGCTGTCCAGACGGGTTGGACCTCTTCGGGTGGTCCGGTGGCGCCGGTGCCGGCCCGGCCGTGGCGGCGGTGGCTGCTGGTTGCGACGGCGGCCTGGGCCGTGGTGCTGGCGGTGCTCACCTGGACATCGGTCCGCGACGACCCGCCGACCGTGCGCGAGCAGCGCTCCCTCGACCAGGCCGGCCCGGTGGTCGACCGGGCGGTCGGCGAGCTGGTCCGCGCGGCGGGGACGGCCGGTCTGCTCGACCTGGGTGCGGCGCGGGTCGCGGAGGGCTGCCGGGTCACCCCGTTCGCCGACGGGGCGAGGCTGCGCCGGGACGTGGGCGTGCTCGCGCCCACCGGCACCGAACGGGCCGTGTTGGCCGGGATCGCCGAGCGACTGCCGGCTGACTGGCGCGCTCGGGTCGGGTCCGGGCTGAACGGCCCGGAGCTCTACGCCGACGCCGGTGAGTTCGTGGCCGTCGAGGGGCGACCGACCGCGGACGGTCAGGTCCGACTGGTCGTCGACACCGGTTGCCGGCCGGTCGGCTCGGGCTACGCGCCGTCCCCGGCCGCCGCTACCGGCCCGGAGGCCGCCGCGTTGACTGCGGCGCTGGGGGTGCTCGGCGGGCCGGGCGACGCGACGCCCGAGCTGGTCAGCGCGCCCTGCCCGGGCGGCGGTTCGGCCCACACCGTGCGCTCGGCGGGTGGTCCCGGCTCGACCGCCTCGCCGGCCGCGCTCGCCCCGCTGGCCGGGGGCGCCCCCCTGCTGGACGAACCACCGGTGTACGCGTACCGCACCGGCCAGGTCACGGTGCTGGCCGAGGTCGGCCCGGACGCCACCCGGGTGGCCGCCACCGTCGGCTGCCCGGACTGAGTCGAGTCAGTCGCCCTGCGGCTGATCCGCCGGTTCGTGGCTGCGGCCCAACGCGTCCACCATGCCCCACCGGCCGGGGATGTTCAGCAGCTCGACGCGGCCCATCCCCGGCGGCACGGCCGGGTCGATGATCAGGTGCTCGCCCTGCGGGTCCAACCCGAGCATCACCCGCAGCAGCAGTAGTGGGGTGCCGGTCGACCAGGCCTGCGGGCTGCACGCGGTCGGGTACTCCACCGGGTAGTCGGTGAGGTCACGGGCGTAGCCGGCGAACGCCTCCGGCAGCCGTCCATCGAAGTACCGGGACGCCGCCAGCATCGTGTCGCAGATCAGCCCGGCCTCCTTCCGGTAGCCGTACCGCCACAGACCCCACGCGATGATCGAGTTGTCGAACGGCCACACGGTGCCCACGTGGTAGCCGATCGGGTTGTACCGCCCCTCGTCCTCGGCGAGCGTCCGCACGCCCCACCCGGAGAACAGACGCGGCCCGAGCAGCTGTTCGACCACCTTGCCGGCGCGGGACTCGTCCACGATGCCGCTCCACAACAGGTGCCCGATGTTCGAGGTCAGCGCGTCCACCTGCCGCCCGTCGGCGTCCAGCGCGAGCGCGTAGTAGCCGCGGTCGGCGATCCAGAAGTCGCGGTCGAACCGCCGCTTGAGATCGGCGGCCTCCCGCTCCAACCGGTCGGCGTACGCCGGGTCGTTCCAGAAGGTCCGGGCCAGCCGGGCGGCCCGGATCTTCGCGTCGTACGCGTACCCCTGCAACTCGCAGGTCGCCCGGGGGAAGCCGGGCAGCCGACCGTCGGCGTAGGAGATGGCGTCCCAGGAGTCCTTCCAGCACTGGTTCTGCAGACCGGTCTCCGGGTTGCGGGTCTGATACCAGAGGTAACCGGTGCCGAGCAGGTCGCCGTACGTGTCGATCCACCTCAACGCCGCGCGGACCTGCGGCTCCAGTCGGCGGACCAGCGCGTCGTCACCCGTCCAACGCTCGTACTCGTCGACCAGGATGACGAACAGCGGTGTCGAGTCGGCCGACCCGTAGTACGGCGAGTGCGGCTGCTCCTCGAAGCCGGCGGTCTCCCCGTACCGCAGCTCGTGCAGGATCTTGCCGGGCTCCTCGTCCCGGAAGTCGTCCACCCGCTGCCCCTGCAGGCCGGCCAGCATCAGGATGGTCGGCGGGACCAGCTCCGGCAGGAACGGCAGCACCTGCAACGACGTGATGATGCTGTCCCGCCCGAACAACGTCATGAACCAGGGCAGCCCGGCGGCGATCAGCCGCACGCCCAGGGCGATCGACTCGTAGCGCAGTGCGGCCAGGTCGTTGAGGCTGCGCCGGTACGCACCGGCGAGTGGCTCACAGTCGCAGCCGAGCTTCGGTGCCCGGTCGATCAGCTCCTGCTGCTCGGCCCGGATCGCGTCCGCGCTGCGGCTGCCCCCGTACGGGAGGGTCGCCCGGATGTCCTCACCGCGCGCCCCGTAGACCACGCTGGACACGTGCAGCCGGGTGGTCCACCTGCTGTTGCTGGCGATCCGGATGCGGAAGGTCAACCCGTCGGCGTCGACCTGCGCCGGCGCGGTGGTCGTGACGGTCGTCTCCCGGTGGAACGCCTCTCGCCGGTAGCTGAGTCGAAGTTCGTCGTCGGAGACCGTGATCGTGGTCGCACCGCGCTTCCGGCGGGAGTCCTTGATCTCGAACAGGTCGGCGAAGTCGGCCTCGACGTCGATCCGGACGGTGAACTCGACCTCCGTGCCGGTGTGGTTCAGCACGGTCAGCTCCTCCTCGAAGCTGCCCACGATGGCCCGGCTGCGGATCACCGACGCCTTCGCGTCGAGGTAGTGCGTGGGCTCGCCGGGGGCGAGGAAGAACTTGGTGCGGTACGACTCGCCGTCGTCCGTGGAGAGGGCGTGCAGCCGCTGGCCGTCGAGGGTGAGGATCCACTTGGACAGGAAGCGGGTGTCGAAGGAGAACAACCCGGTGGGGAAGTCGTGGGACGGTTCGATGTCCCCCCGGTGATCGCTGACCAGGAAGGTGTTGCCGTCCAGGATGCTGACGAGGTTCCTCACGCCGGTCGTCCGGCTGCTCTGCGCGCCGTCTCGCGGGGGTCGCGGGTGCCGGGCGGGCTCGGGAAGAACCGGCGGAAGGCGAGGAAGAGCACCACGTTCCCGCTGAACGTGCTCTCGTTGCGCAGCACGGCCGCGACACCCTGGGCCGCACCGCTGATCAGCCGGTCGAAGAGAGCCTCGCTGCTGTACCAGATGGCGTCGGCCGGGCCGCGCTCGCGCGTGACCTGCACCGAACCCGGTCCCATCCGGACCAGCCAGTGCTCGGTCCGGTGGTCGCTGCCGAGGTCGATCTGGAGGGTCCCCTCGGGCAGGCCGACCAGGACGTCGGGGGCGCGCGCCGGCAGTGATTCGAAGAACCTCTCCGCCGCCTCGGTCACATCCGAATCGTAGGCAGTCGCCCGAGATGTCGGGTCGGTATCGGCACTCCGAGGATGCTCAGTAGACCAACGCCTGAGCGCCTTCGGTCATCGCCTCCTCGACGAAGACAGCGGCACCCGCGATCCGGACCCCGGGCAGCACGTCGTCCGGGCCGATCTCCCGTCGGGCCGCGCACTGGGTGCAGGCGGTCACCCGGCCACTGGTCAGGATGACGTGCAACAGCTCGGCCAGAGGCGCGGAGTGCGGCAGCTCGAACTGTTGGGCGCGACCGGGCACCGCGAACCAGGTCGATTCACCGGTCAGCCAGAGCGACACGTCCACCCCGGCCGCGACAGCCGTCGCGGCGACAGTGAACGCCTGCGCGCACCGCTCCGGGGCGTCCGCCCCCGCGGTGGCCTTGACGACGAGAGTGCGGGCCATGTGGCCCAGCATAGGATGGTCGGGATGGTTACCGAGATCGGGTTTGTCAGCCTGTTGGTCGCGGGCCTGGGCGGGCTCGCCGGTGGCCTGGTCTACCTTGCCGTACGCATTTCGAGAGGACGCTGGTGAGCGCGAGGAGTGAGCCGGGGTTGCGAGCCCCGCAGTCGCGAACGGAGACGGCTCGGTGAGCGAGAATCCGCTGCAGCCGCCGTGGCTGAACGCGCCGCCGGTCGAGGAGTACCCGTTCGAGGAGAGTTTCGACCTGCGGGTCGGGCCGAAGCTGCACCCCGCCCTGGACGGCCTGCTGCCCTACATCGGGCTGTGGCGTGGCCGGGGCAAGGGCGGTTTCCCCACCATCGAGGACTTCGACTACGCCCAGGAGATCCGGATCAGCCACGACGGGCGGCCGTTCCTGCACTACGAGTCCCGTGCCTGGATCCTGGACGAGCAGAGCAAGCCGGTCCGCCCGGCCGGTCGGGAGGTCGGCTGGTGGCGGCCGGTGCTGGTGGACGGGCGAGCGACCGATGAGCTGGAGGCGGTGCTCACCACGCCGACCGGGGTGATGGAGTTGCACCTGGGCAAGCGCACCGGCACGCAGGTCGAGTTCGCCACCGACGCGGTGGTCCGGACCCCGACCGCCAAGGAGGTCACCGGCGGTCACCGGCTCTTCGGCATCGTCGAGGGCGCGCTGCTCTACGCCCAGGAGATGGCCGCCATGGGGCACGGGCTCAGCCCGCACCTCTCCGCCCGGCTCGTCCGGGTCGGCGGCTGACCAGCCGGGGAAACCCGGCAGGCTAGACGGGGAAACCCAGCAGGGCTTGCAGGGCGGGGGTGCGCGGGCAGTGGTCCCGGCGCACCCCGTCCAGCGTCCGGACCTCGACGAGCCCGCGTACCGAGGAGCTGAACCACACCCCGTCGGCGTCGTGCAGCTCGGTCGGCGTGACCATCCGTTCGGCGGCGCCCAGGCCCAACTCGTGGGCGTGGGCGAGCAGCCACGCCACGGTCGTGCCGGGCAGGATGCCGGTGGTGGCGGCCGGCACCGTGCAGAGCGTGTCTCCGGTGAGCCACACCACGTTCGCGATCGGCCCTTCCAGGGCGTACCCGTCCGAGGAGACCCAGAGCACGTCGTCCACCCCGGCCCGGTGCGCCCAGCGGCGGGCGGCGCTGTTGACCGCGTACGAGGTGGACTTGATGCCGGCCGGCAACCAGTCGAGGCCGGTACGCGAGTCGGCGGGCACGCCCAGCGGCAGGATCGCCACGGTGATCCCGGTGCGGCGCGCCGCCCGAGACGACGCCGGCACCTCGCTCAACGTGGCGTAGACGGTCGGTGGGCCGCCGGCCTCGGAGCCTCGGGTGCAGACCAGCCGCAGCGCGCCCTCCACCTGGACGGGCCAGCCCGTGCGTACCGTGTCGAGCAGGTCGACGAGGGCGTCGGTGGGGGGCAGGTCCAGCTCGACGGCCGCCGCGGCGGTGGTCATCCGGGCCAGGTGCTCGTCGCGCAGCCATGGCCGGCCCTCGCGCAGATGCATTGACTCGAAGAGCCCGTCGCCGCGCAGGACCCCCAGGTCGTCGCCGCGGAGCACGGGCTCGTCGGCAGCGATCAGGCCCCGACCGAGCACGGCGATCCGGGTGCTCGGAGAGGCCGGGGCGTTTCCGGCGGACGACGTCACCATGACCGCCGAGCGTAGCGGCGACGGGCCGCTCGCAGGGGGTCGCAGCGATTGCCGAACTATGATCGGACCGTGTCCGAATCCTCCCTCGCGGAAATGCTGCGGGCCCGTGGGCTGCGGCTGACGCCCCAACGGCAGCTCGTCCTCCAGGCGGTGCTCGATCTGGGGCACGCCAGCCCGGAGCAGGTGCACACCGCCGTGCGGGAGGTCGCCGCCGGCGTCAACATCACCACCATCTACCGCACACTCGAACTGCTGGAACGGCTCGGCCTGGTCACCCACACCCACCTGTCGCACGGCTCGCCGACCTATCACGCGGCGGGTGAGCACCAACACGTCCACCTGGTCTGTCGGGAGTGTGGCGCGATCGACGAGATCGATCCGGAGATGCTGCGCCCGCTCGCCGACCAGTTGGCCACGCAGCGGGGGTTCCGGGTGGACATCGGGCACGTGTCACTCTTCGGCGTCTGCGTACGCTGCGAGAACGGGGACGACAAATGATCGACATCGCGGGTGCGGTGGCCGTCGAGAGCATCGACGAGGCCAGCCGTGATCAGCCGGACGCGGCGCACGTCGCTGCCGGGGTGCGGGGGGTGGCCGCCCACTACGGCGACCCGTTGCGTGAGCAGCGCACCCTCGACACCGCCGTCGGCCTGGTCGACAGGTCGCACCGGGGGGTCGTCGCGGTGCCCGGGGAGGAGCGGGCGAGCTGGCTGCACACCGTCACCTCGCAGCACCTGACCGCGCTGGCCGCCGGTGAGGGCACCGAGTTGCTGGTGCTGTCCCCGCACGGCCACATCGAGCAGCACGCAGTGGTCGCCGAGGACGGCGAGACCGCCTGGCTGGACACCGAGCCGGGGGCGACCGAGGGCCTGCTGGCCTACCTGCAGAAGATGCGGTTCTTCAGCAAGGTCGAGCCGCGCGACGCGACCGCGGAGCGGGCGTTGCTGTCGCTGGTCGGGCCGGCGGCGACGGAGGCTCTGGGCACGCTCGGCGTGACCGGGCTGGCCGAGCCGGACCTGGTCGCGGTGCCGGGTCCGAAGTTCGCCCACGGTGCCGTGCCGCAGCGGGCGAGCGTCCGGTACGACGTGAAGCCGCTGCCCACCGGTGGCTGGGCCCGACGGGTTCCGCTCGGGGTGGACCTGCTGGTGCCCCGCTCGGCGATGGACCAGGTGGTGGCGGAGTTGCGGGGTGCCGGGGTGCCGGTCGCGGGGCTCTGGGCGTACGAGGCGATCCGGGTGGCCGCCCGCCGACCTCGGGTCGGGGTGGACACCGACCACCGGACGATCCCGGCCGAGGTCGACCTGATCGGTCCCGCCGTGCACTTGGACAAGGGTTGCTACCGGGGGCAGGAGACGGTGGCGCGGGTGCACAACATGGGCCGACCGCCGCGTCGCCTCGTACTGCTGCATCTGGACGGGGTGACCACCGACCAACCGCCCGCGGCCGGTACGCCGGTGATGCTCGACGGCCGGGCGGTCGGCTTCGTCGGCACCGCCGTGCTGCACCACGAGCTGGGTCAGGTGGCGCTCGCTGTGGTCAAGCGGAACGTGCCGGACGACGCGGCGCTGCTGGTCGGCGAGACGGCGGCGGCGATCGACCCGTCCTGACCCGGGCGTCTAGGATCGCCGGCATGACGACAGGGACGTTGATCACGGTGGCCCCGACCGGCGCTGAGTCGGCCAAGGCGGAGGTGCCGGCGCTGCCGGTGACCCTCGACGAGCTGCTGCTCACCGCCAAGGAGTGCGAGGCGCTCGGCGCTTCCGTGATCCACGTCCACATCCGTGACGACGAGGCGCGGCCGACCCTCGACCCGGTGCGCCTGGCCGACACGGTGGCGGCGTTGCGGGACGGCACCGACCTGATCGTGCAGCTCTCCTCCGGTGGTGCGGTGACCGACCCGGAGGCCGCCCGGCTGGCCGTCCTCGACGCCCGACCGGACATGGCCTCCTGCACGATGGGCACTGTCAACTTCGGCGACGACGTCTTCCTCAACCGGTGGGAGTTCATCGTCGACCTGCACACCCGGATGCAGGAGCGCGGGATCGTGCCGGAGTACGAGATCTTCGACCTCGGTCACCTGTCCGCGTTGCAGCGTCTCCTCGGCAAGTACGGGCTGCCGGCCGGCGGGCACGTGCACGTCGACTTCGTGATGGGTGTGCCGGGAGGCATGCCGGGCACCACCGAGACACTGGTGGCGGCCCACCGGATGCTGCGGGACCTGCCCGAGGGCACCACCTTCTCGGCCACCGGCATCGGCCGCAGCACGATTCCGGTCATGCTGGCCTCGCTGTCGACGGGCGGGCACCTGCGGGTCGGCATGGAGGACACCGTGACGTACGCCAAGGGCCGCCCGGTGGAGTCGAACATGCAACTGGTCGCCCGCGCGGTGGGTTTCGCCCAGCTCGCCCAGCGTCCGCCGTTGACCACCGCCGAGGCTCGCGAGCTGCTCGGGTTGTAAGGCCGGACCCGCCCCGCGCTCCTGTCACCCGGGCGGTGGACCACCAGGTCACCCTGCCGACGGGCACCCCGGGACCGTCGGTACCGTCCAGCCCGTGACGAAGACGTACGAGGGTGGCGACCCGCTCGCCGAGGTGGTCCGTTCCGGGTTCGTGGAGGGTGCGCACCGCGGCTCGGTGGTGGTGCTCGACGCCGACGGCGCCGTGGTGGCGTCCGCCGGGGACGTGACCTCGCCGATCTTCCCCCGCTCGGCGAGCAAGCCGATGCAGGCGATCGGGATGCTCCGCGCCGGCCTGCCGTTGACCGACCCGGCCGACGTGGCGCTGGTCGCGGCGAGTCACGCCGGTGAGGACTTCCACCTGGCCCGGGTCGGCGCACTGCTGGAGCGGGCCGGGTTGGACGCCGCGGCCCTGCACTGTCCGCCCGACCTGCCGGTGGGCGCGGCGGCCCGGGAGGCGGTGCTGCGCGCCGGGGGCGGCCCCACCCGGGTGCAGATGAACTGCTCCGGCAAGCACAGCGGGATGCTGCTGACCTGCGAGGCCGCGGGTTGGCCGCTGGAGGGGTACTGGCGGCCGGAGCACCCGCTCCAACAACGGTTGCGGGCGGCCATCGAGGAGTTCACCGGTGAGCAGGCCGCGGCGGTGGGGGTCGACGGCTGCGGCGCGCCGGTGCTCGCCGTGTCGCTGACCGGGTTGGCCGGGGCGTTCCTCCGGTTGGTCGACGCCGAGCCCGGCTCGGTGCCGCGGACCGTGGCCGACGCCATGCGCGCGTACCCGGAGATCGTCGGTGGCACCCAGGCCGATGACACCCGGCTGATGCGCGGCGTTCCGGGCCTGCTGGCAAAGGTCGGTGCCGAGGGGGTGATCGCGGTGGCCGTGCCGGGTGTCGGCGCCGTCGCACTGAAGATCGACGACGGCGCCGACCGGGCGCGGATGCCGGTGCTGGTCTCCGCGCTGCGCCGGCTCGGCGTGGACGCACCGGTGCTGACCGAGTACGCCGAGGTGCCGCTCTTCGGCGGCGGAGTTCCGGTGGGGGCGGTCCGCCCGCTCTGGTGAGCCGGCGGGTCAGCTCAGGAAGTCGAGTAGGGCGGCGTTGACGGGCTCCGGGCGCTCCAGCGGCAACAGGTGCCCGGCGTCCGGAATGTCCGGCAGTCGTACCGCGCCGGGGACCTCGGCGGCGATCCGGTCGGCGAGCCGGCGGATGTCCGGCACGTCCGCCGCGCCTGCGCTGACCAGGACCGGCACCTTCAGCTCGCCGAGGCGACCGATGGCCGGCGGTGTCAGTTCGCCGACCTCGACCGCGCCGAGCGCCGACTCGGCGGCGAGCGCGCGCTGGTCCATCTCCTGCGCGAACGCGATGAGCGCGGGGTCGACGTCGGCCGGCTGACGACCCGGGCCGACCACCCAGAACCGCACCTCGCCGGCCGCGCCCGCGACGAAGTCGTCGGGGTCGACCTCGCCGACCAGGTCGTCCCAGAGGTCGTTCGCCTCGTCGGACCACTCGTTTCCGGAGACAGCGGTGTCGAACAGCGCGAGCGCACTCACCCGGTCGGGGTGGGCGAGCGCGGTGTCGATGGCGACCGCCCCGCCGAAGGAGCAGCCGACCAGGGCGGCCCGGGGCAGGTCGAGTGCGTCCAGCAGCCCCGCCACGTCGTCGTGGTGCGCGAACGGCGTCGGCGGTAGCTCGGAGTCTCCGTAGCCGCGCAGGTCCGGGACGATGACCCGGTGGCGGGCGGCGAGCGCGGAGATCTGCCCCCGCCACATCCGCCGGTCGGTGATGCCGGCGTGCAGCAGTACGACTGGCGAGCCGGTGCCCGCCTCGTCGTACGCGATGCTTGCTCCATTGACTGTGATCTTGTGCACGGACGGACCGTACGGAGCCGCGAGCCGGGGCGCAACCGTGATGCTGAGACGTTGCTAACTCTGGCTAGCGTTTTGCTTGCAACAGCTAGCGCGGCCGGTTAGCGTCGCAGTCATGGCCACATCGAAGGACCTTCCCGACGTCGGCGGGTTCATCCGCGATCTGCGGCGCAACGCCAAGATCTCGCTCCGGCAGCTCGCCGAGCAGGCCGGGGTCAGCAACCCGTACCTCAGTCAGATCGAGCGCGGCCTGCGCAAGCCCAGCGCCGAGGTGCTCCAGCAACTGGCGAGCGCGCTGCGGGTCTCCACCCCGGCCATGTACCTGCGCGCCGGGCTGCTCGACGACAGGGAAGGTCACGGCGTGCTCGCCGCCATCGCCGTGGACACCGACCTGACGATGGCCCAGAAGCAGTCCCTCAGCCAGATCTACGAGACGTTCCGCCGGGAGAACACCCGGCTGGCCGAGGCCCAGGCCGCCGCCGAGGGCGGTGGCACCGGGCCCACCGGCGCCACGGCCGGGGCGACCACCCCGACCGACGTCGGCGACGAGCCGGCCGACCTGGCGAACCTGGCCGCCACCGGTCCCACCACCGCGGGCGGCACCCCGACCGAGGCCGTGATCGAGTCGGTCGCCGTCACCGAGGCGGGCACCGCACCCGCCCCGACCAGCACCAACACCCCCGAGAAGAAGGCCGCCGGTCCGGCGGCACGCAAGGCCGCCGAGGCGGCCGAAGAGGAGACGTCATGAGCGAGCCGAAGACCAACCGCATCCCCGCCCCGATCTACGCCGCCGCGGGCGCCGGTGAGCTGGCCATCGAGCAGTTGCGCAAGCTGCCGGCAGTGGTCGGTGTCCTCAGCACCCGCGTCGTCGCCGACCTGGGTGGCCGGGCCGTGCTGACCGGCTACGAGCTGCGCCAGAAGGCCAACGAGCTGGACCTGGCCAAGCTCCGAGAGTCGGCCGACCTGGCCAAGCTGCGCGACGCCGCCGACCTGGCGAAGCTGCGCGAGGTCGCCGACCTGGACAAGCTGCGGGCCGCCGCGACCCGCAACGCCGCCATGGTGGTCGCCGGGGCCCAGGCCGCCCAGGAGCGGGCCTTCGCCGCGTACGGCGCGCTGGTCGCCCGGGGTGAGCGGGTCGTCGGCGCCGGTGTGCTCGAGGCCGCCGACACGGTCAACGCCGACATCGAGGCCACCCAGGCCGTGACCCCGGCGGAGACCGCACCGACAACCGCCGCTGCCGCCCCGGCCGAGGTGCCGACCCCGGCCGACGTGGCCGAGATCGCCGAGGCCAAGCCGGCCGCCGCCAAGAAGGCCACCCGCGCTCCGAAGGCCGCCAAGCCGGCCGCCACCCCGTCGGCGAAGCTGCCCCGGGCCACCAAGCGGACCCGTCCGGCCGCCGAGTAGTAGCAGTGTCGACGACCCCGGCGGCGTCCTTGTCGGACGAAGCCGGGGTCCTCGACATAAGCTTGCCGGCATGGCCAACGCCGCGCCGATCTTCGCGTTCGAAGTCCGCTACGTGATCGAGCTGATCCTGCTCGTCTTCGCGCTGATCGTTCAGGGCGTCGCCCTGGTGCACGCGATCACCCAGCGCTCCGACGCCTTCCCCGCCATCGGGACACTTCCCAAGGGTGGCTGGATCGCCATCCTGGCGGTCTGCCTCGTGCTGACCCTGCTCGGCTTCGGTCCGATCAGCCTCTTCGGACTGATCGGCATCGCCGCCGGCCTCATCTACCTGCTCGACGTTCGGGTCGGCCTGCGCGACCTCAGCGACGGCAAAGGGTTCTGGTGAGAGGTTTCCGCTGGCCGCCCCCACCGGACAGCGGGCCCCGCACCTGGGGGCCCGGCCCGGGTGGGCCGCGTACCGGCCGTCCGGCTCTGCCCGAGCCGGACACCGACCTGGTCGCCACCCCGCACGGCGTACAGCTCGAACGACTGGTCACCGGCACCGGTGACCCGGTGACCGTGTTCGCGCACGGGCTGGGCAACGGCATCGCCACCACCCGTCCGTTCGGCAGTGGGGTGACCGGCCGCAAGGTGTTCTTCCAGTTCCGCGGGCACGGCCGTTCCGAGGCGCCGGACGGGCCGTGGACGTACACCGACCTGGCCCGCGACCTTCGGGCGATAGCCGATCTGGGCGGCGCCAGCCGGGCGTTCGGGGCGAGCCTCGGCGCCGGTGCCCTCTGCCGCCTGCTCGGGGAGAGCCCGGACCGTTTCGAGAAGCTGGTCTTCTTCCTACCCGCGGTGCTCGACCAGCCGCGTGGCCCGGTGGCGGCGGACCGGATCACGGACCTGCTGGAGGCGGTGGAGAGCGGGGACGCCTCGGCGGTCGCCGACGTCGTCACCCTGGAGCTGCCCGCCGGGGTGCGCAACACCCCCGCCGGCTGGGCGTACCTGCGGCAGCGACTCGACCAGCTGCTCCGCGACGGGCTCGCCGGCAGCCTGGCCGACCTCGCGGCACAGACGCCGCTGCGGGACGTCACCGACCTCGCGGCGGTCACCGCGCCGGCGCTGGTGATCGCCAACGCGGGCGACGACCTGCACCCGGTCGAGGTCGCCGAGCGGCTCGCCGCCGCGCTACCCCAGGCCACCCTGCACGTGTACGACCGGCCCGGCGTCCTCTGGTCGGAACGCGCCGACCTGCGGGACCGCGTCGCCGGCTTCCTCAACGAGTAACCTGCCCTGTCATGGGCGTCACACAGCATGGCCGGACACACCGGCTCGACCTCGCCGACCCGACTCTGCACGAATGGACGTGCACGGTCCTGCACGCCGACGCCGAGCAGGGCATCGTCCTGGACCGCTCCGCCTTCTACCCGGGCGGCGGTGGTCAGCCGCCGGACCACGGCGTGCTGCTGTGGCAGGGTGTGCAGACCCGGATCGTCGGCACCCGCAAGGGCGACGACCTCTACCTGATCCCCGCCGAGGGTGATCCGCTCCCGCCGGTCGGCACCGAGGTCGTCGGCGCGCTGGAGGACGAGCGTCGCACCCGGCTGATGCGTACCCACTCCGGGCTGCACGTGCTCTGCGGTGTGGTGTTCCGCGACTTCGGCGCGCTCGTGACGGGCAACTCGATGGAACCTGGCGAGGCCCGGATGGATTTCAACCTCCCCGAGGTGCCGCCGGATTTCAAGAGCCGCATCGAAGAACTCGTCAACGCCGAGGTGGCCGCCGACCGTTCGGTCGCCGTGCGGGTGTTGCCACGCACCGAGGCGCTCGCGCTGCCGGACATCATCCGCACCCAGTCCAACCTGATCCCGCCGGACGAGCAGGAGGTCCGGATCGTCGACATCGTCGGGCTGGACGTGCAGGCCGACGGTGGCACCCACGTCGCGTCCACCGCCCAGATCGGCAAGGTGCAGGTGGTCAAGGTGGAGAGCAAGGGCCGGGCCAACCGCCGGGTCCGCGTCCGCCTGGTCGACTGACAGTTCGGTAATTCGGACGGCGGTTGTCAGGTATCGCTGACAACCTCGCCGGTATGACACAACCGCTCGCAGGAAAGATCGCGCTCGTCGCCGGTGCCACGCGAGGCGCCGGACGGCAGATCGCCGTGCAACTCGGGGCTGCCGGAGCCACCGTGTACGCCACCGGCCGCACCACCCGGGCCAAGCGCTCGGAGATGGACCGGCCGGAGACCATCGAGGAGACCGCCGAGCTGGTCACCGAGGCCGGAGGCACGGGCATCGCCGTCCAGGTCGACCACCTGGTGCCCGAACAGGTTCGCGACCTCGTCGCCCGGATCGACGCCGAGCAGGGCCGACTCGACGTGCTGGTCAACGACATCTGGGGTGGTGACCCGCTGGTCACCTGGGAGAAACCGGTGTGGGAGCAGCCGTTGGACGCGGGTTTCCGGACCCTTCGACTGGCCATCGACACCCACATCATCACCAGCCATTTCGCCCTGCCGCTGCTGATCCGCAAGCCCGGCGGCCTGGTGGTGGAGATGGGCGACGGCACCAAGGCGTACAACGACGACAACTACCGGCTGTCGATCTTCTACGACCTGGCCAAGGTGTCGGTCAACCGGCTCGCCTTCAGCCAGGCGCACGAGCTGAAGCCGCACGGCTGCACGGCCGTCGCGCTCACCCCGGGCTGGATCCGTTCCGAGGCGATGCTCGAGCACTTCGGCGTGACCGAGGACAACTGGCGCGACGGCGCAGCCACCGACCCGAACTTCCTCATCTCGGAGACCCCGGCGTTCGTCGGCCGGGCCGTGGCCGCGCTCGCCGCCGACGAGGAGAAGGCCCGCTGGAACGGCCGGTCCGTCGACGCCGGCACGCTGTCCAAGGTGTACGGGTTCACCGACCTCGACGGCAGCCAACCCGAGGGCTTCCGCTACATCACCGAGGTGGTCGACGCGGGCAAACCGTCGGACGTGACCGGCTACCGGTAGAGGGCCTGGAACCGGTCGGCCGCGTCGACGAACAGCCGTCGGAGTGCGGGCGGGTCGAGGACCTCCACCTCGGGGCCGAGCCCCAGCAGTTGGTGGTACGCCACCTCGACGGACTCGACGGGCAGCCGGGCCACCACCCAGCCCTGCCCGTCGGGTTCTCCGGCGGCGGCCACGACCTCGTCGTACACGAAGGGGGCATCGACCAGGTGCCGGAGCCGGCGCAGACCCGCCGGGCTGAGCCGGACGCCGACCTCGGTCCGCAGCATGGTCCGCAGGAACGACCCGGCCTGCTCACGCCAGTGCCCGGCCAGGTCGAAGCCCTCGTCCCGGTCGAAGCTCTCCTCGCCCACCTCGACACCGGTGACCCGGTCCACCCGGTAGGTGCGGGTGTCGTCGCCGACCCGGCCGACCAGATACCAGGCCCCACTCTTGAGCACCAGCCCGTACGGCTGGACCCGGCGGGTCACCTCCCGGTCGCCGCGCCGGTAGCGTAAATCCACCACCCGGTCCCGCCAGACCGCGCGGGCCAGCTCGCTCAGGCACGGCGGTGGGGCCGTCTCCCGGAACCAACCCGGCACGTCCAGGTGGAACCGCTGCCCGGTCCGGGCCGGGGCGTCCCGGAGGGCCGGTGGCAGGGCGGCGAGCACCTTCAACTCGGCGGCGGCGACCTCGTCGGCGAGCCCCATGTCGCCCGCCGGTCCGGGCAGCCCGGCGAGGAAGAGCGCCTCCGCCTCGTCCCGGGTGAGCCCGGTGAGTCGGGTGCGGTAGCCGCCGAGCAACCGGTAACCGCCGGCCCGGCCCCGGTCGGCGTAGACCGGCACACCGGCGGCGGAGAGCGCCAACACGTCCCGGTAGACGGTCCGCTCGGAGACCTCCAGCTCCCGTGCCAGCTCGCCGGCCGTCATCGCGCCGCGAGCCTGCAACAGCAGCAGCAGTGAGATCAGTCGGGAGGCACGCACCCGCCCATCCTGCCTGGTAACGCTCGCCACCCGGCGGCGGACCGGATCGGTCGCTACGCTGCTCGATCGTGGACGCCAGCAGAATCGCCAGCCCGGTCACCGGGGCCGCCGGCCGTTTTCTCGCCGGGGCGGGACTGCTCCTGCGGGGGCTCGGTCTCTATGTGCGCAGCCCGGGGTTGATGCTGCTCGGCATCGTGCCGGCGTTGATCTCCGGTGCGCTCTTCGTGGGTGCGTTCGCCACCCTGGTGTACTTCGTGGACGACCTCGCCGCGCTGGTCACCCCGTTCGCCGACGACTGGTCGAAGACCGGCCGCAGCCTGGTCCGGGTGGTCGCCGGGCTGGCCTTCCTGGGGCTCGGCGGCCTGCTCGCGGTGGTCAGCTTCACCGCCGTCACCCTGGTCATCGGCGACCCGTTCTACGAGAAGATCTCCGAGCAGGTCGAGCAGCGGTACGGCGGTACGCCGGGCGCGGTGGACGTGCCCTTCTGGTCGTCGTTGCGCCGCAGCTCCGCCGACTCGGTACGCCTGGTGGCGCTCACGGCACTGGTCGGGATTCCGCTCTTCCTCGCCGGTTTCATCCCGGTGGTCGGTCAGACGGTCGTCCCGGTCATCGGGGCGGCCGTCGGCGGCTGGTTCCTCGCCGTGGAGTTGGTCGGGGCGCCGTTCTACCGGCGCGGGATGAGGCTGCCGCAGCGCCGGACGATCCTGAAGGCCGACCGCCCCACGTCGCTCGGTTTCGGGGTGGCCGTCTTTCTCTGCTTCCTCATTCCGCTCGGCGCGGTACTGATCATGCCGGCGGCGGTCGCCGGTGCCACCCTGCTGGCCCGCCGGTCACTCGGCCAGCCGATCCAGGAGAGCTGACGTGGACATCACCCTGGTCGAGGGGGACATCACCACCCAGCGGGTGGACGCCGTCGTCAATGCCGCCAACTCGTCCCTGCTCGGTGGCGGCGGGGTCGACGGGGCCATCCACCGGCGCGGCGGGCCGGCCATCCTGGCCGAGTGCCGGGCGCTGCGGGCGTCCCGCTACGGCAGAGGGCTGCCGATCGGGCAGGCGGTGGCGACCACTGCCGGTGAGCTGCCGGCCCGCTGGGTGATCCACACCGTCGGACCGGTGTGGTCCGGCACCGAGGACCGCTCGGCGCTGCTGCGCGACTGCTACGCCAACAGCCTGCGGGTGGCCGACGAACTGGGGGCCGCCACCGTGGCGTTTCCGCTGATCTCCGCGGGTATCTACGGCTGGCCGATCGACGACGCGGTCCGCCAGGCCCTCACCGTGCTGCGCGCGGCCACCCCGACCGCCGTCACCGAGGCGCGCTTGGTGCTGTTCGGGGCGGATACCCACGCGACGGCACGACAGGTCTTCGAGGCCGCCTGACCGGCCCCACTCTCCGCTTCTGCCTCGATCAAGTGATGAAAAGTAGCTTCCAGGGGCCACCCAGACCTACTTTTCATCACTTGATCACCGCAAGATCAGGTCAGGTCGGTCAGGCAGGTCCACTGGGAGGCCACCGGTCGATAGCCAAGCCGGGTGTTGATCGCGAGCATCGGCCCGTTCGCCTCGTCGTTCGAGGTGTACGCGGTCCGAACCCCGTCGGCGGCGGCCCGGTGCAGCGCCGCCGTCTTGGCCAGTCGGGCCAGCCCTCGCCCCCGGTACGCCGGGACGGTGCCGGTGAAGTCCGACCACATCCGGTCGCCGTCCCGCTTGACCAGACTGAACGCGGCGATCTCGCCGTCCACCTCGACCACCGTGCTGGACGCCTTGTCCAGACCGAGGCTGTTCCAGACGTCGTACTGCCAACTCTCGTAGCTGATCGCGTCGACCGGCACGTCACCCGGCTCGTCGGCCGCCGCGGCCACGTCCGCCTCGTACAGCAGGCGCGGGTCCAGGTCGGCGATCGGAAGCAGCCGTACACCCGGAGGCGGCTCGGGTAGTGCCGGTGTCGTGTTCAGGTCGAGCGCCGAGTAGCGCACCTCGCGGCTCGGCTCGTAGCCGTGGCGACGCGCGAACGGAAGCCCGTCGGGCAGGACCATGGCGCGAACCCGGCGGATTCCCAGCGGGCGGAGGTGATCGGTGGCGGCGGTCAGCAGGGCCGTGCCGACGCCTCGTCGCCGGTGCTCCGGGTGCACGTGCAGCAGGTTCAGCTCACCGAAGTCCGGCGTGGACGTCCAGCCGGCGCGCTGCGCCGACACCCAGCCGACCACCTGGGCGTCGACCTCGGCCACGAAGGCCGTCCAGCCCTCCTCGGGTGGTGGCTCGGCGAGCATCTTCCGGGTCGACTCGACCCCGCGAACCAGGTACGGGTAGACCAGCGTCCGCAGCGCCACCACGCCCGGCGCGTCGTCCGGCTGTGCCACACGGATGCGCACCTCAGGCCCTCGTCCGGACGGCGTCTGCACCTCAGGCCCCCGTCCGGACGGCGGCGACGGCCTCGACCTCGACGAGCTGGTCGGTGTAGCCGAGTACGGCCACCCCGAGCAGGGTGCTGGGCGGATCGTGGTCGCCGAAGAAGTCCCGCACCACCTCCCAGACGGTGACCAGGTCCTTCTGCCGCGACGACGCCACGTAGACGGTTGTCTTCACGACGTCGGTCAGCCGGGCGCCGGCTGCGTCGAGGGCGGTGGACAGGTTGGTCATCACCTGCCGGGCCTGCGCGGCGTGGTCGCCCGGCGCGACGGTGCGCCCCTCGGCGTCCAGCGGGCACGCGCCCGCGGTGAAGACCAGCCGCGCGGGTGACTCCACGGTGGCGGCGTACGCGTACTCGGCGGCGTCGGAGAGGGCGGGGACGTGCAGCAGCGCGACAGGATCCGGCATGCCGGCGAGGCTAGCGACGATCGGCCGCCGCTGCGACGCAATAACCCGCCGCGCCACACGAGGGCTGGCAGCAACTTCGGGGAAAGTGCTGCCTCGCGGCGCCGGGAGGCAGCAACATCCCGGATGCTGCGCGGATCTTGGCGTGGGCGCGCGGGCGCGTGGGGCGGTGGGGCGCGCGGGCGCGTGGGGCGCGTGGGGCGCTTTGGGACGCGTGGGCGCGTGGGCGCGAGGTGGGGGTGGGTGCGGGGTGCGGGGCGGCGGTCAGGCGGAGGCTCGGCGGATCAACTCGGTGGGGAGCATGACCGCCTGTTCGATGGTCTCGCCGGCGGCCAGCCGGAGCAGTTGGCGGGTCATCGCGCGGCCGAGTTCCACGATGGGCTGCCGGACGGTGGTCAGCGGCGGCTCGGTGTAGGCGGCGGTCTCGATGTCGTCGAAGCCGATCACCGCCACGTCCTCCGGCACCCGCCGGCCGGCCTCGCGCAGCGTACGCAGGGCGGCGTGCGCCATCAGGTCGGAGGCGGCGAAGACGCCGTCCAGGTCGGGGTGTTCGGTGAGCAGGCGGCGCATCGCCGCGGAGCCGGACTCCCGGGTGAAGTCGCCGACGGCGACCAACTCGGGCAGCCCCGCGTCGGCGACCGCGCTGCGGTAGCCGCTGAGCCGTTCGATGCCGGCGACCATGTCCTGCGGCCCGGCGATGGTGGCGATCCGCCGACGACCGCTGTCGATCATGTATCGGACGGCTGCGGTCACCCCGGCCACGTGGTCGACGTCGACGTACGGCACCGGCGCGTCGCCGAGCGGCCGACCGCTGACCACCACCGGGATGCCGAGTCGGGCCAGCGTGCCGGGGAGCGGGTCGGCGCCGTGCAGCGAGGCGAACAGCACCCCGTCGACGTGCCGGCCGGTGGTGTAGCGCTCCACCCGTTGATGCCCGGCCGGTGAACCGGCGAGCATCAGCACCAGTTGCTTGTCGGCGGCTTCCAACTCCTGGCTGACGCCACGGATGATGCCGGGGAAGACCTGGTCGTCGGAGAAGACCCGGGTGGCGGCCTCCGGCATGACCAGGGCGATCGAGTCGGTGCGTTGGGTGACCAGGCTGCGGGCGGCGAGGTTGGGCACGTACCCCAACTCGGCGACGGCCCGGGTGACCGCCTCCCGGATCGGTTCGGCGACGGTGGTGGAGCCGTTGACCACCCGGGACACGGTGGCGCGGGACACCCCGGCCCGCGCCGCCACCGCTTCGAGCGTCGGCCGCTGCGCCGTCGTCATCGCGCCTTCCCCCCGCTCGTCACAGCCCGTTCCGGGAGATCACCTCCTGGTACCACCGGGCACTGGCCTTCGGTGTGCGCCGCTGGGTCAGGTAGTCGACGTGCACGATCCCGAACCGCTTGCGGTAACCCTCCGCCCACTCGAAGTTGTCCAGTAATGACCATACGAGATAACCGCGCAGGTCCACGCCCCGGGAGATCGCCTCGTGCGCCGCGCGCAGGTGCCCGTCGAGGTAGGCGATGCGATCGGTGTCGATCACCTGGGTCGGCCCGTCGGGCGAGTCGGCGCCGGGTTTGTCGGGGAACGCGCCACCGTTCTCGGTGATGAGCAGCGGTACGCCGGGGTAGTCGGTGGCGATCCGTTCCAGCAGCCGGGTCAGCCCAGCCGGCTCGATCATCCAGCCCATGTCGGTCAACGGCCCGGTCGGCGGCACGAAGTGCACCACGCCCTCGGTGCCCGGGTACGCGCTGTTGCCGGCACCATCGGGTCGACCCGCCACGTAACCGGGCGCGTAGTAGTTGATTCCGAGCAGGTCGATCGGGGAGGCGATCAGCTTCTCGTCACCGTCGCGGATGAACGTCGGTTCGACGATCCGCGCCACGTGCTCACGAACGTCGTCCGGGTAGCCGCCGGCCAGCAGCGGGTCGAGGAAGATCCGGTTGTGCAGGCCGTCGACCAGGCGGACCGCCGCGGCGTCCACCGCGCTCTCCGGGTCGGCCGGGCGTACGTCGGCGGGGTTGAGGGTGATGCCGACGCTGCGCGCCCCGGCCGCCCGCAGCGCCCGCGCGGCCAGGCCGTGGCCGAGCAGCAGATGGTGTACGGCGCTGAAGGCCGCACCCGGGTCCTGCTCGCCGGGGGCGTGCAGCCCGTTGGCGTAACCGAGGTAGGCCGAGCACCACGGCTCGTTGAGGGTGGTCCACACGTCGATCCGGTCGCCGAGGCGGGCGTACACGGCCGTGGCGTAGGTGGCGAAGTGCTCGGCGGTGTCCCGGTTGGTCCAGCCGCCCCGGTCGCCCAGAGCCTGGGGTAGGTCCCAGTGGTAGAGGGTGACGATCGGGTCGATTCCCCGATCGAGCAGCGCGTCGGTGAGCCGGTCGTAGAAGTCCAGCCCGCGAGGGTTGGCCGGACCGGTGCCGTCCGGCTGGATGCGGGGCCAGGCGACCGAGAAGCGGTACGCCCGCAGCCCCAGCTCGGCCATCAGCGCCACGTCGTCGGCGTAGCGGTGGTAGTGGTCGCAGGCGACGTCGCCGGTGTGGCCCTGGTAGACCCGGCCCGGCGTACGGCTGAAGGTGTCCCAGATGGACGGACCGCGGCCGTCGTCGCGGGCCGCACCCTCGATCTGGTACGCGGCGGTGGCCGCACCCCAGAGGAAATGTTCGGGAAATCGGATCTCGCTCACGCCTTGACCGCACCTTCCATGATCCCGCCGATGATCTGCCGGCCGAACAACACGAACACCAACAGCAGGGGCAGCGTCGCGATGGCTGTCCCGGTGAACACCTGCGACATGTCCTGGTAGTACCCGTCCGACAGCGCCCGCAGGGAGAGTTGCACAGTCGGATTGGACGGATCGTTCAGCACAGCGTACGGCCACAGGAAGTCGTTCCAGGTGGTCATGAACGTGAGCAGGCCGAGGACGGCGGCGGCGGGACGCAGCGCGGGCAGGACGACGTGCCACCAGATCCGGGCGGTGCCGCAGCCGTCCATCCGGGCGGCCTCGATCAGCTCGTCGCTGACCGCCTGGCCGGCGTACTGCCGCATCATGAACACCCCGAAGCCGGTGACCAGCGCGGGCACGATGACCGCGGGGAGTCGGTCGTTCCACTCCAGCTTGGTCATCAGCAGGTACAGCGGGATCACGCCGAGCTGGGTCGGCACCATCATGGTCGCGATGATGACCAGCAGCAGCGCGTTGCGCCCCCGGAACCGCAGTTTGGCGAAGGCGAACCCGGCCAAGCTGGAGAAGAGGACCACGGAGACGGTGACCGTGGTGGCCACGATCGTCGAGTTGATCAGCCCGGTCAGGAAGTACGCGTCGGCGTTGTCGAACAGCCGGGCGATGTTGGCCCCGAGGTTGCCGCCGGGCGTCATCGGCGGCGGCAGTTGCCCCATCGCGTCGCTGGACCGGCTGGCCACCACGAACATCCACCAGATCGGGAAGACCGACAGGCCGCCGGCGACGCACAGGGCCAGGTAGGTGAGCGGGCTGGCCCGCCAGAGTCGGCTCATCGTGCCGCTCCCTTCCGGGTGTCGGGGCCCGATGACCCGCCGAGGCGGCGGAGGACCAGGACGTTCACCGCCGCGACGATCGCGATGAGCGCGAAGAGCAGCCAGGCCACGGCCGAGCCGTATCCGAAGTTGTAGTGCGGCGCGAAGGCGTTCTCGAACATGTACATGGTCAATGTCTGCGACTCGCGCATGGTGCCGCCGCGGATCGGGTTGGTGCCGGAGTGGAACAGCCGCGGCTCGGTGAAGAGCTGCAACCCGCCGATGGTGGCGATGATGGCGCAGAAGATGATCGTCGGCTTGAGCAGTGGCACGGTGATGGACCAGAACTGCCGGGCCCGGTTCGCGCCGTCGATGGACGCCGACTCGTACAGGTCGCGGGGGATGGCCTGCATGGCGGCCAGCAGGATCAGCGCGTTGTAGCCGGTCCACCGCCAGTCGACCATCGCCGAGATGGCCACCCAGGACGCGAACCGGTTGGACTTCCAGCCGATCGCGTCCACCCCGACCATGTCGAGCAGCCAGTTGACCATGCCGAACTCGCGACCGAAGATCACCCCGAACACGATCGCCACCGCGGCGGTGGACGTGACGTTGGGCACGAGCACTGCCATCCGCCAGCCGGTACGCGCCCGCAGGCCCCGGTTGAGCAGGTTGGCCAGCCAGAGCGCGGCGAGCAACTGCGGCACTGTCGAGATGACGAAGATGCCGAGCGTGTTGACCAGCGCGTGCCAGAAGTCGACGTCGGCCAGGAGCCGGGTGTAGTTCTCCGCTCCGACGAACGGGTGGTCGCTGCCGAGCAGGTCCCAGTCGTGCAGCGAGACCCAGAAGGTGTACGCCAGCGGGTAGACCCCGAAGACCGCGAAGAGCAGGAAGAACGGGGCGATGTAGAGGTACGGCGAGAGTCGGGTGTCGAGCCGGCTGAGGCGACCCGTCGAACGTTTGGGTGCCGGTACGACCGGCGGGCGGGCGTCGAGCTGGACGGTCATGCCCGGGGACTCCTTTCCGTCGTGCGGGCGGGACTCCGGTCGCCGGAGCCCCGCCCGCACGCTGGTTGGGCTACTTGGCGGCGGCCTTCTTCGCGTTGGTCACCGCGTCGGTCCAGCCCTGCCCGGGGTTGCGCTGCCCCAGCTCCACGGTCCGTACGGCGTTCTCCACCTCGGTGCGGACGGCCTGGTTCTTCGGGCCCATGTAGACCGGCTTGAGGCTCTTCGCGCCGGCGCCGAAGATGGTGCCGACCGGCGCCCCGGAGAAGTACGCGTTCGTCGCGCCGGCGATCGCCGGGTCGTCGAGCGCCTGCGGCGAGGAGGGCAGCGGGCCCTTGGCCTTGAACGCCCCGATCTGACCCTTGGCGCTGGTCAGGAACTTGGCCAGCTCGATCGCCTCGGCCTGGTGCTTGCTCTGCTTGGGCACGGCGAGGTGTGACCCACCCCAGTTGCCGCCGTTGCCGGGCACCCGGGCGATGTCCCACTTGCCCTGGGCGGCCGGGCCGGCGTTGCCCTCGATCACCCCGGTCATCCAGGCGGGGCAGGCGATGGTGGCGAACTTCGACTGCTTGAACGCGGACACCCACTCCTCGGACCACGAGCCGTACTTGCCGGAGAGGCCGGAGTCGATGATGTCCATCGTGGTGTCCCACGCCTGCCGTACCGCCGGGTTGCTGTCCACGACCAGGTTGCCGCTGGTGTCGTAGTAGCTGTAGCCGGAGGTGTTGCCGGCGGTCTGGAGCAGGATGGTGTTGAAGGTGTTGGTGGCCCCGTCGAGGAAGGACGCGCCGGTCTTGGCCGCGACGAACTTCTCGCCGGTGGCGATGTAGTCCTGCCAGGTCGGCCAGAGTTGGGAGACCGCGTCCCGCTCGGTGGGCAGGCCGGCCTTCTCGAAGAGGTCCTTGCGGTAGCAGATGGCGATGCCACCGACGTCGGTGCCGAGGCCGATCAGCTGCTTGCCGTCGGCGGTCAGCCCGGCGTTCCACTTCCATTCGAGGAAGTTGCCCTTGAGGTCGGCGGCGCCGTGGTCCAGCAGGTTGACGAAGTTGCCGGGGTTCGCCTTGTACTCGACCATCAGCCCTTCCTCGATGGCCACGATGTCACCGGCGCCACGACCGGCGGCGAGCCACTGGGTCAGCTTCGGTGAGTACTCGTCGAGGTTGGTGCCGGCGCCGCGCTCGACGATCTTCACGTCGGGGTTCGCGGCCATGTACTCCTGGTAGAGCTGCTCGTAACCGAACTGGCCGAACACGTCGACGGTGAGGGTGACCGGTCCGTCCCCACCCTGCTCGTCGCCGCCACCGCAGCCGGCGGTGACGAGCAGGGCGGTGGTCGCGGCGAGGGCCACCGCGGCGAGGCGGCGGCGCGGGAAGACAGCCATGGGTTTCGACCTCTCTCAAGGTGGTCGGTGGTGATCGATAGGCAAGAGAGCGCTCTCACGACAGGGTGGTGGGCGGTCCTTCCGGTGTCAAGAGAGCGCTCTCTTTGATATGCCGACGTGACCCACGACGTAGCCGAGGGCGTCACCCGTCAATGGGTGACGCCCTCGGCGGGGCGGGCCCGGTCAGCCGGTACGCAGACCGTTCAGCAGGTTGGGGTCGCCGGCCACGTCCAGCGTCTCGAAACTCACCCGCCCCCACAGAGCCAGCAGCAGGTCGCTGGCGGTGCCGCTGACCTGCGCCCGGGCATGGTGGTCGTCGTGGTCGAAGATGGTCGCCGTGTCGAGCAGCGCCACCCCCTCGCCCCGGAGCCGCAGATACCACTCCTGGGCCGCGTCGGTGGCGGAAAGCTGCACCACACCGTGCCAGTCACCCGGCACCTGCCGCCGACCGGCGGGCAGCCAGGTGTCCAGAACCTCACTCACCCCGTCGGCCGCCAGCTTCGCCTCGACCGGGTCGCCCGCCCCGATCGCGAGCTGGGCGTCCCACCGGTGCACCGCCGTCTCGTGCGCCATCCGACGCGGCCAGAAACCGGCCTTCTTCGGCTGCGGGGCCCAGTTCCAGGCCGGCGCCTCCGGGTCGAGCCCGTCGAACACGGTCAGCAGCCGGTCGTACCCCTGCTCCCAGAGCTGGAGCGGGCTCACGCCCGGGGTCGCCTCAAGCGGCTCCCGGCGGGCCGGCTGGGTGGTCGAGCCGGAGCCGACGAACGACGACACCCAGTGGTAGATGCCCGCGAGGTGCAGTGTGAGGTCGTTGACCGTCCAGCCCGGACAGGACAGCACCGGTGTCTCCGGCGGCGCCTCGGCGACCGCCGCCGCGAAAGCCGGACCCTCCGCCCGGAGCGCCCCGATCCAAAAATCCTTGCTGCCCTGCAGTCTGCTCATCGCCATCCTCCCGGGGGTGCCGGGCGACCAGTGGGTGCCACGGCTATCAGTCAGCCTAAGGTGAAGGGCGTGCCAGACGCCTCCGCCCAGCCGACAACCGCAGCCGATCGTGCCATCCCCGGTCCACTGGCCGGCTACACGACTCTAGGGACGGGTGGGACGGCCGCGCGGATCGTGGCCGCCGGTAGCGCCGACGAGATCATCCAGGCGGTCCGAGCCGCGGACGAGCCCGTGCTGATCCTGGCCGGCGGCAGCAACGTGGTGATCGGCGACGCCGGCTTCCCCGGCACCGTCGTCCTGGTGCGCTCCCGTGGCTTTCGCGTCGTCGCGGAGGACGCCGAATCGGTGACCGTACGGGTCGACGCCGGCGAGCCGTGGGACGACCTGGTCGCCGCCACCGTCGCCAACGGCTGGGCCGGTCTGGAATGCCTCTCCGGCATCCCCGGCTCGACCGGTGCCACCCCGATCCAGAACGTCGGCGCGTACGGCCAGGAGGTCGCCGAGACGATCACCGGGGTCGAGGTGTACGACCGGGTGGACGGCAGCCGCCGGATCATCCCCGCCGCCGACTGCGGGTTCGCCTACCGGGGGAGCATCTTCAAGTACGGGGACCGCTGGGTGGTGCTCGCCGTCGACTTCCGGCTCACCCGGTCCCCGCTCTCCGGGCCGGTGCGCTACGCCGAACTGGCTCGGGCCCTCGGTGTCCAGGTCGGCGACCAGGTGCCGCTGGCGGACGCCCGAGCGGCGGTGCTGCGGCTGCGGGCCGGCAAGGGCATGGTGCTCGACGCCACCGACCCGGACACCCGATCGGTCGGCTCCTTCTTCACCAACCCGGTGCTCGACGGGGCGACGTACGAGCTGCTCCTGGAGCGCGCCGCCGACCTGGGCGACCCGCCCGCCTGGCCCGGGGCGGACGGCATGGTCAAAGTCAGCGCCGCCTGGCTGATCGACAAGGCCGGCTTCACCAAGGGCCACCCCGGGCCGGGCGGCACCGCCATCTCCAGCAAGCACACCCTCGCCCTCACCAACCGCAGCGGCACCGCCCGAACCGCCGACCTGCTGGCCCTGGCCCGCGACATCCGCGACGAGGTCCACAACCGCTTCGGCGTGACCCTCCACCCCGAACCGGTCCTGATCAACTGCGCCCTCTAAGCCCCGCACCCCCCACCCCACCCCCCCGCCCACGCCCGACCACGCCCCACCCCCGCTCGGTCGATCATGGAGTTGTGGTGGGGACAAACAGTATTGCTGGGGTGAAAACGGCCACCACTACTCCATGATCGACGGGAGAGGCTCGGGAGAGGGGTCGGGGTGGGGTCGGGGTGGGGTGGGGTGGGGTTAGGTGTTTTGGGGGGTTACGGCGGGCCAGGGGAGGGTGACCTCGCCCTGACGCCAGCGGGTGGGGCCGTCCAGGACCGGCCAGCCGGTCTCCCGGAGGCTGCCCACCGCTCTCAGCCAGCGCTGGCGGGGGCCGAAGGTGGCGTAGGGGGCGGCGGCCTGCCAGGCGTCGTCCAGGGCGCGGATCAGGGCGTGCACCGGTTCACCGGGGACGTTGCGGTGGATCAGCGCCTTCGGTAGCCGCTCGGCCAACTCCGCCGGGCTGCCCAGCGTGGTGAGCTTCGCGGCGAGGGTCAGCGTCCGAGGACCGTCGGCGTCGATCAGCAGCCAACCGGCGAGGCGGCCCAACTCGTCGCACGTGCCCTCCACCAGCGCGCCGCCCGGGGCGAGCGCCCCGGTCATCGTCCGCCAGGCGTGCGGCACCTCGCTCTCGTCGTACTGTCGCAGCACGTTGAACGCGCGGACCAGCACCGGCCGGAGCCCGGCCAGCTCGAACCCACCCCGGGCGAACGTCAGGCCGGGTGGGTCGGCGGCCGGCGTCGCGGCGGCCACCCGCGCCGGGTCGATCTCCAGCCCGACCAGGCGTACGTCCCGACGGACCCCGGCCGCCAGTCGGGCCCGCAACTCCACGGCGGTGACCGGCGTGGCGCCGTAGCCGAGATCCACCACCAGCGGATCGTCCGCCGCCCGCAGTCGCTCGGCGCAGGTCGCCACGATCCAGTTGTCCACCCGGCGGAGCCGGTTCGGGTTGGTGGTGCCCCGGGTGACCACGCCCAGTGGTCGGCGTCGGGGAGCCCCGCTCATTCGCCCGGTCCCCGAGTCAGGAGACCCGGTGCACCTTGTGCTGGGCGGCCTGCGCCCGTGGCCGGACCACCAACCGGTCGACGTTGACGTGCTCCGGGCGGGTGGCGCACCAGGCGATGCAGTCGGCGACGTCCTCGGCGACCAGCGGCCCCGGCACCCCGGCGTAGACGGCCGCCGCCCGCTCCGCGTCGCCCTCGAAGCGGACCAACCCGAACTCGTCGGTCTTCACCATCCCCGGGTCGATCTCGATCACCCGCAGCGGCCGGCCGCACAGCTCCAGACGGAGGGTGCCGGCGATGGCGGTCTGCGCGTGCTTCGCCGCCGTGTAGCCGCCCCCGCCCTCGTAGACGGTCAGGCCGGCGGTGGAGGAGACCACCACGATGGTGCCGGACCTGGACGCCTCCAGCGCCGGCAGCAGCGCCTGGGTGACCCGCAGCGTGCCGAGGACGTTCACGTCGTACATCCACTGCCAGTCGGCGACCGAGCCGGACTCCACCGGGTCCAGCCCGCGCGCTCCGCCCGCGTTGTTGACCAGCAGGGTGACCGGCCCGGGTGCCTGGGCGGCGGCCTCGGCCAACGCGGCCACCGACTCGTCCGAGGTGATGTCGCAGGTCACGGCGGTGGCCTGCCCACCGGCGGCGGTGATCTCGGCGACCAGGTCGGTGAGCCGGTCGGTGCGGCGGGCGGCGGCGAGCACGTGGAAGCCGTCGGCGGCGAGCCGGCGGGCGGTGGCCGCGCCGATTCCGCTGGACGCTCCGGTGACGATGGCGACAGAGGTCATCCCGGCATTCTCCCCCCGGCCGTACGACCCGTCCCGACCGGGCGTGGGCCGGCCATCGACGGCTCCGGTGATGAGGTCCGTCACGCGCGGGGGCCGCGCTGGGGAATTTCCGATGCCCGATGGGGAAGATGACATCCGGCGTACAGGTTGACCGAGAAGCGCCGGTCGTGCGAGACGGCATCAACCGTGAAGAAGGAGCGGATGTGGCGGAAATGCACACCGGTGTCGGACGTCAGCGAGGTGCCCGACCGTGGCCCCGCCCCCGCCGCATCGCCACCCTGTCCGTGCACACCTCCCCCCTGCACCAGCCCGGAACGGGCGACGCCGGTGGAATGAACGTCTACATCCTGGAAGTCGCCCGGCGGCTCGCCGAGGCCGACGTCGAGGTGGAGATCTTCACCCGGGCCACCTCCGGCGACCTTCCCCCGGTGGTCGAGATGGCACCCGGCGTGCAGGTCCGGCACATCACCTCCGGCCCTCTGGAGGGCCTCACCAAGGAGGAGTTGCCCGGCCAGCTCTGCGCTTTCACCGCCGGGGTGCTGCGGGCCGAGGCATCGCGCCCGCCCGGGCACTACGACCTGATCCACTCCCACTACTGGCTGTCCGGCCAGGTCGGCTGGCTGGCCAAGGAGCGGTGGGGCGTGCCGCTGGTGCACACCTCGCACACCCTCGCGAAGGTCAAGAACGCTCAGCTCGCGGCGGGTGACCGGCCGGAGCCGAAGGCCCGGGTGATCGGCGAGGAGCAGGTCGTCGCCGAGGCGGACCGGCTGGTCGCCAACACCCGGGTCGAGGCCACCGACCTCCTCGCCCGGTACGACGCCGACCCGACCCGGGTGTCCGTCGTACAGCCGGGAGTCGATTTGGACCGGTTCCGGCCCGCGCCGGGCGACCGGTCCGCGGCTGCCCGCGAGGCTCGCCGCCGGCTGGGACTACCGACCGATGGGTACGTGGTCGCCTTCGTCGGTCGGATCCAGCCGCTCAAAGCCCCCGACGTGTTGATCCGCGCGGTCGCCGCCCTGCGCGAGCGCGATCCGGCACTCGCCGACCGGGTGACCGTGGTGATCTGCGGCGGGCCCAGCGGAAGTGGGCTGGATCGACCGACGGCGCTGATCGAGCTGACCGCCACGCTCGGGGTCGCCGACGGCGTCCGGTTCCTTCCACCGCTCACCGGAGACGACCTGCCGGCGCTGTACCGGGCGGCCGACCTGGTCGCGGTGCCGTCGCACAACGAATCGTTCGGGCTGGTCGCCCTGGAGGCGCAGGCCTGCGGCACGCCGGTGCTGGCCGCCGCGGTCGGAGGACTGGTCACCGCCGTGCGGGATCAGGCCAGCGGAGTGCTGATCGACGGGCACGACCCGGTCGACTGGGCCCGTGCGCTGGGGCACCTGCTGCCGGACCGGGCACGCCGGGCGATGCTGGCCCGCGGTGCCGAGCAGCACGCTCGGCGCTTCTCCTGGGACCGCACGGTCACCGGCCTCCTCGGCGTGTACGGCGAGGCCATCGCCGCGCACCGCGCTCGGCGCGCGGCTGACCTGGCGTGCGACCCCGCGCTCTCCTGCTCCTGGTGACCCGGAGGGCGCTGCTCTCCTGCTCCTGGTGACCCCGGGGGCGCTGGTCGCCGACGGGTGAGCCGGCCGGGTCGGTCGTAGAGTGGGTCCGGTGAGCCCGAAGAGCGATCTTGCGACCCTGATCGAGTCGGTCTGCGCCGAGCGGGACCTGGCCTGGGAGTCGACCGGCCCCGACTCGTACGCGGTGACCCTGCCGGGCACCCACAAGCTCAAGACGATCTGCAACCTGATCGTCGGCGAGCACGCCCTGCGGATCGAGGCGTTCGTGATGCGCCAGCCCGACGAGCGGCGCGAGGAGTTGTGGGCCTGGCTGTTGCAGCGCAACGCACGGATGTACGGCGTCTCGTTCTCCACCGACGCCGTCGGCGACGTCTACCTGACCGGGCGGGTCAACCCGGCCGGGGTGGACGCCGACGAGTTGGACCGGCTGCTCGGATCGGTGCTCACGTACGCCGACGAGTCGTTCGACACGATGCTGGAGATCGGCTTCGGCAGCTCGATCCGGCGCGAGTACGAGTGGCGGGCCAAGCGCGGCGAGTCGACGGCCAACCTGGCCGCGTTCGCCCACCTCTTCGAGCCCTCCGGCGCCGGCCCCGACCCGGTCTGACCACCCGCCCACCGGCGCCCGGCACCCCGCCCGCCCGGGGGCCCTGCGCCTCGCGCCGCTCGCCATGATCGTGCTCGATCCAGGAAGTAGTGGTCTGGTCCCCGCGCCGAGGCCACTACTTCCTGGAACCAGCACGATCATGGGGAACGGACGGAGGTTCGGACTGCTCCTGACGGGTATGCCGCACCGCGCGGTGCGGCAAGGGACCCCCGCGCGCCGAGGACGGAGTTCAAGGAGCGGAGCGTCCCATGGCTCAGCGGAACAGCTCAGGTCGCGGCGCGACTGCGACCAGGACGAAGCGACAGGCCGGCAACCAGACGCCGGGTACCCCAGGGGTCTCCGAGTCGGAGATCTCCCGGATGCGGGTGGACGACATCCGCGGGCAGCTACGCAAACGCGGGGTCTCCGGGATCTCGGCGCTGCGCAAGCCCGAGTTGGTGAAGCAGTTGGTCCGCTCGCTGCGTTCCGGTGCCTCTGGTGCGGCCCGGCGCAGCACCGGACCGGCTGGTCGGGCCACCGGCACCAGGGCGTCGGCCGGTCGGGCCGCCGCGACGAAGAAGTCGGCGTCGAGGGCGGCACCGAGTCGCGCGAAGGCCGTACCGGCGAACAAGAGTGCTCCCGCCAAGCGGGCCGCCGCGAAGAAGACGACGGCCGCGAAGAAGACGACGGCCGCCAAGAGGACGACGGCCGCCAAGAGGACGACGGCCGCCAAGAGGACGACGGCCGCCAAGAAGACGACCGCAGCCAGGAAGACGACCGCCGCGAAGAGGACGACAGCGGCGAGCACGTCGACGGCCGCGCGCAAGACAGCGACGGCCCGTACGACGTCCGCCCGGAAGGCGGCGTCCGCGCGGAAGGTGGCTGCCAAGAAGGCTCCGGCCAAGAAGGCTCCGGCCAAGAAGGCGTCGGCGCGGCCGGCGGCGAAGCGTGCGGCACCCGCCAAGCGCACCGCGCCTCCGTCGGCGGCCGGGGGGATCCGGACCGGACGGGGGACCGGGCGATCGGTCCGTAGTTCGCAGGTGATCTCGTCGACGATGGATCGGCCGGAGCGGCCGGGGCGAAGCCTGATCACCGCGAACCACGAGGTGATCCAGCGGTGGGCTCGCGATCGTGGTGCGAAGCCGGCGACCATCGCGGGTACCGAGCGGGATGGTCGGGTGGGTGTGTTGACCTTCAACATCCCCGGATATCGGGAAAGCAGCCGAATCCGTGAGATCACCTGGGATGACTGGTTCTACACCTTCGACCTGCGCCGACTGAACCTGATTTATCAGGAACAGTTGCGCGACGGCCGGCCGAGCAACTTCTTCCGGACCGAGTCACCCGATCGGGAAGACGGTTGAGGTGTTTGCGGGAATGGCTGACGGGTACGCGGCTGTTGCCAATGACCGAGGCCGGAGCAGCGGATACTCGTCAGTTGTGACGGGCGAGACAGCCGTTCTGGGTTGAATCCAGAATCCGGGCGAACTAGCTTTATTGCGCCGCGTCACGCTTGGAAACGTTCGGGGGAGCGGCGGATCGATCAGATCCGTGCACCAGGCGAGACGCGAGGGGACGGGTGGATTAGCCGTTGGGGGACGGTGACCACCTGTTTGGACCGGCGGCGTGAGCGGGCGATGCTTACGGGGGTGAGTGTTGCCCGCCGCCGCCGGCCCCACCGGCGGGTGCCCACCACCACCTTCGGGTAGTGGTGGGCGCTTTGCGTTGTAACGGCGATTACGACGCCGATACCCGTTCGGCGGGTGTCGGCGGTTCCCCCGCTTTCTGTAGTGCGGCGACGTGCCGTTCCCGGGGCGGCCCGGCCAACAGGTGGCCGAGCGCGGCCAGCAGGCCCAACCCGCCCACGATCAGCCAGTGCCGGTCGCCGAGGTGTTGGAGGCTCACCCCGCCGAGGGTGGGGGCGACGAATGCGGCCGCCGGGAACGTCAGGTAGAAGACCGACTGGTACCGCGCCCGTAGTTGGGGTGGTGCCAGGTCGGCGTTGATCTGCGCGTTGGGCGGAGCGGCGATCATCGAGCCGACCGTCCAGACCACCGCGGCGGCGAGGTAGACGGCCAGTTCGTCGGCGACGGCGAGCACCCCGAAGCCGAGAGCGAGCAGCGTGGTGGAGGCGGCCAGTACGACGTCTTTGCGGTGCCTGTCGATCAGCCGGGGCACGAACAGTTGCCCGATCACGATCAGCGCTCCGCCGAGCGCCACCACCAGCCCGTACGCCGACGGGCCCAGACCGTCGTCGCGCATGGCCAGCGGCATGATCGTCGAGGTCTGCATGGTGAGCACGGCCAGGACGAAGGTGAGCCCGACGAAGACCAGGAAGGTGCGGTCGGTGAGGGCGGTGTGCAGTCCGGGCCGCCGGGGCCGGAGAGTCCTCGGTGCCGGACTGGTGGCTCGCGGCTGGTCGGCTGTCGACGTGGCCAGGCGCAGGGTCTCCGGTACCTTCCAGCCGATCACGACGGCGGCGGTGAGCGTGGCGGCGGCGTCGACCAGGAACAGCGCGGTGAAGCTCGCCTCGGCCAGCACCCCGGCGAGCAACGAGGCGACCGCCATCCCCAGGTTGAACGCCCAGAACTGGAGGTTGAACGCCCGCGAGCGGCGTTCGGCAGGTACCACGTCGACGATCGCCGCGACGAACGCCGGACTGGGCATCGAGTGGACCACGCCGACCAGCGCGGCGAGCACCGCGATGAGGAGAAGGGCCTGACTGAAGGCGAGCGCCACCATCAGCGCGGCGGTCGTCAGGTGCGCGGCGAGCAGGGTCGCCCGTCGGCCCCACCGGTCGGCCAGCACTCCGCCGAGCAGCACACCGGCAGCGCCACCGGCCCCGTACAGGCCGACGACGGTGCCGGCGAGCCCGACGCTCGCATCGCGCACGTCGGTGAGGTAGAGCGAGAGGAACAGCATGGCGAAGGCGCCCGCCCGGTTGATCAGGAGGCCGACCCAGAGGTACCAGAAGGTGGCGGGAAGCCCGCCCGCGGTGTCGTGCCACCAGCGCCGCACGGCGTGCAACCGACCTCCCGACAGTTCAGTTTCTTAACCGTTTCCTCTGCACGGTAGAAAACCCGGGCCGCGTCGCGCCAGTCGACCGCTGATCTTCGGGCGTGTCGTCAGGCGACGGCCTCGGCGGGCTGCGGCCTCCGGTCGGCGGTGACCGGCGTCAGAGCTTCGCCGGAGCGGCGCAGGTCGGCGGCCCGCCGCTCCCGGGCGGGCCCGGACACCAGGTGGGCCACCGCGGTGAGGACACCCAGCGCGGCGCAGCCGTACCAGAGCGCGTCGTTGCCGGCGTGCTCGCGCACCAGACCACCGAGGATCGGCGCGCTCGCCCCGGCGATCTGCCAGGAGAGGGAGAAGACGCCCTGGTAGCGACCGCGTAGATCGGCCGGCGACAGCTCGGCGATCAGCGTGGAGTTGGACGGCGAGTTCAGCATCTCGCCGACCGTCCAGATCAGCACCGTCAGCCCGTAGAACCAGGCGGTGCCGGCGAACGCGGTCAGACCGAACCCCAGGCCCATCACCACTGACGCCAGTGCCAGCACGTGTGAGCGGCTGCGCCCCCGGATCAGCCGGGGCACGAAGAGCTGACCGACCACGATGAGGATGCCGTTGAGCGCGATGACCGAGCCGTAGGTGGCCGGGCTCAGGCCGCTGTCGCCCATCGCGATCGGCAGCATCGAGATGTGCTGGAGGAACACCAGCGCGGCGAACAGGTTGAGCGCCACGAAGCCGAGGTAGACCCGGTCGGTGAGGATCGTGCGCAGGGCTCCGCGTGACACCTTCGCCGCGCTGGCGGTGGGAGTGCCGGCCTGCCGGGTCTCCGGCACCCTGACGAAGATGATCAGCGCGGTGATCAGCATGGTGCCGGCGTCGACGACGAACAGCAGCAGGTAGTCCGCCTGCGCGGCGAGGCCGGCGAGGACGGCGGCGCAGGCGAAGCCCAGGTTGATGGCCCAGTAGTTGAGCGAGAACGCGCGCAGCCGGTCCTTCGCCGGCACCACGTCGATCATCATCGCGCCGAACGCGGGTCGGGCCGCCTCGGCGAACATGCCGAGCAGCAGGGCGCCCAGCGCCACCGCCCAGAGGTCCCGGGCCAGCCCGAGCGCGAGCATCATGGCGGCGGCGCCGACGTGGGCCGTGAGGAGGGTCGGCCGCCGCCCCCACCGGTCGGCGAGGGTGCCGCCCGCTGTGGTGCCGAACGCGCCGCCGACGCCCCAGAGGCCGATCACGAGCCCGGCCTGGGAGGCGGAGAAGCCGCGTTCCTGAGTCAGGTAGATGGCGAGGAAGACGAGGACGAACGAGCCGAGTCGGTTGATCAGAGTCCCTGACCACAGGTACCAGAAGGTGGTCGGTAGGCCGCCGGTGGTGTCCCGGAACCAACTCCGCATCGTCCGCATAAGGCGCCCCGTATACAAGTAATGACCGATCTGACTACCGTGCCTTACAACCCTAGTGGCCGGCGGAGTCGCTGGTCATCCGCATTTTCACGTGGTGGTCGTCACGACGGGTGCCCGCGTGTCCACTCGGCGGTTGAGGCAGGATGATCCGCATGACTGCGAGCGAAGGGCCCACCGTCGGGACGCTGGTCCTGCTGCGACACGGTGAGAGCGACTGGAATGCCAAGAACCTCTTCACCGGCTGGGTCGACGTCGACCTGACCGAGAAGGGCGAGGGTGAGGCACGGCGCGGCGGCGAGCTGCTGCGCGAGCACAGCCTGCTGCCGGACGTCGTGCACACCAGCGTGATGCGTCGCGCGATCCGCACCGCCGAGCTGGCACTCAACGCCGCCGACCGGCACTGGATCGCGGTGCGTCGGTCGTGGCGACTCAACGAGCGGCACTACGGCGCCCTGCAGGGCAAGAACAAGAAGCAGACCCTCGACGAGTACGGCGAGGAGCAGTTCATGCTCTGGCGCCGGTCGTACGACACGCCACCGCCGCCGATCGACGACAACGACGAGTGGTCGCAGGTGGGTGACCCTCGTTACGCGCTGTTGCCGACCGAGCTGATGCCACGGACCGAGTGCCTCAAGGACGTCGTCGACCGGATGCTGCCCTACTGGTACGACTCGATCGTGCCGGACATCCTGGCCGGCCGGACGGTGCTGGTGGCCGCGCACGGCAACTCGCTGCGCGCCCTGGTCAAGCACCTCGACCAGATCTCCGACGAGGCGATCGCCAAGCTCAACATCCCGACGGGCATCCCGCTGCGCTACGACCTCGACCCGCAGCTGCGTCCGCTCAGCCTGGGTGGCACGTACCTCGACCCGACGGCAGCGAAGGAAGCCGCTGCCGCGGTCGCCAACCAGGGCCGCTGAACCCGGACGGAGGGCCCCCGCGACGCGGGGGCCCTCCGTTTCGGCGTCAGTTGGTGGTGGGGCTGTTCTCCCCGGTGATCAGGTAGATCACGTGCTCACCGGCGTTGACCGCGTGGTCGGCGAAGCGCTCGTAGAAGCGGCCCAGCAGGGTGGCGTCGATGGCGGTCTCCACCCCGTACGGCCAGTCGTCGCCGAGCAGCACCGCGAACAGGTTCTTGTGCAGCTCGTCCATGGCGTCGTCGTCGCCGTCCAACTCGCCGGCGAGGTCGACGTCGGGCTTCGCCAGCACCGAACCGATCTTCACGGCCATCCGGTCGGCGATCTCGGACATCTCGGTGAAGACCGCCCGCAGCTCGGCCGGGACGGCGGGCGAGGGGTGTCGACGCAGCGCGGTCTTCGCCACGTGCTCGGCCAGGTCGCCCATCCGCTCCAGATCAGCGGCCACGTGCAGCGCGGTGATCATCGCGCGGAGGTCGGAGGCGACCGGCGCCTGTCGGGCGAGCAGGTCACAGACCCGCTCCTCGACGTGCCGGTAGAGGTCGTCGATCTCGGCGTCCCGCTCGATGACCGTCTCGGCGGACTGCCGGTCGGCGGTGAGCAGGGCCCGGGTGGCCTGGCGCATGGCGGCGCGGACGCCCTCCGCCATGTCCACCAGCAGTTGGCTGACGATCTGGAGGTCGGCCCGGAACTCGTCGCGCATCATCACGTCCTGTGGTCGGTCGCCGCCGACGGGTGCCGGCGCAGGGGGTTGAGCAGGTGCGACGCCAACGGTAGGGCGCGCGGACGGACCCCTGATGAACCACGGTGAACGACGCCAGACGTGGGGGTGAACACTTCTCTAAGTGCGGGTGTTTCGTCCCGTTCTGTGTGGTAGCCAGGTTAACAATGACCCTACGATCGCCGGGTGGAGTGGGCGGTGGCGGTCGTGGTGGCCGTGGCGTTGGTGGCCGGGATGGCCGCCGGTTTCCTGCTGCCCCGGTTCCTGCCCGCGCGGGACGGTCGCTCCACGTCGACGGGCAGCGCGAGCTCCCGCTGGAGCAGGGGGAGGCCCGCGATAGCCGACGAGCAGCAGACCGGGCTCGGCCGCCGGACGATCGACTCGCTCCGCGCCGGTGTCGTGGTACTCGACAACGACGACGTCCCCGTGCTGATCAATCCGGCTGCCCGCGCGATGGGGCTCCTCCGTACCGGCAGCACTCCCGGCTCGATCGCCGCGCACCCACTGATCCGTACCCTCGCCGGCCAGGTGCGCCGCACCGGCGTGCGGCGCGAGATCGAGCTGGACCTGCCCCGAGGTCGCGACGGCGCGGGGGAGAACCCGCTCGGCGTGCACCTGCGGGCCATGGGCATCGGCAACGGCTTCATCGCGGTCGAGGCGGTCGACGTGACCGAGGCGCACCGGTTGACCCGCGTACGCCGCGACTTCGTTGCCAACGTCAGCCACGAACTCAAGACCCCGATCGGGGCGCTGCAACTACTCGCCGAGGCGTTGCTGGACGCGACCGAACCGGCCGACGCCGCGGCGCCCGACCTCTCCGAGGACCTGGTCGCCGCCCGCCGGTTCGCCGAACGTATCCAGCACGAGTCGACCCGGTTGGGTCGGCTGGTGCAGGAGTTGCTGGAGCTGACCCGGTTGCAGGGGGCCGAACCGCAGCCGCCACCGGAGCCGGTCGCCCTGGACTGGGTGATCGCCGAGGTGGTCGACCGGACCCGCACCACGGCCTCCGCCCGGGGGATCGAGGTGACCGTCGACGGTGAGCGTGGCCTCACCGCGTACGGCAGCGACTCCCAACTCGCCACCGCGGTGGCGAACCTGGTGGAGAACGCCATCAACTACTCGGGCGAGGACACCACGGTCCGGGTCACCCTCCGCGGCGACGACGAGCACGTCGAGGTCGCCGTCGCTGACCAGGGCATCGGCATCGCCCCCACCGACGTGGACCGGATCTTCGAGCGGTTCTACCGGGCCGACCAGGCCCGCTCCCGGGCCACCGGCGGCACCGGGCTCGGGCTGGCGATCGTGAAACACATCGCGAGCAACCATGGCGGACGGGTCGAGGTGTCGAGCACTCTTGGTGGTGGGTCGACGTTCACCCTCCGGCTGCCTGCCAGTCCACCGGACGACCTTCTGGCGACACTGCCGCCGGTTGGGATCGACTCCGGTCCGGCCGGGCTACGGCAGGTCTGACAGCAATGGAAAGGAAATCCCCGTTGAGCCGCGTTCTGGTGGTCGAGGACGAGGAGTCGTTCTCCGACGCCTTGTCGTACATGCTCCGTAAGGAGGGTTTCGAGGTTTCGGTCGCCGCGACCGGGACCGACGCCCTCACCGAGTTCGACCGGACCGGCGCCGACATCGTGCTGCTCGACCTGATGTTGCCCGAGATGTCGGGCACCGAGGTCTGTCGGCAACTGCGGCAGCGGTCGGCCGTGCCGATCATCATGGTCACCGCCCGGGACAGCGAGATCGACAAGGTGGTCGGGCTGGAGATCGGCGCCGACGACTACGTCACCAAGCCGTACTCTCCGCGTGAGCTGGTCGCCCGGATCCGGGCGGTGCTGCGCCGGCAGAGCCCGGAGGTGGCCGAGACGGGTGCTCCCACCCTGGCCGCCGGGCCGGTGCGGATGGACATCGAGCGGCACGTGGTGACCGTCGACGGTGGGGCCGTGCAGCTGCCGTTGAAGGAGTTCGAGCTGCTGGAGCTGCTGCTGCGCAACGCGGGCCGGGTGCTCACCCGCGGCCAGCTCATCGACCGGGTCTGGGGCGCCGACTACGTCGGTGACACCAAGACACTGGACGTGCACGTCAAGCGCCTGCGCTCCAAGATCGAGCCGGAGCCGTCCGCGCCCCGCTTCATCGTCACCGTCCGGGGTCTGGGCTACAAGTTCGAGCCGTGATCGGCGTACGCGAAGGGGGCCCGCGCTCGGCGCAGGCCCCCTTCGGCCTGTTCCCGCTCGGTCAGCGGACGACCTTGATGTTGAAGTCTGCGGTGTCGAGTCGACCGTAGAGTCGCAACCAGAGCGGCAGCAGCATCTCGGTGCCCCGCGCGGTGGAGAGGTCACCGAGGTCGATCACGTCGGTGTGCCCGAAGCTGATGAGCAGCCCCGTGACGATCCGCTTGGCCTCCGCGTCATCGCCGGAGACGAAGACGCTGTGCGCGCCGTCGGCGAGCCGGCGCGGGTGCACCATCAGCTCGGCGGTCATCGTGTTGAGCGACTTGACCACCTTGGCTTGCGGAAACTCCCGTTGGATCCGCTCGGCGAGGGAGTCGGTGTTGTGCACCGTCAGGGTGGGCGGGAAGCCCGCACCGAAGTCGAGCGGGTTGGCGATGTCGAGCAGGACCTTGCCGGCCAGGTTCGGTGCGCCGGCTGTGGTCAGTGCGGGGAGCGAGCCGTTGCCGTTGGTGGCGTTCACCACCAGCTCGGCGCCGCTTGCGGCATCGGCGAGGGTCGCCAGGCCGACCTCGGGGTGCTGCGCCGCCCAGTGGGCGTGTTCGCCGGCCCGGACGGCCGTGACATCGCGGGTGCCGATGGTCACCTGGTGACCCAACTCCGCCGTGCGGGCGGCGACAGCTCGACCGACCGAGCCGGTGCCGAGAACTGCGATACGCATGTCGATCGATCCTCCGTCGGGACATCCAATCGGCTCGTGCCGATTGCGAGCAGGCTAACAGACAGGTCTGTCTACCGCTGCCCCCTGTCGAGTCACAGAGGTGTCGGCGTGCAGGGCCCTCTCTGGACGCCCGGAGGGCGGCAGTGCGGTCGGCAGTCCTTTGGAGCTGATGTCACAAACGAGTCACCCGCCGTCGCCGGCCGTTCTCCTCCGCTGATGCCATAAGCGATTCAGCTCCAAAGCGCCCTCGACCCATGTCCCGCCCTCTCGTCCACGGGGACCGTCGCGAGGTCGTCGTGCCATGGCCGCGTGGTCCCGGCTGGATCACCGAAGCCGAGGGCACTGCCTCCGCAGACGAAGCTGTCTATAGGATCAGGGCTGTCATCAGCAGAACGAGGGAGCACCATGCCCGCGCCCCGCACTCCGGCCGGCTCGGCCAGGGACCGGATCCTGGACACCGCGTTCCGGCTCTTCTACGCGCACGGGCCGCGCGGCGTGGGGGTGGACACGGTGATCGCCGAGTCGGGCGTGGCCAAGGCGACGCTCTACAAGCACTTCCCGCGCAAGGACGACCTCGTGCTGGCGTACCTCGACCGGGTCGACCAGGCGTGGTTCGGCGCGCTGCGGTCCGCAGCCCGCGATGCCGGCGACGAGCCACGCGACCAACTGGTCGGGATGTTCGACGCGCTGACCGGCGCCTGTCGCCGGGAGGGCTACCACGGCTGCGCGTTCATCAACACCGCTGCCGAGTCGTCCGCCGCCGGGCCGGTGCACGCCCGGACGGTCGAGCACAAGGCCGTGGTCCGCGCCTGGGTGACCGAGCTGGCCCGCCAGGCCGGCGCGGCCGACCCGGAACTGCTCGCCCGGCAGCTCACCCTGCTGCTCGACGGCGGGCTGGCCGCCGGTGTGCTGGACGGGGACCCGCTGATCGCCGACGCGGCCCAGCGCAGCGCCCGCACGCTTGTCGACGACGCCCTGCGCTGATCAGCTACAACTCGTCCGCGGGGTGCGGGGCGACCATGCCCTGCCGGGTCCGGGCCGCGCACAGCTCGGCGAGCCGCTCGTACGCGGCGGCGCCGATCAGGGCGGTCAGCTCCGGCCCGTACGACAGGTACATCGGCTCGGCGCCGACGTGCGCGTCCGTCGAGGAGGTGCACCACCAGTCCAGGTCGTGCCCACCGGCTCCCCAGCCCCGCCGGTCGAACTCGGACAGGGTGGAGACCAGGACCTTGGAGTTGTCCGGTCGCTTGACCCAGTCCTGATCGCGGCGGATGGGCAGTTGCCAGCAGACGTCCGGCTTGTATTCCAACGGGTGCACCCCGTCGCGCAACGCCTGGGCGTGCAGGGCGCAGCCGCCGCCACCGGCGAAGTCGGCGTCGTTGAGGAACACGCACGGGCCGTCGCTGCCCTGGGTCGCGGTGCGGCGGGCCGGGTTCTTGCCGTCGATCGTGTCCTGGTCGGTCCAGTTCTTGAACCCGCGCCGGAAGTGCTGCCAGGTCTCCGGGGTGAGCCGCTTCACGGCGGTGCGAACGCGCTTCTCGTCGTCCGAGTCGGTGAAGAACGCCCCGTGCGAGCAGCAGCCGTCGGCGGACCGACCGGCGATGATGCCGTGGCAGCCCTTGCCGAAGATGCAGGTCCAGCGGGAGAGCAGCCAGGTCAGGTCGGCCCGGATCAGGTGCGTCTCGTCAGCCGGGTCGGCGAACTCGATCCACTCCCGGGGGAAGTCCAGCGGCACCTCGCGGCTACGCGGATCACCAGGGTCGTCCACCAGCACACGGAGCTCCATCGTCACCCGGCCCAGCGTACGCGCGGTGCGGTCGGCAGGCCGGCGAGCCGCGCAAACGTGTTGCGCCTAGGGTCTTCATCATGCGACTGGGTGTCCTCGACGTCGGATCCAACACGGTGCACCTCCTCGTGGTGGACGCGCACCACGGCGCGCACCCGTGGCCGGCGCACTCGGAGAAGGTGGTGCTCCGGCTGGCCGAGCAGATCGGCCCCGACGGCGCGCTCACCGAGGCGGGCGCGGACGGCCTGGTCAAGGCCGTCGGGATGGCCAAGGCGGCGTCCGCCGGGTTGGAGGCCGACGACCTGATCGCGTTCGCCACGTCCGCGGTGCGGGACGCCACCAACGCGGCCGACGTGCTGGCTCGGGTCCGCGACGAGACGGGCGTACGCCTGGCGGTGCTCTCCGGGGCGGACGAGGCGCGGATGACGTTCCTGGCCGTCCGGCGGTGGTTCGGCTGGTCGGCCGGGCGGCTGCTGGTGTTGGACATCGGCGGCGGCTCCCTGGAGATCGCAGCCGGGATCGACGAGGACCCGGACGTCGCGATCTCGCTGCCGCTCGGCGCGGGCCGGCTGACCCGGGAGCGGCTGCGGGTCGACCCGGCCAGTGCGTCGCCGCCGTCGGCGGAGGCCGTCGAGAAGCTCCGGGAGTACGTCGAGGGGCGGCTGGACAAGGTGGCCGACCAGATCTCCCAGGTCGGCTGGGACCGGACGGTCGCCACCTCGAAGACGTTCCGCACCCTGGCCCGGCTGGCCGGGGCGGCGCCTTCCGGTGCCGGGCTGTGGGTGCGGCGCAGCCTGACCCGCGCCGGGTTGCGGCAGGTCATCGGGTTCATCCGACACATCCCACCGGCTCAGCTCATGGAGCTGGAAGGGGTCAGTTCGGGTCGGGCCCACCAGTTGCTGGCCGGTGCGGTGGTCGCCGAGGCGGTGATGCGCCGGCTGGACATGGACTCGCTGGACATCTGCCCGTGGGCCCTGCGCGAGGGGGTCATCCTCCGTCGGCTCGATCAACTCGAACCGATCTGATCGGCGTTCCGGTTTCGGGTGGTTTGCCGGCGCTCGTCACGATGTCCCGGCGTCGCCGGGCTACGCTGGCTGATGTGACTTCCCGCGTTCCCGTGCTCCTGTCCAGCTCGTCGGTCTTTCCCGAGCCGACCGCGGCGGCGTTCCAACTGGCTGCGGCACTCGGGTACGACGGCGTCGAGGTGATGGTCTGGACCGACGTGGTCAGCCAGGACGCGGGCGCGCTGCGCGGCCTGTCGGAGCACTACGGTGTGCCGGTGCTCTCGGTGCACGCGCCCTGCCTGCTGGTCACCCAGCGGGTGTGGAGCCCGGACCCGTGGGAGCGGCTGCGCAAGGCCGCCGAGCTGGCCGAGACACTGGAGGCGCCGACCGTCGTGGTGCACCCGCCGTTCACCTGGCAGCGGGACTACGCCCGTAACTTCGCCGAGGGGTTGGCAGGCGTCGGGGACCGGTTCCCCGGGCTGCGGTTCGCCGTGGAGAACATGTACCCGGTGCGGATGGCGGGGCGGCAGTTCGTCCCGTACGTCCCCGGCTGGGATCCCACCGACACCGGCTACCCGGCGTACACCCTGGATCTTTCGCACTGCGCGGCCTCGCACAGCGACCCGCTGGAGATGGCCGACCGGATGGGCGCCGGGCTGGCGCACGTGCATCTCGGTGACGGCACCGGCGAGGGGCGCGACGAGCACCTGGTGCCCGGTCGCGGCACCCAACCCTGCGGTGAGCTGCTCTCCTCGCTGGCCGGGCGTGGCTTCACCGGGGCGGTGGCAGTCGAGGTCGCGACCCGGGGCGCGAAGAGCCGCGCGGTGCGCGAGGCGGACCTGCGCGCCGCGCTGGAGTTCGCCCGCCAGCACCTGACCGCGTCCTCCCCGGTCGACGCCTGACCGTCCGCCCGACCGGGCGACGGCGGCGTCAGCTGACCGGCGAGAGGGAGTCGACGCCGGTCGTCGGCTGCGCCGCGACGGTCACCTGCTCGCCGACGGCCGCCCGCTTGCGGGCCCGGTGCGCGGCCACGTGCGAGCGGGTGGCGCAGCGCTCGGAGCAGAACCGCCGGCAGCAGTTGGACGACGTGTCCAGGTAGACGTTGCCGCAGCGCTCGTCGGCGCAGACCCCGAAGCGGGCGCTGCCGTACTCGCACAGCCAGACGGACAACCCCCAGGCCGCGCCGGCCAGGTATTCCGCGCTGACCGACGCGCCCCGGCTGGTCACGTGCATGTGCCAGTCGCTGGAGTCGTGCCCGGAGATGCGCGGCTGGACCGGGAACGCCTCCAACAGCGCGTTCAGCTCGGTCACCGCCTGGGCGTCGCGCCCCGAGGTGCCGTACTCGAAGACGTCCCGCAGTCGCTTCTGCGCCCGCCGGAAAATCGCCACATCCCGTTCCACGACCTCGTCGCTCATCCAGGAGTGGTCCTCGGCGAAGAGGGCGCGCAGGTCGTCGAGGTCGTCCAGACGGGCGTTGACCAGGTCAACAGCGGTCCGGGCGTACGCGTCGAAGTTCACGCCCCCAACGGTAGACGACTCACGGGGTGCGTGGCGCGTCGATGTAGTGCGGCAGGAACCGCGCGTAGCCGTCGGTGATCAGGCTGGCGCTCTCCCGCACCCCGACCCCGGCCGACTCGCCGTCGACGATCCAGCTGCCCAGCACCACCCGGTTGCCGGCGAACTGCGGCAACGCCCGGAACTCCTGGTAGCACCAGCCCTCGTCACCGTAGATCCCCGGATTGTGGATCTCCTCGTCGGCGGTGACGATGCGTACCGAACCGCCCTCCCTGCCGAGCAGCGGCTTGGCCACGTACTCCGGCATGCCGCGCGGCGAGTCGAGGTAGGCCGGGAGCAGGTACTCGTGGTCGGGGTACAGCTCCCACAGGACGGCGAGCAACGCCTTGTTGGACAGCAGCAGCTTCCAGGCCGGTTCGATCCAGGTGGTCGGGGTGCCCGGAGCCAGCGCCGCCGACCCGTACGGCTCGGCCAGCATCCACTCCCACGGGTAGAGCTTGAAGCACGTCGTCACCGGTTGGTCGTCGGCGTCGACGAAGCGCCGACCGTCCCAGCCGATCTCCTGGATGGGCTGCAACGTCACGGTCAGACCGGCCTGTCGGGCGGTCTCGGCGAGGTAACCGGCGGTCATGTGGTCCTCGCCGGACTCCTCCTCGTTCGACCAGAGCACGTGCACCCGGGGCTCGTGCAGCCCGGCACCGATCTTCGCCCAGGTGCCGACCAGCCGCTCGTGCAGGCTGTTCCACTGGTCCAGCTCCGGCCGGATCTGCTCCAACCAGTACCACTGGATGATGCTCGCCTCGACCAGCGCGGTCGGGGTGTCCGCGTTGTACTCCAGCATCTTCGGTGGCCAGGTGCCGTCGTACGCCAGGTCGAAGCGCCCGTAGAGGGTGGGGGGCGTCTCGCGCAGCGACCGGGCCACCGCGTCGGCCGCCCAGGCCGGGATGCCGAACTCGGCGTACCGGCGGTGGGTGACCACGTGTTCGGCGGCGGCCACCGACATCCGGTGCAGCTCCTCGGTGGCCTCCTCCAGCCGCAGCACCTCGTCCAGGTCGAACGCGTACGCGGCGGTCTCGTCCCAGTACGACATGATCCCGCCGTCGGGCAGCTCGGTGTCGACGTAGATCAGCCCCTGCTCCCGGATGGTGGTGTTCCAGTCGGGTCGTGGGGTGACCGTCTCGCGGCGCACCTCAGCCGCCGCAGGCGGCGAGGTGGGTGCCGAACCCGCCGCGATCGGGCAGGGCGGCGGTGGTCGGCTCCGGGGCGGTGCGACCGGCGGCCGGGTCGGGGACCCGCATCGCCAGCGCGACCGTGTCGCCGCCGCCGACCGGCCCGAGGGCGCAGTCGTCGTCATCGTCGTCGTCCGAGGTCATGTTGCAGCCGGAGAGGGCGAGCGCGAGAGCGGTGAGCGCGCCGAGCTGCACGGAGGCCGACCGGAGCCGGCGGCGGGGGCGTTGGTCCACGGCATCGTTGTAGCCGATGCGCGCCAGCGCCGCAGCCCCGGCCGCCCCTCGGCGGGGGCCCTGGCAGGGGCGTTACGCTCGGCTCATGCTCCGTTCCGTCATCCTCGCCGCCTCCCGGTCATCCCAGGTCGAGCGGCTCGTCGCGACCGCCCCGTACACCCGGGACGTCGTTCGCCGGTTCGTCGCCGGCGCTGCCACCGACGACGCGTTGCGCGCGACCCGCGGGCTCGTCGACGACGGTCTCGCGGTCACCCTCGACCACCTCGGTGAGGACACCGTCACCCCCGAACAGGCCACCGCCACCCGTGACGAATACCTGAAGTTGCTGAAGTCGCTCGCCGCCGCGGGGCTCACCCCGGCCGCCGAGGTCAGCGTGAAGCTGTCCGCCCTCGGGCAGATGTTCGACGAGCAGTTGGCGTACGACAACGCGCGGGCGATCTGCGTGGCGGCCGACGCGGCGGGCACCACCGTCACGCTGGACATGGAGGACCACACCACGACGGATTCGACGCTGGAGGTGCTGAGCCGGCTGCGCAAGGACTTCCCGTCGACGGGCGCGGTGCTCCAGGCGTACCTGCGTCGGACCGAGTCGGACTGCCGGGAGCTGTCCTCGGCCGGGTCGCGGGTGCGGCTGTGCAAGGGCGCCTACAAGGAGCCGGAGTCGGTGGCGTACCAGTCGGCCCGCGAGGTGGACAAGTCGTACGTGCGCTGCATGAACATCCTGATGTCCGGCGACGGCTACCCGATGCTGGCGACCCACGATCCTCGGATGATCGCCATCGGTGAGGACCGGGCCCGTTGGTTCGACCGGGGGCCGGAGCGCTTCGAGTTCCAGATGCTCTTCGGCATCCGCCCGGAGGAGCAGGCGCGCCTGGCCGGCGAGGGCTACACGGTGCGCACCTACGTCCCGTACGGCGACGAGTGGTACGGCTACCTGATGCGCCGGCTCGCCGAGCGTCCCGCGAACCTGGTCTTCTTCGGCCGGGCTCTGGTCTCCAAGAAGTAACCCCCCGAATCCGGTCGACGGGCCGGCGGTGACCCCGGTGGTCCCGCCGGCCCGTTCGCGTAGGCGCCTTGACGATGTTGGCTAAGTGAGTTAGCTTTATGGCTATGACAGCTAGCCAGGTCCGCCGCGACGGCGGACACATCGCGTACGAGGTGCACGGCGAGGGCCCTCTGGTCGTCCTCGCACACGGCATGGGAGAGAACCGGGCGAGCTACCGGCACCTGGTGCCGCTGCTGGTCGCGGCCGGCCACCGGGTCGCCTCGGTCGACGTCCGGGGTCACGGCGAGTCGAGCGTCGGCTGGCCCACGTACGCCCCGGCGGAGGTCGGCGCGGACCTGTCGGCCGTGGTCCGCGACCTCGACGGCGGTCCGGCCGTGCTGGTCGGCAACTCGTCCAGCGCCGCGGCGGTGGTCTTCGCGGCGACCGACGCGCCCGAGCTGGTGGCCGGCATCGTGCAGGTCGGCGCGTTCGTCGGTCAGCCCAAACTCAACCCCTTGGTGCGGATGGCGATGTGGTCCGTGCTGCACAGCCCCCGACTGTTCGGGATGTTCCACAAGACGCTCTTCCCGGTGCACCGGCCCGCCGACGATGACGCGTACCGCCGGTCCATGGTCGCCAACCTGCGTGAGCCCGGCCGGATGGCCGCGATGCGCGGCGTGATCGTGCCGGTCGAGCCGCACTGGACCGTCCGCGCCCCGCAGGTGCGGCAGCCGGTGCTGGTGCTGATGGGCGCCAAGGACCCGGACTTCCCCGACCCGGGGGCCGAGGCGCGAGCGGCCCGGCGGCTGTTCCGCACCGCCGAGGCCCGGATGATCGAGGAGTCCGGCCACTACCCGCACGCCGACCGACCGCAGCGCATGGCCGACGAGCTGCTCGCCTTCCTGGCGGTGTGCACCGGTGCCTAGGGTCGGTCTCAACCAGCAGACCGTGGTGCGGGAGGCGGCCCGGCTGGCCGACGAGGTCGGCTACCAGCAGCTCACCCTGGCCGCGCTCGCCAGCCGGCTCGGGGTGGCGCTGCCCAGCCTCTACAAGCACGTGCGGGGCGCGGACGCGCTGGCCCAGAAATTGTCCGCGCTGGCCACCGCCGAGTTGGCCACCGCGCTGACCACCGCCGCCGCCGGACGGGCCGGTGGGGACGCGCTGCGGGCGATGGCCGACGCCTACCGCGACTACGCCCACCGGCACCCCGGTCGCTATCCGGCGACCCAGCGGGTGCCCGACCCCACCGACCCGGAGCACGTCGAGGCGGGCGAGCGTGCGGTCGGGGCCATCTTCGCGGTGCTGCGCGGCTACGGGCTCACCGGTGACGACGCCGTGGACGCGACCCGCGCCCTGCGCAGCGCCCTGCACGGCTTCGTCGCCCTGGAGGCCGCGGGTGGCTTCGGCCTGCCCCGCGAACTCGACCGCTCGTACCACCGACTGGTCGCCGGCATGGACATCTCGTTCCGCTCCTGGCCGACGGCCGACGCGTGAGAGCCGACCGCCGACGCCTGGGACGGGCGGCCCGGGGTGGCCGCACCCCGCACAGGTATTGGTCGTACCCTTCGGCGGGTGACTGACGGGATTGACGAGGTGCAGCAACGGCCGGCACCACGGCGGCTCTGGCCGCTGTGGACGGTGTTCCTGGTGGTCGTCGTGCTGCTGGGCTGCGGCGTGCCGGCGGTGCTCGTCGTCGGGGTGATCCGGGAGAACGGCGCCCGGTCCACGTTCAGCCGCGCCGGCGTCTCGACCGCCGACGATCCCGCCACCGTGGCGGCCCGAGCGCTCGCCGACCGGATGACCGCCCAGCTCAACCGCCAGTCCACCGCGCTGCTCGGTGGCGACCGTGCCGGCTTCCTCGCCATCGCCGACCCTGCCGCACACGGTGACCTGCGCCGACGCTTCGCCGCACTACGCGACCTCAAGGTGACCGTGTGGCGGGCCGAACCGAGCGGCCTGCCCGCGCCGATCGTCGGTAAGCCGGGGGAGTGGCGACTCCTGGTGCGCTTCCAGTACTGCTTCGTCGCACCGAACTGCCGCCCCAGCCCGGTGCTCATCGGCACCCGGTGGCGGGAGAACGGCGACCAGCCGCGGCTGGTCGCCGTGGAGGAATCCAAGTCGGTGGAGACCGGCACCCGACCGTGGGAGATCAGCGACCTGGCCGTGGTGGTCGGCGCGCGGACCATCGTCGCCACCACCCCCGCGTTGCGCGGCAAACTGCCCGGCCTGCTCGCGCAGGCCGAGGCGGCGGCCAAGGTCGCTGACGGGTACGCGCTGACCGGGTCGCCGCCGGACCGCTACCGGATCTTCTACGCCGGCCGGACGGAGTGGCAGCGCTGGTACGGCGGTGACCGGCCGGAGTGGACCGGCGGGTACGCGGTCACCGTGGGCGGCGGCCACCACGAGGTGGTGCTCAACGCCGAAGGGCTGTCCAGCAGCGGCACCGACGACCTGCTCCGGCACGAGTTGACCCACGCGGCCTCGTTGCCCGAGCGCGGCTACCCGGGCAAGACAACCTGGTGGCTGGTGGAAGGGCTGGCCGAGTTGGCCGGTGCCGGCGGCCAGGCGGTCGACAGGTACGAGGGCATCGCCGAGGTGCGCACACTGGTCCGGGGCGGTTGGGACGGCCAGTTGGCGGGCGTCAACCCCGCCGATGACGCCCCCGCCGAGCGGGTCGCCGGCAGCTACGGGGTCGGCTACCTCGCCGTGCGGCACCTCGTCGACAGGTACGGGCCGCAGCGGCTGCTGGCCTTCTTCAAGGCGGTGGTGCACGAGCGCGACACCCTCGACGTGGCCGCCGAACAGGCGTTCGGTGAGAAGTGGTCGACGCTGCACGACGAGTGCGTCGCGTACGTCCGCGCCGCCTCCGCCTGACGGTCCCGTCGGCGGTGTGCCGGCCGGTCGTACCATCGATGGGTGCGCCGCCCCCAGTTGCCGCGGCCGGCCGGCACCACGCGGCCCCGCCTGCTCGTCGCCCTGACCGCCGTCGCCGTCCTCACCGCCACCACCGCCGCCTCCTGCGGTGACGACACCCCGGACCTCGCGTTGGCGTCGGCGGCCCGCAACCCGGTCAGCGAGGTGATCGACGCGCCGGCGACGGTGACCGCCCGGGCCGCCGCCACCCTCACCGCCCCCGCCGACGGCACCCTGGCGAGCCTCCGCGTCCAGCCCGGACAGTCGGTGCAGCGTGGCCAGGTTCTCGCCGTGGTCGACTCGCCCTCCGCCCGGCAGCGGCTCCGGCAGGCGAAGGAGGCCCTGGACGCGGCGAAGCGCGCCGGGCGAGGTGTCTCCACGGGTGACCTGACCAGCAGCCGACGCGGCACGGACAAGGCCGCTGACGAGGCGTTCGACGCCGCCCGTGAGGCCGCCGAGAAGATCGCCGACCCGAAGGTGCGCGACGCGCTGCTGACCCAGGTGACGTCCGCCCAGCGGCAGTACACGGCCGCCGCACGCAGCGCCGACCAGGCCGTCCGCGCCGTCCAACGCGGCATCAACGGGCTGAGCTCCGCCGTCGGCGCGCTCTCCGCGGCGCAGCGACTCCAGGCCCAGCAGGGGTACGACCTGGCGAAGGCGACAGTAGACGCGTTGACCCTGCGCGCTCCGATCGCCGGTGTGGTGCAGCCGGGCGGCACCCGGGCCGGCGGCGGCGCGACAGGTGGTCTCGCCGGGCTGTTGGAGCAGGCCGGCGGCGCCCAGGCGGCCGGCCTCGACCCGTCCGTGCTGGCCCCCGACCAGGGCGGGCCACCGGCCGGGGTGGACGACGCGGTGGCGGTCGGCGGTCGGGTCACCGCCGGCACGCCGGTCCTGACGGTCGTCGACACCGGACAGTTGGGGCTGCTCGCCGAGGTCGACGAGACCGACGTGCTGCTGGTCAAGGCCGGCGTGACCGCCACCGTCGAGTTGGACGCCGTCACCGGGGCCAGCTACGACGCAACCGTCCGCTCGGTCGACGTGCTGCCCACCAACTCCGCCCAGGGCGGGGTCACCTACCGGGTACGCCTCGCCCTGGGCGCCGGGAAGCTGGCCGAGGACGAGCCGGCGCCCACGCCCCGCCCCGGCATGAACGCGATAGTCCACCTGCGCGTACGCGAGGCCGCCGACGCGGTGACCGTTCCCGCCTCGGCGGTGTTCTCGGCCGACGGCCGGGACGCGGTGTGGGTGGTCCGGGACGGCAGGGCCGGCCGGGCGGCGGTGACCGTCGGCGTGCAGGGGGCCGATCTGGTGCAGATCCTCAACGGCGTCCAACCCGGCGACCGGATCGTGGTGCGCGGCACCGACCAGGTCCGCGACGGCCAGGAGGTGCGGTGACCGGCACCCCGCCGGCGATCGAGGCGGTGGACGTGTCCCGGACGTACCACCTCGACGGGGTGTCCGTCGAGGCGCTGCGCGGGGTGTCGCTGGTGGTGCGACCGGGGGACTACGTGGCCCTGGTCGGCCCGTCCGGCTCGGGCAAGTCCACGCTCATGCACCTGCTCGGTGGGTTGGACCGCCCCACCGGTGGCCGTCTGGTGATCGGCGGGCGGGACGTCAACGCGCTGGCCCCGCCGGAGATGGCCACCCTGCGCAACGAGACGATCGGTTTCGTCTTCCAGGCGTTCCACCTGCTGCCGCGTACCTCGGCGGTGGAGAACGTCGCACTGCCGCTGGTCTACCGGGGTGTGCCGGCCCGGCGGCGACGGGAACGGGCGGCGGCGATGCTCGGCCGGGTGGGCCTCGGCCACCGGTTGGACCACCGCCCCAACCAGATGTCCGGCGGCGAGCAGCAACGGGTCGCCATCGCCCGTGCGCTGGTCACCGAGCCGACGGTGCTGCTGGCCGACGAACCCACCGGCAATCTGGACAGCGCCACGGGAGCGGCGGTGCTGGAGTTGTTGGAGCGGTTGAACGCGGAGTCGGGTGTGGCACTGGTGATGGTCACCCACGACCAGGAGGTCGCGGCGCGGGCCCGCCGCCGGATCACCATGCGCGACGGGGTGGTGGTGGCGGACAGCGACGACCCCCGCACCACCCATGATCGACCGCCGTCCGTCGACCACGGTCGACCTGCGACACTGGTCCCCGCTCCCAGCGCGGAGCCCCGGTCCGCGTCCGGACGCGGCCCGGGGCACCCACCCGGTGGCTCCGGTGGCGCCGCCGGAGCCACCGGGTGCCTTCCGCGCGAGGTCGAGCAGCGCGAGGCGGCCGCGGGTCAGCCCGAGGTCGAGCAGCCCGGCGGCGCGGCGTGAGGGTCGCCGAGGCATGGCGGGTCGCCCTGGACGCCCTCCGGGCCAACCGGCTGCGCAGCGCCCTGACCATGCTCGGGGTGATCATCGGGGTGGCCTCGGTGGTCCTGCTGGTGGCCATCGGCACCGGCACCAAACAGACCGTCGAGCAGCAGGTCGAGGGCCTCGGCTCCAACCTGCTGCTGGTCGTCCCCGGCCGCATCGAGGTCGGCAACGCGCCGGTGGTGTCGCCGTTGACCCTCAGGGACGTGGACGCCGTCACCCGGGTGGTCGGCGACCCGGACCGGGTGGCGGTCACCGTCGCCTCCGGGGCGACCGCCCGAGCCGGCAACCGCTCCGACTTCACCACCGTGCAGGGGGTGCTGGAGACCACCCCGGCGGTGTTCACCAGGTCGTTGGCCCGTGGTCGCTATCTCACCGGCACCGACGTGGACACCAGCCGTCGCGTCGCGGTGCTCGGCGACTCGGTGGCCCGCGCGCTGTTCCCCGACCGGGACCCGCTCGGCCAGCAGGTGACACTGGCCGGGGTGCGGTTCCGGGTGATCGGTGTCTTCGCGCCGCTCGGGCAGAGCCTCGGCGTCGACCGGGACGACGAGGTGCACGTACCGGTGACCGCCGCGCAGCGGCTCTGGGGCACCCAACGGGTGGACGGCATCGCGGTGAAGGCGCCCGACCGGGAGCGGATCGACGAGTTGGGCGAGCGGATCGTCGCCGAGTTGAACCGCCGCCACCCCGACACCGAGTTCAGCGCCGTCACCCAACAGCAGATCCTCGGCGTGCTCGGCGACATCCTCGGCGTTCTCACCGGCGTACTGGCCGCCATCGCCGGCATCTCGTTGCTGGTCGGCGGCGTCGGCGTCTCCAACATCATGCTGGTCAGCGTCCGGGAACGGACCCGGGAGATCGGTCTGCGCAAGGCGGTCGGCGCACGCCCCCGCGACATCGGGGTGCAGTTCCTGCTGGAGGCGGTGCTGCTCACCACGATCGGCGGGGTGACCGGGATGGCGGTGGGCGTGGGGACCGCCCTGCTGGTCGACGCCCTGTCGCCGATCCCGGCCGCGATCACCTGGTGGTCGCTGGCACTCGCCTTCGGGGTGTCGGCGGTCGTCGGCATCGTCTTCGGGGTCGTCCCCGCGCAGCGCGCCGGCCGGCTCGACCCGGTGGTGGCGTTGCGCGCCGAGTGACCAGCGGCGCGACGACCGGGACGGCGAGCCCAGGCGGGCACGAATCGGGAGCGCGGATCGGGTGAACCGCGAGCAGAAACATGATCAGTTGTACGAAGGGATCGCGCCGGTCACAACCGCCCCGCTACCGTACTGGTAACACGCGCGTCGCCGGCCCGGCCCGGAGCATCCGTCGGGTTGGCACGCGCCGGGCATGGGATGGGTCGGTGAGCCATGGCCGGGTCGCAGTCCGACGGACGGCTGTCGGAGGTCAAGTTCCTGACCGTCGCTGAGGTGGCGACGGTCATGCGGGTGTCGAAGATGACGGTCTATCGCCTGGTGCACAGCGGTGAGCTCACCGCCGTCCGGGTCGGCCGCTCATTCCGGGTGCCCGAGCATGCGGTGCACGAATATCTCCGGGGTGCTTTTCAGGAAACCGCCTGAGCCACCGTCACCCCCTTCCAGCGCCCCCTGAGCGGCATCGACGGGGGCGCGTTGGTCCGGCTGACGCTCTCCGGCTACCCTGGAGCCCGACCGAGACCCCACCGGTGCGCCCCGCCGCCCAGACTGGTCCGGTCCGTTGTCCGCAAGCGGTCGCCGTCGCCACCTGCGTGGTGTCATCCGGTCCGCCCCGCACGTTGTATCGAAAGGCTGTCGTATGGGCTCGGTGGTCAAGAAGCGCCGTAAGCGCATGGCTAAGAAGAAGCACCGCAAGCTGCTGCGCAAGACCCGCGTCCAGCGTCGCCGTCTCGGCAAGTGATCGCCGCCGGGCTGGCTGCCCGGCATTCGGCGGCACTTGCCTAACTGTCGATCCCCGGAGGCTCAGGTGATCAGGCCGTGGTCGTCCCGGCTCGGTCCTTCCTGCCGGGGTAGGTGCGTCAGATGACCCCCGGTGGCACCTCAGGTGCTCCGGGGGTCGTCGTCGTCACCGGGGTAGGCCGCTACCTGGGTGCCCACGTGGCGGCCCGACTGGCCGCCGATCCCCGGATCGAACGGGTCATCGGGGTGGACGCCCCGGATTCCGGCACCGAGTTCACCGACCTGCTGGACCGGGTCGAGCGGATCCGCCTCGACAGTGACTCGCTCGGTGGCCTCCTCGCCGATCTGGACGTCGACGCGGTGGTCCACCTCGCCCTGGTCAGTGCCCCCGACCAGCAGCACGGTGGCCGGTCGGCGATGAAGGACCAGAACGTCATCGGCACCATGCACCTGCTGGCCGCCTGCCAACGGGCCCCCCGGCTGCGCAAACTCGTGGTCCGCTCGTCGACGGCCGCGTACGGGGTCTCGTTCCGGGACCCGGCGGTCTTCACCGAGGAGACCGAGCCGCGCGAGGTGCCGCGCGGCGGGTTCGGCCGCGACATCCTCGACCTCGAGGGGTACGTCCGCGGGTTCCGCCGCCGTCGGCCCGACGTCACCGCGACGGTGCTGCGCTTCGCGCCGTTCATCGGCTCGACCGCCGACACCACGTTGACCCGCTACTTCGCGCAGCCGTTCGTGCCGACCGTCTTCGGCCGTGACCCCCGTCTGCAGTTCCTGCACTTCGACGACGCGTTGGAGGTGCTGCACCGGTCGATCGTGGAGGACCATCCCGGCACCTACAACGTCGCGGGCCCGGGGGTGCTGTCGCTGTCGCAGGCGATCCGGCGCGCCGGGCGGGTGGCTGTGCCGGTGCTCGAACCGGGTCTCTCCGGCGCCGCCGCACTGGCCCGCACCATGGGTTTCGGGCGTTACGGCCTGGACCAGGTCGACCTGTTCGTGCACGGCCGGGTGGTCGACACCAGCCGGCTGGAGCAGGAGTACGGTTTCACGCCCCGTTCCACAGCCGAGGCGTTCGAGGACTTCATCCGCGCCCACCACGGTGGGGTGGTGGTGACCCGCGACCAGTTGGCCGTCGCCGAGCAACTCGTTCGGAACGGCATCCGGCAGGTCCGCGCGGCAGTACGGGAGCGCAGGCCGTGAGCGCGAGGAGTGAGCCGGGTTTGCGAGCCCCGCAGTCGCGAACCGAGGTGGCACCGTGACCGGGCCGACGGAGGGGCGTGACCCGCAGGGGGTCGGGCGTTTCGACGTACCGCAGCAGTCGCCCGCGCCGGACGCGGAGCCGGCGCGGCGGAACGGGCATCGGCCGGTCGCGCGGGTCGCGCCGACCCCGACGTCGCCCGACGACGAGGTCGACACCGCGGCCACCGACGAGCCCGTCGCGGAGTCGGGTGATCCGGCGGGAGCCGGGACGCCGGGTGGCACCGAGCCGGCCGTGGCGGACCGGCCGGATGATCACTGGGACCGTAAGGTCGCGAACGGTCTGGCGTTCCTGCGCCGACGGCTGTCCGGTGACTACGAGGTCGATGAGTTCGGCTTCGACTCGGAGCTGACCGACGCGGTCTTCCATCCGCTGCTGCGGCTGCTGTATCGGGACTGGTTCCGCACCGAGGTCAGTGGGGTGGAGCATGTGCCGGTCGACGGGCCCGCCCTGGTGGTCGGCAACCACTCGGGGACGGTGGCGCTGGACGCGTTGATCCTCTCGGCGGCGCTGCACGACAAGCACCCGGCGCACCGCTACCTGCGGCTGCTCGGCGCTGACCTGGTGTTCCGGATGCCGGTGGTCTCCGAGATCGCCCGTAAGACCGGTGGCACGGTGGCCTGCAACCCGGACGCGGAGCGGCTGCTCGGCGGGGGTGACCTGGTCGGCGTGTTCCCTGAGGGCTTCAAGGGGATCGGCAAGCTCTACGCCGACCGGTACAAGCTGCAACGGTTCGGGCGGGGTGGTTTCGTCTCGGCGGCGCTGCGCACCGGCACGCCGATCGTGCCGGTCGCCATCGTGGGCGGCGAGGAGATCTACCCGATGCTCGCCGACATCAAGCCGCTGGCGCGGCTGCTCAAGCTGCCCTACTTCCCGGTCACGCCGACCTTCCCGTGGCTCGGGCCGTTGGGCATGGTGCCGCTGCCCAGCAAGTGGCTGATCGAGTTCTGCCCGCCGATCCCCACCGCCCACCTGACCGACTCGGCGGACGACCCGCTGGTGGTGTTCAACCTCGCCGACCAGGTGCGGGAGACCATCCAGCAGACCGTGCACACACTGCTGGAGCGACGGCCCGACCCGTTCGGCCCCTGAGCGGGCGCGGCGGCGTGGCGTGCGTCAGCCGCCGCGGCGGCGTCGTTGCAGGGCCAGGCCGGCGGTGACCGCGCCGACGACCAGTCCGGCTGCCGCGGTCGACGGCACGGCGATCTTCACCGCCCGACGGCCGGTGCGGAAGTCCCGCACCTCCCACCCGTGTCGGCGGGCCTGCCGCAGCAGGCTGCCGTCCGGGTTGACGGCCACCGCCCTGCCCACCGCGGAGAGCAGCGGCAGGTCGTTGGCGGAGTCGCTGTAGGCGGCGCAGCGGGTCAGGTCGAGCCCCTCCACCGCGGCGAGCTGGTTGACCGCCTCGGCCTTCGCCGGCCCGTGCATGAGGTCACCCACCAACCGCCCGGTGTACGCCCCGTCCACGACCTCGGCCACCGTGCCGATCGCACCGGTGAGGCCGAGCCGGGCGGCGATCACTCGGCCGATCTCCACCGGGGCGGCGCTGACCAGCCACACCCGCTGCCCGGAGTCCAGGTGACGTTGGGCGAGTCGGTGGGTGCCGGCCCAGATCCGGGGAGCCATCATCTCGTCGAAGATCTCCTCCGCGAGGTGCTCCACCTCGTGGACCCGCCAGCCCTGGACGAAGGCCAGCGCGGCCTCCTTCGCCAGTGACATGTCACCTGCGTGCTCCCGGGCCAGCAGCCGGAACCGGAGCTGCTGCCAGGCGAATCGGGCCAGGTCACCGGTGGTGAGGTAATTGCGGGAGGCGAGCCCACGGGCGAACCAGTAGATGGATGCGCCCTGCATCATCGTGTTGTCCACGTCGAAGAACGCCGCGGCCGTCGAGTCCGGCGCGGTGGCCGGGGCCAGGTCGGTCTCCGCCCAGCCCGCAGTGTGCCCCTCGGCGTCGGTGCTGACCGTCACCTTACGGCTGCGCGCCACGCGACTTCCTTCCTCACCGGTACGACGGATGCCTCTGCGAGGGTATCCGGCGCAGACGGTCGACCGGCCGAGCACACAGCGAACTGTGGCGCGGCCGGTCGGACGTGCGGTATGGGTCAGCGGGACCCGGGGCAGGTCTTCGGGTCGGGCCCGAGGGTGTCGCTGGCGGTCGGGGCGGGAAGGCCACAGGCGATCGCCGCGCGCAGTGAATCCGAACGTTCCCGGATGCTGTCCAGCAGGAGCAGCGACCGCTGGGTGCGTTCCCGGTCGGCGCGGGTGGTCCCGTCGAGCAGGCCGCTGACCGCCCGACGTTGGCCGGAGACGAAGGTGTTGAGGGTGTCCAGGCTGCCCGGGTCGGCACGTTGCACCGCAGCGGAGGTGAGCAGGCGGACACCCTGCCGGGTGTCGGCGTCCATGTCGTCGAGGACGGCGCTGTAGCCGATCCGGTCGCCGCGCAGTTTGGCGGCTTCGCCGAGTCTGGTCCGGGCGAAGTCCAGGAAGAGTTGGCCGCGGCTGATGTCCGAGCTGGCCAGCGCGAGCTGTGCGCGTTCGGTCGAGCGCTTCATGCCGTACAGCGCGTCGCCGGGCACCGCGTTCTCACTGGCGGCGGAGATGCCGGAGACGGCGATGGCGCCGGCGGCGATGCCGACGAGGATCGCGCCCCGGGCTCGGGCCCGCCGCGCGGTGACCGCCGGTAGTAGCCGTCCGCGTGTCGTCGTGGTGGCCGGTTCGCCGGCCGCCGGTGTCGCGCCCAGCCCGTCCCGTTCGGCGGTCGCGAGCAGCATCGCCCGCAGGCCGGTCCGGAACTCCGGGTTCACCTCGACAGCCGGGGGGTCGACGCTGAGCCGCTGACCCACCGCGACGAGTGGCGCGAGTCGGCCGTCCACCCGGGATCGCACGTGGTGCCGCCGAGCGCCGTTGGCCTCGTCGAGAAGCTGCGCGAAGCGCTCGGCGCGCCGGCGGGAGAAGAGGATGTCGTCCACCGCAGGCACCTCCTCTCGCTGGTCACGGCCGGTCGGCCGCCGTCGTTACCGGCGACCGGGCGGCAGTGTGACACCACGGAGGTGAGGTGCCGCCGGCGTGCCGGTGGGACCTCGGTGCCCGGGCCTGCCGGGACATCCACCGGTCGCACCCGGAGAAACGCGGCGGACCAGGCACGGGTTACGGGCCAGGCGGGGCGGAAATTACAGAAAGTGATGGTCGTCACCAGGTCGCATCGGCTCTGAGCTGGGCAGATGGTGATCGACGTCCATCGGTGTCTGGAAACAATCTACGGCTGGAAGCCGTCTGGGAGGAGTCGGGCCAGGGCGCGAACGGCTCGGTACTGGAGGGCCTTGATGGCACCCTCGTTCTTGCCCATGGCACGGGCCGTCTCGGCCACCGAGAAGCCCTGGAGGAAGCGGAGCACGATGCACTCCTGCTGCTCCGGGTTGAGTTGCTTCACGGCGGTGAGGAGCGCGACGTTGGTGATGTGCTCCACCACCGCGGCCTCCGGGCTGCCCTCCGGACCCCGGTCCTCCCGGTCGGCGTCGAGCACGTCGCCGGTGGTGACCTCCAGGCGGTAGCGGCCCGACTTGAAGTGGTCGGCGACCAGGTTGCGGGCGATCGTCACCAGCCAGGCGCCGAGGTCACGACCCTGCCAGGTGAAGCTGCCGATCCGCTTGAGCGCGCGCAGGAAGGTGTCCGAGGTGAGGTCCTCGGCGAGCTGGCGGTTGCCGACCCGGAAGTAGACGAACCGGAAGACGGTGTCCACGTACCGGTCGTAGATCAGGCCGAACGCCTCCGAATCGCCGGACTGGGCCCGCTCGATCAACGTCCAGACCTCGGTGGCCGGGTCGGACGGGTCCGGGCGGCTCGGGAAGCCGGTCGGGGTGGTAACGGGTTCGGCCGGGACCGCCGGAATGACAGCCGTCTCGCCCGCCGCCGGGTCGGTGGCCACCGCCGGTGTGTCGCTCACCCGTCGACCCTGCGCGGGCAGCGGCCGAGGAGGTGCGCCGACCCGACCCCCGGGCGTCTTGGCGTTACCGCCGGGCACCGCCGGTCTCGGCGTGGGTTCGTTGTGGTGTGGGCGGCTGCGGATCCGGTGCGCCGCGCCGTCGCCCCGCACGGCGGTGCCGTGTGGATCGTCCAGCGGGGAACGGGCCGTGGGCCGCTCGTTGACGTGGGAGCGCGCCGGCTGACCGGTCAGGCCGAGCGGGCGTTCCGCGTAACCGAAGGTGGTCACCGTGTCGCCTCCGCCCCGGTGGTCGTCGGACGGGTCGGTCTGTGGGTCGTCGGGGCGGGCCGACCGGGCTCCCGGTCGGGCAGGACGGTCGCGGGGGTTGCCGGCGGACGGCAATTCCCCTGGAGGTGCTGGTCCAATGCGCTCACAGGCACGGGGGCCTCCTCGGGCTGAGGGGTGTCGACTCACGGCAAATGGGGTGACCCGACCCGAGTGATGATAGGGCCAACGTCACCCGCGCGTGGCAAGTCCGTTACACAAGGCGGAAGTATTTCCCGCTCCGTCGCACCAATGCCGGACCGGTTGTCCGTCGTGTGCGTTTGACTTTCCGTTCACGCGCTGTTCCAGGATGGATTGCCAGCTAGCGGGCTTGATGGACGTTCGGTCGGCGCGCCACGCCGGGTGGCCGTCCGGGTGCGGCCGAAGCGCTTGTGGACGCCGTCGCCCGTCCCACCGACAGGACCTGATCGGCCCGCCGGTGGCACAGCGCGCAGTCCCGTCGGTGGGACTCTCGCGGCGCCGTCGCCCACGCGCGGAGCCGACCGTCGGGCGTGGCCTGTCGTCGCCCGCTGTGCCAGACTCGATCACCGTGCAGGACGTCTCGGTAAACCCCGCGCCGAACCTCGCCGACCGGGTTCGCCAGGCGGCTCACGGCCGCGCGGACGGGGCCGCGCTGCACTGGCGCGACCAGACACTCAGCTGGTCCGACCTGGACGTCGCGGTGGACGCCGCCGCGCGTGGCCTGTCGACCGCCGCGCCACCCGCCCACCCCGGCGACACACCGCCACGCGTCGCGATCGCGCTGCCGAACACCGTCGACTTCGTGGTCGCCTGGCTCGGCGCCCTGCGCGCGGGATTGGTCGCCGTGCCGGTCAACCCCGGCCTCACCGCACCGGAGTTGCGGCACGTGTTGTCCGACTCCGGCGCGTCGGTGCTCGTCGCCACCGACCGGGTCCGGGGTCTGGTCGCCGACCTGACCGGCGACCTGCCCGCGCTGGTCGCCGTGCACGGCACGCCGCCGACAGCCGAGACGCCCGGTCCGACCCGCCCACGCCGAGGCGGCACCGACCTGGCCGTACTCCTCTACACCTCCGGCACCGAGGGGCGGCCCAAGGGGGCGATGCTCTCGCACCGGGCGCTGCTGGCCAACCTCGAGCAGGTCGACGGGATCGAACCGCCGGTGGTCGGGCCGGCGGACACCGTGCTGCTCGCGTTGCCGCTCTTCCACGCGTACGGGCTCAACTCGGGGCTCGGCGCGGTCATCCACCACGGCGCGACCGGAGTGCTGCTCGACGAGCTGGGCCCGACCGCGGGGCTGGACGAGATCGCCCGGCACCGGGTCACCGTGCTGGTCGGCGTACCGTCGATGTTCTCGACCTGGGCCGATGCCCCCACGGTCCGGGCGGCGACCGCGTCGGTGCGGGTGGCGGTCTGCGGCGCGGCGCCGCTGGAACCCCCGGTCGCGGCGCGCTTCACCGAGGCCACCGGGCATCGGGTGCACATCGGGTACGGCCTGACCGAGACCGCGCCGGTGCTCACCTCCACCCTGGTGGGTGGTGTGGCCAAGGCCGGCTCGATCGGCCGTCCACTGCTCGGGGTGGGGTTACGCCTGGTCGACGCCGACGGGGTGGACCTCTGGCGCGACGGGCTCGCCGTCCCCGACGACGACCCGGACGAGCTGGACCTCTCCGACGTGACGCCGGGCACCGACCCGGGGCAGATCGTCGTGCGCGGTGCCAACCTCTTCGACGGCTACTGGCCCGACCGGCGGGGTGGGCCCGACGCCGACGGCTGGTGGGGCACCGGGGACATCGCCTACGCCGACGAGGACGGGGACCTCTTCCTGGTCGACCGGCTGGGCGAGCTGATCCTGGTCAACGGGTTCAACGTCTATCCGCACGAGGTCGAACTCGTGCTCAGCGGACATCCCGGGGTGGCCGAGTCGGCGGTACTGGGTGTGCCGCACCCGCGGACCGGCGAGACTGTGCGGGCGTACGTGGTGCCGAAGCCGGGGCGACCGGTGACCGGCGAGGAGTTGCTCGCCCACTGCGCACGGAACCTGGCCCGGTTCAAGTGCCCGACCGCCGTCGAGATCGTCGACGCCCTGCCCCACTCGGCGATCGGCAAGGTACGCAAGACCCAGCTCCGGTCGGCGGCCCCGGCCGGTCCGTCCGCACCCGCCGACACCCGCACGGAGGTAACCGATGGCCACTGACGCCCGGCTCGCCCTGATCACCCGACCCGGCTGCCACCTCTGCGACGACGCCAAGGCGGCGCTCGACCGGGTGGTGGCGGTCACCGGCGACAAGTGGGTCGAGTGGGACGTCACCGGCGACGAGGGCCTGGAACGGGAGTACGGGGACCGGCTGCCGGTGGTGATGCTCGACGGCAAGGAGCACGGCTACTGGCGGGTCGAGGAGGACCGGCTGCTGCGGGACCTGACCACGCCACAGCTCTGAGGGGTGCCTAGGGTGCTCTGATGACCCCTGCGCACCCGCACCTCGTCTGGGACTGGAACGGCACCCTGCTCAACGACCTCAGCCTGGTGGTGTCCGCCACCAACGTCGTGTTCGCCAGCCTCGGCGGGCCGACCGTCACCCCCGACGAGCACCGGGTGCGGTTCCGCCGCCCGATCGCCGAGTACTACGCCGAGGTGCTCGGGCAGGCCGTGGACGCCGACGAGTTCGGCCGCCTGGACCGGATCTTCCACGACGCGTACCGCACCGGGTTGACGACCTGTGAGCTGGCCGCCGACGCCCGCACCGCGATGGCCGCCTGGCCCGGCAGCCAGAGTCTGCTCTCCATGTGGTTCCACGAGGAACTGGTGCCGACCGTGCACACCTACGGGCTGACCGGTCAGTTCACCCGGGTCGACGGGCTGCGGGCCACGGTCGGCGGCGACCGTAAGGCCGAGTCGCTCAAACTGCACCTGGCCGAGCTGGGTGTGGACGGCGCCTCGGTGGTGCTGATCGGCGACTCCATCGACGACGCGGACGCGGCGACCGCGGTCGGCGGCCGGGCGGTGCTCTACACCGGCGGGTTCACCGACCCGGCCCGGCTGCGCGCCTCCGGCCACCCGGTGGCCGACACCCTCACCGACGCGGTGGCCCTGGCCCGGCAGGTCAGTTCCGCAGATAGGTGAGGACGGCCAGCACCCGACGGTGCTGCTCGGTGTCCGGCGGCAGGGTGAGCTTGGTGAAGATGTTGCGCACGTGCTTCTCCACCGCCCCGTCGCTGACCACGAGCGCGCGGGCGATGGCGGTGTTCGAACGCCCCTCCGCCATCAGCGCCAGCACCTCCCGCTCACGCGGGGTCAGCTCGCTCAGCGGGTCGTCGCGGCGACGCCGGGCGAAGAGCTGACCCACCACCTCCGGGTCGAGCACCGTGCCGCCGGCCGCCACCCTGCGCAACGCGTCCAGGAACTCGTCGATCGCGGCGACCCGGTCCTTGAGCAGGTAACCGATCCCACCACCGGAGCCACCGGTGGTGGCGAGCAGATCATCGGCGTACGAGACCTCGACGTACTGGGAGAGCACCAGGATCGGGGTACGCGGCACCAGCCGGCGGGCCTCCACCGCCGCGCGCAGCCCCTCGTCGGTGTGTGACGGCGGCATCCGGACGTCGACGATCGACACGTCGGGCTGGTGCTCCACCACCGCCTCGACCAGCGCGTCGCCGTCCCCGACGGCGGCCACCACCTGGTGCCCGCTCTCGGTCAGCAGCCGGACCAGCCCTTCGCGGAGCAGGACGGCGTCGTCGGCGATCACGATGCGCATGGCTGTGTTGTCTACCACGTCGGGGCCGCCTTTCGGTGGTTCACAGCGGCAGGTCGGCGCGGACCTCGGTGGGGCCGCCGCTCGGGCTGACCACGGTCAGCTCACCACCGGCGGCCCGTACCCGGTCGGCGATCCCGGCCAGACCGTGCCCCTTGGCGAGGTGCGCGCCGCCCTGCCCGTCGTCGCCCACCCGCACTTGCAGGTGGGAGCCGTGCCGGGCGACGGCCACGGTGGCCTCGGTGGCCCGGGCGTGCTTGGCGACGTTCGTCAGCGCCTCGGCCACCACGAAGTACGCGGTGTTCTCCACCGCCGGGTCGAGCCGCCCGGCCGGGGTGCCGAGCTGCGGATCCACCTGTAGCTCGATCGGGATCAGCCCACGGGCGGCGATGGCGGCCAGGGCGCTGGGCAGGCCCCTGTCGACCAGGATCGGCGGGGCGATGCCCCGGGACAGCGCCCGCAGCTCGGCCAGCGTGTCCCGGGTCTGGCTGACCGCCTCGTCGATGGTCCGACCGGCCGCCTCCGGGTCGGAGGCGAGCTGCAACCGGGCCCGGCTGAGGTCCATCGCGAGACGGACCAGTCGCTGCTGGGGGCCGTCGTGGATGTCGCGTTCCAACCGGCGCAACGCGGACGCCTCGGCGGACACGGCGGCCCGCTTCTGCTCCTCCAGCACGGTGATCCGGTCCCGCATCTCGGCCACCCCGGTCAGCATGGCCCTGGCGAAGCTGGCCTGCAGCAGCGCGCAGCCCCGGACCACGATCGGCAGGGTGATCAGGAAGAACACCCCGAGCGCGGTGTTCAGCCCGATCCGGGCGGTGGTCGAGTCGCCCAGGCCGAGCAGTTGGGCCAGATTCTGGTCGCCCTCCCCGGACGGGTGGGGAATGGCCCAGTCGTAGGCCCAGTAGAGAGAGCCGGCGATCGCGATGGCCCACCAGACCATGGTCACCACGAAGGTGCCGACCGCCGCGATCAGCCGCAGGATGCCGTGCGCCAGGTCGAGCCAGGACTGGGCGTCCCGCATCGGCACGAAGATCCGCCGCCAGGCGTTCGCCCCCGCCTCGGGCAACCGGTAGTGCGGCCGGATCCGCGGCTGGCGGAGCACCGCGGGCAGCCGGAGCCGCTCGACGTCGGCCAGCGCGCGGGCCGCGTACAGGGTGCCGCTGAGGATCGGCAGGCCGATCACCGTGACCACCAGGCCGACGCCGACGGAGAGGCCGACGATGAGGACGACGAAGCTGGCCAGTGCCAGGGGCAGGCCGAGCAGCACGTACCCGGAGTCGACGAAGAGTTGGCGGGGGATGCTCGGTGCCGGCGTCGGCGGGTCGCTGGTGGCGGCAACGGTGGTCATGCCCCAAAGGCTAGGCAGCCGGGCCTCCCGTCCCCATCCCGAAGCCCCGCCTCTCCGCCGTAGTGCTGCCCCTACCACCTGCGGGACGACCCCTGGACGGCCCGGCGCGGGATTGGTCAGAGAAGTCGGGATTGAGCAATAATCGCCCGGGCGGCGCGCGCGGAAGACCCGTCGGATCGATCTTGCGGAATGGAGGTGCTGGTGAGGTTGCGTCACGCAGCGGCAAGATCGCGATTTGTGCACGTCTTCACAAGCGCCTACGCTGTGACTCCGACGCGCCCTGCTAGCACAGCCGGCAACCTCGGTCGCCAGCGGGAGTCCACAAACGGCCGACCAGCGGAGTTGGCCGAGGATCGCACCGCACGGAGTCTCATGAGTCAGCACCGTCACCCAGGCGCGCCCGGCCGCGCCGGTGCCGTACCAGCGCTCCCGGACCTGCCTGAGGCGACCGTCGCTCGGCTGCCGGAATACCTGCGCGCGCTGCACAACCTCGCCGAGACCGGGCACGAGACGGTCTCCAGCGAGGGCCTCTCCGCCGCCGCCGGTGTCAACTCCGCGAAGCTCCGCAAGGACCTGTCCCACCTCGGCTCGTACGGCACCCGGGGCGTCGGCTACGACGTCGCGCTCCTGATCGAGCAGATCGAGTATGTGCTCGGGCTCACCCAACGACGGGCCGTCGCCCTGGTCGGCGTGGGTAATCTCGGTCACGCTCTGGCCGGCTACGACGGCTTCGCCAGCCGAGGCTTCCGGATCGCCGCACTGCTCGACGCCGATCCCTCCCGGGTCGGCGAGGAGATCAACGGCCTGGTGGTCAGGCATGTCGACGACCTGCCCACGGTCGCCGCCGAGGAAGCCCTCGCGATCGGCGTGATCGCCACCCCGGCCGCCGCCGCCCAGCAGGTCGCCGACCAACTGGTCGCCGTCGGCGTGACGAGCATCCTCAACTTCGCGCCGTGCGTACTCTCGGTTCCGGAGGGGGTCGACGTGCGCAAGGTCGACCTCGCCATCGAGCTGCAGATTCTGTCCTTCCACGAGCACCGCAAGGCGTCGCTGACCGCGCTGCCCGCCACCGGCGGGTCCGCTCTCACCGCCCTGCCGGGCGGGTTCGCGGCCACCGACACCCAGGAGGCGATCGGCACGTGAAACTGCTCGTCGTCGGCGCGTCCTACCGGACCGCCCCGGTCGCCACGCTGGAGCAGCTGGCCGTGCCCCCGGCCGACCTGACCCGCACCCTGGATCGCCTGATCGCCCAGCCGTACGTCTCCGAGGCGGTGATCGTCTCCACCTGCAACCGGGTGGAGGTGTACGCCGCGGTGTCCGGTTTCCACGGCGGGCTCGGCGACGTCTGCGCCGTCCTGGCCGAACAGGCCGGCAGCCCTCCGGCGGCGCTCGCCAGCCACCTGTACGTGCACTACGACAACGCCGCCGTGGACCACGTCTTCCGCGTCGCCACCGGCCTGGACTCGATGGTCGTCGGCGAGGCGCAGATCCTCGGGCAGTTGCGCGACGCGTACCACTGGGCCACCGGTGCCGACTCGGCCGGCCGGCTGCTGCACGAGCTGATGCAGCAGGCGCTGCGGGTCGGCAAGCGGGCCCACGCCGAGACCGGCATCGACCGGGCCGGCCAGAGCGTCGTCACCGCCGCGCTGGAGTTGGCCGCCGGATACCTCGACGGCGACCTCGTCGGCCGCCCGGCCCTGGTGGTCGGTGCCGGCGCGATGGGCTCGCTCGGAGTGGCCACCCTGTCCCGGCTGGGCGCCGGGCCGCTCACCGTCAGCAACCGGGGCGCCGACCGGGCCGTCCGGCTCGCCGAGTCGTACGGAGCGAGTGCCGCACCGATGGCCGAGCTGGCCGACACTCTCTCCACAGTGGACATCGTAGTGGCCGCCACCGCGTCCACCGAACCGGTCCTCACCCGGTCGGTGGTCAGCGCGGCGCTGGCCGAACGGGACCCGGCCCGGGGCCCGCTGGTCCTCCTCGACCTGGCCGTTCCGCGCGACGTCGAGGAGGGCGTCGCCGAGCTGCCCGGCGTCGAGGTGATCGACATCGACCGGATGGCCGCACTGCTCGCCGACGGCCCCGCCGCCGCCGACGCCGCCGCCGTCGAGCGCATCGTGCTGAGCGAGGTGGAGGGTTTCCTCACCTGGCTGCGCGGCGCCGACGTGGCACCCACCGTGGCCGCGCTGCGCGGTCGCGCCGACGACGTCGTCACCGCCGAGCTGCGCCGACTCGCCCAGCGTCGCCCCGACCTCGGCGACGACCTGCGAGCCGAGGTGGCCCGCACGGTGCACCGGGTCGTGCAGCGACTGCTGCACCAGCCCACCGTCAAGGTCCGCCAGTTGGCCGCCGAGCCCGGCGGCGACCAGTACGCGGCCCTGCTGCGCGAACTGTTCGACCTCGAAGTCCCGCAGACCTCGCCGGTGGACACCGTCCCCGACGTCCTCACGCCCGACCTGGGCCTGCCGATGCCCGGCGCCGGCCCGATGCCCACCGCCGACGCCGCCGAGCCGACCCCGCCCACCGGAGGTGCGCGATGACCGCCCCCCTGCGCCTCGGCACCCGGGGCAGCGCCTTGGCGATGGCCCAGTCCGGCCAGATCGCCGAAGCGTTGACCGCCGCCACCGGCCGCCCGGTCGAGCTGGTCGAGGTCGTCACGGCCGGCGACCGCTCCACCGCGCCGGTGCACCGGCTCGGCGTCGGGGTGTTCGTCTCCGCGCTGCGCGACGCGCTGACCGCCAGGACGATCGACTTCGCGGTGCACTCGTACAAGGACCTGCCCACGGCTGCCGCCGCCGGGCTGCACATCGCGGCGGTGCCGGCCCGGCAGGACCCGCGCGACGCGCTGATCGCCCGCGACGGTCGGACGCTCGCCGAGTTGCCGCCCGGAGCCACCGTGGGCACCGGCGCGTTGCGCCGCATCGCCCAACTGCACGCGCTCGGTCTGCAACTCGAGGTCACCCCGATCCGCGGCAACGTGGACACCCGCCTGGCGCGGGTGCTCGGCCCCGACGCCGACCTGGACGCCGTCGTCCTGGCCCGAGCCGGGCTGGCCCGACTCGGCCGGGTCGACGTGATCACCGAGACGCTGGACCCGATGCTCATGCTGCCCGCGCCCGCCCAGGGCGCGTTGGCAGTGGAGTGCCGGGCCGACGACCAGGACCTGGTCGAGCTGCTCGCGGTGCTCGACCACGCACCGTCGCGTGCCGCGGTCACCGCGGAACGCGCGTTTCTGGCAACCCTGGAGGCCGGGTGCAGCGCACCCGTCGCCGCCTATGCCATCCTCGCCGAAGGCGAGCCAGTCGGCTCTGCCGCCGAAGGCGATGTTGTCAATGAGATCTACCTGCGCGGGGCGGTGATCAGCCCGGACGGCACTCGTGACCTCCGGCTGTCCCGCACCGGAACGCCCGCCGACGCGGCGGAGATCGGTAAGGCACTCGCCGCCGAACTCCTCGACCTCGGCGCCGACTCGATCCTCGGCCACGAAGGACACACCGGCCCGGGGACCCAGCAATTTGGGAGCACAGAATGACCCGCACCCGTAAGCCCGTCGGCCGTATCGCGTTCGTCGGGGCTGGCCCCGGTGACCCGGGCCTGCTGACCCGTCGGGCGCACGACGCCCTGGTCGACGCCGACCAGGTGATCTACGACCGGGGTGTCCCGGAGTCGTTGCTCGCCGTCGTACGCGCCGAAGCCAGGGACGACGCCGAGTTCACCCCCGCCGAAGGCGTGCCGGGGGACGTGGCGAAGGTGCTGATCTCCGCTGCCCGTTCCGGGCTGAACGCGGTGCACCTGGTCGCTGGTGACCCGTTCGGCCACGACTCGGTGGTCAAGGAGGTGCAGGCCGTGGCCCGCACCGCCGCCCACTTCGAGGTCGTGCCCGGCGTCGGTCAGGCCGAGGGTGTGGCCACCTACGCCGGTGTTCCGCTGCCGGGTGTGCGTACGGCCGCCGACGTCGAGGACGTCAGCGCACTGGACTTCGAGGCGCTGGCCACGGCCGTCGGCCGGGGTTCGCTCGCGCTCGCCGTGGACGCCGGTGACCTCGCCGCCGTCCGCGACGGGCTGCTCGCCGCCGGGGTCGACGGCACCACCGGAGTCGGTGTGACCGGCGACGGCACCGGCGAGACCCAGTACACGACCACGTCGACCGTGGACAGCTTCGTGGCCGCCGCGCTCGGCTTCACCGGCCGGGTGGTGCTCACCGTCGGTGTCGGGGTGGGCCAGCGCGACAAGCTGAGCTGGTGGGAGAACCGCCCGCTGTACGGCTGGAAGGTGCTCGTCCCCCGCACCAAGGAGCAGGCCGGCGCGATGAGCGCCCGACTGCGCGCGTACGGGGCGATCCCGTGCGAGGTGCCGACCATCGCGGTCGAGCCGCCGCGTACTCCGGCGCAGATGGAGCGGGCCGTCAAGGGCCTGGTCGACGGCCGGTACGCCTGGGTGATCTTCACGTCGGTCAACGCGGTCCGCGCGGTCTGGGAGAAGTTCGCCGAGCACGGCCTGGACGCCCGGCACTTCGGTGGCGTCAAGATCGCCTGCATCGGTGAGGCCACCGCGGACGCGGTCCGCGCGTTCGGCATCCAGCCGGAGCTGATCCCCGCCGGGGAGCAGTCCTCCGAGGGGTTGCTGGCCGAGTTCTCCCCGCACGACGAGATCCTCGACCCGGTGGGCCGGGTGCTGCTGCCGCGCGCCGACATCGCCACCGAGACGCTCGCCGCCGGGCTCACCGAGCGCGGCTGGGAGGTCGACGACGTGACCGCGTACCGGACGGTGCGGGCCGCGCCGCCGCCCGCCGAGATCCGGGACGCGATCAAGTCGGGCGGGTTCGACGCCGTGCTCTTCACCTCGTCCTCCACCGTGCGCAACCTGGTCGGCATCGCCGGGAAGCCACACGCCCGGACGGTTGTTGCCGTCATCGGGCCCAAGACGGCGGAGACCGCGACGGAGTTCGGCCTGCGGGTCGACGTCCAGCCGCCGCACGCCTCGGTGCCCGACCTGGTGGAGGCGCTCGCCGCCTACGCCGTCGAGCTGCGCGAGAAGTTGGCCGCCATGCCGGCCAAGCAGCGCCGCGGCTCCAAGGTGCAGGGCCCGACCGCCCTGCGCTTCCGGTAGTCGTTCGAGGAGGCCCTTCCATGTCGTACCCCGAGATCCGGCCCCGCCGGCTGCGCCGCACCCCGGCGATCCGCCGGCTGGTCTCCGAGACCCGGGTCGACCCGGCCGAGCTGGTCGTGCCGATGTTCGTCAAGGAAGGGCTGAGCGAGCCCCGGGCGATCGGGTCGCTCCCGGGAGTGCTCCAGCACTCCCGGGACTCGCTGCGCAAGGCGGCGGTCGAGGCCGTCCAGGCCGGTGTCGGCGGGATCATGCTCTTCGGTGTGCCGGAGCAGCGGGACCCGACCGGCTCCGGCGGCATCGACCCGAACGGCATCCTCAACGTCGCCATCCGCGACGTGGTTGCCGAGGTGGGCGACGCCACGGTGGTGATGAGCGACCTGTGCCTGGACGAGTTCACCTCGCACGGGCACTGCGGGCTGCTCACCCCCGACGGTGAGGTCGACAACGACTCCACCCTCGCCGCGTACGCCGAGATGGCGGTGGCCCAGGCCGCCGCCGGGGTCGGCATGGTCGGGCCGTCCGGGATGATGGACGGTCAGGTCGGCGTGGTGCGCCGGGCGCTCGACGCCGCCGGGCACCAGGATGTGGCGGTGCTGGCGTACGCCGCCAAGTACGCCTCCGCCTTCTACGGCCCGTTCCGCGAGGCGGTCGAGTCGGCGCTGGAGGGCGACCGGCGCACCTACCAGCAGGACCCGGCCAACCTGCGTGAGTCGCTGCGCGAGGTCGCGCTCGACGTGGCCGAGGGCGCCGACCTGGTGATGGTCAAGCCGGCGCTGCCCTACCTCGACGTGGTGTCGGCGGTGCGGGCCGCCGTGGACGTGCCGGTCGCCGCCTACCAGGTCTCCGGCGAGTACGCGATGGTCGAGGCCGCCGCCGCGAACGGCTGGATCGACCGGGAGCGCGTCATGCTGGAGACGCTCACCTCGATCAAGCGGGCCGGCGCGCAGGTCATCCTCACCTACTGGGCGGTCGAGGCCGCCAACCTGCTCCGCCAGCGCTACTGACCCCGGGCGGGCCTGTCCCCTCGGCCGGCGCCGTGCCGGCTGCGCCGTCTCCCGCAGGGTGGCGGGAGGCGTGTCGGTTCGCGCGCGTGCAGCCGCCTCTCGGCCGCCCCGTCTCCCGGGTTTGCGGGCGGCGGCGGTAGGTCTTGCCCGACGCACCGCTTCGGGGGCCGACGGGCCGACGGGCTCTGCGCCCACGCCGACTTGCGGGTCAGGCTATGCCGGTTGCGTAGCGTGACCCTCCATCCCGGAAACCACCACCCCCCTTCCGTCCTTTGCTCTGCACCCACGACGGCGACACACACCCTCGGTGACTGGTGCATATCGAGCTGCAGAGCAAAGGGGCGGGTCAGGGTGTGGGGTGCCCGGCGGCCGGAATCGTGATCTCCCTGGTCACGCGTGGGGTGGGCTCGGTCGGCGGCGGCTGGCCCGACGGAACAGCGTGACACCCGTTGCTCCGCGTAACGGCAACGGGCATCGAGTCTCAAACACGGACAGTGACCTGCCGGCCGCAGGCGTTTTCCACAGCCCAGTTGGTTGTCCACAGCTGAGGCATTCGGGATTGCGGCCAGCCGCACCAGGCGGGACCGTGACGGCGTGAGCGATTCCTCAACCGAGCCGGTCCTGATCACCGAACCCTTCGACGCGCCCTGGCCGGCCGCCGGAATCGTCCGCGCGGTCCGCCGCCGTGCCGACCTCAGCCAGCGCGAGCTGGCCCGGTGGGCGGGTGTGCACCACGCCACCATCGGCAGGATCGAGGCCGGTCGCATGGTGCCGAGCATCGTCCTGCTCCGGCGCATCATCGGTGTGGTGGGCTGCCGGCTGGCCGTGGTGGACGAGTTCGGCCGGGTGCTGAAACCGATGCGTGACTGGCAGGACACTCGCAACGGCGCGGAGCGTCGCTACCCGTCGCACCTGGACACCATCCTCGACCCCGAGCCGGGGGAGTGGTGGGCGGACGTCTACGGGCTCGCCCGCCCGCCGGAGACGTTCCACCGCAACCGGGAGGTCCGGGACGCGATGCGTCGGCGCAGCCAATGGGAGGTGCGCGTGGCCCAGCACCGGCACCTGCCCCGACCGCCCTGGCCCCCGCGTGGGCCGGTGTGAGCCCGGCACGACAGAGGCCCGTCGACCCGGTACGGGTCGACGGGCCTCGGCGGAACGCGCGACGTCAGTCGTCGTTGGTGATCCTGCCGACCGCGAGCGGATCGGCCAGCCGCAGACCGGGTACGCCGGCCACCAGCAGTGTCAGCTTCTCGTCCGCCTCCCGCTTGCGGTCACCGCGCACCGTCACCGGGAACACCACCGACGTCTGCCCCGCCGCCAACACCTTGCAGCCTGCGTACCCGTCGAAGTCCGAGCCGACCTGCGCGCTGACGCCGACGGTGGCGGCGCAGAGCAGCACCGGCTGGGACAACGGCCGGGACACAGTGGCGGTGAAGGTGAGCTGCCGGGTGCCCTGGTCGCCCTCGACCACCGCCGTGTCGGCGACGGTCAACGACGCCCGGGACCGGAACCGGGCCACCTGCGGGTCGTGGTCACTGGAACCCCGCGAGCCGTCGCCGGTGAACTCCGCCGGCCAGTCGGCGTTGACGTGAGCCGCCCGCACCTGCACCAGGTCGTCGTGGAGCGCGTCGTTGACGAACAGGTGGTCGAGCGTCTGCGCCTGCCCCTCGAAGCTGTACGAGTAGGCCGACGACGGCACGTCCGCGACCAGGTCGTCCCACAGGTTGTGCAGCCCGGCCTCGTAGAGCGGGGCGAGCTGGTCCGACGGGGTCGGCTGGTCACCGGTCGCGATGGGATCGTCCGGGCGGGGGAAGACGTTCAGGTCCCCGCCGTAGACCACTCGGGCGGTCTGGTCGGCCGCCTCGATCGCCGTGACGATCGCCGCGCCGTAGCGCGCCTGCTCCCGCCGCTGCCCGACCCGGCTGTCCGGGCCGGAGGAGTAGTGGTTGCTGAGCGCGTACATGGTGAACCGCTCCGACGCACCGGGTGCCGCTGCCACGCTGAACTTGCCCAGCTGGGGGGCACGGGTGAAGACGTTGTTCCCGTCCTTGCCGGTGGAGGTGTCCACGTCCGACGGCAACACCGCGTTCAGGGCCTTCGGGTTCTGCACGTCGGCGTTGGTCGGCAGCCCCGCCGCGCGGTACTCGACGGACGGCGTCGAGCCCAGCAGCGGGTCGCCCGCCGTCGCGGCGGCCAGCGACAACCGGTCCGTGCGGTAGAGGAACGCGGCGGTGATACCGCGGGCGTCCGCGCCGGTCCGGTCATAGGCAGCGGCGTACGCCGGCCCACCGGCGGCCGCCACGCTGAGCGCCAACTCCTGGAGGCTGTCCGGCGCACCATCGGCGTCGTTGGTGTCGCCGCAGCTCAGCGCAGTACCGGAGACCGTGCAGATGTCCTGGTCCTCGGCTTCCTGCACCAGGATCAGGTCCGGAGCGTGCAGGTCCTTGACGATCTGGTCGGCGAGCGCGGCCAACTGCTGCCGGTAGTCCGCCTCGCTGCTCGGCACGTAGTCGAACGGCGGGCTGACCCCGGTGCAGCCGGCGTTCCCGGCGAAGTCACAGCCGTCGAAGGGGTCGTCGCGGTAGTCGTACAGGTTCTCCACGTTGTAGGTGGCCACCGCCACCTCCTGCGACCGGTCGGCCGGCTTCGGCGGGTTGTTCTTCGACGGGTCGGCACCGGCGTCGAACTCGGCACTCTCGACCTGGACGCCGTACTTCTCGAACGAGTAGTAGACACCACCCACCGCGTCCGCGTGCAGCGTGTCGAAGGTGTGCGCCGGCGGGAGCAGCGCGGCGCTGTCCCCGGCGGTGGCCTTCACACCCATGCTGCCGAGCAGCGTCCGCTGGCCGTTGCCGTCGTCGAAGGGGCGGGTCGGGTCGTTGTCCAGCGGGTGCGAATCACGGAAGACCCGCCTGGCGTACGGGTCCGCGCGGTCCAGCAGTGGGTCGTCCCGGTCCACCACCCACAGCTCGGCGTCGGCGGTCGACGAGAACACGTCCCGTCCGCTGACCGCGCCGCTGCCCGCGCGTACCCGCATCCGGGCACCCTCGTGCCGCTCCCAGAAACGCTGCGCGTCGGTCAGCTCGACCGGTGGCACCGCGTCGGTGACCGCGACCGCGGTGTCCACGGCCAGGCCACCGGCGATCCGGCGGACCAGCGAGGCACCGGAGAGTTGGGTGAAGTTGTAGTACTCCGACACCCGGGCCCGCAGCACGACCTCGTCGCCGACGGTCGGCACGTAGCCGCCGATCAGCGAGGTGAACGTGCCCATGAACACGAAGATGCCGTCGGAACTGGTCGGGTCGCCGTCGGTGTCGCCGGTACGGCTCTGCAGGAAGAAGCCGTGCTGCTCCACCCCGGCCGACGTGCGGGCCAGCGTCAACTGGGTGATCACGCCGCGAACGTCGTACAGCGTGCTGCTCGTGCCGTTGCCGCTCGCCGGTGCGAGCGGCGACCGGTCGGTCGGACCGGACTCGGTGTCGGTGGTCGGACCCTGCACCTCGCCGACGGTCAGCTCCCGGGTCACCTGCACGGCCAGCGCGCAGGTGGCGGTGCCGCCGCCCGCGTCGGTCGCGGTGAGGGTGACCGTGTACGCCCCGGCGGCGAGGTCGGCACTCGCGCTGACCGTGGCCCGTGCGGTGCCGCCCAGCCCGTCCGCGGGGGTGAACGCGGTACGGGTGATCGAACCGGTCGACGGGGTCGGGCTGACCGCCGTCACGGCCAGCTCGACGATCGTGTCGTCGGGGTCGGTGGCGGTGACCTCCCGGGTCGCGGCCGTGCCGACCGCGGTGACGAGCGGACCACCGCAGGTCAGCGATGCCGGCACGTCGACCGGACCGCCGCCGTCCACGGTGTGCGCGCCGAGCCCGTCGAAGGTGTCGACCGGGTAACCGGCCCACTGCGCGGCCGGGTCGAACGCGTCCGACGGGTCCGTGTCGCCGACGGTCACGGTCGGAACCCGACGCAGGGTGTTGTCCGCGGTGCTGGTGGTGCCGGCACCCCACTCGGTGCCCGGGTCGACGCCCACCTGCCCGATCGAGTCGAGCACGGTGGTGCCCCGACGCAGCACTATCGCGTCGTCACCGTTGAACAGGCTCGCCCCGGTGGTCTGGTCGGCCTGGGCGAGGATGGCGGCCCCGGCCGAGGCGCTGGCGAACACGAACGCGTCACCCGCGGCGACGCTCCCGGTCAACGCGATCGTGGTGGCCGTGGTGGAGCCGTTGAAGTAGAGCTGCAACTGGTAGCCGCCGGCCGTCAGGTCGACGGCGGCGCCCGTGCCGTTGAACAGCTCGATCGCCTTGTTGTTCGACGAACCTTCGACGTACTCCGAGATGAACAGGTCGGTGGGCGCGGCGCTGGCCGCGGTGGGTGCGACGCCGAGCGCCGTGACTGTCACGGCGGCGGTGGCGGTCGCGAGCGCGGCGAAAGAGCGGCGCGGGCGCATAGGGCCTCCACGATGGGTGGATGGGGGTCAACGCACGTTAAGGTGCGCGACTGTCCACCGTCCATCCCCTAGTGGACAGTTTCGTGAATTCCCTCAGTGCGGCGGGTCGAGACGATGCACCAGCTCAGCGACGTCGACGCTGTATTCGCACCAGTCCCGGTCGGATCGGTAACCCAACTCCGCGTTGACCTTCAGCATCGCCTCGTTGGCCTGCGCGTTCCAGGTCTGCACCTCGATCAGCTCCGGCTCGGCGGAGCGCAACTCCAACAACATCCGAGCCTTGATCGCCCGATCGATGCCGTAGCCCCGGTGGTCCTGCGCGACGATCGTGTCGTACTGGTCGGCGCGGGTCGGGTGCTGCGCCGGCACCACCACCTCGGTCAGGCCGGCCACCTCGCCGCTCTGCTCGTGCCGGGCGAGCACGATGTACGGCTTCATGCCCCGCCGGTGCAGGGTGTCGAGGCTGTCGCGTAGCCGCTCTGGGTCGTAGGAGCTGGGGCGCAGCTCACCGTCCTCGACGTCGCGCACCTCGGCCTTCGCCCGCGCGTACGCCTCGATCAGGTCGTCCGGTGGCCCGCCCGGGAAGAACTCCAGGTGGTAGCCCGCGCCGATGCCGGCCGCCATCTCGGCCAGCTCCGCCCAGTCGACCGAGGTCAGGTCGAGCACACTGCGGGTCTCCACGTACTCCCGGGTGAAGCCGAGCGACTCGTAGAAGGCCACCGCCGGCGTGTCGCCGACGACTTCCACCCCGATCGACCGGAAGCCCTCCTGGTAGACCCGGCGGGCGGCGCGCAACACCAGGTCACGACCGAGACCACCGCGCCGCACGGACGGGTGCACCAGCACCTCGAGCACGCCGATGTCGCCGAGGAGCAGCACGTGGACCTGGCCGAGCACCGCGCCCGGGTCGTCCGGCCCGGTCGGCTCGGCCTGGGCGATCCAGGAGATCCGCCGTTCACCCGGCATCACCTCGGCGAGGTACTCCCGCAGCGACGTCTCCCGCCACGGCGGGTCCTGCGGCAGATCGGCCGCCAGAACCGCGTTCAGCGTGGCCAGCAGCGACGCGATCTCGGCAGACGACGCGGTCCTGGGGTCCCACTCGCGCACCATCACTCGTCTAGCTTGCCGCTAACAGCTTCCCGGGGGAAGTGTCCAGTTCTCCAACGTATCGAGACGATCACTTCACTGGCGACTGGTCCGTCCGTACCGGTTCGCGGTGTCGTAGACGTCTTGGGCGTACCGCCGGACATCGTTGTAGGAGAGGATCGCGTTCCACCAGTCGCCCGCGATGCTCAGGTTCCGACCGCCCTTGCAGAGGTAGTTTCCCGCTGCCAGGGCGGCGTCGTCCAGGTCGTGCGGGTCCTTGCGCCCGTCGTTGTCGGCGTCCGCGCCGATCTCCCGCCAGGTCGTCGGGATGAACTGCATCGGCCCGATGGCGCGGTCGAGGACCCGGTCGCCGTCGAGGTCTCCACGGTCGGTGTCGATGATCCGCATCCGGCCGTCCTTCCCGTCCAACGGCAGCCCGATGATCTGCGGTAGCGCCTTGCCGTCCTGGCCCAACCGGGCACCGTTGGCCGAGCCGTGCCCCGACTCGACCTGGCCGATCGCGGCCAGCGTGGTCCAGCTCAGCGCGCAGCTGCGGTTGGTCTGGGCGAGGACGAGTTCGGCGTAGCCGTACGCCTGCATGGCGACGGCCGGGATGCCCACCTTGGCACCGACCTGCTGAGCCCAGCCGGCCAGGGCGTCCGACGGCCGACCTCCGATCACCGGCCCGATGGTGGGCTGCCCGGTCGGGAACCCGCTGGGTAGCCCGCCGCCGGGCACCGAACCGGTCGGGAGTGGGCCGGTGGGGAGTGGGCCGGTCGGGAGTGGGCCGGTGGGGAGGCCGGACGGTGCCGCGGGCGGTGCGCCCGCCGTCGCCGTGGCGTCGGCCGCGACCGGTCGGGGCGCGCGGATCGTGGCCGGCACGAGCAGCGCGCCCGCCGCAGCGGTAGCGCCGACCAGCGCCAGCAGGAACACACCGGGCAGGGTGAGCCGACCGCTGGGCCGACGGGCCCAGGCGCGGGTCGCGTGGGCTGCGGTGGCGGCGGCCCGGCGTGGCTGCACCCGTACCGCGTGCGCGAAGGGCACCCGCCGTCGCCGGGCCGGATCGGACGCCGGCACCACGGGCAGTTCGTCCACGGTGGTCTTCGCCGGATCCCCGTCGGCGGCCACCGTGGCGGGTCGCGTGTCGGCACCCTCGGCGTCGGTGCCCTCGGCGTCCGTGGCCTTGGCGTCCGCGGCCTTGGTTTCGGTGGTCGTCGGGCCCGTCACCTTCGGATCCGCGGTCTTCGGGTCCGCGACCGTTGCGGCCTCGGTCTTCGGGGTTTCGGCGGGCGCGTCCTCGCGCTTGCCGTCAGAGGCCGTAACCGGCGTGGCCGGGGCCGGCGTGCCGCTCGCGCCCTGGTCGGGCTCGGCCGGCGTGGCCGCCGATGTGGTCGTCGAACCCCCGGAACGTCCGCTCAGCCAGGGCCGGCGTGGGCGGGGCACCGCACGCACCGGATCAGGCGCCGCCCCCGAGCCCTCCAGCGGCCCGTCCAGCGGAGCGGCCGGTCGTAACCGTTGCACACGCGTGTCGTCCTCGCCGTCCACCACCCGTCGAGTATCACCCATGCCACGCCAAACGCCAGATCCACGTACCCTGGCTTCATGCCCCGGTACGAGTTCCGCTGCCGCGCCTGCGGCGACACCTTCGAGGTCAACCGTTCGATGGCGGCGGCCGGTGAGCCGGCGAACTGCCCGCACGGTCACACCGACACGGTCAAGCTGCTGTCCGCGGTCGCGGTCACCGGCCGGGGTGGTGCCGCCGGTGGCCCCCCCGCGTCCACCGGTGGCGGTTGCTGCGGGGGCGCGTGCGGCTGCTGATCGAGCCGATTCTCTGCCGCATGGTGGGCGGGCCTTGCCGGGAGCAGGGCTGAGTGGCACTTTGAGGCGGCACCTGCCCGGCCGTTCTCACGATGTGTGACCGCTCGGACTCAGGCAGCATGAATCCGACGTCACGGGCGGAGGTTCCACGCATGTCGCCACGGATCCAGCTCCCGAGCGGTTGGGTGACCTTCGTGTTTACCGACATCGAGGGCTCGACCCGGCTGGCCCAGCTGCTCGGCCCGGACTACCGGCCGGTGCTCGCCGAGCATCGGCGGCTGCTGCGTCGAACACTGGCCAGCACGGGTGGGGCGGAGCTGCTGACCGAGGGCGACTCGTTCTTCCTGGCCTTCGAGGACGCCGCTGCGGCGCTGACCGCGTGCCTGACCGCCCAGCGGGCGTTGTCCAGTCACGACTGGCCCACCCCGGAAGCGGCCCCACGGGTGCGGATGGGCCTGCACACCGGCTACGCCGAGCCGCGCGACGGCGAGTACGCCAGCCCCGAGGTGCACCGGGCCGCCCGGGTGGCCGCCGCCGCGCACGGTGGGCAGGTGCTCTGCTCGGCGTCCACGGCACGGCGGGCCGAGCCGTTGCCGCCCGGTGCGACCCTGCTCGACCTGGGCCTGCACCGGTTGCGCGGCTTCGACGATCGGGAACGACTCTTCCAACTGGTCGCACCGGGTCTGGAGCGGCAGTTCCCCCGCCCCCGCACCGCCGACACGGTGGCGCACAACCTGCCGACCCAGGTGACCTCGTTCGTCGGCCGGCAGACCGAGCGCGTCGAGTTGGGCCTGCTCGTACGGCAACACCGCCTGGTCACGGTGCTGGGCGCGGGCGGCGCGGGCAAGACCCGCCTCGCGGTGGAGTTGGCCAGCGGCGTGGTCGAGGCGTACCCGGACGGGGTCTGGTTCGTGGACATCGCCGCGGTGACCGACCCGGGGCTGGTGGCGTTCGCGATCGCCGCGGTGCTCGGTCTGCGGCCCGAGCCGGGCCGCCCGATGCTGGACACCCTGGTCGAGTACGCGGCCAACCGCCGCATGCTGGTCGTGCTGGACACCTGCGACACCCAACCCGCAGCCTGCGCGGAGGTGATCGCGCGCCTGCTGTCCGGTGGGGGTGGCGTGCGGGTGCTGGCCACCAGTCGGGAGTCGTTCAGCCTGCCGGGTGAGGTGGTGTGGCGGATCCCGCCGCTCTCGGTCGACCCGCAGACCGACGGCGCGGAGAGCGACGCGGTGGCGTTGCTGCTGGACCGGACGGCGGCGGCGCGTGGCGGTCGGCAACCGGACCCGGCCGAGTCGGCCGACCTGCGCCGGGTGGTGCAGCGGCTGGACGGGTTGCCGCTCGCCATCGAGTTGGCCGCCGCCCGTTTGCGGGTGCTGTCCGTCGGTCAGCTCGCCGAGCGGCTCGACGACGTGCTCGGCACGTTGGACGCCGGGCGGGACGACCCGGAGCCGCCGCCGGTGGAGCGGGGTTGGTCCGGCAACCAGCAGGACACGGTGGACCTGGTCGCCGCCGCGGCCGGGGCGTCACCGCCCACCCCGGCGAGCCGGGCCGTGCAGCGTTCCGCGACCGAGCGGCACCTGACCATGCAGGCCACCGTCACCTGGTCGTACCGGACGCTGGGGCCTCGGGCCGCCCGCCTGCTGCGGTGGATGGCGGTCTTCGCCGGGCCGGTGGACCTGGCGACGGTGGAGTGGCTGCTGGGCGACGACCCGCTGGACCCGCTGTCGGTGCTGGTGGACAAGTCGATGGTCCTGGCCGAGCCGCGCGCCTCCGGCAGCACCTACCGGATGCTCGACCCCATCCGGGCGTACGCGGCGCGGCGGTTGGCCGAGGCGGGCGAGGAGCAGGCCGCCCGGAACCGGCACGTGGCGTGGTCGGCGCATGCGTTGGACCGGGCGCACCTGGGGCAGGACGGCCGACCGGTCACGCTGTCGTTGTACGCCCTGGACCCGCTCGCCGGGGAGTTGCGCGCCGCGCTGCGGTGGTGCGCCACCGGGGGCAGCGCCCGGGCCGGTCTCGGTCTGGCCGGTGGGCTGGACCAGTGGTGGCTCGAGCGCGGCCTGGCCCGGGAGGGGCGGCTGTGGTTGTTCCGGTTGTACGGGCGGATCGCCGAGACGGGGGAGCGCATCCCCGAGTCCGAGCTTGCGGCGGCCTACCACATGCACTCGTTGCACGCCGGTGCCGACGGCGAGTTCGCCGAGGAGTTGCGCTACTCGCAGCGGGCGGAGGCGGCGGCCCGGCAGGCCGGTGACGCGGGGCTGCTCGCCCGGGTGCTCGCCGGCAGGGCGGCGCCGCTTGTGGACATGGGACAGTTCGTCGAGGCCGAGCGGGTGTGCCGGGAGGTCATCGACTGGGCGCACGGGCAGGACGTGGTCGGCGAGGCGCTGTTCGCGGTGTTCAGCCTGGCCGAGTTGCTGTGGCGGCGGGGTGCGCTGGAGGAGGCGGCGGAGCTGCTGGGTGCGGTCCGCCCGGTGGAGGCGGCCCGGCCGGTGGAGCGGGGCCGGCGATCGGTGGACATGCTGCTCGGCATGGTCGCGTTGGCCCGGGGCGACGTCGTCGCCGCACACGAGCACCTGCTGGTGGCGTTGCGTTCCCGGATGGGCCACGGCTACCACGGCCGGGCGTGCGACACGCTCAACGCGGTGGCGGTGCGCTGCGCGATCGGCGGTGACCGGTTGACCGCCGCCCGCCTCTTCGGTGCCGCGCAGGCCACCCGGGCGAGCATGCGGGCCACCCCGGGCATCTACGGCGGCTACTGGGCGGAGCAGCAGGCGGAGTTGCGTACGGTGCTGGGCGACACGGCCTTCGACGACGCGTACGGCGAGGGTGCCGAGTTGGGGTTGGACGAGGCGGCGGCGCTGGCACTCGACGTGGAACACCCGGACTTGGCGGCGGATTCGACCCGCTTCAGCACCGGCCTGTCCCAGCCGACCCCGCGCGTCCCCGCCGACTCCGACCGCCACCCCGCATCCCGAACCGAACGCGCCTAACCCCCTGGCCCGGCCCCCAGGCCCCCGGGAACCCCCACCGCTCCCTGTTGATCAAGAGGTTTGCGTCATCGGGAGCCCGAATTCTGACGCAAACCTCTTGATCACCGTGGGAAGGGCGGGGGGGTGGGGGTGGGGGGAGGGGGTGGGGGTTAGGCGCGGGAGGCGGCGGCGGCTTCGGCTTGGGCCTTCATTCGGGCGGCGCGGTCGATGTCGGCCTGCTGGACGGCCGCCACCGAGCCGAAGATGCTGACCGCCTGGTAGTAGGTCCAGGCCAGGCTGTAGCAGGCCGGTCGGACGACGGTGTTGTACGTGGCGCAGACGCGCTTGAGGTCCTCGTAGAAGGCGCTGTCCAGGCGGGACTTGTTGGCCGGGAACTGGCCGACCGCCTTGTAGTTGCGGTAACCGAAGTCGTGCCGGTAGCAGCCCAGGTTGAAGGTGAAGCCGAGCGGGTTGTCCGGGCTGGACGAGCAGTAGTCGGTGGACCAGTTGAAGTTGTACTCGGCCCAGGGGGCCCGGTTGACCCGGGCGTTGTTCCAGGAGTTGTAGCTGGACGCGCTGGTCTGCGTCCAGCTGGACAGCACGGACAGCTTCTGGGCGGGGGTGACGGCGGCGGCGGGGGAGGCGGCGACGAGGGTGGCGAGTAGTGCGAGAGCGCCCGAAGCGAACAGGGTGGCGAGACGTCGGGGCACGGGTTACCTCCGCGGGGTGAGCGGGTGGGACGGGAAGTTACCGGCGGGTCACCGGATGTCGATCAGTGTCGATCAACTGATCAACTAGGCGGTATGTGTCTCGCCAACTATTGGTGACATGCGTTCAAACAGACGAATGCCCCGGACGCCGGAGCGACCGGGGCACTCGCACAGTCACGTCAGCGCACTGTGAACGCCGGCGGGCTGGTCGGGCTCTCGTTGGCCGACCGGTCCAGCGCGGTCACCTGGTAGGTGTAGCGCCGGCCGGGCTGGGCGGTGGTGTCCACCCAGGACTGGCTGCCACCGGAGGCGGCCCGCACGGTGTCGACCAGGTGCGCGGCGTCCGCCGTCCCGCACCGGCCGGGCAGTGTGGTGCCGTCGAACCGGTAGATCGCGTACGAGGTGGCGGTGCCGAGTGGGCGTACCCCGTCAGCCGGTTGACGCCAGGTCAGTCGGACCCCGTCGGCCTGCCGCGTGGCCTTGGTGATCACCGGGAAGAGCAGCGGCTTGGCCGGCAGGTGTGGCATGGCCGGTACGAGCGCCGGGCGGGAGTAGTGCTCGGCGGCGTAGATGTCGGTCGCCCCGAGCCGGTTGGCCCGCACCTGAACGGCGGAGAAGTGCACGTTGCCCTGCACCTCCGGGTACGACCGGTTGAGCGTCAGATGGTCGGACAGCTCGCGCGGGTTCTGCCAGAACGGCCCGTACGCCGGATCGCCGCTCTTGTAGTCGGCCTGGCCGATGTAGAGCTGCACGCGGGTGCCGCGCACCGTCTCGGCCCACCACGGCACGAGCCGGGCGTAGTCGGCGGCCGGGTACTGGCCGATGTACCAGTAGAGCTGCGGCACCACGTAGTCGATCCACTCCTGCTTGATCCACTTGCGGGTGTCGGCGGAGATGATGTCGTACGACTGGCTGCCGGTGGTGTCCGAGCCGAGCGGGTCGGCGGCCTTGTTACGCCAGATGCCGAACGGGCTGACCCCGAACTTCACCCACGGCTTCGCCGCCTTGATCTTGCCGTTCATCTCCTGGATCAGCAGGTTGATGTTGTCCCGCCGCCAGTCCGCCCGGTCCGTGAAGCCCCGGTTGTGCGCGGCGAAGGTGGCGTCGTCGGGCACCTGGTAGGTGCCGCTGGGGTACGGGTAGAAGTAGTCGTCGAAGTGCACGCCGTCGACGTCGTACCGGCGGACCGCGTCCATCATCGCGGTCTGCACGAACTCGCGTACCTCCGGAATGCCGGGGTTGTAGTAGAGCCGGCTGCCGGCGACGCCGGCCGGCGGGTAGGCGAAGGTCCAGTCCGGGTGCTGCCGGGCCGGGTGGCCGGGCGCGAGCTGGGTGAGGTCCGCGCCGGCGCCGCCGGGCGCCGGCATGGAGACGCGGTACGGGTTGAACCAGGCGTGGAACTCCAGGTTGCGTCGGTGCGCCTCGTCGACCAGGAAGGCCAGCGGATCCCAGCCCGGGTCCTGCCCACGGACGCCGGTCAGGTACTCCGACCAGGGCTCGTACGGCGAGGGCCAGACGGCGTCGGCGGTGGGCCGGACCTGCACCACGACGGCGTTGTGGTGCAGCCGCTCGGCGAGGTCGAGCAGCTCGCGATATTCGGCCTGCTGGGCGGCGACCCGGTCGGGGCTGGCCTGGGACGCCTTGCTGGGCCAGTCGATGTTGACCACCGACGAGATCCACATGGCGCGGAACTGCCGTTTCGGCGTGGCCGGGTCGGTGGTGCAGGTGGTGGCGTTGGTGCTGCTGTTGCGGGGTGTCGCGGTCGCGGGGGTGGCGGCGACGAGGGTGGCGAGCAGGGCGGTGACGAGCCCGGCGGCTCCGAGTCGAGTTGCCTTCATGCGGTGTGTCCCTTCGTTGGGGCGCCCGTGTGATCAGCGCGGCGTGTCGGAAAGATTCGCCGACGACGATCTGCCGCTGGTAGGAAATTTTCACACTCGGGTGCGAACCGCAAGGGTTCGTGGTTGACCATTCGCGCCGCTGGGTAGCAACGCCGGTCACCGGCCGCCACCGAGGTGGTCGCACGGTGGGAGGGGTGACCGCGTGTCCGTGCTACGAACAAAACCGATCAAGGACGTGATAGCCCAGAGTGAGGCGGACGGCACCGAGGGTGGGCTCGGGCTGAAGAGGCGACTCGGGGCGTTCGACCTCACCGGCTTCGGCATCGGCATCGTGATCGGCACCGGGATCTTCACGCTCACCGGCATCGAGGCCCGGGACAGCGCCGGGCCCGGCGTGGTGATCTCCTTCGCCATCGCCGGCGTGGTCGCCCTGCTCGCCGCGCTCTGCTACGCCGAGTTGGCGTCCAGCGTGCCGACCGCGGGCAGCGCCTACACCTACGCGTACGCCACGATGGGCGAGATCGTCGCCTGGATCATCGGCTGGGACCTGCTGCTGGAGTTCGCGCTCGGCGCCGCGGTGGTGGCCCGAGGCTGGTCCGGCTACCTCGCCGAACTGCTCGACCTGCCGACCCGCTGGTTCGGCGAGGAGGGCAGCACCGTCAACGTGGGCGCCATCGCCATCGTGCTGATCCTCGGCATCGTCGCGATCGTCGGCATCCGCGAGTCCGCCCGGATCACCAACCTGCTCGTGCTGGTCAAGGTGTCGATCTGCGTCTTCGTGGTGGTGGCCGGGCTGTTCTTCGTCCGGGCCGCCAACCTCACCCCGTTCATCCCGCCGGCCGAGCCCGCGGGCAGCGGCGACGACGGCATCAAGCAGCCCGTCACCCAGGCGCTGTTCGGGCTGGAGCCATCGGTGTTCGGCTTCGTCGGAGTGCTCAGCGCGGCCGCGGTGGTCTTCTTCGCGTACACCGGCTTCGAGGCCGTGGCCAACCTGGGCGAGGAGACGCGCAAGCCCAAGCGGGACCTCACCCTGGGTCTGCTCGGCACGCTGCTGATCTCCACCGTGCTGTACATCGGCGTCTCGCTGGTGGTGGTCGGGATGGTGCCGTACACCGAGATCGACCGGGGCGCCCCGATCGCGTCGGCCTTCGAGGCGGTGGGCGCGGGCTGGGCCGCCGTGCTGGTCTCCATCGCCGCGGTCGCCGGTCTCACCAGCGTCATCCTGGTCGACCTGGTGGCCATGGGCCGGATCGGCTTCGCCATCGCCCGGGACGGCCTGATCCCGCCCTCGATCGCGACGGTGCACCCGCGCTGGGGCACCCCGTACCGGATCTCTGCGATCATGACGGTGGCGGTCGCGCTGCTGGCCGGGTTCCTGCCGCTGTCCGCCCTGGCCGACCTGGTCAGCATCGGCGCGCTCTGCGCGTTCGTGCTGGTGTCGGTGGCGGTGCCGATCCTGCGCCGGAGGCGCCCGGACCTGGAGCGACCGTTCCGGGTGCCGTTCTCCCCGGTGCTGCCGATCGTCTCCGCGCTGGCCTGCCTCTACCTGATGCTGAACCTGTCGGTGGAGACCTGGCTGCGGTTCCTGGCCTGGATGCTGCTCGGCGCGCTCATCTACTTCGGGTACGGCTACCGCCGCAACCGGTTGGCCCGTCACGAGCCCGCCGTCGCCCCGCAGCCGCGCGAGCCGAGCGCCTGACACCAGCCACGCGAAAGGGCCCCTGCCGCGGCGGGGGCCCTTTCGCGTGCACCGTTCACGGGCACCGTTGCGACGGGGTCGACGAGGTACCGTGCGCTGGGTCACATCGGGGAGGTTGCGACGTGCGGCACAGGCTCAAGGACGTGGCCGAGCGGGCCGGGGTGTCGGTCAAGACCGTGTCCAACGTCGTCAACGGCTACGTGCACGTCCGAGCGGACACCCGAGCCCGCGTCGAAGAGGCGATCGCCGAGCTGCACTACCGGCCCAACCTCTCCGCGCGGCACCTGCGCAAGGGCCGTACCGGCGTGATCGCGTTGGCCGTCCCGGAACTGGACATCCCGTACTTCGCCGAGTTGGCCCGCCACATCGTCACCGCCGCCGCCGCGTACGGCTGGACGGTCCTGATCGACCAGACATGCGGTCGGCGTGAGCAGGAACGGGCGGTCGCCTCCGGCGTCACCGACCACCTGATCGACGGGCTCATCGTCAGCCCGTCGGCGCTCACCGTCGAGGACCTGGCCGGCCTGGACGGCACGCCGATGGTGCTGCTCGGCGAGCGGGTCGAGCACGGATCGGCCGATCGGGTGGTGATCGACAACGTGAGCGCCGCCCGGGAGATCACCGACCACCTGATCAAGCTCGGCCACCGTCGGATCGCGGCCATCGGCGCCGGGCGCACCGCCGGGGGCGCCAGCGCCCGGCTACGCCTGGCCGGTTACGCCGACGCGCTGCGCGCCGCCGGGCTCGACCGCGACGAGGCCCTGGTGGCGTCCGCGCCGGTCTGGCACCGCGCCGACGGTGCGGCCGCGATGCGGGGCCTGCTCACCTCCGGGGTACGCCCCGACGCCGTCTTCTGCTTCAACGACACGCTCGCCCTCGGTGCGCTGCGCGCACTGCACGAGGCGGGTCTGCGGGTGCCCGAGGACGTGGCGGTGGTCGGCTTCGACGACATCGAGGACGGGAGGTTCTCCATCCCCGCCCTGAGCACCGTCGCACCGGACAAGGAGCGGATCGCCCACCTGGCTGTCGACCTCCTGGCGAACCGCCTCGACGGCGAACGGGCCGCCCCGGCGACGGTGCTCTCCGCTCCGTACCGCCTGGAGCTGCGCGAGTCCACCAGGACCCCCTAGTCGAAGAAGCGGGCCAGGTGGGGCTTGGACGCCAGGTCGGCGTCCGGTGGGAGGGGGGTCAGGTCAGCGAAGATCGAGGCGCCGTCGCAGCCCGCGTGCAGCGGGTACCACCGTGGGGTGCCCGGCGGCCGGCCCTGGCAGATCCCCTTGAACGTCTGCACGTCCAGCAACCGGACGTGGGTCGGGTCGGCCACCGCGTTGACGTGCCCCCACCAGGGGCTCATCACGTGCAGGACGCCACCCGGACGCAACACCCGGTGGCACTCGTCCACCAGCGGCAGGAAGTCGATCAGGTGCTCCAGGATGTGCACCGCGAAGAGGACGTCCACCGAGTCGTCCGCCAGCGGCAGCGAGCCGGACAGGTCCGCGACGGCGTTCACTCCCGGCGCGGGATAGATGTCGAGTCCCAGGTTGCTCGGCCACTGCTTGGTCGGCCCGCAACCGAGGTCCACCACCACCGGCGCGCGCCCGTCGACGCCGACCCGGCACCAGACGCCGTAGACGCCCGCCAGTTGCCCCACCAGGTCCCGGACCAGCCGCAACTCGGCGGGCTCGGCGACGTCCCCGCTGAGATGGGCCACCCCCCGGTCGAACCGCACCTCCACCGTCAGGCCGCGCAGCCGGTCGTCGTGCCGCACCTGGTCCGCCCAGGCGTCGGCGAGGAATTCGTCGATCGCCCGCAGCCGGTCGGCCGAGGGCGGAGTCTGTGCCAAAGCGACCATTCGGGCCACCTCCCGCCGCGCGATACCCGCTATCGCGCCCGATATGCCCCGCTCGTCGCTGGATCGGCTTGCCCGCCGGTGGATCGGCCGGGCATGTCGACGGACGTGCCCCAGCCTCGCCGCCCGGGCGGGTATAGCCGCGATGAGCGATATACCTGTGAGTCATAAATATGACGCAGAGGTATATCACTCTTCGCGAACATCGGGCTGACGCAGCGACACGCCGCGGTGGGACCTGCCGCGGCAGGTCAGGTGCCTGCGAAGTCAGCCACGCAGAGCCGGAGCGGCCACGCCCTGAACGGTCGGGTCAGCCTGAGAGGGTTCGGCGGCCGCCGCGCATTCGCTGGCGGGGCGGCGGGTCGGCCGGCTTCGGCCGTTTCAGGTGGTAGCGGTGCAACTCGTGGTTGCCGGGCAGGGACGGGTCCTCGCTCATCGCGACCAACTCCCAGCCCTGGTCGCCGGCCCGGTTCAGGTGGGCCAGCGAGGTGTCGCCGTAGGGCGTCACGTCGACCATCGAGCCGTCCGGGCCGTACCAGACGAACACGACCTCCCAGCCGAGGTCGTTGGTCGCCGCCTGGCGGCGGCGGACCAGCAGGGCGTACTCCCACTTGAGCATGGCGTCATTCTCACCCCGCGGCGGCCCGCGGAGCTGCATCAATCTTCGGCGATCCGCCCGCCGTCGACCCGGAGTCGCCGGTTGGTCTCGATGGCGGCCAGCATCCGCCGGTCGTGGGTGACCAGCAGCAGCGTTCCGGGGTAATCGGCCAGCGCCGATTCGAGCTGCTCGATGGCCGGCAGGTCCAGGTGGTTGGTGGGCTCGTCGAGCACCAGCAGGTTGACCCCGCGACCCTGGAGCAGGGCCAGCGCCGCCCGGGTGCGCTCACCGGGGGAGAGGGTGGCCGCCGGTCGGGGCACGTGCGCCGCCCGCAGGCCGAACTTCGCCAGCAGGGTCCGCGCGTCGGCCGGCGACAGGTGGGGTACGGCCGCGTGGAACGCGTCGATCAGCGGCGTGTCGCCGAGGAACAGCCCACGGGCCTGGTCCACCTCACCGACCACGACACCGGGCCCGAGCGAGGCGGTGCCCGCGTCCAGCGGCAGCCGACCGAGCAGCGCGGCCAGCAGGGTGGACTTGCCCGAGCCGTTCGCCCCGGTCACCGCCACCCGGTCCGCCCAGTCGATCTGGAGGTCGATCGGGCCGAGGGTGAATCCGCCTCGGCGTACCACCGCACCTCGCAGCGTGGCCACGACGGCGCCGGCGCGGGGCGCGGCGGCGATCTCCATCCGCAGCTCCCACTCCTTGCGGGGCTCCTCGACCACGTCGAGCCGTTCGATCAGTCGGTCGGTCTGCTTGGCCTTGGCGGCCTGCTTCTCGCTCGACTCGCTGCGGAACTTGCGACCGATCTTGTCGTTGTCGGTGGCCTTGCGGCGGGCGTTCTTCACGCCCTTCTCCATCCAGCCGCGCTGGGTGCGGGCGCGGGCCTCCAGCCCGGCCTTCGTCTCGGCGTACTCCTCGTAGTCCGCGCGGGCGTGGCGGCGCGCCACCTCGCGCTCCTCCAGGTAGGCCGCGTAGCCGCCGCCGTAGTGGTTGACCTGCTGCTGCGGCAGGTCCAACTCCAGCACCCGGGTCACCGTGCGGGTCAGGAACTCCCGGTCGTGGCTGACCAGCACCGTGCCGGCGCGCAGCCCGGTGACGAACTCCTCCAGCCGCTCCAACCCGGCCAGGTCAAGGTCGTTGGTCGGCTCGTCGAGCAGGAACACGTCGTACCGGCTGAGCAGCAACGACGCGAGCCCCGCCCGAGCCGCCTGGCCGCCGGACAACCCGGTCATGGCGTGGTCCAGGTCCACCGCCAGACCCAGGTCGGCGCTCACCTGCTCGGCGCGCTCGTCGAGGTCCGCGCCGCCGAGGGCGAGCCAGCGCTCCAGGGCGTCGCCGTACGCGTCGTCGGCGCCCGCCGACCCGGCCGTCAACGCCTCGGTCGCGGCGTCCAGCGCCGCCTGCGCGGCGGTCACCCCGGTCCGCCGGGCCAGGAAGTCGCGCACCGTCTCGCCCGGTCGCCGTTCCGGCTCCTGCGGCAGGTGCCCGACGGTCGCGGTGGGCGGGCTGAGCCGGACGCTGCCGGCCTCGACCGGCAACAACCCGGCGAGGGTACGCAGCAGCGTCGACTTGCCGGCCCCGTTCGGCCCGACCAGGCCGACCACGTCACCGGGGGCGACCACCAGGTCCAACCCGGCGAAGAGCGAGCGGTCGCCGTGCCCGGCGGCCAGGTCCTTGACGATCATCGTGGCGCTCATCAGGACGGCAGCCTATCCGGCTGCCCGCATACCAGCCGACCGCAGCGGGCAGACTCAACGGCGTGGTGACCACACTGGCGATCGACTGCGGCGGCGGAGGCATCAAGGCCTCCGTGCTGGACGAGGCGGGCACGATGCGGGCCCGACCGTTGCGGGTGCCCACCCCGTACCCGTTGCCGCCCGCGCTCTTCGTCCGGACCCTGCTGGATCTGGGCGGACGCCTGCCGGCGGCGGACCGGCTCACCGTCGGCGTACCCGGGATGATCCGGCACGGGGTGGTGGTCGCCACGCCGCACTACGTGACCCGCAGCGGCCCGCGCAGCCGCGTCGACCCGGACCTGCTCGCCGAGTGGTCCGGCTGGGACGCGCGGGGCGCCCTCGCGGACGCCTTCGGGGTGCCGGCGCTGGTGCTCAACGACGCCGAGGTGCACGGCGCCGGGGTGGTCGCCGGCACCGGCTGCGAACTGGTGCTGACCCTCGGGACCGGGCTGGGCAGCGCACTCTTCGACGGCGGGGTGCTCGCACCGCACCTGGAGCTGTCGCACGCGCCGGTGCGCTGGGGAACCACCTACGACACGTACGTGGGTGAGCCCGAACGCCGGCGGCTCGGCGACGCCTTCTGGTCCCGCCGGATCCGGCAGGTGGTCGACGGGCTGCGCCCGGTGTTCCGGTGGGACCGGCTCTACCTGGGCGGGGGCAACTCCCGACTGATCCGGCCCGAGCAGCTCGCCCGGATGGGTGACGACGTGGTGGTGGTGCCGAACACCGCCGGAATCGTCGGCGGTGTCCGTGCTTGGGAACTTTCCGCCGGACGCCGGGGCGCCCACACCTGACCCCTTCTCGACTCCCGGGAACAGTCGCCAAACGTCCGGTGTTGTGCCAGCGTCGGAACAGGTGACGGTACGAGGCGAGGGGGTGGGGCAGATGGATCTTCTGGCGGACTACCGGCGGGCGACCATGTTCTTCGAAACCGGTGACCCGAGCGGAGCAGCCCGACTGCTGGAGCCGATCGTCGACGCCGAACCCGGCAACGCGGCCGTTCGGCAACTGCTGGCCCGGGCGTACTTCCAGTCGGCCCAGCTCAACCGGGCCGAGGAGCACCTGCGGGAGCTGATCGACCGGGACCCCAGCGACCACTACGCGCACCACGTGCTCGGTCGGACGCTGGAGCGGCTGAACCGGCACAACGACGCGCTGCGGCACCTGCGGATCGCCGCCGCGATGTACGCGACTAACGACGACTACCGGACCGCGTTGGAGCGGGTGGAGACCCGAGTGGGTGGCACCCGCTGAGCGTGACCGGTGACGTGGCAGGGGCGGTCCTCCGGGGCCGCCCCTTCGTCGTCCGACGGCTGCCCTGGTCGTCTGGTGGGCGGGCCGTTCGGCGCGCCTAGGATGGCGGACATGGGACCTGACCGGCCGGGGGCTGCGGCATGAAGCTCAAGCTGGACCTGCACGACATCTTCAACAAGGGCCAGGACATCGACCGCGCACTGCGCGGGATCATGGACGAGGCGGTGGCGAAGAAGGCCACCCTCGTCGAGATCATCCCGGGTAAGGGGTCCGGCCAGCTCAAGAAGCGCGTGCTGCGGTTCCTCGATCAGAAGGATGTCAAGCAGCTCTACCACCGGGTGGAGAAGGACTCGAAGAACTTCGGCCGCCTCTTCGTCCACTTCCGCTGGAAGTAGCCTGACCTGCGGAATCGCTCGTGACTGCCATTCTTCGACACTAAGACGGTGAGCCGGCAGGTCTGGGCGTGAAGTAATCAGGCGTCATTCAGTCGGATTCCTGACTCTGGACGCAGTTAATCCGGCCTTGGTAGCCGGGCGTGTTCGGGACTGCCCCAAATCTCCGTAAAGCGCGGAACTTCGAGCGCGCGGCCGGCTCCGGGTCGCCGCTACGATGCAGCCTCCGAGGCAGGTGCCAGCGGGCGGGGAGCGCGGATGCTTGGTCCTAAGAGAGCGGTGAGGACAAAGACCACCATCTGGCGGTACAAACTCTGGCGTTACCGGTTGACCAGTGTGGGCCTGGTTCTAGCCTCGTTCGGGCTGGCGACATCCCTGGTGAACCTGCCGAAGCCGGTAAGTGTGGTTGCCGGCCTCGCCGGGGCTACCCTCTCCCTCATGGAGACCCGAGCTAATCGTCGCCGTGCAAGGGAAGTGCGATTTCAGCCGCGGAAAGGCGACACCTACCGTGATGTGATCAGCAGTTCGGTGGACCTGGGGCCAAGCGTGGAAAGTGCGCGCGACGTCGGAATCCTGTTGTCGCGGGAAAACGCCGAACTGCGCAAGCGGCCCATCCGGGCCATTGTCCAGAGGGGCGGCTACAAGCTCCCTCGTGACCTGAAGACATGGTCGCTTGATTACCTGACGCACCGCGGGAAGACGGGGAAGATCTACAACGACAGCGCGCTCTGTCTGGCTGCGGATCTTTTGAGCGAGGATGTCGTCAAGCTGAGAGCGGGCCGCTACTTCGATTTCATGTGCAGCAACTTGCTCGCATCCTTGGACATCTGGGAGGTGGGGCGCAAGAGTCCAGCGCTTCGAGGAAGGGATCTCATCCTCGACCTGGACGGCCGTTTGATCTCCTTCAAGCGCAGTCGTCTTGCGAATCTGATCGGCGTGTCGACGCTGGCTTTCACCACCGACGGACAGTTGCTTGTTGTCGCGCAAACCGACGAGAACATCGGCAGTCCCGGATTGCTGGCCCCGTCCGGCTCAGGGGCGCTGGAACCTAAGGACGTGCCCGCCGACCCAGCGGATTGGACCATCCAGAAGATTGCTATAAACGGGGCCGAACGCGAGTTGCGGGAAGAGTGCCACCTAACCGAACGTGACATAAAAGACAGCTCCCTCGTCGGTCACGGCCGTTGGATCAGTCGGGGAGCCATGCCGGAGTTCTGCGCGGTAACTCTCCTGAACCTCAGCGGTGACCAGGTGCTCGACCGCTCACCACGGCGGGTAGAGCGCTCCTATGTTCACGAATTCATGCCAGTCAGCCTCGCGCCCCGACGGCTTTGGGACCCCGGGCGACCGCTTGAAATGCTGCTCCAGCATCGGCAGGCGGTTTCCTGGCCCCTGGCGCTTGGCCTCGCCTGCCTAGCGGAGTGCATCTCGGATGATTCATGGTCTCTGCGCAATGAACTGGTGGCGCGCCTGGAGGGGTAGTTCGCGCAACGGCGCGGCGACGTTCGCCCGCCCCAGGTTCAGAAGGACGGTGCGAATGTCACGGACTGAGCAGACTCGCTGCCACTTGTCGAATCATCGATCGCGGTACGGCTTGTCCTGCCAGCGGTAGAGGTCGCGCAGCAGGGAGATCTCGGCGCCGTGATGGATCAGCTCCGTGTTGACGTGCAGGGTGATGCCCTCCATCGGAAACCGCTCGGGACCCACCGTGGGTGGATTCTCCAGGTCGGCGTCCGAGAGCCCGCGGACCCCCGCGTTCCATCGCCCATACATCTCATCGAGCTGTTCCAGCGCCTCGTCGGCGGTCCCCGCGTAGGCGAATGTCTGGGAGTCGAAATCCTGGCCGCCGAAGTGCCATCCGAGCCGGTAACCCAGGCAGGAGACGACGATGTGCGCCAGCCGCCAGGCAACGGTGGTCACCGGCGCCGGCGCCGGGGTAGGGGATGCGAAGTCCATCGTCCAGTCCCCCGAGCCCACCGACATCGATACGGCCGACGTGCCACGTGGGGGGATGCTCCAGCAGTCACGCACCGGTTCCTAGAAGTACTCCTCATCGGCAAGACCGTGCAGCCGTGGCCGCAGGTTCTTGTGCCAGTGCCGGTCCAACTGGTCCGCGATCCGCTCGCTTCTCGTCACTGCCGCACGCTACTCATAGCGGAGACTCGGCTGCGACCCTCGCAGGCGCCGTCCCCGGCCATGAGCCGCGAGTATGCATCGCACCGGGGGTGCCAGCGATGCCTCCGACGTACAACCGTTGCGACCCTCTGCTGTTAGCTAGACTGTTTCGAAGTAAGATTCGATCTAGCTTCGGGAGGGTCGATGTTCGTCGGTCGCCGCACGGAACTCGACCTGCTCAGCAAGCAGCTTGATCATGTGAAGCGCACCGGTGGGGGCCGCGCTGTCGCCATCCGTGGTCGCCGTCAGGTGGGCAAGTCGCGGCTGGTGCAAGAGTTGTGCGACCGGGTCGATCTGCCGTACTGCTTCTACACCGCGGTCAAGGGGGCGTCGAGCACCGAAGCCGTCGGCTACTTCCTCGGTGCCTTGCGCGACTCGTCGCTGCTCGAGTCTGGTGGTCGTGACCTTCTGCCGTCCCAGCCACCTACCGGTGGCTGGGGAGACATGCTGCGGGTCCTGGCGGGTGTCCTGCCCGATACGCCGAGTGTGGTCGTCCTCGACGAGTTGCCCTGGATCTCCGAGCAGGACACGACGTTCGATGGGCACCTTCAGGTGGCTTGGGACCGGCTTATTTCCCGCAAGCCAGTGCTACTGCTCCTGCTCGGCAGTGATCTGCACATGATGCAGCGGTTCACCGAGTACGACCGCCCGTTCTACGGCAGGGCCACGAACATGGTCCTCGGCCCTTTCAATCTTGCCGAAACCGCCGCCGTCACCGGGTTGAGTGGCGCGGACGCGGTCGATGCACACTTGATCACCGGTGGGCTGCCCGGTGTCGCACTGGAGTGGTCCCCGGGAACGCCTCCCGCCGAGTTCCTGAGTCAGGAGATCGCCAACAAGACTTCAGCCTTGTTCACCGTCCCGGAACAGTCCCTGGCGTCGGAGTTTCCCGCCCCCGACACTGCCCGGCGCATCTTGGAAGCGGTCGGCGGGGCAGGTAGCCGCACGTTCAGCAACATCGCCGCTGCCGCCGGGGACCGCGGCGGCCCGGTCAGCTCCGGTACCCTTTCGCCGCTGCTTCAGCGCCTTGTCGAGGAGAAACAGGTCCTCGCTGTCGACAAGCCGCTGTCCACCAAGCCCAGCAAATTGGCGCAGTACAGGATCGCCGACAGCAATCTGCGCCTGTATCTGGCCATCCTGCGCGACGTACATCAACTGGTCCTGCGCGACCGGTCAGCGGCTGCTCGCGCCGTCCTCGACAGTCGGTGGTCCTCCTGGCGGGGCAACGCCGTCGAACCGATCATCCGCGACGCGCTCGCCATCTCTGCCGGCGCTGGCGACTTGCCCTGGAGCGACACGTGGGAAGTCGGCGGCTGGTGGAACCGGCAGTCCAACCCAGAGATCGATCTTGTCGGAGCCGATCGGGCCCCTGTCGCTTCCCGCGTCGCCTTCGCCGGCTCCATCAAATGGCAGGACGGGCCGTTCGACCGGCACCATCTCGACGAACTGCGGCGTCAGGCCCCGCTCATTCCGGGTTTCCAGCCCGGGGTCAGCGGCCTGGTCGTGGTCAGCCGCTCCGGAGTCGACCTCCCGGCCGGGGCCGTGGACCTGGTCTGGGGACCTGACGACGTCGTCCAGGCATGGTCGGCCTGACGCTTTCGGGGTCTATCGGGGAAGTGGGTTGGCGACGTAGACGCCCTTGCCCTGCCGGCCGTCGATCAAGCCCTCGGCTTTGAGTAGGAGCATGGAGGCGCGGATCACCGTATTGCTGACGTCGTAGTGCTCGCACAGGGCGGCGAACGACGGCAGTTTGTCGCCCGGCTTCAACTGGCCGGAGCTGATCTGCTCGCGGATATCTCGGGCGACCTGTAGGTACGCGGCTTCAGACATAGGTGGTGCTCCCAGCTTGGCGGCTGGTGCAAGCAGACCACATCTCTGGCTCGACTTACAACGCTATGTGTCGTAGCTGTTGACCCTGCGCACATTGCGTCCTAAGTTGCTTGTGGGGCTACCCAGCTTGGCGGCCGGGTCGTCCTGCCGTGGGTGCCCTGTCTCCGGACACCGCTGACCGGGTGCCCACGGAACCTCAGGCGTCCGCAGGAGGCATCGTGACCAGAGCGAACGGTGCAACTGCCGCAACCGCACGCGCCGGGCGCGCTACCAGGGATTCCGGTGTTGGACAGCCGCGATTGGAGAGCGCCCAGCGGCGTGGGTCATACGACGAGTACGTCATCGCAGTGGCGCTCACTTTGGCGCGCCGTCACCGCCCTATCTGGTCCTGGCGGCACTGGCGACGGGTCTGTCGCTGCGGTGCCGACCTGCCATGCAGAAGTCGCCACCGCATCCCGATCAGTAGCTGTCACTGGCCGAGTCAGGACGAAACACGATGACGAGCCACCTCGCGATCACCCCGGCCTGGACCTGCGGCGGCTGCGGTGCCGATTGGCCCTGCCATACCCGTCGACAGGAGTTGCAAGCGGAGTACGACAGAGCGCCGGTGTCACTTGCCCTTTACCTGGCCGCCCAGTTGGTTGATGCCGCCCAGGACCTGGCCCACGTTCCCGGCGGCCGCCTGCACTACCGCTTCCTCGGTTGGACCCGGTGAGCATCCTCCGGCGGGGCGACGAGAAGTTCCACTACAGCGACGGCTCTCACAGGTGGATCCCGCCGGACCCCGACTATGACCAGGAGGTCTGGGACGAGCAGATTCGCCAGCACAAACACGGCCACCTGAGGAACGAGCGCTCGAAGATCCGCATCCAGCGGCTGGTCTGATGCGAGCGGCGGTGGTCAGAGGCTGGCGGCGAGCAAGCCGCAGACGACCAGCGGAAGCACTGCGGACAGCGTGCCCACCACTACCGACGAGCGGATCCGCGTACGGGAGACGAGCACCGCGAGCATCGCCAAGCTGACCAGCAGGGCGAGGAACAGCGCGGGCGTGGCCACGTAGAGCCCGAAGAGCAGTGCCCGCGACCGTTCGGAGTCGCATCCCTCGCCGCACCCTGCCGGGATCGATCCGGAGAGCGTGCCGAGGAACAGGCCGAACGACACGACGACGGCCACGTACCAGCCGGCCAGCACCAGGAAGGATGAGCGCGCGTCAACGAGACGGGTACGTGACGGTGCCAGGGTCATGAGCGGAGTATCCACCGTCGGGTGAGCGGGGTCAGCCCCCGATCTCGGCGACCATCGTGTCCGCGTCCTCGAAGGACTCGACAGTGCGGAACCCTCCGGCGGCGTACAGCCTCGCGGCGAAATTCGCCCGCTCCACGCTCAGCGACACCGTGCGGATGCCGCGTTCTCCTGCGGCGCGCAGAACGGCGCGCAGGAGCGCCCGGCCCACACCCCGGCCCCTCCAGCTTTCCACCACGCCGATGGTCAGCTCTGGAACGTCGTCACTCACGTACCCGTAGCCCGGATCGGCGGCGCTCAGGAATCGGAACCAGGCCGCGCCGACCGGCCGGTCAGTCGGGTTCACCGCGACCAGGCCGAAGTCGTCCGGCCGCATCCAGCCGGTGACGTAGTGGGCCAGCGCAGGGTTTGCCAGGATCTGGTCGCGGGACCAGTTGCGCTCGGGTAGCCAGTTCACGGCCTCCACGAGCATGTCGACCAGGAATTCGGAATCAGCCGGGGTGGCTGCGCGGATGTCGAGGTCAGTCACCGCCGAAGCGTCGCACACAGGATCGGCAGTGCCAAGATCAGCACTGGTGCCGTGATGCCCTGGGGCAGGGTACGAAAGGGTCAGTGAGCCGTTGCGTCGGCGCGGGCGGCGTGGCCGACCGGGCGGCGGGACCAGCACTGGGGGCGCTGGCGGACAGCCAGCTCCAACGCCAGGTGATCCGATTCGATCATTTCCCGGGCTATTCGACGTGCCATTTCCAGGCGGTCGACGTATGAGTCAAGATCCGCCGAGCCGGCGCCAGCCATATCGAACTCCTCGTCAGCGTTCGAGCTAATCGCATCATGCGGCATGTCGGGAACCGTCACCATTCCCCGATCGGTGGAAAACGCCCGCCGTACGGCTCGGTGTCGCGTACCCCGGTTGCGCTGATGGTAGCGACGGCCGTGCCACCCCGCTCGGAACTGACCGAACCTGGTCTTGCTGGCGGTTTGTACATTGCACTGTGCGCGGACTGGGGGGCGCGACATGTCCGGTGAGGGATCTTCGTTACGGGAGGACCGCCGTGCAGCATTCGATCAACACCGATCCGTTGTTCGTCGCCGTCGAATCAGACTCGCTCACCCGTGCGGACATCGCCGGGCTCATCGCGGGGCGACTGGCCGCCATTCGGGTGCCGGGGCTGCTGTCCGCGGCCCGGTGTCACGCGATCACGGCCGCGCTCGCCGACGCGCCGATGGACCGGTACGACGAGAGCCGGGTCTTCCCCGTCGTCGCCAAGTTCGGCCCGGCCATCAACGACCACCGGGCCGCCGGTGAGCTTCGGGACGACTACTGGGACGCGGCCCGCGTGGCTGACAAGGTCTGGACGACGTTGGGCCTGCCGGATTCGCCACGGGAGTTGTGTCTGGCCGCCTTCCGGTCCGCCTGGCCGGATGTCGCACCCGGCCGTCGGCAGGGTCGGGAGATGCACGTCGGCATCGTCCGCGAGATCAACGCCGGCCTCCAGGTGCACTTCGACGACGCCGTCCGGGAGTACGCGGGGCGGCTGCTCGACGGTGATGTGGTGGCGCAGTTGGCGTTCAACATCTACATCCGGGTTCCACCGGCCGGTGGCGAGACGGTGCTGTGGCGGCGGCGGTGGCAGCCGGGCGACGAGGAGCGGCGGATTCCCGGCGGGTACGGCTTCGACGAGTCGGTGACCGTCGACTCGCAGTCGTTGACCCTGCGGCCCACGCTCGGGGAGGGGTTCCTGTTCGATCCCCGGCACTATCACACGGTGCGTCCCGCGACCGATGGCCGCCGGATCTCCATAGGATGCTTTGTCGGGCTCACCGACGATGGCCGACTGGCCCTCTGGTCGTAGCGAAGGGCGTTTCCCCATGGTGGACAGAAGCGACGTCGAGGCGGCTGCGGCACTCGTCGAGGGGCGGGTCCGGGAAACCCCGGTCATCGCCGTCGACGGTGTCGACCTGGGGGTGCCGGGGCAGCTCAGTCTCAAACTGGAGTTGCACCAGCACACCGGCTCGTTCAAGCCGCGCGGCGCGTTCAACCGGATGCTCCAGGGGTCGTTGCCGGCGGCCGGGGTGATCGCCGCGTCGGGCGGCAACCACGGTCTCGCCGTCGCGTACGCGGCCCGGTCGCTCGGCGTTCCGGCGGAGGTCTTCGTGCCGGTCACCGCCTCACCGGTGAAGGTGCAGCGGTTGGCCGGGCTGGGCGCCCAGGTGCGTCAGGTCGGTCAGCACTACGCCGAGGCCCTGGCGGCCAGCACCCAGCGGGCCGGGGAGACCGGCGCGTTGGTGGTGCACGCGTACGACCAGCCGGAGGTGGTGGCCGGTCAGGGGACCGTCGGTCGGGAGCTGGAGCGGCAGGTCGACGGGATCGACACCGTGCTGGTGGCGGTCGGCGGCGGTGGGTTGGTGTCCGGCATCGCCAGTTGGTTCGACGGGTCGGTGCGGGTGGTCGCCGTCGAGCCGGAGCAGATCCCCACCCTGCACTCGGCGCTGAAGGCCGGTCGACCGGTCGACATCGAGGTCGGCGGCATCGCCACCGACTCGCTGGGTGCGCGCCGCATCGGTGAGATCGCCTACGACACCGCCCGCCGGACCGGTGTGGTGTCCGTGCTGGTCCGGGACGAGGACCTGGTGCGGGCGCGCCGGCTGCTCTGGTCGGAGCTGCGGGTCGCCGCCGAGCTGGGTGGTGCTGCCGCGCTGGCCGCGCTGGTCGGCGGGGCGTACGTGCCGCAGGCGGGGGAGCGCGTGGCGGTGGTCATCTGCGGCGGCAACACCGACCCGAGCGACCTGGGCCCGGCCGCGCCGCACTGACCGGGCCGAGTACCGACCGTGGGCCGGGCACCGACCCGGTCAGTCGCCGTTGCGCAGGCGGCGCAGCGCGTGTTCGATCTGGAGGGTGTCCAGGTGGGTGTCTCCGAGTAGTCGGCGGCGGTCGGCCAGCAGCCGCTCGTACTCCTCGATGGCCGGTTCCAGTCGCCCGTCGAGCAGGAGCACCGCGGCCAGGGTGGCCCGGATGGCCAGCACCTCACTGCGGTCGGCGTGCCGGGGCTCCACGGTGGCGAGGGTGGCCCGCAGCTCGGCTTCGGCCTCGGCCAACCGGCCCTGCGCCTGCATGCACCGGGCCAGCGTGTGCCGGGCCTGCCAGGTCTCCGGTTGGTTGAGCGGCCACGTCCGGTAGCGGACCTCCAGGATGGCGTGCAGCATCTCCTCGGCCTCGGGTGCCCGCTGTTGGGCGAGCACCGCCAGCGCCAGGCTGTGTCGCACGATCATCGTGTCCCAGTGCTCCGGGCCGCGGACCTGGTCCTCCGCGGCGACGATCTGCCGCAGCTCCGTCTCGGCCTCCGGCCACTGGCGCTGCGCCATGATCGCCTTGGTGAGCTTGTGTCGGCTGGCGAGGGTGTCGGCGTCGTCGCTGCCCAGCACCCGGGTGCGGTCGGCGATGACGTCGCGGAGCACCCGGTCGGCCATCTCCGGCTGGTTGCGCTCCAGCCAGGTGCGGCCCAGTTCGTGGCGGAGAGCGAGCACCTGCGGCCGGTCCAGATCGTGGTCGTACGCGGCGCAGCCCCGCACGATCGGGTCGAGGATGTCGAAGGCGGAACCGGGTAGGCCGACCGCGATGAGGTAGCGGGCGGTGAGTCGGGCGAGCTCCAGTGCGCGGCGTACCGTCTCGGGGTCGTGCTTGTGTTTCTGCGGCACGAGGTATTCCCGCACGGCCTCGACCAGGTGCGGCACCAGCACGTCCCAGTTGGGCCAGGCCGCCGAGTCGTCCGGGTTCTGCCCTTCGGTGGCGGCGAGCAGCAGCTTCATGACCAGGCCGTGGTATTCGGCGATCTGCTCACGCACCTCGTCGCGGTCGCGGAACATCGCGTGCACCAGGGGGTGCAGCGACAGTACGTGCGCGAACGCGGGGTCGGTGACCTCGTCGTGGACGTCGAAGTCGACGAGGGCGAGGTCGGCGATACCCTCCAGCACCCGCACCCGCTGCTGGGCGGTGAGCCCTTCGAAGAGTGGCGACTCGGCCAGGATGGCCGGCTTGAGCACCACCTCGTAGGGCACCGGGGAGACACTCAGGCAGGCCAGCACGTTGAGCAGCGGCCGACTCTGCTGAAGCTTGCGGCGGGACAGCAGGTCCAGGGAGAGGTCGTCGACCTCGCGGACGATCTCCAGGCCGAGGGACTCGTCGAGGTCGACGTCGGGGGCGTCGAGCGGGGCGCGGAACCGGCGCTGCACCGCGATCCGGTAGTCGGCGAAGGTGGTGATGGTGGAGGAGCCGCGCCAGACCGGGCTGGCGTTGACCGACTTCAGGTAGTTGCCGGCGGCGCGCAGGGCGAGTGGCAGCCCGCCCAGCTCCCGGGACAGCTCCCGGGCGTCGGCCACGTCACCGGCCTGCGGACCGGCCCGGTCGATCAGCACCTGTGCTCCGGCGTCGGCGTCGAGGGGGCGCACCTGGTGCAGCGTCGACCAGGTGCCCCAGGTGGCCCGGTTGCCGTCCCGGGTGGTCACGATGACCACACCGTCGTCGGCCTCCGGGCGTCGCAACCAACCGGTGCCGTCGGCGAGGACCCCGTCGGTGGGGCCCAGGGTGGCGGGCTCGTCCGCGCTGTCGAAGATCAGCAACCAGGGCTGCGCGGCCTGGTTGAGGTAGCGCCACACCAGGTCGGTCGCGCTGATCATCCCGGCCCAGGCCTGGTCGACCTGCGTCTCCGACGCGCCGAGCTGGCTGACCACCTCCCGCATGCCCGAGTTGAGCCGCCCGGCCTGCACCCACCAGACCGTCCGGCCGTCGGCCCGTGCCCGGCGGGCGATCTCCAGGGCGACGTGGCTCTTGCCGGAGCCGCCCATGCCGCACAGAATGTGCACCGAAGGCTCCCCGGTGCTTTCCTCCGGCCGCATGATCTCGTCGATCAGGTCGTTTCGACCATGCAGCGGGCTGTCCAGTCGCCCGAGGGGTGGGTCGACGGAGACGCGACTCGGCCGGTCGTACGCAGGCCGGGGCACGCTGACATCCTCGGGTGGAACGTCCGCAGTCAATGCGGTCCCCCTTCGGTGGCGAAATTGCAGTGGGCCGGCGGGAGATCGTGTCCATCTGGTGGACAGTCGGAGGGATTGTCGCCGGTGCCACGTCAGCCACAAGCGTATCCATCGCTGTGCCGGGTTGCACACTCACCGTTTAGGCCACCCGGACGACCGTAATCGCCGCCCCGATTCCCATTTCGCGGTCGATTCCAGCCGATCCGCCGTGCGCGGCACTCGACAGGTGCATCCACGATGGACTGATGAACTGGTCACCAATCCAGGACGTGGTCGACTGGGGTTCCGTACCGGACTGGTTCGGCGCGGTCGGGTCCATCGCCAGCGTGTTGATCGTCTACCTCGGACTCCGGCGGGAGATCCGCGCCCGGCGCAGCGACGACCTGCGGATCCGGGCTGCCCAGGCCCGGTTGGTGTCGGCGGTCGTCGAGATCCGCGGCACCTCGGTGCTGCGGGTCGCCGTGGCCAACGAGAGCGACGCACCGGTGCTGGACGTCGCGGTGCTGGCCCGGCTCGTCGCCCCGGACGGCACACCCGTCGAGTTGGCCGCGCCGAAACACGTCCGCCGGATACCGGGCCGCGACGTGCAGGACCTCTTCGTCACCGTTACGGCCGAGCACCGGTTACGCCCGGCCGACACCGTTCTGGTGGATCTCACCTTCACCGACCATGACGGAAATCGCTGGCACCGTATCGGTGCCGGTCAACCCGAACCAGTGGAGTGACCACATTCCGACTCAACGGACCCGAAAAGGCGGTCGGCATTTCGGTGGCCACGAATAGCTGTGGTCCGGGGGGCGAATCGCCCACCGGACCACAGTCGTGTCCGTCAGATGGGATAGGTGCGGGCGACGGCCAGCATCTCCGAGCTGTGCGACCCGACGACGCCGACGGCCGGCGGCCGGGGCCGGAAGCCGGGCAGTGCCTCCAACCCGTCACTGGCGTCCATCACCCGCAGCGACACCTGCCCAGCCCTGGGCCGCACGGTCAGCGTGACCTCGACGCCCTCCGTGGGCGGGGCGTGGAAGACCAACCCGAATCCCCACTTCCCCTCGCGGGGCTCCACCGGCACCGACCGTCCGGCCACCTCGGCCCGCAGCACGGTGGCGGTCGACGTGTCGACGTGCAGTGTGGCGAGCCGGGCCACCCGCTGCGGGATGAGCCGCAGCCGCAGTGTGCGTTCGCCACCGGCGGTGGTGTCGCCCAGCACGTCGAGCTTCGGCGCGGGCAGGTTCGCCGCCTGCGCCGGCCCGACCCGCAGCTCACCGTCGCCGAGCCCGGGGAAGTCGTCGCCGACGTCGGCCGTCCCGTCCAGGTAGCCGTCCGTCCACGGCTGCGGGTCGCCCTCATGGCTGAGCCAACGGGCCTGACCGGTGCCGGCGTCCATCGCGTACATCAGGTGGGTGGGCGCGGGGTGCGCGGCGTCGAAGCGGTCGACGGCCAGCCCGACCCCGGCGAGCACCACCGCCGCCACGGCGGCGGCCCCGGCCGGCAGCGCCCCGAGCCGTCGGGCCCGCAGCGCCGGCAGGCCGCGCCGGCCCCCGGCCTGCGGGTGCAGGAGGTCGACGACCGGCAGGGCGGCCAGGCCGAGCAGCACCGCGACCAGCGCGGCCACCCCGCCCATCGCCATCCCCAGCGCCGGGAAGAGCAGCACCACGGTGGGCAGCAGGATGACCACGGCCACGGCCGCGGCGGCCGTCACGGCCACCACCGGCCACGGCCCGGTCTGCCGGGTACGCAACGCGACCAGCCCGCCGACGGCACCGGCCAACGCCGGGACCGTGGTGAGGTACGCCCCACCGGGCACCGCCACGGCGAGCAGCACGCCGAGCAGCGCCAGCCAGGCCAGCCCACCGACGGCGAGGGCGGCCGGGCCGACCCGACGGCGGGTCAGCGCGTACCAGGTGAACAGGATGGCGGCGGCGAGCCCCAGGACGGCCAACCGGTACCAGATCGGTCGGTACGGGTCGAGCAGTTCGGCGTACCCCGGTCGGATCGTGGTGATCGCGAACCAGAGCAGTTGGGCGGCGACCGGCGCGACCACGATGGGCGCCAGGGCCAGCCCGAAGCCGGCGGCCAGCCGGCCGGTGGAGGCCCGGCCCTGCCGACGGGTCAGCCAGCCCAGCGCGGCCACCGCGGCCACCGCGAGCAGGGCCAGCGGCAGCGTGAGCCAGCCCGGGTAGCGGACCAGGCCACCGGGGACCGGAAAATAGGTGGCGTCGTGCCCCGAGCGCAGGTCGGTCAGGTCCACGGCGCCGAACTCCCGGGCCAGACCCAGCGCGTTGTCGCCGTGCTGCTGGAGGCTGCCCCGGTCCATTGCCGCCGGGGTGTCCAGCGGGGTGTGGTAGATCGCGCCGCCGTCGATGTACGCCGAGTTCAGCCCGACGAACTCCTGGTCGAGGAACGCGGTGAAGTCGGTGTCGTTGGGCAGTGCGCGGTAGATCTCCACGGCGAACGAGGTGCCGACCGGGTGCGGAGCGGCCCGGCCGAAGACGTCCACCAGCTTCGCGTTGTTCTTCGACGTCTCGAACATGATCACCGGCCCGGTGGAGCCCCTGGCCTCCAGGTTCAGCACCACCCCGCCGTCGGCGGCCAGCGGATGACCGGCGGCGAACGCCGACGCGCCGCAGAGGCACGCCTCCTCGGCGTCGGTCAGCACGAAGACGATGTCGTTGCGCGGCCGGGGGCCGGTGGTGAGCGCGCGGGCCACCTCCAGGATGGCCGAGGTGCCGGCGGCGTCGTCGTTGCCGCCCGGCCCGGTCTGCACCGAGTCGTAGTGGGCGACCAGGAAGATCCGGCCCGTCGACGCGGTGCCGGGCAGCCGGGCCACCACGTTGCGGACCCGGGCCATCGTCGCCCCGCCCGCCGCCCCGCTGAGCTGGCCGGCCTCCGGTGCCACCGTGTCCTGCACCTCGGTCTCCAGGCCCAGGCCGCGCAACGTCTGCTCGATGTGCGCGCGTACCTGGTCGTTGGCCGGGCTGCCGGCGGGGTGCGTCCGGGCCGCGATCACCTGGACGTCCTCGTACGCCCGGCCGGCGCTGAACTCACCGGCCGGCGCGTCCGTCGGCTTCGGCGTCGGGGTGCGCAGGTCGAGCAGGCTGCCGGCGCCGACGGCCACCAGCGCGGCCACTGCCGCCACGGCCGCCAGGAGCCGCCGTCGAGGTCGCGTCAGCGCCCGGTCGGCCGGGGGTACGCCCCGAATCGGGCGGGGCGGCGTGCCCGTCGTGGCCGGGGTGGTGGGTGCGCCCACGGGAACTCCTCGGGGGGTGGTGGGGCCTGGGGTGGCACCATCCTGCCCCTCGGTGCCCCCGGATGGGATGGCCGGTACGCCGTACCTCGCCCGCCGCCCGGTTTGTCATTCGCTGGGCAGTGACGCGGTCCATCCCCCTGCCCGCCCGCGCCGGAGGCGTCGTGTTGTGTGCGACCGTTGTCTAATACAGGATCAGCAGGGCACTCGGAAGGAGCCCGACATCACCAGCGAACTCCCGCGCCTCGCGGCGGTGACCCGGCCGACCCGGGGACCCGGTCTGACCGGTTCCCCCGTCGTGCCGTACCCGCACGGCGGTCTGGCGCGGCACGCCAACCTGCCACCCGGCGAGCGGTTGCGGGTGCTGCTGGTGGAGGACGACGAGGGCGACGCCTTCCTGGTCGGTGAGCTGCTCGCCGAGACCAACTCGATGATCGACCTGCTGGTCGCCACCAGTCTCAGCGAGGCGCGGCAGCGGATCACCGACGTCGACTGCGTCCTGCTCGACCTGGGCCTGCCCGACGCGCAGGGGCTGGACGGGCTGCGTCAGGTGCTGGAGATGTCCAGCGGGGCCGCGGTGTGCGTGCTGACCGGGCGCTCGGACGAGCACCTCGGCGTCGTGGCGGTCGCCGAGGGCGCACAGGACTACCTGGTCAAGGGCCAGGTCGACGGGGTGTTGCTGACCCGGGCACTGCGCTACGCCGTGGAGCGTAAGCGCGCCGACGAGAACGCCCGTCGGCTGCGCGAGGTCGAGTTGCGCCAGGCCGAGTCGGCCCGCCTCGAACGCGGCCTGCTGCCGCAGCCGCTGATGACGACCGACCAGGTGGCGGTGCACACCTTCTACCGGCCCGGCCGGCACGCCGCGCTGATCGGCGGGGACTTCTTCGACGTGGTGCAGACCCGCCCGGACCGCCTCGACCTGATCGTCGGCGACGTCTGCGGGCACGGGGTGGACGAGGCCGCGCTCGGCGTCGAGCTTCGGGTGGCCTGGCGGGCGCTGGTGCTCGCCGGGGTGCCGGACGACGAGGTGTTGCCCGCGCTGGAGCAGGTGCTGATGAGCGAGCGCCGGCTACAGGAGATCTTCGCCACGGTGGCCACCACCCGACTGGACCTGGACGCCAACCGGGCCACCGTCCGGCTCGCCGGGCACCCGCCGCCGCTGCTGCTGTCGGGCGGCCGGGTCGCTCCGGTGCCCGCGCCCGGTGGCCTGCTGTTGGGCGTACGACCCCGCCGGCCGATCGCCTACGACCTGGAGTTCGACACCGATGACTGGTCCCTGCTGATGTACACCGACGGCCTCATCGAGGGGCGGGTGGGCGAGGGCAACGAACGCCTCGACGTGCCGGGTCTGAGCGGGTTGCTCGACGAACCGGCCAACCGCGAGGTGTCGCTGACCGAGCTGCCGGCCTGGCTGGTCGGTCGAGCCGAGCGGCTCAACGGTGGCCCGCTCGCCGACGACGTGGCGATGCTGCTGGTCAGCCGGGGCGGTGGCCGGTGAAGCCGGTGGTCGGCGGCTGGAGTCTGCGCCGCCGGGTCGTCACCCTGCTCGCCGTCGTGGGTGTGCTGCTGATCGGCCTGGCCGCCGCGGAGGCGGCGGTGGCGGCGCGCAACCGCACCCAGATCGACGCCGTCCTGAACCAGACCGGCCCGCTGCGGGTGCAGTCGCAGGAACTGCTCAACGCGTTGCTCGACCAGGAGACCGGGATCCGCGGGTACGCGGTCAGCGGTGATCCGGCCGACCTGAGCCCCTATCGGGAGGGGCTGGCCCAGGAGGCGGACGTCGTCACCTCGATGCGGGTGCTGCTCAACGACTATCCGCAGATCGGGCAGGAGTTGCGGACCGTCGAGGAGCGCAGCTCGCGGTGGCGGCAGTCGGTGGCGGAGCCGGTGATCAGCACCACCGAGCAGAGCGGCACGAGCGCCGGGCAGGCGTTGATCACCGAGGGCGCCCGGCAGCAGTTCGACGAGGTGCGCGCCGCGGTGAACGACCTCCAGGAGGAGATCCTGGCGGCCCGGGAGCAGGCCGCCACCGCCGTACGGACCAGCAGCAACGTGCTCGTCGTCCTGCTCATCGTCGCCGCCCTGGTGGTGGTCGTGGCCGGCGCGGTGCTGCTGATCTCGCTGGACCGGATGGTGGTCCGGCCGCTGACCGGCCTGGCCGACCAGGTCCGCGAGGTCGCCGAGGGTGACTACCAGCACCGCATCGCCACCGTCGGCCCGCCGGAGTTCATCCGGCTCGGCGAGGACGTGGACGCGATGCGTCAGAAGATCGCCGCGGACCTGGCCGAGGTGCGGGGTGCCCGCGAGCGCATCGAGTGGGTCAACAGCCAGCTGCAGAAGCAGGCCGAGGAGCTGACCCGGTCCAACCGTGACCTGGAGCAGTTCGCGTACGTGGCCTCGCACGACCTGCAGGAGCCGCTGCGCAAGGTCGCCAGCTTCTGCCAACTGCTGCAACGCCGCTACGCCGGGCAGTTGGACGAGCGGGCCGACCAGTACATCGCGTTCGCGGTGGACGGCGCCCAGCGCATGCAGCGCCTGATCAACGACCTGCTCGCGTTCTCCCGGATCGGGCGACTCACCACCGGCTTCGTCGAGGTCGACCTGAACAAGGTGATGGGCGACGTGGCCGGTCAGACCGAGGCCGCCCGGCAGTACGCCGACGCCGAGCTGACCTGGACCGACCTGCCGGTGATCTCGGGTGAGGAACCGCTGCTCACCAACCTGCTGGCCAACCTGGTCAGCAACTCGATCAAGTTCCGCCGCGCCGACGTGCCGTGCAAGGTGCACGTCTCGGCCCGCCTGGTGGGCGCGGAGTGGGAGATCAGCTGCGAGGACAACGGCATCGGGATCGAGCCGGAGTTCGCCGACAAGATCTTCGTGATCTTCCAGCGCCTGCACTCGAAGGACGCGTACCCGGGCACCGGCATCGGGCTGGCCATCGTCAAGAAGATCGTCGAGTACCACGGCGGCCGGGTCTGGGTGGACACCGACGTACCCGAGGGCACCGCGATCCGCTTCACGCTGCCGGCCCTTCCGGCGGACGTGGAGGCGGCTGCCGCCGTCGAGTCGCCGGAGCAGCCGACGGCGTCGACGGCGGACGACACGACGCCCTCGGACGACGCTCCGGCAGCGCCGGCCGAGCAGTCCGACGGGTCGGACCGGCCGGACCGGGCCGACGAGCCGCCGGGAAGCGGTAGAACGGGTGACATGAGGGAGACGGTGGGATGACCGCGCCGGCGGATGGCAAGAGCCCGATCGAGGTCCTGCTCGTCGAGGACGACCCGGGTGACGTGTTGATGACCCAGGAGGCGTTCGAGGAGCACAAGCTGCGCAACCGGCTGACCGTCGTCTCCGACGGCGCCGAGGCGCTCGCCTACCTGCGCCGGGAGGGCCAGTACGCCGACGCGGTCGCGCCCGACCTGATCCTGCTCGACCTCAACCTGCCCCGCCGCGACGGCCGGGAGGTGCTGGAAGAGATCAAAAAGGACGAGCAGCTGCGTCGGATCCCGGTGGTGGTGCTCACCACCTCGCAGGCCGACGAGGACATCCTGCGCAGCTACCAACTGCACGCCAACGCCTACGTGACCAAGCCGGTGGACTTCGAGCGTTTCATCTCGGTGGTCCGTCAGATCGACGAGTTCTTCGTCAGCGTGGTCAAGCTGCCGCCGCGTGGCTGACACCCTGCTCGACGACGTCGGCGACCTCCTCCGGGAGGCCGCCGACCAGGTCGTGCTGCCCCTGTTCCGCAAGCTCGACGACGAGGACGTGTCGGAGAAGGCGCCCGGTGAGGTGGTGACCGTCGCCGACCGCCGGGCCGAGGAGCTGCTCTCGGCCGGTCTGCGTCGGCTGCGGCCGGGCTCGCTGGTCGTCGGCGAGGAGGGTGTCGCCGACGACCCGGGGCTGTTGCGGCACCTGCGCGACGGCGGGGACGTCTGGTTGGTCGACCCCGTCGACGGCACCGCCAACTTCGCCGCGGGCCGTCGGCCGTTCGCCCTGATGGTGTCGCTGCTGACCGACGGGCGACCGGCCGCCGGCTGGATCCTCGACCCGCTCGCCGACACCCTCGCCGTCGGCACGGCCGACGACGGCACCCTGCTCAACGGCCGACCGGTCGACGGCAGCGCCTCGACCCCGCCGCTCGGCGAGCTGCGCGGGGCGGCGATGACCCGGTTCCTGCCCCCGGAGACCCGGGACCGGGTCCGCGCCGGTGGTCGGCGCCTCGGCGAGCTGCTGCCCGGCCAACACTGCGCCGGCCGGGAGTACCTGGACATCCTCACCGGAGAACAGCAGTTCGTCCTCTTCTGGCGGACCCTGCCGTGGGACCACGCGCCGGGCGCCCTGCTGGTCCGCGCGGCCGGTGGCGTCGCCCGCCGGTTCGACGGTGTCGACTACCACCCGGCCGACGACGGCCGCGGTCTCCTCGTCGCCGCCAACGAGCAGGTCTGGGCCGAAGTCCGCGGAGCCCTCCTCGACAGCTGATCCGCGCCCTGCGCGACGGCGCCGAGACGCTCTGTCGACATCTGGGCGGCCCGGAGGTCGGGGGGCTGGTCAGCAGGCCGTCGTCCGGTATCGTGACCGGCGGTCTCCGCCAGCAGGCCGCCGACCGGGGCCGGCGGGGACGCCGCCGCAGTTGGTTCACCGGCGGTCGACGGAAGGACGCTTTCGTGCCCAGGACCAGGCTTCGCCCGCGGCTCGGTCGCCGCACCCTGTTCGCTCTGCTCGCCACCGTCGCGCTGGTGCTCGGCGGTTCCGCCGTGCCCGCGTACGCGGAGCCCGGCGAGGGTGGCAGCAAGAAGCTCCAGGACGCGTTGGAGCTGACCGCCAAGGGGCACATCGAGGCGAAGGCCAAACTGGACAACTCCAAGCGTCGCCAGACGGCGCTGGCCGGGGAGCTGACCGCGGTCGAGGGTCGACTGGTCGGGCTGACCGCCCAGGTGGGCGAGGTGGCCGCGCAGTCGTACCGGCTCGGTCGGCTCACCCCGGCGACGATGTTGCTCAACACCACCACGCCGCAGGCGTTCCTGGAACGCGTCAGCGACCTCGACCTGATGGCCCAGCGCGACAGCAAGCGGCTGCGTGACCTCGTCGAGGCCAAGCAGCAGGCGCAGCAGGCCAAGCTCGCCATCGACACCGAGGTCCGCGAGCAGCAGAAGCAACTCGCCGTGATGGCGAAGAAGAAGAAGGAGGCCGAGGCGGCCCTCGCCGAGGTCAGCTCGGGTGGCAGCAACGGCTTCAGCGGCGGCAGCTCCACCTCGGCGAAGCCGGCGCCGCGCAACTCCGACGGGTCCTGGCCGTCGGAGTCGTGCTCGGTGAAGGACCCGACCACCTCCGGATGCATCACCCCGCGCACCCTGCACGCGCTGAAGGAGACCCAGGCCGCCGGCTACAAGCGGCACGTCTCCTGCAAGCGCAGCGGTGGCGGCGGCGAGCACCCCAAGGGTCGGGCCTGCGACTTCTCGGCCGCCACCAACGGTTTCGAGGACAAGAACGCGACCGGCGGCGACAAGGCGTACGGGGACAGCCTGGCCGCCTGGCACGTGCGCAACGCCGAACGACTCGGGGTGCTCTACGTGATCTGGTACCGGCAGATCTGGCATCCCGGCACCGGTTGGCGCGCCTACAGCGGCAGCGGCAGTCCCGCCGCGTCCCACACGAACCATGTTCATCTCTCGATGTACTGACCCGAAGCACCAGCTTCGCTGCGTACCATCGCGACGATGAGCTCCCCACCGTCCGACGTAACGGCCCCGCCGGCGTCCCCGACCTCGCCCGTTGCGGTCACCGGCCGGGCGTTGCCCAACGGCCTGGCCGCCTTCCTGGTCTTCTTCTCCAGCGGTGCCGTGCTGGTGCTGGAGACCGTCGCGCTGCGCCTGGTCGGCCCGTACGTCGGGGTGACCCTCCAGGTGACCAGCTCGGTGATCGGCATCGCGCTGGCCGCCATCGCGTACGGGGCGTGGTCCGGCGGTTGGCTCGCCGACCGGCGCAACCCGCGTGGCCTGCTGGCACCGGCGCTGGTGCTGGCCGGCATCGCCACCGCGATCACCCTGCCGGTGGTCCGTTACGCCGGTGAGGTGCTGCGCGGCGGCGCGGCCAGCGGCATCCTGCTGTTGGTGGCGTTGGCCGTGTTCGTCCCGGCCGCGCTGCTGGCCGCCGTCACCCCGCTGGTCGTGAAGCTTCAACTCGCCGACCTGCGTCGCACCGGGCAGGTGGTCGGTCGACTCTCCGGGATCGGCACTCTGGGCGGCATCACCGCCACCCTGCTCACCGGCTTCGTGCTGGTCGCCGCGCTGCGCAGCACCGTCATCCTGCTGACCCTCGCGCTCGCGCTCGGGCTGGTCGGTATCGGTCTCGGCTGGTATTTGCGCCGGCAGGAGCCCACCGAACTGCCCGGCCCGGCCCGCACCCGGGCCGCGCTGGCGGTTCTCGGCCTGGTCGGGGCGGGGCTGACCACCGTGGCACCGAACCCGTGCGACATCGAGACCGCGTACCACTGCGCCCGCGTCGTGTCCGACCCGGACCGGCCCACCGGGCGGACGCTGCTGCTCAACTCGGCCCAGCACTCGTACGTGGACCTCGCCGACCCGAAGCACCTGGAGTACGCGTACACGAAGTGGATCGGCGCGGTCGCCGACGTCGCCGCACCGGCCGGGAAGCGCCTGGACGCGCTGCACCTGGGCGGCGGCGGGTTCACCGTCCCGGGCTACCTGACCGCCACCCGGCCGGGCACCGACAACCTGGTGTTCGAGATCGACGGCGGCCTGGTCGAGCTGGGTGAGCAGGAGTTGGGCGTACGCACGGGGCCGGAGCTGCGGGCGGTCGTCGGTGACGCCCGGATGCTCGTCGCCGGCGAGCCGAAGGACAGCCGTGATCTGGTCGTCGGGGACGCGTTCGGTCACCTGGTGGTGCCCTGGCACCTGGCCACCCGGGAGATGGCGGCCGAGGTCCGGCGGGTGACCCGCCCCGGCGGCGTGTACGTGCAGAACGTCATCGACTACCCGCCGCTGCGGTTCATCCGTGCCGAGTTGGCCACGGTGGCCGCCGAGTTCCGGCACGTCGCGTTGATCGCGCCGCCGGAGGCGCTCGCGGAGCAGCGGGGTTCCAACTTCCTCATCGTCGGCTCGGACGCGCCGCTGCCGCTGGACGCCGTCCGCGCCCGGCTGAGCGAGGTGGACCCCAAGGTCAGCCTGCTCTCCGGTGCGGAGCTGACGGAGTTCGTCGGCTCGGCGCTGGTGTTGACCGACGACTACGCCCCGGTGGACCAACTGCTGGCGACCGCCTGATCGGGTGACTTTCCTGACCGATTCCGATCCTTGAGGTGTAGGAGCGCCCGACCTGGGCAACAACGGCCACCATGGGCGGTGGGGACCGGAACAACGCGCAACTCCTCGATGAGCGGTACCGGCTCGTCGAGCAACTGGGCGCGGGTGGCATGTCGGTGGTCTGGCGGGGCTACGACGAGGTGTTGGGCCGCCAGGTCGCGGTGAAGGTGCTGGCCTCCCGGCTGGCCAGCGACCGGGCGTTCCGGCATCGCATCCGGGTGGAGGCGCAGGCCGCCGCCCGGCTCTGCCACCCCAACATCACCAACGTGTACGACTACGGCGAGTCCGAGCAGGTCGGCCTGACCGTGCCGTACGTGGTGATGGAGTTGGTCGACGGCACCTCGCTGGCCAGCCGGCTGGGCCGGGAGGGACGCCTGCCGTGGCGGGAGGCGGTGACGATCGGCGCCGAGGTCAGCTCGGCGCTGGCCACCGCACACGCGCGTGGTGTGGTGCACCGCGATGTCACCCCGGGCAACGTGATGCTCACCTCGACCGGTGTGAAGGTCGTCGACTTCGGCATCTCGGCACTGGTGGGGGAGAGTGAGAAGGGGCCGGACGGCGCACTGCTCGGCACCCCCGCGTACCTCGCTCCGGAGCGGCTGGACAACGGCCAGGTCTCCCCGGCCACCGACGTGTACGCCGTCGGGCTGCTGCTCTACCGGATGCTCGTCGGCCGGTTGCCCTGGCAGGCCACCACGACCACGCAGATGCTGCGGGCGCACATGTACAACGACCCGGACCCGATGCCGCCGGTGCCCGGCCTGCCCGACGAGGTCGCCGACCTGGTGCGGCGCTGCCTGGCCAAGCGGCCCGGTGACCGCCCGGTGACCGCCGAGCTGGCCCGGACCCTCGCCGAGGCGGCCGGGATGCTCGCCGCGGTCCCGGTCTCCCCGGCCGGCGGGCCACTGGACCCGGCCGCGCTGGCCAATGCGGGCACCACGATCCTGCCCTGGTCCGCGGCGACCGACGCGTTGCCGCTGTCGCGTACCCGTAACCGGAGCCGGCGTACGGACCGGCGTCGCCGGCGGGTGGAGGCCGGGGTGGCCGCCGTCGGCCTGATCGCGGTCACCGGCGCGATGTGGGGATTCACCTCGCGCAGCCCGGCCAGCGGCGACGACCGGCCGACCACCGAGGCCCGGATGGGTCTGCCGCAGGCACCGACCTGCGACGTGACGTACGCGCTGCGTGCCGATACCGGCAAGGACTTCGCCGCCGAGCTGACCCTGACCAACAGCGGCAAGCAGGAGCTGCGGGACTGGACGATGAACTTCACCTTCCCCGGTCAGCAGACCGTGACGAAGGCGGAGCCGACGTCGGTGCAGCAGCAGGGCAGCAAGGTGCTGATCCGACCCGCTGCACAGCGCACCACCCTCGCGCCCGGCGCGGCCGAGAAGCTCACCCTGTCCGGGACGTACAGCGGGGCGAACCCGCTGCCGGTGGAGTTCCGGCTCGGCGACGTGACCTGCGGCGTACGCGTCTCCGGGGTGGCCGGCAGCGTGCCGTCCACCGCACCGGCGAGCACGGCCGCCACCACGACGAAGAAGGCCCCGCCGAAGAAGGCGACGACACCCAGCGGCTCCGGCGGTGGAGCCGCCCAGAAGGCGAAGCCGCCGAAGGCGGCGAAGGCGCCGGCGAAGCCCGCCGAGGGCAAGGGGCCGGGTGGTCCGGGAAAAGGGTGAAGGGCCCCGAGAAGCACGGCGGGCCGAAGAGGTGACTGTCAGCGTCGCCCCGCGAACCGCTGCACCTGGTCGATCCCGCCCTCCACGATCAGCACCCCACCCTCGGTGAGGGCCGTGTCGTCCGAGGCGTACCGGAAACGCTCACCGGGCACCTTCGCGCCGATCACTCGTACCCCGGAACGTTCCTCCGGGCGCAGGTCGAGCAGGGTGCGCCCGACGAACGACTCCGGAACCCGGACGGTGGCGATCGCGAAGTCGTCGTCGAACTCGACGAAGTCCAGCAACCGGCTGACGATCAGGTGCGCCACCCGGTCGCCGGTCTCCGCCTCCGGAAAGATCACGTGGTGTGCGCCCACCGACGACAGGATCTTGGCGTGTTTCTGCGAGGTGGCCCGCGCCCAGATCTGCGGCACACCCAACTCGACCAACGCCAGCACGGTGAGGACGCTCGCCTCCACCGACGCCCCGATGGCCACCACCGCCCGGGCGAAACTGGCGACGCCGAGCTGACGGAGCGCCCCCTCCTCGGTCGAGTCGGCCTGAACCACCCGGTCGAGCTGGTCGGCAAAACGTTGCACCTGGGCCGGGTTGCGGTCGACGGCCAGCACCTCGCGGTCCATCCGGCTGAGCGACGCGGCCAGGTGGCAGCCGAAACGGCCCAACCCGATCACCACGATGCCGCCGCCGTCCGATCGTCTCGCGGACACCTCGACCCTCCTCACCTCTAACCGACAATTGGTTGTTCCTGGGGGTAGCGGTAGAGCCTGCGTCGGGTGTTCAGGGCGATCGCCGACCCCAGGGTGAGCGGCCCGACCCGGCCGATGAACATCAGCACGGTGAGCACCAGTTGCCCGCTGGTCGGCAGTTCGCCGGCCAGACCGATGGTGAGCCCGGTGGTGCTGAACGCGGAGGTGACCTCGAACAGGGCCGCGACGAACCGCACGCCCTCGGTGAGCAGCAGCAGGAGCATGGTCCCGGCCGTGACCAGCGCGACGCTGAGCAGGGCCACCGTGACGGCCTGCCGCTGGCTGGCGGTCGCCACCCGGCGGTGCCCGACCGTGACGTCCGGCTCGCCGCGCAGCTCCGCCCAGATCGTGAACCCGAGCAGGAAGAACGTGGACACTTTGATGCCCCCGGCCGTGCTGGCGCTGCCGCCGCCGATGAACATCAGCACGATCAGCAGCGGATAGGTCTCCTCCTGGAGTTCGGCGATGTTCAGCACGCTGAACCCGCCGGTGCGGCTCAACGCGATCTGCGTGAACGATGCGAGCGTCTTGCCTGCGGCGTCGTACGAGCCGATGGTGTTGGCGTTGGTCCACTCGGCGGCGAGCAGGCCGGCGAAGCCCAGCAGCAGCAGGACGAGGCTGCCCCAGATGGTCAACTTCGTGGCCACCACCCACCCCGCCGGCCTCCGCCACTCGCGGACGGCCTCGAACAGGGCGGGAAACCCGAGCCCGCCGACGATTCCACCGAACGCCAGCGGCAGCGACACCCACGGATCGCGGGAGAAGGCCAGTAGACCGTCGCTGTAGAGCGCGAATCCACAGTTGTTGAACGCCTGGACGGTGTGGAACACCCCCGACCAGAGGGCCCGGCCCGGCCGGTAGTCGTACGCCCACCAGAGCCGGCCGGCGACCAGCGCGGTCATCACCGCCTCGCAGGCGAAGACGGTCACCGCGATCCGACGCAGCAGGCGGGCCACGTCGGCGATCCCGAACTCCGCCGTCTCGGCCTGCACCAGAAGGCGGTTGCGCAGGCCCAGTTGGCGCGAGACCGCCAGGATGACCAGCGCCGCCGCGGTGAGGATGCCGAGACCGCCGAGCTGGGTGAGCAGGGTGATCACCACCAGCCCCGCACCGGACCAGTAGTTGGGGGTGTCGTTGATCGCCATTCCCGTCACCGACACCGCTGAGGTGGCGGTGAACAACGCGGTGACCAGGGGTGGGCGTTGGTGATCGACCGTTGCCCAGCGCGCCATCAGCAGCCCGGTGCCCAGCAGGATCGGCACCAGGAACCCCAGCGGCACCAGCCGCACGGGGTTGCGGAAGAACCAGCGCACCAGACAATCTTCCTTTTCCGGGCGAGCGCCGGAGCGGGAACGCCCATTCCGGAGATTCACCTCCCGGCCAGTCGCCGACAAACTCCCGGCCAATCACGGGCGGTCTGCTGACGGGCAACCCCCGACGACAGGAGACGGCGTTGCGACGTACCCTCTCGACCCTCGGCGTGGCCGGCGCGCTGCTCGCCGCCGCTGTGGCCGTGCCCACGATGGCCGCCGCCGAGCCCTCGACCGGAGCGGACCGCACCCGGGCGACCGACCGTCCGATCGTGATCGGTCACCGAGGCGCCAGCGGCTACCGGCCGGAGCACACCCTGGAGGCGTACCGGCTGGCGATCCGGATGGGCGCCGACTACATCGAGCCGGACCTGGTGTCGACAGCCGACGGCATCCTGGTCGCCCGGCACGAGAACGAGATCTCCGGCACCACCGACGTGTCGACCCACCCGGAATTCGCGGCCCGCAAGGCGACCAAGACCATCGACGGTGTCGCCGTGACCGGCTGGTTCACCGAGGACTTCACCCTGGCCGAGCTGAAGACGCTGCGAGCCAAGGAACGACTGCCGCAGGTACGGGTGGCGAACACCGCCTTCGACGGCCGCTTCGAGGTGCCGACCCTCCAGGAGGTCATCGACCTGGCCCGGACCGAGGGGCGGGCACGGGGCCGCACCATCGGCATCTACCCGGAGACCAAGCACCCGACTTACTTCACGTCGATCGGCAAGCCGTTGGAGGAGCCGCTGCTGAAGGTGCTGCGGCAGAACAAGCTGGACCGGAAGAACTCGCCGGTGTTCATCCAGTCGTTCGAGACGGCGAACCTGCGTCGGCTGAGCCGGCTCACCGACGTGAAGCTGGTGCAGCTACTCGACGCCACCGGCCGCCCGTACGACTTCACCGTCGCCGGTGACACCCGCGGCTACCAGGACCTCGTCACGCCGGCCGGGTTGAAGTGGATCGCCGGGTACGCCGACGGCATCGGCGCGAACAAGAACCTGCTGGTGCCCCGGAACGCGGCCGGGGCCCTGCTCGCCCCCACCACCGTCGTACGTGACGCGCACCGCGAGCGGCTGCTCGTGCACTCCTGGACGTTCCGCGCGGAGAACCAGTTCCTCCCCGTGGACTTCCGGATCGGCACCGACCCCAACGCTCGCGGCGACATCACCGCCGAGTACGAACTCTTCCTCGGCCTGGGCCTGGACGGCGTCTTCAGCGACCACCCGGACACCGCCGTCGCCGCCCGCGCCGGCCTCGCCTCCTGACCCCGGCCCGGAGCTGACCCGCTCCGAGCCGACCGCTGGGCCGATCACGCCCGGCCCACCCGCTGGCCCGTCGTCCGCCACCCGGACGGCGGGCCGGCGTTGTGCCCGCCCTGCCCTCGCCGCAGTGCCCTGCCCCGGATGCCTGGCGGCGTGATCGACTCCTGGTCGGCGATGTGGGGGTGTCCGCCGCTCGGGATGGCACCACCTCGTCGAGGTGGAGTCGATCATCGAACGGCTGAGCGGCGGATGGCGCGAGGAGACACACGTCGAGTGCGGTCCGTGGTGATTCGGGCCATCAGCGCCGATTGCTCTCCGGTGGGCGGGCGGCCCGTTGTAACCTCCGGCCACCTCATTCCCGTTACTTGTGTGTTTCCGCCACATAGCCCGTGGGTGACGTCACTTCTAGCGTGAGCCGACAACACAGCATCCTGTCCTCACCTGGAGTCGCGATGACGGTCCGGCACACGCGGCGGGCGTTCCTGTCCGCCGCCACGATGATGGCCGCGGCGCTGGCCGCCACGGCCTGTGGTAGCCCGCAGGACACCGCCACCGGCGGCGGCGACAGCGCCGCGCCGGTCAAGGTCGGCTTGGTGTACTCCCAGTCGGGTGCCCTGGCCAGCTACGGAAAGCAGTACATCGAGGGGTTCAAGGCCGGGCTCGACTTCGCCACGAAGGGCACCGGCAAGGTCGGCGACCGGAAGATCGAGTTGACCGAGGTCGACGACGCGGGTGACCCGGCCAAGGCGGTCTCCGCCGCGAAGGACCTGATCGGCAAGGGCACGAAGATCATCGCCGGTTCCACCGCCTCCGGCGTCGCGTTGCAGGTCGCGCCGATCGCGGCGCAGAACAAGGTCCTGTTCATCAGTGGGCCGGCCGCCACCGACGCGGTGACCGGCGCGAACAAGTACACGTTCCGTTCCGGCCGGCAGTCCTACCAGGACGTGGTGACCGCCAAGTCGTTCATCGGCGACCCGACCGGCAAGAAGGTGGTGGTCTTCGCGCAGGACGGCGCGTTCGGTGACGCCAACGAGGCGGCCGTCAAGGCCGTCATCGGCGGGGCGGGGGCCACCGTGAGCAGTGTCCGGGCGCCGGCGAGCGCCACCGAGTTCACCCCGTTCGCCAGCCAGATCAAGGCCGCCAAGCCGGACCTGCTCTTCGTGGCCTGGGCGGGCACCACCGCCCCGGCGATGTGGCAGACCCTCGACCAGCAGGGCGTGCTCGCGTCCACCACGGTCGTCACCGGCCTGGACATCCGTGCCTCCTGGCCGACCTTCGGGGCCGCCGGCACCAAGATCTCCTTCCTGTCGCACTACTTCGACGGTGCCAGCGACACCGAGGCCAGCAAGGCGCTCAAGGCGAAGGTCAACACCATCGACCTGTTCCACCCGGACGGCTTCGCGGCCGCGCAGATGGTGGTCCGGGCGGCACAGGAGGGCGGGGACGACGTCGACAAGATGGTCACCGCTCTGGAGGGCTGGAGCTTCGACGGGGTCAAGGGCAAGATGACCATCCGGGCCGCCGACCACGCGCTGCTCCAGCCGATGTTCCAGGCCAAGCTGACCGGCAGCGGCACCGAGTTCACGGCCACCGCGCAGAAGAGCCTCACCGGTGACGAGACCGCGCCACCGGCCGTGGCCATGAAGGGCTGAGCCATGCTCGCCACCCGCGGTCTGACCTGGCGGATCGGTGAGGTCGCCATCGTCGACAGCGTCTACCTCGACCTCGAGCCCGGGGAGTTCCTGGGCGTCATCGGGCCGAACGGCGCCGGCAAGACCTCACTGTTCAACCTGATCACCGGCCTGCGCCGGGCCACGGAGGGCCGGATCACCCTGGACGGGCAGGACATCGGGGCGCTTCCGCCGCACCGGCGGGCCCGCCTCGGGTTGGGCCGTACCTTCCAGGCGTCCTCGGTCTTCGGCTCGCTCAGCGTGCGGGAGAACGTCCGGCTCGCCGTGCAGGCGCACTGCGGGGGCTCGATGGCACTGTGGCGGCGGGCGGCGGCCGACCGGGAGGTCGCCGCCGCCGCCGACACGGCGCTCGACCGGGTCGGCCTCTCCCACCGGGGTACGGCGCTCGCCGGCACCCTGGCCCACGGCGAGAAGCGCAAGTTGGAGATCGCCCTGCTGCTCGCCGGTGAGCCCCGGGTGATGCTGCTGGACGAGCCGATGGCCGGGGTCAGCGCCGAGGACATCCCGGAGCTGGTCGCCGTCATCAAGTCACTGACCGGCGACAGCGGCCGGGCGGTGCTGATGGTCGAGCACCACATGGACGTCATCCTGGAGTTGGCCGACCGGATCGCCGTGATGCACCACGGCGCGCTGCTGGCCTGTGACACCCCGGAGACGGTGATGGCCAACCCCACCGTGCAAGAGGCCTACCTGGGGGAGTCGCTGTGAGCGCGAGGAGTGAGCCGGGTTTGCGAGCCCCGCAGTCGCGAACGGAGGCAGCGCTGTGAGCGAACCGATCCTCAGTGTGGAGGAGCTGTCGGTCCGGATCTCCGGGCTGCACATCCTCCAGGGGGTGTCCTTCACTGTCGCCCCGACCGGCGTGACGGTTCTGCTCGGCCGCAACGGCGTCGGCAAGACCACCACGTTGCGCGCCATCCTCGGGCTCACCCCGCCCGCCGGGGAGGTCCGCGGCACCATCCGGATGGGCGCGCAGAGTCTGCTGACCCAACCCACCCACCGGCTGGTCCGCGGTGGGCTCGGCTACGTGCCGGAGGACCGGGACGTGTTCGCCGGTCTCACCGTCGCCGAGAACCTCCGGCTCGCCGAACGGCGCGGCACCAGCCCGGCGTACGACAAGGTCTTCGCGCTCTTCCCGGAGCTGGACCGGCGCGGACGGCAACGGGCCGGCTCGCTCTCCGGCGGGCAGCAGCAGATGCTCGCGATCGGTCGGGTGCTGCTCAACGACAACCGGCTGCTGCTCGTGGACGAGCCGACGAAGGGGCTGGCGCCCAAGGTGGTGACCGAGGTGGCCGAGGTGCTGGAACGGGTCGCGGAGTCGGTGCCGGTGCTGCTCGTGGAGCAGAACCTCGCCGTCGTACGCCGACTGGCCCGCGACGCGGTGGTGCTGGCCGCCGGTCGGGTGGCCTGGACCGGCGACGCCAACGAGCTGCTGTTGGAGACGGCGTTGACCAAGTCACTGCTGGGTGTCGGCTCGGCGGAGGTGAAGCACTGATGGGGACCGTCATTCTCCTGGCGTTGACCGGGCTCGGCCTGGCGGCGCTGTACTTCCTGGTCGCCTCCGGCCTGTCCTTGGTCTTCGGTCTGGCCGACGTGCTCAACTTCGCGCACGGGCTGTTCCTCGGCGTCGGCGCGTACGGCACCTGGTGGGCGGCGGGCAACCTGCCCGGCGCGGGGCCCGACGGGTTCGGCTTCGTGCTGGCCGTCGCGTTCGGGGTGGCCGCCGGCACGCTGGTGGCGATCCTGGTCGAGCTGGTGCTGATCCGTCCGCTCTACTCCCGCACCATCGAGCAGGTGTTGGTCACCGTCGGCCTCTCGCTGGCCGGGGTGGCGCTGTTGCAGGCCACCTGGGGTGCGGACGCTCGACCGTTCCCGCGTCCGGACTGGACCCGGCAGGTGACCGGGATCCTGGGGGCACAGGTGCCGAACGGGGGCCTGCTGCTGATCATCGCGGCGGTGCTGGTGCTCGGCGCGATCCTGGCGTTCCTGCGCTGGACCCGGTACGGCCTGGTGATCCGCGCCGGGGTGGAGAACCGGGAGATGGTGACCGCGCTCGGCATCGACGTGCGGAAGGCGTTCACGCTGGTCTTCGCGATCGGCGGGGCGGCGGCGGCGCTCGCCGGGGCGCTCGGCGGCGTCTACTTCGGCACCGTCTCGCCCGGTCAGGGCAGCTCACTGCTGATCTTCGCGTTCATCGTGGTGGTGATCGGTGGGATGGGCTCGGTGGTCGGCTCCGCGTACGCGGCGGTCGTGGTCGGGCTGGTGCAGCAGTTCGTCAACTACTACGGCACGTCCGGGCTGGGTGACATCTGCGTGGTCGGGCTGCTGGCCGTGGTGCTGCTGCTGCGCCCGCAGGGCATCGCCGGAAAGGTGGCAACGGCATGACGGTGATCGACGCGCCTCCCGCGCAGGTGCCTGACGAACTGACCCCGCAGCGCGGGCGGTGGCACCGGTTCCGCCCGTTCCTGCCGCTCGTCGCGCTCGTCGTGCTGGCGGTCCTGCCGTACTCGACGATCTCGCTGCCGGGGATCTTCGAGGGGCCGGTCAACTCGCCCGGCACCCTGCAACTGCTCGCCATCTGCCTGATCTTCGGCGGGCTGGCGGCGGGTTACGACCTGCTCTTCGGCCGGACCGGGATGCTGTCCTTCGGGCACGCCCTGTACTTCGCCGCCGGCGTCTACGGCACCGACATCCTCGTCACCCGGGCCGGCCTGCCGCTGTGGCAGGCGGCCCTGCTGACCGTCACCGGCGGCACGATCCTCGCCGCGCTGCTCGGCGCGGTGGCGCTGCGGACCGTGGGCATCGCGTTCGCCATGGTCACATTGGCCTTCGCGCAGGTCGGGGCGATCCTGGTGGCCCGCGACTTCGGTGGCCTCACCGGCGGTGAGGAGGGACTGCCGCTGGACGTGTCCGGGCTGCCCGCCGGGCTGGTCGGGGTGACCAACACCGTCAACCTGTACTGGCTGGCGCTGGCGTACCTGACGCTCGTGGTCTTCGTGGTGCACCGGGTGAGCGGGTCGCCGACCGGTCGGGTGCTCGCCGGGCTGCGCGACGACGAACGGCGGATCGGCGTGCTCGGGTTGGACCCGTACCGCTACAAGCTTGTCGCGTTCACCCTGGCCGGTGGGTTGGCGTCGACGGGTGGGGTGGTCTACGTCCTGATCGTCGGCGGCGCGTCGCCGCACATCACGTCCTCCGAGCTGACCCTGTCGCTGCTGGTCATGGTCGTGCTCGGCGGGCCGGGCACCCGGTGGGGGCCGGTGCTCGGCGGTGTCCTCTACATGTACCTGGACCACCGGCTCACCGCCTTCGGCACCAGCGACGCCGTCGACAACCTGCCGGCCGTCCTCAGTCACCCGTTGAGCCAGCCGCTGTTCGTCCTGGGCACGGTCTTCATCCTGGCCGTCTACTTCTTCCCCGGCGGCCTGGCGGGCCTGGCCCCCCGCGTAGCCCACCTGACCCGAGCCCTCCGCCCCCGCCGCTGACCCCGCCCCCGCCCCCGCCCCCGCGCCTGACCATGTTGATCAAGAGGTTTGCGTCAGGATACGGCCGAACGATGACGCAAACCTCTTGATCAACAGGGATTGGGCGGCGGCCCCCCGTGTGGCCGCCGCCCGCCCGTATGGGTCAGCCGTTGAGCATCTCGTACGCCATGGCCGGGGCCTTGGTGGCGGCGCTGCCGGTGGGGACGGTGATCTTCGGTGCGGTGCCGTAGTCGGTGTAGTTGACGACGTAGTCGTACGCCTTCGCCTTGCCGGCGGCGGGGATCTTCAACGTCAGCGAGGTCAGGCGCTTCTCCTCGTCGACGACCGCGGTGAACGGCACCGTCTTACCGGCTTCGCCGAGTGCCGCCGCCTCGCCGTCGTCCAGCACCTCGGCCGCGTTGCCAGCGCTCACGTCGACGACACCGACGTACTGGCCGGGGCTCTGCTCCTGGACCGAGGTGGCCGCCTCGATGAGCGGACCGGCGTTGCCCTGGTCGGCGCTGTCGTAGGCCGGGATGGTGTCGCTGCCGGTCAGCTTCGTGCGGTCCAGCTTCATCCACTTGTCCGGGAACTTCGGCAGGCCCGGCTTGCCGCTGAACTTCGCCTTCAGCCACGCCTCCTCGCCGATGAGTAGGAACGACATCTTCGTGGTGATGCCGTCGGAGCCCGGCGCGCCGGTGATGCTGAGTTCGACAGCCTTCGACGCGGGGTCGACCCGACCGGTGTGCGTGTTGGTGGAGTCCTTCCCACTGAACTGGAACGTCCCCTCGGTGCCGTCCGGGACGGCGTCGAGGAGCGCCCGCTTCGGATCGACCGTCGGGCTGGCGCTCGGGCCGCTCCGCGGTGCCGCGGCGGGCTCGTCCTTCGGCCCGCAACCGCCGAGGAGGGTGGTCGCGGCCAGTACGGCGGCGATCGTGCCGACCGTCCGTCCGAAGGTGCCGGCGGTGCCCGTTGCCTGTGTCATCGCATGTCTCTTTCTCGCTGCGTGGCTTCTGCCGATGACGATGTTGCGGACCATCACGGCCGTCCGGCTGCCGATATGCTGCCGTCCGGCTGCCGGGCACTGCCGTCCGGTGCACACGGGGGTGTCAGGAGCGGAAACTCGCATGTCAGGACAGCTGCGTTTCGAGATCCTCGGGCCTCAGCGGGCCTGGTATTCCGACCGGGAGATCGACCTCGGTCCGGGCAAACAGCGCGCGGTGCTGACCGTGCTGCTGCTTTCCGCGGGCCGTCCGGTGTCCACCGGGCAGATCATCGAGGCGGTCTGGCCGGAGGATCCGCCCGCGAACGGCCCCAACGTCGTGCAGAAGTACGTCGCCGGGCTACGCCGGGTGCTGGAGCCGGACCGTTCGCCGCGTACCCCCGGGCAGGTGTTGGGCCTGACCGATGCCGGTTATCTGCTCCGCGTGGATCCGGACGCGCTCGACGCGGTCCGTTTCCAACGGGGCATCCACCGCGCCCGGCAGCGGCGGGCCGAGGGCCGTGCCACCGAGGCACTGACCGAGCTGGCCACCGCCCTGGCGCTCTGGCAGGGCGAGCCGTTCAGCGGCTTCACCGGGCCTCCCCTGGAGGCGGCCCGGCAACGGTTGGTCGAGCTGCGGGCCGTCGGGTTGGAGACCCGGGCCGACCTGATGCTGGATCTCGGCCGGCACCGGGAGATGGTCGGGGAGTTGGTGGAGTTGGTGGCCGAGTTCCCGGTCCGGGAACGACTGCGGCACCAGCTCATGCTGGCGCTCTATCGCAGTGGGCGGCAGGCGGAGGCGCTCGCGGCCTACCGGGAGTTCGGTGACCTGCTCCGGGAGGAGCACGGCATCGGACCGGGCGAGCCGCTCCAGGAACTGCACCGGCGCATCCTCCGCTCCGACCCGACCCTCGTGGTGGCGGAGCCGCCGGGTGAGCCGGAGTCGCCCCGCCCCCTACCGACCCCCAGCCCACCCGCACCGATCAGCCCACCGGCGCCGACCAGCCCGCCCGCGCCGACGAACCCGGCCGCGCCGGCCAGCCCGCCCGCGCCGACGAACCCGCCCGCGCCGACCAGCCCGCCCGCGCCGACGAACCCGGCCGCGCCGGCCAGCCCGCCCGCGCCGCCTGGCCTGACCGGCCCGATGCCCGTCCCGCAGCCTGTCCCGTCTCCGCCCTGGGCGCCCAGGGACCGGCACTCATCCCGGGACACCTCGGCGCACTCGGTGCCGCGCTGGCTGAGTGTCACCTCGACGATCGTCGGCACCCTCACCGCCGTGTTCTCCTTCGGTCTCCTCACCTGGTTGGTGGTGCTGGTCTACGCCAGTTGGCGGCGGAGCTGGCGCAACGGGCTCTTCGCCGTGGGGTACCTGGCGCTGTCGGTCACCTTCATCGGCGTACTCGGTAGCGGCGACTCGGAGGAGGTGACCGACGCCGAGGGTGTCCTGATCCTGGCCTGGCTGCTCGGCTGGTTGCTCGGCGTCCTGCACACGATCCTGCTCAACGGTGCGATCTGGTCGGCCCTCACGAACCGGATCGGGGGGTCGGCCGAGCCGGTGGTCGACGACCGTCGGGTCCGCCGCGAGCAGGCCCGCTACCTGCTGTACCACTACCCGGCGGCGCGGCAGGAGCTGCACATCGGCCGACCCGACCTGCCCCGCACCTTCGACGACGGTGGCCTGGTGGATGTCAACGCGGTCCAGGAACGGACGATCGCCGAGCTGCCCGGGGTCACCGCCGGGCAGGCGCGGCAGGTGGTGATGGACCGTTGGCTTCGTGGGCCGTTCGGCTCGATGGAGGACCTGGCTGCCCGCTGCCTCCTCCCACCGGCGCTCACTGATTCCCTGCGCGAGCTGCTCATCTTCCTTCCCCCGCCGGCCGTGCCCGCCCCACCCACGGCCGCACCCGGCCGGGTCGAGTGAGGCGACCGGCACAGGGCGCGACGGGCCGGACCGTCCGCCACTGCTGGTAGAAATGCCGGATGAGCCACGATCGAGCGGCGGTACGGGAGCGGGCCGAGGCGGTGCTGCGCCGGCTCGCCGGTGACCATGCCCGGCTGCGCGAGGACCAGTGGCGGGCCATCGAGGCGCTCGTCGTCGACCGGCGGCGGGTGCTCTGCGTGCAGCGCACCGGTTGGGGCAAGTCGGCTGTCTACTTCGTGGCGACAGCGCTGCTGAGGGACGGCGGGGAGCACGGCCCCACGGTGATCGTGTCGCCGTTGCTGGCGTTGATGCGCAACCAGGTCGAGGCGGCCGCCCGGGCGGGCATCCGGGCCCGCACGATCAACTCGGCGAACCTCGACGAGTGGGACGAGATCACCGCCGAGATCCAGTCCGGGGCCGTCGACGTGCTGCTGATCAGCCCGGAACGGCTCAACAACCCGGACTTCCGCGACGGCGTACTGCCCAAGCTGGCCGCGACCACCGGGCTGCTGGTGGTCGACGAGGCGCACTGCGTCTCCGACTGGGGGCACGACTTCCGGCCGGACTACCGGCGGCTGCGCACGTTCCTCGCCGAGCTGCCCGAGCGCACGCCGGTGCTGGCCACCACCGCCACCGCCAACTCCCGGGTCACCCAGGACGTCGCCGAGCAGTTGGGCGACGCCCTCGTCCTGCGCGGGACCCTGGACCGCGAGTCGCTGCGCCTCGGGGTGCTCGACCTGCCCAGCCCGGCGCACCGGTTGGCCTGGCTCGCCGACCATCTGGACCAGCTGCCCGGCTCCGGCATCATCTACACGCTGACCGTGGCGGCAGCGGGGGAGACGGCCGAGTTCCTGCGTTCCCGGGGCTACCCGGTGGCGTCGTACACCGGGCAGGCCGACGACGCCGACCGGCGGGCCGCGGAGCAGGACCTGCTCGACAACAAGATCAAGGCGTTGGTCGCCACCAGCGCGCTCGGCATGGGCTTCGACAAGCCCGACCTGGGCTTCGTCGTGCACCTCGGCGCACCGCCCTCGCCCATCGCGTACTACCAGCAGGTCGGCCGCGCCGGTCGCGCCGTGGAGCACGCCGAGGTGTTGCTGCTGCCCGGCGTCGAGGACGCCGCGATCTGGCGATACTTCGCCTCCCTGGCCTTCCCACCGGAGCAGCAGGTCCGGGCCGTGCTGGCCGCCCTGCAGACCGACCGCCCGCTCTCCACCCAGGCCCTCGAACCCCTCGTCGACCTGCGCCGGGCCCGCCTGGAACTGATGCTCAAGGTTCTCGACGTGGACGGCGCGGTCCGTCGGGTGCGCGGTGGCTGGCTCGCCACCGGCGAGCCCTGGACCTACGACGAGGCCCGGTTGCGCCGCGTCGCCGAGGCGCGCACCGTCGAGCAACAGGCCATGCGGGAGTACGCGACCACGTCCGACTGCCGGATGCGGTATCTACGGGAACGCCTGGACGACACCGGGGCGGTCGACTGCGGCCGCTGCGACAGGTGCGCCGAGCCCCTCTTCGCCGCCGACGTGTCGACGGCCGCTCTCGCCGCCGCGCAGACCTTCCTGGGCCGACCCGGTGTGGAGATCGCCCCGAAGAAGCTCTGGCCGACCGGGCTCGACGCGGTGGGCGTACCGCTCAAGGGCCGGATCGCCCCCGCGGAGCAGGCCCTGCCGGGCCGGGCCGTCGGGCGTCTCTCCGACCTGGGTTGGGGTGGTCGACTGCGGGATCTCGTCGGCCCGGAGGCGGCCGACACGCCGGTGCCCGACGACGTGGCCGCGGCCGTGGTGGAGGTGCTGAAGGCGTGGGCGCACGGCGACGACCCGTGGCCCCGCCGTCCGGTGGCCGTGGTCGCGGTCGGCTCCCGGCGGCGGCCCCGGCTGGTCGGGTCGCTCGCCGAGCGGATCTCCGCCGTGGGCCGGCTGCCGCTCCTCGGGCAGGTCACACCGGCCGGTGCGGGCGGCCCAGGCGGGCCGCGCGGCAACAGCGCCCAACGGGTACGCGCGCTGCACGACACCTTCACCGTGCCGACCGAGCTGGCCGACGCGCTGGCCGGCCTGGACGGCCCGGTGCTGCTCGTCGACGACCTGATCGACTCGGGTTGGACGATGACGCTCGTGGCGCGGGCACTGCGCCGGGCCGGTGCACCGGACGTGCTCCCGCTCGCCCTGGCCGTCGCCGGGTGACCCGCGCGGCGGCTCGCTTCGGTGCCGGTCGGTGGACAAGTCCCCGCGTAGCGGCTCGGTGATCGCGCGGTGGTGTGGTGGTCGCGCGGCGGCTCGCTCAGGTGCCGGTCGTGGAGAAGTTCCCGGGCGGCGTCGAATGCGATGGTCGCCACGCCGTCCGGGCGTCGGTCCGGGTCGGCCCGGCGCGACGGTACCGTGGGCGGCATGACCGACCAGCAGCCCGACACCCGCGCCGTCGCGGGCCGGACCGCCGCCGACCAGGCGGTTCACGTGCTGGGCGTCGGCGGTGCCTGACCAGGTCTCCGCCGCGCCGGTGCCTGACGAGGTCTCGGCCGCGCCGCTGCCTGACGAGGTCTCGGCCGCGCCAGACCGGGCCACACTCCGGCTGGCACTGGTGGTCGGCGGGCTGGTGCTGGCGGTCCTGCTCGGTTTCGGCCTCGGCCGGCTGAACGAGGGCGGCACCACCACCGGCGCGCCTTCGCCGGCCGCCGAACACACCGACCCACCCGGCGTCGGCCCGCACAACCACGGCGCCGCCACGGGCACCGACCAGGGCGCGCCCACCGAGCCGGGTGGCCTGGCGGTCAGCTCGGCCGGGCTCACCCTGGTGCCGTCGTCCACCGAGTTCGCGGCCGGTCGCCCCGGACAGCTCCGCTTCCAGGTACGCGACGTGCAACGCCGACCGGTCACCCGCTTCGCCGTCGTGCACGACAAACCGATGCACCTCATCGTCGTCCGCCGGGACCTGACCGGCTACCAGCACCTGCACCCGACCATGGCGGCCGACGGCACCTGGTCGGTGCCGTTGACCCTGGCGCAGCCCGGCGTCTGGCGCGCGTACGCCGACTTCACAGTCGTCGCGGACAACGGCGCGCAGACCGCGGTGACCCTCGGCACGGACCTGGTCGTGCCGGGTGACTACCAACCCCGTCCGCTGCCGGAGCCGGCCACCTCGACGACTGTCGAGGGGTTCGCGGTCGGCTACCAGGGCACCCCGCAGGCCGGGACGACGGTGCCCCTGACCTTCCGAATCGACGGCGCGGACGGTGCCGCCCGGCTGGAGCGTTACCTCGGTGCGTACGGGCACCTGGTGGCACTGCGCGAGGGGGACCTCGGCTACCTGCACGTGCACCCGGAGCCGGAACTGGTCGACGGCCAGGTCAAGTTCTGGCTGACCGTCCCCGGCCCGGGTCGCTACCGCCTCTACCTCGACTTCCAGGTGGGCCCCACCGTCCACACGGCCGAGTTCACCCAAACCGTCCCCTAAAGCCCGCTGGGCGCCTCCCCAGCCCCGGCCCCGTTGGGAGTCGGAGTCGTGTCGGTCATCCCTGACGTCGTGCCTGCCGGCACCGGAGTGTTCTTCACCGGGAGATCCGCGCAACATCGGGGATGTTGCTGTGTCCCGCGTGTCTGAGGCAGCAACATCGCCGATGTTGTGAGGATCTTGGGCGCGGGGCGCGGGGCGCGGGGCGCGGGGCGCGGGGCGCGGGGCGCGGGGCGCGGGGCGCGGGGCGCGGGGCGCGGGGCGCGGGGCGCGGGGGTTAGCCGGCGCGGCGGATGGGGCGGCGGGCGAGGTAGCGGAGCAGGTCCCGGATGTGGTGCTTCTCCTCGGCGGGGACCGTGGGGTCGGCCAGCCGATCCAGGATGGCGCGGACGTCCGCCTCGACCGGGCCGTCGTCGTGGCGTCGTCGGGGCGTGGGGCCGGCGTCGGGTAGCCCGAGCGCGCGGAAGGCTGCCGCGACCGGAAGATCCAGTGCGGCGCAGAAGCCGCGCACCTTGGCGAGTTCGGGATAGTCCTGCCAGTCACCCGCGAGCCAGCGGAACACGGTGGAGCGACCGACGCCCGTGTGCGAGGCAAGATCGGTCACGGTCCAGCCACGCTCGTCGCGGGCGTCATCGATGGCGCGCCGGACGAAGCGGGCGAAGGCCATCTGCGGTGATACGTCGGCTGATGCCATCCCTGTGTGACTTTCCCTCCTGCCGGAGCACGGGACGATGCGCCTTCCGAGGGTAGTACGCCCAGCGGCGGAAACAATTGACTGACCGCACAAACTGTCCCGTGGATGAGACTTTTCTCCGGCAGCATGATGCGGACCGGAACCTGCATCGAGCGATCATCATCGTTGTTCCACTAAGCTCGGTGCCCGTCCCGGCCTGGCGTCCTTCGCCTGCCGACGTCCGACCGCACCACCGCCGAGGAGCACCATGGCCGACCCGAGCCGCCCCCAGCCGTACCAGCCCGGTGCGGTGAGTCTCTTCTTCGTCGCCAAGGCCGGCGTCTTCGCTGCCGGGTTCTGGATCTGGCTGCTGGTCCTGGTGCTCCGCACCGGTTCCGCGACCGGTCTGCACGTGTTGGCCGCCACCGGCGCGATCACCACGACGCTTGTCGGTGTCGTGCTGGGTGCCCGGATGGCGTTGCAACACAACGCGGCCACCCGGCACGCCGAGGTCAAGAAGCTGCTGGTGGACATCTCCTGGAACGCCTTCGCGGCGGCCGGCAACGCCGAGAGCGCGGGCAAGGTCGTTCCGTTCCCGACCGCCCCGGGGGACAACCATCGGTCCGGCACCGACCGGGTGTCCGTCCTCGACGGCGGCGCCCGCGACCGTAGCGACCGCCGCCGTTAGGGGCTGCGTTCCCAGGGGCTGTTTCACAAGAGCCGGCGGGCCCGGACGACGCCCGGTGGCGTTGCGGTCGCGTCGGGATACGACACCGGTTTCCGAACGCGACCGCGTCTTGCCGGATCGCCGCCCGGACTCCGCCTCGGTTCGCCCGCCCCTATGAACTCGGCTCGACCGCCCTTATGTAACAGCCCCTACTCGCCGGAGAGCAGGGTCTCCAGCCGAGGTGTGACCTGCCACTGGTCGACCAGCTCGCGGTACTCCGCCCGCTGCGCCTCGGTCTGCCCACCACCGGTACGACGGGCACGGATCAGCAGGTTGCGCGGCGTGTGCTGGGAGTCCACGAACTCCACCACCTCGGCCCGGTATCCGTGGACTCGCAGCAATCCGGCGCGCAGCGCGTCGGTGAGCACGTCGGCGAAGCGCTCACGCAGGATGCCCTGCCGGGTCAGCAGCTCGTACGGGGACGGGGTCGGCTGGGCGCGGAGCTGCTTCGCCAGGTCGTGGTGGCAGCACGGGGCGGCCAGCACCCAGCGGGCGTCCCAACGCACCGCGCGGGCCAGCGCCTCGTCGGTGGCGGTGTCGCAGGCGTGCAGTGCCAGCACCAGGTCGGGTGCGGGGTCGACGACGGCGTCGGCGATGGTGCCGGCCACGAAGCTGACCTGGTCGGCCCAGCCCAACCGTTGTGCCAGCTCGGTGTTGCGCTGCCGCTGGTCCTCGCGGACGTCCACGCCGACCAGGTGCACGTCCAACCCTCGACCGGTCAGGTAGCGGTACGCGGCGAACGTCAGGTAGGCGTTGCCGCAGCCCAGGTCGACGACCCGCAGCGGGCCGGTCAGGTCGTCGGGCAGGGTCGCGGCCAAAGCCCGCAGGAACGCGTCCACCTGGCGGCGTTTGGCCGCCGAGCCGCCGATCTCGGCGAAGATCGGGTCGCCCGGGTCCAGCAGGTAATCCTTGGCCCGGTCGTTTCCGCTGGGCGTGGCCGCGACGCGGGTGGTAGCGGCCCGGTGTACCTGCGCCTCGCCGGACTTGGTCACCCGCAGTTGCAGCGTCGCGTCGGCAGTCTCCACGTGCCAGTTACCGAACGGCTCGGCCAACAGTTCGTCGACCGCCACGGCGGCCTCCGCGCCGGGGGCGACGTTGCGGGTGTACGGGCGAGCGCCGTCCGACGTGGCGATCTGGATGCGGGGCCCGGCCTTGAGCGTCACCGGCCGCAGTTCGGCCCGAACCACGGAGGGGCGGTGGCCCCGGCGTCGTCCGGCGGCGACCGCCCGGGTCAGCGCGGGGTCGAGTAGCAGCGCCCGGACCTCGGTCAGGGCGGCGTCCAGTGGTTCCGGCATCGTTCCATCTTCGGCAGGCGGGGTGGGAAGGGAACATCCCCCGTACCGCGCGGGGCGGTGCGGGGGATGTCAGGTGTGGCAGTCGGTCAGTCGGCGGTCGCCTCGGCCGGCGTACCCGCACCGGAACCGCCACCACGGCGACGCCGGCGGCGACGGGGCTTCGACGGCTCGCCGTCGGATGCGGCGGCCGGCTCGGTCGCACCGGGCTCGGCGGCGATCACCGTGGTCGCCTCGCCCGCGACCACCTCGCCGGCCCGGCGGCGACGCCGGCGGCGGGGGGTACGGGTGCCTTCGTCGGCGGCGTCGCCGGCGGGTGCCTCGGCGGTGGTCGCGGTGTCGGCGTCGGAGCGGCCGCGACGGCTGTCACCTCGACCACGGCGCTCGCCACGGCCCTCACCGCGACGGGAGCCCCGACCGCCGCCGTCACCCCGACGGGAGCGGGTCGTGCCACCCAGGTCCTCTTCGATCTCGGCGGCCAGCCCGGCCCGGGTGCGCTCGGCCGTGGGCAGCGTGCCGCTGACCTCGGTGGAGATGTGCAGGTCGGTGTAGAGGTGCGGCGACGTGTGGTACGTCTCCGGCGGCTCCGGCATCTCCAGACCGAGGGTCTTGTCGATGATGCGCCAGCGCGGCATGTCGTCCCAGTCGACGAAGGTCACCGCGACACCCGTCGCGCCGGCCCGGCCGGTACGACCGATCCGGTGGGTGTAGGTGTCCTGGTCTTCGGGGCAGTCGTAGTTGATCACGTGGGTGACGCCGGTGACGTCCAACCCTCGGGCCGCCACGTCGGTGGCGACCAGAATGTCGATCTTGCCGGCGCGGAAGGCGCGTAGGGCGCGCTCACGAGCACCCTGGCCGAGGTCACCGTGCACCGCGGCGACCGCGAACCCGCGGAAGTCGAGGTCCTCGGCAACCCGGTCGGCGGCCCGCTTGGTACGGGTGAAGATCATGGTCAGCCCTCGCCCCTCCGCCTGGAGGATGCGCGCCACCACCTCGACCTTGTTCATCGAGTGGGTGCGGTAGACGAGCTGCTGGGTCTGCGGCGACGGGCCGGTCTCGGCGGTGTGCCCGGCGTGGATCGTCATCGGCTGGCGCAGGAAGCGCCGGGACAGGGTGACGATCGGGTCCGGCATGGTGGCCGAGAAGAGCATCGTCTGCCGGTCTTCCGGAAGCATCGCGAGGATCTTCTCGACGTCGTCGAGGAAGCCCAGGTCGAGCATCCGGTCGGCCTCGTCCAGGACGAGCGCGTGCACCCGGTCCAGACGGAGGTGCTTCTGCTTCTGCAGGTCCATCAACCGGCCGGGGGTGCCGACCAGGATCTCCACGCCCTTGCGCAGCGCGTCGATCTGGGGCTCGTACGCCACGCCGCCGTAGATCGGCAGCACCCGGACGCCGCGCGTCCGGCCGGCGGCGGCCAGGTCCTTGGCGACCTGGATGCCCAGCTCACGGGTGGGAACGACGACCAGCGCCTGCGGGACGCCGTCGCCTCCCTCGCCCGGCGCGAAAACCCGATCCAACAGGGGTACGCCGAAGCCGAGGGTCTTACCGGTGCCGGTGGGCGCCTGGCCGATCAGGTCGACGCCGCGCAGCGCGATCGGGATCGCGTACTCCTGGATGGCGAAGGCGCGGGTGATGCCGGCCGCGGCCAGGGCCTCGACGGTCTCGGCACGGGCGCCGAGTGCGGCGAACGTGGGGGCCTCCGGTCGAACCGGGGCGGTGGGGGCCAGTTCCTGGCCGTCCATCAGATCTTGAGTCAACTCGCTCATCTGGATGTGGGGGTGCCCTCTCGTGGGTGCGCCCGTCATGTCCTCAGGGCGCGTTCGGTATGACGCGGGCCACACGGTCGGCGGCAGACTGCCGAGCCGGACCGGGCCGCACGCGCGCCGCGGGCTGAGCTTCGATCAGATCGGCGCCCACGGCAACTGCTCCATGCTACCTGAACAGGCATGCCCCCGTCCCGATTCCCATCCGGCCATTCGCCACGCGGGGCAAGTAAATGTGACCTACGTCACACAACTTCGGGTGCTCGGGTACGGGGTAACCTGCGCTCGTGTCCACGCCGACCACCCCCGGTCCCGCCGTCGCCGACCTGCTGGGCCTGGTCGCCTTCGGAGAGCTGCTCGCCTTCGAACGAATGGCCGGTGATGCCCGGCTCGCCCCCGACCTGCGCCGACGAGCCGCGCTGAACGAGATGGCCGCCGCCGAGATCGTCAACTACCGGCGTCTCGCCGACCGCCTCGACGCGCTGGGTGTGCCGCCGGAGGCCGCGATGGCCCCCTACGTCCAGCCGCTGCAGGCGTACCACGATTCGACCGAGCCTCGGGACTGGGCGGAGGTGGTCACCAAGGCGTACGTCGGTGACGCCGTCACCGACGACTTCATCCGGGAGATCGCCGACGTGTTGGAGGAGCCGGACCGGGCACTGGTGCTCGACGTCCTACACGACTCCCGTTACGCCGAATTCGCCGCGACCGAGATCCGGGCGGCAGTCGCCGACGACCCGAGGATGGCCGGTCGGCTCTCGATGTGGGCGCGGCGGCTGGTCGGCGAGGCGCTGTCCCAGGCGAGCCGCGTCGCCGCCGAGCGGGCCGCACTCACCACGCTGGTCGCGCGGGATGACCGGGTCGACGTGCCTGGGCTGTTCGGCCGGCTCACCGCCGCGCACACCACGCGGATGGCCGCCGCCGGGCTGAACAACTGACCGACCGGGCGAACGGGGGCGGGGTGCCCTGCGGCGCGGTCGGGGCCGGAGCCGGCCTGCGGCAGGCGGGCCGGACGCCGACCTGCCGCGATGGCCGGACCGGTCAGCGGACGGTGAAACCGACCGCGCGGGGCGACGCCTCGGCGATCTCGACGTAGGCGACCTTCTCGACCGGAACGATGACCCGCCGGCCCTTCTCGTCGGTCAGGGAGAGCGTGCCGCCGTTGCCGGCGAAGGCGTCGGTCACGATCTGCTCGATCTCGGCCGGCGACTGCGCGCTGTCCAGTACCAGCTCGCGCGGCGCGTACTGCACGCCGATCTTGACCTCCACTGTGCCTCCTCAACTGGGGCGATGGAACCGCCCTGCGAAGGCTATCCGATCACGGGCCCGGCGGTCAGGCTGACTCACCTTGCAGCGGGAAGCTCGCGATCCCCCGCCACGACAACGCGGCCACCAACGCCTCGGCCTCGGCCTTCGGCACCTGCCGGCCACCGGCCAGCCAGAACTGGGCGGCCGTCTCCGCCGCGCCGACCAGCCCGGAGGCGAGCAGTTCGGCGTGCGCCCGGCTCACCCCGGTGTCCGAGATGATCGTGTCGGTGATCGCCGCGATGCAGCCCTGCTCGACCCGTTCCACCCGTTGCCGCACCGCCGGGTCGTTGCGCAGGTCCGACTCGAAGACGAGCCGGAACGCCTCGCTCTCGTGGTCGACGAAGTCGAAGTACGCGCGTACCGACGCGCTGACCCGTTCCTTGTTGTCGCTGGTGCCACGCATCGCTTCGTGCACCTTGGCGACGATGGCGTCACAGTGCGTGTCGAGCAATGCCAGGTAGAGGTCCATCTTCCCGGGAAAGTGCTGGTAAAGCACCGGCTTCGACACCCCGGCCCGCTCGGCGATGTCGTCCATCGCGGCGGCGTGGTAGCCCTGCGCGACGAACACCTCCTGCGCCGCAGCGAGAAGCTGCTTACGACGCGCGGAGCGGGGCAGGCGGGTGGGCCGGCCAGCGGTCTGTGCACCGTTCCCCGCAGCGGTCATGGGATCCTCCGAGTTCTCCGTACGAGCCGGCATTTTCCCCGGACCGGCGAGGTCACCGACCACAGTCGCGGAAATGCCCCGCCGCTGTAACTTATCGCCACTCTCGGCACACGGTAGCCTCAGCGGGGGCGACCAAGGAGCGCGCGGTGAGTGAAACAGGGCAACCCGGAGCCGCCACCCCGGGAGAACACGGTGACGGAGCGGGTCAGCACGACGACCCGAGCCGTCCCGTCAGTGGGTGGGCGCCTCAGGCGGGTGGGTGGCCTCGCGCCGCCGACCGTGAGGACGCCCGGGAGCAGGCGCCGCGCTGGCAGCCCGACCCGGCGTCCGGCTGGCGCACCTCCTCGAAGCGGCACGGTGACCTTCCGCCGCCGCTGGCCGAGCCGCCGGGTGACCCGGAGCCGCCGGGCCGGGTCAATGGTCATCACGCCAACGGTGTGCACCACCCGGAGGACGCCAACGGCGTCCGTCGCCCCGGTCTCGAACCGACGGTGGGCCGTCCCACACCGGTGAGCGCACCACCCGGGCTGCCCAGCGACGGGCGGTCCGAGCAGCCCAGCGACCGGCTGGTGGTGCCCGCCCAACGTCCCGCCCCTCCGGCGGAGCAGGGCGCGGGCGAGCCCGACACGGGCACCGGTCAACGGTCCGCCGATCCGACCGCCGCGCACCGCGCCCGCTGGGCCGAGCCCGGGCCACCCACCTCGGCACCGCCGGCGGTCCAGGTGCCGCCAGTGGGCACCGCCGCGTCGGGTTTCGAGGTGCCGCCCGGCTTCCACGCGCCGATCGGGGAACGCCTCGCCGCCGACGACCCGTCGGCCACGCCACGCGACTGGCGCGACCCGCTCACCCCGGAGCATCCGACCGCACCGGGACGTGCGCCCGGGCCGGTCGGGCACGCCGACGCCGCCGAGGGCCCCCACCCGGGAGACACGCACCGAGGCGGGGAGCCGCCGACGGTCGAGCCGGACTGGTCGGGGCCGAGCTGGGACCGCGGTTGGGCGCCACCCTGGTCCCGTCAGTCCGACGAGCCGGACGGTCCGCCGACGCGCGACGAGTCCGCGCCGGGCTGGGTCGCCGAGCCGGTCCAGCCGTACGAGCCGGTGCGGGCCGAGTCGTCCCGCCCGTACGAGCCGGTGCGCGCCGACTCGCCGCGTGGGTACGACCCCGCCCGACCTGAGTCCGTGCCGGAGCGCCCCGCCGACCCGGCCAGCGTGCCGCCGACGGACCGCCCGTCCTGGGCCGCTCCGTCGGCTGTCCCACCTGCCGACCGTCCCCTCCGGTCAGTCGACTCGGACCCGTCCCCGACCAGCGGTCCGCCGGTGTCGTCGCCGCCCGCCGTCGAGCGCCCGAGTTGGGCCGGTGGCCCGACGCCGACCAGCGGTCCACCGGCCGACCGGCCGTCCTGGGCCGGGTCCGGGGCGACCCGTGCGTCCCGGGCCGACCGCCCGTCCTGGGCCGGGGGAGCTGATCCGGAGCCGACCGGCGCTTCGCCGTCGCGCCCGTCCTGGGCCGGAGGGTCCGATCCGGAGCCGACCGGCGCTTCGCCGTCCCGCCCGTCCTGGGCCGGAGGGTCAGACCCGGCACCGACCAGTGCTTCGCCGTCGCGTCCGTCCTGGGCCACCAACCCGGCGTCGCCCGCCACGCCACCTCCCGCGCCAGCGGGGGCACCTCCCACGTTGGCCGACCCGCCGCCGGCTCCGGCGGGTCCACCGCTGGTGGCGGAACGCCCCTCCTGGGCCGGCGGCTCACCGAAGCCCAACCATGAGGAGCGTCCGGACTGGTCCGAGGGGCGGATTCCCGCCGCCCCGGTCGAGCGTCCGTCGTGGGCGGCGATCCAGTCGGCCACGTCGCCGCGTGGGGGTGACGACGAGACTCCCGGCAGCCCGGTCCGGCCGACTGGGCCGTTCCGGCTGCGCCCGGCTGCGCCCGAGCCGCCCGGCCCCGTCGACTCGCACCGCCCCTCCGCGCCGACGAACGTGCCGTCGAGCACCGACGTCAGGTCCTCCTCGTCGGGGGTGACGCCACCCTCCGCGAACGGGCCCGAACCCCGCGACCGGCCCGCCCCAGCGCTCCCCTCTTCCTACGCGGCGCGCCGATCCGCACCCGACCCGGCGTCGTCCGCCGACGACGACCGGCAGTCGGACCCGAAAGCGGTGCTGCCGCAGCGCGTCCCCGCAGAGCCGGACGTGCCTGTCGTGCCGGAGCCGCCAGCCGTGGACCCGCCGGCCGAAACCCCGGAACTCGCGCGCATCGCGACGCACCTTCGCCGCGACGACGAGCCGGCACCGCTGCGGGAGCGCCCCGAGGGGTTCGACGTCAACGCGATCCTGGACGCCGTTCGGGAGGTGGCGGGTGTCCGCGACGCCGCGCTGCGGCGTACCCCGGCCGGGGCGCACAGCCTGCGACTGGACCTCGCCGACGGTGCCGACCCGGCCGAGGTGAGCCGACAGGTGGCTCGGCTGCTCCAGGATCGGATGGGGCTGGCCGCCGCCCCGCAGAACGTGCCCGGCCTGCCCAGCACGCCGCCCCCGCCGGTCCGCCGTCGCGTGGCCGAGCCTCGGGTCGCCGAACGGCGTACCCCGGATTCCCAGACGCGCGACGCCGGTGCCGACCCGCGTGACGGTGAGGCCCGGGCGGCCGAGTCGACGTCGGGTGCCCGACCGTCCGGCGGTCGGGTGCAGGCCGCGCCGACGGGCCCGGAGCAGCGACCGGGCACGGAGACCTCGCGCCGTCGCCGGTCGAACGCGCCGCACCGGGGTCGCGCCACCGTCGAGGAGCCGGGTTCGGTCTCGGCCGCACCGGCCGGTGCCGCCACCGGCAGCCCGGCGACGCTCGGCACGTCGTACTCCGGTGGTCAGGTGACCACGACGGAGTCGGCGCCGTCCCGGCCGTTGGAGACGGGCGGCGCGCCGGGGCCGCGGGTGGTGATCGACCACGTGCAGGTCAGCACCTTCGGTCTGGACGCGAACGTGGAGGTCCGGCTGCTGGCCGGGGGCGAGAGCGCCTCCGGGTACGCGACCGGGCCGGCGGTGGACGGCTACGTGTTGCGGCTCTGCGCGGTGGCGGCGGCCGCCGCTGTCGACGAGTTGCTGCGCGGCGCCGACAACGCCGATCGGGGGCGCTGTTTCGTCGAGCACGCGGCGGTGGTGCCGTTCGGCAACTGTGAGGTGGCCACTGTGGTGGCGCTGCTCGTCTGCGAGGGCTGGGTCGAGCAGCTCGCCGGTTCGGCTCTGGTCGCCGGTGATCCCCGGCAGGCCGTGGTCCGGGCGACGCTGGCAGCGGTGAACCGTCGGCTGGAGGCGCTGCTGTCCTGAGTGGTCCGGGGCAGACTGGAACGATGAGACGTGCCACCCTCTGGCCGGACCACCTGCTCCCCGACGACCGTGTTCCGCCGCCGTGGCCGGGCCGGGAGGTCCGCCTCGACGGCCTGGTCACGTACGTACGGGCCACGCCGGCCACGGCGGCCGGCGCGGAGCCGGCGCTGTACGTGCACGGGCTCGGCGGGTCGTCGCAGAACTGGACGGACCTGGCCGGGTTGCTGGCCGACCGGCTGGACGGGCAGGCCATCGACCTGCCCGGCTTCGGTCGCAGCGAGCCGGGGCCCCGCTACACGATCCCGGCGTTCGCGGACCTCGTCGTCCGCTGGATCGAGCATTCCGACCGGGGTCCGGTGCACCTGTTCGGCAACTCGCTGGGCGGGGCGGTCGCGGTCCAGGTGGCCGGGCTCCGGCCGGATCTGGTCCGTACGCTCACCCTGATCTCCCCGGCTCTGCCGTTCCTGGACTTCCGTCGTTCGTTGCAGGGGCGGATGCTGCCGGTGCTCGCCATTCCGCGTGGCGAACGGTTGGTCGCCCGGCGGCTCACCCAGCTCCCTCCCGAGGTGATGGCCCAGCAGGTGTTGGAGGCGTGCGTCGCCGATCTCAGCCGGATCTGCGACCAGCGCCGGGCCGAGGCGCTGGAGGAGATCCGAATCCGCTACGAGGCGGACCACTACGCGGCCGCGTACGTCCGGACGTTCCGTGGTCTGGTCTCCAGCTTCCTGCGGTCGTACCTGCCGGGGCCGGGGTCGCTGTGGCGGCTCGCGGAGGCGGTACGCGCACCGACGTTGGTGGTGGGCGGTCGACAGGATCGTCTGGTCGACGTGCGGGTCGCGCCGCAGACCGCGCGGGTCATCCGCGACAGCCGGTTGATGATGCTCGACGGCGTCGGGCATGTGGCGCAGTTGGAGGTGCCCCGGCTGGTGGCCAGGGCGGTGGTCGGCCTGCTCGCCGAAACGGGGGACTCCGCCGGGCGGTCCGATCTGGCAGGCTGACCGGGATGCCCAGCTCAGCCCGCCTCCCGGTCCGTCGTCAGCGACGCTTCGCGCTCTTCGCCCAGTTGGTGGCGGTGGTGCTGGCGGTGGGCGCGGCGGTGGCCGTGATCGCGGAGGGGCCGGGTGGGCACCCCGGCGCCGAACGGTTGGCCGCCGACGAGATCTCCACGGTGCCGCCGCTGGTGGCCGCGCCGCTGCCGCCGTCGGTGAGCCCGTCGCCCTCCGCGGTGGTCCCGTCCAGCCCGGCGCCCCCGGTGCTGCGGATGCCCGGTGCGGTTCCGAGCGCCGGCACCGGCGATTTCGGGTACGACGCCCGCTCCGGCCCGGTGTTGGGGCGAGCGGGTGAGCTGCGGCGTTACCGGGTCGCGGTGGAGTCCGGCAGCGACGAGGACGCCGCCGACTTCGCGCTGGCGGTCCAGACGGCGCTCGCCGGGCCGGGCAGTTGGGTGGACAGCGGCCGGTTGCGGCTGCAACAGGTGCCGGGGGCTGCGCCGCGCGACTTCACCGTCTACCTGGCGACCGCCCGCACGGCGGGTCGGATGTGCGCCGACGGGGGAGTGGACATCCGGGTCGGAGGTCGGCCCTACACGTCCTGTCGCGCGCCCGGCCAGGTGATCATCAATCTGGACCGGTGGCGGCTGTCCGTGCCGCACTTCGTCTCCGCCGGGGTGCCGTTGGAGGTCTACCGGACGTACGTGGTCAACCACGAGGTGGGTCACCAGCTCGGGCACCGGCACGAGCGTTGCCCGGGTGCGGGCCGGCCGGCGCCGGTGATGATGCAGCAGACGCTCTTCCTGAACGGGTGCCGGGCCAACCCGTGGCCGTATGTCGACGGGCGTCGGTACACCGGCCCGGCCCTCTGAGCGACACGCCGCCTGCCACCCCTCCATCAGGCGTCTTGCGGTAATAGCGGCGAAAACGGAGAAATGCCCGAATAATCTGGCAGGCTCGACGTCATGACGCCGTCGTCCCGATACGGCCCACCCCAGCCGCCCGACCCCTCGGGCCGGTCGGCGTACGTGCGTCCCACGCTGGCCCTGATGCATCGGCGACGTCGCCGTACCCTGCTGCTCGGCCTGCTCGTGCTCACCGCCGCCATCGGTGTGCCGCTGGCCAGGGGCGACGGCGAGCCGGCGGCGGTCACTCCCGCCGTCACCACCCAGGGCGGTACGGGTCGCGGCGGCGGTGCGGCGCATCCGGCGCCGACCGGCTACCCGTCGGTCGGGGCGGGACGCTTCGCGGCGGCCGACGGCGAGACGCCCGTGCACGGCACGGACGGGCCGCTGCGGCGGTACCGGGTCGTCGTCGAACGCGGCACCGGCCAGGACGCCCAGGCGTTCGCCACCCGAGTGGACGAGGTGCTGGCCGACCCACGGAGCTGGATCGGCTCGGGCGAGCTGCGGGTGCAGCGGGTCGCCGACGCCGGGGCCGCCGACTTCACCATCTACCTGGCCACGCCTGTCACCTCCGAGCGGATGTGCGCCGAGGGTGGGCTGACCACGGAGCAGTACACCTCCTGCCGCCTGCCCGGTCAGGTCATCATCAACCTGGCCCGCTGGATGGAGGCGGTCCCCGACTACGGTGCCTCGCTGGACACCTACCGCACCTACGTGATCAACCACGAGGTCGGCCACGAGTTCGGCGAGCAGCACGAGGCCTGTCCCGAGCCGGGCGAGCCCGCCCCCGTCATGCAGCAGCAGACGTACGGCCTGGAGGGGTGCGTCGCCAACGCCTGGCCCTACCTCGACGGCCGTCGCTACGCCGGTGACATCGTCCCCTGATCGGCGGCATCGTCGGTTATTCCCGCTCCCGCATCGCGGACCACGTGTCGTCCCTCATGGCCGAGGGGGGTCTGCGCGAGCGACAATGGCGCGGTTCACGCCGCCGATCCCGGGGAGTCCACCGTGTCGTTGCCCCCGCTCGTCGAACCCGCCGCCGAGCTGACCGTTGACGAGATCCGCCGTTATTCACGCCACCTGATCATCCCGGATGTCGGGGTGGCCGGGCAGAAGCGGCTCAAGAACGCCCGGGTGCTCTGTGTCGGCGCGGGTGGCCTCGGGTCGCCCGCCCTGCTGTACCTCGCCGCGGCCGGGGTCGGCACGCTCGGCATCATCGACTTCGACACCGTCGACGAGTCGAACCTGCAGCGCCAGGTCATCCACGGCGTGTCCGACATCGGCCGGTCCAAGGCCGAGTCCGCCGCCGCGTCGATCCGCGAGATCAACCCGCTGGTCACCGTGGAGATCCACAACACCGCGCTCGACCGGGAGAACGTCCGCGAGATCTTCGCCCAGTACGACCTGATCGTCGACGGCACCGACAACTTCGCCACCCGCTACATGGTCAACGACGCGGCGGTGCTGCTCGGCAAGCCGTACGTGTGGGGTTCGATCTACCGCTTCGACGGCCAGGCGTCGGTGTTCTGGGCCGAGCACGGCCCCTGCTACCGCTGCCTCTACCCGGAGCCGCCGCCCCCCGGCATGGTCCCCTCCTGCGCGGAGGGCGGCGTGCTGGGCGTGCTCTGCGCGTCGATCGGCTCGATCCAGGTGAACGAGGCGATCAAGCTGCTCACCGGCATCGGTGAGCCCCTGGTCGGCCGTCTGATGGTCTACGACGCCCTGGAGATGGAATACCGCAAGATCAAGGTTCGCAAGGACCCGAACTGCGTGCTCTGCGGCGAGAACCCGACGGTCACCGACCTGCTGGAAGACTACGAGGACTTCTGCGGCGCGGTCTCCGAGGAGGCCCAGGAGGCGACGGTCGACTCGACCATCACGGCCCTGGAGCTCAAGGAGTGGCAGGACGCCGGCAAGGACATCTTCCTGGTCGACGTGCGGGAGCCCGCCGAGTACGAGATCGTCCGGATTCCCGGCGCCACCCTGATCCCCAAGGGCGACATCATCTCCGGCGAGGCCCTCGCGAAGCTGCCGCAGGACCGGCAGATCGTGCTGCACTGCAAGTCCGGCGTCCGCTCGGCGGAGGCGCTCGCGGCGCTCAAGGCGGCCGGTTTCCGGGACGCCGTGCACGTGCAGGGCGGCGTGCTCTCCTGGATCAAGCAGATCGACCCGTCGCTGCCCGCGTACTGACCGAACGGGTCGGGGCGGCCGAACACCGCCGCCCCGACCCGCAACCGTCCCGCCCGGTCCTACGCCGCGCCGGCCATGTCGCGCCGCCCCGGCCCACGCCGCGCCGCGCTGCTGGCCTGCGCCGCGCCGCGCTGCTGGCCTGCGCCGCGCCGCGCTGCTGGCCTGCGCCGCGCCGTCCGCCCTGGGCCACGCTGCCGCCCTTGCAAATCGACGCAGATGACGCCGAGCAGCCCGACGGCCGGAGCGACGCAGCCAGTTCGAGCTGGCCGATTCTCTGAGGCGGCATCGCGTCTGCGCAGGTAGCGTCTCCGCCGTGGTCGACTTGGAAGCCGCGATCGGGTTCGTCGTGGCGCATGGGGATGCGGTGGAACGTGCGCGCCTCTCCTGGCTCCGCAACGGCACCCCCGTGCCCGCCGAGTTGCTGGAGACGGCCGAGGTCGGCCAGTCACCGGATGGCGGTTGGCCGGCCACCTGGGGCGGCCCGATCGCCTCGATCGACGCCACCTGTTTCCGGCTCGCCGAACTGGACGACCTGGGCGCGCTCGGCCGTCCCGCAGCCCGACGGGCGCTGGACTGGCTGGCGTCCCGGCAGCAGGCCGACGGCGGATGGGAAGAGGACGCGTCGTTGGCCGACTCGGCGCCGGAGTGGGCCCGGCCGGGCAATCCGGAGGCCGGGTTCCTCGTGTCCGCCAACGCCGGTTTCTGGCTCACTGTGGCCGGCCTGGATGCCCGAGCCTCGGGCCCGCTCGACCACCGGGTCGGTGGGGCGTACGCCGGGGTGGTGCAGGCGGCGGCCCACTCGCTCGCCGCGCGGCTGCGCCCGGACGGCAGTTGGCCGTCGTTCCTCGCCGCAGGCTGGCTGAGCGCGGCCGTACTGCACCGGCAGGAGATGTTCCAGGAGTCGGCGCGGATCCAGGTGGTGCTCGCCGAACGGATGCCGAAGATGTCCCCGGGCAACGTGGCGTGGTTGGCGGCCACGCTGCGCCGGGCCGGCGTCGACCCGCAGGACTGGATCATGGTGCGGGCGCTGCGCCGGCTGGCCGAGACACAGCGCAGCGACGGCGGTTGGGAGAGCGACGACGGCCACCAGTTCGACGTACACGCCACGCTGGCCGCGATCCGAGCCGCCCGGCCCGCGACGGCCGGATCCGCCGCGTAACCGGCTAGCGCAGGTGCCCGTCGCCGGTGACCACGTACTTGGTGCTGGTCAGCTCGGGCAGACCCATCGGGCCGCGAGCGTGCAGCTTCTGGGTGGAGATGCCGATCTCCGCCCCGAACCCGAACTCGCCGCCGTCGGTGAACCGGGTCGAGGCGTTGACCATCACCGCCGCCGCGTCCACCCGGGCCACGAACTCGCGGGCCGCGCCCGCCGAGTCGGTGAGGATCGCCTCGGTGTGCCCGGTGCCGAAACGGCGGATGTGCGCCACCGCCGCGTCCAGTGAGTCGACCACCGCGACCGAGATGTCGGCGGACAGGTACTCGGTGGCGAAGTCCTCCTCGGTGGCCGGAACGACGGCCGCGGAGTACGCGGCCACCTCGGGGGAGCCGTGCACTGTCACCCCCGCCTCGGCGAGCGCGGCCAGCATCGGCGGCAGGAACGCGTCGGCGACGTCGGCGTGCACCAGCAGCGACTCGGCGGTGTTGCAGGTGGACAGGCGTTGCGTCTTGGCGTTCAGCGTCACCGCGACGGCCTTCGCCACGTCGGCGGCGGCATCCACGTAGACGTGGCAGTTGCCCACCCCGGTCTCGATCACCGGCACTGTCGACTCCTCGACCACCGTGCGGATCAGCGACGCGCCGCCGCGCGGGATGAGCACGTCGACGAGCCCTCGGGCGCGCATCAGCTCCTTGACCGAGTCGCGGGAGCCGGCGTCGAGCAACTGCACCGCGTCGGCGGGCAGCCCGGCCCCGGCCACCGCGTCGCGCAGCACCGCGACGAGCGCGGCGTTGGAGTGCGCGGCCGAGGACGACCCGCGCAGCAGCGCCGCGTTGCCGGACTTGAGGCAGATCCCGGCGGCGTCCACCGTCACGTTCGGCCGCGCCTCGTAGATGATGCCGACCACCCCGAACGGCACCCGGATCTGACGCAGCTCCAACCCGTTGGGCAGGGTGGAACCACGGACCACCTCACCGACCGGGTCGGGCAGCGCGGCCATCTGGCGCAGCGCGTCGGCGATGCCGGCCACCCGGCCCTCGTCGAGGGCGAGCCGGTCCAGCACGGCCGCGCTCAGCCCGGCCTCGCGCCCGGCCGCCAGGTCCGCCTCGTTGGCGGTGAGGATCTCCGGGGTACGCGCCACCAGCGCGTCGGCCATCGCCACCAGCGCGGCGTCCTTCACGGTACGGGTGGCAGTGGCCAGGTCGGCAGCGGCGTCCCGCGCCCGACGTGCCTGCTCGACGACGGTCATGCCTGCACTCCTCACAGCAGCACGAGGTCGTCGCGGTGGACGACCTCTCGTTCGTACGCCGGGCCGAGCGCCGCGGCGAGTTCGGACGTGGAACGGCCGAGCAGACCCGGTAACTCCACCGCGTCGTAGTTGACCAGCCCTCGGGCGACCGACGCCCCGGCGGTGTCCACCAGGTCCACCGGGTCGCCCGCGGTGAACGTGCCGTCCACTGCGGTGATGCCGGCCGGTAGCAGCGACTTGCGTCGCCCGACGACCGCGGCCACCGCGCCCGGGTCGAGGTGCAGCCGCCCTCGGGGCGACGTGGCGTGGGCCAACCAGAACAGTCGGGCCGTCGGGCGTTGCCGCTGCGGGTGGAAGAGCGTGCCGACGGGCTCGCCGGCCAACGCCGGGCCGGCCAGGTCGGCGGCGGTGAGCACCACCGGGATGCCGAAGCCGGTGGCGATCCGGGCCGCCTCGACCTTCGTCACCATCCCGCCGGTGCCGACGCCGGAGCGGCCGGCACCGCCGATGGTGATCCCGGCGAGATCCGCGTCGTCGCGGACCTCGGCGATCCGGGTCGACTGCGGGTTGGTGGGGTCGCCGGTCCAGAGCGCGTCGACGTCGGAGAGGAGCACCAGCAGGTCGGCGTGCACCAACGCGGCCACCAGGGCGGCCAGCCGGTCGTTGTCGCCGAACCGGATCTCCTGGGTGGCCACCGTGTCGTTCTCGTTGACGATCGGCACCGCCCGCAGGTCGAGCAGTTTGCGCAGCGTGCGGTACGCGTTGCGGTAGTGCGCACGCCGGGTCACGTCGTCGACGGTGAGCAGCACCTGCCCGACCGTGCGGCCGTGCCGGGCGAAGCTGGTCGCGTACCGGCCGATCAGGAGGCCCTGCCCGACGCTGGCGGCGGCCTGCTGGGTGGCCAGGTCGCGCGGGCGTCGGGGCAGCCCGAGCGGGGCGAGGCCGGCGGCGATCGCGCCGGAGGACACCAGAACCACCTCGCGCCCCTCGGCGGTCAGCCGACCGAGGATGTCGACCAGCGCGTCGACGCGCTGGTCGGCCAGACCGCCGGTGGCGGTGGTCAACGAGGAGGATCCGATCTTGACGACGACCCGCCGGGCCGTCGTGACTGCGTCACGCACCCGCCCATTCTGCGTGGTCACGGCCGCACCGCCCGGCGGCGTTCCCATATGGTGGCGGATTGTGACACCTGACGAGTACGTCGAGGCGGTGCTCGACCTGGTCGAGCGGATCCCGGAGGGCCGGGTCATGTCGTACGGGGCGGTCGCCGACGCGCTCGCCGAGCGGTCGGGTCGCACCTCGGCGCGACTGGTGGGCAGCATCATGGCCCGCCACGGCGGCTCGGTGCCCTGGCATCGGGTGGTGACGGCGGCGGGGCGGCTGCCTCCGGGCCACGAGCGGGAGGCGCGGGCCCGGCTGCGCGCCGAGGGGGTGCCGCTCCGCCCGGCCGGGGTGGACATGGCGGCGGCCGGTTGGTCGCCGGACGAGGATCGGTGACCAGCGCCGAAGCGACGTGCGACGCGGTGCCCCGTTCCGGGTGGGGAACGGGGCACGGCGAGGCGGGTCAGAGCGGGATGGGGGACCGGGCCTTGTTGTCGGCGGGCTTGAGGTCGGGCCAGGGGCGGTCCTGGCTGTCGTGGTGTTCGACCTCGAAGGTTCTGGTGTGCGCGTCGGGCCCCGGTTTACCCGGCACCAGTTGGGTGAACGTGTAGCGGCGCGATTCACCGCCCGGCACCCCGGGTAGCAGGCACGACAGCACGTACTTCTGCGGTGCGGGGTTCGGGTCGCACTTCGACCAGTCCCCGCCCGCCCGTTCGCCGACGTCGATGGAGTGGAATGCGACCTGCGGCGCGTCGAGCGTGCCGGCGTTGGTGACGGTGAAGACGGTGGTCAGTTCGCGCCGGGTGTCGGCGCCGGGGACGTCGACCAGTTCGTGGGTCATGCTCAGCTTCAGGTCGGTGCGTCGGGGGTCCGTGCCGAACGCGGTGGGGCCGTCGGTCTGCGCGAACCGCTCGCCGTCCCACCGGTACGTCCGTACCTGCTCCCGCCGCAGGTAGGTCGGTGTGCCACAGCACGGCACGAGGTCGGCGACGCGCACCTCGATCGACCCGGTCTGGTTCACCTCCACGGCGCGAACGTCCATGAACCCGTCGCCGGTCCGCACCACCCTGCCCACCGTCACGATCCGACCCTCCGGATCCCGGTCGAAGGCCACCACCTGCTTCGCCGACGCCTCGCCGTACCGGCAGGCGACGACGGCGAGGGTCTCGACGGCACCGTCGTCGTCCAGGTCGCCGTACCGGAAGGCGTCGTCCGCCAACTCCGGCACGAACAAGTCGGTCGTGTTGGTCTTGAGGCGAACCTTCGAGGTGGTGCAGCCCTGCTCCGCCAGGCTCGACGGCCAGCTCGGCAGGTCGACGCGGGTGGCGAGCAGTTGGGCTCGACTGATCCGTCCGTCCGGGGCGCTCGGGGTGCCGGTGGTCGCCGACGGTGACCCGGTCGGTGGGGGCGTCGGCGGCGCCGACGTCGGTGGGGCCGTCGGCTCGACGGACTCGGCCGGCACCGGCGGGTTCCGGTCGCCGCGCAGCGCGGCGTTGGCGACGACGGGGGCCACCACCAGGACGACCGCCGCGGCGGCCACGGCCACCGCCGTCATCCGTCGGCGTCGGCGGAGGAGATGCCGGGCCTGGTCCGGGCCCGGGCCGGCGGCCTTGGTGACCACGTCGTTGCGGTAGGCGGTGAGCCGCTCGCGCAGTCGCGCATCCAGGTCAGACATCGCGCACCCCCTCGGTGTTCTCGTCGAGCAGCCCGGCCAGGGCTGTCCGACCGCGGTGCAACCAGGACTTCACGGTGCCCTCGGCCACCCCCTCCTGGAGGGCGATCTGACTCACCGACAGATCGGCCAGGTAGTGCAGGATGACGGCCCGACGGTGGTTGGCGGGCAGTTGCGCCAGCGCCGCGTCGATCGCCACCCGGTCGGGGTTCGGGCCGGCGACCTCCGCCTCGCCGGGCCGCTGCCGCAGCAGGTGGTTGCGGGCGGTACGCAGGCGTCGCCAGCGGCTGCGGGCCAGGTTCCAGGCGACCCGGCGGACCCAGGCCACCGGGTCGTCGTAGCGGACCAGGCGGTCCCAGCGGGCCAGCGCCCGGTAGAACGCCTCCTGGGCCAGGTCCTGCGCCTGTCCGAGATCCCCGGTGTACGCGCACAGCTGGGCGGTCACGCTGCCGAAGTGCGCGTGGTAGAAGTCGTCGAAAGTGATCGTCACCTCGGCCGGGTCGGCCGTTCGTGCGGCCGGTGGCTCGTTGGCGCGGGCTCCCATCGTTGCTGTCACTGCCCCTCCCCCGTCACCGCCGGGCAGGTCTGCCGTCGGCGCTGATAACACTCCGCGAGTGCGGAGGCGGTTGCGTGCCGTACTGCCGTCAACCCGACTGTGCGGATGCCCGTCAGGGCCGACGGATGAGGGGATGTGACCTCCGACATAACGTGAGTAACATTCGGGCCCATGAAAACGCCGCCGGGCACCGGCTCGTCAGCCGCCGGTCCGCTGCCTCGCCCGGTGCACGCCGGCTACGCGCTCGGCTCGCTGGCGACCGGTGCGTTCGGCACCGTGCCCGGCCTGCTGCTGCTGCCGTACCTGACCGACACGCTGGGCGTCGCCGCCGGACTGGCCGCCCTGCTGGTGCTGCTGCCGAAGGCATGGGACGTGCTGGTCAACCCGGTCGCCGGGCGGATCTCCGACCGCACCCGGTCACGCTGGGGCGCTCGCCGCCCGTACCTGCTCGTCGCCGGTCTCGCGCTCGCCGTGCTCTTCGCGTCGATCTTCGCCGCGCCGTTCGGCAACGGCCCGGCCGCCGCGGCTTACGTGGCGTTCGCCTTCCTCGCCACCGCCACCGCGTTCGCCTTCTTCCAGGTGCCGTACGTGGCGATGCCGGCGGAGCTGACCGACGACTACGCCGAACGCACCAGGCTGATGACCTGGCGGATCGCGGTTCTCGCGTTGGCCATCCTGGTCTCCGGTGCGGTCGCCCCGCTGGTGGTGAGCGCCGGTGGTGACGGTGTGGCCGGGCACCGGTGGATGGGGCTGTTCGTGGCGGCGCTGATCGCCCTCGGCGCCCTCGGGGCGTTCCTGGGCACCCGGTCCGCCCCGACCGGCACGGTGGGCGGGAGCGAGCCGACCCTGCGCGCCCAACTCGCCGTGGCCACCGCCAACCGTCCGTTCCGGGCGCTGCTGATCTGTTTCGTCGTGCAGTCCGCCGGGGTGGCGACGATCCTGGCCGGGGTCAACTACTTCGCCGGGCAGATCCTGCGCGACGACGAGAGCGGGCCGACCCTGCTCTTCGTCTGCTTCGTCGGGCCGGCGCTGCTGGTCATGCCGATCTGGTCCCGGGTCGGTGCCCGGCTGGGCAAGCGGACCGCGCTGGTCGTCGCCTCGCTGATCCTCGCCGCCGGGGCGCTCGCCCTGGTCGCCGCGTCGGTGCTGCCGACTGTCGCCGTCTACCTGGTGGTCGCGCTGATCGGCGTCGGGTACGCCGGGCAGCAGGTCTTCGCGCTGGCGATGCTGCCGGACTGCATCGCGTACGACACCGCGCGCACCGGTCGGCGACAGGCGGGTGTGTTCACCGGCCTGTGGACGGCGGGGGAGACCCTCGGTCTGGCGCTGGGTCCGGGCATCTACGGACTGGTGCTCCAGCTCTCCGGCTACGTGTCCTCCGACACCGGAACAGCCGCCGCGCAGTCCGACGGTGCCCGCCTGGGCGTCCTGCTGGGCTTCACCGTCATCCCGGCCCTGTTGATCGCCCCTCCGATCCTCCTGCTCCGCCGCTACACCCTCACCCCGGCCGTGCTGGCCGACGTGATCCGTGACGACCGCGTCGATCATGGAGTTGTGGTGGGGACGAAAGCCGTTGACAGTCACGAGAAGGGCACCATGACTCCATGATCGACGAGAGCACTGTCGAGGACCGGGCCGCGTTGCCTGTCGGGGTCGCGGCGGAGGTCGCGTTGGCCGAGGTGCGGCAGTTGCGCGCCGGGGACCGGCCCACGCACGGCGGGCAGCTGTTCGCGTACGTCTACGACCCGGCGGTGCCGGGCCTGGACGAGTTGACCGCCGCCGCGCATCGAGAGAGCGCGCACGTCAACGGGCTCGACCCGACCGCGTTCCCGTCCCTGCTGGCTATGGAGAACGCCCTGGTGGGCGCCGCCGCCAGGGTCCTCGGAGCCGGCCCGGGCACTACCGCCCCGGACGTCGTCGGCAGTGTCACCAGCGGCGGCACCGAGTCGCTGATCCTCGCGGTCAAGACGGCGAGGGACGCGCACCCGGAGATCGCCGAGCCCCGGATCGCGGTGCCGTCGAGTGCCCACGCCGCGTTCGCCAAGGCGGCGCACTACCTGCGGGTGGCGATGGACGTCGTGCCGGTCTCCCCGGACACGTTGCGTCCCGACCCGGCCGCGATGGCCGCCGCGATCCGTCCGGAGACGGTGCTCGTCGCCTGCTCCGCGCCGTCGTACGCGCACGGGGTGGTGGACCCGGTCGCGGAGATCGCGGCGGTGGCCGCCGAGGCCGGGGTGCGCTGCCATGTGGACGCCTGCTTCGGCGGCTGGACCCTGCCGTACCTGCGTCGCCTCGGTGAGCCGGTGCCGGCGTTCGACTTCGCGGTCCCCGGGGTCACCTCCATCTCGGTGGACCTGCACAAGTACGCGTACGCGCCGAAGGGTGTGTCGGTGCTGCTGCACCGCGACGCCGCGCTGCGAGCGCCGCAGTACTTCGCGTACGCGGACTGGCCCGGCTACACGATGATCAACCCGGTGATCGCGTCCACCCGTTCGGGCGGGCCGATCGCCGCCGCGTACGCCACCGTGCGGCACCTGGGCGACGACGGTTACCTGCGACTCGCCACCGTCACCCGGGACGCGGTCGCCGGTCTGGCGGACGCGGTCCGCGCCGTCGACGGACTGCGGCTGATGGCCGAGCCGGAGTCCACAGTGGTCTGCTTCACCGCCACCGATGACGGCCTCGACCTGTTCGTCCTGGTCGACGAGCTGACCGCACGCGGGTGGCACACCCAGCCCCAACTGTCGTACGCGGGGCTGCCGGCGAGTGTGCACCTCACGGTGACCGCCTCGGTCGCGCCCCGGGTCGCCGAGTTCGGGCCGGACCTGGTGGAGGCGGTGGCCGCCGCCCGGGCGGCCGGTCCGGTCGCCCTACCGCCGGAGCTGACGGCGCTGGCGACGTCACTGACCCCGGACGCCCTCACGCCCGAACTCGTCGCCGGGCTCGCCGCCGGCCTCGGACTCGGTGGCGGGGGCGCGTCGACGCCGGACCGTCTGGCGGTGGTGAACACGCTGCTCGACGCCGCCCCACCGGCGTTGCGCGAACGCCTGCTGGTCGAGTTCGTCGGCCTGCTGCAACGTCCCACCTGGTGACGCCGCACGGTCCGGTCCACCGCCGCCTGACGGTGGACCGGACCACACCGGTTCAGCGGTAGGTCATCCGCACCCGGTTGTCGGCGTCGTTGACGTCCGGCAGGAAGTTGAAATCGCCGTCCATCGGCCGGACGTCCACGTCGGCCTTCCCGGTGCCCACCGTGATCCCCACGCCCACCCGGAAGCTCAGGTCCAACCGCACCTCCGCCCCGGCCGCCAGCCGACCCAGGTCGCAGGTCACCGGCTCGCTGGTGTGCTGGGGCTCGCCCGAGCACGGTGCCCACCCGTCGACGTCCGGGCGTACCGGTGCGGGCACACCCAGCCGCAGCGCCACGTGGGCGACCGGTGCCGTGCCCCGGTTGCGAACCCGCACCGTGGCGGTGCCCGTCCGGGAGCCGTCGTCCGCCGTCGTCAGCACGAGGTCGGTGGCGGTCACGGCGACGTCCGCCCGGTTCGGGTTCGGACCGAAGCTCGTCGGCCCGGAGACCTGGGCGAAGGCGTCGCCCGTCCAGCGGTAGCCCCGCCACTGCCGCTGTGACCACTCGGCGGGCCAGCCGCCCCCGGGGGCGATGTCACCCACCTGCACACGGACCGTGCCGTCGCCCACCACGTCGAGGGCGAACAGCCACTGCGGCTTGTCGATCGTCGTCGCCACCACCCGGCCGAGCGTGATCACCTTCCCCTGCTCGTCCCGGTCGAAGGCGACCACCTGCATCGGACCGCCGGTGCCGAGCACGCACTGCACGAGCGCCACCGTCTCCACCGCCCCGTCCCCGTCGACGTCGCCGTGGTCGAGAGCTGCCAGCCAGTTGACCCCCTCGCGGTCGTCGCCGCTGAGCCGTACGGCCGACGTCGGGCAGCCGCGCCCGGCCCGCCACGCCGGCAGGGTCACCGACGCGCCGAGCAACTGGGCCCGGCTGAGCTGGCCGTCCGGCACGGCGGAGGCGGGGCCGCCGGTGGTCACGGAGGGGCCGGGAGTCGGGCTGGTCGAGCCGTCCGGAGTGGGCGACGCCGAGATGCTCGGTGTCGGGTCGACCGGACCCGGCTGGTGGTCCGGGCCGCTCATCGCCGCGTACCCGATGGCGGACCCGCCGAACAGCGCGAGCGCCGTCGTGGCGGTGGCTCCCCACCGGCGTCGGTTGCGACCTCGCACCGTCCGCCGGACGGCGGCGGGACCGGGCACCTCGACCTTGTCCAGCACGGTACGGCGGTAGGTGGCGAATTCCTCGGCGAGGCCGAGGGTCTCCTGCTCAGACATCCCGCACCTCCTCGTTGGTGTCCCGCAGATGTGTCGCGAGGGCTGTGCGGCCCCGGTGCAGCCACGACTTGACGGTGCCCTCGGCGACCCGCTCCTCAGCGGCGATCTCGGCGACCGACAGATCGGCGAGGTAGTGCAGAACGACCGCTCGCCGCTGCTTCGGCGGCAACTTCGCCAGCGCGACGTCGAGGGCGACCCGGTCGGGGCTCGGCCCGGCGACGTGGGTCTCCCGCTGCCGCGACAGCCACGACTGGGCGGTCCGCAGCCGCCGCCAGCGGTTGTGTCCGAGGTTCCAGGCGACCTTGCGTACCCAGGCCAGCGGGTCCTCGTACCGGGCGAGCCGGTCCCAGCGGGCGTACGCCCGGCAGAACGCCTCCTGGACCAGGTCCTGCGCCTGCCCACGGTCACCCGTGTACGCGGTGAGCTGCACCACCAGCGACCGGAAGTGAGCGTGGTAGAAGTCGTCGAAGACCAGTTCGGTGACGGCCGGGGTGGAGTTGCCCAGCGGGTCCGGCGGTCGTCCGCCCACCCGTACTTCTCCTGTCACAAGCACTCGTCCTCCCCGTGGTGGCCGCGGGCGGCGTGTTCGCCGGCACCGGTCACACACTCAGGTCCGTCGGAGGGTTGCGCGCCGATCAGTGTCGATTCCGTGTCGGCTCCGGGACAGCCGGCGGGGACTCCAGGCCACTCACCACCGGACCGGGGCGCCGCCGCCTGTGATTCACTGTCGATGACGAGAGGGGGCGGTCGTGCAGCTACCGGCAGTGCTCGGTGAGCCGATCCGGTTCGTGTTGAACTGGGGGCGTCGCTACTCGCTCTGGGTGTTCAACTTCGGCCTGGCCTGCTGCGCGATCGAGTTCATCGCCACCAGCATGGGTCGTCACGACTTCATCCGGCTCGGCGTGATCCCGTTCGCCCACGGCCCCCGGCAGGCAGACCTGATGGTGGTCTCCGGGACGGTGACGGACAAGATGGCTCCGGCGATCAAGCGGCTGTACGACCAGATGCCCGAGCCGAAGTACGTCATCTCGTTCGGTGCCTGCTCCAACTGCGGCGGCCCCTACTGGGATTCGTACTCGGTGACCAAGGGTGTCGACCAGCTCATCCCGGTCGACGTCTACGTGCCCGGCTGCCCGCCCCGGCCGGAGGCGCTGCTGCACGGCATCCTGCGCCTGCAGGAGAAGATCGCCGCCGAGCAGTCCGGCATCGGTGGCGTGCCGCAACGTGACGTGTTGGCCGCACCGCTGGACGCGCCGCCCCGAGAGGCCGCCGCCCCGCGTTCCGTCGACTCCCTCACCGCGCCGCCGGTGCGCCCACCCGCCGCGAACTGACGGCGACCGACCGCCGCCCGGACGAGTCCGAGCGGCGGCCGGGCTCACAGGTCAGCCGTTCGCGCCGACAGCCAGCGCGGTCCGCACGACGTTGTCGCTCGGGTCGACGTCGGGAGTCTCCGGGTACCAGTCGGTCGTCACCTCGATGTCGATCAACTTGGTGGCGTCGGCCGGATCGGTCGGCGGGCTGATGACCAGGGCGAAGCTGAACTCCTCCCCGGGCATCAACTGAATCCCCGGCACCGGCACCAGGGCGCCGCCGCTACCCACCGGGCCGCTGCCCGGGTCGGTGTGCCGCAACACGGAGCCTGCCGGCAGGGAGCCGGCCTGCACCCAGAAACTGTTGTGCGGCGCGTCGCCGTCGTAGCGGATCGTCACCGGCACCCGCAGGTCGCCCGCACCGTCCGGGAACTCCGTCACCGGGCCGTTCAGCCTGATCGAGGCGTCCGGCTGAGCGTCCTGGACGTACGGTCGGGGACGGATCAGCGACCCGGTGGTGGACCGGAACAGGGCGTTGACCGACGTGCTCGCCACCAGGCCGCCGTTGGTGGAGTAGGCCTCCACCCAGCCCCCGCTCATGATCATCGGGTACTGCCGGGGGTCGGTCAGCACGTGGAAGTCCAGCACGTTCTGGATGCTCTGGCCCGGGGCCAGGTCGACCCAGTGGTCGGTCAGGGCGCAGTTGAACACGCGGCGGTTCTGCTCCACCCTCATGTCGAACATGTCGCAGTTGAGGTCGTCGGCCTGGAATGCGCCCGGCACCGGCTCGCGCAACTTGTAGTGGAAGTAGTCGGTGGCGCTGCCGGTGTTGGTGATGGTCATTGAGACGCTGCCCTGGTACCCCCGGTCGGTCGGGGTCAGGATCAGCCTGCCGACCGAGAGCGTGTCGTCACCGGCTGGCGCGGCGACCGCCGGGCCGGTCGTGGCGACCGTCGCGGTCAGGCCGAGCAGCACGGCGGTGAGTAGGGTCCCCGTTTTCCTGAACACGTGTGTCTGGTCCTCCCGTGATGGCAGCCGGTGCCGATCGCGCCGGCCGCCTAGATAGACGTCAGCGAACCGGTGGTTTGGTTGCCGTCGTACAACCATCAATTCGCGTCGGTCCAGCATCGTTGACGAAGCCACCCAGAGCGGCCCCGTGTTGACCTTCCGGTCGAATCGGGCAAGTCGGTCAGTTGGCGTTCGGGGTGGCCGCGCCCGGCTAGCGTGCGGGTCATGAGCAGCAGTTCAGTGGCCCAGCGGTCCGCCCACATCGTCGACGTGCTCATCGAGGAGTTCGGCGCGTCGATGGCGATCGACCCGGCCGCCTTCCGCCGCAAGTTCCGCAAGATGGCGGCGTCGCCGTTCGCCTTCTACCGAGGTAGCGCCGCGCTGTTCTACGCCGACCAGCGCGGCGACTTCGCTGACGACAGGTTCTCCGACGAGCGGACCAGCCGGGTGTGGATCCACGGTGACCTGCACGCGGAGAACTTCGGCACCTACATGAACGCCTCCGGGCAGCTGGTGTTCAACGTCAACGACTTCGACGAGGCGTACGTCGGGCCGTTCACCTGGGACCTGCGGAGGCTCGCGGCCAGCGTGGCGCTGCTCGGCTACGGCAAGGCGCTCTCCGACACGGCGATCGGGGACCTGGTGGCCGGCTTCGCCCGGTCGTACCTGACCGAGCTGCGGGCCATCGCCGCCGGCGGTGACGACGCGATCGGCTCGATCACCCTGGACAACGCCGACGGCGTGCTGCGCCGGGTGCTCCAGCAGGCCCGCCTCAACACCCGCGTCGACCTGCTCGCCGCGCAGACCACGATCGACAACTACGAGCGGCGGTTCTCCCTCGGTGACGGCGTCTTCGAGATCGACGACGCCACCCGGGACCTGGTGAGCGCCGCCTTTCAGGACTACCTGGGCACCCTGCCGATCGGTCCGACGCAGCCACGACCGGTGGCGGCGCGGATCAAGGACGTGGTGCTGCGCAAGGGGGTGGGCATCGGTTCGGCCGGGCTGCCGTCGTACAACCTGCTGTTGGAGGGGCACACCCAGGCGTTGGAGAACGACGTCGTCATCTACATGAAGCAGGCGCAGGTCCCGGCCGTCGCGCGGTACGTCACCGACGAGTCGGTTCGTGGCTACTTCCAGCACCAGGGGCACCGGACCGCCGAGTCGCAGCGCGCGTTGCAGGCGCACGCCGACCCGTGGCTGGGCTTCACCGAGTTGCACGGGGCCGGTCAGCTCGTCGCCGAGGTGTCCCCGTACGCCGCCGACCTGGACTGGTCCGACGTGAACGAGCCGGAGGAGCTGACCGGGGTGCTCGTCGACCTCGGTCGGGCGGTGGCCCGGATGCACTCGGTAGCCGACGACGAGTCCAGTCACGACCTGGTGGACTACTCCACCGAGGAGGCGATCGTCGCGGCGGTGGACGCCGACGAGCGGGGCTTCGTGGCTCACCTGGTGGAGTTCGCGCACGCGTACGGGGTGCGCGCCCGACAGGACCATCAGCTCTTCGTCGACCTGTTCCGCAACGGTCGGCTACCGGGGATCTGACCGGATGGGCGTCGTTCAGGACGCGAACTCCAGCACCACCTTGATGTCGTCCGGCCCGGGGGTGTACGCGTCGGCGTACCGGTTCACCGGCACCCGCCGGGTGACGAGGGACTCGAGCCAGACCTGGTCGGCGCGGGCGAGCGCCTGTGCGGCCATGCTCCAGTGCCGCCGGTTGGCGTTCACCGAGCCGAACACCACGTTGTTCTCCAGCACCAGGGACCGGTTGAGCGCCCCGGCGTCGAAGTCGATGGTTCGGCCGCCGCTGGACACCCCGGCCAGGCAGACGATCCCGTTCGGCGCCGCCTTGCACATGACGTCGAGGACCACCGTGGGCGCACCGGTGCACTCGATCACCACGTCCGGCTCGAACGGCAGCTCGTTGACGGGCACCGCGTGATAGGTGGCGCCGAGCCCGGCGACCAACTCCGGCTTCGGCCCCTCGGTGGCCCGGTCCAACACGTGCACGGCGAGCCCGCGCTGGGTGCCGAGCAACGCGGCCAGCAGCCCGATCGGGCCGGCCCCGGTCACCAGGACGGTCTGCGGTTGCCACTCGGCCCGGTGCCCGATCCGCTCGATGTGGTCCCAGGCCTTCGCCACCACGCTGGTCGGCTCCAACAGCACGCCGACCTGGGCCAGCGCCGGGTCGAGCTTGACCGCGTACTGGTGCTCGATCCGCCAGCGGTCGCGGGCGAACCCGGGTAGCGCCTTGATGCCGTGCTCGGTGTACCGACCGTTGCGGCACATGTCCCACTCGTCGACGGCGCAGTTCGGGCACGGCACCGGGTCGGGGTGCCGGACGATCCCGGCCACCAGGTCGCCGGTCTGCAGGGTGCCGGTCGGGTCCTCGATCACCCGGCCCAGCGACTCGTGCCCGATGATCAGGCGGTCCGCGCCCGGGGGCGCCTCGCCGTAGTCCCCGGCGATGATCTCGTGGTCGGTGCCGCAGATGCCGACCGCCAGCGCCTCGACCAGGACCGAGCCCTCCTCGGCGGCAGGCTCCGGTTGGTCCTCGACGAGGCGCAACGAGTCGGCCACCCCTGGTGTCACAGTCACAGCGCGCACGCCCTCATCCTTCCCCGCCGAGGGCCGCGCCGCGCCCAAAGCCGGCAGATCGCCGGGCATCGGCGGCGACCAGGCGCGGGCGCGGGCGGCACTAGGATCAGCGGCATGACTCCCGAAGAGGTCGGCGCTCGGCTGGTCGCGCTGCTCGCGCCGGTCGAGGCGACCCCGTCGGTCTCCGGCGGGCAACGGTTCGCCCGTGCCACGGTCGACGTGCCGCCCGCGAGCTGGTTGACCGCTGTCCGCGCGGCCCGCGACGACACCGAGCTGGCCTGCGACTTCTTCGACTGGCTCTCCGCCGTGGACGAGCTGGCCGAGGGCTTCGACGTGGTGGCGCACCTGTGGTCGACGCGGCTGCGCCACGGAGTGCTGCTGCGTACCCGGTTGCCGCGCGGTGAGCCCGCTGTCGCCTCGGTCGTCGACGTCTACCCGGGTGCCGCCTGGCACGAGCGGGAGACCCACGAGATGTTCGGCATCGACTTCGCCGGCCACGGGGGACTGCGTCCGCTGCTGCTGCCCCCCGAGTTCGAGGGTCACCCGCTGCGTAAGGAGTTCGTGCTCGCGTCCCGGGTGGCCAAGCCCTGGCCGGGCGCGAAGGAACCGGGCGAGTCGGAGGCCGGCGGCGGGCGTCGGCCGATCCGCCCACCGGGCGTTCCCGCTCCGGGCGAGTGGGGCACCACGCCCACCCCGGCCGGCGCGGGTGGGGTGGGGGAGGGCCCGCGCGGCGGCACCCCGGCCAGGCCCGCCGGGGAACGTCCGGCGCGGCCCGCCCCGGGGGCCCGTCCGGCGCGTACCCCCCGGCCTGCCGCCGGTGACGACGGCCCGACGCCGACCGACCGGCCCGCACCCGGCGCAGGCCCGGCCTCCACCGACGGACCCGGGTCCGACGGAGGCCCGGCGCCGACCGACCCGGCCGCGCCCCGGCCGGCGGCGGGCGACGACCGGCCCGACCACGACGGGGGTACGACCTGATGCCGCTCTGGGTGGAGCTGGCGCTCCGGATCGGCGGGGTGGTGGTCGCGTTCCTCACCCTGCCGTTGCTGGTGGGCCAGGCCGAGCACAAGGTGATGGCGCACATGCAGGGCCGGCTCGGCCCGATGTACGCGGGCGGCTTCCACGGCTGGGCCCAGTTGGTCGCGGACGGGGTCAAGTTCGTGCAGAAGGAGGACGTGACTCCGCGGGAGGCGGACCGGGCGGTGTTCCGGCTGGCCCCGGCGGTGGCGCTGGTGCCCTACCTGCTGGTGCTGCTGGTCATCCCCCTCGGCCCGAACGACCTGGTCGGGCAACCTCTGGACATCGGCCTGTTCTTCGTGCTGGCCGTGGTCGGCGTCGGGGTCGTGGCGGTCCTGATGTCGGCGTGGGCGTCGGCCAACAAGTACAGCCTGCTCGGTGGGCTGCGCGGGGCCGCCCAGCTACTCGGTTACGAGCTGCCGTTGGTGCTGGCCGCCGCGTCGGTGGCGATGGCGGCAGGCACGCTCAGCCTCTCCGGCATCGTCGAGGCCTGGCGGCCGTGGTGGCTGCTCTGGCAGGCGCCCGCGATGATCATTTTCTTCGTCGCGGGGCTGGCCGAGATCCGGCGACCGCCGTTCGACATGCCGGTGGCCGACTCGGAGCTGGTTTTCGGCTACATGACCGAGTACACCGGGCTGCGGTTCGCGTTCTTCCTGCTCGCCGAGTACGTCGGCATCGTGGTGATCGCCGCGCTGACCACCGTGCTGTTCCTCGGCGGCTGGCAGGGCCCGTTCGCCGACGACCAGCTCGGCTGGCTCTGGACGCTACTCAAGATCTTCGCCGTGTCGTTCGTGATCATCTGGCTTCGGGTGTCCTACCCCCGGCTACGCGAGGACCAGTTGCAACGGCTCTGCTGGCTGGTGCTGGTGCCCGCGTCCCTCGCGCAACTGGTCCTCACCGCAGCAGTGCGTATCGCCCTCTGACAGCGCGACAGTGCCCGGACGTCGGGCCGGAAGTGCCCGGACGTCGGGCCGGATCGCTCAGCGCGGGGCTTCGAGGTGGTCGGTAGAGACGCTCGACCTCGCGCGACAGTGCCCGGACGTCGGGCCGGATCGCTCAGCGCGGGGCTTCGAGGTGGTCGGTAGAGACGCTTTCGAGCTGATGTCGTAGACGAATCGCTGTCGCTGTCGCTGTGCCGGTGCGGCCGGTGCTGTCGCTGTGCCGGTGCCGCCGCTGCTGTCGCTGCCGCCGGTGCTGCCGCTGCTGTCGTCGCCGTCGCTGTCGTCGTCGCGGCCTGGATGCCGCCCGATGTCACAAACGATTCAGCTCGAAAGCGTCCTTACGACCATCCCCGCGCCGGGCTCCCGACCGGCAAGCCCGACCGACCCCACGTCCCACGCCCGACCGCCCGACCGCCCGAGATCCGCGCAACTTCCCGGGGGTAGTTCCATCCTGAGTTGGCTGGTCAGGGGGTCTTGACGGTTGGTGGTGGTGGGTGGGAGGTCCAGGTTGGTGGTGAGGTGATCTTTGGGTTGATCGTTTGCCGTGGGTGGTTAGCGGGTGGTGTGGGTTTGGGTGAGGACGGTGAGTGCGCGGATCAGGGTGGTGGCGTGGTGGTGGTTGCCGCGTAGTCGGTCGAGGATTCGCCAGTTCTTGAGGTCGTTGAAGGCGTGTTCGTTGGTTGCTCGTTCGCGGCTGATGAGGGTGTTGACGATTGTTTGGTGGCGGGTGAGGGGTTTGCCGCGGGCGGCGCGGCGGCCGGTGATGATGGTGGGTTGGTCGTGGGGGTGGCCGGGGTGAGCGCCGCGGGGGCGAGGTGTGTGGCTGATGCCGGGTTGGTCGTCGAGGCGGGTGAAGCCGAGGTCGCAGATGGCGGCGAGGTCGGCTGCGCGTAGGTGTGCGGGGATGCGGTTGCGGCGGGCGGCGGTGATTTCCGCGGTGCGTGCGGGTAGGGCTGCGGAGGTCCAGAGCAGGTTGCCGTTGAGGTCGGTGATGGCGAGGACGAGTAGGCCGAAGGTTTTGTGTTTACCGCTGTAATGGGTGCGGCGGCGGTGTCGGTCGTGGGGGCGTTGGACCGGGATGAGGGTGCCGTCGAGCAGGACTACCTCGCTGTGGTGGCGGGCGCGGCGCAGGACCCGTGACAGGCGGGGCATCTCAGCGGCCAGGACAGCGATGACTTGCGCGACCCATCGACGGACGGTGGAGGCGGATATGCCGTTGCCGGCGGCCAGGTCGTGAGGGCGTTGGTTATGGCGCAATACCGCCAGCACGATCATCGCCGCGCGGTGATCGGACAACTTGCGCCATCGGGAACGCACCCGTGAGCGGTGCTGACGGATCGCGTTGACGACCAGGGTCAGGGTCTTCGTGGACAGCGCAAGGCTCGACTGGTAGACAAGCGGCGAGCCCTCGGCCACCGGGTTTTTGTGTGTCACGACCGAACACCCTGGCCGAGGGCTCATCTATCTTCTGCACGCCACACCGTCACCACCGGCAAACGATCACCGCGAAGATCACCAGCGGTTGACCTGCTCCATCCCCGCCACCCCCGCACCGTCAAGACCCCCTGACCAGCCAACTCAGGATGGAACTACCCCCCGGATGTTGCTGCCTCCGACGGGCGGGAGACACCAACATCCCTGATGTTGCGCGGATCTTGGGGACGAGCCGGCGCGAGGTGGCCCGCTCAGCGCAGCGGGGTGTGCGCGGGGTCGACCGGCTCGACCGGCGGCGGGGGCGGGGTGCCGTCGCCGAAGGGGCGACCGCCCAGCGCCTCCCGGCCGTGCGGAGTGAGCCAGTTGGACAGGTCGGGCCCGAGCGGCACGATCCCGGTCGGGTTGATGTCGCGGTGCACCTCGTAGTAGTGCCGCTTGATGTGGTCGAAGTCGATCGTGTCGCCGAAACCGGGGGTCTGGAACAGGTCCCGGGCGTACGCCCACAGCACCGGCATCTCGCTCAACTTCTGCCGGTTGCACTTGAAGTGACCGTGGTAGACCGGGTCGAAGCGGACCAGCGTGGTGAACAAGCGCACGTCCGCCTCGGTGATGGTGTCGCCGACCAGGTAACGCTGGTCCGTCAGCCGCTCGGAGAGCCAGTCCAGGCGGTCGAAGAGCCGGTGGTACGCCTTGTCGTACGCCTCCTGGCTGCCCGCGAAACCACACCGGTAGACGCCGTTGTTGACGTCCCGGAACACCACGTCGTTGACCTCGTCGATCGGCGCCCGCAGGTGCTCGGGGTAGAGCTGCGGGGCGCCGTCGCGGTGGTACGCGTCCCACTGCGTCGACAGGTCCAGGCTCATCTGCGCGTAGTCGTTGGTCACCACCTGCCCGGTCGGCACGTCCACGATCGCCGGCACGGTGATGCCGCGCTCGTAGCCGGGGAAGCGCTTGAAGTACGCCTCCTGGATGCGTTCGATGCCGAGCACCGGGTCCCGGCCGTCCGGGTCGAGGTCGAACGTCCAGCTCCGGGCGTCGTGGGTCGGACCGGCCACCCCCATCGAGAGGGCGTCCTCCAGGCCGAGCAGCCGCCGCACGATGATCAGCCGGTTGGCCCACGGGCAGGCCCGGCTCACCACCAGCCGGTACCGGCCCGGCTCCACCGGGTACCCGTCGCGCCCGTCCTTGGTGATCCGAGTGGCGATGTACCGCTGGTCGCGGGTGAACTCGCCACCCGGCTCGACGTACTTGCCGCCTGTCTGCTCGCCCACGTCAGCCTCCCGGTCCTGTTGCTGCCCTGCTCCCATCCTTACCGATCTCCGAGCTGTCGACGCGGCGAGCCCGGATACCCTCGCCGGCATGACGGATGTGGAGGCGGCGGCCCGACGGTTCATCGCCGACGTGTGGAACGCGCGTCGGGAGGAGTCGGCGTACGAGTTGGTCGCCGAGGAGTGCCCGGGGCTGGGCGGCACCGGGCCGGAGGCGACGTTGGCCTGGCACCGCGAGCGACGGGCGGCCTTCCCGGACCTACGCTACAAGATCGTGGACGTGGTGGCCGCCGACGAGCGGGTGGCGGTGCACTGGCGGGCGGCCGGCACCCACGTCGGGCAGTTCGGGCCGGTGCCGCCGACCGGTCAGGTGGTGAGCTACTCGGGCGCGACGTTCCTGCGCTTCGACGCGGCGGGCCGGATCGTGGAGGTGTGGAGCTGCAACGAGTTGTTCCAGTTGCTGCAACAACTCGGCGTCGAGATGCTGCCCCCGACCGTCGTCAACGGGCCCGGGGCGTGAGCCGACTGGTCGGCGGTTCACCGCGCTCCTCGCGTACCCCGTAGGGCCGTCGACCCACGGGTGGTGGTCGCGCGCGCCGGGGCCACAGGGCAGGATGGTCGACATGAGCGACCCCAGCGAGCACGGTGGCGCCAGCGAACGCGGGGGCCTGCCCGGCGCGGGCCTGGTGAAGGGGTTGGCGGTCACCCTCAAGACGATGACCAGCCGGTCGACCACCCAGCAGTACCCGGACGTCGCCCCCGACCTGCCGCCCCGCTCGCGGGGTGTGATCGCGCTGTCGGAGGAGAACTGCACGGTCTGCATGCTCTGCGCGCGTGAATGTCCGGACTGGTGCATCTACATCGACTCGCACAAGGAGGAGGTGGCGGTGCCCGGCGCCGCCCGCCCCCGGCAGCGCAACGTGCTCGACAAGTTCGACATCGACTTCTCGCTCTGCATGTACTGCGGCATCTGCATCGAGGTCTGCCCGTTCGACGCGCTCTACTGGTCGCCGGAGTTCGAGTACGCCGAGTACGACATCAAGGACCTGCTGCACGACAAGGATCACCTCGGCCAGTGGATGGCCACCGTGCCGCCGCCGCCCGCGCACGACCCGAACGGCGAGCCGGCCAAGGAGGAGACCGCCGCCGCGCGCAAGGCAGCCGCGGCCCGTCCGGCTCCTCCTTCGGTACGCCCCGAAGCCGACGAGGATCCCGCGTCGTGACCGCCCGAGCCGCGGAGGTGCACCGGTGACCGGGGCGGACGTGCTGCTGCTCGCCCTCGGCGCGGTGGCGGTGGGTGCCGGTGTGCTGGTGGTGACCACGAAACACCTGGTCCGGGCCGGTCTCTACCTGGTGGTGTGCCTGGGCGCGTTGGCCGGTGACTTCCTGGTGCTCAGCGCCGAGTTGGTGGCCTGGGTGCAGGTGCTGATCTACGTGGGCGCGGTGGTGGTCCTGCTGTTGTTCGCGGTGATGCTGACCCGCGCTCCGATCGGGGCCTCCGACGACCTGGACCGACCCGGCTGGCCGGCCGCCCTGATCGGTGGCGGCGCAGGGCTGGGGTTGACCGCGCTGCTCGTCGACGCGTACCGGTGGAGCACGGTCACGTCGCCCGACACGGGCACCGCCGAGCGGCTGGGCGAGCAGATCTTCCAGTCCTGGGTGCTGCCGTTCGAGGTGCTCTCCGTGCTGCTGCTGTCCGCCCTGGTGGGCGCGATCGTGCTGTCCCGGCCGGACATCGGCCGTCAGCCCAGCGGCGCGGCGGCCTCCTCCGAGCCGGCCGACGTCGAGCCACGGGGGCGCCGGTGAGGCCGGTCATCCCGTACGTCACCGCCGCGCTGCTGTTCGGGCTCGGCGTCTACGGCGTACTGCGCCGACGTAACGCGGTACTGGTGCTGATGTCGGTCGAGTTGATGCTCAACGCGGTCAACCTGATCCTGGTCACCGCGGACACCACCGCCCGCGCGGTGCTCCCGCACTCGGGGCAGGTCTTCGCGCTGTTCGTGATCGTCCTCGCCGCCGCCGAGATCGGCGTGGGGTTGGCCATCGTCCTGCAGCTCTACCGGCTGCGGGCCACGGTGGCGGTCGACGACGTGCCGTTGACCGAGTCGGCGCAGACCGCCGACCGGCGTGAGCCGGCCGTCCTGGACACGGAGGTCGGCCGGTGACCGGGCTGCTCGGGGCGTTGCTGCCCGCCGTGCCGCTCGCCGCCGGCCTGGCCGGTCTGTTGCTGCCCCCGGCTCCACGTCACGACGACACGACCGGCGGCGGCCGGGCCCGCCGGGCCGCCGTCGCGCTCGGCGTCACCGGTGCGGCCGGTGCCCTGGCTCTGGCCGTCGCGCTGCTGCTGACCGTCGACGGGCCGACGGAGACCTCGACCACCTGGGTCGACCTCGGCGGGCTGGCGGTGACCCTCGGCGTACGCCTGGACGGCGCCGCCGCGCTGGTCGCGGTGGCGGTCACCGCTGTCGCCCTGGCGGTGCAGGTCTACTCGATCGGCTACCTGCGGCGCGGTCCACACGACGACATCGACGTCGACCACCGCTACCCGCCGTACGCCGCCCAGATCAGCCTCTTCACCGGCGCGATGCTGCTGGTGGTGGTCGCCGGGGACCTGCTCATGCTGCTGGTCGGTTGGGAGGTGATGGGCCTCTGCTCGTACCTGCTGATCGCCCACGACCGCCGACTGCCCGGCGCTCCGGCGGCGGCGATGAAGGCGTTCCTGGTGACCCGGGTCGGTGACGTCGGGTTCCTGCTCGGCATCGCGTTGCTGGGCGTGTCGACGGGCAGCTTCCGGATCGCCGACGTGCTCGCCCACGACCACTCCGGCGCGACACTGACCGCGGCGGGCCTGCTGCTGCTCGCCGGGGTCGCCGGTAAGAGCGCGCAGTTCCCGCTGCACACCTGGCTGCCGGACGCGATGGCCGGTCCGACGCCGATCTCCGCGCTGATCCACGCCGCGACGATGGTCGCCGCCGGGGTGTACGCGGTGGCCCGCCTCTACCCGCTGTTCACCGCCGCTCCGGTGACACTGACGGTGCTCGGGGTGGTCGGCGCGATCACCCTGCTACTCGGCGCGCTCGCCGCGACCGCGCAGGACGACATCAAGCGCGTGCTGGCCTGGTCGACGGTGTCCCAACTGGGCTACATGACCGGCGCGCTGGCGGTCGGCTCGCCGTCGGCGGCGCTGTTCCACCTGCTCACCCACGCCGCGTTCAAGGCGTTGCTGTTCCTCGCCGCGGGCGCGGTGATCCACGCGGTCGGCACCACGCTGATGTCGGAGATGGGCGGGCTGCGGCGCAGCATGCCGGTCACGTTCTGGTGCACGGTGGTGGGTCTCGGAGCACTGGCCGGGGTGCCACCGTTCGCCGGCTTCTGGAGCAAGGACGGCGTGCTGACGGTGGCCGAGTCGGCGGCGCTGGAGGGCACCGGCCCGGCGCCGTCCTGGGTGGGGTGGATGGTCTGGATCGCCGGGTTGCTCGGCGTGGCGATCACCGCCTGGTATGCGGGTCGCCTGCTGCTGCGTGCCTTCTTCGGCGCGCCCCGCCTGCCGCTGGTCCGGCCGCACGACCCACCGGCCGTGCTGCGCTGGCCGGTGCTGCTGCTGACCGTGCCCGCCGCGCTGCTCGGTCTGGCCGGGTTCGTCGGGGCGTTCGCCGACCGCCTGCGTTTCCCCACCGTTCCGGTGGCCGGCTCCGAGGACGGCCTGGTCCACCTCGGGCCGGGGCTGCTGCTGCCGCTCGCGCTGCTGCTGGTCGGCGCGGGGCTGGTGGCGTTGCGTTGGCGGCGGGATCCGTCCGCCGACCCGGCGGACGCGCTGGGTCCGCTGGGGCCGGTCTTCGCCCGCGCGTTCCGGCTCGACGACGTCCAGCACACGGTTGTCGTACGCCCCGTCCGGGCGCTGGCCCGCGCCGCTCGGGCGAGTGACGAGGTGGTGGTGGACGGCGCGGTCGAGGGCAGCGGTCGGGCCGCGTCCGCGCTGGGGGCGGGGTTGGCCGTGCTGCACCGGGCGGCGCTGCCCCGGGCCGCCGCCGGTGTGCTGGCCGGCGCGCTGCTGATCGGCCTGGCCGTGACCGTGATCGGAGTGACCCGATGAGCGCGAGGAGTGCGCCGGGTCTGCGAGCCCCGCAGTCGCGAACAGAGGTGGTCCCGTGACGCTCGGGCAGGTGTTGCTCGTCGCCCTGCTGGCGGTGCCGGCGCTCGGTGCGGTCGCGGTGGCGGCGACGCCCCGGGACCGGGCGGCCCGGCTGGTCGGCACTGTCGCGGCGGCGTTGACCCTGCTGGCCGCGGTGCCGCTGGTGTTCGGCCGTGCGGACTGGCTGGTCTGGTCGGGCGACGAACCGGCGGTGCGGCCGTGGCACCAACTGGACCTGCGGTGGGTGCCCGGCCTGGAGTTGCGCTTCCACCTCGGCGTCGACGGCATCTCCTGGCCGCTCGTGGTGTTGACCGCGCTGCTCACGCTGCTGTGCTGCGCGTACACGATGTGGCGGGTGCCCGACGGCGGCAGTGGCCGGGCGCTCGTCGCGTTGCTGCTGGTGGTCGAGGTGGGCATCCTGGGCACGTTCCTCGCCCTGGACCTGGTGCTGTTCTTCCTCTTCTTCGAAGTCGTGCTCCTCCCGATGTACGCGATCATCGCCGGCTGGGGCGGCGCGGACCGTCGCCGGGCGGCCCGTAAGTTCGCCCTCTACACCCTGTTCGGCTCGGTGCTGCTGCTGGTCGGTGTGTACGTGGTGGTCGCCGCCGCCGGCACCGCCGACGTGGTGGCGTTGACCGGCGGCGCGGGGATGTCCCGGGGCACCCAGTTGGCCGCGTTCACACTGCTCGCCCTGGCGTTCGCGGTGAAGAGCCCGCTGTGGCCGCTGCACTCCTGGCTGCCCGACGCGCACACGCAGGCACCCACTGTGGGCAGTGTCGTGCTGGCCGGGGTGCTGCTCAAGATGGGCACCTACGGTCTGATCCGGGTGGCGGTGGGGGTAGCGCCGGAGGGTGCCCGTTGGGCGGCGCCGGTGCTCGGCGTGCTCGCCGTCGCCGCGATCCTGGTCGGCTCGCTGGTCTGCCTGGCCCAGGTCGACGTGAAGCGGCTCATCGCGTACTCCAGCGTGGGGCACATGGGCTTCGTTCTGCTGGGTGTCGCCACGCTGACCACCGTCGGCATGCAGGCGGCGCTGATCGGCAACATCGCGCACGGGGTGATCACCGCCCTGCTGTTCTTCCTGGCCGGCGCGGTGAAGGACCGTACCGGCACGGGCACCCTCGCCGAGCTGTCCGGGCTGCGGGAGACCGCGCCCCGGCTGGCCGGTCTGCTCGCGTTCGCAGCGGTCGCGTCGCTCGGCCTGCCCGGGCTGGCCGGTTTCTGGGGTGAGGCGTTCGCGGTGATCGCCGCCGTCCAGGTGGGTGGCCCGCTCTGGACCACCCTCGGGGTGCTGGCGGCGGTCGGCGGTGCGCTCACCGCCGCGTACTTCCTGCGGCTGCTGCGTCAGGTCACCCACAACCGTCCGAGCCCCGCCGTCGGGCAGGTCGGCCCCGGCCTGGCCGGTGCGGAGCTGACCGCGTGGGTGCCGTTGGTGCTGCTCGCGTTGGCCATCGGGCTGGCCCCGGCGCTGGTCCTCGGCGTCGCCGAGGCCCCCGTCGACGCCCTGATCGGGGTGGTCTTCCCATGACTGGTGTGCAGAGCGTGGACAGCGTCGCGCTGTTGCCGGCCTACCTGGCCGCCGGCACCGCCGTGCTCGTCCTCCTCACCGACCTGCTCCTGGCCCGGCCACGGGCCACGGTCGTGGTGGCCGCGCTGGGCGCGCTCGGCACGGCAGTCGGCTCCGCGGTGGTCGGCGCGGGCGGGGAGCGGCGGACCTTCTGTGTCGGCGTCGACTGCTCCTGGATCTTCGGCGGCCGGGCCGCCCTGGTCGGCGTCGTGGTGGCACTGCTCACCGTGGGCGTGCTCGGGCTGTCCGTGCCCGCGCTGCGCGCCGGGCGGTCGCCGGTGGGGGAGTACGCCTTCCTGCTGGCCTGCTCGATGACCGGCGGCGTGGTGCTCGGCGCGGCCGGTGACCTGATCACCCTGATCGTCGCCCTGGAGACGTTGACCCTGCCGCTGTACGTCCTGGTGGGCCTGCGTCGGGGCAGCCTCGCCAGCGCCGAGGCGGCGGTGACGTTCTTCGTGGTCAGCGTGGTGGCGACCACGCTGACCCTGCTCGGCGCGGCCCTGCTGTACGCGGTGACCGGTGGGCTGCACCTGGACCGGCTCGGCGCACTGCTGGCCGAGCGGCCGGAGCTGCGGGACCTTCCGCTGACCACCGCGGCGGTGGCGGTGCTGCTGGTCGGGCTGGCCTTCAAGGTGGCGGCGGTGCCGTTCCACGCGTGGGCACCGGCCACCTACGACGGCGCGCCGCTGCCGGTGGCCGCGTACCTGTCCACGGCGTCGAAACTGGGTGGCGTGGTCGCCCTGCTCGCCGTGGTGCAGCGGGCCCTTCCGGCGGACCAGACCGGCCCGGTGCTCGCCGTGCTCGCGGTGCTCACCATGACGGTCGGCAACCTGGTCGCGTTGCGCCAGCGGCGTACCGTCCGGTTGCTCGCGTGGTCGTCCGTCGCGCAGGCCGGCTACATCCTCGCCCCGCTGGGGGCGTTGGCGCTGGCCGCGGGCCGCACCGACGACGCCCGGTCCACCGCGTACGCCGCCGCGGTGGCGTACGCCGTCTTCTTCGTGGTGTTGGAGCTGGCCGCGTTCGCCGGGGTGACCGCCCTGCGGCCGACCGGTGCCGACGGCGGCACGCTCGACGACCTGCGCGGGGCGGCCCGTCGGCACCCGTGGCGCGGCGCGGCGCTCGGTCTCGCGCTGGTGGGCCTGGCCGGTCTGCCGCCGGGGCTCGCCGGCCTGTTCGCGAAGGTGACTGTGGTGCGGGCGCTGCTGGACGGTGGGGCGGCCTGGTTGGCGCTGGTGGTGGCGCTGAACGCGGTGATCGGGCTCGCCTACTACCTGCGGGTGACCGCCGCGCTGTGGGCGCCGAGGTCCTCGGCCGCCCCGAGTGGCGGCGGTGTCGCGGCCGTACCCCTGGTGGGCGTGGTGGCCGTGGTGCTGGCGGTGGCGACGGTGGCCGCCGTGGTGCTCGGCGTCGCCCCGCAGTTGGTGCTCGACGTCGCCGGCCGCTGACCCGACCTGACCTGACCTGCGGCGCAGTCTCAGTCAACTCTCAGCGTTGTAACGGATGGTTGGCGGGTACCGGGTTGTTGCACCGGTCAGCGGATCCCGGCGATCCGTGCACCGAAGGAGAGATCGTGCACCACAACCGTCTGAAGACCGCAGCGCTGCTCGGCCTGCTCAGCGCCCTGATCCTGGCGGTGGGTTACTGGTTCGGTGGCAGCGGTGGCCTGGTCATCGCCGTCGTCGTGTCGCTGGTGATGAACGGCGTTTCCTACTTCTACTCCGACAAGATCGCACTGCGCTCGATGGGGGCGCAACCGGTCACCGAGGCACAGTTCCCCGAGCTGTACCGCATGGTGCGGGAGTTGGCAGCCGACGCCCGGCAGCCGATGCCCCGGCTCTACGTGAGCCCGACCGCTCAGCCCAACGCGTTCGCCACGGGTCGTAACCCGCAGCACGCGGCGGTCTGCGTGACCCAGGGCATCACCGAGATCCTCGACTACCGCGAGCTGCGCGGTGTGATCGGCCACGAGCTGTCCCACGTCTACAACCGGGACATCCTGATCTCCAGCGTGGCGGCGGGCCTGGCCAGCATCATCACCCTGCTCGCGAACCTCGCCTTCTTCATCCCGATCGGCGGTGGGGACGACGAGGACCGGCCGAACCCGGCCGTCCTGCTGCTGACCCTGATCCTGGGCCCGATCGCGGCGACCGTGATCCAGTTGGCGATCAGCCGGAGCCGTGAGTTCCAGGCGGACGCCTCGGGCGCCGAGTTGAGCCGCGACCCGCTGGCCCTGGCCAGCGCCCTCCGCAAGATCGATGCGGTGGCCCGACGTCGGCCGTTGCCGGCCGAGGGTCAGCTCACCAGCACCGCGCACCTCATGATCGCCAACCCGTTCCGGGGCGGCGGCGTGGCGGCGCTGTTCGCCACCCACCCGAAGATGGAGGACCGGGTCGCCCGGCTGGAGCAGATGGCCCGCAACTCCGGGCCGGTGCAGTTCCAGCGCTGACCCGCTGATCGACGCCTCCGCCCGTACCCGGTCGCCCGGGTACGGGCGGAGTGCTGTGTCGGTGCCGATAACCGCTGTCTACCGTCACAGGGTGCCGTTAGGGTCGTAAACGGCCCATGCTCATTACATCCTCCAGGAGGTCCACCGTGGTCGCGCTGCGTCAGTACCTGGGAGTCTGGCGAATCCCCGGCGCGCCGATGCTGCTGGTCACCGGCATCATCGGGCGGCTCGGGATCGGCATGACCCCGCTGGCGCTGCTCCTGGTGGTCGAGCAGGTGACCGGGCGATACTCGTTGGCCGCCGTGGCGGGCGGGATCTACGCCGTCGCCGGTGCCGCGCTCAGCCCGGTCGCCGGGCGGATCGCCGACCGGGTCGGCCCCAGCCCCGTCCTCCTGGTCACCGCCGTGGCCCACCCCCTGGCGCTCACCGGGCTGCTGCTGGCCAGCCGCTCGGGTGACGACGCCCTGGCGGCCATCTACCTCGCCAGCGGCGTGGCCGGCGCCACCTACCCGCCGCTCACCGCCGCCATCCGGGGCGCCTGGAACGACCTGACCGGCCCGGCCTCCGGCCGGTACCCCCTGCGCAACACCGCACTGGCCGCCGAGACCACGCTCTTCGAGATCGTCTTCGTGCTCGGCCCGCTGCTCGTCGCCGGCTTCGTCCTGGTCGCCGACGCGGCAGCCGCGCTGATCGGCGCGGCAGTCGTCACCCTGGCCGGCACCACCGCCGTGGCCCTCGGCCGGGTGATGCGTGGCTGGCAGCCGCACCCCAAGGAGCACCACGCTCGCGGCCTCGGGCCACTGCGGGTCGCCGGCTTCCCGGCCCTCCTGGTCTGCGTCGCCGGGCTGGGCATCGCGTTCGGCGCTGCCGGGGTGATCGTCCCGGCCTACGCGAGCGGCCACACCACCGACGATCCGGAGAGTCTCGCCGGCCTTCTCCTCGCGGTCTGGGGGCTCGGCAGCGCCGCCGGCGGGGTCTGGTTCGGCGTCCGCAAGCCGGCACCGAACATGACCCGCCAGTTCGCCCTGCTCCTCGCCGCCCTCGCCGGCACCTTCGCGGTGTTCTCGGTGATGCCCACCCCGCTGGCCCTGGGTGTCGCGCTCGTCGTCGGCGGAGCCACCATCGCGCCCGCGCTGACCCTGGAGAACACCCTGGTCGGCCGGATCGCCCCCGCCGGCATGCTGAACGAGGCGTATACCTGGGTCGTCACCGTGGCGGTCGCGGCGAGCGCGGCCGGCGGTTCGGTCGCCGGCCTGATCGTGGACCACGCCGGCGGCGTCCGCTGGGCGTTCCTGTTCGCCGGAGCGGCGGTCGCCGTCGCGGCCGGGGTCGCCGCGCTCCCCGCCGGGCCCATCGCCCGTGCGGAAACCACGGCGGTACGCGCCGAACAGCCCGTCCCCGCCTGACCGCCCCTTGCCGCGTCGCGCCGGTCCTTGATCCACTCGGTTTCCTTGATGTCGGGCTGTCCCGGCGCCAGACATCGAGGAACATGCGCCGTACCCTCGGCTGATGGCCAAGGTTCTGTATTCGGCGTCCGCGTCACTCGACGGCTACATCGCCGGCCCGGGCGGTGACATGTCGTGGCTGACCGACCACCTCGGGGGCGAGAACCCGACGGCGGAACGCCTGCTGCACAGTGTCGGCGCGATCCTGGCCGGCAACGGCACCTTCGGCGGCGACGACCCGAACCGCGGCACCGACAGCGAAGGCGCCTTCGGCGGCCAGTACCACGGGCCCGTCTTCGTCCTCACCCACCGACCCCCGGCCGAACCATCCGCCGACGTCACGTTCGTGAGTGACCTGCACACCGCCGTCGCCCAGGCCAAGGAGGCCGCCGGGGACAAGTACGTCAACATCCTCGGCGCCAACGTGGCCAAACAGTGCATCGAGGCCGGGCTGCTCGACGAGGTCCTCATGTTCTTCGCCCCGGTGCTGCTCGGCGACGGGGTACGCATGTTCGACCACCCGGGCGGCAGCAAGGTGCGGTTGGTGCCACTGCCCGGCGAGACCGAACACTGGTACCGCGTCGCCTACTGAGCCCGCTCGCCTTCGGTCTCCCGCCGCGTGCCCCGCGCCTCGTGCCCCGTGCTCCGCGTCCCGCGTCCCGCGCTCAAGATCCGCGCAACTTCCCGGATGTTGCTGCTTCCGACGTGCGGGAGACACCAACTTCCCTGGGGTAGTTCCATCCTGAGTTGGCTGGTCAGGGGGTCTTGACGGTTGGTGGTGGTGGGTGGGAGGTCCAGGTTGGTGGTGAGGTGATCTTTGGGTTGATCGTTTGCCGTGGGTGGTTAGCGGGTGGTGTGGGTTTGGGTGAGGACGGTGAGTGCGCGGATCAGGGTGGTGGCGTGGTGGTGGTTGCCGCGTAGTCGGTCGAGGATTCGCCAGTTCTTGAGGTCGTTGAAGGCGTGTTCGTTGGTTGCTCGTTCGCGGCTGATGAGGGTGTTGACGATTGTTTGGTGGCGGGTGAGGGGTTTGCCGCGGGCGGCGCGGCGGCCGGTGATGATGGTGGGTTGGTCGTGGGGGTGGCCGGGGTGAGCGCCGCGGGGGCGAGGTGTGTGGCTGATGCCGGGTTGGTCGTCGAGGCGGGTGAAGCCGAGGTCGCAGATGGCGGCGAGGTCGGCTGCGCGTAGGTGTGCGGGGATGCGGTTGCGGCGGGCGGCGGTGATTTCCGCGGTGCGTGCGGGTAGGGCTGCGGAGGTCCAGAGCAGGTTGCCGTTGAGGTCGGTGATGGCGAGGACGAGTAGGCCGAAGGTTTTGTGTTTACCGCTGTAATGGGTGCGGCGGCGGTGTCGGTCGTGGGGGCGTTGGACCGGGATGAGGGTGCCGTCGAGCAGGACTACCTCGCTGTGGTGGCGGGCGCGGCGCAGGACCCGTGACAGGCGGGGCATCTCAGCGGCCAGGACAGCGATGACTTGCGCGACCCATCGACGGACGGTGGAGGCGGATATGCCGTTGCCGGCGGCCAGGTCGTGAGGGCGTTGGTTATGGCGCAATACCGCCAGCACGATCATCGCCGCGCGGTGATCGGACAACTTGCGCCATCGGGAACGCACCCGTGAGCGGTGCTGACGGATCGCGTTGACGACCAGGGTCAGGGTCTTCGTGGACAGCGCAAGGCTCGACTGGTAGACAAGCGGCGAGCCCTCGGCCACCGGGTTTTTGTGTGTCACGACCGAACACCCTGGCCGAGGGCTCATCTATCTTCTGCACGCCACACCGTCACCACCGGCAAACGATCACCGCGAAGATCACCAGCGGTTGACCTGCTCCATCCCCGCCACCCCCGCACCGTCAAGACCCCCTGACCAGCCAACTCAGGATGGAACTACCCCCCCTGATGTTGCGCGGATCTTGGGCGACGAGCATCCGGCGCGGGTGGCCGCATCGGCGACCCGCGCCCACTGCCGTTGCAGTATTGAGGCGTGCGACGGGATCTGGGTGATGGTTGGTCGATCGATCTCTACGGTGAGTGGACGGCCGAGCGCGCCACAGACGGCGGCACAACCTGGTGTGCGCCCGGCCGCACGATCCTGGTCGTGCCCGGCGCTCCGTGGCGGTGTGCCGATGGGGTCGACATCATCGCCTCGCTCGATGCCCAGCTACCGCCGGAACCCACGGTCAAGCTGGGTGAGGGGGGCCGAGGCGGGACCGGTCATCGCGCCGCCTGGGTCTACCACCACGACGGCGATGTCGAGTCCACCCTCCACGGCTACGCCTTCACCGATGAGACATACCTGGAGACGGTCTTCACCGACAGGCACTCGGGTGACCTCGGTTGGGCCTACGACGCTTGGCGGTCGGTGACCCGATCTGCCGCATAGTCGGTCTAAGGGTCTCGAGCAGTGACCTGCTGGCATCAACGCAGGAACGTGAAGAGGATTCCCGAAGGTTCCAGGGGCCGCGGAGCGCTTTCGAACCGGTGAACGCCGACAGAGAATCGAACGCCGTCCGGAGCGTGGAATGCCTGCTCCGCGAAGCCGGCAGCCCGAAACCACTCCCGTACCGCCGGGGTCAGGTCCGGCTCGCGCCGCGTCCTGGTCCAGATCACGGTGGCGCCCTCGGAGCAGACCTGGGGTAGGGCGGCAACGGTTCGCTCTACGTCGGCGTCCGAGATGTTGCCGAAGACCCCGACCATGAGCAGCAGGTCGGCCGGAACCGCCCCCGCGTACGACGACAGCCAGCCCGCGTCTGCCTGCCTGATCACGATGGTGGAGAGCCCGGCCTGAGCGGCGGCGGCCTGAGCGGCCGCCACATTGCCCGCGTCGTTCTCAAGAAGGGTCGCGCGTACTCGTTGAGCATCACACCTGGAGGCGAGGACGCCGATGAGGTCTTGGCCCTGCCCCGCGCACACGCTCACCACAGTCAGCCGCTCGTCGGAACGCTGCTCGAGCCACGACGCAATGTGCTGCTGCACCAGGCGCAGTCGACGCGACAGCGGGGATGTTTCATCGGCATAGGGCTCATGCCACGCCTGCCAGTGTGTCTGGGCGGTCATTCGGGCAACGTTGCCAGGCCGATGCTCACACCGAGGCTGCGCCGGGCCGTCGGAGGCCGGTCGCGGCCGACCAGCGACGACCAGGGGCGACGGTGTGCCCAGGGGATGATCGGTCTGCCAGCTCGCCGGTCCCCGCCCTACCGGTAGTTGGTGAACTGCAGGGCGACACCGAAGTCCTCGCCCTTGAGCAGTGCGATGACCGCCTGGAGGTCGTCCCGCTTCTTGCCGGTGACCCGCAGCTGGTCGCCCTGGATCTGGGCCTGCACGCCCTTGGGGCCCTCGTCGCGGATCTTCTTGCTGATCGCCTTGGCCTTGTCCGTCTCGATGCCCTGGATCACCTTGCAGTCGATCTTGAAGGTCTTGCCCGACGGGCGCGGATCACCGGCGTCCAGCGACTTCAGCGAAATGTTCCGCTTGACCAACTTCTCCTTGAACACGTCCAGCGCCGCACGGACCCGCTCCTCGGTCTCCGCCTGAAGGCCGATCGCCTCCTCGCCGGACCAGGAGATCTCAGCGCCGGTGCCGCGGAAGTCGAACCGCGTCGCGAGCTCCTTCTCCGCCTGCCGAAGGGCGTTGTCGACCTCCTGGCGGTCAACCTTGCTCACGATGTCGAACGACGGGTTCGCTGCCATGTTTCTGCTCCTGCTGTCCGGCGGTCTGGGCCTGCCGTCGGCCGCCGACCAGCGGCACGACCCCCTGACCGTACCCGGTTGCGTGGGTGCCGGGTGGAGCCGCTATCCTTGCTTCCGCCGCCGCGTTACGACGCGGTGGGGTGCCCTGGCGGGTTGCCCGAGCGGCCAATGGGAGCGGACTGTAAATCCGTCGCGAAAGCTTCAGAGGTTCGAATCCTCTACCCGCCACCAGGTGCAGACACGGCCCCTGACCAGCAGAGATGCTGATCGGGGGCCGTTGTCGTTTGTCTGGCCGAGTCCGGCTGAGTCCAGCCGTTGACGACTCGTCGTGGGCAGATGGTGGGCGGGTCGATCTTGCCGTTCAGGACTCCTCTGGGGGCTGCGAAACGCCAGCGCTCCGGGAGTTGCCGGCCCGGCGCGATGGCCCCTGGAGCACCGGCTGAGACTGCCGCGGGCTTAGCTGGCTGCGTAGGTAGCCCGGGGGCAAGCCAGTCCCGGGGTTGGACTGGCGCGGCAGTCGGAAGCCCTCACCCTCGATCAGGTCGACCTGCCGGCTTCCGTGCCGCCTGGCCTTGGTCGCGCTGCGGCTGGATCAGTGGAGTTCGGGGCGGCGGTCCGGCGACAGTCGGTGGCTCTCCGCCCCGGCGCCGGAGGCGGCCGGGGCGGCTTGCCGCCGGCCGGCTCACCGCCCGCGTCGCGCGGAGCGCGGCGCCTTGATCCAGAACAGAAGAAGTCGGCAGCACAGGGGCCCATGTGCGTGTCCACGTGCGGACGGCAGGTGGCAGCGAGAGATCTCGCTTACAAGCCCTGCGCAGGTCGTCTGGCCTCGTCCATCCGCGTTCGCGGCCTCGGGTTGGGAGCCGCCGCCGGTGTCCATCCGTACGGAGTGTCAGCTGGCGGTCAGTGCTCGTCACTCGGCCTCCCTTTGCCATCGGGGAAGCGGCATGATCCTGGGTACCTGGACGGCCTGCGATCTTGACCGCAAGTGTCGGCAGTACGTACGTTCTAACGGTGTGCCACCCGAGCGTCCAACTCAAGCGCAGCGCCCGCTCGGCGTGTCGCGAGTTCGACGCCCCCCCGCCGTCAGCCCTCTCCGCTACTCTCCCTTATAGTTTCGGCACCTCGGATGAGGTTCCGAATTTATAAGGAACCTGAGGAGGTTCGGTGGCAACAATCCTTCCCCTCGGTGGGGGCGGGTACGAGGAGGAGCTTCGGCGGCTCAGCATCCCGTACGACGCTCTCCTCGAAGCAGTCGGCGCCAGCAACACCGAGCGCCGGCTGTGCACGCCGCAGTCAGCCAAGACGGCCTTCGGCTACTACGCCTACAACGGCATGGTCGCGGGTATGACGGTCCAGCTGCGCCCGCACGGTTACCGCCGGATCGACCTCAACGGCGTGTTGCCCCTCTGGATCAATGACGAACTGAAGATCAAGATCGGTGTCACTAGCGGGAACTCCATGACGGGCAGCCGTGTCGGAGGCCACCAGCCGAAGACCCGCTACCCCAAGGGTGAGCTGACCCGCCAGATGGTCACCCGCAACCAGCCCGCAGGGGTCACTCCGTTGTTCGACATTGCAATGGAGACGAGCAGCCAGGACGAGCCCTTGGCCGACTACGACCTGTGGCTCGCGCTCATGTACTTCGACAAGGCGAAGTCGGAAGTGCGTTACGAGGTGTCCTACCCGCTCCAGACCAACGCGCGTGGCTTCATCACCAACTGGCGTCCGCGCATCATCCCGCCGCCGTACCCCGTCGAGGAGATCCCTGCAGACGACCCGAACGACGGCTTCGGAGACATCGACGTGCGCGTCGAGCCACGCTAGCGCCAACAGCGCTTCATATAGAAAGAGTGCCCCATGTTTACGCCGTCGCGATTGTCCCTAGCTAGGAAAAGGCGCGGCATGTCTGCCGCAGAACTCGCACGGCGCATCGATAAGAGCACTCAAAGCGTCTCCAACTACGAGTGTGGCCGCCAGAAGCCGTCGGAGGAAACTCTTGCTCGAATCGCCGCCGAGCTGGAGTTTCCCCTGGCTTTCTTCTCCCGTCCCCCGGTAGAGCACGTCACGGAGGGACAAGTGAGCTTCCGCGCAAGAACGAAGTTGCTCGCCGGACCTCGCGACGCCGCCCTAGCCACGGCAACACTCGCCTTCGAGCTCAACAATCTAATCGATGCTCGCTTTCGTCTTCCTACAGCAAATGTGCCAACTTTGGAGCGCCATCGCCCAGAAGAGGCCGCAGAGTTCGTCCGCGCCAAGTGGGGCATTGGGGAACTTTCCCCCGCCCCCAATATGGTCCATCTGTTAGAAGCCAACGGCGTCAGGGTGTTCTCTCTTGCCCCCGAGCACAGTGATGTTGATGCCTTCTCATTCTGGCGAGAAGGCATCCCGTTCGTCGTGCTCAACACAATGAAGAGCGGTGAACGCGGCAGGTTCGACGCTGCTCACGAGCTGGGGCATTTAGTCCTTCACGGGCACAACGGATGCGCCACGTGGCCAAAGGATAGCGAACGTGAGGCGAACCACTTCGCTTCAGCCTTCCTCATGCCGCGCATTAGCGTCCGTAGTCGAATACCGAACAACCCGACCACTGATCAAGTGCTCAGGGCGAAGCAGTATTGGAGAGTCGCAGCGCTAGCTTTGGCATATCGAGCCAATGACATCGGCATGTTCAGCGAATGGAACTACCGTCGGTGTCTAATCGAACTCGGCAAGCTCGGTTACCGTGTTGGAGAACCGGGTGGAATCCAGCGGGAAACATCCCAGGTCCTCGACAAGGTATTTCGAGGTTTGCGAAAGCAGCATGTCCATCCATCGCAGATCGCCGCTGAACTGGATACCAGCGTTGACGATCTGAGCATGCTTGTGTTTGGACTCGTGATGACAGCTCTTGACGGCACTCGTGAGGCAAGTCCTCGACCGGAAGGGCCTGGTCTTAAGCTTCTCGCTGGCGGTCGGCGCTAGCCACCCCGGGTCCTTTCCCTGTTGCCGCCTAGCCGTTTGAACGACTTGCCGGAGTTAGGTCCTTCTGCTGGCGGCGATCTCATCGAAGGATCTTCTCTCAGCCTGGGGGATCGGATTGATTTGCGCCAGAGGCGTGGTGTTGGCCGGTTGCGCAGGTGCGGGCGATGCAGCAACACGCTGCGGTCTGCTCCGGTCGACCCGTGCTGACCGCTCCGACGGGCATTGGCTCGGCGCGGCAGAAGCTCAACTCTAGGTCGCGATTCGGAGGGATCAGCGGCACCGACCGCTCACCCGCTGGCTTGGCCCGCCGTCCTCGAAGGGAAGGTGTGTGGCGAAGCCCAGCTACCCTCACAAGGGACCTTGTCTGCGCCTCGGAACGTGGAGTTCAGATGTCGACCTTCGATGTCGAGGTAATCTCTGACCCTATCAATTTGCTTGCTAACCTGGCCTACGATTTTGATAGCCCCTTATGCAAGGCGTCTCCGGCTTACGACACGCAGATAGTTAAGCCCGCACTGTTGTTTGCCGATCGGGTCAACCTCGTAAGCTCTCGGTCGACCCTGCACCACTTCGTGGGAATCGAGGCGTCTTACTTCGCTAAGAATCCAGATGAGCAGATCAAAGCGTTCATCCATTTGTCTACCGGCAAGTATCCTCGGCTCCTTCAGATGCTTGGCCTTACCCTAAAGGATCTGGGGGAAGCCGCAGAAGCAGAGAACATTATTGCAGCAATGGCGGCCAGCAAGTCAGGTCGAGAGACCCTTGATCTATACCGACTCCTAGTCGTCCCTTTTTGGGATAAGCACATTAGTGAAGTTGAAGCTTTGGCTGATGCATATCTGAGCCTGTGGCAAGAGCGGCACGACTCCTTGATTGCTCCTGAGGTTCGTCAAGCGATTGACCGTGGCGTGGTGACGATCCAAGCTTGGGGAGGAAAGCACCCTGAGGTCGACCAAATCCTCACACCCGCAGACGAATTTCTTGGGGAGAGCGTTGGTGCGATGATCCAACGGCTCCAAGATCCGGCCCGTCTGGCACTGCTTGACACCCAGCTCGCCGGGTCAACTAACGGCGACAGCCAAGGTGCGGGAAGCGGTCCCCCCTTCATCGCAAATGCGGTCCTTTCCAGGCTGACTGGCCTTGAGGACCTGCCAATCACTGAAGTCCTCGGTTTGCGAGAGGATCTGAAAACGCACTTGCCGTATTTCCGCAGCGAAATAGTCCGACTCTCCGATGAGCTTGCCAACACCGATTCCAGTCGCGAAGCCTCAGCACTTCTTGACCGACACTGGCACCGCGAAATTCTTCCTGCCTTGGAGGAAATACGTAGGGAAGTCGCTGGTGCAAGATACCCGCGACGGCTCTTGGACGCAGTAACCGCAGACCCAGGCACGATTGCCTCAAGTGCCGGCGCACTGACTCTCGCAGTCGGTGGCTTAGCCGCCGGGCTGAGCGCCTTGTTGCCTGCAGCAGCAATAGCTGCATATCCGTTTCTCAAAGCAAATTCTGATCGGCTGCAACGACTAGATCAGGCAAAAGCGAATAAACTCTTCTTTCTCTACGCAGTCCAGGAAAGGGCAGGCAATGTCATGTGACCGCCAGAAATAGCGGTGCGTGACACGCCCCGCAACCCCGCAAGTCCGTCCTGCCAGACCGCCAGCGCCCTGCCCGATTGCTACTTGGCCAAGGACGGTGTGGGGCCCCATGCCCCAAGTCAGGACCGGCAGGACAGCAGGCGTTCACCCACCGGCGCCGTGTGACTAGGCGGAAAGTTGAAGCGGAACGAAGAGCACCTGTCCCGCCACCAGCGGCACAACGCCCGACGCCTGCTCACACGCCGTCTCGGGCTGCCGGCGTTGGTGGCTGGTTGACGACAATTGACGGTTCTTGCGCCCCGTGTGTGCCCCATACCGTCGGACGCAGCCATCGTCAGAACCCCTGACAGACTGCCGCCATGCCGCCTCAACCGGACATCAGGCGCTTCTCACAAGCTAATCGCTGCCTCGTGGCTGCCTGACCTCGACCGCCTGGGCCGCGCTCGCCTGCGGGAAGCCGTCTCCGTGCTAGGAGTGTCACCCCCACCTGTCAACATTGATGCACCTGACGATCAGAGGGGACAAGATGCCTTCGGCAGAACGGCAACGCTTACGGGAGCGGCGAGCGCTCGGGCAACCCGCGCAAGCCTGTCACGCCGATCGAGGTCGCCGCGTCACCGATGCAACCGAAGCGGGGATGCGAACGGCGCAGCGAGGGCTGCCGAACGGCCTCGCCCGTCTACGGTAGGTATGCGCCAACTGCGCCTACGAGCTTGACCGATACTTATCGGTTTATATGGGTCTGACCGGAGGCGCAGCAATTGAGGTGTATGAGAGCGCCAAGCGACGTGGGAACTTCCTCCGCCCGGCCCTCGTGGCCCGTGTCGACGTCCGCAAGTCCTAGTCACACAAGTGACAAGTCATATCGCAGACAGCGTACGGTTGGATACCCTGCACATTCGTCCAACGTTCCCTGACACGAGGATCCCGATGAGTAGGCATGCCTTCGCCGCCTATGGTCTGCACGTATCGCCGCGATACCGCCCAAATGAACGACTGCCACTCGACGACATCGGCGGCACAAAGGCTAGCCTCTTGTCACTCGTTCACGGCCTTTTACAGAACCTCAAAGATGAGCCGCTTCGGGAAGAGAAGTCCGAGGACTACCTTTACATTGATGAAGTCGACCCCCTGGGTGCCCGGATACATTTCAACGCCGAATACGGGAAGTTTGGCCTCGAAGGAGGAATCCGGGACACTCGCAGCCATCAGACTACTCACACATACGGGACCGACGAATCCGCCACTGTTCCTATTCGAAATATGATCCTTTGTTTGCCCCGGTCGAAGACCGCAGTGTTCTTGACTGAGCGCTACGGCAACCGTGGAGTAGGCAGCATTTTCCTTAGGCAACTACAGGTCGCATTCAGGGCGAAGTTCTCCGACCTCATCCTCCATTCCGAAAGCTTCATCGACAATGAGCAATGGCGCATCTTCCGCGAAAGAGCTAAGCTTACTAGCGTGAAGGTCGTCCGTCATAAGATCTCACACGACGTCGCAGATGGCATTGATCCTCAAGTTATTGGCAAGATCGTCTATGAGGCCAAGCCTCGATGGGGTGTCGAGGGTCTCGGAAATAAGATAAAGAATGGGCTGCTTGGCGGCGATCTTAAGGCGCACGGGCTTCTTGGCCTGTCCGAGGTGCAAGATAGCGACGAGACGCGACTTACGCTCAGTGACGGCGACCAGGAACGTCAGGTAGTCCTTGGGAGGGAAGACTTGCCGGCGCTCGTGTATTCGGTTGATCACGATGGCAAGGAACGCGCAAAGGATTCTGTAGTCTATAGCGAGATGCATAGTATTATCCCGGTCCTTACGAAGCAACTTGGACTTGAGCTCCCCGGGGACTGGGACTCCACTGAGTGGCAGAAGGCCCAGCTTATAGTGAAGATGGGAGCCGTCCGTGAGCGCTAAGTGGTCGGTGACACCAATCATCAAAAAACAGCTGAACACGCTCGTCGACCAGAATGATCCGAAGCAGCGGCCAAGATTGGGCGACTATCTCGGGCTTTTTGGAGTTCCGCTGGCTCTTGCCGCTGCCGCATTCTTTATGGAATTTCGCCTCCGCGGCGTAGAGGGTCTACTAGCGGGTGTTGCGATCTTCACGGCGCTCCTATTTGGACTGCTGGTTCATGTCTTTACGCTCGGACTTCGGATTACCGATGATCCCCGAATATCTAAAAGCGGAAAGACAGCGCAACTAGTGGATCAGCTTCAAGGTAACGTCGCTTATGCCGTCCTGGTGGGGCTTTTTACCACCACGGTACTTATCGTGGGAGTAAGCACGACTTTGAAGGATCATGCTCTGGGTGTGCCAATCAGCACGGTCACCGTGTTCAGTATCTGTCATCTCCTTTTGATTATGCTGATGGCCCTTAAACGCACTCAAGCTGCATACGAACAATTTCGTCTTTAAACTGGCAGCGCCTTCGCCTTGTCAATCTCGTCTTGACACTGAACGGGCAGCTACGCTCCTGGCAGGCCAGCGACGAGGCCGGGGTGGGTGGATGCGGCGCGAGCATCACGGGCAGGCTCCCGCCTGCCGGCAATGTCGGCTCGAGGGGTCGCGGAGGCTCCGGGGTCAAGGGCAGCCCGTAGGGTCGCCGCGCTGCGATGGGAGGCACCCTTGAGGTCGGAGGGGCGGCCTGCATCCAGCGCGTCGCCTCCCCATCACGGCCGGCGGTAACTCGCCCTACGGCGCGGCGATGCGACGGCCGCCGCAGCCGGCCGACTGCCGGCCCTCAAACTTCAATCGCCCTCGCCGCTACCGTCTGTGGGGGCCCCAGGCATCGCGCTCTCCGCGCCAGCCGCCGGGCATCAAGCGTAACGGCCGCAGAGCGACCGTGTCCGGTTGCGCGCCCAGGCGGGCGCGGTGGACGGGCACCCCATGCTCGGTGTTGGCGCGTGCGGCCCGTTGCGGGCCGCCTTGAGGACGTATCGAAGGTGCGGACCGGTCTATTGCTCTGTCTGAAGGAGTCGGTAGGTCCTGACGACTGTTCCGACGACTCCGTTTGTCCGAGTGAGGCTCTGTTGCTCCACCAGGGCCACGCCCACCTCGACAGCGAAAAGGGCTGCAAGCTCTGCGTCAGCGGCGACCTGGCGCTGTTGCGTTTCCGTCTCGGAACCCCTGTCTAGCCCGGGCTCACAGCGCGGGGTTGCATAGGTTCCGCGACCGTGTTCGGTAGCCACCAAGCCTGCCTCGCGTAACGCGGCTATTGCCTGACGAACCGTGCCGCGCGCTGCCTCGAATTCGGCGGCGAGCGCGCTCTCAGCCGGCAAAAGGGCTCCGGGCGCAAGGACGCCGCTCTCGATGCGCTCTCTTAACTCTTCGGCGATGGCGCGGTAGCGCGGCTGTCCGTAGTGCGGGGTGGGCACCCGCTCACCGTACCTGGCACTTGTCTTACCAAGTGCCAACCAAGCGACTGGGTTCGACACCTAGACAACTCGTCCAGTTGTAGATACGTTTCCTGGTGTGCGGCTGGGGTGACGGTTCGTGTCAGGGGTGGCTTTCCGCCCTTCCTGGTCGCACCTGGTGCGCGGCGTCCTGTCGGACCGGTTGCGGTAGCCGCGCGTACAAGTTGGCTCGGCGATACCCGACCCGTCCGGCGTCTGACGGCGTGCCGTGCCTTCATCCGGGCCGGTGGCCGGCCGCATTTCCCCCGTGGCTGGCCACCGGTTCCTGTCTACCTGTGGAGGTGCGATGTCCGGCTCTCATCGTCGATACCATTGGCTCTCGTCCTGGTGGTCTCGGAGACGCCCATCAGCCCGGAGTGCCAGCAGCAACGTTCCGTCGAGTCCACGCGCGGGATCTACTACCTCCTCGCCGCGGTGGTCGACGCGTGCCACCCGCGAACTGCCAGCGCTCCGGTACGCGCCCTTGATGACGCGAGCCCAGCTCTTCCGAGGCAACGGCGGGCGGTGGCCGCAATGAGTCGTACGAGCAATCCGGCCGCCGTCACAAGCCACCCGGACTGGTGCGCCCCGGATCGCTGCGGCTACCTGGTGCCGCCGGTTATGACTCATATGGCCCGTCGTCATCGTGGCCTAATGCAGCGGGTCGGCGAGAGCCGGGCGGGCGGACTCGTCGTCACGTACCTCATCAGTAGTGAGGCTCTGGGCGGTCCCATGGTCGGCGTGCACGTGACGTGCAGGGCTGGGAACGCCTGGGCAGAGTTGTCCTTGCCGCAAGCGGCCCAACTGGTCGAGCAACTTCGCGGATCGCTGGCCCAGGTCGCCGGGCAGGAGGTGACCGGCGATGAGTGAGGGAGCTGCCATTCCAGAGGGCCGGTCTTCGTTGTCGATCGCGCCGGTCGTGTGCCCCGTGTGGTGTCGGGGCTGTGGACCGAACGACCCGATGCACCGCGGGCTTCTCTCCACAATCGGACGGGAGCGGACCGGCTGGGTCACCGTCCAACTGGTCGTCGACCGGTTCGCCCGTCGGGACCTGGCCGTGAAGCTCGACGCGACCCGGTACGGCGCGACGCAGACCGTGCTTCTGTCGCCCGCGCAGGTGGACCGGCTCATCGACGAGCTGGTGTACGCCCAGCTGGAGATGCTGACACCGGCAGAAGGCGGCGAGCGGGCCGGAGAGACGCGGTGAACGCCAACACCCGTCGGGGCCCAGCCGTTCCTCGTACTCCTGGCCTCCGCCCTGCGCGGCCACCGCGAGCAGCGGTAGCCGTACCGCCGGTTCCTGAGCGGCCCGCAGGCGGGACCACCTGGCAGACGTTGGAACGTCTAGGGGGTACGGTGACCGGTGTGCAAGGCCGGGACTGGCGCCCTCGCTACCTGCAACTCGCCGAAGAGTTGCGGGCGAAGATCGTGAGCGGCGAACTTGCCCCCGGCACCCTGATGCCCAGCGAAACCGAGCTGGCCGACACCTCGGGCCTGTCACGCACAAGCGTCCGCAACGCCATCCGGCAGCTCCGCGAATGGGGCCTGGTCCGCGCGGAGCAGGGGCGCGGCACCTACGTGCGGGCACCCCGCCAACGGGTACGCCGTCGCAACACCGAGCGGTACCAGTGGGAGAAGGATCGCGTCCTACTCGATGAGGACGAGCGGCTGAAGACTGGTGCCACCGAGCACGACACCGGTCTGACCGTCGACGACCTGAAGTTCCACGCCGAGTATTCCCGAGTGGAGGCTGATGCGGAGATGGCGGCGGCCTTGCAGGTCGAGCCGGGCACTTCGCTGCTGCGCCGGGTCTACTGGACGTCGTCGCGGCACGAGAACGCGCCGCTGACCGTGTCGTACTCCTACCTGCCGTATGACCTGGTGGCCGCGAACCCGGACCTGCTCGACGCGGGCAAGGAACCGTGGCCGGGTGGCACCCAGCACCAGCTCTACACGCTCGGCATCGAGCTGGACCGGATCGATGACGAGATCCGCGCCCGCCCGCCGTCGCCCGATGAGGCCGAGTTGTTGGACATCGACCCGGGCGTCTCCGTGCTCACCGTGCGAAAGACCTCGACCGACACCACCGGCCGGGTCGTTGAGGTCGCCGACGTGGTGATGCCGGGGGATCGCACGGAGCTTGTCTACTCCCACAAACTCCAGCGGTGGAAAACTTGACGCAGCTCGTCTCGGTCATCACCCCGGTTCACGCGCCCAGCATCGAGCACCTGCCTGGCGCCTATGAGTCGTTGGCCAAGCAGGAGGTGCCGGACGGCTGGGACTGGGAATGGCTCGTCCAAGAGGACGGGCAGACCGGCGTCCTGATCGACGCGCTGCCCGGTGACCCTCGGATCAGTCTCGGTACCGGCCGTCCCGGTGGGCCTGGTGTTGCCCGGACCCTCGCGCTCTCCCGAGTCTCCGGGCAACTCATCAAGGTCCTAGACGCCGACGACCAATTGACCCCCGGCGCGCTCGCCCGAGACATCGCCGCGTTCGACGCGCACCCGCAGATCGGCTGGACCACCTCACGAGTACTCGACCTGCTGCCCGACGGATCGACCGCCGGTTGGGACAAGGACCCGGCCGGCGGGGTGATCGACCGCGGTGCGGTGCTGTCGTTCTGGCGAGCCAACGACTACCGCGCATCGGTGCACCCGGCGACGCTGTGCCTGCGGCGGGATCTCGTCTTCGCCCTGGGCGGCTGGATGGCGCTGCCCGCCTCCGAGGACACCGGCCTCCTGCTCGCCGCCAACGCCGTCAGTGCAGGTTACTTCACCCGGGAGTACGGCTTGCTCTACCGCAAGTGGCCCGGCCAGGTCACCAGCCAGGCCGCGCACCGAGAGCCGGCCGAGTATCAGGCACGAATGAGGATCATCGAGGCCAGAGCCACCGCCCTGACCTCGATGATCCCGATCGGCTTCGGCGACAGCGCTACGGCGTAGCCTCGTGCCCCGGCATCCCGTGGGTACGCCGCCGCTCCTTCATCTCCGCCTCGAAGATGTGCCGCCGACCGCCGGCCAGCCTCTCCCGCGCCTCGCGCTCGATCTCCTGGAACGCGGCGTAGTAGCCGTCGTCGAACTCCTCCACGATCTGGAACGTCCACCGGCCTGGTAGGACGTTGCGGCCCAACAGCTCGCGTTCGACTCGGTCGGCTATCTCGCCGTGTCCGGCCTCGCGAAGCAGCTTCACGACCCGGTCCAGGGTGAGGTCCGCCCCACCGACGAGCTGGTGCGCCGAGTACAGGTGACCTCGCACCCGATGGATCGTCTCCAGCGCCTTGCTCAACTCTCCCAATGCTTCGACTGTCTGGTCATCCAGGCCAAGCGGCCTGGAATGCGTTTCGTCTAACACTGCCGGCGACCTTGACTCGTGCTGCGACATGAGTGACTCATACCCCGGGTCTGTCCGACGTCACATCTGCACTCCTCCTGACGTCCGGATGCCGCCGCCTGCGGATCTCATGCCTAGATTCGTTCGGGTGGCCACGATGCAGGGTGGCGCCTGAGATGTACTCTTCGCCTGGCTTGAACTGATTGGTTGATGTCTCGCGTGACGCGGCCCCGCTTGGTGGCAGTGAGGGGCGGCCTGCCGTGCGGAGCAACTTTGTTTATCGCCACCAAGCGGTCTGCCTCCGAGCGCCATGCGGCCGAATTCACCACCGAAACCCCAGCGGCGTCCAACTCGACCGCTCGACCACCAAGCCGTTCAGGCCCAGCAGCCGGGTCGCATGCTCGCAGCTCTTCACCTGTGACCATCCACTCCTCACTCAGATGATCACCGACGAGCTGCGAGCTTTGACGTTTAGGTCGACTCCAGCCGCGAACCCTGCTCAAGTTCGAAGAGCTGCCATGCGTTAGCCGTGGACTGTACGAACGCTGCCACTCACACCAGCGGCTATCCGCCGTCGCAGCTCCTCCCGTCCGACGTCGAGGCACTGGCCTAGATGCCGCATTATCGGCGGTTCTGTCGTTACCCCGTGCCTGTCTCGGTGGCGTCGAATTTGCGACGCAGGACGCGCAGTTCGCCTTGAGTGGCGTCGCTAGAAGCGGCGACTGCGAAGACTTGGCCGTAGATCCGCAACCAGTCGTCAACAATCCGCTCCTGCAGGTCACCCGTCGTCTCGATAACCATCAACCGCTCCAGGACCGGCAGCGAGTGCCGCAGATAGGCCATCCACGTGACCAGGTTGCCGGTCTCCAGTTCGTGCGCCGCCTCGAACTGGTCCATCGCGTCGTCGTAGTACGCAGCCAGCACGGTCTCGTCGCTGCGCGCCGCCTTCGCCAGCAGCACGACGCCAAGCGTGGTGAGACTGTACGAGTCCCTGACCAAGGTGACCGCGCGGCGGGCGTAAGACTCGGCCCGAGACAACAACTCCGGCCGCAGCTCGCCGTCGTGCCGACTCATGATCGCCCGCTGCTCCCAGAAACGGGCGCTCCACGAACCGAAGCTGCCGGACAGCTTGTCGTACCAAGGTTCCAGGTCGGCGCTGGAGAAGACGCTGCGCAGGTTGTTGTACTTCATGAACGAGCCGACGAGCAGGCCGCGGGCGTTGCGTTCGAGCTGGCTCTGCCGGCCGAGGCCCTTGGCAATCCGCGTTATGCCCTGGGCGAGCATCTCCAACGACTGGTCCTCGCCGAGGCGCTGCACGCAATACGGCAGGGCGAGCCACCGTTGGCGGGTGCGCAGCCAGTCGCCGTCGGTGGACAGCACCGACGCCAGCCGGTTGCCGCCGGAAACTTGCCGGATAATCACCTCGCTCTGCGTGTTCAGCAGCCGGGCCGCGTCAATGACGTGCAGACGGGCGCCGACCCGGGCGGCGTACGAGGCGAACAGCAGGTAGCGCATCTCGTCGTCGGAGAGGTCACGGATTTCGTCCTCCACCCGCCGGCCGAACCCGGGGGCGTTCTCCAGCTGCGCCATCGCGTCGAAGATCTCGTTGTTACGGAAGTGTCGGAGGCGTGCCCAGTCCTTCTGGTCCTCCAGGATGCCGAGCCGGGTCAGCCGGTTCAGCGTGTCGACCAGTCGGGACGCGTCGGTGCTGGTCAGCCGCTGGTTGATCGTGCGAACGGTGCGGTTCACCAGGAAGTTGGTCTCGATCCGGCCGAGCAGCCCGGCGCTGCGCCCAGCGTGGTCCACCCCGATGCAGGCGATCTTCAGGTCCGCGTACCTTGCCCGTTCAATCAGGTCGTTGACGTCGTCGGCGAAGTCGGTGATGCCGTCGAACAGCAACGCCACCGGCCGCTGGTCGGCGGCGTACGTCAGCAGGGCCTCGACGTCCAGACGCTGGTCTGCTGTGAATAGGAAGGTACGCCAGGAGAGCTCCCGCAGCTTCCGGCCGATCGCCAGCAGGCCGGTGCTGCGTCCGCTCAGTCGCTCCCCCGTGTAGACCACCGCGCTACTGCTCGGCACCCCCGCTGAACCAAGCCGCTTGACCGTGTCCGACGCCTCCCTGATCCAGTCCAACTCGGCGAAGCGGCGCATGACGATGTCCGCCCAAAGCGGCTCATCCCCGCCGATGAAATCATGCGCCCGCGGAACCTTCCCGACCCGGTCCGTCCGCAGCTCGACAAACTGTCGGCCGACCCGCAGACCGATCTCCTCCCGCGCCGCCGGCGGCGTAGTCAGATCCATGCCTGTCAGCTCGGCCCACGCGGCGATGAACTCCTCGCCGGTCATCTTCAGAGGGATGACGTTCCAGCTGCGGAAGTCTTCAGCGGCCGCTTCCGAAATGCTGCGATTCACATAGAACGTGGGCGCCGGATGCACCGGCTTGCGGCGCGCCACCACCGCCTCGATGTCCGGCTCGTCACGAATCCGGGCGCCCACGATGACGAACGGTGCGATGCCGTAGTTGTCGCGGAAGTTCGCCGGCCACGCGGCGCCAGCGACCGCAGCGTCCGCGTACTCACTCAGGGAGAAGACCAGCCGCTGAGCTTCCTCCTCGTCCACCTTGCCGTGCAGGTGCACCACCGACAGGTCCCGGGTCATGCTGAACTGGTCGTCCCAGTTGACCCGCCGGATGGCCCGCGAGCCCTCGCCCATTACCCGGCCGTACGCCCGTTCGAACGAGTCGTCGACGTTCAGCGTCCACACGCACTGCCAGGGGAAACGGGCGAACGGATCCATCCAGTCCGGCGGGGTGACCTCATGGAACAGCTCCCGCAGCCAATCGTAGACCGGCTTCGCGCCAGCCTTCTGGACCACTCGGTCATAGACCCGCCACAGCAGGTCGTCCGCGTCGTACTTCACGCCGAACTCGGCGGCCAACTGCTTCAGCAGATCCTGGCTGCCGGGCAACTTGCTGCCGTTGCGCGCCACCGAATCACGGCTGGCACCGGCACCGAGCAGGAGGTGGTAATCGCCGTTGGCTGCAGCACGCAGCAGCGCCTCCGTTTGGTCCCCGGACAACCCGAGATCCGCCACCCTGGTCACCCCGTCTTAGTCCGTCCGCCACGCTTCGTATCGCCGCATCGTACCGAGCACTCGCCCGGCTCCCCGGGTCGCCATCGACGAGCGACAGTCTTACCGGCATGCGTCGTAGGCGTCGCCCTTCGGGCCGATGGTGTGTACGGCGGCGGGCGGGAGATACGCAAGGCGGGTGAGCAATCGCATGGCCGCGCCGTGGGGTTGCCGGTGGACCGTCCCCCAACCCCCTTACGGACGGGCAGGGGCGGATCCTGCCTGGCGTCAGAGCGATCGTGGGCGGGATGCAGCACTGGGCCACTGGCTCATTGGTATTGCGGGCGCCGCCGCCCTGGCTATGCCGTCGACGGTCGTCAGGATGACCGCTGCGGTCGCCGCCCTCTGTCGGGCCGAGTCAGCTGATGGCGGCGTGAAGTTGATCAAAGCGCTCACAGGGCTAGCCAAGGTCAAGTGACGCCCCGACCCGATGCCGAAAGCTTGTTGACTTGTCTGCCAAGTGCCGTCTACGTTGGAATCTCAACTTGGCAGACAAGTTAACAAGTTGGAGGTTGAGCGATGGCTCTGCGAGGCGGCACGAGGTTCGCGGTGCGGTGTGAGGACGTGTTCCCGGCGGGGTGCGCGTTGGTGCCCGAGTCTCTGGGCGAGGTCGAGGACTACGACGAGAAGACCGGCCGGCGTAGCCCGGCGAAGGACAAGCTGACCGGCCAGCGGGTGTGGCAGGTCCGGGTGATGGACCTGGATCCGGAGCTGGGGAAGCGGTCGCGGGAGACGACGGTGAAGATCTCGGCGGACTACCAGCCGGTGCCGCCGACGGGTGGCCTGTTCGAGGCGGTGGAGTTCGACGGCATGACTGTCACGCCGTACGTGGGCAACAACGGTCGGATGGCGTATTCGCTGCGGGCGACCGGGATGCGTGCCCCGGCGGGCGTGGCCGCGAAGGCGGCGCAGTAGCCGCATCTGGTGGGGGCGGGGCTGTCAGGTCTTGGCGGACGGCAGCCCCGCCCTCTGTCTCTTTCCCCTGCTCTGTCGAGAGAGGTAGTGACATGTCCAAGCGTATGCCTGCCGTCCTGCGGCGGCCCACAGTGGCGGGTGCGCGGTGATGCGCCGGCCGCGTGGCGAGGTTGTGATGACCACCGCCGGGGACCTGATGGTGATCCGGCCGCGCCGGCTAGAGCTGCCGGTCTGGTTGATCGCGCTCGGCCTGGCGCTGCGGTGGTTGTGGCGGGGCCTGTGGTGGTGTCTTCGCCACCCGGTCGCCGTCGCCCTGGTCGTGGCCGGGGTGAGCCTCTACCGGGAGTTCGGCCGGTCCGGCGTGATCGTGCCCGTGGTCCTGGCCGCTGCCGTGTCGGCGCTGTGGCGGTGGCGGCACGAGTCGTCCTGGTGGACCTGGTGCGCCGGCCCGATCCTCGGCCGCTTCCGTCAGCTCTTCGTCTACCGGCGGGCCTGGCGCGAGGCCATGACCCTTTGCGGGCTGGCCAAGGTGTACGACCATCGCACCGTCCTGCCGGAGCTGCTGCGGGTCCGCTCGGATCAGGCGCTCGACGTGCTGACCATCCGCATGGTCCGCGGCCAGACACCGGAGGAATTCCAGAAGGCAACGGCGAACCTGGCGTACGCCTTCGGCCGGCGGCACGCCCGCGTCTACTCCGAGCGCCCCGATGATCCGCCGATCCGGTCAGGCTACTGGGCGCTGGTCCTGGGCGCGGTCGACCGGCTGCGATTCCGGGACCGGCCGTCGGTGGTCTACCTGGTGGTGGTCCGCACGGATGCGCTGCGCACCGTGGTCGACCCGTTCGACGTCCCGTCGGTCCCGGACTTCACCGCCCTGCCGCTGGCGCGACGGGAAGACCTGCGGCACTGGTGCCTGCACCTGCTCGCCACACACGTCCTCATCGGCGGCGCCACCCGCTCCGGGAAGGGCTCGGTGCTGTGGTCGCTGGTCCGGGTCCTGGCCGGTGGGATCTCCTCCGGGCTGGTCCGGCTGTGGGTGATCGATCCCAAGGGCGGGATGGAGTTCGCGATGGGTCGGCCGTTGTTCGCCCGGTTCGCCTGCAAGTCGTTCGAGGCCATGGCCGACCTGCTCGACGAGGCCGTGACAGTGATGCGGGAGCGGCAGACCCGGCTTGCCGGCGCGGTGCGGGTCCACACTCCGACCCTGGCTGACCCCCTGGTCGTGGTCGTCATCGATGAGATGGCGGCGCTGACGGCGTACCTCCAGGATGTCGACCTGCGCAAGCGCATCGGCGGCTCGCTCGGGTTGCTGCTGTCGCAGGGTGCCGGCGTCGGTGTCCTGGTGGTGGCGGCGTTGCAGGACCCCCGTAAGGAGGTGCTGCCGTTCCGGGACCTGTTCCCGACCCGGATCGCGCTCGGCCTGACCGAGGCCGCTCAGGTCGACCTGGTGTTGGGCGACGGTGCCCGCAACCGGGGTGCCCTCGCCGACCAGATGCCCCGCTGGGCCAAGGGCGTCGGCTACGTGATCCTCGACGGCACCCCTGAGCCCGCCCGGGTGCGCTTCTCCTACATCTCCGACGACCACATCCGGGAGCTGGCTGCCGAGTACCCGGCACCGGCCGACGCGGCGGACATCCTCGCCCAGGTCGGCCGGGAGACCGCAACCGAACCGACCCGGCCGCGTCTGCCCCGGCAGCGTCGCGGACCACTGCTGCCCGACTCGCTGCTGAACATCCTCGACCGGGACACCACCGACGGGGGTGAGCCGCGGTGACCGCATCGACCGATGGCCGAACCTTCTACCGGCTCCGCGCACCCGGCACCGACGGCGCCACCAGCACGGCCGTGTCTGTCCGCGTCGACCCCGGCCGGCCCGATGCGTACCCGGTCTATCTCGCCGTCGGCGGCGGCCGGCGCCGCATGTACCTGACTCCCGACGAGGCGTGGGCGCTGTGGCGCTGCCTCTCCGAAGCGGTGGCCTCCCTCGGCGAGCCACCCGACCACATCCGTACCCGCGTCGCCCCGGCCCGGAGGTAACCGATGTCCCTCAAGAGCCTCTTCCTCGGCACCCATCGCCTCAAGCCGCTGCACGTCGAACTGGACGGTTCCCCGGACCGGCTCGCCGGTGCCCTGCACGGCCTGGCGCACATGGTCAACCGCCGTCGCGACCTCAACGGCCAACAGATCTGCATCATCCTGACCGTCCGCGACAACGGCAGCGGCCGATGATCCGCGAACGCGCCGAGTCCGGCGTTCGGGTGCTGATCCTGCTCGCCATCGGCACCATGGCCGGCGCCGCCGCCTTCACCCACGTCCACGACCTGACCGTCGCCCACGGGCAGCCCGACTGGATCGGCTGGGCCAACGCCGTAGCCGTAGAGCTGATGGCCATCTACCTCGGCCTAGAGATCCGCGCCCGCCGCCGTGATGCTCGGCCCGTCGGCCTGGTCGGCGTGCTCCTGGTCGCGTTCGCGCTGCTCTCCCTCGCCGCTCAGGTCGCCGAAGCCGAACCGTCCGTCTGGGGCTGGATCGTCGCGGCGGTGCCTTCGCTGGCCTTCCTCGCCCTGGTGAAGGTTGTCCTGTCCAGCGAACCCACCACACTGCCGGCATCGGAGCCCGATCAGCCGCAGGGCGATTGGTACGACGAGCCGCAGCCTGTCGAACCCGCGCCACCGGCTCCGGTGATGCCGCCGGCATCAGCCGCGGCGCTGCCTCCGGTCGGCGTCGTCCATTCCAACCGGCCCCAGGTCGTCGGGATCATCCGATGACGGCTCCGACCCTGCCCGGTCTCGAACCCGCCCCGACCCCGGTTGCTCCTCGGCCGGGGTCGCGGGCGGCCCGCATGGCGCTACCCCGCTCGATCGACGTGCTCAAGGACATCGCCATCGAGTACGGCGTCTGCGTCCGCCCTCTGGCTATGCGCCGCACCGACCTCGACACCGGCCTGGCCGAAGTCATCGACCTACCCTGCGGCGCGACCCGTGAGGACAAGTGCCCGCCGTGCGCCAAGAAGAACCGCCGGCTACGGCAAGCCCAGATCCGCGAGGGCTGGCACCGCAACGACGAACCGCTGCCCGGTCCGGAACCCGCGACCGAGGCGCAGAAGTCGCTGATCCTGTTCCGCGCGCACCTGGAATTCTCCCGGGACGAGGCGGTGAGGGCAGCCCTGTGGGACCAGGTGACCGACATCGACGAGGCTATCCGCGAGGTAGAGGAAGCCATCGCCGCTGAGGGCCTGCGCGGGCGCGTCGGACCACCGCACGCCAGCGACGATGAGGACCAGGACGACGAGCCCGGTCAGCGACGCAAGCGCTCCACCAAGCGGCGCCAAGATGCCCCCGAGCTGCCTCGACGCAAGGTCGAACGGCGCACCGTCGGCAAGACCTATACCGCCCCGGACGGCGCCACCTACCAACCGTCGATGTGGCTCACCGTCACCCTCGACTCGTACGGCCCGGTCCGCCCCGACGGCACCCCCGTCAACCCCGCCCGTTACGACTACCGCCGTGCCGCCTGGGACGCCGTGCACTTTCCCCGGCTGCTCGATCGGTTCTGGCAGAACCTCCGACGGTGCGAGGGCTGGAACGTCCAGTACGCCGGCTGCGTCGAGCCGCAACGACGACTCGCCCCGCACGCCCACTTCGCCATCCGGGGCACCATCCCTCGGGACGTGCTTCGCACTGTGGCGGAGGCGACCTATCACCAGGTGTGGTGGCCCTCGGTCGACGTCCAGCGTTACACCCTGGACCGGCTCCCGGTCTGGGACGAGCAGGCGGCGACATGGGTCGACCCCGACTCTCGCGAGCCGCTGGCCACCTGGACGGACGCCCTCGACGCCATCGATGACGACCCGGACGCGGAACCGGTCCACGTCGCGCGCTTCGGCGCCCAGGTCGACGCCCGCGGCGTTATGCCCGGCACCGAGGACGCCGAACGGACCATCCGGTACGTCACGAAATACATCACCAAGCACACCGGCGACTGCCACAAGGCGACCACCGACCGGCAACGCAAGCACCTCGACCGGCTCTGGCAGCAACTCCAGCTCACCCCGTGCACCGATCGGTGCGCGAACTGGCTGCTCTACGGCGTCCAGCCCAAGAAAGCGCACGCCAAGCTCAAGCCGGGCCGCTGCAAGGGCAAGGTCCACCAGCGCGACACCCTCGGCATCGGCGGCCGGCGCATTCTCATCTCCCGCGACTGGTCCGGCAAGACCCTCGCCGACCACAAGCACGACGCGCGGGCCTGGGTCCGGGCACTGCTCGGCGTCACCACCGACGGCACACAGCTCATCGACGACCAGGGCGACACCACCGAACGGGTCCGGCACGCCTGGGAGTTGGCCCGACCGGATGACCCGGACGTCGGCCCGACGACCCACCGGCTCATGCGCTCGATCAGCGAACGCGCCCGCTGGCGGTCCGAACTGCTCGCCGCCAAGGACCGGGCCGCGCAGCAGTCTCCAGATCTTTCGGCAACTCAGCACAGCGCACAGCACGACGGGGAGGAAACGCCGTGAACGAGGAGTTGTTGACCGTGCCGGAAGTACTCGCCGAGCTGCGCGTACCGCGATCGACCTGGTTCTACTGGCGGCAGACCGGCAAGGGACCACGGGTGATCAAGCTCCCGAACGGGCAGCTGCGGGTCCGCCGGTCGGCGCTCGGCCGGTGGCTCGGCGACCTGGAGCAGGACGCGGCATGAAGAGCTACGAGGTCCAGATCTGGGATATCGGTAAGCGCGCTGACCGGAAGGCTCGGCCCTGGCGGGTCCGCTGGGCAGTCAGCGGTCAGCGCTTCGAGGACATGTTCCGTACCAAAGCCCTGGCGCACTCGTTCCGCGCCGAGCTGGTCCAGGCGGCCAACGCGGGGGAGCCCTTCGACCCGGCCACCGGTCGCCCGGTCTCGGAGGCCAGAACCAAGAACCCCACCACCTGGTACGCGCACAGCCGGGCGTACGTCGAGATGAAGTGGCCCCGGGCGGCGGCCAAGACCCGGCGCTCGATCGTCGAAGCACTGACCTCGATCACGGTGACCCTCACCCGGCCAACAAAGCGGGGCCGACCGACCGATGCCCTGCTCCGTGAGGCGCTGTACCTCTACGGCCTCAACCCACGCCGCTGGTCCGACGAGATCCCGGCCGAACACGCGGCGGCGCTGGCCTGGCTGGAAACCGCATCCCTCCCGGTAGTCGAACTCGACTCGCCCGCGATGGTCCGCCGGGTCCTCGACAGCCTGTGCGTACGCCTCGACGGCAAGCCCGCGGCTGCCTCCACCGTCCAGCGGAAGCGGGCCACCTTCTACAACGTGCTCGGGTACGCCGTCGAGCTGGAGCTGATCGACTCCAACCCGGTCGACCGGGTCCAGTGGACCGCCCCCGAGGTCGCACAGTCCATCGACCGGCGGGTGGTGGCGAACCCGGCCCAGGTCGCCACGCTGCTGGAGGCGGTGAAATCTCTCGGCAAACGCGCCGACAAGGTCACCGCGTTCTTCGGCTGCCTCTACTACGCGGGGATGCGTCCCTCGGAAGCCGCGGACCTACGGCGGGAGGACTGCGACCTTGCCGCCCGGTGCGCCGACTGTGGGGCCGACTTCGACGACCTGGCGGCGGTGAAGCCTTCTCGGTCCTGCGACCACGAGAAGATCGAATATCGCTGGGGCCGCCTGGTGCTCGCCGGCACCTCGCCGCGGGCCGGGTCGCACTGGACCGATGATGGCGGCTCCCACGAGCGGCGTGGCCTCAAGCACCGGGGGAGGGCTGAGACTCGTACGGTCCCGATCCCGCCTCGGCTCGTCGAGCTGCTGTGCGTGCACGTCGAGAATCACGGGGTCGGCCCGGACGGTCGGTTCTTCCGGGGCCTGCACGGTGGGCCGCTGTCCGAGTCGGTCTACGACCGGTGGTGGAAGCTCGCCCGCGAGAAGGCGCTGACCGAATCGCAGGTCGCCTCGCCGCTCGTCCGCCGGCCCTACGACCTGCGGCACGCGGCGGCGTCGCTCTGGCTGAATGCCGGCGTCCCACCGACCGAGGTCGCCCGGCGCCTGGGCCACGGCGTCGCCGTCCTGCTCCGCGTCTACGCCAACTGCATCGACGGCGGCGACGACACCATGAACGACAAGATCGGGAATGCCCTCGAATGACTGGTTGTTGCCCGCAGGGCTGAGCCTGGTGGGGACAGAGTGGCATGAGTGAAGGGGCAACGGGCGCTTCGTGGTTGATCCGATGAATTTCCTGCGCGGTTTTGAGCAGCAGTCGCGCGAGCGTGAGCAGTGGCGCATCGAGTCCGAGCGGATGATGGACGACCTCGAAGAGTCCGTGACGGCGAGGGAGGCCGAAGAAGCGGAGCGCCACGAGCGAGCTGAGCAACGTGAGACGGAGCTCCTGAAGTGGAACGCTGCCTTGGCGCAGCAGTTTGCGGACTTCGTGTCGAAGGTCGAGCACGACCGGGTCGACGACCAGCAACGGCTTGAGCGTGCTGAGCGGAGAGAGCTTGAGGCTCTCGGGGTGGCCAAGGACAGTCGGCGTGTGGCTTGGCTCTCCGCAGCGGTTGCGATCTTTGCTCTGCTGGTCGCGATCGTCGCGATAGTTGTGCCCCTGGTCTGGCCCTCTAACCAGACGAGCACTCCGGTGGTGACGCCTTCCGTGTCAGTGCCTTCGCCCACCAGTTCTCCCGCCCCGTCGGCGGAAGTTGGCAGGCCGTCTGGTTCGCCGTTGCCCTCGGCGTCGTGAGAGGTCGGGGGAACCTGGTGGGCGTGGGCAGATGGTGGGCGGCTGAACGGATGGCCTCTGTCCGGACGAGCAAGTCGCCAGGTCGCAGGCGCTGAGGCGGTCAAGATCGCGGACGCCCTGTAAATCCGTCGCGAAAGCTTCAGAGGTTCGAATCCTCTACCCGCCACCAGGTGCAGACACGGCCCTTGACCAGCAGAGATGCTGATCGGGGGCCGTTGTCATATGTCCAGCCGACCCCAGCCGAACTGCGGGAGGTGGTTCGGCGGCTGAGGGCATCCGGAGTCGGAGTCGGCAGCGTCAGCTGAAAGGGATTCGTCAGTCGTCCAGGTCGAGGTTTCGTCTGGTGCGGCAGACCGGCACAGCCCAGGTGGGGGCGTGCGTACCCGCACCGTCGATGCGGGGTAGGCGATCCGACTGACGCCGGGGCTGGTCACGTATGCGGCCGCACGGGGGGTGCTCTCCGTCTGTAACGAATCCGCCGGGGGGCTGGCGCGATGGCGGTAAGACGGTATGGTTGTCGATGGCCGATACGGAGAGCGAGCATCGACATACCGCCTCCAGGTGTTACGTACGGTGACCGTCGCGCTGGACACAGTGAGCGTCGGACGGCTGGACCGAATTGTGGTGAAGGTCGTATTGAGCGTTCTGTGAAGCGGTGAGCTGACCCGCAGGCGTGTGATCTGGCCCGGTGCGACGAGGGCGGTCGGCCGAACGGCGGGAAGTCACAGACGGTGGGGTCAGTCGGGGCGTCCACCACTTTTCTGGCTGCCAGCCCTATGGCACCATCGTGGAATCTTTATCCACGCTGCACATCTTCCGACAGGAGCGATAATGTCTGGTCGTAGGTTGGGCCGACTGAGCGGGTCGCTTCTCCTTCTTCTCGCTGCCGCCGCCATCGTCGGATTCAACGCCGGTCTCTACGACGGCATGGCCGATGCTTACCAGGCCACCGACATCATCTGGACCATCGGCACAGAGAGCGCTGTCGTCGACAGCGGCCGCTGAGCGGTTCCGCCGTCATCGCCACCGGACGGCGGGGGCCGAAGAAGCCGTAGGGAGCGACATGGCGCAGCGTGATCGCTCGCGACGATCAGCAGATCGGGCCTGGTTCATCACCGGGCCATTGGCGCTGTTCGCGGCTATTTGTTCCCTGGTCACGGGGCTGGTGTCTGATCCGCCGTTCGGTGACTGGTTGTTGGCGGCCGCGTTGCTGGTCGCGATGGTCGGCATCGGCATGCCGGTCCTCAACTTCGTCATCCGGCGGCAGTCGTTCGGCGTGACGCTGACCGAGATTCCGCTGGTCCTCGCACTCTTTCTGCTGCCACCGTTGACCGTCGTCGTGATCTACACGGTGGCGTCCATGCTCACGCAGACGCGCCACCGGTTCGCGCCCGTCAAGTTCTGGTTCAACGTGGCCAAGGCGGCCGCCGGCACGTCCCTCGCGGTCCTCGTCCTTGAGGCGCTGCCACCCCTCGAAAAGGTGGAACCGGGCACCTGGCTGGGGCTGTTCGCGGCCGTCACCGCGGTGATCCTCGTCAGTCTGGTGGCCGTGGTCGGCGTGCACACGCTGTTGCAGGGCTGGCAGGCGGGACGGGACGCCCTGCGCACCGCGCCCCCAGCGCTCCTCACCGCAGCGATCAACGCCTCACTCGGTCTGATCATCCTGATCGCCGTCACCACCACGTGGTGGTCTGTGGTGCTGCTGGCCTCGCTGGGTGCGGCCCTCGTGCTGGTCTACCGCTCCTACGCGGCGTTCTTCCGCCAGCACCGGACGCTGGCCGCGATGTACGAGCTGACCCGCGCGATCGCGGAGCAGGGCCAGGATGGTGCGCTCGTCGATGCTCTCCTGGGTCGGGTCCGAGCGCTGATGCAGGCCGAATACGCGACACTCTGGCTGCCCGCCCAGGGCCGTCATCCCGAGGTGCTGCTCACCGCCCGGGTCGACGATTCGGGCCTGCTGGACGTCGTGCCGACGCCGCCGTCCCTCCGGCAGCGAGCCGCGGACGAGGGACGGACCCTCGCGGTGGGGCGTGCCTTCGACGACGAGTCGCACGAGCGACAGGCACTGAGTCAGGGCAAGATCAAGGACGTCATCGTGGTGCCGCTCCGTTCCGGCCAAGCGGTCATCGGCACGCTGGAAGTCGCCAACCGGCTCAGCGACGTCGGTCATTTCACCCGTAGCGACATCCCCATCTTCGAGACCGTGGCGGCGCACGCGGCGGTGGCGTTGGAGAATTCCCGCCTGGTGGACCGGCTGCGGCACGACGCCTACCACGACGCGTTGACCCGGCTGCCCAACCGGCGGCGGATCACCGACGCGCTGGACGAGTCGGTCAAGATCCGGCTGCCCGGTGAGGTGGTGGCGCTGCTGCTCTTCGACGTCGACGGGCTGCGGCAGGTCAACGAGTCCCTCGGTCACGCGGCGGGGGACAAGGTCCTCGCCGAGGTCGCCAGCCGGTTGCGGGCCAGCGCGCCGTCGGCGGCGCTGGTCGGCCGGGCGGGTGGCGACGAGTTCCTGGTGACGTTGCGGTTGGAGAGCGCAGAGGCCGCGCTGGAGTTGGCCGCCCAACTGCGCGACCAGATCCGCGACGAGATGGTGTTCGACGCGCTCACCCTGGACGTGAACACCGCCGTCGGGGTGGCCGTACACCCGGATCATGGAAGCGATGCGGCGACCCTGCTCCTGCGGGTCGACCTGGCGGCCACGGCGGCGAAGTCGGTGCCGGGCAGCGTGCAGCTCTTCAACCCGGCTCTGGAGTCCCGGTCGCTGCGTCGGCTCGGTCTGGCCGGCGATCTGCGCCGAGCGTTGGACGACGACGAGCTGGAGGTCTACTTCCAGCCGAAGGTGACCCTGCGGGACCGGCGTCTGGTGGGTGTCGAGTGCCTGGCCCGGTGGGAGCATCCGACGCATGGCACTGTCGCCCCGGAGGACTTCGTGGCGGTGGCCGAGCACACCGGTCAGTTGAGCCGACTCACGGAGGTGGTGCTCCGGGAGGGGCTGCGCCGCAGCCGTGACTGGGCGCTGGCCGACCAACCGCTGCCCATCGCCGTCAACCTCGCGGCCCGCACGCTGACCGACCAGGACTTCCCGGAGCGCGTGCGGGAGCTGCTGAGCGAGTACCGGGTGCCGGCGCAGCGTCTCACCCTGGAGATCACCGAGTCGGGGGTGCTGGACGGCACGGACCGGCCCATCCCGACCCTGCAGCGGCTGCGTGACCTCGGCGTCCGGCTGTCGGTGGACGACTTCGGCACGGGCGACTCGTCCCTGGCGCACCTACGCCGGCTGCCGGTGCACGAGGTGAAGGTGGACCGCTCCTTCGTGCAGGGCATGGCGACCGACCCGGGGGACCTGGCCATCGTCAACGCGGTGGTGACTCTCTCGCAGCAGTTCGGCCTGGCCGTGGTCGCCGAGGGCGTGGAGAGTGAGCTGACGCTGGAGCTTCTCCAGGACATCGGCTGCGAGATCGGGCAGGGCTTCCTGTTCAGCAGGCCGCTGCCGTACGAGCGGTTGGCCGCCTGGTTCGGTGCTCAGGTCGAGCCGGAGACGACCGCCGAAGGGGAGCTTCCGCGCCTTCGAGTAGTGCCCTGAGCAGGGCGGGAACCATCACCGGGGATCCGATTTCACCTGTCGAGCCGGGCCGTGTACTCTTACTCCTGCGCGCCCCACGGGGAGATCGCGCAGGCCCCCTTAGCTCAGTCGGCAGAGCGTCTCCATGGTAAGGAGAAGGTCTACGGTTCGATTCCGTAAGGGGGCTCGAGGGTTCAGCTGGACCCATCGCAGCGGTGTAGCTCAGATGGTAGAGCAAGCGGCTCATAATCGCTGTGTCGCCGGTTCAAGTCCGGCCACCGCTACTCTCGTCTTCCGGGCTCGTTGCCGGTGGTCGTAAGAATGGGCGCTTCTGGCGCCCACTTTGCATGTCCGCGCTGTCAGCGTCTAGGCTGGCGCGTCGTAGTTGTTTCCGTTAGCGAGGAAGGCACTCCGCCGTGGCGAAGGCTACCGATGTCCGGCCGAAGATCACTTTGGCGTGTGTGGAGTGCAAGGAGCGCAACTACATCACGCGCAAGAACCGGCGCAACGACCCCGACCGCATCGAGCTGAAGAAGTTCTGCCCGCGTGACGGTCGGCACACGGTCCACCGCGAGACCCGCTGATCCGTGGCCGGCTTCGCGCCGGCCGTTGTCGAAGCTCTAGCAATCGCCGATCTGACCGGTTTGGCGCGGCTCCGCCGCCTGCCTGCCGATCGGATCGGCGATTGCGCTTTCCGTGTAGGTTCGCGGCATGTCTCTGGACCCTTCCTTCGTCGGCCGGACCTATCCGCCGACCGCCCCCTACCAGGTGGGCCGAGAAAAGATCCGTGAGTTCGCCAGCGCCATCGGCGCCACGGACCCGGCTCATCACGACCCGGAGGCTGCTCGGGCGCTGGGGCACGGCGACGTGGTGGCCCCGCCGACCTTTCCGGTGATCGTCACGATGGCCGCCACCCGTCAGATCATCGAGGATCCGGACCTGGGGGTCGACTACAGCCGCCTGGTGCACGGCGACCAGCGGTTCGCGTACACCCGGCCGGTCGTCGCGGGCGACGAGCTGGTCTGCACCAACACCATCGAGGACGTCAGCACCCGGGGTGGGCACGGCTTCCTGACCACGCGCACCGACGTGAGCACCGTCGCCGGGGAACCGGTGGTCGCCGTCTGGGCCAGGTACGTCATTCGCGGGGAGGGCTGAGATGGAGCTGCCGGCCAAGACGTTCCGGGTGACCCGGGCCGACCTGGTGCAGTACGCGGGCGCCTCGGGTGACTTCAACCCGATCCACTGGAGTGACCGGGTCGCCACCAAGGTCGGTCTGCCCGGGGTGATCGCCCATGGCATGTTCACCATGGCGCTGGTCGGCCGGGCGGTCACCGAGTGGGCCGGAGCGCCCGACGCGGTGGTCGAGTACGGCGTCCGGTTCACCCGACCGGTGGTGGTTCCCGACGACGACCAGGGCACCGAGATCGAGGTCACCGCCAAGGTCCGTGAGGTCACCGAGGACGGCCTGACCCGACTCGACGTGACCGCGACCTGTCTGGGCGACAAGGTGCTCTCGCAGGCCCGCGCGACGATCCGTACGGCCCGCTGAACCCTCCTCGCCACGCGTGGCGGGGAGACCGGTTGGGAAAGTCGGGGGGCTACCCGTACACTGGTCCGCCGTGGGGCAAGTGACCCCTGCTCGGTCGTCTGTGACCGCGTGGGGCGAGTGTTGCCGCACAGGGGTGTAGCTCAATTGGCAGAGCAGCGGTCTCCAAAACCGCAGGCTGCAGGTTCAAGTCCTGTCACCCCTGCGCCTCAGGCCTGACCGTTCCCGTGGGTCGCGCCGCCAGCATGGCGGCGTCCGGCCCGTGGTGGTGGCATCGGCGGGGTGGTTCCGAGGCGATCGGGCCCCTCCGGATGATCCACCGGCCGCGGCCCGTCGCGGGACGGTTGGGCCCGGCCGGCGTGACCAGCGCCGCGTACGCCGCCCGGCGTGCGACCCGAGATTCCGCGACGGAGGGCGAAGTGGCCGACAACAAGCGGCACGGCGAGGACGCCGGCGACGATCGTCTGGATGACGAGATCGTCGACGACGTGGCCGACGACGACGCCACCGGCGCGGACGAGCCGGTTTCCCGGGGCGGCACCGCCACGCGGTCGCGCGCACGGGCGGAGTCGGCGGACAGCCGACCGACCACCCGGTCGGAAACGGGTCGGGTGGGCGTGTTCGGCCGCATCGCGCGGTTCTTCCGCGAGGTCGTAGCCGAACTGCGTAAGGTCATCTGGCCGACCCGCAAGGAGTTGCTGACCTACACCGCCGTGGTGGTGACGTTCGTCGCGGTGATGCTGACGATCGTCGGTGTGCTGGACTACGGCTTCGCCAAGGTCGTGCTGTTTGTCTTCGGCAACTCGGACTGACCGGCTGCCTCCAGCCGATAGTGACGGAAGTGAGCGAGCGTGCCTGAGTACGACGAGACCGCCGGACCGGTGGACGAGCAGTCCACGGTCGCGACGGCGGCTGGTGACGAGTCGGTTGAGGCCGCCAGCGAGCCGGAGTTCCCAACGACCGAGCCCGCACCGGACGAGGATTACGACGCGGTCGCCGAGCTGAGGCAGAAGCTGCGTTACGCGCCTGGCGACTGGTACGTGGTGCACTCGTACGCCGGCTACGAGAACAAGGTCAAGACCAACCTCGAGACCCGGATCACGAGCCTCGACATGGAGGACTTCATCTACCAGGTCGAGGTGCCGACCCGGGAAGAGGTCGAGGTCAAGAACGGCAAGCGTTCCCAGGTCCAGGCCAAGGTCTTCCCGGGTTACATCCTGGTCCGGATGGAGCTGACCGCCGAGTCCTACTCGTGTGTGCGCAACACCCCGGGTGTGACGGGCTTCGTCGGCGCGACCGACCGGGCCGACCGGCCCGCCCCGCTCTCCCTCGACGAGGTGCTGAAGTGGCTGGCACCGGCCGTCGAGACCGAGCAGAAGAAGGCGAAGCCGGAGGTCAAGGTCCTCGACTTCGAGGTGGGCGACTCCGTCACCGTCACCGACGGCGCCTTCGCGTCGCTGCCGGCCACGATCAGCGAGATCAACGCCGACCAGCAGAAGCTCAAGGTGCTGGTGTCGATCTTCGGTCGGGAGACCCCGGTGGAGCTCAACTTCAACCAGGTCGCCAAGATCTGACTGGTCGTCGGCGGCGGGCCCGGCCCGCCGCCGACGTCGGCGTAGCCCTCCCGCTCGACCTCGGCGGACGAGCGGGCTGCGGCCTGCGCTACTCTTGAATGTCGCCGCTGTCGCACCGCGCTGACCGTGCGCGCTCCGAGGGCGGCGACAGCCGCATTTTCCCAGCTCCAAGCCCCAGGAAGTGACATGCCTCCGAAGAAGAAGCTCGTCAAGACGTTCACGCTTCAGCTGCCGGCGGGCCAGGCCACGCCGGCCCCGCCGGTCGGCCCCGCGCTCGGCCAGCACGGCGTGAACATCATGGAGTTCTGCAAGTCCTACAACTCGCAGACCGAGTCCCAGCGGGGCGACATCGTCCCCGCCGAGATCAGCGTCTACGAGGACCGGTCCTTCACCTTCGTGCTGAAGACCCCGCCCGCCGCCCGGCTGCTGCTCAAGGCCGCCGGTGTGCAGAAGGGCTCGGGTGTTCCGCAGTCCGACAAGGTCGGCTCGGTCAGCCGCGGCCAGCTCCGTGAGATCGCCGAGAAGAAGATGGCCGACCTCAACGCCAACAACATCGAGCAGGCCGAGAAGATCATCGCCGGCACCGCCCGGTCGATGGGCATCACCGTCAACGACTGACGTCGGCCCAGGCCGTCGACCCGACCGTGGGAGGGCCCGCGCCGAGCGGCCCGCCAGAGACCACAGGAGTAATCAGCAATGCAGCGCAGCAAGAGCTACCGCAAGGCCGCCGACGTCATCGACCGGTCGAAGCTCTACACCCCCGCCGAGGCCGTGAAGCTGGCCAAGGAGACCACCAACGTCAAGTTCGACGCCACGGTCGAGGTCGCCATGCGCCTCGGCGTCGACCCCCGCAAGGCGGACCAGATGGTCCGCGGCACGGTCAACCTGCCGCACGGCACCGGTAAGACCGCCCGCGTGATCGTGTTCGCCGGTGGCGCGAAGGCCGAAGAGGCCGCCGCGGCGGGTGCCGACGAGGTGGGCACCGACGAGCTGGTCGCCCGGATCCAGGGTGGTTGGCTCGACTTCGACGCGGCGATCGCCACGCCGGACCAGATGGCCAAGATCGGCCGGATCGCGCGGATCCTGGGCCCGCGCGGTCTCATGCCGAACCCGAAGACCGGCACGGTGACCATGGACGTCACCAAGGCGGTGCAGGACATCAAGGGCGGCAAGATCACCTTCCGGGTGGACAAGCACTCCAACCTGCACCTGATCATCGGCAAGGCATCCTTCACGGAGAACCAGCTGGTGGACAACTACGCCGCGGTGCTCGACGAGGTCCTGCGGGCCAAGCCGTCCGCGGCCAAGGGCAAGTACCTCCGCAAGGTCATCCTCACCACCACGATGGGCCCGGGTGTCCCGGTCGACCCGAACCTGGTGAAGAACCTCCGTGAGGACTCGGCCGAGGCCTGAGCCGACAGTTCGCTCCGCCGGGGCGCCGCCACGACTGTGGCGGCGCCCCGGCGCGTTCCTGGTGGCAGGCTCGACGCCATGCGGCTGGAGAACGTCTGGTTGCGGTACCACCGGCGGGGGCCGTGGGTGCTGCACGGTGTCGACGTGCGGATCGGTCCGGGCGAGGTCGCGGTCGTGCTGGGCCGCAACGGGGTGGGCAAGTCCACACTGCTCCAGGTCGCGGCCGGAGTGCTGCGGCCGGGCCGGGGCCGGGTCACCGATCGACCCGCGCGGGTGGGCTGGGTGCCGGAGCGCTTTCCGGCCGACCAGCCGTTCACCGTGGCTCGCTACCTGACCGGGATGGCTCGGGTGACCGGGCTGGGCAGGGCGGCGGCCGACGAGGCGGTGGCCTCGTGGACCGACCGGCTCGGGCTCTCCGCCTTCCGCTCGGTCCGGCTGCCGGAGCTGTCCAAGGGCACCGCGCAGAAGGTGGGCCTGGCCCAGGCGATGCTGCGCCCTCCGGGGTTGCTGGTGCTCGACGAACCGTGGGAGGGGCTGGACGCCGCCACCCGCGAGCTGGTGCCCGAGCTGATCGACGAGGTGCTCGCCGCCGGGGGGTCCGTCCTGGTCAGCGACCACCGGGGGGAGACCGTCCGGTTGCCGGCCGCGCGCCGTTGGCTGGTGGCCGACGGTTCGCTGACCGAGGAGACGTCCGCCGCGGACGAGACGCTCGCGGTGGTCGAGGTCGCGGTTCCGGCCGCGCGGGCCGCCGGCACCGTCGCCCGGTTGCGCGCCGAGGGGCATCACATTCTGCGGGTACGCGTCGACGCCTCCACCGCCGCAGCTCCGGCGCGACCGGACGAGCCGTCTCCGGAGGCCGGTGCCGCCCGACCCGGCGAGCCGCCGTCGTCGGTGGTCGGGGAATCGGCAGCGGGGCAACCCGCCGACGCGGTGGTCGAGCCGGCGGCGGGGGAGGCCCGGTGAACGCCCTGATCCGGATGCGACTGGCGGGTTTCCTGCGGACCGGCCGCGCGATCGCGCCGCTGCTCGCCGGCCTCGTGACGCTCGGCCTCCTCTACGGCGGCGGTCGTGCCCAGCCGGCGGAGGCGTACGGCGTCTCGGCCGTGGTCCTCTTCCCGGTCATCGCCTGGCAGACCAAGATCCTGCTGGACGTGGAGCCGGACGTGCAGCGCCGGCTGGCACAGGTGGCGGTCGGGGTGTCCCGTGAGCGGTTGGCCGGTCTCCTCGCGGCCAGCGGGGCAGCGCTGGTGACGGTGGGCGTCGGGCTGCTGTTCCCGTGGTTGGTCGGTGGGGTCTCCGGCCCGGTGGAGCCGGGGGACCGGTCGATCCCGGTCGGGCTCGCGCTGGGGCTGTGGGCGCACCTGGTGGCCGTACCCGCTGCGGTCGCCCTGGGCGCTCTGGCCAGCCGGGCGTCGGTGGGCGGGGCCGGGTACGGCGTCGCGGTGCTGGCCCTCGGCGGCGTCGGCGCGGTGGTGCTGGGCCTGAGCGGCTCGGTGGTTCCCTGGCTGGCACCGCCGATCATGGCCGCCGCCCGCGCCACCGGAGGGGACGCCGCCGCGCTCACCCTGGTGGGGCTGAGCATGTGGGCGGTGGCCTGGAGCGCCGCGGTAGTCGGTGGCTATCTGTGGCGGCGGCGGGCCCGGGGCTGACCACCGATGTCGGCGTCGGTGACGTGGCTCACCAGGCGCGATTTGGTGCTGGTGGCCCGGGCGCGTACTCTTCAACAGTCATCCGTGTTCTCATGGATGGCGAACCACCCAGAGACCGCTGGTCACCGTGCTTCGGCACGGTCGAAGGTCCCGCGACAACGGGCGACCCGCGCAGGGCGGCAAGCGTAACTCGGCAGTGAGCATGGTCCGCCGACCGTGACGATCCGCCGGCCCTCGCCCCGTGCGCCCTGCGCCGGGGCTTTTTCGTTGTCGCGCTGCCTCCGCTCCCGTTCCGGCTTCGGCCGTGACGGGGCCAGCCTCGAGTAACGAGAGAGGAGGGACATGGCGGACAAGCCGATCCGGGCCGACAAGGCCACGGCCGTCGCTGAGCTGACCGAGAGCTTCCGCAGCTCGGGCGCCACCGTGCTGACCGAGTACCGCGGTCTGACGGTTTCCCAGCTCACCCAGCTTCGGCGCTCGCTCGGCGCCGACACCAGCTACATGGTCGCGAAGAACACGCTGGCCAAGCGTGCTGCGACGGACGCGGGCATCACCGGCCTCGACGAGCTGTTCACCGGTCCTACCGCGCTGACTTTCGTTTCGGGCGACGTCGTCGAGGCGGCGAAGGGGCTTCGCGACTTCGCGAAGGCCAACCCGAAGCTCGTCATCAAGGGCGGTGTCTTCGAGGGCAAGGCCATTTCCGCGGCCGAGGTCACGAAGCTCGCCGACCTGGAGTCCCGCGAGGTGCTGCTGGCCAAGCTGGCCGGCGCGATGAAGGGCAACCTGAGCAAGGCCGCGGCCCTGTTCCAGGCCCCGCTGTCGAAGACCGCCCGTCTGGCGGCTGCACTGCAGGACAAGCGCGAGAAGGAGGGCGCCGAGGCGGCCTGAGGCCCCCACGGCGCACCAGTTCTTACTTATCAGCATTAGGAAAGGACGCCAGACATGGCGAAGCTCAGCACCGACGAGCTGCTCGACGCGTTCAAGGAGATGACGCTGATCGAGCTCTCTGAGTTCGTGAAGCAGTTCGAGACCACCTTCGAGGTCACCGCTGCCGCTCCGGTCGCGGTTGCCGCGGCCGGCGGTGCCGCCGGTGGCGCTGCTGCCCCGGCCGAGGAGGAGAAGGACGAGTTCGACGTCATCCTCGACGCCGACGGTGGCAAGAAGATCCAGGTCATCAAGGTCGTGCGTGAGCTGACCGGCCTGGGCCTCAAGGAGGCCAAGGACGCGGTCGAGTCCGCGCCGAAGGCCATCCTGGAGAAGGTCAACAAGGAGACCGCCGAGAAGGCGAAGGCCAAGCTCGAGGGTGAGGGCGCCAAGGTCACCCTCAAGTGACCTGAGCTCCACCAGCGCGTACCCGGCTCGTGAGCCGGGACACGAATCGCGTCGCGGCGGGCGGTGATCCGACACGGATCGCCGCCCGCCGTGTTGCTGGATCCGGCGCGGACCGGCCCTGAGCTGGGCTCCGACGCCCGGTGTGCGGGACCCCGAGGAGCGCGGCGGGTCGCCCGCCAGGAGGAAAGAAGTGACGACCCGGATACCGGCCCTTGACGCGGCCCCGGGCTGCCAGGCACGCTGACACCAGCAAGACACCGCGCTTGCGACGGCCACGATGTGGGTATGACAGCGACGGCACCATCGGTCGCGGTCACCCGAGCGGCCCAGTGGGGAGTTGCGTTCTGAGCGGCCCGGCAGACCCCGGTTGAGGGGGGCCGAGGCGCGTTCCGCAAACGACCTGCGGGGTGGGCTGGACAGCGGTTAGCCTCTCGGCTACACTGCTAGTTTGCGCTGCCTTCCGACTTGACCCCTGCTCGGAAATGTCCGTTTACGGATAATTCTGGTGGGGTCATTGGAGTGCACGCGTACCAGCCGTTCTGCAGCACCGGTCCTCGGAAGGACGCATCTTGGCAGCTTCCCGCCCTGCGAAGACCAGTCGTACGTCGAGCGCATTCGCTCCCCGCCGAGTTTCATTCGGCAGGATCACCGAACACCTCGAGGTCCCCAACCTCCTTGCCATCCAGAACGAGTCCTTCGACTGGCTCGTCGGCAACGAGGCTTGGCAGGGCCGGTCGGCGGACGACCCGCACGCACGCTCGGGTCTCGCGGAGATCCTTGAAGAGATCAGTCCCATTGAGGACTTCTCCGGCACCATGTCACTCTCCTTCTCGGCGCCGCGCTTCGACGAGGTCAAGGCCTCGATCGAGGAGTGCAAGGAGAAGGACCTGACCTACTGCGCTCCGCTCTTCGTGACCGCGGAGTTCACCAACAACACCACTGGCGAGATCAAGAGCCAGACGGTGTTCATGGGTGACTTCCCGATGATGACGCCCAAGGGCACCTTCGTCATCAACGGCACCGAGCGCGTCGTGGTCAGCCAGCTCGTCCGGTCCCCGGGCGTCTACTTCGACAAGCAGCCGGACAAGACCTCCGACCGCGACCTCTCCAGCGTCAAGGTCATCCCGAGTCGGGGTGCCTGGCTGGAGTTCGACATCGACAAGCGCGACACGGTCGGCGTACGCATCGACCGCAAGCGTCGGCAGGCCGTCACGGTCCTGCTCAAGGCCATCGGATGGTCGGCCGAGCGGATCCGTGAGCGGTTCGGCTGGTCCGAGCTGATGATGACCACGCTCGAGAAGGACCACATCGCCGGCGCCGACGAGGCGTTGCTCGACATCTACCGCAAGCTGCGCCCTGGCGAGCCGCCGACGCGCGAGAACGCCCAGACCCTGCTCGACAACCTCTTCTTCAACCCGAAGAGGTACGACGTCGCCAAGGTCGGGCGCTACAAGTTCAACAAGAAGCTCGAAGTCGACGTGCCGATCACCACGGGCACGCTGACCGAGGACGACATCGTCGCCACCGTGGAATACCTCTGCCGGCTGCACGCCGGTGAGGAGGGCTACGAGGCCGACGACATCGACCACTTCGGCAACCGTCGTCTGCGCACCGTGGGCGAGCTGATCCAGAACCAGGTTCGGGTCGGCCTGTCCCGCATGGAGCGGGTCGTCCGCGAGCGGATGACCACGCAGGACGTCGAGGCGATCACCCCGCAGACTCTGATCAACATCCGCCCGGTGGTGGCGGCGATCAAGGAGTTCTTCGGGACGTCGCAGCTGTCCCAGTTCATGGACCAGACCAACCCGCTGGCGGGCCTGACCCACCGGCGGCGGCTGAGCGCGCTCGGCCCGGGTGGTCTGTCCCGGGAGCGGGCCGGCTTCGAGGTCCGCGACGTGCACCCGTCCCACTACGGCCGGATGTGCCCGATCGAGACGCCGGAAGGCCCGAACATCGGTCTGATCGGCGCGCTGTCCACCTTCGCCCGGGTCAACCCGTTCGGCTTCATCGAGACGCCGTACCGGAAGGTCGTCGAGGGTCGGGTCACCGACCAGATCGACTACCTGACCGCGGACGAGGAGGACCGTTTCGTCAAGGCCCAGGCCAACGCGCCGCTGCGGGCTGACGGGACGTTCGCCGAGGACCGGGTCCTCGTCCGTCGTAAGGGCGGCGAGACCGAGGACGTGGCGCCGGGCGCCGTGGACTACATGGACGTCTCGCCGCGGCAGATGACCTCGGTCGCGACCGCCATGATCCCGTTCCTCGAGCACGACGACGCCAACCGGGCACTGATGGGCGCGAACATGCAGCGCCAGGCGGTGCCGCTGGTCAAGGCCGAGGCGCCGCTGGTGGGCACGGGCATGGAGTACCGGGCCGCTGTCGACGCCGGCGACGTGGTCGTCGCCGAGGTCGGCGGTGTGATCGAGGATCTCTGCGCCGACTACGTCACCATCCACCAGGATGACGGCCACCGCCGGACGTACCTGCTGCACAAGTTCCGCCGCTCCAACGCCGGCTCCTGCGTCAACCAGAAGCCGGTGGTCTTCGAGGGCGACCGCGTCGAGGCCGGTCAGGTCATCGCCGACGGGCCGTGCACCGACGAGGGCGAGATGGCACTCGGGCGCAACCTGCTCGTGGCCTTCATGACCTGGGAGGGGCACAACTACGAGGACGCGATCATCCTGTCGCAGCGCCTCGTGCAGCAGGACGTGCTCACCTCGATCCACATCGAGGAGCACGAGGTCGACGCTCGGGACACCAAGCTCGGCCCGGAGGAGATCACCCGCGACATCCCGAACGTCAGCGAGGAGATGCTCGCCGACCTCGACGAGCGCGGCATCATCCGGATCGGCGCCGAGGTCGTCCCCGGTGACATCCTGGTCGGCAAGGTCACGCCCAAGGGTGAGACCGAGCTGACCCCGGAGGAGCGGCTGCTCCGCGCGATCTTCGGTGAGAAGGCGCGCGAGGTCCGCGACACCTCGCTGAAGGTGCCGCACGGCGAGACCGGCACGGTCATCGGTGTGCGTACCTTCTCCCGCGAGGACGGCGACGAGCTGCCGCCGGGTGTCAACGAGCTGGTGCGGGTCTACGTCGCCCAGAAGCGCAAGATCCAGGACGGCGACAAGCTCGCCGGCCGGCACGGCAACAAGGGCGTCATCTCGAAGATCCTGCCGATCGAGGACATGCCGTTCCTGGAGGACGGCACCCCGGTCGACATCGTGCTCAACCCGCTGGGTGTGCCGAGCCGGATGAACATCGGCCAGGTGCTGGAGACCCACCTCGGTTGGGTCGCCAAGACCGGTTGGAAGGTCGAGGGCGACGACACCGAGTGGAAGCGGCAGTTGCGCTCGATCGACGCGCACGAGTCCGAGGGGGACACGAACGTGGCCACCCCGGTCTTCGACGGTGCCCGCGAGGCCGAGATCTCCGGCCTGCTGGCGTCCACGCTGCCCAACCGTGACGGCAACCAGCTGATCGGTTCCAGCGGCAAGGCGCAGCTGTTCGACGGTCGTTCCGGTGAGCCACTGCCGGACCCGATCGCGGTCGGCTACATCTACATCCTGAAGCTCAACCACCTGGTCGACGACAAGATCCACGCTCGGTCGACCGGCCCGTACTCGATGATCACGCAGCAGCCGCTGGGTGGTAAGGCGCAGTTCGGTGGTCAGCGTTTCGGTGAGATGGAGTGCTGGGCGATGCAGGCGTACGGCGCCGCGTACGCCCTGCAGGAGCTGCTCACGATCAAGTCCGACGACGTGCTCGGCCGGGTGAAGGTCTACGAGGCCATCGTCAAGGGCGAGAACATCCCGGAGCCGGGCATCCCCGAGTCGTTCAAGGTGCTGCTCAAGGAGCTGCAGTCGCTGTGCCTCAACGTCGAGGTGCTCTCCAGCGACGGTGTGGCCCTGGAGATGCGCGAGACCGACGACGAGGTGTTCCGGGCCGCTGAGGAGCTGGGCATCGACCTGTCCCGGCGCGAGCCGAGCTCGGTCGAAGAGGTCTGAGGTGAGCGGTCGGGGGCCGGTCTGCCGGCCCCCGACCTCGCCCGAGAATTAGCAGTACAGACGACGACATAGGGGACATAGTGCTCGACGTCAACTTCTTCGACGAGCTGCGCATTGGTCTCGCCACCGCCGACGACATCCGTCAGTGGTCGCACGGCGAGGTCAAGAAGCCTGAAACGATCAACTACCGCACCCTGAAGCCGGAGAAGGACGGGCTCTTCTGCGAGAAGATCTTCGGTCCGCAGCGGGACTGGGAGTGCTACTGCGGTAAGTACAAGCGCGTCCGGTTCAAGGGCATCATCTGTGAGCGCTGCGGCGTCGAGGTGACTCGTTCCAAGGTCCGTCGTGAGCGGATGGGGCACATCGAGCTCGCCGCTCCGGTGACCCACATCTGGTACTTCAAGGGCGTTCCGAGCCGGCTGGGCTACCTGCTGGACCTCGCCCCCAAGGACCTCGAGAAGATCATTTACTTCGCCTCGTACGTCGTGACGAGCGTGGACGCGGAGTCGCGTCACCGTGACCTCTCGACGATCGAGAACGAGATCCTGGCCGAGAAGCGGCAGTCCGAGAACAGCCGCGACTCGGAGATCGAGAAGCGGGCCGCCAAGCTCGAGGCCGACCTGGCCGAGCTGGAGGCCGAGGGTGCCAAGGCGGACGTCCGGCGCAAGGTCAAGGAGGGCGGAGAGCGCGAGATGCGCCAGATCCGCGACCGGGCCCAGCGCGAGATCGACCGCCTGGACGAGGTGCTGGACACCTTCCGCAAGCTGGAGCCGAAGCAGCTGGTCACCGACGAGCTGCTCTACCGCGAGCTGCGTGACCGGTTCGGTGAGTACTTCACCGGTTCCATGGGCGCCGAGGCGATCAAGGCGCTGGTCCAGAACATGGACCTCGACGCCGAGGCCGAGAGCCTGCGGGAGACCATCCGGTCCGGCAAGGGTCAGCGGAAGATCCGGGCGCTCAAGCGACTCAAGGTCGTCGCGGCGTTCCTGAACACCCGCAACTCGCCGCTCGGCATGGTGCTCGACTGCGTCCCGGTCATCCCGCCGGACCTGCGCCCGATGGTGCAGCTCGACGGTGGTCGCTTCGCGACCTCGGACCTGAACGACCTGTACCGCCGCGTGATCAACCGGAACAACCGCCTCAAGCGACTGATCGACCTCGGTGCTCCCGAGATCATCGTGAACAACGAGAAGCGGATGCTCCAGGAGGCCGTCGACGCGCTGTTCGACAACGGCCGTCGTGGTCGGCCGGTCACCGGCCCGGGTAACCGCCCGCTCAAGTCGCTGTCCGACATGCTCAAGGGCAAGCAGGGCCGGTTCCGCCAGAACCTGCTGGGCAAGCGCGTCGACTACTCCGGCCGTTCGGTCATCGTGGTCGGCCCGAAGCTCAAGCTGCACCAGTGCGGTCTGCCCAAGCAGATGGCGTTGGAGCTGTTCAAGCCGTTCGTCATGAAGCGGCTGGTGGACCTCAACCACGCGCAGAACATCAAGTCCGCCAAGCGGATGGTCGAGCGCCAGCGCCCGGTCGTGTGGGACGTGCTGGAAGAGGTCATCGGCGAGCACCCGGTGCTGCTCAACCGGGCGCCGACCCTGCACCGCCTGGGCATCCAGGCCTTCGAGCCGCAGCTGGTCGAGGGCAAGGCGATCCAGATCCACCCGCTGGTCTGCACCGCGTTCAACGCCGACTTCGACGGTGACCAGATGGCGGTGCACGTGCCGCTGTCCGCCGAGGCCCAGGCCGAGGCTCGGATCCTGATGCTGTCGTCGAACAACATCCTCAAGCCGGCCGACGGCAAGCCGGTCACCATGCCCACCCAGGACATGGTCATCGGTCTCTACCACCTCACCCACCTCACCGCCGGTGAGAAGGGCGAGGGCCGGGCGTTCAGCTCGGACGCCGAGGCGCGGATGGCCTTCGACAACGGTGAGCTGCACCTGCAGGCACCGGTGCGGATCCGTCTGCACGGCGTGATCGGTGTCGACAACGGCGCCGGCGCCGAGCCGTGGACCGCCCCGGAGGGCTGGGTCGAGGGTGAGCCGCTGACGGTCGACACGACCCTGGGTCGGGTGCTGTTCAACGAGACGCTGCCGCAGGGCTACCGCTTCGTGAACTACGAGATCCGCAAGGGTCAGCTCTCCGCGATCGTCAACGACCTCGCCGAGCGCTTCCCGAAGGTGGCCCTGGCCGCCACCCTGGACGGGCTCAAGGAGGCCGGTTTCCACTGGGCCACCTGGTCCGGCGTGACGATCGGCATGGAGGACGTCATCGCTCCGCCGCGCAAGGCGGAGATCCTGGCGCGGTACGAGAAGGAAGCCGACCGGATCGACAAGCAGTACCAGCGTGGTCTGATGACCGCCGAGGAGCGTCGCGGCGAACTCATCGAGATCTGGACCAAGGCGACCAACGAGGTCGCCAAGGAGATGGACACCGCGCTGCCGCAGGAGAACCCACTGTGGAAGATGATCAACTCGGGTGCTCGCGGTAACCTGCTCCAGCTCCGGCAGATCGCGGCGATCCGTGGTCTGGTGGCCAACCCGAAGGGCGAGATCATCCCGCGGCCGATCAAGGCCAGCTACCGGGAGGGTCTGTCCGTGCTGGAGTACTTCATCTCCACGCACGGTGCCCGTAAGGGTCTCGCCGACACCGCGCTGCGTACCGCCGATTCGGGTTACCTGACCCGTCGTCTGGTGGACGTCTCGCAGGACGTCATCATCCGCGAGGAGGACTGCGGCACCGACCGGGCGATCCCGATGCAGATCGGCGAGCGGTTGGACGGCAAGCTCGTCGTCCACACCCACGCCGAGACCAGCGTGCACGCCCGGACGCTGGCCGACGACATCAAGGGTCCGGACGGCACCGTGGTGGCCGAGCGTGGCCAGGACATCAACTCCATCGGGGTCGACAAGATCGTCGCCGCCGGGGTGGAGACGGTCCGGGTGCGCAGCGTGCTGACCTGCGAGTCGAAGCTGGGCGTCTGCGCGGCCTGCTACGGCCGGTCGCTGCCGACCGGTAAGTCGGTCGACATCGGCGAGGCGGTCGGCATCATCGCCGCACAGTCCATCGGTGAGCCCGGTACGCAGCTGACGATGCGTACCTTCCACACCGGTGGTGTCGCGGGTGAGGACATCACCCAGGGTCTGCCGCGTGTGCAGGAGATCTTCGAGGCCCGGGTCCCGAAGGGTAAGGCGCCCATCGCCGACACCCCCGGCCGGATCCGGATCGAGGACGGCGAGCGCTCGCGCAAGATCATCGTGGTGCCGGACGACGGCAGCGACGAGATCGTCTACGACAAGATCTCGAAGCGGGTCAAGCTCCGGACCCACGACGGCGGCCACGTCGCGGTCGGCGAGAAGCTGACCGAGGGCACCATCGACCCGCACGAGCTTCTGCGGATCATGGGTCCGCGGGCGGTCCAGGTCCACCTGACCAGTGAGGTCCAGGAGGTCTACCGCTCGCAGGGTGTGCTCATCCACGACAAGCACATCGAGATCATCATCCGCCAGATGCTCAAGCGGGTGACGGTCATCGACTCCGGCTCGACCGAGTTCCTGCCGGGTGTGCTCGTCGACCGGGCGCTGTTCGAGTCGGAGAACCGCCGACTCGTCTCGGAGGGCGGCGAGCCCGCCGCCGGTCGTCCGGTGCTGATGGGTATCACCAAGGCCTCGCTGGCCACCGACTCCTGGCTCTCGGCGGCCTCCTTCCAGGAGACCACCCGGGTGCTGACCGACGCTGCGATCAACTCGCGCAGCGACTCGCTGGTCGGCCTCAAGGAGAACGTGATCATCGGAAAGCTCATCCCGGCCGGTACGGGCATCAGCAAGTACCGCAACGTCCGGGTGGAGCCGACCGAGGAGGCCAAGGCCAAGGTCTACTCGATGACCGGGTACCCGGAGACCGACTACGGGTTCGGGCCAGCCGGCGGGCAGGCTGTGCCGCTGGACGACTTCGACTTCGGGTCGTACCGCTAAGCACCGATCACCCGACGAGGCCCCCGGTATCCGCCGGGGGCCTCGTCGTGTCCGGAGCCACCCACCCCGGCTGCGACTTCGGCATGATGGGGGGATGACGACCGCACCCGGGCAGGTGCCCGTCGCGCACCAGGACCCACGTCACCCTCTCGACCCGGATCCGGCCCGTGCCACGAAGGCGCGGGCGGTCTTCGCGCTGGGGCTGCTCGGCATGCTGACCGGGCTCTTCGTCGGTGGGGTGGTGCCCGCGACGGTGGCACTGCAGTTGGCCCGGCAGGCGCGCCGTGAGGCGTACACCTCGGGGGGTTTTCTGACCGGTGCCGTCTGGCTGCGGCGGGGGGAGCGGATGGCCTGGACCGGCCTGGTGCTGTTCGCGGTCACCGTGGTCACCGCGGTGGTGATCGGCGTGGTCCGGTTGGCCGGGGCGCCGTTCGGCCACGACTACCCGACGAACATGGACTGAGCCGGCCGGTGGCCGCGCCCCGGCGGCGGCGCCCTCGGCGGTAGCCTGGCCGGTGTCCACCGTGCGGCGGTGGTGCCCTTTCGACAGGAGGACCTCGTGACGGAACCGGCGCGGCCCCCTGCGGACGAATCGGCCGCCCCTCCGGACGCGCCGACCGCGCCCGAGCCGGCCCTCTCCGCGCCGACCGCGCCCGAGCCGGCCCCTGCCGCGCCGACCCCGCCCGAGCCGGCCCCTGCTGTGTCGAGCCCGCCCGAGCCGACCTCTTCCGCGCCCGCCTCTGCGGCGCCGGGCTCGCCTGCGCCGAGTGGCTGGGAGCGGCCTGGCCCGGGTGGCGCACCGCAGCCTGCGGGTTGGGCTCCAACGCCGTCCTCCGCACCACCCCCCGGCTGGGGCCCGCCCGCGTCGGCCGGCTACCACCAGCCGTACCCGGTCTCCGGTGGGCCGACCCCGCCGCCCCCAGGCTGGGGTCCGCCGTCGTCTGGGCCTGGTGTGCCGCCGGGGTGGGGTTCGCCGTCGTCTGGGCCTGGTGTGCCGCCGGGGTGGGGTCCGCCGTCGTCTGGGCCTGGTGTGCCGCCCGGGTGGGGTCCGCCGCCGCCGGGGCGTGCGCCGGGTTGGGGTGGCATGGTCGGGCATCCGGTTCCACCCCCCACGGATGACCAGCGCCGACCGCCGAAGCGGGTCGAGACGGTTCCGGGTACGCCGTTCGGTGTCGTGCACCTGGACGTGGCGCCCGTCACGTCCGGGCTGGCCATCGGGGCGCTGGTGGCCGGCATCGCGTCGGCAGTGGTCTCGCTTCTGGTGATCTGCTTCGGGGTGACCTTCGTGGACGAGGGCGGTGCGTGGGCCTCCGGGGCGTTCGCGGTGCTCGGGGTCCTGACGGGCGTGGCGGCGGTCGTCATCGGGCTGCTGGGCCAGCGGCAGATCCGCCGGCCGGTCACTCCTCCGGCCGTCCGCTTCACCGGCCGTGGTCTGGCGGTGGCCGGGATCAGCTGCGGCGTGGCGGGAGCGGTGCTCAGCCTCCTCGGCCTGGGCCTGGCGTTGCTCCTCGCGCTGGCCTGAGCAGTTTCGCTGCCGTCGCCCCCTTCCTTGTCCAAACCCGGTGCCGGTCCGGGGCCGACGGGTGGTCCCGCGGGGAAGCCGGTACACTTGTGTTCGTAGGTGCCCATCGCGGGCGACGGGGCAGGGCGAGATCCGGCCGGCAGAGTGAGACAGGCGCCGGGCCATTCCGTTTTGACCTGGGCGGTTGTGGTAGGTACTCTTTCCCCTTGTGCCCGGGCATGCCCGGGCAACTCGTGCGTGCGCTGTTTCGGGATTTCGAGCGGCGGCACGACAGGCCAAGGATCCGGGGCGGGGCGACCCGCGTACCGGTGACAAACTCCGGTCCGCACGCGAGAGCGTCGCAACGGAGCCGTGACGAGGGCGACACGCCCGACCGCGGGTGCCGGGGTCTCCGCAAGGCGACCCTGGTCGGAATGTAGGAGAGCCGGTCATCAGGCCGGCTAACGAGCAGACGGCGCGGCCGCGGATGCGGCCGAAGGGAGCGGAGAAACCCGGTGCCCACGATCCAGCAGCTGGTCCGAAAGGGCCGCCAGGCGAAGACGACCAAGACGAAGACCCCGGCGTTGAAGGGTTCCCCTCAGCGGCGCGGCGTGTGCACCCGCGTGTACACCACCACCCCGAAGAAGCCGAACTCGGCGCTGCGCAAGGTCGCTCGCGTGAAGCTCAGCAGCCAGATCGAGGTGACCGCCTACATCCCGGGCGTCGGTCACAACCTGCAGGAGCACTCGATCGTGCTCGTCCGCGGTGGCCGGGTGAAGGACCTCCCCGGCGTGCGTTACAAGATCGTTCGCGGCTCGCTGGACACCCAGGGTGTCCGCAACCGCAAGCAGGCGCGCAGCCGTTACGGCGCGAAGAAGGAGAAGAGCTGACATGCCGCGTAAGGGACCCGCTCCGCGGCGGCCACTGGTCGCTGACCCGGTGTACAACTCGCCGCTGGTCACCCAGCTGGTGAACAAGATCCTGCTCCGCGGCAAGCGTCAGCTCGCCGAGTCCATCGTGTACGCGGCCCTCGAGGGCTGCCGCGAGAAGTCCGGCACCGACCCGGTCGTCACCCTGAAGCGGGCGATGGACAACGTCAAGCCGACCCTCGAGGTGCGCAGCCGTCGTGTCGGTGGCGCCACCTACCAGGTTCCGGTCGAGGTCCGCCCGACCCGGGCGACCACCCTGGGCCTGCGTTGGCTGGTCACCTACTCCCGCGCCCGGCGCGAGAAGACCATGGTCGAGCGGCTGATGAACGAGCTGCTGGACGCGAGCAACGGCCTCGGCGCCGCCGTCAAGCGGCGCGAGGACACGCACAAGATGGCCGAGTCGAACAAGGCCTTCGCGCACTACCGCTGGTAACACCCTGGTTCCGGCGCTCACGGGCGCCGGAACCGCCACCAGTTGAGTCGAGACGACGATAAGTAGGGATTGAAGTGGCCGCCGCAGACGCGCTCGCCAACGTACGCAACATCGGCATCATGGCGCACATCGATGCCGGTAAGACCACGACCACCGAGCGAATCCTGTTCTACACCGGTATCACGTACAAGATCGGTGAGGTCCACGAGGGCGCTGCCGTCATGGACTGGATGGAGCAGGAGCAGGAGCGTGGTATCACCATCACCTCCGCTGCTACCAAGTGTGAGTGGAAGGGCCACACGATCCAGATCATCGACACGCCTGGCCACGTCGACTTCACGGTCGAGGTCGAGCGGTCGCTGCGGGTCCTGGATGGCGCGGTCGCGGTTTACGACGGTGTCGCCGGCGTGGAGCCCCAGACGGAGAACGTCTGGCGGCAGGCCGACAAGTACAACGTCCCGCGCATGTGCTTCGTCAACAAGCTCGACCGGACCGGCGCCGACTTCTTCCGCTGCGTGCAGATGATGATCGACCGGCTGAACGCCACCCCGCTGGTGCTCCAGATCCCGATCGGGCTCGAGGGCGACCACATCGGTGTCGTCGACCTGATCGGCATGCGCGCCCTCACCTGGCGCGGGGAGACCCAGAAGGGTGAGGACTACGCGATCGAGGAGATCCCGGCCGAGCTGGCCGACTCCGCGGCCGAGTGGCGCGAGAAGCTGATGGAGACCCTGGCCGACGTCGACGACTCGGTGATGGAGAAGTACCTGGAAGGCGAGGAGGTCTCCGTCGAGGAGATCAAGGCCGCCATCCGGCGTGCCACCATCGCCGGCAAGGCCAACCCGGTGCTCTGCGGCTCGGCGTTCAAGAACAAGGGCGTGCAGCCCATGCTCGACGCCGTCGTCGACTTCCTGCCGTCGCCGCTGGACGTTCCGGCGATCGAGGGCACGGCCCCCGACGGCGAGACCCCGCTGCTGCGGAAGCCGTCCAAGGCCGAGCCCTTCTCCGGCCTGGCGTTCAAGATCCAGACCGACAAGCACCTTGGCAAGCTCACCTACGTCCGGGTCTACTCCGGCGTGGTCGAGACCGGCACCCAGGTGGTCAACTCCACCAAGGACCGCAAGGAGCGGATCGGCAAGATCTACCAGATGCACGCCAACAAGCGGGAAGAGCGCAGCTCGGCCCAGGCTGGCGACATCATCGCGGTGCAGGGTCTCAAGCAGACCACCACCGGTGACACGCTGTGCGACCCGGCGAACCCGGTCATCCTGGAGTCGATGACCTTCCCGGAGCCGGTCATCGAGGTCGCCATCGAGCCGAAGACCAAGGCCGACCAGGAGAAGCTCAGCACCGCCATCCAGCGGCTGGCCGAGGAGGACCCGACCTTCCGCGTCAAGCTGGACGAGGAGACCGGCCAGACGGTCATCGCCGGCATGGGCGAGCTGCACCTGGACATCCTGGTCGACCGGATGCGCCGCGAGTTCAACGTCGAGGCGAACATCGGTAAGCCGCAGGTGGCGTACCGCGAGACGATCCGCCGCAAGGTGGAGAAGATCGAGTACACCCACAAGAAGCAGACCGGTGGTTCGGGTCAGTACGCCCGCGTCATCGTGAGCGTCGAGCCGCTGCCGCTGGACAACGACTCGCCGACCTACGAGTTCGCGAACGCCGTCACCGGTGGCCGTGTCCCCCGGGAGTTCATCCCGTCGGTGGACGCGGGCGCCCAGGACGCCATGCAGTACGGCATCCTGGCGGGCTTCCCGCTGGTCGGTGTGAAGCTGACGCTGCTGGACGGCCAGTACCACGAGGTCGACTCCTCGGAAATGGCATTCAAGATCGCCGGCTCGATGGTGATGAAGGAGGCGGCCCGCAAGGCCGACCCCGCACTGCTCGAGCCGATGATGGCTGTTGAGGTCACCACTCCTGAGGAGAACATGGGTGACGTCATCGGCGACCTCAACTCCCGCCGCGGCATCATCCAGGCGATGGAGGAGCGCAGCGGCGCCCGCATCGTCCGGGCTCTGGTGCCGTTGTCGGAGATGTTCGGCTACGTCGGCGACCTGCGGTCGAAGACCCAGGGCCGGGCTAGCTACAGCATGCAGTTCGACTCCTACGCCGAGGTTCCGCAGAGCGTCGCGAAGGAGATCATCGCGAAGGCGACGGGCGAGTAACTGCCCCGAGCAGGTGATTCGTGGTTGGTCGCGGGAGGTTCACCCGCCCGCGGCCACCACGATCGGATCGCGTGAGACCGGGCCTGTAGGCTTCATCGCCGCAGAACCCACAAAGGCTCTCCGGCCGTCTGGCCGGAAAGGCTGTCGACAGAGTCCTAAGCGCCGACCGGCGCGCCGGGCGTACGAACCAAGAAGTCCACAGGAGGACACCAGTGGCGAAGGCTAAGTTCGAGCGGACTAAGCCGCACGTCAACATCGGCACCATTGGTCACATCGACCACGGTAAGACGACGCTGACGGCGGCCATCACCAAGGTCCTGCACGACCAGTACCCGGACCTGAACCCCTACACGCCGTTCGACGAGATCGACAAGGCGCCGGAGGAGAAGGCCCGCGGCATCACGATCTCCATCGCGCACGTCGAGTACCAGACCGAGGCGCGGCACTACGCGCACGTTGACTGCCCCGGTCACGCTGACTACATCAAGAACATGATCACCGGTGCCGCGCAGATGGACGGCGCGATCCTGGTGGTGGCGGCGACCGACGGCCCGATGCCGCAGACCCGCGAGCACGTGCTGCTGGCCCGTCAGGTCGGTGTGCCGTACATCGTCGTGGCGCTCAACAAGAGCGACATGGTCGACGACGAGGAGCTCCTGGAGCTCGTCGAGCTCGAGGTGCGCGAGCTGCTCTCCTCGCAGGAGTACCCGGGTGACGACCTGCCGGTCGTCCAGGTCTCCGCGCTGAAGGCGCTCGAGGGCGACCCGGTCTGGACCGCGAAGCTGCTCGAGCTGATGAGCGCGGTCGACACCGCGATCCCGCAGCCGGAGCGCGAGACCGAGAAGCCGTTCCTCATGCCCGTCGAGGATGTGTTCACGATCACCGGTCGTGGCACCGTCGTCACCGGTCGTGTCGAGCGTGGCGTCCTGCTCCCGAACGAGGACGTCGAGGTCGTCGGCATCCGCGAGAAGGGCTTCAAGACCAAGGTCACCGCGATCGAGATGTTCCGGAAGACCCTGGACGACGCCCGCGCAGGTGAGAACGTCGGCCTGCTGCTGCGTGGCACCAAGCGCGAGGACGTCGAGCGCGGCATGGTCGTCATCAAGCCGGGCACGACCACCCCGCACACGGAGTTCGAGGCGACGGTCTACATCCTCTCCAAGGAGGAGGGTGGCCGCCACACCCCGTTCTTCCAGAACTACCGTCCGCAGTTCTACTTCCGGACCACGGACGTCACCGGTGTCGTCACCCTCCCCGAGGGCACCGAGATGGTCATGCCGGGTGACAACACCACCATGTCGGTGAAGCTGATCCAGCCCATCGCCATGGAGGAGAACCTCAAGTTCGCGATCCGCGAGGGTGGCCGCACCGTCGGCGCCGGGTTCGTCACCAAGATCGTCAAGTGAACTAGGTAACCCCGATTAGACCCGCCGCCGGTCGTGCGGCATACTAGTCAGGTTGCGTAACGACAGTTCGTCGCCTGTGTTCGGCTTTCGCTGAACCTCCGGGTGGCGAGACAGTCGAGCGTGGGGTGGTTGGCGGCCCAGTCGCCAACCACCCTCGCACGGCGTTCAGGTCGCGGTAAGCGATCGGCGCCTTGACCCACCGCGCGGTCAAGCACCACTCCGGAACCATGGGGCGGAGCTCGGCCCGAGGGCGCGACACGCCCGACCGCGGGGGTCGGCGAAGTGGGCCTGTACCAGCCGGTACAGGCGCCCGCAACACAGCGGCATCGAGAGAAGGAACAGAAGCCACCATGGCGGGACAGAAGATCCGCATCCGGCTCAAGGCCTATGACCACGAGGTCGTCGACTCCTCGGCTCGGAAGATCGTCGAGACGGTGACGCGCACCGGGGCGCAGGTCGCGGGCCCGGTGCCGCTGCCCACGGAGATCAACCGTTTCTGCGTTATCCGCTCGCCGCACAAGTACAAGGACTCGCGCGAGCACTTCGAGATGCGCACGCACAAGCGGCTGATCGACATCATCGACCCGACCCCGAAGACGGTCGACTCGCTCATGCGCCTCGACCTGCCGGCTGGCGTCGACATCGAGATCAAGCTGTAGGGACCGGACAAATGGACAGGCAAGTCAAGGGGATCCTGGGCGCCAAGCTCGGCATGACCCAGGTCTGGGACAACAACCGCGTTGTTCCCGTGACCGTGGTCGAGGCCGGCCCGTGCGTCATCAGCCAGGTTCGTAGCGCCGAGAAGGACGGTTACTCCGCGGTCCAGCTGGCCTACGGCAACATCGACCCGCGCAAGGTCAAGAAGCCGGTCAGCGGGCACTACGCCAAGGCGGACGTGGCGCCGCGCCGGCACATCGTCGAGCTGCGCACCACGGACGCCGCGGAATACTCGCTCGGCCAGGAAGTCACCGTCGAGGAGTTCCCGGCCGGCGTCGTCATCGACGTCACCGGCAAGACCAAGGGCAAGGGCTACGCCGGCCCGATGAAGCGGCACGGCTTCCACGGTCTGGGCGCCGGCCACGGTGTCGAGCGCAAGCACCGCTCGCCCGGTTCCATCGGTGCCTGCGCCACGCCGGGTCGTGTCTTCAAGGGCACCCGGATGGCCGGCCGGATGGGTGGCGTGCGGTACACCGTGCAGAACCTCACCGTCCAGGCGGTCGACACCGAGAACAACCTGCTGCTCGTCCGGGGTGCCATCCCCGGTCCGAAGGGCGCGCTCGTTCTGGTCCGTACCGCGGCGAAGAGCAAGGTGAAGAAGGGCGGTGCGGCCAAGTGACCACCGTTGACGTGCGCACCGTCGAAGGCACCACCAGCAGCTCGGTCGAGCTGCCGGCGGACATCTTCGACGTGCAGGCCAACGTCGCGCTGATGCACCAGGTCGTGGTGGCCCAGCTCGCGGCGGCCCGACAGGGCACGCACAAGGCCAAGACCCGCGGCGAGGTCGCCGGTGGCGGCAAGAAGCCGTACAAGCAGAAGGGCACCGGTCGCGCCCGGCAGGGCTCGATCCGCGCGCCGCAGTTCGCCGGCGGTGGCGTCGTGCACGGTCCCGTGCCGCGTGACTACAGCCAGCGGACCCCGAAGAAGATGAAGGCCGCCGCTCTGCGGGGCGCCCTCTCCGACCGGGCCCGCGCCGGGCAGGTGCACGTCGTCGAGGCGTTCGTCTCGGGCGAGAAGCCGTCGACCAAGGCGGCCCTGGCCACGCTCGCCAAGCTCACCGAGGCCCGTCGGGTCCTGGTCGTGCTGAGCAGCACCGACGAGCTGAACTGGGTGTCGCTGCGCAACGAGCCGCGCGTGCACCTGATCGAGTCCGGCCAGCTGAACACGTACGACGTGCTCGTGGCCGACGACGTGGTCTTCACCAAGGACGCCCTGGACGAGTTCCTGGGCGTGCCCGCCGAGACCACCGAGGAGGGTGGCAAGTGAGCACGATCGCCGACCCGCGCGACATCATCGTGGCGCCGGTCGTCTCGGAGAAGAGCTACAGCGAGCTGAACCGGAACTGGTACACCTTCCTGGTGCACCCGGACGCGAACAAGACCGAGATCAAGATCGCTATCCAGCAGATCTTCAACGTCCGCGTCCTGACGGTCAACACGCTCAACCGCCAGGGTAAGCGCAAGCGCACCAAGACCGGCTTCGGTCAGCGCAAGGCGACCAAGCGGGCGATCGTGAAGCTGGCTGACGGTGACCGCATCGAGGCCTTCGGCGGCCCGGTCAGCTGAGGGGTGTAGACAATGGCTATCCGTAAGTACAAGCCGACGACGCCGGGCCGACGTGGCTCCAGTGTCGCTGACTTCGCCGAGATCACCCGGTCCACGCCGGAGAAGTCGCTGCTGGCTCCGCTGCCGAAGAAGGGCGGGCGTAACGCCCACGGCCGGATCACCACGCGGCACCACGGCGGTGGTCACAAGCGCCAGTACCGTCTGATCGACTTCAAGCGGGTCGACAAGGACGGCGTGCCGGCGAAGGTCGCTCACATCGAGTACGACCCCAACCGCACCGCGCGCATCGCGCTGCTGCACTACGCCGACGGCGAGAAGCGGTACATCATCGCGCCGAAGGACCTGAAGCAGGGCGACCGCGTCGAGTCCGGTCCGGGCGCCGACATCAAGCCCGGCAACAACCTGCCGCTGCGCAACATCCCGGTCGGTACCACGATCCACAACGTGGAGCTGCGTCCGGGCGGCGGGGCCAAGCTGGCCCGTTCCGCCGGCGTCGGCATCCAGCTGCTCGGTCGTGAGGGCGCGTACGCGACCCTGCGTATGCCGTCCGGCGAGATCCGGCGGGTGGACGTGCGCTGCCGCGCCAGCGTCGGCGAGATCGGCAACGCCGATCAGTCGAACATCAACTGGGGCAAGGCCGGCCGGATGCGGTGGAAGGGCAAGCGCCCGACCGTCCGTGGTGTCGCCATGAACCCGGTCGACCACCCGCACGGTGGTGGTGAGGGTAAGACCTCCGGTGGTCGCCACCCGGTCAACCCGCAGGGTAAGCCCGAGGGCCGCACCCGCCGTAAGGGCCAGCCGAGTGACCGGCTGATCGTCCGCCGTCGCTACGCCACGCGTAAGCGCGGCTGAGGGAGATAAGACATGCCTCGCAGCCTGAAGAAGGGCCCGTTCGTCGACGACCACCTGCTCAAGAAGGTGGAAGTTCAGAACGACAAGGGCTCCAAGAACGTGATCAAGACCTGGTCGCGGCGCTCGACGATCATCCCCGAGATGCTGGGGCACACGATCGCCGTGCACGACGGACGCAAGCACGTCCCGGTGTTCGTGACCGAGGCGATGGTCGGGCACAAGCTCGGCGAGTTCGCGCTGACCCGCACGTTCAAGGGTCACGAGAAGGACGACCGGAAGAGCCGTCGGCGCTGACGCCGCGGGCATACGGATAGAGGGAACAAGGGGTTACAGCGATGCCAGGAAAGGGCGACGCTCCGGTGCTTCCGGGCGCGCGGGCGGTTGCGCGGCACGTGCGCATCTCGCCGATGAAGGCGCGCCGGGTGGTCAACCTCGTCCGCGGCCTGCCCGCGAAGGAGGCGCTCACGGTGCTGCAGTTCGCGCCGCAGGCTGCGAGCGAGCAGGTGTACAAGGTGCTCGCTAGCGCGATCGCCAACGCGGAGAACAACGAGCGGCTGGACCCCGACGCGCTGCTCGTCAGCGAGGCCTTCGTGGACGAGGGCCCGACGATGAAGCGGTTCCAGCCGCGGGCCCAGGGTCGGGCCTACCGCATCCGCAAGCGCACGTGCCACATCACCGTGGCGGTCGAAGCGGTCGCGCCGGCAGCACCGAGGAAGGCCGCGGCTAAGAAGGCCGCCCCGGCCACGGAGGCCGCACCGGCCGAAGCGCAGAGCAAGACGGAGGACGCCGAGTAATGGGTCAGAAGGTTCACCCCACTGGGTTCCGGCTCGGCATCTCGACCGACTGGAAGTCCCGCTGGTTCGCGGACAAGCTCTACAAGGACTACATCGGCGAGGATGTCAAGATCCGCCGCATGATGTCCAAGGGCCTCGAGCGCGCCGGGATCTCCAAGGTCGACATCGAGCGCACCCGCGACCGGGTTCGGGTCGACATCCACACCGCCCGGCCGGGCATCGTCATCGGCCGTAAGGGTGCGGAGGCCGACCGGATCCGCGGCGAGCTGGAGAAGCTCACCGGCAAGCAGGTCCAGCTGAACATCATCGAGGTGAAGAACCCCGAGTCGGACGCTCAGCTCGTCGCGCAGGGCGTGGCCGAGCAGCTGTCCAGCCGGGTCAGCTTCCGTCGGGCGATGCGCAAGGCCATGCAGTCGGCGATGAAGAACCCGGTCTGCAAGGGCATCCGGGTTCAGGTCTCGGGTCGCCTCGGCGGCGCCGAGATGAGCCGGACCGAGTTCTACCGTGAGGGCCGGGTTCCGCTGCACACGCTGCGGGCCAACATCGAGTACGGCTTCTTCGAGGCCCGTACCACGTTCGGTCGGATCGGTGTGAAGGTCTGGATCTACAAGGGCGACGCCGTTCCGGGCCGGGAGGCTCCGGCCGAGGCCGGTCCGTCCCGCCCGCGTCGTGGTGAGCGTGGCGACCGTCCCGAGCGTCCGCGCCGTGGCCGGTCGGGTTCGTCCGGCACCACGGCTGGTGGCACCGAGGCCGGCCGGGCTGCTGCGACCACCATCGCGCAGCAGGCCGAGACGCCGAGCGGCGAGCCGGTCGACAGCTCCGCTGTCGCCGCCGCGGCTGCTCCGGCAGAAACGCAGCAGGAGGGCTGACAGATGCTGATGCCGCGCAAGCCCCCGAAGGGCTTCCGCAAGCCGCACCACCCGGACCGCAGTGGCGCGTCCAAGGGTGGTAACCGGGTGGTGTTCGGCGAGTTCGGGATCCAGGCTCTCGAGCCGGCGTACGTGACGAACCGGCAGATCGAGTCGGCACGTATCGCGATGACTCGCCACATCAAGCGTGGTGGCAAGGTCTGGATCACGATCTTCCCGGACCAGGCCCTCACCAAGAAGCCGGCCGAGACCCGGATGGGTTCCGGTAAGGGTTCGCCCGAGTGGTGGGTCGCCAACGTCAAGCCGGGGCGGGTTCTCTTCGAGATGTCCTTCCCCAACGAGCAGACCGCGCGAGAGGCCATGCGTCGCGCGATCCACAAGCTCCCGATGAAGTGCCGCATTGTTACGCGCGAAGTGGGTGAATCCTGATGGCAGCGGGCGTTAAGGCGACCGAGCTGCGTGAGCTCTCCGAGGAGGAGCTGGTCACGAAGCTGCGGGAGGCCAAGGCGGAGCTGTTCAACCTCCGCGTGCAGGCCGCAACCGGGCAGCTCGACAACAACCGGCGGCTGCAGGTCATCCGTCGGGAGATCGCCCGGATCTACACGATCATGCGCGAGCGCGAGCTGGGGCTCTCGGCCGCGCCGACTGAGGTGACTGCATCATGACCGAAGAGACCGCCACCACCGCGCGCTCGCGCCGCAAGGTCCGTGAGGGCCTGGTGGTCAGCGACAAGATGGACAAGACCGTCGTGGTCGAGGTCGAGGACCGGGTTCGGCACGCGCTGTACGGCAAGATCATGCGTCGTACGAGCAAGCTGAAGGTGCACGACGAGCAGAACGCCGCTGGCACCGGTGACCGGGTTCTCATCATGGAGACCCGGCCGCTGAGCGCCACCAAGCGTTGGCGGATCGTGGAGATCCTGGAAAAGGCCAAGTAGCGAAGGCTCGAGCTCGCCCGGCGTTGCGTCGGGCGTAGGTTCCGCCAGGCTCCGGCCGCCACGGCGGCCGGAGAACCGGCAGACATAGGAGATAGACGTGATTCAGCAGGAGTCGCGACTGCGCGTCGCCGACAACACGGGTGCTCGGGAGATCCTGTGCATCCGGGTTCTCGGTGGCTCGGGTCGGCGCTACGCGAGCATCGGCGACGTCATCGTGGCCACGGTCAAGGACGCCATCCCGGGTGCCGGTGTGAAGAAGGGCGACGTCGTCAAGGCGGTCGTCGTTCGCACGGCCAAGGAGAAGCGGCGGCCGGACGGCTCGTACATCCGCTTCGACGAGAACGCCGCCGTCATCATCAAGGACGGCGGGGACCCGCGTGGTACCCGCATCTTCGGCCCGGTGGGCCGGGAGCTGCGGGACAAGCGGTTCATGAAGATTATTTCCCTCGCGCCGGAGGTGTTGTGACCGTGAAGGTCAAGAAGGGCGACACGGTCGTCGTCATCGCCGGCAAGGACAAGGGTGCCAAGGGCAAGGTCATCGCGGCCTACCCGCGGCAGGACAAGGTCCTGGTCGAGGGCGTGAACCGGGTCAAGAAGCACACCCGCATCAGCACCACCCAGCGTGGCGCCAAGACCGGCGGCATCGTCACCCAGGAGGCCCCGATCCACGTCTCGAACGTGCAGGTCCTGGACTCCGACGGCAAGCCGACCCGCGTCGGTTACCGGATCGACGACAACGGCCAGAAGGTCCGCATCGCGCGTAGCACCGGTAAGGACCTGTGATGACCACGGCTACCGAAAAGACCATGCCGCGCCTCAAGGAGCGGTACCGCAACGAGATCGTGGCCCAGCTGCGCGAGCAGCACAGCTACGGCAACCCCATGCAGGTGCCGCGGCTGGTCAAGATCGTCGTCAACATGGGTGTCGGCGAGGCTGCTCGCGACGCCAAGCTGATCGACGGCGCGGTCCGTGACCTCGCCACGATCACCGGCCAGAAGCCGCAGGTGCGGCGGGCGACCAAGTCCATCGCGCAGTTCAAGCTGCGTGAGGGCATGCCGATCGGCGCGAAGGTCACCCTTCGCGGTGACCGGATGTGGGAGTTCCTGGACCGGCTGCTCTCCATCGCGCTGCCGCGTATCCGCGACTTCCGCGGTCTGGACGGGCGCAAGCTGGACGGGCACGGCAACTACACGTTCGGTCTGACCGAGCAGTCGGTGTTCCACGAGATCGATCAGGACAAGATCGATCGGCAGCGGGGCATGGACATCACGGTGGTCACGACCGCCACGACCGACGACGAGGGCCGGGCGCTGCTCAAGCTCCTGGGCTTCCCGTTCAAGGAGAACTGAGATGGCCAAGAAGGCGCTGATCATCAAGGCGGCCGCGAAGCCGAAGTTCTCGGTTCGCGCGTACACCCGCTGCCAGCGGTGCGGGCGTCCGAAGGCGGTCTACCGCAAGTTCGGGCTCTGCCGGGTCTGCATCCGGGAGATGGCTCACCGCGGTGAGCTGCCGGGCGTGTCCAAGGCTTCCTGGTAAGGGCGACCGCGTCCCGGCCGTCGGCCGGGAACTCCTGCACCGATTAGGTATTGCTCTTCGCCGTAGGCCCGGGGCTGATGCCCCGGGAACCCCGGCGAGAAAGGCTGACGAAATCCATGACGATGACCGACCCGATCGCAGACATGCTCACGCGTCTGCGTAACGCCAACCAGGCGTACCACGATCAGGTGAAGATGCCCTACTCCAAGATCAAGGCGAACATCGCCGAGGTCCTGAAGGCCGAGGGTTACATCGCCACCTGGTCGGTCGAGGAGCCCGAGGAGGGCGCCGTCGGCAAGCGACTGGTCGTCGAGCTGAAGTACGGCCAGAACCGCGAGCGGAGCCTGGCCGGCATCAAGCGAGTGTCCAAGCCCGGTCTCCGGGTGTACGCCAAGTCGGACGGGCTCCCGCGGGTGCTCGGCGGGCTCGGCGTGGCGATCATTTCGACGTCCCAGGGGCTGCTGACCGACCGGCAGGCCCGCAAGCGGAGCGTTGGCGGGGAAGTCCTCGCCTTCGTCTGGTAACGGGAGACAGGTAGAAATGTCGCGAATTGGACGTAAGTCGATCCCGGTGCCAGCCGGCGTCGACATCACGATTTCCGGGCAGACCGTCACGGTCAAGGGCCCCAAGGGCCAGCTTGAGCACACCCTCGCCGAGCCGATCACGATCGAGCGGGCCGAGGATGGGCAGCTGAGCGTCAACCGGCCGAACGACGAGCGCAAGGCCAAGGAACTCCACGGCCTCAGCCGTACGTTGATCGCCAACATGATCGTCGGTGTCACCGAGGGCTACCGCAAGAGCCTGGAGATCGCCGGCACCGGTTACCGGGTGACCGCCAAGGGTTCGGACCTCGAGTTCGCGCTCGGGTTCTCGCACCCGGTGGTCGTCTCCGCCCCGGCGGGCATCACCTTCACGGTGGAGCGGCCGACCCTGTTCCACGTTGCCGGCATCAACAAGCAGCAGGTCGGTGAGGTCGCCGCCAACATCCGGAAGATCCGCCCGCCGGAGCCCTACAAGGGCAAGGGCGTCAAGTACCAGGGCGAGGTCATCCGCCGCAAGGCCGGAAAGGCAGGTAAGAAGTGAGCGCCACGCTGCTCAAGCGCCGCCGCGGTGTCGCCGCCAAGCGCGCCGTCGGGCGTGCGCGTCGACACTTCCGCGTCCGCAAGAACGTCACCGGTACGGCCGAGCGTCCGCGCCTGGTCGTCACCCGTTCGCTGCGGCACATGGTCGCCCAGGTCGTCGACGACACCAAGGGTCACACCCTGGCGTCGGCGTCGACCCTGGACGCCTCGCTGCGCGGTGCGGAGGGCGACAAGAGCGCCCTCGCCGGCAAGGTGGGCGCTCTGCTCGCCGAGCGGGCCAAGGCCGCTGGCGTCTCCAAGGTCGTCTTCGACCGCGGTGGCAACCGGTACGCGGGGCGGGTCGCCGCGCTTGCCGACGCCGCCCGCGAAGCCGGGCTCGAGTTCTAACAACCCCGTCACGAGAGATAAGGAAGGCTGCTGATGCCAGGTCAACAGCGCCGTGGCGGCGGGTCCGGTGGCAACGAGGGTGGTCGCCGCGACAACCGCCGTGAGGGCGGCCGCGGAAACGCGCCCGTCGAGAAGACCCCGCACCTCGAGCGGGTCGTCGCGATCAACCGCGTCGCCAAGGTCGTGAAGGGTGGTCGTCGCTTCAGCTTCACCGCCCTGGTGATCGTGGGCGACGGCGACGGCACGGTCGGCGTGGGCTACGGAAAGGCCAAGGAGGTGCCCGCGGCCATCGCCAAGGGTGTCGAGGAGGCCAAGAAGCACTTCTTCAAGGTTCCGCGTATCGGCCAGTCGATCCCGCACCCGGTGACGGGTGAGGACGCCGCTGGCGTGGTGCTGCTCAAGCCGGCCTCGGCCGGTACGGGTGTCATCGCCGGTGGTCCGGTGCGCGCCGTGCTGGAGTGCGCCGGTATCCACGACGTGCTCTCCAAGAGCCTCGGCTCGTCGAACCCGATCAACATCGTGCACGCCACCGTGGCGGCCCTGAAGGGGCTCGAGTCCCCCGAGCAGGTCGCGTCGCGTCGTGGTCTGCCGGTGGAGGACGTCGCGCCGGCCGCCATGCTGGCGTCGCGGGCGGGGGTGGCGTCCTGATGGCACGCCTGAAGGTCACCCAGCTCCGGTCCGGTATCGGGACCAAGCAGAACCAGCGTGACTCGCTGCGTTCGCTCGGTCTCAAGCGGATCAACGACGTGGTGGTCAAGGAGGACCGGCCCGAGATCCGCGGCATGATCTTCACGGTCAACCACCTCGTGAAGGTCGAGGAGGTCGAGTAATGACGATCAAGGTGCATCACCTGCGCCCGGCACCCGGATCCAAGACCGCGAAGACCCGTGTGGGTCGCGGTGAGGGGTCCAAGGGCAAGACCGCCGGTCGCGGTACCAAGGGTTCCAAGGCCCGCAAGAACATCTCGGCGGCGTTCGAGGGTGGGCAGATGCCCATCCACATGCGCCTGCCGAAGATGAAGGGCTTCAAGAACAAGTTCAAGGTGGTCTTCCAGGTTGTCAACCTGGACCGACTCGCTGAGCTGTTCCCGAACGGTGGCCAGGTCGGCCCGCTGGAGCTGGTCGAGGCCGGCGCGGTCCGCAAGGGTCACCCGGTCAAGGTCCTCGGCACCGGGGACCTCGGCGGTGTGGCGCTCCAGGTGTCCGCGCACGCGTTCAGTGCGTCGGCCAAGGAGAAGATCGCTGCCGCCGGTGGCTCCGTCACCGAGCTGTAAGGCGTAGGACCATGGCGCCCGTCCAGTTGTGACCAACTGGCGGGCGCCATGGTCTGCCTGGGGCCCTAGCGCCCGGTAACATCGGAATCGATTTATGTAGTCGGGCGCATCTGCCCGGAGCGGGGTAGGGCTGTTAGAGTCCCATCCCAGTCATGGATTGCGGGCGCTCGCCCGTGATCCACCCCGACCCGCCAGGGATCACCGGCGGCCCGCCTCGCGCAGGAGGAAGAAGTTGCTGTCCGCCTTTCTCAGTGCGTTCCGTACGCCTGACCTGCGCAAGAAGCTGCTGTTCACAGTAGGCATCATCGCGGTCTACCGGCTGGGCGCGACGCTCCCCAGCCCAGGCGTCTCGTACGGCAACGTGCAGAAGTGCCTCGACACCATCCAGGGTGACACCACCGGGGTGGTGAACCTGCTCAACCTCTTCTCCGGCGGAGCGCTGCTGCAGCTCTCGGTCTTCGCGCTGGGCATCATGCCCTACATCACCGCGTCGATCATCCTGCAGCTGCTGACCGTCGTGATCCCGCGCCTCGAGCAGCTCCGCAAGGAGGGCCAGGCCGGCCAGGCGAAGATCACCCAGTACACCCGCTACCTGACCCTCGGTCTCGGTGTACTGCAGGCGTCGGCGTTCGTGGCCCTGGCCCGCTCGGGCCAGCTCTTCCAGAACCGCTGCGACCAGTTCCCGATCATCCCCACCGGCACCGGCATCCCGGACTGGCTGACGCTGTCCATCCTGGTGATGACGATGACCGCCGGTACCGGCATGGTCATGTGGCTCGGTGAGCTGATCACCGACCGCGGCGTCGGCAACGGCATGTCCGTCCTGATCTTCACCTCGATCGCGGCCCGGCTGCCCAGCGAGGGCTGGCAGATCAAGACCAGCAAGGGCTGGGACATGTTCGCCCTGGTCATCGCGCTGGTCCTGGTGGTCATCACCGCTGTCACCTTCATCGAGCAGGCGCAGCGCCGGATCCCGGTGCAGTACGCCAAGCGGATGATCGGCCGGCGGATGTACGGCGGCACCTCGACCTACATCCCGCTCAAGGTCAACCAGGCGGGTGTCATCCCGGTCATCTTCGGCTCGTCGCTGCTCTACCTGCCGCAGCTGGCCCTGCAGTTCTTCGACCAGACCGACCCGGGCAAGACCCAGGCGTGGATCCAGAACAACCTGGTCAACCCGAGCAGCCCGATCTACATCTCGGTCTACTTCCTGCTGATCATCTTCTTCACGTACTTCTACGTCTCGATCACGTTCAACCCGACCGAGGTCGCGGACAACATGAAGAAGTACGGCGGGTTCGTGCCGGGCATCCGCCCGGGCAAGCCGACGGCCGACTACCTGGACTTCATCCTCAGCCGGATCACCCTGCCGGGCGCGCTCTACCTGGGTGTCATCTCGATCCTGCCGAACTTCTTCTTCATCTGGCTGGACAACCAGCAGTACCAGAACTTCCCGTTCGGCGGCACCGCTGTGCTCATCATGGTCGGCGTCGGTCTGGAGACCGTGAAGCAGATCGAGAGCCAACTCATGCAGCGGAACTACGAAGGGTTCCTGCGGTAGATGAGACTCGTTCTGGTTGGCCCGCCGGGGGCGGGCAAGGGCACACAGGCCGAGTTCATCGCCGCGCACCTCTCGGTGCCGAAGATCTCGACCGGAGACATCTTCCGGTCGAACGTCACCCAGGGCACTCCGCTGGGTGTCGAGGCGAAGCGGTACATGGACGCGGGCGAGCTGGTTCCGGACGAGGTCACCATCAACATGGTCCGGGACCGGCTGGCCGAGCCCGACGCCAGCGAGGGGTTCCTGCTCGACGGCTTCCCGCGGACCACTCCGCAGGCGGCCGCTCTGGACAAGCTCCTCGCCGATCTGGGGACGGCGCTCGACCTGGTCCTGGAGCTGGTCGTCGACGACGACGAGGTGATCCGGCGGCTCTCCGGCAGGCGCACCTGCCGGGGCTGCGGCAAGATCTGGCACGTCGAGTTCGACGCCACCACCCGGCCCGGCATCTGTGACCGGTGCGGCGCCGAGCTGTTCCAGCGCGACGACGACAAGCCGGAGACGATCGCCACCCGGCTTCGGGAGTACGGCGAGAAGACCGCGCCCCTGGTCGACTACTACGGCGCCCAGGGCAAGCTGGTCGGGATCGACGCGACCGGGCCGGTGGAGGACGTCACCACCCGGGCCATCGACGCCCTGCGGTCGTACGGCGGCTGAGGTCCGGCCGGACCACGGCGGATAGAGTGCGAACAGCGGGGTACGCGAGACGTGCCCCGCTGTTCTGCAACGAAAGGTAATCGCTCCATGCGTCGTCCCCAGCTGGACATCCAGCTGAAGACCCCTGACCAGATCGAGAAGATGCGGGCCGCCGGGCTGGTGGTGGCCGAGGCGCTTCGACGGATGCGGGAGGCTGTCGCCCCCGGTGTGAGCACCGCCGATCTGGACGCCATCGCCGAGTCGACCATCCGCGAGGCGGGTGGCGTCCCGTCGTTCAAGGGCTACCACGGCTTCCCTGCGTCGATCTGCTCCTCGGTCAACGAGCAGATCGTCCACGCGATCCCCTCGCCGAAGCAGGTGCTCGCCGACGGCGACCTCATCAGCATCGACTGCGGAGCCGTGCTGGACGGGTGGCACGGCGACTCCGCGATCACGGTCGGGGTCGGCGACGTCGACCCGGCACTGCTGAAGATGGCCGAGGTCGCCGAGGACGCCATGTGGGCCGGTATCGCCGCCGCCGCTCGTGGCGCGGCGAGCGGCAAGGGCCGGCTCACGGACATCTCCCACGCGGTGGAGACCGCCGTCCGCAAGGGCGGCCGGTACGGCATCGTCGACGGCTACGGCGGGCACGGCATCGGCACGGAGATGCACCAGGACCCGCACGTGCTCAACCACGGCCGGCCGGGCAAGGGCCCGCGCCTGGTTCCCGGCATGGCGTTGGCCATCGAGCCGATGATCACGATGGCCTCCCCGCGTACCGTCGAGTTGTCCGACGGGTGGACGGTCGTCACCCGGGACGGCTCGGTGGCAGCGCACGTCGAGCACTCGATGGCGCTGCTGCCGGACGGGGTCTGGGTGCTGACCGCGTTCGACGGGGGCCGGGCCCGCCTCGGTGACCTGGTCACCGCCCGTCAGCCCGCCGCCTCGACGACCCCCTGATCAGCCGAGCCCGGCCGGTCATTCCCGAACAGCCGGGCGGACCGGCTGCGTCGCCCCGACCCTGTCGTGACCGGCCAGCCCGCCTCGCCACCGCTCCGCCCTAGTGATCGACTCCGTATCGCCGGAATGGCGGTATCAGGGCGCTCGGATGCCCCCAGGTCGGCGATACGGAGTCGATCAAGTGCGCCGGTTGGACCGGGGTGGGGCCGGATTGGCGTGGCGGTGGCATGCTTGCGCGCATGGACGGGCACGACGGGATGCGAGCGGCGGACGCGGACCGGGAAGCAGTGGCCGAACGGTTGCGGGTCGCCCTCAACGAGGGTCGGTTGGACCTGCACGAGTACGACGAGCGGTTGCAGCGGGCGTATGCGGCGCGTACATACGCTGATCTTGAAGTGCTCCTGACCGATCTGCCGCCGGTGACGCCGCCGCAGCGGTCCGGACTGGCACCGGCTGTGGGTACCGCTCCGGCGGTCGGCGCGCCGGGTGTCCAGTCCGGCCCGGTCGCCACCCGCGGCGTCACCGCCCGTTGGCTGGCCGAGGTGTGGCTGCCGTACCTCAACGTGGTGGCCATCGTGGTGACGATCTGGGCGGTGGCCTCGCTGCTCAGTCGGGACCTGCTCTACTTCTGGCCGGTGTGGGTGGCCGGGCCGTGGGGTGCGGTGCTGCTGGTCCGCACGGTCACCGGGCTGACCGGCGGAGAGCCGCAGCGCCAGGCCGTCGAACGGGAGCGCCGCCGGCAGCGTAAACGGGACAAGCGGGAGCGGCGGCGCGAGTTGCGCGCCGCCGAGTCGGACGAACCGGACGACCCCACCGCACCGGCCTGACCTCGACGCCACCTCACCGTCCGCGGCGGGTGGCTGATCCCTTGATCGACTCGGGATCCGCGAAGCCGGGGTGTCGAAGGCGGTTCGTCACCGCGGGTTCCGTGAAGGCGAGTCGATCATGATGCGCCGGCGGCAACTGCATGATCAACGAGAGTCTGCGGGTCGGAGCGGGTGGCCGGTTTGGCGGGCGCCAGTCGGCGGGCGTACACTTTCAGATCGGCGCACAGCGTCCACTCCGGCATGCCCACCCTGCGCTTCGGTGGGAGCTGGAGCCGCGGCTGGCGCGGTCTTCTGATCATGGTCAGATTTCCGTGTAAGGCGTTGTGGGTCGCCCGGAGCAATCGACGTCAGGACAGCGGAGGACATGCCGAAAAAAGACGGAGCCATTGAGATCGAGGGTCGGGTCATCGAGCCCCTGCCGAACGCCATGTTCCGGGTGGAGCTCGCGAACGGTCACAAGGTGTTGGCTCACATCAGCGGGAAGATGCGACAGCACTACATCCGCATCCTTCCGGAGGACCGGGTCGTCGTCGAACTCTCGCCGTACGACCTGACCCGCGGGCGCATCGTCTACCGCTACAAGTAGTCCTGACGACGGCCGGGAAGTCCCGTGTCCGTCTTCGACGTCCGGCGTCGCGCAGAGCGCGTCCCCGGGCCAGATGGGAAGTAAGGCAACCGTGAAGGTCAAGCCGAGCGTCAAGAGGATCTGCAACAAGTGCCGGGTTATCCGCCGGCACGGCCGGGTCATGGTGATCTGCACCGACCCGCGCCACAAGCAGCGCCAGGGCTGAGTCAGCCCACACATCACACATGCTCGTCCCAGCCGCGAGCGGTACGCGAGACGTACTCCTTCGTGGCTGACCCCCGGTCGGAGGCCGGGGCCCGCTTGGGCAGCGACCGATCCCGGTCGCCGGCGCTTCTCGCGTCGGAAAGACGGGACGGCCGGTAGCGGGGTGGGACGGGTCCACACCTCCGCCACACATAACGAGGAGTACGCCCGCACATGGCACGTCTAGTCGGCGTGGATCTCCCCCGCGAAAAGCGGTTGGAGATCGCGCTCACCTACATCTTCGGGGTCGGTCGCACCCGCGCCCTGGAGACGCTCGCCGCCACCGGCATCTCGCCGGACAAGCGCGCTCGGGACCTCACGGACGAGGAGCTCGTGCAGCTCCGCGACCACATCGAGGGCAACTACAAGGTTGAAGGCGACCTGCGCCGCGAGGTCGCCGCTGACATCCGCCGCAAGGTTGAGATCGGCTGCTACGCCGGCATCCGGCACCGCCGGGGCCTGCCCGTGCGTGGCCAGCGGACCAAGACCAACGCCCGGACCCGCAAGGGCCCGAAGCGGACCGTCGCCGGCAAGAAGAAGCCCGGCAAGAAGTAAGACGTAGACCGGAATACGGGTCTGGGTCCGCCGAGCTAGGCCAGGCCGCAACCTGTATCGGGAAGTCAACTAGGAGCGCAGAAGACTTATGCCACCGAAGGCTCGTGCCGGAGCCGCTGTCAAGAAGGTCCGGCGCAAGGAACGCAAGAACGTCGCCCACGGGCAGGCGCACATCAAGAGCACGTTCAACAACACCATCGTGTCCATCACGGACCCGACCGGTGCGGTCATCTCCTGGGCCTCCGCCGGCCAGGTCGGCTTCAAGGGCTCTCGCAAGTCGACTCCGTTCGCCGCGCAGCTGGCCGCCGAAGCCGCCGCGCGTCGCGCCATGGAGCACGGCATGCGCAAGGTCGACGTGTTCGTCAAGGGCCCCGGCTCCGGCCGGGAGACCGCCATCCGTTCGCTGCAGGCCGTGGGCCTCGAGGTCGGTCAGATCTCCGACGTCACCCCGCAGCCGCACAACGGATGCCGTCCGCCGAAGCGTCGCCGGGTCTGAGAGGTAGAGAGAGATGGCTCGTTACACCGGTGCTGACTGCCGCCGTTGCCGGCGGGAGAAGATGAAGCTGTTCCTCAAGGGCAGCAAGTGCGATGGTCCGAAGTGCCCGTTCGAGTCCCGGCCGTTCCCGCCCGGGCAGCACGGCCGCGGCCGCACCAAGGAGACGGAGTACCTGCTCCAGCTCCGTGAGAAGCAGAAGGCCCGCCGCGTCTACGGCGTGCTGGAGAAGCAGTTCCGCGGCTACTACGAGGAAGCCGTCGGCAAGCAGGCCAAGACCGGTGAGGTCCTCCTGCAGATCCTCGAGTCGCGGCTGGACAACGTCGTTTACCGGGCCGGCTTCGCCCACTCGCGGGACATGGCCCGCCAGCTGGTCAAGCACGGTCACTTCACGGTGAACGGCAAGAAGGTCGACATCCCGTCGTACCGCGTCAAGGAGCACGACATCATCGAGGTTCGGGGCAAGAGCAAGGAGCTCACCCCGTTCGTCGTCGCGCAGGCCCAGGCCGGCTCGAAGACGGTTCCGGCGTGGCTCGAGGCCATCCCGAGCCAGATGAAGGTGCTCGTGCACTCCCTCCCGGCCCGGCAGGTCATCGACACGCAGGTCCAGGAGCAGCTGATCGTCGAGCTCTACTCCAAGTAGTCGGGCTCGTTGCGGTGGCCCGTCCCGCCAGGGGCGGGCCACCGGAACAGTTTGTGTCGTGGACGTCAAATAGCGGGCGTCCCGGAAGAGAAGAGAAAAGATGCTCATCAGCCAGCGACCCTCCCTGTCCGAGGAGTCGATCAACGAGACCCGGTCGCGGTTCGCCATCGAGCCGCTGGAGCCGGGCTTCGGCTACACCCTGGGTAACTCGCTGCGGCGTACGCTGCTGTCGTCGATCCCGGGCGCGGCCGTCACCTCGATCAAGATCGACGGCGTTCTGCACGAGTTCACCACGATCCCCGGTGTCAAGGAGGACGTGGTCGAGCTCGTCATGAACATCAAGGAGCTGTGCGTCAGCTCCGAGCACGACGAGCCGGTCAGCATGTACCTGCGCAAGCAGGGCCCGGGCGACGTGACGGCGGGCGACATCCAGCCCCCGGCCGGCGTCTCGGTGCACAACCCGGATCTCAAGCTCGCCACCCTCAACGGCAAGGGCCGGCTCGACATGGAGCTGACCGTCGAGCGGGGCCGGGGTTACGTGACGGCCGCGCAGAACAAGCAGTCCGGTGCGGAGATCGGCCGGATCCCGGTCGACTCGATCTACTCGCCGGTGCTGAAGGTGACCTACCGCGTCGAGGCGACCCGTGTGGAGCAGCGCACGGACTTCGACCGGCTGATCATCGACGTCGAGACCAAGCCGTCGATGGGCCCGCGTACCGCGCTGGCCTCCGCCGGTTCGACGCTGGTGGAGCTCTTCGGGCTGGCCCGGGAGCTGGACGAGACCGCCGAGGGCATCGACATCGGGCCGTCCCCGCAGGACGCCCAGCTGGCGGCGGACCTCGCTCTGCCGATCGAGGAGCTGGACCTCACCGTCCGCTCCTACAACTGCCTCAAGCGCGAGGGCATCAACTCCGTTGGTGAGCTCATCGGGCGTACCGAGGCCGACCTCCTCGACATTCGTAACTTCGGTCAGAAGTCGATCGACGAGGTCAAGATGAAGCTCGCCGGGATGGGTCTCGGGCTGAAGGACTCGGCTCCGAACTTCGACCCGGCGCACGTCGTGGACACCTTCGGCGAGGCCGACTACGACACCGACGACTACCGCGAGACCGAGCAGCTCTAGTCCGCGCTGCCGCCACAACTGAGGAGCACCAAAAATGCCCACGCCCACCAAGGGCCCCCGCCTCGGCGGCAGCCCCTCGCACGAGCGGCTGATGCTGGCCAACCTGGCCACTGCGCTGTTCCAGCACGGCAAGATCCAGACCACCGAGACGAAGGCTCGGCGGCTGCGTCCGCTGGCCGAGCAGCTCATCACCAAGGCCAAGCGTGGTGACCTCGCCTCGCGTCGGCGGGTGCTGGGTGTCGTCAAGGACAAGGACGTGGTCTACGCCCTGTTCGACCAGATCGCGCCCCGGTACGCCAACCGCCCCGGCGGTTACACCCGGATCGTGAAGACCGGCCCGCGCAAGGGTGACGCCGCTCCGATGGCGATCATCGAGCTGGTGGAGGAGCTTCAGGTCGCCGAGCCGAAGGCGAACAAGAAGACCGCCGCCCGCAAGGCCGCGCAGCAGGACAAGGTCGAGGCGCTCGCCCCGGCCGAGGAGGCCCCGAAGTCGGCCGACGCCGACCAGGACTCCGAGGCGCCGGTGTCGGCGTCCGGTGACACCGACGCCGCCCGCGAGGACAGCGACGAGGCCACCGAGAACAAGGCCTGATCAAGGGCATCGTCGGGCCCGGCACCCCATCGGGGTGTCGGGCCCGACCCGTTACAGGAGGTACGAGGTGGACGAGCTGATCCGGCTGCGGCTGGACGTCTCGTACGACGGCACGGACTTCTCCGGGTGGGCCCCGCAGCCGACCCGCCGCACTGTCGCCGGGGTGCTGATCGAGACCCTGGCCCTGGTCCTCGGTGCCGACACGGTCACCGGGCTGACGGTGGCCGGGCGGACCGACGCCGGGGTGCACGCCACCGGGCAGGTCTGCCACCTGGACCTACCCGCTGACGTGTGGCGGGAGCACGAGGGGCGGTTGCTGCGCCGCCTGGCCCGGCTGCTCCCCGGCGACGTACGCGTACGCGCGATGACCGAGGTGCCGGCCGACTTCGACGCCCGGTTCTCGGCGACCTTCCGGCGCTACGAGTACCGGGTCACCGACGCGCCCTTCGGTGCCGAGCCGCTGCGTCGGCACGAGGTGTTGGCCTGGCCGAAGCCGCTGGACCTGGCCGCGTTGAACGCCGCGGCGGGCGGCCTGGTCGGTGAGCACGACTTCGCCGCGTACTGCCGGCGCAAGGAGAACGCGACCACGCTGCGCGAGGTGACCCGGCTGGACTGGCGGCGCGACCCGGACGGCATCCTGGTCGCCACCGTCCAGGCCGACGCGTTCTGCCAGGCGATGGTGCGCAGCCTGGTGGGGGCGATGCTGGTGGCGGGTGACGGCCGCCGGCCGGTCGAGTGGCCGGGCAGCCTGCTCATCAATCGGGAGCGTTCCAGCGAGGTGACGGTGGCACCGGCGCGCGGATTGACGCTGGTGGCCGTGGGTTACCCGACCGATCCGGCGGAGTACGCCCGCCGTGCGGACCTCACCCGTCGGCTGCGGGTTCCGGTCGAGGGCTGACCTCCGGGTCAGTCGCCCGGCAGGTCGTCGCCGCTCTGCGTGCCGCTGTTGTCGGTCGGCGCTGCCGTCGGTTGTGCGGCGGTGCCACCGTCGGCGCGTTGTTGCAGCACTCCACGGCTGAGGTGCAGCTCGATCATGTCGAACAGGATCTCGCCGACCTTGGCGTCGCCCGCCTTGATCGCAGTTCCGTCCTCGCGGACCACCAGGGCGTACGCCAGGTAGTGGCCGCGTACCTGCCAGCCGACCCGTGCCGGAGCGCTGGCGAGCACGTCGGTGCCGTCGCCCTCGTTGCCGGTGAGGCCACGGAACCGACCCTGCCGCTCGTCGAGCAGTTGTCGAACGCGGTCCCGGGCCCGTTCCGCACTGGCCTTGTCGGTGAGGTTGAACAGTCCGGCGGTGACCAGGTGATCGCCGCCGGGTGTCCGCAGCGTGGCCCGGACGACCTGGTTGCAGCCGAGTCGGACCAGCAGGTCGGCGACCTCGCCGGTGGCGGCGACCGCGCAACTGCCGCTGGACTGGGTCTTCACGACCTGGTAACTCGGCTGACCTTCGCCGAGCTTCAGTTCCTTGCCGGGGAAGAGTTCCTTGGCGGTGAGCGGGGACTGGTCGGTGTCTCGGGAGTCCAGGGTGAGCCGTTCCGCCGGGGCGGACGTCGGTGCGGCGTTCGGTTGGAACGTCGGGGTGGACTGCGGTTGCGGGCCGCGTTCGGAGAGCAGCGCGGCGGCACCCAGGCCGCAGAGGGCGAGCAGCACCAGGACGGCCGCACCCCCGATCAACACCTGCCACAGTCGGCCGCCGCCGCGCCGGGTGGGCGGCTCCATCGGCGTGGCCGAGGTGTAGACCTGGCTGCGGGGCGCGGCGGGCGGGATCTCGGCACGGGCCGGCGGCGGTGGCGGTAGCGACGGCTGCGACGAAGACGGCAGCGACGGCGACGGCCGCGAGGACGACGGCAGCGAGAGCTGGTTCGGCCGGGGCAGCGACGGCGCGGGGAAGCGTGACGGTGAGGGCCCGGCCGGCGGGGGCGGACCGGCGCCGAGCGCCGAGCGGTCGGACCCGGGCTCCGGGTACTCCTCGAAAGCGTCCTCATCGGACTCGTACCGATACACCATGTCGCCCAGAGTAAGAGCTATTGTCCCTTTTGGTGATAATTTCAGGGAAATGCGTGCGCAGGCCGCGTCGGGGTCGGCCCCGACCGGTGCGAGAATTGCCGACGTGACCGGCGACCACTACTTCACCGCTCAGCCCGCCAGCGACGCCCCGGCGCGCGAGGTCGAGTTCTCCGTCGCCGACCGCGACTACCGGCTCGCCTCCGCGGGCGGGGTCTTCTCCGCCAGCCGACTCGACCCGGGCACCGCTGTGCTGCTGCGCAAGGCGGAGCTGCCCGCCGCCGACACCAGCGGTGACCTGCTCGACCTGGGCTGCGGATTCGGGCCGATCACCTGCGTCCTGGCCGACCTGGCACCGACCAGCACCGTCTGGGCCGTCGACGTCAACGCCCGCGCCCGCGAGCTGACCGCCGCCAACGCGGCCCGGGTCGACGCCGCCGACCGGGTCCGGGTCAGCGCGCCGGACGACGTGCCGCCGGACGTTCGGTTCGCCCAGATCTGGTCCAACCCTCCCATCCGGATCGGTAAGGACGGGCTGCACGAACTGCTGCTGCGGTGGCTGCCCCGGCTCGCACCGGACGGCGTCGGCTGGCTGGTCGTCGCCCGGCACCTCGGCGGCGACTCGTTGCAGCGCTGGCTCACCGAGCAGAACTGGCAGGTGGAGCGGCACGCCAGCCAGAAAGGCTTCCGGGTGCTACGAGTCACCCGGTAATTGGATGTCCCCTCCGGCCCTCGCTGGGGCAGGATCCCCGCGTGGGATACGTGGACGTGGCAGGGGTCGGGCACATTCTGCCCGACGGTCGGGAACTCTTCGCCGACGTGTCGTTCCGGGTCGGGGAGGGCGCCAAGGTCGCCCTGGTCGGGCCGAACGGCGCGGGTAAGACGACACTGCTGAGGATGGTCGCCGGTGATCTGCCGGTGCGCACCGGCGTCGTCGCACGCGCCGGTGGGCTGGGCGTGATGCGCCAGTTCATCGGCATGATCGGCGATGAGTCGACGCTCGCCGACCTGGCGCTGTCGCTCGCCCCGCCCGCACTGCGCGACGCCGGCCGCCGGCTGGGCGAGACCGAGACGGCTATGCGGGCCGCCGAAGCCCGGGGCAAGTTCAGCAACGCCGCGAGCAAGGCCCAGTTGGCGTACGCGGACGCGCTCGGCGCCTGGGGCGAGGCCGGCGGGTACGACGCCGAGGTGCTCTTCGACACCGTCGCGACGATCGTGCTGGGCCGACAGTGGGACGCGGTCCGGGACCGGCCGGTGCGCACCCTCTCCGGTGGCCAGCAGAAGCGCTTCGCCCTGGAGTTGCTGCTGCGTGGCCCGGACGAGGTGCTGCTGCTCGACGAGCCGGACAACTTCCTCGACGTGCCCGGCAAGCGTTGGCTGGAGGCGCGGCTGCGTGAGTCGACCAAGTCGGTGCTCTACGTCTCGCACGACCGTGAGCTGCTGGCCCAGAGCGCGGACCGGGTGGTCGCCGTCGAGGGTGGCAGCGCCTGGGTGCACCCGGGTGGCTTCGCCGGCTGGCACGACGCCCGCGTCGCCCGGCACGCCCGACTCGACGAACTGCGGCGGCGCTGGGACGAGGAGCACCAGAAGCTGCGCGAGCTGATGCTGATGTACAAGCAGAAGGCCGCGTACAACGACGGGTTGGCCTCGCGCTACCAGGCCGCGCAGACCCGGTTGCGCAAGTTCGAGGAGGCCGGGCCGCCGCCCGTACCACCGAAGGACCAGGACATCCGGATGCGGCTGGCCGGCGGGCGCACCGGCAAGCGTGCGGTCGTCTGCGAGCAGCTTGAGTTGGACGGCCTGACGTTCCCCTTCGACCTGGAGATCTGGTACGGCGACCGGGTGGCGGTGCTCGGTGCCAACGGCACCGGCAAGTCCCACTTCCTGCGGTTGCTGGCCCGGGGCGGCACCGACCCCGACCCGGCCAACGGGCCGGTCGACGGGGCGGGAGCGCTCGCTCCGGTGGCGCACGACGGCACGGCCCGGCTCGGTGCCCGGGTCCGCCCCGGGCACTTCTCGCAGACCCACGACCGCCCGGAGCTGATGTCGAAGACCCTCGTCGAGATCCTCTGGCGGGGCGACGAGCACCGCACCGGGATGGACCGGCACGCGGCGATGGGGGTGCTCAGCCGGTACGAGTTGGCGGCGCAGGGCGACCAGCGCTTCGGCACGCTCTCCGGCGGGCAGCAGGCCCGTTTCCTGGTGCTGCTGCTGGAGTTGTCCGGGGCGACCCTGCTGCTGCTCGACGAACCCACCGACAACCTCGACCTGGCCAGCGCGGAGGCCCTCGAAGCGGGCCTGAACGCCTTCGAGGGGACGGTGATCGCGGTGACCCACGACCGCTGGTTCACCCGCTCCTTCGACCGGTTCGTGCTGTTCCGGGGCGACAACGAGGTGGTGGAGACTCCCGAACCGGTCTGGGACGTCGGGTGATCCCCGCCGATCTGCCCGATCGGCTGTGCGCCGTCGGAGCGCGCTGCCCGGCGGGCTAGGACGGAACCAGGCGTTCGAGGCGGCGGCGGGCCTCCGCAATCGCGGGGTCGCCCACGTCCTCGTAGATCTGCACGGCCTGGCGCCAGGCGGAGGAGGCGGCGGTCAGGTCGCCCATCCCTTCCCGGGTGTCACCGAGTCGGATGAGGGTCTCCGCCTCGTGGTAGCGGTCGGCGGAGTCGCGAAAGAGTTGGATCGCCTGCTCGTAGCAGTCGGCCGCGCGGTCGCGTTCACCGAGGCGGTCGTAGGCGAAGCCAAGGCTGTCGAGCGTCGCGGCCTGGCCGTTGCGATCGTCGCTTCGTCGTTGTTGGTCGAGAGCTTCTGTGCAGCTCTCGATCGCCTGGGCGTAGTCGCCGGTGGTGGCCAGCAGCCAGCCGATCGCGTTGAGTGTCCGAGCTTCACCCGAGCGGTTGCCCGCCAGCCGGTAGAGCCGTAGCGCCTCGCGACCGTGTGCGAGGGCCTCGTCGAAACGGCCGTCCAGATAGCAGAGTTCACAGTAGTTGTGCAGCGTCTGCGCCTGGCCGGTCGGATCGCCGAGGCGTTCGTGCAGCTCGAGTGCGCGCTTCAGCCGGTGCTCGGCGGCATCGCGATCGCCGAGTCGGGTCAGGGCACGGGAGAGTAGCCGGTTGGCGGCAGCCTGACCGGCCAGGTCGCCGATCTTCTCCGCGGCGGCCAGCGCGACCCGTTGGATGTCGAGCTGGTCCTGCCACAGGCCACGCGGCGCGACGAAGGTGTTCAACGCCCAGGCGATCTGCCAGGCGTACGCTTCGAACCCGCGCTCGGCGGCCTGCCGAACCACCCGAATCAGCACCCGGTGCTCCGCCGTGAACCAGGCGAGCGCGCCGCCGTGGTCGGTCGCCGGCCGCCTGGTGGGTACGGGCAGCGGCGGCACCGGCTCGATCGGGGGCCACTGCGGCTGGAGCAGTAGCGCGGCCGGATAGGCGGCGTGCAGGTAGTGGTCGTACAGGCGCTGTCGGGCGGCGGTGTGGTCGTCGGCGCGCTCCGACGACTCCGCCAGCTCGGCGGCATAGGCGCGGAGAAGATCGTGGAAGGCGTAGCGGCCGGGCGTGTGCTCGCTCAGCAGATTGAGCCGAGTCAACTCGCGCAGTCGCGGCGTGACGACTGCGGTCGGCTCACCGGCCAGTGCCGCGGCTGCGACGGCGGTCAGGTCCGGGCCCGGGTGCAGCCCCAGCAGGGTGAACAACCGGGCCGCGTCCGGCCGCAACGCCAGGTACGACCAGGAGAAGACGCGCCGCACGTCGCCGTCGGCCAACACGTCGAGCCGCGCCTCGGTGGAGTGCAACTCGGCGGCGATGGCGCTGAGCGGAAAGGTGGGGTGGGTGGCGACGCGTGCCGCCACTATCGCCAGCGCCAGCGGTAGCCGGCCGGCGGCCTCGACGATGTCGGCCACCGCACCCGGCTCGGAGGCGAGGCGGCCGACCCCGAGCCGGCCGGCGAGCAGGCTTGTCGACTCCTCCGCCGTGAGCACGCCCAGTGTCAACGGCACCGCGCACTCGGCGGCGATCAGGCCACCGAGCCGGTCCCGGCTGGTGACCACGACCATGCAGCCACCGGCACCGGGTAGCAGGGCGCGAACCTGGGCGGAGTCGCGGGCGTTGTCGAGCATCACGAGCATCCGGCGGGAGGCCAGCAGGCTGCGGTAGAGACCCGTCCGGGCCTCCGTGCCGGCGGGTATCCGGGAGTGCGGCACACCGAGCGCTTCGAGGAATTCGGACAGCGCGTCGAGCGGGGACACCACCCCGGCTTCGTCGTAGCCCCGAAGGTTGACATAGAGCTGGCCGTCGGGAAAGCGGTCGGCGACCCGGTGCGCCCAGTGCAGGGCCAGGGCGGTCTTGCCGACTCCAGCCATGCCGGACACCGCGGAGATGGCCACTGTGCCCGACCCCTGTGCACCGCCCTCCAGCAGCGCGTCGAGGCTCGCCAGTTCGGCGGCGCGACCGACGAACTCCGGTACCGCGCGCGGCAACTGCTCGGGGCGCAGGACGTGCGGCACCGGCGCCGGCCCGTCCGAGCCCGAGGGTGGGTGCGCTGCCAACCCCGGTCGGTGATGCAGGATGTCGTCGTACACCTTGACGAGCTCCGGTGCCGGATCGAGGCCGGTCTCCTCCGCCAGCGCCTGCCGAGCTTGTCGGAAGGCGTCCAGGGCGCCGGCCACGTCCCCGATGCGGTACAGGCCCACCATCAGCTGGCCCCAGGCACGCTGCCGCAGCGGATGCCGGTCGAGCAGGGACCGGAGCCGGCGCACCACGTCGGCCGGTGCGCCGAGCGCCAGCACCGCCTCCGCGTAGTCCTCCTCGACGAGCAGCCGGCGTTCCTCGAACTGCGCCACCCGCCTGGCCAGCGACGAACGCAGGGGCAGGTCCGACAGTGGGGCCCCGCGCCAAAGCCCCAGCGCGGCGGAGAGCTCGGCCTCGGCACGGTCCATGTCGGAGGCCGCGAGAGCGTCGCGCCCTCGGGCCGCAGCGGCGTCGAAGAGGTCCAGGTCCCGCTCGTCGGGGCCCACCCGGATCACGTAGCCGCCCGCCGCGGCGGTGATCCCGTTCCAGGACTCCCGGTCGCCCAGCGACTGCCGCAGCCCGCGAACGTAGGTGCGGAGGTTCGCCGCGGCCGACGCCGGCTCCTCGTCGCCCCACAGCATCGACGCCAACTCGTTGGTGCCGACGACCTCGTTCGGGCGCAACAGGAGGCCGGCCAGCAGGAGGCGTTGCTTCACCGAGCCCAGCGGAACCGGCCGGCCTTCGCGGTACACCCGGAACGGGCCGAGGATGTCGAAACGCAACCAGGCACCTCACATGTGGGCGCTGCAATCCGGACGCGCGCCGCACCCGGGATGACGGGGCGGGCGGGTGCCCTGTACGCCAGTTGTGCGGCGGATGTACCGGCCCCACCTTACCGTTCAACCGTTCCATCGCCCATCGAAGTATCCACTTCCGTCCAAACAGGGAGATGCATGTCTTCGCTCCACTCCATCCGCCGGGTGCTCGGTAAGGCTGCGGTCCCCGCGGTCGGCGCGGCGTTGGCCATCGGACTCAACGTCACGCTCGCCACGCCGGCCGCGGCCAGCGGCTCCTACACCGGCAGGGCGTACGTCCACGGCACCGGTGCGGTATCCGACGATTTCGATGACGAGGGCGTCGTCAACGTCGGGACGCACCGCAGCTCGAACGTCACCTGTCTGTGGCAGACCATTCTCTGGGCAAATGGTTACCTGCCCTCGTCCGGGATCGACGGCATCTTCGGCGACCAGACCGATGCCGCAACGAGGAACTTCCAGCGCGACAAGAGCCTCACCGCGGACGGTTCCGCCGGCCGGAACAGCTGGACGAAGGCCGGCGACAGGCTCGCGCAGACCGACGACCAGAGCGGGTGGCGGTACGTGGTGTACCGGGGGGCACGGGGCTCCAGGAGCGCGTACAGCGCGCACGAGTTCGTCCTGCAGCGATCGCCCGACGGGAACTACCGGTTCTACCCGCCGCAGGGCGGCGGCCCCTACTGGGCCACCTACAACACCCGCTCCTGCTGATCTTCAGGACCGGCTGGCTCCTTCCGGGGGCCGCCGGGGCGATGACGTCGCCTCGGCGGGCCCTGGAGGGCCGGGCCGTCGGCCGCTGCCCCGCCGAGCCGGCGGCCACCATCGCCGCCGCCCGCGAGCTGGTCACCGAGGTGGTCGGCTGAGCCTCTACCGGGGTGGCCGCCACCTGACAGGCATAGGGTGGTTGTCGTGACAGAGATGACCTATCGCCGGCTGGGCGACTCCGGGCTCGTGGTGTCCGTGGTCGGCATCGGCTGCAACAACTTCGGCCGCAAGCTCGACCTCGACGGCACCCGTGCGGTGGTGGACGCGGCACTGGACGCCGGGATCAACCTGTTCGACACCGCCGACATCTACGGTGAACCGCAGGGCGGCTCCGAGGAACTGCTCGGGCAGGCGCTCAAGGGCCGCCGGGACGACGTGGTGGTGGCCACCAAGTTCGGCATGGACATGCACGGCCTCAACGGGCCGGACTTCGGCGCCCGTGGCGCACGCCGCTACATCGCGCGAGCGGTGGAGGCGTCGCTGCGCCGGCTCGGCACCGATCACATCGACCTGTACCAGATGCACGAGCCCGACCCGGGCACCCCGATCGACGAGACCCTCGCCGCCCTGAACGACCTGGTGCGCGACGGCAAGGTGCGCTACCTGGGCAACTCCAACTTCGCCGGGTGGCAGATCGCCGACGCCGACTGGGTCGCCTCGTCCAACGGGCGGGCCCGCTTCATCAGCGCGCAGAACCACTACAGCCTGCTGGAGCGGTCCGTGGAGACCGAGGTGATCCCCGCGTGCGAGCGGTTCGGGCTGGGCATGCTTCCGTTCTTCCCACTCGCCAACGGCCTGCTCACCGGCAAGTACAAGCGCAGTGAGCAGCCCCCGGCCGGGAGCCGGCTCTCCGGCGGTGGCCGGTACGCGGAGCGGCTCGCCGCAGCCGACTGGGACACCATCGAGGCGATCGAGGCGTACGCGGCCGAGCGGGGTCTGAGCATGCTCCAGGTGGCGATCGGTGGGCTGGCCGCCCAGCCGGCGGTGACCTCGGTGATCGCCGGTGCCACCACGCCGGAGCAGGTCCTCGCCAACGCCGCCGCCGGCACCTGGGAGCCCGGCGACGAGGACCTGGCCGCGCTGCGCGCCATCCTCTGAGCGCGGTGGCGTGCCGGTTCCGTTGATCGAGGCCGCGCGCCGCGTTGATCCACTCGCGTTCCTGAAAGTCGGGGTGACCTGTCGCTGGGGACACCCCGACTTCAGGAAAGCAGAGACGGAACAGGGCCGGGCCGCTGTCGCGGCCCGGCCCTGTCGGCTACTGCCGATGGGTCAGGTGGTCGGGCGGCGGCGGCCGAACAGCATGGCCACCCCCATCGCCAGGGCGACGAGGACCAGGCCGGCCGCCGCGTACGGCCACCAGCCGGCACCCGCCCCGCCGTCCGCCGGCTTGTTCACCGCGACCGGCTCGGGCGCGGGCGGAGTCTGCGCGGCCCGGGCCTGCACCGTCGCGGTGGCCTTGCCCGACAGTGGGGCGGGGGAGTTGACGGTCACCTTCCACGTGCCGGCGGTGAGCACCGCGCCGCTGCTGTAGAAGCCCTGCCCCTCGGGCTGCGGTTCCAACTGCACCGGCCCGACCTTCTGCCCGTCCGGGCCGGTGGCGGTGAGGACCAGTCGTACCACCTGGTCCAGCCGACGCCCGTCGGGGTAGGTGGCCTGGATGGTGACCCCCTCGGCGCCGTCGCCGGCCACCACGAGTTTGAGTTCGTCGGCCTGCGCGGCCTGCGCCGCCTGAGCGGCCGTCGGGGCAGCGGCGAACACCGTCAGAGCCAGTCCGACGAACACGGCGGCCAACGCCTTGCGGATACCCGTCACGGACATCTCCTCACTACGGATGAGGGAGGCCCCTCCCCGACGCCGTGGCGTCGGGGAGGGGCCTCGTCGGATCAGAGCTGGCGACCGGGCGCGAGCCGGGTGGCATCGCCACCGAGCCGTCCGGTGCCCTTGACCGATTCGCCGTCGTTCGCCTTCACCCCGGCCTTACTGGCCGCGCCACCGAGCCGAACGATCATGGCATCGGCGTCCCGGATCAGGACGTCCCGGACCTCCGCCTCGCCCACCAGAGCGGTGTCGGAGGCGAGCGTCCGGAACGCGGTCAGCTGCCGCACCGCCGCCTTGTCGTCGCCGGCCGCCTCGGACTTGCGGACGGCGTCGAGCTTGTTGGTCAGCTGCTTGTGCGCCTTGGCCGAGAGTCGACCCGTCGCCTTGAACCGGTCCAGCAGACCCTGCATGTCCCGGAACGAGGTGGTGACGAAGAACCGGACCGTCGAGGTGGTCTCGTTGCCCGCCTTGTCGGTCGCGGTCACGGTCAGCTCGTGCAGGCCGAGCGACAGCTCGTACATGGCCTGCAGGGTGCCGCTGGCGTACGCCTCGCCGTCCAGCTTGCCGACCACGGTCGCGATGCCCGAGGTCGGGTCGACAGCCTGCCAGGACACCCGAACGTCCTGGCTGTCACCGTAGAGCTGGCCGTCGGCGATACCGGAGACCAGCAACGTCGGCTTGGTGCCGTCGATCTTCAGGACCGCCGACTTGAGCGTCTCGGCGTTGCCCGCCTTGTCGGTCGAGCGGTACAGCAGCTCGTGCTGCCCGTCACCGGTCACCTCGACCGGCGTCGTGTACGGCGTCCACGCCCCACCGTCCAGCGACCACTCCACCGTCTTGACGCCCGAACCGGCGTCGGTGGAGGCCAGCACGACCGGGATCGTCCCGTTGTGCCAACCGGCGTCGTTCGCCGGAGCGAACGTCGCGGTGGTCACCGGCGCGGTGGCGTCGATCTTGACCGAGACGGTCTTCGTCGCCTCCACGTTGCCGGCCTTGTCGGTCGAGCGGAACCGCAGCTCGTGCTCGCCGTCACCGGTGACCTCCACCGGGGCGGTGTACGCCGTCCAGGTGGTGGCACCGTCCAGCTGGTACTCGGTGGTGGCGAGCCCGCTGCCGCCGGCCTCGTCGGCGGCGGTGAGGGTCACCGTCACCGCCCCGGTGTACCACCCCTCGGTCGGGGTGCCGGACACCGACGACGTGGTCACCGGCGCGGTCTCGTCGGCCACCTCCGTGCTCAACCGGAAGTAGTCGAACGCGGCGGTCTTCGAGGCCGTCTGGTTGGCGCCGAGGGTGAACAACCCGACCTTCGGGGTGGCACCCACCGCGGTGTTGGTCAGCGCCTCCAACGCGGTCCAGGTCGTCCCGTCGGCCGAGTATGACGCGGTGAACGTGTCGCCGGTGCGGGCCAACCGGAGGTGCCACACGGCACTGGTCAGGCTGGTCGCCTCCGGCTGCGGGTTCTGGACCGCCCCACCGATCTCGCTGCGGAACTCGATCCGCCGCGTCACCGCCGAGCCGGCCTGGTTGTCCGCGATGAAGTCGAACTTCAGGTAGTTGTCGTCGTCGGCCTGCACGAGCAGACCGGCCTGCTGGTACTGCTCGTTCAGCAGGCTGCCGTCGACCTTCGTCTCCAGGGTCCAGTCGCCCGAGGGCGCGGTCTGGAGGATGAAGTTCTTCGGCCCGGTGTTGTCGGTGCCGTAGATGTCACCGTTGGGCACGTCGATGCGCAGCGCGCCACCGGTGACCCGGTAACCGGTCGGGTCCTCCCGAAGGATCGCGTCCCACCGGCACTTGTCCAAGGTGTCACCGTTGAACTCGTCCGACGGGTCGACCGGGCCGGCCGGGGCGTCCGGCGTGACCTGGAACGAATCGAAGGCCGCGTTGACGACCGGTGCCTCGGTGCCGCCGTTGAGGGCGAAGACCCCGATGCGCGGGTTGGTGATGCCGGCGAGCGCGGCCGAACGGCCGACCGGGGTGAAGGTCTGCCCGTCGGCCGAGACGGCCGCGGTCAGGTTCGTCCCGTCGCTGGTGACCCGCAGGTACACGGTGTCACCGGCCGGTGCGTTGGTGGCGTCGGCGGCCTCGTTGCGAGGCGTGCCGGCCGTCTCCCGGATGAACTCCACCCGACGGCTGCCGTTGTACAGCAGGTCCAGCTTGGCGTAGTTGTCGTCGTCGCCGTACACCAGCAGACCTGCCTGCTGGTAGTTGGCCGTCACCGGGAGGGTGACCTTGGTGGTCATCTCCCAGGCACCGGTCGGCGCCGCCTGGAGCACCAGGTTCGTGGCGTCGTTGCGAGCGCCGTAGAGGTCACCAACAGCGGTGGGCAGCTGGAGCGCGCCGCCACTGAGCGAGTAGAGCTGGTTCTCCCGGATGACGCTGGTCCAGCGCTCCTTGTCGAGGCTGTTGCCGTTGAAGTCGTCCGAACGCGCCCCGAAGCAGGACGTGTCCGGAGCGTCCACCCGCACCGGCACCGTGGCGTACGCCTTGGCGCCCTTGCTGTCGGTCACCGTGAGGGTGGCCGTGAACGTGCCCGCGGTGGTGTAGGTGTGGCCGGCGTCCAGAGTGGTCGCCGTGCCCCCGTCACCGAAGTCCCAGGCGTACGTCAACGGGGTGTCGCCCTCGGCGTCGGTGGCCGTGCCGTCGAAGGCGACGGTGACCGGTGCGGTGCCGGTGGCCGGGTTGGCCGTGGCGCTGACCACCGGCGGCGCGTTCTCGGTGACACCGCGGCCGACGAAGTCCATCCAGTTGACGTTGAACAGCGAACCGGTGCCGCCGTTCGGGTCGCGGGCCAGGAAGTACAGCGAGCCGCTCGCGGCACCGGTGACCGGCGCGCTCACATCCGTGTACGTCTGCCACGCACCGGTCGCCGGCACGGTCGCCGTGGCGACCACCGGTCCGTCGACCGCACCCGCGCGGACCTCGATCCGACCACCCGCGGCGGCCGAGGCGGCCCGGAAGCGGATCTCGGTGATGTTGGTCAGGTCCGCGGGGGCGAGCGACCACCAGTCGCCGTCCTCGATGAACCCGATGTTCTGCCCGCCGCCGGCGGTGTCGGAGCCGGTCTCCCGCTGCACGCCGGCGTCGCCGCCGCCGGTGCTCACCGGAGCGCGCCCGGTGGCGGTGAAGAACTCGGCCTGCTTGCGCTTGGGCTGCAGGACCTCGATCACCCGACCGGTGAGCGGGCTGGCCCCGCCGGCGCCACCGTCATCGGTGTAGGTGGCCTCGAAGACCGCGAACACGTTCGCCTCGGCGCCGTGCCCGGAGGCGAGCGACGTCTGGACGGTGCCGGTGCAGCCGGTGTGCTGCTCCAGCGGGTGGGCGTGCTCGTCGTGGCCCAGCAGGACCTGGAGGTTGACCCGGTCACAGTCGATCTCCCCGTCCTCCGGGTCGGTCACCTTGATCGAGTAGCGGACCTGGTCACCCCACTCGAAGAATCCACCGTCCGGCGGGAACTCGATCGTGACAGTCGGGGACGTGTTGCCCACGGTGATCGGCACGTTGGCCACCGCGGTACGGCCCTTCGGGTTGGTGACGGTGAGCTGGGCGGTGTAGTTGCCCGCCGCGGCGTAGGTGTGCGTCGGGTTCGCCTCGGTGGAGGTCTGCCCGTCGCCGAAGGCCCAGGCGTAGGTGAGCGTGCCACCGTCCGGGTCCCGGGATCCGGCACTGGAGAAGGTGACCGTCAACGGTGCCGCACCCGAGGTCGGGGTGGCGGACGCCGCCGCGATCGGCGCGCGGTCACCGGCGGTGTAGTCGATCCGGTAGACGCCCGAGTTGTCGTTGTTGCCGCCGAAGCCGCTGCCCCACTCGATCAGGTACAGCGCGCCGTCGGGGCCGAACTCGAAGTCCATCGGCCGGATCATGCTCATGCCGGTGAGCAGCTGGTTGATGTCCACAAGCGACTTGCCGTCGGCAGTCACCTGCATCGTGTACATCTTGTTCTGGTTCCACTCGCCGAGCAGCGCCTTGCCGTCGTAGTACGCCGGCCACTTGCGGGTGGAGTCGAGGTCGGCGTCGTAGCGGTAGACCGGGCCACCCATCGGGGCGCCGCCGCCGCCGATCTCCGGGTAGCGCGCGTCACCGGCGTACCCGTAGTCGACGGTCGCCGGGACGACCGGCGGGAGGTTGGTCAGACCGGTGTTGTTGGGCGAGTTGTTGACCGGTGCGGCGCAGTCGAACTTCGGGCCGCTCGGCCCGGACGGGAACGTGTAGTCGTTGTACGCCTCGTTCGTGCCCGTGCAGTACGGCCAGCCGTAGTTGCCCGGGGTGACGATGTTCCACTCGACCAGACCGCGCGGGCCCCGGTTCGGGTTGTCCGAGTTGGCGTCCGGCCCGTAGTCGCCGACGTACAGCGTGTTGGTCTTCGGGTCGGTGCCGATCCGGAACGGGTTGCGGAAGCCCATCGCGTAGATCTCGGGACGGGTCTTCTCGGTGCCCGCCGGGAAGAGGTTGCCGGCCGGAACGGTGTACGTCCCGTCGTCCTCCGGGTGGATCCGGATCACCTTGCCGCGCAGGTCGTTCGTGTTGGCCGAGGTGCGCTGCGCGTCGTAGTCCTGGCGGCCCGCCCGCTCGTCGATCGGCGTGTACGAGTTCGACTCGAACGGGTTGGTGTTGTCACCGGTGGCCAGGTAGAGGTTGCCCTCGCTGTCGAACGTCATGCTGCCGCCGGCGTGGCAGCAGGTGTTGCGCTGGGTGTCGACCCGCAGCACCTGCTTCTCACTGGCCGGGTTGATGGTGTCGCCGGTCACCGTGAACCGGGACAGCAGGTTGCGGGCGACCCCGTCGTTCGGGGCGTAGTACAGGTACACCCAGTTGTTGGTGGCGAAGTCCGGGTCGAGCCGGATGCCGATCAGGCCGTCCTCGTTGCCGGTGAAGACGTCCAGGTCGACGGCGGTGACGGTGTTGCCGGTGTCCGGCTTGATGATCTGCACGCGACCGTCACGCTCGATGTAGAAGACCCGCCCGTCGGGGGCGATGTCCAACTCCATCGGGTTGCTGGTGTTGCTGTCCAGCGCCACCTTCTCGAAGTTCGAGGTCTTCGAGGCGCCGCAGTCGGCGTCCTGGACACCTGCCGCGGTGCGGATGCCGCCGAGCAGGTGGGAGAGGAAGCCGGGCTCGGCGTACGACTCCCGGGTGTGGCCGCCGCCGGTGTACCAGGAACGACCACCGTCGTAGTCCTGACACCAGGCGATCGGGTGGTCGGCGCCCATCGCGCCGGCACCGGCCGTGTAACTCTTCTCGTCCAGGCTGGCCAGCACGTGCACGTCCGGCCGCGGGTTGGTCTGGTAGTTGTACCACTCGTCGAAGCGGGACCAGCGGTCCGGCAACTCGGCGGTGGACGGGTGCGCGTGGTCCTCCACCTTCACGGTGGCCTGCTGGTTCTGCGGGTGGTTGGCGAAGTACGCGCCGACCAGGTCGCCGTACCAGGGCCAGTTGTACTCGGTGTCCGACGCGGCGTGGATGCCGACGTAGCCGCCGCCGGCCTTCACGTAGCGCTCGAACGCCGCCTGCTGCTCGGCGTTGAGCACGTCACCGGTGGTGGAGAGCCAGATCACCGCCTTGTACTTCGCCAGGTTGGCGTCGTTGAATGCGGCGCCGTCCTCGGAGTTGTCAACGGTGAATCCGTTGGCGGCACCGAGCTGCTGGATAGCGGCGATGCCGGTGGGGATGGAGTCGTGCCGGAAGCCGGCAGTCTTGGAGAAGATCAGGACGGAGAAGGGATCGGCCGCTGCCTTTGGTGCCTTGGGCACCACCTGGCTGACCGGGGCGCCGGCCGGCGCCTCTCGTGGGGGGACCTGGGCGGCTGCCTGGGCAGGCGTGCCGAACAGGGTGGTCGAGGCCATGGCCAGGGAGATGAGTGTTGCGGTGATGGGTACGCGGGCACGACGAGAACGGGACACGCCGCCTCCTGTGTCGTAGTGACAGAGAGCTCGCGGGAGTCGGCTCGCCGAACGCCCTCCCTCGTGGAGCCGGTGGTGACGCCGTGCCAGGGTGCCCCACCGACATTTTGTCGAATCGCTGAACAAATTAATTCGGCTGGCTCGATGTCGGGCAAGATGCCGACGGGTAACGGTTCTGCAACGGCGGGCGACATTCCGAACAGGACCGTATGAAGTGCCCCATCGATCTTGTTCGTCGCGGCCCGCCCGGACGCCGCCGACCCCGCCTTGGCAGACCGGCGGATCTGTCGTACGGTGACACGCAAGTAACCCACGGGAGCCCGGTGTACCGGGCTGAGAGGGGGGCTGACAGCCCCCGACCGTCGAACCTGATCCGGGTAATGCCGGCGCAGGGAGGAGTGTTGCCGTGCCGTCCCTGGGGCGACTGCATCTGATCACCGACACCCGACCCGGGCGTGACCCGCTCACCGTGGTCCGGGCCGCCCTCACCGCGGCCCGCGCCGACCTGGTGGTGCAGGTCCGGGTCGAGGACTCCGCCACCGACCGCGAGGCGTACGACCTGGCCCGGCGGGTGCTGGCGCTGTGTGCCCCGTACGAGGCGACCTGCCTGGTCAACGACCGGCTGCACGTGGCGCTGGCGGTCGGCGCGGCCGGCGGGCACGTGGGGGCCGACGACCTGCCGGTCGCCGCCGCCCGCCGGGTGCTCGGCCCCGCCGGAGTGCTCGGTGCCACCGCCCGCGCGCCGGGTCCGGCCGCCGAGGCGGTCGCCGCCGGAGCCGGCTACCTGGGCGTCGGGCCGTGCCACACCACCAGCACCAAGTCCGGCCTGCCCGACCCCATCGGGCCCGCCGGGGTACGCGCCGTCGTCGACGCCGTCGACGTGCCGGTCATCGCGATCGGCGGAGTGACCGCCGCGCGGGTGCCGGCGCTGCGGGCCGCCGGGGCGTACGGGGTGGCCGTCGTCGGTGCCGTCTCCGCTGCCGCCGACCCGGCCCGGGCGACGGCCGAGCTGATCGAGGCGCTGACGTGCTGACCGGCCGGTTCCCGTCACCGCCGTCGAGCGACCGGGTCCGGCCGGATGTGGCGGTGGTGGGGGCGGGGCCGATCGGGCTGTCCATCGCCTGGCGCTGTGCCACCCGGGGGCTGCGGGTGGTGGTGCACGATCCGGCACCCGGATCGGGGGCCTCCGCGGTGGCCGCCGGCATGCTCTCCCCGGTCGCCGAGGCGTACTTCGGTGAGCGGCAGCTGACCGAACTGCTCCTGGCGTCCGCCGCCCGCTGGCCGGGGTTCGCCGCCGAGCTGACCGAGGTGACCGGCGTCGAGATCGGCTACCGGACCGAGGGCACGCTGATGGTCGGGCTCACCGGCGACGACCTGGCCGAGGCGCGCCGGCTCTGGGCGTACCAACAGGGGTTGGGACTTCCGGTGACCCCGCTGCGCCCCAGTGAGCTGCGCGACCACGAGCCGGCGCTCGCCCCGAGAGTGCGCGGCGGCGCGCTCGCGCCGACCGACCACCAGGTGGACCCCCGACTGCTGGTGCCGGCGCTGCGCGTGGCGGCGCAGCAGGCCGGCGCGGTCCTCGTGCCGCGACCCGTTCAGCGGCTGTCCGATGTGGACGCCCGGGTCACTGTGGTCGCCGCCGGCTGCGGGGCCGCGGCACTCACCGGTCTGCCGGTGCGGCCGGTCAAGGGCCAGATCCTCCGGCTCCGCGCGCCCGACGGCGTCGCGCCGGGCTTCCGGCACGTGATCCGGGGGTACGCCGACGGCGAACCCGTCTACCTCGTGCCCCGTGCCGACGGCGAGGTCGTGCTCGGCGCGACAGTCGAGGAGCGGTCGGACACCACTGTCACCGCCGGTGCCGTGCAGCGCCTGCTGCGCGCCGGAGTCGACCTGCTGCCCGAGCTGGCCGAGTACGACCTGGTCGAGGCGGTCGCCGGGCTGCGCCCAGGCACCCCGGACAACGCGCCGATCCTCGGCCCGCTGCCCGGCCGTCCGGACGTCCTGGCCGCCACCGGGCATCACCGGCACGGCATCGTGCTCGCCCCGATCACCGCCGACCTGATCGCGGATCTGGTGCTCGGCGGCGGACCCGACCCGCTGCTCACGCCGTTGCGCCCGGAGCGGTTCTCCGCCCGGACGCCCGGCGGCAGCTCTGATCGCAGCACGGAGGGGGACCAGTGGAGTTGACGGTGAACGGGGCCGGACGCAGCGTGCCGGGTGGCACGTCGGTCGCCGACCTGGTGCGCGACATCGTGCCCGAACAGCGCGGGGTGGCGGTCGCCGTCAACGGCGAGGTCGTACCCCGGGCGGGTTGGCCGGCCACGGCGCTGCGCGACGGCGACCGGGTCGAGGTGCTCACCGCGGCGCAGGGCGGGTGAGCGGCATGCCGTTCGAACTGGGCGGGGAGACGTTCACCTCGCGGTTGATCCTCGGCACCGGCGGTGCCGCGAACCTGCACGTCCTGGAGCAGGCGATCCGGGCGTCCGGCACCGAGCTGGTCACGCTGGCGTTGCGTCGGGTGGGCACCGCTCCGGGCTCCACCGGCGGATTGCTGGACCTGCTGGACCGGTGCGGGGTACGCCTGCTGCCGAACACCGCCGGCTGTCACACCGCGACCGAGGCGGTCAAGGTGGCCCGGCTGGCCCGGGACGCGTTCGACACCGACTGGGTCAAACTGGAGGTGATCGGCGACGAGCGCACGCTGCTGCCCGACGGGGTGGAACTGCTCCGCGCCGCCGAGGAGCTGGTCGCCGACGGCTTCACCGTGCTGCCGTACACCAGCGACGACCCGGTGTTGGCGCGTCGCCTCGCCGACGTGGGCTGCGCGGCGGTGATGCCGGCCGGCTCACCGATCGGGTCGGGGCTCGGCATCGGCAACCCGCACCACATCCGGCTCATCCGGCAGGGTGTGGACGTTCCGGTGATCCTCGACGCGGGCATCGGCACCGCCTCCGACGCCGCCCTGGCCATGGAGTTGGGCTGCGACGGGGTGCTGCTGGCCAGCGCTGTCACCCGGGCGGCCGACCCGGTGGCGATGGCGACCGCGATGCGGTACGCGGTCGAGGCGGGACACCTGGCGGCCGGTGCCGGTCGGATCGCCCGACGCTTCCACGCGCTCGCCTCCACCCCCGACGAGGGAAGACCCGACCTGTGACCGGGCCGGACGGCGTCGTCGTGCTGACCGACCGGCTCGTGGCCCGGGACCGGCTCGACCGGGTCGTGGCGGGGGCCGTGGCCGGGGGAGTGCGCTGGGTGGTGCTGCGGGAGAAGGACCTGCCCCGAGCCGAACGCGCCGCCCTCGCCGCCGACCTGCGCGCGATCCTCGCCGACGTCGGCGGGACCCTCGTCGTCGCCGGTCCCGACCCGCTCGGAGGCGACGCGGTCCACCTACCGGCCGCCGGTCCGTACCCACCACCGACCCACACCGTCGTCGGCCGCTCCTGCCACGACAAGGCCGAGTTGGACCGCCTGACCACCGAGCACTACGCCACCATCTCCCCGGTCTACCCGACCAGAACAAAACCGGGCTACGGCCCACCCCTTGGCTCCGACGGCCTGCGAAAGCTTGTCGAGGTCAGCCCCGTGCCCGTGCTGGCCCTCGGCGGAATCGAAACCCCACAACAGGTAACCGCCAGCGTAAGAGCAGGAGCAGCAGGCATAGCCGTCCTGGGCGCGATCATGCGATCACAAGATCCCAGAGAAACAGCCGCCACCCTGACCAGCGCCTATGAAAAGGCGGTCACCCCTGTTCTGACCAAAACCCGGCTCGGTGGCACCCAGGTCTCCGAGTCAGGGCTGCGGCCGACCGTGCCCACGCAGGGATCAAGCCTGACCGCCCGGAGTGGGCACGGTCGGCCGCAGCCCCCAACCGCAACCACAAGTCGGCCGCAGCCCTCAACCGCAACCACAGGGGAGAAAGCATGACCCCCCAGACACTGCTGACGATCGCCGGCTCGGACTCCGGCGGCGGCGCGGGCATCCAGGCCGACCTCAAGGTCTTCGCGGCGCTCGGCGCGTACGGCACCAGCGTCCTCACGGCGGTCACCGCGCAGAACACCACCGGTGTCGACGCCGTGCTGCCGATGCCCCCGCGCACCGTCACCGAGCAGTTGGACAGCGTGCTCGCGGATTTCACCGTCGCGGCCGTGAAGACGGGGATGCTCGGCACCCCGGCGGTCGCCGACGTGGTGGCCGGGGCCGCACGGGACGGTCGACTGCCCCACCTCGTCGTCGACCCGGTGCTGGTCGCCACGAGTGGTCACCGGCTCGGCGTGGTGGGTGCGGTGGAGCGACTGCTGCCGTACGCCACTGTGGCGACGCCGAACTGCGCGGAGGCCGCGGCCATCACCGGACGTTCGGTCGACGACGTGGCGGGGATGGTCGTCGCCGCCGAGGCGCTCGCGGACGGCGGACCGGAGTACGTGGTGGTCACCGGCGGCGACCTGGGCGGTGGCGAGGCGGTCGACGTGCTGCACGGCGGCGGGGTCACCACAGTGCTGCGCGCACCACGGGTGGACACGCGGCACACCCACGGCACCGGGTGCTCGTTCTCGGCGGCGATCGCGGTGCGGCTCGCGCTGGGCGATCCGGTGCCGGCGGCGGTGGGGGCCGCCAAGGAGTACGTGCTCCGCGCGCTGACCGGCGCGCGGAGTTGGGAGCTGGGCGCGGGGCGCGGACCGCTGAACCACTTCGGCTGGCCCGCTTGATCACCAGGGAGGCTGTCATGCAGGCACGAGGCAAGGTGTACGTCGAGGGTTCGCGACCGGATGTCCGGGTGCCGTTCGCGGAGGTGGAGCTGACCGGTGACCATCCGCCGGTGCGGCTCTACGACACGTCCGGCCCGGGGTCGGACCCATCGGTGGGGCTGCCCGCGTTGCGGGGCCCGTGGATCGCCGAGCGGGGCGACGTGGCGCCGGTGCGGGGCGCGGGTACGCCACTGGCCGGGGTGGACGGACGCCGCCCGACGCAGCTCGCGTACGCGCGGGCCGGTGTGGTGACGCCGGAGATGGAGTTCGTGGCGATCCGGGAGAACGTCGACTCGGAGCTGGTCCGGGCCGAGATCGCCGCCGGCCGGGCGGTGCTGCCGCTCAACGTGAACCACCCCGAGTGTGAGCCGGCGATCATCGGTAAGGCGTTCCTGGTCAAGGTGAACGCCAACATCGGCACCTCGGCGGTCAGCTCGTCGGTCGCCGAGGAGGTGGAGAAGCTCACCTGGGCCACCCGGTGGGGTGCGGACACCGTGATGGACCTGTCCACCGGCAAGCGGATCCACGAGACCCGCGAGGCGATCGTGCGGAACTCGCCGGTGCCGATCGGGACCGTGCCGATCTACCAGGCGTTGGAGAAGGTCGGTGGTGACCCGGTGAAGCTGAGCTGGGAGGTGTTCCGGGACACCGTCATCGAGCAGGCCGAGCAGGGCGTGGACTACATGACCGTGCACGCCGGGGTGCTGCTGCCGTACGTGCCGCTGGCCGTGGACCGGGTCACCGGCATCGTCTCCCGGGGCGGCTCGATCATGGCGGCGTGGTGCCTGGCGCACCACGAGGAGAACTTCCTCTACACCAACTTCGCCGAGCTGTGCGCGATCCTCGCGAAGTACGACGTGACGTTCTCCCTCGGTGACGGGCTGCGCCCCGGTTCGATCGCGGACGCCAACGACGAGGCGCAGTTCGCCGAGCTGCGTACCCTCGGCGAACTGACGAAGATCGCCTGGGAGTACGACGTCCAGGTGATGATCGAAGGCCCGGGCCACGTGCCGATGCACAAGATCAAGGAGAACGTGGACCTCCAGCAGGAGTGGTGCCACGAGGCGCCCTTCTACACGCTCGGGCCGCTGACCACCGACATCGCGCCGGCGTACGACCACATCACCTCGGCGATCGGTGCCGCGATGATCGGCATGTTCGGCACCGCGATGCTCTGCTACGTCACCCCGAAGGAGCACCTCGGCCTGCCGGACCGCGACGACGTGAAGGCGGGCGTGATCGCGTACAAGATCGCCGCGCACGCGGCGGACCTGGCCAAGGGGCACCCGGGGGCGCAGGCGTGGGACGACGCGCTGTCCAAGGCGCGGTTCGAGTTCCGCTGGGAGGACCAGTTCAACCTCTCACTGGACCCGGAGACCGCCCGGTCGTACCACGACGCGACACTGCCCGCCGAGCCCGCGAAGACGGCGCACTTCTGCTCGATGTGCGGCCCGAAGTTCTGCTCGATGAAGATCACCCAGGAGCTGAAGGAGTACGCGGCCCGCGGCATGAAGGACAAGTCGGAGGAGTTCGTCTCCGGAGGTGGCCGGGTCTACCTGCCGCTGGCCTGACGGTGCCGGGCTCGGCTCGGCTCGGCCTAGCCGTCTAGCCGTCCTGGCGCCGCCTGCGCGACGGTCGGCTCGGCCTAGCCCTCCCGGCGCGGCCTGGGCAACGGTCGGCTCGGCCTGCGGGCCGGTCGGCGCGGCCTGCCGACCGGTCCGGCCAGCGGACGCCGCAGGATGATCCACTCGGGTTCACCGATGTCGCGGTGTCCGGCCGGGCGGGATGGCCCGACTTCGGTGAACCCGAGTGGATCAGCGGGACCTACTCGCGGTGGTGCCGACCGGTGGAGCGCAGCGATCGGCGCGCCTTCCCCTGCTCCGGCTCGTTGTCCGACACCGGCTTGCTGAGCCCCGCGACCCAGTCGACGAACTCCTCGTCCTGGGCCGGCAGCGGTTCCGTCGCGCCGTCCGGCTGCTGGCTCTCCTCGCCTCGGGACCGGTTTCGGCGGAAGAGACCCCCGAGCCGTCCGCGCCGGGAAGGCTGTTCCGCCACCTTCTCCGGCGTCGGTGTCGTGTCGACGCTCGCCGGGTCTTCGGTGCCGGAGCCAGTGGCCGAGAGATCCGGTGCGCTCGCGCGCTCCGGCGGGGCTGCGGTTTCGCTGCTCGCTGCCGGACCCGGACGATCAGTCGACTCGGTCGGTCCGGTGCGTCGGGTCGTGTCGAAGGCGTTCCAGGTGCTGGCCCGACTCAGGTCCGGCAGCGGCGCCCGGTGCCGGGGCCTCGGTGTCGGTGTCGGTGTCGGTGTCGGTCCGGACGGTTCCGACCCGGCGGGCGCGTCCGAAGCCGTCGACTCCTGCGCAGGTGCCTGCGGTGGCACCGTCCACGCCGAGCTGACCGGCCAGGGCGATCGCGCGGGCGTCCAGCGGTCCGTGTCCGGGTCGCCGGTGGTCGTGGACCCGAACAACCCAGCGGCGGACGTGTCCTCGGTCGCCGCCCGCACCCCGGCGGCATCGCCGGCCCGGTCGGCGGCGGACCCACCGGCCACATCCGCCGGTGGCGCGGTGGAGTCGGCGGTTGCGCCGACCGGGGTACGCGGCGAGCCCGCCTTCGGGTCGGCCATCTCGGACGCTGGGCTGGTCCCGGTGGCCGGTGGCGTCTTCGGGTCGGCCGTCCTGGCGTTGGCCGATTGCCTCTTCGCGCTGGTGGCCGGGGCGCGTGAGGGGTCGACCGCCTCGGCCACCGCAGCGATCGGGGCATGTGCCGTGCCGGTTGGGACGTCCGCCGCGTCGGTTGCCGACGTCGAGGGCTTCGCCGGGCCGGTTGCGGTGGTCGCGGTTCCTGCCGCGTCGGTGGCTGCGGCCGGGGCCTCTGCCGTCGCGCGGGCCTCGGAGGGCGTCTTGGTCGCCCGGTCGGACCCGGTGGCCGGACGCCCGGCGCTGGGCATCGGCGAGCCGGAACCGGTGCGGTCGTCGGACCTGCCGGGCCCGGTGACCTTCCGCGTGCGTCCGGTAGCCGTACCGTCGGTGCCCCTCGACTCGGTCGGCGACCGGTCGCCCGGGAGGTCGGAGGTGGCATCCGGGTCGACCTTCGGCTTGCGCGCCCGCCGAGGCTTGAGCGGCGCAGCGGTATCGCCCGCACCCGTGCTGCCCGCATCCGTGGTGCCTGTGCCGGTGCTGCCCGTGCCGGTGCTGGCCGCACCCGCACCCGCACCCGCACCCGCGCCCGTCTCAGCGCCCGTGCTCGTGCTCGTGCTCGCCGCAGCCGTGCTCGCCGCAGCCGTGCTCGCCGCAGCCGTGCTGGCCGGAGTCGTGCTGGTCGCAGCCGTGCTGGCCGGAGTCGTGCTGCCCGTGACCGTGTTCGTCGTGCCGGGGCCGGCCGCAGTCGTGCTGGTCGCAGCCGTGCCGACCGCGTCCGTGCCAGCCGTGCCCGCGCTGGTCATGCCCGTGTTGGTCGCGCCCGTGCTGCTCGTGCCGATGCTGCGCTCGCCGGTCGGTAGGCCGTTCGTGCGCGTTGTCGCGCTGTCGGTCGGATCGTCACCGGCCGGGCTGACCCCACCCGCACGACCGGCCTTGCTGCTGGTCGAGGCGGCGCTGGTCGTGCTGGTGACGTCGGCGGTGGGCGTGCGCTCGGGACCGGCCGAGGAGGTGCCTTCCTCCGGGCTGAGCCTGCGGGTCCGCGCTTCGGCGGTGAACTCGCCGGTCGGGTCGGTCAGCCAGGACGCCGGCTTCGCGGGCGTGTCAGGGGTGGTCGCAGCGGTCGGGGCCGGACCGTGTTGGCCGCTCGCGGTGGACGTCGGCCAGTCCCAGTGGGCGGGGACGGTGCGTACACCATCGGAGCCCTCGGCGGACCACGGACCTGGAACGACGGTGGCCGGCTTCGGGTCGGCGGGCGGCTCGACGGCGGCGCGGTCGGCGGTGGCCGGCTCGTTCGACGAATCCGCCGACGTCGCGCCGGGCAGCTCCGGGCCTGCGGGCAGCGGGCGCAGGATGTCGGAGGGCTCGATCGCCTGCGGCTCCGCGCCACGGGCGCCGACGGGCCACCGCAGCAGCGCGGCGGCCGCCGCGCCGAGCGCACCGGCGAGGATCGCGATCAACGAACCGTAGTACGGGGTGGCCTGATAGCGGTCCACCGCGTCACCCGGGCCGGCGGTCAGGTAGGCGAACGCGACCAGCACCGGACCGGCCACCCCGGTGGCTCCGCTGATCAGTGGTGCCTGACCCCGCCAACGGGCCAGACCGGCGGTCGCCCCGCCGGCCAGCAGGGCCACGATGGGCAGCAGGAGCAGCGCCAGCCGTTGCGCGGCGGCGTCGTCCAGCCAGCTCGGCTCCAGGACGCCGAGCCGGACCGTCGGCAGGGGGCCGGTCGTGCCGAGCGACGGCAGCACCGAGATCAGCGCCAGTAGCCAGACCGCACCGGCGACGGCTGCCATGTTCCAGCCCAACTCGGGCCGGAGCAGGACAGCGATCGCCGCACCCGCTCCGATCACCGCTCCGAGTACGGCGCAGATGCCCACCGCCCACACCGGGTCCACCGAGATCAACTCGGCGGCGCGGGCGGGCTGCATGCAGAGCGGAGCGATGACTGTGGCACCGAGCGCCGCCGCGGCACCGATCGCCAACTGACGACCGGTGGTGGGCGCGGGTGCGTCGCGGCGCGCGAGGCGTCCGGTCAGGACCGCGCCGACGACGGCGGCGTTCGCGGCGAACCAACCGACCCAGACGAGCTGGGTCGGCCACTGATTGACGGTCGTACCGGTGAAGGCGCCGGTCAGCCGGACGATGCCGAAACCGTACGCGACGCCGAGCTGGCCGGCCCCGGCCAGCACGCTCACCCCGAGCGCCGTGAGCAGCAGTCTGCCCCAGGTCCGAAAGGCCATGTCGGGCACGTTACGCACCTGGTACACCCGATCGCCACCGGCGCGCCGCGCGGCGCGCCGGCCCGCGCTCGGCGGGTCTACTTGAGCTCGACCAGCCGGGCCAGGTAAGTCGTGTCTCCGACATTGGTGAGCATATGGACCGCGCCCGGATCCCGGTAGACCACGCCACCGGTGGGCTCGTCGGCGTCGATCAGGGTGCCGTCGATCGTCTGTACGACGTTCTTCGCGCCCTCGATCGCCACCACCAGATACGGGTGGTCGTGCCGGTGCAGCGGCTGCCGCTCGCCGGGCTCGAGGCGGATGTGCCAGACCCGGACCCGGTCGTTCTCGAACACGATCTCCTGGCCCACCGGGCCGAGTTCGGTTCCGTCGATCACGTCGGTCATCGTTCTCCGTCCAGTTGGGGAAGGACCTCGGCGGCGATCAGTTCGAGGTGGTCGAGGTCGTCGAAGTCGATCAGACGCAGGTGTACCCGGGTGGCGCCGATCGCGGCGAACTCGCCGATCCGCTGGGCGAGCTGCGCGGGTGAGCCGACCACCGGGTCCTCCGGCGGAAGGGCGCTCTTCTCGTGCAGGGGTGCCGCCCGCCGCCGGGCCTCCTCGTCGGTCCGGCCGATGGCCACGACGATCCCGGCGGACAGCACCAGCGGCGCCCGCCCGGACTCCGTCCGCCCGGTGCGCTCGCTCGCCTCCCGTACCCGGTCGTACGCGGCGGCGGTCTCCGCGACGGACTTGAACGGCATGTTGAACTCGTCGGCGTACCGGGCGGCCAGCTCCGGGGTGCGTTTGGGGCCGCGGCCGCCCACGATGATCGGCGGCCCGGGCACCTGCACCGGCTTGGGCAGGGCCGGCGCGTCCACCAACCGGTAGTGGTCGCCGGTGAAGCTGTAGGTCTCGCCGGACGGGGTTCCCCACAGCCCGGTGATCACCTCGAGCTGCTCGGCGAGCCGGTCGAAGCGTTCGCCGACCGCCGGGAACGGAATGCCGTACGACGTGTGCTCGCGCTCGTACCAGCCGGCGCCGATGCCCAGCTCGACGCGACCGCCGCTCATCTGGTCGACCTGCGCGACCATCACCGCGAGCGGGCCGGGCGGGCGGAAGGTGGCCGACGTCACCAGGGTGCCGAGTCGGATCCGTTCGGTCTCCCGGGCCAGCGCGGCGAGGGTCAGCCAGGCGTCCGTCGGGCCGGGCAGGCCCGGGTCGGCACCCATCGCCTGGTAGTGGTCGGCGCGGAGGAAACCCTCGTACCCGCAGGCCTCGACCGACCGGGCGAACCGGAGTTGGGTGTCGTAGGTGGCGCCCCGGTGGGGTTCGGTGAAGACCGACACCCGCATGTTCATCGTCCTTCCGCACCGGCCGCGGCCGGCTCGTCGCGTTCCATCAACAGCTCGTGGAGGTCGGCGCTGACGCGAGCGACGTCGGCCAGGTGGGCGTTGCGGCCCAGGGTGCGGGGCCGGGGGATGTCGACGTCGAGCACCTTGCGGATCCGGCCGGGGCGGGGGCTCAGCACGACCACCCGGTCGGCGAGCAGCACCGCCTCGTCGATCGAGTGGGTGACGAAGACGATGGTCGGCTTGTTCTCCATGTGCACCCGCTGGAGTTCGCCGGACAGTTCCTCGCGGGTGAGCGCGTCGAGCGCGGAGAACGGCTCGTCCATCAGCATCACCCGGGGTTCGCCGATCAACGACCGGCACAGCGAGACCCGCTGCTGCATGCCACCGGAGAGTTCGTGCGGCAGGCGCTTCTCGAAGCCGGCCAGACCGGCCACGTCGAGCAACTGCCGAGCCCGCTCGCGGTGCTTGGCGCGGCTCCAGCCGAAGATCTCCACCGGCAGCAGGACGTTGTCCAGCACGGTGCGCCAGGGCAGCAGCGCCGGTTTCTGGAACAGCATGGCGATGTCCTGGCGCGGGCGGGCGATCGGCGTACCGGCCACAGTGATCTCGCCGGCGGTCAGCGGGAGCAGCCCGGCGATGAGCCGCAGCAGCGTGGACTTTCCGCAGCCGGAGCGGCCGAGCACCGCCACGAACTCACCCTCGGCGACGTCGAGGTCGATGCCGCGCAGCGCTTCCACCCGGCCGGACCGGCCTTCGAAGGTACGGGACACTCCGGACAGTCGGATCATCTCCGGCGGCCTCCGCTGAGTGGACGGTCAGGAATCCGACAAAGGCTAGCCCGCCCTTCGGTGTATCGCACCGTCCGGGGTGGTCGTCAGGTTGTTTCCGTTCCGCAACCCGATGCACCTGGCGTCGCAAGTGTGGGTTTCTCGTACGCTGTGCCCGCGAAGAGTCCCCCCACGACGGCGGCGCCGGCTTCCGCCCCTCTTGCCGGCCCGTCATGACAACCCCTCCGGTGCCGGTCAGGCCCGGTCGGAAAGGACATGGTGCTTTGATGAGAAGGCTGACCCGTACGGTCGCTACGGCCGCGCTGGCCACCGCCCTCGCCTTTGTCTCCGCCTGCAGCAGCGGGTCGGACTCGGCCGACGACGCCAAGGGCGGCGACAGCAAGAGCCTGGAGAAGGTGACCTACCTCACCTCCTTCGGCAACTTCGGCCGTGACTCCTACGCCTGGGTGGCGAAGGAGAAGGGCTTCTTCAAGGAGGCCGGTTTCGACGTCGAGATCAAGCCCGGTCAGGGCACCGGCGGCGTGATCCAGACCATCGTGGGCGGCCAGGCCGACTTCGGCCCGGTCGACCTCACCGGCAGCCTGCTCCAGGTCGGCAACGGCCAGGCGAAGGACTTCACCGTGGTGGCCGCGATCCAGCAGCGCACCATGGCCGGCATCGCCTCGGTCGAGGGCAAGAACATCGCCTCCCCGAAGGACCTGGAGGGCAAGAAGCTCGCCGACACCCCCGGTTCCGTGGTCCGCAACCTGTTCCCGACGTACGCCCGGCTCGCCGGTGTGGACGTCAACAAGGTGACCTGGGTCAACGGTGAGGCGCAGGGCCTGATCGGCATGCTGGGCACCGGCTCGGTGGACGGCATCGGCCAGTTCGTCGTCGGTCAGCCGACCATCGAGGCGGTGGCCAAGAAGAAGGCCGTCATGCTGCCGTACAGCAACGTGATGCAGGACCTCTACGGCAACGTGCTGATCACCTCCTCGAAGATCGCCAAGGAGAAGCCCGAGATGGTGAAGCGATTCACCGCGGCGCTGCTCAAGGGCCTGGAGTACAGCCTGGCCAACTCCAAGGAGGCCGGCGACATCCTGAAGAAGAACATCGACGCCACCAACCCGGTCGCCGCCGCCGCCGAACTCGAGCTGATGGCCGCGTACGTCCGTTCCGGCAACACCGGCACCGCGATCGGCACCCTGGACAGCGGCCGGGTCGCCAAGAGCATCGCCATCCTGCAGGGCGCGGGCGCGCTGAAGCAGAACATCACCCCCGAGCAGATCATCGACTTCAGCCTCGCGCCGAAGGCCTGATCGTCCGGTCGTCACCAGGGGGTACGTTCCGCCGATCCCGGCGGGGCGTACCCCCGTCGCTCGTCGGCCCCCAGGGGCCGTGGGATTTTCGAGGAGGACAAGATGACCGACATCCGGTCAGCGGACCCGGCGGTGGCGGCGACCCCGGCCCCGGGTGCCGGCCCCGAGTCGGGGCGTGCGGGTCGGGGTGCCGGTCTCCGGGCCGGAGCCGGGGCGGCGCTGCCCGCGGTCGGCCTCCTGATCGCTCTGGCGGTGTGGTGGTTGACCGCCCGGCTGGAGCTGATCCACCCCGCGGCGCTGCCGCCGCCCGGCGAGGTACTCACCGCGTTCGTCGACAAGCCCGCTCAGATGCTGGGGCACACCTGGGACACGATGCTGGAGATCCTGTACGGCTTCGCCCTCTCGGTCGCCGCCGGTGTCCTGATCGGACTGTCGCTGGCCAGCTCGCGCACGGTCGAACGGATGTTCACCCCGCTCCTGGTCGCGGTGAACGCGGTGCCGAAGATCACGCTGGGCCCGCTGCTGGTGGTGGCGTTCGGCTGGGGCCAGACGCCGATCCTCACCATGGTGTTCCTGCTCTGCTTCTTCCCGATCGTGCTGTCGACCGCCACCGGCCTCACCACCACCCCGGCGGACCTGGCCGAACTGGTGCGGTCCTGGAACGCGTCCCGCTGGCAGGCGTTCCGCAAGGTGCGCTTCCCGGCCGCGCTGCCGCAGATCTTCGTCGGGCTCAAGGTGGCCATGCCGTTGGCCGCGATCGGCGCGGTGATCGGTGAGTTCCAGGCCGGCGAGAGTGGCCTCGGCTTCGTCATCACGCAGTACGCCGGTGTCGGCGACACCGCCACCGCCTGGGCGGCGATCATGCTGGTGGCCCTGGTCAGCATCCTGCTCTACTCGGCGCTCCTGCTCACCGAGCGGATGGCCCTGCCCTGGGTCCGCGAAACCACCAGCAGCCGCTGACAACAAAGAACACCAACCACAGAAACGCAAAACGGGCCGGCCTCCCGGGTGGGAGACCGGCCCGTGTCGTCGACGGCGCTGGCGCACAGGGTGTGGCCTACCGTGCCCGGCGGAGGGATCAAGCCTGACCGCCCGGAGCCGGGCGCGGTAGGCCACACCCCACCCGGCACACCACGGGATCAAGCCTGACCGCCCGGAGCCGGGGACGGTCGGCCACACCCCCACCCGGCATACGACGAACTGCGCGCCGGGTGAAGAGAACACAAGGCCAGAAGCGTTACCCCGCCAACCTCCAGCGCCCGTTGCGGGCGACCAGCGTGGTGAGTGCCTGGGGCATCAGGCCGCTGTGGTTGTCCGGCGTCATCCGGATCGGCCCGGACAGGCCGTCCATCTGCGACGTCTCAAGCACGTCCCGGAGGCCGTCGCGGTTGACCTTGCCGACCTCGCCACCGGCGCGCAGTTCCGCGTCGGCGATCAGTTGGACGGCGTCCGCGGCGAAGGACGACGCGCCGTTGTAGCCGCCGAAGCGTGCCGTGTAGTCCTGGAACCACTGCCGCCGCGCGGCCTTGGCCGGCGTGGTCGCGATCACGTCGTCGATCGCCATCGTCTGGGTGAAGATCAGCGTCGCGCGCTCGGTGGCCTTGGCCGCACCGCCGAGGAAGAGGTCACCGGCCGCCCCGGCGTCTAAGAAGAGCGACCCACGGAAGGTGGTCTGCTGTGCGCTGGTGGCGGCCAGCATCGCCTGCTCCGGTGGGGTCCAGAAGACGAGCGCGTCCGGCTTGTTCGCCGTGAGCTGCCGGACCTGCTGGTTCACGTCGGTGTCGGTGATCTTGGCCTTCTGCTCGCGGAGCGTGATGTTGGCCTTGTCCAACTCGCTTTTCAGCGCGGCCATGCCCTCCCGGCCGTAGTCGTCGTCGCTGACGAGCGCCCCCACCTTGCGGACGTTGTTGCGGCGCAGTTCGGTGGTGAGTGCGGCGGCACTGTCGGCGGCGTTGGGGCCCAGCTTGAACACGTAGCGCCGTTCGGCGACCGGGCTGACGACCGCGCCGGAAGCGGCGAGCGCAATGGTGGGAATCCGCTTCTCGTTGATGGTCCCCACCGCACCGACCGCACATTCGTTGCAGCCGCCCATGATGATGGCGCTCACCTGAGAATCGCTGCTGAAGTCTGCGATGTTGCGAAGCGACTCGGCGGCGTCGGAACGGTTGTCCTTGAACTTCAGTTCAATCTTCCGGCCGTTCAACGCTCCGGAGGAGTTCAACTGATCGCGCTTGAGTTCGAGGGCTCGCTGGTATGTCCGGCCGACGGGGGCCGCGGCGCCGGACAGTTCGAGGTCGACGGCGATCACGATCGGACTCGTGTCCGTCTCCGCTTCACCGAACTGGCAGCCGGTGAGCGTGGTGGCCACAACGGCCGATGCGAGCGCCGCGATGGTCGCGGAGCGGATGGGGCTCAACTCAGTCCTCCAGGTGCGGGCGCGGGCGCTGCCCGGTCACCGCCGCTAATCCGTCCTCAGTGGAGGGCGGGATCTTCTCTGCCGTACGGTGTGCGCGAAGCCTGCAAAACCTTGCCAATGGCCGGCGCTGTGGTCAAGCGCGGACCCGGGCATCGCTTTCGGGACGGTCATCCCACATGCTGGGGTAACGCAATGTTTGCAAAACCTCACTTTGCATACACGCGTGACCACTCTGGAGTCACATGCCCTGTTCAGGGGCTTGCGGAAATGAAGGTATCAGTTGCCCGGATCATGGGATGCGCTCCGTCCGACCGTTTCCTACCTCACTGCGGCTTCCCAAATCCGATCTTCTCTGATGAAATCGCGGCCGTGCCGCGCGTGGTCCCCTCCGCTTACGGCATGGCTCGGCGGGTCAGGCGGGGAAGAAACGACGGAGGCGATGTCGTGAGCACCGGACCGACGACCCTGCCCGCGCTCGGCGACAGCGCTCGGCGTCCGAGCCGACGGTTGCCCAGACTGCGGGACGCACGGATCCGGTCCAAGCTGGCGCTGATCCTGGTCGTCCCGGTGGCGGCGGTGATCGCGCTGGCCACGGTCCGGTTGATCACCGTCGGCGAGGGTGCCCTCGACGCCACCCGGGCCCGTTCGTTGACCGCGCTCGCCGTCGACGTCAGCGCCCTCACGCAGGATCTCCAGAGCGAGCGGATGGCCGCGGCGGCCTACCTGGCCACGCCACAGCAGCCGGCCGACGCGTACAACCTGCGGGTCCGTCAGACGCAGCAGAAGGTGGACGAGTACCGCGCCGAGCGGGGCCGGGTCGGCGAGGTACCGGCGGCCCTGCGCGAGCGACTCGCCGTCATCGACGAGCATCTGGCCACTCTGGACGGCACCCGTCAGGAGGTGCTGGACCGCCGGCAGATGGCGGTCGCCGAAGCGGTGCTCCGCTACGGCGTCATCCTCACCGACCTGGTCTCGTACGGCGACGGCCTGGCCCAGCTGCCCGGTTCCGAGAGCCTGGCGGACAGCCGCCGCGCGGTCGCCGCCTTCGCCCGCGCCAAGGCTTCCGTCGCCGAGGAGCAGGCGGTCGCCTTCACCGCACTCACGGCGGGTCAGCTCGACTCGGAGCAGTTCTCCTCCTTCGTGGCGACGCTGACCAGCCAGCAGGAGTCCCTGGTCGCCTTCTCGCTGGCCGCCGACCCGGTGCAGCGGGCACTCGTCGACAGCACCGTCGCGGGTGACGCGGTCGGCCTGGCCGACCGGGTGGCCACCGACATCACCCGCTCGGTCGGGCAGCGTCCGCTGGTCAGCGCGCAGGACGCCACCGCCGCCATCGGCGCGGTGAACGACCTGATGCGCTGGGCCGAGATCCAACTTCAGGAGCGGCTGCTCCAGCAGGCCGACGACGCCCGGTCGGACGTCATCCGGCAGGCCGTCGTCGAGTCGGTCCTGGTGCTGCTGACCCTGATCATCGCCGTGTCGCTGGCCGTGGTGCTGGCCCGCTCGCTCAACCACTCGCTGCGCCGGCTGCGGGAGGGCGCCCTCTCGGTGGCGAACCACGACCTGCCGGACGCCGTGCAGCGGCTACAGACCATGGGCAGCGTGGGCGACGGCGGGGTGGACGAGATCGTCCGCCAGGTCCGGGACCCCATCCAACTCAACAGCCGCGACGAGGTCGGTCAGGTGGCGGTGGCCTTCAACGTCGTCCACCGGGAGGCGGTACGTGTCGCGGCCGAGCAGGCGGCGCTGCGTACCAGCGTTTCGGCGATGTTCCTCAACCTGGCCCGTCGTAGTCAGACCCTGGTCGACCGGATGATCGGCGAGCTGGACGCGATCGAACGTGGCGAGGAGGACCCGAAGCGGCTCGCGCAGCTCTTCGAGCTGGACCACCTCGCCACCCGGATGCGCCGCAACGACGAGAACCTGCTGGTCCTGGCCGGTGCCGACTCCGCCGTACCGCGTCGCGACGACGCGCTCGTCGTCGACGTGCTGCGCGCCGCCCAGTCCGAGGTGGAGCTGTACAACCGCATCGAGTTCGGGACGGTGGACACCGACATCTCGGTGGCCGCGCACGCTGTCAACGACGTGGTACGCCTCGTCGCCGAGCTTCTCGACAACGCCACCCGGTTCTCGCCGCCGAACACCACTGTGGTCGCCGACGGACGGCGGATCCGCGACTACGTCCTGATCCAGATCGAGGACCGCGGGCTCGGCCTCACCGATGAGCAGCTCGACTCGCTCAACCGCCGGCTGGCCGCGCCGCCGAGCGTCGACGTCGCCGCGTTCCGGCTGATGGGTCTGGCCGTGGTCAGTCGGCTCGCCTCCCGCTACGGCATCCGGGTGGAGCTGCGCCGCAACGTGGAGGGCGGCACCGTCGCCCAGGTGACGTTGCCCGCCGCGACCGTGGTGCTGCCCACCAGCCGGGGTCGCGACCAGGTGCTCACCCGGCCGCGCCAGCCGATGGCCGTGGAGCAGTCGCCGCTCGCTCCGGCCGGTCACGCCGAGCAGTTCGCCGGCGCCGCGACCTCGGCGGCGACGCTGCCGGACCAGTGGCGGACCAACGCGGCACCCGCCCAGTGGCAGTCCCCGCTGGACTCGCGGGACACCACTCCGGCAGTGCAGGCGGGCGGCTACGCCGCCACGCGCTCGACAGTGCCGCCGGCACCGGCCGCCCCGGCACCGGCCGCCCCGCTGCCGCCGACGCGGCCGTCGTACGGCAACGGTGTGGGCGCCTCGACGGGCAGCCCGACCGTGGCGTACCCGACGATCGACCCACTGCCCCGGCGCGGCTCGACCCCGGACACCGACGGCGGACGCGACATCACCCCGGGTCTGCCGGTCGGGCCGGTCGCCGGCCCCGGCGCGGTGGCACCACCGCCCGCCCCGACGGTGCCCGCCGCGCCGGTGAGCAGCCGCCCGGACTTCCCCGCCGAAGCGCCGATCTTCCGGGAGATGGAGGCGGTCTGGTTCCGGTCGCACGGCGACGACGCCACCGCGATCTTCACCCGGCCCAACTTCGACGAGCCGCCGACGACGGCAGCTCCGGCCGACGCCGGTCCGCGTACGCGTGCCGACGCCCAGCCGAGTGCCGCCCCCGTGCCGGCCGCCGCGCCGGCCCGGCCGCCACTGCCGACGCGTACCCCGGGCACCTCCAGCACCGACGGTGCCACCGCGCCGAGCAGCGGGGGTCTGGGCGGCGCGCCCACCGACGGCCGCCGTACGCCGCCTTCGGCCCCGCCGTCGTACTCTCCGCCTCCGGCTGCGCCGGCCGCACCCAGCGCGCCGTCGGCTGACCCGCATGCCTGGCGGACCGCTGCGGACGAGGGTTGGTCGCGGGCCAGTCGGGCCGCCGAGCCGGCTCCGGCCGGGACCACCCGGTCCGGGTTGCCCAAGCGGGTGCCACAGGCACAGCTCGTGCCGGGCGGCATCGAACCGAAGAGCGGCCGGGACCGCAGCCGGCGGACCCCTGATGAAGTACGTGGTCTGCTGTCGGCCTACCACCGCGGCGTACAGCGCGGTCGGACGGCCGGAACGGACCTGAACAGCACCTCGACCAAGGAGAGCCGATGAACAGGCCAGCTGCCATGCAGGACATGGGTTGGCTGCTCACCAACTTCGCCGACAGCGTGGCGGGTATCGCCCACGTGGTGGCGGTGTCCGCCGACGGGCTGCTGCTCGCGTCCTCCCGGGATCTCCCGGCGGACCGGGCCGATCAGCTCGCCGCGATCACCTCGGGCGTGGTGAGCCTGACCGAGGGCGCAGCCCGGATGTTCAGCGCGGGCGGGGTGCTGCAGACAGTCATCGAGATGGACAGCGGGTATCTCTTCCTGATGTCGATCAGCGACGGCTCGTCGATGGCCGTGCTGGCCGCGCGGAGCTGCGACGTGGGCCAGGTGGGCTACGAGATGGCTCTGCTGGTCGAGCGGGTGGGTGCCGCGCTGGTGCCGCTGCCGCGGGACGCGGTGCGTTCCTAGCACCGGCAGGCGGTGCGCTACCTGTGCGCCTGAGCAGAGACCGGAGCCGGCATCCACCGGCTCCACAGGGGACGAGGAGGTGATCGGGGATGGACCAACGCCGGGTTGACCCACGCGGGGCGCTGGTGCGCCCGTACGCGGTCACCCGCGGTCGTACCGAGCCCCGGCAGGACATCGCCCTGGAGGCCGTCCTCACCTCGTCTCCGACCCAGGTCGCCGAGTCCCGCTTCGCCGGGCATGACAAGCACCGCATCGCCACGGTCTGCGAGGGCCGCGCACAGTCGCTGGCGGAGATCGCCGCGTACACCCGGATGCCGCTGGGCGTCGCCCGGGTGTTGGTCGCCGACATGGTGGCCGAGAGCCTGCTGACGTTACACACTGCTGCTCCCGCCGAGGGGTTCGAGGAGCGGATGGAACTGCTTGGAAGGGTGCTAAGTGGACTTCGCAGGCTATGACCCCGCTGGGGGGAGGCCGGGCCGGGGAATCGTCTCCGCGAAGATCGTCGTCGCGGGCGGCTTCGGCGTCGGCAAGACGACGCTGGTCGGGGCGATCTCCGAGATCACGCCGCTGACCACCGAGGCGTTGATGACCGCGGCGGGCGTCGGCATCGACGACCCGTCCAAGGTGCCGGGCAAGGAGACCACCACGGTCGCCATGGACTTCGGCCGTATCACCATGGCCCAGGATCTGATCCTGTACCTCTTCGGTACGCCCGGTCAGACCCGGTTCTGGTTCATGTGGGACGAGATCATCCGAGGTGCGGTGGGTGCCGCCGTGCTGGTGGACACGCGCCGGATCACCGACGCGTTCGCCCCGCTGGACTACTTCGAGAACCGCAACCTGCCGTACGTGGTGGCCCTGAACCGTTTCGACGGTGCTCCCCAGTACGAGCTGGAGGAGGTCCGCGAGGCGCTGGCCATCTCGCCGCAGGTGCCGCTGGTGATGACCGACGCCCGGCACCGGGAGTCGGTCAAGCAGGTGCTGGTGACTGTCGTCGAGCACGCCATGCTCCGCCTCGAAGCCGAGCACGGGCGGGGCTTCGCCACCCCGGTCGGCTGACCCGTCGTGTCCCGGCCGGCCGGTGTCCACCGGCTGGCCGCGACGCGTCAGTCGACCCGTAGGCGATAGCCGCGCTTCACGACGGTCTGTACCACGCGTGGCGCGTGCAGGCCGGCCCGTAGGCGGGCGACGGCCATCTCCACCGCGTGCTCGTCCGCGCCTCGCGGCAGCGTCCGCAGCAGCGCCGTGCGGGACAGCACCCGGCCGGGCGACTGGGCCAGGGCCCGGAGCACCGCCATCGGAGCGGGGGCGAGTGGCCGCAACTCGCCGTCGATCACGGCGGCGTGCCCGCGCAGCGTGAGCAGGTGCCCGCCGGCCTTGAAGGTGACGGTCCGGCGGGGCAACTCGTCGACGATGGTCCGCACCAGCGCCCCCAGCCGGGCCCGATTCGGCGCGCTCACGGGCACCCCGCGTCGCAGCAGCGGCTCGGCGGTCACCGCGCCGACGCAACTGGCGAGCACGTCGGTGCGGAACGCGGAGAGCAGCGCGTCGGTACGATCCCCGGCCGCCCGCAGCAGCGCCTCGGCGGCCGGTGCCGAGGTGAAGGTGACAGCGTCCACCAGCCGACCGGCGATCAGGTCGATCAACCGGTGCAGCGGCGCCGGATCGGTCGGCGGAGCCCAGCGGTAGACCGGCACCTCGATCACCGTCGCGCCGGCCGCCTCCAGCGCCATCGTGCAGTCGGGCTGTCGCTCGCCGTGCAACTGCATGGCGATCACCTGCCCGGCCACACCTCGCCGGCGCAGGTGGTCGACCACCTCGTCGCAGCTCTCCGAGGCCGGCGACCACTGGTCGTGCAGCCCGGCCGCACGGATCGCCCCGCGCGCCTTCGGGCCCCGGGCCACCACGTACGAGCTGGACAGCACCGAGCGCAGCGGCTCGCCCAGCCCCCACCCCTCGGCCGCCTCCAGCCACCCCCGCATGCCGATGCCGGTGTTGGCCATCAGGATGTCCGGCGGTTGGTCGAGGCAGGCGCGGGTCGCCTCGCGCAGCTCGGTGTCGTCGGAGAGCGGCACGATCCGCAGCGCCGGGGCGAGCACCACCCGGGCACCCCGCCGTTCGAGCAACGCGGCCAACTCGTCGCGCCGCCGGTCGGCGGTCACCCCGATGGTGAAGCCCGCCAGTTCCTCCCGCATCAACCCTCCTGTCGCAGCCGCACCTCGACCAGACCGTCGCGGCACCGTGCGTCGTGCCGGGCCACGGCCACCCCGGGCAGGTCGAGGCAGTGCCCGCTGCGCAGGTCGTACACCTGCTTGTGCAGCGGCGAGGCGACCGTCGGCACACCGCCACGGCTGCCGACGATGCCCCGGGACAGCACGTACGCCCCGGAGACCGGATCGCGGTTGTCGATCGCGAACAACCCGTCCGCCGTCCGGAACAACGCGATCTGTGTCCCGTCGACCAGGGCGGCTACCCCCCGGTCCGGTTCGAGGCGGTCGAGGGCGCAGACAGCCGTCCAGCTCCGCGTGATGGTCTGGTTCATCGCCGTACCTCCGGTAGGCCGAGGGTGACCGGCCGACGACGGTGACCGTCGGCGGGGGTGTCGCCCCGTGCCGGCACCGGTTGGCCGCGCTCCAGAGCGAAGGTGATCGACGGGTCGGGCACGTCGGGGGCGTTGACGAAAGAGGTGTAGCGACGGAGCCGGTCCGGGTCGTCGAGCACGTCGCGCCACTCGTCGGAGTACGACGACACGTGCCGGGCCATCGCCGCGTCCAGTTCGGCGCAGAGGCCGAGCGAGTCGTCCACGATCACCGAGCGCAGGTGGTCCAGGCCGCCGTCCATCGCCTCGATCCAGCCGGCCGTGCGTTGCAGCCGGTCGGCGGTGCGGATGTAGTAGATCAGGAACCTGTCGATCAGCGTGATCAGCGCTTCCGTCGACAGATCAGTGGCGAACAGGTCGGCGTGCCGGGGCCGGAAGCCGCCGTTGCCGCCGACGTAGAGATTCCAGCCGGTCTCGGTGGCGATGATGCCGAAGTCCTTGCTGCGCGCCTCGGCGCACTCCCGGGCGCAGCCGGAGACCGCGGACTTGAGCTTGTGCGGTGCGCGCAGCCCCCGGTAGCGCAGCTCCAACGCGACGGCCAACCCCACCGAGTCCTGTACGCCGTACCGGCACCAGGTCTCGCCCACGCAGGACTTCACCGTCCGCAGCGCCTTGCCGTACGCGTGGCCGGACTCGAAGCCGGCGTCCACCAGCCGCCGCCAGATCTGCGGCAACTGCTCCACCCGCGCCCCGAACAGGTCGATGCGCTGCCCGCCGGTGATCTTCGTGTAGAGCTGGAAATCCCTGGCCACCTCGCCGATCACGATCAGCTTCTCCGGGGTGATCTCGCCGCCCGGAATCCGCGGCACCACCGAGTAGCTGCCGTCGCGTTGCAGGTTGGCGAGGAAGTGGTCGTTGGTGTCCTGCAACGACGCCTGCTCACCGTCGAGCACGTGCCCGCTGCCCAGCGACGCGAGGATGGACGCCACCACCGGCTTGCAGATGTCGCAGCCGCGCCCCCGACCGTGCTCGGCGACCAGCCGGGAGAACGTCCGGATGCCGCGTACGCGGACGATCTCGAACAGCTCCCGGCGGCTGACGTCGAAGTGCTCGCACAGCGCGCTGGACTGCGCCACCCCGGCCGCGTCCAGGAGCTGCTTCAGCATCGGCACGCAGGAACCGCAGCTCGTGCCGGCCCGGGTGCACGCCTTCAACGCCGGCACGTCCGCGCAGCCGTCGGCGATGGCGGCGTCCACGTCGCCCCGGGTCACCGCGTTGCAGGAGCAGACCTGGGCGGTGGCGGGCAGAGCGCCGGCGTCCGCCCCGCCACCGTCCGGGGCGAGCAACGCCAGCGGCGCCGCCGGCAACGGGCCGCCCACGCTGGCCCGCAACGTCGGGTAGGCGCTGGCGTCGCCGACCAGCACGCCGCCGAGCAGGGTGTGCGCGTCGTCGGAGAGGACCAGCTTCGCGTAGACCCGGGTGGCCGGGTCGGTGAAGGTGACGTCCAGGCAGCCGGAGGTCACGCCGTGGGCGTCGCCGAACGAGGCGACGTCGACACCGAGCAACTTCAGCTTGGTGGCGGTGTCCGCGCCCGGGAACGTCGCCGCGCCGCCGACCAGCCGGTCGGCCACCACCTCGGCCGTCGCGTACCCGGGGGCGACCAGACCGTGACAGGTGCCGTCGACGGCCGCGCACTCACCGATCGCCCAGATCCGCTCGTCGGCGGTGCGGCAGGTCTCGTCGACGAGCACCCCGCCGCGCGGGCCCAGTGGCAGGTCGGCGTCCCGGGCCAGCTGGTCCCGGGGCCGGATGCCGGCGGCCACCACCACCAGCTCGGCGTCGAGCACGCCGCCGTCGGACAACTCCAGCGCGGCGACCGCGCCGTCCGGACCCGGTCGGATCGCGCTCGTCGCGACCCCGAGATGGGTCCGTACGCCCAACTCCTCGACGTAGCGCCGCAGCATCGCGCCACCGGCCTGGTCCACCTGCACCGGCATCAGCCGGGGCGCGAACTCGACCACGTCGGTGCTCAGGCCGAGCAACCGCAACGCGTTCGCCGCCTCCAATCCCAGCAACCCGCCACCGATCACCGCGCCGACCCGGCGGCCGTCCGCGTACGCCCGGATCGCCGCCAGGTCGTCGAGCGTCCGATAGACGAACACCCCGGGCAGTTCCGCGCCGGGCACCGGCGGCACGAACGGGTACGACCCGGTGGCCAGCACCACCGCGTCGTACGGGTATTCGCCGCCGTCGGTGGTCACCACCTGCCGGGCCCGGTCGATGCCGGTGGCCGGTTCGCCCAGCCGCAGCCGCACCCCGTCGTGCGCTGTGTACAGGTTGAGTTCGCTCTCACTCACCCCGTCGAAGTACGCCGACAGCCGCACCCGGTCGTACGCCGGGCGTCGCTCCTCGGCCAGCACGGTCACCCGCCACCGACCCTCCGGGTCACGTGCGCGCAGCGCGTCGACGAAACGCTGCCCGACCATGCCGTTGCCGATGACGACCAGATCGCCGCCGTTCATCGCGTCACCTCCACCGATTCCGCCTGGCTCAGCCAGTCGACGATGCCGCCCACCGCGTCCCGGCATCCGCCGCAGCCGGTGCCGGCCCGGGTAGCCGCCACCACCGCGTCTACGGTCCGGGCTCCGGAGCGCCAACTGCGGACGAGCGCGCCCTTGCTCACCGTGTTGCACTGGCAGACCGTCGCCGCGTCCGGCATCAGCGCCGGTGACGCGGCCGGGGTCGCGCCGCTTGTGCCGAGTGCCCGACCCAGCAGGAGTGCCCGCCGGTCGGCCGGCACCGGGTGACCACGGTCGAAGAGCTGGATCACCGTCCCGACGGCCGGGTTGTCGCCGAGCAGGATCGCGCCGACCAGCCGCTCGTCGCGGATCCGCAACCGGGCGTACGTCCCCCGCGCCGGGTCGGCGAAGGTCAGTTCCTCGCCCGGCCCGCCGCCGACCGGGTCACCCATCGAGGCCAGGTCGATCCCGGCGGCCTTGAGTCGGGTCACCACCGGCTTGGGCCGGTACCGCGCCAACGGGTCCGTTCCGCTCAGCACGTCGGCGAGCACCCGTGCCTGGGCCCAGGCGGGCGCGACCAGCCCGGTGAGCACGCCGTCGTGCTCGGCGCAGTCGCCGATCGCCGAGATGGACCGGTCGTCGGTACGCAGCCGGTCGTCCACCACCACGCCACGTCGGACGGTCAGCCCGGCGGCCTGCGCGAGGGCGGTGTCGGGGCGTACCCCGCAGGAGAGCACCAGTAGGTCGGCGCGCAACGTCCGCCCGTCGGCCAGGTCGAGGCGAACGCCGTCGGCGTCGGCGACGACGCCGGTAGCCGGCACCGCGAGCTGCACTGTGACGCCGATCCCGGCGAGCGTGCCGGCGAGCACCGCACCGGCTACCGGGTCGAGCTGCCGTTCCATCAGGTGCTCGCTCGGGTGCACCACGGTGGTGGTCAACCCGCGGCTGGCCAGACCACGGGCGGCCTCCAGGCCGAGTAGACCGCCGCCCAGCACCAGGGCACTGCGCGCGCCGTCCGCCGCGGCGAGGATCCGCCGGCAGTCGTCCAGGGTCCGGAAGGGAACGACCCGCTCCGGTAGGTCGGCCGGATCCAGGCCGGGCAGGGGTGGTACCACCGCCCGCGCGCCCGTGGCCAGCACCAGGTGGTCGTAGGAGATGCGTTCGCCGTCGTCGGTGTGGACCTCCCGGGAGGACCTGTCGATCGAGGCCACCGATACGCCGGTGCGCAGGTCGATGCCGTGCCCCGCGGCCTCGGTCAGCTCCACGTCCGGCTCGCCGATGCGACCGGCCAGCAGTGTGGAGAGCAGGATCCGGTTGTACGCGCGGTGCGGCTCTGCCCCGAGCACGGTGACCTTTCGGTCACCCTCGCGGGCGTGCAGTTCCCCCGCGAGGCGGGCGCCCGCCATCCCGTTGCCGACGATCACCACCCGGGCGGTCATGCCTTCTCCACCCGGACCGCGCAGATCTTGAATTCGGGCATCCCGGAGATCGGGTCGACCGCGTCGCTGGTCACCGAGTTGGCCCGTTGCGCCCCCGGGTAGTGGAACGGGGCGAACACCGTGTCCGGTCGAATCCCCACGCTGAGTCGGGCCGGAGCGCACAACTCGCCCCGCCGCGAGGTGACCCGCACCGGGTCGCCGTCATCGACGCCCAACCGTGCGGCCAGATCGGGGTGTAGCTCGACGAACGCCTCCGGGGCGGCACGGCGCAGCGCGGGCACCCGGCGGGTCTGGGTGCCGGACTGGTACTGCGTCAGCACCCGGCCGGTCGTGAAGTGCAGCGGGTACGTCTCGCAGACCTCCTCGGCGGCCGGCCGATGGTCGACGGGGTGGAACCGGGCCCGGCCGTCCGGGGTCGCGAACTCCTCGGCGAACAACCGTGGGGTGTCCGGCCCGTCCTCGCTGCGGCAGGGCCAGTAGACGCCGTCCTGGTCGTCGATCCGGGCCCAGCTGATGCCGGCGTAGTCGGCTGCCCCGCCGGCGGAGGCGAGGCGTAGCTCGGCGAAGACGGTGGCCGGGTCGGCCGGGAACCGGGCAGCCGCGACGGCCTCCGGTCGCGCGCCGTCCGGTTCGGCGGCGGCTGGGGCTTCGGCGGCGGCGAGCCTCGCCGCGAGGTCGGAGATGATGTCCAGGTCGGTTCGGACGCCCGCCGGGGGTGGGCGCAGGGCGCGGCGACGCAGCACCCGACCTTCCAGGTTGGTCATGGTTCCGTCCTCCTCGGCCCACTGAGCGGTGGGCAGAACCACGTCGGCCAGCGCCGCTGTCTCGGAGAGCAGCAGGTCGGCGACGACCAGCAGGTCCAGGTCCCGCAACCGCCGTTCGATCCGGGTCGCCCGGGGCGCGGAGACCACCGGGTTGGAGCCGAACACCAGCAACGCCCGGGGGCCGTCCGGAGTGCCGAGCGAGTCGAGAAGTCGGTAGGCCGGCACACCCGGGCCGGGCAGTTCGTCGGCGGTCACCCCCCAGACCCGGGCGACGTGCTCCCGGGCCGCCGGGTCGTCGATCTTCCGGTAGCCGGGGAGCTGGTCGGCCTTCTGCCCGTGCTCCCGCCCGCCCTGGCCGTTGCCCTGCCCGGTGAGGCAGCCGTACCCCGAACCGTCCCGCCCGGGAAGACCGAGGGCGAGAGCCAGATTGACGTACGCGGTGACCGTGTCGACGCCCTTCGCGTGCTGCTCGGCGCCGCGTGCGGTCAGGATGATCACGCGACCGCCGGTGCCCAGAGCGCGGGCGGTCGCCTCCAGGTCGGCCACCGGCACCCCGGAGAGCTGTTCCGCGCGGGCCGGCCACCAGGCGGCGACAGCCCGGCGGACCGCTTCGAAGCCGCTGGTGCGCTCGGCCACGTAGCTGCGGTCGACCCACCCTTCGGTGAGCGCGATGTGCAGCAGCGCGTTGGCCACCGCGAGATCTGTGCCGGGCAGCGGTTGCAGGTGCAGGTCGGCCTGACGGGCGGTGGCGGTGACCCGGGGGTCGACGACGATCAGCCGGCCGCCGTTGCGGCGCTGCTCGGTGAGCCAGCGCACCAGCGGTGGCATGGTCTCCGCCGGGTTGGCGCCGACCAGCAGCAGCGTGTCGGCCCGACCCAGGTCGGCGAGCGGGAACGGCAGCCCCCGGTCGATGCCGAAGGCCCGCATCCCGGCGGCCGCCGCCGAGGACATGCAGAACCGTCCGTTGTAGTCGATGTTCCGGGTGCGCAGCCCGATCCGGGCGAACTTGCCCAACGCGTAAGCCTTCTCGTTGGTCAGGCCGCCGCCACCGAAGACGGCGACCGCGTCCGGGCCGGCATCGTCCTGGATCGCGCGGATGCGGGTGACGATCCGGTCGAGCGCGGCGTCCCAGCTCGCCGGGCGCAGCTCGCCGGTGGCCGGGTCGCGCAGTAGTGGGGTGGTCAGCCGCTCCGGGTGGTCGAGCAGTTCGGCGGCGGTCCAACCCTTCTGGCAGAGCCCGCCCCGGTTGGTGGGGAACTGGCGGGGGTGGACCGTCACCCCGGCGTCGTCCTCGCGCAGCGTCATGCCGCACTGCAGGGCGCAGTACGGGCAGTGCGTCGCCACCTCCCGGGGTCTGAACCCCGGTCGAGTTGCCGACCGTGCACCGTCTGTCATGTCGGCAAAGCGTGCCGCCGGGCGGTTTCCGGTCCGGGTCCCTTCTGTTTCGGTCCTGTCAAGTGGGCCTCACACCACCCTGGGGCAGCGAGCGCGTCGGAGGGTGCGAGTCGGAGCCTGTGGAGCTGAATCGTTTACGACATCGACGGTTGATTCGTTTGCGACATCAGCTCCACAGCGGCAGCGCACGTCACCCCGCAGGCGGTCGACGCACGCCGTAGCGGTTCGGTCGCGGGTCAGTGGCAGCCAGCCGAGGAACCGGGCGTGGAGTGCCCGCGGGTCAGGGTGAACGCCCAGTGAGTACAGGTCGTGAACCGCGTCCTGCATGTTCGCCGCTAGGTAGAACGCCAGCGCGATCGAGTGGCCGTAGAACTCGGTCGCCAGGTGGAGCTGAGCCGGCGGACACGGCCAGGGCGCCGCGCAGTTACGGCAGAGCCACGCCGGGCGCATCGGCTGGTGTGGGCGAGGTCGGCGACTCATCGAACACTCACCGTCGCCCGTGTGCGGCCTCCGTGGCGTGGGCTTTCGGCTCGGGTCCCTATCGGCCGCGCTGTCTGCCGGCTGCATCGCCGAGAGTGATGGGATCAGCGGCCCCGTCGGCTGACCAACGCAGCACCAAACCGCCCCCGGTGTCCTGGAGTCCCACGGAACCGGGGGCTTCTCGTGTGTCCAGGAGTGAGGTCGGCTCGTCGTCCAGCACTTATAATGTGGGAAAAGTGTCTCAAAGTTTGGGAGATGGCGATGAGCGTGACGGACGTTTTCGACGCGGTGGCCGGCACTTACGACGAGGCGCGCCGGCGGTTGATTCCCTGCTTCGACAGCTTCTACGGCACCGCCGTCCAGGTCGCCGCGCCGCCGTTGCGGGCCGCGCTCGCCGCGGGGCGTACCCCGGAGGTGTTGGATCTGGGCGCGGGCACCGGCCTGCTCTCGTTGCTGCTCGCCGCGGCGGTGCCCGGAGTGCGGTTGACCCTGGTGGACGGAGCACCGGCGATGCTCGCCCGCGCCACCGACCAGTTGGACGCGCGGTCCGTGCCATACCTGACGGTCCACGCCGACCTGGCCGACGAGCTGCCGCCGGGCCGGTACGACGCGGTGGTCAGCGCGCTGGCGATCCACCACCTGGACGACGCCGGCAAGCGCGCGCTCTACCGGCGGGTCGCCGCCGCGCTGGCACCGGGTGGGATGTTCGTCAACGCCGAGCAGGTCGCCGGTCCGACCCCGGAGCTGGACCGGCGCTACGACGAGGTGTGGATGGAGCAGATCACCGAGCTGGGCGCGTCCCCCGCCGAGATCGCGGCCTCCCGGGAGCGGATGCGGCACGACCGGCCGGCGACAGTGGCCGACCAGTGCCGGTGGCTTTCCGAGGCCGGTCTGGTCGAGGTCGACTGCTACTTCAAGGAGTGGCGTTTCGCGGTGTTCGGCGGCCGCGCCGCGTGAAGGCCACCTTTTTGTGCGTTTCGCCGCCCGGGGGTGAGCCGGTGAGCGCAGGGATGACTGTCGGTCATACCACTGGGTAATCTGCTCGGCATGACTGCCAAGGTGACTCTGTCGTTCACCGACGAGACGATCGAGGAGGCCCGGCGGTTCGCCAAGCGCGAGGGCCTGTCGCTCTCCGCGTGGATGGACCAGGCCGCCCGCGAGAAGGCGCTGCGCGAGGTCTTCACCGCGCACGCCGCCGCCGTGGGCCGGGCCGGTCTGGACCTGGAGTCCGCCGCTCTCGCCGACGCCCGCGAGGTGGGCATGGTCAACGACCTGCTCTCCGGCGGCCGGCCGCGTGCTGCGTAGGGGAGAGGTCTGGCGCATCGAGGGCGCCCGGGAGCGCCTCGGCCTCGTGGTCAGCTCGGATGTCTACAACTCCACCGACGTCCCCATCGTGATCGTGGTCGAGGTGGTCGAGGAGTCGCTGCTGCGCGACTCGCCGCTCGCCGTGTCCATGGGCCGGTACGTGGTGATGCCCGACCGCATCTCCTCGCCGATGAAGAAGTGGTTCACCGAATGCGTGGACGTCGCCGACACCGACACGATGCTCCGGGTCGGCCGCGCGCTGCGCATCCTCCAGCAGCTCTGATCGACACCTCACCATCGCCGCCGGCCCGTGGTGCGGTAGCCGTATCCGGGCCGACCCGCGACGGGCACTGCCAGGTAACCGGGTGTTCCTAGCGTTCCTCCTCGTCACATCGACCAGGAGGAGCCGCCGTGAGCACGCTCACCACCACCGCTGTCACCGTCGGGCCGCCGACCACCACCGGCCGTGGGCGCCGACTCGACGACTGGCGCCCCGAGGACCCCGACTTCTGGCGGACGACGGGCGCGCCGATCGCCCGGCGCAACCTCTGGGTCTCGATCTTCGCCGAGCACATCGGCTTCTCGGTGTGGAGCCTCTGGTCGGTCACCGTGCTCTTCCTCGGCCCGGCGTACGGCATCGACCCGGCCGGGAAGTTCCTGCTCACCGCCGTGCCCGCCGCCCTGGGCGCGGTGCTGCGGCTGCCGTACACGCTGGCGGTGGCCCGCTTCGGCGGACGGCGCTGGACGATCATCAGCGCACTCATGCTGCTGGTGCCCACGGTGCCGATGACGGTGCTGCTGGAACCCGGGGTGTCCTACACCACCCTGATGGTGCTCGCCTGCCTGACCGGCGTGGGCGGAGGCAACTTCGCCTCCTCGATGGCGAACATCAACCTGTTCTACCCGGAGCGGCTCAAGGGCCGGGCCCTCGGGCTCAACGCCGGCGGCGGCAACCTGGGTGTCCCCGCCGTGCAACTGGTCGGGCTGGCGGTCCTCGCCACCGCCGGTGCCGCGTACCCCCGGTTGGTCCCGGCGGTCTACCTGCCGCTGATCGTGCTGGCCGCGCTGGCGGCGGCCCGCTGGTTGGACACGGTGCCCGGGGCGCGCAACGAGCCCGGCGCGCTGCGCGAGGCGGCCCGCGACCGGCACACCTGGGTCATGTCACTGCTCTACATCGGCACCTTCGGCTCGTTCATCGGCTTCGGCTTCGCCTTCGGCCAGGTGCTCCAGCTCCAGTTCGCCGAGCGGTTCCCCACCCCGGTCGACGCCGCCTGGCTGACCTTCCTCGGCCCGCTGGTCGGTTCGCTGATCCGCCCGCTGGGCGGGCACCTGGCCGACCGGCTGGGCGGGGCCCGGGTGACCTTCTGGAACTTCGTCGCGATGGCGGCCGGCGCGGGCACCGTGCTGTACGCGGCCCGGGAGCACTCGTTCTGGCTCTACCTGACCGGGTTCATCGCCCTCTTCGTCTTCTCCGGCATCGGCAACGGCTCCACGTACAAGATGATCCCGGCGATCTTCCGGGCCCGGGCGGCTGCCGCGGTCGCCACCGGTCGTCGTGACCCGGATTCGGCCGCCCGGTGGGCGCGGCGGATGACCGGTTCGTTGATCGGCATCGCGGGTGCCGTCGGCGCGTCCGGAGGGGTGCTGGTCAACATCTCGTTCCGCCAGTCGTTCCTCGGCTCCGGCAACGCCGACGCCGCCTACCTGGCCTTCATCGGCTGGTACGCGTTGTGCTTCGCGGTCACCTGGGCGGTCTACCTGCGGCCCCGGGCCGGTCGGCTCGCCGACGTGTGAGCCGACGTGTGAGCTGGGCCACCGGCGGCGGGTCGGCGCGGGGGACCGTACCCCCGTTTTGACCTGCGTACCGGGCGCCGGGTATCGTTGCCTGCTGTTGTACGACATCCAGAGGCGTGCCCCATCAGGTACGCTTGGTCGTTCGTGCGCGCTGGTCCGGCCTGCAAGATCTGGTCACCTCGGCGCGCGACCCCAGACCGACGACGAGACAAGGTAGACCTGTGCGTACGTACAGCCCGAAGCCGGGTGAGATCGAGCGTCAGTGGCACGTCATCGACGCCTCTGATGTCGTGCTGGGCCGCCTGGCCACCCACGCCGCCACGTTGCTGCGTGGTAAGCACAAGCCGACTTTCGCGCCGCACGTCGACACGGGCGACTTCGTCGTCATCGTGAACGCGGGCAAGGTCGCGCTGACCGGCAACAAGCGCCACACCAAGGTCGCTTACCGCCACTCCGGTTACCCGGGTGGCCTGAAGCAGGTCGGCTACGACGAGCTGCTGACCAAGCGCCCCGAGCGGGCCATCGAGCTCGCGGTGAAGGGGATGCTCCCGCACAACAAGCTCGGCCGTCAGCTGATCAAGAAGCTGAAGGTCTACGCCGGTGCCGAGCACCCGCACCTCGCGCAGCAGCCGGTGCCGTTCGAGATCAAGCAGATCGCGCAGTGAGCGCGGGCGAAGGAATCAGCATGACCGACATCACCGAGACCGAGGTCGCCCCCGAGGTCACCGAGGCACCGGCGCCCGTCGCCCGCGCGCCGCGTGGTGACCGCCCGATCCAGACCGTGGGTCGGCGCAAGGAGGCCATCGTCCGGGTCCGTATCGTCCCGGGCACCGGCAAGATCACCTGCAACGGTCGTGACCTCGAGGCCTACTTCCCGAGCAAGGTGCACCAGCAGCTCATCAAGGACCCGCTGGTCACCGCCGAGAAGCCCGAGGCGTTCGACGTCATCGCCAACCTGCGTGGCGGCGGCACCACCGGCCAGGCCGGTGCGCTGCGGCTGGCCATCGCGCGTGCGCTGATCGTCAGCGAGCCGGACGACCGCCCGGCGCTGAAGAAGGCCGGCTTCCTCACCCGGGACGCCCGGGTCAAGGAGAGCAAGAAGTACGGCCTCAAGAAGGCCCGCAAGGCTCCTCAGTACTCGAAGCGCTGATCTTTCCCAGCGCGTTGTACTTCTGACGGACGGCCGGTCCGCCTCCCCACGACGGGGAGGTGGGTCGGCCGTTCCGCTTTCTCCTCACTTGTTGTGCTCAATCGGAGGTTGGCGGGTATGGGTCGGTTGTTCGGCACGGACGGCGTACGCGGGCGGGCGAACGCGGATCTCACACCCGAGCTGGCGCTGGCGGTCGCCGTGGCCGCCGCGCACACACTGGCCGAGACAGACCGCAGCCACCCGCCACTCGCCGTCGTCGGTCGGGACACCCGGGCCAGCGGCGAGATGCTGGAGGCCGCCGTGGTGGCCGGTCTGACCAGCGCCGGTGCCAACGTGGTGCGGGTCGGCGTGCTGCCCACCCCCGCGGTGGCGTTCCTCACCGCGGAAGCCAAGGCCGACCTCGGGGTGATGCTCTCCGCGTCGCACAACCCGATGCCCGACAACGGCATCAAGCTCTTCGCCGCCGGCGGGCACAAGTTGCCCGACGAGATCGAGATGCAGATCGAGGCGGCCGTCGAGACGAACGCCACCACCGCCTGGGAGCGTCCGGTCGGCGCCGGCGTCGGTCGCGTGCACGACCTGCTCGACGGTGCCGACCACTACGTTCAGCACCTGGTCAGCACCGTGTCGCACCGGCTCGACGGGATCAAGGTCGTGGTCGACTGCGCCAACGGCGCCGCCGCCGAGGTCGCGCCCGTCGCCTACCGGGAGGCCGGTGCGGAGGTCGTCGCGATCTACGCGGAGCCCGACGGCCTGAACATCAACGACGACTGTGGCTCCAACCACATCGAGGCGCTGCGCGCCGCCGTGGTCGAGCACGGCGCCCACCTGGGCATCGCCCACGACGGCGACGCCGACCGCTGCCTGGCGGTCACCGCCGACGGCGACGAGGTCGACGGCGACCAGGTGATGGCGATCCTGGCGCTGGCCATGCGCGAAGCCGGGACCCTCACCCAGGACACCCTCGTCGCCACCGTGATGAGCAACCTCGGTCTGCGGCTCGCGATGTCCGCGCAGGGCATCCGGCTGATCGAGACCAAGGTCGGCGACCGGTACGTGCTGGAGGAGCTGCGCGCCTCGGGCCTCGCGCTCGGCGGTGAGCAGAGCGGTCACATCGTGATGCCCGCGCACGCCACCACCGGCGACGGCGTGCTCACCGGCCTGCACCTGATGGCCCGGATGGCGGCCACCGGCCAGTCCCTCGCCGAGCTGGCCTCGGTGGTCACCAAGCTGCCCCAGGTGCTGATCAACGTGCCGGTCGGGGACCGGACCGTGGGCGCCAACGCGCCGGCCGTCCGCGCCGAGGCCGAGCGGGCCGAGGCGGAGTTGGGTGAGACCGGTCGGGTGCTGCTGCGCCCGTCGGGCACCGAGCCGCTGGTCCGGGTGATGGTCGAGGCCGCCACCGAGGCGACCGCCCGCGAGGTCGCCGAACGGATCGCCGAGCAGGTCCGCACCGCCAGCCCCGTGGCCTGACGGCCCGAGCTGTCACAGCCGTAGCCGGGCGGCCCGCTCGTACGTGTCGGCCGGGTCCTCGCCGTCGGTGAGGTCGAGGTCTTCGGTGACGCGTCCGTCGTTGAGACGGACCAGTCGGTCGCAGCGGGCGGCGATGGACTGTTCGTGTGTGGCGAGCAGGATGGTCATGCCGTGCCGGTCACGAAGGTCGAGCAGCAGGTCGAGGATCTGGCCGCCGGTGACGGAGTCGAGGTTGCCGGTGGGCTCGTCAGCCAGCAGCAGACCCGGGGCCCCCATCAGCGCCCGGGCGATGGCGACTCGCTGCTGCTGGCCGCCGGAGAGCTGCGGGGGCCGGGCCCCCTCCCGTCCGGCCAGGCCGACCGCGTCCAGTAGCTCCCGCGCTCGTGCCGCATGATCGACCCGGCCTCGGCGGGGGAGGACTGGCGCGATCACGTTGTCCAGCACTGTCAACGCCGGCAGCAGGTGGTAGCGCTGGAACACGAACCCGACCCGTTGCCGGTAGCGCGCCAACGCGGCCCTGCGCAGGCTGCTGACCACCATGCCGTCGACGGTGACGGTCCCTTCGTCGGGCTGCTCGATCGCGCCGATCAGGTGCAGCAGCGTCGACTTTCCCGACCCGCTCGGCCCGGTCAGCGCCACCACCGAACCGGCCGCGATGGTCAATGAGACGTCGTCGACGGCCGTCAACCGGTCCGCGCCGGTGCCGAATCGTCGGACCAGGTGGTCGACCGCGATCGTGCTGCCGCTCTGCTCGCTCACCATCTGCTACTCCTCTGCCAGAAGTCGGGCGGGGCGTAGACGCGGCAACAGGGCGGCGGGCACCAGCGCGGCGAGGGCGCTGACCAGCGCGCCAGCCAGTGCCGTCAGCGCGGCGACCAGGAGCAGCGCTTCGGGCAGGTCGCCGATCAGCCAGCCCGCGCCGGCCAGACCGATCGCCGCTCCGGTCGTCGCGCCGACGACACCCAAGGCCAGCCCTTCGTAGCCGACCAGCCGTCCGAGGTCGGCGTCGGTCCAGCCGATCGCGCGAAGGGTGGCCAGCTCGGCGGCCCGGTCGCGGATGTTCAGGTAGAGCACGTCCGCGACCGCCGCGGCACCGAGCAGCACGGTGGCGGCGGCGGCCACAGTGTCCGCCCCGCGCACGCTCAACGAGACCACGTCGCCGAGCAGACTGCCGACGATCGCGCCCCGGAACGCCCACGCGGCGGCGGCGACCAGCGTCAACGCGGCCACCCCGATCGCCAGCGCACCGGCGCCGAGGAAGGTGCGCCCCGGGGTGCGGGCCAGATTGACCAGGGCCAGGCCGAGCAGAGTGCGCGGTCGGCGTACCCAGCCGGCGGGAGCGACGATCGGACGGAGGGCGGCGGCCGGGTGGGCGCGCGCCGCCCGCAGCGCCGGCACCAGGCCCGCAGCCAGCGCGAGGAGCAGGGCGATGGGTACGGCCAGGGCCGCCCGCCGCCAGTCGACGTCCATGCCGAGCGCCGTCCCGAGGGGCACCGCGAGGGCGAGCGAGAGCAAGCCGGCGACGAGCCCGAGCAGGGCGACCTCACCGAGGAGCAGCGCCGCGATGCGGCGGGCCGGCCAGCCGAGACAGGCGAGCACCGCCAGCTCGGAGCGGCGGTCGCGGACGGCGGCGCTGACCGCGTTGCCCAGGAACAGCACGCAGACCACCAGCACCAGCACGAAGAGCACCAGGCTCTTGTGGTCCACCGCCTGGGTGATGACCGATGCCACACCGAGGGCCGACCAGTCCTCGGTCAGCCGCAGCATCGGCCGGCCGAACGAGCCGGCGGGCAACTCCACGGTCTGTGGTGCGGCCGACGAGCCGAGGGTGACGTCGACGTCCAGCCCGGTGCGTGCTGCGATCTGTTCGGCGACCAGCCGGACCCGCTCGGCCGACTGTTCGGTGTAGCCGCCCACGTCCGCCACGCGTACCCGGATCGCGCTGATCGGTGACTTGGCCTGTGCCCCGCCACCCTCCAGGAGTTTCGGCACACTGCCGAGATTGGTGAGGAGCAGCGGCGGCGCCGAGAGGTAGCCGGCGGGATTGCCGCTGGGCGTCAACGGCCGGCCGCCTAATGCGGCCCGGCTGCGGTCGTCGGCACCCTGCGCCACCGGCGCCTGGTAGGTCTCCAGCGGCAGGCGGCCGAGGTCGCTGAACCCGGTCAGTCGGCTCGGGTCGAAGACACCGACGGCCCGCCAGAATCGAATGGTCGCGTTACCGCCAGTGGGTAGTGGCAGCGCGCGTACCGTTCGCGAGCCACTGTCGTCGGCGAGCCAGGGGCGGGGCAGCGGGTTGAACGCCTCCTCCTTGCCGTACACCTCCGGGTCGCCGGGCGGCTGCGACCGGGCGCGCAGGCTGCCGTCGGGTAGTCGGTCGTACTGCACTTCGCCCGACTGCACGACCGTCTGCAGTTGGCCGTGGCAGCACCCGGCCAGGGAGAGCTCTTCGGTGAGCATCGCCTGGTGCCCGGCAGTGAGGTCATACCGGCCGGACCCGGCCGGAGTCCCGCCCGGGCGGCTCAACGTCTGCTCCAGGTCGATCGCCTCCACCCCGGCGGGGCTGAGCGCGAGCCGGGTGAATCTGGCCGTCAGCGACTCGTCGATGAAGGGTCGGTTGGTGACGAGGACCGGGACCTCCAGGTTGTCGGCCGAGCCCCGGCGGTCGACGGCCGGCGTGTCGTCGGTGCGCACGGCTCGGCCCGTGACCACCGCGTTGTCGAGGCCGACAAGTCGCTCCTCGGCCACCGGGTCGACAGCGGCCAGGAGGAACGGCACGGTCAGGTCGTACGCCATCACCAGCCGGTCGGTGGGTGTCGAGGAGCCGTCCCGATCGGTCGCGAGGACATGGGAGTCGGCTTGGAATCGACCGTCGGGCAGCAGTTGGACGGCGTGCAGCGACCAGTCCTCGCGCTCGGAGTAGGTGCCCGGGTTACCCAGCAGCGCGTATCCCGGGTCGCAGATGGGGAGGCTGCGCCCGTCCGGCTGCACCTCGCGGGAGACCGGCCCACACGTGTCCGACCAGGGATAGGACCGCCCGTCGGAGTACGGCACGGCGTCCCTGTCGATCTCCCTCTCGATCCGGGGATGGATCAACGGCTTCGTCGTCACGTACACGTACCGGGGTTTGCCCGGTGCGCTGGAGAGACCGCGTTCGGCGTGGAAGGTCGGATCGACACGGATGACCTGGCGATCGAGCGAGCGGTCGACGGCCTCGGTGAGGTCGATCGGCGTCGGCAGCAGAGTGGTCGAATAGCCGAGCATCGCGATCGGTGCCGCCACCTCGATGCCGGGGACCTGCTTCACCTGCTCGTACTGCTGGGTCGTGATGCCGCCGAAGAGCCCGGAGAGGTAGTTGGGGCGGACCAAGCCGCGCTCGGCCTCCAGCGGTGTGCGGGTGCCTGCCGGTCGGACCAGGACCTCGTAGCCGACCTGAGTGTTGCGCTCGATCGTGCCGACGACGTTCAACTGAGAAGTGGTGGTGGCACTGGTCAGGACCACGAAACCGGTGGTGGCCACCAGCACGCCGACCAACAGCGCCACCGACCGCCCCGCACGGCCGCGCAGCTGCCTCCAGATGAAGCCGAGCATGTCGCGCCTCCCCGTGTGCTGTCCCCCACTCTGCGCGATACATTGTGACAATGCAAGACCCGTACCGGAGGTGACATGGCGATCCAGCACGCCGTCCTGGCCCTGCTCGCGGCCGGCCCCAGCCACGGCTACCAGCTCAAGGGCGCGTTCGAGGCCGCCGTCGGCCCGCAGTGGGGGCCGCTGAACATCGGCCACCTCTACCAGATCCTCGACCGGCTCTCCCGGGACGAGCTGGTCGTCGCCGAACGACAACCGCAGCCGATCAAGCCGGACCGGGTGGTCTACGAGATCACCCCGGGCGGCCGAGCGGAGTTGGCGCGGTGGCTGGCCGAACCGAGCCCGCGAAGTGGCGGATTCCGGGACGACTTCTTCCTCAAGGTCACCGCCGCCGCCCGATCCGGCTCGGCAGCCACCGTTCGTGCGGTCCTCACGAACCAGCGCGGGCACCTGCTGCGCGAGCTGCGCAATCTGGACGGCCTACGACGGGCCGCCGACGACCCGGTGGTCGGGTTGCTCCTCACCGCGGCGAGCCGGCACGTGACGGCGGACCTGTCGTTCGTGGACGACGCCGAATCGGTGCTGCTCGGCGACGAGGGCCGACTGCTCACCCGACTCGCGTCGTCCACCCCGGAACAGTCGACGACCGATTCGGAGCCGACCGGGTCCGGGCCGGTCAGCGGGTCGGGCGCAGACCGCGCAGCCGGGTGACCGCCTCGGTCAGCACCTCCGGGCGCTTGCAGAAGGCGAAGCGGACCAGTCGCCGGCCGGCGTCGGTGTCGTCGTAGAAGACCTGGGTCGGCACCGCCACCACCCCGCAACGCTCCGGCAGGGAACGGCAGAACTCAACCCCGTCCCGGCCGCCGAGAGCTGTCACGTCGGCGGTCACGAAGTACGTCCCCTCCGAACTGAGCACGTCGAACCCGGCGTCGGTGAGCCCGTCGACGAGTTGGTCCCGCCGTTGCTGGAGCCCGTCCCGGAAGCCGGTGTAGTAGTCGTCCGGCAGGGCCAGCGCCACGGCCACCGCCGGTTGCAGCGGCGCGGCGTTGACGTAGGTGAGGAACTGCTTCACCCGGAGCATCGCCGACACCAGCGCCGCCGGACCGCTCGCCCAGCCGACCTTCCAGCCCGTGCAGGAGAACGTCTTGCCGGCCGACGAGATGCGCAGCGTCCGCTCCCGCATCCCGGGCAGGGTGGCCAGCGACACGTGCGGGCTCGCCGCGTCGGTGAACACCAGGTGCTCGTACACCTCGTCGGTGACCGCGTACGCGCCGAACTCCTGGCACAGCTCGGCGACCAGTGCCAACTCGGCCGGGGTGAAGACCTTGCCGGTCGGGTTGTGCGGGGAGTTGAGCAGTACCAACCGGGTGCGCGGGCCGAACGCCGCGCGAAGCGCCGCCGGGTCGAACGCGTACCGGCCGTCGGCCTTCGGGCGCAGGGTCACCGGCCGCCGGACCGCACCGGCAAGGGCGATCGAGGCGGCGTACGAGTCGTAGTACGGCTCGAAGCAGACCACCTCGTCGCCCGGTTCGCAGAGCGCGAGAATGCTCGCCGCGACGGCCTCGGTGGCACCCGCGGTGATGACGATCTCGCCGTCCGGGTCGTACTCCAGGTTCTGGAACCGTCGCTGATGGGCCGCGACCGCCGCGCGCAGGGCGGGGATCCCCGGGCCGGGTGGGTACTGGTTCTGCCCACCGCGCAACGCCTCGGCGGCGGCGGCCAACATCTCCGGTGGGCCGTCGGTGTCGGGGAATCCCTGGCCGAGGTTGACCGCTCCGGTACGCACGGCGAGGGCGGACATCTCGGCGAAGATCGTCGTGCCGAACGGCCGCATCCGGGCCACCAGCGGGTCGACATCGGTGCTCGTCACCTGCGCCAGCCTAAGGCCACCCGCGGCTGAACCCCAGACCCGTCAGGCCCGCGCCCGCTCGCCCGCGCCCGCTCGCCCGCGCCCGCTCGCCCGCGCCCGCCCGCCCGCGCCCGCTCGCCCGCGCCCGCTCGCCCGCGCCCGCTCGCCCGTGCCCGCCCGCCCCCGCCCGCCCGCTTGATCGACACGAGATCGCCGATATCGGGGTATCAGCGGCGTTCCGATACCCCCACATCGGCGAACCGGCGTCGATCAAGCGGGATCGGCCACGCTCAGGCTCACTCCGGCGTGCAGGAGATGGCGTAATACCCCTGTTCCTTGATGACCACCGGCTTTCCGACGCCGGTGATCGTGACGGTGCAGTCGATCGGCGTGGCGTTGTTGATGTCGGGCCCGGTGGCCTCCACCATCACCCTGGTCTTGCCGTTGGTCCGGATGGTGGTGCGCCACGGCAACGTCGCGCCGTCGACATGCATGAGATCGCTCTCGGCGTCGTAGTACGCGATGTCGGCCTCGCCCGATCCGGTGACCTCGTAGACCACTGTCACCGGGGCCGGTCCCGACGTCGGCCGGGTGATCGGCTGCTTGCTCGGGGTCGGGGACGCGGGGCTGGGGATCCGGGGCGCGGAGCTGGGTCGCCCCGGGATGGGCGCGCTCGTGGTGGGTGCTGCCCAACCGTCGTCGGGAACGCCCCACGGCTCCTCGGCGACCGGCTCCGAGCCGGTCCCGTCGAGCAGGAAACCGGCCGCGCAGAGGCAGCCACAGACGAGCACGACCAGCACCACGAAGGCCGCGACGACGATTCCGACGATCCGCCCGGCGTTCGTGGTCCGGCCACCGCTGGCCTGCGGATAGCCGGGGTAGGCGTACGGCGGCGGGTAGCCGTATGGCTGCCATCCGGCCTGCGGCTGCCAGCCGCCCGTTGGTGGCTCTCCGCCGGGTGCGGACCAGCCGGTAGGCGGTGGCCATCCGGCGTGCGAAGACGGACCGGCGTGGGTCGGGTCCGAGGCTGAACCGGCGTGGGTCGGGTCCGAGGCTGAACCGACCTGGTTCGGGTCCGAGGCGTCGGGCGGTTGCGGTCCCCAGAGGGACGCCGGCGGGCCAGGCGTCCAGGGAGACCCTGGTGATCCGGGCACCCACGGGGACGCGGGTGACCCGGGCGTCCATGGGGACGGTGATCCGGGCGTCCACGGGGGCGTGGGCGGTGGTGGGGTCCACTCCGTCGTGGGTGGGGACGGTGTCCAGGGAGCCGGTGGTGCCCACGGCTGGCCCGGAGCGAGCGGGTCGGGTGGCGGGATCGGAGCCGAGGACGGCGGCGCAGTCGGATCCGGCGGCTGCGGGCTGGGCGTCGGATCCGGCGGCTGCGGGCTGGGCGTCGGATCCGACGGGGAGGAGGGGGACGGATCGGGCGACGGCGCGTCGGACATGGCTGCTCCGGACGGGATCGGGTATGGGACGAACGGGCCGAGGGCAGGCGCGCCGAACCCGCCGAGAGACTGTCGTACCCGCAGGCGTGCCGCAACCCCGTGGGCTCCCGTCCCTCCCCGCGTGGGCTGTGACGCTCGTCCCGTTGCGACCCGCCAACCACCTATCGCTCAGATTCCGTGATTGATAACCCGACTTTCGAGCACCCATCGTGAGTGAAACTGGGTTAGGCTGCGGGCCATGTGTGGAATCGTGGGATACGCGGGCGCGCGCCCCGCACTCGGCATCGTGCTCGACGGACTGCGGCGGCTGGAATACCGCGGCTACGACTCGGCGGGCGTCGCGATCGTCTGCGACGACCAGCTGCTGACCGAGAAGAAGGCCGGCAAGCTGGCCAACCTCGAGAAGGTGCTCTCCGAGCGGGCCGCCGACGACCCGACCTCCTGCGCGGCCAGCCCGATCGGCATCGGTGACGGCACCACCGGCATCGGCCACACCCGGTGGGCCACCCACGGCGGCCCGACCGACCGCAACGCCCACCCGCACGTCGCACCGGACGGCCGGGTCGCGGTCATCCACAACGGCATCATCGAGAACTTCGCCAAGCTGCGTGCCGAGCTGGAGGCCGACGGGGTCCAGTTCGCCAGCGACACCGACACCGAGTGCGCCGCCCACCTGCTCTCCGCCGCGCTGGCCGACCTGCGCGCCGCCGGCCAGCCGGACGGCCCGCAACTGCTCGCCGCCGGCATGCGGGTGGTCTGCCAGCGGCTGGAGGGGGCGTTCACCCTGCTCGCGGTGGATGCCGCGGTGCCCGGCGCGGTCGTCGGCGCCCGACGTAACTCGCCGCTGGTCGTCGGGCGGGGCGATGGGGAGAACTACCTGGCCAGTGACGTGGCCGCGTTCATCGAGCACACCCGGGAAGCGGTCGAGCTGGGCCAGGACCAGATCGTCCTGATCACCGGTGACAGCATCGAGATCACCGACTTCGAGGGCCAGCCCGCCGCCGGCAAGGACTTCCACATCGACTGGGACTCCTCGGCTGCCGAGAAGGGCGGCTACGACTGGTTCATGCTCAAGGAGATCGAGGAGCAGCCGCAGGCCATCGCCGACACGCTGCTCGGTCGGCTCACCGAGACCGGTGAGATCGCCCTCGACGAGGTCCGCCTCAGCGACCAGGATCTGCGCGACGTCGACAAGATCTTCATCGTGGCCTGCGGCACGGCGTACCACGCCGGGATGGTCGCCAAGTACGCCATCGAGCACTGGACCCGGATCCCCTGCGAGGTGGAGCTGGCCAGCGAGTTCCGCTACCGCGACCCGGTGCTCGACCGGTCCACGCTGATCGTGGTGATCTCGCAGTCCGGCGAGACGATGGACACCCTGATGGCGCTGCGCCACGCCAAGGACCAGAAGGCCCGGGTGCTGGCGATCTGCAACACCAACGGCTCGACCATCCCGCGCGAGTCGGACGCGGTGCTCTACACCCACGGCGGGCCGGAGATCGCCGTCGCCTCCACCAAGGCGTTCCTCACCCAGGTCGTCGCCTGCTACCTGATCGGTCTGCACCTGGCCCAGGTGCGCGGCATCAAGTTCGCCGACGAGGTGGGCGCGGTCGTCGCCCAGTTGCAGGAGATCCCGGGCAAGCTGCGCGAGCTGCTCGACCGGATCGAACCCGTCCGTGAGCTGGCCCGGGACCTGAAGTCCGAGCCGACGGTGCTGTTCATCGGCCGGCACGTCGGCTACCCGGTGGCCCTGGAGGGTGCGCTGAAGCTCAAGGAGTTGGCGTACATGCACGCCGAGGGCTTCGCGGCCGGCGAACTGAAGCACGGCCCGATCGCCCTGATCGACAAGGGCACCCCGGTGATCTGCGTGGTGCCGTCGCCGGTCGGCCGGGGCATGCTGCACGACAAGGTCGTCTCCAACATCCAGGAGGTCCGGGCCCGTGGTGCGCGGACCATCGTGATCGCCGAGGAGGGCGACGAGGCCGTCGTCCGGTACGCCGACCACCTGATCTACGTGCCGCGTACGCCGACCCTGCTGGCCCCACTCGTCACCACGGTGCCGTTGCAGGTGTTCGCCGCCGAGATCGCCGACGCCCGTGGGCACGACGTGGACCAGCCCCGCAACCTGGCCAAGTCGGTCACCGTCGAGTAGTAGCTCAACGGCCCAACACGACCCGGGCCATCCCGTCCAGCGCGGGGTTGCCCGGGTCCCAGTAACCGGTGTGGCCGCCCCGCCCGCCGTCGAAGACCCGGCCGCCGAACCCCGGGGCCGACGGGTCGTGACCGAACCACAGCTCATGCCCGGTCCGGTCGGGCCAGCCGAGCACTGCGGCCAGCGGCGCCGCGCCCAGCAGGGCGCGGCGACCGAGCTCGTCCGCCGAACGGGCCGCGCGGATCACGTCGCCGGAGGCGCTGCTCGCCCAGACCTCCCGGGGCGGCACGCCCAACTCGGCCGCGTGCGACGCGCCGACCCCGGGCGAGCCGACGAAGACCAGCGCGTCGGCGGCCAGCCCGTGCTCCCGGGCCGTCACACCCACCACCAGCGACCCGTAACTGTGCCCGAGGACGGTCTGCCGGGCCGGTGACCCCTCATGGGTGGCCCGCAACCCCTCCTGAAAGCGGTGCAGCGCCGGGCCGGCGTCGCGTGCCTGGCCCGCCGAGACGGCCTCGGTCAGGGAATCCGGAGCGTCGTAGTCCAACCAGAGCACCGCCGCGCTGCGCTCACCCGGAGCCAGCGCGGCGCACCGGTCCAGCACCCGCGCCGCCCTGCCCAGCTCGCCGGGGGCGTCGTCCAGGCCGGCGGTCATCCCCGGCACATAGGTCAGCACCCGGTCGGCCCGGTCCGGGTCGCCGAGCGCCACCACCACCCGGCCCTCACCGGCCGGATCCAACCCGAGCAGGTACGCCCGGGGCTCCCCGCCGGCTGCCAGCCGACCGGCCAGCGCGTCCAGGCCGGCCAACCGCCCGGCCACCCCGCGCAGCCGGACCGACGCTAAGGGCCCGGGCGGCACCCGGCCCAGCAGACCCCTGCGCTCGGCCAGCAGCTCCTCCCGCCACACCGCGAGCCGCAGCCGGTTGGCCTGGTCGCGGGCGGCCACCGGCACGCCGTCCCACCGGCCCACCAGTGCCGGCTCGTGCCCGACCAGCCAGCGTCGCTGCGCCGGGGTCAGACCCGACCACCAGGCGTGGACCAGCGTCGGCGCGGCGTCGAGGGCCGGTCGGCCCGGCGGTGGCGGGGACGCCCACCCGCTGGCGGCGGCCCGGGTCAGCTCGTCCAATCGGTCGGCGGCGAACCGGTCGGCGGCCCCCGCCTCGTCGAGTGCGTCCCGCAGGGCGGCCGTCACCCGGGCGGCAGCCACGCCATCCCGTTCGGTGGACCGGTGCCGGGCCGGATCGACGTGCACCCGGCCCGTGCGGTCCACGACCAGGCCGGACGCCTCCGCCCGAGCGACCGCGTCGGCGAGCCGCGCCTTCGCCGACGTCAGCCGACCGGCAAACTCGGCCAGCACCTGATCGGCCTCGATCAGGGCGGGCAGGACCGACGTCAGCTCGTCCCGCAGGCCGACGAGCCGGACGTCCGCCGCCGTGGCTGCCACACCCGACCAGCCGCCCCGCAACCGCCCGCCCGCCGCCCGCAGCTCACCGGCGCGACGCTCGACCGGCCCGGTCAACCCGACCCAGGCCACCCCCGCGGCCCGCCACCCGCTCGGATCCGCCGCCCACAGTTGCCGGTAGCCGACGCTGCTCACCGGGGCAGCACGGCGAACCGGTCGGCGGCCCGGTCGTCCACCGTCTCGTACGCCTCGGCTGCCGCCCGGACCCCCTGCGAGGTCACCTCGACCCGGGTGCCCAGCCGACAGAGCCAGGCGTGCGTGGCCGCCTCCAGCCCTGCCAGAGCCGCGCCGGCCCGCCACTCGGGCGCCGCCACCAGCAACCCCGGCGCTCCCGCGAGGCCCAGCGCCAGCCGGTGCGCCTCACCGTCGAGCGTGACGGCGACCGCCCGCAGCTCCTCCGGCCGGACGGCGAACGACTCCTCGGCCATGACTCCACCCCCGTGGACGATCGGCATCGACGTGCTGACGCTAGGCGCGGACCGGTGGTCGCCGGGTGCCCTGTGGACAGCCGCGGTGGGTCGTACCCCGGCCTGTCCACAGGCGTTGCCCAGCGCGAGCCCGACGGCTAATCTGCGGCCCCGACCGCCGGTAGGGTGATGTGGTGATCGTCGCCGTCGGCATCGACGTGGTCCTGGTCGACCGGTTCGCCCGGGCGCTGACCCGGACGCCGTCGCTCGCCGACCGGCTCTTCACCACGGCCGAGCGGCACACCCGCGCCGGTGCCCCGCGCTCGCCGGAGTCGCTCGCCGCCCGCTTCGCCGCCAAGGAGGCCGTGGCCAAGGCGCTCGGCGCCCCGGCCGGGCTGAACTGGCACGACTGCGAGATCGTGCCCGACCCGGACGGTCGCCCCCGGCTCGCCGTCTCCGGCACGGTCGCGGCGGCGGCGCAGGCGCGTGGAGTCAACCACTGGCATCTCTCGTTGTCGCACGACGGGGGGATCGCGTCGGCGATGGTGGTCGCGGAACGGTGACGTCGGCTGGGCGGGCCGCTCCGGCCCACCCGCGAACGGGATGGGACACGGTGGCATGAGATCGGTGTGGCGGGTGGCCGACGTACGGGCGGCCGAGGCGGGGCTGATGGGCACACTGCCGGACGGGACGCTGATGCAGCGGGCCGCCGCCGGGCTGGCCCGCCGGGCCGCTCTCCTGCTCGACGAGCGCGGCGGGGTCTACGGCAGCCGGGTCCTGCTGCTGGTCGGCTCCGGCGACAACGGCGGCGACGCCCTGTACGCGGGGGAGCGCCTGGCCCGCCGGGGTGTCCAGGTGTCCGCCCTGCTGCTCACCCCCGGGCGCGCGCACGCCGCCGGGCTGGCCGCGCTGCGCGCGGCCGGTGGTCGGCTGGTGCCGCAGCCGACCGGCCCGGTCGATCTGGTCCTCGACGGGATCGTCGGCATCGGTGGCACCGGTGGGCTGCGGGCGAACGCGGACGAGATGGTCCAACGTCTCGGCGAGTTGCGAGGGCGCGACGGTGCGCGGGCCACCGTCGTCGCGGTGGACGTGCCGAGCGGGGTCGCGGTGGACACCGGCCACGTGCCGCTGTCCGCGTCCGGCCGACCGACCGCCGTCCGCGCCGACGTGACAGTGGCGTTCGGCGCGCTGAAGCCCGCACTCGTGGTCGGGCCGGCCGCCGCCCTGGCCGGGCAGGTGGAGTTGGTCGACATCGGGCTGCGGCCGTGGCTGCGGGGCACCCCGGCGCTACGGGTCACCGAGTGGTCCGATCTGATCGAGTGGTGGCCGGAGTTGGGACCGGCGTCGGAGAAGTACACCCGGGGCGTGGTGGGCGTGGCGACCGGCTCGGAGACCTATCCGGGCGCGGCGGTGCTCTCCGTCGGTGGGGCTCTGGCCGGGCCGACCGGCCTGGTCCGCTACGCGGGCAGCGCCCGCGCCGAGGTGCTGCACCAGCACCCGTCGGTGATCGCCAGCGGGCGGGTCGCCGACGCGGGCCGGGTGCAGGCCTGGGTGTGCGGCTCCGGCCTGGGCACCGGCGCGGACGCGGCAGCCGAGTTGCGTGCCGTGCTGGCCGCCCCGGTGCCGGTGGTGCTCGACGCCGACGCGCTGACCCTGCTGGTGGACGGCTCGCTCGCCGACCGGCTACGCGGGCGCGACGCGCCGATCGTGGTCACCCCGCACGACCGGGAGTTCACCCGACTCTGCGGGGAGGAGCCCGGCGCCGACCGGGTCGGTTCGGCGCTGCGGTTGGCCGCCTGGATGAACGCCGTGGTGCTGCTCAAGGGGGACCGCACGGTGATCGGCACCCCGGACGGCCGGGCGTACGTCAACCCGACCGGCACCCCGGCGCTGGCCACCGGCGGCACCGGTGACGTGTTGGCCGGGCTGCTCGGCTCGCTGCTGGCCGCCGGGGTGCCCGCCGACCGGGCTGCGGCCTCGGCCGCGTACCTGCACGGGCTCGCCGGTCGGGAGGCGGCCCGGGGCGGGCCGGTGACCGCGCCCGACGTGGTCACCGGGCTTCGCCCGGTTGTCGCCCGGCTGGGCTGATCGTGCTGTGCCGTCCGGATCGGCACCCGAGGGCGTGCGTCGCCGCCCCGGTGATCACGGCGGAAAGTAGGCTGGGCGCATGTGGCAGGCCGAGGTACGCGTCGATCTTGACGCCATCCGCGAGAACGTGAGCCGACTCCGCTCCGGCACCACCGCCGAGCTGATGGCGGTGGTGAAGGCCGACGGGTACGGCCACGGCCTGCTCCCGGCCGCCCGCGCGGCACTCGACGGCGGCGCGGACTGGCTCGGCGTCTGCACCCTCGACGAGGCGCTCACGCTGCGCCGGGGCGGGGTGACCGCGCCGGTGCTGGCCTGGTTGCTCGCGCCGGGGCTGCCGCTGCACGAGGGGATCAGCGCCGGGGTCGACCTGGGCGCGGCGAGCCTGTCGCAACTGGACGAGATGATCAAGGCGAGTCAGCTCGCCGGGCGTCCCGCCCGCCTGCACCTGAAGATCGACACCGGCCTGTCCCGGGGTGGCGCGACCGTCGCCGACTGGCCGGCGCTGCTGAACGCCGCCGCGAAGGCACAGGCCGACGGCCTGGTCGAGGTGGTCGGTGTGTGGAGCCACTTCGTGTACGCGGACTCGCCCGGCCACCCCACCACCGACCGTCAGCTGGCCGTCTTCCACGAGGGGCTGGACATGGTCGAGCGGGCCGGCCTGCGCCCGCGCTGGCGGCACCTCGCCAACTCGGCGGCCACCCTGACCCGCCCGGACACCCACTTCGACCTGGTCCGCCCCGGCATCGCCATCTACGGTCTCTCCCCGATCGCCGGTGAGACGTACGGGTTGCGGCCGGCGATGACCGCGCGTGCTCGGGTGATGCTCACCAAGCGGGTGCCCGCCGGCACCGGTGTCTCCTACGGGCACACCTACACCACCGAGGCCGACGCGAACCTGGCCGTCGTCCCGCTCGGCTACGCCGACGGGGTTCCCCGGCACGCGTCCAACACGGGGCCGGTGCAGCTCGCCGGAGCGCGAAGGACCATCTCGGGGCGGGTCTGCATGGACCAGTTCGTGATCGACTGCGGCGACGACCCGGTGGTCGACGGCGACGTGGCGACCCTGTTCGGCGACGGCACCGACGGCGCCCCGACCGCCGACGACTGGGCCGAGGCCGTGGGCACGATCAACTACGAGATCGTCACCCGCTTCGGCGGCACCCGGGTGCCCCGGGTCTACGACGGCGAACGGCCATGAGCTACCGCATCCCGCGTCCGCGTACCGCGGCGGGTCGGGTCGCGGGCATCGTCGGCGCCGCGGTGGGCGTGGCCGCGGCGGGCCTGGCGGCCGGCGTCGCGACCGAACGCACCCTGGTCCGCCGCTTCAAGGCCGACCCGACCGACCGCTACGCGCACGAGACGTTCGGCGAGCAGCGGTACGACGAGGCGTTCCGGCTGGAACTGCCGGACGGCACGGACATCCACGTCGAGGTGGTCGAGCCGACCCGGCCGGTGCCGGGGCACCCGACGGTGGTGTTGGTGCACGGCTTCTGCCTTGACATGGGGACGTTCCACTTCCAGCGTCAGATGCTCGCCGAGCGCGGTGACTACCGGATCGTGGCGTACGACCAGCCCGGTCACGGCCGTTCCGGCCGGTTGGAGACCGGGGAGTACGACCTCGCGGTGCTCGGCCGGACGCTGCGCCAGGTGATCGACCGGACCGCGCCGGAGGGGCCGCTGGTGCTGGTCGGGCACTCGATGGGCGGCATGACCATCATGGCGTTCGCCGAGTTGTTCCCGGAGCTGTTCGGTGACCGGGTGGTGGGCACCGTCCTGATGGCCACCTCGGGTGGCCTCGTCGCGGAGACCAAGCTGGTCGCACCCGCGCTGCTCGGCCGGGTCGGCGGCCCGGTGCTGTACATGGTCAGCAACGCCACGCGGTACGGCGGCCCGGTGATCGACAAGGCCCGCAAGTCGACGTCGAACGTGGCCTGGCTGCTGACCCGCAAGTACGGTTTCGGCACCCGCAAGCCCAGCCCGTCGCTGGTGTCCTACGTGGAGACGATGAACTCTCGGACGTCGGCCGACACGGTCACCCGGTACCTGCGGACCCTGGCCACCCACTCACGCTTCCCGGCGCTGGCGGCGCTGGCGGCGACCCCGGTCCTGGTGGTGGTCGGCGACAAGGACATGATCACACCGGTGACCCACTCCGAGGAGATCGTCCGGCGGCTGCCGCACGCCGAGTTCGTGAAGATCAAAGACAGCGGTCACGTGGTGATGTTGGAGCACGCCGACGAGGTCAACGCCGCGCTCGCGCGGTTCCTCGAGTCGATCGCAGAGCCGGAGGAACGGTGAGTCACGTCGTCAAGCTGCCGACCGTCGAGGACACCCGGGAGTTCGGCCGACGCCTGGCCGGGCTGCTGCGCGCCGGCGACCTGGTGCTGTTGACCGGCCCACTGGGCGCCGGCAAGACAGCGCTCACCCAGGGCATCGGCGCCGGGCTCGGTGTCCTCGGGGACGTCACCTCGCCGACCTTCGTCATCGCCCGGGTGCATCGCCCCGACCCGTCCCGAGGTGGCCGGGTCGCGCTGGTGCACGCCGACGCGTACCGGCTGGGGGACGCCACCGACCCGCGCGCCGAGATCGACGATCTGGACCTCGACGCGTCGGTCGACGACTCGGTGACCGTGGTGGAGTGGGGTGAGGGCCTGGTGGAGCAGTTGGTCGACGCGCATCTGCGGGTCCGGATCGACCGCCGCGACGACGACACCCGCGTCGTCGAACTGGACCCCGTCGGTGGCGACTGGGCTCGGCGGCTCACCGACCTGGGCTAGATCGCCGCTGTCGTACCCGATCTCTAGAGTGCGGGGGACCGACCCACCGTGTGAGAGGTTCCCGATGCCCGACGACGCCCCCGCCCTGGATCTGTTGGCCCTGCTGCCGGAGCAGTGGCGTGCCGTGCTCACCCCGCACCTGGACCCCGCGCGCGCCGCCGCGTTGGGCGAGTTCGTCGCCCGCGAATACGCCACGCAGACCGTCTTCCCGCCGCTGGAGGACCTGTTCTCGGCGTACCGGCTGTGCCTGCCGCAGGCCACCCGGGTGCTGATCCTCGGCCAGGATCCCTACCACCGGGCCGGGCAGGCGCACGGGTTGAGCTTCAGTGTCCGCGAGGGTGTGACGGTGCCTCCGTCGTTGCGCAACGTCTTCAAGGAGTTGGGCGAGGACGTCGGCGTCTCCAAGCCGCGCAGCGGCAACCTCGACGGGTGGGCCGCCCAGGGTGTGCTGCTGCTCAACGCGGTGCTGACCGTCCGCCAGGCCACCCCGGGCTCGCACGCCAACTCAGGCTGGGAAGAGTTCACCGATGCGACGATCCGGGCGCTGGACGCGTCATCGGACCGGGTCGTCTTCCTGCTCTGGGGTGGCTACGCCCGCAAGAAGGCCGCCCTGGTCACCAACCCGCAGCACGTGGTCCTCGAAGCCGGCCATCCCAGCCCGATGAACCCGCGCGGCTTCCTCGGCAGCCGACCGTTCAGCGCCGCCAACAAGGCTCTCGCCGACGCCGGCCTGTCCACCATCGACTGGGAGCGCACCGCCGGCTGAGCCGGCGCCGGCTCAGCCGCCGTCGGTCGGCCGGCGGTCCCGGTAGCGGCGCAGCAGATCGGCGGCCCGGGCGTCGGTCAGCTCCAGCTCGACAAGCGGCACCACCTGGTAACTCCGCTGACCGTGGCGCACCTCGATCGTCTCGGGCAGTTCGTCGCACATGGTGGCCCTTATCTCGCCGTACGTGGTCGACCATCGGTGCTCGCCCGGCTCCTCCGGTTCCAACCACAATCCGCCGAACTCGCTCCAACGGGCGTTCCACCGCCGGCCGTAGTTGTTCTCCAGCCAGCTGGTGAACAGCTTGGAGTCCTGCCAGCGCAGGGCGATCTCCAGCGCCTCGACCGGCACCGGCGCGCCCTGCAACAGCGCAGCGGTGCTTCCGGTGATCACCGGCGGGAGGTCGGGAAGTCGGTCCAGCAGGTCGTCCAGCGCGAGCGCCTCGATCCGCTCGGCGATCGGACGCGCCGCCAGGTCGTCCATGCGGGCGTCGAGGTGCGCGTCCAGCGGTTCGACCCCGACGACCAACTGCACGCCCATCGCGGCGAGCAGTGCCTCGAGAACGGTGATGCTGGGGGTGCGGTTGCCGTTTTCGATCCGGGCCACCGCAGCCTGGCTGACCCCGGCCGCCTCGGCCAGCTCGCACTGGGTCAGATCGCGCAGGTGGCGTTGCTCCCGAACGACGCTGGCGATCAGGATGGCAAGTCGTGGGGACGGCACCCCGGCATGGTGGACCACGCCGGGTCGGAGCGGCTACCACAGAGCCGGATTCACGACTTGACGGTCTTCCGTGAAGATCCGTCGTCCGGATCGGGGGCCCCCGTCGCCCCGCGCTTCGTCGGTCCGCCGCGCGCTCCGGCCCTGGCGACAGGTGCCCCAATGAGCGATATACCTCTGAGTCATAAATATGACTCAGAGGTATATCGCTCATCAGCGAATGGCCTCCCGGCTAGCAGCGGATGCTGCCGGGCCGGCCGGAGCGGCTGCGTCGCGCCGGGTGGGGCCGTCCGACGGTGTGGACGTTCGCCGGCGTCGCGCGGGGTTGGGGCGTCACGCGGGTGGCCGAGTGGCGTCGGCCGGGCCTGACCAACGCGCTGGCCACCGACGCACTGCGGTGGGGCCGGGGCGTGACGGAGGGCTGCGGCGGGGCGGCTAGGCTGGCTTACCGTGCTCGTACTCGTGGTGGACAGCTCGACCCCTGCGGTGACCGCAGCGCTGGTGGAGGTCTCGGCAGACGGCGTGACGCCCCGGGCGCACCGGTGCACGGTCGATGCCCGCGCGCACGGCGAACTGCTCGCCCCCCAGGTGGACGCGGTCCTCGCCGACGCCGACGCGCGCCCACGTGATGTGACCGCCATCGTCGCCGGGCTCGGCCCGGGGCCGTTCACCGGGCTGCGGGTCGGCCTGGTCACCGCCGCGACGATGGGGCAGGTGCTGGGCATCCCCACGTACGGTGTCTGCTCGCTGGACGCCATCGGCCACCCGGCGGCGTCCGGCGAGCCGGTGCTGGCCGCCAGCGACGCCCGGCGCAAGGAGCTGTACTGGGCCGTCTACGACGGCGCGGGCCAGCGCATCGTCGGGCCCGAGGTGTCGACCCCGGCGGTGGCCGCGGTGCGCGCCCGGGAGCTGGGTGCCACGATCGCGGTCGGCGACGGCGCGCACCGGTACGCCGAGACGCTGGACCTGCCGGTTCGGGTCGAGCCCCGGTACCCGGACGCCACCGTGCTGGCGCTGCTCGCCGCCGAGCGGATCCGGGCTGGTGCCCCCAGCGAGCGGCTCACCCCGCTCTACCTGCGCCGCCCCGACGCGGTGGCGGCTACCGGTCGCAAACCGGTCCTGCCATGACGGAGGTACGCCTCGTCCCGTTCCGCTGGTGGCACATCGACGACGTGCTGCCGATCGAGGCGGACCTCTTCGGCGCCGAGCAGTGGTCAGCCGGCATGTTCTGGAGCGAGTTGGCCAACGGGCACCACTACCGGGTCGCCGTCGACGAGGACGGCGCGGTGCTCGGTTACGCCGGGCTCGCCGGAGTTCCCCCGGACGAGGTGTGGGTACAGAACATCGCCGTCCGCCGGGAGGCGCAGCGGCGCGGCGTGGGCCGTGCCCTGCTGGAGGACCTGCTCGCCGAGGCGGCCCGCCGCGAGACCCGCAGCACCCTGCTGGAGGTGGCCGTGGACAACGCCGCCGCCCAGCGGCTCTACGCGACGTACGGGTTCGAGCCGGTCGGGGTACGGCGCGGCTACTACCAACCGAGCAACACCGACGCGCTGGTCATGCGGCGCGACGCCGAACCGACCGGGGACGGACCACACGACAATGGCTGACGAACCGCTGATCCTGGGTATCGAGACCTCCTGCGACGAGACCGGCGTCGGCATCGTGCGCGGGCACACCCTGCTGGCCGACGCGCTCGCCTCCAGCGTCGAGGAGCACGCCCGGTTCGGGGGTGTGGTCCCGGAGGTGGCCAGCCGGGCACACCTGGAGGCCATCGTCCCGACCATGGACCGCGCCCTGACCGAGGCCGGGGTCACCCTGGCCGACATCGACGCGATCGCGGTCACCTCCGGGCCCGGTCTGGCCGGCGCGCTACTGGTCGGTGTCGCCGCCGCCAAGGGGTACGCGCTCGCCGCCGAGAAGCCCGTCTACGGCGTGAACCACCTCGCCGCCCACGTCGCGGTGGACACTCTCGAACACGGGCCACTGCCCGAGCCCGCCATCGCGCTGCTGGTGTCCGGTGGCCACTCGTCCCTGCTGCTCGTCGACGACCTGGCCCGAGGCGTCACCCCGCTGGGAGCCACCATCGACGACGCGGCCGGAGAGGCGTTCGACAAGGTCGCCCGGCTTCTCGGGCTACCCTTCCCGGGTGGTCCGCCCATCGACCGGGAGGCCCGTGCCGGCGACGCCGCCTCGATCGCGTTCCCGCGTGGCCTGACCGCCGCGAAGGACCTCGCCGCCCACCGGTACGACTTCTCGTTCTCCGGTCTGAAGACGGCGGTGGCCCGGTGGGTCGAGGCCCGTCAGCGCGCCGGCGAGCCGGTGCCGGTGGCCGACGTGGCCGCGTCCTTCCAGGAGGCGGTCTGTGACGTCCTGACCAGCAAGGCACTCGCGGCCTGCCGTGCCCAGGGCATCGAGACCCTGGTGATCGGCGGGGGAGTGGCGGCGAACTCGCGGCTGCGGGCGATGGCCGAGCAGCGCGCCGAGAAGTACGGCATCCGAGTGCGGGTGCCCCGGCCCAAGCTGTGCACCGACAACGGCGCGATGGTGGCCGCACTCGGTTCGCACCTGGTCGCCGCGGGGGTCGCACCGAGCCGACTGGACCTGCCGGCCGATTCGGCGCTGCCGTTGACCACGGTCAGCGTGTGACGGGGGCAGCGGACGTGATCGTGCGGATGTGGGAGGCGCGCGCCGAGGCGTACGGCGTCGCGGATCTGATCACCTGGGTGTGCGACACCGCCCTGCCCGAGTTGGAGCACGACCCGCTGCACGTCTCCAGCGAGGTCTTCTCCTCCACCGACCATCGGGTGGTGGTCATCTCCAAGTGGCGCAGCAACCCACGCCCGTTGCCGGATCCGCCCGCCCTGCTGGTGGCCCGCGCCCCGCACTCCTGGGACTTCACCCAGGTCGACCGCTGACGCGAGCCACCACGCAGGCAACGGTCAGCTGCGGCGCAGCATCCGATAGGTGGCGATTCCGCCGGTGCCCAGCGCCGCGAGGAAGACCAGCCAGACGACGGTGCTGCTGACGCCGACCTGCGGACCGGAGTTGGCCGAGGCGGCGGCCAACAACCCGTCCTCACCGGGGGCGGGCAGCGCGGCCGGCGGCAGCTCCGGCCAGCGGACCAGGCCGGTACTCTCCAACATCTGCATGTGGTGCTGGACGAAGCCGTTGGCGTCCTCGCAGAGCTTGCGGACGGTGGCGTCCCGGGTGCTGGCCCGCACCGCGCCGATCACCGGGAAGATCTTGCCGTGGGCGACCCGGAGCCGGGTGACGAAGATCTGGTCGAACCGGGCGCCGGAGGCCTTCTGCATCTCCGCCAGCCAGCCCTTCTGCTCGGCGGTCGGCTCACTGGGGATCGTCGCGCCCAACTTGTTGGCCGCCTCGACGACGAGTTCGTCGAGCCTCTGGTGCTCACTGGCGATGCCCGCGCCGATCTCCCGGACCTTGGCGGACTGCCCCTTCTCGGCTGCCATCTGGCCGGCCGGCATCTCCCACAGCCCGGCCAGCCGTACCCCGTTGAGCAGTGTCATGTCGGCGGCGTTGAGCTGCTGGCCACCGGCGGGGGCGGCGACTGCCACGCCGGGCAGGACACCGACCCCCGCGATGATCGCGACGAGCAGCATCGCTGCCCGGTGGGTCCGGTTGCCCAGTCGGCGACGGGCGGATCTGAGCGGTGCCATGTCTGTGGTGCCTCCTCGGTCCGGACCGGATCGCGTCTGGACCGGGCAGCCGTACGCTCCGGGCCGCCCGTCCGCCCACTGGTACGGACTGATCGCGTGATCAGTTCACCGGTTGGCGACCTGGATCAGCGAGTGATGGCGAGGAAGCCGCCGAGCAGCAGCAGGGTGACCGCGGCTGCGGCGAAGAGCATCAGCAACTCCCGACGCCCGTGCCCCACCGCGTCGCTGCCGACGGCCGGGTCGGCCAGGGCCGGCAGGTCGCGGGTCAGCGCGGCCAGGTCGCCGAGGGTACGTGCTGTCCACACCGCACCGGCCCGGTCGGAGAACTCGTCGAGGGTCAGCCGACCCGCCGCGGTGTGCCGGTGCAACTCGGCGACCACCCGGTTACGGTCGTCGTCGGAGGCGCGCAACTCGACATCCACGCCGGACAGCGTACGCGGGTCAGCCCACGTCGAGGGGGTCGGCGAGGAGCCGTTCGAAGGCCAGTTCGGCGGCCCCGATCAGCGGCGCGTCCTCGCCCAGTTTGGGAGTACGCAGCCGGACGTGTTCCAGGCAGGCGCCGAGCGCGTTCGAGTTGAGCCGGCTGCGAATCTGCGCGGCGGCGGCGAGGTAGAGGTCGCGCATGGTGCCGCCGAAGATGACCATTTCGGGGTTGAAGACGTTCACCAGATTGGCGACTCCGAAGCCGAGCCAGTCGCCGGCTTGGCGGACCGCCGTCTGCGCCCGGGCGTCACCCCGGTCGGCGGCGTCGAAGACCTCCAGCAACGCGTCACGGCCCCGGGCGTCGGAACGTCCGGCGGCGCGGAGCAGACCGTGCTCGCCGATCTCGGTCTCCCAGCAGCCCCGGGCGCCGCACTCGCAGGGCCTGCCGTCGCGGACCACCTTCATGTGGCCGACCTCGCCGCCGTACCCGCCGTGCCCGGTCAGCCGACGTCCACCGGCGATGATGCCGGCGCCGACGCCGACGTCCCCGTACAGGTAGAGCACGTTGTCGCAGCCGGCCGCCACCCCTCGGGCGTGTTCGGCGAACGCGGCGACGTCGGCCACGTTGCCCACTGTGACCGGTACGTCGATGCCCAACTCGTCGGCGACGGCGGCGCCGATCGGCTCGTCCACCCAGCCGGTGGTCGGGCCGAGCCGGACCAGGCCGTCGTCTCGACGGACCATCCCGCAGACGGCGACACCGGCGCCGACGCAGATCGAGTCGGCCGGGACCAGCTGCTGCATCTCCTTGACCGCGCCGGCCAGCAGCGGCGCGGCCTCGGCGGCCAGCAGACCGCGTGGTCGGTCCAGTTCGCGGCGGTCCAGGACCGCGCCGCCCAGCCCGATCCGGGCTGCGCGCAGCCGGTCCACCTCCACCGAGTACGCGTACGCGTAGACCCGGGCCGACTCGGGCCGAACGACGAGTGACGGTCGTCCGGCCCGGCCGGTCTCCTTCGGCGCTCCTTCGCTGACCAGCCCCACAGCGGACAGGTCGGCGGTGAGCGCACCGATGGTGCTGCGGTTGAGGCCCAGTGTGGTGGTCAGTTCGGCACGGGTGGTCGCCCCGTGGACGTGGACGTGTCTCAGCAGGGCACCGAGGTTCTGCCGTCGGACGTCGTCCTGGCTCGGTCCTGGGCGCATCGTGGTGTCACCTCCCGCGGGTCAGCGGGTGCCGGTGGCTGCCGCGCGGCGGCGGGAGAGCGCGTCGACGCTGGCGGCGAGCAGCAGTACGACGCCGGTGACCACGTACTTGACTCCTGCGCTGTACCCCATCAGGCCCATTCCGTTTTCGATGACCGCGACGACCGCGCCGCCGAGCACGGCGTCGAGGACCCGGCCCTTGCCGCCGAAGAGGCTGGTGCCACCGATCACCGCCGCGCCGACCGCGTAGAGCAGTACGTTACTGCCCCCCGTGTTCGGGTCGACCGAGTTGGCCCGGCTGGCCGCCACGATGCCACCGACGGCCGCCATGGACGAGCAGATCATGAAGACCGAGATCCGGATCCGGTCGACGTCGATGCCGGCGCGGCGGGCCGCTTCCCGGTTGCCGCCGACGGCGTAGACGTGCCGACCGTAGCTGGTGCGTTGGAGCACGAAGGTCCACACGATCAGCAGCACCGCGATGATCGGCACCACGATCGGCACGCCCTTGAGCGAGCTGATCAGGACGTTGCGGCTGCGTTCGAGGTTGAGCACGTACACCGCGGAGAAGAGGATGACGGCGAGCCCGCCGATCCGCAGCGCCACCACCGCGATCGGGTCGCTGATCAGGCCGCGGGCCACCCGGTTGCGGTGACGCAGCAGTTGCACCGCCGCATAGCCGACGACCGCGAGTACGGCCAGCGTCCAGCCCAGGGTGGGGGTGAGGTTGCGGTTGGCGATGGCGACCAGCACGTCGTCGCGGACGGAGATGTTGGTGCCCTCCTTCACCAGCAGCAGCACGATGCCCTGGAAGGCGAGGAAGCCGGCGAGGGTGACCACGAAGGACGGAATGCCGATCTTCGCGACGAGCAGGCCGAGGGTGGTGCCGATGACCAGTCCGGTGGCGATCCCGGCGAGCACGGCGACCCACCAGGGGTAGCCGAGGACGGTGACCACGTTGGCCAGTACCGCCGCGCAGACGCCGCTGGCGAAGCCGGCGGAGAGGTCGATCTCGCCGAGCAGCAGCACGAAGACCAGACCCATCGCGATCAGCGTGACCGCCGCGCCCTGGGTGAAGAGGTTCGCGAAGTTGCCGGCCGACAGGAACGACGACGGCTGCATGATCGCGAAGACGGTGCAGAGCACGATCAGGCCGAGCACGGCCGGTAGCGCTCCGACGTCGCCGCCGCGTACCCGGCTCAGGTAGTTGCGGGCGTGGCCCCCGACGGTCGGCGGCGGTGTGACGGCCGCGGGGCCGTCCTTCCGCACGGCGGTGGTGGTCATTCGGCGCCTCCTGAGATCGAGTCGGCCGGCCGCGGGCCGTCGCCGTTGCTGCCCGGGTCGGCGGCGATGCCGAGCCCGCCCGAGCGCCCGGCGGTGATCAGCTCGACCACCTGCGCGTGGGTGATGTCGGTGGTCTTCACCTGGGCGACCATCTGGCCGAGGTACAGCGCGGCGATCCGGTCGGAGACGGCGAAGACGTCGTTCATGTTGTGCGAGATGAGCACCACGGCCAGGCCGTTGTCGGCGAGACGGCGGACCAGTTCGAGCACCTGCGCGGTCTGTGCCACGCCGAGCGCCGCGGTCGGCTCGTCCAGGATGACCAGCTTGCTGTTCCACAGCACGGCCTTGGCGATGGCCACGGTCTGGCGCTGACCGCCGGAGAGGCTGGACACGTGTTGGCGCAGCGACGTGACGGTGCGGATGGAGAGCCCGGCCAGTGTCTCGGCGGCGAGCTGTTCCATCGTCGGCTCGTCGAGGACGATGCCGCTGCGCTTCTCGCGGCCGAGGAACATGTTCTGCACGATGTCCAGGTTGTCGCAGAGCGCGAGGTCCTGGTAGACGACCTCGATGCCGAGCGCGGCGGCGTCGCGAGGGCTGCCGATGTGCACTGGTTCACCGTTGAACAGGAACTCACCGGCATCGGTGGGGTGGATTCCACTGATGCACTTCACCAGGGTCGACTTGCCGGCGCCGTTGTCACCGACCAGTGCGGTGACTTCGCCCGGGTGGACGGTCAGGGCGACGTCGCGGAGCACCTGGACGGGACCGAAGCTCTTGTCGATCCCGCGGAGTTCCAGCAGGGGGGTCGCGGACACGGGGGGTCTCCTTCTTAAGGGAGTGTCGGGGCCCGTCCGGCGGGCGCCGCCCGGCACGAGAGGGGTGCTCCCGTGCCGGGCGGCGATGGTCGTCCCGGCGGGTACTGCGGCGTCGGTCAGCTGATGCCGGCGTCGGCGCAGAGCTTGGCGTACGCCCCGGCGCAGACCTCTTCCTTGGTCACGTAACCGTCGGCGATGACGTCCTTGACGTTGTCCTTGTAGATGGCCTTCGGGGTGAGCAGCACCGCCGGGACGTCGCGGTTGCCCTCCGGGTCCTTCACCGTCTGGCCGGTGTCCTTCCGCTCGCCCTTGGCGAGTGCGATGGCCAGGTCGGACGCGGCCTTGGCCTCTTCCCGGACGGCCTTGTAGACGGTCATGCACTGGTCACCGGCGAGGATGTTCTGCAGGCCCTCGGTGCTGGCGTCCTGCCCGGTCACCGGCACCTTGCCGTTGAGCTTGTTCTTCTTCAGGATCGAGATGGCCGCGTTGCCGAGACCGTCGTTGGCGGCGAGCACGCCGTCGATCTTGCCGTTGGCCTTGGTGAGCTGCTGCTCGAAGATGGTCGCGGCCTGCGCGTTGTCCCACGCCGGCACCGCGTCCTCGGGGCCCTTGACGTATTCGTTGGAGTCGAACTTCGGCTTGAGCACCGAGTCGTAGCCGGCCTTGAACAGGGTGGCGTTGTTGTCGGTGGGGGAGCCGTTCAGGTACGACACGACGGGGTTCTTGACGCCCTTGTCGGTCAGGCACTTCGACAGGCCCTCGCCCTGGAGCTTGCCGACGACCTCGTTGTCGAAGCTGACGTAGTACTGGGCGGAGCCGCCCAGGGTGAGCCGGTCGTAGTCGATGGTGGCGACGCCCTGCGACTTGGCCTTGTCGAGCACGGCCTTGCCGGTGCCGGAGTCCAAGTTGACGATCATCAGAACGGTGACGCCGCCGGTGATCATCTGGTCGGCGATGGTCTGGAAGGCGGTCTTGTCGTTCTGGGCGTTCTGGATGTCGGACTGGACGCCGGCGGCCTTGAACGCCTCCTCCAGGAACCGACGGTCCGCGGTCTCCCAGCGGACGGACGACTTGCTGTCCGGGAGGATCACGCCGATCTTGGGGGTCTTCTTGGAGTCGGTCGAACCGGAGCCGGCGTCGTCGCCGCCACAGGCGGTCAAGCCGCCGGTCGCGAGCAGGCCCACGGCGGCGATGGTGAGGATCCCCTTACGCATGTGCAGGGTCCTTTCGGGTGGGGGAGGTGTCGTTTTGTTGTGTCCGGCAACGTATTTCGCGTCACACCGGCTCCACAAGACCGCGCAGGTGCCAAGTTTGTTGGGAGCGATAACAATTCAGCAACGCGACTGTTACTCCCCGGCCATCCCGGAACGGGTCGGCCGTCATGAATGTCGTCAGCGGGTCTGCAGCGGCGCGGTTCGGGCGTCCGTGAGCGCCACCAGATCGGCCGCGGCCAGTTCGAGCTGCAGGCCACGCCGACCAGCCGAGACGTAGATCGTCGGGAGATCCAGCGCGGAGTCGTCCAGCACGGTCGGCAAGCGGCGGCGTTGCCCGAGCGGGCTGATCCCCCCACGTACGTAGCCGGTGGCCCGCTCGGCGACCGCCCGTTCGGCGAGCGTCGCCCGCTTGCCACCGACGGCCGCCGCGAGAGCCTTCAGATCCAACTCGCCGGTGACCGGGACGACCGCGACGGTGAGCCCACCGTCGACCTCCGTCACCAGCGACTTGAAGACGCGCTCCGGTGCCACGCCGAGCGCCACCGCCACCAACGCGCCGTAGTTCGGGGCCTCTGGCGACACCCGGTACGGGTGGGTGCGATGCGCAATTCCGCGCTTGACCAACAACGCCGTCGCGGGCGTGCCCTGTCCTGCCATGCCGACGACGCTAGGCCACCGGCTGTCCGATCAGCACTGTCGGTGCGCCGGCCACCCGGGTGAGCACCAGGCTCGCCGAGGCGTCGCCGGTCAGCCGCAGGTCCCGTCGAAGCTGCTCCGGGGTGAGGGCGGAACCCCGCTTGAGGATCTCCACCCGCCCCACCCCGCGCTCGCGCAGCAGCGCCCGCAGACGCTTGAGCGAGAACGGCAGCACGTCGGTGATCTCCAGGCAGCGCGCGTACGGGGTGCGGGTGGGGTGGTCGGCGTAGAGGTAGGCGATGCTCGGGTCGCCGAGGGTGGCGGCCAGTTCGGTGGCGAGTTCGGCGACGAGGTGCGCGCGGACCACGGCCGGGTCCGGGTCGTACAGGTAGCGACGGGTCGGGCCGACCGGCGCTTCGTCGGTGCCCGAGCCGGTGAGCTGGTGGATCTCCGTACGGAACACGCTGGCACGGCGGGGCACCTCGGCCAGTTCACCGCACCAGAGCGCGGCCTCGACCAGGTCGCCGTCCACACTTACCCACTCCGCCTCAGCGCCCGCCGGAACGAGCCCGTGGTCCAGGCCCGGCGCCACCTTCACGACGGTGCGCGGCACCCGGTCGGCCAACCCGGTCACGAAGTCCCACGGCGGCGAGTAGGCGCGCGGATCGAAGATCCGTCGCCCGGTGCCGGTCGTGCGGCGGGCCGGGTCGCAGAAGACCCCGTCGACGCGTGACACGTCGAACGCGGTGGCATCCCCGCACTCGACGGTGAACAGGTCGGCAAGCCCGGCCGCCGCGGCGTTGGCGGCGGCCATCGCCGCGGTCACCGGGTCGGCCTCCACCCCGTACACCCGGATGCCGGCACGGGCGGCGGCCAGTGCGTCGGCGCCCAGGCCGCACCCGAGATCGGCCAGGGTGCGCACCCCGGCGGCGTGCAGCCGGGCGGCCCGACGGTCGGCGACCACCCGACGGGTGGCCTGTTCCAGGCCGGGGCGGGTGAGGAACATCCCGGCGGCGGCCGGGCCGAACTTGCCGACCGCCCGGTGGCGCAGCTCGGCCTGGGTGAGCGCCGCCGCGGCCAGCGTCGGCGGCACCCCGGCGGCGCGCAACGCCGAGGCCGCGGTCAGTGGATCACCGCCGGCGAGACCGGCCGCCGCGGTGAGCGCGGCCGACCCCTCGGGGGTACGCAGCGCCGCCAGCTGATCGAGATCCACGCCGTCATTCTCCCGGTCGGACCAAGAATCCTGGCTGGCGGGGCGCGACGCGCTGGCACTCTCCTTGACGGAGTGCTAGCCACGGAATAACCTGCGATTAGCACTCTCACCCTGAGGGTGCCAGCTTCCGGGTCTCACGACCCGGGTGCGCAACGCCAGGCGGACCGGCACCCGCGACGACGGCCCCGCCCGGTGGCATGAGGCAGATTGACGCTGGTCGGCCCCGCCGGCCAGCAACGAAACCAGTACCCCAGGAGGGTATGCCCGTGACTACCGCGACCAAGGTTGCGATCAAGCCGCTCGAGGACCGCATCGTGGTCCAGGCGAACGAGGCTGAGACCACCACGGCGTCGGGCATCGTGATCCCCGACACCGCCAAGGAGAAGCCGCAGGAGGGCACCGTCCTCGCTGTGGGCCCGGGGCGCGTCGACGACAACGGCAACCGGGTTCCGGTTGACGTGCAGGTCGGCGACACCGTCCTCTACTCGAAGTACGGCGGCACCGAGGTCAAGTACGCCGGCGAGGAGTACCTGGTGCTCTCCGCCCGCGACGTCCTCGCGGTCATCGAGAAGTAAGCAACCGATCAGTTCCATTGCCCCGGTCCGGCTCGCCGGGCCGGGGCAGTGGCGCTTCGAAGGGACATTAATGGCGAAGATCCTGAGCTTCTCGGACGACGCCCGGCACCTGCTGGAGCACGGTGTCAACGCCCTCGCGGACGCGGTCAAGGTCACCCTCGGCCCGCGCGGGCGCAACGTCGTCCTGGACAAGAAATTCGGTGCGCCGACGATCACCAACGATGGTGTGACCATCGCCAAGGAGATCGAGCTCACCAACCCGTACGAGAACCTCGGCGCGCAACTGGTCAAGGAGGTGGCGACCAAGACCAACGACGTCGCCGGCGACGGGACCACCACCGCGACCGTGCTGGCCCAGGCGATGGTTCGCGAGGGTCTGCGCAACGTGACCGCCGGGACCAACCCGGCCGGCCTCAAGCGGGGCATCGACGCGGCGGCCGTCAAGGTCTCCGAGGCGCTGCTCGGCCGTGCCGTCGAGGTCACCAGCAAGGAGTCGATCGCGAACGTGGCGACGATCTCCGCGCAGGACGCCACGATCGGCGACCTGATCGCCGAGGCGATGGAGCGGGTCGGCCGCGACGGTGTCATCACCGTCGAGGAAGGCTCCATGCTCACCACCGAGCTGGACGTGACCGAGGGTCTCCAGTTCGACAAGGGCTTCATCTCGCCGAACTTCGTCACCGACCTGGAGAGCCAGGAGTCCGTCCTCGAGGACGCGTACATCCTGGTCACCACCCAGAAGATCTCGGCGATCGAGGAGCTGCTGCCGCTGCTGGAGAAGGTCCTGCAGAACAGCAAGCCGCTGCTGATCATCGCCGAGGACGTGGACGGCCAGGCGCTCTCCACCCTGGTGGTCAACTCGCTGCGCAAGACCCTCAAGGTCTGCGCGGTCAAGGCCCCGGGCTTCGGTGACCGGCGCAAGGCGATGCTCCAGGACATCGCGATCTCCACGGGTGCCGAGCTGGTCGCCCCGGAGCTGGGCTACAAGCTCGACCAGGTCGGCCTGGAGGTGCTCGGCACCGCTCGGCGCGTCGTGGTCGACAAGGAGAACACCACGATCGTCGACGGTGGCGGCCAGAAGGCCGACGTCGCCGACCGGGTGGCCCAGATCCGCAAGGAGATCGAGGCGTCCGACTCCGACTGGGACCGGGAGAAGCTGGCCGAGCGGCTGGCGAAGCTCTCCGGCGGCATCGCCGTGATCAAGGCTGGTGCGGCCACCGAGGTCGAGATGAAGGAGCGCAAGCACCGCATCGAGGACGCCATCGCGGCGACCAAGGCTGCGGTCGAGGAGGGCACTGTCCCCGGCGGCGGTGCCGCACTGGTGCAGATCCTCTCGGTGCTCGACGACGACCTGGGCTTCACCGGTGACGAGAAGGTCGGCGTCTCGGTCGTGCGCAAGGCGCTCGTCGAGCCGCTGCGCTGGATCGCCCAGAACGCCGGCCACGACGGCTACGTCGTGACGCAGAAGGTCGCAGACCTCAGCTGGGGCAACGGTCTCGACGCCGCCCAGGGCGAGTACGTCGACCTGGTCAAGGCCGGCATCATCGACCCGGTGAAGGTGACCCGCAACGCGGTCACCAACGCCGCCTCGATCGCCGGTCTGCTGCTCACCACGGAGAGCCTCGTGGTGGACAAGCCGGAGCAGGCCGAGCCGGCCGCCGCCGGTGGGCACGGCCACGGCCACGGCCACCAGCACGGCCCGGGCTTCTGATCCGGTAGCGACACCCGTTCCGGGGCACACCGTCGTACGGCGGTGTGCCCCGGCTCGTTCTCGCGCTTCTCTGGTCATTACCGAACGCTGACGTTGTTGGCGACCGGGCGAGATGATCGCGCACACTGGGCCGATGAGCACCACGTCGCCGCGCTACGCCGCGCTGGCCGGAGTGACCGCCGCCGCCGTCGCGATCGGGATCGCCGAGCCGGTGGCGGTGCTGACCGGTCCCCGGTCGGCGCCCCTGGTCGCGGTCGGCGGGGCGGTCGTGGACGCCGTCCCCGAGTCGTTGAAGCAACTCGCCATCGACCTCTTCGGCACCGCCGACAAGATCGCCCTGCTGGTCGGCACGGGCCTGTTGCTGGGAGGGTTCGCCGCACTGTTCGGTGTGCTGGCGGTCCGTCGGCTGGTGTTCGGCCTGACCGGCATCGCCGCGTTCGGCGTCATCGGCGTGACCGCCGCGCTGACCCGGCCCGGTGCGGACGCCTTCGACGCGCTGCCGTCCCTGGTCGGCGCCGCCCTCGGCGCCCTGGTGCTCTGGCTGTTCATCGACGGGCCGTTCGAGCTGGACCCCTGGCCCTGGTCCCCACCCACCCCGACCGCGCCGCCCGCCGGCGCGGTGTCGTCCGCCGACTCGGTGCCTTCTGCGGGTTCGGTGCCCTCTGCGGGGCCGGGTCCGGATTCGTCGATGACGCCCGCCGCTCCCGCGCCGGTGGTCCCCGCCGGGCCGGACGGCCCCGCCGAGGTCGACCCCGAGTCTCGGCGGCGGTTCCTCACCGGCAGCGGGGTGCTGCTCGGCACCGCCGTGGTGGCTGGTCTCGGTGGGCGCTGGCTGGCTGGACGACGCGGCGTCTCCGCCGCGCGGGACGCGATCCGACTACCCGCGCCGGTCGCCCCCGCGCCGGCCGTGCCGGCCGGCGCGGACCTCTCGCTGGCGCAACTCGCGCCGTACGTCACCCCGAACCTGGGCTTCTACCGGATCGACACCGCGCTCGTGGTGCCGCAGGTCGACCCGGACACCTGGCGGCTGCGGATTCACGGTCGAGTCGGCACCGAGCGCACCTACACGTACGCCGACCTACTGGCCCGGCCGCTGGTGGAGCGGTACGTCACGCTGGCGTGCGTCTCCAACGAGGTGGGTGGGGACCTGATCGGCAACGCCCGTTGGCTCGGCGTACCCCTGCGAGAGCTGCTGGACGAGGTGGACCCGGACGAGGACGCCGACCAGGTCGTCGGCCGGTCGGTCGACGGCTGGACCTGCGGGACGCCCACCGCGGCGCTGCGCGACGGGCGGGACGCTCTGCTGGCGGTCGGAATGAACGGCGAGCCGCTGCCGGTCGAGCACGGCTTCCCGGTCCGGATGGTGGTGCCCGGCCTCTACGGCTACGTGTCGGCGTGCAAGTGGGTGACCGAGCTGGAGTTGACCAGGTTCGCCGACTTCGACGCGTACTGGGTGCCCCGCGGCTGGTCCGCCCAGGGGCCGATCAAGACCCAGTCCCGGATCGACGCTCCCCGGCGACGCAACCGGCTGACCAGCGGCCCGATCACCGTGGCCGGCGTGGCATGGGCGCAGCACCGGGGTATCCGCCGCGTCGAGGTACGCGTCGACGATGGGGCCTGGCAGGAGGCGACACTGGCCCCGACGGTGTCGGTGGACACCTGGGTGCAGTGGTCGTGGCGCTGGGACGCCACGCCGGGTGAGCACCGCCTCCAGGTCCGGGCGACGGACGCCACCGGGGAGACCCAGACCGAGCGTACGCAGGGCGTCGCCCCCGACGGCGCGACCGGCTGGCACACCGTCACCGTCACGGTCCGCTGACCACGCGCTGGCGCGGAGCCGCCAGATGTCCGCCGGCGCGGGGGTGATCCGCCCTCGCCCAAGGGTCGGAGGCGCCTGACCCGGGTGGGCCGGAGCCTGGCCGTGCAGATCTTGGACAGTTTCCGTTACGTCGGAACGGAAACTGTCCAAGATCTCGCGGGCGAACGACTGCAGAAAGGCCGGCATCCGCCTCTGCGACGGGCCGGTCCGTGCCGCCCCGGTCCGTGCCGTGCTGGGCCATGCCGCACCGCGCCGGGCCGCACCGCGCCGGGCCGCACCGCGCCGGGCCGCACCGCGCCGGGCCGCACCGCGCCGGGCCGCACTGCGCCGGGCCGCACTGCGCCGGGCCGCACTGCGCCGGGCCGCACCGCGCCGGGCCGCACTGCGCCGGGCCGCACTGCGCCGGGCCGCACCGCGCCGGGCCGCACCGTGACACACCACGCCGTGCCAGGCCGCGATGTTGGACGGGGGCAGCGGCGAGCGCTTGTCGCGGACGGGTACGCCGCTGACCGGCACCCCCGGTTGTGGGGTGCCGGTCAGCGGTCGGTGTCCTGTTGGTGCGGTGGGTCAGCTGTTCCAGTACTGGCCGACCAGGTCGGCAGCCTGCTGCTCCCACTGGGCGTACGCGTCCGGGTAGGCGGAGACCTGCACGGTCTGCGCGGCGTCGGTCAGGGGCATGTCCTGCCACCCGTCAACCTGACGCAGGCCCTTCAGGAACGCCGTGGTCGAGTAGGCGGGGTCGGTGATCTGCTCCGGGGTACCCCAACCGCTGGACGGTCGCTGCTGGAACAGGCCCAGCGAGTCGTGGTCGTTGGCGTCGCCGAGGTGGCCCAGGTTCTCCAGCTTGGACTCCTGCAGGCTCGTCGCGATCGAGATCACCGCGGCCCGCTCGGGCAGGCCGGCCTTCTTCGTCGCGGCGATGATCGCCTTGACGTTGGCGGTCTGCTCGTCGTTCAGGTCGATGTGGGACTGGTTGCCCTGCGTGCCGTGCGGGATCAGCTTGGCGGTGTCCGGCTTGTCGGCCTGAACCGCTACCGCGACCGGCTTGGCGTCGACCATGTCGGTGTGGGCGGCGATCGGGCCGGCGAACACACCACCGGCGAACGCGAGACCAGCAACGGACAGCACGCTCTTACGCATGATCGTGTTCATGGGGGAAGCTCCTTCGGGGGTAAGGACACCCGCCGAGATCGCGCGGGTGTGAGCACCTCGTCCGGCGCTGCAACAAAGCCTTGGGGGATCATCGGCGGCCTACGAGCGGGGGCTCGCGGCGCCGGGACCGTGTGTAACGACCCGGGGTCGGGGGTCGTTCCCGGGGGCGGACCATCGGGCCGGCAGCCCCTGGTCCTGCGATCGTCAGGGTGTGTAACGACCCCGGCCCGGCCATGATTCCGACTCACGGGTGCGGCCGGTCACAGGACGAAACGCTCACAGGGCTTCGATCAGCCCAGCCGTGTCCAGTCCGAATGGGCGGATCCGGGCATAATTCTCAACCACTTGCCACAAGTGTCGCCTGGTGGCCGCGAGCGGGCATGTGCGGTGCCAAGCCGCAACGGGTACGGACACGCCGAAACGCGCCCCCTGACCGGGGGCGCGTTCGTGCAGTTCAGGTATGTGCCGGTTCAGGCCACGTTGCGCTGAATCGGGATAGTCGACTTGTGTGGGTGGCCGAGTCGGGCCTCCAGTCGCGTGATGTCGACCCGTGCGTGCCGACGGTCGGCCAGGTCCTCCCAGCCGACGGCGAGCAGTCGCAGCCGCTCCGACTCGCTGAAGCCGCCCCACACGCCGTACGGTTCGCGAACCGACAGTGCGTGGGCGGCGCATTCGGCCCGGACCGGGCAGGCGCGACAGACCGACTTGGCGGCGGACTCGCGGCGCAGTCGGGAGGAGCCTCGCTCGCCGTCGGGGTGGAAGAACTGGGCGCTGTCCCGCCCTCGGCAGGCACCGAGTCGCTGCCAGTCCCAGAGATCGACGATGGGTCCGGGCAGTCTACGTACGTTCGACATCAGCACCCCTCCTCCCGCGCGGCTCCGCGAGAATCCTTTGGCCGGTGTCCGGGCGGCGGGCCGCGCAGGCGCACCGTTCCCGGCCTGGACCTCCCGGTACCCGGGCTGTTGTCAGCTCACACGTGTGTGATCGAAAACGTCCCGCAAATTGCGGCTTTTGCCCCTTCTGTCGGAAAAGTTCGAAGGATTGCCGGGAACCCCCTCCCCAGCCGACCCCGTCATGGTCTGCTCGTTGGCGGAGAGGAGACCACAGTGCGTAGCGTCCTTGTGTGCGTTCGGACACCACTCGCGGCCCAGCACCTTACTTCTGCTGCCGCGCGGCTGGGGTTGTCAGCAATCGTTCGTACCGCCGTCTCCGATCCTGAGGTGATGCTGCGGTTGGCCGAGCGACCGGCCGACGTGGTGCTGGCCGACACGGCCCTCACCCGGCCGGACAGCGCGGGCTTCGTCCGTCGGGTGTTGGCGCGTGCGCCGCAGGCCGCGGTGCTGTTGCTCGGCACCGAGGAGTCCGAGGCCGCGGCGGCCACCATCAGCGCCGGTGCCCGGGGCCTCATCCAGAACGTCGACCACGACCTGACCAGCGCCGTGGCCAAGGCCCTGCTGCTGCTCGCCGCTCCCGGTCGAGCCTCCCGGCAACGGATCACCGACCCGGCCCGGAACGCCGCGGCGGTGGGCGGTTCCGGCCGCTCCGGACCGTCGCCGCGTGGCTCCGGCGAGCCCGGCTGGGCGGCCACCCCCGGCGAGGGGGCTGCGGGTGTGCCGTCGGTGCCGGTGCAGCGGGGCGACGACGAGGCCGAGTCGGCCACCGGCGATGCGTCGGCGGACCAGAGCGAGGCGGCCCGGCCCACCTCGAACGCCCTACCCACCCGTGCGTCGATCGGGCTCACCGAGCGTGAGCTTCAGGTGCTGCTGGGCATGGCCGAGGGCAAGAGCAACGCGGAGATCGGCCGGGAGCTGTTCGTGTCGGAGGACACCGTCAAGACGCACGCCCGCCGGTTGTTCCGCAAGCTCGGGGCGCGGGACCGGGCGCACGCGGTGGCGGCGGGCTTCCGCGCCGGCCTGGTCGCCTGACCCGTCCGCGCAGAGCGTCGCCCGCGCGACTGCCGCGACCGGGAGACCTTCGCCGAGGTGTCCGGCACGATCAGCACGCGAACGGCCGCGAGGACGGCCGCAACGGCCGCCGCGCCACACGACAGCACCGGCCCGCGCGACGACGGCCGCGACGCCCCGGCAGCGTTACTGCGCGGCGGTCGGGGTGCCCGGCTCGTCCTCGGTGCCCTCGGAGAGGGTGTCGTGCACCCCGTCGGCGTACCCCCGGGCGTAGTCCCAGGTCACGTAGTGGTCCGGGTCGGGGTCGTAGGCAGGCTCGTGCACCCGGGGGCGACCCGAGTTGAGCAGGTGCCGCAGGTTGCCCCGGAGCAGGTCCCAGTCGAAGTAGTGCGGCTCGCGGCAGTCCTCGCATTCGATCACCAGCCCGCGGACCCCGATCGGGGCCAGCAGTGCCTGGTATATCTCCAGGTCGGCGAGGTCTTCCAGCACGTCCTGCCGCTCGACGTCGGTCAGCGGATCCGGCGTCGCGTCATCGCCCGGGTCGTCCAGACCCGCGGTGGGATCGGCCGGGTCGCCGTTGAACGGGTCGATGGGCTCGTCGTGCACCCCTTCACCGTAGACCTAACGCGGCGCGGACGTCCGCCCCCCGGCCGCGCGCCGGGCCGGGCCGCCACGGACGGGTCGCCCAGCTCACTGGGTACGATGAGGCGACGTGCCGGCACCGTGGCGCGTTCCGGTGCCCGCCCGCGCCACCTCGCTGAAGCCCATCCGAGCAGCTCAGGGGAGCAATCGTGGAAAATTCGCCCAGCACTGATCTTCCGGCCGGCGTCGAGCACGCCGACCTGGGCGGCCACCTGCCCGAGCTGCCGGCCGGCTCGGCCCGGGTGGTTCCGCTCGGCCTCACCTTCGACGACGTGCTGTTGCAGCCGGGCGAGTCGGACGTGGTGCCCAGCCGGGTCAACACCCGGACGAAGCTAACCCGCAACGTCGAGTTGTCGATTCCGCTGCTCTCCAGCGCGATGGACACGGTGACCGAGGCCCGGATGGCCATCGCCATGGCCCGCCAGGGCGGCATCGGCGTGTTGCACCGCAACCTGTCCCTCGAGGACCAGGCGCTCCAGGTCGACCTGGTCAAGCGCTCCGAGTCCGGCATGATCACCAACCCGGTGACCGCCAGCCCGGACGACACGCTGCGCGAGGTCGACGAGCTGTGCGGGCGCTACCGCATCTCGGGTGTGCCGGTGGTGGACGGCGACGGCCAGCTGGTCGGCATCGTCACCAACCGGGACATGCGTTTCGTCTCCGAGCCGAACACCCCGGTCCGCGAGATCATGACCCGCACTCCGCTGATCACCGCGCGGGTGGGCGTCAGCAAGGACGACGCGCTGGCGCTGCTGCGTCAGCACAAGGTCGAGAAGCTGCCGATCGTCGACGACTCGGGTCGGCTGCGGGGCCTGATCACGGTGAAGGACTTCACCAAGAGTGAGCAGTACCCGGACGCCAGCAAGGACGACGCCGGTCGCCTGCGGGTCGCCGCCGCCATCGGTGTCGGCGAGGACGCGTACAAGCGGGCCCGTGCCCTTGTCGACGCGGGCGTCGACGTGCTGATCGTGGACACGGCGCACGGCCACCAGCGGGCCGTGCTGGACATGGTCCGCCGGCTGAAGGCCGACGTCGCGGTCGACATCATGGGCGGCAACGTGGCCACGTACGCCGGCGCGAAGGCGCTCGTCGACGCGGGCGCCGACGGCGTCAAGGTCGGCGTGGGGCCGGGCGCGATCTGCACCACCCGGATCGTCGCCGGGGTCGGCGTGCCGCAGGTGACCGCGATCATGGAGGCGGCCCGGGCCGCCCGTCCGGCCGGCGTGCCGGTGATCGGCGACGGCGGCATCCAGTATTCGGGCGACATCGCCAAGGCCCTGGTGGCCGGCGCCGACACGGTGATGCTCGGCAGCCTGCTGGCCGGCTGCGAGGAGAGCCCCGGTGAGCTGATCTTCGTCAACGGCAAGCAGTACAAGACCTACCGCGGGATGGGGTCGCTCGGCGCGATGCAGTCCCGGGGCCAGGCCAAGTCGTACAGCAAGGACCGCTACTTCCAGCAGGACGTGCTCAGCGACGACAAGCTCGTCCCGGAGGGCGTCGAGGGCCAGGTCCCCTACCGGGGGCCGCTGTCCCGGGTGGCCCACCAGCTGGTCGGCGGGCTGCGGCTGGCCATGGGGTACGCCGGTGCGGAGAACATCCCCGATCTGCACCGCCGGGGCCAGCTCATCCGGATCACCGCGGCCGGCCTGAAGGAGAGCCACCCGCACGACATCCAGATGACCGTCGAGGCGCCCAACTACCACACCCGCTGACCCACCACCCCCAACCACCTGGAGTCCCCCATGCGTGACGTGGTCGAGATCGGGCTGGGCAAGACCGCGCAGCGCGGTTACCACCTGGACGACATCGCCATCGTGCCGAGCCGCCGCACCCGGGACGTCGACGACGTCTCCACCTCCTGGCAGCTCGACGCGTACCCGTTCGGCATCCCCTGCGTCGGTCACCCCTCCGACGCCACCATGAGCCCGGCCTCGGCGGTGCGGCTCGGTCAGCTCGGCGGCCTCGGCGTGCTCAACGTCGAAGGGCTGTGGACCCGCTACGAGAACCCGACGAAGGTGCTGGAGGAGCTGGCCGGCCTCGACGAGGACGCCCGCGCCACCAAGCGGCTCCAGGAGGTGTACGCCGAGCCGATCCGTCCGGACCTGATCGCCGAGCGGGTTCGTGAGCTGCGTGCCGGCGGCGGCACGGTGGCGGTGCGGGTCTCCCCGCAGCACACCCTGGCGCTGGCTCCGGTGATCCTGGACGCCGGGGTGGACATCCTGGTCATCCAGGGCACCATCGTCTCGGCCGAGCACGTGTCGACCACCGACGAGCCGCTGAACCTCAAGGAGTTCATCGCCGACCTGGACCTGCCGGTCATCGTCGGCGGTTGCACCGACTACAAGACGGCTCTGCACCTGATGCGTACCGGTGCGGCCGGTGTGATCGTGGGCATCGGCGGCGACGAGTGGTCGACCACCGAGTCGGTGCTGGGCATCCGGGTGCCGATGGCCACCGCGATCGCGGACGCGGCGGCGGCCCGTCGCGACTACCTCGACGAGACCGGCGGCCGGTACGTGCACCTGATCGCCGACGGTGACATGCAGACCTCGGGCGACATCGCCAAGGCCCTCGGCTGCGGTGCGGACGCGGTGATGCTCGGTGAGCCGCTGTCGCTCTGCGAGGAGGCGCCCGCCGGTGGTGCCTGGTGGCACTCGGCGGCGAGCCACCCGTCGTTGCCGCGTGGCGCGTTCGAGGTCGCCGGTGAGCCGCTCGGGTCGATGGAGGAGCTGCTCTTCGGGCCGGCGGACGAGCCCGACGGCCAGCTCAACCTGTTCGGTGGGCTGCGCCGGGCGATGGCCAAGTGCGGCTACCGCGATCTGAAGGAGTTCCAGAAGGTCGGCCTGGTCCTCGACCGCTGACCCGTTCCCCGGACCTGCGAAGGCCGGCCCGCACGGGCCGGCCTTCGTCGTGTTCAGCCTGCTGTCACTTCTCCACGTAGATGGTCAGGTCGGACATGTTCCGGTAGCTGCTCGCCGCGAAGTCGAGCGACTGACCCCGGTTCTCGGTGCCGCCCGGTGCGGTGTCCATCTCCCAGTTGGCGTGGTGGAAGTTCCGTTCGCCGATGGTCTGGAAGAACTGCTGGAAGTTGATGTCGCCCTCGCCCAGCGGGACCATCTGGTGGCCGTTGGGGACGCTGGTGTCCCGGTCGCCGTCCTTGGCGTGGAAGAGCGGGAACCGGGTGGTCCGGTCGGCGACGGTGAGGATCGGGTCGAAGAGGTCGGTGACCTCCTGGCCGGCCGCGTTGACGTACTTCTGGTGCTTGTAGCGGGCCACGTAGGCCCAGTAGATGTCGAGTTCGAAGAAGACGTACCGCGGGTCGGTGATCTCGAAGAAGTATTCGAGTCGGCGGATGCCGGACGACCGGGTCTGCCGACCCTGCGCGTCGCGCGGACCACGGTCGATCAGGAAGCTGTACGCGGCGTCGTGGTTGTGCGTGTAGAGCCGCATGCCCCGGGCCTTGGCCTGCCGGCCCAACTCGTTCCAGATGTCCGCGGCGGCGTCCCACTCGGCCTTGTACGCGCTGTTGGTCGGGTCGCTGCCGGTGCCGATGTTCTTCATGCCGAGTTCCTCGGCGATGTCGAGTTGCTGCTGGAAGGTGGCGGGCTGGATCGTGGCGTGGGTGCCGTTGGCGACCAGGCCGTTGTCGTCGAGGATCTTGCGGATCTCGGCCGGGGTGATCTGCCGACCGAGGATCTCGGTGCTCTGCGTGTAGCCGGCGAACTCGATCTCCTTGTAGCCGATCTCGGCGAGTCGGGCGAGGACGCGCTCGAAGCCGTAGGGCACTCCGCTGTCGTCCGGCGCGGCGGTGATCCGGTCGCGGACGCTGTAGAGGATGATGCCGCGGTTGCGGGCCGGGATCAGCGGCTCGACCCGCAGCTTGCCGGCGTTGCCGGGGTTGGCGAGTGCGGGGGTGCCGGTGGCGAGGACCGGCAGGCCGGCCGCACCGATCGCGGCGGCGGCTCCGGCGGAGGCGGCGAGCAGGGATCGGCGGCTCAACCGGGGGGTGGGGGTGGCGTCGGGTGCGGTGTGGTCGGGCATGGTTCCACCTTTCGCGACGGTGGTCGGGAACAGACACTAACGTCGGTCTAAGTCGAAAGAAAGTGAAGATCGATCACTACTTTTGTTTGTTCCAACGAAAGTGACTGATGATCGTCGATATCGACCGCGCGACCGGTGGCGCTGACTACGCTCGTCCTGACCGTGATGCCGCAGGAGGAGAGTGCATGGTCCGAACCCGACGGACACCGGCCCGCAGTCGACCGACCGCCCTGGCCGCCGCGTTGACCTGCGTGGTCGCGCTGTTCACCGCCGGTTGTACGGGCGACGACAACGACGGCTTCCGGCCCGGCGCCGCCGACGCCGGTGACCCGTACGTGCCGGGGCACGGCAACGGCGGCTACGACGTCACGCACTACGGCCTGGACGTCCGCTACGACCCGTCGACCGACCGGCTGACCGGGCGGGCCGTCATCACCGCCACGGCCACCCAGGACCTGTCCCGGTTCAATCTGGACCTGGTCGGCCTGGACGTCGGCACGGTCCGGGTGGGCGATGCGGCGGCCGACCACGGCCGCGCCGACGCCGAACTCGTGGTGACCCCACGCGACGGGCTCCCGCGCGGTCGGCAGTTCACCGTGACGGTCGATTACGCGGGTGTGCCCACCGCCGTCGAGGACGGATCGTTGGGCAGCGGCGGCTTCCTGCACACCGCCGACGGTGCGGTCGCTCTCGGGCAACCCGACTCGGCCGCCACCTGGTTCCCGGTCAACGACCACCCCTCGGACAAGGCCACCTACGACCTCGCGGTGACCGTCCCGGACGGCCTCGCCGCGCTGAGCAACGGGGTGCCCGGCCCGAAGAGCAGCGCCGCCGGCTGGACCACCTGGCGCTGGTCGGAGCGCGCCCCGATGGCCAGCTACCTCAGCACCCTCGTGATCGGCGACTACCGGGTGGTGACCGGCACCCACGCCGGTCGGCCGATGGTCACGGCGGTGGCGGCGAGCCTGCCGGCGACCGGTGCGGCGGCCACCTCACTGGCCCGGACCGGGGAGATCGTCGACTTCCTGGCCAGCCGCTTCGGTCCGTACCCGTTCGACTCGTACGGCGGGATCGTGATCGCCGACGACCGGGTCGGGTACGCGCTGGAGACCCAGTCGCGCCCGGTCTACGGACCCGCCTTCTTCGCCGACGACCGGCCCAACCCGGGTGTCGTCGCGCACGAGCTGGCCCACCAGTGGTTCGGCGACAGCGTGTCGCTGGCCAGGTGGGGTGACATCTGGCTCAACGAGGGCTTCGCCAGCTACGCCGAGTGGCTGTGGGAGGAGCACGACGGCGGCCGGACCGCCCAGCGCAACTTCGAACTCCAGTACGCGAAGACCGACTGGTCGCAGCCGTCGGTGGAGCCGGGCCGCGAGCTGATGTTCGGCACGGCCGTCTACCAGCGCGGGGCGCTGGCCGTGCACGCGTTGCGCCGGACCGTCGGTGACGACACGTTCTTCCGCATCCTGCGGACCTGGACCGCCGAGCGGGCGGCGGGCAACGCGACCACCGCGGATCTCGTGGCGCTCGCCGAGCGCGTGGCGGGCCGGCAGCTGAGACCGCTCTTCGACGCCTGGTTGGTGGGCGGGTCCGCCCCCACACTGCCGTGACGGAGCCGTGATCACCGGTCGATATGCTCCGGCCTGCGAGAAGCGGGAAACCGTGGCCTCGCGCGGAGCGGCGTAGGCCGCCACCGCCACACGGGGAGGGTGGAATGCGGGTTACGCGGCACGGACTGCGGACGAGCGCCGGTCTGCTGGTGGTCGGGGCGCTCGCGCTGTCCGGATGCGGTTCGTCGGCGCCGAAGGCGGCACCGTCGCCGAGCGCGTCCCCCACCCCGTCGCGGACGTTCAGCGCGGGTGCCGAGGGAGTCGGCGACGCCTACTTCCCGACCTACGGCAACGGTGGGTACGACGTCGGGCGGTACACGGTCAAGGTTCGCTACGACCCGGCGAAGGACCGGCTGACCGGCACGACCACAGTGCAGGGCACCGCCACGGCCGACCTGTCGTCGTTCAACCTCGACCTGGCCGGTCTGACCGTCACCGCGGTCACCGTGGACGGCGCACCGGCGGCCCACAAGCGCAAGCGCAACGAGCTGGTCGTCACTCCGGCCTCCGGGCTGATCAACGGCAACGGGTTCGTCGCCGAGGTCACCTACGAGGGTGTGCCGAAGCCGCTGAAGAACGAGACCCTCGGTGAGGGCGGCTTCCTGCACACCGCCGAGGGGGCCATCGCGCTGGGCCAGCCCGAGTCGGCCAGCACCTGGTTCCCGGTCAACGACCACCCGTCGGACAAGGCGGCGTACGACTTCGAGGTCACCGTCCCGGACGGCCTGACCGCGGTCAGCAACGGCGTTCCCGGCGGCAAGACCAGCGCGGGCGGGTGGACCACCTGGAAGTGGTCGGAGAAGTCACCGATGGCGAGTTACCTCAGCACGCTGGTGATCGGCAAGTTCCGGATCACCACCGGTGAGCACAAGGGTCGTCCGGTGTACAACGCGGTCGCCACGAACGTGGCCAAGGGCGCGGCTGACTCGTCGATCGCCCAGACCGTCAAGGTGGCCGACTACCTGGAGAGCGTGTTCGGGCCGTACCCGTTCGACGCGTACGGCGGTGTGGTGGTCTCGGACAGCCGGATCTCGTACGCCCTGGAGACGCAGAGCCGGCCGGTCTACTCCGCCGGGTTCTTCCGGCAGGGCGAGAACACCGAGGTGGTCGCCCACGAGCTGGCGCACCAGTGGTTCGGTGACAGCGTCGCGTTGGCCACCTGGGAGGACATCTGGCTCAACGAGGGCTTCGCGACGTACGCGGAGTGGCTCTGGGCCGAGCACACCAAGGCGTACACGGCCAAGCAGGCGTTCGACATCCGGTACACCCAGGTGCCCGCGCAGGTGTGGAAGACGCCGCCGGGCAAGCCGGGTGTGAAGCAGTTGTTCAGCGAGTCGGTCTACCAGCGTGGTGGCATGACCCTGCACGCCCTGCGGGTGGCGGTGGGCGACAAGGCGTTCTTCGAGATCGTCAAGACCTGGGCCGCGGAGAAGCGCAACGGCACCGCCACCACCGCCGAGTTCGTCGCCCTCGCCGAACGCGTCTCCGGCAAGAAGCTCGGCCCGCTCTTCGACGCCTGGCTCTACGGAACGAAGAAGCCGGCCTCGCCCAAGCGCCTCTAGAGGACTGTCAGTTCTTGACGACCAGGGTGGGGTGGGCTGCCAGGTAGGCGTCGGCGCGACCGGCACGGAGTTCGGTGATGAAGTCACGGCCGACCTTGGTGAGCTGTTCGCCACGGTAGGCGCTGCCCTTGCCGACACCGGAGCCGGGCAGGCCCACCAGCACGAACTTGTTCTCCGGCACCCCGCTGAGGGCGTAGGCGATGTCGACGATCCGCCGTCCACCCACGTAGATCAGCGTGTCTCCCAGTGCGCCGACCACCTGGTCGACCCGATCCGGTTGGCGGGCCAGGTTCTCGTCCAGGATCTTGCGGGTGAGTGCCTTGATGAGTTGCTGCTGGTGGCGCTGCCGGGCGTAGTCGCCGCCGGTGATGTAGCGCTGCCGCGCGTAGTCCAGTGCCTGCCAGCCGTTGAGGTGTTGCTCGCCCTTCTCGTAGACCTGCTGCGGCCCGGTGTAGCCGCCCGGCGCGCTCTGCCGGTACTTGCCGTCCGGTCGGCGGTGCAGCGACTCGACCCGCTGGTCGACGTAGATGTCCACCCCGCCGAGAGCGTCGACCAGCCGGTCGAACCCGTTGAAGGTGAGCACCGCGCCCGCGTCGATGCGGAGCCCGGTGTAGCCGCTGACCGTGCTGCGCAGCAGCTCGTACCCCTGGGCGGTGTTCGGCTCCTTGGGTTTGCCCGGCACCCTGCTGCCGAAGCTCATCGCGTGGGTGAGCTTGGTCTTACCGCCCTTGTAGCCGGCCTTCGGGAACGCCGGGATGTCCACCAGCAGGTCGCGGGGGAGCGAGAAGAGGTACGCCTGACCCAACCCCTTCGGCACGTGCAGCACCAGCACGGCGTCTGAGTGCGGTTCCCACCCGGGCACGCTGACCCGGGTGTCCACACCGACCAGCAGCAGGTTGAGCGGGCCGGTGATGTCCGCGCCCGGCGGTGGGCCGCTGGGGCTCGGGGTGGGCGTGCCGATCGGCGACGGGGTCGGTGAGCCGGCAACCGGGCCGCCGCCCGGCTTGCTGTCACCGGTCAGCCGGGTGACCACCACCGCGCCGGCCGCGATCAGCGCGACGGCGGCGAGGGCCGTCAAGCCCAGCAGCAGCCACCGTCGGCGCGGCGCCATCGACCCGAGGATCATCTTGGATTCCTTCCACCCGTCTGGTGAACAACGTTCCGACGGGTGCTCCGGGTTGCGGCCGGGAGGCGCCGGGTCGGTCGGCCGGAGCATGATCGCGCGAAAACTGCCGCTGGCGCGAGCGTTACTCGCGAGTAATGATGCGTCCATGCGGTACGACGTGCTCGTCATCGGGTCCGGCTTCGGCGGAGCCGTCACCGCGCTCCGGCTGGCCGAGAAGGGTTACTCGGTCGCCGTGTTGGAAGCCGGTCGGCGCTTCACCGACGACGAGTTCCCACGGACGTCCTGGCGGGCCCGCCGGTTCCTCTGGGCGCCGAGGCTGGGCTGCTACGGCATCCAGCGGCTCACCCTGCTCCGCCCGGCCCGCCGAGGTGCCGGCAGCGGGGTGCTGGTGCTCTCCGGCGCCGGGGTGGGCGGCGGCTCGCTGGTCTACGCGAACACCCTCTACGAACCGTTGCCCGCCTTCTACGCCGACCGGCAGTGGCGCGACATCACCGACTGGCGGGACGAGTTGGCCCGTCACTACGACCAGGCCAAACGGATGCTCGGGGTCACCACGTATCCGGTGGACACCGGCGCGGACCGGGCCATGCGGGCGGTGGCCGAGCGGATGGGGGTGGGGCACACCTTCCACGCCACCCCGGTCGGCGTGCACATCGGCCGCCCCGGCCAGCGGGTCGCCGACCCGTACTTCGGTGGTGCCGGTCCGGAGCGCACCGGCTGTCTGCACTGCGGGTCGTGCATGACCGGGTGCCGGCACGGGGCGAAGAACACGCTCGTCAAGAACTACCTGTGGCTCGCCGAGCGGCTCGGGGTCACGGTGCTGCCGCTGACCACGGTGACCGCCGTCCGTCCGGCCGCCGACGGCGGGTACGACGTGCACGCCGAACGCACCGGCGCGTGGCTGCGCAAGCGGCGGCAGGTCCTGCACGCCGACCAGGTGGTGTTCGCCGCCGGTGCGCTCGGCACCCAACGACTGCTGCACGCCATGCGGGCCGACGGCGTGCTGCCCCGGCTCTCGCCCCGCCTCGGCGAGCTGACCCGGACCAACTCGGAGGCGATCCTGGGCGCCTCGGTGCCCCGCCGACGGGCCCGGTCCGAGCGGCTGGACTACACCGAGGGGGTGTCCATCACCAGCTCGTTCCACCCGGACCCGCAGACCCACGTCGAGCCGGTCCGCTACGGGCGGGGCTCCAACGCGATGGGCCTGCTCCAGTCGCTGCTGGTCGACGGTGGCCCACACCGGGTGCGGCGGTGGCTGGGCGTCATCGTGCGGCAACCGGGGCTGGCCGCCCGGATGCTGTCCGTGCGCGGCTGGTCGGAACGGACGGTGATCGCCCTGGTCATGCAGTCGGTGGACAACTCGCTGACGACCCGGTGGCGGCGCGGCGTGTTCGGCCGTCGACTGGTCACCGGCCCGGGCCACGGCACCCCCAGCCCCACCTGGATCCCGGCCGGCAACGCCGCCACCCGGCTGCTCGCCGAGGAGATCGGCGGCACACCGGGCGGCTCGCTCACCGAGCCGTTCGACATCCCGATCACCGCGCACATCCTGGGCGGGGCGGTCATCGGAGCGACACCGGCCGACGGGGTGATCGACCCCTGGCACCGGGTGTACGGGCATCCGGGGCTGCACGTCGTCGACGGCGCGGCGGTCTCCGCCAACCTCGGCGTGAACCCTTCCCTGACGATCACCGCCCAGGCGGAACGGGCGATGTCCTTCTGGCCCAACCAGGGCGAGCAGGACCTCCGCCCGCCGCTCGGGTCCCCGTACCGCCGACTGGCAGCCGTACCCCCCAAGCACCCGGCGGTGGCGGCGGACGCCCCGGGCGCGCTGCGTCAGTGAGCCCGGCGGACGCCGCAGGGCGAGCCGGTGCCGGGCATGGCCGTGACTGTCGGTAGGCTTTGTGCACATGAGCCTGCCTCGCCCCGTCCTCGTGGTGGACTTCGGAGCCCAGTACGCCCAGCTCATCGCCCGCCGGGTCCGTGAGGCGAAGGTCTACTCCGAGATCGTGCCGCACTCGATGCCGATCGCCGAGATGCTGGCGAAGAACCCCGCCGCGATCATCCTCTCCGGTGGCCCGTCCAGCGTCTACGCGCCGGACGCGCCGCAGATCGATGCGGGCCTGTTCAGCGCCGACGTGCCGGTCTTCGGCATCTGCTACGGCTTCCAGGCGATGGCCCAGGCGCTCGGTGGCACCGTCGCGAAGACCGGTAACCGTGAGTACGGCGGCACGCCACTGCGCCCCCGCCTCCTCGACCCCGGTGTGCTGCTGCGGGACCTGCCCGCCGACCTGCCGGTGTGGATGAGCCACGGCGACTGCGTCACCGAGGCTCCGGAGGGCTTCACGGTCACCGCCGAGTCGGCGGGCGCGCCGGTGGCCGCGTTCGAGGATCTGGCCGGACGGCGGGCGGGTGTGCAGTTCCACCCGGAGGTCGGGCACACCGCGCACGGGCAGGAGATGCTGACCCGCTTCCTCTACGACATCGCCGGCATCGAGCCGACCTGGACGCCCGAGAACATCATCGACGAGCAGGTCGCCCGGATCCGCGCCCAGGTCGGCGACAAGGAGGTCATCTGCGGCCTGTCCGGCGGGGTGGACTCGGCGGTCGCCGCGGCGCTCGTGCACAAGGCGGTCGGTGACCAGCTCACCTGCGTCTTCGTCGATCACGGTCTGCTGCGCGCCGGCGAGGCCGAGCAGGTCGAGAAGGACTACGTGGCCGCGACCGGCATCAAGCTGAAGGTGGTCGACGCCGCGGACCGGTTCCTCGGCGCGTTGGCCGGGGTGACCGACCCGGAGCAGAAGCGCAAGATCATCGGCCGGGAGTTCATCCGGGTTTTCGAGGCCGCGGCCCGCGAGATCGCCTCGCACGGCGACGTGGAGTTCCTCGTCCAGGGCACGCTCTACCCGGACGTCGTGGAGTCCGGCGGCGGCACCGGCACCGCCAACATCAAGAGCCACCACAACGTCGGCGGCCTGCCGGAGGACCTGAAGTTCGCCCTGGTCGAGCCGCTGCGCACGCTCTTCAAGGACGAGGTGCGGGCGCTCGGCCTGCAACTGGGCCTGCCCGAGGCGATGGTCTGGCGGCACCCGTTCCCGGGGCCGGGCCTGGCCATCCGGATCATCGGCGCGGTCGACCAGCAGCGCCTCGACCTGCTCCGCGAGGCCGACCTGATCGCCCGCGAGGAGCTGACCGCCGCCGGCCTGGACCGGGGCGTGTGGCAGTTCCCGGTGGTGCTGCTCGCCGACGTGCGCAGCGTCGGTGTGCAGGGAGACGGGCGCAGCTACGGGCATCCCGTGGTGCTGCGCCCCGTCTCCAGCGAGGACGCGATGACTGCTGACTGGTCCCGACTGCCCTACGAGGTGGTCGCCCGGATCTCCACCCGGATCACCAACGAGGTGGCCGAGGTGAACCGGGTGGTCCTGGACGTCACCAGCAAGCCGCCGGGCACCATCGAGTGGGAGTGAGCGCCGGTCAGGCGGCCGGCGGCGGGTCCGACGGGGTCGTCGGCGGGTAGGGCGGCGTCGGCGCGTACCCCGGCTGTGGTCCGCCGGGCGCGGGCCCGGCGGTGGGCGGCGGGCCCGCCTGCGGCGCGACGCCCGCCGGGTGCGGCCAGGCCGGCGCGCCGGTGGGCTCCTCCGGCATCAGGAACCACATGATCGGGTACGCGAACAGCGCGAGCCCGCCGGTGAGCAGGCCGGTGACGGCGAACGCCACCCGGACGAGTGTCGGGTCGACGGCGAAGTAGCGGCCGACGCCACTGGCGACCCCCGCGACCATGCGGTCGGTGGTGGGGCGTCGGAGCTGCTTGTACGGGGCCTGGGGAGCGGCGGTGGATGTCATACCCCCACGGTCCGCGTTGCCGCCCGGCCCGCCCTCGGTGACCGCCCGGATCCTTACCCTGACCGATCCCTGATCCGGGTCCGACAGTCAGGAATCTGACTCTTTTCCGTTCCGGTAACCCGGCCCGGGGAGAATTTGCTCCCGTGACCACCATGCTCGAGCCGCTCCGCAGGATCGCGGCATACGCAGTTTGTGCTGATTCAAGAGGCCGAGTCCTGCTGGTCCGCGCATCGGAGCGCTCCGGCACCCCCGGCACGTGGTCGCTGCCCGGTGGGGCGGTCGACCACGGCGAGGACCCGAACCACACAGTCGTCCGCGAGACCGCTGCCGAGACGGGTCTCTCGGTGGCCGTCTCCGGCCTGGCCGACGTGCTCGCCGACATGCGGGCGCTGCCCGAGCGGGGCATCACGATCCACACCGACCGGTTGATCTACCGGGTGGCGGTCCGTGGCGGCACCCTGGCCGACCGGGGCGGCGAGCGCCCGACCGACCTGGCCCGCTGGTACACGCTCGACGAGGCACGCACACTGCCGCTGCGCTCGTTCACCGCGCGTGCCCTCGGGCTGCCCACCTCCTCGGCCGACGTGGTGCCCGACGAGCCGCCGGAGTTCCCCTCCTTCTACGCGGTGCCCGGCCCGGACGGGCTGCACCGGGCGCAACGCTTCGCCGCGTACGCGGTCTGCACCGACCCGGCCGGGCGGGTGCTGCTCACCCGGGTCTCCGACGGCTACCCCGGCGCCGGCTGCTGGCACCTGCCCGGCGGCGGCACCGACTACGGCGAGCAGCCCGGCGCGGCGCTGATCCGGGAGTTGGTCGAGGAGACCGGGCAGACCGGCCGCCTGGTCGAGCTGCTCGGCGTGGCCAGCCACCGCGACGCCGCCTCGCTCGGCCCCGAGGGCTACCCGATCGACTGGCACGGCGTGCGCGCCTTCTACCGCGTCGTCGTCGACAAGCCCAACCCGCTGACCGTGGCCGACGTCGGCGGTTCCACCTGCGAGGCGCGCTGGTTCGGCCGCGAGGAGCTGGGCGCCCTCCCCACCGACCGCCTCACCGAGGTGACCGCCGAAGCAGTCCAAGCAGCCCAACTGACCTGACCCCAGCTCTCCCGGGTGACCACCGGGGGGCTGCCCGTGCTCGCCCTCTGATCGACTCGGCTTTCGGAAAGGCGCGGTATCCCAGGCGATGGGATACCGCGCCTTCCGTGATTCCGAGTGGATCATGACGTGACCCGACTGCCGCGACCCGGACGGGCTAACTTCATGATCGATGGGTCGGTCGACGCGGGGGAGGGGCGAGGGTGCGGTTTGCGCGGCGAGTGGGGGTCTACGGGGTTCTGCGGGACTCGGATCGGATCTTGGTGGTGCGGGACGGGGGCGACGGTGAGTTTCCCGGGGTCTGGCGGCTGCCGGGTGGTGCCGTCGAGCACGCCGAGCATCCCGAGCGCGCTGTCGTCCGCACGGTCGCCGAGCAGACGGGGCTGACCGTCACCACGGGTCGACTGCGTACGGTGATCGCCGACGTGACCGAGCGTCCCGAGGGTGTCGCAACGCACACCGACCGGCTGGTGTTCGACCTCACCGTGGGCGATGACGCGACAGGCGTCGGCGCGCCGGGCGGCCCGGTCGACCAGGTTCGCCGGCTCACCTCGGCCGAGTCGGCGCTGGTCACGCTGACGCCGTTCACCGCCGAGGTGCTCGGCCGGCCGGTCACGCCACTGCCCTCCGGAACGCACCGGCTGCCGGAGCCCCTTCCGCCGGCGCACCCTGATCGTCGGCTGCGCTTCGGGGCGTACGGGCTGGTCACCGATCCGGCCGGGCGGATCCTGCTCACCCAGATCGCGGACGGCTATCCGGGTGCCGGCCTGTGGCACCTGCCCGGCGGGGGCACCGATCACGGTGAGCAGCCGACGACCGGCCTGCTCCGGGAGTTGGTCGAGGAGGGTGGCCAGGTCGGCCGGGTGGTGGAACTCCTCGGAGTGGACAACCTGCACAACCCCGCCGCACTCGGTCCGGAGGGCCGCCCGCTGGACTGGCACGGCGTACGGGTGATCTATCGGGTGCTGGTGGACGTACCCACCGATGCGGTGGTCACCGAATCCGCCGGGGGTTCGACGGCGAGGGCCGGCTGGTTCACCAGTGCCCAGGCTGCTGACCTGCCGTTGAGCGACATCGCTGCCTCGGCAATCGGACAGAGTGGCCGATAGCACGCCGCTCACTGAGCCGAGATGGTGACCCTCCGGTACAGTCAAAGGCGGGAATGATGGAGGAAACGGGCGATGACGCCCGGGATGGGAACAAGCGAGCGGTTCGAGCGGTTTAAGCCAGATATAAGTACCGCCGGCAGCTATCGCCAAGCCATGTTCCCCTATGCGATGGTGTACTCCGCAAAACGGCTGCCGGGCCACGCAAGGTCCGGCACGAGACAGCCGGACACCCGCCACACGGCGGCCAGCCGATCCGGTGATGGAGGAAACGTGCCGAGAGCCCCATGGCGCCGGCGTCGTACTACTGACAGTCCGCGCCCCGCAGGGCGTCGCTGGGCGGGCCCGTTGCGCCGCAGCAGCACATTCGCCCGCCAGGTGCTGTTGGTCCGGGTCGGCCGCCGCGACGGCGACCTGCTCCCGACCGACGTGGCATCACCCGAGCACCGGTACGCCGATCGGCAGCGCCGTCGCTACGGCCTGGACCGGCTCAGCCGGCCGGCGGGAAGCGTCCGGCGGGCGGAGATCGAAGCGGTCATGCCGGTCAGCCCGGCGATGCCACCGATGGCGCAGGCCGACGAGGCCTCGGCTCGGTCGATCCCGTTGCTCCCGGGCGAGCGCACCATGGCCCGGCGGATGAAGTTCGGCCTGGTCAACGCCTGCACCCTGGCCAGCCTGATGCTCGGCATGCTGGCCATCTTCCTGGCGATGCAGGGCCAGGTGCGCGTCGCCGCGCTCTGCCTGATCGCCTGCGTGGCCTTCGACGGCCTGGACGGTGCCCTGGCCCGCCGACTCGGCGTGGCCAGCCCGTTCGGCGCGCAGATGGACTCCCTGGCCGACATGTGCTCGTTCGGTCTCGCCGCGCCGGTCGTCGTCTACGCGTCGCTGGCCGGCTCCGTCTCCACCGCCGCGGCGGCGGTGGCGTGCGCGCTCGTCGCGGCCTGTGCCGCGATTCGCCTGGCCCGCTTCAACGTCTCGCCGAAGGACGGCCGGTTCTTCTGCGGGGTGCCCACCACCATGGCGGCGGCGGTGCTCGCCGTGACCGTCGCGATCGGCCTGCCGGTGCCCGGTGCCGTGCTGGTCGCCGGTGTGGCGCTGTTGGCCTTCGCGATGGTGTCGAGCTTCCCGTACGCCAAGCTCGCCCGCCTGGTGAAGCTGCCCCCGTGGCTCTGGCTGGCCCCGGTGATCGGCGCGCTGATCGACATCCGGATCACGTTCGCCCTGATCGTGGTGGGCTACCTGGTCAGTGGCCCGGTGCTCTGGCTGCGGCAGCGCCGCACCGCCTGACCACAGCAAGCAGAACGGGGCGCCGCCGGTTGGCGGCGCCCCGTTTCGCGTTCACCTCTCAGCGCCAGCGGGCGATGACGGTTTCGTCGGTCAGCGCCAGCGGGCGATGACCGTGGACCCGCCGACCACCTTGTCGCCCGGCCCGACCAACGGGTCCGCGGCCTCGGCCGGGAGGTAGACGTCGGTCCGCGAGCCGAACCGGATCAGACCGAAGCGCTCGCCTCTGGCCAGCAGCGCGCCGATCGGCGCGCGCTGCACGATCCGCCGGGCGATCAACCCGGTCCGCTGCGCGACCACCACCGTGCCGCGAGCGGTGTCCAGCACCGTGTACGCCGCCACGTTGTGTTCGGCGTCCGGCTTCATCGCGTTGACGAACCCACCGTCGGCGACGAAGTAGTCGACCACCTTGCCGGCGACCGGGGCACGGTTGACGTGCACGTCCAGCACCGACAGGAAGACCGCCACCCGCAGCCACTCGCCGTCGCCGAAACGCTCGTCGTGCAGTCGCTGCACCGACAGGACCTTGCCGTCCGCGCTGGCGACCACGGCCGACGGGTCCTCCGGCACGTCCCGCTCCGGGTCGCGGAAGAACGCGGCGACCGGCCCGGCGGCCAGCGCCGGCAGCAACCAGAGCTTGGACGACGGACGCGCCACCCGGGCCAGCGCCGCGAGGCCGAGCGCGATGCCCGCCGCGGCCACGCCGTTGGAGTCGATGTGCATGCCGCGGGTCAGCGGCACGCTCGACGGGCGGTGCGCGGGGGCCAACCGGTCGGCCGAGGCGGGGCTGGCCGGGGTGAACCGCAGCCGGTAGACCCGCACCGGCGGGGAGTTACGCACCACCAGGTCGGTGCCGACGCCGTTGAGCGCGTCCTGTCGAGCCAGCTCGGCGGCCGCCCCGGTGGTCCGGCCGGGCGTGGCGACGGTGGCCACGCTGAGCACCGCACCGTCGGAGAGGTACTTGGCCAGGCCCTCGATGCCGCCACGGGTCTCCTCGGCAGTGCCGACGAACGCCTCACCGGCGATGACGACCTCGGCGGGCTCGGCCTCGGCCAGCGAGTCGACGACGCTCACCCGATCGGCGACCCAGCGGCCCTGGGCGGTGACATGCTCGCGGAGCGCGGTGGCGCCGACGGGTTCGACGGGTACCACGGTGAGCCGGTCACCGGGGAGCAGCGCCTCGATCGCCGCGGCCAGCACTGCGGAGTCCGGGCTCGCCCCGACCAGCAGGGCGGCCTTGGGATCGTTGATCCGGGCCAGCTCGGTGACGAGCGTACGGGCGGCTCGCTCGCCGATGCGGACCGGACCGGACCGGCCGGTGATGCGCACGGCGGGGGACTGGGTCATGTCGGGCGGGCTCCTGACGGGGGTAGAGACGGGAATCGCGGCGGGACCGCCATGGCGGGACGGGCCGGCCGGCGGAGGGCGAGATCTCCACCGGCCAGCATATGCGCCCGTTCGCGCCAGCCGCACCGCCGTAGCGGTGGAGTGGGCCGCCGCCGGCCGACGTCGGGATCAGAGGTTCCCGCGCCGGCCCTCCCGTTCGTCGTCCGTCTGGTCGCCGACGGCCTCCACCGGGTCAGCTGACCGGGTCGGCTCGTCTCCCTCGACCGGGGCTGCTCCGGTGCCGAGGCCGACGGTCGGCTCCTCGTGCCGGCCGGGGATCGGGGACGTCTGCGGCTCTGCCGGCGGGTGAGCCAACCAGGCCGGGTGGATCATCTCGGCGGTCGGTGGCTCCGGCGTCGCCGACGACGGGGGAGCGTCCCAGGTGGACCGGCCGGCTTCCCAGACCGGCAGCGCGTCGCCGGAGGTCGGCACCGCGTCGCCGGAGGTCGGCACCGCGGCCCCGGAGACGGGTGCGGTCGCGCCCGAGACCGGCGCGGTGGCGTCGGTGGCACCGGAGCCGGCGGTCGCCTCCGGCTGCGGCGACCGACCCGAGCGCAGCGCGCCGACCAGCCCGAAGACGCCGATCAGGATGAGTGCGCTGGCCAGGAACCAACCCACCGCCGGCAGGGCGAGCCCGAGCAGCTGAGCGAGCAGCCACCAGCCGGACAGCGCCAGGAACACGAGCCCGAAGGCGAACGACACCAGATCCGTGCGGTGAGCCTTCACCGGGTCACCTCCAGGTTGCCGGCATTGACGTGGACGTACAGGCGCAGGGTCCCGCCGCCGGGCCCGTCCGCGCCGACATCGGTGAACTCCCGCAGGCGACCGTCCAACCCGCCGGACCGGTTACCGAAGATGTTGGCATCGCCCGCGTTGACGTCGGCCACCGTGGTGACGTCGACGTTCGGCGGTACGACAACCGTCGCCTGGCCGAAGTTGATGGCGACGGTGACCTGGGTGTCCCGCTTCGCGAAGTCGATACCGCGTAGGTCGAGCACGGCGTCACCGAAGCTGTTCTCGTACCGGTCGGCGAGGTCGCGATAGTCGGTGGGCGCCCAGGTCACCGCGCCGTCGACCCCTCGGATCCGGTCGTAGGACTCGGCGATCGTCGCCGTGCCCAGTGCCGCGGCGGTCACCAGGCCGAGCGCGATGAGCCAGCGGGCCCGACCGAACCAGGTGCCGACCAGCAACCCCAGCGCGATCGTCGCCAACGCCGCCGCGAAGTACGCCGAGGCGCTGATGGCGAAGACGTCGAGCAGGTCGAGCAGGGCGACCATGCCGAGGACCAGGAAGATCAGGGAGAAGGTCACCGCGCCGAGCGGTGAACGCTCCTTCGGGCGCTTCGGCGGCTTCGGTGGCTTTGGCGGGGGCGGCGTCGGGGTCGGCGAGGCGTACGGGCCGTGCGGAGCGAACGGCTGGCGGTACGCGGACGGCGGCGTGGCGGTCGGATAGCCCGACGGAGCCGTGGGCGCCCCGGTCACCGGCGCGGACGGCCAACCGACGCTCGGTGCGGCGGTGCTCGGCCAACCCGTGGGCGGTGCCGGCCAGCCGGGGTGGACAGCCGTCGTCCCGGCCGGCTGCCCGGACACCGGGCCCGCGCCGGAGACCGGCTGCCCGGTGGTGGGCGGCTGCGGACCACCGGTCGGCGGTACGTCGTACGCCACGGTGGGTGTCCCTCCCGTCGTCGCGGTGGCGTAGGCGGGGTCGCCGCTCGCCCCCGGGGCCGCTGTGGTGGTGAGTGGACCGGTCGACGGGGCCGCGCCGAACGACGGCGCCGGCCAGGTCACCGGTGGGACCGGACCGGGTGGGGTGCCGGTCGGTGCGGCGGGCATCGGCCCGCCCGCGGTGCCGGCCTGCGGGTTGCGGCTGTCCCGGTTGAGCAGGAGCGCGCCGGCGACCAGGATGGCCGCGCCGAGCAGCACCGCGCGGAAGGCGTCGGTGACGATGTAGCCGAAGCTGGCCGCGACCAGGATGCTCAGGATGATCACGGTCACCGGCGACATGCTGGAACGGCCGCGCCCGAGCATCGACTCGACCGGGGAGGCGGTGTCGCCCTCGTTCGGGATGATCAGCCAGGCGGCGACGTACACCAGGATGCCGATGCCCCCGAAGAACCCGAGCACCGCGAGCAACACCCGCCACAGCACCGGGTCGGTGTTGGTGGCCCGTCCGATCGCCGCGCAGACACCGGCGAGATACCGCCCCTCGCGGGGCCGGACCAACCCGTACCGCGAGGTGAAACCGGTGCCACCCAGTGGCGGTGGTGGCGCGGACGGACCGGGACCACCGCCCGGGCCGGGAGGCCCGTAACCGGTGCCGGCCGCGAACTGCGGGCCGTGGCTCGCGCCGCCGGGCGGCGGGTAGCCGCCGGACGGATCGGTAGGCGTGGTGCCCGGGTGCGGGCCGGGCGCGCTGGGTTCGGTCCCGGCGCCGGGCGTCGCGGCCGGTGGGGGCGGTGACGCGCCCTCCGGCGGTGCCGACCCCGGGCGGGGTGGCGGGGCAGCTTCCTCGGTCATGCCTCGATCCTGCTGCCCCGTGCACCCGAACGACCTCAGGACCCGACCCTGACCCCACCCTGAGATCCGAGGGCCGGAATGTCGGGGGCGTCCCCGTGGTCGTGGAAGCCGCAGCGTGTGACGATCGAGTCACCGACCTCGACCCGCCCGCCACCGTGACCAGGGAGCCTCCGATCAGCACCGTGAGCACCCCCCCGCGCCTCTACCGGGCCCCGGAGCACCGGATGGCCGCCGGTGTCGCCGCCGGTATCGCCGACCATCTGGGCATCTCGGTGCTGCGGGTGCGCGTCGCGTTCATGGTGCTGCTCGGGCTGAGCGGGCTCGGCCTGCTGCTCTACGCGGCCTTCTGGGCCGTGGTGCCGCTGCGGCCCGGAGACAACGCGGTGCCGCCCCGGCGCGACGTGGCGCAGCTCCTGCCGTTCGTGGGGATCGGGCTCGGTGTCCTGCTGATCCAGGTGATGGTCTTCGACTCGGTCGGCGCAGCGGGCACCGCCGGCTGGCTGGTGGCCATCATCGCGGTCGGCGCCGGGGTCATCTGGCACCAGTCCGCACCCGAGCGGCGGCGGCAGTGGGGCGAGACGATGCCGGTGCCCTGGCTCGGGGCGGTCGTCGAGGAGAGCGACCGGCGGGCCTTCGTGCTGCGGTTCATCGGCGGGGGAGTGCTGGTCGCGGTCGGCATCATCGGCGTCGCGGCGGTCTACTCGCCGGCCCAGAACTTCGACGCGGTGATCAACGGGGTGATCTTCGCGTTGGTCGGGTTGGCCGGGGTCGGGGTGGTCGCCGCACCGGTGCTCTGGCGGACGTACAGTCAGCTCCGCTCGGAGCGCGAGGGCCGCATCCGCGAGCAGGAGCGGGCCGAGCTGGCCGCGATGGTGCACGACCAGGTGCTGCACACGTTGGCGCTGATCCAGCGCAACGCCGGCGACGTCAAGATGGTGCAGCGGCTGGCCCGGGGGCAGGAGCGTTCCCTGCGCAACTGGCTCTACAAACCCACCGCGTCGCCGAGCGAGCGTTTCGCCGCCGCGCTGGAGCAGGCCGCCGCCGAGGTCGAGGACACCTTCGCGATCACGGTGGAGGCGGTGGTGGTCGGTGACCGGGAGACCGACGAGAAGGTCGGGGCGCTGGTCGCGGCCGCGCGGGAGGCGCTGGTGAACGCGGCTCGGCACGCCGGAGTGCAGACGGTGTCCCTCTACGCGGAGGTGGAGCCCGATCAGGTCAGCGTCTTCGTCCGGGACCGGGGCAAGGGCTTCGATCCGGATACCGTGGAGGATCACCGGCACGGCGTACGCGGCTCGATCATCGGGCGGATGAAGCGGCACGGCGGACGGGCCGAAATCCGGTCCGGTCCGGGGGAGGGGACCGAGGTTCGGTTGATCCTGCCGATCTCCCGGGACTCGTCCGCAGCGGAGAGGAACAGATGACCATGGCCGAGCAGTCGACCGAGCACCTCGACCCGGATGCCCGCCCCGAGCGGCTGCGGGTGTTCCTGGTGGACGATCACGCCATGTTCCGGGCCGGGGTGCGCGCGGAGTTGGGCGCGCACGTCGAGGTGGTGGGCGAGGCGAGCACGGTGGCTGAGGCGGTCACCCGGATCGCCGCCATCGGGCCGGACGTGGTGCTGCTCGACGTGCACATGCCCGACGGAGGTGGTCGTGCGGTGCTGGAGGCGATGCGGCGTACACACCCGCAGGTCAAGTTCCTCGCGTTGAGCGTCTCCGACGCGGCGGAGGACGTGATCGGGTTGATCCGGGCCGGCGCCCGGGGGTATGTCACCAAGACCATCTCCCCGGACGAGCTGGCCGCGGCGATCCGACGGGTGGCCGACGGGGACGCGGTCTTCAGTCCGCGGTTGGCCGGCTTCGTGCTGGACGCCTTCGCGGCCCGACCGGACGCCCCGGTGGCCGATCCCGAGCTGGACCAGCTGACCAACCGTGAGCGCGAGGTGCTGCGGCTGCTGGCCCGGGGGTACGCGTACAAGGAGATCGCCAAGGAGCTGTTCATCTCCATCAAGACGGTGGAGACGCACGTGTCGAACGTGCTCCGCAAGCTGCAGATGTCCAACCGCTACGAACTGTCCCGCTGGGCGGCGGACCGCCGCCTCGTCTGACCCGGTGCCGCACCCGGCGCTGGCGCTGAGGATCAGAGAAACGATCTCGGCGCCCTCGTCCACCCAGCCGATGATCGTGTCCGTGCAGCCGAAGTCGACCTAGTCCGGACGGGTCGAAAAGTGGGTAATGACCGACGTCCTATCGGTCACCGTTCGCTCCGGGCTGGCGCGCGGGCCGGGACCCGATGCGCGGGTGACGCAACGTATTTCCTGCTCAACGCTGCCCGAGCCGACCGTTTTATGATCATTTTTCAAGTATCGGCAACGTGCCGGGCAACTAACGGCTTGATAACGGCACCTTCACGGAAGCGGCCAGTGGGTGTCACAGTGGCAGCACCTCACCATCGGTGTGTGGCACTCCGTACGGCCCACGACCATGTCCTCGCCGCTCGCGGCGGTTCGTGGCTGTGTCTCCTGCGTCGTGTCGCGCCTCGGTGGCGGGGGAGCCCGGCGGATCGGTACATCAGGGGTGTCCCCAACTTCCCTGTGGTCCCGGCGACCCGCGCCCCGGGGTGGTCGGGCGGTGTCACCCCCAAACGTGCGTGAAACCCACGACGGAACCTGGTTAGAAAGAGGAGGCCCCTCGGAATGAGAGTCTCGAAGCGGGCGACGAGCGCGATCGCGCTCAGCGCGGCTGCCGCGCTTGTCGCGAGCGGTTGCTCGAGCAGCGACGGCGACGGCGACGCTGCCGCCAGCAAGGACGGCTCGATCGTTGTCCACGGCGTCCAGCCGGAGAACCCGCTGGTCCCGTCGAACACCACGGAGACCGGCGGCGGAAAGATCATCGACTGGCTGTGGACCGGCCTGGTCGAGTACCCGAACGACGGTGGGGCCCCGCGTAACGCGCTGGCGGAGTCCATCAACACCACGGACTCCAAGGTCTTCACGATCAAGATCAAGGCCGGCACCAAGTTCCACGACGGCACCGAGGTCAAGGCGAAGAACTTCGTCGACGCCTGGAACTGGGCCGCCTACTCGCCGAACGGCGCGCAGAACGGCACCTTCTTCGCGGACATCGCGGGCTTCGACCAGACCTACACCTCGGACCCGGACGGCCCGGACGGCCCGAAGAAGGCCCCGGCGCCGACCGCTGAAAAGATGTCCGGCCTGAAGGTCATCGACGACCAGACCTTCGAGGTCACCCTGTCGGCGCCGACCGCGGTCTTCCCGACCAAGCTCGGCTACAGCGCCTTCATGCCGCTGCCGGACGTCTTCTTCACCATGAAGCCCGAGGAGTTCGGCCGCAAGCCGATCGCCAACGGCCCGGTGAAGTTCGTGTCGTGGGACGACAACGCCCTCATCAAGCTGACGCGCTTCGACGACTACAACCTTCGCGACAAGATGAAGGTCAAGGACGTCGACGTCAAGCTGTACCAGGACGACAACGCCGCCTACGCCGACCTGCTGGCGAACAACCTCGACTTCATGGAGGTCGTTCCCACCTCGGCGCTCGCCGGTGACAAGTGGAAGACCGACCTCGGTGACCGGGGCCGCAACACCGTCACGCCGACGACCGCGTTCATCGCGTTCCCGATGTACGACAAGCGCTTCCAGAACCCGAAGCTGCGTCGTGCCGTGTCGCTCGCCGTCAACCGGCAGGAGATCTCGGACAAGATCTTCTTCGGTACCCGCAAGCCGGCCGACAGCTGGGCGAACCCGCTGACCCCGGGCGCCAAGCCGGGCAACTGCACCGCCTGCAAGTTCGACCCGGAGACGGCCAAGACGCTGCTCGCCGAGGCCGGTGGCTTCACCGGTGAGATGGTCTTCTACTACAACGCGGACTCCGCCCACAAGGACTGGATGGACGCCGTCGCGCAGCAGATCAAGACCAACCTGGGCATCAACGCTCGGGCCGAGGGCGTGCCGACCTTCGCGGTCTTCCGCCAGAACATCAACGCCCACAAGATGACCGGCCCGTACCGTGCTGCCTGGCAGCAGGACTACCCGGACGTGGAGAACTGGGTCAACCCGCTGTTCGTCACGAACGGTTCCTCCAACGACGGTCTGTACAGCAACCCCGAGGTCGACGCTCTGGCCAAGCAGGCCAGCGCCGCGCCGAGCCTGGAGGCCTCGCACGAGGCGTTCGCCAAGGCCGTCGAGAAGGTCGACCAGGACGTTCCGAGCATCCCGGTCTACTTCTACGGCCAGCAGTCCGGCCACTCGGAGAAGATCAAGAAGCTCGAGCTGAACAACGTCGGCGAGATCGACATCACCTCGGTCGAGCTCTGATCCGAACGGTCTGACCCCGGGTCGGGCTCGCCACATCCGGTGAGCCCGACCCGGGGCCGTTCCGCGAGTGGGTGTTACAACACTCCATTCGCACGTTGTCACCACCGTGTCGGCCGTCCGACGCGCCCCCTGTCTGGAGGACCACCCCATGGGCCGTTATCTGTTGAGACGGCTGCTCCAACTCGTGCCGGTCTTCATCGGTACGACGTTCCTGATCTACTGGCTCGTCTGGGCCGTTCCGGGCGACCCGTTCGCCGGCAAGTGCGGTGAGCGCCGCTGCCCGGACCAGTACATCGCCTTCATGACCGAGAAGTACCACCTCGACCAGAACGTCTTCGTGCAGTACGCGAACTACATGAAGAACCTGCTCCAGGGTGACTTCGGTCAGACGTTCTCCCAGCGCGACATCAGCGACATCATCCTGACCTCGTACCCGAACACCCTGAAGCTGGCCGTCGTGGCGCTCGCCATCGAGGCGGTCATCGGCCTCGGTGCCGGCGTGCTGACCGGTCTGCGGCGCAACGGTTTCCTGGACAACCTGGTCCTGGTCTCCACCCTCTTCCTGATCGCGCTGCCGGTGTTCGTCGTCGGCTTCGTGCTGCAGTGGCTGCTGGGCGTGCAGTGGGGCATCATCAAGCCGACCGTCTCCTCCGAGATGCGGTGGTCCGAGCTGATCGTGCCGGGCTTCGTGCTCGGCAGCGCGTCAGTGGCGTACATCGCCCGGGTGGCCAGAACGAGCATCGCGGAGAACCGTCGCGCCGACTACGTGCGTACCGCGATCGCCAAGGGCCTGCCGATGCGCCGGGTGGTGGGTGTGCACCTGCTGCGCAACTCGCTGATCCCGGTGGTGACCCTGCTCGGCACCGACCTCGGCGCCCTGATGGGCGGCGCGATCGTCACCGAGGGGATCTTCGGCATCAACGGAATCGGCCGCCAGGTCTTCCGGGCGATCATCACCAAGGAAAGCGCCACGGTGGTAGGAATCGTGGTCGTCCTGGTGCTGGTCTATCTCGTGATGAACCTGCTGGTTGACCTGCTCTACGCCGCCCTGGACCCGAGGATCCGTTATGAGTGACCCCAGTACCGCATCGATCGTCAGCACCCCTGGCGCACACTCGACCGACTCCGCCGCCCCCGCCACCGCGGGCCAGCCGCAGAGCAACGAAAAGCCGCGCGGTCTGCTCGGTGACGCCTGGCGGGACCTGCGGCGCAAGCCGCTGTTCTGGATCTCGGCCACGCTGATCGTCATCTTCCTGCTGATGGCTGCCTTCCCGCAGCTGTTCGCGCCGGGCGGAGACCCGGTCAACGGCTCGCTGTCCCGCAGCCTCAACAAGCCGGGCGCCGATGGCTGGTTCGGGTACGACGTGCAGGGCCGTGACGTCTACGCCCGGGTCATCTACGGCGCACGGGCCTCCGTCGTGGTCGCCGTGCTGTCCGTGATGGGCACCCTGCTCATCGGCGGGACGATGGGCATCATCTCCGGCTACCGCGGTGGCTGGGTGGACGCGCTGCTCAGCCGGATCGCCGACGTCTTCTTCGGTCTGCCCTTCGTGCTCGGCGCGATCGTCATTCTGACGACCTTCAACGGCTCCGGCTCCGGCAACAGCAAGGCCCAGATCATGGGCCTGGTGATCGCGTCGCTGATCGTGCTGAGCTGGCCGGTCGTGATGCGGCTGATGCGCTCGTCGGTGCTCGCCACCAAGGAGGCCGACTACATCGTGGCGGCCCGCGCGCTGGGCGCCGGCACCGGCCGGATCATCCTCAAGCACCTGCTGCCGAACTGCCTGGCTCCGCTGCTGGTCTACGGCACGATCATGGTCGGCTCCTTCATCGGCGCCGAGGCCACCCTGTCGTTCCTGGGCGTCGGTCTGAAGTCGCCGGTGGTGTCCTGGGGCATCATGATCAGCGACGGGCAGCAGTTCGTCCGGGTCGCGCCGGGGCTGGTCTTCTTCCCCGCCGCGTTCCTCGTCACCGCAGTGCTGAGCTTCGTGATGCTCGGTGAGTCGGTCCGCGAGGCCCTCGATCCGAAACTCCGCTAGGGGATATCCAGTGTCCGACATTCTCGTGTCCGAGCAGTCCGCGCCGGGACCCGGCGGGTCCGGGCGTCCCTCCGGCCGGCTGCTCGAGGTCGACGACCTGCGGGTGGAGTTCCGCACCCGGGACGGCGTCGCAAAGGTCATCAACGGGGTCACGTACCACGTCGACGCGGGGGAGACCCTCGCCGTGCTCGGCGAGTCCGGCTCCGGTAAGAGCGTCACGGCGCAGACCATCATGGGCATCCTCGACACGCCACCCGGTTTCGTGACCGGTGGGCAGGTCCGCTTCCACGGCAAGGACATGCTCCGCATGTCCAACGAGGAGCGCCGTCGCATCCGCGGCGAGGGCATCGCGATGATCTTCCAGGACGCGCTCTCCGCACTGAACCCCGTCTTCACCGTCGGGTTCCAGATCGCCGAACAGTTCCGGGTCCGGCGGGGCATGGGTCGCGCCGAGGCCAAGAAGCGCGCGATCGACATGCTCGACCAGGTCAAGATCCCGAACGCCAAGGGTCGGTTCAACAACTACCCACACCAGTTCTCCGGTGGTATGCGGCAGCGCGCGATGATCGCGATGTCGCTGGCGCTCGACCCGGAGGTGCTGATCGCGGACGAGCCGACCACGGCACTCGACGTGACCGTGCAGGCCCAGATCATGGACCTGCTGGCGGAGCTTCAGCGTGAGCGGCAGATGGGCATGATCCTGATCACCCACGACCTCGGCGTGGTCGCCGACGTCGCGGACCGGATCGCCGTCATGTACGCGGGCCGGATCGTCGAGGAAGCGAATGTGTACGACCTGTACGCCAAGCCGGCGCACCCGTACACGATCGGTCTGATCGACTCGATCCCGCGCATGGACGAGAAGGGGCAGCAGCTCCGGACGATCAAGGGCCTCCCGCCGAACCTGATGAACATCCCGCCGGGCTGCCCGTTCAACCCGCGCTGCCCCATGGCTCAGCCGGTGTGCCGGGAGAAGGTCCCGCCGCTGCTGCAGGTGGGTGCCGGCCGGGCCAGCGCCTGCCACTTCGCCGAGGAGCTGGTGAACCGTGTCTGAGAACATCCTCGAGGTCCGTGACCTGGTCAAGCACTACCCCGTCACCCAGGGCGTGGTGTTCAAGAAGACCGTCGGTCAGGTCAAGGCGGTCGACGGGGTCTCATTCGGTCTGCGCGCCGGTGAGACGCTCGGCGTGGTCGGCGAGTCCGGCTGCGGCAAGTCGACCCTCGCCCGGGTGCTGATGAACCTGGAGAAGCCGACCGCCGGCAGCGTGGTTTACAAGGGCCAGGACATCTCCAAGCTGTCCGGTACGGCGCTGCGACGCCTCCGCCGGCAGATCCAGCTGGTGATGCAGGACCCGTACACCTCGCTGAACCCGCGAATGACGGTCGGTGACCTGCTGGGTGAGCCGTTCGAGATCCACCCGGAGGTGGCGCCCAAGGGCAGCCGCCGGGCCAAGGTCCGCGAGCTGCTCGACCTGGTCGGGCTCAACCCGGAGCACATCAACCGGTACCCGCACCAGTTCTCCGGCGGTCAGCGTCAGCGCATCGGCATCGCCCGGGCGCTCGCGTTGCGGCCCGAGATCATCGTCTGTGACGAGCCGGTGTCGGCGCTGGACGTCTCCATCCAGGCTCAGGTGATGAACCTGCTGGAGCAGCTCCAGGGCGAGTTCGGGCTGTCGTACGTCTTCATCGCGCACGACCTGTCGGTGGTTCGTCACCTCTCGGACCGGGTCGCGGTCATGTACCTCGGCAAGATCGTGGAGATCGGCACCGAGGACGAGATCTACGAGCGTCCGACCCACCCGTACACCCAGGCTCTGCTCTCCGCGGTGCCGGTGCCGGACCCCACCCAGCGGAGCAACAAGACGATCATCCGGTTGACGGGTGACGTGCCGTCGCCGATCAGCCCGCCCTCGGGCTGCCGGTTCCGGACCCGCTGCTGGAAGGCGCAGGACGTCTGCGCCGAGCAGGTCCCGCTGCTGGAGATCCGTCAGGGCTCGGACCACCCGACTGCCTGCCACTTCGCGGAGCGGCGCGAGATCGTCGCCACCCACGAGGCGTGAGTCACCGAAACCGCCTGCCGCCGTCCGCACGACGGCGGCAGGCGGTTTCGTCTGTCCGGTGATCGGACGGACCGGTGGCAGCCTCGGTGCACGCGGGATGGACCACCGACCGGGCGGGCGAAGACGTGCCCGCCCGGCGTCGGCGCGCCGAGTGATCAACCACGGACCGGGGCGCGGGCTACAGCGGCCCGCGACCCGCGCGGAGCAGCAGCAGCGCCAGCTGGGTGCCGTCCGATCCGAGCGCGACGCGGAACCGCTCCAGGATCGCCTGTTCCCGGGAGAGCACCAGGCGGGTCCCGCCGGACGCCATCCGGGTGACCCCGACCTCCTGGGACAACGCGGCCCGCTCCTGCCAGAGCGCGATCAACGCGTGGTCGATCTCGTCGATCCGCTCCCTGATCTGCACGATCCGCGCGGCTGCCGACGGCTCCTCGGTGCCGGTCTGCGCCTCGGCCTGCTCGGTGTTCTCGGCCGTCGACGAGGGCACCGTCGTCTCGTGCCCGTCGACCGCCGGCTGCCCGGCCTCCGGTCGGGTCGGGCCGCCGCTCTGCTCCATCACGTCTGTCATCATCGGGTACCTCTCGCACGGTGGTGCCCGGTGCCCGGAACCCGGGACGGAAAAGCCCCGGACTCCAGGAGCCCGGGGCTTTCGTAGGTCTGAATCGATCAGGCGCGACCTACGGCAGCCGGACTCCCGGTGCCGTAGTAAAAGTAGTAGCGCGCAGCGATCACGCCGTCGAGTATGCCCACGTCGGCGGCGGGTGCGCAAGCATTCGGCGGTGCGCCGGGGAGCTTTCTTCGCCCGGGCGCCCCGTGCGGTGGCAGCACGCGGCCGGGCACGAGCTGCTGAGCGCTACAGGCCACGAGCTGCCGAGCGCCAGAGGCCACGAGCTGCCGAGCGCCAGAGGCCACGAGCTGCCGAGCGCCAGAGGCCACGAGCTGCCGAGCGCCAGAGGCGCGGTGTCCGACCGGCGGCATAGACTTGTCCGGCGATGCATCCTCTCTTCGACATCCCCGCGTCCCCGCCTGCGCCGGAGTCCGCGCCGGCCCGCCCGGACCGGCCCCGGCCCGCCGTCCGCCTCGATCCGCAGGAACTGCTCGACGGGCTCAACGGGCCACAGCGCGACGCGGTCAGCCATGCCGGTTCGCCGCTGCTGATCGTGGCCGGCGCCGGGTCGGGCAAGACCCGGGTGCTCACGCACCGGATCGCCTACCTGCTCGCCGCACGCGACGTGCACCCCGGCGAGATCATCGCGATCACCTTCACCAACAAGGCGGCCGGCGAGATGAAGGAACGCGTCGCCGCGCTGGTGGGCCCCCGGGCCCGGCTGATGTGGGTGTCGACGTTCCACTCCGCGTGTGTCCGGATCCTGCGCGCCGAGCACGAGCACGCCGGCCTCAAGTCGACGTTCTCGATCTACGACGCGGACGACTCGCGCCGCCTGATGCAGCTGGTCACGCGCGAGCTCGATCTCGACCCGAAGCGCTACCCGGCCCGAGGGCTGGCCGCCCAGGTCTCCAACCTCAAGAACGAACTGGTCGACCCGGAGCAGTTCGCCGCTCGAGCGACCGGGCCCAACGAGCGGGCCCTCGCGGAGGCGTACACGCTCTACCAGCGTCGGCTGCGCGAGGCGCACGCACTGGACTTCGACGACCTGATCATGACCACGGTGCACCTGCTCCAGTCCCACCCGCACGTCGCGGAGAGCTACCGGCGGCGTTTCCGGCACGTGTTGGTGGACGAATACCAGGACACCAACCACGCCCAGTACGTGCTGATCAAGGAGCTGGTCTCCGGCACCGACGGGCTGGCGCCGGCCGAGCTGTGCGTGGTCGGCGACGCCGACCAGTCGATCTACGCGTTCCGGGGCGCCACGATCCGCAACATCCTGGAGTTCGAACGGGACTTCACCGATGCGCGCACGATCCTGTTGGAACAGAACTACCGCTCCACCCAGACCATCCTCAACGCGGCCAACGCGGTGATCGACCGCAACACCTCCCGCAAACCCAAGCGGCTGTGGAGCGAGTCCGGTGCCGGCGAGCAGATCGTCGGTTACGTGGCCGACACCGAGCACGCCGAGGCCGACTGGGTGGCCCGGGAGATCGACCGACTGGTCGACGCCGACGAAACCCGCCCCGGCGACGTCGCTGTCTTCTACCGCACCAACGCCCAGTCCCGGGTCTTCGAAGAGGTGTTCATCCGCGTCGGCCTGCCCTACAAGGTCGTCGGCGGGGTGCGCTTCTACGAGCGTAAGGAGGTCCGCGACGCCCTCGCGTACCTGCGTTCGGTGGTCAACGACGACGACACGGTGAGCCTGCGGCGGGTGCTCAACACCCCCCGCCGGGGGATCGGCGACCGCGCCGAGGCGTGCGTCGAGGCGCTCTCCAGCCGCGACCGGATCTCGTTCGGCGCGGCGCTGCGGCGGGCCCGGGAAGCCCCGGGCATCTCCACCCGGGCGGCCAACGGCATCGCCGACTTCGTCGCGTTGCTCGACGGTGCCCGGGAGCTGGCCGAGACCGGCACCCCCGAGGAGGTGCTGGAGGCCCTGTTGACCCGCTCGGGCTACCTCACCGAGCTGGAGGAGAGCCTCGACCCGCAGGACGCCGGCCGGGTGGACAACCTCCAGGAGTTGGTGAGCGTCGCCCGGGAGTACACCGAGCGGATCGAGGCGCTGGGCGAGGAGGGGGAACGCGCCACCCTGGCCGGTTTCCTGGAGCAGGTGGCGCTTGTCGCCGACGCCGACCAGATCCCCTCCGACGACCCCGACCACCAGGGCGTGGTCACCCTGATGACGTTGCACACCGCCAAGGGGCTGGAGTTCCCGGTGGTCTTCCTGACCGGGCTGGAGGACGGCGTCTTCCCGCACCTGCGCTCACTGGGCGACACCCGCGAGCTGGAGGAGGAGCGCCGGCTGGCGTACGTCGGCATCACCCGTGCCCGGCAGCGGCTCTACCTCTCCCGGGCGGTGACCCGCTCGGCCTGGGGGCAGCCGTCCTACAACCCGCCGTCGCGGTTCCTGGAGGAGTTGCCGACGGAGTTGGTGCACTGGGAGCGCACCGAAGGGTCGTACACCTCGTGGGCCGGCGGTGGCGGCGGCGTCGGCGGTCGGGCCGACCGCGCGCCCGGCGGCCGGGGCACCTTCACCGGGGGCACGCCGAAGGCGGCCCAACTGGCCCAGCGGCTCGGCGTGGACGGCAGCCGACTGACCACGGCCAGCGAGCTGCCGCAGGGGCCGAAGGTGGCGGCCGGGGACCGGGTCAACCACCAGCGGTACGGGCTGGGGCGGGTGCTCGCCGTCGAGGGGCACGGCCCGGGCGCCCGCGCGCAGATCGACTTCGGCGACCAGACCATGTGGCTGGTCCTCCGGCACGCGCCGGTCGACAAGCTCTGACCCTTCCGCCGAGTGCTACCGAAAGAGTGGCCCCCGCCAGTGCGGGGGCACTCGTCGTCGTTGGGCGGGCGGCTCAGCAGCCCAGGTCCACGCCGCGGGCCCGCATGAACGGGGCGGGGTCGATCTGGTTCCACATGCCCTGGTGCACCTCGAAGTGCAGGTGCGGCCCGGTGGCATCGCCGGTGGCGCCCTCGTAGCCGATGACCTGGCCGGCTTTGACCGCCTGGCCGACCGTCACCGCGATCCGGCTCTGGTGGGCGTAGTGGGTCAGGTAACCGTTGCCGTGGTCGATGAAGACGGAGTTCCCGTAGCCGTCGGAGGCGTCGCCGGCCTGCGTCACGGTGCCGGCGGCGGCGGCGCGGATCGGCGTACCGGAGGGCAGCGCGAGGTCGATGCCGGCGTGCAGGGTGCCCCAGCGCTGCCCGTAGCAGGAGGTGACCGCCGCGCCCGGCATGGGGTCGACCCAGGCGGGCGTGGGCTTGGTGGTCTTCTTCGGCTTCGGCTTGGCCTTCGCGGAGGCCGTCTTCGTCGGTGTCGGGCTGGCGCTGGCCGCCGACGGGCTCGCCGTGGGGCTGGTCGACGGGGCGACCGGCGTGCTCGACTCGCGGGCCGAGCGGTCCGCCCGGCCGGCGGCCTCGACCCGGGACTGCGCGTCGAGGGAGACGGCAGTCGGCGCCGGGCGGTCGTTGCCGGTGGTGGCGACGGCGATGCCGCCGAGGCCGAGGGCCACCAGGGCGGCGGCGCTGAGCACGATGAGGCGGTTGCGTCGACCGGCCCGCCGCGGCGGTTCGGTCTGGGTGGTGTCCGGGGTGGTCTCGTTCTGGACGGGGCTGTCTTCCTGCACGGCGGACCTTCACAGTCGAGGGGGCACTTGACCTCGAAATACTGGTGTCGGGCCGAGGTGGGGGAGGCGCGGGGACCGGATCACCGGCGATGGACGACGTGATGACTGCCCGGGTATGACCCGGTGTGGGGTGCTGCATCCGGAAAAGTGATCATGCGGGACGGTGTCACCGGTCACAGTCGTGCCAGTGACCCGGCACACATCCGCCGTCGACGGGCAACGAAAAACCGCCCAGATCCTCAGATCCGGGCGGTCATCGGTCGGTACGCAGCGTCAGGACGCGGCTACCTCGCTGTAAATTGCCTCGACTTGCAGCTTGATGTCCACTCCGCGCTCCTGGAGGTAGGGCACCGGGTCGACCGGCTGGCCCTTGACATGGATCTCCAGGTGCAGGTGGGTGCCGTAGGCGTGGCCCGTCTGGCCCACCAGGCCGAGTTGGTCGCCGGCCTTGACCTGCTGGCCTTCCTTCACGCTCACCGCGGAGGAGTGACCGTAGATGGCCTCACTGCCGTCGGCGTGCTGCACGATCACCGCGTTGCCGTACCCGCCGAACCAGCCGGCCTTGGTGACCAGACCGTCGTGGATCGCCACATAGGGAGTGCCCTCGCCGGCGACCAGGTCCACGCCGGTGTGCATCTTGCCCCAGCGGACCCCGTAGGGCGAGTTGAAGTCGTAGCCCTGCAGCGGCAGCAGCCAGACCTCGGGCTCGGCGCTGTCCTTGGTGCGGCTGTCCCGGGAGGCGCGGTCGGCGTTGTCCGCACGGGCCGCGGCGTCCTGGCTGGTGACCGACGCCTGCTTGAGCTCGTCGAGCACCGTCGGGCTGACGTCCTTGGCGTCCGGCAGGGCGCTCGCGCCGAGGGCGACGATGCCGGCGCCGACGAACGCGGTGGTGACGACCGCGGCGTAACGGCTGCGCGGCGGGGTGGGCACACGGCGACGACCGCGATATCGATCGGGCTCAGACGACAGGCGCTGGCGCACGCACACCCTCCGTTGTCGGGGTTCCGAGGCGGCCGGTGGGCGTTCGTGAAGCTCCAGTGAACGTCCGCTGACCGCGTCGTCACCCGTCCATGGACCTGATGACAACCGTGGACACGTTAGCCAACCACCAGGCGAGTCACAAGCTAGAGCGTCAAATTGGCGTGTCGTTCTGTCCGTTTGCGTCCAATATTGTCACGCATCGCGACGCCGAACGGTGCCCTTGATGCTGCCCGTTCGTCGCCGAGCGTGACCGATCCGGCGGACTCGTCCGACTTGACTACGGACGGTGCCGGATCGCCTCCGCACCCTCCGGGCACGGGTCCTCGCGCTGTGACCGGGCAGGCGTCGGCCGGTGGTCGGGGTCGGCTTCCCGGCCCGGATGTCGAGGGGCGGACCGGCCGGGTTACCGTTCGTTAAGGTGAAGGCCCGTGAAGCCGGTGAAAGGTGTGCGCTGATGAGCTCTCGTATTCGGGTCGTCGTCGCCAAGCCCGGCCTGGACGGCCACGACCGGGGCGCGAAGGTCGTCGCGCGCGCCCTGCGGGATGCCGGGATGGAGGTCGTCTACACCGGCCTGCACCAGACCCCCGAGCAGATCGTGGAGACCGCCATCCAGGAGGACGCCGACGCGGTCGGCCTGTCCGTTCTCTCCGGCGCGCACATGACCCTCTTCCGGCGGGTGCTGGAACTGCTCGGTGAGCGGGACGCCCGCGACATCGTGGTGTTCGGCGGCGGCATCATCCCGAACGACGACATCCCCGAGTTGGAGAAGATGGGCGTCGCGAAGATCTTCACGCCGGGCGCCACCACTCAGGCGATTGTCGAGTGGGTCCGGGAGAACGTCGCGCAGCCGGTTTCCTGAAGCGCGCCGGACGTCTTTTCCGAGGCTCGCCGCTCGCCTTTCCTGAAGCTCGCGGAGACGCCGGCGACGGCTCGCGGAGACGCCGGCGACCGGAGTCCGGGCACGGGGGAGGGGCCGGACGCACCCCTCACACGTCCGGCCCCTCTATGCACGATGCCCCGCCGCCACCCCTCGACCGACAGGGCATCGGCCGTCTCCCGTCATCGCGCTGTTCAGCGCTCCGACACCTGACTCAACGACGCCCCCACGGCCGGGTTACGCAAGCTGGGCAACATCGCCCGGACGGAGGATGGCGTCCGCGTCCTGAGCGGAAACCGGCCCCGCCGGATGTCCGCTTGTGCATTACCGCACACCGCGCACCCGCTCGGTTGCCGGTGGTGCCGACCTCGCTAGGCTGCGGCCAATGGCCTGTTTCAAGTGATGACAGGCGTCAAACTGTTTTCTGAACGCTGGTGGCGGCGCGACGGCGCGCCGCGGAGACGGGACGGGACGCGCAAACGTGGACCTGTACGAGTACCAGGGGCGGGACCTGTTCGAGCGGCACGGCTTGCCCGTGCTGGCCGGCGGCGTCGCCACTACCCCGGAAGAGGCCCGTGCGATCGCCGAACGCCTCGGCGGTCGCGTGGTCGTCAAGGCGCAGGTGAAGGTCGGCGGCCGAGGCAAGGCCGGCGGCGTCAAGCTGGCCGAGGGCGCCGAGGAGACGGTGGCCCGCGCCACCGACATCCTCGGCATGGACATCAAGGGTCACACCGTCCACAAGGTCATGATCACGGTGACCGCGGACGTGGCCGAGGAGTACTACTTCTCGTACCTGCTCGACCGGGCGAACCGCACCTTCCTCTGCATCGCCAGCGTCGCCGGTGGCATGGACATCGAGCAGGTCGCCGCCGAGACCCCGGACCGGGTCGTGAAGGCACCGATCGACGCCGTGAAGGGCGTGGACGAGGCCAAGGCCCGCGAGATCGTGACCGCCGCCGGCTTCCCGGCCGAGGTCGCCGACCAGGTGGTCGAGGTGGCGGTCGGCCTGTGGCAGGCGTTCGTCGCCGAGGACGCCACGCTGGTCGAGGTCAACCCGCTGGCCAAGAACGGCGACGGCCGGCTGCTGCTGCTCGACGCCAAGATCAGCCTGGACGAGAACGCGGCGTTCCGGCACCCGGACCACGAGGCGCTCGTCGACCAGGCCGCCGTGGACCCGCTGGAGCAGGCCGCCAAGGCCAAGGACCTCAACTACGTCAAGCTCGACGGCGAGGTCGGCATCATCGGCAACGGCGCGGGTCTGGTCATGTCGACCCTCGACGTGGTCGCGTACGCCGGTGAACGGCACGGCAACGTCAAGCCCGCGAACTTCCTCGACATCGGCGGCGGCGCGAGTGCCGCGGTGATGGCGAACGGGCTGGAGATCGTGCTCTCCGACCCGGCCGTGAAGAGCGTCTTCGTCAACGTCTTCGGCGGCATCACCGCCTGCGACGAGGTGGCGAACGGCATCATCCAGGCGCTGGCCCTGCTGGAGCAGCGTGGCGAGCAGGTCACCAAGCCGCTCGTCGTCCGTCTGGACGGCAACAACGCGGAGGCTGGCCGGGCGATCCTGGACAGCGCGAACAACCCGCTCGTGCAGCGGGTGGACACCATGGACGGTGCGGCCGAGCGGGCCGCCGAGCTGGCAGCTGCGGGGGTCTGATCATGGCTATCTGGCTGACCAAGGACTCGAAGGTCATCGTCCAGGGGATGACCGGTTCCGAGGGTTCCAAGCACACCCGGCGGATGCTCGCCGCCGGCACCAACGTGGTGGGCGGCGTCAACCCGCGCAAGGCGGGTCAGACCGTCGACTTCGACGGCACCGAGCTGCCGGTCTTCGCGTCCGTCGCGGACGCCATGGCCGAGACCGGGGCCGACGTCACGGTCATCTTCGTGCCGCCGCAGTTCACCAAGGCCGCTGTGGTCGAGGCGATCGACGCCGCGATCCCGCTGGCCGTGGTGATCACCGAGGGCGTGCCGGTGCACGACACCGCGTCGTTCTGGGCGTACAACGTCTCGCAGGGCGAGCGGACCCGGATCATCGGGCCGAACTGCCCGGGCATCGCCTCGCCCGGCGCGTCCAACGCCGGCATCATCCCGGCCGACATCACCGGCTCCGGCCGCATCGGCCTGGTCAGCAAGAGCGGCACGCTGACCTACCAGATGATGTACGAGCTGCGCGACATCGGCTTCTCCACCTGCGTCGGCATCGGCGGTGACCCGATCATCGGGACCACCCACATCGACGCCCTGGCGGCGTTCGAGGCCGACCCGGAGACCGACGCCATCGTGATGATCGGTGAGATCGGTGGCGACGCCGAGGAGCGGGCCGCCGAATTCATCAAGGCCAACGTCACCAAGCCGGTCGTCGGCTACATCGCCGGCTTCACCGCGCCTCCCGGCAAGACCATGGGTCACGCTGGGGCGATCATCTCGGGCTCGGCCGGCACCGCCGAGGCGAAGCAGGCGGCGCTGGAGGCGGTTGGCGTCAAGGTCGGCAAGACGCCGACCGAGACCGCGAACCTGATGCGGGAGATCATGTCCGGCAGCTGAGCCGGCAGGACAGGCAGAAGGGGGTCGACCACAACGGTCGGCCCCCTTCTGCGTACGGGAAACTCAGTCGTTCCAGAACGGGTAGTTGCCGGTCAACCGCAGGATCGAACCACCGATGATGTTGATCACGCCGAACACGATGGCGAGGTACCCGAGCACCGGCGACTGCCCGTAACGCCGAGCGTCGCGGATGGACAGATAGCCGAAGATGATGCCGAGGATGCCGCAGCAGATCAGCCCCAGCACGATGCCGAGCACGCCCCACAGCGTCGTCCGGTCCCGTCCCCGGGCCGGTGGGGGCGGGGGTGGCGGATATGCGGTCGTCACAGCTACCTCCGGCGGTCGTGGGCGACGTGCCGACCGGACCGCGACCGGCGGGCCCGACCCGGGCGGCGGCGACTCGCGCCCCTCTGGGCCGAGGCTAGACCGAGCCGGGTGACCTGGACGCCAGTTCGCTGAACAAGCCGCCCCCGGTGCCGCAACGACAGAAGCGCCCGTCGCCACCCGCGCGCGCTCCCGCCCGCGCGCTCCCGCCCGCGCGCTCGGCGCCAAGATCCGCGCAGTATCGGGGATGTTGCTGTCTCCCGCGTGTCTGAGGCACCAACATCCCCGATGTTGTGAGGATCTTGGGCGCGGGGCGCGGGGCGCGGGGCGCGGGGCGCGGGGCGCGGGGCGCGGGGCGCGGGGCGCGGGGCGCGGGGCGCGGGGCGCGGGGCGCGGGGCGCGGGGCGCGGGGCGCGGGGCGCGGGGCGCGGGGCGCGGGGCGCGGGGCGCGGGGCGCGGGGCGCGGGGCGCGGGGCGCAGGGCGCAGGGCGCAGGGCGCAGGGCGCGGCGGTGTGAAGGCCCGGCGCTGTGAAGGCCCGGCGCTGTGAAGGCCCGGGGCGCGGGAGCGTCGGCGGCGGGTAAGGGTGCTCGCCGGACCGCCGTTCGGACTCGGCCTCGACCCGACAGCCCTTATGAAACGCGCCCCAGGTGGGGTTAACGGACTGCCACCGCCCGCCCGACGTGCCAGAGTAGAGCGGATGTCCCCCGTCACCCCTGACCGTCCCAGCCGTCCCGGTGGTGTGAGCGCCGACGACCGGCCGGTCGCCCGTGCCGCGCCGGCGCGGCGGGTGCCCGCGCCCCGCGCGGGCGGGTCGCCGCGCGGACGTGCTCCGCTGCCCGTCGCCGCCGGGGTGGCGGCCGGTTGGGCCGCCCTCACCTCCTACCTGCCGGTCGCCATCGTGCTCGGCCTGGTCCAGCTCGGCACCGACTCGACGACCCTGGCCGGCACCCTGCGTACGGCGTTGGCCGGCTGGCTGCTCGGCCACGGGGTGCCGCTGCACACCGACTCCGGTCCGCTCGGGCTCGCCCCGCTGGCGCTGACCGTGCTCGCGCTCTGGCGGCTCAGCCGAGCCGGCGTGCACGTCAGCCGCGCGATCGGCGCCCGGGACACCCGCTCACCGCGTCGGGCAATGGTCGCCGCAGGTGCGGTCGGCGTCGCGTACGCGCTGTTCGGCGTGCTCGCGGCGGTGCTGATCGGCAGCGGAGGGCCGGAGGTGTCCGCGATCCGGGCGGGTGCCACGTTCGCGGTGGTGGGCACATTCGCCGCCCTGGTCGGCGCCGTCCGGATCACCGCAGTGACCCGGGTGCTCGTCGCCCGGATACCGGGCCCGGTCCGGGACGGCGTTCGCACCGGCCTGGTGGCGGGGTTGCTGTTGCTCGGCGCGGGTGCCGGTGCGGCGGGCCTGGCGGTGGCCACCGGTGGGGGCGACGCGGCGGACATGATCGGGGCGTACCGGACGGGGGTCGCCGGTCAGGCCGGGATCACGCTGGTCAGCGTCGCGTACGCGCCGAACGCGGCGATCTGGTCCACCAGCTACCTCCTCGGGCCGGGCTTCGCGGTCGGCACCGACACCGCGGTCCGTACCAGCGAGGTGTCGGTCGGGGCGTTGCCGGCCGTGCCTCTGCTCGCCGGTCTGCCGCGCGGCCCGGTGGACGGTCTGGGCGCCCTGCTGCTCGCGGTGCCGGTGCTGGTCGGGATGGTCGCGGGCTGGCTGCTCGCCCGCCGGGTGGCCCGACTCGCCGGCCCGGAGCGGGCCCCGCAGCGCTGGGCGGAGGTGCTGACACCGGCGGTGCTGGCCGGGCCGGTGGCCGGTGTGCTGCTCGGTCTGGCCGCGGCGATCTCCGGTGGGCCGTTGGGGGCCGGTCGGCTGGCGCAGGTCGGGCCGGTGGGCTGGCAGGTGGGCGGGGTGGCGACCGCCGTCATCGCGGTCGGTGCGCTGCTCGGCGCTGCCGCCACCCGGGCGCTCACCCGCTCACCCGCCCAGTAGACGAGCCCGGGGCGCCCCGGACGGAATCCGGAACGCCCCGTGGATGCGGGATTCGTCAGGGGTTGGTCGGCAGGCCGACGTTCAGCGCGACGCTCAGGATGATCGAGATGATGCCGAGCGCGACGCCGACGGCACCACAGATCAGGCCGGCCTTGGCCTGCCCGGCGTTGCTCGCCTGCCCCTGCGCCGCCTTCTGCCGACCCAGGTAGCCGGTCACGGCGCCGCCGATGCCGACCGGGATGCCCAGCAGCGGGCAGCAGGCCAGCGGGATCGACGCGATGCCGAGGATCAGCGCCACCAGGCCGAGGGTGTTGTTCTGTCCCTGACCCTGCGGGTAGCCGGCGTTCGGGTACGTCGGACCGCCGCCGTACTGCGGCTGCTGCTGGCCGTACGGGTCCTGGTACGGCTGCTGCTGGCCGTAGGGCTGACCGGACGTCGGCTGCTGACCGTACGGAGCGGCCGGCGGCTGGCCGTACGGGTTCTGCGGCGGCTGGGGCGCGGTCGGGTCGTTGGGCTGCTGGCCGTACGGGTCCTGGCCGGGGTTACCGGGTTGCATGCACAAGCTCCTTGAACTGGTTCCGTCAGTTGCTGCTGTTGTTTCCACCCATGATCGCTGTCACTCCTCGGAATGCACAGCGGAGGATCACGACGACATCGCGGTGACGCTGTCGATCGACGTCTGGCGTTGGCCGATCGGTGCGGGCGCGGACCGGCGCGGCTTTCGGCCGAGCGAGCGGCAGCGTACCGGGTCGATGCACGTCGACGCTGTCAAAGATCGGCGCGCCGCCCAGCCGAAGGGCGTCCTGACCTGCCCGATAGGGTGGCCCGGTGACCGAGCCCGCGCCTGTCGCCCGCATCGTCGTCCTCGTCTCCGGCTCCGGCAGCAACCTCCAGTCGTTGCTGGACGCCGCCGCCGACCCCGCGTACGGCGCGCAGGTCGTCGCGGTCGGCGCGGACCGGGACGGCATCGCGGGCCTGGACCGGGCCGAGGCCGCCGGGGTGCCGACCTTCGTGGAGCGGGTCCGTGACCACGACACGCGGGAGGACTGGGACCGGGCGCTCACCGCGCACGTCGCGAAGCACCAGCCCGACCTGGTCATCTCCGCCGGTTTCCTCAAGCTGGTCGGGCCGCACTTCCTCGCCGCCTTCGGCGACCGCTACCTGAACACCCACAACACCCTGCTGCCGGCGTTCCCCGGCATCCACGGCCCGCGTGACGCGCTCGCCTACGGCGTGAAGCTCACCGGGGCCACCCTCTTCTTCGTCGACGCCGGCATGGACACCGGGCCGATCGTCGCGCAGGTCGCGGTGCCGGTGCTCGACGACGACGACGTGGACACGCTCACCGAGCGCATCAAGGAAGCCGAGCGGCGCCAGCTCGTCGAGCAGGTCGGCCGCCTGGTCCGCGAAGGCTGGACCATCACCGGAAGGAAGGTCACGGTTCCGTGAGTCCCACTCAGGACGGGCGTCGCCCGATCAGGCGGGCGCTGGTCAGCGTCTACGACAAGACCGGGTTGGCCGAGCTGGCCCAGGCCCTGCACGCCGCCGGTGTGGAGATCGTGTCCACCGGCAGCACGGCGGGCGCCATCGCCGCCGCGGGTGTGCCGGTGACGCCGGTGGAGACGGTGACCGGGTTCCCCGAGGTGCTCGACGGCCGGGTGAAGACCCTGCACCCGAAGGTGCACGCTGGTCTCCTCGCCGACCTCCGCAAGGACACCCACGTCACGCAGCTCGACGAGCTGGGGGTGGCGGCGTTCGACCTGCTGGTCTCCAACCTCTACCCGTTCCAGGCGACGGTCGCCTCCGGCGCCGGTGTCGAGGAGTGCGTGGAGCAGATCGACATCGGCGGCCCGGCGATGGTGCGGGCCGCGGCCAAGAACCACGCCTCGGTCGCCGTGCTCACCGACCCGTCCGGTTACCCGGCTCTTCTCGGCGCGCTCGACGAGGGCGGTTTCACCCTGGCCCAGCGTCGCGCGCTGGCCGCCCGGGCGTTCGCCGACATCGCCGAGTACGACGTGGCGGTGGCCCAGTGGTGTGCCCGGGAGTTGGCCCCGGCCGACGACACCTGGCCGGCGTTCGCCGGTTCGGCGCTGCGCAAGTCGACTGTGCTGCGGTACGGGGAGAACCCGCACCAGCCCGCCGCGCTCTACACCGACCCGGACGCCCCGGCGGGGTTGGCCCAGGCCGAGCAGTTGCACGGCAAGGAGATGTCGTACAACAACTATGTCGACGCGGACGCCGCCTGGCGGGCCGCGAACGACTTCGCCGACCAGCCGGCGGTGGCGATCATCAAGCACGCGAACCCGTGCGGCATCGCGGTCGGCGCGGACGTGGCCGAGGCGCACCGCCGGGCGCACGCCTGTGACCCGGTGTCGGCGTTCGGCGGTGTCATCGCGGTCAACCGGCCGGTCTCGGTCGAGATGGCCCGGCAGGTGGCGGACATCTTCACCGAGGTGGTGGTCGCCCCCGGCTTCGACGAGGGTGCGGTCGAGGTGCTGCAGGGCAAGAAGAACATCCGGCTGCTGCGCGCACCGGCCTGGACCCCGGCGACCGTCGAGTGGCGGCCGGTGACCGGTGGCGTCCTGACCCAGGTCGCCGACCGGGTGGACGCCCCCGGCGACGACCCGTCCAACTGGCAGTTGGCGACCGGCGAGGCTGCCGACGAGGAGTTGCTGCGCGACCTGGCGTTCGCGTGGCGGGCGGTCCGGGCGGTGAAGAGCAACGCGATCCTGCTCGCCAAGGACGGTGCCACCGTCGGCGTCGGCATGGGTCAGGTCAACCGGGTGGATTCGGCGCAGCTCGCGGTGAGCCGGGCCGGCGCCGACCGGGCCCGGGGTTCGGTGGCCGCCTCGGACGCCTTCTTCCCGTTCGCCGACGGTCCGCAGATCCTCATCGAGGCGGGCGTGCGCGCCATCGTCCAGCCCGGCGGCTCCATCCGCGACGAAGAGGTCATCGAAGCGGCGCGCAAGGCCAACGTCACGATGTACCTGACGGGAACCCGCCACTTCTTCCACTGACCGCTCCGCACTCCGTCGATCATGAAGTTATCGCCCTGACACGCCCGTGCAGGGCGATAACTTCATGATCAACGCAACGGAGGGTCAGGGGGTGGCCGGGCGGAGTTCGGCGAAGTGGCAGGCGGACGGGTGCGGGTCCGCAGCCCTCGGCACCGTTGCCGGGTCCTCCACGGCGCAGATGTCCTGAGCCTTCCAGCAGCGGGTCCGGAAGTGGCATCCGCTCGGCGGGTCGGCCGGGCTGGGCACGTCACCGACCAGCCGGATCATGGTGCGCTGGTCGCGGGCCTCCGGGTCGGGCACCGGCACGGCGGAGAGCAGAGCCTGGGTGTACGGGTGGGTGGCCCGCTCGTAGATCTCGTCCTCGGTGCCGATCTCCACGATCCGACCGAGGTACATCACTGCGACCCGGTCGGCGATGTGCCGCACCACGGACAGGTCGTGGGCGATGAAGATGTACGACAACCCCAACTCGTCCTGCAACTGCTTGAGCAGGTTGATCACCTGGGCCTGGATGGAGACGTCCAGCGCCGACACCGGCTCGTCGCAGACGATCACGTCGGGCCGCAGCGCCAGCGCCCGAGCGATGCCGATGCGCTGGCGCTGACCGCCGGAGAACTGGTGCGGGTACCGGTTGATGTGTTCCGGGTTGAGCCCGACCAGGTCCAACAGCTCCTGGACGCGCCGCTGCTTGCTGCCCTTGGGTGCGGCATCCGGGTGGATCTCGAACGGCTCGCCGATGATGTCGCCGACCGTCATCCGCGGGTTCAGCGAGGTGTACGGGTCCTGCATCACCATCTGCATGTTGCGACGCACCCGGCGCAGCTCGCCGCCGGATGCCTTGAACAGGTCCCGGCCCTCCAGCGTGGCGCTGCCCGAGGTGGGCGTCTCCAACCGCATCAGCAGCCGGGCGAGGGTGGACTTTCCGCAGCCGGACTCGCCGACGACACCCAGCGTCTCGCCCCGACGCAGCTCGAAGCTCACCCCGTCGACGGCCTTGACCGCGCCGACCTGCCGCTGGAACAGCACGCCCTGGGTGATCGGGAAGTGCTTCACCAGGTTGTCGACGGAGAGGATCGCCTCGCCGCGGACCTTGGTGGGGTTAGCGGGCGACGCTGTCATCACGGACCTCCTGCGCGAAGTGGCAAGCGCTGGTCCGGCCGTCGCCGAGGACCAGGTCGTGCGGCACGACGTCCACGCAGACCTGCTGGACGTACGGGCACCGGGGGTGGAACGGGCAGCCGGACGGGATGCGCATCAGGTTCGGCGGCAACCCCTTGATCGTCGACAGCTCCTCGCCACGGACGTCCAGGCGCGGGATCGACTCCAACAACCCCTTGGTGTACGGGTGGGCCGGCGCCTTGTAGAGCGAGTGGACGTCGGCGTGCTCGACGATCCGACCGGCGTACATGACGGCGATCCGGTCCGCGACACCGGCGACCACACCCAGGTCGTGGGTGATCAGGATCATCGCCATGTTGAGTTCGCGGCGCAGGTCGGCCAGCAGGTCCATGATCTGGGCCTGGACTGTCACGTCGAGCGCCGTGGTGGGCTCGTCGGCGATCAACACCTTCGGGTCCAGCGCCAGCGCCATGGCGATCATGACGCGCTGCCGCATGCCACCGGAGAACTGGTGCGGGTAGTCGCCGATCCGCTTGGCGGCGCCGGGGATCTTGACCAGGTCCATCAACTCGATGGCGCGCCGCCGGGCGTCGGCCCGGGACATGCCGGCCCGCTGGCGCAGCGTCTCGCCGATCTGCCAGCCGACCGGGAACACCGGGTTCAGGGCGGAGAGCGCGTCCTGGAAGATCATCGCGATCTCCTTGCCGCGTACCTGCCGACGCTGCTCCTCGGAGCGGGTGAGCAGGTCCTGACCCTGGTAGAGGATCTGGCCGGAGCGGACGAACGCGGGCGGGGTGTCCAGGATGCCCATGATCGCCTGGGCGGTGACCGACTTGCCCGAGCCGGACTCGCCGAGCACGGCGAGTGTCTCGCCGGCGTCCAGGTGGTACGACACGCCGTTGATCACCCGGGCCACACCCTCGTTGGTGCGGAACTCGACGTGCAGGTCCCGCAACTCCAGCAGGTGGCCGCCCTCGGGCGTGGTGGAGGCGGGCGTGGGTTGGACGGTCATGACAGTGCCTGCCTTTCGCTCGCGGCTGCGGGGCTCGCTTCGCTCACTCCTCGCGCTCGCATGTGAATCACCGCAGCTTCGGGTCGAAGGCGTCACGGATCGCGTCGCCGAGCATGATGAACGCCAGCACGGTCAGCGCGAGGAACGCCGACGGGACGATCAACGGGGTGGCCGCCTCCCGCATGTGGATCCGGCCGGTGTCGATGTCCTGACCCCAGGAGATGGTCGGTGCCTTCAGGCCGATGCCCAGGAAGGAGAGCGTCGCCTCGGCGGCGATGAACGAGCCGAGCGCGATGGTCAGCACCACGATGACCGGTGCCAGCGAGTTGGGCAGGATGTGCCGCCACATGATCCGGCTGTTGCCGGCACCGAGCATCCGGGCCGCCGCGACGTAGTCCTGCTCCTTGGCGGTGATCACCGAGGAACGGACCACCCGGGCGGCGGTGGTCCAGCCGAGGAGGGCCAGCACGAAGACGACCGCGCCGATCCGCGCCCACTGGCTGTCGCTGGACACCCGCTTGAGCAGCACGATCGCGGCCAGCAGCAGCGGGATGCCGAGCACGATGTCGATCACCCGGGAGAGCACGGCGTCGACCCACCGGCCGAAGTAACCGGCCAACATGCCGATGACCAGGGCGATGATCCCGGTGCCGAGCGCGGCGAGCGCGCCGACCAGCAGCGAGGCCCGGGTGCCGTAGACCGCCCGGGAGTACGTGTCGCACCCCTGGAAGTCGTACCCGAAGATCGCCCCGCCGGACGGCCCGGCGTGCTGCCGGGACAGCAGGCAGTCGTTCGGGTTGTTGGCGGTGAACACACCGGGGATCAGCGCCATCAGCGTGAAGATGACGACCAGCGCCAGCGAGATCCAGAAGATCGGGTTGCGGCGCAGGTCGCGCCAGGCGTCTCCGGCCAGGCTGCGGGGCTTGTTCGGGGCGCCGACCTGGTTGGGTGTGCCCGGCTCCCCCGAGGGGCCACGCCGTGCGGCCTGGTTCTCGCTGGCCGCCACGGTTTCGAAATCGCTCATGCCGGCACCTCGCTGCGCTCACTCATAGCGGATCCTCGGGTCGAGTACGGCGTACAGGACGTCAACCACCAGGTTCGAGACCAGGTAGACCACGACGAGCACACTGACGATGCCCACCACCAGGGGGCCGTCCTCGGTGCGGATGCCGCGGAAGAGGTTGAACCCCACGCCGGGGATGTTGAAGACGCCCTCGGTGATGATCGCGCCGCTCATCAGGTTGCCCAGTTCGACACCGAGGAAGGTGACGACCGGGATGAGCGAGTTGCGCAGCACGTGGACGATGACGATGCGGCGCTTGACCAGGCCCTTCGACCGGGCGGTCCGGACGTAGTCGGCACGCAGGTTCTCCGCCACCGAGGCGCGGGTGAGCCGCAACGCGGTGGCCAGCGACAACGAGCCGAGCACGATGCCCGGCAGCAGGAGCGCGTAGAACGAGGGGTCGGAACCGGCGGTGGGCGGGAAGAGCTGCCACTTGACGCCCAGGAAGAACTGCGCCAACGGTGCCAGCACGATGGTCGGGATGCCCAGGACCAGCAGGGTCAGCACCAGCGTCGAGTTGTCGAAGATGCTGGCCCGGCGGATACCGGCGATCACCCCGGCGCTGACCCCGAAGATGATCGCCACGGCGAGCGCGATGAGCGCGAGCCGTACGGTGACCGGCCAGGCCTGTTCGAGGATGTCGCCGATGCTCCGACCGGTGAGCGACTCGCCCAGGTTGCCCTGGAGCAGGTTCTTCACGTAGTCGAAGTAGCGGTAGAAGAAGCCGCCGACGCCCGTGGCGTCCAGGTGGTACTTCTCGGTCAGGTAGGCCCGTTGGGCCGGCGTCACCGGTCGTTCGCCGGCGAGCGCCTGGATCGGGTCACCCTGCCCGGCGAATGTCAGCGCGTAGACGATCAGGGTGGTCCCGAAGAACGCCAGGACCATCTGCAGTAGGCGCCGCAAGATGTAGCGGAACATGCTTAGCAGTCTCTCCGGAAATGTGCGAAAGGGTCGCAGGACGGCATCTCTGGTCGTACCCGAAATATCGGAGACGTGCCGTCCGGCCCGGGGGAGCCGGCACCACCGGGCCGGGCTCGCTGCTGCGGCCCGGCCCCCGGTGGTGCGGTCCGGGCCACCCGGGCATCGTCGCCCGGGTGGCCCGCACCATGGTCAGCTCAGCTGGCCGCTTCGATCTTGACGAGGTTGACCCGCTGGAACAGGTCCATCTCCACGTTCTTGACCTTGGACGAGTGGCCGAACACGTTCTCGCCGAAGCGGAGCGGGATCACCGGCATGTCCTTGGCCAGGATGTCCTCCGCCTGCTGGTACTTGGCGATCGCCTCGTCCTGCGTCTTGGCGGCGGAACCCTCCTTGACCAGCTTGTCGAACTCCGGGTTGCTGTAGCCGTAGTAGTTCGACGAGCCGTTCGTGCTGTACAGCGGGCCGAGGTAGTCCTCCATGGTCGGGTAGTCCATGACCCAACCCATCCGGAACGCACCCACCGGCGTCTTCTTCTCGACCTTGGTCAGCAGGTCGGCGAACTTCGGCTCGGCCACGCCGACGGCGTCCACGCCCAGGTTGGTCTTGAGCTGGTTGACCGTGGCGTCGACCCAGTCCTTGTGCCCGCCGTCGCCGTTGTACGAGATGACGATCTTCGAGGGGCCACCGGCGGCCTGGTAGAGCTTCTTGGCCTCGGTCGGGTTGAACTCGCCGGCCTTGCCCGCGGTGTTCTCCCGGTAGCCCGGCAGGACCGGCGAGACGAAGGAGCGCGCCGACTGCTGCGAGCCCTTGAAGACCGACTTGGTGATCTCGTCACGGTCGATCGCCATCGAGATGGCCTTGCGGACGTCCGGGTTGCTGTAGTCCTTGTCGAACGTCGGGAACGCCAGGAACTGGAACGACGACATCGGGCTGGTCTGGTACCGGTCGCCCAGGTCGCTCGGCGCGGTGCTCAGGCTCTCGGTCGGGATCGTCGGCAGCACGTCCAGGTTGTCCGCCAGGACGTCCGCGTACGCCGCGGTGAGCTGCTGGTAGATCCGGAACTCGATGTTCTTGACCTTGGGCTTCTCGCCCGGGAAGGCGTCGTACCGCTCGACCTCGATCTTGCTGTCGTGCTGCCAGGTGCCCTTCATCTTGAAGGGGCCCTGCCCGATCGGGGCCTGCTCGTAGGAGTCCTTGAGCACGCCCGGGGCCGAGAACGCGGCGTCCGGCATCGGGTAGAACGAGGTGTAACCGAGCACCGTCTTGAAGTCGATGTACGGCTCGGAGAGGGTCACGGTGAAGGTGAGGTCGTCGACCTTCTTCAGACCGGACATCTCCTTGGCCTTGGGCGTCTTGCCCTGCAGGTCCGCGTAGCCGGCGATCTTCTCGAAGAAGTAGTTGCTGTCCTGGCCGTTGGGGGCGTACGCGCCGTAGTTCCAGGCGTTGATGTAGTCCTCGGCCGTGACCTTCTCACCGTTGTGGAAGGTGAAGCCGTCCTTGAGCTTGATCGTCCAGACCTTGTTGTCGGACGAGGTGACCGACTGGGCGGCGACCTCGTACGGCTTGTTCTGGGCGTCGTAGTCCACGAGCGGGCTGAACAGGCCGGTGAGCACCTGCGCGCCGGACACCTCGGTGGTGTTCGTGGGAACCAGGTGCTTCGGCTCGGCGATCTGGATGCTGACCACCGAACTGTCGCTGCCGCCGGAACCACCGTCGCCGCCGCTGCCGCAGGCCGCGAGGCCCAGCGTCACCGCGAGCGGGAGGGCGGTCCAGGCGGCGAGTCTACGAACTCGCATTGAGCCTCCTCATCTCCTCACGCTGCGCAGTCAGGCCCGACGCTGGGTTTACGCTGCGCAACAAGCGGTAACGGTAGGTCGGCGGCGAGGCTTCGGCAACGACGCGGTTGCGGGTGGGTAACGGTCTGAGGTCGGATCTCTTGTCGAGCCGTCCTCGGCCTGCTACGCCAAACCGCACGAAACGTCATCTGCCTGCGAATAGGCGGTTGCTTTCGAGGCCGGTCGTGACGGTCTGGATCGCGCTGGCACTCGCCGGGGCGTCCATCCGGTCTCGGCTGGCCGTGCACACGATGTCTGGTTCGATGGTGACCGAATGAACATCTGCTCACAGAGAGTGACTAGCAACACGTCACGGATGGTCACATTTGCTGATGGTGATCAAGGGCATGGTTGGGGCGCCCGATCGAGGTCGTCGGAACCGCGGGCGGCGGCCGTGAGACGATCGGGTCGTGACGGCGACGCTTCTGGACGGCAAGGCAACCGCGGCAGAGATCAAGGACGAGCTGCGAATTCGGGTGAAGGCACTCGCGGAACGCGGCATCACCCCCGGGCTGGGCACCGTCCTGGTCGGGGCGGACCCGGGCAGTCAGGCGTACGTCAACGGCAAGCACCGTGACTGCGCCGAGGTGGGCATCGCCTCGATCCGCCGGGAACTGCCGGCCGACGCCACCCAGCAGCAGGTCGACGACGTGCTGGCCGAGCTGAACGCCGACCCGGCGTGCCACGGCTACATCGTCCAGCTGCCGCTGCCCGCCCACCTCGACACCCAGCGCGTGCTGGAGCTGATCGACCCGGACAAGGACGCCGACGGCCTGCACCCGGTCAACCTGGGTCGGCTCGTCCTCGGCTACGACGGCCCGCTGCCCTGCACCCCGCGCGGCATCGTCGAACTGCTCCGCCGTCACGACGTGGCGCTGCGCGGCGCCACCGTCGCCGTCGTCGGCCGGGGCAACACCGTCGGACGACCGCTCGGCCTGCTGCTCACCCGTCGCTCCGAGAACGCCACCGTCACCCTGTGCCACACCGGCACCCTCGATCTCGCCTCGCACACCCGCGCCGCCGACATCGTCATCGTCGCGGCCGGCGTACCGGGGCTGCTCACCCCCGACATGATCAACCCGGGGGCGGTGGTGGTGGACGTCGGCATCACGCGGGTGATCGGTGCGGACGGCAAGGGCCGCTACACCGGCGACGTGGACCCGGAGGTGGCCGAGACGGCCGGCGCGCTGGTCCCGATGCCCGGTGGTGTCGGGCCGATGACCCGGGCCATGCTGCTCACCAACGTGGTGGAGCGCGCGGAGCGCGGCTGACCGGTACGCCGGTGACGCCGGTGACGTTCGCCCCATCCCGGCGATGCCCGCCGCCCCTGGCCTGATCGGTGCCAGGATGACTGATACGGTCCGGAAAACCGACTGGTATCAGGGAGTGGGACGACCATGGGTAAGAAGGTCACTGTCGTCGGGGCTGGCTTCTACGGCTCTACCACCGCACAGCGCCTGGCCGAGTACGACGTCTTCGACACCGTAGTGATCACCGACATCGTGGAGGGCAAGCCCGCGGGCCTCGCGCTCGACCTCAACCAGTCGCGGGCCATCGAGGGCTTCGAGACCAAGGTCGTCGGCGTGACCACCGGCCCCAACGGCGAGGGCTACGAGGCGATCGAGGGCTCCGACGTCGTCGTGATCACCGCCGGCCTGCCGCGCAAGCCCGGCATGAGCCGGATGGACCTGCTGGAGACCAACGCCAAGATCGTTCGCCAGGTCGCCGAGAACGTCGCCAAGTACGCCCCGAACGCCGTCGTCATCGTCGTCTCCAACCCGCTGGACGAGATGACCGCGCTGGCGCAGATCGCCACCCAGTTCCCCAAGAACCGGGTGCTCGGCCAGGCCGGCATGCTCGACACCGCCCGGTTCAGCAACTTCGTCGCCGAGGCGCTGAACGTGCCGGTGGCGTCGGTACGCACGCTGACCCTCGGCTCGCACGGCGACACCATGGTCCCGGTGCCGTCGAAGAGCACCGTCAACGGCAAGCCGCTGCGTGACGCGATGCCGGCCGAGCAGATCGAGGAGCTGGTCGTCAAGACCCGCAACGGTGGCGCCGAGGTGGTCGCGCTGCTCAAGACCGGCTCGGCGTACTACGCCCCGTCGGCCGCCGCGGCCCGGATGGCGAAGGCTGTCGCCGAGGACTCCGGCGAGGTCATGCCGGTCTGCGCCTGGGTCGACGGCGAGTACGGCATCTCCGGCGTCTACCTGGGTGTCGAGGCGGAGATCGGTGCCGAGGGCGTCAAGCGGGTCGTCGAGACCGACCTGGACGCTGACGAGCGCGCCAGCCTCCTGGAGGCCGCCGAAGCCGTCCGCGCCAAGCAGGGCGACATCTCCAGCATGTAGCTCCTCGAACCAGACCACGTGAAGGGCCCGCCGGCTGCGCCGGCGGGCCCTTCACCGTCCCCACCCGCCCTGCCCCTCCCGCCTTCGGTGATCAAGAGGTTTCCGTCACCGCGCCCCCGATTTCTGACGCAAACCTCTTGATCAACAGATGTCAGCGGCAGGAGACCTTCGCGCGGCCCTGTTGATCATGAAGTTATTGCCCTCCCGCACGGCGTGTCGGGGCAATAACTCCATGATCAACGGCGGTCAGGGGGTGGGGGTCGGGGGGAGGTGGGTCAGCGGGGTCGGGGGGTGGGGGTGAAGGGGGTTCCTAGGTGGGGGGTGGCCAGGAGGGTGGGGGAGTGGGTGCGGAGGGTGGTCAGGCGGGAGGCGCGGGCTTGCTCCGGGTCCTCCTCGTGGGCGTACGCCAGGTCGGGGTCGACGAGCTGCACCATGTGCACCAGCAGGTCACCGGTGAGCAGCATCCGTTCGTCGGCCCAGGTCAGGAGCACCGACTGGTGGCCTGGGGTGTGACCGGGAGTGGGCAGGAGGCGTACCGCCGGGGTGAGGCTCGTCTCGCCGTCGACCACCCGGAGCCGGCCGGCGGCGCGCAACGGCGCGATCAGGCCGGTCGGCAGTCCCGGGTTGAGGGTTTCGGCCGCGTCCACCTCGGCGCGCTGCACCAGGTAGCTCGCGTTCGGGAAGTACGGCCGGCCGGGCGTGCCGGTGACGGCCCAGCCGATGTGGTCGCTGTGCAGGTGGGTCAGCACGACAGTCTCGACGTCGGTCGGGTCGATGCCGGCGGCGGCCAGTTCGGCGGGCATCCGGCCGGGCACCGGCGCCCAACTCGCGGCGGGCGCGTCGGCCGGGCCGATCCCCGCGTCGACCAGGGTGACCGGCCCGTCGCCGGAGCGGATCGCGAAGCTGCGGAACGGCAGCCACCACTGCCCGTCGGCGGTGACCGAGGCGGGGTCGCGCCGGTCGGCCTCCGCCCAGTGCGCCGCCGTGGCGTGCGGAAACGCCTCGGCGCGGGGTTGGAAGAAGGCACCCTCGCCGTCGGTGAGGGCGGTGACCGTGATAGACCCGAGGGTGCGGCTCAGTGGCATCGCGTCATGATCCAGGGAGTTCCTGCGCCGCGCAGCCCGGTTTCCGCCGGTCGGTCGAGGCCGGCTGGGGGTCGCCACCCCAATTGCAGTACGCTCGTACTGCTTGAGCACGTGTCCCCCGAGAGGAGCGCCGGCCGATGGCGAAGATCAAGGTAAACAACCCGGTCGTGGAGCTCGACGGCGACGAGATGACCCGGATCATCTGGAAGCAGATCCGGGAGCAGCTGATCCTGCCCTACCTCGACGTCGACCTGCACTACTACGACCTGTCGATCCAGTACCGCGACGAGACCGACGACCAGGTCACCATCGACGCCGCCAACGCCATCAAGGAGCACGGCGTCGGCGTCAAGTGCGCGACCATCACCCCGGACGAGGCCCGGGTGGAGGAGTTCGGCCTGAAGAAGATGTGGCGGTCGCCCAACGGCACCATCCGCAACATCCTCGGCGGCGTCGTCTTCCGCGAGCCGATCATCATGTCCAACGTGCCGCGGCTGGTGCCCGGCTGGACCAAGCCGATCATCATCGGCCGGCACGCCCACGGTGACCAGTACAAGGCCACCGACTTCGTCGTCCCCGGCCCGGGCACGGTGACCATCACCTACACCCCGGCCGACGGCGGCGCGCCGATGGAGATGGAGGTCGCCGACTTCCCGGGCGGCGGCATCGCCATGGGCATGTACAACTACGACGAGTCGATCCGGGACTTCGCCCGGGCGTCCTTCCGGTACGGCCTGGACCGCAACTACCCGGTCTACATGTCGACCAAGAACACCATCCTCAAGGCGTACGACGGCCGGTTCAAGGACATCTTCGCCGAGGTGTTCGAGGCCGAGTTCAAGGCCGATTTCGACGCCGCCGGCCTCACCTACGAGCACCGGCTCATCGACGACATGGTCGCCGCCGCGCTCAAGTGGGAGGGTGGCTACGTCTGGGCCTGCAAGAACTACGACGGTGACGTGCAGTCCGACACCGTCGCGCAGGGCTTCGGCTCGCTGGGTCTGATGACCTCGGTGCTGCTCTCCCCGGACGGCCGGACCGTCGAGGCCGAGGCCGCGCACGGCACTGTCACCCGGCACTACCGGCAGTACCAGAAGGGCGAGAAGACCTCGACCAACCCGATCGCGTCGATCTACGCCTGGACTCGGGGCCTGGCCCACCGGGGCAAGCTGGACGGCACCCCGGCGGTCACCGAGTTCGCCAACACCCTGGAGCAGGTCATCGTCGACACCGTCGAGGGCGGCCAGATGACCAAGGACCTCGCGCTGCTCATCTCGCGCGACGCCCCGTGGCTGACCACCGACGAGTTCATGAACGCGCTCGACGAGAACCTGGCCCGTAAGCTCTCCGCCTGATCCAGGCGTACCGCGTCATCGGAGCCCGCCGGCCACCCGCCGGCGGGCTCCGGCGTGTCCGGCGGTGCCACGCCGATCGGCGTCACCGCCGTCGGCGCGCCTCGTTGACCAGGATGGACGAGATGCCAGTCGCGTCCAGGAAGGTTGACCTCGGTCGACCCGCGGCACCCGTGCGCCGATCAGCCAGCCTTCCCGGCTGTGCCGTGCACAGCCAGCCGTCCCTTCCCTGCGGGGGGCCCTGTCCCGGGCCCCCCGCGCCCTGTTCCCGCCCGCCCTGTCCCGGCCCGCGCAGGGTCGCGCAGGGTCGCGCAGGCTCAGGCCGCGCGGAGCATCTCGGCGGCCCGCTCCGGGGCGATGTCGTTGATGAAGACACCCATCCCGGACTCGGAGCCCGCCAGGTACTTCAGCTTGTCCTTGGCGCGCCGGATGCTGAACAGCTGTAGGTGCAGGTGGCCGAGGCCCCGGTCGATCCGCACCGGTGCCTGGTGCCACGCCGAGATGTAGGGCATCGGCATGTCGAACAGGCCGTCGAAGCGGCGCAGCAGATCCAGGTAGAGCGGCCCGAAGGCGTCCCGCTCGCTGTCACTGAGCGCCGGGATGTCCGGTACCACCCGGCGAGGCGCGACGTGCACCTCGAACGGCCAGCGGGCAGCCGCCGGGACGAACGCCGTCCAGTGCTCGTTCTCGGCCACCACCCGTTCGCCGGCGGCGCGTTCGGCGGCCAGCACGTCCGCGTACAGGTTGCCCCCGCCGGTCCGCTCCGCGTGTCGGCGGGAGGCGGCCAGCAGCGCGCGGGTGCGCGGCGTCACGAAGGGGTACGCGTAGATCTGCCCGTGCGGGTGGTGCAGCGTGACGCCGATCTCGACGCCGCGGTTCTCGAAGCAGAAGACCTGCTCCACGCCGGGCAGTTCGCCGAGCACCTCGGTGCGGTCGGCGAGCGCGTCCAGCACCGTACGCACCCGGCGCGGCGGCAGGCCGGCGAAGGAGGCGTTGTGGTCCGAGGTGAAGCACACCACCTCGCAGCGACCCAGGCCCGGCCGGACCGACGTGAACGGGGTGATCGCCCCGGGCTCGTCGGCGACCCGGCCGCTCAGCGACGGGAATCGGTTCTCGAAGACCACCACGTCGTAGTCGGGGGCGGGGATCTCGGTCAACCGGTCGCCCACCGACGGGTCGAGCGGGCACTCGTTCGCCGGTGGCAGGAAGATCCGGGTCTGCCGGTGGACGGCGACGGCCACCCACTCGTCGGTCAGCGGGTCGTAGCGCAGCTGGGACGCGGGAGGCGGTGGTGGCAGGTCACGGCGGTCGGGCTGGTCGCGGACGGCGTCGTCGCGCTCGTCGAAGTAGATCAGCTCCCGGCCGTCGGCCAGGTCGATCGCGGTGCGCTTCACTACGCCGTCCCCTCATTCGTCGGCGTGCGCGTCGCGCGGCCCGCCCCTGTCGCCTTCACCATGATCAATTCGCCCACCTGTTCGCCGAGTACCCGTCGAGCGGGTGGAGGCAACCGGTCGTCGCTGACCAGTACGTGTGCCGCGGCCAGCTCGACGATCGAGGAGATGCCCACGGTGCCCCACTTGGTGTGGTCGGCGAGCACCACCAGCCGGTCCGCCGCGGCCACGAGCGCCCGGTCGGTCTCGGCCTCCATCAGGTTCGGGGTGGTGAAGCCGGCCCGCTCGGAGATCCCGTGGACGCCCAGGAAGAGCAGGTCCAGGTGCAGCGACCGGACCGCCCCGACCGCGAGGGGGCCGACCAGCGCGTCCGACGGTGTGCGTACGCCTCCGGTGAGCACCACCGTCTGGTCCGGCCGACCTCCGGCGTGCAGGATCTCGGCCACCGGCAACGAGTTGGTCACCACGGTCAGGCCGGGCACGTCCACCAGCCTGCGGGCCAGTTCGGCGGTGGTGGTGCCGGCGGAGAGGGCGACCGCCGCACCGGGGCGGACCAGGTGGGCGGCGTGCTCGGCGATGGCGGCCTTCTCCGGCGACTGACGGACCGACTTGGCGTGGAAGCCCGGCTCGTCGGTCGAGCCCGGCCCGGCTGTCGTGGCGCCGCCGTGCACCTTGGCCAGCAGGCCGCGTTCGTGCAGCGCCTCCAGGTCGCGCCGGATGGTCATGTCGGAGACGCCGAACTCGGTGGCCAGCTCGCTCACCCGAACGCCGCCGGTCGACCGGACCCGCTCCAGGATGGCCGCCTGCCGCTGCTGAGCGAGCATCGCCGTGCCTCCCGAGAACCCCGTACTCTCACGCGGTCAAACGTGTTCCAACAAGAATGAACACTAGCGCGTAGCGGGCAGCGGTGGAAGGAACGGGGTACCGCGACGCCTCAGGAGGACGCAATCTTCAACTCCACCCAGCCGGTCTCGGTCAGGTGGTGAAGCACCGCCTGCACCGCGTCCGCCACGCTCAGGTCGGTGGTGTCGAGTACCAGGTCGGCGTCGGTCGGCTCCTCGTACGGGTCGTCGATCCCGGTCATCCCGGTGAGCAGGCCGGCGCGCGCCCGCGCGTACAGGCCCTTGCGGTCCCGGCGTTCGCACACCTCCAGCGGGGTGGCCACGTGCACCAGCACGAAACCCGCCCCGGCGGCCAGGGCCATCTCCCGGGCCGTGGCGCGAGCCGCCGCGTACGGGGCGATCGGGCAGCAGATGCCCACCCCACGGTGCCGGGCGACCTCGGCGGCCACCCAACCGATCCGCCGGACGTTGAGATCCCGGTCGGTCTTGCTGAAGCCCAGCCCGGCGGAGAGTTCCCGGCGCACCACGTCCCCGTCGAGCAGGGTCACCGTGCGGTCGCCGCTCTCCCGCAGAGCGTCCGCCAGCCCTCGGGCGATCGTCGACTTGCCCGAACCGGAGAGGCCGGTCAGGAAGACCACCAACCCCCGGTGCCGGCGCGGCGGTCGGGCCCGGGCCAACTCCCTCGCCACGGCCGGCGGGGTGTGCCACTCGGGCAGCGGGAAGCCCCGGTCGAGCAGGTCGTCGATCTCCTGCTGGGTGAGGGCGAGCCGGCGGTTACGCGGTGGGATGTCCTCCCGCCAACGCCACTGCCCGTCCCGGTTGTCGTACGCGAGTTCCCGCGGCACCAGCACCCGCAACCCGGCACCGGAGAGCATCTCCCCGGTGGAGAGCAGGTGGGTCACCCCGTACGCGGCGGAGACCCGGGCACGCAGCAGGGCGTCGCTGATCTCCTCGCGTCGGTGCGACAGGGGCACCGCGACCAGGGTCGCCGGCGGCATCCGGTCCCGGGCGGCGAAGATGGCGCGGACCAGCGCCTCCGGCGGGAGCCCACCGGCACCGCCCTCACCCACCGGGATCATCACCAGCAGGTGCGCGGCCAGGGTGCGGGCGGCATGGGCGATCTGGGCGAGCTGTGGACGATGCAGTGGCCGGTCGGCGATGACCCCGAGCACCCGGCCCGGAGGCAGCAGCGCACGGACCTCCTCCGGGTCGCGGCGCAGCCGCTGGAACGGGCCGTGGCCACCGTCGCCCAGTCGCCGGACCGGGCCACCGACCCCGGCGATGCCGTCGCGCACCTGCCAGACGTCCGCCACGTCCAGAGCGGCCGCCGGTGCACCCTCGCCGTCGGTCAGCACCAACGCCCGACGGGCCGGGTCACGGGGATCGAAGCTCTGCGCCAGGGCGGCCGGCACCTGGAGTGTCACCGCGACCTGCCACGGCGCGCCGTCGGCCAAGCGGCCGCGTCGACTGACCGAGACCAGGTCGGCGCGGGTCATGAAGCCGTTCAGCGGGGCGTACGCGCCGGTCAGCAGCAGCTCAAGATCCGCGAGTTCACCCGGACGCGGCGTGTACGCCGGTGCGTCCCGCAGCACCTCGTCGGGCAGCACCCAACCGTTGCTCATCCACACCCCCCACTCGCTGACCGGCACACAGTTTCGCAGCCCACCGCCGATCGGTCGAGAGCGCCACTCCACGACGCCGGGGGACAGGATCGACGCCGATCCGTCGCCACCCGCGCGCACCCTCGCCCGTCCGCCCGTCCGCCCGTCCGTGACCTCGTGCCGTGGCGACCAACCGCCGGATTGCTGCCCACTGAACGGAAGATGAATCGTCCCACCCGCGACGGGCTTTTTCGAAGCGGGGTCGCGGGTGGACACGGGACCGGAGAGAACCTTCCCACCAGCCGGGTGGCGGACCTTAGGGGTCCGCTGCGCCGAGGATCAGGGAAGCGCCGGGGGCGCGCCGGTGTCTGCGCCGGGCATCCACTCCCTACGCTGGGCGACGTGACACTGATCGCGACCCAGTCGCTCACCAAGACGTACGGAGGTCGGGTCACCGCGCTCGCCGACCTCACCGTCGCCGTCGAGCCCGGGATCATCGGCCTGGTGGGCGCGAACGGCGCCGGCAAATCCACGTTGATCAAGATCCTGCTCGGCCTGATCCCACCGAGCAGCGGTCAGGTCTCGGTGCTCGGCATCGACCCGACCGCGGACCCGGCGCAGGTCCGCGCCCGGGTCGGCTACATGCCCGAGCACGACTGTCTCCCGCCGGACCTGTCCGCCGCCGAGCTGGTCACCCACCTCGGCCGGATGAGCGGCCTGCCTCGCACCGCCGCCCGCGAACGGGCGTCGGAGGCGCTGCGGCACGTCGGTCTCTACGAGGAGCGTTACCGCCCGGTCGGTGGCTACTCGACCGGCATGAAGCAACGCGTCAAGCTGGCCCAGGCGCTGGTGCACGACCCCGACCTGCTGCTGCTCGACGAGCCGACCAACGGCCTGGACCCGGCCGGCCGCGACGCCATGCTGGCCCTGGTGCACCGGATCGGCACCGAGTTCGGCATCTCCGTGCTGGTCTGCTCGCACCTGCTCGGCGAGGTGGAGCGGATCTGCGACACGCTGATCGCCATCGACGGCGGCCGGTTGCTGCGCGCCGACAACATCTCCGCGATGACCTCGGCGACCGACGTGCTCGCCGTGGAGGTGAGCGAGGGCACCGAGGAACTCGCCGCCCGGCTGGCCGAGTTGAAGCTGCCGGTCGCGCGGGAAGGTCGGCTGCTCCTCGTCGAACTCGCCGACGACAACACCTACGACCTGATCCTCGGCGCGGTCGCCGAGCTGGACCTGCCACTGCACCGACTGGACCAGCGCCGGCACCGGGTGGCCGAACTCTTCGCCACGAGGGAGCTCACCCATGCCTGAGCCGTCTTCCACCGCGCTGCGGTCCACGCCCACCGGCGTCATCCACGACATCGGCTACCAGCGGTACGCGGGCCCGAGGCTGGGCCGCTGGAACGTCTTCGGCGCGCTCTACGTGCACGGGCTGCGTACCACCTTCGGCTTCGGGCGCAGCGCCAAGGCCAAGATCTTCCCGTGGTTGGTGATCGGCATCGTCACCCTGGTCGCGGCGGCGCTGACCGCGATCCGCAGCCAGATCGGCGAGCCGGTCGCCACGTACGCCCAGTTCGCCGACTCGATGAGCTGGCTGGTCCTCTTCTTCGTCGCGGTGGCCGCGCCGGAGCTGGTCTCGCGGGACCTGCGCAGCGGCGTCCTGCCGCTCTACTTCTCCCGGCCGCTGCCGCGCGGCGACTACGCGCTGGCCAAGCTGCTGGCCCTGGTCACGGGGCTCTGGCTGCTGCTCGGCGGCCCGCAGGTGCTGATGTTCCTGGGTGCCGCGTTCACCACCGAGCAGGGTCTTCGCGGGGTCTGGAACGAGCTGCTCGACCTGCTGCCCGGCCTGCTCTACGCCGGGCTGTGGGCGGTGGTCTTCGCCTCGGTCGGGCTGCTGATCGCGTCGCTGACCGGCAAGCGCGCTTTCGCCGCCGGTGGGGTGGTCGCCGTCTTCCTGATGACCACACCGATCGTCGGGGTGCTGAGCATCCTGCCGTCGCGCAGCGCCAACGAACTGGCCGGCCTCGCCTCGCCCTCCACCCTGGTGCAGGGCGTGGGCATCTGGTCGCTCGGCGACCTGCTGGTGGAGGACGGGCAGGAAGGTCTCGGTGTCGGCGGCTTCGGCCCGGTCTACGCCCTGGCCGCGGTCCTGCTGGTCGCCGGTGCCACCGCCCTCCTGCTGGCCCGCTACCGGAAGGTCGCCTCCTGATGAGCATGCTGAGCCTGACCGGGGTGTCCCGGTGGTACGGCAACGTGGTCGCGGTCAACGACATCAGCATGGCCCTCGGGCCGGGCGTGACCGGGCTGCTCGGCCCGAACGGCGCCGGCAAGACCACGCTGCTGCACATGATGGCCGGGTTCCTCGCCCCGTCGCGGGGCACGGTCACCCTGGACGACGAGCCGACCTGGCGCAACCCCGACGTCTACCGGCGGCTGGGGCTGGTCAGCGAGCGGGAGGCGGTGCAGAGCTACCTCACCGCCTACGAGTTCGTGCTGGCCAGCGCGAAGCTGCACCGGCTGGCCGACCCCGCGGCGGCGGCCCGGCGGGCGATCGAGCTGGTCGAGTTGGAGTCGGCGCAGAACCGGCGGATCGGCACGTACTCCAAGGGCATGCGGCAGCGGGCCCGGGTGGCCGCCGCGCTGGTGCACGAACCGCAGGTGCTGCTGCTCGACGAGCCGTTCAACGGGATGGATCCACGCCAGCGGCTGCACATGATGGACCTGCTGCACTCCCTCGGCGACTCCGGCCGGACGATCCTGTTCAGCTCGCACATCCTGGAGGAGGTCGAGCAGGTCTCCGGGACGGTGCAGGTGATGGTGGCCGGCAGGTTGGCCGCCTCCGGCGACTTCCGGACCATCCGGCGGCTGATGACCAACCGCCCGCACGTCTTCGCGGTGCGCTCCACCGACGACCGGGCGTTGGCCGTCGCGTTGATCGCCGAGTCGTCGGTGACCGGGGTCGAGTTGGACCCCACCGGCCTGACCGTGCGCGCCGGTGACTACGGCGCCTTCACCCGGGCGCTACCCCGGATCGCGCTCGACCAAGGCATCCGGGTGCGCCAGCTGGTGCCGTCCGACGAGTCCCTGGAGAGCGTCTTCTCCTACCTCGTGGAGGCCTGACATGTCGACGATCACCTGGATCACCGCCCGTGGGCTGTTCGGCCGCCGTCGGTTCCTGCTGCTGCTCCCGCTGCCGTTGGTCCTGCTCGGGCTGGCCGTGCTGTGCCGGTCCCTGGGCGTGGACCCCCGTCAGTGGGGGCCTCCGGTGCTGGTCGGCCTCGGGCTGGCCGTGGTGCTGCCGGTGGTTGCGCTGATCATCGGAACCGGTGTGCTGGGCGCCGAGATCGACGACGGCACGGTGGTGCACATCCTGACCAAACCGCTTCCGCGTTGGCAGATCGTGCTGCCGAAACTCGCGGTGGCCGCCGGGATCACCGCGCTCACCGTCGCGGTGCCGCTCTACGTCGCGGGCGTGCTGGCCGCTTCGGTACGCCTCGGACTGGCGTTGGCGGTCGCGGCGGCGCTCGGCGCGCTGGCGTACTCGGCGCTGTTCCTCGCGCTCAGCCTGGTCACCCGGCGGCCGGTGCTGCTCGGCCTGGTCTACGTGCTGATCTGGGAGGGCCTGCTGGGCAACTTCGTCAGCGGCACCAAGGTGCTCTCCATCCAGCAGTACGTGATCGCGCTCGCCGACCGGCTCGCCCCCACCGGGCTGCTGGAGACCAGCGTGTCGGTGCCGGTGGCGTCGGTGATGACCGTGTTGGTCAGCGTCGGCTTCACGGTGTTGGCCATCGACCGCCTGCGCTCGTTCAGCGTGGCCGGCGAGACGAGCTGACACCGGTGCGAATCGCCGTTCCGGCCAGCCCCCTCCTCGCGGTAGGGCTGGCCGGATGGACCGAGCGGGCCACGACGAGCCAGGCTGTCGGGTGTGAGCGTCGAAGCGGAGCAGACGTCGTTGGCTGAGCCGTACTCCCGGAGCAGTCGGCCGTGGCTGACCAGCCTGGCCGTCGCCGGGCTGGCCTGCGCCACGGTCGCCACGGCAGCCCAGGGCAGCGGCCGGTTCCACTGGTGGGCCGTGTTCATCCTGATCCCGACCGCGTTGCTCGCGGCCAGCGGTGGGCCGTTGCTGGCCCGGGGCGGCGGCCGGGCCTTCGCCGGGTACATGCTCGCCTGCGTCGGCGCGATGGGGTTCGCGGTGGGCGCGCTGCTGATGTTCGGCGTGATGGGGCGGGGCTGGCCGCTGATGGTGGTACTGCCCTGCCTGGCGGTCGCCGGCACCTACGGCTGGCGGGCGGCCCACCCCCTGGTTCGTGGCCTGCACCGGGCGGTGGCCCTGCTCGCCCTGACCGGCGCGTTGCTCGGCCTGACCCTGCAACTGATCCGGGTGGACCTGATCCACCTCAGGGCCGGCTGGTGGGGTGCGTTCCTGATGCTGGCCGGGGTCATCGTGCTCGGCAACGCGGGTGAACTGACCCGGCACCGGATGCCCTACCGCCTCCAGGCGATCACCCTGCTGGTCGGGCCCTCGGTGGTCGCGTTCCTGCTCGGGCTGCGTTTCCTGCGCGGCTGGTGACACCGCGCGTCCGCCGCCGCGCGAGGGGGGCGGCGGCGGACGCGGGTCAGAACGCGCAGGCGATGACGAGTTCCGGGGTGCGGTCGGGGAGCAGGTCGAGTTTGGCGATCCGGCCGGCCGCCCGCAGGTCGTCGGCGACCAGTGTGAGCTGCTCCAGGAGCGCCGCCGGGCCAAGCGCCTCGGCCAGCGGCACCTCCGCCCTCATCGACAGCTTGCGCTCCGACTTGGCCCGCCGGACCTGGCTCAACGCGTCACCGGCCAGCCGCAGCAGCGCCGGGTCACCCGACCCTTCGATGGTCCGGGCCACCTCGTGGGTGGTCGGCCACGGAGCACGGTGCACCGAGCCGTACCGCCACCACGACCAGATCTCCTCGGTCACGTACGGCAGCACCGGGGCGAACAGCCGTAGCTGCACCGAGAGCGCCGTGGCGAGCGCCGCCCGCGCCGAGTCGGCCGCCGCGTCGGTGCCGTACGCGCGTTCCTTGACCAACTCGATGTAGTCGTCGCAGAACCGCCAGAAGAACGCCTCGGTCGCCTGCAACGCGGCAGTGTGGTCGTACGCGTCGAAGGCGGCGCCCGCGGTGTCGACCACGGTCGCCAGTTCGGCGAGCATCGCCCGGTCCAGTGGGGCGGTGGTCGGCAGCTCCAGGTCGCGGCGTGGCGTCGGACGCGCCGAGCTGGAGTTGCCGTACGGGGCACGCAACGCGTCCGCCGCGCCCAGCCCGAGCGCGAACTTGGACGCGTTGAGCAGTTTGGTCGCCAACCGCCGACCGATCTTGATCTGCGCGGGGTCGAAGGCCAGGTCGGTGCCGGGTTTGCCGCTGGCCGCCCAGTAGCGCACCGCGTCCGAGCCGTGCTGCTCCAACAGCGCCGACGGCGTGACCACGTTGCCCTTGGACTTGGCCATCTTCTTCCGGTCCGGGTCGAGGATCCACCCCGAGAGCACGGTGTCCCGCCAGGGCAGCACCCCGTGCTCGAAGTGCGAACGGACCACGGTGTCGAACAGCCAGGTCCGGATGATCTCCTGCCCCTGTGGCCGGAGGTCCATCGGGAAGATCTGGGCGAACAGGTCCGGGTCCGTCTCCCACCCGCCGACGATCTGCGGGGTCAACGAGGACGTGGCCCAGGTGTCCAGCACGTCCGGGTCACCGATGAAGCCACCCGGATAGCCGCGCTGCGACTCGTCGTAGCCGGGCGCCGGATCACTGGACGGGTCAACCGGCAGCGCGGACTCGTCCGGCGTGAGAGGGTGGGACCAGTCCGGCTCGCCAGCGTCGTCGAGCCGGTACCACACCGGCACCGGCACGCCGAAGAAGCGCTGCCGGCTGACCAGCCAGTCACCGGTCAGGCCGCCGACCCAGTTGTCGTAGCGGTGCTTCATGTGCGCCGGCACCCAGTGCAGCTCACCGCCCCGGGCCAGCAGCGTCGCCCGCAGCTCGGCATCCCGGCCACCGTTGCGCAGATACCACTGTCGAGTCGACACGATCTCCAGTGGCCGGTCGCCGCGCTCGTAGAACTTCACCGGGTGGGTGATCGGGCGCGGCTCGCCGATCAGGTCACCCGCGTCGGCCAGCATGCTCACGATCTCCCGGCGGGCGCCGTTGACGGTCTGCCCGGCCAGCGCCGCGTACGGCTGCGCCGGCACCCCCGCCGGTGGCTCGGGGAGCAGCCGACCGTCCCGGCCCATCACCACCCGCGTGGCCAGCCCCAGCTCACGCCACCACGTCACGTCGGTCAGGTCGCCGAACGTGCAGACCATCGCCACACCGGTGCCCTTGCCGGGATCGGCGAGCGGGTGCGCGTACACCGGCACCTCGACGTCGAACAACGGGCTGCGCGCGGTGCCGCCCACCAGGTCGGCGTACCGCTCGTCGTCCGGGTGGCAGACCAGCGCCACGCAGGCCGGCAACAGCTCGGGACGGGTGGTGTCGATGAGCACCTCACGCCCGCCGGGCGCGGTGAACCGCAGCCGGTGGTAGGCGCCGGGACGCTCCCGGTCCTCCAACTCGGCCTGAGCGACGGCGGTGGCGAAGCCGACGTCCCACAGCGTCGGCGCCTCCGCCTGGTACGCCTCACCGCGGAGCACGTTGCGCACGAACGCCCGCTGGCTGGTGGCCCGGGCGATCCGGCCGATCGTCGTGTACGTCAACGACCAGTCCACCGAGAGCCCCAGCCGCCGCCACAGCGCCTCGAAGACCTGCTCGTCGGTGACCGTCAGCCGTTCGCACAGCTCGATGAAGTTGCGCCGGGAGATCGGGGTCGGGTCCCGGCGGGCCGCGTCGTCGACCGGGGCCGCCGGTGGCCGCCACACCGGGTCGTACGCCAGCGCCGGATCGCAGCGCACCCCGTAGACGTTCTGCACGCGACGCTCGGTGGGCAGACCGTTGTCGTCCCAGCCCATCGGGTAGAAGACGGCCTTGCCGCGCATCCGCTGGTAACGCGCCACGGTGTCGGTGTGCGTGTACGAGAAGACGTGCCCCATGTGGAGTTCGCCCGATACGGTCGGCGGAGGCGTGTCGATGGAGTACACGTCGGCCCTGCGGCCATTCCCGCTCGGCGCGTCTGATGCCGCGCCGCGACCGGGAACAGCCGTCCTGCTGCGGTCGAACGCGTACGTGCCCTCCTCCTGCCAGCGGCGTGCCCAGCGCTCCTCGAGCCCGTCCAGGGTGGGACGCTCGGGAACGCCGGCGCGGGCCGTCCTCGCCGTATCGGTCATCCTGTGATCGTAGGCACCTGCCGGGTGCCGGGCGACGTAGTTAGGGCTAGATCAGCGAGTCGCGCCACTGTCGGTGCAGGGCCGCGTACCGGCCGTCGGACTCGGCCAGCACGTCGGGTGGGCCGTCCTCGACGACGGTGCCGTCGTCGAGGACGAGCACCCGGTCGGCGGTCTCCACGGTGGAGAGTCGGTGCGCGATCACCAGGGCGGTGCGGTCGCGCAGGATGGTCCCGAGTGCCTGCTGGACCAACCGCTCGGTCGGTACGTCCAGGGACGACGTCGCCTCGTCCAGGATGAGCACCGTCGGGTCGGCGAGGAAGGCCCGGGCGAACGCGACGAGCTGCCGCTGCCCGGCGGAGAGCCGGCCGCCGCGTCGGTGCACCTGGGTGGCGTACCCCTCGGGGAGGGCGGCGATGAAGTCGTGCGCGCCGATCGCCCGGGCGGCGGCCTGGACCTCGGCGTCGTCGGCGCCGGGACGGCCGAAGCGGATGTTCTCCGCGACGGTCCCGCTGAAGAGGTGGTTCTCCTGCGTCACCAGCACCACCGCCCGGCGCAGGTCGGCGTCGCTCACGTCGCGCAGGTCCACCCCATCGAGCCGGACCGTGCCGGTGTCCGGGTCGTGGAATCGGGCGACCAGTTTGGCGATCGTCGACTTGCCCGCGCCGGTCGGTCCGATCAGCGCCACGGTCTGCCCGGCCGGCACGGTCAGCTCCAGCCCGCCGAGGATCGGGGTGTCCGCCCGGTAGCCGAAGGAGACCGCCCGGAAGGTCACCTCGCCGCACCCGGGCCCGGTCGGCAACGGTGTGGGTCGAGCCGGCTCGGCGACGGCCGGTCGTTCGTCGAGCACACCGGCCAGCTTCTCCAGGGCGGCGGTGGCAGATTGGAGCGAGTTGTAGAACTGGCTCAGCTCCTGCATCGGCTCGAAGAAGCGGCGCAGGTAGAGCAGGAACGCGGCGAGCACGCCGATCTCGGTCTGCCCACCGAGCACCCGCCAACCGCCGTAGCCGAGCACCACCGCCACGGTCACGTTGCCGATCAGCTTGATCGCGGGCGAGTAGGTGGCGATCAGCCGGAACGCGTGCAGGCTGGAGCGCCGGTAGTCGTCACCGAGCGCCACGAAGATCCGCTGGTTGCGCGGTTCCCGGCGGAACGCCTGCACCGCCCGGATGCCCCGCATGGATTCGACGAAGTGCACGATGACGAGCGCGACCGCGTCCCGGGTCCGCCGGTACGCGCTGGCCGACGACCGGGCGAACCAGCGGGAGAGCCAGAACAGGAACGGGAAGGCGAAGAGCGTCACGGCGGCCAGCGGCAGGTCCAGCCAGAGCAGGATGGCGGCCACCGACAGGATCGACAGCCCGGCCAGCACCAGGCTGTCGATGCCGCCGTCGACCAGTTCGGCGATGGAGTCCAGGTCACTGGTGAGCCGGGAGACCATCCGGCCGGAGGTGTACCGCTCGTGGAAACCCACCGACAGGCGCAGGAAGTGCCCGAACACCCGCTGCCGCAGCTCCAGCAGGACGGCCTGGCCGATCCGCGAGGAGAGGGTGAGGAATCCCCGGCGGGCCGCGTACTCGGTCACCGATGCCACCGCGAACGCCCCGGCGACGGCCGTCAGCGGGCCCGCGTCGCCGGCGCGCAGCGGCGTGATCGCCCGGTCGATCCCGATCATGACCAGGTACGGGCCGGCCATCGCCGCGGCGTTCTGGACCAGCAGCAGGCCGACCGCGGCGGCGAGTCGCCCCCGGTGCGGGCGCAGCAGGTCGGCCAGCAGGGCCCGGCTCAGCCCGCGCAGTCGAGCCACCGCCTCGGGTGAGGTGTCCTCGGCGCGACTCCGGTCGGCCTCCGGGTCGGTGGCGGTGCCCCGCCAGCGGGTCAGCTCCGGCTCCTCCTCCGGGGGGTCGGCCTGCGTCGGCACTGTCACGAGTGCACCAACCCCCAGCCGTCCGAAGCGGGCGGGCTCGACCCGGCGGCGCCGGACGGCGGCGCGTGCCCGGCGCGCGGCTCGGCGGCGAGCAGCGCTCGGTACGCCGGCACCCGGGTGAGCAACTCGGAGTGCCGCCCGATCGCCGTGATCCGCCCGTCTTCGAGCAGGGCGACCCGGTCGGCCAGCGCGATGGTCGACGGCCGGTGCACCACCAGCAGCGCGGTGCTGTCCCGCAGGACCCGGCGTAGCGCCGCCTCGACCAGCGCCTCGGTGTGCACGTCGAGCGCGGACAACGGGTCGTCCAACACCAGTACCGCCGGCCGGCCGAGCACCGCCCGCGCCAACGCGAGCCGTTGCCGTTGCCCGCCGGAGAGGGACAGCCCCTGCTCGCCCACGCGGGTGGCCAACCCCCACGGCAGGTCGTACGCGAAGTCCGCCTGGGCCAGCGCCAGGGCCGCCCGGACGTCGTGGTCGCCGGCGTCCGGGCGACCCAGGGTGAGGTTCTCCCGGACCGACATGGAGAAGAGCGTGGGCTCCTCGAACGCCACGCCGACCAGCCGGCGCAGCGATGCCAGCCGAAGCTCGCGCAGGTCGTGCCCGTCCAGGGTGATCCGTCCGGCGGTCACCTCGTGCAGCCGGGGCACCAGGGACAGCAGGGTGCTCTTGCCGCAGCCGGTGGCGCCCACCAGGGCCAGCGTCTCGCCCGGTTCGATGGTCAGGTCGATCTCGCGGAGCACCGGTGTGGTGGCGCCCGGGTAGCTGAACGCGACCCGTTCGAAGCGGAGTCGACCGTGGACCGCGTCGCGGGGCAGCGCGAGCGCGCCGGGTCGGTCCACGATCTGCGGTGGGGTGTCCAGCACCTCCTGGATCCGGTCGGCGGCGGTGGCGGCCTCCTGACCGTTGGCGATGATCCAACCCAGGGACTGCACCGGCCAGATGAGCATCAGCTGGAGGCTGACGAACGCGACCAGCTCACCGATGGTGAGGGCGCCCTCCGCGGCGGCGGCCGCCCCGGCCACCAGCACCACGCCCAGGGTCACGTTGGGCACCAGGTCGAGCAGCGCCGACGTGTTGGCCAGCAGCCGCCCCTTGCCGACGCCGGTGTCGTGCAGCCGCCGGGCGGCGCCGGCGAAGCGGGTGGCCTGTTCGGGCCCCCGGCCGTACGCCTTCATGGTGCGCAGGCCCTGGGCGGTCTCCTCGACCAGGGTCGCCACGTCGCCCTGCTGGTCCTGCATCCGCCGGGACGCGGCGTGGTAGTGCCGACCGAACCGGCGGCTGATCAGTAGCAGCGGCACGGCACTGGCCGCCACCAGCACCCCGAGCAGGGGGTGCAGATTGATCAGCAGCACGACCACGACCACGTAGGTGGTCAGGTTGAGCACCAGGAAGAACACGCCGAAGGAGAGGAACCGGCGGATCACCGACAGGTCGCTGGTGATCCGGGAGAGCAACTGGCCGGACTGCCAGCGGTCGTGGAAGCTCGTCGGCAACCGTTGCAGGTGGGCGTAGACGTCGGCGCGCAGCGCCGCCTCCATGCCGACCGCCGAGGAGGACTGCACCCACCGGCGGATGAAGATGAGCACCGCCTCGACCACGCCGAGCAGCAGTGCCAGGCCGCCGAGCTGGAGGAGCCCGCCGGGTTCGTGCCGGGCCACCGGGCCGTCCACCACCCGCTGCACCACGAGTGGTACGGCGATCCCGGCCGCCGTGCCGGCCAGCCCGGCGAGGAGCAGCCAGGCGAACTCGAGCGCGTACGGGCGCAGGTAGGGGCGCAGCCGCCAGAGGTTGTGCACGGGGTGGGTGCCCGCGGCGGCCCGGGCGGCCGGGTCGCCGTCGCTCTCCACAGGCACTACCAGACGGTAGCGTCTAACAGGTGTCGATGCCTCTGTCAGCTTGCTGTCAAGCGCCGTTCGTGGCCGAGGAGCCACCTCTTCACGTCCAGCCCCCAGCGGTAGCCACCGAGCGACCCGTCGGTGCGGAGCACCCGGTGGCAGGGCACGAACAGCGCCGCCGCGTTGCGGGCGCAGGCCGCCGCGGCGGCTCGCACCGCCGGTGGTCGACCGGCCAGTGCCGCGTACCCGGTGTAGGTGACCGGGGTGCCCGGCGGGACCGCACGCAGCACCTGCCAGGCGTGCGCCATGAACTCGCCGCCGGTGACCTGACGGACCGGCACCGCGTCGATCGCGGCGAGGTCACCGTCCAGGTAGGACCGCACGGCGACGCTCACCGGGCCGAGGTCGGCGCGCTGTCGTAGCGGCGCTCGCAGGGTCGGGTGGACCAGGGGCAGCAGCGTCGCCGGGTCCGCCGTGAAGCCGGCGGCCCGGACGTCGCCGTCCGGGCCGGCGAGGATGCTCAACGGGCCGGTCGGTGTGGTCAGGACGGTGCTGTCGATGCTCATGCGGCTCTCCAGAGTCTGATCGTGGCGTAGGACCGCCAGGGACGCCATCGCTCGGCGTACCCGTCGAGGGTCTTTCGGGTGTCGGGCAGGCCGAGCGCGGCGGCGCCGCGCCGGACCGCGAGGTCGGTGCTGAGCAGGATGTCCGGGTCGCCGAGGGCGCGCATGGCCAGGTAGTCGGCGGTCCACGGGCCGACGCCGGGCAGCGCGAGCAGCCGCCGCACGGCCTCCTCGCGATCCACGCCCGGCGCGAGGTCCAGAGCCCCGTCCACGACGGCCCGAGCCAACCCCCGCAGGGTCTCCCGCCGCGCCGCGGGCATCCCGAACGCCGCGTCCGGCAGACCCAACAGCTCCTCCGCGCTCAAAAACCCCCGCAGCGGCCCCGTCCCGGCCGCCCCACCCGGTTGATCATGGGGATGGCCTGGAATTCGATCTCCATTGGCCTCGTCAACCTCATGATCGACCTGGTGGGTCAGGAGGAGGCGGGTGAGGGTCTTCTTTGCCGCTCTCACCGAGACCTGTTGGCCGACGATGGCGCGCACGGCCATCTCGAAGCCGTCCACCGCGCGGGGGACCCGGACGCCGGGTTCGGCGGCGACCGCCGGAGCGAATGCCGGGTCCGGGGCCACTGTCGCGTCGATCGCGGTCGGGTCCGCGTCCAGGTCGAGCAGCCGACGGCACCTGGCCACCGCGGGCGCCAGGTCGCGCAGGTCGGTCAGCCGCAACGTCGCCGCCACGTGCCCGTCCGCGGGGGTCAGCGCCACCTCGCCGGTGCCGTGCGGCAACCGCAGACCCCGGTGGTACGTCCCGTCGCGAACCTCGTCCACCCCGGGCAGCGCCCGCACCGCGAGGAAGTCCAGCAGCGCCTGGGCGTGCAGCGGCGGGCGGTACGCGAGCCGCAGCGCGATGGTCCCCGCCCCGATCGCCGCCTGCTGGCGACCACGGGCCGCCCGCAGGTCCGACGGTGCGCTCGCGTACACCTCGCGGAGCGTGTCGTTGAACTGCCGCACGCTGCCGAAGCCCGCGGCGAACGCGATCTCGGCCATCCCGAGGTCGGTCGTCTCGATCAGGATGCGGGCGGTCTGCGCCCGTTGGGCCCGGGCCAGCGCGAGCGGACCGGCGCCCATCTCGGCGCTCAGCATCCGGTGCAGGTGCCGCTCGGTGTAGCCGAGGCGCGAGGCCAGCCCCGGTACGCCCGCCCGGTCGACCACCCCGTCGGCGATCAACCGCATCGCCCGGCCGACCACGTCCGCGCGGATGTCCCACTGCGGTGAGCCGGGTGCGGCGTCCGGTCGGCAGCGGCGGCAGGCGCGCAATCCGGCGCCCTGCGCGGCGGCGGCCGACGGGAAGAACCGGACGTTCTGTCGCTTCGGGGTGATCGCTGGGCAGGACGGTCGGCAGTAGATGCCGGTGGACGTCACGCCGGTGTAGAACCAGCCGTCGAACCGCTGGTCACGGCTGTCCACGGCTCGGTAGCACCGCTCGAAGTCCATCTCCATGCTCCCGATGATGCCCCGCCCGATGGACCGTCGGCTGGCGGGAATCGGACCTGGGTGTGTCGCTGTGCGGGGCCGCTGTCAACGGGGGCGTCGACGGCGGCGGTGCGGCTGGCCGGACCCGGTGGGCTGGGCGGACCGGGCCGACCGGGTGGCGCGTTGCGGCTGGCCGGTCAGCAGGGCCGGGCGGAACACGCCGTCCGGGTCGTACCGTTTCCACAGCCGCCGCACCCGGGCCCCGGTCTCGCCCGGGTAGATCCGGGCGAACGCGGCCGGGCCGGGTCGGCTCTCGAAGTTGACGTACGCCCCGTCGGCGCGGGCGCCGATCGCCCGCCAGGCGGCGTCCAACGCCCCGGCGCCCTGCGGGGGGAACACCGAGGCGACCACCATCGTGTCCTGGTGGCGATGCGGGTACGCGGTCGCGTCGGAGGGGACGTCGTTGACCGCCCCGCCCAGCGAGCGGAGTTGCACCACCGCCCGTCCCGGCCCGGTCACCGCTCGCATCACGGCCCGCGCGCCCGCGTCGTCCAGGTCGCGGAACAGACCGTTGGTCGTCGTGCCGCGCTGCTGCCCGACGTTCGGGTGCAGGTGTGCGGTCGGCACCAGTGTCGGGTAGGGCAGCAGGTCGGTCCGGTGTTCGAGCACCCGGCCGATGGCGAGCAGCGGCTCCACCGCGGGTCGGGCCCGACGCAGGCTCTCGGCGGCCACCACGGCGGTGATGGACATGAGGGCCGAGCGGCCCTCGGCGTACACCACGGCGGCTGCGGACAGCTCCCGTGGAGCCTGCGCGAGGTAGCTCGTCCACTCCCGGACGGTGCCCCCGTCCGGGCGCGCCTCGACGACCAGTTGCGCCACGCCGACATTGCGCTGCTCGACGGCCTCGATCTCGAAGGCCACCACGATCCCGGCTCCCGCTCCCGCGCCCCGGACCAGCCAGAACAGCTCCGGTTCGTGGTCGGCGTCGGCGCGTACCAGCGTCCCGTCGGCGAGGACCACCTCGACCGCGCGGACGCGGTCGACGGTGAGGCCGTGGGCGCGGACCAGCCAGCCGACACCACCGCCGGTGGCCAGGCCGCCGACACCGACACCGCCGTGGTCGCCCGAGCTGATCACCAGGCCGTACGGGGCCAGCGCCTTCGCCACGTTCGCCCAGCGGGCACCGGCCTCGACCCGGACCAGCCCGGCCCGCTCGTCCAGCACCCGCACCTGATTGAGCATGGACAGGTCGATGACCACGCCGCCGTTGTTGGAGGAGGCGCCGGAGAAGCCGTGCCCGCCGCTGCGTACGGCGATGGGCAGCCGCTGCTCCCGCGCGTAGCGCAGTGCGTCGACCACCTGCGCGGTGGTCTTCGGCAGCAGGACGGCGGCCGGCGACGCCGAGGTGGTGTACGTCGAGCGCAGCTGCGCGTACCGGCGGTCGCCGGGTGTGACGATCTGCCCCCGCAGCGAGTCGGGCACCCGGGCCATGGCGGTGGTCATCGGTGTCCCCGCCGCTCGGGCCTCGGGTGTCCGGGATCGGTCATGGCCCAAGGATGAGCGGGCACACCGCCCCCGACAAATCCCGTGGACCGGTACGTCCTGTTCGTGGCTCCCCGTACGGAAGCGCGGGCGGGAAGGTGACTGGGATCTCCCGACCGGAAGTGTCGGTCGTGGCGGGTACCGTCCGGCCACCAACTCAAGAAGGGGTGCGGCGGATGGCGAGCGTGGCGGGTTGGGCGGCGGCGTCGACATCGGGTGCGTTCCCGCCGTTGCCCCGCGCTGTGGTGCAGTCCTTCTATCGACGGATGCGGGCGGTCGCGCCGGCCGCCGTGGGCGCCATCGAACGGGACCGGGCGGGCGACCCCGAGCGGGCCTTCTCCGACACCGCGTGCGGCCGGTTGGCTGGTTCGCTCGACGATGCGGGCCTACGGGCGCTCGGGATGTGGACGCATCACTGGTGCATGCGCTTCTACGACGACGACACCCGCGTCGGCCGACGGCTGGTTCGGGAGATCGCCGACCGGCCGGGGTTGGGCTGGACGGCCGACGAGGTGCGGTGGATGCTGCGCGAGTCGGCCTCGGCGGGCCCGGCCGCCGCCGACCGGTTCACCCTTCCCCACGCCGCCGCTGGGCAACTACCCCCGGCGGACCGACCGGCCCTCACCTGCTGGCCCGAGGTCGAGGTGCCCCGCCAACGCCGACCGGAGGGGTCCCGGTGACCGTCGGGGCACGGTCGCGGCCTGCGGGGTGTGCCGGCTGAGGCAGGATGGACGCCGCACCGCCCCGACGGAAGGACGTCCCGATGCCCGCCAGCGAGCCGACCATCATCGCCACCAGCATGGGCTTCTTCCGGGGTGACCGGGGCCCCTACGACATGCGCCCCGGCCCGGTCTTCGACCTGGCGGCCGAGCTGGCCGAGGCGGGTCCGCAACCGCGGGTGTGCTACCTCGGGCAGGCCGTCGGCGACCAGCCCACCTCGCTGACCGCTGTCTACGGCGCCTTCGCCGACACCCGGTTCCGGCTGTCGCACCTCGCCCTGTTCCCGATGCCGAACGTCGAGGACATCCGCGCCCACCTGCTCGCTCAGGACGTGATCTGGGTCGGCGGCGGCAGCGTGGCGAACCTGGTCGCCGTCTGGCGGGTGCACGGGCTCGACGAGATCCTGCACGAGTGCTGGCAGGCCGGCGTGGTGCTGGCCGGTGTCTCCGCCGGCTCGATCTGCTGGCACGTCGGCGGTGCCACCGACAGCTTCGGCCCCCGGCTGCGCGGCTTCACCGAGGGCCTGGGCTGGCTGCCGTACGGCAACGGGGTGCACTACGACAGCGAGGGCCAGCGCCGCCCACTCATGCACGAGCTGGTCGGTGACGAGACGCTGCCGACCAGCCACTGCACCGACGACGGAGTCGGCCTGGTCTACCGGGGCACCCGGCTGGTCGAGGCGATCGCGGACCGCGAGGGTGTCTCGGCGTACGAGGTCAGCCGCGGTGCGGACGGCAGCGTCCGGGAGGCGGTCATCGCCCCCCGCCTGCTCGGCTGAGCGGCGGCGGTCGGGCCGAGTCGGAGGCGCGTGGGTCGACCCGACCGGCACCCGCGTAAGCTGGCTGGTCGTGAGTCTCTCCATCGGCATCGTCGGCCTGCCCAACGTCGGCAAGAGCACGCTTTTCAACGCGTTGACCAAGAACGACGTGCTGGCGGCGAACTACCCGTTCGCCACCATCGAGCCCAACGTCGGCGTGGTCGGTCTTCCCGACGAACGACTGGGCAAGCTGGCCGAGATCTTCTCCTCGCAGAAGGTGCTGCCCGCCCCGGTGTCGTTCGTCGACATCGCCGGCCTGGTCCGCGGCGCATCGAAGGGGCAGGGCCGGGGCAACGCCTTCCTGGCGAACATCCGGGACGCCTCGGCGATCTGCCAGGTCGTCCGGGCCTTCTCCGACCCGAACGTGGTGCACGTCGACGGCAAGATCTCCCCGGCCGACGACATCGAGACGATCAACACCGAGCTGATCCTCGCCGACCTGCAGACCCTGGACAAGGCGCTGCCCCGGCTGGAGAAGGAAGCCAAGCTCCGCAAGGACCGGGCCGTCGCGGTCGCCGCCGCGAAGGCCGCCATCGAGGTGCTCGACGGCGGCACCACGCTCTACTCCGGGGCCGCCGCCGCCAAGATCGAGCTGGAGCACCTGCGCGAGCTGCACCTGCTCACCACCAAGCCCTTCCTGTACGTCTTCAACGTCGACGAGGCCGAACTGGCCAACGAGGCGTTCCTCGACGAACTGCGTGCCCTGGTCGCGCCCGCCGAGGCCGTCTTCATGGACGCCAAGATCGAGTCCGAGCTGGTGGACCTGCCCGAAGAGGAGGCCCGCGAGCTGCTGGAGTCGATCGGCCAGAACGAGCCCGGCCTCAACCAACTCGTCCGCGTCGGCTTCCGCACCCTCGGTCTCCAGACGTACCTCACGGCCGGCCCCAAGGAGGCACGCGCCTGGACCGTCCCGATCGGCGCCACCGCGCCGGAGGCCGCGGGTGTCATCCACAGCGACTTCCAGCGCGGCTTCATCAAGGCCGAGGTGGTCTCGTACCACGACCTGGTCGAGCACGGCTCGATGGCGTCGGCCAAGGCGGCGGGCAAGGTCCGCATCGAGGGCAAGGAGTACGTCATGCAGGACGGCGACGTCGTGGAGTTCCGCTTCAACGTCTGAAACCAGCCTGTTCCCGCAGGTCAGCCGGTTGGTCCGCTTCGACGTCCGACTCTGAACACCCGACGAGTCATCCGGCGTGTGGTCGGGGTGGCTGGTCAGCGGCGGCTCGGCTTGTGCTTCGTCACGCCTCCGCCGTTGCGGAACTGTCGTCGGCGCTGTTCTCGTTGCTGCGACTGCCAGTCGCGTCGTCGGCGGTCCCGTCGTCGCCCGAGGAAGCGGCCGACGGCGGCGGCCAGCATCGTGCCGGACAGGGCCAGACCTGCCGCCCCGACCACGCCCTGCAGTCGGCCGCGATGCCCGCTCAACGTCCCGAAATCGGTCACGAAGTCCTCCGGGTCATCGGGGTCGACCCAGATCCGCACTGACGTGTCGGCCGGGAGGCAGACCTCCCAGCAGCCGACCTCGGCCCGATGCGGCACCCCGGCGACCTGGTAGCGCAGATGCATCGTGCGGCTGTTGCGGGCCTTGTACACGGTCTCGTGGATGACCGCCTGGACGGGCACGCCGTCGGCCCGCAGCCGGGTCGCCCAGGCTTCCTGGTCATCGAAGGTCTTCAGGGGCAGCCACATCATGGCCATCCCGGTCACGATGCCGAGCAGGTAGGCGGGGTAGCGCCTTCGCCACCAGCTCCGCACGATCTTCACGACGGTCATCGTCGCAGTCGACGTCCAGTGACCGGGGGTAGGTTGAGCCCATGACGGGACAGCTGCTGCGATCGTCGTTCGGCACGGCGGCTGCCGCGTACGCCGAGCACCGCCCGGACTACGCGCAGGCCGCGGTGCGATGGGCGCTTGAGGTCGCGCCCGGCCAGCGCGTGCTCGACCTCGGCGCCGGTACCGGCAAGCTGTCCGCCACACTGCTCGCGGTGGGCGTGGACGTCGTCGCGGTCGAGCCCGACCCGGCGATGCTCACCGAGCTGCGCCGCGCACTGCCGACCGTTCGTGCGCTACCGGGTAGCGCCGAGGCCATCCCGTTGCCGGACGCGTCAGTCGACGCCGTGTTGGCCGGCAACGCCCTGCACTGGTTCGACATGGCCGTCGCGGGGCCGGAGATCACCCGGGTCCTCGCCCCCGGAGGCGTCCTGGCCGGCCTGTGGAACGTCATGGACGACCGGGTCGACTGGGTTGCCGACCTCGAACGGGTCAGCGGAAGCGCGGCCATCGGCCCGCGTGACACGTTGAGTGCCTGGCCGACGGCGACAGCGGACCTGCTCGGTCCGGTCGCCCGGCTCGGGGCGTCGGAGCAGGCCGAGTTTCCGCACGTGCAGCGCCGCACCGCCGATTCTCTCGTCGCCACGCTCGCGACCCGGGCGGGGATGCTGGTCATGCCGGATCCGGACCGGGAGGCCGTGCTCGGCCGCGTTCGCGCCTTCCTCGGGAGCAGGCCGGAAACCGCCGAGGGCGAGTTCGCCCTGCCGATGCTGACCGGTGTGCTGCGCGCTCGGCGGCAGTGACGGCCGCTGGGAACCCGCCTGCGGGCTCAGGTCACTGCCGCTCTGCGGAACCGTCGTGGCGGTAGCGCGGACCGGAGCTTGTCGGCTGCGTGGGTGAAGTCCGAGATGGTGGTAACGCAACCGTGGCCGACGTGGGCGAGCCAGAGTGCGTCGTCGCCTTCGACGACGAGCGCCTGGGCCAGCGGGACGGTGTGCACGTCGCCCTCGCCGTCCACCGTGGATATGGCATCGGTGCCGATCACCATCGAGCCCTTGTTGCCGAACCGCTTCCTGAGGGCCGGCCGGACCACGTCGCCTGCCGGCACGAAACGGGTGCTGGGGCAGGAGGCGTCGCCGACGCCGGGAAGGTCTGGTCGCGATCCGTATGGCACGACGATCATGGCGGAGGAGAGCCAGCCCGACATGATGTCCCGCGTCGCTGCCGGAGAGAGCCCGTCCGGTTCGGTGAGCGGATCCGTGAGGTAGTGCTCGGTGGTGCCGAACAACTCCCAGTGGACAGCGGATTCGAGCTTTTGGATCGGCCGCATCCAGGCCATCGCGTCGTACGTCGGCACGAGGGCCGCGGGTAGGGGCGCGGTCCGGGTCGCCTCCAGGTCGGCCATGTCGGCCGGGTCGAGCCCGTCGTGCACCAGTCTCCGTAGCTCGGCCCAGAGCAGTTCCGCCGCCGCCGCGGCGTCGAACCGCCTGGCTTTCGTCGGGCTGATCCTGATGCCGAGTTCGTGCCGTGTGCCGTCGACGACCTCGGCCATGAGTTCGGCGAACGGGGCGATCCCGGCCCGCTGCACCGCCGGGTCGACGCGCGATTTCAGCGCGGACATCAGCAGGAGGGCTTCCACGCTGGGCGCGGAGCCGACGACCAGCGCGACACCGTGCACCTCGTCGGCGTACCAGACCGGGCCCGACTGGTGGTTCAGGAGGCGTGTGTCGTGGTCTACGCGGGGTCCGGCGGGCAGTAGCAGTCGCATCGCCGGAGGCGCTTCGGCGGTGGTGGCGAGAACGGCGTTGCCGCTGGTGAAGAATCTGCCCACATGCTGTCTGATCTCGTCGGTCGTGAAGAGCCGGTAGTCCACGGCGGGCCAGCGCGCCAGGCCGTGCCCGCGCGGCCCGAACCGCCGTGCGAGCAGTGATCCCCACGGGTCGAGCACGCCCTTGTCGATGTCGGACACGTCCCGGTCGTCCGCGTCGACGTCCGCGACGGCGTCGGGCAGGTCCATCGGCGGAAGATGGGTGATTGTCGAGCAGACGGTGGTGAAGTGCTCCGCGATCTGCGCGGGTGTGCCGGCGGCGACGAACGAGGTCTCGTTCACCCAGGTGTCGTTCGCGTACTTCTCCGCGATGTACGGGTCGGCCCGGTCCAGCAGATGATGCACCAGATGGTTCAGGCCGATGGAGTCGAGCGCCTCGTCGCGGGTGCCACAGCCGAAGGTCAACGATGCGCCCAGCACGCCCGGCAGATCGTGTTCGAAGACCGTGACTCCGTCCATCTCCGCACGCCGCATGCGCGGATCGTATGGTGGCCGGTCAAGCCGGCCGGCCACCATACGACAGGGGCCTACTGCTCGGCCCAGACGCCCAGCTCGTTGCCGCTGGGGTCGGTGAAGTGGAACCGCCGGCCACCGGGGAACTCGTACGGCCCGTCGACCACCTGACCGCCGGCGTCCTTGACCGCCCGCACCGACCGGTCGAGGTCGGCCGAGAAGAGCAGCACCAGCGGACCGCCGGCGCGTACGGTCTCGTCGAGGCGCAGACCGCCGACCTCGGAGTCACCCTGCGGGCTGCGGATGCCCGCGTACCCCGGGCCGTAGTCGTTGAACTGCCAGCCGAACGCCTCGGTGTAGAAGCTCTTGGCCTCGGCGAGGTCTTTCACCGTGAGCTCGACGTAGTCGATGGCGTGGTGCTGGTGCGGAGTCGTCTCAGACATGCTCGGCATTCTCCGACCCGGGTACGACGAATCCACGACATGCAACAAAAGGTTGCGCAATGGGGGGCTGTCGTCGTAGGTTGAGTGCAACCAAAGGTTGCGAAAGGGTGAGGGTATGGAACAGGGAACGATCGAACGCGACATCCACGTCGACGCGTCACCCGAGGTGGTCTTCGAGGTGGTCAGCCGACCGGAGCACATGCGGGAGTGGTGGCCGGACGACGCGCGGTTCGAGTCGGTCGCGGGCGCGCCGGGCGAGCTGGTCTGGCGCAACGCTGACACCGGCGAGACGACGACCGTCGCCCTCGCCGTGGTCGAGGTCGACCCGCCGAAACGATTCTCCTTCCGGTGGTGCTTCACCGACGAGGGCCGGAACGGGCAGGCGTTGCTCGTCACCTTCGACCTGGCAGCCAGCGGTGCGGGCACCCGGGTCCGCATGACCGAGACCGGATTCCGCGAGATGGGCTGGGAGATCGCCGTCCTGGAGGAGCAGTACCGCGACCACGAGAACGGCTGGGACCACTACATGCCCAGGCTGGGCACGTACGTCGCGCGGCTGGTCGCCACCCCGTGAGTACGGCGGTCGACGACGAGCTGTGGTCCGCGATCGGCGACCCCACCCGTCGTACCATGATCGATCTTCTGCTCGCCGACGGGCCGGGCACTGCGACGTCGCTGAGCAGGCGGCTGCCCGTCACCCGCCAGGCCGTCGCGAAACACCTGGCCGTCCTGGATCGGGTGGGGCTGATCCACGGCGAGCCGGCCGGCCGTGAGCGTCACTACCAGGTCGACGAGGCGCAGCTCGCCCGCGCGGTCGCCCAGCTGTCGGCGGTGGGCGCGACCTGGGACGCCCGTCTGCGCCGGATCAAGCGGATCGCCGAGGCGATCGAACGCGACCGCCACAACAGCGAAGGAGAATGAGAATGATCGACATTCTGCATCGGGTGGGTGTCGTCGCTCCGCTCGGCGACGTCTACCGCGCGCTGGCGACCCCGGAGGGAATCGCCGGCTGGTGGACCACCGACACGGTGGGTAAGAGCGAGGTCGGCGGGCAGTTGACCTTCCGGTTCGGCGACGTCGGCGGCTTCGACATGGAGGTCCTGGAGCTGGATCCCGCCGGCCGGGTGCGGTGGCGGGTTGTCGAGGGCCCCGAGGAATGGATCGGCACCGAGGTCGACTGGCGTCTCGACCAGCGCGGCGAGTACACGATCGTCCAGTTCTCGCACGAGGGTTGGCGCGAGCCGGTCGAGTTCATGCACCACTGCAGCACCAAGTGGGCGCTGTTCCTGATGAGCCTCAAGGAACTCGTCGAGACGGGGCGCGGCAGGCCCGCGCCGGACGACGTCCGGATCAGCGACTGGCACTGATCTCGGTGACGGCTGAATCGTCAGGGTGGGGCGCCCGGCCATCTCTTTGGTGGCGCCTCACTCCACGGCTCAGTAGAGCTGTGGCGGCAGGCCCTTGCGGTCCACGACGGCCCGTACCTGCGCCTCCCACTTGAAGATCAGATCGTTCCACTCGGGCGAGTCGAAGTAGTTCTCGATCGACTCGTCGAGGTCGAACTCGGGCATGTACATGCCGACGACGCCCTGCTGGAGCAGCCCCTCCTCAAGGACGTCCTTCTCGCGCAGGATAAGGATCGGCAGGCCGAGCTGGTATGCCATCGCCGGTTCGATGTGTGACCAGGGGCTTGTCAGCCAGGTGTCGTCCAGCCGGTAGCTCTTCAGGCCCGCGAGGTTCGTCCGGAAGTTACCGCTGCCCGTCTCGATGTACGTTCGTCTCAGGGCGATCGTGATGAGCCCGTTCGACTCCAACATCAGCCGCCGGATCGCCTTCAGCGGGGCGTCCATGTCGTAGTCCGTGACGCCCAGGGTGCGCGGGGCGAACCCTCGAGAGTCGAGGTACGTGCACAACCGGTCGATGAATACGGCCTGCTCCCGCATGCACGGCTTGGGATAGCTCAAGAAAACGGAGATCTTGAAGCGACCCCGGCTGCCTTTCGTCTCCGCTGCCATCACCCTCCCTGCGGCGAACAACCGTGAGCCGGGCGGAGGTCGATCGAGTGACCTGGCCCAGGGAGAGCGATTCTAGGTTCGTGACGCGAAGTGGCGCGGCCCGCTGTCGGCAGCCCGACTGCCGGGCCGGTCCTGGGTCGTCGGAGGAGATCGACTCGGGTTCCTCGAAGTCGCGGCGTCGTCGTGGCGATGACACACCGACTTTCCGGAACCCGAGTCGATCACACCGCTACTCCGCCCGGTAGACGGAGATGTGCGACGGGCTGTCGGCCTGGAACGGTCGCCGTTGCCAGTCGGCGTACCGTTCGGTGAGCCGGAGCCCCGCCCGCTGCGCCATCGCGTCGATCTGGTGCGGCCAGGCGTACCGCATGGCGAACGGCTTCAGGTGCACACCATCACTGTCGAAGGTGATGGTCTGCCTGATGAACCGCTGCGCCGGCCGGTCGTAGGAGTGCAGCCGGATCGTTGCGGAGTCCTCGGCCACGTCCCACACCTGCACCTGCTCGTCGGAGTCGAAGCTGCGCGGGTCGGGCACGAACGTCTCGATGACGAACGCGCCACCGGGCGACAGGACCCGGGCGACGTTACGGAAGCAGTCCGCCTGTCGCTCGGCGTCGACCAGGTTGAACAGCGTGTTGAAGACGAGGTACGCCAGCCGGAACTCACCCGGCACCGGTACGTCGGCCATGTCGGCGATGACCACCGGAATCCGGTCGCCGCCGGGCTTGGCCCGCAACTGGGCCACCATCTCCTCGGACGCCTCCACGCCGTGCACGGTGAGACCACGCTCGGCCAGTGGAAGCGCGACGCGGCCGGTGCCGATCGCCAGTTCGAGTACCGGACCACCGTCGGCCAGGTCGGCCAGGAAGTCCACCGCCGGTATCGGGTCGGGGTTGCCTGGGCCGTCGTAGTCGGCGGCCCACAGCCGGCCGAAGAGGCCGGGATCGTCGAAGACCGACATCAGCGGCCTCCGCAGGTGGTGTCAGTGGCGCGCGGCGGCGCCGTGGTCGGGGGAACAGATCTGCTCACGAAGTCTCGATTCCTCGGTGCGATTGACGTCGGGTCGGAGGCACTTCGTCGTAGCGGGCATGGCGCTGCTCCCTTCGCGTGACCGTCGACCGAGGACACCAGAGACGCTGCGGGCCCGGCAAGGCATTTACGCCGGCCGGGCCCGCAGCGGGACGTCAGGTCAGGAGATGTGGTGCAGGATCACGTTGTGCACGTGGTGACTCTTCTGCGCACCACGGAACTCCACCTCGTAGGTGTGCGTGCCGACGTGGATCGCGATCGACCCGGTGGAGAAGAACGACCCACCCCAGGACTTGTTGCTGACCACGCTCACGCTCGTGATCTTCGAGTACGGGATGCTGGTGATCGCGAACCGCTTTCCGACGAAGGACCGGTCCTGGATGATCACGCGGCGGTCGGTCAGCCCGATGAACCCGGTGCCCGTGCCGACGGCGTCGTAGACGGCGATGATCTGCTCACCGTCGAGGAGGCCACTCTCGATCTGCTGGACCTGCTCTTTGCGGTCGTACGCGATGTTCGCCATGCGTCCCAGGCTAGAAAACCGGTGCCAGCCTGCCGGCCCGGGCGAGGACCACGAACTCGCCGTCGCCGTGGCCGACGGGCTCGTGACGCCAACCGCCGTAGACACGATCCACCACGAAACCTGCCCTGGTCAGAGACTCACGCAGCTCCGCCTCGGTGCGGAACCGCAGGGTCGCCGAGCTGACCAACCGCTCGCCGTCGGCGAAGTGGTAGTGGTGGGTGAAGTCGACCACTCCGGCGCGTACCCCGGTGACAGCGGTCCACGCGCGGACCTCGCCGCCGCCCGGCAGGGTGATCAGCCGCCGCGAATCCACCGGGTTCCACAGCTCCCAGCGGCGGTCCGCCGGGTCGCGGGCGTCGAACACCAACCGGCCGCCGGGCACGAGCGCACGGCGCAGGTCGGCGAGGGTACGCGCCCACTCCGCGTCGTCCACGAAGAACTGCGCCACGTGGCTGGTCAGCACCGCCACGTCGAACACCCCGCTCGGCAGCACTGCCGAGGTGCCCTCGACCCAGGTCACCGACTCGCCACCGGGACGGGCGCGGGCGGCGGCCACTGACGCGCCGGCCGGGTCGACGCCGGTGACGGTGTGACCGGCGGCGGCGAGGGCGACGGTCAACCGGCCGGTGCCGCAGCCGAGGTCGAGCACCCGGGCTGCCGGAGTCTCACCCACCACCGCCCGGAAGAAGTCGTCGTCCGGCCCCCACCGGCACTCCGCGTCGTAGACCTCGACCAGGCGGGGATGCTGGAACTCGCCGTGCCTCACGGCGCGTTCGCGTCGGTCGCGGCGCGGACGAACTCGCGTACCCGGGTGGTGGTGTTGCTGGGCAGCCAGACCGGCCCCCGTTCGATCGGTGGCGCGTCGTGGATGGGCACGTACGCCACGTCGGGGCGTGGGTAGTAGCGCCGCGTGTGCTCACCCACCGGCAGTACGCCTCGGCCCAGCGCGACCAGCGACAGCATCTCGGAGAAGGTGTTCCCGGCCGGCCCCTTCGGTACCGGGCGGCCGGTCGGGGTGCGCTCCGGAGTGCGATCGCGCTTGAACTCCACCGAGGTCACCGCCGGGTACTGCACCACCGGATGGTCGGCGAGCACCTCCAGCGACACGGACCGTTCCCGGGTGAGCGGGTGACCCGCCGCCACCGCCAGCGCCCGACCCTCGGAGAGCAACGCCGGGCCGGTGGCCATCCCGTCGAACGGGAACGAGGCGATCAGCACGTCCGTCGAGCCGTCGAGCAGCCCGGAGCGGGTGGTGGACAGCTGTGCCTCGTGCACCTCCACCCGACAGTCCGGATGCCGTTCGCCGAACAGTGCCACGGCCCGGAGCAGCACCGGTGCCGTCCACTCGCCGAGGAACGCCACCCGGAGCTTCCCGGTGACGCCTCGGCCCGCGTCGACCGCCCGGCGGACGGCCTCGTCCATGCCGGCGACCAGCGGGGCCAGATCGTCGGCGAGTTGCCGGCCGATCGGGGTGAGCTGGACGACCCGGCTGGTACGGGCGAACAGCGGTGCGCCGATCCGGCGCTCCAGCCTCTTCACGATGTGGCTGACGCGACCGGTGCTGACGGTCAGCCGCTCGGCGGTACGGCCGAAGTGCAGCTCCTCCGCGAGCGTCAGGAACGTCTCGACCTCGTACCGCTCCAGCACATCGCTCCCACCGTTGACCTGTGGGCAACGATCGTAGCGGCATCGGGTCTTGGTCGGCGTACCTCGTTCGGAGATCGTGAAGCGGCAGGAGACACCGAACGAAGGGCTGCGACATGAGCATCGACAACGACCGCACCGGCGTGAGCGCGGTACGGGTGACCGGCTTCGACCACCTGGTGTTGACCGTCGCCGACGTGGAGCGCTCGCTCGACTTCTACTGCGGCCGGCTCGGGCTGCCACCGGTACGGGTCGACGAGTGGCGCGCGGGCGCAGTCCCGTTTCCGTCCGTGCGGATCAGCCGCGACAGCATCGTCGACCTCGTCCACGGCGACCGGCACGGCACGAACGTCGACCACTTCTGCCTGGTGGTGGCGCCGCTGGACTGGGAGCAGGTGGTCGAGTCGGGGATCTTCACGGTGCTGACCGGGCCGGTCGACAGGTTCGGCGCCCGTGGCTCGGCGACCTCGATCTACGTCAGCGACCCGGACGGCAACGTCGTGGAGTTGCGCTGGTATCCGCAGGACGCGGAGGTGCCTGCCGACACGGACGTCAGGACTCGGTGACCGCCCGGTAGGCGTCCTCGATGCGCGCGGCCAGCAGGACCTCGCCCTCGGTCAGCGGCTCGCCGTTGCCGTGCCCGACCCGGATCTGGGTGCTGTCGGACCGTCGACTGATCTCGGGGCGCAGGTGCAGCGCGTCCGCGACCACCTTGACTCGTTCAGTTAGCGCCGCGTGTTGGGTATCGTCGATCACGAGCGTCCGTCGGATCTGCTCCCCTTCGCGCGTCCAACCAGATAGCAAGGTCAACGCGTCGGCAAGGTAGTCGTGCTTCGACCTGCTGCTGAACAGCACGCGCATCACCGCACCCCCCAAGCGCCGTTGCCGGCTTGTGGCCAAATCGTCGCCATCCCGTGTCTTGTCGGTGTCCCCTAGTCTCTCCCCACGCGGGAGGGGTGTCCACGCCCACACTTCCGTGTTCTATTGGCCTAGCGGACGGTTCCGGTACCCAAACCGCCGATTGATCTGGCACCCTGGACGCCCGTGCGGACCGAACGGGCTAATGATGGCGGGCAGGCCGAACGACGCGACCTGAAGGTGATCGTCGGTGCGGCGATAATCCGGGACGGGCGGGTGCTCGCCTGCGCGCGTTCCGCGCCGCCGGAGGTGGCGGGGATGTGGGAGTTCCCCGGCGGAAAGGTCGAGCCGGGGGAGTCCGAGGTCGACGCCCTGGTCCGGGAGTGCGTCGAGGAGCTGGCCGTACGCGTGGAGATCGGCGACCGGGTCGGCCGGGACGTGCGGATGGCACACGGCCGTTCGGTGCTCAAGGTGTACGCCGCCCGCCTGCTCGACGGCGACGAGCCGCAGGCCCTGGAGCACGAGGGGTTGCGCTGGCTGACCGCCGACGAGCTGGACTCGGTCACCTGGCTCCCCGCCGACGCCCCCATCGTCGCAGCCCTCCGCCCCCTCCTGAAAACCCCCTGACCCCCCGGCCCGCCCTGCTTCCGGTCGATCGAGAGATTTCGGTCAGGATCCGGCCTCCGGTGACCGAACGTCCGGTATCCGCGGGCCAGGATTGGAACGACGTTGATTCCGCTGTGGCATCTAGATGCCACAGCGGAATCACGCTCATCACGGACATGCCGGGGTGGCGCCGGGTCAGCCGGAGAGTTGCGACGGTCGGCGCCCAGGACCAGCCGGACCCGGCGGCGGCGGGTCTTTGATCACCGGCGTGGGGTGGGGTGGGGGTGGGAACGGGACGGGGGCCGCGGCGGTCGCCGCGGCCCCCGTTCGGTTCGGGTGGTCAGTGCTTGTCCTGGTCCGGGTGCGCGAAGTTGAGGTGCTCCGGAGGCAGCGGGAACGTCACGTCGTCACCGAACGGCGACGGCGCGGCGGGCCGGTCGAACGTGAGCTCGGTCAGCGGCAGCTTGCCCCGGTCGTCCACCGCCGGAGCGGTCGGGTGGGGCACCTCCCGGTCCCAGTTGACGCCGCTCTGCGCCTGCGCCTCAGCCCGCGAGTCGTGGGAACCACCCGCGTGCGAGTGCAGCCCACCGTGGGCCGAACCCGGCGTCGCAGAGCCCTGACGGGCGGTGGTCACGCTGGTCTGGGGCGTCTCGCCCCGACGGAAGATCTTGCTACCAAGCCACACAAGGGGATCGTACCTGCGGTCGACGACCCGTTCCTTCATGGGGATGATCCCGTTGTCAGTGATCTTGATGTGCTCGGGGCAGACCTCGGTGCAGCACTTGGTGATGTTGCAGAAACCGAGGCCCTGTTCGGCCTGCGCGTACTCCTTGCGGTCGGTCCGGGTGTCCAGCGGGTGCATGTCCAGCTCGGCCGCCCGGATGAAGTACCGGGGGCCGGAGAACGCCTGCTTGTTCTCCTCGTGATCGCGGATCACGTGGCAGACCGTCTGGCACAGGAAGCACTCGATGCACTTGCGGAACTCCTGCGAGCGTTCCACGTCGACCTGCTGCATCCGGTAGTCACCCGGTGCCACGTCGGCCGGCGGGGCGAAGGCCGGCGTCTCCCGTGCCTTCTCGTAGTTGAACGAGACGTCGGTGACCAGGTCCCGGATGACCGGGAAGGTACGCAGCGGGGTGACCGTGACCGTCTCGTCGTCGCCGAAGGTCGACATCCGGGTCATGCAGCCCAGTCGCGGCTTGCCGTTGATCTCCATGGAGCAGGAGCCGCACTTGCCGGCCTTGCAGTTCCACCGGCAGGCCAGGTCGGGTGCGTCGGTGGCCTGCAGACGGTGGATGACGTCGAGGACGACCTCGCCCTCGTTCACCTCCACCATGTAGTCCTGCAGGTCCCCGCCGGTCTCGTCGCCCCGCCAGATCCGGAACTGACGCTTCGCGCTCATCGGTTGTCCGCCTCTCCAGCGTCGGCGACGAGGGCGTCGAAGTCGGCCAGCTCCTCGTCGGTGAGGTACTTGGCCAGCTCCGCACGGTCGAAGAGGCCGATCAGCTCCGGCCGCATCTTCGGCAGCGGCTTACGGGTCAGCCGTACGTTGTCGCCGTCCAGCGAGCAGACCAGGTTCACCTGCCGCCACTTCGGCTCCATCGCCGGGTAGTCCTCCCGGGTGTGCCCGCCGCGCGACTCCTGCCGCTCCAGCGCCGCCTTCGCGGTGCACTCCGAGACCACGAGCATGTTGCGCAGGTCCAGGGCCAGATGCCAGCCCGGGTTGTAGCGCCGCCCACCGGCCGCGCTCACCTTGGCGACCCGCTCGCGCAGCTCGGCCAGCCGCACCAGGGCGTCGGCCAGCTCACCCTCCCGCCGGATGATGCCGACCAGATCCCCCATGACCGCCTGGAGGTCCTGCTGCAGGGTGTACGGGCTCTCGCCGGTGTCACGCTGCAGCGGAGCGAGCGCGGTCTCCACGGCTGCCTCGACCGCGTCCACGGCCACCTTCGGCCGGGCGGTCAGCCCGTCGGCGTAACTGGCCGCGTGGCCGCCCGCCCGCTTGCCGAAGACCAGCAGGTCGGACAGGGAGTTGCCGCCCAGCCGGTTGGAGCCGTGCATGCCGCCGGACACCTCACCGGCGGCGAACAGCCCGCGTACGTGGCCGAACGCGGCACCCGAGTCCGGGTCCACCTCGACGCCGCCCATCACGTAGTGACAGGTCGGCCCCACCTCCATCGCCTCGGCGGTGATGTCGACGTCGGCCAGCTCCTTGAACTGGTGGTACATCGACGGCAGCCGCCGACGGATCTCGTCGGCCGAACGCCGGCTCGCGATGTCCAGGAAGACACCGCCGGCGGGGGAGCCCCGGCCGGCCTTGACCTCACTGTTGATCGCGCGGGCCACCTCGTCGCGGGGCAGCAGCTCCGGCGGACGCCGGTTGTTGTCCGGGTCGGTGTACCAGCGGTCCGCCTCCTCCTCGGTCTCCGCGTACTGCTTGCGGAAGACGTCGGGGACGTAGTCGAACATGAACCGCTTGCCCTCGGAGTTCTTCAGGACACCGCCGTCGCCACGGACCGACTCGGTGACCAGGATGCCCTTCACCGAGGGCGGCCAGACCATGCCGGTCGGGTGGAACTGGAGGAACTCCATGTTGATCAGCGTCGCCCCGGCGCGCAGCGCCAACGCGTGCCCGTCGCCGGTGTACTCCCACGAGTTCGAGGTGACCTTGTAGGAACGCCCGACACCACCGGTCGCCAGCACCACGGCCGGCGCCTCGAAGAGGATGAACTCGCCCGACTCGCGGTAGTAGCCGAACGCGCCGGCGACCCGGTCACCGTCGAGCAGCAGCTCGGTGATCGTGGTCTCGGAGAACACCTTGATCCGGGCGTCGTACGAGCCGAACTCCCGCTGGTCCTCCTGCTGCAGCGAGACGATCTTCTGCTGGAGGGTGCGGATCAGCTCCAGGCCGGTCCGGTCGCCCACGTGCGCCAGACGCGGGTACTCGTGGCCACCGAAGTTGCGCTGCGAGATCTTGCCGTCCTTGGTGCGGTCGAAGAGCGCACCGTACGTCTCCAGCTCCCAGATCCGCTGCGGCGACTCCTTCGCGTGCAGCTCGGCCATCCGGAAGTTGTTGAGGAACTTGCCGCCGCGCATGGTGTCGCGGAAGTGCACCTGCCAGTTGTCCCGGCTGTTCACATTGCCCATCGCGGCTGCCGCGCCGCCCTCGGCCATCACCGTGTGCGCCTTGCCGAACAGCGACTTGGAGATGATCGCGGTCTTCTTGCCGGCGAGCCGGGCCTCGATGGCCGCGCGCAGACCGGCGCCGCCGGCCCCGATGACGACGACGTCGTAGTGGTGTCGCTCGATGCGAGTGGTAGTGGTCATGTCAGGGGCCCTTTAGTTGATGAACCGCAGGTCGGAGAACCAGCCGGCAGCGAGCGCCATGATGTAGAAGTCGGCCAGCGCCAGGGTGCCGAGGGTGATCCAGGCGAGCTGCATGTGCCGGACGTTCAGTGCCGAGACGAACGTCCAGGCCCGGTACCGCACCGGGTGCTTGGAGAAGTGCTTCAACCGGCCGCCGATGATGTGCCGGCAGGAGTGGCAGGAGATGGTGTACGCCCAGAGCATCACCACGTTGAGCACCAGGATGATGTTGCCCAGCCCGAAGCCGAAGCCCTCGGGGGAGTGGAACGCGAGGATCGCGTCCCAGGTGTTGATCAACGAGATGATCGCGGCGGCGTAGAAGAAGTAGCGGTGCAGGTTCTGACCGAGCAGCGGGAAACGGGTCTCACCGCCGTACTCCTTGTGGCCGTCCGGCACGGCGCAGGCCGGCGGCGACAGCCAGAACGACCGGTAGTACGCCTTGCGGTAGTAGTAGCAGGTGAGTCGGAACAGCAGCAGGAACGGCAGGGTCAACGCGGCGTCCGGGATGATCCACCAGCCGGGCAGGAACCGCCCGAAGTGCGAGGCGGCCTCGACACACCGGTCGGTCACGCACGGGGAGTAGAACGGGGTCAGGTAGTGGTAGTCATCGACCCAGTAGTTGTCGTGCTGGAAGACCCGGACCGTCGCGTACACGACCCAGGCGCTGAGCCCGATCACGGTGATCAGCGGGGCGAACCACCAGCGGTCGGTACGCAACGTCTTCGCCGCGATGGCGGCGCGCGCCCGCGCCCCCCGCGGCCTCGTTGCCGTTGAAGTCATTCGAGTCGTCTCCTCGACGGGCCCGTACGGGCGGGCTGAGCTTTCACCGGTCGGCACGCGGACCGGAGAACCGCACCCGCTGCCACGTCCTGCGCACACAACGACCACGCCGGATCGACCGACGCAGCTAAGTGACACACGTTACGCCGATCTCTGCGAGCCGTCCGCGCAAGGGACCGTCCCGTGTGTCTGGCCTGCGGAAAAACCGCCGAGGTGCCGGTCGATGGCGCTTGTGGAGGAGTCGCCCGCGGCACGCACCCCCGTCCGGATACGTCAGCCGGAGGCGCCTCCGGTGAAGTGCCAGGACGCCAGCCGCACCGGCGGCGCCGTCCACCACGCACCGTCCACCCGATCCGGTTGGCGCACCGGCCGCGCGCCCAGCCCGAGCACCGCCCCCGGCCCGAGCGCCCGGGGGTACGACTCGGTGAACCGCAGGTCGCGTACCGCCCGCACGACGGTGCCGTCCTCGATCAACCAGACGCCGTTGCGGGTCAACCCGGTGACGACGAGGCTCTTCGGGTCGAGCACCCGCGTGTACCACAGGTCGCTGACCAGCAGACCCCGCCGCACACCGCTGACCAGTGCGGCCGTGTCCGCGTCGGCGACCGCCCCGGCCGCCGCGCCGGTGGTGCTCCGGCCGTTCGCACCGGCCGGGCCCGCCGCCGCGCCGACCAGCCGCATGGTGCGCGCCATCGGCCCCCAGGTGGCGCCACCCGCGACCGCGTGCCCGGTGGACTGCGTACCCGCCTCCACGGCGGTCCGTCGGTCGTGCGCGACCGCCCGCGTGGTGCCCGCCTCGACCAGGGTCAACGCCCCACGGGGGGTGCCCTCCGCGTCGAACGGCAGGCCCGACGCGCCCAGCGGATCGTCCACCAGGGTCACCGCCCGGTCGAACTGGGCGACCCCCGGCTCGGCGAACGACTGCCGTTCGGCGTACCGCTTGCCGTTGAAGCCGAACCAGGACAGGTTCTGCAACAGGTCCGCCACCGCGGCCGGCTCGAACACCACCTCGTAGTGCCCCGGCGGCAGCTCCACCGGATCGGCCGCGGCCTGCGCCTTCGCCGCCGCGTGCGCCCCCAACGCGGCACCGTCGAGGTCGGAGAGCCGGTCCGCGCTGCGTCGGGCCACCCCGTCCGCGCCGTCGCGGCGGGCGATGCCGTCCATCGCCGCCTCCGCCGAGCGGCCGTACGCGGTGTGCCCGGCCGAGTTCGCGAACCCCGACGACCGGTGCGCGGTACGGCAGTAGCCGGCCGTGCTCAGGCCCCCGGCGGCGGCCACGAACGCGCCCACCCGGTCGGCCCGTTGATCCGGCTCGGCGTACGCGGTCGCCTCGTCCACGGGCGGCGCGTCCGGCGTGGGCATCGGCTCGGTCAGCCCCGGCCAACCCGGGTCGGGTGGGCAGAGACGGGCCGCGGCCAGTGTCCGCTCCACCAGCGCGCGCAGCCCGTCGGCGGTGACCACGCTGCCGCTGCCGGCGGCGGTCCGGCCGTCCACATGCAGCCGCAACCGGACACCGACAGTCGACTCCGCCACGTTCTGGTGGATGGCCGAGTTGGCGAACCGGGTCAGCGCCAGATCAGCCCGCGTCACCACCGCATCGGCCTGCGCCGCCGGCCCGCCGAGCTGCCGGACCAGCTCGACGACCTGCCCCGCCAGCTCCAACTCCCTCATGCCGTGCCGCCTTTCGTTCGCGACTGCGGGGCTCGCAAACCCGGCTCACTCCTCGCGCTCACGCGGACACCCCCACCCGGACGTTGCGGAACCGGGCCGGCGCCGCCGGGTGGCCGGTGTGGCCGATCTGGCCGGGTTGGCCCTTCCCGCAGTTGGGCGTGCCCCAGGAGATCGTCTCGTTGGAGAGCATGTCCATCGAGCGCCAGAAGAGCGGGCCGATCCCCGTGTACGTGGGATTGCGCAGCATCCGCCCCCGCCGCCCCTTCTTGATCTCCCAGCCGACCTCGCATCCGAACTGGAAGTTGAGCCGCTTGTCGTCGATCGACCAGGACCGGTTGAGGTCCATCAGAACGCCGTCGTCGGTCGCTGCGATGATCTCCTCCAGGGTGTGCGGGCCGGGTTCCAGGCCGACGTTCGTCATCCGCACCATCGGCAGGCGTGCCCACCCGTCGGCCCGTACGCTGCCGCCGTAGTCGAGGCCGGCCATCGCGGCGGAATCCCGACCGGCGAGCACACCGACCCAGCGACCGTCGCGAACCGCGTCCCGCTTGACCGCCGGGGAGCCCTCGTCGTCGAAGCCGAAGCTGCCCAGCGCGCCCGGGATCGTCGGATCGATGGTGATGTTCATCAGCTCCGAGCCGTAGCGCAGCGAGCCGAGCTGGGCCAGGTCCAACCAGGACGTGCCGGCGAACGCCGCCTCCCAGCCGAGGATGCGGTCCAGCTCGATGGCGTGCCCGACCGACTCGTGGATCTGCAGGGCCAACTGTTCGCCGCCGAGGATCAGATCCGTCTCACCGGCCGGGCAGAGCGGCGCGGTGAGCAGCGCCCGAGACTCGTCGGCGATCTGCGCGGCGTGCGCGGCCAGGTCGAGTGACTCGACCAACTCCCAACCGGTGGTGCCGTACTGCCCCCGGTAGCTCGGCCAGGACCGCCGCTGCGTCTCGCCGTCACCGATGGAGGTGGCGGAGATGCCGCCACCGCACTCGCGGATCCGCTGGTCGATCCGGTGGCCCTCGCTGGAGACGAACCACTTCGCGGTGTCCCAGACCTGGTACAGGCCCTCGGCCAGGTCCGCACCGTGCTCGACCATCGCGCGGGTCGCGTCGACCAGCAGGTCACCCTTGTCCGACAGTGGCACCCCGAGTGGGTCGATCTGGCAGCCGGACGCCCAGCTCGCGGTGACGGCCTCGGTGGGCACCAGGTCGACCGCCGGGCCCGGCACCCGCGCGCTCGCCATCGCGGTACGCGTCGCGCGCCGGCCGGCGTCGCGGGCGGCGGCGTCGGAGAGATCCGGTACGGCGTAGAAGCCCCAACTGGCGCCGACGAGCGCCCGGACGCCAAGCCCGATGCTCTCGTCCTGGGTCAGCTCCTCCACGTCACCGTTGCGGGCGGTCATCGACTCGTAGCGGCGATGCATCACCCGTGCGTCGGCGTACCGCGCTCCCGCGTCGAGGGCGGCCTGGACGGCGGCGGTGGCCGCGTCGAACTCGGTCATGCGACGACCCTAGGGCAGTCGACCGACACCCGTCAGGGGAGCAGTTCCTCCGGTCGGATCCGCAGGCCCCAAGATCGCACTACATCCTGGTTGTAGTGGTATCGGTGCGTCGGTGATGCCACTGAATCCTGGTTCGAGCGTGACCTTGACGGCGGTGGCCCGCCAAAACCCCGCTCCCGGTCTCTCCCGGGCGGTGTTCGTCGTCAAGATCCGCGCAGTATCGGGGATGTTGCTGCTTCCCGCGTGCCGGAGGCAGCAACATCGGGGAAGTTGCGCGGATCTTGAGTGCGGGGGTGGGGCGCGGGGTGCGCAAGGGCCAGGGCCGGGCCATGAACGGGCGTGGATGGCGAGGTGACGGGGGTGCGGGGCCGATGCCGACTCGTTACGCTCGGGCCCGCTGACACGTGCCGACTTTGTAGCTTATTTTCACCCTCGGGACTCTGTTGTAAGTTCTCTTCGTCACTGAGGGAGGTTGCCGTGGACAGCTCGGATCCGGCGCCGTCCGGGAAGCCGGACGACCATCCCGCCGTGCCGACGCAGCGCGGCAACGAGGACGCCTACCTACGGGTGCGTGACCTGCGCGTCCGGTTCGACACCTCGGACGGCGTGGTGCGCGCGGTCGACGGGGTGTCGTTCACCGTCGAGCGGGGTCGCACCCTCGGCATCGTCGGTGAGTCCGGCTCCGGCAAGAGCGTCACCTCGCTGGCCATCCTCGGCCTGCACGACCCCAAACGGGCCACCATCACCGGTGAGATCTCCATCGGCGGCCGACAGGTGGTCGGCCTGCCCGACGAGGAGGTACGCCGGCTGCGTGGCCGGGACATGGCGATGATCTTCCAGGATCCGCTGTCGGCGCTGCACCCCTACTACACCGTGGGCCGACAGATCGCCGAGGCGTACCGGGTGCACCGCCCGAAGGCCAACCGCCGCGAGGCCCGCAAGCGGGCTGTCGACATGCTGGACCGGGTCGGCATCCCGCAGGCGGCCCGCCGCTTCGACCAGTACCCGCACGAGTTCTCCGGCGGCATGCGGCAACGGGCGATGATCGCGATGTCGCTGGTCAACGACCCGGCGCTGCTGATCGCCGACGAGCCGACCACGGCGCTGGACGTCACCGTGCAGGCGCAGATCCTGGACCTGCTGGCCGACCTCCAGGCCGAGTTCCACTCCGCGATCATCCTGATCACCCACGATCTCGGCGTGGTCGGCCAGGTCGCCGACGACGTGCTGGTGATGTACGGCGGTCGTGCCGTCGAGCGGGGCAGCGTCGAGCAGGTGCTCCGCTCGCCGCAGCATCCGTACACCTGGGGGTTGCTCTCCAGCGTGCCGTCGCTGCACGGCGACGCGGACGCGGACCTGGTGCCGATCCCCGGCAACCCGCCGAGCCTGATCAACCTGCCGTCCGGCTGCGCGTTCCACCCGCGTTGCCGGTACGCGGACCGCGCCGGCAGCCGATCCCGCACCGAGACGCCCGAGCTGCGTCCGGCGGGCGGCGACGGGCACCTGGTCGCCTGCCACCTGGGCGCCGAGGAGCGCGCCGCGTTCTACGCCGAGGACGTCGCACGAGTGGGGGTGGCTGTGTGAGGGCGAGGAACGCAGCGCAGCGGAGCACCGCAGCCCTGAACGGAGGACCGTGGAGGTGACCGACGAGCCGTTGTTGCGGGTGCGTGGCCTGACCAAGCATTTCCCGGTACGCCAGGGGCTGCGCGACACCGGCCTGGTGCGGGCGGTGGACGGGCTCGACTTCGACGTGCGCCCCGGCGAGACGCTCGGGCTGGTGGGGGAGTCGGGCTGCGGCAAGACCACCACTGGCCGGATGCTGGTGCGGTTGCTGGAGCCGACGAGCGGCAGCATCGAGTTCGCCGGGCGGGACATCACGCACGCCGGTCGCCGGGAGTTGCGCCCACTGCGTCAGGAACTCCAGATCATCTTTCAGGACCCGTACGCGTCGCTGAACCCCCGGCACACCGTCGGCCGGATCGTGGCGATGCCGTTGCAGGTCAACGGCATCAGACCGCCGGGCGGGATCAAGGCCCGGGTCCAGGAGTTGCTGGAGCTGGTCGGGTTGAACCCGGAGCACTACAACCGGTACCCGCACGAGTTCTCCGGCGGTCAACGCCAGCGCATCGGCATCGCCCGCGCGCTGGCCCTGCGGCCCAAACTGATCGTCGCGGACGAGCCGGTGAGCGCGCTGGACGTCTCGATCCAGGCGCAGGTCGTCAACCTGTTGCGTGACCTGCAACGGGAGCTGGGTCTGGCGTTCGTGTTCATCGCACACGACCTGGCCGTGGTCCGGCACTTCTGTCAACGGGTCGCCGTCATGTACCTGGGCCGGATCGTGGAGATCGGCGACCGGGCGGACATCTACGAGCGCCCGCAGCACCCGTACACCAGGGCGTTGCTCTCGGCGATCCCGGACGTCACCCGGCTCGGCCCGGCGGGCCGCATCCGGCTGACCGGTGACGTGCCGACGCCGCTCGACCCGCCGTCGGGCTGCCGGTTCCGTACCCGCTGCTGGAAGGCGCAGGACCTCTGCGCCACCGAGGATCCGGCGTTGGTCCCGCGCGACGGCGGCCGGCAGTCCACCGCGTGTCACTTCCCCGAAGGGGAATCGGCCGGCGCGAGCCCCGAAGGGGGACCGGCCGGCACGCGCCCGGAACCGGCCGGGTCGACCAGCCCGACCGTCGAGGAGGTGTCATCGTGAGCCTCTCCCCGGTGGAGGGTGTGGCGCTGGCCGAGATCGAGTCCGGCGCGGACGCGGGCGGACCCGCCGAGAAGGGCGTCGTCGGCCGTTCACCCGGTCAACTCGCCTGGCTGCGGCTGCGCCGTGACCGCACGGCCGTGGTCAGCGGCGTACTCCTGGTGTTCTTCATGGTGTTGGGGTTGTCCGCCCCGCTGATCGAGATGGTCTACGGGATCGGCCCGCGCGAGCAGTTCCAGCAGTTGCTGGACGGCTCCGGCATGCCGCTGGGGTACGCCGGTGGTGTCACCGGGGAGCACTGGTTCGGTCTGGAGCCGGGGCTGGGTCGGGACATCTTCATCCGCCTGGTCTACGGGCTGCGCACGTCGTTGTTCATCGCTCTCGCCGCCGCGTTGATCACCGCGACGATCGGCGTCGCGCTCGGCGCGCTCGCCGGTTACCTCGGTGGCTGGCTCGACGCGGTGGTCAACTGGATCACCGACCTGACCCTGGCGATGCCCTTCCTGATCATCGCGTTGGCGCTCACCCCCACCATCACGCTGCGCTTCTACGGCGAGCGGGGGCAGGTGTCGTCGGCCTTCGGGGTGGGCGTGCTGATCGCCGTCTTCGCGATCTTCGGCTGGACCAGCACCGCCCGGCTGGTGCGGGGGCAGGTGATCGCGCTGCGTGAGCGGGAGTTCGTGGAGGCGGCCAAGGCCAGCGGCGCCGGGTTGGGGCACATGCTCTTCCGGCAGTTGCTGCCGAACATCTGGGCGCCGATCCTGGTGTCGTTCTCCCTGGCGGTGCCGCAGTTCATCACCAGCGAGGCGGCGCTCTCCTTCATCGGCGTCGGGCTCAGCGACGAGACACCGAGCTTCGGCCGAATGATCTACCGCAGTCTGGACTACCTCCAGACCGACCCGGCGTACGTGTTCTTCCCGGGCATCGTGATCTTCGCGCTGGTGTTCGCCTTCAACCTCTTCGGCGACGCGTTGCGGGACGCGCTCGACCCGAAGTCGTCCCGGTAGGGGGTACCCGATGGCGCGATTTCTGCTCAAGCGACTGTTCTCGGCCACGCTGACGCTCTTCGCGGTGAGCGTGCTGACCTTCCTGATGTTCTTCGCCCTGCCGCGTGACCCGGTGAGCAGCATCTGCTCGAAGAACTGCAACCCGGAGCGGTTGGAGCGGGTCCGCGACGACCTGGGCCTGAACGACCCGCTGATCAGCCAGTACGCCGGCTACATGAAGGGCATCGTCACGGGTCGGGACCTGGGCAGCGCCCAGGGCGGCCGGTGCGACGCGCCCTGCCTGGGCTGGTCGTACGTCACCAACGAGGCGGTCTCGGACACCATCGCCCGGGTGTTGCCGGTGACGCTGAGCATCGTGATCCCGGCGGCGATCCTGTGGTTGCTACTGGGGGTCGGGCTGGGCATGGTGTCCGCGCTGCGGCGGGGCACCTGGTTGGACCGGGTCGCCATCGGCTTCTCGTTGACCGGTGCCTCGTTGCAGCTCTACTTCGTGGGCGCGGTGCTGTTGCTGGTCTTCGTCTACAACCTGCGGTGGCTGCCGGTGCCGAGCTACACCTCCCTCTTCGACAACCCGGCGAAGTGGGCCAGTGGGCTGGTGCTCGCCTGGGTGGCGTTGGCCTTCCTCTTCTCGGCCATCTACGCCCGGCTGTCGCGGGCGCAGATGTTGGAGACGCTGTCGGAGGACTTCGTCCGGACCGCGCGGGCCAAGGGCCTGGCCAAACCGAAGGTGTACGGGCGACACGCGCTGCGCGCGGCGATCACCCCGGTGGTGACGATCGCGGGGCTGGACGTGGGCGGGGCGCTGGGCGGCACGGTGATCACCGAGACGACGTTCGGCATCCAGGGGCTGGGGCGTACGGCGGTGGACGCGGTGCGCTCGGGTGACCTACCCACGATCATGGCCACCGTGCTGATCGCGGCCGTCTTCGTGGTCCTGGCGAACGTGCTGGTGGACCTGCTCTACGCGGCCATCGATCCGCGGGTACGGCTGCGGTGACCGATGGCGAAATTTATCGACAACTGTTACACAACTCGTAGGTTTTCTTCCTTACGATCCTCGGGACGTCGGTGGTTCTCGCCCCGACGAGATCGCACGGCACATGGCTGAAGGGGGTATTTCATGCGACCACGCGTGGCGGTTGCCGCAGGCGGCGCGATCGCTCTGGTGGTGGCACTGGGTGCGTGCTCGAAGAACACGGGCGAGGGCACCACGGTGGACACCAACCGGACGCAGACCGGGGTCATCTCGACCGACCCCAAGGACTCGCAGGGGCCCGCGGCCGAGGTGAGTGGGGCGCAGAAGGGTGGCACCTTCACCGTCATCCGGGAGTCGCCGATCTCCCACCTCGACCCGCAGCGGACGTACTCGTTCGCCGGTCTGATGGCCAACCCGCTCTGGTCCCGCTACCTCACCACCTGGAAGGACGACGGCAAGGGCGGCCTGGTCCTGGTCGGTGACCTGGCCGAGACCCCGGGCAAGAACGTCAACAACGACTGCAAGGTCTGGGAATTCACCATCAAGGACGGGGTGAAGTTCGAGGACGGCCGGCCGATCACCTCCAAGGAGATCGCGTACGGCATCGCCCGGTCCTTCGACCCCGACCTCTCCGGTGGCCCGACCTACATCCAGGAGTGGCTGGCCGACACCGCGCAGTTCGACACCAAGTGGGACTTCAAGAAGAACAAGACGTCGCTCCCGCCCGGCCTGAGCACGCCGGACGCCAAGACGCTGCGCTTCGAGTTCGCCAAGCCCCGCTGCGACCTGCCGTTCGCGGCCTCACTGCCGACGACCGCGCCGCTGCCCGCCGACAAGGACACCGGCATCGACGTGGACAAGCAGCCGTTCTCGTCCGGCCCGTACAAGATCGCCAAGAACCAGGTCGGCGTACAGCTCACCCTGGACCGCAACCCCAACTGGGACCCGGCCACCGACCCGGTGCGGCACCAGTACCCGGACCAGTTCGTCTGGACCTTCGGCCCGACCGCGGACGCCGCCAACAACCGGGTGATCGCCGACAACGGCGCCGACCAGAGCGCGCTCGCCTTCAACACCGTGCCCGCCTCGCTGGTCGCCAAGGTGGCCGGTGACCCCGCGCTCAAGTCGCGCAGCATCCTCTCCCCGACGCCGAGCGCCAACCAGCTCGTCATCAACAACCAGCGGGTCACCGACCTCAAGATCCGCCAGGCTCTCAACTACGCCATCGACCGCGAAGGCATGATCAAGGCGCTCGGCGGCCAGAACGTCGCCGCGCCGCTGACCACGCTGATGCCGCCGGCCACCATCGGTTACAAGGCGTACGAGGCGTACCCGGCCGGTCCCAACGGCAACGTCGACAAGGCCAAGGAACTGCTCGGCGGCAAGACGCCGGAGCTGGTGCTGGGTGTCGCCGACAACTCCACGGAGCAGCAGCAGGGCGCGCAGCTCAAGGCCAACCTGGAACGGGCCGGCTTCAAGATCACGCTGCGGAACATCTCCGACGACGCCAAGCTCGACGAGATCAAGAAGAAGGACAACCCGTGGGACCTGTACATCGGTAACTGGGCGGCCGACTGGCCCAGCGGGGCGTCGATCCTGCCGGTGCTCTACGACGGCCGCACCATCAAGGCCGAGGGCAACAGCAACCAGTCCTACTTCAACGACCCGGCGGTCAACGCCGAGATGGACCGCATCCTGGCCCTCGCCCCGGCCGACCAGGGCCCGGAGTGGGCCAAGCTCGACGAGCGGATCATGAAGGAGCACGCGCCGGTGGTGCCGATGTACGTCGACGTGGCGTACAACGTGCACGGGTCCAAGGCCGGCGGGATCTTCATCTCCAGCGTCTTCGGCTACCCGTCGTTCGTGAACGCGCACGTCAAGCCGTAGTCGTATCGCAGGCAGGCAGGGCCCCCTCCCGACAGCGTCGTCGGGAGGGGGCCCTCGCCGTCCATCCTTCGAGCGCGAGCGCTGTTCGGCCGGCCCGGGATGGGTGGTCCTGCACGCTTCCTTTCGAGCTGATGTCGTAGACGATTCAGCCGTCGGAGCATCCTCGACCCGGCGTGCCGACGGCCCAGCCTCACGCCTGCACCTCGCAGTGCGGCCAAGGTCCTACGCGCGCCGGTTGAGGGGAACATTCGTCCAAGCCGGCGGCACGGCAGGGCAGCGACAGTGACTTCATGACGGCATCGCCAGCCTCCGGCAAACAGGTCGACGAGGTCGATCCGCGCGCGTCCGACCAGCAACCGCGTCGAAGCCGCGCCCGCCGGCGACGGCGCGTCATCGCCTCGACGACACTGCTCACGGTCGTCGGACTGCTCCTCGCCAACGCGGCATCGGTGAACTGGCAGTCCGCCCCTGCCACCGGAGACACGATCCTGCAGCTCGACGGCGGCGACATCAACGTCAGCCAGGACGGACCCCGCGACGCCCCGGTACTCGTGCTGATCCACGGGCTCGGGGCCTCGACCGAGTGGTGGAAGTCGATCGTCCCGACGCTGGCAGCGTCCCATCGTGTCATCCGAATCGACCTGCTCGGACATGGCCGATCCGCGAAGCCGACCGGCGGCGGCTATGCCGTCCCGCAGCAAGGACGCCGCGTCGGGCAGGCACTGGACCAGCTCGGCGTCGAACAGGCCATCGTGATCGGCCACTCCACCGGCGGCTACGTCGCCACCGCGCTCGCCGAACACCGCAGCGACCTGGTGACCGCGCTCGCGCTCGTCAACACGGGACCGCGCCTGGACGCCTTCATCTCGGACGGGCCGGTCGGCAAGCTCGTCTTCGTCCCCGTGTTGGGTCAACTCCTGTGGCGACTTCGGACCGATGGGATTCTGCGCCGGGGCTTGAGCACCGCGTTCGCGCCCGGCTTCCCCGTCCCGCAGCAGCTCGTCGACGACACGCGCGGCATGACCTACCACGCGCTCACGGCGGCATCGCGGGCGTCCGAGGACTATCTGACCCAGCGACACCTTCCGGATCGGCTCACGAGCCTCGGCAAGCCACTGCTGGTCATCTTCGGTGAGCTCGACCAGAGGTGGCGATCGTCGTCGGCGGCCGCGTACCGCGGCGTTGCGGGTGCGACAGTCGAGCTGATGCCCGGTGTCGGTCACTCACCCATGCTCGAAGATCCTGCGCAGACGGCCGGACTTCTTTTCGACTTCTTCAACTCCGTGCCGGGCGGTCGATGAGTCGAACGAGAACCGCGACCACGTGCGGCCGTGCGGGGTGCCCTGGTGCTCGTGGATCCATGCGATGGGCCGCGCGCATCCTCAGGGGTCGGGCGACCGGATCGGTCGGCGCGAAAGGCTGGTGCGCATAGGGTCGTCCCGAAACGGTGACGACGGGTCGTTCGTACGGAGGCGGGGGATGACGACGCTGTTCCTGACGGTAGGGCTTCCCTGCACCGGGAAGACCACTGCTGCTCGGCGTATCGAGGTCGAGCGCGGAGCGCTCCGTCTGACGAAGGACGAGTGGGTGAAGGCTCTCTACGGGCCGGAGAATCCGCCGTCGGCCCAGGACGTGATCGAGGGACGGCTCATCGAGATCGGGCTGCGGGCCCTGGAACTCGGCACCAACGTCGTGATCGACTACGGCCTCTGGAGTCGGGACGAGCGGTCTGCCCTGCGGCAGGCGGCGGCAGACCTCGGCGCGGCGGTGGAGCTGCACTACTTCGCGCTCGCCCCAGCCGAGCAGCGCAGACGGCGCGATCGGCGCCAGGCCGAGGCGCCGCACACGACGTGGCCGATGTCCGACGGGGAACTCGCCGAGTGGGCCGCCGGGTTCGACATCCCGACGCCGGGCGAACTCGACGGCAGCGAACCCATCGACGCACCACCGGCCGGATTCGCGAGCTGGAACCAGTGGCGTACGCACCGCTGGCCGCCGTCGGTCTCCGACCCGGGCACCGGCGGTTCGTGACCGGAAGGGTGTCCGGTGCCGGGCAGCGATTCGACTCGTCGGTGCTTTCGTTTCGTCGCCGTACCCGGTGGCGGCCTCGCCGGTTGGTGACGCTTGCCTCATCGGTCGGTCCCGATAGGCGCTGCGGCTACCGCGCCTCGGCTGTTCGCCCCTTGACCTCGCCGGATCGAACTGTTTGGCTGCCTCCGCGATGACCTTGAAAACCCCTCAATCGAACGGGGATAGTCATGTCCTTCATTGACGCAGTCAAGTCGGTTCTCAGCAAGTACGTCGGCTTCACGGGCCGCGCCCGCCGGTCCGAGTACTGGTGGTTCGCCTTGTTCACAATCCTGGTCAGCATCGTCGCGTCCATCCTGGACGGTGCACTGGGACTGGACTTCGAGGGCTCCACCACCGGTTTGATCGGCCTCGTCGCCTCCCTGGCGCTGCTGCTGCCTTCGCTGGCGGTCGGGGTGCGACGCCTGCACGACACCGACCGCACGGGATGGTGGTTGCTGATCGCGCTGGTGCCGCTCGTGGGCTTCATCGTCCTCATCGTGTTCTTCGTGTTGGACAGCACGCCGGGCACGAACCGTTTCGGCCCCAACCCGAAGGGCTGAGCGCCGACGACACGTTCCAGGAGTGGGCAGGCCGGCCCCCTTCCGACAGGGTTGTCGGCAAGGGGGCCGCGTCCCGGGGATCGGACTGAGGCCGCATCCCGGCTACAGCAGATGGGTGCGGAGGAACTCCAGCTCCAGTGGAAGCAGACGCTCGGCGGTGCCGTTCGCGGCCATGTGGGTGGCGCCGGTCAGCGGCAGCACGGCGTGCGGGCGACCGGTGCTCAGCAGGGCCGCCGACAGCCGGAGCGTGTGCGCGGCCACCACGTTGTCGTCGGCCAGACCGTGCACCAGCAGCAACGGGCGGGCCTGGTCCGGGCCGGTGACCGCCTCGGCGGCCAACTCGACGAGCGAGTGGTGCGCGTAGACGTCCACGCCGTCCTCCGGCAACCCCAGATAACGCTCGGTGTACGCGGTGTCGTACAGCGCCCAGTCGGTCACCGGCGCGCCGGCGATGCCGCAGCGGAACAGCTCCGGGTGGCGCAGCACCGCCAACCCGGCCAGCCAGCCGCCGAACGACCAGCCGCGCACCCCCACCCGGCTCAGGTCCAGGTCCGGGTGCTTGCCGGCGAGTGCGGTCAGCGCGTCGATCTGGTCGGTGAGGATCACGTCGGCGACCCGGCGGTGGATCGCCTTCTCGAACGAGGGGGCCACTCCCGGCGTACCCCGGTTGTCGATGGTGACCACCGCGAACCCGGCGTCGGCCCACCACTGCCGCTCCAACCACGCGGCCCGCGCCGCCACGACCTCCTGGTGCCCCGGCCCGCCGTAGATGTCCAGCAGCACCGGCAACCGTCGACCCGTCACGTGGTTGTCCGGGTAGAGCACCGCCGCCGGCAGCCGCCGGTCGGTCACCCGTTCCAGCAGCGGCAGCGGAGAATACGGCGGGTTGGCGGCGAACGACCGCAGCTCGGCCAGCTCCTGGTCACCGCGCCGCACGGTCCACCGCACCCCGGCGTGGTCCAGTGACGCGACACCGACCGCCAGCACGTCCCCGCCGACCGCGGCGGTGTACCAGCCGGAGTCGGTGGTGAGTCGCCGCGCGTCCACCCCACCGCCGATGGTGGTGCGGATCCGGAACAGGTGACGCTCGCTAGGCTCGCCGTCGCTCGCCTCGACCAGCAGGTCCGCCGGGCCGGAGGCGGCCGGCAGCCGACCGACCACCCGGCGTACGTACAGCGACGGCGGGGTGAGCAGGGTGCCGTCGGCGAACAGGCACCGTGCGTCGTACCCGTCATGGGCCAACTCCCCGCCGACCAGCACCCGGCCGTCCGGCAGGTGCGCCGGGGTGCCGGCGATCGGCTCGACCCAACGCGGGTCGGCCAGCTCCGCGTGCACCTGCGTCTCCCCCGTGCGGGGGTCCACCGCCAACACCAGCCCGTGCTGCTGCGAGCGGCGCAGCACGGTGATCAACGGGCTGCCCTCGCCCCAGCTGACCCCGGTGAGGTACGGGTAGGTCTCCCGGTCCCAGTGCACGTCGACCCAGCCGTCGTCCAGGTCGAGCAGGTGCAGGCTGACCTCGGCGTTCGGCCCACCGGCTCGGGGGTACGCGACGGCCGTCGGTGGGCTGGCCGGTTGGGCCGGGTCGTGCAGGTGCCAGCGTTCCAGGCGGGACTCGTCGACCCGGGCGGCGAGCACCGACCGACCGTCCGGAGCCCACCAGTAGCCCCGGTACCTGCCGAACTCCTCAGCCGCGATGTGCTCGGCCAAGCCCCAGCTCACCCCGGCGTCCTCGCCGGCCAGCAGGGTGTCGGTCCCGTCCGGGTCGATCACCCGCAGTTCGCCCCGGCGCACACCCTCGGCCGCGTCGGTCACGTACGCCAGCCGCTGCCCGGTCGGGTCCGGACGCGGGTCCAGCACCGGGCCGACGGCGGCCACCTCCACCACGTCACCGTGCACCAGGTCAGCCCGGAACAACCGCCCGGCCAGCGCGAACACGGCGACCCGGCCGGCGGCGTCCAGCGCGTACGAGCCGATGCCGGCGGCACTGAGCCGCAGCCGTTCCCGCAGGGCGCGTTCGCCGGGGGAGAGGGACCTGACGTCCCCGTCCTCGCCGAGCAGCGTCGCCGGGTCGGCGACCAGGCGCTCCTCGGCGGTGGCCACGTCCAGCATCCAGAGCGCGTCCGCGGGATCCTCCGGCCCGGCGGAGCGCAGGAAGATCACCCGGGAGCCGTCCTCGGCCACGGAGACAGCGCGTGGCGCGCCGTGGCTGAACCGGTGGGTGCGGGCGGCCAGCTCCGGAAAGTCCACAGACCAAATCGTAGAGCCGGACCGGAGGTGATGTGGCCGACCTGGGCGGACGCGTCAGCGCCGACCGGGGGGAACCGCCGGTTAGAGTGACCGTCGTGACGATGTTGCCCGACCGCCGCCTGCTGCTGGTCCACGCGCACCCCGACGACGAGTCGATCGGCACCGGCTCGACGATGGCCCACTACGCCGCCGACGGCGCGCACGTCACCCTGGTGACCTGCACCCTCGGCGAGGAGGGTGAGGTGCACGTCCCCGCGCTGGCCCAGCTCGTCGCCGCCGAGGCCGACCAGCTCGGCGGGTACCGCATCGCCGAGCTGACCGCCGCGTGCGCCGCGCTCGGCGTCACCGACCACCGCTTCCTGGGGGGCGCGGGCCGCTACCGCGACTCGGGCATGATGGGGCTCGCGACCAACGAACACCCGCGGGCCTTCTGGCAGGCCGACCTCGACGAGGCCGCCGGGCACCTGGTCGAGATCATGCGGGAGGTACGCCCGCAGGTGCTCGTCACGTACGACCCGAACGGCTTCTACGGCCACCCCGACCACATCCAGGCGCACCGGGTGGCGATGCGCGCCGTCGAGTTGGCCGCCACCGAGGGCTGCGCCCCGCTCAAGGTCTACTGGACGGCGATGCCGCTCAGTGTGCTGGAGGCCGGGATGACGCAGTTCGCGGAATCCTCGGACAACCCGTTCGGCGGCATCGAGGACATCGCCGACCTGCCCTTCGGCACCCCGGACGCGGAGATCGCCGCCCGGATCGACGGCACCGACCAGCACCTGGCCAAGGAAGCCGCGATGCGGGCGCACGCCACCCAGATCCCGGCCAACTCCTGGCTCTACTCGATCGCCGGTAACTTCGGCGGCGAGTTCATGGGCGTGGAGTACTTCACCCTCGCCGTCGGCGGGAAGGGTCCGGGCACCGGGCCGTACGGCTGGGAGGACGACCTCTTCGCCGGGCTGCCCCTGGAGACCGCCCCGGACCGGTCTCCGGTCGCGGCGGCCGGTCTCCGGTGACCTCGCCCGCCGCGCCGATGACGGTCGTCGACGACCAGGCCGCCCCGCCCCCGGCGGGACCGCCGCCGCGCCTGCTGGACCTGGGCCTGCGGGTGGCCGGCGCGATCGTCGTGGTGGTGGCCGGGGTGCTGACCGGGGTGTTGGAGTTGCTGCTGGCCACGGTCCGCGTCGGTGGTCACCTGATCGGCGTGTCAGTGCTCGTGGCAGTCGGCGCGAACATCGCGTTGAGCTGGTTCGCGTACGAGGCGGTCGGCCGTAGGTGGGCGGTGGCGTTGCCGGCGGTGCCGTGGTTCGCGTTGATGGCGGTGGCCGCCCTCCGGACCAGCGAGGGCGACCTGCTGCTGGCCGGCGACAACTGGGTCGGCCTGGCCATGATCGTGGCCGGTGCGATGACCTTCGCGGTGATGGGCTTCCGGCAGATCCTCGCCCCGCCGCACACCCTCGGCGGCTGATGACGTCACCCAGGTAGGGGTGGTAGATATTCCTGCCAGAGATGGGGGCCCCACGACGGGGCGTACGGCGGGAGGTCCGGCGATGGACAAACGGTGGCGTGACATCGGGGTGCTCGTTGCGGCTCTGTTCGCGGTGAACGTGGTCGCCCGGCTGATCATCCGGTTCGGCTTCGAGGGTGACGACACCGCCGCCGACCGGGTGTCACTGGCGATGTTCGCGGTGATCGGGCTGATCCTGGCCGTGGTCGCCTTCCGCTGGGGTCGTCGGCGACCGCTGGCGGGCTGGGCGGCCGACATGGCCCTCGTGGTGCCGATGGCGATGGTGTTGACCGTGCTGGTCGGGCCCCTGCTGATCGGTCACAACCCCTTCGCGGGCGGCGCGCCGACGTTCTTCGCCCAGATCTGGCTCTACCTGCTCGCCACCGGCGCCGGGTTGCTGGTCGGCTATCTGGTGCTGACCGCGCTCGGGCGGGACTACCGGTCGCAGCAGCTCAAGCGGTACGCCGAGGTGAGGGCCGCCAAGCCCCGCCGGGTCGTCCGCCGCTGACCCCGCCCGCTGATCCACTCCATTGCGCCGATGTGGCGGTATCGCCCGCCTGGGAAACCCCCACGTCGGCGATGTGGAGTGGATCAAGCGGGGGCGGATCGGCTCAGTGCGGGGCGACCCGGGTCAGGTAGGTGTGGTGGGTGGTGAAGCCGAGCCGTCGGTAGAGCGTGACCGCCGCCGTGTTGTGCTGCTCGACCTGGAGGAACGCGTGTGTCGCGCCGACCGACACGCCCCAGGCGGTCAGTTCGTGGATCACGCGCCGCGCCAGCCCCTGCCGGCGGGCGTCCGGCAGCACCTCGATCAGGCTGAGGCCCAACCAGCGCCCCTCGCCGGTCACCGTGCCCCGGCCGACAGCCACCAGCGCGCCGTCGACGTACACGTGGGCGAAGCGGACCTGGTCCACGGCGGTGAGCACGTGCCGGGCGGCCTCCGGTAGGCCGCCCTTGCGGCCGGCGGCGACGGCCAGCCACGGCTCGCTCGGCGCCGTGCGCAGCTCGACGACCGCGCCGGGCGGCGACTCGGCGTCGGCGACCGCACCGGTGCCCGGCTCCTCGACGTCGGCGGGCGGCTCGGCGACCTCGTCGCTCTGCGCCCCAGCGGCGCCGGGCGTGGCGGTGATCGCGCCACCCTGTCGTGGGGCGGGCGGACCCTCGGGCGGCAGGGGGAGTGGTGCGGTCTGCACGAGTGTCGGCGGGCGGGCGGTCCAGCCGCGGGCGTCCAGCTCGCCGCCGACCGGTGCGGCGAGCGGCAGCGGCGTATTGATCATCGCGGGCTGGCCCTGCTCGGCGTACCAGCGTTCCACCGCGTCCACGGCGGCGGGCAGCGGCCGGTCCGGGTCGCCGATCGGCAGCGCCGAGTTGGCCCGGCCGGTCCAGCCGTCCGCCGACCGGAGCAGCCAGTCACCGAGTCGGCCGCGCGTCGGTGCCGGCCAGGCCTCGTCGGCGGCCCGCTCCAGTGCCACGACGGCCGCCGCAGTCGGTCGACGGGTCGCCGGCACCCGCTTGGCGCGGTGGACCTGGGCCACCGGAACCCGTAGCGGCCCCTTCGCCGTGGCCAGGGTGAGATGAGTCTCGCTCAGCTCCACCAGCTCGCCGAGGGCATCGGAGAAGAGCGGGCGGCCTTCGCGAATCCCCACAATCCGGCGGACCACAATTCGGTGTCCCACATCCTGCTGTCGGAGCACGATCGACCCCCTCCCCGGCGAGATACTAGGCTCTTACCGTCGCGGGAGATCGCGACGTGTCTTGCGGAGGAGAAGACCGGTGACCTACATCATCGCCGAGCCGTGCGTGGATGTGCTCGACAAGGCATGCATCGAGGAGTGCCCGGTCGACTGCATTTACGAGGGCAACCGGATGCTCTACATCCACCCCGACGAGTGCGTCGACTGTGGTGCCTGTGAGCCCGTCTGCCCGGTGGAGGCGATCTTCTACGAGGACGACGTCCCGGAGCAGTGGAAGGACTACACCGGCGCCAACTACGAGTTCTTCGAGGACCTGGGCTCGCCCGGTGGCGCCTCGAAGGTCGGCAAGGTGGAGAAGGACGCCACCTTCGTCGCCGCGCAGCCGCCGCGCGGCGAGGGCCACTGAACCGGCCCGCGCCGGTCTCGTCGCGGCTGCCCGAGTTCACCTGGGACACCCTGGACGCCGCAGCCACCCTGGCCGCGGCGCATCCGGAGGGCCTGATCAACCTCTCCATGGGTACGCCGGTCGACCCGGTGCCCGAGGTGATCCGTCGAGCCCTGGCTGAAGCGTCCGACGCTCCCGGCTACCCGCTGACCGCCGGTACGCCCGCGTTGCGGGCCGCGATCGCGGCATGGGTGTCCCGGGCCTGCGGCGCTGGTGTCGACGGTCTCGGAGTGCTGCCGACGATCGGCTCGAAGGAGTTGGTCGCGTGGCTGCCCACCCTGCTCGGCATCGGCCCGGGTGACGTGGTGGTGGTGCCGTCGATCGCGTACCCGACGTACGAGGACGGCGCCCGGCTGGCCGGCGCCACCGTCGTGCGCACCGACTCGCTCACCTCGGTCGGGCCGACCTCGCGGGTCCGGCTGGTCTGGGTCAACTCGCCCGGCAACCCGACCGGGCGGGTGCTGCCCGCGGCGCACCTGCGCAAGGTGGTCGACTGGGCCCGGGAGCGCGGCGCGGTGGTCGCCAGCGACGAGTGCTACCTGCCTCTGGGCTGGTCGGCGGAGCCGGTTTCCGTGCTGTCCCCGCAGGTCAGCGGCGGCAGCTACGACGGGGTGCTGGCCCTGCACTCGCTGTCCAAGCGGTCCAACCTGGCCGGCTACCGGGCGGGGTTCGTCGCCGGTGACCCGGCGCTCGTCGCCGAGCTGCTGAAGGTGCGCAAGCACGCGGGCATGATCGTGCCCGCGCCCGTGCAGGCGGCGATGGTGGCCGCGCTGCACGACGAGCGACACGCCGAGGAGCAGCGGGAGCGCTACCGCGCCCGACGTGAGGTGCTCCGGGCCGCGTTCACCGAGGCCGGGTTCACCGTCGAGCACTCCGAGGCGGGTCTCTACCTGTGGCTCACCCGCGGTGAGGACTGCTGGCAGACGGTCGACTGGCTGGCCCGTCGGGGCATCCTGGTCGCCGCCGGGGTGTTCTACGGCCCCTCCGCCGGGCAGTACGTCCGGGTCGCACTGACCGAGTCCGACGAGCACGTCGCGGCGGTCGCCGACCGGCTGCGGGCCTGACCCCGGGCGCCCGGCGATGACCGACGGCACGACCGGGCGGTACGCCGGGGCGCGCGCGGCCGTGATCGGCACCGGCCTGATCGGCGGCTCCGTGCTGCTGCGCCTGGCCGAGGCCGGCCTGGACGTCGTCGGATGGGACCCGGACCCGGCCACCCGTGCGGGGGCCCAGCTCCGGGGTGTGGTCGCCCCGGCCACGATCGAGCAGGCCGTGTCCGGTCGGGACGTGGTCTTCCTCTGCGGCCCGCTGCCGACTCTCCCGCTGACCCTGGCCCGGGTGGCCGAGCTGACCGCGCCCGGCTGTGTGCTCACCGACGTGGGCAGCACCAAGGTCGAGGTGGCCGAGGCGGCCGGTCGGCTCGGGCTGGCCGACCGGTTCGTACCCGGGCATCCGATGGCCGGCGCGGAGTCGGCCGGCCTGACCGCCGCCTCGCCGACCCTGTTGACCAACGCCGCCTGGGTGCTCTGCCCGACCCCGGGCGCCGCGACGGACGCCTTCCGTTGGCTGACCGGGCTGCTGGTGGATGTGTTCGCCGCCCGCGTCGTGCCGATGTCGGCGTCGGCCCACGACTCGGCGGCGGCGCTCGCCTCGCACGTGCCACACCTGCTGGCCGGGGCGTTGGCCGGTGCGACGCAGCGGGCGCCGCTGCGCGACGCGGTGCTGACGCTGGCCGCGGGCAGTTTCTCCGACGGCACGCGGGTCGCCGGCACTCCGGCCGAGCGGACCGCGAACATGCTGCTGGGTAACCGCGACCGGGTCCTGGACGGGTTGGCCGAGGTCCGCGCCTTCCTGGACGGGCTGGCCGCCGCCCTGCGGGCCGACGACGCGCCGGCCCTCGTCGCCCGGTACGCGGAGGCCAGGGCCGCCCGTTGCGCATTGTCGGATCGGCTGTTCACCGGCGAGACCCGGGAGTTCCCGGTCGGCGGCGACAGTGCCGCCGAGGTGGCCTGGTTGCGCGGGCTGGGCGACGTCGGCGGGCACCTGACCGGGTGCCGGGTCGACGCCGAGGCGGTTTCCTACACCGCGCGGATGCCGGTGGCTGACTAGGCTGAGGGGCATGGCGGCGGACGGTCCGGTGGTGCAGGTGCGCGGCGAGGCGTACCGGGAGGTCCCGCCCGAGCTGGCCCGGTTCGCGGTCACCGCGACGGCGCGCGACCGGGATCGGGAGGCGACGTTGACCAGGTTGGCCGAGCGGGCCGCCGCCGTCCGGGTGCTGCTCGACGGCTCGGAGCCGACGGTGGCCCGGCGGGAGACCGGCGACCTGCGGGTGCGGCCGGAGACCCGGCGGTCGGGTGAGCGGGTCGTCGCCTGGCACGGCAGCGTGACCACCACCGTCACCGTCACCGACTTCACCGCTCTCGGCGAGCTGATGCTGCGGCTGGCCGACCAGGACCAGGTCGAGGTGGCCGGGCCCTGGTGGGAGCTTCGGCCGGACAGCCCCGCGTACCGGGAGGCCCGGCACGCCGCGATCGGCGACGCGCTGCTGCGCGCCCGGGAGTACGCGGAGGCGCTCGGCGCCCGGGTCACCGCACTGATCGAGTTGGCCGACGCCGGCCCGGCCGACCGGCCGATGTTCGCCCGGGCGGCGTTCGCCGGGGCCGGTGGGGGCGCGCCGGAGTTCGAGTTGGATCCCCAGCCGCAGACCGTGCAGGCGGCGGTGCAGGCTCGGTTCACGATCAGCGAACCGGTCCTCGGCTGATGCCGCCGGCCCAGGTGCTGTCCGTCGACGAGCTGGTGGGGCGGGCGTTGGTGTTGGCCGAGGCCGGGCCGCGTCAACTACTCGGCATCGCCGGTGCGCCCGGCGCCGGGAAGTCCACGCTGGCCGAGTTGATCGTCGCCGAGGTGGGGCCGACCGCCCGGCTGGTGCCGATGGACGGTTTTCACCTGGCCCAGTCGCAGTTGGTCCGGCTGGGTCGCGCGGACCGCAAGGGCGCGGCGGACACTTTCGACGCGAACGGGTACGTCTCGATGCTGCGCCGGTTGCGCCGCCTGGAGCAGACCTCGGTCTACGCTCCGGAGTTCCGGCGGGAGCTGGAGGAGCCGATCGCCGGGGCGATCGAGGTGCAGCCGTCGGTACGACTCGTGGTGACCGAGGGCAACTACCTGCTGCTGCCCGACGACCCGTGGTGGGAGATCCCGCCGCTGCTGCACGAGACGTGGTTCCTGGACCTGGACGCGGAGATTCGGCACCGGCGGCTGACCGCCCGGCACGAGGCGTTCGGGCGGTCGCCGGAGCAGGCCCGGGAGTGGGCGCTGGGCAGTGACGAGGCCAACGCGGCTCTGATCACCCCCACCGCTGAGCGGGCCGACCTGGTGGTCCGCCTCCCCGAGCCACCGGCGGCCTGACCGGCCCGTCGAGGGCGCGAGCGGCAGTGCCCCCGGCGGCCTGACCGGCCCGTCGAGGGCGGCGGTCGTCAGTCCAACTCCCGGACGGGCCGGGCGGGGTTGCCGACGGCGACCACGTTGGGTGGCAGGTCCCGGGTGACCACCGCGCCCGCGCCGACCACTGTGTTCGCACCGATCGTCACGCCGGCGAGGACGATGGCGCCGCCGCCGAGCCACACATTGTCCTCGATGGTGATCGGCTTGGCGGCCTCCCACTTGTCGCGGCGCGGACCGGGCTCCACCGGGTGTGTCGGGGTCAGGAGTTGGACGTTCGGTCCGATCTGGACGTCGGCGCCGATGGTGATCGCCGCGACGTCGAGGAAGACGGCGTTGTAGTTGACGAAGCTGCGCGCTCCGATCCGGATCTGCCACCCGTAGTCGCAGTAGAACGGTGGGCGGATCCAGGTGCCGTCGCCCAGGTCGCCGAGGAGGTCACGGAGCGCCGCGAGGCGTGCTTGTGGATCGCTGGCGGCGCTGGTGTTGAAACGTTCCATCAGCAGGGCGGCGCGGTCCAGATCGGCGATGATCTCGGGATCGTCGGCGAGGTACGGCTCACCGGCGAGCATGCGGTCCTTCATGGAGGTCATCCGGTCGATGATGCCTGCCATCCTGGTCGGGGGTTGGCAGGTCCGTCATATTTTCGACCCCTTTTCTGCATACCGGGTATGCAATACTGACTTCGGTCTATGGAACCCCGTCATCGGTATCAACGCTCCAAAGAGGAGGACCCGTTGCATCGACGCAGCAGAATGACCACAGCCGCCGCCGCGGTAGCAGCCCTCGTCCTGGGCACTCCAGCGCTCGCCGTGGCCGGCCCACCCACCAGCACCGCACCCGCCGCCAACCCGGCTGCCGCGGCCGGCGTCCCCGCCACGAAGACCGTCACCCTGCTCACCGGTGACCAGGTCACCGTCACCGCGTCCGGGTCCGCCGCCGTCCGGCCCGGACCGGGCCGGGATCATCTGCGGTTCGTCACCACCCGTGACCGCGGTCAGCTCACCGTGCTGCCGCAGGACGCCGTGCCGCTGGTCCGCTCCGGTCGGGTCGACCGGCGACTGTTCAACGTGACCGGGCTGATCAGCGCCGGTTACGACGACGCCCGGCGCGACGATCTGCCGGTGCTCGTCGCGGGCGACGCGGGCGCTCGGCAGCGGGCCGCCGCCCCCGCCGGGTTGACCGTCACCGCGCAGTTGCCCGCGATCGGCGGGGTCGCCGCGACGGCGGACAAGAAGCAGGTCGCGACGGTCTGGGCAGCGCTCACCGGCGCGAACGCCCGGGTCGGCACGGCGGGGGGTGCCGACCGGATCTGGCTCGACGGCCGCCGACACGTCACGCTGGACCACAGCGTGCCGCAGATCGGCGCGCCGGCCGCACATCAGGCGGGCTTCACCGGCCAGGGCGTACGCGTCGCGGTGCTGGACACCGGCATCGACGCCGACCACCCCGACCTGGCGGGCCGGGTCGCCGAGTCGCACAATTTCACCGAGGCCACCGACGCCGGTGACACGGTGGGCCACGGCACCCATGTCGCCTCGATCATCGCCGGCAGTGGCGCTGCCTCGGGCGGGAGATACCGGGGCGTCGCGCCGGACGCCACGCTGCTCAACGGCAAGGTCTGCGAGGACTTCGGCTGCCCGGACTCGGCGATTCTGGCCGGCATGCAGTGGGCCGCCGTCGACCAGAACGCCGACGTGATCAACATGAGTCTGGGCGGCACCGACACGCCCGAGGTCGACCCGCTGGAGGCGGCCGTCGAGTCGTTGACCGCGCAGACCGGCGCGCTCTTCGTGATCTCCTCCGGCAACGACGGCACCGACGGCTCGGTCAGCTCGCCGAGCACGGCTGACGCCGCGCTGTCGGTGGGCGCGGTGGACCGGGACGACGCCCTGGCCGACTTCTCCAGCCGAGGCCCCCGGGCGGGCGACGGCGGGCTGAAGCCGGACCTGACCGCTCCCGGCGTCGACATCGTCGCCGCCCGGGGCGAGGGGACGCTGCTCGGCGATCCGGTGGGCGACTCCTACGTCACCATCTCCGGCACCTCGATGGCCGCACCGCACGTCACCGGCGCGGTGGCGCTGATCGCCCAGCAGCACAGCGACTGGGCGGCGGCCCAGCTCAAGGCGACACTGATGGCGTCGGCGAAGCCGCACCCGGAGCAGACCTCGTTCCAGCAGGGCGCCGGCCGGGTCGACGTGGCCCGGGCGATCTCCCAGCGGGTGGTCAGCCACCCGGTCAGCGTCGGCTTCGGCCAACCGGCCTGGCCGCACGACGACGACGTCCCGGTCACCCGGACTGTCGACTGGCGCAACGACGGGCCGAACCCGATCACCCTGGACCTCACCCTCGAGGTGACCGGGCCGGAGGGCCAGCCGGCACCGGCAGGCCTGTTCACCCTGGCGGCGACCCAGGTCACCGTGCCCGGGGGCGGCGCCGCCGGCACCACGGTCACCGCGGACACCCGGATCGGGACCGACGGCTACTGGACCGGGCGGATCGTGGCCCGCTCCGGGGAGACCGTCGCGGTCACCCCGATCGCCGTGCACCGGGAGGTGGAGAGCTACCAGGTCACGGTGCGCCACCTAGATTCCACCGGAGCGCCCGCGACCGACCACATCACCACATTGGTCGACCTGGACACCTTCCGGACCTACGACGTGTACGACCCGGACGGCACCGCCGACGTCCGGTTGCCCAAGGGCCGTTACGGGCTCGCCAGCATCCTCTTCTTCGCGGACGGTGCCACCCAGTTCGCCCAACCGGAGCTGCTCCTGGACAGCGACACCGCGGTGACCGTCGACGACCGGAAGGCCCGGCCGGTGCGTACGGCGGTCCCGGAGCCCACGGCCGTGCCGGCGCTCGTGGACATCACGGCGCTGTTCCTGGAGGGCGACAACGGATTCGGGTTCGGCCTGCTTGCGCTCGACTTCACCGGATTGGCCACCGGGCACCTCGGCCGGGCCGCGTCCGCCGAACGGTTCGTCTCGACGATCAGCAGTCAGTGGGCGACAGCCGAGCTGGTGGACAGCCCCTACCTGTACGCGCTCGCCGAGACGATTCCCGGCCGGATGCCGACGGGCTTCGACAAGACCTACCGGAGCAGGGACCTGGCGAGCGTCACCCACCAGTTCCGGGGTGGCTATCCGGGCCTGGTCGCCGAGCGGGTGGTGTTCCCACACCTCGAACCCGACTCGGGTGGCTGGGCGATAGGCCTGCCCACCACCGTGCCGGGGCAGCGGGTCGAGCACTACAGCACCAACGCGGTGCGGTGGTCCTCGGAGCTGATGTTCGGGGTCGTCACCGAGGAGGGTTGGATCGACCTGAAGGTGAATCTGGCCTCCGACCCGAGGGCGTACCAGCCCGGGCGGCACACCCGGGAGAGCTGGAACAGCGCGCCGTACGGGCCGTCCTTCCCGGCGCCGCGCTGGCCCGGTCAGAGCATCAGTCGACTCGGTGACGAGATCCAGGTGGGAGTGCCGCTGCACGGCGACGCCGAGGGGCACGCCGGATTCTCGGTCACCGACGAAGGCCGGACCGCCCTCTACCGCGACGGCAAACTGGTCGGTGAGTCGGCGGAGCCGGGATTCGGGCAGTTCACCGTGCCGCCCGATAACGCCCGTTACCGGTTGGAGGTGTCGGCCAAGCGGAGCTTCACCGACCTGAGCACCGAGGTCAGCACCGCGTGGACGTTCCGCTCCCGGCACGTCGGCGGGGACGACTACCGTCAACTGCCGGTGTCGGCCATCCGGTTCACGCCGCCGCTGAGCGTGGACAACGCGGCTCCCGCCGGACGGAGTCTGGTCATCCCGGTGCAGGTGCAGCGTCAGCCCGGCGCTGCCGCGTCGCGGGTGACCAAGCTGACCGTGGACGTCTCCTACGACGGAGGCAAGACCTGGCAGTCCGCCCGGGTCCGGCACGGCGGGCAGGGCTGGACGGCGACCGTCCGGCATCCCGCCGGGCCCGGTTACGCGTCCCTGCGGGCCACCGCGAAGGACGCCGCCGGCAACACGGTGACCGAAAAGATCATCCAGGCGTACCGGTTGCGCTGAGGCGTACCCCCGACGGGTCCGCGGCCGAGCGCCGCGGACCCGGCGGGGACGTCAGTCGTTGGCGTGCAGGGCGGCGTTCAGCTCGATGCCCCGGCCGGTGCGCGGCTTCGCCTCCAGCGCGCCGGTCACCGAGTTGCGCCAGAACAACAGCCCGTCGACACCGGACAGCTCGCGGGCCTTGACCACCCGGCCGTCGGGGAGGGTGACCTTCGACGCGGCGGTGATGTAGCAGCCGGCCTCGACCACGCAGTCGTCGCCGAGCGTGATGCCGACCCCGGCGTTCGCGCCGACCAGGCTCCGCTCACCGATGCTGATCTTCTCGGTGCCGCCGCCGGAGAGGGTGCCCATGATCGAGGCACCACCGCCGATGTCGGAGCCGTCGCCGACGAGCACGCCCTGCACGATCCGCCCCTCGACCATCGAGGTGCCGACGGTGCCGGCGTTGAAGTTCACGAAGCCCTCGTGCATCACCGTGGTGCCGGCGGCCAGGTGGGCGCCGAGGCGGACCCGGTCGGCGTCGGCGATCCGCACGCCGGAGGGGACCACGTAGTCGGTCATCCGGGGGAACTTGTCCACCCCGTACACCGACAGGTGCCGGCCCGCCGCACGCTCGATCACCCGCAGCTCGTCCACCCGCTCCGGCGGGCACGGCCCGGCGGACGTCCAGGCCACGTTGGCCAGCTTGCCGAAGATGCCGTCCAGGTTGAGCTGGTTGGGCCGCACCAGGCGGTGCGAGAGCAGGTGCAGACGGAGGTACGCGTCGGACGCGTCCTTGATCGGGTCGTCCAGCGAGCCGATCACGGTGACCACCTGCACGGTACGCAGACCGGGCAGCGACCGGTCGCCGAGCGCGGCCGGCGGCAGGTCGAGCACGTCCGCCTTGTCCTCGCCGGAGACCAGCGGCAGCTCACCCAGGCCCAGCTTGCCGGTCGGGTACCAGGTGTCGAGCACCTGCTCGTCTGCGGTGACCGTGGCCAGGCCGATGCCCCAGGCCGAATCTGCGGACGTCACTGTTACACCTCTCGGTAGCGGCCGGCTGGCCTCAGCTCACTGCTCACGCTGACAGCCCTGAAGGTACCGTGCGATTCATGGAGAACCCGCTGACCCCCGAGGTCCTCGCCGATCCGGTGCAGCTGACCCGCGCTCTGGTCGACATAGAGTCCGTGTCCCTCAACGAGAAGGCGATCGCCGACTGCGTCGAAGAGGTCCTGCGCGGTGTGCCGCACCTGAGCACCCACCGGCACGGCAACACCGTGATGGCGCGCACCGACCTCGGTCGGTCGCAGCGCGTCGTGCTGGCCGGGCACCTGGACACCGTGCCGCTGAACAACAACTTCCCGTCGACGATGCGCGGCGACCTGATGTACGGCTGTGGCACCTCCGACATGAAGTCCGGCACCGCGTACGCGCTGCACCTCGCGGTGACCCTGCCCGATCCGCGGTACGACGTGACCTACTTCTTCTACGAGGCCGAGGAGATCGAGTCCCGGTACAACGGGCTGAACCTGGTCGCCCAGGCGTACCCGGAGTGGTTGGAGGCGGACTTCGCGGTGCTGCTGGAGCCGACGTACGGCATCGTCGAGGCGGGCTGCCAGGGCACCATGCGTTCGGTGGTCACCACGACCGGGGTACGCGCGCACTCGGCGCGCTCCTGGCACGGGGTGAACGCCATCCACGCCGCCGGTGAGGTGTTGCGGCGCCTCCAGACGTACGAGGCGCGTCGGGTCACCATCGACGGCTGCGACTATCGCGAGGGCATGAACGCGGTGCGGATCGGCGGTGGAGTGGCCGGCAACGTGGTCCCCGACCACTGTGAGGTCGAGGTCAACTACCGGTTCGCCCCGGACCGCAGCCCCGCCGAGGCGGAGGCGCACCTGCGGGAGGTGTTCGCCGGTTTCGAGGTGAAGGTGACCGACATCGCGCCGGGCGCGGCCCCCGGGCTGGAGGCGGCTCCGGCGAAGGAGTTCCTGGCGGCGGTGGGTGCCGCGCCGATCGGCAAGCTGGGCTGGACGGACGTGGCGCGCTTCGCGGCCATGGGCATCCCCGCGCTGAACTTCGGCCCCGGCGACCCGAACCTCGCCCACCACCCCGACGAGCACGTCGAGATCAGCAAGATCCGCGACGGCGCGGCGACCCTGCACCGCTGGCTGGCCCCGGTCTGACCGGGCGCGGGGCCGTCGCCCCGGTGATCAAGAGGTTTGCGTCAGCCTGGCCCGTTGTCGGCGACGCAAACCTCTTGATCGGATCCGGTCGACGCGGGGGCTGCGGGGGAGAGGCTCAGGTCTCGGGTGCGGCGGCGTTCGGCCACCACGTCTCGGATCCGTCGCTGCATCTGGCGACGGATCCGGATCATCTCGCTGTTACTGATCACGCTGTCTCCTCCCCCGAAGGCGCGCGCCCGGGGCATACCCGGTATGTGAATAGTAAGACGTACGGGAGAGCCGAATAGTTGCCCTTGATCGCGAACTATTTCTCGGCGTCCCCGCCCCGCGCACCCGGCGGGTGCTGCTCCACTACGGTTGCTCCATGAGCCAGAGCAACGGGCGGGAGGCCGGTCGCGGTCCCGGACAGGAGCGGCACCGGGGCGCGGTCACCCTGCGCAGAGGGGCGATTCCGAGCAGCACGGCCGACCAGCGGTTGCTGGATTCGCGGGGCCGGAGCGACTGGAAGACCAAGGACGCCTGGCGCGCGCTGCGCATCCTCTCCGAGTTCGTCGAGGGCTTCGACACCCTCGCCGACCTGCCGCCGGCCGTCAGCGTCTTCGGCTCCGCCCGCAGCGGACCGGACAGCGCCGAGTGCCAGCTGGCCGAGCAACTGGGCGGTGCGCTCGCCCGGGCCGGCTACGCGGTGATCACCGGCGGTGGGCCCGGTGTGATGGAGGCCGCCAACCGTGGTGCCAGCGAGGCGGGCGGGCTCTCCGTCGGGCTCGGCATCGAGCTCCCGTTCGAGCAGGGCATCAACGAGTGGGTCGACCTGGCCATCGACTTCCGCTACTTCTTCGCCCGCAAGACGATGTTCGTCAAGTACGCCCAGGCGTTCGTGGTGCTGCCCGGTGGGTTCGGCACCATGGACGAGCTGTTCGAGGCGCTCACCCTGGTGCAGACCGGCAAGGTCACCCGGTTCCCGGTGGTGCTGATGGGGACCGCGTACTGGCAGGGGCTGCTGGACTGGCTGCGCGACACCATGGCCGCCGACGGCAAGATCGGCCCGGTCGACCTGGAGCTGATCTGCCTCACCGACGACGTCAACGCGGCGGTCCGGCACATCGTCGAGGCGGAGGCGGCACTCTCCGCCGAGCAGGAGGCGATCCGCGACGAGGTCGTCGCCCGGACCGGCGCGGACCAGCAGGCCGCCGCCGAACAGGCCGCCGCCGAGCAGCCGCGGGACAACTGATGGCGGCGATCTGCGTCTTCTGCGCCTCGTCCCGCACCCTGGACCAGCGCTGGTTGGACCTGGCCGCCGAGACCGGCGCCGAGGTGGCCCGGCGCGGGCACACGCTGGTCAGCGGCGGTGGCTGCGTCGGCATGATGGGAACCCTGGCGGACGGCGCGCGTTCCGCCGGTGGGCGGACCCTCGGGGTGATCCCGCAGTCGCTCGTCGATCTGGAGGTCGCCGACCTGGCCTCGGACGAACTGCTGGTCACCGATTCGATGGCCAGCCGCAAGACCCTGATGATCGAGAAGTCGGACGCCTTCCTCACCCTGCCGGGCGGGCTGGGCACCCTGGACGAGCTGTTCGAGGTCTGGACCACCGCGACCCTCGCCCTGCACGCCAAGCCGATGGTGCTGATCGACACCGACGGCTTCTTCCGACCCCTGCTGGACTGGCTCGACAGCCTGACCGACCAGCACTTCCTGAAGACCGCCGGTCGCGACCTCCTCATGGTGGCCACCACCGTGCCCGAGGCCCTGGACGCCCTGGAGTCCCACCTGACCTGATCCCCGCCCCCGGCGGCCTCCGCTCCCTCCGGATGATCATGAAATTAGCGGTGCCGCTGTCGGCGTGTCGCGCCGCCAACTTCATGATCGACGGAGCTGGATGGTGGGGTGGGCCGGGGCGGGTGGGTGTCGTACGGGTTTGATGGGATGAGCTGATGCAGGCGTACCGGTTGGTGCGGCGGTCCGGTGGGCCGGCGCGGGAGGGCGACGGCGTGCCTGGCGGCGGCACCGTGGCCGCCGGCGACGCCGCGCAATCCGACCACGGCATCCCGGCTGCCGGTGGCAGCGGGTCGACCGACCGGGCGGGCGGCGCGATGGGCGCACCGCCGGGCCGACGGGTCGATCCGGTGCAGGCCGAGGTGGTCGGGCACACCGACGGGCCGATGCTCGTGCTCGGCGGCCCGGGCACCGGCAAGACCAGCACCCTGGTCGAGGCGGTCGCCGCCCGGGTGGCCGAGGGCGTCGACCCCGAACGCATCCTGGTGCTGACCTTCGGCCGGCGCGGCGCCACCGCGCTGCGTCAGCGCATCGAGGCCCGCATCGCGCAGGACGGCCACCGCGTGTTGCGCGAGCCGCTGGTGCGCACCTTCCCGGCGTACGCCTTCGGGTTGCTCCGCCGGGCCGCCGCCGAGCGGGGTGAGCCGTCGCCCCGGCTGCTCACCGGCCCCGAGCAGGATCTGATCATCCGCGAGCTGTTGGACGTGGTGGGCGAGGAGCCCGAGGACGACCCGGTCGGTTGGCCGAGCGACCTGCGCCCCGCGCTGCGGACCCGGGCGTTCGCCGGTCAGCTACGCGACCTGCTCATGCGTGCCGCCGAGCGGGGCGTGGGCCCGGTCGACCTGGCCCGGCTGGGCGAGAAGCTCGGCCGCGACGACTGGCCGGCCGCCGCCCGCTTCCTGCGGGAGTACGTGTCGGTGCTCGCGCTGCGCGACGTCAGCAACCGGGGCTCCATCGCGTACGACCCGGCCGAGCTGGTCCGGGCGGCCACCGGGCTGCTGCGCGACGACGAGGAACTGCTGGCCGCCGAGCGCCGCCGACTCGCCCACGTGTACCTCGACGAGCTGGCCGACACCGACCCCGCCCAGATGGAGTTGCTGTCGGTGATCGCCGGGGGAGGCACCTCACTCGTCGCGTTCGCCGACCCGGACTCCTCCACGTACGCCTTCCGCGGTGCCGACCCGGCCGGGGTGACCACGTTCCCGCACCGCTTCCGCACCGCCTCCGGGGCACCCGCCGCGCAGGTGCTGCTGACCACGTCGTACCGGGCCGGGCCGGATCTGCTCGCGGCCGTCGCCCGGCTGGGCCGCCGGCTGCGCGGTCCAGCGGCACACCGCCGGCTGCACCCGCTGCCGGACGCGCCGCCCGGGGCGGTCGAGGTGCACACGTTCCGCTCGGCGACCAGCGAGGCCGCCTGGCTGGCCCACTCGTTGCGCTCGGCGCACCTGCTCGACGGCGTGCCCTGGTCGCGGATGGCGGTGCTGGTGCGGTCCACCGCGTTGCAGCTGCCCACCCTGCGACGGGCGCTGCACGCCGCCGGCGTACCCACAGTGGTGCACGGTGAGGATCTGCCCCTGCACCTGCAACCGGCGGTCGCACCTCTGCTGCTGCTGTTGCGGTGCGCGCTCGAACCGGACCGGCTGGACGAGGAGGCGGCGGTCGCGCTGCTGCACTCGCCGCTCGGCGGCGCCGACCCGCTGGCCGAGCGGCGGCTGCGGCAGGGCCTGCGCGCGCTCGCGCTGGCCGGCGGTGACCGACGCCCGTCCGGGGAGCTGATCGTCGAGGCGCTGCGGGATCCGGCGGAGCTGGCCGACATCGACCGGCGCTGGGCCGAGCCGGCGCAGGCGGTGGCCGGGCTGCTGGCCTGCGCGCGGGACGCCGCCGACCGACCCGGGTCGACGGCGGAGGACGTGCTCTGGGCGGTCTGGCACGCCAGCAACCTCGCCGAGCGCTGGGCGGGCGCGATCATCCAGGGGCGACCGGCGGCCGGTGAGGGTGACCTGGCCCGGCGGCGCCGGGCCGAGGCGGCCGACCGCGACCTGGACGCCGTGCTGGTGCTCTTCGACGCGGCGGCCCGGTTCACCGACCGCCTGCCCGGTGCCCGCACCGAGGTCTTCCTCGACCACGTGCTGGCCCAGGACCTGCCGGCGGACACCATCGCGCCGACCGCCGACCGGGGCGAGGCGGTGCGGCTGCTCACCGCGCACGCCGCGAAGGGCCTGGAGTGGGACCTGGTCGCGGTGGCCGGCGTGCAGGAGGGCATCTGGCCGGACCTGCGACTGCGCGGCAGCCTGCTCGGCTCCGAGCGGCTGGTCGACGTGTTGGCCGGTCGGTCCGTCGACGGGGCGACAGCGGCCAACGTGGTGGGTCAGACCTCCGCGTTGCTGGACGAGGAGCGCCGGCTCTTCCACGTCGCCATCAGCCGGGCCCGACACCGACTGCTGGTCAGCGCCGTCGCATCGGCGGCCGTCGGCGGTGACGACCACGAGGAACAGCCGAGCCGGTTCCTGCACGAGCTGGTCCCCAGCACGCCGCCCCGACCGCCGAACGGCGCTGGGCCGGCCGACCCGACCGGGCCGCCCGGCCCGCGCGGGACCGATGACGGCGGTGGGCCCGGCGGCGGCGACGTGGACGACGGTCAAGCGGACCGTCCCGGGGCGCTGCCGGTGACCCGTCCACCTCGGGCGCTCACCCTGCCCGCGCTGGTCGCGGAACTGCGTACCGCAATCATCGACCCGGCCGCTCCGGCGGGCCGACGGCGCGCCGCGGCGGCCGAGCTGGCCCGGCTCGCCGCCGCCGGGGTGCCCGGCGCTCACCCGGACGACTGGTGGGGGTTGCGGGCGCTCTCCGACGACCGGCCGCTCGTCGACGAGGGCGAGCCGGTGCGGGTCACCCCGTCGGCGATGGAGAGCGCACTGCGGTGCAGCCTGCGCTGGTTGCTGGAGCGGCACGGCGGCAGCGGTCCGACCAGCACGGCGCAGGGGGTGGGCAACCTGGTCCACGCCGCCGCGATGCTCGCTGAGGACGCCAGCGCCGACCGGGGCGCTCTGCTCGACTACGTGGCCGCCCGGTTCGACGCCATCGAGCTGGCCGCCAGGTGGATGGCCGGGCCGGAGCGCGAGCGCGCCGAGGCGATGGTCGACAAGCTGCTGCGCTGGTTGGCCACCAACCCGCGGCGGCTGCTCGCCATCGAGCACGAGTTCGCCGTCCGCCTGGACGACCCGAACCGACCGGTGGAGCTGGCCGGTCGGGTCGACAGGTTGGAGGTCGACGAGGCCGGGCGGCTCGTGGTGATCGACCTGAAGACCGGCAAGTCCACCGCCGTCACCGGCGCCGAGTTGGCCGAACACCCGCAGCTCGGCGCCTACCAGGCGGCCGTGGAGGCGGGGGCGTTCGCCGAGTTCGGGGACGAGTCGGGCGGCGCCGCGCTGGTGCAGCTCGGCACCTCCGCCAAGGACGCACGGGAGCAGAACCAGCCGGCCGTCGGCGAGGGACCGGCGGCCGGCTGGGCGACGGCACTGGTCCGGCGGACCGCCGATACGATGGCGGCCGCCACGTTCGCCGCGGTGGCCAACTCGAAGTGCCGGGTCTGCCCGGTGCGGACCAGCTGCCCGGTCTCCGGGCAGGGACGTCAGGTGGTCGAGCCGCCCACCGTCCGTCCCCCGGAGAACTGATGACCCAGCCCACCCTGTTCGGTGCCGGCCCCGCGCCGACGCCCCGGCTGGCCGACTCCGGACCTCGGTACACACCGACCGAGCTGGCCAAGCTGCTGCGGTTGCCGGCACCCACCCGGGAGCAGGCCGCGATCATCGCCGCGCCGGTGGAGCCACTGCTGGTGGTCGCGGGCGCCGGGTCGGGCAAGACCGAGACGATGGCCGCTCGGGTGGTCTGGTTGGTGGCCAACTCGTACGTACGTCCGGAGCAGATCCTCGGGTTGACCTTCACCCGGAAGGCGGCCGGGGAACTGGCCCACCGGGTCCGTACCCGGCTCGACCAGCTGATCCGCCGGGTCGGTCGGCAGGGCCGGGATCCGCTGGACGATCCGCTCGCCGGTGAACCCACGGTCTCCACCTACCACTCGTACGCCGGGCGGATCGTCACCGAGCACGGGCTCCGGGCCGGCTACGAGCCGTCCACCCGGCTGCTGACCGAGGCGTCGCGGTGGCAGTTGGTCGACCTGCTGGTGCGTAACTACGACGGCGACATGTCCGAGGTGGACCGAATGCCGAGCACCATCACCGACGCGGTGCTGGCGCTCGCCGGTGAATTGGACGAGCACCTGGTGGCACCGGACGAGCTGGCGGCGTGGACCGGTCGGTTCTTCGCCGAGGTGCAGTCCCGGCCGGGTCGGGTGTACGCCGACGTGCGCAAGGCGCTCACCCTGCAGCAGACCCGGCTGCGCCTGCTGCCGCTGGTGCGGGCGTACGCCCGGCGCAAGGAGGACTTCGAGGCGATGGACTTCGCCGACCAGCTCGCCCGGGCGGCCCGGGTGGCCCGGGACCACCCGGCGGTCGGCCAGATCGAGCGGGATCGTTTCCGGGTGGTGTTGCTCGACGAGTACCAGGACACCAGCCACGCCCAGGTGGTGCTGCTCAACGCGCTGTTCGGCGGCGGGCACCCGGTGACCGCCGTGGGCGACCCGTGCCAGTCCATCTACGGCTGGCGCGGGGCCAGCGCCGGCACCCTGGACCGGTTTCCCGCCGAATTCGCCCGCACCGACGGTCAGCCCGCCCAGGCGCTCGGTCTCACCACGAGTTGGCGTAACCGCCCGGAGATCCTCCGGGTGGCGAACGCGCTCTCCACTCCGCTGCGCGCGGCCGGGGCCCGGGTGCCGGAGCTGCGTTCCGCGCTGACCGTCCGGGATCCGATCCCGCACCGCAGCCCGAGCGGTGCGGCCGGGGGCACGGTGCACTGCGCGATGCTGTCGACGTACGCCGACGAGGCGGCCTGGATCGCCGACAGCGTGCTCGCCGCCTGGCGTGGGGCGGCCCGGATGCCGGGCGCGGCGGCCGAGCACATCCCGGTGGCGCAGCGCCCGACGACGGCCGTGCTGGTCCGGGTCCGCAGCCAGATCCCGGCGATCGAGTCGGCGTTGCGCGAGCGCGGTCTCCCGGTGGAGGTGGTCGGGCTGGGCGGTCTGCTGGACACTCCCGAGGTTCGCGACGTGGTGTGCACGTTGCGGGTGCTGGCCGACCCGACCGACGGTGCTGCGTTGTTGCGGTTGCTCACCGGCGCCCGGTGGCGGATCGGGCCACGGGACCTGGTGGCGCTGCACCGGAGGGCTCGGGCCATCGCGAACGCCCGGCGGCAGGTCGCCGCCGACGAGGCGTCGGACATCAGCCCCGACCTGTTGGACGAGGCGACTCTGGTGGAGGCGCTGGCCGATCTGGGCCCGGCGCAGGCGTACTCGGCGGAGGGTTTCGCGCGGTTGCGCGCGTACGGGCTGGAGTTGGCCCTGCTGCGTTACCGGCTGGACCAGGCCCTGCCGGACCTGATCGCCGACATCGAGCGGACCATCGGCCTGGACGTGGAGGTGGCGGTGCGGGCCGGTCGGGACGGTGCCGGCGACGCGGGCCTGGCCCGGGGTCACCTGGACGCGCTGGGGGACGTGGCGGCGCGCTTCAGCGGGGAGACCCCTGGCGCGACGCTCGCCGGCTTCCTGTCCTACCTGGCCGCTGCCGAGGACGAGGAGCGCGGTCTGGCGCCGGGCGAGGTCGAGGTGGTGGAGGGCGCGGTGCAGGTGGTCACCGCGCACGCCGCCAAGGGACTGGAGTGGGATGTGGTGGCGGTGGCCGGGCTGAGCCGTGGGGTGTGGCCGGGCCCGGTCCGCAATTCCGATCACTGGCTGGGTGGGCTCGGTGTGCTGCCGTTCCCGCTGCGCGGTGACGCCGACGGGTTGCCCGAGTTGGCGCTCGACGAGGCGGCCGACCAGCGGGCGGTTGCTCGGGCGGTGACCGACTTCACCGACGCGTGGCGGGCCCACGACGAGCGGGAGGAGCGCCGGCTGACGTACGTGGCGGTGACCCGGCCGCGCCGCCTGCTGCTCTGCTCCGGCTACTGGTGGGGGGAGGGCACCAAGCGACCGCGAGGTCCGTCGGTCTTCCTCCGCGAGGTGTACGACGCCTGCCTCGACGGCGGGCCGGGGCACCTGATCGACGTGTGGGCCCCGGAGCCGACCCCGGACGCGACGAATCCCACGGCCGAGGTGGTGCTGCGCGCGGAGTGGCCGGCCGACCCGCTGGGTGGCCGCCGGCCGGCGCTCGCGGAGGCGGCCGGGCTGGTGCGCCGGTTGATGACCGGCGGTCCGAGCGCGGTGGTCGTCGGGCCGGTGGGACCGGTGCCCGCTGGGCCGGTCGGGGCGGTGCCCGCTGGGCCGGTGGGACCGGTGCCCGCCGGGCCGGTGGCGAGGGTCGAGCCGGAGGCGGACCCGGAGGCGGACCCGGAAGTGGCGCGCTGGCAACGCGAGGCGGATCTGCTGCTTGCCGAACGGGCCGAGCTGACCAGGCTCTCCGGTGCGGTCGAGGTGCCCCTGCCCGGGCAGCTGAGCGTGACCCAACTGGTGGCGTTGCGGCGTGACCCGGCGGGGCTGGCCCGTACGCTGCGCCGACCGGTGCCGACCGAGCCCAACCCGTACGCCCGTCGGGGTACCGCCTTCCACGCCTGGTTGGAGCAGCGCTTCGGCGCCGACCGCCTGCTGGATCTGGACGAGCTGCCCGGTGCGGCCGACGCCGATGCCGCGCCCGACGAGGCACTCGTCGAGCTTCAGGAGCGGTTCCTGTCCAGCGAGTGGGCCGATCGGTCACCGGTGGAGGTGGAGGTGCCGTTCGCCACGGTGATCGCCGGTGTCGTGGTGCGGGGGCGGATGGACGCGGTCTTCGCCCGGCCCGGCGGGCGGTTCGACGTGGTCGACTGGAAGACCGGCGCGCAGCCGACCGGGCCGGCGGCGGAGGTGGCCGCCGTGCAGTTGGCCGTCTACCGGTTGGCCTGGGCGGAGTTGGCCGGTGTGCCGGTCGACCGGGTGGGCGCCGCGTTCCACTACGTCCGACACGGCGTGACGGTCCGGCCCACCGATCTGCTGGACGTGGCGGGGCTCACGGCCATGATCACCCAGTTGCCCGAAGATTCCGCTAACCATTGACCGGGACGGGAAGATCCGTGGTAGGTTGACCGGGTTGCAGTTTTGGTTACCAGAGACTCTGTGTGCGCCTGGCGGGATTGTGGCCCCAGGCGCTCTTTGTTGTGTCCGGAGTTCTCCGGGCGGGGCGACCAGAAGCGACAGGCGATTCGCGCATCCCCGCGCGGAGCGCTCCTCTTCGGGCACGCAACACGTGCGTGTCCGACGTTCCGTCAAGGAGACGAAACACATGGCAATTGGCACCGTGAAGTGGTTCAACGCTGACAAGGGCTTCGGCTTCATCACCCCGGACGGCGGCGGCGCTGACGTCTTCGCCCACTTCTCGGCGATCCAGACCTCCGGCTACCGGAGCCTGGACGAGAACCAGCGGGTCGAGTTCGAGGTGACCCAGGGCCAGAAGGGCCCGCAGGCGGAGAACATCCGCCCGCTCTGATCTTCGGATCGGTCAGCATCACCTGTCGCACCCTCCGGGTGCGACGGCGACGGGACCGGCCCGCCTCGCCGCCGCCTGCCTGCGCGCAGACGGCGGCCCGGTGGCGGGCCGGCCCGTACTCCAATCGGTTCGTGCTTGTGAGTCCCGGCTGCCTTGTTGCGGCCGGTGACAGCGCCGACGTCGGCGCCCTCCCTCGACACGTGCCGCGTCGAGGAAGGCTTCCGCATGACCACAGTTATTCCTTCTTTCGCACATACCGGCCTGGCTCCGGCGTTGCTCACCGCGTTGACCGCGCAGGGCATCACCGAGCCGTTCCCGATCCAGTCGGCGACGCTTCCCGACTCGCTCGCGGGCCGGGACGTGCTGGGCCGGGGTCGTACCGGCTCCGGTAAGACCCTCGCCTTCGGGCTCCCGCTGCTGTCCCGCACGGCCGGGCGGAAGGCCCGTCCGGGTCGCCCGCTGGCCCTGGTGCTGGTGCCGACCCGCGAGTTGGCCCAGCAGGTCACCACCGCGCTCGCCCCCTACGCCCGCGCTGTCGGGCTGCGCTGCGCCACCGTCGTCGGCGGGCTGTCGTTGCAGCGGCAGGCGGACACTCTGCGCGCCGGCGCCGAGGTGGTCGTCGCCACCCCGGGCCGGCTGCACGACCTGATCAACCGCGGCGACGCCCGGCTCGACCAGGTTGAGATCACCGTGCTCGACGAGGCCGACCAGATGGCCGACATGGGCTTCCTGCCGCAGGTGACCAAGCTGTTGGAGCAGGTCGCGCCGCAGGGGCAGCGGATGTTGTTCTCGGCCACCCTGGACGGTGGCGTGGACCGGCTGGTCCGTCGTTTCCTGAGCAACCCGGTCACCCACTCGGTCGACCCGGGCACCGCCACGGTGACCGCGATGACCCACCACGTGCTGCACGTCGACGCGGTGGACAAGCCCGACGCGTTGACCCGGATCGCCGCCCGCGAGGGCCGCACCATCCTGTTCATGGGCACCAAGCACCGCGCCGACCGCCTCGCCCGGCAGTTGCTGTCCAAGGGGGTACGCGCGGCCGCGCTGCACGGCGGTAAGTCGCAGCCGCAGCGCACCCGGATCCTGGAGCAGTTCCGCACCGGTCAGGTGACCGCCCTGGTCGCCACCGACGTGGCGGCCCGGGGCATCCACGTCGACGGCCTCGACATGGTGGTCAACGTGGACCCGCCGACCGAGGCGAAGGACTACCTGCACCGGGGCGGCCGCACCGCCCGAGCCGGTGAGTCCGGCACGGTGGTCACCCTGGTCCTGCCCGAGCAGCGCCGGGACGTGTCCCGGTTGATGGCCACCGCGGGCATCCGGCCCGAGTCGGTCCAGGTGCGCGCCGACGGCGAGGCGTTGGCTCGGGTGACCGGTGCCCGCGAGCCGTCCGGCGTGCCGGTGACCATCACCGCCCCGCCGGCGCCGACCGCGCGGGCCCGCACCTCCGGTGGCTCGGCCGCCGACGGTGCCGCCCGCCCGGCGCACCGGGCGTCGGGCCGGTCCCGCCGCCCGCGCCGTCCCCGTACCGCCTGATCGTCCGCGCCTCGACCGACCCGCTCCGCTTCGGCTGGGCGGGTCGGTCGCGTCGGTGGGGCGACCGATGCCGCGCGACACCGTTCCGCCGCCGTGGCGAGGTGGCCGGTCGGCCGCGCTGTCCGACCGCTCGTCTGAGTCGGCAATCAGCCTCGCCTTGGTCGGCTGGCCGACTGTGCCCGGGCCGAGGGTGGTCGAGGCTGACCACCGGGGGATGTCGGGCGGGGGGCCCGGCACGGGAGGGGTGACCATGGCGGGCGAAGCCGGCTCGGGTGCACTGCGGGAACTGATCCTGGTGGTCGCTGTCGCGCTCGCCGGGCTGCTGCTCGCCATGGTTGCGGCCTTCGCACCCTGGCACGCCACCCCGGCGGGTAACGCTCCCGCGGGTCTGGTGGAGCTGCGCGGTCCCGGTGACCAGGGCTCCGGCCCGGCGGTCGCACACGTGGGTTGAGCAGCGACCGGCCGACCGGCGCCGCGGAGGGGCAGGCCCGGTCAGGATCGGTACGCGACGTGGTCGGGTCGGCGGGGCACCGACCCGACCACGTCGCCTTCGGGGTTCACCAGGTCGTGGGAGCGTGGGTGAGCAGGTCGGCCAGGCTGGTGCTGTCGACCACCGTGGCGATGGCCCCGTGCACCGCCAGCCAGACGTCGGTCAGGCCGGCGGCCACCCCGTGGTAGCCGGCGCGCTCGGCCGGGAGGCCGCGCACCGTGGTGAGCGAACCGCCGACCGCCCGTAACACGTCCCCGACGGTGATCTCGTCGGGTGGGCGGGTCAACGCGTACCCGCCGTCGGCGCCGCGATGGCTGTGCAGCAGACCGGCCCGGCGCAGGTCCAGCAGGATGCCCTGGAGGAAGCTGAGCGGGATGTCCTGCGCCTCGGCCAGGCTGGCGGCCTTCATCAACTCGCCGTCCTCGCCGTCGCCGGCACCACCGGCGGCGACGGCGAGCATCGCCCGGAGCGCGTAGTCGCTGCGCGCGGAGACGTACACGGGTCAGTTGCCTGCCTGGTCGAGCACGCCCCAGCGTCGCCGGATCGCCTTGTCGGCCGCGCCGAAGGCGGCGTCCACGCCGAGACCGAGCACCAGGATGACGATCATCGTGGAGAGCAGCCAGGGTGCGTCGGACAACTCGCGGGAGTACGTCAGTTGTGCGCCCAGCGACGTCTGCGAGATCCCGACCACGATCAGTTCACCGGCCATCAGGCTGCGCCAGGAGAACGCCCATCCCTGCTTGAGCCCGGCGACGATCGCCGGCAGGGCGGCCGGCGCGATGACGTACCGGTAGAGGTTGAGCCCTCGGGCGCCGAGGTTGCGGCCGGCGCGCAGCAGCAGCGGCGGCACGTAGTCCACACCGGAGATCACCCCGTTGGCGATGGACGGCGCGGCACCGAGCACCACCACGAAGAAGATCGCCTTCTCGCTCAGCTCGAAGAGCAGGATGGCCAGCGGGAACCAGGCGATCGACGGCATGGTCTGCAACGCGGTGATCATCGAGCCGATGGCGGCCCGGAGCACCTTCGACCGGGCCACCGCCAGGCCCAGCAACAGGCCGACCGCCACCGAGAAGACGTAGCCGACGGCGGCCCGCCGCAGGGTCGTGAGCAGACCCTCCCAGAGCTGCGGACCCTGGGCCTGGGTGACCAGCTCGCGGCCGACCTCCAGCGGCCCGGGCAGGGAGTACGGCGGTTTCCAGCCCGACCAGACCACCACCTGCCAGGCCGCGATGGCGATGGCCAGCGCCGCCAGCTTCGGCCAGGTGGCCGACCAGATCCGGGCGCCTCGGGAGACCTCGGTGTCCCGCCCGGCGATCTCCAGCGCGTCCAGGCCGGAGATCTGCGCGTCGGTACGCGCGGCGCTGGTCAGGGTGTCATTGGCCATGACGGCCCACCTCCGTACGGAGCCGCTCGGTGACCTCGGCGGCGATGGCGGCGACCTCGGGGGAGTCGATCCGTCGGGGGCGCGGGATGTCCACAGCGGTGGAGTAGATGATCCGGCCGGGACGGCTGGAGAGCAGGATGATCCGGTCGGCCAGCCGGGCGGCCTCGCGGACGTTGTGCGTCACGAAGAGCACCGACAGTCTGCGCTCGGACCAGATGCGTTCCAGCTCGTCGTGCAGGATGTCCCGGGTCATCGCGTCCAGTGCGCCGAACGGCTCGTCCATGAGCAGCACCGGGGTGTCCAGGGCCAGCGTGCGGGCCAGTGCGACCCGCTGCCGCATACCGCCGGACAGTTCATGGGGGCGCTTGCGCCCGAAGTCGGCCAGGTGCACCGTACGCAGCAGGTCGGCGACCCGTTCGCGTCGCTCGGCTCGGGGCAGCCGGCGCAGCTTCAGTGGCACCTCCACGTTGCCGTCGACGGTCAGCCAGGGAAACAGCGCCGGCTCCTGGAACATCAGCCCCGGGTTGGTGTCGCCGTCCAGGGTGATCTGCCCGCCGCTGGGCCGGTCCAGCCCGGCGACCAGGTTCAGCAGCGTGCTCTTGCCGCAGCCGGAGGCGCCGACGAGGCAGACGAACTCGCCGGGTGCGACGTCCAACGACACACCGTCGAGGGCCAGGACGGCATTCGCGCCGCGCCCGTACACCTTGGTCACGCCGGAGAGCGCGACCGCGGTGGTCGCGCTCTGCGGCGTCGTCGTGGTCGACGTCATGGCTGGACGACCTCGGGCTCGCCGGCGGCCTTGAGCGCGTTGTTGAGGTACTTCAGGTCGTACAGGCCGTCGAGGTCGACCGGCTCGGTCAGCTTGACGTCGACGGCGTGGTCGAGGCCGGCCTTGAGCGAGGTCGCGATCGGGTCGTTGGTGAACTCCAACGTCGGCCACGCCTGCTTGATGAGCTTCAGGTCCAGCGGCTTCCCGGTGATCTTGCCGATCGCGTCGGAGATGGCCTGCTGAGCCTCCTCGGGCTTGCTGTTGACGAACTCGTTAGCGGCCACCTGGCCGTCGACCAGCTTCTGCACGACGTCCGGGTGCGCCTTGAGGAACTTCGTGCTGACCAGCAGGTTGGTGATGACGAACTTCTTGTCCGGCCACAGGTCCCGCTCGTCGACGAGCACCTTGCCGCCGGCGTTGACCAGGCGGGACACGAACGGCTCGGGCACCCAGGCGCCGTCGATCGCTCCGCTGTTGAACGTCTCGACCGTCTGGGCGTTCTCCTGCGGCACGATCTTGACGTCGCCGCCACCCTCCTTGGTGGTGGTCAGTCCCTGCTGCTTGAGCCAGTAGCGGATCGCCACGTCCTGGGTGTTGCCCAGCTGCGGGGTGGCGATCTTCTTGCCCTTCAGGTCCGGCACGCCACTGATGGCGGGCTTGACGACCAGCGCCACGCCGCCGGAGGCCGCGCCGGAGACGACCCGGACGGCCTCGCCCTTGGACTTGGAGAAGGCGTTCACCGTCGGGTTCGGACCGATGTAGGTGGCGTCCAGCGCGCCGGAGAAGACGGCCTCGATGGCGGCCGGGCCGGCGTTGAAGGTCTTCGGATCCAGCTTGACGTTCGCGCCGAGCTTCTCGGCGAAGATGCCCTTCTCCACGCCGACGACCGCCGGCGCGTGGGTGATGTTGGGGAAGTAGCCGAGGCGCAGCGTCACCGGGCCGGAACTCCCGCTCGCGCCCTTGCTGTCGTCGTCGCCGCACGCGGCGGTGCTGCCCAGGGTCGCCGCGCCGAGGACGGCGAGGGTGGCCAGAGTGACCACCCGGCGCAGGGGGGACCGTCTCATCGTCCATCCAATCCGCAGTATTCCTACTTAGTTGGTAGGAAGACTGGGCCAGCCTGCGGCCAGCGTCAAGACCCATCCACATGCCGGGATTTCGGGTCTCAGTCATGTCGGTATTTCCTACCAGTTTGCTAGGTGTCCGGCATCGCGCGCTGAGCACCGGCCTGCGGCTGCACGTCATCGCCCGACCCACCGGCGCCCAGGCGTGGGCCGAGGCCGACCGGCTGCCGGCCGGGGTGAGCCCGGAACGGATCGCCGCCGCCCCGGCCCGGTTCCGCCGGATGGACTCGGTGGGCCGGGCCCGCATGGCCGCTCTCAACTTCCGCCGCACCGCGAGGAGGGCCGAGCGGTGGGCGTCGAGGCCCTGCCTCTGGCCACCGCCCCGGTCGCGGCGGCTCCGGGTAGGTCGCAGGTGGTGGGGGTGCCGACGCGCTAGGGTCGATCTCGTGGCGCGGAGATCCAGAATTCCAGCGACGAAGTATCCGGTCGAGCGGTTCACCCTCGACAACGGCCTGCGGGTGGTGCTGACCCCCGATCGCAGTGCCCCGGTGATCGGGGTGGCGGTGGTCTACGACGTCGGCATCCGCTCCGAGCCGGAGGGACGCACCGGCTTCGCACACCTCTTCGAGCACCTGATGTTCCAGGGCTCGGAGAACCTGGAGAAGCTGGCCCACTTTCGGCACGTGCAGGGCGCGGGCGGCACCTTCAACGGCTCCACCCACCTGGACTACACCGACTACTTCGAGACGTTGCCGAGCAACGCGCTGGAACGCGCGCTGTTCCTGGAGGCGGACCGGATGCGTGGCCCCCGGCTGACCGAGGAGAACCTGCGCAACCAGGTCGACGTGGTCAAGGAGGAGATCCGGGTCAACGTCCTCAACCGGCCGTACGGCGGCTTCCCCTGGCTGACCCTCCCGCCGGTCATGTTCGACACGTTCCCGAACGCGCACGACGGCTACGGCTCCTTCGACGACCTGGAGTCGGCGACCGTCGCCGACGCCGCGGACTTCTTCCGCCGCTACTACGCCAGCGGCAACGCGGTCCTGGCCGTCAGCGGCGACATCGACGTGGCCGAGGCGACCCAGCTGGTCACCAGGCACTTCGGGGACGTGCCGGCCCGGCTCGCGCCGCAGCGACCCGACTTCACCGAGCCCGACCTGACCGAGGAGCGGCGCACCTCGTACACCGATGCCCTGGCTCCGCTGCCGGCGGTGGCCGGCGCCTGGCGGGTGCCCGACCCGATCAGCGACTTCGCCGGCTACCTGCCGTACGTGGTGCTGGCCGAGGTGCTCACCGACGGCGACGCCTCGCGGCTGGTCGAACGGCTGGTGCAGCGCGACCGCATGGTGACCAGCCTCGGCGGATACCTCGGTTTCATGGGCGACCCGTTCGACGTCCGTGACCCCACCGCGCTGCTGTTGCAGGCGCACCTACCGCCCGGGGGCGACGTGGACAAGGTGCTGCGCACCATCGACGAGGAGTTGGACCGGTTGGCCACCGACGGGCTGGCCGACGGCGAGCTGGACCGCACCCAGGCCCGCATGGCGACCCACCTGCTGCGCGACACCGACGCGGTGCTCGGCAGGGCTCTGCGGATGGCCGTGTTGGAGCAGCAACGCGGCGAACCGGGTCTGCTCAACGAGCTGCCCCGGCTGGTCGGTGAGGTCACCGAGGAGCAGGTCCGGGCCGCCGCGGCCACCCTGCGGCCGGAGCGCCGGGCCGCGATCGAGGTCATCGCCGGAGGTGCCCGATGACCGGGGCCATCGCCGCCGCGCCGCGCACGTTGCCCCCGCTGGGGCCGACCCGCAAGCTCAAGGTCCCCAAGCAGGCCGAGCGCACGCTGCGCAACGGCCTCACCGTGATCGCCGTACGCCGGCCCGCGGTGCCCCTGGTCGAGCTGCGGCTCTGGGTGCCGTTCGGCCGGGTCCACCTGGCCCGGGGCGCGATGCTCTCGCAGACGATGCTCTCCGGCACCGAGTCCATGAGCAGCGTGCAGCTCGCCGCCGAGTTGCAGAAGGTGGGCGGTGGGCTCTCCGCGGGGGTCGACCCGGACCGGCTGATGCTCTCCGGCGCCGGGCTGGTCACCGGCCTGGACCGGATGCTGGAGCTGCTGGCCGAGGTGCTGACCAGCGCCACCTACCCGAGCGACGAGGTCGCCACCGAACGGGACCGACTCGTCGACCGGATCCAGGTGGCGCAGAGTCAGCCGGCGCACCTCGCCCGGGAGGCGCTGCTGAAGCGGATCTACGGCCGCCACCCGTACGCGACGCAGACCCCGGAGCCGGGCCAGATCCGGGCCGTCCGCCCGGCGGCGCTGCGCACCCTGCACGCGGAGCGGGTCCATCCGGCCGGTGCGCAGTTGGTGCTGGTCGGCGACGTGCAGCCGGAGAGGGCACTGGACGCGGCCGAGCGGGCGCTGGGCGGTTGGGCCGGCGCCGGGCGGGTCGCCGACCTGCCGCCCACCCCACCGCTGGAGCCGGGGCCGCTGCTGCTCGTCGACCGGCCCGGCTCGGTGCAGTCCTCGCTGCGGATCGCGCTCCCGGCGGTGTCCCGCACCGACCCGGACCACGCGCCGCTGCAACTGGCCAACCTGATCTTCGGCGGCTACTTCTCCTCCCGCTGGGTGGAGAACATCCGCGAGGACAAGGGCTACACGTACGGCCCGCACTCCGGCATCGAGCACTCCGTCGCCGGGTCGGTGCTGGTCGCCTCCGCCGAGGTGGCCACCGAGGTCACCGGTCCGGCCCTGCTGGAGACGACGTACGAGTTGGGTCGGCTGGCGTCCCTGCCACCGAAGCCCGAGGAGTTGGAGCAGGCCCGGCAGTACGCCCTGGGTACCCTCCAGCTCGGTATGTCCACCCAGGCCGGGTTGGCGGCGTTGACCAGCGCGTACGCGGGCAACGGGCTACGCCTGGACTTCCTCGCCGAGTACGCGGCGAGGTTGGCGAAGGCGAGCGTCGACGACGTCGCGCGGGTGGGTGCCCGTTACCTGGCACCGGCTCGGGCGGCGGTCGTGGTGCTCGGTGACGCGGAGCGGGTGACACCGGGTCTGGCCGCGCTGACCACGGTCCACACCGAGCCGCTGGCGTGAGCGAGCGAACCATGAAGCTCAGCAGCGGAGCGCCGGCGTGAGCGAGCGGAGCGAGCGAGCCATGAAGCTCAGCAGCGGGCCGTCTCGCGGCGGCGCGGAGCGAAGCGGAGCGCCGGCGTGAGCGGGGAGGCGGCACCGCCGTTGGCGCGGTCCACGTTGGATCGGGCGGCACACCGGCGGGGTGACGCGCAGTGGCTGACCGAGGCGTGGCTGCGTGCCCGGGTGTTGCTGCTCGACTCGACCGACGACGGTCGGACGTTGGCCCGCACCGACACGTCGCCTCCGACGCTGGTGCTGTTCGGTGCGTCCGACGCGCCGGCCGGGTCCGAGTCGACGGCGATGTTCCTCGGTGTCGAGCCGGACGGGGTGCCGGTCTTCGCCGTCGACGCGCCGCTGCCGGCGGTACCGGGCACCCGGGCGGTCAACCTGCGCGAGGTGGGTCACCTGCTGGCCGACCGGGAGGCGGGCATCTTCACCACCGCGTTGGCTCTGCTCAACTGGCACATCCGGCACGGCTACTCGACGAGCACCGGGGCGCCGACCGCGATGGACGAGGCCGGTTGGTCCCGGGTGGACCGCAACGGTGGACGGATCTGGCCGCGTACCGATCCGGCGATGATCGTCTTGGTGCACGACGGCGTGGACGGTCCGGAGGGGCGTTGTCTGCTCGGCAACAACGCCGGTTGGCCGGGCACCCCGGGCGGGCGGCGCTACTCCTGCCTCGCCGGCTACGTCGAGCCGGGCGAGTCGGCGGAGGCCGCCGTGCTGCGCGAGGTCCGCGAGGAGGTGGGCCTCGGGATCGAGCACATCGGGTACGTGGGCAGCCAGGCGTGGCCGTTCCCCGGTTCGCTGATGCTGGGTTTCCTGGCCACCGCCGACCCGGACGACCCGGTGCGGGTCGACCCGTCCGAGATCGCGTACGCCCGGTGGTTCTCGCGCCGGGAGATCGGGGCGGCGCTGGCCGGCGAGACGGTGGACGTGGGTGACGGCGCGCAGTTGATCCTGCCGCCGCCGTCGTCGATCGCGTTGTTCCTCATCCACCGGTGGTTGGACGGTTGGGTGGACGGCGAGCGCTGAGGCACGGTCCCGACCCGTGGCCGCCGTTGCCGCGGCGGTCACGGGCCGGGAACACGGGCCGTCGTGGTCGGCGGATGTGAGAAACGGCGGGGGAGCCGGCCCACCACGACGGACGTCTTGTCGAATCAGGTGTCGGTGGACCCCGGTCTGCGTCGGAATGCCGCTCGGGGTTCGCCGAGCGGCAGAACCTTGACCCGTTGCTTTCCGGCGCGGACCGCGCCGACCGTGGCGAGGGCGCGGGCCAGCAGGAGCGCGGCGTCCCGGTCCTCGGCGTGCACGATCTGCCGTCGCGGCTCGGGCGTGGTCGTCTCGTCGCGAAGGCGGTGGCCATCTGCCCAGGCAGCGGCGATGTCCCCGTCGGCGACGGCGCGGATGTCGGTGCGAACGATCAGGAACCGCATGAGGGTCTCCGGATGAACCGCGACGAATGAGCTTCGGTGGAAGTTCCACGTACCCGAGGGCCATGTTACGCCCCGTGTTCGTCCCAGCAACTGAAACGCGCCTATCGGTTCCGAGGGTCGTCCTTTCGGCGGACACCACTCGGCGGGGTCGGTGGGCCGGTACGACGACGGGGCCGCCGGCAACCCGCCGACGGCCCCGTACCGGTCACCGGATCAGTTCAGATCGAACTGTCCCTTCTTCGCACCGCTGATGAAACCGAGCCATCCCGCGCGGTTGAACAGCAGGACCGGACCACCTCGGTCCTTGCTGTCCCGCAGGGCCACGGCCGACGGGCCGGTGCCGAGCGGGGCGACCTCCACGCAGTTGGAGGTCTGGCTGCGCGTGCTGGTACGCCACGGGGCATCCGCCAACGAGTGGGCGGAGACGGACGGCGTGTTGTGGATGTCGTTCATGGTTCTGCTCCTGATGTGAAGCGATCCGATGGGACGAGTGGTGCCGCACGTCCCGACGGAGGGTCCCCCGTGGATCACCGGTCCGTCAGCCGCCCCGACTCCCGGCGGCGTTGGGTCGGCGCCGTTGCCGGCCCGAACGCCACTGTGGAAGGAGGCGCCGCCTCGGTCAGCCGTCCCGTCGCCTCGATCAGCCAGGAGAGGGTGTCCGAGGCGTTTAGTGCCGCCGTGCATAGCCACTCGAACACCACTTTATAGCGATTTAGCGTGATTGCCTCGGTCGACATGACATCGGTGAAGCCACCTTCGATGGCGAGCGTCTCCGGATCGAGGGGATCGGCGAACCGGTAGACGGAGAACGCGGTCGGCGGGAGGTACCAGTTGCCGATCTGGGTGTCCCGCAGCAACACGTGCAGCGTGACGTTGGGAAGCAGGGCCAGCTCGCAGAGCTGGACCAACTGCTCGTGCAGCACCTCGGGTGGGCCGGCGCGGCGGCCGAGGGCGGCCTCCTCCAGCACGGCCGTGTAACGGGGCGCGTACGGCTCGCGGGTCAGCAGCGACTGGCGAGCCAGCCTCGCCTGCACCTCGGTCTCCGGCTCGTCGTCGGGCTGCGGTTCGCCCGCGTCCTCGTCCACCTGTCGGGCCGAGACGATCCGGACCTGGGCGTAGCCCGGGGTCTGCAACAGGCCGGGTACCAGCGTCGGGTTGTACTCGGAGATCTCCGCGCAGCCCGCCTCCAACTCGGCCCAACTGCGCTGCTGCTGCGTCATCACCGGGAAGTTCTTCAACCAACCGCGCATGTCGCCGGCCTCGCTGGTGATGCCCAGCAACTCGTCGTGCAATGCCTGGTCGGCGCCGTAGAGATTCAGCAGGTCCCCGACGTCCTGCGGGTCCGGTCGGCTGCGGCCGTTCTCCAGTCGTGACAGTTTGGACGCGGACGCCCAACCGATACGCTCGATGACCTGGTCACCGGTGAGGCCCGCGGCTTCCCGCAGGCGGCGCAACTCGACGCCCAACCGGCGACGACGCAGGATTGGGCTGGGTGCGGCAGGAGGCACAGTGTCCTCTTTCCCGTCGACCGCCGCAGACGCGACGGTAACTGTATGAAATTCGCCCCCCACGGTCAGTATGGACGGCGCGGCCGACGTCGGAGGTTCCGGCGGGGGCGTGTCTTACGAAAATCGGACCACGGGAATGCCAGATGACGACGGACCCGCGGTCGCGGCCTGTCGACCCCTCGCCCACCCGGGCACGCCATCCCGCCGGAGGGACCCATGCGCACCGTCCTGCGCCGACCCGACTTCCGTCTCCTCTTCGGCGGTCTGCTGGCCAGCATGACCGCCGAGTCGATCCTGCTGCTCGCGCTGGCCATCTGGGTCAAGGATCTGACCGGCTCGAACGGGCTGGCCGGTGCCACCATCTTCGCCGTCATCGCGCCGATGATGCTGGCACCGCTGGTCGGCTGGTTCGTCGACAGGTATCCACGTCGGCCGTTCTTCGTGGCCGCGAACGTGGTCACCGCAGCCCTGCTCACCCCGCTGTTCACCGTCCGCGACGCGGGCGACGTCTGGATCGTCTACCTGGTGGCCGCGCTGTACGGACTGTCGTCCATCACCCTCGGCGCGGCGCTCAGCGGGCTCATCCGGGAGTTGGTGCCGATCGAGCTGCTGGCCGAGGCGAACGGCCTGTTGCAGACCGTACGCCAGGGGATGCGGTTGATCGGCCCGCTGGCCGGCGCGGCGCTCTACGCGGCGCTCGGCGGATGGGCGTTGGCCGGGATCGGGATCGTCGGATTTCTGACCGCGGCGGCGGTGGTCACCGCCCTGCCCGCTCCACAGCAGGCGCCACCGACAGTGCGGCTGCGGTGGCCGGCCGAGTTGGGCGCCGGTCTGCGGCACCTGGCCGGCGAGCCGGCCCTGCGCCGGGCCCTGCTCGGCTACGGGCTCGGATCGCTGGTGATGGGCTTCAGCGAGTCGCTCATCTTCGCGTACGTCGACGACGGGCTGAACCGGGACGCCGCGTTCGTGGGAGTGCTGGTCACCGTGCAGGGCGTGGGCGGGCTGCTCGGCGGGCTCTGCTCACCGGCGCTGATCCGCCGCCTCGGGGAGGTCGGGACACTCGCGGCCGGGGTGGCCTTCTTCTCCCCGGCCGCGCTGGCGCTCGCGTACCCCGATATCCGCCTCGGGTTCGCGGCGGTGCTGCTGGCCGGCGTCTCGCTACCGCTGACGATGGTCGGGCTGCACACGCTGATCCAGCGCAGGACCCCACCCACGCTCGTCGGCCGGGTCGCCGCGGCCACCCAGGCGGTGGTCAGCGGGCCGCAGGCGTTCTCCATCGGCGCCGGTGCCCTGTTGGTCGGGTTCCTGGACTACCGGTTGCTGTTCGCGCTGGTCGGGGTGGCCACCCTGGTCGCCGGCAGCTACCTCTGGCGGGGCCGGCACCTCAGCACCCCGACCGGCACCCGCCGCCCGCCGCCGACCCGCCCGATCCTCCCGTCGCCCCGGCAACCGACCGAGGACGCGGCCGGCCGGTCCGGTGCCCACCGGCCCTCAGCGCGCTGACCCGTCCGGTGCCCCGGCTACCGGTTGAGGACGTGGCCGGCCGGTCCCGCGTCGACCTGGTCGGTGCCCACCGGCGCCCCGGCTACCGGTTGAGGACGTGGCCGGCCGGTCCCGCGTCGACCTGGCCGGACACACGACGAGCGGCCGCCCCGGTTGGGGCGGCCGCTCGTCGACGGTGACCTGGTCGGTCAGGCGGTGAGGGTCGCGAGGTGCTGCTTGACCTGGTTGATCGAGGGGTTCGTCAGGGCGCTGCCGTCGTCGAAGCGCAGGGTCGGCACCGTCTGGTTGCCGCCGTTGACGCTCATCACGAACTCCGCGGCCTTCGGGTCCTGCTCGATGTCGACCACCTCGTAACCGATGCCCTCCCGGTCGAGCTGCGACTTCAGCCGGTGGCAGTAGCCGCACCAGGGGGTGGAATACATCGTCAACATCGTCGGATCCTCCAACTCCTCCGGCCGCAGCTTGCCGATCAAGCCGAGGCTGTTCGCTGCAACGCCGCGGGTAGCTGAGATGATTCCTGGTTGTGGTGGTTCACTCAGCGTCGGAACAGGTGCTCGCCGGGCTGGACCCGGAGCAGCGGTCCGCGGTGACCGCCCCGGCCGGCCCGGTCTGCATCCTGGCCGGCGCGGGCACCGGCAAGACCCGGGCGATCACCTCCCGGATCGCCCACCGGGCACTCAGCGGTGAGATATCCCCCCGGCACGTCCTCGCGGTCACGTTCACCGCCCGCGCCGCCGCCGAGATGCGAAGCCGGCTCACCGTACTCGGGGTGGGCGGCGTGCAGGCCCGGACGTTCCACGCCGCCGCGTTGCGTCAGGTGCGGTACTTCGCGCCCCGGTTGTTGGCCGGCCGCGCCATGCCCGAACTGCTGGACAGCAAGGTGCGGCTCGTCACCCTCGCCGCGGCGCGGGTGGGCCTGCGCGCCGACCGTGCCGCCGCCCGCGACCTGGCCGGCGAGATCGAGTGGGCCAAGTCGTCGTTGGTCGAGCCGGCCGACTACGTGGTGTCCGCCGCCCGGGCGCTGCGGGACACCCCGCACGAGCCGTCGAAGGTGGCCGACGTGTTCACCGCGTACGAGCAGCTCAAACGCTCGAACGGCGTGATCGACTTCGAGGACATGCTGCGTGCCGCGGTGTGGGGCATCGAGGAGCACCCGGACGTCGGCGAGCAGGTCCGTGGCCAGTACCGGCACTTCGTGGTCGACGAGTACCAGGACGTCAACCCACTCCAGCAGCGGCTGCTCGACGCCTGGCTGGGTGGCCGCGACGACCTGACCGTGGTCGGTGACGCCAGTCAGACGATCTACTCGTTCACCGGGGCGACCTCCGCGTACCTGGTCGACTTCCCCCGCCGGCACCGCAACGCCACAGTCGTGCGGCTGGTCCGCGACTACCGCTCCACCCCGCAGGTGGTCGGGTTGGCCAACGCGGTGATCTCCCAGGCCCGAGGCACCGAGGCGCGGTTGCGCCTGGAGTTGAGCGGACAGCGCCCACCCGGCCCCGAGCCGGACCTGCGGATCTTCACCGACGAGCCGGCCGAGGCGAACGCCGTGGCCGCCCGCTGCCGGGCGCTGATCGACGCGGGCACCCCGGCGAAGGAGATCGCCGTCCTGTTCCGGGTCAACGCGCAGTCCGAGGCGTACGAGAAGGCCCTCACCGAGGCGTCGGTGCCCTACGTCGTGCAGGGCGCGGAGCGGTTCTTCGAGCGGGCCGAGGTGCGCCAGGCGATGGTCGCGCTGCGCGCCGCCACCCGCTCCATCCCCGGCGAGACACCACTCCCGGCCGCCGTCGTCGAGGCGCTCACCGCGGTCGGTTGGGCCCCCGACGCACCCCCGGCCGGTGGGGCCGCCCGCGAGCGCTGGGAGGCGCTGTCCGCGCTGGTCCAGCTCTCCGAGGAGTACGCGGCCAGCCCCGCTGTGGTGCCGATCGGCGAGGCCGCGTCGGTGGAACGCCCCGTCACCCTCTTCGACTTCACCGAGGAGCTGGCGCGCCGCGCCGCCCAGCAGCACGTACCGACGGTGGACGGGGTGACCCTCGCCTCGCTGCACTCGGCCAAGGGGCTGGAGTGGGACGCCGTCTTCCTGGTCGGCCTCGCCGAGGGCACCATGCCGACCACGTACGCCAAGACCGTCGAACAGGTCGAGGAGGAACGTCGGCTGCTCTACGTCGGGATCACCCGGGCGCGGGAGTGGCTCTGGCTGTCGTACGCCGCAGCACGCTCGCCGGGCGGTCGGGCCCGGCGGCCGTCGCGGTTCCTGCCCCAGCTGGACCGCTCCAGCGGCACCGAGCGGGCGACCGGCGGCACCGGCCCGGCCCGCCGCGCGGAGCGGCGTCGGACCCAGATCGTCTCCTGCCGGATCTGCGGCGCCACCCTGCTCGCCGGCCCGGACCGTAAGCTGGGTCGCTGCCCCACCTGCCCCTCCGACATCGACGACGAGCTGCACGAACGGCTGCGGGAGTGGCGCCAGCGGGTGTCCGCGGCGCAGAAGGTCCCCGCGTACGTGGTCTTCACCGACGCGACGCTCGTCGCGCTGGCCGAGCGGCGGCCCGGACGGTCCGAGGAGTTGATCGCCATCGCCGGTATCGGCCCCCGCAAACTGGGCCTCTACGGGGAGTCGGTGCTGGCGCTGGTGGGCGGCGCGGGGGTGGACGACGTCTGCCCGGAGAAAACTTTCGAAATCTCGTCGTAAATTCGTTTGCCCTCGCCCCCGGGCGAGGAATAGCCTCAGGACACACCACGCGAGCGGCGCCATTCCGGCTGCTCACGGGGGTTGGTTCAGTCGAGTCGAGGAACGTGAGGGAGGTGGCACCCGTGAAGATCTTCACCTATGAGCGTCTGACGGCGATGCCGTCTGTCCACGCTCCGCTGTCGGCTGTCCGGGTGGCCCTCACGGTCACCGCACGACCGTCGGTTCCGCAGGTGCACCAGGTTCAGGCCGAGCTGATCCTGGCCGTCGCGCCCACCGGAGTCGAGGGGACCAGTGGCTTCACGGGCAATGGCATCCAGGTCGCCAAGAAGCGCATGGATGTCCGCGGCGTTCCACCTCGAGGTAGACCGGTCTGACGATCAGACACCGGCTCACCTCGAGGCCGCGGAACCCGTAACCGGGATCCGCGGCCTCAATTTTTTGCCCGCCGTAAGTACGTCGGAATGCGATCCACGAGATCGAAGTGAGAGAGAGGTGACCGGGAGATGAGTCTGGCGTTGGCCCCCCTCGACATGAGCGTCGAGCTGGAGGCGAACCTGCCCTGCCGGAAGTTCGACCCCGACCTGTGGTTCTCCGACTCGCCCACCGAGCTCGAGCTGGCCAAGTCGCTCTGCGGGGACTGCCCGCTGCGCGTCGAGTGCCTGGCCGGAGCCGTTGAGCGAGCGGAGCCGTGGGGCGTCTGGGGCGGCGAGATCTTCGAGCGTGGCGCGGTCGTCCCGCGCAAGCGGCCCCGTGGCCGTCCGCGTAAGGAGGACGTCGCCCGCGACGCCGAGCTTCGGGTCGAGGCCGAGGCGCGTCTGGCAGCCAGTGGGCTGTCCGAGGTGCGTGGCGCGGTCCGGCTGGCAGCCTGACATGTTCCCGATCCGTACCAACGACGCCGGTGTCGCACCGGCAGTGAGAGAGAAGACGATGTTCAACGCCCCGAGTGGAGCCTTCGAGATGCAACTACTCAACGAAGCGTTGTCCCGGGCTCGAATGCGGCGGCCTCAGGCCGGTCGTACCACCACGAGCACTGAGGCAACCCGATCCGCCCGTACCGTCGCCATGAACAGCCGCAACCAGGCGGCGCGTGACCTGGGCGTTCTCTAGTACCACCCCACGCAGAAGGGCGGGTGCCGACCGGCACCCGCCCTTCGTCACGTCGTCAGGCGACCGGCGCGAAGCCGGGCAGCCAGCGCTCCAGGATGCTGCGGTACGGGGCCTTCGCCTCCAGTTGGCACAGCACCCCGATCGAGCCGAGCGTCACCCGGTGGATCAGCAGGTACGACGGCGGCAGGTTGAGCTGCCGGCTCAGCTGGTACGTGGGGGAGCGGGGGCTGGCCAGCCGGCCCGCCTCGGCCCGCAGCCAGGCCCGGGTGAAGCGGAACCCGTCCGCCGCGATGGGCTCCAGCATCGGACGGATGAAGTCGAGCACACCCTCGGCGTCGATCTCCTCGGCGGAGCCGATGAAGCCCTCCGAACGAAGCCCCTGCACCACCTCGTCGGCGTCGCCGCGCAAGGCTGTCGCGGCGATGCGGCCGATCGGCTCCGGCGTGCCCTCCGGCATCCGGGCCACCGCGCCGAAGTCGATGACACCGAGTCGCCCGTCGGGCAGCAGCCGGAAGTTGCCCGGGTGCGGATCGGCGTGCAGCAGCCCGGCCCGCTGCGGCGCGGAGAGGTGCAGGGTGGCCATCAACCGACCGGCCTCGTCGCGCTGCTCCTCGGTGCCCTCGCGGATGATGTCGGCCAACGGGGTGCCCGTCACCCACTCGGTGACCAGCACCCGGGGCGCCGCGTTGACGACCTTCGGGATGTAGATCTCCGGGTCGTCGGCGTACGCGGCCGCGAAGGCCCGCTGCGACTCGGCCTCCAGCTCGTAGTCCAACTCCTCGGTGATCCGCTCGCGCAACTCGACAAGGAGCGGCTTGACGTCCAGGCCGGGTTGGATGGCCCGGAACATGCCCCCCAGGCGGGAGAGCTGCTTGAGGTCGGCGAGCAGTGCCTCGCCGGCACCCGGATATTGGATCTTGACCGCGACGTCGCGGCTGTTCGGTGCGCCCGACTCGTCGAACCCCGGCTCCCGCCACCGGGCCCGGTGCACCTGGCCGATGCTGGCCGCCGCGGCCGGAGTGTCGTTGAACTCGACGAACAGGTCCCGCCAGTCGGGGCCGAGTTGTTCGGCCAGCACCTTGTGCACGCTGGCTGCCGGCAGCGGTGGCGCCGCCTCCTGGAGCTTCGTGAGCGCTTGGCGGTAGGGCGCGGCGATCTCCTCCGGCAGCGCCGCCTCGAAGACCGACAGCGCCTGACCGAACTTCATCGCCCCGCCCTTGAGCTGGCCCAACACGCTGAACAGCTGCTCGGCGGTGCGCTGCTGGATCTCCGCGGAGATCACGTCGGAGGCGAGCCCGGTGACGCGCTTTCCCATGCCGAGAACCGTCCGGCCGGCGAAGCCGAGCGGTAGGGCGGCGAGCTTGGCGGTGCGGGACACGGCGCGGCGCGGGATGTCGGTCACCCGGTCATTGTTACCGACCGGAGGGCTCCGCTGCTGGTCTGCGGCCGGGCTGGTGCGGACACCCGCCCCCGGGAGCACCCACACGCCGGGTGTGGCGGCCATCCTCGACGACGGAAACGACCGGCACCGGTGATCTCCATGGCCCCGCCCAGCGTCTCGGGCTGACCGCCGTCGAGCTGCGTCAGCGCCTCGGCCAGCGCGTACCCGATGGCGGTGAGCAGCGTGCTGGTCGTGCCGGCGGCGACCGGATCGGTGGCGGCGAGTTGCGCGGCGAGGCGCGGCCAGTCCGGGTCGCGGTCGGCCCGGTGCAGCTCGACGCAGTGCAGGCAGGGCCCGGCGGGTGGGCGGACCAGCGGCCCGACGACCGGTACGCCCTCGCGAAGCGTGACCAGCAGGTGTGGCTGCCGCCGCTGGGCGAGGCCGGCGGCGAGCAGCGCCGGTGGCCGGTCCGTGCCGAGCTGGATGACCAGATCCACCCGACCGCCCCGGCCCGGCCGGGTGCCGGTGCCCGGAGCGACGCGGTTGACGGCAGCGCGCACCGCCGGTGCCAGCGGGTGGCCCAGCTCGGCGGCGGGGATGCCCGTGCCGACCAGGTCGACGGGGCGTACCGGGCCGGTGAGCTGGGGGATCACCTGCCCGACGCCGGCCTGGGCCAACGCCACGGTCAACGAAGCACCGAATGCCCCGGTGCCGATGAGCGCCACCCGGGCGGCCCGCCGTCGGCGGAGGACCTGCGCGGGGGTGCCGGGCAGTCGGGCCGCGGCCAGGGCCAGAGCGCCGGCCTCTGCCGCCAGTCGGGCGCGGACCGGGCCGACGAGGTCACGGGGGAGCAGGCTGTGCGCGGGGACCAACAGTCCGGCCGTACGCAGGGCGTCGAGCAGCGTACGGGCCTCGTCGGCGGTGACCTGGACGCTGGCCGCGTGCGCCAGCACGGTGCGCTCGCTGCGGGTGCCGTCGATCAGGTCGAGCAGGTGGGCGGCCCGAGGGTTGGCCAGCTCCAGCAGCACGGCGGGCCCCGGCCCGACGCCGAGCTGCAGGGTGTGCCGGTCCCGCCAGAGCCGGTTGAGACCGGGCAGCAGTGTGGGGCGGGGCAGTGCGGTACGTCTCATGGTCGCTGATCGTGACCGCGTCTTCGCGTTCGGTCGATCGTTGTCCACAGGCGCCCGCGCCCGTGTCCAGGGTTGTCCACAGGGTTCGGCGGGTTTTCCACAGCCTTCCGAGGCGGCTGTCGGTCACCCGACACACCCCGTCGGCGGCCCGGGACGCAAACGGGGCGGGGTGGCCACCGGCCACCCCGCCCCCGTCAGCCGTACGGGTCAGACCTTGGCCTTGCCCAGAATGCGGTTCACTGTTGTACCGCATACCGGACACTTGCCCTTGGCCATGTTCATTCCGGTCTTCGAGACCTCGACGTGCCCCTCGAAGTCCCGCTTCTCCTTGCACTTCACGCAGTAACCGTTGTAGGTCGTCTGGGCCTGGTCGGCCACGGTGCCCTCCTCGTCTCGTCCGCCGGTCGATGCCGTCCCGGCGGGGGTGCCCGGCGGCGGGCCACACGGGGCGCCGGCGCTGGGTCTCACTCCGCGGCCACCCTCGTGACCGCTGGTCCGCGGACCCTACCCAGGTCTGGGCAGTTCCATGTCAGCTGTGCATCGACACTGTGAGCAAGTCGACGTCGAGAGTGTGCATGGCGAAATAGGCCGGATAAGTCAGTTTGGCGGGGACACGCCGACCAAACCCTCACAGCCACCCGTGCGGGTGCCCCTGCGGCGGCATCCCGGACGGTGATCACCTACGGTGAGAGGGCGTCGCGTCACGCCGCCATCGGCGTTCACGAAGGGTGACGAGACGGTTCGACGGCGTCGCTGTCAAGAAATTTTCCGGACTCCTAGCGACCAATCACCACTTTCTGGGCGCGTGTCGTGCGGTTGACTCTTGCGGACCCCTGGTCAGTGGGCATTAGCTTTCCTTCGTGACACGTAGCCGAGGCTGCGCGGGCCAGTGATGGCGGGGACGCGCAAGCCGGTCGTCGAGGTACGGCGCAGCCAGCGCCGACGACGCACGGTGTCCGCGTACCGTGACGGTGAGCGCGTCGTCGTCCTCATTCCGGACCAGTTCTCCCGTGCCGAGGAGAGCGAGTGGGTCGACCGGATGCTCGCCCGGCTCGCCGCCCGGGAGGGGCGCCTGGCCCGCTCCGACGCCGAGCTGCTGGCCCGGGCCGGCCGGCTCATCGACCTCCACCTCGCCGAGTACGCGTCGAAGGCGGTTCCGGCCAGCGTCCGCTGGGTCACCAACCAGAACGGCCGGTGGGGCTCCTGCACGCCCGCCGACCGCAGCATCCGGATCTCGCACCGCGTCCAGGAGATGCCCGACTGGGTGATCGACTACGTGCTGCTGCACGAGTTGGCGCACCTCATCGTGCCCAGCCACAACGCCCGGTTCTGGGCGCTGGTCGGCCGCTATCCCCGGGCGGAACGCGCCCGCGGTTACCTCGAGGGCGTGGCCGCCGCCTCCTGCGCCCCCTGACCCGTCCCGTAGACCCTGCCCCGTGCGACCCGCTGGAATCAGACCCTCCTTGATCGACTCCTGATCGCCGACCTGGGGGTATCCGGCGTCGCGGACACCACCATGTCGCCGATCTGGAGCGGAGGGGCGGGGCGCTAGGGTCGGGAGGTGGCACGACGGGTGGTAGTGGCGTTGCTCGGGCCGGTCCGATGGTCGCCGCCGGGCGTCGACCCGGCGGAATGGCGGGCGGCTCTCGCGGAGGACGTCATCGACCTGCTCGCCACGCTCAACGAGGTGGAGGTGGCGGTCGCGGTCACCCCGGCCGACCGGGCTCTGGCCGACTCGGTGGTCTGGCCCGGGACGACCGTGTACGAGGTCGCCGAGCCGACGCCGAACGCGGTGTTCGCCGCGCTGGAGGGCTACGACCAGGCGGCGGTGCTGGTCGGCGACGTGCCGGACCTCCCCGCGCTGACCGTCGGCAAGCTGCTGCGACCGCTCACCACCCGACCCGTCGCGGTGGCTCCGGTGGACGGCGGCGGCGCGGGACTGCTCGGAATGGCGGTACGACTGCCGGTGCCGGGCTGGGTGCCTCCGCTGGACCTGGACACGGCCACGCCGGCGGACGTGCGGTCCGGTGCCCCTCGACCCGGGGACGTCGCGGTCACCGCAGGCTGGCGACGGCTACGCGGCCCGGCCGACCTGGCCACCCTGGACCCGGCCTTCGAAGGGTGGGAGGCGACCCGCGCCCTGCTCTCCGGCTCGGGCCGCACCGCCTGACACTCACCAACCAGCCAGCTCTCGGCAAGCCGGGCCCTCACCCAGGACGGGGGGCTGGCCTGCCATGTCGATGTGCTGGTGAGCGGTATACCGCAGAGGCATGAATATGACTCTGCGGTATACCGCTCATGACCCCGTCCGCCCCCGACGGAGGTGACCGAGGGGCAGCGCCGGCCCTGGCTGCGTTCAGACTTCGACGGCGACGTGCGCGCCGGGCGCCCGCCACAACGCGCGGACGCCCGGGGTCGACGCTCAGGCGTCAGGGCCCAGGCTCACGCCTTGGTGTCGTCGTCCCGGCCGTCGGTCTCGTCGGGCTTGCCGGGGGCCTTCTCCTCGGCCCCACCGGGTGCGGTGAAGTCGAAGTCGTCCAACTCGCTCAGGTCCATGTCGTTCATGGCGAACGCCACCGGGTCGGCGAAGTCGTCGTCCGACGGCAGCAGGTCCGGGTGGCCCCAGACGGCGTCGCGGCCCTCGATGCCCCGGTGCTGGGTGAGCGCGGCCCAGAGTGCCGCCGCCTCGCGGAGTCGGCGCGGGCGTAGCTCCAGGCCGACCAGTGCCGCGAAGGTCTGCTCGGCGGGGCCGCCGGCGGCCCGGCGACGGCGGAACGCCTCGCCCAGTCGGACGACGTTGGGCAGTCGGTCGCTGGCGGCGCTGTCCACGACGTGGCACACCCAGCCCTCGACCAGGGCGAGCGCGGTCTCCAATCGGGCCAGCGACGCCTTCTGGGCGGGGCTGTCCTCCGGGGTGAAGATCCCCTCCAGCGCGATCGCCTGCATCGACTCCGGGTCGGTCGGGTCGACCCGACCCATCGCCTCCTCGATCGCCTCCCGGTTGACCCGGATGCCCGAGGCGTACATCTCGACTGCGCTGAGCACGTGCCCGCGCAGCCACGGGACGTGCTGGAACAACCGCTGGTGGGCGGCCTCACGCAGGGCCACGTAGAGGCGGACCTCGTCCTCGGGAAGCTCCAGGCCCTCGCCGTACGCCCGGATGTTGGCCGGGATCAGCGCGGCCGTGCCGGCCGGACCGAGCGGCAGCCCGATGTCGCCGGCGGAGAGCACCTCCGCGGCGAGCGAACCGAGGGCCTGGCCCAGTTGGCCGCCGAAGAGGGCGCCACCGAGGGTGGCGACCATCGACTGCATCGGGCCGAGTTGGGCGCGGGCCTCCGGCGGCACCAGGTCGCCCATCGCGCCGACCATCCGGCTGGCGACCGGGTCGCAGAGCTTGCGCCACACGTCCAGCGTCTTGAAGATCCACTCATTGCGGTTCCAGGCGACCGGGGACTGGATGCCCGACGGCCACGCCGAAGCCGGCTCCAACCACAGGTCGGCCAGGCGCAGCGCCTCCTCGACCGCGTTGCGCTCATACGGTGACACCGCCGGGTCGCCGGCGGCCGCGAGCTGGCTGGCTGCTACCTGCCGGGCCAGGTCCCAGTTGACCGGCCCGCTGCCCGGCGCGGAGAGCAGGTGCTGCAACTGCGACATGAACTGCTGCATCTGCGCGGGATCGTTGGGGTCTGGTGGTTGCCCACCCGGGAGCGCGAAACCGAACGGAATATCAGGCACGACGTCTACGGTACGCGGGCCGCGCCCCAGGTAGCCGCCGCTGGCGTTGCGCTGAGGGCGAAGTCGCGTGGCGCATCCGGCGGGCGGCACCCGGCCGGTCGGTACGCTCTGCGGCATGAGACGTCGTGGCCTGACGGTCCTGCTCGGTGCCCTGTTCACCGCCCTGCTGAGCATCGGGGTGCTCCGGGTTCCGATCCCGTACGTGGTGCTCGGGCCGGGCCCGACGGTCAACACCCTCGGCACAGCCGACGGCAAGGAGGTCATCCAGGTCACCGGGCGGGAGACCTCGACCTCCGCCGGGCAACTGCGGCTGACCACGGTGGGTGTGCAGCCCACGGTCCGGCTGCGGGGCGCGATCGCGGGTTGGTTCTCCGACGACGAGGCGGTGGTGCCACGGGAGCTGGTCTACCCGCCCGGGGAGTCGACGGAGCAGGTCGAGCAGCGTAACGCCGAGGATTTCAAGGCGTCGCAGACCAGCGCGGAGACCGCCGCGCTGCGGGAGCTGGGCTTCCCGGTGCAGGTGGTCGTCAAGACGGTGTCCGGGGACGGCCCCGCCGCCGGCGCGCTCAAGGCCGGCGACGTGATCACTTCGGTCGACGGTCAGCCGGTGCCGGTGGCCACGAAGGTCACCGAGCTGGTCCGGGCCAAGCCCGTCGGCACGGCGTTGACGATCGGTTACACCCGCGACGGCGTGCCGGCCACCGTCTCGGTGACGAGTCGGGAGCAGGACGGCCGTCCCCGGATCGGCGTCGAGATCGACCAGCAGCAGCCGCACCCGTTCACGCTCGGCATCGACCTGGAGGACATCGGTGGGCCGAGCGCCGGCCTGATGTTCGCGCTGGGGATCGTGGACAAGCTGACCCCGGCGGATCTCACCGGGGGTCGGGTCATCGCCGGCACCGGCACCATCGACGACGAGGGCGCGGTCGGCCCGATCGGCGGGATCGCCCAGAAACTCGTCGGCGCGAAACGTGCCGGGGCGAAGGTGTTCCTGGTTCCGGCGGACAACTGCGCCGAGGCGGTCCGCAATCCGCAGCCGGATCTGCCCCTTTTGCGGGTGGGTTCGTTGGACGAGGCATTGACCGCCCTGGAGACGTTGCGCGGGGGCGGCCAGCCGACCCGATGCTGACCGATGTGACCGCGCCCCGACACGTTCAGGATCACCCCGTACTCTGGGTGCCTGGTCGGAGCCGATCACATCGAGCGTGCGGAGCCAACAGTGGTCATGCGTAGCAGCAGCCCCCTCCCGAGGATGAGCCGGCGCGGGCGCGTCACCATCGCTGTCCTGGTCGGGGTTTTCGTGCTCTTCACCCTGCTCGGGTGGGGTGTCCAGGCGTGGACCGACTGGCTCTGGTTCGACGAGGTCCGTTACACCGAGGTCTTCACCGGGGTCCTGCTGACCCGGCTGGCGCTGTTCCTCGCCGTCGGCCTCGGCATGGCGGTGATCGTCGGTGGCAACCTGTGGCTGGCCCACCGGTTGCGTCCGCGGCTGCGTCCGCACTCGGTGGAGCAGGCCACCCTGGAGCGCTACCGGATGGTGCTCACCCCGCGACTCGGCACCTGGATCGCGCTGACCGCCGCGGTGGTCGGGCTCTTCGCCGGCCTGTCCGCGCAGAACCGGTGGAACCAGTGGATGCTCTTCCGCAACGGCGGTGACTTCGGGATCAAGGACCCGGAGTTCGGGGTGGACATCGGCTTCTACGTCTTCCAGCTGCCGTTCTGGCGTTACCTGCTCGGGGTCGCCTTCACCGCTGTGGTGCTGGCGGTGATCGGCGCGCTGGCGGTGCACTACCTCTTCGGCGGAGTCCGCCTGCAGGGCGTCGGGGACCGGATGAGCAACGCGGCCCGCGCGCACCTGAGCAGCCTGGTCGCGGTCTTCGTGCTGTTGAAGGCCGTCGCGTACGTGCTGGACCGGCGGGCGATGCTGCTGGAGTACAACGAGGGCGTCAAGCTGTACGGCGCCGGTTACGCCGACGTCAACGCGCTGCTGCCGGCGAAGGAGATCCTGGCCTACATCTCGATCGTGGTGGCGATCGCGATCATCGTCTTCTCCAACGCCTGGATGCGGAACCTGGTCTGGCCGGGCATCTCGCTGGCGCTGCTCGGCGTCTCCGCGGTGGCCATCGGCGGCATCTATCCCTGGGCGGTGCAGACCTTCGAGGTCAAGCCGAGCGCGAAGGACAAGGAAGCGCCGTACATCCAGCGCAGCATCGACGCGACGCGGGCGGCGTTCGGGCTGGGGGTCACCGAGACGACCCCGTACGCGGCGAACAACCTCACCCCACCGGCGAGCCTGGCCACCGACACCTCGGTGGTGCCGAACGTGCGGCTGCTCGACCCGCAGTTGGTCAGCGAGACGTACACCCAGCTCCAGCAGGTGCGTGGCTTCTACGACTTCGGTCCGAAGCTGGACATCGACAGGTACGGGGTGAACGGCAAGGTCTCCGACTACGTGGTCGGCGTCCGGGAGATCAACTACGGCGAGCTGACCGACCAGCAGAACACCTGGATCAACAGGCACACCGTCTACACCCACGGGTACGGGCTGGTGGCCGCCCCGGCCAACCAGGTGGTCTGTGGCGGGCAGCCGTTCTTCGTCTCCGGCTTCCTCGGCGAGAAGACGCAGGAGGCGTGCTCCTCGCAGACCGAGCAGATCCCGGCCAAGCAGCCGCGGATCTACTACGGCGAGCGGATGGCGGCGGACGACTACGCGATCGTCGGGCAGGCCGACCCGAACAAGAAGGCCGAGTTCGACAGGCCGGTCGGTGAGGGTGGCGGCGAGTCCTACACCTACACCGGCGAGGGCGGCGTGGAGATCGGCTCCTTCGCCCGGCGGCTGCTGTACGCCATCAAGGAGCAGGAGTCGAACTTCCTCCTCTCCGAGGCGGTCAACGACGACTCCAAGCTGCTCTACGTGCGTAACCCGCGGGACCGGGTGGAGAAGGTCGCGCCGTTCCTCACCCTGGACGGCGACCCGTACCCGGCGGTGGTGGACGGTCGGGTGCAGTGGATCGTCGACGGTTACACCACGGCGGCCAGCTACCCGTACGCCGAGCGGGTCAACCTGCAGACCGAGACGACCGACGAGCTGACCAACCGGGGCACGTTCCAGCTGGCCCGGGAGAACGTGAACTACATGCGTAACTCGGTGAAGGCGACCGTCGACGCGTACGACGGCACCGTGACGCTCTACGAGTACGACGACACCGACCCGGTGCTCAAGGCGTGGAACAAGGCGTTCGGCGGTGACCTGATCCAGCCGAAGGCGGACATCCCGGTCGAGCTGAATGAGCACTTCCGCTACCCGGCGGACATGTTCAAGGTGCAGCGCAACCTGCTCACCAAGTTCCACGTGACCAACCCGGGCGACTTCTACTCGGCACAGGACTTCTGGCAGGTGCCGAACGTGCCGGACGCTCCGGACAGCGGGCAGAAGCAGCCCCCGTACTACCTGTTCACCCAGTTCCCGGGGCAGGAGAGCCCTCGGTTCCAGCTCACCTCGGCGGTCACCCCGAACGGCCGGCAGAACCTCGCCGCGCTGATCTCCGGGTCGTACGTCGACGGGAAGCCTCGGTTGGAGGTGCTGGAGTTGCCGGACCAGACCCGGATCTCCGGCCCGGTGCAGGTGCACCAGCAGATGACCAACAACGCGAACATCCGTCAGCAGCTCAACCTGCTCTCCAGCAACCAGGCGCAGGTGCAGTACGGCAACCTGCTCTCGCTGCCCTTCGCCGACGGCATGCTCTACGTCGAGCCGGTCTACGTGAAGAGCAACCAGCAGGACGCGTACCCGCTGTTGCAGAAGGTGCTGCTCTCCTACGGTGACGGTGGCTCCTTCGTGGCGCTCGCCGACAACATCAACGACGGCATCAAGCAGTTGGTCGAGCAGGGCAAGAAGGCCGGGCAGGGCGCGCCGCCGCCACCGCCCCCGGGCGGCAACCCGACGAACCCGACGCCGACGCCGACGCCCACGCCCAGCGGGTCCGCCACGCCGACGCCAACACCGAGCGCCGGCACCCCGCCGCCGACGGGTGACCTGGCCGCCGCGGCGGACCGGGTGCAGACCGCGATCACCGAGGTGCGGGCCGCGCAGACGTCCGGTGACTTCGAGCGGTACGGGCGTGCGCTCAAGGCGTTGGACGAGGCGCTGACGGCGTTCCAGCAGGCGCAGCAGGCCGCCGGTGCCGGTGGCACCCCGCCGCCGAGTGCCAGCCCGAGCGCCGGAGGCTGACCCCCGCCGGGAGCCCTGTCGGAGCCCCCGTCGTCGGACCGCATCGGTCCGAACGGCGGGGGCTTCGCCGTGTCCGGAGATGCACCCGTTTGTCGCCTCGCCGACAGGTGGCCGCAGCCCGCAACCTGGGACACCGGTCCGCCGTCCTCATTTGCAACGGGGTGGGGACGAGGGGGAGCAGCCGTGAGGGATGCGCAGAGTTTCGACGACTTCTACCGCGGCACCGCGCGGCGGATGATGCGGTACGGCTACGCGGTCGCCGGTGACCACAACGAGGCGCAGGATCTGGTGCAGGAGGCGTACACCCGGGCCTGGCGGCAGTGGGGGCGGCTGTCCGAGCATCCGGCACCGGAGGCGTGGCTGCGACTGGTGGTGGCCCGGTTGGCGACCGACCGCTGGCGGCGGCTGCGTACCCTGCGCGGCGCGCTGCGGATGGCCGGACCCCCGCAGGCGGTCCCCCCGCCCACCGAGGACAGCGTGTTGCTGGTCCAGGCCCTGCGTCAGGTTCCGGCGACCCACCGGCAGGCGTTGGCTCTGCACTACCTGTTCGACATGCCGGTCGACGAGATCGCCCGCGAGGTGGGCGTACCCGTCGGCACGGTGAAGTCCTGGCTCTCCCGGGGCCGTTCCCGGCTCGCCGCGTTGTTGCCCGATCTCGCCGTCGTGGAACTGGAGGCCACCGATGTCGCGTGAACTGTCTGAGATGTATCGGTCCCTCGCCACCGACGCGGACACCCGTGAGCTGGTCGTCCCGGACGTGCTCCGGCACCAGGCCGACCGTCGGGCCCGTCTCCGTGCGGCCGGTGGCGCCGTGGCCGTGGCGTTGGTGGTGGGGGGCGTGATGATCGGCGGTCAGGTGGTCGCCGTTCCGTCGCCGAAGCCCGTGCCCCCGCCGGCCGGCACGCCGACGTTCCCGTCGCCGCCGGTGGCACCGACGCCGGATGCGACAGCCGTGTCGCCGTCACCGCCGGCCCCGCCCACGACGGCGGGCCGCTCCCCGGGCACGACACCGGCGTCGCCGCGGGTCACCAGCGCGGCGCCACCGCGTACGCCGACCAGCATCCCGGATCGGGCGTTCTTCGCGCTCGCGCCGGCCAACCGGACCGGCATCGCGCCGGAGTTCCGGGACCTGGACGCGCTGCCGGGCCTGTGTGGTGCGCGCATCCCCAGCGAGACGGTGGTGCAGCGCCGAACCCGGCTGCTGATCTACAAGCTGCCGCAGAACCCCGGTGCGGGGTACGTCCCGGACGGCACCTACGCGCACTCCATCACGATCTACCGGTCCGGGCGCGCCGACGACGTGCTCAAGGAGTTGCGGCAGGCGGTGCGCGACTGCCCGGTGCAGAAGCGGCCGGGCGGCGATCCGCCGTCGCGGAGCACGCAGCGGCTGCTCGCCGACAGCGGGTACGGCGACGAGTCGGTGCTGTTCGAGATACGCAGCCCAGGTCAGGACGTCAACGGCGATCCGACCGGCGTGGAGGACGTGCGGCTGGTCCGGGCGATCCGGATCGGCGACGTGGTGACGATTCTCTGGGAGCAGGGTTGGGAGAACACCTCCAGCCAGCGGGCCCAGGTCGACGCGGACAGCCGCCGCGCGGTCGCCGCCATCCGGGCCTGGCTCGACTGACGTGGGTGCGGCCGGGAGGCTGCCTCGCCGGATTCGAATGTCGTTTTGCGGGGCCCGGGGGTGGTGCGCTACGGTTAGCGAGCCGACGCGGGGTGGAGCAGCTCGGTAGCTCGCTGGGCTCATAACCCAGAGGTCGCAGGTTCAAATCCTGTCCCCGCTACGAACGAAAGCCCGTCTCCGGTTCGCCGGAGGCGGGCTTTCACCGCTCCGGGCGGCGCGTCGGCAACGGTCGGTGACCCCGCTGATCATCGCCGACGCGGATGGGTTAGGCTTAACGGGCCGACGCGGGGTGGAGCAGCTCGGTAGCTCGCTGGGCTCATAACCCAGAGGTCGCAGGTTCAAATCCTGTCCCCGCTACAACTGACGAAAGCCCGATCCCCACTCGTGGGGGTCGGGCTTTCCGGTGTCGGCGTGCCGCGCAGACCCGCGACGGGGCCGGTGCCGCTCGGCACCGGCCCCGCGCGTCCTACCGAAGGCCGAAGGCCCGCGTGACGGTCTGGGTGACGCCGCCACCGTTGCGCTGTTCGGCGGTCACCCGGATCGACACGAACTCGGCCCGGTGCGGCGCGTGCACCGACACCCGCCAGGTGCCGTCCTTCTCCTTCGGGGTCTGCCGCTGCCAGGTCTTCCCGTCGTCGTAGGAGACGTCCAGCCGCAGCGAGGACACCCCGTCGCGGGCTGCGGTGCTGCCCACCACCACCGGCGTGATCGAGAACTCGCTGCCGCGCTTCGCGCGGCCCGCGAGGTCCACGTCCGTCCCGTAGTCCAGTTGCACCAGCGGGATGGCCTGCACCTCCGTGCCGCCGCCGGAGAGGAAACGCCACTCGGTGTGCGTAGTGGTCGAGTACGGGCTGAACTCCGGCTTGCCGGTGGTCTCGACGACCAGCCGGTACGGCATTTTCTCCGGCGACAGATCACCCGCTCCGATCTCCGGCCAGCCGTCGAATCGGGTCAGTTGCTTATCACCCTGATAGAACGTGGCGATCTGCGACATGCTGGCCCCGCCGCTGTGCGCGGCCCCCGCATCGCCGAACCCCTGGAGGTAGGCGCTCATGGCGGTCTCGCCCCGGAACGGGATCTCGGTGCTGAGCATGCGGGGCCGGGTGATGGGGCCGAACCAGCGGTCCTTCTGCACACTGCCCGGCCGGTAGGCGATCGCCTCCGTGTTGGACCGTGCCCAGTCGGTGACGTCGGCGTACTGCATCCACTTCACACCGTCGCCCGCGGACACCCAGTCGGTACGCGGCCCCGGGGCCACCGGCTGGAACGGGAACGACCGTGCCGCCCCGTACTCGTACGGCGGGAAGTCCACCCGGCTCTCGCTGGACTGCTTCCCCGGGGGAGGGGAGAAGGTGAGATCGATCCGGGCGAGGTCGCGGGGAGCGGTCTTGGCGGAGGGGTCCGCGGGTACGCCGCCACGGTGGTAGTCGACCAGGTCGTACAGGTACTTCGCCGACGGGTGGGCCACGACGGCCAGCCGTACCGGTCTGCGGTCGGCGGTGATCTTCTGGATCAACGCCTCGCCCTGGTCCGTGGTCACCGAGGCGACCGGGATCTGCCCGGTCGTCACGCCGTCCGGGTTGCCGTACCAGTCGCTCCGGCGACCGGCCCGGTCGTTGACGACGAGGAGCATCGCCGCACCGGCGGCGTGCGCCGCCGCTGCCTGGTCGGTGGGGGTCACCGAGTCGGTGGCGCGTACGACGACGGCCCTGCCCCGGGCGGGCACACCGGCGTAGTCGGCAGTAGCGCCGACGCCCGCGAAGACGGCGTCCAGGCGCGACGTGCCGTCGGGCAGTGCGGACGAGCCGGGCTGCACGAGGGGGGCGCCGATGCCGCGGCCCTCGTAGCTGATCGCCAGCGGCGTCTGTGCGGCGCGGATCCGGGTGGTCAGGACGAAGCTGCCCTTCTTGACCTTGCCCTTGGTCGGGAGCGCCCACAGGCTGTCGTAGGTGGCACCGGGCCAGAAGGTCTCCTTCAGGGCGCTCCAGTCCGTCGGCGTCGGCTCGGCGGAGGTGAAGGAGCGGTAGACGTCGATCCTGGTGTCGACGACGGCGGTCGGCTGCGGTGTCGCCACCTTCACCTGACGGGCCCGGGCGGCGTCGAGTTCCACGACCCGGTCGGTCGTCAGGTCGACCTCGGGGGCGGTCAGCATCGCGAGGCCCAGAGAACTGGGCCCGTTCACGCCCTCCACGTCCGGCGTGGCGACGACGGTGTAGGAGCCGGGGGCCAGGCGACTGGTGAGCTTTCCGTCCGGAACCCACATGAACGTGCGGCCCGTCTCGGCGTTGACGACCTCGACCTCACCGCTCACGGGTCGACCGGCGCGGTCCTTCAGGTGGATGGTGAGGTCGTACTTCTTGGACTCCACGGCGACCCCGACGGCCGTGTGCACCTCCCCGGTCGGGGAGCGGGCCGTGACCTGGGCGGAGTACCGGCCCGGCGCAAGACCCTCCGGGTCCACCACGACGTCGACGGTGGAGGTGCCGTGAGCCGGCACCGTGACGCTGTCGGCCGCCGCCGTGAACGTCGATGCGGAGGAGGCCCCGTGCTCCACGGCGAGAGCCAGGGTTACCGGGGCGGCCGTGGTGTTGGTGTAGGTGATCTTCCGGGTGATCGGCTGCGGTGAACTGCCGGGAGCCCACCGGACGAGCCCGGCGTCCACCGAGCCGGTCGCGACGACCTGGTCCTGGTGGTAGGCGGCGGCCACGTTCAGTCGACCACTTCCGGCCTGGTAGGCGGTGTAGTCGGGCGTACGGACGCTGGTGCTCATCAGCGCGTCCTTGATCTGCCGCGCGCTCCAGGTCGGGTGCTTCTGCACCAGCAGGGCCGCCGCCCCGGCGACGTGCGGCGCGGCCATCGAGGTGCCACTGTCCAGCCGGTAGTAGCCCTCACCCCACGGGATGTGCTGCGAGCGCGCCGCCAGCACATCCACACCGGGGGCGGTCATGTCGGGCTTGAGTGCCTCGTCGTTGGCGCGCGGCCCGACGCTGGAGAAGTCGGCCAGGTGGTCCGAGGTGTCCACCGCGCCGATGGTGAGCGCGGCGTCCGCGGTGCCCGGCGCACCGAGGGTGTACGGGTCGGGGCCGCTGTTGCCGGCGGAGACGACGAAGAGCGCGCCCGTCTCGGCGGTCAGCTGGTTCACGGCCTGGCTCAGCGGGTCGTCCTGCGTGTGCCACGCGCTGACGCCCAGGCTCATGTTGATCACCTTGGCGCGTTCGGTCCGCGCCGCCCACTCCATGCCGGCGATGATCCCCGAGATCGAGCCGCTTCCGTTCTCGTCGAGGACCTTGCCCACCACCAGGTCGGCATCGGGGGCGACGCCGCGTTCCCTGCCGTCCGAGGCGGCGCCGGTTCCGGCGACGGTGGAGGCGGTGTGGGTGCCGTGCCCGTTGCGGTCGATCACGTCCTGGCCGGGGATGAAGCTGCGGGACGCCACCACCTGGTCCACGAGGTCCGGGTGGGTGGTGTCCACGCCGGTGTCCAGGACGGCGACCCGTACCCCGCTGCCGGTGCCGCCGGCCGCCCAGGCGGCCGGTGCGCCGACCTGCGCGGTGGTGTCGGCGAGGGCGGCCTTCGCCTTGCCGTCGAGCCACACCCTCGCGATGCCCGCTGTGAAGGAGGGGGCCGAGGTGGCGGCGCGGCGGTCGGCCGTCGACTGTCCACCGTCGGTGAGGGCCGACCAGAAGTCGGTCGCCTGCGCCCGGCGGGTGCGGATCGCCTCGCCGCGGACCGAGGGAAGCTCCAGCGTGGTCTGCGCGCCCGGCAGCGTGGCGCTGGTCCGGCGGGTGGTCGAGCCCGCGGCGCGGGTGACGATCAGGGGCAGTTCGGCGGCCCGGGCGTCGTCGAAGCCCTGGGCGATCAGTTGGGTGACGTCGAAGAGTTGCTTGTCGAGTCGGCCGGTCGCGAGGTAGGGCATCGCCTCGTCGGGGTACACGTAGGTGTCCCCGCCCTCGGTGGCGACCCGCACCGCGCCGGTGGCACCGGGCGGGCGTGTGACGTCCACCGAGGGGGTCGCGCCGTTGACGCCCGGGGTCACCGTCACCCGGTCGCCGGTGATCAGCGTGACCGTGACAGGTGCGCGGTGCGCGGTGCCGGTGGCGGCGGGTGTCGCCGGTGGCGGTGGGGCGCCGTGCGCCGCCGTCGGGGTGAGGAGAGCGGCGACGAGGGTGACGCCTACCGCTGCCGCCGCAGATCTTCGGGTGCGAGAGATCCGCGCACCGTTCACAGAGTTGACCATGGATGAGATCCGATCACCTCTGGAGATTCGTGTAAAGATCATCATCGTTGCCGCGGCGTTGCGGAGACGTTGCCCGCGATCTCGGTCCCGTGATTCGGCGTGGACCGACGTGCCGAGGTTGCGCCCTTCGGCGAGGATGGGCACATGTCTTCATTCGGTAGGTGGTGGGGCCGGCTCAGCGCGGTCCTCGGTGGGGCCGTGCTGGCGGTCTTCGTGCCCGTCGCGGCTTGGGCGTCCACGGGCACCGGCGAACTGGTGGTGGAGGCCGCCCGTCGGCGCGGCCGCAGCGGCTTCGGGATCCTCCCGCTGCTCTGCTGCCTGGTGGTGATCGCGATCGTCGTGTTCCTGGTGCTGCGTCTCATGCGCAACCGTCGGGGCGGTCCGCCCCGCTGACCGGCGCCTCAGGCGACGCCGGGCCCAGCCCGGCGGGCGGGCGTCATACCGCGAGGGCCGCGATGGCCCCGGACAGGAAACGCGCGGTCGCCTCCCGGGTGCCGTCTCGTCTGACGCGGATGCGCTCGGCGGCGGTGACCAGCAGGGTACGCACCTTGGCATGCCCCTGCGGTGGCGGCGCCGGCGCGGGCCCGAGCAGGTCGGCGATGCTGGCACCGAACTCGGCGGCCCGTCGCTGGGCCGGGTCGGTGATGCTGCCCTCGGCGTAACTGCGTACGGCGAGGCTGGCGTTCAGCCCACGCTCGTGGCCCAGCACGGTGCCGGCCTCGCCGTTGGTGGTCAGGAAATTGATCACGTCGACGACGGCGTCCGGGTGGCGGGTGCCGCGGAAGGCGGCCCAGTACATCGACGCCCGCGCCCACTGCGCGCCGGGTGCCCCCGGCAGGCCGGTCAGCCCCAGCTCGGCGTCGGTGAGTCGCTGCAGCTCGGGCAGCTGGTGGGACCAGGCGAAGGACGCGGCGGTCAACCCGGTGACCACCGGCTGCCGGCCCGGCTCTCCGCTGTCCGCCTGCTCGACGAGCGCCCCGCCCGGGGTGGCCCGTCTGGCACGGGCCCGCTGCCACAGCTCGAACCACGAGATCAGCTCGTCCGCGCCGAAACCGATCTGGTTGCCCCGGTAGAACTCACCGCCCTGCGACCGCAGCCAGAGCCACAGCGCCCGGTAGTCGCCGGACGCGTCCATGGTGCCGGCCACCTGGCCGTCACTGGCGTCGGTGACCTGCCCCGCCCAGGAGAAGTACTCGGGCCAGGTCATCCCGCCGCGTGGCTCCGGCACCCGCAACTCCCGCAGCAGGTCCCGGTTGAAGACCACGCCCATGTGGGTCTGCCCGCCGGCCACCGCCATCGTCCGGCCCTCGACCGTGCCGTAGCGGATCAGCCCCTCCGGCAGACCCCGCAGGTCCAGGTGGTTGTCGGCGACCCGGTCGGTGAGGTCGAGGATGATCTGGCGTCGGGCGTACTCGGTCAGCATCGCGTCGTCGATCTGGATCAGGTCCGGAACGTTCCCACCCGCCGCCTGGGTGGCCAGACGGTCGTAGTAGCCGTCGACCCCCTGCCAGGTCACCCGGAAGGTGACCCGGGGATTGCGCTCCGAGTAGAGCCGCAGCGCCTTCTCGGTGATCTCGGCCCGCTTGGCGTTGCCCCACCAGAAGACCGACAGCTCGACCGGCCCGTCCTCGGCCGAGGTGGTGGTGCCGTCGCTGCACCCGGCCAGCCCACCGGAGGCGAGCAGGGGAGCGCCGAGCAGCGCGGTGAGCAGTCGGCGTCGGCCCGGGTCGGCGCCGAGGCGGTCGATCGGGGGGCGAACAACGGGCACGGGGGTCTCCTGGACCTGCGAGGGCAGCGGTCGGACCATTCACGCAGGCAGCGCACGAAGGTGTCAACGTCCGTCCGGTCACCCCGTCGCGCGGGTGGTGGAATCGGGCTGACCGACGCCGCATGGTGTACTAGGGCGCGTGGAACTTCTGCACTCGGGCAAGGTCCGGGACGTCTACGCCGACGGTGACGACCTGATCCTGGTGGCCTCGGACCGCATCTCGATCTACGACGTGCCGCTGCCGACGCCGATCCCGGACAAGGGTCGCCTGCTCACCGCGCTGTCGCTCTGGTGGTTCGAGCAGCTCGCCGACCTGGTGCCGAACCACGTCATCTCGACCACCGACGTGCCCGCCGAGTTCGCCGGACGGGCGATCCGCTGTCGACGGTTGGACATGGTCCCGGTCGAGTGCGTCGCTCGCGGCTACCTCACCGGCGGCGGTCTGCGGGAGTACGAGCGGACCGGCGCGGTCTCCGGCGTACGTCTGCCGCGCGGGCTCGCCGAGGCGTCCATCCTGCCCGAGCCGATCTTCACGCCGTCGAGCAAGGCACCGGCGGGGGAGCACGACGAGCCGATCACGTACGACGACGTGGTGGCCAAGGTGGGCGAGGCCACCGCCGAGCGACTGCGGCAGATCACCCTCGACATCTACCGGCGCGGTGCCGAGTTGGCCGCCGACCGGGGCATCCTGATCGCCGACACCAAGATCGAGCTGGGCTGGGCGCCGGACGGCACCCTGGTCCTCGCCGACGAGCTGCTCACCTCCGACTCGTCGCGGTTCTGGCCGGCCGAGTCGTACCAGCCGGGCCGGGTGCAGTTCTCCTACGACAAGCAGTACGTGCGGGACTGGGCCACCGGCAGCGGCTGGGACAAGCAGCCCCCGGCCCCGGACGTGCCGGACGAGGTCATCGAGGCGACCCGAGCCCGCTACGTCGACGTCTACGAGAGGCTCACCGGCAACCGCTGGGAGTGACCCCCGGGCCGGGATCACTCCACCCAGTCGAGGGTGCGCTGCACGGCCTTGCGCCACTGGCGCAGCTCCTGCTCGCGCAGCTTCGGCGTCATCGTCGACTCCCACTGCGCGTCGGAGCGCCACTGCGCCCGCAGCGTGGCCAGGTCGGGCCAGAAGCCGACCGCCAGACCGGCCGCGTACGCGGCACCCAGGCAGGTGGTCTCGGTGATCCGGGAGCGGACCACCGGCACGTCGAGGACGTCGGCGAGGAACTGCATGAGCAACTCGTTGGCGGTCATCCCGCCGTCCACCCGGAGCCGACGCAGAGCCACGTCGGAGTCGGCGTTCATCGCGTCGACCACCTCGCGGGTCTGCCACGCCGACGCCTCCAACACGGCCCGTGCCAGGTGCCCCTTGGTGATGTAGCCGGTCAGACCGGCGATCACGCCACGGGCGTCGCTGCGCCAGTGCGGGGCGAACAGCCCGGAGAACGCCGGCACCACGTAGCAACCGCCGTTGTCGTCCACGGTGCGGGCCAGGTCCTCCACCTCGGCGGCGGTGGAGATCAGCCCGAGGTTGTCGCGGAGCCACTGCACCAGCGAGCCGGTGACCGCGATGGCGCCCTCCAGGGCGTACGCCGGTGGTTGGTCCTTGATCCGGTAGGCGACCGTGGTGAGGAGGCCGTGCGTCGACGGGACCGGGCTGGCCCCGGTGTTGAGCAGCAGGAAGCTGCCGGTGCCGTAGGTGCACTTCGCCTCGCCCGGCTGGAAGCAGGTCTGCCCGAACAGCGCGGCCTGCTGGTCGCCGAGCGCGCTGGCCACCGGCACACCGGCGAGCACGCCGGTGGCGTGGCCGTACACCTCGGCGGAGCAGCGGATCTCGGGCAGCATCGCCGCCGGGACGCCCATCGCGTCCAGGAGGTCCGGTGCCCAGTCGAGGGTGGCGAGGTCCATCAGCATCGTCCGGCTGGCGTTCGTCACGTCGGTGACGTGCTCGCCGGTCAGCTTCCAGATCAGCCAGCTGTCCATGGTGCCGAAGAGGACCTCGCCGCGTTCGGCGCGCTCGCGCAGACCGTCGACCTCGTCCAGCAGCCAGCGCAGCTTCGGCCCGGCGAAGTAGGTGGCCGGCGGCAGGCCGGTGCGGGTCCGGAAACGCTCCTCGCCGTACGCCGAGGCCAGCTCGCGCAGCAGCGGCCCGGTGCGGGTGTCCTGCCAGACGATGGCGTTGGCCACCGGTCGACCGGTGGAACGGTCCCAGACGACGGTGGTCTCCCGCTGGTTGGTGATGCCGACGGCAGCCAGGCCGGTCGCGTCGGTGCCGGCGGCCCGCAGCGCCTCGGAGACGACCTGCTGGACGTTGTCCCAGATCTCCTCGGCGTCGTGCTCCACCCAGCCGGGCCGGGGGAAGATCTGCCGGTGCTCGCGCTGGGCCACGGCGACGATCTCCCCGGCCTGGTCGAAGACGATGCACCGGGAGGAGGTGGTGCCCTGGTCGATGGCGGCGACGTACTGGGGGGTCACCGCAGCACCGTACCCGGACCGACGGCATGGTGCGAGCTGCGTCACGTCCGGTCTCGGCCCGCTGCCGTCCGCCGCGCTCCGCGTCGCCTACGATGTGCGAACGTGCGCGACATCGCCGTTTTCAGTGGAACCGCCCATCCCGACCTGGCTGCCGAGATCTGCGCCCACCTGGGGGTGCCGCTGCATCCGGTGCGGGTCTCCCGGTTCGCGAACGACTGCCTGGAAGTGCAGTTGCAGGCCAACTGCCGCGAGCGGGACGTCTTCCTGATCCAGCCGCTGGTGCCGCCGGTGCAGGAGAACCTGGTCGAGTTGCTGCTGATGATCGACGCGGCGCGGGGTGCCTCCGCCGGCCGGATCACCGTGGTCCTGCCGCACTACGCGTACGCCCGGTCGGACAAGAAGGACGCGCCGCGGATCTCGATCGGCGCCCGGCTGGTCGCCGATCTGCTCACCTCGGCCGGGGCGGACCGGGTGCTCGCGATGACGCTGCACTCGCCGCAGGTGCACGGTTTCTTCAGCGTGCCCGTTGATCACCTGCACGCGCTGCGCGAGTTGGCCACCCACTTCCAGCGCTACGACCTGAGCAACACCGTGGTGGTCTCACCGGACCTGGGCAACGCCAAGGAGGCGGCGGCCTTCGCCCGGCTGCTCGGCACGCCGGTCGCGGCCGGGGCGAAGCAGCGGTTCAGCGACGACCTGGTCAAGATCAGTGCGGTGATCGGCGAGGTGGCCGACCGGGACGTGATCGTGCTGGACGACGAGATCGCCAAGGGCAGCACGGTGATCGAGTTGATGGAGCATCTGCGGGGCCTGAAGGTCCGTTCGATCCGGCTCGCCTGCACGCACGGCCTCTTCTCCGACGACGCCCTGCGTCGGCTCAGCGAGCAGGACGGCGTCCTGGAGATCGTCTGCACCAACACGGTGCCCATTCCGGCCGCCAAGCGGGTGCCGGAGTTGCAGGTCCTGTCGGTGGCGCCCGCCCTGGCCGAGGCCATGCGTCGGATCCACAACGGGGAGTCCGTCTCCGCGCTCTTCGGCTGAGCCGCGCGGCGGCGCGGGGGTCAGTACGTGGTGCGGTCGGGGCTGACCAGACCCGTGGTGACCCGGACGGTGGTGCCGGCGGTGCCGGTGACCACCTCCATGGCGTCGGTCAGCTCGCGGGCCAGCCACAGACCCCAGCCACCGGCGGTGTCCGGGGCCGGCCGACTGCGGTGGCCCAGCCGCTGCGGGCTGATGCCGTGCCCGTGGTCGGCCACCTCGCAGACCAGCGCGTCCGCCTCGTGCCAGAGTCGCAACCAGCCGCGCCCGCCACCGTGCCGGACCGCGTTGGTGATCAACTCGTTGATCGCGAGCACGAAGTCGTCCAGCCGTTGCCCGGTCAGCCCGCGGGCATGCGCGCAGGAGGTGACCGAGTGTCGAATCTCGGTCACCTGGGCCTGGTCAAAGGCGTCAGCGATCAGGAGGGCAGGTTCGATGGGCACAACCGTACGCGGTGCGTGCGGATCTGCGTTGGTCATGGGCCCGTCCCGGCGGCGGATCTCGGAGTACTTCGCGGCATTTCCACCGTACGTCAGGGTTTCCCGAACCGCACTCGCTGCTCGCCGTGCGGCTGGTCCGGTTGTGGCATCCTGACCGCCATGCCGTCGCCGCCGGGTGGATTCGAGGTGCCCCTGTGGCGTGCGCTCACCGTGTTCCGGATGGCGTCCCTGGCGTACGTCTGCCTGCTCGCGGTGCGCGACGTCGACCGGTACGCCCACCCGTACGCCGTCGGTGCCCTGATCCTGCTGATGGCGGCGTGGACCGGGGTGACCGCGGTCGGGTACGCCCGGCCCGCCTGGCGGCGCTGGCCACTGCTGCTGGCCGACCTCGGCGTGGTACTGGCCGTCGTGTCGGCCACCCCGTGGGTGGTCGGTCGGGCAGCGCTCGGCGGCGGCGTACCCACCATGGGTGTCGCCTGGATGGCCGGCCCGGTGCTGGCCTGGGCCGTCTCCGGCGGGCGTCGGCGGGGCACGATCGCCGCGTTGCTGGTGGCCGGCGCGGACCTGGCCACCCGGGAGCGGGTCAGCCAGTCCTCGTTCACCGGGGTGATCCTGATGCTGCTCGCCGGGGTGGTGGTGGGGCACGTGGCACGGCTCGCGGTGGACGCCGAGGAACGGATGCAACGCGCTGTCGAGCTGGAGGCCGCCACCCGGGAGCGGGAGAGGCTGGCCCGGGACATCCACGACTCGGTGCTCCAGGTGCTGGCGCTGGTCCAGCGGCGGGGCGCCGACCTGCCGGGCGAGGCCGGCGAACTGGCCCGGCTGGCGGGGGAGCAGGAGGCCGCGTTGCGGGCGCTGATCGCCGGCGCCGACCCGGCCGCCGCGCTCGCCGACGGCGTCGAGGTCGCGGCGGTGGACCTGCGGAGCCTGCTCAGCCGGTACGCCTCGACGGCGGTGGCGCTCTCCGCGCCGGCCACTCCGGTGCCGCTGCCCCGGCGGGTGGCCGGTGAGCTGGCCGCCGCGACCGGCGCGGCCCTGGACAACGTGGGGCGGCACGCCGGTGGGCGGGCCTGGGTGTTGATCGAGGACGAGGGGGCGACGGTGACCGTGTCGATCCGGGACGAGGGCCCGGGTATCCCGGCCGGCCGGCTGGCCGAGGCCGCCGCGCAGGGCCGCCTCGGGGTGACCCAGTCGATCCAGGGGCGGGTGGCCGACGTGGGCGGGACGGTACGGATCGTGTCCGGCCCCGACGCCGGTACCGAGATCGAGTTGACGGTGCCGAGGGCGCAGCGGTGACGCCGACCCGGGTGATGGTGGTCGACGACCATCCGATGTGGCGCGAGGGCGTCGCCCGCGACCTCACCGAGGCGGGCTTCCTGGTGGTGGCGACCAGCGGCGAGGGACGACAGGCCGTCCGGGTGGCCGCCGCCGCCCGGCCCGACGTGGTCGTCCTCGACCTGCAGCTACCGGACATCTCTGGCGTGGAGGTGATCCTGGGTCTGCGGGCGGCCCTGCCCGACGTACGGGTGCTGATGCTCAGTGCCAGCGGCGAACAGCAGAGCGTGCTGGACGCCGTCAAGGCGGGAGCCACCGGCTACCTGGTGAAGTCGACGGCGCCCGCCGAATTCCTCGACGCGGTCCGCCGCACCGCCGCCGGCGACACGGTCTTCACCCCCGGCCTCGCCGGACTGGTCCTCGGCGAGTACCGCCGGCTGGCCGCCGGCCCGGGTCAGGCGGCCGACCCGAGCGGCGGCGCGGAGCCTGCCGCGCCCCGGCTCACCGACCGGGAGACGGAGGTGCTGCGGCTGGTGGCGAAGGGTTTGTCGTACAAGCAGATCGCGCAGCGGCTCGGGCTGTCGCACCGCACGGTGCAGAACCACGTGCAGAACACCCTGGGCAAGCTGCAACTGCACAACCGGGTCGAGTTGACCCGCTACGCCATCGAACGGGGCCTGGACGACTGACCGGGACGAGCGTCCCGGACGGCCGTGCTCGACGGGTGGCGTCAGACCGAGCGCGGCGGCTCCGTCTCGTGGATGGCCAACTCCTCGGCGGTCGCCCCGCCACCCGCCGAGCCCGCGTCGTACGCCACCGAGTCGGTCTCCTGGTCGGTGTGCGACCCCTCGTCCGGCTCCACCAGCCGGCCGACCGTGGCGTCGGCCACCGTGCCGAGCTGGCCGTGGTCGTAGAGGGAGACCGGCGAGTTCGGGTCCGAGGTCGGCCCCGGGTCGATCACGTCGGCGTCCAGCTGTGCCTCCGCCGCGGCCTCCAGGTTGTCCGCCTCGAAGGCGATCTTCGGGTCGATCGTCCCCGCGAGCGGGTCGTCCGCCGGGCGCTCGTAGACCTCCCGTCCGAGCTTGTAGTCCAACGACTCACCGTCGAGTTGCTCCTCGGCGGTCGTCCCGAACCGGTCCACCGCGACCGGCGTGCGGTCGCCGGGCAACTGGGCCGGGTCCGGACCGTCGGCCTCGCGCCCGGTGAGCACGTCGTCGTTGGCGGTCGAGTCGTCGTCGGCGGTGTCGGGCAGGCCTTGCGCCTCGGTGTCGGACACGGGGGTCGGGTACTCGTTGTCGCGCATGTCTGATCACTACCCGCTGCCCTCCCGCCATAACCGGAGCACCGCAGGCCGTGCGGTGGCGAAACCGGCACCCGGGCACGGAACACCCGTCAGTCGAGGTGGGCCGCCTCGTCGTCGGGGTGCAGAACACACCAGACGACCTTGCCGTCCCCCACCGCGCTGCTGCCCCAGCGACGCGCCACCGTGTCGATCAGCAACAGACCCCGGCCGCCGGCCCGGTCCGGCGGGGACAGGCCGGCGAACGTCGGCAGCTGCGGCGAGTGGTCGCGAACCGCCAGGTGCAGGGTGTCGTCCGCAGGAGCGAGCCGCACGGTCATCGGGGTCCGGGCGTGCGCCACCACGTTGTTGACCATCTCGGTGATCGCGATGCACGCCGGGTCGATCAACGTCGGCGTGCCCCAGCGTCGGCAACCGGTGGTGACCAGCTCGCGGGCCTGCCGGGCGGCCCCCACGGTGGGAGCGAGGTCGACGGTGAGCACCGCCGCCAGGGGCGTCGCCGCGGCCGCGGCCAGCGCGCCGTCCACCGTCGGCCAGGCCGGCACACCGGCCACCGTCGTGGGCTCGGGCCGGCCCCCGGCGACAGTGGTCGGCTCGGCTCGGTCCCCGGCGGCCGTGGCCGAGGCGGCCTGGTTCCTGGCGGCCGTGGCCGAGGCGGCCTGGTCCCCGGCGAGCGTGGTCGCGGCCTGACCCTCGACGGTCGTGGTCGGGGCGGCCGACCGCGCGGCGTCAGTGTGGTCGGGCCGGGCGACCGCCGGGTCGCACAACAGCAGATCCGCTGCCGGCCAGTCGGCGACCTCCCGGCGAACCTCGGCGAAGACGCTGCGCCCGGTCGGGTCGACCACCCGAAGCCCCGTCACGTCGGCCACCACCGGACCGGGCCGGTCGGCCAGTCTGGTGAGCAGGGCGAGGCGTACCGCCTCGGCTCCGGCGGCGTCGAGCACACCTGTCAACCGCACCACCGCCGACGACTCGTCGGCCTCCAGGACACAGTTCGCCGCGCCGGTCACCGCCCGCGCGTTCGGACGCTCGGTGGCCGTCATCAACGCGCCGACCGCGATCGGCGGTTGATCGCCGCCATCGTGCCGACAGCCGTTCCGGCGGCAGCCAGGCCGAAGGCCGCGGTCATCCGCACCAGCTGACGCCGTCGGCCCTGCCAGCCGCCGTCCCGGCGGGCACCGGCGTCGGCGTGGAACACGTTGCCGGTGCTGTCCACCCGAGCCCCCGGACCGAACTGGCTGCGATGGGCGTACCAGCCGAGGGTGCGTTCCACCAGCGCGGGCGCCAGCCGCCACTGGAGGCCGATCAGCCGGGCCGCACCACCGGCGTACGCCTCCCGGCGCGGCCGACGGAGCAGCCGGACGATGGTCTCGGCGACCACCTCCGGCGGGTAGATCGGGGGCGGTGGAACCAGCTCGCGGCCGGTGTGGTTGGCCGCGTGCCGGAAGAACGGGGTGTCGATCGTGGCCGGCAGCACGGTGCAGACCGAGATCTGACCGCGACCGGTGACCCGCAGCTCCTGCCGGACCGTGTCGGCCAGGCCCCGGATGCCGTGCTTGGTGGCGTTGTACGCCGACTGGTAGGGCATCGCCACCTCGGCCAGCACCGAGGCGTTGTTGACCAGCACACCGCCGCCGGCCGCCTCCAGGTGGGGCAGCGCGGCCTTGATGCCGTGCACCGTCCCGAGCAGGTTGACCTCCAGCACGCGGCGGAACTCGGCCACCGGGATCTCGTCGAACAGCCCGACCGCGCTCACCGCGGCGTTGTTCACCCAGGCGTCGATCCGGCCGAACTCGGCCGCCGCCCGATCGGCCAACCGTCGCACCGACTCCAGATCGGTCACGTCGGTCGGTACGACCAGCGCCCGGCCGCCCAACTCCCAGCAACGGTGCGCGACCTGTCGCAGGGCCGGCTCGCTGCGGGCGGCCAGCACGACGGCGGCACCCCGGCGGGCCAACGCGTACGCGGTCGCCGTGCCGATCCCGCTGGACGCGCCGGTGATCACAACTGTCGAATCGTCGAGGGTGCGGGTCAGCGGCATTCCTGGGCGGTACCCCCAGCCGGGCCTGGTCATACCACCAGGCAGTTGTCGATCATCGTCGAACTGTCACCTGCTGTGCCCTTTGTGCTTGCTGTGGCACAAGTGTCGGCGGCACTCGCGGGGACTCTTCCTGATCTGCCAGGTTTCGGCTCCGGGTCGGGGGGTTAATGGGACGCTCTGACCGGGAGGACCACTGCCGAGGAAAGATCGCAGGGAGGTGACCCATGCGCGTCGGCCTCGTCTGCGCGCACGCCAGTTCGTACCGCCACGCCGACGGCCCGCCGGTCGGCACCCGTCAGCACATCGCGCGGGTCGCCGCCGAGTTGGCCGAACGGGGCCACGACGTCCGGCTCTACGACCGCAGGGACGATCCAGGGCTCCCGGCGACGACCGACGTCGACGGCTACCAGGTACACCGGGTGCCCGCAGGCCCGCCCACCCCACTGTCCACCACCGAGCTGATCCCCTTCGTGACGGAGTTCGGCCGCTGGTTGACCGACGAGTGGTCCGGCGCCTGGCGACCCGAGGTGGTGCACGGGCACTACTGGGTCGGTGGCCTGGCCGCCGCGCACGCAGTTCGGGAGACCGACATCCCGGTCGTCCAGACCTTCCACTCGCTCGGCGTCGAGCAACTGCGGCACCTGGGCGGCCGCTACGACGGGCCGGGGGAGCGGATCACCCTGGAGCGGGCGCTGACCCGGGCGGTCGACATCGCCGTCGCCCAGTCGAACGACGAGGTCGACGAGCTGACGCGGATGGGCCTGCAACGCAGCTCCGTCGCGCTGGTGCCGGCCGGTGTCGACATCGAGCAGTTCCACCCCGACGGTGAGGCGGCGCCCCGCGAACAGCGGGCCCGCATCCTCTCGGTGGGGTCGCTGTCGGCGGGGCACGGTCAGGAAGACCTGATCCGGGCCATGCGGCTGGTCGGCGACGCCGAACTGGTCATCGCCGGCGGGCCACCGACCGACCAGCTCGCCAACCACGCCGAGGCACGACGTCTGCGGGAGTTCGCCGAGCAGGTCGGGGTCGCCGACCAGGTACGGCTCGTCGGCGCGGTGCCGCACGACCAGATGGCCACCTGGTACCGGTCGGCGGACGTGGTCGCCTGCACGCCGCACTACTCCTCGGCCGGGCGGGTCTCACTGGAGGCGATGGCCTGCGGCGTACCGGTGATCGGCTACGCCATGGGCGGCCTGGCGGACGCCGTCGTCGACGAGGTCACCGGTCGGCTGGTGCCTCCCGGCGACGTACGGGCACTGGGCATCTCGCTGCGTCGGCTGCTCGCCGACAACGCCGGCCGGTTCGCCTACGGGCACGCCGCGGTGGACCGGGTCCGCAGCAGCTACACGTGGGAGCGGACCGCCGGGGCGCTGGAACGCCTCTACGAACGGGTGGTGAGCCGCCGCAAGCCGGTCGAAGCCTAGAACGCCGAGGCCGGACACCGCCCGCGTCGGGCCGTGCCGCCCGCGTCGGGCCGTGCCGCCCGCGTCGGGCCGTGCCGCCCGCGTCGGGGGATCGTCGTCAAGATCCGCGCAGTATCGGGGATGTTGCTGTCTCCCGCGTGTCTGAGGCAGCAACATCCCCGATGTTGTGAGGATCTTGGGCGCGGGGCGCGGGGCGCGGGGCGCGGGGCGCGGGGCGCGGGGCGCGGGGCGCGGGGCGTACACCAGCGGACGCCCGCTGAGCCGGGTCAGCCGGAGCGGGTGGCGGCGACCATGGCCCGGTCCCGGCTGCGTGGCACCGAGCGCTGCTGCTGCGGCTCCGCGTACCGGGTCAGGCCGATCACCGCGGTCAGGGTGACCAGGAAGCCCGCCGCCGCCAGCCACTCCCGACCCGGCCAGATCTTGTCGTTGAGCAGCAGCAGGCCGACGATCGCGGCCGGCACCGCGCCGGCGGCGTCCATCGCGGCGACCGCCGCGGTCGTCGAACCGCGTTGCATGGCCAGGCCGAGCAGCAGTTGACCGACGACCGAGTGGGCGATCAGCAGGTAGAACAACGGGTCGGTGAGGAACGCCTCGGCCGACGACGCGGACGCCAACGGCCGGGCGGCGACCGCGGCCGAGCTGAACGCCAGCCCGGCCAGCGAGCCCAGGGCCACCGAACCGGGCGCCCCCTGCAGCCGGACGGCGAAGACCCCGAGCACCGCGATGACGCCGAGCGCCACCAGCAGGGCGATCGAGCCGGCCGTGCCGAGCTGCCGCGACGGCGCGGGGCGGGCGGACAGCACCAACGCGGTGATCCCGGCGAAGAGCAACGCCAGCAGCACCACCTCGGCCGTCGGTAGCCGCCACTTCAGCACCAGCACGCCGAGGATCGCGGTCACCCCAAGCCCGGCCGCCACGCTGGCCTGCACGAGGAACAGCGGAAGGTCCCGCCGGGCCAGGAAGGCCAGCACGAAGCCGGCGATCTGACAGCCCAGGCCGACCAGGTACGTCCGATGCCCGGCGAGGCGCAGCAGCAGGCCCGGGTCGAAGGTGTGGTGGACCGTTGTGCGGGCCGCGGCCACCGACTGGAGGAGGTTGGCGAAGCCGTACGCGACGATCATCGTCGCGAGGAAGCACCAGCCGGAGGAGACCACCTGGCGAGGATAGAGGTTGCCGGGGGTCAGCGCTCGGCTGGCCGATCGAGCCGGGTGAGGATGTCGGCGTGCAGTACACCGTTGGTGGCCACCACACTGCTGTCGGTGCCGGGGACGCCGGCCGGTGCCGGTCGACCGTCCAGATCCGTGACCGTGCCACCCGCCTCGGTGATGATCGGCACCAGCGCCGCCACGTCCCACAGTGACAACTCCGGCTCGACCATCACGTCCAGTGCTCCCTCGGCCAGCAGCATGTAACCGTAGAAGTCGCCGTACGCCCGGCTCCGCCAGGTCGCCCGCATCAGGTCGAGCATCGCGTCGAGCCGACCGGCGCGCTCCCAGCCGTCCAGCGACGAGTAGCAGAAGCTGGCGTCCGCGATCCCGCGTACCGACGACACTCCGATGCGCTCGCCGTCGGCCGAGCCCGACCCGGCGTACGCGCCGCCGCCCGCGCTCGCCCACCAGCGCCGCCCCAGCGTCGGGGCGGACACCACGCCGACCGCCGGCCGGTCGCCGTCGTAGAGCGCGATCAGGGTGGCCCAGACCGGCACGCCGCGGACGAAGTTCTTGGTGCCGTCGATCGGATCGATGATCCACCGGCGGCCGTCCGGGTCGGTGGACGGCTCGGCGCCGTACTCCTCACCCAGCAACCCGTCCGTCGGCCGGTGCGCGGCCAGCAGGGCGCGGATCTCGCGCTCCACAGCGGTGTCCGCGTCGGAGACGGGAGTCAGGTCGGGCTTCGCCTCGACGCGCAGGTCGAGCGCGCGGAACCGGGCCGTGGAGATGGCGTCGGCCCGGTCGGCGAGCAGGTGGGCGAGGGCGAGGTCGTCGGCGTACCCGGTCATCCCGGCAACCTAACCGACGCCCGCCGGCTCACTCGTCGGGCCCGCGCCGGTCACCCTCGCCCGGCCCGCGCTGGTCGCTGTCACCGCGCGCGTCGCCCTCGCCGGCGCGGGAGGCGAGAAGCCTGCGGTACGACGCCAGCCGGCGCGGGTCGGCCTTGCCGGCGGCCACCCAGGCGTCGAGCGCGCAATCGGTCTCGTCCGCCGTGTGCTGGCAGTTGGGCGGGCACTCGACGGTGCCCTCGACCAGGTCCGGGAAGCCGTGCAGCAGGCTGTCGGCGGACACGTGCGCCAACCCGAAGCTGCGGATGCCCGGGGTGTCGATGATCCAGCCCGGGTCGGTGTCCACCCCGGGCACCGGGGGCAGTCGCAGTGCCACCGCGCTGGTGGAGGTGTGCCGACCACGGCCGATCGCACTCACCACGCCCACCGCCCGGGCGGCGTCCGGGACGAGCCGGTTGACGAGCGTCGACTTACCCACCCCGGAGTGCCCGACCAGCACCGACACCCGGCCGCTGAGCAGGGCGCGCAGCGCGCCCAGGTCGGAGTCCGGGCGGTTCAGCACGTACGGCAGCTCCAGCTCGGTGTAGTAGCCGAGCACCTCCTCCGGCCCGGCCAGGTCGGCCTTGGTGAGGCAGAGCAGCGGCTCGACGTCCGCGTCGTACGCGGCCACCAGGCAGCGGTCGATGAACCCGGTACGTGGCGGTGGGTCGGCCAACGCGCTGACGATCACCAGTTGGTCGGCGTTGGCCACCACCACCCGTTCCAACCGGCCCTCGGCGGTGGTCTCGTCGTCGTCGGCGGTGCGGCGCAGCACCGAGCGGCGGTCGGCGATCCGGACGATGCGGGCCAGGGCGCCCTCCGCGCCGGACGTGTCTCCGACCAGGCTGACCCGGTCGCCCACGACCACCGACTTGCGGCCCAGCTCACGGGCACGCATCGCGGTCACCGTGGGCAGCTCGGCCCCGACCGTGCCGCGCTCGGCGCCGGACAGCACACAGGTGTAGCGCCCCCGGTCGACGGCGATGACGAAGCCGTCCACGGCGTCGGCGTGCCGGGGTCGAGTGCGCGTACGCGGCCGTGACGACTTTCCGGGCCGAACCCGTACGTCGTCCTCGTCGTACTCCCGCCGTCTGGTCGCCAGGACCTGTCCTCTTCTCGCGTCAGCTCTCAGTGGGCGTCCGGACGCTCACTTTCCGGTCACCATCGCTGACCATAGTGCCGGGAACTCGGGCATCGTCTTGGAGGTACACCCCACGTCGTCCAGTTCGATGCCGGGAACGGCGAGGCCGGTCACCGCGGCGGCGTGCGCCATCCGGTGGTCGTGGTAGGTGCGGAAGGTCCCGCCGCGCAGGGGGCGAGGGCGGATCTCCAACCCGTCCGGTGTCTCGGTGATGTCCGCCCCGAGCCCGCTGAACTCCCGCGCCAGCGCGGCGAGCCGGTCGGTCTCGTGGCCGCGGATGTGCCCGACGCCGGTGAAGACCGACGGCGAGTCGGCCAGCATGGCCAGCGCGGTCAGCACGAGGGTCAGCTCGCCGACGTCGGACAGGTCGGCGGTCAGGCCGTGCACCACACCGGTGCCCCGGACTGTCAGCCCGTCGGTGGAGAGGGTGACCTCGCCGCCCATCCGTTGCAGCAGCGAGCGGAGCTGCTCGACCGGTTGCGCGCTGCTGTGCGGCCAGCCCTGGAGGGTCACCTCACCGCCGGTGACCAGGGCGGCGGCGAAGAACGGCACCGCGCCGGAGAGGTCCGGCTCGATATCCCAGCCGCGCCCGCTCAGTGGGCCGGGCTCGACGGTCCAGACGTCGGGGGTGGTGTCGTCGACGGCCGCGCCGGCGGCACGCAGCATCTGCACGGTCATCCGGAGATGCGGCGCGGAGGGCACCGGTGGGCCGACGTGGCGCACCACGACGCCCCGGTCGAAGCGCGGTGCCGCCAGCAGCAGGCCGGAGACGAGTTGACTGGAGGCGGACGCGTCGATGACCACCTCGCCCCCGGTGACCCGGCCGGTGCCGAACACGGTCAGCGGCAGGCTGCCCGTGCCGGGGACGTCGATCCGGACGCCCAGCGAGCGCAGCGCCGCGACCAGCGGGCCGAGGGGCCGGGTGCGGACGTACGGGTCGCCGTCGAAGGTGACCTGCCCGTCGGCCAGCCCGGCCACCGGTGGCACGAAGCGCATCACGGTGCCGGCCAGCCCCACGTCGACGTGCGCGGGACCGGCCAGCGGGTGCGGCCGGACGAGCCACCGCTCGTCGTCGCTGATCGACACGTGCGCGCCCATGCCGCGCAGGCCGGCCGCCATCAACTCGGTGTCGCGGGCCCGGAGCGGCCTGGCCAGCGTCGACGGACCGGCGGCCAGCGCGCTGAGCACCAGGGCGCGCGCTGTCATCGACTTGGAACCGGGCAGGCGCAGCGTCGCCGCCACCGGATCGGAAGCGGTCGGTGCGGTCCACGGCTGCGGCGGCCGGGTCGCGGTCAGGTTCCCCACGGTTACATTCTGCCGTGTCCGCCGGGGGGCGGCGTGAGCCGGCGGTCCGACTCCCGGTTGGCGGGACAGCCGACAGGGCCTCCCACGCGTTAGCGTGTGCACCATGTGCGGCAGGTACGCGACGACCCGGAGCTCCGGCGAGTTGAGCGCGCTGTTCGAGTCGTCCGACGACACCGACGGCCCGCTCCGACCGGACCACAACGTCGCGCCGACCGACAGGGTGCCGCTGGTGCGGATGAGCCCGGAGGGGCACCGCAGTCTCTGCGTCGGCCGCTGGGGTCTGCTGCCGCACTGGTCCCGGTCCGCCGCCGGTGCCGCGCGCATGATCAACGCGCGGGTGGAGACGGTGGCCACCAGTCGGGCGTACGCCGGGTCGTTCTCCCGCCGCCGCTGCCTGGTCCCGGCCGACGGCTGGTACGAGTGGGTGCGTCAGCCCGACGGCGGGCGGCAGGCCTACTACATGACGCCCAGCGACGGTTCCGTGCTCGCCCTCGCCGGCATCTGGTCGCTCTGGGAGTCCGGCGCCGATTCGCGGCTCACCTTCAGCGTGCTGACCACCGCGGCGCTCGGCGACCTGGCCGAGGTGCACGACCGGATGCCGGTGCTGTTGCCACCCGAGGCGTGGTCGTCGTGGCTGGCGCCGACCGACGAGCCGGAGCGGTTGCTGGCGCCGGCGTCGGCCGAGCAGTTGGCGGGGTTGGAGATCCGGCCGGTGGGTGCGGCGGTGGGCGACGTTCGTAACGACGGCCCGCAGTTGACGGCCCGGGTGTCGGTCCCGCCGATGGTGGCACCGCAGGAGCTGACCCTGTTCTGAGGCGAAAGCATATCGTCGCGCACCGATTTGATGGGGTTGAGCGCGATTCGTCTCCCGGCTGTTCAGTCATGTTCCCGGCAGACCCTTGTCCCGGCGTCACGAAGTGCGATAGAACACAGCGCCGGTAGTGGCCGTCGATTCGCACGGGGCGGACGACGTCCATCGATCTTGCCGGTCCCACGGGGGAGGTGGGTGGATGACACGGGCGCGTATGCCCCGCCCGCACGAGGTGGCAGCGGCGCGGCGAGATCCGCGACTGCTGCGGGCAGTGCGGGAACGGCGACAAGACGACGCGTGGCGCACCAGGGGCACCTGTCAGAGCGTCGATCCGGAGACGTTCTTTCCGGCACCGAACGAACCGGCGGACGCTGCGGTGGCGCTGTGCCGCAGTTGTGATGTGCAGGGGTCCTGCCTGGCTTGGGCCCTCGACGTCGGTGACTGCCACGGCGTCTGGGGGGCCACCACGCCCCGCGAGCGGCGGGCGATGCTCGTCGCCTGGCGGGGCGAGGTCGAACCCGACCCGGACGCCGTCGACGACGCCGGTCCGCCGGTGCGTGACCGGCTACTCACCCTGGTCCCGCTGAGCTGACCAGCGGCCCGGTCCGCCACCTGCCGTCCGTCACGCGGCGCAGAATGGGCCGGTGTCAACCAGCGACCAGACAGACACCCCGCGCGGTCCGGCGGGGATCACCACCGACCTGCCGACCCGCCCGGCCACCGCACTACTCGTGCTCGGGCACGGGGCGGGCGGCAGCGTCGACGCGCCTGACCTGCTCGCGGTCCGGGACGCGTCGGTCGCAGCCGGCCTGGTGGTGGTCCGGGTGACCCAGCCCTACCGGGTCGCCGGTCGACGTGCGCCCGCACCGGCGAGCCACCTCGACGAGGCCTGGACGGCGGTGCTCGCCGTGCTGCGTGAGCGGCACGCCGACCTGTCGACGGTGCTGGTCGGCGGGCGTTCCAGCGGTGCGCGGGTGGCCTGTCGGACGGCCCGCGCGGTGGGCGCGGCCGGTGTGGTCGCGTTGGCCTTCCCGCTGCACCCGCCGGGGCGGCCGGAGCGCTCGCGCGCCGCCGAACTGGGCACCGGCCTGCCGACGCTCGTCGTGAACGGCGACCGGGATCCGTTCGGCACCCCGGAGCCGACGCCGGGGGTGCAGGTGGTCAGCCGACCGGGGGAGACGCACGACCTGCGGCGCGATCCGGTGGGAACGGCCGCTGCCGTACGGGACTGGCTGCGAGCCCAGGGCTGGGCGGCCGACTGACCAGCCCGGCCGGGACCAGCGCCACGCGGCGGCGATGCTTCGCCCCGCGCGACCGTTTCCGGTGCCGGGTTGGGCCGCCTCAGTCGGGCGCCCGTTCCGGTGCCGGCTGGGTTGCTCCACCCCGGGCGACCGTTCCGGTGCCGGCTGGATTGCTCCACCCCGGGCGACCGTTTCCGGTGCCGGGCGAGGGTCGTTGCATCGGATGGTGCCACCGGGCCGGTTCGAGTCGGCGGCACCAGTCCTCCCAGGCCCTTCCTGGTCCCAGCGCCGGCCGCCGTCGGGGCCGGGACCAGGAAAGGGGGAGGGCCGGCTGGAATGCCCCAGTGGTCATCTCGCGTTACAAACCCCGGACGACTTTTCTGCGAGGGGGGTGACCGGTGCCGACCGAGACACGGAGCCTGAAACGGGACGAGCGGGACGCCCGGCAGCTGAAGCGGCTGCTGGACGGTCCGGAGTGGCCCGCGACGGCGCAGCCGGGCGGGGTGGGTGCGGTGAGCACGGGCACACCGGCCGGAAGTGAATCTGCGGGCAGGTCCGTGCGCGTATCCTCGGCGGGAAAGCATCCGACGCGAGGGGATGTGCGGTTGACCACCGAGAAGACGGACGAGCGCAGGGCCCGATTCGAGCGGGACGCGATGCCATTCGTCGATCAGCTCTACGCTGCTGGGCTGCGGATGACACGCAACCCGGCGGATGCCGAGGACCTGGTCCAGGAGACATACCTGAAGGCGTACGCCGCCTTCCACCAGTTCGAGCAGGGCACGAACCTGAAGGCCTGGCTCTACCGGATCCTGACCAACACCTACATCAACTCCTACCGCAAGCGGCAGCGCCAGCCGATTCAGGCGCCGACCGAGGAGATCACCGACTGGCAGCTCGCCGAGGCTGAGTCGCACACCTCCAGCGGGTTGCGTTCGGCGGAGACCGAGGCACTGGACCGGCTGCCGGACAGCGACGTGAAAGAGGCCCTCCAGCAGTTGCCGGAGGAGTTCCGCCTGGCCGTCTACCTGACCGACGTCGAGGGCTTCTCCTACAAGGAGGTCGCGGACATCATGGGCACGCCGATCGGCACCGTGATGTCGCGTCTGCACCGGGGTCGTCGTAATCTGCGCAAGCTGCTTGAGCGCTACGCCGGGGAGCGGGGCTTCAGTGCCGCCCGCTCGTCGAAGGGCTCCAGCGCCGCCGCTGCCGGCCGGGAGGTGTGACGTGAGCTGTGGGGAGCCGCACGAGACGGATTGCCGCGAGGTGCTCGCGGAGGTCTACCTCTACCTGGATCTGGAGTGCGCCGACGAGCGGCGCTCGCTGATCCGGCACCACCTGGACGAGTGCGGGCCCTGCCTGCGCGAGTACGGGCTGGAGCAGGAGGTGCGGGCGCTGGTGGCGCGTTGCTGCGGCAACGAGACCGCGCCGGACGAGCTGCGCGAGCGGCTGCGGGTCAAGCTCACCGAGTTGGTGGTCTTCGAGACCAGTGACTCCCGCGAGCTGGCCGACTGAGCCTCGACGCGTCTGACTGACCGAAACCGGTGGCCCGGGTCGATTCGACCCGGGCCACCGGTGTGCCCGGCGTCGGCCGGGTCGGGCTGATCGGTGACGGGCCGTGGGCCCGCCGACTCGTTCAGGAGTTGGGGCGCTTGCCGTGGTTCGCGGCGCTCTTCTTACGGGCCTTCTTCTTCCGGGACTTCTTCGCCATGCTGACCTCCTCGTGATGGGTCGGATCCGTCCTGCGCACGACCTCGGAGCGGGTGCACCCACCGGCCGTCCGGCGTCGGGTCCGACCCGCTGATGGTAGTGCTGTCGACACCCGCCGCCTTCCCCAGGGCGGATGTGCCATCCCCGCTGTGCTGCTGTGCGCCCGCCGCTGTTCGGCGCATGATTGGATACGACAGCAGACACATCGCGAAGAGGGAGGGCCCGGGCATGGCCGAGGAGATCCGCGCCGAGATGGTGGCGAACGTCTGGAAGGTCGTCGCCACGGCTGGTGACACGGTGGCCGAGGGCGACACCCTGGTGATCCTCGAGTCGATGAAGATGGAGATCCCCGTCATCGCCGAGTCCGAGGGTGTTATCCAGCAGCTCGCCGTGCACGAGGGCGACGTCGTGCAGGACGGCGACCTGATCGCGGTGATTGCTTGACCGGGCTGCGGGTCCGTCCGGCCGAGCCGGCCGACTTCCCGGCGGTGGCTCGGCTGACCGTGGCCGCGTACGAGGCGGATGGTCAGCTCAAGGGCGAACACGGTTACGGTGCGGTGCTGGCGGACGTGTCGACCCGGGCCGCCAGCGGCGAGGTGCTGGTCGCGGTGGACGAGGCGACCGGCGCGGTGCTCGGCTCGGTGACCTTCGTGCTGCCGGGCACCCGATTCGCCGAGCTGTCCGGGCCGGGTGAGGCGGAGTTCCGGATGCTCGCTGTCGACCCGGGCGCTCAGGGGCGGGGTGTCGGGGCCGCGCTGGCGCAGGCGTGTGTGGCCCGGGCGACCGAGTTGGGCTGCACGGCGGTGGTGATCTGCGTCCGGGCCGGGTTGGCCCAGTCGGCGCACCGGCTCTACGAGCGGCTGGGGTTCGTCCGCGCGCCGGAGAAGGACTGGTCGCCGGCCCCGGGGGTGGACCTGCTCGGCCTGCGGCTGAGTCTGACCCAAGGCTGAACCGCCGCCCGCGCCGCGCCGCCCGCGCCGCGCCGCCCGCGCCGCGCCGCCCGCGCCGCCCGCGCGGCGCCGCCCGCGCCGCGCCCGTCGTCAAGATCCGCGCAACATCAGGGTTGTTGCTGCCTCCGACGCGCGGGAGGCAGCAACAACCCTGATGTTGAGCCGATCTCCGGTCAGTTGGCCGGGCCGGTCGCGCCCTGGTGTGGCGTCGCGGTTGGATCAGCCGGCGCGGGCGGCGCGGGCGGCGCGGGCGGTGGGGGCGGCGCGGGCTGCGCGGGCTGCGCGGGGTCGGTACCGATGGCGGCCAGCAACTCGTCGGCCACCTCCAAAGCGATCTTGCGACGTTCGTCGTCGCTGATGTGCGGTGCGCGCAGCGCGAACCAGCTGCCGTGCACCGCGAACAGGGACAGGGTGGCCCGTAGTTGGGCTCGGGGGGAGTCGTCACCGCGGCAGAGCGCGTCGGCGAGCGTCATCATCCGGCCGCGCATCTGCTGGCCGGCGGCGAGACTCTTCAGCACCGTCTGGTTCTGCTCGAAGAAGCGCATCACCGACGGCATCTCGCCGCCGAACATCGTCTCGGCGTAACGGGCGACCAGCTCGCGCCGGGTCTCCAGGGTCGCGGGCTGCGACTCGGCCCAGGCGGTCAGCGCGTCGATCTGCTCCAGCCGGTCCTCGACGAAGCTGGCGACGATGTCGTCCTTGCTCTTGAAGTGGTAGTAGAGCGCGGCCTTGGTGACGTTGAGGCGCTCGGCGATCTCCCGGAGCGAGGTCTTCTCGTACCCCTGCTCGGTGAAGAGCTCGAGCGCGACGGTCTTGATCCGCTGCCGCGTGCCGCCGCCTGTGCTCTCCCTCACCCACGCCCCCCAATTCGCTTGACCGCTGCTTGCTGCCCAACTTACCGTGCGGCTAGTAAGGTGACTAGCCGGGCGGCAAGTAAGTATGGCAATCCTCGGGGGGAGCTTACCCATGACACAGGCAACCCAGGCCGGCACGCGACCCAACAACATCCGGGTCGTGCTGTTCGGGCTGATGATCGCGATGATGCTCGCGATGCTCGACAACATGATCGTCAGCACCGCGTTACCGCGGATCGTCGGCGAGTTCGGCGGCCTCAACCACTTCACCTGGGTCGTCACCGCGTACGTCCTGGGCACCACCGTCTCCACCCCGATCTGGGGCAAGCTCGGTGACCTCTACGGCCGCAAGTCGGTCTTCCTGACCTCGGTCGTCATCTTCCTCGTCGGCTCCGCCCTCTGCGGCATGGCCGGTTCCGGCATGCTCGGTGGCCCGCAGGACGGCATGGTCCAGCTGATCGCGTTCCGGGCCGTGCAGGGCCTCGGCGCCGGCGGCCTCATGGTCGGCGTGATGGCGATCATCGGTGACCTGGTCCCGCCCCGCGAGCGTGGCCGCTACCAGGGCATGATCGCCGGCATCATGGCGATCGCCATGGTCGCCGGCCCGCTGGTCGGCGGCTTCATCACCGACCACCTCTCCTGGCGTTGGGCGTTCTACGTGAACCTGCCGCTGGGCGGGGTCGCGCTGCTCGTGCTGATCACCACGATGCACCTGCCGAAGTACCGCACCGAGCACCGGATCGACTGGCTCGGCGCGGGTCTGCTCTCGGTCGGCATCACCGCGATCGTGCTCATCACCACCTGGGGCGGCAACGAGTACGACTGGACGTCCCCGCAGATCCTCGGCCTGGCCGTCCTGGCCGTGCTCGCGTTGGTGGCGTTCGGCCTCGTGGAGCGCCGGGTCCAGGAGCCGATCCTGCCGTTGGGGCTCTTCGCCAACCGCAACTTCGCGTTGATCTCGGTGATCGGCTTCCTGCTCGGCTTCGCGATGTTCGGCGCGATGAACTTCCTGCCGCTCTACCAGCAGACGGTGCAGGGCGCGTCGGCGACCAACAGTGGTCTGCTGCTGCTGCCCCTGATGTTCGGCATGCTCGTCGTCTCGCTGGTCATCGGTCGGGCGATCACCAAGAACGGCAAGTACCGGGCGTACCCGATCGTCGGTGGTGTGGTGATGGCCGGCGGCATGGCGCTGCTGTCCATGCTCGACACCGACACCAGCAAGCTGACGTCCTCGCTCTACATGATCGTGCTCGGTGTCGGCATGGGCTTCCTCATGCAGACGTCGATGCTGATCGCGCAGAACAGCGTGGAGCAGAAGGACCTCGGCGCGGCCAGCGGCGCGGCGACCTTCTTCCGGTCCATCGGTGGTTCGTTCGGCATCTCGCTGTTCGGGGCGATCTTCGCCAACCGGCTGGCCGGTTCCGAGGGTGGCCGGGCCTTCGGCGGCGGCGAGGCCGGCGCCGGCATGGACCTGGCGAAGCTCAAGGAACTGCCCGCCCAGGCGCGCGAGTTGGTGCTCGGCGGTCTCGCCGACGCGATCTCGCACGTGTTCCTGTGGGCGGTGCTGTTCACCGTCGTGATCCCGGTGCTCGCGTGGTTCATCAAGGAGATCCCGCTGCGGACCGCCAACGAGGCGCCGCCGCAGGCCACCCCGGAGGAGGAGGCCGAGGTCGCTCTCGGCAAGGCCCCCGTCGCCTGATCAACACCCGCGTCGCACGCCGCGTCGTCCCGTCCGGGGCGGCGCGGCGTGCGTTCTCCCCGGGAACGAACGCGCGGCTACCGGCGAAGCAGGCGTCGCCAGAGGCGGCGGAGCGGATTGCGGGGACGGGGGACCCGGGCGGAACGCGCGCCGAGCAGTTCAGTGGCGAGTGCCGCGGTGGCCGGGTCCGACTCCGGGGCGGCGAGCGCCAGGTGGGCCAGTGAGGCGGCGATCGGGACCGGCCGGGTCCGCGCCACGGCGGCCGCGTCGGCGAGCCGTTCCGCCACCACCCGCGCCACGTCCGAGCGTACCGAGGGGTCCACCCAGGCTGCGGTGACCAGGGCGAACATCGCCGCCTCGGTGATCCAGTCCTCGACGCCCCAGACCAGGTCGAGCAGCACCCGGCGGCGGGTCGAACCCTCCCACGGCTCGTCCGTGCGGTGGTGCAGCAGACCCAGGCAGGCCCACACCTGCACACCCCGGACCCAGACCGACGGGTCGTGGGCGGCCAGCAGTCGACCCACCGCGTTGGCCGGGGCTGCGGGCGGGTGCACCAGCAGGCCGAGAAGGTCGGCCAGGTCCAGACCGGCCAGGCTCACCGCCGCGTCGTACGCCGCGGGTGGGTGGGGCCACGCCGGATGCGCGATCTGCCCGATCCGTTCGACGGCCGTCGCCGACGGGGTCGGCAGCGCGGGTGTGGGTACGTCGTCCGCGTACCGCCACAACTGCTGCGCGGACGCCCGCCGAGGCTCGCGCGGGTCCGGTTCCGACGCGCCCCCGACGACCTCGATCCGCAGCCCGGGGGCGGCCGACGTCGCCGTCCGGACGGCGCTCGGCGGGGCGGGGGCGGCCAGGCGTACGGCGCCGCCCAGGCCGTTGTCGTCGTCGGCCACCGCCCGGCGCATCGCGTCGAGTAGCGGGCCGTCGGCCGGTGTCAGCTGACCCAGCCAGGGCCGGGCCCGGCAGCACTGGGCCAGGTCGCCGTGCTCGTGGCTGTCGTCGGGGTGGTCCCGGACGAAGTCCGCGAGCGCGACCAGGTGGGCCAGGTCGCCGTCGCGGAGGTGCCGCAGGCGGTGTGCGGTGTGCACCGCGCAGTCGAACGACGGGTCGCGTGCCAGCGCCCGCTCGGCCCACTCCAGCGCCTCGTCCAGCCGGCCGCTGTCGGCCAGGGTGCCGGCGATGTCCGCGTAGATCGCCAGGTCGTCGGGGTCCAGCTCGACGGCCCGACCGAGAGCCGCGAGGCCGTCGCGGGTCCGGCCGGCGCTGCGGTACGCGTACCCGAGCCAGACCTCGCCCATCTTCGACTGTTGTGCGCGTACCCCTCGGGCGGCCCAGCGGACCGCCAGGGCGGCTTCGCCGATGCGGCGGGCCAGCGCGGACGCCGCACCCAGCAGCAGGCTGTGCTCGGGGTGCACGGTGACCGCGTTGCGGGCCAGTGTCAGGTACGGCGTCAGGGCCCCCCGGCCGAGCCGTGGCACGGGGTCGGGCAGCGCGGCGCACACCTGCATGAGGACGCGGGCGATGTGCTCCGGGTCCAGCCGTTCGGCCAGCTCGGGCGCGGTGACCCACGGGACTTCGGCCCACGGTGCGCCGGGCGCGTACGCGGTCGCCGCGGCCAACAGCTCCAGCCCTTCGGCGGGTCGACCGGCGGTGGCGAGCAGGTGAGCGCGGGCGACGACGGCACCCACGAACGTGTGGTGGTTGATCGGGAAGAGGTCGAGGCCGCCGTCGCTCACCGCGGCGAGCCGGGCCAGCGTCTCGTGCACCTCGGGCAGGGTGGGAGCCCGCGCCAACGCCCCGGCGAGGTGGCCCGCGGCGTGGTGCAGGTCGCCCTCGTCCAGGGCCAGCCGGGCCAGCGCCAGTTCCTCCGTCGCGGAGAGCGCGGCATCGTCCGTTCCCTCGGGCACGTCGTCCTCTCGTCGCAGACTCGACCGGATGCAGCGGGCCAAGCGTAGTTGATATTGGGATCATTCGGTGATCATCTGCGCACTCCTGCTCGTTCGATTGCTCAACCACGTGGAAAGGTGCAAGACTGAGCAGGAAACGCGCGGTAACCGCGCAGGGGAGGAGTGTTAGTGACACGCCCAGGGGCCGGCATGGCCGCCGACATCGACGAGCAGCCGGCCGGCTACGCGCGGCTGCTCTCCGCCGCCAACGCCGCCGAGATCGCCCGGGTGGCGGCGGTCATCGCCGAACGCCGCCCTCGGCACGTGGTCTTCACGGCCCGGGGCACGTCCGACCACGCGGCCCTCTACGGGGCGTACCTGACCGAGATCCGGCTCGGCCTGCCCGCCGGGCTCGCCTCGCCCAGCGCGGTCACCCTGTTCGGCGCCCGTCCCGACCTGTCCGACGCGTTGGTCGTCGGGGTCAGCCAGAGTGGCGGTTCGCCCGACCTGGCCGAGGTGCTCCGCGCCGCCCGGGCCTCCGGGGCGCTGACCCTCGCGGTGACCAACGCCCCCGACTCGCCGCTCGTCGACGTGGCCGAGCTGAGCGTCGACATCGCCGCCGGGCACGAGCGGGCGGTGGCCGCCACCAAGACGTACACCGCCGAGCTGCTCGCCCTGCTGATGCTCGTGGAGGGGATCCGGGCCGGCGACGGCGTGCTCCCGGCGGCCGAACGGGAGGCGCTCGACGCGCTGCCCGAACTGGCCGCGCGCACCCTCGCCGACGACACGCCGACCCGGCTCGCGCCGCGCTACCGGTTCGCCCAGCAACTGGTCACCACCGGGCGGGGGTACGCGTACCCGACCGCCCGGGAGGCCGCGTTGAAGCTGATGGAGACGTCGTACCTGCCGGCGCTCGCCTTCTCCGGCGCCGACCTGCTGCACGGCCCGCTCGCGATGACCGACCCGGAGGTCCCGGTGCTCGCCGTCGTCGGTTCCGGCCCCGGTGGACGGTCGATGGGTGAGGTGCTGCCCCGCCTCGGCGAACGCCGCGCCGACGTGGTGGTGGTCGGCTCCGCGGAGGTGGCGGGGGCCACCAGGTTGGCGGTTCCCGAGGTCGACGAGCGCTACGCCCCACTGCTGGACATCCTGCCGTTGCAGCGGTTGGCGTTGGCTCTGGCCCTCACCCGTGGTGAGGACCCGGACGCGCCACGCGGGTTGAAGAAGGTCACCGCGACGATGTGAGGCACGGCGTGGCACCCTGGTCACCGTGTCCACGCTGCGCGACCTCGCCGAGGAGCACACCCATCTCCGTCCGGCCGACATCGACCACCTGCACCGCATCGCCGGCGACTGGCAACTGCTCTCCGATCTGTCCTTCGCCGACCTGCTGCTCTGGGTGCCGGTCGACGCCGACGGCACGTTCCTCTGCGTCGCCCAGGTCCGCCCGACCACCGCACCCACCGCGTACCAGGACGACCAGGTGGGGCGCATCGTCGGCGGGCCGGAGGTGGCCCACCTGAGCGTGGCGTACTCCCAGGGCCGGATCTGGCGGGAGGGCGACCCGGTCTGGTACGGCGACGTGCCGGCCCGACACGAGGCGATCCCGGTCCGGCTGCGGACCGTCGAGGGGGAGGCCGGTGAGGTGATCGCCGTGGTGGGGCGGGACACCAACCTGTCCACCGCGCGTACGCCCAGCCAGCTGGAACTCAACTACCTGACCACCGCGGACGACCTGGCGCAGATGATCGCGGACGGCACCTTCCCGCCGCCCCGGCATCCGGGCGAGACCACCTCCGCACCCCGGGTCGGCGACGGCCTGGTCCGGCTCGACGCCGGGGGGAAGGTCACCTACGCCAGCCCGAACGCCCAGTCCGCGTACCGCCGGTTGGGCTACGCCTCCCACCTGGTGGGCGAAGACCTGGCCGCGCTGCACCGCCGACTGGCTGGTGACCCGCTGGACGGCACCGAGGCGGCGAACGGCATCCTGGCCGCGCTGCGGGGTGAGGCGCCGCCCCGACGCGAGATCGACGCACGAGGTGCCACGATGCTCACCCGGGCGTTGCCGTTGATGCCCGCCGGGGTGCCGATCGGCGCGCTGGTGCTGGTCCGGGACATCACCGAGGTCCGCCGCCGTGACCGGGCCCTGATCACCAAGGACGCCACCATCCGGGAGATCCACCACCGGGTGAAGAACAACCTTCAGACGGTGGCCGCGCTGCTGCGCCTGCAGGCCCGCCGGGTGGCCATGCCGGAGGCGCGGGTCGCGCTGGAGGAGTCGGTACGCCGGGTCGCCTCGATCGCCCTGGTGCACGAGACGCTCTCCATGTCCAGCGACGAGGCGGTCGAGTTCGACGGCATCGTCGACCGGGTCGCCAGCGCGGCGACCGAGGTCGCGGCGACCGAGGTGAGCGTCGGCATGCGACGGCGGGGCAGCTTCGGCGTGCTGCCGGCGGAGATCGCCACCTCGCTGGTGATGGTTCTCAACGAGCTGCTGCTCAACGCCGTCGAGCACGGCTTCCCGCCGAGCGACGAGGCGGACGAACCCCTGACCGCCGCTGCCTCCGGAATGGTGCCGGTCGCCGTGCCCGAGGTCGACCCGGAGCTGCGACCCGAGGTGGTGGTCTCGGCGCATCGGTTCCGCAAGATGCTGCACGTCTCGGTGGCCGACAACGGCCGCGGTCTGCCACCGGACTTCGACGCCGAACGTGCCAGTCGACTCGGCCTCCAGATCGTCCGGGCCCTGGTCACCGGGGAGTTGCGGGGCACCATCGAGTTGCGCGCCGGAGCCAACGGCGGCACCGAGGCGGTGCTGGTCGTCCCGCTGGCGCGTAACGCCCCGGACGGCCGCTCACAGGCCTGAGAGCGCACTGTCCCGCCCGTTGCCGGGGCTCGTCGTAGCCGGGTCAACTGGCGGGGCGGGTCAGCAGGGCGACGGTCAGGCCGGGGCGCGGCCAGACCTGGGTGACGGTGAACTGGGCGCGGAGCGCGTCGCCCTTGGCGCCGGGCACAGCGGTCAGCGGATCGGTGTGTCGGCCGGTGACGACCAGCCAGACCCGTGGCGTACCGGCCAGGCACTGCGCCGGTTGGGGGCACTCGGCGGCCCACAGGTCCCCCCGGCGGGCCTCGTCCTCGGTGACCAGCACATCGCGGGGCGGGTCGTGGAGGTGGTATTCGATGCCGAGGTCGAGGAAGAGCCAGCTGTGTCGGGGCGAGTAGACCACCGCGTCGCCCGGCCGCTGACCGTCACCGATCACCCGTGCCGCGCCCGCGTAGTCCACCGGCGCGTTGCGCGGCCACTCGTGGGTCCGCCGCAGCGCGGCCTGGTCGGGCAGGCCGAGCAGCCCGGCCAGGACCACCACGGCGAGCGCGGCCGGTGCGGCCACCGCAGCCAGCGCCGCGCCCGCCAGCAGACACGCGAAGGGGACAACGAAGACCAGGTACCGGGGCACCCACAGGGGTACGGCAGCGCCGGCGGCGAAGAGCAGCAGCACGGGCAGCAGTACCGCGCTCACCGGCAGCAGAGCGCGCCGCCCGAGCCGGGCCGTGCCCAGCGCGGCCACCCCGAGCAGTAAGCCGCCGACCACACTGCTCTGGGCCACGCCGCCGGGCAGCGCGGTCAGGTCGTCCAGCCGAGCCAGACCGACCCAGTTCAGCTGCCGGGACTGCTGGGTCCGGGCCTTGACCAGCAACGGACCGGCCAGCAGCACCACCGGAACCACGGCCACCACCCACCGCCACAACCGCCGGTCCCGCACCACTGTGGTGTGGCCCCGAGTGCCGACGCCCGCATCGGCGGGACCGCGCCACCAGGCGAGCGCGACGACCAGCGCGTGCGCGGCGAGCACTGTGAGAGCGATCAGGTGGATGAGTCCGAGTGCGGTGATCGCGGCGGCGTATCCGGCCCAACGCGCCCAGGTCGGGCGGCGCAGCGCGGTCACCAGCAGCAGTGTGGCGAGCACCGCGAGCATGGTGGCCAGCGCGTACGGGCGGGCCTCCTGGCCGTAGCGGGAGGTGCCGGGCAGGACAGCGAACAGCAGACCGGCGAAGAGACCGCAGCGCCGGTCGACGAGCTGTGCGCCGAGCACGGCGAGCAGCCCGGCCGCCACGGTCATCGCCAGCACCGCCGGCGCGCGCAGGGCGATCGTGGAGTCGCCGACGATCCTGGTCAAGACGTGCATCAGCAGGTAATACGGCCCGGTGGCGGCGTCGATGGTGTCGGCCAGCCGGGCCAGATCGGTGGGTGACCGGGTGGCCGCGCTCCAGGTGGCCAGCTCGTCGCGCCAGAGTTGGGCGGAGCCAAGCCCGGTCACCGTCACCGCCAGGGTCACCAGTGCCGGGGGGAGCCAGACCGGTAGGCGGCGCAGGTGGTCCCACGCCGCCCCGCTCGACTTGTCGGACAATCCGCCCACGGTCCGAGCCTGCCACGGTCATGCCGCCCGTGGGTGTCAGCCGGCGGCAGGCGGTGTGCGTCAGGCGGCGGCTCGTGAGGCGTTGTGCCCGAACCATCCTTGGTGACCAACTGGTCGGCTGACCGTCGGCCCGTGATGTGGGATCCAGCACGCGGACATTGGCCGGCCCCCTTGGGGTGTGGCAGCATGGGCGCATGACCGCCGCAGTCGTCCGCCGCTTCGTGGCACGTCGCCACGTCGATTACGGCCGCGTGCGCAGCGCGATCTGTCCGGCCTACTGACGACGCCCGACCAATCCGTCTCGGGCGCGCTCCGCGCCGGCTGTCTCAGACACCGTTGTCCCCGCCCGCTCTCGCGGGCCGGCCGCCGCGCCCCGCGTACCCGAGGCACAGCAGACAACGGAGGACGCCGCGATGGCGGTCAGCAGCATCCCGGCCCGTTCCGAGGACCCGACAGCTCGCCCGACCCGCGCGCCGCGCCGGCCCCGAGGCGAAGGTCAATGGGCGCTCGGCCACCGTGAGCCGCTCAACCCCAACGAGCGGATCAAGAAGGACGACGACCCGCTCAACGTCCGAGCGCGCATCGAGACCATCTACGCGCACCGCGGCTTCGCCTCCATCGACCCGCAGGATCTGCGCGGCCGGTTCCGCTGGTGGGGTCTCTACACCCAGCGCAAGGCGGGCATCGACGGCGGGCGCACCGCCGTGCTGGAGCCGCACGAGCTGGAGGACGAGTTCTTCATGCTCCGGGTCCGCATCGACGGCGGCCAGCTCAGCCTGGCCCAGCTCCGGGTGATCGCGGACATCTCCCGGGAGTTCGCGCGGGACACCGCCGACATCACCGACCGGCAGAACATCCAGTACCACTGGATCCGCGTCGAGGACATGCCGGAGATCTGGCGTCGGTTGGAGTCGGTCGGTCTGCAGACCACCGAGGCGTGCGGCGACTGCCCGCGCATCGTGCTGGGCAGCCCGGTCGCCGGGGTGGCCCGCGACGAGCTGCTCGACCCGACCCCGGCGATCGACGAGATCGTCGCGCGGTACGTCGGCGACAAACAGTTCTCCAACCTGCCCCGCAAGTTCAAGACGTCGATCTCCTGGCTCGTCGACACCCCGTACGAGTCGAACGACATCGCCTTCCTCGGTGTCGACCACCCCGAGCACGGCCCCGGCTTCGACGTCTGGGTCGGCGGTGGCCTCTCCACCAACCCGATGCTCGCCCAACGGCTCGGTGTCTGGGTGCCGCTGGCCGAGGTGCCGGACGTGTGGGCAGGTGTGGTCGGCATCTTCCGCGACTACGGCTACCGCCGGCTGCGCAACCGGGCCCGCCTGAAGTTCCTGGTGGCCGACTGGGGTGTGGAGCGCTTCCGGGAGGTCCTGGAGAAGGACTACCTCGGCCGCACGTTGCTCGACGGCCCGGCACCGACCCTGCCGTCGAAGCCGATCGACCACGTGGGCGTGCACGAGCAGGCCGACGGTCGGCACTACGTGGGCGCGGCCCCGGTGGTCGGGCGGGTCTCCGGAGCCCAGCTCAGCCGACTGGCCGACGTGGTCGAGGCGCACGGCAGCGACCGGGTGCGCCTCACCCCGTACCAGAAGTTGCTGGTGCTCGACGTGCCGTCGGAGCGGACGGAGTCGCTCGTCGACGCGCTGCGCGGGATCGGCCTGGAGGCCCGGCCCTCGGCCTGGCGGCGCGGCACGATGGCGTGCACCGGCATCGAGTACTGCAAGCTCGCGATCGTCGAGACGAAGGCCCGTGGCGAGGAGTTGGTGGCCCGGCTGGAGCAGCGGCTGCGCGACTTCGACGCGGACATCTCGATCCACATCAACGGTTGCCCGAACGCGTGCGCGCGCACCCAGGTGGCCGACATCGGTCTCAAGGGTCAGTTGGTGGTCGGCCCGGACGGTCGGCAGGTGGAGGGCTTCCAGGTGCACCTGGGTGGCGGGTTGGGCATGGCGCAGGGGCAGACCGCCGGGTTCGGGCGCAAGCTGCGCGGTCTGAAGACCACCGCCGATGAGCTTCCGGAGTACGTGGAACGGCTGGCCCGCCGCTACCTGGCCGGTCGGAGCGAGGGCGAGACGTTCGCCAACTGGGTGATCAGAGTCGACGAGGAGGACCTGCGGTGAGCAGCGAGAACCGAGCGGCACCCCTGTACTGCCCGTACTGCGGCGAGGAGGACCTGCGGCCGCACGAGGCGGGGCACGGCGCGTGGGAGTGCCACGCCTGCACCCGCGTCTTCTCGGTGAAGTTCACCGGTCTGCTCTCCCGGGCGGTGACCCGATGAGTCTCGTCTCCGCCGCGAGTCTGCGCCTGGTCGGTCCGGGTGGCCCGACGCCCACCGATCCGGCCCGGCGAGACCCGGACGAGCTGCGCGCCCTGGCCGAGCAGGCGGCCCGGGACCTGGAGGGTGCCCCGGCTCTGGAGATCGCCCGCTGGGCGGCGCAGACCTTCGGCGACCGGTTCTGCGTCACCAGTTCGATGGCCGACGCCGTACTGGCCCACCTGGTGTCCCGGGTGGCTCCGGGCGTGGACGTGGTCTTCCTCGACACCGGTCTGCACTTCCCCGAGACGCTCCGGGTGCGCGACGAGGTCGCCCGGACGCTTCCGGTGAACGTCAGGTCGATCCGGCCGCGACTCACCGTCGGTCAGCAGGACGGCCAGTACGGCCCCCGGCTGTTCAACAAGTCGCCCGACGACTGCTGCCAACTCCGCAAGGTGGAGCCGCTGGAGCGGGCGCTGACCGGGTACGACGCCTGGGCTGCGGGCCTGCGCCGGGACGAGTCACCGACCCGGGCCAACACGCCCGTGGTGACCTTCGACGCGCGGCGCGGCAAGGTCAAGGTCAACCCGATCGCGGCGTGGTCGCAGCGGGATGTGGACGCCTACATCGCCCGCTTCAACGTGCCGGTGAACGAGCTGTTCAAGCAGGGGTACGGGTCGATCGGCTGCTGGCCGTGCACCCGCCGCACGAAGGCCGGCGAGGACGCGCGGGCCGGGCGCTGGGCCATGTTCGAGAAGACCGAGTGCGGCCTGCACGTCTGACCTCACCGGCGACGACCCCGACCGGCCCGGGCGCGGCCGGCGGGGCCGATCCGGTGGTGCTCGTCGCGCATGGCAGCCGTGACCCACGAGCTGCCGAAGCCACCCGGGCGTTGGCCCGGGCCGTGTCGGCGGCCCGCCCGGGCACGCCGGTGTGGGCGAGCTGGCTGGACCACACCGACCCGGGGCCGACAGCGGTGCTGCGTGACCTGGCGGTGGCCGGTCACCGTCGGGCGGTGCTGGTGCCGCTGCTGCTGACTGCCGCGTACCACCATCGGGTGGACATCCCGGCGGCGGTCGCCGCGGCGGCGCAGAGCGGACCACCGCTCGCGGTACGGGTGACCGACGTGCTCGGCCCGGCGGACGGGACGGTCGACGCGGGGCTGCTGGGCGGGTTGCGCCGCCGGATCGACGAGGCGCGTCCGGGCCGCTTCGACGCGCTGGTGCTGGCGGCGGCGGGCACCCGGGACGCGCGGGCGCGCCGGTCGGTGGGTCGGGTCGCGGACGCGCTCGCCCAGGATCTCGGGGTGCCGTGCCGGGTGGCGTACGCCTCGGCGGCTCCGCCGGCGGCGGGTGTGGCGGTGTCCCGGCTGCGGGCGGCCGGCGCGCGGCGAGTCGCGGTGTGCGCGTACTTCCTGGCTCCCGGTCTGTTTCACGACGCGGTGGCCGAGGCGGCTCGGTCGGCGGGCGCAGTGTCGGTCGCCGGACCGTTGACCGACGCGCCGGAGTTGGTCGAGTTGGTGTTGCGGCGGGTCGACGACCGGCCGGTGCCCGCGTCGACGGGGTGACCGCCCCGGCACGGTGATCGGTGCCCGGACAGCGGAACGCCCCGGCGGGTCAACCCACCGGGGCGTTCAGCTGTGTCGTTGGGGGATCAGGCGGAGTGAGCGCGCAGCACCCGGAGGCCGCCACGCCGCTTCACGGCGCGCCGCTCCTCCTCGCTCATTCCGCCCCAGACGCCGGCGTCCTGACCGGACTCGAGCGCCCACTGCAGGCACTGGTCGGTCACGGAGCAGCGCCGGCAGACGGCCTTGGCCTGCTCGACCTGCAGGAGAGCCGGCCCGGACGTCCCGATCGGGAAGAACAGCTCCGGGTCCTCGTCGCGGCAGACAGCATGGTGACGCCAGTCCATGGCGGCAACACTCCTCATTCTGGATGGGTGGCAACAATTGCTTGTCGTGCTTTTCCTATATGCATCCGCAGTGCCGGTGGTGACAGTTAGCGTCCGACCATTCGGCAGTGCGTGAGCAGGCGGTCAGCGCCGGGGACCTGCTGGAACAGCTCAACCTGACGAGCATATCCAGGCAATGTCCCGGTAACTCAAGTTCGCTTGTGAATACTTTCACGAACGCTCGTGATGTCAAGGGTGACGCTCGGAAAAACTCCGGGCGGTGAGCAAGCCCACAACCTGTTTGTCCGGATTCCAGTGCTTTCCTGGTTACCCGCCGTGCCACAGCCGAGGATCAATATAGTACAGTCCGCGTGACATTGCTGACATTTCCGGCACCTGCCCCTCGGTGTGGCGGCGACCAGTCGATGCGGCTGTGGCCACCGTGTCGACCAAGGGCAGTACCCGAGACCTAGCAGATTACTCTCAGTGCGGCCGGAACGGAGGTGAATCTGACTTTCTCCCGCTCGCCGAGATAGTCGCCGTCCAGCTGGAACGCCTGCGGGCGGCTGGAGACCAGGGTGAACTCCGGCGTGTCATGGAGTCGTAACACCTGCCGACCTCGCGGATCGGGCCGCCGGGACAGGAACTGCGTCACTGTCCGTGTTGTGCTAGCCACCCGGAGCTGACGCAACGCCAGCACGTCCAGCCCGAGATCGAACGAGGCCGCCGGGTTCGGGTTGACCTCCCGGTCGCCCAGGTACGTCCAGGGCGCCGTGTTCTGGATGATGACGGTGGCCAACTCGGCCTCCGGCTGCTCACCCGGACGCTCCAGGCTGATCGCGGGATGCCGTCGGTCCGAGGCGAGGAAATACTGGTTCATGATCGAGCGCAGGTACAGCGTCGGCGTGGACACCCGTCCCTTGCGCCGAGCCTGCTCCACCCGGTGGATCACCGCGGCGTCCAGGCCGAACCCGGCGCAGAACGTGAAGTAGCGGTCGTCCGCGCGGCCCAGCCCCACCGTCCGGCTCCGGCCCAGCCGCAGCCCTTCCAGGATCATGCTGGTCGCCTCCGGCCACTCCCGGGGCAGACCCAGCGCGCGGGCGAACACATTGGTGCTGCCGCCCGGAACGGTCGCCAGCGCGGGCAGCCGCTCGGCCATCGAGGCGTCGTCGCCGAGTTTCGGCGGGTCGGCCGTCATCAGACCGTTCACCACCTCGTTCACCGTGCCGTCGCCACCCAGGGTGACGACCAGGTCGACGCCCTCCGCGGCGGCCTCCCGGGCCAACGCCATGGCGTGCCCACGCCGACGGGTGTAGCGCACGCTGAGGTCGACTTCGCTGCGCAGCGCCCGGACAAGCACGTCCCGGCTGCGTTCGCTGGTGGTGGTGGCCTTTGGATTGACCACCAGGACGGCCCGCATGGGCGGCACTGTACCTCCCGGCAGCCCGGGTATCGTGGCGCGCGTGACCATCGACTCGGCCCCGATTCCCGTCACGCTCCGCTGGGCGGTCCGGCTGCTGTGGGCGGAGGCGGCTGTCGTCGGACTGATCGCGGTCTGGCTCATCTGGGCCGACCTCACCGCCACCACCACCGACCTCCTGTCGGCGTTGCTGGTGACCGTGTTCGCCATCGGGGCGGCGGTGGTGCTCTGGGCGCTGGGCCGGGCGCTGCTGCGCCGTCAGGCCGGCGCACGGGCCCCCGCGATCGTGCTCCAGCTGATGCTGCTGCCGATCGGGTGGTTCATGATCCAGGGTGGGCTGGGTTGGCTGGGCGTGCCGTTGATGGCGCTCGGCCTGGGCGTGGGCTGGCTGCTGGTCAGCCCTCCGACGACCCGGGCCCTCGGCTTCGAGTGACCGGGCCGGTGCCGGGTCGGTCAGTGGCAGGGCAGCCGGTCAGTAGCCGCCGGAGCGGCGGGTGAGCAGGGCGATCGTGGCCCGACCCTCGGCGGCGGTGGCGGACGCTGAGGTGGTCAGCGCGGTGAGCACCTTCCAGGCGAACGACGACTCGGCCGGGAGCGTGGCACCCCGCACCGTCGGCACCGTCACCTCGACGGTCAGCGCGTCCTCGGTGACGGCGAAGCGACACTCCAACTCGGCGTCGCGGGTGGCGATGGCGAGCAGCATCGCGCACGCCTCGTCGACGGCGATCCGCAGATCCTCGATCTCGTCGAGGGCGAACTGCAACCGGGCCGCCAGACCGGCGGTGGCGGTGCGGAGCACACCGAGGTAACCGCCGTCGGCGGGCACCGTGAGGTGCACCACGTCGTCGTCGGTCGCTGGTCGGCCAGTCAGTTGAGTCACGCCTCATCCCCCCGGTCGGGGACTCTACCCGGTCAGTCGCCCCTACGCGTGCCGACGGTGGTGGCCTGGGAGGCCAACTCGCGCAGGGCGTCGCCGCTGAGCCGGTAGGGCACCCACTCGCTCATCTGCTCCGCCCCGATCGAGGCGTAGAAGCCGGCGGCCGGGTTCCAGTCGATCATCCACCACTCCAGCCGCCGGTAGCCGCGTCGTACGCAGATGTCGGCGAGGGTGGCGAGCAGCATCCGACCCGCTCCGGTGCCCCGGGCGGCCGGGCGCACGTACAGGTCTTCCAGGTAGATGCCGTGCACGCCGGCCCAGGTGGAGAAGTTGAGGAACCACAGCGCGAAGCCGATCGGCTCGTCGCCCTCGTCGACCGCGACGTGACCGAAGAGCGCCGGAGCGCTCGGCGCGGCCGATGCCGCACCGGAACCGAACAGGGCCGAGGTGAGCTGCTCGGCGGTGAGGTGGCACTGCTCCGGGGCGCGTTCGTACTCCGCCAACTCGTGCACCATGGCGACGACGGCCGGCACGTCCTCGGGACGTGCCGGCCGGATCGTCGGGATGACCGACGAGGTCATGCCTTCTTGGTCTCCCAGAAGATCTTCGAGATCTCGTCGATCTTCGCGAGCAGCTTGTCGGCGGTGGCCGGGTCCAGGCTGCCCTTGACGCCACTGGCGCCGGCCAGCTTGGTGGCCTCGTTGAACAGGCTGTGCAGGTTCGGGTACTTCTCGAAGTGCGGCGGCTTGAAGTAGTCGGTCCACAGCACCCACAGGTGGTGCTTGACCAGCTCGGCGCGCTGCTCCTTGATGATGACGGCCCGGGTACGGAACTCCGGGTCGGTGTTCGCCTGGTACTTCTCGCAGATCATTTTGACCGACTCGGCCTCGATCCGGGCCTGAGCCGGGTCGTAGACACCGCACGGCAGGTCGCAGTGAGCGCTCGCGGTGACGCGGGGCGCAAGGATGCGCGGAAGTCGCATCGGGATCCTCCATGGGAAGTTTGCGATGATCAAAGGCGACATTACTCCTGGGAATGCTCCCCGAACCGGGTGGAGGTGAAACCAGTGCACGCCGATCACCCGGCTGAGGCGACCCGGTTGCACAGGCCGCTGACCGCCGTCCTGGTGACCGGCCCGTCCATGGTGCCGACGCTGCGGCACGGCGACGCGGTGCTGGTGCGCCCCGGCGGCCGCCCGATCCGACCCGGGGACGTGGTGGTCGCGGTCTTCCGCACGCGTCCCGAACTGCTGGTGGTGAAGCGGGCGGTCCGACCTCAGGACGGCGGCTGGTGGCTGCGCGGGGACAACGACCTGATCACCGACGACTCCCGGGCGTACGGGGTGGCTGACGTGCGGGGGAGGGTGGTGGCCCGCTACTGGCCGCGCCCCGGGCGGGTGCCTCGCCGGCGGATATGACCCTGCTCACATCCGGGGGGCGGTGCCGACACTATGCTCGGAAGTGCCGGGTGACCCCCCGCGCCGCGTGCCACCGCTCGCCGCCCACCTCGCGGCCGGGCCCGCCGCCTCACATCTGCTCGACAGATCCTGGAGTCACCGCCATGTCTTCGTCCACCGTGGACCCCGCTGATCCCGTCTTCCTCCTGCACCGGGGCGGCAAGATGGCCGTCGCCTCGACCGTGCCGCTCACCAGCCGGGAGGACCTCTCCCTGGCGTACACCCCGGGGGTGGCCCGGGTGTGTGAGGCGATCGCCGCCGACCCCGACCTGGCCGACGACTACACCTGGGCGGCGCACACCGTCGCGGTGGTCACCGACGGCTCGGCGGTGCTCGGGCTCGGCAACATCGGCCCGCGCGCCGCGTTGCCGGTGATGGAGGGCAAGGCGGTGTTGTTCAAGCAGTTCGCCGGGGTGGACGCGGTGCCGATCTGCCTGGACACGCAGGACGTCGACGAGATCGTCGCGGCGGTGCGGGCGCTCGCACCGTCGTTCGGCGGCATCAACCTGGAGGACATCAGCGCACCGCGCTGCTTCGAGGTGGAGCGTCGCCTCGACGAGGCGCTGGACATCCCGGTCTTCCACGACGACCAGCACGGCACCGCGATCGTCGTGCTGGCCGCGTTGCGCAACGCCGCCAGCCTGCTCGACCATAAGCTCGGTGACCTGCGGGTGGCGGTGAGCGGCGCGGGCGCCGCCGGGGTGGCCGTGACGAAGATGCTGATCGCCGGGGGAGTCGACCCCGACCAGGTGGTGGTCTGCGACTCGAAGGGGATCATCGGTCGGCACCGCACCGACCTGACCGGCAGCAAGGCCGACCTGGCGGCGAGCACCAACGCCGACGGTCGCCACGGCGACATCACCGAGGCGCTGCGCGACGCGGACGTGCTGATCGGGGTCTCCGGCGGTCAGATCCCCGAGACCGCGGTGGCCGGGATGGCACCCGACGGGATCGTGTTCGCACTGGCCAACCCGACGCCCGAGGTGCACCCGGAGGTGGCCGCCCGGCACGTGGCGGTGGTCGCCACCGGTCGAAGCGACTACCCGAACCAGATCAACAACGTGCTGGCCTTCCCCGGGGTGTTCCGGGGAGCGCTGGACGCCGGAGCCACCCGGATCACCGAGGCGATGAAGGTCGCCGCCGCGGACGCCATCGCCGGAGTGGTCGCCGAGTCGCTGACCGTCGAGGCGATCGTTCCGTCTCCGCTCGACCCGCGTGTCGCGCCGGCCGTGGCCGAGGCGGTCGCCGAGGCCGCCCGCCGCGACGGCGTGGCCCGCCGGTAACGGCGTACGCACGGGCGGGGGCGCTCCGGCCCGTGCGGCGAGCCTTCTTAACGAGCCCTCAGCTTGTTACCGTGCCGATCATGCGTGCCGCCTTCGCCTCCCGCTTCGACGACGCCGACCCGCTCACCGCGCTCACTGTCGGTGAGCGGCCCGAGCCGACCCACCCGGCCGACGACTGGGTGACCGTGCAGTTGCGGGCCACCTCGCTCAACCACCACGACCTCTGGTCACTACGCGGCGTCGGCCTCACCGAGGCCCAACTGCCGATGATCCTCGGCTGCGACGCCGTCGGGCTGGACCCGGAGGGGAACCCCGTCGTCCTGTACCCGGTGGTGGTCACCCCGGGTGACCCGCGCGGGGTCTCCATCCTCTCCGAACACTTCCCCGGGACGCTCGCCGAGCGGGTCGCCGTACCCCGGTCGAACCTGATCCCGCTGCCCGACGGCATGGCGGCGACCGACGCGGCGTGCCTGCCCACGGCCTGGCTCACCGCCTGGCGGATGCTGACCACTAAGGGCCGCGTCGCGGACGCCGACAGCGTGCTGGTGCAGGGCGCGGGCGGCGGCGTGGCCACCGCGGCCGTCGCGCTCGCCGTCGCGATGGGCAAGCGGGTGTACGCGACCAGCCGCGACGCCGCCAAGCGGGAGCGGATCTCCGCCCTCGGGGCAACCGCCGTGGAGCCCGGCGCCCGGCTGCCGGAACGCGTCGACGTGGTGATCGAGACGGTCGGCGCGGCCACCTTCGACCACTCGTTGAAGTCGGCCGCGCCGATGGCCCGGATCGTGGTCTCCGGCGCGACCGCCGGGCACGAGCCGTCGGTCAACCTGCGCCGGGTCTTCGCGATGCAGTTGGAGATCCTGGGCACCTCGATGGGTACGCCCGGCGAGCTGTACGAGCTGCTGGCGTTCTGCTCCGACAACGAGGTGCGCCCGGTGGTGGACAGCGTGGTGCCGTTCAGTCGTGTCGAGGAAGCCTTCGCCCGGATGCACTCCGGCGACGCCTTCGGCAAGATCGTCATCGACCACACGGCCTGACACCGCGCTCACGTCGCGCCGTCCGCGCCGTCCGTGCCGTCCGCGCCGTCCGCGCCGTCCGCGCCAAGATCCGCGCCGTCCGTGCCAAGATCCGCGCAACATCGGGGAAACTGCTGCCTCCCGGCGTGCCGAAGCAGCAACATCCCTGATGTTGCGCGGATCTTGGCGCGGGGGCGTGGGGGCGCGGGGGCGCGGGCGCGCGGAGGCCGGGGCGCGGGGGTCAGAGGTGGTCGTCGAAGGTGGCGATGTCACCACGCGTCGCGTCGGTGGAGATGCGCTTCCTGGCCTCCGCGTCCCCGTAGAGCGACCAGCGGAGGAACTCGACCGACGTGTCCGAGACGACCCGCAGCGTGGCGCTGTCGCCGAGCAACGCCCGCCCGTGGTCGCCCTTGGGCAGGCTCAGCATGGCCTTCGGCCAGGGCACCTTGTCGTAGGCGGCCTTGCCTGCCGCGTACTCGACCACCTCGTCCAACTCGCCGTGCACGAACAGTTGCGGCGCGGCCGCGCCGGCGAACGCCGTGCCCACACCGAGCGCCGTACCGGCGAACACGACGCCCGCGTCCAGCCGCTCGTCCCGACCGGCGGTGAACAGGCCGATGGTGGTCACCCCGCCCGCCGAGTGCCCGGCCGCGGCCACCCGCTCGCCGTCCAACCGGCCGCGCAGCGAGTCGCCGGCCGTGCCGTCCAGCGCCAACACCCGGTCCAGCGCGTACGACACGTCGGCCGGCTGGTTGAGCACGTCAAGGACGTTGTTGTCGGCTCCCTTCGAGGTGTGCGGGAACGTCGGCGCGGCCACCACGAAACCCGCCGCCGCCCAGCGGGTCAGCAGCGCCGCGTAGTCCTCCGGTCGTCCACCCAGGCCGTGACTGAACATCACCACCGGGAACCGGCCCTCCGCGGCCGCCGCCGACCGCTTGGCCGTGCCGCCGGACTTCCCGGCCGCCGGGTACCAGAGGGTCGTCGGCAGCGCACGGCCGTCCCGGTCCAGCTTCAGTTGGCGTACGCCGACCGCGAAGGTGTTCTTCGGGGCGGTCCCGGCGGGGACCTGCGGGGTCGGCGTGGCGGCGGGCGTCGGCTCGGCCGGCGGCGTCTGCCCGCCCGTGCTCGGGCGGGTGTCCGCTGAGCAGCCGATCAGACCGGCGAGAAGTACGGTGCCGGCCAGCAGTGCGGGAGTGACGCGACGGGGCATGGACTCGATTGTGCCCTGTCCGACGGTGTCGTCCGGAGGGCTTGGGCGGGGTGTGCCCGACCGGTCACCGCGCGTCAGGCTGCCGCCCGCTCGATGAGGGGACGCCGTCGCATGGCGGTGTCGGTCAGCGCGCGTGGGGGGAAGGCGGCGTTGGGGTCGTACCGGTTCGTCCCCGGCGGCACGATCTCGTCGATCCGGTCCAGGATCGCGTCGTCCAGGGTGAGCGTGGCGCCCTTGAGCAGATCCTCCAGTTGCGGCAGGGTCCGCGGGCCGATGATCGCCGAGGTGACGGCCGGGTGGGCCACGGTGAAGGCGATGGCGAGCTGGTCCACCGGGCCACCGTGCCGGCGGGTGCGCGGGTACGTCGGCCCGCGCACCTCGGCGTCGAGAGCCGGTGCTCTCAGGGGGCCGGGCGGGACTCGTAGCGGGTCGCGGGGGAGCGGGCGACGGCGGGCAGCCGGGCACCGGCCGCCCGGTCGCCGTAGAGGGTCCAGCGGAGGAAGTCGGTGGTGGTGGCGACGACCGGGGCGAAACCCGGGTGGCCCGGCGTCAGGTACGCGCCGTGGTCCTGCCCCAGCAGGCTGAGGAACGCAGCGGGCCCTCTGGTGCGCCGGTACGCGGCCCGGCCGACGGTCAGCGGCACCACCGCGTCGGCGGTGCCGTGCACGAAGAGCACCGGCGCGGCGAGCCCCGCGAAGCTGCCCGGCAGCCCACCGCCGGCGATGACGATCCCGGCGCGTAACCGGGCCGGGTGCCCCTCGCTGAACATGCCGGAGGTGGTGAAGCCGCCCGCCGAGTGGCCGGCGGCGGCGACCGACGTCAGGTCCAGGTGCCCGCCGAACGGGTCGTCGCGTTTGCGGTCGAGACGGCCCAGGTGCCGGACCAGCCGCCAGGCGTCGGCGGGCTGGTTGCGGACGTCGGCCCGGCTGAACTCGGCGGCACCCTGCCGGGTGTGCGGGTACGCGGGCGCGGCCACCACGAAACCGGCCGCCGCCCAGCGGGTGGTCAGCCCGGCGTGCAGGTCGGGTCGACTGTGCAGCCCGTGGCTGTAGATCACCAACGGGAACCGCCCCGCCGCCACTCCGTCGCTCGACACCGGATACCAGATCGTCACCGGCAGTGGGCGCGCCGAACGCGGTTCGAGGGTGAGCGTACGCACGCCGACGGCGTACGACCCCTCGGGCGCTCGACGCGCCGACACCGGCCCGTCGGCCTGGTCGGCCTCGGGGGGCGCCGCCGCGCAACCGGCCAACAACGCCGTCACCACCACGGCGATCAGCCGTCCCGCCCCCATCGTTCCACGGTAGGTGCCTGGGTGGGCGTAGCCACCCCACCGTCCGGCCCGGCTGCACGCGCCACCCGGTCGGGTCACGTCAGCCGGCCGGGTCCAGCTTGGGACGACGCGGGCCGGGGGCGGTACGGCGTGACCAGCTTCGCTAGGGTCACCCGCATGGCTGAGAACTACACCGACCCCAGCGGCAACACCGAGGCGTTCCGCGCCTTCTCCCAGACGCCGGAGGCCGCCGCGTCGACGGAGGCCCCGTCCCGGCTCCCCCTGATCGTCGGTGCGGTGGTCGTCGTGCTGGTGGTGGCCGTCGTCGCCTGGTTCGCGCTGAGCTGACCGGAGCGCCACCGACCGGGGCGCCGGGTTGGGCCCGGCGCTGGTCAGCCGCCCTCCACCACGTCCATGGTCTGCCGGGCGATCTCCCGTTCCTCGTCGGTGTGGATGACGCAGACGCTCACCTCAGCGTCGTCGGGTGAGATCACCCGGTCGCCCGTACCGTCGTTGCGGTCTCCGTCGACGGCGATACCGAGCCGTTCCAGGCCGGCCAGCGCGGCGGCCCGCACCGGTGCGGCGTGCTCGCCGACCCCGGCGGTGAAGGCGATCGCGTCGACGTGGCCGAGCAGCGCGTAGTAGGCCCCGACGTAGCCGGTGATGCGCCGGCAGTACACGTCGAAGGCCAACTCCGCCGCCGGGTCACCGGCCGCCCGGCGGTGCAGCACCTCGCGCATGTCGTTGGCGCCGGTCAGCCCGAGCAGGCCACTGCGGTGGTTGAGCAGATCGTCGATCTCGTCGACCGACAGCCCACCCTCCCGGCGGAGGTGGAAGATCACGGTCGGGTCCAGGTCGCCGCTGCGGGTGCCCATCACCAGCCCTTGGAGGGGTGACATACCCATCGAGGTGGCGACGCTGCGGCCGTTTCGCACCGCGCAGGCGCTGGCCCCGTTGCCGAGGTGCAGGGTGATGGTGTTCAGCTCGTCGTACGGCCGACCGAGCAACTCGGCGGTGCGGCGGGACACGTACGCGTGCGAGGTGCCGTGGAAGCCGTACCGGCGGATGTCGTACCGCTCGGCGACGTCCCGGTCGATCGCGTACGTCGCGACGGCCTCCGGCAGGGTGTGGTGGAACGCGGTGTCGAAGACGGCGACCTGCGGGACGTCCGGCAGCGCCGCCCGGGTCACCTCGATGCCCGCCAGGTTCGCCGGGTTGTGCAGCGGGGCGAGCGGCACCAGGTTCCGGATCGCGGCCAGGACCGCGTCGTCGACGAGCACCGGTGCGCTGAACGTCCGGCCGCCGTGCACCACCCGGTGCCCGACGGCGGCGAGCCCGGTCAGGTCCAGTCCGTCGAGGATCTGCCGGACGGCGGTGGCGTGGTCCGCCGGGCCGCCACCGGGCTCACCGATCCGCTCGACGGTTCCGTGGTCCAGCGCCCGGTCGCCGTCGTAGCGCCGCCACTTGACCGACGACGACCCGCAGTTGAGCACCAGCACCCGACTCACGACGCCTCCTCGGTGGCCGCCTGGATGGCCGTGATCGCCACCGTGTTGACGATGTCCGGCACCAGCGCGCCCCGGGACAGATCGTTGACCGGCCGCCGTAGGCCCTGCATCACCGGACCCACGGCGACCGCCCCGGCGGAGCGCTGCACGGCCTTGTAGGTGTTGTTGCCGGTGTTCAGGTCCGGAAAGATGAAGACCGTGGCGTGGCCGGCGACCGGGCTGCCCGGCAGCTTCGTCGCCGCCACCGCCGGGTCGATCGCCGCGTCGTACTGGATCGGCCCCTCGACCAGCAGGTCGGGTCGGCGTTCCCGGACCAGCGCGGTGGCCGCGGCGACCTTCTCCACGTCCTCGCCCGCGCCGGAGCTGCCGGTGGAGTACGACAGCATGGCCACCCGGGGTTCGATGCCGAACCGGGCGGCGGTGTCGGCGGACGAGATCGCGATGTCGGCGAGCTGCGCGGCGTCCGGGTCGCGGTTGACCGCGCAGTCGCCGTAGACCAGCACCCGGTCCGCGAGCAGCATGAAGAAGACGCTGGAGGCCACCGAGACCTCCGGCACGGTACGGATGATCTCGAACGCCGGTCGGATGGTGGCGGCGGTGGTGTGCGTGGCGCCGGAGACCATCCCGTCGGCCCGTCCGGTCGCCACCATCAGCGTGCCGAAGTAGTTGGGCTGCGCCACGATGTCGTGCGCCAACTCGGCGGTCACGCCCCGGTGGGCGCGCAGCCGCGCGTACTCGACAGCGAAGTCGTCCCGCCAGCCGCTGGTGACCGGGTCGACCACGTTCGCGTCGCCGAGGTCGACGCCCAGCTCACGGGTTCGCCGGGCGACGTCGTCCGGTCGCCCGAGCACTGTCAGCTCGGCCACCCCACGGCGCAGCAGGATCTCCGCCGCCCGCAGGATCCGGTCCTCGGTGCCCTCCGGCAGCACCAGGTGCCGACGGTGCGAACGGGCCCGGTCGATCAGCTCGTTCTCGAACATCAGCGGGGTGACCCGGGTGGAGCGGCTGACCCGCAGCCGGCGGGCCAGGTCGTCGGTGTCCACGCAGCGCTCGAACGCGCCCAGCGCCGCCTCCACCTTGCGCGGGTTGGCGGCGCTGGGCCGACCCTCGATCCGGCTGGACGCGGCCACCGTGTCGTAGCTGTCGCTGCCCACGGAGAGCACCGCCAGCCCGGTGTTCAGACCCTCCACCAGCCGCATGACCCGGGGGTCGGGCTGCTCGCCGAGGGTGAGCACCAGACCGGCGACCGACACCTGCCCGGCCACGTGCGCGGCGCTCGCGGCGACGAGCAGGTCGGCCCGGTCCCCGGGGGTGATCACCAGGGCGCCTTCGGTGAGGTGGTCCAGCAGGGTCGGCACATGCGCCGCACCGACCACGAAGTCCAGCACGTCCCGGCCGAGTGCGGCGTCGTCCCCGGCCAGCAGGGTGGCGCCGAGCGCCGCCGCCACCTCGGCCACCGTCGGCGCGGACACGCTCGGTACCTCCGGGATGGCGTACGCGGGGACCGGCAGGTCCGGCAACGTCATCGGCTCGGTCACCCGGTTGGCGATCACCGCGAGCACCGTCGCGCCCAGGTCGGCCAGGTCGTGGTACGCCCCGCGCACCGCCGCCGCCACCGCCGTCGGCTCCTGACCGAAGCCGTCCACCACCGGCACCACGACACTGCCGAACTCGATGGCCAGCCGGGCGTTGAAGGCCAACTCCCGAGGGTGGGCCGGGTCGCCCGGGTCGTCGAAGTCGCTACCCACCACGACGACCGCCGGGCACTGCCGCTCGACCGCCCGGTACCGCTCGACGACGCCGGAGATCAACTCCTCACGCCGGCCGTCGGCCACCAGTGTCGCCGCCTCGGCGTACGTGGCCCCGGCCAGGTCGGCGAGCGGCACCTCGACCCGGTAGCGCTCGCTGAGCAGGGCGAGGATCGGGTCCGCGCCGCTGGACGCGACCAGCGGTCGGAACACGCCGATCCGCCCCACCTGCCGCGACAACAGTTCGGCCAACCCGAGAGCGACGGTGGATTTCCCCCCGCCAGAACCAACGCTGGTCAGATAAACGCTCCGAGCCACAACCCCACCCCCACCCCACACTCGGTGATCAAGACGTTTGCGTCAGTTCCGGCCCCCATGGTGACCGAAAGCTCTTGATCACCGGGGGTGGAACGGAATCATGCGTCGTCGTCGTCGGGGTCGTCTAGGCGGGCCAGGTAGGTGGCGAGGCGTTCGATGGGGGTCTCGAACTCGGGGTTGAGGTCGACGAAGTCGCGCAGGCGTTCGCCCAGCCACTCCAGGGTCACCTGTTCGTCGCCCCGGCGCTCGACCAGTTCCTCGATGCCACGGTCGGTGAAGTACATGGGTTCGTCCTCGTGCTCGGCCCGGCGCGTGGCCGGGCGGGTGGACCGACGCGAGCCGGGGCAGGACCGTGGGAAACGGCCCTGCCCCGGCTCGCGCGGTACGGGTCAGGTCACGGGCGGGGGAGAGCCGCCTCGATCAGCGCGGTCTGCTCGACATCGTGGGTCTTGGCCGACCCGACCGCCGGGGCGGCCGCGGCCGGGCGGGAGATCCGCCGCAGGCGTACGTCGGTCAGGTGCTCCAGCAGGTTGAGCGCGACGAACGACCAGGCACCCTGGTTGGCCGGCTCCTCCTGCACCCAGGCGAAGTCCTCCGCGTTCGGGTACTGCGCCAGGGCGGCCCGGATCTCCTCCACCGGCAGCGGGTACAGCTGCTCGATCCGGAGGATCGCCGTGTCGGTGACGCCGCGCTCCTGCCGGGCCTGGAACAGGTCGTAGTAGACCTTGCCCGAGCAGAGCAGCACCCGCTTCACCGACTCCGGCGCCGGGGCTGCCGTGTCGCGCAGCACCGGCTGGAAGGTGCCGGTGGTGAAGTCCTCCACCGAGGAGACGCAGAGCTTGTGCCGCAGCAGCGACTTCGGCGTGAACACCACCAGCGGCTTGCGCTTGGGCGACAGGGCCTGGCGGCGCAGCAGGTGGAAGTAGTTCGCCGGGGTGGTCGGGATGGCCACCCGCATGTTGTCCTCGGCGCACATCTGCAGGAACCGCTCCGGCCGGCCGGAGGTGTGGTCCGGGCCCTGGCCCTCGTGGCCGTGCGGGAGCAGCAGGGTGACGGCGGAGCGCTGGCCCCACTTCACCTCACCCGACGAGATGAACTCGTCGATCACCGACTGGGCGCCGTTGACGAAGTCGCCGAACTGGGCCTCCCAGGCGACGAGGGCGTTGATGTTCTCCACCGAGTAGCCGTACTCGAAGCCCATCGCCGCGTACTCGCTGAGCAGCGAGTCGTGCACGAAGAACCGGGAGCGCTCGCCGTCGCCGGTGAGCGACTTGAGCGGCAGGTAGTCGTCCCCGGTGCGGGAGTCGACGACCGAGGCGTGCCGCTGGACGAACGTGCCGCGACGCGAGTCCTGACCGGCGAGCCGGACGGTGACCCCGTCGTGCAGCAGTGCCCCGAACGCGATGATCTCGCCGTAGCCCCAGTCGATGTTGCCCTCGGTGGACATCTTGGCCCGCCGGTCGAGCAGCTGCTGGATCCGCTTGTGCGGGGTGAAGCCCTCCGGCAGGTTGATGTGCGCCTCGCCGATGGCCTTGATCACGGACGCGTCGGTCGCGGTGTCGACCTGCGGCTCCGGCTCCTCCTCGCGGCGCGGGCGGTTGAGCTGGCGCGGTGCGGAGGCGGCGTCCCGGGTGGCCTTGAAGACCTTCTCCAGCTGCGCCTGGTAGTCGCGCAGCAGCTCCTCCGCGTCCTCCACGGTGATGTCGCCCCGACCGATCAGCTCCTCGGTGTAGAGCTTGCGGACCGAACGCTTCGAGTCAATGATCTTGTACATCTGGGGGTTGGACATCGACGGGTCGTCGCCCTCGTTGTGCCCGCGCCGGCGGTAGCAGACCATGTCGATCACGACGTCCTTGTTGAACGTCTGCCGGTATTCGAACGCCAGCCGGGCGACCCGGACCACGGCCTCGGGGTCGTCGCCGTTGACGTGGAAGATCGGCGCCTGGATCATCCGGGCCACGTCGGTGCTGTAGAGGCTGGACCGGCTGTACTCCGGGGCGGTGGTGAAGCCGACCTGGTTGTTGACCACCACGTGCACGGTGCCGCCGGTGCGGTAACCGCGCAACTGCGACAGGTTGAGGGTCTCGGCGACCACACCCTGACCGGCGAACGCGGCGTCGCCGTGCACCGCCAGCGGCAGCACGGTGTAGCCCTCCAGCTTGAGGTCGATCCGGTCCTGCTTGGCCCGGACGATGCCCTCCAGCACCGGGTCGACGGCCTCCAGGTGCGACGGGTTGGCCACCACCGACACCTTGACCGCGTGCTCGCCGTCGGGGGTGGTGAACTTGCCGTTCTGACCCAGGTGGTACTTCACGTCGCCGGAGCCCTGCGTGGAGCGCGGGTCCAGGTGGCCCTCGAACTCCGAGAAGATCTTCTCGTACGGCTTGCCGACGATGTTGGCCAGCACGTTGAGCCGACCCCGGTGGGCCATGCCGATCACGACCTCGTCCAGGCCGCTCTCCGCGGAGGACTCCAGGACCTCACCGAGCAGCGGGATCAGCGACTCGCCGCCCTCCAGCGAGAACCGCTTCTGGCCCACGTACTTGGTCTGCAGGAAGGTCTCGAACGCCTCGGCGGCGTTGAGCCGGTTGAGCACGTGCTTCTGCTCGTCGGCGGACGGCTTCTCGTACTTGCGCTCGATGCGCTCCTGGACCCAGCGCCGCTCCTCCGGGTCCTGGATGTGCATGTACTCGATGCCGACCCGTCGGCAGTACGAGTCGCGCAGCACGCCCAGGATCTCGCGCAGCTTCATCCGCTGCCGGCCGGCGAAGCCGTTGACCGGGAACTCCCGGTCCAGGTCCCACAGGGTCAGCCCGTGCTGGAGAACGTCCAGGTCCGGGTGCTTGCGGATCTTGAACTCGAGCGGGTCGGTGTCGGCCATCAGGTGACCGCGCACCCGGTAGGCGTGGATCAGCTCGTGCACCCGGGCGGTCTTGTTGATCTGGCCCTCGGAGCTGACCGCCACGTCGCGCATCCAGCGCACCGGCTCGTACGGGATGCGCAGCGCGGTGAAGATCTGGTCGTAGAAGCCGTGCTCGCCCAGGATCAGCTCGTGCATGACCTTGAGGAACTCGCCGGACTGCGCGCCCTGGATGATCCGGTGGTCGTACGTGCTGGTCAGCGTGATGATCTTGCTGACGGCCAGCTCGGCCAGGGTGGCCTCGGACATGCCCTGGTAGGGCGCCGGGTACTCCATCGCGCCGACGCCGATGATCGCGCTCTGCCCCTGCATGAGCCGCGGCATCGAGTGCACGGTGCCGATGCCGCCCGGGTTGGTCAGCGAGATCGTGGTGCCGGAGTAGTCCTCCATGGTCAGCTCGTTGCGCCGCGCCCGCCGGACCACGTCCTCGTACGCCTGCCAGAACTGCCGGAAGTCCATCTGCTCGCAGCCCTTGATGGAGGGGACCACCAGGTTGCGGCTGCCGTCCGGCTTGGCCAGGTCGATCGCGATGCCGAGGTTGACGTGCGCCGGACGGACCACCGCCGGCTTGCCGTTGGCCTCGGCGAAGGAGTTGTTCATCTCCGGGTGCGCGACCAGCGCCCGGACCATCGCGTACCCCACCAGGTGGGTGAAGCTGACCTTGCCACCACGCCCCCGGGCGAGGTGGTTGTTGATCACAATGCGGTTGTCGACCAGCAGCTTCGCCGGGACCGCGCGGACGCTTGTCGCGGTGGGCACGCTCAGCGAGGCGTCCATGTTCTGGACGATCTTCGCGGCGACCCCGCGCAGCGGCGTGGTCTGCGGACCGTCCGCGGTCGGCGCGGCGGCCTTGGCGGCCGGCTCGGCCTTCTCCGGCGCGGCCTTGGGCGCGGCCGGAGCAGCGGCGGCGGGCTTGGCCGGCGCCGACTGGGTGGTGGCCGGCTTCGCGTCGGCCGGCGTGCTCGCCGTCTTCGCGGGGGCGCTCGGCTGGCTGACCTTGGCGGCTGCCTCCGGCTGGCCGTCCGGCTCGGGAGCGGCGGCCGGCTTGTCCGACGACTCGGCCCCCCGTGGGGTGGCCGCTCCGGGCGCCGGCCGGTAGTCGGCGAAGAAGTCGTGCCAGGCCGAATCGACGCTCGTTGGGTCGGCGAGGTAGCGCTGGTACATCTCCTCGACGATCCACTCATTCGGGCCGAAACCCGCTAGTGGGTTCTCCTGCGAAGTCTGCTGGGTCGACACGGCCGGTAATCGCCTCTTTCACGCGGGTTTGTGTGGCACGCGGTGTGTCCCTCGCGCCCGATTAGGAGCGCGGACTGGACGGTTCCCAGGCTACGCCGTACCGATCCCGCAGGCATTTCCGCCTCGGTCCCGTGGCCGGTTTCACAGAAGATGCCAGAAGTTCACCAACCGCTGCGTGGTCGGTCGACGACTGCTAAGGCGGACCGGCGATCCGGGGTGACGGCGCACTGCCGCCACCCCGGCACCGGTCAGGAGATGTCGCGTCGACGCATCAGCAGGGTGCCGACCACGCCGGTCACCACCGCGTACCCGATCAGCACGGCCGCGCCGGCCCAGCGCGGTGGGTTGCCCGGGATGTCCGCCCCGGTGACCATCAGCGACGAGGCCAGCGACGGCACCAGCAACTGGAGGTTGTTGATCCAGTCACCCCACCGCTCGGCCAGGATGGCGATCACGAAGATGGCGCCGATCGAGCCGCCCAGGTAGAGCAGGATGCCGGTCACCGTGGCACCGATCTGGCTGCGCAGCAGCACGCCGATGCCGACGCCGAACACCGCCCAGAGCAGGTACGCGAGCAGGTTCAACCCGATCGCCCGCCACGCCGCGTCGTTGCCCAGTTGCGAGTCGAGCCCGACCGCGTTCAGCACCGCCGAACCGGCGACCAGGTTGAGCGCGGTGGTCACCAGCCAGAACAGCAGCGCCAGCACGCCCGCCGCGACCAGTTTGGCGGTCATCACGGCGGTGCGGTGCGGGTTGGTGAGGAACGTGGTGGTCACCGTCTGGTGGAAGAATTCGCTGGTCACCACGATGATGCCGAGCAGCATCACGATCAGCAGGCCGAAGAACTGCCCGGTGGTGAAGAGGTTCGAGGAGAGCGCGTCCGCGCTGGCCGCCACCGCCAGGGTGTCGGCCTGGTCGGCCGGTACGTCGCTGAGGTTGCCGTTGGTCAGGGTGTCGGCCTGCAACCAGTTGATCAGCAGGGTGAGCGCCCAGAGCGGCACGCTGATCAGCGCGAAGATCCACCAGGTGTTGGTCGTACGGATCTTGAGCAGCTCGGATCGGACCAGGTTCATCGGATGCCCGCCTTTCCGGCCGTCAGCTCCAGGAAGACCCGTTCCAGATCGGGCCGTTCGGTGGTCAGTTCGTGCAGCTCCACGCCGGCGGCGAGGGCGGCGCGGCCGATGGTCGGCGCGTCCACCCCGGAGACCAGCAGCACGCCCTGCTCGTCGACGTTCACCGTCGCCGACTGCGCCTTGAGCGCGGCGGTCAGCGCCTCGGCCTGCGGCGTACGCACCCGGACCTGCGCGCCCTGCGCCATCGACCCGAGCACCTGGTCGACCGGACCCTGCCGGATCAACTGGCCGGCGGCGATGATCACCACGTCGTCGGCGAGCAACTGCATCTCGGACAGCAGGTGGCTGGAGACCAGCACCGTACGGCCCTCGTGGGCGAGGTTCTTCAGGAACCCGCGCATCCACCGGATGCCCTCCGGGTCGAGCCCGTTGGCCGGCTCGTCCAGGATCAGCACCCGGGGGTCGCCGAGCATCGCCGCGGCGATGCCGAGCCGCTGCTTCATGCCCAGCGAGTAACCCTTGAACTTGCGCTTCGCCGCCGGGGTCAACCCGACCAGTTCCAGCACCTCGGCGGCCCGCTGCTTGGGCAGCCCGGCCGCCGCGCAGATCACCCGCAGGTGGTTGATGCCGGTGCGGCCCTTGTGCGCGCTGGACGCCTCCAGGATCGCGCCGACGTGCCGCAGCGGGTCGGCGAGGTCGGCGTACCGGCTGCCGCTGATGGTGGCCGTGCCGGCGGTCGGCGTGACCAGGTTCAGCAACATGCGCAGCGTGGTGGTCTTACCAGCGCCGTTCGGGCCGAGGAAGCCGGTCACCCGCCCCGGCGCCACGGTGAAGGACAGGTTGTTCACCGCCCGGACGTTCTTGTACTGCTTCGTCAGACCGGACACCACGATCTGACCGTCGCTGGTGGGGCTTCTCTGCCCGTCAGTCATCGTTCTCCTCCCGTGCGTGGCGCTGAGGTACGCCGTGGCACAGCGTGACGGCCCAATGCAACAAGGTCAATCAGGCGCGGTCCGTATGTCCTGATCCGTCTCAGGGTGGAGGCGGGTCATCCCTGCGGTTGACGACCGGGATCAGCGGGCGATCCAGGTCGCCCGTGCCGCGCCCAGCAGCGCGCCGTCCGGGCCGTACAGGCTGGTGTGCACGAGCGCCTTGCGCCCGTCCACGCCGAGCAGCGCCCCGGTCACCACGCACTCGTCGCCCGGAGCCGGCAGCGCCGCGACCACGGCGGCGATCCGGCCCAGCAGGTACGGGCGGCCCGGCGCGAGCACCGTCCACCCGCCGGGGCAGTCCAACGCCGCCCAGACCGTGGCCTCGCCGACCTGCTCGGGGGCCCGGAACGGCGCGGCGGTCCGACCGTCCGGCAGCCGGCCGGGGAAGATCCGCAGCCCGTCCGGGCGCTGCGGCCCGCAGACGTAACAGCCGGGGAACGGATGCTCGACCAGCCCGGGGTAGCGGGTCGCGGCGGCCACCGCGGTCTCCAGGTCGACCGGGGGTACGACGGCGTCGACGGCCCCGGTCGGGCGTACCTCGGCCACCAGGTCCCCGGCCGGGTCCCGGACCTCGCCGTCGACCAGGCTCAGCTCGGTCTCCAGAGGTGGTGGCCGGCGTAGCGTCACCTCGACCGGTCCGGTGCCGCCCGCCGCGGTGGCGAACACCCCCGCGCTCCATCCGCCGTTGCCGGAGCCGGTGGGCCCGTTGTAGCGGGACTCGATGCGCATCGTCGACCTCCAGGTGGCGTACCGGCGTCCCCGCCGGCCGTCCCGGCAGCCTCGCACGCCCGGACGCCGGTGCTGCTCGCGGTCTCGCCTGCCGGCGTTCATCCGATCGACACCGGTGGTCCCCGTGGATGGCAACCCGGGCACCTACACAGATTCCATGGCCGTTCTGCATGCCGCTGGCACACCCCTGAAGACCAGCGGATACACCCTGCTGATCGCCGACGACCCCACCCAGGTCGCGGCCGCGCAACGCCTGCGCCACGAGGTGTTCGCCACCGAACTCGGCGCCACCCTCCGTCCCGGCCAGGCCGGGTTGGACGTGGACCCCTTCGACGCGTACTGCGACCATCTGATCGTCCGCGAGGACAGCACCGGCGCGGTGGTCGGCACCTACCGGCTGCTTCCCCCCGGCCGCACCGACCGGCGGTACGCCGAGGACGAGTTCGACCTCACCGCGCTCGACTCCCTCCGCGACGACCTGGTGGAGACGGGCCGGTCCTGTGTGCATCCGGACCACCGCTCCGGTGCGGTGATCAACCTGATGTGGGCGGGCCTCACCCGCTACCTGCACCTGCGCGGTTCCCGCTGGCTCGGCGGCTGCGCCTCGGTGCCGGTGGACGACGGTGGGCGGACGGTCGCCGAGGTCTGGGCCCAGGCGCAGACCCGGCACCTGTCGCCGCCGCCGCTGCGAGTCCGCCCGCTGCGCCCCTGGTTCGCCGAGTCGGCCGCCGCCGCGCCGGTGACCGCCGCCGAGCCGGCCGGGCGCGTCGTGGTGCCGCCGCTGCTGCGGGGGTACCTCCGGCTCGGCGCGTGGATCTGCGGCGAACCGGCGTACGACAGCGACTTCCGGTGCGCGGACTTCTACGTGCTCTTCTCGCTGGACCGGATGAACCCGCGATACCTGCGGCACTTCCTGGGCGGGGAGCAGCGGTGACCACCGTGGCGCACGACCTGTGGCGGCCCGCCTCGGGCTGCGACGACGACTGCCTGCCGGCGGCCGGCGAGGTACCCACGGTGCCGATGGCCCGTCGGGTGCTGCGGTCGGTCGCGGCGCTCGGCATGCTGGTGGCCGGGATCGGCCTGGTGGTGCTGCTGCCGGTGCTGCCGAGCCGGGAACGGCAGGCGGCGGTACGCGGCTGGGCCCGGGCCACCATCCGCGCCTTCGGCGTCCGGCTGGTGATCCGGGGTCGGCTGCCGCGACGGCGGGCGCTGCTGGTCGCCAACCACGTCTCGTGGCTGGACATCCTCGCGGTGCTGGCGGTGGCGCCCACCCGGATGGTCGCCAAGCGGGAGATCCGCTCCTGGCCGGTGGTCGGTCTGCTGGCAGCGGCGGCGGGCACCGTCTTCGTGGACCGGTCCCGGCCGATGGCGCTGCCGGGCACCGTCGGCCGGATCGCGGACGCGTTGCGTGCCGGCCGGTCGGTGACCGTCTTCCCGGAGGGTACGACCTGGTGTGCGGGTGACGGTGCCGGCGACTGCCGCCCCGGCGGTGGTTTCCGGCCCGCGTCGTTCCAGGCGGCCATCGACGCGGGCAGCCCGGTGGTGCCGTTGCGGCTCGCCTACCGCTGTGAAGCCACCGGCTCGGCCACCACGGCGACCGCCTTCCTCGGCGCGGACACCCTGCTGCGGTCGGTGGCCCGGGTGGTGACGGCGCGGGAGATCGTGGTCTCGGTGACGATCGCCGCCGCGCTGCATCCGGCCCGGGATGCCGACCGGCGGCTGCTGGCCCGGGCCGCCGAGTCGGCCGTACACCTGACGCACGCGCCGGGTGCGCGGACCCGGCTGCGTGCGGTTCCCACCCCCACCCCGGCGGTCCCCGTTCCGACGCCCGTCGGAGGTCGCGAGCTGGACCTGGCTGCCTAAAGCCACTGCCGCCCCGCCGCCCGCGCCCCGCCGCCCGCGCCCCGCCGCCCGCGCCCCGCCGCCCTCGCCGCAGGATCACCGACCAAGATCCGCGCAACATCGGGGATGTTGCTGCCTCCCGCACGCCTGAGGCAGCAACATCCGGGAAGTTGCGCGGATCTTGCGCGCGGGTCTTGCGCGCGGATCTTGCGCCTTGGTGGGCAGGCGGCTCGCGACCTATCTTGTCATGTCGCGATGTATCGCGTTAGTGTCTCCTGGTGGAGCGCGCGTCGGCGCGCGTCGTCGAGAGGGGGACACCATGGCCGGCTGGACGGTCGAGAGCCCGCAGCGGCTCACCATTGACGGTCCGGTCACCCGGCTGGACGTCCGGCTGGTGAGCGGACGGCTCAACGTGGTCGCCACGGACGGTCCGACCCGGATCGACGTCACCCAGGTCGGTCGCCGGCCGGTGGTGATCGACCACTCCGACGGCCGGCTCGGCATCCGCCAGGAGCGCGGCCGGAGCTGGTCGGACGTCCTGCGGTGGTTTCGGATGATCCACCGGTACCCACGGGTGGACGTCTCCGTCGCCGTGCCCGCCGACGTCCTCGCCGACCTGGGCCTGGTCGCCGGCGCGCTGGTCGCCTCCGGCCTGCGCCGGCAGACGTCGGTGCACGTCGTCTCCGGCCAGATCACCCTGATGGGCCTGCGTGGCAACACCTCCGCGACGATCACGTCGGGGCCGGTGGAGGCGCTCGGGGTCCGGGGCGACCTCTCGGTCGAGACGGTCTCCGGTGAGGTGATCCTCGCCGACAGCGCCGCCGACCGGGTGCGGGCGCAGACGGTCTCCGGTGCGATCACCTGCGACCTGGACAACCCCCGACGCAGCGAGATCCGACTGACCACCATCTCGGGCGGCATCACCGTCCGGGTCCGCGAGGACAGCGACCTCGCCGTCCAACTGCAGACCGCGTCGGGCCGGATCACCAGTGGCTTTCCGCAGGTCCGCACCTCGACGTTTCCGCTGCGCAGCAGCGAGGGAGTGCTCGGCGCGGGCGAAGGTAAGCTCTGGGCTTCCGCGACCTCGGGGAGCATCGCCCTGCTCGCCCGAGCCGTCGACGACGATTCCGAGGAGCTGCCGTGACCGCCGTGTTCAGCCACGGACGGCTCCGGCTCTACCTGCTCAAACTCCTCGACGACGGCCCGAAGCACGGCTACGAGCTGATCCGCCTGCTGGAGGACCGGTTCCTCGGGCTCTACGCGCCCAGCGCCGGCACCATCTACCCCCGCCTGCAACGGCTGGAGGCCGAGGGCCTGGTCAGCCACACCGCGGCCGGTGGTCGCAAGACGTACGACATCACCGACGCCGGTCGTGCCGAGCTGCGCCAACGGGCCGGCGAGTTGACCGAGCTGGAGGCCGACATCGCCGCCTCGGTGGCGGACCTGTCCAGCCTGGCCGGCGAGATCCGCAGCGAGGTACGCGGGTCGGTGCGCGACCTCAAGCGGGAGCTGAGCGAGGCCACCCGGCAGACCCGGCGTACCCGGTGGGAGACGCCTGCGCCCCCGCCCGGACCGGCGTCGGCCGCCGGGCCGCACACCGCGCTGCTCGACGAGTTCGACAAGCGGTTGGCCGAGTTCACCGCCGAGGTGGGTCGACTCGTGCGCGCCCGACGGTTCAGCGAAACGCAGCTACGCACCGCCATCCGGCTGCTCGACGGGGCCCTGGACGGGCTGCGCCGCCTGCTGCGCTGAGCCGAGGAACCGGTCGGCCACGACTCACAGGTTTTTTGCAGGAACCGTCCAGCGCCGACGCAGTCGTGTCACCGATGATGGGCCCATGCCCGCTACCCAGACCGAGGCGCGACTCCTCGTGGTCGAGGACGACCCCAACATCCTCGAACTGCTCTCCGCGAGCCTGCGGTTCGCGGGCTTCGACGTGGCCACCGCGACCAGCGGGAGCGCGGCGCTCAACGCCGCCAAGGACCACCGGCCCGACCTGGTGGTGCTCGACGTGATGCTCCCGGACCTGGACGGCTTCGAGGTCATCCGGATGCTCCGCGAGGGCGGCACGCGTACCCCGGTGGTCTTCCTGACCGCTCGGGACGCCACCGACGACAAGATCCGTGGGCTCACCCTGGGCGGCGACGACTACGTCACGAAGCCGTTCAGCCTGGAGGAGTTGACCGCCCGGATCCGCGCCGTGCTGCGCCGCACCACGACCGGCGAGCAGGCGCCCTCCCGGCTCACCTTCGCCGACCTGGAGTTGGACGAGGAAACCCACGAGGTGCACCGTGCCGGTCAGCGGGTGCAGCTCTCGCCGACCGAGTTCAAGCTGCTGCGGTACCTGATGCTCAACGCCAACCGGGTGCTGTCCAAGGCGCAGATCCTCGACCACGTCTGGAACTACGACTTCCGGGGCGACGACAACATCGTCGAGTCCTACATCTCGTACCTGCGGCGCAAGGTCGACACCACCCAGCCCCGGCTGATCCACACCCTCCGTGGCGTCGGGTACGTCCTGCGCAAGCCGGCGGCGTGAACGCGGTCCAGCAGGCGAAGGGGCGAGTGCGCAGCGTTCCACTGCGGATCAAGCTGGTCGCCTCGGTGCTCGCGCTGGTCTCCGGCGCACTGGTCGTGATCAGCGTCTCGACCGCGTACTTCCTGCACAACTACCTGGTCGACCAGATCGACATCGAGCTGCGCGATTCGGCCGACCGGATCCAGTCCATCATTCCGTCGTCGAACCGCGTCTCGCTGCCCAGCGACTACGTGATCGTGCTGACCAGCCCGACCACCGGCAAGGTGCAGGTCTACGCGTACGACACGTCTCGCTTCCGGATGGACGACCTGCCGCCGTGGCCGAGCGACGCGGCCGGTTTCGAAGAGCAGGAGAAGGCCCAGGACGGCGGCCCGCGCACCGTGCGGGCCCGGGACAGCTCGGTGCGCTGGCGGATGCTCTACACCGAGTTGCCCAACGGCCAGATGGCCGCCATCGGCGAACACCTGACCGACGTCGACCAAGCCGTCAAACGACTCGCCTGGATCGATCTGCTGGTCGGCGGCGCGGTGCTGATCATGCTGGCCTCGGTCGGCGCGGCGATCGTCCGGACCAGCCTCAAACCACTCGTGGAGATCGAACGCACCGCCGCCGCCATCGCCGGCGGTGACCTGAGCCGCCGGGTGCCCGACCCGGAGCAGGGGCAGGAGCATCCCACCTCGGAGTTGGGGCGGCTCTCCCGCGCGTTGAACGCGATGCTCACCCAGATCGAGGTGGCGTTCACCGCCCGCGCCGCCTCGGAGAGCGCGGCGCGGTGGGCGGAGAGCGCCGCCCGGGACGCGGCGGCCTCCGCCCAGGCATCCGAGGCGCGGGCCCGGCGCTCGGAGGAGCGGATGCGGCAGTTCGTCGCCGACGCCTCGCACGAGTTGCGGACCCCGTTGACCACCATCCGCGGTTTCGCCGAGCTGTACCGGCAGGGCGCGGCCCGCGCGCCGGAGCAGACCGCCGGCCTGCTGCGCCGCATCGAGGACGAGGCGGCCCGGATGGGGCTGCTGGTGGAGGACCTGCTGCTGCTTGCCCGGCTGGACCGGGAGCGGCCGCTGTCGCTGACTCCGGTGGAGCTGCCGGTGCTCGCCTCCGACGCGGTGCAGGCCGCGCGGGCGATCGCCCCGGATCGACGCATCGAGCTGGAGATCGCACCGGATGCGGGCCCGCTCGTGGTCTCCGCCGACGACGCGCGGCTGCGACAGGTGATCGGCAATCTGGTCACCAACGCGTTGACCCACACCCCCGCCGACGCCGAGATCCGCGTGCGGTTGCACAGCGAACCGGGGGGCCTGGCCGTGGTGGAGGTCGCCGACACCGGCCCGGGGCTCTCCCCGGAGCAGGCCGAACGGGTCTTCGAACGGTTCTACCGGGCCGACGCGGCACGGACCCGGCGGGCCGACGGCAACACCGGCACCGGCCTCGGCCTGGCCATCGTGGCGGCGCTGGTCGCCGCCCACCACGGCTCGGTCGAGGTGGCCGAGACGCCCGGTGGCGGGGCGACCTTCCGGGTCCGGCTTCCGCTGCTGCCACAGGTCGACGACGTCGGCGAGTGACTTTCAGCCAACTTCCAGGACGGTTCCAGCTTGATCGCAGTGCTGGGGGAGAAGGTAGTGACATGACCGAGTTCGAGTCCGACCCGCAGCGCCGGCCGGCCCCCACCGACGCCGAGCCGTCGCACCCCACCGCCGAGCTGCCGCGCGACGAGCGCGCGCAGTCCGACTCCCCGACCACCCCCATCGAGGTCGTCTCCACCACCGGCGACGACACGCCGACCAGCGCCGTGACCCCGGCCGCGTCACCCGCGCCCGCCGGTGCCTCCGCGCCCGCCAACCCGCCGAGCGGGTACGAGCCGCCGACCGGCTACCAGCCCTCGGCCGCCACCCCGTCCGCGCCGCCGTACCCGACCTCCGGCTACCCGGCGCACGGCCAGTCCGGCTATCCGCAGCAGACCGCCGGTCAGTACCCGGGTGCTCCCTGGTACCAGGGCCAGCAGTCCGGCTGGGCCGGCGGGGGCCAGCCGGGCATGGCGTACCCGGGCCAGCACCAGCAGCACGCCCAGCACCCGGGGCAGCACCCTCAGCACCCGGGCCAGCACGCCCAGCACCCGGGGCAGCCCGTTCCGCCGTGGGGCCCGCAGGTCGCGCCGCCCGGCAGCGGCCCTCGGCCGGGTCGGATCGCCAAGTTCGCCGGGGCCGGTGTCGCGGTGTTCGCCCTGATGCTCGGGTCGGGCGTCGCCGGCGGCGCGCTCGCCCTGGCCCTCGACGGCGACGGCGGCGGCGTGACCCGCACCTACTCCGCGGCCCCGGTGATCAACGGCGCGGACCTGCCGAAGATCGCCGCGTCCGTGCAGGACAGCGTCGTCTCGATCACCACCGACAGTGGTGAGGGCTCCGGTGTGGTGCTCAGCGCCGACGGGTACGTGCTGACCAACAACCACGTGGTCGCCTCCGCCGCCGGTGGCAACGTCTTGGTGATCTTCGCCGACGGCAACAAGGTCCAGGCGAAGGTCATCGGCACCGACCCGAAGACCGACCTGGCCGTGGTCAAGGCCAGCGGCGTGAGCGACCTCAAGGCGGCCAAGTTCGGTGACAGCGACGCCATGCAGGTCGGTGACCAGGTGCTGGCGCTCGGCAGCCCGCTCGGCCTGCAGGGCTCGGTGACCTCGGGCATCCTCAGCGCCCGCGACCGCACCATCCGCGCCGGTGAGGGTCAGCCGCAGGACCCGACCCAGCAGCAGAGCCAGACCGTCAGCTCGATCTCCGGCCTGCTCCAGACCGACGCGCCGATCAACCCGGGCAACTCCGGTGGCGCGCTGGTCAACACCCGGGGTGAGGTGATCGGCGTCAACACCGCCATCGCGACCTCGGGCCAGAGCACCGGCAACATCGGTGTCGGCTTCGCCATCCCCAGCAACAAGGCCAAGGACGTCGCGGGCAAGCTCCAGCGCGGCGAGAAGGTCAGCCACCCGTCGCTCGGGGTCGGCGTCAACCAGGCCGAGGGCGGCGGTGCGCTCGTCGCGTCGGTGACCCCGGGCAGCCCGGCCGAGAAGGCCGGCCTCCAGCGTGGCGACGTCGTCACCCGCTTCGGTGACAAGCCGGTCAACGACTCCGACGACCTGGTCGGCGCGGTGCAGGCCGGCAAGGTCGGCGACCGGGTCGAGGTGCAGTTCAAGCGCAACGGTGAAGAGAAGACCGTGACCGTGACGCTCGCCGAGACGCCGTGACACCCACACGAATCTGAACCTGTCTCCTCCCTCCGGCGGCGGGTGGCGGGGCCGAGGGGGTCGGCTCCGTCACCCGCCGCTCTTTCCCGCCCGGACGGCGGTTCACCCGGATCGGGTGAACCGCCGTCACCCGGTTGTCCGGCACGTTCGGGAGGCGAGTCTCGGCGACCGGAACCGGGGGTGGGTGCCATGACCGACGTGCTGGATGTCCGCGACGACCAGCGGATTCAACGTGACGTCCTGGCGCAACTCGCCTGGGACGCCCAGCTGCAACCGAACGAGATCGGCGTGAGCGTCGACGAGGGTGTGGTGACCCTGACCGGCTTCGTGGACGGTGCCGCCCGCAGTTGGGCGGCGACCCGCTGCGCGCAGCGGGTTCGCGGTGTCCGGGCGGTGGCCGACGAGATCGAGGTGCGGTTGCCCGGTACGCCGGGGCGTACCGACGCCGACGTCGCCATCGCCGCCTCCCGAGCCCTGGAGTGGGACAGCTTCGTGCCCGCCGAACGGCTGGACGTGACGGTCGCCAACGGCTGGCTCATGCTCCGCGGTGAGGTCGAGTTCGGGTGGCAACGGCGTGCCGCCGAGGGGGAGGTGCGCCGGCTCGACGGCGTACGGGGGATCACCAACCTGATCGAGGTGCGACCGTCGGCGCCTCCGGCGGAGCTGCTGCGCCGGGACGTGCAGCGGGCGCTGGCCCGGACCATCGGGGCCGAGCGGGTGACCGTCGAGGTGGACGGCGACACGCTCGTCCTGGCCGGGGTGGTCCGGTCCTGGTGGGAACGCGACCAGGTCCAGCGGGTCGCCTGGTCCGCGCCGGGCGTACGGGTGGTGCACGACCAACTCCTGGTGGGCGGGTGAGCGTCCGGCTTGTCCGGTTTACCGGGGGCGTCCCGGGGAACTCGCCGCCGACCGTTCCGACCGCCGGTGGCGCCGCACCGGGGACCAACGGGGAGGACTCGTGGCCCTGAACCACCCGCCCGCGGACCGGCCGACAGGGCGGTCGTTGCGCATCGCGATGGTGGTCCCGCCATGGTTGTCAGTGCCGCCCCCCGGCTACGGGGGTCTGGAACAGGTCGTCGCCGCCCTGGTGGACGCGCTCAGCGTGCAGGGACACGCGGTAACGCTGTTCGGCGCCGGTAGCGACCACGGCACGGCGGCCGACGGCTTCGTCTCCACCGTCCCTGAGGTCCAGTACGAGCGGCTCGGCGAGTCACTGCCGGAGCTGGCCCACCTGGCCCGGGTGAAGCGCCTGGTCACGGCGGCCGACTTCGACGTGATCCACGACCACACCACGATCGGCCCGCTGGTCGCCGGCCGCCGGGCCGTACCGACCGTCGCGACCGTGCACGGCAACCCGGTGGGGGAGTACGGCGACGTGCTCGGCGACGTCGACTCGGGCGTCGCCCTGGTGGCGATCTCGCACGCCCAACGCCGGTTGAACACCGACCTGCCCTGGGCCGGCACCGTGCACAACGCACTGGACATACGTGGCTTCCCGCGCAAGACCGAGCCCGGCCGGGGGCCGGTGCTGTGGCTGGCCCGCTTCAGCCCGGACAAGGGCCCGGAGATCGCCATCCGGGTCTGCCGGGAGGCCGGGTTGCCCCTGCTGCTGGCCGGCAAGTGCAACGAGCCGGCCGAGCGCCGCTACTACGAGCAGGTCGTCGCACCGCTGGTCGACGAGAACGTGACAGTGGTCCTCAACGCCGACCGCGCGGAGACGCTGCGGATGCTCGTCGACGCGCGGTGTCTGGTCATGCCGATCCAGTGGGACGAGCCGTTCGGCATGGTGATGCTGGAAGCGATGGCGACCGGCACGCCGGTGGTCGCGCTCAACCGTGGTGCGGTGCCGGAGCTGGTGCGGCCCGGACTGACCGGGCTGGTGTGTGAACGGGCGGAGGAGCTACCCGCCGCGGTGCTCGCGGCCGAGCAGCTCGACCCGGAGGACTGCGTGGCGCACGTCGCGGAGAACTTCTCGGTCGAGCGGATGGCGGAGGACTACGTCGAGGTCTACCGACGCTTCGCCGCCGGGCGGTACGACGTCCACGAATCGGCTCGGGTGTCGGCCCGCTGACCTGTTCCGGCGTCGCCCCGCGTCAGACCTGGGCGGCCCCCAGGTCGGCGATGGCGGCGTCGAGCTGAGAGGCGTACCCCGAGCTGATGCCGCCCTCGCCGAGGCGCACCGCGACCTTCTCCCGCAGCCGGGCCACCGGTGGTCCCAGCTCGTCGCGGCCGGAGCTGACCGCGGCGGTCAGGTTGCGCAGCTCGTTGCGCAGGTCCAGACCCACGTCGTCACGGATCTCCCCGGCGCCCACGCCGGCGGTGATCAGCCCTTCCACCCGGCTGGCGGCCTCGACCAGGCTGCCCGGACGCGACGGGGGCACACCGGTGCTCGGCGTCGTCGGCGAGGGCGTGGTCGGCTCGGACGACGCCGGGACGGGCGGGTCGCTCGGCGGGGTCGTCGTCGGTCCCACCGAGGGCTGCGTGCGGGGCGTCGACCGCTGCTCGGGCAGCAGGGCCACGCCGGCCAGTGCCAGACCGACGGCCAGGATGAGCAGCAGCGCCAGCCGTCGTCGGGACCGACCCGGGTCCGCCGTCGCCTCCCCGGACGCCGGTGCGACCCCGATCGGCGGCGGCGGGGGCAGGGGTCGGGTGGGGACCCGGACGGTCGCGGCCGGGGGATCGGGCGGCAGCAGATGCCCGCGCAACACGGTGGCGACCTGCCGGGCGGTCGGCCGTTCGGCCGGGTCCCGGGCCAGGCTGCGCAGGCAGATCCGGGCCACCGGCGGGGGTAGCCCCGGCACCGCGGCGAGCGTCGGCGGCGGGCCGTCGGTCAGTGCGGCGCTGAGTTGCTCCCAGGTGTCGGCCGGGTACGGAACCCGGCCGGTGAGCGCCTCGTAGAGCAGCACGCCGAGTGAGTACACGTCGGTGGACGGCTGGGCCGGCGCGCCGTCGAGGCGTTCCGGTGCGACGTACGCCGGGGTGCCGAAGGTCTCGCCGTCCTCGTCCTCGTCCGGTGCCCCGATCCGGGTGGCGATGCCGAAGTCGAGCACCTTGACGCCCGTCCCGGTCATCATCACGTTGGCCGGCGTGATGTCGCGGTGCACGATGCCGAGCCGGTGCGCGGCGGCCAGGGCCTCCGCGACCTGCGCGCCCACCTGCACGGCCTCGGCCCACGGCAACGGCCCCTCGGTGAGGCGCAGCTCCAACTCCTCGCCGTCGAGCAGCTCCATCACCACGAACGAGGTGATCGAGCCGTCCGGATCGACGGTCTCGCCGTAGTCGTGCACCGAGGTCAGGTGCGGGTGCACCAACTGGGCGGCGGCTCGGGCCTCGTCGCGCACCATTCCCCGGAAGCGTGCGTCGGCGGCCAGCGAAGGAGCGAGGACCTTGAGCGCGACCAGCCGGTCCAGCACCTCGTCCCGGGCACGCCAGATAACCGACATGCCGCCGGCGCCGATCTGGTCGAGAAGTCGGTATCTGCGAGCCAGCAACCGGCCCGGATGCAGTGCTGCCTTCACGGATCGCACCTGCCTCAGGGGTGGGAGCGGTATCAGGTTGCGCGAATGTGTCCTGGCTGTCAACGCCGTCGCGCCCGCCGGTCGCCGGGCGGTGCCTGGGCTGCGCCGACCGCCCGGCGACGGCGGCCGGCTGGTCGGCTGCGCGTCCGTGCCAGGATGAGGGCATGGCGGGGGGACCTGTGGCATTCGTGCTCGGCGGCGGGGGCGTGCTCGGCGCGGTCGAGGTGGGCATGTTGCGCGCGTTGTTCCGCGCCGGCATCAAACCCGACATGGTGCTCGGCACCTCGATCGGCGCGGTGAACGGCGCGCTGGTCGCCGCCGACCCGTCGGAGGCGGTGACCGACCGGCTGGTCCGGCTCTGGGCCTCGCCGGAGGCGAGCGAGGTGTACGGGGACTCGGTCGCCCGGCAGTTGCGTCGCTTCGCCGCCCGTACCCACCTGCACTCGCCTCGCCCGCTGCGCCGGCTGCTGGAGACCGAGTTGGGCGTGGACACCACCTTCGCCGACCTGAAGGTGCCGTTCCGGTGCTGCGCCGCGCACATCGAACGCGCGGCCGAGCACTGGTTCGACAGCGGCCCGGTGGTGCCGGCGGTGCTGGCGTCGGCCTCGGTGCCCGGCCTGCTCCCACCCATGGAGATCGACGGCGCGCACTACGTGGACGGGGGCATCGTCAACTCCATCCCGATCGGCGAGGCGGTGGCGGTCGGCGCGCGCCGGATCTACGTCCTCCAGGTGGGCCGGATCGAACGGGAGTTGACCCCGCCCCGACGGCCGTGGGAGATCGCGCAGGTCGCGTTCGAGATCTCCCGCCGGCACCGGTTCTTCCGCGAGTTGGCGGCGCTACCCGAGGGGGTGGAGGTGCACGTCCTGCCGACCGGAGGGCTGAACCCCCGCGACGACACGCCCTGGGCGTACCGGGACATGGCGGCCGTGGGGCGGCGGATCAGCCGGGCGTACACCGCCTCCCGGCGCTACCTCGCCACCCACCAGGAGCGATGATGCCGCTGCCTCCCAGGTGGCTGCGCCGGTTGCTGTTCGCCCCCGCCGTGGTGGCACTGGCGTTCGTCGTGGTCACCACGTTGCCGATCTGGGCGTTGCTCGCCGCGGCCGCGTCTCCGCTGGTACCGGGCCGGTTACGGCCGCTGCGGCTGCTCTGGATCGGCTGCGTCTACCTGGTCTGGGACGCCGCCGCGCTGATCGCGCTCTTCCTGCTCTGGGTCGTCTCCGGCTTCGGCTGGCGGACCCGGTCCCCGGCGTTCCAACGCGCGCACTACGTGCTGGCCGGATGGTTCCTGCGGGTGCTGTTCTGGCAGGCACACTGGACCCTGCGGTTGCGCATCGACGTGGTGGGCACGGACCCGGACACCGCGCTGCCCGGCCGCCCCGAGGTGGTGCTCTGCCGGCACGCCGGGCCGGGCGACTCGTTCATCCTGATCCACGGGTTGGTCAACTGGTTCAAGCGGGAGCCACGGATCGTCCTGAAGGACAGCCTCCAGTGGGACCCCGCGATCGACGTGCTGCTCAACAGGCTGCCCAACCGGTTCATCGCGCCGACGCCGGAGCGCGGCGAGGAGACGGTACGCCAGGTCGGGCACCTGGCCACGGGCCTGGACGACAACGACGCGTTCGTGATCTTCCCGGAGGGCGGCAACTTCACCCCCAAGCGCCGGCTGCGTGCCATCGCCCGGCTGCGTTCCCTCGGGCTGGAACGGATGGCACTGCGCGCCGAGCGGATGCGTCACGTGCTCGCCCCGCAGCCCGGCGGGATGCTGGCCGCGCTGGACGCAGCCCCGGACGCCGGGGTCATCTTCGTCGCCCACACCGGGTTGGACCGGATGCTCACCGTGGCCGACGTCTGGCGGGAACTGCCGATGGACAAGCGGATCGTGATGCGGTTCTGGTCCGTGCCGCCGGAGGACATCCCGGCCGGGCGGCAGCAACGCATCGACTGGCTCTTCGACTGGTGGGCGCAGATCGACACCTGGGTCGCCGCCAACCGTTAGGCCCGCTGCCCCGAGCGACAGGCGATTTCGGTGAGTATGGTGACGCGGAGCGTAGCGGTCGCGGACGAAAGACGGGCTCGGTGGCGCCGTGCCGCGTAGGGTGCGGTCGTGGACCAGATCTGCGTCGTGACGACTGTGGTGGATGCGCGTTCGGTCGCGGACGTGCTGGCGGCTGCGGCCGTCGCCGGCAGGCTCGCCGCCTGCGCCCAGGTGGGTGGTCAGGTGGACAGCACCTACTGGTGGAGGTCCGGAGTGGAGACCAGCACCGAGTGGTCGGTGCAGTTCAAGACCGCTCCGGACCGGCTCACCGCGTTGGTGGACCAGATCCGGGTCAGCCACCCGTACGAGGTGCCGGAGATCCTGGTGTCCACTGTGCAGAGCGGAGACCCGGCGTACGCCACCTGGGTGCACGAGCACACCCGGCTCTGAGTACGCGCACTCTGGGCCGCCGCCGGGTGGGTTCTCGATGATGGCCGGGTGGAGGACACCCGTTATCCCTGCCCCGCGTGCGGTGCGCCGGCCGATCTGAGCGCCGGTTGCACACGTTGCCTGCGTGCGCCCGACCCGGCCGCCGCCGAGGTGATCCGGCTGGGCCGGGAGATCGCCCGGTTGGAGCCCGAGGTGGATCAGGCTCGCCGCGCGTACACCGAACTGGCCGGTCGCCTGTCGGCCCTGTCGCGACGGCGCGCCGAGGTGGCGGCGGTCGTCCGGGCGGGGTTGGCGGCCTCCGCCGTGGCAGGTCCGGTGCCGGCTCGCGTCCCGGCACCGGTTGCCCCGGCGGGTTCGACGCCGGGTGCGGCCGAGACGTCGACCCGGACGGTCCAGGGGGTGCTGTTCGTCCTGGGTGGACTCCTGCTGGGCACCGCGGCCATCGTGTTCACCGCCGTGGCCTGGGCGGCGGTGGGGGTGGCCGGGCGAGCGTTGATCCTGGCGGCGTTCACCGCTCTGGCTCTCGCCGTTCCGTTGCCGGCGGTTCGCCGGGGGTTGCGCGGCACGGCGGAGACCTTCGCCGCGGTGGGGTTGCTGCTGGTGGTGCTGGACGGGTACGCGGCCTGGTCGGTGAACCTGGCCGGGGTGGCCGGTTGGCCGGGTAGCCGGTACGCCGCGCTGGTCGGGGGGGCCAGCGCGGCGGTCGCCGCAGCGTACGGCCGGTGGAGCGGTCTGACCGGGCCGTGGTTCGCCGCGCTGGTCGCCGCGCAGCCGGTGCTGCCGCTGCTCGCCGTCGGAGTCGAACCCGGCCCGGCCGGTTGGACGCTGGTCCTGCTCGGGGTGGCGCTGGGGAATCTGGTGGTGCTGGTCGGGCTGCGCGGCCGGGACGGGGCGGTGCCAGTCGTCGGCCGGGTGCTGGCGGGGATTGGACACGCCGGCGCGCTCGTCGCCGCCGCTGCATCCGCGCTGGTGCCGCTGGCCGTCGGACGGGCGGGCGGTTCGCCGCTGCTGGCCGGGGTGCCGCTGCTGCTGGTCGCGTTGACCGGTCTCGGTACGGCCTGGTTGGTCGGCGGGCGGGCGCTGCGGGGGGTGGCCGGTGGGTTGCTGGTGCCGGTGCTCGCCCTCGCCCTGCTGCGCCCGGTGGCCGAGCTGCGGCCGTCGATGCTGCTGCTCGCGGCGGCGACGGTGGCGCTGGGGCTGGCCGTCGCGGTGCGGAGCCTCCCGGTCGGCACCGAAGGGGAGGCAGCCGGGGGTTGGCGGACCGGCCCCCGCGCCGGGGCGTTGCTGGTCGCGGCGGGTACGGCGCAGGTGGCCGTGCTGGCCACCGCCGTGTTGGCGGTCGCCGCCGTGGGCCGTTCGTTGCCGCCGTGGGGCGGGGCCGGGACGGGACCGGATCTGAGCTGGGGCTGGCAGTTGGCACCGGCCGTGGCGTTGGCTGTCGCCGCGACGGCGCTGCTGCTGCCCCGGAAGGCGCAAACGGTGCTCGCCACGGCCGGCGCGGTGGCGGTGCTCTTCGCCCTGCCCGCCGGTTGGGCGGTCTCCTGGCCGACGGTGGTGGCGGTCGACCTGGTCGGAGGGGCTGCGCTGCTGGTCGCCGTGCTGGCCCGTCCGGCGACCCGTCCGGCCGTCCTGCTCGCCTGCGCGCTGGGCGGTGCCGTCCTGCTCGGGCACGGGCTGCTGGTCGCCCTGGCCGGGCCGACCGGTGCGCTGGTGGCACTCGGCGTCATCGTCGTGGTCGGGCTGGCGCTCGTCGTCCGGCGGGGCACCAGGGCGTACCGGCGGGTGGCCGGCGTGGGTCTGCTGGTCGCGCAGCTCGCGCTGCCCGGGATCGCGGTGGTGGCGCTGTTCGCCGGTGGCACGCCGCCGTGGTGGCAGGCACGGATCGCGCTGGTGGCCGCCGGGCTCGCGCTGGTCGCGGTGCTCGCGGTGCGTCGTCACCGGGTGGAGCTGACCGGGTACGCGGTGACCGGCGCGGTGGTCGCCGTGACCGTGCCCGGCCTCGCGCCGCTGGTCGTGGCGGGCGACGAGCCGGTCGCGTTGTACGCCGCGCTGGCGGCGTTGGGCGTGGCGCTCGTCGTCCTCTTCGCCCGCCCGGAGGGGGTCGCCGACCAGCCGGTCCGGATCAGCGAGCCGGCGGTCGAGGGGGCGCCGGTCGAAGGGCTGCCGGTCGGGGGGCCGGCGGTCGAGGGGGCGCCGGTCGGGGGGCTGCCGGTCGGGGGGCCGGTGGACGGGGGGTCGTCGGCGGTCGGGGGGCCGCCGGCGACCGCCCGGTCGGGCCCGGCGCTGGTGGTGGGTGGTGCGCTCGCGGTCGTCGCTGTCCTGGCGGCCCTGCCGAGGGTGTTCACCGCGCTCGTACGGCCGTACGGCTCTTGGGAAGGGGTCTGGTCCGGGGTGCCCAGCGTCGTCGCCGATCCGGCGGCGCTACCCGTCGGGCTGGCGATGGTCGTGCTGGCGGTGGCCGCCGTGCTCACCGGCCGGGGCATCCGCGGGTCGGCGCTGCCCGCGCTGCCGTTCGCCACCGCAGCGCTGCCCGCGCTGCCGTTCGCCGCTGCGGCGCTGCCGGTGCTGCTCGTTTCGGTCGGCGTGCCGTGGCCGGTGCTGCCGACTGCGGTCCTGCTCACCGGGTTGGCCGCGTTGCTGCTCGCCGCGCTGGCCGTGCCCCGGCCGATGCTCGCACCGGTCGCCGTACCCCTGGGTGTGGTCCTGACCGCCTCCGGGGTGGTGGGGCTGCTGGCCACCCGGCCGCTGTCGCTCGCCGCCGAGGGAGCGCTGCTGGTCGCGGCTGTCGTCGTCGCCGCCGGGGGACGCACTGTCGAGGTGCGTGTGACCGGTTGCCTCGCGGCGGTGGGTGCGGCGTCGGCGTTGGCGGTGACCGCTCCGCTGGTCGCCGGGCTGACGGTACGGGCGGCCGCGTACCCCCTGTTGGCGGTGGCCGTGCTGGTGCTGGCCGTCGCCGCCGCGGCGACGCCGACGCGGGCGCTGGTGGGTCGGGTGCTGGACGCTGCCGCGCAGGCGGTGGCGCTGGTGGCGGCGGTCCTCGCCGTCGAGGTGGCGCGACACCTCGCCACGGTCTGCGTGCTCTGGGGTGTCGCCGTCGCGGTGCGGCTGTTGCGCCGGGGCGAGCCGGGCGGCCGACGGTGGGCGTTCGCCGGTGTCGCCGCCGGCAGCGAGCTGCTCGGTGCGTGGGTGCTGTTGGCCGCCGGCGGGGTGACGGTGCTGGAGGCGTACACCCTGCCGGCTGCGGGCCTCGCCCTCGGCGCGGGCCTGCTGGCGCTGCGGACCCGGCCCGGGCTGACCAGCTGGCCGGCCCTCGGCCCGGGGCTGGTCGCGGCGCTCGCGCCGAGCCTCGTGTCGGTGTTGATCGGCCCGGACCCGCAGCCGTGGCGGCGACTGCTCCTCGGTGCGGCGGCGCTCGGCGCGGTGCTGGCCGGAGCGACCCGTCGCTGGCAGGCGCCGGTGCTGCTCGGCGGCGGGGTGTTGACGTTGTTGGCGCTGCACGAGGTCGCCCGAGGTTGGGATCTGCTGCCCCGGTGGATCTATCTGGGGGTCGGCGGGCTCGCCCTGGTCGGGCTGGCCGCCACCTACGAGCGGCGGCGACGTGACCTGGCGCGGCTGCGCGCGGCGGTGGGCCGGCTGGGCTGAGCCGAACCCGTAGGGGTAGGGCCTGCCCTACCTCCCATTCGGGGGCTGTCGGGGTTACTCAGCGCTACCTCGGACGGAAGACTTGCCAGTGAGCCCGAGCCACCCTGGAGCGGGCGCAAGCTGATCGGGGGCACGAATGGCGCTCGGAGCGGTGGCGGAACCGCCGGTACGGCGGCGAGGCAGTGACTACGCACAGTTGTCGCGACGGATCAGTCAGGCCGGTCTGCTGGAGCGCCGCCCCGGCTGGTACCTGGCTCGCATCGTGCTGACCCTCGGCGCGTTCGTGGCCGGTTGGGTGGCCGTGTTCCTGCTCGGCGACTCCTGGTGGCAGCTGCCGCTCGCGGCGCTGATGGCGGTGGCCACCACCCAGGTCGCGTTCCTCGGTCACGACGCCGGGCACCGGCAGATGTTCCGTCGGCGCGGGCCCAGCGAACTGGTGGGGTTGTTCGCCGGCAACCTTGCGGTGGGGCTCAGCTACGGCTGGTGGGTCGACAAGCACAACCGCCACCACGCCAACCCGAACCACGAGGACGAGGACCCGGACGTCGGCGCGGGCGCCCTGGTGTGGACGCCCGAGCAGGCACTGGCGACCCGTGGTTTCGGCAGGTGGTTGGCGAAGCGGCAGGCGTACCTCTTCTTCCCCATGCTCCTGCTGGAGGGTCTCAACCTGCACGCGGCGAGCATCAAGGCGATCGTCGGGCGGGAGCCGGACGGTCGGTACACGACCCCGATGCGGCACCGGGCGGTCGAGGCGGCGTTGCTCGTCGTGCACACCGCCGCGTACGTGGCGTTGCTGTTGGCGGTCATGTCGCCGGTCAAGGCGCTGCTGTTCGCCGTCGTGCACCAGGCGCTGTGGGGCCTCTACATGGGCTGCTCGTTCGCGCCGAACCACAAGGGCATGCCCATGCCGAGCGCCGAGGACGAGCTGGACTTCCTGCGTAAGCAGGTGCTGACCTCGCGCAACGTGCGGGGCGGCGGGTTCGTGGACACCGCGCTGGGCGGGCTCAACTACCAGATCGAGCACCACCTCTTCCCGAACATGCCCCGCGCCAACCTGCGGCGGGCTCAGCCGATCGTCCGCGCCTACTGCGTCGAGCAGGGCATCCCGTACGCGGAGACCGGGCTGATCGAGTCGTACCAGCAGGCGCTCGGTCACCTGCACGAGGTGGGCCGGCCGCTGCGCGGCTGAGCGGCCGAGCGGTGGCGTGTCCGTCCTGCCGGACACGCCACCGGTAGGGTCTGGTCATGGCAGACCTGCTCACCGCGGACGCGGTGCGAGAAGAGCTGAGCGGGTTGACCGACTGGTCGGGTGACCCGACCGGGATCGGTCGTACGGTCCAGCTCGGCAGTTTCCCGGACGTCATCGCCGTGGTGAACCGGGTCGCGACGGTGGCCGAGGAGATCGACCACCATCCCGACATCGACATCCGATGGCGGACCCTGACCTTCCGCTGCGTCACGTACTCGGACGGTGGGGTCACCCACCGCGACATCGCGCTGGCCCGGCGGATCGACGAGATCATCCGGAGTGCGGCATGAGATTCGAGATCAGCAAGGTGCTGGACGCCATCGAGGGGCGCGTCTGCACCGACCCGTCGCTGGCCCGGGCCGTGGTCGACCTGGCCGAGGTGATCCGCTACCAGGACATCGACGGTGGTCGGCCGGCGAGCCTGCTGCGGCTCGGCATGGTCATCGACGCGCTGTCCCGCGAGTTGGAGGAGGACAGCGTCCAGGTCTACGCGGTGGTGCACCGGGCCCTGCTCTCCGACGCCGACCTCACCTCGAACGAGCGGATGGTCGTCCGCCGCTGGGCCGACGACGGGCTCGTCGAGGTGCTCGACAACCCGGGCGACCGGATGCTGGAGGTGGCCGACCTGCTCGGGCTGCCGGTGCTCAGCCGGGTTCGCTTCGACGGGCTGCGCGGTCGGTTCCCGTGGCTGGTCGAGCAGCCGGGTCGGGTCGTCGCCCCGGTACCGGGCGCCGGCGGCCCGGTCTTCATCGCGCACGTCGGCGGCGGCCACGCACCGGTGGCCGGCAAGCGCTCGCCGGCCGGGGTGAAGCTGCTGACCCGCCAGTGGCGCTGCCCGGAGTCGGGTTGCGCGCTGTTCGGCGGCGGTGGTGGAGGTGGCGCGTTCGCCGACCTGGCCGGGGGTGCGGATCGCAGCCCCGCGGCGCAGCCGCCGCCCGCGCTGCGCAACGGCGTACCGACCTGCCCCCGGCACGGCGTCCGACTCGGCGACGGGGGGCCGCGTCCGCGTACGGAGGTGCTCGCGGTCCGCATCGGTGGCCTGGTCCGGCGGCGGTTCGTGCTCAGCGAGGAGCAGCCGTTGGTGGCCGGCCGGGCCCCCGAGCAGGACGGCGGGATCATGCTCGGGCAGTGGCTCAACGACGAGGCCCGGCGGTGGATCAGCCGTGGTCACGTCCGCTTCGAGTTGCGGGTCGGCGAGGTCATCGTGACCGACGTCAGCACCAACGGCTCCGGCATCCGTCCGGCCGGTTCGATGGCCGAGTCGGACCGCATCCCCCTGGCGCCGCAGCAGTCCCGGGTGCTCGGCGAGAACGACATGATCGAGCTGTACCCGGGGGTGCAGATCGGCCGGGCGGAGGAGTTGCCCGCCGGTGCCCCGTTCACGCCCACCTCGGTGATGGCCGAGGCTCCGACGATGGCGATGCGCCTACCCCGCCCCTGACCCGCCCGCGCCCCGCCCGCGCCCCGCCCCGCCCGCGCCCCGCCCCGCCCGCTGCGCACCGTCGCGGGGCAGGCGCGGCGCGGGACGCGGCAAGATCCGCACAAGAACAGGGAAAGTGCTGCCTCAGAGGACGTCGAGGCAGCACTTTCCCTGTAGTTGCGCAGATCTTGGCCGGTGCGGTCCGTCAGGCGGCCGGCACCTTGGCCGGTGCGGTCCGTCAGGCGGCGAGCACCTCGGCGAGTGCGGTCACCGCCAGGTCGATCTCGTCCTCGGTGATCACCAGCGGCGGGGCTAGCCGGATGGTGGAGCCGTGGGTGTCCTTGGCGAGGATGCCGCGCTCCATCAGGCGCTCACACGCCTCCCGTCCGCTCATCAGCGTCGGGTCGATGTCCAGACCGGCCCACAGGCCGCGAACGCGTACCCCCACCAGGCCCTTGCCGACCAGCCCCTCCAAGCCGGCTCGCAGCCGCTCACCCAGCTCCGCCGAACGGCGCTGGAACTCGCCGGTGGCCAGCAGCCGGACCACCTCGACGGCCACCGCGCAGGCGAGCGGATTGCCGCCGAAGGTGGAGCCGTGCTGGCCGGGCTTGAGCACGCCGAGCACGTCGGCGTTGGCGGCCACCGCGGAGACCGGCACGATGCCGCCGCCGAGCGCCTTGCCGAGCAGGTACATGTCGGGCACGACGCCCTCGTGGTCACAGGCGAAGGTCGCACCGGTACGCCCCAGACCAGACTGGATCTCGTCGGCGATGAAGAGCACCTCGCGCTCGGTGCAGACCCGCCGCACGCCCGACAGGTAACCCTCCGGCGGCACCACCACGCCCTGCTCGCCCTGGATCGGCTCCAGTAGAACGGCCACGGTGTTCTCGTCGATCGCGGCGGTCAGCGCGTCCAGGTCGCCGTAGGGCACGACAGTGAACCCCGGGGTGTACGGCCCGAAGTCGGCGCGGGCGTCCTCGTCGGTGGAGAAGCTGACGATGGTGGTGGTCCGGCCGTGGAAGTTGCCCTCGGCGACCACGATGTTGGCCTGCCCGGCGGGTACGCCCTTGACCTGGTAACCCCACTTGCGGGCCACCTTGATTCCGGTCTCCACCGCCTCGGCGCCGGTGTTCATGGGCAGCACCAGGTCCTTGCCGCACAGCTCGGCCAGCTCCCGGCAGAAGTCGGCGAACTGGTCGTGGATGAACGCGCGGCTGGTCAGCGTGAGCCGGTCCAGTTGGGCGTGCGCGGCGGCGATCAGCTGCGGGTTCCGGTGGCCGAAGTTCAGCGCCGAGTAGCCGGCCAGGCAGTCCAGGTAGCGCTTGCCGTCCACATCGGTGAGCCAGGCTCCCTCGGCGGACGAGATGACCACCGGCAACGGGTGGTAGTTGTGCGCCGTCCAGCGCTCGGCGTCCCGGACCGCTCCCGGCGTACGCAGCATGTCATCGATCACTTGCTTGCCTTTCCCTGACGGAGTCGCAGCGTGCAGCACTTCGGTCCGCCGCCGGCCTTACGGAGTTCGGACAGGTCGACACCGATGGTCTCGTAGCCCCGGTCGCGCAGCTTGGCGGCGAGGTCGGTGGCCTGGGCCGGCAGCACCACGTGCCGGCCGTCGCTCACCGCGTTCAGGCCCAGCACCTCGGCGTCGGCCATGGTGGCGTGCACGGCGTCGGGGAAGAGTCGGCTCAGCACGGCCTGGCTGCCGGGGGAGAACGCCTCCGGCAGGTACGCCACGGTCTGCTCGTCGAGCACGGTCAGCGCGGTGTCCAGGTGGTAGAAGCGCGGGTCGACGAGCTGCATGCTGATCACCGGGTAGCCGAAGACCTCCTGCAACTGGGCGTGCGAGGCGTGCGCCGTGCGGAAGCCGGTGCCCGCCAGCAGGTGGTCGCCGGCGAGCAGGACGTCGCCCTCACCCTCGTTGACGTGCTTCGGGTCGTACATCTCGAAGCCGGCGTCCTCGAACCAGGCCCGGTAGGCCGGTGCCTCGTCGGCGCGCTGCGGGTCGCGGAACTGCACGGCCATCGCCTTGCCGTCGATCACCGTGCCGCCGTTGGCGGCGAAGACCATGTCGGGCAGGCCGGGCACCGGAGTGATCTCCTCGACGGTGTGGCCCAGGTCGCGGTACGTCTGGCGCAGCTGCTCCCACTGCCGGACGGCCAGCGCGCCGTCGACCGGCGCGGCCGGGTCCATCCAGGGGTTGATCGCGTAGTCGACGGCGAAGTACGTCGGCCGGCACATCAGGAAGCGCTGGCTGGTGGCGTCCATCGTCATTGTCCTGCTCCCAGGGGTCGGGCGCGCCCGGCCACCGTGGCCCACGGGCTGGCGCCGTTGCTCAACGTTATGCGCCGCCACCGGCAGGATCCACCGCTGAGAGTTGCGCAGCCCGAAGATTCGTTGCGTCTAGGCGACACCGAGGAGTGATTCGTTGCGCCAGCGTGTCCCGCGCCGGTGGGAGGGGTCCTGGCCGGGGTTCACGGCCCGTGATCGGGCGCGCGGCCGTGGCGCGTGATCGGGGTGCGCGGCCGCTGTCGGAGCGACCGGGACAACCCGACATCGCCGAAGCCGTGTCGATCAACCACCCGAGACCCCCGCAACCGAGCCCAAGATCCGCACAACTTCCCAGATGTTGCTGCCTCGGACGTGCGGGAGGCGGCAATGTCCCCGATGTTGTGCGGATCTTGGGCGTTGCGGGGAGATCGCGGGCGGGGCGGGGCGGGGCGGGGGCCGGAAACACTTCAGGGGCGGCGAACCGCCGCCCCTGAAAGGGTGTCTGCCCGGCCGGTGAACCACCGGGTCGTTCGGGCTGCCGGCGAACCGCCGGCGTTTGCCGGTGCATCACCGGCGAGCGGAACAGTGCCCGCTAGAAACGGTCGACAAACTGTGAGTCAAGCCACTCGCGGAAGCGCTGCACCCAGTCGCCGTCGGTGGTCGGCCAGTCGAACTGGCCGGTCATCGCGAGCACCCCGATCACCACCGCGGCCAGGCCGATGAGCACGCCGAACAGCGCGTCGGTGGTGCCGGCGACGTGCCGACGGCGGGTGGCCATCAGGCCGAGCACCGCGAGCACCGCGCCGAACGCGCCGAGCCCGATGCCGTACCCGGCCAGCGTCCCGGTCAGTACGAACAGCGCACCGGCGACGGAGACGATCAGGCCGAGGGTGGCCAGCAGGCTGGCTCGCGGCTTCGGGCCACGCGTCACCGGCGTTTCGGGTGCGGTCCGGTCCGGAGTCGGGTCGGCCGGGCGGTCGGTGGTGATGACGTCGAACTCGTCCTTCTCCTCCTCGGCCGGGGCAGCAGCGCCACCGGCGGCGTCAACAACCTCAGGGACGTCAGCGTCGAGATCCCGAAGCGGCGGCTGACGGTGTTCACCGGTGTCTCCGGCTCCGGCAAGAGCTCGCTGGTGTTCGGCACCATCGCCGCCGAGTCGCAGCGGATGATCAATGAGACGTACAGCGCGTTCGTGCAGGGCTTCATGCCGACGCTGGCACGCCCCGAGGTCGACCTGCTGGACGGTCTGACGACGGCGATCATCGTGGACCAGGAGCGGATGGGCGCCAACTCCCGGTCCACCGTGGGCACCGCCACCGACGCCAACGCGATGCTGCGCATCCTGTTCAGCCGGCTCGGGCAGCCGCACATCGGCTCGCCCAACGCGTACTCCTTCAACGTCCCCTCGGTGAAGGCCACCGGCGCGATCACCGTCGAGCGGGGTGCCGGCAAGACGAAGACCGAGAAGGCGACCTTCACCCGACTCGGTGGCATGTGCCCCCGGTGTGAGGGCATGGGCGCGGTCACCGACATCGACCTGACCGCGCTCTACGACGACAAGCTCTCGCTCAACGAGGGTGCGATCACGATCCCCGGTTACAGCATGGAGGGCTGGTACGGCCGGATCTTCCGGGGCTGCGGTTACTTCGACCCGGACAAGCCGATCGGCAAGTTCACCAAGCGGGAGCAGCACGACCTGCTGCACCGGGAGCCCACCAAGATCAAGATCGACGGCATCAACCTGACGTACGCGGGCCTCATCCCGTCGATCCAGAAGTCCTTCCTCTCCAAGGACATCGACGCGTTGCAACCGCACATCCGCGCCTTCGTGGAGCGGGCGGTGACGTTCACGACCTGCCCCGAGTGCGCCGGCACCCGGCTCAGCCAGGAGGCCCGGTCGTCGAAGATCAAGGGTAAGAACATCGCCGACGCGTGCGCGATGCAGATCAGCGACCTCGCCGCCTGGGTGCGCGGCATCGACGAGCCGTCGGTGGCCCCGCTGCTGGCCGGGCTGCAACACCTTCTCGACTCGTTCGAGGAGATCGGGCTGGGCTACCTCTCGCTGGACCGGCCGTCGGGCACCCTCTCCGGCGGTGAGGCGCAGCGCACCAAGATGATCCGCCACCTCGGCTCGTCGCTCACCGACGTCACCTACGTCTTCGACGAGCCGACGATCGGGCTGCACCCGCACGACATCCAGCGGATGAACGAGCTGCTGCTCCAACTGCGCGACAAGGGCAACACCGTGCTCGTCGTGGAGCACAAGCCGGAGGCCATCGCCATCGCCGACCACGTCGTCGACCTCGGGCCCGGCGCCGGCACCGACGGCGGCACCGTCTGCTACGAGGGCAGCCTGGAGGGCCTACGCGCCAGCGGCACCATCACCGGCCGCCACCTCGACGACCGGGCGGCCCTCAAGGAGAAGGTCCGCACGCCCACCGGCAAGCTGGAGATCCGTGGCGCGACCGCCAACAACCTCCGGAACGTCGACGTCGACGTACCCCTCGGAGTGCTCGTCGTGGTGACCGGGGTCGCCGGCTCCGGCAAGAGTTCCCTGGTGCACGGGTCCATCCCTCCCGGTGCGGGTGTGGTGTCGATCGACCAGGGCGCGATCCGTGGCTCGCGGCGGAGCAACCCGGCCACGTACACCGGGCTGCTGGACCCGATCCGCAAGGCGTTCGCGAAGGCCAACGGTGTGAAGCCGGCGCTGTTCAGCGCCAACTCCGAGGGCGCCTGCCCGAGCTGCAACGGCGCCGGCGTGATCTACACGGACCTGGGGATGATGGCCGGCGTCGCCGCACCCTGCGAGGACTGCGAGGGCAAGCGGTTCCAGGCGTCGGTGCTGGAGTACCGCCTCGGCGGTCGCGACATCAGCGAGGTGCTCGCGATGTCGGTGACGGAGGCGGAGAAGTTCTTCGGCGCCGGTGACGCCCGTACGCCGGCCGCGCACGCCATCCTCAACCGGCTCGCCGACGTCGGGCTCGGCTACCTCAGCCTGGGTCAACCGCTCACCACCCTGTCCGGCGGCGAGCGGCAACGCCTCAAGCTGGCCACCCACATGGCCGAGAAAGGCGGCGTCTACGTCCTCGACGAGCCGACCACCGGCCTGCACCTGGCCGACGTGGAGCAACTGCTGGGCCTCCTCGACCGCCTGGTCGACTCGGGGAAGTCGGTGATCGTCATCGAGCACCACCAGGCGGTCATGGCGCACGCCGACTGGATCATCGACCTCGGCCCCGGTGCCGGCCACGACGGTGGCCAGATCGTCTTCGAGGGCACCCCCGCCGACCTCGTCGCCAACCGCTCCACCCTCACCGGCGAACACCTGGCGGCGTACGTCGGCGGCTGACGATCCGGTGCGGGCCCGTCTGCCTCTCCGGCTTTGCGGCTGACGGTCTCCGGTTCAGGCGACAGGCGGTCGGGTCTTCTCTGCCGTCCTGCTCGCGAGGGCTGCGCAGACGACGGCAATCAGCCCGAGGGCGACAGTGGCCGGGGTGACGTACCCGGGCACCGACGAGGTGACGTACGACCCGCCGCCGGTGAGGTGGCACTCGAAGTGCATCGGAAAAAGGCTGACGCCGTACCCGTCGACCATGCTCGCCACCTGCGGCCCGACCTCCCGGCAGGGTTCGATCGGGGAGGCGCCGGTTCCGCCGTCCTCCGCGCGCATCACCGCGTAGCCGAGGTTGAGCAGGCCCCAGGCGTACACGGCGACGGCCCCCGCGCCGACGAGGAGCGCTGCGGCCCACAGTCGCCCCGACTGCCTCCGGAACACCGCTCTGAGCCCACGGACGGCGAGGATCGTCGCCGCGACGGCTCCGGCCAGTGCGGCGAGGATCAGTCCGAGAAACAGCATGACGACATCTTGATCATGCCGGGTCACGGATGCAAGAACCCGGGAACCAAGGCCCCTTCACGAGGGCGGCCGCCATGGCCGGACGCGGCCGGACATACGAGTAAGGCCCCTGACCGGGGTTTCCCTGGTCAAAGGCCTTTGGTGCTGGTGGAGCTTTCTTAGCAAGTGTGCCCCCGGCAGGATTCGAACCTGCGCCCCCGCCTCCGGAGGGCGGTGCTCTATCCCCTGAGCTACGGGGGCTCAGCGACTGGAGAAGACTAGCAAACCTCCCCTCCGTACGCCGAATCGGTATCGGGTGAGCCGATCGTGTCGACGACCGGCCCGCCCCAGCGGTCAGGCCGCTACCGCCCGGCGGTCAGGCCGCTACCGCCCGGCGGTCAGGCCGCTACCGCCCGGCCGCAGCTGGGCAGCGGGTGCAGGACGATCCGACGTGGGAGCCGGCGCGGCCACTCGTTGCGCGGCCAGGAACCGTCCACGATCAGGTGTACGGTGCGCTGCTCCTCGCCGCTGAGCCGCAGCACGAAGTCGCGGGGGAGCGGCGGGTCCACCGTCGGCGTGGTGATCATGAAGCGCACCCGACCACGGGACGAGACCGCCGAGATCACGTCTGCGGCCGGCATCGTGCCGCGCAGCCGGACCCGGCCGATCCAGTAGACCTCCGCGAGGTGCTCCTGGGCGGCCCGGGTGATCGCCGGGTACTCGCTGCGGACCCAGCGCTCCACCGCACTGACGCAGAGCCCGCAGGCGCGCTCGCGTGGCTCGCGCGGACCCAACCCCCAGGCCCGCAGGTACGCCCCGACGGCGCCGGGCTCCAGCGGCAGGTCGAAGCGCCGCTGGATGAGCGTGGTGAGGCTCTGCCTCGTCCACAGCTCCTCGTCCAGCCCGAACTCGTCCGGGTGGACGCCCCGCAGCGCGTCGATCAGTTCGAGTTCCTGTTCGCGGCTGAGCATTCCCGGCTCGCCCTGCCGCTGTCCGCGACGGACGGCTGCCACCGCCCCGTCACCACCGATGGTGTGGCGTCGGCACCAACTGGTCACCGAACGCCGTGCGTCTCTGAGTGCAACCCCCACGTCTTGGGCAACGAGCCCGAATCGCAACTGGTCACGATATGTGTGGAGAAAACTCTCTAAGCAGCGTAATCGCCTGGACCGCTCGAATCGACCAAGGCGGACATAAGCGGACAACTACCCTCAAGTGCCCCTCGGGGGTGATCGATCAAGCCAGGAGCGCCGTGCCCCGCTCTTGATCCACTCCATGTCGGCGATGTCGGGGTACCAACACCGCAGGACACCCCCAGTTCGCCGATCTGGAGTGGATCAAGGCCGCACAGGCCCTGTCGGACCGCGCAGACCTGCTGCCAGACCCCGCCCGGCCTGCCGGACCCCGCGCGACTCGCCTCGGCGCAGGCTCGTGGCGGATCGGCGATGTGGCGGTGTCCGGATGTCCGGAACACCGCCACATCGGCGACCTTGTGTAGATCTTGTGGATCTTGCGGACCTCGACGAGATCGGCCTCGGGATGACGCAGACCGGTGCTGCCTCGGCCGGTCGGATCAGCCCTTGGCTGCCTGCGCCTGGAGCTGCCGGAGGTTGTTCAGTTCGGTCTGCTGGGTGGCCTTCATGGTCTTCGCCACCCGCAGCACCTCGTCGTTGTCCGTCACGTCGAGCGCAGCGTCGATCATGTGGATGCCGCCCAGGTGGTGGGCGTACATCAGGGTCAGGAACTGCCTGTCGACCTCGATGCCCTGGGCGTCCCGCAGGGAGGTCATCTGCGCCGGGGTGGCCATGCCCGGCATCAGGCCGTCCTTGAGGGTGGCCCCGTCGGACATCCACGACATCGGCGGCTGCGAGCCGGTCGGGCTCAGGCCCCACTCGCGGAGCCAGGTCTGCATGGCACCGATCTCGCCCTGCTGCCCGGTGGCGATGTCGACGGCGATCTGCCGCACCTCGGGGAGGGTGGCCGACCGGTACGCGATGAGGCTCATCTCCACCGCCTGCGCGTGGTGGGTCGTCATGTCCCGGGCGAAGCCCGCCTCGACCGACGCGTCACCGGGTCGGGTGAGCCGGGGGGTGAGCAGGCCGCCCGCATACCCGAGGAGCAGCCCCACCACCACCATGATGGCGAGCGCCGACACGCCGTAGCGCGCCGCCGGGGCCCGACCGCCCTCGTCCGGGACGGTCGGGGTGTCGTCGTACTCGCTGTCGGTGGTGGTGGGGGCGGTCATCGGGGTCCTTACTGGGTGGGCTGCTGCTGGAGCTCACGCGGCGTGGTGCCGGTGGCGGTGATGCCGGTGTTGCAGAGCGCCGTCGGGCCCTCGACCGAGGCGTTGACCCGCAGGTCCTTGATGAACTCGTCGATCCGCGAGTCGTCGGCGTTGTCGACCTTGAGCTGGTAGCCCCACGCCTGCAGCGAGATCGGCTTGTCCAGGCCCTCGTACGGGCTCATGAAGGTCTTCTCGACGCCGCGCACCTTGCCGGCGAGCTTGTCGACCTGGTCCTGGGGCAGGTCCGGCCGGTACGTGATCCAGACGGCGCCGTGCTCCAGGCTGTGCACCGCGTGCTCGTTGGCGATCGGGGCGTCGTAGACGTCGCCCATGCAGTTCTGCCAGGCGGCGTTGTGCACCCCACCCACCGGCGGCGAGTACTTCCAGGTCAGCGGGCCCGACTTGTGCGACTCGTACTTGAGGCTGTCGGGGTCGGACTTGCGGATGTTGGCGATGCCGTCGATGGCGTTGGCCCGCTTGTCCCACGGCTTGGAGCCCTGGAAGGACGCCCAGGCGCCGTACCCGATGATGCCGGCCGCCAGCACGCCGACCGCGACGAAGAGCGCGATCGGGCCCCAGGCGCGGCCCTGGGTCACCTTGACCGGGGTGACCGGCTTGCGCGGGCCCTTGCCGCCGGATCGGGGGGAGCCCGCCGGCTTGCCCGTCGGCTTGCCGGAACCGGCCTTGGCGCCGGACGCAGGCCGGCCCGCTGCCGGCTTCTTGCCGGTGCTGACCACGGTCGGGCGGCGCTCCGGGCCACCCGGGGTGCTGATGCTCATCGTGCCTCGTCAAGTCGGTCGGTCAGGGGAGTGGCGGGCCGGATGACGCGCAGGGGAGCCGCCGAGTGCCCGAGTCTACCCCCGATAACATGGTTGGGTGACTCCTGCAGAACTAGCCTCGGTCGTCCTTGCCGCCGCACACGCCGTCTTCGACCAGCGCGGGCTCGACCGCGCCGCGTTGCCGGAGCGCACTGTGGTGGAGCGACCGCGCAACCCCGAGCACGGCGACTACGCCTCGACGCTCGCGCTGCAGTTGAGCAAGAAGGTGGGCGTTCCGCCCCGGGAGTTGGCGACGGCCCTGGCCGACGAGCTGGGCCGGGCAGCGGGTGTCAAATCGGTGGAAATCGCCGGGCCGGGCTTCCTGAACATCCGGCTCGACGCCGCTGCCGCCGGTCAGCTCGCCCGGGTGATCGTCGAGGCCGGCGCGGAGTACGGTCGCAGCGACCGCCTGGCCGGCGAGAAGATCAACCTGGAGTTCGTCTCGGCCAACCCGACCGGCCCGGTGCACATCGGCGGGGTCCGCTGGGCGGCCGTCGGCGACGCGCTGAGCCGGCTGCTGCGGGCCACCGGGGCCGACGTCGGCACGGAGTACTACTTCAACGACGCCGGTTCGCAGATCGACCGGTTCGCCCGGTCGCTGCTGGCCGCCGCGAAGGGTGAGGCCGCGCCGGAGGACGGCTACGGCGGGGCGTACATCGCCGAGATCGCCACCGAGGTGCAGGCCCGGCGGCCGGAGGTGCGGTCGCTGGACGACGACGCCGCCCAGGAGGTCTTCCGGGTCGAGGGTGTCGCGCTGATGTTCGACGAGATCCGCTCCTCGCTGCGCGACTTCGGGGTGGAGTTCGACACCTACTTCAACGAGAAGGACCTGCACGACCGGGGCGAACTCGACCTGGCGTTGAACCGGCTGCGCGCGCAGGGGCACCTCTACGAGTCCGAGGGCGCGACCTGGCTGCGCACCACCGACTTCGGCGACGACAAGGACCGGGTGCTGCGCAAGTCCAACGGCGAGTGGACGTACTTCGCCGCGGACTGCGCCTACTACCTGGACAAGCGGGAGCGCGGCTTCGAGCGGGTCGTGATCATGCTGGGCGCCGACCACCACGGCTACATCGGCCGGATGAAGGCCATGGCGGCGTGCTTCGGCGACGACCCGGAGCGCAACCTGGAGATCCTCATCGGGCAGCTGGTCAACCTGCTGCACGACGGCGCCCCGATGCGGATGAGCAAGCGGGCCGGCACCGTGATCACCCTGGAGGACCTGGTCGACGCGATCGGCGTGGACGCCTCCCGGTACGCGCTGGCCCGCTACTCCAGCGACTCCCCGATCGACATCGACATCGAGCTGTGGACGCGGGCGACCCGCGACAATCCGGTCTACTACGTGCAGTACGTCGCCGCCCGGACGGCGGGCGTGGCCCGCAACGCCGCCGAGGTGGGGCTGGTCCCGGGCGACGCCGACGCGTTCCGCCCCGACCTGCTCGACCACGAGAAGGAGAACGAGCTGCTCAAGGCGCTCGCCGAGTTCCCGGCGGTGGTGGCGACCGCGGCCGAGCTGCGCGAGCCGCACCGGGTGGCCCGCTACCTGGAGGAGAGCGTCGCCGCCTCCTACCACCGGTTCTACGACAACTGCCGGGTGCTGCCGTTGGGCGACGAGGAGGTCACCGACCTGCACCGTGCCCGGCTCTGGTTGAACAACGCCACCCGCACGGTGATCGCCAACGGCCTGCACCTGCTCGGCGTCTCCGCCCCGGAGAGGATGTAACACGATGCGCGCTCACGAGGCCGGTGCGCTGCACGCGGACATCAACAACCGGGGGCCGGCCTGGCTGCGTACCCCGGAGGACGTGAACGCCCTGCTGCCGACGCTGTGGCCGCGCAGCGTGACGCGCGGCGCGGACGGCGCGCTCGCCGTCGCGGGCCTGAGCGTCCGCGACATCGCGGCCGAGTTCGGCACCCCGGTGTACGTCCTCGACGAGGCCGACCTGCGGTCGCGCTGCCGCGACTTCCGGGCGGCCTTCCCGACCGAGGACGTGTTCTACGCGGGCAAGGCGTTCCTCTGCCGGGCGGTGGTCCGGATGATCGCCGAGGAGGGCCTGCACCTGGACGTCTGCACCGGAGGTGAGCTGGCCACCGCGCTGTCGGCCGGGATGCCACCGGAGCGGATCGGCTTCCACGGCAACAACAAGTCGGTAGCCGAGCTGGGCCGGGCGTTGGACGCCGGGGTGGGCCGGATCATCGTCGACTCGTTCACCGAGATCGACAGGCTCACCGCGTTGGCCCGCGAGCGCGGGGTGCGGCCCCGGGTGTTGGTCCGGGTCACCGTGGGCGTCGAGGCGCACACCCACGAGTTCATCGCCACCGCCCACGAGGACCAGAAGTTCGGCTTCTCCCTCGCGGGCGGTGCCGCCGCCAACGCCGCGTTCAAGATCCTCGATGAGGGCGTGTTGGAGCTGCGCGGTCTGCACTCGCACATCGGCTCGCAGATCTTCGACGCCAGCGGCTTCGAGGTCTCGGCCCGCCGGGTGCTCGCCCTGCAGGCGCAGATCCGCGACGCACGCGGGGTGGAGCTGCCCGAGCTGGACCTGGGCGGCGGCTTCGGCATCGCGTACACCACCCAGGACGACCCGGCCACCCCGCAGGACCTGGCCAAGCGACTACGCAAGATCGTCGATTCGGAGTGCGCGGCGGAGAACCTGGCCGTGCCGCACCTGTCGATCGAGCCGGGCCGGGCCATCGTCGGGCCGGCCGTGTTCACCCTCTACGAGGTCGGCACGGTCAAGACCCTCGACGGCATCCGGACGTACGTCAGCGTCGACGGCGGGATGAGCGACAACATCCGGACGGCCCTCTACGACGCGTCCTACTCGGCGACGCTGGCCTCGCGGGCCTCGGGCGCGCAGCCGTTGCTCGCCCGCGTGGTGGGAAAGCACTGTGAGTCCGGGGACATCGTGGTGAAGGATGAATTCCTGCCCGCCGACGTGCAGCCCGGAGATCTTGTCGCGGTGCCCGGCACCGGTGCGTACTGCCGCAGCATGGCCAGCAACTACAACCATGTGCCGCGGCCACCGGTGATCGCGGTACGCGACGGCCAGGCGCGCCTGATCGTCCGGCGGGAAACCGAAGAGGACCTGCTCGCATTGGATGTTGGATGACGTCACCTGTGCGCTTGGCGCTGCTCGGCTGCGGCACGGTCGGCCAGGAGGTGGTCCGCCTGCTGCACGAGCAGTCGGCCGACCTGGCCGCCCGGATCGGCGCTCCGCTGGAGATCGCCGGCATCGCCGTACGACGGCTCGGCCGGGACCGGGGTGACCTGCCGGTCGACGAGAGCCTGTTCACCACCGACGCGCTCGGCCTGATCAAGCGCGACGACGTGGACGTGGTGGTCGAGGTGGTCGGCGGCATCGAGCTGGCCCGAGGCTGGCTGGTCGAGGCGCTGCGCGCCGGCAAGAGCGTGGTCACCGCCAACAAGGCGCTGCTCGCCGAGGACGGCGTGGCCCTGCACGAGGCGGCGGCCGAGGGCGGCGGCGACCTCTACTACGAGGCGTCGGTGGCCGGGGCCATCCCGCTGCTGCGCCCGCTGCGCGAGTCGCTGCACGGTGACCGGATCAACCGGGTCACCGGCATCGTCAACGGCACCACCAACTTCATCCTCTCCGCGATGGACGCGACCGGCGCCGGCTTCGCCGAGGCGCTGGAGGAGGCGACCGCACTGGGGTACGCGGAGGCCGACCCGACCGCCGACGTCGAGGGCTTCGACGCGGCGGCGAAGGCGGCCATCCTGGCCTCGCTGGCGTTCCACACCCGGGTCGGCGCGGCGGACGTGCACCGGGAGGGCATCACCGAGGTGACCGCCGCGGACATGGCCAGCGCCCAGGCGATGGGCTGCACGATCAAGCTGCTCTGCATCGCGGCCCGGGGCGTCGACACCTTTGGCCGGGAGACCGTCAGCGTGCGGGTGCACCCGGCGATGATTCCGCGCAGCCACCCGCTGGCCAGCGTGGGTGACGCGTTCAACGCGGTCTTCGTGGAGGCGGACGCCGCCGGGCAACTGATGTTCTACGGCCGGGGCGCCGGGGGCGCACCGACCGCCAGCGCGGTGCTCGGTGACGTGGTCGCGGTGTCCCGCAACCGCCTCGCCGGGGTGCGCGCGGCCAGCGAGAGTGCGTACGCGGACCTGTCGGTGCGGCCGATGGGTGAGGCGCTGACCCGCTACCACGTCAGCCTCGACGTGGCCGACCGCCCCGGTGTGCTGGCCTCGGTGGCGGGCGTGTTCGCCCGGCACGACGTGTCGATCGCGACCGTGCGGCAGGGCTCGGCGGGCGGGCCGGCGAGCCGCGACGGCGACGCCGAGCTGGTCATCGTCACCCACGTGGCACCGGACGCCGCGCTCGCCGCGACGGTGGGCGAGCTGCGCGGCCTGGACATCGTCCGGTCGGTGACGAGCGTGCTGAGGGTCGAGGGCGGCGCCTGAGTCGTTGGACCGTCGACGGGACGGGCTCGGGCGTCCCGCCAGGTGGGTAAGCCGGGGTGTGCCATCGACAGCCGCGCAAGGCTGGTCCAAGGTGGCCCCGACGAGGTCGGCGCGGTGGCAGAGGCGAGGAGAACGACATGTGGCGGGGTCTGATCGAGGCGTACCGGGATCGGCTGCCGGTCACCGCGGCCACGCCGGTCGTCACGCTGCACGAGGGGAACACCCCGCTGTTGCCCGCGCCGGTGCTGTCCGCCCGGCTCGGCTGCGACGTGCACCTGAAGGTGGAGGGCGCCAACCCGACCGGCTCGTTCAAGGACCGCGGCATGACCGTGGCGGTGTCCAAGGCGGTCGAGGCGGGCAACAAGGCGATCATCTGCGCCTCCACCGGCAACACCAGCGCCTCCGCCGCGGCGTACGCGGCGCGGGCCGGGCTGACCTGTGCGGTGCTGGTGCCGCAGGGCAAGATCGCACTGGGCAAGCTCGCCCAGGCGCTGGTGCACGGCGCGAAGCTCCTGCAGGTGAGCGGCAACTTCGACGACTGCCTGTCACTCGCCGCGAAGCTGGCCCAGGATCACCCGGTCGCGTTGGTCAACTCGGTGAACATCGACCGGCTGCACGGCCAGAAGACCGCCGCGTTCGAGATCGTCGAGGCGCTCGGTGACGCGCCCGACATCCACTGCCTGCCGGTCGGCAACGCCGGCAACATCTCCGCCTACTGGATGGGTTACGCGGAGGAGCGGGACGCCGGCACCACCACCCGGACGCCGAAGATGTACGGCTTCCAGGCCGCCGGTGCGGCTCCGATCGTGACCGGCAAGGTGGTGCCGGAGCCGTCGACGATCGCCACGGCGATCCGGATCGGCAACCCGGCGAGCTGGACCAAGGCGTTGGACGCCCGGGACACCTCCGGTGGGTTGATCGCCGCGGTGACCGACCGGGAGATCCTGTCGGCGTACCGGCTGCTCGCCCGGGAGGTCGGGGTCTTCGTCGAGTTGGGCAGCGCGGCCAGCGTGGCCGGTCTGCTCCAGCAGGCCGCCGCGGGCGCGGTGCCGCCCGGTTCGACCGTCGTCTGCACGGTGACCGGTCACGGTTTGAAGGACCCGGAGTGGGCGATCTCCACCGCGCCGGCCCCGTTGACCATCGCGAACGACCCGATGGCGGCGGCCCGGGCACTCGACCTGGCCTGAGCGCACCACCACCGAGGGTGGGCCGCCTCCGGGGGCGGCGGGGGTTCCGGTGATCGAGTCCGGCACACTTTCACGTAT